>CAVRKR010000010.1:0-1004016 GCA_963722265.1 uncultured Alphaproteobacteria bacterium | reverse complement strand
TCCGCCTATGCCATCGTTGAGGGGATCGACGGCAGGACGCACCATCTTCAATTCGCTGACCTTGAATTAACGGGCGATGCCGCGCCAGGCGCGATCGTCGAGGCGCGCGCCTATGAGGACGCCCAGGGCCGGAAGAGGCTCTCGCTCGCGATCCGGTCGGACCTTACCCTACAGCAGCAGATCACTGCGCCAGGCGCGACCTGGTTGGACCGCCAGCTTCTCGCGCGCGAGCCTGTCGTGACGGGAAGCGGCGGTTTCGGGGCGGAGGTGCGGGATGCCATGGACCGTCGCGCTCGAACATCTCGCCGGCGAAGGGCTTGCTCGCCGGCAGGGACAGCGAGTTATCTTCTGCACGTGATCTGCTCGATACGCTGCGAAGACGAGAACTGAACGACGCGGCGGGAAAGATCGCCGCCGAAACCTGGCTTGTCTATCGGCCGTCGGCGGAAGGTGAGCACGTCGCCGGTATCTACCGGCAGCGGGTCATCCTGAGTTCAGGCCGTTTCGCGATGATCGATGATGGCCTCGGCTTCCAGCTCGTGCCCTGGCGTCCGGCCTTGGAGCAGCAGCTCGGTCGCCAAGTTTCCGGCGTCATGATGCCAGGCGGCGGCGTCGACTGGAGCTTTGGTCGAAAGCGCGGGCTCGGACTCTGACACGTCCTGAGTTCGCAGCGATGCCCTGCGCATCAGTGATTCCACGCCATGCTACGCAAAGACACGATGCCAAGGGCGGATCGATTGCAGCGCGATCTGTTTTTCTGTCTCTGCACCCGGACAGCGCGAATTGTGGATGGGGGCGAGAAGCGATGCCGTATGTCGAGGCTACCGGAGCGAAGTTGTATTTTGAGGAAAGTGGGGACGGGTATCCGATCATCTTCATCCACGAATTCGCATCCGACATCCGTGGATGGGAGGCCCAGCTTCGCCATTTCTCCCGCGGCTATCGTTGCATTGCCTATAACGCAAGGGGCTATCCGCCGAGCGATGTTCCCCGAGGATGCCGCTTTATATGGTTGGGAATTCGCGGTGGACGACATCGCCGCTGTGATGCGCGGTCTTTCGATCGAACGCGCCCATCTGGTGGGTTTGAGCATGGGCGGATATGCCGCTCTGCAGTTTGGCCTGCGCTATCCGGAAAAAGCCAGCGCGATTATCGCAGCCGCCGTGGGATCCGGCTCTCATCCTTCCCAGCGTGACGCCTGGTTGAGAGAGACGTCCGTTCTCGCACGGATCTTCAGTGATCGCGGAATGGACGGGATCGCCGAGAGGATGGCGCGCGGTCCGACCCGCATCCAGCTGAAAAACAAGGATCCGAAGAGTTGGCAGGAATTCGTTGCTCGTCTGCGTCGAACATCTCGCCGCGGGGCATGTCGCACACGATGGCGCGCTGTCAGGCCTTGCGGCCGTCGCTGCATGATCTGCGCGATCAATTCTCGGAAATGACGATTCCGGTATTGCTCGCCGTGGGCGATGAAGACGTCGCCTGCCTCGAAACCAATTTGATGCTCAAATCCGCGCTGCCCAATGCCGGTCTCTGGATATGTCCCAACACCGGTCATGGCATCAATCTGGAAGAGCCGGCGGCATTCAACGCTCAAATTGAAAACTTCCTGGCCGCTGTCGAGCGCGGGAGCTGGCGTCGCGGCTATTCAAGGACCGAGCCTCACGCAGTCCTGCAATTGCAGCGGCGCGCATCAACCAGCCGCGTGTCGCATGCGCCGACGCTGAATTGTTTCGCCTGGACCGGAAGTGATCACGATCAGTTGCGTTTGAGCGGGATCTTCTCATGAAACCCAGAATTGGTGTTTATCTCTCCGAAGGTATGGCCGCGCGATTGGCGGAAGCGGCCAGCCGTCCTGGCGCTACCAAATCGGCGCTTGTCGAAGTAGCCCTCGATCGTTTGCTCGGCTCCGACGAAGACTTCAGCGATGCCGCGACATTGGCCCGCCAGCTCGCGGCCATGAGCAGCCAGCTCGAACAGCTCGATCGGAATCTCAGGATCGTGAATGAGACGGTAGCGCTTCACGCGCGATTCCATTTGGCTGTGACGCCGATATTGCCGGCGACTGCGCAGGGAGCGGCTTGCGCGCTTGGAGCCGAACGTTTCGAAGAGTTCGCGGCGCAGGTGGAAAGGCGTGTCGATCGAGGAGTTCCCCTGATTCAGGAAACGATCGACAGGATCAGCGCGGCGAGGGCCGGTGCTCCGAAAAGCGACCTGGTAGAGGCGCGTTTCACCGAGACCGCAACCCGCCGTGGCAACAATGAAGATGAGGCGGCGGCCGCCCCGCGACAATCCGCACAGGCCTCGCACGCGACCGCGCCACGATTGGCGGCAAGACCTAGCCGCAAACGGATCGTTGATCCTGCGCGTATTCCTGCCTTTTGTCGCCGGCTATTACCTCGCCTATCTCTTCCGGACGATCAATGCGGTGATGGCTTCGCCCCTCGCGACTGAGTTGGGACTGAGTGCCGGCGATCTCGGCTTGCTGACCTCCGTTTACTTCCTGACCTTCGCCGCCGCCCAGATTCCCGATCGGCATCCTGCTTGGACCGATACGGGCCAAGGCGCGTGCAAAGCATATTGATGGTGGTGGCGGCGCTCGGCTCGGCGCTGTTCGCGGCCTCAGAGAATTTCTCCATGCTGCTCCTCGGCCGCGCCCTGATCGGTCTTGGCGTCGCCGCCGCCTTGACCGCGGGCATGCAGGCGCTGGTGCTCTGGTTTCCCAGGGAGAGGGTACCGCTCCTGAACGGTTGGATGGTCATGCTGGGCGCGCTCGGCGCGGTGACCGCGACATGGCCGGCCGAGCTGTTGCTTGCCTCGATTGGCTGGCGTGAACTCTTTGGTCTGTTGGCGGCATTGACGGCGGTCTGCGCGATCATGGTCCACTTTGTGGTGCCCGAGGCTGCGCCGATTACAAACAAAGCGGCCTCGGTCGGCTTGAAGAAGGTTTATACCGATCCGCGCTTCTGGCGTCTGGCGCCGCTCTCGGCAAGCTGCATCGGAACGGCCTGGGCGCTGCAGGGTTTGTGGGCAGCGCAGTGGCTTGCCGATGTCGATGGCCTCGACCGGGAAGGGGTGGTGCAACATCTCTTCATCATGGCGGTCGCGCTCAGTATCGGCGCCATCGGGCTCGGCATCGCGGCCGATCGGCTGCGCCGGCGCGGCATCGGACCGGAAACCCTCTTAGGGCTGGTCGCGACCATCTTTGTCGCGATTCAGTTGGCATTGATCCTGCGGCTGCCCTTGCCCTCCTATGTCCTGTGGAGCGGTGTGGCGGCGACTGGCGCGGCAACCGTGCTGAGTTACGCGATCCTGGCCGAGTATTTCCCGAAGGAATTGACCGGTCGGGCCAATGGGGCGTTGAACCTGTTTCACATCGGCGCGGCGTTCGCCGTACAATATGCGACCGGCATCGTCGTGCAGCAATGGATCCCGGACGCCGGACATTATCCCGAAGTGGCCTACCAGACCGCCTTTGCTCTCAATGTTGTCCTCCAGATCGCGGCATGGATCTGGTTCATGATGCCGCGCGCTTTCCTGCGGCCACAGGTAATGTGGCAACCGCGGCCATCCGAAACGTAACCGGCCGCCGCTGTTGGCACGCTCCGCACGGTGCCGCGCTTGCCGATCGCGTCCGGCGGCATTTGAACCTCGATAGAAATGTCCGCGACACGAATCTTCTGGGGCCAGATCCTCGTCGTCTTAGCGATCGTGCTCGCCACGATGTGGGCGGCCACGCAGTGGGTCGCCTGGAAGCTTGGTTACCAACCGCAATTGGGCCAGCCCTGGTTTGAAATACCTCTGGCGTTCCCGTCTATCTGCCACCTTCGTTCTTCTGGTGGTGGTACGCCTATGACGCCTATGCGCCGCATGTCTTCGTCGAGGGCGCTTATATCGCCGCATCAGGAGGCTTCATCTCGATCGCGGTCGCCGTCGCCATGTCGGTATGGCGGGCGCGCGAAGCCAGGACCGCGGCGACCTATGGTTCAGCCCGCTGGGCGACACGTCAGGAGATTCTGGCTGCTGGTCTAACCGCGCCAGATGGTGTCGTGCTCGGCAAGTTCGAGCGCGACTATTTGCGTCATGATGGACCGGAACATGTGCTCTGCTTCGCGCCGACCCGGTCGGGCAAGGGCGTGGGACTGGTGGTACCGACGCTGCTGACCTGGCCGGGCAGTTGCATCGTCCACGACATCAAGGGCGAGAACTGGACCCTGACATCTGGCTTCCGCGCCCAACATGGCCGCGTGTTGCTGTTCGATCCGACCAACTCAAAGTCCGCGGCCTACAATCCGCTGCTGGAGGTTAGACGCGGCGAATGGGAGGTGCGCGACGTCCAGAATGTCGCCGACGTGCTGGTCGACCCTGAAGGATCGCTGGAACGGCGCAATCACTGGGAGAAGACCAGCCACGCGCTTACTGGTCGGCGCCATTCTTCATGTGCTTTATGCCGAACCGGACAAAACGCTTGCAGGTGTTGCCGGCTTTCTGTCCGATCCGAAGCGGCCGATCGAGGTGACGCTCCGGGCCATGATGACGACGGCGCACCTCGGCGAAGCCGGGCCGCATCCGGTCATCGCCTCCGCAGCGCGGGAACTTCTCAACAAGAGCGAGAATGAGCGCTCCGGCGTGCTTTCCACGGCGATGTCGTTCCTGGGGCTCTATCGCGACCCCGTGGTTGCGAAGGTCACCCATCATTGCGACTGGCGGATCCGCGATCTCGTTGAGGGCGACCGGCCCGCGACCCTCTATCTCGTCGTGCCACCGTCCGACATCAGCCGGACCAAGCCGCTGGTGCGCTTGATTCTCAATCAGATCGGCCGGAGGCTGACGGAGGATCTGCAGGCGAAGGGGAGGCGCCACCGGCTGCTGCTGATGCTCGACGAATTTCCCGCGCTCGGCAGGCTCGATTTCTTCGAGTCAGCACTGGCGTTCATGGCCGGCTATGGCCTCAAGAGCTTTCTGATCGCCCAATCCCTCAATCAGATCGAGAAGGCTTATGGAGCCGAACAATTCGATCCTCGACAATTGCCATGTGCGCGTGTCCTTTGCGACGAATGACGAGCGCACCGCCAAGCGCGTCTCGGATGCGCTGGGCACCGCGACCGAGATGCGGGCGATGAAGAACTACGCCGGCCACAGGCTCAGCCCCTGGCTCGGTCACCTCATGGTCTCGCGCCAGGAGACGGCGCGACCGCTGCTGACGCCGGGCGAGGTTATGCAGTTGCCGCCAGGGGATGAATTGGTGCTCGTCTCCGGCTGTCCCGCCGATCCGGGCCAAGAAGGCGCGATATTATGAAGATAGCAGGCTGACCGAGCGGGTGCTGCCGCCGCCGGCAGTCGGCAAGCAATGCGAGGGTGCCGCGGCGTCAGATGATTGGAGCCGATTGCCTGTTCCTGCCGCTGTCAGCTCTGGCCATGGAAATCGGCACGTCAGGCGGGGCACATATCGACGATCTCCGCAAATAGTGGCATTCGCCGCGAACCCGAACTGCCCCAACACGAAGAGATCGTGCCGGAGCGATCGAAGGCGACGCCGGAGTTCACCTTCGCCGAGGAGGATCCAGATGATGATGCCGTGCGCGCCCGCGCCCTGCGGCAGCAAATCAGCGGTTTGGCGCGCCAGGCTGCGCTGGATCCCGGCGACGGCATGAAACTCTCGGAGTAGGCGATGCGGACCAAGCACACCTTTCGCCTGCCGCCGGATCTGGCGGGACAACTCGCCGATTACGCCGGCCGCAAGCGCGTCCCACAGGCGCTTGTCGTCGAAACCGCGCTCTCATCGTATCTGTCGCCAGATAATTCGGAGCGGATGGAAGCGGCTCTCGGCCGTCGGCTCGACCGGCTGACGCGACAGGTCGAGCGGCTTGAACGCCACGTCACCATCTCGAACGAAGCGCTGGCGTTGTTCGTGCGCTTCTGGCTCACGGTCACGCCGCCACTGCCTGATACCGCGCAACCGGCCGCCCAGGCCAAAGGGCGAGAGCGCTACGAAGGATTTGTCGAGGCGCTCGGGCGGCGGTTGGCGAAGGGGCAGACCCTGGCCCAGGAAATTTCTCAAGACGTGATTCCCAAGGATAGGGCGCCGGATCATACGGATGGCTCTTCATGAACGGCTTCGCCGTTGTCAGGTCTTTCTACGCCAGAGCACTACGCCTGATCTGATCTTGTTGCGCGACCGCACATCCTGCCTTTTCTAATCGTCCCCGACATCGCGGCTGCCATTGGCCGGTGTCGAGCGGGGGACGGAAGTGGCAATCCACCAACTCAATCAGGAGGCGACGTCGCGTGGCGCGCGCATGCTGCGCACCGCGCTTGGCCCGGCGATCGCGCTCTGGCTTGAAGACCCATCGGTCGTCGAGGTCATGCTCAACCCCGACGGTCGGCTCTGGATCGATCGGCTGGCGGGTGGACTTTTCGATACCGGAGAGCGTTTATCGCCGGGGGATGGCGAACGCATCGTGCGGCTTGTCGCGCACCATGTCGGCGCCGAGGTTCATCCCAATTCACCACGGGTATCGGCCGAGTTGCCTGAGACCGGTGAGCGCTTCGAGGGATTGCTGCCGCCGGTGGTGGCGGCGCCGGCCTTTGCGATCCGAAAGCCCGCGGTCGCCGTATTTACCCTCGACGACTATGTCGCCGCCGGCATCATGAACGCGAGACAAGCCGAAACATTGCGCGCGGCCGTCGCCGACCGCCAAAACATCCTTGTCGCGGGCGGCACCTCTACCGGCAAGACCACGCTCACCAACGCCTTGTTGGCGGAGGTCGCAAAGACCGCCGATCGCGTCGTCCTGATCGAAGATACAAGAGAGCTGCAATGCAAGGCGCCCAATCTCGTGGCACTCCGCACCAAGGACGGCGTCGCCTCGCTGTCCGATCTCGTTCGCTCCGCGCTGCGCTTGCGGCCGGATCGCATCCCCATCGGTGAGGTCAGGGGTGCCGAAGCGCTCGATCTCCTGAAAGCCTGGGGTACCGGTCATCCCGGCGGCATCGGCACCATCCATGCCGGCTCAGCGCTCGGCGCGCTGCGAAGGATGGAGCAGCTGATCCAGGAATCCGTTGTCACGGTTCCACGCGCGCTGATCGCCGAGACCATCCAGTTCATCGCTGTCCTGGCAGGTCGCGGTTCCAATCGGCGGCTCGCCGAGCTTGCTTGCGTCGAGGGGCTTGGTTCTGACGGCGATTACGTCCTTCACGCCGCGGGAGATCGGCCATGACGACGATCACGTTTCCACATCAATCGCTGGATTGTTCTCGCCGCTTGCGCCGGCGCTCAGATGTTGGTCTCCGGTCCCGCGGAGGCCGCCGGCTCGAACATGCCCTGGGAGCAACCGCTCAATCAGATCCTGCAATCGATCGAGGGTCCCGTCTCCAAGATCATCGCGGTCATCATCATTATCGTCACAGGTCTCTCGCTCGCATTTGGCGACACCTCCGGCGGCTTCCGCAGGCTGATCCAGATCGTGTTCGGTCTGTCGATCGCGTTTGCGGCGAGTTCCTTCTTCCTGTCGTTCTTCTCGTTCGGCGGCGGGGTGCTGATATGACCGAAGGAAAGTTTTCCAATTCAGAGTCGCCCATCGCAGGTTTTGCTGTGCCGGTGCATCGCGCGCTGACCGAGCCGATCCTGCTCGGTGGGGCACCGCGTGCGGTTGCGATCCTCAACGGTACGTTGGCGGCGGCGCTCGGCCTGGGCTTAAGGCTGTGGCTCGCGGGTCTCTTGCTCGGGCTGCCGGTCAGGCCGCCGCGGTGTGGGCGGCCAAGCGCGACCCGCAATTCGTCGACGTCGTGCGCCGGCATCTGCGTATCTCCAGCCATTTGAACGTCTGAAGCGCGATGATGAACCTCAGGGAATACCGGCGCTCGACCACGCAACTGGCGGACTTCCTGCCCTGGGCTGCTCTGGTCGACGAGGGCATCGTCCTCAACAAGGATGGCTCGTTTCAGCGGACCGCGAAGTTTCGGGGGCCGGATCTGGATTCCGCCGTGCCGGCCGAACTCGTCGGCGTCGCCGGGCGATTGAACAACGCCATGCGTCGGCTCGGTTCGGGCTGGGCTGTCTTTGTCGAGGCGCAGCGCAATCCCGCCAGCAAATATCCGCGAAGGCCATTTCCCGGACGTGGCGTCCGCTCTGGTCGATGTTGAGCGCCGGGCTGAATTTGAGCAGGAAGGCGCGCATTACGAGTCCAACTATTTCCTGACCTTTCTCTATTTGCCGCCGGCGGAAGAAGCTGGGCGAGCCGAGCGCTTGCTCTACGAGGGACGCGATCGCAACGAAGATGCCGATGCGCGCGAAGTCCAGCGTGGTTTCGTCGATCGCACCGAGCGCGTGCTCGGGCTCGTCGAGGGCTTTATGCCCGAAATCACCTGGTTCGACGACGAGGAAACGCTGACCTATCTGCATTCGACCGTCTCGACCAAGCGCCAGCGCGTTCGGGTGCCGGAGATACCGATGTATCTTGACGCGGTGCTCGCCGACCAGCCCCTGATCGGCGGTCTCGAGCCGATGCTCGGGCAATGCCCATCTGCGGGTGCTGACCGTGGTCGGGTTCCCGACCGTCACCACCCCCGGGATTCTCGACGAGCTCAACCGGCTCGCCTTTGCCTATCGCTGGTCGACACGCGCGATCATGCTCGACAAGACAGATGCGACGAGGCTGCTGACAAAAATCCGGCGGCAATGGTTCGCCAAGCGCAAATCCATTGCCGCGATCCTGAAGGAGGTGATGACCAACGAAGCCTCGTCGCTGCTCGATACCGATGCCAACAACAAGGCCATGGATGCCGACGCGGCGCTGCAGGAACTCGGATCCGACGCGATCGGGCAGGCCTTTGTCACGGCGACGGTAACGGTGTGGGACGACGACCCCCGCGTCGCCGATGAGAAACTCCGCATGGTCGAGAAAGTCATTCAGGGACGCGACTTCACCTGCATGGCCGAGAGCGTCAATGCGGTGGAGGCCTGGCTCGGGATCGTTGCCCGGCCACGTCTACGCCAATGTCCGACAGCCGCCGGTCTCGACGCTCAATCTCGCGCACATGATCCCGTTGTCGGCGGTCTGGGCAGGCCCCGCGCGAGACGAGCACCTCGGCGCGCCAGCGTTGTTCTTCGCGCAGAACCGAGGGAGCGACGCCGTTTCGCTTTTCGCTTCATGTCGGCGATGTCGGCCATACCCTGGTGGTGGGACCGACCGGCGCCGGCAAATCCGTGCTGCTGGCGCTGATGGCGCTGCAGTTCCGCCGCTATCCGGGAAGCCAGATCTTCGCCTTCGACTTCGGCGGCTCGATCCGTGCGGCCGCGCTCGCCATGGGCGGCGACTGGCATGATCTCGGCGGCGCGCTGTCGGACGACGCTACCGAACCCGTCGCGCTCCAACCGCTGGCCTGAATCGATGATGCCGCGGAACGCGCCTGGGCAGCGGAATGGATTGCAAACATCCTTGCCCGCGAAACGATCGTCGTCACGCCGGAAGCAAAAGATCACCTCTGGTCGGCTCTGACTTCGCTTGCGTCGGCACCTCCAGCGGAACGCACGCTGACGGGCCTATCGGTGCTGTTGCAGTCGCAGGCGCTGAAGCGCGCGCTGCAACCCTATTGCCTCGGCGGGCCCTATGGCCGCTTGCTCGATGCCGAAGCCGAGCGGTTGGGAGAGGCCGACGTTCAGGCCTTTGAGACCGAGGGCCTGATCGGAACCTCTGCCGCGCCGGCCGTGCTGGCCTATCTCTTTCATCGCATCGAAGGCCGGCTCGACGGCCGGCCGACATTGCTGATCGTCGATGAAGGCTGGCTCGCGCTCGACGACGCAGGGCTTTGCCGGGCAACTGCGGGAATGGCTGAAGACGCTGCGCAAGAAGAATGCCTCCGTCATCTTCGCCACCCAGTCGCTTGTCGGATATCGACGGCTCCGCGATCGCGCCGGCCATCATCGAGAGCTGCCCGACGCGATTATTCCTGCCGAACGAGCGGGCGATCGAGCCGCAGATCACGGCGATCTACCGGCGCTTCGGGCTGAACGACCGCCAGATCGAAATCCTCGCCCGTGCCACGCCGAAGCGCGACTATTACTGCCAGTCGCGGCGCGGCAATCGCCTGTTCGAGCTCGGTCTTGGCGACGTCGCGCTTGCCTTTACGGCCGCGTCCTCAAAGTCGGATCAGGCCGCTATCAAGCAGATCCTCGCCGAGCATGGCCGCGAGGGTTTTGTAGCCGCCTGGCTGAAGGCACCGCGGCCTCGCCGTGGGCGGCCGACATCATCCCCGATCTTCCTGCAGAGGAGAAATCAATCATGAACCGCATCCGTCTATCTCGCGGCGGTCGGCGCCGTCGCGCTTACCGTCAGTTTGACGACGCCGCCATCCTTCGGCGCAGGTCATCGTGTTCGATCCGAACAATTATGCGCAGAACGTGCTGAGGGCCGCTCGCGCGCTGCAGCAGATCAACAACCAGATCACGTCGCTGCAGAATCAAGCGCAGATGCTGATCAACCAGGCGAAGAATCTCGCGAACCTGCCATTTTCGTCGCTGCGGCAGTTGCAATCATCGATCCAGCGCACCCAGCAGCTTCTGAACCAGGCGCAGCGTATCGCCTACGACATCCAGCAGATCGATCGCGCCTTCTCGACGACCTACGCGCCGGCCTCGGCCGGGACATCGAGCCAAGCGCTGATAGCGAACGCGCAAACGCGTTGGCAGACCTCGGTCGCGGCGTTGCAGGATGCGATGCGGGTGCAGGCCGGCGTCGTCGGCAATCTCGACACCAACCGTACGCAGATGTCGGCGCTTGTGACATCGAGCCAGTCCGCAACGGGAGCGCTTGCAGGCAACCCAAGCCGGCAATCAGCTCGTCGCACTGCAGGCCCAGCAACTCGCCGATCTGACCGCAGCGGTCGCGGCCCAGGGGCGCGCTCAGAACCTGGAAGCAGCCCAGCGCACATCCGCCCAGGACCAGGGCAGGGAGCAACTGCGGCGTTTCCTGACGCCGGGCGTCGGCTACCAACCCACGACCGTTCAGATGTTTCACTGATGAACACTCATCTCACTTTTCAACAGTTCTTGCGGGTCGCGGCTGTGGTGTTCGTCGTGCTCGCCGCAGCGGTAGCCGTGATCCAGAGCCGGCGCAGCGAAGACGCGGCCGTCCTCGCGCCATTGGGGCCTGGCGAAGCTGACGCTCTTGTCAGCTGAACTTGCGCGCTGTCGAACGGTCACGCCGGACGACGCCGTAGTACTCGAAGCCTGTCGCCGCACATGGGCCGAGAACCGTCAGCATTTCTTCGCATCGACAAAATCGCCGCAGTTGCCAGACCCGCCAGCGCCCAATGCGCCTGCGGGGCTCATGAAGAGCCAGGACCGAATTCTGCCCGTGCGAAATCGAACAGAGTAGGGACCCGGTGATGGGTGGCACAGGCGTTATCGATCGTTTCCTCGAGGTTTTTACCCGGTACATCGATTCCGGCTTTGGCCTGCTCAGCGGCGAAGTGGCGTTCCTCGCCACCACGCTTGCTGCGATCGATATTACGCTGGCGGCCATATTCTGGAGCTGGGGCGCGGACGAGGACATCATTGCGCGGCTCGCCAAGAAGACGCTGTTTGTCGGCGTGTTCGCTTACCTGATCAGCAACTGGAACAATCTCGCCCGTATCATTTTCGAGAGCTTTTGCCGGCCTCGGGCTCAAGGCGTCCGGCACCAGCATGTCCGCGGCCGATTTCCTGAGCCCAGGGCGCGTTGCGCAAGTCGGGATCGACGCCGGCCGTCCGATCCTGGACTCGATCTCGGGCTTGATGGGCTACATCAGCTTCTTCGAAAATTTCGTTCAGATCGTGGTCCTGCTGTTCGCCTGGATCGTGGTGCTGCTCGCCTTTTTCATTCTGGCGATCCAGCTCTTTGTGACGCTGATCGAGTTCAAGCTGACGACGCTGGCCGGCTTTGTGCTGATCCCCTTCGGTCTGTTCGGCAAGACTGCGTTTGCCGCCGAGCGCGTCCTCGGCAACGTCATCTCATCGGGCGTCAAGGTCCTGGTGCTCGCCGTGATCGTCGGCATCGGTTCGACCTTGTTCTCGCAATTCACGGCAGGGTTTCGGCGGCAATCAGCCCACCATCGAAGATGCCATGTCCATGGTACTGGCGGCACTGTCCCTCCTGGGGCTCGGCATCTTCGGTCCTGGGATCGCCAACGGCATTGTGTCAGGCGGACCGCAGCTCGGCGCCGGCGCTGCCGTCGGGACCGGTCTTGCGGCGGGCGGAGTTGTCGCCGCCGGCGTCGCAGGTGCCGGCTTGGCCGCGGGCGCAGCAGGCGGAGCGCTTGCCGGTGCGGCGCGCGGCAGCGCTTCAGTCGCCGCCGCTGCTTCCAACATTGTTAGCCCGCTACGGCGCGGGGCGGGCGAAGCAGCATCAAACGCCAGTGAAGCCGGGCAGAGCGGAGCTTCCCCGGGCACGTCGCCCGCTGCTGAACCGCCGGCCTGGGCGAACGCGAATGAAGCGCTCGCAGATCGTTGAGCCATGGCGCGTCCGCGGCTACCCATGCCGTTCGCAGCCGGTGATCACGGTGGTGGCGGTGCTTCCGTCGATCTTTCCGAAGGTGAGCGCTGATGTTCAAACGACCTTCCGTGCGCTACGGCCGAACGCCCGCGCCAGAGACGCCCTATCAGAAGGCGGCGCAGGTCTGGGACGAGCGGATCGGCTCAGCGCGCGTTCAGGCCAGCAATTGGCGGTTGATGGCGTTCGGTTGTCTGCTGCTATCCGGAGGTCTTGCTTCCGGGCTCGTCTGGCAGTCAGTCCGCGGAACGGTTACGCCGTGGGTGGTTCAGGTCGATCGCCTCGGCCAGGCCCAGGCCGTGGCGCCGGCTGATAGCAGCTATCAGCCGACCGATCCGCAGATCGCATTTCACCTCGCGCGATTCATCGAGGATGTCAGGGGATTGCCGGCCGACGGCATCGTGCTGCGCCAGGACTGGCTGCGCGCCTACGATTTCACCACGGACCGCGGCGCCGCGGCACTGAATGATTACGCTCGCACCAACGACCCCTTTGCCAATCTCGGCAAGCTGCAGATTTCCGTCGAGGTCTCCAGCGTCATCCGGGCGTCGCCGGCATCCTTTCGCGTCGCCTGGATCCAACGCGTCTACGAGAACGGTGCCTTAAGCGCGACCGAGCGTTGGACCGCAATCCTCACCGTCGTGATCGACACGCCTCGCGATGCCGATCGTCTCCGGAAGAATCCTCTTGGCGTTTACGTCAACGCCATCAATTGGTCGAAGGAGTTGGGACAATGAAGCCATCGCGCAAAGCTGCATTGCCGGGTCTGCTCCTTTCGGCCTCGATGATCGCGGGTTGCACCATTCCGCTTAAATCCCCGCCGCAGATTTCCTACGACGATGATGCGCAGCCCGCCGTCCAGCTTGCCGATCCGCCAAAGCCCGTCGAAATCGTCGAAATGCCAAAGCTGCTGCCGCTTCCCGGACAGCTCAAGCCGCTGCATGAAGCCAAGTCGAAGCCAGAATCCGGCGATCCACGCAAACGTGTTGAAAAGGCCAACGCGGCTGCCCGCGTGCAGCCGACCCGCAACGGCTACATCAATGCCGTTCAGGTCTACCCGTTTGCGCCGGGCGCGCTCTATCAGGTCTACGCCGCGCCGGGGCAGGTGACCGACGTTGCGCTTGCAGGAAGGCGAACAGCTCGTCGGCTCCGGACCGGTCGCCGCCGGCGACACCGTGCGCTGGATCATCGGCGATACCGAAAGCGGGACCGGTCCCACCAAGCGCATCCACATTCTGGTCAAGCCAACGAGGCCTGAGCTCATCTCCAATCTCGTGATCAATACCGACCGACGCACCTATCTGCTGGAGCTTCGTTCCGCGGAAAAGACCTACATGGCCTCGGTTTCCTGGCAATATCCGGAGGATCAGCTGATTGCGTTGCGCCGGCAGAACGCAAGCGCGGATGCCGCGACGCCCATTGTGACCGGCGTGGATATCTCGCGATTGCGGTTCCGTTACGCGATTGAAGGCGACAATCCGCCCTGGCGCCCGGTCTCCGCGTTCGACGACGGTTCAAAGGTCTACATCGAGATGCCCAGTGGAATCGCGCAAGGCGAAGCGCCGCCGCTGTTTGTCATCGGCCCCGAAGGCGATGGTCAACTCGTCAACTATCGCGTGCGGCAGAATTATTACATCGTCGACCGCCTGTTCGCCGCGGCAGAGCTCCGCATGGGCGGAGAGCATCAGCAGACCGTTCGGATCAGCCGGACCGACGGGAGGGCGCGGTGAGCACAGACGGGGAAGCCGACGTTCGGGCTGGCGGTCACAATGAACCTGACCGATCGGCATCGATGCGCCTTCGCGCCGAGCGTCCGCGCGTCACAAGGCTTTCCCGGAAAGTCCTGGCTGGCGCGGCGGCAGTCGGATCGGCCGCTATCTTTGGCGCGACATTCTGGGCGTTGCAAAACAACCGGTCGCACACATCAGCGCCATCAGAACTCTACACGACGGATCATCACAATGTTGCTGACGGTTTGACGGGCTTGCCGCGTGATTACGCCGGTGTACCCCGCCAGGCGCCACCGCTCGGGCCAGCATTGCCGGGCGATCTCGGACGTCCGATATTGAACGGGCAAAACGCTCCTTCGGCGGGGATACCTGCAATCGATTCCGAACAGCAACGTCTCGACCAGGAAGGCGAAGCGGCTCGTTTGAGCAAGCTGTTTGCGTCGACGAGTATTCGGGAGTTGGCGTCTTCGATTGCACAAGTTGCTTCAGTCGGCGCCTCGACGATCGTGCCGAACCAGACGAGCCAGCCGGCGCAGCCGGCAGCGAACGATACCTTCACGCAGAACGGTCAGGACCGTAAACTCGCTTTCGTCAACGCGTCGCTCGATCGTCGCACCACAAGCCCGGATCGTGTCGCGGCACCTGTGTCATCTTATGTTGTGCAGGCAGGCAATATCATTCCGGCATCGCTTATTACGGGCATCCGCTCGGATCTGCCCGGCCAGATCACGGCCCAAGTCACCGAAAACGTTTACGACAGCCCGACCGGGCGTTTCGTTCTTATTCCGCAGGGGACGCGGCTGATCGGTATCTATGATAGCCAGGTTGCGTTCGGGCAGTCGCGCGTCCTGCTGGTCTGGACCCGCCTGATCATGCCGAACGGCCGCTCGATCGTGCTGGAGCGTCAGCCTGGCGCCGATACCGCCGGCTATTCAGGACTTGAGGATGAGGTCGACAATCATTGGGGCGCCTTGTTTAAGGCCGCGCTCCTGTCGACATTGCTTGGCGTCGGCAGCGAGCTTGGATCTACCTCCGGTACCGGCAGCAACAGTGATGTCATCACCGCGCTTCGCCGCGGATCCAGCGATAGCCTCAACCAGACCGGACAGAAAGTCGTTCAGCAGAATCTCAACATTCAGCCGACACTGACGGTCCGGCCGGGGTTTCCGGTGCGCGTGATCGTCAACCGCGATCTCGTGCTTGAGCCTTACAAAGGGTAGGGGACGCGAATGGCAAAGCTTAAGCTCGGTGCTATCGCTGACGACAAGCCGGTGAAGTTGACTGTCGAACTTTCCGCAGGCCGTACATCGCGATTTGCTCGCTTACGCAGAGGTGCTGGCCCGCGAAACCGGGCAGGGCATTGCTGAACCAACGAAAGCTGATTGCGCCCATGTTGGCGCGGTTTATGGCAACGGATCGCGTATTTGCAAAAATCCGTCGGGCAACTCAAGCGCGATCGACCGGCAACGGATAGCGCTCCAATAGTTCAATATTGCCAGGATCGGAGCGTCACTATCCAATCTCCAATGTGCTGAAAGTCTACCCGGCTCGGCCCAGTTCCGTCGCGCAGTTCACGATACGTAAGGCTCGAGAAGTTCGCGCCGACGTCGGATTCGGTAACTAGTCTGACGCCGAAGCCAGCGGCGGAACTCTCAGTCAGGATTTGAGGGTACGAAACAACGGCCAGCTTCCAATCAAAAACGGTTGACGTTGGCACCTAGAGGTCATGTGCTCGAAAAGGGCTCCAAGCCTCAGCTTGTCGTCCGTCGTGACAAAATTTCCTCAATTGTGACAGTTCCGCCACGGATTCCGTGCGCCGCATGTGACCTACTGTCGGAAGCGGCTCGGCCACTCGCGGAATCGTTTTGCTGGTGAGAGGGGCGCTTGCGGGCCGCATTAGCCACTCTTGCACGAATGTCGCGTGGAGGACTCCATGGCACGAAATGGATTGGTAATTCGGTGGATCGGCCTCATGGCAGCGAGCGCGGTTCTTGCGCTTTCGCCTGAAATATCCCGCGCCGATGAGGGTGGTGTTTCGTTCTGGCTGCCGGGTCTGTTTGGGAGCCTGGCGGCAGTGCCCGTAACGCCGGGTTGGTCTCTGGGTTCAATCTATTATCATACGTCTGTAGGAGCCTCTGGCAGTGTTGCGGCAGCCAAAGAGGTTCAGATCGGCAGATTCCCGGTAACGGCGAATGTGAGTTTGAATGCGAATTTGAACGCGCAGGCCGATCTCTTGTTGCTAGTTCCGACCTACACGTTCGCGACGCCCGTGCTGGGCGGACAGTTTGCCGTCAGCATGATGAGTGTATTCGGCCGAAACAGCGTCGGCGTCGATGGGACGCTGACGCTTGCAGCTGGTTCGATAATAGAAAGCCGCATGGGAAGCATCGCAGACTCGCTCACGGCGTTCGGCGACTTGTATCCGACGGCGACGTTGAAGTGGCACGACGGCGCTAATAATTGGATGACCTACATGACCGGCGATATTCCCGTCGGGGCCTACGATCCGAATCGGCTCGCCAACATTGGGATCGGTCACGGCGCCATTGATGGCGGCGGCGGATACACCTATTTCAACCCAGCGACAGGCCACGAATTCTCTGGCGTTGCCGGATTTACTTACAACCTCAAGAACCAGGACACGCAATATCAAAACGGCATTGATTTCCACTTCGATTGGGGTGCATCGCAGTTTCTCTCAAAGCAGGTCTTCGTCGGCCTCGTCGGGTATGCCTATCAACAGGTCACTAACGATTCCGGTCAAAACCCTGCGCTCGGTGGAATGCGGTCACGCGTTCTCGGAGTTGGACCGCAGATCGGGTATCTTTTCCCGATCGGTAACAAGCAGGGATATCTGAACCTGAAAGGATACGGCGAGTTCGATGCGGCCAATCGGCCATCGGGTTGGAATACTTGGTTGACGTTCTCGATTTCGGACGCCCCGCCCGCAAGCCCGGTGGCGCCAACCAAGCATCTGGTGACGAAATAAGATGATCAATTGATCCCCGAATGAGAGCTACAATTGCTGGGGCGCATGAGTCTCTGACTTGGCACAAAAGCAGTAATCGAACCGACGCTCTGCCACGTCGGCTATCGGGAGAAGGGCATCGATCTGGGAAAAAAGCAGACGTCGCTTGGGCGGTGGCTTCTCGGTCAACTCCGCGCAACGTCTAGACTGTTTCTCAGAGGGGCCAAATCTGCTAGGATGGATTTCCTAGCAGCTGTCTTGATGCCATCTAGCTTCCATTCAACTTGCTAGCACAGGCAAACTCACGGCTGTCCGGGAAACTGGGCGGCCTTTTTTGAGCTTGAGTGATTGGTCTTCATAGCCGAACTAGCAGTATCAGCAATTCGGTAAAGGCCAACCGCAAGCGCCTCCTCCGTAAGAGGCAGGTCCAAAGGCAGCCTGATTAGCGGCGGCGCCCGCATACCACGCCGCGCTGTGACGGGCGACGCCGGCATACGACAGCGGCGTAAGTGGTCGCCCGATGATGTCAATAAAAACCGCAGCTGATCCGTCGCCGCCGTTGAGATCGCCTTCCAGGGTCCGAACGTTGAAGGTTAGTTTATCGCCGTCGAGCTTTGGATTTTTCAGGACCACTACGGCGTCTTTTACGGAACCATCCTTGCTGAAGACGGAAACAGTCGCATTCGGAGGATTCTTTGTAAAGCTGTCGTCACCCGATCCCCACTCCGCGATCACGTCGGCCGTGAGTTGATGGCCTGCGGCCCTTATCGGGCGATCGGCGAATATGATGGAGTTGGGCGTTACTCCCGTTAAAGTCAGCGTATCCCCCTGCAACGTCGCACCGCGAGAGTTGAGCACGAACAACGAAGGCACGATCTGGAGTTTCGATGGTACGCCGATTGTCTTCATGGAAGGCGGCGCCGGAGCAGTTTGGGCAAGCGCCATGCCGACCGCACATAATGTCGCTGCCATAGTGAGCATTCCAGCGATTTGATTCAGCTTCTTAACACCCATCATACGGCTTCCTTTACGAGCGATGTTCGAGCGACGCGTTGAAAACAAGTTGATCGGAATCCAGCAAACGCGCAACGTTCGAAAGCTCAGCATACCCAACGCCACCTATATCCTTTTGATGTCTTAACTTTACGGTGCGTCGGGTGCGGGCATGTTGCATTCATGGGATCAGTAAAGACCTGAGAATAAGCATAGGCATCACCGGTTGCTGCCATGTTCGAATTTTTGCCCTGAGCAACTGCGGAGGTCGATATCAGCCCCAGAACGAGGGAAGCTCCAACAAAACATGCGATGTTGCGGTATCTTGACATAGGATCCTCCATTTTGAACTTTTATTGTCGCAGGGGATTACGTGATGACATTGCGCCAAATCAAATCGTCGAAGCAATTGGACTGCTCGGCCGCGGCACCGAAAACCAGTAGCGAAGCCGCGTCCGTTAGGCGCTCTTCGGACATGGCGCGATGTTCGACTTAAGGCCGGATGCAGCCCCGTAGAGGACATCCCCTGGGCTACCGAACGATCCTGTGAGCCCCGGCCCACTTGCTGCGCGCGCTGGTGCCGCTCTTGGCTTATGCCGATGCGGCGCGCGTATCATCGCAATATACGCCATCATCGGTTGTTCCGGCCAAAATGCATCTCACGGACGATGGCGGCTGCGCTGGGCGGGCTCAGTGGAGCGGATTGGCTTTCGAACTTTTCTGAGAGGCGGGCAATGATATCGTTTTCGGCGTCTCGGATGGCCACCTCTATAAGCGCGGGCCACTTGCGCCTATCCAACTTTTCGAGCTGCTCGGCGATTGCCTTGGCCCGTCGTTTCGGTTTCATGTCCATCACCATCATTTGCGGGTCTCAAATGCACGGCCCCGGATCGCTCCGAGGGCCGCGCGCCGTGCAAGGTACACCCCCTTGCTCCCAGTTGATTTGCGTCAACGCAAGGGTACCCAAAAATGTCATTTTGTCGCTCTTTTGTACAACATCGACGAGGGATGCAATACGCTGCATTTCCTCAACCGAAAGATTGGCAAGCTATTTAACCAAGGTGAAGAAGAATCGATGTCACGCGTTCGCCACGCGAACCGTGCGAATTAGCAATTTGAGTTTGAAAACAATTGAGGTGATGTGATGATGTTCAAACCGGTGCGTGCCATTTCAGGCAGTATCTTCGCTGTTCTGGTGAGCCTGCTTGCTTCTGGCATTTCCGGCTACGCTCAACAAACGACCGGGCAGCAATTGATCTCGTCGGGATTCAACCCCGTCGCAGCCACCACGCCGGATATGGTGGCTCGTTTGATGTCGTTTCCTGCAAACCAATTCGTTTCACGGAATAAAGGAGGTCGCGCGTATTACGTCTACGTCGACCCCTCGGGATGCACCTGCGCTTACGTCGGCAGCGTGATGGCGATGAATAAATATCAGGCCAGTTTTGGGGCATTGCCGGCGGACGCAATGTTGTCCGGACCCTCCAGCGGTTCAACGAACCCCGAGCAGAACATGATCAATAGTATGGAGAACGATGACGCGAGCGCCCAGTTCAACAAGGACGTATTCGGTCCGGACTTCTAAACCGGTCCCTTCGGGCTAGGCCGCCTTCCGGCGTTTTTCAGGCTTGCGGCTTCATCAGGACCGATACGGTCTGCGTGGGCGTCATCATTCAAAAGGAATAAGGTCGATGGGTCATGAACTCACGCTGTTCGTCGGTACGTTTGCGACTCTGCTCGCGATCATAAATCCTTTCGAGGTCCTGCCCGTCTATCTGAAGATGCTGGAAGGCAAGGATGTAGCGACGCATAGGGAGGTAGCTTGGAAGGCCTGCTTTTATGCGCTGCTGTTATCTCTCTTTTTTCTGATCTTCGGAACGCTGATCCTGCGCTTGTTCGGCGTGCCGCTGAGCATGGTCCGCATCGTCGGTGGAATTATCCTGATGAAGATCGGTTTTGAACTATTTTCACCGTCCGCTTCTGGTGGCGTGATTCCGGCCGGCGGCGCGGATCAGGACGCCAACATTGCTTTCGTGCCGCTTGCGATGCCGCTCATGTGTGGACCCGGCGCAATCGCCACCATCCTCGGCATGACTGCGACGATCAAGGAATCGTCAACGGAACTAGCCTCATTCGTGGCGATTGTCGCCGCTATTTTCGCGACGATGGCCGTTACCTACCTGTGTCTGGCATATGCCGGCAAACTTTCCGACAGGCTCGGCGCAATGGGTATCGACGCGATCACCCGGATAGTTGGCTTCTTCGTCTCGGCCATGGGCGTCGCGCTAATATTCGACGGCGTAATCGAGGCTTTGGAGACGCATGGTGTGACGGCTCTGCATTGAGCCAACTGTTGGTGGCGCCAAATAAATGGAAAGATTCAATCGCGAGCCGCCGATGTGTTCCGGCGATTGCGTGTCGGCCTTTATCGCGAAATTATTGGCGTCCGTCACCACCCAGTTTGAAGAGGTGGCCCCGCGTTGACCTGCATCAAAACCGCGTGGGTAACGATTAGCTAAAATGTATAGTTGTTGTCAGATGCCAGCATCGGAAAAATGAAATGGCAAAAATCGAGCAGAGAGAGCTAGAGGGGCATCGCGAGGCGATAATCGCCGATGTGAAAAAGCTGGTCGAAAAATATCGCAGAATATTCGATTGGGACGTACCAGATATCGATCAGAGCCTTGCGGATAAGCTAATCGTCATGGAAGTGCGTAAGGCTCTGGATGAGCTTGAACATAGATTGCTGGGCTAAGAATTTGGCTGGAAGATCAAAGCGCCAAGCTATCGTTTTGATAGATTTCAACTAACACTGGCAAGCCATAGTATTTGGCACCTTATCCAGACTGACAGCGTCGGTTATTTTTCCAGCTTTTTTACCGCCAGATCATCCTGAAGACAGGTCAATAATTCGACGTAGCTGGGTGGCGCTCCGGGAACATCAGTCTCGCTAAGGGAGCACTTGGCCCGGGAGGACGGGGAAAACTGTGGCCATTGCTCTTGCAAATGCCGCCGAGCGGTTTGCTCATCCAGAATGCAATTTTTAGTTGTTACATCCAACCCCACATTAAGGCCGGATGTATTCGCATTATCCGCCCGGCAGCCCCGCTCGATATCATATTGTGGCACGCCGTCCGCAACTGTCACCAACAATTGTGAAGCAAGTACCAACGCTGAAAATTGAATCAACATCTTTTTCCCTCACATAAACAGCTGAGTATTCCCTCATTGCTCACTTTATTCGTGCATCGCTCATTTATCGCCATCTTCGAATAAGGATGATTGGATACTGGCTAGTTTCCTCGCAGTGAACCTTGACCTATCGCAAGGCGGCCGACGTACCGGGTCGTTTAAATTATCATTATAATCTCACGAAGGCAGGGGTCCAAATGGTGGCGTGGAGTAAGGTTCTTTCTTTTACGGATCCGTTTTCCTATCAGGCCAATATTCGCGCGGCCGATTTGGAAATTATTCCGACCGCGAGAGGAGAATTTCGTGCCGAGTTGACGCAAGTTTGCCTGAATCAGATCTCGATGCAACGGGCGCGCGAAAATCTGCCGCGAATTTGTACTGGGGCAGTGACGCCCCATCGAAGAGTGGTCGGTTTTCTCACTCGCGCGAATCAACCTCCGCAAAAGCACAACGGTAGAGACGTTATTGGGGGCGATATCATAGTCAACGACGGCAACTTGATGCATCGACGAACTGAATCCTGCTGCGATTGGGGATCGATGTCGATGGCACTGGATGATTTCGACGCTGCTTGCAAAGCGCTAACCGGTTATGAGCTGCCAAAGGAATCGTCGACGTATATCGTTCGGCCCAGTCCAGCCTTGATGTGGCGGCTGTTGAATGTGCACGAGAGGGTTGGGCTGATGTCCAGAACTGAACCTGATGTTCTTAGGTCGCCCGAAGTTTCACGGGGTCTCGAGCAGCAGCTGATCCACCTGATGGTCAGGTGTCTGACCGACGGGAAGCCATTGAAAATGACCAGCGGAGTAAATCGCCGCGGCAGCATTGTTACGCGGCTCGAAGAGTTCTTGGAAGCGAACCCGGGCAGAGCGATTTATTTGACCGAGATTTGCGCGGCCCTCGACGTAGCGGAGCGCACCCTTCGTGGCGCTTGCGAGGAACGTTTGGGAATGGGCCCGATCCGTTATCTCACCTTGCGGAGAATGTACGACGCCCGGCGTACGCTTCTGGAGTTGGATCCATCGGAAACATCCGTCACACGGATTGCTACCGACCATGGCTTCTGGGAGTTGGGGCACTTCTCCATCGCTTATCGGTCTTTGTTTGGGGAGACGCCTTCGCAATCCCTGCGACAACCAGCGAACGAAAATCGCATATTGCCCGACCGCCCGCTATCGACTGCAGGTGCTTATTTGGCATAGGTCGTGGTGCTTCGCTCCGGCCCTCCGCTGCAGCATCCTCACTCAGCTCTGCAAATTGCTGCTTCGCTGATATCAACGCCGCATCCAGTTATGGTGAGATCGCGGGGCGGCCAGCCTGCGACATATTGCTCCCGAATTTATGGTTCGCGACGTTCCGAAGTCGCATAGCCAGGGCAGATCCAGTGCTCCAACCTGCCTGTCAAGAGTTGCAGTGGCAGGCCGAGGCGGAGGCCTAATGGGGGTACTTTTGAGCGACGAAACCAAACGGACGAGTAGGTTTGGTACGGCCACCTTTACCGACGTGAGCGATTACGAATGCGCTTTTGTCGGAACCAGGGTCAAACTCACTGTCACCGGTAGCGGCGATTTCGAGGCACGCCTGACGAGATTGCACTTTCGTCAGCTGCGGGTGCTGTGCGGTTGTGAGAAATTGCCGCGCATCGCTTCCATATCGTTGCCGCCGTCGCGCATCTTTCTTTCCTTTCCGACCGAAGACGACGCACCCCTGATATGGGACGGAGTTGAATTGCAGCCTGGTGACATCGTGTTGCACAGCCGCGGTGAGCGAATGCAGCAGCGGATTAGCGGAGAGGGCCGATGGGGCCTTGTGTCGTTGCCGGCAATGCAACTCGCTCTCTGCGGCAAATCTCTGATCGGCGGCAAGCTAACCTGGCCGCCGATTGGTCAGATGATTTCGACCGCAGCCGAAGACGGCAGATTGGTTGCTGCGTCTGCACAGCAAGGCCTGCCGTCTTGCCGAATCAAATGACAAATCGCTTTCGCGCCCGGAGGCCGCGCAGGCCCTGGAGCAGGAGATGATTTACGCGCTGGTCGATTGCCTTGGCACCGGCCATGCACCACTCAACTGCAAAAAACGACGGCGGCACGCCGATATCATGGCTCGCTTCGAGGACGTTCTCGCGGCCCACAGCGGCCACCAGCTAACCCTTTCCGAACTTTGCTCTTCCATAGGGGTGCCGGAACGAACCTTGCGCCTATGCTGCGCCGATTCCTGGGCATGAGTCCGACCAGGTATCTTCTGCTGCGGCGGCTGAACATGGCGCGTTCGGCATTGCGCCATGCGGATCCAGCCACGGCGAGCGTGGCGGAAATTGCACGAAGCTGTCAGTTTTCCGAACTCGGGCGCTTCGCGGTCAGCTATCGCACGGTATTCGGGGAAATGCCCTCGACCACGCTATCCCGGCATTGCTGAATTCAGATTTGTCGAAAATTGCATGGCAGGGTTGCTTGAGCAATTTGTTACACGAACGCCTTTGCTTGACCTGAATCAAGGCCGCGTCACGGTTCTCGATCAATCATTTTCCCGCAACTATCCATTCCAGAGGTCCCGATGCTAAAGTTCGGTAAGTCACGTTTGCCGCAATGTTGGTTGCAGGTGGACTTATGGGCTGGACGTGCTGCGCCCGTGCAGCTGACGTTCGCATCGAGGGTCAAGTTCAGGCGGGCGGCGGCGCCGCTTGCCAATTCCACCGTCACGCTCTGGGCAGCAAGTTCGGGCGAGCCCAAGCAGCTGGCTCAACAAAATCGGACGGTGGTGGTCAATTTCAGATTGGTAGCGACGAGGCGCCCGGCGCTGGTGTGAGTTTATATTTCGTTGCCAAGGGTGGCGAAGCCTCGGTCAACAAGAATAGCGGCGACAATCCGGCGATTGCGATGATGGCGGTGCTTGGTAACACAGCCGCCAGCCACCGTCGTCATTAACGAGATGACGACCGTGGCTTCGGTGTGGACCCATGCGCAATTCCTCGATGGGACCGCGATCAAAGGTCCTGCGCTTAGCCTTCGAATTGCCGCCGGCAACGTGCCCAACTTCGTCGATCTTCAAACGGGCGGCTGGGGTTCAACAATTCAGGACCCGCTTAACAGCGCCCAGACGCCGACGATGGCCAACTTCGCGACGCTTGCCGACGTGCTTGCCGGTTGCATCACGCTTGTGACGCCGATGCGTGCCGCAAGCTCTTTGCAGCGGCGATACCGCCGAATGGCGCGCCCGACTGACACGCTGACGGCGGCGCAGTCGATTGCTCGTGCTCCTTGGTATCAGCCCACAAGGGTTTTCGCTCTTTTCGACCAGTTCTATCCGGTCCCAAAGGGCAAGAACATGCGGCCGGTTCCGTTCATGCCCTATCTCAATTTCCTCCGAGCGCCTGGGTTCTGCCGCTCAAGTTTGACGGTGGCGGCTTATCGCGCCGGCGGCAAGGCCATGTTTGACAGCGAAGGCAACCTCTGGGTCGGCGACAACTTTACCTCGGCTGGCAGGGCCAGTATTCTCTTTGGCAGGGCAATGCCACCAAGTTCGCCCCGAATGGCCGACCGCTTTCGCCGATCACGACCGGCTTTACCGGCGGCGGAATGCAGGGTGGTTCCTTCGGCGCAGCAGTCGATGCCAACGACAATGTTTGGCTCAGCAACTACGGCGGCAAGTCCATCGCTGTGTTTGACAAGAACGGCAAGCCGTTGACGCCCCCAGAAGGTATTACGTTCGATGGCAAACTCGGGCTTATGCAGGGCATCATCGTCACCCCGAGTGGTGACGTCTGGGTTCTCGGTATCGAAAAGAGCCAGCTTATCTATCTTCCCCAAGGGTGATTTGACTAAAGGCCGGATCGTTTGCGAGGGCGATAAGGATGAGCCCTGCAAGTCGTTCTTGGCACCGTTTCACCTTGGCATCGATCAGCAGCACTGGATCTGGGTGTCCAACAGCGGCTTCACCGTTACGCGCTTTCCAGCCTCCGATCCGCGCAAGGCCGAAAAATTCAAGACCGGGTTTAACAACAGCGGGCTTGCCATCGACAGCCAAGGCAATGTCTGGGTCACAAACCGGTTCGGCGCGGGCTACTCAGTTTGTTCCATCTGATAGACATGGACGCACGCCTGAAGCTCGAAGGTGTTACTACGGCCTCTGACTTCCTGACGAAGACTATGTCGGAGCAGAAGGGTGGCAACCGGCGGCAGCGTCACCGTGCTCCGGCCCGATGGAACTCAATACCCCGGCTCGCCTTTCAAGGGCGGCGGTCTCCCCGCTCCATGGGCTGCGGTCGTTGACGGCAACGACAATGTTTGGATCTCCAACTTCGCAATGCCCAACAGTCCAATTGTGCAGCTATGCGGCGTCCGTACGGAGAACTGCCCGCCCGGCATGAAGACTGGTGACCAGATTTCACCGCCCGGCGGATATGTTGGTGGGGGCCTGCAGATGCAGACCGATCTTGCCATCGATCCGGCGGGCAACGTCTGGGTCATGAACAACTGGCAGGACATCGACAGCTGTTTCGGCATGCCCAGCGAGGCGCTTTCGACCCGCTGTGGCGGCCAAGGCGTTGTGGTTTTCTTCGGGATGGCTAAGCCGGTGCGAGCGCCGCAGATCGGGCCTGCGAGACAGCCGTAGCTACATCATGGATAAGCGCGCAAACTCGGCGTCCCTGTGCGAGAAAGCGACGAGATGGATTCTTCATTTGGCCCGTTGGACGCATTCGCTTTTGTCGTGTTCGCTGTTTTGATTTTTGTTGGTGTGATCATCGTCGTCAGCCTGGGCAAACTGCCGGGACAGCTTGCGCAGAAATGGGATCATCCGCAGGCCGCGGCCATCAACGCCATGAGCTGGGTCGGGATCGCGACCGGCGGATTGCTCTGGCCGATCGCGTTCATTTGGGCATTCACGACGCCGTTTGGCGCCAAATCCGCAATTAAAAACGATCTTCAGACGGACGGCTCGGCTGATCCCGACGCCGCCGCTGCACGCTGTGACTGCACTGCGCAAACCTTCCGGCAACAAGGAGACGCGCCCATGATCGCATTCCTGATCATTGTCTATGTTGCCGTCGTGCTTGTGCTGTTCAAAGTCCTGCATATCAAGCCCACGGCCTATATTGTCGCGTCCATGATCGTTGCCGGCGTGTTCATGATCGGCGGAGTCGTGGTGGTATGGACCCAGTCGGCGCCGATCACGGACAAGATGGTGACGAGCCAGTATGTGGTTCAGCTCGTCCCTTACGTGAAGGGACAGGTAAAGGCGATCTACGCCCAGGCCAATCAACCCATGAAGAAAGGTGACTTGCTGCTGGAGATTGACCCGGCGCCCTATCAATACACGGTGAGCCAGGTGGAAGCGCAATTGGCGACGTCGAAGGCTAACGTCAAGCAAGCCGAAGCCGCGTTGGCAACGGCAAATGCCGCCGTGCCGAATGCGCAGGCCAATCTCGACAAGGCCAAAGCCGCAGACGAACTCGCCAAGACCCAGGAACAGATCGCCCTCAACATTCAACGCCAGGACAAAGCCGCGATCAGCGTACTCAACGTGGCCAAGGCGACGCAAGAACGTCAGGAAGCAGACGCTGCCGTTCAGCAAGCCGAAGCTGGGCTCGCGCAGGCGCAGGCTTCTGCGCAGCAGGCGGCCGCCGCCGTGCAAACAGCCGAGAGTAACGTTCCTACCGTCGAGGCTCAATTGGAGGACGCGCGCTTCAACCTTGCCCAGTGCAAGATGGTCGCGCCTGGCGATGGCTACGTTACGAATTGGCAGGTGCAGGTCGGAACCATGCTGGTGCCCGTGCCGCTTGCGGCAGCCGGAACATTTGTCAACGTGTCGGATACTGCGGTCGCCGCGGTGTTTCCGCAGAACTGGCTCTCGAATGTCGAGCCGGGCAATGACGTTGAGATGGTGCTCAACCCGTATCCGGGTAAGCTGTTCCTGGGAAAGGTGGATTACGTCATTCCAGCCACGGGAGGCGGTCAGTTCACAACAAGCGGCACCATCCCGAATGCCGCCCGGATCGGCTCCGACGGGCTTTATGCAGTGCGGATCAATTTCACCGACGATGCCGTAGCTCGCAAGCTTTCTCTCGGTTCGGGCGGATCAGTGGCGATCTACACGACAGAAGGGCAAAGCCACGCACGTCATCTCGAAAGTTGCGATCCGGATGAAGAAGTGGCTGCTGTACGTCATGCCCTCGGTGGAAAAGCCGTCGTAGGGGGCAATATGGGAATGACGCGACGCACGAGTTAGGTCCAAATTCGAGGTGCGTGGATGGGGGACAAGAATTGTGGTCAAGCAGGATCGAGCGCCGGTTGCTCGCCGCCATGTCGCCGTTGCGATCTGTGGCGTAATTCATTGGATATTTGCCGGGGCGTTTGTTCTGCCGGTGGCAGCATGTACCATTGGGCCGGACTTCACTGCACCTGTTGCCCCGTTGCCGACAAATTTCGTGACGTAGACAACCGCTCGGTCAAGTCAGGTCCGCTTGAGTACCAAAACTGGTGGGAAGGTTTTCGCGATCCCACCCTTAATAAGCTGATCCAGATTGCGTATAATCAGAATTTGACGCTGCTGAGCGCGGGGACCCGCGTGCTGCAGGCGCGCGCGATATTGGGTATTTCGATTGGCGTATTCTATCCGCAGGTACAACAAGGAACGGGCTCTGTAATCTACAACCGGACTAGTGCCGCCACGCCGCTGTCGGGTCCAAATGCGACGCCTTCCTATTTCTGGACCGATGCCCTTGCGGCGCAAGCGGCCTGGGAACTGGACTTTTGGGGCAAGTTTCGCCGAGGAGTAGAATCCGCCGATGCCGTTTACCTGGGGTCAATCGCGTCCTATGACAACGTTCTGGTGTCGCTTCTGGGCGATGTTACCGCGACTTACATCGGCATTCGCACGACTGAGCAATTGATCGCCATTGCACGAGATAACGTTCGAAGGCAGGAGCAGGCGCTCAGCATCGCGAAGGCAAAATTCCAGGGCGGCGGCGCCTCGGAGCTTGACGTTTTCCAGGCCACCAACGTGCTCGAACAGACCCGGGCGTCGATACCGCAGCTGACGATACAATTGCAACAAGGAGAAAACGCGCTCTGTGTGCTGCTCGGCGTGCCCCCGCAGTCGCTGGGAATGCTGCTCTCCCGGTCGGTGGGCCGGATACCATCGCCGCCTCGAACCATCGTTGTCGGTATTCCGGCGGATCTGTTGCGCCGCAGGCCGGACGTTCGCGCCGCAGAGCTTGCCGCCTTGGCACAAAGCGCACAGATCGGAGTCGCCCTGACGCAACTCTATCCGGCAATCAGTATCACGGGCACGTTCGGCGGCTCGGCCAGCACCGCCAATGGTCATACCCTCGGCGACGTCGTCAGCTGGAAGGGCGTCGCCTATGCCGCAGGACCATCATTCCAATGAATATCCTGAACTACGGCCAGATCACCAACAATGTTCGATTGCAGGATGCGAAGCTTCAGCAATTGCTGGTCGACTATCAGAACACCGTGTTGAGTGCCCAGCAGGAAGTGGACAACGGGCTTGTGACGTATTTGCAATCGCGAATCCAGGCCGAGTTCCTGCGTCGCAGCGTTCAAGCCGCCAGTGGGGCCCTGAGAATTGCAACGGAGCAGTACGAGCAAGGAGCCGTGTCTTTTACCACCGTACTGACCGCGGAGCAGAATTTATTGCAGGCAGAGAACACCCTTGCCGGTGCCTCGGCCAATGTTCCGCTCGGCTTGACTGCGGTGTTTCGGGCGCTCGGCGGCGGATGGCAGATACGGGTGGACGGCAATTTCGTGACCGCAGCAACGGTCGACCAGATGCGCGCGCGTACCGACTGGGGCAACTTGCTTCCGCCCACCAACGTGCCGCAACCGCCAGCACCAGGTCTGCCCGGCCCAGAGGATATCGGGCCGACAGTTCGATCGCCGGAATGGTGATGACTGCACGTCAACGCCGCTGACTTCCGTTGCTACGGGCCAACATGCGTTATTCGCGTGGCAGCCGTGCGGAAGCGAGGTAGAATTTACGTTCTAATGCGGGCAGCCAATATCATTCCAAAATTACCGGCACGCGCTTGAAAACACTGCCGTTTCCGTGCGTGAGACCGCCATGTGATCGAAGGCGCCGAAGTTGAGCGGTGAGGCGGAAGTTGCGCAGCGAAGCGACCGTTCGCATCTGCCATTTTGACCAGTCTGCCGAATCTGCATAGCGCGCTCCGGCGGTGGGTCCATAGTTGATCGGCTGCACGTTTCAAGTCTGCTCATAAAATCGTGCTGGAGAATTCGATCATGAAAATCAGTCGACTGATATGGAGCGCGATTCGCTTCAGCCTATCGCCATTGCGGCGACATGCTTGCCAGCATCCGCGCAGCAGGAGCCGGCAAGCCCAACATCGTGTTCATCATGGGTGACGACATCGGCTGGATGCAGCCGAGCATCTACCATCAAGGCCTGATGGTCGGCGAGACGCCGAACATCGACCGTATCGGGCAACGAGGGCGCGAAGTTCATGACCTACTACGCCGAGCAAAGCTGCACGGCCGGGCGCACCGCCTTCTTCACCGGCATGACGCCGCTGCGCGCCGGCATGATCCCGCCGCAATTGCCCGGCAGCCCGTCCTTCCTGCAGCCCGGCACGCCTTCGATGGCCAAGTTCCTGCTCGACCTGGGCTACACCACCGGCGAGTTCGGCAAGAACCATCTGGGCGACCACTCGGCGGCGCTGCCAACGGCACACGGCTTCCAGGAGTTCTGGGGCTACCTCTATCACCTGGACGCGATGCAGGGTGTGAGCTTCCCCGACATCAACAAGACCCCGACCGAGCAGGCCATCGTTGCGCCGTGCAAGAACACGCCGGTGCGCGGCCTCAGCGACCTCCCGGGCGCGGTGGATGCCGAAGACCACGCTGTGCATGACGCCGCCGCGGCCGGTGATCGCCTGCAAGTCTTCCGACGGCACCGAGGCGAACCAGACCTGCAGCGACCAGGGGCCGATGACGCTCGAGCGCTCGAAGACCGCGGACGAGGAAATCTCGGCCAAGGTCATCGACTTCCTCGACCGCAACGACCCGAAGAAGACCAACAAGCCGTTCTTCGTCTGGTACAACCCGGCGCGCATGCACATCACCACCATGCTGTCGGACAAGTACCATGGCGATGGTAGGTACGCCCGGCGGCAAGGACTGGGGCGTCAACGAAGCCGGCATGAAGCAGATGGACGACAACATCGGCTATGTGCTCAAGAAGCTCGAAGACATGGGCCAGCTCGACAACACGATCGTCGTCTTCACCACCGACAACGGCGCCGAAACCATCACCTATCCTGACGGTGGCACCACGCCCTTCAAAGGCGGCAAGCTGACGACCTGGGAAGGCGGCATGCGCGTACCGGCGGTCATCCGCTGGCCCGGGCACATCAAGCCGGGCACGGTCCTGAACGACATCTTCGCGTCGTACGACTGGATGCCGACTTTCGTTGAAATCGCCGGCGGGGCCAAGGGCAACGACCTCAACAAGCAGATCATGGCGGGCAAGTATCCCGGCATCGTCAAGACCAAGCTCAACGGGGTGAACCAGCTCGACTATCTGACCGGCAAGTCGCCGAAATCGGCACGCGATACGTTCTTCTATTACGGAGGTCCGGTTCCGTCGGCCGTGCGCTACAAGAACTGGAAGATCTACTTCGCGATGGCATCCGAGGCTGCGACCGGTGGCCTGATGGGGGTCCATACCTTCCATTGGCCTTTGGTCGACAACATCAAGCGGGATCCCTTCGAGACGTCCGTCGGTTTCGAACCGAAAACCCTCCTGGGCCAAGGCGGCGCAATTGGCGCGCCCGCTACCGCCTACATCTACGACTGGAACATCATTCCCCTCGGCCAAGCGCTGTGGCTGAAGGAACTTGAAAGCTACGGGCCGTACCCGGCGCTGCAGTCCCCGGCGTCCTACAGCCTTGCCCAGGTCCTCGTTGAGGTGAAGGAACAAATGAAGAGGACCCGCGCCAATGGAGACTAAGACGTAGCGAGCCAGATAACTTGGCAAAGCGTTTGTGATGCTGCTTGGCGGGCGGCCCAAGGGGCCGCCCGCATCTCACAAAATCTGGTCGAGCAACTTCGCTCTTACGCCGTTCCGCGGCCAGTTCGGGAAAAGCGAAAAGCGCAGTGCAGGCGACTGACTTCGGGCGAGGGCGCCACATGAATTGTTCTGGACCAGTGAAGCGACTTCTCGACGTACCGCGATCGCCGCAAGTGTGATTGCCCAGGCCTTCATTGCTGACCCGGCATCCGCGCAGCAGCCTAAGCCAAACATCCTGTTTATTCTCGCCGACAACACGGGTTACGGCGACATTGGTGTCTATGGCGGCGGAGAATTGCGTGGCGCTCCGACGCCACGCATCGATCAACTCGCCGCCGAAGGCTTGCGGCTGACGCAGTTTCTTGTCGAGCCTGCCTGCACGCCGTCGCGTGCGGCCTTGATGACGGCGCGTTATTCCATCCGCTCTGGGCTGTCGCTGGTCGCCGTTGAGGGGACGACCTTCTCGCTGCCGGCGAAGGAAATCACCATGGCCGAGATGCTGCACGACGCGGGTTATGCCACCGCGATCTTCGGCAAGTGGCATCTTGGCTGCGCAACCTTATAGCCAACCGCAGAACAAGGGCTTCGACGAATTCTACGGCATCCCGCCGTCAGACACCTGGGACTGCCTTCGGACATGATTCGCCAGGGCCGGCAGACCAAGACCTTCGATATCCCGCTCGACAAGGGGCCGCAGATCGTCGAGGCCAAACGGGGTGAGCCGCTGAAGGTGGTCAAACCCTACACCGAAGAAGTCCGGCGCGAGATCGACTGGGAACTTGTCGATCACGGCATCGATTTCATGAAGCGCCAGAAGGCGGCGGCAAGCCGTTCTTTCTCTATCTGCCGATCTCCAGGACGCATTTTCCGAACCTGCCGTCGAAGCGCTTTGAGGGAGCATCCCGCATCGGTCAGTTCGGCGATTCCCTGATGGAGGGCGACGCCATCGTCGGAAAAATGCTCGATTCACTGAAGGAGCTCGGGCTCGAGAAGGACACCATTGTGGTCTTCGCCTCCGACAATGGCCCTGACGGACCCGGAGCGCGCACGTTCGGCATGGACATGCAGGACATCGGATCGTCCGGACCTTATCGTGGCGCGCTCGGAGACGTGAGCGAGGGCGCGATCCGCACGGTCGCGATTCGTGCGCTGGCCGGATCACATCAGGCCGCGGGTGTCTTACGCCATGTTTTCGATTATGGATTTCTTCCCCACGCTCGCGCGGCTTGTGGGCGGAAAGGTGCCGGACGACCGACCGATCGACGGCGTCGACCAGAGCGATCTCCTGCTGGGCTTGAATGACGGCGGACGGCGCGAGCATCTGCTGACTTTTGTCGGACCCGATCTCGTCGCGGCGCGCTGGAAGCAATTCCGTGCATATTTCGCCGATGTGGCGCCTGGCCGAAGCGGCGACGGCGGCGCGGTCCTGATGGGTGGCGTCGGCGCCAGCGCAGCGCCGATGAACGGCTATCCCAAGGTATTCAATATCGAAGTCTGACCCGCGCGAGGAGCACAACATCGGCGAGATGTATAATTGGGTTCTTGGGCCGTTGCTGAAGATGGTGGATGAATACAAGGCAAGCCTTGTGAAAAATCCGAATGCCCCCGCAGCGAACATGACACGGTTTTGAGAGCAGTGAAAAAGGCCTGGATCCATTGATTCACATCAAACAATGATACCGCTCTATTTGTTCAAAAATATTTCGGCGTCTGCACTGCCAAGCTCGCTGCACACGATTCGAGGAGCAAGCTTCAAGATGGAGAGTCTATGATGTGTTTCGATAGAAGCTTCTGGATCGGATCGCTCGTGCTGGCCGCCGTAGCAACATCGGCAAGCTTACCGGCTTCCGCGCAGCAACAGAAACCCAACATCCTCGTCATCATGGCCGATGACATCGGCTACTGGAACATCAGCGCCTATAACCGTGGCATGATGGGCTACCACACGCCCAACATCGATCGCATCGCCAATGACGGCGCAATCTTCACCGACTATTACGGCCAGCAATCCTGCACCGCCGGCCGCGCCGCCTTCATCACCGGGCAGAGCCCGCTGCGAACCGGACTCCTGAAAGTGGGATTGCCGGCGGCGAAAGAGGGATTGTCGGAGAAGGATCCGACCATCGCCGAACTGCTGAAGCCGCAGGGCTACGTGACCGGACAATTCGGCAAGAACCATCTCGGCGACCGCAACGAATTCCTGCCGACGGTGCATGGTTTCGATGAGTTCTTCGGCAATCTCTATCACCTCAACGCCGAGGACGAGCCCGAGAATCCCGACTACCCGAAAAGCCCGTCGTTCAAGGCGCAGTTCGGTCCGCGCGGCGTCATGAAGTGCGTCGCCACCACCACCGACACGCCGGGGGAAGATCCGCGTTTCGGCGCATGGGGCAAGCAGAAATGCGAGGACACCGGGCCGCTCACCAAAAAACGCATGGAGACGATCGACGAAGAATTCCTCAACGCGTCGATGAACTTCATCGATCGCGCCAATCGCGACAAGAAACCGTTTTTCGTGTGGTTCAATCCGAGCCGCATGCACATCTGGACCCGTCTCAAGATGGAATCCCAGGGCAGGACCGGTCTTGGCATCTATCCGGACGGCATGGTGGAACATGACGGGCAGGTCGGCCAGTTGCTGAAGAAGCTCGACGACCTCGCCATCGCCAACAATACGATCGTGATCTACACGACCGACAACGGCGCCGAGACGTTCTCCTGGCCCGACGGCGGCACCACGCCGTTCCGCGGCGAGAAGAATACCAACTGGGAAGGCGGCTACCGCGTCCCGGCGATGATCCGCTGGCCCGGAATGGTGCCGCCGCGCACCGAGATCAACGAGATCTTCTCTGCGGAAGACTGGGCGACGACTCTGGTCGCTGCCGCCGGCGAGCCCGCCGTCAAGGAAAAGCTGCTGCAGGGCTATGACGCGGCGGGCAAGAACTTCAAGGTTCATCTCGACGGCTACGACCAGCGCGATCTGCTCTCCGGCAAGGGTCCGGACAAGCGCCGCGAGTTCTTCTACTGGACCGACGACGGCAACCTTGCCGGCCTTCGCTACGAACAGTGGAAGGCGGTGTTCCTGGAGCAGAAGGCCGAAGGCTTCGATGTCTGGCAGCAGCCGCTGGTCCAACTCCGCCTGCCCGATGCTGTTCAACCTGCGCTCAGATCCGTTCGAGCGGGCGCAGCACGAGTCCGGCGACTACGTGCGATGGTTTGTTGAGCACGCGTTCGTGGTCGTTCCGGCGCAAGGCATCGTGGGGCAGCATCTCCAGAGTTTTGTCCAGTTTCCGCCGCGGCAGAAGCCCGGCTCGTTCTCGGTCGAGCAGGCCATGGACAAGCTGAGGAATCCGCCGGCGAATAATTAGCCGCATTGTCACGAATCTGAACCACGTAGCTGAAAAGGTGCCCCATGAAAACGATCATTTCCTCCCTTGGGATCAACCGCCGCACCCTGTTGTCGGCGTTGGCGGTGCTTCCGGCCATGTCCGGACCGCTCCTGACCGTCTTCCGCGCAGGCGCAGACCGCAGCATCGGGTGACGCGCTGGCCTCGTGGAATGACGGACCCGCGAAGCAGGCGATCATCGATTTCGTGCGGGCCACCACGGAGCAGGGAAGCCCGAAATTTGTTCAGCCCGAGGAGCGCATCGCCACCTTCGATCAGGACGGCACGCTCTGGGTCGAGCATCCCATGTACAGCCAGATGATGTATTGCCTCGACCGGCGTCCCGGTGCTGGCGGCACAAAAGCCGGCGCTGAAGAATGTGGAGCCGTTCAAGACGGTGCTCTCGGGAAACCGGGAGGCGATGGCGCAAGCTCTCGATGCCAGACCTCGAAAAGATCATCGTCGCCACGCTCACCGGCATGACGACGGACGAATTCGACGCCGAAGTGAAGAAGTGGCTCGCCACCGCCAAGGACCCGCGCTGGAAGCGGCCCTATACCGAGCTCACCTATCAGCCGATGCAGGAAGTGATGAACTACCTGCGCGCCAACGGTTACAAGACCTTCATCGTCACCGGCTTCGGTCAGGACTTCGTGCGGGTGTATTCGCAGCAGGTCTATGGCATCCCGCCGGAGCAGGTGATCGGTTCGGCGCTGGCGTACAAAGTACGGCTATGACAAGGACGGCAAGCCGTTCCTGATCAAAGAACCCAAGCTCATGCTGAACGATAACGACGCCGGCAAGCCTGAGGGCATTCACCTGATGATTGGTCGACGCCCGTATCGCGGCGTTCGGCAACTCGACCGGCGATCAGCAAATGCTGGAATACACCGGGGCGGGCGCGGGCGCGCGGCTGAAGATGCTGGTGCTGCATGACGACGCCAAGCGCGAATACGCCTATGGCCCGGCGCAGGGCCTCCCCGACACCAAGGTCGGCACCTTCACTCCAGGCGCTCTACGATGAGGCGAAGAAGAAGGAGCTGGACCGTGATCAGCATGAAGAACGACTGGAAGCGGATTTTCGCTTTCGATGAGCGCCGCGAGTTAACTCCAGGGGAGAAGTCGTCATGACCGACACTGCGTTGTTGCCTCAGAAATCGGATATCTGGTGGATTTTTCTGCTCCAGGGTTTTGCGGGGATCATTCTGGGCCTCATGCTGGTGACCCAGCCTGGTGCAACCATCGTGGCGTTGACGACGTTTCTGGGCTTCTACTGGCTCATCACCGGGCTCCTGGGACTGGTGCAGGTCTTTGTCGATCGCGCGACCCCCTGGATCTGGTCGCTGCTCAGCGGCCTGGTCGGCATTCTGGCCGGACTGTTCGTCCTGAGGCATCCGCTGTTTGCCGCTCTCACGGTCCCCACCCTGATTGTGCTTGATCCTCGGTATTCAGGGATTAGTCATGGGCGCGCTCCAGATCATCGGCGGATTCAAGGGCGGCGGTATCGGACCGATCATTCTCGGGGCGATCAATGTTCTGGTCGGACTATTGCTGGTCAGTTCGCCGATCGCCGCGGCGCTGGCGGTGCCGATCGTGTTCGGCGCGCTGCTGCTGATTCAGGGCGCGGGACTGATCATTCTGGCGTTTCGCATCCGCGCTTAAGAGCGTTCGTGCGAGCGCACGGAAGGAAGAGCGTGTCATGGAAGCGCTGTTAGGATTTCACGTCGGCTTCTGGGATTACGTAACCTTCCTGGTGATTGCCATCCTCGTCGTTGCCGGTCTCGCCGTGGCCGTATTCGTTCTGGGCCTTCCCGGCCGCATTGCGATTGCCCGCAAGCACCCCGAGGCTGACGCGGTCTATCTGATGGGCTGGATCGGTTTCCTTGCGGTCGTGCCCTGGATCCAGGCGCTGGGCTGGGCTTTCAAGCCGACGACCGTGATCGACGTCCGCTACCTGCCCAAGGAAGAGCGGCTTGATACCGACGAGATGATCGCAAAGTTGACCGGCAAGGCAATCGCCGGCACCTGATCGCCGGAAACCGCCGTTGGAAAGAGCACGACGTCATGATCGCCGCTCTGCTCGTTCTCACTGTCGCCTGTCACCGTCTTTTGGCTGGTATTTTTCAGGTTCAAGCTGATCAGGCTTACGCCTGGCTGGGGGATCATCTTCGCGCTTTTTCGTCGTTCACCTGATGCTGGTCTTTCTGATCGGCCTGCGGTTCGTCACCCCGTTACTCCACCAATGCGACGGTCGTTCAGCGCACCATTCAGCTGATCCCGCGTTTGCCCGAGCCGACGCTGGTGACCGACGTTCTTGTCGAGGAAGGCGCCCCGGTCAAAAAGGGCCAGCCGCTATTCCAGTTCGACCGCCGCCCTTACGAATACAAGGTCAACCAGATCCAGGCGCAACTCGCCGAGGCCAAACAGAACGTCAACGTGCTGAAGCTGAATGTCGAGGTGGCGGCACAGGCCGCGACGAAGGCCAAGGTCGAACTCAGTTTCACGCAATATCAGAAGCGGATGTTCGACAAGCTGGCCCAGGAGCAGGCGGTTCGCGAGGAGGATGTCGAACAATGGCTGACCCGGGTCAACGCGGCTCAGGCCACCAATGACGGGGCGGTCGCCGCGCTCGAGCGCGCCAATGTCCAGTACAAATCCGAAATCAATGGCGTCAACACCACCGTCGCCAACATCGAAGCGCAGCTGCAGCAGGCGCAATACTATCTTGATAATACAACGCTGACCGCGCCGGAGGACGGCCGCATCATCAACCTCCAGGTCCGTCCGGGCATGGTGTCCGGCATCTATCGCATCGGCGGCATCGCAGCGCTGATCGCGGACGCCGATCGCTACGTTCTGGCGACCTATTTTCAGGAGAACCTGAAATACGTGCAGCCGGGCCAAGCCGGTCGAGGTTTCGCTCGACCTTTATCCGGGCCAGATCTTCACCGGAAAGGTTGACAGCATCTGGCAGGCAAATGGAGCGGGGCAGTATCTTCCGAGCGACGAGATTCCGAAATTCCAGCCACTGAATCCGAACCTTCCCCAAGGCCAGTACGCGGTCAAAATTCTTCTCGACGATCCCGATCAGTTCAAATTTCCGATCGGCGCGCAAGGATCGACGGCGATCTACACCGGCGGCGAATACGGCGCCTGGGCTGTGCTGCGCAAGATTTCGATCCGCGCCCACTCCTGGCTCAACTGGGTCTATCCGATCAATTTCTGAGAAAGCGTTGCGGAAGACACTAACGACGGAGGTCCGCCCGCCAGCCTTTTGCCGGCGGGCGTTTTCCATCATGGACATGGATGCCGATACCCGTCGTAACCCAAATACGTGCCGCTGGCGGGATCATACGACCTGAAACGTTGCATGCAGTAGGCGATCGCATTGCCCGGAGGAGGACCATAGGCCGGGACACCGTAGACGGGGCCGGGGTAATAGCCTGGGGCGTAGTACGGTGCAGCCAAGGCACCGCCAATGAGCGCACCGGCGATGAGTCCGCCGGCCAGCGGAGCGCCCCATCCCCATCCTCCTCGCCAATAAATGGGCTCGACTGTGCTCGAGATTGCCTTGCCGATCGCATGCGGTACACCGATCGGGGCTGCTCGCGCAGCGTCGGAGAATTGGGCCATGCCGGCAATTAACAAGGCCGAAACGGTCAGAATTTTAAGCGAAGTCGACATGTTCGTTTCCTTTTACCTACGTGGCAGTAAAACCATAGCGCCGCACAGGGCCGGTCCATTGATCTTGCTCAATCCAATTGCGGTCAACACTGAAAAGATGCCGTGCAGGCGCAATTTGGTTTTGAACCGTTCGGCCATAAGGGCATATTCGAACAATGAGCTTCCATATTCCAGTGACCGTTATTGTTGCCATCGTGCTCATAGCAATTTCGTTCGCGATGCTTTTCAGATGGCACATCGTCTCCTCGTCGATCGGCGTACACCGGCTCGATCGCTGGACAGGGAAAGTCGAATTTTGCTCGCAGCCCGACGGAAAGATTGTCTGCCGATAGCGCTGATCAGAAGGATGCCTGATTAAATGAAATCCACAGCGCGGCTGCGTGACTGGCGACGCATCCATCATTCGCCAGTATTCTGGATCGGCATCGTTCTGTGTTTGGCGGCAATCACGATCTATGTGTTGTCGGACGACTTGGCATGGCGGCCCGGATCGTCCGGACGATGAGCGCCAGCGCGCGGCGATTCGCGCTGGAGGAAGTAGGGGCGCATCTCCATTCAGTGACCGGCTCCTTGACGCTCCCGGCGGCGACAGCCGACCTTGCGATAGCCAGGCCGCTCAGTTTACCGGAATTTATCCTTTGGACTTGGCTGCCTCTGGCGCGGCGGCAACGGCACGGCATTCGATCGCCGTCATCGCAAGCGATACACCCCACATGAACATGTTGATGCCGAACAGCAGCCCCAGTGTCCAAGTAGCCGTCCCTGGCCAGCCTGTCAGGATGATTGCGGCCAGGGCAAGATTGACGACACCGCCGACCACTGGCCAAACCCATGACTTGAGCACGCCGCGGTGCTGGATCGCAGTGATGATCTGCGTGAGGCCTTGGGCGGCAAAAAAAGCGGCAACGACCAAGGTGATCGATAGAACTCCGACCAACGGTTGCCAGAGCAGATATGCGCCGAAGATGATCGCCAGTAGCGCCGTGAGCACAGACCACCAATAGCCAGGCACGCGCTGCGCCGTGAACGCGCTCGCGAGACCGACGATGCCGGCGATGACGAAAAGCCAGCCAGCGAAGATCTCTACAGCGAGGCTGGCAAACATCGGCTCCACCGCAGCTATCAACCCAAGAGCGGCCATAACAAGACCTTGAAGGAGAAAAAGCACCCAATGACTTCGGATGACCCCCAGTACCTCGTGTCTAATGTACCCGACGCCCGAATTTGCTGTCGTCACGGTCTTTTTCCTCTGCGCCACCCTCGCGAAATAATAATGAACTTGGTGCGCTTGGCGTTCAAGCGACCCCCACGTCTTGGGTCTCCTGGGAACGACGCTTAGCTGGCGTATTCCCGCTGCCGCCGCTCCACCAAAAAGCCATTCCCACCCCGATCAGGACGATCGCACCCAGCAACACAATAAGGGCCAGATTCCTCGATCCATGCGATCGCTGGAACGCAAAGCGCCATGATGAGGCCAAGAAGGCACACTTGCCAATCAAGAATATGCACGCCGGCAACGAAGGTGCCGAGTGCGAGCAACAAAAGAATGGCAAGGCCGGTCGCGTCCGAATTCAACATATTTTGAACGTTTGGCAGCAACATCAGATTCATCGCAATGATGAATGCCAGCCAGTGCAGCGCCTGAGTCCAGATCAGTCTTAGTCGTGCTTGCTTGTCATACGCATGGCGCCAGCCGGCACCGACACAGACGACGCCCATTACCGGCACCAGGAATTCCCAGTAAGCGACGATTGGATGTTTCGAGAAGCTCGTGTACGCCACGCCAAGCAAGGTAAGAATCAAAACGATGCCGTATGGCAAATTCCTCAGCCACATGTTTGCGCGAGAACCGGAGGTGTCCGATGCGCTAATCGACGTCGATTTGCTCATGACTATCGCCTCCAAATCGACATTTGCGTTCGAAATTGATCACGTTAAACAATGCATCGAATTGACTTAAATCAAAATAACGAGGGTCTCCGAGCCGCCTTTAACGGGATCTCATTGTTTGGTCCGGCTATCCGTAGTGGTCCAGCTCGTTCAGGGCAATTCTCACCTCTCGGGCAAACTCGACAAGGGAAACTGTGAAAGCTACGAGGGAAACAATAAAGAGAATTGCAACGCCAACCTCATGTTGAAAGTGAAGCAACGCGCTCGCAAATGCTACGATCACAAGGACAGTTATCGCAATACTGCTAATGACAGACCACAGGATTGCCCTGTTCATCATGGCCGCGCGCCGCATGAGACGGGGAAGATCTGCCTTGAGTTGTCTTTTGACAACGTCGTTATCGGAGATCGCATTCAAGACGATCGTGCGATCAACGATCCTGTTCTGGCGGGCAATCAAAAGCGCGGTAAAAGCGGCAAGTGCAGCGAGAATAAACGCGGGCGCCGCCGCCTGCGAAATGACATGCGATAGCTGAGTGACTGAAGTGGCATCCGGCAACATTGAATCTAACCTCAAGCTATCCTGCAAAGCCAGCGCATGCCAGGTTTTCCGACCCGTAGCTGTAGCCTGGTCTCAATAGACTGCACGCAACTGGAGCCCGGAAAGGCCGACGGTTACGTTGACGGCTACCGATCCCTCGAGCGAGACCGGCTGCAGCGCGAAGCTCCGTCCAGAACCACCAATCAAGACGTTGACACCGGCGCCGAGCCCCAGACCGATGTCGCCGGTAGCACCCACGTATTCGCCGGCGAGGGCGCCTGCGGGCGGCCCCGAAGTTGGCGCGAACACCGCCCAGCCGAGCACGCCGCCGGCGGTGACGCCAAGATCGATGCCGACAGTATTCAGCGCGCCTTCGTAGGCCTGCGGCGGGAACGGCGGGTTCTGGGTGAAGCGGCATTCCATCGATTGATGACCGAAGATAACGAATCCAATACTTGGATTGAGCTTGCAGGTCAGCATGCCGACCTGCGTCCATGATGCAGGTTGTGCCTGGGTTTTGCTTGGTCCGATTGCTAATGCACAAATTGCACCAATAGCGAAAGCTGCTCGCGCTAACGCTTGGATGTGCTTCGTCATCCCCAACTCCTTGCTCTCAAAGCCTTCAAAATTTCGGTAACTTGGACCAGTTCCAATCAAAACAGAGTGGTTCTCGAATCGGCAACTACCGATGTGGATTGCTACATGGCCGATCATTAGGATTTGCCCGCGGACCCACAAGATATTACGGTTCGCGACCGCATTTGGGTGATTTTTTTATTTAGTCGCTGCCTTACGGCTTGCCGTATTTGCATAGTCCTATTGGGCCTCAATCGATACAATTTAGGGCGGAGGTAGCTGGTCGGGATTTGGCCAGTTTCCTGGTGCCAAGCCTTCGCCTCAGTACAGACTGAATGGCTCTGCTTAACTTGGTACGGTCGGAACGTCGGGCGCTGCCGAGTAAGAACAATGGCAACGAGAAGTGGTTCGGTCGTCGCAGCGGTGCTTTTCCACGCAACTGTTTCGAGCGCCTGCTTTGAAACAGTGCGTGCCGAAGTACTATCCCCGACGCGCATTTATCAGATCACTAAGGCGTTTACGGACGACGAAGGTCATGTCGCGACGAATATCAGCGGCTTGGCATGCATGCCTGCCAATGCCACGCCATCGTCATGCCTGGTCATCGACGATCAGGGGCGATTTGCTCAGACCGCAAGGCTGGAGAATGGGCAAATCGCAGCCGGAGCGAGATTGCGGCTCATGGGCGAGAAACCTTCAAAGGACACGGTCGGCCGCCCGCCGGCTCAGGCAGGCTGCTCCGGCGGTGTTGGGAGATTTAAGGACCTGGACGGTGAAGCGGTCGCTTACGCCTCGCCCTTCTTCTATGTCGTCGGCTCGCACGGATGTTCGCGTCACAGCAGAAAATTTCGCAGTTCGTCCTTCATTCTCGCCCGAATTCCGGAAGCAGGGGTGTTGGGCGCGCTTTCCGACCCAGCATTTATTTTCGATGCCTCCAGCGTCCAGACGACCTATCGTCTTTCTGAAGTCCTGGCAGTAGCTCCCCGGGTGCGGGACTTATTTCGCCAGAGATTTGATGGACGAGAACGGCCTCAACATCGAAGGCCTGGTCGTTTCGGGCGGCAAGCTGTTTGCCGGCTTGCGGGCACCGACACTCGACGGCAAGGCCTTCATTGTTGCAATTGACGCCGACAAGCTTTTTGACCCGCTCGCACCGATCAGCGAGAGGACACGCGCGTCATTTCGGTGCCGCTGGGACCCGACCGCGGGATCCGGGATCTCGCGCAATTGAAGGACGGACGGCTGTTGATTTTGAGCGGACCCGCCCAGGAAGCCAAGTTGCCGTACGAAATCCATATTCTCAATATGGTGGACGGATCGATCACGCTCGTGGGTACTCTGAGCCGCATTGACGGAAGCGCCTGCCGCGAAAGCGGAAGCCATTGCAGTTTTGTCGCAGCGGGAAAATGTCGTCGATGTCTTGGTGATGTTCGACGGAATGCCAAATGGCGGTCCAAGGGAATACCGGTTGTCGCTCAAATGACCGTAACTTCGCGGGCAGGGAAGGCTCCCGAGGTGCACGGAGGGTAATCGGAAGTGCTTCAAATGGTGCGAGAAACCTCGCGGGGTGAGCAAAAGAAGGTCATGACGCCGGAGTTCAGGCTGCGTGCTTCTTCCTGGACTTGATGGCGAGCATGTCCGCGCCCTTGGTGCCGTGCTTGTCAAAGTCGGCCAGAATACCCTCGTCAGACAGATCGAGCTTGCGGGAATTCTGCCAGTCCTGGCGTGAGGTCTTGACGAGACGTTTTACGACATGCGTGGAGTCGGTCTCGACGGCGAGTTCGCGCCTTGCATCGAAGCTACCCGGGGTCAGATTGATCGATCCGACAATCGCGCGCTTGTCGTCAGCGAGCAGCATCTTGCCGTGCAGCTTCAGGTGTCTCAACTGGTGAACCTTTGCGCCGACGTCATGCATGATCCGAAGGCCACCGACCGCCTCGACCAGCTTGTTTTTCTTAAGTTTGTGCGGGGGGCGCGCCATGATGTGGACCTGGACTCCGCGGTTTACGGCTTCGACCAGGCGCTCGATGATCACCGTGTCCTGATAGCGTTCATTCTGGAGCCAAAGGGTCTTTTTCGCGCTGTCGATGAAGGCGGCAATGCGCTCGCGGCCATCGTTCGGACACCAGATCAGGCGCGATTTGGGGTTGGGCGTGAACGGTTCGCGTGACCAGTCGGCGTTGAAGCACTCGACCATCTCCGCAACTTCGTGCTTGTTTGTGGTTACGACGGCATAGTCGCGGGTTTCCGTGAGATCCCGCGTCTCCCAATTGAGCGACTCGATAAATCCCGCCTCATAATCGATGACCATCGACTTCTGGTGCGTCAGTGCAAATTTCTTGCTGCTATTGCGGACTTTGACGCCGGCTTCGAGCAATAGCTTGCGCGCTTTCTCATTTTCGCTTTTCCCGTCGCGCCGCGCCGGATTAAGCATGACGCGAACGTGGACGCCGCGGCGCTTTGCGGCGATTACCGCATGAAGCATGGTGGGATCCGTAAACAGAAACATCCGGATGTTCAGGGCATGTTTGGCGGCATTGATCGGGTCGATGATGCATTTCGGCGTGTCATCCGGAAATACCAACAGAGAATGAGACATCTATTCAACCTCCTGAACGTGCTCGACGAGCGCTTGGACAGCCCGCGAAGCTCACGCAGCGCCAGCCCGATCGGCGGCAGATGCGTCGTATTGGATGCGATGCAGCTCGGCATAGACGCCGCCTCGCGCGATCAGTTCGTCATTTGAGCCTTGTTCAGCCACGACGCCATCCTTAAGCACGACAATCTTGTCGGCGTTGCTGAGGGTGCTCAGGCGATGGGCGATCATGATGACCGTGCGGCCTTTCATCAGGCGCTCCAGACCTTCGATCACCAGGCGTTCGGATTCCGTGTCCAGCGCGGCCGTAGGCTCGTCGAGGATCATAATCGGACTGTTGCGAATAACTGCGCGCGCAATACCGATGCGTTGTCGCTGACCACCGGAAAGCGTGTCGCCGCGCTCGCCAACCATTGAATCATAGCCGTGCGGCATCTTGACGATGAATTCATCGGCATTGGCGACTTTTGCGGCGGCAACGACTTCTTCGTCGGTCGCGCCCGGACGACCATAGGCGATGTTCTCGCGGATGGTTCCACGAAAAAGGACGGTTTCTTGTAGCACGAAGCCAACCTGGGCGCGCAGCGCCGACAGTTTGAATGTCGTGACGTCCTTGCCGTCGATCAGGACACGGCCGCCTGACGGATCATAGAATTGAGGAAGCAAACTCAAAACCGTCGACTTGCCTGAGCCTGTGGGACCCACAACGCCAACAACCTGACCAGGTTCGATGCTGAACGAGACATCGCGCAACACCGGGGCATCCTCGCCGTATCCAAACGCCACGTGTTCGAAGGTAATCGCGCCCTTGACCCGCCCGGGATCGATGGCATCGGCGCGTTCATGGATCACGTCGTCAGCAGACAAGATCGTTTGAATACGTTCCAGCGCCACGGTGGTCTGCGCGATGGCGCTGGTCATGCTCGCGAGGTCCTTCACGGGTTTGAAAAACTTCGTGAGGTAAGCCAGATAGACCGTTAATGCGCCCGCCGTCATCGTCCCAGCGACGATCAAGGACGTACCTTTCCACAATACGATACCAGTGCAAATTGCCACAACGATGCTGACCGTCGGCGACAGCAGTGATTTCACCTGGCGCGCTTTGAGCGCGGCTTCGACGGTGGCGTGGCTCGCAGCTTCCAGGTTCGCCACCTCGAGATCCTGACGGCCAAAGGCCTTGACCGCCCGTACAGAGCCCAATCCCTCCTGGATGACGGCGACAACCTCGCTCTGCCGTTTACGCACGGTGCGTGTGACCTCCTTCACCATTTTCTTGAAGTGAAAAAGAAACACTACCAGAATCGGGGTGAAACCGACGGCGATCAGGGTGAAGTCCCAATCAAGCCAGAACATCAGTCCCACCATGAAAACAATGGTGATGAGGTCGACGAGAATGCCGAGCGTTGATGACGATGCGAAGCTTTGGATTGTCGCGACATCACTGGTCATTGTTGACATCAGCGCGCCGGTCTTGACGTTATCGTAGTACCGAAGCGAAAGCCGGTGAAGGTGTTCGTAAACGCGAATACGTAGGTCGTTGGCTACCCACTGCCCGATGCTCGTGGTGTAGTAGTTGTCGATGTAAGTCGCCACCGCGCCGATGATTGCGATCAACAGCGTTGCGACGCCTGCGAACAGGGCGACGCCGAGCGTATTGCGATCAAAGCCGTAATTGTGTGCCCAGGCGAGTAAATCGGGCAATTTGTGATGTCCGAGCGCGTCGTCGAGCACAAGCTTCAGTGGCCATGGTGCTGCGAGGCTCATGGAGATCTCGAACAGCATCGCGGCAAATACGATAAGCAGCCAGCCGCGGTAAGGCCGGAGCAGCTGTAGAACCAGGCGTGTCAGTTGTTTATCCTGCATGAATGTTAGGACTCAGCTGCGTTGGGCGAAATAACCGCCGCTTCCACGGGCATCACTCCTTGCGCCTTGCTTCTCTCGAAACCGAGCCGAAGCCTCGAAGATCGTTGGTAGGTTTGTTCTAGTGAAACGAGAGAGGCGTAGTGCCTCCCTCGTTTCGTTCGTTTCAGTAGCAGGGCGGGTAGGGATAGTATCCGCAGGCCGGGCGGCCATACGGGGCGGCATAAGGTGGAGCATACGGTGCGCCATACGCTGCTGCTCCGTACGCTGCCGCTCCAACCGCCGCCGCTCCGACGGCGCCCGCATACATCGCACCACGGAACGCGCTGCGGCGAGCGACGCCAGCAAACGACAATGGCGTGAATGGTCGACCGATGATGTCGATGAAGATGGCGGCCGATCCGTCGCCGCCGTTGAGGTCCCCTTCAAGAGTCTGAACGTTGAACGTCAGCTTGTCGCCTTCGAGCTTCGGGCTTTTCAGCACGACGACAGCATCCTTCACGGAGCCATCCTTGCTGAAGACGGACACGGTAGCGTTTGGTGGGTTCTTTGCGAAACTGTCGTCACCCGCTCCCCAGTCCGCGATGATGTCCGCCGTGAGCTGGTGGCCGGCGGCCCTGACCGGACGATCGGCAAATATGATGGAGTTGGGCGCTACCCCGGTTAGAGTGAGTGTATCTCCCTGCAATGTCGCGCCCCGTGAATTCAGCACGAATAATGAGGGCACGATCTCGGGCTTCGCTGCCGCCAGCCGGTGTGCCGATCGTCTTCATGGACGACGGCGCCGGAGCGGTTTGAGCGAGCGACAAGCCTGCAGCGCATAGTGTCGCTGCAATCGTCAGCATTCCGAGCAATCCGATTGAGATTCTTGGCGCTTGTCATATCGGCTTCCTTTGAAAATTGTGCCTGAGGAACGGCGCGTTGATAGCGATCTCTCCTCGATGAGAACCTTCGTGTTTAGCGTACCGAAGCGTGTATCCGGGTGACTATGCGGAAACGGCAGGAACCGGAGAAAACATCACCGAAATCGGCAGATTTCCGTATTCCGCGCGGCCTGGCGCTATGGGTATTGGGTGCCCGCCGCTGATTCGACAGGCAACGCGGGCCTCGCCGGCACGGAGAGCATTCTTGCCAGTTTTCCGTCGTGTTGCGGCCCGATTGAGCTGCCTGACGAATAGTACCATTGAGGCAAGGTCAGCGCCCTCATGCCTTCACAAATACTGCGACCAAAATCTCCGGCTCGCCGCCGATGCGGCTCTCGAAGGCTCTGAGGCGCTTATAGATCGAAATCAGTTCAACAATTCGAGGCCAGGAATTGACAAGGTATTGGAACGACGATCGAACCTGAGAAAAAGCATTGAGAATCTGGTTCATTGGTCCAAGCGTGATCCTGCCGGCCACAATAGTCGGCGCGAGCACCATGTAAGGAAAGATGTTATCGGTCTGCAAATACAGGATGCGGCCGACGTTGAAGTACATGTAGTTGAGATAGACCCGGAAATAGTTTTGACGGACGGCTGCATAAAGCTCGATCAGTTTGGGCGGCGCAGCGCGAACCGCGTCGTCTTCGCCAAAGACGAGTTCCTTCCGGTAAGCCGCTTCCACGCGCTGATTGTGAAATTCAAGTCCCGGCAGCCGTATTCCAATTACGGCGAGAAACACCGTTCCGAACGTCGCCCAAAGTAACGCGGCCACAACCAGCGGATACCGAATTTCGCCGAGCAAGGGCAATTCGGTCACGCTGCTCGAAAGCCTGACAAGAACGGGTAGAAACGCGATGAGGGTCATGATCGCATCGACGAGATTGACGCCGAGTCCTTCCATTGAGGTCGCAAATCGCATCGCATCTTCCTGAACACGCTGCGAAGCTCCCTCCACGGTCCGCAGTTGCGGCCAGTGGGCAACGTAATAATCGTTCATCGCAGTACGCCAACGAAAGATGTAGTGGCTCACGAAGAATCTGGTCAGGACGCCGACAGTAACTGCAACGAAGGCAATTTCGGCAAAAGTTATGAGCTGGAGATAAAATTGACGCAGCGTGATGGGCTCAGATTTTGAAAGCGCCGCCTGGACGAGGTCGTAAAACGGCCCGTACCAGTCGTTGATCGCGACGCTGACCTGAACCTGGAAATACGAAGTGAACAAGATCAAGGCTGAGCCCAGAATCGACCAGCGCGACCAAGGGTGAGGAGACAAGAGCATCCAGGTTGATGCGAACAACGCGACCGTCATGATAAAATAGAGATAAAACCACAGGAATTGCGTGGACCAGAATACAGCCGCTCCTATCATCCGTGCGTCAGACGCTTGGCCGTGAAATCCCAGAAGCTCGCCGAGTTGAAGGCCGAACGTGTACCAAAGGCCGATCGAGAAGGCTCCCCACAGTACGGCTGAAGCGATAAAAACCGGTGGGCGCGGAAAAAACGAAACGAACATCTGTAGGTCCTTAAATCAGATCGCGAAACGAAAACTACGCGGTCACTTCGGTGGATCGTTGAAGCGATGGCAGCCTTCACGACGGCCGCGATGGGCTTCGTTCTTCTGGATTTCCAGAACCCGGCGTCATCTAGACTGACACTCACGCCGCGCCAAATGAACTTTCGTCAATATCGTTGTTAGTCTTGATAGCTTAGATTAAAGTTTTGTAAGCAGGGTTGTCTTGAATGATGCAACTGACCACTTCGCATTTGAACGCCTTCGATAAATTGAGCGGCCACCATACTAGGGTCGCGAGAGAGTCGACCAAGGCGGTTTTAAAAATTGCGAAAATGGCGCGGGACAATGTTTGGATCATTCAAGACCATCATCTCCGATCTCGTTGGGAATACGAGGCCAGGCCCTCAAGCCAAGTGTAGCGATAGCTGTCTCGCGACTGCAGTGTTGCTCACACGCGTGGCGACTGTTCACTGCGAAATGTCGCAAGTTCGGCGGGAAAAACTTCGCGCGCTGTTATGGTCCGGTTTCGGAGCCGACGATCAAACGGCCACTCAATTGATCGAGCAGGCCGCCAAGGCCGATCGCAACGCGGTCGATCTCTACCGTTTCACCCGCCAGCTTAATGAAGTTCTCGACGAGGAGGGACGCCTCCGGACCGTTCGCATGATGTGGGAAATTGCTTATGCTGAAGGAAGCGCCAACGAATTTGAGACCAATCTCATTTGGCGGGCGGCAGATCTTCTAGGGGTGTCTTCGCGGCAGCGTATCGAGCTTCGCCAGCAGGTGTCAGCTTATAGCGCCGCCTCGCCGAGCAAGAGGGCCGACCGGAAGCAAGCCCCAGCTTTGAAGATACCCCTTGGAAATGGAGGAAATTTCCGCGTTGAGAAGCAGCTCGAAGCAAAGTAGCGGCAATTTACTTTACTCTAACGCGCTTACATTCCAGGTAGCATGACTAACTCCGGGCAGCCTTGAAAGTTCTGCCACCACCGCATTGAGATCCGTTCGGTCCACTGCAAGGCTTACTAGAATCGCGGCGATTTCGACCGTATCATTTGAGCGGTATATTACCTTAGTCTCCCTAATAGGATATTTCGCCGCCTCAAGTCGGGTATTCAAAAGGTCGCGCGTGTCGGCGGCTCTTTTAGCGTCAGTTGTGACAATCACCTCGTAGCTCGCTTCTGAGGAGTGTTCATTTAGCGGTATACGATCAATGGCATTCACCAAGGGACGCAATAACGTATTTCCCGCCAAGACAAACAGTGTCAGCGCCGCAGATTGCGCTACCATGTCGGCACCAGCACAAGAGCCAACCGCAGCCGAAGCCCACAGGGTCGCAGCTGTATTCAGACCACGCACATTCATGCCCTCCTTCATGATCGCGCCGGCACCCAAAAACCCGATACCGGATACGACATAGGAAATGACCCGCACGCTGCCATCAGCCCCTCCAAGGTGGTTAGCAAGATCGACGGAGGCTGCAGCACCGACTGACACAAGAACGTTGGTACGCAAGCCAGCGCTTCTTTGACGATATTGGCGTTCAGCCCCTATCAGCGTTCCAAAAACGAACGCAATGAACAAGCTCACAAGGGTGTCAAAGAAATCGTAGAGTTGAAAAGTATGCAGAAATTGCATCTAGCCACCTCGATCAGCTTGACTGTCAGACTTTAATTCCAAAAAACGGCCGCTAACACGAGCGTCACGCAAAACGGCGATAATGGTCAGATAGTGACTAAGAACACTACCCGACGTGCGGCCGATCAGTCCGAGAAATGATATCGGTGAGATGACCTTCGAGGGTGCCTTCGGTTCTTAGGCCGATCGGGTTTCATGATTCATTTCAAAACATTAATTGTCCAGCCAGCATTCCGTAATGCGAGAGCTTGCATGTACGGCGTCATAAAGGCGAGCAACCGCGCGCTGATCCACTTTTGGAGATTTCTTATGACAGACTATCGATCGGATTCTTCTTTTCTTCGGGAGCGCTCTCTGCTCTCGGCCCGAAAATTCGCATTAATGGCCTCTGTCGTGGCGGGCCTCGGCGTCGCCGCCTACGGCTTCAGCCCCAGTTCGGGCGGCTTCGATATTCTGGGCAGCCCCGCCCACGCCGAGGTTAGCAAAGCCCTATCCAGTGCCGCACAGCCCGCGGGCTTTGCCGACATGGTTGAACGCGTGAAGCCTTCGGTGATCTCGGTCAAGGTCACGATGAAGGAGAAGGTTTACGACACGAGCAGCAAGAACGATGACGATGGCTCGGGCTCGCCGATGGAGCGTTTCTTCCGTCGGTTCGGCGGGCCTGATGGCGTGCCGCAAAATCGCGGGCGCGGCGACCGCCACGGCGAAATGATGGGTCAGGGTTCCGGCTTCTTTATTTCAGCCGATGGTTTTGCTGTAACCAACAATCACGTCGTCGACGGAGCGGAAAAGCTTGAGGTCACGACCGACGATGGCAAGAGCTATACCGCGAAGGTGATCGGAACCGATCCGCGGACCGATATTGCCTTGATCAAGGTTGAGGGCGGCTCTGAGTTTCCGTTTGCGAAGCTGTCTGACGGCAAGGCCAGGATTGGTGACTGGGTGCTGGCGGTCGGCAACCCGTTTGGCCTCGGCGGCACCGTCACGGCTGGCATCGTTTCGGCCAGCGGTCGGGACATCGGAAGCGGCCCGTACGACGACTTCATACAGATCGACGCGCCCGTCAACAAGGGCAACTCGGGCGGCCCGGCGTTCAATATGCAGGGTGAGGTGGTTGGCGTGAACACCGCGATCTTTTCGCCATCCGGTGGCAGTGTCGGCATCGCATTTTCGATTCCGGCCGCGACGGTGAAGAACGTGATCGCTCAGCTCAAGGACAAGGGCAGCGTCAGTCGGGGCTGGATCGGTGTCCAGATTCAGCCGGTCACGCAGGATATCGCGGACAGCATGGATCTGAAGAAGGTTGAGGGCGCGTTGGTAGCTGAACCGCAGAAGGATGGCCCGGCCGCCAAGGCCGGAATTGAATCGGGTGACGTAATCACCGCCGTAAACGGTCAGTCGATCAAGGACGCCCGGGAGCTCGCCCGTATCATTGGTGGCTTCGCACCGGGCAGCACAGCCAAGCTCGACGTCCTGCACAAGGGAAAGAGCAAGGTCGTCAGCCTCACCCTCGGTCAGCTGCCAAATGCCCAGGAAGCCAAGGTAGATATTGATGCCGATGACAAAGGGTCGGCTGCCAACACAGACGTTCCCCGACTGGGCATGACGATTGCGCCGGCTGCCAAGGTTGAAGGCGCAGGCAAGGAAGGCGTCGTTGTCATGAAGGTGGAGCCGAAGAGCGCCGCTGCGGATCGCGGGCTCAAGAAGGGCGACGTGATTTTGGAGGTTGCCGGAAAGAACGTTTCGAATCCCGGTGACGTCCGCGAAGCGCTCGAAGCCGCGCGCACGGACAAGAAAAGCAGCGTGTTGATGCGTCTTCGCTCCGGCGAAGCGTCCCACTACGTCGCTCTGCCGCTCGCAAACGGCTAGGAAACTCCAGGTTTGGCGGCGGCTGGTATCGCCGCCGTCAAACCGTCTTACGGATTTATTCTTTCAAACCTTTTTCATTTCTGAGGCGGCCAAATCGTAGCTTGGCGGCGAGGGGATCTCACGTCTGCAAGGACCTTGAATGCAGGCGCGCTGCCCAGCCCTCTGACGACCAGCAGTCCTTATGCGACGCGATCAATGGCGCAAAAACGCTTATTTCATAAGCTTTCGAGGTTCGATCGTGTCCGCGATATCCGACAGCCATTTCAGCAAGCAAAGAATTACGCGAGCCTACATCAATCTTCGTTGCCTCCCGGAAGGCGATGTGGGAATGATTTCGCTTGCCTGGATCGGCAACTATGAGATCCGTATGCTCGATGTCCCGCAGACCGGCGTCGCCGATGAGCCGCTCTTTTTGATAGAACTTTTCGATCATGACGCTCAATCGCGGGTCGACAGTCGCATATGCTACGAAATTGAACAGGGGGCGGATGCGTTTGAAGCATTCGTTTCGCGCTGAAGTTGGCGGAGTGCGCCGTCGCCAATTTTTTCGAGCGAGTATAGCGATCGAGCAGCGATACGCACTCTTCATGTCATCGCGCCGTCGCGTAGTATCCGAGCGTCCTGTAGCTCCATCGTTCAGAATGGCGCCACGCGGTCTCCTAATGTAACTGCAGTGCGTTTTCCACAGTCATCGATATCCAGGCAGGACCAGAAAGACCTTGTTTGCGCGCCCTGGCGTTGATCGCGTCGACGACATCAGGCGTGAACGGTACGTTCATGATAACGTCCAATCCACTTTCGAGGCTGTAGACTAGTTGCGTAACCTGGCTGGAAAAGTTCCGAACATTGGCGGCTTTTTCCGTGGCAGAGAGCGAGCTGTCCTGCGCGACTATCGGGCAGTACGCGCTGATAAGGTTATTTATGATCCGACCTTTCTGGAGGCCTTCCCCCCGCAGGGCATTGATCGTTGAGGTGAGCCGCCCAACATCGGCCATTGCCTTTCCATCAGGAAGCTGCCTCTTAATTTCTGCCAGTGTTGCTGGAGTGGCGTTCTTACCGGAGTAGCGGCATTCAAATTTTGCGGCGGCTAGGCCCGGTGTGACAGAGAGCGCCAGGCCAAGAAGGGTGAGGCCCAATGAGAATGCAATCCTGATCATGGCAGACGTCCTCGTACGGCTGACGAATCCCCCTAATCCGACCACTAAGAAGGGCCCGATTGGGTCGCTCAGGATCTTCAGCTACGCTTGATTATTTCGGGCAAGCGTAATTGTGCCGATGGGAAGATGATCGAGCGTTGATCCAAATCAACCATGAACCGCATTTGAGCAATATCGATATAAGATAGGCTACGCGATCCTTGGGATGTGACCATCTTCTCCCCGATTCTTCGACAGCTTAGTAGACTCAAGCGAGCGAGCTAACCAGCTGATTTGAAGAGGCCGCGAAGCAGAACCCCTACGGTGGGTGTACCGAGAGGCTAGAGCATGAATTCTTACGAAACACCTCCGGGTTGATCCAGGCTCTACCGTAGACCTCGGAGCCATAGACCCCAACTATCATGGGGAGCCCAAAACGGAAGCCGAGGCTGGTGAAATGCTGCGCCGTAACCTCGGTCTCATGACTAAACTTCAGCGAGAGCTCGCTGCCGATCGCAAGCATTCCCTTTTGATAGTTTTGCAGGGGATCGATGGAGCAGGCAAGGACGGCATCTGTTGGCATGTTATCAACGGAATGGATCCACAAGGCGTGCAAGTGGTCGGTTTCAAGCAGCCCACTTCAGAGGAGCGGGACCACGATTTTCTCTGGCGCGCTCATTCGCATGCTCCAGCGCGCGGCCGTGTCGCGATCTTCAACCGATCACATTATGAGGACGTGCTGGTTGTGCGGGTCCACAATCTCGTTCCAGAGGAGGTCTTGGAGCCGCGGTACGATTTCATCAACAATTGGGAGAGGCTGCTTTCGGTCGAGAACAATACGACTATCCTGAAGTTCTTCCTGTATATTTCCAAGGACGAGCAGTTGGCTCGATTCAAGGAGCGTCTCGACAATCCAGCGCATCAGTGGAAGATCAGCGCAAGCGACTATACCGAACGGCACTATTGGGACGACTACATAAAGGCATTCGAAACCGCTTTGACGCGCTGCTCGACAGACTACGCACCCTGGTTCGTGATTCCGTCTAACCAAAAGTGGTTCCGAGATCTGGCAGTGTCGCAGATTATCGTTGACGCACTACAAGACATGAAACTGGAGTCGCCGAAGCCGACGGTCGATATCGATGAGATACGCCGGCTCTATCACAATGAAGCGGGAGCCGCAGGTAAGGTTTAGCGGCCCAAGCGTCTCCGAAGATCCTCAAGTAGTGTGCGCACTTCAGGATTCTGCGGTTCGAGCGCGGCCAATTCCTGTGCATGTGTTATTGCCGCGGCAACATCGCCGCTGTCGCGTTCAAACGCTATCAATCCCAACAGAATGTTCCTGTCGGTAGGGTGCTGCTTGTGCGTGCGCGCCAGCAATTCTCTTGCTTCACCGGCAGAGCCGCTGGAATTGAGTGCGACCGCGTAGACATAAGCGTAACGGGCGTTGTCCGGGTCAAGCGCGACGGCGTCGCGCAACAGCGGCAATGCGTCCGTAACGTTACGTTGGCGCACAAGGAGTAGGCCAAGGGAATGCTTGATAGCGGCGTTGTTCGGCTCAATGGCGATAGCCGCCCGCAACAACTCTGCGCCTTCCTTATCTAGGCCTCGTTGCCGGTCAAGGTCAGCAAGATTGACCATGGCGGGTACAAATTTGGGATCGAGACGAAGCGCGGTGCGATACTCGGCCTCGGCTTCGCTGAGTTGTTGACGCCGCGTCTTGAGGAGGCCAAGGTTAAGATGTGACTCCGGCCGGTCGGCGTCGATCAGTTCTGCGCTAATCAGCTCCTGGTAGGCGCCCGCAAATGCACTGCGCTGCTCGGGCGTCATTATCTGCAGATCTATTCCAGCAACCGCTCGTGCCGTCTCCACTCGCACCGCGCGAACCGGGTCACTGAGAAGCGGCAAAATTGACTCGATCATGGGACGCGACGCCGAGATCGGAAGTCCCTGCGCCGCGGCCATGCGGACAATTGGGTCCGGATCGGCGATGGCTGCCTTGATAGCCTGTTGGGAGGCGGGGGAAACATAGCGGCCCAGAAGAGGCAACGCGGTGGCGCGCGCAATCGCTGGCTGGCTCTTATCCAGAATCAATTGATCGAGTTGGCGTTCCGCATCGATGGCGCCTGTCCGGCCGGCGTTTAGCGCAATCCCGTAATGCGGCGTCGCCTGGCGGCCCTTCGGATACCAGTCTGAGACGGCTTTTGCTGCCCATTCCGCTGAGCGGTCCGTGTGACACTGGGTGCAGGCGTTGGGCGTACCAATCGACACCGACAAATCCGGCCGTGGAACGCGCATGCTGTGATCGCGGCGATCGTGCACCACCATGTAATTCTTGGTTGGCATGTGGCAGCTGACGCATTGGGCTCCGGGGCTGCCGGACGAATGCTTATGATGCGCGGTTACATCGAATTTTTCTGGCAGGTGGCACTGGGCGCAAAGAGCGTTGCCCTCCGCGCGCAGCTTTGCCGCGTGCGGCTCATGGCAGTTCGAGCAGGTGACCCCGGCCTTGTGCATGGCGCTCTGCAGGAAAGAGTCGTACTCGAACACCTCGCCATCGATTTGGCCGTCTGCATAATATTGCCCGGGCACCAGGAGACTGGGCAGGGCAGCATCGAGGAACGGAGCGTCGGGTGCCAGCCCTTTGGCGAGAAGATGTCGACGCGAATGACAGGGGGCGCAGGCGTTGAGCTGCGTTGAAACCAGAGGCTCGGTACGGCGGGCCGTGCCCGTCGCTGGGTCCATTTTCCACGTGCCGTGATCAGTTGCCTTCAACCAGGCCTCAAGGCCCATCACGGCCTTATCGGTTAGGCCGGACTTGTCGGCCGAAGCCGGGCTCGGGTTGGTCTTCGCCCACGCCACATGGCGAGATCCAGGGCCATGGCAGGACTCGCAGGTCACGCCGAGGCTGGCCCATGTGGTGGCGTAGGTGTTGGATGTCAGATCAAAGTTCTTTTTCAGATCCGTGGTGTGGCAGTCTGCGCACTGATAATTCCAGTTCTGGTCGCGGCCAGTCCAGTGCAGCAACGAGCCGGGTTGGAGCTTTTCATCGGGGTAGAGGTGAAACCAGCGCTGGCCACCCTTGTCCTTTGTGCGAGTATCCCAAGCGAGCCCGAGCATCTGATAACGCCCATCGGGAAACCCAATCAGATATTGCTGTAGCGGATCGATGCCAAACGTATGGGTGATTTCGTAGTCGTGCAGTACTCCATCGGGGCCATCGGTCCGCACCATAAATTTATCACCGACGCGCGAAAAAGTGCTGACCACGCCGAAATTTTCGACCGAGACGCCTGAAAAATCACCGAGTACCGTTTCCGGCGTCGCCTTCTCCATGGCCAACGCGTGATGTGAAGTCTTCCAGCGTTCCACCTGCGTCCTGATGGCAGCCGGCGCAAACCTGAGGTCCGACATAATTCGCCTTCACCGTATCGTCGGCTTGGGCGAGTTTCGGTGCCAGGACCAAGACACTCGCAAGCATGACGATTGCCGCTGCTCGCGCGGTTATTCGACGAAAACCACTCTTCCCAACATATTTTGCAGGAATCAACTCCTGGCTTCTTCCGGCCGTCGAGTTTGGACGCTTACACTGTTGCATTCTGATCTCGGGGATGGGCAGGCGGGGGCGGGAGTTTAACAGACCATTCGGCGATAGATTGCAGCTTGGCTGGTAGCTGGAGCGCGGAAGGTAGTCGAATGTTGTTGATCGATAAAGAGCAGCGATCGATTCAGCCGGAATTTCCGCGCCCAGTGTCAGCAATTGGGGAGAGGCCAGCCGCAAGCACCTCCTCATAAGCAGCTGGTCCAAAGGCAGCCTGATTAGCGGTGACGCCGGCATACCAAGCTGGGCTATGGCGGGCGACGCCGGCATGTGTTGTCGTCGCCCGACTTCCGCTATTGACTGCGAACGCCCGATTCAAACCAATCCCGAATTGTAAGCTTTTCCGCGGCTGCGTTGCTCACGGCGCTTCGGCGAAACACGTCGTGACCTCAGCCATCGAAGAGACAAAGCAGGCACTGGTCGCCGAGTCCGAAGTCAACTCTGTGAAGGCCGCCTAGCTGAAAACGTGCCTTAGTCAGAGCGGCACTATTCAGTCGTCCGTGAAAAACGGCTAAGGCATTGAGCAGGAGTCTATTTCCGGCGTACAGGCAGATTTGAGATTGCAAGGTTTTGGGGTCGGAGGCTGCAGTACTTTGCGATTTCATTTTTGGGATTCCCACTTTTTACAAAGCATGATTCTCTCTGCCGCATCGGAGGGAGAACGATGCGACCGAAGAAGCCGGAGACGACGAGATCAGGCGATCTGTTCCGAGCGCGGCTGGACCAGATCATCAACCTCAAGCACGAACTGGTGCAGCTCGCCGGCCAAATCGACTGGGACTTCATCGACAGCGAGATCGCGCCGCTCTACAGCGACAAGGGCCGGCCCGGGATCCCGACGCGGTTTGCGATCGGGCTGCTGCTGCTCAAGCAGATTTACGGGCTGTCCGACGAAGGCGTGTGCGAGCGCTGGGTCTATGACCCCTATTTCCAGTACTTCACCGGGGAAGAGTTTTTTCAGCATGAGTTCCCGCATGAGCGCTCCGACCTGAGCCATTGGCGAAAGCGGCTCGGCGACAAACTGGAGCTGCTGTTGGCCGAGAGCCTGCGGGTGGCGCACAAGAGCGGCGCGCTGCGGAGCAAGGACCTAAAGCGGGTGACGATCGACACCACGGTGCAGCCCAAGAACATCAGCTTCCCGACCGACGCCAAGTTGTTGCACGCTGCGATCAAGGGCCTCAACCGGCTGGCCAACAAGCACGGGGTGCCGTTGCGGCAATCCTATGTCCGCATCGCCAAGAACGCGGCGATGATGGCCGGGCGCTACGCCCACGCCAAGCAATTCAACCGCCACCGTCGGGAACTGCGCATCCTGCGCACCCGTCTGGGCCGACTGATCCGCGACATCGGCCGCAAGATTGCCGGTCAGGAGAGCATCGAGGCGGTATTCGCCCTGCCGCTGGCGCGCGCCTCCCAAATCCGCTCCCAGCAGCAGCGCCAGCGCGGCTGGAAGCTGTATTCCTTCCATGCCCCCGAGACCGAGTGTATCGGCAAGGGCAAAGCCAGCGCGCCCTACGAGTTCGGCGTCAAGGTCTCGATCGTCACCACCAACGCCCGCGCCCCGGGCGGCCAGTTCGTGCTGCATGCCAAGGCGCTACCCGGCAACCCATACGACGGGCACACCCTCAAGGCCGCCATCGAAGACACCCAGAAGCTCACCGGTTGCGAGATCGAGCGCACCTATGTCGACAAGGGATACCGCGGCCACGATGCACAAAATCCACGTCGCGTCTTCATCTCGGGACAGAAGCGCGGCGTCTTCGGCGTCATCAAACGCGAGCTGCGACGACGCTCCGCGATCGAGCCCGTGATCGGCCACCTCAAGGCCGAAGGTCACCTCGGCCGCTGCTATCTCAAAGGCCGCGCCGGCGACGCCGCCAACGCCATCCTCTCCGCCGTCGGATACAACTTCCGACGTATCCTCGCCTGGCTGAGGGTTCTCTTGTGCCTATTCCTCATCGCGATCGCACGGGTCTTCATCGTCAGATCAGCGCTCAATCCGGTTTATTAACAGACGACTATTCAAGGCCGGCGCACGACAGCGTGCGCCGGTTGTAAATAAGCGTCCAAGATTGACCCCTCCATCGCTTGGTAGATCAATGGCTTGGCTCGCCGATCGGCATCGGGACCCTACGCCGATCAACAAGTGATGTTCACAGGCAGGAACCCATACGCTTTCCGTATCGAATGGTATTCCTTCGGCCCGATCTTCGGCTTCTCGATGTCGATCGCTTGGGCAAATACCCTCTCGACTTCCTGTTGGATTGCATCCGGAAGCTCGCCGACGGCGGCGGCCCAGAACAGAGCGTTGTTCTGCGGGAAGATCGGGAATGCGGTCTTCACCGGAAATCTGCGAACGTGCTCGAAGTATTCTTTGTAGATCCCGCCCAGCAGTTCGAAGACGCCGACCCCGTGCTTCGGCGCGAACTCCCTTTTTTGCGGAGTAGAAATCCGACCAGATGACGTCAATCGGAATGACTGGGCGGTCGAGTTCTCCGACATGGCTGGAAAGCTTGGATCCCGTCCAGTCGACGATAAAATCCGGATCGAACGCGCGGACATATCCGGCGATTCGATCCTTCATCGAAATCTTTTGCCCCGGGTAATCCTTCCAAGCCTTCGGCGCGTGCGCATACAGCGGGATGATCGGATTGAAGGTGCCGCCCCAGAGCGCTGAATTAGTCTGGATTGCCGTACGCAAAGCACCCTTGTCTGGCGGGATAAGGAAGGCCAGCCGCAACGGTCTGCATTTCAGAGTGATGTCGCCGAACATGTTGGGTCAGTATAAACAAGCTAGGAGCGGGCCGGACTTTTACCCGACAAAGATGGGACCACGTCGGCGATTTCGAGTCGACCGGGCTCAATGCACTGCACTGGTGGCATTCGTTCGCGCGTGTCGATGGCAGATAGCGGGCGATCAAATCACGCGTCAGCGGGCGTCTGTGCCCCCACTGTACCCCGAGATTTCCGGGGTACAGACGGCGGGAGACAGTCAAATAATCTATTGATTTTATTATGTTTCTGGTGGGCGCACAAGGGATCGAACCTTGGACCTCTCCCGTGTGAAGGGAACGCTCTCCCGCTGAGCTATGCGCCCTGGAGTTTCCGCCGCGCGATCCGGTGGATCGGGCGAGGACAGTGCCAGAAGTAAGCGATTTACGAAGTGCGGGCTATCGGTGTCAAGCTGGCGCGGCGTCATTCCGGGATGGTCCGAAGCACCAGACCCGGAAACTCGAGATTCCGGGTTCGTTGCGTTGCATCGCCCCGGAATGACGGCGAAAACCGTTGCGCCAAAAAACCAATTTATCGAGCCGGATCAACGTGATTTTAGCTGTCCAGTCCTGTTCGAAAAAATATTTCCGTTTTCACGAAAAGCAAATCACTTCACCTTCCGCCGCCGTCCCGCCTCAACAGAGGGGCGTTTTCGCGACCGTCACGGACGTGGAGGCGGGATGCGATGGACGCTTTCACGCTTCCTTGACGAAGAGCATTTGAAGGCGGTCGGCGAAGTCGTGTGGTCCTGATGCCTCGACGCTGGCATCAAGTTCTCAAGAGGCAAGCTTCTCGGGGACGACGGTGACAAAAAAGCCCGATCACCGGGGAGAGCGCGAAGGAAACCGTTAAAACCATTCGCGTGCGGGAATACCGGGTTAGCCCGGTGCGACCGTGGTGACTAACTCGTGTGCTTTCTTGTTTCGCACGCGAGGCTTCTGTAACGGGCATCGAAGGGTCAATCCCTTTTTGCGTTATCCATTCGCCGGGCGCGTGCTTCTGTCCGGGATCGGCACAAGGCCGTCGCCTGATGGGGTTCATGAGAGGAACAGGTCGGCCAATCTGCGGAAAACGTGATCGCATCGTTGGTTGCGTCGACAACTCGCGTGACGGCCTGGCCTGGTCCATCGTCCCGGCGAAGGGACTTCGCTTCGGGGAGAGCCTGGTGCGGTGGCCCGCCCGAAAACCGGTTTGTCCTCCGTGTTTTAGGCCGTTGCTGCCTTCGCAGCCGGATTGAACGGCACATTATCCTTGAGCATGCGGAGCATGATCACGGCGAGCTTGCGGGCCAGCGCCACCTTGGCCTTGTTGGTGCCGGCGCGTCGGGCGATCCGCATCGCCCAGCCTTTGAGTTTCGAGCAGCCCTTGATCGGCTTCGTCAGCATGATGTGGGCCGCCTCGTAAAGCGCTTCGCGCACTGAGGCATCACCGTGCTTGCTGATGCGGCCGGTGTAGTCGGTCTCGCCGGACTGATACTTCTTCGGGGTCAACCCGAAATGCGGCCCCGCCGGCTTCGATGACGTAAAGCGGGAGGGGTCATCGATCGCGCAGGCAAAGGTCAGCGAGACGATCGGCCCCACCGCCGGCGTCGACATCAAGAGCCTTGCCTTTTCATGAAGACGCGACATCGTGCGCACGCGCTTCTCAAAACCGTTGAACTCTGCAAGCAGAACGGCCCGCGCCCGCAACAGCGCCTCGCTGATGGTCTGAAGGTTCGGATGCCCCTTCACCAGTTCTTCGATGCGTCCGGCAAAGTTGGTCCGCGTCGTCTTGCCGACCTTCAGCCCGAAGCCGCGCAGGATCCCGCGCAGGCTGTTCTCGAGGTCCAGCAGCTTGCTCTGCACCAGCTTGCGCGCCGTCAGCATCGCGCGGATCTCCTGTGCCGCGATCGACTTGCAGTGCACAGGCCGAAACCAGCCGAGCCGCATCAGCTGCGCTATCTTGCGTGCGTCGTTGCGGTCCGACTTCACCGGCATTGCTTTGAAGGCATCGCTCACGTGCCGTGTCTCCAGGAGCTCAACCGCAAGGCCCGCCTCCTTCATGGCCGCATAGAGCCATTGCGACAGCGGCCCTGCCTCAAGTCCAATCCTGGCGAGCCCAAACCCGAGCGAGCCGATCCAAGCTATCAACGCTTCCGGTTCGCTCGCCACCTTGGCCTCCCGGACGATCTTGCCGCTGGCGTCGACAACGCACACGCTTGAGCATTCCAATGACACGTCGATTTCCTGCATAATAGTCCATGGTCGTCCCTCCTTGATGCTTGGAGCGAGGCCTATCCTCGACTCCGTTACACCATCAGTGTGAGGGACGACCGCCTGCCTTCCAAGCAAGCCGCGCGACGCGCGCCATCAAACGGCGCCGTAGCTAGCGCGGCTTGCCTGAAGGCCCCGCGGCCCGTTACTCCATCTGCGGGCGCAGCTGGCGCCCGGCGTTCCCTGCGCCCTTGTCTCTTGAGGCGAGGATGCAAGCACAGCCCGGGCGCATTCGCGCCGCGGGGAGGTGAAGGTGTGTGTGTGCTCACGGCAAAATATCCGTCGTCCCTGCGAATGCAGGGACCCCCGCGTGAGCGCAAAGCGCTCATCGCGACGCCGCGGCCTCTCGTTTTGGCGCAGTGGCAGACGGCTTTTGCTCCAACGAACGACGGTGGTGATGGGTCCCTGCGTTCGCAGGGACGACGTCGAGTTCGAGGAACTCGTGCAGCGGTCTCACGCCCCTTGCTGACGGGCGCGGGAGGCGTGGGATTGCAGGGCGCGGATGCGTTCGGCGAGCGTGCCGCCGGCCTCGGGCGTATTGGCATTGGCGGCGACCGCGGCGCCGTTGGCAGGGCGCGCAGGCTCATTCGAGAGCAGCGCCTCGATCGGCGAGTTCGGCCCTTCGAGCTGCATCGCGAGCTTGGCGACTTCGGCGGCGATGTCGTTGATGCGCTCGCGCAACAGCGCGTTTTCCATGCGCTCGGTCGCCCACGAGCTTTCCGCCTGCTGCTGGATCGCGTTGACGTCGCGTTGCAGCTTGGCGCGTTCGTCGCGCGCGACGCGAAGCTGTTCCTCGACCGCGGCCTTCTCGGTCTTCAACTTGTCCAGCGCCGGCCACGAACCGCTGTTGGTCTGGTTCAGCTCCTCGCGCAATTCGCGGACGGTGCGCTCGGCGGCGTCCCTGGCCTGGCGCAGCTGATTGGTCTCGTAGTCGCGCTCGGCGAGCAGCTTGCCCTGCGTGACGAGCCGCGCTTCGAGATCGCCCACGCGGTTGCCGAGCAATTCGGCTTCCTTGACCTGGGCGATCAACTGGCGGTCGAGATCGGTGACGCGCTGGCTCAAATTCTCGACCCGGCTGCGCGCCTCGGCAAGCTCGCGGGTTGCGGTTTCGGACTGGCCGCGCTCCTTGTCGAGCCGCGCCTGGGTGGCGGCGAACTCTTTCTCGGCGTCGCCGACGCGATGCTTCAACGCATCGATCTGCGCATGCACCGCGACCAGTTCGACCTGACGGCTTTCCGCCATCATCGATCGGTCATTGAGCTCGTGGTTGAGTCTCTGCGAGTTCGGCCTGCTTGTCGCTCAGCGCCTTTTCCGCCTGACGCAGCGCTTCGGTCTTGGTGGAAAATTCCTCTTCGGTGGCGCGAAGCTGCTCTTTGATGGCCTTCTCGCGCGCCTCGAGCGAAAAGATCGTCGCGTTCTTTTCGCCAAGCTCGAGCTTCATGCGGTTGATCGCGTCGGATTTCTTGCCGAGTTCGGCGAGCTGGCTCGTGGTCTTGTGCTTGAGCTGGTCGACGCTCATCTCCAGCCGCCGCGCCGACATCGCAAATTCCGCGCGCAGCTGGTCCTTGTCGGCCTGGATCTCCGCCATCGACAGCGGCGTTGCCGCTTCCATCCGCCGCGTGGTCAGCCGCACCGCGCGATTATGCACCAGCGGCACGATCATCAGACCGAGCAGCATCGCGACCAGAAAACCGATCGCCAGATACATAAGCGGTTCGACCATGGATGGGTACTCCCGCAACAAACGCTGCCGTTAACAATGCCATGGGGAGCGGGGCAATGGCCAGCCCCATGCGGCGTTAACGTGAATCGGCCGCCCTTAAGCATCCCGGCGGGCAAATCGCCGTCCCGCGACGCCCTGCTTTTCGGAACCAAAGCCTCAGAATGGATTCCAGGTCGCGCGCGGGGTGTATTTCAGGTAGCCGATGTTGGCGCCAAGGCGCAGCCCGAGACCGGAGCGGATCGGCACCAGCACGATATTGTTCGCCGTCAACGCCGTCATGCCGAAGCCGCCGATGATATAGGCGGAACCGTCGATGCCGGCGAAGCGCTGGTAGATCGCGCTGGTGGCCGGGAGGTTGTAGACCAGCGTCATGGTGCGCGCGCCGTCGCCGCCCCAGTCGAAGCCGACCGACGGTCCTTGCCAATACACCCGCAAATCGCCGGCATTTTTGGTGTAAAGCGTGCCCTCGCCGTAGCGCAAGCCTGCGACGAAGGCGCCGGAGCCTTCCTCGCCCAATATGTAGCCGTTCGGCAGGCCCCATTGGCTGACCGCGCGCTCGATCACGGAAGCAAGCCCACGCGAGACATTGCCGAAGAATTTGTGCCCGGCGCCGACCAGCTCGTCCGGCCCGTAAGTGTTGGGACCGGGCTGACGCTGCGGCGGAGGCAGTTGCGCGGGCGGTGGTTGTTGTCCTGGCGGTGGCTGTTGTCCTGGCGGCGCCGTTTGCGCCGAGGCGGGCATGGACCAGCACATCAACGCGGCGAGCGTCAATGCGGCAAGGCGTGTGGCGAAAGTCATGAAAAAACCCCTGGGTATCGAAATCCCGGCTACCGCCTTAACCTGACGCTGACAAGCACGGCTTTAGGCTGCGCCCTGAACCCCCCGACTCGGATGTTATCGGCACCAACTATGACGGCACAACGGCAGGAAAGAAACGGGACTCGCCGTGGAATTCATTTCCGCCGCCGAATAGCCTTGTTCATCTTCCTGGCAAGCCTGCCGACGGTCGGCCTGGATGGGCCGGGTTTGGGGTCCGCGGCGTGGGCCGGCACGACCGAGCGCGTCGTCGCCAACCACTCCAGTGGTCTGGCGATCGAGGGTTATGATCCCGTGGCGTATTTCGTGGACGGTGCGCCCATGGTCGGCCTGCCGGAATTCGAGGCGTCGGCGGCCGGCGTGGTCTGGCGCTTTCGCAACGAGGGCAACCGCGCCTCCTTTGTCGCCCATCCCGAGGTCTACGGCCCCCAGTTTGGCGGCTACGACCCGGTCGATGTGGCGCGCGGCGTCACGGTCGCGGGCAGCCCGATGTTCTGGCTGGTGACCGGCGAGCGACTTTATCTGTTCGAGCGCGAGGAGCACCGCGACGCCTTTGCCGCCGATCCCGCCCGTTTCCTGACCCAGGCGGGTTCGCGCTGGCCGGCGCTGGAAGAGGGGCTGGCGCAATAGAACGAAGAAGCCGCCTCTATCGCGCCGCCGAGGGATCGCCCCAGGCGATGAAGGCGGGCACGATGAAATCCCTGGCACCCGTGCCGAATCGCAAGGCCGCGCCCTTGGGGTCGGTGATCCTGCCGCCGGCGGCCGTGACGAGCGCGTGGCCGGCCGCGATATCCCATTCATGGGTGGGGGCAAGGCGCGGGTAGATATCGGCGGCGCCCTCGGCGATCCTTGCGAATTTGACCGACGAGCCCAGCGTTTGCCGCACAGCGCCGGGCCTTGCGTCAATAAAGGCCTCGGTCCTGGCATCGCCATGCGAACGGCTGACCGCCGCGATCCAGGCCTTGCCGGCTTTCGGGAAGGGGCGGCTATGAATTGGCTCAGGCCGCGCGGCCCCTTTGCCGACGGTCAACCTTTCGGCGCCGCGGCCCACGAGGCCCCGCCAGATCAATCCGAGCGCGGGTGCGCCAATGATACCGAGATGCGGTGTTCCGTTGGTCACCAAGGCCAGATTGACGGTGAACTCGCTGCGGCCGGCGACGAACTCCTTGGTCCCGTCGAGCGGGTCGATCAGAAAGAAGCTACCCTCTTGCGGTGGCTCGAAGAGGCCGGCGCGCTCCTCGGACAAGGCCGGAATGGCCGGGGCAAGGCGCGCGAGACCTTCCGCAATGATGCGGTCGGCGGCGAGGTCGGCTTCGGTTACCGGCGATCCGTCGATCTTGGTTTCGCGCCGCATGGCGTCGCGGTTGACGGCAAGAATGGCGGCGCCCGCCCGGACCACCAGTTCGGTCAGCGGTTCCATGAGCTTTGCCGCGGCATCGCGGTCGATCAGCGGAGGAGGCGAGCCAGCTTTAGTCATCGGCGGGCCTCATATAAGCCCGACTTGGAGGGAAAGGATTTCGCGCCATGAGCTAAAGCCCTCAAACGTGCAGGCGAAAGAACGGCTGGTATCGGGCCGGTCTGTTGGCAGCACGCGTATCCGCAGTGTATCAAGCCCGCTAACCATGCGTGATTCGCCGCCTCGCTTGTCATCGATTTTCAGGAACGCCTTATGTCTGGTGCCCCGTCTCCCGGTCCCGCCCCCGATGCCCTCGAACTTGCGGCGCTGCTGTGTTCCAGGGTTTGCCACGATCTCATCAGCCCGGTCGGCGCCATCGTCAACGGGCTTGAGGTGCTCGACGACAATCCGAAGCCCGAAGACCGGGAATTTGCCCTCGATCTGATTCGCAAGAGCGCAAAGACCGCTTCCGCGCGCCTGCAGTTCGGCCGCCTGGCGTTCGGGGCGGCCGGATCGTCGGGGGCGCAGATCGACCTCGGCGACGCGCAGGCCGTGGCGCGCGGCCATCTCGAAGACGGCAAGACCACGGTCACCTGGAATTTGCCGCGGGTGCTTTTGCCGAAAAACCGGGTCAAGCTGCTGTTGAACATGATGGTGATCGCGCAGCAGACGATCCCGCGCGGCGGCGTGCTCACGGTCGATCCGATCGGCGAGGGCGAAAGATTGGGGTTTCGCGTCGCCGCCAGCGGGCTCAACGCCCGCATGCCGCAAAATATCGCCGATCTCCTGAGTTTGGGGCATCTTGCGGGCGTCGATGCCCATGCGGTGCAGCCTTACTACACGCGGCTTCTGGCGCAATCCTGCGGATTGAGCGTGACGCTTTTGCCCGAAGGCGATGCCATGGTAGTGACCGCTTCGTAAAAAGGCGCGTAGCTATTGGAAAAAGCGGCTGTTTTCCGTGCGCTGGTGACGAAATTCGCAAAACCCCGGCGAGATGCCCCGCACGGCGCTTTTTTTGGTTAACCATCGGTTAACCGATTGTCTCGGATTTTTCCCCGCCATCTTATCTCTTTGTTGATCCCGTTCTTTTCCATTTACTCAACCAATATTAAACGGTTTGGGGCGAAGCTGGCCAAACTCGGAAAGGCGTGTCGAGGTCGCACACGCGCGGGTTGAAGGCCGGATTCATGGACGATCTTTTGAGAGAGTTTCTGACGGAGACCGGCGAAAGCCTGGACACCGTCGACAATCAACTGGTGCGGTTCGAGCAAGATCCGAACAACGCCAAGATCCTGGATAACATCTTCCGCCTCGTGCACACCATCAAGGGAACCTGCGGTTTCCTGGGTTTGCCACGCCTTGAAGCGCTGGCCCATGCCGGCGAGACACTGATGGGCAAATTCCGCGACGGAATGCCGGTCACGGCCGAAGCGGTGACGCTGATCCTCAACAGCATCGACCGCATCAAGGAAATCCTTGGCGGGCTTGAAGCCACCGAGACCGAGCCGGAAGGCAACGATCAGGATTTGATCGTGCTGCTTCATGAAATGGCCGAGCGCGGCGCGCATGCCGCGCCAGCGCCCGCTGCGCCACCGCCGGCCGTGTCAGCGCCTGTTGCGCCGGAGCCGGTTGCGTCCGCGCCGGTCGCACCTGCACCTGCACCGCCCAAACCTGCCGTCACGCAGGGCACGCTGGCATTCCAGGTGCTGGAGCGCGAATTGCGTCCCGGCGAAGTGTCGCTGGATGACCTCGAGCGCGCATTCCGCGAGACGGCGCCCGAACCGAGCACCCGTGGCACATTGGTGCCTCAGGTATTGGAGCGGCCATTGCGTCCCGGCGAGGTGTCGTTGGATGACCTTGAGCGCGCGTTTCGCGAGACCACGCCCGAGATCGCGCCGAAACACGTTGCGCCCGCCCCAGCGAAGGTATCGCCAAAGGAGGCAAAGGCTGCGTCGGCGAAAGAGGCAAAGCCCATTGCAAAGAAGGCAAAGCCGGTCGCCGAGGCCGAAGCCGCCGAAGGCGATCGCGTCGCCAACCAGTCGATACGGGTGAACGTCGACACGCTGGAACACCTGATGACGATGGTGTCCGAGCTCGTGCTGACGCGCAACCAGCTGCTCGAAATCTCTCGCCGTAACGAGGATACCGAGTTCAAGGTGCCGTTGCAGCGGCTGTCGAATGTCACCGCCGAGCTGCAGGAAGGCGTCATGAAGACGCGGATGCAGCCGATCGGCAATGCCTGGCAGAAGCTGCCGCGTATCGTGCGCGACCTCTCCAGCGAACTTCACAAGCAGATCGAACTGGAAATGCACGGCGCCGACACCGAGCTCGATCGGCAGGTGCTCGATCTGATCAAGGATCCGCTGACCCACATGGTGCGCAATTCGGCCGACCATGGGCTGGAGACCCCGGCCGAACGGCTGGCCGCCGGCAAGCCGGAGCAGGGCACCATTCGGCTGTCCGCCTATCATGAAGGCGGCCATATCATCATCTGCATCGCCGACAATGGCCGCGGCCTCAACACCGAGAAGATCAAGGCCAAGGCGGTTGTCCACGGTCTCGTTACCGAGGCCGAACTGGAGAAGATGACGGAAGCGCAGATCCACAAGTTCATTTTCGCGCCGGGCTTCTCGACTGCGGCCAGCGTGACCAGCGTGTCCGGCCGCGGCGTCGGCATGGACGTGGTGCGCACCAATATCGACCAGATCGGCGGCACCATCGACATCAAGTCGGTGGCCGGCGAGGGCTCCTCCGTCACCATCAAGATCCCGCTGACGCTCGCCATCGTCTCGGCATTGATCGTGGAAGCTGGCGGTGACCGTTTTGCCATCCCGCAATTGTCGGTGGTCGAACTGGTCCGGGCACGCGCCAATTCCGAACATCGCATCGAGCGCATCAAGGACACCGCGGTATTGCGGCTGCGCAACAAGCTGTTGCCGCTGATGCACCTGAAGAAACTGCTCAAGATCGATGACGGTTCATCGTCCGACCCGGAAAACGGCTTCATCGTCGTCACGCAGGTCGGTAGCCAGACTTTCGGCATCGTGGTCGACGGGGTGTTCCACACCGAGGAAATCGTGGTCAAGCCGATGTCGACCAAGCTGCGTCACATCGACATGTTCTCAGGCAATACCATTCTGGGCGATGGCGCGGTCATCATGATCATCGACCCCAACGGCATCGCCAAGGCGCTCGGTGCGTCGGGCAATGCCAGCCACGAGATCGCCGACGAGAACGCAGCACAGCGCGCCAACGCCGCCGAACAGATGACCTCACTGTTGGTGTTCCGCGCCGGTTCCGTCCAGCCCAAGGCGGTGCCGCTCGGGCTGGTTACTCGCCTGGAGGAAATCGCGGCCGAAAAGATCGAGCTCTCCAACGGCCGCCATATGGTGCAATATCGCGAGCATCTGATGCCACTCGTGCAGATGAACGGGGTCGCTGTTCAGACCTCGGGCACCCAGCCGATCCTGGTGTTTGCCGACGACGGCCGCTCGATGGGCCTCGTGGTCGACGAGATCATCGACATCGTCGAGGAGCGCCTCCATATCGAGGTCGCAGGCTCAGGCGATGGCATTCTCGGCTCCGCCGTGATCAAGGGACAGGCGACCGAGGTGATCGACGTCGGTCACTTCCTGCCGATGGCGTTCGCGGACTGGTTCAGCCGCAAGGAGATGCGGCCCTCGCTATCGGCGCAATCGGTGCTGTTGGTCGATGACTCGGCGTTCTTCCGCAACATGCTGGCGCCAGTGATCAAGGCCGCGGGCTACAAGGTTCGGGTAGCGCCGAGCGCGCAGGAGGGCCTGGCGGCGCTACGCTCGGGCCAGCAATTCGACGTGGTGCTGACCGACATCGAAATGCCGGACATGAACGGTTTCGAGTTCGCCGAGACCATCCGGGCCGATACGCATCTGAGCGCGATGCCGATCATCGCGCTGTCCTCGCTGGTATCGCCGGCGGCGATCGAGCGCGGGCGGCAGGCCGGCTTCTACGATTACGTCGCCAAATTCGATCGCGCCGGCCTGATTGCGGCGCTGAAGGAACAGACCGCCGAAATCAACCGCGCGGCGGCATGAGGATCGAAGCATGACAAGCAAGACGGAAAGCATCGAAGGCGCCGTTGCCGAATACGTCACCGCCCTGATCGGCGGCCAGCTATTCGGCCTGCCGATCTCGCGCGTTCAGGATGTCTTCATGCCCGAGCGTCTGACGCGGGTGCCACTGTCGTCGCGCGAGATCGCCGGCGTACTCAATTTGCGCGGTCGGATTGTCACCGTGATCGACATGCGCGCTCGTCTCGGCCTGCCAAAGAACGACGACGGCAAGCCGCCGATGGCGGTCGGTGTCGATCTGCGCGGCGAATCTTATGGTCTCCTGATCGACCAGATCGGCGAAGTGCTCAGGCTTCCCGACGAAGGCCGGGAGGAAAATCCGGTCAACCTCGATCCGCGCATGGCCAAGCTTGCGGGCGGGGTGCATCGCCTCGACGGACAGTTGATGGTCGTCCTCGACGTCGATCGGGTTCTGGAAATCACGCCTGACATGATGGCGGCATGAGGTTCATTGGCAGGCAGCGGTGCAACGAGAAACGTAGTGGAAATGTTCCTTCGGGGTATTTGAGAGGCTGAAATGAAAACATGTCTGGTCGTGGATGACTCCAGCGTCATTCGAAAGGTCGCAAGGCGCATTCTGGAAGGGCTGGATTTCCAGATCGTTGAAGCGGAGGACGGCGAGAAGGCGCTTGAAGTCTGCAAGCGCGGACTGCCCGAGGCCATCCTGCTCGACTGGAATATGCCGGTCATGGATGGATACGAATTCCTCGGCAATCTCCGCCGCATGCCCGGCGGAGACCAGCCCAAGGTGGTGTTCTGCACCACCGAAAACGATGTCGCACATATTGCGCGCGCGCTTCATGCCGGGGCCAACGAATACATCATGAAGCCGTTCGACAAGGACATCGTCACGGCCAAGTTTCAGGAAGTCGGCCTGATCTGACTCCGATACTCTCCGGCGGCTCGCGAGCCCTCGGCGAAATCGTCAAGTATGCCGCTTGAGTTCAGCTGGTGAGTAATGAGTGTTGCGTTGACAAGTTCTGTGGTCCCGAGTTCGACGCAGCAAGAACCGCTGCGGGTGATGCTGGTTGACGACTCGGTCGTCATCAGGGGGATGATCTCCCGCTGGATCGGCTCGCAGCCCGACATGGTCGTCGCGGCGTCGTTGCGTACCGGCCTCGACGCGGTCAACCAGATCGAACGCGTCAATCCCGACGTCGCCGTGCTGGATATCGAGATGCCGGAACTCGACGGCATTTCCGCGCTGCCCTTGCTGTTGGCCAAGAAGCGCAACCTCGTCATCATCATGGCGTCCACCCTGACCCGCCGCAATGCGGAGATCAGCTTCAAGGCGCTTTCGCTGGGCGCGTCGGACTACATTCCGAAGCCGGAAAGCACCCGCGAGCCCGGTGCCGCGGAAATCTTTCGCCACGATCTGTTGCAGAAAATCCGGCATCTCGGCGCCAAGGCTCGCCGCATGGTCCCGATTCATCCTGCGCCTCCGTTGGCGCCGGTTGGCGATCGCGCGCGCGAGCCCCTCCACCGGCCGCCGCAGGCACACATTGCGACCCCGCCATTGGCGCGGCGCAGTTTCAGCGCGCAACACCCGCGCGTATTGCTGGTTGGTTCGTCCACCGGCGGCCCGCAGGCGCTCATGAGCCTGGTCGGCGAGATCGGCGCGGTGATCGACCGGTTTCCTGTCCTCATCACACAGCACATGCCGCCCACCTTCACGACGATTCTTGCCGAGCACCTGGCGCGCGCGAGCCACCGGCCGGCGCGTGAAGCGGTTGACGGCGAGACCGTCAGGCCCGGCCAGATCTATCTCGCGCCGGGCGGTCGCCATATGCGTGTCGCGCGCCATGGTGCCGAGGCCGCGATCGTCCTTGACGACGGCCCGCCGGTCAATTTCTGCAAGCCGGCAGTTGATCCGTTGTTCACCTCCGCGATCGAGGTCTGGCAGGGCGCCATCCTCGCCGTCGTGCTGACCGGCATGGGCTCGGACGGGATGCGCGGCGGTAAGGAGGTTGTGGCCGCCGGAGGAAGCGTAATCGCGCAGGACGAGGCTTCCAGTGTGGTTTGGGGGATGCCCGGCGCGGTCGCCAATGCCGGTATTTGCGCGGCTGTTCTGCCGCTGGGACAGATCGCCCCGAAACTGGTCAAATTGTTCTCAGGAGACCGCTCGTGACGCCGTTGGATTATGAGTTCCTGCGCAAGCTCCTGAAGGAGCGCTCCGGGCTGGATCTGTCCCCCGACAAGCAATATCTGGTCGAGAGCCGCCTGATCCCGCTGGCCCGCAGGGTGGGGCTGCCGGGAATCACCGAGCTTGTGCTGAAAATGAAGGCGGGATCGGCGGAATCGCTGACGGCGGACGTGGTCGAGGCGATGACCACCAACGAAACCTTCTTCTTCCGCGACAAGATTCCGTTCGACCACCTGCGAGAGACGATGCTGCCGGCGCTGTTGCAGGCGCGCGCGAGCCGTCGCGCCTTGCGGGTCTGGTGCGCCGCCTCGTCAACCGGGCAGGAGCCCTATTCGATCGCAATGTTGTTGAAGGAACTGGGTGCGACGCTTTCGGGTTGGCGGATTGAAATCGTTGCAACAGATCTGTCGCAAGGAGTTTTGGAAAAATCCAAGGCGGGTCTCTTCAGCCAGTTCGAGGTCCAGCGCGGGCTGCCCATTCAATTGCTGGTCAAGCATTTCACGCAGGTCGGGGAGTTGTGGCAGCTGAACGCGGACATCCGCTCGATGGTGCAGCATCGTCAGCTCAACCTGCTGCAGGACTTCGGGCATCTCGGAACGTTCGATGTGATCTTTTGCCGGAACGTGCTGATCTACTTCGACCAGGAAACGAAAGCCAGCATCTTCGAGCGCCTTGCCAGGGTGGTCGAACCGGATGGCTTCCTGGTGCTGGGGGCCGCTGAATCCGTGGTCGGTATTTCCGATGCCTTCAAGCCCCATCCGGAGCGGCGAGGACTTTATCGCCCGAACGTCGCTCGAACGGTGCGGCCGCTCGTGGCAGGTGCCGCGCCGCAGCCCGCAAAGGCCGTCGCGATGGCCGCGCGTTAGCCTGCGTTGGCGCAGGGCAGGATCGTCACTCACAATATCGCGTGCGGCAGGAAGCGTGACGTGTTGCCGGTGATTGGATTCTCGTCCTCGCGGATCGAGAGCCCGCTCGGGGTGTGGTCGACCAGCCAGCTGCCCAGCACCGGGTATTGATTCGAGAAATTCGGCAGCGGCGCCAGCGCCTGACGAATGAAGCCTTCGGCGCCATAAGGGCCGCTTTGCTCCGCCAACGTCCTGCCGCCGCTGACCAGCGCGATGTTGGCTCCTTCCCGGGAATATAGCGGCTTGCGCACGAAAGTGGTGCCGAGGCTTGCCGCGGCGGGATCGCTCTCGAAGAAAGCCGGCAGTAGATTGGGGTGGCCCGGAAACATCTCCCACAGCAAGGCCAGCATGCCCTTGTTGGAAAGGATCGCCTTCCACGGCGGCTCGATCCAGCGCGTCGGCGCCTTGGCGAGCTTTTCGCCGAACGCATCGTGAAACATCCATTCCCAGGGATAGAGCTTGAACGCGAGCGCGATTTCGCGATTGTCGAGATCGACGAAACCGCCGCCATCGTGCCATCCGACTGCCTCGATATCGAGCAAATTGGTCTCGAAGCCCGCTTGGCTTGCGGTGTCTTCGAGATAGGCGAGTGTGCCGGCATCCTCGGTGTTTTCGAGCGTTCCGCTCAGATGCAGCCGCCGCCTTCCGTTGCCGAGCTTCTTCCAAGCCTCGATCAGGCGCTCATGGAGCGAGTTGAACTGATCGGCGTCAGGGCCGAGGATGTGCCGCTCGATCCCCTGTTCGAGCCAGGTCCATTGAAACACCGCCGCTTCGAAGATCGATGTCGGCGTGTCCGCGTTATATTCCAGGAGTTTTGCGGGACCGCGCCCGCCGAAGCTCAAGTCGAGTCGGCCGTAAAGGCTACCCTCGTGGCGGTGCCAACTATCGCGGATCAGCGGCCAAAAAGCCTGCGGGATCCGCAACCGGCGCAGAAACGCTTCGTCGTCGATCGCGCGGCCGACGAGTTCGAGGCACATCGCATCGATCTCTCCGGTGGGCGCCTCGATCTGATTTTCGATTTCATCCAGCGTGAAGGCGTAAAAGGCGCGCTCGTCCCAGTAGCGCTCGCCTTCGAGGGTGTGAAAGTCAAAACCGGCCGCCTCGGCCGTGGCCCGCCAGTCGTCGCGTTCGCTGCAAAGAATGCGCTTCACGAGCCGGTGCTAACCGCCGTGGCCATGACTATGACCATGGAAATGGTGCGGGAAACGGCCGAAGCCGCCATAGGCCACGCCCTGGCACGTTGCGAAGGCACGTCCGTCGGGGCCGGGCGTCACCTCGCGAACGAATCCAGGGCCACAATCACGGCGCTGGACAAAGTTCATCGATACGGCGCCGATGGCGCCGCTCCCCATGATGGTCAGGACGACGCGGCGCGAGCGTTTCATGGTGCGGCCTTGAGGGTAGGTTCTACGCTGGATTGTGGCGGGAGCATTAAGGCATGCGCGCGGGAGGCGGGCAAGCGAAAGGCCGATCTCTCACGGCATCGTGCGGCGTTTCGGAAATCGCTCGCTCAGCTGCCGCCGGAAAAATGCGCCGCGAAGGCCCTTGCGAACCCGCCAAATCCACCTCGCGTCACCTGGCCCGAACCCGGCTCGCCGGAGGAGCCGGAGGACGAACTGTTTGATGAGGGATCTCCGCCGAAGAAACTGCTGCGCGACCATGATCCGCCGTAGCCGCGGCCGCCGCTGGACGAAGAGCCGCGCGGCGCGCATCCGGCGTCGGTCTGCGGCAATGACGGCGCCGCCATCCCGGCGCCCTTCGGTTCGCACGTCTCGCGCGGCATCAGCGCATAGGCGCCGCCCCCGATCGCCAGCGTGCCCATCACCAGAAGCGCCACATGCCGGGAGCGTTTCACCGGCTGGGTGTCCGCCGCCTGAATCGCCGGTCTCCGTTTGCCGAATTCCGTGGTGGGCGGGCTCTCCATCTCAGTAGATCATGCAGGCGGCATTCAGCGCGCCGGCGGCGAGCGAAGCCAGTCCGAGCCAGATCGCGGCGGCGAGTTCACCTGCGGCGATCTTCGCCGAAAGGTTCGGCACCGGTATCTTGACGACGTAATAGACCACGACCTGAACGATCAGCGCGATCAGGCTCCAGATCAGGCAATCCACGATATTGGCGGAGTGGGCGATGGCGCTGACCACTGGAAGCACGAAGCCGAGCAGGCTCAGGCCCAGCGCGATGGCGGCTGCCGGATCGTTGTCGCGGATCAGCTTGAATTCGTCATGCGGGGTGACGCGGGTATAGACGAAGAGGTAGATCACGACGACGAGGATCGCCGTGCAGAAATAAACCAGAAACGCCGCCAATCCGGCGAGTGATTGAAGGATCATGATGGGTCCCCCGAGTGATTTGGCGATAGCGTTGCACGATCCTTCCGTCGACGCACGCGGACAGCCGGTTCAATCCCCAAAAAATAAGACGCCGCGCTCTTGGCCGAGGTTTGGTCCGCAACAGCCTAAGTGCTTGCGGCAATTCGGGCCAGCAGGGTGTATTCCCGCAGTCCGTAATCGGAAATCTGCTCGACGGAACAACCCAGCTCTTCCAGGAGATTGATCCAGCGATCCGGCAAGGTGCGGTAAAGTCGGTGTTCGCTATCGGGTTCATCAAGCGGAAGCATAAAGTTGACGGCAATGCCGCGCCGGCTCTTTGCGCGCAGATCGATCAAGATCGACTTGACATAGCTTTCCCACGCCTCAACCGGCCAATCCAGCTTGACGTTGAACACGCCGCTGGCAAGGGAATAGTCGGCAAGATCAGGACATTCGGAGCCGATCGAGAATGTTGCCTGTTTGTTATGCTTCCAGCGAAGCTCAGCGGCCTCGATCATCGGCGGCGAAATATCGACCCCGTGATAGCGGATCGCCACGTTAGGAGGACGAAACTCGAAGTACTCCAGCAGCGCGCCGTATCCGCAGCCGAAGTCATTGATGCTGAAGGGCCGCCCGAAGTCGCAGATCCTGAGAAGTTGTACGAACCGCAGATATTGCGAAGCGGCGCTCGGCCAGTCGACGCCTCGCGCCGTGGCTCCGTACCGCTTCAGCTTTTCCGAGTAGTAGGTCCGGGCCGTATTACCCTGGCTGTACATGTTTCCGGCGGCTGGTCCGCAGCATGTCAGACAGGGGCTGAAATAATCAAATATTGCGTCTTCGAAAAGCTCAGTGCGAAACCCTTGCTGACCTCGAGTTTGTTGCCCGGGTGCCAGGTGAAATAGATCGGCAGCGGCTTGGCCGCGGCAAGATTTTCCCTGACCGCCGTTATGATCCGATCGTGCGCACTCATTCCCTTTTTGTCGGAGGGAACGCCCTTGAGATAAGTGCAAAACTTGAACCAGCCACGACGGTCCTTCGCCTCCGGTGGCGCGATGTTGAGCAACGAGGACACATGTGCGAGCGAATGCTTGAGCGAGAAGACGTCGAATTCCTTTTGGATCGCAACCATTTCCCTCAAAGGTCCACCTGGCGCAAAACGGCTATTCAGTACGACTTGAGCCTGCGGAACGTTTGGATCGTGAACGAGCGCACCCATAGCTTCCTCCTGCCTATCGTTAGCCTTTCGTTTTGAAAATCTTACGCTATCGTAGTTCGGCCAATTCTGCCAGAAGCCACGTACAATTGTCTTTAAACTGGATGCATATTGTCGCCCGCATTCGTGCGCTATGATGTGTGGGTATCGATCCACTACAGCCGCCGGACCGAAAGGGTCACGCCGGTATCTTGCGCCGTTCGCCGCCGGCCGCGGAGTCGGGCCCTGTAAGTTGTGATGAAGGATCGGCTTGCATGCTCTGCGAGACATGCCAGTACAAAAATGAGGCCGACGCGAATTTTTGCGCAAATTGCGGCTCCATGCTTGTGCAGACATGCACGGAGTGCGGATGCCGCAATTCGCCGAAGGCGGCGACCTGTATTCGCTGCGGATCGCCGCTTCAGACGCCCACAAAGATCCAGGGGTCGGCCAACCGAACCCCGGGCATCCTTGCCACACGCGCAGCGCGCGAGGGCGAGCGAAAGCGCGTCTCGGTTCTCATAGCCGATGTCGTCGGCTCGACTGCTTTCATCGATAACCTCAACGCCGAGGAGGCCGCAAACCGTCTCGGGATCATAACTTCGGCGATGCGCGAAGCCGTCGCCAGGTTCGAAGGAACGGTCAACAAGCTGCAGGGCGATGGCGTGATGGCGTTGTTCGGGGCGCCGATTTCCCAGGAGGATCACGCCGTCAGGGCGTGTTGCGCTGCACTTGCGATGATCGAAAATGTCCGAAGGATAGAAGACGCGCCGCCAATTCGGATCGGCATCAACACCGGCGAAGTCGTCGTCAGAACTCTCTTGACGGATGTTTCGGAGCAGTACGACGCCATGGGTCGGGCGGTGCATATTGCCGCCCGCCTGGAGCACGAGGCACCCGATTTCGGGGTAGTGATCACGGCCGCCACGGTTCAGGCGACCGCCGGCGCCGTCGACGCAGAGCCTCTGGGCGAACGCCATCTGCGCGGCATATCCGAGCCGATCGCCATTTTTGCCCTTAAGGGTATCCGGCCGGCGATCGCGAGCCAGCAATTTCGCGGCGGGCAGAAGCTCAGTCCGTTTGTGGGCCGCGACCAGGAAATTCGGGCGCTCGACGCCGCTCTCGACGAAGCACGCGCTGGCAATTCGCCGGTCGTTGGAATTGTCGGCGAGGCCGGCAGCGGCAAAAGCAGGCTCGTCTTCGAGTTTCTGGAAAGCGCGCGCGCAAAGGGATTTCCGGTCCTCGAGGCGCGAGCCACCGGATACGGACGGGCGACCCCGCTTCGACCGATACTTGATCTCTATCGCACGTTCTTCGGCATCAGCGACGAGTTGTCGAAGCAGATGGCGGCCGCGCGCGTCGAGGCGACGCTGGCGCACTACAACCTCACCCAGGATCTTCCGCTGATACTCGATTTTCTGGGTCTTCCCCTGACGGACCGGACCGGTTTGCCGTCGGACGTCGCGCTGCGCCGCCTGAGGCTTCTTGAGAGTGCCCGGCATTTGGCGCGCGCGGTCGCGCTGGCGCAGCCGTCGATTTTCATCGTCGAGGACTTGCACTGGCTCGATCCGGCCAGTGAGGCATTTCTTGAAACGCTGGCCGACAGTATTTCCGGCACGTCGACGCTGATGCTGGTGAATTTTCGCGAGGATTATTCCAGCCGCTGGATGGAGCGCCCTTACTACAGGCAGATCGCGGTAGCGCCCCTTGCCCCGAAAGCCATCGAAACCATCCTGGATCACGCGCTGGGGACGGGCCCCTTGCTAGCAAATCTACGCCGCAAAATTGTCGAGCGCGCCGGCGGCAATCCATTTTTTGCGGAGGAACTGATCCGCGCCACGGTCGAGCAAAACGTGCCCGCCGGCGTTTCGGCCAATGAGGTTCCCTTGCCCTCGACCGTCGAGGCCGTGCTGGGATCGCGCATCGATCGCCTGGCGGAAGTCCATAAATTGTTTCTGCAGGCCGCCGCCGTGGTGGGCAAGGAGTTTTCGCTGTCGGTGGTTGCGAAAGTTGCGCAGGCGGCGATTCCGCTGGCGCGGGCTTCACTGCAATTGCTGGTCGGCGCCGAAATGGTCTACGAGCGTCCCGATATCCAGCGCGACAATTTTTCGTTTCGGCATCCGCTTGTGCAGGAAGCGGCATACGGTTCCCTGCTGACGGAAAAACGCAACGAGCTTCATCGCGGCACAGCCGCGGCCTTGACCGTCAAGTTCCGCGATCGTCTCGACGAATATTCATCCCTGATCGCCTACCACTGGGAGAAGGGTGGCGAGAATCTGTTCGCGGCCCAAAGCTATCTGAAATTCGCGCTCTGGATCGGAACGCGGGACCCGCGAAACGCCCTCGATAGCTGGCGAAACGTCCGACGGCTGGTTCAGCAAGTGCCGGCCTCGCCGGAAATCGAATACATGCTGATGATGGCGTGCGGACAGATCGTCAATCTTGCCTGGTGGTGGGGCACCGACGCCAGCGAGGTCGAACCGATTTTCGAGCAGGCGGTGATGTTGGCCAACAAACTCGGGGATATGCGCGCGGCTGCCCTCATCATCATGGCTTTCGGCCGGGTTCTGCTTATCGCTGGGTCCTCGGACGAGTATGTCGAAAAGGTCGAGGAAGCCCAAAAGCTGATCAAGGGCCAGGGAAATCAAAGTGTCGAGGCGTTTCTGAAGGCGGTCTACAGTCATGCGTTGCTGTCGGCGGGCCATTTGTCCCGCGCGCTTGAAGCTAACACGCGAGCACTTGAAAGCATCCACCAGCTTGCGAAACCCGATCGGCAGACGCTAGGGTTCGAGCCTGAACCGTGGTTGCAGACCCAGCGGGCCCGCATCCTGATGAATCTCGGGAGGATCGCGGAAGCCGACGCCATTCTCGATGCGCTGATTGCCGGGCCGCCGACCGACCTGGTTCATCTGGTGAATGCTCACGGAACCAAAATCGAATGTCATCGCAGGACGCGCCCTGATCTTGCTAAGCAGCAGGCCGAACTGCTCCAGGGCATCCTGCAGGAAAACGCAACGCCCTACCTCCGGGTGCTTGGCAACCGTTATCGGGCGCTTGCCATGCTGGCCAACAATTCGCCCGAGGAGGTGGTCGATCTTCTCAACGAAACGATCGACTACGCGCGGGCGCAAAAGGCGGGACTTGAGCTCGAAGCCTATCTCCTGACGACATTGGCAGAAGCGCGAATTGCGACCGGTTCGGCCTTGGCCAGATCGGCCGCCATCGAGGCAAGGGACCTTGCCCGGCGACGAGCGATGCGAATTGCGGAGGCCGAGGCTGACCGCCTGCTGATGGCCCTTGGCGAGGATATTTCGAAGGCGGACCGCAGTCAGGGCTAGGTACGCCGACGGCCGGTTCAATCCGCAAACAAAAACCCCGCCATTTGCGGCGGGGTTAAGTCAGGGAGGAGTGAGCCAAACAGGCTCGGTACTCAACCGGTGATCAGGCGGGAATGCGCTCTTCATGCTCGTGCGGCTCACGCAGCACGTAGCCGCGGCCCCACACGGTCTCGATGAAGTTGCGGCCTTCGGAGGCGTTGGCGAGCTTCTTGCGCAGCTTGCAGATGAAGACGTCGATGATCTTCAGTTCCGGCTCGTCCATGCCGCCGTAGAGGTGGTTGAGGAACATTTCCTTGGTCAGCGTCGTGCCCTTGCGGAGCGAAAGCAGCTCCAGCATCTGGTATTCCTTGCCCGTCAGATGCACGCGCTGGCCGCCGACCTCGACCGTCTTGGTGTCGAGATTGACGACGAGATCGCCGGTCTGGATCACCGACTGGGCGTGGCCCTTGGAACGGCGCACGATCGCGTGGATGCGCGCGACCAGTTCGTCCTTGTGGAAGGGCTTGGTCATGTAGTCGTCGGCGCCGACGCCGAGACCCTTGACCTTGTCCTCGATGCCGGCGAGGCCGGAGAGGATCAGAATGGGTGTTTTGATCTTCGACACCCGAAGCTGCTTGAGCACGTCGTAGCCGGACATGTCGGGCAGGTTGAGGTCGAGCAGGATAATGTCGTAGTCGTAGAGTTTTCCGAGATCGACGCCTTCTTCTCCGAGGTCCGTCGTATAGACGTTGAAACTCTCGGATTTCAGCATCAGCTCGATAGACTGCGCGACGGCGCTGTCATCTTCTATCAGCAATACGCGCATGCCAGTCCCCTATAGTCGCCGCTCCGGGCGTCAGGTCGGCCGCACTTGCGGCACTCAAAACGCCTTTGAACAACTGATTCGGATCCTGACGGCATATGGTTAACAAAATCTGATTCCGGTTCGCAAGGTCTCACAGTGCAATTTTTTTCGAATCGCCCTAAGATGTTGCGCTGAAGCAGTTTTTTGTATCCGATCCCGTTCAAGCTCTACATTAAGAGGCGGGCCTAACCGACTCTCACGACTCGCCCTTCGTTCGGAAGGTCGAGCGTCCTCAGTCACCAAAGACAGTGACGCAATGATTAACGATGCGGGTAAACACCAAGTTAAGGGACGGCCGCAAATGCGCGAAAACTTAAGGTTTTCGCAATGAAGGCGCTCGCCGAACAGATCGACGATATCGACGGCGTCAATATTTATGGCCGCGTGGTCGGCGTGCGCGGCCTGATGGTCGAGATCGCCGGGCCGATCCACGCGATGAGCGTGGGCGCCCGCATCGTCATCGACACCGGCGGCAACCGCTTCATCCCCTCCGAGGTCATCGGGTTCACCGGCAACAACGCCGTGGTGATGCCCTTCGCCGGCCTTGAAGGGGTAAGGCGCGGCTGTCGCGCCGTCATCGCCAATTCCGCAAGCCAGGTGCGGCCTTCGCCGCTGTGGCTGGGGCGCGTCGTCAACGCGATGGGCGAGCCGATCGACGGCAAGGGGCCCTTGCCGCAGGGTGCCTCGCCGATGCCCTATCGCAACTCGCCGCCGCCGGCGCATTCGCGCAAGCGCGTCGGTGCTCCGCTCGATCTCGGCGTGCGGGCGCTCAACACTTTCCTCACCTGCTGCCGCGGCCAGCGGCTCGGTATCTTCGCCGGCTCCGGCGTCGGCAAGTCGGTGCTGTTGTCGATGCTGGCGCGCAATGTCGATGCCGATATCACGGTGATCGGCCTCGTCGGCGAACGCGGCCGCGAGGTGCAGGAATTCCTGCAGGACGACCTCGGCGAGGAGGGATTGGCGCGCTCGGTCGTGGTGGTTGCGACCTCCGACGAGCCCGCATTGATGCGGCGGCAGGCGGCTTATTTGACCTTGGCGATTGCCGAGTATTTTCGCGACGAGGACAAAGACGTGCTGTGCCTGATGGATTCGGTGACGCGTTTTGCCATGGCGCAGCGCGAGATCGGCCTGTCGGCGGGCGAGCCGCCGACCGCCAAGGGCTACACGCCGACGGTGTTCACCGAATTGCCGAAGCTGTTGGAGCGCGCCGGCCCCGGGACCGGGCGTCGGCACCATCACCGGTATCTTTACGGTGCTGGTCGATGGCGACGACCATAACGAGCCGATCGCGGACGCGGTCCGCGGCATTCTCGACGGCCACGTGATGATGGAGCGCAGGATCGCCGAGCGCGGGCGGTTTCCGGCGATCAACGTTCTCAAATCGATTTCGCGCACCATGCCGAAATCGGCCGATCCGGCCTATTTGCCGGTCATCACCAGGGCCCGTCAGGTGATGTCGACCTATGCCGATATGGAGGAATTGATCCGGCTGGGGGCCTATCGGGCCGGCTCGAGCCCCGAGGTCGACGAGGCGATCCGCCTGCATGAGCCGCTGGAGGCCTTCCTGCGCCAGGCCAAGGACGAGGCGACCGGCCTCAATGAGGGTTATCGGCAACTTGAGCAAATCCTCAAGGATTTGGAAACGGAACGCTAACTTTGTCAGGCCATCATCCGCCGCCACATAAGCTGTAATGCCGGCGGGGCCCCCGGAGGGTGCCGGTATCGTCCCGTATCCAGATTGGGACTTCTGGGGAGTATGAGTTGATGAAGTCACGTGAAACGCTGATCCGCCTGAAGAAGTTTCAGGTCGACGAGAAGCGCCGAAGGGTCGCCCAGATCGAAGGCATGATCGCTGATTTCCAGCGCATGTCGGTCGACCTCGAGCGCGAAATCCAGAGCGAACAGGAGCGCGCCGGGATCAACGATCCCTCGCACTTCGCCTATCCGACCTATGCCAAGGCAGCGATCCAGCGCCGGGAAAATCTGACCCGTTCCGCCGACGAACTGCGTATTCAGCTCGAGGATGCAAAAAGCCTGCTGGGCGAAGCCTTCGATGAGCTCAAGAAGGTCGAACTCCTGGACGAGCGCGATCAGGCGCGCGAGCGGGCCGAAGAGAACGCCCGCGAACAGGCCGATCTCGACAGCATCGGGTTGATGCGCGCCCGGCTCGGAGTGGCTTGAAGCTTTCTCCTTCCGCAACTTCGACAGAACTGTGAGAGCCCGGATCGCGAGGTCCGGGTTTTTCTTCACGTTTTGTTGGGTCCCGTCCACAGGGCCGGCGGCCGCGGGCTCGGTGGACACCGATCTGGCCCAAGATATGATACGACACGGCCAGGGCACCTGTGGACTGCCGCTCCGGTGAACAGTAAGCGATGGGGCATCGCGATTTTGGGGACGCTGAATGCTGACGCCGGCTGAGCTGGTCTGGCTGATTGCCGCAGTCGCGAAGGGCGATGAGGCCGCTTTCGAGCGCCTGTATGCCGCCACGCGCGCGAAACTCTTTGGCGTGGTACTGCGTATCTTGCGGCGACAGGATCTCGCAGAGGAGGTCATTCAGGAGGCTTACGTCAAGATCTGGAACAACGCCGGGCAGTTCAATCCCGGCCTGTCTTCGCCGATCACCTGGATGGCGTCGATTGCCCGTAACCGTGCCATCGACGTCGTGCGCAAGCGCGGCGAGGCGTCGATCGAAGAGGAGCCGGCGGCCATGGAAGTGGCGGCCGACACGCCCGACCCGCTGGCGCGCCGCGAGATGACGGAAGAGTTGAAGCGGCTTCTGGAATGCGTCGGCCGTCTGGAGCCGGATCGGCAAAAGCTCGTGCTGCTCGCCTATTACAACGGCTGGAGCCGTGAGCAATTGGCGGCGAAGTTCGAGGCGCCGGTGAACACGGTAAAGACATGGCTGCGCCGCAGCATGATGGACATCAGGGAGTGTCTTGGACTTTAGATAATGGCCTATAGCGACGACCATATCGCGCTCGCCGCGGAATATGCACTCGGCACTCTCGATGCCGACGAGCGCGCGCAGGTCGAGACCATGATGTCCATCGACAAGGACTTCACGGCGATGGTGCAGTCATGGGAACACAGGCTCGGCGCCCTCAACCAGATGGTCGGATCGGTGGAGCCGCGGCCCGAGGTCTGGGAAAGGATCCGGACCGCGGTCGGCCACTCCCAGCCGCAGGCGCCGCTGGTGCTGCCCGAGCCGTCTTTGCCTTCGGCCGCGCTTCCCATCGAGCGATCGGCTCCCGTCGTCGACAATTCCAACGTCATCCGCCTGACTGCGAACATCAGGCGCTGGCGTTCGATTGCGACCGCTACATCTGCGATCGCAGCAGTGCTGGTTGCGATGGTCGGGGTCGGGCTCTCGGTGCCGGATTTGCTTCCCGACAGCATGCGTCCGCGGCCGCGGACACAAGTAGTCGAAGCCAAGGCGCCGCCGCCGGCTGCGAAGCCGTCGGCCCAATATGTCGCCGTCTTGCAGAAGGAAGGCGGCTCACCGGCGTTCATTCTCACGGTCGACGAAGCAACCAGGAATTTCACGGTGCGCAAGGTCGGCGCGTCCGCCGAGCCCGGCACGAGCTTCGAACTGTGGCTGATCTCCGACAAGCTGCCGAAGCCGCGCTCGCTCGGCGTGATCGGCGGCGGCGACTTCACGTCGCGTCCGGTGCTGGCATCCTATGACGCCGACCTGGTCAAGAATGCGACTTACGCGGTGACGGTCGAACAGGCCGGCGGATCGCCCGACGGCAATCCGCATTCGGCGCCGCTGTTTGCCGGCAAGCTGATCGAGACCGTTCCGCCGCCCGCGCGGTAGGCCCGCGAGTCGATTATCCGGGCTTTTTGAGGTCCCAAAAAGAAAACGCCCGTGGGGAGCGGGCGTTTTCGGTCGTCTTTGGCCAACTTGGGGGTAGTTGGGTCTTCAATATTCACGCGGTTACTTTGGGGGGCTGGTAAAGAGCCGCGTGAATTCACAAAATCCTTAGCGCACCACCGACGTGTTCGAACTGGTTACGGTCACGGGTTTGCCGGCCTTGATGACGCGCGCCGTCTGCGCGTAGCCGTCCTCCGAAGAGTTACGTGCCGAGATGCCGAAGCCCGCCACCGCGATGCCAGCAACGAGCGCGACCACCACAATCTTGAGGTGGGTCGAGCGATCGGCGCTGTAGATCGAATGGTTCATGGAAAGCCTCCTGCCGCCTGTCTTAACGAATTGGTATCCACAATCCGCCGACAGGTTCATGATCTGGCTCAAGGAAACGTAGGGATTCGCCTCTCGGTTCCTAAGAGGCGATCACAAAGCAGTGATAATGAGTGATAGTTCGCGATCGAGATTCTTTGCCGGAGGGCTCAAAAATTCAAAAATGACGTAAATACAATGATTTATATGAAAAATAGGCTGCCCACACCGAAAAGGGCATGGAACCGAAGAAATTAAGAAATCAGTTGCCTGTGGCCAAAAAACACAGAGCCGGCTGTCCTGCTTGGCCGGCCGGCCGGCTCCCGGCCGACGGAGTGCCGCCTAAATACTGCCGACGGTCTTCAGCCGCGCCCGGGGGTGGATTTCGGCCTGCGACAGCACCGTCGTCTGTGCCCGGAAGCGCTCAACCAGCGAGCGGACGAAGGGACGGATCGCCGCCGAGGTCACCAGCACCGGTGACTCGCCGTCGCGGGCCGCCTGCTCGAACCGTTCGCGCACCGCGGTCATGAATTCCGACAGTTTGGAAGGCTGCATCGCAAGGCTGCGCTCCTCGCCCTGGCCGATCAGGGATTCGGCGAAGGCCTGCTCCCATTTGGCCGACAGCGCGATCAGCGGCAAATAGCCGTTGGCGGTGGTATTCTGCGCGCAGATCTGGCGCGCCAGGCGGGCGCGGACATGCTCGACCATCGTCGCCGGGTTGCGCGAGAAGGCGAGCGCGTCGGCGATGCCTTCGAGAATGGTGGAGAGGTCGCGGATCGAGATGCGCTCCGCCAGCAGCAGCTGCAGCACGCGCTGGATGCCGGAAATCGTCACCTGGCTCGGCACGATGTCCTTGATCAGTTCGCCCTGCTCCTTCGGCAGGTCCTTGAGAAGCTTCTGCACCTCGCCATAGGACAACAGGTCCGACATGTTGCTCTTGAGGAGCTCAGTGAGGTGGGTTGAAAGCACGGTCGCGGCATCGACCACGGTATAACCCTGCAACGAGGCTTCTTCCTTGAGGCCGGCATCGACCCAGGTCGCCGGCAGGCCGAACGTCGGCTCGGTGGTGTGAATACCCGGCACGTCGACCTGGCTGCCGCCGGGGTCCATGACCATGAACTGGTTCGGCCAGATCCGGCCGGTGCCCGCATCCACTTCCTTGATCTTGATGATGTAGGTGTTGGCTTCGAGCTGCACATTGTCGAGAATCCGCACCGATGGCATGACGAAGCCCATCTCGATGGCGAGCGAGCGGCGCAGCGCCTTGATCTGCTCGGTCAGCCGGTCGGTCCCGTCGGGGCCGTTTACCAGAGGCAGCAGCGCGTAGCCCAGCTCGATCTTGAGGTCGTCGATCTTCAGCGCCATCGAGATCGGCTCTTCCGTCGAGGCACCGGCCGCCGCAGTGGCCGGAGCCGCCGCCGCCGCGGCCGCGGCTGCCGAGGCCGCGCGCTTGAATTTGCGGGCCGAAAGCGCCAGCGCCGCCGCGCCGCCGCCAAGCGCGAGGAACGGCAGCATCGGAATTCCCGGCAGCATCGCCAGCACCAGCATTACGCCGGCCGACATGCCGAGCGCCTGCGGATAGCCCGAGAGCTGCTTCATCAGGGCCTTGTCGGCGGCGCCGGTGACGCCCGCCTTTGAGACCAGAAGGCCCGCGGCGGTCGAGACGATCAGCGCTGGAATCTGGGTGACCAGGCCGTCGCCGACGGTCAATGTCGTGTAGGTGTGCGCGGCTTCGGAAAAACTCAGGCTTTGCTGCGCCACGCCGATGATGATTCCGCCGATGACATTGATGAAGACGACCAAAAGGCCCGCCACCGCGTCGCCGCGCACGAACTTCGAGGCACCGTCCATCGCGCCGAAGAAGCCGCTTTCGTCTTCCAGCGCCTTGCGCCGCTCCTTGGCGACCTTCTCGTCGATCAGGCCGGCGGAGAGGTCGGCGTCGATCGCCATCTGTTTGCCCGGCATGGCGTCGAGGTGGAAGCGCGCGGCGACTTCGGCGATGCGCCCCGAGCCCTTGGTGATGACGACGAAATTCACGATCACGAGAATCGCGAACACGATAATTCCGATCACGAAATTGCCGCCCATCACGAAATTGCCGAAGGCTTCGATGACGTGGCCGGCGGCGTCCGTGCCCTCGTGGCCGCGGGAGAGGATCAGCCGCGTCGAGGCGAGGTTGAGCGACAGCCGCAGCATGGTCGAGATCAGAAGGATGGTCGGGAATGACGAGAATTCCAGCGGCGCTTGAATGAACAGCGACGTCATCAGGATCAGGATCGACAGCGTGATCGAGATCGCCAGGAAGAGGTCGAGCACGATCGCGGGCAGCGGCAGGATCAGCACGACCAGGATGGTGAGGATGCCGAAGGCCAGCGCGAGATCGCCGCGCTTCAAGATGGTGCCGATTTCGCCGAGACTTGGAAATCCGTTTCCGGTTGCCGCGCCTTGACCCGCCGTGACATCGACCATGGTACTTGCTTCCCCCCGCGAATGCCGCTCGCGGTTGCCAAACGCCGGCGCGGCGGCCGATGGGCCACCGTTTCGAAAGTGAGGCACCGCACTGGCGTCCACGGGTACTCCCCCGTTCTACGCGGCCGACGACACTCAACTTCGCAACTGGGCAATTTTTGCCCGGTTTATGGTTAGGAAAGGGTTAATACGGGCTGTAATTTCGGTGTCCCGGAAAGCCGCCCGTCAAAGGCAAACCGGTCAGGCGCTCCTGAGAAACTTGAGGAGCGCTCGGTGCTCCCGGCATCCGGCTAGTCCTGGTAGTGTGACGAGTGTCGTCGGCAGAAGGGCTCCTTTGAGCGCCCGTAACTCAATGCGATCAACGTGCAGGCCCGCCGGTGACTGCAGGGATGTGCGGAGCAAGGCGTCGACTTTTCCGTCGATCAATTTGCGCAAATCGTCCGTCGCGACGAGCGTGATGCGAGGCCATTCTCCAGGCCGCCGCAAATTCTCTATCGCTGGATGGCTCTGCTCCGACAGCACAGGTGAGACGCCCACCCGCAGTCTGCGCCCTTTGAGCGCGGGCGCGACGCCCTCGGTGCCGTCTGCGATCGTGTGAAACGCCTTGCTGATCGAGGGCAGGTAGTTTTCGCCCTCGGCTGTGAGCAGCAACCCGCGCTGGAAGCGTCGAAAGAGCTGCACACCGAGACTGGCTTCAAGGCGCTTGACCTGCTGGCTGACGGCGCCGGGGGTCACGCCGAGCTCGTCGGATGCCCGTTTGAAACTCAAATGGCGGGCTGACGCCTCGAACGCGCGCAGACCGTTGAGTGGAGGAAGCCGATAGCTCATCGCGCAGACCGCCCGTTGCCCGGGCGTCTTTACGGCATAGAAAAACTAAGTCAAGCCGTCAGAAGAATTGGTTTGATCCACGGTGGTTTTGGCTGCATGGAGTGACAACAGGATACCGAACAGAGACCGCCGATGGTTGACACGACCGAAGTTTCACCCGCCGCGAAAATTGCCGCTCACCTCAGCCGAAATTCGTCGCTGTTCGTTCCCGATTCGCGTCGGGCATGGATCCGGCTCGCCGTGGCCGTGCTGATCGGTTCCCTCGGCAGCGTCGGGATGTGGTCGGTGGTCGTGGTGCTCCCCGTGGTTCAGACCGAATTCGGTGCGGCGCGCGGAACCGCCTCGCTCGCTTTCACCATGGTCATGCTCGGTTTCGGTTCCGGCGGGGTGTTGACCGGAAAAATCACCGACCGTTACGGGATCGTCGTCGCCCTCGGGGTTGGCATCGGTTTCCTCGGCCTCGGCTATATCGGCGCGGGAATGTCGCTCTCGATCTGGCAATTCATTTTTGTGCATTTTGCGATCGGCTTGAGCTGTTCGGCGACGTTCGGGCCGCTGATGGCGGAGGCCTCGCACTGGTTCGACCGCTACCGCGGGCTTGCCGTCGCCATCGCGGCCAGCGGCAACTATGTCGGCGGCACGATCTGGCCGCCGCTGGTGAATTGGGGCATGCAGTCGGTCGGCTGGCGCACCACCCACATCGCCATCGGCATCTTCACGGCGATCGCCATGACGTTGGCGCTTGCGCTGTTGCGCATCCTGACGGGCGCGGGAGGGCAACGCAGTCACGTCAACGCGCCACCGCCGCGCGTCGACCTTCAGCTCTCAACCAATACGCTGACCGCGATCCTGTCGCTTGCGAGCGTCGCCTGTTGCGTGGCGATGTCGATGCCGCAGGTTCACATCGTCGCCTATTGCGGCGATCTCGGCTATGGCGTGGCGCGCGGCGCCCAAATGCTGTCGGTGATGCTCGGCTTTGGCATCATCAGCCGCATCGGCTCGGGGTTTTTGGCCGACAAGATCGGCGGCATCCGGACGCTGTTGATCGGCTCGATCGCGCAAGCCTCGGCGCTGTTGCTCTATCTGTTCTTCGACGGTCTCACTTCGCTCTACGTCATCTCGGCGATGTTCGGCCTGTTTCAGGGCGGCATCGTGCCGAGCTATGCCATCATCGTGCGCGAGGCGATGCCGGCCGCCGAGGCGGCCACCCGCGTCGGCATTGTGATCTCCGCCTCCGTCTTCGGGATGTCGTTCGGCGGCTGGGTATCGGGCGTGATCTTCGATGCGACCGGCTCTTACGCAGCGGCGTTCCTCAATGGGCTCGCCTGGAACGCGCTCAACATCACCATCATGGTGGCGCTGTTGCTCCGGGCGCGGCAGCGGCTGGCGCTGGCGTAACGCGGAACTCGACAGGGCGATCCCCACACGATTCTACTTGAGATAGAGCGCGCCGGGGTACATCGTATCTTCTCTCGACACGGAGGGTACGAAATGGCGGAACAAGCTTCGCGCTACGCAGCGCCCACGAAGATCTGTGACATCGTATTGAAGGGCGGGATCACCAGCGGCGTGGTCTACCCGCTCGCGCTGGTCTCCCTCGCCGAGAAGTATCGCTTCTCGAATATCGGCGGGACCTCCGCCGGCGCGATTGCGGCGGCAGCGGCCGCAGCAGCCGAATACGGACGCCCCGTCAGAGGCGCCGGTTTCGACCGGTTGGAAAAGATTCCCAATGAGGTGGGCGCGAACCTTCTCTCGATGTTTCAGCCGACGCCGACCCTCAAGCCGCTGTTCGACATCTTCGTCGGCATTTTAAAGGCGAAGAGCAAGGTTGGAAAATTCTTCGCCGTGGTCGGGGCCGCGATCTGCGGTTACTGGCTGACCGCCTTGATCGGTATCCTGCCTGGTGCCGTCCTCATCGCGATCGCTTGGACGACCGGTGGCGGAGTAGGGCTTTTCGTTCATGGCCTGGTGCTGGCGCTGGCCGGCCTCATCACGCTCTTGATCTGGCGGCTGTGGAGAGCGGCAAACGTCGACCTGGTTGCCAATGATTTCGGCCTTTGTCCCGGGATCAGGCAGACCAAGACAGCACCTGAAGCGTTCACAGACTGGCTGGCGCGAACTCATCAGCGAGGCCGCAGGACTGGAACCCTTGGGTCCTCCACTTACTTTTGGCGCTCTGGCGACGCTGCCCGACGGGCGGCCTCCTGTTCAGCTTGCCATGATAACGACCAGCCTGATGGAGGAACGCCCTTATACTTTGCCGTTTCCGCCGGAGGATCGCCGCTTCGTATTCGAACAAAGCGAATGGGAGCGAATATTTCCAGCCAATGTCATGGCGTTTCTCGTCAGTGAGTGCGACCCGTTCACCCCTCTCGAAGGAGAAACTGGAAAGTTCTTCCACTTTCCCGATCCGGACCGCTTGCCGCTGATCGTGGGAGCTCGCATGAGTCTGAGCTTTCCGTTCCTGATTTCCGGCGTACCATTATGGCGCAAGGATTTCACCCTCAACGAGCCCGCCGAGCAAAACAAGTTGAGGCGATGCTTGTTCACCGATGGCGGCTTGTCGAGCAATTTTCCTATACATTTTTTCGATCGTCTGATGCCGAACAGTCCGACCTTCGCAATTTCTCTTGATGAATATGACGCCAAGCGAGATCGCGGCGACAACGTCTGGCTGCCGGAAAGTGCCGGCAGCGGAATCCAGTTGCCCATTTTGGCTTTCGACGGGCTCGGTGGCTTTCTGATGCGGCTATTGATGTCGGCCAAGGATTGGCAGGACAATCTGCAGAGCGTGCTTCCCGGCTACCGGGAGCGCATTGCCCATGTCGTACTCAAGCCGGAGGAGGGCGGACTAAATCTCACCATGGATGAGGCGACGATCCGCAAGCTTGTGACTTATGGCGAACAGGCGGGAATGAAGCTGCGCGATGAGTTCGATCTCGATGGCCACCGGTGGCGGCGCTTCCTGGTGGCGATGGCAAGGATGGAAGAAACGCTCGACGATGTCGCTCAGGCCTATGCGGGGCTTCCTGGTGGTACGGAGAAATTCGGCGATTTTCTCGATCGTTACTCAAGTGCCCCCGATTCTTATGAACAAAAGCCGCCGATACTCGCAGCGATGCTGGAACGCGGGAGGGAGCTGGCCGCCAGCGGATCGGACTGGCGTTCAGCGCCTACCATACGCGAGGGCAAGATACCGAAACCGGCGACCAACCTTCGAATTACACCAAAATACTGAGGCCGGATCGTGGACACTTGGCATCGCGCGGGTTTTCCGCCTGAAGACAAACTCTAAACCCCCTGGCCCGTCTTGATCAGCACGCAGCCGCTGATCTTGAGGCTGCCGTCCGCCTCCTCTTCGAGCGTGTACAGCGCCTCCCACGGCACGCCGTCGTTATCTATGATGTGAACCCGCTGGGCGATTTTGCCGTCGGCGGCGCGTGCTTCGCCAAATTCGAAACTCTTGTGGCGATAGACCGGGGCGTAGCTGTTCTGCACCATGCCTAGGAAAATATCGGCCTGCGGAAATATCGCGCGGATGCCGGGCGCCGCGTAGGAATAGGCGGCCACCGCATCGTCGCGGCCAAATGCCTCGACCTGGGAACGGATGATACGTTGCGCGGTGGCAATGTCGTCCGCGGCGAAGGCGGGCGCGGCGAGACCAAACAGGAGTGTGGCAAGGAGGGCGAGGGCGCGCATGGAAAGGCTCCGCAAATAGCTGGCTCCGGTCTCCGGAGAGGCGCCACCGCTCCGAGGACGGGTCGCCAGGTGGGCCATCCATACACCATTTGTATATCGCGGCGGATTGTCATGCCTTAAATGTGGGCTCCGGCGGTCGACGAAATCTCGTGGAAATCGTGGAGCGCCGTCGTTGACCCGGCAGGCAAAGGATCGCGGCCGTGTCACATCTTAGGGATGACCGATGAGCACCATGGCAATCGCCGAAACCCGCAGCGCGCATGGTCCGCAGGGAAGCCTCGGCGCGCTGGCGCTCGGCGCCCTTGGTGTCGTCTATGGCGACATCGGAACCAGCCCGCTCTACACGCTGAAGACGGCGCTTGATTGGGGTGGTGGAGCCACGCCCGAGGTCGCGATCGGCATGTTGTCGCTGATCGTGTGGACACTTCTGATCACCACCTCGATCAAATATGTCGCGGTGGTGATGCGGGCCGACAATGACGGGGAGGGCGGGATCCTGGCGCTGATGTCGCTGCTCGGCATCAAGCATGGCGAACGCCCCCTTGTGATCGCGATCGGGGTGTTCGGCGCCGCGCTGCTCTACGGCGATGGCGCGATCACGCCCGCGATCTCCGTGTTGAGCGCGCTTGAGGGGCTCAAGCTGCCGATGCCTGAAATCGCTCCCTATATCGTGCCACTGTCGGTCGCCGTGCTGGTCGCGCTCTTTGCGTTGCAGCCGCAGGGCAGCGCGCGAATCGGAAAATTGTTCGGCCCCGTCATGACCGTGTGGTTCGTCACGATCGGCATACTCGGCATCAGCGGTGTGATGCGCCATCCCGGCGTGCTCGTGGCGCTCGATCCGCGCTATGGCTTTGGCTATCTATTCACCCACGGCTTTACCGGCTTCCTGGTGCTTGGTGCGGTGTTTCTTTGCGCGACGGGTGCGGAAGCGCTGTACGCCGACATGGGCCATTTCGGAGCCCGGCCGATCCGCCTCGGCTGGTACGGGCTGGTGCTGCCGATGCTGCTCCTCAACTATGCGGGGCAGGCGGCCGTCGTCATTGAGGGCGCGGTGCCGGCCGACGCCAATCCGTTCTTCGTGTTGTGTCCGGCGCCGCTACAGGTGGCGCTGGTGGTGCTCGCCACGCTTGCCACGATCATCGCCAGCCAGGCAATCATCAGCGGCGCCTTCTCGATGACAAGGCAGGCAATCCAGCTCGGATTATGCCCGCGCCTGCACATCACCCAGACCTCGGAGCAGGGCTACGGCCAGATCTATGTCGGCTTCGTCAATTGGGTGCTGATGGCGCTGACGCTGGGGCTCACGCTTGCCTTTCGCTCCTCCGACAATCTCGCCGCCGCGTTTGGCGTGGCGGTTTCACTGACCATGCTGCTCACCTCGGTGCTGATGTTCATGGTGATGCGCGAAATATGGAACTGGAGCCTGCCGGCGAGCCTGGCGGTCGCGGGGCTTTTCATGGTCGTCGATTTCTCCTTCGTCGCCGCCAATCTGATGAAGGTCTTCGAAGGCGGATTCGTCCCTCTGGTCGTCGCGGCACTGATATTTTCACTGATCTGGACCTGGCGTCGCGGCCGGGAACTCATGATGAAAACGCTTGAGCGCGATACGCTGCCGCTTGCCGGCTTCATCAAGCAAATCCACAGCAAGTCGCGCGTGCCCGGCACCGCGGTCTACATGACCAGCCGCACCGATGTGGTGCCGGTGCCCCTGCTACATAATCTGAAGCATAACAAGGTCATCCATCAACGCATAGTGCTGCTGCATGTGGTGACCGAGAACGCGCCGTATATCGCCGCGGATCACCGCCTCGAGGTTACCCATCTGATGGACGATTTTCATTCAGTGGTGCTTCACTACGGCTTCATGGAACAGCCGGATATTCCGCAGGCGCTCGAGGCCTGCGGCTCGGAGCAGCTGCGGTTCGATATGATGGATACTTCGTTCTTCGTCGGCCGGCTGACGATCGTTCCGGGTGCTGCGCCGCGCATGAGCCGGATCAGGATCAAGCTGTTTGAGGCGATGCACCGTAATGCGCTGGCGGCAACCGAATTCTTCCGTATTCCGCCCAACCGCGTCATCGAGCTCGGCGGCCAGATCGAGCTCTAAAGCGTTTTCAAGCGAATGGGGGCCGGTTCGCGTCAAGAAAACGCGTCAGTTCAAAAATCTAGAGCCGCGTTTCGATTCCAATCGAAACGGAAAGGGTCTAGCCACTTCGCGCCCCATCACCTCGGCATCCCCTTCAAATTCTGCCTCGCCTCGGGATTGCCCAGCGCCGCCGCCTTTTCATACCACTGGCGGGCAATCTTGCGATCGCGGGGAACGCCGTCGCCTTCGTAGTACATGACACCAAGATCATTCATCGCGGCGGGTGCGCCGAGCGCAATGGCTTGCTCAAACAGACGGCGCGCTTGCGGGTAGTCGCGGGGTACGCCCTTGCCATTCAGATAGAGCAGCCCGAGATTGTTCATGGCCGCGGGCACGCCGGCCGTCACGGCCGTCTCGTAGAGGCGTCTTGCCTCCGCCAGATCCTGCGCCACGCCGTGACCGTGCTCATACTGCCAGCCGAGATCGACAATCGCGATCGGCTCACCCGCCGCCACCGCCTTGCTGTACCAGCGCACCAACTCGGCGTAGTTTCTCTGAACGCCGCTACCTTCTTCGTAAAATGCGCCGATATTGTTGTTGGCCATGGCATAGCCGGCGGCGGCAGCCTTCTCATAGAGGCGCAACGCTTCCGCAAAATTCTTCCGCGCGGTGGCCACGCGTCCCGCCTCGAAAGTAAATCTGACGACGTCGGGATATTGCGCGATCGCCTCATTGCAGGCCTTCGCCGCCGCCGCGACATTGATCTTGTCGAGCTCCACCCCCGGCAGGCCGGGCGGGGCTCCGGTGTCGAAGGGCATGCCGGCCAAGTGGTCGCAATTGGTGACGAGGTCGCGGCGCAGCTGTTTGTCCGTGAGCCGTGCCTGGATAATTGGGGCGCCAGGCAGGGGCGGAACGAGCGGGCTCGCCGTTTGCGTGTTCGGCGCAGGTGTCGGCTTGCCGGCGAAATAGAAATTGCCATCGATGGGGGAGGAGGACACCCACGGCAATTGCTGTCCCCGCGTCGCCTTCTCAACCGTAAGGCCCACTTCGTTGAACGCCTTGAACAGGCCGTAACCGGGTCGCTTGATCGTTTCGGCCAGCGCTTCCGTGTACGGGCTGTGGCCGTCATCGCCGTCGAAGGAGACGCTCCGCGGCTGGGTGGCAAACGAAATCAGGGTTCCCGGCGGAGCCTGCATTTGCGCAAGACCGCCTGAAGTCGATCGCGCCTCGTCATCCTTGAAGGGATTGTCGCGGCAGGCATCGAGCAGCAGCATATTGATCCGCGTGCCGACCTTCTCCATCTGGTCAAGGATTCCTGCCGTCGGTATCGCCTGTGCGAGAATGTCGGCATCGTTGTTCGGATGAGCGTCGATCGGAATCAGGTAGTTGAGGCCGTCGTTCTCGACGCCGTGGCCGGCATAGTAGAACAGCGCGACATCGGCGCCGGCCAACTGCTTGGAAAATGCGCGAAGCGCGTTGTCAAAGCCTGCCTTGTCGAGATCGAGCTGGGCGCCGCCGCCGACCACGAAGAAGCCGAGCCCGAGAAGCGTGTCGGACATCAGTCTGGCGTCGGCAGCCGGATTGGGCAGTGCAGGCACCGTGTGGTAGGCCGAATTGCCGATCACCAGCGCCACGCGTTTTTCGGCGTGCGCCGGCGAGGCAATGGCGCACATCAAACACGCCGCGAAAATCAGCCGCGACATGATGCTGCTCGCAGCTGACATGATCCCGCTCTCCGCCAAATACGGTCTTAAGTCGCGGTTTGTCCGCCCACGGTTCAGGGGAATCCCGGCACGCGGGACATTCGGCCGCGGCCGCACTTGAGCGGAAGGCGAGCGCCGATCCGCGCGTCGCCGGGCTTGCCGGCGAACAAGGCAAAGCAAATGCTGGCCGTGGTTTACGAACGCCTATTCGCCAAGGGCGCGGATGACGGCGTCGGCGGTTTCGGCTCCGGAAAAATTCTGCTGTCCCGTAATCAGATTGCCGTCGCGCACCGCAAAGCCGCGCCAAAGTCCGGACTGGACGTAATTGGCGCCGATCTTCCTCAATTCGTCCTCGATCCGCCAGGGCATGACGTGCTTGTCGCGCGACAGCAAATCCATCGACCATACGGCGTTGTCGGCGAAATCTTCTTCGACATTGGCAAAGCCGGTAACGGTCTTTCCCTTCGCCAGAAGTTCGCCGTTCGAAAGCCTGGCGTATCGCAGAAGAGCTGTGCCGTGACACAACACGGCTGCGATCTTGCCGGTCTCGTAAAATTCGACGAATTTATTCTGGAGATTTGTCGCAGCTTCAAAGGTGAACATCGGCGCCTGGCCGCCGGCGACGACGATCGCGTCGAAATCTCCGGTCTTGAGCTGGCTTACCGGCCTGGTCGCGTCGACCAACGCCGCGAGCGACGGCGTCGAGACGAAACCCATGCTGATCAGGTCGCTTGCCGAATAGCCCGACGGATCGCGCGGGTCGCTCATGGCGTCGCCTTCGCACTTGCCGCCGGCCGGCGAGAAGACTTCGATATGATATCCCTTTTCCGTGAAGGCGTAGTAGGGATGGGTCAGCTCGGACCACCAGAAGCCGACCGGCCAGCCCGTCGTCGTCGAGACGGAAGGATTGGAAAGCACGATCGCAACGCGCTTGGGGTTTGTCTTCTGGACGGGGTTGGCGTCTTTCAGGCTCATCTGCTCTCTCGCACTTAGGTCGGTTTCACTCGGGAAAGCGCAAACGCAAGCGACTGCGGCTGTCCGTGCTTGGCGACCTGGTCGATCCAGAGGATCGCAAGCGCCTCGAGCAGGCGCGCGTTCGCCAACGGACCGGCGTCGGCCGCCTCGAAACCAAGCACGTCGACCAGGCCCATCACGATCTTCTTGCTGTTGGGATCGTCGCCGGCGACGAACATGACCGGCTTCACCGCATGTTTGTCGGATTCCCCATGGTCTCGAAACCGGCTTGATGCAGGGTTTTGAAAACGTGAGCGCCCCGGCACCAGCCCTGCACGTGTTCAGCGGCGGAACTGGCGAAGTTGAAAGCGTGGCCGAGGCCGGCAGGTCCCATCGAGACCGGGTTCGTACAATCGATCACGATCTTTCCGGCGACCGCGCCGATCGAACGGCAGGCCGCTTCCGCTGCGTCCCAGGGCGTCGCCGGCACGATGACGTCGGCGCCGGGGGCCATCCCGGACGGCAACGCAACGGTTCCGGCGGGAAGCTCGGCGTATTTCCTGTCCGTTGGGTCCGGCACACCATAACGCACCTGATGGCCGAGGGAGCGCCAACGCTCGCCGAGCGCCTGACCAACCCTTCCGGCACCAATGACGACTATTTGAAGGCGGCTCTGGGGTGAGGACACGGGGCTTACTCGGCAGCCTACTCACGGAATGCACATCACCGGGCGGTGTTATTAAAGTCGCTGCACCGAAGAAAGCGAATTCGGCTCATGTTGGATATCGATCTCACTCAACTTCGCCGCCTCGATATGACGCTGCTTCTGGTGTTTGCCGAACTGGTCCGCCAACGAAAAATGACCATCGTGGCGCAGCGGCTGGGGCTCACCCAGTCGGCGATAAGTCACAGCCTGAAGCGGCTGCGCGATGTCTTTCAGGACGAACTCTTTCTGCGCGGTTCGAACGGGCTCGAGCCGACGGGCCGGGCGTTGCGGCTGGAGGCGAAGATATCGACCATCCTGGCGTTGTCGACGCAGGCGCTCAGCCTCGACAAGGCCTTCGACCCCCGCACCGAGACGCGGGTGATACGGGTCGGCGCCCTCGACTACGAGGTGGCCATTTTTGCGGCGCCCCTGATCGAGCGGCTGCGCAGTCTTGCGCCGAAATCGAGGTTTGTCTTCAGGTCGCTGGCGCGAAAGCCGGCGCTGGCCGAGCTTCGTCACAACGAACTCGACATGGCGCTCGGCTTCTTCGTCCGGCCGGGAAACGACATCGAGACGAGCGAGCTCTACCGGGAGACTTACAGCGTCGTCATGCGGAAGGGGCACGGCCTTGCAAAGAAGAAGTTGACGACGAAGCGCTATGCGGACGCGGAACATCTGTTGATGTCACCGTCGGGCGAACTGCACGGTGTCGTCGATGCAAGTCTTGCGCGGCATCACCTGGAACGAAACGTCGTCGGCTCGGTCCCGTTGTTCCTGCTGGTGCTGGCCACCGTCGCCAAGACCGATCTGATCTCGACGATCCCGGCTCGACTGGCCCAATGCTATGGAAAGGCGTTCGGTCTTGCGATTGTGCCGCCGCCGATCGAAATCCGGTCATTTCCGGTTCACCTCGCCTGGCATCAACGCTCGTCGACGGAGCCCGCGCTGAAATGGATTCGTGAGCTGGTGAAATCGGTGATCGTCGAGGTGGCACAGGACCCGCAGGCCCAGCGTCGAGGGCGGTGATGAGGAGAGACCGGGTGCGACCTAATGCCATGTGGGATGAGCCGAGACCGCCTCGGCATGGTGGAGCCGCTTCCGCCGTGCGACAATTCTGAAGAGATTATGGCAAACGGGACATTCGTACTTAAGGATCTCGTGGCGGTTTCGGACCGGCGTGATATCGATCGACATTCTTTCGACGCCGCATCTGATACAAATGGGTTCAGCACTCATGGTCGCTGATCCTTTCCCGCAATGGTGGTTTGATCCGCCACCTTAGCGCGGACCGTTGGCGTGCCCGTTAATTTGTTCGGCCGTACGAATACGGGGGATCCCGGCATTGAGGCCGGATATGCGAGGTGCGGAATTGCCTTTGGCGCGCCGTCGGGATGTGACGAAAGTTAGGGATAATTCGAAAACTCAAGGCAATTCAATGACGACAAGCCGCGTTCTTTTTTATAAGACCTGATGTCACCTGGTTGTTGCCCTGAAGCCTTATTTCAGGCGCACTTCGCCTCGATGAAGCGGCGTAACTGTTTTTTGATTTGGATTTTATGAACGTGTCGATTCCACCACCGTCAGACGCGTCGGAAACATCGGAAACCGTTCGATTCCTGGAACGGTTTGCCGATCTGATGTCGACCGGCAGCAATTCGGAAAATCTGCTGCGCGCGGCGCGGCTTCTCGAAGCGCATGTCGACCGGGCGAGAGAGTCGGGCGAGCTCCTGCGCGTCGAGCGCATTCGAAGTGACACCAATTCGGAGCTGCGCAAGACCCTCGAAGCGAAGATCGCGGGGTTAGAGGCCGAAATCGGCCGCCCTCAAGTCGCAACTCGCCGAGCAGCGGCTGAAGTTGAACGAGGTCACGATAGAGGCGGAGAGGCAGCAAAACGATTTACTGCGTCGCGCGGGGGAGGCAGAAGCCGCGCTGGCGGCGCTGCAAAGCGACGTCGCACGCACCGCCCCTAGCGACACCCATGTTCTGGTACCGGTTGCGACATTGAGATCGGCAAAGGCTCAGTTTAAATCGCTGGCTCACGCCTTTGAGAAATCCGGCAATATCGTCTCGCAAGTCAGATGCGAGGCCAGCGCGACCAGCCTCGAGCGCGCCATCATTGATGCCGGTGCGGGTGAATCGGAAGATCGCTCCAAGCACGCGGCCTAATCGCCGGCGAGCCTGAGCCTTGCAACAAGAGCCGATGCAAGAGCCAGCGCCGCGCCGACGCCTCCAATGCAGGCGACCCATCCGAAACGGTCAAACAATTGGCCCAGCACGGCGCTGCCAACCAAGCCGCCGAAGAAGTAGCAGGCGAGATAGGTGCCGCTGGCAACCCCGCGGTTTGTCCGTGCCGCTTGTCCGACGAAGCCGGTCGCGCAGGCTTGCGCAAAGAAGGTGCCAACCCCAACCAGCACCATCCCGGCGATCACGTTCGCAAGGTACGAAGAGAGCATCAGTGGCAATCCCAATATAGCAACTGCGAGACCGCCCCAAAGAGCCTGTCGCATGCCAAACCGTGCCACGGCCCTGCCAGCCAGCAGAGTTGTAACCATCGAGGGGAGGAATACGAAATAGACAAGACCTACCTCCATCATGCCCAGCGACAGTGGAGCACGTACCAGGACGAAGTTGACGTAGGTAAAAGTGCCGATGAAGGCAAACAGGATACAGAAGCCGATGCCAAAGGCGGCGCGCAGCGCCGGATCCCGCCAATGCTCAATCATCGCCGAAAGCGGCGATTGCGGCGGGCCGACCGATTGCATCGGCTGGGCACGCTTGATCGTGAGGTAAACCAGCAGCGCGCCGGCGAGATTGAGCAAGGCGAAGAAATAGAAATTCGTTGCCAGACCAAGATTGTCGGAAACGGCTGCCGCAAGGAGACGCCCAATCAGATTGCTTGCGACGTTCCCCGTGATATAGGCGGCGAAGGCGCCGCTGGCATCTATCGCGCTGCGCTACTCGCCCAAATGGGCAAGCGTCAGCGTGAAGGCGGAAGCCATGCAGATGCCCTGCATGACGCGAAGCATGGTGAAGACAGCAAGGTTTGGTGCGACAGCAAGCAGGCTTGTCGGGATGGCGAGCAGGAGGAGGCTCGCCAGAATGCCCGTCCTTCGGTTGATGTGCGGGCTGAGGGATCCGACCACCAGTCCCGCGACCGCCATACCGATCGTGCTGGCATTGACCGCAAAGCCCATCGCTCCCGGCGTTACGCCGTAATGTCGCGTCAGAGATGGCAGGATTGCCTGAGTTGCGAACAGGTCTACGACGGTCAGGAACGCGGTGAGGCCGATCACCAGCGATCGTAGCCCCACGCCAGGCGAACGACCCTGCCCTTGCATGACTTCCGCCGTTACCTCCGCCAGCCGATCGGTCATCGCGGCAGCTCCCGTGATCGTGGAATTGGGGATGTGACGCCCCGGCGTGCGGGGCGACACGCTAGTCCAGGGTCGTCACATCCGTAACGAGGCGTGTGGGTGCAGCACTCGTTACATGTTGTGGTCGTTCGGATCCTTGCGAACGTCGCCGACATATAGAATGACGGTCTCTTTGCCAAGATTCTTCCACCAATGCGAGGTCCCGTAGACTTCCCGCCGCAGATCGCCCGCCTTGTGCACGATCGGATCGACGCAGTTGCTGGCGTATTCAACGATCTCGCCCTGCTGCACGAAGATCAGCGCCGGCCGGTTGCCTTGGTTGTGCCAAGGCACGATACTACCCGGTCCGATAGTCAATTTATCCGCGATCAGGTGATCCGCGAGTGTCACTGATCCACCAGCCCGGCAAGCGCTTTGAGACAGTTGAGGAAATCGGCTTGCTGGCGGTTTTCCTCGCAAGCGAGGCGACGGCATCGATGACCGGGACTGCCTTGCCGGTCGATGGCGGATGGACGGCGCGTAACAAAGGCGGCGGCGTTACGAAGCTAAGGTTGGCGGGAACGAATGGGAGCAGGATATGCAGGACAGGATTTCTTCGCTGGGATCGCTGGCTAGAGATCTCCCAGGCCAGGTCGTGCTGGTGCTTCAGGGAGGAGGCGCCCTCGGCTCGTACCAGGCCGGCGTCTATCAGGCGCTGCACGAGGCTGGCATTGAGCCCGATTGGATCATCGGTACATCGATCGGCGCTATCAATGGCAGCCTCATCGCCGGGAATGCGGCGGAGCATCGCCTGCCCAAACTCAGGGAGTTTTGGAAGCGGATGGAGCAAAGTCCGGTCTGGAACATTCGCACGGGCTTTTCGGGTTTCAACGAACGGCTGTCCCACTGGGCGACCATCACGCACGGAATAGCCGGCTTCTTCCGGCCTAATCCGTTGGCACACGCCGGCGACAATTATCCGCTGGGCGCCGAGCGCGCCGGTTATTATTCCACCACGCCGCTTGAGAAAACCCTGAGCGAGTTGATTGATGTCGATCTGCTCAATAGCTGTCGGCCGCGCCTTTCGGTCGGGGTTGCCCATGTGCGGACCAGCCAGATGCGCTACTTCGACAGTCGCGACGGTAAACTTACGTTGAAGCATGTCATGGCCTCCGGCGCGCTGCCGCCGGCCTTCCCCGCGGTGCGCATCGACGGCGAGCTCTATTGGGATGGCGGCATTCTCTCCAACACGCCGACCGAAGTCGTATTCGACGACAACCCGCGCAAGAACTCGCTGATCTTCGCAGTCCATTTGTGGAATCCGGCGGGGCTTGAGCCCACAACGATGGCGGAAGTGTTGAACCGGCAAAAAGACGTGCAGTATTCCAGTCGGATCATAAGTCACATTGCGCGCCAGCAGCAGGCTCACCGTCTGCGCCATATCATAAACGAACTTGGAAAGCGGCTTTCCAAGAGCGAGCGTAACAATGCCGAGGTACGTGAACTGATCGGGTATGGCTGTCAAACGCGAATGCACGTGGTCCGCCTGCTTGCCCCGCAGCTCGATCGGGAGACCCACACCAAGGACATCGATTTCAGCACGCGCGGCATCATGCAGCGCTGGGAAGCGGGCTATTCGCACACCAAGGCAGTTCTTGGACACACGCCGTGGGTCGGCGAGTTTGATCCATTGTCGGGCGTGATCCTGCACGAACAAATGGAACTGATGCCGGCTGCGGCTGAGTGAAATGTGACCTTCGCCAGTAGCGCGAGAAAGCGACGGGACGCAATGACCGAGCCGGCCAAAAACATCGTCATCGTCGGCGGCGGCTTTGCCGGCAGCACGGTGGCGCGCGCGCTGCGCGCGCGACTGCCAAAGAATTACATGCTGGTCCTGATCAGCGAGGAGAGCTACCTCACCTTCAATCCGATGCTGCCGGAGGTGGTGGGCGCTTCGATCTTTCCTGAGCAGGTCGTCGCGCCCTTGCGCGAGATGCTCAATTTGAGCGGAGCTAGCCAGTTTATCATGGGTCATGTCGTTGCGATCGACCGGGCGGCCAGGACGGTCACCTGCTCCTCGCTCGCCGGTGAGACCGTGGTGCCCTTTAGCGAACTGATCCTCGCCTTCGGCAACCGGCCGCGGCTCGATTTGATCCCCGGCTTGATGGACCATGCGCTGCCGCTCAAGAGCATCGGCGATGCAATGGAGATACGCAACGTCGTGTTGCGAAGGATTGCCCAGATCGAACTCGAGCACGATGTCGAACGGCGGCGATTGCTCGGCAGCTTCGTCGTCATCGGCGGCGGCTTCTCGGGCGTCGAGGTGGCGGGCGAACTTGCTGACCACCTAAAGAGCGTGCAGCGCTATTACCCGCGGGTGAACATGGACGAAGTCAGGTTGACCGTCGTTCACGATATCGACCGGTTGCTGCCGGAACTGCCGGTTCGGCTCGGCCTGGTGGCTTTGCGCTCGCTCGAGCGGCGTGGCGTGGCCGTCCTTCTGGGCAAGCGCGCGGCCGAAGTCCATGCGGACGGCATCCGTTGCACCGATGGCGAGATGATCGCGGCAGGCACCGTGATCTGCACGATCGGCACTCGGCCTAACGACCTGGTGGAAGGGTTAGGCCTTGTCGCCGAGCGCGGTCGCATTGTGACCAAGCCCGACCTGTCGGTCGAGGGCGCCGAGGGAATCTGGGCGGTCGGTGACTGCGCACTCGTTGTCAATCAGCTCGACGGCAAGGCCTCGCCTCCGACCGCGCAGTTCGCCGTCCGCCAGGCGCGGCTTCTGGCGCGCAACCTGCTTCGTCGAGCCGCCGGCCGTGCGACGGAGCCCTTCCGATACCGCTCGCGCGGCATGATGGCCGGAATGGGCCACATGAACGGCGTGGCCGACGTGTTTGGGATCCCCGTCAGTGGGCTGCCCGCCTGGCTGATCTGGCGCGCCTATTACCTGTCGCAGATGCCCACCTTCGGCCGCAAGCTGCGCATCTTTGTCGAATGGACCTGGGGGATGTTCTTTCCGACTGACATCACTCACTTCCGCTTTACCCGGAGCGGGGAGGCGGTCGGCCGCTCGAACGAGGAGCTAGGACATCGCCGGGGTGCCGCGCGCGATGCCACCGGGAGCGGATGACAAGGGACCCACTGCCCGGTCAATTCGAGCCCGACGCCAGTCCGTCCACGCTTTCGTTGCGCCCAAGCTACGCCGGACACGCTTCGCCCTGACGGTCTTCCCGTGGCTGCGCCGCGCGTAGCCCGTCAGGGCGAAGCGTGGTGGGCCTGCCTGGACTCGGACCAGGAACCAGACCCCTATGAGCGCCTGAACCCGTGGCTGAGTTTTAGTAAGTGATCTTGTCCAGTTGAATGTGAACCAGAACAACAAATACCGACACATATTTCAGGCTACCAAAGATCGCTCAAGGAGATTGCATGAGCCCCCCGAAATGGAGATTTTGGAGCGCACTTTCTGCCGCCATGATGCTCTTGAGTTATTCAGCCGCCGCTGACGAGTGTGATACTCCGCAGGACCCCGAGGCTGCGATCATTGCCTGTACACAGAGCATCAATTCGGGGAAATGGAAAGGACGCAATCAGGCGGTTAATTACACCAATCGAGGTAACCGTTATCGCGACAAGGGCGACCTGGACCACGCCATCGCCGACTTCGATGAGGCGATCCGAATCGATCCCGAACACGTCATGGCCTTCAACAATCGAGGTGTCGCCTACAGCTACAAGGGCGACCTCGATCGCGCCATCGCCGACTACAATGAGGCGATCCGGATCAATCCGAAATTCGCCCTGGCCTTCATCAATCGAGGTGCCGCCTACGGCGACAAGGGCGACCGCGACCGCGCCATCGCCGACTATAGTGAGGCGATCCGGCTCGATCCCAAATCTGCCATCGCCCTGTACAATCGAGGTGTCGCCTATCGCGACAAGGGCGACATCGACCGCGCCATCGCCGACTACAGTGAGGCGATGCGTCTCGATCCCAAATACGTCATGGCCTTCAACAATCGAGGTATCGCCTACAGCGACAAGGGCGACTACGACCGTGCTATCGCCGACCTCAATGAAGCGATCCGGCTCGATCCCAAATTCGCCATGGCCTTCAGCAATCGAGGTAGCGCCTATCGCAGCAAGGGCGACCTCGACCGTGCCATCGCCGACTTCAATGAGGCGATCCGGCTAGATCCCAAAAACGCCTTGGCCTTCAACAATCGAGGTAACGCTTATCGCGACAGGGCCGATCCCGACCGCGCCGTCGCCGACTACAGTGAGGCGATCCGGCTCGATCCCAAATACGCCAGGGCGTTCTACAATCGAGGTATCGCCTACAGGGACAAGGGCGACCCCGACCGCGCCGTCGCCGACTTCGATGAGGCGATCCGGCTCGATCCTAAAGTCGCTATGGCCTTCAATAACCGAGGTACCGCTGACCAGTGTGATACTCCGCAAGACCCCGAGGCCGCGATCCTTGCCTGTACACAGAGCATCAATTCGGGGAGATGGAAAGGACGCTATCTGGCGGCTTACTACACCAATCGAGCTGCCGTTTACCACGAAAAGGGCGACAACGACCGCGCCATAGCCGACTTGAATGAGGCGATCCGGCTCGATCCCAAAGTGGCCATGGCCTTCAACAATCGAGGTGCCGCTTATAACGAACAGGGCGACAACGACCGCGCCATCGCCGACTACAATGAGGCGATCCGCATCGATCCAAAATTCGCCATGGCCCTCAACAATCGAGGTAACGCCTATAGCGACAAGGGTGACCTCGACCGCGCCATCGCCGACTTCAATGAGACGATCCGGCTCGATCCCAAATTGGCCATGGCCTTCCAAAATCGAGGTAGTGCCTACCACGAAAAGGGCGACAATGACCGCGCCATCGCCGACCTCAGTGAGGCGATCCGGCTCGATCCCAAACACGCCAAGGCTTTCCTCGGTCGAGGTTACGCCTACAGCGACAAAGGCGACAACGACCGCGCCATTGCCGACTTCAATGAGGCGATCCGGCTCGATCCCAAATCCGCCATGGCCTTCCACAGTCGAGGTTACGCCTACAGCGACAAGGGCGACAGCGACCGCGCCATCGCCGACTACAGTGAGGCGATCCGGCTCAATCCCAAATTCGCCAGGGCCTTCCAAAATCGAGGTAGCGTCTACCACGACAAGGGCGACAACGACCGCGCCATCACCGACTACAATGAGGCGGTCCGGCTCGATCCCAAACACGCCAAGGCCTTCCTCGGTCGAGGTATCGCCTTCAGCGCCAAGGGCAACAACGACCGCGCCATCGCCGACTTCAATGAGGCGATCCGGCTCGATCCCAAATCCGCCTGGGCCTTCGACAATCGAGGTAGCGCCTATCTCGAAAAGGGCGACCCCGACCGCGCCATCGCCGACTTCGGTGAGGCGATCCGGATCGATCCCGAAGATGCCAAGGCCTTCAACAGTCGAGGTATCGCTTATCGCGCCAAGGGCGAGCCCGACCACGCCATCGCCGACTTCAATGAGGCGATCCGGCTCAATCCGAAATCCTCCTGGGCCTACTTTGTTCGCGGGCGCTCATTTCTCTTTGCCGGCTCAGTCGAAAAGGCGCTGGCCGATTTTAACCAAGCAAGTGCGCGAGCACCGGAAAATGCCTATGTGGCGCTGTGGGTTGATATCGTCAGTCGGCGGAGCAATCTCCCGAGCCGTCTGGCGCAAACCAGTTCCCGGATCGACATGACCGTCTGGCCGGCGCCTGTCATCAGATTGTTCATGGACCAGATGACGCCTGCTGCTGTACTTGCTGCCGCTGACGATCCGGACGCCACCAAGAAGAAGGGCCAAGTCTGCGAGGCGAATTTTTACAGTGGGGAGCTTTCGTTGACGAAGGGGTTGAAAGATGAAGCAACTCGCCTTTTCCGTCTGGCGGCAAGCGATTGCCCGCACGGTTTCGACGAGTGGGATGCCGCCAATGCTGAACTGAAGGCGCTTGGCGTAGTCCCATGAGCAGGTTTCGCTAGGCCTCCAGATTACAAACTCAAAGCCCTGGCAACGTCCGGTTCGTCACGGATAACTCTCGACGTCTGACTTTCCGAAAATCGGCACTTGGCGGACGTGGAAGGAACAACGCGATGTCCAAACCCTTGATTTTATTCTGGTGGGCCTGCCTGGACTCGAACCAGGAACCAGACCGTTATGAGCGGCCGGCTCTAACCATTGAGCTACAGGCCCCGCCACGAACTGCCGATCTTGGCGGCAGGCAACGGTGCGAGAGACCCCTTACAACGCGGCCAGCGTTCCGGCAATGCCGCGTTGCCGCCATAGGCGAAAGCCGGACCCTTCCATTTATTTCTGATTTTCAGAAATTTCTCTTGACGCCGGGGTAGAAGCAGAAATATACCGATTTGGTCCCGCCCGCTTGTAGGGGCGTTTCGCGATCGTCACGGACGTGAGGCGGGATGCGGTGGACGCCGATGGCGCGCAACGACGAAGCGCGCCGGAGGCGGACGGCGAAGTCGTGTGGTCCTGACATCCCGACGCTGATGTCAAGCCCGTGAGGGGATGATCTTGCGGGCGACGGTGGCAAACAAGCCCGGCTCACCGGGGAGAGCGCGAAGGAAACCGTTAAAACCATTGTGCGGGGAATGCCGGGTGATTCCGGTGTGACCGTGGTGACTTTGCTCGTGTGCCTTGTTTTGTTTCGCACGCGAGGCTTCTGTAACGGGCATCGAAGAGTCAATCCCTTTTTGCGTTATCCATTCGCCGGGCACGTGCTTCTGTCCGGGATCGGCACAAGGCCGTCGCCTGATGGGGTTCATGAGAGGAACAGGTCGGCCAATCTGCGGAAAACGTGATCGCATCGTTGGTTGCGTCGACAACTCGCGTGACGGCCTGGCCTGGTCCATCGTCCCGGCGAAGGGATTTCGCTTCGGGGAGAGCCTGGTGCGGTGGCCCGCCCGAAAACCGGTTTGTCCTCCGTGTTTTAGGCCGTTGCTGCCTTCGCAGCCGGATTGAACGGCACATTATCCTTGAGCATGCGGAGCATGATCACGGCGAGCTTGCGGGCCAGCGCCACCTTGGCCTTGTTGGTGCCGGCGCGTCGGGCGATCCGCATCGCCCAGCCTTTGAGTTTCGAGCAGCCCTTGATCGGCTTCGTCAGCATGATGTGGGCCGCCTCGTAAAGCGCTTCGCGCACTGAGGCATCACCGTGCTTGCTGATGCGGCCGGTGTAGTCGGTCTCGCCGGACTGATACTTCTTCGGGGTCAACCCGAAATGCGGCCCCGCCGGCTTCGATGACGTAAAGCGGGAGGGGTCATCGATCGCGCAGGCAAAGGTCAGCGAGACGATCGGCCCCACCGCCGGCGTCGACATCAAGAGCCTTGCCTTTTCATGAAGACGCGACATCGTGCGCACGCGCTTCTCAAAACCGTTGAACTCTGCAAGCAGAACGGCCCGCGCCCGCAACAGCGCCTCGCTGATGGTCTGAAGGTTCGGATGCCCCTTCACCAGTTCTTCGATGCGTCCGGCAAAGTTGGTCCGCGTCGTCTTGCCGACCTTCAGCCCGAAGCCGCGCAGGATCCCGCGCAGGCTGTTCTCGAGGTCCAGCAGCTTGCTCTGCACCAGCTTGCGCGCCGTCAGCATCGCGCGGATCTCCTGTGCCGCGATCGACTTGCAGTGCACAGGCCGAAACCAGCCGAGCCGCATCAGCTGCGCTATCTTGCGTGCGTCGTTGCGGTCCGACTTCACCGGCATTGCTTTGAAGGCATCGCTCACGTGCCGTGTCTCCAGGAGCTCAACCGCAAGGCCCGCCTCCTTCATGGCCGCATAGAGCCATTGCGACAGCGGCCCTGCCTCAAGTCCAATCCTGGCGAGCCCAAACCCGAGCGAGCCGATCCAAGCTATCAACGCTTCCGGTTCGCTCGCCACCTTGGCCTCCCGGACGATCTTGCCGCTGGCGTCGACAACGCACACGCTTGAGCATTCCAATGACACGTCGATTCCTGCATAATAGTCCATGGTCGTCCCTCCTTGATGCTTGGAGCGAGGCCTATCCTCGACTCCGTTACACCATCAGTGTGAGGGACGACCGCCTGCCTTCCAAGCAAGCCGCGCGACGCGCGCCATCAAACGGCGCCGTAGCTAGCGCGGCTTGCCTGAAGGCCCCGCGGCCCGTTACTCCATCTGCGGGTGCAACGGGCACCCGGCTTTCCCTGCGCCCTCTTGTCTCTTGAGGGGAGGATGCAAGCACAGCCCGGGCGCATTCGCGTCGCGGGAAGGTGAAGGTGTGTGTCCTCAAAAAACCATCCGTCGTCCCTGCGAACGCAGGGGATCCATAACCACTGTCCTTCGTTGGAGAAAAAGCCGTCTGCCACTGCGCCAAAACGAGAGGCCGCGGCGCCGCGACGAGCGCAAGCGCGCTCGCGCTCGGGGTCCCTGCGTTCACAGGGACGACATTGCGTTCCAGGATTCACGCCAGCACCCCAGCCATCATCATACGCTGGTGATGACAGCGGAATCTTTATCCCTAATCCACCGAAGCGCCCGCGAACTCCACCACCTTGCGCCATTTCTCGGTCTCGTCGGCAACGAGCTTGCCGAACTCGGCCGGCGCCATCGGCTTGGGGATGCCGCCCATGGTGGTGAGCCGCTCGATCACCTTGGGATCTCTGAGCGCCTCGCCGACCGCCTTGTTGAGGATTTCCACAATCTCCGGCGGCGTACCCTTCGGCGCCGAGATGCCGTAGAAGCCGACCGACTCAAATCCGGGCACCGTTTCGGCGATCGCGGGAATATCGGGCAGTCCGGGCCAGCGCTGCGGCGAGGTGACGCCGAGCGCGCGCACGGTGCCGGCGCGGGATTGTTCAAGCGCCGACGGCAGATTGTCGAAGATCAGCTGCACCTTGTTGGAAATGATGTCGGGAAAGGCGATCGCGGAGCCGCGATAGGGCACATGCACCATATCGACCCCAGTCATCGCCTTGAACAATTCGGCCGACATATGCACCGAGGTGCCGTTGCCCGAGGATGCATAGGAGACTTTGCCTGGATTGGCCTTGCAGTAGTCGATGAACTCCTGGACGTTCTTGACCGGCGTGGCGTTCGAGACCACCAGCAAGTTGGTCAATTGCATGATGCTTGCAACCGGCACCGTGTCGCGAATAAAATCAAACGGCAAATGCTTGTAGAGCGAGGTCGAGATCGCGTTGTTGGGGGCGACGAATAAGAGCGTATAGCCGTCCGGCGGCGAGTTGATCGCGGCGGCGGCGGCGATGTTGCCGCCGGAACCGGTGCGATTCTCCACCACGAATTGCTGGCCGAAATGCTCCGACAGCCATTGGCTCATGATGCGCGCCACCACGTCGACCGGGCCGCCGGCGGAAAAGCCGATCAGCCAGCGCACCGGGCGGTTCGGGTAGTCGGCCGCGGCGGTCGGCACCGCACCGAGGCTCAAAAGGCAGACCATGCCGATGACAGCTGCGCGCAAAATTCCCATGAAACGCCACTCCGAGGGGACTGCTACCCTGCATGCTTTCATACAAAGTGAGGTTTGCCTACATTGCCTTTTGTCACGTGTTCTTGCATTGCTGCTTCGAAAGATGCGAGAGGATCACAAATGCATATCACGCGTATGATTTGTGCCGGCGTGTTGCTGCTGGCAGGTAGCGCCGCGGCGCAAGATGGAGGCAAGCCGATCCAAAAGACAACCATCAGCCTGGGGACGGCGACGCCCGGTGGCGGCTTTCCGCTGTTCGGCAACACTTTCGCGCAAGCCATGAACGACGCTGATCCGACGCTTTCGATCGAGCCACGCAACACCAAGGGCAGCTACGAGAATATTCCGCTACTCGAATCCGGCCAGCTCGATATCGCACTCGTTGCCGGGGAACCCGCCTATGAGGCCTTCAAGGGCATCGGCCGGCCGGCTACGCGCCTGAAGATACTGACCGCGATGTATTCAAGCCCCGGAATGTTCGTGGTGCGGGCAGACAGTCCCTACAAGACCATTCGCGATCTCGTCGGCCAACCGGTGGCCTTCGGCGCCAAGGGCTCCGGCCTTCCCGTGATGTCGCGCTTCATGCTCGACGGGCTCGGCCTGAAGCAGGACGAGGATTTCAAGTCCATCTATCTCGATCACGCCGGCGACGGACCGGCGATGGTGCTCGACGGCAGGGTCGCGGCACTGTGGGGCGCGGGCATCGGCTGGCCCGGTTTCACCACGCTTGCGGGAAGTCCCGGCGGTGCGCGGTTCATCGCGCCGGATACCGAGGAGAGGGCGCGCATCATCGCCAAGCATGGCTTTCTCAAACCCATGACGGTGCCGGCCGGCAGCTATCCCAACCAGACCGCGCCGGTCAATTCGCTGGGATCGTGGAGCTTTGTGCTCGCCCGCGCCGATCTTCCCGACGACATCGCCTATCGGCTGGCGCGCACGCTGCACGGCGTTGAAAGCGCCTTGTGCAAGAAGCTCGCCCAGGCCTGCGAAACCACCGCCGCGAACACGGTTGCGGCGGCGCCGGATGCGGGGCTGATTCATTCGGGCGTGATGAAATATTTCCGCGAGATCGGCGTGGTGAAGTGATTATCATCCAGTATCGTGCGCCGGATGCGGCCCAGCACCATCAGCGCGTTCACCCGCGTCTGCGACGCGCTATGGTGATGCGCTGCTGATCCGGGGCTTATCTTCTACGGCCCCAATGGGTCCCGGCTCTGCGGAGCATCGCAAGGTGCGCTGCACCGCGTCCGGGACACGCCCATCTGCTACGCAGTCACTTCTTCACCAAGGGACATGCCGGGTCGGGCGGGCCGAACGCGTCATCGCCGGAGATCTTCGCGAGAATCTTGTAATAGTCCCACGGATATTTCGACTCCTCCGGCTTCTTGACCTGTACCAGCATCAGGTCGTGAACCATCAGATTGTCCTCGCGCAAGCGCCCGTTGCGGGCGAAGAAGTCCTCGATCGGCTTCTCGCGCATCTTGGCCGCGACCGCGAGCGGCTCATCGGTCCTGCTTTCCTTCACGGCGTTGAGATAGTTGATGACGGAGGAATAGACCCCGGCCTGCCACATCGTAGGCATCCGCTTCATCTTGGCAAAGTAGCGGACCGACCAGTCGCGCGTCTTTTCGTCCATGTCCCAGTAGAAAGAGGTCGTCAGCAACAGCCCCTGAGCTACGGGAAGACCGAGTGCATTGATATCGGTGATCAGCGCGAGCAGGCCGGCCATCTGCTGGCCGCCCTTCAGGAGGCCGAATTCGCCGGCGGTTTTGATTTCGTTCATATTGTTGGGCGGGCCGCCGGCGATGCCGATGATTTTCGCCTTCGAGGCCTGGGCCTGCAGGATAAACGACGACACGTCCGGCGTCGCAAACGGCAGGCGAACCGAGCCGACCACCTTGCCGCCGTTCTTGACGATCACGGCGGAGGCATCCCTTTCAAGCGAGTGACCGAACGCATAATCGTCGGTGACGAAGAACCAGCTGTCGCCGCCGCGCTTGACCACTTCCCGCGCTGTGCCGACCGCCAGCGCGCGAGTGTCGAACACCCATTGGATCGCATAGGGCGAGCAGAACTTGCCGTGGAAATCGGCGGTGCCGGTCGAATGCGCGATGAACAGCCGCTTCTTTTCGTTGGCGATGTTCTGAACGGCAAGGCCCACCGCCGAGACCGGCACGTCCACGATAAGGTCGACCTGTTCGGTGTCATACCAGCGTCGCGCGATGCCCGCGCCGATATCCGGCTTGTCCTGATGATCGCCGACGATCACTTGGATCGGCTTGCCCAGCACCTTGCCGCCGAAATCTTCCACCGCCATCTGCGCCGCCGTCACCGAGCCCTGGCCGGTGGGGGTGGCGGCGGGTCCGTTCATGTCGGTGAGGACGCCGATCTTGATGACGTCGTCCGAAAGCTGGGCGAGCGCTGGAGGAGACAACAACGCGACAGTGAGGGCCAAGCTTAAGGGCATGCTTCTGGTGAACATCTTGCTCCTCCCATTACCTTTGGCACGTTGGTCCGGCCGGGAGCTTCGCCCGGCCGCCCCATCTTTGTGCAATCATTCGACGGATGCCGTCAACGCGGAGCAACGGGGCCAGTTGCGAAATGCATCGCAGCATTGGCTGTATATTTCGCGTCTTATTCAGTACATAGGCGGGCATGGTTCCAACCCAGCGTCTACCGGCTTCGCTTACTCCGCTTGATGTGGCGCGCGCGGCGCTTTTGCAGCGCCTCGGTCCGGTCGCGCCGGGCGAGCTTGCGCTCGCAGACGCCTTGGGCTACGTAGCTTCCGACATGCCTTCGCCGAAGGTGCTTCCGTCGCACGATATCGCAGCGCGCGACGGCTGGGCGCTCCGTGCCCGCGATCTCGTCGGCGCATCGTCCTATTCGCCGCTGCCGCTGTCAAAGTCGCCGGTCTGGGTCGACGCCGGCGATCCAATGCCCGTGGAGTGCGACTGTGTGATCGATGCAGACGGCGTCGATCAATCCGGTCCCCTTTTTCAAGCTCTGGTGGAAGCGACACCGGGGCAGGGTGTCCGCCGAACGGGCGAGGACATCGCCGAACGAAGTAAGTACCTCGCCCTGGGGCGGCGTCTTCGCCCACTCGATTTGTTGATCGCGCGGTCGCAGGCGCTCGAGACGTTCAACGTGCGTCGCCCGCGACTGTGCGTCGTCGAAATCCCCGCTACCTCGGGCCAAGCCGTGACCGCAACATTGATTTTGGAGACCGCGCGCGGGGCCGGTGCCGAGATCGTCCATGCCAAAGCCGCAGGACGCGATGTGACGTCTATCGCGAGCGCGCTCGATCCTCGCGCATGCGATCTGCTGGTGACGATCGGCGGCACGGGGGTCGGCCGCAATGATGGAACCATCATGGCGCTTGCAAAGTGCGGCGAAATCATCGCGCACGGCATCGCGTTGCAACCGGGCCGGACCGCCGCGCTGGGCCGCATCGGCGGCATCCCGGTCGTTGCGCTGCCGGGCGCGCCGGATGGAGCGCTTGCGGCGTGGTGGACGCTCGCGCTCCCGGTGCTGGACCAGTTGTCCGGACTTTGGCCGCGGCAACCTCTGACTCTGCCGCTGACGCGCAAGATTGCCTCAAGCGTGGGTGTCACCGAACTGGTCCTGCTCGAACAGATCGAGGACGCATGGATGCCGCTGGCGATCGGAGAGCTCTCGCTCGAGGCCATCGCACGGGCCGACGGATGGCTCGCCGTACCGGACCCAAGCGAGGGCTTTGCTGCGGGCACGCCGGTGGGTGCATATATGTTGCGGGTGTAACTCGGACTTCTGACATGACCAATGCGCCATCGCCGAAAAGCAATGCGGATCAGGATCAGTTTCTGACGATCCTGTCGCGCGAGGACGCGCTGGCGCGTTTCGAAGCCGTCTTGTTTCCGCGCGCCACGCTCGCCGAGGAGCGGCCATTGGCGGAGGCGCTCGGTTATCCCCTGGCGCGCGACATCGTGGCCGACATAGACGTGCCGCCATTCGATCGCTCCAATGTCGACGGACTTCGCGGTGCGTTCCGCCGATCTTGCTTCGGCTTCCGAAGCAACCCCGGTTCGTCTCGTGCTCAACGATGAAATCATTGCCTGCGGCACCGCACCGAGCAAACCGGTACTATCGGGCACGGCGACCTCGATTGCGACCGGCGGCCCGCTGCCGCGCGGCGCTGATGCCGTCGTCATGGTCGAGCATACCCAGCCGGCGGGAGCCCGCGCGATCGAGGTTCGCCGTGCGGCTTCGCCCGGCCAATTCGTGTCCTATGCGGGTTCCGACATCGCGCGCGGCGAAGCGGTGCTGCGCGCCGGCACCGTGATCGGTTCGCGCGAGATCGGCATGTGCGCAGCCTGCGGGATCGCGAAAGTGCCGGTCGTGCGCCGGCCACGCGTGGCGGTGGTCTCGACCGGCGACGAACTGGTGCAACCGGGCCAGCCGCTGCGCCCGGCCGCGATCTACGATACCAATGGTGCGATCGTCACCGCCGCGATCAACGAGAACGGCGGCGAGGCGAAATTTGTCGGCGCCATTGCCGACGATGAGGCCGAGCTTGAAGCCGCAATGCGCCGGGCACTCGCGACTTGCGACATGCTGGTACTGTCCGGCGGCACCTCGAAGGGCGCGGGCGATGTGTCCCATCGCATCATCTCACGGCTTGGAAAGCCGGGCATCATCGCCCATGGCGTGGCGCTAAAACCCGGCAAGCCGCTGTGTCTTGCGGTCTGCGACGGCAAACCCGTCGTAATCCTACCGGGATTTCCGACCTCGGCGATGTTCACCCTTCACGACATGATCGTGCCGGTGCTGCGGCGGATGGCGGGTCTGCCGCCACGATCTGACGCGAAGGTTATGGCGAAAATCCCGGTGCGAATTGCCTCCGAACTCGGCCGTACCGAATTCGTCATGGTGTCGCTGGTCGAGGGCGCCGACGGCTTGATTGCTTATCCATCCGGCAAGGGTTCCGGCGCGATCACCTCGTTCGCGCAGGCCGACGGCTTTCTCAAGATCGATGCGCTGGCCGATCAGATGCCGGCCGGTGCGCAAACCGAGGTGACGCTGTTCACGCCGCATGTGCGGGTGCCCGACTTGGTGATCGTCGGCAGTCATTGCACCGGGCTCGACCTCGTCACCGCGCCGCTCGCACGCGCCGGCCTTATGGTGCGTTCGATCGCGATCGGCAGCCTTGGCGGTCTTGCGGCAGCCAAGCGCGGCGAATGCGATTTCGCGCCGATCCATCTGTTCGACGAAAAGTCCGAAACTTACAACACGCCGTACCTCAGCGAAGGCCTTGAACTGGTGCCGGGCTGGCGGCGGATGCAGGGCATCGTGTTTCGTCCGGGCGATCCGCGCTTTGAAGGATTGAGCGCGCAAGCCGCCGTGCGGGCCGCGCTCGCCGATCCCGCCTGCATCATGGTCAACCGCAACCAGGGGGCGGGCACCCGCATCCTGATCGATCGGCTGTTGGGCGAAGCGCGCCCCGACGGCTACTGGAACCAGCCGCGCTCCCATAACGCTGTCGCTGCAGCCATCGCGCAAGGGCGCGCCGATTGGGGCATGACGATTGCGCCGGTCGCGCGCGCCGCGGGCTTGAGCTTCATTCCGCTCGCTGAGGAGCACTACGATTTCGCGCTGGTGACCGCGCGCAAACAACGCCCGGCGGTAAGAGCGTTCCTCGACGCGCTGGCGTCGGAGGAAAGTCGCGTGGCGCTGGAGCGGGCAGGATTCAGCAAGGCGTAATGAGGTGCGGAATCGATGACAAGACCTCTATCCATTGCGATTATCGGTGCCGGCATGGGCGGGCTTGCCACTGCTGCCGCGCTCCGGCGCGTGGGCATCGACGTTACGGTGTACGAACAGGCCGCGCAATTTGCGAGGTTAGGAGCCGGCATTCAGATCGGCTGCAACGCCATGAAGGTTCTGCGTACGCTTGGACTTGAGCCGCGATTGCGAGCGCAGTCTTTCTATCCGCGCTCCTGGAACAATAGGGATTGGCGAACCGGCGAAGTCAAATTCGACATGATTTTCGGGGAAAGCGCCGAGCGCAAGTTCGGCGCGCCCTATCTGCTGGCGCATCGCGGCGACCTTCACGCCGCGCTCGCCAGCGCAGTGCCCGCCGAATGCATCAGGCTGAGCCACAAACTGGTGGGGGGGGATGAGATCGGCGACGGCGTCCAATTGACCTTCGCCAATGGTGCGACCGCGGTTGCCGATGCTGTCATTGGCGCCGACGGCGTTCATTCCATCGTGAGGGACATGTTGTTCGGCACTTCGCCAGTGAACTTCACCGGCCGCATCGCCTACCGGACGACCTATCCCGCCGCTCTTCTCGGCGGAAAAAAGATCGACGACTGCACCAAATGGTGGGGGGAAGACCGCCACATCGTGATCTACTACGTCAAGCCGGACCGGAGCGAAGTCTACTTCGTCACCAGCCAGCCCGAGCCGGGCTTCAGGATCGAATCCTGGTCGGCGAAGGGTGACGTTGGGGAATTGCGCGCGGCGTTTGCAGGCTTCGATCGTCAGGTCGAGCATGTGCTCGCCGCCTGCCCGGACGTGCACAAATGGGCGATCGTCGATCGCGATTCGCTGGCCCGCTGGGCGGATCGAAACGTGACACTGCTCGGCGATGCCTGCCATCCGATGACGCCCTACATGGCCCAAGGCGCCGCGATGGCGATCGAGGACGCCGCGGTGCTGTCGCGTTGCCTCGACGGCGCCGGGCGTGACGGGGTCGCCGATGCGTTTCGCCGGTTTGAGGCGACGCGGCGAGAACGCACCACGCGCGTGCAGCAGACGTCGCGAACCAATACCTGGCTGAAGGAGAAAACCGACACCGACTGGGTCTATGCCTACGATGCGTGGACTGTTCCCTTGGCGGCGTAGGTTTTTCTGGTAACAGCGATGCAAGCACAAGCCTCGGCGTGTCCCGGACGCGGTGCAGCGTGCCCTTCACGTTGCACCGCAGAGCCGGGACCTAATCTCGCCAAATTATGGGCCCCGGATCAGCAGCGCACCGCAAAGCTTCGCTGCACAGCACCCGGGGGCACGCCCTCAACCCCCGTCCAGCGCGGCCAGCCGCTCGGCTTCTGCGATATCGTCCACGGTGTTGGCGTTGAAGAACGGGTCGAGCGGCGTGATCGGCCATGTCACGGTCGCGAGATTGTAGCGCGCGGTCCAGCGGTCGATCTTTCTGATGTCTTCGACCACGAGCGCGTGGCGAAGCTCCTCGCGCAAGGCAACGCTCCATAATCCGATTACTGGATGCGATTGTCCGCCGGAGGCGGCGACCGCAAGCTGCGCGTTCTGTTCGATGCGCGCCACGGTGCAGGCGCGCGACCAAATCACGGGGCAGAAACGGACAATCCGCGGCCGCGCTGAGCACCCAGGAAACATCGGGCCGGTTCGCCGCCGCCCAGTCGAGGCCTGCGAGAATGCCGGCGAGCGGACCCGGAAAATCCGCCACCGAATCCGGAATGACGGGCAATCCAAAACTTGCAAACCGCGCCGGATCGCCATTGGCGTTGAGGATAAGCCCGTCGCATTGCGGTTTGAGCCGCGCGATCACGCGTGCGAGGATGGTGCGGCCGCCAATCTGCCGCATCGGCTTGTCGCCGCCGCCCATCCGCCGCGCCAGACCGCCGGCCAGCAACACACCCGGCGTTGCCGGCGCGTCGCTTGACGTCGCCGGCGCGTCTCTCGACGTCGCCGGAATTTCAGTCATCACGTTCGGCGCCCTTGCGCTTGTGCCGTGCGGATTCTTCTTCGACAAAAGCGAGATTCTGATCGTAGACGATGCGCTCTTGGCCGGACAGCGCAATGAAACGCTTACCCCGTGCACGGCCGACCAGTGTCAGTCCGACCTGCCGCGCCAGATCGACGCCCCAAGCGGTGAAGCCGGAGCGGGAGACCAGGATCGGAATCCCCATCCGCACCGTCTTGATGACCATTTCGGAGGTCAGCCGTCCCGTGGTGTAGAGGATCTTGTCGGCGGGATCGACGCCATGGCGATAGATCCAGCCCGCGATCTTGTCGACCGCGTTGTGGCGGCCGACGTCCTCGGTGTAGCAGACGGGCGTGCCTTCCTTGCACAGCACGCAGCCATGGATGGCGCCGGCTTCGAGATAAAGCGAGGGCATGGTGTTGATCGCGTGCGTCATCTGGTAGAGCCAGGACGTGCGCAGTTCGGCCTTGGGCAGCGAGACGTTTTCCACGGCTTCCAGGAGATCGCCGAACGCGGTACCCTGCGCGCAGCCCGAGGTCTGCGTGCGCTTTTTCAACTTCTGTTCGAAATTGGTGTGGTGCTCGGTGCGCACCACCACCACCTGCAGATCGTCGTCATACTCGACGCTCGGTGACGACATCGTCGTATTTCAGCATGTTCTGATTGAGCAAATAGCCAAGCGCGAGATATTCCGGATAGTCGCCGATCGTCATCATGGTGACGATCTCCTGTGCGTTCAGATAAAGCGTCAGCGGCCGTTCCACCGGAACGTTGATCTCGACGGTAGCACCGGTCTGGTCGGTCCCGGTGACGCGCTCGGTCAGCCGCGGATCCCCCGGATTTGGCAGGATGAGGGGAACGGGCGCTTTGTCGATCTTAGTCATATGCGCAGGTTAGCATGACATTTCCTCAAGCTCGATATAAAGCACCTCTGGACAAAACCTAGCCCGGTCCGGCGGGTCGTTTTGGAGAAGATAATGAAAGTGATTGGCCTGGCAGGATGGAGCGGCGCCGGCAAGACGACGTTGCTGACGCGCGTCATCCCGCATCTTCGAAAAGATGGGCTCCGCGTCTCCGTGATCAAGCACGCCCACCACAGTTTCGACGTGGACGTGCCGGGCAAGGATTCCTGGGTGCACCGGCAGTCGGGCGCCGAGGAGGTGCTGGTGTCTTCGGTCAACCGGTGGGCATTGATGCACGAACTGCGCGGCGCGGCGGAGCCGCGGCTGCCGCAACTGCTCAGAAAGATGTCGCCGGTCGATCTCGTGGTCGTCGAAGGCTTCAAGTCCGAACCGCATCGCAAAATCGAGGTCTATCGGCAGGCCAACGGCAAGCCGCCATTGTTCCGCGACGATCCTGCCATTGCCGGGATTGCAACGGATGCGGCCGTTGAAACCACGCTGCCGGTTGCCCATCTCGATGATATCCCCGCGGTGGCGGCGATGATGCGGAAGTACGCAATTCCCGTGGAAGACGTGCTGGCGGCGAGCGTCAGCGAGGCCTAAAGAGGCGGCATGGCGCAATTGTCCGACGATTGCTTTGCCTTCGGCGGACCGATGATGTCGGTCGATGAAGCGGTTGCGATCATCGCCACTCGCGTCAGCGCGGTCGATGAGATCGAGACCGTGCCGCTCGAAAAGGCCGACGGGCGCATTCTTGCCGGCGATCTCTCGGCCTCATTGGCCCTGCCGCCGTTCACCAATTCCGCCGTCGACGGCTATGCGGTGCGGAGCGACGATCTTCCGCAGCGTGCGGAGGCTGCCTTTCCCGTCTCGGGGCGGATTCAGGCGGGCGCCTCGGCGCCAGCGCCGGTCAAGGCCGGCCACGCCGTGCGGATCTTTACCGGCGCGCCGATGCCGGAAGGCGCCGACACCGTGTTCATGCAGGAAGACGTGCGCCTCGACGAGGGAGGCAAAGTCATTCTCCCGGCGGGTCTGAAGCCCGGCGCCAATGTGCGCCCCGCTGGCGAGGACATTCCGCAAGGCTCCGTCGCACTCGCCAGGGGCCTGCGGCTGCGACCGCAGGACGTAGCGCTGGCGGCGGCATTCGGCCTGACGCAATTCGAGGTTCGCCGGCGCATCCGGGTCGCGGTGTTCTCGACCGGCAATGAGCTGGTTTCTCCGGGAAGTGCGCGCAGATCAGCGCAATTGTTTGACTCCAACCGCTTCATGCTGATGGCGTTGCTGGCGCGGCTCGGCTGTGAGGTCAGCGATCTCGGCATCTTGCGCGACGATCGCGCGGCACTGGCGCAGGGTCTGAAGAAAGTGGCCGGCGTCCATGATTTGATCCTCACCAGCGGTGGCGTTTCCACCGGCGAGGAGGATCACGTCAAGGCCGCCGTCGAAGAGCATCGGCAAGCTTGTGCTGTGGCGGATGGCGATCAAGCCCGGGCGTCCCGTCGCCATGGGCATCATCGGCGGCACGCCATTGATCGGCTTGCCGGGAAATCCGGTGGCGAGCTTTGTCACCTTCGTCCATGTGGTGCGGCCGACCGTGCTGGCGCTGTCGGGCGCAAGACCGCAGCGCCTTGTTGGCTATGCCGGTGCGCGCGGCGTTCAACTACAAGAAGAAGATCGGCCGCCGCGAATATGTGCGGGTCAATCTGCGCAGGACCGCCGACGGCAGGCTGGAAGCGGTCAAATTTCCGCGGGAAGGCGCGGGGCTGTTGTCCTCGCTGGTCGATACCGACGGGCTGGTCGAGCTCGGTGAGGAAATCACCCAGGTGGCGGCGGGCCAGACCGTCGGATTTCTCGGCTACGCAAGCCTGATGTGAGACCAGCTCGCGGGGGCGCGATGTCGGTTGACGATGCGGAATGGTTTCGCCATGGATGGACCATGACGCAGACCAAGCTCGACCTCACCGGCCTTAAATGTCCGTTGCCGGCGTTGAAGACGCGAAAGGCGCTCAAAGCGCTGTCGCCGGGCGATCGTCTGGAGGTCCATTGCACCGATCCGTTGTCGATGATCGACATCCCGGCGCTGATCCAGGAGACCGGCGACAAGGTCGAGATTGCCGAGCGCGGCGAGCAGCGGATCGTGTTTCTGATCGAAAAACAAATGATTTGATTGGAAGTTCAAATAGCGCGTGCCTTTCGGGTGCGGGCAACAGGCCTCGGTGAAACCGGGCCGATATGCGCATCGTAACTCTCCGGAACGGCTTCCAGCGGTGGCTATCGCTACCTTTTGCCTATCGACACCAGCGCGGGCTTCTGCCCCAATTCATCATCTTGGTTAAGATCCGGGCGGTGGAGTCGCGCCTGCATCCGGGAATTTGTGCGGAGCAGCAAGGCGAGAGTTGGCGCACCGCCGGGAATTTAGGGTATAGGGCAACAGGGATCGCGGATGGCAGACATGCCCGGCACGGGCAGCTGCAGGGGAGGAATGGATGACGACAATCAGCAGCGCAGGGACCGTGTCCGGTGCGGGGGCGGGAATTCTCGATCGCGAACACACGATCGCAAAAGCCGGCTTCAATCGCTGGCTGGTGCCGCCGGCCGCACTGTGCATTCATCTGTGCATCGGCATGGCCTATGGATTTAGCGTGTTCTGGCTGCCGCTGTCGCGCGCGATCGGCCTGACGGCGCCCAAGGCCTGCCCGGACATCACGCTGGTGCAGGAGCTGTTCACCACCACCTGCGACTGGAAGGTCGCGAGCATGGGCTGGATGTACACGCTGTTCTTCGTCGCGCTTGGCGTCTCGGCCGCGATCTGGGGCGGCTGGCTCGAACGCGCCGGCCCGCGCAAGGCCGGCTTCGTCGCGGCGTTGTGCTGGGGCGGCGGCCTAATCATCGGTGCCTTCGGCATCTATGTGCACCAGCTCTGGCTCATGTGGCTTGGCGCCGGCGTCATCGGCGGTATTGGTCTCGGCCTCGGCTACATCTCCCCGGTCTCGACCCTGATCAAGTGGTTCCCGGATCATCGCGGCATGGCGACAGGCATGGCGATCATGGGCTTTGGCGGCGGGGCCATGATCGGCGCGCCGCTGGCGAACATCCTGATCAACTACTTCAAGACTCCCGACCGACGTCGGGGTCTGGAAGACCTTTATCGTTATGGGCGTGATCTACTTCGTGTTCATGACGATCGGTGCCTTCGCCTACCGCGTGACGCCTGCTGGATGGCAGCCTGAGGGCTGGACCCCGCCGAGCGAAAAGAAGTCGATGATCTCCGAGCACAACGTGCATCTCGATAACGCGCACAAGACGCCGCAATTCTGGCTGATCTGGTGGGTGCTGACGCTGAACGTTTCCGCCGGCATCGGCGTGATCGGCATGGCCTCGCCGATGTTGCAGGAAATCTTTGCCGGCAAGCTGATTGGCTTGCCCGACCTGAAATTCGGCGCGCTTTCGCCCGAGCAGAGGACTATGATCGCGGGGATCGCTGCCGGTTTTGCCGGCCTGCTCTCGCTGTTCAACATCGGCGGACGTTTCTTCTGGGCGTCGCTGTCGGACTATATCGGCCGCAAGAACACCTACTATACATTCTTCATTCTGGGCATCGCGCTGTATGCGCTGGCGCCGACCTTTGCCAATCTGGGCGCGAAGGCATTGTTCGTGCTCGGCTTCGGCGTCATCCTGTCGATGTATGGCGGCGGCTTCGCGACAGTTCCGGCCTATCTCGCCGACATGTTCGGAACCCAGTTCGTGGGCGCCATTCATGGGCGGTTGCTGACGGCGTGGTCGACCGCGGGCATCATCGGGCCCGTGGTGGTGAACTACATCCGCGAGTTCCAGCTCGCCGCGGGTGTTCCTCGCGACAAGCTCTACGACACCACCATGTACATCCTGTGCGCGATGCTGGTCGCGGGCTTGATCTGCAACTATCTGATCAAGCCGGTCGATCCAAAATGGCACATGAGCGAGGCCGAGGTCGCCAAACTCCAGGCTGCGAGCGCCAAGAGCGCGGCCGCGGTGCAGACCGGATCGTTCGGCATCGGCAAGGGCGGCCTGGATATAAGGGCTGCGGCTGTTCTGGGCTTTTGTCGGCATCCCGCTGGCCTGGGGTGTGTGGAAGACGCTGGAAAGCGCGGCCAAGATCCTCTGATCCGCAACGCATCACTGCGGGACGCCCATCGGTTGGCGTCCCGCTCAGTTGCCTCCGCAATCAATCAAAGAAACTAGCCTGAGGGGATTTCCATGCTTCGCACTCTTACCTGTCTTGACCGCGGTGCTGCTTGTCGCAGGCAGCCTCCATGGCGCTTCGGCCCAGACGTCGAATCCGGCACCCGCTGAAGCCAAGCCTTCGCGAATGAAGCTGACCGCCGAGAAGCTGAAGGAGATGAAGGCCAAGTGGCTTGCGAACAAGGGCAAGCTCAGGGCCTGTCGCAAAGAGGTGAAGCAGAAGGGACTGGCCGGCGATGACCGCTGGTTCTATATCGAAGACTGCATGGAAAAGACCTGAACACCTGCAGTTTGCCGACAACGACCAACAAGGGGGCATACAGCTGGGGCTGCGTGCCCCTTAAATGCTTATGAGGGTTGCGCAATTACCCTTGGCATCTGGCATGCCACCAACTAGGATTGCTGAGAACCTATGAAAGACCCGGCAGGAACGAGACGTTTCGATGAGTCATGACGCGCAGAAGGTCCGCTCGTTCGAGCATCCGGGCGAGGGGCGCAAGGCGGGCCAAGTCGACGCCCAAGGGGCGTCAGATCGATCCGACCGCCGCGCAGGAGATTGAAGCTCTTGCTCGGCGACCGGCCGCGGCGGCGCGATCTCCTCATCGAGCATCTGCATCTCATCCAGGACAAGTATCACCAGATTTCCGCAGGCCATCTCGCCGCGCTTGCCGACGAGATGAAGCTTTCTTTTGCCGAGGTGTTCGAGACCGCGACCTTCTACGCCCATTTCGATGTGGTGAAGGAAGGCGAGCCCGATATCGCGCCCCTGACCATTCGCGTCTGCGATTCGCTCACCTGCGCGATGCTGGGCGGCGAAAAATTGCTGCATGAACTGCAGACCGGCGCCGGCCCCGGCATTCGCGTGGTGCGCGCGCCCTGCGTCGGGCTGTGCGATATGGCGCCGGTGGCGGAGGTCGGCCACCACTTCGTCTTTCACGCCACTGCTTCCGAAGTTCTGGCAACCGCCGACGCGCGGCGAGACCCAGCCGGATATGCCGCCCTATGTCGATTACGATGCCTATGTGAAGGACGGCGGCTATAAGCTGCTGAACGACCTGCGTGCCGGCCGCGTCAGCAAGGAAGACATCCTGAAGGCGCTCGACGATTCGCAGCCTTGCGCGGCCTTGGCGGCGCCGGCTTTCCGACGGGGCGCAAATGGCGCGCGGTGCTCGGCGAGCCTGGGCCGCGACTGATGGCGGTCAATGGCGACGAAGGCGAGCCCGGAACCTTCAAGGATCGCTTCTATCTCGCTACGCGATCTGCATCGCTTCCTCGAAGGCACGCTGATCGGCGCGCATGTCGTCGAAGCGAGCGACGTCTACATCTACCTGCGCGACGAATATCCGGCGGCGCTGCGAAATTCTTGACCGCTCGAGCTCGCCAAGCTGCCGCCGGGCGGCCCGACGTGCTGCATCTGCGCCGCGGCGCCGGCGCCTATATCTGCGGCGAGGAATCCTCGCTGCTCGAAAGCATCGAGGGCAAGCGCGGGCTGCCGCGGCACAAGCCGCCATATCCGTTCCAGGTCGGGCTGTTCGGACTGCCGACGCTGATCAACAACATCGAGACGCTGTTCTGGGTTCGCGACATCGTCGAGAAGGGCGCGGACTGGTGGAAAAGCCACGGCCGCAACGGCCGCCACGGCCTGCGCAGCTATTCGGTCTCAGGGCGGGTGAAGAATCCCGGCATGAAGCTGGCGCCGGCGGGCATCACCGTGCGCGAATTGATCGACGAGTTTTGCGGCGGCATGGCCGACGGCCACAAATTCCACGCCTATCTTCCGGGTGGCGCGTCCGGCGGCATCCTGCCGGCGTCGATGGATAACATCCCGCTCGATTTCGGCACGCTGGAGAAATACGGCTGCTTCATCGGCTCGGCCGCGGTCATCATCCTGTCCGATCAGGACAGCGTGAAAGGCGCGGCGCTGAACCTGATGCGGTTCTTCGAGGACGAGAGCTGCGGCCAGTGCACGCCCTGCCGCGTCGGCACGCAGAAGGCGGCGATCCTGATGGAAAAGCCGGTCTGGAACCGCGAATTGCTCGACGAATTGAGTCAGGCGATGCGCGACGCCTCGATCTGCGGATTCGGCCAGGCGGCCTCGAATCCGCTGACATCGGTCATTAAATACTTCCCAGACGAGTTCAAGGACGCTGCCGAATGACGAAGATCCAGTTCGAACTCGACGGCCAGCAAGTCGAAGCCGTCAACGGCGAGACGATCTGGCAAGTTGCAAAACGCCAGGGCCGCGAAATTCCGCATCTGTGTTATTCGCCGGAGCCGGACTACCGGCCCGACGGCAATTGCCGCGCCTGCATGGTGGAGATCGAGGGCGAGCGGGTGCTGGCGGCCTCCTGCAAGCGCACGCCAAGCGTCGGCATGAAGGTGAAGATCGGCAAGCGCGCGCGCGGTCGCGGCGCAGAAGATGGTGATGGAACTTCTGGTCGCCGACCAGCCGGCGCGCGAAACCTCGCACGACCCGGATTCGAAATTCTGGCATTGGGCCGAGAAATCCGGCGTGACCGAAAGCCGCTTTCCCGCGCGCCGAGCGCTGGCAGGGCGACGCCAGCCATCCGGCGATGCGCGTCAATCTCGACGCCTGCATCCAGTGCGGCCTGTGCGTGCGGGCCTGCCGCGAGGTGCAGGTCAACGACGTCATCGGCATGGCCTATCGCAGCCACGGTTCCAAGATCGTGTTCGATTTCGACGACCCGATGGGTGAATCGACCTGCGTCGCCTGCGGCGAATGCGTGCAGGCCTGCCCGACCGGCGCGCTGATGCCGGCGGTGATGCTCGACGACAACCAGACCCGCGTCACCTATGCCGACCGCAAGGTCGATTCGCTCTGCCCGTTCTGCGGCGTCGGCTGCCAGGTCACCTATCAGGTCAAGGACGAGAAGGTGATCTACGCCGAGGGCCGCGACGGCCCGGCCAATCACAACCGGCTCTGCGTCAAGGGACGCTTCGGCTTCGACTACATCCATCACCCGCACCGCCTGACAAAGCCGCTGGTGCGGCTGCCGAACGCCAAGAAGGACGCCAACGACCAGGTCGATCCGGCCAATCCGTTCACCCATTTCCGCGAAGCGTCAGTTGGGAAGAGGCGCTCGACATCGCGGCGGGCGGCCTGGTGAAAATCCGCGACGAAAAGGGCGTCAAGGCGCTCGCCGGTTTCGGCTCCGCCAAGGGCTCCAATGAGGAGGCCTATCTGTTCCAGAAGCTGGTGCGCACCGGCTTCGGCTCCAACAATGTCGATCACTGCACGCGGCTGTGCCATGCCTCTTCGGTCGCGGCCCTGTTCGAAGGTCTGGCCTCGGGCGCGGTGTCGGCGCCGTTTGCGGCGGCGATGGACGCCGAGGTGATCATCGTGATCGGCGCCAATCCGACCGTCAACCATCCGGTTGCGGCGACCTTCATCAAGAACGCGGCCAAGCGCGGCGCCAAGCTGATCGTGATGGACCCGCGCCAGCAGGCGCTGTCGCGCCACGCCTACAAGCATCTCGCGTTCAAGCCCGGCAGCGACGTCGCGATGCTGAACGCGATGATCAACACCATCATCACCGAAGGCCTCACCGACGAGCAATATATCGCCGGCTATACCGAGGGCTATGACGATCTGAAGGCCAAGATCAAGGAGTTCACGCCGGAGAAGATGGAGCCGATCTGCGGCATCCCGGCGGAGACCCTGCGCGAGGTGGCGCGGATGTATGCCCGCGCCAAGGCCTCGATCATCTTCTGGGGCATGGGCATCAGCCAGCATGTGCACGGCACCGACAATGCGCGCTGCCTGATCGCGCTCGCGCTGATCACCGGCCAGGTCGGCCGTCCCGGCACCGGCCTGCATCCGCTGCGCGGCCAGAACAACGTGCAGGGCGCATCCGACGCTGGCCTGATCCCGATGTTCCTGCCGGATTATCAGCCGGTCGGTCGCACCGACCTGCGCGAGCCCTTCGAAAAGCTCTGGCAGCAGGATCTCGATCCGGTGCGCGGTCTCACCGTGGTCGAGATCATGAACGCGATCCATGCCGGCGAAATCACCGGCATGTATATCGAGGGCGAGAATCCGGCGATGTCGGATCCCGACCTGCAGCACGCGCGCGAGGCGCTGGCAAAACTCGAACATCTGGTGGTGCAGGATCTGTTCGTCACCGAGACCGCGTTCCATGCCGACGTCATCCTGCCGGCCTCGGCATTTGCGGAAAAATCCGGCACCTTCACCAACACCGACCGGCGCGTGCAGCTCGCGCGCGAAGTGATCAAGCCGCCCGGCGACGCGCGGCAGGATCTGTGGATCATCCAGGAGATCGCCAGGCGCATGGGACTGCCGTGGAATTATGCGGGGCCGGCCGACGTCTTTACCGAGATGACCGAGGTGATGCCGTCACTGCAGAACATCACCTGGGAGCGGCTGGTGCGCGAGGGCGCGGTGACCTATCCGGTCGACGATCCGCACCAGCCCGGCAATGAGATCATCTTCACCACGGGTTTCCCGACCGAGAGCGGCCGCGGCAAGATCGTGCCGGCGCAAGGTATTGCCGCCAGACGAATTGCCCGATGCGGAATATCCGATGGTGCTGTCCACCGGCCGCGTGCTCGAACACTGGCACACCGGCTCGATGACGCGCCGCTCGCATGTGCTCGACGAGATCGAGCCGGAGGCGGTGGCATTCATGTCGCCCAGGGACATGCGGCGGATGAACCTGCGTCCGGGCGATTTCATCCGGCTGGAAACCCGGCGCGGCGCGGTCGAGATCAAGGTGCGCTCCGATCGCGACGTGCCGGAAAACATGGTGTTCATGCCGTTCTGCTACGCGGAGGCGGCCGCCAATCTGTTGACCAACCCGGCGCTCGATCCGTTCGGGAAGATTCCCGAATTCAAGTTCTGCGCGGTCAAGGCCGAACGTATCGAGATGCGCACCGCCGCGGAGTAAGCGAAATGCAAGCTGGTTGATCGTAGGACCGCCTAACGGCGGCGCTCGGCTGCTTCCGCGATCCTGCCGGTCAGAATAGCCATTCGATCCCAACCGCGCATCGCAAGGCGCATCAATGGCCCAAGGTATGCGAGCAGCGGATTCCCCCGATTTTCCAGGTCGAGTTCGAACCGCTCGGCCGGAAATATCGTCGCGCAGCCTAAAGGAAAAGAATTCCTTCGCGCGAACGCGAGCGCCGAGCTTCTAAGCAGGAAAATTCCGCCGGTCCTTCCCCTGATTTCGCGGGCCAGCCAAAAGCCGTCTCTGTTGCGGCCGATGACGAATGCCGGGATCGACGCATTGAGGACACCGGGATCGAGCGGCTGAAACGGCGCGGATGCGATTGCAGGCTTTCCCGACGGCACGTCAGCGCGTTTGCCGTCCGGCACTGCCGCGGGCGCCTGCGGCTGTTTCGGTAAATCCTGGTGCATCAGCGACATGGCGATCATGGTGCTATCAACTGGTTTGGGGTGCGGGCCTGCTCGGCCGCGGTCCGTCGCATCATAGGTGATGACCACGGCGTCGGGCGTTCGGCGCAGAACGTTCATGAACACGACCGTGGTCATGGCCTTCCTCGCGAATTCCCAAATCGCGAATCCCCACCGCATCATGTGCCGACAAGGTTGTAGGAATGCGAGAGAGACGGAAGCGATATCTCATAGGAAAAATATAAAGGCGGGCATTAGGAATCCGGGTCCCGCGGTCTGCCGCGATGCTTATGAGGTGCTTATGCGAGGGGCCGGCGTGCCGTCTCGAATTCCTATGCGCGCGCATGCATGTTCCAGTCAGCGGCTCGTTCGTGAGCCGGTGCTGGAGATCAAGATGGCCCACTTCCTTGTCAGCGATGACCGCCATCGCGCCCTGATCTACGACGACGGCCGCCGGCCCCATCGCGCCGACCTCGGTCGATCGCTGGGTGATTACCGCTTCGGCAGGGCACGCGGCAAATCCGCTCACGGCCCTTTGCATCGCGTCGGTGGCTATCTCCGAAACATGGTCGAGGCAATCGCCAATTCGAAACTGCGGCGGATGGAGCGCGAACTCGAGCTGCTCGGCTTTCCGACACGCGACGAACGCTAACGCCGATATCCCGTGGAGCGTCACATGCGACAATTATCGCTCAACCCATCCGTTCTGACTTCCCGTCTGCGTCACGCCGCCAGCGCCGCGGCCTCCTATCTCGGCCCGTTCTGGGACGTCCGAAAATATCGCCCGGAACGCCACTATATGCGTGGGCCCGGACCGAAATGGCGGGAAAAACATTCTCCTCAGCATGCCCCGTCCGTGCGCGGCTGAACCGTCGAAGCGGATGCAGGGGTGATGCCGCGTAACCGGCAGATTTCGTCTTACATTGCGTTCTGAAGGCAGGCTTCTTCCCAGTCTTCGCAGGTCAGATCTTCTTCGCCGATCGCCGTGATCGCGCTGGCGATCTCGGCCTTCGCCGCGTCCGCCAATTCGACGATCGGCAGGCGGGTGTCAGGACGCATGAAACCGAGCAGGGACAGCGCATATTTGAGCGCGGCCGGACTTTCCCTGGCGAGCAGCGCCGCCAGCGGAGCAAGCCGGCTCTGCAGATACCGGGCGGACTGCAATCGTCCCCGCCGACAACTTGAAAAAATCACCTGGCACAGTTCCGGCGCTACATTCGATACCGTCGAGATGCATCCGTCGCCGCCATTGGCCAAGAAGGCGAGCGCGGTCGAGTCGTCGCCGGACAGAAGCCGGAAACCCAAGGGCAACATCGGGCGCAAGCGCATCGGGCGGGCAAGGTCGCCCGTCGCGTCTTTCAGCCCGATGAACTGCCGCGACTGCGCGAGCTTCGCAATTGTATCGTCGGAAAGCTCCCGGATCGTCCGCGCCGGAATGTCGTGCAGGATGATGGGGAGTGCCGTCGAATCGGCGATGGCGCGAAAGTGCGCGTCGATGCCTGCCTGCATCGGCTTGTTGTAGTAGGGCACGACCGAAAGCACCGCATCGGCGCCCGCGAGTTCGGCGCGCCGGGTCAGCTCGATCGCCTGGCGCGTCGAATTCGATCCCGCCCCCGCAATGACGCGGACGCGGCGGCGCGCGGTCTCCACTGCTGTGCGGATGATGGCGTCGTGCTCGGCCGGAGTAAGGGTCGAGGCTTCGCCGGTAGTCTCGCCGACGACGATCGCGGAAACGCCTGCCTGTATCTGACGCACGCAAAGTTTCGCGAAGGCCGTCAGATCGATCTCGCCGGCCTTATCGAATGGCGTCGGAAGATCGGGGATGTAGCCCGTGAGCCAGGCGGTGGAGTTTGCGAGGGGTGTCATTGAAATTTCACGCGGCGTTTTCCATCTGGCCGAAGCCCTGCCGGTAGGCGGACAGCACAAGACCCTGCTGGCATCTCACCCCGGCCTCGATCTGAAAACCCATCTGTTGAAGCCTCATGCGGATTCGAAGGCTTGAGCCGCTTTCGCGCGAATCGATCAGGAGGGCGACGGCCGCATGGGTGCAAAGAAAGGGCGATATCTCGGCCAGCGCATTTTCGATTGTCCCCGGCGAGTCCTGGCCCGCGATCAGGCCGACCGCGTGCTGCCCGCGCGGAATCCGCCACGTCGAGGAGGTGGCCACCCGAATGAACCCGCGCCGTCTGAGCGCGACACACAGCTCGATCCGCTCGCTGCCCGCGACGATCGCGCGTTGCGCATTGGAAAGGCGTGTAAGCCCGATCATGATGTCGATGACCTGGTCGTGGCCTGAAATTGAATGAAGCTGAACCATCTGGGCCTCCTGTACGATGGCCGTTGGGTTTGTCAGGCGGCTTTCTGCCCGCCGGCAACGGGCAGAGGGAGGGAGGCGCGTTGCGTGCCATTCAGGTCGAACTCGAATTCGCTCGACAGCTCGACGATTGTTTCGGGATGATGACCGTTTTCAAGGAGCGCGTATTTGACGGCTTGCGCGCGGTTGACGAAGAGGCCGCCATAGAGACCGTTTTGTTCTTGGGCCACCCAGTGGCCGCGGCTGTTTTGGCCGATAAAGACGATGGTCGATGCGGAACTGCACGACGGAGGTTCGACGAGTTTCACGTTAGTATTCCTTGCTGTGGCGAGCAAGGCGCGCTCCCGAAGCGCCGGGCCTTTGTCCGTTACCGCTGTTCAAGGTGCGAATGTTCGGATGGGGGCTGACGGCCGGGAGGTTGCTTGGCTCATGCGCCCAATATCTTCAGGGGTGGATATGAATTCGAGAGCGGCAAGCCGGCGATCTCATAGGGGCGGCATAAAGACCCGTGCAGTCTCAAATCGGCACAGGCGGATCGAACCCGCTGATCAGGCAGCACAGCGCCGCATAGGCCATCGTCTCGTCCCAGTGATTGAGAGCAGCGTCGAGTGGTTCGTCCCGCTCCAGCGTCGCCAGTACCGCGCTCAGGATCGTGGACATCCACAACAGCACGGTGAGGCCTCGGTCAAAGCCGATGCTGCCGAACGCGGCAAAAATCACCAGAACCGCCATGCGCAGGCAGAAGCGAACGATCACTTCCGTCGATTTCAGTTCTTGTGTTGGGGTCCGATCGGGATGTCCCGCAAGTAGCGGCATGTTCGTAGGCTCTCAGTGGGTGCGATCACTATTCGCGATCGCGTGCACCGCAATATGCCCAAAATGCCATTTGAAAACGAGGCATGACGGGGGTGAGAAATATAAATTTTTCATATACGCCCCGAGCGCCCTCGGTTCATTGTGACTCAGGGAATGATCAGGTTCAGCGCGGGCAACGATCAAGTTCAAAAGGCCGTTCGGGCAGCCGGCTGGGGGATGAGACGCAGTTCGCCCGGATTGGCCGGGTCACACAGCACCCGGAACGCTTGACCTTTTCGAGGCGGCAGTCCCTGCCAAGGCATCTTGTCCTGCAAGGTCGTTTGATAGGCGCTTCCGTTTGGCGGCGTAATTTCAAGCGTCACTTTGACGAGCCAGGTGTTGGCCGGCGCGAACGGCAGCTCCTCGGAATGAACGACTCTCGCGATGCATGGGAGCCCTTGATCGTTGGGCGATGCCTGCGCCGCCGCAGCTGTGTTTGCCAACATCGCGCCTGCCAACAATGTTGTTGTGGTAGTGCTGAGCTTCATGACGTGTTCCGGTCGGGATGCGATGTCTGCGGCAAAACAACATTGCTTGCGGCGCACAATAAAATCAAGGTGCATGTCGCGCTGTCAGAGATGGTACGGGATGAACTCGTCGCGGCGCTAGAATCTCGCGGCGTCGCCGTCGACGTTCTCTAACGCCGCTTCACAGGCAAATCCGGAAACTATGGCAACGGCCTCCGATCCGTCATTCGGCCGACCGGCTGCACGCCAATCATACTCCGCAATACATGCCCTCGAAAGTTGTCCAATCGGTTTTCAAAGCCCGCAAAAGTTGTTGTCAAATTACAACACAGCGGACAACATTATCGCGCGATCAGAAATGAGATTAAAAATTATGCAGATGATCATATATTTTGCTTCATTCCTGAAGTGGCGTATACGAAATTGCTTCTCGGACTAACGAGTATGGCTGCCGTCCTGTCCTTCGGGTGCCATCCGGACTGGCTCCCGATCGGGGATTTTGATGAAGAAGATGGTCTTGGCCGCTGTGGTGCTGGCAACAGCGGGTCCGATTTTCGCGGCAGATTTGCCTTTGAAAGCGCCGCCGGCGGCTCGGTTCGATCCGTGGGATATCGCGTTCGGCGGCGCGATCATGAACGACTATGTCTTCCGCGGTATCACCCAGTCTAACCACAAGCCGTCGGTCGCGGCCTATTTCGAGCCGCGCTACAACGCCAACAAGGACCTGCAGCTTTATATCGGCACCTCGGCGGAGAGCATCTCCTTTGCAAATCGCGCCGCGGCCGAAGTCGATATCTATGGCGGTGTTCGACCGACCCTCGGTGCCTTCGCTTTCGATTTCGGTCTCTGGGGCTACCTCTATCCTGGCGGACAGTGTCAGGAAGGCTTTCCAGGTGGTGTTGCCGTTTGCCCCCCCGGATCACCGCTGGCGCTGGGTCCCGATTTCACGCAAATGAAGAAGGACGTCAGCTTTTTTGAGGGTTACGGCAAGGTCAACTGGGCGATCAACGACAATTTCGCCCTCGGCGCCAATGAATACTCCTCGCCGAACTTCTTGAATTCGGGGGCGTGGGCCGATTACGCGTCAATCACGGCTCGGGCGACCGCGCCGGCAGCATGGTTTGGAAAAAGCGGCGTTGTAGCCTACCTGTCGGGCGAGTTTGGTCGCCAGTGGATCGGAACGACCGATGCATTTTATCGCATCACGGCGGCCCCGATCGGAATCCCGTATCCTAGTTACAATACCTGGAACATTGGTATTGGCTTTACCTACAAGGTGTTCACGCTGGATCTGCGTTACTCCGATACGAACCTGCGCAAGGGCGATTGCGCCTCCCTTACGAGCGCTTTCGATGCAAACGTCCCCCGCAATGTGACCGCCATCAATCCCAATGGATTTGGCTCTAACTGGTGTGGCGCGGTCGGCATCGTTAAGCTCTCAGCCGACCTGACCGCGATGACCAACCTGAAGTAACTTTCATCGTCATCCTCGAGTCCGCGCACTGATGGCGATGGAAATCGCAGCCACCACAGCGGCCAATGGCATCCAGTATTGGATCTGAATGCCGAACACATCGAGAGACTCGACGATCAAATGCACGGCAGCTTCCCCCCGGCTGGAAGGTAAGCCCAAGCAACCGAAAAATATATTATTTTTATACTATTGGAGGGGCGATCCACTTCGGAAAAAAGTTTAGGCCGGCCATGCCGGTCAAGAACCCGACGAGGTTTTCGCGCTAGTCCGCGGCAATATCTTCAAGGCGCGCCTGCAGGCGATAGCCGACGCCCGATTCGGTGACCAGAAGACGCGGATGATTGGGATCGGCTTCGATTTTCTGCCGCAACTTGCGAACGAGAATTCGCAGGTACTGGATATTATCGCGCTGGTTGCCGCTCCAGATATCCTTCAAGAGCTGGTCGTGCGTGACCACGAGGCCGACATGGGTGGCCAGGATATGGAGCAGGCGGTACTCCTTCCGGGTCAATCTGATCTGTTGCTTGTTCAGCGCTACGGTTCGGGTGACGAGGTCGACCGAGAGCGGGCCGGCCACGACGACCGGATTTTCAGTCGCGCTCTTGAAATAACGCCGCAGCGCGGCCTCGCTGCGCGCCAAGAGCTCGGCCATGCCGAACGGCTTGACCACATAGTCGTCGGCGCCAGCCTGGAGAAGCCGCACCTTTTCCTCCTCACCCGATACGACCGAGAGAATGATGACCGGCACGTTCGACCATGATCGGATGCGCTCGAGAACTTCCGATCCATGAAGATCGGGGAGTGCCAGGTCGAGGATGATGAGATCCGGCGCGCTGAATGTCGCGGCCTTCAGCCCGTCCGCCGCATTCTCGGCCTCGACCACGGTGTAGCCTTGAAGTTCGAAGCCCGCGCGAAGGAATCGCCTTATCTTCGATTCGTCTTCGATCAGAAGCACGATGTTGGCGGGTCTACTCATTGGTGAAGCGCCGTTGGTTCGGGATGTTTCATCACGGAGCCGGGCAGGGTGATGGAAGCCGTCGTTCCCAGGCCTTGCCCCGGGCTCGTGATGTCGATGGTGCCGCCGTTTGCGCCGACGAAGATGGATGCAATCCAGAAGCCGAGGCCTGACCCCGGAACGGTCGCCTGATGGCGCTGGCCGCGGAACGATCTGCGGCCAAGGTTCGGCCGTTCGTCCGGCGTGATGCCGACGCCCTGGTCCGAAATCGACAGCACGACGTCGCCCTGTTTACTCTTCGCACTGACCGAGATGGTGGTGCCGGACGGAGAATATTTGGCCGCATTTTCCAGAAGCTGTCCGCAGGATTCCTCGATCAAGCCGGAATCGACGTTGACCAGCGGCAGGTCCTCGGCAAATTTGGTCTCGACCTTGTGCGTTGCCAGACGCCGCGCTCTTCCCTTGATCGCGGCGTTGACGATGTCCCTTGGATCGCTCCATTCGAGGTGCGGGCTGACGCCGCCCGCGGTGACGCGCGTTGCGTTGAGAAGGCTGTGGATAAAGCCGTCGAGCTCCGCGGCTTCTTCGGATATGGCCTCAACCAGCGAGCGGGCGCGCGCATCCTTCTGGATCTGGGGCATCGACTCCATCACGCTGGCCGAGCCGCGGATGGCCGAAAGCGGCGTGCACAGTTCGTGCGAGAGCGTGCCGTGAAAGGCGTCTCTCAGAAGCTGGGCCTGCAGGCGCAGCCTCGCATCTTCCATCGCTTTCTCGATGTCGATCCGCTGCAGCGTCAACGATACTTCTTCCAGAATTGCCTCGACGCGGCTCGTCTTGAGCGCGATGGCCTCGCTGGTGCCGGTACCGATATTGACCGCGACTTGTCCGAGGACTGCGGTTTCTGAACTCACGACCCTTAGCAGCCAGACGTTCTGTGTCGGCCCGTCAACCAGGTTTTCCGGCGGAGCCGGAGCGGTCGCAGTCGCCGAGAGGACGTTTTCCTGCACCACCTTCGGCACCGATCCGGATTTCGGCGGCTCAAAATGACCGTCGGTCCTAGCCGCGAAGAAAGCGGCTTGCTGGCCAAGCGTCCGCGAGAGGTAGTTCTCGATGGCGGAGATCAGGTCCGATACGGTGAAACACGCCGCCAGACGCCGCGAGAAGTCGTAAAGGTTGTGAATATCCTGTTCGCGCCGGCGCAGCGTTTCGGTCTCTTGCCGCAGGCGGGAGGCAAGATTTCCGCTGACGAGTGCGACGACCAGAAACAGCAGGAGGTCGATGGCCTCCTGGGGGTCCTCGACCTCGAAGCTGAAAATGGGTGGGAAAAAGAAGAAATCTGCCGCAGCCATGCTGGCGATCGCCGCGAGCGTTGCGGGCCAGATACCCCATTGGGTGGCGGCGATGATTACGGGAACGAGATAGGCGATCGGAACGAGGCTGGCGGCGACCGGCTGCTCGAGCAGCATCAGGATCGCCGTGACGAGGCCGACACAGACCAGCGACATCAGCAGAGGAAAGATTTCCGTTCGCAGGAAGGAGGGCGGCGACGGCGCCGCTCTATCCGGCGGCAGGGCAGCTTTATCCTTGCTCTCCGCGGTACTCGCCCGGACGAACTTCTGGGCTATGGGCAGAGGTGAATGCAATGGAACTTGCCTTCGTAGAAAAAGACATCGAGGGATCATCATCTTGGCTCTGAAAGAGCCGCAGCAAGAACCGTGCCCCAGCAAGCAACCATGACGGCCAATGGCCAATCCGCAGGTTCACGGTGGTCGCAAAGTTCACCTGCGAAAAAGCTATTATCGCCGTCAAATCAAGCGGCCGCTCCGATGTCACCAACTACCCGGCAAGCGCAGCATTCTCCGAAACGACGTAAAAAATCTATGTCGTTTATAATATAGAAAAATATAAAAGCGATATTCTTTCCCGCCCTGGTTGTTGCCTGCGCAGGCCGAATTTGGCCGCGGCGGTTACGATTTACCGCCCCTGCCGGGCCCGCCGGTTGGCGGAGGACTGAGGTGGTTCTAGATGGACGAGGCGACACCTGGGTGAGGCAGGTTCCCGTCCATTGGCGGCTGAACCGCCTTGAGATCATCGGCTGCCGCCCCGGTGGGGTCCCGTCCGGACGCACGGTCCGCCTCGGCGGCCTAGCGGGCCGGCGGCGCCAACGTCACGATTACCGCGGAGCTGATATGTTTCGGCGGATATAAATAGAATTCCATCAGCGGCATATGGGGGCTGCGCGCATCGCGCTTGAGGATCGCATCGGCCTTGGACGAGGCTTTTGGATAGATCCCGCTCCAGCCGGCAAAGCTTGAGGCCAATATCTCGCCGACGCCGCAAAGCATTCCGCCGATGCCCTTCACCGAGTGGCCTTATGGCGGAACCACCAATCTTGGCGTGACGCGAGCGAATTCGGTCGACAGTCCGCTGATGGCGGCGCTCGGGAATACGCAACTGGGCCAGTGGATGAATGACAACCACATTCAGGTTTACGGCTGGTTGGACCCGGGCGGAAACCTCTCGACCAGCACGGTGCGCGGCGGCAATGCGCCCGCGGCCTACAGCTACAATCCGAATGGCCCGCAGCTCGATCAGGCGGTGATCTATATCGAACGGCTTCCCGACACCGTCCAGAAGGACCACATCGACTGGGGCTTCCGCATCGCGCCGATCTACGGCGAGAACTATCGCTACACCACCGCCTACGGGCTCTTCAGCAGCCAGTTCCTCAACCAGAAACTCAACAACGGCTTCGACATCCCGATGGCCTATGGCGAGGTCTTCACCCCGCAGGTGATGGAAGGACTCCTGATCCGCGTCGGGCGATACATTTCGATTCCGGACATTGAGGCGCAGCTTGCGCCGAACAATTACATGTACTCCCACTCGATGACCTATACCTACGACAACTACACCAATACGGGCTTCGAGTTCACTCTTGCCGCGACCAAGAACTGGATCTTCGAGCTTGGCCTGACGACGGGAACCGAGTCGCTGCCCTGGCATGTCGGCGTCAATATCGCCAATCCGTTTCCGAGTCCGCTCTATCCCGGCACCACAATGCCGAAAGATCCGGGAGCGGTCCCGAGCGTTACCGCCGGCGTGCGCTGGAGCAGCGACAGCGGCAATGACGACTTCAACATCGTCGCCAACGGAATCAATGGCGGCCAATGGGGTTACAACAACCTGCAATGGTACGGCTTGACCTACTATCACAAGTTCAACGACCAGTGGCACATCTCGATCGAGACCTACAACGAGCACCAGAACAACGTGCCGAACCTGAACAATGCCGAGGCGCTCAACATCATCGCCCGCGGCGGCACGCCTTTCTCGCCGCAATACATGCCGTTCAATGCCCCCAACGGTGCATTGTGCAAGTCGGCCGCGGTGCTGAGCTGCACCGCATCGTTTCAAACCTTTCTGTCATATCTGAACTACAAGGCCTCGCCGCTCGATAACATCTCGTACCGCGCCGAATTCGTCGACGACTTCGAGGGACAGCGTACCGGCACCAAGACGCGCTACCTCGAAACCGGCATCGGCTGGCAGCACTGGTTCTCGCCGCAGATCGAGATCCGTCCCGAAGTCTCCTATTACAGGTCGCTGGATGCGTTCGCGTTCAACGGCAATGCAAACCTTGGCATCGCACCGAACAGGAACTTCGCGATCATCGGCGCGGCCGACATTATCATTCACTTCTAGTGGTCCGATTCTAACATTCGCATCCCGTTTCGGCAGGCATATTTGCGAATGTTAGAATCGGAGGACCACCAGCAAATGTGGGCTTGTAGTGGAGTTTTGGATTTGACATTCGCCGACCGTCACTGCCAACCGCCATTCGTCGAAGTTGAAGGAGAGAATCGGCACTTATGGTTTGTCTATAACTTCGGCTTCTGCTTGCTCAGGCCACAGGCAATCGAAGAATATCTGAGCAAATCTCCGGGTTTTCGCGCGTTTCGCTATTCTTATTATATGGGAATGCCCTAAAACAATCGTTCAGAGTGAGAAGCGCGTAAGGTTAGTGTAAGCGCGATGCTGTAACGCAACACGGACAAAACTAGCTGTGATGTTGGGGACTTAGAGTGAGTGCTTTCGGAAACCTGTCGACACGCTCTCGCGCGGTGCTCTTCGCCTTGATCGCGATCGGCGGAGCCGCGCTGTTTTGGGGCAGGGGATTCATCGGATTGGCCGATGGCCAATCGGGCCGGAAGGAGCAGGTTGCTGCCGTTGAACAGGCGCGGCCCGGATCGGCCCAGGGCGTCGACGCGCAGACCGTCGATCTATCGGAAAAGCAGACGGCCTCGCTCAAGGTCGGTCCCGTGGCATCGCGCGATTTTACGCTTTACAAAACCGCGGTCGGCACCATCGACTTCAATGAAGATTTGCTCGTCCAGGTTTTCTCGCAGTATCCCGGGAAAATTCTGAAGGCGAATTACAACATAGGTGACGACGTCAAGGCCGGCGACCTCCTGTTCACGATCGACAGCCCGGATCTTCTGCAGGCCGAATCCACCCTGCTTGCGGCCGCCGGCGTGCTTGAATTGCAAAAGCGGGTGCTGGCGCGGATGGTCAACCTTTTGAAGGCGGGAGGCAGCGCCCAGAAGGACGTCGATCAATCGACCTCGGACCAGCAGACCGCGGAAGGCAACTTCAAGGCGGCAAGGGATGCGGTGCGTATTTTCGGCAAGACCGACGCCGAGATCGACCAGGTCGTGGAGATGCGCAAGGTCGATTCCACTTTGCTGGTCCCAAGCCCGATCTCGGGAAGAGTAGTGACGCGCAATGCGGCCCCCGGGTTCTTGGTCCAGCCCGGCGTTGCGCCGCCGCCTTACACGGTTGCCGATTTGTCGACCATGTGGATGGTGGCAAACGTCATCGAAACCGACGCGCCGGCCTACAAGCTCGGTCAGGAAGTCGACGTCAGGGTACCGGCCTATCCCGACAAGGTATTCAAAGGGCACGTCACCGCGTTGGGGGCGATGATCGACCCGAACAGTCACCGGCAGCTGGTCCGCTCGCAAATCGACGACCCCGGGCATCTGCTGCGATCGGGAATGTATGCAAGTTTTGTCATTCGTGTCGGAGACCCGGTTCGTTCGCTGGCCGTGCCGGCGAACGGTGTCGTCAGGGAAGGCGACGGAACGATGACAGTATGGGTCACCAGCGACAATCGCCGCTTCACCAAGCGAACCGTCAAGCTTGGCCAGCTACAGGATGGCTGGAACCAGATTCTGGAGGGATTGGAGCCCGGAGACACCGTCGTCACGGATGGCGCGGTCTTCCTGAGCAACAAGCTCTTGCTGGGCGAAGCCGGTTGAGCGGCTGCGGTACGCCTCAACCCAATAAAAGCTGCGGGGTCACTTGATTAAATCTCTACTAGTCTTCGGTTTGACGCGCAGTGCGATCATCGTGCTGGGTCTTGTGGTGTTTTGCGCCGCAGGACTCGTCGCGTTTTCGAAGCTCAATATCGAAGCCTATCCCAACCCCGCGCCCGTCATTCTCGAAATCACCGCGCAGGCGGCGGGTCTGTCCGCCGAGGAGATGGAGAAATATTATACAATCCCGATGGAGGTGGGCCTTTATCCCACGCCCGGCGTCATCAATATCCGCTCGACCTCGTTCTACGGCCTGTCGTTCGTCCGCGTCACCTTCAAGTACGGGGTCGACTTCTACTTCGCGCTCTCTCAAGCCTCGATCAGCCTGCAGCAAAACGTCAATCTGCCGGGCAACCAGGTGCCGCAGATTCAGCAGTCGAGTCTCGTCGGTGAAATCTACCGCTATCAGCTTGTCGGCCCGCCGCATTTTGGATTGACCAATCTTCGCACGCTGCAGGATTACGTAGTCGCGCGTCGTTTCCTGACCATCCCCGGGGTGGTGCAGATCAATGCCTGGGGCGGGACGACGAAGCAATTCAACGTCGATGCTGATCTGGAAAAACTCGAAGCCTACAACATCACGATACCGCAGCTTGTTTCCGCGCTCGGCAACGCCAACATCAATGTCGGCGGTCGCGAGATCACGATCGGCCAACAGTCGGTCAATATCCGCGGCGTCGGATTGGTCGACAGCGGTGGCGCCGACGACGTTACCAAGGGCTACAAGGTCCAGGACATCGAGAATGTCGTCCTGACCCAGTCGAATGGGCTTCCGATCCAGGTCAAGAACGTCGCGACGGTCTCGGTCGGCTTCGTGCCGCGCCTTGGAATTGGGGGCAGGGACCACGACGACGATGTCGCCACCGCGATCGTGGTGATGGGGCGGACCCAGCATACCAACGACATCATTCCTCGGGTTCAGGCCGAGGTCGAGAAACTCAATTCCGACGGAAGCCTGCCGCACGGCGTCAAAATCGTCCCCTATTACGACCGCAGCTCGCTGGTGGGCATCACCACGCATACCGTCCTGCACAATCTGATCTTCGGCTGCCTTCTGGTTTTCTTCATTCAATGGGTATTTCTGGGAGATCTGCGCAGCGCCATCATCGTCAGTGCGAACATTCCGTTCGCACTGTTCTTTGCCATTATCATCCTGGTTCTGCAGGGCGAGGACGCCAATCTGCTGTCGCTCGGCGCGGTCGATTTCGGCATCATCGTCGATTCCGCCGTGATCATGATGGAGAATATCTATCGGAACTTTCAGTCGACGCCGGAGCATCGGCAAACCCTGCTTCAGCATCTTTCTGAAGGCTATTGGGGCGCCGATCCGACATCGATTCACGCCCACACTACGTCAAGCCAGAAGTGGACCGAGCGGTTGCGCATCATCTTCACCAGTGCGCTGCAGGTCGACAAGGCGGTGTTCTTCACGGCGGCGATTACGGTCACGGCTTTCGTGCCGCTGTTTACGATGCAAGGGGTTGAGGGCCAGATTTTCGGGCCGATGGCGCGCACCTATGGTTACGCGCTGGCCGGCGCGCTGCTGGCGACCTTCACGGTAACGCCGGTTCTGGCCGCGCTATTGCTTCCCAAGCACATCGAGGAAACCGAAACCGTCATCGTGCGCGCCTTGCGCAAGAGTTACACGCCGGTTCTGCGCTGGGCGCTGTCCAATCTCAAGGTCGCGGTGACCGTAGGCATCGTCTTCCTCGGACTAAGCGTACTGGCGGCGTCCCGCCTCGGCAGTGAATTCCTCCCCGCGCTGGAAGAGGGCAACTTCTGGATCAGGGCGGCGATGCCATCGACCATGTCGCTCGATGCCGGAACGGCCGTCACCGGCAAAATGCGCGAGATCCTGTTGAGACACCCGGAGGTTCTCACGGTCGTTTCGCAGCATGGTCGACCGGACAATGGCAGCGATGCTTCGCCGTTCTCCAATGTCGAATTGTTCGCGCCGCTCAAACCCTTCGACGAGTGGCCGCCGAATCTCACCAAAGAAAAGCTAACGGAAGAATTGCAGCAGGAATTCGCGGAGGAACTTCCCGGGATCGGGTTCAACTTCTCGCAATATATCCAGGACAACGTCGAGGAGGCGCTGTCGGGTGTGAAAGGCGCCAATTCAGTGAAGGTCATCGGGCAGAATCTCGAGGTCCTGGAGGGGCTCGCGAGCCAGGTGATGGCCGAGATGGCGAAGATTCGCGGCGTGGTCGATCTCGGAATCTTCCACCTCCTGGGGCAACCCAATCTCAACATCAAGGTCGACCGCGACAAGGCCGCCCGCTACGGCCTCAACACCGGCGACGTCAACACCGTCGTTCAGGCGGCGCTCGGCGGCACCAATGCGACGACCGTTCTGGAGGGCGACCGGCAGTTCAATCTCGCCGTCAGGCTCGACCCCAAATACCGCAGCAGCATCGACGCGGTACGCACCGTCAAGGTCACCTACCAGACGCCGTCGGGTATCAACGGTTACGTCCCGCTCAGCGAGCTTGCGGATATCACCCTCGATACGGGCGCGTCGTTCATCTATCGCGAACGCAGCCAGCGCTATATTCCGATCAAGTTCAGCGTTCGCGGCCGCGACCTCGGCAGCACCGTCGCGGAAGCTCAGGAGCGGGTCGCCAAGGCGGTCAAACTTCCCAACGGATACCGGCTCGTATGGGCCGGTGAATTTGACAGCCTGCAGGCCGCCAAGCAGCGGCTGATGGTCGTTGTTCCGATCACGCTGCTCCTGATCCTCGTGCTGCTCTACGGGTTGTTCAATTCGCTGCGCGACAGCCTGTTGTCGGTTGCCGGCATCCCCTTTGCCATCGGCGGCGGCCTGATTGCTCTCTATTTGGCCGGGCTTGATTTCAGCGTGTCGGCGGCGATCGGCTTTATCTCGCTGTTCGGCGTTGCGGTGATGGACGGCATTCTCAACATCAGCTATTTCCGCGAACTCAGGGCCCAGGGCATGGATATCGCCGAGGCCGTATACCACGGCGCCGAACAGCGGATGCGCCCGATGCTGATGACCGCGCTGTCCGCGGGAGTCGGGTTGTTTCCGGCCGCGATTTCCCACGGCATCGGCAGCCAGGTGCAACGCCCGCTGGCAACCGTCGTCGTGGGTGGTATGTTCATCGGGCCAGTGCTTCTGCTCATTGTGGCCCCGGCGCTGAGAAAGATATTTCTCTCAAGAGATAAGGAAGAGGTTGTACACGACGGCGAAGTCGCCGTGGCCCTTGAAGGCAACCCGGATGGTTAGTTGCAAGTCGCATTGTGGGAGGGGCTTGATCATATGTTGCGTCTAGGGCGATATGACCCTCGGCCGCCAGTCGCAACGCTGCGCCGGCGTCCGCGTGCGCCCTGGGCGGGCGGGGCCGCCGGCGCGATCGTCCTGACTGCCGTCTCGATCGCGATTTCTGGCTGCGCGGTGGGCCCGAATTTCAATCCGGCAGCCGTCCCCGACGTCAACGGCTATGTCAGGGGGAGGCTTGCATCGGCCGATCCGGGCAAGGGTCCGCGGAATATTCCCGGGCAACGCTTCATAACCGGCGCGGACGTTTCGGCGCGATGGTGGGCGGCTTTCAAGTCGCAGCCGCTCAACGATCTCGTGAAGCGCTCGGTCGAGGAGAATCCAAATCTACAGGCCGCCGAAGCCGCGATCAAGATCGCCCATTACAACGCGTTCGCCCAACGCGGCTTGTTCGCCCCGCAGGTCACGGGCAACAATACCAACCAGCAGTTCCTGATTGCCAATCCTCAGCAGGTGCCGTCGATCCCGACGGCTGGACCGCAAACCCAGTTCTCGCTGATCACCAACCAGCTGACGGTGTCGTTCGTGCCGGATATCTGGGGCGGCAACTTCCGCGCCGTCGAGAGCCTCGATGCCCAGACCGAGCAGCAGCTGTTTCAGCTCGAGGCCGCCTATCTGACCCTGACCAGCAACGTCGTGACCGCCGCGATCCAGGAGGCGTCGCTGCGCGGGCAGATCGCCGCGACCCGGCGGATCATCGCGATCGAGAAGCATCTGCTCGATATTCTCAAGCGCCAGTTGAACCTGGGCCAGGCAGCTCAGGCCGATGTGCTGGCGCAGGACGCAGCACTTGCGCAAGCCGAGGAGCTGCTGCCGCCGCTCGAGAAGCAGCTGGCGCAGCAGCGCGACCTGCTCACCGCGCTTGCCGGGCAATACGCCGCCGACGAGATCACGCAGAAGTTCGACCTAGCGCATCTCAAATTGCCGGCCAACCTGCCGATCAGCCTGCCAAGCAAGCTCGTGGATCAGCGGCCCGACGTGAGGGCGGCGGAAGCCAACATGCATTCGGCGAGCGCGCAAGTCGGTGTTGCGATCGCGGCCCGCCTGCCGAATCTCGTGCTCTCGGCCAACGGCGGATCGGCCTCCTTCAATTATGCCACGGCGTTTTTGCCGGGCACCGGCTTCTACACGCTTGCGGCAAGCGCGACCGCGCCCATCTTCGACGGCTTCACGCTCTACAACAAGCAAAAGGCGGCGGAAGCCGCGCTCGAGCAGGCCGAGGCGCAGTACCGCGCCGCGGTCATCACCGCATTCCAGAACGTGGCCGATGCGCTGCGGGCCTTGCAGGCGGATGCGCGCGCCATACGGGCCGCGCGGCGCGCCGAAGACACGGCCAAGGCGAGCCTCGATATTGTCGAGAAGCAGCTAAGCGAAGGCCAGGTCAACCAGCTCGCCGTCCTCAATGCGCAGCAGACCTATTTGACGGCGTCCGTGATCCGCGTGCAGACGGAAGCCAATCGCATTGCCGATACCGCGGCATTGTTCATGGCGCTTGGCGGCAACTGGCCCGCGAACTGCACCGTGCCGGACTGGCGTCAATGCGCGATGGGCGATCCGCCCGAGGTAGTTGCGTCCGCAGCGACCAAATAGCCGCGGCGGCATCACCATCGCGTCGCCGATCATGCGCGACGTCCGTCAGAGAACCGATGCGTTGAAAGAACGACTACTTCTGCTCAGCTTCTCTCTGTGGTGGCGGCCGTTCAGGGGCGCTCCGTCCGAGAAAATAGCTCTGCAGCGCCGGCACGACCACGAGCAGCAGAACCGGTCCGATCAGCATTCCGCCCACGATCACCGTGGCGAGCGGTCGCTGGACCTGGCTGCCGATTCCAGTCGACAGCGCCGCCGGGAGCAGACCGATGCAAGCCGACAGAGTCATCATCAGGATTGGTCGCATCTGTTCATCGACGGCACGGAACATCGCCTCGGCCGGATCCAGACCACTACCGGCCACGCGATAATAACCATGGATGATGAGAATGCCGCTCATCACCGATACGCCGAACAGTGAGACGAATCCGATCGCGGCCGAGATGCTGAAATTCAAACCGAAAGCGTACAACCCAAGAATGCCGCCGCTGACCGCGAACGGAAGCCCAAGCAGCGCCAACAGGCTGTCCCGGAACGAATTGAACAGCCCGTAGAGCAGCACCAAGATCAGGACAAACGTGATCGGAAGAATAACAGCGAGCCGCTTCTTGGCCTGTTGCAACGAATCGAACTCTCCCGCCCAATCGATGCGATAGCCGGTCGGCAGCTTCACATTTCGGTTGATGCGCTGCTGGGCTTCCTCGATGGCACTGGCAAGGTCGCGGCCTCTCACGCTGAATTTGATCGGCACAAAGCGCTGGTTGCGCTCGCGAAAAATGTAGGAGGCGCCGGTGTCGAGCGTGATGTTGGCGAAGTCGCTGAAAGGAATATGCGCGTTTCCGGCGGGAGTTTGAACGCCAACCGTGACCTTCTGCACATCATGAATATCGCTCCGAAATTCGGGAGCCAGCCGCACCACCACGCCGAATTGGCGTTCCGCCTCAAGAAGCATGGTCGCCACGGTTCCGCCCAAAGCCGCCTGAACGACGTTATTGCCATCACTGACGTTGAGACCGTAACGCGCCGCCCTTTCCCGATCGATCTTGATGTTCAGATTGGGCTGGCCAAGCACCCAGAACGCACCAAGATCGGTAATTCCCGGCACCTGAGCCATCTCGGGCATTGCGGCCTTGGCGATCTGCTCCAGCGTGGCGAGATCGGGACCGACAATCTTGATGGAGTTCGCGCCTTTGACGCCTGAGAGTCCCTCCTCGACATTGTCCTGGATGTACTGCGAGAAATTGAAGTTGATGCCGACGAATTCGCTCGAAAATTCGGCTTGCAGTTCGTCGACAAGTTTATCCTTGGTCAAACCTGCCGGCCATTCCTCGAATGGCTTCAGCGGCACGAAGAACTCCGCATTGAAGAATCCCGCCGCATCGCTGCCATTGTCGGGACGGCCATGTTGCGAGACCACGGTGATGACTTCAGGATGGCGGAGCAGAATTTCGCGCATCCGCTCTACCAACGGCATTCCCGCCTCGAGCGAGAGAGTTGGCGGCATCGATGCACGAATCCACAGATTGCCCTCTTCGAGGGTCGGCAGGAATTCGCTGCCGAGACGTGAACCGAGGAATCCACTCATGCCGAGGAAAACCAATCCGACCGCAACGGTGATCGGCCGGTTGTTCAACGACCAGCGCAGCAGAGGGGTGTAGATCCGGCGAATGGTGCGAACGACGATCGTCTCAACTTCGCTAAGGTGCTCCGAGAGCAGAAGCGAAGCCAGACACGGTGTCACCGTGAATGTTGCCGCCAGCGCTCCAATCAGAGCGTAGGCATAGGTTCGAGCCATCGGGCCGAAAATCTGGCCCTCGACACCCTGCATGGTGAACAGCGGGATGAATGCCGCGACAATGATCACGGTGGAGAACAAAACAGCTCTGTCGACCTGCAAACCGCTGATTAGGATGAGTTGCAACCGATCGGTCCATGTCGGGTTGCTCGATGAGCCCGTGGCTGTGGGATCGTCACCCCAGCGCTTCTCGGCGAGCTGATGCAACAACTCTTCTCTTTCCTCCGGCCGGGACGCGAGATTGCGATACACATTCTCGACCACAATCACGGCGGAATTGACGATTATGCCAAAATCGACGGCGCCCACGGACAACAGGTTCGCGTCCTCGCCGCGCAGGACCAGGATGATTATGCTGAAGAACAATGCGAACGGAACGTTGGCGCCGACGATGACGGCGCTGCGCAGGTCGCCGAGGAACAGCCATTGAACGGCGAAAATCAGCAAAACGCCGAAAATGAGGTTATGTAGGACCGTGCTGGTGGTGATCCCGACGAGGGTGGTGCGGTCATAGAACGGAACTAGCTTCACCCCGGGCGGAAGACTTCCATCTGTGTTGATCTTCTGGATCTCCGAGCGGATGCGCGCAACCACGTCATTCGTGTGCAGCGTCCGATTCATGATGACGATCGCCGCGACCACGTCATCCGAATGGTCGCGGCCGGCCTTGCCGAGTCGAGGCACATAGCCCACCGAGACCTTGGCAACGTCTTTCACGAACAGCGGCAGACCTTGCCACTGAGAGAGCATGACGTTCTCGATGTCCTCAACCTTGTAGCCCTGGGTCACGTCGGCCGAGCCCCCGCTGTCCATCAACCCAACGCCGCGAACGTTCACTGACTGCTGCCCCATGTTGATGGTGCGGCCGCCGACGTTTATGTTCGCATTGCCGAGTGCGCTGATCACCTGCGGCAGCGTCAGACCGTAGGCTTCAAGTTTTTGCGGATTGACATCAACGTCGTATTCCTTGGTCGTGCCGCCCCAGGTATTGACCTGTACGACGCCAGGGACGGCAAGAAGCCGCCGCTGCAATACCCAATCTTGTATGGTCCGCAAATTGCTCAACCCGAAATGCGGTGGCCCGATCAACTCATAGCGGTAGACTTCGCCAACCAGACTGGTCGCCTGGATCTGCGGCGTAACATTACCGGGAAGGCTGACGTTCTGCTGAAGGTTGATAGCCGTCTGCGAGAGCGCGAAATAGTAATCGATGCCGTATTGGAAGACGACGCGGACGAAGGACAGGCCATAGAACGAGGTCGATCGAATGACATCGACGCCGGGCGTCGCGGCAAGGCCAACCTCGATCGGAATCGTGAAGTAGCGTTCCATCTCCTCCGCGGACAGGCCCGCAGATTGCGCCGTGATTTCAAGAATCACCGGCGCCGGATTGGGATAGGCCTCGATGTTGAGCTTGGAGAATGCAACCGTGCCGGCGCCAACAAATAAGAGCAGGCCCAATAGGACCAGCGGCCGCCTGGTTAAGCCAAATGTGACAAGCCCCTTGAGCAGAGGTCGCCTCCGAGTCCAAGCCTTGCGCCGCTAAACCGGATCTTCCCGGACGCTGACCAGTTAAGTTGAATGGTAGACAGTTTCCGAGCCGGCTTGAAGGCCAAACTGACAGCAAGCCGGCCCCTTAATTGGTCTATATCGCAACGCAAGACGGGAGGCCGTGCTTGACTCATTCTTCTATCATCCCTACGGCCGAGGAGGCTCGGGCGAGTCGCCGGACCTGCAACTGATAGAATGGGTTAAATGAGGCTCTGCCGGGTCGCTAGCACATCGCCATGCCCCATAAGACAGCCGCTAGACGCGCACAGACCATTGGCGTTATTGATACGGGCGAGAACACGCCACATTTGATCGGCCTCGGCGACAAAGGGGCAATCGTTTTGCGAGGCAAGATTTCACGCGGTCGGCTCGCCCCCTCACCCGATTTGCACTGGACGATGCTTCGCGTCGCCAGGAGCAAATCGACCTCTCCCCAACGGGGAGAGGTGAAGCGAACCCGCTGACAGACCGATCCAACCAAAAGCCAGCTCGTTCTAACCCAATGTTACGTCTTCCAGGCGGGATTGCAGGCGATAGCCGACGCCCAACTCGGTAATGAGAAGCCGCGGGTGGTTGGGATCGGGTTCGATGATCTGCCGCAGGTCTCGCACCAGGATGCGCAGATACTGGATGTTCTTTCGCACGCTGCCGCTCCAGATCTCCTCGAGCAGCTGGTCGTGGGTGACCACCAGGCCGACATGGGTCGCAAGGACGTGAAGCAGGCGGTACTGCTTCCTGGTCAATTTGATCTGGCTGTTGTTCAACAGCACCGTTCGGTTGACGAGATCGATCGACAAGGGGCCAGCGACCACGACCGGGTTTTCGTTGGGGCTCTTGAAATATCGTCGCAGCGCCGCGTGGCTGCGCGCGATCAGTTCGGCGATGCCGAATGGCTTGACCACGTAATCGTCGGCTCCCGCCTCGAGCAGGCGAACCTTTTCCTCCTCGTTGGCTTCGACCGAAAGCACAATGATCGGGACATTGGACCACGACCGGATCAAATCGAGCACCTCGGTCCCGCGACGGTCGGGCAGGGCGAGGTCGAGGATGATAAGGTCCGGCGCGTTGAAGGTCGCGGCGCGCAATCCTTCCGCAGCGTCCTCCGCCTCCAGCACGGTAAAGCCGCCATGAAGCTCGAAACCGGCGCGAAGGAAACGTCTGATCTTGGGCTCGTCGTCGATCAGAAGCACGAGGTTGGTGGGCTTACTCATCGTTCGAACCCGCCCACTCGTCCTCGATCACAGCTTCGGGCAGGATAATGGAAGCTGTGGTGCCTTGTCCTTCGCCCTCGCTCGCAATGTCGATCGATCCGCCATTTGCCTTGATGAAGGTGGACGCGATCCAGAAACCCAGGCCGGACCCGGAGACGGTCGCCTGATGGCGCTCGCCGCGAAACGATCTGCGGCCAAGCTGCTGCCGCTCCTCCGCCGTGATGCCTGCGCCGGAATCGGAAATGGACACGATGACCTGTCCTCGCTCGGTCCGTGTGGTGACCGATATGGTCGAGCCCGGCGGCGAATATTTGGCGGCATTCTCAAGCAACTGACCGCATGCCTCTTCGACCAGGACGGAATCCACATTGATCATTGGCAAATCGTCGGCAAACCTTGTCGTGACGTCGTGCGCCGCCAACTGCCGCGACCTTCGCCGAACCGCGGCATTGATGATGTCCCTGGGATCGGCGCACTCCAGATGCGGCCGGATGTCGCTTGCGCTCACGCGCGTCGCGTTGAGGAGATTGCCGATGAAGGCGTCGAGCCGCTCGACCTGATTGGTAATGCCTTCGACCAATGAATGGACGCTTTCCTCATCCCTGATCGCGGACATCGACTGAAGGACGCTTGCCGAACCGCGGATGGCCGCCACGGGCGAGCGCAGCTCATGCGACAAGTTGCCATGGAAAGCATCGCTCAAAAGCTGATCCTTCTGACGGAGCCCTGCTTGCTCTACCGCTCCGCCAATATTCAGACGCTGGAGCGTCAATGAGGCTTCCGCGAGCATGGCTTCGATGCGGTGTGTCCCCTGGTCGATGAGGGTGCGCTGGTCGCTGCCGATATTGACCGCAATCACGCCATAGGTGGACTCCTCTGAGCTCACCGCCCGTAACAACCAGAGATTTCCGGTCGCCTCGTCCCTGAAGGTGCTGGTATCAAGTGCAACCTTCCGCATCATTGAAGCCGCGCTCTCCTGAACCGCTGGTGGAATGTCGGCGGTCGGATCGGGCGGGAAAGTCTTGTCCGGAGCCGTGATGAAAAACGCGCTGTGACGTCCGAACGCGCCGGAAAGGTAGCTCTGAATGGCGTCGATCAGGTCCGATACGGTGAAACAGGCCGCCAACCCTCGCGAGAACTCATGGAGGTCGTGAAGCTCCTGCTCGCGCTGACGCAAGGTTTCGGTTTCCCGGCGCAGCCGGGATGCAAGGTTGCCGCTGACGAGCGCGACCAGCAGGAACAGCAACAGGTCGATTACAGCCTGCGGGTCGTCCAGCCTGAAACTGTAGAATGGTGGAAAAAAGAAGAAGTCCGCCGCGGCAGTGGCCGTAACCGCCGCTAAGACGGCCGGCCAGGTGCCACACCACGTCGCGGCGATGATCACGGGTATCAGATAAACGATCGTGACAAGGTTGGCCGGAAAGAGCCGATCTATCAGAAGCAGTCCAATCGTGGCCACGCCGACCAGCAACAAGGAGGTCGCGATCGGCAGGACACTCTCCAAAAGGAAGCGTCGCAGGGCGGGTTTGTCGCTCGGCAGCGGGATGTCGCCTATTCCATTCCCGACGGTTGCGCCCGCTGTCGCGAACTTCCGGCCCGCGAGAAATTGGGGCTGCAAGGGTCTTCTTTCGTCGCCAAAGGGCATCGGATACCGTTATCCTGATGCGCATCGATTAACGGTCAAGCCGACGCTGCCGACTAAATTGACAAAGTCGCGCAAAGCCGGCTCCCGAGGATCAGCGTGCGCTAGCCGTCACCCAGACTGCCACCCCAAGAGAAGCCGGCGTTTCTTTTAAGGTATGCGGAGGGTCAGCTATCTCTTCATAGGAAATCAATATGGATTTGCGGTGCAAGAAATATAGATAAAGATATTTTCGGCGCTTTCCGTCGGGATGGCGGCACGCCGACGCCCGCGCGCCTTAAGTCGCGGACCCCTGTGCAGCATTTGACGCCGCTCCGTCGGTCGTGTGTTTCATCGCGCGGACGTAACTGGCCTCCGTCAGGTCGCTGGCAGGTTCCGCCGTGGACGAGCGGTAAACATCCGTCTCGCTCAGCTCGCGGGTCGTCGCCGGCGGCGCCAGGGTCGCGATCACGACCGAACTGATATGTTTCGGCGGATACAGATAGAATTCCATCAACGGCATATGAGGGCCGCGCGCATTGTGCTTGAGGATCGCAAGCGCTCTCGATGCCGCTTGCGGATAGATCGCCCTCCACCCGGCAAAGCTGGAGGCCAATATCTCAAGCGACAACAGGGTCGTCGCGATACGCACGAAGCCTTCGTTGGATTTCTTGGCGCTTCGGGTCGTCGAAGCTTTCCTCAGGATCTGCCGAAACTCGCGATGGGTCTGGATGAACGGCCCTAGCCCGGCCTTCCACAAGATGTCCGGCAGGCAGGTATAGCCGTGCAACTCGTGGTATCCCTCGATCAGTCTCCGGCACTGTCCGGCCAGGCTCTGCGGCAAAAAGCTGAAGTCCGGACTCCCAATGAGGTCGGCGAGAAGCGGATCACCCGCGCCACTTGCCACTCTTGCCAAAGCATTCATCATTCTGCGCCCTGCGCCCAGCGAATAGGCTTCGCTCAATGCGACGCAGCATAACGAGTCGCGACATATATCTTCGATGGACAGTCACAGTGATTTTCATAGAAAAAAAATAGGACGAACCTTACTCGTCACTTACGGCACGTCCCGACAAATTGCATTCGATGTTTCGAGTATTGCGAAAAAGCCACACCGAAGGAAAAACTATCGCAGTGGGTTGATGGTTTTAGCCGAAACGCTGCTTTTTCGCCGGGAAACTATGCAGCGTGATAAGCAACTGGCGCGAGGATGTGCAATCGGGCGCTGGAGCTCGCTCTACCCTATTTTATCCCAATTATTTGCCGCGCGAAGTCCAATCGATCTTTGTCGCCCGCTTGTGAAAGATGACAGCGTTAACAAAAGCCGCGAAAGCGCTTGGGGCGCCTTTCGATAACAGCTTGGGGCGATTTCTATGAAACGAGTTCTTTTGGCGGGCGTCGCGCTATCGGCGATGGGCCTGTTCAATGTCGCAAATGCGGCAGACGCTACGTTGGCCGCTACGTTGCCGGCCAAAGTGCCGGGATGCAGGGGCCCGATAGATCCCTACAAGAATTACGCGTGCCTCGACGCCTATCTCGGCACCACTTTCATGGAGCGCCTCATCAACTACTACCGGCTCGAGTGGGGACATGAAGTGGCGCCCGCCGATCCCAAGGCGCCTCCGTCGCGCCGCGCGGACTGGCCGACGACACCGGAGAGCACGCCACCAATGCCTTTCGGGGAGTGGCCCTATGGCGGATCGACCAATCTTGGCGTGACACGGCCGAGTTCGGCCGACAGCCCGCTGATGGCGGCGCTCGGGAATACCTCTGCCGGCCAGTGGATGAACGACAACCACATCCAAGTTTACGGCTGGCTCAACGCCGGCGGCAATCTCTCGACCAACACCGTGCGGGGCGGCAACTCGCCAGCGGCGTATGATTACAATCCCAACACCGTCCAGCTCGATCAGGCCGTGCTTTACATCGAGCGGCTCCCGGACACGGTCCAGAAGGATCACATCGACTGGGGCTTCCGCCTCGCGCCGATCTACGGCGAGAACTATCGCTACACCACGGCGTTCGGGCTCTGGAGCTATCAGCTTCTGGGCCAGAACAAGAATTACGGCTACGACTTGCCGATGGCCTATGGCGAGGTGTTCGTTCCGCAAGTGGCGGAAGGACTCCTGATCCGGTTTGGACGGTTCATTTCGGTTCCCGACATCGAGGCACAGCTTGCGCCGAACAATTACATGTACACGCACTCGATGACGTACACGTTCGACAACTACACCAACACCGGAATTCAGACCACGCTCGCGGCGACCAAGAACTGGTTCCTGCAGCTCGGTGTCTCGGTCGGTAGCGATACCTTGCCCTGGCACGCCGGCGCGACGATCCCGAATCCGTTCCCGAATCCGCTTTATCCCGGCCTGACCATGCCGAAGGATCCGGGTGCGGTGCCAAGCATTACCGCCGGCGTGCGGTGGCAAAGCGATAGCGGCAACGACAATGTCTATGTGGTTGCCGACGCCATCAACGGCGGCCAGTGGGGTTACAACAACCTGCAATGGTTCGGCATTACCTATTATCACAAGTGGAACGATCAGTGGCACATTGCATTCGAGAGCTACAATCTGCATCAGAACAACGTGCCCAATGCGCTTAACCCCCTAGTCAGCGGACCAGGCGGGATCGTCCAAAGCGGAGGCACGCCGTTCTCGCCGCAATTCATCGCGTTCAATGCACCCAACCTGGCACAATGCAGCAACGCGGTTGTTCTGTCCTGCACGGCATCGGTTCAGACCTATGTGTACTATCTGAACTACAAGCCGACGGCGCTGGACAATATTTCCTGGCGCGGCGAGTTCTATGACGACAAGGAAGGGCAGCGTACCGGCACCAAGACGCGATACGTCGAGACCGGTCTCGGCTGGCAGCACTGGTTCTCGCCGCAGATCGAGATGCGGCCCGAGTTCACGTATTACAAGGCGCTGGATGCGTTCGCGTTCAACGGCAATTCGAACCTGGGCATTCCAAATTCCAGAAAATACGCCCTCGTCGGTGCGGCGGACCTCATCCTTCATTTCTAGCGTCGAAAGGTCGTGGCGGTTCACACCGCCAGATGTTTCGCAGAACAATTCGACAGGGGTAAAAAATGAAACGAATTCTTCTCACCGCCGTCTCGCTCGGTGTGCTGGGGTCGCTGTCACCGGCACTCGGTGCCGATCTGCCTTACGCGAAGGCACCGGCGGTCGCCACGCCGGCCTATGACTGGACCGGCTACTACGTCGGCGTCTTCGGTGGAGGCGGCCTTGGCAACCACAATTACAACAACGCCAATGGCTTTGCTGGCTTTGCAAACTTCACGGTCAATTATGACTCGACCGGCGGCATCGGTGGTGGCGAGGCGGGTTACAACTGGCAAAGTGGGAACATCCTGTTTGGCGTCGAAGCCGATGGGTTCTGGTCCGGCATCAAGGGTAATGACGCGACCCAGCAGCTCGGCGTGGTCGACCAGAGTGACCTTCGTTGGGGCGGCACGCTTCGTGCGCGAGGTGGTATCACCGTCGACCGCTTGCTGCTGTTCTTCACGGGTGGCTGGGCGTATGGCGATATCCTTCATACCAGCACCGCCGGTGGAGTTATTGACCAGTTTACCAACCACCAAAGCGGCTTGGCCGCGGGTGGCGGTATCGCCTACGCACTGACCAACAACGTGATCGGTAAGATCGAGTATCGCTATTACAATCTCGGCAGGTACAACCGCGAGGGTAGTCCGCTCACGCCGAACGGCCAGCTGCCCTACACCGTGGATAACACCTATTCGGTCGTCACGATCGGTTTCGACTTCAAGTTCGGAGGTCCCGTCGTCGCGAAATACTGAGGGTTCGCCTTGGGTTGGTGGTCGTTAGCGGGTCCTGCTTCACCTTGTTAGGGAGCAGGTATCGAATGAGAAAGGAAGCAATGATTGCTTCCGCGTGAGAATCGAACAATCGAAGTTAAGAAGGCAGGGGGATTTTATGTACCGACATGTGAAATTGGCTTTGGCTGGCTTGATCGGTCTGGGTGCGACGGGCGTCGCCTCGGCCGCAGATATGGCGGTCAAGGCTCTCCCGGTGGCCGCACCTTTGTACAATTGGACAGGATGCTACCTTGGCGCCAATGCTGGCGGCGGCTGGACCCGAATGGATACTTCGCGGGTATTTCAAGATCCGGCCATCCCCGCGTCCGCGAACTACGGCCGTGAAAATGACAGCGGCTTCTTGGGCGGCGGTCAGGCCGGCTGCGACTTCCAGACCGGAAATGTCGTGTTTGGCGTGCAGGGCACGTTCGACTTCGGCAACATCAACGGCCGGCACGCACTCGCGGACTTCCCGACTTTCTCGGAAACGAACAGTCTCAAGGCTGTTTATTCGGCGACGGGCAGGGTCGGCTACCTGTGGACGCCGGCATTTCTCGGCTATGCGAAGGTCGGCATGGCGTGGATGCAAAACAAAAATCAGGTATTCCTGCCGAGCGGCGCTCTCTTTAGTCCGCAAGTTTCGAACTGCCCGGAATGACCTTCGGTGTTGGCGGCGAATACATGGTTACACCAAACTGGTCGGTATTCGCTGAGTACAATTATATGTGGATCGAGGACATGTCCGGGCAGCACTTCAACGCGTCTGCGGGCCTGACCGGCGAGGTCCTGAACGTCAAGCAGGTCTCGCAAACGGTCCTCGTGGGCGTCAATTACAAATTTCACTGGGATGGGCCCGTCGCCTCGAAATATTGAGAGGCGGCTAAGTTAACGGCACGCGCGCCGGATGCGGCGCGCTTTGTAAGTGCGCCGCGCCGGTTCGAATGGGGAAGGGGCAATGACGGCCATCGCGTTAGCGCGACGAATCGGGCTAGGCATCGCCGCGATTGCGCTTTTTGCCGCCATGGCGGGATGCGTCGGCAATACGGAAGCTGCACCCTCCAAGAAGACGAAGAGCAGTAGCCAGATGCGCTACTACGGTGGCCCGAAATCTCCAATGTGGCCGAGCCAGTAATCGATCAGTGAAACTCGCTCGCGCGTGCATGCGGCCCGGCTTGCCGGCCGCAAACAATGACACGGGATTATTCGACGCGCGCAAATAGCGACGCGTGCCTGTCAGGCCAATCGAATCCGGATTACGGTGGCGAAGGCTTTTACCAGACGACGAAGGCGCAAAGCACCGATAGCGGCAGAACCGCAAAACCGAGATACATCCAGGTCCGGTATGCGCCGGCGTCCTTCGGCAGAATGAAAAGATTGACGATGAACCAGGCGCAAATCGCAACGCCCATCAGCACGCGGATAAGATCTCCGGGTGTTTCGTAGATCGAAGACATCCGTTCCATCTGCGGGCTTGCCACGCGCGCGGTCAAAATGGTCAGAACGATCAGAAATAGCGTTCGAACCGCAACGCCTCCAAACCAGACATGTGGCAAAGGTTTAGGATCGGCCTTTTTGGCCTTACTCCCCTGATTTACTTGCAGATTCGTCTCAGTGCGCATCGCACATTCCTGCATCAATCTGCCTAAAACGATATCTCTTATCGCGCTGCAACGGCAAGGGGATATTTTATTCATATCCGGGGGGCAAATGGCAGCTATGCTTACGCTCTTTCCGATGCGCTTCACCGTCCATTCGCGCCTGATTTCTCTTTATTTCTGATCCTTTCGCGGCCGATAAGACCGGCCATCGCGTTCGCAAACTCTGGTATTCGATGTAGGGTGCTCAAGCTGTGGCGGTGGAGAAGGGCATGGCCGGCAGAACGGGAATCACCGGAATAGCGGTCAGCGTTACGGCGATCGTATTGCTGCTCGCCGTCCCGGCGCATTCGCAGGGCATGGGCAAGAAGGGCGGCAGAGGCGGCCCCCCGGCCGATAACCATCCCAAGATCGATGAAAAGGCCTACAAGGCAGCGCTCGACCGGATTCCGACGCCGAAGAAGCCTTATGACCCCTGGGGCCAGGTGCACGACTCCGAAGTCGGCCAAGACGCCCAACAAACCAAATTAACGTTGAGCTAGCCGCCGGCGGCCGCTTCGCGGAAGCGAACTGAAGTGGCCGGGCATGCCGGTTGAGAGTTCGATGAGGCGCGACCACACCGCTGAGCGACCGGCATTGCTCACGATATGGCTAAGGCCTTTGTTTGCTGATTGTTTATGCATTTGCCGTTTATTTGTTGCGCTTCGGGGATGTTGAGATCATCGTGAACACACATGAGACAACAAGGCGCCGACAAAGCGTCGAACAGAAATCATCGACCAGGAAACGTTCAGGCCAGTTCTGTTTGCGTTGTCTCGGACCAAATGGAGGAAGCAATGTTCAGGTGCCTCGCCATCATTGCCGGAACACTCATCATTCTTTCCGGAGCAATGCTGTCCAACCGCGCCGAGGCCGGCGCATCGGCCAGCGCGCCCTCAAAATATTCGCGCGCGAATCAGCAAGTGGCTTCGCAGCAAGGGCAGACCAAGAAGAACGACTTCGGGATCACCGAATATTCTTCGTCGTCGGCACGAAACCGCACGCACTAAAGGCGGCGAGTTAGCGGCAGAATTGATGGGCCATCCGGCGTGATGGCCCCGAGATTTTGCTTGCGCGCTATCCCCAAGGGGATGCGCTAGTACCTCTCAACTGGCCGGTTTTCCACATTCGCACTGCGCGGCGAGTTGACGTCGCGCACCCACGCGCGCGTCGCCGAAAGCACCTCAGGCAGGACGGCATTGACCTCGTCCTTGGTCATGCCGGGACGAATGCGCGGGTCATACAGGATATTGAGAAGATACTGGTCGTAGACGTCGAAGAAGCCCATCTGGACCTCGTCGTTGAACATGGTCCAGGGCACAGAAGCGTCGTCATTGATGGCGCCAAGCGCCTGCAACAGCTCCTCATAGGCACAATCGTAGAATGTGAACTCCTTGGCGTCAGCCGGCAGGATCACCTCCGCGCGGCGAATGCGAAAGCGTTCATCCTTACCGATGCCGGACAGGCATACCGGATTGAGAGATTGCTGAATCTGCTTTGCCCTGTCCTTGCCGTAGAGCGCGCGAATCGTCCGGTCCACCTTGCGCTCGGGCACGAGCCGCACCAGGAAATTGGCCTCCTGCCGGTCGCTGGTGACGGCGACATCGAGGTGATTCACATGCGCGCGGATATCGGCAACGACCGCGGCGATCTCGGCGCGCCGGTCGGGCCCGCCCATGTTCATCACGAAGATCCTGACCGGCTCGTCGAATTTGCGCACCTTTTCCGCCGGCGTGTCGAGTTGCAATTCGGCGCTGAAGGCGATTTTGAAGAACCCGTCCCGGATCTCCTCGTTGGTGAAATCGGTCCGCTCGGAGGCGCGCCGGCTCGAGATATCAGGGTTCTCGGCATTCGCCGGAATGCAGCTCAATCCCGCAAGCGCGATCGCGGCGAAGGCCACGCGCGTCAGTTTGCGGACATGGCTCGCCGTTCCCAAAACCCGTTGGGCCGGGGAGGAAAGGGCATTTGCGAAGGCGACCCACATGTCGTCATTCCCACCAGATTAAGAAATAATAGCCTTATGTCAGAAGGACTTCGGTGCTTTGCATCGAGCAAGATTCATACCGAACTCTGCCGACTTCATGCTCGCGACCCTCTGCACCGGATTTCCGGGGCGGCAGTCTTCCGTGCGCGGCCAATATATCGACGGCGGCATAGAATTTCGGGATGGAGCGGGGTGCTTTGTTATAGGGATTCTGTGGGATGGCGCCGGCCCCGGGCGTGGCGGGGGCAGGGACCTCGTTTTTATGAGATTCCTATAACGTCGCCGCGACGTTAGGCTCGAAAACATATGCGTGGAATGGCACTTCAGAGCCACTGACGGGGCAGGGGCTGAGGTCGGGGCGCCGTCGTTAGGATTGATCCATCGCAATCCGCATGTCACGGAACGCGCCAGATTACGCGCGCGTTGAAGCAGGCGCGACCAGGAGAACTCCATGCTGGACGTCATCATGCTGGCCCTCGGCCTCGGCCTCTTCGTGGCAGCCGTGGGCTACACCTATGCCTGCGAGCGACTTTGAATTCGGACGCGTTTTGCCGGCGCGGGACCGCCGGAATACACAGTGGAGGAGCATGTCCATGATCTTCGACTATACACTGGCCGGCCTCGTCTCGGCGGGGCTGCTGTTTTACCTGACCTACGCGCTGCTCCGGCCGGAGCGGTTCTGATCTTCGCAAGAGCCCTGCGGCCGGATCGGCCGCAGCCCCGCAGTCGGCTCCCGCCTCGCAAGAACGGCCAGCTCTTACGCAAACTCCAAGGCATACCCCCATGACCCCGATCGGCTGGATTCAAATTCTTCTGTTTTGCGCGATCATCGCCGCGCTGGCCGCGCCGCTCGGCTGGTACATGACGCGCGTGTTCAATGGCGAGCGCACGTTCCTCTCGCCGATTCTCCGCCCCGTCGAGGCCGCCATCTACTGGATCGGCGGCGTCGATGAGAAGCGCGAGCAGCACTGGGTGACCTACACGGTCGCCATGCTGTTCTTTCACGTCGGCGGCTTCCTGATCCTTTATGCGTTGATGCGGCTGCAGGGCCCGCTCCCGTTCAACCCGGCCGCCCAAGCCGCCGTCGGGGAAGACTTGTCCTTCAACACCGCGATCAGCTTCATCACCAACACCAACTGGCAGAACTACGGCGGCGAGAGCACGCTGTCTTACCTCGTGCAGATGCTGGGCCTGACTCACCAGAATTTCCTGTCCGCCGCCACCGGCATTGCGCTTGCGGTGGCGCTGATCCGCGGCTTTTCCCGTTCCTCGATGCGCACCATCGGCAATTTCTGGATCGATGTGACGCGTACCACGCTCTACGTGCTACTGCCGATCTGCGTGATCTACTCGCTGTTCCTGGTCTGGCAGGGCATGCCGCAGACGCTTGGCCCTTATGTCGATGCCACGACGCTGGAAGGCGCCAAGCAGACGATAGCGGTTGGCCCCGTCGCCTCCCAGGTCGCCATCAAGATGCTCGGCACCAATGGCGGCGGCTTTTTCAACGCCAACGCGGCCCATCCGTTCGAAAACCCGACGGCCCTGTCCAATTTCGTGCAGATGCTCTCGATCTTCGTGATTGGCGCTGCACTGACCAACGTGTTCGGCCGCATGGTCGGCAACCAGCGCCAAGGCTGGGCGATTCTCGCCATCATGGGCGTGTTGTTCATATCCGGCGTCGCCGTCACCTATTGGGCCGAAGCCAACGGCACCACCGCGCTCGATGCGCTCGGGCTGACCGGCGGCAACATGGAAGGCAAGGAAGTCCGCTTCGGCATCATCGCGTCTAGCCTGTTCGCGGTCGTCACCACGGACGCGTCCTGCGGGGCGATCAACGCCATGCATGACAGTTTCACCGCGCTCGGCGGCATGATCCCGCTGATTAACATACAACTCGGCGAGATCATCATCGGCGGCGTCGGCTCCGGCCTTTACGGCATGCTGCTGTTCGTGGTGCTGGCGGTCTTTATCGCCGGCCTGATGGTGGGCCGCACGCCTGAATATGTCGGCAAGAAGATCGAGGCGCGGGAGGTCAAGATGGCGATGCTCGCAATTCTGGTGCTGCCGCTGATGTATCTGGGCTGGACCGCGGTCGCGGTGGTGTTTCCGCCGGCTGTGGCCGCGATGAACAATGCCGGACCGCACGGCTTCACCGAGGTGCTGTACGCTTACACCTCGCAGACGGGCAATAACGGCTCCGCCTTTGCCGGCCTGTCAGGCAATTCGCTCTTCTACAACACCACCGGTGGTGTAGCGATGTTCGTCGGCCGCTTCTTCATGATCGTACCGGCCATGGCGATTGCGGGCTCGCTGGTGTGCAAGAAATCGATTCCGCCCTCGGCCGGCACCCTGCCGACGACCGGCGGACTGTTCGTCGGCCTTGTCGTCGGCGTCATTCTCATTATCGGCGGTCTCACCTTCTTCCCGGCGCTCGCGCTTGGCCCCATCGTCGAGCATCTGGCGATGACGACCGGCTCGCTGTTCTGATCGATCATTCGGAGTTTAAGTCCATGGAAACCATGAAGCTGCAAAGGCAGGTGCCGGTCTCGGCGATGCTTGATCCGAAGATCGTGATACCCGCCATCGGCTCGGCCTTCGCCAAGCTCGATCCGCGGCTGATGATCAAGAACCCCGTGATGTTCGTGGTCGAGGTGGTGGCTTCGCTAACGACCGTCATCTTCATTCGCGACCTCGCCACGGGCGGCGAAAGCCTTGCCTTCACCTTTCAGATCATCATTTGGCTGTGGTTCACGGTGCTGTTCGCCAACTTCGCCGAAGCTGTCGCCGAAGGCCGCGGCAAGGCCCAGGCCGAATCGCTGCGCAAGACCCGCACCGAGAGCCAGGCCAAGCTGTTGACCGGTTCCGACAGGACTTTCCGGCTGGTGCCCGGCACCAGCCTTAAGGTGGGCGATATCGTGCTGGTCGAAGCCGGCGACAACATTCCCTCCGATGGTGAGGTGATCGAAGGCATAGCTTCCGTCAACGAGGCCGCCATCACCGGCGAATCCGCCCCCGTGATCCGGGAATCCGGCGGCGACCGCTCGGCGGTGACCGGCGGCACGCAGGTGCTGTCGGACTGGATCCGCGTCCGCATCACCGCGGCGCAGGGATCGACCTTCATTGACCGCATGATCAGACTGGTCGAGGGCGCCGAGCGGCAGAAGACGCCGAACGAGATCGCGCTGAACATCCTGCTCGCCGGCCTGACCATCATCTTCGTGTTCGCCACCGTGACCATCCCGAGCTACGCCGCCTATGCCGGTGGCCAGATCTCGGTCATCATCCTGGTGGCACTGTTCGTTACGCTGATTCCGACCACCATCGGCGCGCTGTTGTCGGCGATCGGCATTGCCGGCATGGACCGCCTGGTGCGCTTCAACGTGCTCGCGATGTCCGGCCGCGCGGTGGAAGCCGCCGGCGACGTCGATACGCTTCTGCTCGACAAGACCGGCACCATCACGCTCGGCAACCGGCAGGCGACGGCATTTCGTCCCATCCGCGGCGTGAGCGAGCAGGAACTGGCGGACGCAGCACAACTGGCATCGCTCGCCGACGAAACCCCCGAGGGGCGTTCGATCGTGGTGCTAGCCAAGGAAAAATACGGCATCCGCGGCCGCGACATGGTGGAGCTGGCGGCGACCTTCATTCCGTTTACGGCGCAAACCCGCATGAGCGGCGTCGATGCCGGCGGATCGTCGGTGCGCAAGGGCGCGGTCGATGCGATCCTCAATTATGTTGGGGGCGGCACGTCTCAATCCGTGGCGTCCGGAAACACCGTTCGCGCGCTGCATCCGTCGATCAATTCCGATGCCGAGCGCGAGATCAGGGCGATCTCGGATGAGATCGCAAAGGCCGGCGGCACGCCGCTTGCGGTCGCCAGGGACGGCCGTCTGCTCGGCGTTGTCCAGCTCAAGGACATCGTCAAGGGCGGCATCCGCGAACGCTTCGCCGAACTGCGCCGCATGGGCATCCGTACCGTGATGATCACCGGCGACAACCCGATGACGGCCGCCGCGATCGCTGCCGAAGCCGGCGTCGACGATTTCCTCGCCCAGGCGACGCCCGAGGACAAGCTGAAGCTGATCCGTGACGAGCAGGCCAAGGGCAAGCTGGTGGCGATGTGCGGCGACGGCACCAACGACGCGCCGGCACTGGCGCAGGCCGACGTCGGCGTCGCGATGAACACCGGCACGCAGGCGGCGCGCGAGGCCGGCAACATGGTCGACCTCGACTCCAACCCGACCAAGCTGATCGAGGTGGTCGAGATCGGCAAACAGCTTTTGATGACCCGCGGCGCGCTGACCACGTTTTCCATCGCCAACGACGTCGCCAAATACTTCGCGATCATCCCTGCGATGTTTTTGGCGTTCTACCCGCAATTGGCCGTGCTCAACGTCATGCATCTGACGAGCCCGCAAAGCGCGATCCTGTCGGCGATCATCTTCAATGCGCTGATCATCGTTGCGCTGATTCCGCTGGCCTTGAAGGGCGTGGCCTATCGCGCCATCGGCGCCGGCGCGCTGCTGCGCCGAAACCTGATGATCTATGGGGTCGGCGGCATCATCATTCCCTTTATCGGCATCAAGGCGATCGACCTCATCGTCGCCGCCTTGCATCTGGCCTAACACAAACCGTCATTGCGAGCGCAGCGAAGCAATCCATGAGACCGCAAACTACAGATTGGATTGCTTCGTCGCTTCGCTCCTCGCAATGACGGAATTAGTGGAGACCCACCATGTTAAGAGAAATTCGGCCCGCCATCCTGATCCTCGTCATGCTGACGCTGATCACGGGCCTTGCCTATCCGCTCGCGATCACGGAAATCGCGGGCGTGATCTTTCCGAAGCAGGCGCAGGGAAGCCTGATTGAGCGCGATGGCAAGGTGATCGGCTCCGCCCTGATCGGACAGGAATTCAAGGACGACAAATATTTCCACGGTCGGCCGTCGGCGACGACGACGCCGGACCCTGCCGATTCCACCAAGTCGCTGCCGCTTCCTTACAATGCCGCCAATTCCGGCGGGTCGAACCTCGGCCCGACCAGCAAGGCCCTCAACGACCGGGTCAAGGAAGACGTCGAGAAGTTGAAGGCGGAGAATCCGTCCAGTCCCGTTCCGATCGATCTCGTCACGACGTCGGGCAGCGGACTTGATCCGAACATCTCGCCGGAGGGCGCGCTATTCCAGGTGCCGCGGGTTGCCAAGGCACGGAATATGGCAGAGGACCGCGTACGGCAGCTGGTGGCGGAAAACACCTCCGGCCGCCTGGTCGGATTGTTCGGCGAACCCAGGGTTAACGTTTTGGCGCTCAATCTGGCACTGGACGCCGCCGCCAAGAAGTAGCGTCGGATACGACGCTTTCGAGCGAAGCCTTGGGCTCTAGGCCCGGCACGGCGTGAGGACTATATTGCCCCTATGGTTCAGCAGCAGCGCCGTGATTCCGAACAACGACCCTCGCCGGAAGCCCTGCTGGAGACGGCCCGGCGCGAGAACAGCGAGGCCGGCCGGCTGAAGATCTTTGTCGGCGCCGCGCCCGGCGTCGGCAAGACCTACGAGATGCTGCAAAGCGCCCACGCAAGGCGGAAAGCCGGCGTCGATGTCGTCGTCGGCATCGTCGAGACCCACGGACGGGCGGAGACGGAGGCGTTGCTGCACGGGCTCGAGGTCATCCCGCGCAAGCGCATCGTCTACAGGGACCAGACCATCGAGGAGATGGACCTCGACGCCCTGATCGCGCGCCGGCCGCAGCTCGCGCTGGTCGACGAGCTCGCCCACACCAACGCACCGGGCAGCCGTCACCCGAAACGCTATCTCGACGTCGAGGAACTGCTTTCGCGCGGCATCGACGTCTATACCGCGGTCAATGTCCAGCATATCGAGAGTCTCAACGACGTGGTCGCCCAGATCACGCATGTGCGCGTGCGCGAGACCGTGCCGGATTCCGTTTTTGAACGCGCGGACGCGATCGAACTGATCGATCTGACGCCGGACGATCTGATTCAGCGGCTCAAGGAGGGCAAGGTCTACGTCCCCAAACAGGCCGAGCGGGCGCTTGAGCATTATTTCTCGCCGGGAAATCTGACCGCGCTGCGTGAATTGGCGCTGCGGCGGACGGCCGAGCGCGTCGACGAGCAACTTCTGACCCACATGCAGGCCAACGCCATCGCCGGCCCCTGGGCCGCCGGCGAGCGTGTTCTGGTTTGCATCAGCGAAGACCCGCGTGCGGCGGGTCTGGTGCGCTACACCAAGCGGCTGGCCGATCGGCTGCACGCACCCTGGACCGCGATTTCCATCGAGACGCGGCGCAGCCTGCAATTGAGCGACGAGGAACGGGATCGGCTGGCCGATACGCTGCGCCTGGCTGAGGCGCTGGGCGGCGAGGCGCTCACCATTCCCGGCGTCGGGCGCCGCATCGCCGACGACATCCTCGGATTCGCGCAAGCCAATAACGTCACCCAGATCATCATCGGCAAATCGCAACGCACCTGGTGGTTCGAGCTGCGACGCGGATCGGTGGTGCATGACCTGGTCCGGCGCGCCGGCAATATCAGCGTCAACGTCATCGCCGGCGAGGAACTGGCCGCCGATCCGGTGCCGAAGAAGACCGTGCGCACAGCGGAACGGCAGGAACCGTTCAGATCCTGGCCGTATCTGATGGCGCTCGTGATCGTGGCGGTCGGCCTTGCCGCGGCCGCAGTCATCCAGCCGATGTTCGGCATCGAGAATGTCGATCTGGTGTTCCTCACTGCGGTGGTGGGCGTGGCGGTCCGCTACGGCCTCTGGCCGTCGCTTGCTGGCCAGCGTCGCGGCCTCGCTTTGCTACAATTTCTTCTTTCTGCCGCCGATCTACACCTTCACGATCACCGATCCGACCAACGTCGCGGCTTTCTTCTTCTTCATGCTGATCGCCATCCTGGTCTCCAACGTCGCAGCGCGGGTGCGCACCCAGGCCGACTCCGCGATCGGCCGGATACGGACCACGGAACTGCTTTACGCCTTCAGCCGCAAGCTCGCAGGCACCGCGACGCTGGACGACGTGTTGTGGGCGACGGCCTACCAGACCGCGTTGATGCTGAAGGTGCGCGTGGTGTTGCTGTTGCCGGAGAATAGCGTGCTGACCGTGAAGGCGGGTTACCCGCCGGAGGATCAGCTCGACAAGGCCGATCTTGCCGCCGCCAACTGGGCGTGGGGCAACGACCGCTCGGCCGGTCGCGGCTCCGATACGCTGCCTGGCGCCAAGCGCCTGTTCCTGCCGATGCGAACCGGGCGCGGACTGATCGGCGTCATCGGCATCGACGACGACAAGACCGGGCCGCTGCTGACGCCGGACCAGCGCCGTCTGCTCGACGCGCTGGTCGATCAGGGCGCGCTCGCGATCGAGCGGGTGCTGCTGGTGGAGGACATGGACCGCGTCAAACGCACCGTCGAATCCGATCGCCTGCGTTCGGCGCTCCTGACCTCGATCTCGCACGACCTCAAGACGCCGCTGGCTTCGGTGCTCGGCGCCGCTTCCACGATGCGCGATCTCTCGCCGTGGCCTGACCGACGCCGAAAAGCGCGACCTGCTCGCAACCGTGATCGACGAGTCCGAGCGGCTCAACCGCTTCATCGCCAACCTGCTCGACATGACCAAGCTGGAATCCGGCGCCATCAAGCCGAACACCGCGCCCCACGACATCGGCGAGATCGTCGGCAGCGCCTTGCGTCGCGCCAGCAAGATCCTCGTGCACCACAAGGTCTCGCTCGAGCTCGACGCCGATTTGCCGATGCTGGAACTCGACGCGGTGCTGTTCGAGCAGGCGCTTTTCAACTTGCTGGACAACGCGGCCAAATACGCGCCGGCCGACACCACGATCTCGATCAGGGGTTGGCGGGACAAGCAGTTCGTCACCCTGCAGATCATCGACGAAGGCGAGGGCATTCCGCGCTCGGAGCTGGAGAGCGTGTTCGACAAGTTCTATCGCGCGCAAAAGGGCGATCACGTCCGCCCCGGCACCGGGCTTGGGCTTGCGATATCCCGCGGCTTCGTCGAGGCGATGCATGGCACGATCTCGCGCCGCAATCGAACCGACCGCAGCGGCGCGGTGCTGACCATCCGGCTGCCGGTTCCGGCGGCATCAAACGCACTGGACACCGCCGCATGAGCGCAATCCCCGATCAAGGTGCTAGTCATCGACGACGAGCCGCCGATCCGCAAATTGCTGCGGATGGGACTGAGCACGCAAGGCTACGAGATTCTGGAAGCCTCCAACGGCAAGACGGCGCTCGAGCTGCTGGCGGAGGATCCGGCGCTGATCATTCTCGATCTCGGCCTGCCGGACATCCAGGGCCACGAATTGCTGCGGATGATCCGCGGCCGCAACGACAGCGTTCCGATCGTCGTGCTGTCGAGCCGCGGCGACGAGGCCGGCAAGGTGCAGGCGCTTGATCTCGGCGCCGACGATTATCTGACAAAGCCGTTCGGGATGGACGAGTTGCTCGCCCGCATGCGCGCGGCGCTGCGCCATCAATTGCAGGTTCACGGCGAGCGACCGGTGTTTCGCTCCGGCGATCTGTCCGTCGATCTGGTGCGCCGCATCGTCAAGGTCGGCGAGCGCGAGGTCAAGCTCTCGCCCAAGGAGTACGAATTGCTGCGCGTTCTGGTGCAGCACGCCGGCAAGGTGCTGACCCACCGCTTTCTGCTCAAGGAGCTGTGGGACGAAATGACCGACGCGCAATATTTGCGGGTCTATGTGCGGCAACTCAGGCAGAAGATCGAAACCGATCCGGAGCGTCCGCAATTCGTGCTGACCGAAACCGGGATCGGCTATCGGCTGAGGGCGCCGGATTAGATATCGGCCTTCATTGGAACCTTCGCTGCTTGCGCCGATTGGTTTTTGCGTCAGAAGGAGAACCATCATGGCCCGAAAATATTCGAAGAAAGCATCCGCCAAAGTGGAGCGTGCGATGAAGAAGCGCAACGCGGGGACGTTGAGGAGTGGCCGCTCGGGGCGGAAGGTCACGAGCCGCAAGCAGGCGATTGCGATTGGTCTTTCCGAGGCGAGGGCCGCAGGCGCGAAGGTCCCGAAGAGGACGAGCACCGCGAAACGGGGAAGGCCCGCCAGGAAGCGGCGCACGAAGAGGTAGGCGCCCCGCTTGAATCAAGCAGTCGTGCCCGGCCTCGTGCCGGGCATCCACGTCTTCCTTTCGTTGTGGCGGGCAAAGACATGGATGGCCGGAGCGGAAGCGACGCTGTGCGTCGGACGGCATGCCTGGCCTTGACAATCTTCGCAACTTGGCAAGCGACGACACTGATTTGCCCGTCGTGTCAATCTGCCGCAACCCGACGGCCTTGATCTTGCCCCCAAATCAAAAGCATTTTCCGCGCTGTCCCGCCTCGATCAGAGGGGCGTTTCGCGATCGTCACGAACGTTGGGTGCGGGATGCGGTGGACGCTTTGGCGACGCAAGACGGGCGGCGCTCAAAGCGGACGGCGAAGTCGTGTGGTCCTGGCATCCCGACGCTGATGTCAAGCTTGCGAGGTGATGATCTTGCGGGCGACGGTGGCAAGAAAGCCCGGTCACCGGGGAGAGTACGAAGGAAACCGTTAAAACCATTGCGTGCGGGAACGCCGGGCGATCCGGCGAAACCTGCGGTGACTACGCTCGTGTGCTTTTTTGTCTTGCACGCGAGGCCGCGGGCGCAGCTGGCGCCCGGCGTTCCCCACGCCCTTCCGTTTTCGGGGCGAAGGATTCTATCCTCAACTCGGACGCATCGCGCCGCGAGGCGCGAACTCGTGTCCGACGGTGACGCGTGATAGACTATGGGTAACCGGCTTGCATAGGTTTTATCGTGTCCTTGAGAAACCTCTCCACCTACCGCAAAAAGCGGGATTTCGAGAAAACCGCCGAGCCAAGCGGCGATGCGCCGATCAGGCCGTCGAAACGGCGGCGGTTCGTGATCCAGAAGCATGCGGCGACGCGCCTGCACTACGATCTCAGGCTCGAATTCGACGGCGTGTTCAAGTCCTGGGCGGTGACGCGGGGCCCTTCGCTCGATCCGCATGACAAGCGGCTGGCGGTGGAAGTGGAGGATCATCCGCTCGATTACGGCGATTTCGAAGGCACCATCCCGAAGGGCCAGTATGGCGGCGGCACCGTGCAGCTGTGGGATCGCGGCTATTGGGAATCCGACGATCCCGACAAGGGATTCAAGAAGGGCGATCTGAAATTCACGCTGCACGGCGACAAGCTGCACGGCAGCTGGGTGCTGGTGCGGATGCGTCACGACCGCGACGGGGGCAAGCGCACCAACTGGCTCCTGATCAAGCATCGCGACGAATATGCGAGAGACAGGCAAGGCCAATGACGTGCTGGAGGACGATCGATCGGTCGCCTCGGGGCGCACCATGGATCAGATCGCCGCCGGCAAGGGCAAGAGCGCCAAAGCCGTTCATGACGGCGAAGACCGGCCGCGGAAGGGCCGATGCGGTTTGGCATTCAAACCATGGCGAAGCCGCCGAGGCACGGCTTGAAAGCAGAAAGGCCATCGAACAGCGCGCGCCCGCAAAGATGACCCGCGCCCGCAAGGTTGCGGCGATGCCGGATTTCGTCGCGCCCGAACTTTGCACGCCGGTCGAGCGGCCGCCCAGCGGGGAAGGGTGGTGCCATGAGATCAAGTTCGACGGCTATCGCGTACAGTTGCGCGTCGAGGACGGCAAGGCCAAGCTTAGAACCCGCAAGGGTCTCGACTGGACGGACAAATTCGGCGCTATCGCCAAAGAGGGAAGCGCGCTTCCCGATGCGCTCATCGACGGCGAGATCGTGGCGCTCGACCACAACGGCGCGCCGGATTTCTCCACGCTGCAGGCCGCCATTTCCGACGGCAAGACCGACGACCTGATCTTCTTTGCCTTCGATCTGTTGTTTGCCGGCGGCGAAGACCTTCGCCGCCTGCCGCTCGACGAGCGCAAGGCGCGGCTGAAGGAATTGCTGGAAGCGTGCTCGGCCAAAGCCAAATCGATCCGCTATGTCGAGCATTTCGAAGGCGACGGGGACGCGATCCTGGAATCGGCGTCGCAAGCTGTCGCTTGAAGGCATCGTCTCCAAGAGGCTCAGTGCGCCCTATCGCTCCGGCCGTGTCGGAGAGCTGGACCAAGGCCAAATGCCGCGCCGGGCAGGAGGTCGTGCTCGGGGGGTGGAAGACCACCAACGGCAAGTTCCGCTCGCTGATGGCCGGCGTCCATCGCGGCGATCATCTGGCCTTTGTCGGGATGGTCGGCACCGGCTTTGGGCAGGATACGGTCAGGCGCGTCATGCCGGCGCTGAAAGCGGCGGAGTCCGACGAAAATCCGTTCGGCGGCAAGGATGCGCCGCGCAAGACCCGCGACGTTCACTGGCTCAAGCCCGAGCTCGTCGCCGAAATCGAATTCGCGGGCTTTACCGACGGCGGCAACATACGGCAGGCTGCGTTCAAGGGATTGCGCCAGGACAAGCCGGCCGACGAGATTGTCGCGGAAAGGCCGGCCATGACGAAACTCGCCAAGCTGACCGGAAACAACACCACCAAATCCGGCAAGTCGAAGCCGGGCAGCGCGACTGCCATGTCGGCGGCAAACCGTTCCGCCGAGGTGATGGGCGTCGTCATTTCAAAGCCGGACAAGGAGCTGTGGCCGGATGCCGGCGACGGCAAGGGCGTTACCAAGCTCGATCTTGCCCGCTATTTCGAGGCGGTCGGCGACTGGATGATCGAACATCTGAAGGGCCGGCCGTGTTCCGTGGTCCGCGCGCCCGACGGCATCAACGGCGAGAAATTCTTCCAGCGCCACGCGATGCCGGGCCAGTCGCATTTGCTGGAGCTCGTACGAGGTTTCCGGCGATCGCAAGCCTTATCTGCAGATCGATCGCGTCGAAGGTCTTGCGGCCGTGGCGCAGTCGGGCGGCCTCGAACTGCATCCCTGGAATTGCGCGCCTGGCGCCCCCGACACACCCGGGCGGCTGGTGTTCGATCTCGATCCCGCGCCCGAGGTCGCCTTTGCCGAGGTTGTCGAGGCCGCCAAAGATATGCGGCAGCGTCTGGGCGAACTCGGTCTTGAAAGCTTTTGCAAGACCACCGGCGGCAAGGGACTCCACGTCGTGGTGCCGCTGGCGCACGGCGCAAGGGATCGCGTGGACTGGAAAGAGGCCAAGGCATTTGCGCAGGGCGTGTGCCAGTGGATGGCCAAGGAAAATCCCGAGCAATATCTGCTCAACATGTCGAAGAAATTGCGCCGGGGAAAGATCTTCCTCGACTATCTGCGCAACGACCGCATGGCGACCGCGGTCGCGGTGCTCTCGCCACGGGCGCGTCAGGGCGCCACCGTCTCGATGCCGCTGACCTGGGCCCAGGTGAAAGGCGATCTCGATCCGAAGCGCTATTCGGTGCGCACCGTGCCCTCGCTGCTTGCGCGAAGCAAGGCGTGGGAAGGCTACGATGATGCGGCGTCTTCGATTAAGGGTGCGATGAAGAAGCTCGTGGAGAAATTATAATCCCAACTCTCGCGCGCCATGAAAGGGATTCCAGATGTCGGCACCCCTGATCGTCTCGATTCCGCATCGTCTCGGCCGGGAAGAGGCCACGCGCCGCCTCAAGGCGGGGCTGGGCCGCGCGGCTGCAAGTGTGCCGGTGCTAAAGGTCGATGAGGAGCGATGGGAGGACAACCGGATGATCTTCCGTATCCATGCGCTTGGCCAGGCGGCGTCGGGCCATCTCGATGTTGCCGACGATCACGTCCGGCTGGAAGTGACGCTGCCGTGGCTGCTGCAGCGGTTTGCCGAAATCGCCCAGGTCGCGATCCAGAACCGGGGCAAGCTGCTGCTCACCAAACGGAACTGACAGAGTGCGATCTACGGTCCTGCGGTGAGACGCCAGAAAACCGACCAGGGGTTCAGGGCGTCGCCGGGTGCGCCACCCCAGATCGGCCTGCCGCCGGTTTCGCCTGGGCCGGGGATGTCGTGGTTCGACAGATTGGCTTGCAGCGTCAGCCTCGCGCCGTCGCCCATGCGCCAATTTGCCGTCAGCAAGCCATTGTCGGCCGCGTGCGCTTCGCCGAACACAGCCTTTGCAAGCCGGGGAACGATTTCCCGATGGCGGACTGCGAGGAGCTCAGCCGTCAGCGCCAGCCGTTCGCGCGCCGCTGCTTCGTTGCGGGATTCCCAATCCAGCACGGCGGACCGAAAGGTCTTTTCGTCGAGCGGGTCGGGCACCTCGTCGCCATATTCGGCATAGGCCCAGCCATATTCCAGGCGTCGCCCCTGCCGAACGGCTTCGGCGAGGCCGCCCCCGAAATCGCAGAAGAAAGGAAACGGCTTTTTCGAACCCCATTCCTCCCCCATGAACAGCATCGGGATTGCGGGCGCGAGCAGGGTGATCGCGAGCGCGGCCTCGATCGCCTTTGGGCTTGCCAGGCTCTCAAGTCGGTCGCCGAGCGCGCGGTTACCGATCTGGTCGTGGTTCTGTAGAAAATTGACGAAGGCGGTGGGCGCAAGCGTGCCGCTCGGCTCGCCGCGCAATTGCCCGCCGCGAAACAGCGAGGGCTCGCCTTGATAGACAAAGCCCGAGCCCAATGCGCGGGCGATGTCGTGAAGCGGCGAACGCTGGTAGTCGCCGTAATAGCCCTGCGTCTCACCGGTCAAGAGCACGTGCCAGGCGTGATGATAATCGTCGTTCCATTGCGCGTGGTATTTGCCGGATGGCGGGTCTTGCGCGCTGTCCAGCAGGCCTGCGCGATTGTCGCCATTTTCGACCACCAAATGGATATCACGCCGCGTTGTGGCGGCAAGGTTGCCGGCGGCCACACTAAGGTCGTGCAGTAACGAGACTTCGCCGGGCTCGAAGATGGTGTTGACCGCATCGAGCCGCAGCCCGTCAAAGCGGTATTCGTCAAGCCAATAAAGCGCGTTCTCGATCGCAAAGGCGCGGACCTGCGGCACGCGATAGTCGATCGCGCTGCCCCAGGGCGTCTGCGCCTGCGTGAAGAAGGTCGGCGCATAGCGGCCGAGGTAATTTCCTTCAGGGCCGAAGTGATTATAGACCACGTCGAGAAACACCATCAGCCCGCGCAGATGCGCCTCGTCGATCAACGCCTTGAGATCGTCGGGCCGGCCATAGGCGCTGTCGGGCGCATACCACAGCACGCCGTCGTAACCCCAATTGCGGGAGCCGGCGAAATCCGCCAGCGGCAGCAATTCCAGCGCGGTGATGCCGGTGGCGACGAGGTGGTCGAGCTTGTCGATCATGGCGCGGTAGGTGCCTTGCGGCGTAAAGGTGCCGACATGAGCCTCCAAGAGCACGGTTTCGTGCCACGGCCGCCCGCGCCAATCCGACGCGCGCCAGCGGTAGCGCGAATGATCGATCACCTCGCTGGGGCCGAAAATGTCCTCGGGTTGAAAGGCGGAAGCCGGATCAGGCACGTCGATCTCATCGTCAATCCGGAACCTGTAGCGCGCGCCGGCTTTCGCACCTGGAATGTCGGCGACGAAACAGCCATCATCGCCGCGCTTGAGCGGGTACGGCTTGTCGAGCAGGAGATCGACGCGCTTGGCCGCCGGCGCCCACAGACGGAACACCGCGCCATCCGCGGTCAGACTTGCGCCAAAGTGCCGTTCATTCATGCCGAACCCGCGAAGGCGAGCACCGAGCGGGGGGGTGCGGTGGCCTCGCTTCCCGATGCGAAACCCGCTATCGCCTGTTTAACGTTGGCGGTGTTCAATAGTTGCTGCCAGCTCTTGTATTCCGGCATTCTCGGTAGCTTGAACGCAATCGCTTCCGGTGCGGCATTAAGCACAATGAAGATCGCCGGCTGACCATGCTCGGCCGGCCCCAGCACATAGGCAAGAAAGCGGCCTTGCGGAAACTTCCAGTCCGCTTCCTTCATCTCCTCGGCGGCGGGCGTCAGCCACAAGACGCCGTAGCTTCCGTCCGCCCGCCGTCCGTCGAGCCAGCGGCGGGCCCGGATTTGCGGAAAGCGCCGGCGTATTTCGGTCATGTGGCCGACGAAATCGATGAGGTCGTCACCTTCGCGGCCGATACCTTCCCAGCCGACCCAGCCGGTTTCGTTGTCCTGACAATAGGCGTTGTTGTTGCCGTTCTGGGTGTTGCCAACCTCGTCGCCGGCCAAAATCAGCGGCACGCCTTGCGCGAGCAACAGGCAGGCGATCTGGTTCTTCCGCAACTGGTGACGAAGCGTATTGATCGCGGGATCATCGGTCGGGCCTTCTTGGCCGCAATTGTTGCTGTGGTTTTCGCTGGCGCCGTCGCGATTGTCTTCGCCGTTGGCCTCGTTGTGCTTGACGTTGTAACTGAACAAATCCTTTAGCGTAAAACCGTCATGCACGGTGATGTGGTTGATGCTGGCGCGCGGCTTGCGGCCGTCATGGTTGAACAGATCGGACGAGCCGGTCATGCGGCTGGAGACCTCGCCGATCAGGCTGCCTTCGCCGCTCCAGTAACGGCGCATGGCGCTGCGATAGCGGTCGTTCCACTCCGACCATTGCGACGGAAAGGCGCCGACCTGGTAGCCGCCCATGCCGAGGTCCCACGGCTCGGCGACCAGCTTGACCGAGGCAAGCACCGGGTCCTGCCGGACGGCGGTGAAAAAGGCGGTATTGCGGTCGAAACCGCTCGGGCCGCGCGCCAGCGTCGTTGCGAGATCGAACCGGAAGCCGTCAACGTGGCAGACCTCGACCCAGTAGCGTAAGGAATCCGTCACCATCTGCAACACGCGCGGATGAGTGAGCTTGACCGAAGCAACCGCAGCCGGTGAAGTCGTCATAGTAACGTGGGTTTTCCGGCTTCAGCCAGTAATAAGAGGCGTTGTCGATGCCGCGAAACGACAGCGTCGGGCCCATATGGTTGCCCTCGGCGGTGTGATTGTAGACGACGTCGAGCATCACCTCGATGCCGGCATCGTGCAACCGCGCGACCGTAGAGCGGAAAGCGTCGAGTGGGTTGTCTTGCGAATAACGTGGCTCGGGTGCGAAAAAAGACAGCGAATTGTAGCCCCAGTAATTCGACAATTTCCTCTCGACCAGCATCCGGTCGTCCACGAGGCCGTGGATCGGCAGCAATTCGATGGTGGTGACGCCGAGCCGTCTGAAATGGTCGATCATCGCGGGCGAAGACAGGCCGCCATAGGTGCCGCGCAGGTTGGGCGGCACGTCGGCGCGTTTCTGGGTCAGCCCCTTGACGTGGGCCTCATAGATGATGGTGTCCTCCCAGGGGATACTGGGACGCATTTCGCGCAGCCCCCAATTGAAGGTCTCGTCGACCACGACGGCCTTCGTCATGCCGCGCGCATTGTCGCGCCGGTCGAAGGAGAGGTCCTCGCGCGCGCTGCCGGTACGGTAGCCGAAATGGGTGTCGCTCCACACCAGTCGCCCGGCCAGCCGCCTTGCATAGGGGTCGAGCAGGAGCTTGTTGGGGTTGAAGCGGTGGCCGTGCTCCGGCGCGTAGGGTCCGTGGACGCGATAGCCGTAGAGTTGTCCCGGTGAAACGTCGCTGAGATAGCCGTGCCAGACATCCTCGGTACGCTCGGGCAACTCGATGCGCTCAAGCTCGCGGCGGCCCTGGCTGTCGAACAGGCAGAGTTCGACCTTCTGCGCGTTGGCCGAGAACAGCGCGAAATTGGTGCCCCGGCCGTCCCAGCTTGCGCCGAGGCGAGAGGACGAACCGGCGGACAGTCGCATGCGCTAGCCTTCCGGTACGAGAAAGATAGCGGCGAGCGGCGGAATGGTGAGGTTGAGTTCCGGCGTCGGCCCATCCAGGGTACGGACTTCACCGACGTTCCCGACATTGCTGCCGCCGTAATGGGCGGAGTCCGAATTGAGAACCTCGCGCCATTTGCCGGCGATCGGCACGCGGACGCGATAGTTGTAATAGACGTTCGGCGAAAAATTCACCGCAACGAGGCAGCGCGCCCGCGCGTCCCTGCCTTTGCGGATCCAGGCGAACACATTGCCGTTGGCATCGTCAGTCACCAACCACTCAAAGCCAGTGTGATCGCAGTCCAGTTCATGCAGCGCCGGACAGGTGCGATAGAGCTTGTTCAGGTCGCGGATCAGGGACTGGATTCCGCCATGTCTTGGCTGATCGAGCAAATGCCAGTCGAGCGAGCGATCGTGGTTCCATTCGCGCTCCTGAGCGAATTCGCAACCCATGAACATCAGCTTCTTGCCGGGATGTCCGAACATGAAGGCATAGTAAGCGCGAAAGTTCGCAAAACGCTGCCAGTCGTCGCCCGGCATCCGCCCCAGGATCGAGCGCTTGCCGTGCACGACCTCATCGTGCGACAGCGGCAAGATGAAGTTCTCCGAAAACGCGTAGTGCAGGCCGAACAGGATGTCGCCGTGATGATATTTGCGGTGGACCGGATCCTTGCTGATGTATTGCAGCGTGTCGTGCATCCAGCCCATGTTCCACTTGTAGCCGAAGCCGAGCCCGCCAAATTCGACCGGGCGCGACACTTGCGGCCATGCGGTCGATTCTTCGGCCGCTGTCGTCGCTTGTGGGAAGCGGGCGAATACTTCGGTGTTGAAGCGGCGCAGGAATTCGATGGCGTCGAGATTTTCCCTCCCGCCAAATCGATTCGGCACCCAGCTCGCCGGCGGGCCGGCTATAGTCGAGATAGAGCATCGAGGCCACCGCATCGACGCGCAACCCGTCAATGGCGTAACGCTCCAGCCAGAACAGCGCGTTCGACACCAGGAAATTGACGACTTCCGTGCGGCCGTAATTATAGATCAGCGTGCCCCAGTCGAGATGCCGGCCCTGCAAGGGGTTGGCATGTTCGTAGAGCGCGGTGCCGTCGAAATTGCCGAGACCGTGCGGGTCGTCGGGAAAATGCCCGGGCACCCAGTCGAGCAATACGCCGAGATCTTCGCGATGGCAGGCATCGACCAGCGCGGCGAAATCGGCGGGTCCGCCGAACCGGCTGGTGGGCGCGAACAGGCCGGTCGGCTGATAGCCCCAGGAGCCATCGAAGGGATGTTCGCTGACGGGAAGAAGCTCGATATGGGTGAAGCCGAGATCGCGGGCATAGCGCGGAAGCTGCTCGGCGAGTTCGCGATAGGTCAGCCACTCGTTGTCGCCCTTGCGCCGCCACGACCCGAGGTGAACCTCATAGATCGACATCGGTGCGTCAAGCGCGTTGACGTTGGGTGGGGCGGGGCGGGGACAGCGGCAGTTCTTCCTCGTCGAATATGATCGACGCGTTACTCGGGCGCATCTCCGTTTCAAAGGCAAGCGGATCCGATTTCAGCGGCAAGTGGTCACCCTGCCGGCTGACGATATCGAATTTATAGCGGTCGCCGGGCGTCGCATGGGGAATGAACAATTCCCAGTAGCCGAGGCCGCGCACGCGCATCGGATGCCGCCTGGGATTCCAGAAGTTGAAATCGCCGATGACGCTGACCCGTTGTGCGTTGGGCGCAAGTACGACAAACGCCACGCCCGCGACGCCCTCCAGCACGCATGGGTGCGCCCCGAGCTTGTCGTAAAGCCGCTGATGGGTGCCTTCGCCGAGGAGATAGAGGTCGTAATCCGTCAGCACGGGCGGAAAGCGGTAGGGATCGTCGAGGTCGACCACGTTCTCCCCAAACCGGGCGCGCAACTGGTACGATTTGGAGCCGTTCGGAAGGATGCCGGCAAACAGCCCGTCCTCGTGGATGCGCGTCAGCGCAGCCGCCTGGCCATCCTCGACAACGGCGTCGACCTTCGATGCGTCCGGCAGGAATGCGCGCACCACCCTCTTGTCGCCCTCGACATGCGGCCCGAGATAGTGAAAGGGATCGGAATGGCGGCCTTCAAGGATCGCGTAGGCTTCGGCGGGTAGCGTGGTCATGAGGCCTCGTCGGTACGCGGAGACAACAATCGAAGCGCTCCGGTCAGCGGGACCCGCACCCATTCGTGCCGTTGCGCCAACTCGTATTCCAGCTCGTTGAAGATCTTTTCAAGCAAAAAGAACTCCAGCATCCGGTCTGCGGCTCCGTGATCCGCCGGCCAGAGCAATGAATTTGTCATGGATTCACGATAGGGGGCAAGGAAGGCCGCGCTGGCACGGTTAACCCATTCCGTTAGCGCCATGCCGAGCTTGCCGTGCTCATCGGGCGCCAGCTTGAGGGCACGCTCGAGTGCCGCATGGGCGGAATAGTCGATCGACCGGATCAGGCTGGCGACGTCGCGCGCCGCTGGCGCCTTGCGCCGCCGTTCCTCGATCGGTTGGCAAGGGTCACCCTCGAAACCGGTAATGAAGATATCGTCCTTGACGATCAGCATTCGTGCGAGATGGAAGTCGCCGTGATGCCGGATATTGAGGCCATCTACGCCTGCCGGCAGAAGTGCCTTCAGCCGATCGCACCAGGTCGCCTGCTCGGCGAGCAGTTGATCGACCAGCAGACGGTCGGTCTCGCCGAAGCCATCCCGACGTTGCCGCAAGGTATCGAAGACATGATCGGCACGCGCGGCGATTTGTTGAGCCCAGCGCCGAATATCGTTAGGTCCGATCGGTTCGGGTGCGAAGTCGGTGAGGGCGCTGGTGGCCGAGAAGGCGAGGTGCATTTCCGCGGTACGCCGTCCGATCTGCGACACATAACGCAGATAGGGAATCTGCTCCTCGCTCTCTCCTGGACGCTCGCTTGCCGCCAACAGGCGCTGTTCGTCGACAAAGCGGTCCAGATAGGCTGCCGTCACGGTCCACGCGTCACCCTGATTTCCGACCTGGGCATGAACGATGGCGATTGCGCTTCGCCGTTCGCCTTCGACCAGTTCGACGCTGCCGAGCATTGCGGGTGTGTTGGCGAAGCCTGCGACCTCCGTCAGGAATCGTCCGACCTCGATCTCCGGATTGGTGCCGGTTTCGAGCTTCCGGTAAAGCTTGACGACGTAGTCGCTGTCCACCAACACGGTGCTGCTGAGGGGTTCGCCATCGACGGCGGTGATGCGTTCGGGCTGCTTGATCGGACCGGCCAGAGAATTTGCTGGTCGGCCTGAATTCGAGGCTCAAGCCGTTTTCCTCGATGATCAGGGCCTCGCGAAGATTGCGGAGCAGAAGCGCGATGAAAATGGGGTCGGAGGCGACGTCGAGCAACGTGCCCTCGCGCGCGCCCTGGCGTGTCGCCGCGAGCGCATTGGGATTATAGCGTTCGCGATCGAAACGTATCCATTCGATCTGCATCGGCAGTACGTAGCGCGTCGTCGTCTCATGCTCGGTCGCGTCAAAGAAGGCGAGCCATGGCCGGTTGTCGCCGATATCGCAAAACGGGATCGCCGAGGTCAGAACGGGGTGAATCGCCGATACCGTATGCTGCGGATACCAGCGGGTTCGCGCCAGATGGCCGGGCAACACATCGCGCTCGAACACGCTGCGGGTACGGGCAAGCGATACCCAGGTTGCCCCCACCGGCACGACCAGGGTTTCGAATTCAGGCACTACCGAAGGCGCCACGTGGTCGGACTTGTCACGCTCCTGGAGCTGGAACCAGTAGAAGCCGTAAGGCGCCAGCGTAATCATATAGGGCAGTTCGCCGATCGCCGGAAAATGCGTGCGGCCGAGCATTTCCAGGGGAACGCGGTCCTTGAAGGCCGAAAGATCGAGTTCGGTTGCCTGCGCCGATCGCGAGAGATTGGCGACGCAAAGAATGACCTCGTCGCCCAGCTGCCTGACATAAGCAAGCACCGCGCGATTGACCGGGCGGATGAACGTCATGCTGCCGCGGCCGAACGCCAGCGTCGACTTGCGCACCGAAATCAGCCGCTTATTGGCGCTCAGCAGCGAAGACAGACTGCGCGACTGGGCCTCGACATTGACGGCTTCATAGCCGTAGACCGAATCCATGATGATGGGGGCGTAGAGCCGTGCGGGATCGGCGCGGGAGAAGCCGCCATTGCGGTCCGGCGTCCATTGCATCGGCGTGCGCACGCCGTTGCGGTCGCCGAGATAGATATTGTCGCCCATGCCGATTTCGTCGCCGTAATAGATGATCGGCGTGCCCGGAAACGACAGCAGCAGCGAGTTCATCAGTTCGATCTTGCGCCGGTCGTTGTCCATCAGCGGCGCGAGCCGCCGGCGAATGCCGACATTGATGCGCGCGCGCGGATCGTTGGCGTAGGTCGACCACAAATAATCGCGCTCGACGTCGGTGACCATCTCGAGCGTCAGTTCGTCGTGGTTGCGCAGGAACAGCGCCCACTGGCAGTTGGCCGGAATATCCGGGGTCTGGCGCAGGATATCGGTGATGGGGAAGCGATCTTCCTGCGCGATCGCCATGTAGATGCGCGGCATCAGCGGAAAATGATAGGCCATATGGCATTCGTCGCCGTTGCCGAAATATTCCTGCACATCCTCCGGCCATTGATTGGCTTCCGCCAGCAGCACCTTGCCCTTGGCATAGGCGTCGAGCTCGGCGCGCAGGCGCTTGATGACGGCGTGCGTCTCGGGAAGGTTTTCGTTGTTGGTGCCGTCGCGCTCGCACAGATAGGGAATGGCGTCGAGACGGAAGCCGTCGACGCCGGCATCGAGCCAGCGCTTCATCACCTGGATCATCGCGCTGACCACGCGCGGATTGTCGAAGTTCAGATCCGGCTGATGCGAGAAGAAACGGTGCCAGTAGAACTGCCCGGCCTCGGGGTCCCAGGTCCAGTTGGATTTCTCGGTGTCGGTGAAGATGATGCGCGTGCCGGCATATTTCTGGTCGGTGTCGCTCCAGACATACCAGTTGCGCGCGCTCGATTTCGAGTCGCTGCGGCGGGCGCGCTTGAACCAGTCATGCTGGTCGGAGGTATGGTTGATGACGAGTTCGGTGATGACCCGCAAACCACGCCGCTTGGCTTCGACGATGAAGCGCCGAAAATCCTTCATGGTACCGAAATCGGGATTGATGGCGCCATAGTCGGCGATGTCGTAGCCGTCGTCGCGGCCGGGCGAGGGATAGAACGGCAGCAGCCAGAGCGCCGTGACCCCGAGGTCTTGCAGATAGTCCAGCTTTTCGGTCAGCCCGGCGAAATCGCCGATGCCGTCATTGTTGCTGTCGGCGAAGGCCTTGACGTGAAGCTGATAGATGATGGCGTCCTTGTACCAAAGCTCGTCGCCGTCCAGCGCGGCGGCCGGCATTTCCTTGGTATCGATTGACGACATCAGATTCATCGCGGCGCCCCGCATGCCAGACAGCGGATGAGCAGGGCGGGATTATGGATGACTTCGAGCCGGATGAAAGCGCCTGCGACGCTTTCGATCGGTGAGGGTAGTTTGTTCACGGTGATGCCGTCGGTAGGCAAATGACGTCCCATTTCGTTTGCGCGAACGGAGATGCTCGGGACATATATAGAAAGCCGTCCCCCTCCCATTGGTTCCCGGGGGAACGGCGGGGAAGCCTGAGCGTTAAACAAGGCTATCCTCTTCCGAAATCAATGGAATTCGCGACGGTAACGTCGTGTGCAAATGGCGTGCCGCATGGACCCTTTCACCAAAGCCAGAGAGCTGGGTATCCAGACCGAATTCGTCGACGGCCAGGGTCACCGCCATGTGACCGATGCCCAGGCCCTCAAGATCATCCTCGATGCCTTGCCGGAGCGGGTCCCTTACCGGTTTCTCCAAGAGCCGGTGGTGATCCGGTCCGGCGAGCCTTCGCGGACCGAGCTCAATGAGGCAGCCTCGCTGCCAGTGCACTGGATGATCGTCGCCGGCCAAAGGGTTGTCGCGAAAGGCGACACCGGTGATCGCAAGGGCGCCACCGCCGATCACAACGGCGACAGCGGGGATCGCACCATCATCTGGCCCGCCGATTTGCCGGAGGGCTCGTACCGGCTGTATCTGACGGACGCTTCATCGTCTTCGGAGGAAGTGCCTCTGATCGTCTCGCCGCACAGGGCCTATGGCGGCGATTTCGACCGCGGCTGGCTGGTGGCGGTCCAGCTCTATGGCGTCCGCTCGGCGCGCAACTGGGGCATCGGGGACTTCACCGACCTTGAGGCCTTGATCGAGTTGGCGGCTCATTTGGGAGCCGACGGGATCGGTCTCAATCCGCTGCACGCCCTGTTCGACGACCGGCCGGCCGATTGCAGCCCTTATTCGCCGAACAGCCGGCTGTTTCTGAATGCGCTTTATATCGACGTCGAGAAGATTCCCGAATTCAGCTCAAAAGCCTTCACTGAGCGCTTGCGCGCCATCGCGCGCCTGAGGGAGGGGCATCTGGTCGACTATAAGGGCGTGGCGGAATTGAAATGGCGTGCGCTGCGCGCGGCCTTCGAGAATTTCAAGGCGGGTGCCGCGGCTGGCCGCAAGGAAGATTTCGACGCGTTTCGAGCCGAGCGCGCGCTCGTTGTCCCGCTTCGCCTGCTTTGAGGTGTTGCGGCACAAATTCAACAAGCCGTGGTGGGAGTGGCCGGAGGGCTGGCGGACTCCCGACGATGCCAAATGCGCCGAATTGCGCCGGGGAGCAGACGCAGCCGAGATCGAATTCGTCGAATTCGTGCAATGGACGGCCGACCGGCAATTGCGTGCCTGCCGGGATCTCGCCGGCAAACTTGGCATGAAGGTCGGCCTCTATCTCGACGTCGCGGTCGGGGTGCAGTCCGACGGCTTCGACGCCTGGAACGAGCAGACCGCGATCTCCCGGCATCTTGCGGTCGGCGCGCCGCCCGATCCGCTCAATCTGGCCGGGCAGAACTGGGGCCTCGCCGGGTTCAATGCCGCCGGCCTCGAATTGCAATCGTTCGAGCCATACCGGGAGATGCTGCGGGCGTCGATGCGCTACGCCGGCGCGATCCGGCTCGATCACGTGCTGGGCTTGAAGCGGCTCTATCTCGTGCCGCATGGTTTTGCCGCCAAGAATGGTGTCTACGTGCAAATGCCGTTCGAGGCGCTGCTCGCGGCGACCGCGCAGGAGAGCGTGGCGCACGCTTGCGTGGTGATCGGCGAGGATCTCGGCACCGTGCCCGAAGGCTTTCGCGAGAAGATGGCCGATTGGGGCATCTGGTCCTATCAGGTGATGATGTTCGAGCGCGACGACCGCGGCGCGTTTCGCGACGTCGATTATTACGCGCCGAATGCGCTCGTCACCTTCAACACTCATGATCTGTCGACCTATGCCGGCTGGCGCTCCTTCAGCGATCTCAAGCTGAAACGCTCGCTGGGGATCGATCCCGGCGAAAGTGATGACGCCCGCTGGCACGCGCTCACCATGCTCAGCGACAGGCTGCGTCATCACGCCATCGACCGTCACGATCTCTATGCGGTGGCTGGCTTTCTGGCGAAAACCAGGTCGCGCCTGCTTGCGATCTCGCTGGAGGATCTGCTCGGCGTGGTCGACCAGCCCAATATTCCCGGCACCGTGAACGAGCATCCGAACTGGCGGCAGCGGCTGCCGATTGCGATCGAGGGAATTGCGGCGGCGATCGATGTTGCTGCGCTCAAAAGCGCGACGGGTGAGAGGGCGCGCGCCATGGCGTGAAGCGCCGTATTTGAGCCGGTGGAGAATATGTCCAGCCGAATAGAAGATTATGGATTGATCGGCGACTGCGAAACGGCGGCTCTCGTCGGCCGCGACGGCTCGATCGACTGGCTGTGCTGGCCCGCCTTCGACTCCGATGCGTGTTTCGCCAGCCTTCTCGGCACGCGCAAGAATGGCCGATGGCTGATTGCGCCCGCCGAAGAAATCACTCGCACCTCGCGCCGCTATTGGGACAATACGCTGATCCTGGAGACGCGGTTCGAGACCGCTGGCGGTACCGTCGCCGTCATCGATTTCATGCCGCCGCGCGGCGACGCCTCCGATGTCGTCCGCCTGGTGCGCGGCATCTCAGGCAAGATCAAGATGCGGATGGAGCTCGTGATCCGCTTCGGCTTCGGCGTGGATATACCCTGGGTCAAGCGTACCGAGGACGGCGCGCTGCTCGCGATCTGCGGGCCGGACATGACGGTGCTGCGAACGCCGGTTGCGATGCGCGGCAAGGATATGACGACGGTCGCCGAATTCGAGGTAAGGGAGGGAGAGGCCGTTCCGTTTGTGCTTACCTACGGTCCCTCGCATCTGCCGCTGCCAAGGCCGATCGATCCGGCGCAGGCGCTGCAGAATACCGAGGATTTCTGGACCGACTGGTGCAGTCATTGTACCTATCAGGGCGAGAGCCGTGACCTCGTGATGCGCTCGCTGATCACGCTGAAGGCGCTGACCTATGCGCCGACCGGCGGCATCGTCGCCGCGCCCACCACCTCGCTTCCGGAGAAACTCGGTGGCCGCCGGAACTGGGACTACCGTTTTTGCTGGCTGCGCGACGCGACCTTTACGCTGCTGGCACTGATGAATTCGGGCTACACCGAAGAAGCTTCAGCCTGGCATAATTGGCTGTTGCGCGCGGTGGCGGGATCGCCGGCAGAAATGCAGATCATGTACGGCATCATGGGCCAGCGCCGACTGCTGGAGTGGGAGGCCGGCTGGTTGCCCGGCTATGAGGGCGCGAAACCCGTCCGGGTCGGCAACGCTGCCCACGCCCAATTGCAGCTCGATGTTTATGGCGAATTGATCGATGCCTTTTACCAGTCGCGCATGGCGAAGCTGAAGCTCGACGAGGGATTCTGGGCGCTGGCGCGGACGATTGTTGATCATGTAGAGGAAGTCTGGGACAAGCCCGACCACGGCATCTGGGAGAGGCGCGATTCTCCCAAGCACTACGTGTTCTCGAAAGTAATGACATGGGTTGCGATCGATCGCGCCATCAAGGGCGCCGAGCGGTTCGGGCATGACGCGCCGTTTGATCGCTGGCGAGTCTTGCGCGACAAGATCTGCCGCAGCGTCTGTGACAACGGCTTCGATTCGCGACAGAACACATTTGTCGAATCCTACGGCTCTAACCTCCTCGATGCCAGTCTCCTGCTGCTGCCGTCGGTAGGTTTCCTCCCGGCCACGGACCCGCGCATCCGCGGCACCATCGCGGCCATCGAACAATACATGATGCGCGACGGTTTCGTGCTGCGGCACGACCCCCGCGAAATCTCCGACGAGACGCAACCGATCGAGGGCGCGTTCCTGGCCTGCACGTTCTGGCTCGCCGACGCCTGCGTATTGGCGGGGGAGATCGACAAGGCGCAGAAACTGTTCGACCGCGTTGTCGCTGTGACCAACGATCTCGGCCTCCTGGCGGAGGAATTCGATTCCGGGGAGGGTCGCCAGACCGGTAATTTCCCGCAGGCGCTGACGCATATCGCGCTGATCAACACCGCCCATAACCTCAGCGATGCAAAGAGGACCAGCGAGAAGCCAATGGTGCGGAGATCGAAGTCAGCCTGAGGCAGCTACCGACGGACGTGTCTCATTTGAACGCCTTGATGACGGCTTCAAAATTGACTTCCAGCGACTTGTCGTGATGCAGGATCGGCGGAATTTGCCGGTCGATCCCGAGCAGTTCATAGACCGCCATCTGGGCGACCCGGACCGAATATTCGACCGTGAACACGACATCCTCCGGAATTTCAACGAACTGGCTGACGAAGGCCAGATTCTTCGACGATTTGGGTACCGGTAACGGTCGGTCAGTCGGCGCACGCGGCATGAACATGCTGGTGATGTAGGGCATGCGGCAGGGAATACAGATGGCCTTGGCGAATGTCTTGCGATCGAAATTGAGGTGACCGCAGATCTCGTGGAGAATGTCGGCGCCGGTACATTCCGACATCGGCTTGGCCACGAAATCGCCGACCCGATCCGGATGAAGTGCGTATCCCCAGAACACCCGAACGTCCGCGGGCTGATTGACGAAATGCGGCTGGTGCGGCAGGACGACCGACATCAGCCAGCGGGAGTCCTTGAAGGTGACCAGGCCACCGGTGCCGGCCTTGTTGCCGGTGAAGGCCTCGATCTTGTCGAAAAAGACGGTGTCCCTGAGCGTCACCGCAAATGATTCCCAGAACGATTCGGGAATGCTGCTGTTGAACGCGGCGGGATTGCCAAATTCCGGACGGCCTTTGGCGAGTTTTTCCCAAAGGGTCCAGCCGCCGCTATCCTCCTTTGTCAGTTGATCAGGAGGGCGCGTCATTGAACCGAAGCTCGATGCGTCGGTCATGGAGCCGTTCTGGAGAAAAACCAGGTCGTTCTCGCCTACCGCGATGGCTTCGATCTCGCGCTTGCCGGCGCGCCTGACCTTGATCGCCTGGACGACGACCTTCCCAGCCTCGGAAGCCAGATCGAAGTCAGTGACAAAACAGTCCCTTTGGAAATTAACACCTCTTTCGGCAAGCCACCCCTGAAGCGGCCGAACCAGCGAGTCGAATTGATTGAAGATCGTGCGTTTGACCCCCGCGAGCGTTTCAATGCGCGAGAATTCCTTGATGAACCTGTGCAGGTAGCGCCTGAATTCGACCGCGCTGTGCCAGGGTTGGAAGGCAAAGGTCGTTGCCCACATGTGCCAGAATGTGGTCGCAAAGAATTCCGGCGAGAAACGGTCGGAGATGGCGTCCGTGCCCAGGTCCGGCTCTCTCGCCATCATCACTTTGAGCAGTTCCATCCGGTCGGTCATCGAGAAACCCATCGACGTGACGTCGACGATGGCGCGGTTTCGGTTCACGAGACGCGCCCGGGAGTGCGACTTGTTCTCTTGGTTGAAGGCAACCGTCTCGTCGAACACGCTCTTGCCCGGATTGACCAGAGATGGGATCGATTTGAACAATCCCCAGGTGCATTCGAAATTGTCCGTCGTCAGCATGCGTCCACCTCGCAGGGTGTAACCGCCCTGGTGATCGCCGCCGCCATCGAGGCTTCCACCCAGCACCGGCAAGGCTTCGTAAATTGTGATGTTGCCGCCCGGCAGGCCGCCGTCACGAATCATGAAGGCAGCCGCAGCCAGTGAACCGATGCCACCGCCGACGAGGTGCGCCTTTCTGTCTGTCTTGATCACGGCATTTTCCCTCGATTGTCTTCAACCATTGTCGGCGCAATCGATTGTTGACATGGATCAACCGAGACCCTTCGCGGCGTCTGTCATTCGATGTCACCCTGCAAAATCATCTCGATCGCCTTGGCGAAACCTTCCTCCTCGTTCGACGCCGTGACGTGGGTCGCCGCCTGCTTGACGTCGTCGGTGGCATTGCCCATGGCGAACGAGATGCCGCTGGTCCCAAACATCGCGAGATCATTCTGCATGTCACCGATGGTGGCGATGGCGTCTGTCGAGATACCCAGACGCCGGGCCATCGCCTGCACGAACGTGCCCTTGTTGCGGCCGGGCGGGGTGACGTCGAGATAATAGCTTTGGGAGCGCACCGCGGTTGCCTCCATTCCAATCGCCTCCTGCATCGCGGCCTCACAACGTTGCAGCAGCGCTGGATCGGCGCTGGCGCCGACGATCTTGCAGGCCGAAGTGAGGTAAGGGGCGAAATCCGCAACGATGGCTGGATCGGCCCTGATGGCGCGCTTTTCGAGCGAGACATAGGGGCCGCCTTCGTCGCGGGCGAGCCAGAGATCGTTGGTGAACAGCCAGATATCGGTGCCGAATTCCGCCAGCAGATCGACGCAGCGTCGCGCTGTGGGCGCCGGAATCAGATGCTGTTCGATCGGATTGAGCTGCGGATCGACGATGCAACTGCCGTTGAATGCGCCGAACGGCAGCGTGATCCGCAGCGGTTCGATCAGAAACCGCATGCCGATGGTCGGGCGGCTCGAGGTGATGGTGAAGCCGATGCCGGCCTCGTGCAGCCGCCGAACGGCGGCCGTCGCGGCCTCGGTCAGCGTTTTGTCTTTGGTCAGGAGCGTGCCATCGACGTCGGAGACGACAAGCGCGATGCGGGTCATGTGCGGTTCCTGCAGGGAGCCTCGGCCGCCGAGGTGACGGAGGATATCGTCGACGATCGCATCGACCGAAGCATCGATCGACACGGTGATGGGGCTTTCGTCCGGCTCGGGGGGCTCCAGCGTCTTGAACTGGCTGTCGAGCAGCCCCGGCGGCATGAAATGGCCCTTGCGCCGGGCCAGCCGGTCCGCGATCAGAGCTTGCGTGCCACTGAGAAAGACGATCCGCACGTCGTTGCGGCCGTGGACGAGCAGGTCGCGATAGACGCGCTTCAACGCAGAGCAGGCGATCACGACATGGGCACCGGCCCGGCAGACCCTGTCGATCTCGTCGGCAATCGCCCGCAGCCAGGGCCAGCGGTCCTCGTCGGTGAGGGGATGACCGGCGCTCATCTTGGCGACGTTGCTTGCGGGGTGAAACCGGTCGCCGTCCTCGAACGTCCAGCCAAGCCGCTCGGCGAGCTTTGCCGCGATCGTACTCTTGCCCGAGCCGGACACGCCCATCACGATCAGGGCGCAGGGTGAGGTGGATGCCGTTTCTTTCACGAAGATTCTCCACCGAAGCGGCATTGTCCACCAGCAGGACGGTATCGCCGATCGAGCGCGCACGGTTCGCCGGCAGGTTTTCGCCCGCCAGAAGCCGCGTCGAGAATCGCGCGCTTTTCCGCCCCAGCGACCTCGAACAGCATTTCGTGGCAGGAGGAAAGCGCCGGCAAGGTCAGCGTCACCCTGGCCACGAACGGCTCGACATGTGCCCTGGGCACGCCGACCACCCAGCGGCTCGTCTCCTCGAAAGCCGGGTCGTTCGGAAATAGCGATGCGGTATGACCGTCCGGTCCGACGCCCATCAGGACGACATCGAACAGCGGCCGCACCGGGTCGAGCTCGCGCGTGCCGTAGAATGATTGCAGCTCGCGCTCGTAGCGGCGTGCCGCTTTGTCGAGCGTCGGCTGTGTCGGTGGGGATCGGATGAATATTGGCGGGCGGCGCGAAACGATCGAGAAAGGTCTGCCGCGCCATGCCCATATTGTTGAGGGGATCGCCGGCGGGGACGAAGCGCTCGTCACCGATGAACCAATGCACGCGGCCCCAGGGAATCCGGCCGCGATACGGATCAGTCGCAAGCAATTGATAAAGCTGCTTTGGGGCTTGAACCGCCGGTCAGGCAAATCGCCGAGCGATCATGATTCGCGTCGATCCTCGCCATCAGCCGCTCCGCGGCGGCGATCGCCAGCGCGGCCGCGTCACTGACTGCAATGCGGTGAAGATGGTCCGGCGGCGGCATCCGGCCTAGCCCAGCCTGCGCCAGCTGCGGCCGTCGCGCCTGAGCAGCTCTTCGGCCGCCGCCGGGCCTTCGCTGCCGGCCTTGTAGTTTTCGAGCCCCCTGGCGCCCGCCTTCTTCCAGGCGTCGAGGAACGGCTGCACCGCCTGCCAGCCGGCCTCCACGCTGTCGGCGCGCTGAAACAGGATATTGTCGCCGATCATGCAGTCGTAGATCAGCGTCTCGTAACCGGTCGCAGGCTCGGCCTTGAAATAATCCTTGTAGCGGAACTTCATCTCGACGCCGTCGATCGTCATCGTCTGGCCCGGCACCTTGGTGTTGAATTGCAGCGCGATGCCTTCGGTCGGCTCGACGCCGATCACAAGGTAATTCTGCGGCAAGCGAGTCCACCGGCGTATTGCTGAACATCGCAAACGGCGCCTGCTTGAACTTGATCGCCACTTCCGTGCGCTTGAGGCCGAGCGCCTTGCCGGTGCGCAGATAAAAGGGAACGCCGGCCCAGCGCCAGTTGTCGATGGCAAGCTTCAGCGCGGCATAGGTTTCGGTGGTGCTGCCGGGTTTGACGTCTTCCGTCCTGCGATAGTCCGATATCTCGGTGTCGCCGATCTTGCCGCCCTGATACTGGCCGCGAACGGAATTTTGCAACGCCTCCGCCTCGCTCTGGGTCTGGATCGCCGCCAGCACCTCGGCCTTTTCCGAGCGCACCGCATGCGCGTCGAATTTCGCCGGCGGCTCCATCGCGACCAGCGAGAGCAGTTGAAACAGATGGTTCGGCACCATGTCGCGCAGCGCGCCGGTGGCGTCGTAGAAGCTGCCGCGATGGCCGACGCCGATCTTTTCATCGACCGTGATCTGCACATGGTCGATGTGATTGCGGTTCCAGATCGGCTCGAACATGCCGTTGGCGAAGCGCAGCACCAGGATGTTCTGCACCGTTTCCTTGCCGAGGTAATGATCGATCCGGTAGATCTGGTGTTCGGTCGAGGATTTTCAGCAATTCGTCGTTCAGCGCCTTGGCGGAGGCAAGGTCGGTGCCGAACGGCTTTTCCACCACCAGCCGCCGCCAGGCGCCGTTCTCTTCCTTCAGCATGCCGGTGCGGCCGAGTTCGCTTGGCTGATCGGGGCAAAGGCGGTGGGTGGCGTCGCCAGATAGAACAGGCGGTTGCCGCCGGTCGAGCGGTTCGTCTCCAGCCGCTCCAGCCGTGCGCGCATCGCATCGAACGAGGCCGGGTCCTTCGGATCGGCCTCGATGCTGGTGACGCATTCCAGAAGACGCCGTGGCGATCGCATCGTCTACCGGGCGGGTCGCGAATTGGCGCAAGCCCTTCATCAGGCTGTCGCGCAATGCGTCGCTTGACATGCCCTTGCGGGCGATGCCGACCACGCAGAATTTTTCGGGCAACAGATCGGCCGCGGCGAGATTATAGAGCGCGGGGATAACCAGCCGGTGCGTCAGGTCGCCGGTGACGCCGAAGATCACGAAGGCGCAAGGGTCGGGCTTTTTTTGTCTTGCGTGCGTATTCGTCATCTGTCTTTAGGCCTTCAAACCAGGTGCTTTCGGTTCCTTGTGGCCGCCGAAACCGGCGCGCATCGCGGAGAGAATTTTTTCGGCGAAGGTATGTTCCTTGCGCGAGCGAAAGCGCGCGAACAATGCCGCGGTCAGGACCTCGGCCGGAACCGCCTCGTCGATCGCGGCGTTCACGGTCCAGCGGCCTTCGCCGGAATCTTCCACAAAGCCCGAATAGGTCTCCAGCGTCGGATTTTTGGCCAGTGCTGACGCGGTGAGATCGAGCAGCCAGGAGGGGATCACGCTGCCGCGCCGCCACACCTCAGCGATGTCGGCAATGTCGAGGTCGAAGCGATGGTCCGCCGGCAGCGCTTCGATATTGGCGTTCTTCAGGATATCAAAACCTTCGGCATAGGCCTGCATCAGGCCGTATTCGATGCCGTTATGGACCATCTTGACGAAATGCCCGGCGCCGACCGGGCCGGCGTGGATATAGCCCTGCTCGATGCGCGGATCGCGCCCCTCGCGTCCTTCCGTGCGCGGGATGTCGCCGATGCCCGGCGCCAGCGCCGCGAAGATCGGATCGAGGCGGTCGACCACCGCTCTTGTCGCCGCCGATCATCATGCAATAGCCGCGCTCGATGCCCCAGACGCCGCCGGAGGTGCCGACGTCGATGTAATGGATGCCGCGCTCCTTCAGCGCCTTGCCGCGGCGCACGTCGTCCTGCCAGAACGTGTTGCCGCCGTCGATGATGACGTCGTCCTTGTCCATCAGTTTTGCCAGCGCATCGATGGTGGCTTCGGTGATCTTGCCGGCGGGCAGCATCACCCAGGCGGTACGCGGCTTGTCCAGCTTCTTGACGAAATCCTCCAGCGCACCAGTGCCGAGCGCGCCGTCGGCTGCGATCGCGGCGACCGCCTTGGGGTCCTTGTCGTAGACGACGGTCGAATGTCCGTGCCGCATCAGCCGGCGGACGATATTGCCGCCCATCCGCCCCAAGCCGATCATGCCGAGCTGCATTTTTGCTTTCCTAGTTCAGTGCATATCTGATTGCGGTATCGAGCGCCTTCAGGCCGGCTTCCAGATCGCCCTTCAGATGCACGCGCAGCGCGCGACGGCCGCGCTCGGTCAGCACGTCGAAATCGCCGCGCGCCTGCGCCGCCTTGATCACGCCGAAGCTCGCTTTCTGGCCCGGCACCGGCAGATCCCTGGCATCATCGGACGTGATCTGCAGGAAGACGCCGTTGTCGGGTCCGCCCTTGTAGGCCTGGCCAGTCGAATGCAGGAATCGCGGGCCGAATTCGGCGCAGGTCGCGACGTGGCGATTGTCGCGCACCGCAAGCCGCATGTCTTGCAGGGCGCCGATATGCGCGGCGTTGCGTTCGATATAGGCGAGCAGCGCCACGTAATCGTCGGCATGGGCGCGCGAGAGATGGGCTTTCAGCCACGAGCCGAGGTCGCCATCGGCGCCCGCCTTGCGCAGGTCGGCGGCATTCTTCTCGTCGGTATAGAGATCGGCCTCAACCGTCGACATGACCGGCGCTTCGGCCGGCAGCGCGCCGGATTTCTCGAATGCCGCGGTCAGCTCACGGGTCTTGATCTTGGCGGCCTCGACGTCGGGCTGGTTGAACGGATTGATGCCGAGCACGGCGCCTGCGACCGCGGTTGCCATCTCGAAGCGGAAGAATTCCTGGCCGATATGTTCGATCGATTTCATGACGATGCGGACCACGGGATGTCCGACCTGTCTCCAGTGCGGCAAGCTTCGCCTCGTGCGTCGGCGTCGGCCTCGCTTTCGGTACGCAGATCGATGAAGAACCGGTCGCTGCCATACTGCGCCGGATCGCCCAACGCTTCGCCGTCGATCGGAATCAGGCCCTTGCCGTCCTTGCCGGTGGATTCGGCGATCAGTTGTTCGGCCCAGGCGCCGAAATCCGAAATCTTCTCGGGAGGAGGTTATTGTCACCTTGTCGCGGCCTTCGAGACCCGCAAGTCCCATGGCAAGGCCGAGCTGCACGCCGGGATTTTCATGCGGCGGCACATCCGGCCCGCAGGAGCGCATCATCGCAAGCGCATGCCTGATGAGGGCGCGAACGTCGATGCCGGCGGTCGCGGCCGGCACCAGACCGAACGGCGACAGCACGGAGTAACGGCCGCCGATGGCGGGGTCGCCATGGAAAATGCGCGCGAATCCCTGCTTGGTTGCGGTCTTCTCCAGTGACGAGCCGGGATCGGTGACCGCGATGAACCGGTGGCCGGCCTTTTCGACGCCGATGGTCTCGACGACGCGGGCGAAGAAATAATCCTTCATCACGTTCGGCTCGGTGGTGCCGCCGGATTTGCTGGAGACGATGAAAAGCGTCTTCGACGAGATCGACCGCCTTTTCCATCGCGCGCACCTGCGCGGGATCGGTGGAATCCAGCACGTGCAGTTTGGGGAAGCCGGATTTCTTCGGAAAGGTTTCCGCCAGCACTTCGGGCCCGAGGCTCGATCCGCCCATGCCGAGCACGACGGCGTCGGAGAAATTCTGACCTCTTCACCCGCTGCGCATAGTCTTCGTAGTCGGCGACGTCGGCCTTGGCCGCGCTGTTCAGCCACCCCAGCCATTTGTGCTCGTCGTCGCCGGTCCAGACCGATTTGTCCTTTTGCCATAGCCGCCGGATTTTGGCCGCCGCGCGCCACTCCTCGGTGCGCTTTTCGACCGCCTTTTCGATCCCCGCGCCGAGCGCGAGCTTCTGGGCGTCGATGCCGGTCGCCCAGCACGGTGGCGCGCTTGTGCGCCACGGCGCCGTAGAGCTTGTCGGCGGCGTCGGCGAACAGCTTGACGCCGTCCTTGACGAGTTCGGCCGTGATCGCATCGAGTGAGATGCCGGATTTTTCGAGTTCGGCAAGCACGCGTCGTGCGCCCTCGACGTTCTCTTCGAGGCTATCGCGCAGCTTGCCATGGTCGCGGAAGGCGTCGAGCGTCGCCGGCGGCACGGTGTTGACGGTATTGGGGCCGATCAGCTCCTCGACATAGAGCACGTCGCTATAGTCCTTGTTCTTGGTGCCGGTCGAGGCCCACAATAGCCGCTGAGGCTTTGCGCCCTTGGCCGCAAGCTTTTCCCACCTCGCGCCCGAGAACAGGCGCTTGTATTCCTGATAGGCGAGCTTTGCGTTCGCGATCGCGACCTTGCCCTTGAGCGCGGCCAGCCGTTCCTTTTCGCTTGGGTCGTTGGCGCGCGCGATCTTCTCGTCGAGCTGCTTGTCGACCGCGCTGTCGATCCGGCTGACGAAGAAGCTCGCAACGCTCGCGACATGCGAGGGATCGCCGCCACCGGCGACGTATTTTTCAAGCCCAGCGAGATAGGCCTCCGCGACCTGCACATAGACTTTTTGCGAGAATAATAACGTGATATTGATGCTGATGCCTTCGCCGGTCAGATGTTCGATCGCGGGCAGGCCTTCCGGCGTCGCCGGCACCTTGATCATCAGGTTCTTGCGCCGGACGTCCTTCCAGAGCCGCTTCGCTTCTGCGATCGTGCCTTCGCTATCCATCGCGAGATAGGGCGATACTTCGAGGCTGACGAATCCGTCCTCGCCCTTCAGCCGGTCATAGACCGGGCGCAGCACGTCGGCGGCGCGCTGGATGTCCTCGACCGCCAAATGCTCGAACAGATCGGCGACCGGGCGATCGCCCTTTTTTAAGGCACTGCCGATCGCGCCATCATATTCGGCCGAGCTGCCGATCGCCTTTTCGAAGATCGACGGATTGGACGTCACGCCCTTGACGCCATCGGTGTCGATCAGCTTTTTCAGCTCGCCCTTGGCGACGAAGCCTCGGGCGAGGAAGTCCAGCCAGACCGCTTGGCCGTGGTTTTCGAGTGCTTTGACGGGATTGTTCATGATGCCTTGTTTCTGTTCGAGCGGGTCCGTATCGGCCTGGCCGCAACCTTCTCTGGCCTAACGGCGGATTGTCAACAAGCCTTAGGCTGCGCTGGTGACGGGATTATGCGTACTCCCGCCCAGAACAACGTTTTTGCCGGCATATCGATCCGCTCAAGAAGCCGCCGGTTCGCCGTGTCCGGACGTTTTTCGCCCCTTGCGCGCGGAGATCCGAGAAACGCGCCGCTCGCGAAAACGGGTATGCATGGCAGGCCCGCCCGGGCATCGGTGGAGCCTTTCGAGCGATCCTTGCGGCTGCTATCGTTACGCCCACAAAAAGAACAGTCGCAGGGGAGGATACTTCAATGACGTCGTCGATCGTTCGCGTCGCCAGCCGCCGCCGTTTTCTGCAATACCTGGCGGCAAGCCCGCTGTTGGCTTCCGGGGCGCCGGGGGCCTTCGGGATGGAAGCGCCGTCCAAATTGCCCGATCCGATGATCTGGGCGCCGCCGGGCAGCGGCGAATTGATCAATAGTCCAAAGGACGCGATCAACGTGTTCGATTTCGAGCCGGTCGCCCACAAGAACGTACCGCCGGCGCATTTCGGTTATATGGCCTCCGGTATCGACGATGAGGTCACGCTGCGTGCCAACCGCGAGGATTTTCTCAAATTCCAGCTCATGCCGCACCGTCTCAATGACGTCTCCAAAGTCGACACCTCGATCGAGCTGTTCGGCACGAAGTATGATTCGCCGATTTTCGTATGCCCGACCGGTGCCAACCAGTTCTTTCATCCCGATGGCGAACTAGCCGTGGCGCGCGCCGCGCGCGCCGGTAATCACCTGCAAGTTCTTTCGACGTCCTCGAATTTCTCCGTCGAGGACGTCACCAAGGCGCGTGGGGCGCCGATCTGGTTCCAGCTTTATGCTTCTCCAAGCTGGGACGTGGCTCAGGCGCTGATCAAGCGCGCCGACGGCGCCGGCTGTCCGGTCATGATGGTGGCGGTCGACCGCATCGCGCGCCGCAACCAGGAAACCTTTTTCCGGTTGAGGCGCACCGATACGCGCGATTGCTCAGGCTGCCACGACCGCAGCAGTTTTGCCGCTCGTGCTCTGCGGCGCCACAACTACGATGGCATCGACCTCAGTGGTATCAAGGGGGGCGGGGAGTCCTCCAACCTGAATTGGGATACCGTCAAACGCATGCGCGACGTCACGCGCATGAAGATCATGCTCAAGGGCATCGTCACGGCTGAGGATGCGGATCTTGCGGCGCGAAACGGAATCGACGGCATTCTCGTTTCCAATCACGGCGGCCGCGGCGAAGACAACGGCCGCTCCACCATCGACGCGCTGCCGGAAATCATCGCGGCCGTGAGGGGACGAATGGTCGTCGTGGTCGACAGCGGATTCCGCCGCGGCACCGATGCCGTCAAGGCGCTCGCGATGGGCGCGCAGGCGGTCGGGATCGGCCGGCCTTATCTCTGGGGGCTGGGCGCCTTCGGCCAGGAAGGCGTGGAGCGGATACTGGAGATCGTGCGCACCGAAACGCGCGCGGCCATGCAGCAATGCGGCGCGCGCACGGTAAAGGACCTCAATGCGAGCTTTGTGCGGCGGGCGAGCTGAAGCGGCGTGAGCGGCGTCACATTGGCTTGGATGCCGCGCTGGTAAGGAGAACTGAGGGATGGTTTCGCGAAAATGCGGAACCATTCGAGAGTCACGATTTCACCGAGGTCGTCATGAATCCCCAATCACCGGAAGGCGTCGAGATCGGCTATTCGACCCTGCGCATGTTGCGCCTGGTCGGTCTTGGGATCTTGATGACGCTGGCGAGCGCCAGCCTTGCCTTCAACTGGTTTGCTTCAAATCGGATCAATGGCTTTTACGAGCTGGTCGGCTATGCGGGCCTCGCGTTCTTTGGCTTTGCGACCCTTGTGATCATCTGGAGGCTTATGACTGCCAAAGGCCCGGTCGTGTTCATCGGCCGCCAGGGCATTCGCGATACGCGCGTGGTGAACGACCTGATCCCGTGGGGGTTGGTCGAGGATATCGCGGCCCGTGAAATTCGCCGGCAAAAGTTTGTCTTGCTGAAAATAAGCCCCGTCCTGGAACAGCAGCTCTTCACCACAAAGGGGAAACAGGCGTGGATGGCCGCAAACAAGGCGCTGGGTTTCGACGGCGTATCCATCACGGCCAGCGGATTGACGGTGGACTTCGACACGCTGTTGGACACCTGCATGGCCTATTATTCAGCCGCAAAGACGCCGAAAAACGGTGGTGCCGGTTCAGCCGGATAGGCCCCGCCGCTTGTATTGCGACAAGCCTGCGCGCCACGATCGAATCGATTTAGCGCGGGCTGATGTTGCCCTTTTGCGCGCGCTGTCCGCCGGTTTTCGCACCCGGTGCGCAGGAGAGGGTCAATTGTTGCGGGCAAGAAACACTGGAACACCGCCCGTGGGAGAGACGTTTCATTTGCCGTTCATTGGCCGAATGTTACGGTCGCGGCGATTTTCCGGCTCGATCGGTAAATCATTGCGACTTAGTTCAATCAGGAGAGGAACGCGAATGATTCGGACATTCTTTATCAGTTCAGCGCTGGTATTTGGTCTTGCCACCGCCGCCGGTGCCGCCGTCACTCCCGTGCCCGTGGGCGTTTCCACGAGCCCGGTGATCAAGGTTGCGGAGGGTTGCGGGCGAGGCTTTTGGCGCGGCCCGGGCGGCGCGTGCCACCCGATGTACGACGGCCGGGCTTGTCCTCCCGGATACCACCTTGGGCCCGAGCGCAAGAAGTGCTGGCCCAACATTTGAATAATTGACTGAATGCGTGCCGCGGCTGGGCCTTACGGTCCAGCCGTTTTCATGAGCGAGAAAGTTGGCGGAGCGGCGGGTTTTGCCGCTGGCACAGGCGCTACGATCGAACGGATCTAGCGCAGGCTGGCGTTGATCTTATCCAGCGCGGCGGAGCCGGGGCAGAGTGCGTCGGCCTCGAGCGTGTTGAGCGGGCTCTCCACCGTGTTGAGGTGGGTGTGCAGGTCTTCCGCCTCGGGATCGACATAAAGCAGGCCGGTGACGATCTGGCCCTTGGCGGCGTGCCTTTGCAGGAAGGACATCGCGCCGACGCGGTCGTGCGGATCGTAATCGGCGTCGATCTTGCGCAGCGCGATCTTGCTGCCGTCGTGCTGTTCGACCACCTGCACCGTGCCCGGCGCGTAATCGACCGAGATCGGTTCGCGGCCGGTGAGGACGTCGAGGCGGTTCACCGCGTCATTGTGCTCGCGCACATAGTCGAAGCTCTTGGTCGAGCCGGCATGGTTGTTGAAGGCGATGCAGGGGCTGATGACGTCGATGAACGCCGCGCCCTTGTGCTCGATCGCGGCCGCGATCAGAGGCACCAGCTGGGTCTTGTCGCCGGAGAAGCTGCGTGCCACGAAGCTCGCGCCGAGCTGAAGCGCGATCGCCACCAGATCGACGGCGTTGTCGGTGTTCATCACGCCCTTCTTCGACTTCGAGCCGCGGTCGGCGGTGGCCGAGAACTGGCCCTTGGTGAGGCCGTAGACGCCGTTGTTCTCGACGATATAGGTCATGTTGACGCCGCGCCGGATCGAATGGGCGAACTGGCCGAAGCCGATGGATGCGGAATTGCCGTCGCCGGAGACGCCGAGATAGATCAGATCGCGGTTGGCGAGGTTGGCGCCGGTCAAGACCGACGGCATGCGGCCGTGCACCGAATTGAAGCCGTGCGAATTGCCGAGGAAGTAATCGGGGGTTTTCGAGGAGCAGCCGATGCCGGAAATCTTGGCGACGCGATGCGGCTCGATCGACAGCTCGTAGCAGGCCTCGATGATCGATGCCGTGATCGAGTCATGGCCGCAGCCGGCGCACAGCGTCGAAATCTTGCCCTCGTAGTCCCGGTGCGTGTAGCCGAGGCTGTTCTTGGGCAAGCCCGGATGATGGAATTTCGGCTTGGCGATATAGGTCATGACTTTACCTTGCGCAGCGGGGTCAGTTTGAGCTGATCCTGGTGGTCGCCGATGGCACCGGCGATGAAGCGGGCGGTGATCGGCGTGCCGTCATAATGGCGGATCGGCACCAGCCGAACCGGATCGATGCCGTTCTCGTTGACGATCAGCGAACGAAGCTGGGCGTCGCGGTTCTGCTCGACCACGTAGACGAAATCGTGGTCGGCGATGAAGCTTGCGACGCGAGGAATGGAACGGGAAGGCGCGGATGCGCATGCGATCGAGTTGATGCCCGCGCGCCTCCAGCAGCTGGATCGCCTCGTCCATCGCGGGCGCGGTCGAGCCGAAATAGAGCACGCCGTATTTGGTCGGCTTGGCGGCATTGGCCTGCAACGGCCGCGGCACCATGTCCTGGGCGGTCTCGAATTTGCGCACCAGGCGCTGCATGTTGTCGGCGTAGACCGAACCTTCCTCCGAGTAGCGCGCGTAGCGGTCGCGCGAGGTGCCGCGGGTGAAGTACGAGCCCTTGGTCGGGTGGGTGCCGGGATAGGTGCGGTAGGGGATGCCGTCGCCGTCGACGTCGAGATAGCGGCCGAAGTCGCGGCCTTCGTCCAGCATCTCCGCCGTCATCACCTTGCCGCGGTCGTATTGGCGGGCATCGTCCCACTTCAGCGGGCGGGAGAGCCGGTGGTTCATGCCGATATCGAGATCGAGCATCACGAAAATCGTGGTCTGCAGCCGCTCGGCGAGGTCGAAGGCCTGTGCGGCGAATTCGAATGCCTCGGCCGGGTCTTCCGGGAACAGCAGCACATGCTTGGTGTCGCCGTGGGAGGCATAGGCGCAGGCGAGAATGTCGCATTGCTGGGTGCGGGTCGGCATGCCGGTCGAGGGGCCTGCGCGCTGCACGTTCATGATCACGGCCGGAATCTCGGCGAAGTAGGACAGGCCGATGAATTCCTGCATCAGCGAGATGCCGGGGCCGGAGGTCGCGGTGAAGGCGCGCGCGCCGTTCCATGACGCGCCGATCACGATGCCGATCGAGGCGAGTTCGTCCTCGCCCTGGACGATGGCGTATTTGGCCTTGCCGGTCGCGGGATCGTGCCGCAGCTTCTTGCAGTGGCTCGCAAAGGCGTCCGCCAGCGAGGATGACGGCGTGATCGGATACCAGGCGCAGACGGTGGCGCCGCCATAGACCGCGCCAAGCGCAGCCGCGCTGTTGCCCTCGATGAAGATGCGGTCGCCGACCTTGTCGGCCTTCTTGACGCGCAGGCCGATCGGGCATTTGAGGTTCTGCAGCGCCCAGTCGCGGCCGAGATGCAGCGCGTGGACGTTCGAGGACAGGAGCTTTTCCTTGCCCTTGTATTGCTCGCCGATCAATTGCTCGATCAGCTTCGGGTCCATGTCGAGCAGCGCGCACAGCGCGCCGAGATAGATGATGTTCTTGAACAGCTGGCGCTGGCGCGGATCGGTATAGGTCGAATTGGTGATCGCGGTCAGCGGCACGCCGATCACGGTGATGTCGGTGCGGAATTTCGACGACGGCATCGGCTTGGTCGAATTGTAGAACAGATAACCGCCGGGCTCGATCGAGGCGAGGTCCTTGTCCCAGGTCTGCGGGTTCATCGCCACCATCATGTCGACGCCGCCGCGCGCGCCGAGATGGCCGTCCTCGGTCACCCGCACCTCGTACCAGGTCGGCAGGCCCTGAATGTTGGAGGGGAAGATGTTGCGCGGGCTGACCGGCACGCCGTGGCGCAGGATCGAGCGGGCGAACAGCTCGTTGGCGCTCGCCGAGCCCGAGCCGTTGACGTTGGCGAAGCGGACGACGAAGTCGTTTACGCTGCTGATCGGGCTTTGGACGGGCATGATGTTCCTGCGTGAGTCATGTCGATGAGATATTTCTGCATGTCCCAGGCGCCGGTGGGACAACGTTCGGCGCACAGGCCGCAATGCAGGCAGACGTCTTCGTCCTTGACCATCACGCGCCCGGTCTTGAGGCCGTCGGCGACATAGAGGTCCTGGTCCGGATGCAGCGAGGGCGCCTTCAGCCGCGCCCGCAGATCGGCTTCCTCGCCGTTTTCCGTAAAGGTGATGCAATCCATCGGGCAGATGTCGACGCAGGCGTCGCACTCGATGCAGAGCGGCGCCGAGAACACCGTCTGGATATCGCAGTTCAGGCAGCGCCGCGCCTCGCCGAGCGCAAGCTTGACGTCGTAGCCGAGTTCGACCTCGGCGCGGATATCCTTCAGCGCGATCACCTTGTCGCGATGCGGCACCTTGAAGCGCTTGTCGTCGGAGACGTCGTTGTCATAGCTCCATTCGTGGATGCCCATCTTCTGCGACGAGACGTGCACTTCGGGAAGCGGCCGCTCGTTGATGTCCTCGCCGGAGATGAGCTTGTGGATCGAAAGCGCGGCGTCGTGGCCATGCGCCACCGCCCAGATGATGTTCTTCGGGCCGAACGCGGCGTCGCCGCCGAAGAACACCTTCGGATGGGTCGAGCCCATGGTCTTGGCATCGACCTTGGGCATGTTCCATTTGTCGAATTCGATGCCGCAATCGCGCTCGATCCAGGGGAACGCGTTCTCCTGGCCGACCGCGACCAGCACGTCGTCGCAGGCAATGGTCTGGTCGGGCTCGCCGGTGGGCACCAGATTGCGCCGGCCCTTCGCGTCGTATTCGGCCTTCACCTTCTGGAAGGTGACGCCGGTGAGCTTGCCGTTGTCGTGGGTGAAGGCGATCGGGCACCATGAAATTGAGGATCGGAATGTCCTCATGCATGGCGTCTTCTTTTTCCCAGGGGCTTGCCTTCATCTCCTCGAAGCCGGAACGCACGATCACCTTGACGTCCTCGCCGCCGAGACGGCGCGCGGTGCGGCAGCAATCCATCGCGGTATTGCCGCCGCCGAGCACGATCACGCGCTTGCCGATCTTGTCGATGTGGCCGAACGAGACGCTGGAGAGCCAGTCGATGCCGATGTGGATATGGCTTGCCGCTTCCTTGCGGCCGGGGATGTCGAGCTCGCGGCCGCGCGGCGCGCCGGAGCCGACGAAGATCGCGTCGTAGTTTTCGGACAGCAGCTTCTTCAGGCTGTCGATGCGCTGTGCCGCCTCTGAACTCGATGCCGAGATCGAGGATGTAGTCGGTTTCCTCGTCGATCACCGAATCCGGCAGGCGGAATTTCGGAATCTGCGTCCGCATCATGCCGCCCGCCTTCGGGTCCTGATCGAACACGATGCAGTGGTAGCCGAGCGGCGCGAGGTCGCGCGCCACCGTGAGCGAAGCGGGACCGCCGCCGACGATTGCGATGCGCTTGCCGTTCTTCGGCGACGGACGCGGCATGCGGCCCTTGACGTCGTCCTTGAAGTCGGCGGCGACGCGCTTGAGCCGGCAGATCGCGACTGGCGTTTCCTCGACGCGGCCGCGGCGGCACGCCGGCTCGCATGGGCGATCGCAGGTGCGGCCGAGAATTCCCGGAAACACGTTCGATCTCCAATTGATCATGTAGGCGTCGCTATAGCGGCCCTCGGCGATCAAGCGGATGTATTCTGGAACGGGCGTATGTGCGGGGCAGGCCCATTGGCAGTCGACCACTTTATGGAAATAGTCGGGCGCCGAGATATCAGTCGGTTTCATTCCTACCTTGTCCGCGCCAAACTTTCAGACCCGCGCGGCCTTATCCTTGCCTGCGAACGCTCAAGGCGTGGCGTTCTTGTGGTTTTTGAATTTATCATCGGCTTATGTATTAAAGCCAATCAACATGATCCACAAAGGCAATTTTGCGCGATCTTCAGCTTTGATGCGCAGATCGTCGCGAGTAGTTTAAAAATACATTTATGTCGCAGTGCAGCATTTGTGAAAGCGACTTCATGTCGGGATGTCGCTCTTCGAAAGGTCCCACATCAGGCGGTAAATGCCGTTGGAAATCGTCAATGATTTGAACGGGTCGCGATGCATGAAACCCGCTGAGAGCGCCGCCGAAACCGCGTTCACATCCGTTCCGTCAATCAGCACGAACCAGTCGCCGGCGCCGGCGCTCGCCGCCGAAGGAATCTCCGTGGTCGGCCCGGACAATTCAGGATCGCTCTCGATCAGATGCATCGAAATGATGCCGTCGAGCCGTTTCGGATCGAGCGCATCGCCGAAGCGCCGCGCGCAATTTGTCCTGGCTTCCCGCGGCGGGACGAAGGCGGACGATGCCGAGCGCCGCACCGCGGCCCTGGCCGCGGCTGATCGTGATGCGCGCCACCGCGCGGATCATGTTCTTGAAACGCGCCATGGACTTTTTCGACCACTCGGTCGGGTTGGCGAGCCGCGCCTTGTAGGCGGGCTATCCAGCACCTCGATCGTGCTCGTCGAGTAGAGGCAGAGATATTTCGGCGAGCCGTGATGGGCGATATAACGCCTCGCCTCGAGAAATCCCTCGATCGCGACGCGCTCCTCGAGATGTTCGCGGTCGTACCAGCGATTGAACTCGGCTTCATCCGATGCGTCGATGTCCATCGACGTCAGCAGCATGCCTTTTCCGGCGAGCGGCATTTTCGAAAATCCCCTATCGGCTGATTTTGGACGCCATATCCGCGATCGCCTTCATCACCGCGTCGCGGACGCCGGGATCATAGAGCGTGTGGCCGGCGCCTTCGACCATACGAATTTCGGCAATCGCGCCCACGCGGCTGCCAGCGCGTGCGAGGTGGTGGGCGGACACAAGCAGATCGTAGCGGCCTTGCACGATGATGCCGGGAATGCCTTTCGAGTTTTCCGGCTTCCTCCAGAAGTTGCCCGGGCCGCATGAAGCAGCCGTTCCGGAAATAATGCGCTTCCATGAACGGCGTGGCGGGCAGCGAGCGCGACGAGGCCAGCGCCGGGGGTCCAGACGCACGCGTCCGCGGAACGTGTTCGGATAGGATTCGTTCGGTGTCATGCCAGGCGCGGGCGAACGGGCCGTGCACGGCGGGATCGGTGTCGAGAATGCGCCGCCAATACGCATCGAGCGGGGTGCTGCGTTCCGCCTCGGGCAGCAGTCCGATAAAATCGTCGCTGAAGCCGGGATAGAAGCGCGGCAACGCATCGAGGAAAGCGCCTTCGAGTTCGCCGCGCGTGCCGAGGAAGGTCGCGCGCAGCACGATGCCCGAGACGCGGTCGGGATGCGCCTGCGCATACGCCAACGCTAGCGTCGCGCCCCAGGAGCCGCCGACGATCATCCAGCGCGAGAAGCCGAATTGCTCGCGGATCATTTCCATGTCCGCGATCAGATGCGGCAGCGTATTGTCCTCGCGGCGGCCTTTGGGGCGGCTCTTTCCGGCGCCGCGCTGATCGAACAGGACCGCGTGGAAGCGCTCGGGATCGAACAGCCTGCGGTGATCGGGCTGGCAGCCGCTGCCGGGCCCGCCATGCAGATAGACCGCGGGGATGCCGTCGGCGCGGCCGACGGTTTCGACATAGATTTCGTGGCCGTCGCCGACGGCGAGCTGCTGCGACGTCAGCGGCGCGAACGGATCGGCGCGGGTACTTGAAGATTTTCCGCCACCGGCATCAGGTGCCATGGTCGCCGTCCGTCTCCGGCGTGCCGCCCGCAAAATTGCGATAGATGAAGCGGTTGTTGTCGCCGGCCGCTTCCTGCTCGGCCAGTTTGAAAATCTTCTCATGCAGCGGCGAGAGCGTGCAGGCCGGATCGGTATTGCCGGCATCGCCGGTCAGCGCAAAAGCCTGGCAGCGGCAGCCGCCGAAATCGACTTCCTTGAATTCGCAGCTCTTGCACGGCTCCGGCATCCAGCCCGTGCCGCGATAGCGGTTGAAGGCTTCGGAATTCTGCCAGATCCAGGCGATCGAATGATTGGAGCGCACGGACAAGAATTCGAGCCCGGTGATGGTCTCGGCGGCGTGGCAGGGCAGAATCTTGCCGGCGGGCGAAATGTTGAAGAACTGCCGGCCCCAGCCGCCCATGCATTTCTTCGGCCGCAGCGCGTAATAGTCCGGCACCACATAGTCGATCGCAAGCGTGCCCTTCAGCCGCGCTTGCGCTTCCTCGACGATGCGGCTGGTCTCCTCGATCTGCGCGAGCGTCGGCATCAGCGCGGCGCGGTTCTTCAGCGCCCAGCCGTAATATTGCACATTGGCGACTTCCAGCCGGTCGGCGTCGAGATCGACCGCCATCTGGATGATGTCGGGCAACTGGAACAGGTTCTGCCGGTGCATGACGGCATTCACCGTCAGCGGCAAATCCAGTTCGCGCGTCCATTTCGCGACTTCGATTTTCTTGGCATGCGCGCCTTTGAAGCCGGCGACGCGGTCGGCGACCACGGGCTCGTTGCCCTGAAAGCTGATCTGCACGTGACACAGCCCGGCATCGGCCAGCGCGGCAAGTTTTTCGCGGGTCAAGCAGCACGGCCGAGGTGATGAGGTTGGAGTAGAGCCCGACATCGCTCGCGTGCTGGACCAGTTCGACCAGATCCTTGCGCGCGGTCGGCTCGCCGCCGGAGAAATGAATTTGCAGCACGCCGATCTCGGCGAGCTCGGAGAGGACCTTCTTCCATTCCTCGGTCGTGAGCTCGCTGCCGGCGCGATCGAGTTCGACCGGATTGGAACAATAGGGGCATTGCAGCGGGCAGCGATGCGTCAGTTCGGCGAGCACCGCGAGCGGAATGCCGAAAGTCTCCGCCGTCGAGCGCCGTGATTCCAGCGCGGCGAGGCCGTCATGTGGCAGCGGTTGTTTTGCCATCGGCGACGAATGCTCATGACGTCCTCTCGCGCGCTTCGGTGAGGAAGCCCTTGTCGGCGAGATCCTGCAGCATGGCGATGACGTCGGTTGCGATCGCGCCGCGGTCCGCGGCGTATTTGGCGGCGAGCTGGTCGACCATGTCGGCGACGCTGCGGACGCCGTCGCAGAGCTGCAGCACTTCGACCGCGATCTCGTCCGGCGCCAGCACGCGTTCCGGCGCCAGGATCACCCAGACCTGCCGCGTCTCATCGAATTTCAGCCTGGTGTGGCGCGGCAATTTCGGCCGGCTCGCCTCGCTGACACTGATGTTGCGGCTTGCTGCCATTGCTTTTCTCTAGCTTGTACTCGGAACAAACGCGCCGGGCGGAATGTGGCCCTCGACATAGGCATGATACAGCGCATCGAGCTGAACCCATAGCACGTTGGTCTTGAAGATCAGCGCGTTGCAGACCGCCTCGCGTTCCTCTGGCGTCTTGGCGTGGGTCTTGACGTATTCGAGCGCAAAGCCGGCGTCGCGCGGCGCCTGCGTCAGGCGGCGGCTGAAATAGCTCATGATGTCCGGATTGACGAAATCATAATGCGCCAGCATTCCCGAGATGCGTTCTTCGTGCAGGTTCGGCGCGAACAGTTCGGTCAGCGAGGAGGCGATGGCTTCGAGCGGGCTCTTGTCGCGCACGAAGTGGACATAGGCTTCGACCGCAAAGCGCGTCGCCGGCAGGATGCCTTCGGTGGATTCGACGTAAGCGCGTGTCGAGCCCCAGTCCCTCGGTCAATTTCAGCCAGCGCTCGATGCCGCCTTCGCTGCCGATGTCGCCGTCGTGATCTTCGATCCGGTGCCGCCATTCGAGACGGATGCCGCGGTCGCGGAAACGCGAGATCACCACGGCATCCTTGATCGGGATCGTGCTCTGGTAATAATAGCGGTTGAGCGCCCAGGCCTGCACCTGTCCCTTGTTCAGCTTGCCGCCGTGCAGCAACCGGTGAAACGGGTGCAGGCTGTGATAGCGCGTGGCGCCGATCTGGCGCAGCGCCGCTTCCAGCTCCTCGGCGCTGTTCAGCCTGGTTTTGCCGCCGAGCGAAAACGCGGTCATTCCCTCTAGCGTCATCCGGTCTGGCGTCAATGCGTTCAAAGCGCGATCTCCGTTCCATCCTCGGGGATTTGCCACCCCGCCCGCTCGGCGATCTTGCGCTCTGCGGAATCGCGCAGCAGCGCCGGGTTGGAGTTGTTGATATGCAAGAATATCTTCCTGTCGATACCAAGACCGTCAAGGGCCGCGATGGCGCCGGCTTCGCCCGACATCGCGATATGCCCCATGGCTCTGCCCGGTCTTGCTGCCGAGGCCGGCCCGGATCAACTCGTCGTCGCGCCACACGGTGCCGTCGAAGAAGACCAGCGGCGCGCCGGCGAGCCGCGATTTGAGGTCGTCGGTCACCTCGGCGCAGGCGGCAAGGAAATAGAAGAATTTGCCGGTCGCCTTGTCGCGGATGCGAAGGCCGAGCGTATCGCCGGCGCCATCCTGGCCCGCCGGGTGAGCCTTGCCCTCCAGATACCACGCGCGCTTGCCGGAGACCGCGAACGGCAAAATCTCGATGCCCGAGGGCGATCCGTCGGGAAGCGCCGGCTCGAAAGCTTCGTCCACCTCGATCGGCTGCGCGGCGCACATTCTTTTCATTCAGCACGTTGAAGATGCTGTTGGACTTCAGGATCGCCAGCACCTTGGCGTGGGCGTAGATCGTAAACGGCCAGCCTTCGCGCATCGACAGCAGGCCCGCGACCGCGTCGATCTCGCCATTGGTCAGGATGACGCCGGCGATCGGGCTGTGACGAAGCTTGCCGGGGGCGGGGTGAAGCTGGGGCGTCGCGATCAATTGCTGGCGCAGATCGGGCGACGCATTGATCAAAAACCAGTGATCGCCGTCGGCGCTGATCGCGATCGAGGCCTGGGTGCTCTGTAGTTCGGGATGCTTGGTTCGCGCGGCCTGACAAACCGGACAGCCGCAATTCCACTGCGGAACGCCGCCACCTGCCGCCGCGCCCAGGACGACGACGCGAAGCATGATCCGTCTCCTGGAATTTTATGAGCTTCGAATTTCCAAGCCCAATATTCGAGCCGCAATATTTTGGGCGTCGACGCGCAGAACTTGGCCATTTCCGAAAAGCTTCGAAGGTGGACGCGGGCATAGACAACGTTCCCGAATCAGGAACGGTCACTCCCGGCAATCCACCTTCAGTAAAGAATGGAGCTTTCGCAGCCGCTTACTTGCGGGCGGCGCACGCATACATGTTGATTTCCATGCCGACCGGCACTTCGACGATCTTCGGTGTCTTCCAGGCCATTTTGGCTCTCTCCTTGCGAAACCGGACGAACTCCGCCCTGCCCAACAAGGTAGTGCGGAACCAGAAGTTCGCCAGTGAAATCTTTATTTTCCAAAGGCGCCGGGCGGTTCATGCTGCGGTGCAACAAATTTGGTCGGGAGGGCTGTCAAACCAATGATGGATCAACGGGTTCTTATCACGGCCACCCGCACGCCGAGGCCGGCCCGCGGCTGCGGGGAAATCCGAGATAAAGCACTTGTGAGAAACACGCGGCGCCGGATCGGCTTAACCCAACCGCAACAGGTTCAGACCATGCCGCGATATTTCTTCAACACGCGAATCGGCGATGAATTGATCGCCGATCCTGAAGGCGAAGAACTGCGGGATCCCGATCGCGCCTGGGAAGTCGCCCGCGCCATGATCCGAGGAATTGCTGAAGAGCGAGGGTACGGAAGACCTCTTGCGGGCGGTCCTCGAAGTGACGGACGATGAAGGGGAGATCGTGCTGGAGTTTCCCTTTGCGGAGGCGCTTCTCGACATCTCCGACGTTCCCGTCACAAAGCACTGATATGGGGGACACCGTCCCTTCGCCGGCCGCGCGCCGAAGATGTTTCCGATTGCGCGCCGACGGAAAAATATTCAAGACTGTGAACCGGAAGTCCACCAGCAGGGGCAGATGCTTGCCCATGCGAGGATCAAAAGACTTCGACAATGGGAGAACATTATGAGGATTTGCTCATCGGCGCCGCGCAGCCTGCTGCTGGCTGGTGCCTTTCTGGGAATATTGACATATGGCGCCGCCGCGCAGCAGGCGGCCAGTCCGCCAGCCGCGGCGCCCGCCGCTGCGCCGCTTCCGCCGGGTTCGCCCATGATCGGCCGGCCGAACAACGAAGCGGCACAGAAGCTTGCACCCGTCGCGCCGCCTCCGCTTGCGGCCGCGCCCGACAAACTGCCGCTGGCCAAGCTGAAGGTACCGGCCGGCTTCAATATCGAGGTTTATGCCGCCGGCATGGCGAACGCGCGTTCGCTGGCGCTCGGCGACAAGGGCACGGTATTTGTCGGCAGCCGCCTGCTCGACAAGGTCTATGCCATCATCAACAAGGACGGCAAGCGAACGGTCAAGATCATCGCTTCGGGCCTCTATCGGCCGAACGGCGTCGCGTTCAAGGACGGCACGCTGTACATCGCCGAGCTGTCGAAGGTCTCCAAGATCGAAAAGATCGAAGACAATCTCGACAACCCGCCGAAGCCTGTCGTGATCTACGACAACCTGCCGAAGGACGAAGCCCACGGCTGGAAGTTCATCGCCATCGGGCCGGACAACAAGCTCTATGTTCCGGTCGGACAGCCCGGCAACAACGTGCTGCATGACGAGAACCACGGCCAGATCCGTCGCATCAACCTCGATGGCACCGGGGCGGAAGTGGTCGCGCTCGGCGTTCGCAACTCCGTCGGGTTCGACTGGAATCCGGAAAACAAGCAACTCTACTTCACCGACAATGGCCGCGACTGGATGTCGGAAGACGTTCCCCAGGACAAGCTCAATCGCGTCACCAAGGTCGGCGAGGATTTCGGCGCGCCATACTGCTACCAGGGAAATATTCCGGACCCCGAATTCGGCTGGGGCCATTCCTGCAGCGAGTTCACCCCGCCGGTTGGCCTGATGGGGCCGCACGCGGCTGCGCTCGGCATGCGATTCTATACCGGAAGCATGTTCCCGAAGAGCTTCAAGAACGCCATCATCGTGGCCCGGCACGGTTCCTGGAACCGGTCCAAGAAGTTCGGCGGTGACGTCGTCGTCGTCCATCTCAACAAGGACGGCACGGTCAAGAACATGGAGCCGTTGATCACCGGCTTCCTCGAGGACAACAAATATATCGGCCGGCCGGTCGATGTGATGCAGCTGAAGGACGGTTCGCTCCTCGTCTCCGACGACTGGAACGGTGCCGTCTGGCGCGTCACCTACGGCAAGCAGAAAGTCGCTGGCCAATAAAACGCAGACGGCAATCGGGGGCGGCTGAAAGGCTGCCCCCGATTTTTTTGTTTTTGTTGCTTCAGGCAGGGTCAATGCGAAAAATAATAACGGCGCTGGCATTTGCATCGCTGGCATTTTCGGCGAGCGCAGAAACCATCGCAGAACGTGCCGCTGCCTGCTTTGGCTGTCACGGTGAACACGGACAATCCGAGACCAATCTTACGCCCTCGCTCGGCGCCCAGCAGGCGCCTTATGCGCTGATCCAGCTCTTCATGTTTCGCGAAAAGCTGCGAACCTTCGAGCCGATGAACGACATGACCAAATCGTTCACCGATGACGATCTTCAGAAGTTTTCCGATTTCTCGCCAAGCTGCCGAAGCCAGTGCCGCCCGGGCGACGCCGGGGAGCCCGCGCGAATGCAGCACGGCCAGGCGCTCGCGCAGCAAAACCGCTGCAACAGCTGCCACAATGCCGATTTCTCGGGCAAGGAAAACGTTCCCCGCATCGCCAACCAGCGCGAGGATTATCTCGCCAAGACCCTCAGCGAATACAAGGACAACAGCCGCCACGGCTACGATGGCACCATGGCGGACGTCCTGGGTCCGATCACCAAAGAGCAGATCGCCGACCTTGCCTATTATATCGCCCGCGTCCGCTAAGGCGTTTTCGAGCGAAGTGGATACCCGTTCGCGTGAAGAAAACGCGTCAAAAACAAAAGATTAAGCGCAAGCGCGGCGGTATGGCGCCCTCGTCGCGGCGGCGCTACAACTTGCCTCGATAAAGGGGAGTTGGTCATGGAAGATCTCTGGCGCCTGTCGGCTAAGGAACTCGCCGGCCTGATCAGGTCGAAGAAGGTTTCGGCAAAGGAGGCTGCGTCAAGCGCGCTGGCGCGGCTGGATGCGGTCAATCCAAAGATCAATGCGGTCGTCGACCATCGGCCGGAAGAGGTGCTGGCACAGGCGGCGCGCGTCGACGCGGCGATCGCGCGCGGCGAAGACGCCGGCCCGCTCGCGGGCGTGCCCGTCACCATCAAGGCCAATATCGATCAGGAAGGTTTCGCCACCACCAACGGGCTGAAGCTGCAGCATGACCTGATTGCGCGCGCCAACAGCCCCGTGGTCGACAATCTGCGCAAGGCGGGCGCAGTGATGCTCGGGCGCACCAACTGTCCGGCGTTCTCCTATCGCTGGTTCACCACCAACCTGATCCACGGCGACACCAGGAACCCGCGCGATCCGCACCTGACGCCGGGAGGCTCGTCCGGCGGCGCGGGCGCTGCGGTCGCTGCCGGCATCGGCCATATCGCACACGGCACCGATATCGCCGGCTCGATCCGTTACCCGGCTTATGCCTGCGGCGTTCATGGCATTGCGGCCGACGGTCGGCCGCGTCCCGGCTTTCAATGCGGCGCTGCCCGAACGTCCCATCGGGCCGCAGATTTCCGCGGTGTCCGGCCCGCTCGCGCGCACCATCGGCGATCTGAGGATTGCGCTTGCGGCGATGTCGGCGCGGGACGTGCGCGACCCCTGGTGGGTGCCGGCGCCGCTCGAGGGGCCGGCGATGCCGTAAGCGCGCCGCATTGTGCCTTCAGCCGGATGGGCTTGAGACCAAGGCGGAGGTGAAGGCCGCGGTGGCGGACGCGGGCAAGCGTCTGGAGCGCGCCGGCTGGACGGTCGAGGAAATCGCGACCACGCCGCCGCTGCGCGAGGCCGCCGACCTTCAGACCAAGCTTTGGCTTGGCGACGGTTATGAAGCCCAGCTCGCCGCCGCCGAACGGGAAGGCGATCCCGGCGCGCTTGCCTGTCTGCGCGGCAATCGCGCCAAGGTCTTTCCGTTCGACGCCGCCGCCTTCTCCAGGGCGCTGACGCGCCGCGCCACGCTGGTCCGCGAATGGTCGCTGTTCCTTGAGACCTATGCGGTTCTTGTGATGCCGGTGTCGGCCGAGCTGCCGTTCCCCGATCAGTTGGACATGCGGGATGAGGAGCTCTTTCGCGCGGGTCTGGCAGGCGCAACTGACGCAAATTGCAATTCCCTTCATGGGACTGCCTGGGCTAACGGTGTCGACGGGATTGGTGGGGCGCGTTCCCGTCGGCGTTCAGGTGGTTGCCGGCCGCTACCGGGAGGATCTGTGCCTGCTCGCGGGCGAGGCGATCGAAGCCGGCGGCACGCCCCTCGGCGCCGATCGATCCCGTCGGCAAATAAGAGGCTGAAGGAATTCATGGCCAGTATCTTCGATTTCAAGGCAACCTCGCTCGCCGGCGAAGAGGTGCCGCTGAAGCGGTTCGAGGGACAGGTTCTCCTGATCGTCAACACCGCGAGCGCCTGCGGGTTCACCCCGCAATACAAGGGGCTCGAGGCTCTGCAAGAAGAAATACGGGCCGCGCGGATTTTCGGTGCTCGGCTTTCCCTGCAACCAGTTCGGCCGCCAGGAACCGGGCGATGCCGGGCAGATTCAGCAATTCTGCAGCAGCAACTATGCCGTCAGCTTTCCGATGTTCGACAAGATCGACGTCAATGGCGATAAAGCGCATCCGCTGTATCAATTTTTGAAAGGCGAGAAATCCGGGCTGCTTGGCTCGTCGATCAAATGGAATTTCACCAAATTCCTGGTCGATCGTTCGGGCAAGGTGGTCGCGCGGCATGCGCCGACCACGACGCCCGAAGCACTCACCAGGGAAATCGAGGCGCTGTTGTGAACGAGAAGAACCAAGCCGCGACGCCTGACCAACTGCCGGACCGGCTGTCGTGCGATCCGAAGAGCCCCTATTACAACGAAGCGGTGCTGGCGCGCGACGTCGGCATTCGCTTCAAGGGCATCGAGAAAACCAATGTCGAGGAATATTGCGTCAGCGAGGGCTGGATTCGCGTGACCGCGGGCAACGCCAAGGATCGTTACGGCAACCCGCTTACCATCAAGGTCCACGGCCCGGTGGAGCCGTATTTCCGCGATAAGCAGTCCTGATCTCTCTCCCTCCGTCATTGCGGGCGAAGCGAAGCAATCCATATCGCCCTACGAACAAGGAGTGGATTGCTTCGTCGCTATCGCTCCTCGCAATGACGGCCCAAACAGTTAGCCTTTTCCTGAAAGCCAAACCCATGTCCGTCCGCATCGTCGACATCCAGGAAGTGACAAAACCGATCTCCTCGCCGATCCGCAACGCCTATATCGACTTCAGCAAGATGACGACGAGCCTGGTTGCGGTCGTCACCGACGCGGTGCGTGACGGCAGGCGCGTGGTCGGCTATGGCTTCAATTCCAACGGCCGCTACGGGCAGGGCGGTTTGATCCGCGAGCGTTTCGCGCCGCGGCTGAGGGAGGCCGATCCGAAAACGCTGCTCAACGAGGCCGGCGACAATCTCGATCCTGACAAAGTCTGGTCGGCGCTGATGTCGAACGAAAAGCCGGGCGGCCATGGCGAGCGCTCGGTCGCGGTCGGCACCATCGACATGGCGGTGTGGGATGCGGTGGCCAAGATCGCGGGCCAGCCGCTGTTTCGGTTGCTCGCCGAGCGTCACGGACGCAAAGCCAATCCGCGCGTCTTCGTCTATGCCGCCGGCGGCTATTATTACCCGGGCAAGGGCCTGTCGATGCTGCGCGGCGAGATGCGAAGCTATCTCGACCGCGGCTACAACGTCGTCAAGATGAAGATCGGCGGCGCGCCGATCGCCGAAGACCGCAAGCGTATCGAGGCCGTGCTGGAGGAGATCGGCAGCGAGGCGAAGCTCGCCGTCGACGCCAACGGCCGATTCGATCTGGAGACCGCGATCGCTCTACGCCAAGATGCTGCGCGATTATCCGCTGTTCTGGTACGAGGAGGCCGGCGATCCGCTCGACTTCCAGCTTCAGGCGGCGCTTGCGGAGTTCTATCCGGCGCCGATGGCGACCGGCGAAAATCTCTTCAGCCATCAAGACGCGCGCAACCTGATCCGCTATGGCGGGATGCGGCCCGACCGCGACTGGCTGCAATTCGATTGCGCGCTGTCCTATGGTCTGTGCGAATATCAGCGCACGCTTGAAGTGCTCAAGACCCATGGCTGGTCGGCGAGCCGCTGCATTCCACATGGCGGCCACCAGATGTCGCTGAATATCGCAGCCGGCTTAGGCCTCGGCGGCAATGAGAGCTATCCCGACCTGTTCCAGCCCTATGGCGGATTCCCGGACGGCGTTCGCGTCGAGAACGGCCACATCACCATGCCGGATTTGCCGGGCATCGGCTTTGAGGGCAAGTCCGATCTCTACGCGGAGATGAAGGCGCTGGCGGCGTAGGGGACGAGTCATTCCGGGGTCCGAGAAGCAGGAACCCGAAATCTCGAGATTCCGGGTTCGCGTTTTCAACGCGCCCCGGAATGACGGTATGAAGGTGAGTGCTCTATGACAGCCGCATGTCCAATAGCCGCCGGCCCTCGTTCTTCAGCAATTTCCTCACCGCGCTGGAGGCCGCGACCGTGCCGTCATTGGCGTAGGCCTCGTGGTTCTTCTCGATGTCCTCGAGGCGGTAGAGATAGTTGACCATGATGCCGGCCGACTCGCGCAAGCCCTTCGGCGATACGTCGCCGAGCCAGTTGATGCGTTCGAGCCGCGCGCCGTTGCCGAGATGGAACCGCGCCACCGAATCGATCAGCCGGCCCTTGGGCGTGCGCGCTTTCAGGAAATAATACGCCGCGAGCGGCTCGACCACCGCGCGCAGTTGCTCCGCGAGTTCGGCATTCTCGAACCAGTCCGGGTTGTCCAGATGCGCCAGCAGCGCCTTCTCCTCGTCGCTGGCCGGAAGGTAGGGCGTCTCCTTCACCCATTGCATGAAGCCCGGCACCGGCGACAGCGTCACGAAATTTTCCAATCTCGGCAATTCACGGCGCAGCTCCTCGACCACCTGCTTGATCAGGAAATTGCCGAAGGAAATTCCGCCAAGGCCGCGCTGGGTATTGGAGATCGAGTAGAACACGGCGGTGCGGGCGCGTTCGATCGGTACCGTCTCGCGGTCTTCGGCGAGCAGCGGCGCGATCGCGCCCGGAATCGATTCCGTCAGCGCCACCTCGACGAAGATCAGGGGCTCGTCGACGAGCGCCGGATGAAAGAACGCATAGCAACGCCGGTCGACGCCGTCGATGCGCCGGCGCAGATCGTCCCAGTCGCGGATCTCGTGCACCGCCTCATAGCGGATGATCTTTTCCAGAATGTTCGCCGGCGTCGACCAGTCAATCTTGCGCAACACGAGAAACCCCCTGTTGAACCATGAGGCCAAGAGATGCACGACGTCGCGGTCGAGCGCGGCAAGATCCTTGTCGCCCTTCATGAGGTCGAGCAGGTCGGCGCGCATCGCCACCAGATCGCTGGTACCGCCGGGCGCGCGGTTGAGCCTGCGGATCAGCTCCTGACGCCGCGGCTCGGAGGCGAAATGCAGGTTGCTGGCGTCGGCATCGTTTGGCCGCGTCCGCCAGCTTTCGATCGCCTGCGCCAGCTTCTCCCGGTCAGGACCGTAATTGCGGGCGAGACCGTCGAAAAAGGAACGCCGGCCGGTCTCGTCAAGGTCATGATAGCGATCGAGCACTTCGCGGGCCATCGCGGTGCCGGAGGCTTCGCCCCGGCCCGACAGCAACGCTTCGCATAGTTCGATCAGTTCGGATGCGTCCTGTCCGTCGTCCGATGTTCTGGCGCGGCGCAGCAGCGTGCGGCCGCGTTCGGAAATCGAGGCGAGCAGATCGGAGAAAAAGGCATTATTCCTGGCGGGCATATCGATTCCGGTGCGCGGAATTGGTGACATGCATTTAGGGCGTAGCCGATTATAATCAAGCGCACGAAATGCACAGCGTAAAAAAGCGGCATGCCTGGGGCCGGCGAAGGTCCGTGCAGGGCATCCATGTTCTTATATGGCATCCCAGGGGCATAAGACGGAGTAAACTTTCAAGATGCCAGGGGGAATCGCTCCATGAACAGCCCGGCCCGGGTGATCGGCTTCGTCAACGCTGCCCATTTTATCGACCATTATTCGATGCTGATCTTTGCTGCCGCCGTCATCGTGATGGGGCCGGCGCTCGGCATGGCCTATTCGGAGTTGCTGCCCTACGCCACGCCTGGCTTTGTCGCGTTCGGCGCGGGCTCGCTTCTGACCGGCTGGCTCGGCGATCGCTGGAGCCGCCGCCACATGATGGTGATCTTTTTTGTCGGCATCGGCGCCTCGATGATCGCGGTCGGCTTGGTGAACACCAAGCTCGAACTCGGCGCGGCGCTGTTGTCGATCGGCCTGTTTGCGTCGATCTATCATCCCGTCGGCACCGCGATGATCGTGTCCTACGCCGACCGGCTCGGCCGCGAGATGGGCCTCAACGGCGTCTGGGGCAATCTGGGCGTGGCCTCGTCAGCGCTGGTCACCGGCATCGTCGGCCAATATCTCGGCTGGCGCTGGGCCTTTATCCTTCCGGGGATCGTCACGATCATGATCGGCGTGGTCTTCTTGTGGACGGTGGTGCACGAGGATCGTTCGACCGCCAGACAGGCCATGGCACAGGCGCGCGTGGCGAGGCAGGATATGTGGCGGGTGATCGTCGCGCTTCTGATCGTGGTGATCGCGATTTCCACCACCTTCAACGCGGTGACGGTGGCGCTGCCCAAATTGTTCGCCGAGCGTTTGAGCGGCCTCACGCAAAGCCCGGCGCTGCTCGGCGTGATCGCGGCCGGCGTCTATGTGTTCGGCGCGCTGACCCAATACACCATCGGCCAGCTGCTCGACCGCCACTCGTTGAAGACGGTTTCCTTGCCGCTGTCATTCGTGCTGGCGCCGTTTCTCTACATCGCGGCCGAGCTGTCGAACGGGCCTTTGATCATTGCCGCGATCGGTATCGCCATGGGTGCGTTCGGCCAGGTAACGGTGAACGACGCCATGGTCGGAAAATATACCAGCGAGGAATGGCGATCGCGCGCCTATGCGGTCCGGTATTTCGTCGGCTTCACCGCCGCGGGCGTCTCGGTTGGCCTGGTGGCATGGCTCTATCAGCAGGGCGGATTTGTCACCATGCTGCATGCCTTCGCCGGCCTGTGTCTGCTGGTGGTCGCAGCCGCCATCATCCTGCCGGCCGAGATCAAGGTCCCGCCCGCGCGCGCGTGAGCGATATGTGTCTGGTAGACGGACCAATGTCGCGACAGTCTTGCTGCCATTTTTAATGAGGCTCGCTGTGAGGTAGCTCACATACGCTGCGTTGGCGGCGTCTTAAGAAGGCGGCATCATGCGGTGAACTCTATTGCGAGTGAGGTGTCGTCATGCGCCGTCCAGCTTTTCGCAATCTGTTGTTTTTCTCTGCGCTCTTGCTGTCTTTCCAGATCACAATCCCCCGCGTCGCTTCAGCGGAAAACCGCGTGGCGCTGGTGATCGGCCAGTCGGCCTATCGCGCGGTGCCGGCGTTGCCCAATGCGGCTAACGACGGCAAGCATATGGTGGAGCTGCTTGGCAGCGCGGGCTTCGACGTCACGGCAGCGCCTGACCTTTCGCAGAACGACATGCGCCAGGCCATCAGCGACTTTGCAGCCAAGGTGGCTGCGAGCGGACCCGACACGGTCGCGCTGGTGTTCTATGCCGGTCACGGCTTGCAGATCGACGGCGAGAATTATCTGGTGCCGGTCGATGTCGATCCGAAACGCGAAGCCGATATTCCCTTGCAGGCGGTTCGGCTCAACGATCTCATGAACACGCTCGGCGCGCTGCCGACGCGGATGCGCATCTTCATGCTCGATGCCTGCCGCAACAATCCGTTCCCGGCGCTCAACCAGACGGCGGGCCACGGGCTTGCGATCGTCAATACCAAGGCCGGCGCGCCCGGCTCGTTCATTTCCTTCTCGACCTCGCCGGGCGCGGAGGCCGAAGACGGCAACGGCGAAGATAGCCCCTACACGACCGCGGTGCTCTCGGCCGCCAGGCAGCCGGACGTGCCGATCGAGGAAGCTTTCAAGCGCGTCCGTGTCGCTGTGAACCAGGCGACCGACGGCCGCCAGATTCCCTGGGAGAGTTCATCGCTCACCAGCGACTTCAAGTTTTTCGGCGATACCGGTTCGGGCCAGGGCGCGGCGCCGAAGCCGCAGGCGACGGCGAAACGGACCGTTGAGGAATGGAGCAAGGAGCTGAAGGGCAAGGAGCCGAAGGCAGCCTTCACCGAAGTCGTCGAAAGCGACTCGGTCGTGGCATATGAGGCCTTTACGACCCTTTATGCCCAGTCTTCGTATGCCCCGCGTGCGCGCTCTTTGATGGAACGCCGCAAGGAGATGGAGGCTTGGGAAGTCGCGGTTGCAACCAATACGGCCGCTTCCTTTGATGCATTCCTGGCGAGTTATCCGGCAAGCGATCTCGCCGCTACCGCGCGCAAGATGCAGATACGCGTCATCAACCGCGTGGCGTTTGCCCCGACCACCGTCGCGCTGGGCCCGACCTGTCCGTGCAACATCACCCCGACGCAACCGCTGCTCAAGAAAGTTGAGCCGACGCCGCCGACCAAGCGGGTCGATACGGCCCCGACGAAGCGCAAGAGGCCGCGCTACAGTGACGACGATGTCGACGAACGTGGTCCTCCCGGCCCGTCGCCCGGTGTGGTCATCGAGAGCGGCATTGGCATCGGCATGGGAGGCTGGGGCGGCGGCATGCGCGGCGGTGGCATGGGCGGCGGTGGCATGGGCGGCGGCGGAATGGGAGGAGGCTGGGGTGGTGGTGGCGGTTATGGCCGCCGATAGGTACGCCTCACGCTAAACGGCCCGCGGAACGATTGCCGTGGAAAAGCGAGCGGGAAGCTCCGTCGATTGCAGCGCTTAGCCGCGGCAAGCCGGAGCTTTCTTGTTGTCGCCGGACCGTTCTCGCGAGGATGACGCAGGTATAACGGCCCCCGCCGACGCTGTCCGGGATGGACGTGGAGGCGCCCGCCCGGCATGCTGCTTGCATCTGTCTTAGCTATTCTGTCTCAGCTATTTCCTTTTTAGTCATTTCTCCCCGCTTTGGGGACCAGCGCATGAGGGGGAAATCCAATGACGACGACTGCCGCGGCGCCGATCGCCGGCATCGAGCGCGCGAAGATGAATTCCATCGTGTTCGCAAGCTGCTTTGGCACGATCATCGAATGGTACGATTTCCTGATCTACGCCACCGCCGCCACGCTTGTCTTCAACAAGGCGTTCTTCCCGACCTTCGATCCGCTCGCCGGCACGCTGGCCGCGCTCGGCAGCTATGCGGTCGGATTTTTGGCGCGGCCGCTCGGCGGCGTGCTGTTCGGCCATTTCGGCGACCGGCTCGGCCGCAAGTCGATGCTGGTGCTGACGCTGTTCATCATGGGGCTTTCGACCTTCTGCATCGGCCTGTTGCCGACCTACGCCTCGATCGGGGTGCTCGCGCCGATTCTCTTGATCGCGCTGCGCATCATCCAGGGTATCGGCCTTGGCGGCGAATGGGGCGGGGCCTCGTTGATGGTGCTGGAGCACGCACCAAGCGACCGGCGCGCATTTTACGCCAGCTTCGTGCAGATCGGGTTTCCGATCGGGCTCGTGCTGGCTTCGCTGGCGTTCGCGCTCGTCACCAAACTGCCCGATACCGATTTCGCAAGTTATGGCTGGCGGATCCCGTTCCTGATCAGCGTCGTACTGCTCGGGGTCGGCACTTTTGTCCGATCGCGGGTGCCGGAGACACCGGTTTTCGAGGGGTTGAAGATGCGCGACGACCTGTCGAAAAATCCGGTTGGCGAAGTCGTCGGCAAGAACACCAGGACGTTCCTGATCGCCGTCGGGTTGAAACTCTCCGAGGTATCCTGGGTCTATATGCTCACCGTCTTTGTCGTCGGTTACGCCACCGCCAAACTTGGTTTGCCGAAGCCGATGATGCTCAACGCCGTGCTGTATGCCGCGCTTCTCGAACTCGTCAGCCTGCCGCTGTTCGGCTGGCTCGCTGACAGAATCGGCCGGCGGCCGCTCTACATTCTCGGCGCGCTGTTTACGATCGCCTTCGCGTTCCCGCTGTTCTGGATCCTGGAGACCAAGAGCACGGTCTTGATTTTTGCCGCCGTGATGATCGCGATGAATTTCGGCCACGGCATGATGTTCGGACCGGAATCGGCTTATTTCCCCGAATTGTTCGGCGCCCGCGTCCGCTACAGCGGCGCCTCCTTCGGCTTCCAGGCTTCGGCCGCGATCGGCGGCGGTTTCGCGCCGATCTTGGCGACCGCAATGGCCGGATATTTCGGCGCCACCACCGGCGTGTCGGTGATGATGATCGTTCTCGCGCTGATCACGCTGGCCGCAGCCTTGGCTGCGCGCGAGACCAAAGGTAGCCCGCTTGTAGATTAGAGCATGATCCGGACCCGCAGGGCCGCGTTAGCGCAAAGTGGGAACCGGTTTTCCCTCGCGACAAACGCATAGCGTTTGCGCGGAGATCATGCTCAAACCAAGAGACAGGTGAGCCGTTGCGGTTTGGCATTTTCATCTATGACGGCGTCGAGCCGATCGATCTCGCCACCTTCGGCGTGCTGTCGATGGCGCGCCGGATCGCGCCCGAGATTTCGATCTGCACCATCGCGCCCCGCGCGGGACCGGTCGCGCTTGCGAACGGATTGAAGATCACCGCCGATTTCGGTATCGACGATGCGCCGACATGCGATCTCGTCATCGTCACCGGCGGCGCGAGCTGGACGGAGCAGGCAAGGACGCCCGCGACGCTTGAGTACATCCGCCGCGTCCACGCCTCGCAGCGCATCGCGTCGGTCTGTACCGGCGGCATGATCCTTGCCGCAAGCGGCGTGCTCGACGGCGGACCTGCCACCACCAAGCGCGAAGTGGTCCCGCCGGAACCTTCGCCGCTGGAGGTGATGCGCGCGACCCATTCGCAAATCGACGTGCGCGAGGCGATGCTGGTGGAGGGACCGGAAGGGGTGGTGACCGGCGGTGGCGTGACGCTGTGCATCGACACCACGCTTTATCTCCTCGGCCAAATGCTTGGCCAAGAGGTTGCGGAGGAAACCGCGCGGATCATGGAATATCAACGGGCCTGGCGCGCCAATCGCGAGGGTTTTGCGCCGGTGCTGACGACGCTATAGAGTTGTCAGACCAGGCCTTCGACCCGCCGTCTCTTGATGACTTCCGTGGATTCGCTGATAAGCTCTTGCTCTTGCCGGGGAGGGGGACATGCGGTTTCGACGTCACCATGGCATTTGCTGCTTGCGCTGGCGGCGGTGATGCTGTGCCGGCCGTCAGTTGCCGAGGCGCAAATCGAACAGCAACAGAAATGGTGCGCCGGCAAGGACGGCGCCACGCCGGACCTTCGGATCAGCAGCTGTACGGCGGTGATTTAAAATGGACAGCTGCCGTCGAAGCAACTGGCGGTTACCTTCCAGACGCGCGGCACCGTCTATTTCTACAAGCACGACTATGACCGGGCGCTGCAGGACTACGCTCAGGCGATCAAGCTCGATCCCCTCAACAGCGAAATCTTCGACAATCGGCGCTGGACCCTGGCGACAACCAACAAGGCTGAGGAGGCCTTGAAGGATTGTACGCAATCGCTGCGCCTCCGGCCGAATTTTGCGGCCACCCTCGATACGCTCGGATTCGTCTATCTCAAGCTTGGTCGATTCGACCAGGCGATCGCCACCTACAACGCCGCATTGAAGATCGAATTAAAATCCGTCTACTCCCTCTATGGCAGGGGAATCGCGGAACTGAAGACCGGCAATACCGCCGCCGGCCAGGCCGATATCGCAGCGTCAAAGGCCATCAAGGACGTGGCGGCGGAAATGGCCGGCTATGGCGTGAAGTGAGCTTTGCGATCCGCTCTCACGAATTTTTCATGCGGATTTGGTGTTGCCCCTCGCGCCGATCTACCATAATGGCCAACGGGCCAATAGGAGCAGGAATTCATGCGTGATCTGTCGTGGCCGCGGTTTGCCGGCCTTATTCTCGGTGTTTCGATCATGATGGCCGGTACCGCGCGCGCCGATGCGCTGAAGGACGAAATCGCGCCAACCGGCAAGCTGCGGGTGGCGATCGGCATCAGTCCGGCCGGCGGCGCCTATTGGTCCACCAAGACCGACGCCGGTTATGCGGGGGTGCCGGTCGATCTCGGTAAAGCGCTGGCCGACCAGCTCGGCGTGCCCGTCGAATACGTCGCCTACCAGAATTCCGGGCAGATTACCGATGCCGCGTCGAGCGGCGTCTGGGACGTCTCCTTTCTGCCGAAAGACGCCGCGCGCGAGACCAAGATGCTGTTCGGACCGATTTACGAGGTCACGGATGCGACCTACATCGTCAAAGCAGGCTCAACGATCACGAATTTCGCAACGCTGGATCAGCCGGGAATCAAGGTCGCAGCCGTCAACAACACCACCACCATGCGCGGCGCGCAGGCGCATCTGAAGAACGCTGGGGTCACTGGCTACCAGACCTATGACGAAATCTTCAATCTGCTCAAGAACGGCGAGGTCGATGCGTTTGCGCTCTCGCGCGACCAGCTCAACGCTTTGGCGAAGAAGATTCCGGGCACCCGCGTGCTCGATGAAACCTTCAAGCAGACGGTGACCGCGGTGGCGGTGCCGCTCGGTCACACTCTTGCACTCGAGTACGCGACCAAATTCATGACCGAGGCCAAGTCCAACGGCCTGTTGCGGAAGGCGTTTGACAATAACGGTTTGAAGGACACACCGCTGCGGGCGAAGTAGGGTTCGCTTTGCGGCTCTCGTGCCATTGTCAAGATTTCCCGAATTTCACGGTAACCAGGCCGTGAGCCCACAAATTCAGGAGCGGTTAGCGGACGTCTGCTTTGGTGCGGATTCCGGACTCAAGTCGGACATTACGGCACTTCCGAAAAGTGCCAGAGGACGAAACCGCTTGCGCGGTAGGGCGCCGCGGCTGGCGGCACGGCAAATAGGATAGCGCCACGGGGCGTCCTGTCTTGAGATGAGGGGTTCGCAACCTTCACCAAGACAGGAGCATCCCTCATGACCGACAAGGCCATAAGCCCGCTGCGGCGGCGCATGATCGAAGACATGACGATCCGCAAGTTCGTGCCGAAGACCCAACATGACTACGTGCAGAGGGTCAAGCACTTCGCCGCTTTCCTCGGCCGTTCGCCCGATACCGCGAGCTTCGAAGACGTGCGCCGCTATCAGCTTCATCTAGCAGCGAGTGGCGCCGGCGTTCCAACCCTCAACCAAAGCATCTCGACATTGCGGTTCTTTTTCAAGATCACGCTTGGACGTGCCGACATCGTGAACCATACCCAGTTTATCCACGTGCCACGCAAGCTTCCGGTCATCCTGAGCCCAGAAGAAGTTGCACGTTTTCTCAATGCGGCGCCGGGGCTCAAATACAAGGTGGCATTGAGTGTGGCCTATGGAGCCGGATTGCGAGTGTCCGAGGTGGTTGCGCTGAAGGTATCCGACATCGACAGCAAGCGCATGGTGATCCGGATCGAACAGGGCAAGGGCCACAAAGACCGCTACGTGATGCTTTCACCGCATCTGCTTGAGCTGTTGCGCGCCTGGTACAACGTGGCACGCCCACAGGGGTGGCTGTTTCCTGGAATGAACCCGGTCAACCCGATGTCGGCGCGCCAGCTCAGGCGCGCCTGCGATACCGCAGCCCAGATGGCCGAGATCGGCAAGCAGGTGTCCCCGCACACCCTGCGACACAGCTTTGCGACGCATCTTCTGGAGCAGAACACCGATATCAGGGTGATCCAGGTCTTGTTGGGACATGCCAAGCTCGACACCACCGCGCTCTATACGCGTGTCGCCACCAAGATCATCCGGGAGATCGTGAGCCCACTCGATCGCATTACGGGCAAGCTCAAGGAGGACACCGAACCGCCCGCCTGACGCGCGGCTCGTGTCGCGTCCATTGCTGGAGGTCGCGGACATCTTTCGCGGCCACGGCCCGGCATGGCGCCGGGCCAATGCCGGCCATGTCAGCCTCGGCCAACTCAAGGTGATGTCGGCGATCGAGAGCTGCCGCAGCGCAGCTCTCGGCGGACATGTCGCGCGCTGCGAGAAGTGCGCACACACCCAGATCTCGTACAACAGCTGCCGCAATCGGCACTGCCCGAAGTGCCAGGGGGCTGTGGCAAAGGAATGGCTGGCGGCTCGCGAGGCCGATCTACTGCCGGTGCCATACTATCACTTGGTCTTCACGTTGCCGGCGCCGGTCAGCAATATCGCGTATCAGAACAAGGCGGTAATCTACGATATCCTGTTTAAGACATCGGCCGAGACCCTGATCACCATCGCCGCCGACCCCAGGCATCTCGGCGCCCGCGTCGGCATCACCTCGGTTCTCCATACCTGGGGGTCGGCGCTCACCCATCATCCGCATATCCACATGATCGTGCCGGGAGGCGGCATCTCGCTCGACGGCGAGCACTGGGTGGCGTGCCGGCCCGGCTTCTTCCTGCCGGTGCGCGTGCTCTCGCGCCTGTTCCGCCGACTGTTCCTGGAGAAGCTGATCGCGGCCCACAAAGCCGGCCACCTGAAGTTCTTCGGCGGCCACGTCGCCCTCGCTGACGCACAGGCGTTCGCCGCGTATCTCGCCCCACTGCGCCGCGTCGAATGGGTGGTCTATGCCAAGCGCCCGTTCGGCGGGCCACAGGCCGTACTGGCCTATCTGTCGCGCTATACCCACCGCGTCGCCATCGCCAACAGCAGATTGATTGCCTGCGACCGCAACGGCGTGACCTTCCGATGGAAGGACTATCGCGCTGAAGATCGTGATCGCCAGAAGATCATGACACTCACCACCGCCGAGTTCATCCGCAGATTCCTGATCCACGTCCTGCCGCAAGGCTTCCACCGCATTCGCCACTACGGCCTGCTCGCCAGCGGCAAGCGCGCTGGTAGCATCGCCCATGCACGCCGCCTACTGGACGTGCCTGCGGTACAGCCCGAGATCAGGGATGACAGTGATGCCGAGGTCGACGAACCCAAGCCGCTGGCGCACCCGTGTCCATGCTGCGGCGGTCGCATGATTATCATCGAGAGGTTCCGGCGCGGCTGCTCGCCGCACACCCGTCCCGCGGCAGCCCCCGCCGCGATCAGGATCGACACATCATGATCAGATCACGTTCGATGCAACATCCCAGTGCTGCACTTCTGCTGCGCCGGCTATCGGTCGGCAATGACCATGCTCGCCGTCGCGCTGCCCACGATAGTCGCCGTGTCGTTCCATCTCCGCCGCGCAACTCCGATTCTGCCCCTTGCAATCGACCGACCCGCTTCGTCGCACCCGCGATCGCCTGCCGAAAAAGCTCCCAACCCACCTCGGCAAAAGACCGGCAGCGTCCAAATCCCCATAGCGCCTGACGCACCACCCCGCCACATCTTCCGCGGTTTCCTCCTTTGGAGGTTTGCGTACGCCGGCCCCCGGTGCGCGCCGCGCCACCTCCATGGGGCCGGCATCCGCAAACCTTCACATAAGATGGGGTAATCGGCCGGCCAGCTTGTGGATAGCTGAAGATTTTTGGGTGCTGCGCTTCAGGCTGATGGTGAAACGAGGTCCGTGGCAACGGCCTCAAGCATCAGAAGGAGAAGCGCAGCATGGACCATTTTGCTGGATTGGACGTGTCGGTCAAGGAGACCAGTGTCTGCATTGTGGATGACACGGGCAGGATCGTGAAGGAAGTGAAGGTAGCGAGCGAGCCTCAAACCCTGCTGAAGGTTCTGGGGAACCCGATTTACCGCTTCAAGCGGATCGGACTGGAAGCTGGGCCGCTATCGCAATGGCTTTTCAGTGGGCTTGCGGAAGCAGGCTTGCCAGTGGTCTGTGTCGAGACGCGGCACATGCAGGCGGTGCTGAAGGCGCAGATCAACAAGACGGACCGCAATGATGCGCGCGGCATCGCGCAAATGATGCGGGCGGGGCTTTACCGCCCGGTGCATGTGAAGACGCTCCGCAGCCAGAAACTGCGAATGCTGCTGACCCATCGCAAGCTATTGCAGTCGAAGGCCATCGCCATCGAGAACGACCTGCGCGGTACTTTACGCAACTTCGGCCTCAAGGTCGGAATGGTTGGCAAGGTTAGGTTCGAGGCCCGCATCCAGGAGCTTGTCGAGAACCAGCCCGATCTAGCCGTTCTGGTCGAACCGTTGCTCATTGTTCGGCGGGTACTCCGCGAACAGATCGTCATCCTGCACCGCCGCTTGCTGGCCATCGTGCGAGACGATGAGGTGTGCCAGCGCCTGATGACGACCCCCGGCGTCGGCCCCGTGGTGGCGCTGACCTATCGCGCCACCGTCGACGTACCCGCCCGCTTCCGTAAATCCAAGGCAGTCGGGGCGGTATTTGGACTGACATGCGCCAGGTATCAATCGGGCGAGATCGATTGGAGCGGCAGAATATCGCGCTGCGGCGATGAGATGATGCGGGTGATGCTCTACGAAGCTGCGCAGAGCATGATGCGTTCGAAGAAATGGTCCTGGCTCAAGGCCTGGGCCATGCAGATCGCCAGGCGCCGCGGGATGAAGAAGGCGATCGTGGCCCTGGCACGCCGGCTGGCCGTGATCATGCACCGAATATGGGTTGACGGCACCGAGTTCCGGTGGACCCGGGAGCAAGCCGTGGCAGCCGCATGAAAACCGTTCAGGATCGAACCCAATAGGAGAAAACTCGAGTTCCACCGAGCGGTGGAAAGATGTCCCTCGCGGGACGATGGATGAGGTGAGTTCGTATGTCCGCTTGGATCTGCCGTTCGATTGACGGCAAGGCCGACCATAAGATTGTTCCACCTCGTCCTCGAATCCCATGATGGAAGGGCCCTGGTGCCGATTCCGAAGAGAAGCACGAGCCCGCGAGCGACATCGACACCGCATTGATGGATAGTCTGAAAGTGCTTGACCCCAAATGGCCGATTAGAGAAGCGGACGTCGCCGGCTTGATATCCGGCCCGCCCTAGTGCTGGACCTCCGACTGCTGGATTCCTATGATGTTCAGTGACGATTCGTCGCAAAGGAACTTCCAAATGCTTCGATTGTGCTCCTTGATGGCCCTCGGTGCACTGCTCCTCGGATACAGCGTTGCAGCATGCGCCGAGGCGCCGCGTCCGCTCTTTGGTAAGACTATACAAATTTCCTGGACGTCGAGCACCGTTCAACGCAGCGCGGATGGGCAGACAATCAACCCGCAGGTTGCAGTGAACTGGACAATCTACGTTAGCAGCGCGGGCCGGCTTTTTGTGCGCGGCGCCCGCTCAGTCGGCAGACGTGGAGGGCAAAGCGATATCGCACCGGGCGCGACAAAAAACAGTGGCGGTGAGCCGACTGGTGTGCGGCTCATTGGCAACAAGCTGGTAGGCAACGTCGCCTATACCGTGGGCGCCGTCAATTTCGTCGCGACGTTCGACCCGAACTTCAGAAGCTGTACGTTGCAAGTGATGTATGGGCGCGAGGGCGGCAGAATGATGCGAAGGGGCGTCGACGGCGTGATGCGCCAAGTCCAGTCCGTTACCGTATCCGGGCAAAGCTGCTCAGTTCGCGAAGGAAATGCGTTTGCAGAATGAGCCGTTTTGGTTGCGTTTGCGATCCGCACACTATGCAGATTGACGGCAGTCGCTTTGGGTCATTTGCGTCTACTTCAGCATGTCCGGGTCACGTCCGGTTAGGGGGTAATCTCGGATTTGCCGGTTGCGCCGTCTCACCGGTTGAAGGTATCGGTTTGGAGGCGATTTAAGTGGCCAACCGGGGCCTCGAATCACGCGGTGAACTCACGGACTTTGAGGGTAAGGTCTATCGCTGGACCGTAACCCCTCACCCGAATCGCGGAGTTTATCATCTGGCGGCGCCTTGCGACGACCCGTTGGCGATCCGACCTCCCCCAAAGGGAGAGGTTAAGCAAAGCCCTTACGTGGAAGCTGGCTGAACCTGAAATCGATTATCTAATTCGTCCCGCCGGCCGCGATCGGCTCAAGGCCGCTCTTGATGATCTCTGCTCTCGCCGCGGGCGAGGCGAGGAACCTGATCAGCGCTTTTCCGGCGTCGGGCTCCTTCGACACGCTGGCGATGCCGGCGGAGAATACCGTGATCTTCTGCAAATCGTCCGGCAGCGGGCCGACAATGTTGATGCCGGCGATCGGTTTCAATTCGCTGATCTGCTGAAAGCCGATCTCGGCTTCGCCGCGCGCCACGATTTCGGCCACAGGCGTAGCCGGAATTTTCCTGGCCTTGTCCTTCATCGCGTCCACGATGCCGAGCTTGCCGAACATTTCGGTCGAGACATAGACGCCGCTGGCGCTGTCGGAATAGGCGACCGATTTTGCGGCCAGGAGCGCGCGCCTGAGCGCGTCGGCTGAGCTGATGTCGGGTTTCGGCGCGCCGGCTTTCACCGCGACGCCGATTTTCGATCGCACCAGATCGACGCGGCTGTCGGGCGTGACCTTGCCTTGCTTGATCAGGTCGCCGAGCGCGTAACCCACCAGGATCAGGACGTCGGCGGGTTCGCCGCGCTCCAGCCGCACCGGGATCGCGTTGGCCGTGTTGCCCATCGATGGCCCATAGGCGGTGATCACCTTGTTACCCGTGGTGCGCTCGAACTCCGGCACCAGCGCGTTATAGGCCGCCGAGAGTCCGCCCGAGATCATCACCCGCACCTCGGCCGCCCCGGCTGCTCCCGTAAACCACAGGGCGGCGGCAAAGCCGAGCGTGAGCGCGCGGAAATTGGCGGATGTGTATCTCATGAGGATCCTCCCGGAACGGCTCTTGTTTGGCCGCACTATTACGGGGCTCGCCTGCTGCGTCAAACGGGAAGAATAAAGGCCTGACCGTCGTTGCGAAGGGTGGTCATTCCGGGGCGCATCGAAGATGCGAACCCGGAATCTCGAGATTCCGGATCGCCGCTTTGCGGCGTCCGGAGTGACGGCCCCTCACGAATTGACGTGCACGAAATCCCGCAGCAGCGGATAGATTTCGTTGTTCCAGCGCCGGCCGCTGAACACGCCGTAATGGCCGACGCCGGCCTGCATGTGGTGCACCCTGCGATAGGCGCGCACGCCAGTGCAGAGCTCCTGCGCGGCCAGCGTCTGGCCGATCGAGCAGATGTCGTCCTTCTCGCCCTCGACCGTCATCAGGCCCATGCGCTTGATCGAGGCGGGGTTCACCGGGCGGCCGCGATGGGTCATCTTGCCCTGCGGCAGCAGGTGTTCCTGAAACACGTCGCGGATGGTTTCGATGTAAAACTCCGCCGGCAGATCCATCACCGCGAAATATTCGTCGTAGAACGTCTTGATGGTCTCGGCCTTCTCCTTCTCGCCCTTCGCCAGATGGGTGGCAAGATCGATGTGCTGCTTGATGTGGCGTTCGAGGTTCATCGACACGAAGGCGGTGAGCTGCACGAAGCCGGGATAGACCTGCCGGAACGCGCCCTTGCACTGGACCGGCACGTAATTGATCAGATTGTCCTCGAACCATTTGAGCGGCTTGCTCTTGGCGAATTCGTTGACCTTGGTCGGCTGGATGCGGGTGTCGATCGGGCCGGCCATCAAGGTCAGCGTCGCGGGCCGCGCCGGGTGATTGTCCTCCGACATGATCGCGGCGGCCGCGAGCGCCGAAACCGACGGCTGGCAGATCGCCACCATGTGCGAGCGCGGACCGAGTTGATCGAGGAACGTGATCAGGTGCTCGGTGTAGTCGTCGAGGCCGAACTTGCCGTGTCTGAGCGGAATGTCGCGGGGGTTGTGCCAGTCGGTGATGTAGACGTCGTGGTCCTGCAGCAGGGTCTTCACGGTGCCGCGCAACAGGGTCGCGAAGTGGCCGGACATCGGCGCCACCAGCAACAGCCGCGGCTGTTCCGGCGCATTCTCCTTCTTGAAATGCAATAGCGAGCCGAACGGCGTGGCGTAGGTGACTTCCTCCGTCACCTCCAGTTCCTGATTGCCCACCAGCACCTTGTCGATGCCGTAGGCCGGGCGCGTGTAGGTCAGCGAGCGTGCGCGAGACCAGCTCAAGTGCGGCGGCGAGCCGCCTGAACAGTCTGTCGGATACGCCCTGCGGGACAAGGTTGAGATATTTCAGCGCGTGCGCCGCCCCCGTCCGCCACGGGGCCGTCAGGTCCATGTGGTTCTGATAGGCCTGATATAACATCGACATCATCCGGATGCGCCCCCGCCCCTGTGGCCATGCAATATCGAAGCCAGAGCGAAGTCAAACCGCCCAAGAAACTGGCACGTCGCTTGCTGTTGAAAAGGCTGGGTAAGGGCAACGCGCTGGCCAAGCCGAGGCCGCGAAGCTTAGATATTGGGCATCTCTTGGGTTAGAGAAGTATCGGCGTTAGGGAACAAGCCACATGGCCAAAGCGACACTGACCATCAGCAGCAAGAACTACTCCTCATGGTCGCTGCGCGGCTGGCTGCTGACCAGGTTCTCGGGCCTCGACTTCGAGGAGATCGTCACCGCGCCGGATGACGCGTCGGCGCGGGCCGAAATCCTCCTGCTGTCGCCAACGATCCTGGTGCCCTGCCTGCGGCACGAGGGCGCCACCGTGTGGGACACGCTGGCGATCGCGGAATACCTCAACGAGGTGATGCCCGATGCGGGCCTGTTGCCGAGGGACCGCATCCAGCGGGCGCATTGCCGCTCGATCTGCGGCGAAATCCATTCCGGCTTCACCACGCTGCGCGCGTCGCTGCCGGTCAATCTGAAGGGGCATTTTCCCGAACTTCAAGATCTGGTCGCGCGCGCAGGCCGACATCGACCGGGTCTGCACCATCTGGCGCGAATGCCTCGCCAAATCCGGCGGGCCGTTCCTGTTCGGCGAAGCGCACCATGGCGGATGCGATGTATGCGCCGGTCGTGACCCGCTTCATGACCTACGATGTGAAGCTCGAGCCGCGGCTGAAGGACTATGCCGGCATGATCATGGCGCTGCCGGAGATGCAGCAGTGGATCGAAGCCGCCAAGGCTGAGCCCGCCGACATCGAAGAGCTCGAGGTAGATTATTAGGCAGCGCAAGGGTCGGGTATGCCCGTTTGCAGCTCACCCACCCCAAAGGCCACTTTCAGCCCAATCAACGGGGATATTAACGATTTCGCGGATACCGCCGACGGCGCTTGCGCGTCGCCGGGCTCGATCTAGTGCGCCTGAGGACGTCAAACGCGATATCTAGCCGTGAACATCGGCGTACCCGGGGCATCAGCCGATTCGGGCTCGGTTCGTTCCGCGCACGTTCCGAATCTTAATCCGAGCGCGCGCCCTCGTTGCAATTTGGCACAGCGGCGCAGGAAAGAGCCAAAGAGCTAGAAACAAGAGCTAAAGGCAAAAGCAGTTAAATCAGGGGCGTTGCAGACGCCAGCCGACCACGGTCGCCTCGACCATGCCGCCCAACTCATGATTGCGCCAGGTGCCGTCGATGTAGCGGCAGGCGAACGGAAGTTGATAGGTGCCGCTCTTATCCTCGCACAAGACCTCGACTGGCTGGTCCGGCGGTGGTTCTCCCTCGCCGTCGAATTCCGCCAGCCGTTTTTCACGCCTCGCCATCTCAGTCCCGCTCCTTCAAGCGTCCCGCTTGCACTGCACACCGAACGCGCCATCAATTCGCCCCCCCCCCGCGTTCCATCAAACCTCACCGCGCGAATGAGGTTTCAGTGTGATAGCCTGGTTTGCCTCACAGCCGGCTCGCAACAATTTGACTGTGGGCAAGCGGAACCTGGATGAGGCCTCCCGATGATCGGCCGGATCGCTCTCGTGCTGGGAATTGCGGCAACTTGGGTGCTGACCGCGGCCGTCAGCCGCGCGCAGGATATTCCCGGCATCGAGATCTGCACGGTCGAAAAGACCATGGAGCGGCGCACCAGCTGCCTGCAAAGCAACGTCGACTTCCTGCAGAGGACGATCACGAAGCTTGCCGCCGATCATGCGCAGAAGCTTGATGGCGCGAAGGCGCAAATCGACGGTTTGAAGGCAAGCGTTGCCGCGCTGCAAAAGGTCGTGGACGATCTGCAGGCGGCACAAAGGAAGGTGGCGGAAGATCTAAAGAAGAAAGCCGACGCGCCGCTGGCCAGGGAAGCGCCGGCGGCGAAGGAGGGCGGCTCAAAGTAGGGGTCAGCTGCTCTTTTCGCCACTCATCACCGGTCCGAACAGCTCCCAGTTCTCGCCCTTGAAGCGCATCATCTGCAGCTGCTCGATCGGGGCGAAATCGGTTCGGCTGGTCTTGATCCTTGTGCCCGGCAGATAGACGCCGATCTCGAAATCGAGATTGGCCGCCTGCTTCATGATGTTCTCGCGGGTGAGGTTGTCGCCGCACTGGCGCAGCACCTGTTCGAGACCTTTCGCAACGCCATAGCCGAACACGGTCGATGCATCTTCCTGGTCGCCTTCGGGATACCACTTGGTCATGAAGGCGTGCCACTCGTTCATGGCGCGATCGTATCTCCACTTCGGGTCCTTGGGATCCTTGAGATAGGCCGCGCTGAGAATTCCCTGCTCGTTCTCGTAACCGGCCGGCTTCATCACGCCGCCGATCGACACCGAGACATTGGTCAGGAACTGCACGGGGTGCCAGTTCATTTCGCCGATTTTTCGGATCGCTTGCGCTGCGAATTTCGGCGTCGTGATGTTGATGAAGATGTCGGGATTTGCGGCCTTGATCTGCACAACTTGCGAATCCACCGTCGGTGCGGTGGTCTCGTAGGAGGTCTCGATGACGATCTGTTTCTCGGCCTGGGCGCCGAGCGTTTCGTGGAGGCCGATCAGATAGTCCTTTCCGAAATCGTCGTTCTGATAGAGGACGCCGATGGTCTTGCCCGGGTAATTTTTCAGGATGTAGGCGCCGTAGATGCGCGCCTCGACCTGATAGCTGGGCTGCCAGCCCATGGTCCAGGGGAAGTTCTTCGGATCGTTCCACTTGGCCGCGCCGCTGGAGACAAAGAGTTGCGGCACCCGCTTGGTGTTCATGTATTTTTGAATGGCGCTGTTGCTGGGCGTGCCCAGCGGATTGAAGATCAACAGCACCTCGTCATCCTCGATCAGCTTGCGCGCCTGTTCCACCGCCTTCGGCGGGTTGTAACCGTCGTCATAGCTGATGAAGTTGATCTGGCGGCCGTTGATGCCGCCCTCGGTATTGATCTTGTTGAAATAGGCCGCCTCGGTCTTGCCGATCGTGGCGTAGGTCGAAGCGGGCCCCGAATAGGGCATGATATTGCCGATCTTGATCTCGGTGTCGGTGGCGCCGGGATCGTATCGCTTCTGCGCGCTGGCCGAACCCATGAGCGAAAGACACAGAAGCCCGGCGAGGGCCGCGGATTTGGCATGATGAGAGCCTTTTCCGTTTCGATTGAATTGAAACGGGGCTCTAGTTTCTTGATTTGACGCGTTTTCTTGACGCGAACCGGTTTCCACTTCGCTTGAAAACGCTTTAAGCGGCGGATACTGCATCTGCGTCCTCCTGACGTTTGGTGGAGCGAGGCTGAGGCGGCCTTCTCGCGGGCAGCCTCTCACAAGGCCGCCTGCACAAGGCCGCCTGATCGAATGCCCCTATAATATGCACGATCGAAAAAGACGTCGCCATGATGCCTTGGTTGATATTTTTCGCGATGCGGAAGACCCTCGTCCGGGTCGGTTGCGGCAAGCGCAAGGACTGTCAAACGCGGCGCGCGTGAAGCTGTCATCATACCGGCGTTTCGAACGAGGGCCTTTGTTCCATGAATCCTGCCCAGAAGGCGCTCTGGTTTATCGAAAGCCATCTGGCTGACGAACTGACGCTTGAGGAGATCGCTGGCGTGGCCGGGGTCTCGCGCTTTCACATGGTCCGCTCGTTTGCCGCGGCGACCGGGCTGTCGGTGATGCGTTATGTGCGCGCCCGCCGGCTCAGCGAGGCGGCGCGGGCGCTGGCGGCCGGCGCGCCGGACATCCTCACGCTGGCGCTGGATGCGGATTACGGCTCTCACGAAGCGTTCACCCGCGCGTTCCGCGACCGTTTCGGCGTTACGCCCGAAGCGGTCCGCAACCTCGCGTGCATCGACCACATCAAGCTTCAGGAGCCGATCCAGATGGATTCAACCGCCGCCGAAAATCTTCAAGCCCCGCGTTTTGAAACCAGCAAGCCGCTGCTCATCGCCGGTCTTGGCGAGCGCTACTCCAGCGAGAACGGCGCCGGCATTCCCGGCCAGTGGCAGCGTTTTCATCAGTGCGTAGCGGAAATTCCCGACCGGATCGGGAAAGTGGCCTACGGCGTCTGCTGCAACGGCGACGACGCCGGAAATTTCGATTACATCGCCGGCGTCGAGGTATCCGACTTTTCCGATCTGCCGCGCGAATTCTATCGCGTGCGGATTCCGGAGCAGCGCTATGCCGTGTTCACCCACAAGCGACCACATCTCGACCATTCGCCGAACCGTCAACACGATCTGGAATCACTGGTTGCCGGCGTCCGGACTGAAAGCCGCCGACGCGCCAAACTTCGAGCGCTATGACGAAAACTTCGATCCGCTCACCGGCGATGGCGGGCTCGAAATCTGGGTGCCGGTGCGGGAATAGACTTCCGGTTTGATGCGTTTTCTTAACGCGAACCGGCATCCGCTTCGCTCGAAAACGCATCTGTACGCGGGGCTGCCCTGCGCCGCCACACCCCCGGTGATTGCTTGCAAGCGAAAGCGACTTTGCCCTAACGTTGCGCAACGAAATTGTTGCGCGTGCGAACTCCGCCTGGCGCTCAAAGCAGATCCGGGGGGATTTGGCATGCCCGATGTTCGCGTTCTCGCCACCGGTCTGGAGTTCCCGGAAGGGCCGGTGGCGATGCCGGACGGATCGGTGGTGCTGGTCGAGATCCGCGGCCAGCGGCTGACACGGGTTTGGCCGGATGGGCGCAAGGAAATCGTCGCGAAAATTCCCGGCGGCCCCAATGGCGCGGCGGTCGGTCCCGACGGCAAGATGCTACATCTGCAACAATGGCGGGTTTTCCTGGATTCCGACGCGAAACACCATCATGCCGGGGCCGCAGCCCGACGATTATCAGGGCGGTTCGATTCAGCGCGTCGATTTGCAGAGCGGCAAGGTCGAGACCGTCGTTGCCAAATGCGGCGAGTATGCGCTGCGCGGTCCGAATGACCTCGTGTTCGACAGGCACGGCGGCCTGTGGTTCTCCGATCTCGGCAAGCGGCGCGCCCGCGACATGGATGTCGGCGCGTTCTACTATATCAAGCCCGGCATGACGGAGATCGTCGAAGGCGTGCACGGCATATTGCCGGCCAACGGCATTGGGCTGTCGCCGGACGAGAAGACCGTCTACATCGCGGAGACGCCGACGGCGCGGCTGTGGGCTTATGAAATCCCCGAGCCCGGCACGGTGAAGCCGCGCGACGTGATCTATCGCGGCGAGCGCGGAAAACCGATCGCGGGGCTTGGCGGCTACCAGATGTTCGATTCGCTGGCGGTGGAGGCCTGCGGCAATATCTGCGTCGCAACCCTGATCTCGGGCTGCATCTCCGTGATCGCGCCCGACGGCACGCATCGTCGAGCAGGTGCCGACCGGCGACCGCGTCACCACCAATATCGCCTTCGGCGGACCCGAGCTGAAGACCGCCTACATCACGCTGTCCGGCAAGGGCGAACTCGTCGCGATGGACTGGGCAGCGGCCCGGCCTGCCGCTGAATTTTTTGAACAAGTGACTCGAGACTAGATGACAATTTTCGTCATTGCGAGCCAACGGGTCGCGCGAATGCGCGCCCGATGATAAACTCAGCGAGGCAATCCATGTCACCATATGAAGAAAGACTGGATTGCTTCGTCGCTTGCGCTCCTCGCAATGACGGCAGAGGAATGGGAGCCTCCAATGCCCTGGCTTGAACCGGTGACGCTGAGCGGTCAGCATGCACGGCTGGAGCCGTTGTCGCATCAACACATCGACGGCCTGACGGAAGCCGTGAAGGACGGCGAGCTGTGGAAGCTCTGGTACACCTTCATTCCCAAGCCCGAAGACATGGGCAAGGAGATCGATCGCCGGCTTGCCTTGCAGGCGGCGGGATCGATGCTGCCGTTCACGGTGTTCGACGCCGGCGGCAAGATTGCCGGCATGACGACCTATATGAACATCGATGCCGCCAACCGGCGCGTCGAGATCGGCTCGACCTGGTATGCCAAGCGCGTGCAGCGCAGCGCGCTCAACACGCAATGCAAACTGCTGCTGCTGACCAACGCCTTTGAAAAGACTCGAATTGCATCGCGGTTGAATTCCGCACGCATTTCTTCAATCACCAGAGCCGGCGCGGCATCGAGCGGCTGGGCGCCAAGCTCGACGGCATTTTGCGCAGCCATCAGATTGCGACCAACGGCACGTTGCGCGACACCGTGGTCTACAGCATCATCGCCGCCGAATGGCCGACGGTGAAGGCGCATCTGACTTATCAATTAAATGAAAAGCCGCGGTCATAACCGCCAGAATCGAAAAATCATGGATACATTCGACTATGTGATCGTGGGCGCGGGTTCCGCGGGCTGCGTGCTGGCCAACCGGCTGAGCGAAGATGCCGTCGACCACGCATCTGCGTGCTCGAAGCCGGACCCTCGCGATTGGCATCCCTACATCCATCTGCCGGCCGGCTTCATCAAGACCTTTCACATGCGCAGCATCAACTGGGCCTACCAGCAGGAGCCGGGCCCCTGGACCGGCGGCCGCAGCATCTATGCGCCGCGCGGCAAGACGCTTGGCGGCTCGTCCTCGATCAACGGCCACATCTATAACCGCGGCCAGCGCCAGGATTTCGACACCTGGGCGCAGCTCGGCAATCGCGGCTGGGGTTATCCGGATGTGCTGCCGTATTTCAAGCGGCTGGAACGGCGCATCGGCGAGGGCGACGACGCCTATCGCGGCCGCGAGGGCAATCTCACCGTCACCACCATGGACTGGAAGGATCCGCTCTGCGAGGCCTTCATGGCGGGCGCGATCAGCCTCGGCATTCCGCGCAACCCCGATTACAACGGCGCGATCCAGGAGGGCGTATCCTACGCCCAGCGCACCATCAAGAACGGCCGTGCGCGTCAGCGCGGCGACCGCCTTTCTGCATCCGGCGCGCAAGCGCGGCAATGTCCATGTCCGAACGCACGCGCATGCGACGCAACATCATTTTCGAAGGCAAGCGCGCGGTCGGCGTGCGCTACATCAGGGGCGGCAGGGGCGGCACGCCGCATGAGGTGCGCGCGGCTAAGGAAGTCATTCTCTCCGGCGGCAGCTACAATTCGCCGCAGCTGCTGCAATTGTCCGGCGTAGGCTCGCCGGATTTGCTGCGCTCGCTCGGCATCGAGGTGCGGCATGCGCTTCCCGGCGTCGGCGAAGGATTGCAGGACCATTACGCGCCGCGCTCGGTCGCGCGCGTCAAGAACATCAAGACCATCAACGAGCGCCGGCGCGGCCTTCGCCTTGTCGGGGAGGCGATCAAATGGGCCACGACGCGGCGCGGCCTGCTCTCGCTGTCGCCGACCATGGTCTATTGCTTCTGGCACTCCGGCGAGACCACCGAGAGCTCGGACCTGCAACTGACGTTTACGCCCGCAAGCTACAAGGAGGGCGTGCAGGGCCAGCTCGAGGACGAGCCCGGCATGACGGTCGCATCCTGGCAGCAGCGGCCCGAAAGCCGCGGCTATGTCCGCGCCCGCTCGGCCGATCCGTTCGAGCCGCCGATCATTCAAACCAATTATCTCGTCGCCGAGCTCGATCGCCGCGTCATCGTCGCCGGCATGAAGCTGGCGCGGCGGCTGCTCAAGTCGGAGCCGCTTGCGCCCTATTATGCGCTATGAGGATTTCCCCGGACCCGACGTGCAGACCGACGACGAATTCCTCGCTGCTGCCACCAAGCGCGGCACCACGACCTTCCATCCCGGCTGCACCTGCCGGATGGGCCCGGCCGATAGCACATGGGCCGTGGTCGATGACCAGTTGCGCGTGCACGGGCTGCAGGGCCTGCGCGTGATCGATGCCTCCATCATGCCGCGGATGATCTCGGCCAACCTCAATGCGTCCACCTTGATGATCGCCGACAAGGCGTCCGACCTCATTCGCGGCAAGAGCTTGTCGTGACCTCGAGCTGGATTTTCCTGGTCGCGTTTGTTGCCATTCTCGCCGGCGGCGCGCTTGGCATGCGGCTTCGCCTCAGGCTTCCCAAGACGCATCTTACCGTCGAGACCCGCGAAATGATCCGGCTCGGCGCCGGCCTGCTTGCGACGCTGGTTGCCGTCGTGATCAGTCTGGCGATTGCGTCCGCGAAATCCTCCTACGAGACGCAAGACGCCCACTTCAGGCAGTTGGCCGCCTATATCGTCGAGGCCGACCAATTGCTGGCGCAATACGGACCGGAGGCGACCGGCGTTCGCCAACTGTTGCGCGAAGCGGTGCCCGCCGCCATCGACCGCATCTGGCACGAGAAGGCGATTGCCAATCAGGACACCGCATTTACGGCGCGCTCGCTCGCCGGACAGCTCTCAACCGCGATCGAGGCGCTATCGCCGAAGAACGACGCGCAGCTTTCGCTCAAATCGCGTATCGAGCAGGCGGTTGCCGACATCGCGCGCACGCGGCTCTTGATGTTCGCGGACGGCGACACGCCGGTGTTGACGCCGTTTCTCTTGATCCTGATCTTCTGGCTGATGGTGATCTTCACGAGCTTCGGCCTGTTCGTCGAACCCGGCCGGATCGTTTTCATCGCGTTGCTGGTGTTTGCGCTGTCGATCTCGAGCGCGCTGTTTCTGGTCGCTGATTTGAGCCGGCCCTTTGCCGGCCTGATGCAGATACCGAAGGAACAGCTCAAGCATACGCTCGCGCCGCTGACTTAGCCTACAGGATGTGTGGAGCCAACGGGTCGCGCGAATGCGCGGCCCGATGATAAACTCCGCGATACCCATCAATTGCATTTTGCGGCTATGATGGGTTTCGCAGGGCTCAACCCGTCCTGCGTATCGCTTGTCATGGGCCGCGATCGACGGCGTAGATTCCGCTTCGCGGGCAGACCAGGCCATCGATGGACGCCTTGACGAACCTTGCACGCTGCTGATCGATTTTCCAGGCAAGCTGGACCGGCAAGAACTCTGTTGCGGCTGCGCCATCCAATTTGCCGAAGAAGATATCGGGGAGGTTTCGGCCATTGACCTGGCAGATGCTCAGGAAGACGGGTGAACGCTTGGAATGCGGCGGAAAGGCCAGCACATCGCGGACGCGGCTGCGATCGGCCAACACGAGGAAGTCCGCACCACATATCTGCCAGTCGATCGCAGACAGGGAATCGGAAATCTCGTCAGCACCGAGGTCCTTCAGACCAAGCGCGCGATATTTCTTCTCGGCAACGACAACCGGCTCGCTTGATATGGCTTGGCCAATCATGGCTTTGGGAATATCGGAATCGCATTTTACCTTCTTGAATTCATCTGCGAGCGCGAGATGTCCCCACGCGAAGGACATGGAAGCCAGCAAACAGAGAAGTTTCCTCACGTTCGCTCCTCGACTGGCGATACACAGCGTCAATTCCTCACCGCCGTAGGTCCCTGAGCCTGCATCTCAACGCCCTATCAATTGTAAACATACGGGCTTCGCTATACGTCGTTTGCTCCGCGGGTTTGGTTCAAGCCCGTAGGGTGGGTGCAGCCAGCGGGTCGCGCGAATGCACGCCCGGTAATAAGCTCCGCGATACCCATTGATTGGGTTATGCGGGGATGATGGGCACCGCAAGGCTCAACCCATTCTACGTGCTGGCGGCCCAGTTTACGGGTTCACGCTGTGGCCTCTTGACAGCTTGCGTTCGATGGTGGTTCGCGCCGTCGCGCTGATTTGCCCGTCGTGCCAATCTGTCGCAACCCGACGGCATTGATCTCAACCGCAAATCATCGGCATTTTCCCGCCGGTCCCGTCCCACCAGAGGGGCGGCTCGCGATCGTCAGGAAACGCGGGGCGGGATGCGATGGACGCTTTTGGCGCGACAAGACGAACGCGCGCGAAGCGGACGGCGAAGTCGTGTGGTCCTGATGCCCCGACGCTGGCATCAAGCTCGTGAGGTGATGATCTTGCGGGCGACGGTGGCAAAAGAGCCCGGTCACCGGGGGAGAGCACGAAGGAAACCGTTAAAACCACTCGCGCGGGGAATGCCGGGTGAAGCCCGGTGTGACCGTGGTGACTATGCTTGTGTGCTTCTTCAATCTGCACACAAGGCTGCGGGCGCATCGAGCGCCCGGCATTCCCTGCGCCCTCGGATTGAAGAGGGTGGGACGAGCAGGCCAAGCCTCGCGCGAAACAAGCGGCGAGATCGCGAAGCTGTGTCCTGCCGTCATTGCGAGGAGCGTAAGCGACGAAGCAATCCATACCTCCGCGAGCGGCAATATGGATTGCTTCGCGGAGCCTGTCATCGGGCGCACGTTCGCGCGACCCGTTGGCTCGCAATGACGGTCGTCTTGGCTGTTTGAAATTCGAATCCATCAGCGTCGTCCCTGCGAATACAGGGACCCATACGCCGTGCCGCCAATGTTCTGGAAGGTGCCAATATCCTTGCTTCACCGCCGCGTCGTCGCAACAACCGCCTGGGGTTATGGGTGCCCGCGTTCGCGGGCACGACTACGGGAGATTACGCGGCCCGATTCCCTCACACCTCGCGCCGGCTCAAGAACGCCAGCCGCTCGAACAGATGCACGTCCTGCTCGTTCTTCAGAAGCGCACCGTGCAGCGGCGGGATCAGCTTGCGCGGGTCGCGCTCCCTCAACATTTCCGGCGTGATGTCCTCGTTGAGCAGGAGTTTCAGCCAGTCGAGAAGCTCCGAGGTCGAGGGCTTCTTCTTCAGCCCCGGCACCTCGCGCACCTCGAAGAAGATCCGCAAGGCCTCCTCGACCAGGCGCTTCTTGATATTGGGGAAATGCACATCGACGATGCGGCCCATGGTGTCGACGTCAGGGAACTTGATGTAGTGGAAGAAGCAGCGGCGCAGGAACGCGTCCGGCAATTCCTTCTCGTTGTTGGAAGTGATCATCACGATCGGGCGCAGCTTCGCCTTGATGTTCTCGCCGGTCTCGTAGACGAAGAATTCCATGCGGTCGAGTTCGAGCAGGAGGTCGTTGGGAAACTCGATGTCGGCCTTGTCGATCTCGTCGATCAGGAGCACCGGGCGCTTCTCCGAGGTGAAGGCATCCCACAATTTTCCGCGCTTGATGTAATTCGAGATGTCGGAAACCCTGGCATCGCCGAGCTGGCTGTCGCGCAGACGCGACACCGCGTCGTATTCGTAAAGGCCCTGCTGCGCCTTGGTGGTGGACTTGATGTGCCAGGTCAGAAGCGGGGCGCCGATCGCCTTCGCAACTTCCTCGGCCAGCACGGTCTTGCCGGTGCCGGGCTCGCCCTTGATCAGCAGCGGCCGCTCCAGCACGATCGAGGCGTTGACCGCGACCTTGAGGTCTTCGGTTGCGACATAATCCTTGGTACCGGTAAATTTCATTGAGCGATTGCCTTGTTGGTTATTTTCGGGCGCAGACGTTGCCGTGTCTCAAACGGCAACGACCGCCAAGTACGGCGGTTGCAGCGGGAATTGTGGATGTTTGTCAAGCGCGCTTGATCAGCGAGAGGATGACCAGAACGATGACCGCGCCGACGGTGGCATCGAGGATCGAACCAAGCAGGCCAGAGGCGAGCAAGATGCCCAGTTGCGGCAGCACCCAGCCGGCGACCAGTGCGCCGATGATGCCGACGACGATGTTGCCGATCAGCCCGAAGCCGGCGCCGCGAACGATCAGGCCGGCGAGCCAGCCGGCGATCGCGCCGATCATGAGCGCAGCTAAAATACCCATGGATGCAGCCCCGTTTTTCGAAGGTGAATGGTGCAATTCTAGTTGAAAAACGCCTCAGGTCTAGGCTCCGGGTCGGCTCATTTGGTTGGCCTGATCCGCGCTAGCGGCCCTTGACGAAGGCGGACGGGCGGGCAATCTGTGAATCATGTTCCTGCAATTCTTCACATCGCTGCGCGACGCCCAGGTCCCGGTGACCTTGCGCGAATATCTGACGCTCATGGAGGCGATCGACGCCGACCTCGCCGAGCAGTCGGTGGAGAATTTCTACTATTTGGCGCGCGCGGCGCTGGTGAAGGACGAGCGCAATCTCGACAAGTTCGATCGCGTGTTCGGCACGGTGTTCAAGGGGCTGGAAAGCCTGCTCGACGCCATGGAGAAGGCCGACATTCCCGCCGAATGGCTGAAGAAGCTCGCCGAAAAATATCTCACCGAGGAAGAGAAGAAGCAGATCGAGGCGATGGGCTGGGACAAGCTCATGGAGACGCTGCGCAAGCGTCTTGAGGAGCAAAAAGGCCGCCATCAGGGCGGCAACAAGTGGATCGGCACCGCCGGCACCTCGCCGTTCGGCGCGCATGGTTATCATCCGGAAGGCATGCGCATCGGCCAGGAGAAGAACCGCAATTTCCGCGCCGTGAAGGTGTGGGACCGCCGCGAATTCAGGGATCTCGACGGCGATGTCGAGCTCGGCATCCGCAACATCAAGATCGCGCTGCGGCGCTTGCGCAAATTCGCCCGCACCGGCGCGCCCGACGAACTCGATCTCGACACCACGATCAAGGAGACCGCCAACCACGGCTATCTCGACGTGCATATGCGTCCCGAGCGGCGCAACGCGGTCAAGGTGCTGGTGTTCTTCGATATCGGCGGCTCGATGGATTCCCATATCGAGCAGGTCGAGGAATTGTTCTCGGCGGCCAAGAGCGAATTCAAGCACATGGAATATTTCTACTTCCACAACTGCCTCTATGAAGGCGTATGGAAGCAGAACCGCCGCCGCTTCACCGATCGCACGCCGACCTGGGACGTGCTGCACAAATATCCGCACGACTACAAGGTGGTGTTCGTCGGCGACGCCTCGATGTGCCCTTACGAGATCATGGTCCCCGGCGGCTCGGTCGAGCACGTCAATGAGGAGGCGGGCTCGATCTGGCTCGATCGCATCACCCGCACCTATCCGCATGCGGTGTGGCTCAATCCGGTATCGCAGCGGCACTGGGATTATTCGGAATCGACCACCATCATCCGCCGGCTGTTTTCGAACCGCATGTACCCGATCACGATCGAGGGACTTGAGGCCGCGATGAAGGAACTGGTGCGGTAACGGGATTACATGCCCCGGACGCAGCGCAGCGCTCATGCGGTGCGTCTGCCGAGCCGGGGCCCATAGAAACAGCATCGCCGTGGGTCCCGGCTCTGCGGTGCACCGTCAGGAACGCTGCACCGCGTCCGGGACACGGGGAAGCGGCCGGCAAAAGCGAGGAAAATTCCATGTCCCAAACCATTCATCGCGGCATCAAATCGCTGATCGACGAGGCCAATGCAGAGATCGAAACGTTGAGCGCCACTGAGGCCATCAAGGCCGCGCAAGGCCGTGACGTCGTGATCGTCGACATCCGCGACCCCAGAGAGATCGAGCGCGAGGGACGGATTCCCGGCGCGTTCTCCTGTACCCGCGGCATGCTGGAATTCTGGATCGACCCCGCGAGCCCCTATGCCAAGCCGATCTTCCAGGAAAACAAGAAGTTCATCTTTTACTGCGCCGGCGGCATGCGCTCGGCCTTGGCGGCCAAGACCGCGCAAGATATGGGGCTCAAGCCGGTGGCGCATATCGCCGGTGGTTTTTCCGCCTGGCGCGATGCCGGCGGCCCGACCGAGAAGTGGGAGCCGAAGAAGAAGGGCTGAGCCCTAGCCAAGGATCAATCTCCATGACATCAACCACCGACGATCCACTGGTATCCACCGAATGGCTTGCCGCCCATCTCGATGATCCCAAGGTCAAGGTTATCGACGCGTCCTACAAGATGCCGGGCGTGCTGCCGTTGCCGGCGGATGATTTTCTCGCCGCGCATATTCCGGGCGCGGTGTTCTTCAACGTCAACACCATCGCGGACCCGAACGATCCGCGGCCCCATATGTTTCCGAGTGCCGAGCAGTTTGCGCGCGACGTGTCGGCGCTCGGCATTTCCTCTGGTGATACGGTGGTGGCCTACGATTCTGGCGCCTGGGTCGCGGCACCGCGGGCGTGGTGGATGTTCCTTGCCTTCGGCCATCCTAAAGTGAAGGTGCTGGATGGCGGGCTGAAGAAATGGAAGGCGGAAGCGCGCGCTCTTGCTTCCGGTGCGGTGACGCTTGGGGCCGGAAAATTCCAGGCGAGGCTCGATCCGAGTTACGTCAGAAGCAAGGAACGACTGCTCGGCAATCTCCAGACCAAAAAAGAGCAACTGGTCGATGCGCGTCCGCGCCCGCGTTTTGAGGGCACGGTGGAGGAGCCCTGGCCCGGCCGCCGGCCTGGTCACATTCCGGGCAGCCGCAACGTGCCCTATGCCGAACTGTTCGACGCCAGTACCGGCGCGATGAAGCCGCTTGAGGAATTGCGGAAGACGTTTGCCGGCGCCGGCGTCGACATGATGCGGCCGATCGTGACGACTTGCGGTTCCGGCGTCTCCGCGCTGGTGCTGACGCTCGCGCTCTTCGGTTGGGTGTGCGCGGCACCGCGCTTTACGACGGATCGTGGGCCGAATGGGGTCTGCCCGACGGACCGCCGGTGGCGACCGGCCCGGCCTGACCCGTGCGTCGGCGCGCACGGTCGGGGGGTGCGGGCGGCGGCGCGAACGGATTGGCTTGCAGTTGGGCTTGCTGCGCCGCCGGTTGCGTGCGCGCAAATCTGCGATGCCTGGCGGGACGCCTTGCATGCTCGCGTTTCTCGATCGCGCCTTGATCCGGCTTTACGTGATCAGGCTTGGCTTCGCCGACCTTGGCCGGCGGTGAGGTCTCGATGTCGACCGGCGGCCCGCCGAGCGTTGCGATTTTCGTTGTCGCAGCATCTGTTTCGGGCGCAATTTGAGCGCCGGCTTGCTCGGGCAGCGCGGCGACGGGCGCGGCCTCGCGGGATGTGGCTTCGCTTGCCGCGATTTTGCTTCCTTCTGCGGCGGCGGGCACCTCCGGCGCGATCGCGCGAGCGACAGGATTTTCCACGACCGAGATTTCCGGCGCTGCGGTGTCCGCCTTCGCGGTTTCTGCCTGCGAGGATGGCTCTGGTTTCGGTGCGGCGATTGGCGCGAGGCTTGCGGGCGCCGGTGCATCGTCACGCGCTTTCTCGGTAGCCGGCACGTCGACGCGCAGCATGGCCAGTGCCAGCTGCGTGGCCTCGGCCGACTGCGCGAACTTCACTTCGGGGGCCGTTCGCCATGACGGGTTGCTGGCGAATTCCTCGTGCGCCGCGCGCAGCAACGCCGCCGCGCCAAGCCCAAAAACCAGGAGCGACAGCGACAACAAGATCGCAGCGAACAGGAAACGAAAGCCGGGGAGCATTGACTAAGGGTTCTGCCTCGGCAGGAAATTTGCCGAGGCCTCTTGTGAAGGACCTTTTGCAAGGGCCCATGATCCATCGGGAACGCGGTGACCACTGAACTTGCCGCGTTCGCGACGCAACGGGCGCGCGGCGCGGCGAATCAGGCTCGTTCGAGAATACCGCAACCGTTTTCGGACGCTCGAAAAATATCGAAAGGCGCACCGGCGTCCACAAAGCCCGCCAGACGACCGAAACGGTCGGCGCCCGTCCATCATAAAGTGGCCAAATCGGGAACTTATCGGCCGAATTTGTCTTGAATGCGCCGCTATCTTCCGTCATCTGCCGTTAACGATCCGGTGGCGGCTTGGGGCTATACAAGAGCGATGATGACCAAACGCATTCTGACGATTTTTGCCGTTGTGTCTGCTGCCTGGGCGGCAGGGATGGCGGGAACCTCGCTCGCGTCGGCGCAGGGCTATCCGATACCCCCCGGACCCGTCTATTCGCCTTACCCGCAGCCCTATCCGCCGGGCCGTCCGACCGATTATCGAGCGCCGCGCCCGATGGATTTCGACGTGCTGGACGACGACGAAGGGCCGAATGGGCCGGGCTCGACCGCGCTGCCGCCGCCGGGGCCGGTCCTGTCGCCGGACGACCCCCGCTATGGCCGACCGATGCGCCCGCCGCCGGTATACTCCGACCGCGGTCCTATCCTTTCGCCCGACGATCCCCGCTATGGACGGCCCGCCGGTCCGCCGCCGGTCTATTCCGACCGTGGCCCGATCCTGTCGCCCGATGATCCCCGCTACGGCCGGCCCGCCGGTCCGCCTCCGACCTATTCCGGTCCGATCCTTTCGCCGGACGATCCGCGCTATGGCCGCCGCGATCCGCCACCGGTGATCTATGCGGACCGGCCCGCCGGTCCGCCGCAACAGGCCTATGGCGACAACCGCATTCCCGGATCCGGCATTGTCTATCCCGACGAGGACAATCGCGGGCCTCGTCCGCCCGCAGCCCTCGGCGCACCGAGCGTCACCGGAAGCGTGCAACAGCAGCCGCCCGGAGCTCTGCCGCAGGGGCCTGACGGCCGGCCGGTCGTGCTCTCCGCGCTGCCACCGGAGGAACAGCCGGATGCAGCGCCGGCCAGTCTGCCGCCAAATCTGCGCCGCCAGGAAGTTCACTTTATCACCAAGGAGCCGCCGGGAACGCTGATCGTCGATACGCCGAACACCTATCTCTACTATGTGCTCGGCAATAGCCGCGCGATCCGCTACGGCGTTCGCGTTGGCCGCGACGGCTTTACCTGGACCGGCGTGCAGAAGATCTCGCGCAAGACGGAATGGCCGGATTGGCATCCGCCGCCGGAGATGATCGATCGCCAGCCCTATCTGCCGCGCTTCATGGCGGGTGGACCCGGCAATCCGCTCGGCGCGCGGGCGATGTATCTCGGCAATACCGTCTACCGCATCCACGGCACCAACCAGCCGTCGACGATCGGCAAGTTCGTCTCCTCGGGCTGCATCGGCATGCTGAACGAGGACGTCTCCGACCTGTTCGATCGCGTCAAGGTCGGCACCCGCGTGGTCGTGCTGCCCGGCGGACCGCCACCGGCTTCGACCGCCACCGCCTATGCCGCGCCGCTGCCGAACGCGGGACAGCCGCTTCCGCCGTCGAGCGTGCCTGGCGCACAGTCGACCGTGGTGCCGCCGCTGCCCCCGCCGGTGACGGTGCGCTAAGGCGCGACCGGCCAAGCGATTCAAAAAAGGCGCGCCGGTAGCCCGCCTTTTTTGTGATCGTCGGCCGAAGAAGCGCGGGCACTACTGACTGCGCCCTATTGTGAAAAATGGAGTTTGGAACGAAACTGCGGCTGCCGTCGCAAGTTTGGAATACCGGCCAAGCTCAACCGCAAGTCAAAGCAGTTTCATGACGACAGCCGTCGCTGCAACCATTTTTCCCAGCGCGCCCAAGGTGCATGAGGCTGATTTGCCGGTGTGGCGGTTGCTCCCTGCCATCGCACGTTCCAGTCTCTCGTTTTGGCCCGACCGGGCCTTCGATTTTCTGATCAACAAGAATACGACGCTCGGAATCACGTCCATCGTCGTGAACGATCCCGAGGGTGTGCGTCATTTCCTGGCCGTCAACGCTACGAATTACCGGCGACCCTCGTCGGTGCGTCGTATCGCCTTTCCGCTCGGCGGCTCCGGCCTTTTTCTGGCCGAAGGGGCGGATTGGCGGCGTCAGCGCAAACTGCTTGCGCCGACCTTTGCGCCGTCCAGCATCAACGTTTTGGTGCCGCATTTCCACGAGGCGGCATGGCACCTGCTGCGCAGGGTGGAAGGCAAGCCGAGTGTCAATCTCTCCAAGGAATTCCAGGATACCGCGCTGGAAGCCGTCCTGCGCGCCTTGTTCTCAATGCCCGGCAATCAGGCGCGTGAAGAGCTGAGCGCGTTGGTGCGGGGCTATGTCGAAGGTGCCGGACGTCCAAACCTGTTCGACGGTTTTGCCACAAGCGATGACTCATTTGAATTCTTGCTCGGAAGACGCAGGTGGTTTCAAGCCGAGTGGTTTGCCGCGATTGCCGCCATTATCGGCACGCGTAAGGCCGAGCCGAAGACGGCCGGGCATCGCGATCTTCTCGATCTAATGCTTGAATTGAAGGATGCCGACACCGGCGAGACGCTGTCGGACAATGAAATCCGCGATCAGTCCGCGACCATGTTTTTCGCCGGTTCCGAGACAACGGCACGGCTGATGTTCTGGGCGGTCCACCTGCTCACCCTCGATGAGGAGGAGCAGCGGCGGCTGCGTAGCGAGATCGCGGCTTTTCCGCCCGACTGTGCCCGTGCGCTCGAGGATATCGCGAACTGGCCGCGCCTGCGCAACGTTCTATTCGAGGCACTGCGGCTCTATCCGCCGTTGCCGCACATCATCCGGCAGGCCAACGGCCCCGACACGATCAGCGGCATGGGTGTGGCACCGAACGATCAGATTTGGGCAAGTGCCTGGATCATGCATCGGCATCGCAAATTCTGGCAGAACCCGACGGCCTTCATGCCCGACCGGTTCGCCGGCAAATCCGCGCCGTGGGTGCAAATGCCCGCCTTTATCCCGTTCGGCGTTGGGCCGCGAATCTGCATCGGACTGCATTTTGCCTTGTCGGAAGCGCAGATCGTGCTGGCGCACCTATTGGCGCGATACCGTATCTCCCAGGTTGGGACGCAGCCGGTGATGCCCATCGGCCGCGTCACCATCGAACCGGACCACGAACCGACGTTCCAGCTCGAGCGAATCTGACGCCGGCCGTCTCTTCTTAAGCCAGCCGTCGCACCGGCTCGCCCTTGAACCAGGCGTCGATGCCTTCGACCATCTGGTTGTAATGGGCGGTGAAGGTTTCCAGCGTGGCGTAGCCGAGATGCGGCGTCAGCACCATGTTGTCGAGCTTGCGGAACGGATGATCGACCGGCAGCGGCTCGACCGAGAAGACGTCGACGGCGGCGCCGGCGATCTTGTGCGATTTGAGCGATTCCAGCAGCGCCGCCTCGTCGACGATCGGCCCGCGCGCGGTGTTGACGAGATAGCTGGTCGGCTTCATGCGGGCGAGATCGGCCGCTCCGACGAGACCGCGCGAGCGATCGCTCAGCACCACATGGATGGTGATGATGTCGGCGGTCGAGAACAGTTCTTCCTTGGTGGCGTAGGTAACGCCGACTTCCTTGCATCGCTCCGCCGTCAGGTTCGGGCTCCAGGCGATCACGTTCATGCCGAACGCCTTGGCAAGCCCGGAAACCCTGGCCCCCAGCTTGCCGAGCCCGACGACGCCCAGCGTCTTGCCCTCGATCTCGATGCCGATGAATTTCTGCCAGGGTTCGCCGGCATGCATGCGGGCGCTCTCGCGGCCGATATTGCGGGTCAGTTCCAGGATCAGGCCCATCGTCAGCGGCGCGGTAGGATCGCGCGGCCAATGGGTTCCGCACAGCACCACCTGCTTTTCCTTGGCGGCCGCCATGTCGATCGCGTTGTTGCGCATGCCGGAGGTGATCAGGAGTTTCAGCTTGGGCAGGCCTGCAAACATCGCACGCGGAAACGGCGTGCGCTCGCGCATCGCGCAGATGATCTCGAAATCCTTCAGCGCGCCGGCCGCGGCCTCCGGTGAAGCAAACGGCTGGTTGAAGACGGTGAGATCGACGCGGTCCTTGACCTTCGACCAGTCCGCGACCGAAAGGGCCAGATTGAGGTAGTCATCGAGAATTGCACAGCGCAGCCGCGTCATGGAGTGGTCCGTTCATGGCGATGAGGACGGCCGGGCCGTCTTTGAAGGAGCGCCATGGTCGCGCGCCACGCTTGCTCACGCAAGCGCGGGGAGCATCAAATTTGGGCGGGTCCTGGCTTGCGGGCCTCGCGGCATCCGCGGGGGCAAACCGAATGGAAGTCAGCTGGAATGCCGGTGCGACGCTGCCGCCTGCTTGGCGCGGCAGGCGGGGCCTGGTCCGCGCATATAATGCAGCTCCGGCCGGTAGGGATCGAAGGCCCGGGCGAAGAACTGGCGCCAGAAGGCGCGGATTTCGGCAAAGTGGCCCACCCGTCCGTCGTGGTTGCGGGTCGGGGACGGGAGAGAGCCCGAAGTGATGGTCGCCATGACGATTCCTGTCTTTTTTCCGGCGACTTCTGCCGCGCGAAGCGCTTTCTGGGGCGCTGACGGGGAGTTTCGGCGCGAGTCATTAAAAGAAGGTTTCAATTGTCGCTATCCGTGCTCTTACTGGTGAACAGATGGAAAACGCCACCCCCTGCGGTTGCCCTTTGGGAGCCGCCCCGCTACATCAGCGCGCAGCAAAATCTCCTCAAATCCTCTCGTTTTCCAGGGATCGCGATGGCCCGTCAGTTCGTCTATTTCATGCAAGGCCTGTCCAAGACCTACCCGCCCAACCGGAAGGTGCTCGATAACGTCCATCTGTCGTTTTACCCGGACGCCAAGATCGGCGTGCTCGGCGTCAACGGCTCGGGCAAATCGACGCTGCTGCGGATCATGGCCGGCCTCGACAAGGAATATACCGGCGAAGCCTGGGTCGCCGAGGGCGCACGCGTCGGCTATCTCGAGCAGGAGCCGCAGCTCGATTCGGCCAAGACGGTGCGCGAGAACGTCATGCTGGGCGTCGCCAAGCAGAAGGCGATCCTCGACCGCTACAATGAGCTTGCGGTCAATTATTCCGACGAGACCGCCGACGAGATGACCAAGCTGCAGGACGAGATCGAGGCCGCAGGCCTTTGGGATCTCGACAGCAAGGTCGATCAGGCGATGGACGCGCTGCGCTGCCCGCCCGATGATTCCGACGTGACCAAGCTCTCCGGCGGCGAGCGCCGCCGCGTCGCGCTGTGCCGACTGCTGCTCGATCAGCCCGAGCTGTTGCTGCTGGACGAGCCGACCAACCATCTCGACGCCGAATCGGTGTCATGGCTGGAAGGCCATTTGCGCAACTATCCCGGCGCCATCCTGATCGTCACCCATGACCGCTACTTCCTCGACAACGTGACGGGCTGGATTCTCGAACTCGACCGCGGCAAGGGCATTCCCTATGAGGGCAATTACTCGTCCTGGCTGGTGCAGAAGCAAAAGCGGCTCGAGCAGGAGGGCCGCGAGGAGGCCGCGCATCAACGCACGCTCGCCCGCGAGCAGGAATGGATCGCGGCCTCGCCGAAAGCGCGCCAGGCCAAATCCAAGGCGCGCTACCAGCGTTATGAAGATCTGTTGAAGCAGGCAGCCGAAAAGCAGACGCAGACCGCGCAGATCACGATCCCCGTGGCCGAGCGGCTCGGCCAGAACGTGATCGATTTCGAGGGCCTGACCAAGGGATATGGCGACCGCCTCTTGATCGACGATCTCACCTTCAAGTTGCCGCCGGGCGGCATTGTCGGCGTGATCGGCCCAAACGGCGCCGGCAAGACCACGCTGTTCCGGATGATCACCGGCCAGGAAAAGCCGGACAAGGGCACGATCACGATCGGCGAGAGCGTGCATCTGGGCTATGTCGACCAGTCGCGCGACAGTCTCGACGGCAAGAAGACGGTGTGGGAGGAAATTTCCGGCGGCAACGAACTCATTCTGCTCGGCAAGCGCGAGGTCAATTCGCGCGGCTATTGCTCCTCGTTCAATTTCAAGGGCGCCGACCAGCAGAAGAAGGTCGGCGCGCTGTCGGGCGGCGAGCGCAACCGCGTGCATCTGGCCAAGATGCTCAAGTCCGGCGCCAACGTGCTGCTGCTCGACGAGCCCACCAACGATCTCGACGTCGATACCTTGCGCGCGCTCGAAGAGGCGCTGGAGGATTTCGCCGGCTGCGCCGTGATCATCAGCCACGACCGCTGGTTCCTCGACCGCATCGCCACCCATATGCTCGCCTTCGAAGGCGACAGCCATGTCGAATGGTTCGAGGGCAATTTCCAGGATTATGAGAAAGACAAGATGCGCAGGCTGGGTCAGGATTCCATCATCCCGCACCGGGTGAAGTACAAGAAGCTGACGAGGTGAGGGGTCACGGGTTCGATTTGCGAGACTTGCCGTATGCGTATAAGCAAAATTCCATTTTGCGGATATTAGAGATTCCTTCCGGGAGTTGCCTGGGCCAATCTTCGCGAGCGGAAAATGCAGGTTTCTCATCCCACCTTCTCCGCCAGCCACATTTTGATCAGCGACTGATAAGGCACATCGCGCTTGTTGGCGGCGATCTTGATCTGCTCCAGTAAGCCCAGCGGCAGGCGAATCGAAATCGCTGGGTCGACGGCTTCAGGTTCGGGAACCGCGCGCGCTCAGCCTTGCTCAAGTCGACGTAGTCGGTGGAGTCGTGTGTTTCCCAGAACTTCCTTTCGTCGACCTCAGTCTTGAATTTCGGAACTGATTTAAGCTTGCTCATTTGTGTTTGGGTCTCGTTCGCGGCACGTTTATAGCCCGCCAAGCAGCCTGTATCCAGACGTGTGACACGCGTCGGCGCCGCATTGAAGGATGACCGAGCCGAAATTAATAAGACAAATCGCAACCACATAGAGGCTCAGAATCCGCGCGAGACCGCCGAGCGCTGGCGCCGGCTGCTGGTCGCGCAGATTTTCGTCGCCAAGAGCCGCGAATTTGACAGCGAACGCCAGCAGGATCGCAACCGCGATCACGATCGACCACACCGGCATGTGCAGACCAAGCACCGCGCTTCCGATATAGCTGTGGCCGGGGCGCGGATAGATGTCGAGCAGGGTCTGGCGCACCGAGACGATCAACAAAAACAGCGCGAACAGCATGCCGATGCCGTCGTTGCGCGCGGAATAGCCATGGCGGAAGTGCATGATGATGCCGAAGCAGACGCCGAACATCGCCACCCTTTGTAACAGGCACAGCGGGCAGGGGATTTCATGGTCGTAATATTGCAGAACCATCGCCGCGGTCAGGATCGCGGCCATCGTTGCCATCGTCGCCAATTGAAAGAGATCGTTCAGTGTCGCTGGCAAGCGAGCGCCTTTCGTTGCATTCACGAGAAATCCTCAGGCGATCGAACATTTGGGAGGCAGTCCAGCTGAACCTGCAGCCACGGCATGCGGAAGCCATATTCCGGACTGTATATTTCAAACAAGAAAAGGCCGATCGACAGGGCGAGGCAAACAAGCATCGCCAGAGCGGCGAGCCATTGCGGACCGCGATAGGCGGCGAGAAGCGCGAGTGATAGGGTTGCGAACACGACAAGCATCATATGAATGCTCCACGACCGGCGCCGGTCAGGGCAGGCATCAACATCGGCCAGAGCCCGGCATTTGGCATTCGCACCTTGCCGTCGAGACGACACACCAGCGGGCCGGGAGACGGATACGTCGTTTAACGCGGGTCAACTGGATCGAGCAAGTCGCTCCGTGCCGTGGTAAAAAGGGTCTAGGGGACGCACATGACTTGCGGTTTCGGATCGATCACCTTTCTTATCATCCTTGTTACCGCCATGATATCGACTGTTATCACCAAGCTTGCGGGCTGGCCGGTATGGGCACAGGAGTTGATGTGGGGGGTGCCGGCCGCCGCGCTCAACGCGGTGGTTGTCGCCAAATACGGTAAACTCATGAAGTACGAGGAACCAAAATTCGCCATCGACCGGACGACAATGGAAGAAGTGCAGGTCACGTTTCCGAAAAAGCATGTGTTTTTATGGATACCGGTGCGGTTCTGGACCTACATCATCCTCGGGTACACATGCGCCGGGATGATCCAGGAATTTCATCTGCTATCCTGAGCGGGCGGACGCAGTAGCAAATCATGAAATCGATCGTCTTCGCCTGCACCATCATTGCGATCCTGACAGTTGCGACCGGCCAGAAAGCTGCCGCCGCACCCGACGCCGCCTTCACGCAATTCATCGCTTCGCTGTGGCCGGAGGCGCAGGCACAAGGCGTCTCGCGCGCCACGTTCGATGCCGAGACGCGCGGGCTTGAGCCGGATTACAAATTGCCCGATCTGATCCTGCCGGGGCGGCCCGCGACGGGCGCGCCATCGCAGGCCGAGTTCGTGCAGGTGCCGGCCGATTATCTGAAGGAGGCGAGCATCGCAAAGCTCGCCGAAGAAGGCCAGCGGCTGATGGCGAAGTATCGCGCGGCGCTCGACGGGATCGAGGCGCGCTTCGGCGTGCCCGCGCCAATCGTTCTGGCGATCTGGGGCCGCGAAACCGACTATGGCCGCTACACGCTGCCCTATGATGGCCTGCGCGTGCTGGCGACGCAGGCCTATGTCGGCCGACGCAAGGACACCTATCGCACCGAGTTCATTCTGGCGCTGAAGCTGATCAATGACGGCGAAGTGACGCGCAAGGACATGCGCGCCTCCTGGGCGGGCGCGACGGGGCTGACGCAATTCCTTCCTTCCGAGTTCTACAAGCATGCGGTGGATTTCGACGGCGACGGCCGCAAGGACATCTGGCATTCGGTGCCGGACGCGCTTGCCTCCGCCGCCCAGCAACTCGTCAACAAGGGATGGCAGCCGGGTGTGCGTTGGGCCTATGAAGTTCGCGCACCAGCCAATGTCGATTGCACGGTCGGCGTGCCCGAGGTGACGAAGCCGCTTAGCGAATGGCTGGGCGAAGGATTTGTGCCGGTACGCGGACAAAGACTGAGCGCGGAAGAGCAGGCGCAGGCGGCCTCGCTGTTGCAGCCCGAAGGCATTTACGGCCCGGCATTCCTGACCACCAAAAACTACTTCGTGATCAAGGAATACAATTTCTCGGACCTCTATGTGCTGTTCGTCGGCCATCTCGCGGACCGCATGGTGAGCCCGCTCGCCTTCGCCACGCCGTGGTCGGCATCGACCCAGTTGCGCACCGCCGATGTCGAAGCCATGCAGCGTCACCTCACGCGCATCGGTCTCTATACCGACAAGATCGACGGCAAGGCCGGAATGAAGACCCGCGCCGCGCTCGGCGCCTACCAGAAATCGGCGGGGCTGAAAGTGGATTGCTGGCCGAGCGAAGCGGTGCTGCGTTCGATCAGCACCGCGCGGTAGCGCTTCCGCACCGCAAGAGATTCAGCAATGTACGGAAACAAAAAACCCAGCCGAAGTTTCGGCTGGGTTCAAGATCATGGCGCGCCGATCCGGAGCGTTTCTTCAAGACAAAGCTCAGAACTGATAAGGCTCCAGGCGCAGGTCAGTAGGGCTGTGGACAGAACGGGACTCGGCGGAAGGCCCAGGCGTAACCATCCCAGAAGCGCTGCGTCTGCCACACGCAGACTGGACCCGGGAGCGGCGCTTCTTCCACATACACCGGGGCCGGCGGCCGGCTGGCGGCAACTGCACCGCCGACAATCGCGCCACCGATGATCCCGCCGGCAATTGCGGCGCCGAGGCCGCGTTGCGCGCTGGCCGGTGTCGTGGTGAGCGAACCGGCGACCGTTGCAATCGCGAGGAGCGCAACAAATGTCTTCTTCATGTCTTGGACTCTCCTGGAGATGCGGCGCTTGTCCAGCGCCAGGGGGTTAGAATGACTCGCACGCTGAAGTCGGATTTGACGTGTCGCTAGAAAAGCGCACAACGGTCAATCCAAAGTAAACGCGCGCGCGGCATTGGCCTGAAAACGGTTTTCAGGCCAATATCCGAACGTGTTTTTCGAGAACAAACCGGGCGATGGATAACCGTGCCGCTTTAATGAAGATGAACGGCGTTCAGCCGCAAACCCTCACATTGCGAATCCGCCAAGCATAACCATCCCAGAAACGCTGCCGCTGCCAGTAACAACCATAAGGATCGGCTGCGACGTAGGCGGGGGTGCCGTAATAGCCGTAGCCGGGTCCGTAATAGCCAGGTCCATATCCATAGGGATAGGGACCATACGGACCATAGGGACTTGCGGCGATCGCGCCGCCGACGATGGCGCCGCCGATGATCCCGCCGGCTACAGCGGCGCCAAGACCGCGCTGGGCGTGGGCGGGCGCTGCGGCCGAAATGACCAAGGTGGCGGCGGCGGCCAGTGCCACCAATGTTTTCCTCATGGCATCACCTTTCTGATTGGGAGACTCGCGGATAGGCGGTCCTTCCGGGGAAAAGTTCCATATTTCACTTGAATGATCAATGAACGGGGTCGCCATATTAAGCGACCAATCGTGGCGGTTTAGAGGGTCTTTTTGCAGCGCACAATCCTGGGATGACCGGAAATCATGAGCAGCGGGCGCACTACTTTTGGGATCGCGGTTGGCGCAACCTTGTTGATCGTGATGTGCCTTGCGCTGATGGCTGGCTCCGGGCGCCGGCGGAACGGACGAAAGTCGTCTTCGGACGGCGGCGGGTTGGACGCCATCACTTATGCGAGCGGAGATTCCGGGAGCCATTTCTGGAGCTGGTTCGGCAGCGGCGATTCCACCTCCGACGGAAGTGGGGGTGACAGCGCTGGTGGCGGCGGGGGCGACGGTGGCGGTGGGGGCGACGGTGGCGGCGGCGGCGTTTTAGGCTGCCGGACGGGCGATTTCTTGATTTACCTTGATTTACCGCAACAGCGTTTCTTTAAATTCGTTCCAGTATGGATCAGGCATCAGTTTGGAATCACTTCAAAACCCCGTTTTTCCTTTTGCATCCAGAAGCGCACTTCAATATCGAAGGGCTTCGCATCACCGATGGGTCTGCCGCTCTAATGATCGTCTGTTCCTGTAACGTCCTTAGCGACCACGATGTCCGCAGTGTCGTCGAGTCAGCGGAAGACCTCCCCCGCAAAGCCAAGCAGATCTACGGCTGCCTCGGCTGCAGCGCCGAATGCGGCCGTTGTGCGCGTACCATTAAGACCATCATCGACGAGGCGTTAGGGGCCTGCGCCCAAGCCTGTTGCGCCGGCTGCCCGCACAGCCAGGCGGCGGCGTTTGAGCATGTCGACGACGCCTTGGCGCTGGAAGCCGTCGCCTGAAATCCTTGAATTGTTGCTTGATAGGCCCGTGCGTATGGTGCCTGGCTATGGCGCATGATCAGACCGCGAAACCCGCTTGCGCTTGGGCCGATCATGCGCTGGAGCATGATCGGGAAAAGTGGTAACCGGTCATCCACGCGACAGGCGCGAGAGCGTTTGCGCGGGGATCATGTTCAAAACGAAGCCTTGAGATCATGATCGTCGTTGCGGGCTAACCACGGGCCGTTTCGCGCGGCCCCGGCAGAGAGAGTGCACCATGCAGGGCGACGCAAAAGTCATCGAATATCTCAACAAGGGTTTGCGGCACGAGCTCACCGCCATCAACCAGTATTGGCTGCATTACCGGCTCTTGCAGAATTGGGGCCTCTTGGAGATGGCCAAGACCTGGCGGAAGGAATCCATCGAGGAGATGGAGCATGCCGACAAGTTCACCGATCGCATCATATTTCTCGACGGATTTCCCAACATGCAGGTGCTCGATCCGTTGCGGATCGGCCAGAACGTCAAGGAAATAATCGAGTGCGATCTGGCGGCGGAGATCAGCGCCCGCAATCTCTACCAGGAAGCGGCGACCTACTGTCACAGCGTCAAGGATTACGTCTCGCGCGACCTGTTCGAAAGCCTGATGAAGGACGAGGAGCATCACATCGATTTCCTCGAAACCCAGCTCGATTTGATCGGGCGGATCGGGCTTGAACTCTACACCCAGAAGCATGTCGGCGGGCTGGAGGGCGAGAGCTGAGGCAACGCGAGCGTCGCGAATTTTTGTTGGTCGTTCCCGCGAACGCGGTGACCTATAATCCGCGATGCACAACGTTGCGCTGACCCGGTTCTCCAGCCCTGCTCAATCACCTGCGCCTGCGGTTATGGGTCCGGCTCGCGCTCGCGTTGCTCGCTTGGCCAGGACGACATCGCCAATCACAGCTGTGTCCGGTAATGCGCCTCGACCTGGGCCTGCGGTACCGGTGCGCCGAGTTTGGTCTGGTCGTGGATCACCTCGCTGATCGAGGGAAACGCCGCGCGTTCGACCTGCGCGTCCTTGGACCATAGACCCGCGCGCATCAGGGCCTTGCCGCAATGGAAATAGGCTTCGTGCACGTCGATGCGCAGCACCGCGCGCGGCAGCTTGCCGAATTCCTCCATCGCGGAAAGCTGCTCCGGCTCCGCCGAGAGCTTCCCCTTGCCGCCGACGCGCAGCGTTTCGTCGATGCCCGGCACGAAGAAGATCAGTTGCACGAAGCCCGAGCCCTCGACGATGTTCTTGAAGCTGTCGATGCGGTTGTTACCGGCGCGATCGGGCATCAGAAGTTCGTTGGGGCCTGTCACGCGGATAAATCCCGGATGGCCGCCGCGCGGTGAGGCATCGACGCTGCCGTCCGTCCCCGACGTGGCGAGTACACAGAATGGCGACATCTCGATAAATTTCTTCGCGTAAGCGTCGATTTCGGGAAGCGCTTTCGCGATCACGCGCGGCGTGGGGCTGGGGTAAATCGTCTTGAGGTCGCTGGAATCAAGGTCGCTCAAATCCGCCTCCGGCAAGTTGCTGGGTGCGACAGGCTATCACCGCGCCGTCGCGGCAGCCACCCCTAATCCCTCCGCCGCCACGGCCAGTCGATGATGTCGGCGCAGTAGAGCGCCCACCAGACGAGGACCGGTTGAAACAAGAGCCGCGGCCCGTGATAAAGCCAGCTATTGGCAATGTAAGGCAAATCGACGCCGTTGATCGCGTGCTTGAAATTGGCCGGCCAGACGCAGACCGCGTAGGCCGCCAACGCAAATCCCGCAAGCTTGCGCAGCCGCTTTGTCACGAGGGCCGCTGCGCCCGCAAGTTCGCACAGTCCGGTGAGGAAGATGATCTGCGGCGCGAACGGAACCCATGACGGCGTGATCGCCAGCAATTTGTCCGGCAGCCAAAGATGGGCAATACCTGCCGCCGCGTAGAACGCCGCCAAAACCCAGCGCATCACGACGCGGGTCGCGGTGGAACGAGCTAGCGGCAAATCCGACGACATGGACGCCAATAACATTTGCCGCCGCGCAGTGCCATTCAACAAAGGGGGCTGAAGTCACACCGCGTCCGCCGGCACGAAGCAACTGATCACGATGCTGCCGCGGTGATGCACATACCACACCACCGCCTCGCCGACCGGATTGCCGCGGTCGCGGATGATGGCATGAGAGGGTACTTCCATCCACTGGCCTTCGATCGGCACCCAATAGGCGCCGGCGCGAAAATCATATTCGGTGCGGTGGCCGTCGGAAATGTCGCAGCACGGCACGCCATTCGGCGCGATCACGCCCTTGAACCATGCGCGGATATCGGCGGGGACGTTTTCATATTGGCCGTTGTCGAAGGCGAGTGCCGCGCCTGCCAGCGCGCAACTTGACGCCAGCAAGGCGATCTGCGCGAACTTCCGCATTCGATCCTCCATAGCGTTTTGATCGCATCATCGTCGCAAGCCGCCGTTGCGGCAAGTTACGAATCATTGAACGCGATTAGGCCCGAGCTGTGGGTGAGATGCATGCTCAAAAAGTATGCGCTTACGGACGCAGCATTTTGATGCGATGCGAAATCAGCGCTTGGTCTTGTCTATTTTCTGGAGGGCGACTTCTTTCCGAGCGGCTTCTTTGAGGAAGACTTTGGCGCGATGTTGGTCCATGCCATCGTGAGCACGCTTTGCAGCGTCGCCGGATCGGCCACCGCGAGCCGCACATTGGTGCTGCCTCGCTTGCCCCATCCCCCGGGCACGGGGCGGAAGATCTCGGGCTCGGCTTCGACCAGCATGGATTGCTGTTCCACGCTCAGCTTTACCATGCCCCAATTCTCGTTGGGATAGCCGAGGGTTGCGAAGATGCGCCCATTGACGCGAAAATCCCCGTGTCCCTGGTGCGAGCCTTCGACCACGCCGGGAAGATTGAGCGTGGTCCGGCGAAACCGTTTCGACGAGATGGCGCTCAAGGGTGTCCTCTCACATCGTGCGCTGTGGCGCCGTTTGCAGCAATTCCTTGAGCTGTTCCTTGTAGAACGCCGCATTGCCGGTGGTGGCGTGGCCGCGCGTTTCGGTGCCGGCGGGGATCAGATAGAGCTTGCCGTTCTTGACCCGCTTCATTAGGGCAACGGTCAGGCCGGTTTCCGGCGGATTGCGCTCGTCGTCCTCGGCATTGATCGCAAGCAGCGTGGCCTTGATCCGCTCGAGCCCCGCCGAGGGATTGTAGTCGTGCGAGGCCTCCCATTGATAGATGAAGTCGTTGGTGTCTGCCGGAATCGGCGTCGCCAGCCGCGCGTCGACCATCTTGTCGGCTTTCTCGGCCGTCGGCGCCAGGCTTTGATAGGCGAGCGTGCCGCCGGAGGAGGCAAAGCCGTAAGCAGCGATGGCGTATTTCATCATCCTCGGCTGTTCGGTGTAGTTGCCGTCATTGTAATCGGGATCGTTGCGGATGGTCTCGATCATCATCCGCCGCAATATCCAGTTGCGCGCCGCCATCGCCGTCGGCTGCGATGCCATCGGCACCGCCGCATCCATCATATCGGGATATTTGATGGCCCAGATCCAGGTGTGCATGCCGCCCATAGAATTGCCGATCACGAGCCGCAAATGTTTGATGCCGAGGCCTTCCCTGACGAGGCGCACCTGCGCATCGACCATGTCCTCGTAATCGTATTTTGGAAACGCCGTCTTCATCCGACGGTTTGGAGGATTTGCCGTGGCCGATGCCGTCGGGGATGATGATGTAATATTTCGAGGCATCGAGCGGCTGGCCGGGGCCGAACAACTCACCTGCGAAGGCCGGCGTCAGCATGCTCGCGGCCGAGCCGCCGGAGCCGTGCAGCACCACGACCGGCTGGCCGGTCGGCTCGCCGACGGTGGTGTAGTGAAGCTTGAGCTCGCCCATCACCTCGCCGGTGTGGAATTTGAAATCCTTCGCGATGAAATCGCCTTGCTTCGGCGCGGGATAGTCCGCCGCCAGTGTCGCAAACGGGGTCATTGCCAAAATCAGCGATAGCGCCGCGCGCGAGGATTTCATGCCTTCCGTCCCCCTAAGGTGCGCGGCCGCATTGCCGGGACCGCCTGCCGCCCACGCCTTTATCATGCCGCGGGAGGCGACCGAACTGCCCGGGCAAGGCGGAGCGAGGTCAATTTTCCGGCAAAGCCGCTTCGGGCCTAAGGCTGGTCCTCGACATCGGTTTGCGGGCGGTCGCTGCCGGAGGCAGTCTCGGTGTGCCACTTTCCGTCGGCGGTTTCGTACTGGATCGCTTCGGTGCGCCCCGGCACGCGCTGTTCATCGGCGGCGCGCCTGGCGGCCGCTAGCGCCGCAGCATGGGTCGGGAAACTTTCCGAAAACACGCCGTTGACGTTATAGGCCCAGCCGCCATCGTGCTGGACAATCTTGTAGATGATATGGCTCATCGAAAACTCGCTCGCTCCAGGCGTCGTGCCGGCTTTAAGGGGGTGAACGCGGCGGCTATTCTATGACAAAATCGGCCGCGATACAGGATTTTGCGCGTTGCCCGAACAGGGGGTGGCGCCTCGCTTGTCAGGAGAACACAATGTGCCGCAACATCAAGTCGCTGTTCAATTTCGAGCCCCCCGCAACGGAAGCGGAAATTCAGGCCTCCGCACTGCAATTCGTGCGCAAGCTTTCCGGCTTCAACAAGCCGTCGCAGGCCAATGCGGAAGCCTTCGACCGGGCGGTCGATGAGGTCGCCGCCGCCGCAAGGAGACTGTTGGCCTCGCTGCATACACATGCACCGGCGCGCGACCGCGAAATCGAGGCCGAGAAGGCGAGAGAGCGCTCGAAGTTGAGGTTCGGGTGAGAAAACTTGTTAGCGGAGGGCGATTTCGCCGCGGGATGCGACCATCGCGGGCTTGCCGGCCTTGATGATGCTAACGCGCTGGGCGCGGTCCTGTCCGTCGTCGTCCCTGGAATGAACGGTGATGCCGATCCCCGCGACCGCCGTCGCCGCAATCAGCGCCAGCACCACGATCTTTGCGTGGGTCGTCCGGTCGATGCTGTAAAGGGAATGATTCATCTCTCGTCTCCACCCCTGGGGCTGATCACAGAGCCTGCACGCACCTTCATCAGGGGTGGGTATAGGCGCAATTGGCGGAGCCCGAAATTTCGCGCGATACCTTAAGGAGCTTTCCCGACGTAGTTCACCGGAGATCGTCCCGGCACGTGGCGCCAAGGCTGGCGGCCGAAAATAGAGGTGTGTGATGGCCTTGTATGTATATGTTGCCTGGTTCTTTGCCGGTGCGTTTCTCGCCAACGCCATCCCGCACATCGTGCAGAGTATCTGCGGCAACCGCTTTCAGACGCCGTTCGCCTCGCCACGCGGCGTCGGCGAATCCTCTGCCGTCGTCAACGTGATCTGGGGCTTCTTCAATCTCGCGGTCGGCGGAGCGCTGTTGTACGGCTTCCTTCCGCAACTGCCGCCGCCCTGGCCCTTGTGCGCGGCGGCTTTGATCGGTGCGCTGGCCATGGCGCTGTGGCTCGCCAGGCATTTCAGCAAGGTGCGTAGAGCCGCGCCGCATCCTTGAAATCTCCCCCCTAGCGTAGGCAAGAGAGAAATCCAGACCTCTGATGGCACCGGCCGCCCGCAGGCTCACTTCCTGTGCTTGTGTTTGTCCTTGCGGCGCTTCTTCTTTTTGCGGCGCGCTTTGTCGTCTTCGCCGTCTTCGAACACTTCGTCGTGCTCGTGGTCGAGCTCGGCCATCGCGGCGTGCGCGCTGGCTTCGAGCACGGCGGTCTCCGCCGCCTCCTGCTCGCGCTGGCGCTTGTAGTCTTCCCAGGCGTCGAACAACCGATGCAGCCACGGAATCACCTGATCGATCGACGGCAATTGGCCGGCCGGACCCGGCTCGCCGCGCGGTCCAGGCTCGCCGCGCTTGCCCTGCGGGCCGATCTCGCCGCGTTTGCCTTGCGGCCCCGGCTTGCCTTGCGGACCAGGCTTGCCGCGCGGACCTTCGGGACCGGGTCTGCCGGGATGGCCCTGCGGTCCCGGCCGTCCCCGCTCACCGGGGCGTCCACGGGCGCCTTGCGGCCCTGTTCGTCCTTGTCGGCTGACTGCGTCGTTCGCCACTTCCACGCTCCCAGTGATTTCGTCAACAAAGTCTTAGCGAGGATCGCGCGGGCCAGCAATTGCGCGCCCCCTGTTGACATAATTGATCAACATCAATCGTGATTCGCGCCGGCCGCGTATCGAAGTGGCGTCGATGATTCGAGGTGCGATCGATGAAACCCGGCTGGAAGCTGTTTCTGCTGTTTGCCGTCCTGTTCTCGGCCGCCTTTGGCGCGGAGCGGCTGTTCGTACCCAACGTGGTGCCGATCGCGTTCGCTGAGGAGCCGCAACCGCTGTGGGCGGTCGAGACCGCCTTCGTGCTGCGCGCGATCGAACTGATGACGGGCGGCGTGGCGATTGTCGCGTTGGCGCTGATGCTGGGCGTATGGGCGAGGCGCTGGCGGCACCGGCGGGCGCATTGAGATCAAAGGTGTCTTCTCAAATCGTCCGATAACCGCCATCCGCCATCACGATCGATCCGGTCACGTAGGCAGAGAGGTCGGAGGCGAGGAAGATCGCAGGCCCCACGATGTCCTCCGGCTTGCCGGCGCGCCCGAGCGGGGTGTGGTCCAGGAAAATCTTCACGAGATCGGGGCTGCTCGCACGCACTTGCGCATTGAGCGGCGTTTCGATCAGGCCGGGGCCGATCGCGTTGACGCGAACGCCGTCCTTGCCGAGCTCGGCGGCAAGCGCGCGGGTGAAGCCGAGCACGCCGTGCTTTGAGGTGGTGTAGGCCGGCGAGTTCGGCGTGCGCACATGCATGAAGGACTGGATCGAGCCGATATTGACGATGCGCCCTTTGCTGGCGCGCAACGGCTCGAGGAAGGCATGCGTGACGTTGAAGACGCCGTTGAGGTTGATCGCGATGATGTCGTTCCAATCCTTGATCACGGCTTCGGCCTCGCCAGTAAACGCGTTGCGGCGATTGATGCCGGCATTGTTGACCAGGATCGAGACCCGGCCGAATTGCGCGGCGATGCGTTTGGCGACCGCGACGCAGTCCTCGCGCCTTGTCACGTCGAGTTGAAAGCTTGCGGCCTGGCCGCCTTGCTCGCGAATCTCCTGCGCGGCCTCCTCGGCCGCCCTGGCATTGATGTCAACGAGCGCGACCTGCGCGGCCTCACGCGCGTAGCCGGCCGCGATTGCCTTGCCGATGCCGGACCCGGCGCCGGTGACGACGGCGATATGGTTTTCCAAAAGCGGCATGGCGGTTTCCTCCGAGTGTCTCGGTTTCGAATTTCACTACAAGTTAATTCAAAGTTGGCTCGGACAGAAACGAAAATCGCAACACCTGCGTAGTATTGATTCACCATGGTACCGCACCATGGAAACACGTATTGCGGAATTCAAATTCGAGATCGAGCGCATCTGGTCGGCGCATGTGCCTGACTATGGCGAGGCGGTGCGGCTTGCACAGCATATCGCCGGCGCGAGCGACGAGGAGATCCTGCGGCAGGCGGCTTCCCAGGCGCTGCCGATCCTGCGCGCCGCCGCCCAGGAAGATGCGGACCACATTACCCGCGATGCCGCGCGGCGCCGGCTCGGCGTCATCCGCGACGTGCTGATCACGCTCGCCACCCCGCAATTCGGCAAGCGGCAGATCGCGGTGAAACTCACCACCCCCGAGGAGCGCTACCGGCAGCTCTTGGGATTGCCGCTTGGCCGCCGCCTGTCCGAAACCGAAATCCACCGCGCCTATAAGCGCGTCGCCAAGCGCGCCCATCCGGACGCCGGCGGCAATGTGGAGGCATTCTTGCAAATATCGGCGGCGCACGATGCGCTGTTGAAGGAGCGGCGAACGGGACCGCGAAATTAGAGCCTCGTCCGTTTCGATTGAATCGAAACGGGGCTCTGGATTTTTGATTTGACGCGTTTTCTTGACGCGAACCGGTTTCCACTTCGCTTGAAAACGCCTTGGTGCTGCGCTACGCCTGCCACGCCGCATAACGATTGTAAAACGGCGGACACGCCTTTCTGATCTCGGCGTCATGCGCTTCGTCCAAAAAGACAATGTCGAGATGGGCGGTGGTGTTGAACAGTGCCGCGAACGTCTTGCCGACCTGTTCGACCAGTTTCTCGTTATCCTTCTCGTCGTCGGTCAGGAGCCCGAGCATCACGCCGCCGGTCTTGCCGTCATAAAGCACGCGGGCGAGGTAGGCCCGGGTCACGGTGGGGTCGAGACCAAGCAGGACGCCAAGTGCTTCCTTTAGGCGCCGCTCCGCCGGGCCGTCCTGTTCGCCGAGGAAGGTGATTTCGGGAGCGGAGAACTGGCTGAGCAATCAAGCCTCCCGTGGAGCGATCGATCCCTATATTCGCACAGGTTTGCGAGTGGAGTTATGACACTCGCTCCATGACCCCCGCGCGCCTCGCGGAAAAGCGAATGTCAAACCGCCACACTAGTTGGTCGAAGATGGTGGGCACCGCACGAAAAACGCGCATCGGTGCCCACAGTTCCGCCGATCGATTGTTTTTTTAGAACGAGCAGACGTGCCGGTGCAGCAGCATGCCCTTGACCGCGATCGCCCGCTCGAAGGTCGGCTGCGCATGGGTGACGGTCGTGTAGTTCGACGGCCACGGCGTGGTCGGGAAGGCGTTGTCCCAGACCTGGCAGTAGCCGGTGTCGTGCCAGCGGATGACGTGGAACGCGGCTTCGGCCGGGCTCGCGGCGGCAAGCGCGGTGACGGCAATGAGGGCTGTCGCACAAAGAAGGGAAAATCGACGCATCTATTAATCTCCTGGTGAAAGTGTCTAACCCTCTTCGCAATTACGCTTGCGAAGATTAAGCCTTCCGGGGTGGGGGTTGCCGCGGACATGGACTGTGTGTCGGTGACCCGCAATCTGGTTCAATCGAGGAGGTTGCAAACTTGGCCGCGTTAGAGCATAGGCGGGCAAGGCGAGGGCGTGGTTTGGCGACATGCGGGTTAAAATCGCCGGGTCGGGAGGATGGTAATGAGTGCGAAAGCGGAAGAGAAAATAGCGCCCGTCGATCCCGAGCGTTTTCATCAGGCGCTGGGCATCTATCAGGCCGCGCTGGTAGCGAAGGACCCCGAAGGTGCCGCGGCCACGCAACCCGCCGTGCCCAGTAGTCGCGGCCTGCTCGCGGTGAAGAAGGAATTCCCCGACACAAAAGAATTCGAAAGCCTGAGCGTTCGGCTCCAGCACTTTACCGAGGTCGTTAGCGACAAGAAGCTCGCCAAATGGGGCATGGTCGAGCACAGCGAAGGCGGCATCGAGGTCCACGACGCCGTGATCAACGCGCTCGCCGCCGCCCCCTTTCGCAAATCCGGCGTGCTCGACAAGGCCGCCTTCCACGCGCTGGTGAAGGCAGAGTACACGAAGCTGGAGGCAAAGGAGAAGTGAGGGGGCGGGTTTCGATCCGTGAACTCGGATAGCTGGTCGTCCCTGCGTTCGCAGGGACCCCCGCGTGAGCGCAGCTCATCGCGACGCTGTGCCGCCTGCTTTGAGAGACGCTGTTCTCCGGCTTTCGCTAGATCGCTAATGCTGGTCGTTATGGGTCCCCCTGAGTTCACAGGGACGACGAGGAAGTGGTGCGCGCCCCACGTAGCCTCGGATTCAATTTTCAAACAACCAGGCGCGAGCGCTCAAGGCACCTCGCCCCGCTTGCGGGGAGAGGTCGAATTGCGAAGCAATTCGGGTGAGGGGGACTCTCCACGAACTGCGCTTGTGGAGATGCCCTCACCCCAACCCTCTCCCCGCAGGCGGGGAGAGGGAGAAGAAATCCTGACACAACTCCGCGATCTCGCGGCGCGATACTCCGAGTTTTGCACGAGTCCGTTGCCCCGAAAATCAGAGGGCACAGGGAATGCCGGGCGCTCGCTGCGCCCGCAGCCTCGCATGCAAAATGAAATGAGCATACGAGTGTAGTCACCACGGTCACACCGGAAACACCCGGCATTCCCCGCGCAATGGTTTTAACGGCTTATATCGCGCTCTCCCCGGTGAGCCGGGCTTGTTTGCCACCGTCGCCCGCAGGATCATCGCCTCACGAGCTTGACATCAGCGTCGGGATGTCAGGACCATACGACTTCGCCGTCCGCCTTGCGCGCCATTCGTCAAAAGCGCCAAAGCGTCCACCGCATCCCGCACCCAACGTTCATGACGATTGCGAAACGCCCCTCGAGCAGGGACGGGACCGCGACTTAATATTACTGATTTTACCCCGCCGTCAAGTACAATTTCTGAAAATCAGAAATTGGCCACAATCGCCGCCTGGTCGTCCCTGCGAACGCAGGGACCCATACGCCGCGGCCTTACGTTTTAAGCAAAGTGGCTGACGGCTTTTGCGCCAACCAAGTGCGGTGGTTCCCTGCGTTCGCAGGGACGACGGGGATATGCTCGGCCAACCCATTTGCCTCACCGCGCCAGCGACGCCACCGCCTCGATCTCGATCAGCATTTTCGGATCGGGCAGCGCATGCACCACGCAGGTGGTGCGCGCGGGGTAGGGTGGCGGGCCGAAGGCGCCTGCGTAGAGCGCATTCATCGCGGCGACGTCGGCGGCGCGGGTCAGAAGCACGTTGATCTTGGCGAGATCGCGAACGCTCGCGCCGGCCTCTTCCAGCACGCGCTTGAGGTTCTTCACGACAAGGGCGAACTGCGCCTCGAAGCTTTCCGGCAACGCGCCCGTCTCGTCGAAGCCGGGGATGCCGGAGACGAACAGGAGATCGCCCACTTGGGTCGCGAAAGAAAGCGGCGGGGCCTTGATGCCGGCGGGAGGCGGGAAGTGCTTTGTGGGGGCCATGGGAAAACCCTGTCATTTTTGAGGCGGCGTCGTGGCAGCGCGCAAGAGATATCGGTTCACTGGGACGAGCTGCGCTTGCTAAAGTCAGTCAAATACGAATTGATCCGCCTCGCAACATTGGCCTTGAAAAAATCCAGGGAGATCGCCCATGAAAATATCATCCGCCCTTCGCGTCGCGCTGCTCGCGTTGGCCGCTTTCACCGGCACCGCTTCCGCCTCTCATGCCGACGAGGGCACCGTGACGCTCGTGATCTACAAGGCGGGATGGATCATCGGCGGCTCGGGCGGCGGCGGCACACTGTTTTTCCACGGCCGGGCCTATCCGCTGTCCACCGGCGGGATCGACTACGGCTTCGTGTTCGGCGGATCGAGGACGGTGCTGCACGGCATCGTGACCAACATCTGGCGTCCGTCGGATGTCGCCGGCGTCTACGGTGCCGCGGGCGCGGGAATTGCGGTCGGCGCCGGCGCGCGCGCCATCGTGCTCGCCAACCAGAAGGGCGCGGTGCTGCATCTGGCCGGCCAGCAGGTCGGCCTGATCGCGAACGCGGATCTGAGCGGGCTGGCGATTACGATGCCGTAGGGGGTGATCCGTAGGGTCGTAGGGTGGGCAAAGCGAAGCGTGCCCACCAAATTGCTAATCATCAAGAGAAGGTGGGCACGGCGCGCCACTCGCCTTTGCCCACCCTACGCTTACTGAGTCATGAAACCCTCATGGTGAGGAGGCGCTCTTGCGCCGTCTCGAACCATGAGGCCACGTTGCCTATTTCCGGGCCTCCTCCTTCGAGACGCTTGCTCGCGCAAGCTCCTCAGGATGAGGGGATAAAGTCGGTTATGACGCTGCATGGTCCCATCCTACGCGCTTTAACCGCTGGTCTTGCCGAAAATCTCTTCCGCCGGCACGGGAAGCGTCACCCCGAAGGTATCGCGGAGGACCTCGCCTAACTCGTCGGCGCTGCGGAGGGTGCGCTCAGTTGTCACCTCGCCGTCGCGCGCCTCGGTCGACAACGCCCGATCGACCAGTTTGGCGCGCCGGTCGCCCGAGAGCCGCTCCATGATCAGCCGGCTAACGAGAGGGACAAGCGGGTTGGTCGATGTGAACCAGTTGCCGAGTTCGTAATCGGCCTGGATTTGCGGTTGCAGGTCGAAGACGTACATCGCGCGCCACCCGCTCTCCCGTTTCGCCTCGAGCCAGAGCAGGCCGTCCGATCGACGCATCCGGTACGTCCCCATCGCGGTCGTCTGCTCGACGTCAGTCTTGAGCTGCAAGGGCGCATCGAGCAGGCAGGCCCCGAAGCCGACGTCGGCGAGATAAGTGCCCTCGGCGAGATCGACCTTCAGCATCATATGCGTCTTCGGCCCGAGCGGACTGTCTGATGGCGACATCCAGCGCACCCGCCCGGCAAGCCCTGTGACCTCAAAGCCGAGCGCCTCCAGTGCTGCCTTGAACAGCAGGTTCTGTTCGAAACAATATCCGCCGCGCTTGTCCTCCACCAGTTTTGCCTGCACCGAGGCGAGATCGAGCCGGACGGGGCGGCCTAAAAACGAATCAAGCGAACTCGAACGGGATCGCATCCAGATGCGCGGTTTTCAGAGCGGCGAGTGTTTTGAGATCGGCCCCGATCGGGCCTTTGTATCCGATGCGCGCGAGATAATTCTCCAGCCGAAACTCGTGTGGCATGATCCGTGTTCCCCGTCCCCGTGGCTGTATCCAGCGTGCGCCGGATGATGTCGAGGGAATGAGGATAGTTGGGCAGGGTCGCTTCGTCGAGATGGCGGGGATTGGCTTGCTTGATCGTGATGGCGCGCGATCGTGCAAGAAGGGCGCGGTGCTGCATTTGGCCGGCCAACTGGTCGGGCTTGGCGAATGCGGATTTGAGCGGGCTGGCGATTGCGATGAGGTAGGGAGTTACTATGCGTAGCCCGCATGAGCGTAGCGACATGCGGGTTCAGGTCAGTCCCGGATATCTCTTCGCTCATCCGGGCTACGCTTGCTTAAGATGCAACCCGAACTTAGGGCTAAATTTCTCCATGGCCGCTGATTTTACAACACCCGATTACTCTCCTTCACCTTCTCCGCATCCAGATAAACCTGCCCACCCATCTCCTTGAACTTGGCGCTCATCTGCGCCATGCCATCCTCGATCACACCTGACACCGACATCCCCACCGCCGCCGGATCGTTCAGCGTCGCCGCGTAATCCCGCACGTCCTGCGTGATCTTCATCGAGCAGAATTTCGGGCCGCACATCGAGCAGAAATGGGCCACCTTATGAGCTTCCTTCGGCAGCGTTTCGTCGTGGAAGGCCTTCGCGGTGTCCGGATCGAGCCCGAGGTTGAACTGGTCCTCCAGCGGAAGTCGAAGCGCGCCCTTGAGAGAGCATCGTCGCGCAGTTGCGCGGCGGGGTGGCCCTTGCCGAGATCAGCGGCGTGGGCGGCGATCTTGTAGGTGATGACGCCGACCTTGACGTCGTTGCGGTCGGGCAGGCCCAGATGCTCCTTCGGCGTGACGTAACACAGCATCGCGCAGCCGAACCAGCCGATCATGGCAGCGCCAATGCCTGAGGTGATGTGGTCGTAGCCCGGCGCGATGTCGGTGGTCAGCGGCCCCAGCGTGTAGAACGGCGCCTCGCCGCACTCTTTCAGCTGCTTGTCCATGTTGATCTTGATCTTGTGCATCGGCACATGGCCGGGGCCCTCGATCATCACCTGGCAACCCTTGTCCCACGCGATCTTCGTGAGTTCGCCGAGCGTCTCCAGTTCGGCGAATTGCGCGCGGTCGTTGGCGTCCGCGATCGAGCCGGGACGCAGGCCGTCGCCGAGCGAGAACGAGACGTCATATTTGCGCATGAGGTCGCAAATCTCCTCGAAGTGCGTGTAGAGGAAGCTCTCCTTGTGATGCGCCAGGCACCACTTCGCCATGATCGAGCCGCCGCGCGACACGATGCCGGTGACGCGATTGGCGGTGAGGTGGATGTAGGGCAGGCGCACGCCGGCGTGGATGGTGAAATAATCGACGCCCTGTTCGCACTGTTCGATCAGCGTGTCCTTGTAGAGCTTCCCAGGTCGAGCTTGACCGGATCGCCGTCGCACCTTCTCCAGCGCCTGGTAGATCGGCACGGTGCCGATCGGGATCGGCGCATTTCGAAGAATCCATTCGCGGGTGGTGTGGATGTTGCGGCCCGTCGAGAGGTCCATCACGGTGTCGGCGCCCCAGCGGATCGCCCACACCATCTTGTCGACTTCCTCTTCCACCGACGAGGTCACGGCGGAGTTGCCGATATTGGCGTTGATCTTGGTCAGGAAGTTGCGGCCGATGATCATCGGCTCAAGTTCGCCGTGGTTGATGTTGGAGGGGATGATGGCGCGCCCGCGCGCGATCTCGCTGCGGACGAATTCCGGCGTGATGAACGGCGGGATCGAGGCGCCAAAGCTTTCGCCGTCGGCGAGCGCGGCTTCGGCGCGTTCGAGCTGCTCTTTGCGGCCGAGATTTTCGCGCACCGCGACATAGATCATCTCCTTGGTGATGATCCCGGCGCGGGCGAATTCGAGCTGGGTGATCATGTGGCCGTCGAGCCCGCGCAGCGGCTTGTGATAGGCGGTAGAACGCCTTCGCGGCCTTGTCGGCGGAGACGTTGCCGTTGTCGACCGGCTTGATCGTCGCGGCCCTCATATTCCTCGACGCCGCCGCGCTCCTTCACCCAGGCGATGCGGTTGCGCTTAAGTCCCGCATTGACGTCGATCACGACATCGGGGTCGGTGTAGGGGCCGGAGGTGTCATAGACCGGAAGATTGGGCTCGCCGGCGCCTTCGGAGAGGATGATCTCGCGCAACGGCACGCGCACATCGGCTGCTTCATCCGGCGTGACGAAGATCTTGCGCGACGAGGGCAACGGGCCGGTGGTCACGGCGGGAAGCGTGGTGTCCGGGTTGGAGCGGATGTTCATGGGGTCCTCCTGTTACTCTCTGTCCTTACGTTGGTAGCGGCCGTCATCCTGAGGTGCGAGCTCTTGCTAGCCTCGAAGGATGACAGAGCCGGGCCGTCGCCCTTCGACGGCCGCTGAAGAAGCGGCCACCTCAGGCTGACGGGTTGAAAGCATCCTTGCTGCATCACGCGGCCTCCGCCTTCACGCCGAGCCAGGCGCGCACCCGCGCGTCGGGCTCGGGATTCTGGGTGACGTCGCTGACGACCGCGATCGAATCGGCGCCGGCAGCATAAATCTCGCGCGCGCTGTTCGAGCTTGATGCCGCCGATCGCGACCAGCGGAATGTCGCCGATGCGCTTTTTCCATTCGGTGATCTTTGGAATGCCCTGCGGCGCGAACCGCATCGATTTCAGCGTGGTCGGAAAGATCGGCCCGAGTGCGACGTAATCCGGGTTGGCGCGCAACGCGGTCTCGAGCTCCTCGTCGTCATGGGTGGAGATGCCGAGCGTCAGCCCGGCGGCGCGGATCGCGTCGAGGTCGGCTTCCGCGAGGTCCTCCTGGCCGAGATGCAGGTGGCTGGCTTTCGGCAATGATCGCCGCGCGCCAATAGTCGTTGACCACGAGCTTTGCTTGTGTGCCCTTGATGACTTCGAGCGCGTCCATGATGGTTTGCAGCGCGTCGGACTCGGTCAGGTTTTTGGCGCGCAGCTGAATGGTGCCGACGCCGAGCAGCGCAAGTCGCGCGACCCAGGCGACGCTGTCGACAACGGGATAAAAGCGATCAGGATACGGCATGCCAGAACGGTGTCCCAACGACAGGGGTTGAAGGGGAGGCGAAGTCGCGGGCTTCCATCAGGCCCGCTTCATAGGCGGCGCGGCCGGCCTCGACGCCGGCGCGAAATGCGTTTGCCATCGCGACGGGATCGGCGGCTTTGGCGATCGCCGTGTTGAGCAGCACCGCGTCATAGCCGAGTTCGAGCGCGCGCGCGGCATGGCTCGGCGCGCCAAGGCCGGCATCGACCACGAGCGCGATATCCGGCAGGCGGTCGCGCAGAAGTTTGAGCGCATCGCGGGTTGATGATGCCGCGGGCGCGAGCCGATCGGCGCCGCCCACGGCATCACCACCTTGCAGCCGGCGTCCACCAGCCGCATCGCGACGGAGAGGTCTTCGGTGCAATAGGGGAACACCTCAAAGCCGTCCTTGATCAGGATATCCGCGGCTTCGACCAGGCCGACGACATCGGGCTGCAGCGTGTCGTTGTCGGCGATCACCTCCAGCTTGATCCAGGAGGTCGCGAACAATTCGCGCGCGAGCTTGGCCGTGGTCACCGCCTCGCGCACGCTGCGGCAGCCGGCGGTGTTCGGCAGCACCGTGACGTCGAGCTCGCGGATCAGCGACCAGAACGCATCGCCGGTCTTGCCGCCGGCGGCTCTCCCGCCGCAGCGACACCGTGACGATCTCGGCGCCTGAGGCGCGGATCGCGCCTTGCATGATCGCGGGCGAGGGATACAGCGCGCTGCCGACCAGGAGGCGGGAGGTGAATTCGCGGTCGTAGAATTTCAGCATGGTGGCCTCCACAAGCACCACTGCGCTCCCTCGCCCCGCTTGCGGGGAGAGGGTTGGGGTGAGGGGGACTCGCCGCATAGCAGGGCTCGCGGAGAGCCCTCCTCACCCGAATTTTTCGCTGCGCGTAAAATCCGACCTCTCCCCGCAAGCGGGGCGAGGTGAAGGGAGCGGGCCGGCACGAACGAATTCATCATCTCACCCTCCCTGCCGCGGCGTGATGATCTCGATCTCGTCGCCGCTGCTTGAGCGCCGTCTCGGCCCAGCGGCTTTTCGGCAGCACGTCGTAATTCAGCGCGATCGCAAAATGCGTGCCCTCATATTCGAGCTCGCCGAGCAGCGCATCGACGCTTCTCGCGGCGATCTCGCGGGCTTCGCCGTTGACGATCACGCGCATTGCATCACCTCATTGTCGATGACGCCGCGCTCGACATAGCAAGCGTCAGCTCGGCAAGTGCCGGCGCGAGCAGGAAGCCGTGGCGGTAGAGCCCGTTGACCGCGATCTTGTCGTTGTTGACGGCGATGCGCGGCAAATTGTCCGGGAAAGCGGGGCGCAGGCCCGAGCCGAATTCGACGATGCGCGCTTCGGCAAAGGCCGGATGCACCGCATAGGCCGCGCCGAGCAGTTCGAGCGCCGAGCGCACGCTGACGCCGTTGTCCTCGGCCTTCGATCGAGGTCGCGCCCAGCATGAAGCGGTTATCGCCGCGCGGGATCACGTAGAGCGGCCAGCGCGGATGGATCAGCCGCACCGGACGCGACAGTTCGACCTCGTCGGTCTCGATCAGGATGATCTCGCCCTTGACGCCGCGAAGCTCGCTTCGAGCGTCGCGCGCGGCAAGCCCGCGGCAATCGATCACGATGCCGTCGATGTCGTCGGGTTCGGCCTCGCTGTTGAACTTGATCTCGCCGCCGGCGGCTTCGATGCGCGCGTGCAGTTCCGGCAAGACCCGCCGCGGCTCGACATGGCCTTCATCGGCGTAGAACAGCGCCGTCGCGGAAACGGCCTTCGAGCGAAGGCTCGATCTCGCTCAAATCCCTTGCATCGAGCCGTCGATAGTCCGAGGTCAGCCGCGCGAAGCGTTCGAAGTCGGCGCGGTCGCGCGCATGCGCCACCACCAGCGAGCCGTTGAACGGGGTTTCCGGAAAATGTTCGCGCCACAGATCGAGCGAGCGGATGCCGAGCCGGACGATCACGGGCTCGGAAACCTCCGCCTCGCAATAGGGCGCAAGCATGCCGCCGGCCCAGTGGCTGGTCGATTGCGTCATCGCCGCGTCGCTGCGCTCATGCAGCGTCACCGCTGCGGCCGGCTTGCGCGAACAACAGCGCCTGCCACGCGCCGGCGATGCCTGCGCCGATGACGGAAATGGGGGATTCCCCCCGTGGGCTGTTGAACTCTGGTACATCCCTGTCCCTTCGCCGGCATGACCCGGATCAGGTTCAAAGGGTCACCGCGGTCTCGCGTCCTTCATTTACATGACAGGGAAGGATTTGAGCGTGCGGTCTCTCAGCTCCTCATCGGAGCTCCCCTCGGAACGTCTCTAATGTAGGCCGATGGCAGGTCGTGTCAACGCGATATCCCCATGCGTGCCCCGGACGCGGCGCAGCGCGTAAGCGGTGCGCTGCAGAGCCGGGGCCTATATTCGATGCGGAACCGCGTGGGTCCCGGCTCTGCGGCGCGTCATTTCATGCCGCGCCGCGTCCGGGACACGGGAGTAACCAAAGTGGGCCTGCGAGTTAGCCCGTTCGCACCGTCACCGCGTCGGAACCTGCTCGGCCCGTGCGTCTGCGGGATGCCTGATATGTTCGAGCCGCTGACGCTTCGCCGCGTATAATACCCGCCCGCATAATAGTGAATGGCGCGGGCGTGGTCGCCGTTGGCGGCGCGGTAGGCGCCGGCGAGATATTTCACCGCGTAAGCGAGATTGGTGTCGGGGTCGCGCAGTCCTTCCGCCGAGCCGGTGTAGCCGAGGCTGCGCGCGGTCGCGAGCTTGATCTGCATCAGGCCGATGGTGCCGCCGCGCCCGACGAGATCGCGCTGATAGCGGCTCTCGCGCAAGATCACCCGATGCACCAGCGCCTCGGGCACGCCGTTGGCCTTGGCGTGTTTTGCCACCAGCTCATTATATTCGCCGCGCTGGGGCGGGCGTCTTCCGGCAACAGGACCGCGGCGAGGGCGGCAAGCGACGCGAGGGTTAACAGACGCTTCATGGGAAGGCCTCTGCTCGCTTGGGATTGCCGCAATAGTTGCCTGCGCCGCGGCGTGGATATGGCGAAAAGCCGGCTTTCTCGCGCCTTTGCCCGGATTCGGCGGCGGGCGGTTTACCCGGAATTATGGCCTGGCGTGCTTCGATGGGTGCCTAATTTGAAGGATTTTCCTGGTTACTTCCGCGCCGATGACCATGACGGTTGCCAACTCCGCCGAGGATACCAGCCTGTTGCGCGGGCAGCTCCCGCTATGGGTCGGCGTCTTTGTCTATGCGCTGTTGTTCCTCGCCGGCGACAAGCTGCTGCTCGATCCCGACACGCAATGGCAGATCACCGTCGGCCAGTGGATTCTCGACCATCGCGCGGTGCCCGAGACCGACATCTATTCCTTCACCATGCGCGGCCAGCCCTGGATTTCGACGCAATGGCTGGCGCAGGTGGTGTATGCGAAAATCTACGCGTGGTCCGGCTGGAGCGGGTCGGTTGCGCTGGCGGCGGCCGCGAGTGCTCTGACCTTCGCGCTGCTCGCGCGATTCTTGAGCCGGCGTTTGAGCGAAAGCGCCTCGCTGGTGTTCGTCGCCGTCGCGATGGCGCTGACCGTGCCGCATCATTCTGGCGCGGCCGCATGTGCTGGCCTTGCCGGTGATGGTGCTGTGGATCGGCGGCATGATCGCGGCCGCCGATCGCCGCGACGCGCCGTCGTTCTGGATGCTGCCGCTGATGGCGCTGTGGGCCAATCTGCATGGCGGCTTCGTCTTTGGCCTCTTGATGATCGCGCCGATCGCGCTCGATGCGGTGGTGAACGCGCCAGCGAGCAAAACGAAAATCGCTGCTGCTGCGTTGGGCGGTCTTTGCTGCGTTGGCGCTGGTCGCAAGCTGCTGCACGCCCTATGGCTGGAACGCGCTGTTGGCGTCGCGGAAGATCCTGGCGCTCGGCGCGCACTGCCGCTGATCACCGAATGGCGCGCGGCTGATTTCACCTACCTGCGTCCGTTCGAAATCTGCCTGCTCGGCGGCTTCGGCCTGGCGCTGTTCAAAGGCATCAAGCTGCCGCCGCTGCGCATCCTGATATTGCTCGGTCTTGTTCACATGGCGCTGGCGCAGGGCCGCGCGGCCGAAATCCTGGCGCTACTGGCGCCGCTTATTCTCGCCGCTCCCCTGGCGCCGCAGATCGGCGGCGCCGAGGTTGCATCCTCGCATGCGGCGCGCGGGCGCGGCATCCTGTTCGCTTGCGTCGCGTTCGCGCTGGTGGCGGGGACGCTGGCCTTCGCATCGCTGCATCGCTTCGCGCCCTTTACCGGCAATTCGCCGGTCGCGGCGGTGGCCGAGCTGAAGAAGCTCAATCTGGAGCGCGTGCTTCAACGACTATGATTTCGGCGGCTATCTGATCGCAAGCGGCGTGGCGCCCTTCATCGACGGCCGCACCGAGCTCTACGGCGAAAAATTCTTTGTCGACCACAACGCAGCTTCCGGCCTGATGGAACCCGACAATCTGTTCCGGCTGCTGGAAGAATACAAAATCGAGGCGACGCTTGCTGCGCACCCAGAGTGCTGCGACCAAACTGCTCGACCATCTCGACGGCTGGCAGAAAGTGTACAGCGACGATGTCGCCACCATCCACCTCCGCAAATCCGGCGCGACCCATACGGTCGAGCCCGTGGTGGAACCCAAGGCGAAGTAAACCGAACTCTAGGTTACCTGCCCCGGGTGCGGCCCGGCTCGGCGGCGCATCGTGTGCGCCGCGTCCGGGACAAGATCCCTGCCGTCGAATTGCCCGATTGCTCCCGCAAGAAGTGCCACACCGGAACAGTCCGCATCCGGCAGCATTCCTGCCTAATTCGTCCCCAGGGACTTTAGAAGAAAATCAAAGGGAGATGCGCCATGGCCAAAATCGATTTCTTCTCCTTGCCCCGGAAAAATCCCTGCGCCCAATGCGGCGAGACGATCGCGGCTCCGGAATGGGTCGAGACTGAACCGAGCCGCACCTTCTATCTCTGGCGATGCCGGGTCTGCGACTACCGCTTCGAGGCAGTGGCTTATTTCGATGCGGAGCGCGAGGAAGCGCTCGCCGCTTAATTCGATTTCTTCACGCGGCGGATTGCCGGTTCGGCTGGCGCACCGGCAACTGGATGCAGACGATCAATCCATGCGGCTGACGATCGTTGAGCGATAGCTTGCCGCCATGCGCCAGCACGATGGCGCGCGCGATCGAGAGGCCGAGCCCGAAGCCCGCGGTCTCGTCCATGTTGCGGGCATCGTCGCCGCGCACGAAAGGCTCCAGCATCACTTCCTTGCGGGCGTCGGAAATGCCCGGGCCGTCGTCCTCGACCTCGATGGTCACGGTGTCCGACGAAAGCCTTGAGGCGAATGGTGGCGACCGCGCCGAATCTGCACCGAGTTCTCCACGAGGTTGGTGATGCTGCGCGTGAGATCGTCCGGCCGCACCGTCGCCATCGCGTGTTCGGGGCCCTCATAGCTGACCTTGTGGCCGACATCGGCGAACTGATCGGCGACGAGCTGCAACGTGCGTGGCGATGTCGGTCAGCGTCATGGCTTCCAGCTTGCGGTCGTTGCGCAGGAACGACAGCACCGATTCCAGCATCGATCGCATCTGGTCGAGATCGCTCATCATGCGGCCGCGATGGCACCTCGTCCTCGATGAATTCCGAGCGCAGGCGCATTCGCGTGATCGGGGTCCGCAGGTCGTGACTGATCGCGGCCAGCATCTTGGTGCGGTCGTCGATCAGGGTGGTGATGCGCTCCCGCATCCGGTTGAGCGCTTTGGCGACGGAGCGGATTTCTTCCGGGCCGCGTTCGGGCAAGCGGCGCCGCGGCGCCGTTGACGCTGAAATCTTCGGCCGCCTTGGCGAACGCCGAGAGCGGCGCCGTCAGGGCCCGCGCCGCCCACAGGCCGAGCAAGGTGACGCTGACGATCGCAAACAGCAGGGTCATCGCCCACGGCCCGCTCCAGAACGGACGCTGCCGTTGATCATGCAACACCCTCGCCGAAATCATCGCGCCGTCGGGCAGCGCGATGCCGATCCGTGGTGTTTGTCGGGTCCGGTTGCGAGCGGGAAAATCCGGTAGCTGGAGTCGAGCCGCCGGTGCAGGCTCCGCAGGTCCAGGCCCTCCGGATCGCTCGCCGCAGGAATCGGACCCGGCGGAAGGCTTTCGACGCTCGAGCTGCGGAAAGGCGCGGGCGATGTCGGCAAGGAGCCGCGGCCGCTCGGCGGCGGGTGCTGCGCCGAGAAGCAGGACCGCGGCGGCAAACTGCGCGTGGCCCCGATCGATCGTCGGATCGGGCTGATCCGGTCGGCTGACCAGAAATATCCCGGCGAGGATCAGGTGAATGGCGATGATCGAGGCGATCACCAGAGCTGCGATCTGTCCGCTGATATTCCTCAAGTTCAGAAAATCGAGCAGCTTCATGACTGGCTGTTGACCGTGACCGCCTCCACCATTGGGGTGAACATATAGCCGCCGGAGCGTACTGTCTTGATCAACGTGGCTTCCTGCGGATCGGATTCGATCTTGCGCCGGATGCGGCTGACCAGCACGTCGATGCTGCGCTCGAAGGAGCCGGCGCTGCGCCCCTGGGTGAGGTCGAGCAGGCTGTCGCGCGACAGCACGCGGCCCGGCCGTTCGCAGAACGCGCGAAGCAGGTCGAATTCGGCGCTCGTCATCGCCACCCGCGCGCCCGCCGGATTCCGCAATTCCCGCAGCCGGAAATCGATCCGCCAGCCCTGGAAGGTGAGGGCGGTCGCGCCGCCGATGGTGCTGATGTTCTGGGCGGCGGCCTGGCGGCGCAGCACCGCGTTGATGCGCGCCAGCAGTTCGCGCGGGTTGAACGGTTTTGCGAGGTAGTCGTCCGCGCCCATCTCCAGGCCAAGGATGCGATCGACGTCCTCGCCGCGCGCGGTGAGCATGATGATCGGCACCTGCGACTCCGCCCGGATCTTGCGGCACAGGCGAAAGGCCGTCCTCGCCCGGCAGCATGACGTCGAGAATCAAGAGATCGACGCGGTGGTCGGCCATCGCCCGGACCATTTCGCGCCCGTCATTGGCGGTGGTCACATTACAGGCGTTGTTGCGCAGGTACTTTGCGATCAGGGTCCGCGTCTCGCGGTCGTCTTCAACGACAAGAATGTTGGGCGACGCCGTCATGAGAAACCCTTGCCTTAGATTTGGGACAAGAAATCACGATTTTTATTTCCAGATATTTCTGGCGGCTCTCTCGTAACACCACGCAACAAGTCCACCAGGCGCCCAACAATCATTCGTTAGGGTTATTAACCTTAACTTTGCGCTATCGGACCAGCTCCCGGAGCCATCATGACTTCAATCGCCGCCGCATCCAATAGCAACTACTTAACGCCGCTGCAGCAGTTGCAGGCCGAACTGCAAGCGGAGGTAAATTCCGGCGCCATCAGTGCGTCCGATCAGGGCGCGCTCTCTTCGGCGCTGACCGATATCAATTCGTCGCTGCAAGGCGGCAACGGCGGCGGCACAAATATACCTCCCGGCGATCTGCCATCGAGGATCAACAGCCTGATTGCGGGCGAGGTGTCGAGCGGCAAACTGACGAGCGCCCAGGCCACCGAGCTAGAGGGCGTGTTCAAGGCCGCGTTCGCCAACGGCCCAGGTTCGGCCGGTGCCGGCGGTGCCAATGCCGCGCCACCCGTCGGCGATCCCGGTCGGCCCCAGGGCCCGCCCGCCGCCGGCGGCGCGCACCATGGTCATCACGGTCACCACGGCGGTTCGCACGGAAGCGATGCTTCATCGGCCGACAATTCGAGCGGCGCGTCGAACACCGGCTCCGTCACCGATATTCTGCAGCAGTTTCTAAAGTCGCTGCAGCAATCGCAATCGTCCACGTCATCCTCGTCCTACGGTTCAAGCGGCACGCCTGACAGCGGCAATTCGAGCGCGACGACAACTTCAGCACTTCTGATCGATTACCAGACCTGATTTTCAGCCACGGGCGACAAACCCGAAACAGCCATGTTCGATACCGTGATTGTCCTTACAGGTCCTGCCGAGCGAACGGCGTTGCCGCTCGTCCTGTTCGAGCATAATCCAAATCTCAGAGTGCTGCCGGTCGAGCGCGCCGACCAGTTCGCCGCCCTGAGCGAGGATATGCTGCGGCGGTCGCGGCTTGTCGCCTATGTGACGCCGGTGATCGTGCCGCCGGCCATTCTCGCCCAGCTTGGCTATGGCGCGTTCAATTTCCATCCGGGTCCGCCGAGCTATCCGGGATGGGCGCCGGCGCATTTTGCGCTTTACGACCAGGCAACCGAATTCGGCGCGACGGCGCATGTCATGATCGACGAGGTTGACGCCGGGCCGATCGTCGATGTCGCCCTGTTTCCGATTCCGGCCGACATCTCCGTCCTTGGTCTTGAGGGGCTCGCCTATGCCCATCTGGCATTCTTGTTCTGGCGCATGGCGAAGTGGCTCGCCTGCGATCCAGCGCCGCCGCAGACGCTGCCGCTGCAATGGGGGAAAAAGAAATACCGCAGCACCTATCGCGCGATGTGCGAGATTCCTCTCGACGTCTCGAAGAGCGAACTCGACCGGCGCCTCCGGATATTCGGCGGCAATCACTTCGGAATGGCGCCCACGATCAACCTGCACGGCGTAGAGTTTCGAGCGGTGCCGCTGCCGTCAGAGGCGGCGGCCGAGTAGCGGGCGGACTAGGTAAGCTAAGCGCGTCCGATTCTGCCGGGCGCGCTTTGTTTGCATGTGGAGACCTCATCCTGAGGCACGATTGAGGGCTTCGTCGCCGGGGACCGTGGCGAGCAGCTTGTAGAGATCCCACTCGCCTTTCAATTCCTCCGACTTCTTGACCTCGAACAGATGCTGACGCGCGTCCGCAAAGCCGAAGGCAGCGAGGAACAAAGCGGCCTCCGCCGTTTCGGATTTGCGCCTTTCGGCCCGGGGACTGCGATGTTAGGCTTTCCCGCGGCAGGAGCATCCAGCGTCCTGCCTAGTACAGAATGGGAGGAAGACATGGCGGAGAGCGTCTACAAGGTCATCGAATTGATCGGAACCAGCAAGGAGTCCTGGGAAAAGGCCGCCAGCGCGGCCCTCATTCGGGCGGGAAAATCCCTTCGCGATCTTCGCGTCGCCGAAGTCGTCAAGCTCGACCTGCAACTGGACGCCAAGGGCAAGGTCGAAGCCTACCGCGCCAAGCTCAACGTCTCGTTCAAATTCGAGGATTGAGAACTCAGGTTAACTGAGGATGATCGAAAAAGCGTGCGACGTTATTCCTGGCTCGCTTTGCGCTGCGATCGTGTCCCGGACGCGGCGCAGCGTTCTTTACGCTGCTCCGCAGAGCCGGGACCCATGGTAGCAATGGGCCCCGGATCAGCAGCGCATCGCCATAGCGCGTCGAAGACGCGCGTGAACGCGCTTGATGGCGCTGCGCCGCATCCGGGGAACGCCGGCATCCACTTCCGCCTGAGAAAGCTCACAACCCCGGCAGGGCCGTGATCACGACGTTGATCGTGCCGGAGGCTTCGGCGATGACCCGCAGCGTCTTGGAATCGTAGGCGATGTCGGTGAGGTTGAGGCTGGTGATTTCCGGGGTCACGCGGACGCCATTCGCGTTGTTTTGAAGATCCGATATCGCGGCGGCGACCATCTTCTGGGCGTTGCCGAGGATCGGCTTGAGATCGACGGTGGTCTTCTCGGCGAGGGTCTTTTGTAAGTGCGGCATGACCGCGCGCGCTGCCGCCCCAAGCAGGCCAAAGGCGGCTTCCGATTCGACCGCCAGTTCCATGTCGGCGAGCCGCAGCGTCTGCTGCGCCGAATCGAGCACCGGCCGGCCCCAGATATGCACATTGGCTTCGCCGCCAAAACCGAAGAAGCTCGTCTTCTCCTTGGCGTTCACCAGAAGTGAGATCAACAGCCGGTCGCCTGACGCTGCGACCGTGGCGCGCTTGACGGTGACATTCACCGAGCCCGAGCCGTCCTCGGGGAACGTTCGGCCGGCGAGCCGCTGCCTCCACGATCTTGTTGATTTCGGTGAACGGCACGTCGATCGGGGATGCCGATGCTGACCGCCGGAACCGTCGGCGGAACGATCGAGATTTTCTCGGGGAACGGGCAATTGGGCGTGGTCTGCTTGGGCGTGATGCGCGTCTCCGCCTCGATACCAAGCGTCATCGTCACCGCGGAAGCATTGACGTTTGGCTGGACCGCGACCGCGCGGGTCGGTCGTAGCTCCAGCCAAAGCTCCGGTGCGGAAGCGGCGGCGATTTGCAGCGGAATCGAGCGGCATGCCTTGGCCCACTGGATCCTCGCATTGCGTTCGAACGAGGGGTCGCTGCGGATTCGCGCGCTCGCCGCGTCGATCTGTTCGCCGACGGTCTTGTCGAGCAGCGGCTTGACCTGCGCCGGGACGTTGACCCGCGCGCCCGCGACCGTGAGGCTGGTGTCGCCGAGCGTCACCTGCGCGCCGAGATTGGGTTCAAGGTGCCAGGCCGCGGCAAGCTTGGGCCGCGCGGTGATGGTGACGCTGCCCTTGATCTCGGCGTTGGCATTGAGCGACTTGATATTCACGCTGCCGATCTGCTTGCCGACATTGGCGCCGAGCAGGCCGCCGATCGCGTCGCCGACCGCGCCGGTCGCCTTCGACGCCAGCGAGCCGGTCACGTTCAGCTTTCCTGTGATCGGCGTGGTCAGCGACAGCACGTCCTGACCTCCGGTCGCCGCGATCGGCCCCCGCGAGGCAGTCCAGCCGATGTCGGCGTTTTGCAGGACCTCCGAAACCGGGTTGTCGGCCTTGCCGGCGAAGTTGCGCGGCGCGGTGCGGTCGGCGGCGTCGCGAATGGCGGTGAGGGGAATGACGACCTGCGCCAGGATCACCGAACTGCGCGGGGCAGGCGGCAGCGGCGATAATTCGGCCAGCGCCGGCCGCGGAACCGCGCCGTGCGGCGAGAGCCAGTCCATGGTCTTCAGGCTGACAAAAAACGAAACCGCGACCACCGCGACGGCAAGCAGAATGGTCTTGAGTTGCATCGTCTCCCCGGACTGATTCAGCCGCGCGAGTCTACAGGGCGGGGTGGGACGGCGCCAGAGCGGCCGCCCGGCGCGTTCCCGGCGGAGAGGATGCGATTTGGCCGAAGGTCAGGGCGCTGATGTGGCCGATTTGTTGCTGCGCGGAAACAGAAAGGGCGCGGATCACCGCGCCCATTTCGTTGGATGCTGTCCCTCCGAGAGAGGTCGGAATTCAGCTCCGCTTGCCGGGCAGGTTCTCGGCGCGGCGGTCCATCGGCAGTACGATCACCTTGGTGCCGACATTGACCCGCGAATACAAATCGGTGACGTCCTGGTTGGTGAGGCGGATGCAGCCGGAGGAGACGTGGGTGCCGATGGTCTGCGGCGCGTTGGTGCCGTGGATGCGATAGACCGTGCCGCCAAGATACATCGCGCGTGCGCCGAGCGGATTGCCGGGACCGCCGGCCATGTGGCGCGGCAGATAGGGTTGGCGCGCGATCATTTCCGGCGGCGGAGTCCAATCCGGCCACTCGGCCTTCTTGGTGATCGCCTGCACGCCGGACCAGGTGAAACCGTCGCGGCCGACCCCGATGCCGTAGCGGATCGCCTGGCCGCCTCCGAGCACATAATAAAGATAGGTGTTGGGCGTATCGATGATGATCGTCCCCGCCGCCTCGCGGGTCGGATAGTTGACGATCTGGCGCTTCAAGCGCGCCGGCAATTCGGCGGTGGCGTCCTGATCCTCAGACGGCTGCCTGCTGCGCCATCGGCGGCGACTGCGGCTCCACGACAAAGGGAAACAGCTGTAGCGGCGCGGCCATAGCTGCATCCGACAACAAGCCTGCGCTCGAAAAAGCGATGGCGCCGATCGCCAATGCCCCGAAGGCGGCGGCTCGGCGGGAATTGTACGTGAATGCCCCGGAAGCGAACATCTGGCGTCCCCTGTTTGAATCGCCCGCGCCGTTTTGGGTCGCGTCGTTAAGCGTGATCCTTAACGGGGAAACATTTCCGGACATTTTCGCCAAAGCGCCAAAATGGTTTCACCGCATTCATGAATTGTTTCATTCTTGTGTCATGGGAACCAAAAACAGCCGGGGAACGCGAAAAAGGCGGCTGTTAACCTCTATGACGTCACACGCTTGAAATATCCGTAAGTGAACGTCGGGCCTTGAGAATCAGCAAGGCATCCCGCGATGCGCATTTTGATTGCGACCGACGCTTGGCACCCGCAGGTAAACGGCGTGGTGCGCACCCTCACCTCGCTCAAGAAGAGCGCCTCCGCGCTTGGGGGAGACATTCGATTTCCTGACACCCGAAGGATTTCCCTCCGTGGGCGTTCCGACCTATCCGGGCTTGCGCATCGCGCTGCCGAATCGGCGCGAGATCGCACGACGGATCGAGGCGGCAGCACCGGAGGCCATCCACATCGCGACCGAGGGGCCGATCGGCTGGGCGGTGCGGGCCTATTGCCTGCGCCACAAGCTCGCTTTCACCACGTCCTACACGACGCGCTTTCCGGAATATATCGCGGTGCGCACCATCATCCCGGCCGCGCTGAGCTATGCGGTGCTGCGCCATTTCCATTCCGCCGCCGCCATGACGATGGTGGCGACCGCCTCTCTTTATAATGAGCTCGGCGCGCGTGGCTTCCGCAGGCTCGGCTTCTGGGGACGCGGCGTCGATACCGATGCTGTTCAATCCCCTATCCCCTGCCAGAGCTCGATCTGCCGCGCCCGATCTTCATGACCATGGGGCGCGTTGCGGTCGAAAAGAACATCGAGGCCTTTCTGTCGCTCGATCTGCCGGGGTCGAAGGTCGTGGTCGGCGACGGCCCGCAACGGGCGGCGCTCGACGCAAAAATATCCCGACGTCAAATTCCTGGGCGAAAAGACCGGCGCGGATCTGACCGCGCATCTGGCGGCCGCCGATGTCTTTGTGTTTCCGAGCCGCACCGATACGTTCGGCGTGGTGCAACTGGAGGCGCTGGCCTGCGGCACGCCGGTGGCCGCGTTCCCGGTGACGGGGCCGCTCGATGTGATCGCCGATCATCCGGTCGGCGCGCTGGATGAGGATCTGCGAGCGGCGTGCTTGCGGGCGCTGGCGATGTCGCGCGAAACATGCCGGAACTTTGCGCTCGAGCGTTCCTGGGAAAACAGTGCAAGGCAGTTCATCGGCAATCTGAGCGCGCTGCAGCCGAGCCGCTCGCTGCGGCCCGCCCCGATCGTGGCGGGACAACACGCGGTGCGCGGCTGATCGGAAAAGCGGCAAAACAAGCAACCTCAACGAGGCAAGAATCACATGGCAGAAAGCATCAAGCTGGACGGCGCGGCGCAGTTGGATTTCGACCGCGAGATGGTCGAACAGGCCTACGACCGCTGGGCCCCGATTTATGACCTCGTGTTTGGCGGCGTCTTCAGCAAGGGCCGCGACGCCGCCATCCAGGCCACCAACAAGCTCGGCGGCCGCGTGCTCGAGGTCGGTGTCGGCACCGGCATTTCGCTGCCGCTCTATGCGCCCCATGTCCGCATCTTCGGCACCGATATTTCGGAGGCGATGCTGAAAAAGGCCAAGCGACGCGTCGCCGACCTGCGGCTGAAGAACGTCGAAGGGCTTGCGGTGATGGACGCCGAGAAGCTCGAATTCCCCGACAACGCGTTCGACGTGGTGATGGCGCAATATGTCGTCACCGCGGTGCCGAATCCGGAAGTCGCTCTCGACGAATTCGCGCGTGTGCTGCGGGCAGGCGGTGAGCTGATCATCCTCACCCGCGTCAGTGCTGATGACGGCATCCGCCGCTTCATCGAGCAGATGCTGCAGCCGGTGGTGCGCCGGCTCGGTTTCCGCACCGCAGAATTCGCCTGGTCGCGTTATACGCGCTGGCTTGCCGGCGCAAAGACGGTCGAACTGGTGGAGCGTCGGCTGATTCCGCCGCTCGGCCACTTCTCGCTGGTTCGTTTCCGAAAAAAAGCAGACGGCTAAAGCGCTTTCGAGCATGCCCTCGGACTTATTCCGAGGGTGGCACCGCTTCGTGTCGAGAAGACGCGACGTGTCACAATAAGAATGCCTCTATATATCGGCCGCCTTTTCGTAACCGCGTTGTCATGAGACGGGCATGTGTCATTATCATGATGTCACATGCCTTACATCGAATCGCTGTATGCAGAATGCAGACCACCTTCCTGGGGGAAAGAAATGATTAAGGATTTCCTGGAGCAATTGCGGACCCAGCGTTGGGACGACCATCGCTACTATCACCACAGCCGGATCAACCAGAGCCTGCACTTCGTGAGCGCGGCGAGCTTTCTGGTCGGCTATGTCATGATCTTCTTCGATCCGGTGATCGCGGCCCTGATCGGCTGGCTCGTGTCCATGACCTCGCGCCAGGCCGGACACTTCTTCTTCGAGCCCAAGGGGTATGACCACCTCAACCAGGCAACCCACGAGCACAAGGAAGAGATCAAGGTCGGCTACAATCTGCAGCGCAAGGTCGTGCTGATGACGATCTGGGCGCTGTCGCCGCTGGTGATTTACTTCGACCCGACCCTGTTCGGAATTTTCAGCCCTTGGGTTACGCCGGCCGATTTCATGCGGCAGGTCGCCAAGATCTGGCTCGCGATCGGGATCGGCGGATTGCTGTTCCGCACCGTCCATCTGTTCTTCATCCGCGACGTCGAGACCGGCCTTGTCTGGATGACGAAAATCCTGACCGACCCTTTCAGCGATTTCAAGCTCTACTACAAGTCGCCGCTGTTCCTCCTGAAGGGCGAACTGATCGATCCAGGCCTCGATATCATCGAGCACGACCTCGAAGAGCAGCACGCCTGAGTGGGCGCCGGTTGCTTCTCCCTCGCCCCGCTTGCGGGGAGAGGGTCGGGGTGAGGGGGACTCTCCACAAATTCAGACTGGCGGAGAGTCCCCCTCACCCGGATCGCAAGAGCGACATAGCCGAAGCTCTGCTTCGGCGTTCTTTTCAGGAGGGGACGGCCGCCAAGGCGGCCTACACCTCTCCCCGCAAGCGGGGCGAGGTGATCTGTTTCCGCTCAGCGCTTGACCACGCGCGCGACCATCTCCTTGAGGATTTGGCGGCGGATGTTCTTGTTGGTGAGGGAAGCCTCGTGCCACCACCAGCCGTCCTGCTTCATCTTTTCGGCCGCGGCGACGAAGCGCTTCTCGACCTCGGCAAAATCGGCGTCGGTGTAATTCAGGCTGAAGACCAGCCGGCCGGTTCCGACCCAGCTCAGCGCAAGCCCCTCGGCGCGCAGGTAATACTGGAACATCCAGTTGTAACGCGACGGCTCGGTATATTGCACCATCCAGATCGAGGACAGGTTGGAGACCCGCACCGGGAGATCCGCGGCCGCAAGCGCGTCGTTGAGCTGTCCGGCGCGGCTGTTCCAGGTCTCGTCGAGCCCGTTATAGACGCTGCGGAAATTTGGACTGGCGAGCCGCGAGAGGAACTCGTCCATCGCCGTCATGACATAGGGATGGGAATTGAAGGTGCCGCGGGCAAAGCAGATGTCGGCGGGGGCATCGTCGCGGAAGCGGCGCATCAACTCCTTGCGCCCGCACACCACGCCGATCGGAAGGCCGCCGGCGAGGCTCTTGCCGTAAGTCACCATGTCGGCGCGGACGCCGAAATATTCCTGCGCGCCGCCGGCGGCGATGCGGAAGCCGAGGAATACTTCGTCGAAGATCAGGACGATGCCGCGCTCCGTGCAGACTTCGCGCAGTGCCTTCAGCCAGGCGCCATAGGCTTCGCGGTCGAAGCGGCCGGCGCGGGAACTGTCGACCAGCGCCGAATCGCCGGGCGCGTTGGCGTTGGGGTGCAGCGCCTGCAACGGGTTGACCAGCACGCAGGCGATGTCGCGACGGGTGCGCAAGACATGCAAGCGTGCGCTCGGACATGTCGGCAAGCGTATAGGTCTCGTGCGGCGAAACCGGATTTCCGACGCCGGGCTGCACGTCGCCCCACCAGCCATGATAGGCGCCGGCGAAACGGACCAGATGCGTGCGGCGGGTGTGGTAGCGGGCAAGCCGCACCGCCTGCATCACCGCTTCGGTGCCCGACATGTGGAACGAGACCTCGTCGAGCCCGGAAATCTCGGCAAGCCGGCGAACATTATCGAGAATGACCGGGTGATAGGGCCCGAGCACCGGTCCAAGCGCTTGCGCGCGTGCTTCTGCCTTGCGCGATGCATTCCTTGTAGAAGTCGTTGCCGAAGATGTTGACGCCGTAGGAGCCGGTCAGGTCGTAGAACAAATTGCCGTCGACATCGGTGAGGGTGACGCCGGCCGAGGACTGCATGAAGGCGCTGGTGCCGAGATTTTCCCGCACCAGGCGGCTGTACTGGAACGGCACGCGGTAGGTTTCGGTGAATTGCAGGTCGGAGATGCGGCTGGCTGCCTCCATCGTCATCTGCCGGCCCTTGGCGTAGCGCTGCTCATAGAGGCGGGCGAGCGCGAAGAAGGCGTCCTTGCGCTTTTGCGCGATCGGCGGCGGCGCGCCGTCGGAGCAGAAGAACTCGTCGATGGAGAATTCATAGAACGGGATCAGGCGCGCCACCCGCCGCGACATTTTCGAATGACCGCCCAGCGAGCGGTGCTTGGCCCGCGACAGCGCCATCCGCGCCTTGAGCTTGGGGAAGACAGCGGCGGCACCAGCTACCGCTGCGGCGGACAAAGTGAGAATCGGGAGAGGCGAATCCATGCCACCAGCGCTAGTGGGTCAATCTAACAGAATTCATGACAGTGAAAGGCCTGATCACTACCTTGACCCAGCAGGAGGACCTGAACTTCCTCCTGACCAACCGCATCCCGCGAGCGGCGCTGACGCGCTTCATGGGCTGGTTCAGCAAAATCGAAAATCCTCTTGTCCGCGACGCCTCGATCGCCTGCTGGCGGATGTTTTCCGATCTCGATCTGAGCGAGGCCAAAAAGACCGAATTCAAGAGCCTGCACGATTGCTTCACGCGCGAACTCAAGCCGGGCTTGCGTCCGCCCGATCCCGACCCGGAGGTCGTGGTCAGTCCAAGTGACGCGATCATCGGCGCGCACGGCGCCATCCAGGACGCCGAACTGTTCCAGATCAAGGGCGCCGGCTATTCCCTGCTCGATCTGCTCGGCGATCCCGCTCTCGTCGATGCCCATCGCAACGGACGCTTCGTCACGCTGCGGCTGACTTCGAGCATGTATCACCGTTTCCACGCGCCCCATGATTGCCGGATCGAGCGGGTCACCTTCATCAGCGGCGACACCTGGAACGTCAACCCGATCGCCTTGAAGCGCATCGAGCGGCTGTTCTGCAAGAACGAGCGCGCGGTGATCCAGACGCGCCTTGTCTCCGGCGACCCGCTGACCTTGGTGCCGGTCGCGGCGATCCTGGTGGCGAGCATCCGGCTGCATTTTCTCGAATGTCGTGCTCAATGCGCAAACGCGCGGACCGACGGTGTTTCCCTGTGACGTGAGCGTGCACAAAGGCGATGAACTCGGCTGGTTCGAGCACGGATCGACCATCATCGTGCTGGCGCCCGATCATTTCGAATTTTGCGACAATGTGCGGGAAGGGGTGCGAATATTGACCGGCCAGCCTCTGATGCGAAAGCCGGGCTGAACATTTTGACCTCGATTTTGTTGAGTCCCTTCTTGTAGGTTCGCGGTCGAACGCGATTTGAGAATTGAAGGGATTGGGATGGCGCGGGCGCTTGTTTTGGCGGCGGGAGGAATTGTGCTGCGGGCGGAGGAAACCCCGCTGATCGCGGTGGTGCGGCTGCGCAAGCGCAATGAATGGGTTCTTCCCAAGGGCAAGCTCGACGACGGCGAAACGCCGCGGGACGCCGCCGAGCGCGAGGTGCTGGAAGAAACCGGCCACGACGTGTCGGTACACGATTTTCTCGGAACGCTGGTCTATGAATCCGGCGGACGCTGCAAGGTGGTTCATTACTGGCGGATGGAGGCGAGCCCCACACCGTCCCGCGCGCTGATGGATGACGTGCGGGCGGTCGACTGGCTGCCTCTTGAGGATGCGATCGAACGGCTCTCCCGCGCTTACGAGCGCGCCTTTCTCGAAAATGTCGGCCCGCTCGCGCTTGAAGCGGCCGCCAAACGGCCGAAGGTCAGGAAGCCGGCTGTTCTGGAAAAACGCCGGCGCCAGCCGGTCCCTGCTCCCCAGCCTTCGCTGATGATTCCAACGCAGGTCGTGCCGCAGGGCGAGCCGCTCTTTGTCGTCACCGACGCCGTCGACGTGGCGCCAACGTCAGCCGCGGAAGAAGCCTCCGTAACCATTGTTGTGGCGCCGTCATCCGGTCATCGCGCTCCGGTTGAAGTGGACCTCGGCCGGCGCATTAACCTGTTGCAAAAGGTGAGGAACTGGTTGCGACGCGCGGCCTATCCAAAGTAGTGCTAGGGCGTGAACCCATAAATTCAGAATGGTCGGCGGACTCCGCTCTGGCGCGTATTCCGGTCTCAAGTCGGACATTACGGCACTTCCGAAAAGTGCCGAGGAAGAGACGTACGACCATTTTGGCGACAAGCACGACCGATCATCGCGACGAGAACGATCAATCAGCAAGCCGTCGCGCGCGCCGCAAGTCGGTCGAAAGCCCAATAGGCCGGGAAGCAGAGGACAAGCATAAAGGCGCCAAGGTCGAAGGCGGTCGCAGCCGTTCCAATCCGGGCAGAGAGGATACCGGCGACAATGGGGGCGGCGACGACGAAAATGTAGAACAGCGTGAAGTGGATTCCCATCCCGACAGCGCGCACTGGCGGGGAAAGGACGCGGGCCGGCAGGCTCATGATGGGGCCTGCCGAGATACCACCGACGAGGCCCAACGCAATAAATGCCGGTATCACTGCATCAGTACGGGTCGCCACTAAAAGCGCGACTGCGAATAACGCAAAACCAATTAGCATGATCTCAAGATGCTTGCCGGTTCGGTCGGCCAGGACGCCGCCGATCGGTACCGATGCGCTAACAATCCACAACACCAGGCTCGTTGCAGATCCGGCCGCCGCGAGACCCCAGCCGCGCTCGACCAGCAGGGTCGTACCAAAACCGAAAACCATCCCGACCGCGGCATTGAATAGGCCCCAGATGGATCCTGCGATTACCATCGCTCGGATTGCGGCCGGATGCGGCCAAGAGGCCGGAGGGACGGTTGCTGCTAATCCGCCATGGGAGGGCGGGCGGTAAAACGCAGCAAGCAGGATAAAACCGAGCGCGCAGAATGCGGTCGCTAGCAATAGCGCGGTGGCAATACCTTTTGCAGCGGCGATTGCCGGCAACAGAAACAGACACAATGCGATCCCCACCGGCCAGGAATTGACGAAGATCGCCATGGCCGTGGCAATTTCCTTGCCCGCGAACCAATCAGTCACCATTTTCGACATCAGTACATTGAGCACCACGCCACCAATGCCGGCAACGATGCGCCCTGCAATCTGCCAATGCCATGTCGGCGCGAACGCCATGAGGAGGCCGCCGGCGATCATCAAGATAAGGCCGAAAAGTACTACTCGCTTGTCGCCGAAGCGGCGTCCGACTTCTCCGCCCGGTAATGCGAGCCCGATGCCGGGCGCGAGATAAAGACTGATGAGCAGCCCGATGTCGCCCAGTCCGACGCCGTAGGCCTTCATAATGGCCGGTGACATTGAGGCAACCGATTGGAACTGGAAAGCCATGCTCAAACGGACGGTGAAAAGTACTATCAGGACGTTCCAACGCTGCATCACGATACTAAAGCCCCAATTCAACCAACATCCCAATGCTCTAAGCCTGAGCGTAGGAAATTTTCGGCACAGGTCCAAGCGGTCGAACGTCCGAGTGGGGCCAATCGCGTCACTTTGAACCTGCGTCGCTGACTTCCGTTCAACTCCGCTGGGGTTTCAAATTGCAAGGTCTCACGTGGTCGTTCGTTTAGCTGACGAGCCACTTTGTTCAGATGGGCTTGCGAGTGCACCGACAAGTCGGTGCCCTTAGGAAAGTACTGTCTCAGCAGGCCATTGGTGTTCTCGTTCGACCCGCGCTGCCACGGGCTTTGCGGATCGCAAAAATAGACGTCGATGTTGGTCGCCAACGTAAATCGACGATGAGCCGTCAGTTCCTTGCCCCGGTCCCAGGTCAAGGACTTATACAGCTCCTTTGGTAGCTTCTTCGCCTGCTTGATGAGTGCAGTGACTACCGTCCGGGTATCCTTGCCGGCCACCTTGGCCAACATCACGTACCGCGTTTGACGCTCGACCAAGGTCGCGATGTAGGTGTTGTTCGGCCCGGACAGCAGATCGCCCTCCCAATGGCCAGGCACCGCCCGATCTTCAACCGCCGCCGGTCGCTGACGGATTGAGACGGCATCCTTCATATACCCCCGTCTATCGCCATTCGGATCAACCGGCCTGGAGCGACGCATCGAGCGCTTCGATCGAAGATGGCGAAGCAGCTCTTTCTTGAGTACGCCGCGCGCCTGGACAAACAGGCTGCGATAGATGGTCTCGTGTGACACCTGATTATACTCGTCTTCAGGATGCGTCCTCTTCAGCCAGCCGGCTATCTGCTCGGGTGACCAATCCAATCTGAGCTTCCCTGCCACTGACCGCCGAAGCCGCGAATTGATCGCCAACTTACAGCATTTTGGACGACGAGATCGCGCCCACGCATTCTCGTCCGCAACTGTCGCTCGGTAACGATTATAGCCGCCATTGCGGCTCATTTCCCGGCTCACCGTCGAGGGTGAGCGGCCAAGTAGCTTTGCGATCGACCGGGCCGATTGGTGTACCGTTACACCTCTGGAAATCACCTCGCGTTCCGCAAGCGTCAATGCCAACCTGGAGCGACGCCGTTCCGCAGGACGAATCCCACCGTGCGGAGCCACCAGAAAATAAACCGACGATGACTCCTTGCCAAAAGCTCTCCCGATCGCCTTCAGCGACTCCCCGCGCTTCCAGCGATCCCATAACTCCGTCTTCTCTGCCGCAGTAAAACCTCTATGAAATCTTCGTTCCATCCCACACTCCATCTTTTCCCTCTAAGATAAAGTGTTGCGTCGACCGGTTGAGACCACCGTCCAAACTCGGAAGTGACGCTACCGAAACACCACTTCCGCTTTACCCCCATCAACAGACGTCGCTCGACAGGCCCGGTTGGTCCGTTCAGTGCCAATTTCGGACTCGAGCCGATCAGCGTCTTCGCTCATATTGAAGGTTCTGGATGGCGGCCATGATGGTTATGGATTGAGATTTGACGGCTCCGTTTGATATGCCCGTCGAATCATCACTCGCTCCAAAAAATATAGGAGTGAGGAAAAATGTCGGCTCAATTCTCCGGCACGGTGAAGACGGCGCATGGCGATGCGATACCGCGCAGCGCATGCGTTCCGAGCGGTGTCAGCGATACGCCCGTCTCGGCAGCGAATGCGTCCGAGACAAGGACGACTTTGTCGAGCGGCCGGCATAACCCTTCCAGCCGGCTGACCAGATTGACGGCGGGGCCGATCGCTGTGAAATCCAGCCGATCGGCGGCGCCGATATTGCCCCACAACATCTCGCCGAGGTGCAGCGCGGCACCGAAGGGCAAAGGCGGCAGCCCCTGCTGAAGTCGCGCCTCATCGAGATGCGCCATTCCGGTTCGCGCAGCAGCGACTGCGCGGAGCGCAGCGTCGCAGGCGCCACGCGGCGACCCTCCGACGACCGGAAAAATCGCCAGCACTCCGTCGCCGATGAATTTCAGCACTTCGCCGCCGAAGGCGTGCACCGGGCCTGCGATGCGGTCGAACCAGGCATCGAGAGCCGAGATGACCGCCGCGGGGGGATTGCTCTCGGACAAGGCGGTGAAACCCCGCAGATCGGCATAGAGCAGCGCGGCCTGGATGGTCTCGCCGACATCGCGTCGCAAAGGACCCGCCAGCACCCGCGCTGCGCTGCGCCGACCGAGATAGGCCTCGAGAGCCGCCGTCAGAGTGGCACGCGCAGCGAGAGCGGCGAGCGGCGCGGCGGCGAAGCGCGCGGCCTGGCGCAACGCATTGACTTCGCCGGGCGTGAACGGACGCGGCCCGATCCAGCCGAGCGAAGGTCTGTCCGGCCCCGACCCGACGTCATCCTCATGCACGAGGCCAGCCGCTAAACCAGCGAGCCAACGCCGGCCCTCATCGCCGTGCGGGCTTCCCGCGGCCGCGAGCCCTCCCGCAGCGAACCCAAAAGCCTCGATCACTTCGCCGCTCTCGGCCCGCCAGAGCCAGGTGCGCCGAGCGATGAGCGGGTGCGGCACGGCGAGCGTCAGGGCGCCCCCTGCGAGCGGTAGCCCATCGGCGATCAGGCGCGCGCCGACCTCAGCCAGCAGCCGATCGGCGCCCGGCGCCTCGCCGGCCGCATCGACGAGCCAGGAGAGTGTCGAAGAGAGCTCCATCGATCGATCATGGCGTTGACGCAGCTCCTTTGTCACGAGTCAATGTGGCGAGGACCCGCTCATGCGCCGCCCTCCGCACAGCCGCCAACCGGGTGTCGCGCTACGCATCGGTCTTCCTTGGGCCGGGATCGGCGCCGGGATTTCGGCCCGCGGCCGCTATCCCCAGCCTGCCGAGGTAGTGCGCCCAACCCTTGGCGTGGCCGGCACGCTGCGCCGCGTTGGGAAGATCGCTATGGGTCATGCGCAGCAAAGTGCCGCCGTCTAGGTCGATCAAATCAATCTCAATCAGACCCGATCCCGGCGGCACCTCGTCGTCGCCGTCCCAACCGAAGCTGTAGGCGAGCCGGTGCACCGGCACGACCTCGCGGAACGTGCCGCGCGCCACGCGGCGCTTGTTGACACCTTTGAGGAGATAGAGCCCGCCCGGATGCAATTCGGTCTTCGCCTCGGTGCCCATCCAGCTGATGATTTTTTCGGGGTCGGTCAGGAAGGCGAAGACGGTCGCGGGCGGAGCCGCGATCTGTGTCTCCTGCCGGATCTTGAGCTGTTCGGTCATCGGAGTCTCCTTAGTTAGGGTTGCGATAAAAGCGCCCGATGGCAACACAGCCCAGCAGGTCACCGGCTGCTACAATGACCCAGCAATAGCGAGAATTGCTCATTCCATTTCTTCGTTCCAGCTCTCTGGACATAGGACGATTGAGGCGTGGCGAAAGACGCCACGCTGGCCTTGCATGCCGCCTCACTTCTTTGTGAGTGCCCCTGTCACACAGGGCGCTTCAGCCGATCAAGACAGGGTCGACAGGGGTGGCACCAGAATTTCCGCGAAGAGCGCCATTCTCGAACAATTCGGCCGATCCGTGCCATGTCCGCTTTCCCCCCGATGGCGACCGAACTGCGGACATCACTGGTGGTCCGTTCAGTGCCACAAGCAGACATCGGCACCTGATCGATCACCTCGTTAGCGCGCAGTAGGAACGATCCGAGCGCGTCGTTGACGACGTAAAGTGCATCCGCGCGACCACTGAGCGATGAGCGGCACCACGTGCCGCAGCGGCGGTGAGGCCCCCGCTCGGCCCGCGGGTGCAACTCCTGCCAACCACTCAACGGAAATTTACTGGTTCGCCCCTTCGGCGGCGGCGGTGGCCATGTATTTCGAATAGAAATGCGCAACCCGCTCGCGCCACATTCCGACGAACGCCCCCGATGTCAGCTTATCCACCGATTTCCAAGCGTCTTTGACGGCCGGAAGGGTATTCCCCCAGATCGCGCGTTTGCACCATTTTTCGCCTTTCTCCCTGCCTTCGCTGGTGGCGCACATGGATCTCCAGGCGATGCGATCAGGTTGGCTGATGTGCTCGGCGGCGCCTTCCCAGCCTTGTTGATGGATCAAGTAAAGATCGCTCAGGGTCGGCTTCTTCTGCGTCACCCACTCGAACAGAATGCCTTCGGTAATGACCTTGTAGGCTGCCGCAATGGCATTGTCGCGGGAATCGAGAATCTGCCCGGAGCCGAATTTGTTGAACTCGTATTTGCTCAGTTGGAACAGGCCGATATACGACCCGGTGTGTTGCTTGGGGTCGAAACCGGACTCGATCCTGGCAACCGCTTTCATGAAATTGAAATCCAGACCGAAAGCGTCGGAAGCGCGCTTGATCTCCTCGACCGGCGTTCCGACCGGGGTGTCCTTGAGTGACCTCAAGACGATATCCGCCGGTTTCTCGGCAGGCGGCAGTTCGGACCAGACGTAATAGATGAGATACCGAAAATCCTGCGTCACCGGCGCCGGGTTGGAGGCATTGCGCGTTGTCGGCACCGGTCGGGCGACATCATCGTGGCCCAAGTCCACCGATTTTGTCTCGATAGAATCGTCGCCGATTTCGGCTCGGGCCATCAACGACGGTCCGGAACCCGCCCCGGGCACCGAGCCAAGCTCTGCTCCGAGCACTGTTCCAGGTCCGGCAGATGCCTCCGGCACGGCGGCGGAGAGCGCAGGCGCACCGGGCGTCTCGGCGCTCACAGCCGCTTCCAGCATTGCGTCCGGCACGGTCGCGCCTGGCGCGTTTCCGCCAACCTGATGGATGATCCCCGTGAATGCTATGGCACCCACGATGCAGGTAGCCTGCAAGGCTTTCATTGCCCCCAACTCCGCGGCACGGTCCCCGAAGGAACGCTACACGCATGTTCCCCATAATCCAAGACGACACGCTAGGTGTTTTTTAGTGGAATGTCCCACGCGAAGCGACGGACAAGATTGGGATGGGTCACATTTACTGGAGCTGTTGCTAAATGCGACATCCTTATCGCCGCTCGCGACTGCCAAGGCTCTTGGCCTCGACATCCCGCCCACGATGCTCGCACTCGCGGATGAAGTCGTCGAGTAATCCGCTATTTCGCCTTGGGGTCAATCGCGTCACTTTGACTACTTAGCGGTTACTTCCGGTCTGCCCCCTATGAACGGGCGTCGTTAGACCGCCCCGGCATTTCTCAAAGCTGCCAAATGATTCCGCGTCGTTAGGCGGCTGCGATAAGCCGCCGACCAAGACGTCCGCTGAGCGAGGCGCTACGGTAGGGCGATATGGCGCCGTCCATGACAGAACTGGATGAGCCGCTCTTTGTCGTCACCGACGCCGTCGACGTGGCGCCAACGTCATCCGCGGAAGAAGCCTCCGCGACCATTGTTGTAGAGTTCTGCATCGGCTCATCCGGTGCCGGCTGGAGCGGTTCGCCGCCGGCGCATGAGTTTGGTTGAGAAGGTACGGAACTGGCTACGACACGCGGCCTAGCTCAATCGCGCAAGACCTCCTCACCTCATCGATCGCAATCACAGCGCTCCTAGCGTCGCTTTTCCTTCGGCGGCTTGCCTTTCGGCGGGGCCGGCCGCTTCGGCAGCATCGCTGGCTTGCTCGGCGGACCGGGCTGGCGCGCACCCGGCGCGTTGGGCTGCCGCGACACGCCGGGCGGCTGCTGTCCTTGCTGGCCCGTCCGGTTGGGCGAAGCCGGCTGCGGCGGCTGTCCTGGTTGGCCGGCGCGATTCGGCAAGCCCGGTTGCTGCGGGCCGCCTGGCCGTTGCAGATTGTTCTGCCGCTGCGGTCCGGGTTGACCCGGCGCATTGCCGCGCGGATTGGTCCGGTTCGGATTGGCACGCCGCAATGCGCGCTGTTGCGTGACGACCTGACGGCCGACGACCTGCGCGGCGTGCACCTGGCGCACGATGCCCTGGTCGCGCGCGGCCTGTTGCGGCGAGATCACAAGCGGCGTGGCGGTCACGCGGCCGCCGGGGCCGGACCGGACCGTAAAACCGCTCGCGCCTTGCGTGAGCGAGCCCAACCGCGCGCCGGTGCGGCGATCGTTGACGTCGATATGCCCGACCCTGCCGTCGGGATCGGGGTAGAGCTTGATGTTGTGGCTGCCAGCCCCGGTCCCATCGACCTCGACGAGTCCGGTGGTGCCGCGAATGCCGAGCGAAGCGGAAGGCGTCGTGATCTTCATGTCGCCGGTCTGGGCCACGGCCGCGGCGACGAAAGCCACGGTGCCCTTGGTGATGTCGAACGCCGCCGAGTTGTTCTTGCCGCCGTCGTCATAGACGTAGTTGTCCACCGTGATCTTCGCATTGGCGGTGAGGTTGAAGGTGGTGGCATCGTTGAACGTGACGCCGAGGGTGGAATTCGCGGAGGTCTGCAACACGTCATTGAGAAAAATGTCGTCCTGCAATTTGAGCGGCGTCGAAGCGTTGTTGCGGGTCACGCTCGCGGTGCCCGTCAATGTCGCGACGTTGCCGATCGGCTCGTCGGCGGGCGCCGGTGCGGCCGAGGCAGGCGCGGCTGCGGGTGGAGCCGCCGGCCGCGCGGCGGGCGGCGTGGGCGAGGGCAGCGGGGTCGGCGAAGGCGCCTGCGCCTGCGCAAGGCGCATCGATGCGGAGATCGCGGATGATGGCGCCAGTCCGTCATCCCCCGCAGAGGCCACCGCGTAAGCCAGCGCCTTGCCGCTCAGCATCAGGCACGCAAGCAGCACGCAAGCCGGCAGCGCAAGAAAGAGCCGCCGCCGCGCCGCGCTCACGCCAGATCCTTTGGAGCGCGAGCCGGTTGATGAAAGGATCATGCCTGCCTTCGATTGTTGGAGCGCGCGGGGAGGGCGATTTTCCGAAATCCACTTTTGCCGACCGTCGCAAACCCGGCAAGATCGGAAATGGCGATCGCGGGACTGATTGAGGCCGTTTTCGGCTGAACGGAGCATGAATGTGGATGGCCTTGCGACATGAATGAGGGCCCTCTCGGAAAATTCGAAGGGGCCTCTTCCACGAAATTGCCGTTTTGAAGCGTCAGCCGGGGTACGGACGCATCAGCGGCGGGCCATGACGGCGGCACGGCTGGAGAGGAGCGAGACCGCGCCGTCCTTTCTTTGCAACCGTGTTTCTAGTCGCGCTCTCTTAGCTGCGGCTTCTCGTGCAAGACCGCATTTAACATCGAACTGTGAACCTCGATCTGTCCGTTGTAGCTGATGAAGCCGAGCTTGCGAAATTTGTTCATGAAATGGCTAACCCGGGATCGGGTGGTGCCGATCATCTCCGCCAATGTCGCCTGACTAATGTTGCGACTAATTGGCTGCGGGGTACCTTCCTTACCGAAATTGGCGAGCAGCAAGAGCAAGCGCGCAAGCCGCCGCTCGCTCGAATTGAATAGCTGGTCAATCAGGTCCTCCTCGATCCGGCTATTCCTGGTCAGGAGAAACGCCATGAATAGCTCCGAGAATTTGGGCTCAGCATGAAGAGCGGCGATCATCGCCGGTTTCGTGATTGCCGTGATCACGCAATCTTCCATCGCGGTCGTGGTTGCGATGCGCAGCTTGTGACCATTCAAGCAGCCTTCGCCGAAGAACTGGCCAGGCCCAAGAATGGCGACTACGGCTTCCTTCCCTTGGTCAGACAGGACGGTAAGCTTGACCTTGCCTTTTTGAATGTAAAATACCGTGTCCGCGACGTCGCCTTGTTCAAACACGTGCTGGTTCTTGCGCAATTTGAGGATCGCTTTCCCGGTACCCACATTGGCGAGAAAGAGTTTGGGCTCAAACGCGGTCTTGGCTGACTTCGCCACAGGAGCCTCCTTTGGCTCGACCAATTTCGCCTAATTTTGGCTTCACCCGATTTTAGCGTGCCGGGCCGCCATAGTTCAAAGCCAAATCGACCCGCCGTTAGCGTGTTGGGTATTTTTGCACCGCGGTCGCGCCAAAATAAACCGGCGTTAGTGAGCAATATTGATCGTGCAGGGTGGGCGCACTCGTTCCATGATGCGCAACTAGCCGCGTCGTTCGGAGGTCTTCATGGACCGTTTCGTTCATAACGCAAACGTCGAGCTTTATCGGCGGCTACTTGAAGAGAGCAACCGCGATCCGTCGCGTGACGAGGATCGACACAAAATGCTGCTGAACTTGCTGGCCGAAGAGAAAGCCAAGGAAAAGAAGCCGCCCAACTGTTAGTGGGTTGCCTACGCATGAACGGGCCGCCCCGTTGTGCGTAATTTGTGACCCGGCACACGGCCCCGTCTCATCCCCTGAGCGGGGCCGTGGTCGGATTATATGTCCACGGTCTAGCTCACGCGATTCCAGACCTGGCCGCCGCAGAACATTCCGCCGAAGGCGCAGCCCTGAACCCGCAAGGTGTTGGCGCCCTTCATCGCGATGGTGGAGTCATAGTTGCGGTCGCTGTCGGGGTCGTGGATCGTGCCGACCCATTTCGCGTCCTGCGGCTTCATGTTGATCAGGATTTTCTCGCCGGACTTCACGGCATATCCGCAGAGATTCGCTCCGCATTGCTCGATGCGAACCTGGCCCTTGTCGTCTTCGGTGGCCCAAACGCCGATCGGAGTGGTGGGCGCTTGCACGGGCGCGGCGGCGACCGGTGCCGGCTTCGGCGCGGCGGGCGGAGCCGGTGGCGCGACCTCGACAGGCTGGGGCGGTGTGGCCGCAACCGTCACCGGTGCGGGCGCGGGATTGGCGGCCGGAGGTACTGGCGCTTGCGGCGCGTTGGCCTGCGCGGCCGGAGCCGGCGCGGGGTTTGGCGCGGAGGGGTCGGGCTTGGCGCCAACATCGTCATCGTCGTCGAAGCGCTTGGAGTTGAAGCCCTTGAAGTCGAAGCCCGAGACCTTCAGGCACGACAACTGGTCGCAATTCTTCGGGGCTTCGATACGGATCTTGTGTCCGTCGATCTCGAAGGAAACGGAATTGCCGCCGGCATAGGCGTAACTCGTGGTCATCAGCAGCGCGGCGAGGATGGTGAGCTTCTTCATGACGGTCTCCAGCGGTTGAGCACAAGGGGTTGATCGTGAACCTGCTCAGACCCTACGCGCCGCAACTTCCGAATTCTGTGATCCGCATCACAGGAGGAGGGCTGCGTTCCCCGGACGCTGCGCAGCGCCATCAGCGCGTTCACGCGCGTCTTTGACGCGCTATGGCGGTGCGCTGCTGATCCGGGGTCCATTGGGTCCCGGCTCTGCGGTGCATCGTGAAGAACTCTGCACCGCGTCCGGGACACGAGGTCAGGCTCTCAGGAGGACGCCGGCACGAGCGGCTCTCATTCAATGCGCCCGCTGGGTGACTCAAATCACATTCAGCATTCCATCTCGTGATTAGCTTTGAACCACACACCGGAGGGGCCCTGCCATGAAGCGATTTGGATGTCTCGTCGTGCTGATGGCGCTTAGTTCATCGGCGCATGCCGGCGGTTATTCCTTTGTCATCGGCGGTCACCGTATTCACATCGAGGCGCCGCGCGGTTGCATATCGACCTCCTGCGCCTCGGTCTCCATTCCCGGCATTTACGAATCGCGCCGCCGGCGCGAGCGGAACGACGACGCCGATGTGGCCGCCGTGCCCGCGCCTGCAAAGCAAGTGCCGCAGCTCGCGTCGGTGCCACCGGTCACATTGCCAAATCCGCCGCCTGCCGCAGCCCCGCGCGCCGCGCCGCCATCACCGCCTGCGGCCGCTGCTCCGGCACCTCCTCCCGCGCAACCGCTCGCGCCAAAAGAAGCAGCGGCTCCCGCGCCAAAGGAAGCAGCCGCGCCAACGCCACCACCTGCGCCGCCACCGCCGGTGGCGCCACCGCCGCCGGCCGCACCGGCGAACATCGTTGTTGCACCTGCCGCCCCAGCCGCGCCGATCGTCAAGGCGTCGCGCGAGACCGAGGAGCGACCTGCGGATTCGCCGCTCGGCGACTGGCAGACCGAAGGCAACAAGGGATTGGTGCGCATCGAGACCTGCGGCAAGGCGCTGTGCGGTTACGTGCTCGATCCGAAGTCCGATGCGGTCGGTGAGTCAGTGCTGATCAACATGAAGTCGAAAGGCAGCGATGTGTGGTCCGGCAACATCTATAGCCGCGCCAGCGGCGCCACTTACTACGCGACGATGGCGATGAAGGGCGTAAATTCGCTTCGGGTCGAAGCCTGCGTGCTCGGCCGCTTCTTCTGCTCCGGCAATGTCTGGAGCCGCCTCGCTGCCAGGCCGAAGGAGCTGATCACCTCGAGCGGGCCCGCGCCGGAGCCGAAGTCGTAGACGGTCCGGGCCGATACCGACGGCGCACCGCGACCCGCGGTTAGCCCGTCAGCCGGCTGATCAGGCCGTGGATGTCGCCGAGTACATAGAGGTCTCGCACCTTGGTACCCTGAAAGGTGAAGATGGGCATGCCCGTCCACCACACGTGACGGCCGGTCGGTGGCACGCCAAACAACTCCTTGCGATGAAAGCCGTGGAATTGCATCTTGCCGCTGACGCGATTGCCTTCCTCGATCATCGCCAGAATGTCTGTCGTGTATTGGCCGAAGGTTTCTGTCACGAAATCGACATAGCCGGCAAACTGGTCATGGCCGACGAGTGTCGGGCCAAGCGAGCCACGGAAAGTAAAACCTTCGTGGAAGATGACCGGTATGAGGCGCTTGTCTGCGTGGTCCCACAATTCCTTGTAGAAAACCCGGACTGTTTCTTTCTGCGGTGAAAGGGCAAGGCCCTCAAATTCGAGCGCGGGTTCGTCCATGACGACAAACTAGCGTCTTCATGGCTCGCGATCCAGGTCGTGTACAGGCGTACCGGAGGAATGAAAGGCCTCTTGGTGGCTCAGGAGAATGCGCAAATGTCCGATCCATAGCGGACGTTGATTTGCCTCGACACGCCAGGAAGTTGGCGCTCTACTACTCAACGGTTAGCATCACGAAATCGCGTAAATAAGCTAACAGTGATGTAATGTTGCCGATCCTGACATCCGATTTGTATAATTATTTGGCCCTCGCAGTGATGCTGCTGGCGATACTATTCGGATATCGCAAGGGACGAGACGTGGTTTCTGCAAGCAGTCAGTCGCTTGCTACAAGTTCGGTTTAATTCAGCCCGAACCCTCCGGGTATAGTTTTTCAATATTCATCCGAGACCTGCCATGTGATTTCGCAGCAATAAACTGGGGATTCGTCGCCCTATACCTGGCTTGCCGCCTGTGGCCGAATTTCGGCTCGGCTAGGTCTGCGATGTGGTTTTCCGTGGTCGCGATGTCCCTCCCAAATGTTTTCCTGTTTTCCCTGGCTTGGGAGATGGTTTCCAACGCCTTCGGTGTTGGGCAAGGCATTGGCGTTATCTTGGCCACGATCAGTTTGCCAATCGTCACGATTATTTGGCCCGGCCCATATCCCAGTATTTTTGATGCCGGCTTCGGCATTGGTTTTGTTATCTCTGCGCTCATGGCGCCCATACCATTCTTCGGTTTGATTGGTTGGCTTGCAGGACAATTAATTGGATGGACGGCGTCCAATTTTCGGCGAAAGGCAACTGTGCGGTCTTATATATTAGTCCGTTTTCGGGGCACCTTTCGGACATGCCGACCGCATTGAGCGATGTCCGGTTTCGGGGGTAAAGCGGAGGTCCGGGTAACGAGCCGTCATGTCAGCCTTTGACCCGGAGCGCACCTCCCGCGATGCCCGCTTGACGCTGCTGCCGAGCTTTAGTGGAAAACCAATCTCGCGAGAAGTTCGCAGTCGGCAGCCTGACCTGATAACCTCAAACCCACGTATCACCAGACGAATTGTTGGTTGCGGCCGCTGATGTTCCGGCATTGTGCTGCAACCGCCCACTCGAGGAGACGACCCCGTGACCACGCTTATCGAGCGCCTCGACTTGCCCGCCGCGTTTCCACGCGCGCGCAGTCGGCGCGACACCGAAACTGAAACCGTTCAGTTCGCGCAGGCCGCGCTCGCCGCGGCCAAGCAGGAGGGCCTGCAACTGGCAGTGCGGGCGCGGTATATCGCGCTCGCCGTAATCGCCTGCCTGTTGCCGATCATCAATCCCACATGGGACCAGCTTTACTATGTAGTGCTGCTCGGCCTGTTTGCGCTGATTGGTTGGGGTCAGGTCAGGGTTGGGCGGCTTGGCGTGTCGAGGCCGGAGCTTGCGCTGTTGTTCTGCGACCTTGCGCTGCTGACGTTCGTCGCCGTTGTACCGAATCCCTTCAGCCCCGCGCACTGGCCCGTGGCGATGCAATACCATCTCGGCAACTTCATCTATTTCTTCGTGCTGCTGTCGGTCGCGACACTGGCCTATTCCTGGCGCACTGTCATCGCGGTCGGGACGTGGACCTCCGCTCTCTGGATTGTCGGCATGGTCTGGGTGTGGTGGCAGCCCGACCGCGATCCCGCGCTGACCGCCCGCATCGCGGCGGCGATGGGCAGCGATGAAAGGCTGTTCCGGCTGATCTCGCCCAACTCGATCGTGTTCGGCGCGCGGATCCAGGAGATCGTCGTGTTCATGATTGCCGCAGTGACACTCGCCGTCGCGGTGCGCCGTGGCAATGACCTCCTGATCCGCCATGCCGCGGTGGAACGCGAACGAGGCAATCTCGCGCGCTACTTCTCGCCCAATGTGGTGGAGGAATTGTCCAAGACTGATGAACCTTTGAAGCAGGTGCGCTCGCAAAACGTTGCAGTGCTGTTCGTCGACATCGTCGGCTTCACCGCCTTTGCCGATGCGCGTACGCCGGAAGAAGTTGTGGGCACTTTGCGCGAATTCCACGCGCTGATGGAACAGGAAGTTTTCCGGCACAGCGGCACGCTGGACAAATATCTCGGCGACGGGTTGATGGCGACCTTCGGCACGCCGTTCACCGGAACGGCCGATGCCAGCAACGCGCTACGCTGTGCGCAGGCCATGAACGCGTCGGCGGATAGGTGGAACGGCCAACGCGAAGCGGCCGGCGAGGTTCCGATCCGCGTCAGTTTTGGTTTGCATTACGGGCCGGTCGTACTCGGCGACATCGGAGTGACATGTCTTGAATTTGCGGTGATCGGTTCGACCGTGAATGCCGCAAGCCGGCTCGAAGCCTTGACCCGCACGTTCGACTGCGCGCTGGTGGCGAGCGACGATCTCGTCGGGCACGCCAAGGCCGAACTCGGCAGTGCAGATGCAGCGTTTCGGCCGCTTGTGCCGCATGCCCCGCAGGCAATCCGCGGGCTTGAGCACCCGATCGCGATCTGGACGCAGGCGCGCGCCGTGAAGCACAGCTGAAAGTGTTTCCCGGTTCCGCTAGCTGGCTCGGCCTGGCTGAAAGTTCCATTTTTATCATCGCAAAACCCGACTCGCTTTTTCCCGTGATCCCCGGCTAGACTCGCCGCATGGCGTTCTCCACGGACATCCAGTGCTGGGATGCATTCGGCAGTTGGGCCATCGCTTCGGCGAGCGGAATTGTGATCGTGGCGGCGCTGGGCCTATGGGGCCATTATTTCTCCCGGTCCATCCGGCTACTCACCTATCTGGTGGTTTTCACCGGATTCACCTTGTCGATCGCGGGGCTTCTCGGTCTTGAGAAGCAGTATCGTGAATTGATCGCAGCGGAAAATCTCGCGACGCTGAGAGCGTTCAATTCCGAGGCGGACCGGCTCTTCGAAGAGAGTTCTGGCGCTCAACAACGCCGCTGACTATGCAGCCTATATGGCGAAGGCAGACGGCTTTTCGGGAAGGCTGGAGAGATGGGTCACGGACAATGTCGGCCCCCGAGCATCCGAGATCCTGCTGCGTCACGATCCAAAGCACGCCAGTATGAAATTTTGAAGACACCGTCAGTAAGGACCACGCGTCGGCGATGGTTGCGATCATACAGACGAGAGAAAATATTGCGGCATTGATTAAGGCCAAGGCCTCCGACCGGTGCGTCGAGCCGACGACGCCGGAACGTCTGATTCCTCAAGTCGCAGGCCTAGGCCGGCGTCCGCAAGGATGGTTCAGGTTCCTCGGCCGGAAACTGTTTTCCCCTTGATGGTCCCGTGCGCCGAGAAGAAAGTCTCCCAAAAAGTGATCGAAGAATTTTCGCAGGGTAAGCGCTATGCGTGGTGGCGGCACGAAAAAGCCCGGCGACTGGATATTCCAGACCGCCGGGCCTTTGGAATTCTCTAGAGGTCGAGTGACGCTAGAACACGCCGAGTACGATGGCGCCGACAAAGGCGAAGGCGATGTACGCAGTCACCACGCTCAATCTGCTGACGAAGGGACGAAAGGCCATTGGAAATCTCCGATTGGTCACGTCGCTGCCCGCCGTGTGACGATAAGTTAGCAACGCGGATTTGGCCAAAAAAGGCAGGTTTGCTGTCGCTCCGCCCCATCTCGGCGGCGCACAATCGAGGGCGGCGTGGTTAAAGAGTCGTGAAATCAAGGCGTTGATGAGTCCTTAAATAAATTCGTTGAAGTTCTCCGCATGGCGCGCGGAGTTCGTTTGTATCTCGTCGGCACCTTCGTCCTTGTCTCGCTAACGGCTTGCGGCCGCGGATTTTTTTCCGAGGAGCGTGAGCCATGGCGAACCGAGGCCGAAATTGCGTGCCTGAAGTCCGGCGCGGTCAAAGAGAGCGCCGATCTGGTGCGGATCAACCCGATTTCGGGTCCCGGCGCTTGCGGCGCGGAATTCCCTCTCAGGGTCGCAGCGCTCGGCGAAAGCAGCGGCACCTTCGGGTTCGCCGACGAAGATTTGCGCCCGCCGGCCGCGATCGGCAATCAGCCGCGCTGGCCAGCCAACCAGCCGCCGCCGCCTGCCCCCTATTATCCCGATGTGCCGGGGCGCGCGCCCGGCTACGGCGCACAGCCCAGTGGTCCCATCTCATTGACGGCGCCGGGCGTGGTGCGCGACGAAGGCGAAATCGACCTGCCGGCCGAGGGCGCGCCGGCATGGCGAAACGCGCCCGCGCAAGGACCCTATCCGGCACCGCAAGCCTATCCTCCGCGTGAGCGTTATCAGCCCTATCCGCAAGGGCGTATCGACGCGCCGCCGGCCGATCGCTATCGCTCGCCGCGGCTTGGCCCGGGGCCCGACAATTCGGTCGCAGCCTTCGGTCCGGTCGCCATGCGGCCGACGGCGACGCTCGCCTGTCCAATCGTCTCGGTGCTCGACCGCTGGCTTTCGGAATCCGTGCAGCCGGCGTCACAGCGCTGGTTCGGCGCGCGGGTGGTCGAGATCAAGCAGATCTCCGCCTATTCCTGCCGCGGCATGAACGGCGACCCGCACGCGCATATTTCCGAACACGCCTTCGGCAACGCGCTCGACATCGCGGCCTTCACGCTCGCCGACGGACGGCAGGTGACGGTGAAGGATGGCTGGCATGGTCTGCCGGAAGAGCAAGGTTTTTTGCGCGACATTGAAGCGGCGGCCTGCCAGCAATTCTCTACGGTGCTGGCGCCGGGCTCCAACGCCTATCACTACGATCACATCCACGTCGATTTGATGCGCCGCGCCTCACGGCGCCTGATCTGCCAGCCGGCCGCGGTCTCCGGCGAGGAAGTCGCCGCCCGCGCCGCCCAGCGCAACCCTTACGCCGCGCGCGAATCTTATGTGACGGGATCGCTCGGCGGCCACAAGCTCTCACGCCCGCGCAAGCATACCGAGAAGGTCAACGAAGAAGACGAGTTCGAGGACGATTAAGGTTACGTGACAATGCGGAACGCGATGCCGCGAGCGCTATCCCTCGGCGCGCCGATTTGCTAAACTGCGCCGGTCACATCCCGGGAGCAAATCGTGTCCCTCATCGAGGCTGCATTGCGGGGCGGGGCGGTCGTCCTGCTCGTTCTACTCGCCGCGGTTCTTCTTCGCGACGCGCGCCGCGTTCCCTCGGGCGTCTTCTCGGCGCTGTTTGCGCTGGGCGCCGCCTGCTACACGATCGTCTCCGCTTCCGCGCTTTGTTTTGATCCGTCTCCCTGGCTGTTGCCGCTGCGCCTTGTCGCCATCGGCAACCCGGTCGTCTTCTGTCTGTTTGCCGCCACCATGTTCGACGACGACTTCAGGCCGTCATGGCCGCACGGCCTCGCGTGGCTGGTGGTGGTGGGATTCGGCATTTTCAGTATGTGGAGCGGCGCGCCGTTTGCGCGCTGGATTTGCAGCGGATTAGGTCTCGCCTGCAATGCCATCGGGGTCTGGTACGTGCTCGCAGGTAGCGCGCTCGATCTCGTCGAGGAGCGCCGCAGGTTGCGCTCGGTGATGGTGATTGTGATCGCGCTTTATTCAGTATTGATCATCGTATCCGAGATTGCGTTGCCGGGCGGCAGCGGCGGTCCAGCGCTCTTCCTGGCCAACAGCATCGGCGTGCTGGCGATTACCATGGTGTTTTCCGTCATGCTGTTGTCCGTCAGCCGCGACGGCGCGCTGATTTCGCTGCCGGCTTCCATTTCGAGGGTGCAGATCATCTCGCCGCGTCGAGAGACAGCGATCGCGTCGGAAGGTCAGGCCGAGCGCAATGAGGATGGGCGGCAGCTTGCGGCCTTGCGCCGGCTCATGGATCACGACAAGGCCTATCGCGAGGAGGGGCTGTCGATCGGAAGCCTCGCGGCCAAGCTCGGTATCCCCGAATACGCACTGCGCCGCCTGATCAACCATCGCCTCGGCTACCGCAACTTCAACGCCTTCCTTAACCTCTATCGGCTTGACGATGTCATGGCCGCGCTTGGCGACCCCTCGCAGGAGGCGGTTCCGATCCTGACCATTGCGCTGGATGCCGGTTTTCAGTCGCTCGGACCCTTCAACCGCGCATTCAAGTCCCAGACCGGGATGACGCCCAGCGAGTTCCGCCGTCAACAGCTCGGCCGAAGCGAACGCGTCGCCGCCGAATAGCGGCCAATGATCCAACAATTAGGAAATCGGCTAGCCGATTTCGAATTCGGCCTGCGTCGCCCAAGGACTTGGCGAGAGCATCGAACCTTTTCCGTCCCAAAGTGATCGGCAGGACAGGCGTCGTCTGTCCGCAAACTTTGGCGGAGCCCTCCGATGCAAGCTATCTCCGATGCACTGGCCAGCTTTTGGCAAATCTGGTCTTTCACCCTCACTCTGGATGTCGGCCGTTATGTCATTGCGGCCGGCGGCATGGCCTTGATCCTGAAACTGTTCTGGAATGCCGGGCTCAGCCGGCGCAAGATCCAGGCGCGTTGGGCTTCGCGCTCCGACGTCAGCCGCGAAATCCTCACCTCGCTTCGAACCGGAATCATCTTCTCGCTGACGGGCGTCGGGATCGTCCTTGGCGCCATTCACGGCGTCTTCACGATCTATCCGGACTTTGAAACCGCAGGCGTCGGCTATCTCGCGCTCAGCCTGGCCGCGATCATCGTCGCGCATGATGCGTACTTCTACTGGGCGCACCGGCTGATGCACCATCCGCGCCTCTACCATTATTTCCACCGCACCCACCATCGCTCCGTTACGCCAACGCCGTTTGCCGCTTACGCATTCGACGTCCCGGAAGCGTTGGTGATGGCGCTGTTCACGCCGCTGTGGCTATTGATGGTTCCGATGCATGGGCTCGGGCTGTTCCTGTTCATGGCCTTCATGATCGTGCGCAATGTGATGGGCCATGCCGGCGTCGAACTCATGCCACGCGCGCTCGCCGACAGCCCGTGGTTTGGCTGGATCAACGCGACCACCCACCACGACCTGCATCATTCGAGCTTCCACTACAATTACGGGCTCTACTTCACCTGGTGGGACCGGATCATGGGAACCGAACATCCCGCCTATCGCGAGCAATTGCGCGGCGATGGCGAGACGGCCTCCGCGTCACGTGCGGTTGTGCCGTATCGACCGGTTGCGGCGGCGGGCGCTGTGGCTTCAGGCGAGTGAGGCGGGGAGTGTAATAGCCATGCGTCGTCCCTGCGTTTCGCGGGGACGATGTTTGACAGTGGGCCCTTATGAAATCTGGCCGCTTCTTCGCTCAGCCCTGCTTTGCCCGATATCCCGCCAGAAACATCCGCGTCGCGCTGTCGATCACCTCGGCGATGCGTTCGGCCGACGGGGCAGGGGCCGCCTGGAAGATGAACGGCAGGAACAGCGAGGCCTGGCACATCAGCATGAATTGCGATGCCGCGAGCTGGCAGTCGTCGATCGCCAATTCCTTCAGCTTCACACGCGCGTCGAGATAGCCGGCGAGGCGGCTGATGGTCTGTTCCAGCACGTGCCCATAGTAGCGGCGGCCGACTTCGGGCATCCGCTCGGCAATCGCCATCACGGTGCGGATCGCCGATCCGCCGCCCGGCCGGCAGATCATCGCGATATAGGCCTGTCCGAACTCGGTCAGCGTCGTGGTAGCGTCCCGGTTCGGGTCGAAATTGAACGCTGATCTTGCCCTGTTCGAAGGTCTCCTCCTCGACGATGGCTTCGAACAGGCGGCTCTTGTCGGCGAAATAGACGTAAAGCGTGCCCTTGGAGACGCCGGCGGCGCGGGCGATTTCGCCCATGCTGGCGCCGTCAAATCCCAGGTCCAGGAACACCTTACGGGCGCCCTCGAGGATTTGCCGGCGCTTTGAGGTTTCCTCGTCGCCAACTATGCGGAGATCGGAGGGTGAAGCTGCAACCATTAGTTTAGGTTCTCTGAAAGATTTACGGCTTGGAAACAACTCGGAAGGGGTTCCCACCCTACGATCACCGTTGGAATGTATCTTGACCGAACGGTTCGGTCAATGCTAATTTGATTTTCCAGAGCAGCAGGGGCTTTTGCCGGCCTCGTCCACGTCGTGTTTTGTTAATGGGGAGGCCGTTATGGCCGCAGCGAGAGACCAGGCCGCGCGTATCCTTCGCCCTGAGCCGAACGACGGCCGAGGGTGAAACCGCGCCTGAGGCTCAAGCGGACATCGAAGACTCCATTCGTTCGCATCTTTCGGAAGACACCACCGCTCGCCGCTCCCTGGAGGCGCCGGAGAGGCCCGCGGTCACCAGGCCCGCGGCGCAGGTGGCTCCCGCCGTGCCGGCCGCGCCGAAGCCGGGCAAAGGCAAGATGGTCTTCATGGGCGTCGTGGCGCTGCTCGCGCTCGCGGCGATCTCCTATGGCGTGCACTGGGTTCTGGTCGGACGGTTTTTTGTCTCGACCGACGACGCCTATGTGCGGGCCAACAACACCATGCTCGGCGCGCGGGTGTCCGGACATCTCGCGGCGATCCTCCCTCACGACAACGCGCTGGTCCACGCCGGCGAAGTGATCTTCAAGATCGACGACGGCGACTACCAGATCGCGGTGGACGCCGCGCGCACCAAGATCGATACCCAGCAGGCCACCATCGACCGGATCGGCCGGCAGGTCGCCGCGCAGGAAAGCGCGGCCGAACAGGCCAAGGCGCAACTCGCTTCCGCCGAAGCCGGCCTGAAGCGGGCCAACCTCGATTACGACCGGCAGCAGACGCTGAGCACCAAGGGTTTTGCCACCCACGCCACCTTCGAGCAGTCCGAGGCCGGACGCGACCAGGGCCTGGCCGGAGTGAAGGCCGCGCAGGCCGCCTATCGACGCGGCGCGCGACAATGTCGAGGTGACCAAAGCGCAGCAGGCGGAAGCCCGCGCGCAGCTTGCGGAATTGCAGACGACGCTCGCCAAGGCCGAGCGCGACCTCGAATTCACCTCGGTGCGCGCGCCGGTCGACGGCACCTTCTCCAACCGCCTGGTCAATACCGGCGACTACATCGTGGTCGGACAACGGCTCGGCAATGTGGTGCCGCTCGACGACGTCTTCATCGACGCCAATTTCAAGGAAACCCAGCTCAAGCGCATCCGTCCCGGCCAGCCGGTGACGATCTCGGTCGATGCCTATGGCCATCGCAAGTTCGCCGGCATCGTCGAGAGCATCTCGCCCGCGGCTGGCTCGGTGTTCACGCTGCTGCCGCCCGACAACGCCACCGGCAATTTCACCAAGATCGTGCAGCGGCTGCCGGTCCGGATTCGCGTGCCGAAGGATGTCGCGAGGCAAAACCTGCTGCGCGCCGGCATGTCGGTCTATGCCACCGTCGACACCACCGAGGGCGCCAAGGATGCCGACAGCGACGCCGACCTCGACGCGCCGGCGATGGTTCAACCGCAATAGTCATCCTTCGCATCGGGCGGCGCGCCCGGTTGGATGAAGTCCCTTAGGCCGAGTACATCATGGCTGATGCCACATACCGCTCCCCCTGGAATGATGAACGTCGACCGCGGTGCCCTCCGAGCGCATCGCGCCGCGGCGGCTGGTGGCGTTTCTCATCATGGTGTTCGGGATGTTCATGTCGATCCTGGACATCCAGGTCGTCTCGGCGTCGCTCACCGACATCCAGGCCGGCCTGTCGGCCAGCTCCACCGAAGTGTCGTGGGTGCAGACCTCTTATCTGATCGCCGAAGTGATCGCGATCCCGCTCTCCGGATTCCTGTCGCGCGCGTTCGGCACCCGGCTGTTGTTCGCGATCTCCGCCTCCGGCTTCACCGTCGCGAGCTTCCTGTGCGGCTTTGCTTCGTCGATCGAGCAGATGATCCTGTGGCGCGCGATCCAGGGGTTTTTGGGCGCGGGCATGATCCCGACCGTGTTCGCTTCCGCCTATACGGTGTTTCCGCGCTCGAAATTCTATATCGTCGGCCCGATCATCGGCCTGGTCGCGACGCTGGCGCCGACCATCGGGCCGACGGTTGGCGGCATCATCACCGACGCGATGTCCTGGCACTGGCTGTTCTTCATCAATGTCGTTCCCGGCATCGGCATTACCGTGGGCGTGCTGATGCTGGTCGATTTCGACCAGCCGAATTTCGCCCTTGCTCGATCGCTTCGACTGGTTCGGCCTGATCGCGATGGCGGGGTTTCTCGGCTCGCTGGAATATGTGCTCGAGGAAGGGCCGCAATATGAGTGGCTGCAGGACACCTCGGTCGCGGTGTGCGCCTGGGTTTGCGGCATCTCCGCGATCGCCTTCTTCTACCGCGTGCTGACCGCGGAGGAGCCGATCGTCGATGTCCGGGCCTTCACCGACCGCAATTTCGGCATCGGCTGCCTGATCTCGTTCTGCGTCGGCATCGGCCTTTACGGGTTGACCTACATGTATCCGCGATACCTGGCGGAAGTGCGCGGCTACAGCGCGCTGATGATCGGCGAGACCATGTTCGTCTCCGGCATCACCATGTTCCTGATGGCGCCGGTGGTGGGACGGCTGATGCAAAGGGTGGACCTTCGCTACATCATCGCCGCGGGGCTCGTGATCTTCGCGCTCGGCTCCTACCAGATGACCTGGATCACCCGCGATTACGATTTCTACGAACTGCTGGTGCCGCAGATCCTGCGCGGCATCGGCATGATGTGCGCGATGGTGCCGACCAACAATATCGCGCTCGGCACCTTGCCGCCGGATCGGGTCAAGAACGCCTCGGGGCTGTTCAACCTGACGCGCAACCTCGGCGGCGCGGTCGGGCTTGCGCTCATCAACCAGGTGCTCAACGAGCGCACCGACCTGCACATCTCGCGCCTGCAGGACCGCGTCACCTGGGGCAACGCCACCGCGACCGAAACGCTCAACACGTTCACCCAGCGCCTGCAGGGCATGGGCGACGCCGCGCTGATGGCGATGAAGCAATTGTCGCAGATCGTTCACCGCCAGGCGGTGGTGATGGGCTATGGCGACGCCTTCTTCATGCTGACGCTGTTCTATCTCGGCCTCAGCCTGCTGGTCATCCTCCTGAAGAAGCCGGCCTCGGTCTCGGCGGAGCCGGTGCACTAGCGGGCCGAAAACGCTCCCGATATTGTCTGGCGCTGCCGTTCATGCTTGATGGGCGGCATGATGCGCGGCCTTTTCATCTCCGATTCAACAGCGTTCCGGCGGGTGCAGGCGGCGTCCGCGCGATTGATCGTCGCAACGCTGGCGCTGACAGCCGCGGCGTGGCTTGCGGCACTGGCCGGCCTGCTCGCGATTGCCAATCGCGTCCACGACGACGTGCCGGTTTTGCTGGCGGTCAAACTGCCGCTGCTCTCCTCGCACCCCGAACTGATCTTCGCCGGCGAGAGCCGCACCGTCTATCAGGTCGATCCCGCGCTTGCCGCGCAACTGATCGGCAAGCCGCAAGGCGCGGTGGTCAATATCGCCTATGATGCCGGCGAGCCGCTGGCGGTGTTGGCCGCGATGCGCCGCGAGCCGGATCGCTTTCGCAAGGCCCACGTCGTCGTCAGCGTCGCGCCGTTTCTGTTCAATGAGGGCGTGCGTTCGGCCGCGGTCTATCCTCAGGACGTCGCGGCCAGGCTTGGCGTCGCCGCACAGATGGTTTCGTTCCTTCCCTGGCGCGTCGGCACTTTGATCCGATTCATTCGCGAGGCCTTCGCGGCGCGGCTGGCCGCCGATCAGCACATCGCCGATACCGCTCCGCAGCCCGCTGCGTTCGGCGTCAAGATCATCGACCGTACCCAACCCGAAGATCGCTGGCCGGCCGACCTCGGCTCGCACGCGCATTACGCCAACTGGAATCTTTCAGGTCCGAAGGCGCGTTTCGAAATCGCCGCGCTGTGCGACATGGTGGCGCTGGCGCGGAAGGTGACGGTAGTGGTGCCGCCCTGGGCGCCGCGCTACGACCGCGCGCAAGATGCCGAATGGCGAAGCAAGGACGATCAATTTGTTTCGCTCGTCACCGACGCCGGGCACAATTGCGGCTTCGATGTCCTGAACATTGCATCGGTCCCCGGACTGCAGCAGGGCAACTACGCCGACGAGATGCATGTCAACGCCTCGGGCGTGCCGATCTACACCCGCTATCTCGTGTCGCGGTTGAAGCGTTAGCCGCATCCGATGCTGTTTTCCTCCTACACCTTCCTGTTGCAGTTCCTGCCCGCCGTCGCTCTCGCCTTCGCCGCGGCGCGGCGGCATTCTCCGCGCGCCGGCATTATGGTGCTGGTCGGCGCGTCGCTGTTTTTCTACGGCGCGTGGCGGCCGGTCTATCTGCTGCTGCTGGTTGCTTCCGTCGCCGTGAATTTTTCGCTCGGCCTTCGGATGGAAGATCCGCTTCGTCGCCGCACCGTCGGGGCGCTGGGCGTCGCGCTCAATCTCTCGCTGCTGTGCTATTTCAAATATACCAACTTCATCTTCGACAGCATCAATATGCTGACCGGCGCGCCGCTGCCGTTTGTCAATATCGTGCTCCCGCTCGGCATCTCCTTCTTCACCTTCCAGCAGATCGCCTATCTGGTCGACGTGATGCGCGGCGCCAGAGTCGAGCGCGATATTGTCAGCTACACGCTGTTCGTGTCGTTCTTCCCGCATCTGATCGCAGGTCCGCTGGTGCATCACGCCGAGATGATCCCGCAGTTCAAGCGCGCTCGCAGCTTCCGTTCGGCGGTGCTGGCGGCGCGGGGACTGGCGATCTTTGCCAGCGGCCTGTTCAAGAAGGTGGTCATCGCCGACAATCTGGCGCAGTTCGTCTCGCCGGTGTTTGCGCATCTCGATGCCGGCGGCGGCGTCACTACGCCGTGGGCGTGGCTTGCGACATCGGCCTATACTTTGCAGATCTATTTCGATTTCTCCGGCTATTCCGACATGGCGGTCGGGCTGGCTCTGATGTTCGGCATCCGCCTGCCGGTGAATTTCCGCTCGCCGTACAAGGCGATGTCGATCATCGAATTCTGGCGGCGATGGCACATCACGCTGTCGCGGTTCCTGCGCGACTATCTCTACATTCCGCTCGGCGGCAACCGGCTCGGCGAACAGCGCCGCTATCTCAATCTCATGGTGACGATGCTGCTAGGCGGGCTCTGGCACGGGGCGGGGTGGAATTTTCTGATCTGGGGCGGCCTGCACGGCCTCTATCTCTGCGTCAATCATCTTTGGCAGGCGTGGCGCGGCGCGGGCGCGATATTCACGACCGCGCCGGCGAAGGCGTTATCCTGGGCGATCACGTTTTTCGCGGTCGTGTTCGCCTGGGTGTTCTTCCGCGCCAAAACGGCGGCGGGCGCCTGGCAGATGCTGGGCGGCCTGTTCGGATTTGCCGCCGGCAGTTCGGCCTATGCGTCGCCCGGCATCCTGCGGCTGATGGATTTGCCGATACTGGTTGGCGAGGAACGGCTGCTCCTGATCGGCGGCGGCGCGGTAGCGCTGGCGCTTGCGATCGCGCTTTCGCTGCCGAACGTGCCGCAACTCTTTGGCTATCGCGAATATCGCCGCGCGCCGGAACGCGGGAGCCGGCCGCGGTGGCGGCCGAACCTGGCGTGGGCGATGCTGTCGGCGCTGGCGCTGGCGATGTCGCTGTTCGGCATGTGGCAGCGGCTGGAATTTCTTTATTTTCAGTTTTGAGCCCGCGGGCACATTTGGGGTTACCCGATGCTGCTCCAGACCAGCGCTACGCCGGACAGAAACAACAGGCCGAGCACCACGTCGCGGAAATTGCGGTCGCTTAGTGCATGATAGGTGCGCGCGCCGAGCCACGCGCCGCCAATTGTTGCCGGGAGCACGAGCAAGGCCAGCCACAGGGTTTCCCGTGTGATCAAGCCGCTGCCGGCCTGAACGCACAGGGCCGCGCTCAGGATCGTCCAATTGAAGACCTGGAACACGCCGCGTCGCGCATCCTTGCCCAACCGCGCACGCTCGCCCACAAAATGGGAATTGGACCCGACAGGCCGGCGAGGCCGCCAAGCACGCCGCCGGCAAATCCGATTGCCGTGTCGGCGAGCTTGCCGCCGAAGCTCACCGCCATCGGGGTGCGGTGGAAGTAAAGCGCGGCCGGAAACACCAGCAGCAGCACACCTACGCTCAGTCTGAAGATGCTCGGATCGGCATGGGCGACGAGCATGGTTCCCAGTGGCACGCCGGCAAGGCCGCCGACGAGAAACGGCCAAATCAGCCTGAAGTCGATCGAGCGCCAGACCGATGGCATGGTCGAGGTTTGCGCAATGATGGAGCAGATCAGGACGAGGGCTACCGCGGTCGGTGGCGGCACAACGTAAAGCCAGATCCCAAGCGCCATCAGCGCGGTGCCGAAACCTGCGAGGCCGGACACGAAGCCGCCCGCCAGCGCGCCAAGCGAGAGAACCACAAGCGCAGCCGTGTTCATCGTTGCCGGATCCTCGGCGAACGCTTAGCGCGGTCCTTCACGCTCACTGGCCGTCGCGGCGCCTGGGTCCAAACAATTCGGTGAACAGATCGGTCGTCGGCCCGTTGGCGGAGATGCCGTACGCGGCGGGAACGTCGGGCTCGGGCGGAGGTTGCGGCGCGGCCGGCTGTTGCGCGACCTGGACGGGAGGCGGCACCGGTGCGGGTTGAGGCTGCCGGGTTGAAGTTGCGGTTGCCGTCTGCGTCGGCCGCTTTGCGGCGGGCGCTACTTGAGCCGGCTGGGGAGCGGCCGATGCCGCAGCCGGTTGCATCTGCTGGGTCGCGACGGCCGCCGGCGCTGCCGCCGCGTCGGTTTTGCGGGGGCCGAACAGCTCGGTGTAGAGGTCGGTGGTCGGGCCGTCGCTACTGAAGCCGTAGCCCGTCTTATACGGCTGCTCGACCTGGCCCGAGGCGGCATTGTTCGACGCCACGCGTGAATCCGCACATCCTACGACTGCGATCGCCATCGCGGCGAGCGCCAGCATGGCACGGGCGTTTGGCGGCAAGCTAATCAAGACGGACCCCCTGACCGATCAACCGGTCCGACCCCTCATTAAAGCCAGGATATGGCGCCCGCAAGGCAAAGGACGGGCAGGGCGGGGCGCCCCGGCATCCCCTGAAAATGGCGAGGGGTCCGGCGTGTTACGCCGAACCCCTCATTTCATAGACATCAGCCAGCCTGTAAGCCGGGTTCTGTAGGGTATCGCCGCAATCGGCGGCGATACGTGACGGCCATTCCTCTGGGACAACGTTTGCACGTTGCCTCGAGCAACCTACCCGGACGGCGAGCCTGACATCGCTCCCACGGCGTTATCGCTTTCAAGCGAACGGCCCGCGTTGCCGTCCCTATTCGGTCTTGCTCCCGGTGTGGTTTACCATGCCGGTTCCGTTGCCGGACCCGCGGTGCGCTCTTACCGCACCTTTTCACCCTTGCTGCCCCTCCCTTTCGGGTGGGGAAGCGGTTCCTTTTCTGTGGCACTGTCCCTGGGGTTGCCCCCGCCGGAAGTTATCCGGCACCGTATGTCGATGGAGCCCGGACTTTCCTCTCCCTTGGGCCTTTCGACCGTAGCAGGAGCGGCCGTCCGGCCGACTGACGAGGTAAGGCATGGGGGTTCAGGGAGGCCGCGTCAAGCAGGGAACCGCCACCCGGTGCGTTAAAATAAATTATCCTGAAGATGTCGTTTTGCGGGTCGCCCGTTCGACTGGTTGTCGGCGATCATGCCGATCATGAGGAGTTAAGCGATGCAGTATTTGCTGATGATTTATCGCAACGAAGCCGAACTCGGCAAACTGAGCGCGGCCGACCGCAAGCAAATGATGGCGGACTACGGTGCGTTTACCCAGTCCGTTATCCAGAGCGGCCATTTCAAGGCGGGCGACGGGCTGCAGCCGACAACGACCGCGACCACCGTGCGGGTTCGCGAGGGCAAGACATTGACCACGGATGGCCCCTTCGCGGAGACGCGCGAACAACTCGGCGGCTACTATCTGGTCGAGGCCAAGGATCTCGACACAGCCCTTGGGATTGCAGCGCGCATTCCCGGCGCCAAGACGGGTTCGGTCGAGGTCAGGCCGGTCATGGTTTACGACTGATTGTGAAGCCGTCATTCCGGGGCGCGTCGAAGATACGAACTACAATGTGCACTTGCACATCGGAGAATCTCGAAGTTCCGGGTTCGACGCTTCGCGCCGCCCCGGAACGACTAGGAGAGGGAATGACTCGCCCCATGACCCCTGCTGAAATCGACAAAATATTTCGCGACGAGGCGGGCCGCGCGCTCGCCACGCTGATCCGTCTCGTCGGCGATTTCGATCTTGCCGAAGATGCGTTGCAGGAGGCTTTTGCCGTTGCGCTGGAACGCTGGCGGACCGCCGAGCCGCCTGCCAATCCGCGCGCGTGGCTCGTCAACGTCGGGCGCAACAAGGCGATCGACCGCGTTCGCCGCCAAATCGCGTTTCGCGGCAAGCAGCAGGAGCTGACGCACGAATTGCTGCTCAACGCCGAGACCGCACCGGAGGAAAGCGATGCGGTGCTCGACGACGACATGCTGCGGCTGATTTTCACCTGCTGCCATCCCTCCTTCGCGGCCGAAGTCCAGGTCGCTCTCACGCTGCGCACGGTCTGTGGATTGACCACGGCGCAAGTGGCGCGTGCCTTTCTGGTGAGCGAAGAGGCGATGAGCCAGCGCCTCGTTCGCGCCAAGCAGAAAATTCGCCTCGCCGGCATTCCCTACGAGGTGCCCGACCGCGATGCGCTGGTGCTGCGGCTGCGCGGGGTGCTTGCGGTGATCTATCTTGTCTTCACCGAAGGCTACGTCGCGACCTCGGGTGAAGAGCTGATGCGGCCCGATCTTGCGCGCGAGGCGATCCGGCTCGGCCGTTTGCTCGATGCGCTGATGCCGGGGCGCGGCGAGGTCAAGGGCTTGCTCGCCCTGATGCTGCTGCACGATGCGCGCCGCGCCGGACGGCAGACCGCCGGCGGCGACATCGTGCTGCTGGAAGAGCAGGACCGCAGCGCTTTGGGACCAGGGCCAGATCGCCGAAGGCCTGAGGCTTGTGGAAGACGCGTTGGGTCTGCCGGGCCGGCCCGAGGCTTACGCGGTGCAGGCGGCGATCGCAGCCCTTCATGCGCGCGCGCCGAGCTATGAGGACACCGACTGGAAACAGATCGCGGGACTTTACGAGGTGCTGCTGCGGATCAGCCCATCGCCGGTGATCGAGCTCAACCACGCGGCCGCGATTTCGATGGTCGACGGACCAGCCCGCGCGCTCGACCTGACGGAGGCGTTGCAGGCCCGCGGCGGACTCGACGGCTATGAATTGCTTCCCGCCGTCCGCGCCGATCTGTTGCGCCGGCTCGGCCGGCACGATGCCGCCCGCAAGGCTTATCTGGCGGCAACCGCGGCGACGCAGCTCGAGCCGCTGCGGCGGCTTTACGCGCGGCGACTGGCGGAACTCGCCGACGCCAGCCGTTCGCCGACATAGGCGGCAAGGCTCAGACCAAGCAGTACGGTTTCGGCGATCAGCACATGCATGCTTTCGGCCAGCGTGCCGTCGGCGACGATGCCGAAGACGCGGACCACGAGCGCGGTACCGACAATCAGCGCCACGAAAACGAGCCCGGTCTGGCGCAGGTTCGAGGTGAGAAGACAGACCAGCACGAACAACGCGCAGCCGAGGGGAAACGCACCAAAGGAAGCCCGCATCTTGGTGATCGCGAGCGGCGAGCCGAGCGTCATGTTGGAGGCCGCCGCAGCGTCGAGGGGATGGCTGATGAATTTGCTGCCGATGAGGGTGAGCACGGTGAGCGCGGCCAGCAACACGGCCCGGCTGACCCAGGGCATGACTCGATCCGACATTATCGTTGCTCCTGCAGGCGGTTGGTTGCGAGAGTTAGGTCATTGCGCCGTGGATTTTCCGCAAACGCCTCTTGCCTGCGCAAGACGAGCTGCCACGCCAGCAAGCCGGCGCTGACGATCACCGCCGGCACGAAGAACACCAGAATCATCCAGGTGACGCCGCTCGCGGCTCCCATGAGATGCTCCTCGATCCCGCCGCGGATATTGAGGAAGGTGTCGACCGTGGTTTCGGCGACGAGAAGCCAGCAGAGTACGAGGCCCGCGTAAGCTCTCTGGCGCAGCAGCACGATCGCGGCGAAGGCAATCGTCGCCCCGGTGACGTCGCCAATGATGATTTCCAGGGCGCCGCCTGTCGAGATCGAAGCCGTCGCGCTGGGCGACGAAGACCTGCAGGGCGACATAACGGAAGACATGCACCCAGAGCAGTGCAATCAGCGCCTCGGCGCGTTGGCGGGTCGCGAGCCAGGGCATGACGTGCCAGCGCGCCAGTGCGAAGAAAATCACAAGGGTGATCAGTTGTGCTCCGGCCTGCGCCGGCACGAGATTGGTCATGACTGCACCTTTGCGAGGAGGGGTGTTTGCGGCGAGGAGATCGTTCGGCGGCCGAAGAACATGCGTTTGAGCAGTCCATCGCGCAGCACGAGCGCGTGGTAGAACGCGGCGACGATGTGGACGGCGATCAAAGCCATCAACACCCGGGACACAGCGTAGTGGACGCCGCGAATCCGATATGCCCAGAAGTCCGCGGGCAGATCGCCGTGTCCGAAGAAGACGCTGTCGAACAATCCGGTCTGCAGGGCCATGATGATGCCGCTGACGGCCATCGCAAAGACGGTCCCATAAAACACCCGGTGCGATGCCCAGGCGAGCCTGTCGAGATGTGGATGTCCGGCGCTCGCGGGCGCGGGATGCGCGCTGCGCGATCGGATCACGAGGCGAACCAGCATCAGGACCAGGATGGCCATGCCGCCGGACATGTGGCTGCGCAAGGCTTCGAACTTCATCGGGTCGGTGTTTGGAATCTTCACCATCACCAGCGCGCCAAGGGCAAGTGCTGCGATGATCAAGAGCGCCAGCGTCCAATGCAGCACGACCAGCGCGGGGTGATATCGGGAAACCATGGTCATGGTCGTTCCTTTCGAGACAATCACGCCGCGCTTGCAACCTTGCATGATCGCGGCAATGCGGGCATCAAGGTGCGCCGTTGATGTCTGTTCGACAATCCGGCATTATCCTTACAGGTCAGTCGGAGAATCCGAACAATGAAGAAAGCCAGCATTGCGGAGATGAGCGCTTTCGTCGCCATCGCCGAGCGCACGAGCTTCGCCAAGGCCGCCAAGCAGCTCGGCGTGTCGCGTTCGTCGCTGAGCGAAAGCCTGCGCGCTCTGGAGGAGAGGCTAGGCGTGCGCCTCGTCAACCGGACCACGCGCAGCGTGGCCCCGACCGAGGCCGGCGAGCGGTTGCTCGTGCAATTGCGGCCGCTGCTCGACAATTTCGACGCGGCGCTGGAATCGGTGAATGCATTCCGCGACAGTCCGGCCGGCCATCTGCGCATTACGGTGCCGCGCCCGGCGGCACGCAACATCATCGAACCGGTGCTGGCGCGCTTCCTGCTCGCTTATCCCGCGGTGACGCTCGAAGTTTCGATCGACAGTGCGTTGACCGACATCGTGCGCGATCGCTTCGACGCCGGCATCCGGCCCGGCCACCGCGTCGAGCAGGACATGATCGCGGTTCGTGTCGGCGAGGACGCGCGACCGACCGTGGTGGGATCGCCCGACTATCTTCGCCGCCACGGAATCCCGAAGGAACCCGGCGACCTTCGCGAACATAACTGCACGCGGCTGCGCCCCGGCAGCAATACGCCGCAGCGCTGGGTGTTTGAAAAGCGCGGCAACACCGTCGAGGTCGATGTGACGGGGTCGCTGATTGCGGGCGACAGCAGTCTTGCCGCGCGCGCGGCGCTCGACGGCGTGGCGCTCGCCCGCATTCCGCATCACGTCGTGGCGGGCGATATCGCCGCCAGGAAGCTGGTGCCGTTGCTGGAGGACTGGAGGCCGCGTTCGGTCGGATTCTATCTCTATTATCCCAGCCGCCGGCAGATGCCCGCGGCGCTGCAGGCGTTCATCGCCACCTTGAAGGCGCAGATGTCGGGCCGCCGGCCGCATTACGCCTCCGAGCCACGGTCATTGCGGCGGCCCATCAGGGCGCGCGCATCGCCGCGATAGGCGGTCACTCAAATGTTGCGATCTCGCAAGAAAGAGCAGGTGCTTACCCCGCAGCGACGGCCTTGGCCTCGGCAGGCAAACTCGCCAGCAGCGATTGCAGCGTGACCAGCGTCGAATGATCGGCGATGCCGTCGACGCGGGCGGGGCGGAAGTGGCGCTGGAAGGCGGTCACCACTTCCGCGGTCGTGGAGTCGTATTTGCCGGTAATCGGGATTTCGTAGCCATATCTGGCGAGCGCCTGCTGCAGATCGCGAACGGCATCGCTGATGGTGCCCGATTTGAGGCCGTCGGCGCGTCCGATCGGCGCCGGTTGCACCCAATGGCCGACGCCGGAATTCGCCAGGGAATGCCAGGGAAATTTCTCGCCCGGGTCCTTCTTGCGGGAGGGGGCGACGTCGGAATGCGCCAGCACCCGATGCGATGGCACGCCGCGGCGAAGCATGATGCCGCGGCACAGCGCGATCACGGCGGCGATCTGGCGCAGCGGGTAGTCCGGATAGCCCCAATCATGGCCGCGGTTGACGATCTCGACGCCGATCGAACAGGAATTGATGTCGTCTTCACCTGCCCAGGAAGCGACCCCGGCATGCCAGGCGCGCTTGGCCTCCGGGACGCATTGCACGATCCGGCCGTCTTCCAGAACGATGTAATGCGCGGAGACATCGGTGCCCGCGGTGCAGAGCCGGGCGATCGCGCCCTCGACATCGGGCATTCCGGTGTAGTGCAGAAGGATCATGTCGGGCGGACGGCCCTTGTTCCGCTCGCCGTAATTGGCGGACGGGATCACGTCGGAGGCGATCGAGGAATCTGGCGAGAATGTCTTCATGTCCGCAAGAGGCCGGAAGAGCGGGGTGGCGCGCCGCTTCGAATCAGTACCAGCAGATGCGAACGAACCGAGCGCCATGTGAAATGCTCAAACCGGGCAGGAGAACGGCAATAGTGAGTTATCAAAATGAACTTCCTCACTATTCTCTCGCGATGCCGTCGGCGCAATCCGGCAAATGGCCGCGAGGATGCATTTTGGCCGAGTGTGTGCCGAACGCATCACCCGACGGATGGCGCCTGTGGATAACTACCTTGCCTCTTCTCGAGGCGGTCGGGCGGAGGCGCACAAAAACCCGACGCCGACCGTCAACGCTTTCTTAACGCTACCTGACGTTACTAAGTGGTGAAGAGCCGCCGTGTTTGCGGATGGCTGGCGCCGCCGATTTCGAAGTTCCTGCACGGGGGAGCTCCGGTTCGAAGAGCGGCGCGAGACTCATGGGTTTTAAGTGTCCTTTCGAATCCCAGCTTCGCGACGGAGCGAGCCGCAAGGTGTGGCGAAGTTCGGATTCAGGGCACGGGCTTCCCGGTTTGGCGCTCCGACGGCTGAATGCCGGCTTCCCTCGGAAGCGCGCCCGAAACGCAGGATTTTGAGGCGCAATGGGCCCCTTCGCGTCCGATTTCCGCATTTTCACCCCGATTGCGCCGGGGGCGGCATGACTGCGTTCGCTCCATCTCCGCGACATATCCCCGTCCTCGGCCGCCAGGCGGTCGCACTGTTGGGCCCGCGCGAGGGCGGCGTCTATGTGGACGCGACCTTTGGCGCCGGCGGCTACAGCCGGGCCATCCTCGATAACCAAGGCACCCGCGTGATCGGCATCGACCGCGATCGGTCGGCGATCTCTGGCGGTTTCGACCTCGTCGATCGATCGGCCGGCCGGCTGACGCTGGTCGAGGACCGCTTCTCCCATCTCGCCGGGATTTGCGCCGCACAGGGCTATCAGGCGGTGGACGGCATCGTGATGGACGTCGGCGTGTCCTCGATGCAGCTCGATGAGGCCGGCCGCGGCTTCTCGTTTCGCCTCGACGGCCCGCTCGACATGCGGATGGGTCATGACGGCCCGACCGCGGCGGACGTGATTGCCAAGGCGTCCGAGACCGATCTTGCCAATATCATCTACATCTTCGGCGAAGAGCGTCACTCTCGCGCCGTCGCCCGCGCCATCGTCGCGGCGCGCAAGCAAGCATCCGTGACGACCACGCGCGCGCTCGCCGATATCGTCGGCAAGGTCGTGCGGGGCAAGCCCGGCGAAATCCATCCCGCGACGCGAACGTTTCAGGCTTTGCGGATCTTCGTCAATCAAGAGCTCGACGAGCTGCATCTGGCGCTGACGGCAGCCGAGCGCGTGCTCAAGCCCGGCGGCCGGCTCGTGGTGGTGTCGTTTCATTCGCTGGAAGACCGCATCGTCAAGAATTTCTTCAACGAGCGCGCCAGGGCCGGCGGCGGATCGCGGCACCAGCCGAAGATCGCGCAAGCCGAGCCTAGTTTCGTCATCCTGACCAAGCGTCCGGTGACGGCGGATGAGGCGGAGATTTCCGCCAATCCGCGCGCGCGCTCCGCCAAATTGCGCGCCGCGATGCGCACCGATGCGCCCGCGCATACCGAGGCTCCCTTGCCCAAATGGCCGACCCTCGATGACGTGATGAGGGGAGGCTGACCATGCGGATCGTCCATCTCCTCGCGATCGGCGCGCTGGTGTTCGCGGCGGCCTATGTCTACCGGATCAAGATGGAATCGACGGAGCGCACCGAGCGCGTGTTGCGCCTGCGCGCGGAAATCCGCGAGCAGCGCGACGCCATCGCGGTGTTGCGCGCCGAATGGGCCAGGCTCGACGCGCCGCAGCGGTTGCAGGGCCTTGTCGAGCGTCATTTGCCGCTAAAGCCGCTCAGCGCCACGCAATATGATTCCCTGAAGAACCTGCCGGAGCGGCCGCCGAGCCTGGTCAAGCCGGGCGAGGCGGATCCGATCGGCGCGATGATCGGTGCCTCGGCCGATCCCGCGACGGTCACGGGCTCCGTGCCGGCGCCGGAGGACCGGCGATGACCCGGCAACGGCGAAAGGAACCATGGCGGCAGCGGTTGGTCCGCAGCCTCTTGTATGGCCGTGATGTCGATCGCGCCACCAAGGCACGGGCGCGCGTCGGCTTTGCGATCCTGGCCTTCGTCGCGGTCTATGCCGTGATCGGCGGTCGGCTGGTGATGTTCGCGATGGGCGGCGACAGCCACGGCGCGCGCCGCACCGCGGGCCAGGACGCGACCGCGACCGCGCGGCCGGACATCGTCGATCGCAACGGCGAAATCCTGGCCACCGACGTCAAGGCGCCGAGCCTGTTCGGCGAGCCGCGCCGCATCATCGACAAGGACGAAGCGATCGAGCTTCTGACCGCGACCTTGCCCGATCTCGACACCGGTGAAGTACGGGAGCGGCTTTCGGGACGAAAGGGTTTTGTCTGGCTCAAGCGCGAAATCACGCCGCAGCAGCAGATCGAGATTCACCGCCTCGGCATTCCCGGTATCGGCTTCCTGCGCGAGAACAAGCGCGTCTATCCCACCGGCAACGAGGTCGCGCATCTGATCGGCCTCGTCAATATCGACAATCAGGGCATCGCCGGGATGGAGAAGTGGCTCGACAGCAACGGGCTCGCCGATCTGCATCGTGCCGGCTTTGCCACCGATCGCCTGCAGCGCCCGGTGGAATTGTCGGTCGATCTTCGCGTCGAGCACGCGATGCGCGACGAACTGCTCAAGGCCAAGGAAAAATTCCACGCCAAGGCGGCAAGCGGCCTCGTCTCCAACGTCAGGACCGGCGAGATCGTGGCGATGGTGTCGGTGCCGGATTTCGATCCCAACAGCCCGAAAGAGGCGCACGATCCCGATCGCATCAACCGGCTGACCACCGGCGTCTATGAAATGGGTTCGACCTTCAAGGCCTTCACGCTGGCGATGGCGCTTGATTCCGGAAAGTACGATCTCAACTCGCTGTGGGATGCCCGCGGTCCGCTGCACTATGGCAAGTTCGACATTCATGACGACGAGCCGAAGGGTCGCTTCCTCAACATGAAGGAGGTCTTCACCTTCTCCTCCAATGTCGGCGCGGCGCGGATCGCGCTGTCGCAGGGCATCGAGGCCCACAAGGCATTCCTGCGCAAGCTCGGACAGCTTGAGCGGTTGCGCACCGAATTGCCGGAGAGCGCTTCGCCGCTCGTGCCCAGGCACTGGGCCGAGCTGAACACGGTGACGATCGCCTTCGGGCACGGCATCGCGGTGGCGCCATTGCAGGCGGTGATGGGCATCGACGCGTTGGTGAATGGCGGCTACCTGATTCCGCCGACCTTCCTCAAACGCACGGAAGCCGAGGCGATGGAGGTCGCCAGGCGGGTGATCAAGCCGGAGACCTCCGAGAAGATGCGGTTCCTGATGCGGCTCAACGCCGAGATCGGCACCGCGCGAAAGGCCGACGTCAGTGGCTACTATATCGGCGGCAAGACCGGTACCGCCGAGAAGGTCGTCAACGGCCGCTACGCCAAGAAGCGTGTGCTCACCGCCTTTACCGCAATCCTGCCTGCCGACAAACCCCGCTATCAAATCCTGGTCATGCTGGACGAGCCGCAGTCGCTGAAGGAAACCTTCGGTTTCATCACCTCCGGCTGGAACGCGGTCCCGACCGGCGGCAATGTGATCGCCCGGATCGCGCCGCTCCTGGGCATCGAGCCGCGCTTCGATCTGCCGCCGTCCGACCGCCTTATTCTTGCGGCATCAAGGGGAACCCAGTAAGGCGTACCCCCGGAAGGGCGTAACGGCTTTTTCAAGAACGGGGCATCCGCGCCGGCCGGACTGGAAGACCATGAGACTCCGCGACCTCTTCAGCGATGACGCCAAGATCGACCCGCAGGCGGGTGCAACCGAGGTTGCGGGTGCAACCGACGTCACGGGGCTTGCCGTGGACAGCCGGCTGGTGCAGCCCGGTGATCTGTTTTTCGCGCTTGCCGGCCTCAAGACCGATGGCGCGCGCTTCGTCGATGCCGCGATTGCCGCCGGCGCCGTGGCGGTCGCGGGCGACCATCCGCCGCCGGGCGGACTTGGCGTGCCATTCGTCACCACGCCCAATCCGCGGCGCGCGCTGGCGCTGGCGGCGGCGAAAATATTCTCCAGACAGCCCGCGACGATCGCGGCGGTGACCGGCACCAGCGGCAAGACGTCGGTTGCGGCCTTCACGCGGCAAATCTGGCTGCGCCTCGGTCATCAGGCGGCCAGTATCGGGACCATCGGGCTGGTCTCGCCGAAGCGGACGATCTACGGATCGCTGACGACGCCCGACCCGATCGCGCTGCACCGGCAGCTCGACGAGATCGCGCGCGAGGGTGTCACCCATCTTGCCTTTGAGGCGTCATCGCACGGGCTCGACCAGTATCGGCTGGACGGCGTGCGGATCGCCGCCGGTGGCTTCACCAATTTGTCGCGCGATCACATGGATTACCATCCCGACATCGCGCATTATCTTGCCGCCAAGCTCCGGCTGTTCCGCGACCTGATCCCGCCCGGAGGTGCTGCGGTGATCTCGGCCGATCATGACTGCGCGCAGCAAGTGATCGACGCGGCGCGCGCGAAAAAACTGCGGCTGATCACGGTCGGCCGCAAGGGCGGTGGCACGGGCGAGGGGATTCGCGTCGTCGCGACCGCGATCGACGGCTTTGCGCAGACGCTTGAGCTCCAGCATTGCGGACGGATTTGCTACATCCGCCTGCCGCTGGTCGGCGAATTCCAGATCGAGAACGCCCTTGTAGCCGCGGGTCTTGCGATCGGCACCGGCAGCGAGGCGGAGGAGGTGTTCGCCGCGCTCGAGCATCTCGAAGGCGCCAAGGGCCGGCTCGAGCGGGTCGGCGAGCATAATGGCGCGCCGATTTTTGTCGACTACGCGCACAAGCCCGATGCGCTGGCGAAGGCGTTGCAGGCGCTGCGGCCTTACGCCAAACGAAAGCTGGTCGTGGTGTTCGGCGCCGGCGGCGACCGCGACGCCGGCAAGCGGCCGTTGATGGGCGCGATCGCCGCTGAGAATGCCGATTCCGTCATCGTCACCGACGACAATCCGCGCAGTGAAAATCCGCAAATCATCCGCGCCGCGATCCTGGCCGCCGCCAAGGGCGCCGGCGAAATCGGCGACCGCGCCGAAGCGATCCGCACCGCGATCGCCGGTCTTCAGAGGGGCGATGCGCTTCTGATCGCCGGCAAGGGCCACGAGACCGGGCAGATCGTCGGCGATCGCGTGCTGCCGTTCAGCGATCACGAGGCGGTTGCGGCTGCGCTCGCGCCGAGGGTCGCATGAGCGGGGCGGCGCTATGGACTTCAGGTGCGATGACGGCGGCGATGCGCGCCGATGTCAGTGGCGCGTTGCCGGAAGGGGTGACCGGCATCTCCATCGACAGCCGCACGCTTGCGCGCGGCGAGGCTTACTTCGCGATCAAGGGCGCGGTTCATGACGGCCATGATTTTGTCGCGGCTGCCTTGGAGGCTGGTGCTGCGCTCGCCGTGGTCGAAAAAGCCCAGCGCGGGAAATTCGCAGCCGGCGCCCCGATGCTCGCCGTCGACGACGTACTCGCGGCTCTCGTTGATCTCGCCCGCGCCGCGCGTGCGCGGCTTGACGCGCAGGTGATCGCGGTCACGGGCTCGGTCGGCAAGACCTCCACCAAGGAGGCGCTGCGGCGCGTGCTCGGCGCGCAAGGAGAGACCCACGCCTCAGCGGCGTCGTTCAACAATCATTGGGGCGTGCCGCTGTCGCTCGCGCGCTGCCCGGCCAGCGCTCGCTTTGCGGTTTTCGAAATCGGCATGAATCACTCGGGCGAAATCGAACCGCTGGTGAGGATGGCGCGGCCGCATATCGCTGTTATCACCGCGGTCGAGCCCGTGCACCTGGAATTCTTTGCCGGCATCGAGGCGATTGCCGATGCCAAGGCGGAGATCTTCGAAGGCGTGGAGCCCGGCGGCGCCGTGGTGCTCAACCGCGACAATTCGCAATTCGAAAGGTTGCGGCGGCGGGCCATAGAACGCGGCATCTCGCGCATCGTTTCGTTCGGCGCCGACAAGGAATCGGATGCGCGGCTGATCGATGTATCGCTGCATGCGACCTGCTCGGCGGTGCATGCCGATATCCTCGGACATGAAGTCACCTACAAGCTCGGCGTGCCCGGCCGCCACATGGCGATGAACTCGCTTGCGGTGCTGGCTGCCGCCTCGCTTGCGGGCGCCGATCTCGCGCTCGCCTCGCTGTCGCTGTCGCAGATCGAACCGGCGGCGGGCCGCGGCGTGCGGCGCGCCCTCGAAGTGGCGGGCGGCGAGGCGATTTTGATCGACGAAAGCTATAACGCCAATCCGGCATCGATGGCGGCCGCGCTGAGCGTGCTCGGCCGCGCCAAAGTCGGCCCGCACGGCAGGCGGATCGCCGTGCTCGGCGACATGCTCGAACTCGGGTCCGCCGGCGCCGAATTGCATCTCGGCCTGAATGACGCCATCAAGGCCAACCATATCGATTTGGTGTATTGTTGTGGTCCGCTGATGCGCAACCTGTGGGACGCTCTTTCCACCGGCAAGCGGGGCGGCTATGCCGATGGCGCGGCGAACCTCGAAGCGCAGGTCACCGCTGCCATTCGCGCCGGTGACGCCATCATGATCAAGGGTTCCCTCGGCTCGAAGATGAAGACCATCGTCAATGCGCTCGAAAGGCGCTTTCCCGGCAGGGCCGCGCTCGATGAAGCCACGGTATAGGGCGGATTTTAATGTTTTACTGGCTGATCGACCTTTCCAATACCGTCCCCGGCCTGGGCGGGTTGCATAGTTTCCTGAACGTGTTTCGCTACATCACGTTTCGCACCGGCGGGGCGATGGTGACCGGCGCCCTGTTCGTTTTCCTGTTCGGGCCGTGGATCATCGATCATTTGCGGCTGCGCCAGGGCAAGGGACAGCCGATCCGTTCCGACGGTCCGCAGTCTCACCTGATGACCAAGAAGGGCACGCCGACCATGGGCGGGCTGATGATCCTTTCAGGCATGGTGGTCGCAACCGTGTTGTGGGCCAATCCGCTCAACCCCTACGTCTGGATCGTGCTGGCGGTGACGCTCGGCTTCGGCATCGTCGGCTTCTATGACGACTACCTGAAGGTCACCAAGCAGAGCCACAGCGGCTTTGCCGGACGCATCCGCCTTGCGATCGAGGCGCTGATCGCGGTGGCCGCGTGCTACGCGCTGGTCCGGCTTGGGCGCGAGCCATTCTCGACCTCGCTGGTGATACCGTTCTTCAAGGACGTGGCGCTGCACTTAGGCTGGTTCTTCGTGGTGTTCGGCGCCTTCATCATTGTCGGCGCCGGCAACGCCGTGAACCTGACCGACGGCCTCGATGGTCTCGCCATCGTGCCGGTGATGATCGCGGCCGCGAGCTTCGGCATGATCTCCTACCTCGTCGGCAACGCGGTGTTCTCGGACTATCTGCAGATCAATTACGTGCCCGGCACCGGGGAACTTGCGATCATCTGCGGCGCGATGCTCGGCGCGGGCCTCGGGTTTCTGTGGTTCAACGCGCCGCCGGCGTCGATCTTCATGGGCGATACCGGCTCGCTGGCGCTCGGCGGCATGCTCGGCTCGGTCGCGGTTGCGGTCAAACACGAGATCGTGCTCGCCGTCATCGGCGGCCTGTTCGTGCTGGAGGCGGTCTCGGTGATCGTGCAGGTCACATCCTTCAAGCTCACGGGAAAGCGTATCTTCAAGATGGCGCCGATCCACCACCATTTCGAGCAACTGGGCTGGACCGAACCGCAGATCGTGATCCGGTTCTGGATTATCGCAGTGATGCTGGCGCTCGCCGGCCTGTCCACGCTGAAGCTGCGGTGAGCCATTGATCCCCGTCACCTCCTTCGCCGGCAAGACGGTCGCGGTTTTCGGCCTCGGCGGCTCGGGACTCGCGAGCTGTTACGCGCTGAAGGCGGGCGGCGCGGAGGTGATCGCCGGCGACGATGGCGCCGAAAAACTCGCCGAGGCCGCCAAAGCGGGATTTACCACCGCCGATTTGCGCAAGGCCTCGTGGAAGAATTTCGCCGCGCTGGTGCTGACGCCCGGCGCGCCGCTCACCCATCCGGCCCCGCACTGGAGCGTGCTCCTGGCACGGGAAGCCGGCGTCGAAGTGATCGGCGATATCGAGCTGTTTTGCCGCGAACGCCGCCGTTATGCGCCCGACGCGCCGTTTGTCGCCATCACCGGCACCAATGGCAAATCGACCACGACCGCGTTGATCGCGCATCTGATGCGCGTTGCCGGTTACGACACGCAGATGGGCGGCAATATCGGCACCGCGATCCTGTCGCTGGAGCCGCCGCGCAAGGGCCGCGTCCACGTCATCGAGATGTCGTCCTATCAGGTCGATCTCACGGCGAGCCTCGATCCGACCGTGGGCATCCTGCTCAACATCAGCGAGGACCACATCGATCGCCACGGCTCGCTCGCGCACTATGCCGCGGTGAAGGAGCGGCTGGTCGCGGGCGTCCAGAGGGAAGGCACCGCGATCGTCGGCGTCGACGACGGATGGAGCCGCAGCATCGCCGACCGGATCGAGCAGGCGGGCAAGCGCGTGGTCCGCGTGTCGGTGAGGAATCCGCTGCCCGATGGCATTTATGTCGATCACGAAACCATCTGGCGCGCTTCCGGCGGCGCGCGCGGCGAGATCGCGCGGATCGGCGGCATCGGTTCGCTGCGCGGCCGGCACAACGCGCAGAATGCGGCATGCGCCTCGGCCTGCGCGCTCGCGCTCGGTGTCGCGAGCGATGTCCTGCAGGCAGCATTGCGCAGCTTTCCAGGGCTGGCGCACCGCATGGAACAGGTCGGCCGCCGCGGCCACGTGCTGTTCGTCAACGATTCCAAGGGCACCAATGCGGACGCTTCCGCGCACGCGCTGTCGTCATTTTCCGATATCTTCTGGATCGCCGGGGGAAAACCGAAGCTCGGCGGCATCACGGGTTTGAGCGAATATTTCCCGCGCATCCGCAAAGCCTATCTGATCGGCGAGGCGGCCGAGGAATTCGCCGCCACGCTCGGCACAACCGTGCCGCATGAGATCTCGAAAACGCTGGATGTCGCGGTCGCGCATGCGGCGCGCGATGCGGAGGGCTCCGCCGCTGCCGACCCCGTGGTGCTGTTGTCACCGGCCTGCGCCTCGTTCGACCAGTACCGCAATTTCGAGATCAGAGGCACGGCATTCCGCGACCTCGTCACCGCACTGCCGGGCATCAAGCCGGTGGTGTGAGGTCGGCCCACGGCGGATCGGCAATCATAATCTCTTAAGATGTATTGTGATATGAATCTCTTATAAGTTGTATTGATTTACCGTTTAGGCCATTTTGGTACGGAAGACCATGTCCTTCCCGAGCATGAACCCAACAGACACGGCCGCGATCCCCGGCGAGCTGCCGTTGAACCATCCGGCCCCGCCGCCGATGACGGTACGGCTGCCGCTGGTGGCACGGCCCGACCGGCTCAAGAATTTTTTGGTCGGCTCGCTCGTCGCTCTGAACGACGCATTGTTTGGGCTGATATTCGCAGCGCTGGTGTTGATACTGCCTGACATCCGTTTGTCGGGGGTCGGTGGTCTCATCTTCCTGCTGATGTTGCTGGTCTTGCTGTTCGCCATTGTGATCTTCACCGGCGTGGCCTTCACCTGTTTCCGCGATGCGCTACGCGGCGATCCCGTCCTCGAAGTATCCGCCGGGGGCTTAAGCGATTGCCGTTCCGGCCTGTCCGTGCCGTGGTCATTGGTCCGCCGTGCACGGCATCTCGGTGACAGCGTCGACCTGCGGCTTCGCGGTCCGGCGCCCTATCGGCAAAATCCTTTCCGGGCCGGCGTCCTGCTCCAGCGCTACCGTCCGAAGCCGGATCATGTGATCGTCTCGGTCGCATATCTCGACATGACCGCGCACGATCTCGCCTGCGCGATCCTCACTTTGACCAAATGGAACGGTGGCGAGGTCGTCACGAGGACGCCCAACCCCGCATTCGGCGTCGGGCTCAAATTGATCCCGCGAAGGCGGTGAAGGATTGCTTGACCGCCGGGCCCGCGGCATAAGGGCATGGCGTCTTCGCGGCGAATGACGATCTCTCGCGGTTCGGCACGCTGACCAATCCAAAAAGACAGCGATCCCATTAACCCCTTGGCAACCAGCATGGGCGACCAATGGGCTGCCCCTTAAGCCGTAAGGCGAATGCCCATGCTCTCCCGCGAACAGCGAAATCCGTTTAGCGACTGGTGGTGGACGGTCGATCGCCTGCAGCTTGCGGCGATCCTTGCGCTGATCCTCGGTGGCATCATCCTGTCGCTTGCGGCAAGCCCGCCGGTGGCGACCCGCATCGGGCTCGACCCGTTCCATTTCTTCAATCGCCACGTCCTGTTTCTGTTGCCGTCCTTCATCGTGCTGATCGGGGTGTCGTTTCTGTCGCCGCTGCAGATCAGGCGCACCGCGCTGATTGTGTTCTTTGTCAGCGTGGCACTGATCGTGGCGACGCTGTTGTTCGGGCCCGAGGTCAAGGGCTCGCGGCGCTGGATCACGCTGATCGGCGTCAATATCCAGGCTTCCGAATCCGCCAAGCCCGCTTTCGTGGTGCTGGCCGCCTGGCTGTTTGCGGAATTGACGCGGCGGCCGGAAATGCCCGCGACCTCGATGGCGCTGATCCTTCTGATGATGCTGGTCTCGTTGCTGGTAATGGAGCCGGATTTCGGCCAGACCATGCTGATCCTGATGGTGTGGGGCGCCTTGTTCTTCATCGCCGGCATGCGGATGATCTGGGTGCTCGGGCTTGCCGGCGCCGCGGGCGCCGGGCTGTTCGGCGCCTATCTGTTGGTGCCGCACGTCGCCGGCCGCATCAAGCGCTTCATCAATCCCGCTTCCGGCGACACTTTTCAGGTCGATACCGCGATGGAGGCATTTTGGAATGGCGGCTGGTTCGGGCTTGGGCCCGGCGAGGGCATCGCCAAGCGCAGCCTGCCGGACAGCCACACCGATTTCGTGTTCGCGGTGGCGGCGGAGGAATTCGGAATCATCCTGTGCCTGGTGCTGCTCGCGCTCTTTGCCTTCGTGGTGATCCGCGCCTTGTCGCGCGCCTACGCGACCGAAGATATGTTCGCCCGCTTCGCCGCCTCCGGGCTTGCGATCCTGTTCGGCGTGCAGGCCGCGATCAACATGTCGGTCAATCTGCAACTGATCCCGGCCAAGGGCATGACGCTTCCGTTCATCTCCTATGGCGGTTCCTCGATGGTTTCACTGGCTTATGGCGTCGGCATGATGCTGGCGTTGACGCGGCAGCGCCCGCGCACTGAACTTGAATCGATGAACGCCAGCGCGGCGGGCAGCTACGCGTGAGCCAGTGGCTCGCAATGCCGGCAAAAATTTGCGACTATCCCGCCGATGAGCACCTCACCCCTAATCCTGCTGGCCGCGGGCGGCACCGGCGGCCATCTGTTTCCGGCCGAGGCGCTCGGCGTTGAGCTGATGAAGCGGGGCTTGCGCGTTCGTCTTGCCACCGACTCCCGCGCGCTGCGTTATTCCGGATTGTTCTCCAGGGACATGATCGACGTGGTGCCGAGCGAAACCGTGCGCAGCCGCGCGCCGTGGTCGCTGGCCTATACCGGCCTAAGGCTCGCCGCCGGCATGGTCGTGGCGCTCAGGCTGGTGCGCAAGCTGCGGCCCGCGGCCATCGTCGGCTTCGGCGGCTATCCGACATTGCCACCGCTATTGGCTGCGAGAGTTGTCGGCATTCCCGGCATCATTCACGAGGCCAACGCGGTGCTCGGCCGCGCCAACCGGTTTCTGTCGAGCCGCGTCAGCGCGATCGCGACCTCGCTGCCGGGGGTGCTCGATCGCGATCCACAGCTTTCGGGCAAAACCACCACCGTCGGCACGCCGATGCGCCCGGCGATCCTCGCCGCCGCCGGGGTGAGATATACCGCCCCCGATGCGACCGGGCCGTTTCGCCTGCTGGTGATCGGCGGCAGCCAGGGCGCGCGCGTGATGGCCGATATCGTTCCAAGCGCAATCGAGCGCCCTGAACCCACATTGTGGAACAGGCTGATCCTCACCCAGCAGGTGCGCGAAGAAGACATGGCTCGCGTGCGCGCGGTTTACGACCGTCTCAAGATCCAGGCGGAACTGGCGCCGTTCTTCACCGACCTGCCGGCAAAGCTCGCATCGCATCATCTGGTCGTCTCGCGCTCCGGCGCCGGCACCGTCGCTGAGCTTGGCGCCATTGGCCGTCCCTCGATCCTGGTGCCGCTGCCGGGTTCGATCGATCAGGACCAGTTCGCCAATGCCGGCGTGCTGTCGGAGGCAGGCGGCGCGTTGCGCATCCCGCAAGCCGAATTCACCCCCGACCGCCTGGCGTTCGAAATCTCCGCGCTCGCGGCCGAGCCCGCCAAGCTAAACGCGATGGCGGATGCCGCACGTAGCGTGGGCCGGCTCGATGCCGCCCAACGGATGGCCGATTTGGTCATCAAAGTGGCTGGAATTTGACGTCCGGCAACCCATTTTGGGACTTGTCAGCGCCTTCGAAAGCGGGGCATCCAGTACTCGATGGCGGCTGATCTCAATCGCCGACTTCGCGGAACGCCGGATCGTCCGGCGGAGCCTGTCATCGGGCGGCGCGTTGCGCCGACCCGTTGGCGGACGATGACGACCTAGGAAAACCACCATGAGACTGCCGCGCGAGATCGGACCCATCCACTTCGTCGGGATCGGCGGTATTGGAATGAGCGGCATCGCCGAAGTCCTGAGCAATCTCGGCTATACCGTTCAAGGCTCGGATGCTTCCGAAAGCGCCAACGTCCATCGCCTGCGCGACAAGGGCATCAAGATCACGATCGGGCATGCGGCCGAGAATGTCGCCGGCGCCGACGTGCTGGTGGTGTCGACCGCGATCAAGCGCGACAATCCCGAATTGATGGCGGCGCGCGCCCAGCGCATTCCGGTGGTGCGCCGCGCCGAAATGCTCGCCGAACTGATGCGGCTGAAAAGCTGCGTCGCGATTGCCGGCACCCATGGCAAGACCACCACGACCTCGATGGTGGCAGCCCTGCTCGACGCCGGCGATCTCGATCCGACCGTGATCAATGGCGGCATCATCAACGCCTACGGCACCAACGCGCGGCTCGGCGCAGGCGAGTGGATGGTGGTGGAGGCGGATGAAAGCGACGGCACGTTCTTGAAGCTCCCGGCCGATATCGCCATCGTCACCAATGTCGATCCGGAACATCTGGATCATTTCAAGACGTTCGAGGCCGTGCAGGAGGCGTTCCGCAATTTTGTCGAGAACGTGCCGTTCTACGGTTTCGCCGTGATGTGCATCGATCATCCCGTCGTGCAGACGCTGGTCGGCAAGATCGAGGACCGCCGCATCATCACCTATGGCGAAAATCCGCAGGCCGATGTGCGGCTCGTCGATCTCAATCCGTCCGGCGGCGGCTCCGCCTTCAAGGTTGCCTTCCGCGACCGCAAGACCGATGCCGTGCACACGATTGCGAACATTCGTCTGCCGATGCCGGGACGGCACAACGCGCTCAACGCCACCGCTGCGATCGCGGTCGCCCATGAACTCGGGCTCTCCGACGAAGCGATCCGAAAGGCGATCGCGGGCTTCGGCGGCGTGAAACGGCGTTTCACCAGGACCGGCGAGTGGAACGGCGTCACGATTATCGATGACTACGGCCATCACCCCGTCGAGATCGCGGCCGTGCTGAGGGCGGCGCGCGAGTCGACCAACGGCAAGATCATCGCCGTGGTGCAGCCGCATCGCTTCACCCGCCTGCAATCGCTGTTTGAGGAATTCTGCACCTGCTTCAACGATGCCGATACCGTCGTGGTGGCCGAGGTCTATCCGGCGGGCGAAGCGCCGATTCCGGGCATCGATCGCGACCATTTCGTGCTGGGCCTGAGCGCGCATGGCCACCGCGAGGTGATCCCGCTTCAAAATTCCGGCGAACTCGCCAGGGTGATTCATGACCTGGCCGGCCGCGGCGATCTCGTCGTCTGCCTCGGCGCCGGCAACATCACGCAATGGGCCTACGCCTTGCCGGGCGAATTGAAGGCGCTGGGATGAAGGTGGCGACCTTCCGCGACATCACGCCCGAACTCAAAGCCGCGATGCCGCAGTTGCGCGGGCGTTTGCTGGCAAACCAATCGCTGGCCGAGCTGACCTGGTTTCGGGTCGGCGGACCGGCGCAGGTGTTGTTCACGCCCGCGGACGAAGACGACCTTGCGTATTTCCTTCAACGACTCTCTGCCGAGATTCCGATTCATGTGATCGGCGTCGGCTCCAACCTGATCGTGCGCGATGGCGGCATACCAGGTGTGGTGATTCGCCTCGCGCCACGCGGTTTCGGCGAGACCAGCACGCAAGGCGAAATCGTCAGCGCCGGTGCTGCCGCGCTCGACAAGCGCGTGGCCGAGACGGCGGCCGCCGCCAATATCAGCGGGCTCGAATTTTTTTTCGGCATTCCCGGCACCATCGGCGGCGCGCTGCGCATGAACGCCGGCGCCAACGGCGCGGAGACCAGGGATGTGCTGGCCGAGGCATCGGGCATCGGCCGCGACGGCAAGAAACACACCTTCAGCAATGCGGAAATGAAGTTCGCCTACCGCGAAAGCGGCGTCGATCCGGACGTGATTTTCACGTCCGCGCGTTTTCGCGGCCGGATCGCCGCGCCCGAGGCGATCAGCACGCGGATGAACGAGGTGCAGACCCATCGCGAGACGGCGCAGCCGATCCGCGAAAAGACCGGCGGATCGACCTTCAAGAACCCGCCGGGCGGCAGCGCCTGGAAGCTGATCGATGCCGCCGGCTGCCGGGGATTGCGCGTCGGCGGCGCGCAGGTGTCGGAACTGCACTGCAATTTCCTGATCAATACCGGGCAGGCGACCGGAGATGATATCGAAACCCTCGGCGAGACCGTTCGCGCGCGGGTGAAGGAAAATAGCGGAATTGAGCTACACTGGGAGATCAGGCGGATCGGGAATTTCTCCTAGCTGCTGTCATTTCTGGGTTCGATGCTTGCGCATCGCCCCGGAAATGACGTGAATCGGGTCAACGGAAGCAACGTATGCGAACCACCATTCTTTTCGGCGGCACGAACAAGGAGCGCCTGGTGTCGGTGGCGACCGCCCAGGCGCTGCATTCGGCGCTGCCGCAAGCCGATCTGTGGTTCTGGGATGTCGACGACACCGTGCATGAAGCGGCCTCGCAAGCGCTGTTGCAGCATGCGCGCCCGTTCGAGCACCCGTTCAAGGTCGGCACGCCGAGCCTCGGCAGCATCGAGCCGGCGCTGGATAGGGCAAAGGCGGAGGGCCGCGTTTTGGTGCTCGGCCTGCATGGCGGCAGCACGGAGAACGGCGAACTTCAAGCGATGTGCGAGGTGCGCGGGATAGCGTTCACCGGCTCCGGCTCGGCGTCGTCGCATCTGGCCTTCGACAAGGTCGCGGCGAAGCGTTTTGTGGCGATCGCAGGCGTGAAGGCGCCACCCGGCGTGATACTGGAGAATATCGAAGCGGCATTCGCCGAATACGGCAAGCTCATCGCAAAGCCCACGCGCGACGGCTCAAGCTACGGGCTGATCTTCGTCAACGCGAAGCAGGACATCGCCGCGGTCCGCAATGCCGCCAAGCTCGAGGATTATCTGATCGAGCCGTTCATATCGGGGGTCGAAGCCACCTGCGGCGTGCTGGAGCAATCGGACGGTGCGGTGTTTTCGCTGCCGCCGATCGAGATCGTCCCGGCGGAGGGCGGCTTCGACTACACCGCCAAGTATCTGCTCAAGTCGACCCAGGAGATTTGCCCGGGCCGCTTCTCGCCTGAAATCAGCGCGGAGATCATGGACCTGGCACTGCGGGCGCACCGGGCATTGTCATGCTCCGGCTATTCCCGCACCGATTTCATCGTCTCGGCGAAGGGGCCGATCTATCTCGAAACCAACACGCTGCCGGGCCTGACCAAGGCCTCGCTCTATCCGAAGGCGCTCAAGGCGCGGGGCATCGATTTTGCCGATTTCCTGAAGGATCAGATCGTGCTGGCGGAAAGCCGCGCGAATCGGTAGTTCGCGCCGCAAGCCCCGAGTTTTTGAGCAGGACACTTCAACCATTACCAAATTACTAACGTTACCGGTCAAAGCCTTCAGCCGGCACGTCAAAACGCGCCGTGCTCGGACCGAATTTACCCTTTGTTTACCAGGAAGTCCGAAGGTTAACGCTGGCGGCGCATGGCGCTTGGCTGCCGGGGCGTGAGTGGGTTGCGGGTTTCCGCCTTCTGCGACCGCATCGAGGGAACAGGTGGCCTCTTTTTAGCTTGAGGTCCTCACCACCCAGCCCGGCACGACCGAGATGTCACGCGTGCCGGTCACGCAATGTTTGCGGGCCCAACGTTTTGACGAGCTCGTGCAATGGATGGTGGAGGACGTCTCGCCCGGTCGCAGCGATCGCCGAGACCCCAAACTGACCTGAGGGCGGCCGCCATTGGCGCGGTCGCGCTGCTGCGCGAGTGGCTGGGCATGGGGCGCTCCAGCGCTCGATCGCGCCGCGTCGATCGCGCCGACCAGCCGCCCCGCCTGATCGCATTTCTGGAACGTCGCGTGCCGCGCCGCGCCGGCACGACCGCGACCGTCATGTTGCTGCTTGCCAGCGCCGGTCTCGGCATCGTCAAGGGCGGCCATCTCGAACAATTCATCACAAGCGTGAGCGATGCGCGCAATGCGCTGGCCAATTCGGCCGGGTTTCGCATCACATCGGTTGCGATCAACGGACGCCGGCAGCTCTCCCAGGACGAGGTGCTTGCAACCGGCGGCGTCAACGGCCGCTCTTCGCTGTTGTTTCTTGACGCAGCCTCGGTGCGCGAAAAGCTGAAGGCCAATCCCTGGATCAGCGAAGCGACGGTGCTGAAGCTTTATCCTGGCGAGCTCCGGATCGATATCGTCGAACGCTCGCCGTTCGCGCTGTGGCAGCTCGACGGCCGCCTGTCGGTGATATCAGATGACGGCGCGGTGCTGGAGCCTTACGTCTCTCCGCGTTTCCTGTCGCTGCCGCTGGTGGTCGGCAAGGGCGCCGAGGCCCATGCCAAGGAATTCCTGACGCTGCTTGCGCGCTATCCGCGGGTCAACTCGGTGACCAAGGCCGCCATATTCGTCGGCGAGCGGCGCTGGAATCTGCGGCTCAAGGACGGTCTCGACGTCAAGCTTCCGGAAAACGACGCCGGCAATGCACTCGCCACGCTGAGCACGCTCGACAAGGAGGAGCACCTGTTCTCCCGCGACATCGTCGCCGTCGACATGCGGCTGCCTGACCGGCTGACCGTGCAATTGTCCGAAGACGCGGCCAAGGCGCGCGAGGAGCTGTTCAAGGACAAGAAGCCGAAGAAGAAGGTCGGCGACGCATGAGCGGCTTTAATCGCAACCAGACGCCGAAGACGCGTCCGATGCCGCAGAAGCGCACCGCTTTGGTCGCCTCCCTCGACATCGGCACCAGCAAGATCGCCTGCATGATCGCGCGGCTCAAGCCGTGTCCGCCGAGTGACGCCTTGCGCGGGCGCAGTCACGCGGTCGAGCTGATCGGCTACAGCCAGATCCAGTCGCGCGGCGTCAAGGCTGGCGCGGTCGTCGATCTCGCCGAATGTGAACAGGCGGTCCGCCAGGCGGTGGCGCTCGCCGAGGACATGGCCAAGGTGCAGGTCGAATCCGTCCTGCTGTCGGTCTCGGCCGGGCGGTTACAGGGTCATCTGATCGAGGCGGCATCCGACGTCAGGGGCGGCGCGGTCACGGCCGCCGACGTCGCGCGTGTCACCTCCGCCGGCATGCGCCATGCCACGGGGGAGGGCCGTACCGTGCTGCACGCGCTGCCGGTCAGCTATTCGATCGACGGCGTCAAGGGCATTCGCGACCCGAAAGGCATGATCGCGCGCCAATTCGGCGTCGACATGAACGTCGTCACGGCGGACGCCACGGTCGCCCGGAACCTGATGCTGGTGGTCGAGCGCTGCCACCTCAATGTCGAGGCCATGGCGGCGAGCCCCTATGTGGCGGGCCTTGCGGTCCTGACCGACGACGAGGCCGATCTCGGCGCCGCGGTCGTGGAAATGGGGGCGGGAACCACCACGATCGCCACCTATTCCGGGGGGCGTTTCGTGCATGCCAGCGGGTTTGCGCTCGGCGGGCACCATATCACCATGGACCTGGCGCGGGGCCTTAGCGCCTGCATTGCAGATGCCGAGCGAATCAAGACGTTATATGGCACGGTGCTGACCGGCGGGTCGGACACGCGTGAATTAATGTCCGTGCCGTCTGCCGGCGACGACGAGCTGGACGTACCGCAAATCGTGTCACGTGCCACGATCGCGAACATCGTCCGACATCGTGCCGAGGAGATTTTTGAGATGGCCAGGGACCGGCTCGCGGATTCTCCCTTTGCGGCAGAGCCGAAGGCGCGGGTGGTATTGAGCGGCGGGGCTTCCCAGCTCACCGGAACCCTTGAGCTTGCGACCCGGGTGCTCAACCGGCCGGTCCGAATCGGCCGCCCGCTCGGCTTCAGCCGGCTGCCCAACGAGGCCAAGAGCGCCTCCTTCGCGGTTCCCGCCGGGCTCCTGGTCTATCCGCAATACGCTCATCTTGAACACGTCGAACCGCGGCATACGCGGCACCTCCGGACAGGGACAGACGGCTATTTGGGAAAAGTCGGACGATGGCTTCGCGAGGGCTTCTGATGAATCTTTTCCTCCCCCTTCGACTTTCACCAACCCCCGCGGCCGCCGGCCGGGGCGAACCAACGCGCGCGTAATCGAGAGGCAACCATGACCATCAATCTTAACGTCCCTGACATTCGCGAGCTGAAGCCGCGGATCACGGTTTTCGGTGTAGGCGGGGCCGGCGGCAATGCCGTCAACAACATGATCACCGCCGGACTGCAGGGCGTCGATTTCGTCGTCGCCAACACCGACGCGCAGGCGCTGACCATGTCAAAGGCCCAGCGCATCATCCAGATGGGCACCCAGGTCACCCAAGGCCTTGGCGCCGGCTCGCAGCCCGATGTCGGCGCGGCCGCCGCGCAGGAGGTCATCGATGAGATCCGCGATCACCTCTCCGGCGCCAACATGGTGTTCGTCACCGCCGGCATGGGCGGCGGCACCGGTACGGGGGCTGCCCCCGTCATCGCCAAGACCGCGCGCGAACTGGGCATCCTGACCGTCGGCGTCGTCACCAAGCCGTTCCACTTCGAGGGTCAGCGCCGCATGCGCACGGCGGAATCCGGCATCGCCGAGCTGCACAAGGTGGTCGATACGCTGCTCATCATTCCGAACCAGAACCTGTTCCGGGTCGCCAACGAGAAGACCACCTTCGCCGACGCCTTCGCGATGGCTGACCAGGTGCTCTATTCGGGCGTTGCCTGCATCACCGATCTGATGGTCAAGGAAGGCCTGATCAACCTCGACTTCGCCGACGTCCGCGCCGTGATGCGCGAAATGGGCAAGGCGATGATGGGCACCGGAGAGGCTTCCGGCGAGAAGCGCGCATTGACCGCGGCGGAAGCCGCAATCGCCAATCCGCTGATCGACGATTCCTCGATGAAGGGCGCCCGTGGCCTCTTGATCTCGATCACCGGCGGCAAGGACCTCACGCTGTTCGAGGTCGACGAAGCCGCGACCCGCATTCGCGAGGAAGTCGATCAGGACGCCAATATCATCGTCGGCGCCACCTTCGACGAAACGCTCGACGGCATCATTCGCGTCTCCGTAGTCGCCACCGGCATCGAACAGGCGCAGATTTCCCGCAACGCAGGCACGCCGGCACAATCGTCCGGCGTGGCCTCGAATTCGGGTCCGGATTCCCGTCTTGCCGAATTGACCGCGCGGCTCCGCGCCGACAACGCGCGGCTTGCCGAGCGCGCCCAGAAACTGGAGGGCAGCGCAAAGCCGGCTCACTCCGCGCCCCAGCGCCCCTCCAACAACGTCGAACGAGCGGCCCTTGCGGCGATTGCCGCGGCGGTTGCGCCCGACGCACCCTCGGCGCCGCTGCAGGGCGCGTCCTATGGCGATGTCACGGTGCGCCCGATCGCGCAGAAGCCGTCGCTGTTCCCTGATCCTGATGTGGCGGCGGCCCCGACGCAGGAGCAAGCGCCTCCCGACACCTTCATCCCGCAGGCGGCGGAACGTCCGCCCAGTCGCGCGCCAAGGATGCCGAAATTCGAAGACCTGCCGATGCCGGCCCAGAACGAGATCCGGCAGGCCCGGGGCGAAGTCGAGGAGGAGCATCCGCAAAAGAGCAGGATGTCGCTGTTGCAGCGGCTGGCCAATGTCGGTCTCGGCCGGCGCGACGAGGAAACCGAGCCGCCGATCGCCGCCCGGGTGTCGGGTCCCGCCATGCCGCCCTTGCCGGAGCGGAAGCCACCGCGCTCGGTAGCCCAGCAAATCGCGACTCACGGGCCAGTATCGGAATACGCGCCGCGGCCGGCCCCCCAGGGTCTGGATGCCCATGGTCGCCCGGCACCTGTTGCCGGAACGCCACAGGGCGATGACCATCTTGATATCCCCGCGTTTCTACGCCGGCAGGTGAACTGAAATTTGTTATCATTCTGACGAAGCAAAGGGCCCCGGTTTTCAGCCGGGGCCTTTTTTCTTTCGCAATCAAGGAGACTGCGGAAGTCCGGACAAGCAACTGATATTAAATGATTAATTATGCCTTAGCCGGTGAGATGGCAGCGGCCGAACCGGTCCCCAGCGCGCCCAATTTAGGTTAAGGCTTGGCGCGAATACGGCAGACATAGGGTAACAATTGGTAAAAAAGCGTGAGTTGGCGCGCTTTGGGGCAATGGTATTGTCTGCCGTGACTTGGGGAACCTTTGAGACGTTTCGACGCAGGGGTGTTGTCGATCTGGTCTCTCGGGAAGTCGGTGTGGGCAATTTCGAATGAAGTTTGGCCGGCAGACAACGCTTCGCTCGCAAGCCAGCGTCATGGGCGTCGGTGTTCATTCCGGCCTACCAGTCAATCTTACCATTGGGCCTGCATCTGTGGATGCAGGTTTTATTTTTGTCCGCACCGGCCTTGAGGGCTGTGACCGCGAGGTTCAGGCGTCCGCGGAATCGGTGATCGCCACCGAATTCGCGACCGTTCTGGGCGACCGTGACGGCCCACTGGTTTCCACCGCAGAGCATGTGCTGGCTGCGCTGCGCGGCATGGGCGTCGACAATGCCACCATCGAGATCGACGGTCCGGAAGTGCCGATCATGGACGGCAGCGCCGCGGCCTTCGTCGCCGCGATCGATCAGGCCGGAATCGTTACGCAATCGGCGCCGCGCCGCTTCATCCAGATATTGAAGCCGGTGCAGGTCGCGATGGGCGATTCGTTCGGCGAATTGCGGCCCCATGCGGCGGGCTTCCGCGCCGAGGTCGAGATCGATTTCGTCAACCCCGTGATCGGCCACCAGAAATACACGCTCGACCTTTCCCCCGAACGGTTCCGCCGCGAGATTTGCCGCGCCCGGACTTTCGGGTTCATGAATGACGTGGCGCGGCTGTGGAGTGCCGGGTTTGCGCTCGGTGCTTCGTTCGAGAATTCGGTGGTGTTCGACGAGGAGCGCCTGCTCGAACACCGAGGGTCTTCGCTACAGCGACGAATGCGTGCGCCACAAGGTACTCGACGTGATCGGCGATCTTGCGCTCGCCGGCCTGCCATTGCTCGGTGCCTATCGCTCGGTTCGCGGCGGCCACAAGCTCAACCATGCCGTGCTCACGGCCCTGATGGCCGACCGCAGCGCCTATCGGGTAGTCGAAGCCGAAACCGCCCGCCGTCCGCGGACGCACGCCGAGGTCGGCAGTGGCATGGTCGGCGGCATGGTCGCCCCGGCCTACGGTCCCGACGTGTCCTGACCGTCGCCTTCGACCTGACCGTCGTATTCGACGCGTCCTGACTTTCACCTTCGGAATATGGTCCCTTCTTGCGGCTTGACGCTGGTCACCGTGACGGGCCGCGGCGCCATGGAGCCGCCTTAATCCGGGCGAAATGCCTGCGTATTCGGTTGGTTAACGGACTTACTTTAGATAAACAGGGCCGGGCCAGCGCGGAAGGCGGGCGCCGGCCCCGATATTCACTTGCGTCCATGACACGCTCGGGGCGCGCGCGCGTCGGGCAGCGCACCACAGGCGTCAGGTCTTAAATCTATGTCGACAAAGCGCATGACGCTCGCACTCCACCGGCGATCCATTCGTTCGGGCCTTCATCGGCATGCGCGGCCGCTGCGTCTGGCTTTGGGCCTTGCCTTCCTCGCTATCCCGTTGAGCGGATGCGGAACCGCCAGCGAGATGTGGGACAAGATCACCCAAAAGGACGAAACCTTCGTCGAAGAGCCCGCGGAAAAGCTCTACAATGAAGGCCTGTACCTCGATTAACGAGAAAAACTATCCGAAGGACGCGGCGAAGAAATTCGAGGAAGTCGATCGCCAGCATCCCTATTCGGACCTCGCCCGCAAATCGCTTCTGATGTCGGCCTATGCCTACTACAAGGCCAGCGACTACGACAGCTGCATCGGAGCTGCGACCCGTTACGTCACCTTGCACCCCGGAAGTCCGGATGCGGCTTACGCGCAATTCCTGATCGCGGCCTCGCATTACGACCAGATTCCCGACATCACCCGCGATCAGGGCCGCACCGAAAAGGCGATCGCAGCGCTTGAGGAAGTGATCCGCAAATACCCGTCGTCGGAATATGCCGTCAGCGCCAAGGCCAAGCTCGAGGCCGCGCGCGACCAGCTTGCGGGCCGCGAAATGAATGTCGGCCGCTATTACATGCAGAAGCGCAACTACACCGCCGCCATCAACCGCTTCAAGACCGTGGTTACGCAATACCAGACCACGCGGCATGTCGAGGAAGCGCTGGCCCGCCTGACCGAAGCCTATATGGCGATCGGCATCGTCAGCGAGGCGCAAACCGCGGCCGCCGTGCTCGGGCATAATTTTCCCGACAGCCCCTGGTACAAGGACGCCTATAATCTTGTAAAGTCCGGCGGTGTCGAGCCGAGCGAGAATCAGGGGTCCTATATTTCCAAGGCCTTCAAGAAGCTGGGTCTCGGCTAGAGCATGATCCGGAAAAGTGGGAACCGGTTTTCCAATACGGCCATGCTCAAACAAGGAGATACGATCATGATCCGATTGAGCTAATCGGATCATGATCCGGTCCGATTCCAACATTCGCAACCCCTTGCGACAAGCGCTCTAGGAATAGTCTTCGATGCTGGCGCGTCTTTCGATCCGTGACATCGTCCTGATCGAACGGCTCGATATCGAGTTTTCCCGCGGGCTTGCCGTGCTGACCGGCGAGACCGGCGCGGGCAAATCCATCCTTCTCGACGCCTTTGCGCTTGCGCTCGGCGGCCGCGGCGACGCGGGCCTGGTCCGGCATGGCGCGGAGCAGGGCCAGGTCACCGCGGTGTTCGACGTGCCGAAGGGCCATCCGGCTTCCGCGATCCTCAGCGACAACGGGCTCGACGACGCGAGTTCGGAGAACTCCGGCGAAATGATCCTGCGCCGCGTGCAACTCGCCGACGGCCGCACCCGCGCCTTCATCAACGATCAGGCGATCAGCGTGCAGACCCTGAAGGCGGTGGGTTCAGCCCTGGTCGAAATCCACGGCCAGCATGACGAGCGCGCGCTGGTCGATGCCTCGACCCACCGGCGCCTGCTCGACGCTTTTGCCGGCCTCGAAAAGGACGTCGCGGCGCTGGAAGCGCTCTGGGACGCAAGGCGCGCCGCCAATGCGGTGCTGGAGGAGCATCGCGCCGGCATGGAGCGCGCAGCGCGCGAGGCGGACTATCTGCGGCATGCCTCCGACGAATTGAAGAAGCTTGCGCCCAGGGATGGCGAGGAGACCGCGCTTGCCGAGCGCCGCACGGCCATGATGGCAGGGCGAGAAGATCTCGGCCGATCTGCGCGAGGCGCAGCAAGCCGTCGGCGGCGATCATTCGCCGGTGGCGACGCTGTCGGCGGCGGTTCGGCGGCTGGAACGGCGGGCGGCCAATTCGCCGCATCTGGTCGAACCCGCGGTGAAGGCGATCGATGCCGCCATCAACGCGCTGGAGGAGGCCGACCAGCATCTGGCCGCCGCGCTGATCGCGGCCGACTTCGACCCCGCCGAACTCGAACGCATCGAGGAACGGCTGTTTGCGCTTGCGCGCGGCCTCGCGCAAATATTCGACGCCGGTTGATGGCCTTGCCGCGCTCGCCGCGAAATACGCCGCCGACGTGGCGCTGATCGACGCCGGCGCCGATCAGCTGAAGAAGCTGGAGGAAGCTGCCGCCGAGGCCGACCGACGCTACGCCGCCGCCGCCGCCAAACTTTCCGCCGCGCGGGTGAAATCAGCCGAAAAACTCAACAAAGCGGTCAACGCCGAACTCGCGCCGCTGAAACTCGAACGCGCCAAATTCACGACACAGGTTGAATCCGATGCGAAATCGCCGGGGCCGCAAGGCTATGACCGCGTCGAGTTCTGGGTCCAGACCAATCCCGGCACGAGGCCGGGACCGCTGATGAAGGTCGCCTCCGGCGGCGAGCTGTCGCGATTTCTGCTGGCGCTCAAGGTCGTGCTGTCCGACCGCGGTTCGGCGCCCACCTTGGTGTTCGACGAGATCGACACCGGCGTCGGCGGCGCGGTGGCGGACGCGATCGGCGCCCGGCTGGCGCGGCTGGCCTCCAAGGTCCAGGTGATGGCGGTGACGCACGCGCCGCAGGTCGCTGCCCGCGCCGACCAGCATTTGTTGATTTCGAAGGATGCGCTCGACAAGGGCAAGCGCGTCGCCACCCGCGTCAATGCGCTGGCCGCCGATCACCGCCGCGAGGAAATCGCCCGCATGCTGGCCGGCGCCGAGATCACCGCCGAGGCAAGGGCGGCGGCGGAACGACTGCTCAAAGCCGCGACGGCGTAGGTCTCTCGTGTCCCGGACGCGGTGCAGCGCCACAAGCGCGTTCACGCGCGTCTTCGACACGCTTGGGCGCTGCTCCGCAGAGCCGGGACCTGTGTCCAATCGGCCATATGGACCCCGGATCAGCAGCGTATCACTTCGTGCTGCGCAGCATCCGGGGAACGTCAAGCGGCTCGCCCACTTTTCTCGAAATGAACTTCGTCGTATTCAAGTGGCCATGGCCAAAGCAGCAACAAAAATATCCCTTCCCGACGTCGCCGACCCTCACCAAGGCCCAGGCCAAGGTCGAGCATAAGCGGCTGGCGCTTGAAATCGAGCGTCACGACAGGGCCTACTACCAGGAAGACGCGCCGAAGGTTTCGGATGCCGAATACGACGCACTTCGCAAGCGCTTCAATGCCATCGAGAAAAGATTTCCGGAATTTGTCACCGGTGAATCGCCGTCGCAGAAAATCGGCGCGGCGCCCTCGGGCAAATTCAGGAAGGTCCGCCATGCGGTGCCGATGCTTTCGCTCGACAACGCCTTTGCAGAAGAGGACGTCGACGACTTCGTCGGCCGCATTCGCCGCTTTCTGAAACTTTCCGAGGACGAGCGGATCGATTTTTCCGCCGAGCCGAAGATCGACGGGCTTTCGATGTCGCTGCGCTATGAGGGCGGCGAGCTGGTCACCGCCGCGACGCGCGGCGATGGCGCCGAGGGCGAGGACGTCACCGCCAATATCCGCACGCTCAAGGACGTGCCGAAGAAACTCAAAGGCCGCAGAGTGCCCGAAATCTGCGAGGTGCGCGGCGAGGTCTACATGACCAAGAAGGGGTTCCTCGCGCTGAACGAGCGGCAGAAGGCCGCAGGCGACACCATCTTCGTCAATCCGCGCAATTCGGCGGCGGGCTCGCTGCGCCAGAAGGATCCATGCATCACCGCCTCGCGTCCGCTCGGCTTCTTTGCCTATGCCTGGGGCGAGATGAGCGCGATGCCGGATGATACGCAGTCCGGCATGATCACCTGGTTCGAACATTGCGGCTTCAAGACCAACCCGCTGACCAAAATCTGCCACTCGGTCGAGCAGTTGATCGCGTTTCACCGCAAGATCGAGGAGCAGCGCTCAAGGCTCGACTACGACATCGATGGTGTCGTCTACAAGGTCGATCGGCTCGACTGGCAGGAGCGGCTCGGCTTTGTCTCGCGTACGCCGCGCTGGGCGATCGCGCACAAATTCCCGGCCGAGCGCGCCACCACGGTGCTGCGGGATATCGAGATCCAGGTCGGGCGCACCGGCTCGTTCACGCCGGTCGGCAAGCTCGAGCCGGTCGGCGTCGGCGGCGTCATCGTGCAGAACGTCACGCTGCACAATGAGGATTACATACGCGGAATCGGCGGCGACGGCGAGGAATTGCGCGAAGGCCGCGACATCCGGATCGGCGATACCGTCGTGGTCCAGCGCGCCGGCGACGTGATTCCGCAAATCGTCGATGTCGTGATCGACAAGCGGCCAAAGGACGCGAAGGCCTATCACTTCCCGAAGAAATGCCCGTGCCCGCTGCACACCGAGGTCGTGCGCGAGGAGACCGCGACCGGCGAGGAGGGCTCGCGCGCCCGCTGCACCGGCGAGTTCGCCTGTCCCTACCAGAAGATCGAGCATTTGAAGCTGTTCGCCTCGCGCCGCGCCTTCGACATCGAGGGGCTGGGCGAGAAGCAGATCGAATTCTTTTTTGACCAGGGCTGGGTGAAGGAGCCCGCCGACATCTTCACGCTGCCCACGCGCAACGCGCGGCTCAAGCTTGAGGAGATCGAAGGTTACGGCGAAACCTCCGTGCGCAATCTGTTCGCTGCGATCGAGGAGCGGCGGCGGATTTCGCTGGAGCGGTTCATCTACGCGCTCGGCATGCGCCATGTCGGCGAGACCACGGCGCTGGCGCTGGCGCGCGGCTATGGCTCGTGGGCATGCCTTCCACGACGCCTGTCTTAAGGTCGGCAAGGACGACGAGGAGGCGATCGCCGAGATGGATGCGCTCGACCAGATCGGCGAAACCGTGATCACCAGCATCAAGGCCTATTTCGGCGAGAGCCACAACCGCGGCATCGTCGAGCGGCTGACCAGGGAAGTCACCATTCTCGATGCCGAGAAGCCGAAGAGCAATTCGGCAGATCGCCGGCAAGACAGTGGTCTTCACCGGCGCGCTGGAAAAGATGACGCGCGACGAAGCCAAGGCGATGGCCGAACGATTGGGGGCCAAGGCCGCGGGCTCGGTATCGAAGAAGACTGATTATGTCGTCGCAGGTCCCGGCGCCGGCTCAAAACTCGCGGAAGCCAAGAAGCATGGCGTCGAGGTGCTGACCGAGGACGAGTGGCTGAAGCTGGTCGGGGAGTGACTAACGTGTCCGTCATTCCGGGGCGATGCGAAGCATCGAACCCGGAATCTCGAGATTCCGGGTCTGGCGCTTACGCGCCATCCCGGAATGACGCCCCCACACAGCATCCCCGACTGTTCCTCCTCCAACCGTTCAATCAGCGCTTCGTTGATGAGCACGGCTAAAGCGTTTTCAAGCGAAGTGGAGACCGGTTCGCGTCAAGAAAACGCGTCAAATCAAAAATTTAGAGCCCCGTTTCGATTCAATCGAAACGGAAAAGGCTCTAGGCTCGAGGACGGTGCCCCGCATCCCGCGCGCTACAGCGACAGCGGCGCGGTGGCGGCGTCGAGCCACACTTTGGTGGCTTCATCGACATGGGGCCGCACCTCGTGGCGAACCCGCTCGTGATATTCATTGACCCAGTTCAGCTCCTCGCCGGTGAGCATGTTCAGATCGATCAGGCGGCGATCGATCTGCGCGAGCGTCAGGGTCTCGAAGGCGTTGACCGGCTTTTCGGCGCCGGGGACCTCAGTGCCTGTAACCAGCACCAGATTCTCGATGCGGATGCCAAAGGCGTCCGTCTTGTAGTAGCCGGGCTCGTTGGACAGGATCATGCCGCGCTTGAGCGGCGTGGTGCCGAGCTTTGAAATTCGCGCCGGTCCCTCGTGCACCGAGAGGTAGCTGCCGACGCCGTGGCCGGTGCCGTGTTCGAAATCGACGCCGGCCTGCCACAGGAATTGCCGCGCCAGCGTATCGAGCTGCGCGCCGGTGGTGCCCTCGGGAAACAGCGCGCGGGCGATCGCGATATGGCCGCGCAGCACGCGGGTGAAGCGGTCGCACATTTCCAGCGACGGCTGGCCGATCGCGATGGTGCGGGTGACGTCGGTGGTGCCGTCCTCATATTGCGCGCCGGAATCGATCAAGAGGAGATCGCCGGGCGAGATCCGCCGGTTGCTCTTGCGGGTGACGCGGTAATGCACGATGGCGCCGTTGGGGCCGGTGCCGGAGATGGTCGGGAACGAAACGTCCTTGAGCGCGCCGGTCTCGCGGCGGAAGGTCTCCAGCGCCTCGACCGCGTCGATCTCGGTCAGCGCGCCCCTTGGCGCCTCGCGGTCGATCCAGGCGAGGAAGCGCGCAAGCGCCACCGCGTCGCGCCGGTGCGCGGTCCTGGTGCCGGCGATCTCGGTTGGGTTCTTCACCGCCTTGAGCAGGCTGACAGGGTCGTTGCCGCGCACCGGCTTGCCGCCGGCCGTTTGAATCAGGCGGCTCAGGGCGTCGGCCGCGGTCGCGCTGTCGAGCGCGATGGCGGCGCCGCCTCGCGCCAGCTCGGTCGAGTTTTGGCGTCAGCGCGCCCGGCTCGGCGATCTCGGCCACCTGTTCGAGATGGTCGCGGACGCTGTTGGAGAGTTTGCGGTGGTCGATGAACAGCGTGGGGCGGCCGGTTTTCGGCACCAGCGCATAGGACAGCGGCAGTGGCGTGTGCGAGACGTCGCCGCCGCGGATGTTGAAGGTCCACGCCACCGCGTGCGAATCCGACAGCACCAGCGCGTCGACGCCGAGCTTGGCGATCTCGGCGCCGATCCGCTCCAGCTTCTCGCTTTCCGCTTCGCCCGAGAATTGCTGGCCGTGAAGGGTGACGGGCGCAAGCGGCGGGGCGGGGCGCTCGGTCCAGACCGCGTCCAGCGGATTGCCGTCGACCGCGATCATCTCCGCGCCCGCCTTGGCGCAGGCGGCCGCGAGCCGCTCGGCGGCCGCCGTCGTGTGCAGCCACGGATCGAACCCGAGGCGGTCGCCGGCCACCAAATGCTTGCCGAGCCAGGTTTCGGGTGGCGGCTCCACCAGCGGCTCGACGCGCCAGGCCTTGGCGTCGACCTGCTTTCCCGCCTGCAGCGTATAGCGGCCATCGACGAAGATGGCGGCCTCCCGGGCCAGCACGATGGCAAGGCCGGCGGAGCCGGTGAAGCCGGTCAGCCACGCCAGCCGCTCTTCCGATGGCGAAACATATTCGTTCTGCTGCTGATCGGCGCGAGGGACCACGAACCCGGTCAGGTTGCGTCGCGCCAATTCCTCGCGAAATGCGGATAGCCGCGCGGTCAGTGCGACGCCGGTCTCGGGTTCCTCGAAGGTCTGGAAGAGGGCTTCGAACATGACAGCCTACCTTAGGATTAGGTGGAGAACCGCGCAATCGACGCAAATTGCTTCCGATTCTCTATTTATTGTGATTGAATTGCTGCACCTGCGTTAGGAGGGTCTGCAGGGATCTCCGCCCAAAGCGGTCGTCAAACGAGGTTCCGGAGGAAATCCAGGGGTGTTTCAACTCAACGACGAGGGGATTCCCGATGCCCGTCTTTACGTTTGAGAAGATTTCGCCGCCGGTCCGCCGCGGACCGCATGCTCCCGCCGCCAAAAAACAGCGCGGCGTCATTGTCCAGATGCTGGATCGTTTCGTCGAAGCCCGCGTCAAGCGCGCAGAAATCAAGGAAGAGGGCGCCATCGCCCGCAAGAAGAAATCGTCGGATTAGAATTACGTCGTTCCGGGGCGATGCCACCGGGTACCGCCGAATGGCCGGCCCGATGACAGGCTCCACATCGAACTACGATGTGCAATTGCACATCGTAGAAACTCGAGATTCCGGGTCTGCGCTACGCGCATCCCGGAATGACCAACCTTCACCCCGCCTTGCGCAGCAACAGGCTGCTCCAGCCTTCGATCCGGATGTGCCGTCGCAGCACCAGCCCCCTCGCGCGGTAGGCGGATATCACGGCGCTCGCCTGCGGGGGCAATAACCCGGACAGGATGACGTGCGCGCCGGGCGAGAGACTGCGGGCCATCGGCGTTGCCATCTGCCGCAGCGGATTGGCCAGGATATTCGCCAGCACCAGATCGAAGGGCCCGCGCTCGGCGAATTGTGGCGCGGAGAACCCGGTGGCCCGGATCGTCTCCACGAGGTCGCAGGCAGAGTTGAGCCGGGCATTTCCGGCCGCGGCCCTGACCGAGAGCGGATCGATGTCGCTGGCCAGCACCCTGCGGTGCAGCGCCTTTGCGGCTCCGATCGCCAGCACGCCGGTACCGGTGCCGAGGTCGAGCACGTTGCGGGGTGAACAGGCCTTCAGCACCTGGTCGAGCAGCATCAGGCAGCCGCGGGTGGTGCCGTGATGGCCGGTGCCGAAGGCAAGCGCCGCCTCGATCTCGATCCCGAGCTTGTTGGGCGGCACTCTTGAGCGGTCATGCCGGCCGTGGACGACGAAGCGCCCGGCGCGGACCGGGACCAGTTCCTCAAGCGTCGCCTTGACCCAGTCCTTTGCCTCCAATGTGTCGAAGCTGACGGCGTTTGCGACCTCGCGGCCGGCGGCGAGCGCCACCAGCTCGCGGATCGCGCCTTGATCGGGCGCTTGCCCAAAATGCACGGCAATGTCCCAGCGGCCGCCCGGCCCTTCGAAGGCGGCGATCGCGGCCTCGCCCTCGGAAAAACTCTCGGTCAGGAGATCCGCCACGCGTTTGGCCGTTTGCTCATTGCCGATGGCGAAGCTGGCGCGGTGGGTGCTTGGGGTGAGCGTCGTGGTCATCGGGAGTTCGGAAGGATGGGCGAAGGGAACTTGTTACCGTGTCGGCTTGAGATTTCGGTAATCTTTTTCTTGTAGCGTTGTTTTCGACCACAGCGTTTCAGTCACGCGCACGACGACGCAAATTTCCTGCCCGTATTTTGTTGGAAACAAAAAACAGTGCAAGGGCATGGCGGTGGTTCTCAAACTTCTTGCTGAAGATCTTCATCAAACTCTTGAAGCGGCGCTTCTCACGTGAGGCGTTGATTGAATCTGTCGATGGATCGCATTGAATTGTCTGCTCAATCGATCCGGGATGTTTGAAAAATTCCGCTCGACGCCGATTGAACCGGTTTGCGCTGACGGCTCGGGGTCTCTCATCCGATGAGATCTCAGCGCACGCCACTGGCGTTCACCTTCAGCCCCGTAAAGTCCCGCTCGGCTTGCTGCTTGGATGGCCCGTTCCAGTGCGCCTCGAAGGCCTCCGGGCTTGCATAGACCTCGTACAGCATGACCGAATCGGCTTCCTCCCGTGGCACCAGTATCTCGAACTTCAGGGTTCCCGGCTCGGTTGCCAGACAACGCTGGGCGTGAGCCTTCAGGTGCCTCAGGTATTCCTCGCGCTTGCCGGGAAGGGTCTTGATGGTCGCCACGATCGCAAGTTTCCCCATGGGTTCGTTCCTTTCAAACGGAGACACCACCCTGAGTTCACATCGAAGGCAAGGTTTGTCCCCAGCCCTGTCCACCGGGACATACCGCGTTGGTTCAGGGGTTTGCCGGTCTGTTTCCACAGATCGGCAGGGCGTGAAAGGTTTACGGGCGTCCCGCCGCTATGTCATGGTTGCCGCTGATGTTTTCCCCCTGCGCTGTTCCCTGCCGGCCGTTTCGCATGCGCCTTTTTCCAGGGTTGAATGAAGCACCCCCCTCACGCGTGACCGGGTCCGCCAGGCGCTGCGGTCGGCCGCCTTCATGTTACTCACAACGCTTGCGACGCTGACTGCGCTGGAACTTGCCCTGCGCGTCGGCGATCTCAGGATATTGCGGGAAGGCACCAGCGAGCGCTCGCTGACCTACCGTTATGACCCGGAACTGGGCTGGGCGCCGGTTCCCAATTCAAGCTCGGTGGTGACCACCGCCCGTACCATCCACGCGCGGCACAACAGCCTCGGCTTCCGCGACATCGAATTCCAGCGCGACGGCCGGCCGCGGATGCTGTTTCTCGGCGACTCCTTTGTCTGGGGGGTGGATTCCGAGGTCGGCGAGCGCTTCACCGACCTGTTGCGAAGCCGTATTGCCAGCCATCAGATCGTCAATGCCGGCATCTCGGGCCTACGGCACCGATCAGGAGTGTCCCGCTAGCGCCAGGTTCCCGCCGGACAAAACAGGGCTTGCTTTTGCCGGGCAAATTTCCAGTGATGGACCATCAACGAGGGGCAGGCGGTGGCAAGCGGTACTTTGCACGAGGATTTGAGGCGCGACGACCGGACCACCGGTCCGAGCGACCGCAAGTTCGGGCTGACGATCGGCGCGATCCTCGGCGTAATCGGGGTGTGGAAATCGATTCACGGCTCGAACTGGGGTTTTGTGTGGGGCGCGCTCGCCGCCGCGCTGATCGGATGCGCGCTTTTGCGGCCGGCGGCTCTCTCGCGCCTCAATGACCTCTGGCTGAGGTTTGGCCTGTTGCTGCACCGGATCGTCAATCCGGTCATCATGGTGTTCCTGTTCTTCGTCGTCATCGCACCGATCGGCCTTCTGATGCGCGCGCTCGGCAAGGACCCGCTGCGGCTCAAATTCGACAAGGCGGCCCGCAGCTACTGGATTGCGCGGTCCGACGACCGGCCGCTGCCGGAAGCCATGCGTCAGCAGTTCTAAGATGCGTCAGCAGTTCTGAAGAGGGATGATGTCGTTCCTGCGTGAATTCTTTGCGTTCCTCCGCGTCCGGAAGAAATACTGGCTGATGCCGGTCTTTCTCATGATGTTCGTGTTCGGCGCGCTCTTGATCCTGGCCAAGGGCTCCGCGGTCGCGCCCTTCATCTACACGCTGTTCTGATGCCCTCGCGCATCCTCGGCATCTCCGCGTTCTATCACGACAGCGCCGCCGCCCTGTTGGTCGACGGGCGCATCGCGGCCGCCGCCCAAGAGGAGCGCTTCACGCGCACCAAGCACGATCCGGGATTCCCGCTCCATGCCATCCGCTATTGCCTCGATCAGGCCGGGATAAGAGCGGGCGATCTCGACCACGTCGTGTTCTACGAAAAGCCCTTCATCAAGTTCGAGCGGCTGCTTGAGACTTACCTCGCCTTCGCGCCCGCAGGCTTCCCGTCGTTTCGCCTGGCGATCCCGCTATGGCTGAAGGAAAAACTGTTCCAGAAGCGCCTGTTGCGGCAGAGCCTCGCCGAAATCGATCCCGACATCGATTGGGAAGCGCGGCTGTTGTTCACCGACCACCATCAGAGCCACGCGGCGTCGGCGTTCTTTGCCTCGCCGTTCGAACAGGCCGCCGTGCTCACGCTCGACGGCGTCGGCGAATGGACCACCACCTCGTCCGGGATGGGCCGGGGCAATGCGCTCGAGATCACGCGCGAGATTCAATTCCCGCATTCGATCGGGCTCTTGTACTCCGCCTTCACCTATTACACCGGGTTCAAGGTCAACTCCGGCGAATACAAGGTGATGGGGCTCGCGCCCTATGGCGAGCCGAAATATGTCGAGAAGATTTTCGATTCCCTGGTCGATCTCAAGGACGACGGTTCCTATCGCCTCGATCTCGGCTATTTCAACTACTGCACCGGGCTGACGATGACCAACGGGCGCTTCCACGATCTGTTCGGCGGCGAGCCGAGGAAGCCGGAGCAATTGCTGGATCAACGCCACATGGATCTTGCCGCCTCGATCCAGAAGGCGACCGAGGAAATCGTGCTGCGGCTATCGCGAAGTCTCGCGAAGGAAACCGGCGCCGCCAATCTGTGCCTCGCCGGCGGCGTGGCGCTCAATTGCGTGGCCAACGGAAAAATCCTGCGCGAGAAAAATTTTGAGCGCATCTGGATTCAGCCCGCGGCGGGAGACGCCGGCGGCGCGGTGGGCGCGGCGCTCGCGGCGCATTATCAGTTCAACGGCGCAACCCGGCAATTGAACGGCGCGGCCGACAGCATGTCCGGCGCCTATCTCGGGCCGTCGTATACGCAGGATGATATCGAAAGCCGCCTGAAAAAAGCTGGCGCGCGGTTCGCCGTGCTCGACGATCAGGATTTGATTTCGCGCACGGTGAAAGCTTTGGCGGACGAAAAGGCCGTGGGCTGGTTTCAGGGCCGGATGGAATTCGGCCCTCGCGCGCTCGGCGCGCGCTCGATCCTCGGCGATCCCAGATCGGCAGCGATGCAGAAATCGCTCAATCTGCGGGTCAAGTTCCGCGAGAGTTTTCGCCCCTTCGCGCCGGCGATCCTGCGCGAGGACGTCGCCGACTGGTTCGAACTCGACGAGGACAGTCCCTACATGCTCCTGGTCGCCAATGTCGTCGCACGCCGCCGCCGCGCGATGACCAACGAGGAGCAGCGCCTGTTCGGGATCGACAAGCTCAACGTTTCCCGCTCGGAAGTTCCGGCGGTCACGCATGTCGATTATTCCGCGCGGATCCAGACCGTGCACGCGGACACCAACCCGCGCTTCCACGCGCTGCTCAAGGCCTTCAAGCAGCAGACGGGCTGCCCCGTGCTGGTCAACACTAGTTTCAACATCCGCGGCGAGCCGATCGTGTGCACACCGGAAGACGCCTTCCGCTGCTTCATGGGCAGCGACATCGAGGTGCTCGCGATCGGCAATTGTTACTTGCGGAAAGAAGAGCAGGATTCCGCGCTGAAGCGGGATTATCGCGAGGCGTTCGAGCTGGATTGATGAGTGTGACGGGACAAAGCGATCTCGTCGAAATTTCAAGTTGATACCACCGGATTTCCCCAGCTCATCCACCGGTTTTCCACAAGCCTTCCACCGGCTCGTCAACCGATTTTGCTGTTCACCCAAACAGCGCCCGATGATCCCTGAGGATCACGCGGGCGGCGTTGTGGCCGGGGGCGCCGGTGACGCCGCCGCCGGGATGGGCGCCGCTGCCGCAATGATAGAGTCCCTTCAGCGGCCCGCGGTAATCGGCGTGGCCGAGCATGGGGCGTGCGGAGAACAGTTGGTTCAGCGTCAGCGCGCCGTGGAAGATGTCGCCGCCGAGCAAGCCGAATTGCCGCTCGAGATCGAGCGGCGAGAGGATTTGCTTACCCGATCACGCTCGCCGCGAAACCCGGCGCGTATTTGTCCACGGTCGTTATCATGAGATCGGCGACTTCCTCGCGATGATCGTCCCAGGATTTTCCTCGAAGGCAATTCCGGCGCGACGTGCTGGCAGAACAGGCTCGCGACATGCTGCCCCGGCGGACAAAGCGTGTCGTCCAGCGTCGAGGGGATCAGCACCTCGACCACGGGCTCGCGGCTCCAGCCGTCGTTGCGGGCGTCCTGCCAGGCGCGGTCCATATAGTCGAAACTCGGCGCGATGATGATGCCGGCGGTGAGGTGATCGCCCGCGCCCGGCAGCGCCGTGAACGAGGGCAGGGCGCTGAGCGCCACATTCATCCGGAAGGTGCCGGAGCCGTTGCGCCAGTTCTTGATGCGCGCGAGAAAATCGGCAGGCAGTGCATCGGCCGGCACGAGCCGCGTATATAGGAGTTTTGGGTTGACGCTTGAGGCGATGTATCGGGCGCGCAGCATCTCGCCATTGTCGAGGACGACGCCCGCGGCGCGGTCGCGCTCGACGATCACCTCGCGGACGCCAGCTTCAAGCGCGATCTCGGCGCCGGCTTCTTTTGCCGCGCGCGCCATTGCCTGTGTGATCGCGCCCATGCCGCCGATGGCGTGGCCCCAGACGCCCTTCTTGCCGTTCACCTCGCCGAAGGCGTGGTGCAGCATCACGTAGGCCGAGCCCGCCGCGTAAGGGCTCGCATAATTGCCGACGATGGCGTCGAAGCCGAACAGCGCCTTCACCAGATCGCTCTCGAATGTCTCGTCGAGCATCTCGCCGGCCGATCGGGTAAACAGGTCGAGCAGCGCGCGCTGCTGCTCCAGCGACAAATGCCCGCAGGAGCCTGGCGGTACCGATCGCGTTAAAACTCTCGCGGATCGCGCGCGCGCCGAACCCTTCCACGATGTTCGGTGGCGCGCGCAGCACGAGGGCCCGCAGTACGTCGGCGATCTCTTCGAGCCTCCGGTTGAAGTCATCAAACCGGGCGGCGTCGCGTTCGCTGAAGCTTGCAAGCGACTGGCGGGTGCGGCCTTCGCCGGTGAGGAGATAGCTGCCGTCGGGGGCGGGCAAGAAATTCTGCGCGCGGCGCTCGACGATCCGCAAGCCGTGCTCGGCCAGTTTCAGATCCGAAATGACTTTCGGGTTGAGCAGGCTCACCGTGTAGGCGGCGACCGAATTGCGAAAACCCGGATGAAACTCCTCGGTGACCGCCGCGCCGCCGGCCACCTTGCGGCGCTCGACCACCTTCACGCGCAAACCGGCAAGCGCAAGATAGGCCGCGCAAGTGAGGCCGTTGTGGCCAGCGCCGATGATGATGACGTCCGTTTCGTTCATGCGCGCTTCAGGGTTATTCCGTCATTCCGGGATGGTGCGTCAGCACCCGACCCAGATGTGCAATCGCACATCAGGGAATCTCGAGGTGGTTGAAGAGCGCAAGACAATTTCGAGGTTCCGGGTTCCTGCCTGCGGCAGGCCCCGGAACGACGAATTCAATGGCTCGCCGCTTCAGCACCTCCTTAGCGAAGATGTGAACATTGGCACAGCAGGAAGTCACGGATTTGCTGCCGCGGTCGGCATTGCCGGGTCCATTGCGCTGTGCTCCATTGCCGCGCCCGGCGCCCGCCGGCTGCCCTTGTCGATTGCGTTTCATCCCAAAAAACGCCTGGCCGGAGTTCTCATGAAGCTGCCTGATCCATCGCTGGAAGCGGACCAATCCGCGGGCCGAAACCGGCTGGTGCTGATGGTCTATACCGCCGCGATCTTTGTCAGCGCGCTGCTGTTGTTTTCGGTGCAGCCGCTGTTCACGAAAATGGTGCTGCCGCGGCTCGGCGGCTCGCCGGCGGTGTGGTCGGTGGCGATGGTGTTCTTCCAGTCGCTGCTGCTCGCGGGCTATGCCTATGCGCATTATCTGATGCGGCTGCCGCAGCCGCACCATTCCGGTCGCGGTGCATCTGGTGCTTCTGGCGGTCGCGCTGTTCACGCTGCCGCTGTCGATCGCGGGCGGGTGGGGCGAGCCGCCAACTAGCGGCTACGCGTTCTGGCTGCTCGGCCTGTTCGCGGTCTCGATCGGCCTGCCGTTCTTCGCGCTCGCGGCGAACAACCCGCTGCTGCAGGCCTGGTTCGTCCGCACCGGCCATCCCAACGGTCCCGATCCCTACTTTCTCTATGCCTCCTCCAATATCGGCAGTTTCCTCGCGCTGTTGTCCTATCCGGTGCTGCTGGAGCCGATGTTCACGCTGCGCACGCAAAACCTGATCTGGACCGGCGGCTACGGCCTGCTGATCGTGCTGATCGCCGCGTGCGGCGTGCTGCTTCTGCGTTCGCCGGCGTCAGCCGCGGTCGATACGCTTGCGGTGGACAGCGAAGCGCCGGCGCCGCCTATCGGCTTGCGCGCGCGCTGGATCTTTCTCGCCGCGGTGCCGTCGGGCCTGTTGATCGCGGTGACCGCGCATATTTCCACCGACGTCGCCGCCGCGCCATTGCTGTGGGTGCTGCCGCTGTCGCTTTATCTCTTGACCTGGGTGCTGGTGTTCCAGTCGCGTCCGTTGTTGCCGCACAAATGGATGCTGATGGTGCAACCGGTGGCGATCGCAGGCGTCATCGTGCTGCTCGCGATCGGCGGCGAACAGAATTTGCTGCTGACGCTCGGCGGCCATCAGGTCTGCTTCTTTGTCATTGCGATGGCCTGCCACGGCGAACTGGCGCGCACGCGACCTGCCGCGAAATATCTCACCGGCTTCTATGTCGCGCTGTCGTTCGGCGGCATGGTCGGCGGACTGTTCGCCGGGTTGATCGCGCCTTACGCGTTTTCCTGGGTGGCCGAATACCCGATCCTGCTGGTGCTCGCGGCGTTGTGCCGCCCGCCCGCCGCGGAGCGATGGCCGCGCTGGAGCCGCTGGTACTGGCCGGTGCTCGCTCGTGCTTGCGGTCGCTCTGATCGCGCCGTCGTTCGGCACGGGTGAGATTTTCGACTGGCTCGAGGAGCAACGGGTCTATGTGGCCGGCGCGGTCGCGGCCACCGGCATGTTGCTGGCGCTCGTGCTCAATGCGGAGCGCTGGAAGCTCGCCGCGATCGCGACGCTGGCGCTGGTCCTGATCCGTGTCTATCCGGCGGATGAAGGGCGGGTGGAGACCGTGCGCAGTTTCTTCGGCGTCCACAAGATCGTGGTGACGCCGCACGGCCAGTTTCACGTGCTGATGCACGGCACCACGATCCACGGCGCCGAGAAATTCCAGAATGACGACGGCACGCCGATTTCCGGGCGGCCCGAACCGATCACCTATTATCACAAAGACGGCGGCATCGGTCAGGCGATCACGGCGATCCGCGAGCGCAAGGGCGCGGCCGCTTCGCGTCGCGGTGATCGGGCTTGGCTCCGGCACGCTGGCCTGCGCCTCCGAGCCCGGCGAGAACTGGAAGTTCTTCGAGATCGACCAATCGATGGTCGATACCGCGCGCGATCCCAGATATTTCACCTATATCAAAGCTTGCGAACCGGATCTGAAGCCGGTGATGGGCGACGCGCGGCTGACCTTCGCCCGCGAGCCCGACGGCATCTACGATCTGATCATCGTCGACGCCTATTCGTCCGACGCGATCCCGATCCATCTCGCCACAAAAGAGGCGATGAAGATCTACAAGGACAAGCTCGCGCCGCAGGGCGCAGTGCTGATGCATGTCTCCAACCGGCATCTGGAATTGTCGAGCGTCGTGGTCGGCATTGCCGAAGCCAACGATCTCAAGAGCTGGGTCTACAGCGAGGATTCCGGGCGCGACGGCGAGTACATCTTCTCGACCACGGTCGTGGTCTCGGCGCGCGAGGAGGCCGACATCGGCAAGCTCGCCTCATCGGAGCAGTGGACGGAGACCGAAGCCGACGAGAAGCAGCGGGTCTGGACCGACGACTACTCCAACGTGCTTGGCGCGGTGTACCGGCGGCTGCGCGACGGCGAACAATGATCCTCCCCAGGGCATGAACGCGGTCAACTCTCCATAAATTCGCGTTAATGCGGGAACTGCGGGTTTTGTCGCGGCGTTGTCGCGCCAGGGTTGTCCCAAGTGTGCCGCTTTCGACCTGGAGGCAAGGCTTGGACGCTGGAGGAGGTTGCCGTGTCAAAGCTCAAATTCCTTTCGGTGATTGCTCTCTCGCTCGCGCTTACGGGCGCGGCGTATGCCGGCCGCGGCGGAGGCGGCGGTGGGCATGGTGGTGGCGGCGGCCATGGCGGCGGCGGCGGTCATTTTGGTGGCGGTGGCGGTCATTTTGGTGGCGGTGGTCACTTTGGTGGTGGTGGGCATTTCGGTGGCGGCCATTTCGGCGGCGCACGCATCGGCGGCTTCCGCGGCGGTGGGGGACGCTTCGCCGGCGGCGCGCGGAATTTCGGCGGCCGTTCCGCGATTTCCGGGTCGGCCGGGCGCTCGAACTTCAGCGCCAATCGCTCGTCGCTCCGCAATTCGGCCAGTAATCTGGCTGGCCGGAATGCCAGCGTCAGGTCGCGATCGGTTAACAACGCGCTGCATTCGCACGCGGTTGCGGGTGCCTTGCACAACCGCGCAGCTTTGCGAAATCCGGGCAATCGCGCACGGATCGCAGCCACCGCGGCGATGGCCGGAATGCATGACCGGGGTCGTGATCGGGGTCGGCGTGGCGAGTTTGGGCGGCATTTCAATGGCGGATACGGCTGGGTCGGTCCGCTGTTCTGGCCGTTCGCTGCTTACGACATCTATGATTATTCGTTATGGGGTTATGATCCCTCATTCTGGGGCTACGGCTATGGCGACATCTATGCCGGCATCTTCGCGCCTTACGGCTACGACGACCTGAGTGGGTATCTGCCGTCGGGCGGCGGTTATTCTGGCAGCGCGGCGCAGGCTCCATCGGCGGCGGCAAATCAAGCGCCGGACGAATTGTCGCAAATGTGCGGCGAGGACAGCCGCGATATCGCGGGCGTGCCGATCGATCAAATCGACCAGGCGATTCAACCCAACGACGCCCAACGCAAGGCGCTCGACGACCTGGCCAATGCGACGCTGAAGGCCTCGCAAACCATCAGGGCGACGTGTCCGACCCACATCGCGTTGACCGCGCCCGGCCGGCTCGCCACCATGGAGACGCGCCTCGAAGCGATGATCGCGGCGGTCAAAATCGTGCAGTCGCCGATGGATCATTTCTGGGAATTGCTCACGGACGAACAGAAATCACGGCTGACCGCGCTTGGCGAGGATGAACGCCGCGCCGGCCCGACCGCCGAGGGTTCGCTCACCCAGGATTGCGGCAATTCGCCCGGCGTGACGGATTGGCCGACCGCCGAAATCGAGGCGCGGTTGCATCCGAACGAAGCGCAGCGCGCCAGTCTCGCCAACCTCAAGGACGCTAGCGCCAGGGCCGCGGATATGCTCAAAAACTCCTGCGCGCCCGGCGACGCGTTGACACCGCCGGCGCGCCTCGCCGCCTCCGGCAAGCGGCTCGACACCATGCTGCGAGCGGTCAAGATCGTGAAGGCGGCGGTCGACGATCTCTACGAGAACTTGACCGACGAGCAGAAGGCGCAGTTTGAAGCCATCGGACCGGGCCGGTCCGAGGCGTCGTCCGACGAAACCACGACCAGACATAACCGGCGGCACCATTACGTCGGCATCGGCGGGATCGTTCGCCGAATCATTTCGCTCGGGTTCTAGAGCATGATCCGGAAAAGTGGAGGCCGGTTTTCCGAAAAGATCATGCTCAAACAAAGAGATGAGATCATGATCCGATTCAATCTAATCGGATCATGATCTAGAACTCTTTGATGCCGGCCTATCGCGCGCGCATGCGCGGCAAATCGGCCGCGCCGGCGGCGCCGATCACGGACCGCCGGTCAACGACCGCATTATGAAACTGTTCGAGCACGAGGTGGTAGGCGGCCAGATCCCCTTCCTCAATCGCGCCGTCATCGTAGCAGCCCAACGTTTCGCGAAGAATGTCGTCGGCCTCGCGCTGCAACGCGTCCAATTCCTCGATGGAATCGATCTTCCGCACCTGCGCAATCGCAGCCAGCAGCTTGTCGCGGTGCTCGGTGTTGAGCCGGCGTTCGTCGCGCATGAGATAGTGGCGCAACCACGCGCCGCCCGAACCGAGCACGGAAAGCAGCAGTATCGCGCCCCAGATGTAGTCGCTGTATTTGTCGAGGAATGTCCGTTCGGTGCCGTCGATATAGGCGGCTGCTCCCGGATGGGCGAGGATCGCGGCGTCCTTGTCGGTGTCCGGCTTCTCGATCTTGGCCGCGCCCGGAATTTCCTTGGCAAGCGTGGGCCGCACCGTGAACAGCGCCCGCGCAAAGGCGCCGACCGTACTGTCGGGCAGGGATTTCGGCGCCACGATCAAATGGTTGACGCCGACGGTCTCGACCGTGTCGTCGGGCCGGGCGGGGGACGAAGTGAAGGAGCTTCCGGGAATCTCCTCCGATTCATAAAGCGGATGCTTGTGCGCCAGCGCCTCCGATACGTCGATGGCGAGAAATGTCGGCTCGCCTCGGAGGCGCGCCGTGGTGGTGATGGCCTCGATCGTGATTCTGCTGTCGAGCGGGCCGACCGTCATGAAGGCATCGATCGACGGATCGCGCACCATCTCGACGATCTGGGTGATCGAGAACTGGGAGATCGCGACTTTGTCGGGGTTGACCCCCGATTCAGTGAGGATCACGCGCAGCAGCGTGAGGTTGACCGGGGTTCGGCCGATTACGCCGACGCGATGTCCCTCGAGATCGCTGATTTCCTTGATCTTCGATTTGGCGTCCTTCTTCGAACCCTTGCGCGGAGCGCCGGAAGGCGCCCATAGCACCACGACGTTCTTGCGCAGGATGGCGACCGCGCCTGCGCCATTGGGTATTTCCTCATCGGCGCGAACCACCGCCAGATCGGCGTCACCGGCGCCGAGAAGCGAACCGCTCTCGACCGGACCGGCGGTCGAAATCACCGCGAGCCGAATCGGACCGCTGTCACGCATGAAGGATTCCGCCAGCCCCTGAATCAATCTCTGGTCGTCGCTGCCCGGCGGCCCAACCGCAATTCGCAAGGTCGTGGGCCGCAACAGCAGAAAGCCGGTGGCGGCGATGGCGGCGAAGATCAGCAGCCCGGCGGCCAGAAGCAGAAAAGGTGAACCCTTCCTCCGCCCCCGGGAAGAGAAGCCTGCGTTCGAGTCGTCCGGTGTCGACATGTGGCCGCCGAGCTATGAAGGAACTTTCGGATGTGCTGTCATACCATAACACGCTTCAAGAGCCCGCTCTATCGGCCGTCTTGAGCGAGACCCGAGGGCGTCAGGGCCGGGGAAATTGTGTTTCTCCCCTTGCGTCGGGGCATCACCAGGTTCCGCGAATTGCGTAACCATGCGCCTCTGGCTTAGGTTCTTTTTGCCCAGTTCGCAGTGACGGCCTTCAGTCTTACGCGCTTATTTTGAACACGATTTGGCAGAAATGTTTGGGCTGATTGACGGGTTGACATGAGTTGGGCGCCTTGGCCCGCAGATCCTGGCCCACAGATGAAGTGGGGGCCAGGCTCATTCGACGACGAGCCTTTGGAGAGCGTGCCGTGCCATTGCCAAGCCTCCTTTCCTGGATTGCGCTTGCGATCGCTCTTGCGGGCTGCTCGAGGGAAATAGAGTACACCAGCGAGCAGCGTGCGTGCATCGCGCAACACTACACCAACTATGACGCAAGCAAGATTGGCCAGTGTGTCGAGGTGTGCAAAGCCTGCATGAAGGGCAACAGCGTCACCTGCAACACGTCGTGCAGGCTGAGGGGCGCAAGCTAAGGCGTTTTCAAGCGAAGCCTGCCCTCGGACTTGATCCGGGGGGTGGAGACCGGTTCGCGTCAAAACGCGTCAAATCAAAGAATTAGGGCCCCGTTTCGATTCAATCGAAACGGAAAGGCTCCAGGCGCCGCGCCGGACGGGCAAGCCACCCGACGTTCCCCATGATTTACCGCAAAGCCAACGCTAGCAGCTCCTGTCAGGATTCCCTGGACCTGACGAGGGAGCAAAATGACAAAGCCCATTCCGGACAAGGCCGAGGTTGCGCTCGAATATCCCGACAAACTCTACGTCGGTACGTTTGAAGGCTCCTCGCGATTTGAGGCACATCTGGATCCGGCCGGTTTCACGCTGGTTCTCGAGCGGCCGGGTGCCGAAGACGTTCGCAAATCGGTCCACATGCATATCAACTTCGGCCTGTTCGCTGGCATCCTGAGCGAACTGGCCAAGAGCGTCGCGGCCATTCCCAAAGACGATATGCTGCACCGCGATCAGCTCGCGCGCGCCGTCGGCGAATTGCACAGGGCCTTGGCACGGCGCTAGGCGGGACGCTAGCCTGGACGTGACGCAAAGGCCACAGCGGTAGCCAAATGCTTTTGCGGCCACCCGCACGGGGCTTGACCCTGTTCGGAAGGGATTGAAATCATAGGCGCTTTCAGGCGCGGCAAATGTTTGAGATCGGTATTTTTTGCGTGATTGTGCTGGCGGTCGGCTACTGGGTGGTCCTTTGGCTGATGGAGCGCCACGATGACGTATTGCACGGAGACTTCGTCCATCCAGAGCAGGGCTCCGATCCGGCTCCCTCGCCACTTCCGCCGGCGCGCGCCGAGAGTACCGATACGCTGCAAAAGCTGCTGGATTCCATCAAGCGCGATTTGAAGGACGCAGCCCAGCTCTAGCCGATACCGTCAGTTCGGATAACCGAACAAGCCGCGTTGCGGGTAGCGCGGCGTCTGCGGCGTGTATTGATTGCCGTACGTGTTATCGTAAGTCGGCTGCTGCTGCTGCTGGTAGTAGACCTGTCCGTCATAGCCGCGCCGGCTGCTGCGCGGCGCAGGATAACGCCCCGGACTGCCATCGGCCGGATAGATGTAGTCGTCGTCCGCGCTGACCTGCGGTGCGATCTGGCGCGGCGCGGTCTGCGGCGGCGCGCTCTGCGGCGGCGCGCTCTGCGGCGGCGCCAGTGCGACGGGTTCGCCGACCGCGTTGTATTGCGGCGCGTATTGCGGGGCCGGATCGCGGCGCGCGACATTGTCTTGCCGCGGGCGCGGGTTGCGCGCCAGCGCGATTTGAGCGGAGCCGGTCAGCGTCACGGTGGTGTTGAGCACGCCTTGCTCCTCGACCAGGGCATAAAGCGTCGCCGCATTGGCGCGCGACAGGCGGACGCAGCCGTGGGACACCGGCGTGCCCAGCCGGCCTTCCGAATCCGTGCCGTGGATCGCATGGCCGATCTTGGTGAAGAAGATCGAATGCGGCATCGGCGCGTCGTCGAATTCCTTGGAGTAGTGGTCCTCTTCCATCCGGAAGGTGCGGAAGCTGCCGTTCGGCGTCTCGTGCGACGGATTGCCGGTCGAGACCGGCCAGTGGTAGCGATCGACGCCGTCGACCGCGACCGTCATCATCTGCGCATTCTTGTCGACGGTGATGGAGACGTTGGCCTGCGCCGCGCCAGCGGCGAACAGCATCAGAGCGGTCACAGCAATGAGGAAGGAACGCATCTTACCTTTGGCCTCCTCGGCCTTTGATTGCCGCGCCGCTCGCCGTCCCCCCGACAGCCAATATGCCCGAAATCCCGCAATGGTTCCAGTGGCGTGCCCAAGGGATCGTTGATGTGCAGACGGGCGTGAACATGGCGGAGATCGGGCCTAATCCGGCGTGCGCCGCGTTTTTTCGCACTCCCGCCTGGGCGTATCTCGAATTGCCGACGACCACGCAACCATTCGGTCACGGCGGCGTTACAGATGGCCGCCCTGTCGGCCCGATAGTGCTCGGCCATGAGGAATTGAAATGAATATGATGAATACGATGAAGCTAACCGACATCGCGGCATCGACGCTGTCAGCCCGCTCGTCCGCCAAGCTCCGTCTTGCGGGTGGGGCACTCGCGCTCGCCTTGCTCGCGATCCCTCACGCCGGACATGCCCAGGGCATCGTGCGCGGCGCGCAGGAAGGTGCCTATGAGGGTAACCGGGTCGCCGGTCCCATCGGCGGGGTGGTTGGCGAGGCGGTCGGAGCAGGCGTCGGCGGTGCTATGGGTGCCGTCGATGGTGTGTTTGGAATTCCCTATAGGGGTCGTTATCGCTGCCGTGGCTTCTACGATCGTTACGACCATTTCCACTGCTATCGGTGATGGAACCCCGTCATTCCGGGCTCGCGCTAAGGCGCGCCCCCGAATGACGCGCTCTCTCCCTTCAATTCTTCAGCCGGTAACCGGTCTTGAAGATCCACCACACCACGATCATGCAGATGGCGAGGAAGGTCAGCGTCATGCCGAAGCTCAAGGCGACGCTGACGTCGGAGATTTCGTAGAAGCTCCAGCGGAAGCCCGAGATCAGATAGACCACCGGATTGAGCAGCGTGATCGTGCGCCAGCCCGGCGGCAGCATGTTCACCGAGTAGAAGCTGCCGCCGAGGAAGGTCAGCGGCGTCACCACCAGCATCGGGATCATCTGAAGCTTTTCAAAGCCGTCCGCCCAGATGCCGATGATGAAACCGAACAGGCTGAAGGTCACCGCCGTCAGCACCAGGAAGACAAACATCCACAGCGGATGATGGATATGCAGCGGCACGAACAGGCCGGCGGTGGCCAGAATGATCAGGCCAAGCACGATCGATTTGGTCGCGGCGGCGCCGACATAGCCGAGCACGATCTCGAGATAGGAAACCGGCGCCGACAGGATTTCGTAAATCGTGCCGATGAATTTCGGAAAGTAAATTCCGAACGAGGCGTTGGCGATGCTCTGCGTCAGGACCGACAGCATCACCAGCCCCGGCACGATGAAGGTGCCGTAGCTGACGCCTTCGACCGAGGTGATGCGGGACCCGATCGCGGCACCAAACACCACGAAATAAAGCGAGGTCGAAACCACCGGCGAAACGATGCTTTGCACGATCGTGCGCATTGTGCGCGACATTTCGAACTTGTAGATGGCGCGGACGGCCCTGAAATTCATGGCTGCCTCACCAGCGATACGAAAATATCCTCCAGCGAACTCTGGGTGGTTTCGAGGTCCGAGAAACGGATGCCCGCGTTGCGGAGATCGCCGAGCAGGCTGGTGATCCCGGTGCGCTCGCCCTTGGTATCGTAGCTGAAGGTCAGTTCGCAGCCGCCGTTCGACAGTTCGAGATTGTAGGCGGCAAGATCCGGCGGAATCGCATCGATCCTGCCCAGCAGATGCAGCGTAAGCTGTTTCCTCCCGAGCTTCTGCATCAGCTTCGCCTTGTCCTCGACCAGGATGATCTCGCCCTTGTTGATGACGCCGACGCGGTCGGCCATTTCCTCGGCCTCGCCGATGTAATGCGTGGTCAGGATGATGGTGACGCCGGAAGCCTGCAGGGTTCGCACCACTTCCCACATGCCCTTGCGCAATTCGACGTCGACGCCCGCGGTCGGCTCGTCGAGGAACAGGACCTGCGGCTCGTGCGACAGGGCTTTTGCGATCATCACGCGGCGTTTCATGCCGCCGGACAGCGTGACGATCTTGGCGTCCTTCTTGTCCCACAGCGACAGGTCCTTCAGGACCTTCTCGATGTGGTCCGGGTTTTTCGGTTTGCCGAACAGGCCGCGGCTGAAGCTCACCGTTCCCCACACCGACTCGAAGGCGTCGGTGTGCAGTTCCTGCGGCACGAGGCCAATCATCGCGCGTGCGGCGCGATATTCGCTGGCGATGTCGTGGCCGCCGACGGTGACACGGCCTTCGCTCAAATTGGCGATCCCGCAGATGATGCTGATCAGCGTGGTCTTGCCGGCGCCGTTCGGCCCAAGCAGCGCGAAAATCTCGCCGCGCGCAATCTCCAGATTGATATTGTCCAGCGCCTTGAAACCGGAGCCATAGGTCTTGGACAGATTCGAGACGGAAATGATGGAAGCCATTTGCGTTTTTTGGCGGGTTTCTAGGGAGCCTGACGGGGAAAAGGTGAAAGGAGAGGGGCTAAACAGATAGGAATGCAAGCAGGATTGCGCAATCGGTCTGCCGCCGGCTTTTCAAAACCTGTGGAGACGACGAACAGCGTTGCATTTTCCGCGATTGCCGGTTGGCCGCCAATCAAAATATGCTGTCGCTCGGGACAAAATAAAACGACGGCCACAGAGGGGCGCCAGGATCTTGTCATCCTCACTATCATCTCCCAATCAATTCTGGGCGGCTTCGCTGCTCGCAGCATCGCTCTCGATATCGGCCGGAACTGCGGTCGCGGCCGAAAACACCATCAAGCTCGGCAACACCGCGCCCTATAGCGGGCCGGCTTCCGCCTACGGCACCATCGACGCGCGGAAGCCGCCTACTTTCAGATGCTCAACGACCAAGGCGGCATCGACGGGCGCAAAATCGAGTTTCTGACGCTCGACGACGCCTACTCCCCCGCCAAGACCGTCGAGCAGACCCGCAAGTTGGTCGAGCAAGAGGACGTGCTGGCGATGTTCAGCTCGGTCGGCACCGCGCCGAATATCTCGGTGCAGAAATATCTCAACGCCAAGCGCGTGCCCCAGCTTTTCGTCTCATCCGGTGCGACGCGATGGAACGACCCCGAACATTTTCCATGGACGGTCGGCTTCAATCCCACTTACGAGCTGGAGGGTCGCCTCTACGCCGAATACATCCTGCAAACCCGCCCCGATGCCAGGATCGCGGTGATTGCGCCGAACGAGGACGCGGGCAAGGATTACGTCCGGGGATTCAAGGCGGGGCTGGGCGAGCATGTCGATCAACTCGTCTCCGAGACGACATACCTTACCGCCGATCCGACCATCGATTCGCAGATGGTCACCATGCGGGAATCCGGCGCGAATGTTTTTTTCGCCGAAGCGACGCCGAAATTCGCGGCGCAAGCGATCAAGAAGGCGGCGAGCATGGGCTGGAAGCCGCTGATCGTCCTGCCGTCGGTCTCGAACTCGTTCTCCGCGGTGCTGGAGCCCGCCGGTATCGAGAACGCGATCGGCGTGGTGACCGGGCTTTATCTCAAGGACCCCAACGACGCGCGCTGGGCGAACGACCCCGCGCTCGACGACTGGTTTGCGTGGATGAGGAAATACCAGCCGAATGCCAGTACCGGCGATCTATACAATGTGCAGGGCTATACCGCCGCGCAGATCATGGCCACCGTGCTTCGCAATTGTGGAGATGATCTTTCCCGCGACAACATCCTCAAGCAGACAAAATCGCTGAACGGCGTGGCGCTGCCGATGCTGCTTCCGGGCATCACGATCCATACCGATCCGCAAAACGTCACGCCGATCCGGCAGATTCAGATGGCGCGGTTTGACGGGAAGTCCTGGGTGTTGTTCGGGGAAGTTCTCGGCGAAAAGTAGTGGAACAGTCTTCCGCGAGGCGGGATCAGCCGAAATAATTGTTGATGATGCGCAGGTCCGACATCGAGGGCTGCCTGCCGTTCATGCTGGCTTCGATGACCCGCCGGCAGATTTCGGCCGTCGCCTCATCCCTCAGGTCGGTCGCGGCCTCGAGCACGGTGCGGGCCGTATCCAGCGCGCCGCCATCCTGCTTCGATAGTCCAGCATCCTGGTTTGCCGTATCGCCGCCCTTCCTGCCGAAGCTCTGGGGCGCGGCGCGGCCAAAGGCCGGCACGGTCTTGCCGAATACGATCGCGTTCATGGCTGACGTTTCCCCTTATGACGTGGCGAGCGCAGCTTGCCGCATCGCGCCCATATCCATCGCCCCGCCGTTTTTGCGGGTCTGATAGAATTCCAGAACGCTGCGCGACGTCTCGATGTTGAGACGGCTGTACTCGCTTTCCAGATCTCTGAGATCGTTTGCGGTGATGCGGTGATCCTTGGCGCCGAGGAACAACAGCGCCATGGTCGTGTCCCAGGAGAAGTCGAGCGCCTTGCAAAGGATCAGGAGCGTCTCCCGGTTCTTGTCGAGCACCGCGCGCTCGATCACGTCGCCGGGCAGCGAGCACAACAGCGACAGTCCGATCGTGACCTCCTCGAGGCGGTGGGACCGCGCGTAGGTCGATATGCTGTTCTCGTTCAGATTGCCCAGCCGGTGCTGCGTCGACACCACCCGCTTCGCGACGAAGTGGCTTCGCGACACCGGGCCGAATTTCGACTGCAGCTCGCCCGCAAGGTCGGTCACCTGCGACTGGATCTGCCGGGCCATGTCCGGCCGTTCGCGTTCCAGCCGCTTCGTCACGTCGCTGGTGGCCTTGGCGATCAGCTGCTGGAAAACGTGTCGGGGAATATCCTTGCGCAGACCGAGCTGCTCGGCGAGAATCGAATCGTCTTCGGCGCGCTTGATCATGTGCAGGAAGCCGAAGTCGGAAAAACGCGCGCCGTTGTTGCTCGCGACCGATTTGACGACTTCCTGGTTGCCGCGCGTCACCAGCTCGTCCGTCACCCGCTCCTCGAGCTTGTCGCGTTTCGAGATCGAGAGCATGTGGGCCTGGCTCTTGGTGCAGACATTGGCCACCAGCGCGTAGCTTTCGAGCTGCTTGGATTCCCGCAGCACGGGACCCGCGACCTCGATCGCGTCGTCGAAGGCAAGCTTGTGGATGATGTTGACGGGCGCGCGGTCGAAGCGGGCCAGCCGCTCGGACAATTGCGCGCGGGCCGCGACCTCGATCTCCTCGGCCAGCCGCGTCACGACTTCGCCGAAGGTCCAGATCTCGTCGTCGCTGAAGCTGCCGGCGATCATCAGATCGGTGGTGTGCCACAGCGCCCGCGCGCGGCTCTCCGGTGACCCGCGCGAGACCGCCTCGTCGAGATCGCGCAGAAACGACTTGTTCTCGCTTTTCTTCACAGTCTTGAACTGCAAACTCATCTGGGCAGCCTTAAATGGCAATTAAATTGCCGACAAAGGATTTTCTGCCCGGGATGATACAGTTCACGCGCAAGTTTTCGGTAAATTTGGCCGCGAAGTATTGTCGGTCAAAATTCGCTCAAATGCCGCGGTTTTCGTTAGTTTTCGCAAGCAATGCCGCTGGATGCTGCGTGGCAGTTGGACAGCAATGCTGTCACGTGCGTAACGAACGGTTAAGGATTGGCGGATCGGTCAGATGGGTGGTCGGCTCACGCCCGCTCGACGAAACTATCGACCACTTTCTTCTCGCCGGCCTTCTCGAAGGCGATGGTGAGCTTGTTGCCGTCGATCTTCACCACATGGCCGTAGCCGAATTTCTGGTGAAACACCCGGTCGTCGAGATTGAATTCCGAGGTGGTGCCGGTGGATTTGGCGACCAGTTCGCCTTCGATCACCATCGGCGCGCGCTTGGCGCGCGAGAAGCCGTCACGGCGTGAGGAAGAATCGCTTCGCGAAGGCGAGCTATCCGTAAATTCCGACTGGCCTTCATCGAAGCCGCCGCGGCGTCCGCCTTGGCCGCGTGCGCGGTTGGCCTGCGCGCGCTGCCAGCCCGGCGTCGCATAGCTCGATCCGAAGGATTCTACATTGTCGAAGCGCGAGGGGCCGTAGCCGCTGGTGCCGCCCCAGCCCGAGCCGCCCTTGGATTCGGTGATCTCGACATTGTGCGCCGGCAACTCGTCGAGGAAGCGCGATGGAATGGTGGTCGACCAGGTGCCGTGAATGCGCCGGTTGGTGGCGAAGTAGAGTTTGGCGCGGCGGCGGGCGCGGGTCAGGCCGACATGGGCGAGCCGCCGCTCTTCTTCCAGCCCCGCGCGGCCCTGTTCGTCGAGCGTGCGCTGGCTCGGAAACAGGCCTTCCTCCCAGCCCGGCAGAAACACGTTGTCGAACTCAAGCCCTTTGGCCGAATGCAGCGTCATCAGCGACACCGCGTCGTCCTCGGTGCCGCCGTCGCGGTCCATCACCAGCGAAATGTGCTCGAGGAATCCTTGCAGGTTCTCGAACTCCTCCATCGAGCGGACCAGCTCCTTGAGGTTGTCGAGCCTGCCCGCGGCATCCGCCGAGCGGTCCTTCTGCCACATCTCAGTGTAGCCGCTTTCGTCGAGCACGATTTCGGCAAGCTCGGTGTGCGAGGTCACCTCGCGCTTGCGCGCGCCAGCGGTCGAAACTCGCCAATAAATCGCGCAGGGCGCCGCGCGCCTTCGGCTTCAGCTCGTCGGTCTCGATCACGGCGCGCGCGGCCTCGAACAGCGGAATGCGGCGCTTGCGGGCGTGGTCGTGCAGCATCTGCACCGTGGCGTCGCCGAGACCGCGCTTGGGCACGTTGACGATGCGCTCGAAGGCGAGGTCGTCGGCGGCCGAGCTGATCACCCGCAGATAAGCCAGCGCGTCGCGGATTTCGGCGCGCTCGTAGAATCTCGGGCCGCCGATCACGCGATAGGGCAGGCCGAGGGTGACGAAGCGATCCTCGAATTCGCGCATCTGGAACGAGGCGCGCACCAAAATCGCGATCTCGTTGAGCTTCTCGCCCTTGCGCTGCAGCTCCTCGATCTCCTCGCCGATGGCGCGGGCTTCCTCCTCGGAATCCCAGGCGCCGGTCACGGTGACCTTCTCGCCGTCGACATCTTCGGTGCGCAAGCGTCTTGCCGAGCCGGCCTTCGTTGTAGCGCGATCAGATGCGAGGCGGCGGCGAGGATGTGACCGGTGGAACGGTAATTGCGCTCGAGCCGAATGACTTTCGCGCCGGGAAAGTCGTGCTCGAAGCGCAGGATGTTGTCGACCTCCGCCCCGCGCCAGCCATAGATCGACTGGTCGTCATCGCCGACGCAGCAGATGTTCTTGGGGGGAGATTGCACCGTCGTTCCGGGATGCGCGATCTGCTCCCTCTCCCCGTCCTTCACGGGGAGAGGGTCGGGGTGAGGGGCTCTCTCCGCAAGCGCGGCAGGTGGAGATTCCCCCTCATCCGGATTGCTTCGCAATCCGACCTCTCCCCGCACGCGGGGAGAACCGGCAGAGGGGGACGGCGCCTGCGCGAGCAGCCGCAGCCAGAGATACTGCGCGACGTTGGTGTCCTGATATTCGTCGACCAGGATGAACTTGAAGCGGTTCTGGTAATTTCGGAGCACGTCGGGGTGCTCGCGGAACAGGCGGATGTTTTCCAGCAAGAGATCGCCGAAATCGGCGGCGTTGAGAATCTTCAGCCGCTCCTGATAGCTCGCATAGAGCTTGCCGCCCTTGCCGTTGGCGAACACCGCGGCCTCGCCTGATGGCACCTGCGAGGGTGTCAGCCCCCGGTTCTTCCAGCCATCGATCAGGCCGGCGAGCATTCGCGCCGGCCAGCGCTTGTCGTCGATGCCCTCGGCCTGCAAGAGCTGCTTGAGCAGGCGGACCTGATCGTCGACGTCGAGCACGGTGAAGTTGGATTTCAACTGCACCATCTCGGCATGGGTGCGCAGGATGCGCCCGCCGATGGAGTGAAAGGTGCCGAGCCACGGCATGCCTTCGACGGCCTGGCCGAGCATCTGGCCGAGGCGCAGTTTCATCTCGCGCGCGGCCTTGTTGGTGAAGGTGACCGAGAGGATTTCGCCCGGCCTCGCCCGTCCCGTCGAGAGGATGTGGGCGATGCGGCAGGTGAGCACGCGCGTCTTGCCGGTGCCGGCGCCGGCCAGCACCAATACCGGTCCGTCCAGCGTTTCCACCGCCTCGCGCTGCTCGGGATTGAGGCCTGCGAGATAGGCCGGCGTCGCCGCTGCGCGCGCGCGCGCAGCGATGCCACCGGCCAGAGGCTGGTGGTCGGGCACGTCGCGATGGGGCAGCTTGCTCGGCTCAGTCATTTGCGATTCGTCTTGTCCCCCACGATGGCATCGTGGGGGCGTGAAGGGGAGCCTTCATAGCAGGAATGGGAGGCATATAGGGCTTTGCGCATCGGTTTGACAGGACTTATCCCGCTCTCGCCGCGCCCCGATTTGAGGCCTCCCAAGCGCCGCCGAAGCCGCGATTTTGTTCCCCAAGAGAGCAGATTTTTCGAGCGGACAGCGCCCCGGGACTCCGGAACTTTCATTCCAGGGCTGGATTAGTCCAGCCAAAGCGCCATCGCTTGTCGCTTAAGAGTTAAACGCTTGTAGCGGAGAGTTTCGTCATGTTGAGCTGGGTCGTAACATTCCTGATCATTGCCCTGATCGCCGGTATTCTGGGATTCGGCGGCATCGCGGGCGCCTCCATCGAAATCGCCAAGGCGATCTTCTTCATCGCAGTCGTGCTGTTTCTGGTTTCGGCCGTGATTGGGCTGGCGCGCGGCCGCACGCGGGTCTGATTGATTACTTCGAGGGCATCGCGATCTTGCGGCCGATGCCCTCGGGACGCGGGGCGGCCGCATGAGCCCTGGCCACCGCATCGATGCGCGCTTTGATGTCCGGCGGAAATGGCGCGGTCTTGCGCGCGGCCATGTCGATATGGATTGTCATGTTTTCCGAGGTCGCCGACAGCCAGCCCTCCTTCGCGTGACGCAACTCCTCGAAGGTGTGCAGCCGTTTCTCGTCCGCGCCCAATAGCAGGATCGAAACCTGCACGGGATCGCCGAGATGAATCTCGCGCAAGTAGCGCACATGGCATTCGGCGGTGAAGGTCGAGCAATGACGCGTCTTCATGTAGGCGGGGCCGATTCCCAGTTGCAGCCACATTTCGTCGATCGCGCGATCGAACATCACGTTGTAATAGGCCATGTTGAGATGGCCGTTGTAGTCGATCCATTGCGGCTCGATCTGCATCACCGACGCGAGGTACGGCACTGGTTCCGGCATGTCCGCGCCGGCAGAAGATATCGTCATGGTGTCCACCACTCCAATCGGGACATCATCCCTTGACCCCCTATATATCCTTTGCCACGGTACTTTTGCCGGGAGGATTTTCGCTTTGGGAACAACGATCACCAACAATTTGCAGCGCGCCGAGCCGAAGGCGCTGGCTGCGGCCGTCGAGGCGCTCGCCGCGCGGTTCGGCAACCATCTGGTCACCTCGCGGGCCGTGCGCGAGCAGCACGCCCATACCACGACCTGGCTGCCGTCGCAGCCGCCGGATGCGGTGGTGTTCGCGCAAGGAGGCCGCCGATGTGCAGGATGTGGTGCGGATCTGCGCCAAACATCGCATTCCCGTGATCGCGTTCGGCACCGGCACCTCGCTGGAGGGACAGGTCAACGCGCCGGCGGGCGGCGTCTGCATCGATTTTCGCGACATGAACAAGGTGCTGGAGGTCCACGCCGAGGACCTCGATTGCGTGATCCAGCCCGGCGTCACCCGCAAGGCGCTGAACGAGCATCTGCGCGACCAGGGCGTGTTCTTTCCGATCGATCCCGGCGCCGACGCTTCGCTCGGCGGCATGGCCTCGACGCGCGCTTCCGGCACCAACGCGGTGCGCTACGGCACCATGCGCGACAACGTGCTGGCGCTGAAGGTGGTGCGCGGCGACGGCGAGATCATCACCACCGGCACGCGGGCGAAGAAGTCGAGCGCCGGTTACGATCTGACGCATCTGTTCGTCGGCGCCGAAGGCACGCTCGGCATCATCACCGAACTCACCATCAAGCTGCGCGGCATTCCCGAAACCATCGCGGCGGCGGCGTGTTCGTTCGACACCGTGCGCGGCGCCTGCCAGGCCACGATATTGGCGATCCAGACCGGCATCCCCGTCGCGCGCATCGAACTGCTCAATGCCGAACAGGTGCGCGCCTGCAATTCCTATTCGAAATTGTCGCTGCCAGAGACCCCGCTGTTGCTTCTGGAATTCCACGGCAGCGAGGCCGACGTCGCCGAGCAGTCGAGGAATTTCGGCGAGATCGCCAGGGAATGCGGCGGCGGCGACTTCACCTGGACGACGCGGCCGGAGGATCGCACCAGATTGTGGCAGGCGCGGCACGACGCTTATTGGGCGGTCAAGGCGCTGCGGCCGGGCGCGGGCGTGGTGGCGACGGATGTCTGCGTGCCGATCTCGCGGCTTGCCGATTGTGTCACCGAGACGGAAGCCGATTTGAAGCGGCTCAAGCTGCAGTCGCCGATCGTCGGCCATGTTGGCGACGGCAATTTCCACTGCTCGCTGCTCTGCGACGTCGACGATGCGCGACGAAATGGCGCGCGGCGAGGAATTCATGCACCGCCTGGTCGAGCGGGCGCAATCGATGGACGGCACCTGCACCGGCGAGCACGGCATCGGGCAGGGCAAGCAGAAATACCTTGTCAGCGAACTCGGCCCAGAGGCTATCGACGCCATGCGCGCGATCAAGCAGGCGCTCGATCCCCAGAACATCTTCAACCCGGGAAAAATAATTCCGGCGGGCTATTAAGCCTCAATTCAGTCCCAATGGGACGGCACCCGGGACTGGTACGAGGTCTCCGATTTCAGGTAACGTGCGCTACAATCGTTTCGCGGCGCTTATTTCGCTTCTTTTTGACTGGGCATAACGATGCGCCTTAGCTGGCAAATTTTCGCCGCCGCCGTGATTTTCACCGCCACGCCATCCGTTGCCGAGCGCGCGGACAGCAATCGGCCTCCCAAGCCGAGCCAGAATTCCGAACAGGCGCCGGCGAATGCCGGGACGCTTTTCGCCGAGGATGCGGCGAACGAACTCAAGCCGCAGGAGCCGGACACCGATCTGTTCGCGTTGATGTCGGGGAGCTGCAGCACGCTCAAGGTCGCCGGCCGCGATTTCGCCTGCAGGACCGTCGCCTACGCCCACAGCACCCGCGGCCGGGCTTATTTCACCATCGCGCTCGACGATCCGGCCGATCACAGCCACATCATTTCGTTCTCGGGAGAGAATGGCCGGCGCACGGACGAAAATCTGTACGAGTTGCCGGTGGACCGGATGCTGTTGAATTCGAAGGGCAGGCCGAAGGTCGATGGCCTGCCGGTGCCGGTCGTCGAATTGTCGGCGGGCAGCTGCACGCAGCTCGGAAATTTCGCCGCGGGCCAGGTTTCGAGCATCGCCTGCTCCGCGGTCGACAAGAACGGCCGCAGATACGAAATGCGCTTCGAATCCGACGGCTCGCCTATTACGGTGCGGAGGGTTCGACCCGGTCCGCCGACCATCCGACAGCATGGCTAGATCGCCGGAAAAACAGCGCGCTGCCGAGGGCGCCGCCGAAAAATGGCGGCCATCCCTGCTTTCAGAGATTCAGGGCATGGCCATGCGGTGGTTTCGGCCGGAAAAACCGCCGGAGGTCTGGGACGAGCGCAATGAGCGACCGGCCGGAGATATCGAGGCCGCGCACCGCATCCGCGACATCTGCCGTTCCGCTGCCGGCAGCGCCGAGAAAATGTCAACGCTTGCCGGCAATTTCGACAGCAAGAAGCAAAAATCTGAGTCCGAGCGGTACGAAGCCGCCGCCAGGGCGGCGATGGAGATCGCCATGAAGATCGCCGACGACCTGTTGCGCGATTCTTCCGTGCGCCAGATCGTTGGCCTCTGCCTCAAGGCCAATGAACTGAGGACGGCGCGGATCCTGTTTCGCGCGATCCAGTCGGCTTCGATCCGGGAGGAGATGCTGCGGGAGCATCCGATCTTGCGGCAGTGAAGCGCGGCCCCACGGTCCCGGGCTCCCTTAAGGCTTTTCGACCGCGCCGCCGCTTTCGGCCCATTCCTTGAAGCCGCCGAGATTGAAGACCTGGCCGTAGCCCATGTCCTTGAGCAGCTTGCCGGCGAGCGCCGCGCGGCCGCCGGATCCGCAATATAGGATGACGGTCTTGTCCTTCGAGAAATTCTTGTCGTGAGTAGGCGTTTCGGGGTCGGCGCGAAACTCCAGCATGCCGCGCGAGACATGGACGGCACCCGCGGCCTTGCCGCTAGCCTGGACTTCCGGCGCGTCGCGCACGTCCACCACGAGCGTGTTGCCCTTGGCGATCATCTCGCGCGCCTGCGCCGGCGTGATCTTCGGTACCGCCGCGTTGGCGGCCTCCATCATCTGCTTGACACTCAGCGCCATCTTTACCTCCCTGGTAGTTGAACAAGCCTTTGTGTTGTTCCAAGCCTTTGTGTTGTTTCAAGCCTTGGCGTTGTCTCAAGCCTTGGCGTTGCTTGACGACACCGACGATATCGGGTTCCTGCGGTGGACGCCATGACGCCCGCGGCGCCCCCGATACCGGAATAAGGACCTCGATGCGGCTTCCCTTCTTCTACGGCTGGATCATCATCGCGGTGACTTTCGTCACCATGGCGATCGGCGTCAACGCCCGTACCGCCTTTTCGCTGTTCTTTCCGCCGATCATCGACGAGTTCGGATGGGAACGCGGCATCACCGCGGGCGCCTTCTCGTTCGGCTTTGTGGTTTCCGCGATCGTGAGCCCGTTGATCGGCCGGCTGATGGACCGGTTGGGTCCCCGCAGCGTGATGGAACTCGGTGTCGCGCTGATGGCGGGCGGCCTGTTGCTGGCGCCGCTGACGACGCAGCCCTGGCATCTTTATTTGACCATCGGCGTCATGGTCGGCGCGGGCAGCATCTGCCTCGGCTATTCCGGACAATCGCTGTTTCTTCCGAACTGGTTCAACCGGCGGCGCGGCCTTGCGATTGGACTGGCATTTGCCGGCGTCGGCATCGGCTCGGTCACGCTGCTGCCCTGGGTGCAGCTCATGATCGACCAGTCCGGCTGGCGGACCGCCTGCACGGCGATGGGCCTTCTGGTTCTCGTGGTGCTCGCGCCGATCAACCTGCTATTGCGCAAACGCCCGGAAGATTTGGGCTTGCGGCCCGACGGCGACGCCGCGCCTTCGGCTTCATCCGCCAAGCCGGTATCGAACATCGTCGATCCCGACTGGGCCGGCATCGACTGGACGCTGAAGCGCGCGCTCGCGACCGCGCGTTTCTGGTGGCTTGCGATCGGCTATTCCGGCGGCTTGTATGTCTGGTACGCGGTGCAGGTGCACCAGACCAAATATCTTCTCGACATCGGCTTCAGCCCGAGCGTCGCGGTCTGGTCGCTGGGCGCGGTCAGCCTGCTCGGCATTCCCGGCCAGATCCTGCTTGGGCACGTCTCCGACCGGGTCGGGCGCGAATGGATCTGGTCCGCCAGCTGCGCCGGCTTTGCGATCTGCTTTGCGGCGCTGATTGCGCTGCCGCACTATCCGACCTTGATGCTGGTCTATGTCATGGTGTTCGCGCAAGGCGCGCTCGGCTACGGCCTGACCTCGATCATGGGGGCGGTGGTGGCCGAGATATTTCAGGGCAGACATTATGGCAGCATCTTCGGCACCATCATGATGGTGGCGCTTGGCGGAGGTGCCGCGGGTCCTTTTGTCACCGGCGTTCTGCACGACCTTTCAGGCAGTTACACGCTGGCCTTCATGATCGGCATCGGCGTCAGCGGCTTTCCGCGCTCGCGATCTGGCAGGCTTCGCCGGGAACAATTCGCGCCGTCGCCGGCCGGTTGCACCGGGTGCAGGCCTAGAGCCCCTGGCCCATCGAGCGGCTTGCCGTGACCGCCCGCATATGGGCTTAATCGGCCACCAATGGGAGGACGCCATGAACGAGCATGTTCAGGCTGCGACGACCGAGCCGCTGTTCAATCCGCTGTCGCCGGAGTTCATTCGCGATCCCTATCCGCATTACGAGCGGCTGCGCCGCACCGACCCCGTGCATCTCACGCCGCATGGCCTGTATCGTCGCGAGCCGGCATGCCGAGGCGAGCCTCGTGATGCGCGACAAGCGCTTCGGCAAGGATTTTGTCGAGCGCACGAAGCGGCGCTACGGGCCGAAGATCATGGAGGAGCCGATCTTTCGCAGCATGAGCCACTGGATGCTGCAGCAGGACCCGCCGGATCACACCCGTCTGCGCGGTCTGGTGGTGAAGGCCTTCACCGCGCGCCGGGTCGAGGACATGCGGCCGCGCATCCAGGAGGTCGTCGATCAGACGCTCGATCGCGTCGCAGCGCAGGGGCATATGGACCTGATCGAGGATTTTGCGTTCCGCCTTCCGGTCACCATCATCTGCGACATGCTCGGAATTCCCGAAGAACACCGCGAGGCGTTTTACACCGGCTCGCGCGACGGCGGCCGCATCCTCGATCCGGTGCCGCTGACGCCGGCCGAAATCGCGCAAGGAAATGCCGGCAACCTGATGGCGCAGATGTATTTCCAGCAGCTGTTCGAGTTGCGTCGGAAGAATCCCGGCGATGACCTGACGACGCAACTGGTGCAGGCGGAGGAGGACGGCAGCAAGCTCTCCAACGAGGAACTGACCGCCAATATCATCCTCTTGTTCGGCGCCGGCCACGAGACCACCGTCAATCTGATCGGCAACGGGCTGCTCGCGCTGCACCGCAATCCCGATCAGCTGGCGCTGCTCAAGGCCAATCCTGCCCTCATCACCAACGCGATCGAGGAATTCCTTCGTTACGATTCCTCGGTGCAGGTGACCGGCCGCGTGGCGCTGGAAGACATCGACGACCTCGGCGGCAAGAAAATCCCGCAAGGCGAGACCGTGCTTTGCCTTTTGGGTTCGGCCAACCGCGATCCGGCGGTCTATCCCGACCGGCCGGATCGTCTCGACATCACCCGGCCCAATGTGCGCCCGCTGTCGTTCGGCGGCGGCATTCACTTCTGCCTCGGCGCCCAGCTCGCGCGCATCGAGGCCGAGGTCGCGATAACGACCCTGCTGCGGCGTCTGCCGGAGCTGCGGCTCGATGACGCCGAAAATCCGGAATGGCGGCCGACCTTCGTCCTGCGCGGCCTCAAGCGGCTGCCCGCGAGCTGGTGAGGGGCGCGATCCGTCACGCGAGGTTGCTGTGACTTCGCCACAGTTGTCTCTATATATGTCATTGCTCCGGCATTGATTTCGGCGTGGCGCGGGGTCGCTTTCGAAATCCGGGCGCGGAAGCGCGACATGACGCGCCATAGCGCGAAAGGCCGGATAAGGCGGGGCGCCTTCAAGGGGAGACACCGTGCAGACGACGCTGCTCGGATTGGCGATTGCCTTTATCATTGCGCTGGTCGCCGCGCTGATCGGGCCGTATTTCATCGACTGGAATCAGTTCCGGCCGCAATTCGAGGCCGAAGCCACCCAGGTGATCGGCGCCCCGGTGCGGGTCGCGGGCGAGCTCGAGGCGCGGCTGTTGCCGTCGCCGTCGCTGCGGCTGCGCTCGGTGGTGGTCGGCGGCGCCAACGATCTCGGCAAGGTTCGCGCCGACAAGCTCGACGTCGAGTTCAGCCTGGGCTCGCTGATGCGCGGCGAATGGCGCGCCACCGAACTGACGATCGACGGCATGGCGCTCGATCTCGGGCTCGATCCGAAAGGGCGGATCGATTGGCCGGCCTCGACCGGCAAGTTCAATCTGGGCTCGCTCTCGATCGACCGGCTGAACCTCACCGGCCGCGTCGCGCTGCATGACGCGCTCAGCCACTGCACGCTCGAACTGAACGACATCGCCTTTTCCGGCGATGTCCGCTCGCTGGCCGGCGCGGTGCGGGGCGATGGCAATTTCTCATTTCAGGCAGCCGCTACGCCGTTTCGCGTCTCCATCCGGGCAGAGCGCCGACGGCAACGGCACCCGCATTCATCTGAGCATCGATCCCGGCGCGCGTGCGCTGTCCGCCGATCTCGACGGCGTACTGAGCTTCGAGGCCCGCGCGCCGCGCTTCGAAGGCGCGGTCACGCTTGCCGCTTCGGCCGTGCCCAGGGCGAAGGGGCGGCGGACCACAGCCGACACCATGGCGGATATCGGCCAAGGTCAAGGCCGATCATGCCGCGGCAAAGCTCGAGCAGATCGAAGCGAACTATGGCACCGAAGACTCCGCGCTGAAGCTTGCGGGCTCAGGGGATGTTCGTTTTGGGGCTTCGCCGCTACTTGCATGCCGCGCTGTCGGCGCGGCAGCTCGACGCCGACAAGTTCGCCGCCAGGGAGATTGGCGTGAAGGACGAACCGGTGCGGGCATTGCAGGCGTTGCGCGCGCTTTTGGCCAAGGCGGTGGCGCCGCCGATGCCGGCGCAAATCGAGCTCGGCGCCGAGCAGATCATGCATGGGCGGACGCCCGCTTGCAAAACTTCGCCGCCGATCTGCACACCGACGCCAAATCCTGGACCATCGATCGGCTCGACGTTCGCGCGCCCGGTGCAACCCATGTCTCGCTGAGCGGGACCAGCGCGCAGACAGGATCGTCCGAGTCATTTCAAGGGCGCGCTCAGCATCGAGTCGTCCGATCCAGATGCGCTGGTGATGTGGTTGCAGGCCCGCAGCGAGCCGACCTATCGCAGCCAGAAGCCGCTGCGCCTGAGCGGCGACGTCACCGTCGGCGCCAGCGGCGTTGCGATCGAGGCCATCAAATGCGAACTCGACGGCGGGCGCGGTCGAAGGCCGGATCGCGCTTTCGCACGACGCTTCAGGCGGCGGCCATGCTCGATGCGGAGCTGAAGGCCGAGCGCCTCGACCTCGATTCCGCGGCGGCCTTTGCGCGCGCGCTGCTTGGTCCGCAGGCCGAGTGGCCGGAGCAAGCGCAACTATCGCTCGATGTCAGCCACGCCATTTCCGCCGGGCAGGAACTGCATCCGTTGACGGCGAAGCTCGGCTACGGTCCGAAGACGATCGCGCTCGATCCGCTGAAGATCGGCGAGGCGAGCGGCGTGATGGTCGAGGGCAACGGCGCGTTCGACCGCGCCAATGCGACCGGAAAGCTCGCGCTGAATTCGAGTGCCGCCTCGCTCCCGCAAATCACCGCGCTCATTGCCCCGCTGGCGCCGGCCCTGGCCTCGCGGCTCAATGCGGTGGGGCTCGGCCCTGGCCCGGCGCGCCTCAAGCTGGCGCTCGCGGTCGACAAGGACAAAGACCGCGCCGATCGCGCCATCGCGCATGCGACGGTCGACCTCGATGCGCCGCAGTTCAAAGGGACTGCCACGATCTCGGCCAGGCCCGAGGCGGCGGCCCTGCGCGAGGTCGATCTCGAAAAGCTCCGCCGGAGCGAAATCACCCTGGAATCGAAACTGTCGTCGGAGCAGGGCGACATCCTTGCTCGCACTGCTCGGCCTGGACGGCATGATCGCGGCGGGCGAATGGGCCCGGACAATTCTCAGGGATCGGTGAGCGGCGTGTGGGGCGCGCCGCTGCGGCTGAAAATCGACCTCTCGGGCGCGGGCTTGGAGGCCGAGGCGCAGGGCACCGCCGAACCCTTGGCGCCGACGCCCAAGGGCAGCGTCAACTTGAAGGCGCGCAGCCTCAACCTCGCGCCGCTGCTCGATCTCAAGCCATCGGACAAGCTCGCGCAAAACATCAGCCTGTCCTCGCGCGTTTCGCTTGCCGGCGGCAAGTTGACGCTTCGATGACATCGACGGCGCGATGGCGGGTTCGCGGTTGCGCGGCCGCGTGGCGGTGACGCTCGACGGCGAACGCAGCGTCGAGGGCGAAGTCGGCCTCGACGCGCTCGAACTCGCGCCGGCCTTTGCGCTTGGCGATCGGTGCGGCCGGGCACGATGCGGCCGAGCCGCTCGGTTCGGGGTTATTGAAGGGCTGGCGCGGGCAAATTGCATTTCAGGCGTTGCGTGGCGTCGCTGCCCGGCGGCAGCGAATTGCGCCCGGTCAGCGGCACCCTCAAAGGCGACGGCCAATCGCTGGTGATCGACGGCCTCAAGGGCGGCATCGGTGGCGGCGAGGTGAGCGGCAGTATCGATGCAAGACCAACCGCGAGCGGTCTGGCGCTGAACGCGCGCGTGGCCGTGAGCTCGGTCGATGGCGCCAGCCTGCATTATCGCGCGCTGGCGATGCCTGCGGGACGCACGTCCTTGCAGATGACGCTGGCAAGCCAGGGACGCAGCGCGTCCGCGCTGACCGGCGCGCTGTCGGGAAGCGGCACCGTGACGCTGGAATCCGCCGCCATCGGCGGTCTCGATCCGCGCGCGTTCGATGTCGCGATCCGCGCCAGCGATGCGGGCCAGGCGACCGACGAGGTCCGGCTGCGCAAGATCGTCGAACCGGTGCTGGCGGGCGGCGCGCTGTTGGTCGCCTCGGCGCAAATTCCGTTCACGATCAAGGACGGCCGGCTTCGCGTCGGCGCCACCACGCTCGATTCCGAAGTCGCCCGCGCCGTCATTTCCGGTGGCTACGATATCTCCGCCGATCAAGCCGATATTCGCGCGACCCTTGCGCTCGCAGCGGTCGGGCAAGAGGCCAGCCGGCCGGAAATTGCCGTGTTCGCGACCGGCTCACCCGATGCGCTCGATCGTACGGTCGATGTCGCGGCCTTGTCGTCGTGGCTGGCGGTGAGGGCGATCGATCGCGAAACCCGCCGGCTGGATTCGATCGACCGCGGCGAACCCGTGCCGGCGTCGATTCCGCCCGCGACGCCGGACGCCGCGCTGCCCGGCCAGCCCCCCTCCGAGTTGCCGTTGCCGGGCCGCGGCCCGCGCCGGCCTCAACCGAAGCCGAAGGTCGGCGCGCCGCGTCCGCCGGCCGCCCCGACAACCCCAAATCCGCGCGCCGCCAATGCTCCAGTCGCCAATCCGCCTGCCGTGGCTCCAGCAGCCAATGCTCCGCCCGCGAATGCTCCGGTCGTGAGCCAGCAGGTCCCGCCGTTGCCGCCGGCGATCGAAGTCCGACCGGCCCCGAGTGTCGTCGCCCGGCCGCCGAAGCCGAAACCGCCGCTTGTGCTGACGCCGCCGGTGGCGAACCCATAGCGGCCGGTTTACTGATTCATTACCGGCTCAAGACAAAGGCGGCCCGGCCCGTCACCGCTTACATGCGTCCATGTCAAAACCGCCCTTCTCGCGTCACCGCGCGCAAGGTACGGTTGCCGCGTCATCCGCCGGAGCTCTCGATTGACGGGCCGTTCCTTGAATTTCATCCGCTGACATGGCTTTGACGCTCAATGAGATCTGTCATTGGATCGACCAGACGGCGCTGAGTCAGTCGATCCAGGCCGCCGGCTGGGTCGTGCCGGCGGTGCAGACGATTCACATCCTGGCGATCGCGGTGGTGGCAAGTTCGGCGCTCATGATCGACTTGCGCCTGATCGGCGTGTTCTGGGCGAGCCGGCCGATCGAGGCGGTCACCGCGCGGTTCTTGCCGCTGGTCTGGTGGCCGTTGCTCGTCCTGCTCGCCACCGGCATCATCATGATCACCGCGGAGCCGGCGCGCTCGCTGAAAAATCCGGCCTTTCAGCTCAAGATGGCGCTGCTGATCGCGGCGCTGATCGTCACCTGGCTGTTTCAATTCTCCCAAAGGCGCAATGCCGCGTTTGGCGACCTGCATTCGGGACCGCGCGCGGCCGCGACGACGCTCGCGGTCGTCTCGATTCTGCTGTGGTCCTCGATCATCTTCGCAGGCCGCTGGATTGCCTATTACGCATGAGCGGATCGAACGCGTCGGCCAGCATGAAACACGGGGATTTTTGAGTGGAGATTGACCGCGCTCTCGGCTGGCTCCAGACGACGCCCATCGCCAGCGCGATCGGCGAAAACGAAATCCTGTTTCCGTGGGTCGAGTCGGTTCATGTTCTGGCCATCGTGCTGGTGGTCGGCACGATCTCAATCGTCGATCTGCGGCTGCTCGGCGTCGCCTCGCTCGATCTCACGGTCCGCCGCGTGATACGCGACGTGACACCTTACACCTGGGGCGCGTTTGCGGTTGCCGCGATCACCGGCTCGCTGATGTTCTCCTCGGACGCCGTGCATTATGCCCACAATCGCCTGTTCCAGGGCAAGCTCGTGCTGCTGGCGCTGGCCGGTCTCAACATGGCGGCCTTTCACCTGTTCGGCGTTCGTGACATCGCGCGTTGGGATACGGGAAGTGGAACCACGCCGATGGCCGCCAAGACCGCCGCCGCCGTCTCCCTTGCGGTTTGGATCGGCGTGGTGGCGCTTGGCCGCGGGATCGGCTTCACAATGCACTGACTTCACAATGAAACAAGTTGTCGTTACGTTTGATCAACTCCTCGGCCTGCTGTTTTTCGGAGAACTGCGCGTGAAATCTGCTCCCCTCGGCATCGTCCTTGCCGGTCTGATCGCTTCCCTGGTGGCGCCGTCGATTGCTTTCGCGCAAGCCCCCAACCCACAACCGTCCAAGAAGCCGCCTACTGTCATCAACCCGCCGCCGACGGCTCAGGATTGGGCCGATCTTGCCAAATTGCCGGATTGGACCGGCGTGTGGAATCCGAAGATCACCGATCAGGACGCTCAGGCCAAAACCAACCCGCCACCGTGGAACGAAGCCACCGCCAAGAAGGTCGCGCAGCTGTTTGCCGAGGAAAAGGCTGGCCGGCCGCGCCTGATCTTCTCCCACTGTCTTCCCGAGGCGCATCCATCGTGGATGCTCGTCACCCACAACGCCATGGAAATCCTGTTTACGCCCGGCCGCGTCACCATGCTCGGCGAGTCGGACGGCAACCGCCTCCGCCGCATCTATGCCGACGGTCGCGGTCATCCGGAGAATTCCGATCCGACCTTCCATGGCCATTCGATCGGGCATTGGGAAGGCGATACGCTTGTCGTCGATACCGTCGATATTCTCCCCGAGGCGCCGCTCGCGGTCAGCGAGGCCGTCGGCCTGCCCAACAATGGCGACATGCACGTGATCGAGCGAATTCACCTCGCCGACAAGGACATCCTGCACGATGACCTCGAAATCATCGCGCCGAAGATCCTGACCAAGCCCTGGAAGACGACGCGCATCTTCTTCCGGCAGCGCGCGCGCAAGTTCGACATTGTCGAGGGCGTCTGCGCGACCGGCGATCTGGTGGAGCGGGTCAACGCCGAAGGCGACCACATTTTCGTGCCCGTCGAAAAAAACGAATGGGGCAACACGACAGCAGTTCCGGCGAAGTAGCCGGCAAGAACAAACAGGAGCTATCCATGCGACAACTCATGAAGTCGATCGGCGCGCTTGCCGCGTTAGCGGTGCTGGCCGCGGGAATATCGCAGGTCGCCGCGCACCATTCGGGGGCCATGTTCGACTTCTCCCAGAAGATGACGGTCAGGGGAACCGTGGTCGAACTGCGCTGGGTCAACCCGCACGTCACCCTAACCCTCAACGGCTCGCTCAACCCTGGCGAACCTCCCGCCGAGTGGCTGATGGAAACGACCAGCCCGGGAAATCTGGTGCGGGTCGGCGGCTGGCGCCGCGATGTGGTCAAGCCCGGCGATCAGGTCGAGGTCGTGTTCCACCCGTTGCGTGACGCCGATAGGAAGTTCGGTCTCATGAGACAGCTCACGGTGCTTGCGACCGGCGAAGTGTTCGCCGCCAATATCCGCGACCAGGAAAGGCCCGGACTGGAATAGATTTCGGGCAAGAAGGCTTGGCCGATGCGCTTTGCTCTCCCGTTCTATGCTGTATGCGCCGTGATAGTCGCGGCAACAACCATCGCCGCGGCGCCTGCGTCGGCACAAGAGCAATCCGCACCGAATCAGCCGGCGCCCAAGGACACGATCTTTGCCCGCAAGATCCTGATGGGCGCCATCGACATGAACATGGACGAGATCGAGACCATGCTGGCGCCGGAGGGCAAGCTCGTGCTTCCCGACGCACAGGAGCATGCCGAGACGATCTCGACCATGCTGATGGCGTTCCCGCATCTGTTTCCACCTGCCACCGATCAGTGGAAGCCCGGCGTCGATCGCGATCCCGCCACCGATACATTCGCCAATCCGGACCTGTGGTCCAATTTTGCCGACTTCTACCAGCGCGCCGCAGAAGCTTCGAAGATCGCCTGGAACGCCAGCCGCGCCAAGCGGGCGGACGAATTCAGACCGCTGATCGGACAATTGCGCCAGCGCTGCAACGGCTGTCACGCGCTGAATCTCAAGACGGAGTGAGGGCCCCGGCGGCATCGCCGCTCCGAAGACGGGTTGCTGCGGGCTTCCGTTTTCGGAGATTGCGGGGCGGCTCCGGTTCGACCCGGACCTGCCCTGCGGCTTAAGCGTGCACTTTGGAGTCCGGTGCGGCCGCTGCCTCGTTGGCGCGTGAGCGGAAATAATCCAGCACGAAGAGACGAATGGCGGACGACAGATTGCCTTGCTGGCGATTGCTGTCGATCTCGCCCACCAGTTCGGACAAGCGTCATATTCCGCAAGACCGGAAATCTCCTTCATGCCGTTCCAGAATGCCTCCTCGAGGCTGACGCTGGTCTTGTGGCCGGCGACGACGATCGATCGCTTGACGACTGGCGATTTCATGATGCGTCCTCGCCATCGATGCGATGCTGATCCAGCAAATCGCTGGCGCGGCTTGCGCGGCGCTCCTCGAGAATCGCGCTCGGATTTCGTGCGGCCGAACCGCGCGCGGTTGGCTGCGGCCTCGTTCCGCCGACTGATCCCGCGCGGCGCGCTTCCTGAATTGCCTCAGATTGACCAAATCCCCCATGCCGGCCCCCTCAAGCAATCCGTCGGCAACACTCAAGGTTGCCATGCGGGTCGGCGGTCATTTGAGGCATTCCGGCAGGCGTTGAGAAATCGCAAGTTCCGGGTGCATTCCTCGCATCCAATTTCTGAGGACACGCGCTAGTAAGCTCGGTCGTCATCTAAGAAATTCCCTATTAAGTCGCCTGGTAGCTTCAAAAAATGTGCTTCGGTCTTCGAAATATTTTTTTGCTCTACCACGAGGCCAGCGCCGTGGCGATAGTCAGTCTTACGTTATTCTTTAGGCGATATGATGGACAACTTGCAATCACCCAATTTTACGGTGGGAGGCTGCCATGCGCCGTTCATCCAGGGCGGGTCATCTTCTCCGGCCTCACCAGGCGGTCGAATTCATCAGCGGAAACAAAGCCCAGCCGCACAGCCTCTTCTTTCAGCGTTGTGCCACGGGAGTGCGCGGATTTGGCTACTTTCGCGGCATTGTCATAGCCGATCTTCGGGGCAAGCGCGGTCACCAGCATCAATGAACGTTCCATCAGTTCCTGGATGCGTTTTTCGTCGGCGCGTATTCCCTTGACGCAATGCTCTTGAATGAACGGGCTAACGTCCGCCATCAGTTGTATGGAATTCATCATGCAATATGCCAGGACCGGCTTGTAGACGTTCAACTCAAAATGGCCCTGGCTGCCGGCGACCGTGATGGCCGCCTGGTTGCCGAAAACCTGGCAGCAGACCATGGTGACGGCCTCGCACTGGGTCGGGTTGACCTTCCCGGGCATGATCGAGGAACCCGGTTCGTTCTCGGGCAGGATCAGCTCTCCCAGGCCCGGACCGCGGACCCGAACCGAGCAGGCGGATATCGTTGGCGATCTTGAACAGGCCGGTGGCCGCGGCATTGATGGCGCCGTGCGCGAACACATAGGCGTCGTTGGAGGCGAGCGCCTCGAACTTGTTGGCGGCGCTGATGAACGGCAGTTTGGTGATCCCGGCGACGTGCCTGGCAAAACGTCCGCGCGAATTTCGGCTTCGAATTGAGGCCGGTTCCGACCGCGGTGCCGCCTTGCGCCAGCGGGTAAAGATCCTTCACCGCCGCGCGCAGCCGCGCGATGCCGCTGTCGACCTGCGCGGCATAGCCGGAAAATTCCTGGCCGAGCGTCAGCGGCGTCGCATCCTGGGTATGGGTGCGGCCGATCTTGACGATGTGGGCGAACGCCTTCTCCTTGCCTGCGCAGCGCGCGGTGAAGCATCTCGAGCGCCGGAATGAGCTCGTGCGGTGATGCGCGATCGCGGCGGCGATGTGCATCGCGGTCGGGAACGAGTTGTTCGACGACTGGCTCATATTGACGTGATCGTTGGGATGCACCGGCGCCTTGGCGCCGAGCTTGCCGCCCAGCAATTCGTTGGCGCGATTGGCGATCACCTCGTTGAGGTTCATGTTGGTCTGGGTGCCGGAACCGGTCTGCCAGACCACCAGCGGAAAATGATCGTCGAGCTTGGCCCTCGATCACCTCGCGCGCGGCGCGGATGATGGCGCGGGCGCGGCGCTGGTCGATGCAGCCCAAGCTCGCGATTGGTTTCGCGCGGCGGCGAGCTTGACGATGCCGAGCGCGCGAATGATGGCGATCGGCATCCGGTCGTGGCCGATGCGGAAATTCTGCCGGGATCGTTCGGTCTGCGCGCCCCAATAGCGGTCGGCGGGGACCTCGATCGGACCGAAGCTGTCGGTCTCGGTGCGGGTGGAAACGGAACCGGGGGATGGTGCTGATCGAGCCATGAACGACATCCGTTACGCGATGGGCGGAACGTTCATCCTACACAGCGTCGAGGAATTTCCGCGCGGATTATTTCTTGCGGAAACGATCGAGCCGCACCACGTCGGCGCCTTCGTCCCCCCTCGGCGGCTCGCTCGGCGGCAGGTGCAACCGCCGGCAAGGCCGGGGCGGGCGGCAGCGGCGGGCAGGTTGGCTGTGCCGGCGCTTCGCTTGTCGCTTCCTGAGGATCGAATTGCAGACCGAACTGCACCGAGGGATCGAAGAAGCTCTTGATGGCGCTGAACGGAACCACCAGGCGCTCGGGGATCCCGCCGAACGAAAGGCCGACCTCGAAGCGATCCTCGGTCACCACCAGATCCCAGAACTGGTGCTGGAGGATCACCGTCATCTCTTCCGGATATTGCGCCAACAGCCGCGGCGACAATTTCACGCCCTCGGCGGTGGACAGGAAGGTGATGAAGAAATGATGCTCGCCGGGCAGGCCGTGCTCGGCGGCATCGGCCAGGACGCGGCGCAGCACCCCGCGCAATGCGTCGCGCGCCAGTACGTCGTATCGGATGTGATCGGTCGCCATGATCAGTCCTGTCGCGTTCGAATGCCGCTGCGTGAGTAAACAGCGTTGCCGGTGGTCCGACTCGGCCCTTGCGTCCATCGTACTCCGCCGGCGGGCGGAGGTCAGCAGGCGTTGCAGCTGCGGGGGAAAATTCCGCCCGTCTTGCCGAAAGCGAGGCAAAAATGAAGTGGAGGCTTCTGTTGCCAGGTGCCTCCGAACCCCGCCTAGCGGAGCTTAACCCACTAGGACTTTAGACTTGGTCTTTCAAACCGCTTAAGCGGCCTGAGCAACCGGAGCATAGTTGTCGTTTGCAACTATTGCATGGCCCGATAACGGCGGAACCATACCGAGAAAAAACACGCCCTTTACGCCCTCGTCGATCCTGTTTCGCCCCCGCCGAAGCCCGCCGTTTTGCGTGGGTGGGCTTGGGTGGAGGCGCCGGGTACTGCCCCCGGGTCCGAATGGTTTATTGCGACGGTAATTTATTTCCATAGCCGGCGAACCGGCACCCTCAATATAGGGTGCAAAAGTTGAGAAAAATAGTGCCCGAAAAACCCCTTTGCGGGGCGGAACAGGCCGCTTAAGGGGTGGAATACGCCGAATATCGGTTGGCCCTGCGCGGTCCCCATTCTAGTTTTTGGCCATGTCCCCGGATTCGCCGCCGGCCGCCGTCCCGGCGCCGGACCTATCGAAAACGCCGCCCAGCCTGATCGCGCTGTTTGTCGCGTTCGCCAAAATGTCGCTGGCGGGTTTCGGCGGCGTTCTGGTCTGGGCGCGGCGCGGCATCGTCGATCAGCACAAGTGGATGACCGCGGAGGAATTCAACGAAACCTTCGCGCTGTGCCACTTCCTGCCGGGCCCGAACATCGTCAACCTGACCTTTGTGTTCGGATCGCGCTTTCGCGGGCTGGCCGGCGGCATCGCGGCGTTCGCTGGCCTGGTCGGTCCGCCGGCCGTGATCGTGACGGTGCTGGCGGCGCTGTACCATCGTTACGGCGAAATCGATGCGTTGCGGCGCATTCTGGCCGGCGTCTCCTGCGCGGCGATCGGCCTGCTGCTCGCGGTCGTTTTCCGGATGATGTGCCGCTGATCAAGCGGCGCGATCTGGTCGGACTTGTGGTCATGGTTGCGGTCTTTGTCGCGATCGGGCTGTTGCGGCTGCCATTGCCGGCGGTGTTGCTGGTGGCGATCCCGCTCAGCATCGCCATCACCTTTGCAATGCGGCGAGGGGTGCGGCATGAATTCCGGACGGCAACCCGATTCTCGCGCTGGCGCTGACCTTCGCCGTGATGTCGCTGTTTGCGGTCGGCGGCGCCAATTCCGCCATTCCGGAAATGCACCGGGTCGCGGTCGAGGTTCAGCACTGGATGACCGACAAGCAGTTCGCCGATGTCTACGCGATATCGCAACTCTCGCCCGGGCCGAATGTTCTGATCGTCACCCTGATCGGCTATTCCGTCGCCGGCCTCGCCGGCGCGCTGGTCGCGACGCTTTCGATGTGCGTGCCGACGGCGCGTGCTCGCCCTTTTTGTGAGCCGCTTCCTGGCGCGATCGAGCCATGCGCGCTGGCCTGCCATCATCCAGGCGGCGCTGGTTCCGCTTTCGATCGGGTTGATGGGCGCGAGCGGCTTCATCCTGGCGCGGACCTCCGACCGGACCGTGGTCGCGGTGCTCGTCACCGCCGGCTGCGGCTGCGTTGGCTTCCGTGACGCGGCTCAATCCGCTCTGGATGCTGCTTGCCGGCGGATGTCTCGGTTTTGCCGGCCTGATCGGGTGAAAATCGCTGGTTTACCCTCCCAAACGGTCGGGGCGCGCCCTTGTTGTCGCCGGGCCGGATGCTCATTTTTCGGGGTATAATCAATCGGCCAGCCGAATCGCGGCTGTCGAACGGCCGGGCCGGCCGCTAAAACCCGCCTCGGGTCAGCTTTTTTGGAAAACCGTCAACGCGAATGCCATGAATCAGTATCACGACCTGCTCGAACGCATCCTGAGCGACGGCGCGGAGAAGTCCGACCGCACCGGCACCGGGACGCTGTCGATCTTCGGCCACCAGATGCGCTTCAATCTGGCGGCCGGGTTTCCGATGCTGACCACCAAGAAGCTGCCGCTGAAATCGATCGTCCACGAATTGCTGTGGTTCCTCAAAGGCGACACCAACATCAAATATCTCAACGACCACGGCGTCACGATCTGGGACGAATGGGCCGACGCCAACGGCGATCTGGGCCCGGTCTATGGTTCGCAGTGGCGCTCATGGCCGGCGCCGGATGGCCGCAAGCATCGACCAGATCGCCAATGTCATCGACATGATCCGGCGCAATCCGGATTCGCGGCGCCTGATCGTGAGCGCGTGGAATCCGGCCGAGGTCGACAAGATGGCGCTGCCGCCCTGCCATTGCCTGTTCCAGTTCTATGTGCGCGGACGGCAAATTGTCCTGCCAGCTCTATCAGCGCTCGGCGGACGTGTTTCTCGGCGTGCCCTTCAATATCGCCTCCTATGCGCTGCTGACCATGATGGTCGCGCAGGTCACCGGCTTGAAGCCGGGCGACTTCGTTCACTCCTTCGGCGACGTGCACCTTTATTCGAACCATCTCGATCAGGCGCGGCTGCAACTGACGCGCCCGACGCGGCAGCTGCCGACGATGAAGATCAATCCGCGAGGTGAAGGATATCTTCGCGTTCCGCTACGAAGACTTCGTGCTCGAAGGCTACGACCCGCACCCGCATATCCGGGCCGAGGTCGCGGTGTGAGCGATTGAATGGCGCTCATTATCCGCCGCGCGCGTCCCGATGAAGCCGGGGCTGGTCCTGTCGCTGGTCCGCGAGCTCGCCGAATATGAGAAACTGCTGCACGAAGTCGAGGCCACCGAGGCAGATGATCGCCGACGCGCTGTTCGACAGCCAATCCTCGGCTTGTTCTGCGACATCGCGGAATGGAACGGCGAGGTGGCGGGCTTCGCGGTCTGGTTCCTCAATTTCTCGACCTTCAGCGGCCGCTCCGGCCTCTACCTGGAGGATCTGTTCGTGCGCCCCGCGCTGCGCGGCAAGGGCATCGGCAAGGCGCTGCTGTCGCATCTGGCGAAGGAGTGCGTGGCCAACGGCTGGTCGCGATTGCAATGGTCGGTGCTCGACTGGAACGCGCCGTCGATCGAATTCTACAAATCGCTCGGCGCGGTGATGCTCGACGAGTGGACCGTGTGCAAGGTCGCAGGTCCCGCGCTGGCGGCGCTTGCGGAAGGAAGCGGCTGATGGAAATCGTCCTCATCGTCGCCGTCGCCGACAATGGCGTGATCGGCGCGAATGGCACGATACCCTGGCGGCTGAAGAGCGACATGCAGCGCTTCAAGACAATGACGATGGGCAAGCCGGTCGTGATGGGCCGCAAGACCTTCCTCTCGCTGCGCCGCCCGCTGCCGGGCCGTACCAACATCGTCATGACCCGCGATGGCGGTTTTCGCAAGCCAGGCGCCATCGTGACGACCTCGCTTGCAAGCCGCCCGGGCGGTTGCGACGGGCGATGCGCTGCGGCGTTTCGTCACTGAAATCGCCGTGATCGGCGGCGCGGAAATCTACGCGCAATGGATGGACGATGCCGACCGTCTGGAAGTCACCGAAGTTCATGCCCGCCCCGACGGGCGATACCCGTTTTGCCCCAATAGATAAGGCGGTCTGGGAAGAAGTCGCGCGGGTCAGGAATCCGGCCGGGCCGGACGACAGCGCCGACTTTTCCTTTGTCACCTATCGCCGGCACAAGTCACGTTAACCGCATCCGGCAATGTTTACATTGACAATTATGGGCGCAGACATAGCTCCTTCGAGTCATAAGCTTGCGTTGTAAGGGCAGGAGCCGTCCCCTATAAAGCCGGGCGGACGTTGCGGGCGGGGCATCCTTGCCCCCAAGACCCGCCAAGGAGAGTGTCGATGCCGTGGAAGAATCAGGGCGGAGGCCCATGGGGTTCGGGTCCGAAAGGGCCGTGGGGCTCCGGCCCGCAGCCGGTTGGGCCGAGGCCGCCCGATCTTGAAGACCTTCTGCGCCGCGCCCAGGACCGGCTGCAGCAATTGCTGCCCGGCGGCTATTTCTCCGGCCTCGGCATCGCGCTGCTCCTGCTCGCCGCCGTCGCGATCTGGGCCATGTCGGGCTTTTACCGCGTGCAGTCCGAAGAGCTCGGCGTCGTGCTGCGCTTCGGCAAATATGTCCGCGATGCGCAGCCCGGCCTGAACTATCATCTGCCCTATCCGATCGAGACCGTGCTGCTGCCGAAGGCGCTGCGCGTTTCCACCACTCTCGATCGGCATGACGCTGATCGACGATCCGGCCCGCCGCGGCCGCACCATGCGCGACGTGCCGGAAGAGAGCCTGATGCTCACCGGCGACGAGAACATCGTCGATGTCGATTTCACCGTGCTGTGGCGCATCAAGCCGAAGGGCGTCGCCGACTATCTCTTCAACATCCAGAATCCCGAAGGCACCGTGAAGGCGGTGGCCGAAAGCGCGATGCGCGAGGTCGTCGGCAAGTCCAACATCCAGCCGATCCTCACCGGCGCCCGCACCTCGACCGAGCTGGCCGTGCAGGAGCTGATGCAGAAGACGCTCGACAATTACGGCTCCGGCATCCTGGTGCAGCAGGTGCAGATGCAGAAGGTCGATCCGCCGGCGCAGGTGATCGACTCCTTCCGCGACGTGCAGGCGGCGCGCGCCGACCTCGAGCGGTTGCAGAACGAGGCGCAGACCTATGCCAACCGCGTCGTTCCCGACGCCAAGGGACGCGCCGCGCAGATCATCCAGGTCGCCGAGGGCTACAAGCAGCAGGCGGTCGCCGAGGCCAAGGGCCAGAGCGCGCGCTTCCTGAAAGTCTACGACGAGTACAAGAAGGCGCCCGACGTCACCCGCCAGCGCATCTATCTGGAGACGATGGAGCGCATCCTCGGCGGCTCCGAGAAGCTGGTCTATGACGGCGGCGGATCGTCGTCCGGACAGGGCATCGTGCCCTATCTGCCGCTGAGCGAGCTGACGCCGCGTCGTCCCGCTCCGCCGGCGACAAGCCAGCCGCAACAGCGGAAGCGGAGGCGCGCGATGAGATCCCCCGTCACAGGCATTGTCGCGCTGTTCCTGCTGTTTGTGCTGATCATCATCGGCTACGGCTCGGTGTTCACCGTCACCCAGACCGAACAGGCGCTGGTGGTGCGGCTCGGCAAGCCCGTCGATGTCGTCACCGATCCCGGCCTGCACTTCAAGGCGCCGTTCATCGACACCGTGATCGACATCGACAAGCGCATCCTCGATCTGGAAAATCCGTCGCAGGAAGTGATCGCCTCGGACCAGAAGCGGCTGGTGGTCGATGCCTTCGCCCGCTATCGCATCAAGAACGCGCTGCAGTTCTATCAGAGCGTCGGCACGATCCAGGCCGCCAACCTTCAGCTCACGACGCTTCTGAACGCGTCGCTGCGCCGCGTGCTCGGCGAGGTCACCTTCATCCAGGTGGTGCGCGACGAGCGCGAAGCCCTGATGGGGCGGATCCGCGACCAGCTCGATCATGAAGCCGCCGGTTACGGCATCCAGGTGGTCGACGTGCGGATCAGGCGCGCCGATCTGCCGGAGCAGAACAGCCAGGCGGTCTATCAGCGCATGCAGACCGAGCGGCAGCGCGAGGCCGCCGAGTTCCGCGCGCAAGGCGGCCAGAAGGCGCAGGAGATCAGGTCCAACGCCGATCGTGAAGCGACCGTGATCGTCGCCGAGGCCAATTCGACCGCCGAACAGGTGCGCGGCGAGGGCGACGCCGAGCGCAACCGGCTGTTTGCCGAGGCCTATGGCAAGGATCCCGATTTCTTCGCGTTCTACCGCTCGATGACGGCCTATGAGAACGGGCTGAAGAGCAACGACACGCGCTTCCTGCTGCGGCCGGACTCCGATTTCTTCAAGTTCTTCAGCAACGCGTCCGGCAAGCCGCCGGCTGCGGCACCATCGGGCGCGTCGCCGAAGCCCTGAATTTGGGGCTCGGCCAAGACGAGGGTCGGCGCCTACGCCGCTTCGGCCCCGACTAAAGCAAAGATTTAAGCGGGAGGTTCCAATCCGATGAGGTCCATAGCGTTCGCCGACTTCCTCATCGGTGTGGGAATTCTGTTTGTGCTGGAAGGCCTGATGTTCGCGGCGAGCCCGGCCTGGATGCGGCGGGCGATGAAAAGCGCGCTGGCGACCCCGGACAATATCCTGCAGGGCAGTCGGCATCGGCATCGGCGGTGGTCGGCCTGATCCTGATCTGGGTGGTCCGGCGGTAAGGTTGGCTAGATTCATCCCGGGATGACGGAACGAGGCTCGTTCGAATCACCTGCTTTGTCCACGTCATCGTGAGCGGTGCCGTCCCGTTTTTCGCCGAAATGCTCGGCTCAAACGCTTGCACGGTCACCCCGTTCGGGCGCACTGTGGACATCAAATTTTGCCCGTTTTTCAAGAAGAGAGAACCAATATGACCGTTGCAACAAGAGCCCTGAGCCATCGCCTGCGCCCGTTGATGGCCGCGGTCTGCCTCAGTGCGAGCCTGGGCGTGGGCTTTGGCGCCGCAACTATCCTGATCTCGACGCCGGCCATGGCGCGAGGCCCCGAAGGGATCGCCGACGTTGCCGAGAAAGTGATCGATGCGGTGGTCAATATCTCGACCTCGCAAACCGTCGAAGCCAAGGGTGGCCCCGGCGAGGGCAGGGGCGCGACGCCGCAATTGCCGCCGGGCTCGCCGTTCGAGGAATTCTTCGACGATTTCTTCAAGAACCGCCGCGGCCCGGGCGGCCCGCGGGGCGGCGACATGCAGCCGCACAAGACCAACTCGCTCGGCTCCGGCTTCATCGTCGACACGTCGGGCATCGTCGTGACCAACAATCACGTCATTGCCGATGCCGACGAGATCAACGTCATCATGAACGACGGCACCAAGATCAAGGCCGAGCTGGTCGGCGTCGACAAGAAGACCGACCTTGCGGTGCTGAAGTTCAAGCCGGTGAAGCCGCTGATCGCGGTGAAGTTCGGCGATTCCGACAAGCTGCGCCTCGGCGAATGGGTGATCGCGATCGGCAACCCGTTCAGCCTCGGCGGCACGGTGACGGCCGGCATCGTCTCGGCGCGCAACCGCGATATCGCCTCAGGCCCCTATGACAACTACATCCAGACCGACGCCGCCATCAATCGCGGCAATTCCGGCGGGCCCGCTGTTCAATCTCGACGGCGAAGTGATCGGCGTCAACACGCTGATCATCTCGCCGACCGGCGGCTCGATCGGCATCGGCTTTGCGGTGCCTTCCAAGACCGTGGCCGGCGTGGTCGATCAGCTCCGCCAGTTCGGCGAGCTGCGCCGCGGCTGGCTTGGTGTCCGCATCCAGCAGGTGACCGACGAGATCGCCGAAAGCCTCAACATCAAGCCGGCGCGCGGCGCGCTGATCGCCGGCGTCGAGGACAAGGGCCCGGCAAAGCCCGCCGGCATCGAGCCTGGCGACGTCGTCATCAAGTTCGACGGCAAGGACATCAAGGAGCCGAAGGATCTGTCGCGCGTCGTTGCCGACACCGCCGTCGGCAAGGAGGTCGACGTCGTCATCATCCGCAAGGGCGAGGAGCAAACCAAGCGGGTCACGCTCGGGCGGCTGGAAGATAACGACAAGCCGGTGCCGGCGTCGGTCAAGACGCCCGAGCCCACCGAGAAGCCGGTGACGCAAAAGGCGCTCGGCCTCGACCTCGCCAATCTGAGCAAGGATCTGCGCAACCGCTACAAGATCAAGGACAGCGTCAAGGGCGTCGTCATCACCAATGTCGACGGCACCTCGGATGCCGCCGAAAAGCGGCTTGCTCCCGGCGAGGTCATCGTCGAGGTCGCGCAGGAGGCGGTGAGCAACGCCGCCGACGTCAAGAAGCGCATCGAGCAGATCAAGAAGGACGGCAAGAAGTCCGTGCTGCTTCTGGTGTCGACCGCCGACGGCGAATTGCGCTTCGTGGCGATCAGCGTGCAGTAGGGACGGCCCAGGCCGACGAAAGTAGCTGCTGCCTCATTCGACGATGTCCTCCTCGCGAAAGCGAGGACCCATACGCCGCGGCGGTGAGACAGAAGCAGGGTGTCGGTCGCCTTTCTTAACAACAAATGCCGGTGGTTATGGGTACCTGCTTTCGCAGGGACGACCAGGGATTACGTTCCCACAAACTCGTCGCGCCGATACCCTTGCGCGTACAGCAGCGCGGTGAGGTCGCCGTGGTCGATCCGCGCCGCGGCGGCGGCGGCGACGGCGGGTTTGGCGTGATAGGCGACACCGAGGCCGGCGTGCTGAATCATGCCGAGGTCGTTGGCGCCGTCGCCGACGACCAGCGTATCGATGTCGTCGAGGTCGAAGGATTCGACTAGTTCGGTCAGGGTTGCGAGTTTCGCGGCGCGGCCGAGAATCGGCTCCGCGACTTCACCGGTCAGTTTGCCGTCGTGAATGACCAGTTCATTGGCGCGGTTTTCCTTGAACCCGATCATCTCGGCGACCGCCTTGGTGAACAGCGTAAAGCCGCCCGAAATCAGACAGGTCCAGGCGCCATGGGCGCGCATGGTCGCGACCAGTTCGCGGCCGCCCGGGGTCGAGCGTGATGCGCTCCTTCAGCACCTCGTCGACCACGCGGGCCGGAAGCCCCTTGAGCAGCGCCACGCGCTCGCGCAGCGCCGGTTCGAACGCGATCTCGCCGCGCATCGCGCGTTCGGTGATAGCGGCGACATGCGCCTTCAGGCCGGCGAAATCGGCCAGCTCGTCGACGCATTCCTGGCCGATCATGGTGGAATCCATGTCGGCCAGAAAAAGCTTCTTGCGCCGGGCCGCGCGAGGCTGCACGACAATATCGATGGGCAGATCGCCGCGCGCCTCGCGCAGGCGGTGTTCGATCGCACCGATGTCCTCGCCGCTTTCGAAGGGGATGTCGGCGGCGACCTCGTCGAACAGCCATTGCGCCGGCGCCGGGTGAGGGAAGCAAGGCGCGCGCGCCGTCGATCACCGTGCTATCGAGCGCGGGATTGGCGGGATTGCAGATGAGCGTGACGACGAAAGACATGGCGTGAATTCGCAGATCCAAAGCAGCAATGCCGTGCTTATCGCAGGGCCGACCGCCAGCGGCAAGTCGGCCCTGGCGCTGGCGCTTGGCGCGAGAAACCGGCGGCATCGATCATCAATGCCAATTCCATGCAGGTCTATCGCGACCTCTGCGATCCTCACGGCGCGGCCGACGCCGGACGAGGAAGCGCTGGTTCCGCACCGGCTCTACGGCCATGTCGATGCCGCCGTGAATTTCTCCGCCGGCGCCTGGGTTGCGGACGCCGCCAAGGCGTTGGCCGAAGCGCGTGCGCAGAACGTCGCCTGGCGATTTTTGTCGGCGGCTCCGGGCTTTATTTCAAGGCGCTGACGCGCGGCCTGTCGGCGGTGCCGCCGATCCCGCCGCAGATACGCGAGGGCGTGCGCGCGCGGCTGGAACGCGACGGCGTCGAGGCGCTGCATGCGGAACTCGCGCGGCGCGATTCCGCTCACCGCCGGACGACTGAAGCCGCGCGATCGCACCCGCATCGCGCGCGCGCTCGAAGTGATCGAGGCGACGGCGCGTTCGCTGTCCGACTGGCACCGCGACGGCTTGCCGCCGCTGTTATCAGCCGGGAACATTCACCGCGCTGTTTCTCGAGCCCGACCGCGACGCACTCTACGCGCGGATCGAGGCGCGTTTCGATGCCATGCTGCAAGCCGGCGCGCTCGAGGAGGTGAAGCTGCTCGCCGCGCGAAAGCTCGATCCGTTGCTGCCGGCGATGAAGGCCCATGGCGTGCCGCCGCTGATTGCGCATCTCAAAGGCGAGATCACGCTGGAAGAAGCGACCGCCATCGGCCGCGCCGACACCCGCCATTACGCCAAGCGGCAATTCACCTGGTTCCGGCATCAACTGCCGGAATTTGCCTGGGTGAAGCCGGAAGCGGCGAGGGCGTGGCTGGACGCCGCGCTTCGTAGTCCGGATGAGCGTAGCGCCGTCCGGGAGCCGGGGTGAGTTTGGCCTTGGATATCGCTTCGCTCCATCCGGGCTGCGGAACTGTGGCATGGCTGCAAACCCAAAATTCACCCTCGCGGAAGACGACGAAGCCCGCTAAGCTCTAAATCGAGCGCGACGTCTGCCCGCGGCTTGACTTTCAGGGCTTGGGCAGTATGTTCGCGCAACCTTTGGGAAGTCTGAGCCGTCATATGCGTAATAAAATTACCAAACTCCTTATCGCCGTCGTACCCAGGCGCACCGCCGGGGATGGCTAAATGCCATCCAAATTCGGGCGGTGCGCATGGGCCTCTTCGGGCCCTTTTTTATTTCCGAGAAGTCGAGTCGCTAACCTGCAAACCAAGAAGCCGCGCGAAAAACAGCGCATCCGGAGCCAGCCATGAGTAACAAGAGCCACGATCCGAACCAGATGACCGGCGCCGCGATGATCGTGCGGGCGCTGATCGATCACGGCATCAAACACATCTTCGGCTATCCCGGCGGCGCGGTGCTTCCGATCTATGACGAGATTTTCCAGCAGAGCGAGGTCGAGCACATCCTGGTCCGGCACGAGCAGGGCGCCGGCCACGCTGCCGAGGGCTATGCCCGCTCGACCGGCAAGCCCGGCGTGGTGCTGGTGACCTCGGGCCCCGGCGCCACCAACATGGTGACGCCGCTGACCGATGCGCTGATGGATTCGATTCCGCTGGTCTGCATCACCGGACAGGTGCCGACCCATCTGATCGGCAATGACGCGTTCCAGGAATGCGACACCGTCGGCATCACCCGGCCCTGCACCAAGCACAACTGGCTGGTGCGCGATGTCAACGATCTCGCCAAGGTGCTGCATGAGGCGTTCTATGTCGCAAGCACCGGGCCGTCCCGGCCCGGTGGTGGTCGACGTGCCGAAGGACGTGCAATTCGCGACCGGCACCTATCACCCGCCGCGCAAATCCGACGTGCACGTGTCCTATGCGCCGCGTGTCAAGGGCGATGCGGCGCAGATCCGCAAGGCAGTGGCGATGCTGGCTTCCGCCAAGCGGCCGGTGATCTATTCCGGCGGCGGCATCATCAATTCCGGCCGCGAGGCCTCAAAACTCCTGCGCGAACTGGTCGAGGTCACGGGCTTTCCGATCACCTCGACCCTGATGGGGCTGGGCGCCTATCCGGCGTCGGGCAAGAACTGGCTCGGCATGCTCGGCATGCACGGCACCTACGAGGCCAACATGGCGATGCATGATTGCGACGTCATGCTGTGCGTCGGAGCGCGTTTCGACGACCGTATCACCGGCCGCACGGACGCATTTTCGCCGGGCTCGAAGAAGATCCATATCGACATCGATCCGTCCTCGATCAACAAGAACATCCGCGTCGATGTCCCGATCATCGGCGATGCCGCCAATGTGCTCGGCGACCTGCTGCAGGTGTTCAAGGCGGAGGCGAAGAAGCCGGACATCAAGCCCTGGTGGCACGAGATCGCGAAATGGCGCGCGCGCAATTCGCTGTCCTACAAGAAGAACAACGATATCATCCTGCCGCAATTTGCGATCCAGCGGCTGTTCGAGGCTACGCGCGGGCGCGACGTCTACATCACCACCGAAGTCGGCCAGCACCAGATGTGGGCGGCGCAGTTCTTCGGTTTCGAGGAGCCGCACCGCTGGATGACCTCGGGTGGGCTGGGCACCATGGGCTATGGCCTGCCGGCGGCGCTGGGCGTGCAGGTGGCGCATCCCGACAGCCTCGTGATCGATATTGCCGGCGACGCCTCGGTGCAGATGACGATGCAGGAGATGTCGACGGCGATCCAGTACGAGTTGCCGATCAAGATCTTCATCCTGAACAACCAGTATATGGGCATGGTGCGGCAGTGGCAGCAGCTCCTGCACGGCAACCGGCTGTCGCATTCCTATTCCGAGGCGCTGCCGGATTTCGTCAAGCTTGCCGAGGCTTTCGGCTGCGTCGGCATCCAGGCGATCAAGCCCGGCGATCTCGACGGCGCGATCAAGGAGATGATCAGCGTCAAGCGCCCGGTGCTGTTCGATTGCCGGGTGGCGGCGCTGGAGAATTGTTTCCCGATGATCCCTTCCGGCAAGGCGCATAATGAAATGCTGCTGCCGGCGGAAGCCAACGACGAAGCCACCGCCGCGGCCTTTGCCAGCGGCAAGGCGCTGGTGTGAGGATGGCGGTGAAAACGGTAGCGCGTCGCGCTCTCTTCTTGCCTCTCCCCGCTTGCGGGGAGAGGCTGGCGCGCGCGCGTCGGCGCGTGATCCGGGCGAGGGGGACTCTCCGCGAATTCGACTTGTGGAGACTCCCCCTCACCCCAAAGCTCTCAGAGCGAGCTCTGCTCGTCTCGGCCCCGCAGGCGGGGAGAGGGAGCGCACTGCCTTTGACGAGGCCAACCCATGTTTGATCTCGCCGAACTCGAACGCGCCCACAACATCGTCGGCGCGGCGGTGCCGCCGACGCCGGCACATCGCTGGCCGCTGCTCGCCGAGCGGCTTGGCACCGAAGTCGTCGTCAAGCACGAGAACCACACGCCGACCGGCGCCTTCAAGGTGCGCGGCGGGCTCGTCTATCTCGAACGGCTCAAGCGCGAGCGGCCCGGCACGGCCGGCATCATCTCGGCGACGACGGGCAATCACGGCCAGAGTCTTGCTTTCGCCGCGCGCCGCTACGGCGTGCCGGCCACGATCTATGTGCCGCACGGCAATTCGGTCGAGAAGAACCGGGCGATGCGGGCGTTCGGCGCCAGCCTGGTCGAACATGGCGACGGATTTTCAGATCGCCCGCGAAGAGGCCGGACGCGTTGCTGAGCGTGACGGGCTCGAAATGGTGCCGTCGTTTCACCCCGATCTGGTGCTGGGAGTTGCGACCTACGCGCTTCGAATTGTTGTGCGCGGCGCCCGATCTCGACGTGCTCTATGTGCCGATCGGGCAGGGCTCCGGGATTTGCGGCTGCATCATGGCGCGCGATCTGTTGGGGTTGAAAACGGAAATCGTCGGCGTGCAGTCGACCGAAGCGCCGTCTTATGCGCTGTCGTTTGCGGCCGGCACCATCGTGAGAACGAACAGCAGCAATACGCTTGCCGACGGCATGGCGACGCGCGTTCCCGATCCGGACGCGTTTTCCATCATCCGCAAGGGCGCCTCGCGCATCGTGCAGGTCACCGATGCCGAGATCGCCGCAGCGATCCGCGCCTACTGGACCGATACCCATAACCTCGCAGAGGGCGCCGGCGCAGCCGCGCTGGCCGCGGCGCTCCAGGACAAGGCAAAACTCCGCGGCAAGCGCGTCGGTCTCATCCTGAGCGGCGGCAATATCGATTTTGATTTGTTCAACCGATGGGTCGTTGCGGGAAGCACCGCCCCGACCGGCGCCGAGGCGCCGGCGTGAGCGCAAAGGGGACGAAAATGGACCAGCCCGCATCCGCCTACTTCATGGAAGAGCGCCATGATCCGAGCGAGTCTCACACGCTCTCGGTGCTGGTGCAGAACGAGCCCGGCGTGCTCGCCCGCGTCATCGGCCTGTTCTCGGGGCGCGGCTACAACATCGAAAGCCTCACGGTCTCCGAGACCGAGAGCCAGAAGCACCTCTCCCGCATCACCATCGTCACGACGGGCACGCCGATGGTGATCGAGCAGATCAAGCACCAGCTCGACCGCATGGTGCCGGTCTATCGCGTCGTCGACATGACGCTGACCGGGCGCTCGATCGAACGGGAGCTTGCGATGGTGAAACTGCGCGGCACCGGCGAGCACCGCGTCGAGGCACTGCGGCTGGCGGAAGCGTTCCGCGCCCGGGTGATCGACGCCACCATCGAAAGCTTCGTGTTCGAGATCACCGGCAATTCCGCCAAGATCAACCAGTTCATCGACCTGATGCGTCCGCTCGGCCTTGTCGAGGTCTCGCGCACAGGCGTTGCCGCGATCGGTCGCGGAGCCGAGGGGATGTGATTCATGGGGGACGTGATTCATGCTGGCGCGCGACTGGTACTATAACGAGCGGCGGCGGCTCGGGCTCGATTCCGCCGTCGCCTCGATCTACGACCGCCATGACGACAGCGACCTGCGCGCCCGCGCCGCGCTGACCATGCTCGGCGTCAAGCCGGGCTGGCGGGTCGCCGATATCGGCTGCGGCAACGGCGTGCTCGCCTGCGAGGCCGCGCTGATGGGGGCCGAGGTCGATGCGATCGATATTTCGCCGGCGATGCTGGCGCTCGCGGAAATCCAGGCCAGGGATCGCAAGGTCGCGATCCGCACCCAGCCCGCAGGCCTTCTGAGTTTTGCCTATCAGCCGAATTCATATGACCTGATCGTCAGCGAATTCACGCTGCACCATCTGCCGGATTTCTGGAAGGCGGTGGCGCTGTCGCGGATCTTTGCCGCGCTGAAGCCGGGTGCGAATTTCTATCTGCGCGACATCGTGTTCGTCTCTGTACCTGACGGCGTGGAGCGCGATGTCGAAGCCTGGGCTGATTTCAGCATCAAGAACCACGAGTTCGACCGCGACTGCTGTCGTCACCCATATGCGCGACGAATACTCGACCTTCGGCTGGGTGATCGAGCGCATGCTCGCCGATGCCGGCTTCACGCTGATCTCGGTGGATTATCACGCGCCGCTGCACGGCACCTATCTGTTGCGGAAACCGAAACACGGCGAGCAAAGCTAGAAAAACAAGAATGAAACCCGCCGATGTCTGCCTTGCCGTCCTGGTGGCGGTGATCTGGGGGCTTGCCTTTGTCGCGAGCCGGATCGCGCTCGACGAATTCTCGCCCGCGCTGATGACGACGCTGCGCTTTGCGATCGCGGCGCTGCCTTGCCTGTTGGTGCGGCGGCCGGACGTCTCGTGGCCGACCTTGATCGCCATCAGCTTCATGCTGTTTCTCGGTCAGTTTCTGTCGCAGGCCTATGGCATCGCCCACGGCGTTCCCGTCGGCCTGACCAGCGTCGTCGTGCAGAGCCAGGCGCTGTTCACGATCGCCTTTGCCGCAATTGCCTTCGGCGAACGGCCGACGCGGATGCAGACCGTCGGTATCGGCGTCGCCGCCGCCGGCCTGCTGATGATCTGCGGCACCGTCGGCTATGATTTTAGCGTCGGAGCCTTTGCCGTGCTGATGATCTGCCCAGTCAGTTTCGCGATCGGCAATCTGCTGCTGCGGCGCGCGCAGGGAGCGCCGATGTTCGATCTGTTCGCGTGGCTGTGCCTCGTGGCCGCGGTGCCGCTGTTTGTCTTGACGCTGATCAGCGACGGCGTGGAGCCGACATGGCACGCGCTGTCGCATATGTCGCTGACCGGTCTGTTCTGCATGCTCGGTCTCGGTGGCGTCTCCACCTGCATCGCCTATTGGCTGTGGGGCCGGCTGCTGCGCGATTATGCAGCGGCGCAGGTGGTGCCGTTCGCGCTGCTGGTGCCGTTTGTGGGCTCGGCCGCGTCCAGCGTCGCGTTCGGCGAAACCTTCGGCCCGTTGCGCCTCGCCGGCATGATCACGGTGGTCGGCGGCATCGCCGTGATGCTGCTGTCGAAGCGCGCGCAAGCCCTGCCGAAGATCGCGTGAGGCAAGCCGATGTCGCACTCGCTGCTGATCGCCTTCATCGTCTTTGCCGCCGTGATGTATTTCACGCCGGGGCCGAACAACATCATTGTGCTGTCGTCGGGACTGACCTACGGCTTCCGCCCGACGATCCCGGCGATTGCGGGGATCACGTTTGGCTGCGCCTTCATGGTCGCCGCGGTAGGCATCGGCTTCGGAGCGATCTTCGTCGCCTATCCGGTCCTGCAGACCATCCTCAAATATGCCGGCGCGGCCTATCTGGTCTATCTCGCAGCCCAGATCGCGATGTCCGAACCGGTCACACCGGGGCAGGACGCCGGGCGGCTCCCGATGAGCTTCTGGGGCGCGGTGTTGTTCCAGTGGGTCAACGTCAAGGGCTGGGTCATGGTGATCGGCACCATCACCGCCTATGCCGGCATTGCGCGCTTCCCCTGGAACATCGCCACCCAGGTGGTGATTTGCCTCCTGCTCGGCGTCGCCGCGACCTCGGTCTGGACGCTGTCCGGCAGCTCGCTGCGCTCGTTTCTGACCTCGCGCAAGTCCGTGCGGGCCTTCAACATAGTGATGGCCGCGCTGCTGTTGGCCTCGCTGTTTCCGGTATTCATGGACGCATGATGAGGCGCCTGCGCCATGCGAGAAGAGGGTTTCCCCTGAAGGGGAAAATGCTTTAGACAGCCCGGGAAATTCGTGGGCACCCGGCGGTCATACCCACCACAAAGCCTGATCCACCCCTTCAAGAGGAAACCACCATGCGTGTTTATTACGATCGCGACGCCGACCTGAACCTGATCAAGGGCAAGAAGGTCGTCATCGTCGGCTATGGCAGCCAGGGCCACGCCCATGCGCTGAACCTGAAGGATTCCGGCGTCAAGGAAGTGGCGATTGCGCTGCGCAAGGGATCGGCCTCCGCCAGGAAGGCGGAAACGGCCGGCTTCAAGGTGATGGAAGTCGCCGAGGCCGCCAAATGGGCCGATCTCGTGATGATGCTCACCCCCGACGAATTGCAGGGCGACATCTACCGCGAGCATCTGCACGACAACATGAAGAAGGGCGCGGCGCTGGTGTTCGCCCATGGCCTCAACGTGCATTTCAATCTGCTCGATCCGCGTCCCGATCTCGACGTGCTGATGATCGCCCCAAAGGGCCCCGGCCACACCGTGCGCTCGGAATATCAGCGCGGCGGCGGCGTGCCCTGCCTGATCGCGATCGCCAAGGATATTTCGGGCAACGCCCATGATCTGGGCCTGAGCTACGCTTCGGCGATCGGCGGCGGCCGCGCCGGCATCATCGAGACCACGTTCAAGGAAGAATGCGAGACCGACCTGTTCGGCGAGCAGGTGGTGTTGTGCGGCGGCCTGGTCGAACTGATCAAGGGCGGCTACGAGACGCTGGTGGAAGCCGGCTACGCGCCCGAGATGGCCTATTTCGAATGCCTGCACGAGGTGAAGCTGATCGTCGACCTGATCTATGAAGGCGGCATCGCCAACATGAACTATTCGATCTCCAACACCGCCGAATACGGCGAATATGTCACCGGCCCGCGCATCATCACCGAGGAGACCAAGAAGGAGATGAAGCGGGTGCTCGCCGACATCCAGTCCGGCAAATTCGCCCGCGACTGGATGCTGGAGAACAAGGTCAACCAGACCTCGTTCAAGGCGACCCGCGCCAAGCTCGCGACGCATCCGATCGAGGAAGATCGGCGCCAAGCTCCGCGACATGATGCCGTGGATCAAGAAGGGCGCGCTGGTGGACAAGACCAAGAACTAGGGCTTGATCCACGTCTAAGGTGACGAGATCGCGCAGGCGCGATCTCGATGATCAAGAAGGCCGCGCAGGCCGACAAGACGAAGAACTGACAGGCGTTCCCCGGATGCTGCGCAGCGCGTTAGCGGTGCGCTGCTGGTCCGGGGTCCACCCTATTCGAGGCTCATCTTGTTTGGCGTCGAGCGGGTAAGTCCCGGCTGTGCGGCGCGGCGTAAATCACGCGGTACCGCGTCCGGGACACGAGGCAATGCAGCCCCGCCGCGATCGCCTGCCGCTACGGCAGAATGTTGCGCATGGCGCGCGCCAGCGTCACGGAAGGACGCTCACCGAACGCCTCGCGATAATCTCGGGCGAAATGCCCAAGGTTGCCGAAGCCGCAGGTGAAGGCGACCGAGGTCACCGAGGTCTTCGGATCAGGCGCGGAAAGCTTCTCGCGGGCGCGTCTCAGCCGGATCGTCCTGGCAAAAGCCATCGGCGAGTAGCCGCGGGCTTGCTGGAACGCCCTGAAAATCGCGCGCGCCCCCACGCCGGTCTCTTCGACCAGGCGCTCGATCGTGACCGCCTGATCCCAATGCGCTTCGATGAATTCCTCCGCCCGGCGCACATGCGACGGGACGATGTCCCTTGCTTGGCGGTCCAGGAGATGGCTGAACGTATGCCGGTTGGCGCACAGGAACGCCACCAGAATGGCCTGCTCGAGTTCGCCAAGCACAAGGCCCGGTAACGCAATGGAGGCGGCATCAAGCTGATTGGAAAAGAACCGGACCAACCGCCAGAGATTTTGTACCTGCGGGTCGTCTCGATTGACGGCGCGTTCGAACTCGAGCTTGCCGCTCGGCCGCGCGCCCAACAGACCGGTCAGCTTCTGCTCGAAGGCGCAGGGTTCGATGCGCAGGTTGAACCAGTCGTGGCCGGCCTCGGTGGTCAGGCCCGTGTTCTGGCCGGGCGAGACGATGCAGGATTGACGCGCATCGAGCGCAACCGTCTTGCCGCCCACGGCCGCCTGACCGTTGCCGGAGACAGCCGTCAGCATGCGGAAGCGATCGGCTTCCGGATAATTGACGGATACCGCGGCGCTGCAGGCCCCGTAGACAAGCCCGATGCTCTGAAGCTGAACGAGATTTCCCTTCGCCAGCAGGCCATCGGGATATTTCACCTCGGCCCGGGTCGCGCCGAACCGCGTCAGGAGGGCGTCCCTGAACTCCTCGGGGTCCGAGGTCTCGAAAACCGGAAATCGCTGTAGCGGATCGGCCAGTTGCTGGGACGGCATATTTCATCCTGCTAGCGTTCAATTCCGAATGTCTGCCCGGCCGGCCGAATCGTACGAAAATTAGGGCGTCCGGACGATAGGCGCCATGCGTCAAGTAGCGCAGCCCAGCCGCTTTGCGGCGGAATCGGCGCCAAGATCGTGGCGGACATGCTTGAATTGCCCCCGACTGCCCTCATCTTCATTACAAGACTTTACCGTGTACCGGAAGCAGGAGACAATCATGCGATCTGTCGTCGTTACTGGAGCGTCCACCGGCATCGGCTGGGCCACCGCCGAGGTTTTGCTGGCTTCCGGATTTCATGTGTTCGGCAGCGTGCGCAAGGCGGCCGATGCCGAGCGTCTGCGCCGCGAATTCGGCGCCAATTTCACCCCGTTATTGTTCGACGTCACGGATGAGGCCGCGGTGCTTGCGGCCGCGCGCGAGGTCCGCGCCGCGCTCAACGGCGAAACGCTGGCCGGGCTCGTCAACAATGCCGGCGTCGCGGTGGCCGGACCCGTGCTCGGACTGGCTGCCGATGAATTTCGCCGCCAGATGGACGTCAATGTGATCGGGCCGGTGATCTCAACCCAGGCCTTCGCTCCGCTGCTCGGAGCCGATCCCGCGCTGAAGGGGCCGAAGGGCCGCATTGTGATGGTCTCTTCGGTCGGCGGCAAAAACGGCAATCCGCTGATGTCGGCCTATTGCGCCTCCAAGCACGCGATCGAGGGCCTCTCGGAAAGCCTGCGCCGCGAAATGATGCTGTTCGGCATCGACGTCATCATTGTCGCGCCGGGTGCGGTGAAGACGCCGATCTGGAGCAAGGCCGAGGAGGTCGATATTTCCGCCTACAGGAATTCGCCGTTCTTTCCGGCGCTGGTAAAGATCCGCACATTCATGGTGCAGCTAGGCGAGAGCGGATTGCCGCCGGAGAAGATCGGGCAAACTATCGCCGAGGCCCTGACCTCGCCAAGCCCGAAGGTGCGCTATCAGATCACGCCCGATCCGGTGCGGCACCTCATCATGACCGCGCTGCCGAAACGGACGCTCGACGGGATCATCGCCAAGCGTCTCGGATTGACGCCGCAGACCTGAGTAATGCCGATCCACATCTGCAGCACCTGCGGCACTTCGTATCCGGACAGGCCCGAGCCGCCTTCGGCCTGCCCGATCTGCGCAGACGAACGCCAGTTCGTGCCGCGCGGCGGGCAGGCCTGGACGACACAAGCGAAGCTCGCAGGCAGCCACGCCAACGCGTGGCGGCGGCTGGAGCCGGATTTGTTCGAGATTCATACCCAACCCGGATTTGGCATCGGCCAACGCGCGCTGTTATTGCGGACGCCGCGGAACAATGTGCTGTGGGACTGCATCGCGCTCCTGGATGATGCGACCGAAGCGCTGGTGCGCGCGCTGGGCGGACTTGCGGGAATCGCGATCTCGCATCCGCATTACTATACGTGCATGCAGGATTGGGCGCGGGCCTTTGACTGTCCGATCCATTTGCACTCAGCCGACGCCGCCTGGGTCATGCGTGGCGATCCCTTAATCCGGCATTGGGACGGCGAGACGCTTCAGATCGCGCAAGGGCTCACGCTGCTGCGGCTCGGCGGGCACTTTCCCGGCGGCACGGTGCTGCATTGGACGGAAGGCGCTGGAGGGCGCGGCGCGCTTTTGAGCGGAGACATCGTGCAGGTGGCGATGGATCTCTCGCGTGTGTCTTTTCTCTGGAGCTACCCGAACATGATGCCGCTCGCCGCAAGCACGGTGCGGCGGATCGCCGACACGCTTGAGCCATGGCCGTTCGACCGGATTTACGGCGCCTTCCCCGGACGGCAGGTGATGACCGGTGGCGCAGGCGTCGTGGAGCGATCAGCCAAGCGCTATATCGAGCTGTTGGAGGGCGGGCAGGCTTAGCGCCTGCTCATCCGGTCCGGACCGCTCGCCCCGATCTTGAAGATGCGCTTGCGATCAGACGCAGCACGATCGCAACCAGCAGCGGGATCAGGAACAGCGTGTAAAGCGGCATGCCGGGAATCCGCTTGCCGAAGCTGACCATGAACTGGAACCACAGATAGTGGCTGGCTGTGAAATGCAGGATGCGCCAGGCGCGCGGGCCGATCGCTTGCGCGGTCCGGTCGAACGAAGTCGCGGCCATGGCGATGATGAAGGCGTAGCCGAGGCCGCCGAAAATATATGAAGCCGCTGACGTGGTGGCCATGTAATCGGCAGGCGCCATGAGCGCAAAGCAGACAATGGCGACGGCGTGGATGCCGTGCGAGGCGGCGAAGCTCACGCCAAGATAGCGGCGGTTGCGGCGTTGCCATCGCGTCCAGGCATTGGGCCACAACTGCGCCAGCGCGGCGGCGCTGAAGGCGAGGCAGAAGAACAATAACGACGTTCTGGCGGTGAAGCGGATCACCATGCGCACGCCATCGACCTCGAACTGCCGCATGCCCGCGATCCAGACCGACAGGGCGATCAGGATCAGCGTGAGAACGGCGAACAATCGCCAGCCTTCAAACCAGTCTTGTGCGCGCGGCGGCATGATGTCCTCCCTCATCTCTTAATGTAATCACCAGTTACATGCGGTCGCGCCGGCCAGGTCAATTGTGTAATCAGCGCTTACATTCACGATTCGTTGATGCTAGATGAAGCCATGCCACTTCCCGCCAAACAAAAACGCTCTTCGACCCGTGCTCGCGTCCGTCCCAGGCCGCAGCCACCGAGGCCTTACCACCACGGCGATCTCAAGCGCGTGTTGGTCGATGCGGCGCTCCGTCTGGTCGCGGAGGCAGGCGCAGACGCGGTGAGCGTGCGGGAGGCGGCGCGCCGTGCCGGGGTGTCGCCGGGCGCGCCGTTCCGGCACTTTGCGAACCGCGTCGCCCTGATGACGGCGGTCGCCGAGGAAGCGCAGCGGCGGTTCCGGGCCGAGATCGAGGCCGCGCTCAGGCGGGCGCCGGCCGGCGATCCGCTGGCCCGGTTTCGCTGCATTGGGCTCTCCTATTTGCGATGGGCGATGCGCAACCCCGCTTATTTCGAGATCATCTCGAGCGGCAGGTATTTCGATCACGACAAGGCGGCCCGGGTTTCACGCGACAACGCCGAAATCATCGAAATGACCGAAAGCCTGCTGGTCGAGGCCTACGCAAAGGGTCAATTGCGCTCGCGCGATTTGAAACTGGTGCAGATCGCCGGCCGCGCTCTGGTTTACGGCTTCGCCCGCATGAACATTGACGGTCATTTTCCGCGCTGGGGGATCGCTGCCGCCGAGGCGGAGCGCACCTCTGAGGCGATCCTCGATCTGTTCATCGAAGGCATCGCTGGCCCACCTCATGCCGCGCGCGACAAGGCGGGCCGGTCCAAATCGCCCCGCTGAGCAACCGGCGGTTGCCGTAATTGTTGCGAAAAGGTGACGGTTCAATTACGTTTTTGTGACACGTTACAGGTTCCGGCTGTGCCGTGTGCCTAAGGCCGATATTGGCCAGGGTTCGAAACGTCATGCCGGGGACAGGTTGCGTGCTAACCCCATGGCGATCCGGCCAAATTCAGGTCCCTCCGCGACCACCGCCAACGGCCTTGCGGCCGTGGGCCTCTGGCCATGGCTTGCGGTCGCAGTCCCGCATCTGGCCGCGCTTGGGGTGATGTTTGAGACCGAAACGGATTTTGCGGCCCGCGCCGGCTTCCTGCTGTCCTGGGGAATTTTGAATTTCTTCTGGATCGCGCTGCTGCGGCGTCCGGCGTTGTCGGGCGCCTTGTCGCTGACGCTGGTCGTGGTGCTGGTCCTGTTGTCGCGCTTCAAGCACGACATCGTGCAGATGACGGCGAACTTCGTCGACCTGATGGTGATCGACCGCGATACCGCGGCATTCCTGTTTACGATCTTTCCCAATCTGCGCTGGTCGGTGATATCGGCGGCCCTCGTCACGCTGCCGCTGATGTATGCGTTGTGGTGGCTCGATCCCTTTCGGATTCGCCGCCTTCCGGCGCTCGCCGGCCTGCTCGCGGGCCTTTCGGCGCTGGTCGGATTTTCCCTCACCTGGCCGGACGAAGCCTGGCACGGTTATTACGACGACGGATACGTGTCGAAATTCGCCCGCTCCGGCGTCACCGCGGTGTCGGACTTCATCAACTACGGCTTCATGGAATCAGATGCGGTCGCGACCGGACGCCTGAAGATGCCGCTCCTCGATTCCTGTCACCCCGCCGGACGGCGGCCCAACATCATCATGATCCACGATGAGTCGAGCTTCGATATTCGTCAGGCGAGCGGCGTCAAGGTTCCCGCCGGCTACGGCAGCCATTTCAAGTCGTTCGACGGCCGGATGCGCAAATTCCTCGCCGAGAGCAATGGCGGCCCGAGCTGGTTCACCGAATACAACGTGCTGGCGGGACTATCGTCGCGCTCGTTCGGCCGCTTCTCCTATTTTGTCACCCGCATCGCCTCGGGCCGCGTCGAGCGGGGCTTGCCGCTTTCGCTGCGCCGCTGCGGCTATGACACGGTTTCGCTCTATCCGGCGTTCGGCGCGTTCATGAGCGCGCGCAGTTTCCAGCTCACCACCGGCATCCAGCATTTCTTCGACGCCCATGATCTCGGCGCCGGCGATGTCGAGCCCGACAGTTTCTTCTACGACAAGGCCTTGAGCCTGATGTCGCAGCGGGCGGCCAACGCGCCGTTGTTCATGTTCGTCTATCTCGCCGCCAATCATTTTCCCTGGGACACGCGGTTTCGTCCCGATCTGATGCCGGCCTGGCGCAACACGGGCAACGGGCCGGTGGTCGATGAATATCTGCGGCGGCAGGCGATGAGCGCGAACGACTACGGGATCTTCGTCGCGACGCTGAAGAAGAAGTTTCCCTCGCAGCCGTTCATGATCGTGCGCTACGGCGACCATCAGCCTGAATTCTCTCCGCACGTGCTCGATCCCGATCTCGACGAGGCCGGCGTCGGCAAGAAGCTCGAAAACTACGACCCGAGCTATTACGCGACCTATTACGCGATCGATGCGATCAATTTCGAGCCGGTCAAGAGTCCCGCGGTCATGGATACGATCGATGGGCCCTATCTGCCGCTTGTGATCCAGGAGGCGGCCGGCATCCCGCTCGATCCTTCCTTCGATGAGCAGAAGCAGATCATGCTACGCTGCAATGGGCTCTTCTATGGCTGCAAGGATGGCGCCGAAGCCCGCCGCTTCAATCGCCTGCTGATCGACGCCGGCCTGATCCAGGGCTTGTAGGGGTTACCGTCGGGGATCCTGATATTTACACCGCGTTAATTTTCGGCGGTGAACCAAGCCGTTCGGCTTGAAGATTTCCGCCCCCGCGGCGCGAGCGGTGCCCCTATCAGTTTAAGCCGCCAGCAGATTCCCCTCGGCGTTGTAATTTGTCGATCATCAATAACCTTATGTGACGATAGCTATCCGGTATCCGGCGATTGGTATCCCGTGCCGCGACTTCGTTAATTCGATTCCATTAGAGAGTGGAATGTTAACGGGGCATTCAGGGATTCTGCCGTGTCGACTGAACGATTTCTCAAACAGCGCGCCGTCAACATCGCAGTGAATGGGCACTACACGCTTCCCAACTGGTATGACCCGCGGGGGAAGCTCCGAACATTCGCCTGCCGCACTACCCGCGTATCGCCGTACCGGATGCTGGTCGACGTGCCCGTCACCGGCAAGGTCGGCGACTATCTCACGTCCTATTTCCGTGACTTCGGCAAGCTCGACGGCCACATCAGCGACACCAGTCCGCGCTGCTTCCTGCTCGAACTCGACGTGAACTATGCCACACGCGAGAGGCTCGCGAACAAGCTCACCTGGCTGGAAGGAAACCTGCGGGACCCCGAGACCCTTGATCAGCGGGAGCATCAGCGCATGATCCCGGCGCAACCGCGTTCGACCCTGACCCTGGCCGACGGGACCATCCTTGAATGCACCATCATCGACATGTCGGTGACCGGTGCTGCGGTCTCCGCCGAGGTACAGCCCGAGGTCGGAACGCCGCTTGCCATAGGGGCCTGCGTGGGCCGCGTCATCAGGGTTTTTCACGATGGCTTTGCCGTCCAATTCGTCGAAAAGCAAAACCAGTATTGCCTCGCGCGGCTGATCGCCAGACCGATGTCCTCGTACCACGCCGCCCGCAAGATGGCGTCCGAACTCGAGCAAGTCGACTTCGAGGATGTGGATGCCGACGTGCAAGAACCGCAACGCCAGGCCGGGTAGGGCGTCATCGAAATAAGACCAGCCGGCTCGCCTGCTTTCGCGGCGCGCGCGTATGACGGCAGCGGCTCGCGCCGGCGTCGGCAATGACGCTATCATTCTGAATGATCAGCATTTTTCCATTCAATGTTGCATTTTGGCGGTCAAAAAAGAACCTTGCCCCGCGATAGGTATCGCGTGCTTCTTCATTATTAAATTGAATCGATTATGGGAGTGATCCTAACTTTTTTCGCGGGAATCCTGCCGTGTCGACCGAAACGTTTCTCAAAGAGCGCGCCGTCAGGATCGTAGTGCCGGGGGAATACACGCTTCCCAACTGGTACGACCCGGAGGGGAGACTTCGCAGATTTGCCTGCCGCACCAATCGTGTTTCACCGTACCGGATGACCGTGGACGTCCCCGTCGTCGGCAGGATCGGCGACCGCCTCACGTCCTATTTCCGTGAATTCGGCAATCTGGACGGCCACATCAGCGACACCAAGCGGGGAAGTTTCCTGCTCGAACTTGATGTGAGCGACGCTACGCGTGAGAGGCTTGCGAACAAACTCAACTGGCTGGAAGAGAAGTTGAAGGATCCCAGCATTCCCGAACTGAGGAAAGGAGGGGTGCGCATCGTCCCGGCAAATCCGCATTCGACGATCACCCTGGCCGACGGAGCCATCCACGAATGCTTCATCGTCGATGTGTCGGCCGGCGGTGTCGCGGTGTCGGCTCCCTTGCAGCCCCCAATCGGAATGCCGCTCGCCATCGGGGTGTGCATCGGCCGCGTCGTCCGACATTTTGCCGCCGGTTTTGCCGTAAAGTTCGTCGAGAAGCAGAAGCAATCCGATCTCGAGCGGCTTATCGTGCGGCCGCCACTGTCCCTCGTTGGTGGAACCCGCATCTCCGAGCTGGCCCAGCCCGAGTCCCAATTCGCCCGCGTGCAACTGCCCTGGCTGGATGAGCGCGCGAATCATCTAGTATTGGGCCGGCTACGCGATGCCTCGATCGCACCAGGGAATGGATTTTTGCGGCTTGCCAGGGGGTCTTTGCCGTGTCGACCGAACGTTTTCTCAAACAGCGTGCCGTCAATATCGCTGTGGACGGATATTACGTGCTCCCCAACTGGTACGACCCGCGGGGGAAGCTGCAAACGTTCCCCTGCCGTACCACCCGCGTTTCGCCGTACCGGATGCTGGTCGACGTCCCCGTCACCGGCAAGGTCGGCGACCATCTCACGTCCTACTTCCGTGATTTCGGCAAGCTCGATGGCCACATCAGCGATACCAACCCGGGCTCTTTCCTGCTCGAACTCGATGTGAGCTATCCCACGCGCCAGAGACTCGCCGACAAACTCACCTGGCTGGAAGGAAAGCTGAGGGATCCTCAGACGCTCGACCAGCGGGAGCATCCGCGCGTGATTCCGGCGCAGCCGCGTTCTTCGCTGACATTGGCCGACGGCACCATCCTTGAGTGCGACATCATCGACATGTCGATTGGGGGCGCCGCGGTTTCCGCCGAGCTGCAGCCCGAAGTTGGAACGGCGCTTGCCGTCGGCGCCTGCGTCGGCCGCGTCGTCAGGGTTTTTCCGGGTGGCTTTGCCATCCAATTCATCGAAAAGCAAAGGGAACAAGACCTCGCGCGACTGATCTCCCGGCCGATGACGTCGTATTACGCCACCAGAAAGGTTGCCTCCGAGCTTGAGCAAGTCGATTTCGAAAATGCCGATACTGATGCTTAAGGAGCCCGCCGGCCCCGAGGCGGGTCGGGTTCGAAGGATCACCTCGCCGGCGAGCGCCGGACCGGGACCGCTTCAACTCCTGTTTCAAGCGTGATTAGACAGGCGGGTCGGGACACGGTAACTGGCTTTGCGATCGAAGCCTGTGCCCCGAGCCGACGGTTTAAGAGGTCCGAAATGAGAAGACGCCGCGCCGCCGCCTTCCCCGCCATGATCGGCGTCGCGATCTCCGTCGCAGTCTGCCTCCCAACCCATGCGGCGGAAGACCCCCACGCAAAGGTCATGCAGTCGGCGGCTCTGGCGGTGCGCGCGGTGATCGATAACGAGCGCGTCACGGTCTGGGACACGACGAGCCATCTTCCGCCCGCCGCTCACGATTTCGTGGCGATCACCTTGTCTCAGCCGGGCGATGCGATCTACGGTCATGCCGGCGACACCGTCGGCACGGCGGGGACGCGCACCGTCATCGTCGAACTGAAGGATCATCCGGTCGCCCCGATTGCGAATAATTCCGGCTATCCCAATGCCTATCCGCGTCCGCACATCGAGAAGATCCTGGAGAACGACCGCGTCATCGTCTGGCGCTATCGCTGGAAGGCGGGCGAGCCGACGCCGATGCACTTCCACGACAAGGATGTGGTGGTGGTGTATCTGGAGGATTCGGCGCTGAAATCGACCGAGCCCGACGGCAAGAGCGTCGTGAACGAATACAAGGCCGGCGACATCCGCTTCAACCGACGCGACCGCGTTCACACCGAACTCCTCGTTCACGATGCGGCAAGCGCCGTCATCACCGAGTTGAAGTAGCGAGGGGCCCGGATGGCGTTCATCCGGGGCCCCCTGGCAGGGAAGCTGGATCAGTCTGCCTTGGCTTTTTCCTGCATCGCCGCCTCGAGTTTCTTGATGTCCGCAGGCGACAGTTGCGGGCGTTCGACCTTGATCGTCAGCTTGTTGAGCTTCGCGGTGAGCGCGAAGGGCGGCAGGTAGTCGGCATCGTTGACGCCGGTCAGCGTGTCGGAGCCGATGTCGAAGCTCTCGTCCCACTGCAGGATCATCGGCAGTGTCTTCTCCATCCGCTTGTTGGCAACCTCCTTGCCGTCGACCGTGAGCGTCCCGGTGCCGGGCCGGCCAAGGCCGCTGAAGTTGTTGAACGCGAGCGTGCCGGCGCCGAGGCCTTCGTACTTGAAGTCGAACGCGACCGTGTGCCGCCCCGGCGACAGCGCGTCGGAGCCTTCCCACTTGATGCGTTCGAGATCGACCAGGTTCCAGAGGAACACCGGCTTGCCCTTGAGGAGGTAGAAGCCGTAGCCGGCGAAGCGTCCGCCGGAGGTCAGAATCATTCCCTCGGCGCCACCCTCGGGCACGGTAATGTCCGCGGTGATGGTGTAGGAGGCATCGAGCAACGCGGGTGAATCGCCCTGCGGCAGCCCGGTCATCGGCCGCGTATAGACGAATTCGGTGCGCCCGACGGTAATGTTCGGGCGCGGCGCGACGATGCGCCCCGCCACCGATGCGTCAAGCGGAAGGACCTGATACTTCTTCGCTTCGGCCAGGAAATCCTGCCGCATTGTCTTGACCCTGTCCGGGTATTTGGCGGCGATATCCTCGGTCTGACTGAAGTCTTTGGTCAGGTCGTAGAGCTGGAATACCTGGTTGTTCAGCGGATCCGGATTGGCGGGGCCGAAGGCCTGCCAGGGCGCGCGGTTCACCTTGGTGCTCAACAGCCAGCCGTCTTCATAAAGCGCCCACTGGCCCATCATCTCGAAGTATTGCTTCTTGTGCCGCGAGGCGACTTTGGCGTTCTTCGCGTCGAATGTATACGCAAAGCTCGTGCCTTCGATCGGCGCCTGTCTGATTCCGTCGACCATTTCGGGTGCGGAGATGCCGGCTGCCTCGAGGATGGTCGGGACGACGTCGATCACGTGAACGAACTGCTCGCGCAACGCGCCCTTGTCCTTGATGCGCGCAGGCCACGACACCACCATGTTCTGGTTGATGCCGCCGAGCCGGGAGGCGTTCTGCTTGAACCAGTCGAACGGCGTGTCGAAGGCCCATGACCAGCCCGCCGACATGTGGTTGTAGGTCTGTTCGGTGCCCCAGACGTCGTACCATTTCATCTGCAGGCTCGCCGGCATTTCATTGATGCCATTGAAGAACGCGACCTCGTTGGGCGTGCCCAGCGGCCCGCCCTCGGCGCTGGTTCCGTTGTCGCCGTTGATGTAGATGACCAGCGTGTTGTCGAGTTTGCCGAGATCTTCGAAGCGCTGGATCACCCGGCCGATCTCGTGATCGTTATACGCGGCGTAAGCGGCGAAAACCTCGACCTGGCGGATGAAGAGTTTCTTCTCCTCCGCACTGAGTTGGTCCCATGGCTTGAGCATGTCGTTGGGCCACGGCGCCAGTCTTCGAATCCTTCGCGATCACGCCGAGCTTCTTCTGGTTCTCGAAGATGCGCTCGCGCAGCTTCTCGTAGCCGTCGTCAAACAGGTGCATCGCGCCGATCTTGTCGACCCACTCCCTGGTCGGGTGGTGCGGCGCGTGCGTGGCGCCGGGCGCGTATTTGATGAAGATCGGCTTGGAGGGGTCTGTTTGATTTATCCGATCCATGTAGTCGATGGCATCATCGGCCATAGCGGTCACGAGGTTCCAGGTGCCGGCCGGCTTGCCGAGGAACGGATAGATCTGTGTCGTGTTGCGAAACAGGTTGGGTTCCCACTGGTTGGCATCGCCGCCGACAAAGCCGTAGAAATACTCAAACCCCATGCCGGTGGGCCACTGGTCGAACGGCCCGACCTGGCTTGCGGCGAAGGCGGGCGTGTTGTGGTCCTTGCCGAACCAGGACGTGGAGTAGCCGTTGTCCTTGAGGATGCGCCCGATCGTCGCCTTGTCCTTGCCGATAATGCTGTTGTAGCCGGGGAAACCTGTCGACTGCTCGGAGATCACGCCGAAGCCGACCGAGTGGTGGTTGCGCCCGGTGATCAGCGCGGCGCGTGTCGGCGAGCACAGGGCGGTCGAGAACATGCGGTTGTAGCGCAGGCCCTCGCTGGCGATGCGGTCCATCGTTGGCGTCGGGATGACGCCGCCGAAGGTACTCGGCACCCCGAAGCCGGCGTCGTCGGTGATGATGAGGAGCACGTTTGGCGCTCCCTTCGGCGGCACAACACGTGGTGCCCACCATGGCTTCGACTGCAAGGCCTCGTCCTTGATGACACCGCCGAACTTCGGATCAGGCGGCGGGAGCTGCTTGCCGCCAAGCGTCGTCGTGGCACTCGGCGAGCCCGGCACGCCGTTGATTTGTTGTGCGTTTGCGCTTGCGGGCAAGAGAAAGGTCAGCGTCAGTGCCGCAGCGCTCAATCGGCCAATGCTCATGACAAGTACCTTCCGTTAAAAAAATGCAGTGACGGCAACCGAAACCGAAAGATGGACTCTGCGCGCTTCGAAGGATTTGATTTGAATCAACAAGCCCGGGCGCGGGATTGGGATTAGTCGAGGCTGAATTAGAGGAAAGAGGAGCGCCTGGTCGAATGTCAAAATTGAAAACAGCAACGGCGCTATTCGTCTGCGTTCTGTTGAGCCAGACCGTTTCAATTGCACACGCCGGTCCGTGCAGCGCCGACATTGCGCAGTTCGAGAAGGCCATCCGCGACTCTGCGGGGAACCCGAATGCGGGATTGACGGCGCCGCAGTCGGTCGCTGCGCAAGTGGACCGGCAGCCGACGCCGGAGTCCATCAAACGGGCCCAGGATCGCCTGCAAGCAAAATTCTCCGCGACCATGGCACGCGCCAAGCGGCTTGATGCCAAAGGTGACCGGTCAGGCTGCATTTCCGCGCTTTCCGCGGCGAAGCGGATGTATATTCTCTAAGCGAGGCTTGTGATCGAAGCGTCCGGCCGGTCAGACGACCTGGCTCTCCTTGGCCTTATTGTGGCTGTGGCTGCTTCGGCTGAACATGGCTGTTTGTCGTAATCTTTTTGGCTGTCTTGACGCTTTTTGGTTTCACGAGACCGGGGTCCGGCTGCGGCGGCAACAAGACGACCGGTGTTTGCGTGGGTTCAATCGGCGGCGCCTGCTCGCGCGCACCATTTCGCTGGCTTTGCCACCAGTCTTGCAGCGCATAGCCCTGATGGACCACCGATCCGGGAACGGGAGATGCGAATTCGCCGGTCTGCGCGAGGGCGCATCCCGACGACCCGATCAGGGCAACCACGAGGAAGGCCGAAACCTTAAGATGATCTGGCATATCGCAGAGCCCTTCCCATTGGAGCGATCAGCCGCAACGGCGCTCAGTTGTCATGATTCACGTCGCACACCTGACACTCGCGCGCGCGGCCTTCATCGCCGTGCGCGTGAGAGTCATCAAATCTAGTAGCAAGGCCCATAAGGATAGTACCCGCACTGATAGGCGCCATAAGCTCCGGCAGCAGCCGCGCCGACGGCGGCAGCTCCGACGCCGACCGCCACTCCGCGACGTACGGCCGCGCCACGATAAACGCCTCCGCGATAGACGCCGGCGTGATGGACGCCGACGCGCCCGACGCCAGCGCGCCCACCGCCGCGATAGGCGAGGGCGTCGGTCGAAATCATCGCCATGCAACCGATGCCGACGATGGCAGATGCCAAAAGCGGGATAATTCTTCGATGTGACATGATCAATCACCTTTCCAAGGCTGATCAATCTTTTTGTGTAGCAAGACACCTGCAACGTCGTATTGACCTAAATCAATGGAACCGCCATGGTCGCCGCCCTCCAAACACCCTTCCACTCTTCGCCCACATCGCCTAAGAGCGGCCCGCAACTTTTTCCTCGGACCTCACGCGACGCATGATTCGAACTCGACAACATCTCCAAGCAAATCGGCCACCAGATTCTCTTTATCGAAGCCTCGGCGGCGATCCAGAAGGGCGAGAAGGTCGGTCTCGTCGGTCCCAACGGCGCCGGCAAGACGACGCTGTTCCGGATGATCACGGGCCAGGAGCTGCCCGACGAGGGGCAGGTCGCCGTCGATCGCGGCGTCACGATCGGCTATTTCAGCCAGGATGTCGGCGAGATGAGCGGCCGAAGCGCGGTGTCCGAAGTGATGGACGGCGCCGGCCCGGTCAGCATGGTCGCCGGCGAACTGAAAGAGCTCGAGACCGCGATGGCGGATCCCGCGCGCGCCGATGACATGGACGAGATCATCGCGCGCTACGGCGAGGTGCAGCACCGTTTCGAGGAGCTCGATGGCTATGCGCTGGAGGGGCGGGCGCGCGAGGTGCTCGCAGGTTTGAGCTTCAGCCAGGAGATGATGGAGGGCGACGTCGGCGCGCTGTCGGGCGGCTGGAAGATGCGCGTGGCGCTGGCGCGCATTCTCCTGATGCGCCCCGACGCCATGCTGCTGGACGAGCCGAGCAACCACCTCGACCTCGAAAGCCTGATCTGGCTGGAGCAATTCCTCAAGGGTTACGAAGGCGCGCTGCTGATGACCTCGCACGACCGCGAGTTCATGAACCGCATCATCGACAAGGTGGTGGAAATCGACGGCGGTCAGCTTTCGACCTATTCCGGCAATTACGAATTCTACGAGGCCCAGCGCGCGCTCAACGAGAAGCAGCAGCAGGCCCAGTTCGAGCGGCAGCAGGCGATGCTGGCCAAGGAGATCAAGTTCATCGAGCGCTTCAAGGCGCGTGCCTCGCACGCCGCCCAAGTGCAGAGCCGGGTCAAGAAGCTGGAAAAGATCGAGCGCGTCGAGCCGCCGAAGCGCCGCCAGACGGTCGCATTCGATTTTCTCCCCGCGCCGCGCTCGGGCGAGGACGTGGTGAGCCTGAAACGGGTGCAGAAAGGCTATGGCAGCCGCATCATCTATGACGGGCTCGATTTCATGGTCCGCCGCCGCGAGCGCTGGTGTGTCATGGGTGTCAACGGCGCCGGGAAATCCACGCTGTTGAAACTGGTGGCGGGCTCCACGGTGCCTGACGACGGCATGGTCGCGTTGGGCGGCAGCGTGAAGATGGGTTATTTCGCGCAGCACGCGATGGACCTGCTCGACGGCGAACGCACGGTGTTTCAATCGCTGGAGGATGCGTTTCCGCAGGCCGGCCAGGGCAGCTTGCGGGCGCTCGCCGGCTGCTTCGGTTTTTCCGGCGACGACGTGGAAAAGCGATGCCGGGTGCTGTCGGGCGGCGAGAAGGCGCGGCTGGTGATGGCGAAAATGCTTTACGACCCGCCGAACTTTCTGGTGCTCGATGAGCCCACCAACCATCTGGACATGGCGACCAAGGAGATGCTGATCGCAGCGCTCTCGCAATATGAAGGCACCATGCTGTTCGTTTCGCACGACCGGCATTTCCTCGCCGCGCTCTCGAACCGGGTGCTGGAACTGACGCCGGAGGGCATTCACCAGTATGGCGGCGGTTACACCGAATATGTCGCGCGCACCGGCCATGAGGCGCCGGGGCTGCGCAGCTAGCGCTCATCGTCATCATCGAGGCTTGGGTAACGATTGCGACGAGATGGTCCAAAAGAAAACGACCTCAGCGCGGGGGGGCTGCTGAGGCCGTCGTTCATCGGACGCCTTGGGCGATAGCGTCCGGTAGCGAAACGACAATTCGCTTCAATGGCAATGGTTCCAGGGAAACCGTCGGTCGCCCGATTGGTGAAATTTTCGTGACTGAGCAATAGTGACCACTGCTATGGAACTTTAACGCGCATACTGGTTCCATCGCCGGCCTGACTTGGCAATTCCTGATGCAATCGCCGGTGACCGACGGGTCGTGCGCGCGCCCGAGGGGGAGCATCATGCGCCAAATTCAGGCTGTCGAGATCGATTCCGTCCACATTCAGCCGGCCTTTGCGAGGTGCCGCTTCGCAATGCTGGCGACGGACGCACCGTTAAGCCACGAGTTTTGCGGGTTTGATTTTCCCGGCTGCGAAGGATGCCGGGCAGCCCTGCAGACCGCCAAATCGGTGAGTGACTTGGAAGACCCAATCAAGTCGAAGACGTGGCAGGGATGGATTGCAGGTGCCTCTCGTCCCACCAAACAGCTCTGCGCACCTGGGGGGAGGTAGCCCATGAAAGAGTTCATTCACGAGCAGAACCTGGCCCTTTTCAGGAAACGCCTCGCAGAGCCTTGCGACGACGCGCAGCGCAAGCTGCTGTTGAAGCTCCTGGCGGAGGAAGAGGCAAAAGAAATTCCTCCCGAAAAGAAATTACGACCGCCTTTGCAGGCTCCGGCCGATCGCGACCGGGGATGAGCTCCGACAAAGGCGTCGTATCCAGGAAGCACGACATACTTTCCTAAGAGGAGAGATATCGTGCTCTCTTCACTCGCGGCCGCGGCGTTCGCGGAACCTGTCGAGTTTCGCTCTCTGCCGATCGTCAAGGCTGTTGTAGAACGCGATCAGCAGCGGATTTTCCGCTTTCAGCGCCGTCAACTATTCTCCGGGTTGCAAGCCCTCCAAAGCCATAGACCAATTTGGGCGCCGTATTGCATGAAGGATGAGCGGTATGCCGCAGAACACCACAGTGCCAACTATTACGAGCGTCACATAAAGGGCTGGTGAACCCATTGGTAATTGATCGGGTGGGAAGAATGCCACCAAGAAGCTAAAGAGCACTCCGAAGAAACCTAAGCCGGCGGTCAGCCACATACCAACTAAACCACCAGGCACTTTAAACGGCCTCACTAGATTGGGCTTGGTATAGCGAAGCTTGATGGCAGCTGCGTACATGAACATGTAGGCGATCAGGTAGAGCGCAATCGTCATCGCAGAAACCAGAAAGAAGACGACGGAGACGCCTTTGATTACGAAGTACAGCGAGGACATGACGGTGACCACGATACCCTGGACGAAAAGGATGTGGGTCGGCATGCCATGCTTGTTGGACGCATGGAGTACTTGAGGCAACTCTCCGTCATGTGCGGTCGCGAGCAATCCCTTGCTTGGGCTGCCAAGCCAAGCAAACACGCCACTAATGGCGCCTATCCCTACGAACAGGGAAAGTACCGATGTAAGCCATCCCATATGCCAAATGTCTGTGATTACTGCGGCAAATGTGTCGAAGACACCAGATTGCAGAGAGATTTTGTCGTAAGGTAGAATTGCCGCAACAGGAATGGCTCCGAGAGCAAAGATAAGCAATGAGATAAGTGCGCCGAGCCCTATAGCTGCCGGGTATCCTCTGCTCGGAGTCTTCATCTCTGTGACGAACACCGCCTGCACTTCCACTCCGGCAAAGAGCAGTATGATCCCTGCTAGGAATGCTACCGACCCCAAATCATGGATTGCTGGCCAATAAAGTGCATGTCCTTCTTGCGATACCGCAGGGTCGGTAAGGTGCTGCCATGAAATGGGGTGCCCTGTTATAACCCAGTAGCCAAAGAGCAGAATGAGGACAATTCCCGGAAGGATCGTTCCGACAATAAACGTCCAGTTGGCAGCCTTGGCAAATACTTCTACGCCTTGAAGAACAACGAAAGTAGCCAGCCAATAAACGACGATGCAAAAGATTCCGACATAAATTCCGTTCTTCGCCAAGTCAGGAACGCCAATCGTATAAGCTAGCGCCGCCGCTCCAAAGGTGAGCGCGACGGGATACCATACGACATTTTGAATCCATTGGAGCCAGATTGCCAGGAACCCTCAACGAACACCAAATGCCTCGTCCACCCAAGCATAAATCCCACCCTTTTTATCAGCAAAGGCGCCGCCGAGCTCGGCGGAGACTAGCGATGCCGGAATAAGGTAGAAAACAGCGGTGAACGCCAAATAAGCGAACATCGTCATCTCCTCCTTCGCGAGCATCGGCAAGCCGCGTAGACTCGTCACAACAGCTGCTGCTGTCATTAATCCAATCGATGTCACGCTCAGATATGCCTTGCGAGCCTTAACCGGTTCCATGAACCCTCTCCTGAAAGGTAGCGTTAAGTTGTAAGTTGCTTGAACACCCGTTACTGTCTCATCGCGGCAGCATTTCTTTCGGGAAAGCGTGATGCGAGAAGGTCGTGCCTTCTGCAGGTGTCAGCGGTTTTTCCAATGGATGTTTCTTGAGGTGAGAAATGGAGCGACGGATATCCTCCAGCAGCATGTCTGCCATATCGCGGCTAAAGCCGTTTCGCATTAGCAAACGCATCACAACAAGGTCGACTATGTTTGGCAGCATCGTATAGGCTGCCACTTGCCAGCCTCGCATGCGTAGCCGCTCGGACAGCTCAAACAGGGTGTAGCCAGGATCGCTGCCGGCTTTGATCGTCCAGGAAACAGCTGGAATACCCTTGCGACTGTCGCCGTCGAATAAAATCTCGAACGGGCCAAGCTTCGGCATTTCAGCCGCGATGAATCGCGCCGTGTCGTAGCCGTTTTGTTGAATGCGACGATATCCCTCACGTCCGAGCCGCAAGAACAGATAATACTGCGAGATGATTTGACCGCCTGGTCGCGAGAAATTCAAAGCGAACGTCGGCATGTTTCCGCCGAGGTAATTCACGTAAAAGATCAAATCCTCCGGCAAGTCGCTTTTCTCGCGCCAGACAACCCAGCCTACGCCAAGCGGCGCTAGGCCATATTTGTGCCCAGACGCGTTGATAGAGCGCACCCTTGGGATACGAAAATCCCAAAGTAGATCGGGCTCGACAAACGGCGCGACGAACCCGCCCGATGCGGCATCAACATGCATCGGAATGTCTAAGCCTTTGTCGTGCGCTAGACGATCTAGGGCTTTGGCGACCTCGGCCACCGGCTCGTATTGGCAGGTAAATGTCACGCCGAAGGTTGGCATCACACCGATCGTATTCTCATCCACCCGTTTCAGAACTTCTTCCGGGTTCATTCCCAAACGACCGCGCTCCAGTGGAATTTCACGCAATTCGACATCAAAGTAGCGCGCGAACTTGTGCCAGCAGACCTGCACCGGACCGGTAACAATATTCGGCTTGTGTGTCGACTTGCCCGCGGCCTGCATCCGCTCACGCCATTTGTGCTTCAGTGCCAACCCACCCAGCATGCAGGCTTCGCTCGATCCGGTGGTTGAGCAGCCCGCAGTAATGGTAGGTTCGGGCGAGCGCCACAGATCAGCGAGAATGTGGACGCAGCGGTTTTCTAGTTCGGCAGTTGCAGGGTATTCATCCTTGTCGATCATGTTCTTGTCGATCGACAGATCCATCAGCTGATGGATGTCATCGTTTAGATAAGTTTGACAAAACGTGGCGAGGTTTTGCCGGGCATTGCCATCGAGGAACAACTCATCGCGGACAAGCGCATGGGCGATGTCGGATCGTAGCCCGCTCTCGGGCATTTTAAATTTAGGAACCGAAATGTCCGTTGCGACTGACCCGTAAATGATACCTTCAATGTCGTCGCGAGTATTCTTTGGTTTATCAGGCATCACACGGGCTCCCTTGTGAGATTGATGAAACCGCGCGTGCCTGGGCACACTGTCGAATTGGTGGGAGAAAGTATCGTGCTCCTTTCACTCGCGGCCGCGGCGTTCGCGGAACCTGTCGAATTTCGCCTTCTGCCGATCGTCAAGGCTGTTGTAGAACGCGATCAGCAACGGATTTTCCGCTTTCAACGCCGTCAGTCGTGCCTCGAGCAAAGCCTGACCGAAAACCAGACGGGCCTCGAAGGTCGTCAGGTCCGGCTTCTTGTCGCAAAGAGCGGCTTTCGCGTCTTCGAGCGACTTCTTGCGTGCGTCGTGGAATGCCTTGAAGGCGGCCTTTTGCGCGTCATTCAGATCAAGATGTTCCGCCAGCAGATTCGCCATCTCGGGGCGGTGCGTTGGCCCGCCCCGCTCGGCGCAAATGCGTTCGAAGGGCGCGTGGCGCGGCCCGTATGGCGCGGCCTCCACTTGGGTCGCGGCAAAGGCCGCAGATGCAACGATAAGGACCGAAACGTTCAGCTTCCGCATGTTTAATGCTCCCATGCTGGGTTGAATTTTTGCGATTGTATTCGATTTCACGTCTTCTCAACGGAGTGTCATTGACTGTGCGTTTTGATTGCAGCAGCCGACGGCTCTAAATTCTCATTTCTTGCCGCCATGACCGCCAGCGCCTGGGTGACCACCGCCGCCGCCGCCGCCGCCGCCAACTGCGGCATGACCGACGCGAACACCACCGCCGCCGCCACGTCCGCCGCCACGATATCCGCGTCCACCGCCGACATAGCCGCCACCCCCACCATAGCCGCCGCCGTAGTAGCCGTTGTCATAGCCGCAGTCGTTGAAATAGCAGTTGCCCCCGACCACCCCACCCAGCACGCCGGCAATCACGCCGCCGATGATCGCTTCGGGAATGACGTTGTTGTTACGATAATACCTGATCTGCTGGACTTGAGAGTCGGGCTTTACCGATTGCGGGCGAGCAATACCGGTCACGCCGGCCAAAGCAGGCGCCGTCGCGAACATCATTCCGGCGCCGACAATTGCTGCAACTCGAATGCGATTCATCTGGTGATCCCTTTCCTAATGTGAATGACTTGATGCTGAGGTTGCGGTTGTTGTTGTTGGGTTTGGCAGAACGCTAGCCGCTGCCATTCCGGAAAACAGCACGGTAAATCGCGCGCCCCGGCCGTCGTCACCGCGGCCGATCTTCAACTCGCCGCCGATTTGCCTTGCGAACGATTGAATGATTTTCATCTCCAGTCCCTTGCTGGCCGCAGGGTCGAACACCTCCGGCAAGGCCGGGCCGTCATTGGAGACCGAGAGCGCGTAGCCATGGGCCGGATCGGGCTGCAGGCGGATGGCGATCCGGCCGTTGCCGTATTTCGCCGCGTTGGCGATCAACTCGCTGACGATGAAGCCGAGCGGAATCGCGGTCGCGGCCGGCAGATTTATTTCGACGCCTTCGACGAGGACCTGCTCCGGGCGTTCATCCGACGACAGCATCGCAGAGAAGTCGCGGGCGAAGTCCTCGAGGAATTTCCTGAATTCGATGGCTTGCACGCCGTCGTAGGAATGAAGGCGATGGTGGATACGCGCAATCATGGAAACGCGATTGGCCGCGACAGCCAGTTGCGCGGCCGCTTCCGGGCTCGTCGCCGAGCGGCTTTGCAACGAAAGCAGGCTGATGGTCATCTGCAGGTCGTTCATCAGCCGATGATCGGATTCCCTGCTCAGGAGTTCCTGTTTCTGGATCAGCTCTTCCTGCTGACGAAGCCGCGCCTCGCTCTCCGCCAGCGCATCGCGCAGGCGTATTTCCATGGACCTGTACTGGATCAACTCGCGCTCGTAGCTTTCGACGGTGCGGCGCGTCGAATTCGGAAACGTCAAAATCGGCGTCAACCGCTCGCCGCCCCTGTTGACGCTGCAAACCCGCTGCCGAATGACTGCCTGATCGCCCATGTCTCAGGATGTAATCCGGCGCGCCACAACATGTTGATTTGGGTCAAACGCCGGCAATTCATCTAATTCCGAAAGTGAGCAATTTTGATCACCCACTTACGGGATCGCGGAGGAAATGTTGATCTGTTGATCTCCCCGCATCGACTTGCACACATTCAAATGCGACAAGTGCATCATACCGAAAGGCTTGCGGTGGAAACGGACGCATGAGCGGCGCCGGCGGCTCTGACCGTGTTTCGACATCGAGTTGATCCGCAAAAGGAAACGGTCCGCCAGGGCGGACCGCTTGAGAACCTAGAGTCTGCAGAACTTAGAGTTTGCCGAGCAAGAACAAGATCAGCAGAATGACGATGATCAGGCCCAGGCCCCCGCCACCATAATACCCGGTACCATAGAATCGCCCGCCGCCGATTCCGCTAAAGCCGCCGAGCAGGGCTATGATCAGAATAATGAGTATGATCGTTCCAATCGACATTTTAATCTCCGTGCGGTTGTCGTTTCAGTCCACTTTTGTCGAGTCCAGGCGCCATTTTCTCGATCACGGAGACGGCCAACGGCTCACGTCCACAAGCTCTTTGGCGAAGCGCCGCTTCTGTTGATCATCCAGGCTCGAATATAGCGGTTGAGCGGCGTCGGCGAGCGTCTTCCGATCGGCGGAGCGCTCGCTCAGGAACTGAGCCTCATCGTGCAATTGCTCGATAACGTCGGCGGGAGCCTTCTGCTGTGTGCGGTCGGTTTGCATGGCGGTCTGGCGATCGCCGTACCTCTTGCCCATGTCGCTCATGGCACTCTCGAAGCCGGGCCAATTCTTCTCTTGCTCCGGCGTCAGGCGCAAGTCTGCCTTGATGCGGGCGGTACGAGCGGCAAATTCGTTACTGATCTGATTTGCCGAAAGCTCGGCTCGATCGTAGCGACTGCGGCCGGAAGTCGAACCGCTTCGTTGCGGAATTCCGAGCACGCCCTCAACGCCACCGACCACGCCGCCAACGGCACCGCCGACCACGCCCCCAACCGGACCGGCAGCACGATTGCCCTCAGCGGCGCCTTCTTCCGCGCCCCTGACAACGCCTTGAGCTTGCGCCAGCAAAGGCAACGAAAGAACTGCCGCGATACAAGCAGCCACCATAAAACGAAATCTCATGTTCGACCTCCTCGGAAGACTGTTGACCTGCGCAATCCAAATGTTTCCGACGGTGGCCTGTCTTGATTTAGCGCAATCTCAGCCTGAATTTTTCCACCTATGGACAAGCACCGGGTCGTCGGATCGGCGAAGTAAATCAAGGGTACAGTCAAGCGTCGGCGGAAGAATAATCGATGTATCGCAGGTGGCCGCACATGAACTCGGCTTCGCCGAATTGACGAAGGTGTGCCTCAAGATCCTGTCGATTCCGGTAGATCGACCAGCCGACGAAAATGATTGTTACGGCCGAAGTTCTCTACTACCGGTGAACGGGCGCGCGTGATGATGTTCACCGATGGACCAGCACCGGGATCTTGCAATGGGTGAGGACCTTTACCGTCTCGCTGCCGAGGACGATCGCGGAGATGCCATGGCGGCCGTGCGAGGCCATGACGATTAGATCGCAGCCCTTTGCCTCGGAAGTATCGATGATCGCCTGGTACGGATGCTCGTGCTCAACCTGGACCGTCTCACATGCGACGCCGGCTGCTTGCGCTGCGCGGGCGGCCGCACCAAGGGTTTTCTCGGCGTGCTCCTTCATGCGTACCTTGTACTGAGCCGGCGTGTCCTCGATCATCTGCGTGTCGATCGTGAACGTATGAAAGGGCGCCAAGACTGTCAGCACGGTAGCTTTGGCACCGATCCGCTTGGCCAGGGCGATGCCGTGCTGGACAGCTTTATCGGCCAGTTTCGAACCGTCCGTTGGTATCAGGATATTCAAATACATCGCCTTCTCCTTGCTCGCCGCCCTTGAGCGCCAGTGTACCGCGGAACGGGCGTCACGTTCCGAGTGACCTGTATTGCTACACGCCGATTCAGGAAATGCTCAAGTTAAAGTAGTCACTCACCTAAGGGGCGCATTTACGGCCAGCGCGTCCGATGATGAACGGCTATCTCGCTGAATCTGTTTTGTTCAGCGTGGAGGCCGGAGACCTTGCATTCTCCTGAGCCGGAAATTCTCTGGCTTAGATTCGGGCGCGGCGAGTCAGGGCGCTGTTTGCAGATTGGCGAGCCAGCAATTCTGTTGAGCTGACCTACTTTTGCGTTTGCGCAGGGGCACTTGCATTCGGCGTCGTCGTCACGGACATCGATACGCTGCCGTAACCGAAGTAGACGAGGGATCCGAACACGAGGGCAAACACGATCGCGCTCATGATGGCGCTGAGCAGGCGGTTGCCGAAACCGATCGAGTTGCCGACCAAATCAATGATGAATACGACGATGGTCGCAATGAGCACGGGCTCAAACCACGCGTATTGTGCGGGCAAATGCATAACTCGCCTCCCCGGCATTCTCAGGATATTCGAAAGTTAGCAGACCGAACGACGACTGACCATCCCCTCGACGCGAGGCGGGGAGGCATCGATCAGAAGACCGCTCCTATTCGTCCTCTTTCAGCAGCGGCTTCTCGTGCAAAACCGCGCTAAGCAATGAACTGTGGACTTCGATGTGTCCATTGTAGCTCATAAGCCCGAGCCTGCGAAACTTGTTCATGAAGTGGCTGATCCGGGATCGCGTTGTCCCGACCATCTCCGCCAGAGTTGCCTGACTGATATTCGGGCTGATCGGCTGCGGGCTGCCTTCCTTGCCGAAATTCGCGAGCAGCAAGAGCAGGCGCGCCAGCCGCCGCTCGCTCGAATTGAAGAGCTGGTCGATGAGGTCCTCCTCAATCCGGCTGTTCCGGGTCAGGAGATAGGCCATGAATAGCTCCGAAAATTTCGGCTCATCATGAAGGGCGATCCTCCATCGCCGTTGTCGTCGAAATGCGCAGCTTGTGGCCATTCATGCAGCCCTCGCCGAAAAACTGGCCGGGCCCTAAAATCGCAACGACGGCTTCCTTGCCCTGCTCGGAAAGCACCGTAAGTTTGACCTTGCCTTTTTGCGTGTAAAACACGGCATCGGCGATATCGCCTTGCTTGAACACGTGCTCGCCCTTTTGGAATTCGAGAATTGTCTTCCCGTTTCCGACCTTCGCGAGATACCCCTTCGCATCGAACGCGTCATCGGCAGGCGTGGTCAACAAATGGCTCCGCTGGTACAGGGGGGGTTCCGTTTCAGCGTTTCATTGCTTGCGCAAGCCGCCCGGCAGGAAGATTAGACTACGATTGTCGGCAAATCTACGGAGGAGTCCCGCCTTTTTGAGCGCCTCACTGCGCTGTGCGCTAAGCGCCATGAGGCGCCGGGCCTGCGCTAGCTATCGGTTTTGCCGCCACGCACAACTTGAACAATCGCCACTTTTCGCCCGTGCTCGGCATGCTATTCTTGGGCCGCGTCTTGGAGGGCATAACCGGGGAGGGGTGACGATGAGCGGGCTTCGGGGCTACCTTGTCTGCATGATGGCTATTGGGCCATTGCTTTTGGCCGGGACCTTCGAGGGCCGGGCGGCGGGCGACGATGCCAAGACCTGCGCCAAGGATTCCGGCGAAGTCGCCATCGACGCGTGTTCGCGCGCCATCAAGTCGGGCCGCTACAAGGGGCACGAGCTTGCGCGGCAATATATGAATCGGGGCGTCGAGCGGAGATTGAAGGAGGATTACGACAACGCGCTCGGCGACTATGGCGAAGCCATCAAGATCGACAAGAAATACGCCGATGCTTATTACAACCGCTGTGTCATTTTCAACGTCAAGGCCGATTACGATCACGCCATTATGGATTGCGGTCAGGCCATCAAGCTCGGGCCCAGCCCCAATGCGACGGCGGCCAATGGCGGCGAGTCTCTCGGGAAAGATCGCACCATCTCGGATTATTACGCCGAGCGCGGCCTCGCCTATCTGAAGAAGGACGATTACATCCACGCCATCGCGGACCTCGACAACGCCATCCGCCTCAATCCCCAGAACGGCCGGGCGCTGAAAAACCGGGGGCTCGCGCATCAGGCGAGGGGAGACACCGCACGCGGCGATGCTATCTCGCGGCGGCAAAGCAGCTCGGTGAGTAACATCAACCCTCTTTCGTGGGTTCGACAGCTGTGTATAAAATGCCGGCGGGGACTTAACCCCAACTGAGGAGCATCCATGCGCAAGCTAACCGTTACAGTGATGGCCGCAGCGACAATTCTTTTGGTGAACTCAATGGGTTGGTCGGCGTACGCCGCTACCACCGCCCCCGTTAACGCGATTCCGAGCGCGGCGAGAAACTTCACTCCGATTCAAAAAGCCGCCTGCGGAGGCTGGGGCCGCTGGTGCGGACCGGGCTTTGTCAGGGCCTGTGGTCCATACCGGTGCTGGTGCCGTCCGTGCTGGTAAGGCATTTCAACAATATTTGACAACACAGAGGCCGCCGCACCAGGCGGCCTCTTTTTTCGCCGATCGGTTCACGAGTCCGCTTGAGCCAAGCCTCTTTGCCACCGCGTCCCCGTCACTCGTGTTTTCGGATTGAGCGTTCGCGGCGAGTACTCGTGCGCCCAGCGCAGCCGATCCTTGCCAAATTGTAGCGGCTGCGGACGCGTTCGGTTGACCTGAACCAATGAGATTCCCGATGGTTGGTATTTCATAAATCAAGCTGAATCCAGCGCGCGGGAAACGACGATGTACAGCATCCTTTATTTGCCAATGATTTTGGCCCTGACCGCCGCAACGTGGTCGAATTGCCAGGCCGCCGGATCGTTTCAAACCAAACCTGCCTTCTCGGATACGGTGAGCATAGGCTATTCGAGCGTGCCGCCTTCCGTCACCATCGCCCATAGCACCGTCGAATTCGGCTGCGGCAGAGGCCGCGTTCGCGATCCCGTGACGCATGGTTGCCGCGGCCCGGCCGATATCAGATAGACCGCTCTCGCCTCTCGGTCCTTATCGCTCAGATCGGCGTGAGCGGGGCATTCTTGCCCCGCTTCATTTCGTCTCGGCTGAGCGCCCCAGGTAGACGACCGGTTCCCTCCTCATTATCGTGGAAAGCGAAGCTGCCGAACGGTGCAAGAAGGCGGCGAAACGAGGAGACCCGATGTCCAAGAAGGATCTGGAGACGACGCGCCGAGCGGCGCTCGGCGCGATGGCTGCTGCGAGCACGCTGGCGGCAGGCGGCGCGGTCAGGACCGCGCAGGCTCAAACCGCGCGAAAGACATTTGTGCTGATTCACGGCACCTGGCACGGCGGCTGGTGCTGGCGGCGCGTTGCGGATGCGCTCGAAAGCAAGGGGCACAAGGTATACGCACCGTCGTTGACCGGCGTGGCCGACCGCTCGCATCTCTTGACCAGGGAGATCAACCTGACCACACATGTGAACGACGTGGTCAACTTGGTCAAATGGGAAGACCTCAAGGACATCGTCCTGGTCGGCCACTCCTCGGCCGGATTTGTGATCACGGGTGCCGCCGAGCAGATTGGCCCGTAGGTCTCATCGATCGTCTATCTCGACGCCTTCGTGCCGCAGGTCGGCGACAACCTGATCTCGCTCGCCAATCCGGGCCCGAGAAAAGCGCTCGAGGAGGCGGTCGCGCGGGGCGATCTGGTGGCAAGGCCCGTGCCGGCCGCCGCCTTCAAGGTCAACGAGAAGGACCAGGCATGGGTCGACGCCAAATGCACGCCACACCCGCTTGCGGTCGTCGTCGAGAAGATCACCGCGTCGGGCGCGCGCGTGAGGATCGCCCGCAGGACCTATATTCGCGCGACCGGCTTTGCGAGCCCGGTGTTCGATCAGACGCTGGCGAAGATGAAGTCGACGCCGGGCTGGAAGACCTATGAAGTGCCGTCGGGTCATGATGTGATGGTGGACATGCCGGACCGATTGGTCGAGATCCTGCTTGAGGTGGCGTAGGGGGGAACGGGCATGCGAAGGCGCGGTCTGATCGCAAAGACGGTGAAGGCGCTTGGTCTCACCGTGCCGCCGGCGCTCATCGTCGCTACCAACGAGGTGATCGAGTGAAGCGGCGCGAGTTCATCGCGTTGGCCGGTGCCGCGGCAGCGAGCACGCAGTTCGCTGCGCGGGCCCAGCAAGGTGCGATGCCGGTGATCGGTTTCCTCAACGCGGCTTCCGCGCAAAGTTACGCGCCGAACCTTGCGGCCTTTCTCAAGGGGCTCGGCGAGGAAGGTTACGTCGATGGCCGCAACGTCAGGATCGAATACCGCTGGGCGGAGGGCCAAAGCGACCGCCTGCCGGCGCTGGCCGACGATCTGGTTCAGCTCAAGGTCACCGTCATTGCCGCCACCAGCACGCCGGCGCTGCTGGCGGCGAAGGCCGCGACGTCCATCATTCCGATCGTGTTCGAAACCGCGGCCGACCCGGTCCGGCTCGGTGCTGTCGCGAGCCTGAACCACCCGGGCGGCAATATCACCGGCGTGAGCCAGGCCAATGTCGAGCTCGCGCCGAAGCGGCTCGAATTGCTGCATGAGCTGCTTCCCGCGGTACACGATGTGGCGTTTCTCTTGGACCCGAGCAATCCCACCGTTGCCGAGGCCACCGCCAACGAGATGCTCGCGGCCGCCCGCACGCTCGGGCTTAAATTGCATCTGGTCAATGCGACCACCGAGCAGGACGTCGGCGCGGCGTTCGACAAGCTCAGCCAGTTGCGGGTCGGCGGGCTCGTGATCAGCGCCGGCACCGCGCTGTTCGCAAGCCGCGGTGCAGATCTTGCCGCGCTCGCGGCCCGGCATTCAATCCCTGCGATCGGCGCCGGTCCCAGCTTTGTCACCGCCGGGGGCCTCGCGAGCTATGGCGGCGATATCCTCGACGCCTACCGCCTCACCGGCGGCTACGTGGCGCGCGTCCTCCGGGGCGAAAAGCCGGCGGACCTTCCGGTGCAGCAAGCCACCAAGATCGAGTTTCGCATCAACCTCAAGGCCGCAAAGTCGCTCGGCATCTCAGTGCCGATCACGCTGCTTGGCCGCGCCGATGAAGTGATTGAATAGAAGGGCAGCTATCGATCAGTATTGAAACGTGCCCGTCGACGCCATCCATCTTGGCGATGAAGCATCTTGCGTCGTCGGTCGCCGTGGGGGTAGCGGGGTTGCCGCCGCTGGCGTGTTCTCGGCCGGGTCGGATCGCGACTTTCCTGCCGTCGTTGCCACCGCTACCACGGATTTGGGGTGGCCTTGCTTCTCGATACGTTTGGCCCGCGCTATGTCGGCGAAGGCGCGGTCGAACTTGCGCATGCGATAAAACACGATGCCGCGGTCGATGTAGGAAGGCGAAAATTGCGGATCGAGCTGGATCGCCTGGTCGAGGTCTGCCATGGCGCCGTTCAGGTCACCGTTGCGGTAGGCGGAAACGCCGCGTGCGTGAAAAAACCTGGCGTAGTTCGGCGCGGGATCGAAGGGCACACCGATATTGAACGCAGGGACGCTCGCCACACGGATCACGGGTACGGCGCGCGGCACGAGCGCTTCACCGAAGACAGAGCTGTCGGTTTTCGGGATTGGCGCGCTCTCTTCCGCCGGCTCCGCCGCGTTTGCCGTGTTGACGGCGTCGATCCTGGCCGATACGCGCGTGCTAGCGTCGGTATCGGTCGCCGGAACAACCAGCGCCATCGACATGTGCATGAACAAGAGATAGCCGCCGACCGCCACGATCGAGGCTCCCGTAAGCGCAAGCACGCCGGAGGCAAGACGGTGAATCACGGCGGCGATCGGGTGCGCGGCTGCCGCCTCCTTCTCCTGGCGTGCGAGCTTCAGCAGATGGTCGTAAGCCGCGCGCTGTTCGACATCGTTGAGGATTTCGTTGGCGCGGACGATCTGTCTGAACCTGATCGCCGCCTCGGGATCGCCAGGCCTGAGGTCGGGATGCGTGCCCTTGACGGCGCGGCGGAACGCCGCCCTGAGATCATCGGCGTCGTCCTTGGGAAGCGCCCCAAGCAAATCGTAAAGCGTGTCCATCGCCGCTCTCGCCGCAGGATTTCCACGTTCTCCGATCGAAATTCTTGCTGGGAATTTTTCGCGGAGTACGCATCTAACAAAATTTCACCGCGGGCACAGAATGTTGATCCAGTAGGGCAAAAAAATGACTTCTCAACAGCTCGGCGCCGTTTCCGAATGAGGCATTTTCGCTTGGTAAACCGCGGCTATCGAGCCGGCGGCGCTTCGCACTTTGTGGCGGCTTGCAGCATCCGCAAACGCTGGCGAGTGGTTTTTTCGGCTTCCTTGTAGCATTTCAGCTCAAATTCGAGCTTCAGATGCGCCCATTGGTCGGGGTCGACCGTCTTGAGGTCTGCCCGCCCAAAGCCACAATCTGGCGCGGGTTGTGGCATAAGCATGGCATGATCGGGTCGACATATGCGCTCGGAATTCGCCGGCGAAGCCGCGTCGGCATTCACCGCCGTGTCGAGGGTCGAGCCTTGCGAACAGGCTGAAAGCGCCATCGCAAGACCGAGCACACCAAGTACCGGGAGCCGGGAGGCGACCCGCCGCGAAGGTATTCCAGAAGTCTCGCCCATCGTCCCCACCCCGAGCCGTGTTACGCGAAACGCCAACAGGAACGCCGCAACCGCTTAAGATCGCGCGCTCCAAACTCATTCCATCACCGGGACAGGCTTCGATTGCGGATCGCCAAGCACATCGGGCAAACTGGTTCGCCTCTTGCGCGTCGCGCACATCGCAGCTCACGAAACCCCGCGTAGCAATGGCGCTTGGGCCGCCGACCAAGCGGGGCGATCCTGAATGGAAAATTTGAATTGCCCTCTAATAATTATGGTTAACCAATTCCGAATCGTCCAGCCCGCGCTTTTAGCCCGAGGCGATCGCGAATTCGGCCGTAGAGCACGACGCTCCTTAACGGCGACCGGCCACAAGGCATGGAAGGCAATTGGCTTCATGGTTGCGATCAACATGCCGATTTCGGCCGTCGCGCCTCCGACCAAGCGAGGGAAGCCGAGGCGATCAAGGCGGCAAGAAGAACTCTGTCTGCGGTGTGCGGGCGTGAAGGCATCAGCTTCGAGTTTCGCTTCCTTCATCCAGGCACCTTCGCCGACAATGTCGCGTTGAATTCCCTGCGCGCCGATTTGTGCGCTGCATGGAATGCACACCGCGCGGCTTGCTCAGTCGCAATAAACATTTCTTTAGTTTGGCGCGCTGCGCGCAGGAGTAGAATCGCATAACCGACCGGCTCACGCCCAATGCATCGCCGGGTATGACTTACGATCAAGACTGACGATCAAGAATTGGGAGTGATGACGAGTCGCGCGCTTAGCCTTTCGCCTTGACTATCTTGAAAGGAGATTAGCATGACGAAACTCGCACTTTTTGCCGCTGCCGTCGTCGTTCTTTGCTCCACGCTGGCAGGGCCTGCCGTTGCCGGACCCAAGGCTGCTCTCCCCCACAACGCCTACACCGAGGGTGACTGGTGCCCGAACAGGGAGCCGGGCAATCCATACACCAAGGAAGAGGACTACATCGCCTGGAGCGCCTGGAGGGCTCGCGGCGGATGGGATGATCATAACGACTTCAATTGTGTGCCCGGCCGCGCGAATCACGGCGCCGGATACTAGCCCGACTCGTTTTGGCCGGCGGGCGGCCAGCGAACGATTGACACCCGTGCAGGCACCGGATCGATTTTTCCGGTGCCGGCACGCAAGGATCGGTTTGGGCAGATTTGGTTGAATCCTGCGACGGCGCGCCGCGCACGCCCGATGGATTCGATGCGGCCGGTTGCACGCGGGCGTGACGTTCGGTCAGCCGCCGTGACGCGTGTCTGGCGCGCCCTTCAAGCCGCCCGGTTGTCCTGCTTCCATTCTTCCAGGTCAGCAAGCCGCGTCCAATATTGCGCGAAGCTCACCAACCGGCGCGCTTCGTTGGGGTCTTTTTCGGCCTTGGCCTGGCGGGCGGCCTCAGCCGCCCATTTCCGGAGCTTTCGACTCGTCTGACATATCCGCCTCGCAAATCCCGGCCCGTCTATGAGTCGTCGGCGGGTCGAAAAGGTTCATTGTCTTTCGCCTCCCAGGGAGGCCGGTCTCGCCCGGAGCGGGATGACTTTTCGTTAAATCGTCACCTCGCTCTATGTTTTTGTCCGAGCATGATCTTCTCGGAAAACCGGTACCCGCTTTTTGCGGATCATGCTCTAGCAGCGCTTGATCGGCTGCCAGTGCGTGTCCATCGCCAGAACCCCCGATATGGTCGGGTAGACCCTTTGGAAATGACTTACCGGGAACACCGTAAGTACGTTGGTGGCATTGCCTTCGATGGTAATCACTTCCTCGATCCCCCATGCGCTGGGGCGGGCGCGCGGAAAGACCACCGTTTGCGGCGTGGTACTGAGCTTGATGGGCGGCGAAAGGTAACTGCCTTCGCGGAACCGAATGGTGCCGCCGCCGGAAATCGTCGAGACCTCGATCATGAGGGGTACGCTCTGGCATTGATTGGTCGGCTGCGTCGTTTGAACCGGTGCTGCCGCAGGGGAAGAATTGCCCGCCACCGCGATGGTGATGGCGCACGCTACCAACGCCGCGCCGAGACCCGCCACGGCGCCTGAACTCTTGACCTGACCCTGTGAAGTTGTTCGCTGCATGGTGACCTCCATCCGTTGGCGCAACCCTGCCTTGGGAGGCGGCCCATCGTATGTGACCATGCGCACAATAGAGGTTAGGCCCGACAATAGCCGGCAGGGTAGGTTGGGGAATGGCACGGTGCCTTGTTTCGTTAAAGATTGTCGCAGGAATTGCGCCGCCGCAGGTTGCTCGCGAAAAAGACATTTCCTAAACTTGAAGTCGAGAGGCCGCGATCATGGGGGCTCAAATGCGGGGTATTCGGGCTTTACTGCTGGGTTGTTTGATTGTCTCGATCGCCACGCCGGCTTTGGCGACGAGCTGCAGCGCACGGAAACAGGTCTGCTTCAGCTATTGCGACAGTCAGAAATATATCGACTTTTGCAAGCGGCAATGCGGGGACTACGAGGCAAGTTGCAAGGCGACCGGGTGTTGGGAAGCCCCGGTGACGCCGAAAAAATGTGGGTTCTCGAAGGGCTAGGCCTTCTCAGAGATTTTTGCCGGCGGCAACCGAACAGCTTTGTCCCGAGACGGTGCCCGAACCGATGCCTTCAAATTCCACTCCCTGGAGCGTCGTCCACTTGAAGGATTTTCCGGCTTCGCGACCCGGAATCACGACAAGCGTGCAGCTCTGGAAACTCGAGTCGAAGTTGATTTCCACGTGGAGCGCCCCGCTGATCACGGCGAAATCGCCAACCAGCTTGTTGCCCACAAAATGCAGCCGTGTCGCGCCGGGCTCGTTTTCCTTCCGTCGCGACACGCCAATGTTATTTTCCTGTGACACGCGCTCAAACATCCGGCCGGCAGAGCTTATGAAAATGGTACGGACGGTGTTCTTGCTCGCGGTTACCGTTCTTCCACGAGGTGTGTTGGCCTGAAAGCTGATCGTGTAGGAGGCGGTTATCGTTTTGCCAAAGAGCTGGGTCGGAGCTGCGGCCGCGGATGACGAACCGAATTTCAACATCAAGACCGCGCAGATAGAAAAAATCACAATTGCTTTCATGGCTACTCCGGAAGGACGAAATTCTCAATCGTGGCACGAAGACTTGTCATTTTCAATATAACGGGTTGGGGCAGTTCGCCCGCGGCAGTTCGGACCGACGCGGCGGGCACAAAGGCTAAGGCTGCTTCTTTCCCGTCTTCTCCCACAGCCAGCGCGCCACGGCATCCGGCGACGACGCGTCGTTGCCGCCGGCGGCGCGCAGGTTCGCCTCGCGCATGTCGGCAATATCGATGCGGCCGAGCAGGGGCTTTAGCGCCGCCTGCAACGCCGCATCGTCGGCGCGCTTCGGCGCGATCAGCACGATGGCGTCGTAAGGCGGTATCGCCTGCCTGGAATCTTGCAGCGCCACGAGGTCGTATTTCGCGATCAGGCCGTCGCTGGTATAGCCCGCGATCACGTCCACCTCGCCGGAGGCGACCGCGGCATACATGAAATCGGGCTGCATCTGGCGTTGGCTGCGGAATTTCAGCCCGTAGGCGTTTCGCAGGCCCGCCCATTCCGGGCGCGAGAAGAATTCATAGTCGGCGGCGATCGACATGGTCGGCGCATGCGAGGCGAGATCGGCGATGGTGCGGATACGAAGCGCCTCGGCGCGCTGCTTCGGCATCACCAGCGCATAGGCGTTTTCGAATCCGAGTTCGCCCGTCAGCGTGACGTTTTGCTGCGCCAGCGTCGTCTTCAATTCCGCAAGCAGTTCGCGGCGCGGCTTGATGTCGCTGTGATGAAACTGGTTGGCCCATAGCGTGCCGGAATAATCGACATAGACGTCGACATCGCCGTTGACCAGCGCCGTCGTAAATCACGTTGGAGCCGAGGCCTTCGCGCGTGGTGGCCGAGAGGCCCGCCGCCTTTAGCCGCTGCGCGATCAGCGCCGACAGCACATATTGCTCGGCAAAGGTTTTCGCGCCGACGACGTAGGTCGAGGGCGCGCGCGCCAGCGAAGGCACCAGCGTCGCCGCCACCAGCGCCGCGATGCCGGCGCCGCCCAATATCGCGCGCAGGCGGCTGCGTGCGGCAATGCCGGCTTCGATCCCGGCCAGCAACTGGTCGACCGCGAGCGCCAGCAGCGCAGCGGCGGCGCAGCCGAACAGCACGAACACCCAGTTCTGGGTTTGCAGCCCTGCGAAAATGTAATTGCCGAGGCTGGTCTGGCCGATCGGCGTCGAGAGCGTGGCGGTGCCGATCACCCAGACCGCCGCGGTGCGGATGCCCGCCATCATCACCGGCAGCGCCAGCGGCAATTCGACCGACATCAGCGATTGCCGCGGCGTCATGCCGACGCCTTGGGCGGCCTCGAGGATCGAGGGCTCGACGCCGTTGAGGCCGGTGATGGTGTTGCGCAGCACCGGCAGCATCGAATAAAGCGCAAGCGCGAGCACCGCGGGCAAAAATCCGAACGCCGAGAAGCCAAAGCCGAACCAGGAAAGCGACAGCGAAGCGAGCGCCAGCAATAACGGATAGAACAGCGCGAGCAGCGCCAGCCCCGGCACCGTCTGCACGATGCTGGCCAGTCCCGAGCAGCAGGGCGCGCATCAGCGGGCGATTGCGCGCGGCGATCGCGAGCGGCAGGCTCACGACAAGCCCGAGCGCGAGTGCCGCGACGCTGACCCGCACGTGGTTGCCGAGATAGTCCGGCAAATGCGCCAGCGCCTCGCTCCAGCGCGGATCGGACAACAGGTTCATGCCGCGCCTCCTCGCGGCAACAGAATCTTGAGCCGCTCGGCCTGCCGCCGCGGGGTTCGCAGCAGCTCGCCGACATAGGCATCACGGCTTTGCGAAAGCTCCGCCGGCGTGCCTTGCGCGAGCAGCTTTCCACCGCGCATCACCGCGATGCGGTCGGCGAGCAAAATCGCTTCCGTCATGTCGTGGGTGATCATGACCGTGGTCAGCCCGAGCTTGTCGTGCAGGGCGCGATAATCGTCGCCGAGCGCGTCGCGGGTGAGGGGATCGAGCGCGCCGAACGGCTCGTCCATCAGGACGATCTTTGGTCGCGCCGCGAGCGCTCGCGCGACGCCGACCCGCTGGCGCTGGCCGCCGGACAACTCGTGCGGAAAGCGGTCGCGGTACTCGCCGCGGTCGAGCCGCACCAGATCGAGCAATTCATCGACCCGCGAGGCGATCTCGCCGGCGCGCGTGCCCAGGAGTTTCGGCGTGATTCCGATATTGGCGGCAACGCTCATATGCGGAAACAGCCCGCCGCTCTGGAACACGTAACCGATGCGGCGGCGCAGCGCGACCGGATCGGCCGCGCGCACATCCGCGCCTTCGATCGCAATATCGCCGGTGTCGGCGTCGATCAGCCGGTTCGCCAGCCGCAACAGCGTGGTCTTGCCGGATCCCGAGCCGCCGACGATGCATAAGAATTCGCCCGTTCCGACATCGAGCGAGACGTCGTCCACCGCCTTGACGCGGCCGCCGTCGAAACTCTTGCCGACGTGGGTGAAGGCGATCAGGGGTGCGTTTTGCATTCTATTCGACCACGGCGCTTTCTTATCCTCTCCTGCAGGGGGAGGGTAAAGATCAACTAGGGCCTGTCGTCATTTAAGCCAAGCGAGTGCGCAGACCAAGTGCAGTCCGGCAAGGAAGTTGCGCGCGGTTTTTTCATAGCGTGTCGCGATGCCTCGATAGTGCTTGATAGCATTGAAGAATTGCTCGACGAGATTACGCTCGGCGTAGAGGGCGAAGTCGCAGGCCCGTTTGGCCTTGCGGGTTGATTTTGGCGGGATGACAACTTTGATGGCGCGCACCTGAAGGCTGGCGATAAAGCTGTCGGTGTCATATCCCTTGTCACCGAGAAGTGCTTCGGGCTCGACCTGGGCCGCCAACGATTCCGCCTGGGTGATGTCATGAGCGTTGCCACCGGTGAGGCTAAGCGCCAGAGGATTGCCAAGGGCGTCGACGATCACGTGAATTTTCGTCGTGAGACCGCCGCGGGAGCGGCCGATGGCTTGGTCGTGGCCCCCTTTTTACGGGCCCCGGCACTGTGCTGGTGCGCCCGGACGATGGTGGCGTCGATCATCGCGTATTCGTTATCTGGATCATCGGCCAAGGTCTTGAAAAGACTTTCCCAAACCCCGCTCGCGGCCCAGCGCGAAAAGCGTTTGTGGATGTTCTTCCAGTTGCCGAAGCGCTCCGGCAAATCGCGCCACGGGGCGCCTGAACGGAATTTCCAAATCACCGCCTCGACAAACAGGCGGTTCCCAAGCTCGCTGCTGCGGCCAACCGTGCCGGGACGCCCCGGCAGAAGAGTTCTCAATCCGCGCAAACTGGTCGTCGCGCAATCCATAGCGCTTCATCGCAAAGCCCCCTAAAAGAAGGCTCCCTATGAATTACGCTTCAGATGATTTGCGAATCCTCTAAATGACGACAGGCCCTAGCACGTCGCCGCACCGCGTTGAACTTATCCTTCGCAGGCGCTAAGCCATGCTCCAAACCTGGGGGGAATGCGGGTGGACAGGGCACAGCCGACAGCGGTCGCATTGGACGACGCGACGGTCGCGTTTCGGCTGCCGGATGAGCGCCTCTACACCGCGGTCGAGAAGGCCCGGCTTGCGGTCGCCGATGGCGAGTTCGTCGCCATTGTCGGCCCCACCGGATGCGGGAAATCGACCCTGCTTAATGTCGCGGCGGGCCTGCTCAAGCCGGTCTCGGGAAGCGTGCGGATCTTCGATCAGCCGCTCACCGGGCTGAACCGAAAGGCCGGCTACCTGTTTCAGGCCGACGTGCTGTTTCCCTGGAAAACCGCGATCGACAATGTCGCCATCGGGCTCGAGATCGAAGGCACGCCGCGGAGCGATGCGCTCGAACGCGCGCAGGCCTGGCTGGTGTCAGTAGGACTAGCGGCATTTTCCAACCGCTATCCGCATATGCTCTCGGGCGGCCAGCGCAAGCGCGTGGGTCTTGCGCAAGTCCTGATCCGCGATCCCAGGATTTTGCTGATGGACGAGCCGTTCGGGCCGCTCGATGCCCAGACCCGCCAGATCATGGGCAATCTGCTGCTGGATTTGTGGAGCGCCGACCGCAAGGCGGTGCTGTTCGTGACCCACGATCTCGAAGAAGCGATTGCGCTTGCCGATCGCGTGGTGATCATGTCGGCAGGGCCCGGCGCGCGCATCATCGGCGACTGGCGCGTCGCCCTTCCGCGCCCGCGCGATATCACGGAGGTCCGGCTGGACAAGGAATTTCACTCACTTCACCGTGAGATTTGGAGTGTTCTCAAAACTGAAGTGTTGAAAGGCTACGCTCAGTCGTCCCAGGCTCCACCGGGAGGAGGGTGAGGCTGCCTTGATCTCGATGCGTCGAAGGCTAAACTCGCAATCGTCAACCAGCAACCAGCAAGCAATTGAAGGCAAGCAAAACAGAGGAAACTATCATGATTTTACGTGGTTCAATTCTGACCCTGACCGTCGCTGTCGCGGCCCTGTGTGGCGTTAGCGCCGCGCGTGCCGACGGCGTGTTCACGCTGTCGTCGCCGAGCTTCAAGGACGGCGAGCGGCTGGCGGTGAAGAACGCCGGCAACAACAAATCCAATCCGAACTGCGTCGGCGAGAACGTTTCGCCCGCGCTTTCCTGGTCGAATCCGCCCGCAGGCACCAAGAGCTTCGCCATCCTGATGTTCGACCCCGAAGGCCGTCCGCCCGGCGGCGTCAGCCATTGGGTCGCCTATGGGATTCCGGCGTCCGTCACCGGCTTTGCCGAGGGCGAAGTCTCCAAGCCCAGCGATAAATATGTCGGCGGTTCCAGCCTGATGAAGCTGGCGAACTATTTCGGGCCCTGCACGCCTCCCGGGCCGCAGCATCACTACACCTTCACGCTGATGGCGACCGACCTCGAGCCGACGGCGCTCGCGGCCGGCATGACGCGGGACGAAGCGATCAAGGCGCTCGACGGTCACGTCAAGCAGGCGACCGGCTTGATCGGCACGTTCTCCAAGCCGTGACTTCGATCCAACTATTGTCGTCCCCGCGCACGCGGGGACCCATAACCACCGGCTCTTGCTATTGCAGATGGCGTTTGCCACAACGCTCCAACGATAGGGCACGGCGTATGGGTCCCTGCTTTCGCAGGGACGACGCCGGGATGGATTTCTACCCATGCCCCGCGTGACGCTCCTCGCATTGCAAATCCTGGTCGCGGTGGTGGCGCTGGCGCTGTGGCAATTGCTGGCGACCGTACCGATCTTCGGCCGCATGTGGCTGCCGCCTTTCTTTTTTTCCAATCCGGTCGATGTCGGCGGCCAGATCGTCGACTGGTTTCGCAGCGGGGTGATCTGGAAGCATCTTGCAATCACGCTGTGGGAATCGATTCTCGCCTTCGCGATCGGCTCGGCCGCCGGCATCGCGGTCGGCTTCTGGTTCGCGCGCCAGCCGCTCGTCGCCGCCGTGTTCGATCCCTATGTGAAGATGGTCAACGCGCTGCCGCGCGTGGTGCTGGCGCCGATCTTCACGCTGTGGCTCGGCTTGGGCATCTGGTCCAAGGTCGCGCTCGGCGTCACGCTGGTATTTTTCATCGTGTTCTTCAACGTCTATCAGGGCGTCAAGGAGGTCTCGGCCACGGTGCGCGACAACGCCCGCATGCTCGGCATGAACGAGCGGCAGTTGATGCGCCACGTCTACTGGCCCTCGGCGCTGTCCTGGATGTTCTCTTCGCTCCATACCTCCGTCGGCTTCGCGGTGGTCGGCGCCGTGGTCGGCGAGTATCTCGGCTCGGCCGCAGGCCTCGGCTACTTGATCCAGCAGGCGGAGGGCGTGTTCGACGTCGCCGGCGTCTTCGCCGGAATGTTCGTGCTGTCGGCCTTCGTGATCCTGATCGACGTGGCGGTCACGCTGGTTGAACGTCGGCTTCTGGTGTGGCGGCCGGATGCGGGCGAGGCGAGGGTGTAAGAGTTGATCGGTTTGCGAACGGGCAGTTTGTTTGGCGCAATCTGCCCTTGGAGGCGACGATGCCGAGCCTTAGCGTGAATTTGCTTCGTGCAGCGCTGACGGCAGCTCTCGTGCTGGTGGCAGTACCGGGAGCCACCGTTGCCGGCGCATTCGAGGATTACGTCGCTATCTATAACAAGGGCGATTACGCCACGGCGCTGCGGATCATTCGTCCGTTAGCCGAACAGGGCAACGCCGACGCACAGTACAATCTTGGGGTCCTGTACGAGAGAGGCCATGGCGTGCCGCAGGACTACGCTGAGGCTGTCAAGTGGTACCGCCTCGCCGCCGACCAGAAGGTCGCCAATGCACGGTACAATCTCGGTGTCTTCTCCGAGAAAGGGCTGGGAGTGCCGCAGGATTACGCGGAGGCGTCGAAGTGGTATCATCTCGCCGCCAGCCAGGGCGACACCGACGCGCAGAATAATCTCGGAAGCCTGTATCTAAGGGGCCAGGGCGTACCGCAGAGCTACGCCGAGGCGATGAAGTGGTACCACCTTGCCGCTGACCGAAACAACGCTGCCGCGCAGTTCAATCTCGGCGCCATGTACGAGAGAGGCCTGGGTGCGGACGTGCCGCAGGATTACGCGGAGGCGATCAAATGGTACCGCCTCGCCGCCGGCCAGGGATACGCTGCGGCACAGTACAATCTCGGACTGTTTTTCGCCAAAGGTCTGGGCGTGCCGCAGGATTACGTTCAGGCGCATATGTGGTTCGACCTGTCAGCGGCGCAGGGCATGCCGAATGCGGCGACAAACCGAAAACTCGTCGCGGAGAAAATGACCCCAGCCCAGCTTGCCGAGGCGCAGAAGCTCGCGCTTGAATGGAAGCCGTCGCCGAAACGGTAGGGATCCCCAGGCGCGGCGGCCTTCGTGATCCTGATCGACGTCGCCGTCACGTTCGTTGAGCGTCGGCTTTTGGTGTGGTGGTGGATGCGGGCGAGGCGAGGGCGTAGGTCCGATTAATCTTACTGAGTCAGAAGGTCGCGGCCGTTGTGGTTGAGAATCAAATAATTGAAGAGATTCAGATTTTGGCGCGTGGAGGGCCAGATGAATCTCAAGCACGGCAAGGACAGCGAAGTACGATTTGCGGGGTATGTTGAAGGGCTTTCGAGCGTCATTGGTCATGCGGACCGAGCTGGGCCGCTGCGCGATTATTGCACCGGTTTGATACTGCCTGGTGAGCGCAAGAGCGTCGAGCCAATGGCGGCGAGGACGGCTCCAGCGCGGACGGCGGCCCAGCATCAGTCGCTGCTGCACTTTGTCGGTATCGCGACCTGGTCGGACGAGAAGGTGTTGGGCAAGGTGCGCGAGATGGTGCTGCCGGCGATGACAAAGGACGGGCCGATCGAGGCCTGGATCATCGACGACACGTCGTTCCCGAAGCAGGGTAAGCATTCGGTCGGCGTGCACCACCAGTATTGCGGGCAGCTCGGCAAGCAGGCCAATTGCCAGGTGACTGTGTCGCTGTCGATTGCCAACCACTCCGCCAGCCTGCCAGTGGCCTATCGGCTGTACCTGCCGAAGGATTGGACCAAGGATCGTGCACGCCGCAAGAAGGCAGGCGTGCCTTCGAAGATCGGGTTCAAAACCAAACCGGAGATCGCACTCGATCAGATACGGTGGGCCTGCGAAGCCGGCTTGCCCTGCGGGGTCGCATTAATGGACGTGGCCTATGGCAATGACTCGCGTCTGCGCGCGGGCATGACGGCCTTGGGAGTGCCCTATGTGGTCGGCATTCAGCCCAATACATTGATGTGGCGATCCGGAACCGGCCCGAGACGGAAAGGCAAGCCGCTGAACAATACGGGCCGTCGCGACGAGCCCGACCTGATCTCGGCCAAAGAGATCATGCTCGGTCTGCCCAAACGAGCCTGGCGCACGGTCCGGTGGCGGGAAGGTTCGACGGATTGGTTGTCCTCGCGCTTCGCGCGCGTGCGTGTCGGCGTCGGGCATAACCGGCTGGACCCGGGATCGCTGCTGTGGGAGTGGTTGCTAATCGAATGGCCCGAGGATGAAGCCGAGCCGACCAAATACTGGCTCTCGACGCTCCCGTCGAACGTCAGCTTCCGCCGGCTCGTTGATCTTGCCAAAATGCGCTGGCGCATCGAGCGTGACTATCAGGAACTCAAGCAAGAGGTCGGCCTTGGCCACTATGAGGGGCGCGGGTGGCGCGGCTTCCATCATCACGCTACCCTGTGCATCGCAGCTTATGGATTCCTGATCGCCGAGCGGGCGACGATTCCCCCCTCAAGACCTCGTTCCGCCGCGCCGTTCCAGACGCCTCCGCTACCCGACAATTATCGACCTAGAGGATCTGCCCGCGCGGCCTGAACGTCACATCTCAAACTCGATTGCCACCATGCGCGTGCGTCTGATCCACGCGCTGGTCCAAACCCTGCCGCGGTGCCCATGTTGCGGCACCGCCGCCGCGTCAACCGCACGACGAAAACTCATGACGCAGTAAGATTAACTCAAACCGCCTGCGGGAACTCTGACGTCACCTCTCCCCGCACGCGGGGAGAGGGAGTAGACCTTCGTCACCTTCTCATCCCCCTCGCGCTGCTCTATCCTGTGCGCCAACGAACAGACCGCACGGAGGAAATCATGAGAACGATGCAAAAGCTCGCCGGGGCGCTATTAGCGCTGGCCCTGATTTCCACGTCCGCGGCCGCCCAAAGCAAGGTCACGATCGCCGTCGGCGGCGGTGCCTGCCTTTGCTATCTGCCGATGGTGCTGGCAAAGCAGCTCGGCGAGTATGAGAAGGCGGGGCTGTCGGTCGAGCTGGTCGATCTGAAGGGCGGCTCGGATGCGCTCAAGGCCGTGCTCGGCGGCAGCGCCGATGTGGTGTCGGGCTATTTCGACCATTGCGTCAATCTCGCCGCCAAGAAACAGGAACTGCAATCCTTCGTGGTTTTCGATCGCTATCCCGGCGAAGCGCTGGTGGTCTCGCCCACCCATTCGGGCGAAATCAAGTCGATCAAGGATATCGCCGGCAAGAAGGTCGGCGTCACCGCGCCGGGCTCGTCGACCGATTTCTTTCTCAAATTTCTCCTGAAGAAAAACGGCATCGACCCGGGAAGCGTGGCCGTGATCGGCGTCGGCTCTGGCGCCACGGCGGTGGCGGCGATGGAGCAGGGCCAGATCGATGCCGCCGTCATGCTCGATCCTTCCATCACGGTCCTGCAAGGCGGTCATCCGGGCTTACGCATCCTCGCCGACACGCGCACGGAGAAGGATACGCTCGACCTGTTTGGCGGCGAATATCCGGGCGGCGCGCTCTATTCGACCGCGGCGTGGGTCACGAGCCACGACAAGGAGGCTCAGGGGTTGGCCAACGCGATCCTGTCGGCGCTGAACTGGATCCACACCCATTCGGCCGAAGAGATCATGGACAAGATGCCGCCCGAGATGGTCGGCAAGAACAAGGAGCTTTATCTCGCCGCGCTGAAGAACACGATCCCGATGTATTCGAAGACCGGCCTGATGGACCCCAAGGGCGCCGACGCCGTACTCGCGGTGTTCAGCACGAGCTCGCCCGAGGTCGCCAAGGCCAATATCGATGTCGGCAAGACCTACACCAACAAATTTGTCGATTCTGCCAAGAAGACGACAGGCACGAATGCCAAATAATTTCGCGCCGCGCCGGGCTTCATGACCCCTGCCGTCATTCACCGCGTCACCGCGCTCGATCTTCCGGTTCGGCCGGCGCCCTGGCCGTTCGCGCTAGCCCGCCGCGCCGACATCGCCGCGCATTTTGCGCAAAAGCAGCGCGAGAAGCCGGCGCTATGGAACGGCCGCGTGCTGATCGGACGCAATCCTCTCTTCACCGCAGGCCGGTTCAGCGCGGAATATTTCGAGACTGATTTCGCAAGTTTCCTGGCGTGGCGCGACTGGGGTTTTCCGGATCGCGACATCTTCAACGGCTTCGGCATGGGCGCGCTGCGCGCGGCCGACGGCGCCTTCGTGCTCGGCGAAATGGGCCCGCATACCGCCAATGCGGGCCGGATTTATTTTCCCTCAGGCACGCCCGATCCCGACGACGTCAGGGACGGCGCGCTCGATATTGCCGGCAGTGTGCTTCGCGAGGTCGAGGAGGAGACCGGCTTGACCAAAAAAGACTACACGATGGGCGCGCATTGGGACTGCGTGGTATCGGGTGCGGCGATCGCGATGATCCGGCTGTTGCGCGTCGACATGCCGGGGGAAGCGCTGCGCGCGCGGATTGCGGAAAACCTCGCCCGGCAACGCCAGCCGGAACTTTGCGCGCTGCATCTGGTGCGCGGAACGAACGATCTTTCGGCGGCGATGCCACGCTTTGTCACCGCGTTCATCGAGGCACAGCTCTCGGCATAGTCAGCGCGGCCTGGTCCAAGCTTGCATCATGTCTAGACTGATGCCCTCAATCAGCCAACAACGGACAACCGGCAGTTCCGGGATTGTCTCCTAACCGGACATGACGCGGACATGCGAAAACCGGCGAGAATGACCCAATGTATGGTCCGGCCGTGCGTTGCAAGTGGATTTTGCCGAGCTAGCGGTCAGCGGTCTTGCATCAATGTATCCGGTCTCTGATTGGAGCTGTTTTGCTCCGGACCATCATGGATATCAGCGCGCGTGCGATCTCATTATGCGATAGGCCTCAACCGGGCCAGTTGGGTCACCAGTGTTCGCATGCGCCGGGAAGACCGATCCTCCATCTCGTCTTATCCTCTCGCAGACCTCGGCGGGTAAGAGTATATTGAGCTGGCTACGTCATCGCGGGCTCCTCATTGTAAGCGTTTCCCTGTGGCCGTTGGCGTAGAACAACGTCAGGCAGACTGGGTCGCGGCCTCATCCATTTTCCTCACCTCGAAGGCTCGACCACGAGCCAGGACGCTCCAGGCGATGCGGGCCAGCTTGTTGGCCAGCGCGATCGCGAGCACGTTGCGGTGCAGTCGCTTTTTGGCCGCCTCGATCCAGGACTTGAGCCCGTGGCGCTCCCAGATTTTCGGTTTGATCAGCACCACCCACGCCGCCTGCACGAACAGAACCCGCAGGTAGCGATTGCCGCGTTTCGATATCTTGCCGAGAATGGTGCGGTCGCCGGTCGAGATCTGTTTGGGAACGAGCCCCAGCCAGGCGGCAAAGTCACGGCCCTTCGTGAACACATCCCCTGCGCCGATCGCTGCCACCATCGCGCTGGAGATGATCGGCCCAATACCGGGCACACTCATCAGCCGTTCGCAACCGGCATCCTGGCGCGCGATCGCTTCAATCTCGTTCGACAAGCCCTCGACCCGCTCATCGAGCCGGCGCCAGTCGCCAGCCAGGTCTTCGACGATCCGCACCATGCGGGGTGACAGAACATCTGGTGGCGTTGCCAGGATGCGCGGCAGCTCGGCGCGCAAAAACCGTAATCCCTGGCGCACCGCTATGCCGCGCTCCAACAGGAAGGCGCGGATTTGATTGATGATGCCAGTGCGCTGGCTGACCAGCCGCTCCCGTACCCGGTGTAGTGCCTGCAGTCGAGCTGATCGGCGGTCTTGGTCGCCACGAATTTCATCGTTGGTCGCTGCACCGCCTCGGCGATTGCCTCGGCATCGCGGAAGTCATTCTTCTGCCCTTTGGAATAGGGACGAACATACTTCGCTGGCATCAGCCGGGCATTGTGTCCAAGGCTATTGAGTTTGCGGCTAAGATGATGCGCGCCGACGCAGGCTTCCATGCCGACCAGGCACGGTGGCATGTTGGCGAAGCGTGCTTCAATCTGGCCACGCGACCACTTCTGCCGCAGCACGATGGCACCACGCTCGTCGTGGCCTACAACGTGGAACGAGTTCTTGCCGATATCGATGCCGATCACGGCGATTGCGCTCTCGAGTTTCTGGGACATGGCGTGCTCCTTGTCTTTGGCGCCCCTTCCCAGCATTCTATGCCGGTGGGGCGGGAGCACGGCCGGACCATCCCATTATGCGACATCGGCAGTTCCCGACGAGTATGCTAGTTTGAGCCGCTACGATGCCATGGGCTCGGGATAGGAAATGAGGCGGCGTCAGTTCGTAACCCTGCTTGGAGGTGTGGTGGCGATATCGCCGCTCGCGGCCCGCGCGCAAGACGCCGCGCGGACGCGGCGCATCGGCATGCTTATTGGCGTCGGCAGGGACGCTCCGGATGCGCAGTTACGCTACGCCGCTTTCCTGGAAAAGCTGCAGCAATTGGGCTGGACGAACGGCCAAAATGTGCGAGTCGAGGTCCGCTGGAGCGCAAGCGATCCCAAGTTGATGCGCCAATACGCCGCGGAATTAGTTGCGCTCACACCTGACGTTATGGTGACCACAGGCTCTGCGAGCACGGAGACAGTGGTGCGGTCGACCACCTCCGTGCCAATCGTCTTCACTGTCGTTCTCGATCCAGTCGGTGGCGGCTTGGTCAAAAGTCTGGCGCAACCCGGTGGCAATGCGACCGGCTTTATGATGTTCGAATATAGTTTGAGCGCCAAATGGCCAGAACTACTCAAGCAAATTGCGCCGACCATAACGCGAGCTGCCGTGTTGCGGGATGCACAATCCACCGCCGCGGTCGGTCAATTTGCCGTCCTCCAATCGGTGGCGTCGTCGGTTGGCGTAGAGATGATTCCCATTAGTCTTGGTGACGTCTCTGATATCGAGCGCGAGATTGAATCCTTCGCGCGTTCCGGTAATGGCGGTCTAATCGTAGCAGCAGAGGCGTCGGCAGTAATTCATAGCAATCTGATCAACACGCTCGCTCTTCGATACAAGCTCCCCGCGGTCTATTCGGAACGTTCATTTGTTACCGCGGGCGGTTTGCTATCCTACGGACCAAGTTACATCGATCAATATCGGCGTGCGGCAAGCTATGTCGATCGCATCCTAAAGGGCGAGAAACCGGCCGATCTTCCGGTGCAGGCGCCGACTAAATACGAGTTGGTCGTCAATCTCAAAGCCGCCAAGGCGATTGGCGTGATGATCCCACAGTCATTGCTTGCGAGCGCCGACGAGGTGATCGAATAGGGTGTTTTTGCCGCAGTGCACGAGTCCGGAGTCGGCACTTTTCGGATCTCACGCGATATCCGACCTGAGTCCGGAATGCGTATCAAAGCGGAAATCCGCCAACCACTCTGGATTAACGGGTTCACGCCCTAGTTAACGCGTGCCTTGCCCTTCCTATGCGCTTGACATCGGCCGGCGCTATCAATGTGATGGGTGGCAACAAAATCAAGAACACTGGTCGCACAATCTTCCAGGGAGGGTTTCATGTCGGTGCGCGGGGCGGTCCGCCTGTTCGGCGGGCTATTGGCTGTGATCGTTTCTGTCATGGTCTTGTCTGTCATGACCCTGGCGCTGGGCATGGCGGTTTCCGCCGGGGCCCAGGAGGGCCAGGCGAAGAAGATCAAGATCGGCGTGATTTTCGACCTGACCGGCCCGCTCGCGGGCGGCGGTTCGGAGCTGCAATATACCGGCGTCAAAATCATGCTTGACCATTACGTCCAGACCGGCGTCGAGGGTTACAAGGTCGAGGCGATCTATGCCGATGCGCAGAGCAAGCCCGATGTCGCCATCAACGAGGCGGTGCGCCTTCTGGAGCAGGAAAAGGTCGACATGCTGATGGGCTTCTTCTCGTCGGCGCAATGCGTGCCGGTTTCCGCGCGCGCCGACCAGATGAAGAAATTCATGTGGATCACCACCTGCATTTCCTCCGGCGTGTTCGACGGCAAGAACTACAAATATGTCTTCCGTCCGCAGGCCGCCGGCGATCAATACGGCATGATGACGACGGACTTCATCGCCGCCTATTCCCTGTCCAAGTTCGGCAAGGAGCCGAAGGATCTGCGCGTCGCCATTATTCACGAAGACGGTGCCTATGGCGTCGACGTGGCCAAGGGCAACGAGGCCGGGGTGAAGAAGAACGGCTTTAACCTCGTGCTGAACGAAGGCTATTCGGCGACCGCACCGGATCTCTCCGCGCTGGTCACCAAACTCAAGCGCGCGCGGCCCGATGTGATCTTCCACACCGGCTACAATCCCGACATTACGTTGTTATTTCGCCAGGCACGCGAGCAGGGCCTGAAGTTCGGCGCCATCGTCGGCCATGGCGCGGGCTATGGCGTGTATGAGAAGCTGAAGGAGGGGCTCGGCACGGACGCCAATTATCTCTTCAACACCGACCCGGTCTCGATCTGGCTTGCCAACCAGAGCAACATGGATCCCAAGCTGCCACCGGTGATCAAGATGGTCGGCGAGGCGTTCGACAAGCTCAAGCCGGGGGTCGCCATTCGCTCCGCCCATGTCGGCATCGGCGCGTCCAACGCCTATGTGTTCCTTGACGACGTGCTGCCGCGGGCGATCAAGAAATATGGCGGGGTCGATTCCGAAGCGCTGCGCAAGGCCGCGCTTGATACCGATATTCCCGAAGGCGGCACCATGCTCGGCTACGGCGTCAAATTCTATCGTGAAGGCGAACGGTTCGCCGGCCAGAATTCGCGCTCGTTCCCGGTCATTTTGCAATACATCGATGACAAATCGTATGTGGTGTGGCCGAAGAGCCAGATGCAGCGCGAGACCGTGTTGCCGCTGCCGAAGGGCACCACGTTCAGTAATCAGTAAGCCCGGTGTTGGGCCAGGGCATGATCCGGTTTTCCCTCGGGACAAACGCAAGGCGTTTGCCCGGAGATCATGCTCTAATGGAGAATCAGGGGTGCTGACGGTGAGCGGGTTGGTGAAGCGCTTTGGCGGCTTCACCGCGGTCAACAATGTGTCGTTCCGCCTCGAGCAGGGCGAGATTCTCGGCCTGATCGGTCCGAACGGCTCCGGCAAGAGCACGATCTTCAACATGCTTTCCGGCACGCTGGTTCCCACCGCCGGATCGATCCTGTTCGACGGCGTGGAGATCGCGGGCCTTGCGCCGCATCGGATCATCAATCGCGGGGTGGGGCGCACCTTCCAGATCCCGCGGCCGTTTCATCGGCTCGGCATTTTCGAGAACGTGGCGCTGGCGGGCTTCTACGGCCAGGGCGGCCACAGCCGCGCCAGGGCATTCGAGGCCGCCGAACGCGCGCTGGCCATGGTCGGGCTACCGACCGACCGCCACACCGGCGTCGATGGCCTTGGCGCTGCGGGCCTAAAGAAGCTCGAACTTGCGAAAGCGCTCGCCACCGGACCCAAGCTGTTGCTCGCCGATGAAAGCCTCGGCGGCCTCGACGAAACCGAGATGGATCAGGCCGCCGACATGCTGCGCAAGATCCGCGACGAACTCAACATCACGATCATCTGGGTCGAGCACATTATGGGCGTCTTGATGCGCGTGGTCGACCGCGTGATGGTGCTCGATCACGGCGAGAAGATTTCAGAAGGCCTGCCGGGGATGGTGGCAAGCGATCCGCGGGTTATCGAGGTCTATCTCGGCACCGATGCGGACGCGAGCCGCGTCGCGGCCGCCGAAGCGCGCCGCCGGACGGAGGCGTGAGGGACATGCTCGAACTCAGATCGATCGATGCGGGCTATGGCAGCTTTCAGGCGCTGTTCGGCGTCAACCTCGAGGTGAAAGCCGGCGAAGCCGTCGGCGTGATCGGCCCCAACGGCGCAGGCAAAACGACGTTGATGCGCCTGGTCTCCGGGCTGATCCGGCCGCACAAGGGATCGATCGCCATGGAAGGCACCGATGTGCTGGCGACGCCGGCGCACCGGATCGTGAGCCTCGGCATCGCCCATGTCCCCGAGCACCGGCGGCTGTTTCCGCGGCTCACGGTCGACGACAATCTCAAGATGGGCGCGTTCATGCCAGCTGCGCGCGCAAAATACGCCGAGCGGCTGGACTTCGTGTTCGATCTGTTTCCCCGCCTGAAGGAGCGGCGCGGCCAGATGGCGGGAACCATGTCGGGCGGCGAGCAGCAGATGTGCGCGATCGGCCGCGCGCTGATGTCGAACCCCAAGCTGCTCCTGCTCGACGAGCCATCGGCAGGGCTTGCGCCGGTCGTGGTGCAACAGGTGTTCGAGTTAGTGAAGCGGATTCGCTCAAGCGGGCTCACGGTGCTGATCGTCGAACAGAACGTACAGCAGGTACTGCGCGTGGTCGATCGCGCCTATTTGCTCGAAGCCGGCTCAATCCGTGCGTCGGGAACTTCCGCCGAGATGTTGAATACCGACACGGTCAAGCAGGCGTATCTGGGAGTATGAGCATGATCAGGAAAAGTGGATACCGGTTTTCCGTTAAGATCATGCTCCAATAAAGAAACGGGCAGCGATGCAGGCATTTCTCGACATCTTCGACATCTACCTGCTGGAAGCCATGGTCAACGGCATCCTGCTCGGCGGGGTGCTCGCGCTGCTCGCGCTCGGGCTCAACCTGATCTTCGGCGTCATCGACGTGACCTGGATTTGCTACGCCGAGCTCGTCATGATCGGCATGTACGGGATGTATTATCTGGTCCAGTATTATCATCTGCCGTATTGGGCCGCAGCGCCCCTCGTCATTCTCTTGGTCGCGGCTCTCGGCGCGGCGCTGCATTTTCTGGTCATTGCGCCGCTGTTGGCGGCGCCGCCGATCAATCAGTTGCTCGCAACCGGCGGCGTTCTCTTCATCCTGCAAAGCTTTGCCACCGTCGCCTTCGGCATCGAATTCCGCAATGTCGGCATCCGCCTGCCGGTGCTGGCGCTGGGCGAGATGCACTTCAGTTACGCGCGGCTATTGTCATTCGCCGCCGCGCTGATCGGCATGGTCGGCGTCTATCTGTTCATGACGCGCACCTTTACCGGGACGGCGATCCGGGCGATTTCGCAGGACCGCCAGATCATGCCGCTGATGGGCGTCGATGCGAAGCGTCTCTATCTCATCACCTCGGCAATCGGCGGAGGGCTCGCAGGCCTCGCCGCCTGCCTGCTGGTGCTGCAATACGACGTGCATCCCTTTGTCGGCCTGTCGTTCGGGCCGATCACCTTCCTGATCTGCGTGCTCGGCGGGCTCGGCAATTTCATCGGCGGCTTCATCGCCGCGTTCGTGTTTGCCGAGATCATCTCGCTCGGCGGCCTGTTCTCGGACCTTGAATGGGGCTATGTGCTCGCCTTCGCCTTTTTCATCGTCATGATGTTCATCCGGCCCGCGGGCCTGCTCGCGAGGCGGCGATGAAACCGCATCACGCCATCTGGATCGCAGCCCTTGCGGCATCGATCGCGCTGCCCTTCGTCTATCGCGAGCCCTACCACCTGCACATCCTGACGCTGATCCTGATCTGGTCGTACGCCTACACTTCGTGGTCGATCATGGGCCGCTTCGGGCTGGTGTCGCTCGGGCATGGCGGCTTCATGGGCGTCGGCGCCTATGTCACGGCGCTGTTGTGGAACCATCTCGGCGTGACCCCGTGGATCGGCATTCCCCTGAGCATGGTCGCGGCGGGCGTGCTCGCCGTGGTGGTCGGCTATCCCTGCTTTCGCTTCCGCATCACCGGTCACTATTTCGTGCTGGTGACGCTGGCGCTGTCCGGCATCGTGCTTCAGGTGATCACCGCCACGCGCGACTATACCGGCGGCTCGCTCGGCTATACGCCGAACCGCGCCAGTGGCAACCAGTTGCTCGCGCTGCAGTTCGACAACAAGACGACGTGGTATCTGATCGCGCTATTTGTCTGGCTGTCCGGCCTTGTGGTCTGGCGCTGGATCGACCGCAGCATGAGTCGTTGCGCCATGGAGGCGATCTCGGAGGATGAGGACGCGGCGGCTGCTGCCGGCGTCAACGTCACCGCCGAGAAGCTGAAGATCACCATCATCAGCGCGCTGATGACGGCGTTCGCCGGCGCGCTTTATTGCCAGTACCAGATGTTCATTTCGCCCGACACGGTCAGCGGCATTGCGGTGTCGTTGCAGATGGTTTTTGCCGCCATCGTCGGCGGGCTCTACGTGTCGCTGGGCCCGACGGTGGGCGCCATCATCACCATCCTGCTGGCCGAGGGGCTGCGCATCGGGTTTGGAACCGGGGCGGTGGGTTGGGACAACCTCGTCTACGGCGTGCTGCTGGTGCTGTTCATCATCTTCCTTCCCAAGGGCATCCTTGGTAGCGTCATCGACAAGGTGAAAGCGCAAAGAGCATGATCCGGAAAAGTGGATACCGGTTTTCCCCGGGACAAACGCGAAGCGTTTGCCCGGAGATCATGCGCAATTAATTGTCCCTGACGTCATGAGCAAGAAGCCTTCGCAATCCCTCGCCGATCAGCTCAAGCCCTTTGTCGCGCCGTTCCGCTTCGACGGGTCGGGCAAGTTCCATCTCAGGTCGCACAAGACCGACGAGAAGGGCGGTCTCGACAAGGATAAGGCCGAGAAGATCCTCGAAGCCAACCGCGAGCGCCTGAACGATTTTCAGGAAAGGCTCTATGCGCAGGACCGCTGGTCGCTGCTCGTGATCCTTCAGGGCATGGATGCGGCGGGCAAGGACAGCGCCATCAAGGGCATCTTCGAGGGTGTCAATCCGCAGGGCTGCGATGTCACCTCGTTCAAGCAGCCCAACAGCCACGAACTCAACCACGACTTCATGTGGCGCGCCATGATCGCGCTGCCGGAGCGCGGCCGCATCGGGATCTTCAACCGCTCCTATTACGAGGAATGCCTGGTGACGCGGGTACATCCGGAATTTCTCGTGGAAGAAAAAATCCCGCACAAACTCGTCACTGGGAATATCTGGCGCGAGCGCTTTGCCGATATTTGCGCGATCGAGCGTTACCTGGCGCGCAACGGCACGCTGATCCTGAAGTTCTTCCTCAACGTCTCCAAACAGGAGCAGCGCGAGCGGTTTTTCGACCGGCTGGATATGCCGTCGAAGAACTGGAAATTCTCGATGAACGACATTTCCGAGCGCGCGCGGTGGCCGCGATACATGGCCGTCTACCAGCAGATCGTCCGGCACACCTCCACGCCGTTTGCGCCATGGTATGTGGTGCCGGCCGATCACAAATGGTTCGCGCGGGTGGTGATCGGCTCTGCGGTCGTCAGCGCGCTCGAGGCCCTCAACCTGCATTTTCCGCGCGCCGACAAGGCCTCGCTGGCCGAATTCGAACAGGTACGCAAGGCGCTGGAGGGCGAGGGCAAGGGTAAGAGCAAGGCCGAGAAAAAGGTGGCGAAGGCCGCGAAGAAGGGGAAGAAGACCGGCTAGTTCGGCGCTGTTGCCCGCGGTTCGTCAACACGGGGGAATGCGATGCGGCTTGTTCGGAAGGAACGGCCTGAGGGCAACCAATTCAAAGTCCGTGAGTTCAAACCGCACGATTCGAGGCTCCGGGCTTGAATCAAGTGATGATGTCCGTTGATCGAGTGATAGACCGGAAGTAGTCGGTCCACGGTGAGAACGACCGAATGACCCACCTCGGAGTGCGCCAGGAAGCTGGCAAAGAATAGGAGGTGAAAGTCCCCCACGGGGAAGGACTAGCCAACCGCCCCGACCCCGAGTGATGCGCGGCGTCCCGCGAGGGCCGACGTGAAGCGTTCACAGGGGAGACCACGGGCCAAGTATTGAGCTGCGAAACGGGTCTAATTCCGAGGTGCCGATCTTATTCTGAGATAGAGAAGGCAACATCGTCCCATGGCGAATGGCTTGCATGGGAAGAACCTCGCGCAGTCGGAGACCTTGTGCACGTGGAGAAGTTCTTTGCACGGAACCTGGGAAGTCTCATCCGTGCCCGGAGAGGTATGCCGGGCCGGTTCATGAAGGCACAGCCGAACGATGAACATGCACGCGGATGAGAATTCGGACGGGGTTATAGTACCCGAGAAGCAGTCGAACAAAGGGGGCTTGCCTTCTGCGGAGACTGTGGAGGGAAGGACCCCGCCCAAGGGAAACGACGACGAGACGGCCGCGGCCCGGACACTGCGCCGGGAAACCGCGTCGAACGGACTCGTCGCCGTGCGCCGAGCGGCGCGACAGAGCAAGAGTGTACGGTTCACTGCGCTGTTGCATCATATCACCATCGATCTCCTGGAGCAGAGTTACCTTTCGCTTGAACGGGACTCCGCGCCGGGGATCGACGGTGTGACGTGGCAGACCTACGGAGAGAACCTCGAAGAGAAGTTAGAGGACCTGCACGACAAGGTGCACCGGGGTAGTTACCGAGCGCGTCCGGCCAGACGTACCTACATTCCGAAGGCTGATGGCTCGAAACGGCCGTTGAGCATTCTGTGCCTGGAGGACAAAATCGTCCAACAGGCGGTCGCGACGGTTCTCGAAGCAATCTACGAGGAAGACTTCCTCGGGTTCTCCTATGGATTCCGGCCAGGGCGTGGCCAGCACGATGCGCTGGACGCCCTCCATGCTGGCATTCTCAGGAAGCAAGTGAATTGGGTGCTTGACGCGGATATCCGGGGCTTCTTCGATACCATGGCCCACCCATGGATTATCCGCTTCCTCGAGCACCGTATCGCGGACAAGCGCATCCTGCGTCTTATAGTAAAATGGCTCAAAGTCGGCACCGTCGAAGATGGACGCAGAACACGTGGCGTATGCGGCGCTCCGCAAGGCGCGGTAATCTCACCGATTCTGGCGAACGCCTACCTGCACTATGTGTTCGACCTATGGGTCCATCGCTGGCGCCTCACCAAGGCGTCAGGTGACATGATCGTCATTCGCTATGCGGACGACAGCATTGTCGGCTTCCAGCATGAGCATGAGGCACGGGCGTTCCTTGACGATCTAAAGGAGCGAATGCGCAAGTTCGAGTTGGCGTTGCACCCGGACAAAACCCGGCTGATCCGCTTTGGCCGCCACGCGGCCAAGCAACGTGAGAAGCTTGGAGAGGGGAAGCCTGAAACCTTCGACTTCCTCGGATTCACGCACTTCTGCACGCGGTCACGCAAGTGGGGTTCGTTCGTCATCGGGCGCAAGACGATCAAGAAACGGATGCGAGCCAAGCTGTTGGCGATCAAAATCGAGTTGCGCAGGATTTTGCACGACCCCATTGCGAAAACCGGGGCTTGGGTGAAACAGATGCTGAAGGGGCATCTGAACTACTTCGCAGTCTCGGGTAACCATCCGAGCCTGTGGTGGTTCTTCAACAAGGTGAAGCGGCTCTGGCTCGCATCGCTCAAGCGGCGCAGCCAAAGGGCAAGCCTCAACTGGGAGAGGTTCATCCAGTTCGTCGACCGCTTCTTTCCGCCAATCAGAACGTTACACCCGCTGCCCTGTCACCGTTTCGACGCCAGGACCCGAGGGAGGAGCCCGGTGCGTTAGTAGCGCTCGCCGGGATCTGTACGGGGGGCGGCTGGAAACGGCCGTCCCTACCGTGACCGTCGGTCGTCCTCCAAATTTACTTCTTCCGACCAGCCCAGACGTCTTCCAAGTTTCGAGTTTGGACAGCTACACTCCTGCACTCTGATCTCGGGGGTTTGGAATGAGGCGGCGGAAGTTCATTAGTCTCATCGGCGGCGCGACGGCTGCTTGGCCGCTGAAGGGGCGAGCACAGCAGGCGGCAAAGCCGGTGGTCGGATTCCTTGCAAGCCTATCGTCAGCCTATGTCGCACATTTTACCCCTACATTCCGCGCGGGCCTGAGTGAAACTGGCTACATCGATGGTCAGAACGTTTTGATCGAATTTCGCTCGGCCGAAGGACAATACGATCGCCTGACCGCCTTGGCCGCCGAACTTGTCAATCGCAAAGTCGCAGTGATCGTAGCTACTGGCGGCACCGAACCGGCCAAAGTAGCAAAGGCGGCGACCGCCACGATCCCGATCGTCTTCATAAGCGCCGCCGACCCTGTCAGGGCCGGAGTTGTCGTCAGTTTCAATCGACCGGGGGGCAATATAACGGGTGTGAGCCTGCTCGGATCGGCATTGGAAGCAAAGCGACTGGAACTGCTGCACGAAATGGTTCCGGGAGCTTCCCCTATTGGTGTGCTTTTAAATCCGAAATATCCGGATTTCGACCTTGAGCTGCGCGAGCTGCAGGACGCGGCCAACGTGATCAATAGAAAAATTATTGTCGCGCGAGCCAGTACGCTAACGGAGGTCGACGCAGCCTTTACAATGATCACTCAACAAGGCGCGAGCGCGCTTCTAGTTGCACAAGACGCGTTCTTTAACAGCCAACGGGACCATTTGGTGGCACTTGCCGCGCGGTTCAAGCTACCCGCGATCTACAATCAGCGTGAACAAGCTGAGGTCGGCGGTTTGTTTAGCTACGGGACTAGTTTTTCCGACGGGTATCGACAGGCTGGTGTTTATGCTGGGAAGCTTCTTAAGGGTGCCAAGCCAAGCGATCTGCCGGTTCTGCAGCCGACCAAGTATGAGTTTGTGATAAATCTAGGGACCGCCAAGACACTCGGCCTTGTCGTGCCTTCCTCTCTGCTGGCGCTCGCCGACGAGGTGATCGAGTGAAACGGCGCGAGTTCATCACACTTCTCGGTGGAGCAGCAGCGGCCTGGCCGGTTGCGGCGCGAGCGCAGCAGCCGGGCCAATCTCGCCGCGTCGCCGTTCTTGTGGCGGAAGCGAACGAAGATGATCCTGAATATGAAAAGCGCATTGCAGCGCTCGTAGTCGCATTGCGTGATCTTGGTTGGATCGACGGCCGCAACCTCAGGCTCTTTGTTCACCGTGTTAAGCCGATTAGTACCGATCTCCATAAGGGCGTTGCTGAATTGCTTGCCGAAAACCCGGAGGTTATCGTTTCAGGTGGAGGCACGACGACCCCACCTGTGCTTCAGGCGACCAACAGAGTACCAGTCGTGTTCACGAATGCCGTCGATCCCGTCGGCAGTGGTCTCGTTGAGAGCCTCGCGCATCCCGGAGGAAACGTAACCGGTTTCATGCAATTCGATTACAGCCTGAGCGGCAAATGGCTGGAACTGCTCAAACAGGTGTCACCGGCAACAGTCCGCGTTGGGGTGGTTCGAGACGCAACTGTGCCTTCCGGCATCGGCCAGTTCGCCGTCATCGAGTCAGTAGCAGGTTCTTTCGGTGTCGACGTCATTCCCATTGGCACGCGCGATCCGAATGAGATCGAGAGCGGCTTGGCGAAAATTGCACAATCTCCAAACGGGGGTCTGGTTGTAACTTTGGGGGCGGCGGTGAGTGGACATCGCGATCACATTGTCGGGTCGGCAGCTCGGTATCGGCTTCCAGCAGTTTATGCCAACAGGGCCTTTGTCGATCATGGTGGCTTGATCTCATATGGGTCCGATGTGATCTCATCGGTTCGACGCGCCGCGAGCTATGTGGATCGTATCTTGAAGGGCGAAAAACCCGCTGACCTGCCCGTTCAAGCACCCAATAAATACGAGATTGTCGTCAATCTAAAGGCAGCGAAAGCGATTGCACTCGAACTGCCTGCAACGGTGATCGGCCGTGCCGACGAGGTGATCGAATGAAGCTGGCGACTTCCGCTTGTGGCACGTTTCGGACCTGCTGACCCGTCCGAAGAAGGTCGGCTATCAGGGGAAAAGCGCAAGTGACTCGGACATCGTCAAACCGTCGCTTTTGACCCCTAGAGGATTTCGACTACCTCTAAATAATCAAGGTCGAACAAGTAGACTCTGTTGATTCCGGAAAAAATTGATGTTCCAAATGCCGGAACCGGAAAGTGGCCTGATCTGCCTTTGCGGGTTTGACTGTTTGGAGGACTGATGTTTCGTCTTGCGCTCTTCCTGCTACTGACGCCGCTTCTCGCGACGTCGTGCCTTGCGCAACAATTTCCGATCTCGCCGGGCGGCGAGTTGCCCATCGCTGCAATAGAACTGGAGAAAATGCCGTGGACGAAAATTCCCGGCATAGGCTCGCAAGAATTTGCGACCATCGTGGGAGACCGCGCGAAACCGGGACTATATATCCAACTGGTCCGGTGGCCTCCGCACGCGGTCCTCAAGGCCCATTCGCATCCCGATGACCGGTACGTGATGGTGCTGCGCGGCACCTTCTATCATGGGATCGGCGAAAAATTCGACCAGAGCAAATTGGAAGCGCGACCGGTGGGCAGCTTTTTCACCGAGCCAAAGGGTGTTCGTCATTTCGGGATGACAAAGGATGAGGGAGTGGTGCTCTATTTTGTTGGCACCGGCCCGCCGACAACAGACAATCTCGAAAAATGAAATTGCAATACCGTGCGTAGAAGTTTCTCAGACCGCCCGCGCCGACGACGTCGCCGACTTCCGTCTATGACACGTTTCGGAGCGCTCCCCAGGCTTCGCTGCCTGCCCTGCCACTTGATTTAGCTCAATGCGGTCGGTTTCACCCAACCGAAGATTTGCCGCGTGCTGAGTCGACGTTGATCGCGAGAGCTTGAGAAAGCCAAAATGGCCAGAAAAAAGAAATCCGCCGCGGCGGAGAAATCCGTCCGGCGCGACGCCAAGGAGCTCACGGCGCTTGAGCAATATTGGCACGCCGCCGGACGGCCGAAGGCGCGCAAGCCTCCGAAGGACTACAAATATATCGACGAGCTCGCCCATCTGCAGTTTGAACTGATCAAGTTGCAGGAATGGGTTCGCCTGCACGGCCTGAAGGTCGCCGTGATTTTCGAAGGCCGCGATGCGGCCGGCAAAGGCGGCGTCATCAAGCGCATCACCGAGAGCCTCAATCCGCGGATCTGCCGTGTCGTCGCGCTGGGCACGCCGACGGAACGCGAGCGCGGCCAATGGTATTTTCAGCGCTATGTCGCCGAACTTCCCACCCGCGGCGAGATCGTGCTGTTCGATCGCAGCTGGTACAACCGCGCCGGCGTCGAACGCGTGATGGGGTTCTGCAACGAGGACGAATATCAGGAGTTCCTGCGCGCATGCCCGATTTTCGAGGAGATGCTGGTGCGCGCAGGGGTCTATCTCATCAAGTACTGGTTCTCGGTCAACGACGATGAGCAGGAGCGGCGTTTCCAGGAGCGGATCAGGAATCCGATCAAGCGCTGGAAGCTGAGTCCGATGGACGTGGAGTCACGCAAGCGCTGGGTCGAGTATTCCAGGGCCAAGGACGTGATGTTCGCACACACCGATCGCAAGAGGAGCCCGTGGCACGTCGTCAATGCGGACGACAAGAAGCGGGCCCGGCTCAATTGCATCCGGCATTTTCTGAACCAGATTCCCTATCAGGACATGAGGCCGGTCGAGATCGAGCTTCCGCCACGCCAGCCGGATACCGGCTACAAGCGGCCACGCAAGTCGGCGCAGCGTTTCGTCCCGCAGGTCTATTGACGAGGGCGCATTCCCTCTTGCCGAGACCAAACGTCTGGGGTCAAATCGGGTTACTTGAGCCATTTTTAAAGGGAGAAGAACCATGCTTAGAAAAATCATATTGGCCGTCTTCGTGGTCGCCTTTGCCGGCGGCGCTGCCTTCGCGCAGGATAGCTGCGAGAGCAAGGCGGTCGGCAAGGACGGCAAGGCTTTGGCCGGCGCGGCCAAGACCTCCTTCATGAAAAAGTGCATGGCCGACAGCTGTGCGACCAAGGCGGTGAGCGCGGACGGCAAGCCGCTTTCGGGCGCCGCCAAGAACAGCTTCATGAAGAAGTGCGAGGCCGGCTAGTGGTTGCCACGCCGGCGCCGGAGGAAGGCACGCGCGCCTTGCATGATCCCTCGATCTTCGAAAAAGCGAGAGCCGCTCTTTAAGGAGCGGCTTTCTTTTTTGGCTGGCCGCCGCGCGGCCCTAAGCCGCACGGATTTGTCCGCTTCGGATCAGGCGCAAGCGCCCTCAGTTTGGCCTTGTTCGACCATCGAAGTGGCCCGGAGGTGCCCCAATAAGTCCTTAAAGAGAACCGCAAAATGGGTGGACCAAGCGCTCACGACAAATCATGCGAGTTAGTAAAATGGTACGTCATGATCGAAAAAAGAGACCTGAGGATGAACTCTTGTCCCTGGAGGAGCCAGTCACCACCGACCCCGCAGAAGAGTCTGCGGCGCTCACCGAGAAACTTCGCGCACAAATGGAAAGCTCGCAGCGGCTGAACGAGTATTACAACGAGGTCGTGGCCGAGCTCCGTGCTTCGCTGGATCGGATCGAAGCCGAAGAAGGCTAGGCGTGTCGGAAACGGAGAGCGCGTTGTTCCCTCTCTCCCTCGCCAACAAGCTTCAAACAAAACGTTCAGGTGCGGTTGGCCTCCCGGGCCCGGCTCGGGAGGTCATTTCTTTGATCCTTGCATACGCCTCGCGGTCGGTGTTCCGGTTCCCGGCGAACACATCAACGCCGCGCAAGGAACAAGCCCGAACCGCGATTAAAACGCAAACATGGCGAAGTCCTGGCGTTTGCTGTGCGTTTGCAAGAGTCGAATGTGATGGAGTTCAGCAATGACGACGACGCGACAGGACAAACCGGGCGGCAAGCCGCGCCAGCGCAGCAAGAAGGCGGAACAGCGGAGCGCGAAGGGCGAGCAACGGCGGGGTCCGACGCTCGATCCTCGCAATGAAATTCAAGTCGAGCCGATGGCCGCCTCGAGGGACGCGCCCGCGATCGAGACGACTGTGGTTGCGGATGTTGCCCTGGTCGGCGAAGTCCTCCCGCCGGCGGCGGTCGGCGCGGCCGCGCCTGCGGACGTCTTCGGCATTCTGACCATCATGAATGCCTATGCCGACTACACCTGGAAGTCGCTGCAGGAGAGCCGGTTGTTCGTCGAGAGACTGATGGGCGTGCGCTCGTTCGACAAGGCGATCGAGGTTCAAGGCGATTTCGGCAGGCACGCCTATGCGAACCTCATGGCGGAGTCGCAAAAGATTTGCGGACTCTACAGCGAATGGGTGCGGCAGATCTTGCGCCCCTGGGAAGTCCTCGTGGTTCGATTGACCCGGGTCGGGCGCCAAGTCTGACAACCAAGTCAGACAGCCAAGCCTGATAGCCAAGTCTGATAGCCAAGTCTGATGGCCAGGCCTGGATGACCCGGCGCGGCAGACATGCCGGCGCGCGCGAGTGGAGGGCCCCGGTTTTTCCGGGGCCCTGTTTTTTTGGCCTCCCTGAAAGGCGTCTATGTCACCGGATAAAAGGGAAGGGAGGGGCCCCTCAATCGGAAACGCGTCCCTCGTTCAAGAGCCGCGCATGGATGATTTGCCACTTGTCGCGGCGGTTTGGCCGGAAATCCAGAAGCGGGGATTGTTTGTCCTGAAGCTCGCAAAAGAACTTCAGCGTGTCTCTGGCGGTTGGCGTTGGCGGTTCGATCGGCTGGGTCTTAATCCAGCGGTCCCATTCCATAAGAAGAAGGGATTTCCATTCGTCTTGTCTCATTGACTGCGCGTCCCCAGGGTCAAGAGGGCGAGGCCCGCAAAGGCCTCAAAACGATCGCGCTGGTCTTGTTGGGTGTCTCTATTCGAGACGGTAGGAAAGTGCTGTCCCCCAGAAGGCGCTCGGCTACCGCCGTGCCGGTGAGCGTCTTCGCGGCCCAATATGCGGAAGAGGGCTTAACCGTTTCTAAATATGAACGGCGAGTTGTCAAGCCTGGCTTCGCGGCGCGCCCGACGATGCTACTGCAAGTGGTGAGGACGGCGACGGCGTCAACCGCCGCGACTTGGCCATCCGCCGCGTTCCCGATAATCTTTGAGCCACGAGGAAAAATGTCTGCTCTCTTGCCTCGCAATCCGCACATTGAGCGCACAATTATAAGTAGCGTGTTTGCAGAGATGAACGATATAATTGATCTCGCCCGGATCTGGCGCAGGGCTGCCATTCGATGCGCCCAGCTTGTCATCGTTTGGTTGCTTTTGGCGGCGCCGGCTGATTGCCGCGATAGCGGCGCATCGGCCGGCGGCGCGAGATTGTCGTTCCTGACCGGGCCCGAGGACGAAACCAGGACCGGGCCGGGGGATGAAACGCAGCCGCCGGGTGAGGCAATGCCTTCCTTGCCGCCGCCGCAGGGCGAGAACCAGAATTTCGACGGGATGTGGATATTCACCAGCGCCGGATGCCCCTACACCGGCACGCTGCCCGCCGCGATCGTCGGCGGGAAGATCTATATCAGGGGCGGCAGCGGGCAGGTCGATCCCGATGGCACATTGCATTCGGTCGGCGCCGGCAACGGCATGACCTTGACGGCGGTCGGTCAAATGACGGCAAGCACCGGTTCGGGGACCTTCAATCGATCCGACGGCTGCGTCGGCAGCTGGATTGCCATCAAGCGCGGCCCGTTGAACGGCCGTCGCTAGAGCATTGAGCGGACTGCGGGGAGACGAAGATGGTTGCAACAGAAGCAGCGCATTTTAAATCGCGGCAGCGGGCCGCTTGTGTGCCGGCGAGCGCCGCCTGTTTCGGCGCAGGGCTCGCCTTGTTTCTTGTTGTCCTGCCGGGCCCGCTCGCAGCCGAAACGGGCAAGCCGCTTGCCGCGCGCGCCATCTTGTATGAAGAAGACGCCTCCTCAAACGGGAATAGCTTTGTCGGTTCGGTGGTCTGGCGCGCGACGCCGGTCAAAGCGCCGGCCGGCCAAAGCGGCGATGTGGCGATCCGTGCCGAGGTCGAAATCCCCGAACGCCGGATGAAACTGACGTTGGTCCTGCGCCGCAATTTCGACGCCGCGCTGCCGGCGAACCACTTCGTCGAACTGAATTTTGGTTTGCCGCCCGACTTCCCCGGTTTCGGAATCGACCAGGTGCCGGGCCTGTTGATGAAACCCGACGACACCGCCCGCGGCACGCCGCTTACCGGCTTGTCCACCAAGACGGCCGACACGTCTTTCCGGATCGCCTTGTCAAACATTGAGGAATATCGCGCGAAAAACCTCGCGCTTCTTCGCGACAACGCCTGGATTTCGATTCCGATCGTCTATTCGACCAGGGCGCGCGCTATCCTGGCCATCGAAAAAGGCGCCGGAAGCGCGATCTTCGAGGACGCCTTGGCGGCGTGGAACCACAATCCCTGAGAATTCCCTCGAGTTTGAGATTTACCGCAACGACGCTGGTGCACTTGATATGTCTTCTTTGTGACAAGGGCGCGCGAAATTCCGTTTGCGTCTCTCCTGCGACCGCAGAGTGACGGAACGTGGGCATCGGATCGAAGTTCGAAAAAGCGCGCTCCAATGATCTGCCTCAATATGTCAGCCGCCGTTACGTACTAAAGGGGTCGTTCGGCCGCGCAATTTTCACGTACGCCCACATGTCGCGGCCGTTTCGGAAACGGAGGTTCCCATGGGCATGTTCAAAAACCCGACGACAAGAGGCTCCCTCGGCATCATGGCGCGCGTGTTGCTCGCGTCGGCGGTGTGCGTCGGCGCGTCTACGATCGCCCGCGCCGGCGAAGCCGACGCGAAGAAGATGCTAAAGGCAATGTCGGACTACATGGCGTCGGAGAAATCGATCTCGTTCAACTTTGACGCCGGCTTCGAAGTGGTGACGAAAGACGATCAGAAACTCGCGCTCCTGAGTTCGGGGAGCGTCGTGCTCAACAGGCCCGACAAGGTCCGCTTTACGCGCGCCGGTGGGTTCGCCGACATCGAGTTGATGTCCGACGGAAAGACGCTCACGCTGCTCGGCAAGAACGCCAACATCTACGTTCAGGCCGACGCGCCCGGCACCATCGACCAGCTCGTCAACGACCTGCAGGAGAAGTTCAAGCGGCCAATGCCGGCCGCCGACCTGCTGCTGACGAATTCCTATGACGAACTCATGAGCGACGTGACCGATGTCAAGGACCTCGGCAGCGGCGTGATCGGCGGCGTCGAATGCGACTATTTCGCCTTCCGCAAGAAGGAGGTGGATTTCCAGATCTGGGTCGCACAGGGCAGCAAACCGTATCCCTGTCGTTTCAGCATCACCTCGCGGACGGTGCCTGGAAGCCCGCAATACAGCATTCAGCTTCGTGACTGGAAGACCGGCGGCGAGGTCGCGCAGGCCGACTTCACGTTCAAGAATGCGAGCAACGCCACCAAGGTCGAGATCAAGGACGTTCGCGAGAAGTTCAGCGATCTGCCCTCCAACTTCACCATCGGAACCATCGGAGCTGCAAAATGAGCATGGCAAAACACATCGGTCTTACCATCGTCGTCGCGCTTTTTGCGCTATGCGCGCTCGACCTCGCAGGCCAACTGCCGATCCCCGGCGCCGAGCGCCTGGTCTCGACGGCACAAGCCATCGTCGGCCGGCCATTGACGCCAGTCAGCGTCGCCGGCGTAGCCCGGCGAACCGCGCGTCGCTGCGCGGCCGGCGTCTATTACTGCTGACGCTATTGCTGGTTCAAATCAAGAAGCCGCCTTCGGGCGGCTTTTCTTTTTCACGGATGGATGCGGACGTCATGGGAAGGCGGCCGAATTGACTTGCGAACCCGCGCGAAAATTGAGCGGTCGATGTTTTCGTTGGTCCAAATCCGCGCGAGTTCCGTGTCGCGGCTTGTCGTTGTTCACTTCAAAGTGCATTTTTAGACAATGCATGCTTAAATCGTCATTTACGTATTTCTACTAGGTGTCCCAGTCATGGGAGACCTACAATCATTAAGCGAAGTTAACTACGCCAAGTCCAGCCAAATCCCCGACACTTCCGAACCATCCAATCAGCGGCGCATCGAGCGTGCACCGGTGCTGCCGGATGATGGCGAAGCGGCCGCGGCCGGGGAATTGTTTGGATTCAACTGGCGTCTTGCGGCGGCCGCCGCCGGCGTACTCAATGCCGGACTGGTCACGACCGAATTCTATGTCCAGCCGGCCGGCTACCTGATCGCATTTGCGGTTGCGGCGCTCTATTGGCGATTTGGCCGGCTGAATGCGCAATCGGCGACGCGGCGCAGTCCCCGGGTTTCGTATTCCCTTATCGCGACCTCCCAGATGATCCTGGCGCTTTCGGTCATGACCAGCCTGACCTATATCGCCACTTCGATGAATCTGCCGCTTATGGATACGTCGCTGCTGGCCTGGGATCGCGCGCTCGGCCTCGACTTCCGGATCTATCTGAATTTCGTCAACGAACATCCCGGCTTTCTGTCGGCGCTCGCTTTTGCCTACACGTCGATCACCTGGCAAATCCTCGGGATCATCGTCGCGCTCCCGCTTGCCGGGCATTATCGGCGGACCAGCGAGGCGATTTGCGCGTTCATGCTGGCGCTGATCGCCACGACCTGCATTTCGGTGCTGGTGCCGGCCATCGGCGTCTACGGCACGCTCGGCCTTCAGGCATCCGATTTTCCAACTTTCGAGCCGCAGGGCTACTACGACACCCTGCGGGATGCGCCGCTGCTGCGCGCCGGTAGTTTGCATGCGCTGAGCTTGTCGCATCTCGTCGGCGTGCTGACATTTCCGAGCTTTCACGCGGCTTCGGCGGTGCTGTACATCTGGGCTTTCTGGCCGGTGTGGTGGATGCGACTGCTTCTCGTGCCCTGCAATATCGCGATGATCGCTTCGACCCCGGTCGGCGGCGGACACTACTTCGTCGACGTCATCGCAGGGATTGTGGTCGCGGCGGCGGCGATCCTCGCAGCCCGGCGGATCAGCAGAATTCTCGCGCCGCCGCGTCTTGTCGAGTGCAACGATCCATTGGTGACGTTGGCTCCGGGGCCATAGGGTGCAAAACCAGGTCAACCCCCCTGACTATCTTTTGGCATTGCGGTTGCACGGGTTTCTCGTTTAGAAGGGCGCTGGGAGCGCCTTCCGGCAACCAACCGTCAACGGTTTTGGCTCAGGATACGCTTCAAAGGGTCTGGCAATGCTGATTCGCAGCGAAATGTCTGGAGTTCACGGGAGGGCGGCGCTGACCGCTGTTCCCGAAGCGATTCCGGCTGCGACCTTGCCCACCCTGCTTCTCGGCGGGCTTCTGCTTCTTATCGGCCCCTGAGGGCCGTCTGGGCGCTTTGCGCCTGGGCACTCAGGGGTACGCGCGAGATCACCAGACCCCTTCAGCGCTCAGATAAGCAGCGCACCAGCTACAAGGAATTTTCGAAATGGCCCCCGTGAACAAGTCCGGCAAGGACCGCGTCATCATATTCGACACCACGTTGCGCGACGGCGAACAATGTCCCGGCGCCACCATGACATTCGAGGAGAAGCTCGAAGTCGCCGAGATGCTCGACGAAATGGGCGTCGATGTCATCGAGGCCGGTTTTCCCATCACCAGCGAAGGCGACTTCCAGGCGGTGAGCGAGATCGGCCGGCGCGCCAAGAACGCGATCATCGCGGGGCTCTCCCGCGCTCACCCGAAGGACATCGACCGCTGCGCCGAAGCGGTGAAATTCGCCAAGCGCGGCCGCGTCCATACCGTGATCGCGACCTCGCCCTTGCACATGCGTGTGAAATTGAACATGACGCCGGAGCAGGTGATCGAGACTTCGATTGCCAACGTCACCCGCGCCCGCAACCATATCGACGACGTCGAATGGTCGGCCGAGGACGGCACCCGCAGCGAAATGGATTTTCTCTGCCGCATTGTGGAAGCCGTGATCAAGGCCGGCGCCACCACGGTGAATATTCCCGACACCGTCGGCTACACGGTGCCGGAGGAATATACCAACTTCATGCGCACGCTGATCGAGCGGGTGCCGAATTCCGACAAGGCGGTGTTCTCGGTTCACTGCCACAACGATCTCGGCATGGCGGTGGCGAATTCGCTTGCCGGATTGGCCGGCGGCGCGCGGCAGATCGAATGCACCGTCAACGGCATCGGCGAACGGGCGGGCAATGCCGCGCTCGAGGAAGTCGTGATGGCGATCAATGTGCGCAACGACAAGTTTCCGTACTGGAACAAGATCGACACCACGATGCTGACGCGCGCCTCCAAGCTGGTCTCGGCGGCGACGTCGTTTCCGGTGCAGTACAACAAGGCGATCGTCGGCCGCAACGCCTTCGCCCATGAGAGTGGCATCCATCAGGACGGCGTGCTGAAGGATGCGGCCACCTACGAGATCATGCGCCCCGAAATGGTGGGCTTGAAGCAGTCCTCGCTGGTGCTCGGCAAGCATTCGGGGCGTCATGCCTTCGTGCACAAGCTGGAAGAGATGGGCTACAAGCTGGGCGCCAACCAGATCGAGGATGCGTTCGTGCGGATGAAGGCGCTCGCCGACCGCAAGAAGGACATCTACGACGAGGACATCGAGGCGCTGCTCGATGAGGAGATCGCGGCCTCCCACGACCGCATCAAGCTGACCTCGCTGACGGTGATCGCGGGCACCCACGGGCCGCAGCGCGCCACCATGAAGCTCGACGTCGACGGCCAGATCCGAATCGAGGAAGCGGAAGGAAATGGCCCGGTCGATGCGGTGTTCAACTGCATCAAGGCGCTGGTGCCGCACGAGGCCAAGCTCGAACTCTATCAGGTCCACGCCGTCACCGAAGGCACCGACGCGCAGGCCGAAGTGTCGGTGCGGCTCGCCCATGAGGGCCGCTCGATGACCGCGCGCGCCGCCGATCCCGATACGCTGGTGGCTTCGGCAAAGGCCTATCTCGGCGCGCTCAACAAGATCGTCATGAAGCGCCAGCGCGACGTGCCGGCGGTCGCGGCGAGCTGACCACGAAGTGGTCAATCCGGGGCGATGCGTCAGCATCGAACTACGATGTGCAATTGCACATCGGAGAATCTCGAGATTCCGGGTCTGGTCCTTCGGACCATCCCGGAATGACGGGCAAATGTAGACGCGGCGCTTCGAGGTCGCGCGAATGCGGCCCACTTTCGTCATGGCAGGGCTTCGTCCCGGCCATCCACATCTTTACCTCCATGGAAGGAAAGCAAGACGTAGATCACCGGGACAAGCCCGGTGATGACAGAGGTTGACGCTTCGTCGCTTCGCACGTCACAACTCCCGCCTGCACCGCGCGCGGGGCATTGCGTGGTGTGCCGGACGCCGGTAAAAATGAAAGCGGGTATGGGGCACGGCGGGTTGGCCAATGAGATACGCTCGGCGCCTCGCGGCATTCGCCGCCATCGGTCTGTTCGCAAGCCTGGCCGGCGTCGGGATGGCATCGGCTCAGAGCGCGACCTGGGTTGGCGGCACGTCCGGCGATTTCGACACCGCCAGCAATTGGAACCCGAACACCGCGGTGCCGACCGGAACCGCGTCCTTCGGTACGTCCGCCCGAACCGCGCTGACGTTCTCGGCCGGCACGACCAACATCGGCGGCTGGACCTTCAACGCCGGGGCGTCGGCCTACAGCTTCGATGTTGGCAGCACTTTGACATTCACTGGCGCCGGCATCGTCATCAATGGAGGCGGCGCCAGCATCACCAACGACATCGGCGGCTTCCTGAGTTTCAACAACACCAGCACAGCGGGTAGCGCCAGCATCACCAACAATAGCCCCCTGTTCTTCAACAATTCCAGTACGGCGGGCAACGCCAGCATCACCAACAACAACACCCTGCTCTTCAACAACACCAGCACGGCGGGCAGCGCCACTATCGTCAACAACGCTGCTGTGAGCTTCAACGATTCCAGCATGGCGGGCAGCGCCACCCTCACCAACAACCGCTTTCTGACCTTCAACAATTCCAGCACCGCGGGCAGCGCCGGCATCGCCAACACCGACAACAGCTTTCTGACCTTCAACAATTCCAGCACCGCGGGCAGCGCCAGCATCACCACCACCGACGTCAGCACCCTGAGTTTCAACAACACCAGCACGGCGGGCAGCGCCAGCATCACCATCAGCGGCGTCAGCACCCTGAGTTTCAACAACACCAGCACGGCCGGCAGTGCCAGCATCACCAACATTGGCGGCGTGTCTTTCAACGACACCAGCACGGCGGGCAGCGCCAGCATCACCAACAACGCGGGCCTGAGTTTCAACAACACCAGCACGGCGGCCAACGCCCGCATCACCAACAACAGCGGTAGCCTCCTCAACTTCAACAATTCGAGTACCGCCGGCAGCGCAACAATCCTCAACAATGCCGGCGGCGCGACCCCGTTCCAAGACACCAGCACCGCCGGCAACGCGACGATTACCAACGTCGTCGGCGGCCTCACGAAATTCTTCACCGGCTCGACGGCAGGCAACGCTGTGATCAACAACAACGGCGGAGTGACCCAGTTCGACAATTTGAGCACGGCCGGAAACGCGATCATCACCACCAATAGCGGCGGCAGCGTATTCTTCGTCAACACCAGCAGCGGCGGTCAGGCAAGTTTCATCACCAATAGTGGCGGCGTATTCGACATGTCGGGATTAACCTCAGGCGGGACGACCGCTGGATCGATCGCGGGTGCAGGCACTTTTCTTCTCGGGCCCAACCAGCTCACCGTGGGCAGCAATAATCTCTCGACCACCGTCTCCGGCGTGATCAGCGGTGACGGCCCGGTCTCGCTGATCAAGGTCGGCACCGGCACGCTCGCGCTCACGGGGACCAACACCTATACCGGGAGGACGCTCGTGAACGGCGGCACGCTGGAGGTGGATGGTTCGATCGCAACTTCCAATACGGTCATCGTGAACGCGACGGGCACGCTGTCGGGTACAGGCGAGGTCACCCGAGCCGCCATCGAAGCCGGCGGCACGCTCGCGCCTGGCAATGCCGCGAACCCGACCGGCACGCTCACAAGCATGATCAACCTCACCATTCTGTCTGCTTCGTTCTATCTGGTGCAGGTCGGCGCGAGCGCCAGCAATACCAATGTCGTGGGAACGGCGTCCGTCAACGGGATCGTGCAGGTCGCTGCTGCCGGTGGCGTCCAGGGCATGAAGACCTACGACATCCTGCATTCGACTGGTATCGGCGGCACCAGGTTCAGCGGCGTTCAGAGCCTGACGCCGGGGTTTACGGAAACCCTGAGCTACAGCACCACGGACGTCTTCCTGATTCTCACCGCAAATCTCGGTGGCGGGGGTAGTCTGAACGGTAATCAGCGGAATGTCGCGAACAGCATCAACAGTTTCTTCAATGGCGGGGGCGCCCTGCCGCAAGGCTTTGTGAATCTGTTCAACCTCTCGGGCGCTCCACTCGCGAACGCGCTGACGCAGATATCCGGCGAGACCGCAACCGGCTCGCAGCAGACGACGTTCGACGCGATGGGTCTCTTCATGGGATTGCTCACCGATCCCTTCATGAATCGGACCGGCGACGCGGGTTCTATGCCGGGCGCGACAGGTTATGCCGACGAAGCGCTCAGCTACGCCGCTCGGCAAAAGACCGATGCGTTTGCGATGTTCAACAAAGCGCCGCCGGCTCCCTTCGAGCAGGGCTGGAGCGTATGGGCGGCGGGCTTTGGCGGTTCGCAATCGACCAGCGGCAATGCGGCTCTCGGATCGAACGACACCACGAGCCGCATCGCAGGGACTGCGGTCGGCGCCGATTATCTGCTCTCGCCAAACACCATTGCCGGCTTTGCGCTCGCCGGTGGCGGCACCAACTTCTCGGTGGCCAATGGCGGAACAGGCCGGTCCGACCTGTTCCAGATGGGTGCGTATGTGCGCCACACCGATGGGCCAGCCTATATCTCGGCCGCGCTCGCTTATGGCTGGCAGGACATCACCACCAACCGCACCGTCACCGGGCTCGATCAGTTGCGCGCCGAGTTCAATGCCAATGCGTTCTCCGGCCGCGTCGAGGGCGGTTATCGTTTTGTCGCGCCGGCGACCTTCGGCATCGGTATCACGCCTTACGCGGCGGCGCAGTTTGTCACCTTCGATCTGCCGGCTTACGCCGAGCAGGCGATCGTGGGCCTCAACACCTTCGCGCTCAGCTATGGCGCGAGAAACGTCACCGATCCACGCAGTGAATTGGGCATCCGCACCGACAAGCCCTTTGCAATGTCGGACGGGGTTCTCATCCTGCGCGGCCGCTTGGCCTGGGCGCATGATTACGATCCCGACCGTTCGATCGCCGCGACCTTCCAGTCGCTGCCGGGCGCGGGCTTTGTCGTCAACGGCGCCGCGCAGGCTTCCGACTCCGCGCTCGCGACGGCTTCCGTCGAAATGAGATGGAAGAACGGCTGGTCGGCCGCGGCCACTTTCGAGGGCGAATTCTCAGGCGTCACGCAAAGCTACGCCGGCAAGGGCGTGGTGCGGTATGCGTGGTGAAAATTTTGTGGTCGTTCCTGCGAAAGCAGGAACCCATAACCACAGGCGACTATTTTGCGAAGAACGTCGGGCAGCTCGTCTTATTGGATGACACAACGCGGTATGGGTCCCTGCTTTTCGCAGGGACGACGATGCGGAAATATCGCGACACGCACTGATCTCCCCACCACTTGACATTCCCATTGTTCCCCTCTCGCTCATCGCCAATCTGATTTGCCCGTCGTGCCAATGTGCCGCAGTTGATCAAGACGCAAATCAGCGGCATCTTCGCGGCCGTCCCGCGCACCTCAAGAGGGGCGCTTCGCGGTCGTCACGAACGTTGGGTGCGGGATGCGGTGGACGCGGGCGGCGCACGAGACGAATGCGCTGACGCGGACGGCGAAGTCGTGGCGTTCTGATACCCCGACGCTGGTATCAAGTCGGCAGGATGACCTGTCGGCGATGGTGGCAAGAAAGCCCGGTCACCAGGGAGACCACGAAGGAAACCGTTAAAACCATTCGCGCAGGGAAGGCCGGCTTGCTCCGGTGAACCTGTGGTGGACTTACTCGTGTGCTTTTCACTTTCGCACGCGAGGCTATGGGTGCAACGGGCACCCGGCTTTCCCTGCGCCCTCTTAATCTTGGGGCGGCGTTGCAAAACTCGGGCGCAGTGCGCGGCGAGAAGGTGTAGTCGTGTCCGCGACGGGTGGCGATGGGCCGTCATTGCGAGCGAAGCGAAGCAATCCATATTGCCGCTCGCGGAGGTATGGATTGCTTCGTCGCTTACGCTCCTCGCAATGACGGCCAGTTAGATATTGCATTGCACCATCGCTTTCCGGCCACCCCTGCTAACGGGCAATGGCCTTTGGGCCTGCTTCTCTGTATTGGTGCGGCAAGCCACAAAGGGCTTTGGAGATGCGCCGCGCGCGCGTTTTCGCAAAGCTCGCGGGAGGACACATGCGTAAACTGATAATCGCCGCCGCATCGATTGCGGCATTGGCGCTGGCAGGGTCGGGCTTCGCAGGACCAGCCCTGGCGCAGGCGCCGATCGTCATCAAATTCAGCCACGTCGTGGCCTCCGACACGCCGAAGGGAAAGGCTGCGGAAAAATTCAAAGAATTGGCCGAGAAATATACCGACGGCAAGGTCAAGGTCGAAATCTATCCGAACTCGACGCTTTACAAGGACAAGGAAGAACTGGAGGCGTTGCAACTCGGCGCGGTGCAGATGCTGGCGCCGTCGAACTCCAAATTCGGCCCGATCGGCGTGCGCGAATTCGAGGTATTCGATCTGCCCTACATCCTCCCGGACCTCGCCACCTTGCGCAAGGTGACCGACGGGCCGCTCGGCGCCAAATTGCTCAAGCTGCTCGAGCCGAAGGGCATGACCGGTCTTGCTTACTGGGACAACGGCTTCAAGGTGATGTCCGCCAACAAGAAGCTGATCGCGCCTTCGGACTACAAGGGGCTGAAATTCCGCATACAGTCCTCGAAGGTACTCGAGGCACAGTTCCGCGCGCTCGGCGCGATCCCGCAGGTGATGGCGTTTTCCGAGGTGTATCAGGCGCTGCAGACCGGCGTGGTCGACGGCCAGGAGAACACCCCTTCCAACATGTATACCCAGAAGATGCACGAGGTGCAGAAGTACCTGACCGTGACCAATCACGGTTACATCGGCTACGTCGTGGTCGTGAACAAGAAGTTCTGGGACGGTCTGCCGGGTGAAATCCGCGGCCAGCTCGACAAGGCCATGAAGGAGGCGACCGCTTTCGGCAACGGACAGTCGGCCAAGGAGAACGACGAGGCGCTGGATGCCATCAAGAAGGCCGGCAAGACCGAGATCATCACGCTGACGCCGGAACAGGATGCGGCGATGCGCAAGGCGATGGAGCCGGTCTACAAGGAAGTGGCAACGCGGGTCGGCCAGCCGCTGATCGACGAGTTCATCAAGGAAACCGGCGGGGCCAGCCATTAGAGCGGGATGAGATTAGGTTGAGACGCAGCAGCGATCGACCACTGCTCCCTCTCCCCGTTCTTCACGGGGAGAGGGTCGGGGTGAGGGGCTCTCTCAACAGACTCGGACTCGCGGAGAGTCCCCCTCACCCGGCGCTTCGCGCCGACCTCTCCCCGCAAGCGGGGCGAGGTAACAACCCGCGCATGTGCCGATTCAATCAAGGCCATGCCCGGCCATGACGAGTTTAACTACAAACGGCGCGAATAAGGGGGACATTGGTGCTGCTTCGTATCCTTGATCGGCTCGAGGAAATTCTGATCAGTTCGCTGATGGGGGCGGCGACGATCCTGATTTTCATTACCGTCCTGCATCGCTTCGGCACCGGCGTGCCGTTCCTGTATCCCTATCTGATCGCCATCCACATCTCCTGGGCGCAGGAGCTGTGCATCTACATGTTCATCTGGATGGCGAAGTTCGGCGCGGCCTATGGCGTGCGCGCCGGCATCCATGTCGGCGTCGACGTGCTGGTCAAGCGGCTCAATCCGCAATGGCAGAAGGGCGTGGTGCTGTTCGGCCTGCTCGGCGGGGCGCTGTTCACCGCGATCGTCGGCACCATGGGCGCGAAGTTCGTGATCGAACTGATGAGCACGGATCAGGTCTCGCCGGATCTCGAATTGCCGAGCTGGATCGTTTACGCCTGCATCCCGCTCGGCTCCTATCTGATGTGCTTCCGTTTCCTGCAGGTGTCGTGGAGCTATTTCTGGACCGGCGAATTGCCGCATCACGACGCGACCAATGTCGACGGCATCGAGGTCTCGCCTGATGCCCCCGTCGCGATGGGAGAGGCGTGATGAGCGCAGCTCTTATCTTCGGACTGCTGTTTGCCTTGATGCTGACGGGAATGCCGATCTCGATTTCGCTCGGCCTCACCGTGCTCACCTTCCTGTTCACGATGACGGAAGTGCCGATCGAGAGCGTGGGCTTGAAGCTGTTTTCCGGCCTCGACAATTTCGGCATCATGGCAATTCCGTTCTTCATCCTCGCCGGCACCTTCCTGACCCGTGGCGGCGTCGCCCGGCGCATGATTGCGTTTACCACTTCGCTGGTCGGCCATCTGCCGGGCGGGCTGGGGCTGGCCGGCGTTGCGGCCTGCGCGATGTTCGCCGCGATTTCCGGCTCGAGCGTCGCGACCGTGGTGGCGATCGGCTCGATCATGATGCCGGCGATGGTCGAGTATGGCTATCCACGTCGCTTCGGCGTCGGCGTGATCTCGACCTCGGGCGCGCTCGGCATTCTGGTGCCGCCCTCGATCATCCTTGTGCTGTACGGCGTCTCCACGAATACGTCGATCGGCGCGCTGTTCATGGCCGGCATCGTGCCCGGGATCATGCTCGCGCTGATGCTGGCCGCGGTGACCTGGTTCATCGCCTGGCGCAACAAATATCCGAAAATGCGGCGCGCGACCTTGAGGCAGCAATGGACCGCGTTCCGCGAAAGCGTCTGGGGATTGTCGCTGATCGCGATCGTGCTCGGCGGTATCTATGGCGGCATTTTCACGCCGACGGAAGCAGCCGCGGTGGCCGCGACCTACGCCTTCTTCATTACCGTTTTTGTCTACAAGGAATTGAAGCTCTCCCAGGTCGGCCGGGTGCTGTTGCAGGCCGCCAGCATGAGCTCGATGCTGCTCTACATCATCACCAATGCGGTGTTGTTCTCCTTCCTGATGACCCATGAGCAGATCCCGCAGGAAATGGCGGCCTGGATCATCGACAAGAATTTCGGGATCTGGACCTTCCTGCTTGTGGTCAACATCATCCTGCTCGCGGCCGGTAACGTCATGGACCCGTCGTCGATCCTCCTGATCATGGCGCCGATCCTGTTTCCGCTCGCGACCAAGATCGGCATCCATCCGGTGCATCTTGGCGTGCTGATGATCGTCAACACCGAAGTCGGGCTCTGCCACCCCCCGGTCGGCCTCAATCTCTATATTGCCAGCGGGATCGCCAAGATGGGCATCAGCGAGATCACGATCGCGGTGCTGCCCTGGCTGTGCGCGATGCTGATTTTCCTTGGGCTAATCACCTATGTGCCGGAAATTTCGCTGTGGCTGCCGCGCTTGCTCGGCATGATCTGAAATATCCGGATACAAAATGAATGAAGACGGCGGATTAAATCTTGGTAACAGAGGGCTCCGTTGCCGAACTGTAAGTTGATTGCGGAGACAGTCGCGCCCATCCTTCGGTGACCGTCAGAGGAGGTTGATATGAGGAAGTTTGCAATCATCGGCGTCGCAGCGCTCGCCATCGCCGGTTCGACGGCGGTCTATGCCCAGCATCGCTGGTTCCATGATCACATGGGCCATATGCGGATGAGCCCGGAGGATCGGGCGGCTTTTGCCGATGCGCGGATTGCGGCGGTTCACGCCGGACTGAAGTTGAGCACCGACCAGGAAAAGCTGTGGCCGCCGGTCGAGGCCGCGGTGCGGGATCTGGTGAAGATACGGATCGATCGCGCCAATGCGCGGATGAAGGCCAGCGATGAGGCTGAGAAGAATCCGGACACGCCGGAAGATCCGGTCGCGGGGTTGCGCGCACGCGCCGAACGCATGGCGGTGACCTCGGCGGCGCTGAAGAAAATCGCCGATGCGGCCGATCCCCTTTACAAGACCCTTGACGATGGCCAGAAGCGCCGCCTTGCCGTGCTGACGCATCACCATGGCTGGTTCGGTCACGAAGGCGGTTGGCGGCACCGCGGCATGATGGATCACGATGGCGAGCGGGATCACGGGCCCGGCATGGGCGAGCGCGAACGGCTCTAGCGGCGGGCTTCCTCGCAAGGCCATTTTGAGCTCGAAAAGCCGCCGGATTCCGACGGCTTTTCCGATGCTTAAGGCGCTCCCACAAGGTCGGGAAAACCTCGCCCGCTGCTGGACATCGCGGGGTCGCTTTGCTAAACGACGCCCTCTTGCGAAGGCTTTCCGGGCCGGTTCCGGGCGCATAGCTCAGTTGGTAGAGCAGATGACTCTTAATCATCGGGTCCCAGGTTCGAGCCCTGGTGCGCCCACCAAGCTTTTCAAGCAGTTAGCGGTTTAGCTAAGCTTCCATTCCGACAAACGATTGCCCGTCATTCCGACAAACCGGCTGGTTTTGTTCTCTCCGCTCGGCGTTTTTGGACGCCGGCGATCAGCTGCTTGCGGGTGCGTTTGGCGTACGTGGGTAGCTGCCGGGCAGACCGATGCCGGCCCGCTGCGCGCAGCTCCGCATCGGAAAGATCGGAATCCGCACCTTCCGTAAAGCCTCCATGCCGAAATGATGTGAATGACAGTTCGTCGCGAAGCTCGGCCGCGCGGATGATGCGCTTCACGGTAGAGCGCAAATAGTCGAGTCCCCCGCGTGGCTTCATCCAGGGGAGGGGAACTTGGCCGCGGCGATGGCCATGGTCCCGCCGAAACACGAGACCACCGACCGTCTGCTCCTTGATGGCGTCCAATTCTGGCATCAGCTCCGGAAACAGCTCGTTGCCCGTCTCATCGAACAGGGGCCACCACGCTTCCTCACCAGTTTTGGGGTGAACGACACAGACGCTATTTGGGCGCGCCTTTGGACGATAATGAGAAATTTCGAATGCGCCGAACAAATGCTCTTCGCGTTGCAACCATTCCCACGCAGTAAGAGCCGCTGTGGCAAGTGACGCATAACCAAGTTTCACCGCGGCCTTGCGGAATGCCTGCAACTCGTCCCAGGTCGCAGTCGGCGTTTCAGGTTTCTTCTGACCTGGCGCCAGCTTCTTCAATCCCATTCTTGCAAACGGGTTGTCGGCGGGTACAATCGCCTCTTCTGCACGCTGCATAACGAACCAAGCGCGTCTGCACGCACCCATGGCTGCGATTGCCATGCGGCGACGCTCGCGGCGCACCACCTTGCCCTCAGCATCGAGGCTCTCGACCACGAGCAACTTCGCGTAGACCGCGTCCACAAAACCCTTGGTGAAATCTCCGACCTGCTTTGATCCCGCGCGGCTGCCGTCCTTTAAGATGTGATCGGCAAACAGCTGGGTTCCGTTGTCGTACGTCCGTTTTGTGTGGGCGTCGACATCTTTGTATTTCTGTTGCTGCTTGAACCCTTGAACCAGCCAATCAAAACTACCTCGCGTGACCCCGATAGGAGCAAGGTCAGACAGGCCACGCGTCCGCCAGGAATCAAATGCCGGCAGCAAGACGTTTTCGGCGCGGCTGACTGCAGCATCATAGTTCTGGCCGAGCGCTTCGGCTTCCAATGGACACCCTTGCTTGCGCGCCCAGGTCGGCGGTTCAAAAAAGTATGCCCAGCGGCCGTTCTTAAGCGGCTTGCGGCGGCAGTATCGAGGCAATTTTAGAGCGGTTCTCAACGGCTTCATGCGAGCGCTGCCAAGTCGATTTTTGATAGATTCTGACTGACCCTGATTCCGGGTGCAACGTGTTCGTCAACAATAACCTTGACCCAGATGGCTTCCCTGGCCCGACCCACGCCGCGATACCGGGTGGGAGGCGGTGCTTCGCCGCGAGAAACAGCGAGCACTAATTCGCGCACGCTTCTGAAATCGAGATATGCCGCCAGCATGTCTATTCGCATCTCGGCCGGCCACGCACCGTTCACAGGATAGCGGGCGGAAAGGGAGCTGCGCCGAGCTGAAGCGCTGCGTATTTTGGGTACAAGCGCTGGCTCCGACTCCTTGAGCTGGGCGATGCCCTCGCGCTTTTGAGCGACGGTCTTTTTCATCGTAACGCCGTTTGATGCCGATTGCACGGTGATGATCCCGACAACCATCGGCACTACGATGGACAACAACAAAGGAAATCAGAGTCCAGTAATGGGATAGAGCCGGCGTCGTCAGTCGCGCGGCTTCCGGTCCTAGCGTACCGGATCGAAGTTTATCGTCGTACAAAGACTTGCGCGCTTCGGTTAGCTTAGAAGCTAACAATAGTTTCGACATGGCTCTGTCCTATCGGGCTTCAGGTTCGGAGTGCCAATCAAAGCCACAAAATTAAAGACAGAGTTCTGTCGAGCAATTGGCGGCATATGTTGCGGAATGCGGTGGACGTTGCTCGCTATTTCGACAATTTGCGGACGTCGATCGTGCGCGACGTTGCCAGGACCGTAATTTCGAAATGATCTGTCTGCACGATTTCTGTAATGTTACGCGGTCGGTGCGCGACAACGTTGACACCAGTTTGACGACGGAGGCTGTCGTAGATTAGTCCCGCTCGACCCGACGAGCGAACCTCCTCACCAAGTTTCTGCGACGCGTCGTAGCGTTCGCTGGCATACACATCGGATCGCGTCACTTGTTGTCCTCTAATGTCGAGATAGTCCCCAAGCAGCGTTGCAGCATACGCCCTGTACGTACGGCTCATCGTGGCTACGCCGCGAGAAGCCGTTTCGCGTCGCAGGTGGTGACCGACCTCGGCTGCCGCGGTTCGAATATCGTCGGCCGCGTACCAAGCCCCAAGCTCTGGCCCATTGAATCTCAGTCCTCCAGGAGCGACATGGAGAAAGGCAGCCATGACAATGCTAGCGTTGGGGACACCATGTACCCATTCGCTTTGCGGCAGCCGATTGATCCGCTCCGCCACGAGCCGATCGTTCGTCCAACCGACGAGTTCCATCACCGCCGAAAGATCTGCTGTCGTCGCAACTGTATCGAACAGTCCGATAGGCGGAAATTGCGAGGGGATCAGGCGATGGGTAGGCTGCGGCGCTGGTGCAAAAGTGTCCGTCACCGGAAGACGATTTCCGTGTCGCTGTAAGGTGTGAACGCCTCATCAATTGCGTTGGGCTGCATGTAGAGACCGCCACGCGCGCCGTCGAGGAACCGGCGGACCGAGAGCAACCCATCTTGTGATCCGCTGATGACGAGGTCGAGCGGCGGTCGCCCGCCGAAGACCACGGCGTTGTGAGCGGTCCGCAACCACTCAGCGCCGAGCCGTTCGGTCGGAAAGAGAATTCCAAGAGCTTGATGGATGCCAAGCATCGCGGAGATACGCGCAAGAACGTCCACATCGAGGGTGAAAGCGCCATGCTCGCGCGCCTGCTTGCACCAGTTGTGATATGTGGACCGAGAGGGATATCCGAGGACCAGGAGGCGCTGCTCTTCGGTTAAGCCCCATAGGTCTGCAATGGCCAGGAAGGTGCGTAAAGCAGGGGGGCTGAGCCGCTTTCGATTGGCCGGCGCAAATCGTGCGTTATCAAGCCGCTGCGGTCCCCTTTCAGCCTCAGCCGGGCTGCGTTCACCGTGGCTCATGTGTAGAATCCTATGTCTATTTAAGGATATAGTCCAAAACTGGACAAAACGCAATCCCACATTCCGCTCGGGTAAGTCTGCCGCTGAGCCCAAAAAGAGAACTCATCAATCAGGCTCATAACCTGAAGGTCATAGGTTCAAATCCTATCCCCGCAACCAGAAAAGAGCCCGTCAACTCAATGAGTTGGCTGGCTTTTTCATGCTCTAATTTGTCTCTATCGTCGCCACACGGGCTAATTCAAGAAATGCTAATGAATAGAGGCTTTCTGACGCCATAGCATCGCGTGTCGGGCTCGTTCATGTCCCATATTCGGCACATGGAAAGTGATGCTCTGTTCGCCAAGCGTTCGCGCATCAGGGGTCGACCACCGCCGCCGAACATCGTGTCCTAATCATCGCGTGGCGATACGCTGCATAGCTCGTGGAAAACGGACCAGTTGCCGAACCATCTGGCGAAGAGCCGCAGTGCCGGGGCCACCAAAACCAACCCGCGCCATCTCTCCCGAACGTCTCCAGCGTGCGATCCGAATAGAAGACCTCGATGCTGATGAGGGTGAGCGGGTCGATTTCGTAAAACGGCTCATGCGCTGCGCGTTGCTTCATGCTCGAAGTCACGGATGTCTCCTAAGGAGAGAGCCGTACCGCGCACGACCAAGTATAAAGCGTAACCGGTTTTTTTGACGGCCTCAACATGGCCGCATCGGGTCCGCGATCAGTGCTGCGGGCGCAATTCTACCCCCCGGGGAGCATGGACAGGGCCCCCCGTCTCGCGCGCGCGAGATAGGGCTGAGAAATCTCTAGGGGGTCAAAACCCTCGTTAACCATGTTTGCTAAGCTCTGACCGTCATGCTCGCGGAGCGCAGGCTGAAAATATCATGGCAATTCGGGTGGCCCAGTGACACGGTTTAATCTGCAGACCAAATCGAAAGGTGTTCGCAATGCAGCTTGCTCCGCTCACATTCAAATCGATTAGGGCCAGAGCCGTCGTGCTCAAGCTGAAGCGTCCGGTTGTCGCCCGGATCGCGACCATCACAGACTGGCCGCTGATCCTGATCGACCTCTTCACCGAAGAAGGCATCGTTGGGCGGAGCTATCTGGAGCCCTACACCATCAAGACGATGAGATATCTGGTCCCGGCCCTGCAAGATTTCGGCGCTATACTCAAGGGAAGGCGCGTCGCACCGGTCGAACTCTACGATCTCGCACGCAAGTCCCTGCACTTTGTAGGTTATCAGGGACTTTCCATGATCGCAGTGTCTGGACTGGATATGGCGGCTTGGGATGCCTTGGCAAAGGCGAATGGCGTGCCGCTTTGCATCCTGCTGGGCGGTTCGGTAGGGCCGGTGAAGGCATACAACAGCAACGGGTTATGGCTTCAAGCGCCGGAAGTTGTGGCAGCGGACGCGATCGCGCTGTGCGAAGAAGGAGGCTTCACCGCGCTGAAGTTGCGACTTGGCCGTGATCGCGCGAGCGACGATCTGGCCGCCATTCATGCCGTCAGGGCCGCTGTTGGCGACGACACGGAACTGATGGCCGATTTCAACCAAGGCTTACATCTTGGAGAAGCCCTGCGGCGGTGTCACATGATTGATGACGAGGGTCTCGCGTGGATCGAGGAGCCGATCGTTTATGACAATCTCGATGGTTACGTGCAGTTGGCCGGCGAGCTAAAGACCCCGATCCAGATAGGCGAGAATTTCTATGGTCCCCGCGATCTATACACCGCGCTGCAGAGAAGGGCGTGCGACCTTGTCATGCCCGATTTCATGCGCATTGGCGGCGTGACTGGTTGGCTAAAGGCGTCGGCGCTCGCCGGGGCGGCGGGAATACCGATGTCCACACATCTTTACCCGGAAGTGGCCGCGCACGTGATGCGGGTCACGGAGACCGCGCATTGGTTGGAATGGCAGGATTGGGCCGACCCTGTATTGCAGAAGCCTTATGAAATCCGTGACGGATTGCTTCACATTCCCGATGTGCCCGGCGTCGGTCTCGATTGGAATGAGGAAGCGGTCGTGGCCAGCCAAGCCAACCTGTAGTCTCATCGTCTCGTAGCAAGGCGACAAGGTAAAACCCCCATCGTCCGCGCACAAAACCGGCGCGGCGGTGGGGGTACTTGGTCAGTTTGATATGGCAGACTTACTGACTGGAAAACGTCTGAGCCGCGCGCATAATTGGCGAATGGATCAAATCCTGCCCCCAGAGCTAAATGATTTGGAATTTGAGGCCATGCGACAGCTCGCGGCGCATCCGGCAACCCATCACATTCCGTCTCACATTCAATCCCGGCTCAAGAATATCGGCTACGCGAAGGAAGTCTTGGGCGGCATCGTTCTGACTAAGGACGGCTTACAGCGGATTTCGGAAGGTAGACTGGTAGCACCGGTTCATCCATGGAGAACGCGCTAAAGGCTGTGGCAATTGCTTTCGGGATGGTCGCTGCAAGCGCAGCGCATGCCGAGGAAGTCTTGTTGTCATGCTGGGGAACGGTCGAAGTGATCCAGCAGGGCAAGCAAATAAATCCGGTAGATGAAAAATATTCGATTGCTGTCGCGGTGGATATAGCCAAGAAGACTATAACGATTGATGGCATTAGTTGGCCAATTACTGGAGATGCTTCGCGGGAAACGATTGTGGCCATGGCCCCGGACAAAGGCAGCGCTACGCTCAACCGAATAACTGGCGCGCTTAATGCTCACTTTATTCAAACTATTGGGCTTAAAAAATTCTATGGCGAGTGCAAACCGGCGCAGAAACTGTTTTGAATAATCAGCCCGGACATCCTGTCGTTACAGTCGTCGTCTATTCCGAAAACAGGAATGAACGCGGCAAGGTAAAACCGTCGAACGCCACGAGCATCAAGATGGTAGCTGAGAAATAACCTTGAGCGTGCGGCAGAGCAGGCGCTGCAAAAATGTCGCACAGCCCGACAATAGTCTCGCTTCACGTCGAAGCCCGGATTTTATTGACCACTGTGGCCGGTCGATCCTCTATGGATCGTATCGTGGAAGGTATTGAACACATGGTCATCGAAACGGTTCTACTTATCGCCTTCGGGGTCATCGTCGGGGCCGTCGTCGTTAAAGCCTACGAGTGGCACCATGACGTTCTGTACGGCCCGTACATAAAGGCGGATCGTTTGAAACAGAGGCCCCGATGATAGCCATCAGCTACGCCCTTGGATTGCGCCAACCCCCGGCAACGGCAACGGTCTGGCACTTATGCACGGTCGCCATCCCGAGACGCACAATTACCGGCCGGCTCGTGCGCGGACAGGTTTGGCGGCGCCACGACGGCCGCCACTGGTTATACAAAAAATTCATAGCTTAGGGTTGGCGTCGCGAACAACTGGCTGGTGCATGCGATGGACGAAAATCCTCGAACCTCGCCGGCACTATGATGGTGGCAGCGTGGAAGGTCGGGGCAAGCACCCGTGCGTTGCCGCTACAAGTGGCGGGTTTAGGTTTTGCCGCCTCCCCCAAGGACGGTTGTGCTCATCATTGGGGTATATGGAGCGTCCGAGCGATCTTTAATCCGCAGCCAAGTTTTTCTCATTTCGATTGGATCGACTATGCCGGTCGTGAAGCCCCGAGTTATCACGTGTCCTGTTGTCTCATCGTATTCCTCCGGGGTAGGCCGCCTTGTTCAATGACAGGTTTCCGGCGAAGCATGTGGCTTTAAGGCTAGCCTTAAGGTCGGTAGATGCGGGTAGAGGTGTGAATAGGCATCCAAAAATGACCCCTTCACCGCGAGATATATCCATAGCTTGACGTGCCGATCGGCGTCCGGACCCCACGCCGATTAACAGCCATGGGGCTTATCTCGCGCGAATTTGCTCACAGCGAGTTCTTCTCAGTTTGACCAAACCGATCATCGGCCAGATCCCTTCTGGCACGTGGCGCACTTGACAGCCGCCCCAGGACATCCATATACCATCCAGATAGATGGTTATTGGTATTGCACATGGCCGACAACGTCCACGAATTCCGACCAAAGCCCTCTGACACTGAAAAAATCACGATCAATCTTGGTTATGTCGACCTGGGTCACGTCGATTTAATGGTGCAGGAAGGATTCTATTCGAACCGTACCGATTTCATTCGAACCGCAATCCGCAACCAACTCGAGCGCCACGCAGACGTGGTCAAGCAGTCCACGGCCCGAAAAAATCTGGACCTCGGTCTGCGGAACTACAGCCGCGAGGATCTCGAAGCGGCGCGGCGGGCCGGTGAGATGCTGCACATCAATGTTCTGGGCCTTGCTAGTATCGCCCAAGACGTCACGCCCGAGCTTGCCCGCGCGACGATTGCCTCGATCACCGTGCTGGGCGCTTTGCATGCCAGTCCGGCGGTCAAGGCCGCTCTCGCCGACAGAACCCGGTGAAGGCGATGCTGAACCAGGACATAGTTCGCGAAGCTACACGCCTCACGCGGGCGGGCCGGCTTGTCGAAGCAACGGCACTCCTTCAACGCATGCTTTGCGGCGAGACCGCGCCGGGCATGACATTCGGCACCGCCGGTGACAGTGCTCTCACGAAACGCGAGCCGCCAATCATTGATGCGAAGGCCAATATCATCGAGGAGATAGATCGTCCGTACTTCCGGGCCACATCCACTCAGCCGCACATGCTCCGCGATGAGTTACTCCATCGTTCAAAGGGGCCCTCTGCGTTCAGGTTGCGGACCAAGATTAAGCGCGCCCCGCCGTCCACGTCGGATATCGTGCCGGAGGGCGCTAAGTTCATCGAAGGTGCCTACAGCAATCAGGCGGGAAGCCGAGCTTACAGGCTCTTCATCCCCAGTCGCTATCACGGGCAGCCGCTTCCTTTGGTCGTCATGCTGCACGGCTGCACCCAGTCGCCCGACGATTTCGCAGCTGGCACGAGGATGAACTTTATCGCAGAAGAACGAACCTGCTTTGTGGTCTTTCCCGCACAGCATAGCGAGGCAAATCATGCGAAATGCTGGAACTGGTTTCGACCAGCCGACCAGGAGCGGGGCAGGGGTGAACCTTCGCTTATCGCAGGCATCACCCGCCAAATCATGCGCGACTATTCGGTTGATCCAAAGCGCGTCTACGTTGGTGGACTGTCGGCCGGAGCGGCGGCTGCTGCTATCATGGGAGCAACGTACAATGATCTGTACGCGGCAATCGGTGTACATTCTGGCGTCGCCTGTGGGGCCGCCATTGACCTTCCCTCTGCGCTTATCGCCATGCGAGGAGGTGAAAGGTCAGGTGACAGCGTAACTCTAGGTGACGGGCCGCCTGTCCCGACCATTGTTTTTCACGGTGATCGCGACAACACGGTGCATCCAAACAACGGCGATCATATTCTTGAGCAGTTTATGAGAACGACGAGCACGCAAAAGAAGGTGCATCGCGGGCGGGTACCTGGTGGGCATGCCTATACCCGCACGATTCATATCGACGCGAGCAGGCGACGAATCTTTGAACACTGGAAAATCCACGGAGCCGGACACGCATGGTCGGGAGGAAGCCCTGCTGGCTCCTACACTGATCCGCTCGGACCGGACGCCACAAGGGAAATGCTGCGTTTCTTCCTCGAGCATTCGCTCCCATAGGGGCCTGATACCGCTGCACCTTGCTAGATACGCGGTGAGGTGGCGCCGGCTTCAGGCCGTTGAAAAGGTAACACCTTGTCACCGTCACGGTAGTCGCCCGTCCGGTAACGGCGGTAGGCTGAGTTCGGTTGAGGTATGAGATCGTGCTACCTCGGCACCTTGTTAGAACTCCGCTGGCGATGTGGAGAACCCTCGCAGCAGTCTATTGAAAGGTGGCGCGGTGCCGTTTCAGAAAACCTAGCGCGGACACCGTCTCATCGTTGCGCGGGGTGAAGCGGTGACACCTTTACGCCTAGCTGAGGCGTGCCTGATCGACCGCCTGGCGTTGGCTATGGCCTTCGGCAATAACCGCGAATATTTTCGAGATAGGCACCGCGCGTCAGGCCGCGAACTCTTACGGGACTCCAGCCGAGCTCCCGCATGACGCTTGCAAGGTATCGACACGCTCCTGCTCCTCGATTGGGCTGACGGACTTCGAGATAATCGATTAACGTCTGTGTGGAAATTCTCTCGATGCCATCGTCGCCGATTTTGCCGCGGACACGCTGCAACGGTGCCAGCCAAGGATCACCGGGGAACTGCCGCACCCGCACGTCCTGAAGAAAATCCTCTGCCGCCACCGCTCAACCCACCATGCCGATTTGCCGTGAGACGGGCTGCCCGAGACGCAGCCATTCCGCCAGTTTCGACCATCGCCGCCGGCCCGAGATGCTGCGCACCGCGATGGCGACGGCCTTCTTTTGTCCGACCAACACGACCAGCCGCTTGCCGCGGGTAACGCCAGTATAGAGAAGGTTGCGTTGCAACATGGTGTAGTGCTGCGTCATGACCGGGATGACCACGGCGGGGTATTCCGAGCCCTGGGATTTATGAATTGTGGCGGCATAGGCGGGCACCAGGGTATCGAGTTCGCCGAAGCCATAGGTGACTGAACGGCCGTCGAAGCTCGCGGTGAGTTCGCCGGCGTCCGAGTTGACATCGTCGATGTAGCCGATATCGCCGTTGTAGACCTCCTTGTCATAGTCGTTCTCGATCTGCATGACTTTGTCGCCGGGGGCGAAGGTCCAACCGAACCGCTCCACCTTGCGGTCGATGGCGGGGTTCAGCGCCGCCTGGAGTTCGATATTCAGCGAGCGGGCGCCAACACCACCGCGGTTCATCGGGCAAAGCACCTGGATGTCGCGAATGGGATCGAGGCCGAATTGTTTGGGGATCCGCGTCTTCACCAATTCGATGATGCGCGATACGGCGGTTTCGGGGTCGTCCGCCTGCACGAAATAGAAGTCACTCTCGATTCCAGGCGAGCTGAGATCGGGGATCGAGCCCTGGTTGATGCGATGAGCATTGGTGATGATGCGGCTCTGCGCCGCCTGCCGGAAGACTTCAGTGAGACGCACCACAGGCACCGCACCGGATGAAATGACGTCTGCCAGCACTTGGCCGGGACCGACCGAAGGAAGCTGGTCGATGTCGCCAACGATCAAAAGTCCGGCATTGTCCGGCACCGCCTTCATGAGCGCTTGCATCAGCATGACATCGACCATTGAAGTCTCGTCGACAACCAGGAGATCACAGTCGAGTGGGTTGTCTTCGCCGCGCTTGAAACCACCACCCTTGGGATCGACCTCCAGCAGCCGGTGGATGGTCTTGGCCTCAAAGCCCGACGCCTCGGTCATTCGTTTTGCGGCGCGGCCGGTCGGAGCACACAGCAGAAGCCTTACACCCTTCGCAGAGAGTATACGTAGAATAGCCTTGACGATGGTGGTCTTGCCGACGCCGGGACCGCCGGTCATCACAAGCACCTTGGATATCAGAGCGAGCCGGATCGCGGCGACCTGGCTTTCGGCAAGGGCGAGCCCGATACGCTCCTCGACCCACGGCAGCGCTTTGTCCGGATCGATCCAGGACCAAGGCAACGGGCCATTTGCCAGTCGCACCAGCCGCTCGGCGATGCCGCGCTCCGCGCGATACAGACCAGCCAGAAATACACAGGGCGTTTCGCCGAGACGGTCGGCGACGACAGTACCCTCCTGCAGCTCGAGTTCAAGCGCAGTGCGGATGAGTTCCTGGGGTACCTCGAGCAGCTTCTCGGCAAGCGTTATCAACTCTTCCGTCGGCAAACCGCAATGACCCTCATCCATGGCCTCGGTCAGCGCGTAGGAAATCCCCGCGCGAACCCGCACCATGGCCGTCTTCTCGATTCCGAGCTTCATGGCGATCGCATCGGCGGTCTTGAAGCCGATGCCGCGGATATCACGCGCCAGCCGATACGGATTTTCCGTCATGACCTGGACGGCATCCGAACCGTAGGTCTTGTAAATGCGGACTGCCCTTGCCGTACCAACCCCATGGCTGTGCAGGAAGACCATGATCTCGCGCACGATCTTCTGCTCAGCCCAGGCATAGGTGATGCGTTTGGCACGGATTGGGCCAATACCCGTCACCTCGCGCAGGCGAACAGGCTCTGCCTCGATCGTGTCAAATACCCTCTCGCCGAAAGCCCGAACAAGCTTTTTTGCGTAGACCGGGCCGATGCCCCGGATCATGCCGGAGCCCAGGTATTTCTCGATACCGTCGATAGACGTAGGTGCGGAGGTGCGCATGAAGCGCGCCTTGAACTGCTGGCCATGGGTATGGTCGTTGATCCATTCGCCGGATGCGGTGACCCACTCACCAGCAGAAATGGTCGCGGCATGCCCAACGACCGTTATCAGCTCGCGGTGCCCTCGTGCCTTGATCCGGAGAACGCAGAAACCGTTGTCATCATTATGGAAAGTAACGCGCTCGACGAGACCGGCGAGAACTTCCTGGGTTGATGGTTCCTGCTGCGGCTTCATTTCGATCGTTCTGTTATCGGCTTCGGCGCTGAGCACGCCAATCCCATGGCATATCGAAGTCGCCGGACCAAACGTTTGCGCGACTCTGTCGGGCGGTGTCCTCGTCAACAACGTAGTCTTCCGACGCTAACAGCAAAGCAACCGCCGAAGCGCGCCACACCCTTGTCATCGTCCGATCCGCGATGGTTCGTCGATTTCCTCGGCTTCGCCGGTTTCCTTATGCACCTCCTCGCGTATGACCTTTTGAGTGATCTCGGACAGATAGGCGATCAGCGCGGCGTTCAATTCCTGGAATTCCGGCCACAGCACCTGCTCCATGAAACTCTGGGGTGCCTTGATCAGGATGGATTGACGATGCATCCGCCGATGGCGGAATGGTCGCAGGCCGTAGCGCCGGCATAGCGCAATGAACAGCTGTCGCGACCAGACATCAGGAATTGAAAATTTCTGCTCGACTGACTTTTCCGTGCCCGAGGTTTTTCCGAGACGCTCGCGGATACGTTCCGCAGCCGCGCCTGCAGCGGCTTTCTCGCCTGGTGTTGCCGCCCCGGCAAACAGAGCTTCGATCTTGCGGAGCTTATCACGAAGGATTTGCTCAGGTGTCATCGAGTTTCCTGACACATTATGAGATGAGAAAACTTTGCGAATTGCACCAATCAAATCCTAGTAGTCCAGCGGCTAGCTGCACTGTTCTCCGTTTGGTTGAGGATTTAATGGACTCAATCAATGTATTTGTCGCTGGGCCGCAATTGTTGCTCGCCGTTTCCGCTAGGGAGCGCCATACCGCTGTATAACTTACGATTGGCGACTTCTCAGTTGAACGTCATGCCGCCGCTCATCGCTACGGTCTGGCCGGTCATATAGGGATTATCCACGGTAAGACAGCCTGTGTGCACAGAAATACCGATTTCAGGTTAGTCGCGATCGTTCGATCGAAATCGGCTTCGGAAAGATCGTCAATGCCGCGCGTGATCGCAATCCCCGCATTGTTGATCAGGATGTTGATCGTTCCCAATTCGGATTTCGCCGTGTCGACCATTTTGGAAACAGCATCGGCCAGCGAGACGTCGGCCTGGACTGTGATTACATTTACACCAGTCTTGCGCAGGTGCTCGGCCAACTTCTTTGCCTCGTTGGTTCGCTCGCGATAATTGATGGCGACGGCCACCCCGGCCTCAGCCAACGCTCTCGATATCGCAGCGCCAATGCCGCGAGAGCCCCCGGTCACCAATGCGGTCCGTCCACGCAAACCAGTTGCTGTCATCGAAATCTCCGATGTACCGTAGGCAGTTTATTCTATTATCGTCTAGTTGTTCTTGCCAACTCAGCTTGACAAGGTCCCGGTGTGTGTACAGAAAACCCTTTCCTGCAAATTCGCGGGCAATAGTGACCCCCTGAGGGGGATTATCGCATCCAATTCCGACCCCTTCTGACGTCTTGTGTCAGCGTCCTTCCCTTTAGCCCTGATGGGCTGGGGAGGACTTCGGGGAATGATTGGCGTGGACAAGATCGGGGAGATACGACGCGCCTATTTTGAGCAACACCGCTCCATCAAGGAGATCGTGCGGACGCTGTCGGTGTCGCGCGCGACGGTGCGCAAGGTCGTGCGGGGCCCCCTGACCGAGTTCAAGTACGAGCGCGGGGTTCAGCCCTCGCCCAAGCTCGGCGATTGGGTTGAGGCTCTGACGGAGATTCTGGAGAAGGAAGCGAAGCTGCCGAAGCGGGAACGCCGTTCGACCCAGCGGCTGTTTGAGGAGCTGCGTGGGCGCGGATATGACGGCGCCCACGACAGCGTGCATCGGTTCGTCAAGGCTTGGCGCGACGAACGAGCCCGCGTTCCGGTCCATGCCTATGTGCCGATGAGCTTCGCGCCTGGGGAGGCCTACCAGTTCGACTGGAGTCACGAGACGATCACGCTTGCGGGCCTGCCGCTGACGGTCAAGGCGGCGCACATGAAGCTGTCGCACAGCCGCATGCCGTTTGTGCGCGTCTACTTTCGCGAGACCCAGGAGTTGGTGTTTGACGCCCACGACAAGGCGTTCCGGTTCTATGGCGGGGTCTGCCGGCGCGGCATCTACGACAACATGAAGACGGCGGTGGAGGCGATCTTCGTCGGCAAGGCGCGCCGATATAATCTCCGCTTTCTACAGATGTGCTCGCACCATCTGATCGAACCGGTGGCCTGCACCCCCGCGTCGGGATGGGAGAAGGGTCAGGTTGAGAACCAGGTCGGCAATCTGCGCGACCAAATGTTCCGGCCCAAGCCGCGGGTAAAGAATTCACCGAGCTCAATGCGTGGCTGGAAGATCAGTGCATCGCTTACGCCCAGCGAACCAAGCATCCTGAGTTCAAGGATCGGACCGTCTGGGACGTATTCCAAGAAGAGCGCGCGAGCCTGATGGCGCTACGCGGCCCATTCGACGGGTTCGTCGAGAAGGCAGTCAGGGCCAGCACCACTTGCCTGATCATGGCCGATCATAATCGCTACAGCGTTGATGCGCGGGCCGCCGGCCGGATGGTGCTGGTGCGCTCCCATGCCGAACGCATCGTCGTGCTGCTGGGCGACGAGGTGGTCGCCGATCATCCACGCCACTTCCGACGCGACCAGATCATCTACGATCCCTGGCATTATCTGCCGGTGCTGATGAAGAAGCCTGGCGCCTTGCGCAACGGGGCTCCGTTCAAAGACTGGGCACTGCCGCCCGCGCTGACCCAGGTTCGCGCCAAGCTGAAGCAACACGCCGACGGGGATCGACAGTTCGTCAAGGTGTTAGGCGCGGTGCTCGATCACGGCCTGGCCGCGGTCGAGGCCGCCTGTGCGGAAGCGCTGGAGGCCGGCATCGCTAGTGGCGATGTGATCCTGACAGTGTTGGCGCGCCGCCGTCAGCCTGCGACCCCACCCAGCATCACTACGCCCGACGCGCTTCGCCTGAAGATCGAACCCACGGCCGATTGTGGCCGCTACGACAGCATAAGGAAAATCGCCTGATGGAACGCCACGAGATTCTAGAAGCCATGAGCGAACTAAAGCTTTACGGCATGCGTGCCAGCTTCGATGAGATTGCCGGTAAGGGTCTTGCCCGGCGCGATGAGATCTATCCCCTCATCGCCAGCCTGATCCGGGCCGAACGCACCCACCGCCAGGCCCGCTCGATAAGCTATCGTATCGGAGGAGCCAAGTTCCCGGTCCTCAAAGATATCGACACGTTCACCTTCGCCGATACGCCGATCGATGAAGGGCAAGTTCGCGAACTCGCCACCGGCACCTTCCTGGACGCTAAGCGCAATGCAATCTTCATCGGCGGAACCGGCACCGGCAAAACCCATCTATGCATCGCTGTAGCCTCGGCGGTCATCCGCACCCGCGCCAGGGGGCGCTTCTTCAACCTGGTCGACCTGGTCAATCAGCTAGAACAGGAAAAGGCCGCCGGTCGCAGTGGCCGGTTGTCCGAGAAGCTCCTGCGCCACGATCTCATCGTCATCGACGAACTCGGCTACCTACCGTTCAGCCAATCCGGCGGCCAGCTGTTGTTCCACTTGATCAGCAAGCTCTATGAGAACACGTCGTTGCTGATCACCACCAATCTCGCTTTCGCAGATTGGCCGCAAGTCTTCGGCGACGCCAAAATGACCACCGCCATGCTTGACCGGCTGACACACCACTGCGACATCATCGAGACCGGCAACGAAAGCTGGCGCTTCAAGAACCGCGCATAACCTCCCGCTCGTCACTCGCCGCCCGCCAAGACCGGCTCTGCTCCGCTATGTGGGGCTCCGCGCCGCCGGTCTCGGCTCCGTCAAAGGGGTCATTCTTGGCCGCGAAAAGGGGGTCGCACTTGGGTGCGATTTGACACCTTTCCGGCCTTGTTGAGCGAAGAATCGGCTAAGTTGGCGCGATGATCGCTTTTATCTGTTTTGTTCTGGCCGTGCTGGCCTCGCCGTTCAAGTCGAAGAGCAGGCTTGAGGCAGAGAATGCGGTGCTCCGACATCAGCTGATCGTCTTGCGGCGCAGGGTGAGGGGTCGAGCTCAGCCTACGAGCAACGACCGCTGGTTCCTCGTCCAGATATATCGATGGTTTCCATCGATCCTGAAGGTCGTTACGATTGTCCGGCCTGAGACACTGGTGAGTTGGCCGGCTTTCGTCGCTATTGCGCAGTAGCCCGAGCATCGCGCATTTCCTGCGTAGCCGTGGCTGTAAGCACATATTCTCATCGTTCATTCAGTAGTCAAGTGCGTTGTCTAGCCAAGATGCCTTCGGCATCCTCAAACAGTGAAGCGCGTCATCGAGGCGAGGGTAGTCGGCTTCTATCAGCACGGTCCACTACCATGGTGGCGCAAAAGGGTTTCGATAGATCGAGGAACAGGGCCACGCCCCCATCGGCGACGATTGATTGATCGGTCCCATCTTCGCCCACTGCCGAAAGTGCCATAGCCGCGAAGAGCGGGCATGATTGATTACCTGGCTGATCGAGTTCGACTTGATCGTCATTCCGGCTTCCCGGGAATGAGAATAGCTCGGCCTCAAGCTCCGCGAGCCAAGGTGCGCGTTCGGGAAAGTGCACGTGTCCTGCCTCGAATTGCGCAGATGCAATCGACATGCGCGTTTTCTTATCGTGCTCTGGTTTGATTCCCGTCAGGCCATGCACCTTATACCGCCTCCATATCAGATTGACTTGGCAATGTAAGGGAAAGCTGTGACGGATTTGACGAGCTCTGGATTGCGCTCGATGTAGAGAACTGCCTCCCTGAGTTTTGCACGCACGGCGTTGATGGATTTGAGGGCGAGGTTCTTGAATATCTTTTCGCGGATTTCGTCCCAGAGGTTCTCCTTCGGGTTCAACTCCGGCGAATAGGGTGGCAGGAACAGAAGCGAGATGTTGTCGGGGACCGCGAGCAAGCCGCACTGATGGTTGGGGGCACCGTCGAGAACCAGGAGAATGTGTTGCCTGCGGTACTTTCTGGATAGAACGTCGAGGTAGATCTGGAAGCAGACAGTATCCGATGCGGGCATGATCAGATAGACGCACTTTCCATCCTTGGGGCAGACCGCGCCGTATAGGTAGATGTATTGGCGAATGAGTTGCGCGGCGACCTCGGGTCTGACACCAGTTGGAGCCCAGCAAGGCCGCGGGCGGTTCATGCGTCCGAAACGCGCTTCGTCGGCGAACATGACACGTAAGCGACGACCGCGCTTGGCCGCCGCCCGCTTGGCCTTCCTTACAGCATCACGAAAGCCGTTTTTTTAAAGGCGTCTTGCGCCGCAAGGTTCCGCTTGGGATGGAACGGACGCGGCATCAGCTTACGCCAGCCATGCCGATGCAGCAGATTGTACACCGTGCTGTCACTGGTCGGGTGCCCGATCGCCTCTTCGTAAGCCGTCTTGAGATCGTGGATGTTCAACAACTCGCCGGCTCCTGCAGCATGGGCAAAACGCGCCAGCAAGGTCTTTTCCTCGGCCAAGGTCATGTTCTCGCGCTTGCGTCCGCCGTTCGCCCTGGGCTTGAGTGCCTTTATGCCCCCGTCATCGTAAGCCATATGCGCGCGGTTTACTGTGCTCAGCGAAACGCCCATGGCCGCCGCAATCGCCGGCTGCGTCATCCCGCCCTCGCGCAGCAGCACCATCTGGATGCGCTCTCGCTGCGTCGACGGGAGCTTCCATCGCAGCGCCGTCTGGAGCCGCCGGACCTCGGCTTTATTGCATTTGACCATCTGCTCCTCCCGAATCAGATGGTCACAGCGAATCACACCTCAAATCCCGAAAACAACTCCCCCATCGACCGCATTCTCCGGTAATAAATACGCCGATTTATGCTGTTCTGGAGCCGGTATTAGATATTTCTTGCCCGATTCTTAGTGGTAACCGCGCATAATTGCATGTGCAAAAGCCTCGATTGTTTTGCACCTCAACCCAAAGCCGCGAGGTCCGTTAATGGGATCAATGGCGTCACTTTGACCTTGCGCCGATGACTTCCGGTCTTCCCCGATAAACAGACATGATCAGAGTCCGTCGGCATGTCTCACGTCGGCATGTCTCAAAGGTGACTCCAACCAAGAGACGATTAGTATTTCGCGGCGAGCGGGCCAGCGCCACTGAACTTATAGTTGAGGCCCAGTTTGATGAGTATTTTTTCGGCTGGGCTATTGCTCGTTTGGGAGACACAGAAGCTGACGTTGCTAGTGTTGCCTGTTGCTGTTTGGCAGCGTAACTGGTTAAAATCGCCGCCCGGCTTTGATTTTGGTAGTCCAATTGTCAAGGAATGCCCATTCGAGGCCAATCCCTAGCTCAGACCCAGTTGCGGGTAGGAGTCCAGCGGAAGCTACGAAAGATTAGGGCGGTTTCGGCTCTCCCGCGCCGGGGTCCGTCACGACGTTGGAAGTAGGCGCCTAGGCCCTCGCAAATTGTCTCGCCGGGTCTATTATTGGACCCGACTGCAAATGCCCGCGAGGTAGCATGTCGAACGTCAGAGCCGTCCTAGTCCTCGCCGTAACCACATGGGCATTCATGGTCTGCTTTGCCGTCTGGCTGATGTTCGGCGTGATTGGCATTCCGATCAGGAACGAACTTGGCCTCAATGGTTTCGAATTCGGTCTGCTTACCTCCACGCCAGTACTGACAGGTGCGTTGCTGCGCTTGCCGCTCGGTATCTGGACCGATCGATTCGGCGGCCGGATCGTGATGTTCATTCTGCTTGTGGGCTGCGCCGCACCCGTCTGGTTGTCCAGCTACGCCGGCAAACTCTGGCAGTTCCTCGTGCTCGGCCTGGCACTTGGTGTGGTGGGCGCCTCTTTTGCCGTTGGCACACCATATGTGGCGCGCTTCTTTCCCAGGGAGCGCCGTGGTTTCGCCATGGGCGTATTCGGCGCAGGCACGACCGGCGCGGCGATCAACATGTTTGTCGCCCCGGCGCTGCTCGCTCGTTATGGCTGGCAGGTTGTCCCGAAATTCTACGCGGTCGCACTACTGCTCACGGCGGTCATCTTTTGGTTCTTTTCGGCGCCAGACGTCTCCGCGCCCGGCAAGGGCGGCGTTTCGCTGCGGCAGCAATTGACCGTGTTCAGGGACCTGCGAGTCTGGAAATACTGTCAGTACTATTCGATCGTATTCGGAGGTTTCACCGCGTTGTCAGTCTGGATGCCGCAATACTTCGTGCAGGAGTATGGGCTGAGCATCTCGGAAGCCGCGCTGTTCGCCGCATTTTTCTCGCTGCCCGCCGGTGTTTTGCGGGCGGTTGGCGGCTGGCTGGCAGATCGTTATGGCGCCCACAACGTGACATGGTGGGTGCTGTGGGCGGCTTGGATTAGCCTCTTCCTCCTGTCTTATCCGCAAACTGATTTCATCGTGCATACGATCCGCGGCCCCGCTCAATTCCACATCGGATTGTCGACATTGCCGTTCGCGTTGCTGCTGTTTGCGCTGGGCGTCGCATTCGCCTGCGGCATGGCCTCCACATTCAAATACGTCGGCGATGACTTTCCAGAGAACATGGGTGTTGTCACTGGCATTGTCGGGCTTGTCGGCGCGCTCGGCGGCTTTGTTTTGCCGATTCTGTTTGGGCTCATCCTTGATTGGCTCGCGATCAATTCAAGCTGCTTCATGTTCCTCTACGGTGTGGTGTGGGTATCACTGATTTTGAACTACGCGACTGAGGTAGGCCGCTTGCCGGTCATGGGCGAGTGAATTCAGGCCGATCACACAAAGATGGGAATGGCCTGATGAGACATTTTGTCCGCCGAAATAACCGCATGCGGGTCCGGCGCGAGCGCGGCTTGCGCGATGACTTGTTTGCTTGCCGATAACACGACGGCTTCTCCCCGCTGCGCGAGCGCTGCGCACGCGGACCGGATCGCGCGTCCTCACCTTGAACAGGACATGATGCTCCACATCCTGGAAAAACGTTGGAATTGAATGCCGTTGGCGATCTTCTTGGCATCGTCGATGTTGCCCTGGTAGATCGCCGGTATCATTTCGTTGTCACGTGTCGCCGTGAACTGACTCCAGACCGCCTGAAAATCTGCCGCTACTTCGGCGTCGGCCCCCGTCATTCTGGCAAGCGCAGAATCAACCTTAATGCTTGCCGCTTGTATCTTCGCTGTGAGCGCATCCTGTACGGACTTGTCCTTTGCATGCAGCATCGAATAGAGCGAATTCCGAGCCTCTGCGAGAGCCGCGCATGTTTCGCCAGCTGGGGTGGCCCAAGCGGCTGGGGCGAACGTCAGTCCGAGGCCAAACGCTATCACGACGATCGATTGACTGATTGTCATGGCAAACCCTTTCCTCCAAGCCATCTTCAAATCCAGGATAAGCAAAAATCCCGGGGCAATTGGGATTTGGTGCGCTAATTTTCGGCAAAACGCTTTGATTTGACGCAAACTGACTTATTTGCAGACATCGGACCACATCATGAGGAGGTCAGCTTCTCCCCCAAAAAGCGAATTTAAAAAAACAACGCCGCGCAAGCGGAGTATGTTCGCTTGGCGGCGTTGGTAGGTCGAGTCGGGCGCTGAAATCCCGGCAAATCCCAGAGTAGCCGGAAACCGTAAAAAGCTCATTCCTAACAGCGTGCATTTGATATGCTGCACTGCCCAAAATTTCCAGCCCCCAAAGCTAAGCGTGGGTAGGCGGCCCCGGCGCGTTCTCAGCGCGACGGGGTCCTTTCCTTGATTTCGGGAGCAGTATCGCCGTCTCGCACGCGAGATCAGCGACCCGATGCTCGTGCAAAGCCTTTTGTGCGCACCGCAAACGATGTTTGCAGCGCCGTCAAGCCGCGATTTTCCAGGCGCGTGTCAAAGGTGACAGTGAAATCATTCTTTTCAACGACAGGTTTAGAGTTTTTTCATGCGAACGGCTGGAAACGAGAAGGGCAGAGTTGTATCGTCGTTCATGGCGGGCGCGGCGTTAGGGTGAATGAGCCTGGATTGGCTTCGATATTCAACCAATTGCGCCACACTCGCCAGCCCGATCGGATCGCCCTCATGAATAAGCTGGGTTAGCCTCCAATGAGGCTGAAGCTAGAAACGCCGAAGCAGCTGCCCAAGGAGAGAGCAACCATGCGATACCGTACAAAAGAAGGGCTGCTGATCGCAGCCGAGAAATCGGCCGATATAGTCCGCCGCCTACGTGAGGCGAGTTGGAGTGAACAAAACCTCAGCGATCAGGCATTCATGGAAGCGGTTGCGGATCGCATGTACCAGGAGGGCGTTCACGTTTCAACGATCAGCCCCGATATTTTCGTAGCTGGGCTGTTGAGCGCCGGACTTCTCACGCGCGAAATTGAAGACACGCAGTCGAACGCGGTGAGGCAGATCGATAACTGAGGAAACTGCAATGGAAATGACTGACAAAATCCCGGTCACCGTGCTGACCGGCTACCTGGGCGCCGGCAAGACCACGTTGCTCAACCGCATCCTCTCGGAGCCGCACGGCAAGAAATACGCCGTCATCGTCAATGAATTCGGAGAGATCGGCATCGACAACGACCTGATCATCGGCGCCGACGAGGAAGTGTTCGAGATGAACAACGGCTGCATCTGCTGCACCGTGCGCGGCGACCTCATGCGCATCCTCAATGACCTGATGCGAAAGAAAGGAAAGTTTGACGCCATCATCGTCGAGACCACGGGGCTCGCCGATCCGGCGCCGGTGGCGCAGACCTTCTTCGTCGACGAGAATGTCGGGCGGCAGACCAAGCTCGACGCCGTAGTCACCGTCGCCGACGCCAAGTGGCTCAACGACAGGCTCAAGGACGCCCCGGAAGCCAAGAACCAAATCGCCTTTGCCGACGTGATCCTGATCAACAAGACCGATCTCGTCTCGCCTGCCGAACTAAGCGAGGTCGAAGCGCGTATCCGCGCCATCAATCCTTACGCCAGGCTGCACAAGACTGAGCGGGCAAAAATCCCGCTCAATGAGATTCTGGAGCGCAACGCCTTCGATCTCGATCGCATCCTCGATCTCGAACCGGCCTTCCTCGAAGGCGAGGCGCACGACCACGACCATCATCACGAGCATGGCCACGACCACGACCACCACGATCACGACCACAAGCCCGCGCACCACCATGGCGGGCTCAAGCACTACCACGACGAGGAGATGCAATCGATTTCGCTCAAAAGCGACAAGCCGCTCGACGCAGACAAATTTTTTCCATGGGTGCAGGATCTGGTGCAGAAGGAAGGCCCGAGCATTTTGCGCAGCAAGGGCATCCTTTCCTTCAAGGACGACGATGAGCGATTCGTGTTTCAGGGCGTGCACATGATTCTAGACGGCGACCATCAGCGGCCCTGGAACAAGAACGAAAAGCGCGAAAGCCGCATCGTCTTCATCGGCCGTAATCTGCCGGGAAAGAAAATCGCCGAAGGGTTCGAGAGCTGCATCGCTTGATATAAGCGGTAAACGAATACAGAAACGACCGGGCCCCATCGCGGAATTCGACCAACTGATCCGGCTCATTACGAAAGATGCTCATGCCTTCATGTGCCACGGCCTTCGACGAGGCGATCCGGCTCGACCCTTCATTTGACGCAGTCTGCGCGCACCGAGCGGAAAACATTGCTGATGAGTAAGCTGGCGTTCGAACAGACGGATTAGAGGTCGCAATTCCCTATGCAGTCGAGATTATTATCCTTTAGCTTCGGCGGAGTAGGGAGCACCATGTCATGACGACCAGTAAGTTAGATAAATTCACGCAAGCGAAGATGATGGCGTTCAAACTTGGCTTTGCTGTTCACAAGGCCGACAATCCCAACGACCTCAAACGGTACACGCTGGTTCGCCAAGCCATGGAAACAGATTTCGCGACGATAGATGACGTGATTGCGGAACTGAAGCGGGTCAAGCCGTGAAGCTGATACCGATACCGATCCATGGGAATGGCCTTGTGGTTTCTATCCTGGCTCTCATCCCGGCGAACATCAGAGCGGCACCGCCATGACTTTCGACAGAGCCGGCGCCGATTTCGAACGCGCGTGAAGGTCCGATTCCCCGATCGCCGTCTTTTTGATTGGTGAACCTAATTCGCGCCAAAGACGCGGCAACGCTTCGACGCTAAATCGAATACCCGAGGGTGGAGGAATGTTTGAGCTTGCGGCCGGAGCTAGAAAGCGGAAAATGCTCTTCCTGAGGAACTCGTCTCAACTTGAAACTCAAGGGAGGAATACCGTGTCGAAGTCAACAACCGGACCCGCTAGGAGCGCCTCTCGCCGTGCAATTCTATTGAATAATGTATCGATTGCTGCGGGAGGATTCATCCAAAGCGTGCCAGCCGCTCGTACTGCCTTGGCTCAAACCAAAGTAACTCACGAAATAGCCAAAATCAGGATACCCCAAAAAACGACCAGAAATCCTCGACCTGCATTCAGTTTGTGACGCCGGGCTCTTGCAAAATCGTGGCCGACCCGATCAGTCCTGACGGCTGGTGCCAGTTTTACGGAGCGAAGACAGGATGAGAGCGAGCGATATGGGGTGAAGCAAGAGCTGCATCTAAATGCCTTGGGTGCAGCCCGCCGACTGCTGCGGCGGACATGTCCTTGAATATTGACCAAGGTTGCCAATAAAATCCGGCAACTGCGTCCGCGACGGCAGTTTCACGCCCTGCAATTCGATTTGATGTCGCTTCGTCGATTTCGACGCTGCCGTCCTAATCCAACATAGAGACTCGGGAGCACAAACTTCGACCTACATCGGCGCGCCAGGCGTCGACCCTGCCGATGAGCGAGATGTGGAAGCGGAATCATGGTTGAGCCACTAAGGCACCGCCAAACGAAAGAGGCGGAAACAGAAACCTACCGCGTCACGTCTCAACTCTACGGTTCGTCGGAGGGTCGCGAGAAAATTATCAGCAAAAGCCCGACCACGGCCATTCCGGCGCCGTAATAGACCCATGGGGTATGGCTGATCATCAAGCTCTCGGCGGGATAGGCGAAAAAGCGGAAGCCCTGTCCCATAAAGCCCAGTCCCGCGATCAAAGCGAGAACTCCGATGGCTCTGAGTAGAGCGTGCATTCTAGGGCGATGTCCCAGATTTTGTTGAATTAGGTGAAGCAGGCATTGCCGTGCAGGCTGAAGCGTCCCGTAGTCAGGCAGAAACTCCACCTATCGCACTGTACAGATTTCCAGGACCAGTTCTGACCGACGGCCACCTCGGTCGCCGATACCTTAAAGGCGCTGCCGGCGACGCTGCCAACGTCATCCTACCGTCGGCCAAAATCCCACCTCGTCCTCGCCTAGCTGAGGCTTCTTTTGCGACTACTCCTCTTCGCCATCCCGATAGCGCTCAATCCGGCTTCTTGACAGCCGACTAAGCAGCAGTCTTCACCTCAACCTTCTTCTCCGGCTTCTGAGCCGCGGGCTTCTTCGGCAGCGTCACCGTGGGGACGCCCTTCCCGAAGCTTGCCTCGATCTTCCCGGCATCGACACCTGCAGGCAACGCGGCCCTCAGACGGCGGAATGACTGCACCAACTCGATCGAGAGTCTGATGGCCGTGCTGCGAAAGGTCCGCCACAACATCACTGTACCCTGGTTCGGCATCAGGATCGACGCCATTCCCGGCCTTACCGCAACCCGGTTCAAGGCGACACGCGAGTCGGGAAAGCGGGCAACGAATCCAGTTTCAACATGGTCGGAGTGCAGTGTCGCAACCGGCAATTGAAGCACCGTAGCGGTTTGGCCAGCGACCAGCCGCGTGAGTTTCAGAACTTGCCCATTTGGGAATTCCAACGCATCGTGCTGAACGTGCGGATCGTTCACATCGATCTGCCGAAAGCTTGCGACCTTGTGATTCACACGGGCCTTGCCAAAAAAGCTGAAGGCGCGATCGTACCGGACGTCGTCGTCGAAGGCCAGTTCCGTTCCGGGCAGCAGGCAGACCGCCACCCCGGGTGGAGTATCATGAATTACGAGCTTGGCACCGAGCTCGCCGACGGCGGCAAAACCACGAGTACTGGATTTCGCAATTTCCATCGTAACGAGCTTGTCCGCGACCCTGGCAGGCCGCGAGGAGACGTGATGTAGACTGTAGTCGCACATGAAGGGCTCCTCTAGTTCGGACTAGGCACTCCCCACATCAATATCAATACCGGCTATGCGCCTCGTTCCGCCAAGGTCTAACTCACGATAGGCGGTTGCGTGCATTGATCCAATCATGCTTTTGGCATGCATCAAATCTACCACGGCATCGGCGTTCGCGTCAACTCCATTTGCGACGAGATGCTTGGTAGCGTAAGCGACGAGCCTGCTTTGAGGACCGGCAGGTGCAGACCCTCGACTACCGTACCGGGCTGCACGACGTGCTGGCAGCCGTCCATACCTCACCTTAGCGTTGTCTTGCAGAAGGGTCGGAACAGTGCTTGAATTCAATCCAGTCGGGGAATCATCCAGGGAATCCGGCGTAAATGTCTAATTCCGGTGCGGTTTTTTTGAAGTTCCCAATGTTCGGGAACGAGCAGATCGGAGTCCGAAGTCCGCGCTATTTTTTTGATGCCGACGAAGCCCGGCCCAGAGCTGCTGCCGATCCACCGTCGGCGTTGCCCCATTTGCCAGACGCGGATAACGGCTGCCGTCGCGACAGGACCGCAAGGCTTTCCTGACGTAGGCAAGTTGCGGCTTTGCCGCTCAAGCGACGGAGGCATCCGCCGGCTGCTCGGAGCCCTGCCGGCGCGAAGCTCCTCGGGCGGCGGCTTGTCGCCGCCGAGCGAATTGCCGGTCAACTGTTATGACGCACGATAAGATTGTAGTAAGTGTATTCCGGATAAGGATCTAGACCGACGCTAATTTCGAACGCCTTTCTAGCCCACCCTAGTTTTTTAGGTCCCGGACCGGGCCTCACTGGAGAAGAAAATGCGGCTGACACTTCATACCGACTACGCTCTGCGCACCCTGATTCAAGTCGCGATCGCGGACGGCAAGCTGATAACGATCAACGATATTGCGCAAAGCTTCGGCATCTCAAAGCAGCATTTGATGAAGGTCGTGAACGATCTCAGCCAGAAGAGCTATCTCGATACCGTGCGCGGGCGCAACGGCGGCATCCGGCTGCGTCGCCGGCCGGGCGATATCAATATCGGCCAGGTCGTGCGCGACACCGAGGAGCTCGAAGTTATCGGCTGCCTGGGGCAGCGCGGCTATTGCCCGATTGAGCGTGTCTGCGTGCTGCGCGGCGTGTTACGCGATGCGACCGAGGCGTTCCTTGCGGAGTTGGATGGGTACACGCTGGCCGATCTGATCAAACCGCGGAGGCAGTTGTCGTCGTTGCTGGTGCTCGATCAGCACGCGGCGCGTCGCTAATAACAAAGGTTTCCGACGGGGGCCACCCAGGCTGTCCCTCCCCAAAATCAGCGTCTCTTGTGGCGGTGGTGCAATCCCGACGGCGCCCGCCCGCTACGGTGTTTTGTCGCCGTGATCCCGTCCTCGCGGACGAAGTCGAGCAGATTAAACTTAGCGCGTTGGCCGAGCGCCGTTAGCGCGGCGTTGGCCGGTACCGCGTTCCGATCTGGCACGACGACCTTGGTGCCTTCGACCAAAAAGACTCCGCGATTGCAAGGCCGATCACGGCATTGGCGAATTGCCGGACGCCGCAGCGGCGCTCGAAGCGCAGCTAATTGGACTGGAACGCGACCACGCCGCTGCGGCTGCAGGCGCAGGCGCTGTCCGATGCGCTGGCGGCCGTCGCGACGCAGTGCGCGTGAGCCTGAGTTGGAGGACCGGAGAGGCCGATGTCGAACGCTTTCTTGCCGCTTGGAGAAGGCTCGCAAGTGCGCTATGTAAAGGACGCCGCCTAAACGACTGCATTGGCGAGCATTTTCACGACCGTTCGAATTGTACAAACGGCCAACATGGGGTGACCGGCGGAGGACAAATCCGAGCCAGAACTCATATACACCACGGCGCCGAGGTGGATATTCTGGCGCAGGCCGCTTGTCAAAGCGCAGGAGTTTCACATGATGGACGAAGCGAAAACAGCTGGAACGGAAAGCCCTTCCCCGGCTGGAGCCGGCGGCGCCGCGGCCGCCGCCGATGCGGCGGAACGGCCAACGACCATCCCGGCGGACGAAATGGCGCGCATGGGCGACGAAATCGTCAGTGCGCTCAAGACGGTCTACGATCCGGAAATTCCCGCCGATCTCTACGAGCTTGGTCTGATCTACAAAGTCGTCATCGATGACGACCGCATGGTCAACATCGACATGACGCTGACGTCGCCGAACTGTCCGTCGGCGGCCGAGCTGCCGGGCCAGGTGAAGAATGCGGTCGCGGGCGTGTCCGGCGTGCGCGAGGCCAAGGTCACCATCGTCTGGCATCCGCCGTGGGATCCCAGCCGCATGTCGGACGAGGCGCGCACGGAGCTCAATATGTGGTGACGAATATCTTGTTGCGTTGCGCCGTCAACCCTGGCCTATCAGAAGATGTTAAGTTAGTTCATGTTTTTGACCCGCTGCAAATTGCAGCTGACGCGTTGACTCATATTGAGTGGCGCGCGGAGGATGGGACGATGGCCGCTGCCCGGCCTAGACCACAGGTAATGTGGCTCACCGAAGCCGCGGCTGATCGCATCAAGGCGGCTATGGCGAAAGCCGACCGTCGGACCGCGGCGGTGCGCATCGGCATCAAGAACGGCGGCTGCGCCGGCATGAGCTACTACATGGAATACGCCGAAAAGATCGATCCGCTCGACGAGGTGATCGAGGACAAGGGAGTGCGGATTCTTGTCGATCCCAAGGCGGTTTTATTCCTGCTCGGCACCGAGATGGACTACAAGATCGAGAAACTGTCCGCGCAATTTACCTTTAGCAATCCGAACCAGACCGCGACCTGCGGCTGCGGAGAATCCGTGCAGATCGAGCCGGCGAGCCAAGCGTCGTAGCGCGGGCAATCTCACAATGCGCGCAATCTCACAATGATGGCTACTGCCGGAGCCCCATGTGCCAAAACAGCGAAATCATGGGGCTCTGCGCGCCCGGGATCAGCGGCAGACAGTCGAGCTTCAGGGAGAAACCGTCGCCGTCCTTGTGCGCCCAGGCTGTTCCGATGGCGCTCCAGAACTTCTGTTTGCCCTTGTTCGTTACGCATAAATGCGGCGGCTGGGAACTGCTTGGTCATGATGTGTCTTTTCGTTGTTTAAGCGGAAGCCCGTGATCTTAGGAAAACCAGAGGTACCAACCGTCGAAGATGGCGAAGACGGCTCCGAGCGAGAGCGCATCGGGGAAGTGCGCCGGGGAAATATTTCTTGCGTTACATCGCAATATGGGTTTCTTTTATTAGGGTTATATTTTCATGGAGAACAAGAATGGCGGCTCCATCATCGTCGGGTGTAGCCGAAGGCGATTTGCGTCTGGTTGCGCTCGCGCTCATCGCCGAGGAGCCCCGTCACGGCTACGAGATCATCCAGCTGATCGAGGAGATGACGGCTGACTGGTACTTGCCCAGTCCCAACGTCGTCCATCCGATGCTAGGCAATCTTGCGGAAGCGGGCTATCTGACCGCGTCCGCCGACCCCCCGAGGCTTTACACGATCACCGACGACGGCCGTGCCTATCTTAAGCAGAACCGCGATCTCGCCGACGCCGTCCTCAACCGCCTGACTGCGCTCGGCGAACGCGTCACCCGCTGGCGGCGGGCCCTTGGAATGGCCGACAGGCTGAAGGAAGCGGACGCGGACGCCACAGAAGGTCTGTTGGATGTCCTCGCCCGCGCGGCCAACGATTTGCAGCGAAGATAAGAAACTTGCTCGGACCGGCATGCGCACGGCCGTGGGTAATCCGCCGCCTACATCATGCGGTAATTGAGGTCGAACATGATCCATAGCGTACCGCCGACCAGAATGAAGAGCACGACGGCGGCGAAGCACAGCGCGATCAGTTTATTCTGCGACGACGGTTTCAAGTCGAGGTGCAGAAAGTACCGCAAGTGGACGACGACCTGAGCGATCGCCGCAACGCCGATGACGACAAAGGTCTGTATCGGCCGCAGAGTGCGAGCGGCGACGAGGCCGAACGGCATCGCGGTCAGCACCAACGCTAGAACGACGCCGACCAAGTAGGGCTTAGTCGTGGCTTCCCCGCCATGCGGCCCGCTCGCCATTTTAGACAATTGCTGCGGGGCCGCCATGCTAGGAAATCCCTGGTAAGTAAACGACGGAGAAGATACTGATCCAGACGATAACGAGGAAATGCCAGAACAGGCCCAGCCGGTAGAGGCGGGAGGCGACAAACGGGTTCAGCCCGCGGAACGCGACCTCACATCCCAAGAGGACGATCCAGATCAGGCCGACGCTGACGTGAGTGCCGTACGTGCCGACCAGAGTGAAGAAGGCCGAGAGAAAACCGCTGCGTGAGGGGCCGGCGCCGGCGACGGCCATGCCGTAGAATTCCGAAATCTCCATGGCGACGAAGCCGAGTCCGAGCAGGAACGTCACGCCCAGCCAGGTCAGTGTGCGCCAGCGTTGCCCGGCTGCGATCGCAACGCCGGCGAAACCGATGGTCGTGCTGCTTGCCAGCAGCAGCATGGTTTCCGCAAAGGTGTGCGAGAGCCGGAACAACGTGTGCCCGCCAGGCCCGTCAGCGGTGTTGTGCGACATCACCACAAAGGTCGCGAAAAGCAACGCGAAGATGATCGCGTCGCTCATCAGGTAGATCCAGAAGCCGCATGCCTTTTCGTCGATGGCGCGTTCGGCTACTTCGGCTTCGGTTTCATCGCCGTGACGGGCGGTGATGACGGCGTCGGTCACGTCGGCGCCCCGGGTGCGAGTGCGGGGGCTATGGTGCGGCGGGTCTCGATCGCTTCGACTTCGCTCGCCGGGATGCGGTGCGCGGCATGGTCACGGAAAGTCTGCGACAACACCGCAGCAAACATGCCGAGCCCGCCGACGGCGGCCAGCCACCAGATTTGCCAGACCATCGCAAAGGCGAACACGAACGACATCGCTCCAAGCACGACCCCGGCGCTGCTGTCATCGGGCATGATGATGTCGTGGAAGCGGGCAGGTCTGTGGCCTGCCGTCCCCGCCTGCTTCATGGCCCACCATGGATCGATGCCGTGCACGTGTGGCACAACAGCAAAATTGTAGGCCGTCGGCGGCGAGGCGGTCGCCCATTCCAGCGTCCTGCCGTTCCACGGATCGCCGGTCGAGACTGCAAGCGCGGCGCGGTCGCGGATGCTCGCGGCGAGCTGGATGGCAAGGAAGGTAATGCCACACAGGATGAAGAGGGCGCCGAATTCGGCGACGATGAGATATGGCTGCCAGCCGGCGACATAGTAGCGATCGAGGCGCTGCGGCATGCCCATGAAGCCAAGAATATATAGCGGCACGAAGGCCAGACAGAAGCCGACGATCCAGGCCCAGAAGGCGCGCCGGCCCCATTTTTCCTCGAGCCGAAAGCCGAACGCCTTGGGGAACCAGTACTGGTAGCCGGCGAAATAGCCGAATAGCGCGCCGGGGATCAGCAAGTTGTGGAAATGCGCCACCAGGAAGGTTGTATTGTGCATGTCGACCGGCGCTACCGCGAGCAAAACGCCGGTCATGCCGCCAATGACAAACGTTACGATAAAGCCGAGCGTAAACAGCATCGGCACAGAGAATTGCACCCGGCCGCGATACATCGTGAATATCCAGTCGAAAATCGTCACGGCTGTTGGCACGGCGATGAGCGGGGCCGCCCTACCAAAGAAGGCGTTCACGTCGGGGCCGGCGCCCATGGTGAAGAAATGATGCAGCCAGACGCTCAGCGAGAGCACGGTGATGACCGCAGTCGCGTAGACCAGCGACTCGTAGCCGAACAATCGCCTGCCCGAGAACGTCGCCACGACTTCGGAATAGACGCCGAACGCCGGCAAAATCAGGATGTAGACTTCGGGATGGCCCCACATCCAGAACAGGCTAACATAGTTCATTATGTTGCCACCGTCGCCATTGGTGAAAAAGTGCATGCCGAGATAGCGGTCGAGACCAAGCAGCGTAGCGGCAACGGTCAAAGCCGGGAAGGCGAACACTATCAAGATATTGGTACACAGCGCCGTCCAGGCGAACAGCGGCATTATCATCAGCCGCATGCCGGGCGCGCGCCTTTTGACGATAGTGACGAGGAAATTGATCCCGGTCAGCATCGAGCCGACGCAGCTGACTAGGATCGCCCAGATCCAGTAATCGACGCCGACGCCCGGATTGAACTGCGCTTCCGAGTAGGGCGGGTAAGCGCTCCAGCCAGCGGTGGAAAACTTGCCGATGACGAGCGAGATCATAACCAAAGCGGCGCCGGACGCAGTCAGCCACAGGCTCACCGAGTTCAAGAACGGGAACGCCACGTGGCGCGCACCGATCTGCTGCGGAACGACGAAGTTGAACAGGCCGACCAGGAACGGCATCGCCACGAAGAAGACCATGATGGTGGCGTGGGAGGTGAAAATCTGATCGAAATGGCCCGGCGGCAGATAGCCATGCGAGTCGAGTGCGACCGCCTGCTGGGTCCGCATCATCATGGCATCGATAAAGCCGCGCACCAACATGATAAGCGCCAGCGTCACGTACATGATGCCGATCTTCTTATGGTCGAGGCTCGTCAGCCATTCGGTCCACAGATAGCGCCATTGGCCGAGCCAAGTGATGAGCGCAACCACGCCAAGTGCGCCGAACACGGTGATCAGTGCGCCGCCCATAGCGATGTCACTGTAAAACGGCAGGGCATCAATCGTCAGCTTACCGAGCATGTCAGTAATCTTCGGAAAGGGTGGGGGTGCTGTCGCGATTTGTGTCGGAATTGGATGATACATTCACCAGCATTTCGAGACTACCGAGTAGGGCCGCGAGGTCAATTGAAATAGCTGGCGCGCCCGAAGGAATTCGAACCCCTGACCTCTCCTTCGGAGGGGCAGGATGCTCATCGTCTTCCCCTACCGAGACCCGCTGTCAGGGAATCACGAATTGCTCAAAAACAGAAACCAAAAACGCAAGAAAACGAGGCCCAACAGCCCACTTTCCTGCAATACCCATCACTATATCAAACCACTTCCGCTTATTTCTCAGGCCGATCCGCATTCTTCACGGACGACCAGCTATTCTCAACCGCGTCGTGCGAGCCGATTTTGACCGAGGCGCTACATCGTGGCCACTCTGAGAAATGGTAAGTAACGCGCGCAGCTTCGCGCCTGGCTGAATCAGGTCGCCAAGCGTATAACTGTCAAGAGCTTCAAAAAATGCAGCGCTGGCCTGCTTCATAGCCCGCTGTAGGACGCAGGCCGGGAATAAAGCGCAGGACGCGTCGTCCGGCTTCATGCACGATACGAGCGCCATGCCTTTCTCGGTTTTGCGAACGACCTCTCCGATTATGATCGCCTCGGCCGGCTCTGCGAGCCGCAAGCCTCCACCGCGACCTCGAACACTTACGACATAGCCCGCGAGAACGAGTTCATAAGCCACTTTCATCAGATGATTCTTCGAGATGTCGTAGGTCTCGGCGATTTCGGCAACGGTCGCCAGACCGTCCTTCTTCAAGGCGAGATACATCAAAAGTCGCAGCGCGTGGTCCGTGTAGACTGACAGTCGCATTGTCTCTCCAAGCGTCACTAAAAAACCGGTATATCGGGCATTACTCCTAACAAATGCTTAGCTTGCGAGGTACTCAGAAGGGGAAGAGGGTATGCGAGATTGCTGCTGCATCGGCTTCGCGGGTTCTTTCGCCGGGGAGCCTGATTCGCTTGCTCCATTGCGCCGATGACAGCAGCGGCGCGGGCACAGCCGCCAGCCGCTCGGTCAGAGCCGCTATCAGCGCATGCTTTTCGACGCGAGGTTGCAACTGCCACAGGCCGAGACTTGTGAGCACCGCCACCGTCAAAAGCGTGAAAGCGCCAAAGCCAGCGCCTCAGGAGCCTCGCGGTCCCGCCGTCGCGCTCATTTCGGCTCGCGGTCGATCAGCCGGCCCGGAGCTGCCTTGTGATGGAATTGCAGTGCGATCAGAAGCGCTTTCATGGCACGCAGCGGTAGCAGTGTGGTCGCGAGAATCAGCGGCAGCCAAAGCACTGCGTGCAGCCAGAACGGTGGCTGATACTTGACCTCGACGATCAGCGCGCAGGCAACGACGATCGCCCCTGCCAGCATGATGATGAAGATCGCGGGCCCGTCTCCGCTATCGATAAAGGCATAATCGAGCCCGCACGTTTCGCATTGCGGCCGAAGCGTGAGGAAGCCCGCGTAAAGCTTGCCCTGGCCGCAGCGCGGGCATTTGCAGGCAAGTCCGCGCAGCGCGCTCTCGGTCAGCGTGGATGAGGTCGGGTTCGGCATGTTCACTTCCTCTGCCTTGAAACTTCGTGTCCCGGACGCGGTGCAGCGTCCTTCACGCTGCTCCGCAGAGCCGGGACCCACGCGGCGAGGAACGCGACAGGGCACGGCACCAAACAAAAAGGGCGACGGCCACCCCTTCTAGCACAGCTGAGGCGCGAACTATTCGCCCATCACGCCGACGCGGCCGCCGCCGGTGCCCCAGACGTAGATGCAGGCGAACAGGAACAGCCACACCACGTCGACGAAGTGCCAGTACCAGGCGGCGAATTCAAAGCCGAGATGCTGTTTCGGCGAGAACTGCCCAGCATAGGCACGGGCCAGACAGACGATCAGGAAGATGGTGCCGATCAGCACATGGAAGCCGTGGAAGCCGGTCGCCATGAAGAAGGTTGCGCCATAGACGTTGCCCGAGAAGTGGAAGGCCGCGTGCGCGTATTCATAGGCCTGCACGCCGGTGAAGCTGGCACCGAGCAGGACGGTAAGGATCAGGCCGTATTTCAGGCCCTGGCGGTCATTCTCGAGCAGCGCGTGATGCGCCCAGGTCACCGTGGTGCCGGAGGTCAACAGCAGCAGCGTATTCAACAGCGGCAGGTGCCAGGGATCGAACGCCTCGATGCCCTTCGGCGGCCAGACGCCGCCGAACAGCGCCTCGCGGGTGGCGTGCACTGCATCCGCCGGGAACAGCGCCGAATTGAAGAACGCCCAGAACCAGGCGACAAAGAACATCACCTCGGAGGCGATAAACAGGATCATGCCGTAGCGGTGGCTGATCTGGACCACGCGGGTGTGATCACCCTCGTACTGCGCCTCGCGGATTACGTCCGTCCACCAGCTCGCCATGGTGTAGAGCACGCCGATAACGCCGATGAAGAAGACGATGGGCGCCATCGCACCGAACATATGGTGCATCCAGGTGATTGCGCCGACGGCCATGATGAAGGCCGAAACGGCGCCGACGATCGGCCACGGACTCGGATCGACAAGGTGGTAGTCGTGATGCCTGACTTGCGCCGTAGCCATTTTTCGGTCTCTCCATTAGCGGTGCCTGTTCGGCACTGTTCGTCTCAAAAACTTAAACTCTCGTAACGCGACAATCAGGCCTTCCCCTAAAGGTTCCCTCTGGGTTTTTCCGGTTCGCCCGCGGCAATCGGCTTCGGCGCCGCCTCGCGCACGGGATAGAAGGTGTAGGACAGCGTAATGGTGTTCAGCCCGTCATTGTCGCTGTCATTCACGATCGACGGATCGACATAGAACACCACCGGCATTTCGCGTTTTTCGCCGGGGCCCATGGTCTGCTCGGTGAAGCAGAAGCAGTTGATCTTCTGGAAATACGCCCCGACCGTCAGCGGCGCCACATTATAGGCGGCCTGCCCGGTCGTGGTCCGCGCCGATTGATTGATCACTGTGTAGTAGACGGTGACCACCTCCCCGATCCTGATCTCGATTTCGGTCTGCTCCGGCTCGAACTTCCAGGGCAGCCCTCCTGCCACATTGGAATTGAAACGTACGCCAATCTTGCGTGCCAACGGTGCGCCCGACGGCGCCGAGGTCGCAACCTGCGTGGTGCCGTTGAAACCGGTGGCGCGGCAAAACCAGTTATAGAACGGCACCGCCGCGTAGGAGGCGCCGACCATCGCGACCACCACAAGGCCGCAGGTGGTAACCACCAGCGCATCGCGCGTGAGCCGCGGCGCCTTGGTCTCTTTGGTGGTCTCCTGCTCCATGTCCCTCACAACGGTCGGCTCAGAACGGCCGGGCCCTTGAAAGTGACCGCGAAGAACAAGCGCACGAGCACGCCGAGCGCGATGGCGATCGAACGCTGACGGCGGCTCCTGAGCTGCGCCTCGGTGACCACAATTTCCTTCTTCTGGCTTTCGTTTCTCGTCCATTCGTATCCCATGCGCCCCCTACCAGACCAAAGGTGCAATGGTGCGTACGACGACTTCGATCAACAGCGTCGCAAACAGCGCAAACAGATAAAGGATGGAGAATGCGAACAGCCTTCGCGTGGCACGCAATGCCTGGCGGCCCTCGCGGCGGCGGTAGACATTGATCGCGAAAGCCAGCATTCCCCCGCCGAGCGCGAGCGAGGTCACGCCATAAACCCAATCGAAATAGCCGAGCGGCCACGGCGCGACCGCGACCGCCACCAGCACGATCGTATAAAGCAGGATCTGCAGCCGCGTCGCGTCCGGGCCAGCGACGACTGGCAGCATCGGCACGCCGGCGCGGGCATAGTCGTCGCTGCGAAACAGCGCCAGCGCCCAGAAATGCGGCGGCGTCCAGAAGAAGATGATCAGAAACAGCAATAGCGGCTCGACCGACAGCGATCCCGTCGCCGCCGCCCACGCCACCACCGGCGGCAAGGCGCCGGCGGCGCCGCCGATCACGATGTTTTGCGCGGTACGGCGCTTCAGCGCCATGGTGTAGATCACGACATAGAAGAAGCTTGTGAAGGCGAGCAGCGCGCCGGCGATCCAGTTGACCAGGATGCCGAGCGTCATCACCGAGAAGAAGGCCAGCGTCAGCCCGAACGCCATCGCTTCCGGGGGCGTGATGCGGCCGCGCGGGATCGGCCGGTTGGCGGTGCGCGACATCAGGGCATCGATGTCGCCCTCGAGCGCCATGTTCAGCGCACCGGAGGCACCGGCGCCGACCGCGATGCAGAGGATCGAGGTGAAGGCCAGTACCGGATGAACGTGAACAGGTGCGATCACAAGCCCGACCAGCGCGGTGAAGACCACCAGCGACATCACCCGCGGCTTCAGCAGCGTAATGTAGTCGGCGACATCCGCCTCCGAGATCCGGGGCGACAGCTCGATGGCGTTGTGATCGACAACCGACAAGACAGGTCTCGCTTTCTCAAAGCCGCGACGCGGTCAACGCGCCGCGCTCCTCATCACTGCACGCGGGGAAGCACCTCGAACTGATGGAACGGCGGCGGCGACGGCAGCGTCCACTCCAGCGTGGTCGCGCCGGCCCCCCACGGATTGTCGGCGGCCTGCCGCTTGCGAGCGAACGCGTCGATCAGGCCCCAGAGGAAGATCAACATGCCGACACCGGAAATATACGAGCCGATCGAGGAGACCAGGTTCCAGCCGGCAAAGGCATCGGGATAATCGACGTAACGGCGCGGCATACCGGAAAGGCCGAGGAAGTGCTGCGGGAAGAACGCCATATTGACGCCGACGAAGGTGAACCAGAAGTGCGCCTTGCCGATGGTCTCGTTGTACATGTAGCCCGACATTTTCGGGAACCAGTAGTACCAGCCGGCAAAGATCGCGAACACCGCGCCGAGCGACAGCACATAATGGAAGTGCGCGACGACGTAGTAGGTGTCCTGCAGCACGCGGTCGACGCCGGCGTTCGCGAGCACCACGCCGGTGACGCCGCCGACCGTGAACAGGAAGATGAAGCCGATCGCCCACAGCATCGGGGTCTTGAACTCGATCGAGCCGCCCCACATCGTGGCGATCCAGGAGAAGATCTTCACGCCGGTAGGCACCGCGATCACCATGGTGGCGGCTACGAAGTAGGCTTGCGTCGCCGACGACATCCCGACGGTGTACATGTGATGCGCCCACACCACGAAGCCGATGCCGCCAATCGCGACCATCGCATAGGCCATGCCGAGATAGCCGAACACAGGCTTCCTCGAGAAGGTCGAGACGATCTGGCTGACCATGCCGAAGCCCGGCACGATCAGGATGTAGACTTCGGGATGGCCGAAGAACCAGAACAAATGCTGGAACAGCACCGGATCGCCGCCGCCTTCAGCGGAGAAGAAGGTGGTGCCGAAATTGCGGTCGGTGAGCAGCATGGTAATCGCACCGGCGAGCACCGGCAGCGACAACAGCAGCAGGAACACTGTGACCAGGATCGACCACACGAACAGCGGCATCTTGTGCATCGTCATGCCGGGCGCGCGCATGTTGAAGATCGTGGTGATGAAATTGATGGCGCCCAGGATCGACGAGGCGCCGGCCAGATGAATCGACAAAATCGCGAAATCGACCGCCGGCCCCGGATGACCCGACGTCGACAGCGGCGCATACAGCGTCCAGCCGGTGCCGACACCGTTGGCGCCCGGTTCGCCCTCGACGAAGCTGGAAGTCAGGAGCAGCGCGAACGATGCCGGCAAAAGCCAGAACGAGATGTTGTTCATGCGCGGGAAAGCCATGTCCGGCGCGCCGATCATCAGTGGCACCATCCAGTTGCCGAAGCCGCCGATCATCGCCGGCATCACCATGAAGAAGATCATGATCAGGCCATGCGAGGTCACGAACACGTCATAGGTATGGGTTTCGTGGAAGATCTGGATGCCGGGATACATCAGCTCGGCGCGAATCGCGATCGACATCGCCGCACCGATGACGCCGGCGATAATCGCAAACACGATGTACATCGTGCCGATGTCCTTGTGGTTGGTCGAATAGACCCAGCGCCGCCATCCCGTCGGATGGTCGTGCGCGTGATCGTCATGGGCGTGATCGGTGTAAGACGCTGCGGAAGTTGCCATTTTGAAATCCTGCCTTGCAGTCCTTTTTGGACCTGACGGTCCTCGTCGTCCTTGTCCCTTGCGCGGAGAGCCTTGAATACCTACTGCGCTGCGTCCGCCGAGGCGAAGCTATCGCCCGGGGCGCTTGCAAATTTCTTCTTCGCGGTCTCGACCCAGGCCGCAAAATCCTGATCGCTCACGACCCGCACCGCGATCGGCATGAAGGCGTGATTCTTGCCGCACAGCTCCGAACACTGGCCGTAATACATGCCGACCTTCGTGGCCTTGAACCAGGTCTCGTTGAGGCGGCCCGGGATCGCGTCGATCTTGATGCCGAACGCCGGCACCGCAAAGGAATGAATGACGTCGGCGCCGGTGGTCTGCACCCGGATCACCTTGTCCACCGGCACCACCAGCTCGTTGTCGACGCCGAGCAGCCGGGGCTGCTTGTCCTGGGCCAGGAGTGAATCGAACTCGAACTTGCCGTTGTCCGGATAGGCGTAGCTCCAGTACCACTGCTTGCCGGTCGCCTTGATGGTCAGGTCGGCCTTGGGAATGTCGAGCTCTTCGAACAGCAGCTTGAACGACGGAACCACGATCGCCAAAAGGATCAACACCGGACCGAGCGTCCAGATTATTTCGATCAGAGTATTGTGCGTCGTCCTTGAAGGAACCGGATTGGCCTTGGCGTTGAACTTGATGACGACCGTGACCAGTAACCCCAGTACGAACAGTGTGATCACCGTGATGACGATAAGCAGCCAGTCATGGAAATAGGTGATGCTCTCCATCACCGGACTGCCGGCTTCCTGAAGCTTGTATTCCCACGGCGCAGGCTGGCCCAATTCGGCGAATGCCGCCCCGCTCGCCACCAGCGCTACGCCGGCCACCGCTAATTCCAGCAACCGCCGGCCCATTTGGCCCTTCGACATCTTCATGCCGCTCGCGCTCCCTGTCCCCGAACCAGCACCTGGCGGCCCTTCGATACGGACCTTACAAGTGCGTCACGTACTGTTATTTTCTTAAAGAAGTATATTTGACTCTGTTTAAGATGCAAGCCTCGTCTTGACCATGTACCGGTTCTGGTTATCGGTGATGCTATCGACTGGCAATGCAAGCGCAATCCGGTCGCTGCACACATCAGGCTCGACAAGCTCGACGGCATGGAGCCGCATATGTATGTGCGAACGCTGGATAAAGCTGTTCGGCGATACATGCGGCGAGTTGTTTGAAGAACCGGTTGCCGAAGCGTTTCGCGCAAAAACAATGCGCATCGCCGAGAGCCGGGCTGCAAGATCTTTCTCTGATTGAACAAGAGATGACGGTGCGGTCATATGTTCAGCCTTTAAGCACGGCACCAAGCCGCTGGCCACGATGATGTCCGCGGAAACAATCGCCCGTCAATTTCCCGCGCTCGAAGCGCAGTGAGTCAGACGGTTTGATTGCGGCCGGGAATGTCGTCACTCGGGTTCATCTAGATTTGCACCTTGCCTCCTCGGCAGCTTTTGCTTCTGCCGGAGAGCGATGAGAAGACCGACACCTGGAAATCCCCATGAGACGCAACCATACTCAAGTTTAAAAACTTTGCCGGCGTGAACAGCAGGCGCGAGACGGCCCGAGCGTTTGGCGAAATGCGTCGTTCTTGACGGTCGGGGGTTCATTCGGCAGGATAAGCGACTATCTGAGCATGGCCCTGCTTGGGTCGTCGGAACTTGCGTGACCGGAACCGACCAACAATGGAAAGCGTGCAGTCCGAAAACGTGCTGACCGATCGCGCAGCGGCGCCGGAGCTGAATCGCGCCGGTCGGGCGTCTTTGGTCGATCCGTTCGGGCGGGCGATTTCCTATCTGCGCGTCTCCGTGACCGATCGCTGCGATTTCCGCTGCGTCTACTGCATGGCGGAGAACATGACCTTCCTGCCGAAGGCCGGCGTGCTCACGCTCGAAGAGCTCGATCGACTGTGCTCTGCGTTCATTGAGCGCGGCGTGCGAAAGCTTCGCCTCACCGGCGGAGAGCCATTGGTCCGCCGCGGAATCATGACGCTCTTCTTCTCCCTGTCGCGCTACTTGCGCTCCGGCCACCTCGACGAGCTGACGCTCACCACCAACGGCTCGCAGCTCGGCAAATATGCGCAAGAGATTAGGGCGTATGGCGTACGTCGGCTCAACGTGTCGCTCGATACTCTCGATGCCGACAAATTCCGCGCCATTACCCGTTGGGGATCGCTCAGTCAGGTCCTCGCCGGCATCGACGCCGCGCAGGAAGCGGGCCTTAAGATCAAGATCAACGCGGTGGCGCTCAAGGGCGTCAACGACGATGAGTTCCCGCGTCTGATCGAGTGGGCGCACGGACGCGGCATGGATTTGACCCTGATCGAGGTGATGCCGCTCGGCGAGACCGGTGAGGATCGGCCCGATCAATATCTGCCGCTGTCGATCGTGCGGGCGCGGCTCGCCGAGCGCTACACGCTCGAAGACCTCGACTACCGTAGCGGCGGCCCCGCGCGCTACGTGCGCGTTGCCGAGACCGGCGGAATGCTCGGTTTCATCACGCCGATGACCCACAATTTCTGCGAATCGTGCAACCGCGTGCGCGTCACCTGCACCGGTACGCTCTACATGTGTCTCGGCCAGGAGGATGCGGCGGACCTGCGCAAGCCGCTGCGCGCGTCCGAGAGCAACGATCTCCTCTTCGCCGCCATCGACGAGGCGATTTCGCGCAAGCCCAAGGGCCACGATTTTATCATCGACCGCCGCCACAAGCGCCCGGCACTGGCGCGGCATATGAGCGTAACCGGCGGCTAACCCCGAACGGCGGCATCGCCGCAGGGGTGCCCCCTGTGGGCGCCCAAGGCGAATGCTGCCTTAACTCACTTTTAGAGCGCTGCCCCGACGGAAACCGCGAACTGCGGATGCTTTCTTGCGCAGCATTGGTTTGCTATTAGCCGCCATGCCGCAGCCGCATGTCATAGTCGCCTGTGGCCCTCGGCGCACGCCGGAACCGTGTGCAGAGGAGTTTGCGCCTTCGCTTCATTCGACTCCCATCAGTGAAATGAACCGATCATACCGAACTGCCAGGCCCAAATTATAAGTGACCGCCGCGTCGACCGACTTTGGGAGTAGCTGTCATGCCTCGCACGATCAACGCGACGGCGTACGCGTTGGCGCTGACTGACGCCATTGTCGCGACAGGCTTATCAGGCGATCTTGAGAAATCGATCTGCCGTGATAAACGGCGCGCGCCACTATAGTCGAACCTAGTACAGCGTTTCCAAATTCGTGCCGGCGTATGAACGGATGATGCGGCAGATACGTTCGGACCATGTCGTTGTATTTTCCCATGTCGACAAGCGGGAGCGCTACCCGACCTGTGCCCTCCAGGGGCTTCGACTCGACATACTGCGCGAGCAGCGCCATTTGCTCCTCGGCGTCATAAACTTCATCTGGCAGCGTTGATTTGCATTGCGCGCTCAGTAGTTTCCACAATTTGGCCTGTTCGCGGCTCAGTATCTCGTACAAAACCGCCTCGATTACGCCCCATGCCTCGCGGCCACCGTGTGATTTGAGGTTGTTAGTGACAGTGATGAAATCATCGATCTCGGCCAAGATGGATCCTACCGCCGCAAGCACCGGGGCGTAGCCGGCGAACACCCTGCCTTGCTCGTTCTGCCACAGTTCTCCCGCTGCCAAACCAAGCGTCTGTTCGATTGCGTCAAAGTAGGTGGCTATGAGATCTCGCGCGGGTTCCGGGTGTTGCAGATATTGTGAGCCGGGCTTGGCAGCCGTCGCGGCATACGCCTGGATTAGCTCGCAGGCTCCCTCCTTGTCGAAGAACTCGACTTTGGCCGTGGCGCGTGTAATTCCCGGCGCTGTGAGTTCAATCCGCTGCCGCGCCAACTCGATCGACTCGAATCTCGCCAAGAAGACCAGCTTGGGCCTCGAGGTGACGTTTCGGTTGCTCAGCAAAAGTTCGGCGGTGGTTACGAGAAAACACTCGAATTCCCGTCTCGTCCGACAACAACCTTCCTTCGTCGAGAGCGTCTATGATCACTGGAATCTTGCCCTCATGGAACGCGGCTACGGGATCGCTTTTGTCGGCGGCCTCCAGATCGGTCAGCAGAGCGTAGAGAGATCCGGTCGAAACAGGGACTTTAGCCAGATCGAGGATCGGCGCCTTAAGTGTCGCCGACACCTGTCTCGCCAACGTGCTCTTACCGACCGCCGCAGACGCTTCGATGAAAATAATCTCCTTCTGGATGACCGATGGGTCCTTCCCCTGAATATCCAGTCTTGGCGCTATGAATGGACTTGGTGGCTCCGCGATGAAGAGGCGTCCAGTCTGGCCAACCTTCGGGAAATGGACGGGGCGGCTCAACACGTTAACGAGTACGTTCAGCGCAATTTCCGACATAAATGGCCTCTTCGGGCGAAGGCCGCACGTTTACAATTCCGGGGCCTCTGGTTCAATGGGTGTTGGCTTTACCATCGACTGACGTTCGTCACGCGCGATACGTTCGAAATCAGCCGCAGATCGCGCACCCAGCGCAGGCAGGCAACCCGGCGATGTTGGCGGCGATGCGCCGCGCTTTATCGCGCGTGAGCAGCTTCGCCGCCGGGCGCCGGCGGGTTCATCCTCGAAACAGACGTCGGCGAGCGCCTGACCGTTGGCGTTGCGGACGATGAAGCGGGCTTCAGTCTCATCGACCGCCCAAGGCGGCGGAAGCGACGCGATTTCACTTCGGGCGACATTCGACTTTCTCCGGCATCAGCGCAAGACTGAGTGCGATGGCGACGTCGGTCACATCAGCGCCGGGGCGGCCTTTCCGAGCTCAGCGATGACGTAGCGCCCGGTCAATCTAGTTCAGTGCTGACAGCGTACGTCGGCAAGAATCGCAGCCTCGCCGGCCTGGGTATGACGAATGGTCGGCGAGGGGACGCGGCCAATCTGAACGCGACCGATCGGAATGCGTTCAATTCGATTGTCACAGAGAAAATATGCGACCAAGCATCCATTTTGGCGCGGAGCGATACGATCGAAAATGGCACATCGCGTCGATCCGCGGCAACGCAGCAAATGGGGTCGCTTTTGGGTAAGCGAAGCGGACATTGATCGGGCTGCAATTACCGGACCGGATTTTTGAGTACGCGCCCAACAACCTATGTCATACTAAGCCATGGTAAAGGGTTGGAAGATCAGCACCGTGAGGCCTGGCAGAGGCGGCCGTGCAACGCGCCAGGAACTATTCCTCGTCGCCATTCCCGACAAAGTCGAGGCGATCCGAGCTGTCCAAGCGTGCCTTCCCGACGCAGAAGTTAAGATAGATTCGGAAGCCAGTCCGGATATCCTTGCGGAATATCAGGTCAGCGACGGCGAAATGTTCGTGCTCCCGGACGGGTCGTGACCGCCAAGAAGGAGCACCCTCGCGTCGCGGCCGGGAGATCGGTGATTAGTGACAATGTGGACGTGCGGGAAGCCAGGGAACGGGCAGCGCCGTGAAGATAATTGCCACGATAATAATTTCGTATCTAATCGGCGGCGCCTATTATGTTTGGAGCGATCTTCGCCAACCCCTCTACAACAAGCCGGGCTATATCCGTTCCGGGCGCTGGTCCGCCGTTGCGTATGTTCTCCTTGCTTGGTTGCCTGGTGGCATATGGGTGCTGAATTGTGCAGGCTATCGCTCAATCCAAGGCCGGCAGGTAATCAGGTCGTTAGCCGCTTTTGCTATCGCGTTGCTAGTCGGAGTGGTGCTCTAATCCGGCGTCAGCGCCTCTCCACTTGAGAGCACCAACGGTGAACGGAACGACCGCGGCTGGTACTCCGAACTCGAGTTGGCGGCCAGTCAGGTCGAGTTCGGGCGCACGCCAAGGACGACCAGCAGCGAGATTGCGGTTGCCTTGTGGTCGCCCCGACCTTCCGGATCGCTTCCCCCAACCGATGGCCTGTTAGAGACCACATTCGCGGTGCAAAACCCCGCCCGCAGCGGTCGGCATCAGCCGTACCGTTGCATGATAAACATGTATTTGATATGCATGTGTTGGCTGCGCCGCGTCGGCATCACCAAAACGGGCGTTGACCGGGCAGATCGAGGAGCCGAGAAAACCGCTACCATCGACCCGACGTTCGGGTTCATCCGGGGAATCCAGGGTTTCCTTGGCCCTCCGTTACCGCTGGGAGTGATTCAGTAATGGATTCATTTCGGATCAACAAGATTCTCGGCCTGGTGCTGGGAACCTTACTGTTTCTGCAAACGATACATCTCGTCGACGCGACGTTCATCCCGGGCAAGGCAGCGAAACCGAGCTCTGAAGCTGCCGTCAAGCAGGAGCAGCCGGCGGCCGTCGGCGGGCAGCCGCTCGACAGCCTGCTTGCCAGCGCCTCCGCCGAACGCGGCGCGCAGATCGCCAAGCAGTGTCAGATTTGCCACAACGTCGAGGAAGGCCAAGGCCCCAAGATCGGGCCCGGCCTCTACGGTGTCGTCGATCGACCAGTGGCTTCGGAAGCGGGCTTTAACTACAGCGCCGCCTTGAAGGCCAAGGGCGGCAGATGGACCTTCGCTGCGCTCAACAAATGGCTGACCGATCCGCGCGCCGACGTTCGCGGCACGTCCATGACCTTCGCCGGCCTGCCGCGCGAGAAGCAGCGCGCCGACGTGATCGCCTATCTCGATACGCTCTCGAAGAACCCAGTGCCGCTGCCGAAGGCTGCCGGAACAGGCCAAGGCCAATAGCCTTCCGGACGGCAACCGATTAGCAACGGCAAGGAGGGTTCACAGAATATGTCACGGCGCATGGGGCTCACGAGCACCGCGCTCGCGTTTGTCGCCGCCGCCGGTACGGCGGTTACGCGCGCCAGCGCCCAGCAAAGATTACGCAAGGTCACCCGCGAAGTATCAGGAGCAGCCGAAGGAGAAGCAATCCTGTGCCGTCTGCGTCCACTTTGAGCCGCCGCATACCGTTTCCGCCTAAGACCTAATCGCTTTCCAAATGACGTCGGTCGGGAATCCAAGTCTGGAACGGTCCCCCGCTAAACGTCATCGGCCCGCCGGGAAAGACCTGCCCCTATGATCAATCGGACGAACTACCCCGTCAATTACCGCGCCTATTTTGCCGACGCGCTCGATCGGCTGCATTTGGAGCGGCGTTATCGCGTGTTCGCCGACCTCGAACGCATCGCCGGGCGCTTTCCGCACGCCACCTGGCATTCGCCGGCGGGGCCGAAGAACGTCGTGATCTGGTGCTCGAACGACTACCTCGGCATGGGCCAGCATCCGAAGGTCATCGACGCCATGGTGCAGACCGCGACCCGGATGGGCACCGGCGCCGGCGGCACCCGCAACATCGCCGGCAACAATCATCCGCTGGTCGAGCTAGAGCGCGAGCTTGCCGATTTGCACCGCAAGGAAGCCGCATTGGTCTTTACCTCCGGTTATGTTTCCAACGAGACCGGCATCTCCACGCTGGCGCGGCTGATGCCGAACTGCCTTATTCTGTCGGACGCCTGGAACCACAATTCGATGATCGAGGGCGTGCGCCAGGCGCACTGCGAGAAGCAGATTTTCCGCCACAACGACATGGCGCATCTGCAAGAGTTGCTCGCGGCGGCCGCTCCGATGCGGCCGAAGCTCATCGTGTTCGAGAGTCTCTATTCGATGGACGGCGACGTCGCGCACGTGAATGCTATCTGCGATCTCGCCGAGCAGTACGGCGCCATGACCTATGTGGACGAGGTGCACGCGGTCGGAATGTACGGGCCGCGCGGGGGCGGCATCGCCGAGCGCGACGGCGCTACAGGGCGCATCGACGTGATCGAAGGCACGCTCGCCAAGGCGTTCGGCTGCCTCGGCGGCTATATCGCCGCCTCATCCGCGCTGATCGACGCCGTGCGCTCCTATGCGCCCGGCTTCATCTTCACCACGGCGCTGCCGCCGTCGGTCTGCGCCGCGGCGACCGCCGCTATCCGGCACCTGAAATCCTCAAGCTGGGAGCGCGAACGGCACCAGGATCGCGCCGCGCGCACCAAGGCCGTGCTCTCCGACGCGCGGCTGCCGGTGATGTTGAGCCCGACCCACATCGTTCCAGTCTTCGTCGGCGATCCTGAGCGCTGCAAACAGGCGAGCGATCTGCTCCTCGCCGACCACGGCGTCTACATCCAGCCGATCAACTACCCGACAGTGCCCAAGGGCATCGAAAGGCTGCGCATCACGCCGAGTCCTTATCACGACGACGCGCTCATTGACGCGCTCTCCGAAGCGCTGGTCGATGTGTGGCGGCGGCTGCGCCTACCGTTCAAACCGAGCGCGCTGGTGGCGGAGTGACCGCGTCGACCTTCCACACCTCGTCGGTTATCTCCACCGCCATCCGAAGCTTGATCGAGCTGGTTGCGCTCCATGCCGTCGAGCATTCCATAAAATCGAAATGCCAGCAGGAGCGGCGGAATTCGCCTCAAAATCACTGTGCAGAGGTACTAGGTCCAGTGAGAGCGATCAGGGTCAACGGAACTTCTCCTCAGTGCTACTGGCCTAATCCTCTTGCGCACCCTCCAGGTCTTTCACTTTGAGGCCATGCTCGATGAAAAAGCGGTATTGCGCAAAATTCTCCTCATAGAAAGTTTTGTCCCCCAACGGCCCAAAAATCTCAAAGACGTAGTTATAGAACTCGCCGGATGGCGACTTGTCTTTAAACGAGGCCATTTCCAAAATCACGCCAAAAGAGGGCGCGCGCAGGACCTTCAATTGACCGATCAACTTGGTCGCCGCCTTGATGGCCGTCCGCTGCAATGTCACCACCGCAGGCGGCAAATCTTGCCGATCCGGAAATGAACATACGATCGAATACATGCGCGTAGCAGCAGGCGGCGAATTAGGATCGCTCGGATTATAGCTGCCCCGTTTATTAAGACCCGATGCTGCCACTGTGCGGGCAGTTCGCCACTTCACTTCGTGACCGCTCTTGAGCTTAACCGTAAACTCGGAATCGGCGGGCGTCCAATGCTTGTCGTCGTCGGCTCGAGCAAGAATGCCGCCGCCTGCCTCCCTCGGACGCCACAGAATAAAGCGCCAGTTGATGTAAATTGGGCAAATGCGAACAGTCGACCCGATAGGTTCATCGATCAGGCTGTGCCAAAACTCGCCCTGCTTGGCGTTGTTGAATTCACTAAGCTCGGGCGACGATGCCTGAAGCAGTTTCAGTCGCGGCACTTCGATGTCGCCAACACCAGGGCTGCCAAGGCCCGCATGGTCGAACGCGGGCAACTGCGTCTTAGCCATGATATTCTCCTGGGCCGTGGGGACGAATTGACTCCGGTACATGATTGAGGATTCCACGCCGGGATTCAATGTGATTGATGGAGCCGACTGATTCGGAGGGTCGGCATGTCAACGACACTGACGGAACTGAATCGGCGGGCGGCGGTTGCGGCGGTCCGCGCGTCGGCGCCGCGACGCGGAGCCAAGGGCCGCAACGATCGGCTGTTTCCGGAACCGCTGCATCATCTGGCGAGCGCCACCGAAGCGCTTCGGCAAATGGAACGCCGTTTGGAAGCGGTTCGAGCTTGCAGATTTTCAGTTCCACCGTGGTTCGCTCCGGTGTCTCGCCCATCGTATGCAGTTCGATTTGCTAATAAGTAGCTGAGCGGGAATTGCAATCTGCGTCGCGCACCAGCTTGTCGGTGCGCTCACGCGCCGAGAATTTCCAGGAGCCGACGGGCCTCGAGCTCGGCCAAGGTCTCGGCGCTGATCATGCCGCGGTCGGCGTTTGCTTAGTGAACGATATTGCTCACGTTGGCGCGCCAACTCAGGCCTGGCGTGATCCTCGATGACCGTTGTTGATAAGATGCGAAAAAAATACGTATTTGTGGAGTTGGCGCCCTTGTAGTTTTCCAAGCGCTGGATTAGCGTTGATTTACCGTCGCCGATCATTGCGGATCTGAGAACGACGGATCATGAGCGGGAAGCGTCTGTAGTCTAGCGATCACGTGGATCTGAGGACGAGGGATCATGAGCGAGAAGCCCCGAGCGTCATGGCGATTGCTGCCCATTGTTGCGCTAGCGACAAATGCAGCCTTATGGGCCGCGCTGCCGGCCGTGGCGAACGCTGCCGGAACCGATGCGGAGGCGGGCAAACAATTATTCCAGGAAAAAACTTGCGTCGCCTGTCACACCATTGGCAAGGGCGCTCTCGTTGGCCCCGACCTGCAGGGCGTCACCGCGAGGCGTCCGCGCGAATGGCTGGAGCAATGGATCGCAGCACCAGATGCAATGCTCGCCAAGAAAGACCCGTATGCGGTCAACTTGCTGCACCAGTTCCACGACGTGGAGATGCCCAACGTGGGGCTCAGCAAGTCCGACGTCAACGCCATCCTCGCTTATTTGGAAAGCACCGCGTCCGGTGCAGCGGCGCAGCCCTCTGCGCTGGCAACCGAGGCCGCGAGCGCACCCGCCGTCCGAGGTGACCCTAAGATCGGCAAAGACCTGTTCACAGGCGTTGTGCGCTTTCAGAACGGCGGGCCGCCGTGCATGGCCTGTCATAGCACCGGCGGCATCGGAGCCCTGGGCGGCGGGGCGCTTGGGCCCGACTTGACCACGGTAGTCGCGCGCTTCGGCGGAGCTGCTGCGGTCGATGCCTTCGTCGCCGGCACGCCCACGCCCACCATGAAAGCCGTATGGTCGAAGCACCCGCTCGCCACCGAAGAGCGCGCGAGCGTGGTCTCCTTCCTCGCCCAGGCGGGGCTGAGCCAACGCCCGGCGGAAGCGATATGGCAACTCGCGGGTCTGACTGTGCTGGGCGTTGTGGTTCTGTTTGCGGTCGCGGGCTTCAGATGGCGGAAGCGGCTAAAATTCGGGGTACGGCGTCCGATGATGGCCACACCCACAACCGGGCATTCGGGTCCGTACCACGGCGGTTGGTTTGAGGGTCCGTTCCACGACGGCTGGAAGGCCAGGTTTAATGTGAGCGACAAGGACAGGCCTCGCGGCCCCGCGAACGCACCTAGGAAAGACGCTGACAGGAGGCGCTGATGAGCTGGATACTCGACCTGGTCAATCCGCAGGAGCGCAAGTGGGAAGAGTTCTACCGCAACCGCTGGTCGCACGACAACGTCATACGCAGCACGCACGGCGTCAACTGCACCGGCGGCTGCTCCTGGGCGATCTACGTGAAGGACGGGATTATCACCTGGGAGATGCAGCAGACCGACTACCCGTTGCTCGAGCGCAGTTTGCCACCCTATGAGCCGCGTGGCTGCCAGCGCGGCATCTCCGCCTCCTGGTATGTCTACAGCCCGATCAGGGTGAAATATCCATATGTACGCGGCCCGCTGCTCGACCTGTGGAACGAAGCGAAAAGCCAGCATGCCAATCCGGTGCAGGCCTGGGGTGCGCTGATCTCGGACCCACAAAAGCGTTCGCGCATCCAGAAGGCGCGCGGCAAAGGCGGTTTCCGCCGCGCCAAATGGGACGACGTGGTGGAGTTGATCGCCGCTGCCCAGCTATACACGGCGCGTAAGTATGGACCGGACCGGGTGATGGGTTTCTCGCCGATTCCGGCGATGTCGTTTTTCTCCTATGCGGCGGGTTCGCGCTATCTGCAGCTCTTCGGCGGCGTGAACATGAGCTTCTACGACTGGTACGCCGACCTGCCAACCTCATTCCCGGAAGTTTGGGGCGACCAGACCGACGTGTGCGAAAGCGCGGATTGGTACAACAGTAAGTTCGTCGTCTCGATGGCGGCGAACCTGAACATGACCCGCACCCCGGACGTGCACTTCATCGCGGAGGCGCGCACCGAGGGCACCAAGTTCGTGGTCCTCTCGCCGGACTTCAGCCAAATCGCCAAGTACTGCGACGAGTGGATCCCGATCCAGGCGGGACAGGACGCCGCGCTATGGATGGCGGTCAATCATGTCATCCTCAAGGAGTTCTACGTCGACCGCCAAGTCCCTTATTTCGTCGATTACGTCAAGCGTTACACCGATCAACCGTTCCTCGTGGAACTGGTCCGCGAGCGGGCCAGTACTGAGAAGGGTTATCGCGCAGGGCAGCTGCTGCGCGCCAAGCGCCTGGCGCGCTACCAAGGCGTCGAAAACGGCGACTGGAAAATGTTGGTACTCGACGCCAAGAGCGGCGAGCCGCGTATGCCCAAGGGCCAGGTCGGTGATCGCTGGGGTACCGAGAAAGGCAAGTGGAATCTGTCCTCGGAGGACGCCCTGGACAACAGCCCCATCGATCCTGTGCTGAGCTTCATCGATAAATCTGATGCTGTGGTCCAGGTGGAGTTCGACGATTTCGCCGAGGGAGCGCCGGACGGTGCAACGCCCATCGTCGTGCGCGGCGTGCCGGTGCGGCGCATAGCCACCGACGAAGGCGAGGTATTGGTAACCACCGCTTTCGACCTGCTGATGGCCCAGTGCGGCGTGGGCCGCGGCCTCGAGGGCGCCTACCCGTCGAGCTACGACGACGCGGACGCGATGTTCACGCCGGCGTGGCAGGAGCGCCACACCGGCATCGGCCGCGATACGGCGATAAGGCTTGCGCGCGAGTTTGCCACCAACGCGGAGCTCACTAACGGCAAGTCCATGGTTATCGTGGGGGCCAGCGCTAACCACTGGTACTACAACAATCTCATCTACCGCTCGGCCATCACCGCGCTGATCCTGTGCGGCTGCTGTGGAGTAAACGGCGGCGGGATGAACCACTACGTCGGCCAGGAAAAGCTTGCCCCCCTTGGACCCTGGGGCACGATCGCCTTCGCCCGCGACTGGACCAAGCCGCCGCGGCTCATCCAGTCGCCGACCTGGCATTACGGCAATAGCTGTCAGTGGCGCTACGAGAGGGAGTTCACCGAGTACGGCCTGACGAGTCCAAAGCCGCGCTGGGCCAAGGGCCATGCTATCGACCTCGAGGCAAAGGCGATGCGCTTGGGCTGGATGCCTACGGCCCCGCACTTCAATCGCAATCCGCTCGACATCGTGACCGAGGCCGAGCGCGCCGGCGCGAAGACCGAAAGCGAGATCATTGGGCGCGTCGTCGAGCAGCTCAAGAACAAGAAGCTGAGCTTTGCGATAGAGGATCCCGATGCCGAGGAGAACTGGCCCCGGTTGTGGTTCATCTGGCGCGGCAACGCCATCCAGTCGAGCGCCAAGGGGGCCGAGTTCTTCCTGCGCCATTACCTCGGGACGCACGACAACGCCATCGCCGACGAGCGCGCCAAGGGCAAGACGCGTACGGTGAAGTACCGTGAAACGGCGCCGCGCGGAAAGTTTGACCTAGTGGTTGACATCAATTTCCGCATGGATACCTCGGCGCTCTACTCCGACATCGTGCTCCCGTCGGCCTTCTGGTACGAGAAGAACGACCTCAACTCGACCGACCTACACTCGTTCATACATAACCTCGGGGCTGCGGTGCCGCCAGTGTGGGAATCCAAAACGGACTGGGAGATTTTCAAGCTGCTCGCGAAAAAGGTGAGCGAACTGTCACCGCTCGCCTTTCCCAAGCCGGTGCGAGACCTGGTCGCCACGCCGCTCATGCACGACACGCCTGACGAACTGGGGCAGCCGGAGGTCCTCGACTGGGCCGAGGGCGAGTGCGAGCCAGTGCCGGGCAAGACCATGCCGCATCTGCGGGTGGTCGAGCGCGACTTCGCGAACCTGTACAACAAATTCATCTCGTTCGGGCCGATGGCGCGCGAAGACGGCCTCTCTGCTAACGGCGTGGTGTGGCCGATCAAGAAGCAGTACGACCAAATGCTCGAGAATCCCGTTATGCCGATGCCCGACCCGAGGCACATGCGTTGCGTCGAGTGGGGCGGCAAACGTTATCCGAGTCTCGAGGACGTGCTGGACGCGTGCAACACGCTGCTGCTGACCGCGCCCGAGACCAACGGCGAGGTTTGCTGGGAGGCCTTCCATCATGAAGAGGAGCGCGTCGGCCTCCCGCTTGTCGACATCGCCGAACCCACGCGCGCCGTCGTAATGAACTTCGGTGACATCACGCGCCAGCCGAGGCGCCTGCTCACCAGCCCGTGCTGGAGCGGCATGACGAACGACGGCCGCGCCTACTCCGCCTGGTGCATGCAAGTCGAGCGCCTGGTGCCCTGGCGTACGCTCACCGGCCGCCAAACGCTGTACATCGACCACCCCTGGTACCTCGACTTCGGCGAGCACATAACGACCTACAAGCCCAAGCTCGAGCCGCGCAAGACCGGGGACATCGTGAAAAGCCGGGTCGATGACCGCTCCCTTGTGTTGAACTACATCACGCCGCACGGCAAATGGAACATCCACTCCACCTACAAGGACAACCACCGCATGTTGATGCTGTCGCGCGGCATGGATCCTGTGTGGATCAATGACAGAGACGCCGCGAAGGTAGGCATCGAGGATAACGACTGGGTCGAGGTCTACAATGACAACGGCGTGGTAGTGACCCGCGCCAATGTGAGCCGCCGGATCCAGCCGGGCACTTGCATGTACTATCACGCGGTCGAGCGCACGGTTTACATCCCGAAATCGCAGGAGCGCGGGAAACGGGCCGGCGGACACAACAGCCTGACGCGTACCCGCATCAACCCAGTGTTTCTGGCGGGCGGCTACGCTCAGTTCACTTACGGCTTCAACTACTGGGGCCCAACCGGGATCTTTACGCGCGATACCCATGTCGTCGTGCGCAAAATGGAGAAGCTGGAATGGTAGGTAGTCCCCCGACGCATGAGCATGAGCATGAGCATGAGCATGAGCATGAGCATGAGCATGAGCAGGAACTAGCGCCGACGCAATTCGGCGCGCCGGCGCAAATCAGCGCTGGAAAGTATGTGACCATCAACTACACGCTGCGCACCAACGGCACGATCCGTCACATCCGTTCGGCGGTCTGGGGCGACGAGCCGCTGGCGTATCGGCACGGCAGCGGGCGGCTGCTGCCCGGCCTCGAACGGGCCCTCGAGGGCAAGGTGGAGGGCGAGCGCTTCGTGGTGACCCTGCCGCCCGAAGATGCTTACGGCGAGCGCGACAAAGCGTTGCAGCAGCGGGTGCCCGTCGAGACGTTTGGTGGCGTGGACCAAATTGAACCGGGGATGGTTTTTCTCGCGCATAGCGAGGACGACCGCCGCGTGGAGAACGTGATGGTCACCGAGGTCGACGAAGATAACGGCTTCGTGGTGGTCGATACCAATCACCCACTCGCCGGGATGGTGCTTGAGTTCGAGGTCTGCGTGGTGTCCGTGCGCGATACCCCGGCGACAGCGGGATGCGGGTCATCCGATCCAGTCCTGGCCGGCATGGGCGACGGGCTTGCGGTGGCTGCCGCGCGAGCAACGCTTGCGTCGCGCGCGCGCAAGTCGGGGAACGGCGAAGCGCCGGAACCGCCCGCGCATAGTACAGCCGCCGGGAACGGCAAGGCATAGGAACTAAGGCATAGGCACAAAGCCATAGGAACGAAGGAGAACTACACATGGAAATCCGATCTCAAGTTTCGATGGTCTTTCACCTGGATAAATGCATCGGCTGCCACACCTGCACCATCGCGTGCAAGAACATCTGGACCGACCGCAAGGGCACCGAGTACATGTACTGGAACAACGTGGAAACCAAGCCGGGCACGGGATACCCGACACGTTGGGAGGACCAGAACAAATACCGCGGCGGCTGGGTGGTCGACGGGAAGAGGCAGAAGAAGCTGCGGCTGCGCCTGCAGGGGAAATGGGGAACGCTAACTAACATCTTCTATAATCCCTATCTGCCCACGCTCGACGACTATTTCGAACCCTGGACCTACGACTACCAGAACCTTTTCAACGCACCTGAAGGCGACGACCAGCCCACCGCGCGCGCCATCTCGATGGTTACTGGCAAGTACATGGACACCATCGAGGCGGGGCCGAACTGGGATGACGACCTGGGTGGCTCGCAGGTTTACGCAAACAACGATCCGAACCTCGACGGCGCCACCGAGGAGGAAATGCGCCAGATAAACGAGATCAACAGCACCGTCTTCTTCTACCTGCCGCGCATCTGCAACCATTGTCTCAATCCGGGCTGCGTGGCGGCCTGCCCGCAAGGGGCGATCTATAAGCGCGGCGAGGACGGCGTGGTGCTGGTCAGTCAGGAGCGATGCCGCGCTTGGCGCATGTGCATCTCGGGTTGCCCCTACAAGAAAACTTACTTCAACTGGTCGACCGGCAAGGCGGAGAAGTGCATCCTGTGCTATCCGCGCCTCGAAAGCGGGCAGCCTCCAGCCTGCTTCCACTCATGCGTGGGGCGTATCCGTTATATCGGCCTGGTGCTCTACGACGCAGATGCAATCGAGGCGGCGGCTATGGCGCCGCAAGACCAGCTGGTGCAGGCGCAGCGCGACTGCATCAAGGACCCCTTCGACCCGAAGGTGATCGCGGCCGCCAAGGCGAGCGGGGTTCCCGATTCGAAGATCGAGGCGGCGCAAAAGTCGCCCGTCTACCAGTTCGTCAAGAAGTGGGGACTCGCGCTGCCGCTGCATCCGGAGTTCCGCACCCTGCCCATGCTTTTCTACGTGCCGCCCCTGGGTCCGGTGCTCGCCAAAGTAGAAAATGGCGTGTACGACAACGTGGCCGCGGAAGCAAGATTGGGGCCGTTGATGAGTTCGCTCGAAAGATCGCGCATCCCGCTGCGCTATATGGCGAGCCTGTTGTCGGGGGGCAATGAAGAGATCATCCGCGACGTCTATCGCAAGCTGGTCGCGGTGCGCGTATACATGCGCTCGAAGAAGGTCAAGGATATACCTGCGGAAGAGGTGGAAAGGGCGCTCGCCGAAGGCAAGACTACTCCGGCCGAGGTAGAGGCGATCTGGCGGCTCACCTCGCTGCCCACCTTCGAAGAGCGCTTCGTGGTTCCGGCTATGGAGCGCGAGACGGCGGTCGAGTCTCTGTTTCCGGTACTCGATCCGATCTCGCGCAACTACCCGGTTCGCAAAGGCGCGGTCGGTGTCGGCTTTCACACCGATCCCGCTAGAGGACCATGAGCCGCTTTTCGCACCGCGGAGCGCGAGACGGCGGTCGAGTTTGTGTTTCCGGTGCTCGATCCGATCTCGCGCAACTACCCGACTCGCAAGGGCGAGGTCGGCGCCAGCTGTCACACCAATCTCGATAGAGGACCATGAGTTGCTTTTCGCACCGCGCAGATGTCTTATATTCGCACCGCGCCAAGGTCTTGGAGCTGTTCGCAGACATCCTCGATTATCCCGCCCCGGAACTAGCACGCAAGACGGCCGAATGCGCCGCGCTGATCCGCGCGGCGCAACCGCAGGCGGCCACCTTGCTGGAGAGCTTCCGCGGCTTCGCCGAGGAGAACTCGCTCGGCAAGCTTCAGGAGGTTTACAGCGGTTTTTTTGACCTGAACTCGATCTGCCATCCGTATGTGGGTTATCAGCTGTTCGGCGAGAACTACAAACGCAGCGCCTTCCTGGTCGAGCTCAAGAAGAGTTATCGCGCCGAGGGATTCGAAGCGAGCGCCAACGAAATTCCCGACCGGCTGTCGATCGTGCTGAGCTTCGCTGCCCAGAGCAAGAGCGAGGACATCGACGACCTGCTGAGCCGGGGGCTGCTGCCGGCGCTCGAGCGCATGACGACCAAGCCAGAATCCGAAGCCCACCAACACGGACCGGCTGATATCGACGGCGACACCGGCATAGAGCGCGCGAAGATCGACGAGCGCGAAGTACGCAAGCAGCTCAAAGCCAAGAGCCAGGGCAAAATAGAAGCACGCAAGCAGCTCAATGGCGAGAGCCAGGGCGATGACCGCAAGCAGCTCAAAGGCGCGGACGAGGGCGATGATATGCTTGAAGGTGGCTTCCTGCTGGCGATGAGCGAAGATTACGACGTCGAGAACGTCGAAAAACGCCAGCACCCCTACCATCAGGCGCTCGACGCGCTGCGTCTTTTGCTGCATGAAGGCATGACGAAGAAACGAGCCGACCGCTCTGCCGAGCAGGAACGCGTTCTTGGCTGGACGCGCGAGCGATTCAGGCTCGACGACGACGAAGCCATCATGGTGTCGGAGCTCCCCTGTTCCGATCCCGGCTGCCCGCCGGTCGAAACGCACGTCGTGTTCTGGACCCAAGCCGGGCGTCAACATTTCAAGGTTTTCAAGCCACTCGCGGAGGTCGCCGCAGACGACCTGCTGGATTGGCGAGCGTGAGGAGACACGTGCTATGAATGACATCGTCCTGTTTGCGGTTTTTCCGTACCTGGCGATCGTGGTGGCGATCGCGGGCGGCGTCTACCGCTACCGCACCAACCGCTTCTCCTACTCCACCCTGTCCTCGCAGCTTCTGGAAAACCGTCGTCTGTTCTGGGGCTCGGTGCCGTGGCATTACGGCATCGTCGTCGTTTTGCTGGCGCACCTGATAGGGTTCCTTATGCCCGGCATGTGGGCGAGTATCACATCTGCGCCGGCAGCCCTGTACACGATCGAGATGGTCGGCTTTGCGTTCGGTCTGGCCGCGCTGGTCGGGATGTGCGTACTGATCGTGCGCCGCTTCACCACGGAGCGCATCCTCGCCGTGACCAGCCCGATGGACGGGGTGCTGCTGGTAGCGCTGCTCGTGCAGGTGGCGCTCGGCATCTATGTTTCGCTGGTTTACCGCTGGGGCGCCGACTGGTATGTAGACACGGCCGTACCGTGGCTTATCTCGCTGGTGAGCTTAAATCCCCAGACCCAGTACGTCTCGTCTTTGCCTTTGGCGGTCAAGCTGCACATGCTCACCGGTTTCGTGGTGATCGGCCTGTTCCCGTTCTCGCGGCTGGTGCATCTGATAATGTTCCCGTTCTGGTACTTGTGGCGGCCCTATCAGCTCGTGATCAGCAACCGTTCTGTCAGGAGGTGATCAGAAACGATAGACGCGAAGATCAAATGCAGCCTACGAGGCAATGCTCTGGCGATGAGAATCATCTCAAGAGCTGTTTCCTTGTTGACTCGCAAGGATTATTTCGTCGGCTATCGATCAAATGTGAAAGAGCGTGTTAACGACTTCCAACAAGTATTCCAAGGTCGAGGGAGAGAAGTCTCATGAGCTACCTCGATTGGAACTTGACTTACGAGAGTGGCATTGCGTCGATCGACTATGATCATCGCTGGTGCAGATCAACTTTATTGATTTGCGCGAATAGCTTGACCTCGATATGCATGGCCCCCAAGCGCCATTCTTGTGCGTCGCCGACAGACTTTCGCCGAGTTGTAGGGGCTCCAGCGTCGTAGGTGTGTCTATAATCTCTCGCCCACATATCTTGGTCGAGAGTGGCCTCTAGGCCGGGCAGCGGGTGATGCGCGGGGACGCCGGCGAATTTATGCGAAGCTTCCCATTCATGAGCTGGCTGGCGGAAGGAGCCCGGGGTCTCTCACCGGCCTATTTCGCCTTGGTCATGGCCACCGGGATAGTCTCCGTCGCCGCGGACCGCGCGGAGTTACATACGATTGCCGCTGTCCTCCTGTGGCTGAACGCGGGGCAGTATTTGCTGCTCTGGATTCTCACCTTGTGGCGGCTCTTGCGCTACCGCCGAGCACTGGTTGACGACTTGACGGATCATCAGGCGGCGCCGGGATTCCTCTCTGCAGTGGCTGCCACGGGCGTAATGGGAAATCAACTGATAGTCACTGGCGCGTATGACCTCGCCTTGGCGCTCTGGATTTTTGGTCTTTTCCTCTGGATCATCCTGACCTACGCGATTTTCACTATCTTGACGATCAAGGAAACCAAGCCGACGATCGATCGGGGGATTACCGGGGCGTGGTTGCTTGCAGTTGTCGCGACGCAATCAATGGCGCTCTTGAGCGCGCTCCTCTCGCGACATTTCGAGCAGCCCGTCCGCCTCCATATCAATTTCGTCGCCCTGTCGATGTGGTTGTGGGGCGGGATGATGTACATCTGGATTATCTCGCTGATCTTCTATCGCTACACGTTTTTCAAGTTCTCGCCAGCCGATTTCTCGTCCCCGTACTGGATCAACATGGGAGCGATGGCCATCTCGACGCTCGCCGGCTCGCTCTTGATTGAGAATACCGCGGATGCGGCCTTCCTTGAGACGCTGCTCCCGTTTCTCAAGGGGTTCACGATCTTCTTTTGGGCGACCGGAACCTGGTGGATCCCGATGCTCGTCATCCTGGTCGTTTGGCGGCATCTCTATAGGAAATTCCCGCTCAGGTACGAACCTCAGTATTGGGGCTTGGTCTTTCCGCTCGGCATGTACGCTACCTGCACCTTCGAGATGGTGCGCGCGATGAGTTTGGACTTTCTGCTCCCGATCGCTCGCGTGTTCGTTTACGTGGCCCTGCTGGCTTGGGCGACGACCTTCGTTGGGCTCATTCAGAGCCTTGTCAGGAGTCTGATCCAGCGCAGCGCAGCCGAAAAGCGGACGCGAACCGTGGAGGCGCCGTAACGCATGCCGCTCGGCGAGTACGATACCAAAGAAGCTCTGCGGGCTGCCACCGATTGGCTCGTAGCATCGGAACTTCCCGGCAGCGCCGCGGCTCTTGAAGGCATTGCAGATACGATTCCGCTGGTCATGATGGGGGCGGTCGAACTCGACGATTTGGATGACTTATACCAAACCTCATGATGATTGACCGATGAATGCCCATTCGCGACGAGCGATGGACATGATCTTCCAAGGTTGATCAATGAGGGTGTTCCAGGCGTAGCAGCAGTGATCGACGATATCGTCGAAGGATTTGAAGACGCGGTTTGAGAGCCAATTCTGGCGCATGAACTGCCAGATGTTTTCCTGGCTGTTGAGTTCGGGTGAGCGCGGTGGCAACGGCAGGAGCGAGATGTTGCGAGGGACCTTGAGCTGCTTTGCTCCGTGCCAGCCGGCCTGATCGAGGATGATGATGGCGTGGGCGCCGGGGGTAACCTTGGTAGCGATCTCGTCGAGATGAAGCTGCATGGCCTCGCTGTTGCAGAAGGGAAGAACCAACGCGGCGCCGGTTGCAAGTTCAGGGGACACGGCACCGAACAGGTAGGTTGATTGGGTGCGTTGATCGTGAGCGGCCCGAGGCCGCGATCCCTTTCTGGCCCAGCGATAGCTGAGCTTGTTCTTCTGGCCGACCCGCATCTCGTCCTGGAACCAAACTTCTACCGGCGTTTCTGGCACAAGGCCGTGACGGATTTCCTCGACACGGGCTCCGAAGTTTTTTTAAATGCCGCGATCGCATCGGCATCCTGCTTGTAGGCCCTGGGCCGGGCGCTGATACCGCCTCCATATCAGATTGACTTGGCAATGTAAGGGAAAGCTGTGACGGATTTGACGAGCTCTGGATTGCGCTCGATGTAGAGAACTGCCTCCCTGAGTTTTGCACGCACGGCGTTGATGGATTTGAGGGCGAGGTTCTTGAATATCTTTTCGCGGATTTCGTCCCAGAGGTTCTCCTTCGGGTTCAACTCCGGCGAATAGGGTGGCAGGAACAGAAGCGAGATGTTGTCGGGGACCGCGAGCAAGCCGCACTGATGGTTGGGGGCACCGTCGAGAACCAGGAGAATGTGTTGCCTGCGGTACTTTCTGGATAGAACGTCGAGGTAGATCTGGAAGCAGACAGTATCCGATGCGGGCATGATCAGATAGACGCACTTTCCATCCTTGGGGCAGACCGCGCCGTATAGGTAGATGTATTGGCGAATGAGTTGCGCGGCGACCTCGGGTCTGACACCAGTTGGAGCCCAGCAAGGCCGCGGGCGGTTCATGCGTCCGAAACGCGCTTCGTCGGCGAACATGACACGTAAGCGACGACCGCGCTTGGCCGCCGCCCGCTTGGCCTTCCTTACAGCATCACGAAAGCCGTTTTTTTAAAGGCGTCTTGCGCCGCAAGGTTCCGCTTGGGATGGAACGGACGCGGCATCAGCTTACGCCAGCCATGCCGATGCAGCAGATTGTACACCGTGCTGTCACTGGTCGGGTGCCCGATCGCCTCTTCGTAAGCCGTCTTGAGATCGTGGATGTTCAACAACTCGCCGGCTCCTGCAGCATGGGCAAAACGCGCCAGCAAGGTCTTTTCCTCGGCCAAGGTCATGTTCTCGCGCTTGCGTCCGCCGTTCGCCCTGGGCTTGAGTGCCTTTATGCCCCCGTCATCGTAAGCCATATGCGCGCGGTTTACTGTGCTCAGCGAAACGCCCATGGCCGCCGCAATCGCCGGCTGCGTCATTCCGCCCTCGCGCAGCAGCACCATCTGGATGCGCTCTCGCTGCGTCGACGGGAGCTTCCATCGCAGCGCCGTCTGGAGCCGCCGGACCTCGGCTTTATTGCATTTGACCATCTGCTCCTCCCGAATCAGATGGTCACAGCGAATCACACCTCAAATCCCGAAAACAACTCCCCCATCGACCGCATTCTCCGATAATAAATACGCCGATTCATGCTGTTCTGGAGCCGGTATGAGGTGTGCGAAGCCGAGGTCTTTCAGAGCACGATAGACCGTATGTCCGACACCGAGATGCCGAACTCCTCATGCAGCCGCATGATCAGATCGCAGGCTCGCCAGCGCACCATGCCATGGATGGCCGGGATCGGGCCTTCATCTACAATCCGCGCCAGAAAGGCCCGGTGCTCTCCATCAAGCTTGGATGGCGCTCCTAGGGAAGGAAGGTTAATCAAGCCGTCGGGCCCGTGCTCGTTGAAGCGGATCACCCAGTCTCGAAGCGTCTGGCGGTCCATCCCGCCAACCTTGGCCGCCTCTGCCCGCGAGGCACCATCAAGCACCGCAGCGATCGCCAGCAGCCGACGCGCCTGACCGACATCCCGCGCCCGCTTTGCAAGCCGACGGACCTCGCCCGCTTTGAAATCCCCACGAACCCCAATCGCCTGACCCATGGCAAACCTCCTCCGTTTGCCAACTTGAATCAGTTCTCATCTGATTTGGGAATCTTGAGGGTTCTGTGAGGTCGTTGGTACGCCGGCACCCGGGACGCGATCGTGAGCACGACCTCATAGAAGCCGGATTGAACGAAGCCGCGGTTTGTTTTGGCACTATGGGGATAGTGGCGATGGCATGCTGGCGAGGCTGCTCTGACGACAGCTGCGTAACTGATGCGAGGCGTTGTTTTGGCAAGGACGACCTTGCTGATCGGGTAGTGGGCGCGAGAAGCATGTCAGGTTTATGCGTTGACCAGTTCTGGCGTCGGGATTGAGGCAGTCGATCGGCATGGCTGTAGGGGTGGCGACAGGTTGCGCAGCAAGCTCGGCGGCGGTGATGACGAAAATCGGCGGCGATGAGATCATGACGTATCACAGTAGAATGGCTGATAGGTGGATGCGCGCGGCACGGCTGCGATGCGCCGCATGGTGCCGCCGCAATTGGGGCAGATGAGGAAGTCACTGGTCTTGTTCTGTCGATCGTCTTTGGCGTGACCGTCCGACAACTCGGAATTGGCCATGGCGTGATGGGCGTCGAGCAACCGGCGGCAGAGAGCGAGGTTGTCGCCACGTTGGCCATTGGCGAGGAAGCCGTAGTAGCGAATCCGGTGGAAGCCATCCGGCAGGGCATGCAGCAGGAAACGGCGGATGAACTCGTCGGCATCGAGCGTCATCAGCTTGGTCTTGCTGTCTTGGCGATAGTCTTTCCAGGTGAAGTGGACCTTGCCGTCAGATAGGGAGATCAGGCGGCTGTTGGCGATGGCGACGCGATGGGTGTAGCGGCCGAGATAGGCCAGCACCTGTTCGGGGCCACCGAACGGCGGCTTGGCATAGACGACCCATTCGATGCGCCTGAGTTGGTCGAGCCTGGTGGCGAAGGCTTTGGGCTCGGCCATACCGGCGAGTTTGCCGAAGAAGCGCAGCTTGCCGGCGTCGAATGCATCCTGCAGGTTCTGCAGGAACAGTCGACGAAACAGGCGCGAGAGCACGCGCACGGGCAGGAAGAAGCCGCGGCGGCAAGCGATCCAGCGCGTGCCGTCGAGCGAGGGGCCGCCGCCTGGCACCACGCAATGAATGTGCGGATGGTGTTGCAGGGTCTGCCCCCAGGTATGGAGCACCGCGGTGACGCCGATTTGCGCGCCCAGATGCCTGGGGTCGGCGGCGATGGTGGTGAGCGCCTCAGCGGCGGCGCGAAAAAGGATCGCATAGACGGCGGCCTTGTTCTGGAAGGCGATCTCGCCCGCCGGCGTCGGCAGGGTGAAGACGACGTGGAAGTACGGCACCGGCAGCAGTTCGGCCTGTCGATGCGCGAGCCATTCGGCGCGTGCCAGCCCCTGGCACTTGGGGCAATGGCGGTTGCGGCAGGAGTTGTAGGCGATGCGTGTGGCGCCGCAATTATCGCACTGCTCGACGTGACCGCCGAGCGCCGCCGTCCGGCACGCCGTGATGGCGCCCATGACGCGCCGCTCGACGTAGCCGAGATGCCCGGCGCGGGCCTGCCGAAACGCTTCGCCGTGGCGGCGGAAGACATCCGCCACCTCCAGAACCGGAGCCATGGTGCCCGCTCAGCCGGGCGGCACAACCTGCAGGCGGAGCCGATCAAGCGGGCTTGGCGTGTTGCTGATGGTCTTGGTGGCGACCTGGGTGTAGCGCGCCGTGCTGGCCAGGCTGGCATGGCCGAGCAGCACCTGGATGATGCGCACGTCGGCCCCGTTCTCCAGCAGATGCGTCGCGAAGCTGTGCCGCAGCGTGTGCACTGTCACCTCTTTGCTCAGGCCGGCCGCCGAGCGGGCCGAACGGCAGGCGGCGTGCAGCACGTTGGGCACGAGCGGCCGGTCCTCGTCACGGCCGGGGAACATCCAGCGCTGCGGCCGGGCCAACCGCCAATAGCTGCGGAGAATCCGCAACAACTGCGGAGAGAGCATGACGTAACGGTCCTTGCCGCCCTTGCCCTGCTCGACCCGGATCACCATCCGCTGGCTGTCGATGTCGGTGATCTTCAGCAGAACTACCTCCGACACGCGCAGTCCGGCGGCATAGACCGTCGTCAGTGCGGTGCGGCTCTTGAGACTTGGAATTGCCTCCAGGAAGCGTACGACCTCGTCGGCGCTCAGCACGACCGGCAGCTTGTGCGGCTGGCGCGCATAGCTGATGCGCTCCGGAATGGCGTCATGGCCGAGCGTCACACCGTAGAAAAACCGCAGCGCACACACGATCTGATTCAGCGCCGGCCAGGATATCCCGATCGCTACCAAGTGTACCTGAAAGGCGCGGATATCCTCCAGGTCGAGACAATCGGGGGACCGATCGAAATATCGGCTCAACTTCGATACCGCGGCAAGGTAGGATCGTTGCGTAGCCGGCGACAGATTGCGGACCGTCATATCCTCTATCATGCGACGGCGAAGAGGGCTGATCTCAGCCATTGGAAATACTCCTGTCTGAAGGGTTGGGCTTCGAAAACCCGCAATCCTCTCAGACAGGAGGCTGCCTTTGCGATCCCTCCTCAATTGCCGCGCTAGCGGCTTAGTTCAATCCCAAGCGTGAGTCAGCCACTCTGCGGCTTGGTATTAGCGGCGATCGTCGAGGAGCACGGGCGAGCAGCGCACGATCCCGCTACGCCGGAGGACGTGCAGCGCGTCCAACTCAAGGAAGCCGTAAAGGCCGCGTTCGATTACGCGCGTTCGCTTCGCCGCGATGCCGCGCGATGAAGCGAGCTGAACGGCCGCTCCATCCCTTACGTCGCACTAGGGACGCAGATTGTGTTCGCGAAGACGACGCGCTTGCCTTCGAGAGGCAGGAATTGGTAGTGGACTTCGATGGCCGGACCGGTGCGCTTGAGATGGGCGTTCATGGCGTGCTCTCCAAAAAATTGGAGCTTCGCCCCCAAACTCCAAAGAGACAAGAGAAATCAGTCACAAGAGGCAAAGGAACAAAGATTTAGGGTGCAAGCGTCCGAGCGACCCGGAAACCAAGGTATCTGAGCCGGTAGTCGGTGGTGAACCAGTAGCGGCTCGCCGAGCGGAGGAAGCCAGGAGCGAGGAGAAAGGACCCGCCGCGCACGACACGGTCATAACAGTTACCGCCCTTGATCCAAGCCGAGCCGTCCGTCGGCGCGCCACTGTAGGTGTCGTGGTAGCAATCCTCCGTCCACTCCCGGACATTGCCCACCATGTCGTAGAGACCGAACCCGTTAGCGGCAAACGAGCCAACCGGCGCGGTTTGCTTGGCGTCCCATTGGCTGCCACAGGCGTGGCAGTTGGCATTGTTTGTGCCGATGGCATTGCCCCAGGGATAGGCCGTCTGTGTCCCGGCGCGTGTCGCATACTCGTATTCGGCCCCCGAGAGCAGCCGATACGGCTTGCCGGTCTTTTTCGACAGCCAAGCGACGTAAGCGTTGGCATCGTCCCAGGAAACGTTGATCACCGGTCGGCGGCCACGGCCCCAGCGTTCATCGGAGGGGTTGTAGCCGTTGCAGCCGCCATCGGCCGCGCACGCACCCCATTCGTCGAAGGTCACCTCAAACCGGCCGACTGCAAATTGTCGAGCAATCGTGACCATATGTTGTGGGCCTTCGTCGGCAGAACGCTCCGGCTCGCTTGCCGGCGATCCCATCGTGAAGCTCCCGGCCGGCACCACCATCATCTCCGGGCAATTCGCACATTCCTTAAACGTGTCCTTCGGCTTCAGCGCCTTCTCCTGCATCGGCGATAGCGGCGCAGCCTGAGTTGACGCGGCGGGTGCCGGCATTGTGAGCCATACGATGATTGCGGCGCCAAGCACGCACAGCCCAGCTAACGATGTCAGCACTGACTTCTTCACCTGAGCCTCTCGCTGAGTTTGGCGGTAGCGATGTTTGAATAGACCGGTATCGCATCGGTGGCGTCACTCGAAGGAATGGCTTCAATGTACGGTTTTGCATGCCTGAAGCCGACGCGCGAAAGCGCGATGTAGAACGCGGCGCCGTTCATCAGCGCCCAGATGGCAAAGCCGAAGGTGTAGCTGCCCAGAAGATGCTTGCTGGCGGCCAGGGTGACCGTCATGGTGAAGCCGCAGGCCGCGCCGGCGGCCTTGGCCAGCCCGCTGACCGCGCCGACGTGTCGGAAGTAGACCGGGATCAGCTTGACGACCGCTGCCGCGGCGGCGCCGGACAGCAGCGCTAGCCCATAAATGGCGAACAGCTCGACTTGCAATGAAATCTGCATGGTCACGACCACGGCCATAACGACCATAATGCCGAACAGCTGGCTCAGGATTTTCAGGGGATCGAAACGGTCGGCCAGCCAGCCGCCCAGCGGCCTGGTGATGGCGACGCAGACCACCAAGAGCGGGGTGTATAACATCGACGCTTGGGCGGCATCCACATGCCACTGGTCGAGCAGATAGATCGGCATCGCCGACGCGAAGAAGGTGAGCGTGCCGAAGGACGCCCAGTAAAGGTAGGGCACCAGCCATACCAACACGCCCGAACGGTACACGGCGACGATTTCACGCACCGAATCGCCTTTGTGCTGATTGTGCGGCGAATCGGACGTAAAAAACCAGTAGACCAGCGCCATCAACAGTGTGGAAATGGCGAAGATCGGGAATATCAGACGCCAGCCGTCCGGGCCGTGCAGGACGCGGGTAACCAGGAAAGTGACGGTCATCATGCCGACCGTGATTCCGATATTGCCCATAGCAAAGATGCCAAGGGCTGTACCCTGCTTCGATTTGGGGTACCAGGACGATACATGAGCGTTGCCGACCACGAAGCTCGCGCCTCCGAGTCCGAGCAGCGACCCCAGAAGCAGAAAGGCGTAGTAGCCCTGGGCGAAGAGCCCGGAAAACAGGACAATGGTGAGGCTCAGAAGCAAAAGCGTGAAAACCGTCCGGCCGCCGAACTTGTCCGTCCAGATGCCGATCGGGATGCTGACGGCGGCCGCGAAAAAGGGCTCCATCGCAGTCAGGACGAGCACCTGGGTGGCGCTGAAGTCGTACCACTTTATCAGGAAGGGGGCGAGTGCGGAAAACATTCCCCAAACCGCAAAACCGAGCGAAAACGCCAGGAACGATATCCACAGAACCCTGGGGTTGCCCTGCGGACCGGCCGTCACATCAACCTCGACAACTGGATTTTCCACGGCTTCCTCCTACAAAAGGTATATTTATTTGCTGGGTATTTTAATTGCCGGTGCGGCGGTCGTTAACCGAGATGCGCAAATAGTTGATCGGCCGATGAAATTGATCGACCAGGCGCGTAGAGCGCCGCCCCTGATCGTCATTGCAATGCCGGCTGTCACTTCCCGGGCTTCGTGTAGAAGACATAACCGAGTGCGGCGCCGGTGAACAAGAACCCACCGAGGAAATTGCCGATCGTCACCGGGAGCTGGTTTCCGACCCAGAAGTCGTACTGCGTAATCGGGGCACCGAAGAGCATCGCAGTCGGGATGTTGAACTGGTTGACCACCATGTGTTCGTACCCCATCCCAAAGAACATGCGGTCATCTAAGCTGCGCTTGATTGAATTGGCGCGCCTCTTACAGTCCGCCCCCTCCCGCGTACAGTCCGCCCCTTCCCGCGCGCAAGGCGCCCCCCCGGCCAGGAGTTGCACATTTCCGTCATGACCATCCGCACCCGCAAATTCCTGGGAACCATCGGGCTTCTCGTGCGGGTGGCGGTCAGCGTTCCCCGGCACGGCCCCGATCAGATCGATCGTGTCTAACGCCATGTGGGACTGCCCCTGATCGTCATTGCAATGCCGTCTGCCACGCCCTCACAGTCTTACGCCCGAGCGGGTCGCGCGAGTGGGTCGCCGCTGTTATTTCTGCATAGTATGAGTGTAGTACCACAGGGTGCCGTTAAACACCGCCGCACCCAGGATATTGCCGATGGTGACCGGGATCTGATTCCACACCCACCAGTCGTAGAGGCTCACATGGGCACCCGCGAGGATGCCGGTCGGGATGAGCCACATGTTGACCACGGTGTGCTCGAAGCCGAGCGCAAAGAACATCCCTATCGGTATCCACATCAGCAGCAACCGGCCCACAGTGCTGCGCGTGGCTTTGGACATGACGGACCCGAGGCTCACCAGCCAGTTACAAAGGAGGCCCATGCCAATGGCGGCACACCAGCCAAGGGCGCCGTACTGGCTATACGCGACCTTATGCTCGGCGATGTGAGCGATGTTGGTGAGCAGCGGGTTCGGCGCGATCAACCCACCGTTGGTGTATGAGAACCAGAGCAGCCAGGCAAAGAATACGCCTCCGAGCAGGTCGCCCGCCGCAGTCCAGATCCAGTTGCGAACCAACTGAAATGGCGTGACCGTCCCGGCGTACACGCCCATGGGCATCGTCGCGAAGCTGCCGGTCACCATCTCCAGGCCGAGGAAGTTCAGCGTGACGTAGCCAGCCGGGAAGATAAGTCCGGCCGCGCCGAGCGGTACGCCAGCGGCGACCATGGAGAATGTCACACAGGCGCCATAGGCCAGAAAGGGCGTGCATAAAAAGCCGCGAATGAGTATGTGAACGATGTCGAGATTGGCTTTCTTGCCGGCATCCGCGGCCAGCGCCGCGGCCATCTCCGCTGGCGGGAATGTCTCGAGTAATTCGGCCATTTCATTCCCCCTGTACTCGATTTTTCTGATCGCCGCCATTTTGGCGGCGCCGACATCGCACAAATATATCGCGCATGCATAGCAAACATACTACACATGCATATCAAATACATCTTTATCGTGCAACTAGTCTGATGCCGGCTCTCCCAACGGAGTTGCACGCGAATGTGGTCTCTGACTGGCATCGGTTGGGGGGTAGCGATCCGGAAGGTCGGGGCGGCGGCCAATCAGATCGTCGAGGACCTGCGCCAGGTGTCGCTGCTCTCCCAGCTCCCTTCCAGATGCGCGGATCGATTATTTCGCCAAAGCCGCAATCTGTTCGTTGAACCAGCCCAGATCGTCCTTCCAGCCGGCATTGTCCGGCGAGAGCTTTACCACCCGCTTCATGACTGCTTGTCCCTGCCGCAGCGCAACCAGCGCGTTGTCGGGATCATTGGATCGACGATACACGTCGGCAAGATGCCCATGGCTCACGGCAAGACTGCGCTGCCAGTCGGCGTTGCCGGGGTCGGCGCGTGCCAGCCGGTCGGCAATCGCCAGCCCGTCTTGGAAGGATTTCAGCGCCTCGGGCAGATGGCCCTGCGCCTCCAGCACGTTGCCGATACGATCGTACGACACCGACAGATCGCGCTGCCAGCCGGCGTTGCCGGGTTCGGCGCGCGCCAGCCGGTCTCTGATCGCCAGCCCGTCGCGGAAGGATTTCAGGGCCTCGGGCAGATTGCCCTGCGCCTCCAGCACGTCGCCGATACAATCGTAGGACACCGACAGACCGCGCTGCCAGCCGGCGTTGCCGGGGTCGGCGCGCGCCAGCCGGTCTCTGATCGCCAGCCCGTCGCGGAAGGAATTCAGGGCCTCGGGCAGATTGCCCTGCGCCATCAGCACGTCGCCGACCTTCTCGTACGACACCGACAGATCGCGCTGCCAGCCGGCGTTGCCGGGGTCCTCGCGCGCCAGCCGGTCGGCAATCGCGAGCTGGTCCCGGAAGGATTTCAGCGCCTCGGGCAGATTGCCCTGCGCCATCAGCACGTCGCCGATACGATCGTGCGACACCGACAGACCGCGCTGCCAGGCGGCGTTGCCGGGGTCGGCACGCGCCAGCCGCTCTCTGATCGCCAGCCCGTCGCGGAAGGATTTCAGCGCCTCGGGCAGATTGCCCTGCGCCATCAGCACGTCGCCAACCTTGGCGTGGGACACCGACAGATCGCGCTGCCAGCCGGCGTTGTCGGGGTCGGCGCGCGCCAGCCGGTCGGCAATCGCGAGCTGGTCGCGGAAGGATTTCAGCGCCTCAGGCAGATTGCCTTGCGCCACCAGTACGTCGCCGACACGATCGTGGGACACCGATAGACCGCGCTGCCAGCCGGCGTTGTCGGGATCGGCGCGCGCCAGCTGGTCTCTGATCGCCAGCCCGTCGCGGAAGGATTTCAGCGCCTCGGGCAGATTGCCTTGCGCCACCAGCACGTCGCCGACACGGTCGTGGGACACCGACAGATCGCGCTGCCAGCCGGCGTTGTCGGGGTCGGCGCGCGCCAGCCGGTCGGCAATCGCGAGCTGGTCGCGGAAGGATTTCAGCGCCTCGGGCAGATTGCCTTGCGCCACCAGCACGTCGCCGACACGATCGTAGGACACCGACAGACCGCGCTGCCAGCCGGCGTTGCCAGGATCGGCGCGGGCCAGCCGGTCTCTGATCGTCAACCCGTCGCGGAAGGATTTCAGCGCCTCGGGCAGATTGCCCTGCGCCACCAGCACGTCGCCGACACGGTCGTGGGACACCGACAGATCGCGCTGCCAGCCGGCGTTGTCGGGGTCGGCGCGCGCCAGCCGGTCACTGATCGCCAGCCCGTCACGGAGGGATTTCAGCGCCTCCGGCAGATTGCCCTGCGCCATCAGCACGTCGCCAGCCTTCTCGTACGACACCGACAGACTGCGCTGCCAGCCGGCGTTGCCGGGGTCGGTGCGAAGCATTTGCTCGAACGCTCGTTCGGTCGAGTTCAAGACGATCAAGCGGGCATCGAGGGAGACGTGTTGTTCAATAGCGTCGCCGAGATTGAAGAGGAAACGCTCGGCCACAAGTGCGCGGACAGAACTATCGGGGGTGTCAAGCAAACGACATATGTCTCGCGCTGCACTCGCCGGAGTTCCGGCCGGCGGCGCGATCACAGTATCGGCGAGCGCGCGCGTGGCGCCTTGCACCTCTGCCTCGCTCAACGATGAATCGCCATAGTATTGGGCAGCGCGGAGGTCGTCCTTGCTCGCCAGCAGGTGAACCATGGTTTCAGTGATGCGCAGCGGGTCGTCCGACGCCAGCGTCAGAAGGTGATCGGCGATCAACAGGTGCAATTGCGGCCTCGAGAGACGCAGCGCCGCGAGGCGTGAGCGGGCGGCAGCCCGCATCTGGGGGTGGTTGAAATCCCACTGCGCGAGATCGCCACGCTGGCGCATCTGGCCGCGGAACAGGCGACGCAGCGCTGCAAAGCGCAGTTCATCCCAAGGCTCGCCGCTTACCCGCGGCAGCAATTGCCGAAAATCGCTCTCGCGCCATCCCGCCCGGCTCTCGGCGACGAGGCCGATAAAAGCCGACGCAACGGCGGCGCCTAACAGTTCAGCCGCGCGATCGAACGTTGCGCGATAGAGGCGAAAAATATCCGTCGGCATGACGTCGACGATCTCGAGCATCGAATTTCGGAGGCGTTCCGCCGGAGCGCCGGCATATTCGCGCTGCATGCAGGCAAAATCATCGGCGTCGAGCAGGTTGAGCTCCTCGATGACGAGCACCAGCCACAGCGGGCTGCCCCACGCGGGCACGCCCGCATGCCTCTTCGCGAGCAGCGCATCGATCACCGGCGGCTCGAACTTGCGGTGATAGCGATCGCATATGCCCTCGATGATGCCGCGCGCCTCGGTAGCGTCGAGCGGCGGCAGCGACAACGCTTCCACGCCTGGACGCTCGGCCAGCGCTTTGGAGGCGCCGCCGGCAATGGCTGTTGCGACAAGCCGCGCGTTGGCCGGCCACAGCCGAGGCAGCCAGGTCGTGAACCTTCCGCGCGTGGTCTTTTTGAACTGGTCGAGCGCGTCGATCAGGACGACGACGCGCCGCTGTGACGCCATCCGCCCGAGCAGCGATGCGAAGGCCGTTTCGACTGTCTCCGGGTCGACATTCTCGGCGAGGTCAACGTCGCCGGCGCCGAGCGCGCTGGCGAGTTCGTCGATCCAGCGCCTCAGCATTGCATCGACCGATGATGCCCGCGGGCTGGCGCCGGCGGCGTGCGCGAGAACGAGAGCGTCGGTGTCCTTCATGCGGCGAAGAAGCTCGCCAAAGAGCGCGCTCTTGCCCAAACCGGGCTCGCCGGTGACGCAGACGCCCCACGGCGCGCCATCTAGCGCGGGGGAGAGACAGAGGCCGGTGAGACGCGCAATGACCGCCTGCCTTCCAACGAAGTCGCGGGCGCGATCATCGGCAAAGTCTTCGAGCGAGTTGCGCTCGGCCTGTTGCCAGGAGATTTCGGGTGCGCACATCGCGGGACCTCACCGAAGGACTGATTTTTTTAGCATCGCTATGGAGATTGAACAAATCCGGCAGCTTTGTCGCGACATTACTACAAGCGCGGCGTTCACGGCGAATCCGCACTAACTGGCCGCACCGTTGGCACCGAAGGGCTCGATGAGGGACTTGGTGAAAAAAACCTCCACGGTTCGGGTATCAAGGTTGCCTCGCCCTCGCTATTGCTCCATCGAGCAACTTTTCCGCATTTTCGATGGCCTGCCTGAAGGTTTCGGCTTCTTCCTCGAAAGACATTCCGATCAACGTGGAGTTCTTCAGATCGCGGATGCAGTTGTCGCGGAGAGTGGCAAGAGAAGCATCATCGAGGGGATGTCCGCTGCGGACATGCTTGATAAGCTTGGCCGCAAAATCCAGAAACGCGAGCGCGATCATGCCCGCTTGGGTGGCGCTGCGGTTCGCATTTTGGAGGATTTGTTTATCATCCATCGCGTCTCTTCATCTGTTTGCGCCAATCGAGGAAGGCGCGCGCTTGCTGTTTGATCGTCCCTTTCGGAGCTATGGGCCAAGGTTGGTGACGGTATGAGGGCGTAAGGCGGCGTATCGTGTATTCGACGCATCCACCTCCCCACCCAAGGAGCGATACGCCGTGACCGAGACTAACGTTTTCCAGCTCACCCGGCCAGGAGCTTTTGCCGAGCCGCTGACCGAGGTTTTGCGTGAGCCCCATGTTCAATCGCGTTCCGGCACCAGGCCGTAATTGCCTCGATGTCGGGCCTTAGACGTGTGGCTGAATCCCCGACGAATGCCAGAAAGTCGCAAAGATTTTGTGTGGAGACACCGATCATCAGGGGGATTTCGGCAATCAGAGCCTCGGCAATGACCGCTCGCAGTCCCCGGCCATGTGCTTCTTCCCTGCCAAACTTATTGATGATCAGCAGATCGACACGTTCAAGCACCGCACGCTCGATCCATGCGTCGATGCGCGCGAAAGCGTCCGGATCAAGGAGACAACCCCTCGCTTCGTCACCGCGGTCCAGCGAGATCTTAATTTCGTCACCGCCCAATAGGTCCTTCACGTACATATCGCATCGACGTCGACCATGCCGGCGCGCGTTTGACTGGACGATGCCACCCAGCCGGTAACCTGAGGCGACCAGACCGACTGCGCATTGAGCTATGAGAGCATCCCTAACAAGACCATCATCATAAGCCACCACTCCGATCTGGCTCAGGCCGGAGTTTGCATGCTCGGCGGGAATTGGTGGAGCATGCTCTTGGCGCCACTCCATCGTTTCCTCTCCTGCATCAGTCGTTTCTTGATCGCTGCTCGGCGGCGTCATTCAGTCGCCGGCGCAGAGAAAACCGCGTGCATATTTTTTACGGGGCGGCGTTACGGTCCATCCCGCAGCGCCCGCTGCTTTGTTCTGCAGCGGGGTAGTCCACAGAACGGTGCAGCTGTGTGAGTGAAACCGACCTGAAGCGGTATGTCAAGTGCATCTATTTCAAGATGACGTAAGGGATTCTTTTTCAGGCGACGTCGGCAGCAAGGTTTTTAAAAACGCCTTGGCCGTCAACCCGAACATCACCACCTATCGTCTCTCCGCGCGTCGGGAGAGGGACTTGCGGCCAGGTACAACTGATCCGACGTGAAGCAACGGCGGCGTGCGAACATCAATTAGGACTGCAGCAGTTCAATTGCACTTGCAATGGAGGTGAAGGTCGAATTCTAAACCGAGCTCCGCAACCTTTGCATCAAGCCGCAGGCAGAAGGGAATGAGTTAACATGCTAACGGATCACGAACGCTCTTTGGCAGTTCAGCCGCTGGCAAGGAGCCCTGCGTGCAACGGCGCGCAAGAGCGCAAATGTCGGCCCCGAGGTCGGGCTCGCCAAGGCGGCGTAATCGGCGCCCGGGGAGGGATCATCCGCGTTTTGTTCGCGCAGGCGGCCGTGTCAGGCGAAGCCTGCGATGGGTTCGCGGGAGAAATTGGGCGCCCTTGGCGCTCAGGAAATCGAACATCGCCTGCGCAGGCGGCAGCAGCACTTTGTCCTTGCGGGAGAGCACAAACCATTGACGGACCACGGGCAGGCCATCGACATCCAGCGTCACCAGCCGTCGCTCATCGAGTTCGGTCGCCACGGTATGCGCGGATATAAATGCAATCCCCAAACCGGCGATCACCGCTTGTTTGATCGTCTCGTTGCTGCTCATCGCCATGCCGATTTTTGGGCGTACTTGCGCGGACTCGAGCAGTTGCTCCATCAACCCGCGGGTTCCCGAGCCGGGTTCTCGCGTCAGGAAAGTTTCGTTGGCAAGGTCGGCCAGCGCCAGGCGCGACTTTCGTGCCAGGCGATGGGTCGTCGGCGCGATGATGACATGGGGATGATCACCGATCAGGTGCACGTTCATCGGGATATCCACCGGCGGCCGGCCCATTATGGCGATATCAAGGTCGTAGCCGCGCAGCGCGGTGCCGATTTCCTGCCGGTTTCCGATAAAGAGCGTGACATCGACGTTGGGATAGAGCCTCGAAAATCCGGAGATGGCGAACGGTACGAAATATTTTGCGGTACTCACGGCACCGATCGAAATGCGCCCGGCGGTCTTGCCGGCGATCATATCGAGCGAGGTCTCGCAGGATGCGATGGCCGCCTCGATACGCTCGGTGAGCGCTAGCACCTCACGGCCGGCATCGGTCAGCAGCATCCCGTTGCTGGTGCGCTGCATCAAAGATAGACCTACAAGCGCCTGCAGGTTGCGGAGCTGAAGCGTGACCGCGGGCTGCGTCAGATGCAGTTGTTTGCCTGCGGCGGTGACCGACCGGTGTTTCTGGACGGCGGCCAGCGCCCGCAACTGGCGTAGCGTCAATTCCCGCAAAAACCGGCCTGCCATGCCATCACCTCTATAAGAAAAACTTTGCTCTCCCAAAAGATAACAAAATTTTACTAATCCGGCAATCTGCGCTTCCTTTGCAAGCGCGATTGCCGACTGGCAAACGCAGTTAAGAGAGTCCCGAAGAGGACGCGGGGAGACGGCCATGGACGAGCGCGTGAGCCTGCGTTCGCATCTCGATCAGTCGGCATCGCAGACGCCGCATGGCGCCGAGATCGGCGAGGTGATCGAGGCGATGGCTGTTGCCGCGATCGAACTTGCCGGCCTGATCGCGGACGGACCGCTGGCCGGGATCACCGGGCGGATCGATGGCATCAATACTGACGGCGATCAGCAAAAGGACATTGACGTCGCAGCCGATGAAATGATGCGGCGCGCGCTACGCCAGGCCCCGGTCGCGGCAGTCCTTTCCGAGGAAGCGGCGCTGCCTGAGATTATGAACCCCAACGCACCGCTTTGCGTTGCGATCGATCCGCTCGACGGCTCGGCCAATCTCGAAAACAATATCTCGGTCGGCACCATATTTTCGATCCGGCCGCGGGGAAACGATATTATTTCGACTTTCTTTGAACCCGGGACGGCGCAGTGCGCGGCGGGCTTTGTGGTCTACGGGCCGCAAACGACGCTGGTGCTGGCGCTGGAGGGGCGCGTCGATATTTTCATTCTCGACCGGCGCGGCGGACAATTTCTGCTGATCAGGAAGGGCGTGCAGGTCGCGCCCGATACGCCCGAATTCGCCATCAACGCCTCCAATCGAAGGCACTGGCACGGGCCGGTTCGCGCCTATATCGATGAATGCCTGGCCGGGACCAACGGTAACCGCGGTGCGGATTTTAATATGCGGTGGATCGGGTCGTTGGTCGCGGAGGCGCTTCGTATCCTGACGCGGGGCGGGGTGTTTCTCTATCCAGCCGATGTCCGCCCCGGCTATCGCGAGGGTAGACTTCGCCTTTTGTACGAGGCTCATCCCATGGCCCTCGTGATGGAGTGGGCGGGAGGTGCTGCGACGACAGGACGGCGTCGAATCCTGGAACTCGGGGCAAAAACACCGCACCAGCGGGTGCCGCTGATCATGGGCTCTTTACGCGGTGTTCGCGACGTCGCCGCCATTCACGACGGGATCGAGCCGATGTTCGACAATAGCGACGCACCGCTGTTTGCGCGGCGCGGCCTGTTTCGCTGAGGGTGGCCGGATCCGATGTCGCGCAGTCATCCCATCATATCGATCACGGGTTCATCGGGCGCCGGCACGACCTCGGTGAAGAGAACCTTCGAAAACATATTCCGTCGCGAAAAGGTCGCCGCGGCTTATATCGAGGGCGATGCCTTCCACCGTTACAATCGCGTCGACATGCGAACGAAAATTGCGGAAGAAGGCGAACTCGGCAACAAGCACTTCAGCCATTTCAGCCCGCATTCCAATCTGTTCGAGGAGTTGGAGCGGGTATTCCGCGACTACGGCGAATCCGGCACCGGAACGACCCGGCACTACGTCCACGACGACGATGAAGCCAAGTTGTACGGCGCCGAGCCGGGCACCTTTACGGACTGGAGGCCGCTGCCGGAAAATTCGGATTTGCTGTTCTATGAAGGCCTGCACGGTGCTGTCGTGACCGACAAGGTCAACATCGCGCAGCATGCCGACCTCAAGATTGGCGTCGTACCGGTCATCAATCTGGAATGGATCCAAAAGCTGCATCGCGATGGCAGCGACCGCGGCTACAGCGCGGAGGCGGTGACCGATACCATCCTGCGGCGAATGCCTGACTACGTGAACTACATCTGTCCGCAATTCACCGAGACCGACATCAATTTCCAGCGCGTGCCTACGGTGGATACGTCGAACCCGTTTATCGCGCGCTGGATCCCGACCCCGGATGAATTGATGGTCGTGATCCGCCTCAGGAATCCGCGCGGCATCGATTTTCCCTATCTGCTGTCGATGATTCCGAACAGTTTCATGTCACGCGCGAATTCAATCGTGATTCATGGGTCCAAGCTGGATCTCGCGATGCAGCTGATCCTGACGCCGCTGATCCTTCAACTGATTGACCGAAAGAGGCGCTCATGACGAGCGAACTGATCGCCTTTCCGGAAACGACAACCTCGGCAGCCTCAAAATGGAGTGTGGCCAGAAATATGATTGCGCCGCACCGTGACATGGCCAATGCCATCCGCTTTCTTGCGATCGATGCGGTTGAAAAGGCCAATTCGGGCCATCCCGGCATGCCGATGGGTATGGCCGACGTCGCAACCGTTCTGTTCTCGCGTTTTCTGAAATTTGACCCGAAGAAGCCGAATTGGCCGGATCGCGATCGGTTCGTTTTGTCTGCAGGGCATGGTTCGATGCTCCTCTATGCATTGCTGTTTTTAACAGGCTATGAGGACGTCACACTCGATGAACTCAAGGCGTTTCGGCAATGGGGATCGAAGACTCCGGGCCACCCCGAATATGGCCATACGCCTGGCGTTGAGACGACGACCGGGCCGCTCGGTCAGGGAATTGCGACTGCGGTAGGCATGGCGCTTGCCGAGCGGCTGCTGAACTACAGATTTGGCAACAACCTCGTCGATCATTTCACTTACGTGATCTGCGGTGACGGCTGCCTGATGGAGGGCCTTAGCCACGAGGCGATATCGCTGGCCGGCCACCTGAAACTCAGCCGGCTCATTGTTCTCTATGACGACAACGAGATATCGATCGATGGCTCAACATCGCTGTCCTGTTCCGACGATCAGATCGTGCGTTTTGCAGCATCGGGATGGTCGGTTCGCCGCATAGACGGTCACGATCCCCAGGCCATTGCCAAGGCCATTGGCGAAGAGCGCGTGACTGATCGTCCATCTCTGATCGCTTGCCACACGAAGATCGGTTACGGTTCGCCCAACCGACAGGGTACGGAAAAAGCGCACGGTGCCCCGCTTGGACCGGAAGAAGTCGCGGCAACGCGCGTTGCCTTGCACTGGCCGCATCCGCCATTTGAAATCCCCGATGCGGTGCTTGCTGCATGGCGAGCGGTCGGCGCGCGCGGGCAGGCGACCTGCGAAGCGTGGGCCAACCGTGCGCTACAACCTGATGTAGCCGCTCGCCATTGTTTTCAAGATAAGCTGACTGGAGAGCTGTCAAGCGACTACGACGAAACCTACCGATCAATCCGCGCTCGTTTCGCCACCGAGCGCCCCTCGATTGCCACACGCCAGGCTTCGCAACAGGTTATCGACGCGATTGCCGCGACACTGCCGAATCTGCTCGGCGGCTCCGCCGATTTAACACATTCAAACCTCACTCTTGCAAAGATACAGGAGCCGGTCAAACCCGGCTCGTTTGACGGCAGCTACATCCATTACGGCATTCGCGAGCACGGAATGGCCGCTGCAATGAATGGCATCGCCCTGCACGGTGGCTTTATCCCCTATGGCGGAACCTTCTTGACCTTCTCCGATTACAGCAGGCCAGCGATCAGGATGGCTGCCCTGATGGGCCTGCGCGTCATCCACGTGATGACGCATGACTCAATTGGCCTCGGCGAAGACGGGCCTACTCACCAGCCGATTGAGCACTTAGCGTCGCTTCGGGCGATTCCAAATTTGCTTGTGTTTCGTCCCGCCGACGCGGTCGAAACCGCCGAAGCCTGGGACTGCGCCTTGCATGCGCAGGACAGCCCATCCATTCTGTGTCTTTCGCGCCAGGCGCTGCCGGCCTTCCGTAGCGATGCGAGAGGCGTGAACAAGGTCGCTTTCGGCGCCTATCTGGTGACTGATCCAGAGGGCCCACGAGACGCGACCTTGATCGCGACCGGATCCGAAGTCGCCATCGCGATCGAGGCCGCCCGTCTCCTTGCGAACGATGGTGTCCGCGCCGCCGTGGTTTCGGCCCCCTGCTTTGAACTCTTTGCGAAGCAATCCAGCGAATATCAATCAACCGTTCTAGGTCATTGCCCACGGGTCGGTGTCGAAGCGGCGGTTGCGGGAGACTGGACCCGTTGGATCGGTGCGTCAGGCGAATTTGTCGGAATGACTGGGTTCGGCGCATCCGCCCCGGCAAGCGTGCTCTACCGCGAATTCGGTATCATGCCGCAAGCCGTTGCGGTAGCGGCTATGCGTTCCATTGCCCGTTCTCGAATTGAAGGGCTGCGATAATGCCGGTCAAAGTTGCCATCAACGGCTTCGGGCGAATCGGCCGCAATGTGCTGCGCGCAATCGTCGAGTCGGGTCGCCGCGACATCGAGGTCGTTGCCATCAATGATCTTGGGTCGGTCGAGACCAATGCCCACCTGCTTCGGTTTGATTCCATACACGGGCGCTTTCCACACGAGGTTAAGGTCGTCGGAAACACCATCGATGTGGGGCGAGGACCGATCGAGGTTACGTCCATCAAGGATCCGGCGACGCTGCCGCATGCTGCCATGGACGTCGATATCGCGCTCGAATGCACAGGCATCTTCAACACGCGCGACAAAGCCGCAGTACATCTAAAGGCGGGCGCCAAACGCGTTATCGTTTCGGCGCCGGCCGAAGGCGCGGACCTTACGGTAGTATACGGGGTCAACCATCAAAATCTGAGCAACGAGCATTTGGTGATTTCGAATGCATCCTGCACCACGAACTGTCTTGCACCCGTCGCCAAGGTTCTCAACGACGCCGTCGGCATCGACCGGGGCTTCATGACGACAATCCACTCTTATACCGGGGACCAACCGACGCTGGATACCATGCACAAGGACCTCTACCGAGCGCGCGCCGCGGGGCTGTCGATGATCCCGACGTCGACGGGTGCGGCCAAGGCGGTCGGCCTCGTGCTGCCGGAACTAAATGGTCGCCTTGACGGGGTCGCAATCCGGGTACCAACGGCGAACGTCTCATTGGTCGACTTCAATTTCATCGCCAAGAGGCCGACGTCAGCCGCAGAAGTGAATGCTGCGATCAAAGAAGCCGCCAACGGCAGATTGAAGGACATCCTCGGCTACACCGATGAGCCCAATGTTTCGGCTGATTTCAATCATGATTCCCGCTCGTCAGTGTTCCACATGGATCAGACCAAGGTCATCGACGGCACCTTCGTGCGCGTCATGGTTTGGTACGACAACGAATGGGGGTTCTCTTGCCGCATGAGCGATACGGCGGTAGCGCTAGGGAGGCTTCTATGACGGCACCCCTGCGCAGCCTCGACGGAATTGATGTGGCCGGGAAGAGGGTCGTCGTTCGTGCCGATCTCAACGTGCCGATGAGGAACGGGTGTATCACCGACGACACTCGCATACGTCATATCGCCCCGACCCTTGCGGAACTGGCGGACAAGCGCGCGATTGTCATCGTGCTCTCCCACTTCGAGCGGCCTGGAGGCAAGGTCGTGGCTCAATACTCGCTTGCCCCGCTGCGCGCCCCGCTCGAACAGTGCTTGCAACGAACGGTGCAATTCGTGGCCACGGATTGGAGAAACGGCCCGCATCGGTCCGCGGTCGCAGCAGCCGAGCCGGGCGACATCCTCTTGATGGACAACACGCGCTTTCATCCGGGCGAAGAAAAAAATGATCCAGCGTTCGCTCGCGTTCTCGCCAGCCTCGGCGACATTTTTGTGAACGATGCATTTTCCGCGGCGCACCGCGCCCACGCCTCGACCGAAGGCATCGCCCGTCTACTGCCCTCCTTCGCCGGCCGGGGAATGGAGGCCGAGCTTTCCGCGCTGAATCGGGCGCTCGGCAATCCGCTTCGACCGGTGGGGGCCATCATCGGAGGCGCCAAGGTTTCTACGAAGATTGCCTTGCTCGAAAATCTCGTCAAGCAGGTCGATGACCTGGTCATCGGCGGCGGTATGGCTAACACATTTCTGCATGCGCAGGGGTTTTCGGTTGGGCGGTCAGTTTGCGAACCCAAACTTAGCGCCGTCGCCGAACGCATCTTGCGACAGGCCGAAAGACACAGTTGCAACATCATCCTGCCGCGGGACGTGGTTGTTGCCGGCGAGTTTGCAGCAAATGCCGATCATACGGCGGTAGACATTGGAGAGGTTCCGGAAGACGCGATGATTCTCGACATCGGTCCGGAAACGATCGCCGACATCAGGGAGCTTTTTGGCGAGCTTCAGACGCTCTTGTGGAATGGTCCGGTCGGCGCGTTCGAACTTGAGCCGTTCGACCGAGGGACGAATTCGCTCGCGAAGGCGGCGGCACAACTGACCTGGGCCGGGAAGCTTCAGACGATTGCCGGGGGCGGCGACACGCTTGCTGCGCTCGCGGCGGCGAACGTCAAGGACAGTTTTAGCTACATCTCCAATGGAGGCGGCGCCTTCCTGGAGTGGCTCGAAGGGCGCGTGCTGCCAGGCCTGTCGCTCCTCAAGACAACCAACGCTTAAGGAGGTTCGAATGGCGCGGATTACGTTGCGACAGTTACTTGATCACGCCGCCGAACGCGGCTATGGCGTGCCGGCATTCAATATCAACAACATGGAGCAGGGGCTCGCGATCATGGACGCGGCGGCGGCCGTCGATGCGCCTGTCATCATCCAGGCTTCGCGCGGCGCGCGCTCCTATGCCAACGACATCATGCTGTCGAAGATGATCGATGCCCTGGAAGAGATGTTTCCGCAAATCCCGCTCTGCTTGCATCAGGATCATGGCAACGAGGAGGCGACCTGTGCCACGGCGATCAAGTACGGCTTTACCTCGGTCATGATGGACGGCTCGCTTAAGGCGGATGCCAAAACTGCGGCGGACTATAACTACAACGTCGATATCACCCGCCGCGTGGTCGAGATGGCGCACTGGATCGGCGCGTCGGTGGAAGGCGAATTGGGGGTGCTCGGCTCGCTTGAGCATGGCGGCGGCGAACAGGAGGACGGCCACGGCGTCGAAGGCAAGGTCAGCCGAGATCAGCTTCTGACCGACCCGGACCAGGCGGTGGATTTCGTACGCGCCACCAAGGTCGACGCCCTGGCGATCGCGATGGGAACCTCGCACGGCGCCTACAAATTCTCGCGCAAACCGGACGGCGATATCCTTGCCATGAAGGTAGTCGAGGACATCCACCGCCGTCTGCCGAACACGCATCTGGTCATGCACGGATCATCCTCGGTGCCGCAGCCGCTGCAGGATGCGTTCAATGAATTCGGCGGCGAGATGCCGCAGACGTGGGGTGTGCCGGTCGAGGAAATCGTGCGCGGCATCAGGCACGGCGTCCGCAAGGTGAATATCGACACCGACTGCCGGCTGGCGATGACCGCGGCGTTCCGGAAAGTCGCGTCCCAGACCAAAAGCGAATTCGACCCGCGCAAATTCCTCAAGCCCGCGATGGACGCGATGCGCGAACTCTGCCGCGAACGTTTCGAGCAATTCGGCACGGCGGGAAATGCCGCCAGCATCAAGGTGATCCCGCTGGCCGAAATGGCCAAACGCTATCGCACGGGAGCCCTTGACCCACGCATCGGAGACATCGCCACTGCTGCCGAATGACTGAACGCCTTTCGATCGCCGCCGTCAGCATACCAAGGAGAATACCATGAACGAACAATCGATGACCGTCCGCGGCAAGGATCGCTACAAATCCGGCGTCATGGAATACAAGAAGATGGGCTACTGGGAGCCTGACTATCAGCCCAAGGAAACCGACATCATCGCGCTGTTCCGGGTCACGCCACAGGAAGGCGTTGATCCGATCGAGGCGTCCGCGGCGGTGGCCGGCGAATCCTCCACCGCGACCTGGACCGTGGTCTGGACGGATCGCCTCACGGCGGCGGAGAAATATCGCGCCAAATGCTACCGCGTCGATCCCGTGCCGAATTCGCCCGGGCAATACTTTGCCTACATCGCCTACGATCTGGACCTGTTCGAGAACGGATCGATCGCCAATCTGTCGGCGTCAATCATCGGCAATGTGTTTGGCTTCAAGCCGCTGAAGGCGTTGCGGCTGGAGGATATGCGGTTGCCCGTGGCCTATGTGAAGACGTTTCAGGGACCTGCGACCGGCATCGTGGTCGAGCGCGAGCGGATGGACAAGTTCGGAAGGCCGCTGCTCGGCGCCACCGTGAAGCCGAAGCTCGGACTATCCGGCCGCAACTATGGGCGTGTGGTCTATGAGGCCCTGAAGGGCGGCCTCGACTTCACCAAGGATGACGAAAACATCAATTCACAACCGTTCATGCACTGGCGCGAGCGCTTCCTCTATTGCATGGAGGCGGTCAACAAGGCCCAGGCCGCGTCCGGCGAGATCAAGGGCACCTATCTCAACGTCACCGCGGGCACGATTGAGGACATGTACGAGCGGGCCGAGTTCGCCAAGCAACTAGGCTCCATCGTCATCATGATCGATCTGGTGATCGGCTATACGGCAATCCAGTCGATGGCGAAATGGGCGCGACGCAACGACATGATCCTGCATCTGCATCGGGCCGGGCATTCGACCTATACGCGCCAGCGCAACCACGGCGTCTCGTTCCGTGTGATTGCAAAATGGATGCGTCTCGCCGGCGTCGATCACATCCATGCGGGGACTGTGGTCGGCAAGCTCGAGGGCGATCCCGCGACCACGCGCGGCTACTACGATATCTGCCGCGAGGACTTCAATCCGGCGAAACTTGAGCACGGCGTTTTCTTCGATCAGAACTGGGCGAGCCTGAACAAGCTGATGCCGGTGGCGTCCGGCGGCATTCACGCCGGCCAGATGCACCAGTTGCTCGACCATCTCGGCGAAGACGTGGTGCTGCAATTCGGTGGCGGCACCATTGGTCATCCTATGGGTATTCAGGCGGGTGCCACCGCGAACCGGGTGGCGCTGGAAGCCATGATCCTCGCCCGCAACGAAGGCCGCGACTATCTGCACGAAGGGCCGGAGATTCTCGCCAAGGCGGCGCAGACCTGCACGCCGCTGAAATCGGCACTGGAAGTCTGGAAGAACGTCACCTTCAACTACGAATCCACCGACATGCCCGACTACGCCCCCACCGCAAGCGTCTCGATGTAAGGAGCAGGAACATGCGCATTACCCAAGGCTGCTTTTCATTCTTGCCTGACCTTACCGACGAACAGATTTCGCGGCAGGTCCAGTATTGCCTCGGCAAGGGCTGGGCGGTGAACATCGAATTCACCGACGACCCGCATCCCCGAAACAGCTTTTGGGAGATGTGGGGGCTGCCGATGTTCGATCTTCGCGATGCCGCCGGCGTGCTGATGGAGTTGAACGAATGCCGCAAGGTGTATGGCGACCGCTATATCCGGATGTCCGCGTTCGATTCCAGCCACGGCTGGGAGTCTCAGCGACTGTCGTTCATCGTCAACCGGCCGAAGGACGAACCCGGCTTTCGACTCGAGCGCCACGAGGTCGACGGCCGCAACATTCGCTACACCACGAAATCCTATGCCGTCGATCGCCCCGAGGGCTTGCGCTACGGTGGCAAATGAATTCTGAAACCACTTCTCCCGCCATCCCGCTGGGCGTGAACGAAACCCTGCCGATCGAGCGCGTCGACTTGCGCCGGGAGTTTAACGAGGTCGGCATTGGCGAGGTGCTCGATCAACTGGACCGCGAACTGATCGGCCTCAAGCCGGTCAAAATGCGCATTCGGGAGATCGCGTCGCTGTTGCTGATCGAGCGCATCCGCAAGCGTATGAACCTGACGTCGGAGGTGCCGACGCTGCATATGTCATTCACCGGGAATCCCGGCACAGGCAAGACCACGGTAGCTTTGCGGATTGCCAGCATACTTCATAAGCTCGGCTTTGTGCGCCGGGGCCAGGTCGTGTCGGTCACACGCGATGAGCTGGTGGGACAGTACATCGGCCATACCGCGCCTAAGACCAAGGAGATACTTAAAAAGGCGATGGGGGGCGTGCTGTTCATCGACGAGGCCTACTACCTACATCGCCCAGACAACGAGCGCGATTACGGGCAGGAAGCGATCGAAATTCTGCTGCAGGTGATGGAATCTCAGCGTGAGGATTTTGTGGTGATTCTAGCCGGATACGGCGACCGCATGGACAAGTTCTTCGCTAGTAATCCTGGCTTCCGCTCGCGCATTGCCCATCATATCGACTTTCCGGATTATTCCGACCAGGAGCTGTTGGAGATAGCCGAGATTATGCTCCGCGACCTGAATTACAAATTCAGTGCGGCGGCGCGAGAGGCATTCGTTCGCTACATCGCTTTGCGAAAGAAGCAGCCCTTGTTCTCCAATGCGCGTTCCATCCGCAACGCGCTCGATCGCATTCGCCTGCGCCAGGCCAATCGACTTGTCTCGGACCTTGACCGCGTCCTGGTCGCAGACGAAGTTATGTTACTGGAAGCCTCAGACGTCCTAGCCAGTAGAGTGTTTTCAAATCAGTTTAATTGAACGCGAAGACTCCGCTCTAGGACGTGCTGGCGTGCGTGAATGTCACCGTTGGCGATAGGCTTTATGTGACGCTAACGCCCGATGGCGGATTTCGAGAATCCGATGGAAGTCGCGCGGCGTGGCATGAAATACCACAACGCACTGGCCGAACTTGCAAAATGACTGAGCCGTTTTGGCGGCAACCATGATTTTTCTCCCTCGCCGCCGGCGAGGTCTCTGAAGGGAGGCTCACCCGCTGGATCAGGGACAATTGGCTCGAATAGCCCGCCGGCCGAGATGGATGCGGCGGTTGGGCACAAAGGGCTCTCGCGCCGTTGCTCTCCCCTTGGGATTGCGGTAATTTCACGCTGGAACGTTTGAATACCTACAGGGGACTCCGATGGTAGATCACAGCGAAGTTGCCTACACGACCGCTGACGGCAACGATTATCAGGCTCATGAACAGACCTACGAGGGCTTCCTTAAGCTGGCGAAGTACGGCACTTTCACGGTTGTCCTTATCGTGGCTCTGATGGCGATCTTCCTGACCTGACCCTTCGCCTCTGCGCGCGGTTTTTGACCGGTTTCTCGCACCGTCGAAGAGAACCTCCGAACCGCCACACTAGGAAGAATACGACGCCTGATTGAGGAAACTACGGTTCCAATATTGTCGCGAACGTTGCGACAGCCCAAATACCTGACGAGTATCTGTTCGATCGAAGGAAATTTTGGCTGAAGGGTGCTGTTGCCTCTCTAAAGGGCGAAGGCGCGGATCCGGAATAAGTACCCGCCGCCAATGTTATCTCGATTGATTGCAGATAATAGTTGGATGGAAACGTCAAAATGACGAGAGCAATGCAGATTGCTCTCGCTGTTGGCGTGACTGTCCAAAAAGAAATACGGGCAGCTAGTAAACGAGAGCAACCGAGTGCCCAAAACGATTCCCTCGACCAGAAAGGCAGCTAGTCTCGAGGACGCGGTCGCGCGCGTTGCTCAGCATCCGCCGGTTAGTGGCATCGAACGGGTCGATCTTTCAGAAGCTACTTCCCGAATTCTGGCAGAAGATGTCACCGCTCCTCGGCCGGTTCCCGAGTATGATAATTCCGCCGTGGACGGCTACGCGTTCCGAATGTCGGATCTACCCGCGGACGGGCGTATGCCGATTTCCGGGCGAGCCGCGGCCGGCCATCCATTTCGAGGCAGGTTGCCGCCACTCACCGCGGTCCGGATCTTCACTGGAGGCGTTATTCCCGACGAAGCGGACACCGTCGCTATGCAGGAGGATTGCTCACCGGAAGATGGCATGATCGTGCTGCCGACGGCGCTGGAGCTGGGTGCCAACCGGCGCTTAGCGGGGGACGACATAGCTCAGAATGCAACGGTGCTAACCGGCGGCACTAGGCTGCGGCCTCAGGATATTGGAATCGCAGCTGCAGTGGGACGGTCGACACTTTTAGTACACCGGCGGATACAGGTTGCTGTCATTGTGACAGGCGATGAACTTCGTCCGCCGGGGCAGCCGTTGCCGCCGGGTTGCATACACGACACCAATCGTCACGCTATTATTGCTGCGGTTCGGGCCCTCGGTGCGGAGGTTACGGACTGCGGCGTGATACCGGACAGGGTTGCGCTCATTGGAGAGGCTTTGACTTCGGCCGCGCGCGAACATGATCTCGTGATCACTTCTGGAGGTGTGTCAGTTGGCGAGGAAGATCATGTCCGGCCGGCAGTGCGGGAAATCGGCTCGCTAGAGTTTTGGAAATTGGCCATCAAGCCTGGCAAACCAGTCACAATTGGTGAAGTTGCTGGCGTTCCTTACATCGGTCTTCCCGGAAATCCGGTTTCCGCAATGGTGACTTTCTGGCTGATCGGTCGGCCGCTGATATTGCGCCTTATGGGCGCTTCCAACCTCTCCTTACCGCGATTCCAGGTTGTCTCAGCGTTCCACCATCACCATACCCGTGGACGTCGAGAGTTTTTGCGGGCGCGTGTCAGCGCCGATGTCACGGGCACAATGCGCGCTTCGATATATCATTCAGCGAGTTCCGGCATGCTGAGTTCGCTTGTTTGGTCGGACGGACTGATCGAGGTCCATGAAGATGTTGGCGACGTCAATGTGGGCGATGTTCTTCCTTACCTGCCTTATACCACCCTATAAAGGCGACCCGCTGACAAATTCGAATTACCCAACTATTTAGCACTACTTTGGCATATTTTGGCGATTGATTGGCGAAACTGGATTGAACTAAGCCGCTAGCGCGGCAATTGAGGAGGGATCGCAAAGGCAGCCTCCTGTCTGAGAGGATTGCGGGTTTTCGAAGCCCAACCCTTCAGACAGGAGTATTTCCAATGGCTGAGATCAGCCCTCTTCGCCGTCGCATGATAGAGGATATGACGGTCCGCAATCTGTCGCCGGCTACGCAACGATCCTACCTTGCCGCGGTATCGAAGTTGAGCCGATATTTCGATCGGTCCCCCGATTGTCTCGACCTGGAGGATATCCGCGCCTTTCAGGTACACTTGGTAGCGATCGGGATATCCTGGCCGGCGCTGAATCAGATCGTGTGTGCGCTGCGGTTTTTCTACGGTGTGACGCTCGGCCATGACGCCATTCCGGAGCGCATCAGCTATGCGCGCCAGCCGCACAAGCTGCCGGTCGTGCTGAGCGCCGACGAGGTCGTACGCTTCCTGGAGGCAATTCCAAGTCTCAAGAGCCGCACCGCACTGACGACGGTCTATGCCGCCGGACTGCGCGTGTCGGAGGTAGTTCTGCTGAAGATCACCGACATCGACAGCCAGCGGATGGTGATCCGGGTCGAGCAGGGCAAGGGCGGCAAGGACCGTTACGTCATGCTCTCTCCGCAGTTGTTGCGGATTCTCCGCAGCTATTGGCGGTTGGCCCGGCCGCAGCGCTGGATGTTCCCCGGCCGTGACGAGGACCGGCCGCTCGTGCCCAACGTGCTGCACGCCGCCTGCCGTTCGGCCCGCTCGGCGGCCGGCCTGAGCAAAGAGGTGACAGTGCACACGCTGCGGCACAGCTTCGCGACGCATCTGCTGGAGAACGGGGCCGACGTGCGCATCATCCAGGTGCTGCTCGGCCATGCCAGCCTGGCCAGCACGGCGCGCTACACCCAGGTCGCCACCAAGACCATCAGCAACACGCCAAGCCCGCTTGATCGGCTCCGCCTGCAGGTTGTGCCGCCCGGCTGAGCGGGCACCATGGCTCCGGTTCTGGAGGTGGCGGATGTCTTCCGCCGCCACGGCGAAGCGTTTCGGCAGGCCCGCGCCGGGCATCTCGGCTACGTCGAGCGGCGCGTCATGGGCGCCATCACGGCGTGCCGGACGGCGGCGCTCGGCGGTCACGTCGAGCAGTGCGATAATTGCGGCGCCACACGCATCGCCTACAACTCCTGCCGCAACCGCCATTGCCCCAAGTGCCAGGGGCTGGCACGCGCCGAATGGCTCGCGCATCGACAGGCCGAACTGCTGCCGGTGCCGTACTTCCACGTCGTCTTCACCCTGCCGACGCCGGCGGGCGAGATCGCCTTCCAGAACAAGGCCGCCGTCTATGCGATCCTTTTTCGCGCCGCCGCTGAGGCGCTCACCACCATCGCCGCCGACCCCAGGCATCTGGGCGCGCAAATCGGCGTCACCGCGGTGCTCCATACCTGGGGGCAGACCCTGCAACACCATCCGCACATTCATTGCGTGGTGCCAGGCGGCGGCCCCTCGCTCGACGGCACGCGCTGGATCGCTTGCCGCCGCGGCTTCTTCCTGCCCGTGCGCGTGCTCTCGCGCCTGTTTCGTCGACTGTTCCTGCAGAACCTGCAGGATGCATTCGACGCCGGCAAGCTGCGCTTCTTCGGCAAACTCGCCGGTATGGCCGAGTCCACGGCCTTCGCCACCAGGCTCGACCAACTCAGGCGCATCGAATGGGTCGTCTATGCCAAGCCGCCGTTCGGTGGCCCCGAACAGGTGCTGGCCTATCTCGGCCGCTACACCCATCGCGTCGCCATCGCCAACAGCCGCCTGATCTCCCTATCTGACGGCAAGGTCCACTTCACCTGGAAAGACTATCGCCAAGACAGCAAGACCAAGCTGATGACGCTCGATGCCGACGAGTTCATCCGCCGTTTCCTGCTGCATGCCCTGCCGGATGGCTTCCACCGGATTCGCTACTACGGCTTCCTCGCCAATGGCCAACGTGGCGACAACCTCGCTCTCTGCCGCCGGTTGCTCGACGCCCATCACGCCATGGCCAATTCCGAGTTGTCGGACGGTCACGCCAAAGACGATCGACAGAACAAGACCAGTGACTTCCTCATCTGCCCCAATTGCGGCGGCACCATGCGGCGCATCGCAGCCGTGCCGCGCGCATCCACCTATCAGCCATTCTACTGTGATACGTCATGATCTCATCGCCGCCGATTTTCGTCATCACCGCCGCCGAGCTTGCTGCGCAACCTGTCGCCACCCCTACAGCCATGCCGATCGACTGCCTCAATCCCGACGCCAGAACTGGTCAACGCATAAACCTGACATGCTTCTCGCGCCCACTACCCGATCAGCAAGGTCGTCCTTGCCAAAACAACGCCTCGCATCAGTTACGCAGCTGTCGTCAGAGCAGCCTCGCCAGCATGCCATCGCCACTATCCCCATAGTGCCAAAACAAACCGCGGCTTCGTTCAATCCGGCTTCTATGAGGTCGTGCTCACGATCGCGTCCCGGGTGCCGGCGTACCAACGACCTCACAGAACCCTCAAGATTCCCGAATCAGATTTTCAATGATTCATGGGTGGTCGGCTTTTGGAGGGCCGACCATGGTGGACACGAAGTCGAAGTGGGAAGACGAGCTTGGACGCTGGCTCAAGCCATTCCTGGATCGTTTAGGTCACAAGGCGCGGCGGCGGATGTGCCCGCTTTATATCTCGGGATTGATTGGACCGGGCGATCGCAAGAGCGTCCAGCCGATGGCGGCGCGGCTGGCACCGGGCGAGTATGACCAGTTGCACCATTTCATCGCTGATGGCCTCTGGGATGTGGCGCCATTGGAGGCGGAATTGCTGGTTCAGGCCGATCGCCTGGTCGGCGGCAAAGATGCGGTGCTGGTCATCGACGACACGGCGATGCCGAAGAAGGGCGATCGTTCGGTTGGTGTCGCTCCACAATATGCCTCGTCTCTCGGCAAGACGGCTAATTGCCAAACATTGGTGTCGCTGACGCTTGCGCGGGGTGAAGTGCCGGTCATGGTGGCATTACGTCTCTTCGTTCCCGAGAGTTGGACGAGTAATCCGGTGCGTTTGAAGCGTGCGGGCGTTCCAGTCGAGCACCGCGCAGCGCGGACCAAGCCAGAGATCGCCTTGGCGGAGATCGATCGCGTGATGGCAGCCGGTATGCGTTTTGGCTGTGTGCTGGCGGATGCCGGTTACGGCCTCAGCGCGCCGTTCCGTCAGGGGCTCACGACACGCGGCCTGACCTGGGCCGTCGGTATCCCTCGTCACCAGAAGGTTTATCCGGTGGGGGTTAAATTGATCTGGCCGGTCGCCGGTCGAGGTCGTCCCCGCAAGCGGCACATTCCCGATGTATTGTCGACGGCGGCCGAAGACCTGCTGGCCAACGCCAAGTGGCAAAATGTGAGTTGGCGAAACGGGACCAAGGGCCGGCTGGAAGCTCGCTTCGCCGCGGTTCGCGTGCGGACCGCTGATGGACCTCCGCAGCGGATCAAGGACAAGGGCCAGCAGCATCTTCCGGGGGACGAAGCCTGGCTCATCGGCGAACACAGGACGTCGGGAGAGAAGAAATATTATCTCGCCAATATGCCGGCCAAGACGAATCTGCGCACGTTAGCCGCCACGATCAAAGCGCGATGGATTTGCGAACAGGCCCATCAGCAGTTGAAAGAGGAACTCGGGCTTGATCACTTCGAGGGACGATCCTGGCAGGGCCTTCATCGTCATGCGCTCATGACCATGATCGCTTACGCATTCCTCCAGCATCGCCGTCTCGCACAAGCGGGGCGGAAAAAAAGAATCAACGGTCCACCGCCTCAGCCGAGCCTGCCGGCCGTACGCCAAGCCATCGTCGATCTCATCGTTCAACCACGACCTCAGCGATGCCCGTACTGCAGAAGGCTAATCGGCGGAAAGCAGCGGCGTGAATAATCTGCCAAAGTAGTGCTAGGGCGTGTACTCATAAATCCGACTAATGCGTCGGGCCAAATGTCTGCTTTATCAGCCAATAGCGGACATCAACCATGGTGGCTGGCATGTCCGCTTTTGCCAAAAGCAGACATCGCGCACCCATAGAGCGGCGTGCTAATCTATCATCATTGCGGCCGTGTCTGCCGATCCGAAATAAGACGTGCTCAACCGACGGAGATTTGCCATGTCCAACTCCGGAAGCAGTACCGTAACAAGCATCAATGAACTCGCCGCGTTTTACGCGCGACCTATCGAGCGGAGCGTCAAGATTGTGCTTGATCACGTCGACGCTACCGGTCGGGCATTTATTGCGGCTTCGCCGTTCCTGGTTCTCGCAACTGGAGGCGGAGAAGGTCTCGATTGCTCGCCGAAGGGCGATCAGCCGGGCTTTGTAGCGGTTTCCGACGACGGCCGGACGCTGTTCATACCCGACCGTCTAGGCAACAATATGATTGAAGGCCTCAAGAACCTCATTGAAGACCCCCGTATCGCGCTCATCTTCTTCGTGCCGGCTGCGAACGAAACCTACCGCGTAAACGGGCGCGCGCGGATCAGCGCCGATACGGAACTTAAGCGACGCTTCGCCGTCGGAGGAAAGGAGCCCGCAACAGTGATGGTTGTTTCGGTAGAGCACGTGATCCCGCATTGCTCGAAGGCGCTGATCCGATCCAACCTGTGGAAGGCAGGCAGCGGCACCCGACCCGAAGGCATTCCGACGTTCGCAGATTTCGCGGCATCATGCTGTCCCGAAACCTATCCCGCAACCTTTGACGCCGCATACAGCCAACGCATAAGCCGCCGCCGGAAGGTTGGGACGAGTACGAAAAAAAGTTCAAGAACGAGCCCAAAAAACGTCGGCCGAAAAACGCGGCGTGAGCCTTTTCCGAATTATGACGTTCCGATTTTTAGGCCAACAGAGTGGGAGCTGAGAAATGCGTTTTGCCACGGAGGCAAGCAAACGGAGAAAATGAAAAATGCCATCCGCAGCGGGTTTCTCGGACGCACCGTACACGTGTATGCGAGAACAAGGATCGAAGCCGCAATGCTGGCTGAGACCGAAAATCCCGGGTGGCAGGCCGACAGCCAACTTGTCCGCAGTCTCCGCTAAGCACCTAGGGGTAGTATGTCCTTCGTCAAGTGCATAATCCCGTTGTATATTCAATAGGAAGGGTTGGAAAGCCTTGGAACATTTTGCACGGCAAGTCGTGATTGCTGGCACTAGTAATGACGATACGGCAGAATGCCCATAGATTTGACGCGCCAATTCAAGCCGATCAGCATTGCAGTTCTGACCATTTCCGACAGCAGAAGCAGCGCGCGCTGGCGGCGCGGGGGCAGCAGAGCGAGCGGGTCCGGCGTGTCGGGGTGCTGTCAATGCCTCGCGGCTTGCCTTAGGCCGCACGAAGGCCGAAACTAACGGCCGCTGGTTCGAACCTGCTGAAAGAACCGTTCATCGCGGGACAATGGTACAGAGACCAAAAAACGGCCTATTGGCGAACATACCCGCCTCGGAATGGATCGAAGTTCAGAGCCTGTGTGAGCCCATCAAACTACCACTTGGCCGCGTGCTGTACGAACCGCTCGGCGCATTCGATTACGTTTACTTCCCAGAAACGGCGATTATCTCCAACGTTGCCCCGCTAAAGACCGGCAAGACGGCTGAAACGTCGACCACTGGACGGGAGGGGTTAGTGAATGTCGGGGCTATCATGGGCGACGACCAATCACTGCACCGGGCCGTCGTCCATGTGTCTGGTGACGGCACTCGTATTTCTTTTCGCGAGTTCCAGGAGTTGCAAGCACGCCTGCCTGTGTTCCGGCGCAAGCTCAACGCCTACTCGCGAGCGTTCCTCGCTCAGGTGATGCAGTCCGTTGCTTGCAACGCCAGCCATACGGTCCTCCAGCGCTGCGCTCGATGGCTGTTGAAGTGTCACGACCGTGTCGACGGTGATGAGCTTCGCCTCACGCAACAGTTCCTAGCCGAAATGTTGGTTGTTAGCCGTGTAGCGGTGAACGCCGAACTCAAAAAACTTCAGCAACGGCAGGTCCTCACATACAGCCGCGGCATCATCACGATATTGGACCGGAGACTTTTGGAACGCACATCTTGCGAGTGCTATCGCGCGATTCGGCGGGAATACGACAGACTGCTGCCTGGCTCCTTCACAAAATAAAGTGCTGCTTATGTAAACCAGTTGACTATACGTTCGCCTTTTACATGAGTAAAAAATACATCATTACAAAAATACCAACAGGAAAGTAGTGCACTTATGCCGCAACACATCTCCTTCTACGACGAATCTCTAAAGACACAGATAGAGGGCTCCTACGTATCGGATGGCAAGTCAATCCATGCCGGTTCCGGAACGTTAGGTGTGAAGAGTGCCCGCTATGGCCACCTTGGCACGTTCATGGATAAGGATGGACAGGATTTGTTAGCGCAGAAGCTAATGAGCGAGTTGGCGCGTCATGCAGCAAAGGACATGAATGGTCATTAGGCTCAGGTAAAGAAATAAATGGTGTGAGCCACCCAAGCTGTTCAGATAACGTCATAGCTTTTGCCGCGGAGGGCGGTTACGTTGGCCCCGCTAGCTCGGGCGGCGGCGACTTTCAGAGCTGCTCAATTTAGTACCAAGCGGGAGTATACCGAACGTAGGTCCCACAGCTCAGGCAAGCCGCAGCGATGACTTGCGCCGGAGACTGCATGAAGTCCGGAAGAAATCCCAGAAAATATTCATGACATGCCTCCATCGATTCGCCTCGCTTGGCCGAGCGCGATTCGAGACGGATATGGGGCGGACAGCGGCAACTCGTATTGATCGCGAGGGCGCTCGCTCAAGGGGCTTAGACCTCGGAAATCGCGTCTTTGTGTCGAATACGATTCGCCGCCTGCCCGCCGACCGAAGCGCCTAAGCGAACTTGGTCAGAAGCCCTTTATAGCTGGGCACGATGATTGGAAAACAAGGAAAGCCCGAAATCACGCGGATGAGCCAGCTTCAGGGTGAGTTGCGAAACGCAACGTTCGATAAGCTCAAGATCTTTGAAGGCGCGAATGCGAGAGAGGTGGAAGCCTATCTGAGGAAGAACAGCCAAGATGGTCCATGACGTCGTCGTATTGAGCAGCAGGAGATGAGGCAATGGGGCCTAAATGCACGCTTGACGCAAATCAACCCCACCTAGAGAGCTTCAGATTTATACTGCGCAAATGGATAGGGTTCGACGCGTTGCCGGCAGTTGGTTACCCATTTCAATCGCACCAAACGCATGCGATCTCGAAGTGAGCGTAATCGACAGCGACAGTATCCATTCCCTAATGTGTCCATGCCGCAGAAACGGAACGAAATGGTTCAACGCATTGACGAATAAAGAGATTGAAATTCATCCAACCCATTGGCGTACTTGGCGTAGGGATAGTCGACTCAGAAAGTGGGACTTAGACAATGAGAAATAATCCCACTCTTTCTAAAGTATCACGCTCTCAATAGAAACCTCAATATTGCTGCACCGCAAAGTCGGCTACCTACTTGAGCGACGAGCAAAACCAATCGTGAAATGCCGAGCAGAGAGGTGTATCGTGGGTCTAATTCTCCCAGGAGGCGATCATGGCTGAGAATAAGACACCCGCTGACCTAGCACGTTCAATGATGACCAAAAATCTCGAGCAAGCCCATGATGCGATCGCTGGCTATTTTCAGTTGGTCGAAAAAAGCATATCAGCTTCGCCGTTGGGTGCGACAGATCAGACAAAGACCTTCAGAAACTATGTGGAGCAGAGGGTAGCTGCGAGTTTTGGGCTTTCGGACAAGCTGCTACGAGCAAAAGATTTTCAGGATGTCGTGCGTATCCAGACAGAGTTCTTTCAAACGCAACTAAAAGCGCTGACTGAGAAATCGAAGGATTTTTCTGATACAACGACAAAAGCGGTTTCAGAAGTCACTCGCGTTGAGATTAAGTGAGCAGCGGGAATTTCGACGCTGCTGCAGCAGCGGCTTCACCGCAATTAGAGCGCCACACGCTGGGTTGGGTCCGTGGGAACATCACTCCTTGGACCAATGCGGCTACTACCACGAAAATGCGTATGGGCCCGAATTAGGCGGCCTGTCGTATTGTTACGTGCTCCGGGTCGCAATCGGCTGGCGTGACCTGCGCACTCTGAATAACTCGTTGGGTTGCACCACGGCCGAGCCAACCTTGCAGATTTTGACTTTCGGTCAGCGAACTTGCCAATGCCGCAAACACGGCGCTGCTAATTACCTGCTGCTGCCGTCGCAGATGATCGTGAAGCAGCTTGTGTCGAGTATGTAGCCGGCGTTCACGCCGGGCATGGCGTGGTTCATCAGGAGCTTAGCATCGATCTCTGAGACTCCCGCTGCTGTCGCTATGGTTCGGAAGGTTTGACGAAGATCATTGCCCCATTTCGACAATTCGTCCCGGTCTTCCTTGGTTTCCGTTAGGTGCCCTGATGCACTGTCAGCTGGGAATATCCATTCTCGCGCTTGGGACGGATACATCTCCCTGCCGAAGCGAATTGCTCGAATGAGACAATGAAAACCATCTGCCGCGACAGCGGAATATCGAAAGCTCGCTTCTCGCCACCCTTCGGCTTAGCGATGTGCAGCGTGCGTCGCCGAAAATCGATGCGATCGGGTCGTATCTCCTGCAAGGCGGCGGGTCGCGATCCCGACAGTAACGTGAACAGATGGAATTCACGGCGGACCGGGTTGTCGAGGCCGGCCAACTCTAAGAACCATCCTTTCAAGTCGCCGATGCCCATCCCGGTGTCGCGGCGTTTCTCCTCATTCCAATCGATCGCATCTGCAGGATTGTCGGGCGGCAGCGACCTATTGGTTTTGCGAGCGTGATTGTAGATAGCTCGCAACGTACGCATGCTGCCGTTTGCCATGTATGGCCCGTTCTCCCTTGTGACATCGTCGTGCTTCCTTGCCACGCGGGCTGGGTCCGTTGCGAGCTCGCGGAGGGGTACGTCTAGCCAATCCACAAAGATTCGTTCGACGTGGCCGCGATAACCATCAATTGTCGTTTCGCTGCGACCTTTTCGAACAAGATGAGCCTCCAGATATCGTTGCCAAGCCAGCCTGAGCGTCACGTCCACTTGAGCGTCCGGCTTACCTGCTGCGGCTTCGACCGCACCGACCTGGACACCGCGCTGGTCTGCCTTTGGGTGCTGTCCTTTACTAATTTGAGCCAAATGCCCTTTCGCGATTGCGCGTGCAGCTCGTGTTGACATTTCGCGCGTGTCACCAATCGAAACTCGGATAGATGATGCGCGCTTTCCTCCCTGTCTGAGATCGCCCTGCACCGTGAAGGTCCTTTTCCGTTTACCTACTACGACAAAGAAGCCCTTCAATTCCGTGTCGCGAGCCAAGTACCAACCATCGTTTGGATTGGGTAACTGAGCGATCGTCTTGTCAGTCAGAAGAATTCGGATGTCGGCCATGAGCGGTTTCCAAGCAAACTAAAACGGTTTACAAACGGTTTTAGCGAACCGAGACGTTCGAAGGTTTACGTTCGATGGAGTGCGAGGCTATGCGAGAAATGCCGATAAACAAAGGACTTCATTACTTTCACCGTAGCGTAGCGCGCATTTGGAAATCGCCGCGCAGGGTTCATTTTGGACTCTTAATCATCGGGTCCCAGGTTCGAGCCCTGGCGCGCCCACCAAGCTTTTCAAGCACTTATGCATCTGAGCGACGCGAAACGCAGCCGCGGTTTGCGCCACGGTCTACACTGTCGATGCGACCGAGAGCTGTAATTCTGTTGTCGCGGTCCGACGGCGTTTCCGGAAAAATGCGAGGTCCGGGACCAAGACCTGGCTTGAATAACAAGTCTCAAAATGAACAAGCCGGGGAGACGAACATAGGGAGGGTAGACCATGGCGGGCATACATTCGCTCGATCGATTGATCGGCAACGAGTATCCGACTTTTGCAATGGAAACCGATGTCCGGGCCTTCGAAGCGGTCCCCTACGCCGAGCGCGTCGCCGCCCAGAGCACCTATGATGCCATCAAGCTCGGCGCTGCCAAGAATCCCGATGCTCCCGCCATCCAATTCCTCGCCAACGCCGATCCGGCAGACACGCCAATCGTGATTTCCCACCGCGATTTCGTCGCGCGCGTGACGCAGGCTGCCAACATGTTCCACGCGCTGGGGGTTAACGACAACGACGTCGTGAGCTTCATGCTTCCGCTTCTCCCGGAAGCTTTCATCACCCTGTTCGGCGCCGAAGCGGCCGGGATCGCCAATCCCGTCAACCCGCTTCTGGAGCCGCATCAAATCGCGGAAATCCTCGAGGCTGCGAATACCACGGTCCTGGTAGCGCTCGGCCCGGTGCCCGGAACGGACATATGGAAGAAGGTCGAGCAAGTTCGCGGCAAGTTGAAGCACCTCAAAGCCATCGTGCAGGTCCACGGCCCCGGCGATCCCGCCAATGGGATTTATTCCTTCGGTGAATTGATCAGGGAGCAGCCGTCGGACAGGCTTGTCAGCAACAGGCGGATTTCCGGCGGGCAGATTGCGGCTTACTTTCACACCGGAGGCACCACCGGCACGCCGAAGCTTGTCTGCCACACCCACGCCAATCAGGTCTATCAGGCCTGGGCCTGCAATCTCCTGCTCAAGGCGAGACCCGGAGCCAATCTGCTTTTTGGCATGCCGCTGTTCCATGTCGGGGGCTCGCTTACGCAGGCGTTGAGCAGCTTGGCAGCCGGCAATTGCCTGGTCGTGCTGTCGCCTAGCGGATGGCGCAATCCCGCGGCCGTGAAGAATATCTGGGGCCTTGTCGAACGCTTCAAGCCCGAAATTTTTAGCAGCGTCCCGACGGTTCTGGCCGCAGCGCTTTCCATTCCGCCCGGCAATGCTGACGTATCGAGCTTGCGATATGCAGCCGGCGGCGGATCGGCCATCCCCGTGGCTGTCGGCGAGGCGATCGAGAAAAGGTTCAAGGTCCCGGTTATCGAGGTCTACGGCATGACCGAGACCTCGAGCGTCCACACCATGGCTTACGCGGACCGTCCCATCCGCCTCGGGTCCGTCGGGCTCCCGGTGCCCTATGGCCGTGTTCGCATCGTCAAGTTGGACGCCGACAATCGCGTGGAGCGCGATTGCCAACCTGACGAGATCGGGGTCGTGATCATGGCCGGACCCGGTGTGTTCCGCGGTTATCTCAACGCAGTACACAACAAGGGTGCGTTCGTGGATGGGGATTGGGTCAACTCCGGAGATCTAGGTCGTCTCGACAAGGATGGCTACCTCTGGATCACCGGCCGCGCCAAGGATCTCGTCATTCGTGGCGGCCACAATATCGACCCCGCCCCGATAGAGGAGATTATGTTCCAGCATCCGGCCGTAGGCTTTGCTGCCGTGGTGGGTCAACCGGACGCTTATGCCGGCGAGTTGCCGGTGGGTTATGTGCAACTGAAACCGGGTGCCACTGTCCAGCCGGGTGAGCTCGAGGCGTGGGTCCGAGAGCGCACGCCCGAGCGCGCCGCCGCGCCCGCGCAGATTTTCCCAATTGATCCGATGCCGTTGACTGGGGTCGGCAAGGTGTTCAAGCCCAAGCTTCGATGGGATGCCGCCAAACGCGTGTTCACCGGCGTTCTTGCGCCGCTCAAGGAAAGAGGCCTCAATTGTGAGGTTCAGGTGGGGCCGCATGGCAGCCATGGCAGCATCGCCACCGTCACGATCGCGCACGTCCCGGAGCACAAGCGCGAAGCCATCGACAACGAGGTGGATACGCTGCTCGCCCCCTTCGTGATGCGCCACGAGATCGTCCATACGTAGATAGCGCGTCCGATCCAGCTAGTTGGCGCAAGTTTAGGGGCAGGGTTTCGGGACAACGTAGGCTGTTACGACGAAGGGCATCGGAGAACGAATCGAATGGCCAGCCCATTCTACACCGCGGAGCACGAGGCCTATCGGGAGGTGGTGCGCCGCTTTGTCGAAAAGGAGATCGAGCCCTACGCCCATGATTGGGACGAGGCCGGCGGATTTCCGCGCCAGCTCTACGAGAAGGCCGCCGCAATCGGCCTATTGGGCTTGGGCTTTCCGGAAGAATATGGCGGCACCGAAGCCGACAATTTCATGGGCATCGTCGCGGCGCAGGAACTGGCGCGGGCCGGCGCCGGTGGCGTCAGCGCCAGCCTGAAGAGCAATTCGATCGGCGGGCCGCCGATTGCACGCGCCGGCACCGCGGAATTCAAGGCGCGGGTGCTCCCGCAGATCCTGTCGGGCAAGAAGATTTCCGCGCTCGCGATCACCGAGCCGAGCGGCGGCTCCGACGTCGCCAACCTGCGCACCACGGCTCGCCGCGACGGCGATTTCTATGTCGTCAACGGTGAGAAGACCTTTATCACCTCCGGCATGCGCGCCGACTATATCACCACTGCGGTGCGCACCGGCGGACCCGGGCCCGGCGGCGTCAGCCTGCTGGTGATCGAGGGCGACACGCCCGGGCTCTCGCGCACGCCATTGAAGAAAATGGGCTGGTGGGCTTCGGACACTGCGACCTTGCATTTCGACAATTGCCGCGTGCCGGCCGGGAACCTGCTCGGGGAAGAGGGCGGCGGATTCAAGATCATCATGCACAATTTCAACGGCGAGCGGATGGGGATGGCGGCCGGCTGTATCGCCGCGGCGCGGGTCTGCCTCGAGGAGGCGATGGAATACGCCCAACAGCGGCACACTTTCGGCAAGCCGCTGGCGCAGCACCAGGTGATCCGGCACAAGCTGGTCGACATGGCGCAGCGGGTCGCGGCATCGCAGGCGATGCTTGAAATGCTGGCGTGGCGTCTCGATCAGGGCGAAAGGCCGGTCGCCGAGATCTGCATGCTGAAGAACCAGGCGACGCAGACCATGGCGTTCTGCGCCTCCGAAGCCGTGCAGATTTTCGGCGGCGCCGGGTTCATGCGCGGCATCAAGGTCGAGCGCATCTACCGCGAGGTCAAGGTCAACGCGATCGGCGGCGGCAGCGAGGAGATCATGAAGGATCTGGCCAGCCGGCAGATGGGGTTATGACAAGGCGAAAAGATGCTCCTCACCGGCGACCACGAAGAAGTCCGCCGCGCGCTGCAGAAATTCATCACCACCGAGATCGATCCCTTTGTGGATGAATGGGAAATGAATCAGGAACAAGGGAACGACGGATGATTACGCTTTATCACTGCCATGCCGCGCGCTCGTTCCGGCCGTTGTGGATGCTGGAGGAGATGGGGTTGCCCTATGACCTCAAAATGCTGCCGTTCCCGCCGCGGGTTTTCGCCAAGGAATACCTGGCGCTCAACCCGCTCGGCACCATTCCGCTGATGATCGACGGCGAGACCAAAATGACGGAGTCATCCGGCATCTGTCACTATCTCGGCACGAGGCATGGCCCGACGCCACTGATCGTCGGCGTCGACGAACCGGCCTATGGCGCTTTCCTGAACTGGATGTATTTCAGCGACGCCACGCTGACGTTTCCGCAAACACTGGTGCTGCGCTACACCCGGCTCGAACCGGAAGAACGGCGCAATCCACAGGTCGCGACCGATTACGCCAAATGGTTCCTGGGGCGGCTGCGGGCGGTTGAGACCGCTACCGCCAATGCCGAGACGCTTGCCGCCGACCGGTTCACGGCGGCAGATATCGTGGTCGGTTTCGCGCTGCGGCTCGCCGAAACAATCGGGCTGGCGAAGGATTTCGGACCCAATGTCGCGGCCTATTGGCAACGCCTGCAGCACCGCGACGGCTACAGAAGGGCGGTCGCCGCCGAAGAACTCGCCGGCGAGCAGCAGAAGGTGCCCCGAACGTTCGCGCCCTAATCCTGAGGGGTCCTCCGTCGATTCGGCGGGCCCCCTTGGCAGACGATCTCAAGACGTCGAATTGCACATCGGGGAAAGTTGAGGTCGCGCGTTCGATGCTTCGCTTCGCCTGGGAATGACGCTATGGTTGACCCGGCACAGCGGCCGAAAAGAGCCGCGCGAGGAGGTTCGATCATGGACGACACAGGCCGCGCATCCGGCCATCTGATGCTGATCACGCCCGAACGCGTCTTTTACGCGGGCCTTCTTGGCCGTCCGCGCCAGCGATGCTCGGGCGCCATTCACGTCTATGTTGCGATCAAGGGCGGTCTTCGGCTGGCAACCGAAGGCGCACTCGAACCCTGCGGCGAACTGGCCGTGCTGCCACCTTATCTGCGGCACACCATCACCAGCGACTATCGCTCCGTGATTTGCGTCCTGATCGAGCCCGAAACCGTCTGCGCCGGAGCGTTCGAGTTACTCGCAAAGCGGCTGTCGGGAACCGAACGCCGTCTCTTCGTGGAGCGCGTTCGCGCTGCCTACAGGCAGTTGCAACATCAGCCATGCACCGGCGATATCGGCAGTGCCGCGTTTGACATCATGTGCCTTGGCGAAGCGCTGCCACGGCGGACCGTCGATCTGCGCGCGGTACAGGCAATCGCGCAAATCTGCCGCTTTTCCGGCGATCCGGTGACCGCCGCAAGCTGCGCGGCGGAAGCCGGACTATCCGCCTCGCGCTTCCTGCATTTGTTCAAGCAGCAGACCGGTATCTCCTTTCGTTCCTTCCGGGCCTGGAAACGCGCGCGGCACCTGCTGCACTTCGCCAATCAGGACCTCAATCTGGCGCATCTGGCGCAGGAAATCGGCTATCCCAACTCGTCGCATTTCAGTCACTCGATCCGGCGCTTTTACGGGCTGAAGCCGCGCGCGATCTTCTCAGGCTCGCGCGACCTTGCGATCTACGGCCGGGCCGGAGCGAACGATAGCGGGTGGACGCAAGAAGCCGGATGATACCGGACGCATGATCCGCCGGATCTCGGGTGGAAACCTCAACAGAAACAAGGCGACTCCATGAGCGACAAGGCTGTCATCACCTGCGCGCTGAACGGCGTGCTGACCGACCCGAAGCAGCATCACGTCCCGGTTACGCCAGCGGAAATGGCGCGCGAGGCGAAGTCCGCTTTCAACGCCGGCGCCAGCGTGATGCATATCCATTTGCGCCAGCAGGCGCCGGGCAAGGGACATCTGCCGTCCTGGGAGGTAGCCGTCTCCCGCGAGATCCAGCAGGCGATCCGCGAGGCCTGCCCGGGCGTGATCATCAATCACACCACCGGAACCTCCGGGCCCAACTATCAGGGCGCGCTCGATTGCGTGCGTGAGACCAGGCCGGAAATGGCCGCCTGCAACGCCGGCTCGCTGAACTATCTCAAAGTGAAGGCCGACAACACCTGGGCCTGGCCGCCGATGATGTTCGACAACGCGGTCGAGAAGGTACAGGCCTATCTCGACGTGATGAAGACGGCCGACACGATCCCCGAATTTGAGTGTTTCGACGTCGGTATCGTGCGCTGCGTCGGGATGTACCGGCAGACCGGCATGTATTCGGGGCCGCTCGAATACAATTTCGTCATGGGGGTCGCCTCCGGCATGCCGGCCGATCCCGAATTGCTGCCGATCCTTTTGAAATTGAAATCGCTCGAAGCCCACTGGCAGGTCACCGCGATCGGTCGGGCGGAAATCTGGCCGTTGCACCGACGCTGCGCCGAACTCGGCGGTCACCTGCGCACCGGGCTCGAAGATACCTTTTATCAGCCCGACGGGACCAAGGTGACGTCGAACGGTCAGTTGATTGAAAGCATCGCCGCCTGCGCGCGCCGGGCCGGGCGCGAAATAGCGACGCCGGCCGAGGCGCGGCGGATTTTCGGAATTCTCCACTAAACCGTCAATCCGGGGTGAGCATCGCGCGAACTCGCAAAGACGCAAACGAGGGAGTGAATCGTCATGACCAATCTCACGGCGACTGGCGGCGTATCCGGACCGGGCCGGATCGGCCGGGTGGCGATCGGCGATCTCTTGAAACGCGCGGCCGCGCGCTTTCCCGATCGAACCGCCGTCACCGACGGCGCGCGGCGCGTAACCTTCACCGAGCTTGAGCGGGACGCCAACCGCTTTGCCAATTATCTGGTCGCGCGTGGACTCAAGCCCGGCGAGAAGATTTCCACTATCTGCAACAACTCGGTCGAATTCGTCAAAGCGTTGTTCGGCATTCATCGCGCGGGCCTCGTCTGGGTGCCCGTCAACACCATGCTTGGGCCTGCCGACATGGACTACATTCTCGACCACGCTGAGGTGCGTTTCGCGCTGATCGACGACAATCTCTACGGTCAGCCGGACCGGCGCGCGGCGCTGCAAGAGCGCGGGATCGACCTGATCGCGGTTGATCTGGCCGGCACGGCCGCGACGGCAGGCCTGGAAAATTTCAACGATCTGCTGAATGGCCGTTCCGAGATCGAGCCGGAGATCGAGATCGATGACCGCGATCTGGCGATGATCATCTATACCTCAGGCACCACCTCGCGGCCGAAGGGCGCGATGCATTGCCACCTTGCCGTGGTCATGGCCGTCATGAGCAACGCCATCGAGATGCAGCTTGGCCGCGACGACGGCATCACCGGGCAGTTTCCGCTGTTCCACTGTGCCGGCCATGTGCTGCTGCTGAGCTACCTGTCGGTCGGCGGCCGCATGGCGCTGATGCGTGGCTTCGATCCAGTGGTGTGCATGGAAGCCATTGTACGTGACAAGCTTACCGTTTTCGTCGGCCTGTCGCTGATGTATCAGGCGATCCTCGATCATCCCCGCCGCAGGGAGTTCGATCTTTCCGGCTTGCGGACCTGCATCTACACCATGGCGCCGATGGGCCGCCCGCTGCTTGAGCGCGCGATAGCCGACCTGTGTCCGAATTTTGTGCTCACCAGCGGTCAGACCGAAATGTATCCGGCCACCACGATGTCGCGCCCCGAGGTACAACTCCAGCGTTTCGGCAACTATTGGGGTGAGTCGCTGATCGTCAACGAGACCGCGATCATGGATGAACACGGCAATCTCTTGCCACGCAGTCAGCCCGGCGAATTGGTGCATCGCGGACCGAACGTCATGATGGGCTACTACAAGGATCCGAAGGCGACCGAAGAGGCGCGAAAATTCGGCTGGCATCACACCGGCGATCTCGCCGTTATCGATGAGCACGGCGAAGTACTGTTCCTCGACCGCAAGAAGGACATGATCAAGTCGGGCGGCGAGAATGTCGCCTCCGTCAAGATTGAGGAAGCCCTGCTCGCCCATCCAGCCGTGCAGAACGCCGCCGTAGTCGGCCTGCCGCATCCGCAATGGGGCGAGGCCGTCTCGGCCTTCGTCAAACTGAAGCCGGGTGCGAAGGCCGACGAAGCCGGCATCGCCGAGCACTGCCGCAAGCATCTGGGCGGCTTCCAGGTGCCAAAATTCATCAAGATCCTCGATGAAATGCCGATGACCGCGACCGGCAAGCTCCGCAAGGTCGAACTGCGCCAGGCTTTTGCCGAATACTTCGCGAAAGAGGGCGCCTAACCCCGGAAAGTGTAGTCGGAAATGGCCGTCATAGAATCAACGATCGCGCCCGGCAGCGACGCCTACAGGGCCAATCGCGAGGGCATGCTGGCGTTGATTGCGCGGATGCGGGCGCTGGAGGAGCGAACGCGCGCCGCTTCGGCCGCCGCCAAGGACCGCTTTCACAAACGCGGGCAATTGCTGCCGCGTGAGCGCGTCGCGCTCGTGCTCGATCCCGGCGCGCCGTTTATCGAACTTTCCACGCTTGCGGGTTACCGATTCGATGTGCCCGATCCGGACAAGAGTGTTCCCGGCGGTGGGGTGATCGCCGGCATCGGGTTCGTCGCCGGCATCCGCTGCATGGTCAGCGCCAACGATGCCGGCATCGACGCCGGCGCGCTGCAGCCTTACGGCCTCGACAAGACGCTGCGGGTGCAGGAACTGGCGCTGGAGAACAAACTGCCTTTCGTCCAGCTGGTCGAAAGCGCCGGCGCCAACCTCTTGCGCTACCGGGTCGAGGATTTTGTCAGGGGCGGCAACATCTTTCGCAATCTGGCGCGGCTGTCCGCGGCAGGCTTGCCGGTGGTCACAGTGACGCATGGCTCGTCCACGGCCGGCGGCGCCTACCAGACCGGGCTGTCGGACTACATCGTGATGGTACGCGGCCGGACGCGGGCGTTTCTCGCCGGGCCGCCGCTGTTGAAGGCCGCGACCGGTGAGATTGCCACCGAGGAGGAACTTGGCGGCGCCGAGATGCACACAAGAATTTCCGGACTCGGCGACTATTTGGCCGAGGATGACCGCGATGCGTTGCGCATCGCGCGCGACATTATGGCCAATCTGCAATGGGACCGGCCGGCCAGAGGCGAAGCATCGCATCGTCCGCCGCGTCATGATCCGGAGGAGTTGCTCGGCATCGTGGCGATGGACCACAAGCGGCCGGTCGACATGCGACAGGTGATCGCGCGCATCATCGACGATTCCGATTTCGTCGAGTTCGGTACCAATTACGGCCCAGCCACCGTTTGCGGCCATGCCCGCGTCGAGGGAGAGGCGATCGGGATCATCACCAATAACGGTCCGCTCGATCCCGATGGCGCCAACAAGGCGACGCATTTCATCCAGGCTTGCTGCCAGTCGCGCACGCCGCTTTTGTATCTGAACAACACCACCGGCTATATGGTCGGCAAGGCCTATGAAGAAGCCGGCATGATCAAGCACGGCTCGAAGATGATTCAGGCCGTGACCTCGGCCACCGTGCCGCAGATCACGATCTATTGCGGCGCTTCCTTCGGCGCCGGCAACTACGGCATGTGTGGACGGGGCTTTCACCCGCGGTTCTGTTTCTCGTGGCCAAACGCCAAGACCGCGGTGATGGGCGGCGAACAGGCCGCCGAAACCATGGCGATCGTGACCGAGGCCGCCGCGATCCGGCGCGGCAAGCCGATCGAAAAGGAAAAACTCGATGCGATGAAGGCGCAGATCATCGCCGTGTTCGACGGCCAGATGGATGTATTTTCGACCAGCGCGCGCCTGCTCGATGACGGCGTGATCGATCCGCGGGACACAAGAGCGATATTGAGCGAGGTGCTGGCGATCTGCCGCGAGGCCGAGGCACGCATCCCGCAACGCATGCAGTTTTCGGTCGCGCGGCCATGACGAGAGCGGCGCAGGCCAAGGCGTTCCGCAAAATCCTGATCGCCAACCGTGGCGAGATCGCGCTGCGGATCATGCGCACCGCGCGCCGGCTCGGCTATGGTGTGGTTGCAGTCTATTCCGATGCCGACCGGGAAAGCTTGCATGTGCGCGAAGCGGACGAGGCCGTCCGGATCGGCGAGGCGCAGCCGGCGCAACCCTATCTCAACATCGGCGCGATAATCGCGGCGGCCAAATCAAGCGGTGCGGATGCGGTTCACCCGGGCTATGGCTTTCTCGCCGAGAATGAGGATTTTGCGAGAAGCTGTCGCGATGCGGGTCTGGTGTTCATCGGGCCGTCGCCGGAAGCCATCAAGGCGATGGGCAACAAGGCCGGCGCCAAGGCGATCATGCAGGCCGCCGGCGTGCCCTGTGTGCCGGGTTACCAAGGTGCGGACCAGAGTGAAACTGCCATGCTGGCCGAGGCGCAAAGGATCGGCTTCCCCGTGATGATCAAGGCCGTTGCCGGCGGCGGCGGGCGCGGCATGCGGCTGGTCGCGGACGCAACGGCCTTCCCAAATGCCTTGCGCGGCGCGCGCTCCGAGGCGCAAAGCGCGTTCGGCGACGCCGCCGTGATTCTGGAGCGCGCGATTGTCGATCCCCGCCACATCGAGATTCAGGTATTCGGCGACGCCTTCGGCAATGCCATCCATCTCGGCGAACGCGACTGCTCGGTGCAGCGGCGGCATCAGAAGCTGATCGAAGAAGCGCCGTCGCCGAAGGTTACCCCGGAATTGCGGGCGCGCATGGGTAGCGTTGCGGTCAACGCAATCAAATCGATTGGCTATGAGGGCGCTGGCACGTTGGAATTCCTGCTCGACCAAATTGGCGAGTTCTATTTCATGGAAATGAATACGCGCCTGCAGGTCGAGCATCCCGTCACCGAGGCGATCACGGGGCTTGACCTGGTCGAATTGCAGCTGCGCGTCGCCTGCGGCGAGGCGCTTGGGCTCAGTCAAGAGGACATCCATTTCTCCGGCCACGCCATCGAGGTGCGGCTGTGCTCGGAGGATGCAGCCCACGACTTCATGCCGCAGTCCGGCCGGATGGCGCTGTGGCAGATGCCGGACGGGCTTCGCGTCGAACACGCACTGCACTCCGGTTCGGAGATTTCACCGTTCTATGATTCGATGATCGCAAAGCTTATCAGCCATGGCGACACCCGCGACGGGGCGCGGCGCAGGCTCATTCACGGTCTCGAACACACGGTTGCATTCGGCGTCACGACCAATCAGTTGTTTCTCGCCGCCTGCCTTCGGCATCCCGACTTTGCGACAGGGGAGGCCACCACCGCCTTCATCGAGAAAAACCGCGCTGATCTGCTGGCTCCGCTCAACGACGCGCGTTCGGATGCAGCCTTCGCGGCGTTGCTGCTGTATGTTACGGATCCATTCGCGCCGCCATGGCGGAGCGGGCGCTCGTTGGCGGCGACGTTCCCGCTTCCGGTCCGCGTTGAGCTCGATCATGCCGTCTACGCTATCGAGATCGTCCGTGAGCGCGACGGCGGTTATGCCGCCCGGCTCGATGGCACCGAGTACAGGTTCGAGATCGATGAACTTGCCCGCGAAGCCATTCGTTTTCGCAGCAACGGCCTCACCGAATCGGCAGAATTCCTCCGCGACAATGATTGCCTTTATTTCCTGCGCCAGGGCATTGCGACCTTGTCGCGCAATCTCTCACTTTCAGCGCCGACGTCGGCTGCGACAAGCAGCAGCGACGGCAGGATCCGTGCCGCGATGACCGGCCGCGTGGTTGCGGTTCTGGTCAAACAGGGGGAACGCGTCACAGTCGGTCAGCCGGTCATTACGCTGGAGGCCATGAAAATGGAACACGTTCATTCCGCGCCGATTTCAGGCACGGTTTCCGCCATCGAAGTCATGGAAGGTGATCAGGTGACGACTGGAAGGATTATGGTCGTGATCGAAGCCGCGGGCGCGTAATTTTCTCTTTATATCGGGAGATGAGACCGAGATCGCGCGGTCCGGGCAGACGGCCCGATCCTCGAGGGACTTGCCGCAAGAAGTTATCCAGTGCTTCGAACGTGAAGTTTCGACCTAAAGGTCTTTTGAAACCACGTCCGCCAGATGGTCCAATATAATTCCCCAGCCCTTGGTATGACCTTCATGAATTGCCTGGGTCGGCAGACGCTCGTGGGTTAGCACGAGGTCGGTTTCATCGCCGCGCGGATTGAGTTCGACGGTTACCAACGTATTCACATTGTTCGTCATCGGGCCAATCCACGTGAACACAAGCTTGCGCGGCCGGTCGACTTCCACATAGGTGCCGGATACTTCGCGGCTTGATTCCCCCGATGACATGACAAGGCTGAAGGCTCCGCCGGGGCGGAGGTCACAGCTCACCTTGCAATCGACCGCGCCCGGATAGGGGCTCATCCACCGAACCATCAAATCGGGTTTGGTCCACAGGTCGAAGATCTGCTCCGCCCTGGCCCTCACGCGCCGGCGTATCTGCACGATGGGGCCCGTGGTGTCACCGCGAACCATGCTTGCGATCCTTTGGCCCCAACTTGTGGCCCTTGTTGAGCTCGCGCAGCAGGCGCTCCATGGCGCCCATCCGCTCCTCCCAATAGTGGCGCATCCGCACGATCCAGCCATCGACCTCGTCCAGCGAACGGGTATTGATGGAGAGAATGTGGTCGCGCCCCTTCCTGTGCCGCTCGATCACGCCGCTCGCTTCCAGCACGCGGATGTGTTTCGACACCGCATTCAAGGACATATGGAAGGGTTCGGCGACCTCGGTCACGCGAGCCTCGCCGCGTGAGAGCCGTTCGATAATCGCCCGTCGCGTCGGATCGGCTAACGCGGCGAATACCGCGTGGAGGCGCGCGGTGCGCGAAGTGGCTTCCTTCCGGGCTTTGATCTCAGTCATGATCTTCAACATATTCTACCCAAAGGTTGACAATTTATCAAGCCAACGATTTATTCAACCTATCGGTTGAACCAGCTTGATAATGTAAGGAGAGCTTGATGATAAATAAACCCGTTGCCGCTGCGGCCGCAGCGGTCGCGCTTCTGTCAGCTGCCGTCGCCCCGGCGCGGGCCGAGCCGATCAAGAACGTCGTCCTCGTCCACGGGGCCTTCGCCGATGGTTCCGGGTGGCAGCACGTCGCCGACATTCTTGGTAAGGACGGCTACACGGTCAGCGTGGTGCAGGAGCCGCTGACATCACTCGCCGACGACGTCGCGGCGACCAAACGGGTGCTGGATCTGCAAAAGGGCCCCATCCTTCTGGTCGGCCACAGCTACGGTGGGGTGGTGATCACCGAAGCGGGCAATGCGCCGAATGTCGTCGGCCTCGTCTACATCGCCGCTTTCATCCCCGACAAGGGCGAGAGTGCAGTCGGCCTGCTCTCGCAGGCCCCCGCCGCCAACAACGACATGCGCGCCACCAAGGACGATTTCCTGTACATTGACCCGGCCGCCTTCCCCGCCGATTTCGCAGCCGATCTCCCGCCCACAGAGGCGAGCTTCATGGCCCATTCTCAAGCGATGCTGGCCAAGGCCGCTGGCGGCGCCGCCGCCCGCGCAGCGGATGATGGCGCAGCGGGCGGGCGCCACGGTGCGGGAGGTGCCCGCCAGTCACGCGGTCTACGTGTCGAAGCCTGGGCCGGTCGCGGACATCATCGAAGCGGCCGCTACAGCCTGACCGCCGGGCGCGCCGGGGCGATTTCTGCAACGCGACCCGCAACAACATCGACGTGAAACTCAGCGTTGAATAGGGGTCGCGCTGCGAAAGCCTCGGCGTACCGGATTAGACGGGCTCGCCCCGAGCTCATGAATTGTGTATTCAGGTTCAAGGAACGCCGGGGATGATCGAGGTTTTATCGCGGTGAATGCGATGATCGACGAAAAAAAGCTCGAAGAGCGCCTGGTCGCGCTCGAAGCGGCCAAATCCTGGAGTCCGCGCGTCGTCTCGCGGCTGGAAACGCTGCTGCGCTCGGGCACGGACGAGGCACTCTATCGCATCAATCCGATCCAGTTCGCCACAGAGAAATCGATTGCCGAAGCGGAAGGAATCGATCTTTTCCTCCATGCCTGCGTGACCGGGCTATTCGACATGGACTGGCTGCTCGTTTGTCCGATGTGCTCCGACGTCGTCGAGAGCTTCCGAAGCCTGCGCAAACTGCACACGCATTTTCACTGCCACCTCTGTCAAAGCGATTACGACGCCGCGCTCGACGATTACATCACGGTGACGTTTACGGTTTCGCCCGCCGTGCGCAGCATCCGCTTCCATAAGCCGGATGCGCTTTCGGCCCTGGATTACGTCTTCCAATATAAATTGATGCCGGGCGGCCTCATGCCCGACGGCGTGCCATGGAGTGAGGCCGCCAAAGGGCTGGTGAGGGTGCTCACCCGCATAGAGCCGGGTTCCACGGCCAATCTTGAGGTTGATGCCGCCGAAGGCGCGCTTCTGGGCCAGGATTTCGAAAGCGACGCCCAATTTTTTTTCCCGGTCGCGAGCGGGACAGGTGTAACGCCATCCCATGTGCCGGTCACGCTCGACAGCGGCAAATGCGTGTTCGCCACAGCGAACCTCGCACCCGGCAAGGTCGTGTTCGAAGTTCGCAACGCTGGCAAGCTGCCGGTGGTATTCGGCATCCTGCAGCTTCCGATGGCGACGTTTCAGCGCCCGAAGCTTCGCTTCACGCCATCCTTGTCCGGCAAGCGACTACTGATGACACAAACCTTTCGCGACTTCTTCCGCTCAGAGGTGATCAGCGCGACGGAGGGCATTGCGGTTCTCGACGTTACCCTCGTATTCACCGATCTCAAGGGCTCGACGGCGTTTTACGAGCGGATCGGCGACCTTAACGCCTACATTCAGGTGCAGCGGCACTTCCAGCATCTTCTCGACGCCACTGTTCGGCACAATGGCGCCGTCACCAAGACGATCGGTGACGCCGTGATGGCGGCGTTTTTCACCTCGGCCGATGCGGTGCAGGCGGCGCTTGATATGCGCGAGGCCGTGGATCAGCTAAATCGGGACCGCCCGCAGCGTGATTTCATCCTGAAAATCGGCGTGCATCGGGGAGCCGCGATCGCTGTCACGCTCAACGAGCGGCTCGATTATTTTGGCCAGACGGTGAATATCGCAGCGCGGGTGCAAAACCTTGCCGATGGCGACGAGATTTGTATCACCGAAGAAGTTTACGGCGCGCCGGCTGTGGCGGAAATTATTGCGCCATACCCGATGGCAAAGAGCGAAGCGGAGCTCAAGGGCGTCAGCAAGGCCATGTCGGTCTATCGTCTGGCCCGAATGGCATCCTAGTGCTCCGATTGCGAAGTTCGCATCATATCGCGGCAGACGCTCAGGGGAATTCTGGACAACGATCAGAAGAAGCAGCTGGATGCGCGGCGGTGTCACGCCGACGGCCGAGCGCATCAAAGCGGTATTCGGTGAAATCGGGCCGGATGGTATTCGAAAAAAATAAAGCTGCCGGTCGCAAAAAAATCCGGCATGATCGTCGAAACCGTACGGGCCAACGAGCGAGTTCGCTTGCGGAGACCACACCGATGCCGAAGCGCGATATGCATGTCGACGATCCGCTCGAAGACTTCGAACATCGCGCGATCGAGCTCGATGGCGTGGCAAAGACGGTACACGTGGCAGGTTCGGGGCCCGCGGTAGTGGTCATGACGGAGATGCCGGGGATCAGCCCGCACGTCGCCCGATTCAGCCGATGGGTGCGCGATGCGGGGTTTACCGTGTACATGCCATCCTTGTTCGGCCGCGACGGTGCCGTGCCGCAGGTCGAGGAGGGCAGAGCTGTTTTCCAAAGAGTTTGCGTCAGCGCCGAGTTTCGCGCTTTGGCCGCCAACGAACCAAGCCCGGTCGTCGAATGGCTTCGGACGCTGGCGCGGCTCGCGCATCGCCAGTGCGGCGGTCCGGGCGTCGGCGCGATCGGAATGTGCTTCACCGGCAATTTCGCGCTCGCCATGATGCTGGAACCCTCGATGCTTGCGCCGGTGCTTTCCCAACCTTCATTGCCGCTGGATAACCCGGCGGGAGTAGACAGCAGCCCCGATGAATTGGCTGCGGTCCGGCAACGTCTCGATCGGGATGATCTGACCGTGATGGCTTACCGTTTCCAGGGCGACCGGTTCTGCACGGCGGCGCGCTTTGCGGCCTATTCGAAAGCGCTCGGCGAGCGTTTCATCGGCCGGGTTCTTTCCGATGAAGCGGCAAGCCGCGACACCGCCCCGTTTTTCGAACGAGTGGTGGCGTGCCCGCACAGCGTGGTGACCGCCCATCTGATCGACGAAGCGGGTCAGCCGACGATTGCCGCGCGCGACGAGATTCTTGCGTTCTTCGCGAGCCGTCTCCGCTCGTCAGCAAGCGCCGCCACCGCAACGCGCTAAAAAAGCAGGATCAATCGCAAAGGGGCGACTTAGGGTTCGAACCCTGCGGCTCCCATTGCGGCGATTCATCAGCGTTACCCGACGGGCAAATCACTTCCGCGCTCTGATGATTTCCGCGAGAGTCCAGTCCCGTTCGCAATAATTTTTCGCTTTCGCCGTCGGGCAAATCAATTTTAGAACTCCCGCCGTCTCGTGCCCCACAGAGGGGCGTATCGCGATCGTCACGACACGTTGGGCGCGGGATGCGATGGATGCGGCGGCGTCAGGCTCGATCGTTATCAGGCCGGACGAGAACGCTGCCGCGGACGGCGAAGTCGTGTGGTCCTGACGCCCCGACGCTGGCGTCAAGCTTGCGAGGTGATGATCTTGCGGGCGACGGTGGCAAGAAAGCCGGTCACCGGGGAGAGCACGAAGGAAACCGTTAAAACCATCGCGCGGGGAATGCCGGGTGTTTCCGGTGTGACCGTGGTGACTACACTCGTATGCTCTTTTCATTTGCATGCGAGGCTGCGGGCGCATCGAGCGCCCGGCATTCCCTGCGCCCTGTTGGCAGAGGTCGGGATGTTCAGAGCCAGACTCGCGCGAAAATGCGCGGCGAGATCGCGAAGCTGTGGCTGTTTCACGCCAAGGAAGTGGCGCTCTTGCAGAAGGCCGCTTCCATGTGGGCTGCCGCCGCTGCCGGTTTCGAACTCGCCGTTGCGGAATCATGCCAGGCCATGACGCCCTCTACTATCGCATCCACTTGTTGGCACCTATAGTTACCCGATCGCCGTGGGCAACAACGAGGGTCGATTGCGCGTTTCTATCATCACCGGAGGCGGCTCTGGTATCGGGGCCGCGGTGGCGCGCCGCCTGGCCGGCCCGAATGCGTGCCTGATGCTCCATGGGCAGGGCGCGGACGCCGACGGGCTTGCGCGATTGAAAGCGGTGGTCGCGGAGTGCGAGCGGGCCGGCGCCAGGGTCGCCTGCTCCACCGGCGATCTGGCGAATGCCGGAACGGCATCCTCCCTTGTGCAGGCAACGCGCGAGGCGTTCGGCGATATCGATGCGATCGTCCATGCCGCGGGGTTTGCCGATCGGCGCGCCTTCGCGCAATTGCCGCGCGCCTCGCTCGAACGGTCATTTGCCGTGATGGCTACCGCGTTTCTTGAACTGGCAAGCGCGGCGTTGCCGGATCTGACGCGCGGCTCGAAGGGGCGCGTCGTCGCGATTTCCAGTTTCGCCGCGCACAGGTTCACGCGCGAGGCGACCTATCCGGGCTCCGCAGCAGCAAAGGCCGCGCTCGAAGTGCTGGTGCGTTGTCTTGCGATCGAGCTCGCAAGCTCCGGCGCGACCGCCAACATTGTCATGCCCGGTTATACGCGCAAGGATGCCGGGCTGACGGGGGCGCTGGATGCGCAGAGCTGGCTAGCCGTCGCCAAGGCCAATCCGCTGGCGCGATTGGCCGAACCGGATGAGGTGGCGGCAACGGTCGCCTTTCTGTTGTCGCCGGAGGCCGGCCATGTCACCGGCGCGCTGGTACCGGTCGATGGCGGCCTGACGCTGATGTAGGGTGTTTTGGGGTAGGGTTGATGCCGGACAAGAGCAAGCAAACCGACGTCGTCGTGCTGGGCGCGGGCATCGTCGGCGTGTCCGCGGGCATTGCCGCGCGACAGCGGGGTCTGTCAGTCGTTCTCGTCGACCGGCGCGAGCCGGGCAGCGAAACTTCCTACGGCAATGCCGGCGTGCTTTCCAGCGGCTCGATCTTGCCGCTCAACAAGCCGTCGCTCTGGAGCGCGCTGCCAACTTATCTCACCAACCGCCACGCGGCGCTGCGCTGGGACCCTGCATGGGTGGTTCGCAACTTCGACTGGGTCGCGCGCTTCCTCGCCAATGCGGCGGCCTCGCAGGTCAAGCCACGGGCGACGGCGCTGCACGGGTTGATCGGCGCATCGCTGAAACTGCATCGGGAATGGATCGTGAAAGCCGATGCGGCGCAGCGCATGCGGGAAACCGGGTGGCTGAAGGTGTGGCGCAGCGAGGCGCTCGAGACCGCAAAACAGGAGCAGGCGTTTCTCGCCGAATACGGTATCGACAGCCGACTGCTCGACCGTCAGGCGATTTCGGCGCTCGAGCCGAACATCGTGCCGGTTTACAAGGTGGGCCTGTTGCACACCCAGACGGCTTCGGTCGATTCTCCCGGCGCCGTGGTCAAGGCCTACGCGCGGATGTTCGCAGGCTTCGGCGGCGAGCTTCGTCAATCGGACATCAAGACAATCGAGCGCGACGGCGAAGGCTGGCGCGTGACACTTGCCGACGGCGCGATTGCGGCGCGCCATGTCGTGGTCGCGCTCGGTCCGTGGTCGGCGGATTTGCTGCGGCCGCTGGGCTATCGCGTTCCGCTGGCTTCCGAGCGCGGCTACCATCAGGAGTTCAAGCCGAACCCGGCGCGTTCGTTGCAACGGCCGATCCATGACGCCGAAGGCAGCTTCCTCATGACGCCGATGGAGCAGGGCATCCGCGTCACCACCGGCGTCGAGTTGACCGAGCGCGATGCGCCCTCATCCTACGCCCAGCTAAATGCGGTGGTGCCGGTTGCGCGCGGCGTGGTCGAATTCGGCGAAGCGGTAGGCGAGCCCTGGCGCGGATCGCGGCCGACATTGCCCGACAGCCTGCCGATGATCGGGCCCGCGCCGCGGCATCCCGGGCTTTGGCTCGCCTTCGGCAACCAGCATATCGGTTTCACCACCGGGCCTGCGACGGGGGCGGCGATCGCCGCGATGATTGTCGGCGCGGTGCCCTCCTTCGATGTCGGCGCCTTTTCGCCGAGCCGTTACCTCTGATGCGCCGCTCGCAGAACACGCGGATGCGCCGCCAACGGAGGCCGGCATGAATTACGTCTGGGATTTCGCGATTCTCGCCAAATACAGCCATCTGTTCTGGCTCGGGCTTGGCTGGACCATCGCCTATACGATCGGCACCATCCTGCTCGGAACATTGATCGGTCTCGTCGTCGGCATCCTGCGCGTGGCGCGTCTGCCGGTGATCGACTGGCTCCTGCTCGCCTATGTCGAAACGTTTCGTTGCACGCCGTTATTGGTTCAGATCATCTGGTTCTACTATGCGTTTCCGGTGGTGATCGGGGTGAACATCCCGGCGCATGTCGCCGCCGTCACCGTGCTGTCGCTCTATGGCGGGGCGTTCTACGCCGAGATCGTTCGCGGCAGCATCGAGAGCGTGCATCGCGGGCAATGGGACGCGGCGCGGGCGCTCGGACTGGCGCCATTGCGCGTGCTCCGGCTCGTGATCCTGCCGCAGGCGCTGAAGCCGATGATGGCGCCCTACGTCAACCAGTCGGTGACGCAGTTGAAGAACACCTCGCTTGTTTCCGTGATCGCCGTGCCCGACCTCGTCTACAACGCCACGCTCATCAACGCCGAGACCTATCGGCCGCTGGAAGTCTATACGATCGTGGCGCTGATCTACTTTGCGATCCTGTTCCCGGCGACGCTTGCCGCGCGCAGGCTCGAGCGCGGCATGACCTATGACAAGGCTTGAGCCAGACCTGGGCTCGGTTGGAAATCTCCGGTGGCGTCCTACCGATAGGGAGCGAACGTGGTCCAGCACAATTTCGGCATAGACATTTTGCACGGAGATGACCAACGCTCAAAATTTCGATCGGGGCCGGAAAAGATCATCGATCATCGCCGCATATTCCATTCCTTCCTGACCGCAATCGGCTTCGTTGGCGTGTTGATAGGGCAGGCCCTGTCCGAGCCGACGATCCCGTCGCTGGAACTTGTCGTGCTTGGCTCCGGGGGGCCTGGCGCTGCCGGTCGGGCCGCCTCCTGTCATCTCGTCTTGGTCGATGGGACGCCGCGCATCATGGTGGACGCAGGGCCAGGCTGTTTCGCACGCCTGGGGGAAACCGGTCTGACCTTGTCGCCAATTGGCATCCAACTGCTCACGCATCTGCATGCCGATCACGCGGCCGATTTGCCCGGACTGTTCAAGGCAAGGGCCGTCGCGACCGGCGGTCCGATCCGCTTTGAAATCTTTGGGCCGGATGGTCATGGGCGACGAGGCGAAGTTGCTTATTTTCCCTCGACCAGCCAATTTGTGAACCTGCTTTTCGGTGCGAAAGGCGCCTTTGCCTATCTACCCGATTTCGCCGCTCGCATGACTTTTGACGTCAAGGATCTGCCGGCCGCGTTGCGTCCCGGGCAGGAGCCGACGATCATCTATTCCCGGGACGGATTGGTCATAAGGGCGATAGCCGGCCACCACGGCGACGCGCCTTCGATCATTTACCGGATCGACCACTCCGGAAAAAGCATCACGTTCAGCGGTGACATTGATCCAGGTGGCCTCGACAATTTGCGAAAAATCGCGAATGACACGTCGCTTCTCGTAGTCAACAGTGCTGTCCTGGATCCTCCCAAGGCACCGCCTGTTCTGTACACATTGCACTCGCCGCCTATGGCTCTCGGGCGGGTTGCCAAAGAGAGCAAGGCTCATAGCCTCGTCCTCGCGCACCTGTCGCCCGCCACCGACCAGAATCGCGACGAAGTCGAGAAGTCCATTCGTGCACATTATGGGGGACCGGTCACTTTCGCCGAGGACAAACTTCATCTATTGCCCTGACGTGGATGTCTGCCAATTGCGGTCGTCGCGGGATGGCAAGCATGTGGCTAGCGATCATGTGGTCAGCGATAACCGCCGCTGCGTGGGCTGACTTCGAAAAACAGGAGTAATTCGCGGTGTCGGCTGCCGTCCATTTGTGCTATGCACGCGCATGTGATTGACGCAATTGACGCGCATTTCCGCACCCACCAATAATCCGCCTCCTTTCATTGAATGCTTTCTCGCAGGCGAATAGGGCTGGGACTCGGCTATGGAAATTACCTTGGAGCAGGGCTCGGCGGAAAGGCCGGAGGGGGCTGAGGGGACCGATCGCGAACCGGCATCCCCCAACCAGGTCAGGACGATCAACCTGGCGCTTCAGGGAGGCGGCGCGCATGGTGCCTTTACCTGGGGCGTACTCGACCGTCTCTTGGACGAGAAAGCTCTTGCGTTCGAGGGGATAAGCGCGACCAGCGCCGGATCGATGAACGCCGCGGCCTTTGCCTATGGGTTCGCGGTAGGAGGCCGCGAAGGCGCGCGCGAAGCGCTCGCCGGCTATTGGAAGCGCGTCAGCGAGGCGGCCAGGTTCGGGCCGCTGCAGCCAAATCTCATCGACCGGATGTTGGGGGATCACAGGTTGACCTGGTCGCCGTTCTTCTCCCTGATTGGCTTCGTGACACGCGTGCTGTCGCCTTACGAGTTCAACCCCGCGGGCTTTAACCCATTGCGTGATGTGGTCGAGCGGTCGATTGATTTCGAAGTGTTGAAGCGCCCCGACTGTCCGGTGAAGCTCTTTCTCTCTGCGACCAACGTTCGCACCGGCAAGGTGAAAATCTTCACCGGGCAGGAGATTTCGGCATCCGCGGTGATGGCTTCGGCGTGTCTTCCCACGATGTTTCACGCCGTTGAGATCGACGGTGAGGCCTATTGGGACGGCGGCTATATGGGAAACCCGGCTATCTTCCCGCTGATCTACAACTGCAAGAGCACCGACGTTGTCATGGTTCACATCAATCCACTGTTTCGCAAGGATGTGCCACGTTCCGCGGACGATATTTTGAACCGCATCAACGAGATCAGCTTCAATTCAACCCTGATGCGCGAAATGCGGGCGGTCAGTTTCGTCACCAGGCTCGTCGCGCACGGCCGCATCGTCGGCGAAGAGTTGAAGCATATGCTGATCCACAGCATCGCAGACGACGAATTCATGGGTTCGCTCAGTTCGACAAGCAAGTTAAACGCCGATTGGAAATTCCTCACCTATCTTCGCGACCAGGGACGAAAATGCGCGGACGAGTGGCTTGCGAATAACTTCGCCAAACTGGGTGTCGAGTCATCGGTGGACATTGACAAGATGTATCTCTGAACCGGCGAGGGTGCGCGCCTCATCGGGAAAGCCGCCTCAGATATTGAGTTCGACCGGAACGTCCCCCGGCTTCACGTTACTGAGCGCCAGCCCCTTGACGAACCATTCGCGCATCTGACCGATGCCGCGATTGTAGTCGACCCACACCGAGAGGAAATCGCGCCAGTGTTTGTCGGGCTCGCGCCGCACCGCCATGCTGGAGGGAATGGCGACCGAGGGCGATTGCAGGATCTTGTAGGTGCCCAGATTCGGGTTCTTGGCGATCGCGGTCAGCCCGAGCACCAGCGCGTTGACGACGCAATCGACGCGGCCTGCCGACATTTCCAGCATGACCTCGTCGCGCGACTTCAGCGACTTGATGGTCGCATTCGGCGCGAAGCGGCGGGCCACCGCCTCGTTGGCGGAGCCGACGTCGACTGCAATCCTTACCTCGGGCTTGTTGACGTCAGCCCAGGTCTTGGCGTCCAGTCCCTTCCGCAGCATGGCGCCGAACGGATGCGGGAACACGGTGGCGGTGAAATCCACCACCAGCGCGCGCTGCGGAGTCGGGTTGAGGGCAAAGCCGAGGTCGATCTTGTTCGATTGCAGATCAAGGATCGAATTGCCGTAGGTCGATTCGGTGTATTCGAGCTTGACGTCGAGAAGCTTGGCCATGTCGTTGGCCATGTCGATCGAAAAGCCGGACCAGGTGCCGGTGGCGAGGTCCTTGTTGAAATAGGGCAGCTCTCCCGGCAGCACCGCGATGCGCAGGACCTTGTTGGCGCGGATGCGGTCGAGCGTGTTATCGGCGGCTCCTTGCGCCGATGCCGGGCTCGCCAGCGCCGATGAGAGGGCGGCGCCGCTGCCGATCGCAAGCGCATAGCGCAGCGCCTCACGGCGGTCTTCAGAAACCTTGCTGTCGTCCGATGTGGTCACGCCTGCCTCCCAAAATGAACCCGCACAAAGCCTAACGCGCGCCCCGCAGGGCAGCAATAGCGTCGGCGGCATCTTGGCCGCCCGTGAGACGACCAAGCAGGCTCCGCGTGACCCGGGAGTTCTCCGGCGCGAGCAGCCCCATCAAGGCGATTCGATCTTGCAAGCGATTGCACGTCCCGTTGCTTTGGTGAAGGGTCCGATCTACGATCGTTCAGGCATACACGGGACAGCTGGAATGACACGAGAGCGGCGCAAACTGGCCGCCATAGTGGCGTTGGATGTTGTCGGTTACTCCCGGCTCATGGAGCGCGACGAGAGCAGAACTCTTGCGGTGCTGACGGAGCACCGGACCGTTCGCCTTGAGCCTGTATTGGCACATCATGGCGGTCGGCTCATCAAGCTAATCGGTGACGGCGCGCTGGCCGAGTTTGCGAGCGTCGTCGATGCGCTGAACGCGGCAATCGAATTCCAGCAGGCGGTGAGCAGAGTAAACGCCGATCGACCGGACGACGAACGGATCACGTTTCGGATCGGAGTGCACATCGGTGATGTCATCGTTGACGGTGACGATCTCTATGGCGATGGCATGAACATCGCCGCACGTCTCGAAGGACGGGCGTCACCGGGCGGTATTGTGATTTCCGGCAACGCAAGAGACGCCGTCGTGAATTGAGTGTCCGCCGAATTTCACGATCTCGGAAGCCTCACGCTCAAGAACATCGAGCGGCCCGTGCGGGCGTTTCGGGTCGTCTTCGAGGATGCAGAACGTCCAGGTCACGATGGCGAACGATCAAAGCCGCCTCTTGCGCGATCGTCGCCTGACGCCGCGCTCGACGTGCCGTCTATCGCGGTTCGACCGTTCACTGTCTTGTCTGACGAACGCGAGTTGCAATTTCTTGCGGACGGGTTAGCCGAAGACGTGATTGCGTTATTGGCGCGGGTTCCCGGCTTTTTCGTCATTGCCAAGGCGTCGTCATTTGAATTTCGGAATGCGGACACACCGACGTCGGTCATCGCACAGCAGCTCGGCGTACGTTATGTGCTCGGAGGCAGCGTGCGGGCGCTTGGGGGACAGATTCGGCTCGCGGCCCAGTTGGCGGAGGCGCCGAGCGGTCGCCTGCTCTGGTCCGGGCAATTTGATACCGAGCGTGGTTCTGCGATCGATCTTCAGGACGAAATTGCGCGTGGCATCATCGTCGAATTGCAGTCGGCGTTGACCAGGGCGGAGATCGCGGTGATACGGCGACAGCGGCCGGAAAATATCGGGGCTTGGGGCTTTTACCACCAGGCTGGCGGTGCGTTGGCCGCCAATGGTTGGAACGCGCGATCCGTGGAGGAAGCGCGTGGATATCTTCAGCATGCGCTCGAACTGGACGCCAACTTCGCGTTGGCGCGTGCACAGCTCGCTCTTTTGGTAGCGCTCGCGCAAAACACGGCGTTGATCGAACCTTCCAAGGCGCTGAACGAAGAGGCCATTGCCGCCGCCGAACTCGCGATCGCCGACGATGGCGGCAGCTCCGAAGTGTTGGGGTACGCCGGCTGTGCCATTTCGGACCTCGACGAAATCGGTCGCGGCACGGAAATCCTGAGACAGGCTGTCGAACTTGACCCCAGCAATGCCCAAGCCCAGGTCGCCCTTGGTGCCGCACTGGCTTTGTCAGGCGATCTGGATGGCGGCATCGCTCGCATGCGGCAGGGGATCAAACTGAGCCCGCGCGACCGAAGGCAGGCATTTTGGGGATGGGCGCTCGGCGGGTTCTTGATGAGGGGAAGGCGACCCGCAGAGGCGCTCGAAGAGGCGAAACTTGCGGCGCGCAGGGATCCGCGTCTTTTTTTGCCGCCGGTTCTCGAAACTCTCGCGCACGTCGAACTCGGACAGATTGACGCTGCGAAGATGTCGCTGATTTCAGCCCGGCGACTTCGCCCGGAGCTGACGCTTCGGGAGATCGAGATTTCGCATGGCCGACGGGCCGCGAAGGCTTTGGCTGATCTCTGGACCGGGGGTTAGCCGCTGGCGCGAGCGAGATCACACGCAAGCACCCACCTCAGTTTCTTGGCGCCCGGCATCAGCGCTCTTTCGGAACGATCGCTTCGCACGGTATCCTGGAGACGGCGCCAAACGAGCCGGAATCGCCGGCCGAAAGCTGCGGCAAAGCCCGCGAGAGAGGAAACCATGTCAGCCGATATCAAGATCTACAACCCGGAAGAGCTGGGCCCCCCGATGGGGCAGTACACCCATGTGACGCGGGTGAAGGCGTCCGAATTCCTGTTCATTGCCGGCATGTTGTCGGGCGACGCCGCGGGCAATGTCATCGGTGAGGGCGATTTCGATGCCCAGACCACGCAGGTCTTCCACAATGTCGAGGCGGCGCTGAAATCCGCTGATGCCTCCTGGGCCAACGTCGTTCAGTTCACGACATATCTCGTCCACTCGCAGGACATCCCCAAATTCATGGCGTTCCGCCTGCGCGAATTCCCGAAAATGTTTCCGAACGGAAAATACCCTCCGAACACACTGCTCATCGTCGACCGGCTGGTGAAGGAGCCTTTCCTGGTCGAGGTGCAGACCATCGCGGCGGTCTAACGACGCCCGAACCGGTCGAAGAATTGGCGACGCAAGGAGCCCCACAACGCGGCTTGCCCATTGCGCGGCAAGGCCGGCTCTTGCGAGACCAAGGTCTCCGGAGCTTCGGTGACGAATAGTCCGCGTCGCTTCATCGCCATCCAGACCAGCGGGCGTGACTCAAGCAGCGCGCGGTCCGCGTCCTCTGCCATGAAGCCCGCGACCACGGTTGGCGGCGCCGCGAAAACCTCCGGAATGGCCCGCGAGAGGCCCTCATCCTTCAGCACATTCCATCTCGACAGGCCTCCCATATGCGGCGAGTGCAGCCCGTAGACAACCCGGCCGATACGACTCTCCCGGATCGCATAGCTGCAGAAGACGCACGGCTCGGCGCTGCTGTAGATGACGCAGTCATCGAGGCTGGTCGAGGCGAGTGCCTTCTGGGCCGCCGAGATCGCCACGACCTCGGCATGCCGTGTCACATCGGCATCATGTTTGACGCGGTTGATGGATTCCGCCAGCACCTTGCCGGCGCGGCAGATCAGCACACCATAAGGATATTCGCCGGCCGCGCTCGATGCCTTCGACAGCGCGATCGCGCGCGCCATCATCAGACGGTCATGCTGCTCGAACGAAATCCGGTCCATGTGCCTCGGTAAGCCGCCAGGCTTTTTATAGGACCTACGGACGGCCCGGCGCAATCCCAGATATCAAAGGGCTGGGGCCGCCCACGTCTTCGCCAAGGCTGAGATGGCAATATCAGCCGCCAAGCGCTCTGCGCATCAGACCGGCGCAGCGCTGCCCTTGATTTGCGTGCGATGCATGATGCGCCGCGCCGATGCGTCAAACGGGTCGCGTCGATGCATGGTGCAACGGTTGTCCCACAGCACGAGGTCGCCGACCCGCCAGACGTGCTCCCATTTGAATTCCGGCCGCTCGACGTAACGCCACAACTCGTCCAGCAGCGCCTCGGAATCCGCAAGTTCGAGCCCCATCAGACAGGCGTTGCGTCGGCGGCCGAGATAGAGCATGCGCCGGCCGGTGTCAGGATGGGTGCAGACCAGCGGGTGCACCGCGCCTGGCGAGGTTCGCGGGTCGTCGGTCGCGGTGACGCCCTGGCGCAGATAGCCTCCGCTGTTGTAGGTGCCGTCGTGTTTGATCTTCAACTTCGCGATCCGGTCCTTCAACGTCTCCGGCAGCGCCTCGTAGATCGCGTACATGCTGCAAAAGGAAGTGTTGCCGCCGCTGGGCGGCACCTCAAGCGCGAACAGCATGCTGGCCATCGGCGGCACGTCGAGATACGACATGTCCGTGTGCCATACGGCTTCGCCGGCGCCGAGACTGCCGATCGGCTGACCGTTCACGGTCACGTTCGAGACGATGTAGATTTCAGGCAGCCCCTCGACAAAGCGCCGGCCGGTCTCCTGTATCGGCGCCCAATCGAGATCGCCGAAGCGCCGGCTGAACGCGATAAGGTCCTTGTCATCAAGCGTCTGGTCACGCACCAGTAGGGCCTGATGGTCATGCCAGGCACGTTTGAGTGCGGCGAATTGCAATTCGTCGAGTTTCTTGAGGTCAACGCCGCGGACCTCGGCGCCGAGCACGGCTTTGGCCGGAACGACCTCGATCGGTTTGACGCCGACGTCGCGCCCTGCATCACTCTTGAGGCTTGAAACCATCTTGAACCCCTTAAAGCTGCATGGACCGATTCGAAAAACAATACCATCTTGCGAGTGGACGTGCGTCGATCAATCGGGGTGACCAAACACTAATCGCAACATTATGTTGCAATTTCGATTGCAAAAGCACGTGGACGGTATAGTGCGAGCCCCTCGAAGATCGAGGGCCGGCGTCACCGCGCCTTCTCGCCACCGCAAACGTTAACGCTCCGTAGCAGCCGGCCTGAAAATTCGAGCTATCTCGCAACGGCGTCATTAGAATTTCGTGCTTAATGATGGCAGGTTTCATTTTCAGTCGCGTGTCGCGTGGGTTGCTCGATGACCGAAGCCGGCCAATTTTCCCTGAAGGAATTGAACGAGGCGATTTCGCGGGGATCTCCCGAAAGCCGCGAGCAAGCGTTGTGGCACGCCACCAATATTCTGATTGAGGGACGCTACACCGAGGATCAGATTTGGGTGTTCGGCGAGGTGATCGGGCGGCTTGCCGAGGAAATCGAGCACGCGGCTCGTGCCAAACTGGCCAAACGGCTGGCTCACACCAACAATGCTCCCTTCAAGGTCATCAAGACGCTCGCTTTCGACGACTCGATCGATGTTGCCGGCCCGATCCTTCAGTTTTCGAAGCGGCTCGATACCAAATCGCTGGTCAACAACGCCCGAACCAAGAGTCAGCCTCACCTGCTGGCGATCTCGAAGCGAAATTCCATTCCCGTCGAAGTGACGGACGAACTCGTGACGCGCGGCAACCAGGAAGTCGTGCAGATGGTCGCATCGAACAACGGCGCCTGCTTCTCGGATTTCGGCTTCCTGCAGATGATCAAGCGGTCAGAGGCGGATTCCATTCTCGCCGAGCATATCGGGCTGCGCAAGGAAATCCCGAGACATATGTTCCAGCAGTTGATCGCGAAGGCTTCCGACGACGTCAAACGGAAGCTCGAGCGGGAGCGCCCGGATCTGGCCGAGGAGATTCATAGCTCGGTGACGGAAGTCGCCGGAAACCTGCATTCCAAGTTCGGTCCGGCGACGAAGAGCTATTTTGCCGCGAAGCGGGCGGTGACGGGGCTGCATCAACACGGCCGCTTGAACGAGAAGAGCATCGTCGACTATGCGCTTGCGCACAAGCTCGAGGAAGTAACCGTCGGGCTGTCGCTGTTGTGCTCGCTGCCGGTCGACGTCGTCGAGCGGACGCTGGTCCATGACAACAGGGAGATGACCCTGGTTTTTGCCAAGGCCCTCGGCTTTGCCTGGGATACGACGATGGCGCTGCTGTTTCTCGGCGCGAAAAATCACCGCATCCCAGCCGGCGACCTCGAGGACCTGAGAGACGAGTTCGCCCGTCTCGACGTCGAGACATCCCGAAGTGTCCTGAGAACCTACCAATCGCGCAAGCAGGCGGGAGCGGCCGATTCCAACGGGCGGCGCCTGCCGCAGCTTCATTCGGCGTAAGCCTATCGGGCGAGGCGCTGCAGAATGCCGGCGAAAACCTGGCTCGCGCTGATCTGGTCGAGCGGCTTGCCGTATTGCTCGGAATAGACGCGCCGGGTCATCGCCTCACGCGCTCCATCGCCAATCAGGCTGATCGCAAAATCGTCGCTGCCCTTGCGCGCAATGACTGCGGGGCAGTCGATGTCTGCCATGACAACGGTGGCGGGCGATCCTATCGGGTCCGATATCGCGCCCGCCAGACGCATTCCGCTGACGGAGATATCTGTCACGTCGTAAAGCCGGACCGACTCTCCGATCCTGATGATCACCTTTTCCGCGGTGGCGAACCGTTCGTCGTGCCGGCGTCGCGGCTGCTCGATACAGACCAGGCAGCAAATCGTCAGGACGAAGAGGTTGTACCAGGCCCAGAACATGTTGAGGGCTCCTCCGCCCTCGATCAGGTCCGAATTGCCGAATGCAAAGACCATGGCAAGGCCCAGGATCGTCACGGAGGCGATCGAGAGAAAGCGAAAGAGGAGCCGCCATTGAACGTTCAGGCCGGTGTGATGAATTCCCTTGGCGGTGACGTTGAACTTGTGGCCGTGCGGGCGTATCAGCGTGAAGGTCACGACCGTGATGATCTCCGGCGCGATCAGCATCTGGTAGACGTCGGCAATCAGCGGCAACATGCGGCCGCCGCCGAGCCAGGTCGTAACGGCAATTTGCGTGATCACCATGGGAGCGAAGTGCGCCACCGCATCCGAGATGCTGGCCTGCACCATGCGAATGTCGCACAGAAAAAACAGGGCGGGGGTCAGCATGCAGAACATGCGAAACAGGAAGCTTGCGCCCCAATAGAGAAACGTCTCGACCAGGCTGATCCGGAACGAAAGTGGGAGGCCGTTGCCGAGGCGAAATGGACCGGAGCGGCCTCGGCAGATCTGGATGAGGCCCTGGCACCAGCGCGTGCGCTGTACCGCATATTCATTGATCCCTTCGGGGGCGAGGCCAACCGACAGCTTTTCGTTCAGGTATATTGTCCTGTAGCCGCGTTCCCTGAGACGAACGGTGAGCAGGAAGTCTTCGGTGACGGAATCGGTTGGAAAACCGCCCATCTCCCACAGCGCCGAGAAGCGAATGATGGAGGAGGTGCCGCAGCAGAAAGCCAGATCCCATGCGTCCTTGGAGGGCATGATGATGTCGAAGAAGAAGCGCTGCTCGTCCGGAAAGACCTCGGAAATGGCAAGGTTGCTCTGGATCGGGTCGGGATTGAAGAAATGTTGCGGCGTCTGCACGATGCCTACGGTCGGATCCTTGAACAGGCTGAGTGCGCGCGATACGAAATTGGAGAATGGAACGAAATCCGCATCAAGCACGGCAATGAACTCCGGCGGCGATGGCAGCGCCGCCAGATGCTTAATGGCGTGATTGATGTTGCCGGCCTTGGCATGGGAATTGTCGGGGCGGGTGAGATAGTGACAGCCTTTTTGGGCGCAGAGATCGGAGAGCCAGTCGCGCCGGCCGTCGTCGAGCACCCAAACCCTGAAATTCGCATAGTTCATGCCCATCGCGCCGATAATGGTGCGCTCCAGGATAGGGCGGTCTTCGTTGTAGGTGCAGATCAGGACGTCGACGAGCGGCCGCGTTTGCAGGAGCCACGGCATGTTGGCGTCAACGGCGGACGATCGCGAGGAGCTGCGCGTCAGCAGGATCCAGGTGATGGTTCCGCCAATTCCCGTCAGGAGTTCGGTGCCCAGGAAGGCGGCGCCAAACAGCCAATCCACAGTGCCGAATTGGGGCAGGGTCGTGAACCGCCAAAGTAGGTAGTTCCAGGTCATGATCAGCGAGATCGTGACGAGCGTTGCGCGAACGAAAGGGTTTTCACGGTTGGCCCACGGAAGCAGCACGCAGAGCAAGCCAGCGGCCATTAGCGCCGGCGCAATCGGTTCTGACCAGCCGCCGCTCATGGCACTCAAGAGCTGGGCATAAAGATGGAAACCGCGTCCCGGATCGACCGCAACGCCCCGCCGCCTGCGGACGACGCGTCGAATACGACGGTGCCGGTATGGCCGACGCCGCATTGCGCCGAGGCGAGTTCAGGGACCGATACTGCTACGCGATATCCTCCGGACGTAAGCCCCGTCGGCTGGATCGCGAGATTGTCGGGCGGTGCCGCACTTCCCGACATGCGGACGATCGTTCCATTGTATCTGCCGGATTGGCCCGAAAAGCCGAATAGCGCCTGGTCGCCGATGCGCAATTGATTGTAGACGGATTCCCGGACCGTCACCGTGACCAATGCGCCCGAACAATCGAGAAGGCGCACGAGGTCTTGACCCTTCCTCACTTCTTCGCCGGGAGCGACCAGAACTTCCCAAACCTGTCCGTCGATCGGAGACGACAGCACCGCATTGGACATCTCGGAATATCGCGCGGTCTCGGCGTCGAGTGCGGCGCGAAGCCTGGCGAGCCGCTCGTCGCGGGAGCTGAGTTCGGCCTCCGCCTCGGCGACGCGAACCGACAACTCGTCGGCATGCTGGAGCGAGCTCGGGCGGTCATTGTAGGAGTCGCCGACATATTCACCGCGACGGGCGGCCTCGAGTTCGATTTCGCTCGCAAACAGCCGGTGATTGAGAGACTTCTGGGTCTGTGCCGCGACCTTGGCGTCGCGTTCCGCCCGTTCCACCGCCACCGTGGTCTGGTATCCGGACGCCGCCAGCGTTTTGGTGCGCGTAAGCGTCGACGCGGCTTCGGACTCGGAGGCCTCGGTGGCGGCGAGCTGCGCTTTCAGGTCCATCGTGCGCGCTTCGAGCTCCCGGATTCGTCCCGATTGAAATGCGCGTGCCTGCTGGGAAATCTGCTCATGGATTTCCTTCAGCCGCGCGAGGCGCCTGGCGATGGCCGGGCGCTCGCTTTCCGTTTGATCGACCAGCCTCTGCAGATCATCCAGCCGCGCCCGATCGGCCCGGCTGTTGGAGATGTGCAGCATGAGCCGTCCCCTCGGCACCGCCGTTCCGATCGTCGGGGCAAAATCCTCAATCCTACCGTCAATGGGTGCGCGCAGCGAGATGAGCCGGGCATTGACGACCGCCTCGACGCTGGAAAATTCGAGCAAGCGCTGCACCGGACCAACTCCGGCAATGACGACGACCAAAAGGCCGAGCGCCGACTTGAGCGTGCGCCAGCCGAACCGCGCAACGATGCTGCCGAGGAGTTGAGATAAAGCAGGCCGCTTGGTTTTGAGCGGATCTCGGACTTCGAAAGCCTCGTGAAGAAGCGCCGACTGAGCCCGCACGTCCAGGCCCGCCAGCCGGTCCGCGACGGCTTCGCTGCCCGGTGCAAGGGAGGCATCCGGTGCCGACACGCCTGACGTGGGAGGTTTGGACGGCTCTATTTGGGCGCCTGGCGCCTTCCGTTGCTCGGCAGCCATCGAAAATTTCCTCACCGCGTTCGCGGTCTCAATGCGGTAAAAATAACTTCTGTAGCTCTGAAATCCGTCGCGGTGAATCTGCTCCGCGCAAATGTCGGAAAACCCTTCAGGGTTTCTTGACCAATTAACGCGATTAGCTTTTCCCCGTGCTTAATTGGGGTCGGCTCGCCACACCCCACTTCGGTATTTGGTTAAGCAAAGGTAAGCAGCGCCATTGGTGGACCGGCTGTTGCGCCGGGGATTGTTCAAAACTTCATTCCGGATTCATCAAAACGCAAATTTTCGGCCCGCGGATTGTTGTCCTAAAGCTGTTGGTCATCCGCCCCGGCTTTTAGTTGTGCCATTGCGGGCAGACATACTTTCGGGAATTTTTCAAATCATGGACGACTGGCATTTTGGCCCTGCCCAGGAGCTTCGCCGGGCTTTCATCCTTGATGATGAAAAGTTGGGACCAATCCAATGGTATCGTCCCGGCAAGTCGGCCGCGGTCGCCATGTCGGTCGACGACATTTTTCCCGGAACCTCGCAAACGGCCTATGAGAGCGGTGGCGATCTTGAGAGGGGCGCCCTGGGCCGTCTGCTTTGGCTCCTGCAGCGGCACCCGCAGCTCCACCTCACTCTCTTCGTCACGCCGGATTGGCGGCGCATTTCGCCGGTCGCCGATCGCCCGTGGCGCCACGTGCCCTGGCTTCGCGATCGTGTCTACCTTGCGAGCGTGCTTCCGAAGGGCACGATGGACCTTCGCAACCATCCCGAGTTCGTTGCCTTTCTCAACGCGATGCCACGAACGGAAATCGCGATCCATGGCTTGCACCACATCAAGGAAGGCCGTTCGATCTCTGTCGAATTTCAGAACCGCGACCGCGCGGCATGCGCTGATATGCTGGCTGAAGCCATCCGAATTTTCGAGCAATCCGGTTTGCGTTACGTGCGGGGTTTTCAGCCCCCAGGATGGGATTGCAACATCGATTTGCAACAGGCATGCCGCGACGTCGGAATCGAATGGGTGGCGTCCGCGCGAGATGTCCGGACTCCCGTTTCGAAGTATGCCAGGACCGCCATGTCCGGATTGAGCGGCGTCAGCATGTTGTATCCAGAGCGTATCGCGCCGAACCTCTTGCACATCGGCACCAATTTTCAGGCCACGTCGGCGCCGGAGCGGGCCTTCGACATCCTCGATGCCGGCGGGGTTCTCTCGATCAAGGCACACATCTCCAAGAACGTCCCGGGACATCAGCACCTCGACGGCGTTGACGACCTTTACATGAATTATCTCGATCGACTGCTCGATGACATCGAGCAGCGCTATGGGGATTCGATCGACTGGACGACGCTGAATCGGCTCGCAACCCCGCTATCGGCATCGTCTTCGTCGTTGGTGCCCGGCGTCACGGAAACACGATCCGTGGCCCATCGAGCCGCATAGCCAGGGGCAGATCACGCAGGTCGCTCCTGCGCAAGGCGGGCAAGGAAGCGCACCGCTTTCTGCGGCAACCGACACATGCTGTGTCGGCGCCCGTGCCAATGCCTGTTTCGAAGGCACTCCGCTCGAAGTTTTCTTAAGAAATTAGATGCAGACTGCGGAGGCTATTTGGGCACGGATGAGATCATCGTCCGACATATTTTCTGGCGGTACCAGAGCGGTGCCGGCATTTTTTGAGCGCCGGACACGCTGCGGTTTCGCAATTTGACGGACCTGACGTTTACCATGCGTAGCCTTCGCTTGTCATGGTCGGCAATGAGATGGGCGCGAAATCGACGCGGCGATTTCAACTTGAAACGATTGAAGAACCAATGTCATTCTTGCAGGAATTGGACGTAGCAGTTTCGCAAGGTTCGGCGGAAAGTCGCGAGCGCGCATTGTGGTACGCGACCGACTTGCTGATCCTCGGTCGGTATACCGACGACGAAATCTGGATGTTCGGCGAAATCATAGGCCGGCTGGAGCAGGATATTGAAACGGCCGCCCGCGCCCAGCTCGCCAGGCGGCTGGCTCGGACCGACAATGCGCCCGTCAAGATCATCAACAAGCTTGCGTTCGACGATTCGATTGAGGTCGCAGGTCCCGTGCTTCGCGAATCCGTGCGGTTGGATACGAAGACCCTGGTCGCCAATGCGAGGTCGAAAGGTCAGCAACATTTGCTTGCAATTTCGCGGCGACGGTCGATCGAGGCCGAGGTGACGGACGTGCTGGTGACGCGCGGAGACAAGGAAGTGGTGCGTTCGGTCGCGAACAACAGCGGCGCGCGTCTTTCCGATTTCGGCATTTTAGAGCTGATCAAGCGTTCCGAGAGCGATTCAATCCTGGTTGAACAAATGGGCCGCCGCAAGGATATTCCCCGGCATTTGTTCCAGCAGCTGATCGCAAAGGCGGCCGACAATGCGAAAAAGCGGCTCGGGAGTGAACGCCAGGAGGCGGCAAGCCAGATGCAGAGCCTGGTGACCGAGGTCGCGGGTTCTCTGCATGCGAAATTCGGACCAGCATCGAAAAGCTATTTCGATGCGAAACGAGCCGTTGCCCGCCAGCATTATCTCGGCAATCTGAATGAGAAGGTAATTTTCGAATATTCCCAGTCCCACAAGTTCGAGAAAGCCACTTGCGGCCTTGCCTTGCTCTGCGCATTGCCGGCGGACGTGGTCGAGCGCGCGCTGATCGACAAGAACAAGGAGATGGCGCTGATCCTGTCGAAGTCCCTGGGCTTTTCCTGGGAGACCACGATGTCGCTGTTGTTCCTGGGTGCGCCGGATCATCGCATTCTCGCCACTGAGCTTGAGAACATGAAGCGGGAATTCGATGGCCTCAACATCGAGACGTCCCGAAGCGTTCTGAAAACCTACCAGTCGCGCAAGCAGGCGGGAGCGGCCGATTCCACCGACCGCCGCCTGCCGCAGCTTCACTCGGCGTAAGCCAAAGGGCAGGGCGGCGCCATCGTGGCGGCTACCGAGGCCGAAAGCTGCCGATCCCGGCACAATTCCCGCTGAATGCAAGGCTCGAATGCATGGCGCATTCGACTGCGCCGCAGCCCATTAATGTTACGCCTTAACTAAAAATTAGTTATATATTTGCGGGCCCAAAGGGCGCAGCCTAGCGTGCATTGGAGGGCTGCTGGGTAACAAGGAATTGGGTGCGTGCCATGGCGTATAGAATGCATTGGGCGTTTGTCGCCTCTCTCAGCGTAGTAGCGTTTTTGCTCGCCGCGAACGAGACATCCGCAAGATCAGGAACAGCACATCACGGGTTTACTTCGCGGCATTCGATTTCCCACCCCTCGATGGCTCATTTTCACCGCCATCACCGCAGAAACGATTTCGGAACCGTCTGGCCGGGAGATGAGTACACCCCCTCGTATGGCGAACCCACGGTCGATGGGACGCAGCCGCTTTCGGGCGATATCCGCAACACCAACGCCTACGATATTCCCTGGGATTGGGCCCATCGGTATCCGCCGGCGGTGGCACCGTCGGATCGGCCCTATGTGCCGAGCTGTCCCGCGGAAACGGTGAAGGTTCCAGGGCACGACGGCAAAGAGCAGACCGTCAACATCACGCGCTGCTACTGAAGGCTGGTTGAGGCGAGCCTGGACGCCGCTCGAAACGCGAGAAGCCGTCTCGAAAGATTGCGGCTTGCGCGGCATCGGTGTCATACTCGCGCCTGTCACCAACAAGCCGTGTCAAAATGTCGATCAAGAATTTCCGAGACCACGCGGCGAATGAACGCACGTTTCTTGCGTGGATACGCACGGCCATCGCCATCATGGCTTTCGGCTTCCTCGTGGAACGCTTCGACATCTTCCTGGAAGCGGTCGCGCCCTCGCTCTCGGGGCGCGTCATAGCCCCGCTCGGACACAAGTTCGGCAATATTGCGGGGCTTGCGCTGATCGTTGCCGGTACGGCGATGGTCGCGCTCGCCATGATCCGCTTCGTCAAGAACGCAAAAATCATCGACAGCGATGCAGAGGCAACCAGGCCGGAATCAAAGCTGGATTTTGTCCTGGCCTCGCTGTTGGTCCTGCTCGACGTTTCCATGTTCCTGTATTTGTCTCACGTCTTTTTACCCGCGACGTAGCTTCGGACGGACCGCTGGCCGCACCGCCATTTCCTGCGCAGTCCTCAAGGAGATGAAAATGGCAACGTTGACACCGAAGGTCCTCGGACCAAACGACGGCAAGATCGGCTTCCTTGGGAGCATCGGGGTGCGGTTCATGATCGATGGTCTGGAAGCTGGCGAACGCTTCTCGCTCGTGGAACATCCCATGCCGCCACGCGCGCTGGCTGCACCACTGCACAAGCACTCCCGCGAGGACGAGTACTCCTATGTGCTCGAAGGCAGCATCGGTGCTTTGCTTGGAGACTTCCGTGGTGATTGGGAACCCGGGCGATCTCATCTTCAAGCCGCGTCATCAGTGGCACACGTTCTGGAACGCAGGCGATAGGTCGGCCCGAATTCTCGAAATCATTTCGCCCGCCGGGTTTGAGAATTTTTTTCGCGAACTGGATGCCCTTGGCGGAGGCGCCAAAGCGGGGCCGCGGGCATTAGGCGAGCTTAGTGCGCGGTATGGTGTTGAAATGGACCCGGGCAGCATCCCTCATTTGATGGAGCGCTTTGGTGTGAGGCTTTCGGGAGAGCCCACCTGAGCGGATGCTGCAGGCACCATCGGCAGGAATGTTGCGGGGTTCCGCGGTGTGATACGCTGAGGCGCGGATTGTCTTTTGTCAGGCCGTGACCACGGCGATAGCGCCTATCGGAGGGAAGCGATGCGGCAATTGAGGTACGTTCTGGCAGCGGCCCTTTTCATCATGGCGCTTGCGATTGCAGGGTCCTTTGCACAGCAACCGCCATCGGCAATTTCGGGCGCGCAAAAGTTGATGGTCGTGCCGGCCTCGAAATATCCCGGTCACGTCTACGTCCTGCCGGCGACACTGGAAACGACGCAATGGGGATGGTTCGACAATGCCGAGCTGCCACGCCTGGTGATCGATTCCGGTGACACCGTCGTTGTTGAAACGATGTCACACTCCCATGGCCGGCTCTGGCCCGGCACCACGATCGAGGAATTGAAGAAGCTGCGTACCGATTGGCCGGGGCGCGGACCGATGTCGCTCACGGGGCCGATCTTCGTCAATGGTGCCGAGCCGGGCGACACCCTGCGGATCAAGATCCAGAAGATCGTTCCGCGCTCGTGGGCGGCGAATTTCAACGTGCCCGGGATGTTCGGCGAATTCCCCAAGGATTTTCCCGACGGCCAGGTCAAATATTTTTACCTCGATGGCGATCGCAAGACCGCGGAATTTGCGCCGGGCATTGAAATCCCGCTCCGGCCGTTTCCCGGAACGCTCGGCGTCGCGCGCACCGAGCCGGGGCGCTACAACGCCGTTCCGCCGGGACCCTTCGCCGGCAACCTGGACAACCGCGATCTTGTTGAGGGTACGACCTTGCACGTTCCCGTGTTCGTTCGCGGCGCGCTGGTCTGGACCGGCGATTCCCACGCCGCGCAAGGGAATGGCGAGATCAATCTCACCGCGCTGGAAACCGCCTTCCAGGAAATCGTGCTGACGATTACGGTCGACAAGACCACCAGGCTGCAATGGCCGCGGATCGAGACGCCGACGGAATGGATCACGATGGGGTTCGATGAAGACCTCACCAAGGCGCTCGCCAACGCCAGATCGGAAACGGCAAAGTTGCTCGCCGAGAAGCGCAATATCCCGCCCGAGCAGGCGCTGACACTGGTTTCGACGGCGTCCGACTGCCGCGTGACGCAGGTCGTGGACATCAAGAAGGGCGTCCACTGCATGAGTTCGAAGGACTCGGGCAAACCGCTTGCGGCGAGCCTGCCCACGGCCGAGACGGCGGAGTATCTGGTGACTTATGCGAGCAATAGCGACATGAACAAGGCCATGGATGCCGCGTCATGGAGCATGATCGAGCTTCTGCAAAAGCAGAAATCGCTCTCGCGGCTCGATGCCTATTCGCTTGCCAGCATGACGATGGATTGTCGGGTCGGCGAGATGGATGCGCCGGAGAAGGGCGTGCACTGCCTCGTTCCCAAGAGCCTGTGGGTCAAGCACTGAGAGCGAGCATGGCGAGATGGATAACCATCCGGCCGGATATGCGGTTCACTCAAGCGTGAGATCGCGCGTCGCTCTCTAAAGAATAATTAATCGGTGCAATAGCAGCTGGAATGATTTCAACTGCGCAGTGTACCATGGGGAGCCTCAACGCGGGATTGCCCGGACAGGAGGGGACCATGAGCAAATCTGCGATAAGGCTTTTGACATTGACCACCTTCGCGACGGCGTTGGTGACGGTTCCGATGATCACGCCAGCCGAGGCCGCGACCAACAGCAAACATGCAAGGAAACATTGGAGGATGACCCATTGGAGCCACCGAAACAGCTATGGCTCGAGCGATCCCTGGTCTGCCGGTGAGGCCCGGCCTGCCGTCAGGGCCTACAGCCAGCCCGGCGGCGTCTGCCCCGGCCTCGCCCGAAGCTTCGACTGCAGAGTCTGGCCTCCTCCATTTGATGAGGATCCTGATCGAAAGGTCTCAGGCTCCGATGGCGGCGGCTAGGCCGACCTGACTGGCCGCGCTGGTCCGGCGATCCTGGGAAGGCCGAATTGATCTCGTGGGTTGAGAGCAGGTATCCGAATCACACTCGGCCGTTATATGTTTGCGACGGCCGCAGGCCGGCGGGTTGGTCTTAAGAGCGAAGCCAGCCTGATCGGCTGCAGGATTACTGCCGGAGGCTGCGCGCGTGCGGTTACGCCTTGCGCTCTTGATCGTGTTCTCATGCGCCGGCTGTGCGGACCTGCTAAAGCCGGCGGCGCAGGCGCCTGCGCCTCAGCAAGCCGCGGTGGCGGCAAATCCACCCAAGGTGGCTGATGCGCCCCCCAGATTCGAATGCAGCGACGGGACGTTCTCGACCTCGCAGGACGCCTGTCAAGTCGCGATGGCCAGGGCACGGCTTCCACCGTCGCATTAGAGCGTTTTCGAGCGAAGTGGATACCGGTTCGCGTGAAGAAAACGCGTCAGAACAAGAATCTAGAGCTTCGGTTCAGATTCAATCAGAACCGATAATGCTTTAGAGACTGCGCTCTGCGTGCCGGACGGCGGGCTCGCCGCGTGATCCGGACGGCCCAACTCAAGCCATTTTCTCGCAGCCCTACGGCAGCGACCTTTTCAATTCCAGGGCCGTACCATCCGCGGTCATTTTGCCGTCCATCTCAGCCGTCGCGACGCTACGGACGAGTATCGCAGCCAGCAGAAACACGATCGCGACGATTAGCGCGCTTACAGAAACAGTCAGAGACCTTTTCGACGCTTTGTACATCAAGCAACTCCAGGCGACACACCGTTGACCTCCCCAGGGCGTGGCGAGAACTCGTCACCGAGTCGCTGGGCCAATTGGTGGCAGACGAGCGGCGATCTGGCGGCGGGCAGAGCTTGTGCACAAAGACGGGCGCCGCTATCGCGCCGGCGCCCCAAATCAGCGAGCGGCTGCTCTGCTGTCGCGCCGATTGGCCGCCGCCACAGGGGCGGCTATGATGTGGTCCCAACGAAGAGATTCACATGCTCGCCTCGCAGCGCGGCCTGTTCGATATCCCGCGCGACATCTGCTATCTGAACTCGGCCTCCTATAGTCCGTTGCCGCTTCGGACCCAGGAGGCCGCCCGCGCGGCGGTCGGCCGCAAGGGCGCGCCGTGGACGCTGGAGGCTTCCTTTGCCGACCGCCAGCACGAGCGCGCGCGGCAGGCGGCTGCCCGGCTGATCAACGCCGACGCGGGCGATGTCGCGCTGATCTCCTCGATCAGTTACGGCGTGGCGACCGCGGCAAAACTTCTGACCATTCCGCGCGGCGCGCGCGTCCTTGTTCTTGAGGACGATCATTCCTCGCCGGTGCTGGAATGGTGGACCCGCGCCGACGCGCAAGGCTTTGTCGTCGAGACCGTCCCCCGGCCGGACGATGGCGACTGGACCTCGGCGGTGCTCGAGGCCATCGAGCGAAAAGGCGCGCCGCCGGTCGCCCTGGCGTCGATCTCCTCGGTGCATTGGTCGGATGGCGGGCTGATCGACGTCGAACGGGTAGGGGCGGCGTTGCGGCGGCAAGGCGCGGTCTTTCTGATCGACGCGACGCATGGCACGGGCGTGCTGGCGATGGACGTCAAAAGCCTCGACCCGGACTTTGTGCTTTTCCCGACTTACAAATGGCTGCTCGGGCCTTACGGCCGGGCTTTCATCTACGTTGCCAAGCGCCATCAGGACGGCATTCCGCTGGAGCAGACCGCGTTCGGCCGCCGCGGCGTGCGTGCGGAGAATGCGGCCTATTTCGCCGACACGAACTACGTCGGCGACGCGCGGCGTTTCGACATGGGCGAGCGCGACCATTTCATTTCGATGGAGATGGCCGCCATCGGCATGGAGATGATGGCCGAGTGGGGCACGGCCGCGGTTTCCGAACGCCTCGCCATGCTGACCGACCGCATTGCCAACGGCCTGAGCGGGACGGGCGTGCGTCTGCCGGATCGCCGCTTGCGGGCCCCGCATATCCTGAGCCTTGATTTCAGGGGGGCTGGCTTTGCGGGTGGATTGCCGGCGGGGCTGGTCGAGGGGCTGGCGCGCGAGGGCATTCACGTCGCGGCGCGTCTTGGCCGGATGCGCGTCTCGCCCCACGTCTTCAATGACGAGGAAGATGCCGACCGCTTTGCCGCGGACTTGAGCGCGCGGCTTTAGGGGTCAAGAAGGATACCAGGGCCCGCCTTGCTGCGGTGCGGGATCACTTGTTGCATGGCAAATCGGAACCCGTCGGCCCTGGCGCGATTAGATTGAGCGGAGGGCTTTGAACCTTGAACCCCTGGTCGCGACCTATTGACCAGAGGCGTTCTCGAGGAGGCCGAACATGGCCCGCTGGCACGATTCAATGGTGGACAGGCCTGAGCCGGATGGCGCGGCTTACACTGCCGGATGGACCCTGTCGGGTCTCGCCGTTCTTGGCGTCATCGTTGCCGTCTGGGTGCTCGGGATCTAACCCGGCTTCACGACGCGCAGTGACGGGGATATCGGCCGTCGACTTGCGCGCGCAAATATCGCCTGTCGCCCACAACCAATGATCGCCCACAGCAATAAAATCGTGATGGGACCGCTGGATGCGCTGCCGTGTTAAGCTTGTGCGTTGGTCATCAAAAGCCTCGGCAAGTGGCGATGATGACTGCGAGTTTTTAGCTTGACCTCAACAACTCATGACTTAACTTAAGGTCGCGTCAGAGACCACCGTTATTCTGATTGTCGCACCAACAAGATATTGTTGCACCAACAAGATAACGCGCGAAACGCTGCCCCAAACTCTTATCAAAAACCTTGCCAGAGGATTTGCTATGTTTCGGATTTCAGCAGTGATCATTGCCGTGCTGACGCTGGTGGGCACGACTGCCATCGACGTTTCGGTCGCAAGCGCTCAAGGCTCCCGCGTGGAAAAATGCATTGCGAAATGCAGACAGTCGGGTGTCTCGAATAGGTGCCCTCAGTGGTGCGAAGACAGGTATCACTGATCACCCGGCGGCAGCTTCCCGAGAAGCCCTGTTGAGTTGCCTGGCCGCGACGCGATCAAGAGTTGCCCCCGTCAACTCCTGTGGCGACAAATCCCTCAGCGGGTCGTCACATCGAGTACGCTCGCCGACTGCACCGGCGAGGCCGGCAGGCAGCGTCGGGCGGCCTCAATCTCGGCATCGGTGGCGCCACGGCTTCGCGCCCAGGTTTCGGCGGCGGCGGCCGAATATTTCACGACATAAAACCGGACCAGGGTGCAGGAAGCACGGTGGAAGACGCCTGAGTGCTCGGCTGCCTCCGCTTGTGGCAACGTTGCCGAAAAAAGCGCCGCGGCAAGCGCAGCGACGCATATCCACCTGATCCACATTTGCCGTCCCCTCCGATTAGAACCCAACCCGCCCGCCACAACTAGGTTCCACTGGATAACAACCCCGGAGGCATCAAATTCCCTAAAGGATGCTTTATCCGCGGCGGGCGACGTCTGAAGGCGCGCGAAATCCGTGCCCGTTAACTCACGACCGGCGCGCTCTGGACGGGGCGGCTTCCCCTGGATTATGTATATGCTTAGGAAGCTAAGGGTTTTGCGGGCCCGGTTGCGCCCGGCGCCCTGACCCCCGAGTTTCAGGGAGAATGAGCATGCTGACGCCAGCGGAAAACGAATTGCTGTGCCGGGTCGAAGGCGATGCCCCGATGGGGCGCCTGATGCGGCGACACTGGGTGCCCGCGCTTCTGTCCGAACAGGTCGCAAAGCCGAACGGCGCGCCGGTGCGGCTCCAGCTGTTCGGCGAGAAGCTGGTGGCGTTTCGCGACAGCGAGGGAAAGCTCGGCCTGCTCGGCGAGTTTTGCCCGCACCGGAAGGCCTCGCTCGCTTTCGGCCGCAACGAGGAATGCGGCCTGCGCTGCCTCTATCACGGCTGGAAGTTCGACACCGAAGGCAATGTCGTCGACATGCCGTCCGAGCCGAAGGCAAGCGCGCTGCCCGAGAAGACAAGACATCTCGCTTATCCCACGCGCGAGGCCGGCGGATTCGTCTGGACCTTTATGGGGCCGCCCGAGACGATGCCGGAATTCGAGGCGCCGCCCTGGGCGCCGCATGCGCAGGCGCGCGTTGCGATCGCCAAGGTCGAGCTGCCCTGCAACTGGGCGCAGATCATGGAAGGCCAGATCGACTCGGCGCATTCCTCGACGCTGCATTCCTCCGACATGCGCCCCGCCAAGGGTGAGGCCACAGCCAAGGGCGATCACTGGGTGCGACCCTCGACCGACAAGAACCCGCGGATCCAGGTGCAGCTCACCAATTACGGCATGCGCTATGCCGCGATAAGGCGTCCGATCGTGAACGCGAATTCACATGACTATGTCCGCATCACGACTTTCGTCGCACCCTTCACCGCGCTGATCCCGCCCAACAGCACCTATAACGTCGCAAGCGTGATCGTGCCGCGCAACGACACCTCCAGCACCTTCCATTTCATCGCCTGGGCCGAAGGCGAACAGGCCGGCATTGATACCGAAGCCTGGCGGAAATTCTGCGTGCTGGTCGTGGGCGAGGACGTCGATGCGCAATTCCGGCCGATCAAGCGTCACGCGCATAACGACTATCTGCAAGACCGTGCGGCGATGGAGAATGGCAGTTTCACCGGCATTCTCGGCATTCCCAATCAGGACATCGCGATGTGGGAATTGATGGGACCGATCGCCGACCGGAGCCAGGAGCGTCTCGGCGCAAGCGACATCGCGATCGTCCAGTTCCGCCGTCTGATGATCGATGCGTTAAGGGCCTTCGAGGAAGAGGGAAGGGTGATCGGCCATATCGCGCCGCGGCTTCCGCAAGCCAAGCTCCGCTCCTACCAGGGCGTGGTTGAGAAATCGGTGCCGTGGCGGACGCTCGGCGCCTCGGACGAAGAGGCGAAGGTTCTCTCAGGCCTCGAGGAAGACGAGACGGACAAGGAAATGGCGGGCGCAGCGGCGTAGCGCGCGCGCCAATAAAATACTAGAAGTAAGAATACGCCGAGTAAGAAAGACCCAAGAGAATAAAGACCCGGAGGATCGATGGGCGTCCGCACCATTCTTGTTGTCGTAGCGCTGCTTTCTTGCGCCACCTTCGCGCGCGCCGCGGACACGAGGGATATCAACGTGATCCTGCCGCTCACGGGCGGCGGCGCGTTTCTCGGCAAAGCAGAACAGCAGGCGCTGACGCAATACGAGAAGATGGTGAATTCGACCGGCGGCATCCACGGCACGCCGCTCAAATTTGTGTTCCACGACGACCAGAGCAGTCCGCAGGTGGCCGTGCAGCTCGCCAACCAGGTCAAGGCTACCAACCCGTCCGTCATTCTCGGCTCGGCATTGGTTGCCCTCTGCAACGCGATGGCGCCCTTGATGAAGGAAGGGCCGGTGCTCTATTGCTTCTCGCCCGGGATCCACCCGGCGAGTGGTGGTTTCGTCTACAGTTCGAGCATTTCGACCAAGGAGCTTGCGGCGGCGCTCTTGCGCTATTTCGGCCACAAGGGCTGGAAGAAAGTCGCGCTGATCACCTCCACCGACGCGAGCGGACAAGACGCTTACCGAAATTTCAAGGCGCTGGTGGGCGCCGAAGGCCACAAGGACGTGGAGCTGGTCGCGGAAGCACAGTTGAATCCTTCCGACGTCAGCGCCGCCGCCCAGATCGAGCGGTTGAAGGGCGCAAACCCCGACGTGCTGGTGGCGTGGTCGACCGGTGGACCGATCGGCACCATCCTGAAAGCCGTGCACGACGCGGGCTTCGAGGGTCCGGTCGCAACCACCAACGGCAACATGACTTACGCGCAGATGGCGCAATATGCGGCCTTCCTGCCGAAGGAATTGTACATACCGGCGGCGGACTTCCTGAAATCGTCGCGCCCGGTCAAGGCCGATGAGGCATCAGTGGCGCGGGAGATGTTCTTCCACGCGTTCGAGGGCACCGACATCAAGCCGGACGGCCCATCGACCTATGCCTGGGACCCGGCACTGCTGGTGGTCGAAGGCTTGCGCAAGCTCAAGGTGGATGCGACGGCCGAGGACTTGCGCGGCTACTTGCGCGAGCTGAAGGGCTTTGCCGGCATCAACGGCTATTACGATTTCAAGGCGGTGCCCAACCGCGGCCTCGACGAGTCCAACGTCGTCGTCACCCGCTGGGACCCTGCCGCGCAGACCTGGGCTGTGGTAAGCGATCCACTCGGCATCCCGCGCGCAGAGTGAACCGGACGGTATCGGCCATTGCTTGAATTCCTGCAGATCTGCATCGGCGGGCTGGTGGTCGGCAGCATCTACGCCGCGATCGCGCTCGGCTTCTCGCTCGTGTTTCGCGTCACCGGCGCGATCAACCTCTCGCAAGGCGGCTTTGCCATTATCGCCGCGATGATCGGCTATACGCTCGGTGTCTCCTTTGGCTGGCCGCTGTGGGTAGCGATCCCCGCCGCGGTCGCCGCGACGGTTGCGATCGGAACCGTGATCGGCGCCTTCACCTTCGTGCCCGCGCTCGGGCGGCTGTCGAACGCCAATGTCCTGATGCTGACGGCAGGCTTGCTTACGGCGATCGAAGGCGCGGCACTCATCGTCTGGGGCAGCCAGCCCTACGCCATGCCGCCTTTCTCGGGCGAGGAGCCGCTGGTGTTCGGGCCGATCCGCGTGCCGACGCAGGCGTTTTGGGTGTTCGGCGCCACCGCGCTTTGTATCGCAACGCTGTGGTTTCTGGTGGCGAAGACGAAACTCGGCAAAGGCCTGCGCGCCTGCGCGGAAAATCCTTCCGCCGCGGGCCTGATGGGAATCGATGTCGCGCGGATGACACTTTTGAGCTTCACGCTCGCGACATTGATTGCCGCGATCGCCGGCGTCATCGTTGCGCCGACTACCTCGCTGCAATTCGACACCGGAAAGTTGTTCACGATCTCGGGCTTCGTGGCCGCCGCAATCGGCGGCATCGCCTCTTTCCCCGGCGCGATCATCGGCGGGATTTTTCTCGGACTCGCGACCCAATTGGCGACCGCCTACATCTCCTCGCTGTTCGCGACCGCGATTGCGCTTCTCATTCTGCTCGCAGTGCTGATCTGGCGCCCCTCGGGCCTTGTCGGGGGCGGGGCAGGGAAACGCCAGGACACGCGCGATGAGGTGAAGGCGGTCGGACACGCCGCCAGGCTTCCGGCGAATCTGGCTTGGCCTTTCGCAGCGATTGCTTTGGTGGCGGCCGTACTCGTTCCGTTGGTGGTAACCGACAACGGCATCCTCTCGGGCCTTGTCATCGCCGGCATCCTGTTCATGACATTGATGGGGCTCGACGTTCTCATGGGCTACGCGGGGCAGGTCAGCCTCGGCCAGGCTGGTTTCATGGCGATCGGCGGCTACACCTCCGGCTATCTCTCGACCAATTACGAGCTCCCAGCCGTGCTTTCGATCTTCGCCGGCATCGGCGTTTCGCTGACCTGCGCGTTGGTGCTTTCGGTCGTGACGCTTCGCCTGAGGGGACTTTATCTCGCGTTGGCGACGCTGGCGTTCGGGCTCCTGATCGATTCCTGCGCGGTCGGCTTCCTCGATATTACCGGTGGGCCGTCCGGACTCGTCGGCATTCCGTCCTTCTCGGTCGGGGGATTCGAGTTCGCGACGCCACGCGCGATGTATTATGTGGTGCTCACGCTCGACGTGATTATCCTCATTGGGCTAGCGGGCGCGATGCGGTCCGGCTTCGGGCGGGCGCTGAAGGCGATCCGTTCCGACCAGATGGCGGCGGCAGCGCTTGGCATCAACACGGTTCGCTACAAGCTCGCCGCCTTCATGATCAGCGTGACGCTCGCCTCTATCGCGGGCAGCATGTACGCGTTCTTTTTCAATTTCCTGTCACCTGAAATGGTCGGCACCGGGCGTTCGCTCGAACTGGTCGCGATGCTGATCGTGGGCGGCGAAAGCACGCTCGTCGGCGGCCTGTTCGGCGCGCTGCTTCTGACGCTGTTGCCGACGGTGTTTCAACCCTTGGCGATCTACAAGACGTTTGCGTCGGGCGCGCTTCTGATCGCAAGCTTCCTTTATCTGCCGCAAGGCCTTTACGGTGCGTTTGTGCAAATGGCGATCCGGCTGGTGCGACCGGGCGGTGATGCTCCTAAGAAAGGCACATCCAAGACCACAGCGAGGGCGCTGTGATGGTCATGACGGTGGACCAAGTGAATGCGTTGGCGGAGCAGGGCTCTGTGCTCAGTGTGCGCCATCTCACCAAGAGTTTTGGCGGGCTGAAAGCGATCGACGACGTGTCGTTCGATGCGGCACCCAATCAGGTCACCGCCATGATCGGCCCCAACGGTGCCGGGAAAACTACCGTCTTCAATCTCATCACCAACATCCTCTCCAAGGATGCGGGACAGGTGCGCTTTCTTGGGCGCGATCTCGCTCGTATGTCGGCGGTGAAGATCGCAGAGCTGGGGCTGATCCGCACTTTCCAGTCGGCGCGGGTTTTTCCTGGCATGACCGCGATCGAAAACGTGATGGTCGGCGGACACCGGCTTGGCCCACGCTCCGGCGCTAGCCAAACCCTTTGGCTGCGGGGAGCAAGGCTCGAAGAGCGCCGCATGCTCAACCGCGCCGAGGAAATGCTCGAACTGGTGGGATTAGCGCCATTCAGGGATACCCACGCCACCGAACTGCCAATGGGCGCGCAAAAATTGCTCGAAGTCGTCCGCGCCCTGATGGCGCAACCGAAACTTCTGTGCCTCGACGAGCCGGCGGCCGGGCTCAACGACACCGAAACGCAGGAGCTTGCCAATTTGCTGCGCGCGGTCCGCACCCTTGGCATTCCCGTCCTGATCGTCGAGCACAACATGTCGCTGGTGATGAACGTGGCCGATTCCGTCGTCGTCATCGATTCCGGCGCCATCATTGCCACGGGAACGCCAACCGAGATTCAGAACGACAGCCGGGTGATCGAGGCCTATCTGGGACGCGAAGACCATGCCGCTTCTTGAACTCAAATCCGTCTCGGTCGGATACGGGCGCAATCGCGTGTTGCAGAACGTCAATTTGACGCTCGATCGCGGGGAGATCGTCACGCTTCTCGGTGCCAATGGCGCAGGAAAATCGACGCTCGCGAAGTCGATCTCGGGTCTGCTGCGCAATGACGCCGGGACCATTCTGCTCGATGGCGAACCAATCGAGGCCCTGCCGCCGGCCGAGCGCCTGCGCCGCGGCATTGCGCACGTGCCCGAGGGCCGGCAGATTTTCGCCGGCATGACGGTTGGCGAAAATCTCGAACTCGGCGCTTATGCCGTCTCGGAAGCGGATCATGCCGAGCGGCTCGAATTTGTCTGGAAGCTGTTTCCGGTCCTGCGCGAGCGCATGAAGGATATCGCCGGCAATTTCTCCGGCGGGCAGCAACAAATGCTGGCGATCGCGCGCGGGTTGATGTCGAAGCCGAAGCTCCTGCTGATGGATGAGCCCTCGCTCGGCGTGGCGCCGATTCTGGTCAGCGAAATCTTCCGCCTGATCACGGCCTTGCGCGCGCAAGGCATCACCATCCTGCTCGTCGAGCAGAACGCGCGTCAGGCGCTGTCGATCGCCGACCGTGGCTACGTCTTCGAAAACGGCAAGGTCACGCTCGAAGGGCCTGCGGTCGATTTGCTGAATTCCCCTGACATCGCGGAGCGCTATCTTGGCATGGGGGCTGCGACCGAAGTGTCGGGATCGGCAAGCGATGTGCTCGCGGGCAAGCTGCGGGCGGTGTTGTTTCCTGTCTCAACGCAAGCCGGATAAAGGATCAGGACGATGGCACTCATTCGTATCGAGCCGAAAAAAGACCCCTCGACCGATCTGTTTTATCTTGAGATTTTTCACCCAGCCGAGTCCGAGCAGCCCTTCGTGACCACCGAGCCGCGCTACAAGACGGCGGCCGCCGCCGAGAATGACGTCATCGCGATCATCGCGAGCCGCGCGAATAATCCGCCGTCTGCGCGCTAGATCTGGACGGTCTTCGGTTAAAGAACGACCGATCGCGGCGTGATACAGGTCACATTATGGCGGCACTTTATTCTGGTATTGTGCCTCAGTTCCGTTGCAAAATGCGCCGGGACGGAAAAACGGCGAGATGCCGGTCGTCTCGCCTATCCCGCGCGGGAATCACAATGATCAGGCGTCTGGTCTCATGGGCGGCAGTGATTGGAGGGGCCATCCTGGCGATGGTTCTCGCGCCCCACGCTGCCTTTGCCGACAAGCGCGTCGCGTTGATCGTGGGGAATTCGACTTATCAGACCGTTCCGCAGCTTCCCAACCCGGCGCGGGATGCGAGCGCGGTTGCGAAAATGTTCAAGGACGCGGGCTTCGATACCGTCGATGTCCAGCTCAACATCGGCAATCTCGACTTCAAGCGTGCGATCCGCAGGTTCGAGACGATGGCCGATCAGGCCGATGTCGCCGTGGTCTATTACGCCGGCCACGGCCTCGAAATCGGCGGCACCAATTATCTCATCCCGGTCGATGCGAAGCTTGCCAGCGACCGTGACGCCGACGATGAAGCGATCCAGCTCGAACGGCTGGTATCCTCGACCGACGGCGCCAAACGGTTGCACCTCGTCATTCTCGATGCCTGCCGCGACAACCCCTTCGCCACGACCATGCGCAGGGAACGCGCCAATCGCGCGGTCGCAGCGGGTCTCGGCAAGGTCGAGCCCACGAGCCCCGATACCCTGATCGCGTTTGCCGCCAAGGCCGGCTCGACGGCGGACGATGGCGACGGGCAGCATAGCCCGTTCACCGCCGCGCTGTTGAAAGACCTGACCGTCCCTGGCCTCGATGTCCGGCTCGCGTTCGGGCGGGTTCGCGACGACGTCTTGAAGAGCACGGGCAATCGTCAGGAGCCGTTCGTCTACGGATCGCTCGGCGGCGAAACCATGGCCCTGGTTCCGCAAGCGGCAAAGCCGGTCGATAACGAAGCCGAAGCGCGAGTCGATTACGAGCTGGCCGCGCAGGTCGGCACCAGGGAAGCCTGGGATTCGTTCCTCGCAACCCATCCGACAGGATTCTACGCCAATCTCGCGAAAGCGCAGAACGCCAAGCTTGCGGCCGCGCAGGACGCGCGCACCAAGGCGGACGATGCGCGGCGCGAGGCTGAGGGGCAGGCGGCGAGGAAAGCTGACGAACTGCGCAAGCAGCGCGAAGAGCAGACTTCGCGCCAGACCGCCGAGACCAAGCAAAAGCTCGCCGAGCAGACGAAGAAAGAACTGGAAGACGCCAAAAAGCAGATCGAACTGGCGCAACAGCAGGCCGAGGCCGCCCGGCAGCAGGTCGAGGAAACCAAACGCCAGGCGATCGCAGAGGCTCAAGCCCAGGTCGAGCAGGCCAGGCGCGCCGCAAAGGAAGACGCCGAGAAGATCGCTGCGCTCGCGCCCGGCCAAACGCCCCCGCAGGCTCCACCTGCTTCTCCAAAAATCGATCAGGCTGATATCGCGCGGCTACTGCAGGCCCATTTGAAGCGGGTCGGTTGCAATTCGGGCAACGTCGACGGCAATTGGGACGACAGCTCCAGAAAGGCGCTTGAACTCTTCAACAAGAACGCCAGGACACAGTTCGATACCAAGCTCGCGAGCCTCGATGCGCTCGATGCCGTCCGGGACAAGCCGGATCGGGTGTGCCCGCTGATCTGCGCCAAGGGGCAACGCGCGGAGGGCGATCGCTGCGTTCAAATCGGCTGCGACAGCGGCTACTTTCTGAACTCGAGCGGGTCATGCGAAAAGCGCCATGAGCCGGCGCCGAAGGCGAGAACCGCAACTCCGGGTCCAGCACTTCGCACCCGTCCCGGATATCCCGCCTATCCGGCGTTTCAACCGCCGTCCGGGTCTTCGTCAAATCCCTGCGGTCTCGATAGTTCCGGCCATCGCCAGGCGAACATACGCACATGTTGAGATCGATGCGGCTCGTGCTCCAGGCGCGCGCCTAGACTTGATGATGCAGCTCGACCTCGCCTCCGCTCGCGGCGGAGGCGAGAATGGCGAGGCAAATTTCAAGCGTCGCGAGACCCCACTCACCGGAATGAAGCGGCGGCTTTGCCAACACCACCGCGTCGTAGAGTTCATCGACGACCTCCGCGCGCGGAATTTTTGGCGGGGGAAGTTCCTCGACGTGACGGGCATCGTCGCCATAGACGATCACGGCCTTCGGCGTCGGCCGCAGATCGGCCTTCTCGCAACTGACGACGATCAGGCCGAAATGGTTATGGGCCGCATCGCCTTCGATACGAAAGGCGTCGCGGCCGGCCGGGCCATAGGCGCGGGCGTTTTTCGTTTCGATTTCTTCGGCCGCGCTGTTCGCGTTCCGCAATGCCCGCCGCGCGCGGCCGTAGGTACCTGCATCGCGCTTTTGCCCAAGCTCGCCCGACCATCCCATCAGTTCGTCGGTGTCGAAATGCGCATAGCCGCTATAGGTCAGTGAGGCGAACGCGCCGTCCTCGAATTTGATCTGGGCGGTGTAGGCGCCCTCCGTCGCGCGCGAGGCATCCCAGTTGCCAGTGAAGGCACGGACCGATTTGGCCTTTGCGCCCGCGAGCAGCCGGACGATATCGACCTGATGCGCGGCCTGGCTGAACACCACGCCGCCGCCCGCCTCGGTGTCGAGTTCCTCGGGGCGGCGCGGCCGGTAAAGGAAATCGGTGAAGTTGAGCGCATTGATCATGCGGACACGGCCGAAAGTACCGTTACGGATCATGTCGCGGGTGCGCAAATAGGGCAGGTCGTAGCTGTGGCTGTGGCCGACCAGAAGCTTGACGCGGGCGCTTCTCGCGGCCTCGATCATTTGCCGGCAATCTTCGACCGAAAGCGCCATCGGCTTTTCGACCAGGACGTGCTTGCCGTGCGAGCTCGCGAGCTTGACGTGATCGAGGTGAAACTGGTGCGGCGAGGCGACGTAAACTGCCTGGACATCCGCATCCGCGCAAAGTGCTTCCGCATTCTCAAAAGCTTTCGCGCCGAATTCCGCAGCAAATCGCTCGCGTGCGTCAGGACGAGGATCGCAGGCCGCTACCATCTTGATGCGCGGATCCGAGGCAAAGGTCGGCAGCATCAGCGTGAAGGCCCGGCCCAACCCGATCACCCCCAGTTTCAGCGGTTCGTTCATGACGGGTTGCCGGTCATGCTCATAAATCCAGCGTCAGCGTCGGAGATTTCGAGCGCGACACGCAGATCATGATCTCGCTCCTTTTTTCCTTCTCGGACAGCACGAGATCGCGATGATCGGGCTCGCCTGCGGTGAAACGGGTGCGGCAGGTGCCGCAGGTGCCGCTTTCGCAGGAGCTTGCCAGCACATGGCCGTGGTTGCGGAGTGTATCGAGAATGGAAACGCCAGCCGGAACCTGATAGCTCTTGCCGCTCCTGGCAAGCTTGACCTCGAACGGCCTGTCGTCGGCACGCGGAGCGGAGGCGCCGACGAAATCCTCGAAATGCACCACCGAATCCGGCCAGTGGCCGGTCATGTCGCGGACCGCATCCATCAGGCCGCGCGGCCCGCAGCAATAAAGATGGGCGCCGCGCGGCTCTTCCAGCACGGGCCAGAGATCGTAGGCCTGATCGGGATCGCCATTGTCGTGGTGAAGCACGACCTTGCCGGCAAATTCGCTCCCGCCGAATTCCTCGCGAAAGGCCATCTCCGCCGGCGTTCTTGTGAAGTAATAGAGCTTGAAGTTCGGCTTGCCGTGACGCAGGCAATGCAGGATCATCGCGCGGATCGGCGTGATGCCGATGCCGCCGGCGATGAAGATGGTGCGCTTCGGCTCGGACTTCGACATCTCGAAGTCGTTGCCGGGCGGCTCGGTGGTGATCGCGTCGCCTTCGTTCACGCTTTGGGTGAAGCTCAGGGAACCGCCGCGCCCTGAAATCTCCTGTTTCACCGCGATGAGATAGCGGTCGCGTTCGTCCGCGTCATTGCAGAGCGAATAGCGGCGCTTCTGGCCCGACGGCGCAGTCACGGTGATATGCGAACCCGGCGTGAAGGGCGGCAGCTCGCTGCCTGAGGGCGAGCGCAGCTCGAACAGGAACACGCCGTCGGCGATCTGCTTTTTTAGCCGCACCGTCAGCACCATCTCCCGCGCCCCGGGATCAAGACCCATATCGCCCTCATGCATGGCAAGCCTGATACTTAGCTTGCTAAGCGAATAGCGCAACCCTTTAAGCGCGCCAACGTCGCGTGATTCGAATGCTTCCCACAGGCGGCCGATTGCCTGTAGCATCTGGAGGTGCAATCGCCGCTTCCGGCGGGCAATGAGGGAAGCCAGTGACTACGAGAAAACAGGCCGGTTCGCCTTCGCTTGGCAAGGCCGTTGATGCCGCGGATTTTCCGTTTGCGGAAAGCGTAGGCTATCAGATCCGCGTCACCCACCGCGCCTTGCAGCGTTTCCTCCAGTTGAAGATCGAGCCTCACGGCGTCACGCTCGGCATGTGGTATTTCCTCCGCGCGCTGTGGCACGAGGATGGCCTCAACCAGCGCGAGTTGTCGCGGCGCGTCGGCACCATGGAGCCGACCACGCTCAGCGCGATCCTGAACATGGAAAAGAAGGGGTTGGTCCGCCGGGTCCAGAACAAGAAGGACCGCCGCAAGTGGCATGTGCATCTCACCGCAAAGGGGCGCGCGCTCAAGGCCGAGCTAATTCCACTGGCGCGCGAGGTCGTGGACACCGCGGTCCAAAGCCTCTCGCGAAAGGAGGTCAGGCAGCTATTGGAAGGACTGGCCGAGGTGCAAAAAAACCTGCACGCTACCGCCTCGCAACTCGACGAGATCAGCTCAAAGATGGTCGAGTAAGGGCTCGAGCGCCGCGCGGCGGAGAGGAGGCAATATGTGGAACAAATGGCAGGTTAGCGCCTTAGCGGCTATCGGTGCGATTGCAGCTTTCGCCGCCATATATTTTGAACCACCGACTGGCGCGCTAGATTACTTTCGCATTGTGTCGGCGTCAGTTACAGCGGCCACAATAACGGTAACGATCTTTCATTTCGGTCTGTGGCGATACTTGCCGAGGGCTATTGCGCCCCAACCGGACATCAATGGCACGTGGAGAGTGCAAGCCATACCATGGTCGCTGGAGGATGATGACAGCCAACCGGTCCAGTACCTTGAGGGCTTTATGTTTGTGAAGCAAGACTACTTCGCTTTGAGTATGCGGCAAGAGACTGAGGACGCCTCCTCGGAATTGGAGGTTGAGCGGTTCGTTCTTACGAAGGGGGGCAAGTTCGTGCTTTGGGCTATCTATTTTTGTGAGCCGCGCCCTACCATACGGCCTGGGAAACTACGCCCTCATTACGGAGCAATGGAGCTTACGTACTCGCAACATGAATTGAAGGGTCATTTTTGGACTGACGGTGTGTACATCGGCCGCAGTGGTCGCAAAATTATTGGTGGGTACTTGCGCCTTTATGATCGTAGGCCCGAGCTGCTTCAGGACTATGAGGCGGCTGTCGCCGAATACGCAAACACAGCGGCTGCGAGTCTTCCCGTGTCGAAGGTTTCCCCGCCCGGCGCCGCGACTCCCTAGCCCCGACGCCGTGCTATTGCGCGGAGGCCGTGGGTCAAAGGCAGATTTCGGATAGTGTATCGGTCAGGTCCCTTAACCCCGCGGCAGCAGACATTGCCCGGCGGCCAAGAGAGGCTGCGACCGGGGCGGTCATTCGGGAGCCCTCCATCGTCCCGCCCTCAAACCTGATCTGCTTTCAAGGGTATAGGCAACGGTTTGGCCCGCCGCTATGCTTCGATCTTCGGAGGAAAGCATATGGCAAAACTCAACATCAACGGAACGATAAGGGAAGTATCGGCGGAGGCCGACACGCCCCTTCTCTGGGTTATCAGGGAGCACGTCGGCCTGACCGGCACGAAATATGGTTGCGGCGTCGCCCAGTGCGGCGCCTGTTCGGTGCACGTCAATGGCGAGGTGCAGCGCTCCTGCCAAATCCCGCTCAGTAGCGTCAAGGAAACCGACGTCATCGTCACCATCGAGGGCCTGTCGGCCGGCGGATCGCACCCGGTGCAAAAGGCCTGGGCCGCGGTCGACGTTCCCCAGTGCGGCTATTGCCAGTCTGGCCAGATCATGGCCGCGGCCGCGCTGCTCAAGAAGAACCCCAAGCCGACGGACAAGGACATCGACGAAGCGATGACCAATATCTGCCGTTGCGGCACCTATCAGCGCGTCCGCGAGGCCGTGCATGTCGCGGCCGGCGTCGGTACCACCGGTCGCGGAGGCTAGCCATGAACAATATGATCCTGGAACAGAATACCTCACTCTCGCGCCGCACCTTTATCATCGGCTCGGCGGCGATGGCGGGCGGCGGTCTCGCGCTCGGAATGAACGTGCCGTTCGGCCTCGAAGAGGCCCACGCAGAAGCGGCAGCGACGGAAGTCAACGTCTGGGTCGCGATCAAGCCTGACGACACATGCGTGATCCGCATCGCGCGCTCGGAGATGGGGCAGGGCACGTTGACCGGACTTGCCCAGCTCGTCGCCGAAGAGCTCGAATGCGACTGGAGCAAGGTGACGACCGAAGGCATCACGCCCGCCCGCAACCTCGCTTCCAAACGCGCCTGGGGCGAAATGGGCACCGGCGGCAGCCGCGGCATCCGTACCTCGCAGGATTACGTTCGGCGCGGCGGCGCTGTGGCCCGCATGATGCTGCTGCAGGCCGCGGCCGATCAGTGGAATGTCCCGGTTGCAGAACTTACCGTTTCCAACGGCGTCATCACCCACGCCTCGAGCAAGCGCACGATCCGTTACGGCGAAGTCGCCTCCGCAGCCGCCAAGCTGACGCCGCCGGACGCCAAGTCGATCAAGCTCAAGGATCCCAAGGACTGGAAGATCGCCGGCAAGCCGCTCAAGCGGCTCGACACCGCCGACAAGCTCGACGGCAGCAAGATCTTTGCGATCGATCTGAAACTGCCCGGCATGCTCTGCGCCGCCGTCAAGGATTGCCCGGTGTTTGGCGGCAAGCTGGCAAGCTACGACGAGAGCAAAGTCACCGGCATGCCCGGCGTCAAGAAGGTGGTGAAGGTGAAGGACAGCGCGGTCGCGGTCGTCGCCGATACCTGGTGGCGCGCCAAGAAGGCGCTCGATGCGCTGCCGATCGTCTGGGACGAAGGCCCGAACGCTTCGCAATCGAGTGCGACGATCGCCGATATGCTCAAGGACGGCCTCAACGCTGCGACCACCAACGGCGATCGCAGGAATGGCGATGCGCTGAAGGCGATCAGCGAAGCGCCCAAGAAGGTCGAGGCGGTCTATTCGACGCCGTTCCTGTCGCATGCGACGATGGAGGTGATGAACTGCACGGTGAAGCTCTCGGCCGACCGGGCCGATGCCTGGGTCCCGACGCAAAACCTCGAGGCGTCGCTGGCGGCGTTATCGGAGGCATCGGGCATTCCGCTCGGCAAATGCGAAATCCATCGCCATGACCTCGGCGGCGGCTTCGGCCGGCGCGGCGGCACGCAGGACTACGTCCATCAGGCGGTCGAGATCGCGAAAGCATTCCCCGACACGCCGGTGAAGATGATCTGGACCCGCGAGGAAGACCAGGCGCACGATTTCTACCGGCCGATCTCGCAGTGCAAGCTGTCGGCCGGGCTCGATGCCGAAGGCAACCTCGTCGGCCTGCATGTTCGGGTCTCCGGCCAGTCGATCAACGCTCTTCTCAATCAGAAAGGCATTGTCGAGGGCAGGGACATGCGTCAGTTGCAGGGCTTATACGAGACGCCGGGCGACGCGCAGCTGGGTTACGACGTGCCCAACCTCCTGATCGAATATGCGATGCGCAATTCGCACGTTCCGGTCGGGCCCTGGCGCGGCGTGAACACCAACCAGAACGCCGTCTACATGGAATGCTTCATGGAGGAAGTGGCAAGAGCGGCGGGCAAGGACTCGCTCGAGTTCCGCCGCGCACTCATGAAGAACCATCCCAAGCACCTCGCCGTGCTCAATGCCGCGGCGGAGAAGGCCGAATGGGGCAAGCCGTTGCCCGCGGGCGTCTATCGCGGGCTTGCGCAGTTCATGGGCTATGGCAGCTATTCGGCGGCCGTCGCCGAGGTCTCGGTGAGCCCGCAAGGCAAGCTCAAGGTCCATCGCATCGTGGTCGCCGTCAATTCGGGGCACACCGTCAACCCGGGCCTGATCGAGGCCCAGGTTCAGGGTTCGGTGGCCTACGGTCTCACCGCCACGCTCTACGGCGAAATGCCGGTCGACAAGGGGCGCATGACGTCTCTCAACTTTGACACCTACGAGATCATGCGTCTTGCGGAGATGCCGAAGGTGGAGGTGGCGCTGGTGCCGACCTACGACTTCTGGGGCGGCATCGGTGAGCCGACCATCTGCGTCATGGCGCCGTCGGTGCTCAACGCCATCTATGCCGCGACCGGCAAGCCGGTTCGCAGCCTGCCGCTCAAGAACGTGAAGCTCGTGTAGCGGCCTTGCGGGATCATCCGGGGCACAGCGAAAGCTAATGCCCCGGAGGCTTGCCTTTCCTCACGGCGCCCGCTGGCCCCGGGCAACCGGGTCGATGTCCGGGGCACGCGATCTCCGTCGCTCCGGTGCGGCGGCGCTCGATCCGATCGTAAAATACGCAGAGCGCGTCGTTGGCGCAGGTCTCGCAACGCCCCTCCGTGAACTCCGGATTCGTCGCCGCGACGTCGCGGCATGCTGCACGCAGGGTACGCGGCGGTTTCGATAAATACGCGCTGCCCATGGTTGGCTCCATATGTGCCGAATCACTCGGCCGACAGCCATCAGCGGGGCTGTTGTTCGCCCGACACTCCTTGATCCAGATCAATTCATTCGCCAGGCATCGCTTCGGGGGGAGTCGTCTGCGCCCGCGCGCTGCCAAGGGAGCTTGTTTGAGCCCGCGAGAGTTGTGTGGAATGTTCCCGCGATGCGAGCAGGGCGACGCCTGGCGCCTAACGCGCGCGTCGCGGAAAGTCTGCGGCTTGGCGCCACACACACGCTCCGATCTCGCCATACTTGAACCACGCCCCTGTGGAACAGGAGGCCACGGCCGGTCTTTTTTGGCATTCTCATTGCGTTGGCATCTTCGTTGAAAAAGTCGGAAGCGTTGAATGTCGGGCCACGTTGAGCGCGTATTGAAACAGATTGGCCAATCCTTGCGCCCGCTGAGTGAAGCCCCGAGGGATGGGCGCTGGATTCTGGCAATGTCGGCGGAGGGCTTTGTCATCTGTCATTGGGATGCCGACCCCTCCAATCTCGCCGGACCGAGCTGGACCGAAGCCAATGACGCCACGCGCGGCTATCTCGACGAATATTTCGGCGGCTGGCTCGACCCCGCCGACCTCAAATTATGGGACTATGCGACGCTCGCCGAACTCCTGATCGCCTATATCGACGATGCCCACGCCAAGGGCGATGCAAGAGCGCTTGAGATCCTGGAGCGCGGCAGGGCGGACTGAGATTCCGAACGACGCGGCCGCTAGAAATCGTCGCGCGGCACCCAGAAATCGCCTTCCTTCTCATATTTGCGTTTGACGGCGGCCCAGGCGACACGGTGAGCGAGCTGCTCGCGTTGCGCCGGCCCGCGGTCCTCATATTCGACCCAGGCGTTGTTGAAAGCGCTCCGATAAATCTCCCGCGCATGCGCGGGCAGGTGGTTGTGAACGGATGCCGGCAGGTCTTCCACCGATGCATAGGGCAAGCGCGCCTCCCTTCGTTTTTTCCGGCTCCGGCCGTCTGTTCCCGCTCGACCGCCAGCCGAAAGAATGAACCGGGCTGCACCTTACGGATTGATCCAGAGCAAACGGCTAAGTTCCGCCGCCGCTATAAAGCCACCACCCGTTACCGTCGGCCGCCGACGAAAATCGGGTTGCGTGACCGGAGGACAGGATGGAGCAGGATTCTTCATCGCGAAAACAGTCGGTTGTGATCGGCTATATGATCGCGGCCGCGATCGGCATGCTGGTGCTGCAATGGGTGCTTGCGACCTACAACACGGTCGACACCATTCCCTACAGCCAATTCGAGCAGCTCCTTTCGCAAGGCAACATCACCGAGGTCGCCGTTGGCCAGGACACCATCCAGGGCAAGCTGAAGGAAAAGTTGCCGGACGGAAAGTCGGCCTTTGTCACCGCGCGCGTCGATCCGCAGCTTGCGCAAAAACTGGAAGCCAAGGGCGTCACCGTGACCGGCGTGCCCTCCGGCGGGGTGTTCCAGACGATCCTGTCCTGGATCATTCCGGCTTTCATGTTTTACCTGATCTGGGTCTTTCTCGGCCGAAAGCTCGCCGAGCGCCAGGGTTTTGGCGGATTGATGTCGATCGGAAAATCACGCGCCAAGGTCTATGTCGAAAAGGATACCAAGGTGACTTTCGCCGACGTCGCGGGCGTCGAGGAAGCGAAATTCGAGCTGCAGGAAGTGGTGTCCTTCCTGAAAGATCCCAAGAGCTATGGCCGCCTCGGCGCTCATGTGCCGAAGGGAATTCTGCTGGTCGGGCCTCCCGGTACGGGCAAGACGCTGCTGGCGCGGGCGGTTGCGGGTGAAGCCGGTGTCGCCTTCTTCTCCATCTCCGGCTCCGAATTCGTCGAGATGTTCGTCGGCGTTGGCGCTGCGCGCGTGCGCGATTTGTTCGAACAGGCGCGAAAGGCAGCGCCCTGCATCATCTTCATCGACGAGCTCGACGCGCTCGGCCGCAGCCGTTCGCCCGGTGCTTTCGGCGGCTACGACGAAAAGGAGCAGACGCTCAACCAGCTTCTCGCCGAGCTCGATGGTTTCGATCCGAGCCTGGGTGTCATCCTGCTTGCAGCCACCAACCGGCCCGAAATCCTCGATCCGGCATTATTGCGCGCAGGCCGGTTCGACCGGCAGGTGCTGGTGGATCGTCCCGACAAGAGCGGTCGCGTGGCGATCCTGAAAGTACATATCCGCAAGATCACCGTCGGCAAGGACGTCGATCTCGACAAGATCGCCGCTCTCACCGCCGGCTTCACCGGTGCCGACATCGCCAATCTGATCAACGAGGCGGCGATCGCCGCGACCAGGCGCAACGCAAACGAAGTTACGTTCGACGATTTTACGCTCGCGATCGAACGGATCGTCGCCGGTATCGAAAAGAAGAGCCGGGTGCTAGGCAAGGAAGAGCGCCGGCGCGTTGCCTATCACGAGATGGGCCACGCGCTGGTCGCGGCAAGCCTTCCCGGGGTCGATCCGGTACAGAAAGTGTCGATCATTCCGCGCGGCGTCGGCGCGCTCGGTTACACCATGCAGCGCCCGACCGAAGACCGGTTTCTGCTTTCCGCGAGCGAACTGAAGAACCGGATCGCCGTACTGATGGGCGGCCGCGCCTGCGAGCAACTCATCTTCGACGGCGACGTTTCGACGGGGGCCGCCGACGATCTGCAGCGGGCCACCGAAATAGCCGTCGAGATGGTCACAAAATACGGAATGGACGCTACCGTCGGCCAGCGGACCTACGCGCCGCGGCCGCAGACCTTCCTGCCGACGATGCAGGATACGGTGGTCAGCGCGGCCGAGGCAACGAGCCGCGAGATCGACGTGGCTGTGCGCGATCTGATCGAAGCGGGCGGCGCTTGCGCGCGCGCGATCCTTGAAAAGCGACGCGCCGACCTTGATGCCGGCGTTGCGCTTCTGATCGCGCGGGAAACGCTTACCGCAGAGGAATTCGCACCATTACGCCCGGCCGGTCCGCGCGAGGTCGAAAAGTCTCCGCCGCCGAAGGCGGTTGCCTGAGAGGCACACGACGCGCTTGATGTCGATCAAATCATCGAAGCGTAAAGGTATTATCATGATTAGAACTGGATGGGGCGCGGACTAGGACGGAGGTTTGGTCATGCGATCACCGGCGTCAAAGGAGGGCCTTGCCTGCGTGGCCAACTCGTTTGCTCCGCTGCGGGCCAAAATGGTCGAACGCAACATTGCCGCGCGCGGCGTGCAGGACGAGCTTGTTCTTGAGGCGATGCGCAAGGTGCCGCGCGAATTGTTCCTGCCGAAAAATCTTCGCGAATTTGCCTATGAGGATTCGCCGCTCCCGATCGCGGGCGAGCAGACGATCTCCCAGCCATATATCGTCGCCTTCATGGCGGAAGCCCTGATGCTCAAGGGCGGCGAGAAGGTCCTCGAGATCGGCGCTGGTTCGGGCTATGCGGCAGCGGTGTTGTCGGAGATCGCCGCGCAAGTCTACACCGTCGAGCGCCTCGGCCCGCTCGCCGAGCAGGCAGCAGTGACCTTGGCCGAGCTTGGCTATGACAATGTCCACGTCCTGCATGGCGACGGCACCAAGGGCTGGCCCGAATATGCGCCTTTCGATGCCATCGTCGTCGCCGCAGGCGGGCCGCAGGTTCCGGAGTCGCTCAAGGAGCAGTTGAAGATCGGCGGGAAGCTCGTGATTCCCGTCGGTGCGGATCAGCGAACGCAGGAACTGGTTCGCGTCACCAGGATTTCGGCCAGGGAATTTCTCAGCGAAGACATCGCGGACGTGCGCTTTGTTCCCTTGATCGGCGAGGAGGGATGGTTTGCGAAGGATGATGGCCGCGCGGCCCAGCGCCGCATGCTGCGGCCGGCCACGCCAGGCGAGGAGGCGTTGGTCCGAAAACTCGCCGATGCCGCCGAATCGTTTCCGTCAATCGAAAAGGCCGATCTCAACCCGCTGCTGGAGCGGATCGGCTCGGCGCGTATCGTGCTGCTCGGTGAGGCGACCCATGGCACCAGCGAATTCTACCGGATGCGCGAACGCATCACGCGCGAGCTGATCGTCGAAAAGGGCTTTCGCTTTGTGGCAATCGAAGCGGATTGGCCGGACGCCGCCCGGGTCGACCATTATGTGAGGCACTTTCAGTATCCGCCGTCGGAATGGACCGCCTTTGCGCGATTCCCGACCTGGATGTGGCGAAACACCGAGGTGCGGGATTTCGTGAGCTGGCTGCGCAAACACAACGGCACCACGGAAAAAAGCAAGCGCGTCGCCTTTCACGGGCTCGATCTCTACAGCCTTTACGAACTCGATCCGCTCAGTTCTGAACTATCTCGACGAGGTCGATCCTAGGTCGGCGAGAGTTGCCCGCGAACGTTATGGCTGCCTCACGCCATGGCAGCGCGATCCCGCGACCTACGGCCATGCGGCGCTGACCGGCTCTTATCCCACCTGTGAAGCCGACGTGGTGCGCGCGCTGACCGATCTCCTGGCCAAGCGGCGCGCCTATGCCGAGCATGATGGCGAGCGCTTTCTCGACGCCGAACAGAATGCGCGTCTGATTGCCAATGCGGAACGCTATTACCGGATCATGTATTACGGCTCGCGCGCGTCCTGGAACCTGCGCGACAATCATATGTTCGAGACGCTGAAGAACCTGCTCGCCTTTCATGGCCTGGACAGCAAAGCCGTGGTCTGGGCGCATAATTCGCATGTCGGCAATGCGGGAGCGACCGAGATGGCCGCCCGCGGCGAACACAATATCGGTCAACTCTGCCGCAGGGAGTTTGGCGACAAGGCTTATCTGGTCGGGTTTGGCACCCACTCCGGCACGGTCGCGGCCGCCTCGGCCTGGGATGGCCCGATGGAAATCAAGGACATCCGGCCGTCGCTCGCCAATAGCTACGAGCGGCTGTGTCATGCAACCGGCCATGCCCGTTTCACGATCGGCCTGCGCGGCCGGAGCGACGATTTATGCGGCCCCGCCGGTCTTGGCAAAGAACGCCTGGAGCGGGCGATCGGCGTGATCTACCGGCCCGAAACCGAGATGGCGAGCCACTATTTCCGTGCCAATTTGCCGCAGCAATTCGACGAATATGTGTGGTTCGATACCACAAAGGCCGTGACCCCGCTCGATACCGCGGAAGTGAAGGGGCTGCCGGATACATATCCTTTTGGGGTGTGAGCCGATCGGTTATTGAAGTTCTATGCGTGAAAAGGACGATCGAGGAACTGCTCCCGAGCGGCCGGCATCGCCGCTTGAAACTTTCCTTGCGTGGCCATTGGCGGCGGCGACACAGATCGCGCACGCCAATTTTCGGCTGTTTGAAAGCCTGTTGCCGCCGGCCAAGACCAGTCCATCTCGTGAATGCTCGTTCCCCTGGACGACCGCAAATACGATCGCGCTTGAACTCGGCTCGATGCAGCTGCGGAATTTTTCCACTGGCCACGACGGGCCCGCCACGCTCATCTGTGCTCCTTACGCGCTGCATGGGGCGACCATTGCCGATTTTGCGCCCGGCCACAGCGTCGTCGAAACGCTCATGCAGAACGGATCGTCACGCGTATATGTCACGGATTGGCGATCCGCAACGCCGGAAACACGCTACTTCACGATCGACAATTATCTCGCCGATCTCAACGTCGCGGTGGACGAGATTGGTCCGCCGGTCGACCTGATCGGACTTTGCCAGGGCGGCTGGCTGGCGCTGGTCTACGCCGCGCGATTTCCGCAAAAAGTGCGGCGGCTGGTCCTGGTCGGCGCACCCGTCGACATTTCGGCCGCCGCCTCGCCGTTGTCGCACTTCGCCGCCGATGTTCCCTTGCGGATGTTCCACGAGCTGGTGCGGCATGGGGAGGGCATCGTGCACGGCCAGCAAATGCTCGGCCTGTGGGGTGTCTCGCACGGGCCCGATGAGGCCGACGTCACGCTGCAATTTTCAGGAGATATTGATCCGGCGCGGCGGGCCGAGCTCGGCGAGCGGTTTCGGCGATGGCATGCCGAGACGGTCGACCTGCCCGGGAGTTTCTTCCTGCAGGTCGTCAACTGGCTGTTCAAGCAGAACCTGATTGCCGAAGGGCGCTTCGTTGCGCTCGGGCAAAGCATCGACCTTTCGAAGCTCTCCGTGCCGATCTGTCTTTTGGCGGGAAGCCGCGACGAAGTCGTCTCGGTCGATCAACTGTTCGCGGTGGCGCGATTGGTCGGAACGGCGCCTGAGCATCTGGTGAAGATGACCGAAGCTTGCGGTCATCTGAGCCTGTTCCTCGGCACCGAGGTGCTTGGGCACGCATGGCCCGGCATTGCACGCTGGCTGGTGCGGGATTTGAACGAACCGCCCATCGACGCAGAAAGGGTGGATGCTCCGGGGATGGGGGCCAGGAGCATCCAAAGGTCGGTCGGATGAACTAGGGGGTAGTCTAGGGGTAGTCACCCGCGAACGCGACGGTCCTGGGAGCGTCGCCACGCCAGAACATCGGATTTCAGCGACCGAATCTCGCGGCAGATCAAATCAGCTTTCCGACCTTGGATGTCCGCCGCGAAGATCTACGGCGGCACCGAAAGCGAGATCTGTCCCGAGCCGGCTGACGTCTGACGCGCGCTGTCGCATTTTCTGTCACAACGGCGTGACACCAGGGCAAGACGTTGTGAATCAAGCACTTGATTTTCGCGCTGGCGAACCGCGCATGACTGCACAGCGGCCGAACGGCAGGCTATGCTAGGCAGGTGTGGGCGCTGGCCCTTGTTCTTACATTTGGGGGAGTTATTAATGTCTCTTGATCGCGTCAGTAAGTATTGGCCGGAAACGCTGAGCATTCTTCGCATCGTGATCGGTCTGTTGTTTCTCGAGCATGGCTCTGCGAAACTATTGGGCTTTCCGCATACCACGATGGCTCAGCCTGGGATGGGCACGCTGTTGTGGTTTCAGGGCGTGATCGAGCTGGTCGGCGGCGCGCTGTTTGCGGTCGGCTTTCTCACCCGGCCCGTCGCCTTCATTCTGGCCGGCGACATGGCGGTCGCCTACTTCATGGCTCACTCGCCGAAGAACTTCTTCCCGATTCTCAACGGCGGCGATGCCGCGATCCTCTATTGCTTCGTCTTCCTGCTCTATTTCGTCGCGGGACCGGGACGTTGGGCGGCCGACGGAGCGGCGAAGTAGGCTGACACGACTATCAGACTTTTATCCTGAGCCGCAGGCATGCGCTCGCGCCTCTGATGAGGTCATGACTCCCCTCCCTCCACGCGCGCCGCGTGGCGGGGAGGGGTCGGGGGTCTATCGGCAAGAACCGCTGCTTCGGTGAACGCCGCGCTACCCCCACCCCCGACCTCGAGAGTGCCACCGGGTCGTCCTAGCGCGGGCCGGCTTCGTTGTGCGCGTCCGATTTCGCCTCGTCGGCGCTTTCGAAAATATGCGGCGCCACGCCGCGGTTCTGCAGCGCTTCGCCGAGCTTGATGCGCAGGAAGCCTGAGGTGGTGTAACGCGAGACGCCCGAATAGAAGCGGTCGGTGAGGGATCGCACCATCGCCGAATATTCGTCGAGCAGATCGGGCGGGATCGAGAAATTGTCGTAGTTGACGATGGCATAGACGCGGCGGCCGAGCGGGGCGAGTTTTTCTTCCGCGGCCCTTTCGATCGCCTTGATGTCGGCGCTGGAGCGCACCACGAAGCGCTCGAAATTGACAAAGAACAAGTCCTGCTGCTCTTCATAGGCAAAGCGCTGGGGAAGCGGAATGGCGACCATGTCCTCGCGCAGGTCCATCACGCCGTCGCGGAAAATGCGCGCATCCATGAGCAGCGGCTCGCGCGGGATCAGCGGCTTGAAGTCCATCAGCCGCAAGATGTCGCGTTCGATATCGATGCCGGGCGCGACCTCGACGAGTTCGAGCCCATCCGGCCTCAAGGTAAATACGCAGCGCTCGGTGACATAGAGCGCGTGCTGCCCGCGTGCGGTCGCGTACGCACCGCTGAACGTCACATGCTCGACGGCCTCGACGAATTTTCGTGCTTTGGCTTCCTCCAGGATCGCAAGCTTGCCGCCTGTGAGCGCGATACGCAGCCGTCCGGCGCCGAAGGTGCCGACAAAAACAACTTTCTTGGCGTTCTGGCTGATGTTGATGAAACCGCCGGCGCCGGCAAGTTTCGGGCCGAACTTGCTGACGTTGAGATTGCCGGCGCGGTCGACCTGGGCAAGGCCGAGAAACGCCGCATCGAGGCCGCCGCCGTCGTAGAAATCGAACTGATAGGGCTGGTCGATCACGGCTTGCGTGTTGATGGCGGCGCCGAAATCGATGCCGCTTGCGGGAACGCCGCCGATGACGCCGGGCTCCGCCGTCAATGTGATCAGGTCGATGATTTTCTCTTCATTGGCGATCGCGGCGATGCCTTCGGGCATGCCGATCCCGAGATTGACGACGCTGTTGGCCTTCAGCTCGAACGCCGCCCGGCGCGCGATGATCTTGCGCTCGCTCATCGGCAGCGGCGGCAGTGAGCCGGCGCGCACCCGGATTTCGCTGGAGAAGGCCGGGTTATATTGCGTGCCGAAGGTCTGCCAGTGGTTTTCGGGCTTCGCCACCACGACGCAATCGACGAGTATGCCGGGTATCTTGACTTGTCGGGGGTTGAGCGAACCGCTTTCGGCGACGCGTTCGACCTGCGCGATGACAAGGCCGCCGGAATTGTGCGCGGCCATCGCAATCGCCAACGCCTCCAGCGTCAGCGCTTCCTTCTCCATGGTGAGATTGCCGTCGGGATCTCCCGTCGTGGCGCGGATGATGCCGATATTGATGGGAAACGTCTTGTAGAGCAGGCATTCCTGTCCGGCGATCGTGATCAGCTCGACCAGGTCCTCCGTGGTGCGGGCGTTGAGCTTGCCGCCGCCATTGCGCGGGTCGACAAAGGTGCCGATGCCGACGCGGGTAATGTGCGCAGGCCGGCGCGCGGCGATGTCGCGAAACAGATGCGTGATCACGCCTTGCGGCAGGTTATAGGCCTCGATCTGGTTGGCGATCGCGAGTTGCTGCAATTTCGGCGCCAGGCCCCAATGGCCGCCGATCACGCGCTTGACCAACCCGTCATGCGCGAAATGATTGAGGCCGCGATGCTTGCCGTCGCCCTGGCCCGCGGCATAGACGAGGGTGAGGTTTTTCGGCTTGCCTTGCGCGTACGGCGCATCGCCCTCGTTCTCGAGGTAAAGCGCCTCCAGTGCGAGTGCGATTTCCTCGGCAAAGCCGATGCCGACAAAGCCGCCGGTGGCCACTGTGTCGCCGTCGCGGATCAGGCGGACGGCCTCCACCGGGGTGACCACCTTGCCCTTTTCCGATAGGCGCAGATAGGGCAGTGCAGGGTGCTGACTCACTGCCTTGCTCCTCGATTTTTCGGTTCTACGCCGCGGGTTGTTTGCGCGTCTCCGTGGCGAAATAGACCGAAATGATGGTGATGATCGCGAGGCCGATCATATAGACCGAGATCGGCCATGTCTCCGGCCTGTAGGCGGTCATGAGTTCGGTGGCGATCAGGGGCGACAGCGCGCCGGCGAAGATCGAGGCGAGGTTGTAGCCGAGCGAGACGCCGCTGTAGCGCACCTTGGTGCCGAACAGTTCGGAGAGGAAGCTTGCCTGCGGGCCGTACATCGCGGCGTGGCCGACGGCCAGACCGAGAACGATGGCGATCCAGCTGAGGTGGGGATCTTTCGTGGCGAGCAGCATGAACATCGGAAACGACATCACCGCCGAGAAGATTGCGCCGAAAATATAAACCGGCCGGCGTCCGGTGATATCGGAGAGGGCACCGAAGGCTGGAATCGTGAAGGTCTCGATGGCGGCGGCGATCAATACGCCGTTCAGGATGTCCTGCCGGTTCATGCCGAGCGCCTGCGTTGCGTAGGCGAGGACGAAGGTCGCATAGATGTAGAAGAAGCCGTTCTCCGCGAAACGCGCGCCCATCGCCAGCAGGATGTTCTTTGGATAAAGCCGGATCGCGTCGAGGATCGGCATTTTCACTTCTTCCTTCTGGTCCTTCACCTTCTGGAACTCCGGCGATTCCGCGATCGTGAAGCGGATCCACAAGCCCACGATGACGAGGAAGATGCTGAACAGGAACGGAAGCCGCCAGCCCCACGCATAGAGCTGAGCATCGGTCAGGAACGAGGATACCAGAGAGAACACCAGCGTGCCGAGCACGAGCCCGAGCGGCGCGCCGAGCTGCGGCCAACTGCCGTAAAAGCCCTTCCTGTTTTCGGGCGCGTGTTCGACCGCCATCAGCACGGCGCCGCCCCATTCACCGCCAAGGCCAAAACCCTGGACCAGGCGGCAGGTGATCAGGAGGATCGGCGCCCATACGCCGAGCATATCGTAGGTCGGTATCAGGCCGATCGCCGCGGTCGCAACGCCCATGATCAGCAAGGTCAGATAGAGCATGGTCTTGCGGCCGATCTTGTCGCCGTAATGCCCGAAGACGAGCCCGCCCAGCGGGCGCGCAATGAAGCCCAGCGCGTAGGTGCCGAAGGCGAGCAGGGTGCCGACCATCGGATCGAAGGTCGGAAAGAAAAGCTTGTTGAAGATCAGTGCGGCGGCCGTGCCGTACAGAAAGAAGTCGTACCACTCGATGGCGGTGCCGATCAGGCTCGCGGTGGCTACCTTGACATGCGACGTGTGCGCAGGTCCCGTCGCGATGGTCATCGTCTGGCTGGTCATTTTACGCTCCCCCCGGTTTTTCCTGTCGAAGGGCGACGAGGCGAGCTCAACTAAGAAAGCTCGTCTGGTCCCTCCCGCGGCGTTTCACGCATGCGTGGCCCAAGAACATAGCAAAGTCCACGCCAAGGCTTTGCGGTATCGCAAAGCGCCTGAAAAATCGTCAGTTTAGGCGGTCGACGCCGGAACAGGGCGTGGCGCGGCGTTGCCCGGATTCCGAGACTTGAGACGCTCTTTGTCGCAAAAGTCAGACAGGTGGCGTCGATGGGCTCAAGCCGAATTTCGCGAGCTTCTTGTAGAAGGTCGCGCGCGAGATGCGGAGCATTCTGGCGGCTTCCGAAATCTGTCCATTGGCGGCTTCAAGCGCGTGTTCGAGGGTCTGCTTTTCGAACGCCAGTTCGGCCTCCGCGTAAGGCACCACCGCGCCCGGCGGCTTGGCCTGAGCTTGCATCCTGCCTGCGGAGCCGACGGGCAGAATGTGGGCGAAATCGTCGCCGGTCAGCCGGCCTGAATCGGAAAGGATCAGCGCGCGTTCGAGGATATTGCGCAATTCCCGGCCGTTGCCCGGCCAATCATAATGGGAAAGTGCCGAGAGCCCGGAGGGCGTGATGCGGGCGTTCGGGTAGGCGCCTGAGACGACGACGTCGTTGAGCAGCCGCGCGCTGATCTCCTCCAGATCCGCGATGCATCGGCGCGAGGGAGGGAGCGCGATCGAGAGCACGTTGAGCCGGTAATAGAGGTCGGCGCGGAAAGTGCCTTCATTCACCCGCTTTTCGAGATCGACATTGGTCGCGGCGATGATTCGGACATCGACCTTGACCGGCTTGTCCGATCCGAGCGGCTCGATCTCGCGCTCCTGCAACACGCGCAACAGCTTGACCTGCAATTGCAGCGGCATGTCGCCGATCTCGTCGAGAAACAGCGTGCCGCGGTCGGCGCTCTTGAACTTGCCGTCGCGGCCCTTGCGTTCGGCGCCGGTATAAGCTCCGGGCGCGGCGCCGAAGAATTCGGCCTCGACCAGTGTTTCCGGGATGGCCGCGACATTGACGCTGACGAAGGGCTTGTCGGCGCGCGAGGAGGCATTGTGGATCGCCTGGGCCAGCAATTCCTTGCCGGTGCCGGTTTCGCCGGTCAGGAGCACCGTCACGTTTTGCCGCGCCGCGCGGGCTGCGAGTTCCTTGGCGCGGAGGATTCCATCGCTTCTGCCGACATAATCGTCGAAGTTAAAGCGCGCGGTGCGGGCTTGCGACAATTGCCTCCGCGCGATGCGCAGCTCGTTTTCGAGATGCTCCACCCGTGCGATCAGCGGTTTGAGGTTTTCGAGGCGGTCGTAGAGCACAAATCCGATCGCTCCGATCACGTTGCCGTTCTCATCCTCGATCGGCATGCGCGTGACGACGAGCTGCTCGCGGCCGAGTTCCATGATGTCGAGCAGGATCGGCTCGCCAGTCTCGGCGACGCGGCGCATCAGGCTGTTGGGGATGATCTCCTCGATCGGGCGGCCGAGCGCCTGCGAAGCCTGCTTGAGGCCGAGGGAGGGAAGGTATTTCTCGTTGACATAGACGATGCGACCGGAGCGATCGATTGCAATGGCGCCTTCGCACAGGCTTTCCAGCCGCTCGAACAGCGTCTCCATCGCGCGGGCGCGAATGGCCTCTGGGTCGTCGGCGATGGACCGGGCATCGGACATGGCGTGACAACCGTCCTTTCGTGATGCAGCGCGCGATCGAAGTTCACATCATTAAACCCTCATGGTGAGGAGGCGCGTAGGCGCCGTCTCGAACCATGAGGCCACACTGCCCATTTTTGGGGCCTCGTCCTTCGAGACGCTTGCTCGCGCAAGCACCTCTGGATGAGGGGATACACGCGATTATGACGTAGTAAGACTAGACCGCGAGCCGCGGCAACAGTTTCAGCGCGTTGCCGCGCTCGATATCCATGATCTGCGCGTCGGTGAAGACGCCGGAACTCCGCAAGCCTTTCACGTGGTCGGCGCCGGTGCGATAGGGGAAATCGGTGCCGAACACGATCTGCGACGTCGGGATGATCGCCGACAGCGCCGACATCGCCGCCTTGTTCGAGGTTTGGGCTGTGTCGTAGTAAAAACGCGTGAGTTCGGCGAGCGTACCCTCCGGCACCGTGGGTTTCGATTTGGGATCGAGCAGCGGTTGGCGGACGAAGCGCTCGATCAGGAACGGCATGGTGCCGCCGGCGTGCGAGAAGATCCAGCGGATGTCGCGGAATTTTTGCGCGTTGCCGGAAAAGATGATGTCGGCGATGGTGCGCGTGGTGTCGGTGCCCCATTCGATCATCCCCGGCGGCTCGGTGCGCACCAGATTGACGCAGCAATCGGCCGTGGCGGGATGGGTATAGACGACGACTTTGCGGCGGTTGAGTTCTTCCATGACCGGCACGAACGAAGGATCGCCGAGCCATTTGTCGTGATAGTTGGTCAAGAGGCCGATGCCATCGAGCTTGAGGGTGTCCAGCGCGTACGCGATCTCTTTCAGGCTGGCGTCGGTGTCGGTGAGCGGCAGCATCGCGAAACTGCCGAAGCGGCCGGGATGGTCGGCGATCAGCCTGGCCGCGTATTCGTTGCATTCGCGCACGAGCTTGCGCGCCGCTTCGCCTGAGGTGAAATTGACGCCCGGTTGCGTCACCGAGAGCATCGCGACCGCGATCCCCGCCTGGTCCATGTCGGCCAGCGATTTTTCAACCGTCCAGTTCCGTTGCGCGCCGTCGCCGAAATTGTTGGCGATCGCGGCCGCGATATAACTTGGCGGCGACAGATGATGGTGAACGTCGATCCGATGGGGTTTTGTTTCGCTGGCTGCGGCGCGTTCGGGATGGCCGAGGCCTGCAGCTGCCACGGTCGCGGCGCCCGCGACGCCGGCCACGAATTGCCGCCGGCTCAGCGATGCACGGCTAAGCGAAAGGGTGTTTTCGCAACCGCACGCGCAGCCGCGATACGACCAGCGCGCTCTGCCTTCGTGTTGGCTCATTCGCTTTCCTCCCTTCGGACTTCTTGTCGTGATCGGTCCGTAAAATGTCACGGTCCAGCTATGTACCGCAGATAGCGTCACAGACAATAGACCCCGATCTCACGTCCTTGAAAAATCGGGAATAAACGGCCCCATGCGAGGTTCTCAGGGAAGTGGCGGCCCGGGCGAGGCGTTGTTCTCCGGGCAGAAACTCAAGGGCGGCTCCGGGGCGGGCTTTCAGGTGATGGAGATTAAGAGATGACGATATTGGTCAGAACTGTACTGGCTCTGCTTGCGGCCTTCGCTGTCGCGAGTGTGGCGCCCGCATGCGGCAGAAACACCCTCGCCGGCGGGGGCGAAGGTTTACATCATCAATCTGAAGGATGGCGCCGAGGTGACGAGCCCGTTCCTGGTGCAGTTCGGCCTGTCCGGCATGGGCGTTGCGCCGGCCGGCGTCGAAAAGCCCAACACCGGCCACCACCATCTCCTGATCGACACCAAGTTGACGGCTGAACAGATGAAGCAACCGATCCCCGCCGATGACACCCACAAGCATTTCGGCGGCGGCCAGACCGAAGCCATGGTGACACTGCCGCAAGGCAAGCACACGCTGCAACTCGTGCTCGGCGACTGGACGCACATCCCGCACCAGCCGCCGGTGATGTCGGAACCGATCACGATCACGGTGCACTGAAGCCTTTGCGCGAACCGTCTCCCCGGACTTGATCTGCCGCGGACGTCGTTTCGCGTTTTGATTCAATCGGAAAAGATCGAGCCTTGGTCGTCAGGCCTTGGTCGAGCACGCCGTGGTCGCGCAGGTCTTGGTCGAGTAGGTCTTGGTCGAGCAGGTCTTGGTCGAGCAGGGCCGGGCGTCGGCATCTTGTATGCCAGATAATCGCCGCGCCGCGCTCGGATATGCTGCGTTGCGATGTCCACAGGGGCAGGAAGATTGCCTCTTCTCGCGCGACAAAATGCACCGGACTCGCTGTCCAGATTCTGCTATTGTGGGCAGGTTAATTAGCTTCACAAAGGAGTGGAGTTCATGAACAAGCTCGTTGAAATTCGCCGCCAGGAATATTTTTGCCGAGAGCGTGCGTTACATGATTCCGAGCGTAAGATCTTCTGGCTCGCGGAAGCCGAAGAGTGGGAGCAGCGTGCGCTTGACGAAATTGCGTTTCACTTCAGGGAATGCAATCCCGATGCGCCCAAGCATTCCCTGACCAATTGAGTCAAGTCTCCAGCTAGACAAGTTCAAAGTCCTGGCCGCGTTCCAGACGTAAAGCGTCGGACCATAATCCGCCGCGCGCAACGGCACGTTCTCCGTGCAGCTCGCGCGCGGTGACACGCGCGTGGTCTTTCGCTAGTGCGGCCGCTCCGCCTTGGTCACGGTCTGCCTGACTTCGGAGCCGCAGTCGGCGCATTCATAGATGAAGTCGATGCTCGCCAAGCTCCAATGCGGCTCGACGTCTCGCACATACATCGGAAGCAATCCAATGCAGCCGGGGCAGACGACCGGAGGCGTCTCGACGATTTCGCGATGCTGGACGTAGGCTGGCATGTCGCTCTCCTTCGTAGACCGAAGTGAACTTCAACGCCCGGCAAGCCTACGCCTCCGAATCAAAGGCCCTTCATGAACTCTGACGAACGTTTGAGGAACGGCGGCACAATGTTGGTGTATGTGGCATTCCTGTTACATTTCGCAGGCACCGCCGGTATCGTGCTATAGGCGACAGCGGGTCCGGAACAAGAAAAGCCATCGCGGGGAGGAGTTGAGGATGACACTGGTGCAGCCGGGCGTCCCTGATGATCTCGATGTTTCAAGGCTGGCCGGGGCGGATACGCTGCTGCAAAGCGCCGTTCAAAAAGCTGCGCTCAGGTTCGTCCCGCTTCTGACCATCGCCTATCTCTTCAATTATCTCGACCGCACCAGCCTCGGCTTTGCCGCGCTGACCATGAACCAGCAGCTGGGGCTGACGGCCTCGCAGTTCGGGCTTGCCGCGGGCGTGTTCTTTCTCGGCTATTCGCCTGTTCGAGATACCCAGCAATTTGATGCTCTATCGCTTTGGCGCGCGGCGCTGGCTCGCCCGCATCATGATCAGTTGGGGCATCGTCTCGGCGGCGACCGCTTTCGTGGTCGGGCCGCACAGTTTCTACGCGCTTCGCCTGCTGCTCGGCATCACGGAGGCCGGCTTTTTTCCGGGCGTGACGTTTTTTCTCGCCGCCTGGTTTCCCGCCCAATACCGCACGCGGATGCTGGCCTGGTTCCTGGTCGGCATTCCCCTGTCCTCGCTGGTCGGCGGGCCGGTATGCGGCATGCTGCTGCAGATGGACGGGATCTGGCGTCTCGCCGGATGGCAATGGCTGTTCCTCCTGGTGAGCCTGCCCTGCGTGCCTCTGGGCTTTCTGACGCTCAAACTTCTCTCCGATCGTCCGCAAGCCGCGCATTGGCTGACGCCTGAGGAGCGCGACGCGCTGGACGCCGTGCTGGCGTCCGAGGTGAGGGAGCGGCCGCATTCCTCGTTTTGGGCGGCGCTGAAGGATTCGCGGGTGCTGATATGCACCGCGATCCAGTTCGGCTTCACTCTTGGATCTTATGGCATCGGCATCTGGCTGCCGCTGATGCTGAAAGAGTATCATTTGTCGAATCTCGCGATCGGCTGGATCGCGGCGATCCCCTATCTGTTTGCGTCCATCGGCATGATCCTGTGGGCGCGCTTTGTCGACGAGAAGGGCCGGCGCATCGTCAATCTCGCGCTGGCATGCTTCCTCGGCGGCCTGGGGTTGCTCGCGCCGATCATTTCCGGGTCGGTGACCGTGGCCGTCATCGGGTTCAGCCTTGCGCTGGTCGGCGTAACCGCGGCGCGCGCGATCTTCTGGACCATCCCGACGCGCTTCCTCACTGGCGTCGCCGCTGCCGGCGGGATCGCCTTCATCAACTCGATCGCCACCGTCGGCGGCTTTGTCGGCCCCTCGATGATGGGCTGGCTGAAGGAATTTTCCGGCTCCTATGTCGTGGGCCTGCTCGCGGTCGCAGCCATCATGCTGGCCGCGACGGCGGCAGCCATGTCGCTGAAGCTTTTCATCACGCGGGAGTGAGTGCCACGCGGGCGAGGCGCGGCGCCAAGCAGGACACCCGGATGAATCCTAAATTCCATCCAGGACGGCCAGATTTCCGATCGAGCTCTTGTGTCTTAGTCCGATGATTTTCTGATAGTCGGCCGATTTGTACCAGCCTTCAGCAGCCTCACGCGTTGGAAATTCGATGATTACGGTGCGAGGGTGCTGCCACTGACCCTCAAGCTCGGTCAGCTTGCCGCCGCGGGCTATAAACCGGCCGCCGAACGCCGCGAGTGTGCCTGCAACTTGCTTTCCATACTCAGCAAACGTCGCTTCGTCGTGAATCCGCTCAATCGCTATCAGATAGGCTTTCATCCGATACTCCTCCGCCCGATCCTGTCGTCTTGCAACGCCCGCGGATTCCTGCAGCGAGGGGCTGCTCTATCATGTCGCGCGCACCCTGCAAACGGCGAGGTCGAACGTGCCCGCGCCCCCTCAAGGCCGTCTCCGTCACCTCGGCTTTCTCGCGGCTCTCACGCCGTCTCATGCTTCCTTAGATCGCGGACATGTCGAAGCGGTTCGCCTGGAGGTCGGCGCACGTCTCCGCGATTTCGGGAATGGCGGCGTCGGCCAATATCTCTTCGGTGATGTCCTCGACTGAGGAGTCGACGATCTCGTGAATGAAGCTGATATTGCCGTATTCGCCGGAGGCGACGCGCGAGACCACCTCGCGCCGGGTGATTTCCGGATCGACGATGGCCTCGCGCCCGCGCCGGCCGTAATCGATCATCACGACGAAATATTGCATGGAGGGTTGATGCGCCTGTATCGGAATGGGTGAATCGATTCGCAGGTGCAATATTTCTGAAAATCAGAAGTAAGTCAACCAAAAATTGCGGAAAATCAGAAATGCCCCCTCTGCGCGGTTTTACCTCGCCGACGCCTTGCCGTCCCTCGATCCGCCATGGCCTCGCCCCGCCTTGCGGGAGCGGGCGGCCGCGCGCGCGCGCAGGCGGTCGATCTGGCCCCTCGGCAACGTCACGCAGATCTCGCCGATCCATTCCAGTTTGACGCCCAGGATCGGCTTGGCATTGAAGCTCGTCAGGTTGACCTGGCTTGGGGTCTTGCCCCGCTCGATGGTCTTCAAATAACGCTCGCCGGTTTTGAGCCGTACCGCGGCTTCCTCGCCGTAAAAGCTCGATAGCGGGTGCCGCTGATCGCGGTAGACCACGATGATATCGCCGTTCTCGTACTTCGGCAGCATGGAATCGCCGACCACCTCAAAGGCGACGGTTTCCTCCGAAATCGGGAAGGGCAATTCGACCTCGCCCAGCCCCTCCGGCGGCACCTGTTCGTGCTCCGGCTCGATCACGGCACCAGCGCCGACCCGGCCCATGATCGGCACCGCGTTGAGCTCGAGGTAATCGATGATCGGCTGGATTTCGGAGGCCTTGATCAGGCGGGTCTCGCCGAGGATTTCGGAAACCGCGCCGGGACGAACGCCCATCGCCACGGCAAGACCGCCCTTGGTCTTGCCCGGCTTCTCAAGCCCGCGTTCGATCATCTTGAGGTCCAGCATGGTCGCGTCTCCCTGGGTTCCGATGTCCGGAGCATAGCAATTCCGATTATCCGAAATCAAGCTTGACTTTTGTTTCGGAATATCAGAAATTGCCGGGAACACAACGTGAAATTTTGCGGAACGAACAATGCAATTAAACTGGGCGGAGGAACACTCGCAGGCGCTGCGCGAATATCTGGCAAAGGGGCTGACCTTTTCGGAAGTAGCCAACGCGCTCAACGCGCGCTTCAACACCGACTATTCCCGCAATGCCGCGATCGGCCGCGCCAGGCGCCTGGGGCTTTCGGGTCCTTCGAAGCCCGAGCGGCCGGTGCTGCCGAAGCGCCGGCCGAAGGCTCGCCCGCCGGGGTCGAAAAAGCCGCAGTCTCGCGTCCCTGCCGCGGCGCGGTCGAGGCTTCAGGTGTTGAAGCGCGCGGCGGCGCTCAAACTGCGCTGTGTCGGGATCGTGCCACGCCATCTTGCGCTGATCGATCTGGAAGACGGCGATTGCCGCTACCCCTATGGCGGGGACGAGGAGGGCGAGCCCATTACCTTTTGCGGCCACCCGCGCCGCGACGGCTCAAGCTATTGCGCCTCGCATTTTCACCTGACCTGCAAGCCGGACGTCATGATGCCGGAGCGCGCCGCCGGCCGCACTCCCTTGCGGCTCGTGGAGGCGGCATGAACACCGAACCCGCAATCATGCTTGTCAGATTGAGGCCTCTGGCGCCGCGGCTTCGTCTGGCGCATCTGCGCGCACTGATTTGGTGCGAGCCGGCGGGCTCGGCGCGCGCAAGACGCCTTGCCGCGCTGCTGCGCGATCAATTGACGGCGGCGCGGAAAAGCGAAAATCGCGGCATATGAAACGTCCCTGGATGCCCCTTTATGTCGGCGATTATCTCGGCGACACCGGCCACCTGACCACGGCGCAGCACGGGGCCTATCTGCTTTTGATGATGCATTACTGGCGCAAGGGCGAGTTGCCGGACGACGACCGCCAGCTTTCCAAGATCACGAAATTGCCGCTCAAGACCTGGTGCGAATATCGTCCGACCTTGCAGGACTTCTTCCACAGCGGCTGGAGGCACAAGCGCATCGACGCCGAGCTTGAGAGGATGCTGCGGGTTTCGGAAAAGCGCGCGATCGCCGGGCAAAAAGGCGGCCTCGGCTCGGCGCTGGCGCGCATGAAGCTGGAAAATGCCTCGCGGTCGCGCACCTCCGCCGCGAGCAATTGCTTCGCCGTTGCGAAGCGAAGCTTCAGCCGCCGCCGACCACTCACACCCACACTCATATCAGAATCCTTCTCTCACCGAGGCGCGTTCGGCTTCATCGTCAGCCTTCGGGCAAGGCAGCCGAAAAGGCCGCCATTCCCGTCAGCGCCGAGCTTGCAGCCTATGTCGCAAGACGAACGACATAACGGCGAGAGCAAGCCGAACCGCACGCGACATCGCACGACAAGAGCTTCGCAACCCGATCATCCACGCTTTCCAAGGGAGTTCTAAAACCATGCCAAGGGCCAAACGCAACAGGGCGCAGGGCGCAAAGGTTCATGACCGCAGGGCGCAGGATCTGCCTCGCAACGCCGAGGTAGCCGCGGTCGAAGTGGACGATCCGCTCGCGCTCGAGCCGGGCGAGAAGATCGTCACGCTGCGCTCGATCCGCAACGATCCGCTGGGCAGGATGCACAGCCACCGCCATATCGATGAGGCGCAATTCCAGGGCGGACGCGCGTTTCAGGACGATTGGGAAAAGGCCGAGCGCGGCCCGCAGGCGGTCGATCCGACGCGCGAATATGTCGATGCCGCGCGCTCGCGCGAGCCGATCACCGAACGCCAGCGCAAGGCGGTGCTGCGGCTCAACCGCGTGACCCGCGAACTCGGCGCCGACGGCTCGGTGCTGGTGCACGAAGTCCTGATCCTCGGGCTGACGCATGGAACAGGTCGGCCAGCGCCGCGGATTGCGCGGCCAGCGCTGGATCGACTATTTCGCCAAGCGTTTCCGCGAATGCCTCGATCGGCTGGCGCTGATCTACGGCTTTGCGACGGCGAGGAGGTGAGGGGGAAGAAATCTTACCCCCGAGGTAATCGCTACGCATCATCCTGCGGGCCAAGATCGTGATCATCGTCACACGATCAGGAGACCAAGCTATGGACCGACGTACCCTCATGAGAACCGCCGCATCAAGCGCGGTCAGCGCCTGCCTTCTGGGAGGCATGACCGACAACGCGTTGCATGCGTATGCCTTTCTGCCTGCGAAATCGCACATCGGCGATTTCGCTGAGGCCGCCGGCGGCGCCAAGCTCGCTCTTCCCGATTGGAGAAGGGGCCAACTGGTCGCCTTTGTTCACGCCCAAGCGCTGCCTTCGCCGATGTGTGCCTGACCCACAAGGATCGCCTCAACGCGGACATCATAGGCTTCATCAAGGGGTAGGCCGGAACCAGCGGGATTGTCGTCCGTTACCTTTCCCGCGGGCGACATCCCATGGCCAGCGCCCTTTTTGATCTTTCGCAATATGGCTTCCGCCGCCGGCCTTAGCTTGCGGTGGAAAGCCTTGTTGTTTCGACGGCGTTTCGCGCATTCGGGGGAGCCTCTTGATGACCAAAGTTCCGAACCTTTCGATCTCGCCGGAGAAGGTGTTCTTCATCGTCGCAAAATCGCGTCAGGCCGAAAGCAGCGCCGCCGGGCTCGATCCTGAGGCCGACAACGGCGACGATGCGCCCGAGGATCACAGCGCGCGCACCGATCGTGCCGAGTTGATGGGCTTCATCCGGGACCTCAATCGAGGACGAGCAGATCGATCTCGTCACGCTGATGTGGCTTGGCCGCGGCGACGCCGAAATCGGCAATTGGCGCGAGCTGCGGAGCGAAGCCTCGCGCGCCCACAACAACCGCACCGCCTCCTATCTGATCGGAACGCCGATGCTGGCCGACTATCTGGAAGAGGCGCTGTCGGAGTTCGGCTTGTCGTTTGAAGATTTCGAAGAGCCGCTTTGAGGCTCGCGAAACCCGCGGGAGGGGCTCTTCAGGCGCGCTGGCCGCCGCACTAATCCGGAAAGGTGCCGAAGATGTAGACCGCTGCGCGCAAGAGATCGGGGCGCGGACCAATGGCTGCGAACCATTTCAGGTAGATTTCGAGAATTTGCGGGCTGGCGTAGAGTTGCGAGAGGCCCTTGTTGACGGCGATGCGAAATGCCCAGTCGCCGCGGGGCAGCACGATGGCATAGGGTTCGTAAGAGAGGTTCTCGGGCAGCATCTTGTAGGCCGACGCATCCGCAGTCTGGGCGCCGATCAACAGCAGCTTGTCGCTGGCAAAGCCATCGACCGTGCCGCCCTCCAGTTGCGCCATGCCCTCTCGCCGGTCCTTCACCCGCACCAATGACGTCTGGAGCTTGCGTCGCTGCAACTCCTTGACCAGCGCGGTCTCGTTCGTGGTGCCGGCGATCACGGCGATCTTTTTGCCGCCCAGGTCTCCGACGCTGAAAATTCCCGAGTTTATTCGAACCACGAGGCCCGTGTTTTCCATGAAGATGAAGCTCGAAAAGTCCACTTTTGCCATCCGCTCGAATGACACGGTGGTCGCGCCGCATTCCATGTCGGCCGCACCCGTCGCAACCGCATCGAACCGGCTTTGAGTGTCGACGGGCACCCACGCGATGGCGAGCTTCACGTTGAGTTGCAGTTCAAGAGCGTGGACAACAAATTTGCAGAGGTCGACGGTATAGCCGTCCGGTTGGCCTTGCGCGTTCGCGAAGGAAAATGGATTGGCGTCGGATCGGTAGGCAAGCTTTACGACCCTGGTCTCGCCAATCCGCTTCAACCGGCCTTCCACGGTTTGAGCCGAGGCGGCATCGCCCAGCAAGGCAATCGCGAGCAGGAACACAAGAAGCCGACGCATGTCACCGCCTCCCGGGAACGAAGCCCTGTCGGGGGTCCGTGGTGGCGAAGGTTAGCACGGGCGTGGCCTGCGAGTCCGCGCCCCGAATGGGCGCCACGATCACGCCGAGAGCGGCTCTTGGGGCGGTAAAGGAGGCGTTCGGCAGAGGACCGGCGAAAAAGCCTTGCCGGAATTGAGCCGCAATATCATCCAAGTTTCCGACCATGTTCCGACGTATGGCTGATTCGGGGATGGCCTCGATTCTCTGGGGTATGTACGTGGGATTTTTCAGGCAGGAGCTCACGCCGGTCGAGCGGTTCGAGAGCGTGCTCGGGGACAAGCAGGCGGCGCGAGGCAAGCTCGCCGGCCAGTCGAGCCGCGCTGACGCAGTCGTTGCAGAAAAACGTGCCGTGGCCGAACGGCTTGCGGTGGCCGGCGCCAGCGATGCCAAGCTTGGTCGCGCGGAAATCCGGCTACGCGCCGTCGAGGAACGCGCCAGGACGCTGCGAGCCGAATTGGCGGAATTCGACGAACAGATCACCTTGACCGAGCGCGCATTGGCTGATGCCAAGGCGCAACGCGACCGCGACATGGTGGCGGACCAGATCGAGGCGATGGCCGCGGCAATCGAGCAGGCCGCGCCGGGGTTTGGTGCCGGCGCGGCCGCGCTGGTGAAGGCGGTGACCGAAGGCGCGGCGTCGGTACCGGAGGCGACCAGATTCTCGGCAAGCGTCGATGCGGTGCGTCGGGAGGTTCTCGCGGCGACGGAATTGGTCTGCTGGGAGCTTCGATCGGCCGCGGCGCGCACGCGCGCAGGCAACGCCAACATCGCCCTCGAAGCGACAGCCGAGCCCGAACGAGGCTTGCTTGCGGAGATCGATCGGCAATTGATTTACTCCCTCAATCCGCTGCACTGGAAGGAAGGCGGCGAGGCGCGCCGAGCGCCCGCGTTCGCGCTGGTCGAACTGCCAAAAATACTGCTGCCGGTCGCGCTGCGGCATCAGCATGTGGATTATCTGAATGCCCGGCGCGTGCAGACGCTTATTCACATTCACGGCAGCGAAGGGTCCAGCGGCGAGCCCAGTGCCGACGATCCGCACCTCGTCGATCTCGACGCGCTCGTAGCCGATGAGAAGGCGAGCGTCCAGGCCGCTGATGTTGCCTAGAGCATTGTCGGTTCTGATTGAATCAGAACCGAAGCTCTAAATTCTTGTTTTGACGCGTTTTCTTCACGCGAACCGGTATCCACTTCGCTCGAAAACGCTCTAAGCGCGCCGCCCGAGGCGATGACTGCGGCGCAACGGGCCTTGCCGATCAGTATGTCGAGGGATCCGGCGAATCCGTTGGCTTCTCAAAGGCCCGCTTCATCGCCGGGCTCATCGGGATATCGAGGTTCACCCCCTTCGGCGGGATTGGCTGGGTGAACCATTTGGCATAGAGCGCCGCAAGCTCCGGACTCTGATAGAGCCTTGCGGTCGCGGCATCGGCAATCGCCTTGAACGCCACATCGTCCTTGCGCAACATGATTCCATATGGTTCAGGCTTCGAGAACGCGTCCTCCGAGATCACGTAAGCCTTTGGGTCCTTCGCGTTGGCAATCAGGCCCGCGAGCACGATATCGTCCTGGACAAAGGCCACTGCCCTGCCGGTTTCGACCATGAGGAACGCTTCGGCCTGATCCTGAGCCGGGATGATCGTCATCCCCAAATTCAATCTGCTATTGAATTCGAGCGCCTGCTTGATGTTGGTCGAGCCGGCCGGAGAGACGACCGTCTTGCCCTTGAGGTCGCTGATCGAGCCGATCTTCGATTCGACCTTCGAGACGAAACGGCTCGCCGTCAGAAAATGCGTATTGGTGTACCAGACCTGCTGTTGCCGCTCGGCGTTGTTGGTGGTGTTGCCGCATTCAAGGTCAATCGTGCCGTTGGCCAATAGCGGAATGCGCGTCGAAGCCGTCACCAGCTGATACCGGACTTCGAGTTTGTCCAGCTTCAATTCGCGTTTCACCGCGTCGACGATCCCAGCGCAGATGTCCATGGCGAAGCCGACCGGCTGCCGCTTGTCGTCGAGGTAGGAGAACGGCACCGACGCCTCGCGGTGCCCGATGGTGATGTATCCGAGCTCCTTCACCTTCGCGAGCGTGCCTGTGAGTTCGGCCGCCATCGCGGTGGCGTGGCCTGAAAGAAGCGTTGCCAGCGTCAGCGCCAGGAATAGGTCCTTCCGCACGGGGATTCTCCATCGTCAATTGCTGTTCACGGCGATGCTTCGCGATATCTGATAATTTATCAAGTCGTCGAATGGAAGATCGGCGAGGTGATCGAACAGGGCAAATTTTTCGATTGGCAGTACTGTTGCCAACGCAGGATTGTATAGTTACGTTTTTAGGCCCAAACGGTCTTTCGAGCGGCCGCACGCACATGCCCAAGTTCCTTCGCATCGGAGTCCATCAGTCGAACGTTTCCGGATACACCTCAAAAGCATGGTGCATTCGACGGGTCGGCTCGACGGTTTTCCTGAAGTGGGGCGCCGTCGAGGTCCATGGCGTCGGAGATGGGCGAAAGATTTACTGGACGCTTCCACCGAGGGCGAAAACAATTCGTTGCGGCACGGTGCAGCGTGCCAAAGACTATGCAAAAACCGCTATCGCGCGGCGACGCAACCATCGCTATCAACCGGTGGCCGGAAATATTGCGATCCGGCGCCGACCCGCCGGTCGTGGCGCCGAGCTCGAACAAGCGCTCGCCACGATCCTGTTTGTCGATATCGTCCGGTCCACGGAAAAAGCCGCACGGCTGGGCGATTCGCGCTGGACACAGGTGATGAAGCACTATTACGCCGCCGTGCGTAGAGAGCTGAAGGCTTTGCGCGGAAAAGAAGTCGTGACGACGGGGGACGGACTGCTGGCGACGTTCGCCGCGCCGGCGGCCGGGGTCCGTTGCGCGACTGCAATCCGCGAGGCGGTGCGCACGCTGGGGCTGGAGATCAGGGTGGGGATGCACGCGGGCGAATACAAGGTGAGCGGGGCTGAGGTGTTCGGTCTCGCGTTTCACATCGGCGCGCGCGTCGCCGCGAAAGCGCGCGCCGGCGAAGTCCTGGTCTCGAGCGCGGTCAGGGACCTGATGTCGCAGTCTGGAATCCGCTTCAAGGACCGCGGCGTTCACCAACTCAAAGGCGTGCCGGAGCGATGGCGCCTGTACCGGGTCGAACATTGAGGTGTCCTGCAAAGGTGGACACCGGTTTTGCAATCGGTTCGATGCTGCGTAAATTTTAGCAGGCGGCGCGGATTCATTTTTCAATTATCACTATGGGATGTGGCCTCCACTCGCGCGCCAACCTTTCCGCCTCCGAAATTTGCGCGCTCGTCATAAGCGCCGTAAGCCTGTCTCGTTGTTCCAGCGCTGTGTATTTCGACGTATCGACCAGCCTGATGCCAAGCGGACCAGGTGGCTTGGTATCCCCGAACGCTGCGGCCAAAGTGAACCACATGAGTGCCCGGACATAATCCTGAGCCGTGCCGCGACCTGACGCATACATGGCCCCGATATTGTACTGCGGACTGTGTATCCACGTGTCACCGGGCCGCTCGTAAATCTTGTTCGCCGCACGTCGGTACCATCGAAATGCCTCGGCATCGTCCTGTCCAACGTGAAGGCCATGTTCGTAAGCGATGCCGACAACATTTTCCGCGTAGGAAGAGCCTTGATCCGCAGCGAGGTGATACCACTTGAGGGCCTCGCCAAAGTCTTGCGGCACGCCAAGTCCATGAGCATAGGCATCCGCGAGATTGTTTTGGGCCAGGACCAAGTCCTGATCCGCAGCAAGACGAAACCATCTCACCGCCTCGGCTTCGCTTCGCTCGACACCCCAGCCTCGTTGATACAAAATCCCAACCTCATTCTGCGCGTCCGCTAACCCCTTGTCCGCCGCAATTCGCATCCACCTCATTCCCATCGCATAGTCCTGCGGGACGCCGCGGCCCTTGATGTACATGATCCCGAGCATGCGTTCAGCATAGGTGTTGTCTTGATCTGCCAAGGTTCCGAGTAATTGCAGAGCAGTTACGTAGTCGCCAATATTGATCGCCGCCTCCGCGTCCTCGAACTGGCCTGCGTTGGCAGGAAGGACAGACGCCAAGGTCCATAAGGTGACGGCAGACGATATGAATCGATTTCTGAACACGACGACCATTTCGGGTTCTAATCTGTCTGAAAACTATGTTGGTTTGAAACGGTGCGTCAATAGCCGACATCCGGGCTGGCTCGGCCTATGGTGCAGCGAACCTCGTCCAAAATGCTGCGTTGTATGAGCCCGTTGTTCGGGCACCTGGCGGACGTCGTAGCGGTATCTGCGAATGTCCGCTTTCGAGAGCAAGGCAGGCGTCGTGGTCTTGTCGGGACGTGCAGCACTTTACTGAGAACGCTCACCGCCACTTCGTGCGCTCGCGCACCCCGGCGAGTGCGGCGCGGGCACCCGCAATGACCTTGGGCGTATCGACCGCCACGAGTTTTCCATGAGCTTTGAGGATGCGGCCGTCGACCACGACGGTGTCGACGTTTTCGGCGCTCGTGGCCTCCAGCACGAGATGCGCGGGGTCGGTCACGACAGCCATGTTGAGCGTATTGGGGTTGATCACGATCAGGTCGGCGCGCTTGCCCGGCGTCAGCGATCCTATTCGCTCGCCGAGCCCCATCGAGCGTGCGCCGTCAATGGTGCCGAGTTCGAGCGCCTTGCGCGCCGTCATCTTGAATTCGCTTTCGGCCCTGGCGTTCTCCGAGTCGCGCGCAAGCTTGAGCACGCCGAACAGGTTTGAGCTTCCGGTCAACGCCGACGTGTCGACGGAAATGCCGAACGGGATGCCGCGAGCCAGCATCTCGCTGATCTGCGGATAGCCGTAACCGATGCGCAGTTCGGATCCGGGCGATACCGAGACCGAACAACCCGACTCCTTGATCATGTCGAGCTCGGCCGTGTTCGCCGACAGCGTGTGAATGAGCTGGACGTCTTTGCCCATCAGCTTTGCCTTGTAGAGCGGTTCGATCTGGTTCACCGCCTTGTGGGCGCTCGCGACATGCACGGTGATCGGGAGGCCGAGCTTGCGGGCATTGTCGAATTCCGGCTGATAGACCTCAGGCCTGATCGGGCCGGCGCGGAACTGCCCGCGCCATGCCATGCCGAGGGTGATGAGGCCTTCGTTCGACCACTTCTTCCAGTCTCGCGCCAGGCTCTCGATCGGCGCCTGGTCGGCCGACTGGGTGTCGGGCAAGCCCTGCGGCCAGCCGCAGGAATGGCGGGCGCGGATGCCGACCTCGGCAAGCGCGCGCATATCGGCCTCGGCGTGCGCGGTGCTGCGCACATTGTGGCACCAGGAGTGCACAAAGGTCATTCCCGAATTGATCGCTTCCGCCGCCGAAAGCCGCGTGCTTTGGAAGATGTCATCGGGGCTCATCTGCTGGCCGAAGCGCGCTACCGTCGGGAAATAGCCTTCCTCCTTTCGGTCGCCGGCAAAGCTGCGAAAAATCGTGTTCCACATATGCCAATGGGTGTCGACAAGGCCCGGCATCACGATCATGCCACTGCCGTCGATCTTCTCGCCGCCGCCGGCCATATCCTTGCCGACCGCGACGATCTCGCCATTCCGCACATGCACCGAACCTGCGGCGATATCGCCAAGCGCTGTGTCCATCGTCATCACATAGGCGCCCGTGATGGTGAATTCGCCGCGCGGCGGAAGCTTTGATCCGGCGGCCTCGCCCGCGGCTTGCGCCATCAGCGGCGATGAAAGAAGTCCGGTTGCGCCGGCCGCACCGAGCGCAGCCGCGCCGCGCATGAAACTTCGCCTGCAGATCTGGCACATGTGCCCCTCCCTGAAAAGGATCGGCTCCCGGCCGATCGCAACCATTGGGCTCATCGCGCTCTTGTTCATTGTCATGCCTTTCGGCCGGCGCGCGCGAGGGAGCCTCTTCCATCCTACAGGCTTTGGGCCGGTTGGGCCAACCGGTCGCAACGATATGCCGTTGATGATAGGCTTTGCCGACGCAAAGGCTGCCTGTCATGAAGAATTCCGTCTTTCGCTCCGAAACCCCGGTGACCCGCGTCACCGCGCACGCGCTCAATTTGGGCGACCGGATCAATACGGCCGGCTTTGAGAAGGATGCGCTTTCGGCCGTCCCGCTTGCCTTGCGGATTGGAAAGGACGGCATCGCGGTTGTGTTTCGCTACGGTGTTGTGGTGTTTTTCGGCACGTCCGCCGAAGAAGAGGCGGCCTTTCTCGAAAGGCTTTCGCCGCGCATTGGCGGGCGATTGACTCCGGTGGAGGAAGAAACCGCAACCATCGAGCTCCTCGGCGAAAATGAGGACCAGGTCGCGGCGGGAGGACCGGTCCAGGTCCGCGACATGTCGCTGGCCAGGCTACTGCTTGTGTCCGATGCGTTGGCCAAGAGCGTCGTGCTCGCCCATGACGAACGCGAGGTGGCCAAGGTGTTCGACACCATCGAACCTTTTGTGCGGGAATTGGCGGCTTCCGGAAAATTCTTTCGCAACCGGCGCGGCATCCTGAAGCTGATCGGGGAAGCGCTGCTGGTGCAGCACAACGTTTCCGGCCGCGTCGCGATCGCCGAGAAGCCCGATGCGCTGTGGGACCGTCCGGATCTCGAGCGGCTCTATGCGCGCCTGGAGGACGAATATGAACTCAGGCAGCGGGTCGATACGCTCAACCGCAAGCTCTCGGTGGTCGCCGAGACCGCCGATTCGTTGGCCGACATCATCGACACCCGCCGCTCGCTTCGTCTCGAAATCATCGTCGTGCTCTTGATTGCGTTTGAAATCGTCATCGCCTTCTATCAGATCTACGCGGCGCGTGGCGGCCATTGAAGATGACCGCGACGCGCCGCGATTGCCGTGACGGCAATGCGAAGGGCAGGGGCTCATAGATGAATCCGCGGCTGCTGTTCAGCGTGGCGCTGGTCGCCGTTCTCTTTTGCTTCTGGTTGCTCATGACCAAGCCGATGTGCCCCGATGGTTCTGTCGCCTCCCTCGGCAAGCGGCTCGACTGGACCTGCGCCGCCGATCATCCGTGAGGAACGCGGGCGAATGGCCTCATGGTTCGAGACGCGCTATCGCGCTCCTCGCCATGAGGGGTCTGCGATGTCATTCGGATTTCAGACCTCGTCGGTGAATTCAGACCTCATCCTGAGGGCCATCGAGAAGCGATGCGTCTCGAAGGATGAAGCCCCAGGTCTTGCAGTCGCCTTCCCGCGAAGCGCGTCCCGCCGCGGCCAAGTGCGGTCGGCCACGATAGTTTCGCGCCTTCGTCGCGAAAATGCGCCAAGCTCTGACATTTTCGGCCACAATCGGCGCCGACCCTAACCCCATGAAAACCATCACGGTCATAACGATTCTGGCGCTGCTGACGATATCGGGGGCGGTGATCTCGGACCAGATTCTGACCGGCCAGGAGCATCTTTCGCAGATCAAGAATTGAAGATCGTTGGGGGGCGACGAACATGCTTTCAGTTGATCAATTCCTGAGACTCATCAGTGTGCCGGCCGTGGTCGCGGCCTTCCTGATCGCCTCCCAGGTTTCGGGGGCGGGAATCTTCCGTTCCACCTCGCCGACGCAGTCGCAATTCGTCATCGAGTGATCTCCTTGAAATAACCGGCAGTTTTGCCATCCGGCGCCCTTGCGCCCGGACGCCATCGAGCCGTCTCGCATGGACCTCCCTGGTCATTCTGGATAGTCTCCTCGTCGTTTTCGGCTGAGGAGAGCTCAAGATGCGTCATTTGATGATCATCGCTGCGGTCGCCCTTGCCTGTGGCGCCGCCCATGCCCGGGACCTGACCAACCTCAGGCTTGCCCAGGCAAATCCGCCGGAAACGGCGCCGCAAGCCGCGCCCGCGGCTCAGGCCGCTCCCGACGCGGCAACGCCGGGGGCGCAGCCCACCAAGCAAGCCAAGAAGAAGCAGGCGGCCAAGCGTCCGCAGTCCGATGAGGAAAAGGCGCGAAGTATCGCCGCGAAATACGGCATCTCCTGGTAGGCCGGACAGGGGTCTCGACCAACTGCAAATTCACCGTAATCCGCGGGTCAGGATTTTTTTACCATCATGCGCCTGGTGCGCGCCCCGGCAGGGCCTTGGATAAAATTGTGCCGGGCCGTTTCATGCAACTTTAGAGCGCACCCTGTATCTCCATCGGGCCTGGGGCTTCCACATCCCCTTGCAAAGGAGGCGGGCTCGCGGCGTGGATTCAAGGAGCGGCGGAACGCCGCCTTACGAATCGACACTCAACACCTCCTTAAGTTCGATCGAAAGCTCATCGAAGTAACATCCTGCCCCTTCTCAGGGGGGCTCATCGAACGACACATGGCCTAGCGCGCCCCGCCGGATTCCGTCCGGCGGGGTCTTTGCTGGCCCGCAATGTGCCGTCCAGGCGTCTTTCGTGAGAATTCTATTGATGCGGCACGATCGCATAGGGCGTCGTGTAGGGCTCGACCCGCAGCGATGAATTGGCGATGAGGCCGATCTTCGCGGTCGGCGCCTGCTGCAATTCGCCGTTCGGGCCGCGATGCACATTGTACTGCCACACCGCCATGTCGCCCTTCTGTGCCAGCGCGTGCGCCACAGCGCTCGCATCGGTGCCGCCGAGCGCCTTGAGTTCGTCGGTGGAAAGTCCGATGACGATTTCATCCTTCACGGTGATGACCTTGAACAGGTCTATCTTGTTGTCCTGCGCCCATGCGGCTGGGGCTGACGCCAGCATGAGGATCGCAACGGGGCAGGCTTTGAGAATGTCGCGCCGGGGCAGCATGGAGGTGTCCTTTGGTTGGGTGGCACTTGCGGTCCAGGGGGGAAACGCACGCGGCATTTGTCGCGCCCGTTGGCGAAAGGGTTCACGGGGCGCGCTCGGATCAGGCGCGGGCCGGCGGGGAGAAAGGATGCCGCGCGCTCAGCTTTGCCGGGTTTCGCCGGATTGCGTGGCTTCCCGCTCGGCCGCCTCGTGGCGCAGCCACAGATCAAGAAGGGTCATGAACGCGACCGCCAATCCAATGCCGACGGCATAATGCATCGCGCGGGTGTGGGCGAAGCCGAGAAGCCATGGCGAAGCAATGAGCCAGAGGCTGAGCAGCAGGTTGACCCATTCCTCCCAATAGGAGAATGCAACCATGGCCGCGATCGACAGGATGGCGATCGCGGCGGCGCTCAGCCGCAGATCGACGACCGCCGTCTCGCTAGCGCGGGCGAAAAACCAGGGGGCAATGAACAAGACCGCCGCAAGCGCGAAATTGTACAAGTCCAGGACCAATTCAGCACGCCATTTTCGCATGTGACGATCTCTCCTGACATGGCTGGCCGGTCTACGCCAACGCATGAGGGGAAGCCCGGTTCCGGGCCTTGCGGGCGGAGCGCGGTTAGACTTTAGGCCGACGGCTCCGCCTTGAGAGGATGACGGAATCGCTCGCAGCATCATGCGCTGTGCATGCGGTCATGCTAATAGCTGCGCGATGAACCCCATGTCCCAAAACCAAAAAGCGCTCGCCATGCATTTCGTTCTGATCGTGGCGACGATGGCGCTGCTGTTTGTCCCAGCCGGTACGGTTCATTACTGGCAGGCCTGGGCGTTTCTGGTTTGCTATTTTGTCCCCTCGCTTGCGATCACCATCCACCTCATGGCCGGCGATCCGCAGCTTCTGGCGCGGCGGATGCGGGGAGGGCCCACTGCCGAGAAAGCAAAAGCGCAGAAGATCGTCATGTCGCTCGCCTCGATCGGCTTCGTCGGTCTTCTTGTCGTTCCCGCGCTTGATCGTCGCTTCGGCTGGTCGCAGATGTCGCCTCTCGCAGCGCTCGCCGGAGACGCGCTGATTGCGATCGGCTGGGTCGCGGTGTTCCTTGTCTTCCGCGAAAACAGGTTTTCTTTCTCGACCATCGAAGTGGTCCCCGACCAGAAGGTGGTCTCGACCGGACTCTACGCGTGGGTGTGGCATCCGATGTATGCCGGCGCGCTCGTCATGCTGCTCGCGATGCCGATCGCGCTCGGGTCATGGTGGGGCGTGCTCGTTCTTTTCGCGATAATGCCGGTGCTGATCTGGCGCGCGTTCGACGAGGAAAAATTCCTCGCGGAAAACCTCCCGGGCTATGTCGAATATGAGGAAAAAGTGCGCTACCGCCTGATCCCGGGGGTCTGGTAGCGGCTGCGTCCAACGTCCATCGGCGGCGGGATGGCAAATCCCGTTCGGCCCGGCGAAACGACTGACGAAAGCCGCCCTCGAACCTGAGGCTTCCGTCATTTCGGGCCTTGACGGTAGAGGACTTCATCAGTTGAGATGTGGCCATGATTCAGGCCCGCTCCCTAGCGCTGATTCTTGTGATCGCCGCCACATTGCCGGCATTCGCCGAGACGATGAGCTATGAGAGCAGCGCGGCGATATTGGGCGAAAGCTGCGGCAAGGATATCGATGCCAATTGCTTCGGAGTCAGCTTCGACGCACCACGCTTGAAGGAGTGCCTCTATCGCAATCAGGATACGCTTTCGCCGCAGTGCAGGGCCGATTACTTCAAGGCCTTCGATGCGATCCAGAAGCGCCTGACGGCGCGCACCAACCTTCGCAGGAATTGCGAATATGACCGGAAGCATTTCTGCGCCGATCCGCAGTTCGGCTACGCCGACGTCGTCGGATGCCTGTCCAAAACGCCGCGCGGGATGACGCTAAGCTGCAAGCAGGCCATCAGCGAGGCGGGGTATCGCTGATGCGACCAGGCAAAAACCGCCGGCGCGATTTGGCCCTGTGGACGGTTTGTCTGATGCTCGCGCTGGCGGCAGGTCCGGCGCGGGCGCAGCAAGGTACGACGGCAGAGGATATCGTCGATCGGCTTTCCGTTCTGGAGACCACGGCGGATGTGGACGTTGCCGCCTTGCGTCAGCAGGTCGTCGACCGCATCAAGTCGAAGGCGAACGCCGTGGCGCTGAAGCGGCCGCCGGTTGCCCCTCAACTGCGCAAGCTGCCGCATCTTGACCTCGACATCCAGTTCAATCCCGACTCTCCGGTGATCAGGCCCGACTCCTATCGGATGCTCGGCCGCGTCGCCGATGCGTTGAGCGACCTCAAGCTGTTGTCGTTCGGTTTTCTGATTGTCGGCCATATGGATTCGACCGGCAGACGCGAGGACAATCTCACGCTCAGCCAAAGGAGAGCCGAATTCATTCCGTGACGTGCTGGTGACGACCTTCAAGATTTCGCCAAAGCGCATTCAGACGATCGGTCTCGGCGAGGAACAGTTGCTCGATGCCGAGCATCCGAAGGCGGCGGTCAATCAGCAGATCCAGATCATCGCGGTCCGGAAGGGGCCTTGAACCGCCTTCGAAAGGCGTTGCGAACACCGTAGAACTGCGGGGAGCGGCGTCCTGCCGGCCGGATCGGCACATTCGACACAATCCACAGAATTTGCAGATGCCTCCCGCATCGATGCAGACAAACCCGCACCAGGCGTTAAGGTTCGACCGGGGTAGCTTCGGGGGGCGCAACATGACACACCCTTTACTTCTCAATCCGTTTCACGCCAGGCAAGAGCCGGCGCAGAAGGCCGACCGGCGATCGGTACTCTCGACGCGGTCCACGCCCGTCTGCTCCAACTGCCGCTCGGATGACATCCTCTCGCATGCGACTGCACAGTGGAGCAACGAGGCGCAGGAATGGGAGCTCGCCAACACCTTCGCCCAGCCCGCGCACTGCAATAGCTGCAACGGTCCGTGCGAGATCGTCTGGCTGCCGCTCAACTAGGTCCCGGCAAGGCATGGCGGAGTGAAGGTGCGTCCCCGGTCTGGCGAGTAATTGAGCTGTGCTGGGAAGATGTGAGCGAGTTGGCGGGATCGCGCTTTCAGGCGACCAGGGCGGTCAGCATGGCTGACCTCTGCCCGCCGAACTCCGAAACCGGAACGGGCCGGCCGAACAAATAGCCCTGGGCGAGCTCGACGCCCGCGACGCGCATATATTCGAGCTGTTCTTCGGTCTCGACGCCTTCGACCGTCGTGACGATGCCAAGACCCTGGGCCAGCGCGAGCGTCGAGGCGACCACAGCCTTGCAATCGCCGCGGCTGAGGATGCCCTTGGTGAACGACTTGTCGATCTTGATCTTGTCGAAGGGGAAAATGGTCAGATAGTTGATCGACGAGAATCCGGTGCCGAAATCGTCAAGGGCGATCGAGAGGCCGAGATTCTTCAGTTGCCGTATCGCCGTCAGATGGGCTTCCTGGTTCTCGAGCAGCGAGGTTTCGGTGATCTCGAGTTCGAGCCGCTCCGGCGGAAGGCGGCTCTCCACCAGCGTGCGCAGGATGGCGTCGAACAGGTTGCTCTTCTTGAACTGCACGGCCGAGATATTGATGGCGAGTTTGATGTCCGCGGGCCATGACGCGGCATCGGCGCAGGCCCGTTGCAGGATCCATTCCCCGAGCGGCACGATCAGGCCGGTGGATTCCGCGAGCGGGATGAAATGATCCGGCGCGATCAGGCCCCTGGCCGGATGCCGCCAGCGGACCAGCGCCTCGACGCCGCAGAGCTGTCGCGTCTTGACGTTCACCACCGGCTGGTAGTGCAGTTCGAACTGTTCCAGCGCGATCGCCTCCCGCAGCTCGTTTTCCGCCGACTGCTGGGTATTGGCGATCTCGAGCAGTTCGTTCCGGAACAGCCGAAAATCGTTTCTTCCGCCGGCCTTGACGCTGTAGAGCGCGAGGTCGGCGCGCTTGAGAAGCTCCTCGGGCTCGATGCCATTCTCCGGCGCCATCGCAATTCCGATGCTGGCGCCGACGCTGGCTTCGTGACCGTTGAGATTGAAGGGCCGGGAAATCACGTCGATGATCCGAAGCGCGAGCGCAATGGCGCCTTCGTGCTGCTCGGGTCCGCCTTCCTGAATGATCGCGAACTCGTCGCCGCCAAGGCGCGCCAGCACGTCGGTATCCCGGATGGTGGATTGCAGACGCTCGCCGACCTCGACCAATAGCTGATCGCCTGCAAGATGCCCAAGCGTATCGTTGACGGCCTTGAACTTGTCGAGGTCGATCATCATGACGGTGACGGTGCCGCCGTTCCGCTTCAGCCGCTTGCTTGCTTCCTCGAGCCGCGCGTTGAATTCGGCGCGGTTGGCAAGTCCGGTCAGCACGTCGTGCCGCGCCAAATGGACGATCTCCGCCTCCGCGCGCCGCCGTTCGGTGATGTCCTCGATGATCGCGACCCAGCCGCCGCCATCCATCGGCTGTCGGGTGAGCTGGATGAATCTTCCATCTGTCAGTTCATCGATCCGGCGGGCATCGGATGGCAGCGCGGCCAGTTCGCTGACCTTTGTCTTGACCTCTGAACTGGCGACGTGCTTCAGCATGCCGCGAGCGATGCGATCGCCGACGATCTCCTCATAGGGCGTTCCGACCCTCAGCAAACGTGCCGGCAGGTCGTACATTTCGGCAAAGCGCTGGTTCCAGACGATCAACCGCCTCTGGCCGTCGAACATGCAGAGGCCCTGCGCCATGTTGGTCAGCGCCGCGCTGAAGCGGGTATTCATCACTTCGAGTTCGGCTGCCTTCTCGGCCAGCAGTTTCTCGCTGTGCTTTTCCGCGGTCACGTCTTCATGCGTCGTGAGCCAGCCGCCATTGGCCATCGGCTGGCGCTTGATCGAGACGACCCTGCCGTCGGCAAGATGCTGGATCTCGTTCGACAGCTTGACGTTGACGTTGACATAGGCTTCGGGGTCGGTTGCGAAATTGGTGCCGTTCTGCCGGCGAAGTTCAAGGATTTGCCGCAAGTTGGTTCCCGGCTTCACCTGATCTTCGGTGAGATGGTAGATTTCGGCGTAGCGGGCGTTCGCAATCACCACCCGCTGGTCGGGGCCAAACAGGCAAAGACCCTGCGACATGTTGCGCATTGCCGCGTTGAAACGCGCGTTGATGAGTTCGAGCTCGGCGGCCTTTTCCGCGACCAGTTTCGCCTGGGATCGCTGAGCCGTGACATCCTCGTGAATGCCGACCCAGCCGCCGCCCGCGATGGCGGTGTTGACGACGAATATGCTTCGTCCATTGTCGAAGCGGGAGGTCACCGTGCTCTTGCCGGTTTCGGCCAGCGACTTCCGAAGCTGTTCGATATAGGCGGAAGGGTCGAGTTCCAGATTTCCGAGCTGCTTGCGCTGCTCGAGGATATCGCGGACGCTCATTCCCTGGTGGAGGAAATCCTTCGGCAGCCCGTAGAGTTCGACGTAGCGTTCGTTCCAGATCATCAGCTTGCCGTCGGCATCGAACATCGAGAGGCCGTTCGACATGTTGGTCAGGGCGGCGTCGAACCAGACGTTCTGTTTTGAAATCTCCTCGTTGAGCTTCTTCAGATCTTCCTGGTTGCGGTTGAGCTTCATCTGGTAGCGGATGGTGAATGCCATCGCGATCAGAACCAGAAGCGTGACGATCGAGGCCACCACCTCGTAGGCCGTATGGTGCCTTTCGTAGTCGCTCAGGATGGCCCGCTCGGAAAGGCCTACCGCGAAAATCAGCGGATACTTGTCCGAGGTGCGATAGGCCACCAGACGGTTGGTGCCGTCGATGGCGCCGCCGCCCCAGTAGTGGCCGGAAGGCGCGTGCTTGAGCGCGTCGAAAAGTACGGGATGTCTAACCCTCCGGCCGATGGAGTTGCTCGAAAGCCCCTGCGCCGCCAGCAGCACGCTGTCGCGGTTGCGCAGCACGACGCTGCCACCGACCCCAAGATCGACCGTCCGGTAAAACCGCTCGATGAAATTGGGGTCGATCGAGAGAACGATCACGCCGCCAAAACTCCTATTGGCGGTGTTCAGGCGGCGCGAAAACTGCAACGACAATTTTCCCGAGATCCGTCCCCGCACCGGTTCGCTGATGAAGAGATTGTCGACCCCAAGGTCAAGTTGCTTGCGGAAATGTTCGCGGTCGCCAACGTAAACCGGTGGTCCGTGGTGGTCCAGTGTCGTGGCTATCTGAAAGCCGTCGGCGCCGATCAGGGTAATCTGAAGCGTGTCATCGCCGACGAGCGCGGTTCGTCCCGCCCAGCTTTTCAAATCGAAGTGTGCGGGATCATCCTCAAAGCTCTTGCGCAACAGAAGCAGGGTTCGATCGAAGCGATCGAAGACGTCCTCGGTATTTTGTTGGAACAGCCGCACCAGGCTGTCGGATTGCTTGACCGCTCCCTCGATCGCCTTGTCGCGCTCTAGAGACGACACGAACGCCACGACGAACCAGCTAGCCGCGATCAGGATCAAACCGGCAAAGCTGGCCGAATGCAGAGACGCCCGCAGCCATACCAGCAATTTGCCGCGCAAGCTCATCGAATGGCCCGGAAGGAAAAGCGCTTGTTAAACGGGTCTTTATCGCGTCCGGCACTTAAGTCGCGGTTACGCCTGCCCCGCACGCGCGCGACTTGGTTAATACCGTTCGAATTCATCGCCGGGGGTAAGCCGGAAATTTACCATGGCGTGAGCGGCTCGCGCGGCCATGGGTCGACCTGGCAGGCGATCGTTCGCGTCAGGCGAGCCTAATACTGGCTGCGGTCCATGGTTGGAACGGGCGCGCCCTCCAGCGCCAGCCTGGCGGCCTTGCGGTGGGCTTCAATCGCCAGCCGCACTTCCTTGGCGCTCATCAGCGCCTTTCGAATGTTTCGGTCTTCCGAATTGTTGTCGAAGGTAATGAGCTTGTTGCAGTGCTGGCAGTTGGTCTGAAAGCCGTCCCGCACCTTCAGCGCGCGCTCGCGAAAGACCTGCGAGCATTTCGTGCATTTGATTCTTACTTTTTCCTCGACCATGAATTTCCCCAGGACTGAAATGCCGCTTGACTGAAAAGCTCAGTCTGCGCTCAGGGGCTTAAAGGCCTGTTCGAAGATTTCCTAAATCTGTAACGAGGTGAGGCCTGGCCGATTTTCCGCCGCAACGCTCGTCCGGCGTTTCGTCCGACCGTGCCGCGCTCAATCGATGGTAATGGATTGTTAAGGATGAAACCCATTCCCCGAAAGCCTGGGCATCTGGCAACCAATTGATCGCTTCTTCAGGTGCCAGGTCGCGGCCCATCGGCGACATTGATGCGATGCAACATTCCGGGTTTATCAGGGGGCGGGGAAGTTGTGTGTTTTCAATCGGATCGTGCGCTTGCCGGCCGCGCACATGGCTGGGTCCAGACGGCCAAACCTGCTATATTCGCGCTAAGCGGTGCTGGCCGCTGTAGAGCCGGCAGTTTTGGTGGAGTGAGATAGCCGATACCATGACCGAGGAAAGGCTTACCGGGGAAGGGGCCCCCGGCATTGCGGCTGGATCTTCGACGTGGCTCAAGTCGATATTGGGGATCGCGCGTTTCAACGCCTATGATCTCGCCACCGCCGCCCTTCTCGCCGCGCTGGTCATTCTCGCGCTTTGCACCTTCAGGGACTATGCGGTCTCCAACGATGAAGGCGTTCAGCATCATTACGGCGAACTGATCATCGCCTATTACGCGAGCGGCTTTGCGGACAAGAGCCTTTTCACCTTCGAAAACCTCTACCTCTATGGCGGCCTGTTCGATGTCGTTGCGATTGGGCTCAGCCATCTGATCCCGATCGATCCGTATGATCTGCGCCACATCCTGTGCGCGCTGATCGGCGTCGGCGGGATTGGTGCTGCGGGTGCGGCCGCGCGGCTGATCGCAGGGCCGCGCGCGGCCCTGATCGCCGTGATTGCGCTTTGTGCTTGCGGCGTCTGGTACGGCGCCATGTTCAACCACACCAAGGACATTCCGTTCGCCGCCGCCATGATAGCTGCGACCTTTTTCCTGATCCACATCGCGCACCGACTGCCGGCGCCCCGAGCGATCGACATCGCCGCGTTTGGTCTCTTTGCCGGCGCTTCGCTCGGAATCCGCGTGCTCGGTCTGCTGCTCGTGATCTATGCCGCGGCCACGATCGCCATCTACCTGCCGTGGCAGGGAGGGGCACGGTGGCGCTTTGCAACCGTTTCGGCGTTGCGGCTCCTGCCTGCGCTGACGCTCGCTTATGTGATCATGATCCTGGCCTGGCCATGGGCGGCGCTCGCTCCGCTCAATCCGATCAGCGGCCTGCTCTCGTTCTCCGAGTTTCAATACGGCATCCGCACCGCCGTCGGCGGTGAGGTCTACATGATGTCGAAGGTGCCGAGGTTTTACGTGCCGGTCTATTTCCTGATCCGCATGCCGCTGCTCGCGCTGCTCGGCGCGGCGCTCGCGATTCCGGTCGCGCTATGGCCGGCTCTCGCCGCGCCCGCCACGCAGCTCAGGCGCCGCGATATCGCGCTGGTTTCGCTGACGGTGATCTTCCCGCTTGCCTGTGAGGTGATCTCGCATGGTCCGGCCTTCGCGGGGTTGCGCCATTTCCTGTTCGTGGTTCCTCCGCTCGCGGTCCTTGCCGGCATCGGTCTCGACGCGGCGATGGCGGCGCTTGCGGCGCGGGGCCGGCTCGTTGCCGCAGGCGGGCTCGCCATCTTGGCCGCGGGCTTCTTGTCGGACACGGCGACGCTGGTCAGGCTGCACCCCTACGAATATCTGTTCTACAACCAGCTGGTCGGCGGCCTTCAGGGCGCATCGCGACGCTACGACCTCGACTATTGGTTCGCCAGCATGCCGGAGGCCGTGAGCCAGCTCGAAGCCTATCTGCGCCGTACCGAGCCGATCGAGCCGGGCAAGCCGGCGCCGGTCTATTCGGTAGCGGTTTGCGGCGAACGAATCCCGTTCGAGAAGGCAGTCACGCTTCCGCAACTGCGCTGGGACTTCAAGCCGGAGTGGGAAGAATCCGAGTTCTTCATCGCGCCGACCAACATGAATTGCGACGGCGATCTTGACGGCAAGGTCATCGGCACGGTCGAGCGGCTGGGCGTCCCCATCGCCTATGTCAAGGACCGGCGGGCGCTGATCCGTACCACTACAACGGCCGTGCGGTGAGCGTGGCCCGCGATAGAGCATGATCCGGAAAAGTGGAAGCCGGTTTTCCCTCGCGACAAACGCATCGCGTTTGCGGAGATCATGCTCAAACAAGGAGACGAGAGCCTTTTTCCGTTTCGATTGAATTGAAGCGGGGCTCTAGTTTCTTGATTTGACGCGTTTTCTTGACGCGAACCGGTCTCCACTTCGCTTGAAAACGCTTTAGATCATGATCCGATTCAATCCAATCGGATCATGGTCTGGTGGCGGGCGAAAGGCTCCGTCATCCTCCTCCGACGATATCGGCGTTGCCGCCGTGCTCCATTGTCCAATGCCGGCTCGCGATGTCGGAACGCTTGTACCAGGAGTTGAGCCATGCGGCTGCGGTCATCATCAGGATGCCGATGAAGGCTGCGACGAAATGAAGGGCGAGTCCCGCCGAAAGCTCGGTGAGCACGAAATATCCGATAAAGGCCAGGAACACGCCGATACAGAAAATCTCCAGGGAATGCTGGCCGCAAAGGATCATCGGCCACAGCCACGGCGATTTCAATCCGGCCCAGCCGTTCGGCACCCACCGCACCGTGATCGCCGCCATCGCCAGAAAATGCATAAACCGCAGGATATCGAGATCGGTCTTGCTGATGGGATAGATCCATTGCTCGAGGCGGTGCGGTATCAGAAAGCCGAGCTGAGGGAAATACCAGGTCATGGTGACGCCGAACGCCGCGAGCAGATAGGCGATCGCGATTGCTTGCGTGATCGGCGACAGGATCAGCCACGAGATTCTCTTGGCGCCGCCAAGCGCGCACCAGGCGCCGAACACGAACAGGAGCTGCCAGAAGAACGGATTGAAGGCCCAGAAGCCGTTCGGATAGGACGTCAGATGCAGATCGAATCTCGAGGCGAGCACATAGAGGGTGATGGACAGGCCGAGCGTCAGGTCGGCCCGCCGCTGCATCAGCCACAGGATCCAGGGCAGGAAAAACATCAGCACGACATAGAGCGGCAGCACGTCCATGTTCAAAAGGCGAAATCTCAGGAGCAGCGCCTGGACGATCGCGACGTTGGGTGCTTTGAGAAAATCGTTGACGCCCATTTCCTCGGTGTAAAGCGGGTTGTTGAGAGTTCTGCCGGCGTAGACGATTTCGGCAAAGAACATCGTGAACAGGAACACGTTGGCCACGTAAATCTGCCAGACCCGCTTGAGGATGCGCGCGGCCCCGATCACAAAGCCTTTCTCACGCATCCCGCGGCCGTAGACGAAGGCTGCCGTGTAGCCGGAGATGAAAATAAAGATCTCGGCGGCGTCACTGAATCCGTAAGAGCGGATCGTGAACCAGGTCAGAAGATCGGGCGACATGTGATCGATGAAGATCAGCCACAGCGCCAGCCCCCGGAACAGATCGATCCGCAATTCCCGGTCGAACGAGGCAAGCGAAACCGCCGGCTTGAAAGCGGTTGCCGCGAGAGGGTCTGCGTGATCGAGTCCGCTGACCTCGGCAGATGATGGTGCAGCAACTCGATCGACGGTCGTCACCCAATTAGCCCCGCGCCTGAGAGAGGATCGAGCTTACCCGCTCAACCTCCATCCACGATAATACAGGCCCGCGCACAATTTGCTAATGACACAAGACTGGCGGGCCATCCGGATCGGCCGGTTTTTTGCGGCATTCAGGGCCAAAAGGGCCGGGCGCGGACGGCGCAATACCAACGTGGAGGACCCGCAGGCGACGGTTCGGCGGCGCAACAAAGCGATTGTCGCCATTTCGCAATTCGCTATGCTTTGAGCTTGCCTGATGCATCTTGTGCGGGGGCCCATGAAGCGACGCGAGTTCATGACACTCATCGGCGGCGCGGCTGCGTCGCCGCTTGCGGCGCGGGCGCAGCAACCCCGTTCGATACGCAAGATCGGGCTGCTTGTGAATTATCTTCCGGACGAACCCGAAGGTCAGGCACGGATCAGGGCATTTTCGGGAGCGCTGCGGAAGCTTGGTTGGATCGAAGGGGAAAATCTGCGTACCGAGATTCGCTACGCGGGTGTCGGAGCCGACCGTTATGACAGGTACGCCAGAGAGCTGGTGGAAATGGCACCAGATGTAATTGTTGCTGGCGCCAGTTCGAGCGTGACGGCGTTGCAAGGGATCACGCACGGTATACCTGTCGTTTTTGCGGGTGTGATCGATCCAGTCGGAGCCGGGTTTGTGAAGAGTTTAGCCCGGCCAGGTGGAAATATGACCGGATTTACCGTGTTTGAGTACAGCATCAGCGGCAAATGGCTGGAGCTTCTGAAGGAGCTTGCCCCCGGGGTGAAGCGAGTAGCTGTCGTTCGAGACCCGACCCTGGCCGCGGGCATTGGGCAGTTCGCTGCGATCCAGGCCCTGGTTTCGTCGTCCTCCGAAATTGAACTGACCGCAGTCGACCCGCACAATCCTGCGGAACTCGAGAAGGCCTTATCCGAATTTGGCGACGAGCCAAACCGAGGGGTAATCGTCACGGCAAGCTCGTCATCAACTGCAATCCGCGAGCAGTTGTTCTCGCTGGCACTTCGATATCGTTTGCCAACAGTTTATCCGTTCCGATATTACGTGGCCGACGGAGGCCTTGCCTCCTACGGGCCGGATTTGATTGCCATCTACGCGCGCTCTGCCGAGTATGTTGATCGGATACTCAAGGGCGCCAAACCCGCCGATTTACCGGTACAGGCACCGACGAAGTATGAGCTCGTAATAAACTCGAAAGCCGCCAAGTCTATTGGCCTTTCAGTCTCGGCCGGTTTGCTCGCCCGCGCCGACGAGGTGATCGAATGAGGCGGCGCGAGTTTATCACGCTCGTCGGCGGCGCCGCGTTGCCGTTCGCGGCGCGGGCGCAGCAGAAGGCGCGCGGGTCCGCGCAGACCTCCGGCCCCGGACCGGTCATGAATGCGCTGAGCAACTACATGGCATCAGCGAGAGCGCGGGAGTTGCCGGAGGAAGTCGCCGAGCAGGCCAAGGTTCATCTGATCGATACGTTCGCGGCGATGATTTCCGGCTCCGAATTGCCGCCGGGTCAGGCGGCGCTGCGCTATGTCCGCGAACACGGCGGCAAGGGCGTCACGACGGTGGTCGCCTCCACGCTTGCCGCCGCGCCGCTTGATGCCGCACTCGCCAACGGCGTCATGGCGCATGCCGATGAGACCGACGACTCGCACAATGAATCGCGTTCTCATCCCGGCTGCGCGATCGTGCCGGCCGCGCTGGCGCTCGGTGAGGAATACGGCATCGACGGCCCCAGCCTCTTGCGTGCCGTGACGCTCGGCTACGACATCGGGCCGCGCGTGATTTTGGCGATGGGAGGCGCGGCCTTCAGCTATGAGAGCAGCCTTGCCACTCACAGCATTGCCGGAACGTTCGGCGCCGCGGCCGCCGCCTGCTGCGCTGCCGGCCTTGATGCCCGCCAGATGCGATGGGCGCTCGACTATACCGCGCAGCAATCCTCAGGCTTCATTGCCTGGCGGCGCGACACCGATCATATCGAGAAGGCCTTCGTGTTCGCGGGCATGACCGCACGCAACGGCGTCACCTCGGCGCTTCTGGTCAAATCCGGGTGGAACGGCGTCGACGACATCTTCTCCGGCGCCGACAATTTTTTTGCCGCCTATGCTCCGAAGGCGCAACCCGAGCGGCTGATCGAGAAACTCGGCGAGCGCTACGAGATCACCCAAACCGACATCAAGAAGTGGACGGTCGGCTCGCCGATCCAGGCCCCGCTCGATGCGGTCGAGGCCATTCGCGGCAAGAGGCCTTTCGAGGCAGATCAGGTCAGGCGCGTGAACGTGCACCTCGCGCCGTCGGTTGCGACCGTTGTGGACAACCGCGACATCCCCGATATCTGCCTGCAGCACATGATGGCCGTGATGCTGCTCGACAAGACGGTCTCGTTCTACGCCGCCCATGACAAGTCGCGCATGCAGGATGCCTCCGTGTTGCGGCAGCGCGCCAAGGTCAACCTGGTGCGCGATGAGGAACTGGCAAAACTCCTGCCGGTGCGGGTGGCCGTTGTCGAGATCGAGCTCAATGACGGCACCCGCCTTTCGGAGCGCATCACCGCGGTGCGCGGCACGCCCCGCAACCCGATGGCGCGGGCCGAAGTGATCGCCAAGGCGAGCGATCTGATCACGCCGGTGCTCGGGCGCGAGGCATCGAACCGGCTGATCGAAACCATCTTTGCGATCGAATCCGTCACCGACGTCCGCAATCTGCGGCGCCTGCTTCAGCACGCCTGATTTTTCCGCGGCAACACGCCGCATGTCCAGGATAATAGGCGCGACCGGTGCCACCGAACGTTGAAAAGCGTTTGATCTGCGGCAAGGAGCGACCTAGCATCAGGCCAAACAAAACGGGAGAAGATGATGCTTGAGATCGATCGGGCTTACGTTTTTATCGGTTTGCTCTGGGCTGTCGTCGGAATGCTGCTCGGCCTCTATATGGGGATCGCGGAGGACAACAAGCTTCTCACGGTGCATGTTGCGATGATGACGTCGGGCTTTGTGATGCTTGCCCTTTATGGCATGGTCTACCGGCTGTGGCCGGCGCTGAAGAAGTCGCCGCTGGCGCCTGCGCAGTTCTGGATCACCGTGGTTGGCGTCGCCGCCCTGATCGTCGGCAGCTACTTCCTCGTCACCACCGGCAGCGTCCCGGTTGCCGCGATTGGCTCTGTCCTCATGATCGTCGGTGGCGCCCTGATGAGCTGGCTGTTCTTCATGCGGGGCCGCGAGGCCGCCTGAGGGCCTGGCCCGCCGTTCGCGGCGCCGAAGATCTTCGACCGGATCGCTGGTGAAAATGTCCGTGCGTCGCGCCGGGCGGACATGCCGCCGTCGGGGCCTTGCAGACTGCTCGGCGGGCAGCCTTCCAGCACCTCCGGCGCGACCTCGTTGTTCACAGCTACGGCCGCCATCCGGTTTGCGATTTGCGCAGCGGCATGTTTTGTTATGCCCGAGAGGTCTGGGCTCGTTTGTGAACAGAACGATACATGCGGTCGGTGGGATTGCGGTGCGCAAGGGCGCGCGGCCGAGAGTGGCTGTCGTCCAGCGCAGCAAGGACAAGCTCTGGGTGCTGCCCCGCGGCAAGCTCAGACCGGACGAACGTCCCGTCGCGGGCGCGCGGCGGGAGGTGGTGGAGGAAACCGGTTTTCGCGTCGAGGTCGGCGAGTTCCTCGGTGCCATCTCCTACGAGGTGCGGGGCCGGCCGAAGGTGGTGCAGTTCTGGCTCATGCGGGCGGAGGCGAAGCCGAGCTACGAATTGATGAAGGACATCGTCGCGGTCAAATGGCTGCCGCTTGGCGCGGCCGTCAAGCGTCTCAGCTATCCGCTTGAAAAGCTGTTCCTGACCAATGTCGGCCATCATGCGTTCCGTCGGCGCCGACGTCCACAAAGGCGGAAAGTGAAGGCGTCTGCCAAGACCAGGCTGCGGCGAAAGAGCTCGGCCCGCCGAAGGCGCGCGTAACCGGCCTTGACTTCGGTCGCCCGGTCCCGCGCGATCGCTATTCCCTTCAGCTTTACGCCGGCTCTGCCGCTGCCGTCTCCGGTGTCGTGCCGCCGCGGGCCGGCGACTTCCAGAAGGCTTTGGCGCCATCGAAGCGCGAAAAGGCCTTGCGCGCACGATCAAGCAGCCTCTCGACCTGCGCCTGTTGATCCCCGATGATGAGTCCTGCCGCAAATGCGCGGTGGCGGCCTTGCGCCTCGGTCAAGCCTTTCGCGCGACTGGCGATGATATCGGAGAAGAGCGCCTTGTGCGTAACGATGTCGTTGACCCTGCCAAGGCTGTTCTGCAGTTGCATCAGGGATGACCTGATTTTCTTGCTCTGCTTGGCGGATTTCTTGCCGCGATAGATGCCGGAAAAAAAGTCGGTCGCGTATCGGGCCTTTTTGACCTGAATGCGCAGCCGGTGCAGTTGCTCCGGATCGAGGTTGTCCATTCGTCTGCCCCGCCGCCTGATCCGTTTGCAGCGATGCGAAAGCTGGTCGGCAGCAAAAATCTCGATCGGCAGTTCGCGGCGCGCGCGCCTTAACGCGTCTTCCGACGTGCTCCAGGGGCCTGCCTCGATCCACTCTGTCGTATCGAGAACGAGCGTGCGGAACCTGGCCGACTGGACTGCCGCTTGCGCCCGCCGATAGCATTTTAGGCGCCTGCGCGTGAACATTTTGCTGATGCTGACGAGCCCCGGCTCGTTCCTGTGCTGCTTGCGCATCGGCTGAATGACTTCGAGGATGAGCGTATCGAGATCGCGCGCGGGGCCCAATTCCTGTGCAAGCCATTTCAATTCCGACTTTATCGCCTCGGTTCGCTCGTCGGCCACAATCACCGAAAAGAGCGACATGGCGGCGCGCAGCCGGCGCAGCGCGACCCGCATCTGGTGCAACGCTGTCACGTCGCGGCCGATCATTGCGGGTACGTTCGCGACCAAATGGCGCAAGCAAGCCCGGCCGACCAAAGTGAAGGCGTGGCCCGCACTTGTTCCGGCACTCAACTCCGGATCACAGGCGGTCTCGGCGGTGACTTGCGTCTGCTCCACCAGATCATAGCCGCGTTCCGGTTTGCTTTTGAATTCGAGATGGCCCGGGACGATATTGAGTATGTCACGCGCGATCTTGAAAAGGTCGGCGGGTTTGCCCTGCTTGAGCTCAAGTTCGATCTCGGAAACCGGTTGCGAAGAGTTGGACGCGAGAATTTGTCCCTCGTCGATCGCCATGACGATGTCGGCGCCGTTGCCGTTGAGATGATAGGCGGTGCGTTCGATCCGGGTCTCGAACACCGGCTTCAGCGCTTTGCGCACATCGTCGGTCAATATTCGGCCCAGCGCCGTATCCTTCACGCCGGTCAGATCAGGTTGATCACCCTCGATGGTTTGTTCCCATTCGGATCGTTCGAACAAGCCGACGCCTTGATCGGCCGACTTGATGGTCTGGACGTGCTTGTGGTCCATATGGCGTACCCGCAAAGTGAATCCGTGGTCGCGCAGGAACCGCTCGTCTGAGTCAAAATAAGTGGAATCAAGGACTTCGTGGGTGGGGTGATGAAGAGAGTCCGCAAAGCCGGGATAATTCCGGAGCGCATTGATGTCTTCGGGGGCGACCCAAAGCTTCAGCTCAACCTCCGTTGGCCTGCCGACCATAACGAGTGACCATCAAAAAGGTGGATGTAGCGTCGCCAGCGGAGCGACGACAGTCACAAAACTATCACAAATTAACGCGCCTGGGCATAAGCCTTTTGGCAATCCAACGTTGTTTTTACCGCTTGACGTCGCGGCAGAAACCACTTTCGCCCCTCGTATGCACTGCCGAACGCCAACTCAAAAAGCTCAGCTTGCCCTCACATCAGGCGACAATTGACGGGCTCGCTGAGGATGAGGCCGGAAGCGCGGCCGGGGGGAATACCTGTAGTAGTCCAATGGAATAACCAGCCGATAGGCCTTCAGCTTGGGGTGCTCCCAGGATTCCAAAAGCTTGCCGCAGACGGCGCATTCGGCCCGCCCTGGACTTCCTTTCGCGGACACGGATTCAGCGACCTCGTAGGCCGAGGCACAGGATGCGCAGGTAAAGTCGGTTATTCTCATGAAACCAAGTCTACACACTCCTTGGCGGGTTTGAAAAGTCGCCTTCGGGCGGTCTCCTCTTTATGACAGTTCCGTATCGGTGACATCCCGCGATGTCGGGCTGGATTGAACCAGTTGGTTCATCGGTTCGACGAATGGCCGCAAAAACGCGGGCCACATCCAGTTCGATTTCAATGATTGCCGTCGGCGGATCGATCAACGGCGCCAGCTTCCGAGTCACGCGCGGGCTTAGGCCGGCACCAAGCGCCTGACGTTGATCGTGCGCTTGCGAACCTGTGCCAGGTCGTAATTCATCTGCATCCTGAGCCAGGTGTCGGCGGTGCTGCCGATCGAAGGTCGGCAGGCGTAACGCTTCGATCGCTTCCGCCGCATGTAGCAAAGCCAAGATCTGCTTGATCTTGGGCGGCCCTTTCTCGACATAGCCGTTTTCGTTGTCTGGGCCGTCGATTTCGTCCTGAGAGGCTGGGTGAGCATCTTGCGGCTAAGACGGTTTGCAATGTTGGCGGTGACCGGAAGAGATCGTCGTGCCGCCCGATCCGAAGCCGCCGGCCGCCGAACGCGCGCTCGCGGAGGCCGATCAGCGCCGCCGCGATTTGGGATAGTGGCACTGTGTGTTCAAATTAAAAGTGCTCAATTAAAAACCGGACCGTTATGCAGCCGCCGCCGACTGCATAAGGGTCCGGCCTGATTATTGGATGCCCGGATATTTTCTAAGAGAAGGCCGCCGCCTGCTCCTTAGCGAAGGCGTAAAGCACCTCGATATCCGCACATGAGGTTTTCGTGGGACGGGTTACTTCTTTTTCTTCTTCCCTGTCTTCTTGGCCTTCTTAGCCTTCTTCGCTTTCTTCGCCATGTTACCCTCCGTAGTCCCTGAAGTTGGATCAAATGCAAGTCGACATCGACGTGCATGCGTTCACATTACACCATAATTAAGAATTTGATACCGCGTGCTTCGAAGAAGGTAAACGGCGGTCGCGCCGCTTGCGGTTGGCGATACGATTCTCAGCTCGTCGGCCGCGTCGCGAGCTTCATCGTATTGATTGGAACGTGCAGCTATCCACCCGACATCCGCAGCTACCCGATCGCAAAGTAATCGAGCAGGACGTGTGGCGCCTGCTACGACTTCCTTGAAGGACTCGACCGAAGCAAATCGCAAGGCATGGAACAATGGCGGCCGCAGTGAAGCGAGTGTCGAGGGTCAGATGTACGTTTGGTCGAGCCCGCGCTTCGAACCTGGTCTCCGCTTCACATGCGCCCTGTGGGCCAGCTCACAATTCCTACAAATTCTGATCGCAAGTCTCGCCTGATCCGGCGCGCCATCGATCGCACTTGAGTAGCTGCGATCGCCGCTCTCGGCCGATCGAGGGCAAGCGAACGCTGCCTTCAGCTCAGGGGCAAGCCGTCGGCCCAGTCTCGCGGTTCCGGGGCCGCAGCTTTTGCTTAACCATTGTCTTTTAAGGATGCTGTAACCACCCTGTAGCACCATGGGTCACCATGTCAGAAGCCAAGCGACTATATCAGCGGGTTCGGCCTCCCAGTCCCGAGGCAGCCAAGGCTCAGATCATCGTGGGCCCGAAGCTGCCCGTCGTGCACTGTCGGCTGGTCGACTATTCCCCGGGCGGCGCTTGTCTTGAAATCTTCCCGATGGTGCCGGTGCCTGAGCGGTTTGATCTGCTCCATGGCAGCGTGAGGAAGCGAAGCCGCGTGGTCTGGCGGCGGGGCGTCCGGATCGGCGTTGCCTTTTGAATTGGACCGCGCCGCCGGTTCGACAAGGGATCAAGTGACATCGGGATGACAAAGCCTTCGCCGCAGCGCGGGACGTCGATTTGCGCCTGAAGGGCCCGATCTTGCGGCGAATGGCGGGCCAAATCGGCCGCTTTTGCCGGTGCGGCAGCCCCCCGGTCTGAACGCCCAGCATTGCGGCGCCTGCCTTAGCCCGATAATGATGTTTTCGATCATTGCCTCTGCCGGGGGCTCCGTGGCGCCCCGATCCTTTTGCTGCCGGAATACCGGAATAGAAGTTTAATTTGGAGAAGTTTTCCAATGTTGGGTTTCTTTGCCTGGCTGGTGCTGTTGGCCGCAACGGCAGTCCTCGCAGAGCTGGCGTTTCCTTCCGAACTGGCCCATCTCCCCGCTGCCTTTCTGGCGCTGCCATCCTCGCAACGGGTGGCGGTCGGACTTATCGCGCTGATGGTGCTGGCGCTGGTGGCATCGACCCTGTGGCAATCCTGGCGCTCCCAGCAGGAAAAAAACGCCAAAGCCAGCCATGGCGGCCCGTTTAACCCGCAGCGGGCGATGGCTGCGGCGAGCGGATCGCAGAAGGACTTCGATGCGGCGGTCCAGCATCTGGTGAAGAGCGATCCCGAAGAAGCCATTTCCACCCTCCAGAAGCAGCTCGCCGAGACCGAGGCGCGGGCCGCGCAACAGCGCGGCCGCAACGAAGCCGTCGACATGCGGGAGCGGCTCGACGACATAAGGCGCCGTCAGCAGGCCCTGCGCGAGCAGATCGGCGAAGTGGCCGAGAAGCGGCGGATCATTGAGCCGGTCTTTGAAGAACTGAAGGATCGACAGCGCCAGCTGGACCGCTCGCTCGACAAGATCGAGACCGACGACAACAACAACCTTGCCGATCGGCTGAAGGATTTCGATCAGAAGGTCGTGCTGCTTCACGAAAGGCACAAGACGCTGCAGGACTCCTTCACGGCGCTGAACCGCTTCAAGGAGGAGCTGACGAAATCGCAGGCCGAACTGGTGCCGCTGCAGGCGCAGGAAGGTGGCATCAAGGCGCTGCTCGCCGAGCTGCAAACCCAGCGCGAGCGGCTGGCCAAGGCGGTCGAGGAGCTCGAAACCAGCGATGGCGAAAAACTGAGCTCCCGCGTCGAAGCGCTCGACAGTGGCAAGAAGGATGCCGAGCAGCGAATTGTGCGGCTCGAAGGCTCCTACGCGATCCTCGATACCATACGCCGGGATTTTATCGATCTCGCCAAGCGTCAGGAGGACCTGCGGCTTGCCTTTGCGGAGGTCGAGACCGACGCCACCGGCAGGAGCCTTGCGGATCGTCTTGGCGAACTTGACAAATTCTCGGCCGAGACCCGCGGCCGCCTGCGCACCTTGCAGGAGGCCCTGACCACGCTCAACCGGTACCGGCGAGATCTCCTCAATGCGCAAACCGAACTGGCGCCGCTGCAAGCGCCGGGGGAGGGTGTCAACGCACTGCTCGATGAGCTCAATACGCGCCGCTGCCAGCTGATCACGGCGCTGGATGAGCTGGAATCCAGCGGCGGCGAAAAACTTGGTTCAAAGGTTGAATTGCTTGCCGACACCAAGCGCACGACCGAGGAGCGCATCGCGCAGGTCTACCAGCATTTTGAAAGGCTGGAGTTGATCCGCAGCGACGTCGCAAAAACCTTCGAAAACCTGAGCGGCGCCCTCAACAAGCTCGGCTGATCGCGGGATTCCCCGCCATCGGCGCGAAAGCGCTTCAGGCAGCAATATCCGACTTCCGTCAGTACCCTCGCTCCGTTACGCACGCCTGCTGGTTGCAATTCGCGTTCATAAATGCAGCGCCGCAGTATCCGGATGTGCTATTGCTTTTGTCTGCTTAGCAACTTTGACGTGGGATTGCATGAAACGTCGGGATTTCATCAGATCAATCGGTGGTGCCGTCGCGGCGTGGCCAATCGCGGCGCGCGCGCAGCAGCCCGCGCGCGTGCGGCGGATCGGCGTGATGGCGCCAGGGGTGGCAGCCGATCTGGAACGTCAGAACCGCATCGCAGCGTTTCAACAAGCGCTTCGTGAATTGGGTTGGACAGACGGCGGCAACGTGCGGATCGATTACCGCGATGCCGAAGGCATTCGCAGCGCCGCGGCCGAACTGGTAGCGCATGCGCCGGACGTCATTTTTGCTGTGGGAAGCTCGGCTTTGGCGGCACTCCAGCAGGTGACACGTACCGTACCGATCGTGTTTGCGGTCGTCGCCGATCCTGTCGGCGCCGGCTACGTCGATAGCCTGGCGCGGCCGGGCGGCAACGTGACCGGGTTCCTTTTGTTCGAATATGGCATCGCCGGAAAGTGGCTGGAGCTTCTCAAGCAAACGATGCCGGCGCTAACGCGAGCGGCCGTCATTCGCGATCCCAGCTCATCAGCTGGTATTGGCCAGTGGGCCGTGATCGAGGCCATGGCGCCATCGATGGGGGTTGAGCTGAGCCTGATCAATATCCGCGACGCCGGCGAAATAGAGCACGACATTGCCGCCTTCGCGCGCTTATCGAATGGCGGCCTGATCGTGACCGCAAACCCATTAGTGACTCAACATCGCGAGCTGATCATCGGACTGGCGGCCGACCATAAGTTGCCTGCAGTTTACTTTGAGCGCTACTTCGTCACCGGCGGCGGCTTGATCTCCTATGGGCCTCACATGGTCGACCAGTTCCGGCGCGCCGCTGGTTACGTTGATCGCACACTTAAAGGCGAGAAGCCCGCCGATCTGCCCGTGCAGGCCCCCACCAAATACGAGTTGGTCGTTAATCTCAAAACCGCCAGGACACTCGGCATCGACGTCCCACCGGCTCTGCTCGCTCGCGCCGACGAGGTGATCGAATAGTTGCGGGCGATTTTCGCCTCGCGGCCTATCTATCCGAGACCTTTTCGGGAAGGAAGTAGACATCGGCCTTCATTCCGGAGGTGAGCCCCTCCGATCCCTTCAATCCGACCATCACCCGCACCACGTCCACGTCGGCCTGACCGCGCGATCCGGGCGGCTCAAGGCGGCCGGGCTCGACCAGCGGGGCGATCGAGGCGACCATTCCCTCGAACTCGCGGCCGGGGACCGCCGCGGCCCGCACGGTAGTCGCTTGCCCCGCCGTGATTGACCCGAGGTCGCGTTCGTCGAGTTCGGCGCGCACGCACAGCGCCGAGAGGTCGGCAAGCTGCAATGGCGGCTCCAGCGAAGCGGGCGATACCAACTCCCCCGGGTGCACATTGACCTGGAGCACGGTGCCGTCGATCGGCGCGCGCACCGTCATCTTATCGAGAACCGACCGCGCCATGGCGTATTCGGAGCGGGCGACAGTGAGCTGGCCCTCCGGTGCGGTCGGCAAGGGAGCGTCGTCGTCGACCATCGTGCGAAGCTGCTCATTTCGCGTTGACAGTTCGTTCTGGGCGCGCGTCAGAGCGAGGCGGGCGGCGGTCAGATCGGCGTCCGGGCCGCCGCCGGCCCGCAACTTCGCAGCCGCCCGATCAACGGCGTATTGGGCGTCGTAGAGCGTCCGTTCGGCATCGGCTACGGCATCTTCGGCCTTGCGGCGCGACTTCGCGCCGCCGCTCGCCGATCTTTCATCCCGCGCGCGCTCGTGCATGGCGACTTGCGTCGCCGCCGCCGCCAGCCGCGCCCGAAGTTCACCGTCGGCCAGATGGATCAGTGGTTCGCCGGCAAACACCTTGTCGTTGGTCTTCACCAGCACCTTGTCGACCACCCCGATCACCGCTGTCGCGACCCTGATCTGTCCGGAGCAGGCTTCGATACGTCCGGGCGCAATGGCTTGCCAGTGCCGCTCCCGCGGCTCGTCGGCCGAGCTACCCCAGAATGCCGGCTTGACGGGGGTTACCAACGACATCGCGGTGAAGATTCCCCCGACCGCAGCCAAACCAAGGACTGCGGCCCAGACTGTCCGGCGTTTCGACATGGCTAGCTGCCCCCTGCAATCCTCATCGGCATCCTTGCGCCGCCGGTTTCTTCGGCAATGATGCGTCCGTCCTCGATGCGAACGACCCGATCCGCGAATGGCAGAAGACGCGGATCATGCGTCACGATCAGTACGGCGTGCCCCCGTTCCCTGGCGATTCCGGCAAGTATCTTGACGATCGCCCGGCCATTCTCGCCATCGAGCGCGGCCGTCGGCTCGTCGGCAAGGATGATGGACGGATTGCCAACGATGGCGCGAGCGATCGCGACACGTTGCTGTTCTCCGCCGCTGAGTTCGCGTGGATAGGCCTTTGCCTTATGGGCGAGGCCGACCTTCGCCAACGCCTCGCGTGCCATTGCTCTTGCGGCTCTGGAGGGCTGTCCGCGCACGTCGAGCGCGATGCGGACATTGTCGGTAGCAGACAAGGTCGGGAATAGATGAAACGTCTGGAAGACAAACCCCACATGCTCTCGCCTGAGAAGCGCCAGCTCCTCGGGGCCGGCACCCGCGATAGACTGTCCGCAGATACGAACAGTACCTGACGTCGGCCTCAACATGCACCCGAGAATGGACAAGAGCGTGGTCTTGCCGCTCCCGGAAGGTCCCATCAGCAGCGTAAGTTCGCCGCCGTTGAGCGAAAGCGTTACGTCCTTGAGCGCCGCCACCTTTGCAGCACCGCTGCCAAGGTCCTTGGCCAGATTAGTCGCCTCGATCAATGGTTCGGTCATCGCGCAAACACCGTGGCTGGATCGATGCGGGTGACCTGAACGATTGCCGCGATCGACGACCCGACGCACATGACGACGGTCAGCAGAAACAGGCCGACGAGAAGCGCGGGCGTGATGACGATCGGCAAGGCTGTCGCCGTGGTCAATCGCACGACGGCGTCGCCGATGACGGCGGCGATGGAAAAACCGATTGCCGCGTTGAGCAGCGCCTGCCACACGATCACTTTGTAGATATACCGCCTGGATGAGCCGATGGCGCGCAGCGTGGCGAATTCCATCAGGTGCTCTTTCGTGGCTGAATAAAGCGTCTGGGCGACGACGACGGTGCCGACGATCACGCCAAGCAATGCGCCGGCGAACAGCGCGGCGCCGGCGCCGGTACCGAACAGCCAGAATTTGCGGCTGCGCTCGCGAAACTGGGCAGGGGTGAGAACCTCCACGTCCGCGACGTTCGACACGATCTCCTGGCGAACGCGATCGCGATCGGCGTCCTGCTTCAGGCGCACTAGGAGATAGCTGGCCTTGCCCGGCGGAACTCCCGTGTAGGTCCGCGCCCGATTGACGTCCACGAAAACGAACGGCGTCGTGGTGAAGGAACGGATGCCGTCGGTGACGGCCGCTACATGTACGGGTTGTTCGCGGATCTCGGCCGTGGACCCGATCCCCGAGACCCCAAGGCGATCGAAATAGGTCCGGTCGACCGCGACTGTTTTCGCGCCCGACAGCGCCTCGATTCGGCCTTCCACCAGGTTCCAGGGCTCCAGGCCGCCGGCTCGCAGATCCGAACCAATGACGAAAATGGGGGTCATCTCTCCGCTCGACATTCGCCAATCCGCAAATCCGATGACGAGCGGAATGGCATCCGCAACGCCACTGATCGAAAGCACGCGATAGCGATCACGGATGTTCAACAGCGACGGGTCCTCGAAGCACTTGGTTCCCTTGGGCATGATCCAGAGATCGGCGGACGCATGATCGATCATCGTCGTCACCATGCGCCCGAAGCCCAGATACAGGCCCATCTGGATGGTTACCAGGACAATGGAGAAAACGATTCCGATCACGGTTGCTATCAGGCGCAGCCGGTCATGAAACAGATTTCGGAATGCGAGCTTGAAGACCAATGGCATGTTCGCTCAGCACCTTCCATCCGGCGTCGGCTCAGTCGTCACGCGCGGTGTGCCCCACGCATGGTCGCATTCAGTTGCGAGAGCGGCAACAAGTCGCCCGTGGCGGCGGCGATCGCCCGCCTCACGATAAGCCTGACGCCGAACACGATCGCGGCCGCTGTCAATGATGGGAAAGTCACCCACAGATAGTGCTGATTATCAAACGGATAGGGGCAGGGGGCAGGGAAGCGAGGTAAGGGAGAACCTAGGGTAACGCCACGGCCGCCCGATGATCGAAAAGGGCAATGCTCTGATCTGCTCATCGTCGTGCGGCCTCACGCCCCACCACTCGCAATATACGCACGAGGGGGTGCCCCAGTTCCCGCGATAGGGAACTCCTGCCAAATATTTGGTCCGCAATTTGCCGCTGACGTGACGATTTGGTGGCGCGGGTCCGTTGATGAGCAAGGATTTTCCGCCCCGGTCGGCCGAAACATTGAACCAAATCCGGCCACAGCCAGACACATCAAGAGCTGGCGATCTTAAGAGGCCGCTGGGCGGTATCTCTATCTTGCGGTCGAAACATGCCCTTGCTTCGCTATTTCACCTATGTCGGCGCAGCGCTCCTCGCGCTGTTGTTTGCCGTGGCGCCCTTTCTTCCCGAAACGGAAACCGTCACCCGCCAGGACGTGGCGAGGCCCGTCATTCGTATTGCTTCAGACAGGGTAGGCCCGCCGCGGGTGGATTTCGATACGAGCCGGCAGACGACAGTTATTCCGGCTTCGGTTGCGGGCATCCCGCCGCAGGCATCGGCGCTTGACGCAAGAGCGGAGCTTGTTGGACCGCCCGCCATTTCCGCGCCGCCAGCCAGGACCGAGCCCAAGATCGAGACAAAGATCGAGCCCAAGATTGAGCAAAGGAAAGCGAAAATCGTGAAGCGGCCCGATCGCCAGAGAATGGCTGCCAATCCCCAGGGGCCTCAGCCCCTCCAGTTGACCTGGTAGACCAGACGTCCGCCGGATTGTTGATTTGACACGTTTTCTCGAGGCGAACCGGTCTTCACTTCGCTTGAAAACGCATTAGCGGTCCGGCCGCGAAGTCACGCGCGCAGCCGCGGCCTGAAGCCGACGGCGCTGCAATGTCCGGGTTCAGGTCGTGCTCAAAAACCGAGCAGGGCGAGGCCAACCCAGCTAAACGCAAATAAGCAACAGACAGCGGCGGCGGCTGACGCCAGGGTTGCAATCGTTTTTGCTGAAGGCATGACCAGAACCTCTCTTAGGCACCCGTCTATTTCTGTCCAACGACTTGTGCCCAAAAATGGCAGGAATCCGCCGGGATAAAAAAACGCCGCGCTGTGGCCGCCTGGCAACATCGCGCTTGCCTGCAAAAACCCGCAATCGACGTTCGTAGTGTGCGAATCGGACGGGGGACCCGAGGGTATGTTTCATTGGTGGTTGCATGGCGACGTAACGGAGCGCCACTTGGCGGCTGCTTCTATCGTCGCGGCCTTGCTCGCGCTCGTGATCGTATGGCTGGTTTTTCCGGAATCCTCGCCGCAGTCTGCGGTTGATTTCGAAGACTGCGTCGAACGGGTTCAGGCCCAACTTCCGTCGAATGACGAGCTCGCGGCCGAAATGATGGATTGCAACGCGCGCTTTGCAGCGCGGCGAAAGCCGGAGGGCGGCTACGTCTATTACGACTTCATGCAGGATCGGAAATTCGACATTGCCGGACCCAATCCGACAGCGGAGGAACGCAAGGAGATCGATCGTTCTTATATCGGCTACCTCGAGGCGCAGCGACGGGAGGCCGTCCTGGCTGACCTCGCCAGGCAGCAGAACGAACAGCTCCGCGCCGAAATGGAACGCGCGCGCCAGCCGGGGCCGCCGCTGATCCTGACACCGGCAAATTCCACATCGGCAAAGCGCGCCGCGGACCGGCCCAAGACGCCGCGTTGCGCCGATGATTCGCTCTCCTGCACCTTTTCCAGGATCTCGTCGGCCGTGAAGAATGCGTTCGCCTCCTCGGCCAAGACCAAGCCCCAGCCCCAGCCCCAGCCACAGTAAAAAAGCAGGCTGCGGCCGGACCTTCCTTGCCACACATGCGGCCATAGAGCCGCATTCATGAGCCCGCGGCCTGAACCTCCGCCCCCGACGCGATCCTGGCCTCCAGCGCCGCAAACCGCAGTTGCAGTTTTTTCATTTCGTCTTCCGGCAAATGTCCGGCGCACCCCGTCATCACGCGCCGCGCGCGATCGAGCAGTTGCCGGCGCAAATCGGCATGCTCGGTGGTGATGGCGATCTGGCCGAGCGCCCGCATCAGCCTCAGGCTCACCGCAACGTCGGCGGCGGCATAGTGCCTGATCTGCTCGACTGCGGTATCGAGCAAGCCGTCGAAGCTTATCCACGGCATGAACAGCCGCACCACATGGGGCGGTGCGTAGTAGTAGGACGGCGGCGACACACGGCTGAGCCAGAGGATCATGATCCGGCTGATCTGGTCGACGCAGCTGATCGCCGTGGAGGGGTCGTTGACGGCAGGCGACATCGCGCGCAGCGCGATGTCTACGATCTGGATGATGCCGAATTCGACATCCTGTTGCATGGTGCGCGCCGGGCCGATGTCGAAAGCGGCGATCAGATGCTGGGCGCGGTCGGCCGGCACGCGCTCGGGTTTCGACACGCGCATCAGCGGAACGCCTGAAGGCACGAACTGGCCGACGCGGTGTTCCAGATGCACGGAAACCTGGTAGGCCTTCGCAAGCGCCACCAGGCGGTTGATATTGACAAAGCGGATATAGCCGGACTGCCGGTTGAGGATGGCGGCTCCGTGTTCCGCCGGCGAGACGTCGCTGCGGTCAGGCAAGCGGAACGGCCCGCGCGGATATGGCATGAACTCGTCGATGACGAGTTCCGCCTCGCCCGCAATCCGGTCGACGATGTGGTTGACGCTGATGGAGTGTGAAATGTGGTTGATGAAATAGATCAGCCATCCCACGCAGACCAGCGCGAGCACCATCGCCCCGGTCACGGTCACCACCGGGACGAACGGGTGAGGCAACAAGCGCGCAGCCGGCAAAGCCGCCATGCAGTAGGCGAACGTCCCGAGGAACATCCCGAGCGTGCCCTGCGTGGTGCGGTCCCTCACGAAGCCGATCAGGATGCGCGGCGAGAATTGCGTCGATGCGAGCGTAAGCGTCATCAAGAGAATCGCGAACACGATCGACACCACGGTCATGATCGAGGTCGCGATACTGCTGAGGATGACTTGCGCGACGCCGGGATCCTCATGCGAGGGGAAAAGCGTGCTTGGGATCCACGCGCTGATTCCGGGGATTCGTTCTTCGAGCGAGGAGAGGATCGCGCCCGCAGCGCCAAGGATCATCGCGATAAGTAAAGGCCGGATCAGGAAGCCGCCGCGAAGCGCGTACATCGCGGAACGGAACAGGACCGGCAAGCGCTCAAACATTCAGGTGCCCAATGTCGGCTGACGACATTGAAGGTCTCACCCGACCGGGTCGAATTCAATCAAAATCGGCCGATTTGCGTCCTCGCCCGCTGGCGAATCCCGATGGCTCTAGAACGCGCCATGAACCTTGAGCTGGATTGCCGCGAAAACCAGGAGGAGCAGCAGGCCGCACATCATCGGGGAATATGGATTGGCATGGTCGTTTCGAGAGTGATCGTTCATGGCCGAACCAAAAGAGAGGAATTTGCCGGCAAATATCAACGGGAGGCCGTAGTAATTCCAGATCAATGGGGCGCCCTCCTTATAAAGGCGCAATAAGTGCCGGCACGCCCGTTCGGACCATGTCAGTCACGCGCTCGTGGACGTTGCCATAGGAATATTTGCTCTTGTGCGGGGTCCATGCGCTGGGGCATTGCGCCAAACAGGAGAGACGCATGAGCAAACTTGCGGTCCGGCCTTTGATACTATTCATGGCGGTGACGGGGCTGGTGGCGGCTCCCATAGTCACACCGGTCAAGGCGGCGACGAAGATCGGCAAGGTAAAGAAGAACAAGAGGACGGCGTACAGGGCAGCTCCCGCCAAGGATCCGGGAGCCAACCCGTTCTCCCACGATATGTACGATGATTTCGACCGAAGAAATGCCGGGGGCGGAGGCGGCTATTGAGGTCCGCCGGTTCTCTGTCGCGCATTTCCGGTGAGTTCGAGCAGCGCTTGCCGGACTTGCGTCGTCACGCTGCGCCACTCGCGCGTCGCGTCCTGACGGAATAGCCGCGCGCTTGGGTACCAGGGGCTGTCGTGCCGGTCGAGCAGCCAGCGCCACTCGGACGCATGCGTCAGCAAAATCCAGACCGGCTTGCCCAACGCGCCGGCAAGATGCGCGACGCTGGTGTCGACGGAGATGACGAGATCGAGTTCCGATATCAGCGCCGCCGTATCGGAAAAGTCCGTCAGCTCATCGCCGAACCGGAGCATGTCGCAACGCTCAAGCAACTCGGCATCGCCGGCGCGAACCTGCTTTTGCAGGCTCACAAACCTCGCATCGATGTCGAACAACGGCAGGAGATCGGTTAATCTCATCGACCGTTCCTGATCGCGGACGTGCTTCGCATTGCCCGCCCAGGCAAGCCCGATGCAAACAGCGCGTTTCTCCCCGAGCAGATCGCGCCAATATTTCGCGGCCTCTTTCTGCACGCGCAGATAAGGGATGTCAGCGGGAATCGTATCGAGCCGGGTGTTGAACGCCAGCGGCAAGCTGGGAAGAGGGCAATGGAAGTCAAAATCCGGCAGCGTGTCGCCGCTAATGATCGTTTGCGCCGCGCCGGCAAGTCCGGTCATGAGTTCAAAGAGCGGCTCTTGAACTTCCGCGACGACGCGTGCGCCGCGCGCGGCAACCAGCGGCACGTAACGGCAAAATTGAATGGTATCGCCAAATCCCTGTTCGCCGTGCAGCAGGATGGTCTTGCCGGCAATATCTTCTTCGCCGAGCCAGCGCGGCTCTGCAAAATCGCGCCTCGTGTTCTTCAGGGATGGTGCCTTGCGGCGCCACTCGTATTCGACCCATCCTTGCTCGAAATCGCCGGTGACGAGGCTCGCCAGACTTTTTAGAAAATGCGCGTCGGCAAAATCCGGCCGGAGCGCAATCGCCTGATCGTAACTGGTCAGCGCCTCGTCGAACCGCCTGAGGTCATAAAGCGCAACGCCGCGATTGGCGAGCGCCTCGGGGTAGTCGGGCCGCGCGGCAAGCGCGGCATCGTGGCTGGCCAGTGCCTGCTCGAGCCGGCGAAGTTTGTGCAAGCTGACGCCGGGCTCGGCGGCGGCCTGTTCAAGCTCCGCCGGCGCGTGGGGCGATCGCGCAAGGTCGTGCAAGACGACGCCGCGATTGGTGAGTGCCTCGGCATTGTCGGGTTCGCAGGCCAGCGCCCGCTCGAAGTCCTTCAGCGCCTCATCGGACCGCCCGAACTCGTGCAGCGTGGCGCCACGGTTGACATACGCCTGGGCGTAGTTCGTTTTTAGCGCAACGGCGCGGTCGTAACTTGCGAGGGCCTCATCGAGTTGTCCTTGATCGCTCAGCACGGCGCCGCGGCCGGCGAGGGCTTCGGGATAATCGGTGCGCAAGGCGAGCGCGCGGTCGTAGCTTGTCAGCGCTTCATCGAACCGCCGTAGCCTGTGCAAGACGGCACCGCGGTTGTAGAGCGCCTCGGCGTGATGCGGCCGCAGCTTGAGCGCGTCGTCGTAGCTTGCCAAGGCATCCTCGCGGCGTCCCAGTTTGTCGAGCGCGTTACCGCGATTGCTGAGGGCATCGGCATTATCGGGGCGAAGCGAAAGGGCGGAATCGTAATCTGCGAGCGCCTCGCCAAACCGCTTCAGCTCATGGCGGGCGATGCCGCGATTGACCAGCGCCTCGACGAAGTCGGGACGGAGCGCCAGCGCGGCGTCATAACTTGCCAGCGCCTCGGCATGCCGGCCCAGGGCTTGCAAGGTTACGCCGCGATTGTTGAGCGCCTCGGGATAGTCCCCCCGCAAGGTGATCGCGCGGTCATATCCGCTCAAGGCTTCGGCGTGGCGGGAAAGCTCCTGCAGCACGCCCGCACGATTGTTGAGGATCTCGACATGATCCGGCTGGAGCGCGAGCGCGCGATCGTAGCTTGCCAGCGCCTCGTCGTAGCGGCGCATCTGCTTCAACACCGCGCCGCGATTGCTGAGCGCCTGGACGAAGTCTGGCCGCAGCGCCAGCGCGCGATCATAGCAGGAAAGCGCCGCGTCGTGCCGGCCAAGCGAAGTATGAATGACGGCCAGGAGGTTGACCGTGGCGGCGGAATCCGGATCGGCCGACAACATTTTGAGACATATTTGCTCGGCCTCGGCGAGTTTCCCCGCATAGAAGGATTTCAGCGCAATATCGAAGGCCTCCGATATCGTCAGCGAGACGGTCGTCATTCCCTTGGGCCTTTGGTTGAAGTAGCCGCGGCCGTGAGGCCGGCTGGCCATCTTCGAATCGTCGCGAGGGCAAACGATTACGACCCTATCTGACTCGCCGGGATTTTGGCTAGCGCCGCCGGCCTCGTACAAACCCTGGAACGCTCAGAACGGCGAGGCGTTGAAGCCGAGCGGCTGCACCACGTCGTAGGAGGCTTTGGTCAGCGGCACGGCATAGTTGACGGTGAGCGCGCCGAACGGCGAGGCCCAGGTCAGGCCGGCGCCGACCGAGGAGCGCACGACGTTGGCGTTGGCGAGTTGCAGCGATTGCGTGGAGCCTGGAAACGTCGTCGGCCCGCTGTAGCGAAACACGCTGCCGGCATCGACAAAGGCGATCGCCTTCAAGCCGTATTCATTCGGCACGCCGGGGATGTTGCTCTGCAGTTCCGCCGTCGTCGCCCAGTACATGCTGCCGCCGACATTATCCATGGTCGTGCCCGGCGTGAGGTCGCGCGGGCCGAAGCCGTTGGGCGCAAAGCCGCGCACCATCGACGGGCCGCCGAAGAAGCTGTCGATCAGCGGCACCTGCTTGCCGCCCCAGCCGGTGATGTAACCGCCTTGCCCGCGCGCGAGGCTCACCACATCGTCGTTGAGCTGGTGATAGTAGCGAATGTCCTCGGTAGTGCGCAGGAACCGCACGTCGCCGCCGAGGCCGGCGAGATCCTGCCGAAGCTGCGCATTGATGCCGTTGGTCGGCGCCTTGTTGTTGTCGAGCGTGGAATAGGTCGCGGTGTGCCGACCGCCGACACCCATTGCGGTCCGGTCTGCGCCGCCTGCTGGATCGCAATCGACGGGGGCGCGGCGAGCGAGGCCGGATCGACGCGTGACGCTCTGGCGCGAGATCGAGTAGCGCCACTGCATGCCGAGCTGCTCGGTCAGATCGGCGTGCCGATCAGCATCATCGCGCCGTAGGTCTCGGTGCCGTAGGATTGGTAGGGGCTGGAATCGCTCTGCTTGGCAAAAAGATCGATGCCGCCGGAAACGCGGTTGCCGAAGAAATAGGGATCGGTTGCCGACAAATCGATGCCGCGGGCATATTGGCCGTAGGTGAAGGTGGAGTGCGAGGGCGACGCCGGTGCCCATGAAATTGCTGTCGCCAAGCTTGACCTCGGCGAGCCAGCCTTCGATGGTCGAGTAACCGCCGGCGATGTTGAAATCGCCGGTCTCGCGTTCCGACAACCTCGACATCGAGGATGACGCGATCCGGCACCGAGCCGGGCTTGGCCGCGATCTTGACCGTCTTGAAGTAGTTCAGATTCTTCAGCCGCCGCTCGGCGCGGTCGATCAGGCCCTTGTTGAAGGCGTCGCCCTCGGCGATGTCGAATTCGCGCCGGATCACATAGCCGCGGGTGCGGGTGTTGCCGTGGATGTCGATGCGCTCGACATAGGCCCGCGGTCCCTGATCGATCTCGAACGCCACATCGATGCGCTTTGCCGTCGCATCGCGTGTGGTGCGGGGCTGCACATGGGCGAAGGGATAGCCGAGCTTGGCAAGATCGATCGCTAGCGCATCGTCGCTTCTGTCGAGCGCGGTGCCGTCGAACAGCGCGCCGGATCGCGCCAACAGCAGGCGGCGAAGTTTTTCCGGGTCGACGCCGTCCACATGGCAGTCGACATTGACGTCGCCGAAATGATAGATCGGACCTTCGTCGATCGTAAAGGTCAGCGTGAATCCCTTGGTCGCGGGATCGTATTCGGCGAGCGCCGAAGGCACGCCGGCATCGGCATAGCCCTTGCTGCGGTAATAGGTCCGCAACTGCTCGCGATCGGCGGCAACAATGTCGGGATCGTAGACGTCCCCGCCGGTGATGAAACTCAGCATGTTGGTGGCCGAAGTCTTGATCACGGCGGCGAGCTGCCGGTGGCCGAACGCCTTGTTGCCCACGAAGTTGATCTGCCGCACCGGCGTCTTGGCGCCTTCCGTCACCTCGAAGACGAGGTCGACGCGGTCGTTGCCGCGGTCGATGATCACAGGCTTCACGCCGACATCGTCGCGCCCGGCATGCCGGTAGGCCTCCACGATGCGGCCGGCGTCGGACTGCACCTGGGCGCGCTGCAAGGTGCCGCGCGGCTTGGATTCAATTGACGGCGGAAAGCTCGCTGTCCTTGATCCGCTTGTTGCCTTCGAAGGCGACGCGATTGAGCACCGGCGCTTCGTGCAGATGCACGATCAGCCGCTCGCCGGCGCGCTCGATGGTGACCTTGTCGAACAGGCCGGTCGCGATCAGCGCCTTCAGCGCGGCATCGCGCGCGGCTTCGTCGAAGCGTCCGTTTGCAGCGGCATGGAAATAGGAGCGCACCGTCGCGGCATCGATGCGGCGATTGCCTTCGACCTCGATATCGCCGCGCGCTTTCGCGTCGCCGTCGCGCGTCTTCACGTCGCCGTCGCGTGTCTTGACGTCGACTTGCGAGGGATTTTCGGCCGCGATCGTCTGCGCCGACAAAAGCGCAAGCGCTGCGATCACGAGCGCGTTCGCCGCTTTCGACCGAAGGCTCCACCAATCCGATGACCCGGATCGTCTCTTCATGTTCCGCCTGTTACCCGTCTGTCACAGCGCGCGATCGAAGTGCGCTCGAGGGGCGAAAGAATGTCGGCGGAGGGGTAAGAAGTCGCCTTAAGTGTTAACGCTTTGCCACAATTTCGACGCAGCCGCCGATCGGTGATCCAGAAAATGTCGCATAGCCGCTTCAAATGATACCTAGCGATGGGCCCCAACAAAGTTTCGCGTTCGGGAGCATCACATGCGTTGCGCAGCCCTTTTCACTGCATTGTTCGTGTTGATCCAGCCGGCGTCGGCCGCCGTTACGCAGGAAATCGATCCGCGCGCCTCGCTGAGCGTGGTGCAGCAGTGGATCTACAATTACCGCGCCAAGCCGGATTACGCGCACGTCCCGGCGGCGGTGCGCGTACTGTTTCACTCGCAGACCTTCAAGGAGCCGGAGAATGCCGGCATCTATCTCGGCTTCATTGCGGGCGCGATCGGGTCGAACCCGGCCAAGGCCGAGCAGCTCGTCAACAGCTTCTTTCCGGTAAGGCCGGAGGACGAATGGGTGATCGTGCGCGCGATTGCTTTTTCGGGCCTGCCGGACTGGCGCAATTTATTGCGCAAGGTCGCGCCGAAGATGCCGGGCCGGCGGGTGATGATCGACAGCTATCTCGCCGGCACGCTGCCGACCCTGACCGAGATTCCTCTGGAAGAAACCAAGCCCGGGATGCTCGACAAGATCAAAGGCGCGTTCGCCTTCGCCAAGGACGACAAGAAGCTGAAGATGCAGCAGACTTTCGCCGGCAATCAGGATCTGCTCGACACGCTGTGGGGATATTATTTCGCCACCGGCTCCTTCAGGCCGATCCTGCGTATCATCGAGATGCTGCCCTGGAGCAAAAGCCGCGACACCTTCGACAAGCTGACCGTCGGCAGCATGGCGCGCTATACGCTGGCAAGCTACGCGGTGCGCGACGCCGGTTTGCGCGAATATCTGCGCAGCGAAATCGCGGTGCAGCCGGCAGCCGTCAAGGTGCCGCTCACCGAGGTGGTCGAGGCGGCCGACACCGTGCAGCTCGGCGCGGTGCGCAAGGACGCGCTCGCCGCGGTCGATGAGCTCAAGACCAAGGGTTCGGATGCGCGGCGCAATCTCGACTTCTGGGGACAGGTCGGCGTCGGCGCGGTCGCGCTCGGCTGCGTCTCGGCGGCAGCGCTTGGCCAGATCGCGATCGGCATTCCCTGCGTGATCGGCGGCTCGGCCTCGCAGGGGCTATTGTCGTTCTGGGAAAAGCAGCAGTAAGCGAAGGAGGCCGCGAGATAGCGTCCGGCTACACGCGCTCGCGGTGAATCTCGGTGCCGGACTCGTCTATGACGACAATCGAACGAGCGACATCCTTGCCCCGGGAGTCCTGACGGAGCTCTCTGGCGAGAAGCTTGCTGTGCTCGATCGCCGCCGACATGGTGGCAAATTCCACCCCCTGCCGGTCCCTCGAGGGGACGCCGTCTCGCAGGTCGAAATAGTAGATTCCCATTCTGCACCCGCGCACAATGCCGGCGAGGACCACGGATAGCCCGGCGGGCGCAAGGCATCCGTGATCCCGCCTGAAATGACAAATTGTTAAGTCCTGGAAAGGCATCAAAGGAAGCTGACCCCGAATCTCCTCAGCCGCGAGCTCCCTTCACGCTTGACCAGCTAAGCAGGTCCCGCAAGGCGCGCTTTGACCTCGATCAATGTGAAAGGCGCAAATCGCGCCCTCGCAAGCCAGCCGTAAAGTGCTAGGCTGAATTTCAACAACCGGTGAGGGCACGCGTTATGGGCTTCATTTCCTTTCCAGTACTTCTGATCATCTTCTATCTCTTCATTTCGCTTCGCGTGCTCAAGCAATATGAGCGTGGCGTGGTGTTCCTGCTCGGCAAATTCGCCGGCGTGCGCGGGCCGGGCCTGACGCTGATCTTCGTTCCGTTCCAGACTATGACGCGCGTGTCGCTGCGCACGGTCACGATGCAGATCCCCTCGCAGAAGATCATCACCAAGGACAACGTCTCGATCGATATCGCGGCCGTCGCCTATTACCACATCACCGATCCGGAAAAGGCCGTGATCGCCATCGAGAACGTCTACAACGCGATCAACCAGATCAGCCAGACCACCGTGCGCAATGTGGTCGGCCGCTTCAGCCTTGATCAGCTGTTGTCGGATACCGCCAGCATCAACGACCAGATCAAGAACGTCATCGACCTGCATACCGAACCCTGGGGCACCCAGGTGACGGCGGTGGAGATCAAGGACATCACCCTGCCGGACAACATGCAGCGGGCGATGGCCAAGGAAGCCGAGGCCGAGCGCGAGCGCCGCGCCAAGATCGTCGCCGCCGAAGGCGAATACCAGGCCGCCGTCAAGCTCGGCCAGGCCGCCGACATCATCACGGCCCATCCGGTCGCGCTTCAGCTCCGCACCTTGCAGACGATGGCGGAAATCTCGATCGAGAAGAATTCCACCATCATCTTCCCCGCCCAGTTCATGACCACGGTGCAGGACGCGGTCGCTTTGCTGGCAAAGGACTCGGCGTCGAAATAGGTGTGAGTGCACCAATGTCGGGCCCGGGCTTGGCATCCGGCGCTCGAGAGGGGGACGCATGAAACGACGAAACTTCATCGGACTCGCCGGCGCTGTTGCTGCGTGGCCGCTCGCCGCCCGAGCGCAGCGTCCGTCCCTTCCGGTAGTTGGGTTTCTCGGGGCAACCTCACCCGAGGGTTACGCCACCTTCGTTGCCGGATTTCAGCGGGGTTTAAGGGACGCTGGTTTCGTCGAAGGGGACAATGTCGCAACCATCTTCCGCTGGGCGGAGGGGCAGTACGATCGGTTGCCGGGGCTTGCCGCCGATCTGGTCTCCCGCCGTGTTTCCGTAATCATTGCCACTGGCGGATTGCCTTCGTCACTCGCCGCCAAACAGGCCACCGAGACGATCCCCATTGCTGGTTTCCAGCCTTAATCGGCCGAATGGCAACGTCACCGGCGTGACGCTGTTTGCCTATCTGCTCGACGCCAAGCGCGTCGAGCTCATGCACGAGCTGGTGCCAGGCGTCTCCGTGGTTGCCTTGCTCGTCAACCCGAACAACCCGGCTCAAGTTGAGGCACAACATGCCGAGGTCGAAGCTGCGGTCCGAAAGTTCGGGCAACAGCTGGTTATTTTCAAGGCCGGCACGAACACCGAAATCGATTCCGCGATTGCCGGGCTTGCCGAAAGAAAGGTAGGCGCACTGCTTGTCAGCGCCGATCCGTTGTTTCTCGGCAGACGCGAGCAGCTCGTCGCGCTCGTGGCAAAGCACGCGATCCCGGCGATTTATGAATGGCGGCAGTTCGCGGATGCCGGCGGGCTGATGAGTTACGGGATCGACCTTGTCGATGCCTACCGCCAGGCTGGGGTGTATGTGGGCAAAATCCTGAAAGGCGCAAAGCCCGGCGATCTGCCGGTCTTGCAGCCGACCAAATTCGAGTTCGTCGTCAATCTCAAGACCGCAAGAGCGCTCGGCCTTACCGTACCCAATACCATGCTGGTGGCCGCCGACCAGGTGATCGAATGATGCGGCCGATCCCGCACCCTCCATCACTCGTGCAGCCCTTAGAGAACTCGGCGTCGAAATAGGCACCGTCTTGAAGCTGCTCTGAGCGCGTCACCAAGCCACTCAGTCAATGACGTGATATGCCACAACGACATCGATGCGCGTAGATGCAATAGTTTCCCGGCTTTAAGATTGCTTCACGTTGTTATTCGATAGGAGCATAAAATTGAATTGTTTCCCGCGAATCGTATCAGGCGTTCCACCCGCACTGAGCTTCTTAGCCGGGTTTTTGATGGCGAATGCGGCGGCGCAAGAGGCCACGATCATAAGGGTCGGCTTTGTACTGGCGTTTGACGTCACGGCGCCTGTTCCGACCCCAGGTCACCACAGCGCTTATTCCGCGACGTTGACCCTGTCAGGTACCAATCGGGTCACCGAAAGATGGGAATCCGAAAACGTCAAGGGTACCAATTCGAATTACCACAGCAACGAAACGGACTTGGGCAGCAGGTGGAGGGTCGTTGCGCTGAACACCATCAGGGCAAGCTGGCAAATGGCCAACTACACCAAGTCGGTCACCGTGCGGGTGTCTGGCAAGACCTGCGCCGTGAATTTCGAAACGAAGCTTTTTCCAGGCGAGACTGAATACAAGACGAGGGCGGGGCGAACCATTTTCATCCATTCAAAGCCAGTCATGCTTGATGCGACCTGCAGCATCCAGTGAGTCTCGGCAAGATCGCTGCCACTATGGCTTCACAGAAACAAAGATGCCGTGCTTGATCAGTGCAGTCGAATGGGATTCCGCTCTATGCTTACTGGCGACTTGGGTTGACTGCCTTCCCCGCAAACGGCACCAGCAAGAGCCCGATCAGCGCCACGATGGCGAGCAGCATCCAGGCCTCGTTTGCGCTCATCGCAAACGCCGCCCGCTCGACCATCGGGCGGACATAGGCCTCGATGGTGGCACTCGAGGCGTCGGGCGGAGGATGCAGGAAAAGCTGCACGTCGAGCCCGATCGCCTGCGCCGCGGTGACGTCGCCCGCGATCAGCCGGTCGCGCAAGGCTTCGGCGTGACCGATGGTGCGGCCATAGAGAATGGTATCGATCAAAGCGATGCCGATCGCTCCGCCGAGGTTTCGCATCAGGTTGAAAAGTCCGCTGGCGTCGGGCACCTGCGCGGCCGTCAATACGCCGAGCGCCAGCTGCGTCGGCGGCAACAGGCAGAACATGATGGCGATGCCGCGTGCGACCTGCGGCCAGAACATTTCGTCGAAATCGGCGACGCGGCTCTGGAACGCGCTCATGCCAAGGCCAAGCGCGAACAGGGCAAAGCCGAACGCCGACAATTTGCGCGGATCAAGCCGGCTTTCCAGCGCGCCCGCGAGCGGTGCTGTGACAAGCTGGGCGACACCCGTGACCAGCATAATGATGCCGATCTCGAACGCGTCGTGGCGCCGGACATAGGCGAGGAAGACCGGCATCAGATAGACCGAGCCGAACATGCCGACCCCGAGGCTGAAACTCAAGGCGCAGCCGATCGCAAAGGCAGGCGCGCGTAGCGTCGTCAGCTCGACCACGGGATGGGTTGCGTGAAGCGTCCTCCTGGCGAACAGAGTTGCGGTCACAGCGCTTGTAAGAAACAGCATAAAACAGCGGGGCGATAGCCAACCGTCCTGCGGCGCCTGTTTCAGGCCGAGCTCAAGTGTCGCAAGCGCTGCCGCCATCAGCAGCAGCGAAGCGCGGTCCAGCGTTGCGAGATCGTCGAAATTGGGCTTGTCCACCGGCAGCAGGAACGGCGTGGCGGCGGCCGCAACCACCCCAGGGGCGACATTGATCAGGAATAGCCAATGCCATGACCAGGTCTCGGTGATCCAGCCGCCCACCACGGAACCCACCGTCGGCGCCAGCACCGCCATGATGCCGGCGAGTGTCGTGGCGATCGGGTGCAGGCGGAGCGGAAACAGCAGGAACACCGCGGAGAACACCGCAGGGATCAGCGTGCCGCCGGCAAAGCCCTGCACCACGCGGAACGAAACCAGTGTCGCAAAATCGGAGCTCGAGGCGCAGCCGATGGAGGCTAGCGTGAACAGGGCGATCGCGGAAACGAACAACCAGCGCAGCGTCAGCACGCGCGTCAGCCACCCCGTCAGCGGAATGGCGGTGATTTCCGCGATCAGATAGGCCGTCTGGATCCAGCTCATTGCGTCGCGCGAGATTTCCAGCGCCTCCTGAATCGCAGGCAGCGAGGTAGCGACCACCTGAATGTCGAGGATCGCCATGAACATGCCAAGGCACATCAGGATGAAGCCGAGCCATGTTGCGCCCGTGGCTTCGTCCGGTGCCGTGATCGCTTCGCTCATGGCGCGGCACGTGACGCAATCGCGCGCGAGGCGTCAAGGGCGCGGTTTTCGGCGCGGATACGGACAAAGAGAACCGCGGTGTTGAGGACCGTAAAAACGGCCGCGATCCAGGGCAAGCCGACTACCAGCGGCAGCAGGGCAATTTCGCCCGCAACCACCGCATAGTTGGGATGGGTGAGATAGCGGTAAGGACCGCTCGACACCAGCGGTTCTCCCGGCAGCACGATGATCCTTGTGGTCCAGCGCAGCCCTAATGTGCGCATCACCCAGAAGCGCAGGCCTTGCAACGCCAGATAAGCACCGAGCGCGAGTGCATTCACGCCCTGGTCGTGCCCGAATTCCCACAACGCGATCAGCCACAGCGAATGCAGCGCGACCATCAGGGGATAATGCCCTGGTGCCACCTCGATCGCGCCACGGGCCAAAAGCCTGCGCGTGTTGTGATAGGAAAGAAGGAGTTCGCCGCCGCGCTGGCACGTCACAAGAGCGAGGATGAGCTCGGCCGCTGTCACGCGGCGTGCCGCAGCGAAACGCAGCTTGCGGTGAAGCCGGGTCCAAGCGCCGTCAAAACCGAACGCGGCGGCAGTCCTTTAGCACGCGCACGTTCGAGGACGAACAACACCGTCGGCGCCGACATGTTGCCGTAGTCGGCGATCACCTGCCGCTCGTGCTCGAGCGTTCCCTGGCCGAGCGCGAGCGCGGTCTCGATCGCATCGATCACCTTGGAGCCACCGGGATGGCAGATGAACTTGTCGACATCTGCGGCCTCGAGCTGCATGCGCGACAGAATCTGCGTCACTGCTGCCTTGTATTCGGTGGCGACGAATTCGGGGATGGTGCGGCGAAAGATCACGCCGAAGCCGAGAGGGTCGATGTTCCAGCCCATGATATCGAGCGTGTCCGGCCAAAGATGCTCACCGACGCTCTCGATTTGCGTCTCTCCGCCGTCACCGGCGCGCAGTACGATCGCTGCCGCGCCATCGCCGAACAGGCTGGTGGCGACGATGTTGGCCTTGGTGAGTTCGTCAAGCCGAAGCGCGAGCGAGCAGAGTTCGACGGCAACAAGAAGCACATTGGCGCCGGGCCGCGCTTGCGCCAGGCGCGAGGCAATCGAGATGCCCGAGACGCCGCCGGCGCAGCCCAGCCCAAACACCGGCACGCGCGAGACGTCGGATCGAAAGCCCATGCGGCGGTGGACACGCGCTTCGAGACTGGGCGTCGCGATGCCCGTGGAACAAATGGTCACGACGGTGTCGATGTCGGCGGCGCGAAGGCCGGCGCTCGTCAGCGCCTTTTCGGCGGCGTCAATGTACAGCGCTTCGGCTCCCTCCAGGAATGCTTCGGTGCGCTCCGGCCAGCCGCGCTGGGTGAGATACCAATCGAAGGGTTTCACGCCGTGACGTTTGACGATTCCGGTGTTGGCAAAAATGCTCGCGAACCTCTCGAAATCGGGAAAGCGGTTTCCGAATACGTCCCATGCCGCGGCAAGAACATCCTTCTGCAAGAAGGCGTGCGGCGGAACCGATGTCGAAAGAGAGAGGAGGGCAGCCCTATGCATTGGCGAGATCTTCCGTGTCGGTATCCGTTATGATGGGAACATCGACCGGCATCGTTTATTTCGGCCGTTCCGGGCGACGGGGTCACTTAAAAGTGAAATGCGGCAATGCTTTGCTCTCGAATCCTCCAATCCGGTTCAACGCGATGCCTCGCGTCTTTGCGACCTGCGCGCGATGACGCCCAAGTGCTGCGAGTGCCGCCGGCCGTCGCGAATGCCGCGGGAGCGTTCCCGCGGCGACCCGACACCAGTGGATATTTCGGGTGGTGGAGCGATCGGCCGACCGGCGCCGGTCATCGGTTGCGGCAATACCCGTACAAATTGCGTCACAAATCGCAATAAGTGCTAGAGTACTCCTGTCGAATCCTGCGGTTATGAGTGGCGGAATTCCTTGCCGGTGGGGTTGTTCCTTGGCATACTTTCAACCTAGGCAAACCTGTATCAATTTTGCCCCTTAAAGGCGCGAGATGAAAAATCGCACATCTGTTTCGGAATTGAGCGAGAAGCTCGGATATCCATCCAGCGAAACGATCCAGGGCCTGAGGCTCTTGAAAGCGTTCATCAAGCTTTCGCCCTTGCAACGCTCTGAGGTCATCGATCTGGTCGAGCGGCTCGCCACCGATCCCGCGCCGGCGATCAACGGTCGGTTCACCCCGCGCTGAGCGCCATTTGTTCGCCGCACCGTTTTCGGCGCCGGATCGCAAAGTGCGAGGGAGGGCCGAAGGTGAAAGGGGGGGCCGGGCAATAAAAAGGCCGCCGGGAAGGCGGCCTTTCTTGTTGCGGTGCTATCTTTCCCACCAGAACCACTCGCCGTGCCTCCTGCGCCAATCCGCGTGGCGCTGCTCGTTCCGGCCGATCAGTATGCCAAAACGAACGCAGGCTCTGCGGTCACCTTTTTCGCAAAGCTGGTGGAAGCCGATCATTTCCGCCTCCGCAGCGTCCTAAGCATGGGCAGGTGATGCGACCATCGCAGCCGATCCACAAACGCCGGCTGCAACAACCACGGCAGTCATTAATGGCCTAAGGATTATTGGTTCTCCTGTTCAAATAACGCCCCTTTCAAAAAAATAGGGTACGAAACCTGAATGCAATCTGAACCTTATTGCGGGAGAATGACGGCGGTCTTCAATCGGTCGGACCGAGCCGAAATGCGACGCCGATGCGGTAGCTCGTACGCCGAACGACATGGCAGCGCAGGTTCAATCCGTCGGCCGGCACCACCAAATTGAATTCCTCGGGGATGCCGGATTGACTGGACACCTCGAGCGACGCGCCGGTCAGGGAAAGATCGCGCAGCAGACAATCGACCTCCCACCCACCGAATTCGATTTTCGCGGGCTTCGAGAGGCGGTAGCGGGGTGCGGCGCGGGTCTCAACCATGAGAGTGAGAGTACGTCCAAAGCCTAAGGCTTCGATGAATGACCATATCTCTCAGACCACCGTAAAATTACGGAGGAGGTTCTCTCGACGGACCGCCGGTTGTTCTAAGCCGATGGAACGCCCATTGCCGGAGTCCAACGCCATCAGGCGCCGGGTCGCCGGATCGATCTCCTCAACGTCTCCGACGGCAGCTCGCCGAAGGCGAGCCGGAAGTCACGCGCGAAATGGCCGGGATTCTGGAAGCCGCATCGGAGCGCAATCTGCGTGACCGATGAATCCTGGGAAGGCTGTTCGAGCAGATCGCGCGCGTGATCGAGCCGGACCTGCTTGGCAAAATCCGCGGGCGAATAACCGCGGTCCTGCTTGAATTGCCGGAACAGGCTTCGCGCGCTGACGTTTGCCACCTTTGCCATCGCCGGCACATCGATCGGTTTGTCCCAGTTGGCTTCGACGAATTCCTCGACAGCCCTGACCGCGGACGAGGCGATTGGAAGCGGTTCGCGCAACAACAGATGCGTAAAATTATGGCGATGACACATCAGGAATTTCATGATCACCATGCGCTCGACTTCTTTGGCGGCGAGCGCGGAGAAGTAGGCGCCGCGCTCGTTGAAGTCGGCGGCAAACTGAAAAATCAGGCGCCGCAGGCTGCCTATCGCCGGTTGGCGTGTATCGGCCTCATCGAAGATCAGCTCGCTCACCTCCTGCCCGATCAGGGCGCCCAGATTGCGCTTGAGCGCGTCGAGTTCGATACGCAGCACGAGCTGGCGGTAGCCGCGATCGAATTCGAGTTTCAGCGGCACCCCGGTTGAAAGCACCGGCGTCGATGATCCATGCGCAATCTCGCCGGACTGGTTGCCCGCCGTGTATCGGCCCACACCGTCAATGTTGAATATCTGCCGTATGAACGAGGCTTCTTTGAACCCTAGCCTGGCGCCGCGACTATAGGCGCAATAGGACAATCCGAGATCGGTCATGTGCAGGTGGTTGGTGCGAAACTCGAACTTCTTCCCGTTCGGCGCCATATCGAAGCTGGAGAGGCCGTAGGTTGCCAAGCGATCGATGGCGAGTTCGGGATCGTTGGTGTGCAGAATCGGAAAGTTGCTCAGCAGTGCCGATTGGGAAGACATGCGCCAGTTGTTTCCATGGTCAGGTGTTGTCCGTGATTCGATTAAATTTAACTTTAATGAGCTTCCGATGCCTGAAAACCAACTTTCGATTGTGTGCCGAAGATGCCGCGGGCCGTCGCTCAGTCAGCGACACCGTCGATCAAATTCCGCCCGGCAACGGTATGCGAGTGGCGCCGCAAGGCGATGGCATAATCTGAATTGAATGACGGTCGCAGGCCTAAGCGCGCGCTAACCCGACCCGACTAGATTTGCGATTCTCAAGGGATCGTCTTTGGACGAACTCGCCTGCATTGCAATAGGCCGGTCATGCGCAACGTCGTCGAATTCCGCCAGGAAGCATCGCGCATCCGCACGAGCGCGGCCGGGCATAGGCCGGAAGTTGCCGGCGCCGATCTCCCCGGATTGGTCGAGCGTTTCGACGACTTGCATTGGAAAGCCAGAACGCAGCTCCGCGACGTCATTCTGCTGCTCGATCTCGCCGTCCAGCAAACGCGCCAGCTGGCCAAGGTGTTCGATGACCCGGCTTTGAAAAAGCTGATCGAGGAAAGGCTCCTGGTCGTCGAGAATTTATTGCAAGTCGCCCGAGACAAGATGTTGCAGCTTTAGTCGCTCCACCAGCTGCCGCGGCCGCCGGTGACAGTCGCCTCCGCCCGGGAAGTGTGGTATTTTACCGGCGAAAACAGGAGGGTGGCGTCCATGACCGAAGTGAAACTGGAAGTGCCGGCTGAGTTGCGCGACTTGGCCGAAAAAACCATCGATCAGGCGGAGCGGGCGTTCGGAATGTTCTTCGATGCCGCCAACAAATCGGTCGGCTCGATTCCTAACCCCGGCACGGAGATTTCCAAGCAGGCCTTGACCTTTACCCAGCAGAATTTGAAGGCTGCCTTCGAACATGCCCGCAAACTGGTGCACGCCACCGATCTTCAGCAGGCCATGCAGATTCAGTCGGAATTCCTGAGAAGCCAGTTCACCAATGCCGGCGAGCATATGCGTCAGATCACGGGTGATGTCCTGGCCGCCGCCAAGGATGCAACGAAACCCAAATCGTGAAGTGCCCGCGTAGCCTTGACGGATCGGCTCGCTCACGGTCCGCCGGCCGTCAGACGAGCCGACTTGCCGCGTTCGCGTGGACGAGCGAGCCGCTTAGATGGCCTTCAGGAAACTCTCGTCCGATCCACACCCGCCGCAGCGGTAAGTCAAAAGGTTGAAGTGACCGTCTTGCGGCTCGATCAGGGCCAGCCTCATGCGGCCGGTGCATTTGAGGCACGCCATCTCGACGGTGGTGTCAAAGCGTGTGCAGGTAGGCGTCGGCGGCGGAATGTTCAGCATCCTGTCCTCCAATCATGCCGGAAGCAGACGCAACGCCACGAGACCAGACGGAACCATTGATATTCTGTACGATTCAGAACACAAGCGAAAGGGGTGGTAGGCCGACGGTTCGCCTAAAAATTGTTCAACCAGAAACCCTAGCCCTGAGGGAACTGGAGCCGGACCGCATCGAGCCCGATCCCGCTTGGCGTTGCAGCCCAACTCTCGCCAGGAACGACCGGCATGGCCTTGGTCAGGGTTCCCGTGCTGATGATTTCGCCGGCGGCGAGCGGCGGGTTGGCGGAATCGGACGCCAGGAGGCCCACCAGATGATGCAGTGCCGAGAGCGGGCCGCCCAGGACGTTCGAGCCCTGGCCGCGATCGACCGGGGCTCCGTTGCAACTCAACTCGATCTCGAATGTCTGGAGGGTTTGCCGCCACTCCGCCGCGCGCGGCGCGAATGGATGGCGCGGTCCGATCAGGAGCGCTCCATGCACGCCGTTGGCCGCCACGGTGTCGCTGGCCTGGAATTTCCATCCCGGAAAGATCGACTGCACGATCTCAAAGCCGAGCGCGACCCATGTGATGCAGTCCGAAAGCGCGCGTGCGTCCATCTCCGCCGACGGCGGCGCGCCGAGGCCGAAGATGATCTCGGGCTCGATGCGCGGCTCGGAAAACGGCGCAAGCGAAAGCGCTTCGACGGTGGCAAGCTCCTGCACGCTGTTGTCGAACACGTAGCCCCAGATCGGCGCGTAGACGCCGTATTGCGCCCAAATCGCGGGATTGGTGAACCCGATCTTGCGGCCTGCCACTCGGGCGCCTTGGGCCTCATACATTTGCCGGACCAGCGGCGTCACGCGGTAGGCCTTCTCGAGGGACAACCCGCCGGGGCGGGAGGAGAATGGTGGGATCTGGCTGGTGTTGCGGAGCGCGCCGAACGCCTCCGTGGCGATGGCTTCAAGAGTTTTGGTATCTTCGCTCTGGTCCATGCTGCCTTTCACCCCGCGTTACGCTTGCGCGGTGATTTTCCGCCAGCAGGGGCGTCTTTGCACGCTGATTCTTGGCTTTATTTGCGCAGCGAACCGATATAGGCCGCGAGGTCGGCGGCTTCGTTACGGCTCAGCGGGAAATTCGGCATCTTCGGGTGCGGATCGAGCAGGAAGAAGGCGACCTTTTCCGGGGTGAAATCCGACTTGCTTGCGATCGTGGCAAATGGGGGAACGTCGGCGCTCGCTTGTTTCTGGTCGGCGTCAACCATGTGACAGGCGGCGCACCAACGCTTGGCAAGGTCCGCGCCATGATAGGCGTCCGCCGCAATTGCCCGCGAGCCGCCAATTACCTCGCTCACCGCGACAGTCACCGCAAGAGCCAAAATCCGCCTGAAATCCGTGCGCATCCTGTTTTCCTTTCATGCGCCGCCAGCCCTTGCAAGGGGGTTCGGCCTGCGCCATTCGTTTTAGAGCATGCGCGCCGTCGCTTTAGTGCCATTGATCCTGATCAAGGGGGGAGGCCGTGCCGCCGATAAAAATTAACGCGCATCGTTTGCGCTCTGCCATTGCAGCGAGGACTGCCGTCTCATGAACGAACTCAAGGCTGCCGCGATCATCCTGGCCGTGTCGGCATCAAGCGCTTCGGCGCAGGACGTCGCGGCCGGAGAAATCTCATTCTCAAGATGCCTGGGCTGCCACGCCATCGGCCCCAATGCGAAAAACAAGATCGGACCGCAGCTCAACGGCATCGACGGGCGCAGATGCGGGAGCGTCGAGGGATACAGCTATTCGGCCGCCAACAAGGATTGCGCCTTTACCTGGAGCGAGAGCGATTTCGTGCAATATATAAGGGATCCCAAGGCGAAAATTCCGGGCACCAAAAAGGCCTTTGCCGGCATCAAGGACCAAAGCGAGGCGAAGAACCTGTGGGCCTATCTTCGCCAGTTCGGCCCGGACGGCCGGTCGAAATAGGCACGGAAAACCGCCGCTTCCGTGATCACCCGCAGCATGATCTCGGAAAATCCGACAGGTCGATGCGCGCGATCAGGCGCTCGAAAAAGCTCCGCACCCGTCGAAGACCGCGCTTGCCGTTCCCGAGCGCGTCTGATTGCGCCTCCAACTCCGGAAGCGGCGGCCGGAGTACAACGACGGTTGCCTCCTGATCACCTGGCCGCCCGGCGGGTTTCGACGGCTGCAGGTGCGGAGCGATTTGGATGACCGCCGCGCTGGCCTGATTGCGTGGCATCTCACTTTTTCTTGTCGCCCGACGATCTGCTTTCATGGTCACCCAACAATTTGCCGGTGGTCTTGTTGATCAGATGGATCCCGCCGCAGGCCGCGCACTTAACGGACTCGTAGGAATCCGGAGAGGGCGCCACGTCGGGCATCTCAACCTGAACGTTCATGCCCGTCCGGGCGCAGCGAAAAATCAATTTGCCCATCTGATATTATGAGGTGGTGGTGCCACCCTGTGCATTGATTTGGCTCAAGCCTTCCGATTTGGCTCAAGGCCGCGCCATCGACGGGCACGCGAGGCAGGGCAGACCCCGACTTTGAGTTCCGCCCTTGCGGTTTGCCGTCCGTCAAGTCTTATGGATATGGCGCCGGGCCGCGCCTGGCGATCAGCGGCTTGTCGGTCGGCGCCGGCGAAAGATCGCTTGACGAGGCATCGCCCAGGAACTGGTCGAGCGTCCCCTGGATCTTTTCCTTCACCGAATCCGGGCCACGGTCGCTCATGTCGGTGTGCTGAAACTGGGTCTTGACGATGTCGATCCCGTCGGCCTTGGCCTGCTGCGGCGTCGGCAGCACGCCGGGATCGGTCCTGAAGTTGGGGTCGGCCGAGCGGAACGACAAAATCTTCATTTTTCGGTTGAGCACGAAGGGAACACGCAGATTGTCGAGCGTGATCACCTTCGACACCAGCTCCGGATGCTCCTTGGCGCAGAACATCGCGATGTCGCCGCCATTGGAATGTCCGACCAGCGTCAGGTGATCGTAGTCGGCATTCGGCTGCAAATTCTTCAGCTCCCCGATCACGAACAGGATATTGGCCTCCCCGCGCTTGTAGACGTCGAGGCGGCCGACATAGGGCAGGCCGATCTTGGTGACGAGCGGCGGGTCGGTCGGCAGGTCCTGCTGGATGCTGGCCACCAGATATCCCCGCGCGGCGAGCACGTTGGCGAGGAACGAATATTCGGTGTTCCTGACGGTGTTGCCGTTGCTGATGATGGCGACCGGGAGCTTCCAGTAAGCCGGCATCGGCCTTCATCTCGTAGTCCCGGCGCACGGCGAGATCCACCGACACCGGTCGAGCGCGCGCGGTGTCGAAGAGATTGAGCGTCTCGTGTCGAATGGCCCACTTGCTGGCGGCGGCATAAAGTCCACCGGCCAGGATGCAGATGCAGGCAAACGTAGCCAAGGCCCGTTTCATCGTTTCCATCCCGATCAAGTCTTGCTCAAGAGATGGTGATTAAACGCGCAAGCCGCGACTTGGAGCCATGCCGGCGGCGAATTAATTTTAGGAAAGTTATTGCTCTGCAACATCGGCGCGGGCCGCGCCTTCCGCCCGTTTCCTGATCATCGCCACCACGGCGTCGATAGCGGAGGTGATGGCATTGCGCCGATAGGCCCAGCGCGGGTCGGGGTCGGGGGCGGCGATCACCATCGTCGCGTTGGCCTCGAACAGCAGCAGATCGCCTCTCGGGCTCAATCCAAAATCGACGCCGGCATAGTCGAGGCCCAGCGCGTCGCGGATCGCCGTGAGCGCGGCCATCGCCTTGTCGCCGAGCACTGCCGGCATGTCGGCCAGAAATTCGGCTTCCTCCGCGCGATGGTCGGGCTGGTCGGCCATGTCGGAGGTGAAATAATGCACCTTCCAGCTTCGGGAGATCGCCAGATGCAGCGGATAGATTTTGCCGTCGATCATCATCACGCGGTATTTGCGCGCGCTGCCGTCCTTGCCGCGGGCGTCGAGATATTCGATGACCAATAGTTCCTCTCCCGGCAGACCGGCCGCGGCATCGGCCAGTTCGGTCTGCTTCTCGACCAGGATGAAATTGCGCCCGGTGTGGTAGCCGGGCGAACGCAACAGCAGCGGAAAGGTAAACCCGTTCGCCGCGACCGAAGCGGCGCCGTCGGGGCCGCCGAGAACCTCGCGGGCGACCGAAAGGGTTTTCGCCGTCACCACGCCGGGCAAGGCGGCGAGCCGCGCGGCATTGGTGATGCGCCCGGTCTTCATCACCGCGCGCGGATCGTTGATGACGGGCGCACGGCTCCGCCGGATCAATCGAATGGCGGCGTCGAGCGCTTCCCCGCAGAGATCGGCATCGCCAATTGCGTTGAAGATGAGCCGGTGCGGCGGCAACGGCAAAGAGGGATCGAGATAGTCGGTGACGATGACCGAGGTCGAGAAGATACGGTCGTCGAGGAACGGAGCGGTTGGAATATTGCCGCCGCCGGAAGACACCAGTTGCAACAGCGGCACTGGCGGCGCGCTGCCGCGATAGGGTAGCGTCGAGATTGCGTGACCACGAAAGCCTTTGCGGAAATGTTCGCGCGCCCGATCGCGCTCGCCATTGTCGGCCAAGCACCGCGCCCAACCCTTGATGCGCGCCAGCGTGCTCCGGATCGACCTGAAGAGCCGCCTCGTAATGGGCGCGCGCCTCTTCGTGCTTGTTGGCGCGCAACAGGAGATTGGCGAGGTTGACATGCCCCATCGGGTTGCCGGGATGATTGAGGATCGCTTCGGCATAGACGCGGCAGGCGGCGTCGATCGCGCCTTGGCCTGCGAGCAGCGTTCCGAATTCGTTGAGCGCGCTGAAATTGGTCGGCCGGCGGCGCAATATGTCGATAAAGGCGAGCTGGGCGTCGTGCCCGCGGTCCAGCGCGCCGAGCAGGGCCGCACGCTCGATTTCGGTTGCGATGGTCTCATCGCCGTTGCGCTGGCGCGCGAGCAGATCGTCGAGCTCGTGCAGTCTTGCTTCCTGTACCAGCCGGGGAGCCCAGTCGTTTGAGGGGCGCGCGTTCTCTCTCACTGCCGTCACGGTCTTAGCGAAGATTCGATTGCTGCAGATTGCAGGCTGCCACTATCGACTGATTCGCGGGCCGCCGTATCGGCAAATGACAGCGAACCGCGGACGGCCTGCCGCTCCAATTGGTCGAGGTCTTGCGAATGATGGCCTTACGGCTTTTCGAACACGACGCCGATGCGCTTCTGTTTGCGCCAGACGACGCGGCAGGGCAGATGACTGCCGTCGGTCACGAGCGTGAAGTGCGCAGGGATTCCGACCGGGCTCGTGACGTCGAGCGCGGCACCGGTGGCGGAGATGTTGCGAACCGTGCAATCGATCGCGCCGCCGCCGAACTCGATGGTCCCGCCTTTCAGGACCCGCTATCTGTTTGCAATCCGGTGTTCGTCCATCGGATCGTCCTACTCCAAGTACCAGCCGATTCAACCGCTGGGTTCCCCAAATAATACCCCGGTCGGCGGGAAAATTTCCCCGGGATCGACGAAAGATAGCCAATTTTTTGCTGCCGCCGGACCCGCGCGTCGCCGCGGAACCGTTGCTCCAGTGTGGTTCCTAAAGGCTGTGTTTTGCGGCTGAAAAGGACACCATCTTTGACCAACCGGGCTGATTACTCGTAGCGCCTATTCTGCAACACCCCGGCAAAATCCGCCAGCAAGCGCGCGACCTTCGCGCATTTCTCATATACAGCGAGTCAACTCAGCTGCATCCTTCGATTCGCCGGCGGGCAAGACGCACGACTTGTTCCGGCATGGGTTCTCCCGACCCTTGGAAAGACTGAAAGTCCCGGCACCGGCCGGGGCTTTTTTTGTGCGGCGCATAAATTTTCACGCCACTTTCTTCGGGAATCGTTGCACAAGGATCGAGGCTACCGAGGGGTCTCGCCCGTGAACGAGATTGCAAGATCGGAACTTCCGAAACAGATCGCCGTGCTCGGCGCCGGCATCGAGATTGGCGCGTCGCAGCGCGGCACGCTGATGGGCCCGGCGGCGTTGCGGACGGCGGGTCTCTTGACCCTGCTTGAGGGACTGGGCTTTGCGGTAAGTGACCACGGCGACCTTTCGGTTGCCGGCGTCGCCGATCTCGACGACGCCCTTCCCGACAATGCCAAACATTACCGCGAAATTCAGCGCTGGATCGGCGCATTGAGCGCACGCGCCTATGAGCTCGCACATTCCGGCGCGATCCCGATCTTTATCGGGGGCGATCACTCGCTGTCGATGGGCTCGGTGAACGGGGTCGCGCGTCATTGCCGCGAAACCGGCCGCGAGCTTTTCGTGATGTGGCTGGACGCCCATGCCGACTACAACACGCCGGCCACCACGATCACCGGCAACATGCACGGCATGTCGGCGGCGTTTCTCTGCGGCGAGCCCGGACTCGATGGCCTGTTGGGGAAAGAGCCGCGCGCATCGATCGACTCCAGCCGGCTCGAACTGTTTGGCACGCGCTCGATCGACAAACTGGAAAAGGACCTGCTGCGCCATCGCCGCATCAGCGTCGCCGACATGCGCCAGATCGACGAATTCGGGGTAGGGGTCCTGATCCGCCGCGTCATCGACAGGGTGAAGGCGAGCCATGGCGTGCTGCATTTGAGTTTCGACGTCGATTTTCTCGATCCCGGTGTGGCTCCGGGCGTGGGCACCACGGTGCCGGGCGGCGCGACCTATCGCGAGGCGCATCTCGTGATGGAAATGCTGCACGACTCCGGACTGGTGCAGTCGGTCGACATCGTGGAACTCAATCCGTTCCTCGACGAACGCGGGCGCACCGCGCGCACGGTCGTGGAGCTGATTGGAAGCCTGTTCGGCGAACGGATCACCGATCGTCCGACGCCGACCAATGCGATCGGGCCGGATTCACTCACACCCACGCGCTCTCGGAACCATCGCCGCCGCGGGTAATTGGATCAAGTCGCGGTAGCGATTTAGCGTATGCTGACGAACGTGCCCCAAAGTGCTGCGAGAACGGCGGCGACAAAGACGTAGGATGGGTTGTCGCAGAACACCCCGCCATAGCGGCACATCGTATCGCCAAGCGAGCCGATCTCATGATGGTCGGCAGCGTAAAACAGGCCCGACAGCACGACCAAGGCTCCGGCTACGAAATGCATGGTACCCTCCGTAAAGGGAAAAACTCGATGGCTTCGAACGCGGACGCCGCTGGGCTGTCCGTCCGCTCGCATTCGAGACGAGTTTGGCGCAGTGCTGTTTCGATAAAGCAAACAAAAAGCGGAAATTTTTCGCTAATCCCGCCCGTGGCCGCGATCGCAAGGTACCCTGATATGCCGTCGTTATCGAATTCGGCCGGATGACAGGGGCATTACCGAAGACGGCCGTCGGGTCATTCGGCGGCCTGCGACGATGGCCGGCGCATGGTTTCGACGCCGTCCGCTTCGGTTGCCGAGATGGTGGTGCGTATCATCAACCGCGCCTCGTGCGAGGGCCATGGCCGGCCGCGATGCATGGTCGCGCGGTTGTCCCACATCACGACGTCGCCGTTGCGCCACTGATGCATATAGCTCTCACCCGGTGCGGTCGCGGACGCCATCATCTCGTCGATGAGCTTCTTGCCGACGGCGTCCTGCATGCCGTCGACCGCGTAGGCATGGGAGGCAAGGTAGATCGCGCCGCGGCCGTTGACGGGATTCTTCCACACCATCCGCCAGCATTGCGGCGGCAGCGCTGCGCGCTCCTCGGCGCTTGCAAGGTCGGGCGCGATCTGGCTCCGCGAATGGGCGTAGTCGTGCCAGGCAAAGGAATTTTCTAGCCTCGAGCGCAAGGCGGGATCGAGCCGCTCGAAGGCGAGGCGGGTCGAGACAAATTCCGTTTCCCCACCATGCGCGGGGATGATGCGCGCCGAAAGGATCGAGGTGAGCGAAGGCACGCGCTTGAACGAGGAATCGGTATGCCAGAGCTGGTTGGCCTTGCTGCGAAGCGAAAGTCGGTGATCGGGCGGCACCACTTTGCCGTCAGGACCGATGGTGCTCAGGATCACGAAATGCGATCCCGTTCCCTGCGAGCCGACCTTGGTCAGCTCCGGCGGCCCGAAGCGGCGCGAAAAAGCGAGCTGGATTTCGTCGGTGACTTCCTGACCGCGAAACACCAGGACGGAATGCTCTTCGAAGGCCGCGCGCACCGCCGCATAGGCGGCATCGTCAGCGGCGACATCGGATAGCGTCACGCCGCGTAGCTCGGCGCCAAATCCCGGACCCAACGCAACGACGTCCATCGGCAAATCCTCCCCGTGGTCGTGGCCGATAAAGCTAGGACAAAATCGCGCAACCGGCAACGCGACTCGCGACAAACGCGGAAGCGTTTGCGCAAAGGTCGTGCTCAAACAAATATCTAGCTGTGCCAGGCGCGGCTCTGGGTTTGGGAGGGCAGTTCGTCAAAGGCCTCGCGATAGTCCTTGGAAAAGTGCCCGAGATTTCCGAACCCGCACCGGAAAGCCACGTCCGTCACCGACAGGCCAGGAATGTTCGCGAGCATCCGCCGCGCGTGCCGCAGCCGGACACTCTTGGCAAAGCCCATTGGCGAATAGCCACGAAATTTCCGGAAGGACTTGAACAAGGCGCGCGCGCTGACATTGGTCACCGCGACCAGTTCGTCGATGGTAATCGCCTTGTCCCAATTGGCTTCGATATATTGTTCGGCGCGATGGACCTCGTAGGGCGCCGCCTCGCGGCCGTCGCCTTCCAGGAGATGGCTGAGCGAATTCCGGTTGGCGCGCAGGAAAGCGACAATAACGGCCTGCTCCAGTTCGCGGACGACAAGCGGCGGCAGCGATGCCGCGTCTGAATCGAATTGCCTGGCGAGAAAGCCGAGCAATTCCCGCAGGTACCGCGCGTGAGGGTTTCGCAAATCCGTGGCGACATCGAACACGAGCGGGATCTTCGGCTTCACGCCAAGCAGCAACGTCACTGTCCGATCGAGGGCTCTCGCATTGAGGGCGAGCGAGAGCCGGTCGTGGTCGTCGCTGCAGGCGATGCGGTGCAGGTAGCCTGGCGAGATGATACTGCCGCGATCCCTGTCGATCGTGGCCGCAACACCGCCCACCGAAATTTCGGCGCTGCCGCGGCGGGCGACCTGGAAGCGGTATTGCGGAACTTCGGAATATTCGACGCTGGTGGCGACCGTGCTGCCGCCGAAACCGAGCGCAATGCTCGGAAGCCGAAGCAGATTGCCCCAGGCCGCAAAGCGGCCGCGATTTCCGACTTCGCCTCTGAGCGCGCCATAGGGACCAAGATGTCCATGGATCATCTGATCCGGATCGGAGGTCCGGAACAGCGGATAACGGTGAAGGAGTTCGAGGGGTTGCTCGGGAGGCATGGTCCGCTCAATGTGGAAGCTCTCGGCCGGCCCCGCGCGAGTGGAGCGGGGTCGGTGGGCTGCGCCGCCTATTTCGGCACGCCCGCGGCCGCGGTCTGCAGCGCGATCTTGTCGAGTTCGCTTTGTAGCCGCGCGTTGTTCTCAAGAAGGCGCTGGCTGGTGAGCACCAGGAAGTAGTATCCGAACTGCGGATTCTGGAAGTAGATTTCGAGCAGCTTCTCGTAGGTGATGGTCAGGACGTGGCCGTCTTCGAGGCATGTGACGGTCGCCGTGCGCTTGTTGTCGGGTGACAGGAAGCCCAGTTCGCCCATCAGCCTTCCCGGCGGCAGTTCGACATTGATTTCCTTGACCAGGAATTTTCCGGTGACGGTCAGGAACATCTCGTTGGCGACATCGTCCTTTTTGACCACCACATCGCCCTTGCGATATTTGCGCTCGGTCATGAACGGCTTGAGCCATTCCATCGAGGTGTCGCCCTGGGTCGCGCCGCGCGCCATCTTCACGAGTTGGAGCATTTGACGAAGGCGATAGGCATTGATGGGAACCATCAGGAGATACAACAGAAGGGTCGTCGCGACTCCAGTGAGCGCGCCGTAGGCCGCGAAGAACAGGCAGCCGATCATGTTCGCAACCCGTAAGGGTACCATGGTCTGCGTCAGCAAGGTGGCGACGAAAAAGACCGAGCCGATCAGCGCGAACAGGTTGGCGAGCGTGATGTTGTGCAGAAAGATTTCCAGGAGGCGATTGAAGATCGCGTCGTAGGTGACGTTGTTGGGGTCAATACCAAGCTGGATCAGGATCTTTGCGACCCTCAAATTGTCGGCGGCGGTGTCGAGAATACGGTTCAGTATCGTCGATATGTCTGCACTGAAAATCATCGCAATCCCCCGCGCGAAATGGCCGGTCGTCGCTGCGCCTCCCCGGCCTCTTTCCGAAAATCGAGGCCGGGCAGCCACAATTGAGCCCGTTAGTACCGGTCTCGCTGCCAACGATCAACTTATACCCCGAAGGCCCTGTTCGGCAGGCCGGTCCGGCCTCGTGCTCAATTCAGCGAGTTTTGGGGAAGACGGGTCCTATCGGCCGTCGGCACAGGCGGCGGTGCGGGGCTGGCACCTGCCTTGCGATCGCTCGTCGGCATTGCAGCGCCCCATCGCGGCATTTTGAGCCTCCGGATAGGTCACGCCGCCGGCGGTGAACGACAAGTTCCAGCGTCGCCGCCGGTATGACCCGATGAAGGTCGCCAGCGCCACGCATTCCTGCCCCGAGAAGCTCACCACCTGGCAACCGCCGCGCCCAAATTGCGCGCATCCCTTGGCCACTTTCGCCTCGGCTTCCGCCTGCGAAGGCATCCTCCAGGTCGAGGAGTACGAGCCGTCAGCGGTGAAGCCGATCGCGCCCCACACGCCCTCGTTCGAGGTGCTCGGCTGGGTTGGCTGGACCGGGGCGGGCGCAAGGCTGGGCGGGATGTAATCCATCCGCGGCGACGGCGGGGCCGGGGTTGGACGGGGCGGCGGCGGAGGCGGCACCGGATCGGTCGTGCCCATCGATGTCTGGGCGACCACGAAACCGTTGAGCGGATGAGCGGCCTCAGAGGCAAGCGCGTATTGCAGAGGCTCGGTCGCGATCAGGGAAGTCGTGATCGCCACGGCAAAGCATGACGCAATAGGTCGAGCGTCTCGCATTTTGTAAGGTAGCTTCCGGTCTGTCGTCGTCGGCACCAGCGGCAGGCAATTTCCCAAGAATCTCGCGCGCCGACAAGGGCCGGAAGGCCCCGGCCCGCTAGATTTTCACGGACATCCTTCAGGCTTTGCTGCCGAGCCTTCTGACCGCATCAAGCGTTGCGGAATTGGGGCGGCCGTCGACGACGCCGTTGTAGAGTCCCTTCTCCTCCAGCCGGCGCTGCAAATTTTGCCAGAAGTCCGCGGTCCAGAGTTCGGAATGGTTGGTCAGCGACTGCACGGTGACGTCATATTTCGCTTCCAGCGCCTTGATGATCAGCCGCGCAGCCTCCGCGCCGTCGCGTTGCAAGCCGAGCAGGCCGGAATTGTAGGCCGACCCCAGATTATGAAGTCCGAGCGCGTCGCCCTTGTCGGCGGCGGCGCGGTAGTGCTTCAGCGCTATTTCGCTGTTCCTCTCCTTGCCGCCGAGCCCGTTCTCATAGAAATAGCCCAGTTGCGCTTCGGCCCGCACGTTGCCCTTGGATGCGGACACCTCGAAGGCATTGGCGGCCTGCGTCATATCGACGGGCGTGCCGCCGAGACCGCGCGCGTAGCAGTCGCCCTTGACCTGCAGCCCGCCGTGGAAAGCGTTGTTGGAGAGCTTGCGTGCGTAGAAGCAGGCCCGGGTATAGTCGCCGCGGGTGTAGACTCCCCGATAGTAGGCGACTGCCAGGTTGTTCAGCGAGGATTCATGGCCCTGGGCGGCGGCCTTGCCGTACCAGTCCAGGGCCTTGGATGCGTCGGGCTGCACGATCGTGCTCAGTTTGAAATCGGGATCGAACAGGGTTCCGTAGAAAAACTCCGCCATCGCCTCGCCGCCGCGCGCATCGCGCTCGAGCGTGTCCATCGCGGACCTGCTGGTTTTCGCGGCATCGCGCAACGCGAGCAGCTGGTTTGTGCGCGTCGCGGGATCGACCGGCTTTGCCCACTGCGCGTTCCTGCCCGAAGACGGCATCGCCCAGAACCACAGCACCGCCAGGATCGCCAGCGCCTGCGGCCAGACGATCCAGGCAATGCGATAGCCCTTGTCGTCGTACCAGAGTTTGCCGTGAGCGGCGAGCCAGCTTGAATAGACGGGGATCATGAGGCGGTCTCCGCAATCCTGCCCATGATCAGTTCACTGTCGCATCGAGAAGGTCCGCCGTTTCGATGCGCGACAAATCTGCGCTGGCGTCGGTCGAAATCCGGATCGCTTGCGACTCGCGGGCCTTTTCCAGCAGCGTGCGCATCGACCGGGCATTGCCCCAATCGGCCGCCGTCTTGCGCTCCTCGATCCAGGGCGTCAGCGCGGACGCGAAATCGTCCGGGAGCGAGAAACGCTGACGCTCGGCCATCCGCCTGAGGATCTCGCAGAGGTCGGCGATGCCGTAGCTCGGGAAATCGATGGTCTTGGTGAAGCGGCTGCTCAGTCCCGGGTTGCTGTCGATGAAGCGGCGCATCTCGTTGGGATAGCCCGCGACAATGACGACGATGCGATCGCGGTTGTCCTCCATGAATTTCAAGAGCGTGTCGATCGCTTCCTTGCCGAAGTCATGACCTACGGTGACCGGGGAGGCTAGCGCATAGGCCTCGTCGATGAACAGGATGCCGTCGAGCGCCTCGCGGCATTTGTCGAGCGTCTTGGGCGCGGTCTGCCCGACATAGCCGGCGACCAGGCCGGCGCGGTCGGTCTCCACCAGGTGCCCCTTGCGCAGAACCTTGAGTGCGCGGAACACGTCGCCGAGCACACGCGCGACTTCGGTCTTGCCGACGCCGGGCGGCCCGGTGAACACCATGTGCTGGCTGACCGCGGTGATCGGCAGCCCTTGTTGCCGGCGCCTTTGTTCGACTTCGAGGCGCGCGGAGAGCCGTTTGACTTCCTGCTTCACCGGCGCAAGGCCGACCATCGCATCGAGTTTGGCGAGTGCGGCGGGGACCGAAATCTCGGTGTCGTCGAGCTTCTGGCCGGTCGCAAGCGCGATGTCCTCGATGGTGAGAAGGGAGATGTCGGCCGAGGGATCGTTCGCCACCCGCAGCGCCTGTTCCTCCCGGGTCTTCTCGAGCAGCGTGCGCATCTCGCGCCCGTTGGCCCAGTCTTCCGCCTTGGTCCGGCCCTCGATCCAGGGCTTGAGCTTCTGCTCGAAACCAACGGGCAGCGCGAACTGTTGCCGGGCGGCCATGCGGCTGAAAATGTCGCACAACTCACTGGCGCTATAGGATGGAAAGTTGACGGTCTTGCTGAAGCGGCTGCTCAGGCCCGGATTGCTCTCGATGAAGCGGCGCATCTCGTTTGGATAGCCGGCAACGATCACGACAAGGCGCTCGCGATTGTCTTCCATGAACTTCAAGAGCGTGTCGATGGCTTCCTTGCCGAAGTCGTGACCCTGGTTGCCGGTCGAGGCGGCCAGCGCATAGGCCTCGTCGATGAACAAAATGCCGTCGAGCGCCTCGCGGCATTTGTCGAGCGTCTTCGGCGCGGTCTGCCCGACATAGCCGGCCACCATGCCCGCGCGGTCGGTCTCCACCAGATGACCCTTGCGCAGAACTTTCAGCGCGCGGAACACCTCGCCGATCAGCCGCGCGACCTCGGTCTTGCCGACGCCGGGCGGGCCGGTGAACACCATGTGCTGGCTGACCGCGGTAACCGATAGTCCCTGTTCGCGACGCTTCTGCTCGAGCTGCGTGCGCGCCACCAGCGCCTTCATCTCCTGCTTCACGGGCGCAAGCCCGACCATCGCATCGAGTTTTTCGAGCGCGGCTGCAACCTGGTCCTCGGTGTCTTCGACCTGCTGGCCGGTCGCGTGGATGATGTCCTCGATGGTGACCAGCGAAATATCAGCCGAGGGATCGTTCGCCACCCGCAGCGCCTGTGCCTCGCGCGCCTTTTCCAGCAACGTGCGCATTTCGCGCGCATTGGCCCAGTCGTCCGATTTCGACCGGCTCTCGATCCACGGTTTAAGCTTAGCCTCGAAGCCTCCGGGCAGGGCGAATTGCTGGCGCGCCGCCATGCGCTTGAAGATCTCGCCGAGCTCGGCCGTATTGTAGGACGGAAAGTCGATGGTCTTGCTGAAGCGGCTGCTCAAGCCCGGATTGCTGTCGACGAAGCGCCGCATCTGGTTGCGGTAGCCGGCCACGATCACGATGATGCGGTCGCGATTGTCTTCCATGAACTTCAGGAGCGTGTCGATCGCTTCCTTGCCGTAATCGGGACCGTCGCCGGGATTGGCGACGAGCGTATAGGCTTCGTCGATGAACAGAATACCGTCGAGCGCCTCGCGGCATTTTTCGAGGGTCTTCATGCCGGTTTGCCCGACATAGCCGGCGACCAGGCCGGCGCGGTCGGTTTCCACGACGTGTCCCTTGCGCAGTACCTTCAGGCCACGGAAGATATCGCCGATCAGGCGGGCGATCTCGGTCTTGCCGACGCCGGGCGGACCAGTGAACACCATGTGCTGGCTGAGCGCGGAGACGTCGAGGCCCTGATCCCGGCGCTTCTGCTCGACCTGCATGCGCGCGATCAATCCCTTCACCTCCTGCTTGACAGGGGCGAGGCCGACCATGGTGTCCAGCCGCGCCAGCGCCAGCTCCATCGGGGAGGCTTCCGTCTGCTCGTCGGCATCGACGATGACGATGGGACGGACCAGATCGGCCGAATTGGCCTGCGGCTGATCGTGTTGCTGCACCAGCCGCATGGCGACGAAGGTCATGCTGGCGCCTGCGGCGACAATGGACAGGATCGTCAGCACCGTGATCATCATGGCAATTCAACCGCGTCCGGTTGCCTTCATCAGGTCGACGATTTCGATGCGCGACAGATCGGCGGAGGGATTGGTGGCGATCCGCATCGCCTGTGCTTCGCGGGCCTTCTCCAGCAGCGTGCGCATCTCGCGCGCATTGGCCCAGTCGTCGGCGCGCGAGCGTTCCGTGATCCACGGCTTGATCCGGGCCTGGAAGCCTTCCGGCAAGGTAAAGTGCTGGCGCGCCGCCATGCGGCGGAGGATTTCACAGAGATCATCGGCGCTGTAGCGGGGAAAGTCGATCGTCTTGGTGAAGCGTCCGGCGAGCCCCGGATTGGTGTCCATGAAGCGGCGCATCTCGTTGGGGTAGCCCGCAACGATCACCATGATGCGGTCGCGGTTGTCTTCCATGAATTTCAACAGCGCATCGATCGCTTCCCTGCCGAAATCGCCGCCGGAACCGGGCGTGCCGGCCAGCGTATAGGCCTCGTCGATGAAGAGAATCCCGTCGAGCGCCTCCTTGCACTTCTCCAGCATCTTCGGCGCGGTCTGGCCGATGAAGCCCGCCACCACGTCGGCGCGCTGAACCTCGACGAGATGTCCGACGCGCAAGGCCCGCAGCGAACGATAAATGTCGCCGAGCGCGCGCGCGACCTCGGTCTTGCCGACGCCGGGCGGTCCGGTGAACACCATGTGCAGGCTCAAGGGCGCCGTGGGCAGGCCCTGCGCGCGCCGCTTTTGTTCCACCTGCAGCCGGGCGATCAGGCCGTTGACCTCCCGCTTCACCGGCACGAGCCCCACCATGGCTTCGAGGTCCTCGATCGCCTTGTTCGGCGGAGAATCCGGAATGTCGCGCGCGGGCGCAAACAGCATCCTGAAAGTGCCGGCGAGGCCGTCGGTCTGGGCCGGTTGCAGCGCGCCGGTTCGCGCGTAGGAGGACGCGATGGTCGTTATCACAAGGCCGATGGCGGCGAGCACCAGCACGATGAGGGTGCCGCTGATGACTGCCTGGGTCGACGGCGCCAGTCCCTTGATCCAGCCTGCCGGCCCCGACTGCGGGTTGAGAAACCAGGCGGTGATCATGGTGGCGGCGACACCGCCGATGATGATGGCGAGGATCTGCTGGTCCTTGAACAGGTTCTTCATCGGCCTAGCACGGGTTGACGGCGCGCCACACCACGGGGATGCTTTGCGCGCCCGGAAGCTCGATCAACACCCGCGTCGGCGTCAGGCCGAGGATGGCGCCGGTGGCGTTGCCTTCGACGACGAAGGTGCCGGCGCCGGCGCCGTAGGGCGCAGGGTAGGGCATCGCAATCCGCTGCATGTTTTCAGTGACGGTGAAGTAGGGCGAGACGTAGTTGCCGGCGCGGATGCGAAGCGTGCTGCCGATCGCGGCGGTGCCCTTGGAAATCGTCATCGAGGCCAGCGGAATCTTGCAGCGTTGCGCATCTTCGACCAGCGCGCCGGCCGCCGACGGCGTCAGCGTGCTCGCGGCTTCCCCGAGGTCGCGCTGGGCGACAAAGGTCACCGTCGGTTGTGCCGGATTGCCGGAAATCAGGTTGAAGTCGGCTTTCTGCACCACGAGCCCGATCGCCGCAAGCATGAGCACGCCGCCGACCGCGGCGACAATCGCCGCCCGCCCGCCGCCGGATTTGGCGCTCCCGGCAGATCTGGGTGCCGATGCTGGTGCTGGTGGCGGGCTTTTCGCCGCCGGTGTTTGCGCTGATTCTGACATCGCCCCCTGCCTTTGTCTGGCCGCCCCATTTTCCCAAGAGATAGATTACCCAAGCGGCCGTGGGGCGCAAAGATAATCAACCAGCCAAACCTACTAAAAAGCTGGCAGTAACAATGTGACACAGCGCACAATCAGCCCAAAGTCGGGCTACAATGTCTGCCATCGGGCGTTGAAGGGGACGAATGGGGATGAGGCGCCGCGAATTCATCGCGATGGTCGGGAGCGTGGCGGCAGTGGCGTTCGCAGCGCGCGCGCAACAAGCTACGCCGGTGGTCGGTTTCCTCGGCAGCGATACGCCCGAATTGTACGCCGATCGCCTCACAGCACTGCGCGGCGGCCTGAAGGAAGCGGGCTATGTGGAAGGCCGGAATGTCGCAATAGAATATCGTTGGGCCGAGGGTCAGAACGACCGCCTGCAAGCGCTCGCGGCCGAACGGGTCGATCGAAAAGTAACGGTGATGGCTACATCGACCGTGCCTGCGGCGTTGGCGCTGAAGGCCGCGACCACAACTATTCCGATCGTTTTCTTCGTGGCGGCCGATCCGATCGCGCTTGGACTCGTCGCCAGTCTGAGCCGGCCCGGCGGCAACCTCACCGGAACGACCACGTCGACCCTGGAAATAGGGTCGCTTCAGCTTCAGCTTCTGCATGAAATTGTCCCAAGCGCCAGCAAGTTTGCGTTGCTGATCAACCCGACAAGTCCAAGCTTGGCGAACGCGCAAGTGCAAGACCTGCAAGCCGCCGCGCGTTCTCTTGGTCTGGAGATCGAGCCGCTAACCGCGAGCAATGATTCCGAGATCGACGCCGCATTTGCGGCGTTGTCCAAGCTGCGCGTCGGCGGACTCGTGATCAGCGCCGATTCATTCCTGTTCTCCCGGAAGGAGCGGCTTGCAGAATTGGCCGCGCGCCACGCGACGCCAGCGATCTTCGGGTTCCGCGAATTCGCCGTGGCCGGCGGGCTGATCAGCTATGGCGCCAGCCCCAGTGATCAGCATCGTATCGTCGGCGTCTACCTTGGTCGTATTCTCAATGGCGAGAAGCCTGCCAACCTGCCGGTCCAGCAGGCCACGAAGGTTGAGTTGGTCGTCAACCTCAAGACCGCCAAGGCACTCGGCTTGAACCTACCGCTGCCCATCCTCGGTCGCGCTGACGAGGTGATCGAATAAGGGGAGCGAGGCGCGCTCTGCTTCCCCCAATCCCAAGGCCGGCATCTGTCAGCACTCGCAGAGTTACGCTGCTGACACTCTTGTGAAGATGAACGGGCCGAGCGTCTGCAACGCGCCAAGGCACACGGTCGCACTACTAAAGTCTGCGGTGGCGATGGATTTCGTTCCACCGCCGCGTCACTGCGGCGCGCCGATGCCGCGCTTGTGAGGCCAAATGCCTCGATCCGGCTTCCTTCCGCGCCCAACCTTTCCGTTGGAACCCGGCGAAGCCACAAGTTAACAAAATATTAATTCGTGCGCGGGGCCGAACGGCAGTAGTGGCCCGGATGTTGCGAGATGGTGACATATCGTAGGAATCATATGACTTTTTGGCCATGTCGGATCGTCTAGCACAAGTATTGCATTGCCCCATGGAGTTGGTCGCGTGTCCAATGGCTTCATGTGCTGTTGCTGATTTGCGGGCCGGGTACAGGCAGCGCTTCGACGACGTGGAAGTAATGACGCGCGTTCCAGCGGTGCAGCAAACCATATGAGGAGCGGGATCAATGTATAACGATTCTCTGTTCAATGCTTTCGCCCGGTCGTTCGAGGCACGGAGCGAAACCGACATGTCGATGTCGGAATATCTGGAATTGTGTCGAGGCGACCCGATGCGATATGCGAACGCGGCCGAACGACTACTAGCGGCGATCGGCGAGCCCCAGATGATTGACACGGCCAAGGACCCCCGCCTTGGCCGCATTTTTTTGAACCGGACCATGCGCGCTTATCCCGCCTTCTCGGGATTCCACGGCATGGAGGAAACCATCGAGCGCATCGTCGGCTTCTTCCGGCACGCAGCCCAGGGGCTCGAGGAGCGCAAGCAGATACTTTACCTGCTGGGTCCGGTGGGCGGCGGCAAGTCGTCGCTCGCCGAACGGCTGAAGTCGCTGATGGAGGTTCACCCGATCTATGTGCTCAAGGCCGGCGATGAACTCAGCCCGGTGTTCGAGTCGCCGCTCGGCCTGTTCGATCCGGAACAGCTCGGCCCGATGATCGAGGAGAAGTACGGCATTCCGCGCCGCAGACTGAGCGGACTGATGAGTCCGTGGTGCTACAAGCGGCTGGAAGCCTTCGGCGGCGACATTTCCCGCTTCCGTGTCGCCAAGATCCAGCCGTCGCGGTTGCGGCAGATCGCGATCGCCAAGACCGAACCGGGCGACGAGAACAACCAGGACATCTCTTCGCTGGTAGGCAAGGTCGACATCCGCAAGCTGGAGACTTATGCCCAGAACGATCCCGATGCCTACAGCTACTCCGGCGGGCTCAATCGCGCCAACCAGGGCATTCTCGAATTCGTCGAGATGTTCAAGGCGCCGATCAAGATGCTGCACCCGCTTTTGACCGCGACGCAGGAGGGCAACTATATCGGCACCGAGAATATCGGGGCCATACCGTTCACCGGCATCGTTCTCGCGCATTCCAACGAAGCCGAATGGCAGAGCTTCAAGTCCAACAAGAACAACGAAGCCTTCATCGACCGCATCTGCGTCATCAAGGTGCCCTACTGCCTGCGGGTTGACGGAGGAGCAGAAGATCTACGAGAAGCTCATTTCGGGCTCGGAGCTTGCTTCCGAGCCGTGCGCGCCGGCAACGCTTGAGACGCTGGCGCGTTTCTCGGTGATGTCGCGCCTGCGCAAGCACGAGAACTCGACGCTGTTTGCGAAGATGCGGGTCTATGACGGCGAGAGCCTCAAGGAGAGCGATCCCAAGGCGAGATCGGTCCAGGAATACAAGGATGCCGCCGGCGTCGACGAAGGCATGGACGGCGTATCGACGCGCTTTGCGTTCAAGGTCCTGGCTGCAACCTTCAACCACGACACCGCGGAGCTTGGCGCCGATCCCGTGCATCTGATGTATGTGCTCGAGCAGGCGATCCGGCGCGAGCAACTTGCCGGAGGAAGTCGAGAAGCGCTATCTCGAATTCATCAAGGCCGAGCTGGTGCCGCGCTATGCGGAGTTCATCGGCAACGAGATCCAGAAGGCCTACCTGGAATCCTATTCCGATTACGGCCAGAACCTGTTCGATCGCTACGTCGATTACGCCGATGCCTGGATCGAGGATCAGGACTTCAAGGATCCCGACACCGGTCAGATGCTCAACCGCGAGCTCCTCAACCAGGAACTCACCAAGATCGAGAAGCCGGCGGGGATCGCCAACCCGAAGGACTTCCGCAACGAGGTCGTCAAGTTCTCGCTGCGCTCGCGGGCACAGAACGGCGGCAAGAATCCGTCCTGGACCTCCTACGAAAAGATCCGCGAAGTCATCGAGAAGCGTATATTCTCGCAGGTAGAGGATCTGCTTCCGGTGATCTCGTTCGGTTCGAAGAAGGACGGCGAGACCGAGAAGAAGCACGGCGAGTTCGTCGCGCGGATGGTGGGGCGCGGTTATACCGAGCGCCAGGTCCGCAGGCTCGTCGAATGGTACATGCGTGTGAAACAAGCCGGCTGAGGCGGACGCAACAGTGGCAATGTTTATCGTCGATCGGCGCCTGAATCCGGGCAGCAAGAGCCTGGAGAACCGCCAACGTTTCCTGCGCCGGGCCAAGGCGCTGGTTCAGGGCGCCGTCAAGAAAACCTCCGAAGGCCGCGACATCAAGGATGTCCTGGAAGGCGGCGAGGTCAGCATCCCGCTTGACGGGATGCATGAACCTCGCTTCCGCACGCGAAGGCGGCACGCGTGACAGGGTGCTTCCCGGAAACAAGAAGTTCGTCGAAGGCGACATTCTTCCCCGTTCGGGCGAGGGCCGCGGCAGGGCTTCCGCCCCCGGCGAGGGCGACAGCGAGGACGACTTCCGCTTCGTTCTATCCCGCGATGAGTTCGTCGACCTGTTCCTCGACGACCTCGAATTGCCGGATCTTGCCAAGCGCAAGCTTGCCGAAGCCGAAAGCGAGGGACTGCAGCGCGCGGGCTATTCGACTTCCGGTTCGCCCGCGAATATTTCGGTGAGCCGCACCGTGCAGCTGGCGCTGGCGCGCCGCATCGCGCTGCGGCGGCCGCGGCCGGAGGCGATCGCCGAGCTTGAGGCGGAACTTGAGGCTTGCGAGGACGAAGAACGCCGCACCGCGCTGTTGGCCGAGATCGAGGCGATGAAAGCCAAGGCCAAACGGATTCCCTTCATCGATCCGATCGACATTCGCTTCCGCCGGTTCGAGACTGTGCCGAAGCCGGTGGCCCAGGCCGTGATGTTCTGTCTGATGGACGTGTCCGGCTCGATGTCCGAACACATGAAGGATCTCGCCAAGCGCTTCTATATGCTGCTCTACGTGTTCCTCACCCGCCGCTACCGGCATGTCGAAATCGTCTTCATTCGCCATACCGATCGCGCCGAGGAGGTCGACGAAGACACCTTCTTCCACGGGCCGGCGTCGGGCGGGACCATGGTGTCGAGCGCGCTGCAGGCGATGGCAGACATCGTCCAGTCGCGCTTCCGCCCTTCCGACTGGAACATCTACGCGGCGCAAGCCTCCGACGGCGACAATTCGATCGCCGACAGCGCGCTGACCGGGCGGCTGCTCACCGACATGATCCTTCCCGTGAGCCAGTTCTTTGCCTATCTCGAAGTCGGCGAGGCCAATGGCAGCACTTTCGAGATGCCGGATTCCTCGCTGTGGACGCTGTACCAGCGCCTGCGTGCCGACGGCGCCGCCTTGTCGATGCGCAAGGTCAACGAGCGCAGCCAGATTTTCCCGGTGTTTCATGACTTGTTCCAGCGTCGGAAGAACCAGGAGAAAGCCGCGTCATGACCGCGTCAGCCGAACGTCTGTTTGAGGGAGCGGACTGGGATTTTCCGAAACTGCAGCGCATCCACGACGCCTGCGAGGAGATCGCGCGCAATGAACTCGGGCTCGATACCTATCCGAACCAGATCGAGATCATCACCGCCGAGCAGATGCTCGATGCCTATTCCTCGGCCGGCATGCCGCTGTTCTACAAGCATTGGTCGTTCGGCAAGCATTTCGCCCATCACGAGGCGTTCTACCGCAAGGGACTGAAGGGGCTCGCCTATGAGATCGTGATCAACTCCTCGCCCTGCATCTCCTATCTGATGGAAGAAAATACCGCGACCATGCAGACGCTGGTGATCGCGCACGCCGCCTTCGGCCACAATCATTTCTTCAAGAATAATTATCTGTTCCGGCAATGGACCGATGCGGAAGGAATCCTCGATTATCTCGACTTCGCCAAGAGCTATGTGGCGCAATGCGAGGAGCGCCATGGACGCCTTGCCGTCGAACTGACGCTCGATGCCGCGCATGCCCTGATGTCGCACGGGATCGACCGCTATCCGGGCAAGAAGAACCTCGATCTTCGCGCCGAGGAAAAGCGCGCCGAGGAACGCCGCGCGCACGAGCAGAGCGTGTTCAACGATTTGTGGCGGACGGTTCCGACGGGACCTGTGAAGAGCGCGGAACTCTTGAACCTGGAGCGGCGGCGCAAGCTGCTCGGATTGCCGCAGGAGAACATCCTTTATTTCCTCGAAAAGGTCGCGCCGCGGCTGCAGCCCTGGCAGCGCGAATTGCTTCGGATCGTGCGGCACATCGCGCAGTATTTCTATCCGCAAAGCCAGACCAAGGTCATGAACGAGGGCACCGCGACCTACGTGCACTACCGCATCATGAGCCGGTTGCATCAGCAGGGACGGTTGTCGGACGGCAATTTCCTCGAGTTCCTGCAGTCGCACACCAATGTCGTGTTCCAGCCGGAGTTCGACGATCAGCGCTTTTCGGACTTCAATCCTTACGCGCTCGGCTTTGCGATGATGCAGGATATCGAGCGCATCGTGACCGACCCCGACGACGAGGACCGCGAGTGGTTTCCCGACATCGCCGGGAAGGGCGATGTCATGGAGGTGCTGCGAGAGGTCTGGGCCAATTACCGCGATGAAAGCTTCATCAGCCAGTTCTTGAGTCCGCGCCTGATACGAAGCTGGCGGATGTTTCATCTGCACGACGATCCGGCGGAGACCGCCGGCATCAAGGTCGATGCGATCCACGACGCGCGCGGCTACCGGCGAATTCGCCGCGAACTTGCGCGCCAGTACGACGTCGGATTTATCGATCCCAATATCGAGGTCGTCGATGTCGACCTGGCCGGCGACCGCCGGCTGATGCTGCGTCACGTCGTGGTGAAGGGCGCCCAGCTCAACGAGACCGACGCCAGGCGCGTCCTGCAACATCTCGCTGATCTCTGGACCTATGACGTATCGTTGGTTGAAGTTGACGCCAAGGACACGGTCCTAAAAGAGTATGTGGTCAGCCCGCGCGCTCTTGCGGTAGCCGCTTAACTCCTGCGGTAGCCGCTTGACTCTTGCGGTAGCCGCTTAACAAAGCCTGTTGAAAAATCACCCCGCCACCAAATGTCCGCTTCGGACGCTGAATTTTGCCCCAATCCCTGCAGGATATGGGCAAGCGGTAATCAGTCGTTGAGTAGGTAGGGGAGTACACATGGCGTGCAAGAGGACTGAAGTTGCTATTGAAAAAATCATCGCGTCATGTGACGGCAACATGCGCGGGGCCCTTGAGGCGCTGATGCTGGTCAATGAGCACCTCGAAGAGGAGCTCGGCCGGCTCTATGCATTTATGTCGCAGCTCGATGACACGGACGAAGTCAGCTTCGAAACGTTGCATTGAGATCCGACGCATATCCTGACGTATAATCCGCTCGATCATCCAGCCCTTCTCAGAGTGATTTAAGTCACGGTGCGAAGCATCGGCGCGCAATCAACTGCGTGTGGCGTGTCGATGTGGATGTTTGAAGAATTTTGGACGTATTGAAATGACCGACGCAGACAGCTCCGATTCCGTCGTCCAGCTCGTTCCGACCAGGTCCGACGCCGAGATTGCCGAGGACCTGAAGCGAAGGCTGAACGAGCACATGAAGCCCGTTCTTGAGATTTTCGATGAAGCCGCGGCTTCCGGCCTTGTGATTCAGTGGGAGAGCATCTCGCCCGGCTCCCCGCGCTACAAGCACGAAGTCAAGGGCTTTAGGATCGCCAAATATCTGTGAGCAGGCGCGGGCGATTGCGCGCGCGATCGTCAATCACTTCTCTTGTTTCTTGTCCTTTGCGCCGATGCTTCCGAGGATGCGATCGGCTTCGGTGCGCCAGTCACCGCTGCGTGCAAAGCCCTTGGCGCCGCGCTCGCCGAACAGGCCTTCATCGGCAAGATCGGCAACCCATGCCTGGCGTTCGGCCGTGCCCTGCGCCGACCACGGCTCGAGACCGATCTCGCGCACGGTCTCGGCGACCTCGCGGACTTCCTCGCTGCGGCGCCTCCCATGTTCGATCACGCGCTGGAAGAAATAGGCGCCCTGCTTTTCCCAATCGATGCCGGGGAATGTTTCCTTCAGCGAGGCCAGCACCGCGTCCTCGACGCCATAGGCGCGCGCGGTGGTGAATCCCTCGATCACCATGGCTTCAAAACCCTTGATCATCACGCTGCGGCACATCTTGACCGCCGAGGCGACGCCGAGGTTCTCGCTCGCAACCTTGGCGGCGAAACCCAGCTCCACCAATAGCGGCGCGAGCTCGCTTGCGCCGCCACCCCCGAGCAGCAAGGGTACCTTGATGCGGTAGGGTGGAACCGACGTCATCACGGCGCCCTCGACATAGCGGCCGCCGCCGCCGTCGATCAGGTGAGCGGCGCGCCGCTTGGCGCCGGGGGAGGCCGAATTGAAGTCGAGAAACCAGGCGCCTTGTTTCACCGCGCCCGCGCATGCTTGCGCCACGGGCACGGCCTGGCTTGCGGTGACGGCGGAAACGATGAAATCGGCTTGCGCGGCGAGATCGGCGTGGGAAGCGCTCAGCGCGACGCCGTGGCTTTTCGCGTGCTCGCGCAACGGTTGGCCCGCCTGATCGCTGCGAAGCTTGACGTCGTAGGCAGAAACCCTGAGATCCTGCTTGCGCAGATCCTCGGCGAGGATGCGGCCGACTTCGCCGTAACCGACAAGGCCGATGTTCCATTGTTTCGGATTGGTTGACGGCGCGGTCATGGGAGCGGTCTTTCGTATCTGGATAAGCGTCTCGAAAACAAAGCTCTATTGTTTTGGAATTTTAGCCTTCTCGATCACTTGCCGCCACTTGTCGATGTCGGATGTGAGCCGCTCGGCGATCTCTTCGGGGCTGCCCGCTTTGGCCTCGATGCCCAGCGCAAGCAGCCGCTTTTTGATCTCGGCGTCGGCAAGTATCTCCTTGAGCGCGCCATTGAGCGTCTTGATGATCTCGGGCTGCGTACGGGCGGGCGCAAACAACGCATTCCAAGACACGACGTCGTAATCGGCGACACCGCTTTCCTGCACGGTTGCAAGATCGGGCGTGCTTTCCGCGCGCAGCGCGCCGGAGGAGGCCAGCGCGCGGAACTTGCCGTCGGCGATATTGCCCTTCATCGCCGCGTAGCTGTCGATCATCAGGGAAAGATTGCCCTGCAGCAACGACACCTCGACCTCGGGCGTGCCGCGATAGGGCACGATGGTGAAATCGATGTTGGCCGCGGTCTTGAACAGTTCCGCCGACAGGTTCTGCGTGCTGCCGATATTGATGGTGCCGACATTGAGCGCGCCGGGCTTTGCCCTCGCGGCGGCGATGAAGTCGGCGAGCGTCCTGAAGTCGGAAGCAGCCGAGGTAGCGAAGATGAAATCGAAAAACCCGAGGCTCGAGACCGGCGCAAAATCGCGAAGCGGGTCGAACGGCAGCTTCGCAAATAACGACACGCTGACCGCGGTTCCATTGGTCAGCATCACCAGCGTGTAGCCGTCGGGCGCAGACGAGATCACCGTCCGTGCCGCGGCAATCCCGCCGGCGCCGGGCTGGTTCTCGATGTAGAAGCGCTGGCCGAGCTTGTCGGAGAGTTTTTCCGCGACAATGCGCGCGGTGGTGTCGGCGACGCCGCCGGCGGCGAACGGCACCACGACACGAACGGCGTGGTTCGGATAGTTGCCTTCCGCGCGCGCCTGCAACGGCAGCGCGGCGAGCGCGCAAGCGGTGAGCGCCGGCCAAAACAACCTGCGAAAAGTCGGCACGGGAAAACATAGCGCGGGAAACGAACGCCTCTCGGCGCGATCGGGAAATCTCACAAGCGATCCATCACTTTTGCCGGGAACCAGGTCGCCAAACCGGTCTACCTGCCGCGTTGCCGGCGCCTCAAATCATTGATGAAGGAAATCGTGTCGCTGTCCTTGGGGTCTATTCGAAGGGCTGCGTTGTAGTCCCTCATCGCATCGTCATCCTGGTTCATCAGATAATAGGCGCGCCCCCTCATGCGATAGCCGTAGATGGCGCTGGGGTCGAGCGCAATGGCCTTGGTGAAATCGGCGATCGCAGCCTGCTGCTGGCCGACTTCGAGATAGGCATGACCGCGAAATTCGTAGCCCATCCGGTAGTCGGGGGCGAGCTCGATCATTTTCATCGCGTCGTCATACACCGCGCGCCAGTTGGCGCGGTCCTCATAGATGAAGGCGCGGTTCTCGAACGCGGACGTCAGGCTCGGATCGAGCTCGATCGCCCGGGAGAGCGACACCAGCGCTTCGTTCGGCCGGTTGAGGTTGCGAAGCGTGATCCCGCGATTCATGTGGGCTAGGCCGTAATCCGGCTTCAGCAGGATGGTCTGGTCGAAATCCTGCATGGCGCGTTCGTTGTTGTTCAACGCGATCCAAAGCACCCCGCGGTCGTTGAAGAAATCGGGGAAGCCGGACGCTATCGAGATCGCCCGGTCATAGTCGCCCATCGATTGCTGATACTGTTTGATCGAATAGTAGGCCCATCCGCGCAGCCAAAAGGCTTGAGCGGTGTTGCTTCCCTTGAGGTTTCCGGACGCCAGGAGCGAGGTGCAGGCCGCGACGATGTCGGCGAATTGGCCGTTCTTGCACGGCGCCAGGACGTCGGCGGGTTGTCCGGCCAGCGGCGGCGCGATCGGCGGGTTGACCGGGCCGTTTTTTGGGGTGTCGCCGGTCGGTTTGGCCCAGGGGATGAATCCCTGGCCGGGCTGGTGCAGCCACAAGGTCGCAAACAGGAACAACGCAATCGCTTGCGGCCACGCGATCCAGGCCAGGCGATACCAGCGATCATCGTACCAGAGCCTGCCATGCGCCGAGAGCCAGGACCCGGGACCGGCGCTTCCACCCTTCGCACTCATTCGGCGGTCCTGGAGAGCGCCTGAATTGTCATAAGGAATCGGCCTTTGCGCATCGTGATGTCTGCCGCCACGATAGATCGGCGAGGAAAATCATTCAATCTCGCCGGAAATGCCGGTGAACCCGGTCCACGTCGTGGTGAGAGCGTCAGGCTCGCGCAAGCCGGGAATGGCGTCATGGTCCTCCGCCTGGCTTGCCGCCAGCCATATTCGCCATCACCCATCCCTCAATGTGCGCCAGGTCACATATTGGCGGGGCGGTTTGGCTCTAGTGATGGCGGCATCGTTGGATCAGGGTCACGACCATGCAGACAACCGCTTCAGAGGGATATTTCCAGCAGCAACCGAGGCGCTCCTCCGCTCTGGTCGCCGGCGTCGGCGCGGCGCTGGTGGCTTCGGCCCTGACCGTCGTGCTGATGACGAGTAACCCCGCACCCGTGGCGGCGCCGGATCAGGCGGCCACGACGACGGCGCAATGCCAGATGATCCCGCGCAAATTGCTGGTCTCGACGGAGACGGGCAGCGGCACGGTTCGGCTGCGCGCGGGCAGTTACCTCTCGCCGCCGATTTCGCTCCGAAACGTGCCGCAAGAAGTGGTGTTCCCGGCTGCCCGGCCCACGGTCGGTTTCGTGGACGAGGTCATCACGGTCGAAGGCAATGCCAGCAACGTGGTGGTTTCGAGCAGTCTGACCAGTTTCCGGAAGGTGCTCGACGTCACCGGCATCGCGGCGTTCAATCTGAGATGGCTGCCGATGAAGACCTGCTGAAGGCTATCGCGCCAGGCGAGAGTCGAGTGACCATTTTCCCGCACCGACGATCAAAAGATAGATGCAGCCGAGCAGCATGGTGAGGTCCGCGCGCGATTCATGCATCGTGGTCCAGAAGCCGGTGCGCTTGACGTCGGCTCCGAGGTGAAACATGCCGACATCGTGCCCCAGGAGGATCGGCAGCTTGGTCGAGACCAGCGCCACGATCATGATAATGATGAGCGGCACCGCGGCGAGCCGCGTGAACAGTCCGAGAATGATCAGGGATCCGCAGACGATTTCGACCACGCCCACGAACGGGCCCATGATATCGGGAAAGGGAATGCCGATTTTGGCAAAACGGCCGGCGCCAAGCGCATCGGCGAAAATCAGTTTCTGGATGCCTTCGGGCAGAAAAACCACGAGCCCGACCAGAAGCCGCACCAGAATCGTCCAACCGGATTCGGCGGTGCGCATGGTGTCATTCAAGTTCATTTTCGAGATCCCCTTAGAAAAGTTGCGACAAGGTGCCAGCGCTTGCCAACAGCACCACCACGATCCACGGCGGCAGCTTCCAGACGGCCAGGAGCAGGAATCCTGCGAGCGCGAGCGCAAAATCGCGTGGAGTTAAAACCGCGCTGGTCCAGACCGGGTGATAGAGCGCCGTGCCGAGAATGCCGACCACGGCGGCGTTGGTGCCGCGCATGGCGGCTTGCGCGTTGGGCCGCGTGCGCATCGCATCCCAGAACGGCAACATGCCGTAGACAAGCAGCATGCCCGGAAGCAGCAGCGCGACAAGCGCAATCGCAGCACCCGCAAGCCCGTTCGGCGGGGTGTTCATGACGCCACCAAGATAGGCGGCGAAAGTAAAGAGTGGGCCCGGCACGGCTTGCGCCAGTCCGTATCCGGCGAGGAACGCCTCGTTGCCGACCCATCCCGGCGTCACGACCTGCGCCTGCAACAAGGGCAGCACGACATGGCCGCCGCCGAACACCAGTGCGCCGGAGCGGTAGAAGGCGTCGAACACGGCGAGCGCATGCGATCCGGTCGCAGCGGTCACGACGGGAGATAACAGGAGGAGCGCGGCGAACAGGCCAAGCGCGATTCCGCCACCGACCCTACTGACCGGAAAATTCAGATGCCCGGAAAAAGGCTGAGCCTCTCCGCGACAGAGCCAAAGCCCCGCGCAGGCGCCGGCCGCGATCGCGGCGATCTGCGCAAGCGATCCGGCGAACAGGACCACGATTGCAACCGCGGCCAGCGCGATTGCGGCGCGTGGGCGATCCGGCGTGAGGCTCCTTGCCATGCCCCAGACGGCTTGCGCCACCACCGCCACCGCGACCAGCTTCAACCCGTGCAGGAAGCCTCCCGCAACCGGCCCTTCGAAGGCAGCCGAACCCAGCGCGAAGGCGAACATGACAATGGCCGACGGCATGGTGAAGGCGACCCATGCCGCAAGGCCGCCCAGAAGCCCGTTGCCGCGCAGAATGCCAAGGGAAAAGCCCACCTGGCTCGAAGCCGGTCCCGGCAGGAACTGACAGAGCGCGACGAGGTCCGCGAAGGTCGTCTCGTCGAGCCATTTCCGCCGCACCACCAATTCGTCCCGGTAATAGCCGAGGTGAGCGATCGGGCCGCCGAAGGAGGTCAGGCCCAGTTTGAGGAAGGCTGCAAAAACCTCGCGGACCGTTCCCTTTTGCTGAATTTCCGCAGAAAGTGAACCACGCTCCGGGCGTTCCGTTGTTACATCAGGCGAAACAGACTCACGCACCATCGTGCCTCCGAGACTTTCTGACATTACCATATCGCTAATTTCGCCGACCGCATCAGTTTTGGAGTATGGGGATGACGATCGACCGACGTATGTTTCTGCACATTGGCGCGGCAAGCGCTCTGGCCGGCGCGGTCGCGCGTCCGGCCACGGCGCAAATGCCCTCCGTGCCGTCGGATAATGCACCGCCATCAGGCAAGGCCGATCACACCATTCGAATCTCAAGCGGACTGGTCGAGCTTGCCTCCGACCATATCGTTTCAACCAAGCTCTATAACGGACAGTTCCCCGGTCCGCTGCTCCGCCTCAAGGAAGGCCAGCCAGTCGTGGTCGATATCCACAACGATACCGACACGCCGGAACAGTTGCACTGGCACGGGCAGACCGTGGCGGTGGACGTCGACGGCGCGGCGGAAGAGGGGACGCCTTACATTCCCGCCCATGGCATGCGCCGGATCAGTTTCACGCCGGGGCCTAGCGGGTTGCGGTTCTATCACACCCATCTGGTGCCCGGCGCCGATCTGACCAATGGGCAATATAGCGGACAGGTCGGCACCGTTTACATCGAGCCGAAACGCGAGAGTGGCCATTACGACCGCGAAGTGTTCCTGATGCTCAAGGAATTTCAGCCCTCGCTCAGCCGCGGCGGCGACATGGCGTCGGACTTCCTGGCGAACCCCGCCCGCGTCAAGTCGCTGGAGGATGCCGGCGAAAGCGCGATGCGCGCCTCGATGGCGAGCGGCAAACCGCACGGCTACGAGGTCGGCTACAACCTGTTCTCGATCAACGGCCGCATGCTCGGCCATGGCGAACCCATTCGCGTCAAGCAAGGCGAGCGCGTCCTGTTTCACATCGTCAATGGCAGCGCCACGGAAATCCGCAGCCTCGCCCTGCCAGGTCATCGCTTCGAGGTCGTTGCGCTCGACGGCAACCCAGTGCCGAAAGCGATCGAAGTTCCCGTGCTATGGCTCGGGACCGCCGAGCGAATCTCTGCGATCGTCGAGATGAAAACGCCGGGCGTCTGGGTGATGGGGGATCTGGCCGACGACGATCGCGGCAAGGGCATGGGGATTGCGATCGAATATGCCGGACGCACCGGCAAGCCGAAATGGGCCAGGCCGGTGCCCTATCGCTGGGACTATACGATCTTCGGCAAACAGGATCAGGCCACCGCGCCCGACGAAACCATCGAGATGACCTTCGAGAAGAACAATGCGGCGCTCGACGGCTTCAACGAGTGGACCATCAACGGCGTTGCCTTCTCGATGGCGAAGATGGAGCCGATGTTCCGCCTGCACCGGGGCAAGCGCTACCGGCTGAAGATGCGAAATGCCAGCGACGACGTTCACCCCATCCATCTGCATCGCCACAGTTTTGAGCTGACGCGGATTGCGGGGAAAGCGACCAGCGGCATCATCAAGGATGTCGTCATGCTCGGCGGATATCAGGAGCTTGAGGTCGATTTCGTCGCCGACAATCCCGGCCGCACCCTGTTTCACTGCCATCAGCAGCTTCATATGGATTTTGGGTTCATGGCGCTCTTCGACTACGTCTAGCGGCGCATTCAATCGAAAGGGGCCTCGTTTGCGATTGACGCTGAACCGACGCCAGTTTGCACTCGGCTCAGCCGCGGTCGTGTCTGGCGGCCTGTTCGGAGCTCTCCTGGGTGATGGCCTCGCGCGAGGCGGGCCGGTGCGCTTCGACAGGCGCCTGCCGATCCCGCCGCTGATCGATGCCGGCAGGCGAGGCAACGCCGTCGAATTGCAAGTCGTGTCTTCAAAGCACGCGTTCGTGAGCGGCAAGCCAACGCCGATCTATGGCTATTCGGGACAGGTCCTAGGACCGGTCCTCCGCCTGCGCCGGGGCGATGAAGTCGAGGTCACCGTCGAGAATCGGCTCGACATCGATACGACCGTGCATTGGCATGGGCTGCTCGTAAGCGGCGACGTCGACGGCGGTCCACATCAGATCATCAAGTCGGGCGGTTCGTGGCGACCCAGACTCAAGGTCGATCAGCCGGCTTCGACCCTGTGGTTTCATCCGCATCTGCATCATGACACGGCGCGGCAGATCTATTTGGGGCTTTCGGGACTGATCATCGTCGACGATGGGTCCGACGCCAAACTCGGGCTGCCGCATACTTATGGCGTCGATGATTTGCCGATCGTTCTTCAAGACCGTTCGTTCGGCACTGATGGATCGCTTCTATATGATCTCGACCCCCTTACGATCCAGTACGGCCTGCGGGGCAACAGCATCATCGCCAACGGCGTCGTCGCCCCTTTCGCCGGGGTTCCGCGCGGCCTCGTTCGCTTGCGCGTCCTCAACGCGGCCAACGCGCAAAACTTCGATTTGCGCTTCAGCGATAGGCGCAGGTTTTACGTTATTGCCTCTGACGCGGGCTTTCTTGCAGCCCCGGTCGCCATGCATCGGCTCAGGATTTCGCCGGCGGAACGGTTCGAAATTCTGGTCGATTTCTCGAACGGCAAACCCGTTATCCTCGAGACCGGGCCCGACAAGGTGATGGGAATCTTTGGCGCGGTGTCGGAGGACAATTCAGCCGATTTTGTGCCGATCATGCGCTTCGAGCCGACCGCGACGGCGGCGCCCGTGAAGGAAATTCCCACGAGCCTCGTTGCACCCGTGGCGGCGGATGCGAGTCGCGCTATCCGTCACCGGGAATTTCTTCTCGACAACGGGTTTTGCGGCGGCCAGCGGCCGACCGAGGCGGGCGTGTTGCCGGGCATGTGCATCAATGGAAGGACGCATGACATGGCGCGAATCGACGTCGAGACGGCGCTTGGAACGACGGAAGTGTGGAAGATCGTCTCGCGCGGCATGGCGCATCCTTTTCACCTGCACGGCGCGTCGTTCAAGATCCTGTCGCTTGGCGGCGCGCCGCCGCCGGCGCACCTTGCGGGCTGGAAGGACGTGGTTCTGGTCGAAGACGAGGCCGAGCTTCTTGTGAAGTTCAGTCATCCCGCCACGCCGGAACATCCCTTCATGTATCACTGTCACATCCTCGAACACGAAGACGCCGGCATGATGGGGCAATATGTGTGCACGTGAAGGACGGGCTGGCGTGTCCTGGTCATTTCAGTTGACATGCCGATGAATCGGCCCTGTATTTCGCGGTAGCACGCCAACCCGCTGTGAACCCCGGCCAAAACCAGGAAAAAGCACCATGGCAAATTTCAATCGACGCGACGCATTGAAGATGTCGGCCGGCTTCGCCGCCGCGGCAGCGGCCGGCGGATTTTCCTGTATTGAGCTTGCGAAAGCCGGTCCGATCGAGGTTCCGACCATCGACAAGCTTAGCGTCCGCGTTCTCGTCGACAACACCACCGACATTTTCTTCAAGCCGCCGGAAATGAGTGGGGTAAAGATCGAACCCGGCCGCTCCGCGAATTCGCTGCGCCCCCTGCACAGCGAATTTGGATTGTCGCTGCTGCTCGAGCCGCAGCGCGGCGATCAAAAACGCACCTTCCTGCTCGATTACGGTTGGACCCCCGAAGCGATCAACGGCAACATCGAGCTCCTGAAGGTCGATCCGTCGAAGATCGACGCGCTGATCGTGAGTCACGGTCATTTCGACCATTGGGGCGGCCTGATGGGATTTCTCGACAAGCACCGCAAGGTTTTGCCGGCCGATCTCACGATGTACGCGGGCGGCGAGGACAATTTCTGCCAACGTTACACGCGCGCCGGTCAGGGTGACCTTGCCGACTTCGGCATGCTCGACCGCCGCGACCTCGCCAAGCGGGACGTCAAGGTCGTGCTGTGCGAGTCTCCCGTCGTGATCGGAGACGCGGCGTTCACGACCGGCAAGATCAAGCGCAACAGCATCGAAAAGGTGCTGCCGAACACCCTGGTCGAGTTCAAGCTCAAGGACGGCGCCGGGTGCAACTGGAGCCACTATCTGCCGGCCGAAATGGAAGGCAAGATCGTGCCCGACGAACACATCCACGAGCACGCGACCTGCTTCAACCTCAGGGACAAGGGCCTCATCGTTATCTCTTCCTGCGGCCACGTCGGCATCGTCAATTCGGTACGGCAGGCGATGGAAGTCTCCGGCGTCTCGAAGGTGCATGCCATCATGGGCGGCTTCCACCTCGGCCCCGCGCCCGCCGATTACCTGAAGCAAATCGTCGCCGAGATCGGCAAGCTCAATCCGGATGTGTTGCTCCCGATGCATTGCAGCGGGCTCAATTTCACCCAGGAGGCGCAGCGGCAGATGCCGGGCAAGGTGCTGACGACCACGACTGGCACCCGCATCACCTTCGGCGTCTGATTTCGCCGGCAAGCCGATGGCGGGCTCAAAGGCGTGTGCATGGCTTGTGATCACCTTGCTAGGCTGCGGTGTACCAGCCGCCGCCGAAGAGCAGCCATCCGCCGCGCAGATGATGGACGATCTGATGTTTGGCCGCGGCTCGGTCGGCGGGCCGTTCACGCTGACCGACCAGACCGGGCGCACGCGCAGCGACAGCGAATTCCGCGGCAGACTGATGATCGTGTATTTCGGCTACACCTTCTGCCCTGACGTGTGTCCGGCCGATTTGATGGCGATCACGCAAGCGCTCGACGCACTGGGCTCGGCGGCCGAAGGCATCCAGCCAATTTTCATCACCGTCGATCCGGAGCGCGACACCAAGGTGCTAGGTGAGTACGTCGCGGCGTTCCATCACAGCTTGATCGGCTTGACCGGTTCGCCGGAGGAGATTCGAAAGGTCGCGAATTCCTACAAGGCGTATTACGCGAAAGTGCCGGGCGAGCACGAAGGCGAGTATTCGATCGACCACATGGGTGCGATCTATCTGATGGGCCGCAACGGCGAATATCTCGGCTTCATGCCGCCGCAGACCAATCCCGACCGGCTGACGGAAGTGTTGCGGAAGTATCTCGCGAAGTAGCACGGGCCGTGCCGATTCCGCCCGGCGGAAGCGTCGGGACGGATGGCTTTCCCAGACCTCCGATGCGATAGTGAGGGCGGGACGGTTGTCCTTGAGCGAGAGCGGCAATGAAGCGGCGGGAATTTATCGGCGTTGTCGGCGGCGCGGTCGCCGCGCCGTCATTATTTTGGCCACGCGCCGCGCTTGCGCAGCAGATGCCGGTGATCGGATTTCTTTGCAGCTTATCGCCGGACGCGATGGGACATGCTTTACTTTCCTTCCGCCAGGGCCTTGGAGAACTGGGTCTCGTCGAGGGAAAGAATGTCCGGATAGAATTTCGTTGGGCCGAAGACCAGTACGACCGGTTGCCTGCGATGGCCGCTGAGCTGGTTCGCGACAATGTCGCGGTCATTATTGCAAGCGGCGGCAACACCACAGCACGGGTGGCCAGGAAGGCGACAGCGACAATCCCGATCGTTGTCCCGGCCACCGCTGATCCGGTAAAGGCCGGGCTGGTCAAAAGTTTTAATCGGCCCGGCGGCAACATCACCGGCATTGCTTTGCTGACCGTCGAGCTCGACGCCAAGCGGATCGAATTGTTGCGAGAGATCGTACCAAAGGTCAATATCATTGGTGCGCTCATCAACTCAAGCCGAAGTCGAAGCCGAAGCCGTCGCCAAGAGCGTAAGAGAGGCGGCGCAGGCGGTGGGGCGGCCGCTGGTCATCGCGAACGCAAGGGCCGAAGGCGATTTCGATGCGGCGTTCGCGCTGCTGGTGCGAGAGCACGTGGGCGCCTTGCTCGTTACAGCTTCGCCACTTTTCACCAACAGGCGCGATCATCTGGTAGCGCTCGCGGCGAGGTACGCGATCCCCACGGTCTTTCAGTTTCGCGAATTTGTGCTTGCCGGCGGCCTCGCCAGTTATGGCGCAAGCCTGAGCGAGGCGTATCACCAGACTGGGCTCTACGCCGGCAGGATACTCAAGGGTGAGAAGCCATCAGACTTGCCGGTCATTCAGCCCACGAAATTCGACCTCGTGATCAACGCGAAGACCGCCAAAGCGCTGGGGCTCGAGGTGCCGCCGACCTTGCTCGCGCGCGCCGACGAGGTGATCGAGTAGGCAGATCACAGCCGCGTGGCGACGCTCTAGTCTATGCACATGCATGGAGTTTGACAAGTAGATGCGGCTGCATTAAATATGCATGTGCATCTAACTGGAAACCCCCATGACCCAGCATCAACAGACGGAATTCGCAACCTTCCTGCTCCGCATCTCACTTGGCATCATGTACCTGGCCCACAGCCTGGTCCTGAAGCTATCGACCTACACCCTTGCCGGCACCGCCAGTTTCTTCGTCGGCGTTGGCCTGCCGGGCTGGCTTGCCTACGTTACCTTCGCGGCCGAGGCAGTCGGCGGGGTGCTTTTGATCCTGGGCGTGCAAACCCGTTGGGTCGTGCTGGCGCTTTCGCCGGCACTGTTCGGCGCCATCATCTGGGTCCATGCCGGCAATGGCTGGGTCTTTACAGCGCCGAACGGCGGCTGGGAGTATCCCGCCTTCTTGATCGTCGTCAGCGTGGTTCAGTTCCTGCTTGGCGACGGCGCCTATTCGCTGGCGCCCACAAAACCGGCGGGTCTGGAACCACGCACGGCGTGAAGAAACGACCGGGTTCCTCGCAAGCCGCGCTGCCTCGAGCAAGGCGCGGCTTACGGCAGCCTTACAACGGGCATTCCCGTTAACCTCCAAAGCTTGCGAGAACTTGTCGGGCGCATCAAAAGGCTTCAAAGCTAGTGAGGAGAAATCCGAACTATCACTGGTTGGTCGCCGATGCGTTTGCTGGTCGTCGAAGACAATGCACTGCTGTCCGAACTGCTCGCCAAGGGCCTGCGGACGGCTGGCTATGAGGTCGACCTGCTTTCGACCGCCGCCGAAGCTCGCGCCGCGTTGATGACGACGACGTATGCGGCCGTCATCCTCGATCTCGGATTGCCCGACGGCGACGGGCTGTCAATCTTGCGGGAACTGCGGCACCGCAAGGATCCAACGCCGGTGCTCGTGCTCACCGCGCGCGGGGGCCTTCAGGACCGCGTCAGCGGATTGCGCAGCGGCGCCGACGATTACATGGTCAAGCCGTTCGCGCTGGAAGAATTGGTCGCGCGCCTCGAAGCCCAGTTGCGCCGGCCGGGCCAGCAGCTCGGCAGTTCGCTTCATATCGCCAATCTCGGCTTTGATTTGCGCAGCCGGCAGGCGACGATCGACGATCAGCCGCAGGTGCTGTCGTCTCGCGAAACGGCGGTGCTCGAACTTCTGATGCGCAGCAAGGGCCGCGTGGTCTCAAAGAAGCAGGTCGAGGACCATATCTTCGGGCTTTCCGGCGAGGTCGCCTCCAACGCCGTCGAGGTCTACGTTCATCGGTTGCGCAAGCAGCTTTCCGACAAGGGCGCCAAGGTGCAGATCCATACCATCCGCGGCGTCGGATACCTCATCGCCGAGGAAAAGCGTGATCAGGTTTAAATCGATCATCTCGCGCATCGTGATCCTGCACGTGATCGCGGTGGCGATCACCTCGGTCTTGATGTCGGTCGCGCTGTCGTGGCTGCTCAACATGGCGACCAACAACATCCACAACGAGGCGATGGAGGATCAGGCCGCCTCGCTCGCCCAGCACCTGGTCGCGCAGGCAGACGGCGGCCTGTCGCTGGAGCTGCCGCCGAACCTTCAGGGCCTCTACTCCCAGCCCTATGGGCGATATGTCTATGCCGTGGTCGACGATCAGGGAAAAACCATGTTCTCCTCGCTGAAGGAAAAAGCACCGGTATTTCCCGCCGACCCGCGCGTGTCAGCGGTCCAGTTCCTGGAGACCCATATTGGCGAAGCCGCCATCTCCGGCGCAAGCATTCGCCGGACCATCGGGGGCAAGACGGTGTGGGTGCAGGCGGCCGAAGACCTCGCCAACCGCGACGTATTGATCGACGACATCGTCGATGATTTCTACAAACATGTCGGATGGATCACGCTGCCGATCCTGTTGGTGCTGCTGGTCACGGATATTGCGATTTTTCGCCGCGCGCTGCTGCCGCTGCGGCAGGCTTCGGAAATCGCCCAGCATATCGGGCCTGCGCGCACCGACATCCGTCTGCCGCTCGATGAAATTCCGGGCGAAGTCCGGCCGCTGGTTTCGGCGATCAACAAGGCGCTCGACCGGCTTGACGAGGGTTTTCGGGTCCAGCGCGAGTTCACGGCGGATGCCGCGCATGAGCTGCGCACGCCTTTGAGCATCTTGCGCACCCGCGTCGAGACGCTCGACGATCCGCGCGTCGCCAAGGCGCTGCATATGGACATCGAGGCGATGAGCCGGGTGGTCGGCCAACTGCTCGACATCGCCGAGCTCGAGGCCTTCGCCATCGATCCTGCGGAAGTGGCCGACCTGCAAGCCGCATGTGCCGAAGTCGCCGAGTTCATCGCGCCGCTCGCGCTGGAACAGGACAGGGAAATCGCTCTGCTTGGCGCCACCGCCCCGGTCTGGGTCAAGGGCAATGCCGAAATGATGAAGCGCGCGATCCGAAATCTCGCCGAGAACGCGATCAGGCACACGCCAAGGGATACGGTGGTCGAATTCGTCGTCGAGGAGAACGGCACGGTGACGGTGCTGGACCGCGGTCCCGGAATTTCCGCAGAGGAGAGGGCGCTGATCTTCCAGCGCTTCTGGCGGCGCGATCGCAACCAGCAGGGAAGCACCGGGCTTGGGCTTTCCATCGTGCAGCGCATCGCCGAATTGCACGGCGCGACCATCGATGTCCAGAACAGGGTTCTCGGCGGGGCGCAGTTTTCCCTGCGTTTCGTCAAGGCGGCCGAGCTGGGCTGAATCGCCAAGAATGCTGCGCTGCGCAGATCAGGCTTGTCCCGCAGAGGCATTATGTAATCTGGCAACCACTCGCCTGGCGCTTGACGCCGGCATGCTTGGTGCGGTCAAGATAGAACCGCAACACAAACCCCGCATGCATGACGGACTGCGGGGGCAACCAATAAAGGAGACCTCGTATGAGGATCCATCCGTCGATATCTGGAGGAAATCCCCGATGCATCGTTTTTTCCTGGCGGCTGGTTTGATGATGGCCGGCCTGATGTCGTCCGGCCAGACGGCCTTGGCGCAGGACGCTGCCCAGCCCCTCTACGTCGTGACCTATATGGAGGTGGCACCAAGCTCAGCCGCCGAGGCAAGGACACTGATCCTCGCTTATGCCAATGAGGCGCGAAAGGCTCCCGGCGCAGTGCAGATCGATGCGCTGCAGCGCATTTCCGATTCCGGGCATTTCGCCCTAATCGAACAATGGCAGTCGCAGGCCGCAAAGCAGGCGTTTGCCGCGACCGATCCGGTCACCAAATTTCGCGCCGGCCTCAACCCCCTGCAAAGCGCCGCCTATGATGAGCGCCTTCATGCCGCGCTTTCGGTCGGCCCATCGATGCCGCTTTCCGGCGATCCGGTCGTGATCCTGACCCATGTCGATGTCGTCCCGACGCAGGTCGAAGTCGGTACGGCCAAGGTGAAAGCCTTTGTCGAGCAGGGCAGGACGGCCAAGGGCAACCGCCGTTTCGACGATGTCGTCCAGCTCAACCGCAAGAATCATTTCACGGTGATCGAAAGCTGGGATCAGCCTGCGGACAAGAATGCCTGGATTTCGTCGAAGACCGCGCGAACCTTCCGCGAGGAGCTGCAGCCGATGAGCGGCGCGCTTTACGATGAGCGCGCCTACAAGCTCGTGCGGTGAGCGCTGCCTGAAACGAATACCTTCGGTGACGGCGGGAATGCAATTTCCCGCCGTTTTCTTTGTTTTCGTTCAGAGCCTATTCATGCCCGCACGGCCATTGTCCGGTATGGGAGCGCGGAAAGCATTACGTGGCGCTAAGGTTTGCTCGACGGCTAATTCGATGGAACCGAAAATCCCCGAAAAATCCCGCTATGGCCGTCCCGCCATTTCGTTGATCTGCGCCGGCTTTGCCGTGGCCGTCGCGATTTCCGGCCCCATCGCCCACGCCGCCGATCTAACCCCGCATGACATGATTCTGCTCGATCGCCTCACCTGGGGGATCAACACGTCGAGTGCGGCGCATCTGCAGACCGTCGGTACCGAGCGCTGGCTCAATGAGCAGCTGCATCCGGCGGCCAATTCCGTCTTGCCTGAGCCTGCGCGATCGCAGATCGAGGCGATGGCCGACATGCATAAGTCTTGCCTCGACATCGCCGTCTCGTTCGAGCAGCAGGCCAAGAGCGCCAATCAGGTTGCCGATCCCGACCAGCGCAAGGCCGCCCAGCAGGTCTATCAGCAGGCGATGAACGAACGGGCGAGGCAGGCGGCAAGCCGCGCCATCCTGCGCGCGCTTTATTCGCCCGACCAGCTGCGTGAGCGCATGGTCTGGTTCTGGTTCAACCATTTCAACGTGCATCAGTACAAGGCCAACCTCCGCATCCTCGTCGGCGACTATGAAGACCACGTCATCCGCTCGCACGCGCTCGGCAAGTTCCGCGATCTCCTCACCGCCACGCTGCATCACCCGGCGATGCTGCGTTATCTCGACAATACCGATAACGCGGCGGGCCATCTGAACGAGAACTACGCCCGCGAAATCATGGAACTGCATACCATGGGCGTCGGCTCCGGTTACACGCAAGGCGATGTCGAGGCGCTGGCCCGCATCCTGACCGGCGTCGGCATCGACGTGAAGCCGGAGGATCCCAAGCTCAATCCGGAACAGAAATCCCAGCTCGTGCGCGAGGGCGCGTTCGAGTTCAACCCGGCCCGGCATGACTATGGCGACAAGACGTTCCTTGGACATTCGATTCGCGGGCGCGGATTTGCCGAGGTGGATGAAGCGATCGACATCCTCGTGCACCATCCGGCGACGGCTGCGCATCTCTCAAAACAGATCGCGACCTATTTCGTCTCGGACAATCCGCCGGACACGCTGGTGCAGAAGATGGCGCAAACCTTCAAATCGATGGACGGCGATATCGCCGCGGTGCTCTCGACGATGGTGCACGCACCCGAGTTCAACGCCTCGCTCAAGCCCGGGGCAAAATTCAAGGACCCCGTGCACTACGTGTTCTCCGCCGTTCGGCTTGCCTATGACGACAAGGTGATCCTCAATGCCCAGCCGATCCAGAACTGGCTCAACCGTCTTGGCGAAGGATTGTTCAACCACTTGACGCCGGATGGTTATGCGATGACGGCGGCATCGTGGAACGGCCCCGGGCAAATGACGCTGCGTTTCGAGATCGCGCGCCAGATCGGTTCGGGCTCCGCGGGCCTGTTCAAGGCGGAAGGTCCGAACGGGGTCGAGAAGCCGGCGTTCCCGCTGATACAGAATTCGCTCTACTTCAACGGATTGCGCCAGACCTTGGGTCCGACCACGCTCGCAGCACTCGATCAGGCGATCTCGCCGCAGGACTGGAACACACTTTTTCTGTCGTCGCCCGAATTCATGCGTTGACCATCGAAGGGATCGCAACATGAATCGCCGTGAACTGATCAAGGCCTTTGCAGCCGTCGCTCCTCTGACCGTCGCGGGCCGCGTCTGGGCCGCTCCCGCCACCGATGCGCGGCTGCTCGTGGTGTTTCTGCGCGGCGCTTACGATGCCGCCAATGTCGTGGTGCCCGTGACAAGCGACTTCTATCACGCCGCCCGGCCGACGCTCGGCATCGCCAAACCGGACGCCGGAAATCCCAACGCCGCACTTTCGCTTGGTGCCGACTGGGGCCTGCACCCGTCCTTGCGCGACAGCCTCTATCCGTTGTGGGCGAAGCGAGAGGTCGCGTTCGTGCCCTTTGCGGGCACCTCCGATGATCTGACGCGGAGCCACTTCGAGACCCAGGACACGATCGAGCTTGGCCAGTCGGTCGGCGGCGCACGCGATTATCGCTCGGGCTTCATGAGCAGGCTCGCGGCCGAACTCACCCGCGTCAAGCCGATTTCATTCACCGACCAGTTGCCGCTGATCTTCCGCGGCAAGTCGCAGGTTCCAAACATCGGCATCAACAGCGTCGGCAAGCCCGGCCTCGACGATCGTCAGGCCCGGCTCATCAAGGAGATGTACGCGCAGAGCGATCTTTCCGCCTCGGTTTCGGAAGGTTTCCGGATTCGCGACGACGTCTATCGTTCGATCTCGGAGGAAATGACCGCCGCAAATCGCGGCGCGGTGTCGCCGCGCGGTTTCGAATTATCGGCGCGTCGGATCGGAAGGCTGATGCGCGAGCAGTTCAACCTCGGCTTTGTCGATGTCGGGGGCTGGGATACCCACGTCAACCAAGGCGCGGCGACCGGCTATCTCGCTGATCGGTTGGGTGAACTCGGTCGCGCGCTTGCCGGCTTCTCGGAAGAGATCGGACCTTCGGGATGGCGCGACACGGTCGTCGTCGTCATCTCCGAATTCGGCCGCACCTTCCGCGAGAACGGCGACCGCGGCACCGATCACGGTCACGGCAGCGTCTATTGGGTGATGGGCGGCGGCATCAATGGCGGCCGCATTGCCGGCGAGCAGATTAAGGTCGCGCAGGCCACGCTCTTTCAGAACCGCGACTACCCGGTGCTGACCGACTACCGCGCGATGTTCGCAGGCCTGTTCGAGCGCGTCTTTGGGCTTCAGCCCGCGAGCATCCAGCGGATCTTTGCCGGAGTTCACCCGGTGGAACTCGGGCTGGTTTAGAACTTCAGTGCGCCACCGGCGCGGCGAACAGCGTGGCGAGCTTCTTCACCATTTCATCGGTATTGGCTTGCACGTCGGGCTGCTGAGCGACAATCGTTCCATCCGCATCGAGGATTGTGATGATCGCCGAGTGGTCGAAATCGCCACTTGCATCGCGGCGGTATCGGACGCCGAGCACCGCGGCGAGCTCGCGCACCGCCTTGTCGTCGCCCTGAAACAGCGTCCAGTGCTCGGGTTCGAGCCCGTGGTCGCGGGCATAGGCCGTGAGCCGCTCGGGCGTATCGTTGACGGAATCGAGCGAGAAGAACGCAAAGTGGATTCCCTTCAAGGAGGCCTCCTTCGCCCTGTCTTCGATCGCGACCATGTCAGCTACGATCATGGGGCAAATGTCCTTGCATCTCGTGTAGCCCATCGCGACGACCACCGGCTCGCCGCGCAGTGACTCCAGCGTCACGCGCTTGCCGTCCTGGTTGGTCCAGCTCGAAGTCAAATTATAGATCGAGGCGCCGGGCAGGGGTTCTGCCGGCTTCATCATGTGCGACATGTCGTGATCATGCGCGCTGACGCCCGCAGGCCACGGCAAAAAGCTGATCGCGAAAGACAACAGGAAAATTGCGCTGCGCATCATTGATCTCCCTCGCATCGGAATCCGACATTTTCGACCGCGTAGTTCGCCTTCAGGCTCGAGCGAAGCGAGTAGCGCATGAAGGCGGGATAATCCGCTGGATCTCTGACCCCGATACTGCCGCTGCCGCAAAATGCCGCGTCGTCCTTGCTCGACGTGTTGCGCTGCTCGGTCCCGGTCATGAAGCTGCTGTTGTCCAGCGTCCACTCCCACACCAGGCCAACCATGTCATAGACGCCGTACCCGTTCGGTTCGCCGCGACCGACGGCGCTCAAATGCTTGGAATTGGGCCTGCTGAACCAGTCGAGCGATTGTTGGGCGATTTCCTTCTGTTTGCGCCCCTGATCGGCGAGCGCGTATTCCCATTGTTCGGTGGTCGGCAGCTGCAGGCCGCGCGCCTCGCAATAGGCCTCGGCCGCAAACCACGACACATTGGTCACGGGTTCGTTCGCAGCTTCCGCGTCGGGCAGCTTCAGATCCGAGGCCCAGCTCGCCAGATAATGGTGATCGGCAAACAAGGGCTTGATGCGCGATTTGCGCCACTCCGGATGCTCGCGCACGAAGTCGAGAAATTGCCCGTTGGTGACGGGGTAAGCGTCAAGGCGGAACGCGGACATCCGTACCGGCGCAGCCGCGACCGGAGTCTTGCCCTTTCCCGGGCTTTGCTCAAAGAACGGCTGGAAGTCACCTTCGGGTATTCTTGCCATCGGTGCCGGGCGCGCCGCAGCTGCGAGCGCAACCACGCTCGCAGCTACCGCACTCAAAGTAACCGCGGTGACGGTCCACGCCTTTGCGTATGGCCTAGTTCTTCGTGACACGGTTCGACTGCACGTCGGCCGGTCGTATTTCGACGCCGGAATTGCCCCATTTGCTGTAGATGTAGGTCATGACATTGGCGATATCCTCATCGGGCAGGTCCCATGCCGGCATGACGCTGTTGAACGATGCGCCGTTGACGGTCAGCTTGCCCTCAAGCCCGCCGGTGACGGTCTTGATGGCGCGAACCTTGTCGGCATTGAGGTAGTCCGACTTCGCCAGCGGCGGGAATGCGTTCGCGATCCCTTCGCCATTGGCCTGATGGCAGGCCTGGCAATTGTTGGCGAAGACGGCTTCGCCCGCCTTGATCCGTTCCGATTTGTCCCTCGCGGTCGGCGCCTTTGCGGGCTGCTCGGCGACGCGCGCGCCGATGCCTTCGGGCAGATAGACCTCGTCGCTGGTCTTTCCGGAGTAGATCATCTTCTTTTCGTCGCCATTGACCTTCAACTGCGCGAGAGCGCCGCGGTTGAAGGCGCGACTTAGCGAGTGATCGACCACGATGAAGGTGCCGGGCACGCTGAGCCTGAAGTCGACGATCGCCGAACCGCCGGCTGGAATCATGGTGGTCTGCACATTGTGGGTCGGAGTGCTCATATTGCCCTCCGCCCAGACCGTATCGAAGATCTGGCCGATGACATGGAACGATGACGTCAGGTTCGGACCGCCGTCGCCGACGAAAAGACGGACGTTCTCGCCCACGTTCCCCGTCAATGCCTGGTCGCCGACCGTCGAGCCGACCGACCCGTTGAAAACCACATAGTCCGGCCTTTCGTCGATCGCCTTTGTCATGCTGAAGGGTTGCAGGCCTCGCTCGCCGTTCGCGCCCCTGGTGTAGAAGTCGCCCTGCATGACATAGAATTCGCGGTCGACCTTCGGCAGGCCTTCCTTCGGCTCGACCAGGATGAGGCCGTACATCCCGTTGGCGACGTGCATGGCCACCGGCGCGGTCGCGCAGTGGTAGACGAACAGTCCGGGGTTTAGGGCCTTGAACGAAAACACCGAGGTGTGACCCGGCGCCGTCAGTGAGGCCGCCGCGCCTCCGCCCGGCCCGTTGACCGCGTGCAGATCGATATTATGCGGCATCTTGTTGGCGGGATGATTTTCGAGGTGCATCTCGACCAAGTCGCCTTCGCGAACCCGCATGAACTTGCCGGGGACTTTGCCGCCGAAGGTCCAGAATGTGTATTCGACGCCATCCGCGAGGCGCCCCTCGACTTCCTTGACCTCCAGATGCACCACGACTTTGGTCGCATGGTCGCGGTGGATGGCTGGCGGCACCGCAGGTGCGTCGGTCAGGATGGCTTCCTCGGAGCCGACAATCTCCGCCCGTGCATTCTCTTCGCGGCTCGCGCTCCATGCTGGCACGGCCAGAAGTATGGATGCGGCAGCAACAAAGGCACTCATTGTTCCGGTTCTCATAATTTCGGCCCCTCAGCGCAATTGATTAAGATTTGGCGAGCCCAACCCTATGGGCTGGGTCCAATAGCACTGCAAAGATAGGGTGGGCCGCGGACAGGTCTTTGCGGTAGCGCAAAGAATCCTCATTTCATGAAATGCGCGCGGCGGCGGGCAGGGACGCCCGATTGGCAACGGCGCAAAATCCTGTCAAACCGGGCTTCGAATCGATACGATGCCGGGCCGGCGTCGAGGGAAGACAGACCGCGCGCAATGACGATGGATCGCTCCGCCGCCGAGGCCACCACCCTTGAGCGGGCTCCGGAAAACCTGCCGCCGTCGGTTCGCCGGGGCATTTTTCTCTATCTCGGCATCCTGATCGTGCTCCTGGCCTTTGGCGGGCCGTCCGGTGGCCTGATCGACATTCCGATCTCGTTCTTTCTGAAGAACCGGTTGCATCTGGAAGCGCACGAGGTCGCGCGTTTTCGCCTCATCGCTTCAATTCCGCTCTATCTGTCCTTTGTGTTCGGATTTATCCGCGACTTGTGGAATCCGCTCGGGATGCGAGATCGCGGCTTTATGCTGTTATTCGGCGGCATCTGCGCGCTGCTCTATCTCGGTTTTGCGTTTGTGCCGATGAGCTATTCGACGCTCCTTGTTGCGATCATCGTATTGACGACGTCGTTTCTCTTTGTCGCCAGCGCCCAGAACGGGCTGACCTCGACGATCGGCCAGCAGCACGCAATGACCGGCCGGATCAGTGCGGCGTGGAATGTGTTCGCGGCGATCCCGATGGTTGCGACACTGCTGATCGGCGGCTGGCTCTCGAATTTGCTCGAAGCTCACAATGACGATTCCGCTGCCCGCATCCTGTTTCTCGCGGGCGCAGCGATCATGACCGCGATCAGCCTGTACGCGCTCTGGAAGCCGACCGACGTGTTCGCGCATGTTCATGCCGAACGCGGGCCGGGGCTTCACCCCGTCGGCGACATCAGGCGGCTGTTCGGGCATTGGCGCATTTATCCGGCGCTTCTGATCTGGTTCCTGTGGAATTTCGCGCCCGGCTCGGCGACGCCGCTCCAGTACCACCTGCAGAACACGCTGCACGCCAGCGATGCGCAATGGGGTCAGTGGAATGCGATCTTTGCCGCTTCCTTCGTTCCGACCTTTATCGCGTACGGAATTCTTTGCCGGCGCTATCCCCTGAGAACGCTTCTGTGGTGGGGGACGCTGATCGCCGTACCGCAAATGGTCCCGCTGCTCTTCATTCATTCGGTGACGGGCGCCCTGTTCGCCGTGATTCCGATCGGCCTGATGGGTGGAGTTGCCACCGGCGCCTACATGGATCTGATCATCCGTTCGTGCCCCAGGGGCTTGCAGGGGACCATGCTGATGCTGTCGAGCAGTCTTTATTTCGTGGTCACGCGGTTTGGCGACCTTCTCGGGACGACGCTCTACGATCACTATGGCGGCTTCACCGCTTGCGTCGTCGCGATCACGCTTGTCTACGCGCTGATTCTCCCGACGCTTTTGCTGGTGCCGAAGCCTCTGATTGCCACCGCCGACGGGCAAGCGGCCGTACGGCTGGATGAGGCGTAATGGCGTTCAACCGGCCCTGAGGCGAGGCAGCAGCGTCAAGGCATTATCGCGGCCAATCGCCGTGAGATCGTCGTTCGGCAGGCCGAGTTGCGGCATGGTGTCGGCGGTCTCGCCCAGCGGTCGGTACGGAAAGTCGCTGCCGAACAGGATTTGGCCGGTTGGGACCAGGCCCGTGAGCGCGGCGATCGCCGGCCGATAACCGCTGACCGCGATATCGTAGTAAAGCCGCTTCAACTCGTAATCGATGCCGTTTGGGAGCTTCTCGCCGCTATCCTTCGGGCGGTAGTCGGACATGCGTCCGGCGATCGCGGGCAAGGTACCGCCCGCGTGGCAGAAGATGAACTTGATATCCTTCAGCCGCGTCAGCGTGCCCGAGAATAACAGGCTGATGATGGCGCGTGCGGTGTCCTGCGGGACTTCGGCCATGACGGTGGCGATGCCGGGGATCAGCGCGCGGCAGCAATTCGCCGCGGTCGGGTGCACAAAAACCACCGCCTTGCGCCGGTTGAGTTTCTCGAGCACCGTCTGGTAGGCGGGATCGCCGAGCCATTTGTCGCCATAACTCGTAAGCAGGCCGATGCCGTCGGCCTTGAGCACGTCGAGCGCATATTCGATTTCGCGAAGACTTCCTTCCGTATCCGGCAGGGGAATCGCCGCGAACAAACCGAAACGGCCGGGATGATTGCGCATGAGTTCCGCGCCGTATTCGTTGACCCGGCGCGCGATCGAACGCGCTTCCTCGGCATTGCCGAACCAGACGCCGGGCGAGGACAGCGACAGTATCGCGGTCTCGACGCCGTGTTCCTCCATCGCGGCGAGCGTTTGCTGCGGCGTCCACTCCAGCCATGCGCGGGTGATTTCGCCGCCCCGCGAGCCTGCGATCCGGTTGCGGTTCTCCGCCAGATAGAACGGCGGAATAATGTGGCTGTGGACGTCAATCAGCTTGCGGGGAGTATCCGCCCGTGCAGTTCGCGGCATCGAAGCCGCGGCACTCAGCCCGACGGCCGCCATGCCAGCGAGGAATTTTCGTCGCGGCAGTGCTGGCGAGGCGAGCGCGCCGCAACAAAGACAGCCGCGGAACGGCTGAGGTCTATTCCACTTGACGTGCACGGCACTCTCTCGGTGGAGCAGAAGGTGAATTGCAGCCTACGTTACGCGCCGGGTTTGGGGAAGCCGATTGGCCTCCGATTGCCGGAGAACCAGGTCGTTTGGCTGTCGCAATCCGGCGCGATAGTTTGTAAAAAAGCGATCGGTTGCTGCTGGGTGTTCCGCTCGGCGCCTTCTGACAATTGACGAATCGTTCTTCCGCATTGGACGGCACATCACGTGAGCGAAGATCAAACGCTGCGGCAGACCGCGAAGGGAAAATTGCCGGCTCTGGCGATGTCAGCGCTCGGGATCGTGTTCGGAGATATCGGAACCAGCCCGCTTTATACGTTCAAGACCGTGCTCGGCACCGCCGAGGTGCCGCCGGATGCGGCCACGATCCTGGGCGCGCTGTCGCTTGTGCTGTGGACGCTCTTCATCATCACCACCGTCAAATATGTCTCGTTCGCTATGCGCGTCGACAATGACGGTGAGGGCGGCATCCTGGCGCTGATGGCGCTGCTCGGCGTGAAGAGGCAAAATCGGCCGACCATCGTGGCCGTAGGTCTGTTCGGCGCAGCGTTGATCTACGGCGACGGCGCGATCACGCCCGCGATATCGGTGCTGTCGGCGCTGGAGGGCTTGAATATGGCAACGCCGGCGTTGCAGCCCTATGTGGTGCCGGCCGCGGTGGCGATCCTGGTCGTACTGTTTGCGATCCAGTCGCAGGGCACCGCCGCCATCGGACGCTTCTTCGGCCCGGTGATGCTGACCTGGTTCGCCGTCATGGCGGTGATGGGAATCTGGGGCGTCGTGCAGCATCCCGCGATTTTTGCCGCGCTCAATCCGGCTTACGGCCTGTCCTATTTGTTCTCGCACGGATTCACCGGCTTCCTCGTGCTTGGCGCGGTGTTTTTGTGCGTCACCGGCGCCGAGGCGCTCTACGCCGATATGGGCCATTTCGGCCGCCGGCCGATCACGCTCGCCTGGTTTGTGATCGTGTTTCCGAGCCTGATTCTGAACTATGCGGGGCAGGCGGCGCTTGTGCTCGAGGGTGCGCCGACGGACGGCAACATCTTTTATCGGCTATGTCCCCAAGCGTTGCTGATCCCGCTGATCGTGCTCGCCACTGTCGCCACCATCATCGCCAGCCAGTCGATCATCACCGGCGCTTTCTCGATGACGCGGCAGGCGATCCAGCTCGGGTGGTTGCCGAGGTTGATGATCAAGCAGACCTCCTCGGAAGGCTACGGCCAGATTTATGTCGGCGTCGTCAACTGGCTGTTGATGATCGTGACCGTCGGTCTGACCGTCACATTCGCAAAGTCGGACAATCTGGCGGCGGCCTATGGCATCGCGGTTTCATTGACCATGCTGATGACCTCGGCGCTGCTCTTCATCGCGATGCGCGAGATCTGGGGCTGGAGCATGTTGGCCGCGGGCACGGTCGCAGCCTGCTTTCTGGTCGTCGACAGCGCCTTCTTCCTCGCCAACCTCACCAAGGTCGCCGAGGGCGGGTATGTGCCGTTGATCCTGGCCGTCTCGGTCTACGGCGTGATGTGGATCTGGCATCGCGGCGCGGCTGCGATCTCGTTGCGGATGCACGAAGCCCTGATCCCCGTCAACGACTTCATGGCGAGGATCAAGGCCGCAAACGTGCCGCGGGTCCCCGGCACCGCCGTGTTCCTGACCCGGACCGAACACGACACGCCGCCGGTGATGGTCTGGCATGTGAAGCATAACCGCGCCCTTCACGAGCACGTCTTCGTGCTGCGCGTGGAAATCCAGTCGGTGCCGTGGGTGTCGCCGGCGAAACGCCTCAGCATCGAGGAAGTCGCGCCGAATTTCTGGCGGGCGGAGGCGCATTTCGGATTCATGGAGCGCCCGCACATTCCCGAACTGCTCGCTGCCAGCAAATCGCTGGGCTGCACCGTCGACCTCGGTGATGTCACTTATTATGTCGGCCACGAGACGGTGATCAGCCGGGAGGACGGCCTGGGCCTGCCGGCCTGGCAGGAGCGGCTCTTCGCCGTGATGGAGCGCAACGCAGTCCATGTCAGCGACTTCTTCAGCCTGCCCAACGACCAGGTGGTCGAGATCGGGCGGCAAATTGCGATCTAGGAATGCTTCCGACGTCGTCCTTCGCGGGCGGCGGCATGCAAAAAATCATATTGCGATCCGCCAAGAGCTTTTGACGTAAATCAAGAGGTTTTGGGCTCACCAAGACAAATTGGATGAGTATTGAGCGCCGGCAGGTTGTGGTAACGGCGCTGACGGAAAGTCAGGACCGACGTGATCGACGAGCGCATTTCACCAGGCGCGCATCAGCCGAAGGCGCCAAGCAAGCTTGTGCCGCTTCCGGTGGCGCCCCAGGCGATTCCTTCAATAACGCATAAGTCTCGCTCGCATTGGCTGATCGCCGCCCTGTCGTCGCTGCTTGTTGTCGCCGCGATCGCGGCCACGGCGTGGTGGGTCCTGGGCCAACGCAGCAGCATTCACTACGTGACCGCGGAGATTATGCGTGGGCCGGTAACACGGGCCGTGACGGCAACGGGAACCGTAAACCCGGAGCTCACCATCATCGTTGGCGCGGCCGTTTCAGGCATCATCCAGGAGCTATCCTGTGACTACAACACCCAGGTGAAAAAGGGACAAGTCTGCGCCAAGATCGACCCTCGCCCCTATCAGACCGTCGTGGATCAGAACAAGGCGGAGCTGGCGGTTGCGAAAGCTCAACTCGAAAAAGACAAGGCGAACGAAGCCTACACCTTGCTCGCGCTTAACCGTTACGCGAACCTGATACAGACACACGCGGTGTCCCAGGACGTGTTTGACAATTCCAAGAATGGGCATGACCAGGCTATTGCCCAGATTGCGTTTGACGAGGCGACGATCGAACAACATGAGGCCGCCCTCGCTGCGGCGCAGGTCAATCTTGACTATGCGAGCATCGTATCTCCCGTCGATGGCACCGTGGTTTCACGCAATGTGACGGTGGGGCAAACGGTCGCCTCAAGCTTCCAGACGCCCACGCTTTTTCTCATCGCCAGCGATCTGGCCAAGATGGAAGTCGACGCCAATGTGAGCGAAAGCGACATCGGCGGCATTAAGCCCGGCAACAAGGCAACCTTTACAGTGGATGCCTATGCAAAACGGACGTTTGAGGGCGCCGTAACTCAAGTCCGTCAATCGCCGCAGACCGTCCAGAACGTGGTTACCTACGACATCGTCATCGGCGTCGACAATTCAGACCTCGCGCTCAGGCCGGGCCTGACCGCCGCCAGCCGCATCATCGTCGATCAGCGCAACGACGTGACGCGGGTGCCAAATCAGGCGCTCCGTTATGTCCCAAGCAATCGCCCGCGCACCGCTCCATCCGATCACGCCCAGGTTTGGGTATTGCGGGAGGGGCGGCCGGTAGCCGTTGCTGTTGTGACTGGGCTCGACGACGACAGCTTCACCGAGATCGTAAGCGGTGACTTGAAGCCGGGCGATCTGGTCATCACCGTTGAACAGCTTGCGACGGCCAACAAGGCGGTGGTGCCGCGTCTTCTCTGATCTCCCGCCGAACCCCACGCAGCCCAGGCATGGTCGAACCAATCATCAGGGTCTCAAATGTGACGCGGACGTATCACGTCGGCGACGTCGACGTGCATGCGTTGCGCGGCATCAACCTGGTAGTCGAGCCCGGTGAATTTATCGCCATCATGGGATCGTCCGGCTCGGGAAAATCTACCTTGATGTCGCTGCTTGGCTGTCTCGACCGGCCATCAAGCGGAGAATATTATCTCGAAGGGGTCAATGTCGCGCGGCTGACCGAGCCGGAGCTCGCGCGCATCCGCAGCGAACGGCTGGGCTTTGTCTTTCAGAGTTTCAACCTTCTCGCGCGCACGAGCGCGATCGAGAACGTCGCGTTGCCGCTGTTCTACGCGGCAGCAGGCGCATCCAGCCGGACCGAGCGCACCGAACGGGCCCGGGCAGCGCTGAAACTTCTGGGTTTGGCCGACCGGGAGCGCAATACGCCGGGGCAGTTGTCCGGCGGCCAGCAGCAGCGCGTCGCCATCGCGCGCGCCCTGATCAACAATCCAATCCTGCTGCTTGCGGACGAGCCGACCGGCAATCTCGATACCCGCAACTCGCATGAGATCATGGAGACGCTGCAATCGCTCAACCGCGAACGTGGCGTCACCATTATCGTGGTCACCCATGAACCCGACATCGCGACCTACACCGACCGGGTGATCATCATGCGGGACGGCGAGGTGATATCGGACGAACGAAAGCCGGCCATCCGCCGGCAACCGGAAGCCTCCACCGGGGTGTTGCCTGCCGGTTTGCTTCCCAACCCGCAGCAGGTTGCGCCGGCCGCCGTGATCGGCGATGGGGGTACCGTGCGGGCATTCGCCGTGATGATCGTGGCCGCAGCGTTGCAGGCGCTCGCCCGCAACAAGATGCGGTCCGCGTTGACCATGCTCGGCGTGTTTATCGGCGTTGCCGCGCTGATCGCGATGGTGGCGATCGGTCAGGGCGCGAACGATGCGGTTCGCAAACAGATCGAGAGCCTGGGAACCAACTTGCTGGTGGTCCTGCCCGGCGCCACCACGATGGGTGGAATGCGCAGCGGACAGGGCAGCGCCTCCACCCTTACCGTGGTCGACGCCGCAGCGCTGCGCCGGGAAGCTCCGGCCGTGGGCAGCGTGAGTTACCTGATCCGCCAATCGGGCCAGGTCCAGTACGCCAATCAGAACTGGACCACGAGCATTCAGGGCGTCAGTGCCAATTATCCGCCGATCACCAATTGGCAAATCATGGATGGGCGTGGAATTTCGCGTGAGGACGCCAACAGCGCGGCTCTGGTCGCCGTCCTGGGTCAGACGGTTGCTCGCCAGTTGTTCGGAACCGAGGAGAGTCCGATCGGGGCCGTGGTCCAGGTCAAGAGCATGCCGCTGCGTGTGATCGGAGTCTTCGCTGCCAAGGGGCAAACAGCCTATGGGACGGATCAGGACGATCTCGTCATGATCCCGTTTACGACCGCCGAGCGCAAGGTGCTCGGCGTCGCGGCGCCTAGCCTGCAGCAGGCACCGCTCAATTGGGTCTATCCGCCACCGCCCAATCCTTACAATCTTCAGCAGCGGCTGGCGGGCTACGTAAACCAGATTTACGTGCAGGCTGTCGCTGCGCCCGAGGTTCAGTCGGCGATCAGCCAGGTCACGGAGATCCTCGTGCGGCGGCACCGGATCCGGCAGGGCGATGTCAACGACTTCACGGTCCGCAATCTGAGCCAGATCGCGGAGACAGCCGAAGGCAGTAGCCGCATCATGGCGTTGCTCTTGGCCGCGGTCGCCTCGATATCGCTGATCGTGGGCGGCATCGGCATCATGAATATTCTGTTGGTGTCGGTAACCGAGCGAACGCGCGAAATAGGCCTGCGGATGGCGATCGGCGCGCGCCGGACCCATGTGCTGTTGCAGTTTCTCGCCGAGTCGGTGATTTTGAGTGTTACCGGCGGCATCGCCGGAATCATCGTGGGCGTCGTGTTTTCCGAGATGATCCCGCTCGTTGCCGGTTGGCCGGCTCCGATCTCGCTGGCAGCCGTTGCCGGCGGGTTTCTGTTTTCCGCAGCGGTCGGAATCTTCTTCGGCTATTACCCGGCGCGAAAGGCCGCGAGCCTCGATCCGATCGAGGCGCTGCGCTACGAGTAGCGCATTTTACGGCTTCGCTCCCTTGGCGACGCAGGCGCCTGAGGCGCATTTCAAATTCGTCGACGTAGTGACGACGACGGGTTTATTTTTTTTCGGCGGAGTGATTGGCGGATTTTGTTTCGCCGTCCCACCGGTCGAGATGGGTGTCGTCGCGCCGGCATTCGATCCCGGCGTCGGTGTACCGATGACCGAACTCTGTTTGGTCACGGCACCGACCGCATTGGGCTTGGCGACCACCGGACTAGGCGCCGGCGTCTTCGCGCCGCCGACCGCGGGTGCAGGCTTGGCCGCACCGCCAACCGTATTGATCTTGGTCTTCGCCGGTCCGCCGATGGCGCTTTGGGCCGAGGCGGAATCGGAAACGCCCACGGCGAGCGCGCCAAGCACAAGAGCCGCGATCATTGTTCTGTTCTTCATGGACGTAGCCCTTTTGCGCTGTGCCGCCAACCGAACCACGCAGCATGCCGCGATTCCCAACCCGTCATATGCGGGTTGGGTTCATTTTATCCAAGGCCGTGGGAATGTGAAATGCTCGGCTGGCAGGTTCCGGACAGCTGGACGGTCCGGGCAGCTACCGAAGAGTGCGCGAAGGGACAGCAAAACCGGCCAAATCAGAGAGTTTCTCCGATTTGGCTATTTTAAATATACCATGTTGCCGCAAGAGCCGGCACCGCTGCGGTAGAAATCGGCAAGCGCCCGGTGGGGAATGCTAGGCCGGCTTCTTCGCGTAGACCATGCACCAGCCCTCGGGCGAGATGGTTCCGTCGACGGTCTTGCAGGAGGAGGGCGCCTCGAACAGCGCGCAATTGTCACAACGCTGCTCGCCTTTCGGCGTGTCCTGATACTTCACGGCCTTTTGCGGCGCTTTCGCTGCATTTGCCGGCACCGCTCCGCCTACGATCGCGGTGGCGGCTCCTGCCGCTCCGGCCACGACGGTCAACACCTGGCGGCGGGAAATTGTGCTTGTCTGTTTCATTGTGGGCTGTCCTGATTTGTTGAACGAATGAACTATTCAACGATGAACGATCGCGCGTCACATCGCGTTGATCTGGAGCAAACAGAAATGCCGCGGCCCCTTCACGAACAGCCGCCGCCACGATCCCCGCGGGGGATCAATCCAGATTGCTGAGATAGGCCGCCACCGCCTTGATTTGCGCGTCGGTCAGGTTGTGCGCGATCGGTCCCATGATGGCCGAGTTGTCCGGCTTGGCCTTGTCCTGGCCACGCTCCTTGTCCCAGTTTGTCAGCTTCCGGTACATGTAGTCGCCGAGTTGCCCCGCAAGGCGAGGAAATGCGTCGCGGCCCTTGGCGTCAGGCCCGTGACAGGAGGCGCACGGAGGAACGTCGGATTTGGCAATTCCTTCCTCATAGATCTTCTTGCCCTCAGATGCATTTCCCTCTGGCCCCCCACCAAGCGGCTTTGGGTTGAGATCCCTGAACTGCTCGGCCAACGCCTTCTCCAACTGCGGCGTCAGCACGTGTGCGACGTTGAACATCACGGGGTTGTTGCGCCTACGCTCGATAAACGCCTGGAGCTGGTTTTGAAGATATTCGGGCTGCTGGCCGGCGAGCCGGGGCATCGGAACCGAGCCGCGGAATCCCTGTCCCGAGAGCCCATGACAGGTCTTGCAATAATCGATCTTGGCTTTAAGCTCAGCTTGCGAGAAATCGGTTTTGCCTTTGGTCTTGTCCTGGGCCTGCACCGCCGCGGTGGTCGCGACGGCCAGAACCGCTGCAAATAGTACCGTTGAAATTCGCATAAGACCGCCCTTTTGATATTCACCACGTTACGCCGTGCCGGGCCGTTCGATCCAGTTCAATTTTTCCGGACCCGTTTGATCCAGATCAATTCGAGTTCGGCAAATCTGGCCCATAAAGCCGTTATCGGGCAGAAGGTGGGGGAAAAACCATCGAAAATGCCGGTGTTATCGTGTCGTCGTGTGGCGAAACATCATGTTTCGGCGCTCGTCGGCCTGTTGTGTTTGCAACGATAGTTGCCAAAATGCCGCGCTTTCTTGAAAACTGATTCGCTGAAAGCTATTGCCTTAGCCGCGCTTCCCACTCCTGGACTATCGTCATTCCCGTAGAACGGCTTTTCAATTCGTGCATCGGCACGAAGCGCTGTGAAAAAACGGGATAGCGCGCAATGCGGGGCGATGTCGGTCGTATCACTCGACCCTTCGGTAATTTGCAGGTTTTCGTCGCGTTCGCGTTTGTTGCCGTCGCATCAAGCTTGCTGACGATCGGCTTTTCGTCACCTGCACAAGCGCTGCCGAGCTTCGCGCGGCAGACCGGGCAACCCTGCGGTACCTGCCACACCGATTTTCCCGCGCTTACCCCATACGGCCGACGGTTCAAATTGCTCGGCTACACGACCGGCGGCGGCGAATTTCGCACGACGCCGTTCTCGTCTCAGGCGGGAAGAGACGCGCGCGCCGAATACGAAAAGATGATGGGCTATGTGAAGGCGCTGCCGCCTTCGACAAAGAGCGAGGAAGACAAGGAGTGGGTTCCGCCGGTCTCGATGATGGCGATCGTCGGCTACACCCACACCCAGGCGGACCTGCCTCCACCTACCGACCCCTACAGCGCCAACAACAACGTCGTGCTCTCACCGTTCAGCGCGTTCTGGGGTGGTGCGATCACCGAAAATATCGGCGCGTTCGCGCAAGTGACCTACAACGCCATTGGACCTGGCCCGTCGGCAGATCCGTTCGACCGCCACACCTGGACATGGGACAATACCGACGTCCGCTATGCCAGCACGGCCCGCTTCGGTCCGCTCGACATCATCTACGGCATCACGGCCAACAACAATCCGACCGTGCAGGACGTGTGGAACACCACGCCGGCATGGAGCTTTCCCTACGCGGTATCGAATGTCTTTGGTCCACAAAACCCCGGGACAGTGATCGAGGGCGCTTTCGCCGCGCATGTCGGGGGCGTCGGCGCCTACACCTTCATCAACGACCTGCTTTACCTCGAATTGACGGGTTACAAGACGCTGGGCTTCAGCACGCAGAACAATCTCGGCACAGACCCGTTTGGGGCGCCTGGACAGCTCGGCGGCGTCGCGCCTTACTGGCGCGTCGCGCTGGAGCCGCACTGGGGCAGAAACACGTTCATGATCGGGGCGTTCGGGGGGCAGTTCAACGTCCATCCTTGGGTCGATACCAGCTTCGCAACGTGGTCGACCGCGGTATTCCCGCAAACCGACAAATTCACCGACTACGGCTTCGATACCCAGTATCAGTACCAGGGCGACAATTGGTGGCTGACTTTGCGCGGCAGTTACATTCGCGAATTTCAGCAGTTGGATGCGACATTTACAAACGGCCTGGGGCCGTTTGGGTTGACGAATGCGAACGACCTGCTCAACAGCCTGAAGCTGCAAGCCTCGTTCGCCTATGGCGCCGACAACCGCGTCGTATTCACCGCACAATATTTCAATGAATGGGGCACGGCCGATGCCGGATTGTACGGGACCGATCCCACTACCGGGCTCGCCTTGACTCCGAACACCAACGGCTGGACGGCGGAGATTGCCTACATCCCGTTTGGTGCCAGCAAGATGGCCGGATGGCCGTGGTTCAACGCGCGGATTGGCCTCCAATACACCTATTACAACAAGCTGAACGGCACCACGGTCGGGGCCAGCAATAACAACACGCTGTTCCTCCATGCCTGGTTTGCGATGTAGGCGGGCATGCTCGTATTCGGAGATGGTCATATGAGAAAACTTCCTTTCGCGCCTTTAGCGGCGCTCGCAGTGACCCTGGCGGGGTCCGCACTCGCCGCTGACCTGCCGATGAAGTCGGAAGTGCCTTATGTAGCGCCGCGGTTTAGCTGGACGGGCTGCTATGTCGGCGGACACGTCGGCGGCGGCAGGGGCACCAAGGACATGACCGATCCCGTGCAACTGGTGCAGGATTCTCTGATTGCGCCGGGCACGACGACCGGGATCACCACCGTCACCACGACGCCGACCGGTGCGGTGATCGGCGGCGAAATCGGGTGCGACTACCAGTTTTCCTCCAACGTGGTGATGGGAATCGAGGGCACCGCTTCCGGCACGACCATGAAAGGCAGTGCGCTGGTCGGCCTTCCGATGGGCGCTCCCGGCGATGTCGCGCTTGTGCAGGCCAATAATGATTTTCTGGCCAGCGTGACCGGGCGGATCGGCTATGCCTTCGATACCGTCTTGCTTTACGCGAGGGGTGGCCTTGCCGTGGCCGGCGACAAATACGACGTGAGCGGCGGCACCTTCAACGGCGGCGGACCATTCCACTTTCAAGGTGTGGACAATCGCTACGGCTATGTCGCCGGCGGCGGCGTAGATTGGGCGTTCACGCGTCATTGGTCCATGAACGTCGAATATGACTATTACGGATTCGGCAACGGCAACATCCTGATGACCGACCAGTTCAGCGGCAACACTGGCGTCGTGAACGTCAGGCAGAGCGTTCAGGTCGTCAAGGTCGGCTTCAACTTCCATATCTGGGGGTCCGGTTGGTGATGGAGGGAGCCCGTTCAGTTGAGGCGGACGCGTCGGACGGCGGGCGAGGGCGCCGGGCCGTGATGACGTGCGCGCGGCTGACATCGCTGACGGCGATCCTGATGATGGTCTTTTCGGCAAGCGGTCACACGCAGGAAAGGATGGCGCCCGCGCGCGGCGGCCTCGAGGCCAAACTTGAATATTGCAAGACCTGCCACGGACTGTCGGGTCAGGGCTATCTCGGATATTTTCCGATGCCGCGGCTTGCGGGACAACAGCCCGAATATATCGAAGCGCAGTTGCGGGCCTTCATCGAACGCCGGCGCTCCAACCCGATCATGCGCAACGTCGCGCATGTGTTGAGCCCGTCGATGATCACGGCGCTGGCCAACCATTTCCATCATCTCAATCCGCCGCCGTTCGGCGGTGGGCCGCGGGGGCTGATCGCAACGGGCAAGCGAATCTATGAGGATGGTCTCCCCGAAGCCAACGTTCCCGCCTGCGCCGCCTGTCACGGCGCGGAGGGCAAGGGGCAAAACGAAATTCCGCGGCTGGCGGGCCAGCTCTATCCGTACATGGTCGGCCAGCTGACGGGCTGGAGGACCGAACGCGGCCAGGGCACCGCGGTCGATACTTCCGCGATCATGGCGCCGACGGCGCACAACATGACGCGGTCGCAGATTGAAGCGGTCGCGGCCTATGTCAGTAGTTTGCGATGAGTGGCGTCATCTCATACGCCGGCGTGTCGGTTAAATGCATGAAGCGCGAAAGCTTGGGGTCATGAAGCGCATCGGACTACAAATAGCGATCCTGGCGATGGTCGCCTCCACCGTTTCCGCCGGGGCCGGTGAGAGCGCCGCGGTCCGTAACTGCACCTGGTGTCACGGTGCGGGCGCGCAGGGCTATACGGTTGCGCCGCGGCTTGCCGGGCAGCGGCCGCAATACATCATGGGTCAGCTCCGGAGTTTCCGCATGCACGCGCGAAACAATCCGTTCTCGCAGCAATATATGTGGGGCGCTGTCGCAGCGCTGGATGCTTCCACGGCTTACGAACTGGCAAACTACTTTGCCTCGATCCCGCCGAAACCCGCCAATGACGGTGACGGCGCGCTCGCCTCGCGCGGAAGAACGATCTATATGGACGGGATTCCCGAGGCCAACATCGTATCCTGCTATGCCTGTCACGGTCCGAATGCCGAGGGCATCAGAGACATCCCGCGTCTCGGAGGTCTTGCCTATTTCTACATCAAGGCCCGGCTCGAGCAGTGGGGCCAGGGATATCACTCGACGCCGGGATCCCCGATGCCGATGGTCGCAAGCCATCTCGGCCCGGAAGAAGTCGAGGCACTCGCCTCTTATCTCAGCTTCGTCAGATAGGCGGCGATCCGCACAGCTCGGCTTGATCGAGCGCAAGGTCGTCCCGAGACATGCCTGCCAAAGTGGCGTTTGTCCGCGGCCGGATGGTGAACCGGCGCGAGCGTCGAACAGCCAGGAGGCCGAAAATGACCGGTCACATGCCACCCATTCCCAAGGGGAACCGAAGCAACAAGGGACCGAAATCAGCCAACGCCGATGCGGCCCGCGATACGTCGGTGAAGAAAACTCACACCCAAAACACCAACGAACAGGGTGACTCCGCCAATATCCGGCAGAACACGACCAGCAAGGGTTTCTTTCACGGCCGGCGCGTGAAGTAGCGGGGCAAAGTTTGAAACTGCCATCTCCGGTCGTGTGGTGGCGAACGCCTAGCCAGGAAATTGACACGTCGGGCAAATCACTGCCACATTGCCAGCGTCGAAAAATCGAAAAGCCCGTGCCGGGACCCCGGACGCGGGCTTTTTCGTGGCGCGGGGACAAGTTCTCGCGACCTTGGTGCCGCCCTATTTTCCGAGTGACTTCAACGCGGGTTGTTCGGCGCGGTCATTCGGGGAACTCGCCATGCGGAAATTTCTCGCCGTCGCAGTGATCGTGAGCGCGATCATCGCGTTCGATGCAAGGGCACAGGAGCGCGCGAGTGACGCAGCGATCGGCGCCGTCTCGGGCGCGGTCGTGCTGGGTCCGGTCGGCGCGGTGGCCGGCGCGTTTATCGGCTATACCGCCGGCCCCTCGATCTCGCGTTCATGGGGAATCCGGCGATCGTCGTCGCGTCCGCGCGTGCAGCGAGCCTCGCAAACCAACGCTGCGCCCGAGCCGCGAGCCACGGACAGTGCCGCTCCGTCGCCCGCCAAACCTTCGCCGCCCGCGGCCGGCAGCCAGCCGCCGCCGGTTCAGGGGTTTGAATAGGCGGGCTGCCAAGATAGCTCGCAAGCTTCTTCAATCAAACAGGTGAATCCTTCTCGTAGAGTCGCGATAGTCGCGCGCTCGCGTAGCTTCCGCGCCGCGCTGACCACGAGAAAGGCAATTTGACTTGGTCCTGTTTCGCTTACGCATTGGACGCTGGTATTGATCGACGATGACGAAAAGACCTACCGTACCTTGTACGCCCTCGATCCCCTGGTGAAATTCGGGGGAAAGCGCTGCGTTCCGAAACTCATACTGCGCACCGAGCTGCAGGACGGACAACCTATGGCGTATATCGAAGGAGCGAAGGAACAATAGGAGCGATTTTGTGAGCAATTCAACGTTGGCGTTAGACGCGGATCGGTTCGGTCCTTGGCAAGCGTGGTTCGCATCCAGGCTGCATTGGCAAGGACCTTTTAAAATACTTGCGCCGTCGGGGCGGCGGCGACGACTTTATCGCGACCTCCATCTAGCGGCCGTTGCCGATCAAAAGCCGCGATGCGGCCCTATCGGGTTCGCGAGGCAGATGCGCAGGACGACGAAGTCGCCGACACTTTGGCGGAACTGCATCGGCTGACATTCTTTGACGGCGCACCAATTCCGGATTTCGATTGGGGATATTGGTGGCTGGCGTTTCACGGGGCTGACCCGGTTGCTTTTGCCGGCACCGTGCCGTCGACATACGTCCGCCACGCTGGTTACGTCTGTCGTGTCGGGGTTTTGAAGGAGCATTGCGGGAATGGCCTTCAGCTTCGTCTGATGCGGGCGATGGAAGCACGCGCACGGCGCATTGGCTGGACCTGCATGATTTCGGATACCACGGCGAACATTCCCTCGGCCAATAACTTTGTTCGGGCCGGTTATCGGCTGTACCAACCGACATATCCGTGGGCGTTTCCGGAAACGCTCTACTGGCGCAAGATCATCAGGCCTGTTCCCATCCCCTCATAGCTCCCATTCAAAAAGGCTGTAACCCTTCGATCCCCAAGCTTCTACTGTTTTGGGAAGAACCGCAAACGGCTGTATGATTGGCTGCCGGCTGGAATATTCTCTGGCCACGGCGGGTCGACCATCGGCGGCCGCCAATCGACAGAGGGAAGGGACAAGCCGATCATGACTGCCAGACCGCAATTGCCGGACCGGACGCCAAGACAGAAGGGTGCTCCGACCGCCCTCGACGGTCTTGCTGGTCATCGATTTTACCCGGGTCGTCGCCGGTCCCGCCTGTACGCAGACGCTGGCCGATTTCGGCGCCGAGGTCATCAAGATCGAGAATCCGGAGGGCGGCGACGATACACGACATTACGAGCACGCCGATCTTGCCGGCGAAAGTGCGGCCTTTGTCAGTTTGAATCGCAACAAGCGGGGCATTGCGCTCGATCTCACCAAGCCCGAGGCCTGCGAGGTCGCGCGCGAATTGATCGCGCGGGCCGACGTGGTGGTGGAGAATTTCTCCTCCGGCGTGATGAAGAAGTACGGCCTCGACTATGCGTCAGTCGCGCCCGCCAATCCTCGCCTGGTTTATTGCTCGATCTCGGCCTATGGCCGCCAAGGGCCGTTTTCATCCCGTCCGGGCTTCGATCCGATCACGCAGGCCGAAAGCGGATTCATGTCGCTCAACGGCTTTCCCGATGGGCCACCGGTGCGGACCGGACCGCCCGCGGTCGACATGCTGACGGGCATGTCGGCCTGCAACGCCATTCTACTGGCGCTTCTGGCGCGCGACCGGCTCGGCCGCGGCCAGCATGTCGAGGTGGCGCTGTTCGACATCGCGCTTGCGATGACGCAATTTTACGGCATGGCCTATTTGATGAGCGGGGTGAATCCGAGCCGTCAGGGCAATTCGCCGAACGGGTCTCCTTCCGTCGGCGTATACAACGCCTCCGATGCGCCGTTTTATATCGCCTGCGCCAACGACCGGCTGTATCGCCGCCTCGTCATCGAGGTGCTGGGCCGGCCTGATCTCGCCAGCGGTGAATTCGGCGACCGCCGTTCGCGAACCGCCAACAAGGACAAATTGCGCGCCATCCTCACCGGGATTTTCGTGCAGGATCATTCGCGAGAACTGGGTGACGAAGATGAAGGCGGCCAATATTCCCGTCGGTTATCTTCGCACGGTGGAGGAAGCCTTCAATTCGCCGGAGGCGCGCGAGCGCCATCGCCTCAGCCAAATCCCGCACCCGACTGCGGGCACTGTTCCGAATATCGAATCGCCGCTCAATCTTGGCTCTGACGCCGGTCGATCGACCCCGTGGCCGCGCCGCTGCTTGGCCAGCACACCAGGGACGTCTTGCGCAGAGAGACTCGGCTATGACGATGCGCGCATCGCGGCGCTTGCCGATGCCGGCGCGTTCGGAATGGTCGCAACTGTCGAGGTCGGCTGATACTTGAAGGGCGCCCGCTCTTGGGACGCCAAGCGCGTGACATATGTCTGGATTGGAACACAATGCCCGCCCGGTGGCCTCTTGGCCGCCGGGCTTTTTTTCGTTTTTCGGGGTCCGCGCTCAGCTCCGCCGCTTGGCTTGCGCAAGCGGGTCGGGGCCATAGAAGTTCTCGCCGGGGGTGCCGCGCAGGCAGCCGATTTCAACGAAGCCCCAGATCGACAGCGCGAGGGCGGCGAGCGTCAGGACAATCCGCAGCACCAGGCCCGGGGTTCCGGCAGGCCGCGCAAAATTCTCGAATTGAACGAGCGCGCCGGGCAACACGTAAAACACCAAAAGCCACCAGGCGCTCTTGTCGCGGTCATGCAGCCGTTCTGTGGTGAAAGAGAGCCCCCAAAGCAGCCACGGGATCAGCACCACAACCGCCATGATAATAAAGAGCGGCGCGGCGATACCTGCGGCGGTGGCCAGGATGACGGCGGCCATCAATCCTGCGCAAATGTAGATGAGCACCGAACGCCAGTATTTGGCGCGATTGATGCGCCCGCTGGCGCCGAACATGAATTCGAACAGAAATTCCATCTCATCCCAGCGCGCGAAAGCCCCGGCAGCCCCGGCAGCGAGTAAGTCGCGGAAAGGCGGGGAGGGGTTCAAACGGTCGGCAGCAGGCTCGTATCCGGTTATCTCTCGGGACCCTACTTTCAATGTCCAGGACATCAGGCAAGGAGGGTATTTCTCGCCGGCGCTTTGGCGCATAGTATAACAGCGCCGCACCGGTCGTCCGGCTGCGGGTTTTTTCACCTGTCATCTTACGCGAGGAGTTGTTCCATGACGCACGCCATCCGCTTTCACAAAACCGGCGGGCCCGAGGTTCTTGTCTGGGAGGAAGTCAAGCTTGGCAAGCCTGGCCGCCGGCGAGGCGCGCATCCGCCATACCGCCGTGGGGCTCAACTTCGTCGACATCTACAATCGCTCGGGGGTTTACCCGCTTCCCCTGCCGAGCGGCCTCGGCGGCGAAGGTGCCGGCGTGGTCGAAGAAGTCGGCCCCGGGGTTACCGATCTGAAGCCCGGCGACCGGGTTGCCTATGGAGCCGCGCCGCTCGGCGCCTATGCCGAAGAGCGGCTGATCCCCGCCAATCGCCTGCTCAAGCTTCCCGACGGCATCGATGACAAGACCGCGGCGGCGATGATGCTCAAGGGACTGACGGTGCAATATCTCATCCGCCAGACCTACCGCGTCAAGCCAGGCGATACGATCCTGCTCCATGCCGCCGCAGGCGGCGTCGGCCTGATCCTTTCGCAATGGGCCAGGCATCTCGGCGCCACCGTCATCGGCACCGTCGGCAACGACGAGAAGGCCGCGCTCGCCAAGGCCCATGGTTGTGCGCACACCATTGTCTATACGCGCGAGGATTTCGTCAAACGCGTCGAGGAGATCACGCAAGGCAAGAAGGTGCCGGTGGTCTATGACTCCGTCGGCAAGGACACCTTCCTGAAATCGCTGGACTGCCTTGCTCCGCTCGGGGTCGTTGCGTTGTTCGGCCAATCTTCCGGCAGCGTCGAGCCGCTCAACCTTGGCCTTCTTGCGCAAAAGGGTTCGCTGTTCGTCACGCGCCCGACGCTCAACACCTATGCCGCCAAACACGAAAGTCTTGTCGCGATGGCAAAAGAGCTGTTCGAGGTCGTGCTCTCCGGCGCGGTCAAGATCGAGGTTCGTCAGACTTATCCGCTGAAGGATGCCGCCAGGGCCCATGCCGATCTGGCCGCGCGCAAGACCACGGGATCGACCGTGTTCCTGGTCTGAGCGAGGGCCGCCATGGCCCGCGTTCTCATTCTCCTGCCGGCGCGGGACTTCGATCCGAGCGAAGCCGCCGTGAGCTGGCAGGTGCTCGTGAACGCGGCTCACGTCGTCGCCTTTGCCACACCGGACGGGCAGCCCGCGGTTGCTGACGACATGATGCTGACCGGACAAGGCCTCGATCCCTGGGGCCTCGTTCCGCTGTTGCGGAATCTGCCGCTGATAGGGCTTCTGATGCGCGCGAACCGCGACGCGCGAAACGCCTATGCCGCAATGGTCGCCGATCCGAATTATCGCACGCCACTGCGATGGGATGCCGTCGATGTCGCGGCGTTCGACGGCTTGCTGTTGCCGGGCGGACATCGCGCGCGCGGCATGCGGGACTATCTCGAGAGCGAAACCCTGCAGCGCCATGTCGCAAGCTTCTTCGAGGCCGGCAAGCCGGTGGCCGCTATCTGCCACGGCGTCCTGCTGGCCGCACGCAGCATTTCGAAGCGGACGGGCCATTCCGTGCTCCACGGGTACCGGACGACTGCCCTGACCTGGGCGCTGGAACGCAGCGCTTGGACGGTTGCCCGCGTCACGCGCTTTTGGGATCCGAACTACTATCGGACTTATGTGGAACAGGCCGGACAGCGGGAAGGCTTCATGTCGGTGCAGCAGGAAGTCACGCGCGCGCTCGCACGTCCGGAAGATTTCGAGGACGTTCCGAAGACCGATCCACAATACCGCCGGAAGACGTCTGGCCTGCAGCGGGACACGCTGGATGATGCGAGGCCGGCCTTCGTGGTGCGCGATCGCAACTATGTTTCGGCGAGGTGGCCGGGCGATGCGCATACCTTCGCAAAGACTTTTTCCGACATGTTGAAATAGCCGGAAAGGCCGGGCGATCTTTCGCCCATTTGGCCGCAATGTCGGGCATCATGATCTTCCTCCTCATGCATCGGCTAACGGCGCTAAAGATGATATGAACAGGGCGGCATTCGAACCGGGGTTAGAAGGGTCTTCCGATGAGCATACAAGTCTACGGGTTTTGGCGATCGATCGCGTCATTTCGGGTGCGGGTCGCGTTGAGGCTGAAGGGTTTGCCGTTCGAGGAGACCTCGGTTGACATTCTCCAGGGCGAGCAGTTCAAGCCGGGTTACGATGCCGTCAATCCCGAGCATGTCGTGCCGACCTTTGTCCATGACGGTAACTGGCTGTTTCAGTCGATGGCGATCATGGAATATCTCGAAGACATCAAGCCTACGCCGCGGCTGCTGCCCGAGGATGTCAAGGAGCGAGCCTATGCGCGCTCGCTGGCGCTGATGACGATCGCCGATGCCCATCCGCTGGTGGTGCCGCGCGTCCGCAACCATCTGGCCAAGACTTTCGGCGCCGATGCCAAGGCGATCGAGAACTGGGGCAAGCATTGGACGACCGAGGGGCTTGCGACCTATGAAAGGTTGTTCGCGCGCCGCGCGCCGGCGCCGTTCGCGCTCGGTGGCCAGCCGGGCATTGCGGATATCTGCATCGCCGGCCAGGTCGTGGGCGCGCATTTTCTCAAAATCGAATTGGGCGCTTTTCCGCAGGTCTCCGGTCTCGCCGACCGCTGTTTCAAGATGCCGGAATTTGCAACGTCACACCCGTTCGAGCAGCCCGGCTACAAGACCGCCGGCGCGCACCACTGAGCGCGCGCACCCTTCAGGCACGGGGATTCTCACACATCAAGCCCGAGCACCCGCGCGGCATTGCCGCCGGCGATTTGCGCCAGCGTGGCTTCGTCGATTCCGTGGACGCCGGCGATGTGCCCGACCGGATTATATTCGCCCATGTCGAAGGGGTAGTCGGTGCCCATCAGGATGCGGTCCGGACCGAATACGTCCATCAAATACGCGAGCTGGTGATAGCTGAAGACGACGGTGTCGAGATAGACCTGCCGCAGGTAAGTCGTCGGCGGTAACGGCAATTCTCCGTGCGAGTCCCGCCGCGCGCCCCAGGCGTGATCGATCCGGCCCGAATAACTCGGCAGATAGCCGCCGCCATGCACAGCCATCAGCTTCAAATCAGGGAAGCGCGCCAGCGTTCCGGAAAAGATGAGGTTGTGAAGCGCAATTGTCGTGTCAAGCGGATTGCCGAGCACGTTGTTGAAGTAGAAATGAGTGAGGCGCTCGCCGTGGGTGAATCCGTTGGGGTGCATCATGATGAAGGCGCCGAGCTGCTCGGCGCGCGCGAAGAAGGGGCGGAATTTCGGATCGGATAGTTCCTGGCCATCGACGTTGGTCAGGATTTCGACGCCCTTCAATTTCAAGTCCTTCATGACGTAGTCGAGTTCGCGCACGGCAAGCTCGGGCGCTTGCAGTGTGACGACGCCGAGCCCGGCAAACCGGTCCGGCTTGCGCGCGCAATATTCCGCGACGCCATCATTGGCGAGGCGATGTGCCTTTTCGGCGATTTTCGGATCGACCGCATAGTAACACTGCGGCGGTGCCGGTGCGACGACCTGAATGTCGATGCCCATTCTGTCGAGATCGAACAGGCGGCGATCGATCGTGGTCATCACCTCCTCGACATCCTTTTCCTGCTGCGCATTGATTTCCCTGGTTTCGGCATTGGCAAAATGCGCAAGGGGAATGCGACTGTGGTCGACATGCGGTTTCGCGAGCTTGGCGGCCTGGGGCACGACGATATGGGCGTGAATGTCGATCGTCGTAGACGACGGGCGCCGCGCGAGGCCGTCCGCGTCGTGGACGCGCGCGGCAGTACGGCCATAGCGGTTCTTGCGATCGATCATTGAACTTTCTCTGCTGTTGCGTTGGTTGTTCGGAATTTGGTCGTCAACCGGATCGTTTTCAGGATTTAGGCCTTGCGTTGGATCCAACGGACGGAAACCGTGGTGGCGTCGGCTTCACCCAGGCCTGCGGCTTCGGCCTCCTCAAAACAGGCCAGCGCGCTCTTGGCAACCGGTAGTTCGGCATGGATGGAGGAAGCAAATTGCACGGCGGTGGCAAGGTCCTTTTTTGCGGCCGTGATGCCGAATGCGGTTTCTCCGAGCGGGGCGCCGCCCAGGACCTTGGCGATGATTGCGCCGCGTCCTTTCATGGCGGCAGGCGCACCGGCCGTATCGGACAGAATATCGATCAGCCGATCGGGCGGAAGGTTGAGCGGCTTGCAGATGGTCAGTGCTTCGCCGAGCGCCTGCCAGTAGACGAGGAGCGGCAGGTTCACCGCCAGCTTCAAAGTCGCGCCGGCGCCAAGCGGGCCGACATGTTCGATCCGGCGGCATAGCTGCTCGAGCAGCGGCATCGCTCTGGCAACATCGGCATTCGTGCCACCAACCAGGCCGAACAGCTTGCCTTCCCTTGCCGGAACCTTGCTGCCGCCGACCGGGCATTCGACGAAAGCAGCCCCAAGCTGCGCCACCGCGTTGCCGACCGATATCATGGTGTCCGGACGTACCGTGCTCATGTCGATCACGAGCTTGCCGGCAAGCTTGGCTTTCAGGAGGCCGTTGGCCCCGCGGTAGACCGCTTCTGTCGCCGCGTCGTTGAGCAGCATGGCGATAATAACATCGCAGGCTTCCGCAAGCTCCGCCGGAGATGCGAAGGCCTTCGCGCCCTCGTCAACCAGCGGTCTCGTTTTGGCTGCATCGCGGTTCCAGACCGCCACTTGATGTCCAACCGACATCAATCGCTGCGCGATCGATGCGCCCATTCGTCCAGTTCCACATACGCCGATTTTCATCTTCTTACCTCTAGGAGTGGATTGTTTAGCCTATTGGGCGTGAAAGACGCCAAGATTTTGCGTGATCAAGGCTTCATCGTTGAGGATTTCGCTGGCGTTGCCGGCGAAGACGCAGCGACCGGTGTTGAGAATGACGGCCTGATCCGCAACCTCAAGCGCGAGCTGCCGGTTTTGCTCGACTAGAACGATAGACTGTCCTTCTTCCTTCAGCCGTTTGATGGTTCGGCCGACCTCCGCGACGATCAGAGGGGCAAGGCCCTCCGACGGTTCGTCGAGCAGCAATACACGCGGGTTGCCCATCAGCGCGCGGCCGATCGCCAGCATCTGCTGCTCGCCGCCGGAGAGCGTGCCGGCGAATTGCGCATGACGTTCGCGCAGCTTTGGAAACAGCTCGTAAATCCGCTCGACATTCCAGGGTTTCTTGGTGCTGCGTTCGCGCTGCTGTGCCACGATGAGGTTTTCCCGTACCGTGAGCGAGGGAAAAATCCGGCGCCCCTGCGGCACAAGACCGATACCGAGACGTGAAATGCGCTCGGGGCTGAGGCCCTCGATCGGCTCGCCGAACAGGCGGATTTCGCCGTCCCTTGCGGTCAGGAAACCAACGATCGTTGATATGCAGGTGGTCTTTCCCGCGCCGTTGCGCCCGAGCAGCGCCAGCACGCAACCTTCCTGCAGCGAAAAACCTACGCCATGCAGAATATGGCTGTCGCCATAAAATGCATGCACGTTTTTCAAACTGAGCGCTTCAGTTGCCAAGATAAACCTCGCGCGTTCGCTCATCCGCGATCACAGCATCGCGCGCGCCATCGACGATGACGCGGCCGTAATTGAGCAGCGTGACGGTCTCGGCGAGGTCGAGTGCGGTATCCATGTCGTGCTCGATCATGATCACCGTGGTCTTCCGAGAGATCGAGGCGATCAGCGCTTTCACGGTCGATCTTTCGCTGTTCGAAAGACCAGCCAACGGCTCATCCAGCAGCAGCACGCGCGGCCTTTGCGCCAGCGCCATCGCAAGTTCAACCCGTCGTTTCTCCCCATAGGCGATTTCGGAGATCGGGTGATCGGCCAGATGGAGAAGACCGACCGTGTCCAGAGTGCGGCGGGCCTCGGCGGCGAGATCACGATAGAACGATAGCGGACGCCACATCTGCCAGCGCGAAGGGAGCAGGCCAAGCAGGCCGAGCGTCACATTGTGCTCGAGCGTATCGCCGGTAAACAAAGTGATGATCTGGTAGGTGCGCGAAAGCCCCAGATGCGCGCGACGGTAGGGGGCAAGCCGCGTGACGTCGGTGCCGAATAGCCTGATCTGTCCGGAATTCGGCCGCATGTCGCCGCTGATCTGGTTGAACAGCGTGGTCTTGCCGGCGCCGTTCGGTCCGATGATCAGGCGCCGCTCGCCTTGCCGGATTGCCAGCGATATGTTCTGCGTGACCCTCAATCCGCCGAACGCCTTGTTCAGGCCGATGATCTCCAGCGCGTAGTTTGATGTCGGGGAGGTCATTGCGAACCCTTCCGAAATCGAGCAGCTAATTTGGCGAGGCCTGGAACGATTCCGGTCGGCATGACAAGTACGATGAACAGGAATACCAGGCCGAGCAGCATGTTCCAGCGCTCGATATAGGCGGAGGCGTAGTTCTTCAACAGCAGCACCAGCGTGGCACCAACGACGGGGCCGCCGAGCGTGCCTGATCCGCCTGCGATCACGCTTAACAACGCCTCGGCCGAGCTTGTGGTCGAAAGCGAGGTCGGATGGATGTACTTGTTGTAATAGACATACAGCAACCCAGAGATACCGCCCCACAGGCCGGCATAGACGAAGGTGATCCAGCGGATCATCCAGGGATTGAATCCGAGCGCGGCCATCCGGCGCGGCTGATCACGCACGCCCTTCAGCGACGAGCCGAATGACGATGATACGAAGATCGCCATCATCAGGAAGGCAAGACACGCGACGATCAGGGTAAACCAGTAGAACGCGGCCGCGCTGTCGAGCGAGATGCCAAACGGCACCGGCCGGGTGAGACCCGCAATGCCATTGTCGCCATTGGTCACGTTCGACATTCGATAGGCGAGCCCCCACAGCACCTGCGACAGCGCCAGCGTGATCATCAGGAAGCCCAGCCCCGTTGCGCGCAGCGCGATGACACCGAAGAAGGCCGCGGTCGCCACCGTTCCCGTGATCGAGATGATCGCGGCCGCGCCGTGGCCAAATCCGTAGCGGCTGGTCAGCAGCGCCGAGAGATAGGCGGCGACGCCGAGATAGGAGGCGTGGCCGAGCGAAGTCATGCCGCCAAAGCCGACCAGTAGATTAAGGCTGAGCGCAAAGATTGCCGCGATCACGATCTGGCTTGCGAGGTTGATGTAGAAATCGCCCGCGAACAGGGGCAGCAGGAGAAGCAACGCGGCGAGCAGGGCGCTGGCAATCCATTTCATGCGCCGACACGCCCGAACAGGCCCTGAGGGCGAAATGCGATCACGACGATCATCGGCAGAAAAAGGATAATGTAGGCGAGCTCCGGAAACAGCGCCGTGCCGAATGTATAGATGAATCCAATGATGAAGCTGCCGATGAATGCGCCGAGCAGGCTTCCGATGCCGCCGAGGATGACCACGATCAGCGCGAGCGGCAGCATGTCGGCGTCAAGCCCGGGATAGGCGGAGAGGATCGGCCCGCCGAGCACGCCGCCGGCGCCGGCGATGCCGGCACCGAGACAAAATACGATCGTGAACAAGTTCGAGACGGGGATGCCGACCGCGCGCGCCATCTGCCGATCGTCGACGCCGGCGCGGATCATCGCGCCGAGCCGGGTCCGCTCCATCAGGAAATAAAGCGCGACTGCGGTGGCGACCGCACATCCCACCAGCACCAGCCGGTAGGTGGGAAATACAAAACCAAACATCCGGGTCGGGGCCTGAAGATTATGCGGCGTCGGCACCGGAATGGAGTCGCCGCCCCACAACACCAGGCAGGCGTCGGAGATAATGAAGGACATCCCAAGTGTCACCAGCACCTGTCCAAGCGGATTGGTCTTCAGCCGCGTCAGCACCAACCGTTCGAACAGGCCGCCGATCGCGGCCACCGCCAACCCCGCGCCAAGCGCGGTAATCCACAGATTCAAGCCGCTGTATTCGCGCAGCGTAATCGCCGCAAAGTAGGTCCCGAGCATGAAGAATGCGCCATGCGTGAGATTGGCGAGCCGCATCAGCCCGAAGATCAGCGAGAAGCCCGAAGAGAGCAGAAACAACAGGCCTCCGAGCGAGAGGCTGTTAAGACCCTGGATGATCCAAAATTGCATCTAGCGTCCCGGTTCAGAAGTCCGCATCATTCCTGGAGCTCGTCGAGCGGACTTCCTGACTTCCCGCAACTCACGAAAGGCTTAAAGCTCCAGATTTTTGGCCGGCGGATAATCGCGCGAATAGACCGGGTTCTTCACAAATGATCAAGTGATAACCCCACAGCCGGCCCGGCGCGAATCTCCTTTCGGTAGACGCAGACGACTGATGCCCTGCAAGTGCCCTTGATGCAGTGCGGCAAGGCAAATCTGTCGCGCTAATGTCCCCTTTTCAGACTGCTTGTTTTGGGGGCGGTAACGATGGTCTTTTTCAACACTTCAAATACCGCCGCGGTGTCCTGATCGCCCAATCCCATCGCCATCGCCTCGGTGTAGACCGGCTGCGTCAGCGTGAACAACGGGGTCTTGCAGCCGACGTCGTCGGCAAACTCGGCGATGATCGCCATGTCCTTTTTCCAGGTCGAAACCTTCATGGTCGCCGGCTGGTATTTGCCCTCGACCATCATCGGCGCGCGCATCTGGAACATGCGCGAGCCGCCGGCGCCCGGGCCGACCATTTCGACGACCTTCTTCGGGTCAAGGCCTGCGCGTTCCGCCAGGATCATCGCCTCCGCGGTGGCGACGTTGTGGATGGCCACCAGATGATTGGCGACGAATTTCATTCGGCTGCCGTTGCCATAGACGCCGAGATCGGCGCTCTGCTTGGCGAAGTCGGCGAACAGCTGATGGCACCGGGCGATCGCATCGCTGTCGCCGCTGGCATAGACGATCAGATCGCGCATTCTGGCTTGCGCGCCGGTTCCGCTCAGCGGGCAGTCGAGCGCGACGTGGCCCGCCTGGCTCAGGATTGCTTCGAAGCGGAGCTTGTCGGCGAGGGTAAGCGTGGAGAGCTCGATTACGATCCGCGGCGGCTCGCCGGAATTGGCGATTTGCTTCGCCACGCTCTCGACGGCTGCCGGGCTCGGCAGGCTCGTCATGATAACGGGCGCATCTCGCGTGAGCTTTTCCACGCTGTCGGCGATGCTGACCTTGGCTGCCGCGAGCTCGGCCCGCTTTGCGGCATCGGTATCGAAGCCGATCACGCGCCAACCGCGTTCGACAAGGTTGCGCCCGATCGCGCCGCCCATGATGCCGAGCCCGACAATTCCAACCGTCTTGTCCATGCGAGTTCGTCTTCCCTGTCGAATTCGATTGACGGGCAACGCGGGCCGCGCCTTAATTAGTGATCGGGCGATAAACAACCGTCAAACGGTCGGCCGGTCAAGCAGCTTTCGTCCCCATGCGGCGCTGGCCGCTTTCGCCAAGGATGCCAGAGATGAAGGTTACGGGTTTCAACCACCTGTCGATTGGCACGAAGAATCTCGACGAATCGGTGAAATTCTACGAGACAGTGTTGGGTATGCAGAGCATCCCCAGCTATAATTTCGGCTTCAAGACGAAGTATCTGCGCTGTGGCGACCTGCAACTGCATATCTTCGAGCTGGAAGACCATGTTCCGGTCTACCAGCATTTTGCGGTGGACGTTGACGATTTTCATGCAGCCTATGATGCGGCAAAGGCAATGGGCGCGCTCGATTCGACCACGTTCCGCAATTCGGTTAATGAACTTCCCGACGGCTGCGTGCAGATGTATCTGCGGGACCCTTCCGGAAATCTGATCGAGATCGACTGGCCCGACGTCGAAACGCTTGACCGTTCGCGGATTCCCGAGATGACGTTGTTGAGCGAGTTCGCCAAACAGAACGAGGAAGGCCTGGCCGCCTCGCTCTATCTTGATCGGCCGCATATGAAGGCCGCGCGCCGGGAGCGATAGCGAGGACCGCGACATGACAGGTACCGGTCTGAAGTCGAATGCAGGGTTGCCCCCGGAAGCGGAGGCGGACGACCGCGCCTATGCGGCCATGATTGCCCGCGCCAAAGCGCTCGTTCCTCGCCTGCGCGACCGCGCATCGAAGACGGAGGAATTGCGACGGCTGCCGCCGGAGACCGAACGCGAATTGCACGAGGCCGGCCTGTTTCGGATCGTCCAGCCCAAGCGCGTCGGCGGCTCCGAACTCGATTATGTCGCACTGGTCGATTGCGCCGATGTGATCGGGCAAGCGGACGCTTCTGCGGCGTGGAACTTCGCCAATCTCTCAAGCCACCACTGGATGCTGGCGATGTTCGACAAGCGCGCGCAGGATCTCGTCTGGGGCAAGGACCCCAATGTCTTGATTGCATCCTCCTTCATTTTTCCCGCCGGCCGCGCCAGGAAGGTCGAGGGCGGCTATGTGCTGCGCGGCAGCTGGCCGTTTTCCTCAGGAGTTGACTCCTGCGAATGGAACATGCTTGCCAGCGTCGTGTCGTCGGACGATGAGGCCGACGGCATCGAATATCGCATCTTCCTGGTCAACAAGAGCGAATACCGCATCAAGGACACCTGGGACGCGACCGGCTTGCGGGGCACGGGATCGAATGATGTCGAGGTTCACGACGCCTTTGTCGCCGAGCCGATGACGGTTGCGGTGAGCGAACTCGCCGGCGGGCCGACACCCGGAAGCGTGGTCAATCCGAATGCGCTTTACACGCTGCCGGTGTTCTCGTTGTTTCCTTACGTACTGTCCGGCGTCGCGCTCGGGAACGCGCAGGCCTGTCTCGACGATTACGTCGGGCTGGCGCGGTATCGTGCGTCGACCTATAACCGCGCCAAACTCGGCGACCTGCAGACCACGCAGATCAAGATTGCGGAGGCCTCGTCCAAGATTGATGCCGCGCGCCTGATCATGCGTTCGACCTGCATTCGAGGCGATGGCCGATGCGCGTGGCGGGCACGTTCCGGATATTGCCGCCAAAACCAGGACGCGGCGCGACGGAGCTTACTCCGTCAACCTCTGCACCGAGGCCGTGTCGCTGCTGTTTGCCGCAAGCGGCGCGCGAGCCCTCTACACCTCCGGTGCCCTGCAGCGGCAGTTCCGCGACGCTCACGCGATCAACTCGCACATCGCCTTCAACTTCGACGCGGCCGGCACCAATTACGGGCGCGTCGCGCTCGGCCTGCCTTCCGAAAACCTGATCCTTTGAGGCCGAGAGGATGAACGACTCCACCAAGCATCCGACGGAGCCCGATCCCGCCAACGAGCTCGCAAGCGGCAGCTCGCCGATCGATCCCCGGGATTTTCGCAACGCGCTCGGCACCTATGCCACCGGCGTCACCATCATCACGGCCATGGCGGCGGACGGGAAGCCTTACGGGTTGACCTGCAACTCGTTCGCCTCGGTGTCGCTCAATCCGCCGCTCGTGCTCTGGAGCCTGGGGCTGTATTCGCAGGGCTTGCCGGTCTTCCAGAACGCAAGCCATTTCGCGGTCAATGTACTTGGCGCTTCGCAGCAGGCGCTGGCGGCCAAATTCGCAAACGCGTCGGCGGATAAATTTGCGGGCGTCACCTGGACGCCGGGTCTGGGCAACGCACCGCTTCTCACCGACAGCGTTGCATATTTTCAATGCCGCGCCGCCAACCGCTACTACGGCGGCGACCACGTGATCTTCCTGGGCGCAGTGGAGGCCTATGCCTATAACCGGCAGGAGCCGCTTCTGTTTGTCCGCGGCGGCTATGGGCGGTTTCTTGGCGCCGACTATGTTCCGGTGGCCGCGGAGTCATGAGCAAGAAGGCATCGCCCAGGCGCGCCCGCGTCAAACAGAAGCGGTTGTCGCCGGACGACCGGCGCAAGGAATTCGTCGCGAAAGCGACCGAGTTTTTCTCGGAGGAAGGATTTGGCGGCGGAACGCGCGCACTGGCGCGCCGGTTAGGGGTGACCCAGCCGCTGTTGTATCGCTATTTTCCGAGCAAGGACGATCTGATCAAGGAAGTCTATCGCACGGTTTATCTCGAGCCGCTCGAGAACGGATGGGAGAAGCTGCTCGCCGACCGTTCGCGACCGATCCGCGAGCGGCTGCAGGAGTTCTACAACGCCTATACGAATGTGATCTTTAACCGCAAATGGATTCGCATTTATCTCTATTCGGGCCTCAAGGGGCTCGAGATCAACCGCTGGTATGTCGGCGTGGTACGCGACAAGATTCTTTCCCGCATCATCCGGGAATGCCGCTATGAGGCGGGGCTGCCTGCGCAAACCAAGCCGACCGCCGCCGAGATCGAGATGGCTTGGGTATTTCACAGCGGAATTTTTTACTATGGCGTCCGCAAATACATCTATGAGTTCCCCGTGCTCGAAAGCAAGGAGCAGATGATCAAGGATGCGGTGGATGCGTTCCTGGCCGGCTTCGAACGCGTCTTTGGCAGCATTGACGGCGTCGGCCAATCTCCGGTGAAGGAAGTCGTCTGACTTGTATTAGGCGAAGCAGTTGCGACCCTCATGGTGAGAAGGCGCCAACGGGTTGCGCGAACGCGCGCCCGATGACAAGCTCCGCGCAGTCTCGAACCATGGGGCCCGCCGCTCATCCTTCGAGACGCGCGCAAAGTGCCGCTCCTCAGGATGAGGAGCCGATCTTCTCGATGCCGCCGCTTTTCACCGAGCGCTGGATCGCCTCGAAGCTGCGGACGTTGGCGAGCATTTCCTCTGGAGTGACCGGGTAGGATGCCTGACCCAGCGCGGCGCGGCCAAAGGCATCGAGGTTGTCGCGGACCGCCGGGTGCGGCGGGTAAAAGCTGCTCGCGGGATCTTCGTCCCGGTGCACGCTGATGACGTCCCATCCGGTCGAGTTTTGCGGATGGCTGCGGTCGCGGATTTCCATCCAACCCTTCGACCCCAACAGCGCCAGTCGCCCCATGAATGGTGTCGCCAGCACCGCGCCCAATATCGCGGTCGCGCCGCTCTCGAAGGCGAGCGTGATCGACATGGTGTCGCCATTCTCAAAATGGCTGCCCAGTTGCGAAAGCCGCGCCCACACACTGGTCGGCCGCCCCAGGAACGCGATCGCAAGATCGACCATGTGAATGCCGGTGGCCGAAAGGGGCCCGGCCGGATTTACCGTTTTCGACAGCCGCCAATTGTCGTGGGGCAATTTCAGGAACAGGTCCTGGCTGAAATTTCCTTCCAGAAGCAACGGATTGCCGAATTCACCGGCGGCGAAACGCTTTCGCATCTCGATCACCGCAGGCTCAAAGCGACGCTCGTGGCCGATGCCCAATTGCACGCCCGCCTTCTTCACGGCGGCAAGGGCTATCTCCGCGTCGCCCGCCGTCGTGCATAGCGGCTTCTCGCAGAATACGTGGCGTCCGGCCTCTGCCGCCGTGACGATCTGGCCAGCGTGTTTCTCCTGCGGCGTGCAGAGGATGACGGCATTGATGTCGGGGTCGGCGAGCGCATCCTCAAAGCGCGGCGCGGTCGCAACGCCAAGCGCTGCCGCCGTTGCCCGCGCCGACTCAAGCGGGTCGACGCCGAGCACCGGCTTGATGACGGAACTGTTGAGCAGGTTCTTGAGGATATTTTGTCCCCACCAGCCCAGCCCGATGATGGCGGTCTTCAGCGCCAAAATTCTCCTCCCGACATTCTCAAACGCTATTCGGCTGCGGTGGATTGTTTCGACGTAGCGGCGTTGACCCGCGGAATGACCTTTTCGGCCATCAGGATCATGGACTGCCGTCCAAGTTCACGATCTTTCCAGTCCTTGCCGGCATAGAGCAGCGTGCCGAAGGTTCCAACCTCTTCCTGGAAGGCGAGCAACTGATCGGCGACGCTATCGGGCGTTCCATAGATGATCAGTCTGTCGCAAATCATCTCCAGCGTCACCTCGTCGTCGGGTTGATCGCGGCGCGTCTTGAACAGCTCGATGCGGCCATTCTTCTTCAGCTTGGTGAACAGCGAGCGGTAGTAATAGACGTATGGACCGTTGGGATCGGTGGCGTAGGCTTTTGCCGTTGCCGCATCCCTGGCGACGAACACGCTTTTGGCGACGCGCCAGTTCGAAGGCTCGGCGGGACGGCCGCCGCGCTCGCAGCCCTCGACATATTTCGGCCAATGGCTTTTCACCCAGGCCGGCATCAGGAAGTTCGCCGAGATCGGGTCCCAGCCGCGCGCGGCGGCCTCGGTCACGCCTTTCGAGAATGGCGCCACCGCGGTGACGACGATCGGCGGATGAGGCCGCTGCATCGGCTTTGCGATAAAGCCTTGCCCGATATCCTCGATCAGCGTTCGTTCCGTCGAGATGTTCCAGTATTTGCCTTTGAAATTGTACGGCGGTTCGCTGGCCCAGATGTCGAGCACCTGATTGATCGCTTCCAGAAACATCTCATTGCGGTTGACATCGAGATTGCCGAACAATTCGGCATCCGACAAAAGCCCACCGGGGCTGATGCCGAAAATCAGGCGCCCGTCGAGCATGTGATCGAGCATCGCGATGGTGGCCGCAACCGTGGCCGGATGGGTGTTCGGCATGTTGACGGTGCCGGTGCCGAGCTTGATCTGCTTGGTCGCGGCCGCAATCCAGGCGAGGAAGGCGATGCAGGAGGTGATGTTCTCGGCCTTGTCGGTCACGTGCTCGCCGACATAGCCTTCCGTGAAGCCGAGTTCGTCGGCCAGCAGGAATGCTTCGCGATCTTCCCGGAGCGAGACCTGCCAATCCTTCTCCAGAGGATGGATCGGCATGGTGAAGAAACCCAGATTCATCGCCTGCTCCTCCCTGGAGCTGATCTTCTCGTGCTCGAAAAAAGATTGCGCGCTTCATGCCATTATGACTAATCCGAAAGTCGAGTCATCAGAAATAATCGGTCGATAAACAAACTTGACCTTTGCCGGGCAGCGCCGTCTAATCCTGCCAAAAATACACCAGATACGGCCGGGGAGGTCACATCCATGAAAGCCTCGGCTTTCAGTTACGCCCGTGCAACCAGCGTTCTCAACGCCATCGAGTTGCTCGCGGCGCATGGTGAGCGCGCGAAAGTGCTCTCGGGCGGCCAAAGCCTGATGCCTGCGATGAATCTCCGCCTCGTGGCTCCCGAATTGATTGTCGATATCGGCGAACTCAGGGAGTTGCGTGGTATTGCGGTGGGCGGCGGTCTCATCAATATCGGTGCGTTGACGCGCCACGTCGATTTGCTCAAATCCCCCGAACTCGCCGCGCACGCTCCGTTGTTGCGTGACGCCGCCGCTCAAATTGCGCATCCAGCGATCCGCAACCGTGGCACGATCGGCGGCAGTCTCGCGCACGCTGATCCCGCTTCCGAACTGCCGGCCTGCATGGTGGCGCTGAATGCCACTATCGTCGCCCAGGGGCCCGCCGGCGAGCGCCGAATTCCGGCAACGAATTTCTTCACCGGGATTTATGAAACGGCCTTGTTGCCGCAGGAGCTGCTGGTTGCGGTCGAGCTGCCGGCTGCGCCGAAAGGTTCCACACACTTCTTCTCCGAGTTCGCCCGGCGTCACGGCGACTACGCCATCATCGGCCTGGCCGCGCAAGCGATCGTGGAGAGTGACAGGTTGACGGATTTTCGGCCGGTCTTCTTTTCCGTTGGCGATCGGCCACACCTCGCCAAAGCTGCGGCCGGACTTGTCAGGAAAGCCGTCACGCCAGCACTGCTGTCGGAAGTCTCAAAGGCGTTGAGCGAGGAGCTCGATCCGCCCGAAGATCAGCAGGCAAGTAGCTCGATGCGACGGCATCTGGCGAAGGTGTTGCTGGCACGCAGCACGGCAGCACTTCTTGGCCGTCCCGATCTGAATGCAGAGAGAGCTAAGTGACGGCGCCCCTTTCCATCTCGCTTCATGTCAATGGCGAGCGCGTCGACGCGCAGGTCTTGCCGCGCATCAATCTTGCGGACTTCCTGCGCGAGCAACTCAAACTCACCGGTACGCATGTCGGTTGCGAGCATGGAGTATGTGGCGCCTGCACGGTTCGCGTCGACGGCGAGATCGTTCGCTCCTGCCTGACGCTGGCGGTGCAGACGCAAGGCGCTTGCGTCGAGACGATTGAAGGGCTTTCCGACAGCGGCGAGATCGCCGATCTGCAGGCGGCTTTTCGCGATCGCAACGCGCTGCAATGCGGATTTTGTACGCCGGGAATGCTGATCGCTGCGCAGGATTTGCTGAAGCAGGAAGCGGAGCCAGACCGCGAGCGCATCCGCCAGCATCTTTCCGGCAATTATTGCCGCTGTACCGGCTACCAGGCCATCATCGATGCGGTCGAGAGCACCGCACAGGCGCGCCGGGGGCAGAAACCGTGACGTCGTCGCCTGCCAACAAGCAAACGCTTTCCGAACTTGATCGGCCGAATTCGTACATCGGCAAAGTGGTGCCGCGCCCCAACCTCGATCGGCTGATGCAAGGACGCGGGCTCTATGTGAGCGACATGGAACTGCCGCGAATGGCGCATGTGGTGTTCGTTCGTTCGCCGCATGCGCATGCGAAGATTGTCTCGATCGACGCAAACGCGGCCAAGCGCATGCCGGGCGTGATCGCAATCGTGACCGGAGAGGAACTCGCCTCCGTCATTACGCCGTGGGTCGGTGTGCTCTCGCATCTGAAGGGGCTCAAATCCGCTCCCCAAAGCGCAATCGCGATCGATCGCGTCTGTTGGCAGGGCGAGGCGGTCGCCGCCGTGATCGCCACCAGTCGTGCTGCGGCGGAAGACGCCACTGAGGCCGTCGCGGTGCAGTATGAGGAGCTCGATGCGGTGACGGATATGCGATCCGCGCTCGACCCGCGGACGCCGGTCATCCATCCCTCGCTCGGTGACAACCTCGCTTTCGAGCGCAATCTTGATTCAGGCGCGGTCGATGCGGCCTTTGCCGGTTCCGACGAGATCGTGGAAGCGGATTTCGTGTTCGGGCGGCACACCGGCGTGACGCTGGAGCCGCGCGCGGTGGTGGCGGACTGGAACGCGGCCGAAGCGCGGCTGACGATTTACCAGGGCACGCAGGCGCCGCATATGGTGCAGAACCTCGCGGCGCTTCACCTTGGGCTTGAGGAATCGCAGGTTCGCGTGGTCTGCAAGGATGTCGGCGGCTCCTTCGGCATCAAGGTTCATATCTATGCCGACGAAATGGCGACCTACGCCTTGTCGAAGCTCTTGCGTCGGCCGATCAAATTCGTCGCCGACAGGGTTGAGAGCTTCAACACCGACATTCACGCCCGCGATCACCGCTGCAAGGGACGGATCGGCGTCAAGCGGGACGGCACGATCATGGCGTTCGAGATCGACGATCTCACCGGCATCGGTCCCTATTCGATGTATCCGCGAACCAGCGCCATCGAGGCCAACCAGGTCGTCAATCTGATCGGCGGGCCCTATGCGACAAAGAACTATCGCGCCCGTGCCCGCGTCGTTTACCAGAACAAGAACGTCATGTGCCAGTACCGCGCGGTCGGGCATCCCATCGCGTGTTCGGTGACCGAAGGGCTTGTCGATCTCGCGGCCGCGAAAATCAGCATGGATCCGGTGGAAATCCGCCGCCGCAACCTGATTGCGGACGATGCTTACCCTTGCGCGTCGCCCTCCGGCCTGCGCTTCGAGCTGTTGTCGCATCACGCGGCCATGAACAGGCTGATGACGATGATGAACTACGACGCCTTGCGCGCCGAGCAGGCCGCGCTTCGCAAGAAAAAAATTCATCGCGGGATCGGCATCGCCAGTTTTATCGAGGTCACCAATCCTAGTGCTGCGTTTTACGGCGTCGGCGGCGCCAAGATTTCATCGCAGGATGGCGTTGCGGTGAGGCTCGACGCGCAAGGTTCGGTATTTTGCCAGACCAGTATTACCGAGCAGGGGCAGGGCTCGGAATCGCTGACCGCACAGATCGTCGGCAGTGTGCTGGGAGTTTCGATGGGTCGGGTGCGCGTCATCCTGGGTGATACCGATCAGACGCCTTACGGCGGTGGCACCTGGGCCTCGCGCGGCGCCGGCATCGGCGGGGAGGCCGCGCTTCAGGCCGCAAAAATCCTGCGCAAGAACATCCTCGATGTCGCGGCCGCCATCCTGCAATCTTCGGCTTCCGAACTCGACATCGCCAACGATGCGGTCGTCAACACGACCGATGGTGCGCCGCGCATCGAGTTAAGCGAGTTGGCGAGAATCGTCTATTTCCGCCCGGATACCCTGCCGCCGGGGATTCAGCCCGAGCTGATGGCGACACGTCATTTCGTGCCCCGCGAATATCCCTTCGCCTTCACCAATGGCGTTCAGGCCTCCTGGCTTGAGGTCGATACCGATACGGGCTTTGTCAAATTGTTGAAGCATTGGGTGGTCGAGGATTGCGGTACCCTGATCAATCCGCAACTGGTGGACGAGCAGATTCGCGGCGGCGTGGTGCAGGGACTGGGCGCGGCGCTGTTCGAAAAATGCATCTATAACGAGCGCGGGCAATTGACCAATGCCAACATGGCCGACTATCTGGTTCCGATGTCCGGCGAAATGCCCGACATCGACGTCGGGCACGTAGTGTCGCCGACCGCCGAGAGCGAGCTCGGCGCCAAGGGCGCAGGCGAGGCCGGAACGGCAGGCGCGGCGGCCGCGGTTGCGAATGCGGTGAATGATGCGCTGAAGCCTTTCGGCGCCATAATTACCGAGATTCCGTTGACGCCGCAGGTTATCCTGACCGCGCTGAAGCGAATTTGAGTGAGGACGGCGCCGGCAAGACCAAATACAATATGAATTGAGGGGAGGAAGCCATGACCAGGAATGTTACCAAATCGGGAAGAATTTCTCGTCGCCGCCTGCTTGCGACGGCCAGCGCCGGAGCCGCGCTTGCGGCCTCGCCATTTCGCATCAATCTTTTGCAGGCGCAGGAAACGCCGATCAAAATCGGCTTTCCGGTTCCCTTGACCGGGCCTTACGGCACCGAAGCCCAGGATCAGGTGCGTGCCGCCCAGCTCGCGATCGCCCAGTTCAACGACGCCGGCGGCCTCAACGGGCGCAAGGCGGAGTTGCTCGTCCGCGACGACAAGCTCAACCCCGGCGAAGCCGCGACGCGCACGCTGGAGCTGGTCGAGAAGGAAAAAGTGAATTTTGTTGTCGGCAGCCTTTCCGCAGCGGTGCAGCTGGCGATCAACAACGTCACCAAGGAGCGCGGCATCATCTTCAATTCGATCAGCCAGTCCGATGCGATCAATGAAGCTGCCGATTTTTCCAAATACACCTTTCATGAGGCGATGAACCCGCATCTGACCTCCGGCGCCGTAGGCCGCTACGCGTTTCCGAAATTCGGCAAGAAGGTCGCATTCCTCACCGCGGATTATGCCTATGGCCACGAGATGGTTCGCGGCTTCCTCGAGGTCGGCAAGGCGTTCAATGTCGAGAACCTCGGCGATATCAGGCATCCGCTCGGCACGTCGGACTTCTCGACCTTGTTGCCGCGTCTCCAGGCGCTGAAGCCCGATATTCTCTGCATCATCAATTTCGGCCGCGATCAGCAGATCGCGCTGAGACAGGCGACCGATTTCGGCGTCAAGAAGACCATCCAGATCATCGCGCCGCTGCTCTCGCATGCGAGCCGGGTCGCGGCCGGACCGCAGGCCTTCGAAGGCGTGGTCGGCGGCTGCTCGTTCTATTGGGGCATCGAGGACAAATTCGCCTCCACCAAGGCGTTCAACGACGCTTTCCGCAAGATGTATGACGGCAAGGTGCCGACCGATTACGGGGCCCTTGGCTATGGCGGGGTGCGGACGGTGCTGGCCGGTGTCAAGAATGCCGGCAGCGTCGACACCGACAAGGTGATCGCCGCCATGGAAGCGCTGAAATACGACTTCTATAAGGGTCCGCAATATTATCGCAAATGCGATCACCAGTCGGTGCAGTCGGTGCTGCTCATCAAGTCCAAGTCAAAGGACATGAAGAACGAGTCCGACGTCTTCGAGGTCATCAGCACCGACGAACCCAATGAGGCGAACCTGCGCAGCTGCGAGGCGCTCGGCCACAAGGTCTGATTTGGCGTGGGCGTGTATCCTGTCGGGGTGCATGCCGGTTTTCGGGAAAACATATGGCCGGTCTGAGCCTTGAACTGATCGCACTGCAATTGTTTGCGGGGCTCGCGCTCGGCGCCATCTATGTGCTGTTTGCCATCGGTCTTTCATTGATCTTTGGCATGCTGACCGTGGTCAACTTCGCCCACGGCGCGTTCTACATGGTCGGGGCCTATGTGGGCCTCTACATCCTGATGCTCGGCGGCAATTTCTGGATCTGCCTGATCGCCGTGCCGCTCGCTGTCGGCCTGTTCGGTCTTCTGGTGGAGCGTTTCCTGATCCGTCCTCTCTACGGCAGAGGCATCGACTATCCGCTGCTGCTGACGTTCGGCTTGAGCTATGTGATGGTCGAACTGGTGCGGATCGCCTTCGGCAAGACCGGATACCCGTTCGATACGCCGGAGATCCTGCAAGGCGCCGTCAATATCGGGGTCGGCTATTTCCCGCTGTATCGTCTGTTTGTGATCGGCGCGACGGCGGCTGTGCTGCTGGCGCTCTGGCTGTTTCTCGAGAAGACAAGCTTTGGCCTGATCATCCGCGCCGGGGCGCGCGACCCGCAAATCGTGCGCGTGCTGGGGGTCGACGTGTCGCGGGTCTGGCTGATCGTCTTCGGCATCGGAACGGCGATAGCCGCCTTCGCCGGTCTGTTGGCCGCACCGCTTCAGGGCGTCATCCCCGAGATGGGCGGTACCATTCTTGCGGAAGCCTTTGTCGTTACGGTCGTCGGCGGCATGGGCTCGATTGGCGGTGCCGTCTTGGCCGGACTCCTGGTCGGTGTCGTCGTCAGCATGACCTCGCTGTTTGCGCCCGAGATGGCCAAGGTGTCGATCTTCGCGCTGATGGCGGTGGTTCTGATTGTCCGGCCGCAGGGGTTCTTCGGCCGCGCCGGATTGATGAGCTGAGGTGAATGAGGGGCATGAAGGAGATCACCCAGCCAATGCTGCGGGCGCAGGCGGCGCCTGTGAGCTGGTTTCAGTTCGCCATCATCCATCGCGCCAGCCTTGCGAGCCTCGCGGTGCTGGTGTTTCCGCTGGTGATGCCCTTCACCGCGCTTGCGGTAAATATCCTGATCTACGGCCTGTACGGCCTCGGCTTCAACCTGGTCTACGGCTACCTCGGCCTGTTGTCCTTTGGCCACGCCGCGTTGCTTGGAACCGGCGCTTATTTCTGCGGCATCGCCATCGTGCATTTCGGGCTGCCATGGTTTGCAGCGATTGCGCTCGGCGTTTTCGGCGGGCTGGCGATGGCGGCGGTGATCGGTGTGCTGGCGATCCGCACCCGCGGCATCTATTTCGCGATGGTGACGATGGCGTTGTCGCAATGCGTCTATTACCTGTTTTATCAGGCCGTTGACTGGACCGGCGGCGAGAACGGTCTGCGCGGCATCAATGTCCGCGTGATTGACCTGTTCGGGCTGAAGATCGACTTCATCAATCCGCTCACCCGTTACTACGTCATCGCCGCCTTCGTGATCGCGGCCTTCTTCGTGCTGTCGCGAATTCTCGCATCTCCCTTTGGCGCGGTGATCGAGGCGGTGCGCGAGAACGAGACGAGAGCGCGCGCCTCCGGCTATGACGTGACCACGACGCGGCTGATCACCTTCGTGCTCTCGGGCGGATTTTGCGGGCTGGCCGGCGCGCTGCAAGCCCTGCACCTTTCGATCGTGCCGATCGAAATCCTGCATTACGACACTTCCGGCATCGTGGTGATGATCGCGCTGCTCGGCGGGATGGGAACGTTCTTCGGCCCCATGGTCGGGGCCGCCGCCTTTCTGCTGCTCGAGAATCTCGTCTCGCTCTGGACCGTGCATTGGCAGCTCATCGTCGGCGCCATCTTCATGATCTGCGTGTTGTTCTTTCCGGCCGGAATCTGGGGGACGCTGATTTCGCGTGGCAAGCCATGACAAGCGCCGGCGCGTCTCCACGCGATGTCATCCTGCGCACCAGAGGCGTCGGCAAGGTGTTCGGCAAATTCGTCGCGCTGAACAAGATCTCGGCCGAATTCAGCAAGGGCGCGATCACCTCGATCATCGGCCCGAACGGCGCCGGGAAGAGCACCTATTTCAACCTCCTGTCCGGGGCTCTCTCGCCCTCGAGTGGCCGCGTCGAATTCGAAGGCCGCGACGTGACGGGGCTTCCCCAACATCGCTTTGCCCATATGGGTATCGCGAAGTCGTTTCAGATCACCAACGTGTTTCCGCAATTGACGACGCGGGAAAATATCCGCGTCGGATTGCAGGCGCTGGTGTCGCGCTACGACATGTGGCGTCCCCGCAGCCGACTCCGCGAACTGACCGAGCAGGCCGATGAATTGCTGGCGCTGGTCGGATTGTGGGAGTCGCGCCAGCGCAGCGCGAAAACACTGGCGCACGGCGAACAGCGCGCGCTCGAAATCGGCATGGCGCTGGCGAGCCGGCCGCGGCTGTTGCTGCTGGACGAGCCGACCGCCGGCATGAGTCCGGAAGAGACCCGAATCATGATGGACCTGATCGTGAAGCTCGCGGGCGAGCGTACCGTCATCCTGGTCGAGCACAAGATGAAACTCGTGCTCGGGATCAGCAACCGCATCCTGGTGCTTCACCATGGCGAGCTGCTCGCGGAAGGAACGCCCGCCGAGGTTCGCCAGAACGAGGCGGTGAAGCGGGTCTATCTCGGTCAGCGGGAGCACTGAGCCGATGCTGCAGGTCACTGGTCTCAACGCCTGGTATGGTGCAAGCCATGTGCTTCAGGACATCAACATCGAGGTCGCCCAAGGCGAGATCGTTTGCCTGATCGGCCGCAACGGTGCCGGCAAGACCACGACGCTGAAATCCATCATGGGCCTGATGGACAAGACGCGCGGCTCGGTGCGCTTCAAGGACAGGGAGCTTCTGCAGGAGCCCGCCCATGTACGCTTTGCGCTTGGGCTTGCTTACGTTCCGGAAGAGCGGCGGATCGTGCAGGGACTTTCGGTGCGGGAAAACCTTCGGCTCGGTCTGGTCGCGTCGCGTGAGAAGAGGCGGGAGGCCGAATTGATCGAGGAGATTGCGCGGATTTTCCCGCGGATCGCCGAAAGGCTGGATCAGGAAGCCGTCACGATGTCCGGCGGCGAGCAGCAGATGCTGGCGATCGCGCGTGCGATGATCGCCAAGCCTGATCTCATCATGCTCGATGAACCGTCGGAAGGGATCATGCCGGTACTGGTCGACGAAATGTTCGCTCTGTTTCGGTCCATGAAGGCGCAGGGGACGACGGTGCTCTTGGTCGAACAGAATGTCGAGCTTGCACTCGACCTCGCCGACCGCGCCTATGTGCTCGATCAGGGCGCGGTGGTCTATCAGGCGGCGGCCAGGGAGCTGCTGGCGGACGAGGAGATCAAGGAACGTTACTGCTCGGTGTGAGCAGGATTTTTGCCCGGACGCGGTGGGGTTCGGTCCGACGGCGCCGGGAAGCGGTCTGGCGCGGTTCCTCAACTCCTTGAAAATCTGCGGTATTCCCTGACCACGAATCCCAGCCTGACAGCGACCGGCGGTAATTAGGTGGAGGACGCTGCTTCCCGGCGGTCCCGGCCTGTTGGCAGAAAATCTCCGTTGGCCCCCAATCGGCGGAATGATCTTCTTTTTTTGGCTGAACTATTGCCGCAGTTGGAAATATGATCCTACCTGACTGGATACCGAGGGCTGCGGGGCAGGTGTTCCGCCGGTGCCGTCTGTCGAGGAACCTTTGCCATGTCCGTCAGCTGCTATGTCGCGATCTCGATGGTCGCGCGCAGGTGCCAGGGCCGCTGAATGTCCGTGATCGATCCCCTTTACGTCATCTCCGGATTCAGCGTCGGCGTTCTTGTCGGCATGACGGGCGTCGGCGGCGGCTCGCTGATGACGCCGTTATTGATCCTGCTGTTTGGCGTACATCCGGCAACCGCGGTCGGCACCGACCTGCTCTATGCAGCGGCGACCAAGGCCGGCGGCGGCATCGTGCATGGCTGGGCGCGGAGCATTCACTGGCCCGCGGTCCTGCGACTGGCCTGCGGCAGCATTCCGGCGAGTGTGCTCACGCTGCTCGTTCTATGGCAGCTCGATCTTGCCGCTGAGGCCGCGCGCAGCCTGGTCAATTCCGTGCTCTGCTTTGCGCTCTTGTTGACCGCGGTGTCGCTGATTTTCCGGAAAGCGGTGATCGAGACCTTGCGCTGGCGGCTGGAGCGCTACGACGCCACCACGATCGCGCGGGCGACCGTAGTTGTCGGCGCGGGGCTCGGCGTGCTGGTCTCGATTTCATCGGTCGGGGCCGGCGCAGTCGGCGTGACCGCGCTTCTTTTGCTCTATCCGCAGCTCCCGATGTCACGCATCGTCGGCTCCGACATCGCGCATGCGGTGCCGTTGACGCTGATTGCCGGGATCGGGCATTGGGCGATGGGGGCGACCGACTGGCAATTGATGGGCGTGCTGCTGATCGGCTCGCTTCCCGGCATCGTCATCGGCAGCTACTTCGCGACCCGTGTGCCGGAAACGGCGCTGCGACTGTTGCTGGCGGCGACGCTGATCCTGGTTTCCGGCAAGCTTGCGTCAGACGAATGGCGCTGGTCGCCCGCGAGCCTTGCCGCCGTGACGCAAAGCGCCCCGCGCTGACGAGCGCTTTTCCAACGCAGGCACTCCGTCTCGGCTACGCCGGTTCCACCCGGTAATCCGGAGCTGAGGCCAGGAAGCGTCCATAGGCATCGGCATTGGGCGGCGTGAATTTCTCGGCCAGCGGGTTCCGTCGGCGCACCGTCGCACCCATGTCGTCCAGCAATTCGTCGAAATGCTTGAAATGGTAAGGCGCGACGCATAGTCCACCGTAAACGCCCGCGGCCGGTCTCTCGACGCGTTTGAAGTGCAGCATCATGTCCATGTTCTTGTGCATTTCAACCGCGGTCGGCTGCTTCGCCAATTGACCGTCGCAGTAGCGCACCAGCCAATTCGCCGCCATTTCCGCGCAGAGCACCGTGCAGAAGCTCGAATTGAATCCCACGAAACCCATATCGGGAAGATCGGGATTGGCGATTACGCGGTACAGGCGGTATTGACCGTCAGGCTCCACAAGCTTGCTGCGGTAGGCCGCGGGGAGGAACGGAACGCCAAGCTTGAATCCGATGGCGAGTATCGCGACATCGGCCGCAACCCGCTCGCCCCCGCTCATGACGATTGTCTCGCCGTCGTAACGATCGAATGTGCCGCGTATGGCCTTGATCCGGCCGTCGGCCACCATCGGAAAGAACTCCGGCGTTGCAATCGGCACCGAACAATTGACCCCGTCTTCGATCCGCTGCGCCGGCACCATTCCGCACTTCTTCAGCTTGAACTGCGCTTTGAGGAGGCTTTCGAGTCCCCGCCAGTTTGCCCAAACCAGCGGCTTGGTGAGGAAGTGGATCGCGCGCGAAAGCGGACTCATGCCCCAACTTGGGAACATTTCCTCCTGGGCGCGGATGTAGAGAATCCGCTTGAAATTGAGGAGCCCGCCGATGAAGTAGGGAATTCGCCAAACCGGCTCGCGATAGACCATCGTAACCTCGCTCGCGCCGGCTTGCAGGGAATTCACAGCAATATCGGTTGCGGATTTCGAGCCGCCGAGCACGACGACCTTCTTCCCCTTGACGATCGACGCGTCGGTATGCTCCGACGAATGCAGGATCCTGCCGCCCGCCGCCTTGAAGGCTTCTGCGCCGGGGTGACTGATCCTCTCGGGCTCGTTGAACTGGCCTGTGCAGACGGCGACGAAGTCAAATTCCTCCCGCGTGACGCTGCCACCCGGTGTCTTTATCTCCACCACCCAGCCCGGCAAAGGCGAACTCCGGCGCGCCATGCCGACGACGGACGAGTTGTAGCGCATCTTCGGCATCAGGCCGTTTTCTCTGGCATATTCGGTCAGATAAGCATGAACCTGCGGTCCTTTCGGCCATTCCGGATAGGAGTCCGGCATCGGCTTGTCGGTATAGCGATAGAGATCCTTGGGGCTTTGCGTTTGAACGTCAGGATAGGACCGTGCCGCCTCCCACACGCCGCCGAGATCGCCGCTGCGTTCAAGGACGGTCACCTTGTGTCCGCGAGCGGCGAATGTTTTCGCTGCGGTAAGGCCGGAGACGCCCGCGCCTATGATGCAAACGTTCTTCTGCTTGACCATGGAACATTCCCCTTGTTCGGGTTCGGCGAAACTGATCGGGCCCGGGCCGACTGTAGGCATGCGCAGTTTGTGCGCGCTCCGGGTTCATCCGTAACAAGCCTCGACCGGCCAATGGCCTCGGCCAGCCGTACCGCTCCGGCTCAGTCATTGGCCTCCGGCGGCAGGAAGTTCACCTCATGCTCGGCCGAGAGGCGGACGACCTCGGCCACGTCCGTCAAATTGTGCAGATGGTTGAATAGTGCTTCGAGTTTTCGCGAAGGCGACACCCAGAACAGGGCCCGGGCCGGCTTGTCGGATTTGTTGAAATAACCATGCGAAATGCCGCGGGGCATCCGAACCAGATCTCCCGCCTTGGCCTGTACCCAAACGCCATCGAGTTTGAGATCCAGCATACCGTCCTGCACGAGGATGAACTCATCCTGCGTCGGATGGACGTGGACCGGGACAAACTGGCCGGGGTCGCTGTTGGTCTCAAAGGCGAAAGTCGACTCGCATACGGCCTTCGGAAAATAGACCTGACCGAGGATGTTCCAGGTCTTACCTGAAAAGCCTTGTCCACCGCGGGTAATGCCTTTTTCGAGCGCTGCCATGATGGCGTCCTCCCCTTGTTTGATTTGACGCAGCCCCTTCAACTCGACGCCTCGGCGCTTGCCCTGTCAAGCAGCCTTGCGCGCATTTGTTGCAAAAATTTGAAGTTTAAAATATACGCAAGACGCGTGAGGTCGAACAATTCATTTCGGGGAGGCTGCGCATGGTCCGACTACCGCATTCCCCGCATGCGCTTGTCACCGGCGGAGGGCGGGGCATCGGCCGGGAGATTGCGTCGGTGCTGACGAAAGAAGGTGCGACCGTCACGGTGCTTGGGCGTCATCGCGCCAGCCTTGATGATGCCGTGGCTGCTGGCGCTGCGCATTTTGCCGTCGTGGCCGATGTCGCCGATCAGGCCGCGGTCAACGCCGCGGTTGCCGAAGCTTCCCGTCGGCAGCCGATCGACATCTTGATCGCCAATGCCGGCGCCGCGGAGTCCGCGCCCTTTGCAAAATCGGATGCGGCGCTGTTTAAGCGAATGCTGGACGTCAACTTCATGGGCGTGGTCCACTCCATCCAGGCCGTGCTGCCCGCGCTGCGGGATCGTCGTTACGGCCGCATCGTCGCGGTCGCCTCCACGGCCGGCTTGAAGGGCTACGCCTATGTCAGCGCCTATAGCGCGGCCAAGCACGCCGTGATCGGCCTGGTTTGTTCGCTGGCGCTGGAACTTGCCACCACGCGCGTGACCGTGAACGCGGTATGCCCCGGTTTCACCGATACCGATCTTGTTGCCGGCAGCATTGACAACATCATGAAAAAGACCGGCCGCAGCCATGCGCAGGCGATGGCCGAACTCGCCAAGCACAATCCGCAAGGGCGCCTGATTACGCCGTCCGAAGTCGCGGACACGGTGTTATGGCTGTGCGGCGAGGGCGCCAGCGCGATCACGGGGCAGGCGATCGTGGTGGCCGGTGGAGAGGTGTGAGGTGCTGCCGGAGGCGTACGCTTTGGCCAAGGAAATTGCCGCAGGGCCGACCTTCGCCAATACCATGACCAAGCGGATGCTGGCGATGGAATGAGCGATGTCGGTGGAAGAGGCGATCGAGGCCAGCGCGATCGCGCAGGCGCTGTGCATGACCACGGCGGATTTCGCCCGCGCTTTCGAGGCGTTTTCCAACAAGGCAAAGCCGGTGTTCCAGGGCAATTGAGGCCGGCGGTGGCCTCGTCATGCCCGGCCATGACGCTCAAGTAAAGCGCCCCAATCCCCGCTCCATTTTAGTATGGTTCCTTGGACGTGGTCCGGGCAAGCGGCCAGGGCTTGCCGGCCAATTGTTTTAGGTTTAAAACAATTCCAGGCAGCTGAACCGCCGGAGGCTTCCCATGAAGATCGCGATCATCGGTGGTGGACCGGCCGGTCTCTATTCGGCGATCCTGCTCAAAAAGCAGCGCCCCGAAGCCGAGATCACCGTGTATGAGCGCAACCGCGCCGACGATACGTTCGGCTTCGGCGTGGTGTTCTCCGATGCGACGCTCGACAATTTCGAGAAATACGATTCCCCAAGCTATCGCCGCATCACCCAGGAATTTGCCTATTGGGACGATATCGCCGTGCACTTCCGCGGCACCGTGCACCGGGTCGGCGGCAACGGCTTTTGCGGCTGCTCGCGCCGCACCCTGCTCATGATCCTGCAGGAGCGGGCGCGCGAGCTCGGCGTCACCCTGATCTTCGAGGCCGACATCGAGGATGAGGCCCGCTTTGCCGATGCGGATCTCGTGGTGCTGGCCGACGGCATCAACAGCCGCTTCCGCGAGAAATATATCGCGCATTTCGAGCCCGAGGTCGATCTGCGCTCCAACATGTTCGCGTGGATGGGTTCGACCCGGCCGCTCGATGCCTTCACCTTCATCTTTCAGGAGACCGAATGGGGCCCCTTCATCGCGCATGCCTATCAATATGAGGCGGGCCGCTCGACCTGGATCTTCGAGACCGATCCGGAAACCTTCGAACGCGCAGGCCTTGCGGGCCTGAACGAGAAGCAATCGGCCGAGCGGATGGCCGAAATTTTCGGCTGGTTCCTCCAAGGCCATCCGATCCTGACCAACCGCTCGATGTGGCGGAATTTCCCGATGATCCGCAGCAAGCGCTGGGTCAAGGACAACATGGTGCTGCTTGGCGACGCCAAAGCGACCGCGCATTTCTCGATCGGCTCCGGCACCAAGCTTGCGATGGAAGACGCGATTGCCTTGGCGGACGCCATGCAGCGCGCGCCGACGGTTGCGGCCGCGCTCGAGGAATACGAGCAGGGACGACGCGAGGAAGTCGAGAAGACCCAGCACGCCGCCGACGTGTCGCTGGTCTGGTTCGAGCATGTCGACCGGTTCTGGGATTTCGATGCCGTGCAGTTCGCCTTCGGCGTCATGACCCGGGCCAAGGCGATCACCTATGACAATCTGACGCTGCGGGCGCCGGATTTTGTCCGCGAGGTCGACCAGGCATTTGCAAGACAAGTTCGCGCCAAAGGTTTCGACGTCGATGTCGAAAAGCCCGCAGCGCCGATGTTCCAGCCGTTGCGGTTGCGCGAGATGACGCTTGCGAACCGCGCGGTGGTGTCGCCGATGTGCATGTATTCGGCGAAAGAGGGCATGCCCGGCGATTTCCATCTCGTGCATTACGGCTCGCGCGCGCTGGGCGGCGCCGGTCTCATTTTCACCGAGATGACCTGCGTGACGCATGACGCGCGCATCACGCCGGGCTGCGCGGGTCTGTGGAACGACGAGCAGGAGGCCGCATGGCGGCGCATCGTCGATTTCGTCCATGCCAATTCCGCGGCGAAGTTCTGCCTGCAGCTCGGCCATGCCGGCCGCAAGGGCGCCACCAAGCTGATGTGGGACGGCATGGACCGCCCGCTGGAAGCGGGCGGCTGGGACGTCCTCTCCGCCTCGCCAATCCCCTATTTTCCGGACAGCCAGGTGCCGCGCGAGATGGACCGCGCCGCGATGGATCGGGTCAAGGGCGAGTTCGTCGCTGCCGCCGAGCGGGGCGAAGCTTGCGGCTTCGACATGCTGGAGCTGCACTGCGCCCACGGCTATCTGCTGGCGAGCTTTATCTCGCCGCTGACCAATCAGCGCACCGACGCCTATGGCGGCTCGCTTGCCAACCGGCTGCGCTATCCGCTGGAAATCTTCGAGGCGCTGCGCTCGGCCTGGCCCTCGCACAAGCCGATGTCGGTGCGCATTTCCGCTACCGACTGGGCCGACGGCGGCATCACCGGCGACGATGCGGTCAAGATCGCGCGGGCCTTTGCCGAGGCCGGCGTCGATCTCGTCGATGTCTCCACCGGGCAAACCGTGCGCGATTCCCAGCCGGTCTATGGCCGCATGTTCCAGACGCCGTTCTCCGACCAGGTCCGCAACGAGGCTCGGGTTGCGACCATGTGCGTCGGCAACATCACGACCTCGGACCAGGTTAACACCATCCTGGCCGCCGGGCGGGCCGATCTGGTGGCGCTTGGGCGTCCGCATCTGGTCGACCCCGGGTTTACGATGAAGGCCGCGGCCTGGTACGGCGCCGATGGGGTATTCTGCCCGCCCCAATATCTGCCCGGCAAGGAGCAGATTTTCCGCAACAGCGAGAGGGACCGGCAGGAGTTCGAAGAGCTCAAAATTAAGGCTAAGCCGAAGACCCGGGCCGAGCTGAAGGCGGAGGCCACAAAGCCGCTTGCGGCCGAGTAAGCCGGCATGCGATTGTGAGGCGCCGTCGCATTTTGTCTGGGGTTTGAGTGGAGTAGAGCGATGAAGGCGATTATCGTCGGTGGCGGTATTGGCGGCCTTACCACGGCGTTGATGTTGCGTGCGCGCGGCATCGGCTCCGAACTTTTCGAGCAGGCCGAGACGATCCGCGAACTCGGCGTCGGCATCAACACGCTGCCGCACGCGATCCGCGAACTCGCCGGCCTCGGCCTGTTGCAGAAGCTCGACGACGTCGCGATCCGCACCGATGTGCTTTATTATCTCAACCGCCATGGCCAGGAAGTCTGGCGCGACGTCCGCGGCATCGACGCCGGCCATGACGTGCCGCAATTCTCGATCCATCGCGGCCGGCTGCAAAGCGTGATCCATCACGCCGTCGAGGAACGGCTGGGCAAGGATGCCATTCACACCGGTTGCCGGCTGGGCGCGTTCACCCAGGACGAGGGCGGGGTCACCGCCCATTTCTTCGACCGCACTGGCAGCCACACCAGGACCGTTCGCGGCGATATCCTGATCGGCGCCGACGGCATTCATTCGCGGGTGCGCGAGACATTGTTTCCCAACGAAGGGCCGCCGTGCTGGAACGGCTTGATGCTCTGGCGCGGCGCGCGCGACTGGCCGCTGTTTCTGACCGGCCGTTCGATGATCGTCGCCGGCGGCCTCAATGCCAAGGTCGTGGTCTATCCGATTGCCGAAGGGTCGAGCCCGGCGAACCGCCTGACCAACTGGGCGGTGCTGGTGAAAATCGGCGACGGCAGTACGCCGCCGCCGCGCCGCGAGGACTGGTCGCGGCCGGGCAAGCGCGAGGAATTGATGCCGCATGTCGCGCGCTTCTCGGTGCCCCATGTCGATGTGCGTGCCCTGATTTTGGCGACGCCCGAATTCTACGAATACCCGACTTGCGACCGCGATCCCTTGCCCTATTGGTCGGAAGGACGCGTCACGCTGCTCGGCGACGCGGCGCATCCGATGTATCCGGTGGGCTCGAACGGCGCCTCGCAGGCCATTCTCGACGCGCGCTGCCTTGCCGACCTTTTGGCGCGCTCCGAGCATCCGCGGCAGGCGCTGGTGGCCTACGAGCAGAAGCGTCTGCCGATGACGGCGGAGATCGTGCGCTCCAACCGCCGCGGCGGTCCCGAAGGCGTGATCGACGCAGTCGAGCAGCTCGCTCCCGACGGCTTCACCGATATCGAAAAGGTGCTGAGCTACGCCCAGCGCGAGGCCATCGTGCGCGGCTATGCCCACAAGGCGGGCTTTGCGGCCGTACCCGGGCTCGCGGCGGTCAGGGCGTAGACACCTTTTACCTCGCCCCGCTTGCGGGGAGAGGTCGAAGCCGAAGGCTTCGGGTGAGGGGGCTCACCGCGAGTGTTTCGCTTTCCGAATTTGCGGAAGCGCCCCTCACCCCAACCCTCTCCCCGCGAAGAGCGGGGCGAGGGAGCAGATCACGCCCCCGGGGGCGGGGGCAGGAAGTGGATGTTGTATTCCGCGGCCATCGCCACGACGTCCTCGGGTTTCTGCTCCTTCATGTTGTGAAGGCCCCAGAACAAGTCGTAGAGCTTCTGCGTCGGCGTTACCCAGAACAGCACTTTGGCTGTCTGGTCCGACTTGTTGAAGATGCCGTGGGGAACGCCCATTCCGAGGCGGATCAGATCGCCCGGCGTGGCCTGGGCTTCGGAGCCCGCCAGGACGAAGTCGAGCTTGCCTTCCAGCATGTAGAGATATTCGTCCTGGTCGGGGTGGATGTGCGGCGGCACAAAGGTGCCGGGCGGCAGCGTCGCGTGCCACGAGAAGCTGTGATCGGTCCGGTTCTTCGGCACATAGGTCTGGCCGAGAATATTCCAGGAAATCCCCTGCATGCCCTCATTGGCCCGGGTGATCCCGGTGATCTCGCTTATCATCGACTGTTTCCTTCCTTCACTGATCATTTGCCCGGCGTGCAATCCTTGGCATAGCGGTCGCCGTAATTCTCGAACACCTTCTGCACGATCTCGGTCTGGAATTTGCCGTCGGCGCGCTTGGCGACCTTGGTGAGATAAAAGTCCTGGATCGGATAGCCGTTGATGTTGAATTTGAAGTTGCCGCGAAGCGAGGTGAAGTCGGCCTTCTTCAGGGCGGCGGCGACCGCGTCCTTGTTGCTAAGGTCGCCCTTCACCGCTTTCACGGCGCTGTTGATCAATAGCGCCGTGTCATAGCCCTGCATGGCATAGGTGCCGGGCACGAAGTTGTAGGCGGCCTCATAGGCGGCGACGAATTTCTTGCTTTGCGGGGTGTTGAGATCGGGCGCCCAGTCCGCGCCGCCGAACATGCCGACCGCCGCATCCTGCTGCGCCGGCAGCGTCGATTCATCGACCGTGAAGGCCGACAGCACCGGAATCTTGTCGGCAAGGCCCGCCTGCCTGTACTGCTTCACGAGACTGACGCCCATGCCGCCCGGAATGAAGGCGAATACGGCGTCAGGCTTGAGCGAGGCAATCTTGGATAATTCGACCTGGAAATCCAGCGTGCCCAGCGGCACGTAGCTCTCCTCGACGACTTCTCCCTTGTAGTCGAGCTTGAAGCCGGCCGCCGAATCCTTGCCGGCCTGGTAGTTCGGAACCATCACATAGACGCGCTTGTAGCCGCGGTCCTGCGCCACCTTGCCGAGGATCTCGTGTACCTGGTCGTTCTGGTAGGAGGTGACGTAGAAGAACGGGCTGCAGTTCTTGCCGGCATAGCTCGAGGGGCCGGCGTTCGGGCTGATCAGGAAGGTCTTGGTATCCGTCACCGGCTTGTGGATGGCCTGAAGGATATTGGAGAAGATCGGTCCCACGACAAAATCGACCTTGTCGCGTTCGAGCAGGCCCTTGACCTTTGTGACGGCGGCGTCCGGCTTGAGTTCGTCGTCAACCACCACGACTTCGACATCCCGGCCGCCCATCTTGCCGCCGAGGTCCTTGACCGCGAGCGCGAAGCCGTCGCGGACCTGCGCGCCGAGCGCGGCCGCCGGACCCGACAATGTCACGATCACGCCGATCTTGAGTTTCTCGTCCGCGACCGCCGGATTGGCGATGATCCCCAACAGGGCCGCCAGTCCCGCCAACCTCAACTGCTGTTTCATGACTTCCTCCTGATCGGCCAGTCGCGGCCGTTTTCCTCACCTGGGTCCTCGGTCCTTTGTTCCGGGCAGCTTATTCTGATGACGGTGTTCGCGGCAAGCAACGCAGCCGAAAACTAAAGTCCTGACCGAAAACGCGACCGGCGGGCAACCATAGCAACATGCAAGGGACGCGCCAATTGTTTGAAACCTAAAGAAATTCGTACGGCGGCCCGCGGGCCGGCCCCGGGGGTCCGCGTTTTGACTTGCAGGGCGCCCCGAATTATTTGAAGGTCAAAATAACGGGCCGGACGCCCGCTCCATGCCGAATTGGCGGTCTTATGGCCGTCGCGGCCGGCTCAAGGCAGGTAAGATTGCGACCATGATGCTTGATTCCGAGACCAAGGCCGTCGAGCTGCCCGAAGATCACGGCAACGAGCTTCGGCTGTGGCTTCGGCTGTTGACCTGCACGACCCTGATCGAGGGCGAGGTCCGCAGCCGGCTGCGCGAGCGCTTCGGCGTCACGTTGCCGCGCTTCGACCTGATGGCCCAGCTCGACAAGGTGCCCGAGGGGATGACGCTGTCCGATGTTTCGAAGCGGATGATGGTCAGCAACGGCAACGTCACGGGCCTCGTCGAACGGCTCGTCGAGTCCGGTCATCTCGACCGGCGAACGTCGGATACCGACCGGCGGGTCCAGGTGATACGGCTGACCAAGGCCGGCCGCGCCGAATTTCGCCGGATGGCGGCCGAGCACGAGACCTGGATCGCCGACATGTTCTCCGATCTATCGCCGAAGGACGTCCGCGAATTGATGCGGCTGCTCGCCAAGACCAAGGCTTCCGCACAGAAGTCCGCGCAAAAAAGGGCGTCAAGGTAAGCCGTGTCCGGCATCGACTATGAGGTCGAATACAACAACCGGGCGCGGGTTCCCGAAAACCCGGCATTGATCGCAGGATGGGCGAAGGATGCAGCGCTCTATCGCGAGGGCCATCCTCCTCGCGCGATCGCTTACGGGCCCTCCGCGCGTCAAATCATCGATTTCTTCCCGGGCAACGGCAATGGCCCGATCGTCGTCTTCATTCATGGCGGTTACTGGCAGGCGCTCGACGGCTCATCCTTCAGTCACCTCGCTTGCGGACTGAACGCCCATGGCGTCGGCGTTGCCATTTCCAGCTACGATCTTTGTCCCAATGTCACGATCGACGCGATCATCGGCCAGATGCGAACGGCAACGCGCGAACTGGCTCGGCTTGGGCAGCGGCTTGTCATCAGCGGCCATTCCGCCGGCGGGCATCTGGCGGCTTGCATGCTGGCGACCGACTGGAAGGCGTTCGACGCTTCGCTGCCTCCAGACCTCGTGATCGCGGCCTACGCAATTTCCGGCCTGTTCGATCTTTTGCCGCTGATCGATACCTCGATCAACAAGGCGCTGGGTCTGGACGAGACGACGGCTAAGGCCGCAAGCCCGCTGTTCTGGCGTCCGCCGGCACGCGGCAGCCTGGACGCGGTGGTGGGGGAGGCGGAAAGCGCGGAGTATTTCCGGCAAAGCCGGACCATTGTCGAGCTCTGGGGCAGGGCCGGCGTTGCGACACGGTTCGGCACGGTTCCCGGAGCCAACCACTTCACCGCGATTGCGCCGCTTTCCGATCCCAATTCGCCAACGGTGTTGCGCCTGAAGGAGCTGGCGGGGCGGTAAACAGTTCCAAAAAAGTGTAGGACGGGCCTAAATTGGGCTATTGCGCCGAATTACTTTAAGTATAAAATGTTTCCGTGAGAGCTCCTCTGCGAGACGGAATTGCTCTTTACGCCTTTCATCCCGAAACGAGGGACGATGGACATGTCAGGTGGAAATCCCAGCCTTGGCGCATCGCTCGAGCCATCCCCTGGCCCATCGCTTGGCCCAACCGGTCACGTCGATGACTTTACCCGGCGAAACCTTCCGCCGTTCGATCAATGGCCGGCCGTGCTGCTCGACCGGCCGGAGTTCAAATATCCTGAATATCTCAACGCCGCGGTCGAACTCACCGACCGGATCGTCGAGAAGGGGCTAGGCGATCGCATCGCGCTGATCGGCAATGGCCGCCAGCGCACCTACAAGGAACTGGCCGATTGGTCGAACCGCCTTGCCCATGCGTTGATCGAGAATTACGGCGTCAAGCCCGGCAACCGCGTCCTGATCCGCTCCGGCAACAATCCGGCGCTGGTCGCCGCGTGGCTTGCGTGCCACGAAGGCCGGTGCCGTCGTCGTCAACACCATGCCGATGCTGCGCGCCGGCGAGCTCGCCAAGATCGTCGACAAGGCGGAAATCGCGCTGGCGCTGACCGACAGCCGTATCGCCGATGAGCTCGTCGCCTGCGCCAAGACCAGCAAATTCCTCAAGCAGGTCGTGAATTTTGACGGCACCTCAAACCATGATGCCGAGCTCGACCGCGTGGCGCTGAACAAGCCGGTCCGGTTCGACGCCGTCAAGACCGGCCGCGATGATGTCGCCTTGCTCGGATTTACCTCCGGCACCACGGGCGAGCCAAAGGCGACCATGCATTTCCATCGCGATCTCCTGATCATCGCCGATGGCTATGCGAAGGAAGTTCTCAACGTCACGGCGGATGACGTCTTCGTCGGCTCTCCGCCGCTGGCCTTCACCTTTGGTCTTGGGGGGCTTGCGATCTTTCCGTTGCGGTTCGGCGCAACCGCGACGCTGCTGGAAAACGCGGCGCCCGCCGAGATGGTCAAGATCATCGAAACCTACAAGGCCACGATCTGCTTCACCTCGCCGACCGCGTATCGCGCGATGATGGCAGCGATGGACCAGGGCGCCGATCTGTCGTCGCTTGCGTCTTGCGGTCTCGGCCGGCGAGACCTTGCCGGCGCCGGTGTTCGAAAGCTGGACCCGCAAGACCGGCAAGACGATCCTCGACGGAATCGGCTCTACGGAATTGCTGCATATCTTCATCACCAACCGTGCCGGCGATGCCGCCGCAGGAACGACGGGGCGCCCGGTCTCCGGCTACGAGGCGAAGATCGTCGACGAGGACATGAACGAATTGCCGCCGGGCACCGTGGGCAAGCTCGCGGTCCGCGGTCCGACGGGATGCCGCTATCTCGCCGACAGCAGGCAATCGAACTATGTGCGCAATGGCTGGAATCTGACCGGCGATACTTTCGTCCGCGACGAGCAGGGCCGCTTTTGCTTCGTGGCGCGATCGGACGACATGATCATTTCTTCCGGCTACAACATCGCCGGCCCCGAGGTCGAGGCGGCGTTGCTGAGGCATCCGTCGGTCGCCGAATGCGGCGTGGTCGGCGTCGCCCGACGAAGCGCGCGGCATCGATCGTCAAGGCCTATGTGGTTCTGACGCCGGGAATAACAGGTGATGCCGCGCTGACGGCCGAGTTGCAGGACCACGTCAAGCGCGAGATCGCGCCCTATAAATATCCACGCGCGATCGAATTCGTCGCCCAGTTGCCGAAGACGGAAACCGGAAAGCTGAAGCGATTTGCCCTGCGGCAGATGGCGCAAGCGGGCGCCGCGTCGGCAGGCTTGGCGGCCGAATGAAGCGGGAAGGAGAACTGTCAGTGAATCCAGCGAAAGGTCCCAACCTGGCCGTCCGGCCGGTGACGAAGGACGAGGCTCCGTCCGCGGGCCCGCAGCTTCTGCAACCGAGCGGCTGGCCGGCGCCAAAGGGATACGCCAACGGCATGGCCGCCGACGGCCGCCTCGTCGTGACCGGCGGCGTGATCGGCTGGGACCCGCAAGGCCACTTGCATGAGGATTTTGTCACCCAGGTCCGCCAGACCCTGAGCAACATTTCCGCCATCCTCGCCGAAGGCGGCGCGCGGCCCGAACATCTTGTGCGCCTGACCTGGTACGTTGTCGATATGGAGGAGTATCTGGCCAGCCTGAAGACGCTCGGCCAGATCTATCGCGAAATCTTCGGCGCGCATTATCCGGCGATGGCGCTGGTTCAGGTCGTGCGCCTGGTTGAAAAGGCCGCCAGGGTCGAGATCGAGGCGACCGCGGTGGTGCCGCGCTGATCGAAGCACAGGCAGCAAGGGAAGGGGCGAGCGATCAGCTCGCCTCGGCGTAGCCCTCGTCCTCCGGAGAGTTCAGATACATTCCGGACATGGTGTCGACCCAGCACAGATGGTCGTGAACCTTCTTTACTCCCGTGATGTTTTCCGTGGCGACAATGGTGGCCTTCCGTGAGCGTTCCTCGGTGATGACGCCGCGAGAGATGCACGATGCCGTCGCGCACGACGACGCTGAGGCCGAACGGGCACCAATCCTGTTTCGCCAGCGTATCGATGACGCGGTTGCGAATGTGATCATCGTCCGCGGTCGGATCGGGGAAATCGCGGGCGAGGCTCGCCACGGCCTGCAGGAGGTTGGAGCGCGTCACGATGCCGACGACCTTGTCTTCGCGCATGACCGGCACGCGCTTGACGCCGTTCTTCTCCATCAGCGCGACGATCTGCTCCAGCGTCGTTTCTTCGTTGACCGTGAGAAGCGGTTCGGTCGTCATGATCTCGGAGACCTTGCGGCCGTGTTCGTGAACGAAATCGGACGCTTCCTTGCCCGGGACCCAGGATGAATTTGAGGAATCGGCCGCGTTTGCGCTGCGTACCGATCTCGCTGCGGCGAATGAAATCACCCTCCGAGATGATACCGACCAGCTTGCCGGCGGCATCCAGTACCGGAAGGCCGCTGACGTGCTTCTGCAGCATGGTGTTGGCGGCCTCGACGATCGTGGTCTCTGGCGTGACGTGATATGACCGGCCGGGTCATGATTTGATGGGCGCGCATGGGCAAGGCTCCGAAGGGCTCAAGATTAAAACTAATAATAAAACCCTAGTCTAGCCGGCGGAAGGTGTTTTGACCCAAGTCAAGCCCGCCGGCCGCCCCGACTTGATGCAGCTCAATGCCGCCTCGCGAAGACGGGGTATCCATCAAACAAATCATAATTCGGAGGTTTGTTATGCCAGAAGCGCTGCGGAATGAACCCTGTTATTGAGCCGATGGCGGCTGATGCGGCGGCACGATTTACCAAGGCGAACAAGAGCGCCCTGGATTTCTTGTTCGGTGCGCAAAAGATGCTGCTCGAGCAAGAGGTATTTGCCAGCAACGAGATGCTCGATCGGGCGCGAACCGAAACGCATCTGTTGTCCGAATTCGTCTCGAAAATCGCCGGATCGCATTCGGTCAAGGATTTGGGGACGATGTACCGGGAATGCAGCCAGCATCAGATTGATTTCCTCCGCCGCGACAGCGAGAGGTTGTTCAAACATGGCCAGCGGATGCTCGACGCCGTCTCGAATTTGCTGGCCAACCGGCAGCAGGCCTGATTCTGTCGTTGAGCTGTCATGGATTTGCAGTCCAGTCATCGCAGCCGAGACAATGAAAAGAGATGAATTCCATGCAGCCGATATCGACCCTGCCGGTGGCTGAAGCAGCTGTGTTGCCTTGTCCCGCCCATGCTGCCATCTCATGACCGCACTGCCGTCGCCGTGGACAAGGGTGGCGTTGCAGGCAGTGCCGGAAACGCAAGCCGCAGGCAGCCGGAAGCTTATCCGGCGGACCGCGCGCTTCATGCGATGTTGGCCGGCCTGACCGGCGGCGTATCGCCGGTCGCGCTGTCGCTGGCCTATATCGACTGGGCCTCGCATCTGGCGGCGGCACCGCAGCGGCGGATGGACATCGCCCAGGACGCGATGAGCAGCGCGCGGCAGTTCCTCGAATCCGCGCTGCATTTTTTCTCGCCCGATCAGGGGCCGTGGTCCCTGATCAAGCCGAAGCCGCAGGATCGGCGCTTTGCCAAACCGGAATGGGAAAGCCCGCCGTTCAATCTGCTCGCACAGGCTTTTCTGCTGACGGAGCAGTGGTGGCACAATGCGACCACGGGCGTGCGCGGCGTGTCGCCGCAGAACGAGGCGATCGTCGAGTTCTCGATGCGGCAGCTGCTCGACATGTTGCGCACCTTCCAATTTTGCCGCCACCAATCCACAAGTGCTGCAGAAGGCGTTCCAGAGCGGCGGCGAGAATTTCGTTTTCGGCTGGCAGAACTGGCTCAGCGACCTGATGCTCTTGCTCTCCGCCGGCAAGCCGCAGGACGACAAGGAATTCGTGGTCGGCAAGACCGTGGCGACGTCGCGCGGCAAGGTGGTGTACCGCAACAAGCTCATCGAGCTGATCCAGTACTATCCGTCGACCGGCAAGGTACATCCGGAGCCGATCCTGATCGTGCCGGCCTGGATCATGAAATACTACATTCTCGATCTGTCGCCGCACAATTCGCTGGTGAAGTTCCTGACCGATCAGGGCTTCACCGTGTTCATGATCTCCTGGCGCAATCCGGGTCCCGGCCGATCGCGATATCGCCTTCGACGACTATCGCAGCCTTGGCGTGGAAGCCGCGGTCGCGACCATCGGCGACATCGTGCCCGGCCGTCAGATCCATGCGCTCGGCTATTGCCTGGGCGGAACGTTGCTGTCGATCGCGGCTGCGACGATGGCGCGCGACGGAGACGACAGGCTGAAGTCGATCACCCTGCTCGCCGCGCAAACCGATTTCACCGAAGCCGGTGAGCTGACCTTGTTCATCAACGAAAGCCAGGTCGCGTTTCTCGAAGACATGATGTGGGAGCGCGGCGTTCTCGACACCACGCAAATGGCGGGTGCCTTCCAGTTGCTGCGCTCGAACGACCTGATCTGGTCGCGGATCGCGCATGACTATCTGATGGGAGAACGGGCGCCGCCGAGCGACCTGATGGCCTGGAACGCCGACGCCACGCGCCTGCCATACCGGATGCATTCGGAATATCTGCGCAAGCTGTTCCTCCACAACGACCTCGCCGAGGGCCGCTATCTCGTCGAGGGAAAGCCGATTGCGCTGTCGGATATTCACGCGCCGATGTTCGTGGTCGGCACGGTTCGCGACCACGTGGCACCCTGGAAGTCCACCTACAAGATCAACTATCAGGTCGACGCCGACGTCACCTATCTTCTGACCAGCGGCGGACACAATGCGGGCATCGTGGCGCCGCCCGGCGAGGCGGGACACAGCTATCAGGTGAGCACCAAGAAGAAGGATGCTCCCTATGTCGGTCCCGACGAATGGCTGAAGGCGGCGCCACGGGTCGAGGGTTCATGGTGGCCGGAATGGACGCGGTGGCTGACCGCGCAATCCGGCGAGCCTTGCGAGCCGCCGCGGATGGGCGTCGGTCGGCGAAGTCAGATAATCTGCCCGATGCACCCGGCGACTACGTCCATCTCTGAAGCGTTTCAACTAAGACCCGCAGCGGTCCTACCAGCTTGCAGCGAATTTCTCGTAGGCCGACGGCCGCCGCGCGCATCAGTCGCTTTTCGCGCTTGGGGCCGAGGAGCAGCTCCGATGCGGCGGCGCTCGCTTTGCCCGAGCGTAGCCGCAAGCGACTGGCACCTCTGCATCGTCGTTCAACTGGCCGAGAGACCGTCTGCGCCTTGCGCAGAACCTTCAGCATCGCCTGCTGGTTCGAAATCTCGTCGTCCGGAACCAGATCTCGCGACAATTTCGATGGCATAGCCGAGCCTCTTGTTCAGCAGACGCAGCCGATGCCGCTTTTTGGCGCCGATATTCTTGCAGCTTGCGGCTCTTCTTGATCAGTTTTTTCTGCCATCGCAGTCAATTTGCGCGCGCTATGTTCGTTGAAGCGGCAGGCGCGCCGTCGGGCGGCTTGCGTTCCGCCGTTCGTCGACCAGGCGCCCTTCTCGATCCAGCGGGAGATGCTCTTGATCAGACGCTGATATCTGGCCGAGCGAAGGGCCCGCGTCAGATGCCGCTGGCTATCGGCGCGCTCCCGCAGCCATCGTTTGACTAGTCGGCCTGCGGACGTCTCGTTTGTCGCCTTCATCAACCGCTCGATTGCGACGTCGAGGTCGCGCACGGCGCCGAGATGGGCGTTCAGCCACTTCAATTCATCCGCGAGCCGCTTCTCTTGCGGCCCCGCCACCATTGGCGGAAGAAGGCGATACTGGTCCGCAGGCGCGTCAACGCGACGCGCATTTCGTGCAAGGCGTCGGCATTGCCGGCGCACGTCGCCCGATGATGCGCCGTCAATTCCCTGAGGTATTGGCCGGCAATCGTCCGAAACGCTGTCTCGCACGTCATCGCGGCGCTGATCGGTGGCGGGCCCTTGCTTGCTGGTTTCGGTGATGCCGGCAAAACCATATCGACTACGTGCCTTTTTCTTGGACCTGCTTGGCAATCTCCGGTGGGGCAAAAGTCAGCGCGCTTCCCTCTGCGCGACAAAGGGAAGGCATTGCTTCAAGGTCTGCTCCGGCGTCCCCGTGGCGTCCACCTTCGCCCAGTCGATCGCACCGATGTCATATTTTTCCTGAAGCCCGGCAATCTCCGGCGTGGCGTCGGATGCATCGGCTTGTCGGCGGCCCACGCGCTGTTGTCGGGTCGCCAGATCAGCTACCAGAAAAATGCCGGAAAATCGAATGCTGAGCGTGCGCGCGACGGAGGCGATCGCAGCGCGTTCGGTTTCATTTGCGAATACCGCATCGACCACGACGGAATGGCCCTGAGCCAGAACATGCGTCGCGCGCCGCGAGAGGGTTTCATAGACCTTCTCGGTCACCTCGGGGCGGTAGGCATCTTCCGGCAGCCGGTCGGTTTCCTTGATCCGGAAATACTGTTTCCGCAAGACGTCCGTGCGCAGCACGATGGCGCCGGGCTGCGGCTTGATGAGAGGGGCGAGCGCGCGCGCCAGGACTGATTTTCCGGTCCCCGACAGCCCTCCGATCGCCACCAGCGCCGGCGGCGAGGGGTGGATCAGTGCGCGCGCGAGCCCGAAATAGGCACGAGCCGATTGCATGACGTCTGCCTTGTCGCGCGAATTGCGATCGACGCGGGCAAGCAGCACATGGGCGCGGATCGCCGATCGCAGCGACATGAAAAGCGGCAGTGCCGCGAGCGCGTCGAGATTGTCGACGCCCGTTAGCGAAAGATAATCGTTCAACAGCGCATTGGCGGCGGCGGGCCGGTCGTAGCGCAGGAAATCCATGATTGCGAAGGCAAGATCGTAGAGCACATCGACCGAGGCGATCACCGGATCGAATTCGATGGCATCGAACAGCACGGGCTGTTGTTCGATCAGCACGATATTCGCCAAATGCAAGTCGCCATGGCAACGCCGCACATATCCCTGCCGACCGCGCCGTTCGAGCAACCCGGCAAGCCGGGAGAACGCGGCAGCCGAGGCTTGCGCGAGATCCTCGATCTCATCGGTCGGAAAGCAAGCCGCTTTCCGGAACGCGGTGTTATTGCCTTCAATGATGCCGGGGATGGAACGGATCCAAGGCTCCGCCGGTGCAAGCGGGGCTTTGCCGTGGGAGGCCGCGATCGCCTCCGCGACCGCGCCGATGAGCGCCGGGTCGAGCGGACCGGCCTGCGCCAGATGATCGAAGGTCCGCTGCTCGTCGAAGCGGGTCATTTCCACGGCAAATTCGACCGGCGCGCCGCCGCCGTCGATCGCAAGCGTGCCGTCGTCATCTTGCGTGATCGGCACCACGCGGCGATAGATCTGGGGCGCGAAAGCGCGATTGACGGCGATCTCCTCCTCGCAGGCGGCTTTTCGCTTCTCGAGCGTCGAATAATCCAGGAAGGGGAAACGCACGGCGCGCTTGATCTTCAGGGCACGCTTGCCCTCGAGAAAAACCGAGGCGCCATGGGTGTCGATCCGCTTGACTTGCGCATGCGTTGCGGGGTCCGCGAGGTAAGCGAACACGCGTTCCTGCATGTCGGATTCGGACGGAATTGAAGCTGCCATGCGGGAGTCGACCTTAGGGCTTGAGAACGGCCGCGCCAAGGATTTGCCCGGTCCGCAATTTCCTCAGGACGTCATTGGCTTCAGCAAGCGGGAACGGGGTCGTCTGCGTCCGCACTCCGGCCTTTGGTGCAACTTTCAGGAAATCCAGTCCGTCCTGGCGGGTGAGATTGGCAACCGACACCAGTTGCCGTTCTTCCCAGAGCAGATGGTACGGAAAGCTCGGGATGTCGCTCATGTGGATGCCGGCGCATACCACCCTGCCGCCCTTGCGCACCGCGCGCAGCGCCGCCGGAACCAATTCTCCGGCCGGCGCGTAGATGATGGCCGCGTCAAGCGGAGCGTCGGGAATCTGGTCGGATGCGCCGGCCCAGGTCGCGCCCAATTTGCGGGCAAATTCCTGCGCCTCGGTGTCGCCCGATCGGGTGAAGGCGTAAACCGTGCGTCCCTGCCAGCGCGCGACCTGGGCAACGATATGCCCGGCAGCGCCAAAGCCATAGATACCAAGCCGCTTGGCATCGCCTGCCATCACCAGCGAGCGCCAGCCGATCAGGCCGGCGCACAACAGCGGTGCGATCGAGACGTCGTCGCCCTCTTCGCCGAGCGGGAAGGCATAGCGGCTGTCTGCGATGGTGTGCGTGGCAAAGCCGCCATCCCGCGTATAGCCGGTGAAAAGCGGACGGTCGCAGAGATTTTCCATGCCCTCCTTGCAGAAGCGGCAGACCCCGCAGGTGTAACCAAGCCAGGGGATTCCGACGCGGTCGCCAAGGCGGTGCGTGGTGACGCCGGGGCCGAGCAGGTCGACACGGCCGACGATTTCGTGGCCGGGGATGATGGGATATCTGATGTCGGGCAATTCACCATCGAGGACGTGAAGGTCGGTACGGCACACGCCGCACGCGCTCACCCGGACACGGATCTCTCCGTCGCCGGGGAGGAGATCGGGGCGCTCCTGCATTTGCAGGGGCGCGCCCGGCGCCAGTAACACCATCGCACGCATGACACTTCTCCAAACGACCGGCGGCCCCGCAATTCTCATTAAGTACAGCTGAAAGTGAGCAAAGTCTTCACCGCAATCAAGACCATCCCACGGTTTCCCAGATTTGACCGAGATCAACACCGCCCTGCGCCGGGGCTCTACGCTGACAGCCAAAGGAGAGCCCCAATGGCGATCAAGGATATTCTCTTGCCGCTGACCGGTGAGCCCAATGCGGCGACGATTGCCGCGATCGAGAAATGCAGCGCGGTTGCCGGCGATTTCGGGGCCCGGGTCACCGCGATCGCGGTGGAAGAAGATATTTTGGTCCGGCCGAAGGTCGTGATTTCCTCCGATATCGAAAATGCCGAAGCGGCTGCGGCCGTGCGTAGCGTGTCGGATGCGCGCGGCCTGTTGAAGGCGTTCGATGCCGCGGCGAACCGTTTTGGTGTTCGCAACGAACAGCGGATCAGCCGGTTTTCTTTAGCGGACATTCCTGCGAATTTCGTAAATCCAGCGCGGCTTGCGGATTTGTCGCTGGTTCCGGTCAAGCCGGACGACAGCCGCTCCGAAAAGATCCTGGAGCGGCTGATTTTCGAATCGGGCCGGCCGATCCTGATCTGCCCGGAGGAAAGGGCGAGCGAACTCGCCGTTGCCTTTGATCGTGTCGCGATCGCGTGGGATCATACCGCGCCGGCCGCGCGTGCGGTGGCTGACGCCCTGCCATTGCTTCAGCAAGCCGCTGAGGTGCGTGTCTTCACCGCAACCGATGACAAGACGCAAGCCGAGACGGAATCCGGAACCGCCCTCGTGCGCCATCTCAGGGAACACGGAATCAACGCGACGTTCGAGACGGTCAAGATCGAGGGCAGTTCGGTCGGGAAGGTGTTCGAGGCCTATGTCAGCAAAAACAGAATCGACCTTCTCGTCATGGGCGCATACCGCCACTCCCGCCTCAACGAAATTGTCTGGGGTGGTGCCACCAAAACCGTCATCGGGCGGCCACCCTGCTGGGTTATGATGTCGCGCTAGCGCAATCAAATCCCTGCTGGCATAGAAGGCCCGATGTCAACTTATCGTCTGAAAAATCTGCTCGCGCCGCGCTCGCTTGCACTGGTTGGGGCAAGTCCGCGCAAGGGCTCCGTCGGCCGCTCGGTCTTGCGCAATATCCGCAACGCGAAGTTCAAGGGCGAGTTCGGCCTGGTGAATTCGCATTATGCGGAGATCGACGGCGTTGCCGCCGTCAAGAGCCTCGGCCAATTGCCGTTCGTTCCCGAGCTTGTGGTGATCACGACACCGGCCGCGACCGTGCCTGGTCTGATCGAGGAGGCCGGAAAACTCGGCGCCGCCGGCGCGGTGATCATCCCGGCCGGGCTTGGCCACGGCGGCGGATCACTCGCCGAGGCCGCCGACCGCGCCGCGCGCAAATACGGCATGCGGCTTATCGGTCCAAATTGCCTTGGTATCCTGATGCCCGGTGTGGACCTGAATGCCAGCTTCTCCGCGCATATGCCCCTTGCCGGAAATCTCGCGCTGATCTCCCAATCGGGCGCAATCGCTACCGGCATGGTCGATTGGGCCGCGCAGCGCGCGGTGGGTTTTTCCGCGATCATTTCCATCGGCGACCAGCTCGACGTCGATATCGCCGATCTCCTCGATTATTTTGCGCTCGATGGCCGGACGCGCGCGATCCTGCTCTATGTCGAGGCGGTCAAGGATGCCCGCAAATTCATGTCCGCGGCGCGCGCCGCAGCGAGGGTCAAGCCGGTCGTCGTCGTCAAGTCCGGCCGCATGGCACTGGGGGCGAAGGCGGCGGCCACGCATACCGGGGCGCTCGCCGGCTCGGATGCGGTGTACGATGCCGCATTTCGTCGCGCCGGCGTGCTGCGGGTGTCCGATCTTCGCGAATTGTTTGACTGCGCCGAGACGCTGGGGCGGGTGGGTTCGCCTCCGGGAAAGCGGCTTGCGATCCTGACCAATGGCGGCGGCGTCGGCGTGCTCGCGGTCGATGCGCTTTGCGAGCTCGGCGGAATCCCGGCAGCGATCACGCCGGAGATCCGCGAAAAGCTCAATGCGGTTCTCCCGCCGACATGGTCCGGATCAAACCCCGTCGATATCGTCGGTGATGCCGATTCGGCGCGCTACGCGGCGGCGCTGGAAATCTTGCTGGCGGACCCCAACAACGACGCGATCCTGGTCATGAATGTCCAGACCGCGATCGCGCCGGCCGACGAGATCGCAGCGACCGTGACCGGTATGGTCAGGACATACCGCGAGCAGCACGGCAAGGCGGCCAAGCCGGTGCTCGCCACCTGGGTCGGCGCCGACCAGAAGATCGGCGACATGCTGAGCAGTGCCGGCATTCCCAATTACCCCACCGAGGACGACGCCGTCCGCGGCTTCATGTATCTGGTCAGGCACCGCGAGGTGATAGCGGCGCTGGCACAGGTTCCGCCGGCGATGCCGAGCGATTTCGCGCCCGATATCGAAGCGGCGCGCGGCATCGTTGCCACAGCCCTTGCCGACGGCCGCCAATGGCTCGACCCGATCGAGATCAAGCGGCTGCTTGACGCCTATGGCATCGCGATGGTGCCGACTTTTGCCGCGGCCGATGCAGAGCAAGCGGTCGCCCACGCCAAAAACCTGTTCGCGCAAGGCGCAACCGTGGTGCTCAAGATCATGTCGCGCGACATTGTGCATAAGTCCGATGTCGGCGGCGTGGTGCTCAACCTCACCACGCCGGAGGCCGTGCGTGCGGCCACCGCCGACATCATCACGCGGGCGAAGGTGCTTCGGCCCGAGGCGCGGATCGCCGGCGTGATCGTGCAGGCGATGGTGGTGCGGCCCAAGGCGCGGGAACTCATCCTCGGCCTCGCCGACGATCCGACCTTCGGCACGGTCGTGGTGTTCGGCCGCGGCGGCACGGCAGTCGAGATCATCAACGACAAGGCGCTGGCGCTCCCGCCGCTCGATCTGCAACTGGCGCGCGGCCTGATCGAGCGCACCCGCGTTTCGCGGCTGTTGCACGGCTATCGGGATGTGCCCGCGGTTAAGGAGGACGCGCTGGAAACGGTTCTGGTCAAGATCGCGCAGATGGCCGCCGATATTCCCGAAATTCGCGAGCTCGACATCAATCCGCTGCTGGCGGACGAGAATGGCGTATTGGCGGTCGATGCGCGGATCGCGGTAGGAAAGGTGGCGCGGAAATTCGCAGGTTCCGGCCCGGCCAATTTTGCCGTGCGGCCATACCCGTCGCAATGGCAGCGTCATATCGAGGTCAAGGACAGCTGGCGGGTCTTTGTCCGCCCGATCAGGCCCGAGGACGAGCCGCAGCTTCATGGGTTCCTGAAACACGTCACGAGCCAGGATTTGCGGCTGCGCTTCTTCGCCCCGATGAAGGAATTCACCCACGAATTCATCGCGCGGCTGACCCAGCTCGACTATGCTCGCGCAATGGCTTTTGTCGCGTTCGACGAAGTCTGCCGGCGAACTGGTCGGCGTGGTGAGAATCCACTCGGACTCGGTTTACGAGAACGGCGAATACGCCATCCTGCTTCGATCCGATCTCAAGGGCAGGGGGCTCGGCTGGGCCTTGATGCAGCTGATCATCGAATATGCGAGGTCCGAGGGTCTCAAAATGATCTCGGGCGACGTGCTTCAGGAAAATGCGATCATGCTGGAGATGTGCCGGAACCTCGGCTTCGAGATCAAGACCGATCCGGTCGATCCGGGCATTTGCGATGTGAGGCTGAAGTTGTGAGGCTCGTGTCGGGCCTCATCCTTCGAGACGGCGTTCGCGCCTTCTCAGGATGAGATCATGAACTCACCCGCAAGCAGGATCATTTCTGTTCGGGCGCGGTTGTCTTCGCACTTGTCGCGGAAGCAGGATGTTTTTTCAGACTTTTGATGATGATGGTGATCAGCGGAATCATCATCGCCGGCAGAATGCCGTGCAGGGGATTGTGGATTGCACCGGATACCTGCGACTGCAACGCACGCGCCTCGATCTGCAGCGCATCGACGGAGGCGGTGTGAATTTCATTCGCAAGCTCCAGTTCGCGCCCCGAAGGCGGTCGTGCGGCGATCGCAAAAAGAATCGCTGCGATCACGAAATTGGCCACGCCGAGAATCGCCGCGGCGTAAATCGCGCTCCAGGCCTGAACCAGCGCAAAATAGGCCGCCAGTTCCAGCATCAGGAGACCGAAGGCCGCAATCAGCGCGGCGAACGCCCGAATCCCAAGGCCGACAATCATATGTCTCAGCCGGATATCGGCGATGATCCGGTCGGTGCGCCAGAGCACACGCAGATGTTTGACGACGTTCTCCGTATTCACCCTAGTGTCTCCTCAACATGAAGCCGACAACGACCCCGAGCGCGAAAGCCGACGCAAGCGTCGTGATGGGCCGCTCGGAGACGATATCCCCGAGCCGCTCCTCCTGTTCGCTCAAGGTCTCGCCGAGCTCGTTCAGCGCGGCCTTGATCTGGTCCGAGAGCGCCTCCGCGTGCACCCTTGAAGCGTCGAAAATCGCTTCGCCGCCTGCGTTGAGCAGCCGCGATACCTCGCTTTTGAGGGCCTGTAACTCGTCATTCAGTTCCCCGGAATCAAACATCGGCCTTACCTTTGTTGTCTCGTATCAAGAAGTTTAGGTGGGCACCCTTTTGTCACACTTGATTTGCGTCAACTATGGGAGGCCGGTGTCGGCCTTGAGGCAGGTCAAGTTGAGGGCGGCTGCCAGCGCCTAGAGATAGCCATTATGTTGAAGAGGAACACAAATCTTGACTTCATCCCCTCTGTTGACCGCCACGCCGTCAGGCGATGTACTTGAACTGCGTCCGGGCGGGGCCTGGACCGCGGCCCATGCCGCGACGCTTGAGGTCCTTTCCAATTCGGTCGCGGGTGAGCTCGAACGGGCCAAGGCGGTTAAACTCGATATGGCCGGCGTGCGCGAGCTCGATACGCTCGGCGCCTGGCTGCTTGAGAAAATATCGCGGCGCGCGACGGCTTCCGGCCATCGCGCCGAGATCGTCGGCGTTGCCGACAATTATGCCGGCCTGATCGCGGAAGTGCGTCAGGTCAATCGTCGCAATCCGGTTCCCATTCCGGCACTCAACCCTGTTGTCGCCAGGTTGAACGACATCGGCCGCAGCACGATCGGGGCGAGGGAAGACATCAGCGTGTTCCTGCAGATGCTGGGTTCGCTGTTTCTGGCGCTTATTGGCGTGTTGCGGCGGCCGAGATCGCTGCGGCTGACGTCGCTGGTCTATCAGCTTTACAGGGTCGGCTTTCAGGCGATCCCGATCATGATGCTGATCACCTTCCTGATCGGCGCCATCATCGCTCAGCAGGGTTTCTTCCATTTCCGCAAATTCGGCGCCGATTCCTACGTCGTCGACATGGTCGGCATTCTGGTGTTGCGCGAGCTCGGTGTGTTGATTGTCGCGATCATGGTCGCCGGCCGTTCGGGAAGCGCCTACACCGCCGAGCTCGGCTCAATGAAAATGCGCGAGGAAATCGATGCGCTGTCCACAATGGGGCTCGACCCCGTCGAGGTTCTGATCCTGCCGCGCATCCTCGCGCTGATTTTCGCTCTGCCGATCCTGAGTTTCATCGGATCGATCGCGGCGCTCTATGGCGGCGGGCTGGTGGCGCAGCTCTATGGCGACATGGGTCCGGCGATCTATATCGCACGCCTGCATGACGCCGTCTCGGTCACGAGCTTCAAGGTCGGCATCATCAAGGCGCCGTTCATGGCGCTGGCGATCGGCATCGTCGCCTGCAGCGAGGGGCTGCGCGTCAAGGGAAGCGCGGAGTCGCTCGGCAAGCAGACGACGACATCGGTGGTCAAATCGATCTTCTTGGTGATCGTGCTCGACGGGCTGTTTGCCGTGTTTTTTGCGTCGATCGGAATGTGACGATGCCGGACGCAGCGTCTCCTCCGCAGTTCGCGATACGCGTCAAGGATCTGGTGGTCGGCTTCGGCCGGCAGATCGTGATCGACCATCTCTCGCTCGATGTCCGCCGGGGCGAGATTCTCGGGCTGGTGGGAGCGTCCGGCGGCGGCAAGACGGTCTTGATGCGAACCATCATCGGGCTCATTCCGCGGCGAAGCGGAGAGATCGAGGTGATGGGAGCGGCGATCGGGAGCAGCGCGGATCGCAGCACCCAGAGCGCGGCGGGGCGATGGGGTATCCTGTTCCAGCAAGGCGCGCTGTTCTCATCATTGACCGTGCGACAGAACGTCCAGTTCCCGCTGCGTGAAAATCTCAATCTGTCGCAGGCGCTGATGGATGAGATCGCCATCGCCAAGCTCGAAATGGTTGGGCTTGCGCCAGAGGATGCCGACAAGTTTCCTGCCGAATTGTCGGGCGGCATGACCAAGCGCGTGGCGCTTGCGCGCGCGCTCGCGCTCGACCCCGCGATCGTGTTTCTCGACGAGCCGACTTCGGGCCTCGACCCGATCGCGGCCGGCGAGTTCGACGCGTTGATCAAGACACTGCAAGAGACACTGGGGCTGACGGTGTTCATGGTGACCCATGATCTCGCCAGCATGTATACCGAATGTGATCGCGTCGCGGCGCTGGCGGATGGCAAGATCGTCGCCATCGGACCGATGCACGAACTCCTTCAATCCGAGCATCCCTGGGTGCGGGCCTATTTCCACGGCAAGCGCTCGCAGATGCTGCAACCAAGAGCGAGCTGAAAAAGTATGGAAACCCGCGCTCCCTTCGCTGTTGTCGGCGCCTTCGTGCTGGCGACCATCGTCGCCGTGTTCGGCTTTGTGTACTGGCTGAACAACACCGGCGGGCTTGGCCCGCGCAAGACCTATCATGTCCAGTTCGAAGGCTCGGTGCCGGGACTCCTGGTCGGGGCCGGCGTGCTGTTCAACGGCATCCGCGTCGGCGAGGTGACGGATCTCGCCCTCGCGCCGGACAATCCCCGCCGTGTCAATGCGACGATCTCGGTTGCATCCAATACGCCGGTGCGCGCCGACACCAAGGTCGGTCTGGACTTCCAGGGCCTGACCGGCGTTCCCGTGATCGCGCTGGAGGGCGGCGTGCAGCTCGGCAACATCGGCGAGGTGCCGACGCTGATCGCCGAGCCAGGTGCGGGGCAGAGCATGACGCAGGCGGCCCGCGATGCGTTGCGCAAAGTCGATTCAGTGCTCAGCGAAAACTCCGAGCCGCTCAAAGACACCATCGCCAATTTCAAGGTGTTCTCCGAAGGGCTCGCGCGAAACACCGGCAAGCTCGACAGCATCGTTGCCGGTATCGAGAAGATGACCGGCGGCGGTACGCCGGCGCAGAAGCTCACCTACGACCTGCGCGCGGCACAGGGTTTTGCCGCCCCGGCCAGGGCCATCAAGGGACAATTGGCGCTTCCAGAGCCAACGGCGGTGGCGATGCTGGAGACGCAGCGGATGCTGTTCTCTCCGGTCAAGGACTATCCGGATTTCGCGGATTTCGTCTGGGCCGACAGCATTCCGAAGCTGCTGCAGGCAAAGTTGATCGAGAGCTTCGAGAATTACGATATTGCGCACGCACCGTTGCGGGCGACGGATATCGGCCAGGCCGACTTCCAGCTCTTGATCGACGTCAGGCGTTTCCAGATCGAGACCGATTCGCAAGCGGTGGCGCAGATCGGTTTGTCGGCGAGAATCGTCGACAAGAATGGAAAGGTGGTCGCGTCCCGGCTGTTCGAGCAAAGCCAGAAGGTCGACAACATCGAGCCCCAGGTGGCGGTTGCGGCCTTCAACGAAGCGTTCGGGCGGTTGGCGAAGGATGTGATCGCCTGGACCGTACAGCTGCTGTGAGCGGGAGAGGGCCTATTCGAGCGTCTTGAGGTACGACAGCAGATCGTGAATCTGGTCGGGACTGAGCTCGAATGCCGGCATTTCCGCGTGACCGGTGTAGATGCCCTCCGCGAGCGCTTCGCCCAGTGTTTCGATCGGGTAGCGCAAATGCAGGGTCCGAAACGGCGGCGCAATCCTGAGCGGGCTGTTGCTCACGCGATCGATCGCGTGGCACCGCCCGCAATGGGAGTGTGCATAGGCCTTGCCGCGCTGCTCGGCCGGCGACATAGCCCAGGCCGGGGCCGTCGCAAGCAGCGCAACGAGGGTTTGGCGCAGGGCAAATCGTAGCATCGCCGGGGAGCCTTTTTCGAAATGCAAAGCAGGCATTCCAATAGGTGCTTTGATAAGGCTGCGACGATGCCGATCGCTTGATCTGCATCAACCCCGATAGGGGCGATGGGATATGATGCCATCATTCGCGGGTTCAGCGCGCAAGAGGGGTATCCGGAGCGCGGCCCATCCTGGAGCAAGGCATGATGACGTCCCTGGTCGTGGGCGAGCCGAATGACCATCCCTGCACCGAATGTGCGGTGCGCCGGCTCAGCGTTTGCGCGGCCCTCGACAAGGCCGATTTGCGCGAATTGGCGCATTTGGCGCGCCATGTCCATTTCGGAGCGGGCGAGACCGTGTTCGCCCAGGAGGAGATGACGACGTCTTTTTACAATCTGCTTGATGGCGTGATGCGGCTTTACAAGTTGCTTCCCGACGGCCGCCGGCAGATCATCGGATTTGTGCTGCCCGGCGACTTCCTGGGACTGGCGGCTTCAAGCCGTCATAACTTCTCCGCCGACGCCATCGGGCCGGTGGCGCTTTGCCAGTTCTCCAAATCCGCATTTGCGCGATTCAGCAAGGACCGGCCTGACCTGTTACGTCGCATCAATGAATTGGCGGTCCGTGAATTAGGCCAGGCGCAGGACCACATGGTCCTGCTCGGACGACGTTCGGCGGAGGAAAAAGTGGCGACCTTCCTGATCACCTGGCGCGATCGGCTGGCTCGGGTCAACGGGCCGTCGCAAGCGGTATCGCTGCCGATGAGCCGTCAGGACATCGCCGATTATCTTGGCCTGACCATCGAGACGGTCAGCCGGACCTTCACCAGGCTCGAGCGCGACGGGGTGATTGAAATCATGCCGGGCAGCATCTGCCTGAAGGATCCCGCACGCGTCGAAGCCCTCGCCGCGGCTTGACGGACCGCCGGCTTCCAAAGCGGCTTCCGATTTGATCCGAATCAATGACCACCGATCGGCGAGTCGAGGATGATAGCAGGGACTCAAAGGAGGTCCTGATGCCTTTCGATGCCATGGTGCTGAGCGCGGCCGTGATGGCGGTGTTTGTGGTGTTTGCGGGCGTGGTCGCCTGGGGTGACTATCAGACCCGGCCGGATCGCCCGACGGCGTCCTCTCAAAGGCGCTGAACCCGAAGCGCACCGCCGTTGTGGGGCGGGGATACCGTGGTGGCGCCGTCAAGGCCAGCCTGCGATTGATATCGCCAAAAAGCGCAACCCGAGATGTCTATGGGCCCTTTCCCAAGGGCGCTTTCCCTCTGCCGCATGGCTTGGGCAGTTCCCCCGGCAAGGCCCAATACGCTTGTCCTGCCGCGATCTTTGGTTAATTTAGACCGATGGGCGAATGCCCCGGGACATCCGGCCTTCACATTCTCTGCCCGAATATGATGATAGCATGATCATGTTCGGGGCCGTCTCATGCCGGCTCCGCTTTTCGGAGATTTGATTGGCGTGCCTGAGGATAAAACGCAGGAAGCTCGGCCGTTTCCGAGCAGCAAGCTGGCGGTGCTGCGCAGGCATCCGATCTTCTGCGATCTCGATTCCGAGGCACTCGACCAGCTCTGCCGCTACGCCAAGCCGGTCTCGCTGAAACGCGGCGCCACGATCTATTCCAAAGGTGATCCCGGCAACAGCCTCTACGTGGTCTTATCGGGTACCGCGAAGATGAGCATCTCCTCGCCCGATGGCCGCAGCGCGATTCTGAATCTGATCGGACCCGGCGAGATCTTCGGGGAAATCGCCTTGCTCGACGGAGGAGAGCGGACGGCTGACGCGATCGCGAACACCAATTGCGAGGTTTTCATCATCGACCGTCGCGAATTCATTCCCTTTGTGCGAAGCCAGCCGGCGCTGGCGATGAAGTTCATCGAACTGCTTTGCGGGCGGCTGCGATGGACCAGCGACCAGGTCGAACAGATCATCCTTCAGGATCTGCCGGGCCGGCTCGCCAGCGCGCTGATCCGCCTCACCGAGAGGCACAAAGCCGCGCAGGGCGGCCGCACGATCGCGATCACCCAGCAGGAAATCAGCGAGATGGTGGGCATGACCCGTGAAAGCATCAACAAGCAGTTGCGCGCGTGGTCGGCACGCAACTGGGTTCGCCTCGAACATGGTGCGATCGTTGTCCTCGATTTCGAGTCGCTTCAGGCGCTCGCGGGAACCGGCGGCGAAGCTGGCTAGCACATCTTCGCGTGAAAAGCCGATGTGAAGCAGGTCACACTCATCCGGCGTGCGCTGCGCTAAGCAGGCATGGGGTACATCCGCTGAAGTGGAGGCATCCATGCACGGTTCGTTGAACAAGTCAGGTAATAGCGACAAGAGCATCTACGAGAAATGGGGCATCGGATTTCTTGCGTTGCCCGTACTTCTCGTGATCGTCCTTTTTATTCTCGCGATCATCCAGCCGGTTCCCTCCAACTGGATATCGGAAGCCGTACAGGCGGAGTTTACGGGCACCGACGTGCTGCCTGACGTAACCCCGACGCAGCTCGCACGCCCGGCGATGCAATTCCGCGACGCGCGAGCCAATTGACGGTCGGCTTGAAGGCGCTTTTTCGCTATCAGAGATAGCCGGCGCCGGCTTCCGCGGCGAAACGGCCCGGATCGCCTTCCCAGACGATCCGCGCATGTTCCAGCACGTACACCCGGTCGGCGTGCGGAAGCGCAAAGGTGACGTTCTGCTCGCCCAGCAACACGGTGATCTGCGTGGTCTGGCGCAGCCGCTCCAGTGCCTTGGACAATTGTTCGAGAATGACAGGCGCGAGCCCCAGCGTCGGTTCGTCGAGGATCAGGATCTTGGGCTGCATCATCAGCGCGCGGCCGATCGCCAGCATCTGCTGCTCGCCGCCGGAAAGCGTCTGCGCCATCTGGCCCTGACGCTCTTTGAGGATCGGAAACAGCTCGAACAGCCAGGCGAACTGCTTTGCGCGCGCATCGTCGGTCGAGGTGCTGGCCGCCGAGATCGAGATTTTCGCGCACGCTCATCTCGCCGAACAGTTCCCGCGATTCCGGACATTGCACGATCCCGCTGCGCGCGATCCGCGCCGGGCTGACGCCGCGAAGCTTTTCGCCGTCGCGGATGATCTCGCCGTTGTAGGGCAGGAAGCCGGAAATCGTATTGAACAAGGTGGTCTTGCCGGCGCCGTTCAATCCCACCACCGAGACGAACTCGCCCTGATGGACGTGGATCGAGACATTCTCCAGTGCCTGCGCCTTGCCGTAGAAGACGCTGACGTTTTCCACCTGCAGCAGCGGAACCTTGTCCTTGAAGCTGGTTTCCGGCCGCGCCGATGTCTCGATCGCGCCGCCGAGATAAACCCGCCGCACCGTTTCGTTGCGCATCACCTCGTCGGCGCGGCCGGTGACGATTTCTTCGCCGAGATACATTGCCAGCACCCGGTCGACCAAAGCCGCGACGCTCTTGACGTTGTGATCCACCAGCAGCACCGCGCGGCCTTCGTCGCGGAAGCTGCGGATCAGTTCGGAGAATGTGCCGACTTCGGCGAGCGTCAAGCCCCGCGAAGGGCTCATCCACCAGCACCACCTTGGGGTCGCGGGCGATCGCCTTGGCAAGTTCCAGCCGGCGCAAATCCGCAAACGGCAAGGTCGGCGGACGGCGGTCCATGACGGCGCCAAGCCCAACGCGGTTGGCGATCCATTTGGCGCGTTCGGTCAGCGCCTTGTCCGCAAACAGCATGAACAGGCTGTCGGGCAGCAGCGCGACCATGATGTTTTCAAGCACGGTCTGCCGGTTGAGCGGCCGCGAATGCTGGAACACCATGCCAAAGCCCTTGCGCGCGATCTTGTGCGCTGGCAGACCGGCGACGTTTTCGCCCTGGAACACGACCTCGCCCGCGTTGGGGCGCTCGATCCCCATGATCGCCTTCATCGCGGTCGACTTGCCGGAGCCGTTCGGGCCGATCAGGCCGAAAATCTCGCCGGCGCGCAGATCGAGGTTGAGGTTCTTGACTGCGGTCAAGCCGCCGAAGCGCTTGGTGAGGCCGCGGACTTCGAGGACGGGCGGGTTGTTGGTGCTCGCGTCCATCACGAATTCGCCTCACGCGACAGCGCCGCTCCGAGGAAGCCGCCGGGAAAGAACAATACGACGAGAAGGGCGACCGCCGAGACGATGAAGGTCGCAAGCTCTCCGGTCGGCCTCAGGAACTCGCCGGCGACGATCAGGAAGATGGCGCCGAGTGCCGCGCCGAGCACGGTACGGCGGCCGCCCAGCACGGCGGCGACGATGACGTTCACGCCGACCGCGATATCGACCACGGTGCCGACCGAAGCGGTGCCGAAGTAGAATACCAAGAGCGCGCCCGACAGCCCTGAGAAAAACGCGCTCACGACGAAGGCGGCGAGCTTGTGCTTGACGATGTTGAAGCCGAGTGCGCCGGCCTGAACCGGGTCCTGGCCGCTTGCCTGCAACACGAGGCCGATCGGCGACTGCGAAAGCCCGTACAGGATGATGGCGCTGACGGTCATGAAGCCGAGCGCGATCCAGTAATTCGCGCCGGCGTCGATCGAGATGACATCGGGGATGGTGAGGCCGATTTCGCCGCCGGTGAGATCGGCAAACACGACGACGAAGTTCTGCAGCATCAAGACCGCAACAAGCGTGGTCAGGCCGAAATAGGGGCCCCGCACCCGCAAGGCCGGAAGCGCAAGGACGACACCGGCGATCACCGAGGCCAGCGCGCCGAGCACGATGCAAAGATAGACCGACCACCCATACTGATTGTTGAGAATGCCGGCGGTATAGGCGCCGACCCCGATCAGGAAGGTCGGACCGAAATTAACCTCGCCGGCAAAGCCGAACAGAAGGTCCCACGCCATCGCGAACACGCCGAAGTAATAGGCGACTGTGAGTAGCCCGAGGACGTAGCCGGAGACATAGAGCGGCAGCGTCGAGGCGATGATGACGACCGCGAGCGATATGAAGAACAGCCGTGATTTGAAGAAACCGCCCATCCTCACCGTCTCCCGAGCAGGCCTTGCGGCCGGACATACATCACGGCGACAAGAAGCAGCAGCGCCGGAATGGTCCGGTAGGCCGGCGAAATCAGATAGGCGGTGATGGTTTCGAGATAGCCGACCACGAAAGCGGCGATCAGCGAGCCGGACACGCTGCCGAGCCCGCCCAGCACCACGATCGAGAACGCGCTCGCGGTGAGCGGCCCGACGCTGTAGGAGCTTACGCCCAAGAACATTCCGAGCAGCACGCCGGCGATGCCGGCGAGGATGCCGTAAATCGCCCAGACCACGACATAGATGCTGCGAAGCTCAAGCCCGAGCAGGGTCACGCCGCGCGGGTTCATCGAGGCCGCGAGCACCGCCTTGCCGGTGCGGGTGCGGTTCACAAGCAGCCAGAGCAGCGCGATCACGAGACAGCAGACCACGGCGGTGAAGATTTCGTTTTGCGGCGTGCGGACGCCCGCGATGTCGATCACCCCCTCGACGATGGGCAGCACCGTCTTGGCGTTGTTGGTGAAGAAATACGCGATCAGCTCCTGAATCATGATTCCCCAGAGCAGCGTGCCGGTGAGAACGAAGATTTCCTTCTCCTCGTTGGGAATTCGCGTCGACTTCTGGATCGGCTGCACCACCGCGAAATAGGTGGCAAAGGCGGCGACCAGCGCCACCGCCACGCCGATCAGCGCGCCGGAATAGGTGTCGACATGAAGCACGCTCGCGGCCGCCCATGCCGCCACCGCCGCCAGCACCATGATGGCGCCGTGCGACAGGTTCAGCACGCCGGAAACGCCGAAGATGAGAGTGAAGCCGGTTGCCCCGAGAGCGTAAAGCGCGCTGATGGCAAAACCGTCGATCAGGATTTGAAGCGCAAGCATTTATATCGGCCGCGGCAGCTCCGCTGCCTAACTTAAGGAAACTGCAATTATCGAAAATGCTCCCGGGAAAGTCCCCGGGAGCATGATCATGCGAAAATTCAGTTCGACGTGACCTTGATGAAGCTCGGGAACTTCAACTTGCTCTTGGCGACTTCCGGCGGCCACACCGCGACCTGCTGGCCATCCTGCCACTGCAGCATCAGGCCTGTGATCAGGCCCTTGCCGTATTTGATCGAGTGGGTGAACGGGTCATCCTTGCCGTAGAACTGGACGCGGCCGATGGTGCCGACCCAGTCGGTCTTTTCCAGCGCCTCGACCAGCTTGTCGGCATCCGTCGAGCCCGCCCGCTTCACCGCATCGGCGATGTAATAGACTTCGTCATAGGCGGGGTAACCGGCATAGGACGGGATAGTTGCCGTACTTCGCCTTGAAAGCTTGCGTGAAGGGCACGCTCTTCTCCGTCACCGGCACGTTCGGCCCCGAAACGCCCTGATAGAGCACGCCGTCGGAGGCGTCATTGGTGTCCTTGCCGAAGGTCGAGTTGGTGGCCTGCGAGGAGATGCCGAACATCGGGATCGGAACCTGCTGGTTCTTCCACTGCACGGTCGGCTGCACGCCGACATGCGAAATGCCGGTGATCATCACGTCAGGCCTGGCGCCTTCGATCTTGTTGAAGATCGGCGTGAAGTCGGTGGTGTCGGGCGAGAAGCGGATATGGTCGAGCACCTTCAGCCCGATCTTGGGCAGGCATTCCTCGTATCCGACGTCGAGCGGCTTGGTCCAGGCGGCGTCCTCGCTCATGATGACCGCGGTCTTCATGTGCTTCTGGTCGACCAGCAATTCCTTGGCGGCGTCGCAGACCGACAGCGCCAGCGCTGCCGAGGTCAGATAGCCGTGAAAGGTGTATTTGTTCTTCTCGTAGTCGTTGTGGACGCTCTTGCTGATCTCGTTGGAGGCGGCGCCCGGCGTGATGAAGGGCGTCTTGAGGCGCGACGCCCAGGGTTCAAGCGCCAGCACCACCTCGCTGATGTAGCTGGCGATGACGATGTTGACCTTGTCCTCGTTGACCGCGCGCTGGAAGGCGCGAACGGAATCGGCCGAGGAAGAGTGGTTGTCATAGGTGATGACTTCGATCTTGCGTCCGTCGACACCGCCCTTGGCGTTGATTTCGTCGGCGGCCAACTGAACAGCCTGCGGGATCGACGCACCTGCGATGGCCTGGGCTTCGGCGATGACGCCGATCCGGATCGGGTCGGCGGCGAGAGCCTGCCCGGACGCTGCGAGCAGACCTAAGGCTGTCGCTCCCAAGAATGACCGGAAAAGCGGCGATCGGAATGTTCTTGTCATGACGTTTCTCTCCACTGCACTGGCCTTCCCGGCCTTTGGGTTATTGTAGCCTTGCGCGCGTCCTCAGCAAGCGAAACCCCGGAAGGCCACTTCACGACGGCGAAATCGAACCAGTTGGTACGATCCCGACATCCACTTGTGAAGGCTGAAAATCGCGCGCTGCTGCCTGAGTTGATCGCAGCGTTAAGGCCGCATCGGCCCGATCCCGCGAGGCTGCGCTAAGCGCCCGGGAATGAGAAATTTTCCCGTTATGATTCAATGGATTACAGCGGTATTAATTGCGGCGCCGGAAGCGCGCGTCAGCACAAGCGGTGAAACGCGCAACTGTGATACGAAAGACTAACGTGCGGCGTCCGCGCAGCGCACGTTGCCTTCTCATCCGTCGATGATCGCGACCGCGCGCGTCCAACCTGCGGAAGCGCGCTCGATCTTGACCGGGAAGCACGACACGGTGAAACCGGTCGACGGCAAGAGTTCCAGATTGTGCAGCTTTTCGATGTGGCAATAGCCGATATGGCGTCCGGCCTTGTGGCCTTCCCAGATCAGGCTCGCATCCTTGGTCTCGGCATACTTCTTCGCGGTGTAGACGAACGGCGCGTCCCAGCTCCAGCCGTCGATGCCGGTCAATCGCACGCCGCGCTCGAGCAGGTACATCGTCGCCTCGTAGCCCATGCCGCAGCCGGAATTGACAAAATCAGTCCGGCCATATTTGGCGCCGGCGCTGGTGTTGACCACGACGATTTCGAGCGGCGAAAGCGTATGCCGGATGCGCTTGAGTTCGGTCTCGACATCCTTGGCGGTGGCGACATAGCCGTCGGGGAAGTGGCGGAAGTCAAGTTTCACGCCGGGCTGCAGGCACCATTCGAGCGGTACCTCGTCGATGGTCCATGCCCGCTCGCCGCGATTCATGGTCGGATGATAATGGTAGGGCGCATCGAGATGGGTGCCGTTATGGGTCGATAGCGGCACCGTCTCCATCGCCCAGGCCTGGCCGTCCGGCAGATCTTCGGCCTTGAGGCCCTCGAAGAATCCCAGCATGCGCGGCAGGCTCTGCTGGTGATCGAAATATTGAATGTGCGGATTGATCCCGGGCGGATCGGCCGGCACGTCATTTTGCAGCGGCACGGAAATGTCGATCAGCTTTCGCGCCATGGCGCTTTCCCTCATTTTCTCGTCTTGTGTGGTTGAGGCATTGTGAAGGCCAGGTGCCATTGGCTGTCAAGTTTCCGCGCGCCGAAGCTGCCGCAGGCCGGACTGCCCCAGGGGTTTTGCCCGTTCCCGCGAATGATATCTTAAGACTCCCTTGATATTTTCGGCCGATTGGCGAGGCGGTGCCCTGGTGCGGCAAGTCCGCCTTGCGCTCCGGCGCCAATTCTTGAACGGCAAAGGCTTTCATCTGGGTAGCGGACATGAACAGGACGCGTATTGGACTCGCTGTCCTCCTGATAGGAACGCTCGCCGCCGGCTTCTCGTTCTTCAGAAAGGAAGCGATTGCCGACTCACACCGGCAAGCCCGCCAGCTCGTCGTGCATTACACGCTGAGCAGGGTCGATGACCCCATCATCCTCGTAGGCGACAGCATCACCGAAGCTTCCACATTGCCCCGGACACTTTGCGGCCATCCAATCGTCAACGCCGGATTGAACGGTGCTTCCACCGCAAGCGACCTCGGGACATGGTTGATCGAAGCGCTCGACGGCAAACGCGCGGCCTCCATCGTCGTTTCGCTTGGGACCAACGACGCCTTGATGGCGCGAAGCACGCAGGCCTTCGAGACGGATTACGCGGCGTTGCTCGCCCGGCTCGCCAAGGTGAGCGATCATCTCTCCGTGCTGGCGATTCCCGGGATCGACGTTCAGGGCCGGATGACGGCCGAAATGCGCGCCGAGGCGATGCGCCGGATCGACGGCTTAAATGCCGTGTTGCCGGCATTGGCCGCGAAAGGTCGCGCCACTTTCATCGCGCTTCCGGCAATGCCAACACCGCACACGATTGACGGCGTCCACCTCGACGCCGTCGGATATTCGGCGTGGGACGAAGCCATCCTCAAGGGGGTATCGGCGATATGCGGCCCGCGTTGAAGGCGCCATCGTCGGAGGCGACGAACAAGCTCCTGGGCCTGGAAGCGCTGCGCTTCCTGACCGCGTTCGCGATCCTGGTGTTTCACTATCGCCATTTTGCCTTTGTCGCCGATAAGCCGGTCGACCTCGTGCCGGAGCGCCTGCCGCTTTACGGCCTCTTGCAAGTCTTTCACGATTTCGGGAGCGTTCGGCGTCTGGGTGTTCTGGTGCATCTCAGGCTTCATTTTCTTCTGGAAGTACCGTGACCCGATTGCGGAGCGATCTGTGGAGGGGTGGAAATTCTTTGTGCTGCGTTTCTCGCGGCTTTATCCGCTGCATTTCGTCACGCTGCTTCTGGTCGCGCTGTTGCAGCCGGTCTATTACGCACTGAGCGGGAATTTCTTCGTCTATCTGGACAACGACCTGTCGCATTTCCTGGCGCAGCTCTTTATGGCGAGCGACTGGGGCATCGTGCACGGCTACAGCTTCGATGGGCCGATCTGGTCGATCTCGGTCGAGGTGGTGGTCTACGTCCTTTTCTTCCTGATGCTTCTCGGCACCCGATCGTGGCTGTTGAACGTCGCCGTTGTCGCAGCCTGCGCTGGCGCTGCCTTCGTGCACACCAGCGGGCAGGTCACAAACTGCCTCGCGCTGTTCTATATCGGCGGGCTGGCGGCAATCGCCCGGCGGGCGGTGGCGTCGTCGAGGTTCAGATGGGCCATCGAAGCCGCCGCCTGGCTTGTGGTCTTGATCGCGCTGCCACTCACCGTGAGCCTGATGCACGATCGGCTCAATCAGATCGATTTTCCGCTGTTCCTGACCTACACGCCGGTTTTGCTGTTTTGCCTCTCGCGCGAGATCACCATGCCGGCCTCGGTCCAGACGGTTGTCGAGGCGGCCGGAAACATGACCTATTCAAGCTATCTGCTGCATTTCCCGATCCAGCTTATGGTCGTGATCGGCTTTACGATGCTTGGGACAAAGATTCCGCTCTGCGACGTCAGGTTTTTCGGCATCTATCTCGCCGCGATACTGCTCGTCTCTTATCTCGCCTATCGCTATTTCGAGGCGCCCGCGCAGAATCTCATTCGCACGGTTTTGTTGCGCCCGAGAACATCTCCGGCGGGAACGGTCCTCGGCATTCCGAAGGCTTAAGCCGAGGCGGGTGAGGCGCGTTCGGTCAGAAGCCTCCAAAGCACACCTTCGCCAAGACGAACAGAAATGACGCGGAACGCGAAATAAGGAATGAGGATCAGCAGCATGAGAATGCTTGTGGCAAGCGCCTGTTGAAGCGTGCCCCCTCCAATCGCGCCGACGGCTTCTTTGGCGGTCCGTCCGTGAAGCAAGCCGACAATAATTTCCTCGACCACCGTCAGCGCGCCAAGAAATATCAGGAAGATCACCGATTTCTTGAGGATGTCGGCGAGCAAGACGCGGGTGCCGCCTTTTTGTTCGCCGACCTTGAGCGCGTGCAGAATCAGAACGAACTTTCCGAGGACAAGGGCTTTTGCGACTGCGATGCCAAAAGGCGCGAACTCGATTCCGTCACTCTCGAGGATGGCCGCCTTATAGAAAAGCAGCGCGGCAAAGCAGACGAACAAGTAGGCAGAGATCACAAGATATTCGGACAACTCGCGCCGCAGACGCCGAACGAGCGTGGATTTCGCGGGAGCCGCTGTGTCTGAAGCGATCGATGGTTCGATCTTTGCTGGCGAGGGTCGGGAAGTCGTCCGGAAAAACTGCGACAAGGCGGGCACGGCGTCCGCTTCCGCCCATTCGGCCATGCCTTCGGTCCAAACCAGACGCGACCGGCCGGCTTTCCTGATCCGTCTGGCCAGATCCTCCAACGTCGTTGGGCCCATCGTCTCATCGTTTTCGATGTAGTACCAATTGGCTTTCATGGGAGGGTCCTGCGTGCCGTTTGAGACGCCACGATAGCTCCTCCGGCAGCCGGATCAAACTCGGCTGGAAGTTCCTTCATATGAATGGTGCGCACCACCATACCATCTTGGCGTACTTTTTCAGGCGAGCTTCATCAATTTGAGCGCCGCAAGGCCGTTGGGGCCGTAGGGGTTACCGAGGCTTTCGGCCATCTCGAAATGGTTGAAGTCCGGCGCCCCGATCAGCTCGACCGGCTTGCCGGCGGCCTTGACCGCGGCGGCGAAATCGCGGGACTGGCGCTGGAACTCCGGCGTCTCGTTGGTGCCGTAGGTGACGATGATCGGCGCGCGCAGCATGTCGATGTGCCGGATCGAACTCAACGACTGCTCCATGGCGTCGTCGAATTTGATGTAGGCGCTGCGGGTCGCGGAAAGCCGCGCCGGCTTCAGGTCGTACATCCCGCTCATCAACAGGCCGCCCGTAATCATGTCCGCTGGCAGCCCGAAATCCTTCTGCCAGTCGGTCACCAGCGCGACGCCGCAGAGATGACCACCCGACGAATGCCCCCCGACATAGAACCGCTTGCTGTCGCCGCCAAAACTCGCCGCATTCTTGTAGACCCAGGCAATCCCGCGGCGCACCTGCTCGGCCATCGGCCTGATGTCGCCACCCGCGGCGTCAGCCTGGATAAAGTCGAGCGCGATGTAGTTCGCGCCAGCGTTGCCAAAGAGATCGGCGGCATAGCCGTTTTCCTTCGCATTGCCGAAAAGCCATCTGCCGCCATGGATGTTGACGAAAATAGGGGCGTTGGGCGTTTTTGCCGGGTAGAGGTCGAGGCCTTCGATCGGCGTCGGCCCATAGGCGAACCGCTTCGGCGCGCCCAGGCGCGCGCGCGTCGTATCGCTGCTTGAAGCCAGGCGCTTGAGGATTTGGCCAATCAGGGGCGCGTAGGCGGACTGGTCATAGGCCGCATCCAATTCGACCTGGTCCAGCTCCATCCAGACCTTGGGACCCTTTTCGTGCGGCGGCGGTCCGATCGGACATCCCGCGGCCAGCACCGGCGTCGTGCCCATGGCGGCCGCCGTCCCCAACAGCGACCGGCGCGACACCAGGTTCAGATTTGTCCTGCGATTGTCAGGCATTGCTTCCTCGCGATCCTCACGCCAGCGTGACCATCCCGGCCCAGAATTGCTGCTTGGTGGTGCTCGCGTCGATATCGTATTTGCGCACGAAGGCGAGCTTGCCCTCGCCTCCGATGCGGTAGAGGACGATGGCCGCCGGAAGCGTCGTGATTTCCTTTCCTTCGCGCATCGGCATCGGCCATACCGACGCGGCGACGAGGATCTTCCCGCCGGGATCGATCCCGAATGTGCGCAAGTAATTCGCATGCGCGTCGGCGTTCTGAATCAGCGTCGGTTCGCCGGTGGTCCGATCGATGGCGAAGACCGCGACCGAGTTCTCGCCGCCCGCGAACACCTTCTTGCCATCGAAATCGGTCTGCCACCAGGCGCGGTTGGTGAGGTAGACAAAACGCCCGTCGGGACTGACGTGAATCGGACCCGCCGCCTGCCGCAGTTTCGATGCGGGATCGCTCAGCGTGTCCTTGATGAATATCGGGTCGCGCGAAAGGCCGGTCGCGGCATCGCGCTTGTAGACGGCGAGCTTGTTCTGGCTTTCGATCGAGACATAAACCCACGGCTGGGTGGGGTGAAAGTCGAGATGCCGTGGCCCGAAATGCTTGCCGTCGCCGGGCTGGATCGCGGAGACGTTCTTGAGCACGCCATCCTTGAACGCGAAGATCTTGATCGAGCCGGGGTCGACGGGGTTGTCGGAAGGCGCATTGTTGCCGCGCGTTACCAGGATGACGTGGCTGTTGTCGGGCGTGACACGGATTTGATGCGCGAAAATCCCGGTGTCGAGCTTGTCCGGTTGGTTGACGTGCTCACCAAGCGTGCCGTCGGCGTTGATGCGATGCACGGTCAGGCCGGAAGGATGATTGTAGGCGATCAACAGATATTGACCCGACATGTCCACGCTGGTGTGGATCGGGCGCGAAGGCAGTTTCACCGTTTCGCCATGCGGTGTCAGCGCGCCGCTCGCGGAATCGACCTTGAAGGCGTTTGCGGTATGGGTGTTGCCGGCACCGCCCAGCCCGCTGGGGCCGCCATTGCTGGAGACGACATAGAGGTAACGTTTCGACGGGTGTGGCCAGGCGTATTGGACGTTGGCCGGTAACGTGACCGTCCCTTGTTTGACGAGCGCGGCATTGTCGATGTCGACGTTGTAGAGGGTCAATTCCGGCCCGACGGCGGAATAGAACACATTTCTCATCGTAGGGCTCTGGGCAAAGGTTGTCTTGGGGGTGGCGATGGTGGCGGCCAGAAGCGCGGTGAAGGTTCGGCGATCGAACATGGTACGCACTCTCGCTATGGCTGGAGCGTCAAGCCATTAGCAAAAGGCGAAAGGTGGGTCAAAAAGCGCCGGTGTGGTCTAGCCGTGGGCCACGATTTCGCTCGGCAGCACCCGCACCTCAGTGGATGGATTGAGGACGCGCCGCACAATCAGGAAAGCGACAATCAGCGAGCTGCCAAGGCCGAGCGGCATTTCAGAGAACGGAAACGCGATCAACAGCGCCATGGCGCAGGCCAGCGCCACCAGTTCGCCGCGCCGAAAACCGTCCGTAAGGCCGATCCGCAGCAAAAACCCGACCGCGATCGCCAGCACCATCATGTCGTAGAGGAAGAGATAGGGCGTCAGCAGCAGCGTTCCCGTGGCGAGGGCCGCAGCCTTCAGCGCGTAGTCGGCACGGCTGCGCCAAAGCATGACGATGCCCACGATGACGGTGCCCGACATCATCCACTGGAAGGCCCAGGCCAGCTGTTCGCTGCCGCCAAACGTGCGCACCAGGCCGAACACGCTTTGCAGCTTGAAGAAGGTGGCGCGGCCCTCGGTGAAGAAGGCCTGCGAGAACATCGGCATCCAGTGGAAGAACGCCTGCCAGCTCTCGGTGCCGAAGGCAATCCACGACACCAGCGCCAGCGCGGCAGTCGTCACGGCGGCCGAGGCGAATGCCCGCCATTGCGACGCCGCGATCAAGACGAGTGGAAACAACAGGCCATATTGCGGCTTGTAGGACAGAAGCCCGAGGCAAATGCCCGCCAGGATCGGCCGCGCCGGCAGCAGAACCAGCGTGCCGCCAAGCAATGCCGCGGTGAGAAAGCCGTTCTGCCCCGACATCGTATTGGCGAGCACCACCGGAAACGCCGCCCCCACCAGCAGCCCAAACCGTTGTCCGACCACGGCGCGCATCATCGCCATGTAGGGGACAAAGCTCGCCGCCGCCCAGCCAACCAGGCCGACGGGATAGGAAAAATGCGCCAGCAAAATCGCGACGAACAGAAATGGCGGCGGATAATGCCAGGCGTAATCCCCGACATAGTTCTGCCCGAGCATCGCGACCTGAACCTGTTTGTGGATGGCCCAGTCCCAGGCCTGCGCGGGGTGTCCGTCAAGCGCGAGCCTGCCGGCCGCCCAGACGTTGAGGAAGTCGGTGTGGATCAAGTGCCCCTGAGCGTCCAACAGCCAGGCATGGGCGAAATACATCGACGGGATCATCGCCGCATTGAAGACGGCCAGGAGCAGGCAGGCCTTCATGAGCGGCGGAGGAACCGTGTCGCGCGGTGCCGCGCTGGGCAGGGATGCAGATGACATCCGCTATGCCTAGCGCACCCGGCCTTGAAGAAAGATGAACCCACATGGCCGGCGAACCCGCCGCAAGGGGAGGGCGGAAGGGTTTCGTTAACCATTTTTAAGGAATCAGCGTTAGAGACCGAAGCGGCCTCTCCTCAAGACGGGTGCGCTGAAATGACCGAACCTGATGCTTTGAGCCTCGACATCGACGCGCTGAAGGCGCGGCAGCGGGAGGCCTGGCGCGAGCTTGCCAGCTCATCGCTGACGGTGTTCGACCGCCGCGAGATCCGAAACCGGATCAGGCAAAGCGAGCTTGAATTGCGGGATTGTCTGCAATTGAGGTCGGAGCTCCTGCGCTTTCGGCCGCGACCGGTGGAAATCACCGGCGACAGCCTCGCCAACATCAACTTCCGGCTTCTTAGCCTTTAGCAAAAATCTAGAATTCGAAGACGTCAGTTCTTCGCCGCGCCATTTCGCGCAAATCCGCCACGGTTCCGCGAACCGCATTGCAGCGGCGGCAATAGATCTTGGCAAGATCGCTGGCGCCGTCCGGGTCGATCGCCTTGATCGACAGATTCCCGCACGCCTCGCAAATGACCTTTAGCCCCGGTCGTTGCTGATACTGATGGTCGAGGTCCATGGGGGCTTTCTAGCCGATGATCGCGGAAGCAAAGTAGCTGACGGTTGCGAACCTGAAGGCGAGGCGTCCGAAGCTCCGGTCCAAGCCGGTCGAGGCAACCACTTCGGCAAGCTGCTCGCGTAGTCCGGCGAAAGGATGTTTGCGGCCGGCAATATACGGCCCGTACAGCACGTCGCCGCTGCATTCGATCAGCTTCGCGGCCAGCGTGACCGCAAGGAACACCAAACCAGGAATTACAATGATTTCGATTGTCATTTCGGCCCCCGCCGTTTGATCCCATTCTCGGCGATTCATACGCCAAAGATTTTAAGGCTGGGATCGCGGGCAGAACCGCAATTGATTGATCGCATTAGCAAAGCTTAAACCAGCCGCTGGCGGACCCTCACCAATTGCTAACGCTGCTTTCCGGTGTCGGGGGCGGTCGATGAAATATCGCCAAAAAAGAGGCGCGCCGATTGAACCAACATGGTATATTTTCGACTTACAGACCAAGGGAAGTTAGTTTTGTTGCTTTGTTTACCGCTTTGACCGCTGTCAAAGGGGATAGTGATGTTAGTACAGGCGTCGCGTGGTCAATCCGGCTCGGCACATGTCATTGTGTTGGGTAACGAGAAGGGCGGGTCGGGCAAGTCGACGATCGCCCTTCATCTTGCCGTAGCGCTGCTGAGAGCCGGTCAGCGTGTCGCCACGATCGATCTCGACTGCCGGCAACAGAGCTTTCCCGCTATATCGAGAACCGGCGTGCCTGGGCCCGGCGTACGGGCCTTGCTCTCGAACTTCCACACCATCACCACATCGATTTGGGCGATAGCATGCAGATCGCCGAAAACGAGGCCATGGAATTCGCCCAGTTCTCGGCGGCAGTCAGCGAAGTTGAGCAGTCCTGCGACTTCATCGTCATCGATACGCCGGGAACCGACAGCTATGTCATGCGGCTCGCGCACGCGATGGCGGATACGCTCGTCACCCCGCTGAACGACAGCTTCATGGATTTTGATGTGCTGGGAACCGTCGACCCGGCAACCTATGCCCTCAGCGGCGAGAGCCACTATGCCGAAATGGTGCGAGATACAAGGCGCAAGCGCCGCCAGCTTGACGGCGTCAGCACCGACTGGATCGTGGTCCGCAACCGGTTGTCGATGCTTGGGTCACGCAACAAGCAGCTTATGGCCGAAGGGCTGCACGCCTTGTCGATCCGGTTCGGTTTCCGCCCGATCGATGGTCTGCGAGCGCGGCGTTTACCGGGAGTTTTTTCCGCGCGGCCTGACGGCGCTGGACGATCTCGGCCAGGCTGCCCCCGATGCCCGTGTCGGCGCCGGCTATGTCGCGGCAAACAAGGAAGTTGCCGAGCTGTTGGGCCAGCTCAAACTTCCGCTCGACGAGCGCGGCCGCCGTCGTGCCACTAACCGCGCCGAGTGGTTTGCCCAGGTCGACAAGCCCCTAATGACGCTCGACGTCATCGAAGCGTGATTGCTGTCGGACTTGATTCGGAAAAAAGTGCCATCATCGTGACGGTCCGAAACGTGTCGAGGCACAAGCGCAATATCGCGCGGATCGAAGAAGTTTGAGAACTCCACGCTAAGTACAATTTGTTGGGTTACCTGCGTCCGAACAGTCCACCCATCATGCCGCCGATCAGACCGCCCGGACCGCCGCTCCCGCCGTGACGGCGGGCCGGATGGTGGCCATCGGATTTGTCGCTGCCGCTAGAGCTGGCGTGCGCTGCAGAGACGATTTCTGTCAGTAGCGCCTTATACTGCAGTGTGTTGAGGAAACCGGTCTTGGGATATTCGCGTGCCCCCTGCCAGCGCGTGATGACAGCGCGGGTCGACTCGTCGAACTTTCCGTTGACCTTTGTGCCGAAGCCGAGACCGGTCAGCCCGCGCTGCAAGTTGCGACGCTTTCCCTTGTCGAGGCCGATCTGATCTTCGGTTTCCTGAGTTGCTTCGTCGGTAAAGATCGCCGGGTCGACGAATGCCGACAGGTCGCGGGTGGTCGTGCTCAGATCGGCTCTTGCAGTATCCGCACTGACGATAATTCCCAGGACTGACAATGCGAGGATCAAGACACGCATGATCTCTTTCTCCCTTAGCCGTTCAAACACACACCTGGGAAACTCGAACTTCCGGCGGCGTCTGTATCACCTTGTCTCTGGGAGATATGACTGACGCCGAGAGCCACCGTAGGCGGCCTCCGCGAAGGGAGGCCGCCCGGGCTCGCAATCATTGTTCACTCGCGGTCAATAACAACCGGGCGATGGTCGTGGTCTCTATCTCGGTCGTGATCACGATCCTTCCGAATAATTGTCTCGTCGTGATCTCGCCGATCCCGATCCCGAGAGTGTTCACGGTCACGATCGCGATCACCATGACTTTCACCGACTGTTACGCCACGAGGACCTACACCGATTCCGACCTCCTCCGCTCCCGCAGGAATTGCGCTAAAAATACCCACCACGGCGGCCACCGCTACTGCGTATCTGATCATTGCTAGCTCCTATTATGTGAATGCCGGAGGTTGCCTAACTGACGCAACAACCGATCCGCCGAAATTGGCGACTCGGCCAACAACAACCGAAGAAATAAATAGTTCCACATACACAACTTATATTTGAATTGGGCCATTTCGCTAAGGCTTGGATCGGCAATCCCGGGCGTATTGCTGTTTCGGTCTGTAGGGCACAAGTTAGTCTTCAGGCTTGAGACTCCTGTCGGGCTGTTGAAACCGTCGGTGTCTGCAATCTGCATTGTGTCTACGAACGCGTTACGCATCCGGGGCGTTGTCATGCCAAATCAGGACGTTTGGGAGTTTTCGGGGCCGGAAGACGCCAAGGCGGAGATTCATGCTGCCACGAAGTATTTGATTAGCGGGTTTGCCGGCAGCGCTCGCGATGACCTTGTGCAGGAAATCATTGCGATCGTCCTCAATGTCGCGAAGGGATTGCCGCGAGAGCAGTCGAATCCCCTGGACGATGGTTTACCCGGCGGTTGATTGCTGGTGGTCCGATCCCGCCTTTGGGAAGACCGCTGGTGGGTCCGGCTTCTACTAGCTGTCCATGGTGGTGTTGCCGGCCGATCGGCAATACCGCACGGCGAGGCAGGCGCTGACTTGCGTACGCGTCCAAAATTGTTGCTCAAATTATTTCTGCGGAACGTTCCAGGGCATCACCGAGCCTTACCTACTCAGCAAACCGCCCCCAGGACCGATCCAATGAATATTCTGGCCGTTGACCGCGCGCTGAGCATTTGCAGCGCTCTCGCTGACCGTTCCGAGACAAAGGGAGCCCGTAAAGGGCTCTCCGAGCATCTGATGAAGAAGTACATTGAGGGCGAAAAAGACGAACACCGCCTGACGGTTGAAGGGCTGTCATGCCTTCACAATCTGGATCGGGAAATCGACTCCTAAAGTTAGTTACAACGGATTTATCCTTTCAGAGCTTGTCGCTGTTTTCGCAAGGAACCGCGACGCGTGATTCTCGCCTTCGCGGTGCGAACTGCTTCCGTCCTTGTTGGCATTTGCTTTTGCTGTGGCGCCTTCGTCACCCTTCCGACCATGGGCATCATTGGCGTCGTCAGAATCCAAGCGCGCGATATGGGCTGCGTTCTCATTGGGCCGGTAGTTGGCTCGATTTTGGGCATGCTCGTCGCGGCAGACACTAGCGGATCAAATCCGGCCCAGAACCAGCAATACGACGAGAATGATCACGACTATCCCGATGACGCCGATCCCGCCGTGTCCGAAGCCATAGCCGTAACCGCCGAAGCGGCCACTGAAGCCACCAAGCAGAAAGATGACGAGGATAATGATGAGTATAAGTCCGAGCGACATGGCCTGACTCCTTTGGTTGATCCAGATGATCCCCGGTAGTCCCGCGTTGATGCCCTGACCTTCAGGCTTCCGCTGAGGGAAACACCCTGCTGTTTCGTTTCGATCGCAGGGCCGCATTCGTAGCCCGCTACAAGTCGCCAGTGCTCGAGAAGTTCCGATTTCAGTCGCAAATATATTCTGATTTTGTGGGCAATATTGATCAGAGCGTTGGGGTTGCCAACGTGCATGTTTCGCGAAATCACCGCCCCACCCTACGACTTTTGGTGCTCCGAGAGTTCGGTGGTGCTCCGCATTTGAGGTTTAAAAAGCGGGCAACGATGCACTGCTGCGATTGTGCCTTCGTCAGGCCTCGCAAAATCGAAATTACTACTTATCTGATGGGACATACGATCCAGCCTAAGAGCATGTTAGTGAGGTTGACCCGGTGAGCGCGATATATCCCTTGAGCTTTCATCGTCGCATTAAACGGCAGTGGGCGGAACGCATCAAGTCGCTAAGACGGATGGGTGGCCAAGTTGGTTTTGCGGCAAAACGAACGTTGCAATCGGCAATCAACCATGACGGTTCGCTGATTCCGGTCCCGGTCAGACTGGTCGTGGACCGGCGACGAAGTGATCAATTTCGTGATTGATTTTCCAAATCACAGTCGGTCATACGACCAAACGCGGCGTGCCGTTCGATTTTGGGGACATGATAGCGCAATAGAGGCATCATTTTTCATCAGCGAAGACGCATTGAGACGAATTCAACCAAATTCGCGCGCCGATGAGTTGGGCTTTTTGAACGCGTTCGATCGCAATCGTGATTTGATATGTGCCGCCGCAGCCCGGATCTATGTTCGCGGAAGCAGGGGCTCATATGATCTGGTTGCCGCTAATTTTTGAAACGCCGGGGAGTTGGGCCGCGCAATATTTTAGGCGATCGCTGATGTCTGCTCTGGTCATTAGCAGATATGAGGGTGCGGACTGTCCGCTTAAAGGGCATCAACTCAACGTAGCCGTGGGAACATCCAGCGCAGCCGCCCGCGGGTGCCGTTAAACCTGGTTCCGGGAACCAGATGCACCTGAAGGTATTGGTCCAGCATCACCGCCCCCTTTCCCGGCCGCTGCCGGTGACCGAGAGCGTTGTGCTCTCGCCTGATACAAGGCGCGCAACATATGCCACAGCCTCTCACCGCCGATCCCGGTCCCGCTGAAATTGAGCGGCCACCATGCCCGAAATGCCACGGGCCGATGACGTTTATAGGTTTGGTATTGGGGAAGGACGGCGTCGAGATACGCAGCTTTGAATGCGCCTTGTGCCATCGCACCCAGAGGGTCGCCGTCAATAAACATTAAAGGTGAAGCCGCGCTCACATCGCCGTCGCCGCTGCCTTGGGTTTTGTGAATTGCTCACACACGATCAATCATCCCCAGCACGGTGCCCGGCTCAACGGTCCCGCCGTCCTTCACCACAATCTTCGACAGTACCCCGGTTACAGGCGCTCGAATTTCATGCGTCACGTTGTCAGTATCAATCTCGACCAGCGGTTCGTGCACCGTGACCGGATCGCCCAATCGTTTGAACCATCGTCCGACCGACAATTTGGAGCCTGGTATCGTGGGGACCTTTACTTCCGCCGAACTCATCCTATAAACCCAGCGGGTAAGCTCCGCGCTTTATTTCCGTCAGACATGTTGCTTCACCTCGCCGGACTTCCTAATCGATGAGGGTCGCGGACTAACCGACGAGCGTCGCGGACGCTTAGCGACTTCACGGCCAAGCGCCTTCACAGACCTTATGCCGGCGCTCGCAATTCGCCTCGGAGCCAGCCGGCCGTTTCAAAGGAATTCATCGGATCGACAAACTCGACCACGCGCTGATGGACGTTATCGCACACGGGACACTCGAATGTTCGGATGTCAAAGCCAGAGTGACCGGGCGTGATGCGGGCCAGCATGGTTCTTGTTCGGCACGCAGGACAAAGTGGCAGGATGATCATGACGAATCGCCTTGGATAAAGCAGGAGTTTTACGCTCTCACTCGCCGATAGATGCCAAAATAGGGCGGTGATGGAATCAACATGCGCCTCCGAACTCGGAAGCCCGTGGTCAATATTGCTCAGTCATCAAAATTTCACGACCTGGAACCGGGTTTCCACGGGCTGGCGGTGGGGCCGGCCAGTTCTGGGCACGCACGAGGTCGACTGTAGATGACGGCCCTGGCATGCAGCCGCCGCCCCCGTGCTTCTCTGGACGTCCCGGACGAGGCGATCGCTAGGTTTGTTCGCTCAACAAGGTACGGACCTTGTTGGCGGCGTCGTAGATTTCGATCTGAAGCATCGGATAATCCGCCTTCAGTTTTCGACCCGCTGCTTCGGCAGCGTCGACAGTGTCAAATTCTGATTTGAAGTGACCGTCGACAATCGTCACGAACCCCTCGGTGGGAGGCCGATCGGCTCGTAGGATTTTCTTCGGCTCTGGCTCGTCGATTGAAAGAACAGGTTTCTTCATTTGTTTAATCCTTCTGCGGCCAAGCGCCGCGATAACTAATCGGGTTCAGTTCAGCTTGTGGAACTCCAGCGGCAAAGGCTCGCGTACGAGTTCACTTAGATTCAAGGTCTCACCGCTTTCGGTAATGTCCGAAAACAGAATCTCGATAAAGGGATGTTGACGGTTGAACGCGGCGCCTCGCTGGTATTTCGCGCTAACGACCCGCTGGATCGCCGCAAGATTCAGCTTGCCAAGCGCATTGTATTGATCACGGAACAGGCTTTGTCTTCCTCCACGGTGATCGAGAGAGCCGACCCATGCGTCCATCACCTTTCGGCTTATGAACGCCTCGACCCGTTGAGACCCATCCTCGGCGTAAAGTCGCAGCCCGTCCATGTTATGGGGGCCGTCATCGACTCTGGATTGTGTAAGTGACATCTGGGAGTCCTCCTTCTGCAGGCGTGTATTCACGTCGACGGTTCGTCGCGTACTGCGCCTCCCTTATTGTCCCACCGCGATAAGACCGCGGTACCCGACCCGCATCGCCACGCGCGACTAGTTTGTTGCAGCCGATATTATTCTTGCTGAGATTTGAACGGCCCCTTTCGTTGGAAGTCTCGGCGTATTCCGGCCAACATCGATGGTTGAGCGGGATACACTTAGATATGTGTACAAAAGCTCGAATAACGAGCCCCACCGCACAAATAAGATGGCACGAAAGAGAGCGCGGCGTGACTTCGGCCGCTACTTGGCCATCGTTATTTGGCCATTCGCCAGCCGAACAGCACGACAGCAGCTCCGACCACCGCGGCAACGGCTGACGTTACTATCCCGCCGCGTAGCGTAAGCAGCAGAACGACGTGATAGCCAACGAAAGCGCCGGCAACGCCGATCAATGCGCTGGTGATCATTCCGCGTTTCGGTCCGGAGAATTGACGGGCAAGCCAGGACCGACCGGCGAGCCGGTCGAATAAGAGCCCGGCGATGATGCCGATTGCGAGAACGAGAAGAAACGTGATGGCTGGGTCGGTGACTCGCATGATCAGGCCGCCTTGAGTGGTTTTGGTTTAAATGTTGCGTGCGTAATCGTAGTCGCGGTGCCCTCGGATTCGCTTTCGATCTCCACGGAAGCATCAAGTTGCTTCGCCAGAGCCTTGACAAGACTGGTGCCAAGTCCGCCTTTTTTCTGATGTGGGTAACTCTGGACTGGCGTTCCATCGCCATTGTCGGAAACCATCAACTTCCAGTCGGAATCCGACACTTTGTAGGAAACGACGATAGCCGCATTCTTCCTTTCGCGGGGAAACGCGTGTTTCAAAGCGTTCATGACCAGCTCGGTTACGATCAAGCCGATGCTCACGGCCTGATTGGAAATAACGGTGGCCGTTTCGGCATCGGTTTCGACTTCTAGCGAAATTGGCCGGCTTTCACCGATCATCGATTGTGCCAAAGTCTCGCATAATTTCGTCAGATAGGTGCCAATCACGATGGGAGCGCCGGGACCGGTAACTTGCAAATGCTGTTGTACGGCGGCAACCGAAAGAACGCGCTTATGAGCATCTTCCAATTGCAGGCGTGTCTCCTCCGACTGAACGGTGCGCGCCTTCATCAGCAGGATACTTGCAATTATCTGAAGGCTGTTGGCGACCCGGTGCTGCATCTCCTGCAGCAGCATATCCTTTTCACGCAGCAGTTCCTGTACCCGCCCCTCAATGGCGCGTCGGTCCGTAACGTCCTCGAAGGCCAGCAACGTGGTAGTGTGTCCCGCCTCCGCGTAAAATACCTTGCGCGCATTCAGGAGCATGATGCGCCGCCCAACGCGGGGAAAATCGCGATCGACTTCGTATCCCTCGACCGTCGCGCGTGATCTTTGGCGATCGTTTCGAGAATTGTGCGCAGCTCCGGGATATTCCATTGACCATCTTCAATCTCGTAGATCAGATGTCTCCGGATATCTTGGTCGACGAGCTGGAAGGTCTGATAGAAAGCCCGGCTGGCAGCGACGATGCGCAGCTCCTGGTCGAGCACCAGCAGAGGGTCGCGGATGGTATCGACGATCGCACGCGCGAGCGCGGCGGCGTCCGGTATGGCGGCGAAGGGCATATGACGGTCCGCCTCGGTGGCAAACGAGAGCAATAAGCGCGAATTTGCTTTAAGTCGCAGCGAACGCCGGGACGCCCAATTTTGGCGTCGCATTGCGTAACGCTGTGCTCAAACGATGCGCCTTTTCGGGAGGGAAGTCGATCTGCAAGTCAGCTGGCCGACATTGAAAATCGAGGCAAGTAATCGGCCGTTCCCCCAAGGTGGTTATGGCGGGAGGCCAACAGATTGGCGATCCAATGGTTCCATGAGAGAACAACAATCTTCGGTTGGGGTCCAAGAGCAAATTCATTTTGACGGGAACCTTCCGCAGCTCAGTCTGTTTGGCCCGTGTCCGAATACTGGACGCACGACAACTGGTAGACACCATGAAAAAGATTCTCTTAGCGACAGTAGCCACCCTTGCGTTCGCAGCACCTTCATTCGCGGCTGAAACGGGAAAGACCGTCGGCAGCGCGCCGCAATCGTTCTACCTGGCTCAAGATACCGCGACGATGAAATGTGAAATCGTCGAGATCGAGCCCGTTGCTGGCGGCAAAGTGAAGGTCGTCGGTGCTGCTCACCCGACAAAGGCGTCGGCTGAGACGGCTTTGAAGGCCGACAAAGCCTGCGTCAACTAAACTTAGCAACGACGCAAGCGCGCAGGCGGGTCTATTGGTTCGACAATCCTGAAAAACCATGGACCCGCCCCGCCAACGGATTGGCGGACGGAGAAGTCTGCTTCTAACGTTCACCAGCGTCCAAAATCCATGTCCGGTCAGCGAATGCTACGTAAATTCGCTCCTGCCCAAGAGCGGCGCCAAGTTCGATCGACAGCTCATTCAACATCGCCTCGATGGCGTCATCGGGCAAATGACCTAGATAGGCGTGGACAGCTTCGCCGGTGAACAGGGCCACCGGTTCGCGATCTGAGCCAACCGTGCCATCTGGGCGGGGCCACGCGTAGGTAACTTCCGCGCGGGTAAACATGCCCGATAGCGCTGGTTGGCCCGCTTCCACCCGTCGTTTCATCCAGGCACGCGCGGTCCGGACGGCCTCCGAAACGTCGAAGACGCGGCCATCGGCGTCCCACCCCTCGCGCAAGCCCACGCTGATGCGAAAATCGCGGCGAGGACCTAGCGAGCCCGGAACAAGAGAATAATCATTAGACTTCGGTGCAGGAGTTCGAGCGCTCATGTCCCTTTCGCCCTCCGGCCATTGATCGATAGACCCAGTCGGGCCCTGTTCTTAGGGGTAGTCACTCAGTCGCCAACCTCAATCAATTTGTTTGACTTTTGCAGACCGCGTAGCTTCTTGCCCGGTCCCTTCTTTGATTCCTTGTTGGCATCGGCGATGAGACGATCCGGGCTGCGCTCCACGGCCGCCAACACCGTTTTCATGACCGCGTCGCGAGCCTTCTTGGTCAGCGAATATCCCTGAACAGTTATTTTGAATTTGTCCTTGCCGGCGTGGTACTCGTGATCGATCTTCGGCTTTTTGGACATCTTTTCTCTCCTCGCGCCACCCTCAATGTGTGCAGCTTGACGTCTATTGCGATAACGTCGCGCGTCCGTGCTCACGGCGCAAGAGCCAGCTCACCATTCGAAATGGCGAACAAAAGGAAACGGCCCCAGAGCGGGGGCATCTGGAGCCGTCCTCGTTAGGACGTCAACGGGTGGGTTGAGCGATCCCTGCCGCATCAAGTCGCCCGGCCGACGTTCGTTCCATTTTCAAACCAGGGACTAAGCCGGCTGGCTCAACTCAGAAGGTTCCTCTTTCGCTTTTTCCAGGCGCGCCAGGCTGCTGATGGATTCCTCCAAGACAGTGCTTTTGGGCGTGGCCGCTGCAACAGGCCGGCTAAATCTGGCGGCCCATCGTTGCTCAAACCGTCTCTGAAGGTGGAGAGGAATGTCGCTCATCGTCAATAGCTCCGCGTTCGTGGTTGCCACGGTCTCAGGGTCCCAACGCGCGCCGTCCTTTAAAGGTCCCCCAGCACTATCGTTCAGCGTCACCACGGGCGAGCAGTTCAGCCGACGCGAGCCACGGTGCACCGCGGCGGGTTTTTCTTTTGGATTTCTGGCGAAACAATCCGGCTTTGAGCGAGTCATCATTCCAGGTGGGCGTTTTGTTACTGAGGAAAGACAAGCAAATGATGTTTAAAAAGACGATTATCGCGTTATGTGGTGTCGCTGCGGTTGGCCTGCTTACGCCGACGTTGGCGTCGGCTCGTCCTGCAGGTCATGGCGGCGGCGGTGCAAGAGTTGCGATGCACGGCAGCGGCGGCGGAGGTGGTGGCGGCGGGTATCGCGGCGGCGGAGGATATCGCGGTGGTGGCGGCTTTGGCGGAGCGGGCATTGTCGCGGGCGCCGTTGGTTTAGGGCTTGGCTTGGCCGCCGCTCCGTATGCCTATGGTGGCGATGGCTACTCTTCCGGCTACGACAGCTATGCCTATGACGACGGTGGCTGCTATCTGGTCCGGCAGCGGGTGATGACGCCCTACGGTTGGCGTGTGCGCCCGGTCCAAGTGTGTAACTGATTGCGATTGATTCACAAAAAATCCGTCACCGTTTAGGAGCGGTGACGGCATTTTAGGCAGGCACGGGATCCCAGCTAACGTCGGCCTCATGCGTGGCCGATCATGCTTTGCATCTGTGTAATCATGACCTTGGCCTCCAGCGGTTTCCCGAAAAATCGGCTGCCTAAGGGAAGATCGATGCCTGAGAGGTTCGATTGGCCGGATACAAGGATGATCTTGATCGGCGACCAGCGGTTATGGACCGTCTGGGCGAGCTTTAGGCCGTCCATACTGCCGGGCATCTGGATGTCAGTGAACAGCAAAGCGATGTCAGACCTGGATTCAAGGATCGCCACAGCTTCGTCGGCATTCGCAGCTTCGACGGAGGTGTAGCCGGCGTCTTGCACCATATCGACCGCGCTCATCCGCAGCAGCATTTCGTCTTCGACGACGAGAACGACTGCGCGAGCACCGGAAATATCGAGGACCATCATGACGGACACTTTCGAGTGAATGGGCCAGAAGGAAGACAAGCATCTCATGGTCCATATGATCCCAATTGACTTAACAATAACGGCAGAAGAGGCCGCGCCTTGGCAACGAATGCATCGAAATCGATGCAAGCCACTGATCTTGCGAGCGATAGCTCGAATAATCCATGTGCGGCGGCACTTCGGGATGTGGGTGACCAACATCGGCGCGCGTGGCCGGAACCAACTGGTCGGAGTGGGCTTAACTCAAGATAGTGTTTGTTGGAGGCACTTATGCCGAGAGCTGGCCCGTCACCGCGACTCGTGCCCTATGGGGCCGATCAGATCGTTTTCCTCGTTGTCGACAGCTTTGGCGCAAGTGGCGCTGTCTACCGCTTTGGCGCAAGTGGCGCTGTCTACCGCGAAACCGAAGTCGAGCGGGCGGACTTCGAAACCATCATCGCCGATTTCTTGACTGGCCAATTTAATGATCCAGTCCGTGTTATCGCCTTCAACACACTCGAGCATTGGTCGGACGACGTTTCGGCGGCTATCGCCACCGAAATCCAGACCCGATGCGATATCGAAGGAAACTCCGTACCTGAACATATCAGCGACTTCGTGGACCGCCACAGCGGCCCCGACGCTGAGGCTAGCCCGAGGCTTGGGGTACCCTGGGCAATGCCGCCAGTCGGTATCGCGGCGGGCTGCCTAAAACGAACTAATCCCCGCTAGAGGCAGCACCCGCTGAAGGATCGCCGCCAGGCAGATCAGAACAACAAGCAGCTTGAGAAGGTTCGCGAGCCGGGCTTCCCTGACGAACTTTTCGATAGCCCAAAAGCAAATCGCGCCGACGACGCAAATAATCAAAATCCCTATCAAGGCCGAAAGCATGGCATCCCCCCTCAAAAGATGATGTCGTCGCTCATGGTCGCCGCTTGGTCACATTTGGCGGCTTCGGGTCGCTAACAAGTCAACCCATCGCGTTCGATAGGTGCCCACAGCTACAAGGTACGCGTGATCGCGGCCGGTCTCAACTGACTTGTGCAACAAAATCTGCCAAACGCGGATATCGCCCGGCTATTCGATCACCTCGTCGGCAATTGCGAGCAATCCCGGCGACGGGACTACGCCGAGGGCCTTTGCAGTCTTGAGATTGATCACCAGTTCGAATTTGGTCGGCTGCAGGACCGGAAGGTCGGCAGGCGAGGCGCCCTTGAGAATCCGTCCGGTATAAACGCCGGCCTGCCGGTACCCATCCCTGATACTGGCGCCATAACTCATCAAGCCACCTGCGAGTGCGAACTCACGAAATTCAAAAATCGCCGGAACCGAATATCGCGCCTCAAGTGCAACGAGTTGCTCGTTTCGGGCAAAGAAATATGGGTCGGCGCCGACGATCAGCGCATCGGCGTGAAGCTCCTGAATCGTTGCGAACGCTTTGTTGATTTCGCCTTCATCACTGGCATTTACGATTTGGATTTGATGACCGGTCACGGCAGCGGCGACCCTGAAGTCCGCTATTGCAGCTTCGGTGAGCGGATTGCGCGGATTGACAAGCATGGTTACGACGGCGGCTTTGGGTACGAGTTCGCGCAATAATCCCAGCTGCTTCGCGGCGAGTTGGCCGGTGAACATCGCCGCGCCAGTGACATTCGCGCCTGGGCGGTTGAGGCTCGCGACCAGGCCGGACTTGACCGGATCGTCCCCGCTCACGAAAACCACCGGTATTGTTTTGGTCGCCGCGCTGGCCGCATGCGCGGCAGGCGGACCGGCACCAAAAATCACCGCTACCTTGCGACGAACCAGATCGGCCGCCAGCTCCGGGAGGCGGTCATATCGTCCGTCCGCCCAGACAAACTCGATGGCGACGTTCTTGTCCTCGACGTAACCGGCCTCTTTGAGGCCGTCACGGAATGAATTGACCAGATTTTCGTTCGGTTTGGCTGAACCGGAGTGCAGAAATCCAACCACCGGCACCGTCGGCTGCTGTGAATATCCTGCGAACGGCCAAAGGACGGCTATCGCGAGAAGCGTCATGAACAACCGCCGCTTCATTCAGCCTTCCCTGCTTTCAGCGCCGCGCCCCTTGGCAGCAGCTCACTTTAGCACTTTGCAGCCGCCTTCAACAGACCTACGCTTTGCGCCGTAGCGGTCGCCAGTACCGCTCACGACAGTCGCCGGCCACGAGGAAGGACAACGTCATGGCCAATCCCGGACAAGCGCGCGCCTATGATCTCATCGTCTATGGCGCTTCCGGCTTCACCGGCCGGCTGGTGGCCGAACATCTGCTCGGTACCTATGGCGCGACGGGCGAAATCAGGTGGGCGATGGCCGGGCGAAGCACCGGGAAACTCGCCGAGGTCCGCGACCTCATCGGCGGACCGTCGGATCTTCCGCTGATCGTGGCCGACGCGTCCAATCCCGCTTCGCTGCAAGCCATGGCGGAAAGCGCCAAGGTGATCATTTCGACGGTCGGGCCCTATCAGCTTTACGGCGAGGGCCTCGTGGCCGCCTGCGCCGCGGCCGGAACCGACTATGTGGACCTTTGCGGCGAGCCGGCCTGGATGGCGGCGATGATCCGCAAATATAGCGACGCCGCGCGAGCATCCGGCGCGCGCATCGTGTTTTCGTGTGGCTTCGACTCCATTCCTTTTGATCTGGGCGTCTTCTTTCTCGAACAGCAGGCGCGGGCAAAGTTCGGTGGGCCAGCGGCGCGGGTGCGCGGCCGGGTGCGCAAAATGAAGGGAACATTTTCTGGCGGCACGGCGGCGAGCCTGCTTGCGACCGTCGAAGCCGCCGAGCGAGAGCCTGCGATGCGCAAGACGCTGTCCGATCCCTTTGCCCTGACGCCGGGATTTGTCGGAGCGGCTCAGCCGAGCGGAAACGAGGTCGCTGAGGACCTCGCCGCGGGCTCGTGGGTTGCGCCCTTCATGATGGCGATGATCAACACCAAGACGGTGCATCGTTCCAACCAATTGCTCGGCTATGCCTATGGCCGGGACTTCGTCTATGACGAGATGATGATGACCGGTTCCGGCCCGGCCGGCGAGAAGCGCGCCAAGGCGCTGGCGCGCCGCGATGCGGTCCAGAACGCCCTGATCGGGTTCGCGCCGACCCGAGCCTTGATCCGCCGTTTTGTCCTGCCGAAGCCCGGGCAGGGCCCGTCCAGAACGGCCCGCGACGCCGGCTTCTACGACATCCTGCTGATCGGCGAGACCAGTGATGGCCGAAAGCTGAGGGTCTCGGTCAAGGGTGATAAGGACCCAGGCTACGGTTCGACATCCAAGATGATCGCCGAAAGCGCCATCTGTCTGGCGCGCGAAGTCTCGCATGATGCGGTGGGCGGAGGATTCTGGACCACGGCTTCGGCGATGGGAGAGTCGCTCATCGGCCGGCTGCAAGCCAAGGCCGGTCTCGCCTTCACCCTCGAGAATAGCTAGAGCCACGTTTCGATTGAATCGAAAGGGGGGCTCTAGATTTTTGATTGACGCGTTTTCTTAACGCGAACCGGTCTCCACTTCGCTTGAAAACGCTTTGGTTCCGGCCTGGAAGCCGACGGACGAAAAACCTCACCGCAGCACGTGCCGCGGCAGCCACAGCGACACTTCGGGGATGTAGGTGACGAACATCAGCACCAGGAACATCACGGCGTAGAACGGCCAGATTTTCCGCATTACTTCTTCGATCGTGACCTTGCCGACCGCGCATCCGACAAACAGGATCGATCCGACCGGCGGGTGGCACAAGCCGATGCCGAGATTGAGCAGCATGATCATCCCGAAGTGAACGGGATCGACGCCGAAATTCTGCATCACCGGCAACAGGATCGGGGTGGCGATCAGGATCGACGGTGCCATGTCGACTAGCGTGCCGAGTATCAGGAGCAGGATGTTGATCAGGAACAGGATGACGTATTTGTTGCTCGAGATCGACAGGAAGAACGCCGTCATCTTCGCCGGCATCTGCGTCAGCGCCATGATGTAGCCGACGCTGGAAGCGCAGGCGATCAGCGTCAGCACCATCGCCACCGTGCGCAGCGTCCGATGCAACAGGATCGGCAGATCGCGCCAGCGGTAATCGCGATAGATGAACATGGTCACAAAGAACGCCCAGATGCAGGCAACCGCGCCGGCCTCGATCGCGGTGAAGATGCCGCCGAGAATGCCGCCGAGAATGATGGCAAGCGTCACCAGCCCCCAGGCCGCATCGATCGTGATCCGCAGCGCGTCCCTGGCCGGCACGGTTCTGCCATGCGGGTGCTTGTCGCGGTAGGCGACGACCAGGCAAAGAATGATGAGCGAGAAACCGAGCAACAATCCCGGAAAGACGCCTGCCATGAACAGCGCGCTGATCGAAATCGTGCCGCCGGTCGCCAGCGAATACAGTACCGCGTTGTGGCTCGGGGGGACCAGCAACGCCTGAACCGAGGAGGTGATGGTGAGATTGGTGGCGAAGACGCGCGGAAATCCGGTCTTCTCCATTTGCGGGATCATGACCGATCCGATCGCGGAAGTATCCGCCACGGCCGAGCCGGAGATGCCGCTGAGGAAGGTCGTGGCGAGCACGTTGACGATCGAGAGCCCGCCGCGCACGCGGGTAAATCCAACCAGCACGTCCGCGAACGCCACCAACCGCCGCGCCATTCCGCCTTCCGCCATGATCGCGCCGGCGAGCACGAAGAAGGGGATCGTCAGCATCGCAACCTTGCTGACGCCGTCGGAGATTTTGAGCATCACCGCTTCGAGGGGGATGCCGATCGACCAGGCGCCCGCGATCGCCGCCAACGCCAGCGAATAGGCGATCGGCATGCCGATGAGAAAGCAGATCAGCATGGTCGCGAGCAGAACGAAAATATCCATGTCGGTCCCTTCCCGAAGATCACTCGAACGGCGCGGTTTCGCCGTGCTGGGGGATCGGATCGTGCGGGGCCCCAAGAAAAATGCGCTCGATGATGAAAAGCAGCAGGCAAACGCCGCCCACCGGAATCGGAAGATAGGTGATGCCGACCGAAAGGAAGGGAAAATCCGCGATCGTATTGTGCCAGGTCACCTCGACCAGCCGCTCGCCCCACACGATCATGAATAGCGCGATCAGCGCCATCATGAGTTGGACGACGAGATCGAGCAGGATGCGAAACCTCGCCGGCAATTGGTCGGCGAAGTAGGAGACGTTCATGTGCAGGTTCAGCCGGTAGGCCGCAGCCGCCCCGATAAAGGTCAGCACGATGGTCAGGAGCACCGCCAGCGGTTCCGGCCAGGAGGCGGCGCTGTTGAGCACGTAGCGGGTGAACACCGCCCACGGAATGATCGCGGAAATCAGCACCAGCGCGACACAGCCGACGACCACGCAAAGCAGATAGAGAGCGTCCATCGCGCGGCGAAATGCGGCTGCCATTGCCTTCGGCTCCCCCGTTGCCAAGTCTATCGATCAAGTCAAACAAACAGGTCAAACAACCCGGTCAACAAAATGCGCGGGCGCTCAACCGCAAGGCTAGGACTTCATCCGATCGCCTGGACGCGCTTGATCATGTCCTGATATTTCGGGCCATATTTGTCCCACACCGGTTTGACGGCGTTCTGGAACGGCGCCTTGTCGGCGATCTCGACAATCTGGCAGCCGGCCGCCTTTGCCTTCTCCATCGCCTGCTGCTCGTATTTTTTCCAGAGCTCGCGTTCCTCGAGCTGTGCCTCACGGGCGAATTTCTTCAACAGGTTCTGGTCGTCGGCGGAAAGGTTGCCCCAGGCCCGCTTGGAGAAGACCAGCACTTCAGGGATCACCAGGTGCTCGGTCAGGGTGAGATTTTTGGCGGCGGTGTAGTGGTTGCTGTAGACATAGCTCGGCAGGTTGTTCTCGGCGCCGTCGATCACGCCGGTCTGAAGCGCACTGAACACCTGATCGTAGCCCATCGCCACGCCGTTGCCGCCGAGTGCATTCATCATGTCGATGAAGATCGGATTGCCGATCACGCGAAATTTCAGGCCCTTGACATCCTCGATCGATTTGACGGGATGCTTGGTGTTGTAAAGGTTGCGCGCGCCGGCATCCATCCAGCACAGCGCGACCAGGTTGGCATTCGGGCTCGCCGTGATCTTGTCGAGCAGTTCCTGGCCGATCGGCCCGTCCATCATCTTCTCGGCATGCGCGGTGCTCCGAAACAGGAACGGCATGTTGACGACGTTGATGTCGTCGACGATCGGCCCCATCGATCCGACGCTGACGCGCAACAGCTGGATCGCGCCGATCTGGGTCTGCTCGATGGTTTCCTTCTCGCCGCCAAGCTGCATCGACGGATACATCTGGACCGAGAGTCGTCCGTCCGTGGCGGCCGCAAGTTTCTTGCCGAGATTCTCCGTCGCCGCCACCGTCGGATAACCGGGGGGCTGCACGTCGGAAGCCTTGAAGACCATTTTACTCTGGGCGCGCGTGGGAAAAGGCGCGAGCGTTGCCGCCGCACCCAGACTAACGCTGATCTTTATGAAGTCGCGACGTCGCATTGCAATCCTCCTCCCCCTTCCCGGTGATTGTATCTACTTTATTGTATCTACTTTCAGGCGTCGAGGAAGCCCGCCCTTATCCGCAATTCGCGCTGATCTGTGTCCGTCAATAAATCAATCAGGATTTGCGCCTGCGCCGCGTGAGCGGCGGCCGTGACAACGGCTGCTGTATAAAGGGTGGCCAACTCGCATCCCCGGGGAAGTGACCCCGAAAGCTTCACACCTTTGGTCGTGATAATCTCGGTCGCCTGCGTGCATCCGATCGGGCGCAACGCATCGCTTTCGGCTAGATGCCGCATCGCGGTCGCCCCGTTCGGATAGATTTTCAAGCGCGCCGCGACCGCCGCGGCGATCTCAAGTTGCTGCAAAACCCTGGCGACATGAATGCCGGCGGTGGACGCCTTGGTGTCGGGAACGAAAATAGCGTCGGCGCCAAGCAGCACATCGTGCAAGCCTGCCGCATCTTGAACCGAGAGCAGGGGATCGGCGGCGCGAACCGCGATCGCCGTCTCGACCCGGCCGATGTCCGAAATCGAGGCGCTAGTGACAAGGTTCTCTTTCGCCAGATCGGCGATCAGGGCTGCCGTGAAAATCACCATGTCGGCCGGCGCGCGCCCACGCAATTTTTCGGCCATGGCGCCGACCGCGCCGAACTCGCCCGCGATGTTGAGGCCAGCCTGTTCCCTGAATCTCGCCGCGAGACTCCCGACCAGCCCTTGCGCCGCGCCGCCGCTGAGAATGTTCAGGCTCGTCATGAGGCGAGTTCCATCGCCGCCAGCAGCCGCTCACGCGTAATTGGCAAGTTGCGAATTCTAACTCCCAGCGCATCGAACACGGCGTTGGCGATCGCCGCCGTGACCGGGCCGTGCGCCGCTTCGCCGGCGCCGACCGGTTCGATCTCCGGCCGCGGGATCACTTCCACATGCACTTCGGGCACCTCGCTGAAGCGCAGAATCGGATATTCGGTCCACGAATTGCTGGTGATGCGCGTCGCATCGAAGCGGACCCGCTCCTTCAACACCCAGCTCGTGGCCTGGATCGCGCCGCCCTCGATCTGGTTGATCAGGCCATCCGGATTGATTGCTTCGCCGACATCGACCGCAATCGTCAGGCGTTTGACGCGGATGTCCTCGGCGCCCTCGACCTCGGCGATGGCGGCGCAATAGGCGCCGGTGTTCTTGTAGCGCGCAAAGCCAAGGCCGTGACCTATGCCGTCCCGCTTCGCCGGCTTCCAATTGGCGCGTGTCGCGACCGCGCGGATCACCTCCCGCGCCCGCGGATCCGACAGATGACGCAAGCGGAACGAAAGCGGATCCTCGCCGCTCCCGGCGGCGAGCTCGTCGAGAAAGGACTCGATTGCAAACACATTGCCCTGCGCGCCGAGCGTTCGCAGCGCCGAGGTGCGGATCGGCATGGTGGTGAGGCGGTGGCACTCGATCTGCCAGGACGGAAAATCGTAGAGCGGAATCGAATTGCGGTCGGCGCCGCCGCCATTGGCCTGCGGCGGATTGGTGGCGATGGCGCGCGGGAACGGTTTGGCCAGTTCGGTTGCCGCGAGCAGCGCCGGCAGTTCGGCGCGTCCGGGCCGCGCCGTGTGGCCGTTGCTCCAGATGCTGTGGCGCCAGTCGATGATCTCGCCCTTCGCATCGAGGTCGGCCTCGATCTCGACGGTCATCGCGGCGCCAAAGGGTGCGTGCGACATCTCGTCGGCGCGCGACCATTGCACGCGAACCGGACGCCCGGATGCGGCCTTTGCCAGCAGCACGGCGTCGAGCGCGACGTCGTCGGCGGCGTTGTGGCCATAGCAGCCGGCGCCTTCCATATGCTCGACCGTGATGTGCTCGCGCGGAAGCTTGAGCACCAGCGAAAGATCAGCGCGGAGCAGGTAGACCCCCTGGCTGTGGGTCCAGACCCGGACGCGGTCGCCGTCCCATTGCGCCATCGCGCACGATGGCGCAATCGAACCGTGTGCGATATAGGGGCGGGTATATTGCCGGCGGATCGTGCGCGTCTTCGCTAGCGGCGATGACGCCTTCTTGCTGGCGATCACGCTCAATTCGGCCGGCTGACCCTTCAGCCATTCTGCAAGCCCGTCCTCATCGGGAAGCGTCTCGCGCGGCGTCCATTTGGCGCCCTTGCGCAAAGCGGCAAGCGCCAATTCGGCGCCGGCCTCGTTTTCGCTGATCAGCCCGGCGAAATTGCCGTCGCGCACGATCGCGACCAGGCCTTCGACCTTGCGCGCGCCGTCGTCTTTCAATTCGAGAAGCGCCGCATGCGAAAGCTCCGATCGCAACACGCGGCCGTGCAGCAGGCCGGGCAGCGCAGTATCGTGAATGAAACGTGGATGCGCGAAGACCTTGTCCGGAATATCGAGCCGCTGCACGGAGTTTCCGGCAAGCCTCCGCTGCGACGATGCTTTCGGGAGCGCACCTGGCTTGGCGTCGCGGTCGAGCGAGACGTCGTCCGCAAGTTCCCAATAGCTGGTGGAGACATTACCGGGTCCTGAGATCGTGCCGTCGGCGATATCGAGCACGCCGGCGTCGACGCCGAGGCGCTCGGCCGCGGCCGACAAAAATATCTGGCGAATCTCCGCACACGCCTGCCGGATCGCGCGTCCGGATTGCTGCACCGAGAGACTGCCTGAGGTGACGCCTTCATTGGGGCTGCCCGCGGTGGAAGCGCGCACCATCCGCACGCGGGCGATATCTACGTCGAGTTCGTCGGCGGCGATCTGGGCGAGCGCCGTCACGATGCCTTGCCCGATCTCGACCTTGCCGGGAGAGACCGCGACGTGTCCTTCCGGCGCGAAGCGGATCCACGAAGACAATTTCGGGTTGGCCGCAAGGCTGGGCGGCAATTTGGGCGCGGCTGGGGAGGGGGCTTGCGCGGTCATGGGCTACGCATCTCCGCCGCCGCACGCAATATCGCCCGCACCATGCGGTTATGCGAACCGCAACGGCAAAGGTTGCGGTCGAGCGCGGTTTTCACATCGGCGGCCGTGGGGTTCGTATTTTGCTTCAACAGCGCCGCCGCGCTCATCAGGATGCCGGAGACGCAATAGCCGCATTGCAACGCCTGCTCGGCTATGAAGGCCCGTTGCAGCGGGTGCGGTTTTTGCACATCTCCCAGCCCCTCGATGGTGGTGACGTTCTTGTCGGCAACCGACCCTAGCGGGGTGTCGCAGGCGGTCACCGCGTGATCGCCAACCATGACGTTGCACGCGCCGCACTCGCCGGCGCCGCAGCCGAAATGCGAACCCGTCATGCCGATCTTGCCGCGCAGGATCGAAAGCAGTGACGCATCCGGATCGGCGTCGATGTCGGTTTCGACACCATTGAGGCGAAATCGAATGCTCGGCATTGAATCGGCTATCCCAGCTCTAGATCGTGATCCGATTAGATTGAATTGGATCATGATCCCATCTCTCTGTTTGAGCATGATCTCCGCGCAAACGCTACGCGTTTGTCGCGAGGGAAAACCGCCTTCCACTTTTCCGGATCATGCTCTAGGTGTTTAGTCCCGGCATTTGCTGGAGCGGATTAAGTTTGAATCGTTCTGGCTGGGAAGTCCAGCATTTGCAGATGTACTCGTAAGGCGTGAGGCCCTTCAGGGTCTTCAGTCGCCGAGCGTAGTTGTAGGCGTTGATGAAGTCGGCAAGGTGTGCTTCGAGCTGATGGTGTCGATCGTAATGATAGCGTTGAACGGTCGCTTCCTTGATCGTCCGGTTCATGCGCTCGACCTGGCCGTTCGTCCATGGATGCTTGATCTTGGTCAGCCGATGCTCGATGCCATTTTCCCGACAGCGCATATCGAACATATGCGTCGCGTATCTTGCTGTCGGGCCATCCGCGTAGCGCGGCGGGAAAGTGAATTGGATCCCATTGTCGGTGAGAACCGTGTGGATTTTGTAGGGGACAGCCGCGATCAGAGCTTCGAGGAAGGCTGAGGCGGAGGTCCTTCCGGTCTTCTTGACCAGTTGCACGAAGGCGAACTTGCTGGTGCGATCGATGGCGACGTAGAGGTAGAGCTTGCCTTCAGCGGTCTGCACCTCAGCGATATCGATATGGAAATAGCCGATCGGATAGGCCTTGAACTTCTTCTTCGACGGCTTGCCGCCTTCGACCTCCGGCAATCGGCTGATGCCGTGGCGCTGAAGGCAGCGATGCAGGGATGACCGCGTCAGATGCGGGACGGTCGGCTGCAGCGCATAGAGGCAATCGTCGAGCGGCAGCAGCGTATGCCGCCGGAAAGCGACGATGATCGCCTCCTCCTCGATGGAAAGGACGGTCGACTTGGCTTCTTTGGGGCCTGTCGGAAGATCGCCGACGGTCTCGCGTTGCTTCCACTTGGCGACAGTCTTCTGGTTGATCCCGTAGCGCTTGGAAAGCGCTCTCAGGCTCTCTTGACTATTTTGTATTGCTCGACGGACTGCCTCCGTCGTGGTGGCGCAGCCGTGTAAAATTTGTCCCATAGCGCATCCTTCGAATCGTGCGATAAGAATGCACCATCAAAGCCTGGGACTAAACACCTAGGGCTTGTCGGCGAATTGCTTGACGATTTCGGCGTATTTCACAATATCGGCGCGCAAGAATTTGTCGAATTCCTCCGGGGTCATCGACATCGGGGCTGCGCCCTGGTCGGCCCAGAGCTTGACGATCTCCGGCCGTTGGATTGCGGCGTTGATGGCGGCATTCAGTTTGTCGATGATCGGTTTTGGCGTGCCGGTGGGCGCCATCAATCCGAGCCAGATGGTGGCTTCATAGCCCACCAGGCCCGCTTCGGCGACCGTCGGCACCTCGGGCAACACGCCGGAGCGCGTTTTGCCTGTGGTGGCCAGCGCCCGCGCCTGCCCCTGGCGGACATTGGGCGCCATGGTCGTGACCGCGTCGATCATCATCTGCACCTGCCCGCCGATGACGCCATTGCGCGCTTCGCCGCTGTTGCGGTAGGGCACATGTACCAGATCGATGCCGGCCATGGTTTTGAAGAGCTCGCCCGCCATGTGATAGGGCGTGCCCTGTCCCGAGGAGGCGTAGTTCAGTTTTCCCGGCTGCGATTTGGCGAGCGCGATAAAGTCCTTCAGCGTGTTTGCCGGAACTAGCGGGTGCACGACGATCACGAGATCGGAAGTGTTGATCGGCGCGATCGGCACCAGGTCGCGCATCAGGTCATATTTGCGCTGCGGCACCAACGATTCATTGGCGGTCTGGGTATTCGACATCATCAACAGCGTGTAGCCGTCGGCCGCGGACTTGGCGGCCTCTTGCGTGCCGATCACGGCGCCTGCGCCGGGTCGGTTTTCGATCACGATGGCTTGCTTGAGGCCTTCCTGCAGGGCATTGCTGAGCACGCGCGCCGCGACATCCGCAGGACCCCCCGGGCCGAACGGAACGATGATCCGAATCGCACGCGTCGGGTACTCCTGCGCGAGGCTCGTGCTGGCCAAAAAGCCCTGCGTGGCAAGAAGAACGGCCAGCGCGCGCATGACCCCTGAAGCGATCCTTGAAGCACGCGCCGGGCCCGTCATTTCCATCTCCTCGAAGCCGAGCTCGATCTTTTGGGTCCTGATCGCCCCTTTTGATCTCTGGCTGGACCAATGGCTGGCCAAATTCATCGTTCGGGTCTAACTGTCAAGCTTATCGGCAAGGGGATTGGGCTGTCGACATGGACTGACGCATTGCTGCAGGAATAAAATATGTATACCGGGTGTATCGAATTCGGCCGGAACGGTCCGACAGAGTAGCTCAATGAAACATCAAAAAATGGCGCGTCGCGATGCGCTCAAACTGGCCGGCGGGTTGCTGGCGGGCGCGGCGCTCTCTACCCGCGTCCTGGCCGAGGCGCCCCCGGCCGAGCCGGTGACGCCAGCCCTGATCGAGGCGGCGAAGAAGGAAGGCCAGGTCATCCATTATACCTCGACCGATCTGCCGGTCGCGGAGAAATTGGCGAAAGCATTCGAGTCCAGATATCCCGGGATTGCCGTGCGCGTCGAGCGCACCGGTGCCGAGCGCGTATTCCAGCGCATCGGTCAGGAATATTCCAGCAACATCCATGCCGTCGATGTGGTGAATTCGTCCGATGCCGCGCATTTCGTCGCCTGGAAGCGCGACGGCATTCTCGCACCCTACGTGCCCGAGGACGTCGCCAAATTCTATCCGCCCGAGCACAGGGACATTGACGGCCAGTTTGCAAGCTGGCGCATTTTTCTCAGCATCATCGCCTACAACACCAAACTGGTGAAGGCCGAGGACGCGCCAAAGAGTTTCGCCGATCTGCTCGATCCGAAATGGAAGGGCAAGATCGTCAAGGCGCATCCCGGCTACAGCGGCACCATCATGACGGCGACGTATCAATTGCAGCGCGACCTCGGCTGGGGCTGGTTCGAGCAGCTCGCAAAGCAGAACGTCATGCAGGTGCAGTCATCGTCCGATCCGCCGAAGAAACTCGAACTTGGCGAGCGTGCCATCATGGCCGATGGCGTCGAATACATTATCCTGCAGATGAAGGAAGCGGGACGCCCGGTCGAGCCGGTCTACGCTACCGAGGGATCGCCGATGATTATCGGTCCCAACGGTATCCTCAAAGGCGCGCCGAACCCGAATGCGGCACGGCTGTTCCAGTCGTTCTGCTTTACCCGCGAAGCCCAGCAACTGATCATCGACATCGGTGGCTTGCGCTCGGCCCATCCGCAGACCAAGGAGAAGCCCGGCTGGACGCCGCTCAAGGACATCAAGACCATGAAGGAAGACCCGATCGCCGTGGAAGCGGAAGGCAGCGCCATCAGGTCCCGCTATAGCCGGATCTTCCGCGTCTGATCCGCCGACTTGAAAGCCATTTTTCGAATCCGAATCGTCATGACCTCTGAACTTCCGAAAACCTCCGTCGCCGAAGCCCTGGCGCAAAAAATCGCAAGTCTGAAGCCGGGTATCCTGCCGGCATTGACCGCGAGCAAATGCGAGGACCTCCTGATCGATGTCGTCGGCCTCTGCGTCACCGCGCGCAACGAGGACTATGTGCAAAGCGCGCTCGGTGCTTGCGACGACGACGGACCCTGCACGGTGATCGGCCATCGCCGCACCTTGACGGCCGCAGGCGCGGCCTTCGTCAACGGCACCGCGGCGCATGGCGAGGATTTCGACGATACGTTCGAGGGCGGCCCGGTCCATGCCGGCGCCGTGATCGTGCCCGCGGTTCTTTCCGCCTGCGAGCGCCACAACCCGGACGGCCGTATGGCACTGACCGGAATTGCGGTCGGCACCGAAGTTCTCTGCCGGTTGAGTCTCGTGGTGCCGAAGGCCGTGCACAAGGCCGGCTTTCATCCGACTGCGATCTTCGGCGCGATGGGGGCGGCCGCCGGGGTCGGCGCCGCGCTCGGGCTCAATGCAAGACAGATCGTGGACGCGCTCGGCATCGCCGGCAGCATGGCGGGCGGCATCATCGAATATCTCGCCGAGGGCGCCTGGACCAAGCGGCTTCATGCGGGCTGGGCCGCGCAATCCGGCATTCGCGCCGCGCTGTTGGCGCGGCAGGGTTTTGTCGGCCCGCGCACGGTGTTCGAGGGCGTCCATGGGCTGTTTCACGGTTTCGCCCACACCACCAAGGGCGACTATGAGGCGCTGACCGGAGATTTCGGCACGCGCTGGGTGACGGACACGCTGGCGTTCAAGCCTTACCCCTGCGGAACCATGGCGCAGCCTTACATCGATTGCGCCCGCAGGCTCGCCGCGCGCGGGATCAAGGCGGAGGACGTCGAGGCGATCCTGTGCGAAGTGGCGGAGGGGACCGTGCACCGGCTGTGGGAGCCCTTGGCCTCCAAACAGCGCCCGCGCAACGGCTATGCCGCGAAATTCGCCGTGCCGTATCTGCTCGCGACCGGCTTCGTGCATGGCGGCGTCGGGCTCGGCGCGTTCACGGAAACCGCGATCCGCGATGCGGCTGTTCTTGCGCTCGCCGCCAAGGTGAAGTTCGTGATCGATCCGGACAACCCCTATCCGAACAATTATACCGGCCATATCAGGGCGACGCTGAAGGACGGCAGCGTGATCGAGGAGCGGCAGCCATATTTGCGCGGCGGCGCGCAGGAGCCGCTGACGCGGCAGGACCTGACCGACAAATTTGCGCTCAACGCGGCGCATGGCGGCTGGAGCAAGGCGCAGGGCAATGCAACGTTGAAACTGCTGGGGGGATTGTATGGCGGAAAGATCGACTTGAGCGCGTTGCGGGCATAAAAATTGCTGTCATGTCCCGCGAAAGCGGCGCATCCGGTAATCACGGGACCATCGGATCAATCGCGGGCATCGGTTTTTACTGGATCGTCGCGGACGATGACGACGGGGAAATATGAGATGACAAACGAACTCAACGGCAAGGTCGCCATCGTCACCGGCGCGGGCCGTAATATCGGCCGCGCGATTGCGCTGGCGCTCGCGGATGGCGGCGCGTCCGTTCTTGTCAACGTGCGCAGCAATCGCGCCGAGGCCGACGCCGTTGCCCGCGAGATCGAGGCATTGGGCCGCAAAGCCGTGGTGCATATCGGTGACGTCGCTGAGCCGTCTCACGTTCGCGCGATGGCGGAGATGGCCATCAAGCATTTCGGCCGCATCGATATCCTGGTCAACAACGCCGCACTGCGCCGGGAAAAACCGTTTGCCGAGATGAGCTACGCCGAATGGCGCGAAATCATGAACGTCACCCTCGACGGCGCGTTTCATTGCGTGAAGGCTTGCCTTCCGCACCTGAAAAAGAGCGGCAGCGGTACCATCGTCAACATCGGAGGTTTAAGCGCGCATACCGGGGCCAAGGACCGCGCGCATGTGGTGACGGCGAAGGCCGGCATTGTCGGCTTCACCCGCGCGCTCGCCCATGACCTGGCCTCCGACGGCATCACCGTCAATTGCGTGGTTCCCGGCCTGATCGGCACGCCGCGGCCCAAGGACAAGCCGGAACCGGCGCATCACCTGATTCACCAGACCATCACCGGCGAGCGCGGACGCCCTGAGGACGTGGCGGCGGCAGTGCGGTTTCTGTGCGGAGGAGCCGCCCGCTACATCAACGGGCAGGCGATCCACAGCAATGGCGGGGCCTATCTCGGCGGATAGAGCGTTCGAGCGGGCTTGCCTGCAAACAACCCGCTCAACGCATCGCTTCCGACCAATGCTTCATCCCCGCCTTCAGCTGCTCGTCGGCATCGCGGAAAAAGAACTCGGTCACGTAGACCTTAGACTTGATGTCATCGTTCAATTCGTCGTTGAAAGACACGTGAACACCGTCACGCCCGGAGGTCTGGTGGCACTGGGCACATGTGACCCGGTTGAAATTAATGGCCTCGACATTCTGTCGTTTGGGGTCCCGGTAAAAGCTGACGGTCGTGTCGTCGAGATGTTGTTGTAACTCCTTTTTGCGGGTGCCGGTCGCCTTATCCGCCTCCGCACGGAAGATGTCGTTGTCGAAGATCGACGAATAGAAGCCGATATCGACGCCGTCGCGGATAATTCGCAACGGCAGCAACTCGCGGGCCTGGTTCTGATCGCGGGTCAACGCGCCGAAGACCCAGATGCCGGTCAGGGACGAGCTGAACGCGATCTGCTCGATCGGCCGGGCAGTCGTGAAATCAGTGATGAATTTGTCCGTCAGCTCCTGATAGTTCGGCGCCTGCGTTTCGCGGGCGTGGGTGAGTTCATCGACGCGGCTGAGGAATTGACGGTGTTGGGTCATCTGTACGTCGCGTTCCGCGCGGCGATCGACCACGTCCCACTTCAGGTGCAGGTAAAGCTGTTCAAACGGGCGGTCGGGCTGCCTCGGATCCATGAGCTGATAGACAAAATGAATCTGCGGCACAACGCGCAAACCCTGCCAGGCGATATCGTCCTGTTGCTCGTAGGGTTTGATGGTCATGGCGACGAGCTTGAAGTGCGAGGGGTCGGAGACGTCGCTCACCGCGTCCTTGATGTGCTCCAGATAGAGCCCGGAGGTGTAGATGTTGGTCTCCTTCACGTCGCTCAGTCGAAAAGTATCGTGCCCCGGTTCTTGGTCCGGATCGAAATCGGCGGTCGGATGGCCCGACCAGAAGTTCAGGAGTTTGTGGAATTCGTCGCCCTTGAGCAACGAGGCGAGCGGGAACGCCGCGTGAGTTTCAGGGGTCGCCGGGATGACCATGTGCCGGGGGAGCTTGAAATTGCTCATGCCTTGCTGAGGCCTGGGCTTTGCGATTCCGAAATCAAAACTGTGGCCTTCCGGGTAGTACCAAAGCGAGTTGTCGCTCAATCTGGTGAGATCGAATTTCGGCCGATCCGGAAAAATCGTTTGGCGAATTTGGCGAAGCGCCGCTGATTTTGCCTCGAAACGCTCGAGTTCCTTCTGCGGATAATCCGACAGGTCCATCGAGTCGTGGTACCTCTCCATGAATTTCATCGGATCGAAATTCGGATCGGGATCGTTTGCCCGATGACGACCACATTTGGCGTCGGGACGCAAGCGGGTGTAGTAGTCCAGACGAAATGCCAGCATCGTGGCGCCTTCGTCACGTTCATGCTTGTACGCCGTCTGCGGATATTCGGTGATACTGCGCGTCAGATAGGTGCTATCGACGCGACAGCCTTCTGGCGTATCAACTGTCGAGTAGTTGTCGATATGACGGTTGTTCTCGCCGAACACAGCGTAAATCACCTGGGCGTAGCCGCCCTGGCGGCCATTTTCATACATCGGGTAGACGGGCTCCGCCGCGCCAAGACCGGCGTCGAGAAATTCGTAGTTGAAGCCAGGCTGTGTCAAACCAAGCAGCACTTCGTAGTAGCTTGCGGTGTCGTAAACGGATCCCGGTCGCAAGGTTACGTTGTTGCTTTCGAGTATCTTGATGCGTGTCAGGCTTTCCGTCCCCACAAGAATGTTCGGGCTATGAACGGGGTCTGTCTTGTTTCCGCCGGAACTGAAGGAAGAACCGGCGAGCAAAAGGGCCGGAAAAAGCGCGCAGATCCAAGATGCCTTCATGAAAGTTCCCCTATCTCCGCAAGGAGATTCCCCAACTCCAGATCACATTCGTTTCAGCGGCAAGTGCGTGCCTCCCGAAGCGATGGCGATTCAATGCATTGCTTGCGCCCAGTACTTCATCCCGGCCTTTAGCTGCTCGTCGGCATCATGGAAGAAAAACTCGGTCACATAAACCGGTGTCTTGATGCGCTCGTTCAGATCGTCATTGAACGAGAAGTGAACACCGTCACGTGCCGAGGTCTGGTGGCACTGGGCACACGTCACACGATTGAAGTTGATAGCGTGAACGTCCTGTCGCTTGGGATCCCGGTAAAAGCTGACGGTCAAGTCGTCGAGATGCTGTTCCAGCTCCTTCTTTCGGGTGCCGGTCGCCTGATCCGCCTCCGCGCGGAAGACGTCATTGTCGTAAACCGACGAATAGTAGCCGATATCGATGCCGTCGCGGACAATACGCATCGGCAACAGCTCGCGCGCCTGGTTCTGATCGCGGGTCAACGCACCAAAGATCCAGATGCCGGACAAGGACGAGCTAAACGCGACTTGCTCCATCGGGCGGGCGGACGTGAAGTCCGCGATGAATTTGCGCACCTGCTCCTGGTAATCTGGCGCATGCGTTTCGCGGGCATGGGTGAGCTCGTCGACCCGGCTTAGAAATTGAAGGTGTTGGGTCCTCTGAGTGCCCAGATCGGCGAGACGATCGACGACATCCCATTTCAGGTGCAGGTAGAGTTGTTCAAACGGGCGGTCGGGCTGCCTCGGATCCATGAGCTGATAGACAAAATGAATCTGCGGCACGACGCGCAAACCCTGCCAGGCGATATCGTCCTGCTGCTCGTAGGGTTTGATGGTCATGGCGACGAGCTTGAAGTGCGAGGGGTCGGAGACGTCGCCTACCACGTCCTTGATGTTTTCGATGTAAAGCCCGGACGTATAAACGTTGGCAGGGGTGACATCGCTCAGGCGAAACGTATCGTGGCCCGGTTCCTTATCCGCATCAAAATCCGCCGTCGGCCGACCCGACCAGAAGGCGAGGAGCTTCCCAAACTCATCGGCTTTGAGAACCGATGCCAGCGGGAAGGTCGCTTGCGTTTCGGGCGTCGCTTCAACGACCATGTGCCGGGCGAGCTTGAAATCGTTCATGCCGCGCTGAGCCCTAGGCTGCGAGATTCCGAAGTCAAAGGCGTGACCCTCGGGGTAATACCAGAGCGAATTGTCGACCAGCCTGTTGAGATCGAATTTCGGCCGGTTCGGAAAAATGGTTTGGCGAACCTGGTGAAGCACCCCTGATTTAGCCTCGAAACGCTCGAGCTGGTCCTGCGGAAAATCCGACAGGTACTTGGCGTCGTGATACTTCTCGATGAATTTCATCGGATCAAAGCTTGGATCCGGATCGTTCGTCCGATGGCGCCCGCATTGCGAGTCGGGATGCAAGCGGGTGTAGTAGTCGAGACGAAGCAGCAAGATAGTGTAGCCTTCGGCGCGCTCCGCCTTGAACTCCGTGTCCGGATATTCGCTGAAGCTGCGCGACAGGTAGGCGCTGTCGACCCGGCAGCCTTCCACCGTATCCAGGGTCGCGTAGCTGTCGATGTGAGGCTGGTCGCTACCGAAGAAGGCAGGAATCAACCGGGCATAGCTCTCCTGGTGGCCTTTTTCGTACATCGGATAGACCGGCTCGGCCGCGCCAAGACCCGCGTCGAGAAATTCGTAGTTGAAGCCGGGCTGGGTCAGGCCGAGCAGCACTTCGTAATAGCTCGCGGTGTCGTAAACGGATCCCGGTCGCAATGTTACGTTGTTGCTTTCGAGGATCTTGATGCGCGTCAGATTTTGGACGCCCGCCAGAACGTTCAGGCTATGAACGGGGTCGGTTTTGTTTCCGCCGGAACTGATTGAAGAACCGGCGAGCAAAAGGGCCGGAAAAAGCGCGTAGAACCAAGATGCCTTCATGAAACTTCCCCACGCCCCGCAGCGTTTTTCCTTTCCGCTGCTCTCCAAATTATATTCCTCCGGAAGATTTGTCCCGCGGTGCAACCCTTGATCGACTGCGCCTGCGGTGGAAAAAGGGCGGGTGTGGCACCGCTGCATCACTGGCCGCGGCAGCCGCTCAGCCGGTTTCTGGCATCGATGCCGGCCGCAGGTCTCTTGTTCCGGCTTCCGTCCGGCTCGCCGAACGGCAAAGCCGACCACTTGACGCGCCGAGCGCCGTCGGCAACCGTTCCAGGTTGCCAGCATCAGTCGCCAGCATCATAAGTGTCCCGCAAGCAAGGTTTTCCAGCATGCCTGGCGGTCTCCGCGAAATCTTCGCAGCCATATTCAGCGACTGGCTCGTCACATGGCCGACAAGCCTCTTGTCGCTGATATGGCTTGCCTGGGTCACCAGCTGGGTCGTCGCCTCCTTCTGGTCCGGCCGAACCAAGAGCCATGTGCGCACCCTCGATTCCTGGGCCTATCGGCTGCCCATTCTGTTGGGTGCGATTTTGCTGACGCCCCCGACCGGGCGCTTCTTGGGGGCCGTGCCGCTTTATCACCTCGGCAATGCCGGAACCTATGCGATCGCGGTGGTGGTGGTGCTGGGTCTGTCCTTCACCTGGTGGGGGCGGATCCATCTCGGGCGTCTGTGGTCCAACGCGATCACGTACAAGGAGGACCATCGGATTGTCGATTCCGGGCCTTACGGCATTGTGCGGCATCCGATCTACACCGGCCAGATCATCGGGCTTCTTGCCACCGGCATCGCGATTGCAATGTGGCCCGCGATGCTCGGCGTCGTTCTGATCTCGCTCGGCGAATGGCAGAAGGGACGGATGGAGGAGCGCTTCCTGTCCGTCGAACTCGGCGCGGAGGAATATGGTTCCTATTGCCGCCGCGTGCCGATGATCGTGCCGTTCCTGCGCTTCTAGCGGCCGCCCTCCCGATCGGCTGTCCTCGGCGCGCCGTGCATGGCTCGCTCGCCATTTGCGCAACTGCCGGATAATTGCGCTGGTTCCCTTACGGTTTTGGTGCTAACCATTAGGCCATGAACCAGCAGCCGAGAATCGACATCCGGCATTCGACCTGTCCGCACGATTGCCCGTCGGCCTGCGCGCTCGACGTCGAGGTGATCGACAACGCCAGCATCGGCCGGATCCGCGGTTCCAAGCAGCAGACCTACACGGCGGGCGTGATTTGCGCCAAGGTCGCGCGGTACGCCGAGCGCATCCATCATCCGGACCGGCTGACCCATCCGATGTTCCGCGTCGGCGCAAAGGGTTCGGGCAAGTTCGCGCGGATCAGCTGGGATGACGCGCTCGACGAGATCACGGGACGGTTCAACGCGGCCGAGCGCGAGTTCGGCGCCCAATCCGTCTGGCCCTATTACTATGCCGGCACCATGGGGCTCGTGATGCGCGACGGCATCCACCGTCTCACCCATGTGAAGAAATATTCGCGCTATTATTCCACGATCTGTTCGACGATTGCGCGTGTCGGATTTGCCGCCGGCACCGGCAAGGTCGCCGGCGTCGATCCGCGCGAGATGGGCGTCTCCGACCTCGTCGTGATCTGGGGCACCAATCCGGTGAATACCCAGGTCAATGTGATGACGCACGCGATGCGCGCCCGAAAGGAGCGCGGCGCGAAGATCGCAGCCGTCGACGTCTACAACAACGACACCATGAAGCAGGCCGACATCAAGATCATCCTGCGGCCCGGCACCGACGGCGCCTTTGCCTGCGGCGTCATGCATGTGCTGTTCCGCGAAGGATTTGCCGATCGCGACTATCTCGCGCGCTACACTGATTGCCCGGCCGAGCTCGAGGCGCATCTTTCGTCCCGAACGCCGGAATGGGCGTCGGCGATCTCCGGCGTGCCGGTAGCCGAAATCGAGGCCTTTGCCCGCGCCGTCGGGCAGACCAAGCGCGCCTTCTTCCGGCTCGGCTATGGCTTCACCCGCAGCCGCAACGGTGCCGCGCAAATGCATGCGGCGCTGTGCATTCCGGCGGTGACCGGCGCCTGGCAATATGAGGGGGGCGGTGCCTTCTTCAACAATTACGCGATCTGGAAATTCGACGAATCCATCATCGAAGGCCATGACGCGATCGACCGCACCACGCGGGTGCTCGACCAATCCAAGATCGGCCGCATCCTGACCGGTGACGCAGCCGCGCTCAAGGATGGTCCGCCGGTCAAGGCGATGCTGATCCAGAACACCAACCCGATGACGGTCGCGCCCGAGCAGGCGCTGGTGCGTCAGGGCTTTGCGCGGCCAGGACCTGTTCGTCGCGGTGCACGAGCAGTTCATGACCGAGACCGCTGCCATGGCCGACGTCGTTCTTCCCGCCACCATGTTCATGGAGCATGACGACCTCTATTACGGCGGCGGCCACCAGCACATTTCGGTCGGCGCCAAGCTGATCGATCCGCCCGGCGAATGCCGCTCCAACCACGAGGTGCTGCGCGCGCTGGCAAAGCGGCTGAAGATCAGCCATCCCGGGTTTGAGATGTCGGCGCGCCAATTGATCGACGCCACGCTGCGCAGGAGCGGGCATGGCAGCATCGAGGCGCTGGAGGCCGATGTGTGGCGCGACATCCAGCCGGATTTCCGCACCTCGCATTATCTCGACGGTTTTGCGCATGCCGACGGCAAGTTTCACTTCAAGGCCGACTGGGCGCATGTTCCCCTCGGCAATGCCGGCCTGATGGGGGCGTGGGACCAGATGCCGTCGCTCCCCGATCACTGGAGGGCGATCGAGGAGGCGGACGAGGTCCATCCGTTCCGCCTCGCCACCAGCCCCTCGCGCAGCTTCCTCAATACCACCTTCAACGAGACGCCTTCATCGCAGGCCCGCGAGGGCGCCCCGAGCGTAATGATCCATCCCGAGGATGCGGCTGCGCTCGGCATCACTGAGGGCGACGCCGTCACGCTCGGCAATCTGCGCGGCGAGACCACGCTGACGGCAAAACTGTTCGATGGCGTGCGCCGCGGCGTGCTGATCGCCGAATCCGTGCATCCGAACAAGGCCCATATCGGCGGCCGCGGCATCAACATGCTGACCGGCGCCGAGGCGGTTGCGCCTTACGGCGGCGCGGCCTTCCATGACAACAAGGTCTGGGCGAAGAAGGCCGCGCCTGCGGCGATTCCGATACCTTGATTTCTCTCCTTGCGGCGCCGTGGATTGCTTCGCTACGCTCACAATGACGGCAGAAACAGGCGAGCATCGCAATGACCGACAGCAACCGCGTCCTCCTTGAAAAGCGCGCCAATGCGCTCTGGATCACCATCAACCGGCCGGAGAAGCGCAACGCCATCAATGGCGACGTCATCGCGGGCATCGTCAGGGGCTATCGGCTGGCCCATGACGATAAGGACGTGCGCCTGATCGTCCTGACCGGAGCGGGCGACAAGGCATTCTGCGCCGGCGCGGACTTGCAAAACACCGGCGGCGCCTTTGCTGCGGATTTCGCCAGGCCCAATGTCGATTATGCCGATTTGCTGCGGCTGTCGCAGAACGCCACCAAGCCGGCGATTGCGCGCGTCAACGGCGTCTGCATGGCCGGCGGCATGGGGTTGTTGTGCATGACCGATATGGCGGTCGCGGCCGACCACGTGATGTTCGGTTTGCCGGAGGTCAAGGTCGGCGTGTTTCCGATGCAGGTGCTGAGCCTGTTGCAAACGATCGCGCCGCGGCGTGTCATCAATGAATGGGCGATCACCGGCGAGCCGTTCGACGCCAAGACCGCGCTATCCGCCGGGCTGCTCAACTATGTGGTGCCGCAGGCCCAGCTCGACGCCAAGCTCGACTGGCTGATCGGCCGCATCACCGACAAATCGCCGACCGCGATCCGTCGCGGCAAATACGCCATGCGCGCGATCGCCTCGATGTCGTTCGACGAGGCCATCGCCTACACCGAAAGCCAGATCGCGCTGCTTGCGATGACGGAGGACGCCAAGGAGGGCCTGAAGGCGTTCGCGGAGAAGCGCAAGCCGGTTTGGCCGGGGAAGTGAGACCTCCATCATCGTCCCGATGTCACGGCCGACAGGTGCCCGCAGGTGCGGAAGCCCTGATGGAAGCGGAGGCCACCTCGCGGCAGCGGGATCGGGTTTTCGAATGGTCTTTTCCAGCCGCGATCAGGCTTCACGTCGCCAAGTCGCAGTGCCGCGAAGGCGCTGTCCTGGGAACCTTGGAAGCTCAAAGAAATCCGACATGAGCGATAGCGCGTCGCCCTCACACCTGAAATAACGAGTCTGCTCTGTACCGATCCAAGCCGGATGCCATGCGCTATCAACTGTCGTGATGATGCGGTCGGCTTGCATGCTGTATCGGCCGGAATAGGCCATCATGCGGTCAAATAGCTCACCGGCCGGGGCGGTAGTCAGCCGATCACCAGCCGTTAACAGAAAGAGCGCCCGGGCTTCCGTCAAAATAGCAAAACCCTCGGGGTGCTCATCGTATACGTCGCGGCGCTCGTCGTTGGCTTCGCTCTCGAATTGAAACGAGACCAGCTTCCAAACGCCCACGAGGGGGTTGGCTGTGTTTGTGGATTGCATGATCATTCTCCCCACTCAATCTCACATCAGGCAAACATCTCGGCTCCGGCGAACTTAACATAGGTCACTCTCATGCCGCGACAACCAACCTAGCTCAATCGCGCGGGCGAGAACGGCGCGGTATTGATCCGGTGTGCCGCCAGCTTCGAGGAACGCGCTGTTGACCAGCTCGATATAGATGCAGCCATCCTGAACGGCCTCGATCCCGTTGGCGACCATCGCGCAACAGGGAATAAGAGTGAATTGCTTCGTCGCGGAGTCTGTCATCGGGCCGGCCAAAGGCCGGACCGTTGGCTCCTCGCAACGACGTCGGGTACACGTTCAAAGCCTGCTGGCGAGGCGGAACGAGGCCCGTCGCTCCATCCTTCAGGAAGCTAATGCTGAAGTAGGCGGTGGCAGCGGGCGCGCGGCTTCGACGGGGCTGCGGCGTTCAAAGATCGTGACGATGAATAAAAAAATCTTTCATCGTCCCTCTTCGAACCAGATCTTATCCTTGGGCATCGCGGCCCGCGAGTCGGGAAGGCCAACTACGCCCATGGATGAACTTCAGGGCATCGAACCAGGCTATCTCGCCTACATCGTTGGGCCGAAGGGGCAGTTTCTTTGGTCGAAAGAATTTGCTGCCCCGAACGATGACGCAGCGATCGAAGTCGCCCGAAAATTCGGTGTTTACGTCGAGTTGTGGTGCGGAAAACGTTTCGTTGTGAAAATAAGACCACAAAGATAGCGATGGTCGCACCGGCCACGGGTCATCCATGAACCTCATTTCGTCCGCCGAAATGGACGTGACGATACGGCGCTGATCGTGGACTTCAGCGAGATTTGGAAACGTGCTCGTCTCGATGCTTAGGTGAATCGTTCCACAGGTTCCGTCCACCGCACAAGTCCCGGCGTAGGCGATTGAACTGGCTCCGACGCGTCAGTCAAAATTATTTCTTCCAGGGAGTCTGCCCGGACGCGGCGGCTGCGGCGAAGATTTCCTGCTCGTAGTCGATGAAGGCGCGCAGCATGGCGCGGTATGTCGCCTCGGCTACTTTTGGCGAGAGTCCATTCTCCCTGGCCAGCGAGATCGCCTTTTGCACGACGGCCTCGGCGCGCGCGGGGGCTTCAACCTGGGCTGGATTGGCCTTGAAGCGGGCGGCTTCGTGCACGTATTGGCCCCGCTCGGCCATCAGGCGCACAATCTCGCGATCGAGGCGGTCTATGTTCTTCCTTACCTCCCCGAGCGTCTCGCAGCACGCGCCATTGTCAACCGTCGGCTTCCCCCATAAAGCGGGAGTTGTCGTCGCTGGTTCTTCGGCGGAGCACGCGATCGGAACAAGAAGCATCAAAGCAAGAATTGACAGCCGCACGGCTTTCTCCCTTTTCATCTGTCGCGGTTTCTCGGGGAAGCGCACTTCGCGCCGGCGCCTACCCCGGATTGGGGTGAAGTCCCGCCGCCTCGATCCCCGCGATCGCGCAGATTTCGTCATTGTCTGATGTGTCGCCGGAAACACCGACCGCGCCGAGCAAGGTCCCGCCGTCCTGGATCAACACGCCGCCGGGCACCGGCACCAGGCGTCCCTGCGCGAGCGCATTCACCGCATCGATAAAATAAGCCTGCTCCTGCGCCCGCTGGAACAGCGCGCGCGAGCCCATGCCCATGCCGAGTGCGCCCTACGCCTTGCCGTGGGCGATCTCGGCCCGCATCAGGCTGGTGCCGTCCTGCGCGGCCGTGACTTTGACCGCGCCGCGCGCATCGAGGATGGTGATGACGAGCGGCTTGAGTTTTCTTCTCGACCGCCTTGGCAAGTGCGGCATCGAGAATCTTGCGGGCGACGTCGAGGGTGAGATTGGCCATGGGCGGTTTCCTTTGCGTGAGATGATCAAGAAGACTTCGAGCGTGCGCTGTCGAGGCTCATCGCGAGCGCACGCGCAACATGAAGGGCGGTGCGGTCGGTGCCGTCCTTGATCTGATGGCGGCACGAGGTTCCGTCCGCGATCACCAGCGTTTCCGTGCCGGCGCGGCGCACGGCGGGCAACAGCGAGAGCTCGGCCATCTCCATCGAGGTCTCATAGGTGTCGGCGCCGTAGCCGAATGCGCCGGCCATGCCGCAGCAACTGGAGTCGATGGTTTCGACATTCAGTTCCGGGATCAGCCGCAGCGCCTGCTCGACCGGCTTGAAGGCGCCGAACGATTTCTGATGGCAGTGGCCGTGCACCAGCGCCTTGGCTGCGATGGGGCCGAGCGGCAACTGCAAGCGGCCGGCTGTGGCCTCGCGGACCAGAAATTCCTCGAACATCAGCGCGTGCGCGCTGATGTTCTTTGCGGCCTTGTCCGATCGCAGCGAGAGCAATTCGTCGCGCAGCGTCAGGAGGCAGCTCGGCTCGAGGCCAAGGATGGGCACGCCGCGCGCGGCGAACGGCGCAAGAGCCGCTACCAGCCGGTCGAGCTCAGTGCGGGCATGATCGACGAGGCCGGCCGAGAGGAAGGTCCGCCCGCAGCATATGGGCTTGCTGCCATCCACTGGTCTTGGAATGTGGACGCGGTATCCGCCGGCGACCAGCACGCGCAGCGCGGCGTCGAGGTTTTCGCGCTCGTACGTGCGATTGAAAGTGTCGGCGAACAGCACGACCTCGTGTCCGTTGGTGGGGCCGAACACTTCGCCGGCCGGCGCGAACACATCGCGCCGCCATTCGGGCAACGCGCGCTTGGCGCTGATGCCGGTCGCGCGTTCGAGCAGCCACCGCAGTAGCGGACTCTTGTTGCGCCAATTGGCGAGCGGGGCGAAGCGGGCGAGGAGGGGGGCGTAGCGCGGCAGGAAGCCGACCAGACGATCTCTGAGCGAAAGCCCATGTTTTGCGTAGCGCGCGGCCAGCACTTCGATTTTCATTTTGGCCATGTCGACGCCAACAGGGCATTCATGCCGGCACGCCTTGCAGGACACGCAGAGCTTCATGGTGTCCATCATCTCGTCGACTTGACAGCGCGTCCGGCCCCAGCTGGCCGGAGATCGCGAGCCGCAGCGTGTTGGCGCGGCCGCGGGTGACGTCCTTTTCGTTGCGCGTGGCGCGATAAGACGGGCACATCACGCCGCCTTCGAGCTTGCGGCAGGCGCCGTTGTTGTTGCACATCTCGACCGCGCCCTGGAAACCGCCGCCGGCGCCGGGATAAGCGGACCAGTCGAGCGCCGTGTTCAGCTCGCCCACGCGGTAATCCGGCGGATAACGGAACAGCGAACGGTCGTCCATTTTGGGCGCATCGACGATCTTGCCGGGATTGAGCACGTGATCGGGGTCGAAGCGCGCCTTGACCTCGCGGAAGTCGGCGATGATGCGCGAGCCGAACATGGTCTCGTGGAATTCCGACCGCACGATGCCGTCGCCATGCTCGCCGGAATGCGAGCCCTTGTATTCCCGGACCATCGCGAAGGTTTCCTCGGCGATGGCGCGCATCGACTTGACGTCCTTCTCGAGCTTCAAGTTCAGCACGGGCCGCACGTGCAGGCAGCCTTCGGAAGCGTGCGCATACATCGTTCCGCGGGTGCCGTGCCTGGCGAAGATGGCATTGAGCCGCTCGGTATAATCGGCGAGATGCGGCAGCGGCACCGCGCAATCCTCGACGAATGAGACCGGCTTGCCCTCCTGCTTCATCGACATCATGACGTTGAGGCCGGAGGTGCGGAAATCCGATATCGCCGTTTGCGTCGCGGGCTCGACCACATCGACCACGCCGCCCCATTTGCGCGGTGAATTGTTCCAGCCAAAACCGAGATCGCCCATCAGCTCGGAAAGCTGTTTCAACTTTTGCAGATTGTCGGCCTGATCTTCTTCGGCGAATTCGACGATCAGAAGCGCCTCCGGATCGCCGCGCACGGTCGCATCGATCACCGGCCTGAACATCGCGATATCGCGCCCCAGCGCGATCATGGTGCGGTCGACCAGCTCCACCGCGATCGGCCGCAGCTTGACCAGATGCTGGGCGGCATCCATCGCCTCGTAGAAACTGCCGAAATGGCAGACGCCGAGCACCTTGTTGCGGATCACCGGCCACAGCTTCAGTTCGACCTGCGTGGTGAAGGCAAGCGTGCCCTCCGAGCCGACCAGAAGATGCGCCATGTTGTTCGGCGCATTGCGGGGAACAAGCGCATCGAGATTGTAGCCGCCGACCCGGCGCTGCACTTTCGGAAATTTGTCGGCGATCTCGGCCGCCTCGCGCTCGCCGAGCGCCAGCATGTCGCGAAAGAGGGATAGGCCGCTGTCGCCGGAATTGAGGTGCGAAAGATCACGCGGCACCTCGCCGAAATGCAAGCGCGTGCCGTCCGCGAGCGCCGCATCCATCGACAGCGTGTTGTCGCGCATGGTGCCGTAGCGCAGCGAGCGGCCGCCGCAGGAATTGTTGCCGGCCATGCCGCCGATGGTGGCGCGCGAGGCGGTGGAGACGTCGACCGGAAACCACAGCCCGTGTTTTTTCAGTTGCCGGTTGAGATCGTCGAGGACGATTCCCGGCTCGACCACGCAAGCACGGCTTTCGACGTCGAGCGAGAGGACGCGGTTGAGATGTCTGGAGAAGTCGATGACGATGCCGTCATTGATGGTCTGGCCGCATTGCGACGTGCCGCCGCCGCGCGGGGTGACTTTCCGCCCGGCATCGCGCGCGACCGCAAGCGCGCGCAGCGCCTCGTCGATGGTGCGCGGCACCACCACGCCGGCCGGCATGATCTGGTAGAACGAGGCGTCGGTGGCATAGCGGCCGCGGTTGAAGGAATCGAAGTACACCTCGCCTGTGATCTCGCGCGCGAGCCGTTCCTGAAGCCTGGTTGAGGCTGTCTCCGTCATTCCGTCCCCGTTGCCGCCGAAGCTTACACAACTTGGCCTTTCTCAGAACTGGCCGAGCGCCAAATGCAATTTTTCCGGCTCTGCTCTCTGATTGAATGCAAAAATATGGGCAGGGCCGGCCCAGCGGAAAGTATCAGGCCGGCTGGGAAGCCGCCATGCCGCCGTGCCTGAGGTGTTCGACGGCAGCCGTCCGCTTGTTGCGCAAATGCCTGAACAGGATGTCGCTGAATTCGTTGCCGGCGCGGCGGCGCAACGCCTCCAGGATGGTCTCGTGTTCGCGCATCGCCTCGCCCCAGCGCTCGCGCTTGTGGGCGAAATTGGCGGAATAGCGCACCCGGCGGATTCTCCCCGCGATGTTCGCATAGGCGGTTTTCAGTGCGGCGTTGCGCGAGGCTTCGACGATTTTCTGGTGGATCAGTTGATTGACGTGAAAATAGCCGTGCATGTCGCGGTGCAGGTAGAAGCCGTACATTTCGTAGTGCAGCCGCTCGATTTCGGCAATTTCCTCATCCGTGATGTTTTCGCAGGCGAGCCTTCCCGCAAGGCCCTCCAGCCCGCCCATGACGTCGAACAATTCGCCGAGATCCTGTTCGCTCAGGGGTCGCACCCGCGCCCCGCGGTTGGGCAACAGTTCCACCAGACCTTCGGACGCCAACACCTTCAGCGCCTCGCGCAGCGGCGTGCGCGATATTTGCAGCATCTCGCAAAGCTGGCGTTCCGGCACGCGGCCGCCATCGGCAATGTTGCCCTCGACGATGTGATCGCGCAGGCGCGTGAGGATTTCATCGTGCAGGGACTGCTCTTCCCGGGGAGCGTCCGCCGCGCCCGCAAGGGCCTGCGAGGTCGTATCGTTCGGATTGATCGGTTTCATGGCCGGAACATACAAGCAAGAAGGCCGGGCCGTCGACCAAAATTGCACACAATTTATCGGTTGCTGTGGCCTAAATCGAATGCAATATGCTGGGCTGGCAGGAAGAGATGCAACAAAGGAGGAATCCGTGACCAAGCACCAGGGACGCCATTTCCTGAACATTCCAGGTCCAAGCCCGGTCCCGGATCGGGTGCTGCGCGCCATGGATATGCCGGTCATCGACCACCGCAGCGCCGAGTTCGCCGAGCTCGGCAAGGCCGCCTTCGAGGGCTGCCAGAAGATTTTCAAGACCAAGGGGCCGGTGATCGTTTTCCCGTCCTCCGGCACCGGCGCCTGGGAAGCGGCCATCGTCAATACGCTCTCTCCGGGCGACAAGGTCCTGATGGTGGAGACCGGCCATTTCGCCACCCTCTGGCGGCAGATGGCGGGCCGCTGGGGGATCGATGTGGATTTCATGCCCGGCGACTGGCGCCACGGCGCCGACCCCGCCGCGATCGAGGCCAAGCTCGCCGCCGACAAGTCGCACGCCATCAAAGCCGTCATGGTCGTGCACAACGAAACCTCCACCGGCGTCACCAGCCGGGTCGGCGAGATTCGCAGCGCCATGGACAAGGTCGGCCATCCGGCGCTGCTGCTGGTGGATACGATTTCCTCGCTGGGCTCGGTCGACTTCCGCCACGACGAGTGGAAGGTCGACGTCACCGTCTCCTGCTCGCAGAAGGGTTTTATGCTGCCGCCCGGGCTCGGCTTCAACGCGGTCTCGGAAAAGGCGCGCGCTGCCGCCAGGACCAACAAAATGCCGCGGTCCTATTGGGATTGGGAAGAGATGCTCAAGCCGAATGCCAACGGCTTCTTCCCCTACACACCCGCCACCAATCTGCTCTATGGCTTGCGCGAAGCCATTGCCATGCTGCTTGAAGAGGGGCTCGATAACGTCTTCACCCGTCACAAGCGCCTTGCCGCGGCAACCCGCGCGGCGGTGGCGCATTGGGGCCTCGAAGTGCTGTGTCAGGAACCGGCGGAATATTCACCTGTGCTCACCGCCGTGCTGATGCCGCCGGGACACGACGCCGACAAGTTCCGCAAGACCGTGCTCGATAACTACAACATGTCGCTCGGTTCGGGCCTTTCAAAGGTCGCCGGCAAGGTGTTTCGCATCGGCCATCTCGGCGAGTGCAACGAGCTCATGCTGCTGGGCGCCTTGTCCGGCGTGGAGATGGGGCTGTCGGCGGCGGGCGTGCCGCATCGCGCCGGCGGCGTCGATGCCGCGATGCAGGCGCTGGAGGATTCGACCAAGTCCAACGCGCCGGGCCATCTGAAGATGGTCAAGCCGTAATTCGACCGCCATGAATCGGCGCCATTTGTGCAGATGGATCAATGCCGTCATAGTGAAGTTGAGAGTTTTCCGGGAGGATGAGCAAGATGCGGCTTCGGTTAAAGCCCACCCATGTCGTGCTGGCGATGCTGTGCATCATGTACTTCATCACCTATGTCGATCGGGTCAACATCGGCACGGCGGCGAGCGAAATCCAGAAGGAGTTCCACCTCAGCAACACCCAGCTTGGGCTGGTGTTCTCGGCCTTCGCCTATCCTTATCTGCTGTTTCAGGTGATCGGTGGCTGGGTCGGCGATCATTTCGGGCCGCGCAGGACGTTGTTCTGGTGCGGTCTGATCTGGGCGCTCGCGACCATCATGACCGGCTTTGTCACGGGGCTGGTGACGCTGTTCATCGCCCGCGTCGCGCTCGGCTTCGGCGAGGGCGCGACTTTCCCGACCGCAACCCGCGCGATGCAGTATTGGACGCCCGCCGGCAAACGCGGCTTCGCGCAGGGCCTCACGCATGCCTTCGCGCGTCTGGGCAATTTCATTACGCCGCCATTGATCGCCGCGCTGATGGCCTGGTTGTCCTGGCGCGGATCGTTTGTCGTGCTCGGTCTCGTCAGCTTGCTTTGGGGCATCGTCTGGGTGCTTTATTTCCGCAACGAGCCCAGGGATCATCCCTCGATATCAGCCGAAGAGCTCGCCTCGCTACCGCCGCGTCCGCCCCTTGCGCGGCCCAAGGTGCCGTGGGGACCCCTGTTGCGCCGGATGTGGCCGGTCACGCTGACCTATTTCTGTTACGGCTGGTGCCTCTGGCTTTACCTGAACTGGCTGCCGCTGTTCTTCAAGAATAACTACAGCCTCGATCTCAAGCACTCGGCGCTGTTTGCTTCAGGCGTTTTCTTCGCCGGCGTGGTCGGCGACAGCCTTGGGGGAGTTGTCTCCGACGACATTTTCAAGCGAACCGGCAATGTCCGCCTCGCCCGGCTGAGCGTCACGGTCACCGGCTTTGCCGGCGCGCTGGCCTCGCTGATACCGATCCTCTTCGTCCACGACATCACGATCGTGGCGATATGTCTTTCCGGCGGCTTCTTCTTTGCCGAGATCACGATCGGCCCGATGTGGTCGGTGCCGATGGACATCGCACCGAAATTCTCCGGTACCGCCTCCGGCTTGATGAATACCGGCTCGGCCTTTGCGGCGATCGTCTCGCCTCTGGTTGCGGGCTACGTGATCGACATCACCGGGAATTGGTATCTGCCGTTCCTGATGTCGATGGGCCTGTTGCTGCTCGGAGGCCTCTCGGCATTCCTGATGCACCCGGAAGTGCCCTTTGAGGCCGGCGAGGTGATGTTGCAGGCGAGCCAGCCCGTCGCGGCGGAGTGAGGCGGACGCCCCGCCGGCGGCCCTCGGGGGCTTTCAGCGGCCGTCCAGGCGCGATCCGGCTTTGCGCCCCTAACCCCCCGCGCCGGGCCCTTCTTCTTGCGCATTGACGGCGCGCGCCGGGCGGGGGACAAGCCCGGCAAATAGTGATATTCGAGCGCTTGTGAAACGCTACTCCTCGGAAGGACGCCGATGACCCTGCATACTGGAAGGCATTTTTTACAAATTCCGGGCCCGACCAATATCCCCGACCGGGTGCTGCGGGCCATGGACATGCCTGCCCTGGATCATCGCGGCCCGGAATTTGCCGAACTCGGCTACGCGGTGCTTGGCGGGCTCCAGCGCATCTTCCGCACCAAACAGCCGGTCATCATCTTTCCGTCCTCCGGTACCGGCGCCTGGGAAGCCGCGCTCGTCAATACGCTGTCGCCCGGCGACAAGGTGATTTTGGCCGAGACCGGCCAGTTCGCCGTGCTCTGGCGCGGCATTGCCGAGAAATTCAAGCTCGACGTCGAATTCCTGCCCACCGACTGGCGGCGGGGCGCCGATGTGAACGAGATCGAGGCAAGGCTCGCCGCCGACCGCGCGCACAAGATCAAGGCCGTGATGGTCATCCACAACGAGACCTCGACCGGCTGCGTCACCCATCCGTTCGAGGTCCGAAAAGCCCTCAACCGCACCAATCACCCGGCGCTTTTGATGGTCGATACCATCTCCGGCCTTGCTTCGATGGAATACGAGCACGACGCCTGGGGCATCGACGTTGCCGTCGGCGGATCGCAGAAGGGCATGATGCTGCCGCCGGGCCTGAGCTTCAACGCGGTCTCGGAGAGGGCGCTCGCGGCCTCCAAGGCCAACGGCTCGCTCCGTTCCTATTGGGACTGGCACGACATGCTCGAGATCAACAAGCAAGGCACCTTCCCCTATACGCCAGCGATCAACCTCCTGTTCGCGCTGCGCGAAGCCATCGCGATGCTGGAGGAGGAGGGGCTCGAGAACGTCTTCGCCCGGCACAAGCGTCATGGCGCCGCCACCCGCGCGGCGATCAAGGCCTGGGGGCTCGAGCCTGTCTGCCTCGACCCGCACGCTTATTCGTCGTCGCTGACCGCGGTCATGGTTCCCGATGGCCACGACGCCGATGCGTTCCGCAAGGTCGTGCTGGAGAACTTCGACATGTCGCTCGGCACGGGGCTTGGAAAGATCAAGGGCAAGGCGTTCCGGATCGGCCATATCGGGCACTTCAACGATCTGATGCTGATGGGGACGTTGTCGGGCGTCGAGATGGGGTTCGATCTCGCCAAGGTGCCGCACCGCGCCGGCGGCGTGATCGCGGCCATGGAGGTCCTCAAGCGTCGCGACGTGGTGGCGATGCCGAAATCGAAAGCGGCCGTCGCCTGAGCGGCGGTTGCCGCATCCGGACCACAAGAACAGAAAGAGCGCGCAATGAACGCCCCGGTGCAAGCGAGCGAAGACCTCATCTACGCCGTCGATGACGGCATCGCGCGGCTGACCTTCAACCGCCCGCAGGCGCGCAACGCGCTGACCTTTGCGATGTATGAGCAGATGGCGGCAATCTGCGAGCGCGTCAACGCCGACCGTTCGATCAAGGCGATGATCCTCACCGGCTCGGGCGACAAGGCGTTCGCCTCCGGCACCGACATCTCGCAATTTCGCGCCTTCAAGACCGCGCAGGATTCGCTCGATTACGAGGCGCGGATCGATCGCGTGCTCGGCACGCTGGAGCAGGTGCGGGTGCCCGTGATCGCGGCGATTGCCGGCGCCTGCACCGGCGGCGGCGCGGGGATCGCGGCCTGTTGCGATATCAGGATCGGCACGGCGTCCGCGAGAATCGGCTTTCCGATCGCGCGCACGCTCGGCAATTGCCTCTCGATGTCCAATATCTCCAGGCTCGTCTCCCTGATAGGGCCGGCGCGGACCAAGGATCTGATCTTTAAAGCGCGGCTGGTCGAGGCGCCGGAGGCTCTCGCGCTTGGCCTGCTCAACGAGATCGTGCCCGATGTCGAGACATTGCAGCGCCGCGCCGATGAGACCGCCAAGCTATTGGCGGGTCATGCGCCGATCACGATGGAAGTGACCAAGGAGGCGGTGCGCCGCATCCGGCGGACGCTGACGCGCGACGAGGGCGAGGATCTGATCCTGCGCGCCTATATGAGCGAAGATTTCCGGGAAGGCATGGATGCCTTCCTCAACAAGCGGACGCCGAACTGGAAGGGCAAATAGGCGCCCGCGGTCTCCTCGGGCTCTAGTCCAAGGATGGGTAGAGCCAACGGGTCGCGCCAATGCGCGCCCAATGATAAACTCCGCGAAACCCATCAGGTGGCACGGCCATAATACCTGCGGCATGTGACGGGTTTCGCAAGTGCTCAACCCATCCTTGGGCTGACAATCAGCCTCCAGATAAACGAAAGCCCGGCGCAAGGCCGGGCTTTTTTGAATTTGGCTTGAGGAGCGTTGAGCTCAGTACCTCGCCAGCACAGGGCTGTCGAACTTGTAGTTGATGCCGACCCGCAGGATGTTGTCGGTGAAATGCGAGGAGTAGGCAACCCCGGCATTGGTGCGGACGGGCACCAGAATGTTGGTTGCAAGCGGACCGAAACTGGCGGTGCCGAGGTCCATGTAGAGATATTCGAGCTTGGCGGTCCAGTTGCCGCCGATCACGCCTTCGATGCCGCCGCCCGCCGTCCAACCCACCCTGGTCGAGGTGAGATTGGGGAAGGTGGCCGACCCGGGCCCCTGCAACGTCGGTCCGGAGATGCTACCGGCTGTGTCCACTTCGCCGTAGGCAAGACCGCCGGTTCCGTAGAGCAGGACCGCCGGAGTGACGAGAAAGCCGGCGCGACCGCGCACCGTGCCGAACCAGGCCAGCTTCTGGGTCAAGGTCGACGTAACGTTGCTGGGACCATCGCCGCAGCCCGAGCAAACGAGCGTCGCAAATCCGACCTCGCGGCTGCCCTGAAAGTCGCTTTCCAGGCCGGCCACCCAACTGGACATCTGCCAATTATACCCGATCTGACCACCACCGATGACACCGTTGACGTTATCACGGGCCGCGCCGGCCACCGTCGCCCCGGTAAGGGAGTTGGAGATGGTTTCGGTGTTGGAGGAGCTGCCTAAGCTGTAGCCGAGGTTGCCGCCGACGTAGAGTCCCGTCCAGTTGAAGAGCGGCTCGGCAAAGACCGGCGCCTTCGAGTAGCTCCGCATCGGTAGATCGGCCGCGAACGCGCTTGTCGCGAGCAGCGAGGCAACCGTGGTCATTCCAATCAAGATGCGCTTCATGACAACTCCCCAGCGTGAAAAACCTGGCCGGAGAATACCGCCTTGTGGTTGCTTTCGTCTGTCATGCCAAAAGCACAAACCGACGATGGTTGATGTTGTGGTGAAAATTTGACTAATGCGGCGAACGATTGATTTACCAAAATTTCTCATGATGCCGCCCTGGCTCAAGCGAGTGAGGGTGCGCGGACGCGGCTTCGACTTCGAATTGACGGTGGTCGTCGAGCGGGGGCAGATACGCCCTTCTTTACCAAGCGCACGCCGAACCGGAACGGCAGATAGGCCGCGCGGCCCGCTGGCGATCAGGCTGCCGAACAAGCGAAAGCCCGGCGCGAGGCCGGGCTTAAGTTCATCCCGACGGGTGTGTTGAATTCAGAACTTCGCCACGACAGGGCCATCGAACTTGTAGTTGATGCCGACCCGCAGGATGTTGTCGGTGATGTGCGAGTTGTAGGAAATCACATTCGTGCTTGGCAATGTGAACGATCCCGATACCGTTCCGAGATCGACGTAGAGATATTCGAGCTTCGCGGTCCAGTTGCCGCCGATCACGCCTTCGATGCCGGCGCCGACCGTCCAGCCCACATTGGTGTTGGAGGCGGAGAACGCCGACGGCACCACCGTTCCGACCGTCTCGCTGGAATTGACTTCGCCATACGCAAGACCACCGGTCGCGTATAGCAGCACCTTCGGCGCCACGAGAACGCCGGCCCGGGCCCGCACCGTTCCGAACCAGTCGATTTTCTGGGCCAAATCGAAGGGAATTGCTACCGGAAGCCTGGCCTGGATGTTGAGGATATTCACCGCCGGCGTAAAGGTGAAGTCGCGCGCGCCCTTCTCGTCGGTGCCCTGGATGTCGGCCTCAAGACCCCACACCCATCCCTGCATCTGCCAATTATATCCGATCTGACCGCCGCCGACGATGCCGTTCAAATCCGTCCTGTCCGACGTGACAAGCAGCACGGTGCCCGTGGCATCGGTCAGCGTGGAAGTGTCGTTCGATCTGCCCCAGCTGTAGCCGAGGTTGCCACCGATGTAGAAGCCGGTCCAGTTGTAGACCGGCTCGACGTAGACCGGTGCCTTGGTGTAGGTCCTCACCGGCAGATCGGCAGCGAGCGCGCTCGTTGCGAGCAGCGAAGCGGCGGCGGCAATTCCAATCAAAATGCGCTTCATGACGAATCCCCAGTACGAACTTAAGAAATGTTGGTTGGACCATAGGCCTCACGGATGTTCGCGTCTGTTACGCGAAAAGCACAGCCGCGGATAATCGGCTGCGGTCTGAACTGTGGCCAAAATCTGGCCGAACGACCAACGATTGATCCAATTGAAATCTTCCAGACAAGCCGTTGAATTTCGGGCAAGTCCGCGAAGCCACTCGCTGAACAAGAATACGCTGGATTGGAGGGACAGTGGCTGAGCAGCTTCCTGGCGAATAAACCTAAGCCCGGCGCAAGGCCGAGCTTAGGTTCATCCGAGGGAGAGATCGATTTAGTACTTCGCGACGACCGGCGCATTGAAGATGTAATTGACGCCGACGCGAAGGATGTTGTCGGTGAAATGGGTGGAATAGGAAGCAGCAAGAGGATTGCGCGCCGTTCCGATAATGGTGGTGGGGATCGGACCGGCGCTGACAGTGCCGAGATCCATGTAGAGATATTCGAGCTTCGCAGTCCAGTTGCCGCCGATCCGGCCTTCGATGCCGGCACCGGCCGTCCAGCCGACCTGCGTCGAGTTGAGATTTGGCAAGACGACGGTTGCGGGGCCCAGCACGGTGGGTCCGGTAATGCTGCCGCCGGTGTCGACCTCGCCGTAGGCAAAACCGCCCGTGCCGTAGAGCAGCACAGTTGGAGTAATCAGGACGCCGGCGCGGCCGCGCACGGTTCCGAACCAGTTCAGCTTTTGCGTCAGGGCCGAGGTAATGTCGGAGGGGCCGTCGCCACAGCCCGGGCACAGCAGGCTCGAAGAGCCGCGCTCGGCACTGCCCTGGATGTCGGCTTCCAAGCCGACCAACCAGTTCGACATTTGCCAATTATAGCCGACCTGGCCACCGCCTATGACGCCGTTGGCGTCGTTGCGGGACGTACCGGTGTCCAGCACCACTCCGGTCCTGTTGTCGGAAAGGGTCTCAGTGGTGTCCGCGCGGCCCCAGCTGTAGCCGATGTTGCCGCCGAGGTAGAAGCCGGTCCAGTTGAAGACCGGCTCGACATAAACCGGCGCCTTCGTGTAGGTCTTCACCGGCAGGTCGGCAGCGAACGCGCTCGTTGCGAGCAGCGAAGCGACGCCGGCAATTCCAATCACCATGCGCTTCATGGCAAATCTCCGGACTCAAAATGTTCGCTAGCATAGTACTGCCGGGCGGCCGTCCCAGTCTGTCACGGGAAAACCACAGCTGCCATTAATCGACCGCAGTCGATGTTGTGCTGAAAATGAGGCCACGTCCGCAAACTATTGATTTAAGATAGTTTTCCAAAAAGTTCTACCCGGCTGAAAATCGCGCACGACCGCAATCCAGGTTCCTTTGGCGCTGACCCTTCGTTTGAGCAGAATCACCCCCTCAAAGCTTCTCATCGGGCGGACCATATCCGGCCATGCGTGCGCGGACCCTTTCGATCTCGGCCCTTGAAAGAAGCGGTGGAGTCCCGATCTGCAGGCAGCCGTGATACTGCCGCGCCAGCGTCTCGACTTCGACCGCAAGCCACATCGCTCTCGACAGCGATGGTCCGATCGCAATCATGCCGTGGTGCGCCAGAAGACAGGCGAACCTGTTTTCGAGAGCGGTCACCGCGTGCCGCGACAGCTCCTCCGTTCCGAACGTCGCGTAAGGCGCGCAGCGAATTGTATCGCCGCCGGCACACGCGATCATGTAGTGCAGTGGTGGAATCTCCCGGCCCATGATGGCGAGCATTGTCGCATAGGGCGGATGGGCGTGGACGACGGCGTTCACTTCGGGACGCGCCTTGAGAATGTCGCGGTGAAACCGCCATTCGTTTGACGGGCGCTGTTTCGCACCAGGCGAGCCGTCGAGTTTCATGAACACGATCTGCGCAGGCTTCATCGCGTCATAGGGGGTGCTTGTCGGCGTAATCAGCATCCCGTCCTCGTGACGCAGGCTGATATTGCCCGAGGTGCCCTGATTGATGCCCGACTGATTCATCTGCCGGCAGGCGTCGATGATGGACTGGCGCTTCGCCCGCTCGTTGGTGGTGGACATCGTTTTCCCCTGAAGGCCGAACGCCAACGGCCCGAGGGGACCAAACTAGGGCGTGAACGAATAAATTCAAAGCGGTCGGCAGACGTCCGGTTTTGATGGGCATTCAGTTGGCCGCGGCAGTGCATGGAAACCAGGAGATGAGCCTGTCGAAGCGGAGGCGCTTTTCGTGGCGCCGGACGGCTGCTAGGCTAGCCAGACTCAATTCCGGGATGTGTTGGGGAATGCGCTGGCCGCTATCGAAGGGGACGGGGAATAGCGGCGCGCTGGCAGCAACGGTTGCACTGTCGCTGCTATGGGCGCCTCCGGCGGCGGCGGAGAAGCGCGTCGCGCTGGTGGTGGGCAATTCCGCCTATCAAAACGTCACGCGGCTCGACAACCCCCGCAACGACGCGACGCTGATGGCCGATACGCTTCTGAGCCTCGGCTTTACCCTGATCGGCGGCCATGCCCAACTCGACCTCGACAAATCAGCGCTCGATACCGACGTGCAGAATTTTGGACGAGAGATCCAGGGGGCCGACGTCGCGCTGTTCTATTATGCCGGTCATGGCGTGCAGGTCAGCGGCTCGAACTATCTGGTGCCGGTCAACGCCAATCCTACCCGCGAGGCCGACGTCGATTTCCAGATGGTGGACGTCAATCTGGTGCTGCGGCAGATGCAGGGCTCGGGCACGCGGCTCAACCTCGTCATCCTCGATGCCTGCCGCAACAACCCGTTCAGCGCCCGCGGCCTGCGCTCGGCCGATGGCGGCCTTGCCCAGATGCGGGCGCCGGAAGGCACGCTGATCTCCTATGCGACCCAGCCCGGCAGCGTCGCCCAGGACGGCAGCGACGGCCATAGCCCCTATACCAAGGCGCTGGCCGCAACCATCAAGCAGACCGGGCTCGACATCTTTCAAACCTTCAACCAGGTCGGCCTCACGGTGAAGCGGCAGACGGGCGGCTCGCAGCAACCCTGGGTGTCTTCCTCGCCGATCGACGGCTCGTTCTATTTCGTCGCGCCCGCGGCGGCGGCGGGGCCAAAGGTCGCGGCCGCGCCGCAGCCCCAGATCGCCGATACACTGCGCCCGGACCCCGACTTCGTCCCGATCAAGGATCCCGCGCTGCTGCGCGAGCTGAGCGAGCGGCTTTACGAGCATAATTTCGACCCTGAGGTGCCCGACAACAAGGACGGGATGAAAGTTGCGATCAGCAAGTTTCAGGAAAAGAGCAACCTGCCGCAATCGGGTGAACCGACCGAAGGCATGCTGATGCGGCTGCGCAAGATGGACGATCTGAAGCCGTGGGGATCGATCGTCTATGGTCCTGACAGCAACGCTTGGGGGGGTTCCTGGAATCACAGGTCACGCAGGGCGGCCGTGGATGACGCGCGCTCCAATTGCGGCGCAGGCAAATGCCCGATCGAGCTGAGCTTCTACGGCAATGGCTGCGGGGCTTTCGCGGTGTCAGGCAAATCCTGGGCCCTGGTCGAGCGCGACACCGTGCAAAAGGCGAGGGATGCCGCGCTTGATCAGTGCGGCAAAACGGGCAAGTCGTGCCGCATCATCAGCGCGGTCTGCGCCGATGGGTCGGGTCGCCAGAATTGATCTGATGTCACTGCCTAATGCCCGTCCAGGTTCCGTTGCACCCATCCGAGCGCCTGAAAGTGCCGGCACCGCTATTGCCGACCAATCGGCCCGTGGCCGTGAATGACAATCCATTTCCGGCGCCGGTAGAGCGGATCGCCCCATTCGGGCTGACGGATCCGCTGCTGAACTGAGTAGCAAATCGCCCCCCGCTGATATACGTCACCGTCGTGCCCGCGCCCGAACACCCGGCGCTGGTAAAGGCCCATGGACCGTCGAAATTTCCACGGCCGCCTCCGCCGCTCGGACGCGCTCGACGCGGCTCCTCCGTGGAGTTGCGCGCGGGGCGTTCCGGCTTGACTTCGCGTGAGCCGGACAAGGATTTTTCGTCGTTTCCAATGGTGCCGCCGGCGCTGCCGGACTGCGCCAGCAGCGGGGAGGGGCTAATCAAAAATGCAGCCGCGAACGTGGCGGCCACAATCCCAAATCGGGTTAGATTTTGCATAGAAGGTGGCATTTTCAACGGTATGCAACGTCGCGAGAGTGGGCGACTCCTACTGCAATTGTCGACTGGAAACAACTACAACGACAGCGTGGCGCTCCGCCTATTGGCGGGATTAACTTGCTTCGACGCATGGCCGTCTCCGTGCGCCGATGGGTCCAAGACCGACGCCTGGACTTCTTCGCGCCGCACCCTCGAAGCCCTTGCCGCCGAAGAACAGTGGTTGATTATTGCCCGGCGATATCGTCGAACGTTCGGGCCGTTGCGGATACGCTAGGGAGCTGCCGTTCCGCCGCTGACGCACTGGGAGTGGCCATGACGGATGCCGTGCTTGGCATTATCGGAGGATCTGACAGTTCGGTAATGGACCCCTGAATTCGAAGTTTCGTCCGAATTTGATCCAACGCAAAGAACTGAGGCCGTTTCGAGGGTAGATAGATGGCTTATTGGATCGCTCCAATGATTATTGAGCAACTATCCAGAGAGCACCGCAATATCGAGAAGCTGCTCGACGCCCTCGAACATGAGCTTGATATTTTTCACCGCGGGGAACGTCCCGACTACGAAGTGATTCGAGCGATCATCAGCTATTTTGAAGTCTACCCGGAACTGTACCACCATCCCCAGGAAGACTTGGTCTTTGCCAAGCTGAAGTTGCGCGATCTTGCTGCGGCTACGAAGGTCGGAGATCTCGCAGGCGAGCACAAGAAGGGGGCCGAGCGCTTGCGCGAGGTGGCGAAGGCGGTCGACGCTGTTCTCGCGGATCGCGAAATGCTTCGGCAAACTGTCGATACGATCATTCGCGATTTCATCCAACACGAGCGCCATCACATCTCGATGGAGGATCGCTATTTCTTTCCGGCAGCCTTTAAGGCGCTGGAGCCCCAGGACTGGACGGACATCGCTTCGTCGTTGACTAGTCGCAAGGATCCCTTGTTTAGCGATGTCACCGAAGAAGGATTCGAAACGCTGCGCGAGCATATTTTACGGCTCGAGCAAGAGGCGGAAGCCCAACGCAAATAGTGGAACACAAGATCACGCACGAGCAATCCTTTAGCCTCGCGAGATGGCTCGGGAGATGGTTCGCTCTCGCTGCTTTATCTGCGTATCGTGCGATCGAAAGGTTCGGCGCGGAGCAACAAGGGCGGCGGCCCCGCCCACTTTGCTGACGATCCCAAGGGGACCATCACGCTTTGCCGCGGCGATCGATTTCAATTGGCGCTGGTGTCACCGCTCAACTTGGCGCACGATAGGATAACGGCAATGCCAGATCGCCGATTGCGGATGAACACCGTGAGGAGGAAATCATGAATGCTCCCTTCCCGTCTCCCGACATGATGGCAATTCCGCAGGAGTTCAGCGCCTGCTTCGCGGCGCAGCGGGCCGCCTACCTCGCCAATCCGGAGCCGAGCTACGCCGAGCGGCTGAACGATTTGAAATCGCTGGCCCGGCTTCTGAAGGAGAACCGGGATGAACTGGTCGCCGCCATCAATCTCGACTACGGCCATCGCTCGACCTTCGAGACCCTGTTCGCAGAATATTTTGTCGTGCTGGAGGGCATCCACGACGCCTGCAAGCACCTGAAAAAATGGATGAAGCCGCAGCGTCGCAAGATCGATTTCCTGACATATCCTGGCGCCCACAACCGTGTCCGACCTCAACCGCTCGGCGTCGTCGGCATCATTGTTCCCTGGAATTTTCCGATCAATCTGACCTTTGCCCCGCTGACGGCGATCTTTGCAGCCGGCAATCGCGCCATGGTCAAGATGTCGGAGAACTCGCGCAATCTCGCCATCCTGCTCGCCCGCGTCAGCCCAAAATATTTCGGCGAGGACAAGCTCAAGTTCTTTGAGGATGGCGGGGGCCGTGGCCCGGCCTTCTCGTCTATTCCATTCGACCACATCCTTTTCACCGGATCCGGCACGACGGGCCGGGCCGTGATGGCCAATGCCGCGCGCAACCTGACCCCGGTGACGCTCGAGCTCGGCGGCAAGGCTCCGGCGATCGTCGGGCCCGACTACCCCATCAAGACGGCGGCCGAACGGATCATGTGGGTGAAGATGTTCAACGCGGGACAGATTTGCACCAATGTTGATTACATCTTTCTGCCCGAGGGCAAGGAAAACGAATTCGCCGATCATTGCCGGCGCCTGATCGCCGAGCGTTATCCGGACATCAACGGCGCGGACTACACGTCTATCATCGACGCGCGCTCCTTTACCCGGTTGCAGAACGCGCTGGCGGACGCAAAGAGCAAAGGCGCGACGCTGATCAATCTCGCCGCGGGCCAGGAGTTGAACGCGGAGCAGCGCAAATTCGCGCCGCATCTGGTGCTCAATCCCACCGAAGACATGGAGATCATGTCGCGGGAAATCTTCGGGCCAATCCTGCCGGTTCGTACCTACAGTGACCGGCAACAGGTCGCCGACTACATCAACGCACATGATCGGCCGCTGGCGATCTACCCCTTCACTCACGACCGTGCGTTGCAGGAGTTCTATATCTCACGCGTCATGTCAGGTGGCGTGTCGGTCAACGAGGCACTGCTGCATGTGGGCCAGCACGACCTGCCGTTCGGTGGCGTGGGCGCCAGCGGGATGGGTCATTATCACGCCCGAGAAGGCTTCAATACCTTCTCCAAGCTGCGCCCGATTTTCTACCAGGGGCCGATCTCGGCAGTCCAGATGCTGTTTCAGCCGCCTTACGCCAACCGGGCCTTGAAGATCCTCAATCTCCTCATCAGGTTGAAGGCCTGAAACGGATAAGCGGGACGCGGAAGGGCTTGAGGTCGAACTATTCGACTGCCTTCTCGCGCACGAGGCGAGGTTCAGCCGCATGAAAACGTTCGGCGCTGGAGCGACCACCGAGGGCGAACATGGGGCGCTACAAAGCTGACGTGGTCATTGTCGGCGGCGGCATTGCGGGAATCGTTTCGGCCTTCGATCTTCTTGGGTTGGGCAAGCGCGTGGTCATCGTGGACCGCGACAGCGGGGCCAATTTCGGTGGGCTGGCCAAGGAGAGCTTCGGCGGTATCTGGCTCGTCGATACGCCACAGCAACGCCGCTTTGGCATCAAGGACAGTCCCGAACTCGCCTTGCAGAACTGGCTGTCGTTCGGAGAGTTCGGAGCCGATGGCGGCGTTGACGACCATCCCCGTCGATGGGCCGAAGCCTATGTGGCCGATTGCAGGCGCGACGTTTACGACTTCCTGAAGGGACATGGCATTGGCTTTCTGCCGATGCCATTGTGGGTCGAGCGCGGGCTGTACGGCAACGGCAACGCGGTTCCACGCTGGCATGTGGTGTGGGGCACCGGCCATCGCTTGGCGACACGGATGATCGAAGTGCTGCGCGGCCATTCTGACGCCGGCAAATTGGAACTGTTGTTCGATCACCGCGTCGAACGACTGGAGGTTGCGGCTGGGCGGATCACCGGGGTCAGCGGCACGACCGAGGTCGATCGCGCGGCCTTCACGGTGGAGGCCGAGTCGACCATTATCGCCTCGGGTGGCATCAACGGCGACATCGCCCGCGTCAAGGCGAACTGGCATCCCGATTGGGGTCGGCCACCGCAAACCATTCTCAACGGTTCGCACAAGTTTGCAGACGGTCTGATGCATGACGTGACTGCTGCCTGCGGCGGACAACTGACCCATCTCGACCGGATGTGGAACTATGCTGCGGGCGTGCACCACTGGCGGCCGCGCAAGCCCGGTCACGGGCTATCATTGGTGCCGTCGCGTTCGGCGCTGTGGCTCAACTGGCGCGGCGAACGGTTCGGCCCGATGCCGCTGGTAGGCGGCTTCGATACGCGCGATCTGGTCGGGCGGATCTGTGCCGAGGAGCGCGGCTATTCGTGGCAAATTCTAAACCGCACGATCGCTCTGAAGGAACTCGCAATCTCCGGCGCCGAATTCAACCCGAACGTCCGGGAACGCAACATGCGCGGATTTTTGGTCGACACCCTGTTCGGCAACCGTTGGCTCTACGAAGAGATGACGAAAAACTGCGCCGATGTAGTCGTCGCGGAAACGCTTCCTGAACTCGTCGCCAAAATGAACGCCCTGCAGGGCGACAATGCCGTCGACGAAGCGGCGGTGCGCGCGAGTGTGGCGTCCTACGATTCCGAGATCGACCGCGGGCCCGCTTTGTACAATGATGAGCAGCTGCGTCGCATCGCCCATCTGCGCCGTTGGAAGGGAGACCGCCTCCGCATCGCCAACTTCCAGAAGATCATCGAACAGGGAAACGGGCCGTTGTTGGCCATTCGCCTGTTTATCGTGAGCCGCAAGAGTCTTGGCGGCATTCGCAGCGACCTGTCCGCGCGCGTGGTCGACGGGGCCGGAGCGCCGGTCGCCGGCCTCTACGCGATCGGAGAGGCGGCGGGATTCGGCGGCGGCGGCATGAACGGCCTGCGCGCCCTGGAGGGCACGTTCCTCGGAGGATGTATCTACAGCGCACGCCGCGCCGCGCGTGCAATCGGTCGGTGAAGCCGTGGCAATGGCAGCGAAGAGGAAACCAAAATGAAGACATCGGTGCGTGGCTGGCCGTTATGCGCTGGACAAGGTTGGCTTGCGCTACACGTTCGGCATTGCGGGCGTCCGCAACGAAGAGCTGATCGCCGGCAACCCAACGTATTCTATTGAGGCAATCATTATGAACGGCGCCCAAGCCCTAATGCGGACCCTGGTGAACGCGGGGATCGAGGTCTGCTTCACCAACCCCGGCACCTCGGAAATGCACTTCGTCGCGGCGCTGGATTCGGCGCCTGGAATGCGCGCCGTGCTGTGCCTGTTCGAAGGGGTGGCAACAGGCGCGGCCGACGGCTATGCACGCATGGCGAACAAACCCGCCGCCACACTCCTGCACCTGGGCTGCGGCCTCGGCAATGGCCTGGCGAACCTCCACAACGCCCGCAGGGGCAAGGTCCCCGTCGTCAATATCGTGGGCGACCACGCCACCTATCACGTGCAATATGATGCGCAGCTGCAATCCGACATCGAGACCGTGGCGCGAAATGTCTCGCCGGGCTTTGTGCGCACGTCCAGGAGCACGGCTGAGCTGTGCCGTGACGCTGTCGACGCGGTCAGGGCGGCCAAAGGCCTGCCGGGTCAGGTGGCCACGTTGATCCTGCCGGCCGATGTCTCATGGGGCGCGGGCGGGAAGGCCGAACCGGCGCCGCAGATCGCGCCGCCCGAGGCGGCCGACGACGCCACGGTGCGGGCCATCGCCTCGGTCATCAACTCGGGCGGCCGTACCGCCATGCTGCTCGGCGGCCGCGCGCTTGGCGAATGCGCCTTGCTGGCCGCCGCGCGCATCGCCGCCAAGACCGGCATCAAGGTCTATGCAGAAACCTTCCCGACGCGACTGGAGCGCGGTGCTGGACTGCCCGCTGTCGAGCGCATCGCCTATCTCGCAGAGATGGTGTCGGTGCAGTTCAAGGAGATCGACAACCTGATCCTGGTGGACGCCAAGGCGCCTGTGTCGTTCTTTGCCTACCCAGGAAAGAAGAGTTACCTGCCGCCCGACAATTGCGCGGCGCGCACACTCGCCACGCCCGAGCAGGACGCGGCCGGAAGTCTGGAGAAACTCTGCCGCGCATTGGGCGCCGATCAGATCGTGCCGGAGCTGGCGGCAGCTTCGCGCCCCGGCCGGCCGCGCGGCAAGATGCTCACCGCTGAGAAGGTGTGCAAGGCCGTGGGACATCTGCTGCCCGCAAACACCATTCTGATAGACGAGGCCATTACCTCGGGGCTGATGCTGTCCAAATTCACAGCCGGTGCCCCGCGGCACGATCTTATCACGCTGACTGGAGGCGCTATCGGCCAGGGCCTGCCCAACGCCATCGGCGCGGCGATAGCGTGTCCGGATCGTCCCGTGCTCGCCCTGATCGGCGACGGCAGCTCGATGTATACGATCCAGGCGCTTTGGACCCTGGCGCGCGAAAAGCTCAACGTCACGGCGATCATCTTCAACAACGCTTCGTATTCGGTGCTCAATGTGGAGCTTGAGCGTGTCGGCGCCGAAGACGCAGGCCCCAAGGCCAAAGCTCAGCTCGACCTGCACGGGCCTGTGTTGAACTTCACCCAGATCGCCGAAGGCATGGGCGTGCCCGCGGTACGCGCAGCCGAAACGGAAGAATTCCTGGGCGCGCTTGAGCGCGCTCTTGCCACGCCAGGTCCGCATCTGATCGAGGCTGTCGTGCCGCCAGCATTGGCCGGCCTCAAACTCAAGCTGCTGCCGCACATCCTCGGTTCGTTGGAGAGCATGCCCCAACCGATCGCGCGCATGCTCAAGCGAAAGATCGCGCCTTGAACGGCGGAAGGCATGATTGCAGGATCGCGAACGGAGGGCAGCGCCGGTGCCCTCGCAAGCCTATCCAGACAAAGTGGCTCGTCAGCTCAACGAACGACCACGGGAAACCTTGTAATTTGAAACCCCGGCAGAGAGATTTAACGCCTGTGTTGCGTCGACCGGTTGAGCCGGCAGCCAAATAGCGGACAAATTCAGGCGTTCCGGATGTCTGGCAGCCCTTCGGATCCGGTTTTGCGCCCCACCCGGAAACCCTTGCCGCTGAAGAACAGTGGTTGATTATTGCCCGGCGATATAGTCGAAGGTTTGGGCCGTCCCGGATACGCTAGGGACCGTACCATTCCGTCGCTGATGCACTGGGAGAAGTCATGACAAACGCCGTGCTTGGCATCATCGGAGGGTCCGGCGTTTACGAACTGCCTGGGCTCGAGAACGCCCGCGACGAGGTAATTACAAGCCCCTGGGGCGAGCCATCGGCGGCGCTGCGCCGAGGCACCATCGCGGGCCTTGCGATCGTGTTCCTGTCGCGGCACGACAAGGGCCACCGGCTGTCGCCTTCCGACATCAATTACCGGGCCAATATCGACGTGCTCAAGCGCGCCGGCGTGACCGACCTGATCTCGCTCTCGGCCTGCGGTTCCTTCAAGGAGGAGCTTGCGCCCGGCACCTTCGTGCTGGTCGACCAGTTCGTCGATCGCACCTACAAGCGCGAGAGTTCGTTTTTCGGCAAGGGCTGCGTCGCCCATGTCTCGATGGCCCATCCGGTCTCGCCGCGTCTGCGCCTGCACTTGGCGGCGGCGGCGGAAGCCGAGGGCATCCCGTTCGCGCGCGGCGGCACTTATGTGTGCATCGAGGGGCCGCAATTCTCCACATTGGCCGAGAGCATGACTTACAAAGTTTTGGGCTATTCGGTGATCGGCATGACCAACATGCCGGAGGCGAAACTCGCCCGCGAGGCCGAGATTTGTTACGCCAGCGTGGCGATGGTGACCGATTTCGACTGCTGGCATCCCGATCACGACGCGGTCACGGTGCAGGACATCATCCGCGTGTTGAACGCCAATGCCGAGAAGGCAAGCGCGCTGGTCGCGCGTCTTGCACGCGATTTTCCGCGAGCACACGAGCCGTGCCCGATCGGGTCGGATCGCGCGCTCGACACCGCGTTGATCACGGCGGCTCGAGGCGCGCGATCCCGAACTCCTGAAGAAGCTCGATGCGGTCGCAGGACGGGTCTTGCGGCCATGAAGGTCGACGGACGACTGTTCCGAAGCCTGTGGGTCGAGCCGGACGGCTGGTCGGTTGGCGCGATCGACCAAAGGCGGTTGCCGCACGAATTCGTGATCGCCCGGCTGACGGACTGCGGGGAGGCGGCGGAAGCGATCCGCTCGATGCTCGTGCGCGGCGCCCCCCTGATCGGCGCCACGGCGGCCTATGGCGTGGCGCTGGCGATGCGTAGCGATGCTTCCGATGCGGCGCTCGATCGCGCCTATGGGACCCTGATCGCGACCCGGCCGACCGCCATCAACCTGAAATGGGCGCTGGAGGAGATGCGCCAAGCGCTTGCCCCGCTACCGCCTCTAGCGCGCCTAGCTGCCGCCTACGCCCGCGCCGGCGAAATCGCCGAACAAGACATCGCCATCAACAAGGCCATCGGCGAGCACGGCCTTGCCGTGATCGAGGCGATCAGAGCCAGGAAAAAACCGGGCGAGCGGGTCAATGTGCTGACCCATTGCAATGCCGGGTGGCTCGCAACGGTCGATTGGGGAACGGCGACGGCGCCGATCTACATGGCGCACGATCTGGGCTTTCCCATCCATGTCTGGGTCGACGAGACCCGTCCGCGCAACCAGGGGGCTTCGCTGACCGCCTGGGAGCTCGCCCATCACGGGGTGGCGCATACGGTGATTGCGGACAATACCGGCGGCCATCTGATGCAGCACGGCATGGTCGACCTCGTCATCGTCGGCACCGACCGGGTGGCGGCCAACGGCGATGTCTGCAACAAGATCGGGACCTACCTGAAGGCACTCGCGGCGCAAGACAACGGCGTGCCGTTCTACGTCGCGCTGCCGTCGCCGACGATCGATTTTTCGATTGGGGATGGGGCGCAAATCCCGATCGAGCAACGCGCCGCCGACGAAGTCTCAACCATGACCGGGCGCACCGCGCACGGCCGAATCGAGACGGTGAGAGTGGTCGGCGAAGGCTCGCCGGTGGCGAATTACGCTTTCGACGTGACGCCGGCGCGGCTGGTGAGTGGATTGATCACGGAGCGCGGCGTGTTGCGGGCAAATCGCGAGGCGCTGGCGCGTGCGTTTGCGGAAGCGGGTTAGGGGTCGCGGTGGTTCAACTTCGCTTGGCCCATGAGGTCGCTATGCCCCAGCTTTGAATGATGTCGCCGAAGTTGTCATCTGCCGCCCAAGATGGGCTCCTCAATCCCGGTTTCGTCCGACCGTCGAGTTGGGACAGATACAACAGCCGCATGCCGGGACGTTGGGGGCGGTCATGAAGCGCGAGTTGATAACGCGCATCGGCGGCGCGGCGGGCCGCTTGGCTGTTACAGCAAAATGACCGCCAAGCTATTGCCCACCTATTGTTTAGGTTGCAAGTGTCTTTGATCCTGCGCCTGGGTTCTGATTTGCAGCGACTGAAGCGTCGGCACCGGCTTTCGCGTCGAGTTTGCGATCGGTGGTGGGGAGGATGCTAGAGTTTTGGGCCGCGGCTTCTGCTCCGAAGCTAGAAGGTGGGCGACGTTTTCTTGGCCCTCCTTAAGCTGTTCTGGGATTTTAGCCATTTGTTCCTGGCTTGCCCTTAACTGCTCAGCGAAGTTGGCGTTGTCGCGAGCCATCTGAGCCTGTGCCGCCTTAAGATCTTCGGCGAGGTCAGCGTTATGGCGTGCCATTTCCTGCACCCCTTTGAGATGTTCGGCTAGTTCCGCATTGTCGCGGACTATTTGCGCTTGCCCTGTCTTGAGCTGATTGATCCCTTGCTCCAGGGTTGCGAGTTCGCGTGCTATCGTCTGGATCTGCTGCGCCAGATCGGGAGCTATTGGAGCGGCTGCCGGAGGTTCTCGAGCTGCGCGTTCAAGCGTGGTCTGAGCCCGAGACGGTTGCGGAGTTCCTGCATCAGTCTCGGCCGCCACATCGGCCTTATTTGGGGCCGGCCGTGCCGGCATCTCACTTTTCTCTTTCGACATCGATGAGGTCGAAATCGGGTCCGGCGCCGCTTGGCCTCGGTCTGAGCGCGACGCGAAGGCGGCGACCCCGATGCACGCTACCGTTAGCAGGCCTACGCTCCACAACACCGGCCCGCCACGCGACGACCACGGGGCGGGCTCTGCTGAACGCGGTAGCTCGTTGGGGGGATGGGGCCTTGCATTTTTCTCCTCTAATTTGAAAGCCCTCTCTTCGAACTGCACGAGCCGTTCACCGCCGTGCCCAATCAGTCCATGAGCTTCAGTGATCGCAGCCAATGCGATGTCGCGTGGATGACTTGCTGCGGGGTCGCCGTGATACTCATTCGCGCTCATTTTCAAAACCCAGTCTCTCAAGGGGAGGGCGGCCATTTGATCTGCGCCGGCCGATTAAGACATCAAAAACAGAGCGCTTGGCCAAAACATGGCAGAATGCCGCGTCTATCGCGCTTCGGAGGGTAGCCCCGGTCCGTCCCCAGAGCCCCAAACTCCCTGCAAGCGAACCCTTTGATGGCATCTTCTCAGCTTCCCGAAAAACTTTCCATCGCCGCACTGTCGTCAAGTTGCGATAAGCTCTTCTGCCGAAAAGGGAAACTCATCACAATGACCACGCACGACACCGAAATAGTCAACCTCGATCTCAGTCGCCGCAAGCTGCTCGCGGCAGCGGGCATAGGAGGTGCGGCTGTCGTGGCGGCCTCTCTTGTCCGAACCGGAGACGCTGAGGCCGCATCCCCCTTACGCCAATCGCCCGATCCGGTGGCAACACCTCCGGTCGCTGGACTGCACCTGCAGTTTGGCGCGGATGCATCGTCGGAGATGGTGGTGTCCTGGCACACGCTGCAACCCGTCCAAAATCCGCGCGTCGTGCTCGGGCATCTCGATGGCAAGCTCGAGCAAACGGTCGAAGCCAAGGCGGCCAGCTACACCGATGCGAAGTCCGGCCAGATCGTCTACGCCTATCATGCGAAGCTCGGGGGACTGCAGGCCGACTTCGCCTATCTGTATGGTGCTATGCATGACGGCGCCGAGTTGGAGTTCGCGACCTTCCGCACCTCTCCACGTGGCCGCGCGCCGTTCACGTTTACGAGCTTTGGTGATCAGGCCACGCCGACGCTCGGCAAGAAGTTCGTGCCGCCTGAAGGCGTAACGATCCGGAATCCACCTTATGTGAACGACAATCTCGGCTCGCCGGCGGCTGGCGATACCACGCTCGGCGTCGAGCGGCTAAAGCCTCTGTTTCACCTGTTTAACGGCGATCTATGTTACGCCAACCTCGCGGAGGACCGGGTGCGGACCTGGTGGGATTTCTGGGAGAACAACAGCCGCAGCGCCCGTAAACGTCCCTGGATGCCCTCTGCCGGCAACCACGAGAACGAGCTGGGCAACGGACCGATCGGGTATCAGGCCTATCAGACCTATTTCTCTGTCCCGGAAGTGGCTGGCCAGACGGAGGTCACGCGTGGGCTTTGGTACGCCTTCACCGCCGGCTCCATGCGCGTGATCAGCATCGCCAACGACGACATCTGCTACCAGGACGGCGGCAACTCCTACGTCCGGGGCTATTCGCAAGGGGCTCAGAAGGCTTGGCTAGAAAAGGAATTGGCCGCTGCCCGCAGCGATCATGATGTCGACTGGGTTGTCGTGTGCATGCACCAGGTTGCGATCTCAACGGTTGACATGTTCAACGGCGCGGACCTCGGAATCCGCGAGGAATGGGTGCCACTGTTCGATACGTATGGTGTCGACCTCGTGGTATGTGGCCACGAACACCACTACGAGCGTTCGCATCCAATCCGCGGCCGGGAATCCAACGCCACTTTGACGCCGGTGCCTGCTTCGACCGCAACCGACGTGATCGATACCTCCAAGGGAACGGTACACATGGTCATCGGCGGTGGCGGAACATCCGTCCCGTCGAACAAGCTGTTCTTTAACCCGCCGGCGTGTCGGGTGATCACCGCTGTCGGCGAACCCGACCCGAAGACGGGCAAGCGTCCACCTGTCTATGTGAGGGAGCAAGCGCCCTGGTCGGCGGTACGAAACGCCGCGCATGCCTACGGCTTTGCGGCATTCACGCTCGATCCGGGTTTAGATCGCGGCGGCACTACCTTGATCAAGATCACCTATTACGACGTGGTGGGGCCGGACGGTCAGTTAGCCCCTTTCGAGACCTTCACGCTGCGCCGTCCCCGCCGCGACTAAATCAGTGTCACGTTCGGGGCTAGCCGCCGGTCAGCTCGCGGACGGCGCGACCCGACCTGCAGCAAGGGTACTTACCACGCCCTGAAACACCAGTGGACGGTGTTCGGAAATCGGGTGGTTCGGATCGGGCCCGTTGTTAAGCGACAGACGGACTCAGTCCTGACCGTTCTGCAGGCCGATGAGTCGACATCACGCGCGACCTCGGTCTCGAACGAGAATCCAGAACTCAGTCACGCCGCCAGCCGCGGTTGCTGGCCCACCAAACACTCACTCCGAGACTTTCGGCACTTAAGCTGCGTCAATGCGGCGTGTCTTAAGCATTTCCAATTTTCGACTCAAATTTGCCTGCCGACTCGATTCACTCTGGAGTAGATCGGCGAATCGGGTGATTGGGGGCGTTTTCGGTTATTTGAATTGGAGTATTAGTCATGAACCATCCGCCGCGAAGCAGACCAAGCCAACATGATCGACCGTCACTTTGGGCTGACGAACCTCCCGACGACGCTCTTGCGCTACTTGAGGATGCCCTTCGCGAGGATGAACCGGCGCTGTGCGGTGACCAACACCCCGATGACATTCATTCGCTGCTTGAGGAGAATGCCCGGCTTCGGGGATTCTTGGTTCAGCTATCTGACCTCATCCGCAGAAACGTCGTTCAAGCAACGTAGCGCTGTGTCATGGCAGAACCGCTTCGATTTGCGGGTCCGCGCGGACCGCGAAATGACGAGTCTTGGCTGGCGAGTGGCGCCGCGGCCTCGTGGGCGCACGCATCATTTTCTTCGCTGGTACCGTATGGCAGCCGGAGAACCGACGAGGTTCGAACCGACGAGCAAATTCGCGAATTTTGCCGGTTCCTTGCTCGTGAGTGGAGAGGGAGCCGTCAGCATTCTTATGCCGTTCCTTCAAGAGGAAAGTTGTCGGCATGGTCCCGAACGATTGACGGTAAATGGTCGGCAGTTGGTCTTGCGGACGCGGTATCTAAATATGCCTGGGGTGGAAAGAGCTTTTCTGAGAACAAGGCCGAGTTGGATCGATTGGCCGCCGATCTCCAGTCCGCCATTCAACGGGATTCCAATAAGAATGTTTGCGCCATCTTGCGAGCGATAATGCATTGGGGCGGCTTAGATAATAAATACCGACAGAAACGGACGTTTGAATGGATCGAACGAAACGCGGATGAGATCTCTGCCAAGCTTTCCACCGCAGTCGACCTGATAAAAGACGAACGGGCTTCGCTAGTTCCGTTTGACGGTGTAAACTTAATGATGAACTCGACGATGACGAGGTTCGTGAGCCTCGCTGACCCCGAACAGAAGCTAGTGGTCTACGACGGCCGAGTCGGCGGCGCGCTAGGATTCTTCGTTGCCAGATTTGCGGAAGAACGAGAAATTCATCAATACGACCTTGCCGAGCAACTGCTGTTTGCCGTGGACCGGGAGGCCAAACGGTCCCCTAAGACGAAGCGCATTCATTTTCCGGCACTATTTGGCAAGGCCAGAGATCGCTGCCATGCCTCAATGGTGCGGTGCGCATCGCAAATAATCTGGCAAGTCGCGAAGGAATGCCAGGTGAGTCCGCGAGAAATCGAAGCTGCCTTGTTTATGTGGGGATATAAAGTTGCGGGAAGGCCAGAAGAATTTCTGGTGCAGATTGGCTGCTGAGGCAAAAATCAACATACGACGTAGTACATTGATTATAACGAAAACAAGGGCAGCGCTTCATCAAGCGTAAGAAGCATGATCTTGATCGTCGACTTCCGGCATTGGCAATTTTCAGGCATTGCGCCATGTCCGCCTTGAGTCCGTTGTGCGATGAGAAAGCGGACATGCGGAGTGGCGTGTGGTGCGCGTCCGGCCAACGCCCCTATGCCCAGCACTCCGGGCTGGCGCCAGCGCACCGGTGAGGCTGGCCACGATCGCACAGCCCGCCTATCTTGCGAGATGTCGTGCGAATAGCGTGTACATCCTACCTACGATAGCTGAAAGCGCGGCCGATTTCAAAACCGTTGGATCGCGCTCTCCTTGCAGCGGCACACGCGAGAATTCCCGAGGGTCGACCAAAAACAGCCTGTCCCTGAAGTCGCGCGCGGCCTTAGCCTTGTCTGGCTCAGCGAGAGCTAGTCGCCTCAAAGGTTAAGCTTGATGTCCGCTGGTTTAAAAAATCAGGAACTGGGGTCATCCCCTGATTAACGGGAATTCGCCCTTAACTTGCCCGAATCGCAATCGCACTTTGCTCTCATCGACGCGGCGGCGCCGAGGTCTTCAGACTTCGCCTCATCCAGACAAAACCTACCCCAGACTGGATGGGGCGATTTCTCGGAGAGCCGAAAGATCAAACCAGACGCTCGAGAGAGCGAGGGGATGATTTCGATGGCAAAAGAGCCTAGGACTGCGCAGCAATTGTCAGACATGATCGTGTCTGCGCTGCATGTAAGAGATGTAGATGTCCAGATTCGCAAAGATCACGCTTATGGATGGCAGCCAATTGTCGTTTCGTCTCCCGGCGATTTGATCGGATATCAAAGGCGGGTTGAAGAAATCGCAAATCGATTGCGCTTTCAGTACACATTGCGGGACTGAATCAGCCTCATCGATCGCGGGCTAGCTTCCGGCGTACCCAATGATGATCCTTGCGAGCCCGCTGCGTTCCCCCGCAGCCATGCGACCAAGGGATAGGTCATCTGTCCCGAATGCAACTATCGCCGGAGCGCAGGTTGCAACTACTATCCATAGAACAATCCAATGTCGACGCGGTTAAAGATCGACAATCAAAGGTCTGCAAGATGGGGGGTCCGAAATGCGGGATGCTCTTCAAATTAGCATCGCCATCTGGGGCATGCTTGCTTGCGCGTTGTTGGGGCTAGCTCAATATTTCGACTTTCTCTTCTAACCCCACAGCCATCGGACGAAGGTGACGACGGCCCAGCCGATCGCCAGCAACCATCCAAGCGTGGCAACACCTATCAGGGCGAGCCATACCCATGGCCATCTGCGCGTCCGCAAGCCCGGTGTGATCTCGGTAGGCGGTCCTGATTCAGTGTTCACTGAAACCTAAACGCCGCCAAGCCTGGCAGGTTGCAGCGGTCACTTTGATTGTGCCTAGATCGGGAACTGTCGGTTCCTGTTCCCGACGGAAGTTCGACATCGGCGCTACGCCGGCAGGCGCTGCCCAAGCGCAGCGATGGTATCCATGAGATTGTCTCGGCGTGCTGCAATCTCCCTGGCATGCAGCGGATATCCGGCCTGTGAGCGATCGGATACTCCGGCTAGTTCCTCTTCGGCGGCGATTGCCTCGTCAAGGATTTGGACGATGCGATCGAGGTCGGCAATCAAGGCTTTGGTTCGGGCCGCTTCCGTCTCAAAATGACGATGGTGTTTCATTTTGCATGCCTTAAATGATCTGATTTGGCACAGGAGTGCGTTACTCGGGCGTTGCACAGAAGCCTTCGCAAAAAGCCTGCCAGATGCGCCCTGGATAGGAACCAAAAACGTCTCGTCTCGTTGACTAAAGGAAGTCAACGGGATGCGCTGCCATGCTGGCGCTCAAAATCATAGGGTGGTTGGGTGCTCTTGAGCTGTACGCTCGGGCCATGTCTGACTTGGCGTTTTTTTTCAGCCAGCGTCAAAGAAGACACGCAAAAGACAGCCGCGTGCCTACCGCTAATCCATCATCGAAACCGGCGGTCCTTTCCACCTGAAATCTGGCCGCATCCGCACCACACCATTCGCTCAAATTTGAGTGCGTTATCCAGATATTCGGCGATCATCTTCATGGTCGACCTACACGCGAGAAAACAGCCTTCCTTTCCCCTTGGCCATCAGCCCGACGAGATCGCTTTTGCGGAGCGACCAACTATCCAGGCAAAACCGCCGAACACCGCAAAAAAGCACATCGCCATCCAAGCCTCAGAGTGGTTCTGAAGCTTGTTTGTCAAAAGCGCCGCCAAAATCGTAAGCGCTGCGATCTCGCACATGAAAGCTATCGCCAAGCAACACCCGTAAAGGAATTTGCCGAGACGAGCCATCATTTGGCTTTCGCGCGCAGCCCGATCTCGACCAGGCGGACGATGGCCTCGCACGCCCGTGCGGGTTTGGCGATCGTCAATCGCGATCGCCCGTGCCGTTGGATTCGCCTGCGTCCTCCGCCAGTTTTAGCCACTCCGAAGCCATCTCTCTGAGGAGCGCGCGAGATTGCTGGTCGGCCGCAACCTTCGCCAGTTGCAGGCAATGAGTGGCATAGCCGACGTATTGCTCTCGTCTGTCGAATGATCGCTCTGCCATTCATCGCCCCACTGAGGTTGCTTAGCATTGTAGTCACCTTGGGCCGCCCGGCAGGGTTTGGCTATGCCTCTGGCTTGCCTCAGCGATGGTCGCCGCTGTCGTGGCATCCTGTTCTGTTGCGCTTCGAGCTCCCAGCCGCTCCTTGGCTTGCTCTTCGATCAATAGTGCGATTAGCGCCAGTCTCTTCTTCTCGTCTGTCGCTTCGGCGAGCAATTTTCGATAGCGATCGACGTCAAATCCCAGATCATCCGGAGTCATGCGTTCCCTTTCCGTTTGCGGCTTTGAGCATCAGCATGGGCAATTGCCAGACGCTCCGAAGGGAGAAAGGAGCGTCTCGCACCGAACGATAAATCGCGCGGCTTTTTGGACGAACTTATGCGAGTGTAGATCGCGCCTGGAGAACGCATGAGCCTTCGAGCTATCAACTCGACCTTCAGCCCGGACGAGATCAGCTCATGCAGTCGCACTAGTTCGGCCTCTGTCCAGGGGCGGCCCGCCGGCCGTGGTCCCTTCATCGGAAAAACCCCCTTTTATACGGCTATTCAATCGCAATGAACACGCTGCTGCAAGATGGTTAGGCCTGAAAACTGCGCTGAGTTGGCCCGCCGAGCTTTTGCTCGCAGGCGCGAGTTTTTCGGGGGCGGGCTCAGGGCGGTGCCGTCGCGACGCTCATCAGCGCAACAGGGGCCTGCGATCTTCTGCCGCCATGACCGTCGCCCCGCCTGCCATTGCGGGCTGCCATGCCCGACCGTCGGTAGCCGCGTGATATAATCGGCGGCATTCTAGAGCGCAACAAGCTGGCCGCGCGGGCAAATCTTCCGCTACAGAGTGTAGCCCTGCCTCAACCGACTGACGGCGCTGACCACTTCGTTTCGGTCAAGCACCTCAACTAACCTGGTCAGCAGGCGCTCATTGTCGTGTAGGTTCGGCTGGAGAAATTCCTCAAGGATGCGCTGGGCGTCGCTGACGGCCTGTAGCATCGTTTCCTGGTCGGTCATAACTCATCTCTGGCCGATCGCTATTAGGCCCCGGCTCCGGGTGCGCCGCGACCGGCTCTTCTCTCGGGCAATTAATTAGCAGGCGTCGCAGAGCCTGCGCTGCGAACCAACCTATCCGCCTTTTTCAGAACGTAGGTATTTGCCGGCTGTTCTCTGGCGAAAAAGGTGACCACCACGAAGGCTGCGCAAAACAGCAAGCCCACTAACATAACTTTCCGATAGGTGCGTCTGTCTGCACTGTGAAAAGAACTCGACATGAAACACTCACTGCACAACTTCACACTGAACACGCGTCCTTGATCAGGGCCAAGGCTACCGGGTGATTATTTCCGGACGGCTTCGCGGCGATTGAAAAATGGTTTCGTCGGACCACCCGAACCCACACCCTGCGCCAGCACCGGCGAGCCCTGAGGCGGCCTGGATAGGCCAAAAGGAAGCCGCCAACTGAGGCGGCCTCTGTCATTCTAAATGTGCGTTCTCTTCCTACGGGACTTCTGCCGCGCTCTTCGGGCCGTTAGTTGTGCTTTCCTGACCTGGTCGCGGAGTCGGTTCAATTCGCGTATCCGAGCATTGAGGTTGGTTATCGTGTCGACTGAAAGGTGTCGCAGATGAGTACTCATTTGAAATCCCCATACTGACGCTGCAACTACAGGGCACATTGCCCTAAGCATAGGTCGTCGCTACGGACAGAAGGTTCAATTTAAACTAGGCGGTAAACAGGCCCCCTCGGCTCCGGCTCCATGCCGCTTGTCCTGGGAGTCGCCGCCAATGAGCCCGCGGCAACAGGCAAATCGGCGTGTCGTAGGCATTTAAATTCGTTGGAGATCGAGTAATGGTTGTTTCTCTTGAGATATTTCAGATGCTTCACCAATATCTGTACCTCGCACGTCGCCATCCTTTTCCGGATGAAGATGTGGTCGAATTGCGCCAGCGCCGAAGGCGGCTCTCCGAGATGATCGCCGCGCGCATGTAGTTGTGGGCCGCGTGTCGCCAATTCCCACCAGCGGCTGGCGAGCCATGCCCGACGGCTGAGGCGCTAACTAACCGTCAATAAATTTACGCCGTCGGGCTCGAAATGTCGTGTCCCGGCGGCGCCCTGTTACCGGGCCCCTGAAATCCCCAACGATACGAGGTTAGCAGGCTTCACGGCGATCAAATATGAACCGGTTCACAATCGCTGTCGTTCTTGAGGGTTCTCTGGCGCGGTGCTGATTCAGGAATGGGGCGCCTGTACGCTGGCGCCGATCGGCCGGCAACCTGAAGCCAGCATTTTCCCGACTCACCAGCGGCTTCCTAGGCTCGGCGAAGGGCTATCCTGGCAGAGGGTCGCCGAGATTCCAGGCGGCAAGTTTTCCAAATCGTTGGATGTGGTCCAGCACCCTCCGAAACCAATGCGCGACATCGATCGCACCTTCGCCCGGTCTTCCGATCGTCATCGGTCCGGTGCTACACTCGCGTGCATTCCGGGCAACGACACCGGGATTTCAAAAATCAAGGTCAGGGAGGATAGACATGAAACGACTGAATATCGGCGCGGTTGCCGTCGGCTGCACACTTTCGCTCATGATGGGGCTTGTTGGCACGGCGCCGGCGAACGCGTGGCATCGCGGCCATGTGGAGTTGCTCACGGTGCTGCCCGACGTAGCACCGGGAGTACAGAGCGGCGTCGAAGGCCTTACGGTTGGACCTGATGGCAACATCTACGTTTCGACGTTCGGCTTTAACACCACCGGTTCGACCAGTGGGCCGGCGACGCTCTTCGTAATCAGCCCGAACGGCAAGGTCGTGCGGCAGGTCACTCTTAAGGCATCGACACCTGCGAGCCCGCATATGCTTGGATTGGCCTTCAATCAAGTCACCAACCATTTGCTGGTCCTCGACTTCGGATCCGGCCTCGCAACAGGGACAGCTAACGTTCTCGACGTCGATCCGAGTACTGGCAATTCCAGCGTGTTCGCGACCGTGCCGACGGTTGCGGGCTCGGGTACGGTACCTGGAATCAATGCGCTGACTTTCGACAAGTCCGGAAACGTCTACGTCTCGGATTCTTTCCAGGGCATCATCTGGAAGGCGCCTCCTAATTGCCATGGCTGTCAAATGACACCGTGGAGCAATTTTCCATCGCTGCTTGGGCCGGGAACGGGACTGACGCCACCGTTCGGAGCCAATGGGATCGAGTTCAGCAACGACTATTCGACCATGTATGTGGCCGACACAGCCTTTCATCAAATCATCCAAATACCGGTCACCGGTAGCGGCGGCAATCTCGTCGCGGGCACGCCGTCGATTCTGATCACCGGCATCAACGCTCCGGACGGGATCGCGGTCGACCGCAAGGGCAACTTATGGGTCTGCTCGAATCAGGAAGACGAGATCGTTGTCATCGATCCGAAGGCGACGAACCCGATTACGGGGAAGACACTCCCGAAGGTGATCGCCAAGCTCGGCGATTTCAACGGCATCGATGAGAACGGCATCGCGCAGGGCTTCCTGTTCCCGGCGAGCCTGGCCTTTAGTGCGGACGGGGAGACACTTTATGTGTCTAACTTGACGCTGTATCTGCCGTATGCGGGTGCAGACGCGGCGATCGACTCGGATTGGACGCTGCAGGTCAAGGGCTACACTGTCTCAAAGATCTCCACATTCATTCCGCCGCTCGATGGCAACAACTCTCAGCAGTAGCCCTATCTGAATCAGCCGGATCGCCGGCTCGGGGTGGCACCACCATCCAGCCGGCCATTCACCTCGCAAAGGCTCGATGCGGCGTTCCGGGGCTGAGAACGCTGCGTCAGCCTAAGCTTATTCTGAAAGCCACCTCTTCAGATCCGCACCTTCGAGCCGTCTTGCGGGTAATACCCCGTAGGCGGTTCGGGCGATTACTCTGGCCCTGTGGTGCAAACGGCGAACAATGCGCTTCGCGTCTTCTTCATCTCGGCAATCAACGATCAAAGTGCCGTATTCGACAACCCAGCCGCCGAACGCGTTGGCGACCTGATCCTCCGAATTTAAGCCCCGGATCATTGCGGACCTGCAAGAAAGGAACCACGCTAGTTGCGCAAGCTTTTCGCAAAAAGTCTTAAAGAAGGCTCGCCACTTGCCACTTTTTTTCGACCTTCACGAGGTCCTAGTTTCCCTTCCGATCGCCGACAGATGGCTCGCTAGCCGCTGCCGGTCGAGCTTCCGGTGCGATCGGCAACGCCATCACCGTTGTGCCGGACTTGCCCATGCGCTGGCGCCGATCGGCCGGCACACATGACAGCCCGCAAACGCTCGACGAATGCTCCCCGGAGATCGAAGCGGTTGCGGTCGTCCGTCACTGCTTCTCCAGACGTGATCAACTGATGCCGATGCTCGGACCGAGCGCCTGACGTTCACGCCATGGCAGGCTGCCGCACGCACCGTCATTGACGACAGCGTCCGCAAGATCACCCGCGTTCAAGCTTCGCGCGCCAGCGGACCTCACCGCGAAGATTGCGCAATAGACACCGGATCGAATTAGCGGCGGCGGAGACGGCTTCTGAGTTCATGCCGCCGAACGCGCGGGCCTTTTCTGCGGTCCACCCGCCGCGACCTCCGAGCTAGTTCTGCTTTCCGGACCCGCTTGCGTAGTTGGTCCAATTCGCGCAGCTGAGCAATGAGATTGGCAATCGTATCGGCGGCGGCTGCAAGGCGCTGAAGAGAAAACATTGAAACTCCAAGGTCGCTTAGCGGTGATCGGGCGCAGCTCTATGAAGGATTAGAAGCACGACCCCGCCATTGTGAGATCAGTGGGGGGTGACGGGGCCGTGCATCGGGCCGCTTTGTTGCGGGGGGCGGCGGCCCGATCCGAAACCGACAGTGCAGCGTCAGTTGATTGGTACGAGGGGTTTGTCCCACTGCGCCGCAAGGTTCTTGATCTGCTCGAAATTCAGGATCGCCGGATCGCCATCGCGAACGATCGTCGCTCGCTTGCGGTCTTTGGGCAGCAGCAGCATCGCTCGGGATACCGCCGAGCGCAGTTTCATCGTGCCATGATCTGTCAGGGTGACGAACTCTTCGGGGTCAAAGGCCATGTGGCATGCCTATGATTTTTGGCTGGCCCGCAAGCCAACACACGCACCCCCGTTGCCCACCTCTAGAAAAACCCACATAGGTTAAAAGCGGGTTTACGGGAACGCGCATCAGCGGGGCTGGCGCAGCGTCGGCGCTATCGAACAATGTGACGCTTCGAAAGCGTTTGCGTCGCGGCCTTTGCTGCGGTTGCGAGTTGCGGCGTCGTTCCGCCCTAAAAATCATTTTACTCTGAGCTTTTCGGCTCTTCAGGACTGAAAAAATTCAAAGGCGTGCCGCAAAATCGTCGCGCTTTTGCCAACCCCAACCCCAACGATATCGCTAGAGAAAAATTGAAAATTATCCTTGGAGGCGAACGTGAAAAACAAAAACCTCAAGATGATGTCCGTCGACGAACTTTGGACTCTGCACGAAGAAGTCCTGCCGATCCTGTCAGCGAAACTGGACGCTGAAAAGCGAGTGCTAGAGCGCCGCATTGCTCAACTCAAGGGACGCATTCAGCGCCAAAAAACGGCTCGCAGGCCATATCCAAAGGTTCATCCAAAATATCGCAATCCGGATAGACCCTCTGAAACCTGGTCAGGACGAGGGAAGCAACCGCGCTGGGTAGGTGCGCAACTAAAGTCCGGGAAAAAAGTAAGCGATCTGCTGATCCCCCGGATGCACTGAGCATAGACCGCTTCTGATCCCAAGCGCTGGTCAAAGCACAACGCCGCCCGAGCGGAGTATGTTCGCTTGGCGGCGTTGGTCAGTCCCGGAGCCTCTGAAATCCCCGGTGCATTTTCGTCTGCACGACGTCATTTAAGGTTCGATGAAGGGATGGCATTCCATCCTATTTATGTTCCTTAACATATTCTGATCCGGCGAGTTTTGTGAACTAATTAGCGCACAGACAGCAGACGCGGCAATAAATAGCGTTGAAGCCCCATCTCAACGTTGACGGGAGCAGCGCTTGAAACCGATAGGACCAGTGACGTTGCAGCCAGTATTGAAACGCTGCGCGCTCGCTATGCCGAATTGCTCCGACTCCGCGAGTATGTTGAGCAGCTTGAGCGTTCGTTGCACGACACGGCTGAAAGTCGGGCAATAGTTGAGTGGTACGAATTTGCGAATGGCCGCGGTCCGAAGCTGGTTACGCGGCCTGCAGGGTCCCGCCGACGCCCCCAAAACCCCACAGGCGGGATCGTGCCCTTCCTTCACGTTGTGGCTGCCAAAAAGTAGGGCCCCGGATCGCTCCGAGGCCCAACCCGAGGGATATATCGGCCCGGACGACACATCTGAAGATGTCGCCTCTATTTCGGTGGACCAGAATAATCTAACGTCATGCCACTAACTTCGCACGATAAATTGCTGAGCCCAGCGCTTATGGAGAAGCCGCTCGCCCGTGGAATTTCTACCGTAGTGAAATCGTAAAACAGTGCTGGAGCGTTTTGGTTGCTATCGACAGTTATCGTTCCCAAGTTGATCCTCAACCTGGTTACGTGGGTCGCTCTTCCTCCTGCTCCCGAACAAATGAATGAGCAGTCTTTGCCCCCGGGGCAGGAATACTCCCACCGAAACTGCAACGTCCCCGGGTGGGGCGCCCCAGTTTCGGTCGGCTCAGTTTTATTTTGAGCCCAAGTCACGTTCAGCAATGGGCCAACAAGCAGTAGCGCTCCAAACAATGCCCGCGACATCAAACTCTCCCGCGTGCCGAATTGTACCGACACTGAAACCAAGGTGAAAGACGCGGCACCGATCGATTTAAGCACGAAATCGCGGATCGTTCCTCCCTAAAAGTGAGGCCCCGGATCGCTCCGAGGCCCCACGACCGCCGGGGTACATCCGCCCGCACGGGCACTTTGGCTCAGGAGCAGAGCCAAATAATCACCAGCGTCATCGGAAGGCCAACAGCCAAGGCGCCACCAACCGTCAACGCGAATGCCGAAAGCAAATTATCTTCGGCTTGAGCCTCACGCCTAGACATGCCGCAACTCCATTGAGCCCCCACGAGCCACGCTCGTCGCCCAAAGGGTGAGAATGCAGGTATTGTCCGAACCAGAGCGACCTAAGGCTGAATCCTGATGGTTAAGGAAAGGTTAACGGCGCATGAGACTTGCCAACATTGGCAACAAAAAGACCGCCCGAAGGCGGTCTTCCTGGCCCTGATCGAGACTGAAAATCAGGCCGCGCGATCGCCCCCGCCCGCCGATCTTGGTACCCAACCTCTCGAATCTATTTACGCAGGCTTGCTCATGCTGTGGAGTCAAAGAACTCGTTCCATCAGAGAAACCAGAGAAACGTTGCCCGGAGGACACAATACGCAACCTCTCTGGCAAAGGGGGGCTGTCCTGTCTCTTTTTCCGATCATGCCGCCGCCGCGCGGTCCTCTTTGTCCTCGCCGCGCCCCACGATCTTCAACGCATCGTCCGGCAAAGGCCGTTGCAGTGCCTTCGCCTCGTCCCAAGGTGCGCGCATCCAAATATCACGCTCTTCGTCGGTCGTCAGGATCACGGGCATCGCCCTGGAATGGATGGGTTCGACGACGGCATTCGGCGACGTCGTCAGAAATCCGTAGACAAGGTGAGGGCCGGGGACCGGCTTTGACTTGGTGCCCCGGTCGCCTTTGAACTCGGTCCATAAACCAGCGAACGCGAACAAGGGTCGGTCGTCATTGAGCGCGAACCAAACGATGTCCTTCTTTTTGGTCTCCGGGTTTGGCTGCGGCGCAAACTCCGCAAAGCTGTTCGCCGGAACGAGACAGCGGTTTTCCGGGTTCAGCCAGCCCCGCCAATGCGACGAGGAGGTATTTCGAATATTAGTCACTGGCAGCCAGCCGAATTTCGGCGGCGGCGGCATTCCCCACCGCATCATGATCATCTCGCGAAAGCCGTCGTCATTGCGCACGACGGGGGCCGGGTGGTCCGGAAAGACGCCGGGCATCGGAGGCAAATTGCCGACATAATGGTTGATCACGCGGAAGAGTGCGGTGATCGCGGCTTGGTTGGTCGTGATCGAATAGAGAATGCACATCAGCGCACCGACAAAAAAACGATGGCCAGCACCACAAGCCATCCGACAATGACCACCGAGACGATTGCCCCGGCAGATATTTTGGCCTTCTCTTTCGTGGTGTAGCCGCGCATAAGACGCCTCAGTTGGTCGCGACAGAGACGACAGACGACCCATTATAGTCTCAGAGGGATGGGAATTTCTATGCCGCCGACGCGTGGTCAAATTGTCGGGCATGACGAAGAGCGGTTAGGGAGAACACAAGCTCAAGAGGGATCAATGAAGGACGCTTTCGGGTCATGGTGGCGCGGATGCGTACGAGTTGGCTGTCTCGTTACGAAACGGATCTTGGACTCCACGCCAACAACTGCAGATAGTTTGGCAACGCCGGGGCTGTGGCGGTGTCCTTTTTATTTCCAAAGGATCTTAAGCCCAGTGGGTCGCTGGGCGTGCTTGCCCGGCGGCCCTTTGATGAAGGCGGCGCCGGTTCGCAGGCGCGGCGAAACCATTTTCCCGGCCCGACGAAACGGTCGTGAAACAAAGACCGATTATCAGACGTTTCTAATGCTAAGAGTACTTAGGGTGCGTCAAATGATTGAAGCAGTTGCAGCAATTCTCGGTTTGTTTAGCGCCAGCGTATTTTTTGCTCACGCGATTGACGCCTACCGCGCGCGGTAAGGCCGCCCGGCACGAAGCGAGCCGGCCAGCACCTGACTATTCCGGCAGCCCTCACAAGCGGCCAGAGTGGCGTGACGCGCCCAAGTTCGTTTTCTAATTCCCCAACTCAGCAAAAATTGGCATCCTGCGCCTGGGGTAGGTCAAAGCGAGTATCCGCGATGACCCACAAAGCAATCACCTTCAAATTCGTCGTTCTTACAGTGTTAGCCATTGCGCTGGGGATTATGGTCTCGATCGGCGCCGCCCATCTACCAGGCAAACAGCCCGTCCCCATCGATCGGCACGCCGGCGCCGGCAGCCGCGGAATTGCCGAGTTGCCAAGCCCTGACGGACGGCTATCGCGCGTAGGCCTAGTGCTCTCCAGATGAAGTGAGCTGCACCACCGGGTCCCAGCATACGGTGATTGCCGACGATACCGGCGGCCATCTGATGCAGCATGGCATGGTCGACCTCGTCATCGTCGGCACCGACCGGGTGACGGCCAACGGCGATGTCTGCAACAAGATCGGGACCCATCTGAAGGCGCTCGCAGCGCAAGACAACGGCGTGCCGTTCTATGTCGCGCTGCCCTCGCCGACGATCGATTTTTCGATTGGTGACGGGGCGCAAATTCGATCACCATCGACCGGGCGCACCATGATAGCCACGGGCGGGCGGATCGAGACGGTGAGGGTGGTCGGCGAAGGCTCGCCGCGGTCGCCATTTACGCCTTCGACGTGACGCCGGCGAGGCTGGTGAGCGGATTGATCACGGAAGGCGGATCGCTACGCGCTGGAAAGCGCCTTCCCGGAGCGGGCGAGGGGCGGGGTGAGACATTGACATATGTCATGGCATATGCCAAATATCAATGATGAGCGAGCGCTACGTTAAACTCTTCAAGAATGGGCGGAATCAGGCCGTGCGGATTCCGCGCGAATTCGAGCTCCCTGGAGAGGACGCCATCATCCGAAAAGAAGGGCACCGGCTCATTATCGAGGCGGCCCCGCCGAGATCGCTTGTGGCCGTCCTTGCGACGCTCCAGACGCTCGATGAGGATTTTTCGCCGATCGAGGATGTTCCGGCAGATCCCGTTGATCTGTGACGATGCGATTCCTGCTCGACACAAATATTGTATCGGACCTGGTGCGGCACCCACGCGGAAAAATCGCTGAGCGAATATCGGAAGTGGGCGAAGACGACGTTTGTACAAGCATCGTCGTGGCGGCCGAATTGCGATATGGGGCCGCGAAGCGAAATTCTGCGCGGTTGACTGCGCAGCTCGAAGCTGTGTTGGGCGCCTTGGAGGTGATAGCTCTTGAGGCGCCGGCTGACGCCGTTTACGGCCTCATAAGAGCAAACCTGGAACGAACCGGTCAGCCGATTGGCGCCAACGATTTGCTGATCGCCGCTCACGCGCTGGCGCTAGATCTCACGGTGGTAACCGACAACGAGCGTGAGTTTTCGCGAATTGATGATCTTCGGGTCGAAAACTGGCCGCGTTGAGATTGTTTATAGTCCTGACCTGCCGAGCCACCATTTTGCTCAAATTGCGCGGCGGCGTGTTCCTAATCTGTGTCGGCCATCTCCGCGAGGGACCCGCTCTTCAACTTAAATTTAGGCGACACGCGTGTTGAGCCGGAGCAGGCTCCATCGCATGAGCAAACTTGCGATCCGGCTTTTGACACTGTCCATGTTCGCGACGGTGCTGCTGGTGGTTCCGATGGTCACGGCAGCCAAAGCCGAGACTAGCAGCAGGCATAAGCATAAAAAGCGCATCAGCGATCACCGGTCTGCCGGTCAAGCGCGGCCAGTTAGCAGGCCCTCCAGTCCGGCAGGCGATGTCTGCCCAGGCATCGCCCGAAGTTTCGAGTGCAAGGTTTGGCCTCCTCCCATGTATGACGATCCTGACCGAAAGCATTCAAGCTCTGATGGCGGTTAAGCGGGCCGGTTTGGTCAACCGTGCCGAATAGATAGAAAAGGCACCTATCGTGAATCGGCTCTAAGGCGAGCATCCTAGCAGGCTGTTGAAGAAGTGTCGCGCTTGGCTTTGAGAACGGCTTCGTCGCCGTTGTGATAGGCAAATTCGATCTCGATCGAGCCGTCGTCGAGCAATTCGGCTGATCCGTCGCCGGAGACTTCGTCCATTTCGTCGAAGCCTTCCCAGGTGAATCCGACCGAAGCCTGGCTGTATTCCACGTCGAGGCCGGCTTGCAGCGCGCCGAAGGCGATTTCGCCGCGTCCATTTGCTCGAATGATGATCAACGCTGGACTGCAGAGGTCGAGATACTGGCGATCCCAGATGTCGGCCTCGACGATCCGCCAGCGGCCGACGAGTTTGCAGTTCATCGGCGCTCTCATGCGGGCACCGCCATGAGCTTCGGTAGCCGCCTTAGATTGTAGGCGGCTACCGCGAAGGTGAAGGCCCAGCCGACGCGCTCGCGCCCTCGATATTTGGTTTTCTCTTGTCCGGCGATCGTTTTGACCCAGCCGAAGGCTTCCTCGATCCGCTTGCGGATACGCTGGCTTACGGAGTAGCCGGAGTGACGCGTCGTACGGCCATCGATTGCCGACGAGCGCCCGCTCAAATTCTGCGCCACATGTGGCGTCACCTTCATCGAGCGCAATTCGTTGACGAAGTCCTCGGCGTCATAGGCTTTGTCGGCACCCAGGGTGATCGCGCGCAGCGCCTTCACATGCACCGGACGGCAAAGCCCACGCCCGCATCATCTGGGCCAATGCCGCGCGCATCATTGCGGTCGGTGTTGTTATCTGCGCCTTCATCGCCTGCATGTGCCGCGCCTCGACACAGAGCACCGGCAAGCCTGCTTTAGCGAGAGGGCTGAACAACCATTGCGACAGCGGCCCGGCTTCCAGTCTCGGCCGATTACTCATCTCGTGGGGCAAAGCAGACCTTGCGGTTACGAGCATTCTTTCCGCAATAGTTTGAAGGTCTCGCTCGAGAGTTCTCGTTATCAGTATAAATTCGTCAGCAGCACTGACGTGCACTTCAATGGCGTTATCGTCATACTTTCGCAATTTTTCCCGCAGTAGTTATGAATGTCTCTCTTCGAGAGATCTCACTACCAATAAGAATTTGTCAGCAGAACTGACGTGCACTGGGTCCACGGATGTCGTGGTTCTTGGGGCAAACCAGGGAGGTAAAATCAATGAATACCTTTGACGACAAATTTAGAACCTCAAGAAATGTTTTGAGGACTGCCGCCGCCACAACGCTCGCGGCCACGGCGGTCGCCGTGGCAACGCCGGCCAGCGCGGACACTTGCTCGAATTTGGCCAGCAGTTTCCATCGGCCGAATACAACCATAACAACGGCTCAAACAGTTCCAGCGGGGACGTTTGTCACGCCAACCGTTCCCCCTCAATCAATAACGGGATTACCGCAATTCTGCCGGGTAGCGGGGTTCACGACCCCGACCAGTGACTCGCACATTCAATTCGAGGTTTGGCTGCCTGAATCGGGTTGGAATTTAAAATACCTTCAGGCAGGCTGCGGTGGCTTCTGTGGCTCAATTTCGTATAGCGGATTGGCTGAGCCGCTTCGCAGGGGGTATGTAGTCGCGGCGACCGACGACGGGCATGAGGCCAGCGGCATCGATGCGAGCTGGGCCGAAGGCCATCCAGAGAAGGTGGTCGATTTCGGATATCGATCGCTCAAGGAGACAACCGATGTCGCTAAGGACCTCATTCTTGCATTCCAGAATAGCGGCCCTCGTCGCTCATATTTTATGGGCTGTTCAGATGGCGGTCGCGAAGCCTTGATGGAAGCGCAACGCTTCCCGCGGGATTTTGATGGGATAGTGGCTGGGTCTCCAGCAAATTTCTGGACCCACCTTATGGCCGGATTCGTTTGGGATCAGCTGGCGCTCACCGCTACGTCGAGTGGCGATCTTTCGCAAGCCGACCTTAACGCTCTGAGCAGTGGCGTATTGGCAAAGTGCGCCGGGCGTGACGGCGGGTTAAGCACGGATCAATTCCTCAACAATCCGCCGGCCTGCCGCTTCAACCCTGATAAGCTGTCGTTGACAAAAGACAAGGCGGAAGCAATCGAGAAGATCTCATCCGGGCCTCCTGGCATCTTCCCGGGCTATGGTCCAGGCGGCGAGGCAAGTAATCCCGCTGACTGGCCGGCCTGGATCACGGATACGGGAAACCCAGCCTTTGGATTGCAGGAATTGTTCGCGAGCAACTACTTCCAGTACATCGTGTTTCCGAACTCCGGGTGGACCCCAAACTCATTTAGCGTTGCTGAAAACGCCTATCAGGCGGATGTTCGGACCGGCGCGATCTTGAATTCCGTGGACCCCGATCTTGGTCCTTTTAAACAGCGAGGAGGCAAGTTGATCCAATATGTCGGCTGGAGTGACAGCGCCATCTCGCCGCATAACGACATCAATTATTATACGGCCGTGACTGACGTGATGGGCGGCACGGAAGAAACCCGTGAGTTTTATCGCCTCTTCATGGTTCCGGGAATGGCTCATTGCGGCGGCGGACCGGGTCCAAATGCGTTCGGGCAAGGCGTCAACGGCCCGAACCCGTCTGACCCTGCGGACGATATCCTCTCGGCCCTCGACCAATGGGTGGAGGACCGAGTTGCGCCTGATCAGATCGTCGCGACGAAATACGTGAACGATGTTCCAGCGCAGGGCATCGCCTTCCAACGGCCGCTATGCACGTTCCCGAAGATTTCGAAATACAAGGGAACGGGCAGCACGACTGTGGCATCCAGCTTCGAATGTGTCGACCAAGACGAGGATCAAGACAAAGACATCGGTAAGCTAGCTGCCGATCAATAACACAAGTTTAAACGGCCGGAGGCGCAACTTGCACGAGACGCGCCCCGGCCGCGCTTTGAAAAAACGGCTTGTCCGACATCTACACCGAGCCGGCAGCACACGGGAATAATGTCGCAGCCATCGGCTAGCACCAATAGCGTCTGCTCAAATTGTAGTCTCAAAACGCCGCGACAGCGTCGAGGAGGACGATTTCTACTTTTACTGCGCGTCGATATTCGCGGGTGAATTTCTCGGGGAAGAATGGATCTTGAGTTATTGCAGATTGCTATGGATGTGACGCTTGTTACTGTCTCCAAGTATTGCGTCGTACAGCGGACACGAAGTCGATCACACTTCCAACTACCGTTGCGCCAGTAACCTGGCCAACGTCTGAACGCGATGAAATCCTGAGGCACATAAGCAATTTCAGGGCGCATCAGGAAAAAGTGGCGCGCGAGCGGCTCGACGCACATCGAAGCGCTTCACTCGGCCGCGGGGCGCAAAAGGAGAGCACGAAGCAGGCTGCTCCACACCGCGACCTACTTCGGCTCGAACGTGAAAAACGACACTGCCATCATTCGATATCCAATTTGGCTAAAAGCAGGAGGTTGGCCCATGTGGGCATGGCCCCCGGAGGGGCGGCGGCGGGCAAATTCGGCTTGGCAATGAAGAATTATCGGTCGCGACCTGGGTCTGCTGAGTCGGGCCCACGCACACATAATCGCCCATGTAGGCCTGACGATACTGCAAGGCCATCCCCACTGTTGTCAGTGATGTCTTGCAGACGCCATACGGAACGGGGGGAACGAACGCGTAGTCGGTATCGTCGGTCGAATAGTTGCTCTTCGCCGCGAGGGTATCGGCAGCCGCCTGGGTCTGCTCGCCCGTCGTCACGCATACATAATCCCCCTGGAACGCGTTGCGCCACACGTACGGGGGGCAGCAGCGCGGAGGGGGCAAAAACGCGGCTTCAGCGGTCGACCCCAAGATTTGCTCGCTCGCGAGATTGAGCAAGTCCTGCGCACTCATGGTCTGGCCGTTGTTGAGGCCGACATGAGGCGGCCGGACATAGCACTTCAACTTCTTCAGTTCTTTCGCCGCCGGATTGCTCAGGAGTTGTTCCCATAGCTGTGTCATTTCGCTCGGCAAAGTGCAGCCCGCCTTTGGGTTGGCCGGGTCTGCGTATCCGTCGGCGTACAGGATATCGGTGTCCCAAATCTGCAGATAGTTGATCGGCGCGTTGACGACGGGTGCGCTCCCGTTCATGGTTGTGCTTGCACCGAAGACGGACGCCGCCGAAGTGCCGACAAAATAGCCTGCCAGCACGTTGAACAGCGCCTGCTCCGGCGAGGGCGTAGGTGTGCACGTGGTGCCCTTCAGGCACCCTTCAAACGCTGGGTCTTGGGAGAATGTTTTGGCGAACTGCAACCCGCCGAGCATCCGCGAGACGACCGGCTGAGTTCCCCCCACCACTCCCGGCATGGCGGTCAGGCCGCTGGAGGTGGTTTCCGAAAGCCATTTCATGCGGCCCCCCCCCCCCGGGGGTTTTGGGGTTGATGTCCCTGGCTGTCAAACCGTCTGACTGGGTCGCCTTGGCATTGGCTCCCCCGACGGGGGGTTCGGAGAAATAGGCCAGAACCGCTGTTTCCGCCGCGCAATCCATCGTTGCGGTTGAACTGGTGCCGCAATCTGGCAAAAATGCAGGCGGTGGGAGCAAGAGAGGCGAACCGGGTGCGACCGGGAAATTGGGAAGCCCGTTCCCGGTGGAAATGGTCAGCGTCACACCGCTGAAGATCTGGCCGAACATGTCGATCGCGGCCGCCCACTCCTCGACAAAGGCACGATCCGAGTTGACGTAGGAGGACATCGTACCATAGCCCTCCGACAAGCAGTTTCCGGTCACGCCATAGTTGTTTCCTAACAGGCAATTCCACGCTTGGTAGACGGTGACCGTGGCAGAGCTGGAGCTAGCGACGTTGGGCAAGGTCAGCGGGTTGGCATTTTCATTGGTGTCGGCCGCGCTGGAATTGCCATTGGGAAGAATCATTTCCTCCGAAGAGGCCGTCGGGCCCGCCACCGCGATCGATACGAGATCGGCAATATACGTTGGCCTGGATTGAATATGATTGTTTAGCGCGACGAGAAATTGGTTCCATGCGTTCTTGTAAGTGGGGTTCCACGGCAGCGGAAGTGGCAGTTGAACCACGGGTTTGTTTTCGGTTCTATAGAAAATGGTGGTGACGCCGCACGAACTCGACACTGCAACCGGAGGGTTCATGAACAAACCGTCGCACGAGGTCAATTCGTCAAGAAGCCATATGGGTGAATTGAAGCCCGGGGTGACCGCGAGCTGGAGGGTCTTGGGCGCCGAACGTGGATGGGCACTGTTCCACGCATCGATGGCATCAAACACATCGTCGAGGTAGTTCAAAGCGTAGGGGTCGACCCCGCCACGACGAAGACACGGCTCCCTCGGCAGGCATGGTCTCGATGGATTGAGGTCGCTCCATTGTGCGAGGAGATAAATTCCGGAGACCGCCTTGTTGTCCAGCAGGAGGCCGAAATAATTTTTCAGCGCGTCGTCAACTTGGTTCGCATTGTTGCTCACGGCTTGCGCGTGGATGATCGCGGGATGGAGCATCGTGTTGACGTAGATGCCGGCTGGGCCGCCGGCGCCGCCCGGCACCGTCACCTTATTGCTGACACCGCCCATCACCTGATGCATCTGACCCCAGACAAATGGGATCGGTGATCTTGGCGGCGTTCGTGTCATCCTGCGCATGGATTTGCGTCGGCAACACGAGACAGGCGAGAATGGAAATGAACGTCCTGAGCATTCCCGGCGATATCCGCATGGCCATCTCCTAAGATTACGTCCCCTGGGTTTCCGCCATCATCGGTCGAACGAAATCCGAAAAAAAGTGTTTCCTCGTAAGGGTGTCCAGACCGCGCCAGCAGACGCTGGGCCAGTGGCGCGGCGAGAAATCCGGTTGTCCCAGCTCCTCGCCGCCCCGATCATGGCACACAGTAAGACTACGGTCATCATGCATTGGCGCGTTAAGGGTGCGAACCCGCCGACGCCGGAGTCGCCTACAATACTTGCATGCTGAGCATGCGATCGATTACGGGCATAACTTGCTGCACAGCTCTTGAGGCGCCTGCTGATGCCATGTACGGCTTCATAAGAGCAAACCTGGAGCGAACCGGTCAGCCGATTGGCGCCCACGATTTGCTGATCGCGGCTCACGCACTGGCGTTAGATCTCACGGTGGTAACCGACAACGAGCGCGAGTTTTCGCGAATTGATGATCTTCGGGTCGAAAACTGGCTGCGGTGACATTGCTGAAAGCCCTGACCTGCAACCAGATCGCCGTCAGGCGGCGCTCATTTCCCAATACGCCGGCACCGCGGGAAACGGCGATGTCGTCAACAAGATCGGGACCTACCTGAAGGCGCTCGCCGCCCATGACAATGGCGTGCCGTTCTACGTCGCGCTGTCGTCGCCGACGATTGGTGACCGGGCGCAAATTCCGATCGAGAAATGCGCCGCCGACGAAGTCTCAGCCTTGACTGGGCGCACCGCGAATGGGCGGATCGAGACGGTGAAGGTGGTCCCCGAAAGCTCGCCGGTCGCCAATTACGCCTTCGACGTGACTTCGGCGCGCTCGTAATGGGATTAATTACCGAGCGCGCCGTGTTGCCCGACCGCGACGCGCTGGCCAAGCTTTTCCGGAGCGAAGTGGAAGGCGGTGGGGCGGGGGCTAAAGACGGTGCTGTTCATTGCCTTGGGAGATACTCAGGGTATCCGCCGCCGCTGGTCGTGTCCGGTTGGCCCACCGAAACAGCAGAGCAAAAGCCAACCTGATGGAGAGATAGACAACGAGCAGAGCCCCAAGGACGATTAGCAAGATTTCCATGAATCAAGCCTCCACAGGCCAAGCTCTATATCAGTCTGTTTCAACAATTGAAAGTTGAAATACTCCCGCTCACACCTGACAAATTTTCGTGTGATCCCGCATGCGAAACCCGGGAATTGGGAACCGATTCTGCGCCTGCCTCCCGACGATATCGGATGCAGCGGGCAGGGTGCCCCGCCTGAAGGCTCACCGCCCTATTGATGTCTGAGTCGTGGCCCCGAGGCGAGGAATCATTCTTCTTTCATGAAACTTTCATGGAATGTCCGCTGGTTAGCATTGCCGGTTAAGTTCGTGGCTGGCCTAAACGGGGTTCTCGACGAGATCGGCGGCCGCCGCGTCAGACGGTCGGGCTCTCACACAACCTTGTCCTTGTTCTGCTTCAGCGCGCCGATCTCGTCCGCGGTAAACCCGAACTCGGCCAGCACCTCGTCGGTCTGCTCGCCAAATTCCGGCGGCCGCGCCACCATCCTTGCTTGGGGGTGCGCGATAGCGTGAGGGGGCCGGCTAATGCTTTTCCGGAGCCGGTGAGGGCTGCTGCGCACCCTGGCAGTCACAGTACCTAGAGCGGACGTTTCTGGTGCACCGTATCGATTAGATAGAAAAGACCCCTATCGTGAATTGGCTTTAAGACGAGCAATCTAGCGCTTTCTTAATACCCACAAGCATTGCAGCGTCCCAAAGGTCGTATGCTTGTGGCCCGAGGTGAACGCCATCAATCGTTTCCGCGGCCCCTTTAATGCTAACGGCTTTGTTTACATCGACGAACGATGCCCCCGCATCATCTGCAATCTTCGGCAAGAGGAGATTAAATCGGTCGATCAAACTGGCATCGATACCAGCAGCATTCGTAAGCGCACCTTTGGGATCAATCGGCGGGATGTTCGCGACGACAACTCTAGGGGTCATTAGCGCAAGGGTTTGCAAGAGCTTGACGTAGGATGCGCTAAATTGTTGTTCTCGCCCTGGCGCCGCGTATGCGTCATTGGTACCGACTGCTAGGACCACTAACGCGGGCGATTTGCCCTTGAGCAGCAAGGGTCCAACTTTTAACATTTCGTCAACCCCAGCTCCACCGATGCCCGCGTTGATAACCGAATGGCCACATATTGAATCCGGGAGGACCGCCGCTTCGGTTATACTATCTCCTAAGAAAACGATGGGATTTTCAGCACGTGCGAGGTGCGCCGCAATTACAAACTCGCGCACATCGCTGTGCTCGTGACCAACCGTCCCCGGCCTAAGGCGATCAATCGCCTGCCTCAAATTGAGAATGGCGCGATTGTTCTTGCCTACCTCATTAATCGTCCACGCCGATGTGACTAGGATGACAAGACCCGCCACGGCTGATAGCGCCAGCAAACCCCCCGATCTCATCTGTCAAGCTTCCAGCGCCGCAGCCACACGGACGAAACGAGAACCGACAATGCGAGCAAAACCTCACGACCGAGCATCGCGGTGCGCGCGGCATAAACTGAGACAAATCGACTAGGTCTGGGAGTTTGAGTCAATTCTTCTGGCCCCTCACTCGGCACCTTCGAATCGGTATCTTTCGACCTGTTTCTTCAAATTATCAATCGCCGCCGTTGGCCTGGCCGGGTTTACACGATGTTCGCCGGACGCGATGAATGCAAGAATCTGGTTATCCACCGTCGTCCAGGGGTGGACGGTGTCTCTATAATTATCAAGGTTGTGGGTGATCTCCTCTATGTCGCGAAAGTCATACAATGCTACGTTCGAAAGCTGTGACAACTGCTCAAGCTGGTACGCGCTAAATTTGTAGATAGCCTCTAGAGCTTCCGGCGCGACCTCACGCATCGCGACGAAATGCAGAATAGAGTAGGGGGGAAAGTAAACCACGAAGGCAGTATCAGGGTTTTTCTTGATCAACGCGATAGCATCGCGGTCGAAGTTGCGCACCATTGAGCCGTAGTCGAACCCATCAGATACTTCGGTCGGAGACCTAAGACTTATTCGGAATGCCTCTTTGGCATGTGCTGCATTAAAGGCTGGATTCGCCATCGCCGGGGGGAATGTATTCAGTTCGTTGACTTCGGTCTGATCAAACTTGAGATATCCCAAGCGGACCAGGTCTCTTGCTACTACTTGCAACGGCCTCAAGAGACGAAACAGTATCCACACGGATTCCCGTGACGTTTCAGGGCTGAACAAATAGCCGACGATTCCTTTAAAGTTCGTTCGGTAAAGATCGGTCTTGAGATAAGCTTCAACGTCTTCTGAGTTGCGGAACATATAGTCGTCCATTTGCCAGACGACACGCTTGGGTAGGCGGCGCAGCGCAGCGTTCAATACGAGGTTTTGTTCCTTCGATGTGCCGCCCGACATTGCTAGCTTGACGGACTTGCCACCGATGTGTTCGTCGATTTCGCTTTGGCGAAAGTGAATACCGAGAGACGTTCCCATGAAAACGGTGTCGAAATTCTGGCTGTGGATCAGCCCGGCGTCTTGAATTCTGGGATCGGACGAATATCGCGCCGGGTAGAAAAGCGCTCGGTGAAAAATCTGCAAGGGATCGATGGCGCAGTTGAGTGCCGCGACCAGCGCCGCAACGACCGCGGTTGAAGTCAAAAAGAGAACTAGGTCCTTAGGTTGCGCGCGCATTCTGTCGATCGTCTGACACACGGGCAATCCTAATCACACAACTCTTTTTTCTCAAGGACCACTCCCTTCTCTGAATTTTGCATAGAGCGAAGCGCCGGCCCCGCGCTGCAACGGGGGCAATTTGGCCGGTTAAACACGGCCAGGCGTTCACACGACCTTGCTTTGCTTCAGCGCGCCGATCTCGTCCCTAGTAAATCCGAACTCGGCCAGCACCTCGTCGGTCTGCTCGCCGAATTCCGGCGGCCGCGCCACCATCTTGCTCGGGGTGCGCGACAGCGTGACCGGCTGGCCGACCAGGCGGATGTGGCGGTCCTCGGCGTTGGGCACGTCCTGGGCGATGCCGAGATGCTGGACCTGCGCGTCCTCGAACATCTGGTCGATCGAATAGATCGGGCCGCAGGGCACGCCGGCGGCGTTGAGTTCCTTGACCCAGGTCTCGGTGGATTTCTTCTCGGTGAGCTTGTTGATCTCGGCATTGAGTGCGTCGCGGTTCTTCGAGCGCGCCGGACGCGGTGGCGTAGTCGGGGTTGGTGACCCAGTTCGGGCGCGCCGATCGCCTGCGCACAAGCGCTCCCAGATCCGCCCGCCCGTGGTGGCGATGTTGATATAGCCGTCGGAGGTCTTGAACACGCCGGTGGGAATGCTGGTCGGGTGGTTGTTGCCGGCCTGCTTGGCGACCTCCTTTTCCATCAGCCAGCGCGCGGCCTGGAAATCCAGCATGAAGATCTGCGCCTGCAGCAGCGAGGTCTGCACCCACTGGCCTTCGCCCGAGACGTCGCGCTCCAGGAGCGCGGTCAGGATGCCCATGGCGCAGAACAGCCCGGCGGTGAGGTCGGCGACGGGAATGCCGACCCGCATCGGGCCTTCGCCCGGCGCGCCGGTGATCGACATCAGCCCGCCCATGCCCTGCGCGATCTGATCGAAGCCGGGACGCTTGTGATAGGGGCCATCCTGGCCGAAGCCGGAAATGCTGCCATAGACGATGCGCGGATTGATCTTGCGCATGCTTTCGTAGTCGATGCCGAGTTTTGCCTTCACGTCGGGACGAAAATTCTCGACGATGACGTCGGCCTTCTCCGCCATGCGCTGGAAGACCTCAAGGCCCTCCGGATTCTTCAGGTTGAGCGTCATCGCGCGCTTGTTGCGGTGCAAATTCTGGAAGTCCGAGCCGTGGCGCGGGCCGCCCGGCTGCTCGCCGCCGGCATCCTCCAGCAGCGCGTCGATCTTGATGACATTGGCGCCCCAGTCCGCCAGCTGCCGCACGCAGGTCGGCCCGGAGCGGACCCGGGTGAGATCGAGCACGGTGAAGCGGGACAGGGCCTGCGAGGCGCGCGGGATAGGCATTAAGGGGGCTCCGAAGGCGGAAGGCAGACGGTCGGACTAGCAGAAATAGCGGCTGATATCGCCAGTAAACACACCATCGCCCGGCTTTTGTCAAAGCCGGTCCCGTCATGTTCCGCGCGGGTCTGGTTTGACGCAAAGGGCGCAGAGACCCTCGCGCATTTGCTGCTGGCTCCTGGTCAAAAACCGGATTGAACATTGGATTCCAACTGAGGTCTTGCGCCGCAGGGGAAGAATCGAAAACCATACTTGTTGATTTACCTTGCTCGCAAACGAGCGGACCAAGCGGTTCATTCAACAGGCTTCCAGCCAAGTGCGAGCAGCTTTCTCGGCCTGGCAACGAGCGGTCGCCCGATCTTTTGCCAAACGTCGTTTTGACCAACAACATTGAGAAAAAATTCTAACCAGTTCTCGGGTATTGATATGAGCTGAGTTGATCTTCCCAAGCTAGCGCGGTAATTTGAAATGATTTCGGAAACGGTGAGTGGCGTCGGATCCGACACTATCAACGTTTCTCCGCGCGCGCTGGAATTCGTCAGAGCAAAGTCCACGGCAGAACAGAAATTTTGGATTGAAAGCACCGACCGTTGGGCCGTTAATTTTCCAAGTGGGAGTGGAATTGGCAGGCGCGAGATCATGTGGATGATCGCAAAATTACCTTTGTGTTTGCCATGGCCGTAGATCACGACGGGACGGAGGATTGTAAAAGAGACGCCTGCTGCGCGTATGGCGTGTTCGGCGGCCAACTTTGATGCACCATAGGCGTTTTTTGGCCGCGGTGGGTCATCTTCGGTCAAGTCATGATCTGAAAAAGAGCCAGACTGCGCGGCAATCGACGATACCAAAACCAGGTGCTTTCCCGAACGAAATGCAGCCTGAGCGAGTGCTGCGGTAGCTTGATGATTGACGCGATCATACTCATCCTCTTCGGCAAAAGTGTGCGCTATCCCAGCGAGATGGATCACCGCATTACATTGTCGAAGCAAGGGTTGCCAATCGAATGGTTTGGCCAAATCTGGAAGGCGGGCAAAGACGATATTGGTGCCTTCGAAAGCGGGCGCCGCTCTTGATGCGGCGATCACCCCATAGCCCTGTTCGGCGAGATAGGGCACGAGATGGCGTCCAACGAAGCCATCGCAGCCGGTCACAAGAACGGAGATTTTTTCATTCATGTGAGTATACTGGGACTCGCAAAAAACGCCACTGCGTAAAGCCACCAGGACGACTGGCCTGCTGACCCCATATTTCTAATTGCTTGCAGGGTTTCTGTCATCCGATCTTACTGTATTTTGGACCTCCATGCGATGACCATGGGGCGGCGAAGACCCAAACTCCTTGATTTGCGATCGCTTTTGTTAATATACGAAACCCGGATATCGCACGATTCCGGACATTGGACCGAATGGCTGCCTGCGCTCTCCTGAGGGTTGCAGAAGAGAACTTTATGATCAAATTTGGCCTGCTCGGCTGCGGACGCATTGCGAAGCGGCATTCCGATCTGCTGGGCGGCAGTCATATCGACGGGGCAGTCTTGCCGCCGTCTGCGATCCCATTCGCAGCGCGCGCCGACGCCATCGCGTCGAAATTCGGCGTTCCCGCACATTATGACATCGATGATTTTCTGGCGCGGAAGGATATCGACGCGGTCGCGGTCCTGACGCCGAGCGGAATGCATCCGGAGCATGTCATCGCCTGCGCCAGGGCCGGCAAACATGTCGTGGTCGAAAAGCCGATGGCGCTGCGGCTGCAGGACGCCGACGACATGATCCGCGCCTGTGACGAAGCCGGCGTCAAGCTGTTCATCGTCAAGCAGAACCGTTTCAACGTTCCGGTCGTCAAGGCGCGCGAGGCGCTGGAGGCCGGGCGGTTCGGCAAGCTCATTCTGGGCACCGTGCGCGTGCGCTGGTGCCGCGATCAGGCCTATTACGATCAGGACAAATGGCGGGGCACCTGGGCCTATGATGGCGGCGTTCTCACCAATCAGGCGAGCCACCACATCGATATGCTGGAGTGGTTCTTTGGCGATGTCGTCAGCGTGCATGCCCGCGCCATCACCGCGCTTGTCAAGATCGAAACCGAAGATACCGCGGTCGCTACGCTGAAATTCCGCAACGGGGCGCTGGGAATCATCGAGGCGACGACCGCCACGCGACCGGCGGATCTCGAGGGCTCGCTTTCGATCCTGGGCGAGAAGGGCACCGTCGAGATCGCGGGCTTTGCGGTGAACCAGATCAGGCATTGGCGCTTTGTCGAGGAACTTGCCTCGGACAAGGACGTGATCGAGAAATTCTCCGTCAACCCGCCCAACGTCTACGGCTTTGGCCATCAGGCCTATTATCAGCACGTGATCGACTGCCTGGTCCATCAGCGGGCGGCTTTGGTCGATGGCCTGGAGGGACGCAAGAGCCTCGAATTGATCTCCGCACTCTATGAATTGATCGAGACCGGCCAGGAAGTGCCGCTTCGTTTCACGCCGCGGCTGAGCCGGCTTGGTGTCGTGTCGTGAACCAGCCGGAGGTGCATCAGAGCGGTGTGCGCGATGTCGAGTTCGGCGCGCGGGTCAAGATCGTCGAGCCGTGCAACCTCTACGGCTGCAAAATCGGCGATGACTGTTTCGTCGGGCCCTTTACCGAGATCCAGAAGGGCGCGGTGATCGGCGCGCGGACCCGCGTGCAATCGCATGCCTTCATCTGCGAGCTGGTCACGATCGGCGAGGATTGTTTCGTCGGCCATGGCGTGATGTTCATCAACGACACATTCGCAAGCGGCGGCCCGGCGCGCGGGCGCAAGGAGCTCTGGCGCGAGACCAGTGATCGGCAATCGCGTTTCGATCGGCTCCAACGCCACGATCATGCCGGTGCGAATTGCCGACGACGTCGTGATCGGGGCGGGCGCCGTCGTGACCAAGGACATCACGACCGCCGGCACCTATGCGGGCAACCCGGCGCGCCGGCTGTCGGAGCTTAGGAAAGACGATCAATGCCGGTACCCTTCGCCGATCTGCAATTGCAATATCAGAACATCAAGGGCGAGATCGACGGCGCGATCGCCGCCGTCATTCGCGACAACGCCTTCATTCGCGGACCCTATGTCGATGCGTTCGAGCGGGAATTCGCCGACGCCGTCGAAATCGAGCATTGCGTGTCCTGCGCCAACGGCACCGATGCGCTTTATCTCGCGATGGCCGCGCTGAAAGTCAAACCAGGCGACGAGGTGATCACCACGGCGCATTCGTGGATCTCGACATCCGCGATGATCACGCATGCCGGCGCGACCGTTGTCTTCGCCGACACCGACGGGGCGACCTTCACCATCGACCCGGCGGCGATCGAGGCCGCGATCACGCCGCGGACGGTCGGCATCATTCCGGTGCATCTGTACGGGCAGCCGGCGGACATGGATGCGATCATGGCGATCGCGTCCAGGCACAAATTGTGGGTGATCGAGGACTGCGCGCAGGCGCATCTGGCGCGCTACAAGGGGCGTCAGGTCGGCACCTTCGGCGCGGCCGCGACCTATTCGTTCTATCCCGGCAAGAATTTGGGGGCGATGGGCGATGCCGGCGCCGTTGTGACCAATGACGCGACGCTTGCCGAGCGCATGACCATGCTGGCGCGTCACGGCGGGCTGATCAAACATCAGCATCGCATCGAGGGCATCAACAGCCGGCTCGACGGCATGCAGGCGGCGATCCTGTCGGCCAAATTGCCGCATTTGCCGGCGTGGACCAAAGCGCGCCAGGAGGCGGCGAAGTTCTACGATGCCGGCCTCAACCAGATCGAGGACCTCGTCGTGCCGTCAGTGGGAGCGGACCGCACCCACGTCTATCATCTCTACACCATCAAGCATCCGCGCCGGGATGCGCTGGCGGCGCATCTGAACGCCCACGGCGTGCAGACCGCGATCAACTATCCGACCGCGCTGCCGTTTCTCGAGGCCTACGGCCGGCTCAAGGCTCGCCCCGAACAGTTTCCGAATGCGCACCGTGACCAGGGCACGGATATTGTCGCTGCCGATGTTTGCGGAAATCACGCGCGAGCAGCAGAGAACCGTAATCGACCTCATTCGCTCGTTTGGTTAGTATGCTGCCTACCTCAAGCGATATCGATGCCGAGCAGGTTGCAGATATCCTATGAAGAGCGGCTCCCGATTGCTGGCAAATTCGACATGGAATGCCGCGGCGTTTGCCGTCAGCGTCGGTTTGAATTTATTGATCCTGCCGTTTGTGCTGCGGCGCCTGGGCGTTGCATCGTTTGGGGCGGCGGGACTTGTCATCGCGAGCATTGCGCCGGCGCTGATTTTCAGTAGTTCTCTCGGCATGATGACGACGCGCGAACTCGCGCAACGGCTCTCATCCGAAGCGCGCCCGGAGGCGAGACAGTTTTTTGCAACCGCGCTGTTTCTGAGCCTGGCCATTGGCATTCCGCTCGCATCGTTTTTTCCGCTCGCGGGACCGGCTTTGGCGCAGCGCGCTTTTCATCTGACTGGAGAGCTCGCGCACGATTTGTTTGCCGGATTCCTCTTCGGCGGGCTGGGATGGCTGTGTCAGTGCGTTACCGGGGTATTCCTGGCGCTTTTCACGGCGCGTCAGGATTATACGCGGCTTGCCGTGATCAATGTCACCGGCAGTCTCGTTTCGACGCTTTCGATGCTGGTTTTGATCTCGCGGTGGCCGCTGGCTTCGACTTACCTGGCCTGTCAGATGGTGGGGTTCGCAGCCAGCCTTTTGCTGTCGGCCTTGCTGTCCCGGCAGTTACTGGCCAATTGGATAGCGCTTCCGGCGTTGCATCGCAGGTCATTGGCAAGCCTTCTGCACACCGGAAAGTGGCAGGCGGCCGCGCAAGGCGGTGGGCTTATTTCGGGGCAGGCGGATCGCTATCTGCTCGGCGCATTCCTGCAACCGCAGAACGTCGGTTACTATTCGATCGCGCAACGCCTTGAGGAAGCAATTTACATCGGCGTTCTGAAGATCGGCGAAATCCTGTTTCCGTTTTTCAGCTCGCTACAAGGCGAGGGCGACGAGCGAGTCGGCAATTTGTTCTTCCGTGCGGCGTGGGTGTTGAACGTTCTGGCGGTCGGTGTGCTCGGCGCACTCATTCCCGTTGCTGCCGGCGTGCTCCACCTTTGGACCGGCGCGGAGGTCGCTGCCGAAGGTCAGCGGGTGCTGATCGTGCTGGCGCTCGCCGGCATTCTGGGCAGCGGCACCAATGTTTTTGCGTTTTATCTGTTGGCAAACGGCAGGACAGGAACCATCGCCATCATCTCGTTGGTCACAGCGCTGTTCACCCTCGGTACGAGTGCGATCGCGCTTCCCTATGTCGGATGGCCCGCAGCGGGATGGAGTTCCTGCGCCGGCATGCTGGCGCAGATGGTGGTGATGACGCTGCTGCTGCGGCGAAGCTTCAATTTTCCGGACGTATGGTCGCGGGTCTGGCATTTTGTCCTGATGCCGATCGGCGCGGGACTGGCCGCTGCAGTCGTGCTGCGACTGTGGATCGCGGGCTTTGGAGCCAATCAAGGCGCCATCTGGTGGCAAGTGGTCGGCTGGTATGTCTTTTCGGCCGCGTGCATCTTCGCTGTCGTTGTTGCGGCGTCCAGCATTGGGCCTTATGGAAAGATTTGCCGAGGGGATCTTTATCGTATCGCCATGCGGTTCGTTCCCGCGAGGGGTGTCTGATTTATGTGTGGTATCGCGGGCATCGTCGATCTCGGCGGCGGAACCGTCGCTCCTGGCGCGATCGAGCGCCTGACCGGCCTGATCGCTCACCGCGGTCCCGATGGCGCGGGATTTTGGTTCAGCGACGACAAGCGGATCGCGCTTGGTCATCGACGGCTGGCCATTATCGATCCCGGCGCACGCGGGGATCAGCCGATGATATCCGGCGATGGCCGCTACGTCATCGTTTACAACGGCGAGATTTACAACTTCCTTGAACTACGGGGCGAACTGGAGGCGTCGGGCGTCGAGTTCCGCACCGAATCCGATACGGAAGTCATCCTGGCTGCATGGCAGGCCTGGGGGACCGGCATGCTGCTGCGCTTCAACGGCATGTGGGCGTTTGCGATTGCCGACAAAGCATCCGGAGAAGTCTTCCTCGCCCGCGACCGCTTCGGCATCAAACCGCTGCTTTATTCGCTTTCGGATGGGTGCCTGGTGTTCGCTTCGGAAATGCGGGCGCTCGTTCGATCCGAATTGGTTTCTGCCGAGATCGACGCTGAAGTTGCGCGCCGGATCATGGTCGATGCGTTCAATATTGAGGGGAGCGAGCGGACCCTGCATCGCGAAATCAGGCGGTTGCAGGGGGGCCACTATCTCTGGCTAAAGGCAGGTCGCACCGAGTTGACCCGGTGGTGGCGAACGGTGGATCACCTGCCGCAATTGCCGCCAACGGACGCCGCGCGCGTCGAAAGTTTCGGAGAAATTTTTCGCGATGCCGTTACTCTGCGCATGCGCAGCGACGTGCCGATCGGGACTTGCCTTTCCGGCGGGTTCGATTCTTCGGCAATCATCTGTACGATGTCCGAGGCGGAAAAGGCAGGTATGGGTCCGCGCGGCAATCATGCGTGGCGTCACGCGTTCGTTGCGTCGTTTCCGGGCTCACCTCATGACGAACGCGTGCAGGCCGAAGAAGCAGCCGCCTGGGCTGGTGTCGATCCCACGATCCTGGAGATTGGCACCGAGTACGCTCTAAGAGATTTCGATCGCATTCTCGAGGATATGGACGATGTCTATATTGGCCTGCCGACAGCAGCCTGGCTGATCTACCGCGAGCTTCGTCGACAAAAGGTACTTGTATCGCTCGACGGCCATGGCGCAGATGAATTGATGGGGGGTTATCTGCAGGAGGGTGGGGGCGGAGCTTTCCAACTGCGCAACCTGCTATCGGGAATTGTTTCGCGCTGGCGGTTTCTGGAAGGAACGGTGGACCTCGCACGCGCCGCGATACTCAAACAGCGGGGACAATTCTTTCTGCGAGGTGGGCTATCCTCGCTGCCGCGGCCCTTTCCGGTGGTCGGCGATGACGATCAACTGCCGAGCGAGTGGGGGTCCTTCAATCGCAGGCTCTATCGCATGCTTCACGGAACAGTATTGCCAACGATCTTGCGCAATTTCGATCGCATGTCGATGGCGCACGGCATTGAGGTGCGTATGCCGTTCCTGGATTGGCGATTGGTAACCTTCTCGGTTGCGCTTCCGGAAGAGGCCAAGCATGCCGGTGGTATCTCGAAGCTGATCGCACGCCGTGCCATGGCTGGCCGCATGCCGGAGTTGATCCGGGCCGGGAAGCGCAAGGTCGGTTTTAATGCACCGATGCCGGAATGGTTGAATGGCCCCCTCTCCGACTGGACAGCATCGCTACTGGAAAGGAAGGTCGCAGCCTTTTCCGAACTGGTCGACGAACCGGCCCTCGAGAAGGCGGTCCTTTCGCTCAATCGCGATAAATCATGGAATTGGGAGTCGGCCGGTCGAATTTGGCCATACCTCCATATGAAATGGACGTTGGCTCGTTTGCCGCATTGACGGTTGGTCGCCCGAAGACGAATGGGCTGACGGTCCCGCTTTTCGGGATTTGCACGGTTCTGCGAGCATATGGATTTTCCAAACCGCTGATACGGGAGGGCTCGCGGCTTCTCGCCAATAATGATAGTAAGCTCGGAAAACAGCTTGCGGATTGCAAACAAGGGCGATGATGCTGGCAGCAAGTTACGCAGTTGCAGCCTTGGCGATGTGCGGCGCGGCAGTCTATCTCTGTCTGAGGCTACGGCCGTTTCTCACGGTCACCACAATGCTGCTCGGATCATTGCTGTTGATCTACGGCCCGGCCTATTTAAGCTACATGCTGTCATCGGGCGAGAGGGCGATGGTGATCGCGCGGCTTTCGGGCTCGATAGGGCGGAGATCCCTGATATATTCGACCATTCAGGCGGCATCCGCAGATTTTCCCGCCGTCGTCACCGCGATGAATCTTTCGATAGCGCTGATGTTTGTCGGGGTCGTCGCGGGAGTCGAGATTGTCAATCGCCTGATCCCGAAGCGGACCGAAGCCTTGGAGGTTGCCCTGGCTGGCTGGAATTCGCAGTCTCTGGAAAACGACGTTGGCGGCAGCCGAACATTGATTGCAGTGACGGCCTTTTTGGTTTTGTTCATGGCCTGGGTGTCCTTCCACGAGAACCATCTCGGCAATATCAGGGCGTTCTTGTCGATCAGCGGAGACGATGCGAGCAGGGCAGCCTATCGTTTAAATCACGGCAGCAGCCCGAGCTATCTCTACCGTCTGGTCCTGGAAGCGGTAGCGCCGATGCTTGTGATGTGGGGTTTGCTCGCGAGCTGGATCAATCGTTCCTGGATATTGTTTGCGGCGGCGAGCTTACTCTTTCTCTGCGTCATGGTCGGCACGGCCGACACTCTGAGCAAAGCGCCTCCGGCGCTTTTTCTAATTCAATTGATCTTGGCCGCATCGCTCGCTTTTCGCAACAGAATGAATTGGCGGAGTGGGCTCGTGGTGCTCTTCGCAGTTGTTCTGGTTCTTTACCTTTGCACCAATATTGCGCTATTGGCGTTTGAGGATTTCGGCGCGCTTGGGTTTCTCTACTACAGGATTTTCGAAGTACCGAATGAATTGCTTCTGGAGACGTTCGGCGCATATCCGTTCCGATACCCTCATACTTGGGGCGCCAATATCCGCCCGTTGGCAATGATTATGGGACTGGATTATACCCCCGCATATTCGATCGTCTCGCAACTTTGGCACAACGCCAAGGGTGGCACCAGCAACGGCATGTTCATCGCCGATGCCTGGATCGATTTTTCATATGCCGGCGTCGTCGTCTTCAGCATGCTCGCGGGCGCCGCCTGCCGTACGATCGACGCGATCTATCTGGCGAACGGCAAAACTGCGCTCGGTATCGCCATTATGGCTGCGGCGCTGGGCGGCGTGTTCACGCTGCTGGTGAGCGCCCTCAACACCGCGTTCCTATCGGGTGGATTACTATTGGCGCCGATGCTGGCCGGTGTCCTCGTCTATGCGATCAGATTGCTCGAAAAGGCGGCGCCACGCTTGGTATCGGCCGGCGACGGTTGATTTTGGCTACTTCGCCAACACCGTCAGCGACCATCCTCCCGGGACACGCCCAGCAAAAATCCGTCGAGTTTCCTAATCGAGCAGAGGGTGCTATCGGTCCCGGCTCTCAACGGGTCTCCTTGAATGCGACTATTTCAGAATAGCTGTCTTTACCCATCCTACCTCGATCACCTCGACCGTCTGGCGGCTGATGCCACTTGTTTCGATGATCGACTGGGAGTGTTTCTCAATGACCGGTTCGGCGCGCTGCATTTCCTGCAACCGGTTCTCGACGGGTCTCCCGCTGCCTTCTTTACCAATGGTGACGACAAGACACTGCAGACGTACTGGGCACGAGAACACGGGATGCCTTCGTCAAGCGCGTTGGAGGACATTCTCCTCGCTCAGATCGAGCATCATCGCGCCGAGGTCTTTTACAATCTCGATCCGATCCGCTACGGCGGGGAATTCGTGCGCAGGATTCCCGGGAGCGTGAAGAAGACGGTGTGCTGGCGCGCGGCACCGTCTGGTAATGCTGATCTTTCGGCTTATGACGTTCTAATAAGCAATTTTCCATCGATCCTCGAGGATTGGCGCCGAAAAGGGTGTCGCGTCGCGCTTTTTTTCCCCGCGATCGATCCGGTGATGGAACAGTATGGCCGGGGCGACCGGCCTATCGACGTGCTGTTCGTTGGAGGTTACTCCCGCCACCATTCGCGGCGCGGGCGTATTTTGGAGCGGGTCGCCGAGCTTGCCACGAGAAGGAGCGTCGTCTTTTGTCTCGACGCCTCGCGCCTGACGCGCCTTGCGGAAAGTCCCCTCGGGTTCTTGCTCAAGAGACATCGCCGACCTCGTGCAATATCGGCAATTGCAAAACCGCCGGTGTTCGGACGAGAGCTTTATGATCTGATCGGGCGATCCAAGATCGTTCTTAACGGCGCGATCGACATGGCGGGAGAGGATCGCGGAAACATGAGGTGCTTCGAGACCATGGGGTGTGGCGCCTTGCTGATCTCGGACGAGGGCCGCTACCCGCCGGCGATGGAACCAGGCACCACGATGGCCGTCTATGGCTCCCCCGACCAAGCGCTGAGCGTCATCGAGGGGCGGCTGGCGGATTGGGCATCCTCGTCGAGGATGGCGTCGCTCGGCCGCGAAAGGGTCACCGGCACCTATAGCAAGTCCTTGCAATGGCAGAGTTTTGTTGATCTCGTCGGAGGGCTATGATCGTGCTAGCTGTCCGTGTCCAATAACCCAAACCGACCAATATGAACCTTCATCGCTTTGCTCAGCAGATACTGGGACGCGCAACCTGTCGGATCGGCGCAAGATCACGTCTCAGCCAGGCCGCGCGAATCAAAAACGCGGCCGGGGACTCCGACAGGATCCTGATTGGCTGCGATACCTTTGTACGCGGCGAATTGATGACATTCGGTCACGGCGGCAGAATTGTGCTTGGGGATTGGTGCTATGTGGGGGATGGAACGCGTATTTGGTCGGCGGTGTCGATCGTCATCGGGAACCGGGTATTGATCGCGCACTCCGTCAACATTTTCGATAATCTTACACATCCGCTGCGGGCGTCTGAACGGCATCAGCAGACCAGGGAAATCTTCGAACGTGGCCATCCGCGCGAACTGGCACTGGGTGAGCAGCCGATCACGGTTCACGACGATGCATGGATCGGCGCGGGCGCTTTTGTGCTGCGCGGCGTAACCGTTGGAAACGGCGCGGTTGTCGCCGCCGGTGCCGTCGTGACCAGGGATGTACCGGCGTTTTCGATCGTAGCGGGAAATCCCGCGGTCGTTGTCAGGGAACTGTCGCCCGATGAGCGCTGATCCAAGGCTCTCATCCTGGGAGGAGGCGGTCGTCTGGTTGCGCAATCAACCCGATCAACAACAACTTGTTCGCGACGCTTTCTACGACGACCCGCTGATAGCAGCGGCGTCGCGCTATTTCGCGACGTCCGAATGGCAGTCCGTTTCGGCCTTGCTGCGCGGTCGGACCGGTCGTGCGCTTGACGTTGGCGCTGGCCGAGGTATCGCAAGCTATGCGCTGGCGCGCGAGGGTTTTTCGGTGACCGCGCTGGAGCCTGATCCCAGCTCCATCGTGGGTGCCGGGGCAATACGTGCGCTGGCGAAAGAGGCCTCGCTGGCAATAGAGGTTGTTGAGGAATTCTCGGAGCGATTGCCATTTCTGGACGCCAGCTTCGATGTGGTTTTTGCGCGCGCGGTCTTGCATCATACGCGGGACCTTGAGCAGGCTTGCCGAGAGTTCTATCGCGTCCTAAATCCAGGCGGGATTTTGATTGCCGCACGCGAGCATGTCCTGACCGCTGATTCCGATCTTGACCAATTTTTGAAGCAGCATCCCCTGCATCGGCTCTATGGCGGTGAGCACGCATTTCGGCTTGATCAATACGTATCGGCGCTGAAATCCGCAGGATTCGGTCGCCTTGACGTTTTGCCTCCCCTGGAGAGCCCAATCAATCTTTACCCCCATACACTGGACAGTTTGCGCGAAAAAATTCTGGAGCGGCTTCCTCGCCCGATACCGCGACGTCTTGCAGAGGGGATACTGGGTTCGGATTGGCTGTTCGAGCGAGCCCTTGCCGTGGCGGCACGATTCGATAATCGGCCCGGCCGGCTTTATTCCTTCGTCGCATGCAAGGGTTTGCCATGACCATATGGGTCACGGGGGCGAATGGGTTCATCGCGCGCCACCTGGCGCGAGAACTTGCCAGCCGCGGCGAGATGGTCGATGGAATTGGCCATAATGCGCCTCAGGACGCGGAGAAGAGGCTTTGGGGATTTCGGACTTGTCTGAGCGGAGAAATCAACGCGCCAAATCTTCAGGCGCTCGCTTCCACAACGAGATTGCCAACGATCATCTATCACCTGGCGGGAGGCTCGTCCGTGAGCGGTTCGATTGCCCAACCTCAAGAAGATTTTTCGCGTACCGTAGGGGGAACGGAACAGCTTCTTGATTGGGTGCGGATCAACGCCCCACAATGCCGACTTGTAGCCGTCTCGAGCGCAGCTGTTTATGGTGCGCTTCATTGTGGCCCGATTGCAGAGACGGCTCGGCTCGAACCGATGTCTCCCTATGGCCAACACAAGCGGCTGATGGAACAGCTTTGCCAAAACTATGCGGTCACATTCGGCATACCGTCGGTCGTTCTGCGTCTGTTTTCCGTTTATGGACCAACGCTCCGAAAGCAGCTGCTTTGGGATTTGTGTGGCCGGTTAAAGGACGGTAACCGCAAGCTGGTGCTGGGCGGTACTGGCGAGGAGATGCGCGACTGGACGAACGTTCGCGATGTTGCTCGTCTGCTGGCGGTTCTTCCGACTTACGTCACTAAAGGCCCCTATGATGTGCTAAATGGTGGGTCGGGAGTTGGAACGTCGGTGGCTCAGATAGCGCGCTATGTGATCGATAGTTGGGGCGACGGGCTCAGTGTTCATTTTTCAGGCGAGAGCCGCGCCGGCGATCCGAAGAGCCTTGTATCCGATAGCGCCAGGCTCAAAGCGGCGGGGTTTGAGTGGACAACGAGGCTGGACGCCGGAGTGAACGAGTACGTTCAATGGTTCAAAGCCCTGAACTGATGCCGTCTGCTCCGCTACGTCTTGCATTTACCTATATTTCCCGCCGGGCCTGGGCAGGGGGGTATAATTATTTAGCCAATTTATTTGCCTGTCTTGATGCCCATCAGAAAGGCCGGTTCACCCCGGTCCTGTTTGCGGAAGCCAGCGCTGATCACCAGGAACTGGCGGAATTCGCACGGCTGCCTTCGGTCGAGGTCGTCCGCTCGGTTGCATTTGAGCGGACACGAACTGCTCTCGCAAGCGCGGTTGTTACGGGGCTCGATCGCGCCGTGGTAAATGAGTTCGAGCGTCATCGCATCGACGTCGTCATCGAGACGGCCCGGTTTTTTGGATGGCGGCTGCCGTATCCTTCGATAGCCTGGTTTCCGGACCTGCAGCATCGACGACTGCCGCATCTGTTTTCGTTTTCTGCCCGGATACGCCGGGAGTTGGGGTTGCGGATGCAGATCCTGTCAGGAAGAGTGATCATGTTGAGCAGCGAAGACGCCCGCCGCGATTGCGATGAATTTTATCCATCGCTTCGAAACAGGACCCACGTGGTGCGGTTCGCGTCATGCCCGTCCGCATCTCTGCTGTCCGCTGAACCCCATCAGGTGATTGAGAAGTACGGTCTTCCTTCTTGCTTTTTCTATCTGCCGAACCAGTTTTGGAGACACAAGAACCATCAGGTGGTCATCGATGCCCTAGAGATTTTGAAGCATCGGGGGATCGATGTCGTCGTTGCCGCCTCGGGGAGCTCTCACAATTCGAAGGACAGCAGCTATTTTTCGAATTTGATGATGCAAGTTGAGCAACGCGGTATCGCAGCAAACTTTCGCTATCTGGGGATGATTCCGATTGATGATGTTTACGCGTTGTTGCGAAGCGCGACCGCGCTGATCAATCCATCGTCATTTGAAGGCTGGAGCACAACCGTCGAGGAGGCGAAATCGTTTGGCACCCCGATGTTTCTGTCCGACATCAATGTGCATCGCGAACAAGCTGCCAATGGGCTCTTTTTTGATCTGCACGATCCCGCCGCGCTTGCTAACCACCTCGCGGCCGCTGCAGCGGCGTTCACTCCTTTGGAGCCGCGGTTGTTGCTCCCCGATGTTGACCGGCGGGTAGCCGCGTTTGCTGCCGATTTCGCCGATACGGTTGATTGGACGCGGTCGCGCTATCTGGCCAAATAGTTGTTGGGGCGGTCGTTTGCACATATGGCCGCACGCCGTTCCTGGTTAGGTTAGCTCGCGGACAACTGGCAACTGGCCGATCCAGAAGGCGGAAGATTTTTTCATTCATATTCAATCACTCAAACTCGCAGGAACGACGGCGGCGAGGCCAAGGATGCAAGAGTGCCAGCCTGGTTGCGAAATTCCGACGATTGCGACCGCCCATTCCGACGGATCGCGACCAGTGCGTCGCGGGGTGCTGACGGCACCGTTGGATGATGATGGTGGTGATGTCAGTCTCCTGGTGTTTGGTCAAGCACGTCGAGAGGCCGTCCCGGTAGTCAATAGGAGGGACCCGCGCGTGACGCGGAGTACCCCGACGGTTGACGCAGCGGCGCGCGCGGGAGGTCTCTGTTGACCCACCGGGGCGGGCGGGAAGTTGGGCACGGCGGTCATTTGTGGTCGCCTTTTGCTGGCTTGGTTGGGGAAGTCAGGGTACTGGCGGCTTCCTTTGCGGATGATCGAGCCTCAGTTTCGGCCTGCTCGGTGGCTTGGAGCTTGCGCATGGAGGGTCCATCCAATTCCAGCCGATAGGCATTGTGGACAATGCGATCGAGGATGGCATCCGCGAACGTGGGCTCGCCGATGACATCGTGCCATTTATCACGGGGAAGTTGGCTGGTGATGAGCGTGGAGCCATTGCCGTGACGATCCTCGACGATTTCCATCAGATCTCGCCGCTGGTTGGCGGTGAGCCGTTCCGGTCCCCAGTCATCGAGGACCAACAAGTCGGCCTTGACCAGGGTACGAAACAGGCGCGTGAAGCGACCGTCGCCGTGGGCGAGCTCCAGATCGGCGAACAGCCGCGGCACGCGAGCGTAAATGACCGTGTAGCCGTCCCGACATGCCTTCTGGGCGAGTGCGCAGGCTAACCACGATTTGCCGATACCGCACGGCCCGGTTACGAGCAGATTGCGGCGCTCGGCGATCCATTTGCCGGCCGTAAGTTGGTGGAACAGCGCCTTGTCGAGCCGTCGTGGTGTGCGGTAGTCGACGTCCTCGATAGCGGCTTGGCTGTGGCGCAGCTTGGCGCTTCGCAGCCGGATTTGAAAGCGCCTGGTGTTGCGGCTGGCCGCCTCGCGATCGAGCAGCAGCGCCAACCATTCGGCGTGCGAGAGCTCGGCAGCTTGGGCTTGGTTCTGCAACTCGACGAAGGCATCGGCCATGCCGTCGAGATTCAGCGTCTTGAGCTGGTCAAGGGTGGGGTGGGTCAGCATTGTGTTCTCCTCAATGGAAGTAACGGGAGCCACGGATGTTGGAGTGCGCAATCGGCGGCCCGTCCGCGGCAGGTGCAGGCCGTTTGGCTTCGAGGTTGTTCTTCAGGATCGAATTGACGGAAGTGAAGGAGCGCGCGCCGATCTCCAGCGCCCGGCCGCAGGCTGCCTCCAGCCGGTCGCGGCCATAGCTCTTGACCAGCCGGATGATGCCGACCGCGGCCCGGAATCCTTGCTCCGGGTGAGAGCGCTCGCGCTGGATGGTCTCGATCAGCGCCGCGGTATTACGCCCGATCTCGCCGGCCTGCCGCCTGATCCGCTCCGGCGTCCAGTCGGCATAGCGCCGATGGCTGCTCGGCATGTGCTCACGCACCGTGGTGTGCCGTCGGTCCGACGACGATCGCATATGAGCCGCGACTCGATTGCCGCGATGGAAGATCTCGATGGTGCGCGCCGTGATCCGTGCCCACACCTTCTCGCGCAACAACGTGTGCGGCACCGAGTAATAATGCCGCTCGACTTCGATGTGGTAGTCGAGGCCGACCCTGCATTCCTTCCATTGCGCGTAAACATAGGGATCGACCGGCAGCTTCTTGAGCGCGGGGCGCTCGATCTCCTCGAACAGCGCACGCCGGCTGGTCCCCAGATGCCGCGTCACGCGATCGTTAAGCTGCGTGACCAATTCCCGGACGGCGGCGTTGAGTTCGGCCAGCGAGAAGAAGCGCCGATTACGCAGCTTCGCGATGACCCAACGAGTTGCAACTTGGACTCCAACTTCAACTTTAGATTTATCCTTCGGGCGACGTGGACGTGCTGGAACTACTGCGGTGCCGTAGTGATGCGCCATCTCGGCATAGGTGCGGTTCACCGCCGGCTCGTAGAAGCACGCTTTCGTCACGCCCGACTTCAAGTTGTCGGAAACGATCTGCGCCGTGACGCCGCCGAAAAAAGCGAACGCCCGTGTGTGCGAGCCGATCCAATCGACAAGGCGCTGCGTAAAGGTGGCTTCCGCATAGGTATAGCTGCAGGCGCCGAGCACGGCGACGAACAGTTGACAGACGTGAACCTCACCGGTCGTCCCGTCCACCACCTCAAGGGTCGTGCCCGCATAGTCGACGAACAACCGCTCGCCGGCGACATGCAGCTGCCGCATGGTCGGTGAAAGGCGCCCCTCCCAGGCGCGGTAAAGCTCGCAGTATCGGCTGTAGCCGTAACCGTCGGGGTGGATGCCGCGATGCTCCTCCCACAACAGCTGCAGCGTCACGCCCGGCCGGCGCAGCTCGCGATGGATCGCCGCCCAGTCCGGCCGCGGTCGCCGGTCCTTCGCCGTGACCTTCGGCGGCGGATACAAAATCCGCTCCAGCGCCTCATCGCTCAGATTCTCAGGCAGCGGCCAGCTCAAGCCGGCCCGCCGTGAACGCCGAATGCAGTCGCCTGCCGCCGTCGCCCCGATCGATAGGCTGGCCGCGATCTTCCGTTTGGACATGCCGTCGGCACTTAGCCGCAGCACATCGCGTATCTTGCGCATGGGTAATCTCTGTCCTGGCATGCCCGCTCCTTCTCAAAGGGTCGTAGCAATGCCGATTCGAAGATCACCCAACGATGCCGGTTACACCCCCTCCACAGCCTGGTCGCGATCACCCGGAATGGGTGGTCGCGATCAATCGGAACGCCTGGTCGCAATCAATCGGAACCAGTGGTCGCAATCAGCCGGTACGCCCACCTGGTGACGTGTCCCATATCCACGAATACTTTTTCCAGGCCGAGTGCTCGTTGTTGCGACCTATGGTTGACGAGCACCTGAGTGCGCGAGTGTTAATTCGTCATAAAGACGGACAATTGAGCTTCCGATAATTGTTGCCGAAAGCTGGCTGACGACCAATTGTCGCGCTGCTTTGCCGTATCGTGATCGCAGCTCGGGCGAAGCCGCAAGTTTCGCAATCGCTTGTGCGAGAGCTTCCGGATCTTCGATTGGCACCAGAAGGCCGGTTTGGTCTTGAATGACTATCTCGCGACAACCCGGCGCATCCGTTGCAATCATCGGTCTCCCCGACGCAGCTGCTTCGAGAAGACTCCCCGGCAGGCCTTCCCGGTGCGATGGCAGAACCGCAAAATGACACTTTCGCCACAACGACGCGATATCTTCTAGGTGCCCTCGCCAGGTAATTCCTGGCTGTCGACCCCATTCTTCCACCTCTTCTAATGAAACGGAAGCGGGGTTAGCAGGGTCTGGATTCCCTGCGATCATTAGATTTAAGTCATGGCCTTGACGGCGCAAGATGCCGTGGGCTGCCACCAACGCACGTATACCCTTATCGGTCAGCAGGCGTCCTGCAAAGCCGTAGGTAATGGGCCCTTCCGGTTCTGGCAGCGGCTGTAAAGCATCGGTGTCGACACCCGATCCAGGAATAAGGACCATGCGCTGCTGTTCGATTCCCAGATCGCCAAGTGCCGCGCGGTCGTCAGGGTTCTGGACCAGAACCACGCAGGCCCGCCGATTGAACAGCCAGGGTAGCAGCCATCTCATACTTCCCTTGAGAAGGCGCGTCCGCAAAGTCACCGATGTAAAGATGTAGCCCAATCCGGTCATTGCGTTGACCTGCGAGAAGTTATTGCCGAATGCGGCGATCGATCCGAAGACGGAGCATTGTAAGCCCGAGTGGTGTACAATATCTGGCTCGATCTGTCGCTCGATGCGCCGAAGCGCCAGGATGGCTCGAATTGCAGTAAGTGGCGAGCGTCCTCCGCGCTGGAGAGGGATTGGATGCAAGATAAACCCCTCGGCCTTGATTGCATTCGACGCCATTGTTAACATTTGTCGCAACGTGGACTTCGAAGCCGGCTTTGTGTGCTGCCCGAGCCATCGGCAGTCGGTTTAGCAAGAACGCGAAATCCTCGTTGACGACGTAGAGCAATTCGCCGCGGCGGGAGTGAAGGTTTCCAAAGTCATTCAATTCACTTCCATTCTCTCGTTCCAGAAAGGTCCGAGATCGGTTCTCGATTGGAGATCTTAGGCCGAGGCTTAGGGGATGGACAAGCCAATAAATCCAGAAAATCCGGTCTGGAAAATAGTCGATTTTCGAAAAAAGCTCTCGAGAGCGAAGGAGCTATTTCGAATGGGCCCCGGACCCTAAAGCGAGCTGCGGCCCTGACGTCCGTTACTGCTTGACAGGTTCGAACTTGCTTTCGCAAATGCGCCAAGAAAGAGAAATAGCGGCAGCTCCCGACTAAATTGCCCGTGTACCAAGCTTAATAAAGTTGCAAACGCGATACAGGACAACAGAAACTGCAAATTCACATCGAACTCGTATTTCGACATTGAGAACTGGACTAGTGGCAACGCCAGAAGAACTATCAGAGCAATACCGGCAATCCAGCCAAACTCAACAGCCGCCTGCAGGACGCTGTTGTGGATCTGGTAGCCTTCAAAACAAGACATCCTGGAGAACGAGTTCGAGCCCGTAACCGAAGAAGCCGGCGTTCGGCAAGAAGAATAAGGCATCAGTCAGAAGAGCTCGTCTGACCGCAATCGAGTTGTTGAGGTCATAAAGTGTGTTGCAGCTGGGAGGGATAACGGGCAGTTCAGTTGCGGCGGGCAGTTCAGTTTTGGGGTTCGATAACTCTGATCGTTCAACTCTGACCACATTTTGTCCGGGTTTTGCCTTCCCAGAGAACTGCGCCGGTATCGGCGAGCTGGTCAGCTTACCCTTACAACAAAAGTATAGCGAGAGAACGTTCCTATGACAGGCTCCAAGAATCATTGCCAAGAGTACGAGGCTAACTCTTCTCCAGATTTTGAGCGGCCGATAGAGGGAGCAGGCAAGCGAAAACATCATTGTAGCTAGAATAGCAATTGGAGCAAATCGAACCGTCGCAGCGACAAAAACCGCGGTCGAAATCACAGAAAGCAAAAAATAGAAAAGCGATATCTTGGATCGCCATTCGATGTCAGAATAAATATAAGCAATCACCATGTATCCGAATGCGATGGAAAATACCGTCGCTGCATGAAAGAAACCAAACACAAATGGTCTCGGATATATCTCGCCCACCAAATTTGGGATCGTCGCCACACACGCAGCGACCAGCAACGGCGTCGATATCTGCAGCAAACGAAATCGAATGCTGCTTATCACCGAGCCATTAAGAGCGCGTCCCACAACATATGCAAATAGGGTATCCAGCAAAAGCAGCAAATATTCCTTGTAGTCGCTCTCGTCGAAGTGAAGGAGGCTTGCAATCGCAACGCCCGCCGCGAAGACCGCAAATACCAAATCCATCGATGTTACCGCAAACCTTTCATCCTTCCCCCGGCCCAGGAGAAAAGCGCTCACAACGGTAACCAGAAGATAGCCGCCCGTTATTATGCTGCTGCCACGAAGGCCCAAAGCTCCGAAAATAAAGACCAGAGCAGCAGATGTAAGCAAGGCGGCGACGAACAGAGATGCGCTGGCGGCGAATCGAGCTTGCTTCATCATTCGCTTAAGCCGAGGTTTGCATCTTCGTCATTGGTGAATCGACTGATAATACCATGATTTGACGGCGAGTTAGCCGATCCTTTGGTTATCGCGATCTTAGGCGACTTGCAACTAGAAAGAGAATCATCATCGCTGCCTGACGGCCTCGTGCTAGACACTGGAGTTCAGGCAATCTGGAGGAGGCGCATCGGACTTCACAAGTTACGGAAAAGCCCCGGTTACCGCTCAGCTATTTGCCCATGCGGAATTTAACCCTTTGATGCGTCTCTTCAGGGCAATCACTCCAACAGTCAATGCCAGAAAAAATTGCAGCACGTATCCGTAGGCAAACGCACCAGAAATTTCAGAGCTCGCCAGAATGAAAATATAGACGGCGACAGCGAATTTTTCTGCAGGGGAGAATGCTGACCAACTGCGCATCGACGCAACGATTGGCAGGACTATCAGAATGCTGAACAGAACGAAGCCGACGATTTCAGTCTCGTAGAGTATCTCGAGATGCACGCTGTGGGGATAATGTTTGGATCCTTCGGTTGGGTTAAGCAGCCAATCCGGGGGCCCGGCGCCCTCATTGATGGGAAACTCGCCAATCCCCCTGCCGAACAGGAGCATATCTGGTTCGGGATGAAATACGACGCCAGGCCCGCCCCCAAATCTGTATTCGAAAGCCAGGTCTTGGATCCTGAATTTCTCGAATCGTGCGTGAAATCGCGTCCGGCGCTCTCTGGTCGACGTTCTTGTCATGAAGTGCGTACCGGTAGAAGAAGGCTGACGTGAAAGTCACTGCTAGCAACGTAACGACGATGCCTACCAATGCGAGTTTTCGTGAACGCAGCCAAAGATCGGCGCTCAGCCAGAAAAACAGGCTGAATACGATGGCAACGAACGCGCCTCTCGCCGAGATATAAAACAAAAAAAACAACACGATCGGCAGAGCGGTGACGAAAGCAATCTTCTTGATCCAATTTGAAGCCAGTCCAAGGGCGGCAAGCACGGCTAGCCCGAACACGAGCCCAATATTTTGGTGGACTGTGTGGTAAACTGCCGGATCCCCAAACCCGAAGATGTCATGCAGATGGCCGCCCTGTTCGGGGTCGCCGAACCGCACGGCGTAATTGACGATAGCAACTAGATAAATCGCAGCGGCCCCCAGCAATATCACGAGGAGTACATTCAGAGATCGCGCCGTAGCGAAGCCAAACACCATGAACAGTAGGTGGAAGATAAGTATTCCATATAAATGCGTCGTTGGGACGTTAGGACGAGAAAGAAGGAGGAAGTTGACGATCACCCAAACATAGAATGCTCCCGATACTAGAAGGAAAACCGAGATCTTGGCGGCCATTTCGTACAGTGGACGCCAAGAAAAGATGACGAGCGCGGCGCCGACCGCGCTGGCTACAACAAAAATGGCCGTTGAACCGATCATATGGAAGGGCAGAAACGTCTTGGCAAAGACGGCAGTCGTCGCCGCTGCCGCCGTTAATCCCGCAAGGTGACTCCTTTCATCGCTTACCAGCACTTCGTAACGAGCTCCGTGGAATTGAGTACGGGAATTTCGGCGTGAGAAGTCATCCAAATTATGGCGCAAATGGTTGGTGCAGGTCCAGCGGTGCTAGAAGTTAGCGTTTTCGCGGTCCACTCTATCAGACATGACCAGAGCTCTCATGAGAGGTCTGCAAGACGCGCCAGCGCCCAATCAACGGTAAACCGCGCGGCGGCAAGGCCGAAACGATCACCCGGAAGAAATTGCCGAAACGCAGGGGAGTAACTCAGAGAGATTTAATATCCTCAAAGATTTGATGAAGTCGCGCACCGGGCACGAGAGGGATAGGCGGAAGGCTACCGGGCGCCAAGTCAATGAATAATGAAGTTCGTGGAATGGAGATCCGAGATGTGAACATTCGTCAGAGTTATGCTGTCGTGATTTCCTAGGTTGATTATCGTATCATGCCCCCCATTTTCCGACTGGAACAGCGCCTGCGACCGGCCGCTCTGCGCATCACTTAAGAGCGTCGCTAGCTGAGCATCGTTGGTTACCGATGAAAACCCGTCCAACTCAATCGTGGTTAGGCTTAGGGCATTGTCAATGACGCTAGCGCCCAGACCGGGTCGGAAGACAAATGTGTCGTTGCTCGGTCCGCCGGTAGAGGCCCAAATCGATTGGGGTGCGGCGACCTGAGCAGCCGTCAACGCCGGCACCGCATTGGTCACGCTAAACTGCTGCCACGCCGTGAGCGTGCCGTCGTCTTGAAGGAGGCGCGCCCACAGCGTATCGGTGCCGCCGCTGGTGCCAGCGTCGAATACCGTGCTGGCCACACTGCCCGGGGCCACGTCAATCTCGTGGCCGCCGGTCTGCGTCACGCCATTGACTACGAACTGACCACCCGCCACCGTGCCGTTGCTGTCCCACAATTCCAGCTGCTGGTAGCCGACAATGCCGGGGTCGGAAATCGCGACCAGGCTCGACAGCGCAATATGCTGGCCGCCAGTCGCACTGGCATCGTTGCTTACCGTCAGCGTCGGCGTCGGTACCGACACGGTAAAGGGCTGCCAGGCCGTGAGAGTGCCGTCGTTCTCAAGCAGGCGGGCCCATAGCATATCGCTGCCGCCGGCAGTGCCGGCGTCGAACACGGTGCTGGCCACACTGCCCGGGGCCACATCGATCTCGTGGCCGCCGGTCTGTGCCACGCCATTGACCACGAACTGACCGCCCGCCACCGTGCCGTTACTGTCCCACAATTCCAGCTGCTGGTAGCCGACAATGCCGGGGTCGGAAATCGCGACCAGGCTCGACAGCGTAATATGCTGGCCGCCGGTCGCACTGGCATCGTTGCTCACCGTCAGCGTCGGCGTCGGTACCGACACGGTAAAGGGCTGCCAGGCCGTGAGAGTGCCGTCGTTCTCAAGCAGGCGGGCCCATAGCATATCGCTGCCGCCGGCAGTGCCGGCGTCGAACACGGTGCTGGCCACACTGCCCGGGGCCACGTCAATCTCGTGGCCGCCGGTCTGCGTCACGCCATTGACCACGAACTGACCACCCGCCATCGTGCCGTTGCTGTCCCACAATTCCAGCAATTGGTAGCCGACATTGCCTGGGTTTGAGATCGTGACCAGGCTGGACAGCGCAATATGCTGACCACCAGTCGCGCTGGCATCGTTGCTCACCGTCAGCGTTGGCGTCGGTACGGACACGGTAAAGGGCTGCCACGCCGTGAGCGTGCCGTCGTCCTGAAGCAGGCGCGCCCACAGCGTATCGGTGCCGCCGCTGGTGCCAGCGTCGAATACCGTGCTGGCCACACTGCCCGGGGCCACGTCAATCTCGTGGCCGCCGGTCTGCGTCACGCCATTGACTACGAACTGACCACCCGCCACCGTGCCGTTGCTGTCCCACAATTCCAGCTGCTGGTAGCCGACAATGCCGGGGTCGGAAATCGCGACCAGGCTCGACAGCGCAATATGCTGGCCGCCAGTCGCACTGGCATCGTTGCTTACCGTCAGCGTCGGCGTCGGTACCGACACGGTAAAGGGCTGCCAGGCCGTGAGAGTGCCGTCGTTCTCAAGCAGGCGGGCCCATAGCATATCGCTGCCGCCGGCAGTGCCGGCGTCGAACACGGTACTGGCCACACTGCCCGGGGTCACATCGATCTCGTGGCCGCCGGTCTGTGCCACGCCATTGACCACGAACCGACCACCCGCCACCGTGCCGTTGCTGTCCCACAATTCCAGCAATTGGTAGCCGACATTGCCTGGGTTTGAGATCGTGACCAGGCTGGACAGCGCAATATGCTGACCACCAGTCGCGTTCGTTACGCTGCTAACGGACACCGTTGGGGGAGCTGGCGGCACCGCCACATCAAAACCAAGTGCATCGAGCATTTGCTTATCGATGGCCGAGAGCCCCTGAGTCGTGTTGCTCCCGTACAGTTCATCGAAGGCGTCATTCGGTGTCAGGTTGCTGTAGGGTCCCGGAAGAGCACCATTTGCAGCATTGAGGAAATCGCTCGGATCCGAGTAAAGACCGAAGTCGGCCAGTTTCGTGTTGCCACCGTCCACGGAAAAATAGGCAGCCGAAGAAGGAATGCTGTCCGAGAACAGGTACGTTCCAGGGCTCGTAAAGCGGTAAAAGTCGAAAATGTCGGGCTGCGAACCGTAGGGCACGCGACCCATGGCGTGGGTCAGCTCGTGAAGCGCAACGCCGACCAGCAAGTTTGGATTGATATCGGTCGCAAAAGTCGCACTGCCATCGTCGGTGGTGGTGCTGTTCGCCGGCAACAGCCCGAAAAGCTTCAACTGCGCGTTCCAGACGGCGACCTGCGACTGCCCCTGGATTGTTGATCCCGTCGGCAAGGCATTGAATGTCGTATCGCCCGGCGCGGCGTTGTTGATCAGGTCGGCCCTGACCGTCGAATAATTTTCGTACAGGCCATTGTCGGGCCCGGCCGCAGCGCCGCCGCCGGTTCCGCTGTAGTCGATGTTGATGATTGACCGTGATCTTGTTGGTAATCGTCGCGGACAAAATTGATGCCGCTTGCTCGATGCCGGCGCGGAAATTCGCGGCAGCCGTCGTCGAGGCCATCGCAGCCGCATCGAATATGAGATTGATCGTGAAACCGCTGCTGGATGTTTCGGCGACGACGGAACTGGTGCCGCCGGAGCCGGAGCCACTTACGGCGGCCTGGGCTTGGATTGATTCGGCAGGCAGGGTTGGGGTCAGGGGCGGTGAAATCAGCGGAGGCGTGGTAACAGGCGGGCTTCCGCTGTCGTGGCCGGCTGGAGGGTAAAACGGCGCAGGAGGGGAAAAGGACGTCGGGAAGAAATTCGTGTCCTGCCCGCCCGTGTTGAAATCACTAAGGGGATCCTGCGAGTCAGAGATGAAACGAAATCTCATCGCTTAGTCCTTGATGCTCAACTAGAATTCTGGTTCGCCCAACTCGCACCCACGCCTCTTTCGCTGTTCGCCACCATAAGGAACCGCGATGAAGAATCCGCGAAAAACTACGCCACGATGCGACTTAGATACAATGTTTCCCCCGCGTTAATTTGCAGTTTCTAGTGATCGCGCAATTGGCGCCATTTCAAGTCCGCGCGACCGATTATGCGATGAAGATCCGATGACCTGATACTTGGCACTAGGCACGTCCAAAGATTCGTGGCCTGGCCAGCAACGGAAAATTAAGGGATTTTGCGGCCGAGGCGGAATGGCCGTAACCGCAAGCCGCCGTGCCTTCGATGCTTCTCTTCTTGAATCCGGCAGGAGCCATCGCCGATCAATCTGAGGCCACTACTGATGTTGCAAATATTTCAATGGTTTAGCTGTGTTCATGGTCTGAACATGCTTCTTGACGTTCACGGCATGAACGCGGTAATAGTCCACGCTAACAAAAGGGGCGGCGGGATGGATCGCTTGCTGGACACTGAGCATGAGAACGAACGGATCGTGCTCGGGCTCTTGAGTTCCGTTGAACACGATGGTGACCGATCCCAGCGCCGGATCGCAGCCGAATTGGGAATCGCGCTCGGCCTAGTCAACGCTTACCTCAAGCGTTGCATAAAGAAGGGGCTGGTCAAGGTGCGCGACGTACCCGCCCGCCGATATGCGTATTATCTGACACCCTATGGATTTGCGGAAAAATCCCGGCTCACAGTCCAATACCTTTCGGACTCGTTTTCGTTCTTTCGCCAGGCAAAGGCTGACTGCGCGCGCGTCTTTCAATCGGCGAGAGAGCTGAACTTCCAAAACCTCGTGCTGTGTGGAAAGTCGGACTTGGCTGAGATCGCGATCCTGTCGGCTGTCGATTGCGGCGTATCTATCGTCGCCATTGTCGATCAAAGCGCCGATGAAATGCTCTTTGTCGGAAAGCAAGTCGTTTCCAGCTATGACCGTCTCACAGCCCCATTTGACGCGGTGATCATCACCGATGTCGTCAACGCCCGTCGAGCTTACGATGAAGCCGCGCAGCTTTACGGGCGCGACCGCGTGCTGGCTCCGAGCTTGCTGGGCTTGAACCTCTCCGAGCGCAGGGATTCCGAGCGATGAGCCTGATCGATCCCGATGCATGGTACGTCGTGCAGACCCAGGTCAACGCCGAGGCAAAAGCGGCGCGCAATTTGGTGCGCCAGGGCTTTGAGATATATCTGCCTCGCTATCTGAAGCGCCGAAGCCACGCGCGCAAGATCGAGAAAATCGCAGCGCCCTTGTTCCCGCGCTATCTTTTCGTGCGGATCGACATGGCAACGCAGCGCTGGCGATCCATTCAATCGACCTTTGGTGTCTCGCGTTTGGTTTGCAACGGCCCGGATCCCGCGCCGGTCGCACAACAAGTCCTGAATTTGCTGAAGGCGCGCGAGGACGAAACTGGGTACGTCAAGCTTGACCAGCGCCCGAAATTCGCGCTCGGAGAGAAGGTGCGCGTGCTGGCCGGGGTTTTTGCCGATAATCTCGGATTATTCGACGGGCTGGCCGACCGCGACCGTGTCGCGATCTTGCTTGACCTGTTGGGACGAAAGGTTCGTGTCTCGATCGAGGCCGATATGATAGCGGCTGCCTGAGGTGGCCTGACGTGTGCGGGTAGTTCGCACGCGAATTTGGGTATTTGGTCTGGTGACCTAGAGTCACCCGGACTGCGGTAGCTTGGAAAACCTCATCTCAATTTCACGGGTGATGTCCGGATGACTACTTACGCGCTGATTGGTGCAGCTGGTTACGTTGCCCCCCGACACATGAAGGCAATACAGGCTGTCGGCGGCGATTTGAAGGTCGCCTACGATCCAAATGATTCCGTAGGGATCCTCGACAGCCATTTTCCGGACGCACACTTCTTTACCGAATTCGAGCGGTTCGATCGACATGTCGACAAACTTCGGCGCCGCGGCGAGAAAATTGATTATGTGTCGATCTGTTCGCCGAATCACCTTCACGACGCGCATTGCCGCTTCGCATTGCGATCCGGCGCGGATGCGATCTGCGAGAAGCCGCTGGTGCTCAATCCCTGGAATATCGATGGCCTTGCCGAGATCGAGCGGGACACTGGCCGTCGCATCTCGACGATCCTGCAGCTTCGCCTTCATCCCGCGATCATTGCTCTGCGTGAGCAGTTCGCCACGAGTAACAAACGTCACAAGGTGGATCTCACGTATATCGCCTCGCGCGGCCGCTGGTATTACGCCTCCTGGAAAGGCGAAGATGCAAAGTCGGGTGGGGTGGCGACCAACATCGGCGTCCACTTCTTCGACATGCTGAGCTTCGTGTTCGGTAACGTTACAGCGCAACGAGGCGCATCTTCGCGAACCGGAGCGCGCCGCTGGATATCTTGAATGCGCACGCGCGGACGTGAGCTGGTTTCTGTCGGTGGATCGGAACGATCTTGCCGGTCGACCTGCAAGGCAAGAAGACGACCTATCGCTCGATTACGGTCGATGGCGAAGAAGTGGAATTCTCGGAGGGCTTTACGGACCTTCATACGCGAAGCTATGAAGCGATCGTTGCAGGCAAAGGGTTTGGCCTGGATGAGGTAAGGGCTTCGATCGACATCGTATCGACATTCCGGAACGCTCCAGTTTCGTCCGGCCACGAATGGCGGCACCCGTCGGCTCGCAGGGCTTTCTCCAAATGAGCGAAATGCGCGAGGATCCGCGCTTCCCTGGCGCGCTCATTCACGCCTCAAGCTATGTGGATGACGGTGCGGTCGTTGGGCGGGGCACCAAAATCTGGCACTTCTGCCATGTCCTTCCCGGCACAATCATTGGGGAGAATTGTTCGATCGGGCAGAACGTGATGATCGGGCCGCGCGTGAAGATCGGGAACGGCTGCAAGATCCAGAATAACGTTTCGCTCTACGACGGCGTAGAACTTTCCGACGATGTTTTCTGCGGTCCGAGCTGCGTCTTCACAAATGTCAACAATCCGCGCGCCAACGTCTCCCGCAAGGATGAATTCCGCACCACTCCGATCGGGCGGGGAGCCAGCATCGGAGCCAATGCGACCGTTGTTTGCGGTCACAGGCTCGGAGAATATTGCTTCATCGGCGCGGGGGCCGTGGTGACGAAAGACGTGCCGGCGTTTGCCTTGATGGTCGGAAATCCGGCGCGCCGGACGGGCTGGGTCAGCCGGCAGGGAGAAAAACTGTCGGCGGATCTTGTCTGCAGGCGAAGTGGCGAGCGTTATCGGGAGATTTCATCGTCCCATATCGCACTGATCGAGTAGGGGAAGCAGGTTGGATCTTCAAGGAAAGCGATTTGTCGTCATCGGCGGGGCGGGACTGATCGGATCGCACGCGGTCGACCAGCTCGTGAAGCAAGATGTCGGCGAGATCGTTATCTATGATAATTTCGTTCGCGGGACACATGAAAATCTCGCAGAGGCGATGCGTGACCCGCGCGTCAAGATATTCGAAGCGGGCGGCGACATCACGCAAACCGATATTCTCGACGCGGCACTCAAGGGTGCCGACGGCGTGTTTCAGTTTGCCGCGCTGTGGCTGTTGCAATGCCACGAATTTCCTCGAACGGCGTTCGACGTTAACGTTCGCGGCATGTTCAACGTGCTGGACGGCTGCGTGCGCAACGGCGTAAAACGCCTGGTCTGGTCATCGTCTGCTTCGGTCTATGGCGATGCAATCGAAGAACCGATGACGGAAGATCATCCCTTCAACAACAAGAATTTTTACGGCGCGACCAAGATTTGCGGTGAGGCGATGGCGCGAGCCTACCACTTTCGCTACGGACTCGACTATGTGGGTTTGCGCTACATGAATGTCTATGGCCCGCGCCAAGACTATCGTGGTGCCTATATCGCGGTCATCATGAAAATGCTCGACGCGATCGATCGCGGCGAAGGCCCGACCATCCTCGGCGATGGCTCCGAGGCGTTTGATTTCATTGCAGCGGAAGACTGCGCACGCGCGAATCTGTACGCGATGCGTGCGAGCGCAACGGATCGCTTCTACAATGTCGGGACCGGCATACGGACCTCATTGCAGAAGTCGCCGAAAAGCTGCTTTTTTTGACTGGCTCGAACCGGCCCATCAACTATGCCCCGCGCAGTCAAGCCACTCTCGTGCGCAACCGCATTGGCTCTCCGAAGCGCGCCAGAGAAGAGATTGCGTTCGAGGCGCAAATCGATCTTGATGATGGACTGAAGCGGCTGATTGATTGGCGAAAGACACATATGGTCGACGTCGATTCCAGACGCTCGCGTGCCGCGTTCTAACCTTATGATGCTTCCCAGTTCGTTATATCGGTGGATCGACGCCCGCGCGGCGCTTTGGACCGTCGGCCGGCTCATGCTGCGCCAACGGTTGCTACTCGTGGGACTTCTGTTTTCGACGCTGTTCACTGCCATAACCGAAGGCATTGGCATTTCGATGCTGGTCCCGCTGCTGGTAACCGTCAACTCGAGTGTAAACACCTTCAAGTCCGTTCCGGTGTTAGGGGATGTAGCTGATCTGTTTCTCAAGGTACCACTCGTTCCACGCCTGGAACTAATTGCTATTGCGCTTTGCGTGGTGGCGCTCGTCCGCGGACTAATGAGTTATCTCACCGTCGTTTGCGCCGAATTGCTGGCACTGCGAACCGATCACAGTCTGCGACAGCGAGCTGTGAAGCGGGTGCTTGAGCTCAGCTACGAGGACGCGCACACCATTGGTTCGACTACGTTGATCAATTACGTGATGGGCTATGGCGTCCATGCGGGCCAGGCGGGCTTTATGCAGGCCTTGATTCTCACAAATTGCGTGATGCTGGTGCTCTACCTCGCGATCTGTCTGCTGATGTCCTGGCAGCTCACGCTGTTTGCAGGCGTCATGTTGATTGCCGCCGTACAATTCGTCAAAGTGCCGCTCGCTCATCGAGTGCGCGCGCTCAGCGCGTTGCGGGACAACTTGTCGATCGAACTATGGTGGCAAACTCTCGCGGGTATTCGCGGCCTCAAATTGCTTCGCCTCTTCCGAGGCGAAGTCGAGGAGGAGCGCCGCATCGATAGCGCCCTCTCAAAATTCGTGAACACGGAGCAGCGCGGAATTTACCTTAAATCGCTGGTCGATCCGATGTTCCAGGTGGCCATCACTGCCATCGTGGCGATTCTGCTTCTGGCCAGCACGTTCCTGTACGGAGAACAAGTCGTCGAGAAGATTCCTGGCATTATTTTGTTCTTGTTCGTTCTCAGCCGGATGGCCTCTCCGGTTCAGACCATCAACCGCGCCCGGATTAGCTTCGCGACGAATATGAATTGCACACAGTTGCTGCTCGATTTTCTGGCACCGGACAGTAACCGGTCGGAGCAGAATGGAGTGCGGGAGATCGCGCATTTCCGGAATGGTTTATCATTCGATCACGTGACGTTCCGCTATCGCAACAGCGACGAGCCGGTGTTGGATGATGTTACATTTGATGTTCCGGTTGGAGGGATGACAGCGATGGTCGGGCCTTCCGGCGCCGGCAAATCAACGATCATCAATCTGATCGGGGGCCTCTACCGGGCCCAACAGGGTCGCATCTTAGTTGATGATGTTGATCTGGCTGAAGCGGATCTGGCAAGCTGGCGATCGCGTGTCGCGTTCGTGACCCAGGACACGTTCATTTTTGATGACACGGTGGCGCGAAACCTGCGTGTGGCGGCGCCGACGGCCACGTCTAAGCAGATGATTGAGGCGGCGCAAAAAGCACATGCGCATGATTTTATCATGGCGTTACCCCAGGGCTACGATACGCCAATCGGTGAACGCGGCATCGCGCTGTCGGGCGGGCAGATGCAGAGACTGGCGCTGGCTCGCGCGCTGCTCGCGGATGCCGATCTGCTGGTGCTCGACGAGGCAACGAGTAACCTCGACGCCGAGACCGAGGCGACAATCAAAGACATGCTCACACGCTTCGCTGAACAGAAGACGATCTTTGTCGTTGCACATCGCTTGGCGACGGTGCTACGCGCCGACAAGATTGTCGTCCTCGATTGCGGGCGGATTGTCGAGACAGGAACTCACCAGTCCTTGATGGCAGCCAATGGCCTATATTGCCGTATGGTGACTCTGCAGATGCTTGTTGATGAGAGCGCGGGCGCTTCGGACCGAATTTCTCAAATCGATGCGGATTATGGGAAGCAAAAAGTCAATGCCTCGATTTAACAGTTTCATCACGTCGGGAGAAAGCGGATGAATATGATCGCGCCCCCACCAGCTTCTTACGCGCTGGATTTCCGACACCTTGCGATTCCGGAAGAAGCGCTAGCCCCAGTCCGTTGGTCTATCTATCATTCGGAAGGGCCAGGCTACTATGTGTTCAGTAACTATCTTTCGCAGCCGCTGGCGCGCCACATCAAGGAGTTTTGGTTCACGCTCGAGCAAAGCTATGCGCACAAGCCGTTCCCCGGCATGAAGCACATGGCCAAGGGTTGCTCGAACTTCTACTACGGAGACCAGGACGGCAATCGCGGTTATTTTAACTATTTTTGGAATCACCCGGTGGATGAGGGTACTTACGCAGCGATGATGCAGGCCCAATGGTTGCGTAACCGAGTCATGGGCCGTGCACCGTTTGAAGAAATTTTCCCGTTATACGGTCGGTCGGCGGTATATCGTATTGTCATCAGCAAGAACGGTGACGCGATCATCGCGCCGCACCGGGATTGGACCGATGACTACTTCGTTCGTGAGCCAGCGCGATTGCAGGCGACGCTGTTTCTTGGTGTGCCCGGCGTCGACTACACCGGCGACGGTTTCGTGTTCCGCAACAACCAGGGCATCAACGTAGTGTTCGGTCGCGATGTGCCAATTCTGTCCGGTGATTTGGTCTTGTGGCGTTACAGCAACGAACACGCCGTAGTGAATGTACGCTCGACGCCGGAACAAGCTGGATTTATGCGCATTATTCTCGAACCGGACGAGATTTTCGATCAACCGCCGTCCGAGTCGCTCAAGAAGCTTACGGCCGATGCAATTAAGACTTACATCGCTAGCACCGGCTTAGGACGGCGCTATCTTCGGCCATTGTACCGCAGCTTGCGTGGTTACCAATGACCGTCGACGTTCAAGTTCTGATCGACGCAGCTGCAGAGGAAAACCTCGCGCCGTCAAGCTATCTGACGCAATGGAACGAGTTTGCTGAATGGCAAATGAAGACGCTGATGGAACAGGGACTTAAGCCGGGTCATCGTCTGCTTGATCTCGGTTGCGGAGCGCTTCGCCTCGCTTCGCTCGCGGTGCCCTATCTCAATCCCGGCAACTACTACGGCATCGACCCTAATCGGCCGATGCTGAACTTGGGCAAAAACATTCTTAAGCGGCTCGGTGTCTCTATTCCTGAAAATTTGATCGAGTTCGGGGGACTTTGAGTTCGATCGTTTCGGCGTGAAGTTTGACTACGCAATCGCGCAATCGGTGATCACGCATTTCTCAAGGGAACAAATCAGAGAGTGCGTGTGCAAGCTAGCGCCAACAATGAAGCCGGGTGGCATATTTATCTTCACTTACTTTTTGACTTAGTTTTCGCCTCGGGTAGGGTTTCTGTTCTCCGGCGTAGAGCCGATGGCAATGCCCTGTCTTCGCGATGAATTGATCTTTCACAAGATCTCAGCTGATCTGAACGTGAAATTCGCCGTCCTGAATGACGATCACCCCAGCCAGAAGGCTGCGGTTTTCATATTCTAGATTGTCGTCCGCCGATATCGCTGAATGCGGGTAGTCAAGGATCGTGGTAGGGTTGAGCGTCTTATGCGCAATGCGATTGCGCGCTTAGAGCTCGATCTGCGCGGGCTCGCGGTATTGACTGAGGCCGCATCCGGACCGTTTGCGGTAACGCCTCTCATCGCTGGGCTTGCGGGGGCGTCGCGCGTAGTAGCGCTCACCGCTGACAGCCCTTACGCCCGCGCCGATGCGGTGAAAGAGTACGTTTCTGGCTGGGCTGCCGACCTTGCGATCGCCGACCGTATCGACATCATGACCGATCGGGACGCTGCTGCCAGGGTGCAATGCAATATTGTTACCAATCTAGGGTTCGTACGGCCCATCGATGCGGACATCGTCGACCGGCTGCCCGCCGACGCGGTTGTCGCGCTGATGTGGGAGCCATGGGAGTTCCGGCCGAATGATATCGATGTGTCAGCCTGCAAACGCCGGGACATTCCTGTCATTGGGACCTGCGAGACCGATGCCCGGGTCGATACATTCCGGTATGTCGGTTTGATTGCGCTTAAGTTGCTACTGCAGAGCGAAATCGAGGTTTATCAGAGCCGAATTCTCGTTTTGGGCGAGCCTCCATTCCTTAATCACACTCGCGATGTCCTTGCTGACAACGGCGCGGTGGTCAGTGAAATCCGGATGACGCATTTGGATGAGGAAATGCGTGGGCGTTTGCGTGACGAGCTCAAAAATACCGACGCGCTGGTGGTGGTCGATCACGTCTCGGGCTTGCCGGTCGTCGGCACCGACGGCGTGTTCATGGCCGATCAATTGCGTGATGCTGGGGTCGTTGTCGTTCACATCTGCGGCTCCGTCGATGATGCGGCCTTGCTCAAGGCTGGCGTGGCCAAAGTTCCGTCGCGCGAGGTTGCACCGGGGTTCATGACTGTGACGACAGACTACGTCGGTCCGCGGCCGCTGATCGATCTTCACGCCGCTGGCCTGAAAGTCGGCGAGTTGATTGTCCGCGCCCGCCGTGCTGGGCTCAGCACCCGCGAAGCCAGGCGGGTGGCTATTGATAGCGGCCTCGCGCTAGATTTGCCGGCGCATCTAAGATAGCGGGATCTCATGGATATTCGGCAGAAGCGGAATATACCGATTGCCTTGCCCGATACCGGTGAGGATGAATGGCACGCCCTACGCGAGCCGATCATGAGCGGGTGGCTCACCCAGGGTTCGAAGGTTGCTGCGTTCGAGTCAGCGTTTGCGCAACGGCATGGCGTGTCTCATGCGATCGCCGTAACCTCCGCGACGACGGGGCTCCATCTTGGTCTGACGATGCTCGGCGTGGGGCCAGGCGACGAAGTGATCGTCCCCGCTTTTACTTGGATTTCAACGGTCAACTGCGTTCTGTATTGCGGCGCCTCCCCGGTATTCGTGGATGTCGACCGCGCCACCTTCAATATCGACGTAGATGAACTAACGCGCAAAGTGACTGTACGCACTAAGGCAGTCATTCCAGTGCACCTGTTCGGGCTCTGCGCCGATATTGATGCAATCCGTAGTGCAATTCCAGAGAATGTCGCAATTTTAGAGGATGCGGCCTGTGCCGCGGGAGCGAACTATCGCGGACGGCCTGCAGGATCCCTTGGAGATGTCGGCGTATTTTCATTCCATCCGCGAAAATCGATCACCACCGGCGAAGGCGGGATGATCACGACCTCGCACGGCGCCTTGGCGGAGCGCGGGCGGGTGCTGCGTAATCACGGTGCTTCGATCTCGGAGGAGGAGCGGCACAACGGACCGCGCCCTTATCTCTTGCCCGATTTTGGCGAACTTGGCTTCAATTATCGGATGACGGATCTGCAAGGCGCTATTGGTTTGGTTCAGCTAGGGAAGCTTGATCGCTATATCGACGAACGTGCGGCTGCCGCTGCCTTTTATCGTCGTGAGCTGGGGACGCTAAGTTGGCTGCGCCTTCCCAAAGAACCGAACGGCGGCCGGCATGCCTGGCAGGCGTTTGTAGTCTTTGTCGACGCGCGGCAGGCTCCGCGGTCGCGAAACGATATGATGGAGCGACTATCGCACATGGGGATTTCGACACGCCCCGGCACCCATGCCGTGCATATGACGCGTTTCTATCGAGAGCGATTTGGGTTTGCTTCCGGCGATTTCCCGGCGGCCCGCGATTGCGATCAGTGTTCCATGGCAATCCCGCTTCATAATCGGATGTCGGCAGATGACTATGCCTATGTCGTCGATGCGATGCGGTCGTTGTAGCTCCTCCTCTAATCAATCGGTACCTCGATGTGCGGCATAGCCGGCTTTCTGAATTTCGACGGTAGCCCGGCCGATTGTGATGTCTTGCAGAACATGACGAGTATACTCGCACATCGTGGTCCAGATGGCGCGGGCGTCTGGACCGATGGTCCGGTTGGATTGGGACATCGGCGTCTCGCTATTATCGACCTGTCGCCAAGCGGCGCGCAGCCCATGGTCCTCGAAAAAGAACGCTGTGCGATCAGCTACAATGGCGAGGTTTACAATTTCGCCGAACTGCGTCGTGAGCTCGAGCGGCTCCAGCACCTATTCACGTCGCGGTCCGACACAGAAGTCTTGCTCAGAGCACTGGCCGAGTGGGGACCACAAGCGATCGAACGCTTTAATGGAATGTTTGCGTTCGCTTTATGGGATTCGAAGAAGCGCGAATTGCTGTTGGCCAGAGACCGTTACGGCATTAAACCGCTTTACTATGCCGTGATGCCGAGGGGTCTTTTGTTTGGTTCGGAGATCAAGGCTATCTTGCAACATCCGGCCTGCACCGCACGCATCGACAAGGCGGGCCTGGTTGAATATTTTACGTTCCAGAATTTCTTTACCGACAAGACGCTTTTCGAGGGGATCAACCTGCTGCCGGCAGGGCACTGGATGAAAATTAGTGCCGACGGACAGATCGTTACCAGCCGATATTGGGATTTTGATTTCCGAGATCGCGTCGAAAACATCTCCGAACGCGAATACGTCGACGAAGTTGACCGCTTGATGCGCCGTGCCCTGTCGCGGCAGCTTGTTAGTGATGTCGAGATAGGCAGCTATCTTAGCGGTGGTATGGACTCCGGGACGCTGACCGCGTTGGCGGCGCGCGAACTGCCTTATATCAAAACGTTTACGGCCGGATTCGATCTCAGCTCAGCTTCCGGTCTCGAACTGGGTTTCGACGAACGCGCGGCAGCAGAGCGTATCTCCTATCTGTTCAAGACAGAGCATTACGAAGTTGTGCTCAAAGCAGGTGATATGGAGCGCTGTCTGCCCGATCTGATCTGGCATCTGGAAGAGCCACGTGTAGGCCAGAGCTATCCGAACTTTTATATCTCGCAGTTAGCCAGCAAGTTCTGCAAGGTTGTTTTGGCGGGTGCAGGCGGCGACGAGATTTTCGCGGGTTATCCATGGCGCTATTTCCGCAGCAATAAAATGCTGTCGTTCGAGCAGTTTGTCGATGAGTATTACAAATTTTGGCAGCGACTTGTTCCAAATACTGCAATCAACAAGCTGTTCCGGCCGATCGATTCCGATGTCAAAGGGGTGTGGACGCGCGATATCTTCCGTGATGTTTTCTCCGACAGGAGTGAGGTAACTCGACCAGAAGAATTCATCAACCGATCGCTGTATTTTGAGGCAAAGACCTTCTTAAACGGGTTACTGGTCGTTGAGGACAAGTTGTCGATGGCGCACGGGCTCGAGACCCGTGTGCCATTCCTAGACAACGAACTCGTTGATTTCGCCATGCGTATTCCAATCTCGATGAAGCTGGCCAGCCTCAACGCGATTGAGCGGATCGACGAGAACGTGCCGGGCCTGCTCAGCACTCGTGACGTAGTCCGTCGACGAGACGGCAAGCAGATTTTGCGACGTGCGATGGAACGCTACATCCCGAAAGAGATAACCGATGCCGAGAAGAAGGGGTTCTCTGGCCCAGATGCGAGTTGGTTTAAGGGTGAGAGCATCGATTTTGTGCGCCGAACGTTGTTTGATAGCCGTGACGGCGCGATCTTCGAGTTTCTCGACTACGATACCGTTCACCTCCTCGTAGAGGAGCACCTGACAGGAAAGCAGAACCGGCGACTATTCATTTGGTCTCTGCTGATGGTTGAGCTGTGGTGCCGAGAGTTTCTTAAAGGCGAAAGTGCGCGCAGGAATGCAAAGGGTCGTTCATCGAATGCCGCGGTCATTTCGGTGAGAACATGAAGATTGTCGAAGCTGGTCACGACGAGATCGCAAGTTGGGACGACCGTGTGAGGCGCTCTGTCAACGGAACGATCTTTCACACGCGTCAATTTCTGGCCTATCACGGTGACCGTTTCGGCGACGCCGAGCGGTTTCTTCTCGCCGTCGACGGCGGCGCGGTTAAGGCACAGATCGCTCTGACGATCGAAGATCAAGGTGCTGGCCGCTTGGTTCGATCACCTTATGGGGGCAGCTACGGAAGCTTCGTCTTCATGGAACAGCCGAGCTTTGCGGTGTCACGCGAACTCGTCAGGGCGTTTAACGATTTCCTGCGTGCGGAGACTGTTAGACGCTGCGTACTGACGCCGCCAATAGGCTGCTGTTCCAGCGAGCCGCTTGATACGTTTCATTTTGTACTCCTGACTAATGGCTACCGCTCGGTCAATCGCGATGTGTCCTCTGTCGTGCAGCTAAATATTGGTCCGGTTGAGGGTAGCGTGTCATCCCGAGCGCGCCGGATGGCCCGCAAAGCGAAAGAACAGAACATCACGATCAGGCGCGGCAATTTGAATGATTTCTGGTCGGTGCTGCATTTGACGTTCGAGCGTCATCGTAGCCAGCCGACTCACCAGCGCTTCGATCTCGCCTATCTCGCCAACGCGCTGCCAGACCAGATTTTCTTCGACGTCGCATACGATGAACGCAACGAGCCGGTCGCGGGGATCGGATATTTCGTGATCAATCCACGGGTGATCTGCTCCTTCTACCTCGCGCAAGATCCTGCACGTGCCGAATCCCAGGGGCTTACGCTTCTCATACTGCGCGGGCTGGAGGAAAGCCGGGAGGCCGGATTCTCGTTTTTCGATCTCGGGACGTCCAGCGTTGGGATGATTCCGCGGGAAAATATTTTTCAGTTCAAGGAAAACTTCACGAAGTCCACGATGTTTCGCGAAACCTTCGAATGGCAGATCGACCAAGCTGAGCTGCCGCGTAAACAGTATGCCGCTGACTGAGCATCGCTTTACACCTGAACATTACCGTACGCTGTTGCAGGCGGGGCTGGATAGCGGTTACGCATTTTTGTTGTTTGGCGAGGCAGCCAAAGGCCGCTCAGTCTATCTTCGGCATGACGTCGACAATTCCGTCGACGACGCACTGGCCATGGCAAGTATCGAAGCCGATCTCGCGGTTCGATCCACATATCTGATCTTATTGCGCTCGCGGAACTATAATCTCTTGGCGGGGGACAGTATCGCAAAGGTTCGCCAGATAGCAGCGTTAGGTCATGAAATTGGCCTTCACCACAGCTGTGAGCCCGGTGATGCTGTGGACGGCAGGCGACCGCTGGAGCAATCGATCAGAGCCGATGCAGCCTTGCTCGAAGCACAGACCGGACTACCGGTTCGTGTATTCTCGCTGCATAACCCAGCCGAAAAGGATAATTTCGCGCTGGAAATCCCGGGCCTGATCAACACCTATCACTCTCGGTATTTCAGAGAGATCAAATATCTTTCGGAATCTAACTTCCGCTGGCGTGACGGCTGTCCATGCAATCTGTTTCTCAGCCAGCGATACGATGTGATGCAGATCCTCGTTCACCCCATGTCCTATGCGGCATCGCTTGACAGCGACCGTGAAGCGCTTCTGCATTTCCTGACGCAAAAGGTCCGTGAATTGAGCCAGATCAACCAGGACCAGAATCGTGTCTTGCGAGGCGATCGGGTCTCTATCGGCGAGGTCGCCGACCATCTCAAGGTGAGGGGATAGGTGATGAATGAGCTTGTTGTCGCTGAGCACGCCCGGCGACTGCCGGCCTATCAGGCGAAAGCCGACATACATCAGTTCATGGAACGGATGAATGCTGCGCTTGAGCCGACCGAGCAGTACGTGCCGAACGGCATAAAGCGGCCTAACCTGTTCATTTTCGGACTGCCGCGGTCGGGAACAACATTGTTGTACCAGCTGGCAGCACGCTGTCTTGACGTGGGTTACATCAACAACGTTGCGGCGCGATTCTGGAGAGCGCCGTTGACCGGGGTTGCTTTCGCCGAATCGTTACTCGGCGGGCGGCGCGACAACTCTTACGTCTCGAATTACGGTAAGAGCGTAGACATAAGCGGCCCGCACGAATTCAGCTATTTTTGGCAGCGTTGGTTGAAGATTGAAGGCATCTCGGCCGCGTGCGCTTTTGGTGGTCGCGACAGCCATATTGAGTGGGATCAGTTGGCGACGGTGATTGCTTGCCTGCAGGACAAGTTCGGAGCGGGGATGGTCCACAAAACCAATTACGCCGCCAACTTTATCTCGGGCTTCGCAACGCAACTTCCGATGCCGATCTTTATCTATGTCGAGCGGGACTGCATTGATGTGGCTTTATCCATCCTCAGCGCGCGACAGAAATACTACGGAGACCTTGAGACGTGGTGGGCAACATTTCCACCGTCTTATGAGGAGATAAAAGGCTTACCGTTTGCGCAGCAGATCGCGCGACAAGTGCGTGACCTGCGCGATGTGTATACGGAGGCAATGGCGTCAGTTCCTGCAGAACTGGTCGTGCGATTGTCCTATAGCGAACTTTGTGCCAACCCGCGAACGGCGCTCACTTTGGTCCGTGACAGAGTCGCAGCGCGTTACGGCACGGTAATCGATATGTTTCCGGAGGTTCCGGAGAATTTCATTTTCCGGACGCGCGAAATGGCGCTCCGGCCTGAAGAGCGGGCCGTGATAGCTGAATTGAAGGCGCTAGGGCTCGCTAATTGAGGGTTGCAATACATCAGCCGAATTTCCTACCGTGGATGGGGCTGTTCCACCGTATTGGCATGGTCGACCGTTTTGTGATTTTCGATCACGTGCAGGCGATGGGAGGCCGCAGCTGGCTGTCGCGCAATCGCATCCTGGTTCAGGGCGCTCCGTGGTGGCTGACATTGCCGGTGCACAAAGCGGGCCGAATGGGCCAGATCGTCAATCAAGTCGAGATCGACTATCAAAACGATGTGGTGCGAAAGCATTTACGCACGCTAGATATGTCGTACGGCAAATGTCCGCATGGCGCCCCCTATATAGCGCTTGTTGAGCGGCTATATAAAAGCGACTTTCGATACATATCCGCCTTCAATACGGCCTTCATAAAAGAGATTTGTCGCGTGCTCGCCATAAAGTGCGATTTTGTCTCCTCCACCGATCTGGTTACCCTAAATCCGGATCTGGCCGGCATGTCAGGCAACGAACTGGTGCTAGAAATCTGCCGGGCTGCAGGAGGAACGCATTATGTCTCGGGTGACGGCTGCACCGATTTCATCCGGCCCGCAGAGTTCGAGGCCGCCGAAATCAATTTCAAGTTTCAGCAGTTCTTGCACCCGGCGTATCGACAGCGAGGAGCAGCCCACTTTGTGTCGCATCTCTCCGTGTTGGACGCCTTGTGCAATGTCGGCGAAGATGAAGTGCACCATATAGTGAGTTGAAATAGATGCCGAAATCAGTACGCGAGTGGACCGAGCACTGGGATCGAAAGTTCGGGATCGCCGACCCGATCGAGCTCAACGGCTATTGTGTGGGGGGCAAGCCATTGTCAGCCGAACAATACGCCGAAATAATTGTCGAACCCGCCATAGCCCGTCTCGAAGTCGAAGCGCACCATCACGTTCTCGAGATTGGCTGCGGATCTGGCCAGATTCTAAAGGTGCTGGAAAAGCGGGTGGCGCGATGCGTAGGGGTGGATCCGAGCAAGAGCATGTTAGCTCGCTACGAAGGTCGTTCGGAGACGCACGTTTGTGCGGCAGATGAACTGCCATTCGCTGACAATACATTTGACCAAATCTTGATGGTGGGGGTCGCGCTCTACTTCCCCTCGATCGAACATTTCGTGTCAGTCGTCGAAACGTGTCTTGCGCTCTTGCGCACGCCCGGTGTGCTACTGATCGGCGATCTGCCGACAGGGCCGTCCCGGAACGACTATCTCACGTTCCAGAAGACCGTGCTGGTCGAGATTTTCGATCGCATCGGCCATCCGTATTCCATCATGGCGCAAACGAGGGCCAAGCGGAAGATCAACCGCCGCATCGATGTGGTCGTCTACAAGGATCATCCTTGAGGCAATCAGAATGAATGATGTTCTCTTTGTCGCCGCCTCTGCGGTCGCCGCTGCGGTCACGCGCGCCTGCACGATTTGGAAAAATTCTGATCTGTTTCGGCAGGGATTTGTTGGCAATTCATCCATCCATTTTGCCATCATCCGACAGCTAAAAATCAACCCCCGATCCAAATACATCGAACAATATGTGATCCGTACTGAGCCGATGTCGTACCCCACGCTGTTTCATCGCATTTGTAGCTTGTTTTCTCTCGATCTGATCGAGAGCAGGCCATACGTTCCGAATTTCGTGTTGTTCGTTCTGTTTGTTGCGGGGTTTGCCGGATATTTGCTTTATGTTTCGAACGGCGTGTTGCACTTCCCGTCAACGGTGCCAGCCGTTGTCTCGGTGATCACCTTCCTACTGCTGCCGGGACAATACGCGTTTATGGGGCCAAGCCTCGCGTATTACAGCCTGTCGGAGCGGTTCTTGGCGCGGATGTGCGTTAGCGCCTTTTTCTTGACCGCATTCGTCGCATCACAGTTTCACGACCAAGTTTCGTTTGTGCTGGCGGTCTTGGCCTCAACAGCTGGAATGCTGTCAGCAATCTTCGCGCGTCAAGCGATTTTCTTCGTCACGCCCGTAATGAGCCTTTTGTTATGGAACGTGGTTCCGCTGGAAGCGCTGGGATTGAGCGTTGTACTGGGCTTGGCGTTATCACGCGGCCACTTTATCCGCGGAATGAAGCACACCATATTGACTTGGATGATGTACGCCAGTCACACCAAGAAAAGCGCGGTAATCCGCGCGAACCTGGTCCGGTTTGTTTCCCCAGCGGATCTCCGTCAAGCCCGCTCGTGGCGTGAAATCTTATTGTATTTGATCCAATTCGAACCTGGACGTTCTATGCTGTACTACCCGGAGATCAGTATTGGGCTGCTCTTCGCAATCGGCATTGCCTGGCTTGACGTCCCCGTTGCTGGGCTCGGTGGGTGGCAGCTTGCAGCGCCAATTATTGCCGCTGTGTCAATCTTTCTGCTGACCGCCACCGAGCAATTCAACCATCTCGGCGAGTGCTATCGCTATATCGAATACACACTTTATCTATTTGTTCCGGCGGTTTTCGGCCTCGTCGCGATCGATCATCCCGCGCTCGCGATTGGCGCGCTATTTTTGTTGGCGATCTGTAATGTACCAGTTCTTATCCTGATCTACGGCATTTACGGCAAGGCTCTCAAGTGGCCACAGATGGATGAGCTCAAGCAGTTCGTCGTAGACATGCAGTTACCGTATGGAGCTGTTGTATTTCCCGTCGGCATGCCGGTCGCAGGGGACGTTTGCGCGCGCCGCTCCGACGTCAAATCTTTCTGGTATCAGCCCGGCGTGATCTCCGAAGAGATCTTTCAAGATTACATTGATATGTGGCCATTCTTGCAGCGTGATGGTGGGGCGCTGATTGAGCGCTTCGGGGTCACTCACGCGATTGTCGACAAGAACTATCTACAGTACCTGCCGGGTCCTTGCCGTTTACCGCGAATGAAGTTGGTTTTCGAAAGCGCTCGTTTTAGCGGTTACGCGCGCATGGCGCCCGATGAGGCAGGCGCAGAGGCGGTGATGCTTATGCCGCCGCGACCGACGTCAGCCTGAGCCGAAGTAAACGCGTGGCAAAGATCCTGATCACCGGTGCTGCGGGTTTTGTGGGGCGCCATCTTGCGGCGGCGATGGCGTTGCACAACGATGTTATTGGGCTCGGGCGCTCGGCAAGGCCGGCGGACTTTCCGGCTGGAGCTGCCTGGATAGAGCACGATCTCAACGACCTCGCGCTACCACCTACGAAGATGCCGCGATCGATCGACCAGTCTACCATCTCGCGCAATCTCGACAATTTCGAAACGCTGCTGAGGGCGCCAGGGACATCATTGGGGTCAATGTGCATAGCACGACCGCGCTGATGCTATGGGCGCGTAGTGCCGGTGCCAAAAAATTCATATTCACATCGACCGGCGGTTTGTGTGGATCGTCGGACCAGCCGATTGCCGAGGACGCAGGTTATGTCGGAGGTGAGCCACTCGCATTGTATTTTGCATCCAAGTATAGCAGCGAGCTATTGTTGAACGCCTACAAGTCGTCGCTCCCAAACGTGATTCTGCGACCCTTTTTCGTTTACGGACCGGGCCAACATGCCACGATGTTGATCGCGCAAATCGTCGAACGCGTCCGATCGGGCGAGAATATCCAGCTCCAGGGTGCTGAAGGGATCAAAATTAACCCAATCTATGTTTCGGATTGCGTTCGTGCGCTCGAGCGAGCAGGGGAGATCTCCGGAAGCCATCTCATCAATCTTGCCGGACCGGAGGTCGTAAGCCTTCGCCGCCTCTGCGAGGTGATCGGAGATCAACTCGGCCGCAAGCCCGTTTTTCAGATCGACAGCGGTGCAAAACCCAATCACGTGATTGGGGACATCGAGCGGATGTCCTCGCTACTTGGCCGCCCCCGTATGTCCTTTGCGGAGGGCATAGCGGACCTACTCAACGTAGAAAAGGCTTAGCGATAACTCCGCCTCAAAGGCTAGAAAGCAGTCCGATCCCAAAAGTCTCCATAAAAAGCTGTGCTCCGGCAAATCTGCGCGCCTCCCACACTGTCGAAACTGACGGAGACGGAAGTTTCCTCATTTGTCGAAAGACAGAGAGCAGGGACAATCACCGTTTTGCTCGAGCTTGTTACCGCTGTCGAAGAGAATGGCGGCGGCTCGTTTGTCAGGGAACTTCCCGAATGAGCATTAAATCTTACTTTTTCGTCAAATCGCTCGCTCGGAATATCCTCGTTTACCCGCACCTGATCTTCAAAACTGGCGCAGGGCCGCTCCAGAAATGACCTGGCGCAACAGTCTCGTTCGACTGAGCCATCTTGAGTCTCAAGCAATTCATATCATGAGGGAGGTGGTGGCCGAATTCAGAAACCCCGTCATGTTGTATTCGATTGGTAAGGATTCCAGCGTGATGCTTCACATTGCGCAGAAAGCGTTCTACCCGGCTAGACCGCCGTTTCCACTGCTCCACGTGGATACGACCTGGAAATTCAAGGAGATGATCTCCTTTCGCGAACAGACCGTAGCGCAGCTGGATGTGGAACTGCTGGTCTACATCAACGAGGAAGGGCTTGCGAGAGGGATTTCGCCAATCAACTCGGGCTCGTCTGTTCACACGAGGGTGATGAAGACCGAGGCCCTGAGGCACGCGCTCGACAAATGGAAATTTGACGCCGCCTTTGGCGGGGCTCGAAGGGACGAGGACAAAGTCGCGCAAAAGAGCGGATATTTTCTCATCGATCTGCAGCGCACGCGTGGGATCCGCGGAACCAAAGGCCTGAGCTTTGGAATCTGTTCAACACGCGGATCAAGCCCGGTAAATCCATGCGGGTTTTTCCTCTGTCCAATTGGACCGAACTCGATGTCTGGGAATACATCAAGGCCGAAAATATTCCGGTTGTTCCACTGTACTTCGCAGATCATCGGCTTGTCGTGGAACGCGACGGCATGCTGATCATGGTGAACGACAAGCGCCTCACCCTTAAACCCGGCGAGGTCGTGAAAAACGAAGAAGTTCGTTTCCGCACGTTGGGCTGTTATCCGCTTACGGGAGCAATTCGCTCCCGCGCCAGGGCCGTGGACGAGGTTATTTCTGAAATGCGCGAGACAAAGCAATCCGAACGGGCAGGCCGCCTGATTGATTTGGACGAAGCAAGTTCAATGGAAAAGAAAAAGCGTGAAGGTTATTTTTAAGCGCGATCTCATCAGCCCTCAAATCCGCCACGCCATGACAAGTCAATGACCGATTTGACGCGACCCACTCTGCGCATTCTCACCTGTGGCTCGGTCGATGATGGCAAGTCTACGTTAATAGGGCGTCTGCTGTTTGAGCAGCATTTGATATTCGATGACCAGCTCGTAACGCTCGGAAACGATTCCAAGAGGCATGGAACAGCAGGCAGTGACATTGACTATGCGCTGCTGCTTGATGGCCTGGAGGCGGAACGCGAACAGGGTATCACCATTGACGTCGCCTATCGATATTTCTCAACGCCGCGAAGATCGTTCATCGTCGCCGATACGCCAGGCCATGAACAGTACACGCGAAACATGGCAACGGGAGCCTCCAATGCGGATCTGGCCATTATCCTGGTTGATGCGCGAAAGGGCCTTCTCGCTCAAACCTTTCGGCATTCAATCATCGTTTCATTGCTAGGTATCCGGCACGTAATATTGGCGGTAAACAAGATCGACCTGGTCGATTTCGACGAGCGTATCTTTGCATCGATCAAGGAGGCCTTTGGGAATTTTGCCAGGTCTCTCGAGTTTTCGAATATTACGGCGATTCCCGTCTCCGCTCGTTATGGAGATAATCTTTCTTCCCAGAGCTTGCGCACTCCGTGGTATCGGGGGGACAGTTTGCTCCGGAATCTTGAGCAGATAGATGTCTCAAGTGAAAACGAGCAGCGCCCGTTTCGAATGCCCGTGCAGTGGGTCAATCGCCCAAATTCAGATTTTCGGGGGCTTTGCGGAACCATTGTGAGCGGTAGCGTGGGCCTGAATGACCAAATTCACATTGCGCGAACTGGCCAGGTTACTCGCGTTCACGGCATACTCGGAGCGGGTGGTGATCTGCAAGCGGCTGGAAACGGGGAGTCAGTGACATTGACGCTGGCCGAGGATGTAGACGTTGCTCGGGGTGATGTCTTGTCGACGCCGGCCGATCGTCCAGAACTTGGAGACCAATTTGTCGCAAATCTGATATGGATGAGCAGCGAAGCGTTGTTGCCTGGCCGTTCGTATCTATTAAAGATAGGGACCAAGACCGTCCCAGCAACGGTCACGGAGCTAAAGCATCGAATTGATACCAATACCCTGGCGCCGCTTGCGGCGCATTCCTTGGCTTTGAACGAGGTTGGGTTGTGCAATATCGCGACCTCGACCCCGATCGCTTTCGACCCGTACCGCAAGAATCGCGACACCGGCGGATTTATTCTTATTGATCGCTACACAAACGAAACGATCGCCGCCGGGATGATCCGCTTCATGTTGCGGCGTGCGTCCACCATTTTCCGTCAGAAATCATCCGTAACCAAGGCTGTGCGCGCTCGGCAAAAAAACCAGCGGCCTGCGATTCTTTGGTTTACCGGTTTGTCCGGAGCCGGAAAATCAACGATCGCCAATCTTGTGGAAACCCGATTGCTGGCGCTCGGAGCACATACCATTCTGCTGGACGGTGACAATGTGCGTCGCGGATTGAATCGAGATCTTGGATTCACGGATGCCGCACGTGTCGAAAATATCCGCCGCGTGGGCGAGGTGGCGAAACTGATGACCGAAGCAGGATTGATAGCCCTGTGCGCGTTCATCTCCCCGTTCCGTGCGGAACGCCGCATGGTTCGCGAACTGGCGGGTGAAGAGTTCATAGAGATTTTCGTTGATACGCCACTGGACCAATGCATAGCGCGAGACCCAAAGGGTCTCTACAAGCGGGCAATGGCCGGCGAGATAAAAAATTTTACCGGCATTGATCAGGTCTACGAGATGCCTGAGAATCCCGAGATCCGACTCCTCACGGCCCAAAACAGTCCGGATACCCTTGCGCAACGTGTCGTGGATGAGTTGCTGGCGCGTGGTCACCTTTAGATATTTGTTGCCGACGCGAGAAATCTGTCGCCGTTTGAATGCATCCTCACCATGACGACCGATATCCTCTTCGCCAAGGTGTTTGAACATCCGTCGGCCGGCCTGCTGTCGGAAAATGATCGAGCGTTTCTTCGCCGTGTGCTCAGTACCGACCAAATGCGGTTTGCAAATGGCGTCGCAATTACGAGCCGAGATCTTGAACCGTGAAGTACGTTCTTTTCGGCGATAAATCAACCTTGCTGAAGATGCTGGAGGCTTTCGGTTCGAGCGCCATATTGTCCGTCGTCGCTTCGAATAGACCGCAATCCCTTGCGGCCCTCCGCGAATCCGCGATCGTGCAGCCGGAAAGGACGAGCAGCGAACGTTCTGCCTTTGTCGGACAATTGATACGTGCCGCTGCTGACGTGTTTATCTGCTTCTCGTATTCTATGATCCTTGACGCTGAAATTCTTGCTATTCCTCGGCTTGGAGCAGTCAATATTCATGGCGGACTCCTGCCGTCTCATCGCGGCGCAAACATTGTTAACTGGGTCCTCATCGAGGGAGCGACGGGAACCGGCGTAACCGCACATTATATGACGGCCGGAATCGACGAGGGCGACATCATCTACCAATCGTTAGCGCCCATTCTTGAGGAGGATACCGCGACGACCCTGAAGCAACGTCTCGATGCTCAGGGCTTTGAAATGCTGACGCGCATTCGTGCGGAGCTCAATGCAGGCAGAACATTGCCTCGGACACCCCAGGACGCGGCCAAGGTGCGCTATTATCCGCGGCGAAAGCCAGAGGATGGTCGGATCGATTGGGCTAGCATGAGCGATCGTCAGATATACAATCTGATCCGCGCGCTGGTACATCCGTGGCCTGGCGCGTTTTGCATTGCCGCGAACGGAGCGCGGGTAGTGTTTGACCGATTTCACACGCTCGACGAAGTTGCTTCGTTGCGGAAAAAATATGGCCGATAGAGTTGTCGCCTGCCATCAGCCGAACTTTCTTCCCTGGCTCGGATACTTTGCCAAAATTGCGCGATCGGATGTGTTCTTTCTGTTGGACGACGTGCAGTTCACGCAAGGCGCGAACAGACACAACTGGACATCCCGGGTGCGCATCGACGCGGCGAACGGCCCTATGTGGCTTAGCCTGCCGGTGCGCCGCTCCGGGGAGGGACGGCAAACGATACTGGATCTCAGGACCGACGGACAGTCCCGCTGGTTACAGAAAATGCTGAAAACGCTCGACGAGTCATATCGCAAGGCGCCGCATTCGTCAGAATGTCTGCCGCCGATCATTGATATCCTCGGCCATCATCAGGGTTCCGTTTGTGAAACCAACGTTGAACTGATCCGAACGATCTGCCGTATGCTCGATTTGAATACGACGATAGTCCGCTCGTCAGGGCATCGGGTTAAGGGAACTGCGACCGAAAGGATCATAAATCTGGCGCGTGCAGCGAATGGGTCAACTTATCTGTCTGGAGATGGCGCGGACGATTATCAGTTGGTTGATGAGTTCAAATCCGCCGGCCTCGAACTCAGGAAACTCAACTTCTGCCTGCAGCCGTATCAGCAGCGGCGAGGTGCCGCCTTTGTTCCAGGGCTAAGTATCATCGACGCCCTTTGCAATGTCGGTGTTGGGCGAACCAGAGAATTGCTGGAAAGTTAGACACTAATGGCACAGCGAGGCTTTGAGCTAAAATCCTACGAACTTATTCTACAAGCCGGCATCGATGCAGGCTACAAGTTCGTTTCCTTCGCGCAGATCGGAAAAAAGTCATCGCAGCGCAGTTGTTTGCTGCGTCACGATGTTGATTCGGAGCTGCTGGGCTGCGGCGAGATGCTCGATGTCGAGAAATCGCTGGGCGTAATGGCAACCTATTTTCTGATGACGCGGTCGACGGTTTACAATCTGTTTTCGGTCGAGGCGATCGCGATGGTGACCCGCATGCTGCGCGACGGCCACAAGATCGGTCTTCATTTCATGGTAGAACGCTGCGAAGGACAAAGCATTCCCCTGATCGTTGAGGAGGTGCTGCGCGAGAATCGCTGGCTGGAACAAGAGTTTGGAATCAAGCCGGAAGCGGTATCTTTTCATCAGCCGACGAAAGCAATTCTTGATGCTCAGATTTCTATTCCAGGACTTGCTAACACCTACAATGCTTCACAAATGGCGCCGTATTTCTACGTGTCCGACACTAACATGACGTGGCGACACCAGCATCCCATTGAGATTTTCTCGGGCGGTCTGCACGAGCGCCTTCAGCTGCTTGTCCATCCGATGTGGTGGACAACCCATGAGCTAGGGACGCTCGACAAGTGGCGTGAGGTTCTGCGCAACAATCAGCAAGCAGTTATCAACCACTGGCAATCGCGGGAGCGGACTTTAGCGAACGCCGATCTCAGGATCGATGTGCAGTCCGATGATGTGGAATGATTCCTCAAACCGAGTCGTCCCCGCTTATGCGCCACAATGTTGTGTTGTGATGCTTTGCACCAGGGTATGTCGTCTTCCCGCAATTACAACATCGGTCTAGCAGCCTCAAAAAACGATGGTTGGTTTTGCTAAAAAGACGCAGGAGAGGCTGCGCAAGAAGGTTCATTCGCTCTGTCAGAAAGTCTCGACGGCTGGTTCCATCGCCCTCCTTGCCAAGCTCAAATATATGGAGCACAGCTCTGCGCATGTTTTGCGCGGTCATGATTGCAACGCTCGCAATGAAGAAAGGTGCCGCCGTAGCGTCGTTTTCTTGAATAATTGCTACTACAATTTCTACTATTTAGCCGAAGCGCTTCGTCGACGAGGGTGGGATGCAATATCGGTTAGCATCGAGGATCCGGACGGTCCGAACGCGAATTTCTATCACGGTAACGATCTGTGCTTGTATGATGCTGACCCGATAAGAATGTTCAACAAGCTGAGATCTTTTCTTCACGAAATCGAGCGTAGGTACAGGATGGTTCATTTTTATGGCAAGGGACATCTGTCGCTGTTCCCATCGGAATTTGATGCGGACGGTGTCCTTGATCGCCAGCCATTCGATATCCTCCGTCTGAAGCGATCGGGCGTAAAAATTGGATATTCTGTGTGCGGCTGCCTTGACGGGGTATCGCAATCGGCCGTTCACGCATGGAGTGGCGGTTGTTGCGATCGATGTGTCTGGCAACACAATCCGGCGGTATGCAATGATCTTGGAAATCTCGCATGGGGGCGAAGAATTCATGTCCTGTGTGATCTTATTGCAAGCGAGGGGTTTCCAGCTTTGGATTTTCAGGCTGGTAAAAAGGTCTATCGTGAGCCCCTGACGACGGCCCTAGATCCCGAGTTCTGGCGTCCCGATATCGAAATCCCGGAACGTTTTCAGTTTTCACGCTTACCCGGTGAGCTTGTGGTGTACCACGCAGTTGGAAATTTTCAGTTGCGTGCACAAAACGGAAGAAATCTGAAGGGAACTGGAGCAGTCGTCGCGGCCATCGAGCGGTTGCGCTCTGAGGGTGTCAATGTGAGGCTTGAGTTCGCAACGGGGCTTCCTAACAAAGAAGTACGGTTTCTTCAGGCCCAAGCAGATATCATCGTCGACCAGCTAAACTATGGACGCTATGGTGCAACGGCGCGCGAAGGTTTGATGTTGGGTAGGCCTACGATTTGCTACATTAACAGGAGCGAACCTCCGGGCGAGGTCAAGCTTAAGTCAATTGAAACCTGCCCGCTGGTGTCAGCCAGTAAATCTTCAATCTATGCTGTTCTTCGCGATCTTTTAAGCAATGCGGAAATGCGGCAAGAGATTGGCTTCAACAGTCGGAAATTCGCTCTCAAATGGCACTCCGCTGACGCTTGCGCAACTCGTTTTGAAGAAGTCTACGACCGTTTGTTTGAAGTGCGATCGGCGCAAGTGCTTCGAAAATGACGAGTGTTCCGCCAGATCCTGACAGGGGAAGGTCGTCCGGCACGCAATCCGTGAACGATGCGAACGCGTCGTACTGGAATGAACTATGTGGTTCATCTTTGGCGCGCGTACTGGGTGTAAGGGATGCTTCCGTCGAATCGTTGGCTAAATTCGACAATTGGTATTTTGACTTCTATTCCTATCTGCTGCCGTTCGTGGATCTGAGAACATGCAAGGATAAACGAACCTTGGAAGTTGGCTTGGGCTATGGATCTCTGTCGGAGAAGCTTGCAAAGGCAGGCGCGATTTACACCGGTCTTGATATTGCTCCAGGTCCAGTCGCAATGGTCAACCATCGTTTGGCCCAGAGCGGCTTGCTCGGCCGGGCCGTTGAAGGCAGCGTGCTGGCGTGTCCCTTTCCGGATCAATCCTTCGATTGCGCCGTTGCGATCGGATCACTCCATCATACCGGCGACCTTGCGCTCGCGTTGCGCGAACTTCATCGATGCCTTGTTCCGAACGGTCAGTTGACCTTCATGGTCTACAACGCGTTTTCATATCGGCGCTGGCTGCGCTGGCCGATATCGACGGGACGCCACGCGCTTTGGGCGAGAGGCCTGACATCGCGCAAGCCAAAGTCGGGCGAGAGTGAACGCTTGGCATATGACGCCGATGCCGAAGGCAACGCCGCACCGGAGACAGACTTTCTATCGACCAGCGAATTGCGAAATATCATGACCGCCTGGTCAATCGAGACAATGAAATTGGAGAATATCGGAGACGAGGGGCCGCTTCGCCTTCTCCCTCGTCGGTTCAAGTTGAAGGCGTTAGGGAGCTGGGCCGGGCTCGACATCTACGTGCGCGCAACGCGACAATCATGATAGCCGTGAAGCCTTCGGAAATTCTTCTTCTTTGCGACTATCGCGACCGCATAGCTGCGACGGTTCGAGAGCACATCGACGCGCTGACGGATCGGTCGCGTCATCGCGTCCGGATGGTATCAATTCTCGGTGACCTGCCGCCCAAGCTGGACCTCGATCATTTCGACGTTGTCGTCGTCCATTACTCGTTGATTCTATGCCGAGACGCTTATTTGAGTTCAGCTGCGCGGACGGCGCTGAACAAGTTTCGAGGTCTGAAGGCGATCTTTATCCAGGATGAGTACCAATTCATCGATGAAACGATCGCAGCAATGCAAGGGGTTGGCGTCGATGTCTTGTTCACTTGCGTGCCGGAAGGCGAGATTGAAAAGGTTTATCCGTTCGCCCGGCTTCCCGGCGTCGTCAAAGTCAACGTATTGACGGGATATGTCCCCGAGGCGTTGCTGAACGTGTCCGCTCTACCGTACTGCGAGCGACCGATTGATGTCGGCTATCGTGCGCGCAAGGTCCCAGCCTGGCTTGGCGAACTTGGGCAGGAAAAATATACGATTGGCAAGAGATTTCGGGATGACGCCGCGGCCGACGGACTGGTGCTGGACATTTCGTTTCGCGAGGAAGACCGACTTTACGGCGAAGACTGGATCAAGTTTGTTGCACGTTGCAAAGTCATGCTTGGCGTGGAGAGCGGCGCGTCGGTTTTCGATTTCGCCGGCGAAATTCAGCGAAAAGTCGATGCTCATGTACGCCGCGAACCAGGTGTGATGTTCGAGAAATTGAAAGAACTATACTTCGCCGACGCTGAAGGCAAGATCACACTGAATCAGATTTCGCCGCGCTGTTTTGAGGCTACGGCGTTGCGTACCTTGCTTGTCATGTATGAGGGAGAATATTCCGGCCGGATGACGGCCTGGCGGCACTATGTGCCGCTCAAGAAGGATCATTCCAACCATGCGGAAGTGGTAGCGGTTCTGAGAGATAATATCCGGGCACAGCAAATCATCGACACAGCATATCGCGAAGTCGCCTGCAACCCGCTGAATACGTTTCAAGCCTTTGTCGATCAATTCGACGCTGTCATTGATAGCGCGTTCCGTCCGGATCAGAAAGCGGTTTTGGCCGCACTGGGCGATCGCGAGTTTATGACGTTATCAGCACCAGGCTGGGTTGCTCGTCGCCGTTGGGTTACGAGGCGTATTCACGAAATCGTCTACCGCTTTGTCTTTGTAACTTTATTGGGACGTGCTCACCCTGAGACGCGCGAGACCGTCCAAGCATGGTTGCGATACCTTGGTCGTCCGCTCCACTTTGCACTGCGCCAGATCAGATCCTGATCGCACGTGTACGAATACCTCGAATTGTGAGACGCTGAAATGTGCGGGATCGCCGGCTTCATTTCGTTGACCACGGAATTTATCCGCGGCCGGCTTCGGCTCTTCTTGCGATGTCAAAATTGATATCGCACCGCGGTCCAGACGGCGCCGGAGATTGGACCTCGCCCGATGCTCGTGTCGGCTTCGTGCATCGGCGTCTTGCGATCATCGATCTTTCGCCAAGCGGTGCGCAGCCGATGCAGGCGCCAAGCGGCACCGTCATCTGCTACAATGGCGAAATCTACAACTACATCGAACTGCGCAAGGAACTTTCGGCGCATTGGGCTTTCCACTCGACGTCTGATACCGAGGTTATTCTCGCGGCCTACGACCGGTGGGGCGAGGACTGCGTATCGCGGCTGCGCGGGATGTTTGCGTTCGCGTTATGGGATGCGCGAAAGCAGAAGCTGTTCGTCGCGCGCGATCGCTTTGGTATCAAACCGTTTTTCTACACCAGACAAGGTGGGACGCTGTTTTTCGCTTCGGAAGCCAAGGCGCTTTTGCCCTTCCTGCCGGACATCCAGACGGACTCCTCCGCTCTCGCGGAATATCTGACGTTCCAGTACACCATTGGCGCGAAGACACTGTACAGGGGCATCGACACCCTGCTGCCAGGCCATTCGCTCGTGATCTCGAACGGCGACGTTGTTACCAGGCGTTACTGGGACGTCCAATATGAGGTTGATTTTGATCACAGCCCGCGATTTTTTGAGTCTCGCTTCAAGGAGCTTTTGACGGACTCCATGAACGTTCATCTGCGGGCCGACGTTCCGATCGGTGGATACGTCTCCGGCGGTCTGGATTCCAGCCTGGTGGCGTTGCTGGCGTCGCGCCACGACCACCGCAACCGGGAAGGGTTCCACGGCCGCTTCATGGAACATCCGGGGTATGACGAAAGCCGCTATGCCCGGGAAGTGGCGGAATTGGCCGATATGTCACTGCATACCAAGGACATTACCGCCGAGGATTTTGGCAACCACATTCATGACGTGATTTATCATCTCGATTTTCCGGTTGCAGGACCCGGATCGTTTCCCCAATTCATGGTGTCGGCGCTGGCGGCGAAACATCTAAAGGTCGTCCTCGGCGGGCAGGGGGGCGACGAACTGCTTGGAGGCTATGCGAGATATCTGGTTGCGTACTTTGAGCAGAGTATCAAGGCCGCGATGGAGGGAACCTATCGACAGGGCAATTATGTGGTCACGATCGAATCCATCGTACCCAATCTTGGCCTGTTGCGCGAATATAAGCCGATGATCAAGGAATTCTGGCGCGAAGGCTTATTCGATGATCTCGACAAGCGGTACTTCCGTCTTATCGATCGCTCGACCGATATGGTTGGCGAAGTTGATTGGTCGTCGCTGGATAAGCCTCGTGTTTTCGAAGCATTCCGCGCGATCTTCAACAACCAGGACAATGTGCGCAAGGAAGCCTATTTCGACAAGATGACGCACTTCGATTTCAAGTGCCTGTTACCGGCGCTGCTGCAGGTCGAGGACCGCATGAGCATGGCGCACGGTCTCGAGAGCCGTGTCCCGTTTCTCGATCATCCGCTCGTTGAATTTCTCGCCACCGTCCCGGCTGACGTGAAGTTCAAGGGCGGCCAGATGAAGCAGCTGATGAAGACGTCCTATAGCAACACTCTTCCAAAAAGCGTGATTGAACGCCGTGACAAAATGGGATTCCCAGTGCCTTTGAAAGAGTGGTTTGGAGGCTCCTTGAAGACCTTCGTTTCGGATATTTTTGATCAACAACGCAGTCGGAAGCGCGACTATTTCAATACGGACGTTGTTTTGGAAAATTTCGAGGGAGCGTCGCAATTCTCACGCAAGACATGGGGACTCTTAAGTCTCGAATTATGGCACCAGCGCTTTCATGACCGGGCAAGTGAGTTTAAAGCAATGGTCAAGGTGTAAGGCTCTCAATCAAGGATAGACCTCCATGAAAGTCTTCGTAACCGGCGGCGCCGGGCAAGTTGGATCGACGGTCATCGACATGCTGCTCGCGAGGGGTGAGCATGTTCTCTGCATCGATAATTATTCCACCGGTCGACGGGACAATCTTACACCGCACGCAAACCTTCGGCTTGTCGAAGACACCATCACGGATGCCGCGGTCGTCGAGCGCCTTTTCAGCGAGTTCAAGCCCGAAGTCGTAATTCATACCGCGGCATCCTATAAGGATCCCGACGATTGGGGCACGGACGCACTGGTGAACGCCGCCGGCACCGCAAACCTTGCCAAGGCATCGAAGGTCCATGGCGTGTTGCGTCTGATCTACTTCCAGACCGCGCTGTGCTATGGCACCAAGCCGCTGCAATCTCCAATCAGGCTCGACCACCCGATTGATCCGGTCAATTCCAGTTACGCTATCTCGAAGACGGCCGGCGAGCACTATGTGCAATTTTCCGGGGTCGATTGGGTGACATTCCGGCTGGCCAATGTTATCGGCGAGCGTAACGTTTCCGGTCCGCTTCCGATCTTTTTCGAGCGACTCTCGGCTGGAAAAAAATGCTTTGTGACGCCAGCGCGTCGCGACTTTTGTTACGCGAAGGACTTGGCGCGCGTGGTCGTACGCGCGGCGGATGGCACCGGTCACGGCACCTACCATTTCTCCTCGGGCAAGGACGTTGCGATCCGCGAATTGTACGATGCGGTCGTCGGCGCCATGAAGCTGAATGACTACCCCGAGCCCGAGGTCAAGCCATTGGGCAAGGACGATGCGGCGTCGATCCTCTTGGATCCGTCACGGACATTCGCTGATTTCGGCGCGGTCGAATTCACGCCGCTTGCGAAAATCGCGGAGGCAGCCGTCGAACGCTGGAAGAAGGAAGGCGTGCAGGGGGGCTACACACACCTCAAGGTCGCGCGGTCCTGACCCGAGAGTGTTGATATGCGCATTTTGATCACCGGTGGCGCCGGATGCCTCGGCTCGAACCTGATCGAGCATTGGCTGCCGCAAGGCCACGAGATTCTCGTCATCGACAACTTCGCAACCGGAAAGCACGAGGTCGTGCCCGCGCTCAAAGGCCTGACGCTGATTGAGGGATCTGTCGCCGATCGCGAGATGGTGACGCGCGCATTCGATCAATTCAAACCAACGCATATCATCCATTCGGCGGCTTCCTATAAAGACCCGACCAACTGGCAGGAAGACGCGGCGACAAATGTCCTGGGCACCATTCATGTCGTGGACGCTGCGCGCAATTGCGTAGTCGAACGCATCGTCAACTTCCAGACCGTGCTTTGCTATGGTCGACCCGAGACCTCTCCGATCCCGGTCAATCATCCGCTTCGGCCATTCACGAGCTACGGCATTTCCAAGGTGGCCGGCGAGCAATATCTTGCGATGAGTGGGGTTCCGTTTGCATCCTTGCGGCTTGCGAACGTCTGCGGGCCGAGGCTCGCTATCGGGCCGATTCCGACATTCTACAAGCGGCTCAAGGCTGGCCAAGCCTGCTTCTGCACCAACGCCCGCCGCGACTTTCTCGATATGAGTGATTTTCTCCGCGCGGTCGATCTCGTCATGGACCGGAAAGCGCCGAGCGGAATTTTCAACGTATCGAGCGGCGAGGGCCGTTCGATCAAGGACGTCTATGACTTCGTTCGCGCCCATCTCGGCTTGCCGCCGGACCCCACGGTCAAGGTCGTTCCGGTCGGCGATGACGATGTGCCGACGGTCGTTCCAGATCCCTCGCAGACGACGATAACCCTGGGCTGGAAGGCCAAGGTCGCATTCTCCAAAACCATGAGACGCATGCTATCCTGGTATGACGCGCATGGTGTGAGCGATGTCTACAGCCATCTGGCGGCGAGGGGTTGAGGTGAAAATGCAAACCCGCGACCGCAGCGAGATCGAAATCGAAAGCGTGAAGCATTTCTGGGAGCAGAACCCGGTGGCAGCGGCGGGCATCGCCGCCGAATGGGGGACGGCGGAATATTTTCGGTCCTTTGATACCATGCGCGAAGACGACGGCTGCGAGCCCTACGCGCTATCCGAAAAAATCCATGGTTATTCATCGGCGCGTGGCCTGAAAGTTCTCGATGTCGGCTGCGGCAATGGTTACGTCCTTTTTCAATATGCGCGCAACGGGGCCGAGGTCACCGGCGTCGATCTCACCGCGACCGCCATCGATCTCTGCCGCAAGCGGTTTGCGCTTAATGGTCTCACCGGGAGGTTTGTCCAGATCGACGGCGAACATCTGCCGTATCCGGATGATTGTTTCGATATTGTCTGTTCGATGGGTGTGCTCCACCACATTTCGAACCCGCAACCGACCGTCGATGAGATCTACCGGGTGCTCAAACCGGGTGGCCGGCTGATCGCAATGCTTTACCATCGCTACAGCTGGAAGAATCTCGTTTTGCTGCGCTTGCGGCGTTTGTTTGATCCCCGTTTGCGCGGCAAAACCCAGCAGCAGGCGCTGAACATGAACGACGGTGACGAATGCCCTCTGGCGCTCGTCTATAGCCGGAAGGATGCGGCGATCCTCTTCTCGAAGTTCAATGGAATCGAGTTCATGCTGACTCAGTTGAGTTGGCGCCAGTTCCTGATGCTGCCGCCGCTGGCACGGATTGCCGAAAGATATTTCCCTCCTTCAAGCCAGTGCTGGCCGTCGCGGGCCATGGGCTGGAATTTGAATATTCGGGCGGTCAAGCCGATCGCGCATAAAGTCTGAATACGATTGTGGAACAGAAGCTTTGTGGCGCAACGATTTTGTCAGTAGGGGTGCGAAATTTATGGGATCCGAGTAGTCCCGTGGCGTCTATCGGAGGCAATCAATGATAAAGGCATCTCAAAAGCAAACGGCAGATTCGTTTGGATTTCAATGGAATCAGAAATCGGGCTTTGACACGCCGGAAACCCGGGCAATGACCAAGGCGTGGCTGCTTGAGCGATACGGCAACGTCGCGAATGCAGAGTGGTGGAAGGAATATGGTGATCATCCAAAGGTCCTTGATGCCGGTTGTGGCGCCGGACTGTCCGCTATCGAAATGTTTGAATCCATCTTGCATAAGATTGATTACCTTGGGATTGACATTTCTGACGCGTATCAGGTTGCTGCAGGGCGTTTCGAAGAAAGGGCGCTGCCCGGCCGATTCGAGCAGGGGGACATGACGAACCTTAAGGTGCCGGACAATAGTTTTGACGTCATCCTCGCCGAGGGAACCCTGCACCACACAGACTTCGACGGAGTTGGCTCTGCGGCATTTGACGACCAAGCTGAAGCCAACGGGCCGGTTTCTGTTTTATGTCTATCGGAAAAAATCCCCGATCCGAGAATTTACCGATGACTATATCCGGGAAAAATTGATGACTCTGAGCCCGGACGAGAAGTGGAACGCGCTATATCCGTTGACAAAGTTCGGGAAGATGCTCGGCGACTTGAACCTTGAGGTCGACGTGCCTGAAGCTGTTGATTTGCTCGGAATACCGGCCGGAAAGATCAATATTCAACGGCTTTTCTACTGGCATATTTTCAAAGCGTATTACCGCCCGGAATTCTCCATGGACGAATGAATCACACGAATTTCGACTGGTACGGCCCGGCGAACGCTCATCGACAAACCGTCGAAGATGTTCGTAGCTGGTGCGCCGATCTGAGTTTGACAATTGAACGACTGATCGAAGAGCCTGCGGGCATTACTGTTATCGCAAAGAAGACCTGATGGTCCCCAGTCTGCTGTCTGCCTTACCCCGAGGTAAAGTGCGTGTTCGGAATTGCTTTGCTCGTTCATCTCTCCGTTCCGTGCGGAACGACGCATGATACGCGAGCTCGTTAAGCAACCCTTAGTAAGGAAGGCCTGATATCGTGGCTGACAACAACTTTGGCGGCGCCAATATTCTCGTGGTTGGGGGCGCGGGATTTGTCGGCTCGAACCTCGTGCGGTTGCTTCGTGAACAGCGCCCGGCGCGATCGTCATTGTCGACAATCTGCTTTCCGCCGACATCTCGAACGTACCCGAAGGCGATGACATTGACTTTCGGCTCGGGTCGATTGCCGAGGATGCCGTTCTCGAGAAGCTGCCGGCCGATCTCGACTTCGTCTTCCATCTGGCGTGCTATCACGGCAATCAATCGTCGATTGCCGACCCGCTCGCCGACCACGACAACAACACGATCACGACGCTGAAGCTGTTCGAGCGGCTGAAGGGCATGCGGTCGCTGCGCAAGGTCGTCTATGCGGCCGCCGGCTGCGCGGTGGCAGAGAAGACCTTCGATGGCGCCAGTGCCACCAAGGAGGATGCTCCGGTTTCGCTGTATCACGACAGCCCGTACTCGATTTCGAAACTGATAGGCGAAATGTACGGCAACTATTATTTTGCTCGCCACAAATTGCCATTCGTCAAGGCGCGCTTTCAGAACGTTTACGGACCTGGCGAAATCCTGGGTGCCGGACGCTGGCGGGGAACCATTCACACCGTCTGGCGCAATGTCACGCCGACCTTCGTGTGGAAGGCACTCAACAGCGAGGCATTGCCGGTCGAGAACGGCGGCATCGCGACCCGCGATTTCATCTTTGTCGAAGACATGGCGCGAGGCCTGATGGCTTGCGCGCTCCGCGGCAATCCCGGCGAAATCTACAATCTCGCCTCAGGGGTTGAAACAACGATCCGCGAATTGGCGGAACGTATCAACTCGCTTACGGGAAATACGACGCCGATCGCGTTGGCGCCGGCACGGGACTGGGATCGTTCCGGTCAGCGCTTCGGCGATCCCTCCAAAGCTGCCGAGAATCTCTGGATTTGTGGCCAGTGTCAAGCACCAGGATGGACTTGAAAAGACCATCGCGTGGACGCGTGAAAACAGGGAACGCATCCTGCGCTGCATGGTGCAGCACGTCCGTTTCGTCCCGCAGGTCAGGGCCTACGCCAGGTGACACGCAAGGTACTCAGCATTGTTGGCGCCCGGCCGCAGTTCATTAAGGCGGCCGCGGTCAGCCGCGCCATCCGTGAAATCGACGGTCTTGAAGAGGTGATGATCCATACAGGGCAGCACTTCGACCAGAACATGTCGGATGTCTTTTTCGACGAACTCGACATTCCACCGCCGGCTCACATGCTGGATATCCACGGCGGCGGGCATGGCGAGATGACCGGACGAATGCTGGCTGCGATCGAGCCCGTGCTGATCGCCGAAAAGCCTGACTGGGTTGTCGTCTACGGCGATACGAACTCCACGCTGGCCGGCGCGCTTGCGGCCGCGAAGTTGCATATTCCGATCGCCCATGTCGAAGCCGGTTTGCGGTCGTTCAACCGCCGTATGCCCGAGGAGGTCAACCGCGTGCTGACCGATCACGTCTCGACCTTGCATTTGTGCCCGACGCGGACGGCGGTCGAAAGTCTCGGTCGCGAGGGAATCCATGAGGGTGTACATCACGTCGGCGACGTGATGTACGATGCGACCCTGTTCGCCGCAGGCCGCGCCGAGAGAGCGTCCAACATCCTCGAAAAACTGGAGCTCAGCCACAAGGGCTACGCTGTTGCAACGGTTCATCGGCCCGAAAACACCGACAGCGCCGAGCGCCTGCAAGCCATTGTCTCATATTTGCAGAAGCAAGGCGAGAGTAATCCGGTCGTCTTTCCGCTGCACCCGCGCACGCGGCAATATGCCGAACGCGTGGGAGTTGCCTTGCGCGGGCTCAGGGTGATCGAACCGGTCGGCTATCTCGATATGGCCAGGTTGTTGCAGGGGGCTTGTGCTGTGTTCACCGATTCCGGAGGTTTGCAGAAGGAAGCGTATTTTCATCGCGTGCCGTGCATCACCATGCGCGGCGAAACGGAGTGGGTTGAAACCGTCAGCCACGGATGGAATCGTTTGTGGAACGGCCCTGACTTCGCCGAGCGTCGCGAGATCGATGAGTACGGCGACGGCCGTGCCGCCTATCGGATCACGCAGCTGCTCAAGAAGTGACGGCGGTGGCACCGAGCGGTAGCCGAATGCGCATCCTGATGGGATATGCGCAATATACCGACCGGCTGTCGTATTACGACGATTGGCTCGATGCCTTCGCGACAGCGCCGCAATTTGACATCCTCCGGCTCAATATCGTAGCGGCCAACGCCAGAGCGCATCTTCCCAAGCTGTTGCGCGAGGTTGACGCCGTTGTGCTGCTTCATTCCACCAATGGCGACACGTCGATCTATCTGGAGCCGCACCTCGAGGCGTTCACAAGTCGCCGCGTGCCACTGCTGACCTTCGTCGGCAATGAGGTCAATCTTCCGGGATCTCCAATCGCCGACAAGCGGAGGTTGTTGACGGTTCTTGAAGCCCGAATACATTGCCACACAACTTCCGCTTGAAGCCGGCAAATATCTGTTTGACGATGTTGCCGTCAGGGAAGTGGTCGGAATTCCCCATGCTTTGAATCCCGTCGCATATCAGCCGACGAGAGCGTCTGAGGACCGCGCGCTTGATGTCGGCGCACGTGCAGTCCGTTATCTTCCCCACCTCGGCGACGACGACCGCAACCGCCTGCTGCAGTGGTTCGGCGACAATGGATCGGCCCACGGCCTTAAGGTCGAAATATCCGACGAGCGGCTCGATCGCAAGGGATGGGCGGACTACCTCAACCAATGCAAGGCGACTGTCGCCACCGAGGCAGGGAGCTGGTTTCTCGAGCGCGACGACGCCACCGTCAACGCCATCCGCGATTACGTTTTTTCAAAACAAATCAGAGGTATAGTGCTTCGCAACGATTCTGCATTTCGGCGGCTTGGCCATCGGTTGCCGTGGTGGATGAGGTCGGTCTTGCGCAACGTCATGCGAGGAGGCCCGATCCGGCACGAAGCCCTGATCAACGAACAGCTCGATCCGAAGGATATCTTCGAGCAATTTTTCGCGGACCGCCCGCGTCCTGCAATTCTACGGTAAGTGCATCAGCTCCCGGCATTTCGATGCCGCGGGCACCAAGACCTGCCAGATCATGTTTCGTGGCCGCTTCAACGATATCTTCCGGGCCAACGAGCACTATCTGGCACTTGAGCCCGATTTTTCGAACATCGACGAAGTGCTTGCAGCCTTTCGCGACCCGGCAAGGCGGCAGCACGTGGCGGATGCGGCCTATGAGCTTGTCCGAACCAAGCATACATACGCGCAACGCATGCAGCAGGTTTACGACCTGCTCGCGGCTCCGGACAGAAGGTAATCGCCATGTGCGGAATTGCGGGCATTTTGAGAACAAGCGATGATCAGGCGGCGATCGAAGATTGTGTGTCGCGAATGACTGCGACCCTGGCCCATCGCGGTCCCGACGCGAGCAACATCTGGGCTGACCGTGTCGCCGGCATTGTGTTTGGACATAGGCGATTGTCGGTGTTAGATCTCACCGCGGCTGGTGCGCAGCCGATGCATAGCGATTGCGGGCGCTTCACGGTTACATTCAACGGAGAAATCTACAATCATCTGGAGATCCGTTCCGAACTGGAGGCGGCTGGCAAGGCACCGAACTGGAGGGGGCATTCCGACACTGAGACATTGCTCTACGCCGTGCGCTGCTGGGGCGTCGAGGGCGCGCTACAACGGTTCAATGGAATGTTTGCGTTTGCGATTTGGGATTCGCGGGACAAGACGCTCACGCTGTGCCGGGACCGGTTCGGCGAAAAGCCGCTGTTTTACGGGTGGATCGGGCCTGATCTTGTTTTTGCGTCCGAGCTGAAGGCGTTTGCGGCCCATCCGTGCTGGAGCGGGACTGTCGACCGCGATGCGTTGACGGCGTTCATGCGTTATTCGTATGTGCCGGCTCCTTGGACCATCTGGCAAGGGATCAGAAAGCTCACCTCAGGCTCGAGCGTGAAGTTGTCCCGCTCCACCGGAGCGGGTGATCTGCCGCAGCCGGTGGCCTATTGGTCGATGCGCGAGCGGGTGCTGGCCGGACAATGCGCCCGTTTGACCGATCCCGCGGAAGCCACGGCCGAATTGGAGCGATTATTATCAAGGGCAATCGATCGCCAGTTGCTTTCCGATGTGCCTGTAGGCGCGTTTCTGTCCGGCGGCATCGATTCCTCGACCGTCGTCGCGCTGATGCAGGTGCAGTCTGCGCGACCGATCAGAACGTTTTCGATCGGCTTCGCGGAAGGGGCATTTAATGAAGCGATTCACGCGCGAGAGATAGCCCGACATCTCGGCACTGACCATAGCGAGTTGATCGTCGCGCCTTCCGATGCGCGCGATGTGATTCCGAAGCTTGCACGGATGTACGATGAGCCGTTCGCCGATTCTTCGCAGATTCCGACCCACCTGGTCGCGACGCTGGCGCGGCGCAGCGTCACGGTTGCACTCTCCGGTGACGCGGGAGACGAACTCTTCGGCGGATATAATCGGCACGTCTGGGGCGCACGTCTGCATGCCCGGCTCGGATCATTGCCCGTTCCAATGAAGCGGATGCTGGCGGCAGCGATTCGGGCGATCGCGCCGGAGCCGGCCAACATGGTAGGGCATTTCGCGGGCAGGGTGTCAGGTCGCTGGCGAACTGTGCGTGCCGGTGACCAGCTCGCAAAAGTCGGCCGCATGATGAGCGCGCGGAATTTCGACGAAACGTACCGGGTGCTGACCTCGTTTGAGGATGAACCCGCGAGCGTAATCTTTGGAGGTCGCGAACCGGAGAGCTGGTTCGCCCGGCAAATGGCCGACGTCAGTCAACCCCTCGATGCCCTGGATCGAATGACGCTTTCGGATGCCCTGAGCTATCTGACCGACGACATCCTCCAGAAAGTTGATCGCGCGGCGATGTCGGTCAGCCTCGAAACGCGCATGCCGTTTCTCGACAGGGATGTTGTGGAATTCAGCTGCCGGGTGCCGGCGGAAATGAAAGTGAAAGAGGGGCAGGGTAAGTGGTTGGTGCGAAAGGTGCTCGACCGCCACGTTCCGAGGCGATTAGTCGATCGACCGAAGACGGGCTTTAGCATCCCTCTGGACGAATGGCTCCGCGGGCCTTTGAAAGGGTGGGCCGCCGATTTGCTCGCACCGGAGCGGCTCGACCGCCAGGGGTGGTTCGAATCCAAGCGCGTCGGTGCTGTCTGGTCGCAACATCTGCACGGCGGACATAACCACGGCTCGTGGTTATGGAACGTCTTGATGGCGCAAGCCTGGTCCGACTGCTGGTGCGGAGCGCCACCGGCGGGCTAAGGTTCAGCTCAGCCTGACCGATAAATCCACGTCCGGCCGCGCCAAAGGATTTCTGCTCTCTGGGGCAACCCGGCAAAAGTCGGGACATCCCGATCCGATCGCCCCTTGCGATACTTGTGTAACGGCGGCTAAACACATGGCGCAATGGCGTTAGCTAAGGTCGCGAAAGCCTGGAATATCATTCGATGTCACATGGACGAAAGATAGCGGTGATCGGTTTGGGTTATGTGGGACTACCTGTGGCGGCCGCGTTTGCCCGCGGAGGAACGCCTGTCGTCGGATTCGATGTGGACGCGACCCGGATCGAGGAACTGCGTGAGGGATATGATCGCACGCGAGAAGTCGAGGCCGACGACCTTCGCCATCAATCGCTGACATTTTCGAGCGGACCCGACGGCGATCGCGGGCATTCGGATTTCTACATCGTCACCGTGCCGACCCCGATCGATGACGCGCACCGGCCCGATCTCGGTGCGATGATGGCTGCATCGCGGTCTGTCGGGGGCGTGCTCAAGAAGGGTGATATCGTCGTCTATGAATTGACGGTCTATCCCGGCGCGGTAGAAGAAGAATGCATGCCGATCCTCGAGCAGATGTCCGGTCTCAAGGCCGGGTCTGATTTCAACGTCGGATATTCGCCCGAACGCATCAATCCGGGCGACAAACAGCATCGCTTTGAATTGATTATAAAAGTTGTTTCGGCGCAGAATCCGCGAAACCCTCGACATCGTGGCTGAGGTATACGGATCGGTCGTGAAGGCCGGCATTCACCGCGCGCCCTCGATCAAGGTCGCGGAAGCCGCGAAAGTCATCGAAAATACCCAGCGCGATCTCAACATCGCCTTCATGAACGAATTGTCGCTGATCTTTCAGGCGCTCGATATCGACACCGGCGACGTGTTGGCGGCGGCGCGGACAAAATGGAATTTCCTGCCGTTCCAGCCGGGCCTGGTCGGCGGCCACTGCATTGGCGTTGATCCCTATTATCTGACTTTTCGTGCCGAGAAGGCGGGCTATCACCCCGAAGTCATTCTGGCCGGCCGTCGGATCAACGATGGCATGGGTCAGCGCGTCGCACGGGAATGTGTTCGGGGTCTGCTTCGCAAGAAGGGCACGGGGGGTATTGTCACGATACTTGGTTTGACGTTCAAGGAGGACGTGCCGGATACGCGCAACTCTCGCGTGGTCGATATTGTCCGTGAGCTGGAATCATTCGGTCTCCAGGTTCAGGTGCACGACCCCTTGGCGAATGCTGCGGACGCTAGGCACGAATATGGTATCACGCTGACTGAATTGGGAGGGCTGCGGCCGGCCGATGCCGTCATTCTGGCGGTCGCACATGAGGGCTATCTCGATGGCGGTTGGCCGCTTGTTCAAAAGCTCTTAGTCGGCGGCGCGGGTCTCGTTTTGGATGTAAAGATGAAACTCGATCGAGGCTCGAAGCCGGCCGGAATCGAGTTGTGGCGGCTGTGAGCGCGGGACCGGAAAAAGGATGACGGACAACGCGATACTGGTCACCGGAGCCGCCGGCTTTATCGGGTTTCATGTTGCACAACGTCTGTTGTCGACCGGCCGCGAGGTCGTCGGCCTCGATAGTCTGAACGACTATTACGATCCAAAACTCAAGGAAGCGCGCCTCGACATCTTGAAGCGCCAATCCAATTTCACCTTTGTGAAGCTCGATCTGGCAAATCGCGCGTGCAACGAAAGTCGCTCTTCGCGCAGCACCGCTTTCCGGTGGTGATTCATCTCGCGGCGCAGGCCGGCGTTCGCTATTCGCTGCAAAACCCCCATGCCTATATTGATGCGAATATCGAAGGCTTCATGAACGTGCTGGAGGGGTGCCGCCACAACGATTGCAAACATCTTCTGTTTGCATCCTCATCCTCGGTGTACGGCGCCAATACCAAATTGCCGTTTTCGGTGCAGGACAATGTCGATCACCCGATCAGCCTTTATGCCGCATCGAAAAAGGCCAACGAGCTGATGGCGCACGCCTATAGCCATCTTGTATCGCATTCCAGCCACGGGTCTTCGATTCTTTACGGTGTATGGTCCCTGGGGTCGCCCGGACATGGCGATGTTTATTTTTGCGAAAGCCATCCTCGAGGGAAAGCCGATCAAGCTGTTCAACCACGGCAACATGCGCCGGGACTTCACTTACATCGATGACGTCGTCGAGGCGGTCGTGCGGCTTATGGATCGTCCGCCACAGGGAAATCCGGCCTGGTCGGGCGATAAGCCCGATCCCGCGACCAGCGCCGCGCCGTGGAAGATTTACAACATCGGCAACAACCGTCCCGAAGAGCTCATGCATGTGGTATCCTTGCTTGAGAAGGAGTTCGGTCGTACCGCCATCAAAGAAATGCTGCCGATGCAGCCCGGGGATGTGCCGGCAACCTATGCCGATATCGAAGATCTGGCCCGCGACGTCGGGTTCAGGCCCGTGACAACGATTGAAGATGGCATCGGACGATTTGCAAAATGGTTTCGCGAATACCACAAGGTTTGACAAACAGGCGTTTATACAGTTTCGGTTTCGCGCTCTCTTAAAAGCCTCTCGCACCAAGGTTCTGATATTTTATCAGTGCGCTGCCTTCACTGAATTGTATCGCCTTTTCAGCCGCGCGTGCGCCCTTCAATCTGATTTCCTCGCCAGACGCGATCTTTATCGTGGCAGCCAGTTCGCGTGCATCGCCCGGGGTCACCACCCAGCCAAGACCATCTTCCTTCACGGTTAAAGCGGCTTCGGCATCGGGTTCGGAGATAATCAGCACCGGGCGCCCTACGGCGAGGAGGTTATAGAATCGGCTGGGAACCGATACGCCGGCAACATTCCTACGATAGGGAATGATCCAGATATCAGCGGCTGAAAGAAATTCCTCGAGCTTTTCCTCGGGCACCCGATCGACTAGGGTGATGTTGGTAAGGGCTGCCTCGACTTGCCTTGCCTTGAGGCGTTCGAAGCCCATTCCCCAACCTGAGAGCAGGAAATGGATGCTCGGGTCATTTTGCAACAGCAAAGCCGCATCAAATACGACGTCAGGATCATGCGTAAAACCAAGATTGCCGGAAAGCCCGACTACTAAGGCAGCGTTAGATTGACTGCGATAAGCATTACCGGATGCGATGGGCCGGACGCCGGGGGTTAGCGTAGCCCAATTCGGAATGAAAATGATCTTGTCGCGAGTCATCCCCTTATAGCGCATCAGAAGATCTTCCATATCGCGTCCAATGATGACGATGGTGTTCAAAGCTCGAAACAAAAGTCCGTTTGCCTACGCGAATAATCTTGGTTGCAATCGATGTTGGCTGCAAAAGCCCGGCCATGACCAGAACGTCCGGATAGAGATCGTGCAAGATCAGAATCGTTTGAGCTCGCCTAATTCGAGCGGCCGCCGTCACTGCATACGGCAAGATAAACGGTGCTGTGACAGTCAGGACGACGTCGCCTCGGCTCAATCTTGTGAGAAGTGCGATGAACGTTCGCATCGCAAAGATTGTTTCAAACAGCGCGCGTTTCTTCAGCGCTGTTTTTCTAGGTATTGAATTTTTAATCTCTACGACAATTGGTTGATCGGCATTCTGCGGAGTGTGGGGAGGGGCACCCGATGTCCCGGAAAGAACCAATACTTCAAAAGTCTTTGCAAGATGTGTCGCAATGGTGGTGATTATGCTGGCGGTCGTACTAGGGTCTGGAGCGTAGTGTTGGCTCACAATCACGACTTTTCGGGATTTGCGAATTGACGCCATTCGAAGTGCCGGTAGACCCACAAAGCGATGGTTGCGGGGGAGCGATAACATCTTAGCTGCGGTATTTCTAGCGGTGGTTATTGCCTCGGCGCTTGTTCCTGGCGTTTCTGAGATTAGCCGGAGAAGGTCTACAGAATCTCGCCAAAGCCGAGAGAGGCTTGAATGCTAGCGCTCCAATATTTTGAACAGCGGGGGCTTGGCTAGGATGGGGCCGCTTTTCAGCCAATAGCTAGGTTACCGCCGCATTTGAGCCCTAGTGTTCTATTTCATCAGACTTAGTTAGTTGATAGATCCCACTCTGATGTGACGGGGCACAATGCGAGTGTCCGTTACGGTGCCGTTCTGTTTCATGCTCGCGGCGTGCTCGCCTGGCGTGCAGATGCCGCCCGTTGTCTATGTCCCTCCGTCGATGCCTACCATGGCAGCCTTAGGCGCAGGAATTAAAACAGCCGCGACGGATGCAAAGCTCATCGACCCCATAGAGATATCGGGCTTGCGCCAAACTGATCACGGCCCCGGCCGCTTTTTCCTGTGCATACGCGGGGTGGAATCAAAATATCATCGGGTTCGTACCTATGCCGTGTTCTTCGATGACAACGCCTACAAGGGATTAAGAATGTCGGTCATACTAGACGACTGCGAAAGGCAAGAATATCGTCCTTTCCCCTAGTCTTACTGAGTCAGAAAGTCGCATTTTGGGAGCTTGGGATCCTTGATAATTTTGGGAATTCGGTTTTCGGCATGAGGAGCTGAGATGGATCACCCAATAGTGGCTGACAGTGCATCGCGATTTGAAGCATATGTCGAGGGACTTGTGAGCATGATCGGCCATGCGGACCGTGCCCGGCCGCTGCGGGATTACTGCGTTGGGCTGATGATGCCATGCGAGCGCAAGAGCGTAGAGCCTATGGCGGCGATGACCGCACCTGAGCGGACGGCAGCGCAGCATCAATCACTCCTGCATTTTGTCGGCGAAGGGCGCTGGTCGGACGAGAAGGTCTTGGCCAAGGTGCGCGAGATGGTCCTGCCGGAGATCTTGCGCCATGGGCAGATCGAGGCCTGGATTATCGACGACACGGGTTTCCCCAAACAGGGCCGGCATTCGGTAGGGGTGGCACGGCAGTATTGTGGTCAACTCGGCAAGCAGGACAATTGCCAGGTCGCGGTGTCGCTATCGATTGCCAATCGCCACGCCAGCCTGCCGGTGGGGTATCGCCTGTATTTGCCGGAACAGTGGGCGGCGGACGATGAACGCCGGCGCAAGACAGGCGTGCCCGGGGATATCCGCTTCAGGACCAAGCCCGAGATCGCGCTCGAGCAGATCCGTGCGGCCAGTACAGCCGGCCTGCCGCTCGGTGTGGTGCTGATGGACGCCGGATATGGCTGCAACACGGAACTGCGCAGCAGCATCAGCGCACTGGGGTTGACCTATGTGGCCGGCATCTTGCCGAACACCACGGTATGGGCGCCGGGCATGGCGCCCTTGCATCCCAAAACCTGGTCGGGCCACGGACGTCCGCCGAAGTTGATACGGCGCGATCGCAATCATCGGCCGACCTCAGTCAAGGAGCTTGCTTTGGGCTTGCCGGCAAAAGCCTGGCGCAAGATCGCGTGGCGCGAAGGCTCGGCCGAACAGTTGTCCTCGCGCTTTGCCCGGTTGCGTATCCGTGTCGCCCATCGCGATTACAATCTTACCAAGAGCCGCCCGGAAGAATGGCTGTTGATCGAGTGGCCGAAAGGTGAGGCCGAGCCGACAAAATATTGGTTCTCGACGCTTCCGCAAAATATCACCTTCGGCAACCTGGTAGATCTCACCAAGCTACGCTGGCGCATCGAGCGCGATTATCAGGAGCTCAAGCAGGAGGTCGGGCTCGGGCATTTCGAAGGGCGAGGATGGCGCGGCTTCCACCATCACGCCACACTCTGCATCGCGGCCTACGGATTCCTGATCTCCGAAAGGGAGACAATTCCCCCCTCAGCACCTCGTTCCACCGCGGTGCTCCAGGCGCCTGCCATTCCCAAAGGTTACAGACCCAGAGGCTCCACCGCTGCGGCCCGAGCGGCACATTCCAAACTCGATTGCGACCATGCGCCGACGGCTCGTTCTCGCCCTCGTCAAAAACTTGCCGCGATGTCCGTGCTGCGCCGCTCCGATCAGGAACCTGCCGAAGTACAAAATTTTATGACGCAGTAAGACTAGGAGCCTGTCCGAATAGTCCCTGTTCAATTCTGAGCGAGTTTGATTCAAGCTTGGGCTATGAGCAAGTATTTTCGCCCCTGGAATATCGATCAGACGCTGCTTCTGCCGCCGAATGTGCAGGACTTCGTGCCGAAAGGCCATGTCTCGCGGTTTATCGTTGAGCTGGTGCGGGAGAGCCTCGATCTCAAGGAGATCACGGGCAGCTATGTGAGCGGGCTCGGGCAGCCGCCGTTTGACCCGCGGATGATGGTGGCGCTTCTGCTGCACGGCTATGCGAGTGGGCTGTATTCGTCGCGGCGGGTTGCCCGGGCCTGCCGCGAGCGGAACGATTTTGCGATGATTGTGGCGCTCGATCCGCCGGATTTTCGTACGATCAGCGACTTCCGCAAGCGGCATTTGAAGGCGCTCGGCGCGCTATTCCTGCAGGTTCTGAAGCTGTGCGAGACCGCAGGGCTGGTCAAACTCGGCCATGTCGCGCTTGATGGCACGAAGATCAAAGCGAACGCGTCGAAACATAAAGCGATGAGTTATGAGCGCATGAAGAAACGCGAGGCGGAATTGAAAGCCGAGGTCGCTCGCATGCTGGCGGCCGCCGAGGCGGCGGATGCCGAAGAGGACGAGACTTTCGGCAAGGACAAGCGCGGCGACGAGATGCCGGACTGGGCCGGCGACAAGCAGAAACGGCTGGCGAAGATCCAGCAGGCGATGGCGGCGCTGGAGGCCGAGGCCCGGCTGGCGGCGGAGGAAGAGCGCCGCATCGAGGCCGAAAAGGAACAGCAGCGCCAGGCCGATGGCCGCAAGAAGCCGGGCAAACCGGCGGCGCCGCCATCGGACCAACCTGACCCCAAGTCGCAACGCAACTTCACCGATCCGGAAAGCCGCATCATGAAGTCGAAGGATGGCTTCGTTCAGGCCTATAACGCGCAGGCCGCCGTCGACGCAGGCGCCCAGATCATCGTCGCGCACGAACTGACGCAGTGCGGCAACGATCAGGGCCAGCTGGTGCCCCTGATCAAGGCCATCGAGAACAATCTCGGCCGCAAGCCGGAGCAGGCCTCAGCGGACTCCGGCTACTGCAGTGAAGCCAATCTCGAAGCGCTCGAAGCCCACGGTATCGACGGCTATGTCGCGCCCGGACGCGCCAAGCACCCGACCGCCGTGAACGAAAAAATTGGCGGACCGTTGACCCAACAGATGCGAAAGAAGATCGACGATGGCGGCTTCGAAACGCCCTACCGGTTGAGAAAGCAAGTGGTGGAACCGGTGTTCGGACAGATCAAACAAGCACGCGGCTTCCGCCAGTTCCTGTTGCGAGGCGTCGAGAAAGTGCGTGCCGAATGGGCCATGATTTGTACCACCCACAACCTGCTGAAGCTGTTCACCCTCGCAAAGGCAGCCTGAGCTGGCTAACCTGCAACAATGATCGGTCGCGATACCTATCTGGACGGGCTCCTAGGGGGTCGAAACAGGCCAGTACCCGCTACCCCATAGGAACATATTGTGATCTTGGACCAATTCGGGAACATGGCGCGGGTCGTTTAGTCGTACTTCCGGTGTGGGTCAATCGCGCCACCTTGACCCCCTGTCAGCCACTTCCGCTCCACCTCCAATTACGGACATCGCACCGCCCCCCGGGATTGAGGGCAAAGGGACGACCGCGGCATCGGAAACTCCCCCTATGGGCGCAGCGCTAAATCGCAGGCGGCCGCATATTCTCGGGTTCTAGGTTCTGTGGACTCTAAGGATTCCCTTTTATCAGCAAATCAGATTCAAGGCTGCTTTTGAGGAGGCGGCCTTGGGTGTGATGGATCGTTTGGTTTTGAGCGACGTGGCTTGGGAGCGGATGGCGCCCCTGATTATAGGTCGGCCTGATCAGAAAGGCTCCACCGGGCGCGACAACCGGATGTTCGTGGAGGGCGTGCTTTGGATCGTGCGTACGGGCTCTCCTTGGCGTGATCTTCCGGAAGCGTTTGGCGATTGGAACAGCGTGTTCCGGCGCTTCAGCCGGTGGAGCATCAAGGGCGTCTGGTATCGGATATTCGAGGCGATGTCCGATGATCCGGACTTCGAATATCTGATCATCGATTCCACCATCGTCCGAGCCCATCAGCATGCTGCCGGGGCTAAAAAAGGGGGTCTGAAGATCAGGCGCTCGGCCGCTCGCGCGGCGGCCTGAGCACCAAAATACATATGGCCGTCCGAGGCCTGGGTTGTCCGGTGCGCTTCACGCTGACGGCAGGTCAGAAGGGCGATGCACCGCAAGCCGCCGCGTTGATCGAGGGGTTTCCTGCCGAGGTCGTCATGGCCGATACAGCCTATGACGCCGATCACCTGCGCCAAGCCATCGCCGCCAAGGGCGCGCTCGCCGTCATTCCCAACAACCCGTCACGAGCGCTCAAATACCCGCTCGACAAACATCTCTATGCCCAGCGCCATCTCGTCGAGTGCTGCTTCTCAAAGCTCAAGCAGTTCAGGCGCGTCGCAACGCGCTTCGAGAAAACAGCGCGGAACTATCAGGCCGTCGTCACCCTTGCCGCCATCATCCTATGGATGCGATAAGTGTCCACAGGACCTAGCGCGTGCTAGCCTGCGGCATCATAGCGCGATAGCGAAACAATATTGCCCATCTTCGTCGGCCGT
>CAVRKR010000009.1:0-1574056 GCA_963722265.1 uncultured Alphaproteobacteria bacterium | reverse complement strand
AGGTGTTTAGTCCCAGGCTTTGATGGTGCATTCTTATCGCACGATTCGAAGGATGCGCTATGGGACAAATTTTACACGGCTGCGCCACCACGACGGAGGCAGTCCGTCGAGCAATACAAAATAGTCAAGAGAGCCTGAGAGCGCTTTCCAAGCGCTACGGGATCAACCAGAAGACTGTCGCCAAGTGGAAGCAACGCGAGACCGTCGGCGATCTTCCGACAGGCCCCAAAGAAGCCAAGTCGACCGTCCTTTCCATCGAGGAGGAGGCGATCATCGTCGCTTTCCGGCGGCATACGCTGCTGCCGCTCGACGATTGCCTCTATGCGCTGCAGCCGACCGTCCCGCATCTGACGCGGTCATCCCTGCATCGCTGCCTTCAGCGCCACGGCATCAGCCGATTGCCGGAGGTCGAAGGCGGCAAGCCGTCGAAGAAGAAGTTCAAGGCCTATCCGATCGGCTATTTCCATATCGATATCGCTGAGGTGCAGACCGCTGAAGGCAAGCTCTACCTCTACGTCGCCATCGATCGCACCAGCAAGTTCGCCTTCGTGCAACTGGTCAAGAAGACCGGAAGGACCTCCGCCTCAGCCTTCCTCGAAGCTCTGATCGCGGCTGTCCCCTACAAAATCCACACGGTTCTCACCGACAATGGGATCCAATTCACTTTCCCGCCGCGCTACGCGGATGGCCCGACAGCAAGATACGCGACGCATATGTTCGATATGCGCTGTCGGGAAAATGGCATCGAGCATCGGCTGACCAAGATCAAGCATCCATGGACGAACGGCCAGGTCGAGCGCATGAACCGGACGATCAAGGAAGCGACCGTTCAACGCTATCATTACGATCGACACCATCAGCTCGAAGCACACCTTGCCGACTTCATCAACGCCTACAACTACGCTCGGCGACTGAAGACCCTGAAGGGCCTCACGCCTTACGAGTACATCTGCAAATGCTGGACTTCCCAGCCAGAACGATTTAAACTTAATCCGCTCCAGCAAATGCCGGGACTAAACACCTAGGGCGGGTTATCGAAATCGTTTCGGGAAAATCGCTTTTCGAGTTTCTGAAGCTGCGCATCTTCGAACCGCTTGGCATGTCGAGTACCAAGTTCAGGCTCGAAGATCGGGCTGAACTGGAGCGGATGGCGCATCCTCTGCCGGATGATGCCTTGCTACAAAAGAGGGAGTTGGAGCGTCTGGCGCATCCGGAATGGGAATTGGGGGGCGGGGGCCTGGTCTCGACGATCATCGACTACGCCCGATTTGCCCAGATGCTGCTCAATGGGGGAAGACTCGGCGACGAGCAATTTCTTAGTGCGACGGCCTTCAAGCAGATGACCTCCGATCACGTCGGGCCGGGATCGGGTGTCGCGCGGGATTATTTCTATTTTCCGGGAGATGGATTTGGCTTTGGTTATGGTCTCGCGGTCCGCACCGATCCGGGAAATGCTAGAACTCTGTCGCCTGGCTCACTTGGCGAATTGAAGTGGGACAGTGGCTCTGGAACCTATGTCGGAATCGATCCGAAACTCGACATGATCTACATTCTCATGGAGCAGACCGACCGGGAACGCGGGCGCATCGTGCCCGCCTTCCGGCAATTGGTTTACGATGCCTTTCAAAAATCGTAAGTGAGCTGACATGTCAAATTTGACGATCAAGAGCATAGTCCGCCGGTCTTACTAGCGGGCTCTATTCGTCGTCTTTTTGTTCCAACTCGTCCTCTTCCGCAATTTCTTCGGGCTCCTCAAGCGCGCGGTCAATCACCTCGATCGCCTGCTGAACTTCGATAATGGCCTTGATTGTGGGTTCGGTCTCTCCGCGCTTTTAACCGGCCGCGATGGCCTTGGCCCAATCGTGGCGCATCTGGCCGAGGACCTTGCGCGCGAGCTCGCAGGGCGGATTGAGCCGAAGGCGTAATCGGTCCATCCGGGGGCCTAGCGCGACGCAAGCCTCTGGTCGATCAAGCGGCCCTTGAACGCTGGGCTGATCAGCCGCAATTCCAGATCGGTCCGATAGGTGTCCGCGTCCAGCACGGACCAAACGTGCCGCCATTGTAGCGGCCGCCGTAAAAGCCGGGCCAGCCGAAATAGTGCCAGTCGCCGTCATACCCGTAATAGCTCGGTACGGGGTCAATATACCAAGGACGTCGTTCGCGGCGCGCCATATTCCGCAACGCATCTTTCTGAGCATAGGGCGGCTGGCTATTGCTCGGCGGCTGATGATAGCCCGGCAGGAAACCGTAGCCATGCCAGCGCGGCGCCGGCCGCTTATGAATTGGCGCAGCCTGCGTGACTACCGAAAGCACCGATAGAACGACAGCAATTGATAGACACAGGAGGCGCGCCATGAGCTCACGATAGACAATCGGCTGTGGGAACACCATTGAAATCCCGGTGCAAAGTCCTTCGCAGCCTAATGCAAACCTGACGGTCGACGGTCATGCCCGCAAGGGGTCACAAGCAAAAGTGGCTCGGCCTGAATTGCATGTCCGTTCTGCGCTCAAGAGCCGACCGCAACCGCTAGACCGGCCAGGTCCGAAAAAGTGCCATCAATGGAAGTGACGGACCTCATTCAATCACTTCGTCGGCGCGGGAGAGCAACGAGGGAGGAACGGTGACACCAAGCGCCTCGGCCGTCTTGAGATTGATCACCAGCTCGAACACAGTTGGTTGCATAACCGGCAAATCGGATGGATTGGCTCCCCTCAGAATTCGCCCCGTGTAGATTCCGGCTTGGCGATAGTCACCGCTAATGCTTGCACCATAGCTCACTAGGCCGCCGGCCCTCACGAAATCCGAAAACGGGTAGATGGCGGGCATTGCGTACCGTGTTGAGAGGGCTGTGAACTGATGCCGCTGCGTGATGAAGAACCCGTCAACGCCTACCACAAGCGCATCGACGCTCCGTTCATGAACAGTTGCGAATGCGGCATCGATCTCATGCTCATTATTGGCGGTTACTCGCCAGATTTGCATCCCGATGGCCCGCCCTGCGGCATCCATCTCTGCCATTTGCGCGTCCGCTCCCGGGTAGTTGGGATTGATGATCATGGCGACGGCGCGAGAGCGCGGAAGGAGTTCGCGCGTCAATTCCAATCGTTTTGCCGCAGTCACGGGCGAAATCGAGGTCACACCGGTCAGATTACCTTTTGGTCGGCTAATGCTGTCGACCAGACCGGCCTCAACCGGATCTTCCCCGCTAGTGAAAACGACCGGAATATTCGTGGTTGTCCGCTTTGCAATTTTGGCCGCGAGGGTGCCGCCGGCGGCAATCACAGTGACTTGACGGCGCACTAAATCGGCAGCTAGCGCCGGCAGCCGGTCATAGTGGCCCTCGGCCCAGCGATACTCGATTGTCACATTCTGACCATCGACGTAGCCAGCTTCCTTCAAGCCTTCACGGAATGCTTCCAAGCCCTTTGAATATGTTTCTGGAGATGCGTAGTGCAGGAAGCCAACAACCGGCTTTGCCGGCTGCTGCCCACGTGCAACTGGAGGCCACGCGGCGACCGTGCTGCCTAGCAGGAAAATGAACTCTCGCCGCCTCATAGTGTTCCCCCCGACCAAGGGAGCACATCCTATCGGCAATCTTAGGCGGCAGAAATAGGCGGATCGAACCAGTCTGATATCCGGTTCAGGTCAAAATCGGGAGGCGGCGGTTTCGGTAGCGATGTCCGTCTTGCATCGAGGCACCGACACCGTGCGCCCAATGCTGCTCTGCGCGCGAGCGTTAAATTCGTGAGGTGAGATTCCAGCTTTTCGCGGTTTGCCAGCTCGAGGAAAAAGCTGCGCGCCTTCAACCCGGTCTTTGAACTTTGGCGCTCCCTGGCGGAATCCCCGTTTTCTGAAAAAACAATAGGTTAGATCGGGAGTTGGGGAAGGTTTCTTCTACTGTTTTCTAATACGTTTTTCCAGCTTCCCCAACGCCCATGCCTGCAGCGAGGTCCGCTATTGAACGCTTAGCGGACTCAAATCGGACATTGGGCCATGTCCGAAGAGTGCCAACGGACGAAACCGCTCGCGCGGTAGGGCGCCGCGGCTGGCGGCACGGCAAATAGGATAGCGCCACGGGGCGTCCTGTCTTGAGATGAGGGGTTCGCAACCTTCACCAAGACAGGAGCATCCCTCATGACCGACAAGGCCATAAGCCCGCTGCGGCGGCGCATGATCGAAGACATGACGATCCGCAAGTTCGTGCCGAAGACCCAACATGACTACGTGCAGAGGGTCAAGCACTTCGCCGCTTTCCTCGGCCGTTCGCCCGATACCGCGAGCTTCGAAGACGTGCGCCGCTATCAGCTTCATCTAGCAGCGAGTGGCGCCGGCGTTCCAACCCTCAACCAAAGCATCTCGACACTGCGGTTCTTTTTCAAGATCACGCTTGGACGTGCCGACATCGTGAACCATACCCAGTTTATCCACGTGCCACGCAAGCTTCCGGTCATCCTGAGCCCAGAAGAAGTTGCACGTTTTCTCAATGCGGCGCCGGGGCTCAAATACAAGGTGGCATTGAGTGTGGCCTATGGAGCCGGATTGCGAGTGTCCGAGGTGGTTGCGCTGAAGGTATCCGACATCGACAGCAAGCGCATGGTGATCCGGATCGAACAGGGCAAGGGCCACAAAGACCGCTACGTGATGCTTTCACCGCATCTGCTTGAGCTGTTGCGCGCCTGGTACAACGTGGCACGCCCACAGGGGTGGCTGTTTCCTGGAATGAACCCGGTCAACCCGATGTCGGCGCGCCAGCTCAGGCGCGCCTGCGATACCGCGGCCCAGATGGCCGAGATCGGCAAGCAGGTGTCCCCGCACACCCTGCGACACAGCTTTGCGACGCATCTTCTGGAGCAGAACACCGATATCAGGGTGATCCAGGTCTTGTTGGGACATGCCAAGCTCGACACCACCGCGCTCTATACGCGTGTCGCCACCAAGATCATCCGGGAGATCGTGAGCCCACTCGATCGCATTACGGGCAAGCTCAAGGAGGACACCGAACCGCCCGCCTGACGCGCGGCTCGTGTCGCGTCCATTGCTGGAGGTCGCGGACATCTTTCGCGGCCACGGCCCGGCATGGCGCCGGGCCAATGCCGGCCATGTCAGCCTCGGCCAACTCAAGGTGATGTCGGCGATCGAGAGCTGCCGCAGCGCAGCTCTCGGCGGACATGTCGCACGCTGCGAGAAGTGCGCACACACCCAGATCTCGTACAACAGCTGCCGCAATCGGCACTGCCCGAAGTGCCAGGGGGCTGTGGCAAAGGAATGGCTGGCGGCTCGCGAGGCCGATCTACTGCCGGTGCCATACTATCACTTGGTCTTCACGTTGCCGGCGCCGGTCAGCAATATCGCGTATCAGAACAAGGCGGTAATCTACGATATCCTGTTTAATACCGCCTCCATATCAGATTGACTTGGCAATGTAAGGGAAAGCTGTGATGGATTTGACGAGTTCTGGATTGCGCTCGATGTAGAGAACTGCCTCCCTGAGTTTTGCATGCACGGCGTTCATGGATTTGAGGGCGAGGTTCTTGAATATCTTTTCGCGGATTTCGTCCCAGAGGTTCTCCTTCGGGTTCAACTCCGGCGAATAGGGTGGCAGGAACAGAAGCGAGATGTTGTCGGGGACCGCGAGCAAGCCGCACTGATGGTTGGGGGCACCGTCGAGGACCAGGAGAATGTGTTGCCTGCGGTACTTTCTGGATAGAACGTCGAGGTAGATCTGGAAGCAGGCAGTATCCGATGCGGGCATGATCAGATAGACGCACTTTCCATCCTTGGGGCAGACCGCGCCGTATAGGTAGATGTATTCGCGAATGAGTTGCGCGGCGACCTCGGGTCTGACACCAGTTGGAGCCCAGCAAGGCCGCGGGCGGTTCATGCGTCCGAAACGCGCTTCGTCGGCGAACATGACACGTAAGCGACGACCGCGCTTGGCCGCCGCCCGCTTGGCCTTCCTTACAGCATCACGAAAACCGTTTTTTTAAAGGCGTCTTGCGCCGCAAGGTTCCGCTTGGGATGGAACGGACGCGGCATCAGCTTACGCCAGCCATGCCGATGCAGCAGATTGTACACCGTGCTGTCACTGGTCGGGTGCCCGATCGCCTTTTCGTAAGCCGTCTTGAGATCGTGGATGTTCAACAACTCGCCGGCTCCCGCAGCATGGGCGAAACGCGCCAGCAAGGTCTTTTCCTCGGCCACGGTCATGTTCTCGCGCTTGCGTCCGCCGTTCGCCCTGGGCTTGAGTGCCTTGATGCCCCCGTCATCGTAAGCCATATGCGCGCGGTTTACTGTGCTCAGCGAAACGCCCATGGCCGCCGCAATCGCCGGCTGCGTCATCCCGCCCTCGCGCAGCAGCACCATCTGGATGCGCTCTCGCTGCGTCGACGGAAGCTTCCATCGCAGCGCCGTCTGGAGCCGCCGGACCTCGGCTTTACTGCATTTGACCATCTGCTCCTCCCGAATCAGATGGTCACAGCGAATCACACCTCAAATCCCGAAAACAACTCCCCCATCGACCGCATTCTCCGGTAATAAATACGCCGATTCATGCTGTTCTGGAGCCGGTATAAGACATCGGCCGAGACCCTGATCACCATCGCCGCCGACCCCAGGCATCTCGGCGCCCGCGTCGGCATCACCTCGGTTCTCCATACCTGGGGGTCGGCGCTCACCCATCATCCGCATATCCACATGATCGTGCCGGGAGGCGGCATCTCGCTCGACGGCGAGCACTGGGTGGCGTGCCGGCCCGGCTTCTTCCTGCCGGTGCGCGTGCTCTCGCGCCTGTTCCGCCGACTGTTCCTGGAGAAGCTGATCGCGGCCCACAAAGCCGGCCACCTGAAGTTCTTCGGCGGCCACGTCGCCCTCGCTGACGCACAGGCGTTCGCCGCGTATCTCGCCCCACTGCGCCGCGTCGAATGGGTGGTCTATGCCAAGCGCCCATTCGGCGGGCCACAGGCCGTACTGGCCTATCTGTCGCGCTATACCCACCGCGTCGCCATCGCCAACAGCAGATTGATTGCCTGCGACCGCAACGGCGTGACCTTCCGATGGAAGGACTATCGCGCTGAAGATCGTGATCGCCAGAAGATCATGACACTCACCACCGCCGAGTTCATCCGCAAATTCCTGATCCACGTCCTGCCGCAAGGCTTCCACCGCATTCGCCACTACGGCCTGCTCGCCAGCGGCAAGCGCGCCGGTAGCATCGCCCATGCACGCCGCCTACTGGACGTGCCTGCGGTACAGCCCGAGATCAGGGATGACAGTGATGCCGAGGTCGACGAACCCAAGCCGCTGGCGCACCCGTGTCCATGCTGCGGCGGTCGCATGATTATCATCGAGAGGTTCCGGCGCGGCTGCTCGCCGCACACCCGTCCCGCGGCAGCCCCCGCCGCGATCAGGATCGACACATCATGATCAGATCACGTTCGATGCAACATCCCAGTGCTGCACTTCTGCTGCGCCGGCTATCGGTCGGCAATGACCATGCTCGCCGTCGCGCTGCCCACGATAGTCGCCGTGTCGTTCCATCTCCGCCGCGCAACTCCAATTCTGCCCCTTGCAATCGACCGACCCGCTTCGTCGCACCCGCGATCGCCTGCCGAAAAAGCTCCCAACCCACCTCGGCAAAAGACCGGCAGCGTCCAAATCCCCATAGCGCCTGACGCACCACCCCGCCACATCTTCCGCGGTTTCCTCCTTTGGAGGTTTGCGTACGCCGGCCCCCGGTGCGCGCCGCGCCACCTCCATGGGGCCGGCATCCGCAAACCTTCACACACAAGCGGTCATTTCTCAGCAGGTCACTTAACTAGGCGGTGGTATCCGATGACGGTGAAACGGGCGATCGCGGCGACCGCCTGACGCATTGCTGACGTAAAAAAACTGGCCGCAGGGGCCGGGCTGAACCAAAGTCTGTTGCGCGAGAGGAGAAAACTACCCTTCGCGTGGCGGCGGCTAGACCACCTCGGCGAGCGGTTTTCAATTGTAGAAGAACTAGGGCCGCCGCAGGATCGCGGACGGGGCGACGGCACCGCGGTTCGTCTGTCAGCCCCCGGGGCCGTCCCTCATGATGAAGCCCATCAGGTCGCCCACGTTGTGCTCCAAATCCCGGATGATGTCCTTGACGACGTCTCCGATCGAGATCACGCCCACGACCTTGCCCGCGTCCAGCACTGGCAGATGGCGAAAACCGCGCGCAGCCATCATTGCCATACAGCCTTCCAGCCGATCGTCCGGCTTGACCGTCACCGGGTTGCCCGTCATCACTTGGCCCACCGGCGTCTGCTTCGCATCGAGCCCGGGCAGCAGCACTTTGATGGCGCAGTCACCCTGGGTCACGATACCGACCAGCACGTCGTCGTCGATTACCAGCACCGACCGGACCCGGTTTTCGCGCATCTGGCGCAGGGCTTCGACGACCATGTCGCCGGAACGAACATGGATCAGGGCGCCACTCTTCTGGGCCAGAGCGCTTTTTACTGTGCTCATCGATCTCCTCTCGTGGGCCCTGTCCTACCCCGTCTTGATGGCCCGCATCGAAGGTTAGTCAAAATATCTTGCCTTGTCAGCACCGCACCGATGTCGCCAGGCGAAGCCTGCCACCGATCCCGACAGCGGGATTTTCACCGCCTCGATGGCGTAGCCCTGCAGCACCTTCACCACTTCCAGCTCGAAGCCGCTGCCTCGTTAAACGCTCATTACCGCATCGATGAGAGCAACCTTGTCAGCTACGGGTCATTAGCGTCGATTTTGGCATGCCGGTCACATGTCCGCTTCTCTAATCGGCCATTTGGGGTCAAGCACTTTCAGACTATCCATCAATGCGGTGTCGATGTCGCTCGCGGGCTCGTGCTTCTCTTCGGAATCGGCACCAGGGCCCTTCCATCATGGGATTCGAGGACGAGGTGGAACAATCTTATGGTCGGCCTTGCCGTCAATCGAACGGCAGATCCAAGCGGACATACGAACTCACCTCATCCATCGTCCCGCGAGGGACATCTTTCCACCGCTCGGTGGAACTCGAGTTTTCTCCTATTGGGTTCGATCCTGAACGGTTTTCATGCGGCTGCCACGGCTTGCTCCCGGGTCCACCGGAACTCGGTGCCGTCAACCCATATTCGGTGCATGATCACGGCCAGCCGGCGTGCCAGGGCCACGATCGCCTTCTTCATCCCGCGGCGCCTGGCGATCTGCATGGCCCAGGCCTTGAGCCAGGACCATTTCTTCGAACGCATCATGCTCTGCGCAGCTTCGTAGAGCATCACCCGCATCATCTCATCGCCGCAGCGCGATATTCTGCCGCTCCAATCGATCTCGCCCGATTGATACCTGGCGCATGTCAGTCCAAATACCGCCCCGACTGCCTTGGATTTACGGAAGCGGGCGGGTACGTCGACGGTGGCGCGATAGGTCAGCGCCACCACGGGGCCGACGCCGGGGGTCGTCATCAGGCGCTGGCACACCTCATCGTCTCGCACGATGGCCAGCAAGCGGCGGTGCAGGATGACGATCTGTTCGCGGAGTACCCGCCGAACAATGAGCAACGGTTCGACCAGAACGGCTAGATCGGGCTGGTTCTCGACAAGCTCCTGGATGCGGGCCTCGAACCTAACCTTGCCAACCATTCCGACCTTGAGGCCGAAGTTGCGTAAAGTACCGCGCAGGTCGTTCTCGATGGCGATGGCCTTCGACTGCAATAGCTTGCGATGGGTCAGCAGCATTCGCAGTTTCTGGCTGCGGAGCGTCTTCACATGCACCGGGCGGTAAAGCCCCGCCCGCATCATTTGCGCGATGCCGCGCGCATCATTGCGGTCCGTCTTGTTGATCTGCGCCTTCAGCACCGCCTGCATGTGCCGCGTCTCGACACAGACCACTGGCAAGCCTGCTTCCGCAAGCCCACTGAAAAGCCATTGCGATAGCGGCCCAGCTTCCAGTCCGATCCGCTTGAAGCGGTAAATCGGGTTCCCCAGAACCTTCAGCAGGGTTTGAGGCTCGCTCGCTACCTTCACTTCCTTCACGATCCTGCCCGTGTCATCCACAATGCAGACACTGGTCTCCTTGACCGACACGTCCAATCCAGCAAAATGGTCCATGCTGCGCTTCTCCTTCTGATGCTTGAGGCCGTTGCCACGGACCTCGTTTCACCATCAGCCTGAAGCGCAGCACCCAAAAATCTTCAGCTATCCACAAGCTGGCCGGCCGATTACCCCATCTTACTGGACAATTTCAGACATCGGCACGTGAGCTATCCCGATCTCCCGCTAAGACAACTACATGTATGAGAGCCCCTGTTTCACCGGGGTCCTACTGAGAGCCGGGGTGATCAACGGGTTGCGCCCGCCCGCCCGGTATCGCCAGCGCTGGCATTTTTTTAGAGGGCCACGAACGGAGACGAAATTTCAAGGCAACATGCCCTGGTCGACGAGCTTCATACGAGGATTGGATGCCAACCAATTTTTGATGCACGCTTCCCGCGTAGCCCCGGTCGCCACTACGCAGCGAACCTTCCGGCCTGCGCGTTGAGCAGTTACAATCTGAGAAACCCAAGGACGATCATCAATCATTGGGCCTTCGACTGAAAAGGTATTAGCGCTGTCGTCCCTCAAGATTAGAAAGAATGGTTTTCGAACCATCGGAGCTGTCCTTGCGAAAACTCACCATCAAGACATTAGCTGGAATTGCTTCCAGGAACCGCGCCATGGAGACCTTTCCCCTAAATAATCTGGCCGAAAAATTCGAGGTCGACCGCTCAACCATGGTCCGCGCGATGCGCGGAGTGCCGCCTGACGAGGTCGCTCGCGGCAACCGGCCAAAATGGAAGGTCGCGACAGCGGCTAAGGCGCTCGAAGCCCACCGCCGCAAGATGGAAGCGGGTGCCGCCTTCACGGTCGCCGGTTTCTCCGACGGGTTCCGGGATGCGATCACGGCAGCGGGCTTGCCGATGGACTGTAAGCCGCATGGGTTGCGCCACTTGGCAGGCGTGCGGATGTCCGAAGCCGGATGCACCGATGAAGAGATGATGGCCGTGCTGGGGCATCGCTCGGCAACATCACTGCGAATTTACATCAAGGGCGCAAACCAGAAGCGCCTCGCCGAGAACGCGATCCTCAAAGTTCAACAGAACCGCAACAAGCCTTCCCCAACACGATCTTTCGAATTTGGGGAATTGCCGAAAAGGACGATGAAGACAGGTGGTTAGGTAAGCGGTGGCGCTCCCTAGCGGAATCGAACCGCTCTCTCCACCGTGAAAGGGTGGCGTCCTAACCGATAGACGAAGGGAGCGAAGGCTTGCTCGCGTCGCTTCGACCGAAGTGGCCGGAGCGTCGCGGCTTCGCTTGAACTCAGAACAAATTCGTACGGCATATCAATGCGTTAAGGCCGCATTGGCGCCGGGCCGCCGGGACCGTGGTGACGCGGTCTGGCTGACGGCGGGCGAACGTATAGTGGCGTTTGCGCGCCCCGGCAAGCGGGGCGAAAGCTCCATTGCAACGGTTTTTAAAGTCCCCGTCGGCTAGGGAAGAGCTGAGGAAAATTTTCCGCTTTGGACTCAGGAAATGGCCGCAGCCAGGAAGCGCGAAGCGCGCAAGTCGGTGCAACAGCAGGGGTGGGTCACCCTCGACGGCGGTTTCGCTGCGCGGCAGTGCGTGGTGCACGATATGTCCGCAAGCGGTGCGAAGATCACGGTGGCCGATTTAAGCGCGCTGACGGGCAGAGTGCGGCTCGCATTCTCGCGCGACGCCAGCCGGGGACGGAATTGCAAAGTGATCTGGCGCCGCGGCAAATCGTTCGGCGTCAAGTTCGTCAGGTGACGGTCCTCCAAGAGTTATTACGGGGCGGTGCCAACGGGTCCGCGCGAAGCGCGGCCCGATGACAGGCTCCGCATCGAACTACGATGTGCAATGGCACATCGGAGAATCTCGAGATTCCCCGATGCGCAATTGCGCATTTGAGGCCTCGTGCTGCGCACCATCCCGGAAATGACGTCCAGTATGATGCGCTGCATTTCCAGTCAGACTCTCACGACATCGGCGGCGCGATAACTTCCACAAAGCCCGGCCGGTTACCGAATTGGCCAAACCAGCGCTCGAGATTTGCAAACTTCGGCTTGCTGATGCCTTCGACGCCGAACCAGCGCCGCGCATAGGCGCCGAGCGCGATATCGGCCAGCGTGAAATCATCGCCTTCGATGTAACGCCGCGCCGCCAGATAAGCGTCCACAATGCGCCACTGCGCGGCCTCGGCGTCGGCATCCCTCTGGATCGCCGCCATGTCGCGTTGCGCTGGTGGCGTCCTCACCAGCGCCCAGAACACCGGGCGGTCAACTGGCTGCAAGGTCGAGAGCGTCCAGTCGAGCCAGCGGTCCACGCCCGCGCGCACTTTTGCGTCGTGCGGATAGAGCGGCGATTGCGACCGGTAGGCGCGCACGAGGTAGCGCATGATCGAATTGGATTCCCACAACACGAAATCGCCGTCCACCAGCGTCGGCACGCGCCCGTTGGGATTCATCGCGAGATATTCAGCCTCGTGGTTCCTGCCGAACGCCATGCCAGCGTCGATCCGCTCATAATTGAGGTCAAGCTCGCGCAGGCACCAAAGCACCTTCTGAACATTGACCGAATTGGCTCGACCCCAGATCGTGATCTGGCCTTGCGCGCTGCTTGACACGATTTCCCGCTCCCGACGTTTGACGCGCGAGTGATATCCCAATTCGCGAAAAAAATCAGGCCTCGCCACCGGCGAAGTCTGATTTGCACTCAATGTTGATTGCCCCGATTTCGTTTCGCGGCAAACCGCGCGTCTTCCGCCTACCAGTGACCGGTGTTCGGCATCGAGGCCCACGGCTCGGCCGGCGGCTTCGCCTCGCCCTTTTGCAACAGTTCAATCGAGTGCAGATCGGGTGAGCGGACGAAGGCCATCATCCCGTCGCGCGGCGGCCGGTTGATGGTGACGCCGAGTTTCATCAGGCGGTCGCAGGTCGCATAGATGTCGTCGACCTCGTAGGCGAGGTGGCCGAAATAGCGATCCTCGCCATATTTCTCTTCGTCCCAATTGTAGGTGAGTTCGACCAGCGGCGCGCCACGGTTCTTGGGCAACGGCTTGAGCAGCCCTTCGTCTTCGGGGGCGCACAGGAACACCAGCGTGAACTTCGCCTTGTCGTTGTCGATGCGCCGGACTTCCTTCAAGCCCAGCGCGTCCTGGTAGAATTTGAGCGCGGTATCGAGATTGCGAACGCGCAGCATGGTGTGGAGATATCGCATGTTATTCTTACTCCCTGGAACTGTGAGGCGGCTTTTTGCGGGAAACTCCATAGCAGCAAATTGGCGGCGAGGGCAGGGGCCAAGCCACATGAAGCCGTATGAACGCGAACCGAGGCAGGAACGACAAACACATGGGCCGACGAGCATATGAGGAAGTCGGCATTACCGGTGCAGGATGAAACTTCGAAAGGCGATCACGGCACTCGTTCTCGCCACCAGTCTCGCCGGCTGTGGCGCTGCGGACGTCATTTCAAATGGTTTCTTGTACTCGCGGGCCGTCACCAACGATCTCGAGAATGCCACGGGGCTGAGCCCGCAAGTCGCCTTCAAGTGGCGCAACGGCAGTTTTCGGTCGGTCACGGTGACGTTTCCGCGCCTCTATCTCGGCAAGCCGCTGGACGAACTGGCCGGCGTCGTGCGCGAGGTCGTCGTAAAGGATTTCAAGCAGACGCCCGATACGATCGTGCTCGCCTTCTCCTTGGATAAGTAGCCACGTTCGAAAGCGTTGGTCTCCATGCGGTTCCCGCCTGGCTACCGATCTATCGCCTTCCTCCGTCTGTCCCGATGGAACCGCCGTTCTCGCGGGCATTTCCGTGGCTGCATCGCCGGATAACGACGTCATCACGATTTTGAGAAAAGATCGGAACGTCGCCGGATGCCGATGTTGGCCTTCATAACCTTGAAGGAGAAAATGCGATGTCCAGGGCCGGTCGTCGTGGAGCCGGGACCCGCTGTCGTCGCCGGCACCGTCGCTCCCGATGCATCCAATTGCGCGCAGCGCTATCGGTCCTACGATCCGGCGAGCGGGACCTATCTCGGCTTTGACGGGCTGAGGCATCCCTGCCCGTAATCGAAGTGGGTGAGTATGAGTAAGGGAGCGGCTCAGAAGAGCCGCTCTCTTTTTGCGGGGGGGGCGGGGGTATGATGAGTGAGTTTGCCGAACATAATCATCGTCGTCCCTGCGTTCCAAGGACGACAATGTGGCTAATTTCTGATTTTCAGAAATTGTTCTTGACGCCGGGGTAAAATCAGTAATATTGAGTTGCGGTCCCGCCTCCTCTCGAGGGGCGTTTCGCGATCGTCATGAACGTAGAGCGCGGGATGCGGTGGACGCTGGCTGCGCTTCTGACGAGGGCGCAGCCTGCGGACGGCGAAGTCGTGTGGTCCTGACATCCCGACGCTGGTGTCAAGCTTCGCGGAGGTATCCGCGAGGTGACGGTGGCAAGAAAGCCCGGTTCACCGGGGAGAGCGCGATATAAGCCGTTAAAACCATTCGCGTGCGGGAATGCCGGGTCAATCCGGCTGTCCTCGCGGTGACTACGCTCGTGTGCTCACTTTCATTTGCATGCGAGGCTGCGGGCGCATCGCGCGCCCGGCATTCCCTGCGCCCTCTGAGTTTCGGGGCAACGGACTCGTGCAAAACTCGGGCGCATCGCGCCGCGAGAGGCGTGTGCGTGTGTCTCGACGGCTGTTTGAAATCTGAATCCGTGGAGGTTCTTGGCGAGCGAACGCCATTCGCAATTTCGTCGTTCCTGCGAACGCAGGGACCCATACGCTGCGGCCGAGCGTCTTAGGTACGATGCCGAACGGCTTTGCATCAAACCAGCAGCGGTGCTCATGGGTCCTCGCTTTCCAGGTCGTGTGAGAACTGCTGGATTTTGACTGATGGTGAGGTGCTCGCCAGGACGACGGCCATTTAGGCCGGAGATGAGTGGAGTGCCTGCAGGAGCGCGGGCACTCCGAGGATGGCGATCACCCGCTTGAGATTGTAGCTCAGCACGCCCAGGGCCAGTTCGGCTTTCGCCTTGAGCAATCCGCGCACCAGGAAGCGGGGATGGCCCATCAACCATTTCATCGTCCCGAACGGATGCTCCATGATTTCCCGCCGATGCTTCATCCACGCTGGATCGGCTGTGGCCCGTCGGTGCATCGCTTGCCGCGCATCCTCATGGAAGTCGCGCACAATCACGCGCCGTTCTGCATCAGTACATTGCGGCTTCAGCGGGCAGCTGCCGCACGCCTTGGCCGTATATTCCTTCTTCTTCTGCGTCTGGGAAGTCTTGTACAGGCTCAGCTTCTCGCCGGCCGGACAGCGCCAACTGTCGCTAGCGGGATCATAAACGAACCGGTCGCGGCTGAAGTATTGCTTGCCGCGCGGATTGACCGTCTCGGCACGCGGAACGATCGCGGTGATGCCGTCCCGCTCGCACAGCCCGCCATGCTCGCCGTTCGAATAGCCGGTGTCGGCGACGACCGTCACCTCATCGGCGCCCACCGCCGCCTTGCCCTGTATCGCCATTGGATGAAGCTGCTGAAGGTCGTTGCCGTCGTTGGTCAGCTCGAAAGCCGCGATCAGCTTGTGCTTGCCATCGACCGCGGTCTGCGCGTTGTAGGCAACCTGATGTCCTCGCGGCGTGCGCATCAGCTTTGCTTCAGGCTCGCCTTCGACCTTCTGCGTAAGGCCCTCCCGGGCAAGCTCCTCGGCCTGACGCTGCAGCTCCAGGCGTTGCGTCTGCAGCGCCGCAACCGCGGCGGCCAGATCCGCCGCCGGCACCCCCGGCCTCGGCTCCTCCCGATCGGCGCCATCCATCGCAGCCAGGTATTCGGCAATCTTGCGATCAATCGCCGCATTCATCTTTGCGATCCGCTTCGGTGTGATCACCTTGTTGCGGCTTGCCACCGCCGCGATCTTGGTTCCGTCAATCGCCAGCAATTCGGCCCCAAACAGCGCCTGCTCCCGACAGAAGCGAATGAAGGCCCGGCAAACCCCGACAATCGCCCGCCCGTGATCCTTGCGGAAGTCCGCGATCGTCTTGAACGCCGGCGCCACCCGATTGATCAGCCACATTACCTGCACGTTGCGGCACGCTTCGGCTTCAAGCCCGCGGCTGGACCGAATCCGGTGCACATAGCCGTACAAATACAGCTTCAACAAATCGCCCGGCGCGTAAGGCGGCCGCCCCGTCGCTTCCGCCTCAACCTTGGAAAATCCCAATTGCGCCAAATCCAGCGTCTCGACAAAGGCGTCGATAACCCGAACCGGATCATCGGCCGCAATCACTTCGTCCAGAACTTCGGGAAACAGCGCCGTTTGGTACCGCGATTGCCCCGTCACGTGTGCCATCCCGCCCCCCGAATCAAATACCCACTCAGGGCTAACTCACAAAGATGGTTTTCACACGACCTGGTTCGCGAGGACGACATTCGACGGCCGTCCCACCTCGCGGTGCTCTCACGACCAGATCGGCATCCCCCCTCCGAGCATGCGGCGGGCGTTTTCGCTTTGGCGCGCGCTTTCGAGCGTCGAGAAAAAATATTCCTCGCGGTCGCGTTTGAATTTCTCCTGGGTTGCCTTGAAGCTTGCCACGCGCGCGGCGATTTCTTCGCGCTCTCTGGCGCGGCGGTCGGTTTCCTCGGTCATGCCCATCCTTTTTGAGTCGTGTCCCGTGTCTATTGGCGTCCGGGATTGGGGCGCGAATGGGGATGCGGCGTTGCAGGATTGTGATTGTGGATAAAGTTGTGGATTCTTGTCGCACCGGCGCCCGCGTTCGGCCGCACATCGAAATGGCAATCCTGCCGTCCTTGCTGTAATTTCCCGCGAGTAAACCCTCGGACCATTCGAACGTGATTGCCCCGGACATTTGTAGCGGCGTTGAGCGGCTCGGCGACATGATCGCCGAAGCCTCCGTCATCGTTCCCTTTACCGGCGCCGGTATCTCGACCGAGTGCGGCATTCCCGATTTTCGCTCGCCGGGTGGGTTGTGGACCCGCAACCGGCCCATCCCCTTTGACGAATTCGTCGCGAACGAAGATGCGCGCAACGAATCCTGGCGACGGCGCTTCGCCATGGAGCCGACCTTCGCCGCTGCCAAGCCGGGGCGCGGTCACCGCGCGCTCGCCTCGCTCTACCGCGCCGGCAAGGTTCCCGCGATCGTCACCCAAAACATTGACAATCTGCATCAAGTCTCAGGTTTTGCGGAGGATCACGTCATCGAGCTTCATGGCAACACGACCTATGCGCGCTGCGTCGCCTGCGGGCAGGCCTATGATCTGGCCTGGGTCAAACAGCGCTTCGATACCTCCGGCACGGCGCCCGACTGCACCATCTGCGATGAGCCGGTGAAGACCGCCACCATTTCCTTCGGCCAGGCGATGCCGGAGGAGGCGATGCGCCGCGCCACCGAGCTTGCCCAGCAAAGCGACCTGTTTATCGCGATCGGGTCGTCGCTCGTGGTCTGGCCGGCCGCCGGATTCCCCTTACTGGCCAAGAACTCAGGCGCTCGCCTCGTGATCATCAACAACGAGCCCACCGAACAGGATGACATCGCCGATCTGGTGATCCGGCATGACATCGGGGAAACGCTGGGGCCGTTCGTCGGTAATTGATGCGAAATTGATTCGCGGCTGTGCAAGACTGTTCATAGGTTCCCGGAGAATTGTTTTTTAGCTATGCGCCGCAATCGGGAGTGTTATCTTTTGATTCGGAGATTCGCGTGGCGTCGCCATGAATTTTCATGGATAGGCGCGCAAGGCGCCGCCGGCGGCAGAACGCTGATCATGTGTGGGGTCCGGGGTCATGGGGTCGGACGGATTTGAGTCCAAGAAGCTCGGCGGGCCGCCAACTGGCGGGACGGGGCCAAGCCGGCTTGGGCCGACTGGACTATCAGCCGGTGGCCCGCGTGATCCGGCAATCGATGCCCTGCAAGGCCTCGGCGATGCCGCCGCCAACCTTGTCGAAATTAGCGGCGTCATCAAATGGTTCGATGCATCAAAGGGCTACGGCTTTATCGTTCCCGATAATGGCTGGCCGGATGTGCTTTTGCATGTGACGGTGTTGCGCCGCGACGGCTACCAAACCGCCTATGAGGGCGCGCGGCTGGTTTGCGAATGCGTTCAGCGGGCCAAGGGATACCAGGCGTTCCGCATCATCTCGATGGACGAGTCGACCGCGATCCATCCGGCCCAGATGCTGCCGCCGCGCACCCATGTCAGCGTCACCCCAACCAGCGGTCTGGAACGGGCGCAGGTGAAGTGGTTCAACCGGCTGCGCGGCTTCGGCTTCCTGACCTGCGGGGAGGGAACCCCGGACATTTTTGTCCACATGGAAACTTTGCGCCGGTATGGGATGACCGAGCTGCGTCCGGGTCAGTACGTGCTGGTGCGGTTTGGGCCTGGTTCCAAGGGCATGATGGCGGCGGAAATTCAGCCCGAGACCGGCGCGCCGGGGCTGTCCTCACATTAGAGACCTTTCCCGCACCAGAAACTTCCTCACATCAGACATCAGGTGGAAGCGCATGACGCGGCCGCGGGAGCTTTTCGCGCACACGATGTTGATGATGGCGCGATTTAACCGACTTGAATGATCTCGCCGCGAAGCGCCAGCCGGCTCCGCAACCCCGGCCAAGCCGGTTCCCAGGGTGCGGGGGGCATGTTAGATTCCACCGCAGTTTGCGATCTTGCAGAGGCACGACGGGGGCCGGCGATGCTGTGGGCTGGATTGAAGACGGCGCGGCTTGCGTTTCTTTCGCTGATCGTGCTGTCGATTTGTGCCGCCGACGCAGCGCACGCCGAAAAACGCGTCGCGCTGGTGATCGGAAACGCGGCCTATCGGAGTGTCCCGCCGCTCGATAATCCCAAGAACGACGCGCGGCTGATGGCTAATACGTTGTCGGGGCTCGGCTTTACCCTGATCGGGAACGGACCCCAGATCGATCTCGACAAACCCGCCTTCGACCGCGCACTGCAAAATTTCGGAAATGCCGTGCAGGGCGCGGATGTGGCTTTGTTCTACTATGCCGGCCACGGTGTGCAGGTCGCCGGGCGGAATTTTCTGGTGCCGATCACGGCCAATCCGACCAAGGAATCCGACGTCTATCTGCAGATGGTCGATGCGGCAGTGGTGCTGAGCCAGATGGATGGCGCCGGCACCAAGCTCAACATTGTCGTGCTTGACGCCTGCCGCAACAATCCGTTTCGTGGCAGGGGCCTCCGCGCGACCGGAGGTGGGCTCGCCGAGCTTCAGGCCCCCGAGGGCACGCTGATTTCCTATGCCACGCAGCCCGGCAACGTGGCTCAGGACGGCGACAGCGGCAACAGCCCCTATTCGAAGGCGCTGGCGGCGACGATCCGCAAACCCGGGCTCGGACTGTTCGAGGCTTTCAATGAGGTCGGACTTGTCGTGAAGCAGACGACGGGCGGATCGCAGCAGCCCTGGGTTTCCTCCTCGCCGATTGCCGGCAAGTTCTTCTTTTCGAGCCCGCCCGGCGGCGCCGTGCCCGCGCCCGAGAGGCCGCCGGAATCGGCGGAGGACAAGGCGAGCGGCGACTTCGATCTCGCCCGCAAGATCGACAAACTCGAGATCTGGGAAGCGTTCCTGCAGAGCTACCCGAACGGCCTTCACGCCAGTGTGGCCAGGATGCGGATCGACGAGTTGAAGAAGAAGCAGCTGGCGATGGCTCAGCCGACACAGCCGGTCCCCGCCCCGCCGGCCCCGCCATTGACCGGCAGCCTGACGGGCGTCTGGAACGGCACTTATTATTACCCGAATGGGAACCAACCCGTTGCTTTCACCTTCTCCTTTGGACCGGATGGCTGCACCGGCCGCGGCGAAGAACCGAACACGTTCGGCAACAAGAGCGCGCTCAAGCTTTTTGCCAACCTGTCTTGCTCCGTGCCGACGCTGTCGCCGGGGCAGGTGATCACCATCAAGAAGACCTATGACGGCACCGGCGGCGTTTCCCATTCGGTGATCTATACCGGAACGGTCTCGGCCGACATGCGCTCCATCTCCGGACAATGGGCGATCAACGCCACGCACGGCAATTTCAGGATGTCGCGCTGAGCGGACGACGCGCGAGAGGGCTCGATATCGGCGAAGTCAAGGCAGATAGAGATATTGCAGCAGCGTGCGCCCGACTGCCTCAAGGCTTTCGGGGGCGCATTTGTCCTGGGTGTCGGCAGTCGTGTTGAACCAGGGCTCGTACTCGAAATCGATCACCAGGAAGCTCGGAATGCCAGCTTCCGCCAGTGCGGTGTGGTCGTCGCTGATCGGGTACGGCGTCACCTTGGTCAAGAATGCCGTTGGCGCAATGCTTATCCCCGCGCTCCAGAACTTCCGCACTTCCGCAATGGCGCTGATGATCGAGGAGGGCTCGGGTTTGAGCTTGATGTTCCTGGCGCAGACCATATCGAAGACCACGGCCTTTTCCGGCTTGGCGGTTGGATAATAGTCCGTCAGATGCGAGACAAAATAAGGCGAGCCGAGCGCCTTCCATTCGGGATCGCCGGCGCCGAGGGATATCGGTCCTTCCTCGCCATCGAAGAAAATCATGTCGATCCCGACAGGCGGCTTGGGCAAAAGCGAGAGCACGCGCGCAGTTTCCAGAAGGACCGCCACGCCCGAGGCGGAATTGTTGGCTCCCGGCATCGGCGCTTCCGGATTTTTCGGGTCGCGATAGGCCTTGACGATGCTGTCATAGTGGGTGGCGACGATGACGCGTCGCGGATTATGCGGCTGCAGCCTCGCAATCACGTTGGTCAGCGCATGCGACTTGCCGTCCTTGCCCTTGTAGACCCAGCTTTGCGTCGAGACCGCGTCCACACCGGTCTTTGCGAGCTCCGTCTTGATAAAGTCGATCGTCTGCTGGTGTCCCGGTGTATCCAGCGATCGCGGCAAAAAGCGTAGTTGCTCTGCGATATTGGCCATGGCGCGCTGGCCGTCCCAAAGATCGATGCGAACCTCCGCGCGCGTGGCGACAGGCGAGAAGACGAGTTCAATCGCAATCGTTACGGCGAAATACAAACGAGCGTGGTTCACTCTTGCCTCGTCGAACGCCTATTGGCTTTGAGCGGTTGTCTTGCCGGGCGGCAGGAGGAGAATGCCGGCGCAGCAGGCGAGCGTGAAGGCAAAATAATAGGTGATTGAACGCGAGCCAATGGTCGGGATCAACGTGAAGGTCGTGACGAGAGTCCCGATCACGTTGCCCACCGTCGAGACGCCGTAAACCAGTCCGGCAACGTGCCCGGCCTCCTCCGCCGAGCGGGTCAGCGTCGCGACCGCAATAGGCGAGAACGTGCCAAGCAGCGACAACGGCACCAATAGAAGCGCGGTCGAGGCCAAAAGTGTGGCCCAGGGGCCGTCGCCCAGCCTTGCGAGAATCTCGGACATCACCAGATCGGCCGATCCGGGGACGAATGCCAGATAGGCTGCTGCGATCATGACAGAAACTGCAATGGTCCTTTGCGGATGAAATCGGAACGCGATCGCGCTGCCGGCGAAATAGCCGATCGCAAGCGCGCTCAGTACCGTCGATATCAGGCTGGCCCAGGTTCCGATTCCGCCTCCGAAATATGGAAAGAGGTAGCGGCTGCCCAGCATCTCGAAGCCCATCAGCACGCCGCCGATGACGAATGAACAGAAATAGATGTAAAATGACAATGTGCGCGGGACCGTGGTCAAGGCAATTTCCTGTTGTGTCGCTCGACGTTCTTGAGCGTCTCCACCGGCGCGAAATCGTCGGTCAGTACCTTGGCGTTGGCGTCGATGACCTTGCCGCCTTCGATCTGGATATGCCGCCGCTCGGCCAGCATGTCCTGTAGCCTGTAGCGCAGCCCGTAGGCCTTGTCGCGGTCGCGCGCCATCGCGGCGAGATCCTCGACGCTGCGGGCTGGACCGGGATAGGCGACGGTCACGATATTGCCGTCGGCGCGGTAGAAGTCGAGTTCAGGGAAAACCGCATTGATTGTCTTTACCGCAGAATCGAACAGCATTGTTGACGGCTCGACGTTCTGAGCGACGACGCCGCCGTCGGCGAGGTGATCCTTGACGATCTGGTAGAACTCCTTGGTCAGCAGATGAAACGGAACGAAGGGACCGCGATAGGCATCGATAAGAATAATGTCGTAACGGTCCTTTTGCTCGTTCAGGAAAATCCGACCATCACGGTTTGCGATCTGAAAATTCGGTTCGTCGCGGATTCCAAAATACTTCTTGGCAAATTCGACGACCGTCGGATCGAGTTCGACCGACGTGATTGAGACATTCGGCAAGAAGCGGTGCAGGTACCACGCCGTGCGGCCGCCGCCGAAGCCGATTTCGAGGATTGACCGCACTTCCTTCGCATACATCAAGCTCGCAGTCATGTAACGGGTATATTCGACCGGCAGGTCCCTGTCGTCGTTAGTGTTGTAAATGCTTTCGGTATAGATTCGCCGATTGTGCCCGAAGGTCATGCTCCGGTAGGGCGGCTGCTCGTACACATAAATGTTATTGTAGAGTGACTCCTTGGACTCCAGAAGATTGCGAGTGTCCTGCGCGTGAGAAGCGGCGCCAAAGGCAAGACTAGCAAGCATGCCAAAAGCAACTGAACGAGCGATCATCGATTTTCTGTTTCCATTGGGTTGAAAAATTCCAGGAAAGGCAGCTGCTTTTCCCGCGGTTCGGAGCACGAAGTTCGAGGCGCGCCGCCTTCCCGATTCCACGCCGCGTCCACGGCAGCGCCTGTCCTTGCGACGCCCGCCCTTATAGATTATTGTAACATGTGCGGATAGAGAAAACATCGGCGGCGGGAACAGGCCATTAGCGTGAAGAAGCGATACATGCTCTGGCTTGCCGCTGTCACGGTCGGGGCTACTGGTTCTGTAGGTGTTGTCGCCTCTGAAGTTCCCCCGTCGCTTGGTCCTCTGCTGGAGCAGAAGGATAGCATCGTCTCCGACCTCGCGCGCCAGGTAGCCTATTGCAGTCAGCGACGAGACACGCAGCATCCGGCATTCAAAGGCTGCGTCGACTGGCATTCCTCGGTTCATGGTGTGTGGGCGCTCGTCGCTTATGAACGCGCGACCGGGAACCGTCAGTATGCCCCGATAGTGTCGTCGATCCTGGTTCCGAGCGCGCTGGCGTTGGAGCGCGATCACCTGAGGCAGTCGCCGCAGTTTGAGATGCCTTACGGACGCGCCTGGTTCCTGAGACTGGCAATCGATCATCACAAACTGACCGGCGGCGACGACTTGCTGCCGTTCGCGGACGAGGTCGCGCTGAGCATGCGCGATTACTATCGCACGCGCACCATCGACCGCTTTTCCGCAGCTTACCGAAGCGACTCATGGGCGCTCATAAACCTTTTGGACTACGCGCGGCATCGGCATCTTGTCGACCTCGAGGCCGAGGTGACGGGTTGGATCAAGACCAACTTTGTCGATGGCAGCCCGAAATGTTCGTTCGATCGAGAGCGCGGCGAGTTCATGGCCGTCTGTTCCAACTGGGCCGCGCTGGCAGCGCGCGTGCTCGACAAGCAGTCTTATTCAGAATGGCTGGAGAAGTTCATCGCGGCGAACGGGCTTCCGGTGTCGATCGCCCGGCCTGAGGGCGATCATGAGTACGGATTGAATTTCAGCCGTGCTTGGGGTCTGTGGGACATGTATGACAAGACCGGCCGCGCCGATGTAATCAAAGCGTATGCTGCGCATCTGGAGCGCGGACTGACGCCAGCCACGAACTGGCGAGGCAGCTATATGGCGGTAGGGCATTGGGTCGCGCAGTTCGGCATGTTTGCCGTGCAGCCTCTTTTTGGGCCAGAGAAGGGCAGGTAGCACCGCCAACGGCGGGACACTTTCTTCCGGAAAACCGCCTCAGGTTGCTTGAAGATGCTTCGGTCTTGCTGGCAAGACCCTAAGCGTGTATCGACTCTCAGCTGATCGGGGTATAGCGCAGCCTGGTAGCGCGGCAGTTTTGGGTACTGCAGGTCGTTGGTTCGAATCCAGCTGCCCCGACCAAAAATTCATTTCAGTTGGTTCTTGGATAGGTCTCGCTCAGCCGCGAGGATATCCTACCGATTGAGCAAAGGTAACAAACTGCTGCTCGGGCAGTTTCAAGGCTTTTCCAAGTTTGGTTGTATCGACCGCGCCCCGAAATACCGTAGCAAGCCCTTCGGAGGCGCAGAACAGATAGACGTTTTGGCCGATAAACCCGGCGTCAACCGACGCATAAAGACGTCTCTCCTCAGGTGAGACGTCGGTCATGCGCTCGCCGTGAGCGACGTAGACGAGGTTGAGCGGCGCGGTCGCAACGAAATCCTGCAACCCCGTTAGTTTGCGGAGGTCTTCGGTCGAGTGCGGCAGCAACTTGTGGGTCTTCGGCTCGTACAGCCAGACGCCATCGGCCATCGCGAGATAAATGTCGATGACCATCACGTGGCGCCAGTAGGGAGCGGTTCGGTCGCCGCTTGGCCGGTTGACTCCGAACGCCGCCCACAACAGATCGGACAGAACCTGCGCTGGAAGCGGCCGGTCGGAATATTCGCGGATGGAACGCCTCAACTTGAGCGCTGCCGTCAAGGTTTGACCGCCTTCGCCCCGCGGCGGCGGCAAATCGCGCGGCCCTTGCGCAACCGCGGACATGGGCGCGGCTGCGAGTGCCGCGCTGGCAAGGATTGCAGCATTGGCTTGACGTCGTGTCATCATGGTGTTCCTCACCCGCGGCCGCGATACGTTTGCCATTCCGAATTCTCAGGCTCGCAAGAAATTACGCCGACGACGATCTTCATTTTTGATTCAGGTCAATTGACGCTCGATGAGCTGCCCGCTCAAGAAATGTCGAATGGACAAGCCCTGGGCTCCTTGATAGGAGCACCATCTCGGCAAACGAATGACGGCCACCACAATGCACGCGGCGCAGAAGAATTTTATGCGGATCGCCGGGGCTATTTCGCTTCTGGTTCTTGTTGATGCGGCGCCAGGGTCAACGCAGGAGCTACCTTTGCGCAAACCCGGCTTGTGGCAAGTCAAGACCAGCATCGATAACGACACGGCGCGGGCCCAGACGGTCAAGCAGTGTATCGATGCGGCGACCGACCAGATGCTGCAATCGAGTGCTGGTCCCTTTGCATCTTCGGCTTGCCTCGAGCGGACCGTGAGACGTTCTGAGAATTCAATGGCAATCGATTCCGCGTGCAAGGTTGGCGGCAAGCAAGCCGCAGCCCACGCCGTCGTCGTCGGCAGCTTCGACAGTGCCTATACAATGACGGTGACGTCCCACGGCGAGGACGTGCCGACGAGCACAATGACGATGGTGGCCACCTGGCTGGGGCCTTGCGCGGCGGACCAGCGGCCGGGTGACGTCATCATGAGCAATGGCGTGAAGATCAACGTCCCCGAAATGCAGAAGCGCAGCCTCTCGCCGGGCATCGGACTATCGTCAAAGTAGGGTGTGTCGTTCTATCGTTGCCTAAAAGGAGCCGCGCGCGGGGCTCACCCGCGGTGGAGCCATTTTGAAATGCTGCTTGGCATAGGCCACGATTTGGCGATCGGTCGGGTGGTCGGCGGCTTCGACGGCAACGATACGGTCGCCGATTTTTGAATCCTTCTCGCGGATGAATCTTGCGAGTTCGGTTTTCGCGCCGGCGGGGCCGGTAATCAGGATCTCACCGGCGTCGGTGACCGCATTCATCACCTGTGCAAGAAATTCCCTGTCGAACCCGGTATGCCCGCTGCCGATCGAGTTGGCCTTGTGGTGGAGGTGTCGGGTCGGCATATGAGGATGCAGCACAACCTCGTCTTCACCGGACAAGCCGATGTGGAAAACCTTGGCCTGCGAATGATCGATCCAGACGATGGCGTGGAAGTGGGACGACATGTTTCTTTCTCCTGGCCGACGCCCAGCTGACCGTCGATTCTGTTCGCCGGGACACATGGGCGCGGGCATTTTGAAGTTGAAGCGTCTAGCGCATCGGCAGTTCGGTCGATTGATTCATGTCAATCGATCGAACTCTGCCCGTGCGGCGCCTCTTCAACCGGTTTCCCGCCGCGGCCAAGCGCGAACAGACCGACAGGCCCTTCGACATAGAACTCCTGTCCGGTCATTTTGGCAAACAGGTCGATATTGTTGGTTCCGATCGCGCACCCGCCCAGCCCCAGATCGGTCGCCGTCAAATAGAGGGTCTGCATCAATACGCCGACATCCTTCAGGATGAGCGCGTAGGCTACTGAACTATATTTCCAGGAGACCCGGCCAAATCGCGCGGCGATCGTGATCAGGATCTGCGGAGCGCCCGAGGCCCCCATGGCAAATTCGGCGGCCGTGAGTTGGGCTTCGAGGTCCTGCGCGCGTACCGGAATTGGGGTCAGCGCATGGCGGTCGGCGTCGTAGTGATAAAATCCGCGCGCAAGCCCCTCGCAATTGGCGACCGTCAGATAAAGCTCAAGTTCATAGGCGGCACCTCCCGATGGATACGGTCGGGCGGCGTAGGAGATTTCCGGACCCTCCTCGCCCATATCGGCGCTGCTCCACTTCGACTGCACGCGCGCGGCGTTGTCGAGGAATATCGCAAGTTCGGGGAGAGTAATGGGTCGTTCGTCGTCGAAGTCGCGCGTCGAGTGGCGTTGACGAAGAAGTTTGGCGAACGCCGAGGGGGCTCGAGAAGGAGAGGCCGCCGTTTTGCGCAGATCGACCGGCTCTCCGGGCCAGTGCGGCCGCACCGCCGGCAGCGGAGCGATGACGCCGGCATTTGAATACAGCCCGCCGACCGGGTTGGCTTGCCGCCCTTCGGTGCTGCGGGTGTGGTATAGAAGATCGTGAAAGTCCCAAAGGACGAGGCTATCGTCGCCCTCCGAAGGTCGCAGGCCGTCCCTGTCGGCAGGCGCGACTTTGAAGAGGATTTGGCAATCCAGCAGCAACGCGAGAAGTTCCAAACCGGGAAAGCCCGGCGCCTGGCGGAACTTGCTGATCTTTTGCGGCGTGGACAAGATGGTCAATGTGGCGGCGATCTTCGGGTCGCAAATCCTGAACAATGCGCCAGCGCGCGGTGATTCCAGCACCATCTCGGTGCCGCGCCGCCGCAGATATGCAAACCGCGACAGGACGATGGTGTCGGTATTGCCGAGCTTTGCAAACTTTGGCCAATAGTCCGGAGCTTGCGGCTCGATCACGACCTGACCCGTTGCGGCACGTTGGGGCCCGAAGCGATACTCGAGCAGGCCAGCTTGGGCCAATCGTCGGACCAACCGATCGACTTCCTTGTCGGCCGCGCGGCCGGCCGCGAACGAGGCGAGTGGCAACCCCGTGCGTAGCTCCTGCAACGGGCCGCGGATGGTGGCGGAGAACTTCCCGAGGCCCACCGAATAGTCCGCAAAGCGGGCAGAGATACTGCCGTCCGCTTGTGCATCCAGCATGACGTGGCTGCTAACACGGGCGGCGATGACCGGCGGCGCAATCCGACGCTCTCTTTTTTTTGCGGGAGCGGGCAAGCCGGGAAGACCCTTAGCTATGGGGAAGGAACTGGGTGAGCTCGCTTTCCGGCGTCGGCTGGTCTCGCAGACCGAGCCTTATGGGAACGTCGTACAGCCGTCCCGGCGCGAAGCGACGATAGAAATGCCGCAGTCCGGGTACGATCACTCTGACAACGGGAACCTCGACGTCTGGCCGGGTCTGGTCGAGCAGAAGAAAATCAAGGCCCGCGCGTTTCGCGACCCCAACGCAGGCTTCCACCTGCTGGAGGGTGTTTTCGAGAGGACCGAATTTCGAACCTGAATCGGGAGGGGCAGCCGGTTTGCCGCTTGGCGTCAGGAACGGATAATCCTTCAGGTGCAGCGGATTGACCCTGTCGAGGCTCGGTTTCTCCCCGGTTCCGCCTCCCATCAAACCGATGGACAGAAACTGATTCAGTTCCGTCAAGGTGCGCAACAAGGCGATGCGGCTGTCGAAGTGGGCGCCCGAGCCGAACTCAATGTTTTCGTGCCCGTTCTGTATCCAATGCAGCATCGCCACATAGGTCGGCACGCCAAGGTCGCTGGTGACATCGAGCACCCAAAGCCGTCGCCCCTCGTCTTCAAGCTGGCGGTGCAGGTCGCGGACATAGGAGTCGTCGAACTGGCTGAGGTCGACCTCTTCCCGTTGCAACCGGTTGTACCACCAGATCGCGTATGCATCGCGTTCGACCAGCTCAAGGAATCCCTGAACGATCGCTTCCTGCAGCGTGTTGCCGGCGGCACAACCATTGGAATCGGCCTGGTAGGTGCCGGGACCGCCGCCGTAGAAAAAATACATCAGGCTGGTCGGGAGATATTGGAAGCGCCGATCGCGAAGCGACCAGACCGGGGTCCAGTCCATTTTTCTGGAGGGGTCGAAGGGAGTCGGCACCCGATGGGAATCATCCGGTTCATCTTCCGGAGCCTGGTATTGCGCGTCGCTGAACAACAGCACTTCGTTGGGATGAATGGCTTCGCCGGCGGGAAAATCCGTAAAGCGCTTGGCGGTTCGGATCTCGTCGCCCTGGAAAATACCCGAATAGCGCTCGATCGCCTCCATCAGCGCGCTCGCTTCTGCCTGCTCGGCCGTGGAGCCCTTGCCGAAGCTGCCGCCGGTCAGCCCCATCCTGAGTGCGTCGACGGTCAACGCTGGTCCGTTGAAGTTATGCCCGGCAAAAAAATTGGTGTTCATCGGCAGATCGGCTTCGATCCGTTCGAGGCGCGTGACTACCCCGGTGAGCGGGCTGACATGCCTTCGGAAGCGCGCCACCGTCGCTCTCGACGACACGGTGCGGTATCCGCCGCTCGTCACCATGAGCTTGGCGCCGGGGCCCAGTTCGATCGGCGTGGGCGGGCGGCGCGGATTCCGCAACTTCCTGCTGCCGCAGGTCGGACATTGCGGTCGCTTCGCCACGTAGTGCTTGACGACACTCGCACCCAACAGATCGTGGCTGATGATGTGATTGTTCAAATCGGTCCGAAAGCCGGTGGCGATGGCTTTGGCAACTTCGAGGGCGGCGAACTGGATGCCGCCGTGGCCAAGCGGGTTGCGGACCAGCGGTGAAATAGCGACGGCGCGCGCCGCGCCTCGATCGAGAAATCCCTTGACCTCGCGATTGCGGATCATGCGGTCGAACAGACATGTCCAGCACGGGCCATTGTCCGGATTGAACACGGGCCCCACCAAAGGAAAGGCGCCAGAAGGTTGTACGAGAAGCCAGGGTGCGCGGTCCGACACCCGCTGCTTGTTCAATTCAGCGAGCCCCCGCTCAAGATAATCGTTGGCGAGGGTGACGGTCAGGTCTGCGTGGCGCTTTGAGAGTTGCACGCCGAATTCGCTCAGGGCGTCGGCGAACTCGGCCGCACCCTGCACGTCGATTGCTTCGACGCGCACGCGGCAGTTGGCGAGATTTTGCTCGGCCTGTCCGGGCGGCAGACCCAGGCTCGCCCAATAACCGGCGACCACGCCGCTAGCCGCGGGCGATGCCTCGACGATGTGCCGGCGTTCGATCAGCCGCTTGAGAGCTTCCTCGACCTTGTCGGGCGGGAAGCGCTTGGCGAACTCGGCGTAAAGCTGCTGAAGGCTCTTTCCGCCCTTGCCGATCGCAGTGGCGAGCGCACAATAAAGTTCGCCGTGCAGGAAAAACTTTCGGTCTTCGGAATAGAGGCAGACGGCGTCCGGCGGCAAGACATAGACAGTAAAATTCGGCGCAAATTGCGCGATATCCTTGCCGGCGCGGCGGCTAGAGGAGGTCTTGCGATTGCGTGTCATGATTTCAGCACACGAAGCTTGCGTACCACGCTGGTTCGCGGGCGCAAGACGTTTTCTCGGATCACAGAAACTCCCTTAGTTCCAGTCGAAGTGCGGGCGTTTCATAATGAGGTGGGAGATGGGCCGGACGTCATGCGCGGATGAGCCAACGTGCGTCCCGGACGACGCTGCAGCGGACAATGGATTGGCCGGGTCGACGCTGTCGAACCCGGCCACCACAGTTGATATCTATCGACGTAGGCCGTCGATCTCGCCTAGCAGATGCGGCAAGCTCCCCACGACAGGCAGCAGGCGCCACCCCAGCCACAACCACAACCACCACCGCAGCCGCAACCTCTGCCGCCACAGCCTCTGCCGCAGCCTCTGCCGCCACAGCCTCTGCCGCAGCCGCAGCCGCGGGCTTCCTGGATGCCGTGTTTGGCAGCCGCCGAGCTCTCTTTGTCGAAGACATAGAACGTCGCCAGGCTGACGTCGGCGATTTCTTCTTCACCCAGCGTGATCTGATGGCTCGGCGAATTCGGCGTCTGAGGCTGATCGTTTACCGGTGCAACCGCTGCCGACGCGCCTCCCACCATTGCAAAAGTCAAACCGGCCGCGCCCAGTGCCGGCAGGGCGTTTTTCACTCGCTTCTGCTTCGAAGCCTGTTTAACTCGTGGCATATTCGAATCCTCCATTGTCTCGCAAGCGGTTCGAGTTCGGTAAGTCTACTTCAAGGGCCGACCACCCGCAAGCCGAGGACAGTTCTGAGGCTGCCGAAAGCCGGCAGATGGCCAAGATTTCACATTCATGAACGACCTCAATAACGTCGCCCATTCATGATCTATTCATCCTTCGAGGCGGCGAATCCACGTCATCCCCGATCGTCTGAAGAACAGGCAACGATCTGAGGGCTTCTTCAGTTCCGGGGCCCCGGAAGAAAGCCTTGCGGCGACCTTTGGAGTTGGGCTCATCCTCGCAAGGAGGCCGCGTCGGCTCGGCGGCCGAATGAAGGAGCCGCTCATGTTCTTGCATTGGCTCTGGCCGGTCATTATTGAGCCGGTGCGATCTGGGTTTCTGTCGTGCGCCGGAGAAGCCGGCTCGTTAGGTTGCGCTGCGACGATTTTGCAGGAGCGAACGGAGAATTGGGTTTGGTCGACTATCCCGGAAGCTTCGCCTGGTACGAACTGATGACCACCGATCTGGTGGCGGCCGAGACATTCTACCGCGACGTTGTGGGTTGGGCGGCGCAGGACGCCTCGACGCCGAATCTCGCCTACAAATTGCTTACCGCTGGAAAGGTGCCGCTGGGCGGGCTGATAGAACTGCCGGAGGAAGGCAGGAAAAAGGGCGCCTATCCGAGATGGATGGGGTATCTCGAAGTCACCGACATCGAGCTGGCGGTTGACCGGATAAAGCGTCTCGGTGGCGCGGTGCATGTTCCACCAACCAACACCAACATCGGGCTTATCTCGGTTGTCGCCGATCCCCACAACGCAACGTTCGGCCTGATCAATGGGCTGAAGCCTGGTCGACGGCAGCCTGTGGAGCCGGGCAAACCCGGGGGCGTCGGTTGGCACGAGTTGCACGCCGTCGACTGGGAGAAGGCGTTTGTTTTCTATAGCGAGGTTTTCGGCTGGCAGAACGGAGGCACCGAGGTCAGCCCGACATTCGCGTATCAGTGGTTTTCCGTCGGCGGACAGACCGTCGGCGGCATGTTCAAAAAGCTTCCGGAAGACCCCATGCCGTTCTGGCTCTTCTACTTCAACGTGGAGGACATCGATACAGCCGCGGAGCGCGTCAGGACTGGAGGCGGGTACGTCACCGGAGACGCGGCTGAATTGCGGAACGGCAGCTGGGTTGCCCGATGCGTCGACCCGCAAGGCGCCACGTTTGCCCTGCGGGGAAAGCGAAGCCATGACGCCAGGCTCGGATGGTCCACCGAATGGAAGGGATTTTCCTCACGCGGCAGATTGGTGGCTCCGAAACGCGATCCGGAACCAACCTCCGAGCGGGAGAGCTAGGAGCGGTCAGGCAGCCTTGGCCGCCGGCTTTGGTAGCGGCTTGTCCTGCCTCTTCGACCAGGAGATGTAGTAGGCGACGATCGTCATGATTGCTATTCCCGTCACGCTGACAAAGAGCTGCGCGAGGAAGGAGCCCGAGCTCAACATCAATTCAAAGTGACCAACAAAGGACAGGAAGACACCGACACAGAAGACCGCAAGCGACTGCTGACCGCAGACGATAAGGGGATCGAAGATCTTCCATTCCAGGGCTGGCCAGTCCTTGGGCAGGAACCTGATGACAAGGATCACGATCGTTACGAAATGCAGGAAACGGTAAGGCGCGAGATTGGTCTTGTCGTTGGGGTTGAAGGCCGAATACAGCCAGTCCGGGAACATGGCGCCGAAGTCGGGAAACTTGCCCGCCATGGTCATCACCATCGCAAAGAAGAGATAGGCGAAGCAAAGATAGAGCGTGATTTGCGAACTCGATAATCAAGCGCGACTTCTTGGCTCCGCCGAGCGCGCACCACGAGCCGAACACGAACAAAACCTGCCAGCAGTAAGGGTTGAAATACCAGCTGCCGGACGGAAAGGCGGTGAAGTTCCAACCGAAATGCCGGGCGGTCAGCCACAACAGGATGGATACGATCATCGTCAAGTCAGGTTGACGCAGCATGATCCACAACACCGGCGGGAAAAATCCCATCAGCACGATGTAGAGCGGAAGCACGTCGAGATTGACGGGCTTGAATTTGAGAATCAGGCCCTGGCGCAGCGTCTCGGTAGCATGGTCGACCAGTCCGGCGACATTGAACTCGTTGATCATCTCGGAATCGCCAAAGCGTAGCGCGAGATAGCTGATCGAGGCGATGTAGATCACAAACAGAATGATGTGGGCGACGTAAAGCTGCCAGACCCGCTTGGTCAGGCGGGTGGCGCCGACGACGAAGCCACGCTCAAGCATCATTCGCGCGTAGACGAAGGAAGCCGTGTAACCCGAAATGAATACGAAGAGATCGGCGGCGTCGCTGAAACCGTAGTTTCGCGTGGTGATCCAGTTCACGACATTATCGGGAATGTGATCCAGAAAAATCGCCCAGTTGGCGATCCCCCGGAACAGGTCGAGGCGGAGGTCGCGGCCTTTTTCCGGCAGGGTTGCATTGATTTTCATGGGTGCGGTTTCGATGTCGTTCGTCGGAGGGGATCGAGCAGCGGGGCAGCAGTCACGCGGGCCGGCAAGATTGTCACTGGGCGCACATAATGATTATACCAGTGTGGCAAATGTTACATCTGAGGCTTGGGAATCACCGAAGATTTGTGAAGGGTGTCACTATACTATCCCGGCCTTTTTTCACCACGCGCTCCACGCCGCATTCCCAAAAAAGGGGTTTGACCGTCTATGACCGCACGCATCTTCAGGCCCGCCAAAAACGCGATGCAATCGGGGACCGCCCAGACCAGGGAATGGCAGCTCGACTATGAGCCGGAACAGCCGCGCGTGGTCGAGCCGTTGATGGGCTGGACCAGTTCGGGCGATATGAAGCAGCAACTCACGCTTCGCTTCGAGACCAAAGAGGAAGCGGTGGCGTATTGCGAGCGTGAGGGCATTTCCTACCAGGTATTCGAACCGAAGGAGCCGGTGCGCCGGCAGGCGGCGTATGCCGACAATTTCGCCTTTCGGCGGGGCGAGCCGTGGACCCATTAGTGCCGTTCCCACGCACCGAGACCCTTGGATTGATCCGGGGAGCGCACCCCAGCCTTCCGCAAAGAAAAGACATCAAGACAAGGGCCTAAAGGCATAATTTCAATAGACTTTCCGGCAGAGCCGCTTGGGTCTGGGAAGTTCTGGGTTGCACAAGGCGGCGGCGCAATGACACCATGGCGCAAGCCCGTTGCTCAGATTGCGGCGCACCAGAAAACCGCTGAAGGCCATGCCGCTCCATTCCAGTATCGATCCCGCTTCCTCCGAATTTGCCGGTAACGCCGAAGCAATGCGGGCGCTGGTTGCGGAACTTCGCGACAAGCTCAATCAGGTCGCCGGTGGTGGCGGGAAAGCGTCGCGTGCCCGGCACACCTCGCGCGGCAAGATGCTGGCGCGGCAACGCGTCGACCTGCTGATCGATCCCGGCACGGCCTTTCTCGAGCTGTCGCCACTGGCAGCCTTCGGCCTTTATGGCGGCGACGTGCATTCGGCAAGCATCGTCACGGGGGTGGGGCGGATATCGGGCCGCGAATGCGTGGTGGTCGCCAACGATGCGACGATCAAGGGCGGCACCTATTATCCGATGACTGTGAAAAAGCACCTCCGCGCGCAGGATATCGCGCGGCAGAACAATCTGCCCTGTGTCTACATGGTCGATTCGGGTGGGGCATTCTTGCCGCAGCAGGACGAGATCTTTCCGGACGAGCGGCATTTTGGTCGCATCTTCTATAACCAGGCGCAGATGTCGGCGCTGGGAATTCCGCAGATTGCGATTGTGATGGGCTCCTGCACCGCAGGCGGGGCCTACGTTCCGGCGATGTCGGACGAGAGCATCATCGTGCGCAATCAGGGCACGATCTTTCTCGGTGGACCTCCGCTCGTGAAGGCGGCAACCGGGGAGGTCGTTACGGCGGAAGAATTGGGCGGCGCCGACGTGCATTCAAGGCAGTCCGGCGTCACCGATCACTACGCGCAAAATGACAGTCACGCGATCGGAATTGCACGGCGCATCGTCGCCACGTTGAAGCTGCCCGCCCGCAGCCATTTGAACATGCGCGAACCGCGCGAGCCGCTGTTTTCGCCAGAGGAGATCTACGGCGTGGTCTCCGCCGACGGGCGCAAGCCGTTCGACGTCCGCGATATCATCGCGCGGCTGGTCGATGCTTCCGAATTCGACGAGTTCAAGAAGTTGTACGGCCAGACCCTGGTGTGCGGCTTCGCTCATATCTGGGGTTACCCGGTCGGCATCATCGCCAACAACGGCATCCTGTTCAGCGAGAGTTCGCTCAAAGGCGCGCATTTCATCGAACTGTGCTGTCAGCGCAATATTCCCCTGGTGTTCCTGCAGAACATCACGGGATTCATGGTCGGCAGGAAATACGAAGCCGGCGGGATCGCGCGCGACGGCGCCAAGCTGGTGACGGCGGTGGCAACCGCCGCGCGTGCCGAAATTCACCGTCGTGATCGGCGGCTCCTACGGGGCCGGCAATTACGGGATGTGCGGCCGCGCCTACAGCCCGCGCTTTCTCTGGATGTGGCCGAACGCGCGGATATCGGTGATGGGCGGCGAACAGGCGGCGATGGTTCTGAGTCAGGTCCGCCGCGACAACATCGAGGCCAAGGGCGAAACCTGGTCGGCCGCGGAAGAGGAGAAATTTCGCGCGCCGATCCGCGCGCAATATGAAAGCCAGGGCAGTCCGTATTACGCGACCGCCCGGCTCTGGGACGACGGCGTCATCGATCCCGCCGATACCAGGCTGGTGCTGGGTCTCGGTCTCTCGGCGGCTGCCAATGCGCCGATCGAGCCCACGCGTTTCGGCCTGTTCAGGATGTGATGATGGATCGCCCCAACCAGTACCGGCGATTTCGCACCCTCCTGATCGCCAATCGCGGCGAAATCGCCGTTCGCGTGATCCGCACCGCCAGGGCCATGGGCCTGCGGACCGTTGCGGTCTATTCGGAGGCCGATCGCGACGCGATGCATGTGGCGCATGGCCGATGAGGCGGTTCTGCTCGGGCCGGCGCGCGCGCGCGACAGCTATCTCAACATCGAGCGCGTGATCGACGCGGCGCGCAAGAGCGGCGCTGAAGCCGTACATCCCGGCTACGGATTTTTGTCCGAGAGCGCAGAATTTGCGCAGGCCTGCGTCGATGCCGGTCTGGTATTCGTCGGCCCGACCGCGGCCATGATCAGGCTGATGGGGTCGAAATCGGGCTCCAAATTGCTGATGGAGCAGGCCGGCGTTCCCCTGGTGCCGGGCTATCATGGCGAGGCTCAGGACGACGCGACACTTGCTGCTGCGGCCAAGAAAATCGGTTTTCCGGTGCTGGTGAAGGCCTCTGCCGGCGGCGGCGGGCGCGGCATGCGCATCGTGCGTTCGGCGAGTGAGCTTGCACCCGCCGTGGTCAGCGCCAAGCGCGAGGCCAAGGCGGCCTTCGGCGACGACCGCGTGCTGATCGAAAAATTCGTCGAAAATCCCGCGCCATATCGAGGTGCAGATCATCGGCGACAGTCACGGCAATCTCTTGTCGCTGTTCGAGCGCGAATGCACGTTGCAGCGCCGGCATCAGAAGGTGATCGAGGAAGCGCCGTCGCCGACGCTCGATGCGGTCCAACGCGAAGCGGTTTGTGCCGCCGCGCGCAAGGCGGCCGCGGCGGTCGATTATGTCGGCGCCGGCACCATCGAATTTGTCTCCAACGGCAAGGACGTGTTCTTCATCGAAATGAACACGCGGTTGCAGGTCGAGCATCCCGTGACCGAGCTGATCACGGGCATCGATCTTGTGGAATGGCAGTTGCGGGTGGCGTTCGGCGAGAAGCTTCCCCTGACGCAGGACCAAATCGCGCTCAACGGCCATGCCATCGAGGCGCGGGTCTACGCGGAAAATCCGCACAAGAATTTCATGCCGTCGGTCGGCAAGATACGCACCTGGCGCATGCCGGAGGCTCGCAACGGCCTGCGGATCGATGCCGGGTATCGCCAGGGCGACAATGGTCTCGCCGCATTACGACGCCATGCTGGCCAAGGTCATCGCCTGGGCGCCGACCCGGGACGCGGCGATCGACCGGCTCAATCGTGGGCTTGAGGAAGCAGACGTTCGCGGCGTCGTCACCAACATTCCGTTTCTGTCCGCGCTGGTCACCCACGCCAACGTCCGCGCCAACGCCATCGATACCGGTTTCATCGAACGCGAATTGAAGCACCTCACGCCAAGTCCGCCGGCGCCTCACGATCTCGAGCTTGGCGCGGCGGTTGCCGCGATCCTCCAGGAAGAAGCCAAGGCGGCACAGGCCGACGCGCAGTCCCCATGGCGAACGGCGGGCTGGATGCCGGTCGGCCGGCGGCAGCGGCTGTTTACGTTCCGGCACGGGCAGGGAGGCGATGCACAAGGTCAGCCTGCACTATGGCAAGGGGCCGGCGACGCTTGTCGATCGGCGATCGCGAAATGGCCTTCACCGCGGCGCCCAGTGACGCCGATGGCATCGATCTTACGCTGCACGGTATGAAATCCCATATCGTGGCGGTCATGGAAGGCCACGAGCTGTATTTGCGAACGCGCAACGGCCGCTTTGATCTGCATTGGGTCGATCCGTTTGGCGGCGATGACGAAGAGCAGGTCGGCGAAGACAAGATCGTGGCGCCGCTGCCGGGGACCGTCGTGGCATTGCTCGCCGAGGAGGGGGCGCATCTGGAGAAGGGCGCGCCGATCCTCACACTTGAAGTGATGAAGATGGAGCAGACCCTGCGTGCGCCATTTGCGGGCGTGCTGAAGGTGATCAAATGCAAGGTCGGCGATATCGTGCGGCGAAGGCGTCGAATTGGCCGAAATCGAGCCGGCAGGCGGCTAGGATCGATATGAGCGACAAGGTGCGCATCGTCGAAGTCGGGCCGCGCGACGGTCTTCAAAACGAGAAGACGCCGGTCGCGCGTCGCGGCGCGCATCGCTTTCATCGAGGCGCTGGTTGCGGCCGGGCTGCACACAGTCGAGGTCGGGGCGTTCGTGTCGCCGAAGGCCATCCCGCAGATGATCGGCTCCGATGAGGTGCTGCGGGGCGTCAATCATCATCCCGACAGCGAATTCCATGTGCTGGTCCCCAACGAAAAGGGCTACGAAGCCGCGCGCGCGGCGGGCGCCAAGGGTGATCGCGGTGTTCGGCTCGGCGTCTGAAGGCTTTTCGCGCGCCAACATCAATTGCTCGGTGGCGGAATCGATCGAGCGCTTCAAGCCGGTGATCGCGCGCGCCAGGGCCGACGGCATCAAGGTGCGCGGCTATATCTCCTGCGTGCTTGGCTGCCCCTATGATGGCGAGGTCAAGCCGCAGGCGGTGGTGGACGTCGCACAGGTGCTGTGGGATCTCGGCTGTTACGAAGTCTCGCTCGGCGACACCATCGGCGTCGGCACGCCGCTAAAGGCGCGGCAGCTGCTGCGCGCCGTGGCGGGCGTCGTGCCGATGGCCCATCTGGCGATGCATTTTCACGATACCTACGGCCAGGCGCTGGCCAATCTCTATGCGGGCATGGAGGAGGGCGCCCGCGTGATCGATTCCGCGGCCGGTGGCCTCGGCGGTTGCCCTTATGCGCCGGGAGCCACCGGCAATGTCGCGACAGAGGATGTGGTCTATATGCTCGAAGGCATGGGCATCGCTACCGGTGTCGATATGGCCAAGCTAGTGACGGCCACCAATGCGATTAGCAAGCTGATCGGCCGGCCGCCGGTGAGCCGGGTGGCGGCGGCGTTAAATGCTAAGAGCGGGGCTATTGAATAGAACTGTAGCGCGAATTCGCGGCCCGGCTACCTACCCCCGTCCGGTCCCATCACCAGATCGGGCAAATAGGTCGCGATCCCCGGCACGAAGCACAGCACCAGCACCGCCAGCATCATCAAGAGCACGAACGGCAGCGTGCCCAAGATCACTTCGCGCAAGGGAATATCGGGCGCGACGTTGCGGATGACGAAGATATTCAGGCCCACCGGCGGGTGAATCAGCCCCATCTCCATCACGATGGTCATGACGATGCCGAACCAGATGATGTCGAAATTTGCCGCGCGCAGCGGCGGCAGGATGATCGGCGCGGTCATCAGGATGATCGACACCGGCGGCAGGAAGAAGCCGAGCACCACGACCATGACCAGGATCGCCACCAGCAATTCCCAGCGCGGCAGGTGCATCGCGACGATCGATTCGGCGGCCGATTGCGAGATGTGCAGATAGCTCATCACGTAGGAATAGAACAGCGACATGCCGATGATCATCATCAGCATGGTGGATTCGCGGATCGTCGATTTCAGGATCGGCGCGAGATCGGAAGGCCGCCATACGCTGTAGATCAGGGCGATCAGCACCAGCGCGAGCAGCCCGCCGAGACCGGCGGTCTCCGACGGCGTCGCGTAGCCGCCGTAGAGCGCGATCATCACGCCCGTCAGCAGCAGCACGAACGGCAACACCCGCGGCAGCGCGCTGAAGCGCTCGCCCATGGTGAACTCGTCGCGGGTCAGGATGGCCGAGGTCGCGCCGGTCTGTTTGTAGGCCGCGCTTGCAGCTGCGTATTCCTTGCGGAAGCGGATCACGGCATAGGTGCCGAACAGCGTGACCAGCAGCAGGCCGGGTCCGATGCCGGCGAGGAACAGCCGTCCAAGTGATTTTTCCGCCGCGACCGCAAACAGGATCATGGTGATGGAAGGCGGCAGCAGGATGCCGAGCGTGCCGCCGGCGGCGATGATGCCGGCGGCAAAGCCGCCCGAATAGCCGCGCTTGCGCATTTCGGGGATGCCGGCTGAGCCGATCGCCGAGCAGGTGGCGGGCGATGATCCGGCCATCGCCGCGAACAGCGCGCAGGCAAACACGTTGGCGACGCCAAGCCCGCCGGGTACGCGATGCAGCCAGGCATGCAGCGCCGAATAAAGATCCTGGCCCGCGCGGGACCTGCCGATCGCCGCTCCCTTCAGGATGAAAAGCGGGATCGACAGCAGCGTGATCGAGGCCATTTCCTCGTAGACGTTCTGGGTTACCGTATCGAGCGAAGCCGCGGGCATGTAGATGCCCATGAACACGACTGCGACGGCGCCGAGCGCGAATGCGATCGGCATGCCGGAAAACATCGCAAACAGCGTTGCGGCACCGTAGCTGACCCCAATTCCAAATACGGTCATCGGCGCGCCGCTCCGGCGATCGGAAGCATGATCTGCAACAGGATTTGCAGGCACAAAAGCGTCATGCCGAACGCCATCAGGACGTAGGGGATTGCCAGCGGCGGCGACCACATCGAATTCGACACCTGACCATCGACCCAGGCCTCGTGCGCCAGCGTCCAGGATTTCCAGGCGAAGAACGCACAGAACAGCAGGCTTGCGACATCGACCAGCCACAGCCTGATCCGGTTGGCCAGAGGCGAGAGCAGCCCGACAAATGCCTCGATGCCGATATGGCCGCGCTGCTGCTGCACATAGGCCGACGTCATGAATGTCGCGCCGACCAGAAGAAACACCGCGGCCTCGTCCTGCCAATAATTCGGGCTGTGGAACAGGGCGCGCCCGAGCACGCTGTAGCTGAGGACGGCGCAGGCCGCGATCAGCGCGATGGCTGCGATGACGACGATGACATTGTTGCACCAAGCGAGCAGTCGCTCGAACGCCGCAACGAGCCCGTTGCCCGCCGCGGTCGCCGAACGGCTTTTTCGATCCGGAAGCGGACCGTGCATCATGCCGAGACGTCGGATGCGAGCTTCAGCAATTTGGCGGCCGTCGCAGTCTTGGCGCCATAGTCCTTCCACGCGGTATCGCGGGCGATGTCGCGCCACTTGCCACGGTCGCCGCGTCAAGCTCGCTAACCTTGGCGCCGGCCTTTGCGTAGACCTTGCGCTACTTCGGCGTCGTCGTCCTGCGCGCCCTTGCGGCCGAAGGCCTCCAGCTCGGTGCCGAGCGTCAGAATGATGTCCTGATGATTCTTCGGCAAGGCCATCGAAGATCGACTTCGACATCAGAAGTGGTTCAAGCATGAACCAGTAGGAAGCCTTTGCACCTGACGTCAGCGCTTTCGCGACTTCCTCGAGGCGGAACGAAATCAGGCTGGTGGAGGAGGTGATGCCGGCGTCGCAGGCGCCGGTCTGCATCGCGGCGTAGATTTCGTTTGACGGCACCGACAGCACCGCTGCACCGGCGGTCTGCAGCACCATGTCCATTTCCCGCGAGCCGCCGCGAACCTTGAGTCCCTTGGCGTCTTCCGGCGCCACGATGGGCCGCGAACGGCTGGCAACGCCACCGGCCTGCCAGACCCAGCTCAGGATGACGATGCCCTTGTCGGCGAGGAAATCGGTGAGCGTCTTGCCGACCGGATTCTTTTTCCAGCTCATGCCCTGGTCATAAGTCGAAACCAGCCCGGGCATCAGGGCGATATTGGTCTCCGGCAATTCGCCGCCGGCGTAGGGCAGCGGGTACAGGCTGATATCGAGCGCGCCCTTGCGCATCGCCGAGAACTGCGCGTTGGTCTTGATCAGGGACGAGTTCGGATAGACTTCGGCGGTAATTTCGCCCCCGGTTCGCTTGGCCAATTCAGCGGCGAAGATACGGCATAACCGGTCACGGAAATCGCCCTTGTCGATCGTGCCGCCGGGAAACTGGTGCGAGATTTTCAGGGTCGTTGCGGCATGGGCCGTACCGATCCCGAAGCGCAGGATGGCCGGCGCGGCAAGTGTTGATGCAAGGATGTGGCGACGCGTGAACATGTGAACCCTCCCTGGGTGATTTATCGGGGTCGTTAGGCAGTGCTTGTCAGGCATCCTGGCCCGTCATTTCCCCAATCGTGAAAGTGAAAGTTTTAAGGATTTGCCAGCCCTGACACTGGTGCGCTGCAAACTGTGGCAAAATTGCTGGAACTCGACCAGCATTTTTCCTTTTTTTAGATAACCCGCCACGGACCGGACAGACAAATGCCCCATCACGGGACAGGTTTTTCCAGCCCTGCCGTAACAAAGCCGATCCCGGGATCGTCCCTACCACAGCGGCATGTGTCGCTATCGAAACCGGTTGAAGAAGGGATGACGAATCTATGACCATTAGCACACGTATCGCGCTTGGATTTTCGGCTGCGGCCCTGTCGCTTAGCCTCGCGCTCGCCCCGGCGGCCTTCGCCCAGGACAAGAAGGAAGACGGCATGATGAAGAAAGACACCATGTCGAAGGACGATGGCATGAAGAAGGATACGATGTCCAAGGACGGCATGAAGAAAGACGACGGCATGATGAAGAAGGAAGACGGCATGATGAAAAAGGACACCATGTCGAAGTAAACGCCGGAAATCTCTTTTCCCGCAGGCCCGCTCCGGAAAGGGCGGGCCTGTTTGCGTTTCAGGCCGATGCCTTCGGCTATTTTCTCTTGTGTCCCGACGCTAAAGGACTCTTTGACCCAGCTGTAACAAACTCTGTCGCGGGATCGTCCCAATAGAATGGGCAATTTCGCCTTCGAAATCGCCGGTTCAGGGGATGATCAACCATGATGATCAACATCCGCGTTGCGCAAGGAATTCTGGCTGCCGCCCTTTCGCTTTACCCGTGTATCCCTGCTGCGGCCGTCGAGGACGCCATGCGGTTGGACACGAAGTTCAGGGAAAGCCTGTCCCAGAGGAGCGATGCCCCGGAACCGCGCGAAGAGCGCCGTTTCCGATGGTTTGGGGAACGACACGATGTCCAGGGGCGGCGGACGGAACCGGAAAAACGCAATGTCCGGGGACACGTTGAAGAAGGGCGATGATTCAGGGGGCGCGGGCCCGTAGCGCCGCGCCCGAAAACCGCGAGCTATTTGCGTTTTTTCCGCGCCGCATACCTTGCGTCGCGTTCTGCCTTGCGCTTGGCCTCGAGCGCGGCGTCGCGTGCGGCGGCCTCTTCCTTTTCGCGTGCGAGCTTGGCAGCGGCGGCTGCGGCCGCTTCGGCTTCCCGCCGTTTCTGCTCCGCCTTGGTGGCCTCGCGCGCTAGCTTGGTCTTGGCACGCGAAGCGGCCTGTCCCTCCCGCTCGACCTGTCGCTGCTTCACGGCCGGATCGTCGGGGCCGGGCTGGCCGAGAAATTTGCTCAGGAGCTTTTGCTTGGCTTCCAGCGCGGCCTTCTGCCGGTCGGCGAAGCTGGGTTCCTTAAATCCACTCATCGAACGGCCCTTGTGCTCCAGGGGTTCTCGCCGTCGCATCGACCGCCCCATCAAAGGCATGTCCGCGACCGAAGGCGGTGTACTGCCGCTTGCGCCGGGAAGCCACCAAAATAGCAACCATTGGCCGATGTCCCCGAACTACTTCGTCGGCGGGGTCTGACTGGTCTGGATATAGGGGCCGGCCTGTATTCGACGGATGACGGTGGCGAAATCCTCCTCGAAGCTTACCAGGTGCTCGCGCCCGAACAGTATAGCCGAGCCGGTGCCCTGCCCAGGCTGAACCATCATGATTTGGTCGAGGTTGACCAGAACCTCTCGAGTTCGGCGGTCCGGGTCGTTTCAGCACAATGAAAACGGGCATCTTGTCCTCCTGTTGGAGAGTGGACTCTACAGGTTTTCTGCCGGGCGGCGAGTGGCTGCTCCCTGGTTCCCCACCGCGTCTGTGCAAATCGGCGTTGCGGTTATTTTGCGGGGACCGTCATCGGCTTGCCCTTGTCCACGATATGCACCGTCAGGAGCTTCAACGGCTTGTCTCCCACCACCTTGTAGCCAGCGTGCGGTATATCGCGAACGTTGATCCCGGCTTGTCCCGCCGGACGGGAGACCTCCTTGCCGTCAGGGAATTGCAAGGTCGCGCCTTCCAACACATAGACGGCTTCCTCGCCAGGATGAGTATGGCGCTCGATGCTGCTGCCCGGCGGCACCTCAAGCACGCTGATGATGATCTCCATGTTGGTGCCAGTGAGGTCGCCCCGCTTCAACTCGGTTCGGTTGGTTTGGGCAAACGCCGTGGCCGCCATCGAAATGAGGAAAACGATTGCGATGCGAAACATCTGCAGTCTCCCATGGTGCGCCCATCGAAACGAAAATCGTCTCGTGATGTCTAACCCTTTGTGAAAGGCAGAACCGGTCGTAAGATATTGGGACTTATCATCCGGCCTTTGATAGGTTGGTGTGAGCCTTAAGCTGCGCATGCCATTTTCAGAACCTTATTGTTTGGCCCTTGCGGGCCGCCATCGACTTTTTGAAGAGGAAGGGATCGTTATGCAAACCACTCCACCTTATGAGATGACTTACGCAAATGGTGCGCTCATGCTCGCCCTGTTCGATGTGCTGGCGAGCAAAGGTATCCTCGCTCGTGATGATTTCGATAATATTTTGACAGGCGCCATCGGCAAGCTGGAGTCCATGCGTAATATCAGCTCCACAAGTGGCGCCATCAATTTCATAAAGGCGCTCCTCCCGGAAATTCGCGAATCTACCCTGATTCCTATCGTACCGAACTGGCCTCTCGTCCTAATGGAAGTCCGGCCGGACATCTGCGCCGCGCCGCCCGCAGCCCCGGCAGACGAACCGCGGCTCAAGATCGGACAGCCTGACGTCATCGGGCCAGCGGTCGACGCTGATGGCCGTCCCATGGCTGCGCCGCGTAAGCCGATCGTAAGATATTGAGACTCAAAGGGACTGGCGATCCCAGCAGGATTCGAACCTGCAACCCACGGAGTAGAAATCCGTTACTCTATCCAGTTGAGCTATGGGACCGTTGGCGGCCTTATACCATCGCGAATATGAAAAATCCGCATCATAGCCAAGCCCTTACCGAACCGTTTTCCGCCAGCCCGCGACAAAGGCGTAAGCGGTCGACCGAGCGGCTTGGTCGGCCTTTGACGGCTTTGCCGCAGGCGGCGACGGCCGGCTTGCACCGGGATTTGAGGCTTTCGACAAATGTCGCATGCGACTCTTTTGCACCCCTGTTGCGCTGCCATGAGTCCGTCACCTTTTAGCGCACTTCTTTCCCATACGCGGCCATCGTCCGCGGCCCAAGGAGCTCCACCATGATCGGTTTGGTTCGCGCAGCGACACTTTGCGCCACGCTGGCGTTTGGCCTGGTTGCGGCGCAGGCGGCGGATAAGGCCTTCAAGCGCGACGATCTGGCCGATTCGGCGATCAAGCTGGAGGCCCAGATCAAGAGCGAGGCCGGACCGGTCGCCAAATCCAGCGCGACGCTGAAAACCGACGCCGACGCCGCCTTCAAGCGCAACGATTTCCGCACCGGCCTGCAAATCCTCGGGCAAATCGCCGCTACCTCGCCGGACGATAGCGGCAACTGGCTGCGGCTGGCGCGAACCATTTTCCAGATCCGCCCCGCCAATTACAGCGAGCAGACCTTCCTGCTCGAGCGGGCCTCGACCGCGGCCTATATCGCCTATCAGCGCGCCGCCAATGCTGGCGATGAGGCCGATGCGCTTGCCGTGCTCGGCCGGGCGATGTCGGAGCGCAAGCTGTGGCGGCCGGCGCTCGACAGCCTGCGGCTCTCGCTCGATCTGCGCGAGGTCGCCGAGGTCCGCGGCCAATATGAAAAAATGCGCGACGAGCATGGATTCCGGCTGCTCGATTACACCGTTGATTCCGATTCCGCTTCGCCGCGGGCCTGCTTCCAGTTCTCCGAAGACCTCGCCAAGCGCACCGATTTCGCGCCGTTCGTTGCGCTTGCCGGCAACGACAAGCCGGCTTTGACATCGGAAGGAAAGCAGCTTTGCGTCGACGGCCTGAAGCATGGCGAGCGCTACAACATCAATCTGCGCGCCGGCCTGCCGTCCACCGTCAAGGAAACCCTGCCCAAATCAGCTGAATTCAACGTCTATGTGCGCGACCGCAAGCCGTTCGTACGTTTCACCGGGCGCGCCTATGTGCTGCCGCGCACCGGCCAGCGCGGCATTCCGCTGGTCAGCGTCAACACCCCGGCCGTAGCGGTCAACGTGTTCCGGATCGGCGATCGCAACCTGATCAACACGGTGATCGACAGCGATTTCCAGCAGGCCCTGAGCCGCTATGAGCTTTCGAGTCTCGGCGACGAACGCGGCGTCAAGGTCTGGTCGGGCGAGCTCGCCACCGCCATCACGCTCAACCAGGACGTCACGACGGCGTTTCCGGTCGATGAGGCGCTCGGCGTCTTGCAGCCGGGCGTCTACGTCATGACCGCGGCCGCCAAGGGCCCCGGCAGCGACGACGACGGACAGCTGGCGACGCAATGGTTCATCGTTTCCGACCTCGGCCTGACGGCCTTTTCCGGCAATGACGGCATCCACGTGTTCGTCAATTCGCTGGCGTCGACCGATGCGGTGGCGAAGGCCGAGGTGCGGCTGGTTGCGCGCAACAACGAAATCCTTGCCACCCGCAAGACCGACGATTCCGGCCATGTGCTGTTTGAGGCGGGGTTGGCGCGCGGCGAGGGCGGTCTTTCGCCGGCGATGTTGACGGTGACGAGCGACAAGGCCGACTACGCCTTCCTCAGCCTGAAAACCAACGCATTCGACCTTTCCGACCGCGGCGTGTCCGGCAGGACGGTGCCGGCGGGTGCCGATGCGTTTGTCTATGCCGAGCGCGGCGTCTACCGCTCCAACGAGACCGTGTATCTGACGGCTCTTTTGCGCGACGGCCAGGGCAACGCCGTGACCGGCGGGCCGCTGACGCTCGTGATCGAGCGGCCCGACGGCGTCGAATTCCGCCGCGCGGTGCTGGCCGATCAGGGCGCCGGCGGCAGGTCGCTGGCGGTGCCACTCAATTCGGCCGTCCCGACCGGGACCTGGCGGGTCAGGGCCTTTACCGATCCGAAGGGCGCTTCGGTCGGGGAAACCACCTTCATGGTCGAGGATTACGTCCCTGAACGGCTCGAATTTGAGCTTTCAGCCAAGGAAAAGCAGATCAAAGCTGATCTTCCGGTGGAACTTAAGGTCGACGGCCATTTCCTCTACGGCGCGCCGGCCTCAGGGCTACAGCTCGAGGGTGACATGCTGGTCGCGCCGGCAGCGGAGCGGCCAGGCTTTGCCGGCTACCAATTCGGCGTCGCCGACGAGGAGACCTCCAGCAACGAGCGAACGCCGATCGAAAACCTGCCCGAAGCGGACGGCAAGGGGGTAGCGATTTTCCCGGTCAGCCTTGCCAAGCCGCCGACATCGACGCGGGCGCAGGAAGCACAAATCTTCATCCGCATGGCGGAAGCAGGCGGGCGCGCGGTCGAGCGCAAGCTCGTGCTGCCGGTGGCGCCGAGCGTCGCCATGATCGGCGTCAAGCCGCTGTTCGGCGACAAGAGCGTCGCGGAGGGCGACAAGGCCGCCTTCGACGTCGTGTTTGTATCGCCCGATGGCAAGACATTGGCGCGCGATGGCTTGCGCTATGAGCTCCTGAAGATCGAGTCCCGCTATCAATGGTATCGGCAGAATTCATCCTGGGAGTATGAGCCGGTCAAATCGACCAAGCGGGTCGCCGACGGCGATCTGACTATCGCCGCCGACAAGCCGACGCGCGTTACGCTGTCGCCGCAGCCCGGCCGCTATCGCCTCGACGTCAAGTCGACCGAGGCCGACGGGCCGTTGACGTCGGTGCAATTCGACGTCGGCTGGTATTCCGACGGCAACGCCGATACCCCTGATCTCCTGGAAACCTCGATCGACAAGCCGGAATACCAGTCCGGCGACACCATGCTGGTCTCGGTCAATGCCCGCTCCGCCGGCAAACTGACCATCAATGTGCTCGGTGACCGGCTGCTGACGACGCAAACCACCGACGTCAAGGAAGGCACCACCCAGATCAAGATTCCCGTCGGCAAGGATTGGGGCACCGGCGCCTATGTGGTGGCGACGCTGCGCCGTCCGCTCGATGCGGCCGCCCTTCGGATGCCGGGCCGCGCCATCGGGATCAAATGGTTCGGCATCGACAAGAAATCCCGCACGATTCAGGTCAGCCTGTCGCCGCCGGCGCTGGTGCGTCCGAATACGACGCTGAAGCTGCCGGTCAAGCTTTCCGGCCTCACTCCCGGCGAGGACGCCAAGATCGTTGTCGCCGCCGTCGATGTCGGCATTCTCAACCTCACCAACTACAAGCCGCCGGCGCCTGACGATTACTATCTCGGCCAGCGCCGCCTGACCGCGGAAATCCGCGACCTCTATGGGCAATTGATCGACGGCATGCAGGGCACCCGCGGCCAGCTCAAAACCGGCGGCGACACCGCCGGCGAGCTGCAAGGCAGTCCGCCGACGCAGAAACCGCTGGCGCTCTATTCCGGGATCGTCACGGTCGCCGCCGACGGCACCGCCGAAATCAGTTTCGACATTCCGGAGTTCGCCGGCACCGCGCGCGTGATGGCGGTGGCGTGGACGGCCACCAAACTTGGCCGTGCGACGACCGATGTCACTGTGCGCGATCCCGTCGTGCTGACGGCAACGCTGCCGCGCTTCCTGCTCAACGGCGACCACGGCACCATGAGCTTCGATCTTGATAACGTAGAGGGTCCTCCCGGCGACTACACCATCAACGTCAAGACCGCCGGGCCGGTGAAGGTCTCCGGCAACCCTGCAACGACCGTGAAGCTCGCCGCCAAGCAGCGCACCTCGATGTCGTTGGCGCTCGATGCGGGCGGCGCGGGCACAGCCAATCTCGATGTCGATATCAAGGGGCCAAACGGGCTGACGCTGGCGCGGCATTATGCGCTCGACGTCAAGGCGGCGACGCAGATTCTGGCGCGCCGCTCGATCCGGACGCTGGCCAAGGGCGAAAGCCTGACGCTGACGACCGACATGTTCTCGGATCTGGTGCCCGGGACCGGTGGCGTCTCGTTGTCCGTCGGCCTGTCGACGGCGCTCGATGCCGCCACCATCCTGAAAGCGCTCGACCGCTATCCCCATGGCTGTTCCGAGCAGATCACCAGCCGCGCCATGCCGCTGCTTTATGTGAACGATCTTGCGGCTGGCGCGCATCTGGCCATGGACACCGAAGTCGATCAGCGCATCAAAGACTCGATCGACCGGCTGCTGGCGCGCCAGGGATCCAACGGATCGTTCGGCCTGTGGTCGGCCGGCGGCGACGACGCGTGGCTGGATGCCTATGTCACGGACTTCCTGACCCGCGCGCGCGAGAAAGGATTTGCGGTGCCGGATGTGCTGTTCCGGAGCGCACTCGAGCGTATTCGCAACTCCGTTGTGAACGCCAACGAGCCCGAGAAGGACGGTGGGCGCGACCTCGCTTACGGCCTCTATGTGCTTGCCCGTAACGGCACCGCGCCGATCGGCGATCTGCGCTATCTTGCCGACACCAAGCTGAACAATCTGGCCACTCCGATTGCAAAGGCCCAGCTTGCTGCGGCGCTGGCGCTGGTCGGCGACAAGGGCAGGGCGGAGCGGGTCTATGCCGCCGCCGTCGACAGCCTCGCGCCTAAGCCGGCGCTGGAGTTCGGCCGGGTCGACTACGGCAGCGCCCTGCGCGATGCCGCGGCACTGGTGTCGCTGGCAAGCGAAGGCAATGCGCCGCGGGCGACGCTGACGCAGGCGGTGGCACGGGTCGAAGTCGCGCGCGGACTTACGCCTTACACCTCGACCCAGGAAAATGCCTGGCTGGTTCTGGCATCGCGGGCGCTGTCGAAGGAAACCATGACGCTTGATCTCGACGGCGCGCCGATCAAGACCGCGCTTTATCGCAGCTACAAGGCCGCCGAAATGATGGGCAAGCCGATCAAGATCACCAACACGGGCGATGCACCGGTGCAGGCGGTGGTGTCGGTCAGCGGCTCGCCGATCACGCCGGAGCCGGCCGCCTCAAACGGCTTCAAGATCGAGCGCAATTATTTCACGCTCGACGGCAAGCCGGCCGACGTCGCGAAGGCCAAGCAGAACGATCGCTTCGCGGTGGTTCTCAAGATCACCGAGGCGAAGCCGGAATTCGGTCACATCATGGTGTCGGATTATCTCCCGGCGGGCTTTGAGATCGACAATCCGCATCTGGTCTCCTCAGGCGATACCGGAACGCTCGACTGGATCGAGGACGGCGAGGAGCCGGAGAACACCGAATTCCGCGACGATCGCTTCACGGCGGCCATCGACCGCGCCGGCGATAGTAACGCGGTGTTCACGGTGGCCTATGTGGTGCGTGCGGTTTCTCCGGGCAAATATGTGCTGCCGCAGGCCTATGTCGAGGACATGTACAATCCCTCGCGCTATGGCCGCACCGGCACCGGATCGGTGGAGGTGCGTCCAGCGAAATGAGCACGACGGGGGACATAGGCAACAATTTGCGGCACGCCCGGCGCCGGCGGCGGGCGAGGCGGCTCGCGGCGGGGTTGGCCGCCGGTTGCCTTTTGCTGACGGTGGGCTTCGCCGCATGGGTGGCCTCGCTCGGACCGTTGCCGCTGGCGCTAGCGCGGGAAGTTTCCACGACGATCGTCGATCGCAGCGGCAAACTGCTGCGCGCCTATGCGATGGCCGACGGCCGCTGGCGGCTGCCGGTCGATGCCAGGACCGGCGTCGATCCCATCTATCTGAAACTGCTGCTGGCCTATGAGGATCGCCGCTTTCGCAGCCACGCCGGTGTCGATCCGTTGGCCTTGAGCCGCGCCGCGTTTCAGTTCCTCACCCGCGGCCATATCGTGTCCGGCGGATCCACCATCACCATGCAGCTCGCCCGGCTGATGGAGCCGCGGCGCGAGCGGTCGGTCTACGCCAAGATTCGTCAGATCGTCCGCGCGCTCGAGATCGAGCGGAAGATGAGCAAGGAGCAGATTCTCGACCTCTACCTGGCGATGGCGCCGTTCGGCGGCAATCTCGAAGGCATTCGCGCGGCGTCGATCGCCTATTTCGGCAAGGAGCCGAAGCGGTTGTCTCTGGCGGAATCCGCGCTGCTGGTGGCATTGCCGCAATCCCCCGAAACCCGCAGGCTCGATCGCTACCCGGAAGCCGCCCGCGCCGCGCGCGACCGCGTGCTTGATCGCATGGTCGAAGACAACATCGTGTCGGCGGAGGATGCCGTCGTTGCCAAAGCAGCACCCGTGCCGCGGCTTCGCAGGCCGATGCCGATCCTGGCGCCGCATTCGGCCGATCAGGCGATGGCATCCGTCAAGGATACTTCAGTCATTGAATTGACGCTGGACTCAAGCCTGCAAAAGTCGCTCGAGGCGCTTGCCCGTGACCGCGCGATTGCGTTGGGCCAGAATATTTCCGTTGCCATTCTTGCGGTCGACAATGCGAGCGGCGATGTGCTGGCGCGGGTTGGCTCGCCCGACTATTTCGATGACCGCCGCGCCGGCCAGGTCGACATGACGCGCGCGGTGCGCTCGCCGGGATCGACCCTAAAGCCATTCATCTATGGTCTGGCTTTCGAAGACGGCTTCGTTCATCCGGAAAGCCTGATCGACGACCGGCCAATCCGCTTCGGCTCCTATGCGCCCGAGAATTTCGACATGACCTTCCAGGGCACGGTAGCGGTGCGCAAGGCGCTGCAAATGTCGCTGAATGTGCCGGCAGTCGCGCTGCTCGACCGCGTCGGCGCCAGCCGACTGTCGTCGCGGTTGAAGCAGGCAGGCGCCAATCTGGTGCTGCCGAAGGACGAAGCCCCGGGACTTGCCATGGGCCTCGGCGGCGTTGGCATCACGCTTCAGGATCTGGTTCAGCTTTATTCCGGGCTGGCGCGGCTCGGCAACACGCGGCCCTTGCGCGAAATCGCGAGTCTGCACGACCCGCGCGACTCCCTGCGATTATTGGATCAGGTCGCTGCGTGGCAGGTTGGAAATGTCCTTTTGGGGACGCCTCCGCCGGAGAATGGCGTGCACAACCGTATCGCCTTCAAGACCGGGACCAGTTACGGCTACCGCGATGCTTGGTCGGTCGGCTTTGACGGTCGGATCACGATCGGGGTCTGGGTCGGCCGTCCCGACGGCGCGCCTGCGCCCGGCATTGTCGGCCGCACCGCCGCAGCGCCCATCCTGTTCGACGCTTTTGCGCGCACCGGCAAATTGCCGGCGCCGTTGCCGAAGCCGCCGAAGGGGTCGCTGCTGGCAAGCAACGCCAGGCTTCCGCTGCCGCTACGACGGTATCGGCCTCTGGGCGAACTGGTCCGAACCGATGGAGAGCAGGCGCCGCACATCCAATTTCCGCTCAACGGCTCACGGATCGATGCGACCGGCGCGGACGGCGCGCCATTTTCCGCGATGCCGGTGAAGGTCGCCGGCGGCGTGCTTCCGATGACGATGCTCGTCAACGGGGTGTCGGTGGGCGAAATCGACGGCCGCCGTCAACGCATGATCGATCCGCCCGGCCCGGGTTTTGCCAGGTTGACGGTTATCGACGCCAAGGGCGCCGCGGACACGGTTGTGATCCGGGTGCAGTGAATTCGCCCGACGCTCAGCGGATGAACGACCAATTCTTGTAAAAAATCCTCTTGAACGAGGCAGCGATCAGCGCCGTCCCCGCGATCGCGGCTTCGAAGGCCGGCTGCAAGTGGTTTGGCCGCACTATGTCCATGAAGAGGCAGTAGCGGACCTGATCGGCATCGTTCACGGAACGATGAAATAGCGTGTCGTCGAAGATGAACAGCGGTTGCTGCTTCCAAAAATGGGTCTTGTCATCGACATTGATATAGACCTTGTCGCTGTCGATCGGATCGAGATTGCAGAGCACGCGGAATGTCAGGCGGAGCGGACCGAAATGCCATGAGGTCCGTTCGCGCGTGTTGAATACCGATACCGCGATGGTCTTGATGTAGCGATATTGCTGCTCGAAGGCAGGAATCCGGACGGTGACGTCCTGCTGTTGTGCGTACCATTTGAACGTCAGCATGCCGCGTTTCTTGTCGCCGAGCACTTCGGCGACGTGCGCCTTGATCAGACCGCCGTTCGCGACAAAGGCCTTTGTGCAGGCTTCGATCTCGGCGCGATGCTGCTCCGGCAGGTCCTCAAGCCGATAAATACCGAGATTGCGGGCCGACAGCATATCGGCCAGCAGATTGATCGGCGACAGCAGCCAGGTGGGGATGCCGTTGCCAAGAAAATATTTCTCGGCCATCTCGGGCGTGATTTTGAAATGCCGCCTGATGTCGAGCGCGCCGCAGACGATGAAAAACAGCGTGACGTAAGGCGCGAAGTAGAGCGCGGGGATGATCACCGCCAAGCCGATAGCGAAACGGCGGCGGCGCTTGCGACCGATATTGTCGTCGATTGCCATTTTCCACCGCTTGTTGCGGGAGCGGGTTTGCGATTGCTGATCTCTTAGAGCTTCCAAGGCAGGCGGGCAAGGTTGCCGGGGCCGCCTGTATTGCTGGATAGATGGAACTGTGGAGTTGTTTGCAGTGCGGTTTCGTCGTATGCGAACAGCATGGTCGAAACCCTCCAAACCCGGCGCTTCGGGTCGGGCCAACAGACTGGGAAACAAACGAATTCCGGCCGCGGGCTCGTGACGGTTTTCGATTTCGCGGTTGCGAACCATCTGCGCGCGACGCTGTTCCTGATCCTGTGCGGCATCGTGCTGTTCGTTCCCGGCTTTTTCACCATCCCGGCGATCGATCGCGACGAGGCGCGCTTTGCGCAGGCGACCAAGCAGATGGTCGAGACCGGCGATTTCATCGATATCCGCTTCCAGGATGACGTGCGCTATAAGAAGCCGGTCGGCATCTATTGGCTGCAGGCAGCATCGGTTGAGGCCGCCTCAACGCTCGGTCTGCCGCGGGCGCAGGTCCGCATCTGGGTTTACCGAGTTCCATCCCTGATCGGCGCGATCGGCGCAGTGCTGCTGACCTACTGGACGGCGCTCGCGTTTCTGACGCAGCGTGGCGCGGCTCTTGCCGCGCTGATGATTTGCAGTTGCGTCGTACTCGGCGCCGAGGCGCGGCTCGCCAAGACGGACGCCATGTTGCTGTGCGCGACCGTTGCGGCAATGGGCGCGCTGGCGCGGGTGTATCTATCATGGCAGCGGGGCGAGGATCCCATCCATCCGCCATGGACATGGCCGGCGATCTTCTGGACCGCGCTTGCCGGCGGCATCCTGCTCAAGGGACCGCTGATCCTGATGTTTGTGGCGCTGACGGTCATCAGCTTGGCGATTGTCGACCGGTCGGCGACCTGGCTTTGGCGGCTGCGTCCGGTATGGGGCCTGACCTGGCTCCTGGTTCTGGTATTGCCCTGGTTCATCGCGATCTTTTGGCGCGCCGGGGATGCATTCTTTGCGGACTCGGTCGGCGGCGACATGCTGAGCAAGCTGGCGGCACAGGAGTCTCATGGCATGCCGCCGGGGCTCTATCTGCTGCTGTTCTGGGTGACGTTCTGGCCCGGCGCTGCGCTGGCAGGAATGGCGGTTCCGGCTGTTTGGCGCGCAAGGCGAGAACCTGGCGCGCAATTCCTGCTGGCCTGGCTGGTCCCCTCCTGGATCGTGTTTGAGGTGGTGATGACCAAGCTGCCGCATTACGTGTTGCCGCTCTATCCGGCCATCGCGATCCTCACCGTCGGCGCGCTCGAGCGTCACGTGCTGTCGCGGTCTTGGTTGATGCGCGGCGCGGCATGGTGGTTCGTTATTCCCGCGCTTGCTTCCGTCGCCGCCGTTGTCGGAGCGGTCAGCCTGACGCGCCAACCGGTATTCCTGGCGTGGCCGTTCGTGGCCGCGGCGCTCATTTTCGGACTATTCGCGTGGTGGCTTTACGATGACAATCGCGCCGAACGTTCGTTGCTGAACGCGGTGATCGCCGCGGCATTCCTGGCCATCGCCATTTATGGCGTCGTCGTGCCGGCATTGACCCGGTTATTCCCCAGCGCCGAGATTGCCCGGGCGCTTCGCAACGTCACCTGCATTGGACCGAAAGCGGCGGCCGCCGGCTTTCACGAACCGAGCCTGGTCTTCATGACCGGCACCTCCACTCTGCTGACGGACGGATCGGGAGCTGCTGATTTCCTCGGCCAGGGCAGTTGCCGCTTCGCGGTGGTGGAGCAGCGAGCGGAGCGCGGGTTTGTCCAGCGCGCCGAGGCGATAGGATTGCGTTACGATGTAGCCGCTCGTATCGACGGCTATAATATTTCGCAAGGCAGGGCGGTATCGATCTCGATCTTCCGCTCCGAAGGCACCGAATAAGATGACCGCCCGGGAAGGCGCCGGCGATTCCTCAAATTACCTTGCGCGGCTTTTCGGCCTGGTGTCGACGTCGCTGACGCAACTGGTGCGGCCGCCATCGCATGCAAGACGCGCGGAAGCCGCGCGTAGATTGGCGCGACATGCGTTGCTGACGATTGCTGTTGTGGGAGCAATCATCGTTGCGCTGATGGTCGGATTCGACGCGTGGGAAATCGCCTTAATGCCGCCGCGCGGCGCGGCGGGCTTGTGGCCCGCCCGCATTCTGACTGATTTCGGCAAGGATTCTTATGTGCTGTCGGTGCTGGCGGCGATGCTGCTTTTCGTTACCCTGGTTACCGCGGCCCTGCGAGGGACATCGCGAGCCCGGCTCCAAGCTTTTGGTTTCCGCCTCCAGTTCTTGTTTTGCGCGGTGCTGGTGCCGTTGCTCCCCGGCGAGATGTTGAAATGGATCATCGGACGTGGCCGCCCGTTCGTGGGAGGCCAGGCCAACCCCTTCAACTTCACTCCGCTCGCCGGAACCGAAGCCTATTTCAGCATGCCGTCGGCACACGCCATCACGGCCTTTGCGCTGGCTTTCGCGGTGAGCGCGGTCTGGCCATGGATGCGGGGCGTGATGATCGCCTACGCCCTGCTGATCGCTTTCACCCGCCTCGTGCTTTTGGCCCATCACCCCAGCGACGTCGTGGCGGGTGCCCTGATCGGCGTGGTCGGCGCCATGTTCGTGCGATACTGGTTTGCGGTACGCGGCCTGGGGTTTGCTATCGGTCGCGACGGCGCGATCGCGCCGCTGGTCCGGGGGCGCGTCAAAAGGGTTGCCCATGGGTCGTCAGCCCCATAATAAGCGGGCGCCGGGCGCAAGCCAAACCGGTTGCGGGCCACTTTAACGGTGAGTGTGGATTTGTCCTCTTCTGGCACAGCCGAAACGGCGGTTTCCATCGTTGTTCCCGTGCGCAACGAGGCCGACAACATAGCACCCCTGATCGCCGAAATTGCCGCCACCCTCGACGGTCGCTGGAGCTATGAAATTGTCTACGTCGATGACGGTTCGACGGACGCGACCGCGGAGCGGCTTGCTGGCGCCATGAAACAGCGGCGCAATCTGCGTCAAATACGTCACGCGACGTCGGCGGGCCAATCGGCCGCAGTGCGCAGCGGTGTGCGCGCGGCGCGAGGAGCCATTGTGGCGACGCTCGATGGCGACGGCCAGAACAATCCAGTTTTCCTGCCGGCTTTGATCTCAGCGATCGAGGAGGGTGGCGAGCGCATCGGGCTTGCCGCCGGTCAAAGGGTCGGGCGCAAGGACACCGGATTCAAGAAAATCCAGTCGCGCATCGCCAACGCCGTGCGCAACGCGATCCTGCGCGACGGCACCCGCGATACCGGTTGTGGCCTGAAGGCATTCAGGCGCGAGGTATTCCTGGCGATGCCTTATTTTGACGGTCTACATCGATTCCTGCCGGCGCTCGTGCGCCGCGAAGGTTACGAGATCGCCTATGTCGATGTTATCGACCGGCCGAGGCATTCCGGCGTGTCAAATTATGGTTTCTTCGATCGACTATGGATCGGAATCCTGGATCTCGCAGGCGTGTGGTGGCTGATCCGCCGCAAGAGGCCGACACCTGTTGCTACTGAGGTGACCCTATGACCGAGCTGTTTCACAATCTGCTCAGCTACCTGAACGACGTTTTCATCACCAAGTTCGACGGCTGGGTCGCTCTCGGCTTTGTGGCACAGGGATTTTTCACGATGCGCTTCGTCGTGCAGTGGATCGCCTCCGAGCGCGCGCGCAGGAGCGTGATTCCGGTGGCGTTCTGGTTCTTCTCCATCGGCGGCGGGGCATTGTTGCTGGTCTATGCGCTCTACCGAAGGGACCCTGTTTTCATCGCGGGTCAGGCGCTCGGTTTGGTGGTCTATCTTCGCAATCTCTATTTCATCGCCATGCACCGCCAGCAGGTGTCGGCCGGAAACTGATCGGAACGTCGTTGCAGGGCTTTCGGGCAACCGGCAGGCTCTGGCGTTAGTTCTGGGTTCGTGTAGGTTTACGCACAACAACGGGCGCCAAGCCCGGACTGTCATGGGGAGCGACATGAAGCAAAAAAATTCAATCCCTTTGCATTTCAACTTGATTGTGGCGATCGTTGCGGCCGCTGGCCTTGCCGCGATGTCGGTGCCGGCCCGCGCCCAGCAGGCGGCGGTTGCGATCGACAATGATGACATCGGCGGCGTCGTGCGCGGTCCATCGGGACCGGAAGCCGGCGTCTGGGTGATTGCGGAAACGACCGAACTGCCGACGAAGTTTGCCAAGATCGTCGTCACCGACGACCAGGGGCGTTTCGTGATCCCTGATCTGCCGCCGAACGTGAATTACGAGGTGTGGGTTCGCGGCTATGGTCTGGTCGATTCCCCCAAATTGCGCGCCAAGACCGGCCAGCTCCTCGATCTGACGGCAGTGGCGGCGCCCGACGAAGCTTCCGCAGCTCATTATTATCCGGCGATCTACTGGTTTTCGCTGCTGAAGATTCCGCCGGCCAAGGATTTTGGCGGGACCACCGATATCCCGAAGGGAATTACCCAGGAGACCTGGCGCCAACGCATGAACAACGTCGATTGCGTCGGCTGCCATCAACTTGGCCAGGAATCCACGCGCACGATTCCGGCAGCGTTCGGTCCATTCAAATCGGGTGAAGAGGCCTGGATGCGCCGCGTCTCCTCGGGTCAAACCGGCGAGTGGATGATCAACCGCCTTGCCGGCGAACTCGGCAGCGTGCCGTTCAAATATTTCGGCGACTGGACCGACCGGATTGCGAAGGGCGAATTGCCCAAGGCGAAGCCGCCGCGGCCGGCCGGCATCGAGCGCAACGTCGTGATCTCGTCATGGGAGTGGGCCACCGAGAAGCACTTCGTCCACGATCTGATTTCCACCGACCGGCGCAACCCGATCGTCAACGCCTACGGTCCGCTGTATGGTTCCAACGAATACTCCTCCGACAATATGCCGATCCTCGATCCGAAGACGAACACGGTGACGTTCTTCAAAATGCCGGTCGCCGATCCAAGCATGCCGGAAATGTTGGGACCGCCGTTGCATCCCAATGCGACATTGAAGCCGATCGGCGCTTCGGCCTATTGGGGCGAGGAGAAAATCTGGAGCCAGAAGGCGAACAACCATAACGGCATGTTCGACGGCAAGGGGAGGATATGGTTCGCCGCCGCCGTGCGCGGCATCGAAAATCCGGACTACTGCAAGAAGGGCTCGGAGCTTCCCTCCGCAAAGGCATTTCCGCTTGCACGTTCGGGACGGCAGGTTTCGATGCTCGATCCCAAGACGATGAAGTACAGCTTCATCGACACCTGCTTTAGCACCCATCATCCGCAGTTCGGTTACGACGCCGACAACACGGTGTGGTTCTCCGGGACCGGTCTCGTCGCGGGCTGGGTTAACACCAGGGTGTGGGACGAAACCGGCGATGCCACCAAGGCCCAGGGCTGGACGCCCTTCGTTCTCGATACCAACGGCAACGGCAAGCTCGACGAGTACACCGAGCCCGGCGCGCCTGCGCAGGCCGACAAGGATATGCGGATTGCGGGATCTGGCCCCTATGCGGTGATGCCGCATCCGACCGACGGTTCGATCTGGTATGCCCAGAACATATTCGCCGGCACTCCAGGCTTTCTGCGCTTCGATCCCAAAACCAAGCTGTCGGAATTCTACGCGATTCCGAAGGAGGGCATCGGCCTGCGTGGCGGAGACATCGACAAGAACGGCGTGCTCTGGGGCTCCGGCTCCAACGGCACCCTGATCAGTTTCGACCGCCGCAAATGCAAGAATCCGCTCAACGGGCCGAATGCGACCGGCAATCATTGTCCGGAAGGCTTTGCGTTCCACAAATATCCGGGCCCGGGCTTTGAGGGTTTTGAAAACTCGAGCGCCGAGGCGAGCTACTGGACGTGGGTTGACCAACACAATGCCGTTGGTCTCGGCGAGAACATCCCGATCTCGACCGCCAATCTCAACGACGGCTTTGTCGCCTTCAAGGACGGGCAAATGGTGATGCTGCGGATTCCCTATCCGATCGGCTTCTTCGCCAAGGGTCTCGATGCGCGCATTGACGATCCGAGTGCGGGCTGGAAGGGGCGGGGATTGTGGAGCACCAGCGGCGACCGCGTGCCGTGGTTGATGGAGGGAGGCAAGGGTTCGAAACCGCGCGCCGTCCACATCCAGATACGGCCCGATCCGCTGGCGAAATAGCAGGTTTAGAGTGCATGAGACATCATCAGCGAGCCGTGCGCTGCGCTGATGCGGACAGGAGCCACCGATGAGGTGGGTTTTTTGGTCGGCAAGCCTTTTGGTTGCAATTGGGATGAACAACGGCGCATGGGGCCAATCCGCGCTCACGCTGGACATCGCTCGTGATGGCAAGTTGCGGGCGGGAATGATCGCAATTCGGGTATTGGGCGGCGTGGCCGAGCCGGTGGGCAAATTCGTCACCAACCGACTTGGTGTTTCCTATGAGCCGGTCACATATCCCGACCCCGAAGCCTATGTACGAAGTTTCGGCAGGGACGAGTGGGATATCGCTATTGGACCGCGTGTCCTGGCCCCGAAGGAAAAGGCCAACTCGGGCGTCGATGTCTGGCTTATCGATCTGATTTACGTTGCTGCGCCAGGAAAACCATTTGCGGATGCCGGTCAGGTCGACCGGGCCGGAGTTAGGGTGGGGGTTATTCAGGGCAGCCCGTCGGACCGCTTTCTCAGCCGCAATCTGAAATCCGCAGAGATCGTGCGCATACCGTTGAGCCCGCATATCTCGGCCGATGCTGCTGAATTATTGCGCAACGGCAAAGCTGATGTGTTTGGCGCGGATTCGGGTGTCAGCTATCCGGCCGCTGACGGGCTTCCGGCGGCGACGATCGTGCCAGGCACGTTCAACATCGTCCGGATCGCCGTAGCGCAGCCGAAAGACCGGTCGCCTGAAGCGCAAGCTAAAATCTCGGAGATTGTCAGCGACGCCAAGCGAACCGGCGTCGTGCAAAGGGCCATCGATGCGGCTGGACTCAGAGGCGTCCACGTTGCTCCAGAGTGAACTTTCCGCGTGAGTGCGGACGCGCGCCGGCGCGCGTTTCAGTGTTGCGCCGCATTGAACGCCTCAAATCCGCGCGCCAGATCGGCCTTGAGGTCTTCGACATTCTCAAGCCCGATATGAAGCCTCAGGGCTGGGCCGCCCGGCGCCCATTTGGTGGCGGTGCGATAGTTCGCGCAGTCGAACGGAATGATGAGGCTTTCGAAGCCGCCCCATGAATAGCCCATGCCAAACAGTTTGACGGTGTTGAGCAGGGCGTCGACCGATTTTTGCGGCGCTGGTTTCAGCACAATGCTGAACAGGCCGGAGGCGCCGGTAAAGTCCCGCTTCCAGATCGCATGGCCCGGGTCGTTCTCCAGCGCCGGATGCAGCACCCTCGTGACTTCCGGCCGGCCCGCGAGCCATCGCGCCATTTCCATGCCCGATCGGTAATGCTGGGCAAGCCGCACCGAAAGTGTTCGCAGCCCGCGGATTGCGAGGAACACATCGTCGGGGCCGGCGCAAATGCCGAGCTGCCGGATCGAATCGATAATCGTCGGCCAGGTCCTGGCATTCGCCGAAATCGTTCCGAACATGATGTCGGAATGCCCGCCGATATATTTGGTCGCGGCCTGTATGCTGATATCCACGCCCTGGTCCAGCGAGCGATGAAACAGCGGCGTCGCCCAGGTGTTGTCGTCGATCACGATCGCGCCGTGCGCGTGTGCGACCGAAGCGATCGCCGGAATGTCCGCCATTTCGAAGGATTGCGAGCCGGGGGCCTCGACGAGCACCGCCTTTGTGTTGGGCCTGAACAATTTGGCGATACCGGCGCCGATCAAAGGATCGAAATAGGTGGTCTCGACGCCATAGCGGGCAAGCATGCCGTCGCAGAAATTGCGCGAGGGCCGGTAGGCATTGTCACAGACCAGAAGATGATCGCCCGACTTCAGCATCGCGAGCAGGGCCGTGGTGATCGCCGCAAGGCCCGACGGAACGATTCCGACGCCTGCGCATTGCGGGCCCTCCAGCGCCATCAGCGTCTCCTGCAACGCCTTGGTCGTCGGCGTGCCGTGGCGGCCGTATTGGAACTCACCGCGATGGGCACGAAGGTCGTCGGCGGTCGGATAGAGCACGGTGGAACCATGGACGACCGGAGGATTGACGAACCCCTTTTGCGCCTTGGTGTCGCGCCCGGCGGTCACCAAGGCTGGTTTCCGCTTTCAGCGGCGAGGGCCGCCGGTCGTCCGCTGGAGAGCTCATGTCTTTCTGCCGTCGCTCATGGTTGGTCGGGCCGCCATACCTCGCAAGAGTTGGCTGAATCTGGAGCGGCGGTCCGGATAGTTAATAGCAGGACTGGGAAGTCGGACGTCAACCCCTTGACCCGGCCCTCCAGTCGTTCTGTGATGCGGCGGCGAATTCGTCGCTGCCGTTGAGGGGCTTGCCGCGACCATCGATTCATGGCTCAGCCGAACGATTGGGCAACCCGCCCATTTGGGCCGGCATTTGCAGTGGTGGATCATTGGGTTGGCCCATCGGCGCATGCGAGGACACGCAAGCGTTCCCGGACGACCCTCGAAAGGCTTCGCCATGAAAAGCGTATCTCTCGTCGTTATCCTTGCTCTTGCCGCCGGTTTTTCGATTCCTGGCTGCGACCGCGCAGACGCTCAAGACGGTCAAGGATCGTGGCATGTTGTCCTGCGGCGTGAGCCAGGGGTTGCCGGGCTTTTCGTCGCCCGACGACAAGGGCAACTGGACCGGGCTCGACGTCGATGTTTGTCGCGCGATCTCGGCGGCCATCTTCAACGATCCGACCAAGGTCAAGTTCGTGCCGCTGTCGGCCAAGGATCGATTCACGGCGCTGCAATCCGGCGAAATCGATCTCCTCTCGCGCAACACCACCTGGACGCTGTCGCGCGACACCTCGCTCGGCGCCAATTTTACCGGCGTGACCTACTATGACGGCCAGGGTTTCATGGTGAAAAAATCGCTCAAGGTGAATTCCGCGCTCGAATTGAACAGCGCCTCGGTTTGCGTGCAGACCGGCACGACCACCGAGCAAAATCTCGCCGACTACTTCAAGGGCAACAACATGAAGTACGAGGTGATCGCGTTCGGCACCGCCGACGAGACGGTGAAGGCCTACGAGTCCGGGCGCTGCGACGTCTTCACCACGGACGTGTCGGGGCTCTATGCCGAGCGATTGAAGCTTGCAAATCCTGCCGATCACGCCGTGCTTCCGGAAGTGATCTCGAAGGAGCCGCTGGGTCCCGATGGTGCGCCATGGCGACGATCAATGGTTCGATCTCGTCAAATGGGTACTGTTTGCGATGGTTGACGCTGAAGAACTCGGCATCACCCAAAAGAACGTCGATGAAATGGCGAAATCCGACAAACCGGAACTCAAGCGCGTATTCGGTGGCGACGGCAATCTTGGCGAACAGCTCGGCGCTGACCAAGGATTGGGTGATAAGGATCGTCAAGGCGGTCGGCAATTACGGCGAAGTCTTTGATCGCAACGTGGGCGCGGGGTCGAAACTCGGGATCGCCCGCGGGCTCAATCAGCTCTGGAACAAGGGCGGAATTCAGTACGCGCCGCCGATCCGCTGATTGCGGCCGGCGTGCGGCGATGACCAGTCGAGCCCCGAAAGCCCCCGTCGCAGTTCGCTGATCAGGCTGCAGCGCGCGCTCGGCGGCCAGGCGGGGTGGGGAGGTTTCGCCGTCCAGCTTGTGTTCGTCGCCGTGCTCGGCTGGATTTCCTACGAGATCGTCTCCAACGCCAGCGAGAACTTGAAGGCGCAGCGGATCACTTCGGGCTTCGGCTTTCTGGTCAATACGGCAGGATTTGACGTCAACCAGAGCCTCATTCCGTATTCGGGTTCGGATACCTACACGCGGGTATTCCTGGTCGGTCTGCTTAACACGCTGCTGGTTTCGGTGATCGGCATTTTCTTTGCCACCGTGATCGGATTTCTTGTCGCGCTCGGGCGGCTGTCGCCGAACTGGCTGTTGGCGCGAATCTCCGGCGGCTATGTTGAAGTGGTGCGCAATTTGCCGCTGCTGTTCCAGATCCTGTTCTGGTATCTCGCGGTGCTCGCGACACTTCCCAATCCCAGACAAAGCATCTCGCTGTTCGGCAGCTTCTTTCTCAGCAATCGCGGCCTCATCGTTCCAAAGCCGATCGGAGAGGCTGGATTCGATCCGTTTGCGTTGGCTCTGCTCGTGGCATTCGTTGCCTCAGTGGGCCTATGGCGATACGCGCGCTGGCAACTTTTCCAACACGGCAGGATGATCAGGGTCTGGCCTTACGTGCTGGGTTTGCTGATCGGCCTGCCGCTTGGTGAGCGCGCTCGATCTTCGGCGCGCCGGTTTCGTTCGAAGTGCCCGTTCTCAGAGGCTTCAATTTTGCCGGCGGCGCGCGCGTCATTCCGGAATTCGTGGCGCTGACGCTGGCGCTTTCGACCTATACTGCGGCGTTCATTGCGGAAATCGTGCGCGCCGGTATTCTCGCCGTCCACAAGGGGCAGATGGAGGCTGGTTCCTCGCTCGGGCTGCAGCGAGGCGCGGTGTTGCGGTTGATCGTGATCCCGCAGGCGCTGCGCGTCATCCTGCCGCCGCTCACCAACCAGTATCTCAACCTGACCAAGAATTCGTCGCTCGCGGTGGCGATCGGCTATCCCGACCTGGTTTCGGTCTTTGCCGGCACGACGCTGAGCCAGACCGGGCAGGCGATCGAAATCATCGGCATTACCATGGGCGTCTATCTCCTGATCTCGCTGGTGACGAGCGCGATCATGAGCTTCTATGGCTGGCGGCTCGGACGGAGCCTTGGCGCATGAGCGAAATTGCGGCGACCGCTTTCGTTCGTCACGAGCTCGTTCCGGAGCGCCGCGCGCCGGTAAAGACCACCGGCTTTGTCGGCTTCCTGCGCACGCGGCTGTTCAACTCGCCGACCAACATCCTGATGACGATCGCAAGCGCGCTGCTGCTGTGGTTCACCATCATTCCCTCGGTAAAATTCCTGCTCGTCGACGCGGTCTGGAGCGGTACTGATCGAACGGCCTGTCTTGCCGAAAATGCCGGACATCCCGTCGGCGCCTGCTGGCCGTTCATCCATGCGAAATTCAGCCAGTTCATTTATGGCTTCTATCCCGAGCCGGAGCGGTGGCGGGTCAATTTGACCTTTTTCCTCGCAGCGCTTCTGTTGCTGCCGCTGCTGATTCCGCGGCTCCCGGCCAAGGGCATTAACGCCGGTCTGTTCTTCCTGGCTTTCCCGGCCGTCGCTTTCTTCCTGCTGCATGGCGGCGGACTTGACGGCTTTGCCGTGAGTTGGACGGCAAGCCTGTTGTCGGGATTCGCCAGCAGTGTCGCCGAGGCGGGTTCCGCCTTGTTTCGCGCAGGCGCATCATTGAGTAAATCGACTGCCATCGTTGGCTCGTTGCTGACGCTGGTGGGATGGCTCATCACCGAGCTCGGCGCGGCCCTCCACTATCTGATCTCTCCATTGACGTGGCTGCGCGATCAGATCCAGGCGTCCGGTCAGGCTGGTTTGGATCGACCTTGTGGTGACAGCAGCGGTCGTATCTCTGCTGTTCGTTCTGGCTGAGCGGCGGCACGCGCTCCGGCTGGCGTCCCCTGATCACGAGCGTTGCGACCTTTGCCGGCCTTGCGATCGTCATCGCCGTCATGGGCCTTGACCGTGGCGGATTGCCGGTGGTCGATACGCGGCTCTGGGGCGGTCTCCTGGTGACGCTGGTGGTGTCGGTCACCGGCATTGTCGCGTCGATGCCGGTCGGCATTGCGCTGGCGCTGGGCCGCCGTTCGACCATCCCGCTGATCCGGATATTTTCGACGACCTTCATCGAGCTGTGGCGCGGCGTGCCGCTGATCACCGTGCTGTTCTTTGCTACCTATATGCTGCCGCTGTTCGTCCCGACCGGATTTCAACGTCGATGGGTTGATGCGTGCGTTGATCGGGATTGCGCTGTTTGCCGGCGCTTACCAGGCCGAGGTCGTCCGCGGCGGGTTGCAGGCGATCCCGCGCGGACAGGCCGAGGCGGCAAGCGCGCTCGGCCTTTCCTGGTGGAAGACGACCGGGCTGATCGTGATGCCGCAAGCGCTCCGCCACGTCATTCCGGGTCTCGTCAACAGCTTCATTTCGCTGTTCAAGGATACCTCGCTGGTCTCGATCGTCGCACTGTTCGATCTGCTCGGGCAACTGCGGGCATCCTTCAGCGATCCGGCCTGGGCGACGCCGAGCACGCTGTTTACCGGCTTTGCCTTCACCGGAATGATCTACTTCACCTTCTGCTTTGGAATGTCCCGCTATTCGCTGTTCGTCGAGAACAGACTGAACGCGCACAGTCGTAGCTGAGTAAACCAACATGACCGCAAACCCGATTGTCAGCATCACCGGCCTCAACAAGTGGTTCGGAGATTTTCATGTGCTTCGAGACATCGACATCGACGTCGGGAAGGGCGAGCGCATCGTGATCTGCGGCCCCTCAGGTTCGGGAAAATCGACGCTGATCCGTTGCATCAACGCACTGGAGGAGTTTCAGGAAGGCCGGATCGTCGTGGACGGCATCGAGCTCGGCCCGAATTTGCGTCGGGTCGACGAAGTTCGGCGCGAGGTCGGCATGGTGTTCCAGAGCTTCAATCTCTTTCCGCATTTGACCGTGCTGGAGAATTGTACGCTGGCGCCGATCTGGGTGCGCAATATTCCGAAGAAGGACGCGGAAGCCGCGGCGATGAAATATCTAGAGCGGGTCAAGATCCCGCATCAGGCCAGCAAATACCCGGGCCAGATGTCGGGCGGCCAGCAGCAGCGCGTCGCCATTGCCCGGGCGCTGACGATGAATCCGAAGGTGATGCTGTTCGACGAGCCGACTTCAGCGCTCGATCCCGAAATGGTCAAGGAAGTGCTCGACACCATGGTGGACCTCGCCAACGAGGGCATGACCATGCTTGTCGTGACGCATGAAATGGGATTTGCCAGGGAAGTCGCCGACCGCGTCATCTTCATGGATGCCGGTCAGATCATCGAGTCGAATACGCCGGCTAATTTCTTTGCCCATCCGCAGCACGCGAGGACCAAGCTGTTCCTCAGCCAGATATTGCGGTGAGTTTTTCAATGGAAGGACCGCACTTGGGCATCGCCTCGCCTCGTGCCTCGGGGTGTTACGCTCGCCGCTCTCGTTGCGCTCGGTGCCACGCCGGTTCGCGCCGTCGAGCCGGCAGCGGCTGAGCTGATCGACCTGTTCGCCGGGGTATGCCTCGGAAAATTTCCGGACGACGCCGCGGTTCGGCAATTCGCCACCGAAAAGCGGCTCGCGGCCATGCCTGACGATACTGTTCGTCAGCTGCTCGGTACCGATCCGGGTCAGGGATGGTTTCAGGTCACCGCGCTCGGTCGATACTTGCTGACGATTGAGCTGCCGCCCTATCATACCTGCGCGATACGAAAGACAGATGGCGCGCCGCCTGATTTTCTTGCCTCTTTTTCCCTGCTACTTGCGACATGGGCAGCGACGCAATCCGGGGCCAGTCTGGGGCCGTTGCCGCCGCAGAAGAATGCCCAGGTCGGGGGCTCTGCCACCGAGGTCAATCAATGGGTCCTCGATCGTGGCCCCGGCAAGCCGGCCGAGACGTTGATGGCGTTCGTAACGAACGCGACGAACAGAGTGGTGGTGCGCCTGGTGCGCCAGATCAAGGTTCAATAACAAAGGAGCAGCTGCGGCAGGGGATTCTACCGGAGCGACGGAAGAGATCACACCTTCTCGAACGGCACGTCGATCTTGCCGTGCCTTTCCAGCCATTGCGGCACCGGCAGGTTTTTCGAGCGCATGAAATCCGGATTGAACAGTTTTGATTGATAGCGGTTTCCGGAATCGCACAGTATCGTCACGATGGTCTTGCCGGGGCCCAGCTGCCTGGCGAGGCGGATCGCGCCGGCAACGTTGATGCCCGTCGAGCCACCGAGGCAAAGGCCCTCGTGCTCGAGCAGCTCATAGATTACGGGAACGGCTTCCTCGTCCGGAATAAGAAAGGCCTCGTCAACCCTGGCCTGCTTGATGATAGGCGTCACGCGACCAAGCCCTATGCCCTCGGTGATCGATCCGCCTGGCGTCGATTTGGCTTCGCCGTGCTTGAACAGCTCGTACATCGCCGCCCCACGCGGATCGGCGCACCCGATCACGACGCTCTTGTTCTTCTCCTTCAGGAACATGCTCGTGCCCGCGAGCGTTCCGCCTGATCCGACCGAGCAAATAAAGCCGTCGATCTTGCCGCCGGTTTGCTGCCAGATTTCCGGGCCGGTCGACTTGTAGTGCGCCTTCGAGTTATCCAGGTTGTTCCACTGATCGGCGAACAACACGCCGTTCGGCTCGCTCTTGCGCAGCCGATCGGCCAGCCGCCTTCCGACGTGCTGGTAATTATTCGGATTCGCATAAGGCAACGCCGGCACCTCGACCAATTCGGCGCCGCAAAGCCGCAGGGCGTCTTTCTTTTCCTGGCTTTGGGTTTCTGGAATAACGATCAAGGTCCGGTAACCGCGCGCGGCTCGCCACCACGGCAAGACCGATTCCGGTATTGCCCGCGGTTGATTCCACCACAAGCCCACCTGGCCTGAGATCGCCACGCTTCTCGGCTTCGAGGATCATCCACTTGCCGGCGCGGTCCTTGACGGATTGGCCGGGATTCATGAACTCGGCCTTGCCGAGAATAGTGCAACCGGTTTCCTCGGAGGCACGCTTCAGCTTGATAAGTGGCGTGTTGCCGATCGCTTCGACGACGTCATTATTGATGTTCATTTGCAGGGAATCTTGCCGGTCGTTGCCAATCCGAAACGAGCCTAGAGCGTGATCAGCAAAAGTGGAAGCAGCTTTCACGCCGATGGTGCGGTGCAAGCTATGCTGATTTCGCGAACACCACCTGGCGCACGTCGATGTTTCCCGAAAGAAAACCGGCTTCGCAATATGCGAGGTAATACTCCCACAGCCGCCGGAACCGGTCGTCGAAGCCGAGCGGCATCAGATTCGGCCAAGCGGCGCGGAAGTTATTTCGCCACGTCGCAAGTGTCTTGGCATAATCTTGCCCGAAAATGCGCTCGCGAATAACGGGAACGCCGAATCGCTCGCCCAGCAATTTGAGTATCTGAGGCGAGGGCAACATTCCGCCGGGAAAAACGTAGCGCTGGATGAAATCGACTTCGCGACGATAGGTCTGGAACAAACTATCCTGGATGGTGATCGCCTGGATGCCGGCGAGGCCGCCGGGCAAGAGACGGTCGCGGACTTGCGAAAAATATGTGGGCCAGAACTCCTCGCCCACCGCCTCGATCATTTCGATCGATGCTATTCGATCATACTGGTCGCGCTCGTCGCGGTAGTCCTGAAACCGGATCTCGACGTGGTCGTTGAGACCGGCCGCCTGGATTCGCGCTTGCGCGAAATCGCGCTGCTCCTTGCTGATGGTGAGCCCGACCACCTTCGCGCCAAAGGTCTTGGCGGCGTATTCGGCAAAGCCGCCCCAGCCGCACCCAATCTCCAAAAGCTTCTGGCCCGGCCGCAAATCGATCGCTTCGGCAAGCCGGCGATACTTGTTGTTTTGCGCGGCGGTCAAATCCGCAGTGCCTTCCTCGAACAGCGCCGATGAGTAGGTCATGCTCGGATCGAGCCAGGCCGAATAAAAGGCATTGCCGATATCGTAGTGCCGGTAGATGTTAAGCCGCGCCTGCCGTCTGGTGTTGCGGTTGAACCAATGGCGGATGACCTGAACAGTGCGCACCAACGGCTTGCCGATGAACATTGGTGTCCATCCAGTCCTGATTGACACAGAACAGATAGAGGAACTGGGTGAGGTCGGGGGTGTCCCATTCGCCTCGCAGATAGGCCTCGGCGATGCCGATGTCGCCGCCACGCAGCAGCCTTGAGGCGAATCCATAGTTGTAGACCGTCATGGCGGCGGTCGGGCCCGGTCCATTGTCGCCAAGTCTCACCGTGCGGCCGTCCGGCAAGGTCACCTCGAGAGCGCCGTGTCGCAGTTTCGAGCCAAAGCCCAGCGCCAGCCGGACCATGCGAGGAAGCTCCGGAAGGAGAGCGTCCACTGTTTCGGACGTGATCGAAAGCACTGCGGGCATGGTCAATCGACCTGGCTTCACCTTCTGCCGCGGGCAGACAATACCGGCGCAGTATAATCGCTGCTCCTGCCAGTCGCCAAGCTTCCGTTGGCGGCTTCTGTCTCGCGCGGCACCAGCCGCACTCCCTTGAGCCAGAGCCGCAGCGCTTCCCAATGAATGGCGGCGATAATTTTGACGGTCACGAGCGGCAGGGCGAAGAACGAACGCAGCAACCCCATGGTGTTGAGGGCGCGCCGGCGTCCATTGAAGGTTGCAGCAAGCAGCGGGCCCTCGCGGTCGGTCTCAAGGATGCGCAGTTTCACGCTTCTGCCCGGCGGCGAGACCCGGAAATGATAGCGCATGGCCATCCCGACGAAGGGCGAGACGTAGAATTGCTTGTCCTGCTGTTGTCGTACCCCGGCGGCGCTGGTCTCGTCCGCATGCACGGCAAGCGCATAGGCGTGGATATCGCCAAAGGTGTTGCGAACCTCATAGATCAGAAGGGCCAGTTGCCCGTCGGCGCGATAGCAGAAATAGACCGACAACGGATTGAACGTGTAGCCAAGTAACCGCGGATAGCACAGCAGCAACACGCGCCCGCCGGTCAGGTCGATGCCGCGCTCCTGTGCGCGCCTTTGCGCATAAGCGCGCAAGGGTGAGCCGTCCCGATCCCCGTGGTCGGCCTCGTGGAAGCTATAAAGCGCGTGTCGATTCACGCCGAACAAGGACGACTGGCGGTCGGCGGCATCGAGCCGGTCGAGATCGATCAGCAAACTCATCACGCGGTAGTTGGAAGCGATGTCCGGCCGGCTTGAGGCGGGCGTGCATGACCTCGCCAAAATACAACGCAGCGGCATCGGCCTTGACGTCTTGCGCGGCGGCGGTGGCGTTCTGATCCTGCATGGCTATTCCGCGGCTTCCGCTAGTTCAGGCGGAGGTTCGCGCCACGGCACGGTGGCGCCCAACGCTTGCGCGACGTCGAGAGCGGACCGCAATCCGTCCTCATGGAATCCGTAACCGGTCCAGGCGCCGCAAAACCAAGTGTGACGCCGTCCCTGAATTTCGTCCAGCCGCTTCTGGGCGGCGAAGGCGGCCGCGTTGTATTGCGGATGCTCGCACATGTATTTGCCGAAGGTGAGGGCGGGATCCGGTTCGAAAGGAGGGTTAAGGCTGACGAACAGGGGCTTTTTCTGATCGATCCCCTGCAGTTCGTTCATCCAGTAGGTGACGGCCACGTCGTTTTGGGTCGTTCCCTGGCGCTGCCAGCGCAGAAAATTCCACGACGCCCAGACTCGCCTGCGCTTGGGCATCAATCTGGTGTCGCGATGCAGGTAAATCGTATTGGGCGCGTAACCGATGGCGCCAAGAATCGAGCGTTCCCGATCGTCGGCGTCGGACAACATCGCCAGCGCCTGATCGCTGTGCGCGCCGATGACGACGTGATCGTAGGTTTCGCTGCCGCCGTGACTATCGTTGACGACGACACCGTGCGGCTTTCGTTCGATCGACGTCACCGCCCAGCCGAGCCGGATACGGTTGCGAAAGCCAGCGGTCAATTTTTCCACGTAGTTTCGGCTGCCGCCTTTTACGGTTCGCCAGACCGGACGGTCGTATTGAAGCAGGCGGTGGTTGCTGAAGAACGCCACAAAGTTTTCGGCGGGAAAGTCTAACATCTCGTCGGCCGGCGCCGACCAGATGGCCGCGCCCATCGGAGCGAGGTAATCCGTCAACAGTCGTGGCGCGAATTTGCGATGACGAAAATACTCACCCAGGCTTAGACCCGGCCAACCGGCCGGCGGCATAGTCCTCGACGCTTTGGCTGTTGAAGGTCAGGATGTCGCGAAGCATCCAGAGATAGGACGGCGAAAGCAGGTTTCTAGGCTGCGCAAAAAGGCCGGCGGCGGTTTGCCGCCAGTTGTTGCCGCCACCCTTCCACTCGAAGCGGCCGCCATCCGCCGTGACGGCAAAGCTCATGCAGCTTTCGCACGGTCTCGACGCCCAGATGGGCGAACAGCGCGGTCAGTTCGGGGTAGTTGAGTTCGTTGTAGACGATGAAGCCGATATCGACCGCGATCGGTGTCCCGTCATAGTCGACGGTTACGGTGTGGCTGTGGCCGCCGGGCCTGATCTCGCGATCATAGACGGTTACCGGATAACGTTCTGACAAGGTCCATGCAGCGGCGTTGCCGGCAATTCCCGTTCCGATCACCGCTACACGCATTCCGCCCCCCGTTTGCTGGTATAGCAGCTACGGGACTTGGCAGATGAAGTTTCACCAGGGACGTTGGCGCGTGCGACCTCAATGTCTGCTAACCCTGCTGCGACCGTCCGAAATTGTTGAAGCGTCTGGCGGTGCGGCGTATAGCGGTCGGATGTCAAGACAATCTGAGACGAACACCGGCACCGCCGCGACGGCGTCAGCTCCCGATTGCCCGCGTTGTCAGAAGCCCATGCCGTTGTGTGTTTGCGACGGCATCGCTCCGATCGACAACCGCATTTCGGTTCTGATTCTCCAGCATCCGCAGGAGCAGGATAGGGCGCTGGGGACGGCGCGTCTGACCGCGATGCACCTCACGAATGCGGTGCTAAAGATCGGATTGTCCTGGCCCAGCCTGTCGAAGGCACTGGGGCGGCCGGTCGCCGATCCCTCACGCTGGGCAGTGCTTTATCTCGGGTCCGCGAAAGTGGCCGACCTTGATGCCCAAAGCGATATCGTCGCCATCAACCGCAAGGGAGAGATCGAGGGCGATCAGCGCGCTATCCTCAAGGACATTGAGGGCATTGTGCTGCTCGATGGCACATGGAGCCAAGCCAAAGCGCTCTGGTGGCGCAATGCCTGGATGCTGAAATGCCAGCGGGTGATCCTCGGTCCGTCGCGTCCGTCGCGTTATGGCCAATTGCGTCGTGAGCCGCGCCGCGATGGTCTGTCCACGATCGAGGCGGCGGCGATGTTGCTTTCCCGTCTCGAAAAGCGGCCTGACATCGCCGAGGCGCTACACGCGAGTTTCGAGCGGATGCTGACGAAATACAGGCAATACCAGAACGAGCAACCTCAAGCCGCGCCGAAGCCGCGGCCAAGGCGGGATTTCCGCCGCCGCAGGGCTTGAACCGATTTGGTGTGAAGCGAACCCGCCGACCGCGCCAGGAAAGCACTGCCAAGGGCCTTGGTTGCCTATGTCCGACGGGGCGTATATGAGTTCGGCCCATGAGGCCACGTGGCGGAGTGGTTACGCAGCGGTCTGCAAAACCGTTTACACCAGTTCAATTCTGGTCGTGGCCTCCATTCCAAGCCACTGATTTTCCTCAGCCTATTCGTTTCGTTCCGCGGAAACCCGGCCTGCCCGCTGCGGGGCGAGGATTGCCATCTTTTTTCGCTTTTGAGCAGCCGCCATGGCCCATGAAGCGCCGGCGACAGTCGCGAGGCTTGGTCCCGTATCCTAGTGCCTCGAAGAGATGCAAGCGGCGCGATGATCACTTCAGGGGTGCGCCCCAAATAAAACCTGGCCGCTCTGATTAAAGCTGCATTCTCCCGGTATGAAAGCTGGATTGAAGTAGCAGGCGTCGTCGAGCGAGCTGTCCCATGCACCTCGCTGCCGCCATTTGCTCCAGGCGATGTAATCGCAATACTTGCTGTGGGGATTTCCCGGCTCTCTGGTCGCGCAGAAGAGGCTCTGGCCGGGGTGGCCCATGGGTCGGGCCATTGCGGGCCCCGCCAGCACGGAAAAAACCACTGCGGCAGCGCCAATCAGTTTGAATGTCGTCATGCGTTCCTCCCTCTGGATCTCGTGGCGATCAAAGTATCGGCGCGAGTCCCGCTTTTGTTTCCTAAAAGATAATTGATTCCGCCGCGCATGCTTCAAGCATACACCGACGCCGCACGATCGGCGCAAGCAAAACCGTTTAAGCCGGTTCACTTCTGCTTGTGGCCTCCATCAACATTGTCAGATGGCTGCTGGTAGTTTTGGGGAAACAGCTTGAGGGGTTGCCCGTCTTGGTGGGACGTCTGATTGATGTTCGCAAACATCTGAGGGCACCGGCGTCAAGGACACCGGCGCATCGATCAGCAAGCTGCGTACCAGCCCTCGGGGAAAGGCAGCAACGGCCAGGCCAACGCATTATCGTTGGCAGCCTTCGACGGTTCGTCCGGCATCGGCAGGTTGTTCAAGAAGTCATCTTGCGGAGTGGGCGCAATCGCCTCTCGCACGGCATCCAGCAATCGTTCGAATTCGGCTTCACTCATCGCGCTCTCCAACTTGGAGCGCGCAGGGTGTCAAAAGACCATTGTTCCCACGTTGAGCGGATTCCTCAAATCTTACCGATCGGGTAGCCGCGGCCAGCATGGTTGCCGGTCGGTTAACTCACGCGCGCGCTTAGGCGCGCTCCAGTGTGAGCAAAGTCACATATCGCAAACGATTTCTTGCGTATTCGCCGCAGTGACATCGGCGCAGGGCAGCGCCCGCATTCATCCGGAGGACGCCGTCATGAGGGCAAATTTGACTGGAACCTGGGCTTCGGCGGCGCGCTTGCGGGCGACCTGGGCGCTCGGATTGTTTCTCTCGCTCGTCATCACGGGTTCTGCGTTCGCCGATATCGCAACCCCTGAGCAGAGAAGGGCGTGCACACCCGACGTCTATCGCCTGTGCGCCGGCGAAATTCCCAATGTCAGGGCAATCACGGCCTGCCTGCGCCGGCAGAGAGGCAACCTTAGCGAGGCCTGCCGCGCCGTGTTCGAGCAATAATCGGCGCAACCCTCGGTCTTGGTTCCGCAAGTCAGGGAACGACTTGCAGAGATTTCGTGGCTGAAGACCCGCTGCCATTTGCCCGAATCAAACCTCTCGGGGGCCTGAGGCGACAGCCGGTGTGAAAGGATGGGAGCATATTGGCTCCCCGGGCTGGATTTCGAACCAGCGACCATTCGATTAACAGTCGAATGCTCTACCGCTGAGCTACCGAGGAATAGGCGAAGCCTCAAGGTTCGCACGTGGGAGCCGTATAACAAAGCCACCCGGCCTTGCAAAGCACGAATTGGGCCTCTCTGACGCGCGGTTGATCGGCAAACAGACGGGTCAGAGCCGCCGGCGAATTGTCGCATCTTGTCGAGTGAACGGCGCCTTCAACCGGGGGGAACAGCGGCTTGCGACACGCGCCATCGCCGTGTTGCGTTTTGACGGGCCTTGTATCAAAGATGACGCAGTTCTCGTCACTTCACGCGGCTTGCAGCCGCTCTCCATTTGGGGCTCTCCAATGTCTGGTTTTTTGACCGCGCGCCAGAAGATGGTCGATGGTCAGATACGTCCGAGCGACGTCACCGATTCCAGGATTATCGATGCGATGCTTGCCGTGCCGCGGGAGGTATTTGTTCCGCAAAGTCAGCGCGCGTTGGCCTATCTTGATCTCGATCTCGACGTCAGCGAAGGCCGGTCGGCCAAGCGATTGCTCATCAAGCCGGCGGTGACGGCGAAGATGCTGCAGGCGGCCGATATCAAGGAAACCGATAACGTATTGGTGGTCGGTTGCGCGTCCGGCTATCTGGCGGCGCTGGCTGCCAAATTGGCCCGGCACGTGACGGCCACCGAGCCAGATTCGTCGCTCGCCGCGAAGGCAAAGACTGCGTTCGCCGAGCTCGGGCTTGGAAACGTCGCGGTGAAAGCGGCAGGTGTGGCCGAGGGCGATCCGGCAACTGCGCCTTACGACGTGATCATTCTCAATGGCGCCACTGAAGTCGCGCCGGAGGGGCTGTACCGGCAGCTCAAGGAAGGTGGCCGCCTGGTCGGGGCCTTTGCCATGACCAAGCCGCAGCGGGCCATGTTGATAACGCGGTCCCAGGGCGATTTTGGGCATCGGGCGCTTTTCGATGCCGCGGTATCCGATCCTGCCGGGGTTCGAGCGGCCTCCAGCCTTCATTTTTTAGGCCCGTCGGCCCCTCAAACCTCCAAACCAGAGTGTGGCCCGGATGCCCCATGTCAGGAGTTTCCCACTGTGCCATGCCCCGGGGGGTTCCTTAGCTCTTGCGCGCGGAATAAGGTGGGGTGGGATATCTGTTTGGAATGACATGACAACCTGCTTTGGGCGCCATCTGAACGGGTTGGCGATAAGATTGGATTGCCAGGGATGGACGGGGTGAAGGTCGTTACCGGAGCTGCGGCTGCGGTCCTCCTATTGTGCGTTGACGGACCCGATGCCGGCCCTGGCCGACACGATTGAGGCTGCGCTGGTGCGCGCTTATCAAAACAATCCTCAACTCAACGCGCAGCGCGCATTGGTCAGAGCTACCGACGAGAACGTCCCGCAGGCGCTGTCAGGTTATCGTCCCAAGGTCGCCGTGACGGCCAGCGCCGGGTATCAATACGGCGACTCGCTTTCGAATTTCGGGACGGCCATCGATTTTCACGGCGCAACACCGCCAAGCAGCGTCGGCGCTACGGCCACGCAAACGCTCTACAACGGCAATGTAACCGCCAACAAAACCCGCGCCGCGGAGAGTCAGGTGTCAGGCGCGCGCGAGGCGCTACGCGTGCTCGAGGAAACGATCCTGCTTTCGGCGGCCACCATCTACATGGACTATCTGCGCGATGCGGCGATCGTCGAGGTTCAGCGCAGCAACGTTCGCGTTCTCGATCAAACGCTGAAGCAGACTCGCGACCGCTTCAATGTCGGCGAAGTGACGCGCACCGACGTCGCGCAGTCGGAGGCGCAGCTCGCCGCCGGCAAGACGCAGCTGCTGGCCGCCGATGCAACGCTTGCGACGACGCAAGGCGAATTTCCGCCGCATCATCGGCAACGAGCCGGAGGCGCTCGCGCCGGGCTCGCCCGGTGGATCGCTTCTTGCCGGCGACGTTGCCCGCCGCGGTCGAACTCAGCCTGATCGAGAATCCGAATGTCACGGCGGCGATGTTCGGCATCGACGTCAATTTTCTCCAGGTCAAGGTAAACGAAGGCGCGCTGCTGCCAACGGTCACGGTGGCAGGCCTCGGTGCAGCAGGCCAACCAGCAAAATGTTACGGCACCTCGGAACTTCACCGCCCGGCGCTCGCGCAGCTCTCGGTCCCGATCTACCAGGGCGGCGCCGAGTACTCGCTGATCCGCCAATCCAAGGAAATCGCTGGCGCAGCAGCGCCTCGCTCTCGAACAGACCCGCGACCAGACCCGCGCCAACACCGTAACGGCGTGGGGGCAATTGGTGGCGGGCAAGGCCCAGGTGGCGTCGGCCCAGGCGCAGGTGACCGCATCTGAGATCGCGCTCAACGGCGTCCGCGAGGAGGCCAAGGCCGGACAGCGGACCACGCTCGACGTGCTCAATGCCCAGCAGGCGCTGGTCAACGCCCGTGTCGCGCTCGTCACGGCGCAGCATGATCGCGTGGTCGCCTCCTACGCGGTGCTGACCGCCGTAGGACGGCTGTCGCCGCAGGTGCTCAATCTTCCGACCAACGTCTACGACCCGAGCGTGCACTATCACCAGGTGCGCGACAGCTGGTTCGGTGTTCGCACTCCCGACGGCCGCTGACGGCGGCCGTCGTTGCGTCCTTGAGATCGCCGACTTCCCGGTGTCATCGGCAACAGGCGCATATCCATTTCGCTGCACCGCCCTCGCTTGGGCGCGGCGGAGGACATCGAATCATGCGCCTTGGCGTTGCTTGCAATCGTCAGTTGCCCTGACGTAGCGTTCTCTGAGGCAGCAGAGCGATTCGCACTTCGGACCCTTCAAAGGCGCGACGTTTCGGTGCATGCCGGGCAGGGACAAAATCCGCGCGATGCGTCGGGCGGCGTTTGATCTGGGGACAAGTCGGGCCTGTGCGATGAAAATCCGAGCCCGCATATCCGGAACCGGCAAATTCCTCTCTTGCTTGGTGTAAAACGCTTTCGAGGGCGTTGATGAGGTGGAATCGGAGATGACGCAGCCTGCGAAGGTCCAAGAGCCCTCGATGGAGGAGATCCTGGCGTCGATCCGGCGTATCATTGCCGACGACGAAGCAAAACCGGCCGCCGCCGAAAAGCCGCCGAGCCCCGCAGCTCCCGCCAAGCCGGAAAAGCCTGCGCCGCGGCGCCAGCCGCGAAGGCGCCAGCGAACGAAGCTCCTCCGCCGCCAGCGCCTCCTGCGCCAAGAATGGCAGCCCCGGCGCCGCCTCCTGCGGCACCACCTCCGCCCGCGGCGTCCAACAGCCAGGACGACATCGACGCGCTGCTCAATGGGCTCGATGAGACAACGACCGCGGAAGAAATCCGGCCTCTATCGCCCGATGCCGACGGCGATGTGCTGGAGCTGACCGACGAGATGGCTGCTTGCCTGAACCGCCGCAGGCCTCGTTCCAGAAGGTCGAGCCGCCGGACGATCTCGAATTTACCGAAGCGGTCGCCGCCAGGGCCGTACCGCCGCAGCCTGCATTCGAGCCGCCGCCTGCCGAAAGCCCCCCGGCGTCTCAGCAGATTCTGTCGCGCTCGACCGTGTCGGCGGTCGAATCGGCCTTCAATAGCCTTGCCCACACCGTGCTCAGCAACAACGCGCGGACGCTGGAAGATCTGGTCAAGGAAATGCTGCGGCCGATGCTGAAATCCTGGCTCGACGACAATTTGCCGGGGCTCGTGGAGCGCATCGTCAAGGCGGAAATCGAGCGGGTTTCGCGCGGGCGCTGACGTGCCTGCTCCAGCAGCCCGATTGCCGGCCGTGATTCAGCCATTACATCGGGAATTGTCTCAGTTTCGGACCTGATCCTCGTGTTGACTTGGCGCGCGCGGGCGGCTTTCTAGTGGTCCGATTCCAGCATTCGTACGCCGTCTCGGCAGGCATCTTTGCGAATGTGGAATCGGGACCACCAGCAAATCTAGGTTTGCGGTGGAGTCAGATTGACATTCGCATGCGGGCTCGGGCTGGCGAGCTAGCGAATGTCAAATCCACTCCACGCGCGTTCCAGATCCATGATTGCACCGCCATGATCGAGAAGAACTACCAGCCCGCCGATATCGAAGCCCGCATGTCCCTGATCTGGGAGGACAGCCGCGCGTTCAGCGCCGGACGCCCGGAGCGGCGCGACGCAAAGCCCTTCACGATCGTGATCCCGCCGCCCAATGTGACGGGCTCGCTGCACATGGGCCACGCGCTCAACAACACCCTGCAGGACATCCTCTGCCGTTTCGAGCGGATGCGCGGCCGCGACGTGCTGTGGCAGCCCGGCACCGATCACGCCGGCATCGCCACCCAGATGGTGGTCGAGCGGCAATTGATGGAACGGCAGCAGCCGGGCCGGCGCGATCTCGGGCGCGCGAAATTCCTCGAGCGCGTCTGGCAGTGGAAGGCCGAGAGCGGCGGCGTCATCGTCAATCAGTTGAAGCGGCTCGGCGCCTCCTGCGACTGGTCGCGCGAGCGCTTCACGATGGACGAGGGCCTGTCGCGGGCGGTGCGTGAAAGTGTTCGTCGAGCTGCATCGCCAGGGGCTGATCTACAAAGACAAGCGGCTGGTGAACTGGGATCCGAAGCTGCTGACGGCGATTTCCGATCTCGAGGTGCAGCAGATCGAGGTCAAGGGCAGCCTGTGGTATTTGCGCTATCCGCTGGAAGGAAAAACTTTCAATCCCGACGACCCCACGACCTTCATCGTGGTCGCCACCACGCGGCCGGAGACCATGCTCGGCGACACCGCGGTTGCGGTGCATCCGGACGACGAACGTTACGCACATCTGGTCGGCAAGCACGTGATCCTGCCGCTGGTCGGACGCAGAATTCCGATCGTCGCCGACGAATATTCCGATCCCGAAAAAGGCTCGGGCGCGGTCAAGGTGACGCCGGCGCATGATTTCAACGATTTCGAGGTCGGCCGCCGGCACAACCTGCCGCAGATCAGCGTGTTCGATCAGGAAGGCTGCACTCACGCTCGTCGGCAACGAAGATTATCTGCGCGGACTGCCGGAAGGCGCCATGCAGCTTGCCGAAGAACTGCACGGTGTCGACCGTTTCGCCGCGCGCAAGCAGATCGTGGCGCGGCTGGAGGATTTCGGATTCCTGGAGCGGATCGAGCCGAACACGCACATGGTGCCGCATGGCGACCGCTCCGGTGCCGTGATCGAACCCTATCTGACCGACCAGTGGTACGTCGATGCCAAGACGCTGGCGCAGCCCGCGATTGCGGCCGTGCGCGGCGGCGCGACGACCATTCGTGCCGAAGAATTGGGAAAAGACCTATTTCGAGTGGATGGAGAACATCCAGCCCTGGTGCATCTCCCGCCAGCTCTGGTGGGGCCATCAAATTCCCGCATGGTACGGACCGGACGGCAAGGTGTTCGTCGCCGAGACCGAGGAAGAAGCGATCGGCCACGCGCTCGGCTATTACGTCGAGCAGGAAGTCATCACGCCGGAGCAGGGGCGGGAGATGGCGCTCGACCGCAACAAGCGCGCAGGCTTCATCACCCGCGACGAGGACGTGCTCGACACCTGGTTCTCCTCGGCACTGTGGCCGTTCTCGACGCTGGGCTGGCCTGACGAGACGCCGGAAGTGAAGCGCTATTATCCGACCGATGTGCTCGTCACTGGCTGGGACATCATCTTCTTCTGGGTCGCGCGGATGATGATGATGGGCCTGCATTTCATGAAGCAGGCGCCGTTTTCGACGGTCTATATCCACCGCGCTGGTTCGCGACGAGAAGGGCGCGAAGATGTCGAAGTCGAAAGGCAACGTCATCGATCCCCTGCATCTGATCGACGACTATGGCGCCGATGCGCTTCGCTTTGCGTTGGCGCGAGGCGCCGCGCAAAGCCACGACATCAAGCTGTCCGCCGCAGCTCGTCGAGACCAACCGCAACTTCGCGACCAAGCTGTGGAATGCCTGCCGCTTTGCCGAGATGAATGACTGCGCGCTGCCTGCGAGGTTTCGACCCGACGAAAGCGACGCAGACGCTGAACCGCTGGATCGCGCACGAGACCGCGCGCGCCACGCGCGAGGTCACAGAGGCGATCGAAGCCTACCGCTTCAACGATGCCGCGAATGCGATCTATCGTTTCGTCTGGAACGTCTATTGCGACTGGTATCTCGAACTGGCAAAGCCCGTGCTGATGGGCGAGGAGGGCGGCGCCAAGTCTGAGACCCGCGCGATGGTGGCGTGGGCGCGCGACGAAATCCTCAAATTGCTGCACCCGTTCATGCCCTTCATCACCGAAGAACTGTGGGCGGTGACGGCCAAACGCGATGGCCTGCTGGCGCTGGCGCCCTGGCCGCGCAAAGCCCACGACCTCACGCCGGAGCAATTGGCGCTGATGTCGACCATGAGCCCCAACGATCCGTTGCTGCCGCCCGTGCTGATGGCCTTTGACACCACTGATTTCAGCGATCCGGCCGCCGAGGCCGAGATTGGCTGGGTGGTCGATCTCGTCACCGCAATACGTTCGGTGCGTGCCGAAATGAACATTCCGCCGGCGACGTTGACGCCGCTCGTGCTCTCGGGTGCGTCGGCCGAGACCCGCCAACGCGCGCCGCGCTGGAACGACGTGATCAGGCGGATGGCCCGGCTCGCCGATATTTCCTTCGCCGAGCGCGCGCCGGAGGGCTCGGTGCAGTTGCTGGTGCGCGGCGAGGTCGCCGCCTTGCCGCTCAAGGGCGTGATCGATTTTTCCGCGGAAAAAACCCGGCTCGACAAGGAACTCGCCAAGGCCGACGCCGATATCAAGCGCGTCGATGCCAAGCTTGGCAACGAAAAGTTCGTCGCCAACGCGCCGGAAGAAATCGTCGAAGAGGAAAAAGAAAAGCGCGAGGCAGCCGTGGCGCGAAGAGCGAAGATTCTCGAAGCGCTGGAGCGGCTGAAGAACGCAGCGTAACAGGGAAGGTTCGATGCTTGACCACGTTTCCATTACCGTTTCCGATATCCCCGCCGCCGAGCGCTTTTACGACGCCATCATGAAGGTGCTAGGCGTTGTCAAAGTGGGACGCCGCGAGGATTGGCTTGGCTATGGTGAACGGTCGCGGCCTGCCTATCCCGATCGCGTCTACATATCGATCCGCAAGGGAACCAGGCCCGAAGAGGCCTTCGGCCGCCACTGGTGCTTCAAGGCGAAGTGGCGGACCCAGATCGATGCCTTCTGGGACGCGGGGATAGCTGCCGGCGGCAGCGATGATGGTCCGCCCGGCGTGCGCGGCAACTACCACTCGTCCTACTATGCGGCTTTCCTCAAGGACCCCGACGGCAACCGGATCGAAGCCGTCTGCCATCTGGCGCCTTGAGGACCGATGCGCGCTGGAGAGCCAAGCCATACCGCGCGCGGGGCGGTCGCATATCGCGCCATCCATCAGACGCTGGAAGGTGGTTCGATCTTCAGCGATCCCTTCGCGTTGAGGATTCTCGACGACGCAACACGCGCCAGTCTTGACGAAACGGCTACCGATCAGTCGCTGCGGCCCATGCGCCTCTTCATTGCCGCACGCAGCCGGTTTTCCGAGGATACGCTGGCAGCCAGCGTGGCGCGCGGCGTACGCCAGATCGTCGTGCTAGGTGCCGGCCTCGACACGTTCTCCTTGCGCAACCCGTTTGCAGGACTGGGGGTCCGTGTGTTCGAGGTAGATTACCCGGCAACGCAGGGCTGGAAGCGGCAGCGCTTGAAACAGGCGGGTCTCATCATACCTGCATCTCTCACCTTCGCGCCGGTCGACTTCGAGCGGCAAAGCCTGAACGAAGGGCTCGCGGCCGCGGGCTTTCAGGCCGGTCGCCCTGCATTCTTCCAGTGGCTCGGCGTCGTACCTTATCTCAGCCGCGATGCGTTTTCGCTGACACTGGATTTCATCGCCCGCGTGCCGGATTCGGAAGTCGTGTTCGACTATGCCGAACCATTCGAAAATTATCTGGATGAGCGCCGTGCGAGCGTGATGGCCATGGCCGCGAGAGCGGCTTCGCGTGGCGAGCCTTGGCTTAGCCTCTTTGATCCGGCGGAACTCGCCGGATTGCTGAATCAAAAAGGTTTCGGGATCGTCGAGGATCTCGGCCTGAGCGAAATCGCGGCGCGGTTCTATGGCGCGCACAGGCAGGGAATCGCGATCGGGCCCGGCGGTCACGTTGTTAGAGCGCGCAAAACCGGCTAGCAGGACGTACATGAGAATTTTCCTGGCAGGCGCGACCGGCGTAATTGGGCTTCGGCTTGCCGCTCTGTTGTGTGATGCGAAGCACGAGGTAACCGGCACGACCCGCAACCCGGCAAAGGTGCCGAGGCTGCAAGCACTCGACGTCGCGCCGGTCTTGGTCGACGTATTCGACGCCGATGCGCTGGCGAGCGCGGTTGCGATCGCCCGGCCCGATGTGGTGATCCATCAACTCACCGATCTGCCGAGCGCGCCGGGCACGCCGGGCTATCCGGCCGGGCAGGAGAGGAACCGCCGCCTTCGTATCGAGGGGACGCGAAATCTCGTGCAGGCGGCGGAGAGGGCGAGGGCGCGCCGTGTGATCGCCCAGAGCATCGCGTTCATTTATGCGCCAGGCGATGGAGCCCGCGGGGAAGACGACCCGCTCGATCTCGCGGCCGAAGGGGTGCGCCAGTTGACGGTGCAAGGCATCGTCGCGCTCGAGCGAGGAGTTCTGGAGACGCCCGGCATTTCCGGTGTTGTGCTCCGCTACGGTTATCTCTACGGGCCGGGCACCTGGTATGAGGTCCCGCCCAAACCGCCGTCGCTGCACATTGATGCTGCTGCGCATGCTGCGTTAATGGCAGTTAGCAAGGGGGCAGGCGTCTACAATATCGCCGAGGATGACGGCGCTGTATCGAGCGCGAGGGCGACGCGCGATCTGGGATTCGATCCGGCGTTCAGAATTCCACAACGGCTTGCCGAGAAGCTGCGGGTCATTCCACCGGCGCGATAGCTGGTTCTTGGCGATGCCGATCCGGACGGCTACGACGCGGACTCCGGTACGCGATACCGTTCGGATTGAACGGTGCCGCTTTCCTTGCTCCGCGCCTGCCACAACGTCATCCCGAACAGCAGGTAGGCGGCGGCTGTCCACACGGCCTGCCAGTTCTGGGTACCTTCCATGAAGATGGAATAGAGCGCGGCCGCCAGGAAGAGGCCGGCGAACACGGCTTCCGCAATCGGGCGTCCGCCTCCTTTTGAACGGTTAAGCAGCGTGAGCGTCGAGAACGGCACCGCTGCCATCGTCAGCGCGGCGAACGGGAAATCCCGCCAGCGTGCGTCGAACACGGCGCCGAGTGCGGTTTGAGCTGCGATCAGCGTCGTCACGGTCAGCACGAGCCCAAGCAGCATCGTAGGAAAAGACTGGGTTCTGCTTTCGCGCGGGCCTATCAGTTCCAGAAATGTCGGCAGCGCGCGTCCCGACATCACGGCGCTCGCGCAAAGCACAGGGGAGGCGATGGCGGCCGCCAGCAGCGTGCCCCATTCGAGCCAGCCGCCGATGCCATAGCTTTCATACACCATTTTGTGGGCGGCTGTCCCGAGCAGGGCTCCGGCCGTCGTCGCGGACAGCGCCACCGCGATCCAGGACGAAAATCGGGGTGGCCAGGGTCTGCGTCGCAAAGTCAGCGAGGCGGCGCCGAACACGCAGATCGCCAACGCCATGCCGCTTGCCATCTGCAGCTTCCAGAACGGATAGTTGCTGATGGCAACACCGGGCGGATATTTCAGCTTGCGATATTGTGCATCGAACAGGCCCCAATAGCCGCCAACGGTCCCTTCCCAGTAGCGCTTCCACGGTGCGTCGAAGGCCTCGATCAGATTGACGCGAAAGTTTTCGCGCTTTGCGAGATCGAGAATCTCCGAGATGACGCGCGCCTGGTTGACGCGCGATGGCAGCGCGCCTTCCCGCATCCGCCCCATGCTGGGCCAGCCCGTTTCGCCGATCAGGACCTCCTTGCCGGGAAACGCAAGCGATAGCCGTCGGTGAATGGCAGCGACATGGGCGGCTGCATCTTCGGCGCGGATGGGAAGGTCTTCCCAATATGGCAGGACATGAATTGTGACGAAATCGACGGCGTCCTGGACTTCCCGGTAGCGCAACCAGAACTCCCATACATCGGCGTAAGTCACCGGCACATTCACGCGTGCCTTGACGGAGCGGATCAGCTCCCGAAGATCGGAGGGGGTCATGTCTCCGTGCAACAACACCTCGTTGCCGACGACGATCGCCCGGACCGTGCCCGGATAATCCTTGGCGAGCGATACCGCGGTCTCCACCAGTTGCGCGTTCTTGAGACGACCGTTACCGATCCAAACTCCGAGAAAGACCTTCAGCCCGACCTGAGAGGCGAGCTCGGGCACCTTGTCCAATCCATTGTCGACGGAATAGGTGCGCACGCAGCTGGATATTTTGGCAATCTCGACCAGATCCTCCCGGATCTGTTCGGGACTGACGATCAATTCCTTGTTCAGTGGAGTTTGGTCATCCCGGAACGGCGCATAAGACACGCAATCCAGTTTCGCCCCCGGATCCAACGGAGCACGCTCCAGCGTGACCGGCTTGGCCAACCACCACCAGACCGCGGCAATAACCGTCAAGGATGTGAGAAGGAGCGCCAGCGGCGTACGAACGGCAATTGGTTCTGTCCTCCGGGAGGCTTGTCGATTATGGTCAAGCGATCCGCAATTAGGTCGGGATTTGCCGAGTATGTCCGAGCGCGACAGTCAGGTTCTGCTCCGATAGCAAATTTGTAGCAAATTTGTCTTGGCCCCAACAAGTGACGTGATGTTGTTCAACAGCCTTTCTCGACGCCATTTTGCCAGAATTGCAGGGTGGTCCGCGCTTGGAATGGCTGCCAAACCAGCCCAATCCGCCGAGACCAGCCAAGGCACGCCAAACAGGTTGGCTGGTCAGAGCCTGTTTCCGAGCGGTTTCCTGTGGGGCACGGCGACATCGGCCTATCAGATCGAGGGGGCCGTCAACGAGGACGCGCGGGGCCCATCGATTTGGGACCGCTTTGTTCATACGCGCGGGAAGATTCTCGATCAGAGCAATGCGGACGTCGCCAACGATCACTACCATCGCTACAAGGAGGACGTTCAGTTCATCAAGGAGCTCGGCGCAAAGGCCTATCGTTTTTCGATTGCATGGCCGCGTATCTTCCCGAAAGGAACCGGTTCGCCGAATCCCAAGGGCCTGGATTTCTACAACCGACTTCTGGATGAACTGTTGGCGAATGGCATCGAACCCTTCGCAACATTGTATCATTGGGATTTGCCGCAGGCGCTTCAGGACCGTTTCGGCGGCTGGATGTCGCGTGACACGTCCAAGGCATTTGCGGATTATTCGGGGTATGTCGCCGCGCGTATCAGCGATCGCGTGAAGAACATCTGCACGATCAACGAATGCGCGAGACTTGTCCATTCGGGCTATGGTGCGGGCATTGACGCGCCAGGCCTGAAATTATCGCAAGCGGAATTGAACCAGGTCCGACACAACGTGGCGCTCGGGCATGGTCTTTCCGTGCAGGCGATACGGGCAAGCGCGCGGAGCGGAACCCGGGTCGGTCCGGCCGAAAACCTCGAGGTCTGTATTCCCGCCATTGAGACGCCCGCCAACATCCGCGCCTCGGAAATCGCCACGCGTGAACTCAATGCGGGCTATCTGACCGCGATCCTGGAAGGAAAATACACCGACGGATTCCTGGCATATGCCGGCGCCAACGCCCCGAAATTCACGCAAGAGGATTTGAGTGTCATTTCGTCGCCCGTTGATTTTGTCGGGCTCAACATCTACGTGCCACACCATTATGTCATGGCGACCGAGGACGCGAGCGGCTTTGCGTTGCTGCCGTTTGCCGCATCGTTTCCGCGCATGGATTCGAACTGGCTCAGGATCGCTCCAGAGGCGATGTATTGGGCGCCGCGCCAGGTGGCAAAGCTCTGGGACGCCAAATCGATTTACATCACCGAAAACGGAACTTCGGCGGCGGACGAACTTGCCCCCGACGGCAATACCTATGACGTCGATCGGATCATGTATCTGCGCAATTATTTGACGCAATTGCAACGTGCGACCTCCGAGGGCGTGCCTGTGCTCGGATACTTCCTTTGGAGCCTGATGGACAATTTTGAATGGATCGATGGATACACGAAACGCTTCGGCCTTTACCGGGTCGACTTCGCCTCGCAGCGTCGCACGCCAAAGCTTTCCGCATCCTTTTACCGCGAACTGATCAAGCAAAACGCGGTGGTTTAGGGCGTAAGCCAATCAGCTTCCGTTTCTTCCGGCTGGCGAACCGTCGGGGTTTGCGAAAGCGTCAATTTCGCTCAATTTTAGCGGATTTTTGCAGGCTTCGTTCAAACGACCGCCATAGGGTGGCTGCCGATATGAACCGACGGAGACGTCCGTGCGATTTCTTGTCCTGGTGGCGGGTGCGGCAGTGGCTGGCGCGGTATCCGTCGGCGCGCTGCAGACTCTTTTCCCACAGCACAAAGCCTCGATGGTTGCGGCAGTTCGTGCTGCGAGCGCCGATGTGTCGCAGTTTCAGGTGTCCAGCTTAAATCCACTGCGCTGGGTCTACGATTACGTGATTGGGGAGGTCACATCGCCGAATCGCAAGCTCGATTTTCCGGCCGCGCCGCCGATCGTGGTTGGCGACGCGGTTAAGTGGACGCCGATCGGGATCGACAAGATGGGATTAGGCGGTGGCCTTGGCACGACTGGTTTCTCGCCCCCGGGTAACATGCGTTCGAACCGGGCAGCCACGGTCGGAGTGCCATATTCCTCTCGGCGTTGCAGTCGGGGTGGCGTAACAATCCCCTGCGATTGACGTCGGGAAACGTCTTTCATTCAAAGTCTTGCAGACGAATCTCGCGAGGATGCTTATGCACGTCGGAGCATTCTCAGAAGGAATACCCCATCGCGCGTGCGCGATGGGGTGAGATCGGCGAAACTACTCGCCCTCAATCGTTGTCGGCAGTGTGGTCGTGGTCATGGTCCGGCGGTAACGTACGACCCGTCAGCTGGTCCCAGAACGCGCATTGATGCGCGGTTGCGAAGTTGGTCTCCGTGGTCGGCGTCGGCGGAACGAACGACTGCATCACCTGGCGATCGCGATGGAAGTGCGGCCAGTGCGGCGAGCCGTTGCCGTTGGGATTTCCGCTCTCGGCAAACTCCGTCCAATAGCCAACCATCTTGTCCGACAATTGCAGCTGACTGGCGTTGAGCGGCGTCTGCGGGAACCTGAAACCGAGCGTTGACGGATTGGCGAACGGGAAGATGTACTGGATCTCGGAGGCGTGCGCTGCGCCGTACGGGAAGCTTACGGGGGGCAGGAAGTTCTGCGGCGCATTCTCGTCGTTGAATTCGTAGGCGAAAGTCGGAACGAAGTTCGCCAAGAGTTCGTCATTGAACCGGGCCGTGCAGGCGAATATCGCGTCCGTTCCCAAGGCGCCGACCGCCAGGTCGAAGGACGGGAAGCTTGCGCCCGGATACTGCGCCTCGACCGCCGCCACCGCCGGGCTCGTAACGGGGACGAGAATTGTGGCCGCGATCACCGCCGGATAGTTGGCGGCGGTCACGTTGATGCCGGCGAGGACGAGGTCAAGCGATACGAACAGCCTCCACTCGTCGTGGTTGGAGCCATTTATCACCGGCACGCGATTGAATTCCCCGCTCGCGAGCGCGAGCGCGATCGACTGCTTCAGCACCACGCCGTCGACGGTGGGTGCCGGGTTGAAGCTGGCGCCGAGGATCGTCGACACCGGGAGCGCACGCAGGCAGGTGAGCACATCAGCCGGATTGGGCTGATTGCAACCGACCCCGGTTGCAAAGCTTACGCCGGCTGTCTCGGCCTGTGCCAGCGTCGGCTCGGTCGGCATATAGGCGCCGCTCTCGACGATGGCGTGATGAAACAACCCCTTGGCCGTCGGCGACACAAGGTTGACGAAGGTGCTCAGTCCACCCGCGGATTCGCCGAACAGCGTTACTTTTTCAGGGTCGCCGCCGAACGCGCCGATGTTGCGCCGTACCCATTTTAGCGCGGCCTGCTGATCCTGGATCCCGTAATTGCCCGATGCGTGATCGGGAGACTCACCAGTGAGCGCCGGATGGGCGAGGAAGCCGAGCGCGCCGAGCCGGTAGTTGATGGTCACAACGACCACGCCGCGCTGCACCAGCTTGGTCGCGTCGAACTCGTCGCTTTCACCGACCGCAAGCGCGCCGCCGTGGATCCACACCATCACCGGCCGCCGGTCGTCGCGGTCAAAATCGTGATCGCCGGATTTGCTGGGGGTAAAAACGTTGAGGAACAGGCAATCCTCGGTCAGCGTCGCATTGCCGAAGGGCGAGAAGCTCTGTAGGCAATGGTTGCCGAACTGGGTCGCGCCCTGCGTGATCGAGGAGGGCGTCACCGGCACCGGCGGCTTCCAGCGCTGATTGAGGGTCACCGGTTCGGCGTACCGCACCCCAAGGAATTCCCGCACCGTGCCGGTCGTGTCGAGCTTGCCCTGGAACGTACCGTCCGGCGCCGTCACCAGCGTCGAGGCGGCGAGCGAGCGGTCGACCGGCGCGGACAATGCGAAGGCGATGCCGAGCAGTGCTGCTGGAGCGAGCGTGCCCCGCAGCCACGCCGGTCGTTGAACGGAACCGACTTTCCCTCTGAACATGACGTTTCCTCCTGCTGAAAAATGTTATGCAACTCGCTTTTCGTGCGACGCGACTTCAAGCGACGCCACGCGACCCAGCATGCTCAGTAGGTTTTAGAAATTTTTCTTTGCCCGAGCCTCGTGGACGCAACGTTGACAGCTCGATATCGCAGGTTGAACGTACCGCGGGATTTATGTCGGGCGTGTGAAACGCGTCGCGCGCAGGTGTGTGTTCCCTTCGCAATGACCGATCGCGTTCCGTGGAATGGAATTCGCAGTCAATCTTCGACTCCAAGGTTTCGCAGACCGGAACAGATTCTCTCTTCTTCCGCAGTTCGGAACAGATCGTCGGGACTCACCTCTGGCGCTTTGGGAATCACAATATGACTGGCTTTGAGCGATGTACGCGTCGCGCAATGCCTCTTTGCTTGCAGACGATTGCGAGACCAGAATCCAGAAGCTCGATACGTCGAACGCCGGGGGCGAGGAGCGCCTGGCGGCGAAAAACGAGGTGATCGAGTCCTGCGCCAGCCAGCCGACAAAATGATCGAGAGACGTGTGAAGGCGTAAGACTATCCATCGTCCTCATGATACGTCCATCTGAGAAGGCGGCGTTGTCCACTATTCGACAGTAAGCGTCGCACGAGGGTTGATACGGGCGGCTGGAGTATCCATATGGTCGATGAGAATAATCGGCCTTCGCAATAAGGCGTGTCCCGGAACGCGACGCCTTAAATAACCAAGATCCCGTGGACGATAGCTGGCAGGTGATACGTCGCGTTCGACGCGACACCTGCTGAAGCGGCCTTGAGTCAGTGATGGTTACCTTGTCAGCACTGCTTCTGCAGAATGGGCTGCCTAATCTTCCGGTGCTGCTGGTCGAGCCGCACCGTAACCTTGGGGGAGTTTGGCGCATCAAATTCAGCTACGAAGCGGGCGAGCCGTTCTCCATGAGTACGGTCCAGGCGTCAACGATGGCTTTCGGCCTTCTTGAAATTTGGGTGGTCGAATTAGCTGACGAGATCGGCGGCGCGATTAAAAGTGCGGTGCGCTACGCATCGATGTGAAATCTTGCCTTGCGGTATTGGCGCTCTGCGCTTTTGCGCAAAGGCGTTTCCTCCAAAAATGGAAAGGCCCGCCTATGGCCATCGAACATGCCTCCGTGCAGGTCGCACGCAAGCCCTGGGGGGTCGCCGATCTCCATCCCTGGAGCGACATTGACGGTTCTGACGACGCAGTCGGAGAGTTACGGTTTCAGCGCGTTGATAAAAACGCACCGGCCCCGACCTTGCTGCTCAAGCTACTGTTCACCAGTGAGCCGTTGTCGATCCAGGTCCATCCAGACGATGAATTCGCGCGCTCAATCGGTCTCCCGAATGGCAAGACCGAAGCATGGTACATTCTCTCGGCAACGCCGGACGCGCGGGTTGCCGTTGGATTGAAACGAATTCTCACCCCCCAGGAATTGCGCGCATCGATCAAGGACGGTGCGATTGCCGGTCTGACGCAATGGCGCTCTGTCGCGAAGGGCGACACCATCTTTGTCCCTGCCGGCACGATCCACGCTATCGGCGCCGGTATCGTGCTCGCCGAGATACAGCAGCGCAGCGACGCGACTTTCCGTCTGTTCGACTACGGCAGGCAGCGCGAGCTGCACGAAGAAAACGCCGTCGCTGTTTCCCATGCCGGGCCAGCCCAAACTCAATGCGGGACGCGGCGTCTCACCGCCGCTCGGACGGCTCTCATCGCAAGCCCGCATTTCGTGCTTGAGCGGATCGATCTTCCGGCGAACTCGAATTGGAAACTCGATGCGAGGCGGGAGACCTGGATCCTGGTGATCGAGGGACACGTACAAATCGGCTTGATAAATGCGTCGGTCGGCGATGTTGTCTTTGCCGAAGCGGATCGCGCCGATATTGAGGTCGGGCCTGCCGCGTCGAGCTGTCTGATCGCTTATTCGGGACCGAATCTCGTCATGCCGTTGCTGCAGGAATCTCCAGAGCAAACGACCCAATCTGTCGGCCCGTCCGTCGGACGCCCGCCGAAACCGAAAAAGACTGTCGAGGCCCAAACATGACGCCGCTCCGCCGTATCGCCGTTATCGGTAATTCGCTGCCCCGCCGCTGCGGAATCTCAACCTTTACGACCGACCTGCAGCAGGCGATATCGACTTCAGGCCCGAATCTGGAGACCTGCATTGTGGCGATGACCGATCATGGTCAAACCTATGATTATCCTCCGGCAGTCGCCTTTCAAATTAAGGACGACAACATCGAAGAATATGTGCGTGCAGCAGAAATCCTGAATGCCGGCCGGTTCGACACCGTGTGCCTGCAGCACGAATTCGGAATTTTTGGCGGCGAATCCGGCGCCCACATCCTGGAGCTGTTGCGGCGCCTCACCATGCCTGTCGTGACGACGTTCCATACCGTGTTGGCCAATCCTACTGCCATTCAACGCGCGGTAATGGAGCGCATTGTCGATGCATCGTCGAAGGTCGTGGTGATGGCCAACAAGGGCCGCGAGCTGCTGCGTAGCGTCTATCGAGGTCCCGGATGACAAGATCGAGGTCATCGCACACGGCATTCCCAACGTCGCCTTTGTCGCGTCCGATGCGGCGAAGGCCAAGCTCGGATTTGGTGGGAAGTCGGTCATTCTGACATTCGGTCTGCTCTCCCCCAACAAGGGCATTGAAGTCATGATCGACGCCATGCCGTCGATTCTGAAACGCCGCGCAGATGCGGTATATGTCGTGCTCGGCGCAACGCATCCCAATCTGGTCCGAGACCAGGGCGAGGCCTATCGCGAGAGCCTGATGGCGCGGGTGCGCGAAACTCGGCGTCGAAGACCACGTGGTGTTCCTCGACCGGTTCGTCGATCAGGCTACGCTGCTCGAATTCATCTCGATGTGCGACGTCTATGTCACGCCCTATCTCAACGAGGCGCAGATGACGTCAGGAACGTTGGCCTATAGCTTCGGACTGGGGAAGCCGGTCGTCTCGACACCTTACTGGCACGCGCGAGAGCTGCTAGCTGATGGACGCGGCATTCTGGTGCCTTTCGGCGACGCGGCCGGGATCGGCTGCGAAATCGCGGAATTGCTTACCGATGATGTTCGCCGACAGGCGATGTGTCGGCGCGCCTATGCGGTCAGCCGAACCATGACATGGCAACGCACCGCCGACCGTTACATGTCCGTCTTCGAGAATGCGCGGCAGGGTCACTGGCTCAAGGTTGTCGCCCGCTCCGAAGCTGGCTCGCCCGAACCGCGCAGCCCTGCGGCGCCTGATATGCAAATCGGCCATTTGCTGACAATGTGCGACGATACCGGCCTGTTCCAGCACGCGGTGCATTCGGTGCCCGATCGCTCGCACGGCTATTGCGTAGACGACAACGCCCGCGCGTTGCTGCTGGCGTGCGCTCTCAATAATCCGGGCGAACAACCCTTATCCGAAGTCTTGACGGCCCGCTTTGCCGCCTTCGTGCAGCATGCGTGGAATCCCGACACCAAACGATTTCGCAATTTCATGGGCTTCGATCGAACCTGGCTTGAAGACCAAGGCTCCGAAGACAGCCACGGGCGGACGCTTTGGGCCATGGGCGAGTCCGCGCGCAGAGACGCAAGCCCGCCGCGGCGCCGGTGGGCTGCTGCTTTGTTCGCAAAGGCATTGTCGACCGCGGAGAGCTTTCGTTCTCCCCGTGCGTGGGCATTCACGCTTATTGGGTTTGGACGCCTATTGCGCTGTGGCTCCGGATGATCTCCACGCGAGGGAAGTCCGGCATTCTCTTGCCGACAGGTTGATGTCCTGTCTGGCGTCGGTCGAGACGCCGGACTGGGTGTGGTTCGAGGAAGGGCTGGCTTACGACAACGCGCGCTTACCGCAGGCTTTGATGATGACAGGCATGGCGACGCAAACGCCTGAATATGTCGATGCCGGATTGAGGTCCCTGCGCTGGCTGATGAGACATCAAACGACGTTGGCGGGTCACTTCCGGCCTGTCGGCACCTCCAGCTTCGGCGAACAGCGGCAATCTCCGCGCGTCTTCGATCAGCAGCCCGTGGAAGCAACAGCGACGATTGCAGCCTGCCTCACGGCATGGCGGGCGGATGGCGATGCCGAGTGGAAATCCCTCGCAATGCGCGCTTTCGGATGGTTTCTCGGCAGCAACGATCTGTCTGTGGCGCTTGTCGATCCGCACACCGGCAGTTGCCGCGATGGGCTGCATCCCGACCGCGCTAACGAAAATCGCGGCGGCGAGTCGGTGGTGTGCTATCTTCTTGGGCTTGCGGAGATTCGTCAGCTTGCGCGCGTCAACGCCGACCTGACGAAACCCGCGGCATTGCGCGCCGTGGGCGCCTGAATTCTGCCTCCTACTCAAGCGAGCCGAGGGCATCGTGTCACAAGCCACCTCCCTGAACCGGCAGGCGCTTTATCTGCGCCCCGATCCCTCCCGGGTGATCGTGCGGGCGTTCAAGCCGGCGACTGAACCGCGCGATCTGAACCCGACCGACAAAATGCGCGCCAATCATATCGTCGCCCGGGTTCTCGCCCTCGATTCGGAGGCCGTTGCCAGCCAGCTCGCGGATGTCCTGGAGCATTTCCAGGGTCGACATCGCAACCTGATGGAGACCTTCGAGGCCCGCGCCGATGAAATGGAGGAAGCTTTCGCGAGGCATGGTGTCTTTTCAAAGATCCAGCGCCAACTGGTCGGCGCCTATTTCCTCAACGAGTATTCGTTCGAAGCCTCCGCCTTGTTCAATCCCAGCATCGTGCCGCACCCGGATCAATCGGGCGCGCGCGAAGGCGGGCTGCGCTTTATCCTCAGTCTCCGTGCGATCGGCGAAGGACATGTGTCGTCAGTGACGTTTCGGACCGGCACGATCGCAGCCAACGGCAGCCTCTCCATTGATCCGGCGGCTCGCCTCGCCTCGATTCCCCAGATTTGCCATCGCGTATCCGGGCCGGATGGCGACTGTGTCGAGTTGATTTTCAAGCCCGAAGAAGAGTTGAGCGAGCGTGTCATCTTCCCCGTCACCGAATCCCAATCGAACGGCATCGAGGATGCGCGCTTTGTCGAATTCAACGATGGCAGTCGGAAAACCTATTACGCCACTTATACTGCCTACAGTGGCCTCGCTATCCGTTCCGAATTGATCGAGACCAGCGATTTCATGTCGTTCCGGCTGGCACCTTTGAGGGGAGCCGCGGCACGGAACAAGGGCATGGCGCTATTCCCGCGCAAAATTGGCGGCAAATACGCGATGATCGCACGGCAGGATAATGAGAACCTGTATCTGATCTATTCGGACGATTTGTACACATGGGAAGGCGGTCAGGTCGTTCTGAAACCGCAATTTCCCTGGGAGTTCGTTCAGATCGGCAATTGCGGGTCGCCGATCGAGCTCGATGAAGGCTGGCTGCTGCTGACGCACGGTGTCGGCCCGGTCCGCAGATACTCGATCGGCGCGGCGCTGCTCGACAAGCGCGACCCCTCCAAGGTGCTGGCGCGCTCGCGCGAGCCATTGTTGCGGCCGGCACCATCCGAGCGCGAGGGATATGTCCCCAACGTCGTCTATACCTGCGGGGCGATGCGGCACAACGACATGCTCATTTTGCCATATGCGGTGTCGGACACCTTTTCCAATTTCGCTACCATCAAGATTTCGGCGCTGCTGCAGACGATGCAAAGTTGATGGCCGTCTCCGCTGGGCAAAGCGACCCGGTGCGATGGCATTTTGGTCTGGATTGAATTAGCCGGAGGTGCCCTGGTGATGCAAACTGCTTTGGAGGGAATTGAGATGGCTACCAGGTCATGAAAACTGCGAAATCGAAATCAGCAATTGATGAACATATTGGCTCTCGAATGCGCGCGGGCCGGCTTTCGCTTAACATGAGTCAAGAATGCCTTGCCCAGGCATTAGGCGTCTCGTTTCAACAAATTCAGCATTATGAAAAGGGCATCAACAGCGTCAGTGCGGTCCGCCTGTTCGACATCTGCAAAATCTTGAATGTCTCATTGTCGTCTATGTTTCGGGCGCAATTGGCTACGACGAGAGCGCCTAAAGAGTAAGGCCGGTAACGCATCGGACTGCGGAGCTCGTCGCTTGTGTGCAACCCCTCACTCGACGGGCAAATCAGTGCGATCCCGCAAATCTCATTGTCCAGCCCCGGCTGCGAAAATATTTCGCTTAACCCGTCGAGACTGAGCAAGAATTGTTTCTATCGAGGTGCGGGGCGGCCGATTGCGAACAGTGGCTCGATGTGTGTTCGGCATGGCTCCAGAACGATCCGAATGCACTGCAGGGCGTCTTTGAGAGCGCATTGGAGCCATAAGAGGAACTTTGCGATGCGGGCCACAAATCCCTCGAACCCGAGGATATTGAGCACGCGGGTGAAGTTGTAGCAGAGTGCCATCAAGCTCCATTCGCCGCGAACCTTGTCGAAGCCGCGAACGAGAAAGTGGCGATAGCCGGCGCGGCACTTGAGCGTGCCAAAGGGATGCTCGACAATCCCCGAACGACGGCGCATCAGCTCGCCTGCGCCTTGCATCCGCGCGCGATGACGTTCCAGAACGTCTTCGTGTTCCCAGCGACCGATGGTCCGGGTGGCGGCCTTCGGAGAGAGACAACGGGCCTTTAGCGGGCACGCTCGGCAGATCGCCTTGCGGCCAGCATAACGGTTCTCGATACGGCCGCTGACGTTCTTCCAACTTCCCTTCATCCGATGCAGCAGCTGGCCGGCGGGACAAGTGTAGGCATCGGCTGCCGCGTCATAGCTGAAGCTCTTGAGGCCAAAGCGGCCCTGCTTCTCGAGCCGGCCATTGCCTTCTGACGCTGGCACATAGGCTTTGATGCCGTCGTCCTCGCACGCCTTCAGTTCAGAACTGCTGTAATAGCCCTCATCGGCGAGCGCCTGCAGCGTCTTGGCGTCGAGAGCCTCCTTTGCCGCTTTCGCCATCGCATGGAGCTGACCGACATCGCTGCTGTCGTTCACCACCTCGCTGGCGACGATGAGCTTGTGCTTGTCGTCGACGGCGACCTGCACATTGTAACCTGCTACAGCCTGACCGTTCTTGACCAGAAGCCGGGCGTCCGGATCGGTCAGCGACTGCTGCGTCTCGCCGCTCTCATCAAGCCGAGCTAGTCTTACTGCGTCATGAGTTTTCGGCGTGCGGTTGACGCGGCGGCGGTGCCGCAACATGGGCACCGCGGCAGGGTTTGGACCAGCGCGTGGATCAGACGCACGCGCATGGTGGCAATCGAGTTTGAGATGTGACGTTCAGGCCGCGCGGGCAGATCCTCTAGGTCGATAATTGTCGGGTAGCGGAGGCGTCTGGAACGGCGCGGCGGAACGAGGTCTTGAGGGGGGAATCGTCGCCCGCTCGGCGATCAGGAATCCATAAGCTGCGATGCACAGGGTAGCGTGATGATGGAAGCCGCGCCACCCGCGCCCCTCATAGTGGCCAAGGCCGACCTCTTGCTTGAGTTCCTGATAGTCACGCTCGATGCGCCAGCGCATTTTGGCAAGATCAACGAGCCGGCGGAAGCTGACGTTCGACGGGAGCGTCGAGAGCCAGTATTTGGTCGGCTCGGCTTCATCCTCGGGCCATTCGATTAGCAACCACTCCCACAGCAGCGATCCCGGGTCCAGCCGGTTATGCCCGACGCCGACACGCACGCGCGCGAAGCGCGAGGACAACCAATCCGTCGAACCTTCCCGCCACCGGACCGTGCGCCAGGCTCGTTTGGGCAGACCGAGCATGATCTCTTTGGCCGAGATCAGGTCGGGCTCGTCGCGACGGCCCGTATTGTTCAGCGGCTTGCCTTTCCGTCTCGGGCCGGTTCCGGATCGCCACATCAATGTATTGGGCTGAATGCCGACCACATAGGGCACTCCCAAGGCCGTCATGCCCGCGCGCAGACGCGAGTCATTGCCATAGGCCACGTCCATTAATGCGACCCCGCAGGGCAAGCCGGCTTCGCAGGCCCACCGTATCTGATCGAGTGCGGATCTCCGGTTTGGTTTTGAACCCGATCTTCGAAGGCACGCCTGCCTTCTTGCGGCGTGCACGATCCTTGGTCCAATCCTTCGGCAGGTACAGCCGATAGGCCACTGGCAGGCTGGCGGAGTGGTTGGCAATCGACAGCGACACAGTCACCTGGCAATTGGCCTGCTTGCCGAGCTGCCCGCAATACTGGTGGTGCACGCCGACCGAATGCTTACCCTGCTTCGGGAACGACGTGTCGTCGATGATCCAGGCCTCGATCGGCCCGTCCTTTGTCATCGCCGGCAGCACCATCTCGCGCACCTTGCCCAACACCTTCTCGTCCGACCAGGTCGCGATACCGACAAAGTGCAGCAGCGACTGATGCTGGGCCGCCGTCCGCGCTGGAGCCGTCCTCGCCGCCATTGGCTCGACGCTCTTGCGCTCACCAGGCAGTATCAAACCGGTGCAATAATCGCGCAGCGGCCCAGCTCGGTCCGCATGACCAATGACGCTCGAAAGCCCTTCAACATACCCCGCAAATCGTACTTCGCTGTCCTTGCCGTGCTTGAGATTCATCTGGCCCTCCACGCGCCAAAATCTGAATCTCTTCAATTATTTGATTCTCAACCACAACGGCCGCGACCTTCTGACTCAGTAAGACTAGATCGGCCTGCGCGCGCGAGCGCTTGGCCATCAGCGCCGCGACCTTCGCGCCAAGATCGCCGCCATCTCCGCTCCCGCCAACGCCCGGACCGTCAGGACGATCGTTGGTTCGGTCCCTGGCCTCCGCCGCATCATTGTCTTCAAGTGACCGGCCGTAAGCTTCGATCTCCTGGTCCAGCTTTGTGATCTGTTCGGCGAGTCTTCTGCGCGTAAAAATGCTCGCCTTGCTGGCGTCGCCATGAAAGAACGAGCCGTCGATCGCTACAACAGTGCCGCCGACAAGGCCAAGCTCGCGAACCAGCAGCACGAAATTGCGGTTCGTCGCCTTCAGCGCATGCCAGTTCTCCTTGCGGAAGTTGGCGACCGTCCGATAGCCCGGCCTCAGGTTCTTCAATAGCCAGATCAGTTCCAGATTGCGGCAGGCTTCCCGCTCCAGCCGCCGCGACGACCTGATCTGGTTGATGTAGCCGTAAAGATAGAGCTTCAACAGATCGGCTGGATCGTAGGGCGGCTGTCCCACCTCAACGCCACGATCCGCATGGCGCAACCCCAGCTTCGCTAGATCGAGAGCACAAACAAAGCTCTCGATCGCTCGCACCGGATTGTCCGGCCCCACATAGTCCTCAATCCGGCGCGGAAGGAGGCTAGCCTGCTCTCGGCTCTCGCAGGACTTGAATGTGTGATTCGTCATGAAACTCCCGAAAACGACCGTAATTCTTGCTCAGTCTCGTCGGGCAAATCATTTCTACAACTCGCGCCGTCCCGTCCCGAAAGAGGGGCGTTGCGCAACGTCATCAACGCGGGAGGGGATGCAGTGGACGCGGGCGGCGTTGGAGACGAGAACGCTGCTTCCCGCGGACGGTGAAGTCGTGTGGTCCTGACGCCCCGACGCTGGCGTCAAGTTCTTGAGAAGCAAGTTTCTCGGGGATGACGGTGACAAGTAAGCCCGATTCACCGGGGAGAGCACGAAGGAAACCGTTAAAACCATTGCGTGCGGGAATGCCGGGTGATCCCGGTGGACCTGTGGTGACTTAAGCTCGTGTGGTTTTTGTTTTCCCACGCGAGGCTTCTGTAACGGGCATCGAAGAGTCAATCCCTTTTTGCGTTATCCATTCGCCGGGCACGTGCTTCTGTCCGGGATCGGCACAAGGCCGTCGCCTGATGGGGTTCATGAGAGGAACAGGTCGGCCAATCTGCGGAAAACGTGATCGCATCGTTGGTTGCGTCGACAACTCGCGTGACGGCCTGGCCTGGTCCATCGTCCCGGCGAAGGGACTTCGCTTCGGGGAGAGCCTGGTGCGGTGGCCCGCCCGAAAACCGGTTTGTCCTCCGTGTTTTAGGCCGTTGCTGCCTTCGCAGCCGGATTGAACGGCACATTATCCTTGAGCATGCGGAGCATGATCACGGCGAGCTTGCGGGCCAGCGCCACCTTGGCCTTGTTGGTGCCGGCGCGTCGGGCGATCCGCATCGCCCAGCCTTTGAGTTTCGAGCAGCCCTTGATCGGCTTCGTCAGCATGATGTGGGCCGCCTCGTAAAGCGCTTCGCGCACTGAGGCATCACCGTGCTTGCTGATGCGGCCGGTGTAGTCGGTCTCGCCGGACTGATACTTCTTCGGGGTCAACCCGAAATGCGGCCCCGCCGGCTTCGATGACGTAAAGCGGGAGGGATCATCGATCGCGCAGGCAAAGGTCAGCGAGACGATCGGCCCCACCGCCGGCGTCGACATCAAGAGCCTTGCCTTTTCATGAAGACGCGACATCGTGCGCACGCGCTTCTCAAAACCGTTGAACTCTGCAAGCAGAACGGCCCGCGCCCGCAACAGCGCCTCGCTGATGGTCTGAAGGTTCGGATGCCCCTTCACCAGTTCTTCGATGCGTCCGGCAAAGTTGGTCCGCGTCGTCTTGCCGACCTTCAGCCCGAAGCCGCGCAGGATCCCGCGCAGGCTGTTCTCGAGGTCCAGCAGCTTGCTCTGCACCAGCTTGCGCGCCGTCAGCATCGCGCGGATCTCCTGTGCCGCGATCGACTTGCAGTGCACAGGCCGAAACCAGCCGAGCCGCATCAGCTGCGCTATCTTGCGTGCGTCGTTGCGGTCCGACTTCACCGGCATTGCTTTGAAGGCATCGCTCACGTGCCGTGTCTCCAGGAGCTCAACCGCAAGGCCCGCCTCCTTCATGGCCGCATAGAGCCATTGCGACAGCGGCCCTGCCTCAAGTCCAATCCTGGCGAGCCCAAACCCGAGCGAGCCGATCCAAGCTATCAACGCTTCCGGTTCGCTCGCCACCTTGGCCTCCCGGACGATCTTGCCGCTGGCGTCGACAACGCACACGCTTGAGCATTCCAATGACACGTCGATTCCTGCATAATAGTCCATGGTCGTCCCTCCTTGATGCTTGGAGCGAGGCCTATCCTCGACTCCGTTACACCATCAGTGTGAGGGACGACCGCCTGCCTTCCAAGCAAGCCGCGCGACGCGCGCCATCAAACGGCGCCGTAGCTAGCGCGGCTTGCCTGAAGGCCCCGCGGCCCGTTACTCCATCTACGGGTGCAATGGGCACCCGGCATTCCCTGCGCCCTCTTCGGGCGAACGGATTTTTCAAAACTCGGGCCGCGATCTGCGCTGCGAGGATGCGAGGCCATGTCCGTTTGCCGTCATTGCGAGCCAACGGGTCGCGCGAATGCGCGCCCGATGACAGGCTCCGCGAAGCAATCCGCCTTCCCGCGCAAAAGGAGAATGGACTGCTTTGTCCGCTTCGTTCCTCGCAATGACGTTCTCATGCGGGCGTCGTCAAAACGGCTTGGACAGGAATTTCGAGCCCTTCAACCCGTATCGCCACGGCAGTTCGACCGCCTTGGTGATGCCGATCCGGACCCCTGCGACGATCTCCGGCGTGCTTGTGCGTGTGTGCAGAGCGATCGGAGGTTCATCGAGGGCCAGCCCGTTATGTTTGTCGGTGATTCCCAACGCCTCCGTCAGCTTGCCGGGACCAGAGCAGAGCGATCGCTCGTCGGGCAGGTGGCGGCGGCGGCGGCGCATCGCGGCAAGCCCGTGGGTAGGCTCCAGGGCGCGGATCAGGACCGCGCTTGCGGAACCCGCCCTTTCGCAGACGAAATTGACGCACCAGTGGATACCATAGGAGCGATAGACATAGGCGAAGCCGGGCGGCCCGAACATGACCCGATTGCGCGGCGTCGGTCCCCGAAAGGAGTGCGCCGCGGGATCGGTGTGATGATAGGCCTCGACCTCGACGATGACGCCGCCGACTCCGTTCACCAGCAACGTCGTGCCGATCAGGTCGGGCGCGACCTCATGCACGCTGCGGGAGAAGAAGGCGCGTTTGAGCAGTTTGCCGAGTTTGGGAGCTTTCGAAATACAGGATTTTGGGCCATTCCGGGCCGGTATGCTATGACTGAAAACAGGCCAAGGCGAGCGGTTGCGGTTCTCGGTCCACCGGATTAGCTAGAATATCAAGAGATACGGATTCTCCATGGTCGTCGTCGTCGATACCGCTTCAGCCACTCCGCTGCGCCCGCGTCACCCGGAAAAGGTGAACCGGCCGGATGCGCTTTCGCCACCGAAGCCGGACTGGATTCGCGTCCGCGCGCCGACCACGCGCGGCTATGCCGACACCCGCAACATCGTCAAGGAAAACGGCCTCGTCACGGTGTGCGAGGAGGCGGGCTGTCCGAACATCGGCGAGTGCTGGGACAAGAAGCACGCGACCTTCATGATCATGGGCGACACCTGCACCCGAGCCTGCGCGTTCTGCAACGTCAAGACCGGCATGCCCGGCGCGCTCGACCCCAACGAGCCGGAGCACGTCGCGGAAGCGACCTTCAAGCTGGGGCTTGCCCATATCGTCGTCACCTCGGTCGATCGCGACGACCTCGCCGACGGCGGCGCCGAGCATTTCGCGCAAACCATCCGCGCGATCCGCGCGCGCTGCCCGACCACGACCATCGAGATCCTGACGCCGGATTTCCTGCGCAAGGACGGCGCGCTCGAAATCGTGGTTGCAGCCAAGCCCGATGTGTTCAACCACAATCTGGAAACGGTGCCGTCGCGTTATCTGAATGTGCGTCCCGGGCGCGCGCTATTTCCATTCGATCCGGCTGTTGCAGCGGGTCAAGGAAATCGATCCGGCCATCTTCACCAAATCGGGCATCATGGTCGGACTGGGCGAAGAGCGCCATGAGGTGCTTGCAGGTGATGGACGATCTGCGCTCGGCGGATGTGGACTTTCTGACCATCGGCCAGTATCTGCAGCCGACCCGAAAGCATCACGCCGTCATGCGCTACGTGACGCCGGACGAGTTCGCGGGTCTACGAGAAGGTCGCCTACACCAAGGGCTTCCTGATGGTGTCGGCAAGCCCGTTGACCCGCTCATCGCATCATGCGGGCGAGGATTTCGCAAAGCTGCAGGCGGCGCGCGCCGCGAAATCCCGCTGAGCGACGGTGCGGTGGATTTGACATTCGCCCTTGTTTTTCCGCGGGTCGTCGGACGCTAGTCGATGCCGAAATTCAGCAGCAGGCGCCGGGTCAACCATAGCGCGTCGCAGATGTTCGATCTCGTCGCCGACGTCGAGCGTTACCCGGAATTCGTGCCGCTGTGCCGCTCGCTGAAGATTCGTCAGCGCACGCCGAAGCCGGATGGCACCGAAATCGTGATCGCCGACATGACGGTATCGTTCAAGCTGGTGCGCGAAACCTTCACCAGCCGGGTGACGCTGGACCGTCCCAATCTGAAAATCCTGGTCGAGTATTTGCAGGGGCCGTTCAGCAATCTCGAGAACCGCTGGACGTTCGAGTCGAAGTCAGACATGGCCTGCGATGTCGGGTTCTACCTCGCCTACGAATTCAAGAGCCGGATGCTGGCGATGCTGATGGGTACGATGTTCGACGCTGCGTTCCAGCGTTTCGCCGCGGCATTCGAAAAGCGCGCGGACATGATTTACGGCAAGCGGGGCCGTGAGGGCAAGGCGCCGGAATGAGGCTTGTCGCGTGTCACTTGATTTATCCGCGCGGCGGCCGCCGCCGCTTGACCGCGCCCCGGCGCGGCGTGCGCGCGAGGCGGGGATGGACCCGCTGACTGCCTCGCGGCGTGGCTTGGCGAGCCTTCGGACCGCGCGCCAGCTCCATCAGCATGCGCAGCGCTTCGACGACCGAGCGCTGCCGCACCGCGCTGCGGCCGATCGCGCCGAAGCGGCATTCGCGATGCAGGATTCGGCCGTCGCGGGCGGCGACCGCGAAATGCACGAGGCCCACGGGCTTGCCCGGCGTGGCGCCTCCGGGACCGGCGATACCGGTAATGGAGACGGCCAGATCGACGCCGGCCCGCTCCAGCGCGCCGATTGCCATCGCGGTCGCGGTTTCCTTGCTGACCGCGCCGAAGGTCGCAAGCGTCGTGGCCTTGACCCCGAGCATCGCGCGCTTGGCCTCGTTGGAATAGGTGACAAAGCCGCGGTCGATCACGTCGGAAGAGCCGGGAATATCGGTCAGCGCGCCGGCGACGAGGCCGCCGGTGCAGGATTTCGGCGGTCGCAATGGTCAGCTTGCGCATCCGGCAAAGATCGAGCAGCGAGCGGGAGAGGGCGCGGGCGTCGCTGCCGCTCATTTCAATCGCTCCCGCCCTTGCCGTCCGCGCCCCTATCGTCCCAAGGCAGACGAATGGTGGCGCATGCCGTCGCGGCGATGCCTTCCTCGCGGCCGGTGAAGCCAAGACGCTCGCTGGTGGTCGCCTTCACGGCGACGCGCGAGACATCCAATCCCGGTGATCTCGGCGATGCGTGCGCGCATGGTGTCGCGCAGAGGTCCGATTTTCGGCCGCTCGCAGATCAGGGTCACTTCCAGATTGGCGATGCGCCCGCCGCGCGCGGTAACCCGATCGACGGCGTATTTCAGGAATTTGTCGGAGGCCGCGCCCTTCCACTTGATGTCGCTGGGCGGAAAATGCGAGCCGATATCGCCGTCCGCCAGCGCGCCGAGGATGGCATCGACCAGCGCGTGCAGACCGACGTCGCCATCGGAATGGGCGAGGAAGCCGCGATGGTGCGGCACGCGAACGCCGCAAATCATCAGGTGATCGCCCTCGCCGAAGGCGTGAACGTCGTAACCGGTCCCGGTTCTGACATCGCCGAGCAGGCTGGCCAGGCGCGCTTCTTCGCGGACGAAATCTTCCGGTGTCGTCAGTTTCATGTTCGCAGCATCGCCTTCAAAAGTCGCCACCGTCAATCCCGCCCATTCGGCAAGCGCGGCGTCGTCGGTGAAATCGCTGCGGCCCTCGCGTGCCGCGCGGCGATGAGCTTCGAGAATGACATCGAAACGAAATGCCTGCGGGGTCTGCGCGATTCTCAGGCGGGCGCGCTCGGGCGTTGCTTCGACATTGCCGCTAGCGTCGACCAGCTTGATCGTGTCGGCGACCGCTATCGCAGGGATCGCCGCGCCGGTGGCCGATGCCGCGCTGATCGCGCGGGAAATCAGCGCCTGCCGAAACGAAGGGCCGCGCGGCGTCGTGGATGAGAACGATGTCGGGTTTTTGCGGGGCGAGCGCCTCGAGCCCGGCATGCACCGATGCCTGGCGTGTTGCGCCGCCCTTTGCCGGAGGCGCGTGCGGCAATCCGCGCACAGCCTCGTTGAAGATGGCGATGTCGTCGGGATTCAGGACCGGCTGCACGGCCGACACCTGCGGATGGCGGCAAAACGGCTCCATCGCCCGGAAAATGACGGTCTGCCCGCCGATCGAACGGTACTGCTTCGGTCCGCCCGCGCCGGCTCGAAGGCCGCGTCCGGCTGCGACGAGAATGGCTGCAGTCCGCTGAGGGTTCGACATGGCAATCGGTTACGGGCGGATCGGGGAGATTGGTGGGTGGAAGCGCTCTGCCCATATCACGCTCGCATTGCGAAAGCAGAGCGATTCCTGCGGACTGTGGGGAAAAGCACATTTTGGTGCAGTGCACTTGCAGAATTACAAGAACTGTCTAAACTGTAGGCATGCAACTTGACTGCACAAGATTTGTGCGCAAAATAGATCCCGGCAGGCGAGGTGCCTGTCGAAACGATGAGAAGTCCGTGACCGGTCTGAACTTCCTAAGCCTTAAGCCATTGAAAATAGGCGATATTCAGATCGCTAACCGGGTCCTTCTTGCGCCCATGTCGGGCATCACGGATGCGCCCTTTCGACGTCTGGCCGCGGCACTCGGGCGCAGGCCTCGTCGTATCGGAGATGACCGCCAGCGACGATCTCGTCAACGGCAAGCCGATGTCGCGGTTGCGATGCGAAGCCGCAGGTATAGGCCCGCATGTCGTTCAACTCGCGGGCTGCGAGACCAAATGGATGGCCGAAGGCGCACGCATCGCCGAAGCCGCGGGCGCGGAAATTATCGACATCAATATGGGCTGTCCCGCACGCCATGTGACGGGCGGCCAATCCGGTTCGGCGTTGATGCGCGATCTTGATCACGCCATCCGACTGATCGAGGCAACCATCTCGGCGGTGAAGGTGCCGGTGACGCTGAAGATGCGGCTCGGCTGGGACGATCGCTCGCTCAATGCGCCTGAATTGGCGCGCCGCGCCGAGGCCGCGGGCGTGCAGATGATCTCGGTGCATGGCCGCACGCGCTGCCAGTTCTACAACGGCGAAGCCGATTGGGGCGCGGTCCGCGCCGTCAGGGACGCGATTGATATCCCGCTTGTCGTCAACGGCGACATCACCTCGTTCGAAAAGGCCGTGGCCGCGCTCGAAGCGTCGGGCGCGGACGCGGTCATGGTCGGCCGCGGCGCGCAGGGCCAGCCATGGTTGCCTGGGCAGATCGCCCGTCGCATCGAGACCGGCGTCGTCGAATCCGCGCCATCGCTGGCGGAGCAGCTCAAGCATATTCGCGCGCTCTATGACGAGGTCTGCAGTCACTATGGATTGCGCGTGGGGCTGCGGCACGCGCGCAAGCATCTCGGCTGGGCGCTGCAGGTCGCCGCCCAATGCAGCCGCGCGCCGGCGGCGACGCTCAGGAGCTGGCGCGAGAGGATTCTGACGTCGGACAATCCGCAACTCGTGCATCGGTCCCTGCAGGATGCATTCGACGACTTTGCATGGAGTGCCGCCGCATGACTTCGGCTGCAGAACATCGCCGGCCCCTGCCATCCGACGCCGACATCATCCTCAACGCACTGCCCAATCCGGTTCTGCTGGTCGCACCCGATGGACAGGATCGTCGATGCCAACATGGCCGCAGAATCCTTCTTCGAAATTTCGGCGCAGTTCCTGCAACGCCAGTCCTTGAAGGAACTGGTGCCTTTCGGAAGTCCGCTGCTGGCGCTGATCGATCAGGTTCGCTCGAGCGGCTCGCCGGTCAATGAGTACAAGGTCGATCTCGGCACGCCGCGGATGGGCGGCGATCGCCAGGTCGATCTGCACGTCGCTCCGGTCGCCGAGCGGCCCGGCCATATCGTCGTGATGCTGCAGGAGCGCAGCATCGCCGACAAGATGGACCGGCAATTGACGCACCGGAGCGCGGCGCGTTCGGTGATCGCGCTGGCCGCGATGCTGGCGCATGAAATCAAGAATCCGCTGTCCGGAATCCGCGGCGCGGCGCAATTGCTTGAACAGGCGGCGTCGCCCGAAGACCGCATGCTGACGCGGCTGATCTGCGATGAGGCAGACCGTATCGTCACGCTGGTCGATCGCATGGAAGTGTTCGGCGACGACCGGCCGGTGGCGCGCGGTCCGGTCAACATTCATTCGGTGCTCGATCACGTCAAGCGGCTGGCGCAATCGGGCTTTGCCCGCAACATTCGCTTCGTCGAGGAATACGACCCTTCGCTGCCGCCGGTGCTGGCCAACCAGGACCAGTTGATCCAGGTATTTCTCAACCTGGTCAAGAACGCCGCCGAGGCTGTGGCCGATCTTGGCACCGACGCCGAGATCCAGCTCACCACCGCGTTTCGCCCGGGCGTTCGCCTGTCGGTGCCGGGGAAGAAATCGCGGGTCTCATTGCCGCTTGAATTCTGCGTCAAGGACAACGGCCCCGGCGTGCCCGACGACCTGTTGCCGAACCTGTTCGATCCCTTTGTCACGACCAAGCCGACCGGCAGCGGGCTTGGTCTTGCACTGGTGGCCAAGATCGTCGGCGATCACGGCGGCATCATCGAATGCGAGTCCCAGCCGCGAAAGACCATCTTCCGCGTGCTGATGCCGATGTTCAATTCCGCAAGAAATTTCGATCAGAGCTGACCGCGATGACGTTTCGAGGACGGCGTTGCATGCCTCACAGGACTCAAGATGAGGGACTACGATGCCCGCAGGTAGCATTCTTGTCGCTGACGACGACACAGCCATCCGTACCGTTCTCAATCAGGCGCTTTCGCGCGCCGGATACGAGGTTCGGCTGACGGGAAACGCAGCGACGTTGTGGCGCTGGGTAAGCCAGGGCGAGGGCGATCTGGTGATCACCGATGTGGTGATGCCCGACGAGAACGCGTTCGATCTGCTGCCGCGGATCAAGAAGATGCGGCCGAATCTTCCCGTGATCGTGATGAGCGCGCAGAACACTTTCATGACCGCGATCCGCGCTTCCGAACGTGGCGCGTATGAATATCTGCCCAAGCCGTTCGACCTGAAGGAATTGATTGCGATCGTCGGCCGCGCGCTGGCCGAGCCGAAGGAACGGGTGGCCAACGCGGCCGACGATTCCGAATTCGACTCGATCCCGCTGGTTGGCCGTTCGCCGGCGATGCAGGAAATCTACCGGGTGCTGGCGCGTCTGATGCAGACCGACCTCACGGTGATGATTTCCGGCGAGTCCGGAACCGGCAAGGAGCTGGTGGCGCGCGCGCTGCACGACTACGGCAAGCGGCGCAACGGCCCGTTCGTCGCCGTCAACATGGCCGCCATTCCCCGCGATCTCATCGAGTCGGAACTGTTCGGTCACGAGCGCGGTGCCTTCACCGGCGCCAACACCCGCGCCTCTGGCCGGTTCGAGCAGGCCGAAGGCGGCACGCTGTTCCTTGACGAAATCGGCGACATGCCGATGGAAGCGCAGACCAGATTGTTGCGGGTGCTGCAGCAGGGCGAGTACACCACCGTCGGCGGCCGCACACCGATCAAGACCGATGTGCGCATTGTTGCCGCAAGCAACAAGGACCTGCGCATCCTGATTCAGCAGGGCCTGTTCCGCGAAGACTTGTTCTTCCGCCTCAACGTGGTGCCGCTGCGGCTTCCGCCATTGCGCGAGCGGATCGAGGATTTGCCGGATCTGATCCGGCATTTCTTCGCGCTCGCCGAGAAGGATGGATTGCCGCCGAAGAAGCTCGATGCGCTGGCGCTGGAGCGCATGAAGCAGCATCGCTGGCCGGGCAATGTGCGCGAACTTGAAAACCTCGCGCGCAGGCTTGCCGCGCTGTATCCGCAGGACGTGATCACCGCCTCCGTCATCGACGGCGAATTGGCGCCGCCGGCGGTGACCTCGGGTGGCAATGCGCACCATGGCATCGACAATCTCGGCGGCGCGGTCGAGGCCTATCTGTCGTCGCATTTTTCGGGTTTTCCCAACGGCGTGCCGCCGCCGGGCCTCTACCACCGCATTCTCAAGGAAATCGAGGTTCCGCTGCTCACGGCGGCGCTGGCGGCGACCCGGGGCAATCAGATCCGGGCGGCCGATCTGTTGGGTCTCAACCGCAACACGCTGCGCAAGAAGATCCGCGATCTGGACATTCAGGTCTATCGCAGCGGCAATTGAGGCGCCCTTTACCTTTCGCCGCGCCGTGGAATTGTCGCAATTTGGCAACATTGTGGATATGAATGCATCAGTCTGTTGCCCGCGGGCACTATTGGCATTCATCATCCCTTGCCAATTTTCAATGACGCAGACACCTCGGCCGCACAGTTCGATCCGTCGCTTGCTGAACCCAAGGGGTGGTCCCTTCGGAGGTTGCTGGCGCCGTTTGCGATCGGCCTGGCGCTGCTGTCGGCCTTCCTCACCTTCGTGGTGCTCACCGGCCTGACCCGGATCGAGCCGACCCGCGAAGTCGCGCTTTCCTTCATCCTGATGAACGGCGCGACCATCCTGGTGCTGGTCGGCATCATCTTCCGCGAAGTCTGGCAGGTGATGCAGGCCCGGCGCCGCGGCCGGGCGGCGGCGCGGCTCCATGTCCAGATCGTCAGTCTCTTCTCGATCATCGCGGTGCTGCCGGCCGTGCTGGTGGCGGTCGTCGCCAACGTGACCATCGATCGCGGCCTCGACCGGCTGTTTTCGGGCCCGACCCGTGAGGTGATCCAGAACTCGCTGATCATCGCGCGGGCCTACATGCAGGAACACGCGCAGCTCATTCGCGGCGATATCCTGGGAATGGCCAACGATATTTCCCACGCCCGGCCATTATACGACCAGGACCGCCAATCCTTCCGCGAGTTGCTGACGGCGAGCGCGGCTTCGCGCAATCTGCCGGGGGCAATGCTGATCGACAAGGACCGCCATGTCCTGGAGACCGCGCAAACCGGCATCCATCTCGCCTTTGCGGCGCCGCCGGCGGATTTCTTGAGCAACGTCAACGAATCCGAGCCTGAGATCGCGGTGTTGCCCGAAGAGAACTATGTCGCGGCGGTGATCCGGCTGCGCGGCCTTCAAGGATACCTTCCTCTACGTGGCGCGCCAGCTCGATCCGCATGTGGTCGCCCAACTGAAGCAAACCGAGGCGAGCGTCGCCGAATATGCCGAGATCGAATCGCGCCGGCTCGGCATCCAGGTGAATTTCGCGCTGATCTTCGCGGTGATCGCGCTGACCATCCTGATGGCCTCGATTCTGCATCGGGCTGAATTTTGCCAATTGGCTGGTTACCCCGATCCGGCGGCTGATGAGCGCGGCCAATATCGTCTCGACCGGCGACCTCCACGTGCAGGTGCCGGTGCTCCGCTCGGAGGGCGATCTGGCGCAACTCGGCGAGACCTTCAACAAGATGACGCAGGAGTTGCGCACCCAGCGCGACGAGCTGGTCAACGCGAGCGATCTTATCGACAGCCGGCGGCGCTTCATCGAGGCGGTATTGTCGTCGGCAAGCGCCGGCATCATCGGCGTCGATGCTTCCGGCAGCGTCGGCATTCTCAACCGCTCCGCCGAAAAGCTGATCGGACACGCGGAATCGGAGACGCTGGATCATCCGTTGTCGGACGTGTTGCCCGAACTCGACGAGATGATGAAAGCCGCGCGGGAAAGCACCCAGCGGCTGGTGCAGGGCCAGATCACGATCAACCGCGAGGGCCATGAGCGCATTCTTTCGGTGCGTGTCACCGCCGAGCAGACCAGCCAGACGCGCGACAGCTACATCATCACCCTTGACGACATTACCGAGCTCGTCTCCGCGCAGCGAACCTCGGCATGGGCCGACGTTGCCCGCAGGATCGCGCACGAAATCAAGAATCCGCTGACCCCGATCCAGCTTTCGGCCGAGCGCATTCGCCGCAAATTCGGCAAGGCGATCACCGAGGACAAGGCCGTGTTCGAGCAATGCACGGAGACGATCGTGCGGCAGGTCGACGACATCAGGCGGATGGTCGATGAATTCTCGCGCTTCGCGCGGATGCCGAAACCCGTCATCGAGGGCGAAGACGTCGCCGATACCGTGCGGCAGGCCGTATTCCTGATGCGGGTCGGTCATCCCGACGTCGATATCGAGGCCGAGATCAAGGAGGAGCCGTTGCGGGCGCAATTCGACCGCCGGCTGATTTCGCAGGCGCTGACCAATATCATCAAGAACGCGACGGAGGCGATCGAAGCCGTGCCGGCCGGACGCAGCTTGGCAAGGGTCGTATTGATGTCATCGCCGCGCGCGAAAACGATGACATCGTGATCGACGTCATCGACAACGGGATCGGCTTGCCCAAGGTGAGCCGCGCGCGCCTGCTGGAACCCTATGTCACGACCCGCGAGAAGGGCACGGGCCTCGGGCTGGCCATTGTCGGCCGCGTTCTGGAAGATCATGGCGGCCGGATCGAACTCCACGATGCCTCGGAGATCCGGCCGGGCGCACGCGGCGCGTGGATGCGGCTGCGATTTGCGATATCGGGCCACGCACCGAACGTCGAAATCAAGCAGCCGGACACCGAAACAAATCCTCCCGTATCCGAAACCGCGGAGCGGGCAGAGACGACTAATGAACAGACCAAAATCGAAGCCGCAACAGGCAACTGACAAGACAGGCGTAACCCAATGGCAAGTGATATTTTGATTGTCGATGACGAAGCCGACATTCGTGACCTTGTCGCCGGGATTCTTGACGACGAGGGATTTACGACGCGGACGGCGCGCGACAGCGATTCCGCCCTGGCGGAAATCGCCAACTCGCCGGCCAAATCTGGTGTTTCTCGACATCTGGCTGCAGGGCAGCAAGCTCGACGGGCTTGCAACTGCTTGAGCAGATCAAGCGCGACCATGCCGATCTGCCGGTCGTGATGATTTCCGGCCACGGCAACATCGAAACCGCGGTCGCCGCCATCAAGCGCGGCGCTTACGACTTCATCGAGAAGCCGTTCAAATCCGATCGGCTGATCCTGGTCGCGACGCGGGCGCTGGAAACGTCGCGCCTGAAGCGCGAAGTGAAGGAACTCAAGCAGCTCGCCCCGACAGCAAGCGTCATGACCGGCCGCTCGGCCTGCATGAATCAGCTGCGGCAGACCATCGAACGGGCCGCCAAGGCCAACAGCCGCATTCTGATCGTGGGTCCCTCGGGTTCCGGCAAGGAACTGGCGGCGCGCACGCTGCATAATGCGTCCAGCCGCGCCGACGGCCCCTTCGTCGTCATCAACGCCGCGGCGATCACGCCGGAGCGCATGGAAATCGAGCTGTTCGGCGTCGAGCGCCAATGGCGAGCATGCGCGCAAGACCGGTGCGCTGGAAGAAGCCCATGGCGGCACGCTTTTCATCGATGAAATCGGCGACATGCCGCGCGAAACCCAGAACAAGATCTTGCGCGTGCTGGTCGATCAGACGTTCCAGCGGCAGGGCGGCACCGCCAAGGTCAACGTCGACGTTCGCATCATTTCCTCGACCGCGCGCAATCTCGAAGAGGAGATCGCCGGCGGCCGCTTCCGGGAAGATCTCTATCACCGGCTGTCGGTGGTGCCGATCCGCGTTCCGCCGCTGTCGGAGCGCCGCGAGGACATCCCCGAACTGATCGACTACTTCATGGATCAGATTTCGGCAGCGACCGGCTTGCCGAAACGCCAGATCGGCCAGGACGCGATGGCGGTTTTGCAGTCGCATGTCTGGCCTGGAAACGTTCGCCAGCTCCGCAACAATGTCGAGCGGGTGATGATTCTGGCAGGCGGCGGACCGGAAGTCATCATCACGGCCGATATGCTGCCGCAGGACGTAGGCTCGATGGTGCCGGCCATGCCGACCAGCAACAATGGCGAGCACATCATGGGCCTGCCGCTCCGCGAGGCGCGGGAAGTGTTCGAGCGCGACTACCTGATGGCGCAGATCAGCCGCTTCTCGGGCAACATCTCTCGCACGGCGGAATTCGTCGGCATGGAGCGCTCGGCCCTGCACCGCAAGCTGAAGGCCCTCGGCGTCGGTTGAGCGCCGCCAGGGCCCGCTTATTCATTGGCTTGCGAGAAATTTCGTCTCTTTGCGGGATTTTGCGGAGGATTAGCGCTTCGTTCGGCCTGTCCGGCGCGCGAACCTGCTTGCCTAATAACCAAGCCTGCCTTCTAATCGCTCTGTCGCGCTCCCCGGAGGGGGATCTCAGGGGAGCCGGTAACCGGGGACTGCTCCGATAGAGAGCAGCCACCGGTTCAATAAAAAGAAGCAAACAAGACTGCGGGATAAAAAACAATGGCGGCAGACCGCGCACAAAATCTACAAGACACCTTCCTCAATCACGTTCGTAAAACCAAAACGCCACTGACGATCTTTCTGGTCAACGGAGTAAAGCTGCAGGGAATTGTTACCTGGTTCGACAATTTCTGCCTGCTGCTGCGGCGCGACGGTCACTCGCAGCTTGTCTACAAGCATGCGATTTCGACCATCATGCCGGGCGCTCCGATCCAGTTGTTCGAAGGCGGCGAGGATGCCCCGGCTTGAGAGTGAACTGATTGGAACCCCGAAATCGTGACGGGGGTGCCGACCGTCCGCGGTCGGTAGCGGGCAAGCAAACCGGGCGGGTGATCGTCATCGGCCCTTATTTGCGGATGCGCCGGGGCGATCCCGATGCGCAAACGGATTCTCATGCCATTCGCGATTCCGAGGCGCGGCTCGAGGAGGCCACGGGCCTTGCGCGCGCCATCGATCTGACGGTCGCCGATGCTCTGATCGCGCCGGTCAGCTCAGATCCGGCCCGCGACCTATCTCGGCAAGGGCAAGGTCGAGGAGATCGTCGGTCTCATTACCGGACACGACATCGAACTCGTGGTCATGGACTGCGCGCTGTCGCCGATCCAGCAGCGCAACCTCGAGAAGGCCTGGAGCACCAAGGTTCTCGACCGCACCGGGCTGATTCTGGAAATCTTCGGTCGCCGCGCCAAGACCAAAGAGGGCGCGCTTCAGGTCGAGCTGGCGCATCTGAACTATCAGCGCAGCCGCCTGGTGCGGTCGTGGACCCACCTTGAGCGCCAGCGCGGCGGCTTCGGGTTCATGGGCGGTCCCGGCGAAACCCAGATCGAGGCCGATCGCCGCCTGATCGGCGAGCGCATCACGCGGCTTGAGAACGAACTCAAGAAGGTGCAGGCGACGCGGCGGCTGCATCGCGCCGGCCGGCAGCGGGTGCCTTACCGCGTGGTGGCGCTGGTCGGCTACACCAATGCCGGAAAATCGACGCTGTTCAACCGGCTGACCCGCGCCGAGGTTCAGGCCGCCGACATGCTGTTTGCGACGCTTGATCCGACCTTGCGGGCGCTCAGCCTGCCGCATGGCGGCAAGGCGATGCTGTCGGACACGGTCGGCTTCATCTCCAACCTGCCGACGCAGCTGGTCGCGGCGTTTCGCGCGACGCTGGAAGAGGTGCTGGAGGCCGACATCATTCTCCACGTCCGCGATATCTCGCATGAAGACGCCGAGGCGCAGCAGCGCGATGTCGAGACCGTGCTGCGTCAGCTCGGCATCGATCCGGATGCGGGGCAGCGCATTCTCGAAGTCTGGAACAAGATCGACCGCTTCGAGCCCGGAGGAGCGCGAAAACTTGAGGAATATCGCCGCGCGCCGCCCGCCGGAGCGGCCGTGTTTCCTGGTCTCCGCCGAGACCGGGGAGGGCATCGACGCGCTGCTCGCTGCGATCGAGGACCGGCTGGCGGCAACGCGCACGACGCTCGATCTTTCGATCGACGCCGCCGACGGCGCCGGCATCAGCTGGCTGCACCGCAACTCGGAGGTGCTCGACAAGGAGCTGCACGACGGGCCGTTACGACATGACCGTGCGCGTCGACGAGACCAAGCGCGACATCGTGGTCAACCGCTTCGACGCCGTGCCGCACCCAATCCAATAAGGCCGTCGTTCCCGTCGCGGACCGTGCCGGATAAATTCATTCGCGTCGCCTTCGCCTCGTTCCACAGCGCATCCATTTCCTCAAGCGACGCGCTCTCGAGCGAACGCCCCTGCGTCGCCAGCGCACGCTCGATATAGGCGAAGCGGCGTTCGAATTTTGCGTTGGTGCCGCGCAGCGCTAGTTCCGGATCGACGCCGACATGGCGCGCCAGATTGACCAGCGCGAACAGGAGATCGCCGGTTTCGTCCGCAAGTTCGCTCTCGTCGCCGCGATCGAGTGCCGCTTCGATCTCGTCGGCTTCCTCGCGGATCTTGCGCAGCACCGCGCGCGGATCGTTCCAGTCGAAACCGACGCTTGAAGCCTTGCGCTGCAATTCCATCGCGCGCGCGAGCGCCGGCTGTCCCGTCTTCACGCCTGACAACAGCGATTAGGGTGAATTTTCTCCGGCTGACCGCCGCGCCGCGCGTTCTGCCTTCTCCTCGGCCTTGATGCGGTCCCACGCGCCCTTGACGTCGGCCGGCGTCAACCGTCCGTCCTTGTCGGCGAAGACATGCGGATGCCTTCTGATCATCTTTCTGGTGATCGCTTCGACCACGTCGCCGAAGGAAAAGGCATTCTGTTCTTCCGCCATGCGGGCGTGAAACACGACCTGCAGCAGGAGATCGCCGAGTTCGTCGCGCAGGTCATCGAGATCGCCGCGTGCGATGGCGTCGGCGACCTCATAGGCTTCCTCGATGGTGTAGGGCGCAATGGTCGCGAAATTCTGCTCGAGATCCCAGGGACAGCCCGTTCCGGGCGTGCGCAAGCGCTGCCATGATATCGAGCAGGCGTGAAATATCGGGGAAGGGGTCATGATGCACCAAGCCTTGAGACGGGTCGCAAGGCCTGTATGCCGGAAGATGAGCGCCCGTCCCAGTGAAACGAGCCGAACGGCCGATGATTTCCACTGATCGGCGCCGCATCAGGCGTGGAACACCGGCAGCGCGATGTTTCGCTCCATTGATTACTGGGTATGATGCTTATGCCGATGCCGGGTGTGATGATGGTGCGGCGTCGGCACAACCTCGTCGGAGTGGGCTGTCGCGCCCTGGTTCTTTTGCGCGGCGCTGATCGGTCCCATCGCCAGCTTGAAGGCGGTACCATTCTCGACATCAGACGCCGAGCCGGGCTGCGGAACGGCAATCGCGAATGCACCAATTGCCACCAGCAGAACGTGGCGAGACGCGTTGTTCATGACGTCATTCCTGCAAAGACGATCGTGAGCTCGCCAGTGTAGCGCTTTGCAGATGCAACTTAAAGACGGCGTCGGGTTAATTTAAAATAGTGTGCCGGCTGCGGCATATCGCGAGTCATTTGCCGGATTGAAAATCATCCGGCCTCAATTCGATCGGCGAGCCATGGGGCGTGCGGTCGGCGGCATGATCCCAGGCGTTGCGGTAGCGATGCTGGGTTTCGAGGGTTGCAACACCCTTTGCCGCGACGAGCTTTTCCAGAGTAGCAAGCCAGTGGCGGTAGTAAGTGTCGCCCTGATCGGGATCGCCGCTCGCCTGTGCGCGCTTGATTTCATCGGCAAGGGCTGCCGCCCACTCCCTCCAGGTGAACAGGCCGCGCTCATGCAGCGTCAACGCCATCGCAAAAGCCTGGGCTTCCCACGGCTCACCAAACACGGGACCTTCGGTGTCGCACGGCAAGTCCTTCAGGATGCTTGCCGCGTTCGCGACAGCGGCCTCCGTCATGCCGCCTCCAGATACGGTTCGAATGCGTCGATGGAGATTTTCAGTGTGGGGTCGGTGTCCGGGCCCCACAGTTCCGCCCCGTTGAAAACCACGGTGTAGAGCCATTGTGGATTCTCACCGGCTTCCATCGCTGCTGAGTCCGGGAAAACGTTGCAGCCGAGGTTGCGTTCGACTACGCCAACATGGCCGCGGGCATAGCGCGGCAGCCGCGTATGCGTTGCGGGATGCATGTTCTTCGCACGCACGCGATCGCCGGGCTTGAACCTGGCCGGTGCCGACGGCTTGCGCTCGAATTTGCCGCGCACCATGATCCGCTCGACGTCGTCGACCGTGAACTTGCCATTCCTGAGCGGCTTTGCGGGCTCCCTGGCGTGCCCGGCCGCGACCTCCGAGCCCGCCACGAAACCCTTGTCGATCAACAGGTCTTCGAGTCCAAGAAGCCATTTCTGGTAATAGGAACACGCCAGATAGATGTCGGGCGGCAAGGTTTCCCGATAGTACCGGGAGGTATCGATGTTGAAGGCGCCGGCCGCGCCCATCGCGCGTACCATGGCGAGCACGCGGCCTTCCCATTCGCTGTGAAACATCGGTTCGTTCGGCTCGGGCTCGACCTTGCCGAAGCCGTCCATGCCGCCCATGTCATGCACGCCGTTCACGACGGCGCTCCGGGCGTCTTGGGGAAACCGGTTCCGATCATCGAGTCCCGCGTCACGAGCTCGGCCAGCTGCTGCTCGCTCCAGCCTTCGGTGCCATTGGGACGCATCGGCAACACCAGGAAGCGGGTCTCTGCGGTCGAATCCCAAACCCTGATTTCGGTTTCCTTGGGCAGGCTGACCCCAAAATCGGCTAGCACGCCGCGAGGGTCTTTCACGGCACGCGAGCGATAGGGCGCGGCCTTGTACCAGACCGGCGGAAGCCCCAGCATTTCCCAAGGGTAACAGGAGCACAGCGTGCAAACGACCATGTTGTGCCGCTGTGGCGTGTTTTCGACCGCGACGAGATGGTCGCCGACACGGCTGACATGGCCGAGCGTGCCGACCGCCTTCGTGGCGTCCGCGAGCAGGGATTGCTTGAAGGCGGGATCGGACCAAGCCTTGGCGACAACGCGCGCGCCATTGTGTGGACCAATCTTCGTCTCATAGGCCTGGATAATGGCGTCGAGCGCCGCCGGATCGACATAGCCCTTCTCGGTCAGGATCGTCTCAAGCGCTCGCACGCGCAATTCGGTCTCGGACAGTTCCGAATGGTCGTGGTGATGGTGATGATCGTGTTCGGTCATGGGACCAAGGATAAACGGAAATTTCGGTTCATGTCGAGGGAGGAGGCGGCACTGCGCCGTGCGCCTGCCCGTCGGGTTGTCCGCCATGCTTGCGGCGTGTGCTGTGGCGCTTGACCGTCTTGTCTGATCCTGCCAAGCAAGATCAAAAGCGATGGGAGGCCTTTCGCGATGCAGGGAAAAGTAGCTCTCGAAGAGCATTTCGCGATCGAGGAAACCGTTCAGGACAGTGCTGGGTTTGCGCCGGAAGCTGATTGGCCCGAACTGAAGGCGCGGCTGATCGATATCCAGGACCGCCGCTTGTGGGAAATGGATGCCCACGGCATCGAGGTGATGCTTCTTTCGCTGAACGCACCGGCCGTGCAGGCAATACCCGATCAAAGGAAGGCTGGAGAGATATCCCGCCGGGCCAACGACTTTCTGGCCGAGCAAATTCGACGCCAGCCGAAGCGATTTGGGGGTCTTGCCGCACTGCCGATGCAAACACCTGACCTCGCTGCTCGGGAGCTCGAACGATGCGTGCGCGAGCTGGGGTTCTGCGGGGCTCTCGTCAACGGCTTCAGCCAGCTGAGTGACAATGCGTCCGGCGTCTACTACGACCTGAAGGCCTATTGGTCATTTTGGGCCGAGGTCGAGCGGCTCGATGTCCCATTCTACCTTCACCCGCGAAATCCCCTTCCAAAAGATGCGGCCATTTACGACGGCCACCGCTGGCTACTGGGACCGACCTGGGCGTTCGCGCAGGAAACCGCTGTTCACGCGCTCAGACTGATGGGATCGGGATTATTCGACACGTATCCGGGGTTGAATATCATTATCGGTCACATGGGCGAGGGGTTGCCATATTCGATGTGGCGGATCGACAATCGCAACAAATGGATGCGCGAACAAAACCGGTATCCTGCCAAGCGGAAGATCGCCGACTATTTCCGCGACAATTTCTACATCACGACATCGGGGAATTTCCGGACGCAGACGCTGATCGATGCCATGCTGGAAGTCGGCGCCGATCGAATTCTCTTCTCCACCGATTGGCCTTTCGAGAATATCGACCATGCCTCAAACTGGTTTGATGTGGCGCCGATCGCAGAAACGGACCGGCAAAAAATCGGCCGCGACAACGCAAGGGCACTGTTCAAGCTCGATCGACCCGCACGATAATCGCCGCAGAGCAGGGGACGATCAGGAAATCGGGGGGAAGATGCAATGACTTTGGGACCTGAAATTGACGTCCACGACGAGTTGGCTGGCGCCTCTGTCACTCCCTTGCACAAGATGCTCGGCGTTTTGGTCACGCTCATCACTATGTTCGACGGATACGATACGTTCAATCCGGCCTATGTCATTCACTACGTGATGCAGCCCTGGGGGCTGGTTCCGAGTCAGGCAGGCCTTCTGGTCAGCTCCGGTTTGATCGGTTTTCTCTTTGGCGCGATGGGGCATGGAATGGTGGCGGATCGCATCGGGCGGCGAAGTACGCTTCTGGCCGGCCTTTGGATCGTGAACGTCCTGACGCTCCTGACAGCGATCTTCGCTACTGATTTTCTGAGCTTCTGTATTCTGAGATTCATAACCGGCCTTGGCCTCGGCGTCCTGCTGCCGTTGGGTACGACCTATATCAACGAGCTGGCCCCCCAGCGGCTCAGCAACCGCTTTTCGTTGTGGGGCGTGACATTTGGCTGGTCGCTCGGCGGCGTCCTTGCCGGTATGGTTGGCGTTTATCTGACTCCATCCTATGGTTGGCAAATTCTCTATTACGTCGGCGCGCTGTCAATACCGCTCACCCTCGTGGTGCATGTGGTGCTGCCAGAGAGTCCGAAGTTCTTGGCCGTCCGTGGTCGTTTCGAGGAATTGCGCACGCTGATGATACGCCTGCGCCCCGAAAGGAGCGGAATCTATGCGGGCGCCGTGTTTCATAACAGCGCGCGATCCGCGCCGCATAACACGATCGCAGCACTGCTTTCGCCGCGTTACCGCCGTGTCTCGCTGACGATCTGGCTCACGGCGTTCCTCACACTTTTTGCAATTTTCGGGTTGGTCGGATGGATTCCCACGGTGATGATCAGGCGGGGCGAGACCTTTGCGTCTGGCTTCAGCTTTGGCGCGCTAATGCAGGCGACCTCCTTCGTCGGTGGTCTTACACTGGCGATGCTGGCCGATCGTGGAATTGCCGCAACGCCGCGACTGCTTGGCGCATGGTGGATCATCGGCGGCATTGCGGTCGGGGCGCTGGTGTTCGTCAACGGGCACGCCTTTAATTTCATGGTCGTGGCGATCGCGGGCTTCTGTGTAATCGGCGCCCAACACGTTCTCAACAATTTCACAGCCAATTCCTACGAGACCGATTTTCGCGCCAGTGGAGTCGGGATGGAGCTCGGAGTAGGGCGCGTCGGTGGCATTCTCGGACCTTATGTCATCGGCTGGCTCCAGCAGGTGACGGGTGGGCCGGAAGCCGTGTTTTGGGCAATCAGCGGAGCCGCGATCGTCGCCGCTCTGGTGATTGGATCGCTCGCGATGCAGGGCAATGCGGCTCAGGCCAGCGCAGCGCCCGCGGAGTAACTTGGGAGTTCACGACAAAGGGAGAGACAACAATGACGATTTCGGATGCCCGTCCCGCAACCAGCGAGATGCAGGACAAGGTGTTGCTGGCCGCGCGCCTGTTGGTCACCCCGCTCTTTATCTATAGCGGGATCGGAAAAATTCTTGCCTTTGGGGTCACCGCTTCACGCCTACCGGGCGGGGAAGGCGGCTTCGGAAGCTTTCTCGCGACAGGGTCGATTGTGGTCGAGCTCGGTTGTTCCTTGGCGCTGATCTTGGGCATCTGGGCACGATGGGCCGCATTGATTTTGGTCGCGTTCACGGTTGCGGCCACCCTGATGTTTCACAATTTCTGGGCTTCGCCGGCGCCGCAGATCGCAGCCCAGACCATCAACTTCCTCAAGAACCTCGGCCTGATCGGCTTGTTCGCGATGATCGCGGCGTTCGGTCCCGGGTCTTATTCGCTGGAGAAGAAGTAGAGGCGGTATCAGGCGCGGACTAATGCAAGCCCGGGAGCAGGGCGTGACGAGCATCAATTGCGACATGGGCGAGGCGTTCGGCCTCTATCGGATGGGCGATGACGAAGCGCTGATGCCGCTGATATCGGTGGCCAACGTCGCCTGTGGTTTCCACGCATCGGACTTCAACCATATGCGCAAGACGGTGAGGCTTGCCAGGCAGCACCGGGTCGGGGTTGGCGCCCATCCCTCGCTCCCTGACCTCCAAGGCTTCGGCCGGCGCGAAATGAAGATGGCGCGCGACGAACTCGCCAATTGCATCATCTACCAGGTGGGCGCGCTCAAGGGCTTTCTTGAGGCCGAAGGCTTGGCGCTCAATCACATCAAGCCGCATGGCTCGCTCTACGGAATGGCGGCGCGAAACCATGCCGTGGCGGAGGCCATTTGCGATGCGGCTGACGTGTTCAAGGTGCCGATCATGGGGATGATAGGAACGCAGCACGAGATCGTGTACAAGGCTCGCGGTCACGTCTTCATCTCTGAATTTTATGCCGATCTCGATTATGAGGACGACGGCAGCCTGATCATCACCCGCGAACACAAGGCCGTCGATCCCGCTGACGCTGCTGCTCGGTGCTTGCGCGCCATCGCCGAAGGCAAGACCAGCAGTATCCATGGTCGGGACGTTCGCGTGCGGGCTGACTCGATTTGTGTTCATTCGGATACGCCAAATGCCGTAGATGTAGCCCGCGCCGTGCACGATGCATTGCGCTCGCTTCGGGCCTGATCGCGCTCTTCTGGGCGCAAAAAAGCAATTCGCTGTGGAAACGGCCGGGGAGGCAGATCAGTGGCCAATTTTGTGACGATCGAGAAGAGCCTTGGTCCTGAAGGACGCATCGCCGTGGTGCGCTTCGATCGCGGTGACGGGATCAACGCACTGTCACCCGAAGCCATGCGCCAGTTAACCAACGCAGCCCGCAGTTTTGAGGACGACGGTGACACTTCAGTGGTGGTGCTGACCGGCGGGCCGAAGGCGTTCAGCGCGGGCTTCGATCTAAAGAACCCCGAAGGCCGATTGCGCAAATCCATGGATCTCGGTTCGTTGCGCCGGCATTTAAGACTTGGGCCACGGCTGAGCCGCACCTGGCAGGACATGGAACAGATCACCATCGGCGCGATCGAAGGATTTTGCATCGGCGGCGGCGTGGCACTCGCAGTGGCGCTGGATTTTCGCGTGATGGCTAGCGACGCCCATCTGCGCGTGCCTGAAATCGGGCTCGGGATGAATATGAGCTGGCAAAGCATCCCGCGCATGCTGCACTTGATGGGGCCAGCCCGGACCAAACAAGCGGTGATCCTCGCCGACCAGCGCATCAGCGCCGCCGAGGCCTATGAGTGGGGCCTAATAGAGGAGGTTGTCGATCCCGGCTCTAGCTTCGATGCCGCCATGAGCCTTGCGTCGAAGGTAGCGACGCAACCGCCTTTATCCGTTGCGATGACAAAGCTGACCGTGAACCGACTGGCGCATGCGCTCGACGATCTCGCCAGCCACATGGATGTCGACCAGTTTGCGCTGGCGAGCCTGACAGAAGATCACAAAGAGGGGGTCGCAGCATTCCTGGAGCGGCGCAAGCCACGCTTCAGGGGCCGCTAACCGGGCGTTCGCTCATATCTACTGTCGCCGCCGTTTAGGGAAGTCACGATTTGGGCCATTTAGAAATGTCACTCGGTCGGGAACAGGATAGCCGCCTTTCTATGGGTTGGGGTTGAATTCCTTGAGGGCGTCGCGTGAAGCCTCCAGATCGCGTAACGCGACGCCCGGGTGTCCATCTATCCGACCTTGAACATATGATTCTTCTGGCCGCGTCGCCGCGGCGCCTTGGCTGAACGGGACATGTCGAGCTTCTTTTGCTGTTCGGCGATGTAGGCCAGGATCGGGCCCAGACGCTTGTTCTCGATGATCGCTGCCTGGTTCACCTGTGGCCGTTTGTCGAAGGTCCGATAGGGTAGATCGACTGCCGCGCGACAATCAAGGTGAGACAGCAGCGTCAATCAGGATGAGGATGCGCCGGGGCTGGACGGACGGAGCGAGGGCGTAGCCCGAGCGAAGTTCGTCCAGCCCCGGCGGCGCACTTTTCCCCAAGGGGGTCAGTGCGGTCTGGCGGTCGTGAGCGACCGGGTCAAGTGTCTGATTCGTCTCGAAATTGAGGAATCAGCGATTGCCCGGCCTTCACATCACCGACCACCAGATGAGGCTGTACATGATTTACCGACATAGCAAAGATGCCACCGTTGCTGCCGCCAAGTCCGGCTTCAGCCGTGCAACCGGCTACCGCATCGAGGATGATCCGCGGCTGCCTTCGCAGAAGAAAGCGCCGCGAGGCCGCCGGCGTCCGGACCCATTGGCCGAGGTTTGGGACGGCGAGATTGTGCCGATCCTGAAGTCTGCTCCCGGCATTCGGGCCATTGCGGTGCTCGACGAGATCCGGCGGCGCCATCCGGAGATCAGCGCCGGCATTCGGCGCACGCTGGAACGGCGCATGCGCACGTGGCGAGCCCTGGCCGGCCCCGAGCAGGATGTGATCTTCCGTCAGGAGCACGAGCCCGGCCGGTTTGGCCTGTCCGACTTCACCGACACGAGTGCCCTCGGCGTCACCGTCGCGGGTGTCGTGCTGGGACATCGGCTGTACCACTTCCGGCTCGCCTTCTCGGGCTTTGAGCATGCCCACGTCGTGCTCGGTGGCGAGAGCTTTGTCGCGTTGGCCGAGGGTCTGCAGAATGCGCTGTGGGTACTTGGGGGAGCGCCGCGCGAGCATCGCAGCGATAGTCTCTCGGCGGCAGAAAAAGCCGAAGACTGATCGACGCTCCGCGTCGATCAAAGCTTGCCAAGACGTCGGATAGCGTCAATTATCCCTCCGCTCCGCCGCCTCGTCTCACCCAGATTGACGCGCCGTTCTCATCCAGATTGTCGCGCGATAATCGACCCCATTGTATCGGATCGCGAGCCGCCCGTCGGGGTAATCAACCACCGTGACCCGCTTGCGCGCCAGCGATCGCGCGATCCCAGTCGGCTCAAGAATGAACAGCACCTGGTCATACTGCAGCGTCAGGTTCACTGAAACCGTACGCTCTTCCTTCCAGGCAAAGGCGTCGTCGAGATCGTCATTACCGGCCAAAGGACGGTGGACGTCACGATCATCAAGGGGAGCCTTGGCAAAGCGGGCGTTGTACTTCTCCATGAACGCCGGCAGGAACGCATTGCCGGCTGCGAGGGTGTCGATGCCGGATAGCCGCATCTCCTTCACCAGCCGGTCCTGCAGCGTTCCATTGGCGCGCTCGACCCGGCCCTTGGCCTGAGATGAGTTGGCACAAATGATGTCGATGTTCAGCGCATGCAGAGCCCGGCCGAACTGGGTCATGCCGTCACCGCCGATCGCATCCTTCCTGTTGACCCGAAACACACCGTGCTTGTCGGAATAGAACGCCACCGGCTTGCCGTAACGCTCCAGATAGGCTCGGGTCGCCGCAAAATAGTCAAAGGTGCTCTCGCTCTCGACAAACTGCAGATGCATCAACCGGCTGGTGGCGTCGTCGATGTAGACGAGCAGGGTGCATTGTGGTCCGCGGCCCTCGAACCACAAGTGTTCTGACCCGTCGATCTGGATCAGCTCGCCCAAACAATCACGCCGGTACCTCGGCTGATGAACAGCCTTCAACCGGGCGCGGCGATCCTTCCATAGACCTGCCGTGATCATCCATTGGCGGACCGTCTCGCGGGCAAGGTGAATGTCATGAAGCTCCGCAAGCTTCTCTGCTGCCAGGGTCGGGCCAAAGTCCGAGTAGCGCTCCCGGATGATGCCAATCACTTCGGCATGCAAAGTCGTCGGATAGCAGCGGTTGCTGGGCCTGCCACGCCGTCGTGACACCAACGCCTGTGGGCCATGCTGGCCGTACGCCTTTGCCAACCGAAACACCTGACGCCGCCCAAGTCCCATCAACGCCGCGGCTTCCGTTACTTTGATCCTGCTTGCTGCCAGATCCTGCAACACGCTCATCCGGTCGATCTCCGTCCGGCTCATCGCAATCACCGTCATCGGCCCAAAACTCCCCAACCAAAACCGTGGAGAGTGACATCTCTATCTGGGCCAACGGTGACTTCTCTATCTGGCGTCTACATCTACGATTCGCATAAGGTATATTATGGAATATTTTATTCTAAAGCAGTTTCATACAGTTGTACTCAGTTTCTGACGTTCCACGACACTTCTGGCCCCAGCCGCCGTCCAAGACCTTCCAAACGCCCCGCCGGGCGCGCGGCGCTCGCTCTGGAGATCGTCCATGGCCTCAAATCGCAACGTGTTTGGACGGCGCCGTGTCGTGCGGAATGGGCTTCCGAAGGCTGACTGCCGAAGGCTTGGTATTTCCACCGAAAGCGGGCAATAAGCCCGCCGAGACGGCGGATGACCCGGCAGCGCCGGGCCCGTATGATGCCATCCATAAGAAAATCAGGGAGACACAGATGGGCTTTTCGCGACGGACCCTATTGAAGGCTTCGGCGGCCTCTGCGGTGATGGGCAGCGTCGGCGCGCCGTTCGTCGCGCGATCACAAGCTGCCGAGTTTACCTACAAGTTTGCCAATAACCTGCCGGATTCGCATCCGCTGAATATTCGCGCCAAGGAAATGGCGGCCGCAATCAAGACCGAGACCAATGGCCGCCTCGACATGCAGATTTTCCCGAACAACCAGCTTGGCGCCGACACCGATGTGTTGAGCCAGCTGCGTTCCGGAGGCGTCGAGTTCTTCACCATGTCGGGCCTGATCCTGGCGACGCTGGTCCCGGCCGCTTCCATTAACGGAATGGGCTTTGCTTTCCCGGATTATCCGACCGTCTGGAAGGCCATGGATGGCGACCTCGGCGCTTTCGTGCGCCGGGAGGTTGCCAAGGCCAATATCATCGCGTTCGAAAAGATCTGGGACAATGGCTTCCGGCAGACCACCTCCTCGACCAAGCCGATCAACGGACCCGGCGACTATAAGGGCTTTAAAATCCGGGTGCCGGTGTCTCCGCTCTGGACCTCTATGTTCAAGGCTTTCGACGCCGCGCCGGCTTCAATCAATTTCAACGAGGTCTATTCGGCCCTGCAAACCAAGATCGTGGAGGGCCAGGAAAATCCGCTGGCGCTGATTTCGACTGCAAAACTGTATGAGGTGCAGAAATACTGCTCCCTGACCAACCACATGTGGGACGGCTACTGGTTCCTGGCCAACCGCCGCGCCCTGGAAGCCCTGCCCGCCGACGTGCGCGGGATCGTGGAGAAGAACGTCAACGGCGCCGCGCTCAAGGCCCGCGCCGACACCGAAAAGCTCAATGCGACCGTACGCGAGGAGCTTGCGGGCAAGGGACTGATCTTCAATCAGCCGGACACCGCGCCTTTCCGCGAAAAGCTGCGCTCGGCCGGGTTCTATTCCGAATGGAAGGGAAAATACGGCGAGGAGGCGTGGGCGATACTGGAGAAATCCGTCGGCAAATTGTCGTAACGGGTTATTCTGGGGGCAATGATGGCTCAGGCCGACGCGACGCAGGCGGCGAGCGGTGAGGTGGTGTCCCCTCGCCGCCGATCTGCTGGGGTGATCCTGGAAGCCTGGCTCGGAATGCTGGTCGAAGTTCCGGCGGCATTGCTGGTCGTTGCCGAGATCATCACGCTGTTCGCAGGCGTCGTCGCGCGGTACGGCCTGCAACGCCCCTTGATCTGGTCGGACGAACTGGCGTCGATCCTGTTTCTGTGGCTGGCGATGCTCGGGGCTGTAGTCGCGTTCCGGCGCTCCGAACATATGCGAATGACGGCCGTTGTCGCCAGCGCGACGCCTGCCATACGTGCCTATCTCGATGTCGTGGCCACCTGCGCTGCGCTCGCCTTCTTGCTCCTGATCGTCGTCCCGTCCTGCCAATACGCCTACGAAGAAAGCTTCATCACCACGCCGGCGCTGCAAATCTCCAATACCTGGCGCGCGGCCGCGCTGCCGGTCGGCGTGTGCCTGATGGCGCTGTTTGCTTTGCTGCGGCTGGCGCGGGTCGATGATGTCAGCCTCATGCTACGTGCCGCGCTTTCGGTTGCGCTGATCGTTGCGGTGTTCTGGCTCGCCACGCCGTGGCTGCGTCCGCTCGGCAATATCAATCTGGTGATTTTCTTTGTCGGTGTGGTCGGCCTCTGCGTCTTTGCCGGCGTACCGATCGCGTTTGCGTTTGGATTGGCGATCTTCGGATACCTTGCGCTGACGACGCGCACGCCGCTGATGGTGCTGGTCGGCCGGATGGACGAGGGCATGAGCCATCTGATCCTGCTCGCGGTGCCGTTGTTCATCTTTCTCGGTCTCTTGATCGAAATGGCCGGCATGGCGCGCGCGATGGTGGCGTTTTTGGCAAGCCTGCTCGGCCATGTGCGCGGCGGTCTCAACTACGTGCTGGTTGGCGCGATGTACCTGGTGTCGGGCATATCAGGTTCAAAGGCCGCCGACATGGCGGCGGTTGCGCCGGTGTTGTTTCCGGAAATGAAGCAGCGCGGCGCCCGGCCGGGAGACCTTGTCGCCCTGCTCGCGTCGACCGGCGCCCAGACCGAAACCATTCCTCCGAGCCTCGTCCTGATCACCATCGGCTCGGTGACCGGAGTTTCAATTTCCGCGTTGTTCACTGGCGGCCTCTTGCCCGGCGTGGTGCTCGCCATCACGTTGTCGGCTTTGGTGTGGTGGCGCTATCGCAGCGAGGACCTCAGTCACGTCAAGCGCGCCAGCATTTCCGAGATCGTCCGCACCTTCGTCATCGCCCTGCCCGCGCTGGCGCTGCCCTTCGTCATTCGCGCCGCCGTGGTCGAGGGCATAGCGACCGCGACCGAGGTATCCACGATCGGGATCGTCTACGGCTTTGTCGTCGGTGTCTTGATCTATCGCCAGTTCGACTGGCGGCGGCTGATGCCGATGTTGATCGAAACCGCCTGCCTGTCGGGAGCGATCCTTTTGATCATTGGTACCGCCACCGGAATGGCCTGGGGATTGACCCAGTCCGGCTTTTCGCGGGCGCTGGCCGCCGCGATGACCGGCCTGCCCGGCGGTTCGGCCTCCTTTATTGCGGTATCGATCATAGCCTTTACAGTGCTCGGCAGCGTGCTCGAAGGTATTCCGGCGATTGTGCTATTTGGCCCGCTGTTATTTCCGATCGCTCGTGCCGTGGGCGTACATGAGGTCCATTATGCGATGATCATCATCCTCGCCATGGGCATCGGATTATTCGCCCCTCCCTTCGGAGTGGGATATTATGCCGCCTGCGCCATTGGCCGGGTGGACCCGGCCGAAGGCATTCGCCCGATCTGGGGCTATCTGCTGGCGTTGATGGCGGGCTTGATCATTGTCGCCATTTTTCCGTGGATCTCGATCGGGTTCCTCTAGTTATTTAAGGGATTGGAAGGTGACCGATGGGTGGACAGCCAAACCAGTACAGCGTCGGCTTGGAGAAAACCCCCGCCAATTTCGTGCCCCTGACACCGCTAAGCTTCCTGGCGCGCACGGCAGCGATCTACCCTGATCAAACCAGCACCGTTTACGAAGACCGCATCTTCACCTGGTCAGAGACCTACGCGCGCTGCCGCCGTTTTGCGTCATACCTCGCGCGCCGGGGTATCGGTTCCGGCGATACTGTCGCGGCAATGCTGCCGAATATTCCGGTGATGAATGAAGTGCACTTTGCCGTGCCGATGGCGGGTGCCGTACTCAACGCCCTGAACATCCGGCTGGATGCGGCGTCGATCGCCTTTCAGCTCGACCACGGCGGCGCCAAGATCATCCTGGTCGATCCGGAATTCTCAGACGTGATTGCCGAGGCGTTGACGCTGATGAAGGGCGATAAACCCTTTGTGATCGATGTGGACGACAAGGTGTACGTCGGCGGAAAACGCATCGGCGAGATCGAATATGAGGACACGCTGGCGCAAGGCGACGAAAGTTTTGGCCCTCGCCTGCTACAAGACGAATGGGACGCCATCGCGCTTAGCTACACGTCGGGAACCACCGGCAATCCCAAGGGCGTGGTCACACATCACCGCGGCGCCTATCTCAACGCGGTCAGCAACATCCTTGCAGCCAATCTTGGTCAGCATCCAGTCTATCTCTGGACGTTGCCGATGTTTCATTGCAACGGCTGGTGCTTCCCCTGGACCGTGGCCGCTGCGGCCGGAATCAACATCTGCCTGCGCAAGGTCGATCCCGCGAAGATTTTCGAACTGATTTCAAAGCACGGCGTCACCCATATGTGCGGCGCACCGATTGTTTATAACACCCTGATCAATGCGCCCGGTGCGCCGAAGAAATCAGCCGCCCGGCCCGTGGTCGGCTTGATCGCCGGCGCTGCGCCGCCGGTCGCCGTGCTCGAGGGCGCCGAGAGCATCGGCATCAGGCTCACGCATGTCTATGGCCTGACCGAAGTTTACGGTCCGGCCTCGGTCTGCGCTGAGCAGCCCGGCTGGGACGACTTGCCGGCCGATCAGCGCGCCCAGCTCAAGCGCCGGCAGGGCGTTCCCTACCCGCTTCAGGAAGCCGTCACCGTGATCGATCCCGACACCATGCGCGAGGTGCCGCGCGACGGCGAGACCATCGGCGAGGTGATGTTCCGCGGCAATATCGTAATGAAGGGCTATCTCAAGAACGAGAAGGCCACGAACGAGGCCTTTGCCGGCGGCTGGTTCCACACCGGCGACCTCGGCGTGCTCGACGAGCACGGCTATGTCATCATCAAGGATCGTTCAAAGGACATCATCATCTCCGGCGGCGAGAACATCTCCTCGGTGGAGGTTGAGGATGTGCTCTACAAGCACCCCGCGGTCCTGTTCGCGGCCGTGGTCGCCAAACCCGACGGGAAGTGGGGCGAAGTGCCGTGTGCCTTCGTCGAGTTGAAGCAGAATGCGCAGGCGACAGAGGCCGAGATCATAGCGTTCTGTCGCGCTCAGATGCCGGGGTTCAAGACGCCAAAGGCGGTGGTGTTCGGTCCGATCCCCAAGACCTCGACCGGCAAGATCCAGAAATTCATGCTGCGGGAACAGGTCCATTCGGCCAAGGCGATTTCGGCGTAATACCAAGGAAGGCAATAGACAGCCAAGGCCGCAAGCAGTTCTTTGCAGCTTACTGACCGTTGCCAAGCAGCTGGCGAGAGCTTGCAGAAAAAATCTGCAGCATTGGGACGGCACCGCCATGGGCCTCCTGTCAAGAAGGTCAATATGGTGGAATTCACCAGAGTAGATAATCTATCCCAGGTTTCTGGATGCGGCCTTCAGCCAAAGAAACCAGGCGCGATCGATCTGGGTGTTGTTGGTATTCGTAGTTGCGGTGGCCTCACCTTCGGCGAGGTAAGTGACAGGTCCAAGCTTCATCGCCTCCGTCTGCAGGCGCGCGCCGACCTCGGTGTAGACCGCACGGAACACCGCCTGGCGCAAGGTGCTTCCGACCACCGTTGAGCCGTGGCCGCGCATCAATACCGCCGGACCCTCCCCGAGGCTTTGCGCAAGCGCGGCGCCAAGGCGGTTATCGCTGATCAGAAGATCACTCGAAGGTCCCGCGAAATCGCGAATTTCAAACACTGGCGTTCCCGCGCCAAGGAAGCCGCACATGTGAAAGATCGGCCGCAGCTTCGTGCCGGGCACCGCGCTGAACGGCACGACCGAGGGCGAATGGCTGTGCACGACGGCGATCACATCCGGCCGCTTGCGGTAGATTTCGCCGTGAATGAAACGCTCCAGATACGCCGGTGGCCCTCCCTTCTCGACGGGAACGCCGTCGAGATCGAACACCAGCACGTCCTTTTCGGTGACAAGCCCGGGCGCCATGCTCCGGGCGAGCAGAAAGCGGTCGGGGGAAGCCGGATGACGCACGCTGACATGGCCGAACCCGTCCACCACGCCCTGATCGAACAGGATGTGGTTTGCATCCACCAATTCGCGGATCGCGGATGAAACCGCTTCAGGTGCTTTGTCTGTCATGCCGCTGGTCTTCCCTGCTGCTCAATATCTCGTGCTTGCGCGAGATGGTACGGACCCATACGATGCTCCGCAAGACATTGACAAGCGGCCTTTCGGATTACCCATGACGTCCACAGCTGCGCGACGAGAGTAATGAGCAAACTGCAGCTATCGATCGCGATTGGCGACTATGATCGGATGCGTCCGTTGGTGGACGGCCAGGTGCTGATCGACGGCGTTGATCCACAAATCATGCTTTTGGAGCCGGAAGAAATCTTCTTCCGTGCTTTCAGGTATGCCGATTTCGATATTTGCGAGCTCTCGCTCTCCAGCTACAGCGTCAAGACCGCGGCGGGAACGAGCCCATACATCGCGGTGCCGGTGTTCCCGTCCCGCGCCTTCCGCCATACTTCGATCTACGTCCGCACCGATTGGATCAAGTCGCCTGCCGACCTTAGGGGTCGCCGCGTCGGGGTGCCGGAATATCAACTCACCGCGAATATCTGGGTTCGGCTGTTTCTCGAGGAAGACTATGGCATTCGCCCCTCAGACATCACCTGGGTGCGCGGCGGCTACGAACATCCCGGTCGCATCGAGAAGATCAACCTCAACCTGCCGCCCGACGTCGTTGTCGAGAATGCGCGCGCCGATGTCACCATTTCCGATTTGCTGGCAAACAGCGAGCTGGACGCGGTGATTGGGCCGCGCGCGCCCTCATGTTTCGACCGCGGTCATCCGAATGTCGGCTATCTCTTTGCCGACCCGCAGCAGACCGCAATCGATTGGTATCGGCGCACGAGCCTCTTTCCGATCATGCATACGCTGGGAATTCGCCGTACGCTCGCAGAACGGCATCCCTGGTTGCCGGTTGCAGTCTACAAGGCGTTCGAGCGCGCGAAAGCGATCGCAGTCGCGAGACTCGCCGACACTTCCGCCACTAAGGTCACACTTCCGTTTGTCGAGGAGCAGTTGCAGGCGGCCCGTCATCTGATGGGCGAAGATTTCTGGTCCTATGGCCTTGAGCCCAACCGGCACGTGCTGAGCCGATTCCTCGCGCGTCATCATGCCGAGGGGTTGTCGTCCCGCTTGCTCGCGCCGGAAGAATTGTTCCATCCGGCCGCGCTCGAGCTGCACAAGATATGAGGCTGGCGCATCCGCGGCTGGCACCGCGCGCATAATTCTCAAACGAGATTGGATGTCACGCTGTTGATGACCATGCAGCTGTCGCATCTGGTTCAAATGGCTGTAACAGTAGGAGCGCAAATCTCCCGACGATCGCCAAGCACCGCATTTTGCCGCTGGCGAAACCCTGGGAGGTATATGCAATGAACGTTGCAGGATCGCGCGCGCCTTGTCGCCCGACTGTTTTGCGTTAGAGTATTGCCGTTACACTTTTCTTGTCTGGCGCAATTAGCGCCAGCGGAGCTCTCGCCGACGACGATGACATTCACTTTAGACCGGGAAATTTGCTGCTCAGCCGGTCCGTCTACGACAACAATCCGGCCAATGTTGTCGCCGGTACCACTCTGCTGCCGCCCAAATGCGTCGTTCCAAACTGCGTGACCGCAACCGACAGCGGCGAATTTCCCTTTGTTTTCAACAATGCCCTTGTCGATGGCAGTTTCGGCATCACCTCAAGGATGTTGTTCGATCAACTTGATCCGTCGGGCAGGTTCATCAACTCGCTCGAGGTAGAGACCCCACATGGTTTCGATCGTCCTGATCAACCGGTCGGAACTCGAGTAGTCACGAGCTTCTCGTCGAAGTCGGAACTCGCGCTTAATCTGTCGACCGATGGCCGGGTTGTTACGTTCATGGGCTATCAGGCCCCCCTCAATGCGCTTGATGTATCCAATTCCAATACGCCGGCCGACGTCGACCCGACCAATCCCGTCACCGAGAGTTTTTCCCGTGTGGTGGCGGAAGTCGATGCCCGCGGGCACTTTTCTTTCACGAAGACCAACGCTTACAGCGGCAATAACGGCCGGGCGGCGATCCTGAATGCCAAGGGCGGCGTCGTGTACACGTCCGGTAATGCCGGCAACGGAGCAAATCCTCAGCCCGACGGCATCATCATCGGCGCCGGCGCGCAAATCCTGACGCCGTCGCATATGTCGCTCGACGCGCAGGATCCGGGTCAGCCGACACCGGTAGGTAGTTTCAACATCACTCAATTGGGGCTGAAGGCCGACAAAACCGGCAAGGACACAAACTTCCGGGGTCTCACCATCGCAAACAACGTCATCTATTTGACCAAAGGCAGCGGCGGCAACGGCATCAACACGGTTTACTTCATCGATACCACCGGCTTCGACTCCAACGGCAAGCCGCTGGCCTGCCCGAACGGCGTCGGCTTGCCGGGACCCAACGCGACGCTTCCAACGACGTCGATCGTCTTCAATTCGAACGTGCTGCAGACGCTCGGAGTAACACCCTACAATATGTGCGTCCTGAAGGGCTTCTCGACCGAGCTGGCCAAGAAGACGACGACATCGTTCCCGTTCGGTGTCTGGTTTGCTAACGCCACCACGCTTTACGTCGCGGATGAAGGCGACGAAACTAACACCTTTGATCCAGCGTCGGGCAAATTCACTGCGGCGGCCGCGAGCAGCACCGCGGGCCTGCAGAAATGGGTGTTCGACTCCGGTCTCGGCATGTGGAAATTGGCCTACGTGTTGCAGGCCGGGCTAAATCTCGGCATTCCCTATTCGGTAAATGGCCTTCCCGCCGGCCAAAATGCCAGCACCGGTTTGCCGTGGACGCCGGCTGCCGATGGCCTTCGCAATCTCATCGGCCGCGTCAATCGCGATGGTACCGCGACGATTTGGGCCATTACCTCGACGGTTAGCGGAAGCGGCGACCAGGGCGCCGATTCGAATCAACTGGTCACGATCACCGACAAACTCGCAGCCACCGCTCTCGCCGGCGAAAGCTTCAGCGTAATCCGGACGGCGCGTTTTGCCGAAGTGCTTCGTGGCGTGTCGTTTACGCCGGGGACCGACCTGGATCACGATCGGTTTGCCGACTCCGATGACCATCACGGCGACCACGATCACTAAGTAAATGTAACGCGGGCTAGCCAGCGGGTAGCGCTGGCTGGCTCGTGTTGCGAAGATTTCGTCCGGCTCTTGTTAGCCCGCCGGCTCCGGTGTGAGCCGCATGCCGTCATAGGCCGGGATGACCTGCGGCGGCAGGCTCTGACGCAGCACTTCATAATCCAGGTCGGAGTGCATGTTAGTGATGATGGCGCGGCGCGGCTTGAAGCGGTCGATCCACGCCAGGGCGTCGTTGACGCTGAAGTGGCTCGGGTGCCCCGTGTAGCGCAGCCCGTCGATAATCCAGAGATCGAGGTTTTGAAGAGATGACCAACTCGATTTCGGGATGTCACTGACGTCGGGCGTGTAGGCGGTATCGCCGATCCGGTAACCGAGCGCCGGAATATTGCCGTGCTGCAGAATGAACGCCGAAAGCGTTACCGGACCGCCCTTCCCGTCGATCGTGCGGCTCTCGCCGGCCTCGATTCCTTGATGGTCCAGGATCGGGGGATATTCGCTGCCGGGAGGTGCGACGAAGCAATAGGAGAAGCGCAGCAGGATGTGCTCCGCCGTGGAGCGGTTCAAATAAACCGGAATGCGCCGGCGCTGATGCAGCACCACTGAGCGCAGATCATCAATGCCGTGGGTTTGATCGGCGTGCTCGTGGGTGAGGAACACCGCGTCAATGTGGTCGACATGGGTATCGATCAACTGCTCGCGCAGATCGGGCGAGGTATCGATCACGATCCGCGTGACTCCTTGATCTCCGCTACGCTCGACAAGCAGCGAACAGCGGCGGCGGCGATTCCTCGGGTTTTTGGGATCGCAAGCGCCCCAGCCAAGCGCGGGCCGCGGAACACCGGCGGAAGAACCACAGCCGAGGATCGTGAGCGTAAGCGTCATGCCACAGCTTTCGGCGCCGGCACCTTGCTGAACAGGTGGAAAAAATTCTCAGTGGTTTGCCGCGAAATCTCCTCCAGCGAGACCCCGCGCGTTTCCGCCAGCACTTTGGCAATTTCGACCACATACGCAGGCTCATTGCGCTTGCCGCGATATTTGCCCGGCGCCAGATACGGCGCGTCGGTCTCGACCATGATGCGGTCGGCCGGCAGTTCGGCGGCGAGGTCGCGCAAGCCTTGCGATTTCTTGAAAGTCAGAATTCCCGTGAACGAGATCGAAAGGCCGAGCGAAATGGCCTTCATCGCAAGCTCGCGTCCACCGGTGTAGCAATGCAGCACCGCGCGAAACGCTCCCTTCGCCATTTCGTCTTCGAGAATACGGCCGCAGTCGTTGTCAGCGTCGCGGGTATGAATGACGAGCGGCAGGCCGGTTGCGCGTGCGGCGGCGATATGGGCTCGAAAGCCGCGCTCCTGGGCCTCACGCGAGCCATGCTGGTAGAAATAATCAAGGCCCGCCTCGCCAAATGCTACCACTTTCGGATGACGCGCCAGTTCGACCAGCTCGCTCGCCGGGATGCCGTCCTCTTCATCGGCTTGATGCGGATGCGTGCCGACCGAGCAATAGACTTGCGGAAATCGCTCCGTGATCGCCAACAGAGCGTTCAGGCGCCTCACCCGCGTTGAGATGGTGAGGATGCGACCGATGCCGGCGGAGGCGGCCCGCGCGACGATGCCATCGAGGTCATCGGCAAAATCGGGAAAGTCGAGATGGCAGTGGCTGTCGACAAGCATTGGCTTCAAACCGCTCACGCCGCCGTTGGCTCTTTTGGTTCGACATAGCGGGGGAAGATCGCTGTTGGCGCTCGCAGCGCGGTCCCCACCTTCAGGCGGCTCGTGAGCATACTAAAATCGCGCTCCAGCTTAGGCACTTCAAGAAGGTCAAGCAATTTGCCCGCCGACTGTGGTATGAACGGCTGCGCCAGTATGGCGACGCGGCGGATAACCTCCGCGGTTACGTAAAGCACGGCCTTTTGCCGAGCCGGGTTGGTCTTGGCTAGCGCCCAAGGCGCCTCACCAGCGAAATACCGGTTAGCATCTGCAACTACAGCCCAGATCACGTTCAATGCTTGATGAATTTGTTGAGTGCTCATCGCCGTGCGAACGAGAGCGGTCATGCCCTCAGCAGCCGCAAGGAGAGTCTTATCGCTATCGGAATATTTCCTAGGTCGCGTCAGCTTGCCAGCCAATTGTTTGTTGATCATCGACAGCGAGCGTTGCGCCAGATTGCCGAGGTCGTTGGCGAGATCCGCGTTCGTCCGGGCCACGATGGCTTCGTGATTGTAGATGCCATCTTGTCCGAACGATACCTCGCGCATAAAGAAGTAGCGTACTTGATCGACACCGTATCGGGAGGCCATGACGAACGGATCGACGACGTTGCCGACTGATTTTGACATCTTCTCACCGCGGTTAAGTAGGAACCCGTGGCTGAAAACGCGCCTAGGAACCGCGACACCAGCCGACATCAGGAAAGCGGGCCAGTACACAGCGTGGAAGCGGACGATGTCCTTACCGGTCACGTGGAGGTTAGCCGGCCAGTAACGCTGGAAGTCAGCGCCCTCAACGTCCGGATAGCCCGCGGCGGTGATATAGTTCGTTAGCGCATCCATCCAGACGTACATCACATGCGATGGAGCGCCAGGTACCTTGACGCCCCAATCGAAGGTCGTCCGTGAGACCGACAAGTCCTGCAGACCGCCTTTGACGAAGCTCGCGACTTCGTTCAGCCGCTCGCGCGGAAGTACGAAGTCGGGAACGCGTGCATAGAGGTCGAGCAACCTGTCCTGATACGCCGACAGACGAAAAAAAAAGGTCTCCTCCTCGGTCCACTCAACCGGCGAGCCCAGAGGCTCGCGGCGAATACCGTCGGGGCCGACGGTGGTTTCCCCTTCGTCGAAATAGGCCTCCTGACGAACGGAATACCAACCAGCGTATTTGTCGAGGTAGATATCGCCATTCTTCTTAATGGCAAGCCATAGCGCTTGGCAGGCGCGCTCATGGCGTGGCTCCGTGGTGCGGATGTAATCGTCGTATGAAATGTTGAGCGTAGTCATCATGTCGCGAAAGCGTGCAGAGTTGCGATCCGCGAGCTCAAGCGGAGCGAGACCCTCCGCAATGGCCGTTTGCTGCATCTTGAGACCGTGCTCGTCCGTTCCTGTGAGAAACCGGACATCGAATCCGTCGAGCCGCTGAAACCGGGCGATCGCATCGGTAACCATTGCGGTGTAGGCGTGACCGATGTGCGGAACACCGTTCGGATAGAAGATCGGTGTCGTCAGAAAATAGGGTGTTTTTGCCGATGCGTTCTTCTTGTCAGTTGGACGTTTCGATGCGCCTAGAGCTTTACCTGCTGCCGCCCTCGTCGGCTTCCCTAGCGGTTTTCCGGGGGCCTCCTTCGCAATCGAGATTTTTCTTGCCGCCTTCTTTTTCACCGCGCGCTTGGATTTCTTCGCACGGTTCTTCTCCGCGGACACTTTGGCGGGAGCGCGGCTCGATTTGTCGGCTTTCTTTGCGTCGCCCTTCTTTTTCTTTTTGGCCTTCGCCACGAGTCATTCCTTCATCGTTCAAGTAAGATTGTTGAGGATGATTGTCGTCGTCGCGCCTAGCGCGTCGCCTCCGCAAGCATACCAAACACCGAGAATACCAGCGGCTTTCGCTCGAGATTGTATTCTGCCGTGTCGCGCGCGGCGCGGCTGATCTTTTCCCATACCTCCGCTAGCCGTGCAAGGCGCGGCAGGTTGGCGTTGGCTTCATCAATGCGCAGGCGCGCACTCATCCAGCGATCGACGCTGTCGATAAAAGTCGCGAGCGCGATCTTGTCGCTGCCACCGAGCGCGTCACCAAGGGCATGCAATTCGCGCGGATCGATCTGCGGCAGATTGGCGAGCAGCGCCGCGGTCCGCTGGTGAAGTTTTACGCCGTCGCCGCCAAGCAGCGTCAGCGCACGCGACACGCTCCCCTCAGCCGCATCGGCAGCCTCCGACAAGGACGGATCGTCGGCCGGAATTTTCGCGGCATGGCTCGCCGCCTGAATAACGTCGGCCGCGGAGAGTGGCCGTAGTGAAAGCCTGCGGCAGCGTGAAAGGATGGTCGGCAATACCCGCCCTGGCGCATGGCTGACAAGAAGGAACAGAGATTGCCGCGGCGGTTCCTCAAGAATCTTTAGCAAGGCATTGGCAGCATTGGGATTAAGTTCGTCGACGGTATCGACGATGCAAACCCTCCAGCCTTCGGCCGCGGCGGTCGAACCGAAAAACGTGATCGTCTCCCTGGTCTCGTCGACGGTGATGACTGTGCGCATCACCCCCTTCTCGTTTGGTGTCCGCTGCAGGACGAGGAGCCCGCCATGCGAGCCGGCGGCAATACGGCGTGCGACCGCATCAGACGGATCGACCTCAAGCGTATCGACGCGCTCGACATCCTTCGCAAGCGGATCGCGATGGGCGAGGACAAACCGCGCCATTCGGTAGGCGAGCGTCGCCTTGCCGATGCCTTGCGCGCCGCCGATCAGCCAGGCATGCGGAATTCGCCCGCTTCGATATGCATCCAACAAGGCAGTTTCGGCCCCGCGATGACCGAACAGAACAGCGGTTTCGCGGGGGTGAGGGACCAGGATCTGCGTGTCGACTTGACGGGCGCTCATGCGGGACTCGCCACATTGCCCGTAGCTGTTGCGAAGAAGCGGTCGCGCAAGGCCGCCCAGATATGAGCCGCAACGATATTCGGTTCGGCGGTAGCATCGATCAAAACGCATCGCAGCGGTTCGGCAGCAGCGATTTGCCGGTAGGCGCCGCGTAATTGCTGATGAAACTTGACGTCTTCGGCCTCGAACCTGTCGGCCGCGCCGGCGCCGCGCCGCGCGGCGGCGCGCTGGAGACCGACCTCGACGGGCACATCCAGGATAATGGTCAAATCCGGCTTCAGGTCGCCAATGGTGACTCGCTGCATCGCGTTGAGTACGCCCGGCGCCACCTTGCCGAGGGCGCCCTGATACACCCGCGTGGAATCCGAAAAGCGGTCGCAGAGCACCCATAATCCCTGCTTGAGGGCCGGTTCGATGATGGTTCGCACATGATCGTCGCGCGCTGCCGCGAAAAGCAATGTTTCCGCGTCAGGGCCCAGAAGCTTGCCCATTCCGGACAATACCAGATGCCTGATGATTTCCGCGCCGACCGATCCCCCTGGTTCGCGTGTGACAATGGCGCGTAATTTCGCGGTGGCAAGCCGCTCTGCGAGCAACTTGATTTGCGTGGATTTGCCGGACCCCTCGCCGCCCTCAAAGGAGATGAAGCGTCCGCGTCCGGAAGTTCGTTTGATCGCTGCCTCGGCCATCGTCAAAGCTTCTCGGCACCGGCGCGAAACACCCCGATCACCAGTTCGCTCGCGCCATCGATGGCCCGGCGCATTGTCGATCCCCGGCCGATCGATTCGGCCGCATAAACCGGCGCCTCCACGGCGATGTTGCTGCCGCGCCAGACCTTCACCAGGCCAACCTGCTGGCCGGACTCGACCGGCGCGCGGACCGGCCCGCTATAGACGACGCGGGCAATCAATTTGTCGCTGCCGTTTTTCTGGACCATTACTTTGATCGGCTCGCGGCTGGAAAGCTTCAGCGAACGGCTCTCGCCGCCAAAGACCTTCGCGTAACCTATGGTCTGGTCCGCCGCGAACAAGGTTCGCGCCTCGAAGTTGCGAAATCCCCATTCGAGCATTTTCTTCGCTTCGGCTGCGCGGTCGTCGGGATCATCGAGGCCGTTGATGGCGACGATCAAACGTATGCCGTTCTGCACGGCGGAGCCGACCATGCCGTAACCGCCGTCTTTGGTATATCCGGTCTTCAGCCCATCGGCCCCCTCGAGCGAGTTCAGCAGAGGATTGCGGTTTTGCTGCCGGATCTTGTTCCAGGTGAATTCTTTCTCGCCAAACAGCTTGTAGAATTCGGGGTAAGTCTGGATGATGTAACGCGCGAGCTTGGCGAGCTCACGAACGCTCATCTTGTTGCCGGGATCGGGAAGGCCGTTGGAGTTGGCGAAAGTGGACCGGGCCAACCCGATCTCACGCGCGCGTTTGGTCATCATCTCTGCCGCAAAAATGCGTTCGTTGCCAGCCAGCCCCTCCGCGAGCACCATGCAAGCGTCATTGCCGCTTTGAATAATGGCGCCGTGCAGGAGATCGTCCACGGAAATCTTGCTATTGATCGCGGCAAACATGGTCGAGCCGCCGGCGGGCGCGCCACCCCTGCGCCAGGCGTTTTCGCTGACGCGAAACTCGTCGGTCAATTTGAGGTCGCCCTGCGTGACGGCATGAAAAACCACCTCGGCGGTCATCAGCTTCATCATGCTGGATGGTGCGCGAAGTTCGTCGGCGTTCTTCTCGAACAGAACGCTGCCGCTGGAGGCTTCGATCAGGATTGCGGTGGGCGCGTCGCCGTCGAACCCGCCCTCCTCCTTCTTGGCGCCCTGCACGCTGTTGTTTGCGGCATACACGACGCTGCCGCAGCCCACACTCAGTGCGACCACGCCTCCAATGACGCCGCGCCATGAAATTCCGGCCGCGGATGCCGATTTGCGGGAGAAGTTGGCTGTCATCGGGTTACCCTTGGGCGCTGTTCTAACAGCTGTAATAAGCGCAAACAACACGGGTTACGCGCGGGTTTGCGGCTTGAGCGGCGCGGGCCACTCGCCGAAGCTTGGCAAGATCAGACGGCGATAAGAGGGCTGGTCAGTAAAGTCCGCGGCCGGCCAACAATTCGCTTGGCACTTGTGGCTCGATCGGGGCGTAGGCGGAGACAGGCCTGACACCGAGGGTCGAATAGCGATCGTCAGGCTCGTACGACGCAGCCCGCGAATTTTCCAGGATTCGACTGGCGGAACGCGAGCGGGCCGAGGCGGACGGCTCAGGGTTAGCCAAAATTGACGCCTGGTCCGCTGATGGATTGCCAAGGTTGTAGGGCCTGCCCTCCGGCAGCGGAACCTCACCCCGGATCGGGCGCGGCGAGATTTCCGGAACGAACGGTCGGGCGGATGCGACCCGGACGAGGGATGGCGATGGAGCCGGCACGCCGGTGCGCAAGGTCGCGATCAGCTGGCGGTCGTCGGAGCCTTCGAGCGGGGCCCGGCCCACATATTCTACCCGCACCCGTGCGACGCCGATGCTCTTGAATTCCAGCAGTTCGGCCGCCCGGCTCGATACGTCCATCACGCGGTTGCCGTGGTAGGGCCCGCGGTCGTTGACACGAACGATCAGCGACTTGCCGTTACCGAGATTGGTGACGCGCGCGTAGCAAGGCATCGGCAGCGTCGGATGGGCGGCGCTCAGCGAAGTCATGTCAAAAATTTCGCCGTTGGCGGTCAACCGGCCGTGGAAGTCATCGCCGTACCAGGAGGCAAGTCCCTCCTCGCGATAGTTGACGTCCTCCTCGGGCACATAAACCCGCCCTGCGACCGTGTAGGGCTTGCCGACGCGGTAAGTGCCACCGCCCTTCGGCACGGGATCCCCGAGAGCTACCACCCGGGGACTTGAGGAAACGCCGTATTTGGGGTCGACGTGGCTTGAAATGCTCGACGAGGAGCAATTCGCGACAACCAGGCAAGCCGCCACGGCGGCAACACCGCGTGCCGCGCTCAAAGCCCGATCTGACCGTCGATTCCCCATCCGCCCCAGTTACCATTCCACCGGCCGCATGCTTATTCGTGCGATTGGCGGCCGATGTCCCCGATGCAGCCCACTTCCGCATCAACAAATAAACATATCGCAGCCTGAAGGCGGCGGAAATGGGGAGGGTTATGGGGTGGTAAACCAACCGTTGCGTTTTTGCGACGCTTGGTTCTGGGCGCAACGGGCCTTCCCTTGCAATCCGTCACGCATTCGCCCATGAGGGGGCGCAACGGAAGGGTGGCCGAGTGGTTTAAGGCACCGGTCTTGAAAACCGGCGTGCCCGCAAGGGTACCGTGGGTTCGAATCCCACCCCCTCCGCCAATTGTGCATTTAAGTAATTGATATCACGATGTGATTAAGATCATAGTCTTTGCACCCCACACTTTGCCCCACATTTAATTTGTGTCGTCTTTTTCCTCAAAAGCGTCGAGAAAACGGGCACTTACAACGGGATCGATGCGATCGGCCTCAGTGAGCGCCCATTTCGACCAACGCTGCATTTCCTCCGCCGAAATTGAAGACGTTTCGTTCGCGACAACGGCCTTCACGGCAGCAACATAGGTGCGGATATCTGTCGCCCGCCGCAACGACGCGGCTTCATCGAGCAGCCGGTCGACCCTCGCCTGTTCAAGCCGCTCGCGGCGCTCGCGCTCTTCGCGCTCCAGCTCCAATTGACGGTTACGCTCTTCCTCTTCGAGCCCGGCCTTGCGCTGCACCCGCCATTCAAATTCGCGCACACAGCTTTCGCGGTAGCTGACCTCGGCAGCCGTTGCGAGCTCGACGGCAATGTCGCCGATGTAGCGCTCAAGCCGGCCCCCTTCCCCGTCCTGCCAGGACGTCCGCACCTGATCCCGGTCATAGCGGTTGACGATGGCAAAGCGCAGCTGGTCGGGACCGTCGCGACCTTGGCCAGCGGCCTTCGTTCTTCCCGCGGGCGGCCGATCAAGCGAGACGGCCACGCCGGTCTGATGGATCCTGATGCTAATTTCTCGGGCTTCATGGCCGCGCACCTCCGGCTTGCCGCCACACTTTGCGGTCGCAATAAACAGCGCATTGAGAAACCGCAGCCGCCGTTGTCCAAACGGGCTATCGAAGACCGGCTGCAAATTCGCGGGCAATAGTGACCCCCTGAGGGGGATTATCGCATCCAATTCCGACCCCTTCTGACGTCTTGTGTCAGCGTCCTTCCCTTTAGCCCTGATGGGCTGGGGAGGACTTCGGGGAATGATTGGCGTGGACAAGATCGGGGAGATACGACGCGCCTATTTTGAGCAACACCGCTCCATCAAGGAGATCGTGCGGACGCTGTCGGTGTCGCGCGCGACGGTGCGCAAGGTCGTGCGGGGCCCCCTGACCGAGTTCAAGTACGAGCGCGGGGTTCAGCCCTCGCCCAAGCTCGGCGATTGGGTTGAGGCTCTGACGGAGATTCTGGAGAAGGAAGCGAAGCTGCCGAAGCGGGAACGCCGTTCGCCGCCTACCAGTTCGACTGGAGTCACGAGACGATCACGCTTGCGGGCCTGCCGCTGACGGTCAAGGCGGCGCACATGAAGCTGTCGCACAGCCGCATGCCGTTTGTGCGCGTCTACTTTCGCGAGACCCAGGAGTTGGTGTTTGACGCCCACGACAAGGCGTTCCGGTTCTATGGCGGGGTCTGCCGGCGCGGCATCTACGACAACATGAAGACGGCGGTGGAGGCGATCTTCGTCGGCAAGGCGCGCCGATATAATCTCCGCTTTCTACAGATGTGCTCGCACCATCTGATCGAACCGGTGGCCTGCACCCCCGCGTCGGGATGGGAGAAGGGTCAGGTTGAGAACCAGGTCGGCAATCTGCGCGACCAAATGTTCCGGCCCAAGCCGCGGGTAAAGAGTCTCACCGAGCTCAATGCGTGGCTGGAAGATCAGTGCATCGCTTACGCCCAGCGAACCAAGCATCCTGAGTTCAAGGATCGGACCGTCTGGGACGTATTCCAAGAAGAGCGCGCGAGCCTGATGGCGCTACGCGGCCCATTCGACGGGTTCGTCGAGAAGGCAGTCAGGGCCAGCACCACTTGCCTGATCATGGCCGATCATAATCGCTACAGCGTTGATGCGCGGGCCGCCGGCCGGATGGTGCTGGTGCGCTCCCATGCCGAACGCATCGTCGTGCTGCTGGGCGACGAGGTGGTCGCCGATCATCCACGCCACTTCCGACGCGACCAGATCATCTACGATCCCTGGCATTATCTGCCGGTGCTGATGAAGAAGCCTGGCGCCTTGCGCAACGGGGCTCCGTTCAAAGACTGGGCACTGCCGCCCGCGCTGACCCAGGTTCGCGCCAAGCTGAAGCAACACGCCGACGGGGATCGACAGTTCGTCAAGGTGTTAGGCGCGGTGCTCGATCACGGCCTGGCCGCGGTCGAGGCCGCCTGTGCGGAAGCGCTGGAGGCCGGCATCGCTAGTGGCGATGTGATCCTGACAGTGTTGGCGCGCCGCCGTCAGCCTGCGACCCCACCCAGCATCACTACGCCCGACGCGCTTCGCCTGAAGATCGAACCCACGGCCGATTGTGGCCGCTACGACAGCATAAGGAAAATCGCCTGATGGAACGCCACGAGATTCTAGAAGCCATGAGCGAACTAAAGCTTTACGGCATGCGTGCCAGCTTCGATGAGATTGCCGGTAAGGGTCTTGCCCGGCGCGATGAGATCTATCCCCTCATCGCCAGCCTGATCCGGGCCGAACGCACCCACCGCCAGGCCCGCTCGATAAGCTATCGTATCGGAGGAGCCAAGTTCCCGGTCCTCAAAGATATCGACACGTTCACCTTCGCCGATACGCCGATCGATGAAGGGCAAGTTCGCGAACTCGCCACCGGCACCTTCCTGGACGCTAAGCGCAATGCAATCTTCATCGGCGGAACCGGCACCGGCAAAACCCATCTATGCATCGCTGTAGCCTCGGCGGTCATCCGCACCCGCGCCAGGGGGCGCTTCTTCAACCTGGTCGACCTGGTCAATCAGCTAGAACAGGAAAAGGCCGCCGGTCGCAGTGGCCGGTTGTCCGAGAAGCTCCTGCGCCACGATCTCATCGTCATCGACGAACTCGGCTACCTACCGTTCAGCCAATCCGGCGGCCAGCTGTTGTTCCACTTGATCAGCAAGCTCTATGAGAACACGTCGTTGCTGATCACCACCAATCTCGCTTTCGCAGATTGGCCGCAAGTCTTCGGCGACGCCAAAATGACCACCGCCATGCTTGACCGGCTGACACACCACTGCGACATCATCGAGACCGGCAACGAAAGCTGGCGCTTCAAGAACCGCGCATAACCTCCCGCTCGTCACTCGCCGCCCGCCAAGACCGGCTCTGCTCCGCTATGTGGGGCTCCGCGCCGCCGGTCTCGGCTCCGTCAAAGGGGTCATTCTTGGCCGCGAAAAGGGGGTCGCACTTGGGTGCGATTTGACAATGCTGGCTTTGACTTCCAACGATAGGCCATCACGCCAAGACCCGCGACGCCGAGAAGCAGCATTTCCCAAGTGCTAGGACCGGCGCGGGGTATCGCCTGCCTTGCGCTCTACCACTTCGGCCACGTCGCCTAGTTGATAGAGCTCATCGCGCGCTAACCCGTCACCGCCACCACCGCCGGACCTCGTCATACGCGCGTATCATACAACTGGTGACCTGCCGGTCGCAGTGGCTCATGCATGGGTTCTGATTTGCCCCACCGGCGGGGTTGGCACATCTGCCAATGCAATTAGCGGTTTGGTTCTGACACAGCGCGGCTGTCATTGCCTCCGCCGGTGAATAGAGGAGCACTCCGGTGCCTATGAGGGTGATCGCGAAGAAAAGGTGGCGTGTCATGGTCGGACCTCCAGAGAAAGGCGAGCGGGCTATCGCACTGAAGATATGAGTAGACCGGGGTGCTGGGTCCGTTCTACTGAGCAGCGTTCTTCTCCTTGGCAATTTCCTCGGCCAGCAACGTCAGCAGCATTTGGTGCCGATCCTCGTCACGTTTTGAATTGCGGTCGCTCTCTGCGATTAAATGCCGATAGAGCTGGATATTTGCGTCACGGATGTAGTCCATCCCAGCCTCCATGGGCTGTGCGCAATAGCGAGCGCGCTGGAAGGCCACTATGCACCTTTTCACACTATTGTTTAATGACAATGCGAGACAGCAAGGCTGCCCGATAGCATCGCATTACGCCTCTTGGCGGTCGCCAAGCAGCTTTCCGGTCGATCTATTGACGAAATGCGGTCGGGCGCATGCCGGGCAATGGATTGCTTCGTATCGTGATTGTTCATCGTCAGGCAAAGCGGCATCCTCCAGCCAATGCTGGACTTGGAAGCCGGTGTGCGGGCAACGAAATAGCATCAGGACAGGTTAGAAATACACCGATCTGGGAACCATGATTTAGATCAAAAACTGACTTGGCGCGGCCCCAGTGTTAGACGAGATCGAGCATAATAAGATTTCGCCGTCATGTGCCGCTCGGCTTTGGCTCACCCGCCAGCGCGCTACCTCTCTTGCAGGATGGATTGTATGGGCGATGACCTTTGTCTTTGCGGTCACCGCCGGCATCGGCTTCGCGTCGGTTAACATCACCGATATCACGGCTGCGCGGGCGGCGCGCGTGACGCCCGCCGTGACGGCGGCTCAATCGGCATTGAGTGACGCCATGTCTGCGCGGGACCGGGAGTGCGTGCACGGCGTTGGCAAGTTCTGCCACGACCGCGAAGCGGCGGTCTCTGACCGTCGCCAGATCCTCGACACCGCTATAGCATCGGTCGTGCAGACGGCGGATCCTCAAACCGACGCGGCCATCAAACTCGTCGCATGGGCTACCCTCGGCGTGCTGCGGCCATCGGGCGACGACTTCGGCATGCTTCGCCTTGTCCTACTGGCGTTGCTGCCGCAGGTCGGCGGGCTACTATTGATGGTCAGCCGATCAGCTATGCGGCATAGCGCGAGCTGATCTCCAGCAATCGAAACCGCCAGCGCTCAGAGGCGTTGCCCGCCCTCGACGCCCTGCGGGTCATTTTTCTCGCCGATGTAGTCAATCTCGATTGACAACAGCGAAAAGGGGGGAAGCGAGAGCTCCGGTAAAAAACGAGTAACTTGCTGTATTTGTTGATATAATGGAAAAATAGCACCCCGGTTTTAACTGGCCCTCTCCGACCTCTGGGACTACATCCCGGCGGCTATTCTGATTAGGACGGCCCCCGGCCTTGCCCCCATCGCCGTCTCTTTTGGCGTTAGCCCATCGCCGATTTTAGAAAGGCCGCTGGTGAGTCCGCGATTTGCGGGCATCATGCCGCAAGGCCGATCGGCCCCAACGCTTGGCGCGCCAGCTAGCCCCGGCCGGAAACGCAAAGAGCCGCCCGGGCATTACTCCGTACGGCTTGATAGGCGACTGGGTCTCTCATTTCCGTCGCTGTGATGATAGCACCGAGGAGCGCAAAGGTTCCGGACTGCTTAGGAAGGACTCCGCCAGCCGATCGGCGCCAGCGCAGGGCTGGCCGGCGCTGCGCGGCCTAGAGAGTCGAAAAGAGTCAATCGTTCGATTTCGGGTCCGCCATGATAACGGTGCGCATTGGGCTCGACCGTCTGCGTCGTGAAGGCGCGGCTAACTTGCTGGTCTGAGCGGCCGGTCATGACGGTCCAATTCCGGGTACGATCCGGCCGCGCGCGTAGATGCAAGTCCCGGGACCGCAACCAGCATCGTTATCGATGCGGCGAGAGATTTTTCCTCGTCATGGCTCTGTTTCCTTTGCTGTGTCATCACCCCCTACCGACGGCAGGTGCGCATCGGGGCATAGGAAAACGGCTTGGATCACGCATCCTTTTATAACCGTGGCATAAGAATCGGGCCGCCCAGCATTGAAGCGATGCGACCCGGTGGCGCGGGACCGAAGCCGCCTGCCCCGTTTAGGAATTGGCACGATATGTGAACCAGCTCACATCTGCTCTGCACGGGGCCTGCTAATCCTCTTGTCGCTGGGGATTTCAGGGGCCCAGTAACAGGCGCCGCCAGGACACGACATTTCGAGCCCGACGGCGTAATTTTTTGCCGGTCAGTTACCGCCTCAGCCTTCTGGCGATGCCAGCCGCTGCCGGCTTATCCGCAGCATATCCACAGGCTCTGGAGACCCGAAACCCGATGCTCCCCAGCGAGTTGCTGCGCACGAATTCACAGGCTCGTATTAGCCGGGACGGAGGGGTTCCTTTCATTCGCCAGCGCACCAATGATGCCTCGAAATAGAAAAGCCGCCGCTGGGTTGAGATCAGCGTCGGCTCTCACTCATATGGTGACCGGAAGGTCACTTCGAAGATGCATCCGAACGGTTAATTCGCGGTTACGAGAGAGCCGCGGAAACCCCGCGCCCTCGACAGTCGTTTGCCGAGTCCAGGAAGGCCGCTGGTGAGTCCGGAAATTGCCCGCTGTCATGTCCCGGCCGATCGCCGCCAACGCGGGGTGCCGCAACGGTGGGCCCTAGCAGCCGGTGAAGCGCGGATCTCGGCCTTCGTGTAGTTCTGTCAAATATGCCAAGCCGTATATGGTCAGCTGCTTGGAATCGCGCTGGCCTGCTGAGGCCAGGCTTTCGAGATATGCGCTAATTTTCTGTCTTGAATCTGCAACTCGCCTGGGATCAAGGGGGCGCTTCAATTGGTAAGCGTTCAATATGCGATCAACCACGTCATTCACGGCGAACTCCAAAACAAACGCACTGCAATATAATCGGACAGCAGCACTTCGGGGCTCAGCCGTCAATCCCACGGAGGCAAACCGCGGATGGCAAGGGGCGCGGACCTGAGCCGGCACCCCCGGGGCTGTCGGAGTAACGCGAACGCAGCAATTTATTAACCATAATTGCTTCTGATCGGATTCCCGCACATCGTACGATCGAATCGCTATGGAGCTCGTGGTCTCGCGTAATTACCCGGTTATTGATGCCGAAACGCTGACCGAATACGTCGCGCGCGATGCGTTGTTCCGAGCCGCTGACGGATCCTATTTCCTGTACATGGTGTCGAAGGGGCGTCCCGAAGACGAAGAGCGCATCCTCTTTTTCGATAGCCGGGACGCGCTGGTTTGGCTCAATGAGACGCCTGACGCACTCGCGTCTTATTGGCATCTGAAGGCGAAGGCAAGATGATGGCTCGTCTCGGCAGGATCGTTTGCCGGGTCGGTCTGGCAATCGCTTTCATGTGCGAGATAGCAGCACTTACGATTTTGGCGGCGATCGCCACAAAAAAGATTGCTCCTGACTTGGATGCCTGGATGGCAGTGGTGTTTTTTGCGGTGGTCGGCGGCTTTGCCTGGATGGTTGGTCACACGGCGAGGTCGAGCTAAGTCGAAGGAGAAGAAATGAGCGGAAGTCCATGGTCGCCTACTCGCCGGCTTGTCGAGATCGGGCTGAACGGGCGGGAAATGAGCGACGAGGATGACAAACTGATTCGTCAGATTGTCGCCGGCGGCGGCCGCAAATACACGGGTGGAAATATTGATCGCAGAAAGTACGAACGATTGATCGACCTCGGCTGGTTGACGTCATCTGTGACCAATATCAGCGACGTCGAGTATGACGTCACGGAAAAGGGCCGAGCGGCGGCGGTGGAAGATCGCAAATCTCGATTGTTCGCGGCTGAACGCGAAAGGGTGAGCGTGGGCGGTACCCAGGCTCATGTCGATTTCGGCGCGCCGGCTGTTCTTCGCAAATGGCCTTCGCTACGCAACGAGCGCCGTACCGAGAACGCCGGCGCCTATCTAGTCGTCGACGGCAACCTTGATGAGTGCATACGGGAGTTCATGGGCAAGCCGATTTCGACGCGCCATCTGTATGAAATTCATACGTCACCCCAGCGGCCCTTGGTGACAGCCGTCTTATCATCTGAAGAGCATATCGTTGAGCTCGCGCGGCTGCGGGACTTTCTCTGATCTCTAGCCGGCGCCGACCGCTAAGCCCTCACGGGCGGCTTTCGCGCGCTTAGCTTTCCAATTTCCCGACTTAGCAAAAGGTGGCATGTTGACGGCGGGGTAGGTCAAAGCGAGTGACCGCGATGACCCACGAAGCAATCACTTTGAAATTCGTCGTTCTGACGGTGTTCGCCGTTACGCTCGGGATAATGGTTTCGGTCGGCGCCGTCCATTTGAAAGACAAATCCCCCGCCTCTTCCGACCGGACGCAGGCCAATGCTGAGTTGCAAAACCTGCAGCTTTCGCGCGTTCACCTGTTGGTTTCCAGTATGAAGTGATCCCTGCAACTTCGAAAGCTCGATGGTTTGCTTTAACTCGCGGGGCGCATGGACCAATGACATAACTTGCCGATTTCGACTCTCGACCATGGACGCAGGCCGACGATGATAAACTGCGGAGATTGGCGCTCACCGGACTCAGCTCAACAGCGATCGGTATCCGGATGGACCGGACCGAAACCGTCGTCCGTTCACGTGCCAAACAGCTGCACGTAATCGTGAGAAAAATCAGGCTGAAACAATTACAGATGGGCTGATGGCGAAGGCAAAATGACAGGCGCCCCACGCCGGCCTTGGACGCCGGAACGGGATAATGAGCTCCGAGAACTGGTCTTCAGGGCAAGCAGCACTGAGGCTATTGCCGAGGCTCTAGACCGGACCACGTTTGCAGTACGTCGAAGGGCAAGCACATTGGGGCTTCCATTGGGAAAGATTGCAAGGCGCCGCCAGCCTGATTTGATCCGCCGCCGCCTGATCGAATTGAGGCTGAAGGCGAAGAAGTGAGACAGAGATGATGAGGGCCTTGCCATCGCCACCGTCTGCGATCAATATTTCCACCCGTGTATTTGCGAGTCCCGGCTATTATCCGCCGCCTGTGGCGTACGGTCCTCCTCCCGGAGACGCGATCGCTTACTGCATGCAGCGGTTCAAGTCATACGATCCAAACAGCGGTACTTATCTCGGGTATGATGGTGGCCGCCACCCCTGTCCCTAAGATGCAGCCAGGCGCGTGAGACAGCCGGCAAGGGCGCGGGACCCAAGCCCCGCGCCTTTGTTCTCATGCTGCGGTTGTGCACAGCCTATCCACAGGCCAGCGGCAGCAGACCGTCGACGAAACGTAGGCCAGGATTTCGGCGGCTCGGCACACAGCCCCCCGAAAGTGTGCCGAGCACTGGCCAGTGCGCTGGTCAAGTGTCGCAACGGCTAAAATCAACTATGGCAACAATGGGACCTTTTGAGAACGGGCGCCGCTGCAACACTATCGAATTTTCTCTCGCTCCCGGAGTTGAGCCGACATAGAGAGCGCCCGCCGACCTCGGGGAGCCGCAGGGTTGGCCAATGGGCCGCTGGTGCGGGATTGTTCGGACGGGCGTGGCAAGGCCAGTGCTGGCTGGCCGGTGAAGCCATTCGAATCTGGTATAAATTCCAGATGCACTTCGATGCTGCAAATCCGCTTTTGCCGATCGCTACCTTGGCCGCGGGAGTGTTCCTGCTGGTTGCGCCTCGAGTTCGTGAGCTTCTTTGTGGCTCTCTATCTTATCTTCGTCGGTCTTCTCGGACTGAACGGGATCTATCACATCGTCAAATAGGAGGCTCGGGCCCGTGTGATGAGAGCCGTTGCCAATGCCGAGTCTGGGAAGGCCGCTGGCGCGTTCTTGCTCGTTGAATCTGACCAACCCCGCCGTCCCAATTAGAACAATCGTTGGTGCCTGCTTATTGCGATTGAACGAAGCTGATTCGGAGGGCACTGATGAAGGTATTAGGAGCCGCGGCAATCGTTCTCATTGTGCTATATTTTGCCGACCAACAATTTACCCAGGGCCAATACACCGACGCGGTCCAACGAATGGGCGCGCAGATGATGCATTCGCTCGGAATCTTCTGAGGCCGTCTAGGAAGCCCGCTGGTGAGTCTTGGATACGCTGGCTTAGGTTTTTGCCGGCCGATCGGATTCCGGCGCATGGGGCGTCAGGGCTGTAGGGCGGCTGGCCTGTTTTGTGAGGACGTAAAGGGTCATGTTTCAGGTGGTCTTAGTTCTAATTGGTTTTGCGTGCGGATATGGAGTTCGAGAATGGATATCGCGTCGCCGCCGAGCTGCCGCGCGAGAAAAACTCAGCGCGCGGTTAGAGAAAGAGCAACTGCAACAGGGCGCGGTCTCGATGATCGAAACCGTCTCACCTGATCTTTCGCTGACGAATGATATTCCCGATTGGCGCCGGCGTTAGGGCGCCCCTGGGCTTATGGCAGCGATTTTCTCAATTCCAAGGCAGTCCCGTCCGCGGCAATTTTGCCGTCCATCGCCACGACGCTGCGGACAAATATCGCAGTCAGCGAAAGCAAAATCGCAATGACTAGTGCGGTTACCGTAGCAGTTAAATAAGCTTTCAACTCTTTGTACATAAGCCACTCCCGACGCGCTGTTTCCCCCAGGGCCAACGGTGAACGGCGTCACTGAGTCGCGGGGCAACTTAGTGGCGGGCGGGTGGCGATCTGGCGACACCCCCACCGGCCCGATCGTGCAAATGCACTTTGCCATCGGCGCTTTGTGTCTCTTCTCCGCAACAGGTTTCATGTTCCTGCCTACAGGACCGATGTTGGGACTCCACACAAACAACCAGCCGTGGAAGTCTGCGCAACACCGGGGCTGTGGCGGTGTCCTTTTATTTCCAAAGGATTTTGGGCCCGGCGGGCCGCTGGGGATATTACCTGGCGGCCCTTTTCATAAGAGTTAGGCGGTGGCCACCCGAACGCCTTTTCAATCGAAGTAGCCGAGCGGTCGCTCTGTGGGGTAGGGGTGAAAGGGCGGCGCCCGGCTACTCGGCCCATACTCAACGCGGGCACTTCTATGAAACCGCAAATTGCCTAAGCATCCGTGTAACTGGGCGGCGGGACCGAAGCCCCCGCCCTTGTTGTCAGGACTTAAAGCGAAGAAATGAGCACCTACCCGTTTTTTCCGCGTTGGACCGAAGAAGAAGACAATCAAATGCGGGCGCTTGCCCAATCGGGGATAAGCGCCGCCGCTATTGCGGAACGGCTGAATCGAAGTAAAGCAGCCGTCCGCAAGCGGGCACGAGGCCTCGGTCTTACATTCAAAATGGTTACGTTGAGGAAGCATCTGCCGTAGGGGACGCCGCCTGGTCGAGCTGGGGCTGCGCGCGAAAGTCAAGTAATGGTTCATCTTCTCTGGATCGTCGTTTACTTGATCAGTCTAGCGATAGCTTTGATGTGCGGGTTGGCAGCGGTCACGATCTCGGCGGCGATCGTGACCGGCAAGCTCACCGATCCGGAGGCCTGGATGACCGCGGTGTTTCTTGCAGCGGTTGGCTGCTTATCTTGGTTGCTTTGTCGTGCGGCGTGGCGTTTATCCGAGTAGGATTGAAGCACGCACCGCCGCCTGGTCGAGCTCGGGTTGAAGGCCAAGGGGAACTGAAGGCATTGCCCTTTGTCGTCGCTGCCTCATCGCATCGACACCAAGATGTCGCATTCAACAAGCTAGGCTAGCGGTCCCATGGCGCCGGAAGTACGCGCCATTGCGGCCACGGCCCCGCACCCCGACCCGCCGCCCTTGCAGGGCCGTGCTTCGCCGCTTCATTTACGGCCCCTGGGCACCCCAAATCCAAAATTTTGCAGACAGCACCGAACTCCGGGCGTATCGTGCTCCTTGGGCGTCAGGGGGACTCCCTAATGGATATCGTGGAGCGATTTTACATCGCTGCCGCAGCGCTGAGTTTCTTTCTCATCGCGGCGATGGCGTTGCTCTCATGAGCTAGGCTCATTGAACCTAGCTTTTTTGCGCGACCGACAACCGGCCCGGCGCCTGGTTGAATTGTGCTCCAAGCGTTCCGCCTAGCCTGTCGTGCCTAGTCTTCTGCGTGCGGCGCCGGGCATTGTCTGCCGGGGTGTCACGATCAAGCCGGACCCTCACGCCTTGGAGAGGCCTAACGGTACCCCATACCGCTTACACTCTTCCCGATCTACTCTCCATTAGCGGGTCTTTTTGAAAGGGCATCCTCTCCACGTCAACGTGTAGTCAACACGTTTGTAGTCTGGCCTGCGATGCCAATCCCCTACCCGTGTATCTGCGTATCCACCGCTCGCATTCGTGTCGTTGTCGTCCCAGTTCGCGGGCCGGGCCTCTTTTAAGGACGGCCTGCGGCTTCTTGAAAGCGCCCGCCCCTATCTCGAAGGCGCAGCGGCTCGAGGCGGCGATCGACCTCCTGACGCTCGCATTGTTCCAGACATCAGGCTGGTGCTAGTCCGAATGCGGCATGTCGTCTTCGGTCAATTTCATCTCGAGGCGGAAGCTGTGCAGCCTGGCGCTGCGGTACCGAAATTTCGAGCCGCTCATCAGCATGAACTTGAACTGCCCGCTGATCAGCATCTGCAGGATTGGCGACAGCACGTCGGCCGGGATCCCGATCGACCCGCGGATCATGTCCGGATAAGCCTCTAGCCTGCCCAAGGCGAGCGGCTTGTAGTCCTTGCGCTTCTCCTCGCTCATGCCTTCGCTTGGCAGCAACGACACCTCGACGACGTCGGTCTTCTGCCCGGCTGGGAGCAGCAGCTTGCCGGTGATCTGCAGGTGCCGGAACTCATGGTACGGATCGTCCGGATCCTTGGACGTATTGAGCGAGAGCGAGTAGCCCCAGTCCCAGCCAATGATCTCTACGACATAGTCGACGAATTCCTCGCGCGGCGTGCGGCGGCGCCTCTTTCTTCTAGCTGCTTTCGGCCTCGGTTCGGCGGCCATTGCTGGTCCGTCCATTATCGGGCAATTGGTCCAGCGAGGCTATCCGAGTCGGGCTACCATCTTGGCTCAGGCTGATAGGCAATCTGAGCCAAGGCCTTGTTAGCGTCGCCCCCGCCTAAGGTAATCACCCAGTAGGACACCCGCATCCTCGATCGAGTTCACGCGGTAGAGCTTCCAACGCTTGTCCTTGCCGCGCACAGTTCGAAAAGTCCGCCCGTTACGACGGCAGCAGAAGTCACCGGGCTTCTCGAGCTCGGTCCAGCCACAGTCCGCACCCGATAGGAATCTCTGCTGCAGACGAACACGTGCCTCCTCCTTGCTCCGTCGATACGCCTCCTCTTGCTCGCGCCTCAGGGGCTCTTTCTCAGCCTCGATATGTTCGCGTAGGCACCGACAATCGCCGGCAGCTCGGTCCCGTAGGCCTTCTCCCGCTCATAGAGCGCAAGGCAACCGACCTTGAGATCCTCGTCAGGATACTCGGCCCAGGGTTCTTCCCAGAAGGCCCGCAGTCTTTGCACGACATCTGTGTGCGTCAGGCTGGGTCCCGGTAGCCGGTTCAAGAACGCTCGCAGGTCCTCGGTGGGAATCCAACAAATTGCCGCGGCCTTCGCCAGCTCGTCCCGCTTTCCTTCCCACTTTCCCCAAACCGAGCCTGCCCGGTCCACGGCTTGCAAGATTTCTTGCGCCAGTTTCCTGATGCTGTGCGGGTCTCGGATGTGCCGCAAAGACGGACTTTTGACATATGCCGTCAGCTCGGCAACAACTGCGTAAATTCGATCGCTTTCCATTCGTAGAATTCCGAGATGGGAAATTTGGTAGTACCGCTCCTGAAAGCTTTGCCGAGAAGTACGGCTGTCTCGGGGCACCCAAACAGACTGATGCCGCCGTCGTGTGATCTGATATATCTCCAACAAAGGAGCGGAGCGGGCCTCCGCTACAATCTTCAGAAACTGCTAGCTTAGTCACCGTCCTCGCACTTCTACCCACGAGATTACCCACCATCGCTCGTACAGTCTGTTCCGAAGTCCGACTTCCGCTTCACCCCCACTAACGGACATGCAGCGACCAGTACGGCATGTCCGTTTCGTGCCCAGGAACAGACATTGCGCTTCCCTAAAAACTAGCGCGAGATAGCTTCGTCGTAACGGTGGCCGGGGGTAGCGATGAAAATTCAGCGGCGTCGATTTCTGCATCTGGCAGCAGCAGGTGCCGTCGCTTTCTCAACAGTATCTCGGACCGCAAGGGCGCAGACCTATCCGGCGCGACCGGTGCGTCTGGTCGTGGGCTTTGCCGCCGGTGGCGGACAAGACATTCTCGCCCGGCTTTTGGGCCAATTGCTTTCGGAGCGCCTCGGTCAACCGGTCGTGATCGAGAACCGACCGGGGGCGGGCAGCAATATTGGCGCCGAGGTTGTCGTGAAAGCAGCGCCCGACGGTTACACGCTGCTCATGGTGGGACCTGCCAATGCGATTAACGCGACCCTCTATGAAAGGCTAAATTTCAATTTCCTCCGCGACATTGCACCGGTCGCCGGTGTTGTCCGTGCGCCTAACGTCATGGAGGTCAACCCGATGTTTCCAGCCAGGACGGTTCCCGAGTTCATCGCCTATGCCAAGGCCAATCCAGGCAAGATCAATATGGCGTCAGGCGGCAACGGATCCTCGCAACATCTCTCCGGCGAATTGTTCAAGATGATGGCTGGTGTCGACATGGTCCATGTGCCTTATCGCGGCGAAGCACAGGCGCTGCCCGACCTGCTCGGCGGACAAGTCCAAGTCATGTTCGGCAACATGCCTTCCTCAATTGGGTACATCAGGTCCGGCGCGCTACGACCGTTGGCGGTGACGACCGCGACGCGCTCTGAGGCTCTACCAGATGTCCCTACCCTGAGCGAATTTGTTTCGGGCTACGAGGCTAGCGCGACTGACGGCATAGGGGCACCTAGGAACACTCCCCGTGAAATTATCGAGAAGCTCAACGCGGACATTAACGCCGCGTTGGCCGACGCCAGGCTGATTGCGCGCTTCGCCGAACTAGGGGGCACTCCGCTGCCAATGACGCCCGCCGAGTATGGCAAACTCTTGGTTGATGAAACCGAGAAGTGGGCCAAGGTCGTGAAGTTCTCCGGTGCCAAGCCGGGCTAACCTGCGGCGACGGCTTTGGGTCAAAACCGGAAGTGGCCCCGTTTGATCTGCATGTCCGTTCTGCCCTTGCCGGCTCAACCGGTCGACGCAACACAGGCGTTAAATCTCTCCGCTGGGGTTTCAAATTGCAAGGTCTCACGTGGTCGTTCGTTTAGCTGACGAGCCACTTTGTTCAGATGGGCTTGCGAGTGCACCGACAAGTCGGTGCCCTTAGGAAAGTACTGTCTCAGCAGGCCATTGGTGTTCTCGTTCGACCCGCGCTGCCACGGGCTTTGCGGATCGCAAAAATAGACGTCGATGTTGGTCGCCAACGTAAATCGACGATGAGCCGTCAGTTCCTTGCCCCGGTCCCAGGTCAAGGACTTATACAGCTCCTTTGGTAGCTTCTTCGCCTGCTTGATGAGTGCAGTGACTACCGTCCGGGTATCCTTGCCGGCCACCTTGGCCAACATCACGTACCGCGTTTGACGCTCGACCAAGGTCGCGATGTAGGTGTTGTTCGGCCCGGACAGCAGATCGCCCTCCCAATGGCCAGGCACCGCCCGATCTTCAACCGCCGCCGGTCGCTGACGGATTGAGACGGCATCCTTCATATACCCCCGTCTATCGCCATTCGGATCAACCGGCCTGGAGCGACGCATCGAGCGCTTCGATCGAAGATGGCGAAGCAGCTCTTTCTTGAGTACGCCGCGCGCCTGGACAAACAGGCTGCGATAGATGGTCTCGTGTGACACCTGATTATACTCGTCTTCAGGATGCGTCCTCTTCAGCCAGCCGGCTATCTGCTCGGGTGACCAATCCAATCTGAGCTTCCCTGCCACTGACCGCCGAAGCCGCGAATTGATCGCCAACTTACAGCATTTTGGACGACGAGATCGCGCCCACGCATTCTCGTCCGCAACTGTCGCTCGGTAACGATTATAGCCGCCATTGCGGCTCATTTCCCGGCTCACCGTCGAGGGTGAGCGGCCAAGTAGCTTTGCGATCGACCGGGCCGATTGGTGTACCGTTACACCTCTGGAAATCACCTCGCGTTCCGCAAGCGTCAATGCCAACCTGGAGCGACGCCGTTCCGCAGGACGAATCCCACCGTGCGGAGCCACCAGAAAATAAATCGACGATGACTCCTTGCCAAAAGCTCTCCCGATCGCCTTCAGCGACTCCCCGCGCTTCCAGCGATCCCATAACTCCGTCTTCTCTGCCGCAGTAAAACCTCTATGAAATCTTCGTTCCATCCCACACTCCATCTTTTCCCTCTAAGATAAAGTGTTGCGTCGACCGGTTGAGACCACCCCTCAAGAGCCGACATCGTCAGGCTACCTTGCCAGTGATCTCGAAATGCCGCGCGCGCACGCCATCTGACAGAACCGTGTCCTACCAAAATCGCTCTCCGCGCTTCGCAGCCTTGTCCATGTTGAATTTGCTATACCGTAAATCGCCCGTTATTTCCCTTCCAACCCAATCCGGCAATTCCAGCACGCGGTCCTCTCGATCCAATTCGACTTCGGCAATTACGACGCCTTTTAGAATGCCGTCATAAACGTCAATTTCCCAAGTCAGCCCCGCATATGGAACGTAATGTCGAACTTTCTCTAAGACTTCGATCATCGCACATTGTGCTCAAGATCTCTTCTGCATCGGAAATGGGGATCGTATACTCGAACTCGGAGCGACCTACGCCCTTGTGCGCACCCTTGAGTGCTATTGTCGCGTGATCTTCCATAACTCGTACTCGCGCTTTACGACCATTAAAAATCGCGACGAGACCATCGCGTATTCGAGCGCTTTTGACGACGGATGATTTCCATCCATCATGCGCTAGTAGAAACTTTCTTTCAATTTCTTGCGGCATGGTCTCTGCTGGGCTCGGTCGCGACTAAACTAGGTGGGTTTATTCCAGAATAGCGGACACTGCTGGTGGCGCCGCGATGTCGCCTACGGGTCAAAAACGGGTCTTGACGGCCCCGAAGTGCGACTTCTGGTCTACCCCGAATAACTGACATCATCAGTCCGGCGCGGTTGGTCCGTTCAGTGCCGACAGCGGAAGTCACGGCTTTCAAAGAAAAAGCCGCCCGAAGGCGGCTCTCAATTCAAACCCGATGATCGTGGATCGCGGAGAAACAGAAATAACCAGCGAATGGTCGGCAATCCCGACGACGTAACCGCATGATCGCCTCATCCGGTTGAGCCGGCATGCGTGTCATTCTCGGTTAACTAGACGGCTCCCAGAGCCTGGTTTAGATCGGCGAGGATGTCGTCGACATGCTCGATGCCGATCGACAGGCGCACGTAACCTTCGGTGACGCCGGTCTTCAATTGCTCCTCGGCGGTGAGTTGCGAATGAGTGGTGCTGGCCGGGTGAATGGCGAGCGAGCGTGCGTCGCCGATGTTGGCAACGTGATAGAACATCTTCAGGGCATCGATAAACTTGCGACCGGCCCCGCGCCCACCGTTAAGCTCAAAGCCAAGCAGGCCGCCATATCCGCCCTTGAGATAGGTATCGGCGCGACGCCTTGTTTCACCTTCCATCAAGCCAGGATAGATAACGTGTGTCACCTTTGGGTGCTTTGAAAGAAAAGCCGCGACCGCGGCGGCGTTGACACAATGCTGGCGCATGCGCAGAGCCACCGTCTCCAGCCCCTGGATGAACATGAAAGCATTGAATGGTGACATCGCCGCACCGATATCGCGCAAGAGCGTGACGCGCGCCTTTAGGATGTAAGCGATCGGACCCAGGGGCTTGACCGCCTGCGTCCAGACCGCGCCGTGATAGCTCGGATCGGGTTTGTTCAGCATCGGGAAGCGATCTGCAAACTTTTCCCAGTCGAAATTGCCACCGTCGACGATAATGCCGCCGATCGAGGTGCCGTGGCCACCGATGTATTTCGTGGTCGAATGCATCGTGACGGCCGCACCGTGCTTGATCGGCTGGCAAAGGACCGGACAGGCCGTGTTGTCCATGATCAGCGGCACTCCGAGGTCGCGGCCAATCCTGGCAACCTCGGCGATCGGAAATACCGCGAGCTTGGGATTGGGCAACGTCTCGCCGTAATAGCAGCGCGTCTTTGCATCGGTCGCGCGGCGGAAATTCTCTGGATCAGCGGGATCAACGAAGCGGCATTCGATGCCCATTGTGGCAAAGGTGTTCTGGAACAGGTTCCAGGTGCCGCCATAGATGTCGGTCGAACAGACAAAATTATCGCCGGCATGGCAGATGTTCTGAACGGCAAATAATGACGCGGCCTGACCCGATGCGACGGCGAGCGCGGCGACCCCGCTTTCGAGCGCGGCGATTCGTTCTTCAAGCACGGCCTGCGTCGGATTCATAATGCGGGTATAGATGTTGCCCAGTTCCTTCAGCGCGAACAGGTTGGCGGCGTGCTCCGTCGATTTGAATTGGTAAGAAGTGGTCTGGTAGATCGGCACAGCCACCGCTGTCGTCGCTGGATCGGCCCGATAGCTTCCGCCATGCAGGGCGATGGTCTCTGGATTTTTGCTCTCGGTCGGCATGTGGGCTCCGTTCACGTTCAAGTTTTTGGTGGGCGCGCAGCGACCCGGCCGGCCGCGGTCCCTAGGGCTCCGTAGACGGTATCCTAGCCAATCAAGACAAGCATCGGAAGCACCGCACCGTATCGCAACAATGTTTGAGGCGCCCTAGTCCTTGCGATCGTCTCGACTGGCCGCCCGGCCAGTGCCCGTCTTCGCTGCTGCAACATCAAATGCGGCCCGATGTCGCAGATGGTGAAACTCGGAAGTCGGCGATCGCAATCGTGAGGTCCGGTCTACCACCGAACACAAACTCAACTCGGACATCACGCCAATCGGCACGGATCTCGCAATTTCGAATGCGATTCGTCTATTCCCGGTCCGGTCCAACGCGCACCAGTTGCTTGCCGAAATTTGCGCCCTTCAGGAGACCTATAAAGGCGCCTGGAGCGCTGTCGAGACCTTCTGTGACAAACTCCTTGTACTTGACCTTGCCCTCGCGCACCCACTGCGACATGTCGCGCAGGAAATCGCCATGACCCGCCGCGAAATCGGTAACAATGAACCCGCGGAATATCATCCGTTTGGTCAGGATCGTGCGCATCAGCGAGGATGCCCATTTCGGCGGTTTCGCCTCGGTGTCGTTGTAATGCGCGATCAGGCCACACACGGGTACACGCGCGAAGGTGTTGAGAAGCGGAAATACGGCATCGAACACCAAGCCGCCTACATTCTCGAAGTAGACGTCGATTCCCTTCGGGCAAGCGTTCTTGAGCTTCGCAGCGAGATTGACGTCGCGGTGGTCAAGGCAATCGTCAAAGCCGAGTTCTTTCTTGACGTAGTCGCATTTTTCCTTCCCACCAGCGATACCGATGGCATGTGCGCCCTTGATTTTCGCGATCTGGCCGACCGCCGAGCCCACCGCACCCGACGCCGCCGCCACCACCACGGTTTCGCCAGGCTGCGGCTTCCCGATCTCTAGCAGCCCAAAATAGGCCGTCATCCCCGGCATTCCAAGCACGCCGACAGCGGTCGAGATAGGCGCGAGGTTCGGATCGATCTTGCTCAGCCCCTGGCCGTCTGACAGGGCGTGTGTCTGCCAGCCGACGCGCGACAGCACGATGTCGCCTTTTTTGAACGTGGCATTATTTGAGGTGATCACCTCGGACACCGTACCACCTTCCATCACTCCGCCGATCTGGACCGGTGCCGCGTAAGACGCCGCATCACTCATTCGCCCGCGCATATAGGGATCGAGCGACAACCAGATCGTGCGCAACAGCGCTTGCCCCCTTCCGGGCACGGGCACCGGATATTCCTCGACGCGGAAGTCGGATGGCTTCGGCTCGCCCATAGGACGCGATGCCAGAACGATGCGCTTGCCTTGGGGCATGGGTGCTTCCTCCACGATTAACTGGTGATCGACCCCACGGTCATCGAGTCCTATTTTTCATCGCTAATCCCGAGAGCTACCATCAAATTTTGACGTGCGACAAGGCTTTCGGACCATTTCCGGCCAAGTGTGACACCGCCGTCAACGACAAGTTCGTGGCCAGTGACGAAGCTCGATTCTTCACTGGCTAACCACAGAGCCGCCTGGGCTATGTCGTCCGGAATTCCCGCCCGTGGGATTGGCTGCATGGTCTCCAGTACCATTTTCATCGGCTCGATAGTCTGATCCGCTACCTGCGTCGCGAGCCCAAAGGCCTTCCCAAAGATGGGGGTAGCGATCCCGCCGGGGCATATGCAGTTGACCCGCACGTTACTTTCGCCGAGTTCGCGAGCAGTCGACTTAGTAAGATGAATGACGGCCGCCTTGGCTGCGCTGTAGACGTGCGATCCGAAACCCGTGCGGATACCGGCTACAGAAGCCGTCGAGATAATAGATCCCGACCCTTGATGACACATTATCGGCGCTGCATGCTTGATGCCAAGAAACACGCCACGCAGCAAAACTGCCATGACCTTATCGAATTCTTCTGTCGGAATATTCGCAATCGGTCCGCCGAGGCCGGTGATCCCTGCATTGTTAAACAGACAATCGAGCCGCCCGAACTTGTCGAGCGCATGCTCGATCATCGCCTTGATGTCTTTTTCATTTGAGACGTCCGTTCGAACGTAGCTGACCTCCCGGCCAAGGTCTTCTATCAGCCGGGATCCTTTATCGTCCTGCAGATCGGCCGCAACCACTGACGCGCCTTCTTTGACAAAAAGTTCGACCGTACCGCGTCCGATTCCGCTCGCGCCGCCCGTAATGATGGCGACCTTGCCTGACAATCTTCCCATGAATTTCCCCATCTGAACGATTGGAACATAGACTTCCGCGACGCTGCCATCCGACGCTCGGGAGATGACATCTTAGCGGCTAAACCGAGTGCCTCAAGGACATCGACGTCGACATAGGGCATGGCGCAATTGGGTATTCGCGTCGTCTTGACTGTTCGCCGGTCACTTCCGGTCTTCCCCGACTAGCGGACATTTTCAGGGTCGTTCGGGATGTCTCAAAAGTGCCAACAGCCGACATTGAACACTTGATTTTTGAAATGAAAGAGGCCGCCAATTGGACGGCCTCAAGAAATTCAAAGCTTCTTTTGTCGCGTCGAAAGAAGGCGGCTTAACCGTCTACGGGGTTCAAAGGACTTTTCGGTCCTCCCGGTAGCTTCGCTCCGTCAACGGGTTGGAGAGGTGATTTCACTCCGCTAATCATCGTATTGGTGAGGCCGCCAGACACCTTATTGAGGTCTTTCTCGTTGAGTTCGTCCTTTGCGGACTTCGTCTTGTTCTGATCGGACTGCTTGTTCATTGTCTGCACTCCCATTTCGGCAGTGGACACCATTGTCCGCTATCCATGAGCGTAGACTAGCGCCGATGGCGCGGCAATTACTGTGATTAGGATCACGCGGGAAGTAGGTCAGCACATCTGACAGGAGCTGAAGAATAGTTCTCTTAGAACGCGAATAACTGATTAGGGCCGATGTCGCTTACGGGTCAGACTCGGACCTGACGGCCCCGGAATCCCACTTCCGTTCTACCCCCAAGACCGGACGTCGCCGACCGTGGCGGTCATGTCGGTTTCGTGCCTTGAGCGGAAAATGCGCGGAGCCCACGGCTGCGCAATTGCCCTTCTGGTTAAGCCGTTTTACGATCCGAGGGTCGGGAGGTCCTATGGCCGGTGACCTGCGTCGATTAGCGGCAATCGTTGCAGCCGATGTGGCCGGCTATTCCCGCCTAATGGGTCGGGACGAGAGCGGCACCGTCGCGCGCCTGCGGGAGCACCGCAGGCAGCGACTAGAGCCGGCGCTAGCGCGTCACGGTGGCCGATTGGTCAAACTCACCGGCGATGGTGCGTTGATTGAATTCCCGAGTGCAGTGGGTGCTCTTGGCGCCGCCATCGAATTTCAGCAAGCCATGGCCGACACCAACAAGGATCAGCCCGAAGACACCCGAATCGTGTTCCGTATCGGCATGGATCTCGGCGACCTGATCGTGGATGGCGATGACCTCTACGGTGACGGAGTGAACGTAGCTGCCCGCCTGGAAACAGAAGCGCCGCCCGGTGGCATCGTCATCTCGCGCACCATTCACGAGGCGGTGGCGGGCCGAACTCAAGGCCAGCTTCGGGGATCTCGGCAATCTCGCGCTCAAGAACATAGAACGACCTGTTCATGCGTTCGTCGTGAGATGGGACGAGGCAGACTGGAAGGTCAAAGCCTTCTCAGACGCTGCTGCGCCAGTGATCGTCTCCCCATCATTGACTGTTGATATTCCACTGGAGCTGCCCGACAAACCATCGATCGCAGTGTTGCCGTTCCAAAACATGAGTGGCGACCCGGAACAGGAGTACTTTGTCGATGGCTTGGTCGAGGAAATCATCACTGCATTATCGAGCTTCAAATCGCTGTTCGTGATCGCGCGCAACTCGTCATTTTCCTACAAGGGGAAATCTCCCGATATCCGCCAGGTAGGGCGCGAACTGGGTGTGCGCTACGTACTGGAGGGCAGCATCCGAAAGTCGGCGAATCGCGTGCGTTTGGCAGCGCAGCTGATCGACACCCAGACTGGGAACCATATCTGGGCTGAACGCTACGATCGTGTGTTGGAAGACGTCTTCGCAGTGCAGGAGGAGGTCACTCAGGCCATCGTGGCCGTCATCGCACCACAGATCAACTCGGCGGAGCAATCCAAGGCCACCCGACGACGCCCGGACAACCTAACTGCCTACGAAATCGCGCTTCGGGCATGGGTTCATGGATGGGAGGGACTAGGCAAACTGGATCAACCACTCATCGAACAATCAATTCTGGAGGCTCGCAAGGCGCTGTCGATCGATCCGAACAGCGTGCTGGCACTGCGTGCGCTTAGCCGTGCCTACGGAATTTCCGCGCTCCTTCAGATGGCGGCGGATAGGGAGCATGCCATTCGGGAAGCCATGTCAGCGATCGCGCATGCAATCGAACTGGACGCCAACGATCCATCTCTTTACGCGCAGCGAGCGATGATCCCTATTTTTGGCACGCTGCTGGATCGCTATCCCGATGCACTGAGAGATGCACACCGTGCCCACGAGATGAACCCCAACGATGCGCATGGGCTACGAATTCTTGGTATTGTTGAGACCCATGTGGGTGAACACGAGCAGGCGATCAAGCACTTACTTCAGGTCTTGCGGTTGAACCCTCGCGATCCCTTTAGCTATCAAACCTACAATCAGCTGGCGTTCGCGAGTTTTGGCGCAAGGCTATATGCTGAAGGAATCGATTGGGCAGCGCGGGCGCTCAACGAGATGCCGCGCCATTTAGCGGCAAATGGCAACCGCGTGCTTTGTCTCGTCGGCACAGGAGAGATCGACAAGGCCAAGGCTGCATTCGATGCAGCCTACGGGTTGGCACCGGAATACTTCAGAACAAGGTTGGAGGGCGAGGGCTTCTCGATACTCGCCCGGCCCGAAGATCGTCAACGAAATATTATATTCCTGCGCGTCGCCGCAGGCCTCGAAGACCCAAGCGCGGCCGACGCGGTGCGATGAGGCATCCCCTCCGATGGATCGGCCACACTCAACTCGAACTGAAAGCAACAGCGTGTATCGCTTGTAGTTCGGTTCGGCTTGGTCGCGATCGAGTCTACTCCGGCGATGTCCGCTTGGGTCAAAACCGGTCATCTTGAAGGTCGGCAATGACTTCCGTTCTTCCCCCAACAACGGACGTGTGACGACTGCTTCGGCATGTCGCAAAAGTGCCAAACCCGGAAGTGGGGTTATCTATGTCGCGGCGACGCGGTGATGCGACACGGTCAAGCCGCGATCCCAGGGCGGGTCGGGTGCAAAGCGCGTTGCGATGAAGTCGATGAACGCGCGCACTTTCGCGGGCGGCTGGCGATCGGGCAGGTAAACGGCATAGATGCCGCCAAGCTCGACCGTCGGCTGGTCGAGGTTGAGCGTGACCAATGTGCCGGCGCGTAAATCGTCGGCGACGATGAAGGTCGGCTGATAGATCACGCCTTGTCCCGCGATCGCGGCCGCCCGCAGCGCCTCGCCGTTGTTGGCGTGCAGATTGCCAGTGACCTGAACACTGACTTCGGCGCGCCCGCCGAACACCCAGCGATCGACCGAAGTCTGCGACAGCGTATAGCCGAGACAATTGTGCCCCGCGAGTCTCGAAACCGTTTGCGGCGTGCCGCGCGCTCTCAAGTAGGACGGCGCCGCGCACACCACGACACGGCAAGGTGCGATGCGCCGCGCGATCAGGCTTGAACTGCTCAAATTGCCGATGCGGATTGCAAGGTCCCAGCCTTCTTCGGCAAGATCGACCAGGCGGTCGTTGAGGCCGAGTTCGATCGCGACGCGCGGATTTAGCGTGGTGAATTCGGCGAGCAGCGGGGCGATTTGCCTTGTGCCGAACGCCACCGGCGTATTGAGCCGGAGCAGCCCGCGCGGCTCCACCCGGTCGGCCGCGACATTGGCGTCGGCGGCTTCGATGTCGGCGAGAATTCGCTCGGAGGCCTCGAGGTAATTGCGCCCGGCCTCCGTGATCGAAAGCTTCCGCGTGGTACGGTGAAACAGTTTGACGCCAAGCCGCGCCTCAAGTGCCGCGATGTGCTTGGTGACCATGGTCTGCGACAGGCCCATGGCCCGCGCGGCGGCCGAAAGGCTTCCGCTTGATGCCACCTTGGCGAAGACTTCGAGGCCAGTCAGGCGGTCAAGCATGGCTATTTCACTCTGTTAGTGTGAAGTGTAATTCAAAATTAGCATATTATCACTCTGCGAGGAATAAGAGATAAGCAGCTCCAGCCAACTCAGGAGCCAGCCATGATCGATTCCCGAACCGCCCCCTATGCCGCCTTGCTGCTTCGCCTCACGCTCGGCCTGCTTTTTCTAGCGCACGCCAGCCTCAAACTGTTCGTCTTCACGCCCGCCGGAACGGCGAAATTCTTCGGTAGCATCGGCCTGCCGAGCGAACTCGCCTATGTCGTCATCGCGGCCGAAGTGTTTGCCGGCATCGCGCTGATCCTTGGAATCTGGACCCGGCTTGTCGCAGTCGCGGCGACCCCTATTCTGCTCGGCGCGATCTTCACGGTGCATGGCGCAGCCGGGTTCTTTTTCAACAACGCCAATGGCGGCTGGGAATATCCGGCTTTCTGGACTATCGCTTTGATAGTTCAGGCGTTGCTCGGAGACGGCGCCTATGCGCTGCGCATCTCGCGTGGCGAAGTTTTAGTGGACCGACTGAGTGCCGCGCACTCACATTGAACAAGCAGGCGGGGCTGTCGTCACGGCCCCGCACCGACCGGACCAAGTCATGACATCGAATCTCCTGCCCAGCCTCTTCCTGTCGCATGGCGCGCCGACATTGCCATTGACCGACACGCCGGCGCGCGCGTTCCTGCAAGAGCTCGGCGGCAAGTTGCCGCGTCCCAAAGCCATTCTCGTGATCTCGGCGCACTGGGAAACCGCAATCCCGATGGTAAGCGCGGTGGAGCGAAACGACACCATCCACGACTTCGGCGGATTCCCGCGCGCGCTTTATGAACTGCAATACCCTGCGGCGGGGTCGCCGTTGGTTGCCGCGCGAGTTTCCGAACTCCTGCGTACATCCGGATTCGAGTGCAAAACCGATCACCGCCGCGGCCTCGATCACGGCGCCTGGGTGCCGTTGCTGCTGATGTATCCGCAAGCCGACATTCCCGTGCTTCAGCTCTCGATCCAGCCGCATCTTGGGACCGGGCATCACCTGGCGATGGGGCGTGCGCTGGCACCTTTGCGCGAGGAGGGCGTCCTGATCATCGGTAGCGGCAGTCTCACACACGACCTTTCGGAATTTCGCGGCCATGACCCGAACGATCCGGCGCCGGATTGGGTTAACAGCTTCGCCAACTGGATTCATGCTTCGCTCTCGTCGAGTGCGACCGCCGATCTGCTCGATTATCGCCACCGGGCGCCGTTTGCGACCAAGAACCATCCGACCGAAGAGCATCTTCTGCCGCTTTACGCCGCGCTCGGCGCAGCCGGGGCGGACGCCAACGCAGAACGCCTTCACGCTAGTTCGACCTACAGTATCCTGCGGATGGATGTTTATGCGTTCGAAGCGGCGAGCCGCGCGGCGGGTGCCGCTGCTGAAGGCCAGAGCTCTAGGAAAGCTGGCAAGCAGCGCCGCGATCATCTCGTCAGCGCGGGCCGATAATGTCCGTGGCAGATCGAGGCCGAGCGCCTTGGTGGTTTTGGAATTTGATCATGAGATTGAACCGAAAGCGTCAGCATCGGTTATGCCTTCGCAAAGCGAAGGCCGGCTACACGCCGACTACCAACGACTATGAGCCGCGTCGGAGTTAGGTCCGTTCACCCGTCGACAGCGAACATGGGGCGATCGCATCGGCGAGTCCGTTTCGTGCCAGGAACGGAAGTCGCCTTGTTTGACAGATTGGCGTGAGGCCCCCCGAAACTGCGCCAAACCGCCGCTGGTCACATGGATTGCCCGAGCCGCGTATCAATCTGCTCCCGCAGCAATACAAAATCGATTGGCTTGGTCAGCAAGCCTTCTGCGCCGCCTTCGATTGCCTTGCGTTTGGTGTCGTCGTCACCGTAGGCCGATATCATGATGACGGGCACGTCAGGCCGCATTTCCTTCATCTTGGGTAGCATCTCCAGGCCCGTCATCCCCGGCATGTTGATGTCGGAAAACACCAACGCCGGTGACTGCTCGGTAGCGTTCGCCACACGCGCCAATGCGTCCGATGCCGATGCGGCGAAGTGCATCACGAAGCGTTCAGCACGCAATTCCCGCCTGAATTGCTGACGAAACAGCGCCTCAACGTCGGGCTCGTCATCGACGACAAGAACCATAACAGCCACGATTGACCCCTAGTTTTTTCTATTGGTTGCAGGGCTGGTCGCAGGCGGCAGTATAATGGTGAACTCGGTGAATCGCCCAGGCTGCGTATCAACTTCTATCCTACCGCCGTGTTGTTTGACAATGATGTCATGGCTCATCGAAAGACCGAGCCCGGTGCCTTCTCCCGCCGGCTTTGTCGTGAAGAACGGGTTGAATATCTTTTCTTTCACTTCCGCAGGGATACCGGTACCGTTGTCGCGTATGCGTATCTCTACGTGGCTACCAAGATTTTTAGTGGCGGCATTGAGTACCGGCTCGAAATCAGGGTCCCCATTCTCAGCCTTATGCTTACTCGCGGCATAAAACCCGTTCGAGATCAGATTGATAAATGCGCGAGTAATCTCCTGCGGGAACACGTCGATCGCGCCAGCGCTTGGGTCCAAGTCGCGTCGCAGCGTAATATTGAACCCTGGCTTCTCGGCACGCGCACCGTGATAGGCGAGATTTAGGCTCTCATCGAGAAGCGCATTTATGTCCGCAGGTCGCTGCTCGCCCGATCCCTCGCGCGAATGCAACAGCATGTTCTTGACGATTGAGTCTGCGCGTTTGCCGTGCTGGACCACCTTTTCGAGGTTGGACTTCAGCATGCCCGTCAATTCGTCGACTTCTTCCCGGATCTTAACGTCCATCGCGACCGGCTTGAGCGTGTCATTCAGTTCGTCGGTCAGCTCCTCCGAAAGCGCCGAGAAATTGTTGACGAAATTGAGCGGATTTTTGATCTCGTGGGCGATACCGGCGGTGAGCTGGCCGAGGGAAGCGAGCTTCTCGGTCTGCACTAGTCGATCCTGGGCGGTGCGCAGGTCATCGAGCGACGCCGCAAGTTCCTCCGTGCGCGTTTGTACTTCGTCGAACAGCCGCACGTTCTCGATGGCAATCACTGCCTGGTCGGCGAAGGTCTGCACCAGTTCGATCTGGCGCTGGGTGAAATGACCGGGTTCGGTGCGCGTCAGCGCCAGCACTCCCTCGAGCCTGTCCTTTCCAAGCAGCGGCACGCCGATCACCGGGCGCGTCCTGTTCAGCGACGCGACCGGCAGGGTATAGTCGGGGTCCTCGAGGATGTCGGGAACTTCTTCGACCTTGCCGGACACCAGCACGCGGCCCGCCGCCGACGCGCGGCTGTGCGTCGGCGGATGCTCGAAGAGCCATTTGGCGAAGTCGCTCTGCATGTCGGAGGAGGTCGCGACATAGCGATAACCGTCGCCATCGCGCAGGCAGATCGTGCCGCTGAGGGCGCCACTGAGGGCGACTGCCGAGTTGATCAGCGTATTGAACACCGTCTGCAGGTCGAAGGCCGAACGGCTGATCACCTTGAGCACGTCGGCGGTCGCGGTTTGCTGCTGCAGCGACTCTTCAAGATCGTGCGTTTTTGCTCGCACCTCGTGGAACAGGCGCGTGTTCTCTATGGCGATCACCGCCTGGTCGGCGAATGTCTGCAGCATCGCGAGTTCCTTGGGTTTGAATGGGCCCGTCGAGCGCGCGACGCCGATGGCACCGATGCCGCGATCCCCCTTCAGCATCGGCGCGAACACCATCGATCTATAGCCGATCAGCTTCGCCATCTTGCGCAGCACGCCGGGCACATTCTCGCCGTTAACGAGGTCCGGCCAATGGACCGCCTTACGTTCCCGGATCGCGCGGCCTGCCGGGGTGAGTTCGACCGGTGCGGGAAAAGTGGCGGCCACAACATCATGAGAGTCGCCGATATAGGCAGCGATATTCAGCTGCCCTTGCGCGTCTACCAGCAACACGTCCAGCTCGTCGCCGCCAAACAGGTGTTTGCAGCTCTCCAGTATCTTGTCGAAGACCGGTTGGGCGTCGGCGACCGAATTGCTGATCACGCCCAGGATATCGGCGGATGCTTTCTGCTGCTCCAGCGCCTCCTTGGTCTCGTTGAAAAGCCGCGTGTTTTCGATTGCGATAAGGGCCTGATCGCGGAAGGATTCCGCCAGCACGATCTCGCTCGCGCCGAAGATATTGGCATGTTTTCCGCCCATCGTGAGTAGGCCGATGCATTCGCCCTCGCGCAACAGCGGCAAATACAGGCCCGATCTTGCGCCGATCGTTTCATAGATACGGCGTTCATGTTCGGGCAGCTCGATCAGCGACCAGTCCGGTAGGTAAAGCGCACGCTTCTCAACGATGGTACGCGAGGGAAAGTTGGCGCCGGGATCGATCGGCTGCTTTATCAGCGTCAAGTTCTGAAACAGACCTTCCGGTGTGGCGGCTGCGGCAACCCAATAGTCAGTCGGGTCGCAAAGCATCACGAACGCCATGTCGCAACGGAGCAGCCGCACGGCGGCAAGGACGATGGCTTCGAATACCGGCTGCGTTTCGGTCGGAGACTGACTGATAACGCGCAAGATCTCGGAGGTCGCGGCCTGGTGCGCAGCGGACTTGTCGAGCTTGCGCTCTAGGTCGGCAATCGTCTGCTGCAGATCGGCTGCGAGGTAATCTGTCACAATGACTTGTCTAATTCTGCAGGCGAGACGCTATGCCCACCCCTCAATTCGGCCCGAAGGATCAAAGCATGCCTGCCGACCCTGAGCTAGGGGCAGCGGCCCTTCGAATTGACCAAAATGTTCGAGTTCGGGTCAAATTCGGAAGTGACGGCCCTGAAATCCGACTTCCGTTGTTACCCCAACAACAGACATAGAGCGACCACGGCGGCATGTCCCAAACGTGCCAATTTCGGACTCATGCACCGCAGCAAACAGCATCTTTATAGCCGCACCGATGCTTCCGCTTCCTAGCAGAGTCCGCAATCTAGCTACATATGGAGGTGCCTCTCCCCTTACTCGGGGAGAGGCCTATCGTGCTGCCTCAGGCCGCTAGTTTGAGGGCATGCTTGCTCTCGATGGTGTGCCGGATCAGGCGACGAGTGCGTTCGACGAAAGCAACCTTGTCCGCAAGGCAGCTCTCCAGCAGGACACCGACGCCAAAGTGTGCGGTCACGTCGGCCATTGCGATCAGCGCCACGTATTCGGCGATGCGAAGGTGCATGAGTTGGTTGGCTTTGACCAGGACGAATAGGGCCCTGGCCGCTGGAGCCTGGATTTCGGCGAGCTCGCGTTTAAAGTCCTCGACGAAAACATCATGCAGGCGACCGCTAAGTGCAACTGGCTTCTCGCCGATGAGCTTGAAGCATCGGTCTAGCGAACTGAGGATCTTATCCTGCAGAAAGACGCGCGATTCCAAAGCTTCCTTGATATTGGGATCCTGCGCAATCCCGCTCAGCTCCTGATAGATCTTCGTCATGTGTTCGGTCCGTTGTCGGACATCGCTCAGCATCCTGACGAACAGTTCTTTAGAGTTGTTGATAGGCATGAGATATTCCTTTTGCGTCCCATAGGGCCGCGCAGCGCAATGTGTGAGGGTTTGTTGACTGGATAAGCGCGCGGGAATGGATTGCGGTTATTTCATTGCACTTGGTTTTTTGCTATGCGCTCATTGGCCGCCGCGCGCCTTCGGTACCCTGGCAATCTCCTCCCCGATGCTTGCCGACGCCGACTTTAAAATCGACACGACGCTTTAGCTTGCACTTGGTTCCAATTAGATCTTCTGGTGAGCAATTTTATATAGATTGCGCGTCTGGCGGTGATCGCAAATCAAAAGTTCCTCGCGTGGAACATTTGAAATCTGGTAAGCCACCGGCATCCGTCGCGTCAGCCGCTCGAGGTATCTCGCGTCGGTTGAAGGAGATAGCCGAAAAGCTTCGGGAAAGAGGCCACTCACACGCAAAAGCCGCCAAGGCTTCCCTCGACGGCTCGTGCCGTTGCGTTTTGCGTGGAGATGCCCTGCGTCGAGCTGAAGTCGAACGCCATGCCTCTTCTTGTTTAGACGCACTGCCTTCAATGAGGCGACAGGTAGCGTGGCCAATGTGTCGCGATCCCGATAGTTACGATATGTGATTGGCGCTGATGCTGATCAAGCCAGCGCTGCTGTCCTATGCGAGCTAGCCGTTCGTCACACTGATTTCACCCACGACATAAACTGGCGGTTTAGCAGGTCATTGATGACCGTTATGGGTCCAGGCCGTGTGGAAACATTTTTCGTACCCCAATAACTGCAAGTAGCCGGGCGTGATGGACCTCGACGCGATCGACTGAGCCTATTTTTGCTGTATCGGGTCTGGAGTCAATCCGGGCGCAGCCTCGGGCCATGCTGAGCGACCCTAACGATCTCACGGCGGGCACCATGACGCGCTCCTCAAGCCCGGATCGCCGCGAGGAACGGTTTGATACCGATGATGTTCATCTCGCGCGTGAGGTTGTAGGCGAGCACGTGCAACGCCATCTCAGTCGCCACTTTGGGCAGTGTCTTCATCAGAAAGTGCGTCGCCCCCATCCGCATCTTCAGCGTGCCAAACGGATGCTCGACCGTCTCGCGACGGGTACGCATTGCATCCGGATTTCTGTCCAGGCGCGCCTGCACAGCATCGACAACGTACTCGTCCTCCCACCGCTTGATGCGACGTTGCGGTCCCTTCGTGCACTGAGCCTTCAGCGCGCAGGTGCGGCACGCGTTGGTCCAGTAGTGGTGCAGGACCAATCCATTTTCCTTGTTCGTGAAGTGGTTGGTGAGCTTCTCACCGGTAGGACAAATGTAGACGTCCTCCTCAGCCACGTAGCGGAAATCCTGCTTGCCGAAGCGGCCTTCCGACTTCGCCTCCGATGTCTGGGGTTTTGGCAGCGTGACCGTGATGCCAGCCTCATCGCATGCGAGGATCTCCTCGCCTTTGAAGTAGCCGCGATCGGCGAAGGCTTCGAGGCTTTCTGCCTCCAATGCCGCCTTCGCTTGGTTGGCCATGTTCGCAAGATGCGACTTGTCGGTGCCGACGTTGGTCACCTCATGCGCGACGATCAGATGGTTCGTCGTATCGACGGCCGCTTGCACATTATAGCCGACCATCCCAGAGCCGCGCCCGCTGGTCGCCATCGAGCGGGAATCAGGATCGGTGTAGGAGACCTGCTGATCGGGCGCGGCAAGCATCACTTTCTCAATCGCTTTAAGGCGCTTCACCTCTTCTTCGAGCTTGATCAGCTTCTCCTTGAGCCGCGTGGCCCTGGCCACAAGCTCCTCCGACGGCGCCTCACCGGAAGCAGTCTGGCGATCGGCGGTGTCAAGTTGGCTCAGATAGCGCGCAACGCTCTCCTCGATCTGCGCCAGGCGCCGCTCCATCTTTCCCTTCGTGAAGTTGTTGTCGCGCGAATTGACCGCCTTGAACTTGCTGCCGTCGATCGCAACGCTCGCTTTCGCCAGCAGACCCATCTTGCGGCACAAGGCGACGAATTGCGCGCAGACCTTCTTGATGGCAGGGCCGTTGTCTTTGCGGAAATCGGCGATGGTTTTGTGATCCGGAACGAGCCGTCCTGTCAGCCACATCACTTCCAGATTGCGGCCCGCCTCACGCTCCAGCCGCCGGCTCGATTGGACCCGGTTGAGATAGCCATAGATATAAAGCTTGAGCATCGGCGACGGATGATATCCCGGCCGGCCGGTCGCTGCCGGGGTGACGCCATCGAACCCCAGCTCGCGCAGTTCCAGCGCATCGACGAACACATCGACCGCCCGAACAGGATTGCTCTCGTCCACCCAATCATCAAGGCATTCCGGTAATAGTGTCGTCTGCTGGCGATCCGCCCCTTGAACGAAACCCTTCATCATCCCCCCGCGATTTAGCAAGGGAATCATAGCATCGGTCAGGTTTTCACACAGTCTGGGTCATAAGGAGACCTAAAGCAGCGAATGTTCGATGTCTGTTTTGCCCCTGAAAGCAGAAGTTGCGCAACGCGGTCGGCATGCCGTTTCGTGCCAAACCCATACGTCCGAGCCCGAAGCTGGACGAAACGATTTGTGCCGGGCACGCCGCCGCAAGTATGTTAGATTTCATTCCTAACGACTTAACCTCGCCCGGCAGGCGAGTGAAGCGCCTGGCGGCCTTTAAAGGCCGGTGCCGACGATGGGCGGGGACGAGCCGATGAATTTGCCGCAATTGCTACGGTCGGCCGTGATGGCGTTGCTCCCTTTGATCGCGGTGCCCTCGGTTGGCGCGTTAGCCGACGGCACATTTGACATCCCTGCGGGCGCGCATTTCAACCCGCAAAAGCTTGAGCGCATTGGCGAGTATTTCCAAAACGAGATCGCGACCGGAAAAATTCCCGGAGCGATCGTCCTGATTCAGCAACACGGGCAGCCAGTCTATTTGCAATCCTTCGGCGTCCGTGATGTGAAGTCCAAACTGCCAATCACGCCCGACACCATCTTTCGTCTTTTTTCGATGACCAAGCCCATCACCAGCGTCGCGGCCATGATGCTGATCGATCAGGGCAAGCTGGCGCTGGGCGACCCCGTCGCCAAATACATTTCTTCCTTCGCAAATGTAAGAGTCGGCGTCGAAAAACAGTTGGACAATGGCGGACGCAGCCTGGAATTGGTTCCGCTGAATCGGCCTATAACCGTCGAAGATCTGATGCAGCAAACCTCCGGCATCACTTATGGCTTTTATGGCGAGAGCCTAGTCCGGAGGGCGTATCGCGACGCCAATATTTACGCGGGTGATTTCGACAATGCCGAGTTCGCCGAACGCATCGCGAGACTACCTTTGGCAGAGCAGCCCGGGACCCTGTGGGACTACGGCCATTCGACCGATATTCTCGGACGCATCATCGAAGTTGCATCGGGACAGACGCTTCTCGAGTTCGAGAAGGAGAACCTTTTCGATCCACTGGGCATGACGGCCACGAGCTTTTATGTGGTCGACCCGCAGAAGCATAGCCAGATCGCCCACCCGATGCCCCATGACAGCGATTTTAGGATCGGCTTCGAGAGCAGCCCCGAAATCTACATGAAATGGCAATCCGGTGGCGGGGGTATGGTTTCCACCCTCGCAGACCTAGCGCGGTTTTCACAAATGTTGCTGAACGGTGGCACGCTCGGCGGCAGGCGTTATCTCAGCGCTGCAAGCTTCGCCGTGATGACGAACGATCATGTCGGACCGAACTCAGGCGTCGCGCGCGATCATTTTTATTGGCCTGGCGATGGTTTTGGTTTCGGTCTCGGTTTCGGCGTACGAACCGACCCTGGCAACGCGAAGCCACCGCCACCTGGTTCCATAGGAGAATTGAAGTGGGATAGCGCTAGCGGCTGCTATTTCGTGATCGACCGCAAGCAGGACATGTTCTTCGTGTTGCTGGAGCAGACACCGTCGGAACGGCAGCCGATCCAGCGTGCCGTTAAGAAGCTGATTTATGAGGCGCTTGAGAACTAAAACGATGCTGGTCACTGCATGTTATCGACGGATTGATTTGAGTGGTCGCGACATCAAAAGTGAATTGGCCGGCGAAATTGACCTACATCAACGCAATAAAGATCCTCAGGCGGATTATTACTAAATGCGCTACATGACAAAACACGCCGGCAAGTGGGTGATGGTCGTCAGCGTTACTGTGAGCTGCTCTGCTGCAGCCTCGGCTCAAGACCTTGATGCGGGCAAGTTGGAGTTTCAGTCTTCCTGCGCGACATGCCATGGTGCTGATGGCAAGGGCAAGGGACCACTCAGTGAACAGCTTAGAGTAGCGCCTGCTGATTTGACTGTGCTGGCGAAGAAAAATAACGGGGTGTTTCCTGTCAACGCGGTCTATGAGACCATCTATGGAATAAAGCGGATTGTAGCTCACGGTCCTCCAGACATGCCTATTTGGGGGTACCGATATTATGCTCGAAATACGTCACCCGGTTCAAAGAAGCCAGATCACTATGTCGAGCTTTCCTCCGATTCGGATGCCATCGCACGAACCCGCTTGCTCGCCGTCGTCGATTATCTGAATCGAATTCAGCAGAAGTAGCGGCTGTGCTTGCATGGCCTGTCCCAGCTGAGATACTAGCGTATTTGCAATGCCGCGATGTCTAGTGCTGATTTGGTCGGGCGGTTCGAGCTGGATGCGGGTCCGCTTCTGCGCACACAACGGACCCATGTCAGGCATCGCGGCATGTCAGCTTTGTGTCACAAGGAGACTCATGCACTGCAGCAATCACCAATTTTCGCGGTAGGGACGCGAGTTACCTCGCGCCCCCCGCCCAGATCCGTACGAGCGGCTTTCCCGCGTACGGCTTGTATGGGGCTTTCTTTGTCAAGGGTGCGTGACGCCATTTTGGTCGTCCCTGCATTCCATTCTTTTGTTCGACCCGCGCCGCGAGCATTCTTCCGTCCCGACCGCATATTTCCATCGCCGTCGCGCGCAGCGGCGGTCAAGGACGGCGCTTCTTCAGCGCCGCCGAAGGCTTGTCCTTGATGGACGCGAGCACGGCGGCAGGCTGCCGGCGATCGGATGGTTGGCCGCGCGATGATCCGAGGGGAGCCTGCCATTGGCCGCGATCAATCGCGCGAACCAAGCTTGTATTCGGTTGAACCCGTATGGGGTCCCCGACCATGAAGCAGTCATACGCTTCTACGGGCAAGGCTCCGAGGCGGCGGGTCCATTCTCTCAGCGGCATTGCAGCCATAGCCGAATGCGGATTGCCGCCACCTCGGATCGTCATCGGCTACCCGGCGCATCAAGTGCCGTCAGGTGCCGAACCCTGTTTGTCCTTTCTCGTTCTAGTGTTGCTCACGCCGCCGGCCGTAGCTCGACACCGTCCGGCACCTCGCCGGTGGTGACCAGGCGCCACAGCGCGATCAGCAGCTTGCGCGCCAGCGCCACGATCATCGTCGTCTTGCGCGCGCCGCTCGGCCCCTCGGTCCGCGTGCGATACCAGCGCGCCAGCGCACTGTCTTTCTGGAACATCAGGAAGCGCCACGCCAACTGGATCAGCCCCCGTCGTACCCGCGCATTGCCGGCCTTGGCCAGGCCCTTCTCTCGGCGTTTCAAACCACTCTCGTCGGGCGATCCCGTGAGCCCGGCGTAGCGCGCCACCGCCCTTCGATCTCGAAGCTTCCGCGACAGGATCTCCCGCACCAGCATGTCCGCCGTCTCGATGCCGATACCGATCACCCTGGCGAGCAGCCGCACCATCGCATGCGGCCCTGTATCTGGTGCCCGCTCGAGCCGCTCGACACGTGTCTTCTCGATCGAGCTGATCTGCTCACGGACCAGTGCCAGCCGAGCCATGTCGCGCCGGAACTCCTCGATGATGTTTGCCGGCAGGCCCGTGCCCTCCGCTGTCCGCAGACCTGCCAGACGCTCAGGCGCCTTGCGCAGATGCGGCTTGAATCCCCGGATCCCGAGGCGGGCGAGCGCACTCTTCATGCGGTTGGTGACGCGTGAGCGCTCGTCGACAAGGCTCTCACGCTCGCGGCTCGGGCGCCTCGCATCCTCCTCCTCCATCGTCGGGATCGTCACCATCCCGCAGTGCCCCCGCTCACCGCGCAACCATCCCAGCAACACGCGCATCAACATCGCCGCATCCAGACGATCCGTCTTCGCCCGCTTGCGCTCGCGTGACACCGCAACGCTTGCCGAATGGATGACATGCGCCTCGATCCCACGAGCAATAAGCCAGCGCGCCAGCCAGAAGCCGTCGCGGCCAGCCTCATAGGCCAGCGTGATCCGGCTGATCGACCGGCCAGCACACACCGCCTCATTCCGCCACCGCTCGATCAATCGTAACAGTGCCGTCGCATCCGGCTCCAGTTTCTTCAACGGCTGGCGCTCGACGCCGGGAACGACGCCGCTCACCAGCCAGCTCGCCTTGCTCATCTCGACGACCACCACTAAGGTCGAGATCGGATCAAACGCGCTCACGCTTCGGCTGAGATCATTGACTTGGGCCACGGGCAACCTCCATCGGTTCGTATGGACGATGAAGGTGCCACGACCTCCGCCGCCCGCCCCATAGCTTCTCCCACCTCGGGTATCAACGGCAGAACGTTGCCGTATGCGAACCAACACCTGTGACACGCTTGTCTGGCTCAGAGTCCAGCGCGTGCTTCATTGACCCGCATTCCCCTTGGTCCCTGCCCTTCGCTCCACCGACTCCGCGGCGGATCGCTCCGCTTTGTTCGTCGGCTTCGCAGCTACTATGGCAGAGTCAGACTTCTCGAGTCCGTTCATCATCGGCTACGGCTCCTCACCTTCCCGATGCGGGCCGGCAACGGCAATGCCGTTCCGGTCAGACCCGAGATCTCCCAGCTTCCGATGCGGTCCTTTTGCACGTGATGTGGCCTTAGACCCCGGCAGAGCGTCAGCACCTCGCCTAACGGTGCCGCACATGTTGCCTTCGAGCGAATAGAGACTCTCGGCCCCTGCGATATCTGACCTTTCGTGGCTCAATCCCACACCCCATGCATTTGCTGTGTACGCTTCGCAACCACTGTCGCCAGTGGCTACGCAACACTCGCTACCAAGCGGACGCTACTCCTTACCTGGACCGGACTTTCACCGGCTGGATCGCACCAGCTTGCGGCTGGCGCACCTATTCGATCACCTCGTCGGCGCGAGAAAGAAGCGCGCCCCACGTGTCGCGAAGTGAGGCCGCTGAAATTAGGCTCGGCACGACCAGGGCGGTCGAAACCATCCTGGGCGAAATCGGCGCCCAGTTTGAGAAATCCACCGGTCACACACTGAAGGTGAGTTCCGATCTTAGACCTAATATTGTTAAGCGAAACGGCCTCTGTCGCGCCCCTTCTTCGCGAGTCTCTCGCTAAGCCGTTCACGTTTTTGCGCGATGAATTTGACCTCGCATGGGATGAGGCTGGATTCGGGCAGGCGCTGAAGTTTTTGAGCGATCGTCACAACGCAAGCCAGGTCAGAGGCAATACCGTGACACGTCAGACCCGCATCTTCTTCGCAGCGAGACCCTGATCGGTGACGCGGTAGCATAGCTGGCCTTCAATGAGGTTCTGTTCGATCCAACCCTTTGTGAGCAGCTTTTCAACGACTCTGGGGCTCGGACGCATTGTGAGTGCCTTCACCCAGCCAGAGCCCTCCAAGTGCTGCATGAACTGCCGTTCGTGATGGTTTGGAATTTCGGGATTCAGAGGCCTCATTATTTCCCCTTCGGCTTTAGCCTGAACTCGGCCGCGCAACGCGACCAACTATCCAGGCAAACACGCCAAACACCGAAAAAAATACTATTGCCATCCAAGCATCCGAGTGGCTCGGAAGCTTGTTTGTGAAAAGCGCCGCCAAAATCGTGACTGCTGCTATCTCGCACACGAGAGTTATCGCCAAGCAACACCAGTAAACGATGATCTTGGCGAGAAGAGCCATTCATTTTGCCTTCGCGCGCAACCCGAGCTTCACCTTTTTCAACGGGATCAGACGAAATTCTCGCATCATCTTTTTCACGGAACCCGCATGGCGGCGGATGGATTTTGCGATGTCCTCGGCACTAACCTTCTTTTGGGCCAACGCCCTCAAGCGACGAGTCTCGGTCTCAGTCCACGGCCGGGTCATTTTCCATTGGCCCTCCGCCCTTCGCGCGCAGGCTGTTTGCCAACGCTTAGGAGAGAATCGATTTGCGAACGATATCTCCCGATCTCCTTAAGTATGTTACTCCGCTCCGTCCCCGGCGGAAGCTCGCTAGCGGTCGCCAGCAGCTTCGCCGCCATATCTGCTAGCTCTTGTAGTTTCGTTGCCCTCACTTTTTCGCCTTCAGCCCGAGCTCGACCAGGCGGCGGATGGCCTCAGGGCGGGATACCTCGCCCTCTTGCGTTGCTATCCAAGCGTCAATCGAAGCGATTTGCTGATCGTGCATGCGGACGACCTGAGGCTGACCGGGGCCCGTCGTCCGGGGGCGGCCAATCTTGGGTTTCGACTTTCTGGAATCACGAATTAACTTTGACATGGTTCGTGATATCACAATTGCAGCCCGGCGGGAAGGTTGAAGGCTCCCGCGCCGCGCCTAACCCACAAGCAAGGACTCGAACCATGCAAGAGGCTGACAGTGTGCTTAGCACGCCACGATGATTCACGCCTAAAATCGTAGGCGGTATTGACAGCTCGCCTGATGATCGGTCGCCGACTGGATCATTGTCGGCAACCGGCAAAAACGGGCGTCTTCGCCGAGGGCGGCGAGCTTCCGTCCCCGCGTCTTGCATACACAAGGGTAGCGATTGCCTATAAGTTGTTCTTGTGGACGGCCCTTCGTTTGGATTTGATCTTTGCGTGGGTCCTTGGGACGACATCTAAGGTTTACCCCTTAGCCCTCGAACCATCCATCCGCAAAAGCCCCCGCCGCGCGTCAGCTCCGGCGGGGGTTTTGTTTTGCTAGCTGGGCTTCGGTTCCGCGCCCTCTAGTCCAATGTCTCAGCGACGAGGCGGATACCAGCTCTTACTCGTCATCTTGGCCTAACAGCTTGCCAGTCTTTCGGTTGATAAAATGCAGCCTGGTGCAGGCGGGGCAGATGATCCCCTCATATTCGTTTTCTCGCACGTCATCGTCTTCGTCCGACCAATGTTGGACATTCATCCCTATCGTCGGGCAGGTGAAAATGAAATGGCCCATCTATCAGAATAAGACGACCGTGCGGACGCCAGACCATGATCTAGCGCAAGGTCGGACTCAGGAAGCCTGCCGGTACATCGATCTCACGGACCGAGCGCGCCCCACCCAGTCGCCGGCCCTCAGATGAGCTTCGGCTACATGAGCTGCAAAGATGCCGGCGCTAAACAGGCCGATGATTATCGCGACCGCTTCAATCATTTGACGGATTATCCTCTCTCTTGGAAAAGCGCGCGCCTGATAGCTGACCTTTGTTGCAAGTCTGTTTCGTCGGGCCGACATAATGGTTTCATTCAGGAGCAAGCAGCATCGCGCCCGTCGATTGCAGAGCAATCAGCCATCCTGAGGAAGCTGGTCAAACGCCTGCGGCGGATATTGGTGTCCGTCCGGCGCGGTAATCTCAATTTCGAGAAATCTGTCTTCGGCTAGTTCTGACGCCTTTTTTAACGGCTGTGGCGGTTGTTTCGCGGCGAAGGATGACGCGGCCCGACGTGTCCCTTGCTGTGATTAAAAACCGCATGGGTCGCCCCGACAACAAATCTAGCGGCCACCTGACTTTAGGTTCGCTACGAAGACGGGCGACGAAGCAAAAACATCAGACGAAAACGTAAGCGACCAAGCCAGAGCAGAGCATGATAACGCCGCTCACGGCGAGGAAACGTTCCACGGCTAGGAAGCTTTTGGACGCGAATTCATCGTGCATGTTACACCCGTCGCAAGCCCCTGCTCGAATGGAATGACTGTCCCCTTGCATAGTCAAACGGTTTTCGGTGCATGAAACGAGTTCCATCCCGGTTGATGCTTTTGAGCAACACGGGGCGGCGTACCACCTCAAATCCAGAGCCGCTTCTCAAATCGAATTGCTGAAAGCGAAGCCCTGCAAGTCTGGCGATAAAAGAGGCTGAGGATGAAACCCAACATGACCGACTCCATTGTCTGATCGCTGGCGATTGGATCGCATCCCGGTTTCAGGCTGACTTCGCGGGATCTGGAAAATGGTTTCGTCGGACGCCCGCGGCAACCCATCCGCTAGTGCGCCGATCGGCCGGCACCCTTACAGCCCCAAATCCCGGACTCACCACCGGCCTTTCTCAGAATCGGCAAAGGGCTAACGCCGAAAGAGACGGCCCCAGCATGGGGGCAAGCTGAGGCCGTCCTAATCAGAACTCCCGACGGAAGGGGGCTTGTTCACGTTCGGGTGTTCCCTGCACTCGACACCGCCAAGTACAGGCGATTCCAATCTAGCCGTCGATGCATCGTTCCGGATCACACATTCAATTGAACGGCTCGGTACAGATTGCCGCCGCGGTCCAAACTTAAGCGGCGTGCCCTACGCTGGTGCCGGTCGACCGGCGCGACAGCCGGCCAATCCTAGGCTCTTTGAACTAGTTGAACCTATCCGTCCGCCCAGCGACCCATCCTATTGGGTCGAGATTTGGGGGGACGTGTTGTCCGAAGGACCAGATTTCAGGAATTGGGCCGAACGACTCTAGCGAGCAAGGCTGGCAAGAACCTGATACCCACGAGTTCCAGCGCCTCATGAGCATCGCTGACTATTGGAGGAGGCTCGCCGATATGGACGACTGGGAGGGTGACGGCTTCCGCCACCCAGCTTCCGAGGTTAAACCGCACCAGCAGCCTTCCTAGAATCACGGCGGGCTATTCTGAAAATCTACTCTGCGAAGCGCTTGCCCAAGTCACGGCAAACGGGGATTCAGTAGCCCTACCCTGCCCGTAGCTTGGACCGTAGCTTTGGCTTTGCGGGTCGGGAATGTTGCAAAGCTTTCAATGGGGTTGACGGGACACCCCTTCCGCCATTACTCAATGAAATCAATGGGTTTTCCACTGTCTCACGAGACAAGTTTGTCACTTCGTGTTCTGGCCCTGTTCGTACCGCTCGGCTTGTTCTTGTTGCCCGCTGGGCCGCCTCAGTTGGCGGCCTCCTTCGCTTGCCGTCATCGCCCGCTCTTGGACACTTCCCAAAGTTTCATGCCATCGGCCGCCATCACCTTGCGCCGGGCCTGCTGAATGTACTTGCGGGCCTCGTCGTCGGTCAGATGACCCAAGATCGATTTGATTTGCTCCAGTGTGGCGCCTGCCTCTGCCAGCGCAGCTCCGGCCAAGTGCCGCAAGCCATGGGGCGAGTAGCCGGGAAAACCAAAGTCCGCGCATTGATCGCAGATCATCGTTGTTAGACTTGTCGCCCGGAATTGATCGCCGCGGGTGCTCGTCAGAAGATTGCCCCTCGATCCCGTCCGCGTTGAAATGATCGCGCAAAATCCGATGACAGGGGTTCCCCCAAAAAACTTTTGCAAGAAGATCCCCGGGAGCAGACATCGTCAGGCTGTCCGTGCATGTCCGAAGGGTGCCAGGCTCGGACACCGCGTCGCCTATTCGATCAACTGATCGGCGAGTGCCATCATCGTGGGTGGTACCGGCCATCCGACCAAAAGTTCGCTGAAGAGTTTGACCAATCGGCGGGGTGCAGAAGAATCAATGTTTCGCTGATGGCAGCCCTTCCTCGTCGCCGGTGGCGAGCGCGGGCGTGAGGCCAGCTAGGTAGAACTCCTGGTAGGAAGCATCGCGGAAAATGTTCATCCGCATGCGCTTGTCCGAGGAGGTCGCCCGAAGCCGCCTCGGGGCGGATGCGCGAGTCGTTGCCTGGCTTGCTCTTTGTTGCGGAGAAGACACGGAAAATCGAGCGATGGCATTTTTGCCAGTCTTGCAGTTCGCGGTTGGATCGCACGTATTCCCGCCCTTTAGCCTGTGGATACGCTGCGGATGTTATTCCGGCCTTGCCGGTTCAGGACGTCTCGTCGGGATGATCCATCTGGACGCATACCATCGCCGTGCCGGCGGCCCTGGGGATCGAGCCGGTTCTGGGGCTCGGTTGTTTCGCACTACCCACGCGGCCATCATCGCATAGCGCGCGTTACAGCGAAGGGAACGTGCGCAGCCTCCATCATGTGCAACGTTCATCCAAAATTTCGGAGCGAAGCTAAAGGCAAGGATTGCACCATTGTCCTCGTGGCGGCGTAGCCGATCATGGCCTACGTTTCCAAAATCCTATCCCTCAGGGGAAGGCGAAACCATCAGAGCTGGATGCGCGGCTGGAGTGCTTGTAAACACTCTGCACACCACCGTGCGATCGGTTCAATGAAACGGTTTCGAGTGTCATGATTTTACGGCTTCGGCGCCGCGACGACGCGAAGATGGCAACGGGTCAAAAATGGTCGCAAACACCAGCGGGTGGCCAGCGCCACCGGAGCTGGTGCTTACGCAAGGTCGGCCCTTCAGGCGGCCTTGGGTTTGGATTTCGCCACATGCGTGGCGATCGCATCCATCAGCGCCGGGGACAGACAATCGTATGGCTCAAGCCCAAGCTCCTTGAGGCGCGACCTGATCCCGCTCATGTCCGACGGGTTGACGCCGGACTCGATCACCGAGGACACGAAAGCCGCAAATGCCGGGGCTGCCGAACCGGCTTCCGTGAAAAGCTCGGGGTGGATAAAATCCAGACCATAGAACGGATGACCCTTGTTCTCGATTCTGCCAAACATATGCGTGCCGCAAACCTTGCAGGCGTGCCGTTGGATGGCCGCCGAAGCGTCGATGATGTGAAGTTTGTCGCCGTTCTCAAGGACAGTGACATTGTCGCGCGGGACGACAGCAACCACCGAGAACGTGGCGCCGGCAGGTTTCCAGCACTTGGTGCAGCCGCAGGCGTGATTGTGAGCAACGTCGCCCTTGATGCCGACCTTGACGGGCTTGTCCTTGCATTTGCAGACAAGGGTCCCGCCTGCAAAATTACCCGAACCTTTCTTAACTCCGTTGTCAACCGACGGATGGATGTGAACAGTCATAGGCTGATCCTCCCTTGTGTTTGACGTTTTGAGTTGGAACACGCTTTAGAACACGACGACCGAACGAATCGACTTGCCTTCGTGCATCAGATCGAAGCCCCTGTTGATCTCCTCGAGCTTGAGAACGTGGGTAATCATCGGATCAATCTGAATCTTGCCGCCCATGTACCAGTCGACGATTTTCGGCACGTCGGTACGGCCCCGCGCGCCGCCGAAGGCCGTGCCCTTCCAGACGCGGCCGGTCACGAGCTGGAACGGCCGGGTGGAAATTTCCTTGCCAGCTTCCGCCACTCCGATGATTACCGACACACCCCAACCGCGATGACAGGCCTCCAGCGCCTGTCGCATCACGGTGGTATTGCCGGTGCAGTCGAAGGTGAAATCCGCCCCACCATCGGTCAATCCCACGAGATGTTGAACGATATCGCCATCGACCTTGGACGGGTTGACGAAATGCGTCATACCGAACCGGCGGCCCCATTCCTCCTTGGAACCATTAAGGTCGACTCCGATAATTTTGTCGGCGCCGACCATTTTCGCGCCCTGGATGACGTTGAGCCCGATGCCGCCCAGGCCGAACACAACGACGTTGGCGCCCGGCGTGACCTTGGCAGTGTTGACCACCGCTCCGACACCGGTCGTCACGCCGCAGCCGATGTAGCAGCTCTTGTCAAACGGTGCGTCCTGGCGGATCTTCGCAACGGCGATCTCCGGCAGCACTGTGAAGTTCGAGAAAGTCGAGCAGCCCATATAGTGAAAGATTGGCGCGCCCTTGTAACTGAATCGCGTCGTACCATCGGGCATCAGGCCCTTGCCCTGCGTCGCCCGAATGGCAGTGCAAAGATTGGTCTTGCCGGACAGGCAACTCTTGCATTGGCGGCATTCGGGTGTGTAGAGCGGGATAACATGGTCACCGGGCTTCACCGAGGTGACGCCAGCTCCCACCTCGCGGACGATCCCAGCACCTTCGTGTCCGAGGATCGACGGGAAAATTCCTTCGCTATCGAATCCGTCGAGCGTGTAGGCGTCGGTGTGACAAATCCCGGTCGCCTTAATTTCGACAAGAACCTCGCCGGCTTTGGGACCCTCAAGATCCAACTCGACAATTTCAAGCGGCTTCTTTGCCTGGAACGCAACAGCGGCACGTGTTTTCATCCCATACTCCTTTTGCGCTCTTCTACCCCGTAAAACATGTCGTCCCCGTCGCCGCGCTCATTCACAACTTTCCCACGCAGTCATTTGATCCCCGTGCAACTGGTTTCGGCTTGCTTGGCAGCTTCTGGCTTGTCTTCATGTTTGGGAGGCCGACCACCCGGAATGGCATCGTTGGCGCGCGCGCGCAAATACACATAGATATCGTCGAGGTAGCACATCACATTTACGTTCGAGGCGAACGACGGCATGACCTTGTCGTTGGCGGCATCGACGTTCTTGCGGCCGTTGGTGACGATCTCGTTGAAGTCGACGTAACTGAGCGTCTTCATTGAATTGGCCAGCGCGGGTGCATAGCTTGATCCCTCGCCATTGGGTCCATGACAGACATGGCAATCTGAATGATAGCGCCGAAAGCCGGAGAAGGTGTACCAGTCGACGGTCCCGTCCGCACTGATCTTGTAAGTCGGATTGCCGTCCTTGTCGGCATACTTGCCGTTGTCGGATGAAGCTACTGCGGGATCGCCCGATCCGTCAGCGCATGCGGTTTCGCCGGCAAGAGCGCTCGCCAGAATAACGAGCACGAATTTCCAACGACCGACATTCACCTAAACCATCCTCTTGCGGAATTGAAACAAAATCGGCGCGCGGCGAGACTGCGGCGCGCCGATTGACGCTTTCTCAGCGTAGTGCCGCTCCTACTCGCTCGGCAACGCAAACACGGTCAACGTCCCGCCCAGCGAGGTATAGGACGCCAGGCCCGCGTAGCCGCCGACGGCGCCGAGGCCTGCGGTATCGACGGTCTTTTCCTTTGGCGGCAACTTGCCCTGATCAACCGCGCCATGCCAGGCGGCGGCGTTCTCAGGCTGAAGCAGACCGGCCGCAAGACCGATGCCGGCCCAGCCACCGACGCCGGAAAGCACGGCAACGTATTGCTTGCCGCCGTGTTCATAGGTCATGACGTTGCCGATGATGCCGGACGGGGTCTTGAACTTGTAGAGTTCCTTGCCGGTCTTGGCATCGACCGCCTTCAGATAGCCTTCAAGCGTGCCATAGAAGACGACGCCGCCGGCGGTCGCCAACGCGCCGCCCCACGCAGAGAACTGCTCCTTGTTGGACCACACGATCTTGCCGCTCTTGCCGTCCCAGGCAATGAAATTGCCCATGTTGGTATCGCCCTTGGGCGGGTACATCGCCACGGCGGCACCGACGTAAGCCTGACCGGCGGTATAGGCTACCTTGTAGGGCTCATAGTCCATGCAGACATGGTTGGTCGGGACATAGAACAACTGCGTGTCCGGGCTGTAGGCCGCAGGTTGTTCGTCCTTGGTGCCAAGCGCTGCAGGGCAGATGCCCTTGGAGTTGCTGTCTTCGCCGTTGTGCTGCGTCGAATAGGCGTCAACGACCAGCGGACGGCCGTAGGTCTTGGACGACTTGTCCATATCGACCTTGGTTGCCCAGTTCACCACCGGATCGAATTTTTCCGCGACCAGCAATTCGCCGGTGGCGCGATCAAGCGTGTAGCCGAAGCCGTTACGGTCGAAATGGGTGAGCAGTTTCCTCGGAGCACCGCCAATGGTCTGATCGGTCAGGATCATTTCGTTGACGCCATCGAAGTCCCATTCGTCATGCGGTGTCATCTGGTAAATCCATTTGACCGCACCGGTATCGAGATCGCGCGCCCAAATCGACATCGACCACCTGTTGTCACCGGGACGTTGCACCGGGTTCCAGGTCGAGGGATTGCCCGAACCGTAGTAGACGAGGTTCAACTGCGGATCATAGGAATACCAACCCCACGTGGCGCCGCCGCCGATCTTCCACTGATCGCCTTGCCAGGTGGATGTCGATGAATTAGGCCCGACCGGCTTGCCGAGTGAAGTGGTCTTGACAGGGTCGATCAGCGTGTCGGAGTCCGGCCCCTCTGAATAGCCGCGCCAGACCAGCTTGCCGTCCTTGATATTGTAAGCGCTTACCCAGCCACGGACGCCAAATTCGCCGCCGGAAACGCCCACCAGAACCTTGTCCTTGTACACGAACGGAGCGTCCGTGCCGGATTGGCCCTTACCGGCCTCGCCATCCATCACCGACCAGACCTTCGCCCCGGTCTTGGCGTCGAGCGCGATCAGCGTCGTATCGGCCTGATGCAGGAAAATCTTGCCGTCGGCGTAGGCGACGCCTCGGTTGACCGTGTCACAGCACATGATCGGGATGACGTTCGGATCCTGTCTGGGTTCATATTTCCAGAGAATCTTGCCATCATTGTTCAGATCCAGCGCATAGACCGTGTTTGGAAACGGCGTGTGCACATACATCGTGTCGCCAACCACCAGCGGACCGCCCTCGTGACCGCGAAGCACGCCGGTCGAGAACGTCCAGGCCACCTGCAGCTTCTTGACGTTGGAGGCGTTGATCTGACTGAGCTTCGAGAAACGCGTGTTGGCGTCGTCGCCCTGCTGCATCACCCATTGCTTGGGATCTTTGGCCAACTTCTCCAATGCCTCGTCGGCAAACAACGCCGATCCCTGCATGGCCATCAGGCCAATACCGGTAGCGAGTAGCACCTTGCGCATAGTAATCCTCCCAGTTGTTAGCGACGGGTTCCGTAAAAACGGTCCACTTTTTCGGTTTTCTTCGCTGTATCCCTACCCCGTTCGGAAATAGGAAACTTGCCCAAGAGAGAAGTGCGTTTGCGCGAAAGCGAAACACAGCGAACCTTTTTGACGGGCGCCCGTGATTTTCGCTGGCGGTGCGACTCCATGCTGCACAGCGTCAGCCGTTTTGTCCCAATCCATCGACCTGGAACGCGCGTACCGTTGGTTGAGGTTTCCCTTGACGGCGCTGAAACTAAGTCGGAGGATTATCAAAGGGTATCGAGAGGCGTGCTGCTCGAACCCCAATGATCGCCTTAGATTGAGGCAAAAACCGCTCTGTCGTGCCCTGAGGCCTCTCGCGGCAAGCGGCTATGTTCTGATCTCGAATTGGTGGCTGGATAATGTCCGACACGGTGCACTCACTCAGCACTTCAGGATTGGCGCCAAAGAAGCAGATCCAATGTTGGTCAGATGCACTGACCGATCTTTGCGGCCAATTCGACGTCGATCCGCTGGAGGCATCGTCATTCGAAGGCCGGATCAACTACACGACGGTGTCGAAGCTAAAGCTCTGTCAGATCGAGGCGAGCCAGCATCGGCTCGCGCATACTGACTCGCTCGCAAAATTGGGCGGTCATCCGTTCGTCAAAATACTTTTTCAGACTTACGGGATTTCGCATTTTGAGCAGGGTGGCCGCCACATCGAGCTGATGCCCGGTGACTGTCTGGCTTACGATGTATCCTGTCCACACACGATAGTCAGCCCGACGTTGACTCGACACGAGGTCGTCATTGTGCCGAAGGAATTGCTGCGGGAACGCGGCTTCCGCTTGGCGAAGATGTCGCCTTTCAAACTCTCGGCGCGCGCCGGCACCGGCCGGATCGCTTATAATTTTGTCCATGCCGCGTTCGATGAAGCGACCAAGCTGTCTCCGAACAGCGCGATCGGCGTCGCCGATTCGCTGATCGACCTCCTGCTGTTGCCGCTGCGCGAACCCGACGCGTTGTTCGCTGTCGGGCCCGAGGCGATGTATGTCCGGGCGCGGTTCTTCATCCGCGAACATCTGCGCGACCCGGAGCTGTCTATCGACCAGATTTCAGCAGCACTGAATTGCACCAAGCGCTATCTACACATGTTGTTCAGTGACCGGGGTACCACCATCAGCGACTATATCAGGCACGCAAGGTTGCAGAACTGCCGCCACGAGCTGGAGACCCTGGCGGGAAAGACCATCACAGACGTCGCATTTTCGTGGGGCTTTTCGAGTTCGTCACACTTCAGCCGCGTGTTCCGGAAGTATTTCGGAGTTGTTCCATCTGCGATTTACAAAGCGCAGCACGGTGGTTTTTCCCCGGACTTTCCTTGCGAATAGAACTTCCGCTTGGTGCGACGAGCAGACGCTATCCTCACGCGCCTGCCTACGCACGCTCTCTCGCACATGGCCGGCTCACGAACTCAATGAGGGCGGGGTATCAGGATGCCCGACCGCCAGGTCCCGGCATAATTTTGGTTCGCTTGACGCCCAAAGGGCGGTCTGGCGTCGGTCCAATATTTTGAGGTCGTTGGCTGGACACCTGCCCCGGCTCGACGCAAGAATTGCCAATCGAGCCGGGCCGATCGTTTCGATGCGATCTATTTGCGCGCTGCGCAGGCGTACATGTTGATTTCCATGCCCACCGGCACTTCAACAATTTTCGGAGTCTTCCAGGTCATTCCATCCTCCCAAGTATGGCGCCAACTCAACGCCAAAGTACAACCTAGAGCCACACGCGACGTCGCGCAAGTACAGGCGATCGAGGTCGAACACCTGCGTGCCAGGCCTGACAGCCGACATTTCTTTCCTGGACAAAGCTATTTCTCTCTTGGAAAAGGTTTCGATCCGGGAAGTCGCAAAGGAAGCCAAGCCCGGATCATTGAAGCGGCTAATTTTCGCGATTTCTCATGCAAGTCTTAGCTTAGCGAAAAATACGTTGTAGATTGCAATCGCCTGGACGATGCGATCGTGGACGCATCTGTGCGGTGGTCCACGAGATCGGAAGGGATCCTTTTGGGTTAAGCGACACGCTTTCAGAACCGGGGTTGCGCTGTGCAGGTCGGAACCAGGAAAGGCTTTAGTCATGAGATCACGCCGCTCTTTAGTTCTCACACTTCTCACCGGTGCCTTGATTGTCAGCGGGTTACCGGCCTTGGCAAAATCCCGCCGTTTCGGCCCGATCCGAATGTACGATGCGGATGGCGATGGCACGATCGATCTCGCCGAGGCGAAAAATGCGGCATCAGCGTCGTTTGGCAAATTGGAACGCGACCATGATGGCACGCTGGACAAACATGAGTTGGCTCGCAGATTGACACCGCGGGAGTTGGCCGCCGCCGATCCTGACCACGATGGCACCCTCACCAAGGATGAATATCTCGCGTTGGTCGAAAAGCGTTTCGCTGCCGCAGACCAAGATCATGATGGAACATTGGACGCCAAAGAATTGGACACCAGAGCCGGAAAAGCTCTCTTGCGGCTTTTAAAATAGCCGCCGCGTATTTTCGCAGAAAGTTGCGACTGGTGCTGTCAGCCCTCGGTCGCGTCCGCAGGCACGTGTTGCCCCATCGGAAACGACGGTACACGTGTGCGCCCCTCAATCCGTTAGACTCCGCCGGGCTGAACGTAGCAGAATACGTATTGGGTGCGGCTCAGGAATACGATGCCGTGACCGGTTGGATTCGCTTTGTCCCACTTGAGTTTATTGTTCGGAATTTCAATCTCCGATCCGATTTCGACGTGAGGCCTGCCGCGCGGTTCATCGAGCCGGTCATCGGTAATCACCGCGTAGGTTTTGCCATCTCTGACGTGGATTTCGTCAGCCCAGTAGGCGTCGGCTTCGCCGCAACATGACGCATTTGGAGCGTCCGGCTGCATCAGGGCCTGGTACCATTGCCGGATTTCGGGGTCTACGGCGTCCCATTGCCCCAAATCACGAGCGTTCACAGCCACAATCAGATAACCGAAAATGCCAAAAAATAGGATGAAATGCAGCTTCATCCAAGCTCTCCCGCGTTTTCCGGCGAGCTTGTCGAAGCAAACTTCGTGCCGAAAAATGCTGCGTCACTTCAGCTTGCACCTCGTTTCGGGGCGATCAAGGCCGAGGGTATCAAGCGCCGATACCTGATGAAGGAAACCCTCCTGGGGCGATACCGATACGGTGTTTCTGCCGTCGAACAGCAAAATCGGCTGCCGCAGTTGCAAGTTCCAGTCGCGTAACGTGAGCTTCTGCCCCTTGAAAGCCGCGAGGGAGAATTCCGGGCTCTTGATGTAGGCGAGCATCTTGCCGGAATCGGCGGAACCGGTTCGGACCGCCGCTTCGCCTATCATTCGAACGGCGGTCCAGGCCTGCATGTCCTGCGAAGTCATCGAGCGTTGAAATTCCTTTGTAAAACGGTTCTGCAATTGCACGGCGCCCCATTGATCGAACGCAGCGTTCCACGAGACGGGCACGAGTCCGGCCGAGCCAGCGACCGGCCGGGCATCCCATGTCCGAAACGGCAAATAGCCGGCAAAAACCTCGCTTTCATCCGCAGCTACAAGCACGTCGTGGGCCGGTAATCCTTGCGTCACCACCGGCATCTGCCGCTGGATTTCAGCAACACCGCTGTCGGTGCGTCGCGCACCGACGTTATCCTTGAAGTCCCGCTCCTCGACGATCTTCGCACCGAATCGGGTCGCAGCATGGCGCAATGCTTCAGCGAACAAAACATCCTTTTCGTGCGAGCCTTTGAGCAGCACCCATTTGTCCCATTTCTTCCAGACCAAATATTGCGCAAGCGCGTCGGCGAGCATCGAGCGCGTCGGAGCAACATGTATGACGTTGACGCGACAATCCTGTTCCCGCAGGCGTTCGTCCAATGCGGATGCGTTGATCAATGTCTCCCCACGCGCGCTGCCGGCATCGGCGAGCTTCAGTAGCCGATCGGCATCGAGGCTCGTCACGATAAAAGACACACCTTGGTCGGCAAGCGCATTCATTGCCGCGACCGGATCGTCATTCTCGCCAAGTACTCTCTCGACCAAAGTATAATGCTGATTGAGGAAGTGTCCGGTGGCATTGTCGTCTTCGGTGGCCAATTGGGCGCCGGCGAGACCGTCGTTGGCCGCTGGTACATCAATCAGCGATATCCTGATCTTGGAGGGTTTCTGGCGGAGGTAGCCGAGCTTGATTTCGAGCTGCTGGTCGGCCGACAGGCCCGTTCCGCTCGAAACCAGCAGTGCGCAAACAGCAACCAAAACCCGCAGCAATTTGTGTCTCCAAAGTGACGACAGAACCGACGGCTCGGTGCAACGCAACATTACGTTCATGCATCGCTACCAGCTTCGCTCGGTTTTCCTTTACACTTGCGTGCGCAGGTCAAGATACTCCATCAGCGATGAAGGGCAACGATTTGCCAAACCAGGTCGCGCTCAATCGATGGTCTATTAAGCCGGGCTTCCCGGCGGCTGCCGCCGCCGAATTGTCGTTGTGACGTCTGGAGAAAGCCACATGCTCGATTTGCGCTGGTTTGCGGTGTCCGCCTTTGCGCTGATCGCTCATTCTTTGTCAGTTGATCCTGCCCTCGCCTTTCTCGCCTATGTCTCCGACGAGAAGAGCAATACGGTTTCCGTCATTGACACCGACAAGATGGAGACGATTGCAACCATCAAGACCGGACAGAGACCACGCGGCATCGAAGTCTCCCGGGATGGTAGACTAGTCTATGTTGCGTTGGGCGACGACGACGTCATCCAGGTCATTGACACGAAGAGCCTGACCGTAGTCGGCGAACTACCTTCAGGCCCCGATCCCGAGCAATTCACGCTCGATCCGGCGGGCAAGATCCTTTACGTCGCAAATGAGAATGATGCGATGGTGACAGTCATCGACCTGGAGAAGCGCGCATCGATAGGCCAAGTGTCGGTTGGTGTTGAGCCCGAAGGCATGGCGGTCAGCCCGGATTCCAAGATCCTGATATGCACGTCCGAAACAACGAGCATGGTCCATTTCATCGACACTGCAACCCGCCAGATCGCAGGTAACCTACTCGTCGGAGCTCGCCCGCGCTTTTCCGCATTTAAGGCTGACGGATCGGAGTTATGGGTGACCTCTGAAATCGGCGGCGGCCTTGCGATCATCGATCCGGCGACACGCCAGCTCAAGCAAACGGTCGCGTTCGAGATTCCGGGCCTTCGATCCGAGGCGATCCAGCCCGTCGGCATCAATATCACCCGAGATGGCAAGCTCGGCTTCATCGATCTCGGACCTGCAAATCGGGTGGCGGTGGTCGACGGTATCACCCACGCCGTCCTGAAATACCTGCTGGTCGGTCAACGGGTTTGGCACGGTGCATTTACGCCGGACGAGAAATATTTGCTGGTCGCAAACGGCGTTTCCAACGACGTTTCGGTAATCGACGTGCAGCGCTTGCGGGTTATCAAGACGATTCAGGTCGGCGAGTTGCCCTGGGGGGTCGCCTTCGGTCCGAATTGAAGCGCTCCCCATAGCGGCGTCAGGTCAAATCTTTCTCTTCTTGCTGCCGGGATAGTCGCAGCTCCATTTTGCGGCCCGCCAGGCAGGATGTTGACCAATCCATTCGGCTATATAGGGCTGTGCGGCCATCATGCACTGTTGCAGTGACCCTTCCCAGCCGAATTGAAGATACCTCTCCTCACAGTTGGCGGGATTGGCGATGGCACAGACAGTCAGGATGATTTCGATCAATCTGCCCTCCTGTTCTAGCGGTGTTTGATGATAATACGTCCAATTCACATTGCCGTTTCAAAATATCGACAAAAATGCATCGCAACAGTGGCGCTCATCGCCAGGTTGTGCTTGCAACCATTTTGACCCGTTGCCATCCTCGTGTCGTTGCGGCGCCGGAGCCCTCAAATCATGACCCTCGAAACCGTTTCCTTGAATCAATCACACGGTGGTGTGCAGGGTGCTTACAAGCACTCCAGCCGCGAAACTGGAACCGCTATGACCTTTTCGGTCTACGTTCCGCCGCACAAAGACGGCGCGAAACTTCCGGTGGTTTGGTATCTCTCCGGCCTCACCTGTACCCACGCCAACGTTACGGAAAAGGGCGAGTTTCGCAAAGCCTGCGCCGAATTGGGCTTGATGTTTGTCGCGCCCGACACCAGTCCCAGAGGCGAAGGGGTGCCCGGTGACCCCGCCGGCGCTTACGATTTCGGGCTTGGCGCGGGCTTCTATGTCGATGCCACGCAGGCACCATTTGCAACCAACTATCGCATGTGGAGCTATGTGACCGAAGAATTGCCTGAATTGATCGCCGACCACTTTCCATCCGATCTCAAACGGCAATCGATTCTCGGTCACTCGATGGGCGGACACGGCGCCCTGACGATTGCCCTGCGCCATCGCGACCGTTACCAGGCCGCCAGCGCTTTTTCGCCAATCGTTGCTCCGTCACAAGTACCGTGGGGAATGAAGGCACTGGGCGGATATCTTGGTGAGGCGCGCGATGCCTGGCGCAAGTACGACACGGTTTCATTGATCGAAGATGGTGCGCGGTTTCCCGGTTTTCTGGTCGATGTTGGTGACGCCGATCCATTCCTGACCGAACAACTTCGCCCCGAATTGCTGGAGCAAGCGTGTGCGCATGCGGAGATTCCTCTCGTGCTTCGTCGCCAGCCTGGCTATGACCACAGCTATTACTTCGTATCGACATTCATGGAAGCTCACCTGCGCTGGCACGCGGCGCGTTTGAATACATAATTGGCGATCGGGTTCGTCCGATTATTTCGCTGCTGCGCCGTTGTCCGCAGGATCCTCCTCCGGCAGCCGGTTCCTGACCAGGAACCGCACGCCGTGCTCGTAGGCTTCGGCGGTGTCACCACGAATCTGGCCGCCGAGGTGCGCGACCCCAGCTCCGCTGGAAGCGTCGATGATCCAAATGTCCATCGACGAGATCAGCGACGAAACCTTGTGAACAACGGGTACGACGGCGACAGCAGCGCCGGCCTTGCGCGCAACAGACAGAAAGCAACCTCCACATTGGTAACGAGGTGCGGTCGCCTTAACCGCCGCGCTGAACGGCCCGAGATCGACAGGTGAATAACGACCGGTCTTTTCGAGGGCTTCCGACAACACCCGCGTTGCCATTGCAAGCCGTTCGTTCAGGTCGGATTGCGGGGCCTCGCCGCTGGTGTCGAAAATCTCAAACGGAAAGATCGCCGCGGCAGAAGCGGCGCAGGCTGTGCCCGCCCCGCCGGCGGCGATAAAGGCAATGGTCAAGACTATCGCGAGAATCCCAGAGGGCACCGTCATCGTCGCTCCTCCATGGTGAATACACACTTTGCGACAAGCATGCGGATTTCAATGCCTTCGTTCTGTTGATAAATCGGTTTATATCAATTGCGTTCCCGGGAAATTAGGAATGGAGCAAAAATGACCAAGGAAACGGCTTTGGCGATCCTCGTATCAACGCTGCTTCCGATGAGCGCGTTGGCGAAAGACACCCGGTTCTGGAATCTGACTGCCAATACCATCACTTCCGTGCAGCTTTCGCCCGCCGGGAAGAACGACTGGGGCCGGAATCAGGCCGACAACGATCCCGATCATGCCGTCGATCATGACGAGCGCCTGAAAATCACCGGCACACCCCCCGGCGTATACGACGTCAGGTTTGTCGATAAGAGCGGACGGACTTGCGTGGTCCCGAATATCGAGGTGAAGGAAGGTTTGGTCTTTTCGATCGAGGAGAAAAATCTGAAGGATTGCGTCAAGTAGAAGCGGACAGCGTGGGCTCAAAAGTTGACACCGAACAACAGGCGCGCCTGACGCCGTTCGAAATTGACCAGATCGAGCGAACCCACTGAAGTAGTCGCCTGGCCGGCAACCTGGGCGCTCCAGGCGAGCGCGATCCAGGCCTTCTTGGGAAGTCGCAAATATAACGTAGGCCCGATGAAGAGGCCTTGCCCGGCGAGCGATTCCAAACCTAGCCCTTCGTATGCGCGCAGATAGCGCGCTTCGCCGCCGGCAAAGAGCCCCGGCTTTATCTGCGTCATCACGCCGATCGCCACGCCCGCGGTCGATTGCTGCGACCAGGTGCCAGTCCATTTCAAACGCGTGGTTTCGGGCTCGTAAAGCAGGTTGAAAGCCGCAACGACTCGATCATGGATCGGCTCCCAGTCGGCCGCAGCAACAAAGTCGACGCCATATTGGTTAGCGGGTTCACCGGTCACGTCATCGGCCCGCCCCCAACGTGGCTCGGCACCTATCGCAAAGCCGAATGGCGAGGTAGCGCGATCAAGGAACCGATAGCGGATGTCGGTGGACAGACCTCCAAATGCGACATACCGCTGGTCGGCCAATCCGCCGACGTTAGCAATGGAATAACCGAGGACCTCGGCGGTAATCTCGGTCCTGAGATTTGCGATCGGCACCGCTTCCGCCGACAACGTTCCCGAGGCCGCATTATACGTTCCGGTCTGTTTTCCAAATCGTCCGGTAGCGGAACTTTCTATCTCTTTTTCACCGACCTCGCCCACATCGCTTCCTATGGTGAATCCGAACAGGTGCTCGGTATCGATTGTTTCGGTGCGGACTTCGGTTGGGATGATCGCTAGTGCCAGCACTAGGCAATATCTTGCCGACCATCTTGTCGGCGCAACCAAACCCTCCGGTGACTTGAACTCCGCCATGGCCGCATCCTAGTCATACTTCAAGCCGCATTCGTAGCAATTTGCAGCGCGGTATTGGAAATCTCCACTCTGTGCTCGAACGAATCGTTGAAGGAGTTTCGGCTTGTGGTCGTGAATTTTTCACGCAAGAATGACCCGCGTTGGGGGTTGTCGTCGAACCCGCGATCTATTTTGCTTCGAAACAAACTCGGATGCCCGGAAACATCGTTAATGTTCAGAATTTTCCTGACGCTTTGTCTGCTCGTTGAGATAACTCCAGCGCTGGCCAGCGAGACCTTGCGAATAGGTCTGCAAAAGACCGGCACCTTCGCCTGGCAACTGGACGTGATCCGCCGCCATGGCCTCGCGTCAAGGGCTGGTCTGGATCTGCAGGTCAGCGAATACGCCTCGCCGGATGCGGGCAAACTCGCTCTTAACAGCGGTTCGGTCGATCTTGCTATCGTCGACTGGCTTTGGATCGCGCGTGCGCGGGCGCTTGGCGCTAAATTGCTGTTTTATCCCTATTCCAGTGCGGTCGGCTCCGTCATGGTAAGGGCGAATTCACCGCTGCGAAGCATCGGCGATCTCAAGGGTGGGGTCCTCGCCGTTGCTGGCGGCCCGCTCGATAAAAGCTGGCTTATTGTCCAGGCCGCCGCGACCCGCGAGGGAATTGATCTCAGACATGATGCAACACTCCAGTACGGCGCTCCGCCCCTGATTTTCCAAAAACTGCTACAGGGAGAAGCCGAGGCAAGCCTAAATTACTGGAACTTCTGCGCCAGGCTGGAGGCTCAGGGTTATCGTCGCCTGCTCGACGTGCGGGATGCAGAGGTTGCTCTCGGGCTCAAGGAGCCGGTCGCGCTGATCGGCTACGCCTTTTCTGAAGATTTTGTGGCCGATCACCAAAGCACGATCGATCACTTTATCGCGGTTGCGCAACATGCCAACGACATCATGCGGCAATCCGATGAGGAATGGGACGCGCTGCGGCCACTGATGAAGGCGGAAGATGAACGTACATTCGAGGCTTTTCGCGACCAGACCCGAGCAGGGATGCCGCGGCGGACGATAGCGGCGGAACAGGCTGACGCCCGCGCGCTATTCAAGACGCTTGCCGGCATTGGCGGCCCCGCACTTGTGGGTCCGCTGCAGGAGCTCGATCCTGGCCTTTACTATCAAACTTCTCCGCGGGAGACCGAGCATTGACGCGGATTTATTCGCTTGCCGTCTTGATCGCGGTTTGGGCTGTTACAGCGGCACTGGTTCAATCCCGCCTGTTGCCGGGTCCGCTGACCGTCGGCGCGACAATTCTCGCTGAGGTCCGTTCCGGCGAGCTGCCATTTCAGATGGCCTGCACGCTGGCACGTGTGATCTGCTCTTTTGCGATCGCGATGATCCTCGGCATCATCGCGGGTTACGCGATGGGACGCTGGAAAATCGCCGATCGGTACGCCGATCCATGGCTGATCGTGCTGATCAACATGCCCGCGCTTGTGACGATTATCTTTACCTACGTCTGGATTGGCCTCAACGAAACAGCGGCCATTCTGGCCGTGGCAGTCAACAAGCTTCCTAATGTGATTGTCGTCGTTCGCGAGGGCGCCCGTGCGCTCGATCCCGAACTTGACGAGATGGCAAAGGCATTCAAGCTGACTTGGCTCTCGAGGATCTGCCACGTGACGATACCGCAATTGGCTCCGTATCTGGCGGCCTGCTCACGTTCCGGGCTCTCGATCGTCTGGAAGATCGTGCTCGTGGTCGAACTGCTCGGACGCCCGAATGGCGTGGGTTTCGTCCTGGGTTCGGCATTCTCACTGTTCGACATGACACAGATACTAAGCTATGCGATCTCTTTTATCATGCTTATGCTTGTGGTCGAAGGCTATCTGGTGCAACCGCTTGAACGACGTGCAAATCGCTGGCGACGCCGCCCCGCTTGAACTTTGCATCGAATCGAAGATCTACCTATCGGCCGATGGCACGCCGGTTGAGGTCGTTCGTGGCCTGAAACTCCGGCTCGAGGCAGGCTCGTTCGGAACGTTGATCGGTCCTTCCGGTTGCGGCAAGACAACGATCCTGAAGATCGCGGCCGGACTCGATCCGGACTTCCGGGGTCGGATCCGCTCTCCAGGTAACGGCCGCCTGGGGATGGTGTTCCAGGAGCCTCGCCTTCTGCCCTGGCGCACGGTCGAGCAAAACATCCGGCTTGCACTTCCTGTTGGCGATACCAGCGCTGACCTGACGGAGCTGATCGAGATATTGGGCCTCGGTTCGCATCTGGCCCGGTATCCGGGCGAATTGTCGCTGGGACTTGCACGACGCACCGCTATTGCCCGCGCCTTCGCGGCGCGGCCGGATTTTCTTCTGCTTGATGAACCCTTTGCGTCGCTTGACGAAGCCGTCGCGGCCCGGCTGCACGACGAACTCGTGGCATTAACGACGCGGACCAACGTAACGACGCTGTTCGTGACCCATGATCTGGACGTGGCTATCCAACTGTCGGATCGCTTGTTCTTCCTGTCCGACCGGCCGACACGCATCGTCGCCGAGAAGTCGCTGCCGCCGCCACGGGGAGTGCGCAGCAGGGACGTCGTGGCATCGATCGGCGATGAAATGCGCCAATTGGTATCACGGGCGACGGCCCATTCCGGTGGTGACTAGATATCACACGAGGCGGTTCTCGATCGCGAAGCGCACAAGTTCGGAAGATGAACGTAACCCCAGCTTCTGGCGCATGCCAGAAGAAGTATTTGCGACCGTCTTGTAAGATGAATGCACCAGCCATGCGATCTCCGAGAGGCTCTTGCCGGCGCCCAGCAAGCGCAATATCTCAATCTCGCGCGCTGTCAATTTCGCAAGACGGTTTTCGGAAAATTCCGGACCGCCAAATGCGATCCTTTGCGCGATCGCGGGCGGCAGGAATACCCCGCCCTCGCCCACCTTGCGAATGGCCTCAATCAAGTCGCCGGGGTCGCCGGACTTGGAGACGTAGCCTTTGGCGCCTGCCTCGATGGCGCGTGCTGCAAATATGGGATCGTCATTCATGCTGAACATGATGATGCGCGCCGCTCCATCGCGTATCATAATTCTCCGGGCCAGCTCGAAGCCCGAAACCCCTGGCAGATTGATGTCGACGATACAAACGTCGGGTCGTTGGGTGACAAACGCTCTCTCCCCACTTTCGGCGTCCGACGCTTCCAGGATCGTGACATCCCGGGTGCCGGCCAGCAACGCACGACAACCAGAAGCCACGATCGGATGATCGTCAACAATCAGGATACGCATCGGCATCGACCGGGAGGCCCATCGTCATTCCGGGCAAATGAGTTTGCAACGCAACACGATGCATGCCAACCGCAGCGTTCGACGCGGTATGCGACAGCGCTCGCTTCTTGCACCTTGGCACTATGTCCTCCCAGAGGAAGTGAGGTACCTTGGATTAGATAGCCGCTGTTTTCGGCTGTCAACGTTTTGCGACCGGAGCGAAACATGGCGATGTGGCAGAAGCTCTCGCTGCGCGGACGGCTGAACACGCTGTTGGCGCTCATCATGGCGCTCGGTCTGGTCATCAACATCGCACGGGTCTTGTTGGAAGCCGCGCCACGGGTGACGGCCGAGGATCAAAGCGTGATCAGGCTCGCGCGCGGCTTCGTCGAGACTTTGGTGTCAGGCCTCAATGAGGCGCGCGATCCCGAAGCCAGGCTGGACCAGATTGTCGAAGGTCTGAAACAACTGCGCCATGTCAGTATCACCCGCGAGATGGCCCCAGTCAGCGCTTCTGCGACGCACGCTCCAACAGATGTTTCAGTCGAACCGCAGGTCCCCGAATGGTTCGTGGCTCTTATTCACCCGGAGCAGACAACCGTCGGCGTGCCGATCGTGGTGAACGGAAGATCGTTGGGCTCGCTCGTCATTACCTCGCATCCGACAGACGAAATCGCCGAGATATGGGACGGTATTGTCGCCCAAATCGAGATCGGGTCCGTGATCGCCGCAGCGCTTTTCCTGATCACGATGACAGTCGTAAGCCGCGCGCTGAAACCCATCGAAGCACTCGCGGACACCATGACCGGCATCGAGGCAGGCCGTTATGAAACGCGTGTCAGCCCCAACGGTCCGCCTGAGCTCGCGGCGATCTGCAGCAAACTTAATCATCTCGCGTCGGTCCTCGGCACGGCCGTCGAAGACAAGCGGCAACTCGCGGAGCGAATGGTGTCGTTGCAAGATGTCGAGCGCAAGGAAATCGCGCGCGACCTGCACGACGAGTTTGGCCCCCACCTATTTGCGTTGCGCGCCCAAACGTCCTCGCTGACACGACTGGCCCACACGCCCGATCCTGATCTCGAAGCTTTACGCAAGCACATCGGCGCGATGTTCGATCAGGTGAATGCACTCCAGCAATTCAATCGGCGCGTCCTCGAGCGGCTGCGACCTGTGGGACTTGCGGAACTCGGGCTGGCCGATGCACTCGCTGCGCTGATGCGCCTCTGGCGCGAGACCCACCCGGGCGTCGTTATCGAAACCTCGATTTCGCCCCTACTCGGCGCACGCGGCGAAACGGCGGAACTGACGATCTATCGCATCATCCAGGAAGCTCTCACTAACGTGTTTCGCCACGCTCGCGCGACACATGTCGATATCACCATCGAGCCAGCCGCAGCCTCCCTGGCGGGAGGCGACGGAGCTGAAGCGGTCACTGTGAGCGTGCGCGACAATGGTGCAGGCTTGGCGGCCGACCATAAGCAGGGTTTCGGCATGCTTGGCATGCGCGAGCGGGTACTGGCGTTGGGCGGAACGATGACGGTGGCATCGACAAATCAGGGAGTCACCGTGGAAGCTACGGTTCCCTGCGGAATCCAGCTACCCCAGGCATTTCAACCGGCATAGTCCACGATGATGCGACCGGGACTTTTTCCCGATGGCTCGTTCTAAATTTCCCGACCCCGATCGCTTGTTGATCTCCTAGCATTCCCGAGCGGCGGACCCGCAGCGGAATGAGACGAGAGGAATGGACGCTCGATTCCTGCTCATTGTGTTGATATCGATATGCCCGATTTTCAGGGATGAAAGTGCTCGCGCCCAGGACGCGCCCGACGCCGCTCACGTGCTGCCACCAACCCTGGTGACCGCGACGAAGCAGGACGCGAAGCCCCGCCGCGATCAAAATGCTTCCCGTGAGATTCGAAACTTGCCGAGGGTGTTTGTCTATTCGACGACGCCGCTTGCCAGTTCCAGCATTAATCCGGACAAAGTGCCGGCGAGCATCAATCAGGTCGACGCCGACCAAATCAAGCAAACTGGGTCGCTGAACATTGGCGATGCGCTGCAAAAGTATGTGCCGGGCATCGTTGTCAATGAAGTTGCCGGCAATCCATTCCAGCCAGACGTGCAATTTCGCGGTTTCGTTGCTTCCCCCGTGTCGGGGACCCCCCAAGGGCTCGCGGTTTACCAGAACGGCGTACGCGTCAACGAGGCTTTCGGCGACACCGTCAACTGGGATCTGATTCCAACCGCCGCGATACGATCCATCAACGTAGTGACCAACAATCCCGCCTTTGGCCTTAATGCGCTGGGCGGGGCAATCAATGTGCAGATGAAGGACGGCTTCAACTACCGTGGCGCCGAAATCGATACGATGGTCGGCTCCTACGGACGCGTCCAGAGTTCGGTTCAGTGGGGCAAGCAGGTTGACAACTATTCCGTGTACGGTGCGCTCGAAGGATTGCACGACGACGGCTTTCGTAACTTTTCTGCGTCGAACGTTCGCCGGTTCTACGGCGACATCGGCGCCAAGAACGACCAAGCTGAATTCCATGTCAATATGGGCGTGGCAGACAATGATTTCGGCGCGACCGCAACTGTACCAGTCGAATTGCTCCAGCAATATTGGGGCGCGACATACACCACGCCCCAAACCTCGGAAAACCGCGTTGGCTATGTCAATCTTATCGGGAAAATCGAGGCAACGCCGACCTGGACAATCGAAGGCTCCGCCCATGCCAGGGTTTTTAACCAGAACATAGTTGACGGCAACCCGACCGGCACTCAACCATGCATAGCCAACCCGATGCAGCTTTGCTTTGGCAATGGCAGCACGCCCGCAAATGGCTTGAATGGGGTCCAGCTCGCCAATCCCTTCGATCCCAGCGCCGTGCTGGGGGAGATTGATCGGACGACGACCCACTCGACTACGACGGGCGTCTCGCTGCAGGCAACTAATACCGACCAGTTGTTCAGTCACAACAATCATTTGGTGGTCGGAACCAGTTTCGATTCCAGCGTGACCAACTTTGCGGCCAACGCGGAGCTTGGGACAGTCGGTTCAAACTATGTCGTCAGCGGTAGCGGAATATTTCTCGGTCAGTCCGGCAATCCGGTCTCGATAGGTCCGGTCGATCTCCGCACCACCAATCAATACACTGGGCTTTATGCACTCGATACGTTCGACGTCACAAAAGCCTTCTCGCTCACGGGCGGTGGCCGTTTCAATGTCGCCCATATCAGCCTGCAAGACCAGATCGGCACTTCGTTAAATGGCAACGATACCTACGCGCGCTTCAATCCGATCATCGGGGGCACCTACAAGATCACTCCCGGATTAACGGCCTATGCCGGCTATTCTGAAGCCAATCGCGCGCCGACCCCATTGGAACTCGGCTGCGCCGATCCGGCACACCCCTGCATTATCGCCGCATTTCTGGTCTCCGATCCGCCGCTGAAGCAGGTCGTATCCCATGCTGTGGAGGCCGGCTTTCGCGGCACCAAAGACCTGAACATCGGCACGCTCGGATGGAAGCTCGGAGTTTACCGCGCGGACAACACGGATGACATCCTCGCAATTCCCAGCCCGGTGCTGCAGGGATTTGGTTTTTTCCAGAACGTCGGTTCGACCCGCCGCCAAGGCGTGGAGGCTGAAGTCAATCTCAAGTCGTCCACAACAACTCTATATGCAAGCTACACCCTCGTGGACGCGCGATTCCTCGACGCCCTGACGCTCGCCTCCAACAGTCCGTTTGCGGATGCAAACGGCAATATCAGGGTTCAGCCAGGCGATCAGATTCCCGCGATTCCCCGGCACCGCGTCAAGGCGGGCGTCGATTATTTCATCACCGATGCGCTAAAGGTCGGGGGGGACATGCTGTATGTCAGCAGCCAGTATTTCGTGGGCGACGCCTCCAATCAAGCACCGAAACTGCCCGGCTACGCGGTTTTCAACCTGCACGCATCCTACCAAATCAACAAAACGGTGCAGATCTACGCGCGCGCGGATAATATTTTCGACAATCGCTATTCGACCTACGGGACCTTCTTCGACACCGGAGCGCTTCCCAATTTCGCCAATGGCGGCGCGCCCTTCACGGATCCACGTTCGGTCAGTCCGGCGCGACCGCGTGCTTTCTATTCCGGCCTCAGGGTCACTTTCTGAACCTCTGGGAAAACCGATTCGCCTACCCCCCGGGTGCATTTCGACGAGCAAGGAAACTGCGCGCCGGATCGTATGCCAAGATCGCTCCAAACAGAAACGCAACCGTACAACCGAGGACGACGCTGAGGGAAACCCATGCCACCTGCTCGTAAAGTGCAAAGCGGATGAGTTCGGTCGCATGCGTGAAGGGATTGAGCTCGCACACATAATACAGCAGCAGGCTCGATTCCTTGACGCGCCACAGCGGATACAGCGCCGACGACGCAAAGAACATCGGAAAGATCACGAAATTCATCACGCCGGCAAAATTCTCGAGCTGCTTGATCAACGAGGAAATGAGCATTCCCAGCGCCCCAAGCATGAAGCCGCTGAGCAGCAGCGCCGGTAACAGCGCCAGATAGCCAAGAGGCGGCGCTTCGATGTCCCAAAACCAGGCGATCAGCAGGAAGGCATAAGCCTGCAGAACAGACACCAGCGTACCCGCGAGGAGCTTCGACGCGAGTAGCCACCAGCGCGGAAACGGACTGACCAGCAGCGTGCGCATTCCGCCGGTTTCGCGGTCATAGACCATCGTGAGTGACGATTGCATGCCATTGAAGAGCTGGATCATTGCGATCAGTCCAGGTGCGATATAGACCTCGTAGAGCACATAGGTCTCATATGGAGGTATGATCGACAGACCCAGGACCTGCCGAAACCCGGCGGCGAAAATAAAAAGCCAGACGAGCGGGCGTACCAGCGCGGAGACGAAGCGTTCGCGCTGATGGATGAAGCGCAAGGCTTCACGCCAGACGATCCCCTTGAGGCAGATAAAATACTGCGCCAGCGAAAAGCCGTGTCTGTCCATTGCTTCGGCGGCGGTCATCTGGCTGCCTTCAGTTCGTCTTGATCGGCGGCGCCGGTCAGTCGACTGAACGCGTCGCGAAGATCGGCGCCGTCGCACATCCCAACGACCTTATCATGCGCACCCCGGGCAAGAACCCTGCCCTTATGCAGGATTACCACGTCATCGCCAGCCGCAGCTTCGTCGATGAGATGCGTCGCCCAGAGGACGCCGATGCCATCGATCGTCGAGAGCCTTCGAACATGGCCGAGAATGTCTGCACGCGCCTTGATGTCGAGGCCAACCGTCGGCTCGTCCAGCAGAAGCAGGCGGGGCTTGTGGAGCAGTGCGCGCGCGATCTCGATACGGCGCATCTGCCCGATCGAGAGATTTCCGACGCGATCCATGCTGCGGTCGGACATTGCCACGCGGTCCAGAACCTGGGCGATCAGTTCTTTGGCTCGCGGGTTGGCGATGCCGTGCAGCGCAGCATGGTACATCAGATTCTGCCGAACCGAAATGTCGATATCGAGCGCGCGAGACTGAAAGACGACGCCGAGCTTGCTCAAGGCTGCACCCGGCTCGCTCGCAACGTCGTGCCCGAAAATCCGAATGTGACCCGACCGTATCGCATACAGACGTGTGATCAGCGAAAATAGCGTCGACTTGCCGGCACCGTTCAATCCCAACAGCACGGTAAAAGACGCTTGGCGGACCGCGAGGCTAACATCGTTCAATGCGACCCGCGCATCGTAGCGATGGCTGACGTGGTCGATCTCAAGAGCGAGGGTCTGAGTGAACTCGGATGACTTCATTACTGATTGCCGAAGACGCCGACCCCATCTGCTGGACTGGTGAACAGGGACTTCAAGAATTCGTGCGTTACGTCGCCGCCCGCCAATGGCGCGCGGCATGCCAATAATTCCGACGCGCAGACTTTCGAGGTCACTGCCGCGATTTAGCGTACCGCGTTGCGTGCAGCAAGCTTAGGCGGGACAAGCTTGACCCAGATTGCTGATCCTGACAAAACTATTTTCACTTGGACGGAGATTGCAGCCAACCTCGCGTGTTTGCGTTGCAGCGCATCGAACCCTTACCGTAGCAACGGAACCGAAACAACGGATGGGCAAATGACAAATCCTCAGGCTTACGTTTTCGCTGTCCTCGCATTGGCGGGCTCGGTAACGGCCGCAAGGTCCCAGGACGCGATGCTTGGCGAGAAGGTATTCGCTAAATGTCGCGCCTGTCATCAGGTTGGCGAAGGTGCCAAGAACGCCGTCGGCCCGGTACTGAACGGCGTCGTAGGCCGCAAGGCCGGCACTTTTCCTGACTATAACTATAGCGATGCCAACAAAAATTCCGGCATCACCTGGGACGTGGTAACCCTAAAAGACTATCTGAAAAACCCCCGCGCCAAAATTACCGGCACCAAGATGATTTTCGCCGGTTTGCCCAAGGATGAAGACATCGACAATGTCATCGCCTATCTTAAGCAGTTCGGAACCGACGGTAAAAAGCTTTGAGCGGTCGCATGACCGGATGGACGAGGCCAAACGTTGCCGGCTTTGTCAAACCCGGCGACGACGACGTGAAAGGCGTTGACGATGGTCTCTTTGAGCACCTTCTTCCGGTCAATCGCGCTTCTGGCGGTCTCGATAGTCGCAGTATTGCCGAGCGCTAGGGCTGAAGATCTCAACGACTATCCGACATCGGCACGCGCAGACTATGTTTTCGGCTGCATGAAAGCCAATGGCGAAACGCAGGAACTTCTGCAAAAATGTTCCTGCTCGATTGACGTAATCGCGTCGATTATCCCTTACGACCGTTACGTCGCCGCTGAAACAATCCTCTCGATGTCTCAGGTCACAGGACCAGTCGGTTCTGAATTTCGAACGACTGAGCCAGCCAGGCTTGCGTTGCAGGAATTCCGCCGCGCGCAAGCTGAAGCTGAAGTGCGCTGCTTCTAAACGGTTTTCCGCGCGGCTACGTCGCTATAACATTGACTTTTCGAGCAACCATTCATCCCTGAAAAGCTTTTTACTCGTGTCGGTAGCTTCAACGCGAAACTTCGTAGCGCCACTTGGCTTGTAGTTGAAACGGATATTCGGATCTTCCGATATCGAGATTCCGCCATCCATCGCGAGTACCAGATCATCGCCTTGCCAAATCTCGAGGTTCTCGATGAAGAACGGCGGTATGTAAAGCCGCGTCAGCTGGTCCATCTGCAGTCCGGAATTCTGCGGATGACGCATCATGAGTTGAGCCTCCGGCAGCGCGCCGGAATCCGGCCGGAAGGTGCGGAACTTCATTTGTCCGAGCATCGACTTGGTCGCATCGCTGTTGGAGGAGGCCGGGGCGGAGCATCCACCGGACGCTTTCACAAATGTCTTGACGCCGTAGAGCTTACCATCGCTGAGTTGAGCAACGAGCCGCACATAGGAGTAGGTATTGACGCGGACACGTGTCGAAATCGAAGTCACGCCGGAACGGGGGCCAATCGTAAATTTTCCGGCGACCGGCGCTGGGTTTTCGTCAATCACAAGCGTCAGCGATTGCAGCGTCCGCTTGTCACCTTCGGCGAAATTGACGTGCATTCCAATTGGGACAATGGCGGCATCCTCAGCGCGCCGCGGCGCATCGAGGATCACCAGCCCGGAGCCATCGAGTATCGGGCGACCTTTGAAGATGTCATCCTTGATACTGTTCCATGTCTCTTCAGAAGGTTGATCCTGCCCGGCCGTCTGGGAATACGCCGCTATCGGCGCAGCAATAAAACCCGCCACCATTAGCACGCAAACGATCGCTCTCGAGAAGATCCACATGGTCAGTTCCACTTCCATAATGAACCGACGTCAAAATATAGGAAAAGGCGACAACCAGCAAGCTTAACTGCTCCGTATATTGCTCCGCGAATCGTGCTCATTCCCATTCGAGTTCACCAAACGCGGCGATTACGTTGCGTGAGCCATATTCGTCGAATAATTTCCAGCGCGCTTGTTCGCTTCGCCCGGCTTCCCTGGCGGCCACAGGAAGGGGTACCCCCCTGGAAATGAGGGCGCGCAATTCGTTGACCAGACCGTTGAAGTAGCGACGTTCGTCTTCGACGGCGCCTCGCCAGTCGCTGACGATCGGGCCGTGTCCGGGGACAACGTGCTCGGCCGGAATGCGCGACAACTGTTGAGTATCGGCGAGAAAGCCGAGAATGCTGCCGTCAAGGACCGGCACGTGCGTTACGAAAAGCAGATCTCCGGCAAATAGGGTCGATGTTGCAGCATCGAACACGGTCAAATCGTTATCGGTATGCCCCGCCTGCCAAGCCTTCAAAATCAGCTTGCGGCCGCCGAGATCGATCTGCATTTGGTCGTCGACGAGCAGCGTTGGCGGCACGATCTTCACTTCGTCGATGAGCGCATTGCCAAGCACCCCGCGAAATGCCCCCAGGTAAAACTCGCCCCGTGCCGCCATCGCGCGCGGCAAATTCTTGTGCCCTACAAAAATGGTTCCATCCCGCACGAAAGCCGCGTTACCAAATAGGTGATCTGGGTGAACATGCGTATTGACGACATAGCGAACCGGCTTTGACGTCGCGACGCGGATCGCAGCAAGCAAGCGAGCTCCTTCTCGCGCGCTGCCGCCGGTATCGATAACTGCAACCGCATCGTCGCCGACAATGAAGCCGTTATTGGCGGCGTCTCCCTCGTTGGCTTCATTCATCATATCGATGTTGCCGACGTGAACGTAGACGCCAGGTGCCACCTCGGAGGTAAGCAACGGCGTGAGCGTTTGTTGCTGCGACCGGCCATGGCCGGTTAGCAAGATCAAAACCAAAATCGTCCCAAGGACGATGCCCACACAGTGCAATGCCCACTCTGCGCGACCGCAAGGATGGGCAGGCAACATTCCTAACTTGGACCGCGGGCCTCGATAAATCGCCACGTTCGCGACTTTCATTTTCTCAAGATGAGAGACTTTGGCAACGCTCCGTCGCTGTCAATGCCTGCTTGGCTGTTCCGACGGTTCCCACCTAGATGCAGTACAGGAACCCGCAAAATCATTTCTTGCTTATGCCCGAAGAGTTACCTAAACTTTTTTTGCTTTTGGCTTCATGTGCAACGGTGAATAGGGAGCCCGTTGTTTCGAAGACTTAGGTGGGCATTGTTCGCTGCATTCTAACATCACTCGCTGTGAAGTGATTCACGGGCCGTGAAGCGGTGCCGGAAAAAATTCATCCAGAAGAGGGCGAATGACGTCCCGCGGAGAATGTGTGGTCCAAGGAGCGTCAGCGACCCTCTAGGCAAAAACCCTGGGAGGAAGCGAATGAATAGAATTCTCGTCGTCACAACTTCAGTCTTCGGCCTGATGGCCATGCAGGGATCGGCGTTGTTTGCCGACGAGGCATTGGAGAAGTTGGCCAAAGATCCCAAGCAATGGGTGATGCAGCAGGGCGACGACGCCAACACGCGTTTCTCGAAGCTCAGTCAGATCAACGCCTCCAACGTCAAGAAGCTGCAGGTGGCCTGGACGTTCTCGACCGGCGTGCTTCGCGGTCACGAGGGCGGTCCGCTGGTGGTTGGCGACACGATGTATGTGCACACGCCGTTTCCAAACACGGTCTATGCGCTGGATCTGAACAATGATGGCAAGATCCTCTGGAAATATGAACCCAGACAGGATCCGAACGTCATCCCGATCATGTGCTGTGACACGGTCAACCGAGGCGTCGCCTACGCCGACGGCAAGATTTTCCTGCATCAGGCCGATACGACGCTGATCGCGCTCGACGCCAAGACCGGGGCGAAGGTCTGGTCGGTGATGGATGGCGAGGCCGGTAAGGGCCAATCCGGCACGGACGCTCCGTTCGTGTACAAGGACAAGGTTCTGGTGGGCGTTTCCGGCGGCGAATTTGGCGTCCGTGGCTGGGTAAGCGCTTACAATATCAAGGACGGCAAGCTGGTCTGGCGCGGCTATTCAGAGGGGCCGGACTCCGACACGCTGATCGACCCTGTCAAGACCACTTCACTCGGCAAGCCGGTCGGGCCTAATTCATCGACATCCACCTGGCAAGGCGATCAGTGGAAGATCGGCGGCGGCGCCACGTGGGGTTGGTATTCCTATGATCCGCAGTTGAACCTCGTCTACTACGGTTCGGGCAATCCCTCGACCTGGAACCCGGTGCAACGTCCCGGTGACAACAGGTGGTCGATGTCGATTTGGGCGCGCGATCTCGATACCGGTGCGGTCAAATGGATTTACCAGATGACACCGCATGACGAATGGGACTTCGATGGCGTCAACGAAATGATCCTGACCGATCAGACCATTGGCGGTGCTCCGAGGAAACTGCTCACCCATTTCGACCGTAACGGCTTCGGCTACACGCTTGATCGCGCCACCGGCGAATTGCTGGTCGCGGAAAAATTCGATCCGGTGGTGAACTGGGCAACCAAGGTCGATATGGACAAGTCGTCCAAGACCTACGGCCGTCCGCTGGTCGTTGACGCCTATTCGACGCAGCACAACGGCGAAGACAGCAACTCGAAGGGCATCTGCCCTGCAGCGCTTGGCACCAAGGACGAACAACCTGCGGCCTACAGCCCGGACACGCAGTTGTTCTATGTCCCGACCAACCATGTCTGCATGGACTATGAGCCCTACAAGGTAGCCTATACCGCCGGTCAGGCTTACGTCGGTGCCGCCGTGGCGATGTACCCGCCCAAGGGCGATACCAACATGGGCAATTTCATTGCCTGGGACGGCAAGAGCGGCAAGATCGTGTGGTCCAACAAGGAGCAGTTCTCTGCGTGGGGCGGCGCGTTGGCGACCGCCGGCGGCGTCGTCTTCTATGGCACGCTTGAAGGCTATCTGAAGGCGGTCGATGCCAAGACCGGCAAGGAACTCTACAAGTTCAAGACCCCGTCCGGCATCATCGGCAACGTCATGACCTATGAACACGGCGGCAAGCAATACGTTGCCGTGCTTTCCGGCGTCGGTGGCTGGGCCGGCATCGGTCTTGCGGCCGGTCTGCTTCAGCCTGAGAACGCCGCCGCCTGGCATGGCGCGGTTGATCAGGGCAAGTTGCCGCCAAAGGAAAAGACCGTCGATACCGCAGGCCTCGGCGCCGTCGGCGGCTACGCGGGCCTGGCGTCCTATACCTCGCTGGGCGGGACGTTGACCGTGTTTGCGTTGCCGAGCGAGTAGGAGCGGCACTACGCTGAGAAAGCGTCAATCGGCGCGCCGCAGTCTCGCCGCGCGCCGATTTTGTTTCAATTCCGCAAGAGGATGGTTTAGGTGAATGTCGGTCGTTGGAAATTCGTGCTCGTTATTCTGGCGAGCGCTCTTGCCGGCGAAACCGCATGCGCTGACGGATCGGGCGATCCCGCAGTAGCTTCATCCGACAACGGCAAGTATGCCGACAAGGACGGCAATCCGACTTACAAGATCAGTGCGGACGGGACCGTCGACTGGTACACCTTCTCCGGCTTTCGGCGCTATCATTCAGATTGCCATGTCTGTCATGGACCCAATGGCGAGGGATCAAGCTATGCACCCGCGCTGGCCAATTCAATGAAGACGCTCAGTTACGTCGACTTCAACGAGATCGTCACCAACGGCCGCAAGAACGTCGATGCCGCCAACGACAAGGTCATGCCGTCGTTCGCCTCGAACGTAAATGTGATGTGCTACCTCGACGATATCTATGTGTATTTGCGCGCGCGCGCCAACGATGCCATTCCGGGTGGTCGGCCTCCCAAACATGAAGACAAGCCAGAAGCTGCCAAGCAAGCCGAAACCAGTTGCACGGGGATCAAATGACTGCAATACGCGACGAAATACTGGCGCCGCCGGCGTCTCATATTTCCAAGTTGGCGGTCATCCTGCCAATTCTGGCCGGACTGGCGTGCGGACCTGTCACCTTGCAGCCGGTCGATGCCTACGCCCAGGCCAGCGAAAACGAAAAAGGCGCGCTTGAGCTCGTCGATCCCGAGGTCTTCCGCGCCTGCGGCGATCCGCGCAATCTACCGTTCTCGAACGAGAAGGGCGAGGGATTCGAAAACAAGCTTGCCGAACTTTTCGCCGCCAAGCTCGGCAAGAAGCTTAGTTACACATACTTCCCACAGGCAACCGGCTTCGTCCGAATGACGCTGGGCTCGTATCGCTGCGATATCATCATGGGGTTTCCCCAAGGCGACGATCAGGCGCAAGTCACAGTCCCCTACTACCGGACCACCTATGCGCTGGTCGTCAAGCCCGGAAGCGGTCTTGAAGATGTGACCGCGATCGACGATCCTAAGCTTAAAGACAAGCGAATCGGAGTCGTCGCGAGGACGCCGCCCAGCACCAACATGGCGATCAACGGCCTTTTGGCTCGCGCCAAATCATACCCGCTTTTTATCGATACCCGTGCTGATTCCTCAGCGCAGGCCATGATGGACGACCTCGCGCGCGGCGACATTGATTGCGGCATACTATGGGGCCCGATGGCCGGTTATTATGCCGGCAAAGCAAATCCACCCTTGATCGTCGTGCCGTTGACGAAGGAAACAACAGGTCCGCAAATGACCTTTCGCATAGGCATGGCGGTGCGCCCGGTGGATCAGGAGTGGAAACGCACGCTTAATCGGCTCATTATGGAAAACCAGACGGAGATCAATAAGCTGCTGATCAGCTATAACATCCCAATACTCGATGAGGCGAACATGCCGATCACGATCGAAACACTGTCCAAGCGGCCATGATCAGGCCTGCCGTCCGTTTTGCACTCATCATGCTGATCATTGCCGTCGGCGAAGCCGTCGCGGCTGACGTGCCCGAGCCGGACGGCTATCGTCTGGAAAATTACCGCTCGCCGACGCCCACGACATTGCGCGGTGTCAAGGTCATAAACACGGACGAAGCGGAAAAAATCTGGCGCAGCCATTCGGCTTCCTTTGTCGATGTGTTGCCAAGGCCGCCACGACCGCGGGATTTGCCTGAAGGGACGCTTTGGCGCGACAAGCCGCGGGCTAATATTCCCGGCAGCATCTGGTTGCCCGACACCGGATATGGCGAACTTGCGCCCAGTATGGCCGTCTATTTCTCGAAGGGACTGGAAAAAGCGACCAGCGGCGATCACTCGAGAACTCTCGTCTTATACTGTCTGGCCGACTGCTGGATGTCGTGGAACGCCGCGAAGCGCGCGCTCGCGCTCGGCTATTCTGAAGTCGCATGGTACCCCGAAGGCACAGATGGCTGGCTCGCCGCCAGCCTTCCGCTGCAAGATGCCACACCCGAACCCCGTCCGGACGAATAGGCCGATCTATCCTGGCTGGAAGATGGTCAGGAAGATCTTCATTTGGCCAGCGAGTCGGCGCCCAAATTGCTTTGAATAGCGTTTGCCAAATCAAATAATCGCTTCTCGATAAGGACAGGCACGTCACAAACATATGAGGTCGATTTCCGCCGATCCTCGAAAATACGCGTTTCCCAGGAAAGCTTACTGGCAAGCTCCTCGTTCTGCGCCGGATCGGCATTCGGCCTTTCCTGCAGTTCGCGCATCTTCTGTATTTTCTCGCGTATTTCCTCGGCCATCGCCTTCTGCTTGCGCGAAAAGCGCTCAATCCCTCGCATCACCTGGTCGCGCTGCGCGTTCAACCTGGAATACAGCGCCGCGAACAGAGTCTTCGCTTTCTGCTGCTTTTCCTCGCTGCTTCCGACCACGTGGTCCGCGATCAGTTTCCGCGCGTCTTCCATGGGGGTGCGCCGCGCGGCCAGGCGCTCGACGAGTTCCGCCTGTTTCGGGTCATCGGCTTTTTCTCCGTCGATTGCCTCGATCGGGGGCCCGGTCCAGACCGTCGCAATCGAGATCTCCGGAACCTTCAATTGCTGGCATGGCCAGTCCGGATAACGCGGGTCGAGCGCAAAGGCCGGCTGCGTCGCCCACGCGCCCTTTGCAATTACAGCGCAACAAAGAAGATTACGCACCGAAAAAACCACACCACGCCTCCCTGCGAACTCGACACCGCCTTCTTTTTTGCGGTCCCACCGACATTCGTCGGAGTGCTCTTTGTTTGTGCCGCGCGGGCGTGCGAACGTGCCACAAATATACTCGATATCCTGATTTCTACGTAATTAAATTCAAACAAATTTGGTGAAGATCATCTTGCGACGAAACCATGCAATTCTGTCGGAAGATGACAAGGGTCATGGGTGTGTTGATCGCCACGTTAGGATAGGTATCCTCGATCATCGCGCCACCCAGGGCGAGATCGCGAACCATCACGCTGGCTGATTTGCCCTGCAGCTTGGGTGTCGCTGGACTTAGGTGGCTGGCCTGTACGAATGGTCGGCATCGCGCTAAGCCTTGAAGTCAGCCGAAGCCACCGAATACCGTTGCGCCATGTAGTTGGAGGGCTCTTCCATGCGATCTCACCTCAAGGTTTCGACCATCCTCGTGGTCACCCTGTTTGGGCCTTCAGGCGGCGTCCTCGCACAGACCGGCGAATTCGCGTCTCCCGTTCCCGGAGCGGTCGTTCATCGGGGCTATGAGCTGCAGGACTGGTGGCAAAGCCAGCGAAAAGGTGTGCCCGAGCAGGCGCCGGCGGTTGAAACAATCCAGGCACCGGTCGTCTTGTTGCCGCCGCAGCTGGACCCCACTTTCGCGGAACCCAGAAGCGCCAAGACGAGCAAGAAAGTCACAACAAGCAATCACGTTAGACCGAAGCAAACGCAGCCGCAATAAGGCCGAAGCGAGCCAGTCGGCTGAGACCGGCGCTGTCGTGCGGCAACGTCAAGCGCGCGATGCTGGCTCGCTAGCTTGGCGGCGACGTCGAGATGACAATTGCGGCCAATCCCTGTTTCGGGCTCGATTTCGCGGCGGTCGCCCAAATCCATGCCAAGATCATGGCCGCGTGCAACCGTGGTGCCGCGGTCCTCCTGGCCAGCGAGGACCTCGACGAAATGCTCGAATTGTAGGATCGTCTGGTGGTGATGTTTCACGGCCAGTTCGTCCATGAGGCCGCGCCAGCGAGGCTGACCTGACGGAAGTTGGCCGCCGCATGGCAGGACATGATGGCAGATGTCGGCGACTTGACGCAGGCCCAACTGGACGAACATTTCCTACGGCATTCCTTCGACGTCGCCCGCCGGTCGATGTCGAACGGAAACCATCCCTTTGGGGCCATTCTGGTTGATCGAGGCCGACAGGTGCTGATCGAGACGGAGAACGGCTACATGCCCGCGCGTGACGGAACAGCGCATGCAGAGCGCCTGCTGGCAACAGAAGCCTGCCGCACGTTGAGCGTTGGCGTGCTTGCCGAGGCCACCATCTATTCCTCGGCTGAGCCCTGCGCGATGTGCGCGGGCGCGATCTACTGGGCAGGTATCGGCCGGCTGGTTTATGGCCTCAGCGAGCAGCGATTGCGGGGCATCACCGGCAACCATCCCGAGAACCCAACCCTGGATTTGCCCTGCCGCGCGGTGTTTGCGAGCGGTCAGCGCGCGACCGAAGTGATCGGCCCACTGCTGGAAGAAGAGGCGGCAGTGCTTCACAGCGGGGTCTGGGAGAAATAGGCCGGCTGAACCCCGCAAATTGCCTCGGCGCGAGACGGCCTCGTAGAGGATTCCCCAAGAGAAATGGCGCCACGATTTCTCGCGGCGCCATTGCCTGGTGGGGGAACCAGGACCTTAGAACTTCACAGTGACACCGGCATAGGCCGACTGTTCAGTGCAGGTGTGGGTGCTCTGAATGACGCCGTTGAGAGTTGCGTTACAAACGCCGAATTCAGCATTGCTGTCGAGGCCGAACTTGTTCTGCCAGTAGCGATAGGCAACCCAGGTCGTCACGAACTGCGCGTACTTCGGTCCCCAGATCGCCTTGGAAACGTCGAAGGTCAGACGGATCGGTTCGCTGTTGATTTCGGTCTTGGTCGCGGTACTGAATACGCCGACACCCGAATTGGCCGGAAGGCCGTTGGCGTCGCCCTTCGGTCCGTAGAATCCGGCGCGACCGCTGATCGCGAAATACTGCATGTTCTCGGGCAGGAAGCCGAGATCCATATAGTAGTTGATTTCAACCGCCCAGGTGGTGTGGTAGTTCGTATTGCCATCCACGCTGCAGGTTATGCCGGGGATCGTGCCAGCAAAACCGGTACCGCACTGGTTGAAGGCGTTGTGATTGATTTCCTTGTAAGCCAAGGGCGCTACGTTGAAGTAGCCCTTGTAGGGAAGATCGAAGGCAAACTGCAGACCGGCGACAACGTCGCGCTTGGCGGGTGCCAGATAGTTGTTTTCGCCTTCACCGTCGCCGCCAACCTCGAACGAAATGTTATGCAAGGGCCCCATGCTGAACGCCTTGGTGCCGAAAATCTCGTTCCAGCCGTACGTGCTGCGGATCAGGCCGTAAAATTCGGTCGCGCCTGCGCAGTTTGCCGGGAAAACGGCGCCGCCAAATCCAGCTCCGCCTGGCACATTGCTTTGGAATCCACCTGCGTTGGTGCAAGGCGATGCCGGGTCATTGTGATCCGACTTGTACATCGAGATCGTAAAGAAGTTCGTGCCGTAGGCCCACACGTCGAAGTGGGTGAACGAATAAACCGACTTCGCGGTATTGCCATCGAAGCCGCCGCCGCCTGGCTTGACGCTAAAAACACCGGGATCGGTGCCTGTGAAGATGTACGAGAACGTTACCCGGTTATCGACCACCAGGAAGAACGGCAGGTCGGGGACCGGCTTGGCCTTGACCTTGACGGGCAAATCTGCGGCGCTCGCAAAGCCCGGCGCCAGCGTGGATAGCGACAGTAACGCCGCCGCAATTACTTTGTTGCGATAGGACATTTCGGAATACCCCCAAGTTTGACGATCGAAAATGATCGAGTTCCTTGACGTGACATTTGCGCCATTCGCCAATGCAGAGAAGCCTCATCTTTTTCCATCACCTGCTGCAGGTTTAATCAGAAACGCCAATGTCCTGTACAACCTGGAGGGCTGGCGTGGGCCTAGCCCAATGCAAGCAGGCGGCGCCAAATGAGCCCCCAATAGAGCAGTTAGCTCAGGTTTCATTGACCTTTGGGCCGGCGGGTAGCCCTCAGCGCCGAGTGTCTTGGGGCTCCGAACCGCCTCCTTGCCGCATCCGAAAAAGATCAAATGACCATGCTCATACTGAAGGCAGCGTCAGCTACTCGATGAGAAATTGAAACGGACTGTCACAATTGTGCAACAGCACCTTCAAGCCCCGAAGGATTCAGTGGTATCGACCGATCCATCTTGGTCTGCCGGAGAATCACTTCCAGCTTCAAACTGCTGAAGGCTTGAGCATCGAATGGCGCTTTTTCACCACTTACGTTGGCGCCTAAACTAGCACAGTATCGAGGTAGCCTTCTTGCGACCGTGAGGCCGAATGCCAAAATCGACGCCTGTCAGCCCGCATTCCGGCGAAACGCCACTCTTGCAAACCGTCGGGCTGACCAAGCGCTACGGCACGTTTCTCGCCAACGACTCCATCGACATCGAAATCTGGCCGAGTGAAATCCACGCTTTGCTCGGCGAGAACGGCGCTGGAAAATCGACTTTGGTCAAGACCGTCTATGGCCTGATCCAGCCGAGCGAAGGCGAGATGCGCTGGCAAGGCGAGAAGATGGTCCTTTCGGGCCCGGCCGAGGCGCGGGCCCGCGGCATCGGCATGGTGTTTCAGCACTTCTCCTTGTTTGACAATCTCACTGTCGCGGAGAATGTCGCGCTCGGCCTCGACGGCAAGGAGTCCTTCAAGGACATGTCTGCGCGGCTCGAGCAAGTATCGCGCACTTACGGACTTCCGCTCGATCCGCGTCGCGAGGTCTGGCGTCTGTCGGTCGGCGAGCGTCAGCGCATCGAAATCGTGCGGGCGCTGATGCAGAATCCGAAATTCCTGATCCTCGACGAACCCACCGCCGTTCTGACCCCGCAGGAGGCCGATCAGCTCTTTGTCGTGCTGGAGCGACTGAAGGCCGAGGGCCGCGCCATCCTTTACATCAGCCACAAGCTCGAAGAGGTAAAGCGGCTCTGCGATACGGCGACCATCCTCCGCGGCGGCAAGAAGGTCGCAACCTGCAATCCCAAGGCCGAGACCGCGGCTTCGCTGGCGCGGATGATGGTCGGCACCGAGATCAATGAAGTCAAAGCCGCAACGGCAAGAACGATCACGGTGCCCCGGCTTGTCGTCAACGATCTCTGCCTGGAGCCTGACGATCCCCATGGCGTGCGGTTGCTTAACGTCTCGCTTGAGCTTCGCGGCGGCGAAATCCTGGGCATCGCCGGCGTTGCAGGCAACGGGCAGGACGAGTTTTTTTCCGCCCTTTCCGGCGAGCGGCTTTCAAACGACCCCGGCACGGTGGTGATCGAAGGCATCGCGGCCGGGCATCTCAATATCACCCAGCGGCGCAAGCTTGGCGCGGCCTTCGTACCGGAAGAACGGCTTGGCCACGGCACCGCGCCCCGCATGAAATTGTCGGAAAATGCGCTGCTGACCGGTCATGCCGCAAGCGGAATGGTCAAATTCGGCTTTGTCGATACACCGGCGACACTTTCGACCGTCGACCGCGCCACACAGACATTCGATGTCCGCAAAGCCAAGCGCGACCCGGAGGCGGCGAGCCTTTCAGGCGGCAATCTGCAGAAATTCGTGGTCGGGCGCGAAATCCTGCGAAATCCGTCTGTGCTCGTAGTGAGCCAGCCGACCTGGGGCGTTGATGCGGGCGCAGCTGCGGTGATCCGCCAGGCGCTACTTGACCTCGCGGCTTCCGGTGCGGCGGTCCTCGTCACGAGCCAGGACCTCGACGAGCTCGCTGAAATCGCCGACCGAATAGCAGTGATGTTTCACGGGCGGCTGTCCCAGGCGGTGCCGACCGCGGAAGTCACCCGCGAGAAGCTTGGGCTGTTGATGGGCGGAAGCGGCCTCGATCAGAAGGAGGCAGCCCATGCACCTGGTGCTTGAAAAGCGCGCCGAGCGGTCCGCCACAATCGCGCTGGTTTCGCCGCTCATCGCGATCGGCATGACCATTGTAACCATGGTCATCTTGTTTGCCATCCTCGGCAAGAATCCACTTCTGGCGCTTTGGGTCTACTTCATCGATCCCATGACCGACGGCTATTCCCTCCAGGAAATCGCGGTCAAGGCGACACCACTGGTGATGATCGCGATCGGGCTGTCGCTCTGTTATCTGGCCAATGTCTGGAATATCGGCGCGGAAGGACAGTTTCTGATCGGCGCCGTCGCCGGCTCCTGGCTCGCCGTGAAAACCCACGGCACGGACGCCGGTCCTTGGGTTTTGCCGGCGATGCTGATGCTAGGTGCGGCGGGAGGTGCGCTCTATGCGATGATCCCGGCTATCTGCAGGGTCAAATTTGGTGCCAGTGAGATTCTGACCAGCCTGATGCTGGTCTACGTCGCCGATCTCTTTCTCGATTATCTGGTGCGCGGTCCTTGGCGGGATCCGGCCGGTTTCAACTTTCCAACGACCGCGGAGTTCGATCCGGTCGCCACGGTTCCGACCTTGATCGAAGGCGGTCGTTTGCACCTCGGCGCGATCATCACCCTGCTTGTCGTCGTGGCGGCAGCCATCCTGCTCGGCCGAACGATCAAAGGCTTTGAAATCCGTGTCGTGGGAGCGGCACCACGCGCCGCGCGCTTCGGCGGCTTCAACTCCAACCAGTTGATCCTATTGACCTTCGCCATTTCCGGCGCCCTCGCCGGGCTTGCTGGGATCATCGAGGTCGCAGGTCCTGTCGGGCATCTTCAGCCGGGCTTTTCACCCGGTTACGGATTCACCGCGATCATTGTCGCCTTTCTCGGCCGGCTGAACCCGATTGGAATATTAATTGCAGGTCTTTTTCTGGCTCTCACGTTCATTGGCGGCGAACAGGCACAGATCGCGATGAAAATACCTCTCGATGTCACCAAGGTCTTTCAGGGCATCCTGCTGTTCTACGTGCTCGCCTGCAATTCCCTCATTCTTTACCGGATCCGGTTGGTCTCCACCCCGCGACAGGTGCCACGTGGAACTGCTTGAAGCCATCGTTCTGTCGGTGCTTGCGGCATCGACGCCGTTGTTAATCGCGGCGACGGGGGAACTCGTGGCTGAACGCTCCGGCGTTCTCAACCTCGGTGTCGAGGGGATGATGATCGTGGGGGCAGCCTGCGGATTCGGCGGGGCCTGGCTTACCGGTTCGATCATTGTAGGTTCGATCTGTGGAATCGTAGCGGGCGCGCTGATGTCACTAATCTTCGCGCTGATGACGCTCGGCCTTGCGGTCAACCAGGTCGCCACCGGGCTCGCCTTGACCATTCTCGGGATCGGCGTTTCCGGTCTGATCGGCGCCGGTTTCGTCGGCGAGCGGATCACGCCGGCGCCGCATCTCTACATTCCGGGCTTGACCGACATTCCCTTCGTCGGCCGGATCCTGTTTGGCGAAGATGCCTTCGTCTACCTGTCGCTCGCCCTGCTGATCGGCGTCTGGTTGTTTCTCTATCGCACACGCGCAGGGCTGGTGATGCGCGCCGCGGGTGATAATCATGTTTCGGCTCATGCGCTCGGTTATCCCGTGCTTCGGATACGCTTGTATGCCGTGATCTTTGGCGGCGCCTGCGCCGGCCTCGCGGGCGCCTATCTGCCGCTTGCCTATACGCCGTTTTTCATTCCCGGCATGACCGCTGGCCGAGGCTGGATTGCCCTTGCGCTGGTGGTGTTTGCTTCGTGGCGGCCAGGTCGTCTCGCCATCGGCGCCTACCTGTTCGGCGCGGTCACCATCCTGCAACTGCATGCGCAGGCGTTCAGCCTGGGCATCCCTTCGCAATTCATGTCGTCGCTACCCTATCTGGCGACTGTCATTGTTCTTGTTCTGATTTCGCGGGCGAGAACCGGCGGCTCAACCGCGCCGGCCGCGCTCGGCACTGTATTCGTTCCCGATCGCTGATGTTGCGTTTCAGGGCGCGGCTTGAGGGGGCGCCGCGTTCTGGATGAAGGTCTTACCCCGACTTTGTGGAGGTTGATAATGAGGAAAAAGCTTGTTGCGGCCGCAGCCGCGGTTCTGCTTGCCGGTAGTTTAAGCGCTTCGGCAGCCGACAAATTGAAGGTTGGGTTTATTTACCTCGGCCCGGTCGGAGATTTCGGCTGGACCTACCAGCATGAAGTCGCGCGACAGGCCGTGGCGAAGGAATTCGGCGACAAGGTCGAGACGACTTATCTCGAGAACGTCAGCGAAGGCCCTGACGCCGAGCGTTCGATCGAACAGCTTGTGCGCGCCGGTAACAAGCTGATCTTCACCACATCCTTCGGCTACATGGACCCGACACTGAAGGTCGCGAAGAAATATCCCAACGTGCATTTCGAGCACGCCACGGGCTTCAAGCACGACAAGAATATGGGGATCTACAACGGTCGGTTCTATGAAGGCCGCTACATTCAGGGCGTTATCGCCGGCAAGATGTCGAAGGCCGGCGTGCTCGGCTATATCGCGTCGTTCCCGATCCCGGAAGTCATCATGGGCATCAACGCGACGATGCTTGGCGCGCAGACGGTCAATCCGAACATCAAGGTCAAGATCATCTGGGCCAATACCTGGTTCGATCCCGGCAAGGAAGCCGATGCCGCCAAGGCGCTGCTCGATCAAGGTGCGGACGTCATCATGCAACACACCGACTCGCCGGCTGCGATGCAGATCGCTTCGGAGCGCGGCAAGCTGGCGTTCGGCCAGGATTCCGACATGATCAAGTTCGGGCCGAAGACGCAGCTCACCTCGATCATCGACAACTGGGCGCCCTATTACATCTCGCGCGTCAAGGCTGAGCTCGACGGCAAGTGGGATACGGACAACGACTGGGACGGTCTGAAAGCCAAGATGGTCGTGATGGCGCCGTACACCAACATGCCCGACGACGTGAAGAAGCTGGCCATGGATACCGAAGCGGCCATCATTGCCGGCAAGCTATTTCCGTTCAAATGCCCGATCGTCGATCAGGAAGGCAAAACGGTCGAGTGTAAGGGCGGCGACCATCTCGATGATGGCCAAGTGCTCGGCATGAACTTCTACGTCAAAGGCATCGACGACAAGATCCCGGGCAAATAAGCAGTCAGCCTGCTCGAACTCTCCCCGTGGCACGCGGGGAGAGTTACCCGGCCTGCAAGACGCGCGCGGCTGCGCTATGGCGACGGATCAGATCGGCTACGTCGAGGCCTGGAATGGCACCATCAATGACGGCCCAGTTGCCGGCGACCATCACGCGATCGGCGCGATGCGCGCCACACAGCACCAGCGCCGCCAAGGGATCTCTGTGGCCTGAGAAGCGCAACTCGTCGAGCTTGAATAGCGCGAGGTCGGCCGCCTTGCCGAGTGCGATCTCACCGAGTTCGGGACGACCGACGCAGGCTGCCGAACCCTTGGTAGCCCAGCGCAGCGCATCCTTATGGCTTACCTTGGTGACGCCATAACGCGCCCGTTGCAGCAGGAAGGCCGCGCGTACCTCCCGCATTAGATTGGACTCGTCGTTCGAAGCCGAACCGTCGACGCCCAGCCCGATGGAAACGCCCGCCTCTTCCATCTCGCAAACCGGACAACAGCCTGACGCCAGGATCTGGTTACTGCAAGCGCAATGACTAATCGTTGTCCCGGCCTTGGCGAGCCGCTTCATCTCGGAAGGATTGAAGAAGATGCCATGTGCGAGCCAAGTCCGCGCATTGAGCCAACCGCAATCTTCGAGGTAATCGAGCGGGCGGCAGCTGTGGATCTGCTCGCAAAACCTGTTTTCGTCCGCGGTCTCGGCGAGATGAGTATGCAGGCGAACGTCGAGCTTTTCGGCGAGTTCCGCGGTTTTCCTCATCAGCGAAGTCGTCACCGAGAACGGAGAACACGGCGCAAGCGCTATCTGCACCCTCGCGTCTTCGCCGCGCTGGTGATGTTTGGCGACCACCCGTTCGCTATCGGCGAGGATCGTGTCTTCGTCCTGCACTACGCTATCGGGCGGCAAGCCGCCGTCGCGCTGCGACCGATTCATGGAGCCGCGGGTCAGGAGCACGCGCATGCCGAGCCGCCGGGCGACCGCGACCTCGATATCGATGGCCTCCTCAAGTCCAGCTGGAAAGACATAGTGGTGGTCGGTCGTGGTGGTGCAGCCCGACAATAGCAGTTCCGACATCGCCGCCATGACGCCGAGTTCAAGCGATTTCGGCGTCAGGCGCGCCCATACCGGGTATAACGCCTGCAACCAGGGAAACAGCTCACGGTCCATCGCCGCCGGCACGGCCCGCGTCAGCGTCTGGTAAAAGTGATGATGGGTATTGATCAGCCCGGGCAACACCACATGCGCTGACGCATCGAAGACTACCGCCTCCGTCGCGGCTGTCCCGCCTGTCGGCACGAACTCGACGATCCGACCGTCACACACGACAATACCGCTGCCTGCGTCATCCGCCAAAATGGCTTGCGGGTTCTTGATCCAGATCGCCCGTGGTTGCCTCATGCCAGCGTCGTCCTCTCTGCTCCGTTCCTGCAATTCGAAGTCCAGCCGGGCCCCGATTGGCGCCGGTCTTGCAAGACTGTTACAGAATTACATAAAGAGTGTTGGCGTTGAAAGCGTTGGCCTGCGCATGGACCTGAATACGATCACGGCGGTGGCTCGTCCTAAAGCGCGATCCGAACTGCCTGTTTGGGCAGCAGGCGATGCCTGGCTTGCGGGCGGCACTTGGCTTTTTTCGGAACCGCAAGCCCACCTTAGCCGGCTGATTGACCTGAGCGACTTGAAATGGCCGGCGTTGACGATTGATACAAAAGGACTATCGATCTCGGCAACCTGCACCATCGCCCAGCTCGATGCGATGGTCTACCCACCGGACTGGCTGGCGGCGCCGTTGATCAATCAATGCTGCCGGGCATTTCTCGCCTCCTTCAAGATCTGGAAGACAGCGACCGTGGGCGGCAATCTCTGCATGTCGTTGCCGGCTGGGCCAATGATCGCGATGACGTCGGCGCTCGATGGTGTCTGCACCGTGTGGCAGGCGGATCGCGGTGAGCGAGAGGTCGCCGCTTCCGATTTTGTCACCGGCAATCAGACCAACGTCCTGACGCCCGGCGATTTGCTGCGACAAATCGATATTCCACTGGCTGCATTAAGACGGCGATCGGCTTTCCGCCAGATTTCGCTGACGCCGGTCGGGCGTTCGGCGGCGCTGTTGATCGGCAGTCTGGCCCGGGACGGCACCTTTACGTTGACCGTGACCGCTTCGACGAAGCGGCCGATCAAGCTCTCGTTCAACAAATTGCCCGACGCGACCGAGCTGCGCGAGGCGATCCTGCAAACCATCCCAGACGATCTCTACCACGACGATATCCACGGCAAGCCGTTCTGGCGCAAACACATGACGCTGCGGCTCGCGTCGGAAATCTGCGATGAACTGACATGAGCTTCGAAATAGACGGAACGAGTTTTTCGCTGCAGCCCCGTGCCGGACAGTGCCTGCGCACGTTTCTGCGCGAGCTCGGTCATTTCGGCGTCAAGAAAGGCTGCGATGCGGGCGACTGCGGCGCCTGCACCGTGCTGCTCGACGGCGAGCCGGTGCATAGCTGTCTGATTCCTGCCTTTCGCGCCGACGGCCACGCCATCACGACCATTCAAGGCTTTGCCGGAGAAGCCGCTCTTCATCCGATGCAACAAGCGTTTCTGGACGCGCAAGCGTTTCAATGCGGGTTCTGCACCGCCGGCATGATCCTGACCTGCGCCTCACTGAACCAGGCCCAACGCCAGGATCTTGGCGCGGCATTGAAAGGTAATATCTGCCGCTGTACTGGCTATCGCTCGATTGAGGACGCGTTCGACGGTAGGCGCAACGTCGAAGATGCCGACGCAGGCAAAGCGTTCGGCCGCAGCTTGCCCGCACCGGCAGGATCCCTCGTCGTGCGCGGCACCGCGCGTTACACGTTCGACACCGAGATCGACGGCCTGCTCCACATCAAGATCCTTCGCTCGCCGCATCCGCATGCCAAAATCACGTCGATCGACAAGAGCGCCGCACTCGCCGTGCCGGGGGTCCAAGCCGTACTGACTCATGAAGACGCGCCGCCGACGCTGTTTTCAACCGCGCGGCATGAAAAAGACTGTATGGACCCCGACGACACGCGTGTGCTCGACGACGTCGTTCGGTTTGTCGGCCAGAAGGTCGCAGCCATCGTGGCGGAGAGCGAAAGCGCCGCCGAGGAAGGCTGCCGCCGTCTCAAGGTCAACTACGAGATGTTGCCGTATGTGCTCGATCCGGCGGCCGCAATCGCCGTCGGCGCGCCGGTGATCCATCCCGGCAAGACAACCGAAAATCGCATAGCCAATGCGGCGCGCAATATCGTCGCGGAGACGCACGGCGAATTTGGTGACGTCGCGGCCGCACTCATGGCCTCCGCCGTCACCTACGAAGCCAACTTCACGACGCAGCGCGTACAACACGCAGCGCTCGAAACACATGGCGGGCTTGCGTTTGTCGACGCCAACGGTGTCCTCACCGTTCGCAGCTCGACACAGGTGCCCTTCCTGACGCGGCGAATGTTGGCCGCTCTCTTCGGCCTCACGCCAGAAAAGGTGCGCGTGTTCAGCGAACGCGTCGGCGGCGGCTTTGGCGGCAAGCAGGAGATGTTTGTCGAGGATATCCTGGCCCTTGCCGCCCTGAAGACGGGCCACCCGGTTAAGCTCGAACTGACGCGCGAGGAGCAGTTCATTTCCACCTCGACGCGTCACCCCATGAGCGTGACAGTCAGGGCAGGCGCCGACAAGGATGGCAAACTGACCGCATTGCAGCTCGACGTGCTTTCCAACACGGGAGCCTACGGCAATCATGCCGGGCCGGTCTTGTTTCACGCCGTCAACGAATCCATCGGTGTCTATAACTGCCCGAACAAGAAGGTCGACGCGATAGCAGCCTATACCAACACGGTGCCGGCCGGCGCCTTTCGAGGCTATGGCTTGCCTCAGACGCTAATCGCAGTGGAAGCTGCTATCGATGAATTGGCCGGAAAGCTTGGCATCAGCCCGTTCGACATGCGCCGCCGCAATATCGTCAGGCCGGGCGATCCCATGCTGTCGCCGCCGGGATCGGAATATCACGACGTGTTCTACGGCTCTTATGGGCTCGACCAGTGCCTTAATCTGGTGGAGCGCGCAATGGCTACCGATGCAAAGCCGCAGCTTTCGAGCGACTGGATGGTCGGCGATGGCATTGCGCTCACCATGATCGATACCGTACCGCCGGCGGGCCACATTGCGGATTGCTTCATCTCGCTTTGCGATGACGGCGGCTTCGAGCTTACCGTCGGTACTGCGGAATTCGGCAACGGCACCTCCACCGTACATTGTCAGATCGCAGCAACCGCGCTCGCGACCACCGTCGATCAAATCCGCCTGAAGCAGTCCGACACGGCAAATGGCGGCCATGACACCGGCGCCTATGGCTCGGCCGGTACCTTTGTGGCGGGGCTCGCAACCAAAGTCGCTGCGGAAAATCTCGCCGCCAAGATCAAGGCCTTTGCAGCGCAGGCGATGGGTACTGAGTTAGCTGCAAGTCTGCTTGATCACGGACACCTTGTCAGCGGCGCCGCGCATCTGCCATTTGTACTGATCGCCCGGACTGCGCGTGAGCGAGGTGAGTTACTTTCGGCCCATGGCAATTCGGGCGGTACCCCACGCTCGGTCGCCTTCAACGTCCAGGGCTTCCGAGTTGCGGTGAACAAGGGCACCGGCGAGATCAAAATTCTCAAAAGCGTTCAGGCCGCCGATGCAGGCCACGTTGCCAACCCAATGCAATGCCGCGGCCAGGTCGAGGGCGGTGTTGCGCAGTCTCTCGGCGCCACGCTCTACGAGGAAATGGTGATCGACGATCGTGGCCGCGTCATCAATCCGCGCTTTCGCGACTATCACTTACCATCCTTTGCCGACGTACCGCGCACCGACGTCTACTTCGCCGACACCTGCGACACGATCGGGCCGATGGGCGCGAAATCGATGAGCGAAAGCCCTTACAATCCGGTGGCAGCCGCAATGGGTAATGCAATCGCCAGCGCCACCGGTATCCGCTTTACCTCGACACCGTTCAAGGCTGATCGGCTTTTTCCAGCGCTGAAGGAAAAGTTCGGATAATAGGCAGCAGCGGCGGCATGAATGGATCGTCTGGCACGGGGCTTGAATTACTGCAAAGTTAAGACAGCGGCCGGCCACTCCGGCGCAGTGGGGGTTTAGCCATGAGCACCGAAATCCATCCCGTCGATGAAGTCCTGCCGGTCCCGCGGCTACTGGCGCTTGGGTTGCAACATGTGCTGGTCATGTATGCCGGCGCGGTCGCGGTTCCGCTGATCATCGGCCGTGCGCTGAAGCTACCGCCGGAAGATGTTGCTTATCTGATCAGCGCTGATCTCTTAGCCTGCGGGCTTGCTACGTTAGTGCAGTGCGTCGGATTTCCTGGCGTCGGTATCCGGCTGCCGGTCATGATGGGCGTTACATTTGCGTCGGTCGGGCCGATGCTGTCGATGGCAAGTGCCCCCGACATCGGCCTGCTTGGCATCTACGGCTCCGTCATCGCTGCCGGAATCTTCGCCATCATTGTCGCACCTTTCGTCAGTCGCCTGTTGGCGCTGTTTCCGCCGGTGGTAACCGGCACCATCATCCTTGTGATCGGCATTTCCTTGATGCGAGTCGGCATCAACTGGGCCGGCGGTGGCCTGCCAACCCTGACCAAGGTGGTGGATGGCGTGCCCGGCGCCTTTCCCAATCCCGCTTACGGCCAGTTGCAGGGGCTTGGCATCTCCGCCTTCGTCTTGCTGTTCATCCTCGGCATGATCAGATGGGGTAGCGGCTTCATCGCGAATGTCTCGGTGTTGCTCGGGATCATCGCCGGAGCTGTGCTTGCCAGTGTCCTCGGCGTCATGCATTTCGAGAAGGTTCTTGCAGCCCCCTGGGGCGACATCGTCGTCCCCTTCCGCTTTGGCGTGCCGCAATTTCATCTGGTGCCGATCATCACGATGTGCATCGTGATGATCGTGGTGATGATCGAGTTGCTGGGCATGTTCCTTGCGCTCGGCGACATCACCGGGAAAACGATCGATCGCGACGCGCTGTCGCGTGGCCTGCGCGCCGATGGCGTCGGCACGCTGCTTGGCGGAATCTTCAATACCTTTCCCTACACCTCCTTCTCGCAGAATGTCGGACTGGTCAGCGTCACCGGCGTGCGTTCGCGCTGGGTTACGGTTACCGGCGGCTGCATCATGTTGCTGCTCGGTCTGCTGCCGAAGCTCGCAGCGCTCGTCGAAGCCGTGCCTGTCGTGGTGCTCGGCGGCGCGGGGCTCGTGATGTTCGGGATGGTCGCCGCGACCGGTGCTAGGATCCTCACCTCGGTCGATTTCAGGAACAACCGCTTCAATCTGTTTGTGGTCGCGATCTCCGTCAGTTTCGGCATGATACCGCTGGCCGCACCTGGCTTCTTCCGCAATATGCCGCATGACCTGCAGCCCCTGCTGGAATCCGGCATCCTGCTATGCGCCGTCGTCGCCGTGATCCTGAACGCGTTTTTCAACGGCCTCGGAGGCAGCGCGGCCGCGAAAGCCGATGCCGCGGCTGCAGCCTCATCCGCCCAGCATGTTTAGCTGCCGCGATAGGTCGCATAGCTCCAGGGCGTGACCAACAGGGGCACGTGAACGTGACCCTCGGGTTCGCTCACCGCAAAGCGCAGGGAAATATCGTCGAGAAACGGCGGGTCAGAGAGCGGCACGCTGCGCTCCCGGAAATATTTTCCGACGCTGAATTTCAATTCATAGCGGCCGATCGGCACCGGCCGGCCGCTGATCAAGGGCTGGTCGGTGCGACCGTCGGCATTCGTCACCGCCCGCGCCACAATCCGGCTTTCGCCGAGCGCCGCGCGTTCGACGAGCTCGACCTCGATCCCTGCCGCCGGCTTGCCGCTATGGGTGTCAAGCACATGGGTCGAGAGCCGGCCATGAACAGGCAGGCGGTCGCCAGACACCACAAGCTGGTCGAGACGGAGCGCGGCGATCCGACAGATCTCCGCGATCGAAGTCATCGTTTCGGTCGGGGCGTCGTTCGGCAGGCGGCGCTCGAAATCATGCAGGATCGAATCCTTGGTGCGACGGCGGACGCAGACGATGTAGGGAAAGCCGAATTTCGCGCGATACGCATTGTTGACGCGCTCGAACGCCTCGTACTCCGCATCCGAGAGCCGGTCGAGCCCGACGCTGTTCTGCTCAGCAGTGGATTCAGCCGTGAGCCCCGCGGCACGGCGGGTCTTGTCGGCGAGATCGGGATGCGACTTGATAAGCTCAAGCCGCAGCTCCTCTGGCGCCCGCTCGATGGTCGTTTTCATTGCCGCAAACAGCGCATTGACGCCGACAAACGGCCGCGCAGCAAATGCCCGTTCGGCAACCCAGGGCGAATATTCGAAGATGTTGGCAAGGGCCGAGACGAAATCGCTCTGCGTGCAGGCATTCAGCTCATCGAGCGGTTTTTGCAACATGCGCGCCCGCTCACACCCACCCAATCATGGAGTTCTCCCTTGCGCGCCGGGCGAACCTGTACGGTCAAAGGACATTCCAAAAATGCCGCTGCGCTGAACTTCCGGCTCGGGTGGTGGCGAAGGCGGCTGAACTTCAGCTTGCGGCGGCAACGGAGGCGGCGCCGGCAGGTGGTCGCATTTCATCGAGTAGACCAGTTCGCGGTTGGCGGTTTGACCGATCGGTGCGCACGGGTCGACATGCGCGACCGCTTTCGGAGCCGGTTTAGTTTGCGACCAGGCTGGCGTCACTGCCAAAAGGATCATGCACAGGAAAAGTTTCTTCATCGTCCGCCTCGAAAACCGCCCTCCTCCATTGAACCGGATTGAGGGGGCGAAGTCCAGATGCCACATTTTTGGGCAAACCATACGCCCAGACTGCCAAACGGAAGCGCTGGAAAACAGATCGGATAGATGCGACAGAAAATTTGGGGGTCTGGCGACGCTTGACCAGACGAAAACACGCGGGACCGATCGCCGTAAGCGCGGCGCCACGGATGGAGCCGGCGATGTGGGCATCGATACTGTCGGAATGGGTTAGCTTGATTTTTCGCTGGCTGCACGTGGTCGCGGCCATCGGCTGGATTGGAAGTTCGTTTTATTTCATTCACCTCGATCTCGAACTGAAGGCGCACAGCGGCTTGCCGGAAGGCGCCCATGGCGAGGCGTGGCAGGTTCACGGCGGCGGCTTCTATCACATTATCAAGTTCCTGGTCGCGCCATCGAAGATGCCGAGCGAACTGACCTGGTTCAAATGGGAGGCCTACACAACCTGGCTGTCGGGTTTCGTTCTGATGGTCATCGTCTACTATCTCGATGCCGAATTGTTTCTGGTCGACAAATCGGTGCTCGATCTCACGCCGCTCCAGGCCGGGCTGTTCAGCTTCTTTAGCCTCGTGCTGGCTTGGTTGCTCTACGAAGTAGCCTGCCGCACCGGCCTTGCCAGTCACGAATTGCCCTTCGCCTGTGGTGGCTACGTTTTCTTGGTCGCCCTCACCTACGCCTTCACCCATGTGCTGAGCGGTCGAGGCGCCTTCAACCAGATCGGCGCGATTATAGGCACGATCATGGTCGCCAATGTTTTCACGGTGATTATCCCGAACCAGAAGAAGGTCGTGGCCGCGCTGCTCGCCGGTCAGACTCCGGATCCGAAATACGGCAAGGAGAGCAAGGAGCGCTCGGTTCACAATAATTACCTGACTCTGCCGGTCGTCTTTCTGATGATCAGCAATCACTATCCGCTGATCTTTGCGACCCGCTTCAACTGGGTCATTGCGGCCATCGTGCTCGCGCTCGGCCCCGTGATCCGTCACTTCTTCAACGAGCGCCATGCCGGGCGCAAATCGCCATGGTGGGTATGGGGTGTGGCGGCAGTCGGCATGATCGTGATTGCATTTCTGTCTACCGCCGGTCCGCGCGACGCAAAGACCAGCGCGGTGGTGCCCAAACACGATTTCGCAGCCGTCCAGGAAGTCGTGCTGTCTCGTTGCAGCATGTGCCACGCCGCCGAGCCGGTATGGGCATCGATCATCACCGCGCCAAAGGGCGTGCGCCTGGACGAACCCGACCAGATCCTGCGCAACAGCCGACTGATTGGACGAAATGCGGCCTGGTCCAGTGCCATGCCGCCGGGGAACGTGACCGAAATCACGGCTGATGAACGCGCCGTGCTTGCGGCTTGGCTCGCAAGCGCCGAGCGTTGAACTCGTTCAATCCCGCCCGACCGGGACTCGGCCCGATTGGCCCATGAGTCCGCCGCGAGCAAGATCTGCGAAGCGTGCCCTGGTGCTATACAACCAGCGCGACCGGAGGCCGCGCTTTTGCCTTGCCTTCCTGATCGAGCACCGAACGTTTACTCCACGGTTAGTGGGTCGCCGCGATATTGATCTAACTATCGCTTTGAAAAAAAACCGGGAGAAAGTTGAGCGCCTGAATCCGCCGCTTCCGCCAATACGCTCATAAGTAATTGAATTTATGGTATAATTTGATAGCGGCTCGGAATCCCTCACGTCACGGGCGGATAGTTTGCGTTCCTTTTCGTCAAGAGCATCGACAAGTGCGGCATCAGCATCGGCGCGAATCTCCAGCGCCCGCCTCTGCTTCAGCGGCAGCCGATCGATCCTGCCTTGCTCTGCTGACGCGCCTTGCATCCAGCTCGGCCTTCCGCTGAAACTGCAGGCGTCGTCGGGAAAACATGTAGCTGGCGGTTCGCATCGCAGTGCTTCACCTGCCCGAACTGTCGTCGCTCCAACGTCCAAAATTCCACCTGGCGGAAGCGGGCCTGGCATAGCGCATTGGAACCGCGCTTCAATTTGCTTGAACGCCTTCCCACGAACGCGACCTTCGCCCCACGCAAGTTCGGGATGCAGAAGCGGTCCCATTTCTTATTTGACGTCCGACACGATCCGGTGGAAAGTTAAAGTCAAGATAAAAAAATATAGTCGGGAGGATGTGATGCGCTCAACCGCAACCTCGACCATCCATGGGGGCGCGTCAAGATTTATCGTCGAGATGTGTCATGGCGATTGAGTCCCCGTTTGCGTCGGTAAGCACTCCTCGTTTTCGCTTCGCGGCCGCCAAGCCAAACCAGGAACAGATCGTTCTATTGATCACGATCGCGCTGGTAATCATCTTTGGCCTAACCCTAAACGGCTTTGCAACGCTGGCTAACCTGCTAAACCTGCTGCGCAGTATTTCCATCCTCGGAATTTTGGGCCTTGGCATGGGGCTGATCGTGATCAGCCGCGGCATCGACTTGAGCGAGATCGCGATCATGGCGGGCCCATGGGCGATCGCCCTGATCAAGATCCAACAGGGCATGCCGATCGGATGGGCTTGCCTGCTTGCACTCGGGATTGCCATAACGATCGGCATCGCGAATGGCGTCATGGTCGCCTTCGTGGAAGCCCCGGCTTTGTTCGTTACGCTGGCGGCAGGCTTTGTAATTTACGGTTTGGCTTTCTGGTTTGCTCCCGCTTACGTCGTCTATGCTCCAACCAATGCGCCAGCGCTGCTGTTTCTCGGGGCCGGACGAGTGTTCGGTATTCCCGTTCCGATTCTGGTGTTTGCCACCGCCGCGGTCGCAATGCAGCTTTTCCTGTCGCTGACGTCGGTCGGCCGCTTTATCTATGCGCAAGGCGACAACCCGGAAGCTGCGCGGCTGACTGGCATCGCGCTCCGGCCTTTGATCATGCTTGAATACGTGCTGGTAGCCCTGCTGGCATGGATGGCCGGCTTGGTCTGGATCGGCACCACCGGCAGCATGCAGATGCAAATTACGCAAAGCACGATGATCTTCGATGTCGTCCTGGTGGTGGTGATCGGCGGGATCAGCCTGGTCGGCGGCCGCGGCAGCGTGTTCAGCGTAGTAGTCGGGTGTATTTTGATTGGCACGCTGCTCAACGCTTTCACCATCATGGACGTTAACAGTGAGGTGCAGAACATCATCAAGGGAATCGTACTGCTCGGCGCCATCGTGCTCGACAACTGGCTGCACCCTCGCGATGAGGAGACGGCGCGCCAGGGCGACTAAGACCAACAAACTAAATTCGATAATAAAACAGGGAGGAGCCTACTATGACAATTGGACGAAAATGGATGGCGGCGGTAGCCGGCCTTGCGTTTGCCGTACTGTCTCCGATGGCGACGGCACAGGAGGAAGGCGGCACGAAGACTGCGCGCGAACTTCGCTCCTCCTATGACAAGGCCCTGCAAGGCAAGACCATTGCATTCCTGCCCATCGCCCTGAACGTGCCTCTGATGGACGAGTGGACGCGCGTGGTCCAACAGGAGGCCGAGTGGCGGGGCATGAAATTCGTCGTGCGCGACCCCAACAACAATCCGTCGGCCATGCAACAGGCCCTCACCGCGCTGGTCGATCAAAAGCCGGACGTCCTGATCGTTCAGAATCCAAGCGTGACGCTGTTGATGAAAGATTTGAAGCGTGCCGAGAGCCAGGGCACATATGTGATCCAGATCAACATGTCGTCCAACTACAAGTCCAGCGCCTTTGTCGGTGCCGACTGGCACGAAGTCGGCAAGATCCTGGCCCAGGATGTCGTGAAGCAATGCGGCACCGGCTCGGGCAAGTCGGGCAAGGTGCAAATTGTCCAGGGAGAACTGGCGGCCGCGGCCAGTGTCGATCAGGTCGGCGGCGTCCTGGAGGTTCTGAACAAAGACCCCGCCATCAAGGTCGTCTCGAACCAGGCAGCCAACTGGGATGCCAACACCGCGTTGAACATCACGGCGACCGTGATTCAGCAGCACCCTGACCTGTGTGCCAGCGTCGGCTTCTGGGGCATCATGGAATCAGGGGCGGCGCAGGCCGTACGCAATGCCGGCAAGATCAACGACGTAAAGATCTACGCTTCAGGCGAAGGCTCGCAGCTCGATTGCGACCAGGTCAATCAGGGCAACTTCTACAAGTTCCTGAGCTACAAGGCGACCGAACAGGGCCACGATCTGATGATGGCGGCTCAGATGCTGCTGGAGTTGGGCGAGAAGCCGGGCGCCCGCAATCTTGAATTTTACACTGAACCGCTCTGGATCGACAAAACCAACGCCAGCGGCGGTAATTGCTACGCCCTTCCGAAGAAATAGCACGACTGCATCCGACGGCGCAGGCGGCGCGCCGTCGGATCTTGCCGGAGTATCCTGACGATGTCGATGACGATGGATTCGGTAGCCGCCTCGATGCGTCGCTTCTCGCCGCGGCTCCTGCTATCGGAGCTGCTGCTGAAGCAGTGGTTCGAGCCGGTGATACCCTTCACCGTGATGATCGGCCTATGGCTTTATTTCGCGCTGACCGTCCCCGACTACGCGACGGTGCAGAACTCTCTGTCATTGCTGCGCCTGTTTGCGGAGTTCGGCTTCGTCGCGCTCGCGATGGGATTTTGCCTGATCAGCGGCGGTATTGATCTCAGCGTCGGCGCAATCTTCGCGTTCTGCAATTTCTCCGCGCTCTACTTTCTGTTGGTACTGGACCTGCCGGTCGGGTTCGCATGCCTGGCGACGCTTGCGGTTGGCGCGGCGCTTGGCAGCGTCAACGGTTTTCTGATTGGTTACTTGAAGACCCGGCCGTTTTTGACCACGCTGGTCACGCTCATCATCCTGCGCGCGTCAGTAAATCTTCTCAACACCAGCTATGCGCAGGTATTCGCAACCAACTCGGTAGACAGCGACGCCTGGGATTTTCTCGGCACTGGCAACGTGCTGGGCGTTCCAGTCAACGCCGCAACGCTTTTTGTCGTTCTACTGATCTGCCACATCTTCCTGTCGCGCTCACGCTACGGCTGGCACCTCACGGCCATCGGCGCCAGCCGTAAGGCGGCGCGTCACGCCGGCATCCGTGTGCGGCTCATTCTATTCTTCACCTATCTGCTGTCGGGCCTGCTGTGCGCGGCAAGCGGGATTTTTTACGCTGCGCGGCAGTCGAGCACCGATTCTACCACCGGAGTTGGCTGGGAATTTCAGGCGCTCACCGCCGTCGTGCTCGGCGGCATCTCGCTCGCCGGAGGCAAGGGCACGGTGTGGCGCGCTATGATCGGGGCGCTGATCATTTTTCTGCTGATCAACGGTCTCGTACGAATGGGCATCCCGGGCTATGTTGGTTCCGCTGTCACGGGCATAATCCTCCTCGTTGCCGTCGGTGTGGATGTCAAATGGGCGAAGAACCGCGGCAAGGCGATCCAGAAGATTTACGTCAATCCGGCCTTTGTGGCGCTCTCGCCGGCGCCCTCTGTGCAGCCAGGGTCACGCTCACCCTATGCGCAGAACGACCGGCTCATCGGCGCGCTGGCGATCGGGCTCGATCAGGTCGAGGGACCGGAGGACGTTATCCTCGATCGCCAGGACCGCCTCTACGGCTCGACGCGCGATGGCAATGTCATCCGCTTCTCGGGCCACAACTTCGAAAAGCGCGAGGTCTTTGCCCATATCGGCGGGCGGCCGCTCGGCATGCAGTTCGATCGCGATGAGAACCTCATCGTCTGCGTCGCCGGCATGGGAGTATATGGCGTCAGACCGAACGGCGAGGTTTTCAAGGTCACCGATGAGACCAACCGTACGTGGTACAAACTCAATGACGACTTGCGGCTGCGCATGGCCGACGATCTCGACATCGCGCCTGACGGCAAGATCTATTTCAGCGATTGCACCACGCGCTATGAAATGACGACCAATACCCTTGATATTATCGAGTCACGCCCGAACGGGCGTCTCGTCTGCTACGATCCAGCAACCAAGGTCACGCGCACAATCATCAATCAATTCTATTTTCCAAACGGAGTATGCGTTTCCCACGACGGTAGATCGTTGCTCATCGCCAGCACGTCCCTGTGCAAGGTCTTCCGCCACTGGCTGGCCGGCCCAAGCCGGGGCAAGACCGAGGTGTTGATCGACGAACTCCCCGGCAATCCCGACAACATCAACCGCGCCTCCGACGGCAATTATTGGCTGGCGCTGGTCGGCATTCGAACGCCGACCTTCGACCTGGCGGCGCGCAATCCCGGCTTTCGCCTCCGCATGGTCAAACAGGTGCCGGCGGATGAGTGGCTTGCGCCGGCCTTGAACCACGGCTGCGTGCTCAAATTCGACGAAGAGGGCGAAGCGCTGGAATCCTGGTGGGACCCGACCGGCATCTCACATTCAACACTGACCTCAATGCGCGAGCACAAAGGCCATCTCTACCTGGGCGGCCTTGAGAACAATCGTATCGGGCGTATCAAGCTCGACGGCGTCGACGAGAGCTGGACCGATTATGACGCCTATTGGGGGAACAAGAGCAGGGTGACGGGGTGAGCGGCCGTGGGATTCCTTGAACACTTGGTGCGGGACGTCCGCAGCGTCATCGATCGGGATGGCGAACAGAACGCCATCCCGCCACTGGACGGAGCGCTGAGCCCGAATGACCGCCTCGACGCCTGTGTGCCGATTGCCGGTCCCCTGCCAGGTCTCGACGATGTGATCGCCGACCAAGGCGGTTCGTTGCTGGTGTCGGCGGGGAAGCACGTCCTTAGGCTGTCGGGCGATAATTTTGCGACGCGCACACTGGTGGCGGAGTTTGACGGCGATGCGGGGGGGCTTGCGATACATCCGGACGGCCGCATTTTGGTTTGCGTCGCGGGTCGAGGACTTGCGGCGATCGATCCGGCAAGGCCCGAGCCACGCTGGCTTGAGACTGCAGATGGGAGCGCCCTTGCCGGCTTGATGTCGGTTGCCGCCGCGCCAGATGGCCGCATCTTCGTCGTGGAAGGAAGCACGGGTCGCCCGCCTTCCGAGTGGCGGCGCGACCTCATGGAAAAGCGCCACAATGGCCGCCTGATCGTTTGCGGCGCTGCACTCGATGACGCAATGACGCTGCTGAAGGACCTGCACTATCCCTATGGAGTTTCTCTCGCAGAGGATAGCGGGCAGCTGTGGTTCAGCGAGAGCTGGGCCCATCGCGTCAGTCGTATGCCGCTACCGCGCAACGGCGCGGCGCAACCGGAAATCGTGCTGCACAACCTGCCGGGCTATCCCGCGCGCCTGCGACCCGACGGCAGCGGCGGCTTCTATCTCGGCATGTTCGCACGCCGCACGCACTTGATCGAATTCGTCCTGAAGGAGGATGATTTTCGCAAGCAGATGATCGCAACGATGCCGGGGGAGTATTGGGTTGCCCCTGCCTACGCCGGCGGCAGCGATTGTCTCGAGCCGATGCAGATCGGAGGGGTAAAGGCGCTCGGCATCCAAAAACCCTGGGCACCTCCCCGCTCCTATGGTCTGCTAGTGCATCTGAATGCCAACGGCGAAGCCGTCAACAGCATCCATAGCCGTGCCGGCGGCCGCTTCCACGGCATCACTGGCGCCTGTGCGACCCCGCAAGGCATCGTGATCGCCTCGCGTGGCGCCGGATGTCTCCTTCTGGAACGGAGAGACCCCGAATGAACGATCTCGGGACGTCGTCGAAAATGGCAACCGAGACCGCGGGCGGACGTGAGCCCGTGCTCAAGGTTGTCAATGGCAGCAAGATTTACGGCGGTGTCCATGCCATCGAAGGCGTCAGCTTCGACCTTTATCCCGGCGAGGTCCACGCTCTGGTCGGAGAAAACGGTGCCGGCAAATCCACGTTGTGCAAGGCAATAGCCGGCGCGATCCGGCTCACCGCGGGCGAGATTTATGTTGACGGAAAGCCGGTAGACTTTGAGCAGCCGCGCGACGCGCTGGCATCCGGCATCTGCATGGTTTATCAGGAAACCAGCCTTGTGCCGACGATGACGGCGGCACAGAACATCGAGCTCGGTAACGAAAAGCTGCTCACGCGTTTCCGCACTCTAAATATTCAGGCGCAGCAACTCCTGCAATCGCTCAATTTTCATGTCGATCCGGCAACGCCGGTCGCGATACTCGGCACGGCCAAGAAGCAGATGGTCGAGATCGCGCGCGCGATCTACAACAAAGCGCGAATCATCGTCTTCGACGAACCGACCGCTAGTCTGACGCCCGAGGAAATCGTTCACTTCTTCCATCTCGTTCGCGATCTCCGGGCGCGTGGGGTGGCGATAATCTATATCTCCCATGCGCTGGAGGAATCGCTTCAGATCGCCGACCGCATCACGGTGCTGCGCGATGGACGGCTGGTGATCACGGCCCCCGCCAAGACCCTGACGCGCGACGCGCTTGTGCAACACATGGTTGGGCGCCAGGTCGCGCAGACGGTCTATGGCGGCGCTAGCCGGCCAACGCACGATCGGCGCGAGAAGGTGCTTACGGTCGAAAACGTCACCATGGGTATGGTGGTGAAAAACATGTCGTTCTCGGTTTATGCCGGCGAGGTGGTGGGCATTGCCGGCCTGATCGGCTCAGGCCGCACCGAGATCGCTAAGATCATCTTTGGCGCGTTGAAGCGCAACTTGGTGAACGGCGGCACTATCAGGCTCCGCGGACAGCCAATCCGCTACCGCGTTCCGCGGCAGGCGATCGATGACGGCATCGCCTACATCACCGAAGACCGCAAGGCCAACGGCTTTTTCGAAACCATGATCGTCGACGACAATGCCTATATCGGGAGGCTTGCGACCAGGAGCGGTTTCAGTTTTCTGCTCTCGCGGGCTCGGCGATCGAAACTTGCGAATTATTGGGTCGATCGGCTCAAGATCAATGCGTTGCAGCGTAAGGCCAAAATCATCGAGCTCTCAGGCGGCAACCAGCAGAAGGTTATGCTCGCAAAGTCCCTTGTCCAAGAGCCATCGATCGTCATCTTCGATGAGCCGACCCGCGGCGTCGACGTCGGTACCATCCCGCATATTCACGCCGAAATCCGGCGATTGGCGGATGAGGGGAAGGCGGTGGTCGTGATCTCGTCCTATCTGCCGGAGATACTCGCTGTCTCCGACCGTATCCTTGTTGCGCGCACCGGGCGTATCGTCGCTGAGTTCGATGCCGCGGGTGCAACCCAGGATAAGATCTTGTACGCGGCCGTTCATTGACACTAGGAATGACACATACATAGTTGCGATAGCCGCCAAATGCCGTGCTGCAAGCGGATCACCGCGCGACTGTCCCTTCACTCAACGCCCAGTTTATATGGTTAACAGTTTGTTTACGGATGTCGGCGAGCATCCCGCCGCCGAGTCATCCCACTGCGAGCCGGGACCGGTCCCTGACGCCCAATTTGGCTGCGGCAGAAAGAGATCGCCGGAATGGGCCTGGGAACACAGAAAGTCGTCAGCGTGCCGCCGGCATATCTGAAGAGTGACGATGTTGCGACCTTGTTCGCACGAGCGACGGCGTGCCACCGATCCGGTCAACTCGCCGAAGCCAAGGTCGGTTACAGGAAAGTCCTGAAAAAACGTCCAAATCACTTCGATACTCTGCACATGCTCGGCAGGTGCGAGTACCAAAGCGGCGATTTCGTCGCCGCGGAGCGCTTCCTTAAGCTGGCCGTCTTGAGCAATCCACAGTCGGCTCCGGCCCGGTGCGACCTGGGCGTCTTGCTTGCCAAGTTGCAACGGCAGGATGAAGCATTGGCCTGCTTCGACAAGGTGATCACTATCAAGCCGGATTTCGTTGACGCGTACTTTCATCGCGGGAACGTGCTGTTGGGGCTCAGGCGCTTAGCCGAAGCGGTCGCGAGTTTCGACCAGACGATCGCGATCGATCCGTCTCATGTGAATGCCCTGTTCAACAAAGGCCTTGCGCTCCACGAGCTCGGGAGACTTGTCGATGCGATCGCCTGTTACGACAGGGTCTTGACGGTGCAGTCCGCTTTCGTGCCGGCCCTCATCAACCGTGGCGCGGCGTTCAAGGATTTGCGGCAAGCTGAAAAGTCCATTGCCGATTTCGATCTGGCGCTCGCGATCAAGCCGGACGAAACCGCCGGCTGGTTGAATCGCGGCGAGGCGCTGCTCGTTCTCGAACGGTACGGCGAAGCGCTCGCAAGCTTCGACAAGGCGCTGGCAATCAACCCGCAGATCGCAATGGCCTGGCTCGGTCGCGCCAATGTCCTGATGTTGACGAGGCACGTGGCCGACGCGATAGCGGCCTGCCAGCGCGCGCTTGCGATCGAGCCGAACTCCGTCAACGCGCTTACCCAGCTCGGTCAGTGCTATGCCCTGCAAGGCAACGCGGAAGCAGCCGTTTCGTGGTTCGACCGCGCGCTCGCGATCAAGCCGGACGATGAGATAGCGCTGGGGAACCGGATCAACGCCCTGGATTTCTGCCGGGATAGCGACTTCGCGCAGCATCAGGCGGCGCGGTCCGAGTGGTGGCGCCACATTGGGTCAAAGATTGCCGCAGGCCGCCCGACGCAATACGAGAACAGCCGCGATCCGGCCAAACGGATAGTCCTAGGATACGTGTCCGCCGAGTTTAGGCAGCGTTCGGCTGCGTTCTCATTCCGGCCGGTGCTGGAGAACCACGACAAGACGCAATTCGAGGTCGTTTGCTACTCCGCCTCTCCAATCGAGGATGCTGATACGGCCTCCTTCCAACGTTTGGCCGATCAATGGAGAAGCGTTTCGCAATGGCCCGATGATCGGCTCGCCGATTGCATCCGGCAAGACAAAGTCGACATTTTGATTGACCTGTCCGGCCACGGAGGCGGCAATCGACTTCGGGTGTTCGCTTGCAAACCCGCGCCCGTTCAGGTGACCGCGTGGGGACATTCGACCGGCACCGGCATGCCGACGATCGACTACCTGTTCTCCGATACGGTCGCGCTTCCCGCCGAGGTTCGTCACCTTTTTGCGGAGCAGATCTATGATCTCCCGTGCTTGCTGATCGTCGAGCCGCTGCCATCCGAGTTGCGATGTTCCGAGCCACCCGTGACCTCGAATGGCTACTTGACCTACGGAGTCCTGAACAGGATCAGCAAGATATCGAATGCCGCTATCGGGGTCTGGGCGAGGATTCTGCGGTCCGACGCCACGTCGCGGCTCCTGATCAAGGACAAGTTACTCGACGATACCTCGATCCGACACTTGCTGCTTGAAAGATTTGCTGTCCACGGAATTGCACCGACCCGGATCTCCTTTCAAGGATCAACCACCCGAGACGCTCATTTGGCGGCTCACCAACAGGTCGACATCTGCTTGGATCCGTTTCCACAAGGCGGGGGAGTAACCACCTGGGAGGCGTTGTATATGGGCGTGCCGATCGTGGCGAAGCTCGGGAATGGAATGACCTCCAGGGTAGCCGGAGCCATCCTGTCGTCGGTCGGTATGTCCGACTGGGTCGCTGCCGATGACGATGAATACGTAGCAATCGCGCTGAGATCGTCTCCCGACCGCCTCAGGACGATTCGTGGCGAACTGCCGAGCCTGATCGAGCGGCGCTGCAGCCCGGCTGAATATACCAGAGCCGTGGAAGCGGCCTACCGGACGATGTGGCAGAAGTACTGCGGCGGCCCCCAGAGCCAGCCGGGTGATGCGACGAAGCCTATTGCGGGCGCAATCCCACTGGCTGATTAATCTGCCAACTTCAGGCGTAGTTTTGTCAACAAACCTGGTTTAGCGTAGAATTCAATCGGCGCTTAAAAAAAGCCTAAAAAATAATTCACTGAAACGTTGGGAAGACCCCCCAATGCAGAAGTTCACAAAAGAAGACGTTGAAGCCCTTTATCGCAGACAGGCCGTAGAGCACGGCAAAGCTGGAACATCCACTATCCAGGACATCCGCACGCGAGAATTAGAAATTCTCGCTCTCCTGAAATATTTCAAGGACGGTCAAAGGATTTTGGAAGTTGGTTGCGGTAACGGGTACGTGGCAGAGAACATTGCAGGCAAACTCAAAGTCCATATCGACGCATTCGATTATTCTGAAGATTTAATAAAAATAGCGAAAGACCGGCAGCTCGAAGGCATTCTCGGCTCAGTTAATTTTTCGCACGGAGATGTGCTCACTCATCAAATCGAGCAATCATACGACGTTGTTTTTTCGGAAAGATGCATTCAAAATCTTACAACTCTTGAAGAACAACATAGGGCCTTGCGAAATATTTCAACTTGGATCCGTCCTGGCGGCAGCTACGTAATGCTCGAGTCCTTTTGGACCGGGCTAAACAACCTGAATGAAGCCCGCGCTGAATTGGGTCTGCCGCCAATTGCTGAGTCTTGGCACAACCGTTTTTTCGTTGAGGAAGATGTTCTTTCTTTTGCAAAAAGCATCGACCTTGAATGCCGGAACAACGACTGCTTTTTGAGCGGATACTATTTTGGGTCAAGAGTTCTGCTTCCGGCTCTACTTCCTGACCCGAAGGCCGCGACTTTCAAGTCGCGCCTGAACGATTATTTCTCGCAAATGCCTCCCGCTGGCGATTTCTCCCCAATGAAGATTCTACATTTTGTAAAAGTTTGATATTTCACTTGGGAGTTGCACAAAGCGCCCGACCACGGTATTTCCCGATTACGCAACGCGCCCAGCCCCGTGGCCGATCACATGCAGCTCATATTCCCTCACGTGCTCAGCAAACCAGCGCCGCTGCGACACGGCCGGGTAGTTCCAGAATTGCTGCTTGAGCCGGATTATTCGTTCAAGAAACGGGCGCGGTTGCCGTCGTTTTCAGAATGAATGCACGCATGGCGAGACCCTCCGTGATCGGCCTTCATATTCACCGGACCTTGAATCCACCGAAATTCTCTTTAGCAACTAAAGGCATTTCTGCGAAAAAGTGCCGAAACAACCATTGCTCGCCTTGGTAAAGCCAACGCCTCATTCGTTCCACGACTGAGCGCCCGTCAAGCCGCCAACCACTTCCGCCATGCGGGTTACACCTACAAATGACCGGAAATGCTCCAGCAGGTCATAAGCTGCTCGCCACCGTTGAATTGAAGTTTGCGACCTGCTCGGAAACATAGTCAATCTGGCCGTCGTCAAGCTTCTCGTGAATGGGCAAGCTCAAGATCCGCTTAACCAGGTACTCCGCATTCGGTAGCGGCCTGTGATTGAGATGTCGGTACGCCGGCTGCTGCGACATCAACAGCGGGTGACGAATCTTCACCTCTATTCCCCTGGCTTCCAGAAAACGGCGCATCTCGGTCCGCCGCGGCGTCGTGATCGTATAGTCGAAAAACACCGATCGCCGATCAGCCACAGAGCGCGGGGCCTCGGGGCACCCGACCAGATCCTTGAGACGCCGGCAATAGCGCGATGCAATCTCGAGGCGACGGACAAGCGTCGGCTCGACACCACCGTAGCTGACCAGCATCATGGCCGCCTGAATCGTATCGATCTTGTGATTGAGGGAAGGCTCGACGCAGATTTCCTTGTTCACGGTGCCGAGATAGCGCAGCGCCCGCAGTCGCTCGCAAATCTTCGGATCACTCACCAGGACTGCGCCGACTTCCCCGAATCCCGGAAACACTTTCATCGGATTCAGGCTGAAGGCCGCGGCATCACCGAAGCCGCCCGCCCGACCCGATTCGTCGGCCGCGCCGAAAGCCTGTGCGGCATCCTCGATCACAAGCAGGCCATGGCGCCCGGCGAGAGCGCCGATCGATCGCATATCGCAGAGCCGGCCCGTGTAGTGGACTGGCAGGATCGCTCGTGTTTTCGGCGTGATTGCCGCTTCGGCGTCCGACACATCGATGTTGAGATCGTCGCCGACATCCACGAAAACCGGGGTCGCTCCGGCGACAACGACCGCGTTCGCCGTCGCGATCCAGGACATCGCAGGAACGATTACCTCATCGCCGGGTCCGATGTCGAACGCCCGTAACGCAAGGTAGATGGCGTTGGTCCCGGAGCTCACACCGACACAGTATCGCGCCCCGCAATAATTGGCGATCAGCTCCTCCAACTGCTCGACGGCGGGCCCCATCAACAGCCGGCCGTCGCGCAGCAATTCGTCGACGGCGTTCAATAGACGGGCGCGCAGTTCGGGGGCCTGAATGGAAAGGTCACGGTAGCGGACTTTGGGATCCGGCAGAGGGGGCTGAAGCAGGTCCACCACCACGTCCTTCGGCAGGCCATCGAGGATGGTTCCATAGAGTGCGGTGCCCGGCGCATTCGATTTCGGTGAAACCGTCATCTTAGCCGCGGCTGCCGCAACAGAGAACCAGGTTATAGTGCGCCATCGCGTGGTAGCCGGTATGGACGACCTCGTCGTTCATTGAGAACGCGTATGCATTGTGAAAGTATTTCTGAAGCAGCCGCCTGAGATCAAGCTGATCCTTGCAATTGACATGGCCGATCTTGCTGTGTGCCGACGCGTAAGTCTGCGATTGCAATGAGGGCATGCCGATAATCAGAGTCCCGTGTGGCTCAAGGCTCGCGACCATGTTGGTCAAAAACCGGTCTTCGTCAGACGCCTTGATGTGCTCAAGGACATCGAGGCAGTACATCCCGTCGAAGGTCCCCTCCACCGGTCGTTCCAGCATGTCATGCATTTTCACATCGATCGGCCAGCGCTCCGAGTTTCGATCCAGGGCGTCCGCGACGAAATCGGCGTCGATATCGACCGCCGTGAGGTGACCGACCTCCTGACGCACGACCCGGCTGAAAAAGGCATCGCCACATCCCACTTCCAGTGCGCGTGCGCAGCCCTGCAACATCTTCGCGACAAATTTGTAGCGCGCAAACGTAAATGCCAACCGCTTCGGGTCGTCGAGGTAAGCCCAGCTCGAGACAAAGCCTAATCGTTCGAAGCCCTTCGCCTTGAAAAGATCGATCGGCTCCTGGTACTGCACCTCTCCCTTTGCCTTTGTCATGTCAGACCCTTTCCTCCGATCTACCAGCCGCTCACGGCAATCAACCGGCGAAGCGAATAGGAGGCGCTGCGACCGCCTTCATCGCATTCTCGAGAAAGATCCGCAGCTCCAAGGGTTCCAGCGGCGCCCAATCTGCGAATTGGGTGTCCTCTTTTGAAAATGGTCCCGTCGTTGTTTCATGGAAGACGACTAGAGGGGTTCGCGGCAGAATGGTGTGATAATACGCCTCATTCAAACGATAATAGAACGACTTGCCGTTTCCAATCGCGGCAAGCTGGACTCCCCGAATTGGTCTTCCGCCCTCCTCGAAGACGACGACGTCGAGAGCGCCTTCGATCATGTGATACGATTCAGTCTTGTTCAGATGCCGATGCGGGCGAAACAATACATCCTGACGCACGGCGAGGATCATCTCCTGAACCGGTGTCGCGTCATCTACATGCACGCAAACACGGGAACGACCTAGCGGACTTTCAATCGCAGAGGTCCTCAATCGCGACAGCCAGTCGGGGCCAATCTCCACGACCGGATCGCACTCTCGGTAGACCTCCGTCATGGGTGGATGTCCGCAATCACACTAGTGTCTCCGAAAGGCTCTCCACGATATTGTCCGCCGTCAATCCATGCGCCGCCAGAACGTCCTCATGGCTGCCGTAAGCATGTATGAACTCGTCGCGCAACGAAAAGCAATAAATTCGAGAGCCGGCACCTCGTTCGTAGGCGAGCGCCCGGACCTTGATCCCGAGGCTTCCCTGGGGAGACATTTCCTCGATCACCACCATCTCGCGATGCGAGGCGAGCGCCTCGGCCACGCCCGCCAGATCAAGCGGCTTGAGGGTATGGACCGACACCAGGGAAACCGAGCGGCCCTGTGCCTGCAAGCGGTCGGCCACTTCGGTCGCCATCTTCATGATCGGACCGTAAGTGAGAACGCAGATGTCGCGGCCCCTGCGCAGAAAACGCAGTTTTCCGAAGGTAAATTTCTCGGCCAGGGCGCTGGTGAAATCCGGCTCGCCCGCCTTGCCGAGCCTCAGATAGACCGGACCGCGCTCCTGCACGGCACACCAGCGCGTCGCGGCTTCCACTTCCGCCGGGTCACACGGCGCAATCACGAACATATTCGGCAATGCGCAGGCGATTGCGATGTCCTCTTGTGCGTGATGGGTTGCGCCGAGTGTCGAATATGAAACGCCTCCCCCGATCCCGACGATCGTCACCGGCAGGTTCTGATAGCAGAGGTCATCTCGCACCATCTCGAACGGGCGGTACAATGCGAACGTCGCAATCGTATAGGCAAATGGGCGCAAGCCGCGCTGGGCCATTCCCGCCGCCATGCCGATCATGACCTGCTCGGCGACCCCGGTATTGATGAAGCGATCTGGGAATTCCTGGCGGAACTTGGCAATCGATCCGGCCGGCGAAATGTCCGCGACGACGACGCAAAGCCGTCGATCGGTCCTGCCGAGCTCGTAAATCGTATCGGCGAAACGATTTCTCATTCTGCCAGTTCGTCCAGTCCACGTAGGTATTCATCCTTGTTGGGCGAGCGATAATGCCAGATTGGTACATTCTCCATGTAGGAAACGCCCTTGCCCTTGGTCGTCCTGCAAACCACGATCAGGGGGCGTCCCCCGGTGCGTGCGGTGACCGCATTTACGATCGCTTCTCCGTCGTGACCATCGACCTCGACCGCTTCCCAGCCGAACGCCAGCGCCTTTTCGACCAGCGGGTAGAACGCCTTGTGGCCGTCGCTCATTCGTTCGAGGCCGCCAAAATCGTTGTAGTCCATGAATGCAACGAGATTTTCGAGCTTGAGGTTGGCCGCCATCATCATCGCTTCCCACGTCGAGCCCTCCTGGAACTCGCCATCGGACAGCAGGCAGTAGAACGTCACGTCGGTTTCCTTCAGCTTCTCGGCATAGGCCTGCCCGATAGCCAAGCCGAGCCCGTGACCGAGCGACCCGGTAGATGCAGCCACGCCTGGCGTTTCGTGGTCGGGATGCGCGCCGAGTTGTCCATCCGGCTTGCAATAGCTGTCGAGGTCCGCTCTCGACAGCATGCCGAGCTCTTCCAGGATCACGTACTGAATCATGCAGCCGTGTCCCTTCGACATCAGGAACACATCACGGTCGGCTCCGCGCATCAAGCCGTTGTAGATCGCATCGGTGATCTCGGTGCAGGAAAATGCCGGTGCTATGTGCAGCGCAGTGACCTGCTGGGAGATATCGAGGATACGCCGCCGATATCGCCGACAGCGCTGACGCGCAGCCTTCGCGTCGAAGGAATTGCGTCGAGTTAGGGTCTTTAGCATAATCCGGTTCCCGCTCCTGCGCCCGAGTTCATTCGATCATTGTCCAGAAGTAGTCCCCGGTGTAGCCGGCGGCGTTGAACAGCGATATCCATCCGTCCGGATAGTCGTGGAATTCAGCTGTCAAAACCCAGCCTTCGAAAATCCCCTTCTGCTCGGGCGTATGATAGCTGTCGACCTGAACGAAGGCCCGGCCCCCCGACACGCGCTGGATTTCCTGCATGACCTTGATCGCGCGCGGTCGCGGAAAATTATGCACGGTGTTGAGGCTTACCACGCAATCAAAGCTGCGATCGGGAAATGGCAACCGTTCCGCGGTCCCCAGGTGCAGGCGACCGATCACATCCCGCTCGCAGTTCATCAGGGCATAGAGCGAAATGTCGAGCCCAAATGCTTGGAGGCCCGGGCAAACGCTCATCAGGTCCTTTACAAGAAAGCCCTTGGCGCAGCCGACATCGAGCACGCGCATGCCGGACTGCAACCCGAAATGCGCGACAATGTCGCGCGCTACTGGAACCCAGCGGCCATCATAGCGATAGCCGCCGTAGCCGTACTCGCGCGGACCGTCGAAATACATTTCGCCATATTGCTTTGAGATGGCGACGACTGCCGGGTCCTTGGCGTCTCTCCGCATCGGGATATTGCGCTTTACTCTCGGCAAGGTGCGCAACAGGTCAACTTCGCTCATGGTCCTATTCAAGCTCGCTCGGCCATTGGGATGAGATCAATCAGCATGCGACGTTCGGTCAGGCGACCGCGCGGCACGGCGGCCGAGGGTGTGATAGGCAAGACCCGCGGCTTCGGCCGCCTTGCGATCGAGCAACGCATAGGGATCGAGCACGATGTTGCCGCGCAGACTGCGGGCGATGTCGGCCGGCGCGATGCGGCGATAGTCCGGCCATGGCGTCAATATCATCAGCGCCTGCGCACCTGCCGTTGCCTGGAGCGGTTCGCTTACCCCGGTCACGTTGGAATCTGCGGCTACGGAAGCCGGAACCACGGGGTCATGCACCCGCAGTGCCACTCCCTGCAGTTGCCTGATTGTGGCAAGCGCCGGCGAATTCTTCACCGAACGGGTGTTTTCCTTGTAGGCGAGACCCCAGACAGCAATCTCGGCGTGCGGATCATCATCCAGTAATGCCTTGCGAATGGTTCGCACCGCCCAGTCCCGCCGATATTGGCTATTGTGTCTCCAGGCTTCGACAATCCCCGCGTCGCCACCATGGGCCTCAGCAAGCCGGCAGACCGTCGCAAGGTCACGCTCCAGATTGCCGCCTGCGATCCCGAGACCCGGTGCCAGATAGGCGAAGGGGCCGATCCTGCGATCCAGTTTGAGCGCCGGCAAGATTTCCGACCAGTCCGCGCCGATCCTCACGCACAGTTCCGCCAGCATGTTGGCCACACTGATCGAAGCCACAAGGCAGCAATTGATCGATATCTTCGCCAATTCCGCGCTCTCATAGAGCATTGGAAGAACCGGGCAGCCAAACGCATCAAGAACGGCGCGATAACGTGGATCAAGTGGCTCTGTGGGGTCCGCGCAGCCGACGATATACCGTTCCGGCTTCGTGGCGCGTTCCACGGCGCTACCGAACACCAACGTTTCAACCTGATAATAGCGTCGCGCGGGCTCCGGAACGTTCATGTTCCGGGTGAAGCCGGGTTCCACCTGAGATAGCACGACCAAAATTGCGTCCTTGCGCAGGACGGGCCCAACCAGATCCATCAGTTCGCGTAATAAACGGGCATCGCTGCGTCCTTCATCGTCGGTAGCGATATCCGGTGCGACATAAACCACATCGCATTGGGCGATATCGGCAGCATTCGCACTAAAAGTCTGGCGGGTGCCATTTGAGGCAATCAGCTCGGCCAGAGCCGGCTCAAAAACTGGAAGCTTCCCGTTCTGCAAATCGGCCAGCAAGGCGTTATCGCGGTCGAAACATATGGTTTGAAAACCGGCGCCCGCAACCGCTGATGCTGATACGAGGCCGAGATGAGTCATCCCGACAAATCCTACCACCGGCTTCATTATTGCGGCGCTCGCGCGATTGCCTGGTCGCCAAGACGAGAAAGGACCCTGTGCAGCCAAAGATCGTTTGAAAGATCCGTCGGGGCTGCACGTTCGCAAAGCGAGCGAAAGTGAGCGTATTCCGCCGACCAGGTTGGATCGTCCTGGGTCAACGTCTCGATCGTCTCGGGAGGCGGTCCCGCGGGTAGTACGCGCGTTCGCCGGATGAAGCTCGCTGGCCCCCATTTGCAGAGCGAGGCGATGTGCGCCGTCCCTCTTTCGGCCAGGATGTCGCAGGTGAAATGGTTCCGCCACATCAGAAGGGTCATTTCCAGTTCGATGCGAGGGCTTTTCCCCTCGCTCGCGATGACAACATGGTCAGGCGCCAGATTTTCGAAGTTATTCGCAGCCACGACCTTAAAGGTGGGTGCGATGTCGCCAAACCAGAAGCGGCAGGTATCGAGTAGATGCGAACCAAGGTCCGGCAGCACCCCTGCCCCCTTGTCACGCCATCCCGATTCTCGCACCAGACGCGCCGTACCGTTGCCGTAGAACATTCGGCAACTATAGATTTGTCCCAGTTCGCCGGACGCGATCAGATCGCGCATGCGGACGTAGTGTGGTTCGAAGCGATGATTGTAGGCGGTGTAAATTACGGCCCTCTTGTCTCTCGCCGTCCGCTCAAGTTCGAGCAGTTCGCTTTCTCGATCGACCCAGAGGGGTTTCTCGACCAGCACGTGTTTGCCATGGGCGATGCAGTAGGACAGCAACTCCCGCTTGGGATAATCGGGAATGCAGGCCAGCACTGCGTCGTAGTGGTCTAGAGGAACCTCCGGCAACGCGAGATAGTCCGCTTCCGGATTTGCCGGATCCACCGAGGCGACGTAATCCGCTCCCGCGAACTTGCGGCGCTTGCACCCCTGCACGCCGAGGCCTGCGACGACAACCCGCATCTCAAGCATAATTCATCTGGCGTTCGACCTCCGCGATCTTGGCGCGGACGTTGTCGGCCGTGACAGGAATATTTCCGTCATACTCGCATTCGCAGGCCGCGGCGAACACACCAAGGATCGTCGAAACCGCTTCATTCCGTGAAGCCAGCATCGCCAGCGTCGAATAGGCGAGCAGCGCATCCCCTGCGCCTACCGCATCGACAAGGCGATCAACAAAACTATCAATCACGAAGAAACTGTCGAGAGATTCGTGGTCGGAATTGCGGCACGCGAGAACGCCTCGCTCGCCGAGCTTCAAGATCATGAGTTTGCAACGTGCCGCGTCGTAAAGGCGCAATGCAAGCGGTTTGATTCCGGAATCCTGGTCCGCCAACGCAAACCTCGCCTCGCGCTCGTTCGGCGTGATCATGTCGAAATCATTGAAATCGGTAATATTGCCCCAACGGCTCGCAACCTGGCTGTCGGCCACACGATAGACGTTTGGCGGAATTGCCTGGATCAGCTCGGGAATCGTCCGACTGTTGAACAGGCCGTGACGAAAATCCGAATATACGACAGCGTCCGCCGGCGTTGACCTTACGGTTTCGGCGATGGATGCCAGGATGTTGTCCGATATCGAACGGTTGTCGAGCGTGTCGACTTTGAGCAGCCGGTAGCCGCCGACAACGATGGCGTTCTTGTTGATCGTGGGCCGGGACCCGTCAATGACGGCCCGAACGTCGATGCCCGCCGTACGCATGTCTTCGATCGCAAACGTCTTCAAGGGGTCATCGCCGAGCACCGTCGAGAATGTCACCTTGGCGCCGGCGGCGATCAAATGCTTGGCGACGATGCCGGCGCCCCCGACGTAATCTGCGCGGCTCTCATAGAGCACGCTCATGGTCGGCGTCTTGGTTTGGCCTCCGATCATGGTGCACTGGGTGTAGCTGTCAATGATCGTATCGCCGACGACGTGTACCCGCCGGCCCGACATCCGGCCGAGCACATCGCGCAGGACGTCAAACGTAATCTGGTTGCGTTCCATGAGAATCTGGAGGGTTTCCAGCTTCAATGATGGTGGCGCCAGATTGATCAGCGCGCTCGACGAGTAAACGATGTCACCCGGCGTGAAGATGAGCTGGCCGCCATAGGCCTCTACGATCGCGGCCTCCTCCGCCGTCTTCGGCGCAAGCCCCGCGGCGTTGTATTCGAAACCCTTTGCGAAAAAGTCGGGCTGGATCGTTTCGATATTGGCGAGAGGCTTGGGGTTGCGATCGATGACGACGTAATCGACCATTTCAAAAGCGGCGAGGTTGACCGCTCGCAGGTCCTGCGTCACGTGCGGGCGATGCACTCCCTTGGTGATGTGCTTGTCAGCCGTAATACTGGCGACGAGCAAGTCGGCCTTGCTCTTGGCATACAGCAAGTGCCGTACGTGTCCGGGATGCACGACGTCAAACACGCCGTGGCACATGATGACGCGCCTCTCCCGCGGGCGAGGACCGATAATGGCGCGCAACTCCTCCGGCGTCTTGATCTTGTGCCGGTAGCGCTCCATCAACGAAACCGTATTTGACACTAGCAAACCTTGTCTTTGTCGAAATAGCGGAACCAGGTTTCAGTAGCTTGTGCGATCGATTCCGGGCTCCACAGCGGCGCGTCGCGCCAGAGCTCGATTTCGGAAAGCATCCGCTGCACGCCGTCTTCGAACGAAACGACGGGCTTCCAGCCGAGCTGAGAAGTGATCTTGCTGATATTCGCAAAGGTACAGTCGGGCTCGCCTGGGCGCTTCGGTACGTAAACGACTTCGCCGCCCAGCAGCGACACCAGCCTGTTGATCGATTGCGGATCGCCCGCTCCGATGTTGAACCGCTCGCCATTGAGCTCGGTCCGCGCAGCGGCAAGAAATGCCGAAGCCACATCGGTCACGTAGATGAAATCGCGTGTCTGCGTCCCATCCCCGACCACGGTAAAGGGTCTTCCAGCCAGTTTCTGCCTCAGGAACACCCCGAACACCGCGCCATAGGCGCCCGTGGTTCGAACTCGCGGACCGTAGGCGTTGAAGATACAAACCGCGTTAACCGGCAGCCCATAAACCCGATGCCAGTGAAATGCCGCCTGCTCGCCCTGATACTTTGACAGTGCGTAAGGGTACTGCGGCGCGATTGGATGAGTTTCGCCGGTCGGTGTGGCCGCCAGCCCGTAACACGAGGACGAGGATGCGTAGACCACCTTCTCGACGCCAGCCGCCCGCGCGCATTCGAGCACCCGGACGGTGCCTTGCACGTTCACGTTCATGTATTCGATCGGCCGCTCGATCGAGGGAACGATGTCGCCGATGCCGGCAAAATGAAACACGTAAGCGGCGCCCTCGAAAATCGGAGTACCGGGCTCGAGCGCAAGAATGTCCTGCCAATGGCAAACGAGCGCCGCATCACCCTTGCGGTGTTCCAGATTCGACCGCCGGCCGCCGCTCAGATTGTCGATCACCCGAACGGCAAATCCGCAATCCAGCAGCAGATCCACCATATGGCTACCGATGAAGCCGGCGCCGCCAGTTACGATCGCCACGGGGCTCGCCATCAGGCCGCGCGCAGCCGCTTGAGCCGCTTCACGTTGAAGTATTGGTCGTCGTTCAGGCTGTTAGGAATGCGCCCCTCCCGGAACGCATCGCAGAGGTCGCGTACCGCGTCCTCGATGGTGTGCCGCGGTGTATAGCCGAGTATCCTCCTAATCTTGTCAGAGTTGATGTGGTAGGAACGGAGATCGTCGCTCGGCGTGGTCACGATCTCGACGTCGCCTTTCTCTGGAAACTCCCTTGAGACGATCCGCTGCACCAGCTTGGCGATATCCATGATAGACAGGTTCTGATAACCGACATTGAAGGTCTGCTTCTGGATCTTTTCAGACGGCGCCGTGAGGAAGAGCCTCACCGCCTCACAGTAGTCCTTTACATGCAGGTTTGGACGCAACTGCGACCCTCCGAAGACCGTAATCCTGCCCGCGTTGATGGCGTGATTTGTCAGGATATTGACCGAAAGATCGAGCCGCAGGCGAGGCGCATATCCGCACACGGTCGCGGGGCGGAAAATGACCCCCGTGAACTCAGCATCCGCGTGCTTCTTCAGCAGCGGCTCGCACATGCCCTTGTATTTATTGTAAAGCGTCAGCGGCACCAAGGGATGATCCTCGGTTACATCGAGCTGATCGGAGACGCCGTAGACCGAACTTGAGGAAGCATAGATAAAGCGCTTCACGCCGGCTTTCTTGGCCGCCTCCACCATCGGCTCGAATGCATCCAGATTTACCGAAGTCGACAGCGCCTCGTCGAGCTCGAAACTCGCATCGTTAGAGATGCAGGCAAGATTGACCAATGCGTCATGGCCTGTGGCGGTCGCGGCGAGATGCGCCGTATCGCGGATGTCACCTTTGACGACGCGAAGATCAGGGTTGTCCTTCGGCAGAAAGGCATCGCCGAAGAACATCGTATCGTAGACCGTGACCTTGTAGCCCTGATCGAGCAGCTGCGGCACGAGCAGACTTCCGCAATAGCCGGCGCCGCCTGTGACGAGTACATTGTTGAAGAGCTTATTCGTGGCCATGCCCGCCATTCAGGCCGCAGATTTTTCCAGATTGATTGAGAAGGACGAAGCGGTGGCGTCGCGATAGAACATCTGGACCGTCTCCCGCGAGTAGTCGAGCAGATCCTTGCCGGCCAGGCTGAGCTTGGCGATCATGTCGTTGGTGCAGGTGATGATGTCGCAGCCGATATCATCCGCCTGGAATATGTTAAGCACCTCGCGAGGGCTGGCCCACAGCAATTCAGCCCTGGGTCGGACTGCCAGAACGTCCTTGCACGCGCGCATGTGCGCCACCGGGTCGATCCCGGTGTCGGCCACACGCCCTGCGAAAACGGAAACAATGGCCGGAACCTTGTAGTCGAGTACTTCGGTCACGGCCGTAATCTGCTCCGGCGTCATGATTGCGGTGACATTGAGTTCAATTCCCTCCGCCGCGAGCGTTCGCAGGACAGGACCTGTGAACTCGCCCCTGGTGTTCATCACGGGAACCTTGACGTTGACGTTCTTGCCCCACGAGGCGATCGCGCGCGCCTGGGCAATCATTCCGGGAAAATCGTCCGCGAAAACTTCGAATGAAACCGGATGCTGCGTGATCCTTTCCAGCAGGCTGCGCGCGAAGGCCTCGTAGTTCGTTACGCCGGCCTTCCGCATCAATGTCGGATTGGTGGTGAAGCCCTTGATGTACGAAAGCTTGGCCATTTCCAGAATGCCATCGAGGTCGGCGCCATCGGCGAATATCTTCACCTTAAGTCCGCTCGCAGCTCGCTTCGCCGTCCCCGAGCTGATCGGCATCACCCTCAGGATGAGGTCCGCCGCTTCTCCAAGAGAACGAACGGCATAGTCAGCGGCTACGGGTTCTTCGCGTTGATAGTCGAGATCCATAAATATCGTCCTGCAGCCGGCGGCCCGGCCCGCCTCCATGTCGCTGAAACGGTCACCAACCATCACACTTCCGGCGAGATCGATCTCGAGATGTCGTGCGGCATTGATCAACATCCCCGGCTTCGGCTTGCGGCAATTGCAGTCTTCGGATTGGGAATGCGGACACATCTCGATGCGATCGATCGGCAGTGCTTGCGCTATCAGCCGATGCATCTCGTTTACAACTTCAACCGATACCAGCCCGTTGCCGATATCGGGCTGATTGGTGACGACGATCAGGAGATAACCCGCAGCCTTCAATCGCGCGAGTGCTTCTGCCGCCTGAGGGTACATCCTGAAGGTTTCGATACTGCGCGGAGCGTAACTGCGGCCATTTCGCATCTCGGGAACAATCAGAACCCCGTCGCGATCGAGAAACACCGCGCGTTTCGTGTTGGCCGCTCCCGTCACCATTTGGTCTTTCGGATCTGCAAGGCTGGGTGGCTGACGAGGCAATGCCAAACCACGGCCTGAAAAGCCTCTGAGAGCGGGGTCATCCATTCAGCCTTCACTTCGGGAATGACAACCACGACATCGCCGTGCCTGGCGGTGTAGCCTGTTTCCTTGCCGACAATACCGAGTACTTGCGCACCACGTTCGCGCGCAAACTCCACGGCCCTCACGAGGTTGATCGAAATATTGCGTTCGATGTCTCCGCCACCAACCGATAGGACAAAAATCGCATCACGCTCGTTCAGATGACTTACCTCGAGCCAGCCGGCGAAAACGGTCTCCCAGCCCTCATCATTGGCGCGCGCGGTCAATTCGGAGACGTTGTCGGCGGGGGAATACGCTTCAATGCCGCAGAGTTTTCGGAAATCGTTGACGGCGTGGCTGCAATTTCCCGCGCTGCCACCAACGCCCAGCATGAACAGCCGGCCACCACGCTCGCGCACCGCTCCGATCGCAGCTACGAGCGCCTCGATCCTCGAAAGGTCGATCTTGTCGCAAATTGCTCCCGACAGGTCGAAGAACTCGGCGACGTGACCCGATCTCGGATTTTGCAGCGGTAAGGATTTTCTTTTTTGAATGAGCATCGTGTACCGGTTTCAACGGCGGACATCGAGTGTGGAGGTCGGAACGGATGATAGTTTCGACCGGATCGAGACGTCGAAGGCGTACCTGGAAGATAGATTTTCTCAAGCTACCGCAGTCCTGGTGACTCGGGTCCACCAGGCTGACATACAAACGTCAGGGCACGGCCGCCTCAGGCGACCGCGACCAAATCTGCCTCGATCGAGACGCGAACTTTTCTTCCCAACATGTCGAGCAGGATCACGATACGATCGCGGTCCGCCAGTCCCTCGAACAGGGCCAAATTTTCGGCGAAGGCGCCTGCGATCACCCGCGCCCTGTCTCCGAGCGCAAACTTCGGGCGCTTATCCAGCTTTACATAACCGTTCTCGTCTTCTCGCTCCCTCAGCGAGCGAAGAACCTGCGGCGGCACCGAAGCAGGTTCCGATCCATTCAGTACAAGGTTCGCGACGCCAAACGTCGATTGAATCGAGCGCCACCGTTGCGTCGCCATGTCGATTTGCACGAACAAATAGCGCGGGAATAATGGTGAAGCGACCTTGTCGATTTTGCGAGCGTGGCTACGGCGCTTCATATAACGCGGCAAGTAAATCTCAAATTCTTGCCGCAGGAGATTGCGAGCCACTTTGGCTTCAGCGTTGACGTGCGTATGAACCACGAACCAAGGATCAGCGTCGGTCATGCTCATTGCAGCGCTTCCGACGCTCAGCAATGTTCAGACCAAGCAATCTGGAGCAAGCACATGATCCTGGCCATGGAGCTGCAAAAATTCCTCGAATGATCGACACGAATTAAAGGCGCCAATCGCGGCACCGTCATCGCCAACCTCATTGATCTCTTCCAGCAAATCTTGCGTCACACTGCGAATCAACGATGTCACGAACTCTAAATTCGGGACACTGTTTTTCTTATGGTATTAACCGCTAATATCGTTACCCGAGCCAAAGCTATGGGGTTGAATCTAAGCCCGCTGCGCTGGTCGCCCGTTGATCAGCCTTGTGCGGGCGCCGACAGACCACGCCACCGAAATCGGACTTCACCGATGCTTTCCCAGGCTGGTGCAGGGCTATCGCAACCAAGCCTCTCTGGCGATCATCGGCAAAATTGCCGAGCAGGGGCGACGATCGGTTATCGGAATCAGCGACACGATCATACCACGATGTTCTAAGCCAAGCAGAACGCGATCGACCTGGAGTTGGCTCGGCCATGTCTAATAGTGACCTTGATCGCGCAATGGCGTTGACCGGAAACCCTCTTCCGGCGGTTTCCCCGGTCTTTTGTCTAACTCTTTGTTATAACGATAAATTTCAAAAAATACCTAGGGTGACGCTGAGGTCGTGCGAGCTGCTCGAAGTGGTTAGGCTGCCCGAACAGATGCCAGGAAATTGCCGACTTCACTCTTGAGATGATTGCTTTCGACCAGCAGTTCCTGGGCCGCGCCGTGGACCTGTTCGGCTGAGGAACCGGTGTCGGCCGCTCCGCGCGTCACCTCCGAGATGTTGCCCGAGACCTCGGTTGCGCCTAGGGCGGCCTGTTGCACGCTACGGGCTATTTCCTGGGTCGCAGCGCCCTGCTCTTCGACGGAGCCGGCGATCGCCGAGGAAATTTCGAAGATCTGGTTGATGGTGCCGCCGATCTCCCGAATGCTGGATACGGAATGTTCGGTCGCCGACTGCATCTGTGTGATCTGTAACCCGATATCCTCCGTCGCTTTGGCCGTTTGGCTGGCGAGCGCCTTGACCTCAGACGCGACGACCGCAAAGCCCCGTCCGGCCTCGCCTGCGCGCGCAGCCTCGATCGTCGCATTCAGCGCCAGAAGGTTGGTTTGAGCGGCAACCGCCGAGATCAGCTTTACGACCTCGCTGATGCGTCCGGCGGACTGCGAGAGTTCCGCGATTCGGGCGTTGGTCTGTTCAGCCTGTTGCACGGCGGCGCTCGCGACCTTCTGGGATTCGTGAACCTGCCGGCTGATTTCGTTGACCGAACAGACCATTTGCTCGGCTGCCGCAGCGGCCGATTGCACGCTGGCCGACGACTGCTGGGATGCGGCTGCTACCACTGCCGACAGCTCCTGGGTGGTATCTGCCGTCTTGGTGAGGTGGCCGGCTGCAACTTCGATTCCGGCGGCGGCGGTCGATACCGTCTGCACGACCTTGCCGATTTCCTGCTCGAAGCGATCGGCAACCTGCATCATCGCATCGCGACGATCGGCTGCGGCGCTCTCCCTTGCCTTGGCTTGATCCTCGGTAAGCTGCCTGTTCTCAAGCAGCTTTTGTCGAAAGACGGAAAGTGCGCGAGAAATCTTGCCGACCTCGTCGCGGCGATTTACTTGCTCCATCTTGATCTCAAGATCGCCCTGGGCAAGAAGCTCCATCGCCTTCGCCATCTTGACAAGCGGCGTGGAGAGCCAATTTCCGAACAGCAGGGCTGCAACCGCCACAACCAGTACGGCGAAGCAGATCGACCAGAAGACATAGCGCTGGACACGCACCAATTCGGCCTTGACCGCCGAAAGCCGCTCGTCGGCCGCTGTCCGCACCGCAACCAGATTTGGTTTCAAACGTTCATAGATTTGCGCAAGATCGGCCGCCTCGTCCGTTAACGTGCTTTGACCGGCCACGAAGGCCAGAAAGCTCGTCTTATACGTGCCGATGAGTTTACTGATCTCGGGTTTGCTTTCGGCAGGCAAATCGGCTTTTGCGAGTTCGATCGAGAATTCATCGACGCGCTTGCCAAGCTCGTCGCCGTACTTTTCGTCGCCGCGCAGCATGAAATCCTTTTCATGGCGGCGCATCATCAGCATGAGAACGGCCAATCGCGCCTGATCGTATTTCTTTAACTGACTCTCAACGGCGTGAACGGCGGTTCTCAGTTTTCCCTGCAAGCCGTCGTTCTCGTTGAACCCGATCAATTTCTGCGCCGAAACAACATTCGAAAAACGCGTGACATAGCTGTTGATGGTAGCCCGGAACGAATTCACCTGGCGGAGTGGATCGCTTTCTGGCAACACTTCGGCAAGACGTTCAACATTGGCGAGGTGGCCGACCGCCGCGTTCATAATTTCGGTGTGGACTGCGACCTTCTTGTCATCGGGTTTCTGCAGAAACTCCATTGCGATTTCACGTGCCTGCAACAGGTCTTCGGAAACCTTCCCGGTCAGCGAAGCAAATGCGCCAAACCTGTCGGCCGCCCGTTGGCTGTCGGCCTCAATCTGCAGCCCTATGAGATAAATCGCGCCGACGGCCGCAACGCCGCTCATTCCCAGCAGCAAGATCTGCGAACGCAGATGGAGCTGGATCCGAACCTTGGAGTTGCGGAAAATCGGCATGCCGGGCCAGTCTCGGAATCAACGAATGCATTAAATTTAGGTTACTATTGACCAAAACATTTAATTAGCTCTTACCTTGAAGAGCGGGATACCGCCCGGTCAGAGGCGACCCGGCGAGCGTTCTGGTCTACGTCGCCTGAGCGACTACGGATCGGAAGCGCAGGATGGCAATGCCGAAGAACAGGGCTCCGATAAGGGCGACCGCGAGGAATTGCGGCCATACCACATCCAGCCCGGCGCCCCGATACAGAATGGCTTGCGCAAAGGCGACGAAATGCGTCGACGGCGATATCTGCATGAATTCGGCCAGCCACGGCGGCATGCTTTCAAGTGGCGTATTGGAGCCTGAGAGCATGTTCATGGGCAAGTAAACCAGCATAAACAGCAGGCCGAGTTGCGGCATCGACCGTGCGACGGTGCCCAGAAATATCCCGATCGCTGTCGCGAAGAACAGATAGATTACCACGCCCAGCAGAAAGAGCGGGATTGAACCCGCGACCGGAATGCCAAGCATCAAGCGCAGCACGAAGTATAGGGAAAGGCCGACCGCGACCAGGATTACGAGGCCATTCGCCCAGACTTTGGACAGGGCGATCTCGAATGGCGTCAGCGGCATCACCAACAGATGATCCATCGTTCCGTGCTCGCGCTCTCGCACGACCGCGGCGCCGGCAAGAATGATCGCAAGCATAGTGATGTTGTTGAGGACGCCCATCACGCTGGTAAACCAGGCGGTGGTTAGGTTCGGGTTGAACGCAATTCGTACGTCGAGATTCACAGGGGCTGGCCGCGTGCCTTCCGCACGCGATACGAAATCGGCGATCTCGGTGGCGATGATTTGCTGCGCGTAACCTGAGCCAAGACCGGCCTGTACCATAGCCGTCGCGTCGACATTGATCTGAAGTGCGGGCTTGCGGCCCGCCAAAACGTGGCGCTCGAAGTCCGGCGGAATATCCACGACGAAGGTGAATTTTCCGCTGTTCATTGCGGGAACGATGTCACGCTCCGCAATTTGCTTGGGCAGCTGCCACAGCGGCGGAAGGAATGCGTGGGCAATTCGGCGTGAGAGCTCCGACTGGTCCTCATCGACGATCGCGATTGAGGCGTTGTGCAGCTCCTGCGAATTGCTTCGGGCCTGCAAGGTCACGGCCAGAGAGAAAGCATAAACTACCAGTCCTAAGAGTACGAAATCACGCAGGAAACTGCGCAATTCCTTGACACCCAGCCAAAAGATATTGGCGGCCTTTCGCATGATCTAACGCTCCTGTTTGCGGAGCAGGAGGACGCTGAGAAATGTCAAGATCGGGACGAACACCAAGAGCGCCAGCAGATCGGTGTTGAGATCGGAAAAACCGAGTCCCTTGGTGAAGGTGCCGACGCTGATTGGCACGAAATAGGTCATCGGAAATCCGCGCCCCATGATCTGGGCTTCCGCCGCCAGCGAGGAGACGGGCGTCATCAGGCCAGCAAATTGGGTCGCGGGCAGTACCGTCAGGATCGCGGTGCCGAACAGCGCGGCAATCTGGGTGCGCGTGAACGCCGAAATCAGCATGCCGTAGCTGGTCATCGTCGTTACATAGATCAACACGCCCGCCAGCAAGGTCGGGAAACTTCCCTTGAGCGGAACCTTGAATACGAACAGCGCGAGCAACATCATCAAGGTGAAGTTGGCCATTGCTACGGCGACGTAGGGAAGCTGCTTGCCTATCAGGAATTCGAGGCGAGTTACCGGCGTCACATAAAGGTTTGTGATCGAGCCGAGTTCCTTTTCCCGCACAATGGCAAGTGCCATCAGGATGGCCGGAAACAACCCGAGCAGCATCGACATGTTTCCGGGCACCATCGCATAGATGCTGTCGAAATCCTGATTGTACTTGAACCGGGTCTCGATATCGGCGGGCGGCGATGCCGAGGGTTGTGTGGTCTTTACCGCGGGATCGCTCAGGTAAAGTTGGTGCATGCCCTGGATATAGCCACGGATAGTCTCGGCCCGAAAAGGCATCGCGCCGTCGATCCACGCGCTGACCCAGACCGGCCGCCCGCGCTTGATGTCGACGCCGAAATGGGGCGGGATTTCAATCGCCGCAGAAATGGCCGCGCTCTTGAGACGCTTGTCGAGCTCGTCGTAACTGGAAAGCGGTGCCTTTTCGACGAAATAGGTTGAGCCTCTGAGTTCCTCCAGATAGGCGCGGCTTTCCGGACTTTGGTCGCGGTCGAGCACTGCGAAGGAAAGATTATTGACGTCAGTCGAAATGCCAAAGCCGAATACAATCATCAGGAGGGTTGTTCCAAGCAGGCTGAACCCAAGCCGTATCGGGTCGCGCAGAAGCTCCAGGGCCTCGCGGATCGTATAGGCGAGTAGCCGTTGAACGCTGAAGGCTGCAGAGCGGGTTCTCGCGGATCGAACCTGATCAGAGAGCGCCTGCGGCCGGGCAGTCTCCTGTGTCAAGGTGAGCTGTGATCCCGACGCGGTCTCAAGGTAGCTGATGAAGGCCTCTTCAAGGGTGTCGACGCCGCGGGCTGTGATCAATTCCCCAGGCTTTCCCGTTGCCAGCACGCGGCCGGAATCCATCAGCGAGATTCGATCGCAGCGCTCGGCCTCGTTCATGAAGTGAGTTGAAACGAAAATTGTCACGCCCTGATTGCGAGAAAGATTGATCAATTCCCTCCAGAAGCGGTCGCGCGCCAGGGGATCGACGCCGGACGTCGGTTCATCGAGGATCAATATTTCGGGCTCGTGCACGATGGCAACGGCAAGCGAGAGCCGCTGACGAATCCCCAGGGGCAGATCCAGCGTACGCTGATCAAGGTAGCTTTCCAACCCGAATTGCCCGACCAATTCGCCGATGCGCTGTGCTGCCTTTTGCGCCGGCAGATGAAAAATACGCGCGTGAAGGTCAAGGTTCTGCCGGACCGTCAGCTCGGTGTAGAGGGAGAACGATTGCGACATGTAGCCGACACGATAGCGCGAGTTCATGTCCCTCGCGTCGAGGGCCGTTCCGAACAGAAGCGCCTCGCCGGCCGAGGGCGGTAGCAGTCCCGTCAGCATTTTCATGGTGGTGGTTTTGCCGCAACCGTTGGAACCGACGAAGCCGAAGATCTCGCCGCGTTCGATCGTGAAATTCACCCCGTCGACCGCGGTGAAGTCGCCGAATCGGCGGGTGAGGTTACGGGCCGTGATGATTGGCTCGCCGTCGAAGATTCGCCTGGGTGGTATCTCAAGACCCTGCCTTCCGTCGTGCAGGCGATGCCTGAGCAAGGCAATGAACGCATCCTCGATGGTTTTGGTCCCGGTGCGGCGCTTGAGTTCGTCGGGCGATCCGGTTGCAAGGACCCTGCCCTCATTCATCGCTGCCAGCCAATCGAAGCGTTCGGCTTCTTCCATGTAGGCGGTCGCGACGATCACGCTCATGCCCGAACGGCGCGAGCGAATGCGGCTGATCAGTTCCCAGAACTGGCGGCGGGAGAGCGGGTCAACGCCGGTGGTAGGCTCGTCTAGAATAAGCAGATCCGGATCGTGGATAAGCGAACAGCAAAGACCGAGCTTCTGGCGCATGCCTCCCGACAACTTCTTCGCCGGCCGATCCTCGAACGGCGCGAGCCCCGTGCTCTCGAGCAGTTCGGCAATGCGCCATTTGCGCTCGTCGCGGGACTGTCCAAACAGTCGGCCGAAGAACTCGATGTTCTCGCGTACGCTCAGATCGGGGTAGAGATTTTTCCCTAACCCCTGCGGCATATAGGCGATTTTCGGGCACACCGATGCCCGGTGGCTCGCATCCGAGATGTTGCCGCCGAGGACGATGGCCGTTCCGGATTGATTTTGGCGGGCACCGGCGATGATGCCGAGAAGCGTAGATTTCCCCACCCCGTCGGGACCGATCAGCCCGACCATGGAGTTGGCCGGAATGCTGATCGCTACTCCGTCTAGCGCTGTGACCTTGCCATAGGTTTGCGTCAGACCGTCGAGTACGGTGACGTAGGAACCCTCCTGCCCAATCACGGCGAGCCTTGCAGGTTCTCAGGCCAGGCGACATTGGGGTCGGCGCGAAGATAGGCAATCCCAGGCAATCCACTCCGCACCGACAACGCGTGAAGGCGCGAACGCTCGGGATCGATCCGAACCCGGATCCGGAACATGAGCTTGTCGCGTTCGTTCTGGGTTTCCACCGTCTTCGGCGTGAATTGCGCCTCGCTGGCGATAAACGACACTTTCGCCGGAATCGGGGAATCCGGATAAGCGTCGAGCACGATCCGCGCGTCGGTGCCGACCTTTATCTTCCCCGCCTCGAGTGTAGGCAGGTAGATGTCCATGTAGACATAGGAGATGTCCAGCATCGTGAACACCTTGCCGCCGGCCGGAAGCACCTCACCGATATTCGCCAGCCGATACTGCAGCCGTCCCTCGCGCGGGGCCACGAGGTCATTGTCGTTGATGTTGACCGTGTAGAGGCCGACGTCGTGCTGGGAGGCTTCGAGCGCGCGCTCGGCCGCTGCAACCCTGGTCGTTGCAGCACTAACCGCCGCGTTTGCGCCGTCCAGGGCCTGCTTCCGCTGATCGAACAGTTCCTTCGTCGCCCATCCGTTTGTCAGCAAGGTTCGCGTTCGCTCCAATTCCTGCGCTGCCAGCGTTTGCTGGGTTTGCTGCTGCTCCAGATTTGCTTTGGCTTCCTCGACGAGGCGTTGCGCCTGTTGGACCTGCGCTTGCGCTTTCTTGAGCGACTCCTGAAGGTCTCGCGTATCCATGCGCGCGATCACCTGCCCCGCCGTGACCATATCGCCGATGTCGGCGCGCAATTCCGCGACCCTGCCGGCAAACTTGGTACTGATATCGATCTCATCGGCTTCGAGCCGGCCATTTCCCCAGCTGATGCCGGCGGGCAATTGGGAATGGGCGTGTTTCCACCAGTAAACTCCGCTGCCTGCCGCCGCCAGAAGCGCGACGAGAAGACCGACCGATAGCCGCAGCCGCCGTTTGCTTCGTACTTGCGCCAAGGGAAGTGTGGCTGGCAGGTCAGGCGTATTGACCACGGGGTGAGATCCATCATTGGCGGCGGCCGCGACCTCGCGCGCACTCTCCGCCAGTTTCGCCTCGATTTCATCCGTTGAGGACTGCAACTTTGTCTCCGCGAACCAGCTTCGTTTTTCCCCAATAGAATTTGGCACTGGTTCGTCAGGCGGGTATTGAGCGATATCAAACGCGTTGCGAGCCGTTGGCTTTAATGGGAACCCTATTCAGCTCAAATGACCGACCTTTTGCCTGCAGGACCCATCGAACTGCTGAATAAGGGGCTTTCCGGCGCCGAAGCCCGGCGCAGGCTCGACAAGTTTGGCCCGAATGCCACCCCCGATGTCTCGGTTCATCCGCTGCAGCTGATTGCGGGCAAGTTTCTCGCGCCCGTATCGTTGCTGCTCGAGATCGCGATCGTGCTGCAGTTGGCGCTCGGGGAATATATCGAAGCCAGTGTCATCGGTGCGCTCCTGGTTTTCAATTCGGCCATCGGGTTTTTTCACGAGAACCGGGCGCAATCGACCATCGCGGCCCTCAAGTCGGGGCTTGCGCTGAGGGCTTCGGTGCTTCGCGACGACGTGTGGGCGGTCGTGCCGGCCGCGGAACTGGTACCCGGAGATATTGCCAAACTGAGTCTGGGTACGGTGGTTGCGGCCGACGTCCGTATCCGGGAGGGATCGATCCTGCTGGATCAATCGATGCTGACGGGAGAGTCGCTGCCGGTCGAAGCCGGGCCGGGCGCAGAAACCTATGCAGGGGCGTTGGTTCAGCGCGGCGAAGCCATTGCCGAGGTGCTCGCCACCGGGGTTCGCACCAAGTTCGGCCGCGCGGCTGAGCTTGTGCGCACAGCCTACGTGGTCAGCACCCAGCAAAAAGCCGTGTTTCGTGTCGTACGTAATCTCGCCGGCTTCAACGGCGCGGTCACCCTGCTGCTGATGGCTTACGCTTACCATATCGGGATGCCGTTGGCAGAAGCGATACCGCTGGTGCTCATTTCCGTTCTTGCCTCGGTCCCGGTGGCGTTGCCCGCAACCTTTACGCTTGCAACGGCGATTGGCGCCCAGGCGCTGACGCGTGTCGGCGTTCTTCCAACCCGCCTCTCCGCCGTTGACGAAGCCGCGAGCATGGACCTCCTTTGCATCGACAAGACCGGCACGTTGACGCGCAATGAACTCGCCGTGGCCGCGGTAGAGGCGATGCCGGGCTTCGATCGAGGCTATGTCCTGGCGCTTGCCGCGCTTGCCAGTGCCGAAGGCGGCCGGGATCCCGTCGATGCGGCAATACGGGCGGCCGCGGTCGCGCAACCTGCTACTCCCGGCCTCCCCGCCCTTATTGGCTTCACACCATTCGATCCCGCCACCAAGATGTCGGAAGCGCGCGCGGGCGACAGCCACGGCAATACGCTTCGCATTGTCAAGGGCGCCTTCGCGGTGGTGCGTTCACTTTCGCAATCGGTCCCGGCTGCGGAACAGTCGGCCATCGAACTGCAAAAGCATGGTCACAGGGTTCTCGGCGTAGCGATTGGCGGCGATGGTGCCATGCGGCTCGTCGGTTTGGTCGCACTAAGTGATCCGCCGCGGGGCGATTCGAGGGAGTTGATTGATCAACTGCAGAAGCTCGGGGTTCACGCGGTCATGGTCACCGGAGACGCGGCGACTACGGCCGCCTTTGTCGCCGAAGCTGTTGGATTGCTCGGCGCCGTTTGCCCGCCGGGTGGGATCGGCGATTCACTTGGCGCCGCCGACTTCGCGGTCTATGCGGGCGTACTCCCCGAGGACAAGTTTCGCCTGGTGAAGGCGTTTCAAAACGGCGGGCACACTGTCGGGATGTGCGGCGACGGTGCGAATGACGCGCCCGCGCTACGCCAGGCTCAGATCGGCATCGCCGTATCGTCGGCGACCGACGTTGCCAAGTCGGCCGCGGGCATCGTCCTGACCCAGCCGGGGCTCGCCGGCATCGTCGCCTCGGTGCGGGAAGGCCGGGTCACGTTCCAGCGAATCCTGACCTACGCGCTCCGGTCGATTGTTCAGAAATCCCGGCAGGTTCTGTTTCTCGGATTTGGCCTGGTCCTGACCAAGCATGCGATCCTGACGCCGGCACTGATGGTGATTTCGATGGTCACCGGCGATTTTCTCGCCATGTCGTCGACCACCGACAATGTCCGCCCCTCGCCGATGCCAAACGTCTGGCGGATCGATCATCTGACGATCGTGGGCATTATTGTCGGACTTTTCGATCTCGTATTCTGCGCGGCCATACTGGCTTATGGCTCGATGGTAATGCACCTCGATATCGATTCCCTGCGCACAATGACCTTCGTCACGATCACATGCAATGGGCAAGCGGTTTTCTATGCTGTCCGTGAACGAAAACGTATCTGGTCTTCGCGACCCAGTTTGCTGGTGGTTCTTTCAAGTATCGTCGACGGCTCGATCATCGGTACGCTGGCGCTCGGCGGATTTATGATGGCACCACTTGCGCCGTCCATCGTCGCGGGAATTTTGGCCGCGGCAATTGTGCTTTCGCTTGTATTGGACCAGATCAAGGCCTGGCTTTTTGCCTGGTTCAAAATGGCGTAAGCGGCCTCATGCGGGCTTCGATGTGTCTTGTGGCGCGGCGGTGAATGCCACGCCAACCCGCTTTTGCTGGATCCAGATGACCCTGCATTCGCGGATGGAGGAGTCGCCGGCCATCACCAAACGAAACTGGGCCGGCACGAAGGCGGGATTCTCGACATCAATGGCGGCGCCTTCCGGCGAGATATTCCGTACGATGCAGCTCATGACCGACCCGCCCGACGACACGTAAGCCGGTTCGTTGATTTCGGCCCGCTGATACTTGCGTTTCTCTTCCATCGACGCCGACCCTGGTTCCAATCGCGCAATAAAGGAAGGCTAATGCCAAACCTTAAATAAATCAGCCGTTCCCGCCCAGGTTCACCTTCAAGGTTGTCTCGGGCCTGAATTGTCAAGGGCATGTTTGCGAAAGTTAACGGCTATGCCTGCCCGCGACCTCCGCCTGTAGCGGGCTTCCGTCCACCGCAATGACGCTATAGCTTGCCGCCACGGCCGGTGAGTAGGCGCGACCCCGGCTGGAAACGAATATGCGCCAAGGGGAAACGCCATGTTCGAGATACTCGATCGACAGACGAGTCTGACCGGCAACCAGATCAAGATCCTGATCGCGGCCATTATTGGCGACGCGCTCGAATTCTTCGATTACTTCCTGATCGGATTTGTGCTCGCCTTCCTGATAGGGCCCTGGAAGCTGACCTTCGGCCAGTCCGCGACGGTGCTGATGAGTTCCGGGATCGGCGCCATCATCGGCGCCTATGTCTGGGGCTGGCTTGCCGACCGCATCGGCCGCCGCAAGGTCTTCATCGGCACCGTGCTGAACTTCTCGATCGCCACCGGGCTCCTGTATTTCACGCCGGACAATGGCTGGATCTATCTTTCCGTGATGCGATTTTTTGTCGGCGTCGGCGTCGGCGGGCTCTATTGCGTGGATCTGCCGCTGGTGCAGGAATTCATGCCCTCCTCCAAGCGCGGTTGGGTCGGCGGCCTCGTGACTTGCGTCATTCCGCTCGGCGTCGGCCTCGGCGCCGTCCTTGGTTCGGTGGTCGGCAACGGCGAATGGCGGCTGTTGTTCGCCATCGGCGTGCTGCCGGCGCTGCTCGTGCTGCTGGTCCGTGTCTGGGTGCCGGAATCGCCGCGCTGGCTGTGCCGGCAGGGCCGCTACGAGGAAGCGCGCAAGTCGCTTGCCTGGGCGCTGCAGATGGCGCCGGCCTCGCTGCCCTTGCCCACCGCCGCCGATGCCGGCCCCGTTATCGCCAAGCCAACTGGCTTGACCTCTTCAAATATCCGCGCAGCCTGATCGTATCCTGGCTCGGCAATGCCGGCGCGCAGACCGGCGTCTATGGCATCACGCTGTGGGCGCCGTCGCTGTTTGTGGTGCTGTCTGAAAGTCACGCCGCAGGAAGCCGCCAAAATGATGATCCTGCTCAGCGTCTTTGGCTTCGTCGGACGGGTGTCGTTCGCGTTCTTCTCCGAGCTGATGGGGCGGCGCAATGCCGGCGGCTTGCTCGGCTTCGGTGCCGGGTGTCTAACCATTGTCGCCGGCTACAATTACGACGCTATGTTCATGGGCGTATCGGCATTCTGGCTGGTGCTGGCGGTTGCGTTCTTCTTTGCCGATGGCGGCTTTGCCATCGTCGGTCCTTATGCGGCGGAAGTCTGGCCCTCGCATTTGCGGACCTCGGGCATGGGGTCGGCCTATGGCTTCGGCGGCATCGGCAAGATCATCGGCCCGGTGGGCCTCGCCTTGATCGTGGGCTCCGGCAATTATCTCAAGCCGGATGTGCCCTTACCGGAGATTCCTCTCGCTTTCCTTTATCTCGGCTGCTGGTTTTTGATGGCCGGGGCGGTGTATTATTTCTTCGGTATCGAGACCCGGGGCAAGTCGATCGAAGAGATCGACAAGGAACTCGCGGTCACCGCGTGAATAATTTCCACCAATTCCATTGGCGCCTCAATCGTCGGCGCTAATGCCCGCTTTAGTTCCAAGGAGAAGAAACATGCCGCTCGGCGGACTGCAACATTACACGATCGAACCTGCGGATCTTGAGCGCACCAAGGATTTTTACTGCGACGTGCTCGGACTTGAGAATGGCGACCGACCTCCGCTCGATTTCCCCGGCTACTGGCTCTATTCGGGCGGAGTCGGCCACGGTGCATCTGATGGGCACGCGCAAGCCGCGCGAAGGCATCGTGGTGCGCGGCACCGAGAAGAAATATGAGGATACCGGCCGCCTCGATCATATCGCTTTTGCCGCCACCGACGTTGAAGGCATGCGCAAGCGTCTGCAGTCCAAGAACGTCAAATTCCGCGAGAGCATCGTGCCGCGCACCGGCGACACGCAGTTTTTCCTCTACGATCCCGACGGCGTCGGCGTTGAGCTGAATTTCCCGAAGACCTGAAACCTTCGTCATGAGACATCGCCGCAACATGCCGTTGGCCGCGATGTCTGGTCTTTGCGCTTGGCGTCCCAAATCCCGACAAGGTCATGACCCGGCCATATCTCGGGCGCGAAGTGGTCTGCTTTTCTTCAATTTTGCATGACGAGTTGAAGGGCCGCACCGCTGCGGCAGGATAGCCGGGTGCCTCGCCTTCCACCTACCCCAGGGCTTGTGTACCCGGCTATTCGCCAGTGGAGCCTGGACGAACCGTTGGGGAGCAATCGTTCGCGCGGATTCATGCGACTAATCGAGCCCGCGTTCGTGGCTCAGGCGCACCATTTCCTCGATAAAGATCGTCTTTTGCTTGTCGTCGAGGCTCATGAACAGCGGCTCGGCCGCATCGGCCACGTTGCGCTGATCCACCGCGCGATCGTTGAGAAACTGCGCCTCGTTGCGCATCTGCTCGACGATGTCGTCGGGCGGATCGCGCTTGGCGCGCGCAATTCTGCAGGTTGAGCCGATCGGCGCCGTTGTGGCCGAGATAGTGCATCGCGCTGTTGAACCCGGTCCAGTGCTTTTCCTGCTCGGGCGTCAGGTTCAATTCGGCCTTGATCCGGTCGATATCGGCATCGCTGTTTGCGACGATCTGCTCGGCAGTCAGCTCCGGTTCACCCGGTTGGGTGAGAACCTCCACGGGCTTTCCTGGTGCTGCCTTCGCGGTTTTCACGGCCTTGCCGGTCTTGGCGGAGCCGGTCTGAGCTTGCGTCGTGGCGCCGCCTTTGCTGTTGTCGTTGACACCGAGCACGCCGTTAAACACGCCAACCACCCCGCCGATCGCGCCTCCCAGCACGCCGCCAACGGGCCCCGCTGCCTTGTTGCCGGCCGCCGCTCCCTGTTGCACGCCCTTCACCAGCCCCTGCGCATGGGCCGTCCGGTGGGAGACGCCGAGAAGCAGCGATAACGGCCGCGGCAAGCGACGAGGCCCGAGCTTGGTTGCACGCGCGCGGCCGGTGTCGGGCTGATCATTATTTGGTCTCCTGTCTGATTTTGATTTGCTGACCTTGCCGGCCCTGAATCACGCGTTTACGCCAAGACATTATCGTTTTCGCGCGCGACGAGTCCACCTTGGCGCCCCTTTTGCCGGGAGCCTCGAAATTGTGCACCGAGGCTGGAACCAAGAGCGAAGCTCGAGGGCCGGACCGTTGTCCTTGCGCACGTCCGAATGTGCAGCGCAAAATTCCCATGTGATGTCGCTGGCTGGGTACGGAAGCGACACAACGCTTCCCCATACCAATCCCCATAACCAATACACGACGTTAGTTTAGAGCAACCTGATTTCTCGACAGGGGCCAGCAATTCTGCTTTGATCCCAAACAGAAATCTTCGCGCCGTCTCGCAGCACCAGCCACCGCAATACCGGTCAGACGAAGACAAAAAAAGCAAAGCAAATTTGCCTCACCAGGAGGGAACACGATGTCACGGAGAAAGCTTTCTCGACGGCAATTCGTCGCCGCTACCGCATGTCATCTGCCGCGCTGATTTCCGCGCCTTTCGTGCGAACCGCGCACGCGGCCGGCAAACTGTCGATGGGCTTCTGGGACCACTGGGTTCCCGGCGCCAACAAGGCCTCCACCGACCTGGTCAATGAGTGGGCCGAAAGGGAGAAGGTCGAAGTCAAGATCGACTACATCACCAGCCAGGGCAACAAGACTGTTGCTGACCATCGCCGCTGAAGCGCAAGCGAAGTCGGGTCACGACATTCTCGCGATGCCGACGTGGAGGCCCCACGGCTAATTCGGAACTGCTCGAGCCGGTCAACGACATCATGGAGCCGATCGATCAAGCAGAACGGCGCAGTCAACGGTACGGTGCAAATATCTCGGCCAACTCGACGGCAAGTGGCTTGGCGTTCCCGCCTGCATCGGCAGCCAGATCAAAGGCCCGTGCTCGCGCATCGACCTGATGAAGAAATATGCTAGCATCGACGTGCAGGAAATGTATCCGGCGGGCGCACCGCCCAAGGCCGACAATTGGACGCTGGATACGTTCCTGAAGGCCGCGGAGGCCTGCCAGAAGGGCGGCGTTGCCGTTCGGCATTGGTCTTGGCGAGACTACCGACAGCGTCGATACGTGCTGGCGCGATCTTCCTGTCCTTCGGCGCGCAGCTCGTCGATGCCAAGGGCGACCTCACGGTCAAGACCGACGCGGTGCGACAGGCGCTTGACTATCTACAAGAAGCTGATCGCCTTCCTGCCGCCGGACGTGGCGGCCTGGGACGACGCCTCGAACAACAAATGGCTGATCTCCGGCCGCGGCGCCTTGATCATGAATCCGCCGAGCGCCTGGGCGGTCGCCAAGCGCGACGCGCCGCAAGTTGCCGAACAATGCTGGACCCATGGCTTTCCGGCGGGACCGAAGGGGCGGTTTGCACCGTACCTGCCCTTCTTCTGGACCACGTGGAGCTTCTCCAAGAACAAGGAAGCCGCCAAGAGCCTGCTCGTACATCTGTCGCAAGCCGGCCTCGATCGAGAAGCTGGTGGTTGCAAGCGGCGGCTACGACCTGCCGGCATTTGAGAAACTGACGACACTCAAAGTCTGGGCAAGAGGAAGGGCCGCCAAAGGGCACGCTCTACCACTATCCCAACCCATATCAGCATCAGACCCTGTCGATCGCGGCTTCGCCAGCGCCCCCAAAGATCGCCCAGCAGATCTACGCCCAGGCCACGCTGACCAAGATGTGCCTGCGTTACTTCCAGGGCGAAGCGATGGAAAAGACGCTGGCCTGGGCCGAAGGCGAGTGCGAAGGCTTCATGCGGAGCTGAGCGTTCCGGTTGCTCCGCGGCGGCGGACCGATCGTGCCCGCCCGGTGCATCCGACGCTATGTTCACACCGAGTGGAAGCCGGCCCGTGCCGGCTTCGTCGCGAAACACCCAGAGAGGGACGCGCACGATGGTTGACGTCGCATTTCAGCAAGGCAGCGTTGCCAGCGTTCGGCGCATCCCCAAGCGCTCCGGCCTGAAGATCGCGCTTAGGCGCAAATCGACCGTGGCATTTCTGATGACGCTGCCGCTGATCCTGCTGGTTTCGATCCTCGTTCTCTATCCCGCGCTCTATTCGCTGCATCTGGCGACCCTCAACAAGTCGATGTCAGAAGTTTGTCGGCCTCGGCAATTTCGAATTCCTGTTCAAGCGCGAGACATTCTGGCTGGTCGTCAAGCAATCCTGCATCTTCGCTATCTCCGCCGTCATCTTCAAAGCGCTGATCGGCTTCATCGTCGCCCATTTCGTTCATAACGTTCCCGCGAAGGGCCAACGCAAATGGCGCGGGATGCTGCTGGTGCCCTGGGTCATTCCGCCGGCGATGAGTACGCTGGCGTGGCTGTGGCTGTTCGATCCGTCCTACAGCGCATTCAACTATACGCTGTCGTTTTTCGGTATCGGACCGATCGCTTGGACCGGCGACGCCGTATTGGGCGCGCTTCTCGGTCATTCTCGTCAACGTCTGGTACGGCGCGCCGTTCTTCATGATCATGTATCTGGCGGCGCTAAAATCGGTGCCCGAGCAGCTCTACGAGGCCGCTGCCATCGACGGCGCCAATTGGTGGCAGCGCATCTGGTACGTGACGCTGCCGATGATGCGCAACATTATCGCGATCACGACGCTGTTCTCGCTCATCGTTACCTTTGCGAATTTCGATATCGTCCGGATTCTTACTTCCGGAGGCCCACTCGATCACACCCACATCTTCGCGACCTGGGCGTTCCGCGTCGGCATCGAAGGCAACGACATTCCGCTCGGCGCCAGCGTCTCGCTGTTCATGGTGCCGATCCTGGCGATCGCGGCGATCTTCATCCTGCGCGACGTCTCAAAACGCGGGAATGAAGCCTGATGAGCGCGATGGCGATCGACAAGGGGGCGCCTACCCGCAAGGTCAAGTACGGCAGCATGAGCCGCGACCGTGCGTGGGCACTCCGATGGTCGTACTTTTTCCTGACCTTGTTTGCGATCTTCTCGCTGGTGCCGCCGATCTACATGATTATTACTTCGCTCAAGAGCAGCGCGGAGATTTCGGCGGCGACCAATCCCTGGTGGGTATTTAATCCGACGCTGTCAAACTACGTTGAACTGCTGACATCGAACCAGTTCCTGACATTCTTTCGCAACTCCGCCCTTGTCTCAATCTTCGTAGTGACGATCACCATGCTGATCAGTGTACCGGCTGCTTTTGCCCTGGCGCGGATGCGGTTCTGGGGGTCGGCAACCCTCGCGACCGGCGTTTTCCTGACTTATCTTATTCCCGACAGCCTGCTGTTCATTCCGCTGTTCAAGATGTTCGCGGTGATCGGCGATTGGACCGGAATCCAGTTAATCAACAAGTGGTATGTGCTTTTGTTCATCTATCCGACACTCACGGTACCATTCTGCACCTGGATCATGATCGGATATTTTGCATCGATCCCGAAGGAACTGGATGAGGCCGCCATCATCGACGGGGCTTCGTGGTTCCAGACACTGACGCGAATCTTCATTCCGGTTGCCCTGCCCGGCTTGATCGCCGCGACGATCTTCGCCTTCACGGTCTCATGGGCACAATTTCTCTATCCTCTGGTTTTTACGACATCTACCGATCAACTGGTGCTGCCGGTCGGCATCATCACCACCCTCATCAAGGGCGATGTGTTCAACTGGGGACAGATCATGACCGGCGCTCTGCTCGGCGCGGCACCGCCGCTGATCATCTACGCATTCTTGATGGATTATTACATTGCCGGCCTGACCGCCGGCGCGACGAAGGGTTGAAAATCCATGGCCGAGGTCATGTTGCGTAAGGTTGTCAAGCGCTACGACGACGTCGAGGCGGTACGCGGCATCGATCTCGACATCGCCGATCACGAATTTGTCGTCCTGGTCGGACCCTCGGGCTGCGGCAAGTCGACAACGCTGCGGATGATCGCGGGATTGGAGGATATCACCGACGGTGACATCATGATCGGCGGTGACGTCGTCAACGACGTGCCGCCGAAGGATCGTGACATCGCCATGGTGTTCCAGAACTACGCGCTTTATCCCCACATGACGGTCGCGGAGAACATGTCGTTCGGGCTGCGGCTGAAGCGCTATCCCAGGGCCGAGATCAAGGCGCGGATCGACGAAGCCGCGCGAATGCTGGATATCGTCGAACTTGTCGATCGAAAGCCCAAGCAATTGTCAGGCGGCCAGCGCCAGCGCGTTGCGATGGGGCGCGCCATTGTCCGCAATCCGAAGGTCTTCCTGTTTGACGAGCCGTTGTCCAACCTTGACGCCAAGCTGCGCGTGCAGATGCGCATCGAAATCAAGAAAGTGCATCAGAAAGTTCGAACGACGACCGTCTACGTGACTCATGACCAGGTTGAAGCAATGACGCTTGCCGACCGAGTCGTAGTCATGAACAATGGCCGGATCGAACAGATAGGGACGCCCAACGACCTCTATCACCACCCGGCCACGCGCTTTGTCGCAGCGTTCATCGGCTCACCGGCGATGAACTTCCTGCCCTGCAGGCTCGAAGAAATCGCCGGCAAGCTTCATGTTCGGCTGACCGATCGAATTGCCTTTCCTCTGCCACCGAGTCGAGCGGCGCGCTATCAAGATGTCGGGCGAAGCGAAAGACTACTGCTCGGCTTGAGGCCCGAACATATCACGGAAGCGAGCGCGCACCCCGAGCCAGGATTTGAAACTTTCGATGCTGTGCTGGATGTGACCGAACCGATGGGTATGGAAACACTGATTTACTTTACGCTCGAGGGCACGCAGGTCTGCGGCCGGGTTAACCCGAACGCCGGTGCGCGCGATGGCGGGGCGCTTCGATTGGCGGTGGACCTCAATAATATGCACCTGCTAAATGAGGTGACCGGCGCCGTCATTTGACAGCCGCAGACCGACGGAGCCCCTTTGGGCTGGGCAAGGGACGGGAATGGCAACCAACAAGAAGAAAATCTTCATCACCGAATCGATGTCACAGTCTGGGCGCGCCTTGCTGAGGGAACGCGACGACTTCGAGCTTGTCGAATTTCCCAATTTGATCTCTGCCGCGGATTTCGAGGCGCTTTTGAACGAACACGCGCCGGTTCATGCCGTCGCGCTCGGCGCCACCCGTTTCGGCGAACCGGAGCTGGAGGCTTCCAGGGACATGAAGGTGGTGACCCGGATCGGCGTCGGCTTCGACGCCGTGGATGTCGCCGCCCTCACACGCCGCAAGATTCCGCTGATGGTGGCGGGTACCGCCAACTCCCCGTCGGTCGCGGAGCAGGCTTTGTTCATGATGCTGATGCTCGCCAAGCGTGCCGTCGAGATGCATACGCTGGTGAGGGACGGCAAGTGGAGCGCAAGGCTCGGCAAACTGCCCTTTGATTTGTTCGGCAAGACGGTTCTGATCGTCGGTTTCGGTCGCATCGGAACGCGGTTGGCCAAACGCTGTTTGGCCATGGAAATGGTTGTATTGGTCTTCGATCCTTACAAATCGGTTGAAGAGATCATGGCGGCCGGCTGCGAGCCCGTGAGCGACCTTGATACGGCGCTGCCACGCGCGGATTTTGTCAGCGTTCATTGTCCGAAGACGACCGAGACGGTCGGCATGTTCAATACGGCCAGATTGAAGCGGATGAAGCCGTCGGGCTATCTGGTCAACACCGCGCGCGGTGGCATTGTCGAGGAGGCGGCGCTTTACCACGCGCTTTCGTCGGGCAGGCTTGCAGGCGCCGGCCTCGATGTATTCGAAAAGGAGCCGCCAGCCGTACCCTATTCGTTGTTCGAGCTTCCAAATGTCATCATCGCGCCCCATGTGGCCGGCGTTACCCGCGAAGCGGTCGACCGGATGAGCGAGCAGACCGCGCGCAATATCCTGAGCGCATTCGATGGTGAGCCGATACGTCAGAACGTTATCAATCAGGACGTGTTGGGTTGACCGCCACGGTCGGATACCACCCGGGTCACTAACTTTTCAACACCGTGGACGAGACGATCACCATGGCCTTCAAGGAATACGGCAAGTATGACGCGGTTGGGCTCGCCGAACTCGTCCGCAAGAAACAGATCACCGCCGGTGAATTGCTGGACGAAGCCATTGCGCGAACCGCCGCAGTCGATCCGCGGATCAATGCGGTCGTCGTCAAGCATTATGATTACGCTCAGCGGCAAATCGATGATGGCTTGCCTGACGGTCCCTTCACCGGCGTGCCATTCTTGCTGAAGGATCTCGAGTTTCTGGAGGGTACGCGGACCACGTCGGGCGCGAGCGTCTACAAGGACCAGGTGGCCGGATACACCACCACCCTCGCCCGGCGCTTTCTCGACGCGGGCTTGACGATCTTCGGCAAAAGCTCGACCCCGGAATTCGGATTGATGCCGACGACCGAGACCCGCCTCTTCGGCCCGACGCGCAACCCATGGAATCTTGACCACTCCTCCGGCGGTTCCTCGGGCGGCGCGGGCGCCGCCGTAGCCGCACGCATTGTTCCCGTTGCGCATGCCAGCGACGGCGGGGGTTCGATCCGCATCCCGGCCTCGGCATCCGGCGTGTTCGGCCTTAAGCCGACCCGCGCGCGCAATCCGATTGGTCCCGAGCGCGGCGAGGGCTGGGGCGGATTTTCCTGCGGCCATGTGCTCAGCATCAGTGTGCGCGACAGCGCCGCAATGCTCGATGCGATCCATGGACCCGAGCCATCGAGCCTATATGTGGCGCCGAAACCGGAACGGCCATTTGCGCAGGAAGTCGATCGTGATCCCGGCCGATTGCGGATTTCCTTTACTGACAAGTCGCCCTATGGCGATGCCATCGACCCCGAAATTGCGGCCGCGATTCGCCAAATCGCTACTCTTCTGGCCGGCCTCGGTCATCACGTCGAAGAGCGTGCACCGGCATTGGCCGCCGATCCGGCAGCTGTGATGTCCACCATCGTCAGCGCCAACACCGGCCTCGCCGTGCGGCTTGCGGAACAGCAATTTGGCCGCGTCATGACGGACGGCGACATGGAGATCCTGACGCTCAAAACCGCGCGCAACGGGGGCAAGGCGAGCGCGATCGACTACACGGCTGCGCAGCTTACCGCGTTCAAGATTTCGCGGGGGCTGGCGATCTTCTTCGAGACTTGCGACGTATTTCTGTGCCCGACGCTGTGCTTACCGCCGCTGCGCATCGGTGAGCTGAATCCGATGTCAGAGGACCTGTCGCATATCGGGCCCATTCTGCGACGCTATATGCCGGCCACGTCCATGTTCAACATGTCGGGACAGCCCGCCATGTCGATACCGCTGGCCTGGAATAGCTCAGGCTTGCCGCTCGGCATGATGTTCGCCGCACACTTCGGCGACGAGGCGACGCTGCTTCGTCTGGCCGCCCAGCTGGAACGGGAGCTGCCCTGGAAGAACGAGATACCGCCGATCGGCGCTTGAACCGACAAAACTCAGCCGCATTCAGGGCCGACCAAAGGCGTCGGTTGGCGTCGGCTTCGATTCTTGCGCCGGGTGCGACCAGTGGAGACAAGGATAAGGACATTGAGTCAGAGTAACCCGACCGATCATGCGCTAGCGACCATTGCCAGCATCCTTGATCAGAAGGCTTCCCCTCGCGAGCCGGAAAAAACTCCGCTTGAGGAGAAGCCCGAGACTTCGGCGCGGGTGGAGGCAGAAGGCTACTCGAAGATGGGGCCTGGTCCCATGGAGGCCCTGCGCTTCAAATGGACCGTTCGCCGCGAGAGCAACGACAAGTATTTCGTAGACGAAACCGTCGGCGAAAGTTCCCGTACCGTCAGCAGCGGGCCGATGTCGGCGGATGCGGCGATCAGGTTCGTTGACGACCAAGCGAGCGAAGCGCGGCAGCGATTTGAGGCGCTCAGAAATGAAATGGCTGGACGCGCCGCCGCGTTGAGTGTGCTCCGCAAGGACGGCAGCGAAGTCTGACACTGCGACATCGCCTCGTCGGGAGGTCGTATTCACCGACCCTGTTTTCCCAGAAAATCCTTTTTGACAAGCTCAACGCCGCAATGACGCAGGATGTCGTAGGCCGTCGTCACGTGGAAAAAGAACTGCGGCACGCTGAAGGTCAGTAGCAGCGATTGGCCTGTAAATGTTCGCGTCGCGCCGTTTCGAAAGGTGAACGTTACTTCCTTAAATACAGGACGATCGACGCCGGCAAGGAGGGCGCATGAGAGCACCGCATGCCTGATGGCCTCGCCCACTTGGCGGGTCAGATCGTACATATTGGGATAGAGGCGCGTACTGAGCAAAATCGAGGGGTCTATTTTGCGCCTTTCGGCGTGTGCGGCCGCGTGATCGAGCAGGTCGGACAGGCTGTCCATAAATTGAGTGAAGGTCCCGACGGAAAGTTGGTGCATCGAGATGGTCACGGTCGCAAATCTCCTCTGCGGGGTGCGGCATCGAATAGTCGGGATCTAAGGGTAAGTCCGTCTCCATTCGCGCAATCGTTGGATTGCGGCGGGCCAACTTCATGCGATACTTTTCGCGTAGCAGAGTTGGTGCCTCTCGCCGAGTACCCTCACGGACAAGTTATATGGTTCGGCTTTTCTTCTTGCTGTTCGCGCTGCTTTTCGTGGCTGCGCCAGCGGTGTCTGCCCAGCAACCCTCGAGGCTCGACACCATCGTCAAGCGTGGCACATTGCGCGTCGGCATGACCGGCGACTACCTGCCCTTCTCTATCTTTGAGGAGGCGACATCGCACTTTCGCGGATTCGACGTCGATATGGCGGAAGCGCTTGGCAAGGCACTCGACGTCAGGGTTGAGTATGTCCGCACCGCATGGCCGCGGTTGACCGGAGATTTTGAGGCCGACCGCTTCGACATCGCGATGGGCGGCATTTCGATTACGCCGGAACGACAAAGCAAAGGAATATTTTCCACGCCCATCATGCACGAAGGCAAGACCCCGATCGCGCGCTGCGCCGAGGCCGGCAAGTATCAGACCGTTGCCGAGATCGACAAACCAGGCACCCGCGTCATCGTCAATCCCGGCGGCACCAATGAAAAATTTGCGCGCGCCAATATCAAGAATGCCGAGATCAGAGTCTTTGGTGACAACATCGCCATCTTCGAGGAAATTGCCAAAGGCAATGCCGACCTGATGATCACGGATTCATCGGAGACGCGATATCAGGAGAAGCTTCATCCGGGCGTGCTCTGCGCAATCCATCCGCAGGAGCCGTTCGACCATGCTGAGAAAGCCTATTGGCTGCAGCGCGACGCTGATCTGAAGGCAGCCGTCGACCGTTGGATCCAACACGCTGTCGAAGACGGCAGCTTTGCAAAGATTTATGCTGCGTGGTTTGAATAGAGGGACGCCGCCGACCTTCGATTGACCGTGTGGGCGAAGCCAAACTAGACTGCCAAGGATGGCAGCTTGAACCAGACTAGCCCGTCCTATTCGTGAGAGTGCGGTTTTTTGATCCGATTGGTGTGGCCGCGCATCTCCTCTGATGAGGCGCACAGGAATGCCTTCGGCTTTTCACCGCTGACGACCCGTACTTTGCAACGCGCTTGAGGGATAGGCTGGGCGAACGGGGGCGGATGCCCCGCCGGTTACGGACCGAGCGGCAGCAGCGCACCTGGCAAACTGCGGAAGAGGTCGGCTTCGGGACATGCCGCGGCGAACGCAAGGCGAATGCGGCTCGTAGTCTCGACGACGCGGGCTGCGATTTTCAAGAGACGAAGACGCAGCGTCGCGAACTCGGCAGTGGCCAATTCCCGGGCCTTGGGAATCGCGTCGCGCACGGTCAGCATCAACCAATAAGCGGCGGTATGGAGCACGAGACGGACCTGATTGGCGAGCGCCGAACGGCAGCTGGTGCGATCGGAGGCGAGCTGTGTCTTATGCAGCTTGATCAGATTTTCGGCCTGGCCGCGCGCGCAATACAAGCTATCGTAGATCCACTCGGCCGAGCCGACATCGAGGCTGGTGACGACGAAGCGGATGTCGAGGCCGAGCGTGGTCGCCTCAATACGGGCGACGGTTCGCCGTTCGCGATCCCAGGACTTTGCCTTGTGGCGGGTCTCGGCATAGCCGCGCAGAACAGGCAGGTTCTCGATGGCGCGTCGCGTACGAATATCGTCGGCGACCTCGTCGACTTTTCTGGCGAGCGGCTTGGTACCGGACAGGCCGAAGATGTAGTCGATGCCGTTGTTCTCGCACCACGTCATCGCCTCCGGCCGAGCATAGTGCCCGTCGCCACGGAACGTAATTCGCGTCTTGTGCCATCGCGTGCGGATGTGCCGCACCAGGCGGCGCAGATGGGCACGCACCTCGACGCCGCTAGGCGTCTTGCCGGGCCGCAGCACAACCGCAACGGGCCGGCTCTTCTCCGTGTCGTAGACGTGGATCGGCAGGAAGCAGCGTTCGTCATAATGAGCGTTGAACAGCGAGAGCTGCTGATGGCCGTGGACGACATCGCAGGTGTCGTCAATGTCGAGCGTGACGGATGCTGGCTCGCACGGATAGCTGTCCATCCATGCGTCAACCAAGGTGTAGGTCAGTCGGATCACGTCGCGCAGGCGCGGCGAATTCTCCAGCCGCGACAGCGTCGGCTGGGAACACAAATCCCGGCCCGTGTCCGGCAGGCGCCCGCAGGCCAGCTTGAATGCGGGATCGGACCGCAGATGATCGAGGTCGTCGGCGTCCTCGTAGCCGCAGCAGATCGCGAACATGCGAGCGCGGAACATATCGACAAGGCTGTGCACGACCCGTGTCGGATCGCGCCGATCGGGCAACACCCGGGCCAAATTGTCGGCCAAGCCGAGACGCCGCTCGGCCATCGCCAGAAGCATCACGCCCCCGTTCGAGGTCAGGCGACCGCCATCGAAGGCAGCTGTGACTTTCTTGCTGTGAACGGCTGGAAATGAGAATGGCAGAATCGTATCATCGGTCATGGCGGGCGTGGCGTTCGCGGTTGAAGGTGATGGGGTTGGCTTCGCAACCGAACCCTACGCCGCTTCAGCGCTTTACACCACGCTCGCCAGCCTCTCAGGCGCCCTCTGGCGAATAAGACGGGCTTCCGTAATGGCCCCGTCGATGTCAAGTCCCACCTATGAACTTCTACTGTCGTGGCCGCGCCGCGCGAGCGCGCTCCTCATTGCGCCGTAGCGAGCGCGGCGCTTATCAATCGCTTCCGTTGTCGTCGTCGCCGGTCTCTTGCTTCCGTCCGTGGTCGGTACTCGGACCGCCACATCATGCTATCAGAAGAATCGGTGAGCCTATCTAATTGCGCGTGATCCGTCGGATGACGTCCACTGCCCGTCTTGCGGCTTCACCGGTTCTATCGTCCCGGCGACGGGACTTCGAACCAAGCGTACCTGATCAGGTTCGCTTTGGAATTCGTCTGGTTTTAGGCTTGGATAAGCCGCGGAGCATTTGGCGCCTCCTTCGTCCAGCGGAAATTCGTGCTATCGACCCACATCCGATGCAAGATTACGCCAATCTTGCGCGCCAAGGCGACCTTGGCTCGTTTTGTTCCACGCCGCTTGGCGATATCCATGCCCCAGCGTTTGAGTGCGGAGAAGCGCGTGACACGCGACAGCAGGATATTGGCTGCCTCGTAGAGCGCCGTGCGTACCATTTCGTCGCCGACGCGGGTGATGCCACCCGTCACATCAGTCTCCCCCGATTGATATTTCTTCGGCGTCAGTCCGAACAATGCCCCGACTGCCTTTGACTTTCTAATCCGAGATGGATCATCGATCCCCGTCTTGAACGTGATCGCTACTAACGGACCGACCCCCGGCGTAGTCATCAGGCGGCGACAGACTTCGTCCTTGCGCACGATCGTCAACATTGCCTTATGCAGCTTGGTGTACTCTGTTTGCAAGGCGGATCGCGCCGCCAACATCGCAGCGCAAATCTGTTCCAGCATCGAATGGCCTGCGCATAATTCTCGGACCCGCGCCTCGAAGTTTCTGCGCGTCACCATGCCCATCTTCAGCCCGAAACCACGCAAAATACCGCGGATGCTGAATTCCACATCGAGCAATTTACCGAGTAGAAGCTTACGTCCGACCAGCAGCGCTCGTACTTCCTGCGAGCCAACCGATTTGCAATGAACCGGCCGAAACCAGCCCATCCGGATCAACTGGGCGATGCCGCGAGCATCCTTGCGATCGGTCTTCACCGTCATCGCTGACAGTGCGGCCTTCACGTGCCGTGTCTCCAAAAGCACTACCTCGAAACCAGCTCGCGTCAACCCAGCATGTAACCACTGCGACAGCGGCCCGGCCTCAAGCCCAATGCGCTCGACCGCAATACCGAGCCCACGAAAAAACGTGACCAGGGCGACCGGATCGCTGCTGATCTTCGCTTCCTTGACAATCTTGCCCTTGGCATCGACCACGCAAACGCTCGACAGTTCCAAAGACACGTCAATTCCGGCATAATGCTCCATGGCTGTTCTCCATCATCTGATGCCTGGGGCCTGAACCAACCAGGACCCCGTTTAGTCATCATACGGGGGACAGCCACCGTCCCTTGCCAGAGGCTCGGGCCGGGGGCCATTACAGCATCTAGCTCATTCGCGACTCATATGATGAAAGTGATGTAGATCACGGTTGCAGAACGGCCGGGGCGTAGGATGGACCGCTTTTCCGCCCTGCTCAGGAGGTGAGGATGAAGAGGCTTTTTGCGATCGCCGCATTTCTGATGGCGAGCACGGCAGCCCAGGCTCAATACACATTTGAATACGGCGGAAAGACCATTCGCATCGATCCGGATCGCGGAAGCGTCTCGATACCGGGCGTCTATGACAATACGGGGCGGCGCGGCAAACGCTCACGTAACGATCAGGACGCCACGCGCAAGCAGACGCCTGAGCAGGCCAAGGCCGATCCGCAAACACCAGCACCGCCGCCGCCCGCCCAGGTGCCCGCGGCAGCCGAACCAGTGGCTCCGCCTGAGCCGCCGATAACTGCGGCGAAGGCCGCGCCGGCCGATACCGCGGTCCCTGATCAGCCGGTCCAACCCCCGCAGCCGCAGGTCGTCGCGCCCGCGCCGCCGATTCCGCAGGACCCGGTCCCCGCCGCCAAGCCTTTGCCGCCTCCTGTGGTTGCGACGGCTCCGCCGCCTGCGCCGGCGCCGGCCGCCCCAGCCGCTCAGTCAGCGAACTCGCCGCTTGGCTTGTGGTTGACGGAGGAAAAAGAAGGCAGGGTTAGAATTGAGCAATGCGGCGCCAATCTCTGCGGATATTCGGTAGACCAGAAGTCCAACCAGAATGGCGAGCAGGTTCTGATCAACATGAAGCCGGGAAAAGACTCCAAATGGAGCGGGCGGATTCTCGATCCGAAGACCGGCAGCACCTACGACTCCACGATCGCGTTGAAGGGAACGGACACGCTGCGCGTTCAAGGTTGCGCCTTTGGCGGGATGTTCTGCGGCGGTCAGACCTGGAGCCGGCTGAACTGACGGCGAGCGGTCGCAAATCAGCGATGGCACCGCGTGGGCGCGCGACGGAGAAGCAACCGAACCGCACGAGCGGAACGGAAGGCCGCAGCGACGTCGGTCCCTCACCCAGTCGCCTCAAAGACAGGTGCCCAAACCCGCGTGACGCCCCTCACAGTGCGCCTCCATCCCCTGTGCGATCTTCATCATCGCAGCCAAACCAAGGGGAACGTCATGGGACACTTTCGCAAGGCTTTTGTCGCTAGCCGCCTTCTGTTGCTCGCCGCAACGTCGATGGCCACGCCCGCGGCCGCAGCGACGTTTGACGGTGCCTGGAATGTTCAGATCGCCTCGTCGAGCGGCGCGTGCCCCAGCGGAGCGAGCGTTTCGATCGGCATCAGCAATGGTCAGGTAGCCTCCAGCAACGGCACGTTCACGGCGTCTGGTCGTGTCGCAGAGGCCGGAACCATCAGCGTGACGCTGATCAGCGGCATGAAACGGGCGGTTGGCTATGGCCGTCTCGCCGGCACATCGGGATCGGGCACCTGGCGCGGCACGATGTGCTCGGGAACCTGGTCCGCACAACGGATATAGAAGTTGTCGATCGGGCTATTCGCCGACCTTCGCCGAATATTCGGCGTCGGTCACCGGCTCCATCCAAGTCGCATGACTTCCGTCCAGCGATTCCTGCATGGCGATGTGGGCCATGCCATTGGTTGGCGAGCCACCATGCCAATGTTTCTCGCCCGGCGGAATCCAGACGACGTCGCCTGCGCGGATCTCTTGCACCGGCCCGCCCTTGGCCTGAATGCGGCCGACGCCTGAAATCACATACAGCGTCTGACCGAGCGGATGGGTATGCCAATTGGTTCGCGCGCCCGGCTCGAACGACACGCGGTTCGCAACGACGCGCGCCGGCGCCGTCGCGGCCACGATCGGATCCTGCCAGACCGTTCCGGTGAAGTACTCCTTGGGGGCGCGGCGCGTCGGCCGCGAGCCGGCGAGATGGATATCCATCGATTTCCTCCTGCGATGACGCCATTCGCAATGGCGTGATTATTTTTTCGAGGCCGCGTAGCGCGCCTTGGTCTCCGCGTTCATGGGGTAGAGGCCCGGCAGAACCGCGCCGCCATTAACCTGCTCGACGATCCAGGCTTCCATTCGCTCCTGCTCGGCGCCCTCGGCCAGAATGAGATCGAGGAACGCCTTCGGAATCACGACGGCGCCGTCCTTATCGGCGACGATGACATCGTCAGGAAAGATCGCTACGCCGCCACATCCGATCGGCTCGCCCCAACCGACGAAGGTGAGCCCGGCGACCGAAGGCGGCGCGGCGTAGCCGTCGCACCACACCGGTAAGCTGGTACCGAGCACGCCCTCGAGATCGCGCACCACGCCATCGGTGACGAGTGCCGCGACCCCGCGCTTGACCATGCGCGCGCACAGGATGTCGCCGAAAATACCGGCATCGGTGACGCCCATGGCGTCAACCACGGCAATGCAGCCCTCCGGCATGGCTTCGATCGCCGTTCGGGTCGAAATCGGCGACGACCACGATTCCGGCGTCGCCAGATCCTCCCGTGCGGGCACGAAACGCAACGTGAAGGCCTGTCCCACCAGTCGCTTCTGTCCGGGCCGCAGCGGACGCGTCCCCCGCATCCAGACGTTTCGCAAGCCCTTCTTGAGAAGAACCGTGGTGATCGTGGCGGTGGAAACGCGGGAAAGAGTTGCGATGGCTTCGGGGGTCAGGGACATCGAAAGAACAGCTCCGTAGGACTGGATCGGGGCGCGCATCTTGCGGGGTAGGCGCATCGCGTCAAGGCCTGTCGCAAACTTAACCGATGCGACGCATTGCATCCATGTGATAGCCGCATCTTATCGCCGTGGGCTGGATTAGTTTATTGAAGTGACAAGCTTATTTTGGGTAAACCGGATTCCACTTCACTTCAAAACACGCTAGGTTCTGTGGACACTTATCGCATCCATAGGATAATAGCGGCAAGGGTAACGACGGCCTGATAATTTCGCGCTGTTTTCTCGAAGCGCGTTGCCACGCGCCTGAACTGCTTGAGCTTTGAGAAGCAGCACTCGACGAGATGGCGCTGGGCATAGAGATGTTTGTCGAGCGGGTATTTGAGCGCTCTTGACGGGTTGTTGGGAATGACGGCGAGCGCGCCCTTGGCGGCGATGGCTTGGCGCAGGTGATCGGCGTCATAGGCTGTATCGGCCATGACGACCTCGGCAGCAAACCCCTCGATCAACGCGGCGGCTTGCGGTGCATCACCCTTCTGACCTGCCGTCAGGGTGAAGCGCACCGGACAACCCAGGCCTCGGACGGCCATATGTATTTTGGTGCTCAGGCCGCCGCGCGAGCGACCGAGCGCCTGATCTTCAGACCCCCTTTTTTAGCCCCGGCAGCATGCTGATGGGCTCGGACGATGGTGGAATCGATGATCAGATATTCGAAGTCCGGATCATCGGACATCGCCTCGAATATCCGATACCAGACGCCCTTGATGCTCCACCGGCTGAACCGCCGGAACACGCTGTTCCAATCGCCAAACGCTTCCGGAAGATCACGCCAAGGAGAGCCCGTACGCACGATCCAAAGCACGCCCTCCACGAACATCCGGTTGTCGCGCCCGGTGGAGCCTTTTTGATCAGGCCGACCTATAATCAGGGGCGCCATCCGCTCCCAAGCCACGTCGCTCAAAACCAAACGATCCATCACACCCAAGGCCGCCTCCTCAAAAGCAGCCTTGAATCTGATTTGCTGATAAAAGGGAATCCTTAGAAGTCCACAGAACCTAGAGCTTGACGCCGACTGACGAGCTTAAGAGGCCATGGCTGCGCCGCTCTCCCAACCCCGCCTTCTGCCGAGTGGCGACAGTGCCATCACGGTCGAATTCAGCCGCAATATCGACGATGCCGCGAACCGGCGCGTGTTGGCGCTCGACCGCAGGCTGGCGCGTGAACCGATCGCCGGCGTGACCGAAACCGTCCCCACCTACCGCTCCCTCCTGGTTCATTACGATCCCACGCAGATCGAGTATGATGCGCTGGGCGAGAGGCTCCTCGAACTCGCGCGACAGCCGGCGCCGCGATCCGAGAAAACACGGCGCTGGCGCGTTCCGGTCGCCTATGGTGGCGAGCACGGCATCGATCTTGAGGATGTCGCAAGGACGCTCGGCACCACGCCGGATGACATCGTGGCGCGGCACACAGCGGGCGACTACCGCGTCGCCATGATCGGCTTTACGCCGGGCTGGTCCTACCTCAGCGGCCTGCACCAATCGCTGCATTTGCCGCGGCGACAAAACCCGCGGCTTTTGACGCCGGCCGGCACCATTTCGATCGGCGGCGTGCAAACGGGCATACAATGTCTTGCCGGTCCGAGTGGCTGGCATTTGCTGGGCCGCACTCCGGTGAGAACCTACCAGCTGCACCGCGATCCCATCTTCCTTCTTGAGCCCGGAGACCGCGTGTCATTTTACGTGATCGATGCCAAGACGTTCCTGGAACAGGATCGCGCCGCCGGCGGCGGCGAGATCATCGCGGAATTGATGACCGCATGAGCAAGCTCGTCGTTTCAGCAATTGGCCCTGCAAGTTCGGTGCAGGATGGGGGGCGTTTTGGTGCCCAGCGTTACGGCCTGACACCGAGCGGAGCGATGGATCGGCTCGCGCTTGCCGCCGCAAACTGCCTCGCTGGAAATGCGCTGTTCGCGCCCGGGATCGAAGTCGGGCCTTTCGGCGCGGCATTCACCGCGCGTGACGGCGCGGTTCGCGTCGCGCTTGCCGGCGCGCCGCGCAATTCCGACATCGCTGGACGCGGGGTAGCATGGGACACATCGGTGACACTTGCCGACGGCGAGACCCTGAAGCTCGGAATGGCTCGCGGCGGTTCCTTCAGTTATCTGGCGATCGAGGGCGGAATTGCGGGCGAACCCATGTTTGGGAGTCTCGCCGTGAACGCGCGAGCCGGGCTCGGCAGCCCCTACCCGCGTCCGCTGCAAGCCGGTGACGAATTGGAGGTCGCGGCCGCGAGCACCGCCGCCGAACGCCGGATCGATCTTCCCACCGCCGCCGGCGGACCCATTCGTGTCGTGATGGGCCCGCAGGATGACGAGTTCGCCAAGGACGAAATCGATCTGTTTCTGGGCAGTGAGTGGAAGATATCGGCCACCAGCGATCGCATGGGGTATCGGCTCGAAGGTCCTTTGACCAGGCATTTGCACGGGCACAACATCGTGTCCGACGGCACGGTGAATGGCAGCATCCAAATACCCGGAAATGGTCAACCGATTGTGCTGATGCCGGATCGCGGCACGAGCGGCGGCTATCCCAAGATCGCGACCGTGATAACAGCCGATTTTGGCCGTTTCGCGCAGATCCCGGCCGGAGCCGGTTTCCGGTTCAAGGCGGTGAGCATGGCCGAGGCACAGGCTGAGGCGCGCAAATTCGCTGAACTGCTGCGCAGCCTGCCCGATCGCCTTCGCCCTATCGAAAGCTTTGCTCTCAACATCGATGCGCTGCAAGATGCCAACGTCGCCGGCGCCGCCGTTAGTGCGGTCGACGCCGGAACGTGGCAGGCTCTCTCGCCTGCCGGCGCGTTGACGCAGGACTGATCCGGGCAACGCCAACACAGCAAGCGGACAAGAAGCATGAAAACAGTCGATCTTAATAGCGATCTCGGCGAAAGTTTTGGCGCGTGGGAAATGGGCAATGACGCCGCCATGATCGATGTCGCCACCTCGGTCAATGTCGCCTGCGGCTTTCACGCCGGAGACTACGACACCATGCGCAAGACCGTGGAGCTTGCGAAGGCGCGCGGCGTCAGTGTCGGAGCGCATCCAGGCTACCGCGACATTCACGGCTTTGGCCGTCGGCCGTTTTACGGCATGAAAGCCTCCGAGATCGAAAACCTGGTCGCCTACCAGATCGGCGCGCTGCAGGCGATCGCGACCATGGCCGGCTACAAGGTCACCCACGTCAAGGCGCATGGCGCGTTGTCGAACGTCGCCTGTGAGGAAGAGACGACCGCGCGCGCAATTGCCTCCGCCATCAAGGCGGTCGATCCCAATCTCGTCTTTGTCGTGCTCGCCAATTCCAAGCTGGTGCAAGCGGGCGAAGCGGCAAACCTGCCGATGGCGCACGAAATCTTCGCCGACCGCGCCTACGAAGATGACGGCAATCTGGTCTCGCGCCGTAAACCCGGCTCGGTCTTGCATGATCCAAAACAGATCGCCGATCGCGTGGTGCGCATGGTGCAGGACGGCGCCGTGGTATCGGTCACCGGCAAGGTTATCAAGATGCGCACCGACACGATCTGCATTCACGGCGACACGCCGGGCGCCGTCGAGATCGCGCGCGGCGTCCGCAAGGCGCTGAAGGACGCCGGCATTGACGTTGCGCCGTTCAAGAAGGCCGGCTAAGGCATTGCTAGAACGGATGCACCGAAAGCGTTCCGAATACAATGCCCGCGATAAGCGCAAGCGCGCCATAGAGCGCCGCCGCCTGCAATCCGGTTCCGGTTTTCCGGGACAGAGAACGCGCGTAAAGGTGCAGGCGAGCTTCCGCCAATAGTTCGCGCATGGTCGATCTCCAACCCAGCATGGGAAGGCAATGGAAGATCGTTCGGAGTCGGATTCAAGGCGGTGCGAAAAATAGCGATACAAGCCCACGACGGACTTCAAACGCAGGCAAAAATTCTCCGCGGCGGATTCGCGCAAGAATTTTATTCGTTCGAATTTGCGTGAACTGGAACCGGTTCCACGGTTTCAATAGACGTCCTGCTGGAACCGGCTCTTCTTCTTGAGTTCCCCGACAAAACTGATGGCCTCGTCGGTCGAGCGCGCGCCGTGTTGGGCGACGATATCGACCAGAGCGCGTTCGACGTCCTTTGCCATCCGCTTGGCGTCGCCGCAGACATAGAGATGCGCGCCATCGGCTAGCCACGACCATAATTCTCGGCCGACCTCGCGCATGCGATCCTGCACATAGAACTTCTTGTCGCCGTCGCGCGACCACGCGAGCGACAGCCGCGTCAGAAGCCCGGCGGTCTTCATTGCGTTCAACTCGTCGGCATAGAAGAAATCGCAATCGCTGCGCTGATGACCGAAGAACAGCCAGTTCTTGCCGGTCGCGCCGGTGGCCCTGCGGTCGAGCAGGAACGCGCGGAACGGCGCGATGCCGGTGCCGGGTCCGATCATGATGATCGGCACCTTCGGATCCTGCGGCAGCGCAAAGCCGTGCGCCTTCTGTACATACACCTTTACCTGATCGCCGGGCTGGATGCGCTCGGCGAGAAAGGTCGAGGCCAGTCCCAGCCGCTTGCGCTTGCCGACGACGTAGCGCACGCAGTCGACCGTCAGCGATAATTTGCCGGGGGTGGCATTGTGCGAGGAGGAGATCGAATAGAGCCGCGGCTGCAGCGGCTCCAGCGCTTCGACAAAGGCTTCGGGATGCGGACGGACGCCGGAGAACTTCTGCAGCGCCGCCATCACGTCGAGCGTGGCGGCGTCGCCGTCGGGATCGTCGCCTTGCGCCAGCGCGCGCGCCTTCTCGCGCTGTGCGCCGCCGGTGATGAACGAAATCAGTTCGAACAGCGAATCCGGCGCGGGCGCAAGCGAAACCTCGTCGGTCAAGACTTCGCGAAGCGTCTTGCCCCTGACTCTCGGTCGTGTGCGAAGCGCCGAGCAGAGCGATGATCTGATCGACATGGCCGAGTTCGTTGCGGGCGAAAATGCCGAAGGAGTCGCCGACGACATAGTCGAGGCCGCTTCCGGTGAGATCGAAATCGATGTGCCAGGTTTCCTTTTCCGATCCAGGCTTGTTGAGCAGGCGCCGCGATACAAACGTTGCCGGCACCGGATTGTCGCGCGAACGGCCGGGCTCGGCTATAGCGGCCGGTGCCGCCGCGGCAGGCGTGGTAGCCGCCGGAGCAGATGCGGCCGCCGGGGCCTTGTCCAGCTCCTCATACAGCGATTTCAGCATCCGGGCGGTTTCCTTGCCGCCGGGGACGCAGAGGTTTAAGCGTCCCTCCGCCTTGCTCGCGATCGCCTCGGAATAGTCGTTGCAGTTATAGCCGCACTGGCCGCAATCCTGCTGCGCCATCGCCGCCATCATGCGCCGGCGCAGCGGACGTCCCTCCGCAAGTTTCATGCGGTCGGCGATCGGCATGGTCTGGTCGTGCCAGGGCGCCTCGCCGTCGTCGGTGTCGCCCATCGGCGCCTTGCATGACGACCGCGCCCTGCTCCGCCGAAAGCGGCGTCGGGCCGTCGGCCAACAGGCCGACGAAGAAACCGTTCAGCCACGAGCGCTGCGCCTCGGAGAACGGCGCGCTCGAGGGAATGATTTCGATCTTCGGCGGAGGCGTCATCTGGTTCATGTCGAGGTCTCCGCATCGGCAAGCTTGCGCAGCGTCTCGCCATCGTGGCGGCGCGCGAAGCTGAGGAACGTCTCGTCCTTGCTGGAACGATGCGCGACATAGGCCTTGAGCAATTTCTCGACCGTCTTGGGCGCGTCCTCCGCCTTGACGTCGTGGTAGACCTCCTGCCCGAGATCGGCATCTGGTCCGAACCCGCCGCCGGCGAACAGATGATAGCCCTCGACGGTGTCCTCGTTCGCCGACCGGAACCTTGGCCGCGATCAGGCCGATGTCGCTGATGTAGTGCTGGGCGCAGGAATGGTGGCAGCCGGTCAGGTGGATGTTGAGCGGCGTATCGATTTTCAGACGCGGCTCGCACCAGTCGCCGATCTCGGCCGCATGGCGCTTGGTGTCGGAGGCCGCGAATTTGCAGCCGGTGTTGCCGGTACAGGCGATCAGTCCGGCGCGGATTTGCGATGCCTTGACCGCGAGCCCGATCGCTTCGATGGCCGCGACCGCGAGACCGACATTTTCGTCGCGCACGCCCGAGATCAGCAGGTTCTGCCAGACGGTGAGACGGATTTCGCCGTCGCCGAGATCGGAAGCGATCTTGGCGAGGCCGCGCATCTGCTCGCAGGTCACCTTGCCGACCGGCAACGAAACGCCGATCCAGTTCAGGCCATCCTGCTTTTGCCTGTGCACGCCGATATGCGCCATCCGGTCGAAGGCGGGCCGCGGCGCCAGCGCTTCCGCTGGCACGCGGGTCATGGCTTTGCCAAGCTTTTGCTCGACGAGCGCGAGGAATTTGTCCATTCCCATGCCGTCGATGACGTATTTCATGCGCGCCTTGAGGCGGTTGGTGCGATCGCCGGTGTCGATGAATGCCCGCACGATCGCATCGGCGACTTTGGTCGCGTCTGCCGGCTTGACGATGATGCCGGTCTGCCTGGCAAAATCCCTGTGTCCGGTGATGCCGCCGATCCCGAGACGAAACCACACGCCGGGCTCGACGCCAAAACCGTCTTTCACCTCCACCGCGGCGAACGCGATGTCGTTGGTGTCTTCGAGCACGGCGATCTTGCCGGCGCCGTCGAAGGCGACGTTGAACTTGCGCGGCAGGCCGTAGAGTGATCGGTCGTTGAGGATGTGGAAGTGCCATTCGCGGGCATATTGGCGGGTGTCGATCAATTCCTGCGGATCGATTCCCGCCGTCGGCGTGCCCGTGACGTTGCGAATATTGTCGGCGCCTGAACCGCGCGAGCACAGACCGAGATCCTGGATGCCCTCGATCAGCGCAACCGCATGCTTGGGCGGAACCTCTCGCACCTGAAGATTGGCGCGGGTCGTGACATGGCAATATGGCCCACATAGCCGTTCGGCGAGATCGGCCATCCCGGCGAATTGCCAGTGCTTGAGAATGCCGTTGGGGATTCGCAACCGGCACATATAGGAATCCTGCGCCGGCGCAACATAAAACAGGCCGTAATAGCGCCAGCGGAAATTGTCCGCCGGCGGCGGCGGTGAATTGGTCAGTGCCTGCTGCTTCAAGCGCGGATAGGCATCGAACGGATGCTCCTCGCGCTTGAACTTCTCCTGGTCCGCAAGCTTCTTGCCGGACGCGACAAGGCGATCCTGCGCCTTGAAATGCGCCGCGTCGGGGCCGATCGGCTCGGGATCAGGCTTGACCGCGGCAGCGCCGCCGAGCCCTGCGCCCAACCCTGCTGATCTGCAGGCCGGTGGCAAAGCCTTCGAGGTAGCGCTTCTGCTCGTCGTTGAAGTCGACCGGGAGAGTTTCCAGTTTCATCTGGGCAAAAGGCCGTTATTCCGCGGGAACCTGGGGAACCAGCACCGATGGCGTCGACATCGTTTGGCTCGCCGGCCTGAAGGTCGCGTAGAGCGCAAGACCGGTGAAGGCGAAGCCGCCCACGAAATTGCCGAGCGTTACCGGAATCTGATTCCACACCCACCATTCGTAGACGCTGATCTTGGCGCCGAGCATCATGCCGGTCGGAATGATGAACATGTTGACGACCGCGTGCTCAAATCCGAGCGCGAAGAACATGAAGATCGGCATCCACGTTGCGACGATCTTTCCGATCGTTGAACTGGTCGTCATGGCCATCACGACGCCGAGACAAACCAGCCAGTTGCAGAGGATGGCTTTGACGAAGACGCTGACCATCCCCGCCATTCCGATCGCCTCGTTGGCGACGGTCTTGGCTTCGGCGATGCTGGCGATGCGTGCCGCGACTCCCGCCGGCTCGATCTTGCCCATATTGGTGAGCGCAATAGCAAGCAGCGCGCCGTAGACGATGCTGCCGATCAGATTTCCAAGATACACCCACGACCAATTGATACCGATGGCGCTCCAGGTGGTCTTGCCCTCGAGATGGGCGAGCGGCAGCAGGCCGAAACTTCCGGTCACAAGTTCCAGCCCGAGCAACACGATGATGATCAGGCTGACCGGGAAGATGATCGCGCCAACTAGCGGCTGGCCCGTCGTGACGGCGCCGGTAAAAGCAAGGCTTGTTGCCGCGCCGAGAAGCGCGCCCGAAAGCGCGCCGCGGATCAGAAGGTCGCGCGGCGCCAGCGCCAGCTTCTTCAAACTGGCATCGATCATCGAGGCGACAACGTCGGCGGGTTTTGCGTAATCCATGTCGAAGCTCCAGCTGCCACGCGCTGACGTGGCGAAAACGAGGAAAGGCGTTTGATCGTTCGGAAATTCGGTCCGTCGGGCAGCACCCAATCGGAAGGTTCCTGGCGATCCGATCAGCCTCGCTGCTGCAGAAATCCATCGTGGACCCCGCCAGCGGGCAACTTTGGCAGCTGGCTCAACAACCCACATTCAAATTGTGTGCCAGTGCAGCAAATTCGAAAAATAACGTATTATCAATCAGTTATTTGAACTGCAGCGCATCAATTTGGAAAGCATTGTTGCCCCTTCAAAAGGCAAAAAGCCTAAATAATGAGCTACGAATCATGTTGCCTATAATTTAATCATATCGTCCTGCGAGGTCATGGACGCCAGTGGGAGACGTTGAATGTGGCGAGATAGCCAGCCATGTCGGCTGGATCGAAGGCTGGCCCCGCGAACGCTCGAATTGAATCGGACCTGTCGCGGTGATCCTCTCCCAGGATTCCTATCGCAGCATCGTAAAGGTCGGGTCTGAACACGGCTTTGGCGGTCGTCAGCGCCTCGGAACTGACCGCTGCCTGACCCCAGCGAACCATCTGCGCGTATAGCCACGCGGCCTGAACCGGATCGGGGCGCGGCGCACCCTCCCCGCCGACCAGCAAATAGCGGCTGCTCTCGCGGACCGTTCCATCGGCGGAAATCTTCAACCGGCCTTCCAGCGTTCGCACGATCACATCGGCGTCGACGCCGACATATTCCGGTCGCGCCAAAATGCGCGCCACTTCGGCGCGATTTTCCGGCCGCTCGATGAATTCTGCCGCGCGCGACGCCGCCCGGACCAACGCTGCAACGGCTTGCGGATTCTTCTCCGACCAGGCCTGCCTGATCGCCAGCACCTTTTCCGCCGCGCGCACCAGAATGTCGGAAACGAAATGCAGGATTTGGCCGACGCCGCGATCGACCGCGATCGAGTTCCAGGGAGCGCCGACGCAGAATCCGTCGATCTGACCGCTGGCAATGCTGTCGACCATGTAGGGCGGCGGCAGCACGACCAGACGAACATCCTCGTCGGGATCGACACCGCCGGCGGCCATCCAGAACCGCAACTGGTAATTATGGGTCGAAAACGGAAACGTCATGCCGAAGGTCAGAGGCTTCGGCGCCGCCGTTTGCGCCGCGCTGCGACGACGCGTGACAGCGCCAGTGCGGTCGCCATCGGATCGAAGCGGTCGCCGTCGATCTCAGCCATGATCGCCGCGTGGAGCGCCGGCGACACCGTGATCGCATTGCCGTTGAGGCCGAGATTGAACGGCGCCACGATCGGCACCTTGATGTGTCCAAGCCCAAGGCTTGAGGCGATCGCAACCGGCGCCAGCAGGTGCGCGGCGTCGAACAGGCCGATGTTGAGCTTGTCGCGGACGTTCGACCACGACACTTCCCGCACCAGGGTGACGTCGAGCCCCTCTGCCTGCGGTAAATCCCTTGTCGACGGCGACGATGAGCGCCGCGGCATCGATCAGCGGAATGAAGCCGATGTGGAGCGGTTTGGTCATTTCAGGAGCTCCGACGCCGTCAGGATCGACTGGGCGATCTCTCCGATCTTCTTTTTCTCGCGCATCGCGGTCGACCGCAGCAGGACATAGGCCTCCTCTTCCGTAAGGCCCTTCAGCTTCATCAGAATTCCCTTGGCGCGGTCGATCACCTTGCGGTCTTCGAGCGCGGATTTGGTGCGATCGAGCTCGTCCTGCAGCTTTGAGAAGGCGTTGAAGCGCGAAATGCAGAGGTCGAGGATCGGCTTGAGGCGTTCCTTCTTCAGGCCGTCGACGATATAGGCGGAGACGCCGGCATCGACGGAAGCCTGGATCGAGGCGGCGTCGCTCTGGTCGACGAACATCGCGATCGGCCGGCGCACCGCGCGGCTGACCTGGAACATCTGTTCCAGAATGTCGCGGCTGGGATTTTCCAGATCGATCAGGATGACGTCGGGATCGAGCGCATAGATACGGCTCAGCAGGCTCTGCATTTCGCTGATATGCACGACGTCGGTAAAACCCGCCTCCCGCAATCCCTCTTCAAGGATCGCGGCGCGGATCGGGCTTTCGTCGACAATGACGATTTTGGGAGACGACTCGGCGCCCATCGATCACTCGCATTCCGGCAGCTCATTGATAGCACGCCAGAGCCGGCTCAAAGCCTTGTAATTGTGCGCAATTGAGGATTAGCTCCTGCCCGATCAATCGGACAGCTCGGAAATGCAACAGGCCGCCGCGCCCAAAGTCAGTTTTGTTTCGCTGGGATGCCCCAAGGCGCTGGTGGATTCCGAGCGCATCATCACGCGGCTGCGCGCGGAGGGCTATGAGCTGGCGCGCAAGCACGACGGCGCCGATCTCGTCATCGTCAACACCTGCGGCTTTCTCGACAGCGCCAAGCAGGAATCGCTTGGCGCCATCGGCGAGGCGATGGCCGAGAACGGCAAGGTCATCGTCACCGGCTGCATGGGCGCGGAACCCGAGCAGATCGAGGCGGCCTATCCGGGCGTGCTGTCGATCACCGGGCCGCAGCAATATGAAAGCGTGCTCGACGCCGTGCACCGCGCGCTGCCGCCGGTGCACAATCCGCATCTCGATCTGGTGCCGCCGCAGGGCATCAAGCTGACGCCGCGGCACTACGCCTATCTGAAGATTTCCGAAGGCTGCAACAACCGCTGCAGCTTCTGCATCATCCCGAAACTGCGCGGCGATCTGGTGTCGCGGCCGGCCAACGACGTGCTGCGCGAGGCCGAGAAGCTGGTCAGCGCGGGCGTGAAGGAATTGCTGGTCATTTCGCAGGACACTTCGGCCTATGGCGTCGACCTCAAATACGCGGCGAGCCCGTGGAAGGACCGCGAGGTCCGCGCGAAATTTTTCGATCTGGCCGAGGCGCTTGGCGAGTTCGGCGCCTGGGTGCGGCTGCAATATGTCTACCCCTACCCGCATGTCGATGAGGTCATCGGCCTGATGACCGAAGGCAAGGTTCTGCCCTATCTCGACATCCCCTTCCAGCACGCGAGCCCCGAAATCCTCAAAGCCATGAAGCGCCCGGCGGCGCAGGAGAAGACGCTGGCGCGGATCAAGAAGTGGCGCGAGCAATGTCCCGAGCTGACGCTGCGTTCGACCTTCATCGTCGGCTTTCCCGGCGAAACCGATTCCGATTTTGCCTATCTGCTCGACTGGCTCGAGGAAGCCGAGATCGACCGCGTCGGCTGCTTCAAATACGAACCGGTCGCGGGCGCATCGTCGAACGCGCTCGGCAATGCCGTGCCCGACGAGATCAAGCAGGAGCGCTGGAACGCGCTGATGGCGCGGCAGCAGAAGATTTCCGCACGCCGGCTGAAGCGCAAGGTCGGCACGCGGCAGCAGGTCATCATCGACGAGGTCGGTCCGACCGTTTCCAAGGGCCGTTCGAAGGCCGACGCGCCAGAGATCGACGGCGCGGTCTACGTCTCGAGCCGCCGGCCGCTGCGCGTCGGCGAGATCGTCACCGCGAAAATCGAGCGCTCCGACGAATACGATCTGCACGGCAGCGTCGCTGGGTTCTGAGCGGCTATGGGTTTTCACACCAAACGTTATGCGGTTCACCCAAAAAACGTCATGCCGGCTTGACTCCGCCCGCCTTCCGGCTGTATGGCGCCCGGCCATGATCTTGAACCGGACCCAACTCCGCGCCGCTTGCCGTCGTCACGCCCGTGACGATGATGGGTCGCGCCGTGTCCGACGACAACGCTGAACAACTAGATCAGCAACGTTTTCGAGAAGGCCGCACCCTCAAAAAGTGCGGCCTTCTTGCGTTTCGGCCTGCCTTTCACCTCAGCACAACAGGAGTTCGACATGACCAACGCCACGCATCCGTTCGACGCGCTGATGGAGATCACCGCGCGCCCGCCGGCCGTGTTCGTGCGCGGCGAAGGCTCTTTCCTGTGGGATGACACCGGAAAGCGCTATCTCGATTTCATCCAGGGTTGGGCGGTCAATTGCCTCGGCCATTCGCCGCCCGCGGTCGCCGAGGCGCTTGCCGCGCAGGCAAAACTGCTGATCACGCCGAGCCCGGCCTACTACAACGATGCCAGCCTGAAGCTGGCCAAGGCGCTGGTCGACCACAGCTGCTTCGACCAGGTGTTCTTTGCCAATTCCGGCGCGGAAGCCAACGAGGGCGCGATCAAGCTCGCGCGCAAATACGGCGCGCTCGCACAAAAACGGCGCCCACGAGATCATCACCTTCGAAGGCGGCTTCCACGGCCGGACGCTGGCGACGATGTCGGCCTCGGGCAAGAAGGCCTTCGAGCCGCTTGTTCGAGCCCAAAGTACCGGGCTTTCCCAAGGCGCGGCTGAACGATCTCGCCTCGGTGAAACGAGCTGATCAACGACAAGACCATTGCCGTGATGCTGGAGCCGATCCAGGGCGAAGCCGGCGTCTGGCCGGCGACGGATCAGTTCCTGCGCGAACTGCGCGAGCTGACCAGGGCGCACGGCCTGTTGCTGATCTTCGACGAGATCCAGACCGGCATCGGCCGCACCGGAAAACTCTTCCACTACGAGCACGCGGACATCGCGCCCGACATCATGACGCTCGGCAAGGGCATCGGCGGCGGCGTTCCGCTCGCGGCGCTGCTGGCGACGGAGGCCGCGTCCTGTTTCGAGCATGGCGACCAGGGTGGCACGTTCAACGGCAATCCGCTGATGTGCGCGGCCGGCCTTGCGGTGCTCGAAGCAGGTCGCAACGCCCGAGTTCCTGAAATCGGTCGCGGATACCGGCCTTTATCTGGAGAGCGAGCTGCAGCGGCTTTCGGCGCGCCATGGCCTCGGCGAAGTCCGCGGCCGGGGTCTCTTGCTTGCGCTCGATCTGAAGGTGCCGATCGCCGCATCGATCGTCGCGCAGGCCTTTGATGAGGGCGTGCTGCTCAACGCGCCGCAGCCCGATGCGCTGCGCTTCATGCCGGCGCTCAACGTCACGCGCGCAGGAGATCGATCTCATGATCGACTGCCTCGACGCGATCCTGACCAGGGCTGGGCGCGGCGAGACGGGTGGCGTAACCGAAGTCGGCGCACGAGGAGACGACCATGAGCAAATTGCATCCGCCGGCGTTACCGCTATGCGGCGGTTGTCCCTGCGAAGCGGTACGTTTCGCGGTCAATGCCATGCCGCTCCTCGTCTATGCTTACCACTGAACGGAGTGTCAGCGTCGGTCGGGCAGCGCCTTTGGCCTGTCGATGCCCGTTGCCGCCGACAGCTTCGCGGTCATTTGCGGGAAGCCCAAGCCGTGGCGCCGGACGGGCGGCAGTGGAATCGAGAGCATCGATTGGTTCTGCGGCGACTGCGGCGGCCGCGTCTACGGACAATGCGACTCCCGGCCCGGCGTCGTCGCCGTTCGCGCGGGGACGCTCGACGACACCTCATGGCTGCGGCCGATCGCGCACGTCTACCTGCGAAGCGCTCAAGCCTGGGAGAGAATACCGAATACTGCCGAATGCTTCGACGTCCTGCCCGCGGATTTCGGCGGCCTTGCGAGCCAGTGGCGGCAGTTGTGGCGGGATGCCTGAGCGAGCAGGTTCCTGTTCAAATAAACCGCAGGCGATGCTATGATGCGGGCGCATCAAGGGAAAAATGGAGTCCCCACGTGAGCAATGCCGACGAAGGCAAGCCTGTCGTTCAGCTCGTCACAACCAAATCGGACGCCGAAGTCGCCGCCGATCTCAAGCGGCGATTGTTGGAGGCCTTCACGCCTGTCCTCGAGATCTTCGACGAGGCAGCGTCCTCGGGCCTTACCATTCAATGGGACAACATCAAGCCGGTCTCGCCGCGCTACAAGCATGAGGTGAACGGCTTGCGGATCGTCAAGTATTTGTAGGCCTCACGGCTTCAGGATCGACGCGCCCGTCGTGGCGCGGCTCTCCAGATCGATATGGGCCTTGGCCGCATCCTTCAGCGCATAGGCGTGGTTGATCGGCACGTGCAGTTTGCCGTTGATGACGGCGGCAAACAGGGTGTCGGCGCCTTCCAGCAGTTCCGAGCGCTTGCCGACATAGTCGTTGAGTTTGGGCCGGGTCGCAAACAGCGAGCCGTGATTGTTGAGTTCGGCAATCGAAAACGGCGGCACCGGGCCTGAGGCGTTGCCGAAACTCACGAACAGGCCGCGCGGCTTGAGGCAGGACAGCGAGCCCGGAAAGGTCGATCTTGCCGACGCCGTCATAGACCACGTCGCAGAGTTCGTTGCGGCTGATCTGTTTGACGCGCGCGACGAAATCCTCCTCGTTGTAGAGGATGACGTGGTCGCAGCCATTGGCGAGCGCAAGATCGGCCTTGGCCTTGGAGCCGACGGTGCCGATGACATGCGCGCCGAGCGCCCTCGCCCATTGGCATGCGAGCAGTCCGATGCCGCCGGCGGCGGCATGAATCAGCACCCGATGATGCGGCTCGACCTTGAAGGTCTTGTGCAGGAGATACCAGACCGTCAGCCCCTTCAGCATCAGGACCGCGCCCTGCTCGTAGGTGATATGATCGGGCAGCTTGACGAGCTTTTCCCAGGGAATGTTGCGCTCGCTGGCATAGCCGCCGAGATTGAAGTAATAGGCGACGCGGTCGCCGGGATGAAAATTGGTCACGCCGGCGCCGACCGCGAGCACCTCGCCGGCGGCCTCGTTGCCGGCGATGAACGGCAGCCCCGGCGCCTTGTAGAGGCCGGTGCGGTAATAGACGTCGATGAAGTTCAGGCCGACGGCGTGCTGGCGGATGCGGACCTCGCCGGGTCCCGGCGCGGGCACGTCGACGTCTTCGTAGACCAGGGCTTCCGGACCCCCAACCTTGTGCACCCGCACGGCCTTGGTCATTTCCGTCTCTCCCACGGCATTCCGTATCGCGAGCGAAAGCCATCGAGGCCGCGTTGTCAACTCGTGTGAGCTTCGCGACTACCGCTGGATCAATTAGTTAACGGCCTTCTTGCGGTTGCGCCGGGCCAGCACGTTGAAGAATTCCACCGCCGCCGAAAACGCAATGGCAAAATAGATGTAGCCGCGCGGAATGTGAAATTTGAATCCGTCCGCGACCAGCGCAACGCCGATCAACACCAGGAACGCCAGCGCCAGCATCTTGGTCGTCGGATGCTCCGCGACGAATCGCGCGACCGGGCCGGACGACGCATACATGACGAGGCAGGCGATGACCACGGCCGCGATCATGATGGCAAGATCCTGCGCCATGCCGATCGCGGTGATGATGGAATCCAGCGAGAACACCATGTCGATGATGATGATCTGGATGATCACCCAGAAGAACGCGCGGCTCTCGCCGCGGCGACTTCGCTCGTCTTCGTCGCGCGCTTCCACCTCGGCATGAATTTCGTGGGTCGCCTTTGCGATCAGGAACAGCCCGCCGCCGATCAGGATGATGTCGCGCCAGGAAAACGCCGACGCCATGCACGGTGAGGACGGCCTGGGTCAGCCCGATCAGCCACACCAGCAGGCTGAGCAGCAGGATGCGGAACACCAGCGCCAGCGCCAGTCCGATTTGGCGCGCGCGCTTTGCCTGCGCTCGGCGGGATTCGCGGAGACGATGACCGACAGAAAGATGACGTTGTCGATGCCGAGAACGATCTCGAGCGCCGTCAAGGTCAACAGCGCCGCCCAGGCTTCCGGGCTCGTCAGCAGTTCGATCATGTCTTGAGCGATCTGACCAACCGGATCGCGGCGTCGCAACCCACGATATAGGCGGCGATCGCGCAAAGTGCCACTGTCACGGCCGTGCCGGCCTCGAAATCGTTGGCCAACGCGACCATGACAAGCACCGCTCCAGGCGCCGATCAGCGACAGTGTCAGCCAGCGCAGTCGCACGACGCGCACCGGATGGAGGACGTGGAAAGGAACGAAGGTCAGCACGATCAGAATGGCAACCGCCAGGCTCGACAAGCGCCGGCGGCAGATGCAGCAGGAACAGATAGAACGCCGCGATATTCCACAGTCCGGGAAAACCGCGAAAATGATTGTCCGCGGACTTCATGCGGCGATCGGCAAAATAGAGCGCGCCGGTGACGGCGATCGCCACACCCAGGAGCGGCGCCGCCACCGGCAACAACAGACCGCTGGCGGTGATGGCATAGGCCGGCACGAACACGTAGGTGACGAAATCGACCACGAGGTCGAGTACCTCGCCCGACCAGTTCGGCTGCACGCGCACGACGTCCAGCCGTCGCGCGATCGGGCCGTCCACTGCGTCGATCAACAGCGCGACCCCGAGCCACCAAAACATCGCTGCCCAGTGCTCGCGCACCGCCTCGAGCAGCGCGATCAGGGCGACGCCAGCGCCCAGCGCCGTGAAAACATGCACGGAAAATGCGGCGGCCCGCATCAACGGCGGCACTTCTGAAAAATCCTGCTGGTTTTGCTGATCCATCCCTAAGCTGGCGTCGCCGATTTCGAACAAGCCGATTTTTGAACAAGTAGCTATCAGAAATCGCCTCGATTTGCACATCCGCTGTTGCGGCGCTCACGGAGGTCTCTGTGGAACCATGGCGCCGACGGCGGGCTTGAAAATGCCGCTGGAAGCGTCAATTGTTTCGATATGAACGAGGTATCCGCCACATTTGAGGTGGTCGTCGTCGGCGGCGGCCCTACGGGACTGGCCGCAGCGATCGCACTGGCGCAGGCCGGCGCGCGCACCGCACTGATTGCACGGCGCGCGCCTTATGCCGACAATCGGACCACGGCGCTGTTGGGCGGTTCGGTCGATTTTCTGCAGACGCTGGAAGTCTGGCCGCACTGCAAGGATGCGGCCGCCGAACTGCGGGTCGATGCGGCTGGTCGACGATACCGGCCGGCTGATCCGCGCACCCGAGGTGCAATTTTCCTGCGACGAAATCGGTCTCGATGTGTTCGGCTACAACATCGAAAACCGCGTGCTGGTGTCCGCGCTGGAGGAACGCGCCGCCGCGCTTTCGAACCTGACGCGGTTCGACGATGAGGCCACTGCGATCGTCCCGGAGGACGGGATCGTCACATTGCGCCTCGGCAACGGAGGATCGCTGTCGGCGCGCCTTGCGGTCGGCGCGGACGGACGGCACTCGCTTTGCCGTGAGGCCGCCGGCATCGGCGTCAAGCGCCGCGACCTCGAGCAGGCGGCGCTGACCTTCAACGTCAGCCATTCGCGGCCACACAAGAATATCTCGACCGAATTCCACACGCCGCACGGGCCGTGCGTCTTCGTGCCCCTGCCCGGCAACCGCTCCAGCGTGGTGTGGGTGTCGACGCCGAAGGAAGCCGAACGGCTGATGGCGCTCAGTGACGACGAACTGTCGGATGCCGCGGAAACGCAATCGCATTCGATTCTGGGCCGTCTCAAGGTCGAACCGGGGCGGAATATGTTCCCGCTGGCGATCGAGCAGCCGAGGCAATTTGCCAAGGCGCGGATCGCGCTGGTAGGCGAAGCCGCGCATGTGGTTCCGCCGATCGGCGCGCAAGGCCTCAATATGGGGCTGCGCGACGCTGCCGATGTGGCCGAGGTCGTGCGCGATGCATTGGCGTCCGGGCGAGGATCCCGGCGCGCCTGCCGCGCTGAACCGCTACGGGGTTGGCGCGGCGCGCCGACGTCATTAGCCGCACCTTCGCCATCGATATCGCCAACCGCTCGCTGTTGAGCGCTTTCTTGCCGATGCAGTCGCTGCGCGCGGCCGGCCTGCATCTGATCGGCGCGGTCGGGCCGCTTCGCCGTCTTGCCATGCGCGAGGGATTGGCGCCGTCGTGGCGCGCGTCGCGGAAGGTAAGCTAGTCTAGGGAGAGTTGGCGCTCGACTTGGTACTCTGTTTGGCACTTGGGGCGGAGGCGACTGCAAAGGTTAATTCGCCAGTTTGCCACTAGCATCGGCCACAATCATGGTCTATTCGACGAGGCATGATAAAAGCGCGGACCGCCAAATTTCAGATCGGACAGATCGTCCGCCACCGGATTTTTTCGTTCCGGGGCGTGATCTTCGATATCGATCCGGAATTCAACAATACCGAAGAATGGTGGTTGTCGATCCCCGAAGAGCTCAGGCCCCACAAGGATCAGCCGTTCTATCATTTGCTTGCCGAGAACTCGGAATCCGAATACGTCGCCTATGTTTCCGAGCAAAACCTTTTGCCTGACGATTCAGGCGAGCCGATCCGGCATTCGCAAGTCGCCGAGATTTTCGTGAAGGACAAATCCGGCAGCTATCGGCCGCGCAATCCGTCGCTGAACTGACACCCGGCGCGGTACCCCAAGCAACCAAAAAGGGCGCTCTGTTCGAGCGCCTTTTGTCGTCGACTGGTCGAAATTACTTGGCGGGGATTACTTGGCAGCCGGATTGGCGGGCGAGTTCGCCTCGAGCTTCTTGCGCGCTTCCTCGGCGCGCTTCTGCAGCTCTTCCTGCAGTTTCTTCTGGGTTTCCTCGAATTCCTTCGGGTCGGTCGGAGGACCGTCATAAGCCTTGGCGAAATCGCCCAGCGGCAGCGGCAGCGTAACCGGCGCGTTGTTGGAGTTGATCGCCTGAACGACCAGGTTCTGCCCCTTCTTCAGGTTCGCGAGCAGTTCGGGGGTCACTTCGTAATCCGACATGCAGCCATTGGCGAAGCAGATCACATAGGGGCTCTGCGCCGGCGGATTGTTGTCGACGATGATGCGGGTGCCGTGAACGAGCAGCATGCCGAGCGGAAGCGTGACGCGGAGGATTTTCTTGGGCTCGCCTTCGGGCTCGATCATGACGGCGGCGATGACGGGCTGGCCGGACTCGATACGGCCATCCTTGCCCGTGAAGCAAACCTGCTTGGCATTGGCATCCTGCCCCTTGAGACAGAATTTGGTCCAGGGCGCATAGATCAGTTGGACCTGTTGATCGGCTTGCTGGGCGGGCGGAGCAGCCGCCGCCGGAGGCGGGGCAGCTTGCTGGGCGGCCGGTGCGGGAGCGGCCGGCGCCCCCTTCGGAGCGGCCTTTGGGGCCGCCTTGGCCTTCGGTGCGGCGGGCGCGGGCGCCGGGGTCTGGGCCAGAAGAAGGTCGGGAGCCAGCAATGTGGCAGTCATGGCCGTAACCGCCATCAAGGCGAAGACCCGCCCACGCGGCCAGACCGGCGCGGCCAAGATACGGAAATTCATTGCGGAAAACCCTTTCTGAACGGGAGCGCCCGAAACCGCTGCAGGCGCCGACACCTAGCCGTTTGGGCGGCTGTCTCCTTGCCAATTGAGGCGGATGCGTGACAGGCCCTGCCCCAATGGTCAATTCCACGCCTTCATACAGGCACGGACGAAAAGATCAATGCCAACGGGCAGTTTTGGTCCAGGTCAAATCGGCCGTATGTCCCATGGTAAAATGCGACGGTGAGCCATATCGAATCAAATCAGCGCGCTAAATTGCGGGTTCCAGGGCGCAGTTGTGTTGACGCTTTGGTTTGCAGCCTGCTTGTCCTTGGCCTCCTGGTCTCGGTCCTCGGCAACACGGCTTACGCGGAACAAAGCTACGCGATCGCCATGCACGGCACGCCGGCGTTGCCAGCCGATTTCACGCATATGCCCTACGCCAATCCCGACGCGCCAAAAGGCGGCCGGCTGGTACAGGGCGTTCTCGGGACCTTCGACAGCCTCAATCCCCTGATCGTCAGGGGCCTTGCCGTGCAGCAAATCAGGGGGTTCGTCGTCGAGAGCCTGATGGCACGGGGCAATGACGAGGCTTTCACACTGTACGGCCTGCTGGCCAGGAGCGTCGAAACCGACGATGCCAGAAGTTATGTCACCTTCCGCCTCGATCCACGGGCGCGCTTTTCCGACGGAAAGCCTGTCACTGCCGAGGATGTTCTGTTCTCCTGGGCGCTGCTCCGCGACAAGGGGCGTCCCAACCATCGCCAATATTATTCCAAAGTCGCAAAGGCCGAAGCGCTTGATCCGCTCACGGTGCGGTTCGACTTTGGCGGCACGCGGGACCGCGAACTGCCGCTGATCCTCGGCCTGATGCCGGTATTGCCCAAGCACGCCATCGATGTCGCGACTTTCGAGGAGACCTCGATGACGGCGCCGATCGGTTCGGGTCCCTACCGCGTCAGCGCCGTGAAACCCGGCGCGAGCGTCACGCTCTCGCGCAATCCCGACTATTGGGGGCGCGACCTTCCGGTCAACGCGTGGCTTGTGGAACTTCGACGAGATCAGGCTCGACTTTTATCGCGAGGCGAACGGCCAATTTGAGGCGTTCAAGCGCGGCCTCTATGATTTTCGGGTCGAGACCGAGCCGCTGCGCTGGCACGAGGGATACGACTTTCCGGCCGCGCGCAACGGCGAGGTGATCCGCGACACCATCAAGACCGGTTTGCCGCAGCCGTCGGAATTCCTGGTTTTCAATACGCGGCGGCCGGTGTTCTCCGACATCCGGGTACGCCAGGCGTTGACGCTGCTGTTCGATTTCGAATGGATCAACCGCAACTACTTCTTTGGTCTATATGGCCGGTCGGCGGGCTTCTTTGCGGGCTCCGAGCTGTCGGCCTATGGCCGCCCTGCCGATGAGCGCGAACGCGAGCTTCTAAAGCCCTTCGCTTCGCAAATCCGGGCCGACATTCTCGATGGCAGCTACCGCCTTCCCGTCACGCGACGGCTCGGGGCGCGATCGCGCCGCGCTGCGCAGCGCGCTGAGTTTGCTCTCCGCAGGCTGGCTACGATCTTGACGGTACGGTGTTGCGGCAGCGTTCGACCAAAGCGCCCTTCACCTTCGAAATCATGGTCACTACCCGCGATCAGGAGCGTATCGCGCTGGCGTTTGCGCGCGATCTCAAACGCGCCGGAATCGAGGCGTCGGTACGCGCGGTGGACCCCGTCCAATTCGACCAGCGCCGTCTCGGCTTCGACTTCGACATGATCCAGAACCGCTGGGATCAGTCGCTTTCGCCGGGCAACGAGCAGTTTTTCTATTGGGGAAGCGAAGCGGCGGACAATCAAGGCACGCGAAACTATATGGGGGCAAAGGATCCCGCCATCGACGCCATGATCGCGGCCATGCTGGAGGCGCGCGACCATGGCGCCTTCGTCTCGGCGGTGCGGGCGCTCGACCGCGCGCTGATGTCCGGCTTCTACGCCATCCCCGTTTTTAACATTCAAGAGCAATGGATTGCCCGCTGGAATCGGATAGAACGTCCACAAGCCACCGCTTTGACCGGGTATCTTCCGGAGACTTGGTGGCAGCGTCCTGCGGCAAAACCCAGATGATCAGACTCAAGTGACCGAAACCGACGAGATTTCGTGAAGCAGACCAACATATCGCCGACGCTTGACGGATTGTTTCGCCGGATTTTGGCGCGGCAGCCCGATGCGCCGGCGTTGCTCGATCCCCTCAACAAGCAGCGCGTCACGGGGCAGGCGCCAAGACGCCTGACTTTCGCGCAGGCCGATCAGGCCATCTCGGCGCTGGCGGCCCATTTCGTCGAGGTTGGACTGCCGGCACAATTCCGTCATCGGGATCCAGCTGCCGAATACCGTTGAGTTCATGCTGACGGTTCTTGCCGCACATCGGGCGGGGTTGATCGTCGCGCTGCTTCCGCAGCTCTGGCGGCAGGCGGAATTGACGACGGCGCTCAATCGCACCGGCGCTAGAGCGATCGTGACCATGGCCAGGATTGACGGCGTCAACCATGCCGATCTCGCCATGAACGCCGCGGCCGAAGCCTTCTCGATCCGCCATGTCTGCGGCTTCGGTGACGATCTGCCGGAAGGGATGGCTTCGCTCGACCTCGCTCTGACAGGTAGATCAACCGCCGATCGCGACGTCACCCAGGACGGCCGCAGGGCCGCGCTCATCTCGTTCGACGTGACGGCCGACGGTTTTCGCGCGGTACCGCGCACCCATCTCAATCTGATCGCCGGCGGACTGGCCGTCTTTCTCGAAAGCCGGGTGTCGCAGGGAGCCAGACTGATGTCGGCGTTCGCGCCGTCGTCGTTCGCAGGGCTTACCTCGTCGCTTTTGGTCTGGCTGCTGTCGGGCGGAACGCTCGGCCTGCATCATCCGTTCGACGACGAAATCCTTGAGCAGCAGATCAACGATGATTCCTGCGATACGCTGGTTGCGCCGGCGCCGATGGCATTGCGGCTGGCAGAACTCGACATGCCGGCGCGCCTGCCGACCCTGCGCAATGTGATCGGTCTGTGGCGCACGCCGGAACAGGTGGCATCGAGCGCCCAATGGACTCCCGAACAAGTGAGATTGACCGACATCTATCTGTTCGGTGAAGCCGGGTTATTCGGCGCCAGCCGGAACGCTGAGGGCGCGCCGGTGCCGATCATGCCGGGACCGCACGGCGCGCCGCGCGACGTCCCGGGGACGTCGACTGCCGGCGAGACGCTGCTCACGCCGAAGGGAACGCTGGCCCTGCGGGGCCCGATGGTGGCCGTGGCGGCATATGCGCCACCCCCGCCACCGAGCGATTCCCTGGTGGCGCAGCCGCCGATTGACTACGTCGACACCGGCTATGCCGCCCGGCTCGACCGCTCGACCGGGGCGATCTGCATCACCTCGCCGCCCTCGGGAATCGTCGCTGTCGGCGGCTATCGGTTTCTGTCGCAGGATCTTCAGGAATGGGCGAAGCGGCTTGGTCAGGGAGCGCTGCTTACGGCGTTGCCCGACCGGCTATGCGGCTACCGCCTTGCCGGCCGCGCCCAGGACAACGCGCGCGGCCGCGAGGCGTTAAGTCGAGCTCGGACTTAACCCTCTGATGGTGGAGGCGTTTCGAGATCGCGCCAACCTCGCTTAGTTCGAACCGGGCGGCTTCGTTGACGCGGCATTAAGGCCGGCGAACTAGGATCGCGCCTTCCGATCGAAGTGCGCTGGTCCGAGTTTTTCCGATGTCCCAGCAAGGCCCGATTATCGTCGTGTCGAATGACAAGCAGCCAGCGATAATCGCGGCGCTTGACGATGCGAAGATGTTTCCGATCATCGAGACGAATGGGGCAGACGCGTCGCGCGCGGTTGCGCAGATGCAGCCGCCGCGCTGTCGTGGTAGCGTCGGCTGAGGTCGCCGGACCGGAACTCGCCGTCGCTCGCAAAACAAATCGGCGCGCTGCAGCCATATTTGCCGCTGATTGCTGATCGATCCGAAAACGTTATTGCCCGAGAATGCCATCCCGTTTTCGCAAGTCGGAGCCGATGTCCGTTCGGATCGCTTGACCGCGCGCCTGCGCGCGGCGCTGCGGGTTCAGACCTTGCATGCGACCGTGATGCGCCGGCTTGAAGATCAGTCGGCTGCCCGGCCGACGATTGCCGAGACGGATCCGGCTCGCGATGCCACCGTGCTTCTGCCGGGCGCGGCGCGGGCTATCCGGCACTGTCGGTCGCGCTCGGCGAGCGGATGGGAATCGTTGGCGCGCTCAGCATCGAAGCCGCCGCAAAACACCTCAACACGCGCGACATCGACGGCATCGTGCTCGGCGAGGGTTTTAGCCCGCGCGTGGTCGATGCATTCCTCACGGTGCTTGGCGAAGACTGCGCGTTTCCGCAATCTGCCGGTGGTGGTGACGCATGAAGGCGTGGCGCCGGACTATGATCTGCCAAATCTCGAAATCATCGCAGGCGATCCGGCCCATGTTGCCGCCAACGCCCTGCCGCTGATCCGCCAGCACGCCTTTGAGGCGCATCTGAGCCGCACGCTGCGGTCGATCGATGCCGGCGGGCTGCTCGATCCGCTCACCGGCCTGTTGACGCTGGATGCGTTTAACCGCGATTTCGCCACCGCGGTCCATCAGACGGTTTCGCGGGGCGGCGGCTTCTCGGTCGCACGCTTTGCCTTCGATCCCACCCACACGCGCGCGCAGCTTGACGGCGCGCGAATTCTCAGCCGCCTGATGCGGCAAATGGATTTTGGCGCGGCCCAAGAAGACGGGTCGGTTATCGTGGTGTTCGCCGAGACCGATTTGCGTACCGCGCACGCGATCGCGCGGCGGCTTTCCAGCGTGATGCGGCATACCGAGCACGGCAAGCGCGACATGCGGTCGGAGCCCACGGTGACGCTTGCGGCGCTCGAACCATCGGATAGCGTGCAGTCCTTGCTCGCGCGGCTTCACGGCGAAGGCCGCCGCGCCGCCTCGTAGAGGTTCCCAACTCACGCCGCCTTGCGGTCCTCGGCGAGGTTGGCGAGCTGGCGCAGGATTTCGGTCGTTCCCGTCAGGCGCTCCTCGGGCGTTTCCCATTCCTGGAAGAACACCACCTTCATGTCGGGCCGCACCCGCGCCGCCTGGCCGTGCTGGCGGATGAAATAGACCAGCCGCTCGGGCTGGGCGAATTTGTTGTCGCGGAAGGTGATGACCGCGCCCTTCGGCCCCGCATCGACCTTCTCGACATTGGCCCGCCGGCAATAATTCTTGATCGCGGCAACCTTGAAGAGATAGCGCACCTCGTCCGGCAACACGCCGAAACGATCGCGCAGTTCGGCCGCGAAATTGTCGATCTCCTCGTCGGTATCGAGATCGGCGAGCCTCCGGTACAGCGACAGCCGCACCGAGAGATCGGCGACGTAGTCTTCCGGAATCAGCACGGGCATGCCGATGGTGATTTGCGGCGACCAGCGATCGGCTGCGGGCTCGGCCACGCCGGCCTTGAGGTTGAGGATCGCCTCCTCCAGCATCGACTGGTAAAGCTCGAAACCGACCTCCTTGATGTGGCCGGATTGTTCCTCGCCGAGCAGATTGCCGGCGCCGCGAATATCGAGATCGTGCGAGGCGAGCTGGAATCCCGCCCCCAGCGTCTCCAGCGATTGCAGCACCTTCAGCCGTCGCTCGGCCTGCGCGGTGATCTTCTGCTGCGCCGGCAGCGTGAACAGCGCGTACGCCCGCAGCTTCGAACGCCCGACCCGGCCGCGCAACTGATAGAGTTGCGCCAGCCCGAACATGTCGGCGCGATGCACGATCAGCGTATTGGCGTTCGGAATATCGAGGCCGGATTCGATGATCGTGGTCGAGAGCAGGATGTCGTACTTGCCGTCGTAGAACGCCGACATGATGTCCTCGATCGACGGTCGGCGGCATCTGGCCATGCGCGACCGCGACCTTCATCTCCGGCACATTCTTGTCGAGAAAATCCTTGACGCCCGCGAGATCTTCGATCCGCGGCACCACGTAGAAGGCCTGTCCGCCGCGGTAGCGTTCGCGCAGCAGCGCCTCGCGGATCATCAGGGGATCGTGCGGCGCGACGAAGGTGCGGACCGCGAGCCGATCGACCGGCGGCGAGGCGATGATCGAGAGCTCGCGCACCCCCGTGAGCGCCAGCTGCAGCGTGCGCGGGATCGGCGTGGCGCTCAGGGTGAGCACGTGCACCTCGGCGCGCAATTGTTTCAGCCGCTCCTTGTGGCTGACGCCGAAATGCTGCTCCTCGTCGACGATCAGAAGGCCGAGGTCCCTGAACTTGATCGACTTGCCGAGCAGCGCATGGGTGCCGACCACGATATCGATGGACCCGTCCGCGAGCCCCTTCTTGACCTGACTCAGTTCCTTCGGCGCGATCAGGCGCGAGGCCTGCGCGACCTGGACCGGGAAGCCGCGAAACCGATCGGCAAAGGTCTTGGCGTGCTGGCGCGCCAGCAGCGTGGTCGGGACGACGACCGCGACCTGCTTGCCGTCCAGCGCGGTCGCAAACGCGGCGCGCAGCGCCACCTCGGTCTTGCCGAATCCGACGTCGCCGCAGATCAAGCGGTCCATCGGCCGGCCGCTTTCGAGGTCCTTCAAAGTGGCATTGATCGCGCCGAGCTGGTCCTCGGTTTCCTCATAGGGAAAACGCGCGCAGAATTCGTCATAGACATGCGGCTGCACCGGCAGTTTCGGCGCTTCGTGCAGGTGTCGTTCGGCGGCGATCTTGATCAATTCGCCGGCGATCTCGCGGATGCGGCTCTTGAGTTTGGCCTTCCGCGCCTGCCAGCCGCTGCCGCCCAACCGGTCCAGCTCGACATTGGTACCGTCGGAGCCGTAACGCGACAACAGTTCGATATTCTCGACCGGCAGGAACAGCTTTGTGTCGGCGGCATAATGCAGTTCGAGGCAGTCGTGCGGCGCGCCGGCGACTTCGAGTGTCTGCAGGCCGACGAACCGCCCGATGCCGTGCTCGACGTGAACCACGAGATCGCCGGCCGCAAGGCTCGTGACTTCGGAGATGAAATTGTCGAGCTTGCGGCTTGCCTTGCGCGGCCGCACCAGGCGGTCGCCGAGAATGTCCTGCTCGCTGATGATCGGCGACTTCGTCGGTCTCGAAGCCGGATTCCATGCCGACCACCGCCAGCATCGTCTCGTTGCGCGGCGTGGCCTGCACCGTGCGCCAGGTGTTGACGCTGGTAAGGTTGAGCAGCTTGTGATCCCTGCAGCATGCTGCCCATGCGGTCGCGCGAACCTTCGCTCCACAGCGCGATCACGACCTTCTTGCGGGTGGCCTGCAACGCCTGAACGTGGGCGACGACGGCCTCGAACACATTGACCGAACTGTCGGTGCGTTCGGGCGCGAAATTGCGTCCCTGCCGCGCGCCGGCGTCGATCATATCGGCGCTGCCCTCCGGCATCGCAAACGGAGTCAGCCGCGCCAGCGCCGCATCTTGCAGGCGCCTGGTCCACTCCTCTTCGCTCAGATAAAGCCGGTCCGGCGGCAACGGCTTGTAGATCGCGCCGCCTCCAGGATGCTCCAGCGCTTCGCGCCGCGCGTCGTAATAATCGGCAATCTGCTTGAAGCGCTCGCGGGCGGCGTCCTCGCCTTGCGGTTCGATCGCAATCGGCGCATCGGCGAGGTAGTCGAACAACGTGTCCATGCGCTCCTGGAACAGCGGCAGCCAATGTTCCATGCCGGGGTGGCGGCGGCCTTCGCTGACGGCTTCATAAAGCGGATCGTCGCGTTCCGGCGCGCCGAAGGCTGCGACATAACCCATCCGGAAGCGGCGGATGGTTTCGGTGGTGAGTTGAAATTCCGAGATCGGGACCAGATCGAGCGAGCGCATGTCCGAGAAGCGTGCGCTGGGTTTCCGCATCGAAGCTGCGGATCGATTCCAGGCTGTCGCCGAAAAAGTCGAACCGGACGGGCTGATCGAGTCCGGCCGGGAACAGATCGAGGATGCCGCCGCGCACGGCGTATTCGCCGCTCTCGCGCACGGTCGAAGAACGGCTGTAGCCGTTGTGCTCCAGCCAGGCCACGATGGAATCCATCGGCACGACATGGCCCGGCGCCACCGACAGCGCCTGTGCCGCGATTGTTTCGCGTGCCGGCACCCGTTGCACGATGGCGTTGACCGTGGTCAGCACGATCAGCGGCTTTTCGCTGCCGGCAAGCCGCGACAGCCGCGCCAGGGTCGTCAGCCGCTGCGCCAGGATACCGCCATGCGGCGAAACCCGGTCGTAGGGCTGGCAATCCCAGGCCGGAAATTGCAGCACCGCCAAATCGGGGGCGAAGAATTCCAGCGCCCGCGCCAGTTGCTGCATGCGTGGGCCATCCCGACATACGACGGCGAGGCTGACTGCCGGCGGGCTCGCGCGCGCAGCGACCGCGCGCGCGAGGTCTGAAACCACAAGCCCTTCGGCACCCTCGGCGACGTTGGCCAAGGTCAGCGCGCGCCCCGGTGCCAGCAATTGCGCGGGCGATTGGGTTGGCTGCTTCATGCCCCGCGATCTCCGGGGCGGAATGATTTGATGCGGTCGAAAAGGCGGTTCGCATAATCCGGCGCCGGCGATATCTTGCCGGTCAGCGCGGCATAGAGATCGGGATCGGGTACCTCGATCAGGTGCTCGAATTGATCCAGTTCGTCGTCCGAGAGATTTGCGATCTCGGCATCGGCAAATCGGCCAAGGATAAGGTCCATCTCGCGGGTGCCGCGATGCCAGCAGCGAAACAGGAGCCGCTTGCGGCGATCGTCAAGGCCGTCGCTCGATCGTGTCGTACCCGTCATTTTTCTTGGTCCGAATTCCAACGCCAAAAGCCCGGACGTGCCGGGCGCGTTGATATAACGTCGGGATCGGGGAATGTCAGCCCTGTTGTCAAACGAAATACCGACTGTTCCTTCGCGGACACAGGCTCGCGATCTCGCCACATGATCCGCGCGAGTTTTGCTGTAAATTATTCGCCTTCTGCACTCAGAGGGCGCAGGGAATGCCGGGCGCTCAATGCGCCCGCAGCCTTGTGTGCGACGTGAGAGAGAGCACACAAGCGTAGTCACCACGGTCACACCGGAAACACCCGGCATTCCCCGCGCAATGGTTTTAACGGCTTATAGCGCGCTCTCCCCGGTGAGCCGGGCTTTCTTGCCACCGTCGCCTCGCGGAATCGCTTACCGCAAGACTCGATGCCAGCGTCGGGGCATCAGGACCACACGACTTCGCCGTCCGCGGGCACGCGCCCTCGTCAGAAGCGCAGCCTGCGTCCACCGCATCCCGCCTCGCGTTCGTGACGATCGCGAGCCGCCCCCCTTTCGAGACGGGACGTGGGGAATCTGCCGATGATTTGGGGGTAAGATCAATGACGCCTACCTGCGGCAGATTAACACGGCGGGCAAATCAGGTTGGGGCCGAGATCATGCTCCAACCAAAAAATCAAGGCGGGGCCCTTCCGCAGTATCGCAAGCTTGCGACCCACGCCTTGACGCTATCTTGGAAAAAATCGTGGATGCCCGGCACAAAGCCGGGCATGACGGAAGTGAACGGTCCTAGGCTCTTTCGATGCGCCCTCACCTGCTCAATCCTTTGTTTGCGCCGGTCACGAGCCTCGCTGGCGTTGGGCCGAAACAGGACAAGCTGTTTCGCTATCTGCTCGACCGCGACGAGACGCCGCGGCTGATCGATTTGCTGCTACATCTGCCGGCAAGCGTGATCGATCGCCGCGCCCGGCCGAAAATCCGCGATGCGGTGGTGGGAACCGTCGTGACGCTGGAAGTGACGGTCGACCGCCACCGGCCGACGCCTTCCCGCAATTTCCGCGCACCGCATCTGGTCTACGCCAGCGACGATACCGGCGACGTGGTGCTGACCTATTTCCGCAGCCCTCCCGGCTATGTCGAGAAGCTTTTGCCGGTTGGCTCCAAGCGCTACGTCTCGGGCACCGTGCAGATGTACGACGGTACCCTGCAGATCACCCATCCCGACCGGGTCGTCGATGAAGCCGGTTTCGCAAAGCTATCCGGCATCGATCCCGTGTATCCGCTCACCGAGGGGCTGGCGCTCGGCTCCTTGCGGCGCGCGATGGCGCAGGCACTGCAAAAACTGCCGAAGCTGCCGGAGTGGATCAGTCCCGAGGTGATCCGGCGCTGCAAATTTCCGCCGATTGCGGAGGCGCTGAACCGCGTGCACGTGCCGGTCGAATTGACGGATATTCTCCCCGACGGTCCCTTCTGGTCACGCCTTGCTTTCGACGAACTGCTCGCGGGCCAACTGGCGCTGGCATTGGTGCGGGCACAATTAAGACGTCCCGCCGGCGATCGCCACGCCGGCGATGGCCATTTGCGCAAGAAGATCATCGACGCGCTGCCCTATGCGCTGACGTCATCGCAGCGTCAGGCCATTGCCGCAATCGCCGAGGATCTGCGGCAACCGGTCCGCATGTTGCGGCTGCTGCAGGGTGACGTCGGGTCCGGCAAGACCGTGGTGGCGTTGCTTGCGGCCGCCGCCGTCACCGAGGTCGGCAAGCAGGCGGCTTTGATGGCGCCGACGGAAATCCTGGCGCGCCAGCACATCAAAACCATCACGCCGCTCGCCGAACGCGCCGGTTTAAGGGTCGCGATCCTCACCGGGCGCGAAAAGGGCAGGGAGCGCCGCGATATCCTGGCGCGGCTTGCGGCCGGCGAGATCGATTTTCTGGTCGGCACCCATGCGCTGATCCAGGATGAGGTGATCTTCAAATCGCTGGCGCTTGCGGTGGTCGACGAGCAGCATCGCTTCGGCGTGCGCGAACGCCTGGCGCTGACCGCCAAGGGCGGTAACGTCGACGTGCTGGTGCTTAGCGCCACGCCGATCCCGCGCACGCTGGTGCTGACTTATTTCGGCGACATGGACGTCTCCGAATTGCGCGAGAAACCCGCCGGACGCCAGCCGATCGACACCCGCGCGGTCCCGATGAGCCGCATCGACGAGGTGATGGAAGCGGTCGGCCGCGCATTATCCGCCGGCAAGCTCGTCTACTGGATCTGCCCGCTGGTCGAGGAATCCGAGGCCGAAGGCACTGACCACCTCACCAACGCCACCAAGCGCTTCGAGAGCCTGCAGAAGCGGTTCGGCGACAAAGTCGGCCTCGTCCACGGCCAAATGAGGGGCACGGACAAGGACCGCGTGATGGCGCAGTTCGCCGCGCACGAGATCGGCCTGTTGGTGGCGACCACCGTGGTCGAAGTCGGCGTTGACGTGCCCGCCGCCACCATCATGGTGATCGAGAATGCCGAGCGCTTTGGGCTCGCGCAATTGCATCAGTTGCGCGGCCGGATCGGCCGCGGCTCGGAGGCCTCGACCTGTCTGTTGCTCTATAAGGAACCGCTCAACGAGATGTCGAAAGCGCGGCTGAAAGTGATCAGGGAAACCACCGACGGCTTTCGCATCGCCGAAGAGGATTTGAAGCTCCGCGGCGAAGGCGACGTGCTCGGCGTGCGGCAAAGCGGCCTGCCCGGCTACCGGATTGCGCGGTCCGACGTGCACGCCCAGCTCATCGCCCAGGCCCGCGACGAAGCGCTGCGCATCATGAAGGAAAATCCGAGACTGACCGGCCCGCGTGGCGAAGCGCTACGCTGCTTGCTCTATCTGTTCGAGCGCGATGAAGCGATACCGTTGATGGGCGCGGGGTAGCTCCTTCAACCGTCATTGCGAGCCAACGGGTCGCGCGAACGCGCACCCGATGACGGGCTCCGCGAAGCAATCCATCGTACCTCGTAACGAAAGGATGGATTGCCTCGTCGCTTTCGCTCCTCGCAATGACGACGGAGGACGGGCGAGCTTCACTCCACCTTCGCCGGCTCCGGCAGCGTGGGAGAATTCGCCACGCGCGCGGCGTTGGCCATCCCGGCCAGCGCAGCGATCCTCTTTTGCGGGTCGGAGCCGGGCTGCACCACGCCGCACGACATGATCAGGGTCGCGGCATCCTCGGCGCTCATCTCGACCTCGATGATCTTGCTCTTGGGCACGTAGAAGAAGAAGCCCGTGGTCGGGTTCGGCGCGCATGGCAGGAACACCGAGATGTACTCCTCCTCGCCGGGAAGGCTGTCGGCGATCTCCTCGCTCGGCGACTGCGAGATCAGCACGATCGACCACATGCCCGGCGAAGGAAATTCGACCAGGCCGACCCGGCGAAAGCTCGATCCCTTCCCCGAGAACAAGGTTTCGAACACCTGCTTCAGGCCGCGGTAGATCGCGCGCACCACCGGCATGCGGCCAAGCAGCCGCTCGCCGAGATCGACCAGCGTCCGTCCGATCAGGTTCGCGGTAAGGAAGCCAAGAAGCGTCAGCGCGATGACGACGACGATCAGCCCGGAGCCCGGCAAGCCGAATGGCAAATAGGTTTCCGGACGATAGGCAACGGGAACGAACGGCCGCACCAGCCCGTCGACCCAGGTGACGAACCACCAGGTCAGATAGACTGTGATCGCGATCGGGCCGGCGACAATGAGGCCGGTGAGGAAATAGTTCCGGAATCGGGCCATCAAGCCGTGATGCGCTTCCGGCGGCGTTCCCACCGGCGGCATGGGCGAAGGTAAATCGTCGCGGTTCATCAGGGTTCCAGGTCGGTCGGAGCGGCAGTATCCTTTGCCAGCTAAGCCATCCTAGCAGACTTTTGAAGACCCCACGCCAGCAGGCGGTTATTCGACGGTTACCGATTTCGCGAGATTTCGGGGCTGGTCGACGTCGGTGCCCATGACGACGGCGGTATGATAGGCCAGGAGCTGCACCGGGATGGCATAAACCATCGGCGCAAAGGTTGCGCCCATGTCCGGCAGCACGATCGTGACCAGCGACTGGATGGTCGCTTCCGCGGCGCCCTTGGCGTCCGTCATCAGGATGATGCTGCCGCCGCGGGCCGCCACTTCCTGCATGTTGGAGACGGTTTTTTCGAACACCTGGTCGTACGGCGCAATCACGACAACCGGCATGTTCTCGTCGATCAGGGCGATCGGCCCATGCTTGAGTTCGCCCGCCGCATAGCCCTCGGCGTGGATGTAGGAGATTTCCTTCAGCTTCAGCGCGCCTTCCAGCGCCAGCGGATAGCTGGTGCCGCGGCCGAGATAGAGCACGTCCTTGGATTTGGAGATATCGCGCGCGAGCTTCTCGATCTGCGGCTCGGTCGCCAGTGCCGCCGCCATCAGGCGAGGAATTTCGATGAGGCCATGGACGAGCTTGGCCTCATCGGCATCCGACAACTCGCCGCGCGCCTTGCCGGCGGCCAGCGCGAGCGCGGCCAGCACCATCAACTGGCAGGTGAAGGCTTTGGTCGAGGCGACGCCGATTTCAGGTCCGGCCAAGCGTCGGCAGCACGGTCTCGCTTTCGCGCGCGATGGTCGAGGTCGGCACGTTGACCACGGACAGCGTGTGCAAGCCCTGCGATTTCGCATAGCGCAATGCGGCCAGCGTGTCGGCGGTCTCGCCGGACTGCGAAATGAAGATCGCGAGATCGCCCTTGCGCAACGGCGCTTCGCGGTAGCGGAATTCGGAAGCGACATCGAGCTCGACCGGCACGCGGGCCAGCCGCTCGAACCAGTATTTGGCGATATAGCCGGCGTAACTTGCGGTGCCGCAGGCTGTGATCGAAATGCGCTGAATATTCTTGAAATCGAATGGCAGTTCGAGCGGCAGCGACACCCGTTCCGTCGCCATGTCGACGTAACGTGCCATCGTGTGACCGACCACTTCCGGCTGCTCGTGAATTTCCTTGGCCATGAAGTGGCGGTAATTCGCCTTGTCGACCAGGGATGTCGAGGCGCTGTGCTTGATCCAGTCCCGATGCACGGGCGCGTTGTTCTTGTCGTAGATGTCAGCGCTATTGCGCGTCAGAACCGCCCAGTCGCCATCCTCGAGATAGCTGATGGTGTCGGTAAACGGGCCGAGCGCAATGGCGTCCGAGCCGAGATACATCTCGCCCTCGCCCTGGCCGATGGCGAGTGGCGGCCCGTTGCGGGCGCCGATCATGAGATCTTCATCGCCTGCGAAAATGAACCCGAGCGCAAAGGCGCCGCGAAGCTTGGACAATGCAGCCTTGACGGCATCGATCGGCTTGAGCCCTTGGCCAAGCAAGTCGTCGACGAGAAGCAACACGGTCTCGGTGTCGGTTTCCGTCTTGAAGACCGCCCCCTTTTTTTGGAGGGCTTCACGCAACTCGCGGAAGTTCTCGATGATGCCGTTGTGAACCACGGCGAGGCGAGCGGTCGCATGGGGATGTGCGTTGTTTTCGGTCGGCTTGCCGTGCGTGGCCCAGCGCGTATGCCCGATCCCGGTGTGGCCCGCGAGCGGTTCGGCCTTCAGGCGGGCTTCGAGATTCCTGAGCTTTCCTTCGGCGCGGCGGCGCTCGAGATGGCCGCCTTCGAGCGTTGCGACACCGGCGGAATCGTAGCCGCGATACTCAAGACGCTTGAGCGAATCCACCAATTGCTCTGCGACAGCTCCGCGTCCGAGAATGCCGACAATGCCGCACATGCGGGTAAATTTCTCCAGACCTAAGGAAGATGCGCCCGTATCTCTTAACGAAATACGACGGCGCAGAGATACTCAATAATTATTGCGGATTGAGACACCGTTAAGCCTAAAGCTTAATGGTCCGCCGTTAACCGCGCTCCTTCGGCGCCTTGCCGCGCGTTTTGATCTCGCGATATCGCTTGGCGCCGCCCGCGCGATTGGTCTGCGGGCTGCGCTCCACGGCCATCGCGTCATCGGGCACGTCGCGGGTGATCACCGAACCCGAACCGATATAGGCGCCCTTGCCGATCGTGACCGGCGCCACCAGCGACGAATTGGTGCCGACGAACGCGCCGGCGCCGATCTCGGTCTTGTGCTTGCCAAAGCCGTCATAGTTGCAGGTGATGGTGCCTGCGCCGATGTTGGCATTGGCGCCGACATGGGCATCGCCGACATAGCTGAGATGGTTGACCTTGACGCCGGCATCAAGAGTTGCGGCCTTGGTCTCGACGAAATTGCCGATCTTGGCGCCGTCACCGAGCGACGTCCCCGGCCGCAAGCGCGCAAACGGGCCGACCGAGCGCATTCTTCCCGATCGAAGACTGCACGATATGGGAAAAGGAATGGATCACCGCGCCGTCAGCATATCGAGACACCCGGACCGATCACCACGAACGGCTCGATCGTCACGTCCTTGCCGAAGGTCGTATCGGCGGCGAGGTAAACCGTTTCCGGTGCGATGAGGGTGACGCCCGGCATCGAGCGCGGCCTTGCGCAACCTTGCCTGCATCACCTGCTCGGCTTCGGCGAGCTGGGTCTTGGTGTTGATGCCGCGCACTTCATCCTCGCTGGTTTCGATCACGACGGCCTCCAATCCCAGGTCCCGAACCACGGCAACGGCATCAGACAAATAATATTCGCACTTGCTGTTGGCATTTTCGATTTTATCGATGATCGAAAGCGCCTTGCGGCCATCGAAAGCCATCACGCCGGCATTGCACAGCGTGATCGCGCGTTCGGCGGGACTGGCGTCGGCCTGCTCGCGGATTGCGACCAGCCGGTCGCCTTCGACCACCAGCCGACCATAGCCGGTGGGATCGGCGGCGCGAAAGCCAAGCACCGCTAGCGCCGCGCCCTTCTTGAGGGGCGCGCGCAGCCGCTCGAACGTCGCTGCCGAAATCAGCGGCGTATCGCCGAACGACAATGAGGAGATCGTCGGCGCCGCGGGCAATGGCGTCACGGGCCGCCAACACGGCATGCGCGGTTCCCATGCGTTCGCGCTGAACGAAAATCGCAGCATCCGGTCGCACGCGCCTGGCTTCGTCGGCCACCGCACGATGGTCAGGCCCGATCACGACGGCGAGCGAGCTGCCGCTTCCGTTCGGTGCAGCCAAAAGCACATGCGCCAGCAACGACTGGCCGGCCACCGGATGCAGGACCTTCGGCGTCGCCGACCGCATGCGCGTTCCCTCGCCGGCGGCGAGCACGATGGTCAGGGCAGTTCTGCCGGTCATCCAAATCCCTCAAGCGTGGCGGCGAGGATGCGATGTCGTCGTCATAGTGCGTTTTGGCGCCCCATGGAAACCCGAATTCGTTCCCGGGCTGGGTGGGAGGCAAGATGAAGACCCATTTCCTGTTAATGTTTGCCGATTGATTCGGTTAGGGCCTTAAGGGGGGCCGAAGACTTCCTATGGCAACGGATTCTGACAGTCTGACAGGCGGCTTTGATGCCGAGAACACGGGCGGCGTACTGTCCGGATTTTTGGCCGAGGAGGATGAATTCGACCGGCGTACGCTCTGGCGGCTCGGGTCGTGGGCAGCCGCCTCGGTCGGCGCGGTCATCGTCGCCATCCTCGCCAACCAGTCATCGATTGGCATGCGCCGCGAACAGATCGCCTCGAGCGATCTGGCGCGGCAGTCGCAGCAGATCCAGACCATCGCCAAGGAAACCCAGAGCGAAGCCCGGCGTCTGGCATCCGCCATCGAAACCTTGAACAGCGACCGCGACCGGCTTTACTCGCGGATCGCGGTCCTCGAGCAAGGAATGGATTCGGTCACCGGGGCAATCGCCCGGCAAAATTCCCTGACGGCATCGCAAGCGCGCGCCGGATCCGTCGTCACTCCTGCCGTTTCCGGCGCGTCTTCCGCTCCAGCCGCCGCTTCCGCGGCGCCGGCCACCGAAACGCCTGTAGCGGCGCAAAAGCCCTCCCCCGCGCCCGCTGTGGCGCCGGTTGCGGCGACGGTCGCCGCGATAACTGAGAAGCCGGCGGCGGTTCGCCACCGCAGAACCAAGTTCCGCACCGAGCGCCACCCGCGACGCAGGCGGCCGCCAATGCCGCAGCGCCGGCTGCCCTCGCTGATGGCCTCGAAATCGATGATGGCGCCGCCCGACCCGGCCGCAGGAAAGTTGATCGAACCGACCCCGCCGAAGACGGTCATTTCCGCGCCGATGCCGGAAGTGGTGGCGTCTGCTCCGCCAGCGCAGGATGAGCCGGAGCAGGAGGCGGCCCCGATGTCGCCCAAACTTGCGGTCCAGCGAACCGAATTCGGGGTCGATGTTGGCGGCGCGAATTCTCTCCCCGGCCTGCGCGCGCTCTGGCGCGGCCTGCTCAAATCCAGATCGAACGCGGCCTTAGCCTCGTTGCGCCCGATCATCGTGATCAAGGAAGGCAGCAACGGCTTGGGAATGCAGCTGCGGCTGGTGGCCGGACCCATCACCGATGCCGCGGAAGCGGCAAAAATCTGCGCCGCGATGGCTCAAAACGATCGGAGCTGTACGACAACTGTGTTCGAAGGCCAGCGTCTGGCCGTGAATACCGACGACCTGGCTCGTGGAGACGACAAGCCCGCGGTCCAACCTTCGCCCTCCCAAACAGCTATTTCTCCAAGCGAACTCCCAAAGAGGACCCGGCCCAAAAGCCGGAGCCATCGACCTTTTCGCAGTTTTTCAGCACCACCAAGAGGTAAGATAAGGCAACTTTACAATAGCTTGGCGCTCTTTTTTGATGCTATTTAGGTGGTCCGGCTCGTTCGGTGCTCCTCAAGCCTGCCCAGTTTGCAAATTCGCCTTGCATGGCGGCTGCAAAAGTGGATACCGGTCCTTGATCGTGCTGGCGCGCTTCTTTGCGCAGACTGGCGTTGCTCGTCCAGGAAATGACCCGGTGAAAAAGACCCCGTTTCGGCTTACCCCCTATCATGTGCAATGGCTGCTGGTGGTCGGCTTCCTCACGGTCGGTTACGCGCTTTATCTGCGCTATCTTGCGATCGAGTTTTCGAGTGTGGCGCTCGCCTGCGACGCCGGGCTTGCAGACGCATGCTCTGCAAGGCCCGATTGCTGGCGACTTACCTGTTTCGCAATTCGGTTTTCGGCGATCGTCGCGCTTGATCATCGCGACGCTTGCACGTCATCCGGCCATCGATCGTTCTGCTCACGGGCGGGCTGATCGCGGCCGGGCTTGGCATCGTGCTTTACAATCTGGCGCTGTCGGGCCTTGCGATCGGCCTGCTTATTCTGGGATTTGCGCGGCCCGCGCCTGCCACAGCGTAAGGGCGAACAGCATATAGACGGCGCAGGTCCACAGCGACTGCCAGTTGTCCGATCCTTCGTTGAATCCGGTGTAGAGCGCCGCCCCCGCGAACAGCGCCGGCAAATACCGCCTCGGCGATCGGCCGCGAGCCCTCTTTCGGGCGATTGAGCAGCGTCAGCGCGGCAAACGGCACGACGGCCATGGTCAGGGCCGCGAACGGAAAATCCTTGTAGCGCGGGTCGAACACGAAGCCGAGCGCGGTATCGGCCCCGATCAAGGTGGTCGACGGCGAGCGCCAGGCCCAGGATCACGGTCAGCGCCGATCGGTTCCGATAGTTCGCGCGGGCCCAGCAACTCCAGGAAGGTCGGCAGCGCTCGCCCCGACATCAGCGCATTGGCGCCGAACACGGGAGCCACGATCGCGGCCGCCAGCAGCGAACCCCACATGAGCCAGCCGCCCAAGCCGTAGCTTTCATAGAACATCTTGTCGGCGGCAACCCCGAGCAGGATTCCGGCCGCTGTCGCCGACAGCGCCGACGGCGATCCAGGAGGCGAGCCGTGGCGTCCAGGGCCTGCGGCGCAGCGTCAGCCAGGCGGCGCCGAACACCAGCATCGCCAACGCCATGCCGCCTGCCATCTGCAGCTTCCAATAGCGGATAATTGCTGATGGCGATGCCGGGCGGGTATTTCAGGGCGCGCTGCATCGGAATCGAACAGGCCCCAATAGCCGCCGACCGTGCCCTCGAGCTGGCGCTTCCACGGCTGGTCATAGGCCTCGATCAGGTTGACGCGGAAATTTTCGCGCTTGGCGAGATCGAGGATTTCGGAGACCACGCGGGCCTGGTTGGTGCGCGAGGGCAGCGCGGCGTCGCGCATCCGCCCCTTGCTCGGCCAGCCGGTTTCGCCGATCAGGATTTCCTTGCCCGGAAACGCCACCGCCATCCGCCTGCGAATAGCATCGACATGGGCGGCGGCATATTTCGCGCGGATCGGAAAATCCTCCCAGTAGGGCAGGATGTGGATGGTGACGAAGTCGACCGCCTCATAGATCTCCCGGTTGCGCAGCCAGAATTCCCAGACGTCGGCATAGGTCACGGGAACGGCGACCTGCGCCTTGACCGAGCGGATGGTGGCGGCAAGGTCGGAGGTGGTCATTTCACCTCGCAACAGCACCTCGTTGCCGACCACCAGCGCCGTGATGGTGGCCGGGATATTCCTTGGTCAGGCGAACGGCGGTCGAAATCTGCGCCAAATTCTTCTGGCGGTTGCTGGCGAGCCAAATTCCCTGAATGACTTTCAGCCCCACCTTGGCCGCGAGTTCGGGGATCTGATCGAGACCGTTGTCGATCGAATAGGTGCGGACGCAGTCGGAGATTTTGGCAAGCTGGGCAAGATCCTGGGCGATCTGCTCCGCCGTCACATGCGTGGTCGGCGACAACGGCGTTTGGTCGCCGCGAAAGGGGGCGTAGGACACGCACATGAGTTTGGCGTTGGGATCGATCGGCGCGCGCGCCAGCGATGATCGGCGTGGCCAGCCACCACCACACCGCGACAATCGCACCTAGGGAAATCAGGAGAAGCGCCAGCGGCGTGCGAAGAGAAATCGGTTCCATCCTCCGGGCGGGGATCGTCGATTAGCCGGTCATCGGCCGTCTGCCAAGAGCGGGAAAGCCGCAATCGGCCGCCCGACCCGCCGACAGACTTTACCACAATGCGATAAAGTTGTGAGTTTGCTGGACAAAATCCAAAATGTCCGTCATGGGATTCGGCCGAGGGGTCTCCGCCGCATTGGGGACCTAATTGAACGGCATCACGTAGCGCGAAAGACGTGGGCAGGAACCAAGTCGGGGAATTTATGCGTCAACGGGTGCGTCAGCTTCAGATTGCGGTTTTGCGTCCACCTCGCCGTTCCCGGGCTTGACCTTCATCATCGGTATCGGCGGCGCCTTCGCCCAGAGCGGGGGGCCTGCCGCCCAGGACCAGTCCGGCAAGCCGGCCGCCAACGCGGCCGATGCCACCAAGGAAAACCAGCGCAAGACCGATGAATTCGCCGAAGCCGCTCAGGCAATCAACGGTCCGGCGGGCAACCCGGAATGCGTCTGGCTCGGCCGGCGCGTCGTTCGCCTGATGTGGCGCGACGACCTCGACACCGCCTTTCGCCACCTCGATCTTTACGACCGCTTCGGCTGCCCGGGCGGGCATGTCCAGGCCACGTTCCGCTGCCTGACCCGATTTGGGGCGCAAATCGACGACAAGGTGGCAAAAAAGCCTGGATGACCGGGTTCACGCCTGCTGGATCAATCCCAACGCCCAGCCCCAGGCGGCTGCCGCCGCACCGCCCGCCCCAGCTTCGTCCACGGCCGGCAGCGCAGCCGCGGCACCGGCGGCCTCTGCGGCGCCGGCCGCGAGCACCGGCGAAGTAGCACCTTCTACGTCCGGAACGATGCGAAGTCTGGCGGGTTGAAGCGCTGCGCCCTCAAAACGCCATCGCGTCATACCAGTTGTTAAATCGCGTGGCAGGATTATCCTTAGAATCGCTCCCATTCGGTCGAACCTTGGGGACGGGTTCGCTTTCTTTCCATGCAGGCCCCGTATGGTTTAGTTGCGATGCGCGCCGTCGTCGCCGTTTTGCTGTTGGTTGACCGCCGCTCACGCTGCGCTTTGGGGCTTATTCCAGGACAAGCAACAGGCTCCCGATTTCCGCGGCATTTTGCCGAGCGTGTCCTACGCGCCGTTCGAGGGAACCGCGCATCCCGACGTCGACAACATTCCGACGCGTCGAGAAAATTCGCGACGACCTGAAAAAGCTGTCGGCGATCACGCGCGCGATCCGCCTCTATTCATCCACCGGCGGCGTCGAACTGGTTCCGCCGATCGCCGCCGAATTCGGCCTCAAGGTCACGGTCGGCGCCTGGATCGACAAGAACTCCGAGCGCAACGAGCGCGAAATCGACGCCGCCATCAATCTTGCCCGGCACAACAGCAACGTCATCGGCGTCGTCGTCGGCAACGAAACGATCTACCGCGGCGAGCAGAAGGTCGACGACCTGATCGAACTCATCAAGCGGGTGAAGAAGTCGGTCAATGTGCCCGTAACGACGGGCGAAATCTGGAACATCTGGCGCGACTATCCGCAGCTCGCCTATTCCGTCGATTTCATCGCCGCGCACGTGCTGCCTTATTGGGAAAACTTCACCGACAAGCAGGCGGTGGACCAGGCAGTCGCCATGTTCCAGCTCTTGCGCGACCAGTTTCCGGGCAAGCGGATCGTGATTGCCGAGTTCGGCTGGCCGAGCGCCGGCTACAATCTGCGAAACGCCGTTCCCGGTCCCTTCGAGCAGGCGGTGGTGCTGCGCAACTTCGTGACCCGCGCCGAAGCCATCGGCATGGACTACAACATCGTCGAGGCGATCGATCAGCCCTGGAAATTCTTCGAAGGCGGCGTCGGCCCCTATTGGGGCATCTTGAACGCGGCGCGCGAGCCGAAATTCTCCTGGACCGGCCCGATCGTCAATCCGGACTACTGGAAGCTTGCGACCATCGCCGTTGCTTGTCGGCATCCTGATGTCGCTGCCGATCCTGAGGCTGGCAGCAGCCGACCGTGATGCAGGCGCTGACGCTGTCGGCTGCGGCAAACGGCGTTGGCGCGTGGGCAGCGACCGTGTTCGCCTATTGGGCCGGGCATTACTTCGTGTTCGGCTCGGCCTTTGCCTTGACGCTCGGTCTGATCCTGCTGGTGCCGCTGGTCTTGATCGCGATGGCGCAGGATCGAGGAAATCGCGGCCATCGCCTTTGGCCGAAAGCCGCGCCGCCTGCTCGTCAAGGGCGCGCCGGTGGTGCCCGCGACCATCGGCGAAAGCGTCACCTTCCCGAAAGTCTCGATCCATGTCCCGGCTTATTTCGAGCCGCCGGAGATGCTCAAGCAGACGCTCGATGCGGTGTCGCGGCTGGACTATCCGAATTTCGAATGCGTCGTGATCATCAACAACACGCCCGATCCGGCGTTCTGGCAGCCGATCCAGGATCACTGCCGCGCGCTTGGCGAACGCTTCAAGTTCATCAACGCCGAGAAGGTCGAGGGCTTCAAGGCCGGCGCGCTTGCGCATCGCGATGGAGCGGACCGCCGCGGATGCCGAGATCATCGGCATCATCGACGCCGATTATGTGGTCGAGCCCGACTGGCTGAAGGACCTGGTGCCGGTATTCGCCGATCCCCGCGTCGGCCTCGTGCAGGCGCCGCAGGACCATCGCGACGGCGACCGCTCGCTGATGCACTACATCATGAACGGCGAATATGCCGGGTTCTTCGACATCGGCATGGTTCAGCGCAACGAGGAGAACGCCATCATCGTGCACGGCACGATGTGCCTGATCCGCCGCGCGGCGATGGACATGGCCGGCGGCTGGGCCGGCGACACCATCTGCGAGGACACCGATCTCGGGCTTGCGATCATCGAGCATGGCTGGCTGACCCATTACACCAACCACCGCTATGGTCACGGCCTGTTGCCGGACACCTACGAGGCCTTCAAGAAGCAGCGCCATCGCTGGGCCTATGGCGGCTTCCAGATCGTCAAGAAGCACTGGCGCCGTTTCCTGCCGGGCGCGAGCCGGCTGTCGCCCGACCAGAAGCGCGAATTTTCGCTGGGCTGGCTGAACTGGCTGGGCGCCGAAACGCTCGGCGTGCTCGTTGCCATCCTCAATCTGATCTGGGTGCCGATCGTCGCCTTTGCCGACATCGCCATTCCCGACAGGATCCTGACCCTGCCGATCATCGCGAGCCTTCGTGGTCTCGCTGCTGCACTTCCTCATCCTTTATCGCCTGCGCGTGCCAGTGAAATGGGGACAGATGCTGGGCGCGATGGTCGCTGCGATGTCGGTGCAATGGACGGTGTCGCGCGCGGTGGCCAACGGGTTGATCACCGATCATCTGGCCTTTGCGCGCACGTCCAAGGGCGGCCTGTCGCGGATGTCGATCGAGTTCCAGGCGTTCTGGGAAGCCGTCATCGGCGTGCTGCTGCTGGTGGGCGCGGCGGTGCTTGTCGTCACCAACAATTTCAAGGAAATCCGCGAAATCTACATTTTCGCGGTCGTGCTGGTGCTGGAAAGCCTGCCGTTCCTGTCGGCGGTGGCGATCGCGATCCTGGAGAACTCGCGGATCAACTCGTTCGCGTTCTGGCGCGAGACCGGCATCCGCACCGCCGAACTGATCGGCCTGCGGCCGGTGGCGTTACCGACGGTGGTCGGCGCCTCGCAGCCGGTGGCTTCGGAGATTCACCCGCGAGGCCAGTTGACGGCCGGTTCGCCTCCTTGACTTAGGCGGCACGCTTGAAGAAATCTCGCTTAAGCCGCCGTAATGCTGTGGAAATCCGAGGTTCTGACAACTACTTTTCGCGAGGTCGGCGCGCTATTGACCCGCACCCGGGCGCCCCCTACACAGCGCCTCACGTGAGCGCGTAGCTCAGGCGGTAGAGCACGTGACTTTTAATCATGGGGTCGCGGGTTCGAGTCCCGCCGCGCTCACCAACATATCAAACACTTAGCCAGCGACCGGCATGTCATTCCGACATTGAGTCACCCGCTCATTCCGACAAATGTCCCTTCTTCGTTCTCGAATCTCGCCGCTTTCGCGCGGCCTCCTGGCGCTGTTTGATCGTTTGCTGCGTGTACAAACGAGTCATGTTCGTTGTGAGGTGACCGCTGAGTGCCCTGAGCTGCGTATCGGTCAGATCGGCATCGCCGCCCTCAGTGTTACCGCCCGGCCGGAGACCCATGAATTTGATATCTGAATCGATTCCCGCAGCCTTCCGAATTTTTGCAACGGTACGGGTGAAGTGTCGTTTCTCCCAGGGCAGTCGAACCCTCTTAAAGCGGTCCGGCTTGTCCCGAGTGATGATTAATGTCCCGTGCCGGTCGGAGGCGTCCAACCGAGCTGTCAATTCGGGCCAAAGATCGTTGCCGGTTTCATCGAGTAACGGCATGTCGATCGGAACCTTCGTTTTGAAGTGAAAGATTCGGACAACGTCTCGCGCGTCTGCGGGACGGTAGTGTGACCACGTCAGTCGATTTAAGATGTCCTTCTGACGCTGTAGCCAGAAAAAAGCTATCATGGCGGCCGTACCGACCGAGTGGTGGCTCGCGGCGTCCGCGGCAGACACAAACTTCACCAGGTCGTCGTGCCGGAAAAGCCTCGTTGGCTTGGCCTTATGGAAAAGCCCCATTTTACTGAACGGGTTGTCAAGTGGCACGCGTCGCGGCTCGGCCCTCCTGGCGACAGTCCACGCTCGGCGACATACCTGCATCGCGAGGACAGCAGTCCGAACGCGCTCTTCTCCTTTGGAATCGATCTTGAGCTTTTCAAATAATGCGTCAACGGCTCCCGGAGTGAATGTGACGATCGGCATGAAACCGAGAGCCCGCTTGTCGCTAAGTTGGTGTTGCGAGACTAGCCGCAACGCACGGTCGTAACTGGAACGTGTTTCGGAGGGGAGTTTCGTGTACTTTGGCGACGCCTTGTAGACGGATACTAACCAGTCAAATGACCCTACCCGTAGGTTGGAGGGGACCTCCTCCTGCCCTTTGTTCAACCACGCCCTGTAATGAGGATTTAAAATATTGTCGCAGCGCTCTTTAGCTGCGCCGTAGTCTGAGCCGAGAGCTTCCGACGTTACGCAGTAACCGGCCCTCTTTGCCCGCGTTGGCGGTGCCCAATAATAAGCAAAAGCACCCGTCGAAAGGCGCTTTTCGATCATCAGATCGGGCCATCCAGCGGGTTTTCTGCGCGGCATCAGATGAGACTCGCCAAATCCTCAACAAAGGATACGCCGTCCGTATTGAGACCATGACGACGTGCAATGTCTTGATCAAGCCTGGTGCGATGCCACTTGGGCAGGATGCCCGTCCCACGGATCGGCTCGGAATAGATTTTCCGTTTCACCTTGCTTTTGAAGGCTTCCACGGACGGTTCGTCGCAATATTCGGCCGCCGTATCGGCACGCATCTCCATCGGCCAACGGTCGCCTGTCCTCAACTCTTGTTGCATAGGTAGCTTTCTCCAATTCTCGAAGCGTCACCTTAGAGGGAATGGGGGCACCAAAGCATCCGACAGTTCAGGTCAGGCCAGCTTATACACCATTTAACCGATCAATGTCGGAATTGCATTGTAAACATTGGATTTTTTCTAAGACACCGAGGGGGTGAGGATTTGACGTATACATAAAAACGGAGTCCTGCCTATCGGGCCTACTAAGCCGTCTTGCTGCCCAGCCTCTCCTAAAGCACTGTAGAGATGATGATCGCTGACAACCCCGACGCACTATTGCGCATGGCGGCTTTTGAGCATGTCCGACGCCTGTGCGAGCTCCATGACCACCTGACAGCGACCGAGCTAGAGCCTGGCTTCGTGTTTCAGGGTGAGCGCGTGCCGCTCATCAATCCGCGGCGCGGAATTTTTAAGCCGCGGCAGATGAGCTTCCTCCTGTCGATTAAGACCGTATTCCCGAAGCCAGGCAGCAAGGTCTGGTACGACGACCAGCGCGAAGTGCATCGGCAGATTTTTGATAGTGACGAGACGATCGACTACGCCTTCATGGGACAGGACCCGGAAGCTGCGGACAATCGATGGCTTCGTGAGGCGTTCGAGCATCGGGTACCAATCATTTATTTCCTCGGAATTGCGCCGGGTCGCTACCAGGCCATGCTTCCAACCTTCATTTCCGGTTGGGATGCCAAAGCACTAAAAGCCCGGATTGCGTTCGGTATGCCCGATCAAAAGGCGCTCAATCCACCTGCGAACGCCCTCGAACGACGATATGCACTGCGGGCGGTAAAGCAGCGGCTTCACCAGGCATCGTTTCGGGAAGCAGTCATCACCGCTTACAACGGCCGCTGCGCCGTGTCTGGACTGCCCGAGCCGCTGCTACTGGACGCCGCCCACATCGTCGCGGACAAAGACGAACGGCTTGGTCAACCAGTCGTACCCAACGGCATACCCCTGTCGAAAATCCATCACGCGGCATTCGATGCGCACCTAATCGGCATTGATCCCGATTATCGGCTTCATGTATCTGAGCGGCTGCTCGGCCAGAACGACGGCCCGATGCTTGAAGCCCTAGGTTCTGTGGACACTTATCGCATCCATAGGATAATAGCGGCAAGGGTAACGACGGCCTGATAATTTCGCGCTGTTTTCTCGAAGCGCGTTGCCACGCGCCTGAACTGCTTGAGCTTTGAGAAGCAGCACTCGACGAGATGGCGCTGGGCATAGAGATGTTTGTCGAGCGGGTATTTGAGCGCTCTTGACGGGTTGTTGGGAATGACGGCGAGCGCGCCCTTGGCGGCGATGGCTTGGCGCAGGTGATCGGCGTCATAGGCTGTATCGGCCATGACGACCTCGGCAGCAAACCCCTCGATCAACGCGGCGGCTTGCGGTGCATCACCCTTCTGACCTGCCGTCAGGGTGAAGCGCACCGGACAACCCAGGCCTCGGACGGCCATATGTATTTTGGTGCTCAGGCCGCCGCGCGAGCGACCGAGCGCCTGATCTTCAGACCCCCTTTTTTAGCCCCGGCAGCATGCTGATGGGCTCGGACGATGGTGGAATCGATGATCAGATATTCGAAGTCCGGATCATCGGACATCGCCTCGAATATCCGATACCAGACGCCCTTGATGCTCCACCGGCTGAACCGCCGGAACACGCTATTCCAATCGCCAAACGCTTCCGGAAGATCACGCCAAGGAGAGCCCGTACGCACGATCCAAAGCACGCCCTCCACGAACATCCGGTTGTCGCGCCCGGTGGAGCCTTTTTGATCAGGCCGACCTATAATCAGGGGCGCCATCCGCTCCCAAGCCACGTCGCTCAAAACCAAACGATCCATCACACCCAAGGCCGCCTCCTCAAAAGCAGCCTTGAATCTGATTTGCTGATAAAAAGGGAATCCTTAAAGTCCACAGAACCTAAAGCGTCTCGATGGCGGCAGCCTGCATTTGCCAGATCGCACCAGAGACCTACCGGACCGAGAACGGCTCGCAATGCGCTACGAACGCTTTAAAGCTGCCGACTAAAGGCCAGCTCTCCAACTTTTTCAGTAGAGAAAGCGCACCCATCAGGCGACCCGATCCGGCTAATGCGCGATCTCAAGACCCTTCTCAGCAGCGCGGCGACGGCTGGTTGTCCCATCGGCTCGACGCCGGTGTTTGCTAAGCGACGCAATCTGATACGTCTGATTTAGTCTGGTGCCGTCTGGTTGGGTCCAAAATTGGGTCCGAATTAGGTGTCTCAGTTTAAAGGTAGCAGTGTCCTAATTTCAGGATCGACTGGAACGCGTATTGCTTGCCAATTGTCATGCTTACTCTTCTGGTATTCGCGGCTTACACCATTGGACTTGCCGAGTGGCTGACCGGTGACCATCGCTCCGAACAATCCCGGCTGTTCTATCGTTCCGCCTTCGGGATCGGTACGGTTGGGGCCGCCCTCAAGGCTCTGGGTTCGATCTTTTGAACCTTCGTAGACACCGTAGCCGGTGGACCCGATTTGACGCCTTGGTGTGCCCGCACGGCAAAGGCCCCAATATCCAGCGGCTTCAATAACGGCCTAGACCGCGCTTCAATAGCCGATGCCCGCTCAACGCCCGCAGAAAATCACCCTCGCAGAAATGCGCGCCGCTGGTGTTCGCGGTCTCCTAATCTACTGCTCGGATTACAAGTGCAGCCATTGGACCGCGATCAGCGGCGACCGTTGGCCCGATCATGCTCGGCTGAGCGACATCGAGCCCCGGTTCACCTGCCAAGCGTGCGGCCAGCGCGGCGCGGATGTGAGGCCCGACTGGCAATCGGCGGAAGCGTATGCCTGACAGGGCTGGCAACGGGGGCTGTATTAGTCGAAGGCCACGCCGATCCGTTCCTCTTGACGCCAGATGACGTGACAGGGAATGTGCGTGCCGTCCGCCTTAAAGACAAGGTCGAAACGCTCGGGGATGTCGTGGGGGTCAGTAACATCGAGCGCCGCCCCCGAAATGGAAATGTTGCGGACTAAGCAGTTCATCGTGCTGCCAGCGAACTCAATCGCTCCAGACATCAATACCGGGTTGCGAGGAACCGCGCGTCTTTCCATGATACTTTGATAAGTCGAAATTCTTAGAGATCGATAAAAGCGAGCCCATGAAATTTATCGAACCATCCCCCTTCGCTGATCCAGACGTCGCCGCCCGCAAGCTGGTGGAGATCGCCAACGCGATCGAGGCGGTGCAGGACGGCCGCATTTATATCGAACTGATCAATGCCTTTTTCCTAGCGGAGGGCGGTACGCCGGACCAATTTCGTGCGGCCCTCGCCCGCGCGATTGCGCTAGGCTGGCTGTCGCGGCATGAGAGCGGAACCCATGTGAAGTTCACGCCTGCCGGTGCTGAGATGTTCGCCTGACGGCGGCCAAGGGCTGGTCATCGACGGCAAAGGTTTCGCTGAGGAACAGGTTTGAGCGTTTGAGCCACAACCTTACAGTGCTAAAATTATCCAAAGCATCACCCTGGGGACGAGTGCTAATGTCCACCAATAGATCACGGTTCTTTGCTGCTATGGTCGCCGCCGTCGCGGGCTTCGCTGTTGGCTATTTCGTGGCTGCGCCATTGCGCGGCGGTTTGATCGCCGCGCTGCAGCCGATCTTGACGACCCCCGCAGCGGCTGCCGCCGTTATCGCCGCCGCTGTAACCCTCCTCGTTGGATTACTCACCTTGACAATAGGTGCGAGGCAGGTCCGGGCGGCACAGACATCGGCCGACGCGGCTATGATGACAGCCGCAAATGCTGGCACGCGTGCGCTCGCTAACGTGCGCATCGATTGGCTTAAAGATTTGCGTGACACCTTGTCGGAATATCATTCAATTCTGATGAGCGAGAACCCTGACGCTGAGGACGCCACTGCGAACGCCAAGGAAAAGGCAGATGCGGCCGATAGCCGGCAGCTCTCCTATCTCGGTACCAAACTCGATTTATTGCTAAACCAAAAGAAAAAATACCAGAAGGCCCTTTGGCAGGTAAGCGACGACATCTTACAAATGAACGTGGAGACGGCGAGCGATGACGAAATAGACGCAGCCGACAAGCGCCTAGTCGAAGCGGCACGCGAAGTGCTCGATTTCCATTGGCGAAAGATCAAAGCCGAAGTTCTGGCTCAGCCGCCGCTGAAAGAGCCGCCTGCTCACGTTACTGATGCCCGATAAAGGCTGGCGACGCCACTTTGAAGACGCGATCCCGCTGCCACGCGGACATCAACTCATCACGTTGAAGGACGCCGCCGACTACATCACCCGTTTACCGAAAGCAGAGCACGAGAGCCCGCCATGGCAGGCCGCCATCGAGGCGCTAATCATGGCTGCCGAAGGTCGCGGACCGCTTTTGCACGCGCGTGTGGGGATGCTGCGGGCTCTAAACCGCCACGTCGAGCGGGTCTTCAACCCTGACCGGAAAGACCCGCATTGGGGCAAGCGCAAGCTGGCGCGAGATCAATAATCCAAATTATTTGGATATCGCCATCCCCATCGTGCGATACTTCCGCAGACAACCAAGAAGCGAGACAAAAATGCCCGGCCAACACATCTGGCACATCAAAACTCGGAAACCCGGTGAGATAGAGTTTAAATCTGTTGAGACGCAGCATCGGTCCGTAGAGCCGCAGCAAGGCGAAGTGATAGAGGTGGCTGTTGGTGTTGGCGCAAAATTAATACGGGCCAAGATCGTTCATATTCACAGGTCCGGCTCGACCGGGACGTTTGAAATTTATGCCGAACAAATCGAAGATCGCGGCAAGCGGCCCGGCCACCGCGAAGCCGACGACGACGAGTTCTAGAACCCGCCTTTGCGCCACGGCTCTGACGTCACGCAGGACCTCACCCGTGACATTCGCCGTGACGTAGCTGGTCTAGTGCTGTACCGATCGCGCCGCCTTAGGGCTCGCGACAAGCACACCCTATAGTTTTGCACCGTCATCCAGGAGAACGTGGGCTTTCACTTTGAGCCCCCGAGCAATGCGCGCAATGTTGTCGAACGTGACCTTCCCGGCGCCGGTGCCACTACTTCGAGCCGATGCTGAGAACCTGCTCGATATCGAAAGAATAGTCCTCGATTTCCTTGGAAGTGGTGGTCGGTGCCTTGCCAGCGCCGCCAGACACCGTATTGAGTTCTTGCTCGTTGAGTTCGTCCGTCGCAGGGTTGAGCTTGTTCGGCTCTTCCTGAAGTGACGTTGTTTTATTTTCAGACTGCTTGTTCATTGCCTGCGCTCCCGCCTCGGCAGTGGACACCATTGTCCGCTATCGATGACCGTAGATTAACGCCGATGGCTCGGCAATTACTGTGATGGGGATCACGAGGAGAGTTAGGTCAGCACATCTGACAGGGTCTGAAGAATACTGTCGGGACAAAAAATTCGGCAGGTCGCCGACTTTCGTTGTGGTAGAGTCGAGGATGGGCGCGGTAGCTTAGGCCATTCGGCAACGCCCCGTTTCCCATCCCCGCTCATCGAACCGGACGTGCCGATCTCCGGCATCCGGCTTGTATGGGGCTTTCTTTGTCAAGGGTGCGTGACGCCATTTTGGTCGTCCCTGCATTCCATTCTTTTGTTCGACCCGCGCCGCGAGCATTCTTCCGTCCCGACCGCATATTTCCATCGCCGTCGCGCGCAGTGGCGGTCAAGGACGGCGCTTCTTCAGCGCCGCCGAAGGCTTGTCCTTGATGGACGCGAGCACGGCGGCAGGCTGCCGGCGATCGGATGGTTGGCCGCGCGATGATCCGAGGGGAGCCTGCCATTGGCCGCGATCAATCGCGCGAACCAAGCTTGTATTCGGTTGAACCCGTATGGGTCCCCGACCATGAAGCAGTCATACGCTTCTACGGGCAAGGCTCCGAGGCGGCGGGTCCATTCTCTCAGCGGCATTGCAGCCATAGCCGAATGCGGATTGCCGCCACCTCGGATCGTCATCGGCTACCCGGCGCATCAAGTGCCGTCAGGTGCCGAACCCTGTTTGTCCTTTCTCGTTCTAGTGTTGCTCACGCCGCCGGCCGTAGCTCGACACCGTCCGGCACCTCGCCGGTGGTGACCAGGCGCCACAGCGCGATCAGCAGCTTGCGCGCCAGCGCCACGATCATCGTCGTCTTGCGCGCGCCGCTCGGCCCCTCGGTCCGCGTGCGATACCAGCGCGCCAGCGCACTGTCTTTCTGGAATGCTGATTCCTGCTCAAGCCGCCCATCATAACGAGATGATGTCGCCCGCCGTAACGGAATGATGCCGCCCACCATAACGAGATGATGCCGCCCACCGGAACGGAATAATCCCGCCCGGGGTCTGGAATGGCGACGAGCGCCTCCGCTGGCCTGTTTAGGGTCCCTCCTTTGGCAATCCAAGGGAGCGATCGATGCCAGCGGAAAGAGTTGCGATGCGCCATGTGCGCGAGATCATTCGTTTGAAGTTTTCCGCCGGTATTTCAACGCGCGAAATCGCGCGTCGGCTGGGCGTAGCCGCCTCGACGGTGCGCGAGACGTTGAGGCGTTTCGAGGGCGCCGGGCTGGGTTGGCCGTTGCCGGACGGCATGAGCGACGGCGACCTGGAGGCGGCGCTTTACGCCAATCACAGGACCAAACGGGGCCATCGGCGCCACGCCGAGCCGGATTGGCCGACGGTTCATCGGGAGCTGAAGCGCAAGCACGTCACCCTGGTGATCGTCTGGGATGAATATATCGCCGCCAATCCCGGCGGTTACAGCTATTCGCGGTTTTGCGAGCTCTATCGCGGCTTTGAATCGAAGTTGTCGCCGACGATGCGGCAGACGCACGCGGCCGGCGAGCGGCTGTTCGTCGATTACGCCGGCGATGGGGTTCCGGTCGTCATCGACCGGCTGACCGGCGAAATCCGCAAGGCGCAAATCTTCGTCGCCGTGCTCGGCGCGTCGAGCTTCACTTTTGCGCACGCGAGCTGGACGCAGGCGCTGCCCGACTGGATCGACGCCCATGTCCGCGCCCTCGAGGCGATCGGCGGCGTTCCGCATTTGCTCGTGCCGGACAATACGAAGACCGCGGTGATCAAGGCCTGTCTCTACGATCCTCAGGTCAATCGCACCTACGCCGAAATGGCGGCGCATTATGACACCGCCATTTTGCCAGCGAGGCCGAGACGTCCGCGGGATAAAGCGAAAGTCGAGCAGGCGGTGCTCATCGTTGAGCGATGGCTTCTCGGGCGGTTGCGCCATCGAATTTTTTACAGCCTAGCGGAGGTCAACGCGGCGATCGCCGATCTGATGACGCATCTCAACGAAGAGCGCCCGATCCGGCGGCTCGGCGTGACGCGCCGGCAATTGCTCGAACAGATCGATCGCCCGGCGCTGAAGTCCCTGCCGACCGAACCTTACGAGTTCTCGGAATGGCGCACCTGCCGCGTCGGCATCGATTATCACGTCGAGGTCGCCGCCCATTATTACAGCGTCCCGCATCGCTTCGCCCGCGCCGAGGTCGACGCGCGGCTGACCGCGCGGACGGTCGAAATCTTCCTCAAGGGCGAGCGGATCGCCGCGCACATGCGCATGAGCGGCAATCACAAGCACACGACCGTCCCCGAGCACATGCCCTCCAGCCATCGGCGATATGCCGGCTGGACGATTGAGCGCATCCGCGCCGACGCCCGCCTGATTGGCCCGGCGACGGCGGCGCTGTGCGAACTGATCCTCGAACAGCGTCCGCATCCCGAGCAGGGCTTTCGCGCCTGTCTGGGGGTCGTTCGGCTGGCCCGTCCCTATGGCGCCGAGCGTCTTGAAGCCGCCGCCGAGCGCGCCATCGACATCGGCGCGCGCACCTACGGCTCGGTCAAATCCATCCTCGACAACCACCTCGACCGGCGTCCCGCGCAAAAGCGCGCCACGGACGGAACGCCGATCCTGCACGCCAACATCCGTGGTCCGCGCTACTACAATTAGGAGAGACCGACCTTGCTCAAACATCCGACCCTCGACCAGCTTTACGCCCTTGGCCTGCATGGCATGGCCAAGGCCTTCGCTGAAATCGCCGCCGCCGGTGAAGCCGACGGCCTCGGCCATCACGAATGGCTGGGGCTCCTGCTTGATCGCGAAGCCTCCTGGCGGCAGGACAAGCGCCTCGCGGCGACGGCTGCGCGTCGCCAAATTGCGCCAGCAGGCCTGCGTCGAGGATGTCGATTATCGCAATCCCCGCGGTCTCGACCGCGCCCTGTTCCAGAAGCTCGTCGAGGGCGAATGGATCAACGCCCACGACAATCTGGCCCTAATCGGTCCAACCGGCGTCGGCAAAAGTTGGCTGGCCTCGGCGCTCGGCCACAAGGCATGTCGCGACAACCGGTCAGTCCTCTACCAGCGCGTGCCTCGGCTGTTCGAGGAACTTGCGCTGGCGCGCGGCGACGGACGCCATCCCCGTCTTCTGCGCAACCTCGGCCGCGCCGATCTGCTCATTCTCGATGACTGGGGCCTGGAGCCGCTCGACGCCGCCGCCCGACATGATCTCCTGGAAATCCTCGAGGAACGCTACGGACGCCGCTCCACGATGATCACCTCCCAGCTTCCAGTAGACCGATGGCACGAAATAATCGGCGATCCAACCTATGCCGACGCCATCCTGGACCGTCTCGTTCACAATGCCCACCGCATCGAACTCGCCGGCGAAAGCATGCGCCGGACGCGAGGCAAACAGAACCAGAAGGCTTGACCAACCACCATCGCCGGTGACACAAATCCATCGGCCAGCGAGGCTCGCGACCCGGGCGGCATCATTCCGTTACGGTAGGCGACATCATTCAGGAATCCCGGGCGGCATTATCCCGTTATACCCGGGCGGCTTCGTCGGAATCCGCATTCTGGAACATCAGGAAGCGCCACGCCAACTGGATCAGCCCCCGTCGTACCCGCGCATTGCCGGCCTTGGCCAGGCCCTTCTCTCGGCGTTTCAAACCACTCTCGTCGGGCGATCCCGTGAGCCCGGCGTAGCGCGCCACCGCCCTTCGATCTCGAAGCTTCCGCGACAGGATCTCCCGCACCAGCATGTCCGCCGTCTCGATGCCGATACCGATCACCCTGGCGAGCAGCCGCACCATCGCATGCGGCCCTGTATCTGGTGCCCGCTCGAGCCGCTCGACACGTGTCTTCTCGATCGAGCTGATCTGCTCACGGACCAGTGCCAGCCGAGCCATGTCGCGCCGGAACTCCTCGATGATGTTTGCCGGCAGGCCCGTGCCCTCCGCTGTCCGCAGACCTGCCAGACGCTCAGGCGCCTTGCGCAGATGCGGCTTGAATCCCCGGATCCCGAGGCGGGCGAGCGCACTCTTCATGCGGTTGGTGACGCGTGAGCGCTCGTTGACAAGGCTCTCACGCTCGCGGCTCGGGCGCCTCGCATCCTCCTCCTCCATCGTCGGGATCGTCACCATCCCGCAGTGCCCCCGCTCACCGCGCAACCATCCCAGCAACACGCGCATCAACATCGCCGCATCCAGACGATCCGTCTTCGCCCGCTTGCGCTCGCGTGACACCGCAACGCTTGCCGAATGGATGACATGCGCCTCGATCCCACGAGCAATAAGCCAGCGCGCCAGCCAGAAGCCGTCGCGGCCAGCCTCATAGGCCAGCGTGATCCGGCTGATCGACCGGCCAGCACACACCGCCTCATTCCGCCACCGCTCGATCAATCGTAACAGTGCCGTCGCATCCGGCTCCAGTTTCTTCAACGGCCGGCGCTCGACGCCGGGAACGACGCCGCTCACCAGCCAGCTCGCCTTGCTCATCTCGACGACCACCACTAAGGTCGAGATCGGATCAAACGCGCTCACGCTTCGGCTGAGATCATTGACTTGGGCCACGGGCAACCTCCATCGGTTCGTATGGACGATGAAGGTGCCACGACCTCCGCCGCCCGCCCCATAGCTTCTCTCCGACTGGCTTCACCGTGAGACACACGGAGAGCAAACTAACCGCACGCGGCTGCGGCACGGTGGGGAACTCTCCTTCGCCCCTCGACACAGCAATCTCCGGCGGCTCCTGTCTTTGATGGTGTTTGCAGGCTCATCGCCAATCACCACGACCTCGCCATCTTCGAAAGCGCACCAGAAGTCAGGGCCCTTTCCTCAGCCAGCATTACCCGGCTTCAACGGTCATACGACCCCGTCCGACTCCCGCCATGGCCGCCGCCTTTCGCGACGTCGAGGTCGCTACCCTCGCCCTTGACGGGCCTCCCCCGATTACCCGAACCACCTTTCCGACGTGCCGTGCCCACTACCCCGGCGGATCGAGCGGGTGCGCGTGTCGATTGCTTCCCCGCTCATGCTGCCTTCCCCAAATGACCGGCAGGTCGGCATCCGCATTGTCACTTTCGAGGCCTGCTCAGGCTTCACTCACGTTACGGCCCGCTAGATTGCTCAACTGTCAAATCGCACCCAAGTGCGACCCCCTTTTCGCGGCCAAGAATGACCCCTTTGACGGAGCCGAGACCGGCGGCGCGGAGCCCCACATAGCGGAGCAGAGCCGGTCTTGGCGGGCGGCGAGTGACGAGCGGGAGGTTATGCGCGGTTCTTGAAGCGCCAGCTTTCGTTGCCGGTCTCGATGATGTCGCAGTGGTGTGTCAGCCGGTCAAGCATGGCGGTGGTCATTTTGGCGTCGCCGAAGACTTGCGGCCAATCTGCGAAAGCGAGATTGGTGGTGATCAGCAACGACGTGTTCTCATAGAGCTTGCTGATCAAGTGGAACAACAGCTGGCCGCCGGATTGGCTGAACGGTAGGTAGCCGAGTTCGTCGATGACGATGAGATCGTGGCGCAGGAGCTTCTCGGACAACCGGCCACTGCGACCGGCGGCCTTTTCCTGTTCTAGCTGATTGACCAGGTCGACCAGGTTGAAGAAGCGCCCCCTGGCGCGGGTGCGGATGACCGCCGAGGCTACAGCGATGCATAGATGGGTTTTGCCGGTGCCGGTTCCGCCGATGAAGATTGCATTGCGCTTAGCGTCCAGGAAGGTGCCGGTGGCGAGTTCGCGAACTTGCCCTTCATCGATCGGCGTATCGGCGAAGGTGAACGTGTCGATATCTTTGAGGACCGGGAACTTGGCTCCTCCGATACGATAGCTTATCGAGCGGGCCTGGCGGTGGGTGCGTTCGGCCCGGATCAGGCTGGCGATGAGGGGATAGATCTCATCGCGCCGGGCAAGACCCTTACCGGCAATCTCATCGAAGCTGGCACGCATGCCGTAAAGCTTTAGTTCGCTCATGGCTTCTAGAATCTCGTGGCGTTCCATCAGGCGATTTTCCTTATGCTGTCGTAGCGGCCACAATCGGCCGTGGGTTCGATCTTCAGGCGAAGCGCGTCGGGCGTGGTGATGCTGGGCGGGGTCGCGGGCTGACGGCGGCGCGCCAACACTGTCAGGATCACATCGCCACTAGCGATGCCGGCCTCCAGCGCTTCCGCACAGGCGGCCTCGACGGCGGTCAGGCCGTGATCGAGCACCGCGGCTAACACCTTGACGAACTGTCGATCCCCGTCGGCGTGTTGCTTCAGCTTGGCGCGAACCTGGGTCAGCGCGGGCGGCAGTGCCCAGTCTTTGAACGGAGCCCCGTTGCGCAAGGCGCCAGGCTTCTTCATCAGCACCGGCAGATAATGCCAGGGATCGTAGATGATCTGGTCGCGCCGGAAGTGGCGTGGATGATCGGCGACGACCTCGTCCCCCATTAGCACGACGATGCGTTCGGCATGGGAGCGCACCAGCACCATCCGGCCGGCGGCCCGCGCATCAACGCTGTAGCGGTTATGATCGGCCATGATCAGGCAAGTGGTGCTGGCCCTGACTGCCTTCTCGACGAACCCGTCGAATGGGCCGCGTAGCGCCATCAGGCTCACACGCTCTTCTTGGAATACGTCCCAGACGGTCCGATCCTTGAACTCTGGATGCTTGGTTCGCTGGGCGTAGGCGATGCACCGATCTTCCAGCCACGCATTGAGTTCGGTGAGACTCTTTACCCGCGGTTTGGGCCGGAACATTTGGTCGCGCAGATTGCCGACCTGGTTCTCAACCTGACCCTTCTCCCATCCCGACGCGGGGGTGCAGGCTACCGGTTCGATCAGATGGTGCGAGCACATCTGTAGAAAGCGGAGATTATATCGGCGCGCCTTGCCGACGAAGATCGCTTCAACCGCCGTCTTCATGTTGTCGTAGATGCCACGTCGGCAGACGCCGCCATAGAACCGGAACGCCTTGTCGTGGGCGTCGAACACCAGCTCTTGGGTCTCCCGGAAGTAGACGCGCACAAACGGCATGCGACTGTGCGATAGCTTCATGTGCGCCGCCTTGACCGTTAGCGGCAGGCCCGAAGCGTGATCGTCTCGTGGCTCCAGTCGAACTGGTAGGCCTCCCCAGGCGCGAAGCTCATCGGCACATAGGCATGGACCGGGACCCGAGCGCGTTCGTCGCGCCAAGCCTTCACGAACCGATGCACGCTGTCATGGGCGCCGTCATATCCTCGCCCACGAAGTTCCTCGAACAAGCGTTGGGTCGAGCGGCGCTCCCGCTTCGGCAGCTTGGCTTCCTTCTCGATGATCTCCGTCAGATCCTCGACCCAGTCGCCAAGCTTCGGCGTGGGCTGGACTCCACGCGTGTACTTGAACTCAGTCTTGTGGCTGCGGATGACCTTGCGCACCGTCGCGCGCGACACCGACAGCGTCCGCACGATCTCCTTGATGGAGCGGCGTTGCTCAAAATAGGCGCGTCGTATCTCCCCGATCTTGTCCACGCCAATCATTCCCCAAAGTCCTCCCTAGCCCATCAGGGCTAAAGGGAAGGACGCTGACACAAGACGTCAGAAGGGGTCGGAATTGGATGCGATAAGCCCCCTCAGGGGGTCACTATTGCCCGCGAATTTGCAAGCAGAACCGACATGCCGCGTGACCGGGGCGACTTCCGGGTTTGACCCAACCCGGACATTCGACGTATTCCACGTCTGAGGGACCATCTGCATTTTTGAATTGTGGGTCAGCCGCTCGTTCACTGCGCTTCAATATGTGCGTCTTTGATGACATCGCCCCAGCGGGCCGCCTCGCTTTGTAAATAGCGGCCGAAATCTTCAGGCGTACTGGGGGCAAAGGTCAGGCCTCCGTTGGTTTCAATCGTCTTAAATACCTCCGATTGAATGGCTTTCTCCACTGACGTATTCAGCAGGTTGATAATTTCAGCGGCAGTTCCCGCGCGGGTGCAAGGAGACCGTACCAGCCTTCGAGGACGAACCCGGTATTCCAGCCTCGGCAACAGTCGGCAGGTCGGGGAAGGCAGTCGAGCGTTGCGCGAAGTGATCGCCAGAGCACGCAGTCAAGGCCCCCAAACGGATTGCGTTTCTTTAATGCGTCGTGAGTGTGCCGTGTTGTACGGCCAATCAGGAGCACTCGTTGATGCTTCTTTGCTTCGGAAAAATCCGTTCGCCAAGCAGTGGCCATGATCTCATTTCCCCCGCCTGAAAAAATCCAACCACACTCTTTTCGCGAAAGTCGTCGCCGGCGAGATGTGGGCGCTACCATCCGAAGTCTGCCACTGCTGCCGGTCAGCTATCCCGCCAGCCCATGCCTTACCTTCTGGCGAGTTGGCGTCGTAGGGATTTTCCAGGTTGCGCCAGCAATGCCTACAAACGACAGCCTCAGGTTCGACGAATTGCGCACAGTAGGGACACTTCCTGGCGTTGCCCATCTATTTCCCCTTCGCCCTCAGCGCGATCTCGACCAGGCGCCGGAGAATGCGGTGTCGGGCAGCAGCGGCGGTGGGGTTAGGCTATGTTGAAAACCGTTACGCGTTGCCCTCTGGGGCAGCCATCATCAGACGGCGAGCGAGTATCTGCGCGTCCTCGTTTTGCACCTCGATACCTAAAGTCGTCCCACCAAAATGAAACTGTATCATCATTGACCTGTTATTTCGACCCGGAAGGACGTTGTATCCCGAGGGGTAAACAATCTTCAGAGATACCTCGCTCATCTCATCCGGAGGAGGCTTGCCGGTCGCATCGTAAGCCGCCTTGGCTGCTTCGAGCACGTTGCCTGCAATTTGGGCTGCAGCTTCGGTTGAGATGATAATCGAGGCCACCGTTCCAGTTGGCCTTTCCAAAGAGAGTGTCATCTCCTTGTGGTTGGCACTAACCTTGAGATTGACGCTAGGCATTCAGTTTCTCCACGGCGGATCAACGCCTGCGACCGAAATAGCAGTGTGACCCACCCAAATCTTGGCACTCGCGAAATCGTTCGTAGCTGGGATAGACAATAAACGCCACGATAATCACGCCGACGACCGCGAGGAATTGCTGATTGTTCATCGCTGTAATCTGCCCTACCGGAGAGACGGCATGCCACCACAATTTTCCCGTTCCGGGAAATGTTGATTGAAAAATCACCAAATCACGATCCTTTTTGCTGCACTGCATGAGTTAGGTTATGGCACTTTTGTATGGACCGGCCGTGCGTTGCAAGCCGAATGTGAGTAAATGGAGGGTGGTCTTGCGCTTCTGTATCCGGCCCTTGCATGGAGCGTTTGTGCTCCTGGCCATCATGGATATCCGCGCGCACCCGATCTCATTCTCGGAGAGGCCCTGAAAGGCCGCTAGTGCCACCAGATCACGGATGCGACGGCGAGACCGTTTCTCCATCTCCTCAATCCAACTCGCAGACCTCGGCAGGTATCGCTGTGTATTCTTTCGGTTGCGTCAGGGATCAGCCTTGGACATCCCCTCGGCGGGTCCGAATACGCTGCCTCGTCGAGAGGTTAGGATTTAGAATGGCCCGTTCGCTTTTCTCAGGAGGTTCGACCATGGCATGGCACCTTTTCTTCGCGATGACCCTCATAGGCACCGGAGTGCTCCTCAACTCACGGGCAGAAGCAGTGACAGCGGCGCGGTGTCAGGATCAAGCCGCGAATTGCATTGGCAGATGTGCCAACCGCTCTGGTGGGGCGAACCAGAACCCATGCATGAGCTACTGCGACCGGCAGGTGACTAGTTGTTTGATACGCGCGGATGACGCGGTCCGGCGGTGGTGGCGGTGACGGGATCCGAACGCGCCAAATCCGGCACGTGAGAGCCCGCCGCCGCCGAGCTTCGCGCGCTCTGGCTTGGCGCCGACAAAGCCTACGACGCAGAAGACTTCGTCAACGAACTGCGCTCGATGAGGGTGACGGCGCATGTTGCGCAGAACACCAGCGGCCGCAGTTCTGCGATTGATGGGCGAACGACCCGGCACGGCGGCTATGCCGTCAGCCAGCGCATCCGCAAGCGCATCGAGGAGGCATTCGGCTGGATCAAGACGATCGCCAGGCAAGAGAAGTCCAGGTTCCGTGGCCGTGATCGCGTCGGATGGGCTTTTACCTTCGCCGCCGCCGCCTACAATCTGGTGCGGCTGCCCAAGCTGATAGCGGAGGCCTGCTGATGGCCAAGATCCCCGGCCTCGCCAAGGCCTTTGCCGGCCGCGGGGCGCATTGTCGAAATGGACATCAGGCTACGCTTGCGAACACGGCTGAGTTCTTCAACAGCCTGCTAGTCTTACTGAGTCAGAAAGTCGCATTTTGGGAGCTTGGGATCCTTGATAATTTTGGGAGATTCGGTTTTCGGCATGAGGAGCTGAGATGGATCACCCAATAGTGGCTGACAGTGCATCGCGATTTGAAGCATATGTCGAGGGACTTGTGAGCATGATCGGCCATGCGGACCGTGCCCGGCCGCTGCGGGATTACTGCGTTGGGCTGATGATGCCATGCGAGCGCAAGAGCGTAGAGCCTATGGCGGCGATGACCGCACCTGAGCGGACGGCAGCGCAGCATCAATCACTCCTTGCATTTTGTCGGCGAAGGGCGCTGGTCGGACGAGAAGGTCTTGGCCAAGGTGCGCGAGATGGTCCTGCCGGAGATCTTGCGCCATGGGCAGATCGAGGCCTGGATTATCGACGACACGGGTTTCCCCAAACAGGGCCGGCATTCGGTAGGGGTGGCACGGCAGTATTGTGGTCAACTCGGCAAGCAGGACAATTGCCAGGTCGCGGTGTCGCTATCGATTGCCAATCGCCACGCCAGCCTGCCGGTGGGGTATCGCCTGTATTTGCCGGAACAGTGGGCGGCGGACGATGAACGCCGGCGCAAGACAGGCGTGCCCGGGGATATCCGCTTCAGGACCAAGCCCGAGATCGCGCTCGAGCAGATCCGTGCGGCCAGTGCAGCCGGCCTGCCGCTCGGTGTGGTGCTGATGGACGCCGGATATGGCTGCAACACGGAACTGCGCAGCAGCATCAGCGCACTGGGGTTGACCTATGTGGCCGGCATCTTGCCGAACACCACGGTATGGGCGCCGGGCATGGCGCCCTTGCATCCCAAAACCTGGTCGGGCCACGGACGTCCGCCGAAGTTGATACGGCGCGATCGCAATCATCGGCCGACCTCAGTCAAGGAGCTTGCTTTGGGCTTGCCGGCAAAAGCCTGGCGCAAGATCGCGTGGCGCGAAGGCTCGGCCGAACAGTTGTCCTCGCGCTTTGCCCGGTTGCGTATCCGTGTCGCCCATCGCGATTACAATCTTACCAAGAGCCGCCCGGAAGAATGGCTGTTGATCGAGTGGCCGAAAGGTGAGGCCGAGCCGACAAAATATTGGTTCTCGACGCTTCCGCAAAATATCACCTTCGGCAACCTGGTAGATCTCACCAAGCTACGCTGGCGCATCGAGCGCGATTATCAGGAGCTCAAGCAGGAGGTCGGGCTCGGGCATTTCGAAGGGCGAGGATGGCGCGGCTTCCACCATCACGCCACACTCTGCATCGCGGCCTACGGATTCCTGATCTCCGAAAGGGAGACGATTCCCCCCTCAGCACCTCGTTCCACCGCGGTGCTCCAGGCGCCTGCCATTCCCAAAGGTTACAGACCCAGAGGCTCCACCGCTGCGGCCCGAGCGGCACATTCCAAACTCGATTGCGACCATGCGCCGACGGCTCGTTCTCGCCCTCGTCAAAAACTTGCCGCGATGTCCGTGCTGCGCCGCTCCGATCAGGAACCTGCCGAAGTACAAAATTTTATGACGCAGTAAGACTAGGCGTCGCACTTCATGGTCTAGGCTCATTTTGGCCCCCGAAATCGCCGCAGCGGTGGGGCCTGCACGGCCCCGCCACGCCCCAAGCCCTCTCATTGCGGGGCCGTGCTTTCGTCCTCGCTTCATCGGCGCAACGCCAAGCCGCCGCCCAGCGCGCATCCGGCCGCCGGAACATCAGGATCATTTGGAGGGATTTATCAAAGAGGTCTCTCACTTCGGCGTCAGGATCGGAGATCACCAAGTGAGATCGATTGAACTTGGACACCGGGGCCAAATGCGGAGAGACTTCGCTGCGTCGTCGTCGAAGGCTCGCGAGCAATCGCTAGGCTTCGCGAGGCCTCGCTGCGAAGCACACCTGAAAAGCGCCAAAATGTTGCTGTTGGTCCTACGGGCCGGACGAGGAGCAGGTCCGGGAGATCCCACTTTCTCCCGTATGTGGAACCTTTTCCCCTTTTATCTTGATTTGGCAGGGGTTTACGCGACCAACGACGGTTTCATAAGCTTCGACCATTTTCTCTGCTGCGCGATCGATGGAATGGGACGGCGCGATCAGTGCGTCGTGGACCGGTAGCGCCGAGATGCCTTCGTCATTCGATGCTCTGAGCGCACCCAGTATCAATTCGCTGTCTACTCGCATCAGGCGGACCCCGGCATCCGAGCAGAAGGCGTCGCCGATGGGCTTGTGGCGCTTTTCGATGGCAGTCAGCAATTGTGCGGCGCTGCCCCGGCTCATCCAGGCGTCATCAGCGAGCGCGCCCACGGCGGACCGCTTATTGCGGGCGTTCACCGCGATATTGAACCCCAGCTTGACGTGGTCTCTGGGGAAATCATCGACGTCGTAAGCATCGCCATGGAATTTGATGCCCCGCTCACCGTAGAGGATCGAGGCGTGTAGCGCGGTATAGTCGGCCTCGGCGGTTGCCTCTCCGTCAATCGTCAGATCGCCGCGGACCGTCTTTGGGATGTTTTGCCACCAACCATAGGCACGACCGTGGCAGGCGAAACTTCCGCGACTGAAAATCCGGTGCAAACCGTTCCCCGGAAGGGGCAGCACGTAGGAATCGCCAATCCTGATGTGCCTACCTCGGAGTGCTTCCCCGGGTAGTTCGATTTTTAGTTCCTTGAGGTAGCCATTGATCGGCTCTAACGCGCGTCGGAGCCCCAGGGTCTCGCGCGTCTCGGGGTAATCTACAAGGTCGTCCTCATTGTCCTTCAATCGGATGGGTTCGGACATTTGGAAGGTCGGCTCCGAACCAATCTCTCGGGCTACCTCGATCAATTCCGCCGTGGCACAGAACGAAGATTGCCAGCCCCGGTTATTCGGGGCCACACGGTGTTCGCGAAGCCAGCCCTTCTGCACAAGTTCGTCCACGGCCCTTAAAATGTTTAAATAGGTGTGGGAACGATCCCGGTAACGCTTCCCAGCAGCATAGAAGACCTTTCGCCGGCTGTACGACACGCCCTGCCCGGTTTCGACCCCAAGCAAAGCCTCGCCGAGGATCATACCTCGGGTGGCGCTGTAAGCTGCACTTCGGGCAACTGGCAGGTCGAGCACGCCCAAAAGTTCGAGCGGCGAATGCCATTGGAAGCTAATCGGCCTATCGCGGCATCCGCTGACGACGGCCGTCCCGCCTATCCATTCCGACACCTCGAAATTCCCCTTTCCGTCCAAAGCCGGAACGAATAAGGAAATGTCGGAATGTCGATTGATAACGTTGGTTAGCGTCCAGACTTTTAATCATGGGGTCGCGGGTTCGAGTCCCGCCGCGCTCACCACATTGATAATATTTGATAATTTGAGGATCTATAGAGGTCAAAATTAACGCCTAACTTGCGTCGGGTAAGCATTGGGTAAGCATATGACAGACGATCAGGTCAATCGCATCGTCCAGCATCTTTGCCAACAACTACACCTGGCGATCCGATTGAAGGGCAGCGAGGCCCATCCACCAAACGCCAAAGATCTTGGATTCGATCCCGCCTCTGTAAACACTGTTTTGCGAACTAGGTGTTTAGTCCCGGCATTTGCTGGAGCGGATTAAGTTTGAATTGTTCTGGCTGGGAAGTCCAGCATTTGCAGATGTACTCGTAAGGCGTGAGGCCCTTCAGGGTCTTCAGTCGCCGAGCGTAGTTGTAGGCGTTGATGAAGTCGGCAAGGTGTGCTTCGAGCTGATGGTGTCGATCGTAATGATAGCGTTGAACGGTCGCTTCCTTGATCGTCCGGTTCATGCGCTCGACCTGGCCGTTCGTCCATGGATGCTTGATCTTGGTCAGCCGATGCTCGATGCCATTTTCCCGACAGCGCATATCGAACATATGCGTCGCGTATCTTGCTGTCGGGCCATCCGCGTAGCGCGGCGGGAAAGTGAATTGGATCCCATTGTCGGTGAGAACCGTGTGGATTTTGTAGGGGACAGCCGCGATCAGAGCTTCGAGGAAGGCTGAGGCGGAGGTCCTTCCGGTCTTCTTGACCAGTTGCACGAAGGCGAACTTGCTGGTGCGATCGATGGCGACGTAGAGGTAGAGCTTGCCTTCAGCGGTCTGCACCTCAGCGATATCGATATGGAAATAGCCGATCGGATAGGCCTTGAACTTCTTCTTCGACGGCTTGCCGCCTTCGACCTCCGGCAATCGGCTGATGCCGTGGCGCTGAAGGCAGCGATGCAGGGATGACCGCGTCAGATGCGGGACGGTCGGCTGCAGCGCATAGAGGCAATCGTCGAGCGGCAGCAGCGTATGCCGCCGGAAAGCGACGATGATCGCCTCCTCCTCGATGGAAAGGACGGTCGACTTGGCTTCTTTGGGGCCTGTCGGAAGATCGCCGACGGTCTCGCGTTGCTTCCACTTGGCGACAGTCTTCTGGTTGATCCCGTAGCGCTTGGAAAGCGCTCTCAGGCTCTCTTGACTATTTTGTATTGCTCGACGGACTGCCTCCGTCGTGGTGGCGCAGCCGTGTAAAATTTGTCCCATAGCGCATCCTTCGAATCGTGCGATAAGAATGCACCATCAAAGCCTGGGACTAAACACCTAGTTTGAAGTTGGCCGGCGTTGTTGTCCTTGACCAATCGCCGGCAGGCACTAGCGAAGATCCCGCCGTGGTCCTAAACGAAAGCGCGGGACCGAAGCCCCGCGTCCATATGGCCTCTCGCCGACTTTAGGAAGGCCGCTCGTGCGATTTAACCTCGGAAGCTGGGCGGAAGCCGTCGCGCTCCCAGTCGTCCATATCAGCCAGCCTCTTCCAATATTCAGCGATGCTCATGAGACGCTGGAACTCGTGGGGATCAGGTTCTTTGCCAGCCTTGCTCGCTAGTCGTTCGGCCCAATTCCTGAAATCTGGTCCTTCGGACATAACATCCCCCCAAATCTCGACCCAGTACGATGGGTCGTCGCTGGGCGGACGGATAGGTTCAACTACCTTTGTTCACGAGCCTGGGATTGGCCGGCTGTCATGTGCCGGCCGATCGGTGCGAATGCAGGGACGGGCGATCGCCCGCCATCCAGCTAGCGAGACTGCTGCCTTTTCCACTCCAAGAACTCCTCAAAGAGTTGCTTGCGAGTCTTAGGCGTTTGCGTTGGCGCTTGTCGTGCTGGTGTGGAGTCAATTCGGAGGCGAAGATCCGCCGCACCACTTCCATTGGAAGACATCATTACTGTGGCGGCCGATAACACCAAAAGTTTTCTGGTATGCTTGACCACCGCTATCGGGAGCGCCTTGCGCACAATCATTCCTTCCCGACGCGTTGAGTTCGGTCCGGTGCTCAGCTTGATGAGCTATGGTAAATTTATTCTTAATTCCCGGTTACGAGAGAGCGGCGGAACCGAAGCCCCCGCGCCCCTTCTGCTTTCTTGCTTAGTTGATCCGGATCAAAGCCTTTGGGATGAACTCGGGTAGATTTTTTAGTACCGAGCGGGAGCCCATATCCTGTTCCGGTTGGCGGCGCGCCCCAGACTCCTAGGCACTCCAAGGTGTCCCGTCAGTAAAAAGAGGTCGCCTGATCGGCGGCCTCTTTTCATTTTGCAGAACGGTCCAAATCGGCGGCGAAGATCGCGATTTCGGGCCGAAATTGGCGGGAGACAATTTCGGTTGCGGTGTTGCATCAAAGCATCAACCGGGATCGAACTTAGCTGTGTGAAAGGAAAACTCTTTACTGTGCAACGGGGCAGTCGTTGCATTCGAGCTGGGGCTCACGATAGGTGACGTGCCATGCGGGATGAATTCGCTTCCAAATGTTTCCTTGCAGTGACCATTGCCGGCGTCGGCCTGCTTTGCTCTGGCTTGGTCGCTCTTGCATTTGCCTAATCCCGCCGGGCGGATTTGAGGGGCCCCGGCGACTACCCGACGCCGCCTAGCGAACATACTCCGCTAGTGCGGCGTTGTGAATTTTTCATCGAGGGGCCAACTGTGAGAATAATCGCGCTGCTTTGTTTGCTTGGTACGTTGACAGATGCTGCGATCGCGCAAACGGCCGAGCAATGCCATTCGATGCAAAGAGCCGGCGATCTCCTCGATTGCTATAACGGGACTGCGCGGCCGCACACGCCCGGCAAACCCAAAACGTCCAAAACTTCGGCTGCGCCACACAATGTCGCAGTATCCGAAGCTCCGATTGCAGTGGACAGGCCGGCGGCTTCCAAACCTCCGAGCGATCAGAGGGCGAAGTACATCGATTTGCTCGACGGCGAGAACTCAAAAATAGACGCCAAGATGAAAACTATTTGCCGAGGATGTTGAGACACCGGGCCTTCCCAAGCGTTCAATCGAAGTAGCCGAGCGTTCGCTCTATGGGGTAGGGTGAAAGGGCTGCGCCCGGCTACTCGGCCCATACACAACGCGGGCACCTTATGAAACCGCAAATTGCCTAAGCATCCGTGTAATTTGGCGGCCACCGAAGCTCATTGTTGTTAGGACTTAAAGCGAAGAAATGAGCACTTACCCGCTTTTCCCGCGTTGGACAGAAGAAGACGACAGTCAAATGCGGGCGTTCGTGGAATTGGGAACTAACGTCGCCGTTATTGCGGAACGGCTGAATTGAAGTAAAGCGGCCGTCCGCAAGCGGGCACAAGGGCTCGGTCTTACATTCAAAATGGTTACGGTGAGGAAGCGGCTGCCTTAGAATGCGGCCTGGTCGAGCTAGGCTGGGCTGAAGGCCAAGAATATGAGCACGCTTCCACAATTTTCATCCCTCGCTAAGATGGCTTTGTTGTGCGGATTAGCAGCCATCACGATCTCGGCAGCGATCGTGACCGGCAAGCTCACCGATCCGGAGGCTTGGGTGACCGCGGCGTTTCTTGCAGCGGTCGGCTGCCTATCTTGGTTGCTTTGTCGTGCGGCGTGGAGTTTATCCGAGTAGGATTGAACAACGCGACGCCGCCTGGTCGAGCTGGGCGGAATGCCTACGATGAGCATCCCGAGGGTTTTGCTATTTTCACGGAAGCCCGAGTGTTTTTTTGTTAACGGCCGGTGATCGGCTCGCTACCGCCCCGGCGGGTGAATTGTTCGACAGCATGATGGCATATTCCGGCCGTTACCGCATGCAAGGCGACCGCGTCATCACGACAGTTGATAGCGCATGGCATCCGGCTTGGGTTGGCACAGAGCAGACGTGTGTTTTCAAGCGTGATGGCGATACGCTGTCGCTCATGTCGGATTTCCTAGAATTTCCAAAATACCCCGGACGACGCGTTCGCGGCACGGTGATGTGGCAACGTGAAGGCTGATCGCGGCTGGCAACGGTGCTTCGACGACCGCGCCTTTGGCTAACCCACCCTTGGGCGGTCGAGTCCGGCGCTATCGCCCAGCCAGCTGCGATGAGAGGCGTGTAGTCGTTCAGGTGGCCGTGTTCGACAACTCGTCCGCCGAGATCGAAAAGTCGAGGATCGGTCCTGCCGGCACGATGCCGCTCGGATTTATGTTTGTGTGGCTTTCGTAATAGTGATGGCGGACGTGATGCAGGTTCACGGTCTCGGCCACTCCCTTGAGATTGTAGATGTCGCGGGTGAAGCGCCAGAGCGCTGGATAATCCACGATGCGGCGTATATTGCATTTGAAGTGGCCGTAATACACGGCATCGAACCGCACCAGCGTAGTGAATAGCCGGATGTCGGCCTCGCTAAGCTGGTCGCCCAGCAAATAGCGCGAGCGCGACAATTTCGCCTCGAGCCAGTCGAGGGTCTTGAATAACGACACGACGGCCTCGTCATACGCCTCCTGCGTGATCGCGAATCCGGCGCGATAAACACCATTGTTCACATCACGGTAAATGCGGTCGTTGATCGCGTCGATCTCGGCCCTCTGGTGTGCCGGGTAATAATCAGCGGGCGCGGCTCCGATCCGATCGAAGGCGCTATTGAACATGCGCAGGATCTCGGCCGATTCGTTCGAGACGATGGTGTGGCGCACCTTGTCCCAAAGAACCGGAACGGTGACCCGTCCAGTATAGTGCGGATCGGTGGCGAGATACACCTCAGACAACGCCTGTGCTCCGTTGACGGGGTCACCGGTCACGCAGGGTCCCGGCGCGAACGTCCAGCCGCGCTCGCGCATGCGCCAGTGAACAACGGACAATGAAATGATGTCCTCAAGGCCTTTCAGCCGGCGCATGATCAGGGTGCGGTGTGCCCAGGGACAGGCCAGGCTGACATAGAGATGATACCGGTTTCTGTCGGCGACAAAACCTCCGCTGCCGGTCGGCCCCGGCGAGCCGTCGGCAGTTACCCAGTTGCGGAAGGTGGTCGGTCGCCGTTCGAAATGGCCTGTCGAGGACGTTTCGTAACCGGCGTTCCGCCACTCACCGTCGACCAGCATACCCATCACTTCCTCCATCGTGCATGTTCGAATTCGACATGCCGCATGGCGCAGGTGGTCAATTCTCTGCGCGGTCCACGTACCTGCACATCGTGTCTCGCCCAACTCAGCGTGCAGGGTCGGCAAGAACCGTCTGCCGTTTGACTTTCAAGAAGCCGACCATATAAGACCCGCAACTTACTTTTCCCAGGGAAACAGTCGGAAACGATCGAGTGAGAGAACGGTCCGATCGGTTGCTCTGCAAGTGACTTCTCATCGTGGGGCCGATAATCTTCGGGCCAAACGTTCGAGTTCCCGTGCCCATCAACAAATCGAGCACGTAGGGCGGATTGGAGCCGAAGGCGTAATCCGCCATTCACCGGCGATAAAAAGGTGGGTTACGCCTTTGGCTAACCCACCCTTGGCCTGCGGGACCAAGGGTGCGGATGTTCGCCCGGATTGGCATTCGGTCGAGGAATGTGCCTGACAGGGACCGAGCGCCTGAATTAGTCGAAGGCCACGCCGATCCGATCGTCCTGACGCCAGATGACGTGACAGGGAATGGCCGTTCTGTCCGCCTTAAATACAAGGTTGAAACGCTCGGGGATGTCGTCGGGGTTAGTAACATCGAGCGCCGCCCCCGAAATGGAAATGTTGCGGACCAAGCAGTTCATCGATCTGCCAGCGAACTCAATCGCTCCAGACATCAAGACCGGGTTGCGAGGTACCGCGCGTCTTTCCAATATGCTCTGATACCCCGAAATCTTTAGAGATCGATAAAGGCCAGCCCATGAAGCGTCGAGCCGAGCCAATTCACTCATCCCGACGTCGCCGCCCGCAAGCTCGTCGAGATCGCCAACGGCATCGAGGCGGTGCAGGACAGTCGGATTTATTTCGAGCGGGTCAACGAGCCGTTTTTAATCGCTGGTGGTAGTGGCGATGATTTCGGTGCCGGGATCGAGCGCGCCATTGCTCTCGGCTGGCTCTTCCGGCACGAGAGTGGCACCTATGTGAGGTTCACCGATAGCGGTGCGGCGCTGTTTGATTGAATAGGCCCCGCCGGCCTGGCTGGCCACGTCCAACTCTCCAAGCATTGTGTTGCAGGCCCTCTCGGCGTCCGCGAAGGTCTTGAACGGTGAACCGGTGACCTCGACCGCGCCGGTGCTCGACGAATAGAGTGGTCGCCACGTCGCAAGAAAGCCATGACGCCCGTGGAAACCGGAACCGGTCGGACTGGCAAATGTGACGACGAACGAAATGTTAGCGCTGCTCGCGCTCCATACGCCCATGTTCTCGACGGGTTGGTGGAACTGCAGAGACATACTCAACGCCCTCACTTGTTCTCGAACGCCAGCCCACAGAACCCATTCCCCCAGTTACACACGGAGTCGGAATTCTCCAGCGAGAAAATCAGGATTGAGGCCGCAAGACCGAGGCGGCCTTCTTTCAGACAGCGTCTAAGCCGCTATTGAAGCAAACTGAAACTGCAGGTCCTCACGGTGATTGAGGACCGATTCGACGCCCAACACAAATCCAACCGCAGTGTCGTAGCCGTTCACGCATGTCTGGTATTTGCCATCGAACAACCATATGTCGATGCTGCCGGAAGAATCCGCCCCGGTCCCACCTATTCGAATGGTTCCGACCTCCTTGCCCGTATCTTCGTCCTGAACCGGCAAGCAATTGGACCTGAAATCGTCAGGACGTTTGAATCTCAGACGCATACACTTTCCCCCACTCAATCTGGAAAGCGGGATGGAACCGGGGCACTGAGGCAGGATTTTGACACTGAGCGAACCTGACCGTGGCGTTTTTTGGCCACTCTCCGGATGGCGACCGCGTGGATGGCAGTGAGCAAACTATCGGCGCAACCTAATCGCCGATCCTCGACCGCTTCGCCAGGTCGAAACCAATCCCCGGCCCTCTCTCCTCTATGGATTCCTGACGACGTCGCCGAACGCCATCGTTTCACCCGAAGGCGATGCCGGTGATCCTGACGACCGTCGAGGAGCGCAGCGTCTGGCTGCGCGCGCCATGGGACGAGGCGAAGTCGTTGCAGCGGCCCCTGCCCGATGCCGCGCTCAAAATCGTTGCGCGCGGTGCAGACAAGACAACGCTGCGGCCTAACGGCCTCGCCCAACTTCACGGCATTCGGCAGCTTTACGCTTCTGCCGATCGCAGCGTTTCCGTTTGGCAGGGGTGAACGACTAATTTTTCCTCGGTCAGAAACTGGAGAGCGCCGTATCCTTCCATATCGACCGCGTATCTGAAATTACCGTCATCTGTTGGGAACACGGCAACAACGACGCCGCCTTCATGGTCGTCGGTTGATTTATCGACTCTGTCGCCAATCGCAAACTTCGACATCGAAAACTCCTTCGAGAATCACCGACGCGATTATCTCACAGATTGAGCAAGGCGCGCGTCTTTCTCGACGGACGTTGTCAACCGGGTTCCAGCTGCGATCTAAAAGCCACTTATCATCATTACGGCGGCCCGTCATCGCACGCGAACTTCACGTCGCTGCCGAGTGCTTCGATTGCCGAGCCCGACGCGGGTCGATTCCGCGCAGCTTTCCGATTTTCCGACTCAGCAGAACGTGGCATGTTGAGAGCGGGGTAGGTCAAAGCGAGTATCCGCGATGACCCACAAACCAATCACTTTGAAATTCGTCGTTTTGACGGTGTTCGCCATTACGCTCGGGATAATGGTCTCGGTCGGCGCCGTCCATTTGAAAGACAGGCGCCCCGTCCCGATCGATCGGCACGCCGTCGCCGACAGCCGCGGTATTGTTGAGTTGCCAAGCCCTGACGGACGGCTATCGCGCGTAAGCCTTTTACTTTCCAGATGAAGTGAGCCGCGACGAGAGGCCATCCGCCGCCTGGTGGAAGGTTTCGATTGCGGCCTCGCAGGTGCTGAAAACCATAAGTTACTGTTTCGCTCGGTAACCTCGCGCGACGAACCCCCATGCCTCGTCAGAAAGAAGCGAGTGGCTCGCGCAAACACGCCAGCGACGGCATCGATGGGCGTCCATGATCCGTCATTTCGCGCTGCCGTCGCACAACGTCTTCCCTTCGATCTGGCACTCTCCCCGACGCCCCTTCCGCATGACCTCGCATTGGGCGATCGCGCGACTAATTGCGGCGGTCGAGTCCGGCGCTACCGCCCAGCCCGCGGCAATGAGGGGCTTCAACTCGTTGACGACATCGCCGTTGACAGCGACGGACACGCATTGATCGTGGAACGTAGCAATCAGCCTGCAGGCGGCTCCAATTTTCGGGTTACGCGCCGCGCGGCACTCCTTCATCGCCTCTGAAGCAGCGTTCGGCGTGTTGACATTTTGCGCATGCTTGAAGCCTTTGCCCGGATCGCCTTCCGGCATTCCAATGGCGATCGCCCCTTCGGCCAAGGCCGAACTGAACCATAAAATCCCGAGACAAAATATCGCTAGTGCTGAAACCTTTTTTGCCATTGCCCCGCTCCCAAAAGTTCCCGAGGAAAATAGGATCGCGGGGGTTAAACTGAGTCAAGGTTGAATGCAGCTCGATGCGCAGGCGCCGCAGAATTCACTTCTCGCGTGGTAGGGTTGAACAGCATCTCGCCTCCAGCCCAACGTGCATTGCTCGCGTCGGGCAGACAGGAGACGGCGTGCAAGGTTGGCAAAGACCGTCTATCGTTTGACTTTCAAGAAGCGGACCATATAAGTCCCGCAACTTGCTTTCCCGGGAAATAGTCAGAAACGATCCGGTGAAAGAACGGTCTGATTGGATGCTCTGCAAGTGACTTCCGATCTTGGGGCCGATAATCTTGTGGCCGATAATCTCGGAGCAAAAGGTTCGAGTTCCCGTGCCCATCAACAAATCGAGTGCCAGGGTTCGAGTGCCAAGGTTTGACTGTCGTGGAGATCTTTAACATGCGTAATCTGGCGATCCTCGCGGCCCTGGCGTTGACCGGCTGTCTCGGCGACGACCTCAAATTGGGCGGATCCGACAATAATTTTAAGGGCAGGCCGCTCAGCGCCGTCACGGCCAAGCTCGGCTCGTTTCAGGAACAGGGAATGATTGACGGACAAAAAACCTACACCTGGATCATGGGTAACTCCACGTATGAATGCCGAATCCGAAGTCACGATGGCCGGGGATGTCGTGGACATTTATGAGGGATTTGGCGACATTAATATTTGCACCCGATACGGTGCCGGGTTCGGCGGGCTTAAGGGCTACGGGGGCTAGCGGCCGCCACAGCAGCGCCCTGTGCCGGGCCAATCGATTGCAGGCCGGAATGCAAACCAATTATGTGGCTCTGGCGATCGTCGTCGGATACATGGTCAGCCTTGGCGTGCTGACGAGCGTCGTGCAACGTTCCGTCACCACCACGGCAACCTTCACTTCCGGGACCAGCGGCCATTCCGGCGTCCCCGCCGTTCTGGTCGGTCTGATGCTGATGTCCGAATTCATCGGGACATCGGCAAGCGTCGGTACGGCCCAGGAAGCCTACATCTTCGGGATTTCGGCGGCATGGAACATCATCGCGCTCAGCGCGGGCTTTCTGTTCTATGCTTATTTCCTCGCCGGGAAATACAAGCAGTCCGGGCACAACACGATCTCGGCGGTCTTTGCCGGGGTTTACGGGCAAGAGACCAAGATCGCGACGTCGCTGGTGATGATCTTTGCCCTGCAAATCGTCGCGGTCGCGATGTATGCGGGCGGTGGCGCGATATTGAGTGCGCTGCTTGCCGTCGACCGCACGGCCGCGACCATCATCTGCGGAATCGTCGCGGTGTTCTACGTCTTCATGGGGGGAATGAAGTCCGTCGTCTACACCAACGTCATTCATTCGATCATGAAATACGCCGGAATTGTCGTCGCATTGTATTTCGGACTTACAAGAGTCGGCGGATTCCGGGAATTGCAGGCGCATCTGCCCGGCGAACTGTTTTCCCTGACCAATGTTGGCTTAAGCCAGATTTTTGCCTGGTTCATCGCGGGCATCGGCGCCACCTTCTCCACACAGTACGTGATCCAGGCCATCAACACGGTTGAAACGAAGCAAAAGGCCAAAGCGGCGAGCCTGTACGCCGCGCTGCTCCTGGTGCCGTTCGGTGTTGCAACGGCGCTCGTCGGCATGTGCTCACTGGCGCTGTTTCCCGGCATCAAGTCCATCGACGCGTTTTCCGCCCTGATCGGGAGGATGGATGGCGTGATGGCCGGCGTGGTCGCTGCGGGATTGGCGGCCTCATTGTTCGGCACCATCGCTGCGATCAGCGTTTCGACTGCGACCCTCCTTTACAAGGATTTTTATGCAAGGTTCGTGGCGAAGGAAGACGATGAGACGCAATCGCTCAATTTCATTCGCGTCACCACGATAATTGTCGGTCTGTTGCCGATCGCTCTTGCGATCTATACGCCGAATGTTCTTCAGGTGACGTTTCTGGCCAAGGCGATCCGCGCCTCGCTTTCGGTGCTGGTGCTGTTCGTCTTTTACGCGCCGTGGTTCGGCACCAGGAAGGGGGCCCTCTGGTAGTATCCTGGGTTCCCTCGCCGCAACCATCGGGTGGTTCATGATGGGCAATCCGTTCGGCATCGACAATGCGTACGTGGCTCTGGTGGTCCCCCTTGTGATCATGGGCTTCAGCTCGATGGTGCAGCGAATCCGGACCGGAAAGGTCGCGCAAGGGCCCGTGAGCAACCCTCGATCGGCACCCGACTGATGCAGGACGTCGATCCAGGATGAGTTGTCCACGCCTTGTCGTTGCGCGGGATCGTTTTCCAATTCCCCAACTCAACACGAGATGGCATCATGGCCTCAGTGGGGTAGGTCAAAGCGAGTACCTGCGATGACCCGTAAAGTGATTACTTTTGAATTCGTCGTGCCTACGATTTTGGCCATTGCGCTGGGGATAGTGCTCTCGATCGGCGCCGTCCACGTGACTGACAAGTACCTCGTCCCCGTCGATCAGACGGAAGCCTATCAGCCCGTCGCGGCCACGCGCTGAGGCCGATGTTGCCCTGCCTCTCCGCCATCTGCGTTTCCGGTTGCCCCTCGCTCGGCTTTCTGCCGCCGGCGCACTTGCCTGCGTCTCGAAACGCCTTCAAACGAAGTAGCCGAGCGCTATCGCTCTCTGGGGTAGGTGAAAAGGGCGGCGCCCGGCTACTCGGCCGCGCGGCGGTGCGGCCTTTTTATAACACCATCAATGGCTTAAAAAATCGTCTTCGTCCGGTATGAGAGCCGTGATTGTCCGCCCGCCGGCACCAGATTGCCGAAAGCGGGCGAGTTTCGCGCAACGCCGCCCTGCCGAAGCCGTTTCCTCAAAGCCGATTGGGCTTCGACGGCAAATCGCCCTCAGCGTGGTCTTGGCGGCCCCATTGCTCTAGCCGGCGAGCCGCCGATGCCTCAGGCGCAAAGATCGAGGATTGGTGTGGGTGCGGTGGTTTGCTCTGTTGCCAGGCGCGCCATTCGACCGGCTGAATTTGCAGCGGCACGCCCAAATCAACATTAATCCATTCGTCCTCGTTGGTATGCCGGCAGGGAAACGGCATAGTGGTTATGGCGCCGTCTTCGGTAACGCGCAGCTCCAGATCCTGATTATAGGGCGCCGTCGAGACCGGATGCCAACGGGACAGGTGATGATGCTCAAGCGCGGCGTGGACGGCACGATCGGTTCCCCGGATAACCCGGGAAACATCCGACACCAGATGAGCTCCGAATTTCTCGAACGCCTTCTTACGCATCTTACGCAATCCTTTGGTTCTCAAGCCGCCTCGCATGCCGATCCCGCAACTTGGCCAAAATGCGGCGGAGATAATTGTCTGATCGAACGAGCATGAGATCGTTGACGTGAATCAAGACCGGGTGCCCGGCGGTCACTTGCAAGGAATGTCTTTCCTCAAAAAGCTCAAGCGGTCGGCCTTACCGGCACAGACCCCGCGCCTTGGGGAGGACTTGCGGGCGACGAAACCATTTTCCCGTCGCGACGAAACCAGCCTGAAACAAGGATTTGCTGTGATGTCTGTGATCAAACAACGGGGTGCGATCATGCTGGCCATCATCATCAACCTGTTTTACCGGCAGTCTTGCAGGGCAGCCCTTTCCGCGATCCGGCGTCAGAATCGTATTTGGGCCTGAGGGAACGCGAGAGATTTGAACCCATCTGTTCTGCGACAGCGCAGGTCGCTGCGATCGACGCGCCCCATTGGCCTTCTCTCTGCCCGAGAAGGCAAGCATTGATCTCAGCACAAATGAAAAGCCTGCCCCGGGTCGGAGCAGGCTTCATTCGAGCAGGCGCAGGTGCCTGGCTGGTTCGGTTTAGATCTTGACGCGCAATCCCGTCATGAACGCCGCCGTGTCAATGCTCGTCCCAGTTCCTGCGACGCCGAATTTGGCTCCCGGCGTGCCGGGGAATCCGGAAGCCAGCCCGTTGGTAACCTTGGCATAGGTGACACCGGCATAAACATCGAGATGCTTGGTGAAATTGTAGTCGGCTACGAACGAGACCTGGTCGAAGTTGCCGGAGCAGTCGGTCTTGCTGGCGCCGCCGGCGGTGCAAGGCGCGTTGTCAGCCACGTATGAGTTCTGGCTCACGTGATAATAAGCGCCGGTCAGGCTCAGACCCCAGGCGAAATCGTACTTTGCTCCGACCCAGAAGAACTGCAGGATTTTGTCGGTGGTGAAGGCGTTGTTGTCCGGAAGCGTCGCGGAAACGGTCAACGGATATCCGCCTGCCGCGTTGCCGAAGCCAACCGGGGTGCTAGGGTTTGCCTGGTCGACGTTGCTGTAACCTGCAAAGAAGGTCAGCCTGTCGCCGGGGAGATCGGCCTTGGCTGCCTTGGTGGGCAACCCACTCGCGGGATGTCCGCCAAACTCAAAGGTATACTTGGCCATGACGGACCACGTCGTGTCGTCCGAAATGCTGGCGGCAAGCGTCTGGCTTCCGAGAACATCGTTGACGGCGGTCTGCAGGTTTACGGAGCCGTGTTCCTTCGTATAGATCGCTTCGGCAGAAAAGCCCGCGTAGTGTCCGCCGATGAAAAAGCCGTAGCCGCTGCCGAACATGCCGGTATTCGTGCCACCGTTTGAATACATGGCACCGGCGCTGACGGGTCCGAAATCGTAGACATATTTGGCCGAGTCATCCCAGCGCGCGGACTGCGTACTTCCGGAGCCGCCATTGGTGCCGGAATAGCCGAGCAGCGAGAAGGCGTAGGAAAGAGCCAACGGATCGTAGGTCGCGATGCCATCGAGTTCGAATGAATTCTGCCGGCCGATCGTCAGCGTGCCGTATTGCTTGTTGCTGACGCCGCCAAACAGCTGGCCGTTGAACGCCTGGCCGCAGCGGCCGCTGTCGGCATTCGAGGTTTGCTGGTTGTAGGGGATACCGGCGTTCTGGATGAACGAGCTGCAACCGTCGGAGAGTTTTCCCGTCAGCGGATCGAACCCAGTGTCGGCGCGGCCGATGGCGCTCCAGCCGAGGCCGAGCGGTTCATCGAACTTCAGGCCGATATTGGATTGCGTCAGACCATTTTCAGCGATCGTCGAAATCCTCTGGCCCGTATAGTTCCTGGTGGTCGTGAACGGGATGAATTCAAGTCCCGAGACCACCGCGCCAAGCGGACGGCCATTGGTCTGGTAGGCATACCCGACGTCAATGGTGGCAAAGAGGGTAACGCCGTACCAGGTCAGACTATCAGGAAGCGGGTCCTTGAATTGCGGCGGGGCGGTAAACAAGCTCATATCCGCTGCACGCGCGTTAGCCACCAGGCTCGCCATGGCGAGCGCAAATACGACCGTTTTTTTCATCACCACGTCCCCCAGATTGACCCCGGATGCGGGGAGCCAAGATTTCGCTGTATATCAGCGGACATAGCGCAGGGCGTTCGCCCTCCGCTGTATTCCACTGGACATAGCGCAGTTGGAACCGGTCACAAAAGTGCAATTGAGCAACAGTGGGGAACTAAATTTGATCTTCTTCCCCTATCGGCACATTCGGGATTTTGAATGTGACCCGGTGCCGGCTGTTCAAGGCGGCTTGCGGCAACCGCGGGGCTTGTCCCGGATCATTCTCTGGCCGCGCGGCCAGGTGCTCAGGCTTTTCTTCGAATTCCCAAATCTGCCCGCAACGCCTGCAATTCCTTGCGGGCGGCGCTCTCCGCCGAGCGCTCGATCTTGCGGTAGCGCGAGACGAGCGACAGGCCAAATGGTGTAAGCACCGCGCCTCCACCGTTCTTGCCGCCCGCTTGCCGATCGACGGCGGCCCGCCTGCAGATGCGGTTGATCTCGTCCACGAGGTCCCAAGCCCTCTTGTAGGACATGTTCATGGCCCGGCCTGCGGCGGAGATCGAGCCACAGGACCGAATGTTCTCGAGCAACTGGATTTTGCCGGGCCCAATCCGGCCTTCGGTAGCCAGGTCGATCCGAACACTTAGGGAGGGCAGCGAGGTCGTCCGAGACTTTCGCATGTTCGGCTTGCCCATGCTCGTTGATCCAGGGATGACTCTAGCGCTTCCGGATCGGCAGCCGCAATGCCGAAGCGTTCGGGCGCAATTTGGTGAGCGGACCCAATGATCGGCGGTCGAGAGTGCTGGCAATTCCGACGATCGAACATCGGCGGCCGCGCGGCCGCACTGCAAACAGCTCAACTTGGGAGGACGCAACATCCCCCCTTCCCCGCCGGCAGCCCAGGTATCTGCCGGCGTTGCGATGTCGAGGCCTAAGGCGCTTCCGGTCGCAGTTCAGTAGCAGCTACGCGGATCGACCTGAACGTATTGTCCCGACGGATAGCGGAAGTAGCAATTGCCCTGCGCCAGATAGTAGCCGGGTCTTGCGGCCGCCTGAGCGCCTGCGATGGCACCGACGGTGCCGCCGGCGACCGCGCCGGCAATCGCGCCGCCGGGTCGTCCGGTGAGAAGCCCGCCCAAAAGCCCGCCCACAACTGCACCGCCGACCGCGCTTGCGGCCGGGTCCGGCGGAGGTGGCGGCGGCGGCGGATAATAGGCTCCCGGAGGCGGCGGATAATAGGCTCCCGGAGGCGGCGGCGGGTAGTCACCGGCAACGGGCGGTCCATCCGGCCCGCCGTAATCCTCGACGGCTTCTACGTCGGACACATAAGCGGGCGGCCCGTCCATCTGTTGCGGATAGAAATACCAGACGCCGCCAACGTCCCACCACCAGCCTAAGCGTCCATTGTGGGCCTCGTGGCGCCAGCGTCCGCCCTCCCAGGCCACACGACCGTGATAGGCATGTCCGCCAAAATTGCGCGCCGGCAGACCTCGTCGCGCGTACTCCTGCGGTCCTCGGACCGCTCCGACGCGCGGAGCCGGGCGACCGGTCTGGACCGGCGGTTTGCCCTGCCCGCCCTTCTGCTGATTGTGTTGTTCCTCCGCCTGCGCCGACAGCGCAAAGACGGCCGCGATGGATATCAAGGGAAGGACGATCCGAGGGCGCCTTAGGGTGCTCATATTGAAATCTCTCCACAGCCAGGTAGCGATTCTAGAAGGGGTATACCACCAGCGTTACCCTAAATCTTGCTGGTCAATTGCGGCGACAACATTGCTGACGGGGTCCGCTGGTTTTGTCTCGCTACAAATCAGTAAGATCGCCGGGTTTTGGTCCGGTTTCCGGTGCCGCGTTCATTTCTCCGTGTTGCTATCCGGCGCATGGCCTTATAGAGCACTGATCGCCCCGAAGACCAGGCCGGAAGGTAACGAGGAACTGACATGAAGAGAATGCTTGCGCTGATCTTTTTGCTGCATGCAACGGCAGCCTTCGCGCAAAGCGCCCCTCCGCCGGTCGGGGCAAAGCCGCCGGCGCAGGCCAGGTCTCACGGACCTCCGAAGTCCATCGCCGAGAAGCTATTGGCGTGTCTGGAAATTGACGACGAGACCAAGGACCGGCTGGATTGCTATGATGCGATTATTTCGCCGAAGCCCAAGCCAAAATCGTCGCCAGCGAACGGGGTCATGGATTGCCGCTTCGTCAAGGAAGAGGATGAGCGGCTGAAGTGCTTTAACGGGTTTGCCGAAAAGGTCCCCAAATTCTCTTCGCGTTGAGCTCTCCAAACAGGCGACCTGCAATTCGCAAGATGGGACCGTTTTATTGGCGCCCTGCGGTTGGGGTTCCGTCGCGCCCGGTCCTGTTGATAACCCCGCTTCGCCGGTCCCTGCGTCGTGACAGCCGCTTGCGGCATGCTATCGACGGAAAGGCTTTGGCCCTGCCGTTGACGAAAGTACCTAGATGCGGATCACCCTCGTCGGCTCCCGCCATTTCGGCGTGACGACACTGGAAATGTTGCGCCAGCACGGTGTCGACGTCGTCGGGGTCGTTGTTGCAGACGCCGAGGACCGGCTCGCCTCCGCAGCCCGTGCCGCCGCTATCCCGGTTACGGTACAGGCCGATCCGAAACTGGTGGTGGCCTCCGAAATAGCAGGCGATACCGACCTGATCGTGGCCGCGCACAGCCATGCCCGCGTCAGCAAGGAGGCCTTGGCCGCGGCGCGGCTTGGCGGTATCGGGTACCATCCCTCGCTATTGCCCCGGCACCGCGGAATTGCGGCGATCGAATGGACAATCCGCGAAAAGGACCCGATCGCCGGCGGTACCGTGTACCATCTGGCCGATCGCATGGATGCCGGCGCGATCGCGGCCCAGGATTGGTGCTTCGTCAAGAAAGGCGAAACCGCCCGGCAATTGTGGGAACGCGCGCTGGCTCCGCTGGGCCAGAAATTGTTGGGCAAAGTCATCGACCATGCGAAGATTCATGATGCGCTCCCCGCCAGGCCGCAGGATGAAGAATTTGCGACCAATGCTCCCGCTCTCGCCGACTAGGATGTTCGAGGCGTAAATCTCTGTTCTTTCGTAATTTTGTCCTTGATGCGGAGCATCAAAGTCTAAACATATTGCTCCGAAATATGCCGCACGATTTTGCTATCGATCCGTCCCGGTGCTTTCAGAAGGCTTTTTGGTTTTCGTACGCGCCGCCTTCTCCGATTAAGGCATCGCTCGGACACCCAGTGACGGTTGTGGAATGTGATGATTATTGCCTTGGCTGGTTCTTCCGCTCGACGCTCAACATTGCAGACGGTAAGATTTCAGATGCCGGCGCCGGCATCTTGGCAGCATTGTTCGCGAAGGGCTTGTGCGGGTATCCATCGATGGTGCATACGCGAACGATCAACTTAATGACAATGCCGGATGGGGGAAGTGAAATGGAGCATCTGCGAGAGTACCATGCAGCGGCCGACAGGAAATGTTTCGGCGATCGAGCCGGTCAGAGGCCCACTGCCTTCATGTATGCGCGACGACTTGCGTTCGCGTTTGTCGCATTGCTGGCGGCCTCGGTGTGGGCGACTGCAGGCCACGCGCAAGCTGCCGGTCCGTTTGCCGGCATGGCTGGTGTCTGGTCCGGCGCGGGCACCGTCACGCTGGACGATGGCTCGACCGAGCGGATTCGCTGCCGCGCCACTTACGCTGTTGGCGCGGGTGGAAATGGTCTGCAACAGACCCTGGTCTGCGCCAGCGACAGCTACAAGTTCAATCTGAGCAGCAATATCATAGCCCAGGGTTCGGCAATTTCGGGTACGTGGAACGAAAGCAGCCGAAACATCAACGGGAACCTTGAGGGACGCTCCGGCGGCGGCAATTTTCAGGTCGCGGTATCTGCACCGGGATTTAACGCGCGTCTCTCCATGACAACGCGCGGCAACAAGCAGTCCGTCGTGATCAGAGCCGAGAGCCAATTCAGGGGCGCCACGATCTCGCTGTCGCGCAGCTAAGCGCGAACAGCCTCCGCCGGCGAACCGGCGGAGAGTTTCTTCGAATGCTTTCCCGGCGCGTTCGGCCTAGGCGGCCGGCACGAACGCGGTGACTTCGATCTCGACCTTGGCGCGGGCATCGACCAGCCCGTCGATGTAGAGCAGCGTCGAGGGCGGGAAATTCTTCCCGAGCGTCTCGCGCCAGGCCGCGCCGATACCGGCGCCCGCAGCCTCATATTCGCCGCGGCTGGTCAAATACCAGGTCAGACGGACGATGTGCTCGGGACCTGCTCCGGCCTCCGCGAGCAGGCGGATAATTCGCCGAAGCGCGACGGCGACCTGCGCGGCCATGTCCGGGTGGTACTCGCCCTTCTCGTCGCCGCCGGTCTGGCCCGCAAGGACGATCCAGCGGCCGGGGCCCTCGACCGCAACGCCATGCGAGAAGCCACGTGGCTTCGACCAGTCGGCCGGTTGCAGGATGCGCATGAAGAAGTTCCTCCGCGTTTGTTTTGCAAGGATGTGCACCGCACCTGCTCGAATGTCGAGCGGGAAATCCGCTGACCGGGCAGGCGCGCATTCCGCCCGCGTTTCAGCATCCACATTTTGCGCGTTGCAAACCCGCGTCAAGTCGTCGATACCGGCGTTGCCGCCGAAAAGCCGAACGTCCTGCAACATGCCTTACCTCTGCCGCTGATGGATCGAACACCTTCCAAAGCAAAGGCCGCGATGTGGATGGCGGGCTGGCTCAGCCTGATGCTGGTGATGGCGGTGGCTGGCCGAGAGGCCACGCGCGAGATCAACGTCTTTCAGATCATGGAGCTACGAACGGGGCTGGGCCTCTTGATGCTCTACCCGCTGGTGCGCCACTACGGCGGCTTTGCCAATCTGAAGACACGGCGGCCGCTCGCGCATGTTGCGCGCAACCTTGTTCATTACGCGGCGCAACTTGGCTGGTTCTTCGCGTTGACGTTGATTCCGATCGGACAGGTGGTGTCGATCGAATTCACGATGCCGATCTGGACCGCCATCCTGGCTGCGAGCTTTCTCGGCGAGCGCATGACGGTCTGGAAGATCTCGGCGATCGTGCTCGGCGTGGTTGGCGTGGTCATCATCGTTCGTCCCGCGACCGGCGCAGATCAATCCGGGCCAACTGATTGCGCTTGCCGCGGCGGTGGGATTTGGCACCTCGGTCGCCATGATGAAATCGCTGACGCGGACCGAAACGACGGTCGCGATCATCTTCTGGATGCTGGTGATCCAGACCACGGCCGGCTTTTTCCCCTCGCTCTACGCCTGGAAATGGCCCTCGCAATATATCTGGTGTTGTGCCCTTGTGATCGCCTTCAGCGGCACGTTCTCGCACTTCTGCATGGCGCGCGCGATGCTGTACGCCGATGCCACGATCGTGCTGCCGATGGATTTTCTCCGCGTCCCGCTGACGGCGCTTGCCGGCTGGCTGATCTATTCGGAACGGCTGGATGCATTCACGGTTGTTGGCGCGGCACTCATCCTCACCGGCAATCTCTTGAATCTGAAAGCCGTCTACGCCCGCTACCGCGCGGTTTGGGACCTGACCGCATCGCGCCGTCACACAAGCGGTCATTTCAAATATTTGAGTTGGAAGCGGCAGTTTTTCTTTCGCGAAGCATGGTTTTTTTGTGTAACCTTCATGGGAAGGTTGCAACCTAGGAATGATCGATTCCATTCGGGGATTTTCACATGCGCTACCTCACCCTCATGCTTTCCCTGATTTGCATTTTGGTCACCGCCCACACGGCCAAGGCCGACAAGCGTGTGGCCTTCGTCGTCGGCAACGGCGCTTACAAGAATGTCGCGCAGCTTCCCAATCCGCCGATCGATGCCAAGCCCATGGCGAGCGTGTTGCGCAACGTCGGATTTGAGGTTGTCGAAGGCACCAACCTCACCCGCGACAAGATGACCGAACGGTTGCTCGAATTCGGCAAGAAGGCGCAAGGCGCGGACGTGGCGGTGTTCTTCTACGCCGGTCACGGCATCGCCATCAACGGCACCAACTACCTGCTGCCGGTCGACGCCGACATCAAATCCGAAATGGACGTCAAACTCGGCAGCGCGATCAACGTCGACCTCACGCTCGACCAGACCATGGGCGATGCCAAGGTCAAGCTGGTGTTCCTCGATGCCTGCCGCGACAATCCATTCGCCGCCAAGATCAAGTCGAATTCCGCGACCCGCAGCGTTTCGGTACAGCAGGGGCTTGGCGGAGATGAAATCCGGCGAAGGCACCCTGATCGCCTTTGCGACCGGCCCCGGCCAAACCGCGCTGGACGGCGAGGTCGGCACCAACAGTCCGTTCACGCGCGCCCTCATCGCGCACATCACCACGCCGGGCGTCGAAATCCAGCAGGCGATGACCGAGGTCCGCGCCCAGGTCAATGAAGAGACCAACAAGGGCCAGCTTGCCCTGGGGTCACACCAACCTGATCGGCTCGGTCTATCTGAACCCGACGGCCCCGGCGACCTCTGCCAATGCGGCAGCGCCGGCGGCGCCCGCCGCGGTTGCTTCGGCCTCGGGCGGATCGGACGTCGAGCTCGAGTTTTGGCGCTCGGTCAAGGAATCCAACAAGCCGGAGGAACTCAACGCCTATCTGACCACCTATCCGAACGGTCAGTTCAAGTCGCTGGCGCTGGCAAGGATCGCGGCGCTTGAGAACGGGCCTTCGACCACAACCCGCAACCTGACGACGGCGACCGTCGACCCCGCCACTTTCACCGAGGAGGCCAACCAGGTCACCGAGGATCAGATCGGGCTCGACAGAGGCCAGCGGCGTGACGTGCAACGGCGGCTGAATGGTCTCGGTTTCGATACCAAGGTTACGGGCAAGTTCGATGAAGAGACCCGCTCCGTCATCAGGCGTTGGCAGGCCGCGCGCACCTACCCCGCGACCGGGTATCTCAACAAGCTTCAGCACAAGGCGCTGTTGGCCGAAATCGTCGCGACCACCCAGACCAGCTCCGGCGACGACTCGGATACTCCGCGCCGTCAAAGCCGGCGCAGCGGTGGCGGCGGTGGCGGTGGGGGTGGCGGCGGCAATCCCGGCGCCTTCATCGGCGGCGCGTTGGGCGGCATGATGGGCGGGATGTTCCGGCGCTGATCGGCACTCGCCAACGAAGGACAAATGCAGAGCCCGGGTTACCCCCGGGCTCTTTCTTTTTTGCGCTTATCTATTTGGTGCACTCCGCATATCCCTCGGTCAGCTTCACCATTTTGTCGCCGCCCGAAGTCAGCAGACACATTTCAACCTCCTTGCCAGCCGGAACAGGCTTGGCGCAGGTGATTTGCGGATTATTGTTGTAACGGGTGGTCGAAAATCTGCACGTCACCATGCAGGAAGCGTCGCTCCCCAGCGAATTGGTCATCATGATGCTGGCGGTTTCCTCGCCGGGCAAGATAACGCATTTGAAGGGCACCGATTCCGCAGTCGCCGGCGCTGAAAGGAAGCCCGTAACCAATGCGAGACAGGAAATAACCGACCGCGCGTCCATGAAATTTGCCAGGGTTATTTCCCTGCCGCCTTTCTCAGCGCGTCGTTGATGCGATCCTGCCAGCCCGGCCCGCCCTCCCGGAAGTGTTCGAGCACATCCTGATCGATCCGCAGCGAGACCAGTTCCTTGACGCCTGGAAGTGCAACCTTCCTGGTCGGCGCTTCGGGCTCCTTCTTCGTGACTTTCTTGAATGCGGCCTCGGCCTCGGTGCGGGCGTCGTTCAGGGTTCGCGGACGTCTTGGTTGATCCGGCACGGCTAGATTCCTTCAAACAGGGCTGTCGACAGATAACGCTCGGAGAATGAGGGCACGATCGCCAGAATGGTCTTGCCCGCGCTTTCCGGGCGCTTGCCGATCGCAAGCGCGGCGGCGATCGCAGCGCCCGACGAGATGCCGCCGGGAATGCCTTCGTTGCGGGCCAATGCGCGCGACATCTCGAGCGCGGTTGCGCTGTTGACCTTGATGATCTCGTCGATGACCGAGCGATCGAGAATTTCGGGAACGAAGCCCGCGCCAATTCCCTGAATCTTGTGCGGTGAATGCTGCCCGCCTGACAGTACCGGGCTCTCTTCGGGTTCAACAGCCACGATCCGCAGCGAGGGTTTGCGCGGCTTGAGCACCTGGCCCACGCCCGTGATGGTGCCGCCGGTGCCGACGCCGGCGACGAAGACATCGATATTGCCGCCGGTATCGTTCCAGATTTCCTCCGCGGTGGTGCGGCGGTGAATTTCGGGATTGGCGAGGTTCTTGAACTGCTGCGGCATGACGGCGTTGGGCGTCGTGCGCACCAGTTCTTCGGCGGTCGCAATCGACCCCTTCATGCCTTGCGCCGCCGGCGTCAGTACAATTTCGGCGCCGAGGAAGGCCAGCATCTTGCGCCGTTCGATCGACATCGATTCCGGCATCACGAGCTTCAGCCGGTATCCGCGCGAGGCCGCCACGAAGGCAAGCGCGATCCCGGTATTTCCCGAGGTCGGTTCGATCAGCACGGTGTCGGCGTTGATCAGGCCGGCCTTTTCCATCGCCACGACCATGGCCGCGCCGATGCGGTCCTTCACGCTGGCTGCGGGATTGAAATATTCGAGTTTGGCAAGAATGGTCGCATTGGAACCGTGCGCTTGCGGAAGCTTGCGCAGGCGGACGATCGGCGTATCGCCGATCGCTTCCACGATGCTGTCGAAGACACGGCCTCGGCCTGGACGGTGCACTGCACGCGTAGCCGGCGACACATCCATGACATGACTCCTTAAGGCCGCTCTTGGCCTTGATTGAGGGGGACATCTTCCAATAGGGGTTGCCCATGCAGCAGTGCAAGCCTGAATCCCGCGAATTGCATTTCGCTGCAATGCAAAATTCAAAATTCCCGAGAGAACTTAAAACCAACGCATTTGTGTTGCGAAATCGTCAAACAAGCGGGTGTAGGTTCAGGCAGGCTCAGATCGCAAGGAGGTCACGATGGCAGCAGTCGCTGAAGTCCTGTCGACCGTCTCGCATAGCCCCGATCCGCGTGGTTGTGATCTGCCGACCTGTCCGGTTTGCGCCAATTCCATGGTAGCCGCGGAAGCGTCGGCCTATCTGGCCGACAACATCATCAGCTATCTCTGGACCTGCGATACCTGCGGGTATGGTTTTGTGACCAAGCATTCGCTCAAGCGTTTGGTCTGTAACTGAGGTCTGCTCATTTCGTCTGAACGTGACGGGCAAGCGTTTACGCGCTTGCCGGAGAATAGTTCGTTCCCGGCTCAACCGGAACCCCGCCCCGTCGGGCACCTGCCTAGCGCGGAGCAATATCGCCCCGCGCCCATTCCGCGTGCGTATTTTCGCAGAAACTCGCAAATGTTCCCTGCGCAATCGTCTGCCTGATATCGTGCATAAGGCGCTGATAGTAGGCGATGTTGATCTCGGACAACAGCATCGCCCCCAGCGTCTCGCCCGATCTGACGAGGTGATGCAGGTACGCGCGCGAATAATTGCGCGCGGAGGGCCAGGAGCTCTCTTCGTCGAGCGGTCGTGGATCGTCGGCGTGGCGGGCGTTGCGCAGATTGATTTGGCCGAACCGCGTGAACGCCATCCCGTGACGGCCGTTGCGGGTCGGCATCACGCAATCGAACATGTCGACGCCGCGCGCAACCGCCTCCAGAATATCGTCGGGCGTGCCGACACCCATCAAATAGCGCGGACGCTCCTCGGGCAAGATCGGCGCGACCTCCTCGATCATCGCGAGCATGACCGATTGCGGTTCGCCGACCGCAAGTCCGCCGATCGCGTAACCGTCAAATCCGATCTCGACCAGGCCACGCGCGCTGGTCCGGCGCAGCTCGGGCACGTCGCCGCCTTGCGCGATGCCGAACAGCATGTAACCGGCCGGCGCGGTCTCGAAGGCACGTTTGCTGCGTTCGGCCCAGCGCAGGGAGAGCTGCATCGCGCGCTCGATATCGCCGCGCTCGGCCGGCAGCCTGACGCACTCGTCCATCTGCATCGCGATGTCGGAGCCAAGCAGCCGCTGCACCTCGATCGAGCGCTCCGGCGACAATTCAACCATCGTGCCATCGATGTGAGAGCGAAAGGTGACCGCGCGTTCGCCGACCTTGCGCAGCTCCGACAGCGACATCACCTGGAAGCCGCCGGAATCGGTCAACATCGGGCCATTCCAGCCGGTAAAGCTCTGCAAGCCGCCAAGCGCCGCGATCCGCTCGGCGCCGGGCCGCAACATCAGGTGATAGGTATTGCCGAGCACGATATCGGTTCCGGCGTCCCGCACCTCGCGCCAATGTACGCCCTTCATCGCGCCAGCGGTGCCACATGGCATGAAGGCGGGCGTCCGCACCACGCCGTGCGGCGTGGTCAGTCGACCCGTACGCGCCTGGCCGTCGTGCCCGAGCAGCTCGAAATGATTGGCCGATGTCATGCGGAGGATTTATCACGAAACAGCAGGCAGGCATCCCCATAGGAATAGAAGCGGTAACCGCGTGTGACGGCGTGAGCATAGGCCCGCTTCATGGTTTCAAGCCCACAGAACGCCGAAACCAGCATGAACAGGGTCGAGCGCGGCAGGTGAAAATTGGTCAGAAGAATATCGACCGCGCGAAAGCGATAGCCTGGGTGATGAAGATCGCGGTCTCGCCAACAAACGGCGCGATGCTGCCGTCTTCGGCCGCAGCACTTTCCAATAGCCGCAGCGAGGTGCTGCCGACAGCGACGATGCGGCCGCCCTTTGCCCGCGCCGCATTCAACGCCTCGGCGGTGGCGCGCGAAATCTCTCCCCATTCGGAATGCATCTTGTGGCGCGCTGTATCCTCGGCCTTGACCGGCAGAAAGGTCCCTGCCCCGACATGCAGGGTGACGCGGTGAATTCCGACGCCGCGCTGGCGGAGCGCATCCTCCAGGGCGGGCGTAAAATGCAACCCGGCCGTGGGAGCAGCGACGGCGCCTTCGTGCGAAGCGAACATGGTCTGATAGTCGGTAGCATCGCGCTCGTCGGGCGCGCGCCTCGAGGCGATATAAGGCGGCAGCGGCGGGCTGCCGAGGTCGGCGATGGCTGAATCGAGTGCCTGCCCGTGAAACGAAAACGAGAGCGTCACCTCGCCGTCCTCGCCCTTGTGCTTCGACTTCCGCATCGAGATGGCCGAGCAGGCAAACCTTGCCCTCATTGCCGAAGCGAACCACGTCGCCCGGCGACAGTTTCTTGGCCGGTTTGACCAGCGCTTGCCAGCGCGAACCGTCGAGCCGCTTGATCAGCGTCGCCTCGATCTTCGGTTCGGTTTCGCCGGCCGATGCGGCGGCCTTTGAGTTGAGCCGAAATCACCCTGGTGTCGTTCACCACCAGCTGGTCGCCCGGCTCGAGCCATCTGCGGAAGATCGGATACGACCCCATCGCGCAAGACGGCGCCGGGCTGCAACGATCAGCAGCCGCGCGGAATCGCGCGGGCTCGCCGGACGCAGCGCGATGCTGTCGGCCGGCAGCTCGAAGTCGAAGAGATCGGTGCGCATTGGCTAGACCGTCATTGCCGGGCACAGCCGTCCAAAGGACGGCGTCGCTTCCGCTCGCCTTTGCCCGGCAATCCATCGCCTTCATAAGACTGTTCTGAGGAATGATCGATGCCCGGGTCAAGCCCGGGCACGACGGATCGGCTCACGCCGCGTCCAGGGCCATATGCGCCTTGACGATCTTGTCCGGATCTTTCACCGGCTCGCCGCGCTTGATCTTGTCGACGTTCTCCATGCCCGAAGTCACCTTGCCCCAGACCGTATACTGGCTGTTCAGGAACGGTGCATCGTCGAAGCAGATGAAGAACTGGCTGTCGCCGGAATCAGGACTTGCTGCGCGCGCCATTGATGCCGTGCCGCGAACGTGCGGTTCCTTGTTGAACTCGGCCTTGAGCTTTTGGCCGGAACCGCCGGTTCCGGTGCCATGCGGGCAGCCGGTTTGCGCCATGAAGCCGTCGATCACGCGGTGGAACACGATGCCGTCGTAAAATCCCTCGCGCACGAGCTCCTTGATGCGGGCGACATGGCTCGGCGCAAGATCCGGCCGCATTTCGATGGTGACACGCCCCTGCGTGGTGTCGAGGATCAAAGTATTTTCGGTGTCAGCCATGCTCTTTTCTCTACTGGTTGGGGTGGAAGTTTCCGGTTGTGAAATTGGATCGCGAACGGCCGGCCGGCAATGGCGCCGGCCATCCCTTCGGTAAATGGCATCGGCGCGCAGCGCTGCAATGCCTCCATCACCGCGATCCGGTACATCAGCCGGTCGTTGTCGTCGGCCTGTTCCGATTCATAGGTGATGCGGGGATGGCCAAGGATCTCGCCTGCCCGGTTGAAACTCACGATCACGGTGATGTCGATGCCGGGATTGGCGCGCGAGGCCGGCGGCGGTTTCCAGCAGGTCCGCAACCTCGCAAAGACGTCGCGAATGGTGTTGACCTGCGCCGGCTCCGCCGACGCACAGCCTGGCCCGACGAGCAGAAGCGCTGCCGCGTATCCAATCCGCCGAAGCCGAGACCGGCCCGCCAGGCTCATTTGATGTCGGATGCGACTTGCACCTTCAGCATCTTGTCCGGATCGGTCACGGCGCCACCGGCCGATCCCGGCGGAGCCTTCTTGAGCATGTCGACCACGTCCATGCCCTGCACGACCTCGCCGATCACGGTGTACTGTCCATCGAGGGGCGCGCCGTCGGCGAACATGATGAAGAACTGCGAATTGGCGGAATCGACGCTGTCGCCGCGCCGCGCCATCCCGACGATGCCGCGCTTGAAGTGCACGTTGGAAAATTCCTGCTTGAGGTTCGGATATTTCGATCCGCCGGTGCCGTTGAAATTCTGGCCGTCGCCGGTCTGCGCCATGAAGCCGTCCATCACGCGGTGGAACGGAACATTGTTGTAGAAACCCTCACGCGCGAGCTGCTTGATCCGCAGGGCATGCTGTGGCGCAATATCCGTCCTGAGCTTGATGACAATCCGCCCCTTTGTGGTGTCGATGACGATCGCATTCTGCTTGTCGAGACCGGCCGGAAGTGGCTGGGCGATAGCGGGCGCGGCGCAGATCAGCGCGGCGAGAACGGCGAGAATTCGGATCATGAAAGCTCCAGGAGAGGTAGAGGGCTAGCGGGTGAATTTGGCCTTGAGGCGCTTGGCGACGGCCTTGGGGACGAAGTTCGAGACGTCGCCCCCCATGCCGGCGATCTGACGCACCAGTGTGGCGGTGATCGGGCGAACGGTCGGCGAGGCCGGCAGGAACACGGTGCGGACCTGCGGCGCCATGGCTTCGTTCATCCCAGCCATCTGCATCTCGTAATCCAGATCCGTGCCGTCCCGAAGGCCACGGATCAGGATGGTAGCGCCGGAGCGTTGCGCGGCGGTGACGACGAGGTCGTCATAGGTGATGGCCTCAAAGGCGCAGCCGGCCTTTGCCGCGACCGGACCGAAGACTTCCGCAAGCATCTCCAAACGCTCTTCGGCCGAAAACAGCGGCTTTTTCCCAGGGTGGATGCCGATAGCGACGACCAGCCGGTCGCACAGCCCGACCGCCTGCCTGACCACATCGAGATGGCCATTGGTGACGGGGTCGAATGAGCCGGGATAAAGCGCGATGCGGGGCATAAATCCGTCTACCGCGCCCCGGCCGGGGCCGCAAGTCGATCCGGCTCGCGCGGTCCAGGCCGGTCAGGAGGCGTTTATTTTTGCTCGGCCATTGAACCAGCTCGGGGGTCGGCAAGACACCTCAAAGCCGGCTTTGTTTCGTCCCTTACCGGGCGACGAAACAAAACTGTGCCCGGACGAAACCACTTTTGCGCTTGGTGAAGAAGTCCGGAAACCGGCGCTTTGTATCGGTTAACCAACAAATTTGAGGGGCCGCCAAGGCTCCATGACAGGGGACCGTCATGATCAAAGCTATTTCAGCCATCGCTGTTGCTGCGCTTGTCGCAGCCGGGCTCGCCGTCCTTCCCGGCTTTGCCCCGGAAGTCGAAGCCAGCGTGCCGCACGCGCTCGCCAAGGGCGACCGTCTCGACATCCGACCCGTCGGCCGTGACTGTTCGCAGCAGGCCTGGCCGCATTTCGAAGCCTCCTGCCTGAGGGCGGCGGGTTCAAAGGCCACGATTCGGCAGGCGCGTCTGGTCACCGCCGACCGCACGCCGTAGAGACGGCGGCCGGCGCAGGAGCACTTTATTCGGTCGATATCTGATGGAGGCTTGGCTGATTGCCAGGCCTCCATTGTCGTCGTGAGCTTCGAATTCGGCGACGGGCCGATTTCGTATCGGCGGCCAGACGATGAGTCCCAGGCAGCAAACCCATAAATCTGTCGGGCGGACGGTTTGCCAGAGTCCGCTATGCCCCGATAGCGACCAAATTCCGCTACGCAGCGAAATGACGCCATGCGCGAGATGCGGTCATTCTTCTCGCGGCCGTAACCCGTCAAATCCGCGCAATCTTCTCAGCCAACCCCAAACCAGATCAGCAAGAAGGAAATCGTGACCACCGACATGCCGGTTGACACTACGACAGCCGGTGACACGGTCTTGAAGTACACATTGTATTGCTGAGCGATGACGTAGGTGTTTGCAGCCGCGGGCATCCCCGAAAGAATGACCGCTGCCTGTGACCACAACGGTTCCATAGGGAATACGTTGGCGACGAGTGCGAACGTCAGAATGGGACTGATGACGGTTTTCAACGCCGCGAGACAAATCACTTCGCCGACATTGCCGATTAGTTTATGACCGACGAGAGAAAGGCCCATGGCAAATAGGGCCGCCGGCGCTACGGCGGCGGCCATCAGATCGAGGTAATTGCTGACCGCTTTAGGAAGTGGTAGCGAAGTCATCGAAAATGCGATGCCAAGCAATGGAGCAACCAGTAGCGGATTTCGTAAAAGTAGTCTCGCCAAGTGTGAGGCCACACGAAGTGGCGATCCTCCAGAAACGCGCGTTCCCTCCAGAACAGTGACAGCACTTCCCACAAACAACAGGATAGAGCTCACGATGGAAACAATCGTCGGCAGCGCACCATCCGGCCCATAGGCCGTAATCAGCAGCGGCAAACCCATGTATCCAACATTTCCCCATCCAGCCGTCAGTCCGACTATGCAGAGCGTCGCTGCGTCACGGTGATGAAACCAAAATCGTCCAGCAATTACCGAAATGAGAACTGTCAGCAATACGCCGCTGACGTAAGCGCCGATGAAAGGCCAGTTGAAAATCCTGTCGATCGGCGCGCGGGCGGTGATCGAAAAAAGAGCGGCAGGCAGTGCGAAGTAAAATACGAACCGGTTGATGGCAGCGGCCGAGTCCGATCCCAATGCCTCGAAGCGCCCGGCAAGGTAGCCGGTCAATATGATGCCGAAAACGGGAAGAACGACATTAATGAGCGCGCCCATGGAACGAACTCCCCCGAAGACAAACACCGTACATTGCAGAGCGGGAAAACGCGATCTAGTTATCGGCGGACGCAGATCCCCCACGTCGCCTTCGGGTCATTCGCGACTGGGTCGCGCCAGCGGGAAGTCCGGTCATGTCCGGTATGCCTCCTCGAAAGCGGAAGTAATTTTCTGAGCATTTGCGGCCTTGCTAAGGGGTTGGCATCCTAGTCGGCCGATTCATTCAGATTGATGGGTATAGATGCTTGAGTTTGATGCGAGCATTTCTGGTCGTGAATTGCCAGTCTGCTTTGGTGCGGCTTGTGTTTCGGTCGTGCTGCCATGCGGCGATTTCTTCGATGAGGGTTCGTTTGTCGGGAATACGACGATCCAGACACTGTTTGGTTAGAACGCCGAGTTCGGATTCGGCCAGATTAAGCCAGCTCCCATGTTTTGGAGTGTAGTGCCATTCGAAGCGTTCGACCAGGCGCCTTGCTTCGGGTGCCGGAAAGGCTTGATAGAGTGAAGCCTTGCTGTGGACGCTGAGATTGTCCTGGACTAGCACGATGGTCCTGGCGCTGGCAAAGTGAACGTCGGCCAAATCTTTCAGGACCTGAGCATAATCGACGGCGGCATGACGATCTGTCACCTCGACATGGCGCCACCCTTCCAACGGAGCAAACATCATGAACAGATTGGCGGTGCCTTTGCGCTCGTACTCGTAATCGAAGCGGGCCGGGCGACCCACTTTCATCAGGATCGGCATGCGCGTTTCGGCCGTGAGTTGCTTCGAGGTCTCGTCCAAGCATACCAGCGGGTGATCGGGATCGTGTGGCCGCGTGTAGACGGCCAGCACGTCTTCCATCGCGGCTACGAACGCGCCGTTCGCCTTCGGCGGGATAACCCAGCACTGTCGGCGATGGGGCTGCAGGATGTTTTTTTAAGCGCGCGCCCGATCGTTGAGTTGCTGGCGCGATCGACGATGCCGAGTTCCACGACCTTGTTCTCCAGCAACCGAAGGGTCCAGCGGACGCGTCCCTTGGGCGGCTTGGAACAAGCCAGCGCAACCAGCTTGGCTTCCTTCTCGCCGTCAAAAATTCGCGCAACCGCCGGCGTCGCCCGTTGCTTGCGGCTCAACACAGCCTCGAAGCCTTCCTCAGCTAGTTGCTTCCGCACCCGATAAACCATCGAAACGCTGGTGTCCAAAGCCCTAATGATACGGCTGTCACTCCAGCCTTCGCCGCCGTCCGCGACGTCAGCCTTCAACAATATTCTCGCCTTTAGCAGCCGCTGGGCGGGGCTCTTGCCCTTCCGTATCAACGCTTCGAGCTGTTCGCGTTCCTCACCGCTCAGCCGCACAACATACTTCTTTACCGAAATCTCCTTGGTAGCCATGATTATCTCCGTCCGTCGCGTTGCGACGGAATTGAATCACAAAAAACATGTCCTTTCAACTTAATTGAAGCGGGCGACTAGCACTACTTTGGCAGATTTTGGCGATTGATTGGCGCAACTGGATTCCCGAATCAGATTTTCAATGATTCATGGGTGGTCGGCTTTTGGAGGGCCGACCATGGTGGAGACAAGATCGAAGTGGGAAGACGAGCTTGGACGCTGGCTCAAGCCATTCCTGGATCGCTTGGGTCACAAGGCTCGGCGACGGATGTGTCCGCTTTATATCTCGGGACTGATTGGACCGGGCGATCGCAAGAGCGTCCAGCCAATGGCGGCGCGGCTGGCACCGGGCGAGTATGACCAGTTGCACCATTTCATCGCTGATGGCCTCTGGGATGTGGCGCCATTGGAGGCGGAATTGCTCGTTCAGGCCGATCTCCTGGTCGGCGGCAAAGATGCGGTGCTGGTCATCGACGACACGGCGATGCCGAAGAAGGGCGATCGTTCGGTTGGTGTCGCTCCACAATATGCCTCGTCTCTCGGCAAGACGGCTAATTGCCAAACATTGGTGTCGCTGACGCTTGCGCGGGGTGAAGTGCCGGTCATGGTGGCATTACGTCTCTTCGTTCCCGAGAGTTGGACGAGTAATCCGGTGCGTTTGAAGCGGGCGGGCGTTCCAGTCGAGCACCGCGCAGCGCGGACCAAGCCAGAGATCGCCTTGGCGGAGATCGATCGCGTGATGGCAGCCGGTATGCGTTTTGGCTGTGTGCTGGCGGATGCCGGTTACGGCCTCAGCGCGCCGTTCCGTCAGGGGCTCACGACACGCGGCCTGGCCTGGGCCGTCGGTATCCCTCGTCACCAGAAGGTTTATCCGGTGGAGGTTAAATTGATCTGGCCGGTCGCCGGTCGAGGTCGTCCCCGCAAGCGGCACATTCCCGATGTATTGTCGACGGCGGCCGAAGACATGCTGGCCAACGCCAAGTGGCAAAATGTGAGTTGGCGAAACGGGACCAAGGGCCGGCTGGAAGCTCGCTTCGCCGCGGTTCGCGTGCGGACCGCTGATGGACCTCCGCAGCGGATCAAGGACATGGGCCAGCAGCATCTTCCGGGGGACGAAGCCTGGCTCATCGGCGAACACAGGACGTCGGGAGAGAAGAAATATTATCTCGCCAATATGCCGGCCAAGACGAATTTGCGCGCGTTAGCTGCCACGATCAAAGCTCGATGGATTTGCGAACAGGCCCATCAGCAGTTGAAAGAGGAACTCGGGCTTGATCACTTCGAGGGACGATCCTGGCAGGGCCTTCATCGTCATGCGCTCATGACCATGATCGCTTACGCATTCCTCCAACATCGCCGTCTCGCACAAGCGGGGCGGAAAAAAAGAATCAACGGTCCACCGCCTCAGCCGAGCCTGCCGGCCGTACGCCAAGCCATCGTCGATCTCATCGTTCAACCACGACCTCAGCGATGCCCGTACTGCAGAAGACAAATCGGCGGAAAGCAGCGGCGTGAATAAATCTGCCAAAGTAGTGCTAGCTCAGCGGCACGCTCTGGGCATGCCTGAAGATGTTCTTGGGATCAACCTGCGCCTTGATCTTCATCAGTCGCGCGAGATTGTCGCCCCAATAGGCTTTCGCATAACCGTCGCCGAGATCAAGGTCACAATAGTTTACATAGCATCCACCTGAAACGAACGGCCGCATCGAGGCATACAGGGTCTGCATCGCCGCGATGTTGGCTGCCGAAGCGCCGGGACTGGGCCACTCCTTGACGTACTGAATGGAGTATTTCGTATTTCCCCGGTGCACGAAGGCCGTCGCATCGGAAGGGACCTTGTTGATCGCGCCGCCATAGCTGTCACACAACGCCGCAATCTCTACCGGTGATTTCTGCAGACCACCCAGCAACGTCAGAATTCCCTGATCAGACATGGGTTCGGTGAGGTAGTCGGATTTGCCCTTCATGAAAGTGGAGTTGGCGCCGCCGCCGTTGAAGATTTTGGCTGCCCGCTCGAAGGTTATGGTGCTTGTCTGCGAATTGGCCGTGGTGCCGGCAAGGGTTTGCAGGCGCCTGAGTTCGAACTTGAGCCTGGTCTCGGATGCCACCGACAGTCCGGCCACGTGCAGGGTCATCAAACCTCCACTCCCCTTCGTCAGGTGAAGCGTGCACGTGATCGACGGCGGCAAATCGTCGAGCCACTCCTGCCATCCCCGCACGATTTTCACCCCTTGCGCGACCGGCTTACTCCAGGTGATTGCGAATTTTGCGACCATGTTGACGGCGCTGGTTCGAAAATTGAAATTCGTCACCGCGCCAAAGCTTCCGTTGCCGCCGCCGCGCAGCGCCCAAAACAAATCGGGATTTTCCTGTTCGCTCGCGCTTAGAATTTGCCCGGACGCATCGACCACCTCCATCGACAGGATGCTGTCGCAGGCAAGGCCAAATGGACGGCTGATCAATCCAAAGCCGCCCCCGAGCGAATGGCCCGCGACCCCCACGGGAAAGCAGCTTCCGGCCGGAATCGCCAAATGGCTTGGAAACAGCGCCTGGTAAACCGATCCAAGCGACGCGCCGGAGCCGATCGACACCGACTTCTTGTCGGGTGAGAGCTTGATTGCGGTCATGCCACGAACATCGATCACGAGATCGGGGCTCTGCGAAAACCCTTCATAGGAGTGACCGCCCGAGCGAATGGCGAAGCCAATTCCGTTGTTGGTGGCCCAGCGGATGGTTGCGCCGACCGCCGCGGCGCTCGCCGCAACGACCCGCACCTTCGGCGTCATCTGCGTTCGTTTGTTGTAGGAGGCGTCATAGTCCATTTTGCGGGGCGTTTTATCGCCGGCGACCAAAACCAGATCCTTCTTGGGATCCAGTGACGCCTGTAGCGCCGCAATCGGCAAACCGGTCTCGGCTTCGGCCTTGCGAATCGACAACAGCGAACCGCCGACAATCAGATACGCCGGGAGGCCACCCGCGATCTCCAAGAAATCACGTCTCTTCATCGGCCTCCCTCCCGGACTACCCACATTGAAGCAACGACTGGAAAAACTGCGGCTGATGGAAGTCCGCCTTCTTGGCCTTGGGCAGGAATGAGCTCCAATAGCTCCGGGGAGCGCGCTCCAGAATGGAATAGAAGTTTCCCCGGATTTTTCCGGGATCGCCGTCCCAGCCCAGGGCTTTGAGCGGAATTTTCATTTCCGCGGTCCAGCCGCCCGGCAAAATTGTTGCGGCCAATACGAGGCCCAGATCGACACCCTCCTGATGTTGGGTACGACTGATGATCCTCACCTGAAAGGTCTAGTTGAACGGCGATACCTCGAATTCGTAGTACGGAAATCCGGTTTCCGAAAACGTCACGAACAATTCCACCACGTCGAATAAGTAAGGATGCTCGCCAGGGCCCAAAACCTTGCTGGCGTTCAGCGACGGCGCCGACACGGTAAAGCTGACGATCAGGACATCATCGGCAAGCGACGCTTTCACCTGGACGGGCTTCTTGAGAACCGACTTCGCCGGCGCGACCAACGACAGATCGCAGGCCAGCGCGCTGGACGCGGTCAACAAGATCGCAAGAAGGATGAGGAGCCTCATGGCGTGTCAGGCTAGCACAGATAGTGCGGGTGGCGACATGCACGCGGTGTCGGCGCCGTCACGGCAATCGGCCGGCGCGTCAGTATCCGTCAAAGTGAGCTGGACGAGGGAATTTGGCGGGCACACTTCCTTCCGATTCAGGCACATCGCGTCATTTCGCTACGGTGCGGAATTCGGTCGCTACCGGGGCACCTAGCCCACGTTGCCATTGCCGTTCTCGGCATCCTCGCCGATGTGTTCGACCGACACCACGTGCTCGTCTTCGGCGGTGTCGAACACGATGACGCCCTGGGTCGAGCGGCCGGCGATCCTGATGTCTTCCACCGGGCAGCGGATCAGCTGGCCTTTGTCCGTCACCAGCATGATCTGGTCGGAATCCTCGACGGGGAATGATGCCACCAGCTTGCCGTTGCGGTTGTTGACCGACATCGCCACGATGCCTTTGCCGCCGCGTCCGGTGGTCCGGTATTCGAAGGACGAGGTGCGCTTGCCGTATCCATTCACCGAAACCGTCAGCACCACCTGCTCCTGCGCCGACATCTCGACATAGCGTTCGGGGCCGAGCTGAATGGTGCTCGATGTTTCCTCGGCGTCGGCTTCCGCGGCCTCTTCAGTGGCCGCCTCGCCCGCCACCGCGCGGCGCATCTTCAAGTACGCGGACCGCTCGTCCGAGGTCGCCTCGACATGGCGCAGGATCGCCAGCGAAATCAGCTTGTCGCCCTGGGGCAGCGCGATGCCGCGCACGCCCATCGAGGTGCGTCCGGAAAATACCCGCACGTCGATCACGGGGAAGCGGATGCACTGGCCGCCGGCCGCGGTCAGCAGCACGTCGTCGCGCTCGGTGCAGATCTGCACGTCGACAATCGCTTCGTCGTCGTCGAGCTTCATGGCGATGATACCGGAATGGCGGACGTCGACGAAGTCGGACAATTTGTTGCGGCGGACGTTGCCGCCCGTGGTCGCGAACATCACGTCGAGATTGGCCCAGGAGGATTCATCCTCCGGCAAAGGCATGATGGTGGTGATGCGCTCGCCCTGCTCCAGCGGCAGGATGTTGATCATGGCCTTGCCGCGGGCATTCGGCGCCGCCATCGGCAGCCGCCAGACCTTTTCCTTGTAGACCTGTCCGCGGGAGGAGAAGAACAGCACCGGCGTGTGGGTTGAAGCCACGAACAGGCGGCTGACGAAATCCTCGTCGCGCGTCTGCATGCCCGCCCTGCCCTTGCCGCCGCGCCGCTGTGCGCGATAGGCCGAGAGCGGCACCCGCTTGACATATCCGGCGTGGGAGACCGTGACGACCATGTCCTCGCGCTGGATCAGGTCTTCGTCCTCGACCTCGCCCTCCTGCTCGACGATGACGGTCTTGCGCGGCGTGGCGAACTCCGACTTCACCTCCGCAAGCTCGGTCTTGATGATGGCCTGCACGCGGGCGCGCGAGCGCAGGATGTCGAGATAGTCGTTGATTTCGACCGCGAGCTTGTCGAGTTCTTCGGAAATCTCCTCGCGTCCGAGCGCGGTGAGCCGCTGCAGCCGCAAATCGAGAATCGCCTTGGCCTGCTCCAACGACAGCCGTGCGGTGCCGTTTTCCTCAAGGCGATGGCGCGGGTCGTCGATCAGCGTGATCATCGCCGCGACGTCCCTGGCCGACCAGTCGCGCGACATCAGGGTTTCGCGCGCGGTGTTGGGATCGGGCGAGGTGCGGATCACGCGAATGACCTCGTCGATATTGGCAACCGCAATGGCAAGACCGACCAGGATGTGGGCGCGGTCGCGGGCCTTGTTGAGCAGGAACTTGGTCCGCCGCGTCACCACCTGCTCGCGGAAGGCGATGAACAGCGTCAGCAGATCCTTCAAGTTCATGGTCTGCGGTCGGCCACCGTCGAGCGCCAGCATGTTGGCGGCGAAATTGGTCTGCAGCGGCGTGAACCGGTAGAGCTGGTTGAGCACGACGTCCGCTATCGCCTCGCGCCGCAACTCGATGACGACCCGGTAACCTTCTCGGTCGGATTCGTCGCGCAGGTCGGAAATGCCCTCGATCTTCTTCTCGCGCACGAGTTCCCCCATGCGCACGACCATCATGGCTTTGTTCACCTGGTAGGGAATTTCGGTGATGACGATCGCTTCGCGATCTTTCCGGATGGTTTCGATCGACAACTTGCCGCGCATCACGATCGAGCCGCGGCCAAGATGATAGGCGGAGCGGATGCCCTGGCGGCCGAGAATGATGCCGCCGGTCGGAAAATCCGGACCCGGAATGATGTTGATGAGTTCGTCGATGGAAAGTCCGGGATTGTCGATCAGTGCGACACAGGCGTCGATCACCTCGCCGAGATTGTGCGGCGGAATGTTGGTGGCCATGCCGACCGCGATACCGCCGGCGCCGTTGACCAGCAGGTTCGGAAATTTGGCGGGAAGAACCGACGGCTCTTTTTCGTTATTGTCGTAGTTGGGTTGAAAATCGACGGTGTCCTTGTCGATATCACCGAGAACAGCGAGTGCCGATCGAGTGAGGCGCGCTTCCGTGTATCGATACGCTGCCGGAGGATCGCCGTCGACCGAACCGAAATTGCCTTGCCCGTCGATCAGCGGCACGCGCATCGAGAAATCCTGCGCCATCCGCACCATCGCATCGTAAATCGATTGGTCGCCGTGCGGATGATACTTACCGATCACGTCACCGACCACGCGCGCGGACTTCACATACTTTTTGTCCGGCGTGTATCCCTGCTCGTACATCGAATAAAGGATGCGGCGATGCACCGGCTTCAGACCGTCGCGCGCATCCGGCAGCGCCCGCGCCACGATCACGCTCATGGCGTAATCGAGGTATGAGCGCTTCATCTCGTCGAGGATGGAAACGGGACGAATATCGGAAGGGCCCGGCGGCTCTCCGGGTTTGGTATCTTCAGGCTCAGACAAGGGGAAAATCCAGTCAATTCTTGCTGTGAATCATATAGCGCATCGAGGGTTTGGAAACCACCCCTATCGGCTCAGGGCAAGCGGTTTTTCCCTTCGTTTTTCCAGAGACTTACGTCAGTTGCGGCGCCCCGGTGAAAGATGACGAAACCGACGCGGTAAAAGCCGGTTCATGTGGGCCAAAGGACGCGCTTCCGGCGTGCGCCAACGGGGGCCGGTGGCTTCAGCGATGTGGGGCGTCTTCGCTGACGTCCCGAGTTTAGCGGCCTTGGGTCACTTGCCCCACGGTACCGCCGCGGCCGGGGGGCGAGGATCGGGGTTCGGAACCAATCTCAGTGCATTCTCGGCGTCGCGATTGAAAAGGCCGAGCGCCCCCTGCCAAGCGATCACTTCCCGATTGTAGTCGGCGACGCACGCCCCGGCACAGCTCCCGCCATCAACTTGGCCGGCGAGGCTCCATAACCGCTGCTGCATGCGGGCGAGATGACCGAACCGCTCGCCAAGGGGTGCCTTGATGTCGCTGGAGAGAGGAGCGGCGCCGACTTTCGCCCACAAGCCGCGCGCCTCGACAAATTGCGGGTTCAATACCTGTGCCTCCTGGGCCAGTCCTGAGGTGACCAAGGGGAGCGACAGTGCCAGCGCCAGGGCCAGGGCGCAGGCCAGGACGGCTTTATGTTTGCTAATGCAGGGCATCGCGGACTCTCCCGAATGATTAGAAGAATTTGACGAAACACAAGCGGGCAACGCGGTCGCGGAACGCTCTACCAAAGGGACATGCTGCCGCGCTACGCGCCCTTGGCGAGCATATCCCTCAAACCCAGCTTTGTCTTGGCTAGAACTTCGTGATCTCTGCGAAAGGCCGGCAACGGGGTCGGCGCTAGTCCTAGTGACCGAACACCACCGTGTGCATGATCCGTCCCGGCAGCAACGTGAACAGGCCCGCGATGACGAGCCCGCCGCAGAAAGCGGAGATCATGATGCGGCGATGATCCGCGACCCGATGGCGATGCGCGCGCCAAACGCCGAGCGGCACCGTGACGAGCACGAAGATCGAAAGCAGATGGATCGGGCTCCACGGACCCACCAGCCTGATCTGGTGAATCCAGAACGAGCTGATCGCCACGGCCAGCATCAGCAAGACCCAGATCCAGCCGATCGTGCGGTGAGGCAACGTACCCTTGGGCGCCGTAAGCTGGACCACCCCAAGCCCAAAGGCTGCCATCGCGGCGAAGGCATGAACGGGGATCGCGGGCGCGGCATCGAGCAGAGGTGCAAGGCTCATCGGCGGCGCCCTTGACGTAGAGGATGAAGATAGCCCTGTCTTAGTGTTTTGCGGCAGACATTTGTTCGACCGCGCTCTGCAATGAATTTATGCGAGCCTGAATGTCTCTCGTTTCCTTCACGTTAGCAGGAACCTCTTGGGTAGCGGCTTCCACTTTGATGACCCGCGTGTTGATTTCGGCCGATATCTTATAGATGAGATCCAACAAGAAAGTCTGGGTCTTCTTGGTTTCAGACAGTTCCGCAACGAGGTAGTCGAACTTCTCGGTCGATGGTTGTTGGATTCGCGCGAAGTACTCCTGTTCACGTCGCCATAAAGCGAGCCTCTGCACCTCCAGAAGGGCCATGAAAACCAGATTTGCGGCAAGCAACGTTAGCAAAATCACGCGCCAATTTTCCTTGATCATGGATTGCCCCACTAGCGGTCGAACGGACCATTACCTGACAGGCGTTCTGGTTAGTGCATTTCACGGTATGTCTCCATTACCAGACTTTGCGCGAGTTCAAACCGGCAACTCAACTCGCGCCTACGCCATTCAAGCCAGGGCATTGATCAATTCTATTTGGGCCGCAAGGGGTTAAAACAGACGATGGCCGGATCGCCGATCGGCGCGGCATCAGAACGGAATGTCGTCGTCCATGTCGCTGCTGCGGGCGCCGGCGGCAACGGCGCGGCGCGGCGGACCGCTGGCGCCGAACTCACCGCCGCCTTGATCGTCCGAACTGACGCTGCCACTACCGCCGCCCCGTCCTTCGAGCATGGTCAGGTTGGAGTTGAAGCCTTGCAGCACGACTTCGGTCGAATATTTTTCCGCACCGCTCTGATCGGTCCATTTGCGCGTTTGCAATTGCCCCTCGATGTAAACCTTGGCGCCCTTTTTCAGATATTGCTCGGCGACCTTGCACAGGCCCTCGTTGAAGATGACGACCCGGTGCCACTCGGTCTTTTCCTTGCGCTCGCCGGTTGCCTTGTCGCGCCAGGTATCGGACGTGGCGACGCTGAGATTGGCGATCGGCCGCCCGTCCTGGGTGCGCCGGATTTCGGGATCCTTGCCGAGATTTCCGACCAAAATCACCTTGTTCACGCTTCCTGCCATCGCCGCTCTCCACTCTCGTTCCATCACTGGGCTACCCCGCCAGCCAATGGCCGGACCTCGGGATTGCCGTTGCAAACGTCATCTGGCGCCGACCCTATACGCTCGCCCGCTCTGGGAGCCGCCGGATCGACGGTTATCCACATATAGCATCTCGGTCCCCAGTGTTCCAGTTTTGTTCCCAAAATAACGGTACCTGCGAAACCGTCACGGCGAATTGGGGCCGATCCCATTTCGGTTCGGCAGGTTCCTGAAAAACCTGACAATTCATTAGCTTCACGACGGTTCACTTCGATCCGAAGTGTTGCATTTCGGAGACGGCTTTGGCGGTGCAATCAGGCTATCATTACGCCCTTCAGGTTGAGGCAAGACGCTTCGGCAAACCGAAGCGAACGAAGATGGCCGGGGAAATTTTGATGAAGAGGCTCTTGCTGGGTGCGGTCGGTCTTGTCGCGCTGGGCGTCGCCACGCCTGCGGTGGCCGCCGATCTGCCGGCGCAGACCTATAGCAAGGCAGCGCCCGTCATGATCCCGGCAGCCTACGATTGGAGCGGCGTCTATGTCGGCGCCAACGGCGGATGGGGCACCGAGAATCGTTGCTGGGATTCTGTCACGGCAAGCGGCGCGTTTATCGCCACCGACGGATGTCACAAGACGTCGGGCGGCATGGCGGGTGCTCAAATGGGCTTCCGCTGGCAGATGGCGTCGTGGGTGCTTGGTATCGAAGCGCTGGGCGATTGGGCTGATCTGCGCGGCAGCAGCGTGAGTATTCTCAATCCGCCGAACGTCAATCGTTCCCGCATGGATGCGCTTGGCCTGTTCACGGGGCAGATCGGCTATGCCTTCAACACCGCACTGCTCTACTTCAAGGGCGGCGCGGCGGTGATTGCTGATCGCAATGATGTGCTCAACGGCGGCGTCGTTGTGGCGACGGCCTCGGGCGACAACCGTTGGGGCGGCGCGGTCGGCGGCGGCGTGGAGTTCGCCTTTATACCGAACTTGTCGGTGGCCGTCGAATACGACCATCTGTTCATCGCCAACAACAACACGACCTTCACCACGCTCACCACCGGTATGCCGCTGAGCATTGACCGCATTCACGGCGACACCGATATGGTCACCGTTCGCCTCAACTACCGCTGGGGTGGCCCGGTTATCCCGAAATACTGATCGCGATCCAGATGTTTAAGATTGAAAAGGCCGGCCTCCTGCCGGCCTTTTTGCTGGCGCCGGGAAGCTCGTTTTCGGAACCGCCGAACGCATCCCGCCTGCTCCTCTTTCGCGAGTGTATCTTTTCGGAAACAGTATTTGCGGTTGAATCGGGTTATGTCCTGCGCGTCGATTTGGCTGCGGCGGCGGCCGTGATGGAATTTGAGAAAGCTTCGGATTCGGCGAAGCAGAGCGTAATGGGAGTGAGCTAGTGGGAATGACAATGATGAAGAAGCTTATGTTGACCGCGGTTGGTTTGGCGGCGCTGGGGATTGCGCCAGCGCTTGCGGCGGATCTTCCCGCACGGGCTCCGATATACACCAAGGCGCCTGCGATCGTGGCGCCGATCTATGATTGGACCGGCTTCTACATCGGCATCAATGGCGGCGGCGCGTCGAGCCATAATTGCTGGGACCTGACTGCTACTGTTGGCGTTGGCGCGGTGCCCCCGGTAAGCGTCGGCTGTCACGATGCGACCGGCGGCCTGGTGGGTGGCCAGATCGGTTATCGCTGGCAGATGACCAACTGGGTGTTCGGCCTCGAAGCGCAGGGCGACTGGGCTAATCTGAAGGGATCGAACATCAGCCCGAGAGGGACCTTCGGCGGTCAACCGTTCCTGGACCAGACCAGGATCGATGGCATCGGCCTCTTCACCGGTCAGGTCGGCTACGCCTGGAACAACGTGCTCTGGTACGGCAAGGGTGGTGCAGCCGTCACGCACGATACGTATAACGGGATCGGGCAGGTCGCCGAGCCCGGCTTCCCGGTTGGCGCCGTCTTCGATCAGGCCCGCGAAACCCGTTGGGGTGGCACCGTCGGGACCGGCCTCGAATTCCGCTTCGCGCCCGGCTGGTCGGTCGCGGTCGAATACGACCATCTCTTCATGGGCAGCAGCAGCGCCAACCTCATCAACGTCACTGGCGCTTTCGACCGCACCATGAGCATCAAGCAGGATGTCGACATGGGCACGGTCCGCGTGAACTACACGTTCGGCGGTCCGGTGGTTGCGAAATACTGATCGCGACCAGACATTGAAGATTGAAAAGGCCGGCCCTGCGCCGGCCTTTTCTGTGCCTGCTGCTGCCGGCTCCTGCCATTGGGCCGGAGTATTCCAACAAACCGTTGATGGCTTGTTCGAAGCACTGGAAATCCCCTGCCGTTCTTCCTATGTTCCGAGCCTACCCACTGGCGTCCGATCTCCGCTTTCCGGCGAGGCGCGCGCTGAACCTGCGCGTATCGGCGCACCTGGAAATGCCGCTATGGATGAAATGCTGAAGGCGAAGCGCCAACAAAGTGCGAGCAGTCTGCGCGCGATCACTATTCGCGGCGCGCGCGAGCACAATCTCAAGAACATCGACGTCGAGATTCCCCGCGACAGGCTCGTGGTGTTCACGGGCCTGTCCGGCTCCGGCAAATCCTCGCTCGCCTTCGACACCATCTATGCCGAGGGTCAGCGGCGTTACGTCGAGTCGCTGTCGGCCTATGCGCGCCAGTTCCTGGAGATGATGCAGAAGCCGGACGTCGACCAGATCGACGGGCTGTCGCCGGCGATCTCGATCGAGCAGAAGACCACCTCGAAGAATCCGCGCTCGACCGTCGGCACCGTGACCGAGATCTACGACTACATGCGGCTGTTGTGGGCGCGCGTCGGCGTGCCCTATTCGCCCGCCACGGGCCTGCCGATCGAGAGCCAGATCGTCTCGCAGATGGTCGACCGCGTGCTGGCGCTGCCCGAGGGCACGCGGCTCTATCTGCTGGCCCCGGTCGTGCGCGGCCGCAAGGGCGAATACCGCAAAGAGCTCGCCGAATATCTCAAGAAGGGATTTCAGCGGGTCAAGATCGACGGCACCTTCCATGAACTCGCGGAAGCGCCCGTCCTCGACAAGAAATTCCCGCACGACATCGACGTGGTGGTGGACCGCATCGTGGTGCGGGCCGATATCGGCCAGCGGCTGGCCGAAAGTTTCGAGACCGCGCTGAAGCTCGCCGAGGGGCTTGCGGTGATCGAATATGCCGACGCGCCGGCCACACCCGCGGCCGAGGACAAGAAGAAGACGGCGAAAATCCACGACAAGAGCGGACCGGAGCGGATCCTGTTCTCGGAAAAGTTCGCCTGCCCGGTTTCCGGCTTCACCATTCCCGAGATCGAGCCGCGGCTGTTTTCCTTCAACAACCCCTACGGCGCCTGCCCGGCCTGCGGCGGGCTCGGCGTCGAGCAGCATATCGACGAAGACCTCGTCATTCCCGACAAGGAGACTGACCTTGCGCAAGGGCGCGATCGCGCCCTGGGCGAAATCCTCGTCGCCCTATTACGTCCAGACGCTGACGGCGCTCGCCAAATTCTACAAGTTCACCCTCGACACCAAGTGGAAGGACCTGCCGAAGAAGACGCAAGACGCGATCCTGCACGGCTCCGGCGAGGACGAGATCAAATTCTCCTATGAAGACGGCGTGCGCTCCTACGACACCAAGAAGCCGTTCGAGGGCGTCATCACCAATATCAACCGCCGCTACCGCGAGACCGAAAGCGAGTGGGCGCGCGAGGAACTGGCGAAATATTTCTCCGACGTTCCCTGCGAGGCCTGCCACGGCTATCGCCTGAAGCCGGAGGCGCTGTGCGTCAAGATCGCCGGCAAGCATATCGGCGAAATCTCCGAGCTTTCGGTGCGCCGCGCCGGCGAATGGTTCGAGACCGTGCCGAAGGCGCTCAACGCGCAGCAGAACGAGATCGCCGCGCGCGTGCTGAAGGAGATCCGCGAGCGGCTGTCGTTCCTGCTCGATGTCGGCCTCAATTACCTGACGCTGTCGCGCGCCTCGGGCACCCTGTCCGGCGGCGAAAGCCAGCGCATCCGGCTGGCCTCGCAGATCGGCTCGGGCCTGACCGGCGTGCTCTATGTGCTGGACGAGCCCTCGATCGGCCTGCACCAGCGCGACAATGCGCGGCTATTGGATACGCTGAAGCGGCTGCGCGACCTCGGCAATACCGTGATCGTGGTCGAGCACGACGAGGACGCGATCCGCCTGGCCGATCATGTGCTCGACATCGGTCCCGGCGCCGGCATGCATGGCGGCGAGATCGTCGCCCAGGGCACGCCCGCCGACATCATGCACAATCCGAACTCGCTGACCGGAAAATATCTCACCGGCGAATTGTCGGTCGAAATCCCCGAGCGCCGGCCGCCGAACCATCGCCGCACCATCAAGGTCGTCAACGCGCGCGGCAACAACCTGAAAAACGTCTCGGCGGAAATTCCGCTGGGGCTGTTCACCTGCGTCACCGGCGTCTCCGGCGGCGGCAAGTCGACGCTGCTGATCGACACGCTCTACAAGGCGATCGCGCGCAAGCTCAACAACGCCAGCGAAGGCGCCGCACCCCACGACCGCATCGAGGGGCTGGAGCATATCGACAAGATCATCGACATCGACCAGTCGCCGATCGGCCGCACCCCGCGCTCGAACCCCGCGACCTATACCGGCGCGTTCACGCCGATCCGCGAATGGTTCGCCGGGCTCCCCGAAGCCAAAGCGCGCGGCTACGAGCCCGGGCGCTTCTCCTTCAACGTCAAGGGCGGCCGCTGCGAGGCCTGCGAGGGCGACGGCGTCATCAAGATCGAGATGCACTTTCTGCCCGACGTCTACGTCACCTGCGACGTCTGCAAGGGCAAGCGCTACAACCGCGAGACGCTGGAAGTGCTGTTCAAGGGCAAGTCGATTGCCGACGTGCTCGACATGACGGTCGAGGAAGCCGCCGAATTCTTCAAGGCGGTGCCGCGCGTGCGCGAGACCTTCAAGACGCTGCACCGCGTCGGTCTCGATTACATCCATGTCGGCCAGCAGGCCACGACGCTGTCCGGCGGCGAAGCCCAGCGCGTCAAGCTCGCCAAGGAACTGTCAAAGCGCGCCACCGGCCGCACGCTCTACATCCTGGACGAGCCGACCACGGGCCTGCATTTCCACGACGTGAAGAAGCTGCTGGAAGTGCTGCACGAGCTGGTGGCGCAGGGCAACACGGTGGTCGTGATCGAGCACAATCTCGAAGTGATCAAGACCGCCGACTGGGTGATCGACCTCGGCCCCGAAGGCGGCGACGGCGGCGGCGAAATCGTCGCCTGGGGCCCGCCGGAGGACATCGTCAAGGCGCCGCGCAGCTATACGGGCAAATTTTTGGCGCCGGTGCTGGCGAAGGTCGGGAAGCGGCGGAAGAGCGGCGGGGGCACGAGCGAGGCGGCGGAGTAAGCGCCGCAATTTCGGAGATCACGATGTCCGCCAGCATCGTTCAGACCTTTCGGGCGTTTGCTTATAACAATGATTGGGCGAACCATCGTTTGTTGGTCGCGTGCCAGAAACTGCTTCAGACCGAGTTCGAGGCGGTCCGCATGGGTTTCTTCCCAAGCCTGCAGAAGACTCTCAATCACATCCTGGTCATCGATCGGTTTTACGTTGATGCCCTCGAAGGCGGATGGCTGGGGCCGAAAGCTTGGGAGAACCCAGTGCCGTGCCCGACTGTTGCCGATCTCCGGCGTGAGCAATCCGCGGTCGATCGGCGTCTGATCAAGGTCTGCGAGACCCTGACCGCGGACAGTCTCAACGACGTAGTTCAAATCAATCGCGATACGCGGGTACAGACCGAACGACGCGATCGTCTATTGATGCATCTGTTCCAGCATCAAATCCATCACCGAGGGCAGGCCCACTGCATGCTTTCGGGAACGGATGCCGCACCTCCGCAACTGGATGAATTCTTCGCGATTGATGAGCGACACCTGCGTGCGGCAGAATTCAGCGAACTCGGCTGGACCGAGCAGACGGTGTGGGAGCCGTAGCTCTAACTTTGGCTCTCGATCCACTCACCCGCGCTTCTCCAGCGATGCCGCGATGCGCTCCAGGATGACGTTCATCCGCCGCGTCTCGGCGACCTGCTGCTCATAGAGCTCGATCATTGTCGCGCCCGACGATCCACGCGCCCGCATCCCGCTGGTGCGCGCAAACCAGAACCAAAGCGCTATGAGCAACAGGAACGGCAACCATGATACTGCCAAGGACATCCATTCGTTCATCACAAAAATCTCCAGTTTCAATGCGGGACCCCATGGGTATCGCTGCGCTCCGCCCATCCTGCGAACTTCTCGTGTCCCGGACGCGACGCAGCGTGCAACGCTGCTTCGCAGCGCCGGGACCCATACAAAGGCGATTAGGCCGACGCGAGCATCATTGGACCCCGGATCAGCAGCGCACCACGCCGCTATCGCGGCGTATTGCGCAGCATCCGGGGAACGCGGGCAAGGTCGGTTCATCAGCAGCTTTTTGGATGGGTTGGGCTCTTGCGATACCCATCGTGTTCACCGTTGGTGGGTTTCGCTCCGCTCTACCCACCCTACAGGTCCATCACTCCGCCATCACCCCTTCTACAAAGCTTGCCGGGTCATCACAAAACTCGCGCATGATCTTGAAGTGATCCGTCTGCTCGACCGTGACGGGATCAAGCCCGTATTTCGTCAGCCGCAACAGCCGCGCATTCGGATAGGCCATCAGCATGGGCGAATGCGTGGCCATCACGACCTGGCAAATCGTGGATTCCTCCATCCGCCGCATCAGTTTCAAGAATTCCATCTGGCGCGCCGGCGACAGCGCCGATTCAGGCTCGTCGAAGATGAAGATGCCTTGCCGCTGGCAGCGTTCCTGGAAGAAGCGCATGAACCCCTCACCGTGCGAATAGGAAAGAAAATCCGCCGACGGGCTCCCAACCGCGTCAAGATATCGCGCGACCCGCCTCCTTCATGGCCGCATAGAGCCATTGCGACAGCGGCCCTGCCTCAAGTCCAATCCTGGCGAGCCCAAACCCGAGCGAGCCGATCCAAGCTATCAACGCTTCCGGTTCGCTCGCCACCTTGGCCTCCCGGACGATCTTGCCGCTGGCGTCGACAACGCACACGCTTGAGCATTCCAATGACACGTCGATTCCTGCATAATAGTCCATGGTCGTCCCTCCTTGATGCTTGGAGCGAGGCCTATCCTCGACTCCGTTACACCATCAGTGTGAGGGACGACCGCCTGCCTTCCAAGCAAGCCGCGCGACGCGCGCCATCAAACGGCGCCGTAGCTAGCGCGGCTTGCCTGAAGGCCCCGCGGCCCGTTACTCCATCTGCGGATGCGGCTGCGCACCCGGCGTTTTCGGCGCCCGAGTGATGCTTGATACCCTCGAAAAAACGAGGGCGCCGATCGCGTCGCGAGAACGCCCAATTGCGTGCGCACGTCATTCCGGGATGGTGCATTTGCACCAGACCTCAGATGCGCAATTGCGCATCGGGGAATCTCGAGATTCTACGATGTGCAATTGCGCATCGTAGCTCGATGCGGAGCCTGTCATCGGGCCGCGCTTTGCGCGGACCCGTTGGCATCGCCCCGGAATGACGGAGAGAAAATACGCGCATAGCCGTTCAGTTTCGTCCCAGCCACCACCCCGTCGCCAGCAGCACGACGCCGGCGACACCAGCGACCATGCCATGCTTGGTGTGCACATGCGTCAGGCCGGCTTCATGACCGGGGAAGAAAACCGGCAACTGATCGGCCGGCAGCAGGAAATAAACGCCGGCGACGATCAGCAGAACGACACCGAGGATAGTGATAATGATCTGCATGACGAAATTCCTCTTGCGAAACGGAGAGCGGGCAGTCCGGATCGGCGGATTGTACCGCAAGCTTGAACCGGATTCACGAAGGTTTGTTGATGCGTTTGTCAATGGCAGACGTGACAGAACCGGGCCCGATCGCGCTTGCGCCTGATATGACGGGGTTTATAAGCGAGTCAAAGTGACATGAGGATCGGCATGATTACCCGGCGTACGCTTTTTCTCACTGGTCTGACGGGTTTGGGCCTGACCGGTTTGCTTGCGGGTACAGCGGCCCGCCGCGCCGGCGCCGCACAGCCCTCCCCCAACGATCCCGTCGCCATCATCAACGCGATCTACACGCGCGCGGCCAAGGGCAAGGGCGACGGCGGCGGCACCTTCATCATCGAGAACAAGGCGGCGAAAGCCAAATATCTTTCCAAATCGCTGATCGAATTATGGGCCAAGGCCGACGCCCATACGCCGAAGGATGACGTGCCGCCGATCGATTTCGATCCCGTCACCAATTCGCAAGAGCCGGATGTGAAATCGTTCAAGGTCGAGGCGGAGAAGAAGGAGGCGGACAAGGCCGTCATTGCCGTCACCATTACCGGGCATTTGCTGCGCTTCAAGGTTTCCGACAATACCATCCGCTACAACTTCGTCCGCGAGGACGGGAAATGGAAAATCGACGATATCTCGGGCACCATCGACGGCGAAGCCTGGTCGATCCGCGGCCTGCTCAACGAATCCCTGAAGGAAGTGGTGTGACCATGACCCGGACTTTGGAGCCATGACTGACATCGTCAACAACAAAGCCCATCACCGCTTCGAACTCACGGTCGACGGCCATCTCGCCGCGACCTATTACAAAATCGCCGGCGACGTCATCACCTTCATCCACACCGAGGTGCCGCCTGAACTCGGCGGCAAGGGCATCGGCTCGAAGCTGATCAAGGGCGCGCTCGACCAGGTGCGGGGCGAAGGGTTGCAGGTGGTCGCGCAATGCGAGTTCGTCAAAGCCTATATCGCCAAGCACGCCGAATATGCGGATCTTCTTAAAGTCTGACTGCAAATGCGGCCAATGATATTCGGCGTCATTCCGGGATGGTGCGCAGCACCAGACCCGGAATCTCGAGATTCTCCGATGTGCAAGTGCACATCGAAGTTCGATGCGGAGCCTGTCATCGGGCCGCGCTTTGCGCGGACCCGTTGGCATCGCCCCGGAATGACGGTCTTATACCGCCTCCATATCAGATTGACTTGGCAATGTAAGGGAAAGCTGTGACGGATTTGACGAGCTCTGGATTGCGCTCGATGTAGAGAACTGCCTCCCTGAGTTTTGCACGCACGGCGTTGATGGATTTGAGGGCGAGGTTCTTGAATATCTTTTCGCGGATTTCGTCCCAGAGGTTCTCCTTCGGGTTCAACTCCGGCGAATAGGGTGGCAGGAACAGAAGCGAGATGTTGTCGGGGACCGCGAGCAAGCCGCACTGATGGTTGGGGGCACCGTCGAGAACCAGGAGAATGTGTTGCCTGCGGTACTTTCTGGATAGAACGTCGAGGTAGATCTGGAAGCAGACAGTATCCGATGCGGGCATGATCAGATAGACGCACTTTCCATCCTTGGGGCAGACCGCGCCGTATAGGTAGATGTATTGGCGAATGAGTTGCGCGGCGACCTCGGGTCTGACACCAGTTGGAGCCCAGCAAGGCCGCGGGCGGTTCATGCGTCCGAAACGCGCTTCGTCGGCGAACATGACACGTAAGCGACGACCGCGCTTGGCCGCCGCCCGCTTGGCCTTCCTTACAGCATCACGAAAGCCGTTTTTTTAAAGGCGTCTTGCGCCGCAAGGTTCCGCTTGGGATGGAACGGACGCGGCATCAGCTTACGCCAGCCATGCCGATGCAGCAGATTGTACACCGTGCTGTCACTGGTCGGGTGCCCGATCGCCTCTTCGTAAGCCGTCTTGAGATCGTGGATGTTCAACAACTCGCCGGCTCCTGCAGCATGGGCAAAACGCGCCAGCAAGGTCTTTTCCTCGGCCAAGGTCATGTTCTCGCGCTTGCGTCCGCCGTTCGCCCTGGGCTTGAGTGCCTTTATGCCCCCGTCATCGTAAGCCATATGCGCGCGGTTTACTGTGCTCAGCGAAACGCCCATGGCCGCCGCAATCGCCGGCTGCGTCATCCCGCCCTCGCGCAGCAGCACCATCTGGATGCGCTCTCGCTGCGTCGACGGGAGCTTCCATCGCAGCGCCGTCTGGAGCCGCCGGACCTCGGCTTTATTGCATTTGACCATCTGCTCCTCCCGAATCAGATGGTCACAGCGAATCACACCTCAAATCCCGAAAACAACTCCCCCATCGACCGCATTCTCCGGTAATAAATACGCCGATTCATGCTGTTCTGGAGCCGGTATTAGAGGCCTTGTTTTGCTGGCCGCATCTGCAGTCAGACTCTGAGGACGTGACGGCTGAGACTGCTTCGCAACGGTTAAAGCGCGCCAAGTTTTTGCAGGCTGTCCCGCGCCGAGCGCAAATCGGGGCTGAGCTGGAGCGCCTTCCTAAAATCCGCGATCGCACCTCGCTTGTCACCCAACCGCAGCCTGGCCTGGCCGCGGTTGTTCCAGGAAGCGGAATCGGCCGGGTCGTATTGCAGCGCCTTGTCGTAGTCGGCGAGACCGCCTTTGTTGTCGCCCTGGAACAGGCGGATCATGCCGCGATTGCGCCAGCCGCGCGCATCCTCGGGCGCCATTTTGATGACCTCGGCATAATCGCTGGCCGCGCGGTCGAGCTGATCGGATTGGGCATAAGCATCGCCGCGGTTGATATAGGAGAGCACGTCGGGCGAAAGCTTGATCTCCGTGGTGAAGTCCTGGATCGCACGCGCAAAGTCGTGCTTGCGCGAAAAGGCATAGCCGCGATTGCCATAGGCAATCGCCAGTTTGGGATTGGACTTGATCGCCAGGTTGAAATCGGAGATCGCGCCATCGACGTCGCCTCTGCCGAAGCGAAGGTCGCCGCGGTTGTTGTAGGCGAGGGCAAAGGAAGGATTGATTCGGATCGCTTCGTCATAGTCGGCCGTCGCGCGGTCGAAATCGCGCTGAAAGGCGTAGACCCGACCCCGGTTGGTATGGGCACAGGCCGAGGCCGGATCGATTCGGATCGCGTCGTCGAGGTCCGCGAGTGCGCGCTCGAGCTGCTGCTTTTCGGTGAAGGCATAGCCGCGGTTGCAGAAGGCGCCGGCCAGCTTTGGGCCGGTCTCGACCTTGGCGTCGATCACGGCGGAGCACGCCGCAATGCGATCGTCCGGCTTGGTCAACGACCCGACACAGCCTTGCCAGTTCGCCTCGCCTTCCGCAGCCGCCGCCGGCTGGGCAAGCGTCAGCATCGCCAGAACGAACGAAAACGAAAGTGGGCTCGACATCCGCATCTCTGCGATCTCCGTGAGGGGGACCATCTCGACTTGGTCGCGCTTATGCGTCGCCGGGTTCACGTAGTTGGATGAAGTCATTGAAGAATCCCTTGGACAGGAAGCCAGCCATGACGATCGTCCGCGACAACAAGGCGCTAAGCCGTTTCGAGCTCGATGTCGAAGGCGGGGTCGCCTTTGCCAATTACCGCCTGACGCCCTCGGCGGTCATCATCACCCATACCGAGACGCCGCGCGCCTTGCGCGGCCACGGCATCGCCTCGGAACTGGTCGAAGGCGCGCTGGCACTGATCCGCGCCGACGGGCGCAAGGTGATCGCCGGCTGCGATTTTGTGGTGGATTATTTGCGCAAGCATGCCGAATACGCGGACATGACGGGATGAGCGCGCTGCTTCCATGCGGTCGTCCCTGCGAAAGCAGGGACCCATACTCCGGGACCTTTGTGGGGACGCGCGACGCCAATGCACCAGCCGCGCCACTCATCGGCGGTCGTGGTTATAGGTCCCTGCCTTCGCAGGGACGACGGCGGAGCGGCTCACACGATCCGGATCGACATGTCCAGCAAGCCCTCGAGCTTGCACAACAGCACGTCGCCCTTCACCACCGGGCCGACATTCTCCGGCGTGCCGGAATAGATGATGTCGCCGGCTTTCAGCTCGAACGCCTCCGACAGTTTGGCGATCTGCTCGGCGACGCTCCAGATCATCTTGTCGAGATCGGAAGCCTGCCGCACCGTGCCATTGACGGCAAGCGAGATCGCGCCCCTGGCGAAATGTCCCGTCTTGGTCGCGGGATGGATCGGGCCGATGACGGCGGCGTGGTCGAAGCTCTTGCCGATCTCCCACGGCTTCTTTTCGGCCGCCATGCCGTTCTGAAGGTCGCGCCGGGTCATGTCGAGGCCGAGCGCATAGCCGTAGACGTGATCGAGCGCCTTCTCCGGCGCGATATTGGTGCCGCCCGACTTCAGCGCCGCCACCAGTTCGACTTCATGGTGATAGTTCTTGGTCAGCGACGGATAAGGATGATCCGCCACCTCGCCGATCGCGACATACTGGATCGCATCGGTCGGTTTCTGGAAAAAGAACGGCGGTTCGCGGCTGGGATCAGAGCCGCGTTCGATCGCGTGCGCGGCGTAGTTGCGGCCGATGCAATAGATGCGGCGCACCGGAAATACGCCCTTCTCGCCGGCGATGGGGATCGTGATCGCAGGAACGTCGAAGATCGGTCTCGTGTCCGACTGCGCCTGCGCCGAACCGGTTGGCGTCGCCGCGCCCGCCAATGCCAGTGCGCCCGATGCAAGAAGGGCCCTGCGATCGACGGTATCCATGGCTGTGCTCCGATTCGTGGCTGGTCGCTCCGGGATGGGTTTCTAGCCCCGTGCCCCATGCCGGGCAAGCCGATGAAGGCGGTTGCGCCGCGCCATGAAAAAAGGCCCGCGACAGAGCGGGCCTTTTCGGTTGGGCAGAATGGACTGTCACCACTTGACGTCGGCGGGCAGCTTGCCGCCATTGGCCGCAAGTTTCGCCATCACCTGCTTGTGCAGCCAGATGTTCATGCTCGCGGAATCATTGGTGTCGCCGGTATAGCCGAGTTCCTTTGCCAGCTCCTTGCGCGCGCCAAACTGGAATCGATGTCGAGCGCCTTCATCAGATCGACGATCGACGTACGCCATTCCAGCTTCTCCTTCTTGGCCGCGACCGCCTTGTCCAGGATCGGCGCGACATCGACGGTTTGCGCCGGCGCGGCCGGACAGCCGACGGCCGATGCGCCGCCGGTGCGAGCTGCAGCCGCGCCGCCGCTTGCCGGGGCGGCATCCGCCTTGGTGCCGAAGATCGCGCTCATGATTTTTCCGAAAATACTCATCGATCTGCTCCCAATTAACCGGTAGATCGTGTGAAGGCTTGAACAGCAGTTTCTCAATTGCCGGCAGCGCCGACCGGATCGCCGTAAAGCTTAGTCGCCCGGCAGCTGCCAATGCAGAGCAGACGCAGAGCATCAGCTTAACTGCGGCAGAATGACGGCGGCATGACGCAGCCGTCCGTCGAACGCTGCGACAACGTCAGCAGTCACTCAAGCGTGAGCGACAGCGGCGGCAAATCGGAGTACGCTTGAAGTTCAGTTCGCGACATGGCCAGTTTTGGTTTCCTTGTCTTTCGCGTCTGGCCTGATCGTGATCATTTTTGCAGACGGTCCCGCTCGTCCGCTAGCGGCGCGAAAGGCGGACCGCTGCGTCAAGGGAGATAGCGACCATGGCCACACCATACTCTGGCAATGCCACGCCACTGGCTCAGCCAGCGCAAGATACCGCATCGACGCCTGTCATCCGCAAGCATCAGCCTTTCCGATCTGCATCGAAGCGCTGCGGCTTGGCTGGGAGGATTTCAAGGCGGTTCCAAGCCACGCCATCATCCTCTGCGTGATCTATCCGGTGCTTGGGCTGGTGCTGGCGCGCGCCGTGCTCGGCTATTCGGTTCTGCCGCTGCTGTTTCCGCTGGCCGCGGGCTTTGCCCTGCTCGGCCCGTTCGCAGCACTCGGTCTTTATGAACTCAGCCGCCGCCGCGAGCGTGGCGAAGAGCCGTCTGCCTGGGATGCCCTCGACGTGCTGCGTTCGCCGTCATTCGGCGCCATGCTCGGGCTCGGCACGCTGTTGCTGGCGCTGTTCGTGACCTGGGTGGCGACCGCGCAGGCGATTTATGTCGCGGCGTTCGGCTATGCAGGCGCGCCGCGGACATTCCCGACTTTGTGCAGCGCGTGCTGACGACACCGCAGGGCTGGTGGCTGATCGTCGTCGGCTGCGGCGTCGGCTTCCTGTTTGCGCTGGTGGCGCTTTGCATCAGCGTGGTTTCCTTCCCGCTGATGCTCGACCGTCACGCCGGCGCCGGCGAGGCGATGGTCACCTCGCTTCGCGTGGCGGCAAGAAATCCGGTGACGATGGCGGCCTGGGGACTGATCGTCGCCGCGCTGCTGGTGGCGGGATCGCTGCCGTTCTTCCTCGGCCTTGCCATCGTGATACCGCTGCTCGGTCACGCGACCTGGCATCTCTATCGCAAGGTGATCGCGCCGGATCCGAATCTGCGGCCCGATCCCGCCCCGCCCGCCGCGCGAACGGCGCCCGGCGGCCGATTTCCCGGCCAACCTGTTTCCGTGGCGGCGCAAGGATGGCGCCGAGGGCTGAAGGCCGCTGAGGGACGGTTCGGCGAGGGCCGCCGGATTTGGCAGGGAGTTGACGGCGGCGGCGCAGTCGCCGATGTTGCCGTGCGCGCCCGCCTTCGCCGAAAGCCTTGTTTTGGCCGCGGTTGCCCCCGACATATCGAGCGCGCACCGTCCTCCAAGAGCGAAGCGATTCTGTGCGAAATTCGGTGATCCTCCGCTGCGCTCCTCGCGGTGAGCGCCGTCCTTGCGATATCGGCGGCCGCAGCGCGGTGCGGCGCCCTGCGGCACCGGCAGCTTTCAGGCCTGGCTCGACGATTTCAAGACGGAGGCCGCGGCGAAGGGCATTTCCCAGGCGGCCATCACCTCCGGCCTGAACGGCGTGACGCTCGATCAGAGCGTGCTCTCGCGCGATCGCTCGCAAAAGGTTTTCAATCAGAGCTTCGAAGAGTTCTCCGGCCGCATGGTCCCGCCGCGGCTTGCGCGCGGCTCCAATATGCTGAAGCAATATGGCTCGGTGCTTTCGCGCATCGAGGAAGCCTACGGCGTGCCCGGCGAGGTGCTGGTCGCGATCTGGGGACTGGAGACCGATTTCGGCGTCAATACCGGAAAATTCCCGACGCTGCGCTCGCTGGCGACGCTGGCCTATGATTGCCGGCGCGCGGAGATGTTCCGGAGCGAACTGATGGATGCGCTTGCGCATCATCGAGCGCGGCGACCTCGCGCCGTCGGAAATGCGCGGCGCCTGGGCCGGCGAAATCGGCCAGACCCAGTTCATGCCGTCGTCCTACATCAAATACGCCGTGGATTTCGACGCCAATGGCCGCCGCGACCTCTTGCGCAGCGCGCCCGATGTGCTGGCCTCGACCGCCAATTTCCTCGCCAGCTATGGCTGGCAGCGCGGCAAGGACTGGGAGCCCGGCAGCGCGAATTTCGCGGTGCTCCAGCAATGGAACAAGAGCGAGGTTTACGCGCAGGACGATCGGCTATTTCGCGAGCCAGCTCGCCCATATGCCCTAAACCCATAGTATGAATAATAATTCATATATTCTACATGCGAATCACGCATGGGTAGAAGACCATTCGGGCTGAAAAAGGTGAGCGCCGAGCGCCGATCCCTGCAAACCCTCGCTCGGCAAATGGCGATCCGGTTCACACGTCTTCGACGCCGGTAGATGGCACTCCGAGGCTGAAAACTCAGTAGTATGCGACGATTTTGTTAAATCCGGAGTTGGCGCTGCCACGTCGCGATGATGTATCGGGCAGCTATGCCGAAGGGTTAATCATCTCCTACGAGAGCCATGCGATTTAAGATTAGCTGCACCGCAGCATCGGACCTTCTGCACCGCGAAATTCTGACCTATATTCATTTCAATGATGAAGCTCTCTGCAAGAGCTGAATCTGAATACAAGGAGACTACCATGTTGCTCTCGCTCATTCGCATGATCCAGGCGTTCCGGGACTATCAGCGCAATGTCGCCGAATTGTCCCAGCTCAGCGATCGCGAACTGGCCGACATCGGCCTTGATCGCTCGGATATTCCGCGCGTTGCAGCCGGGAACTATCAACGGCTGATAAGCCGATCAGCTGACATTCGAGACGGACAACGCCCGCCAAGCTGCGGGCGTTGTCGTATTCAAAGGCTGCCGCGCATTCCACTCTGCTGCGAAACGCGCTACCTCTGTGCCGCATGACAGGCACCAATTCCTCATCGCATACCGTGCACATCGTCGGCGCGCGGCCTCGCCGGCTCGGAAGCGGCCTGGCAGGTCGCGAATGCCGGCATTCGCGTCGTTCTGCACGAGATGCGCCCCCACCGGATGACCGAAGCGCATCGCACCGACGGCCTTGCCGAACTCGTATGTTCGAACTCGTTTCGCTCCGATGATGCCGCCAATAACGCGGTCGGGCTGCTGCACGCCGAAATGCGCCGGCTGGGCTCGCTGATCATGCGCGCCGCCGACGCCAACCAGGTGCCGGCCGGCGGCGCGTTGGCCGTCGACCGCGACGGATTTTCCGCCGCAGTCACCAAGGCGCTGCATGACCATCCCCTGATCGAGCTGCGGCGCGCCGAAATCGCCGGCCTGCCGCCGGCTGAATGGGACAACGTCATCGTCGCGACCGGTCCCCTCACCTCCGCGCCGCTGGCCGAAGCCATTCGCGACCTGACCGACGAGAACGCGCTGGCGTTTTTCGACGCGATCGCGCCCGATCGTGCATCGAGATTCCATCGACATGTCGGTGGCGTGGTTTCAGTCGCGCTACGACAAGACCGGCCCCGGCGGCACCGGCGCCGATTACATCAATTGCCCGATGACGCAGAGCGCAATACGACGCCTTCGTCGCCGCGCTGATCGCGGGCGAAAAGACCGATTTCAAGGAGTGGGAGACCAATACGCCCTACTTCGACGGCTGCCTGCCGATCGAAGTGATGGCCGAGCGCGGCCCCGAGACGCTGCGTCACGGGCCGATGAAGCCGGTCGGCTTGACCAACCCGCACGATCCAACCGTGAAGGCCTACGCCATCGTGCAGCTGCGTCAGGACAACAAGCTCGGCACGCTCTACAACATGGTCGGATTCCAGACCAAGCTGAAATATGGCGCGCAGCAGCGCATCTTCCGCATGATCCCCGGGCTTGAGAATGCCGAATTCGCAAGACTCGGCGGCCTGCATCGCAACACCTTCCTGAACTCGCCGAAGCTTCTCGATGCGCAGTTGCGCCTGCGCGCCGCGCCGCGATTGCGCTTTGCCGGTCAGATGACGGGCTGTGAGGGCTATGTGGAGTCCGCAAGCATCGGGCTGATCGCGGGCCTCTTATGCCGCCGCCGATGCGCGCGGCCGGTCGCTGCCGCCGCCGCCTGCGACGACGGCGCTTGGATCGCTGCTCGGCCACATCACCGGCGGCCACATCGAAACCATCGATAGCGGTCCGCGCTCGTTCCAACCGATGAACATCAATTTCGGGTTGTTTCCACCGCTCGCCAGCCCGCCAACCCGAAAGCCCCGACGGAACGCGTCTGCGCGGCAACGAAAAGTCGATCGCAAAACGACGGGCCATCAGCGCCCGCGCGCTGGCGGATCTCGATCGCTGGATTGCCGACCATCTGCGGGTAGCGGCGGCGGCGTGAGCATTTCATGAGTTTGCCACAGGGATGACGCCGAAGTTCTGTCGGCGCGATGGACCGAAGGCGTATTGCTCAAGCGCGACGTGTTTTCCACGGTCGAGCGCGGCCGCTTTCGGAAGGCAGATGGCGAAGTCGATGCGGTGCTGCGCCGGATCGATCAGGTGCCGTGGTGGTCTTATCTGCCGGCGCGGCATCTGTTCATGCGTGAGCGCCGCGCGCTGGCATTTGGCGCGCGACCTCAATGTCGGACCCGAACTGCTGTGGGCCGGCCGACAGGCGCTGGTGCGCGGCTTCATCGACGGCGTGGCGCTGCATCTGGCGAAGCCGTTCGACGACGTCGCCTATTTCCGATCCGCCAAGCGGGCGTTGCGCAAGCTGCATCGCGCCGGCATCTGCCACAATGATCTCGCCAAGGAACAGAACTGGCTCGTTGGCCGCGACGGCCGCGCCTATCTCACCGACTTCCAGCTCGCGGCCTGCTTCCGGACGCGCGGCCGGCTGTTCCGGATCGCCGCCTACGAGGACCTTCGACATCTGCTGAAGCACAAGCGCAGCTACGCGCCATCGGCGCTGACGCCGAAGGAACGCAATGTTCTCGCGCGCAAATCGCTGGTCGCCAGCATCTGGCTGGCAACCGGCAAGAAGGTATATCGCGCCATCACCCGCGGCCTGTTCAATTTCACCGATCGCGAAGGCGGCGGCCGGCGGCTCGTCAATGACGCGCCGGTGCTGATCGGATCTGATCAGGAGAAATCCCGCCGTCCGCGATGCGGCCATTGTCGCGTTTGCCGATCGCCGCTCGGGCGTCGGGCTTTATGCCTTTGTCGAAGCCGATCGCCCGCTCTCGAAGCGCAACTGCAAACCGAACTTGCGGCGGCGAACGGCCCAAAACCGCCGGAGCATATCCAGGTGGTGCAGGCCCTGCCGCGCGACGCTGGCGGCAAACCTCGAACCGAAATCCTGCAACTTGTCGCGACCAACCAGCTCGATCTGATCGAACCGATGATGAGGAATGAGACGGATCGCGCATTCCTGAAAACCATTCTGGAACGGCGCAAGAATTTGCGGGACCGGTTCAATTTCGAGTCCACCGATTTGGCGCTGCCGATCTCACCCGACGTCATCAACCGCGGGGGCGGTTGATTCATCTTCCGTGGTCAGCTTCAATTGATTTCTCGTGACGGCTGTCCGGCTTCGCGGGTATGACCACTGGAGCCATTTCATCATCGAATGATCGTACACCTTCACGGTCGAAATGGGCGCGCCCTCGATGCCCGCCACAAGGTCCATAAGGTCCGCAACCGCGGCGCTGGCCGCGGCACGAAGGGATCGTTGTCAGCGCGCGACATCCGCCTGAGGTCGCGTCGGACCTGCGCCAGCGGCAGGAACGCCGGCCGCGCTTCCGGCGGGACGCTTGCAAGCAAGGCAAAGGCGGTCTTCAAGTGCTCCCGCGCCTCGCCGAGCACCTGATCCAAGGCAGCGCGCACGTTTGGTGTTTCCTTGCCGGCAAAGACCTCCTCGATCCCGCAGCCATGGTTCGCCAGCACTTGCTGCGGGACAAACAATTGCCGCCGCGATGCGTCGAGCGGCAACGAAGCCATTACCTGCGCCATGCCCTGCGCGAGTCCGGCGTGGCGCGCGAGATGCTCGACCTCCCCGGACGAGTGTCCCAAGACCGCGGCTGCCAGCGAAAACAACGCCGACGAGGTGTCGTTGATGTAGCCTTCCAGCGCCGCCATGGTCGGCATGGGATCGTTGTAGAGATCGAACTGATGCTCGTCGATCAGGCGCGACAGCCGCTCGACCGGCAAACTCGCAGGTCCGGATCGCCAGCGATAATTCGGCGGCGACCGGATTGCCCTCGACGCCGCCATGGCTCTTGCCGGCCAGCATGTCGCTCCACCATTGCAGGCGCATTTCGCCCGGCAAAGGCTGGCTAACTTGCATGTGGACACGCGATATCTCGACATTGAAGGCATATAAGCGCCAGCAGCGCGCGGCGCTCCGGGCCAGGCACGAACAGCGTCGATGCATAGCGGGTAAAATCGTGCGAGCGAACCAAATCGGCGCAGAAGCCGGCCGCCTCCTTGCTGTGCGGCAGCATCGCTCATGGCACCGCGATCAGCGCCGCCGCGACGCGCCGCCTTTCGCCGATCATGATGTTGTAGGTGCGGATCGCCGGTCCAGTCTGCATCGGCGTCCATCACGACACCGACCGCGCGCAACGCCTCGCGAAGGCCCCTGGGAGGTACCCAGACATCCGTACCCGTGCCGACGATCAGAGTATCGATGACATTCGCGGCCGCGAAGACACGGGTCAGCGATTCCTCGTCGATCTCGGCAGGCTTGGTTACCGGCCACGCCCAGATCGCGTCCGGCAGGCACAGGAGCGATCCGCGATGCGACATCTCGGCGAAGGCAAAGCCGCCATTGCCGTAAGCATCGATCGGCGCCGACCTCGGAAGATGTGGAGCGTCCGGTTGGCTGCTTGATTGTTTGGGCATGATCTCGTCCGAAAGCCGGTTTCCACTTTTCGGGATCACGCCGGCATCACTTCTTTTGCGGAGTGTCCGGCGCGTCGGCCCGGTGGATGCCGACACCGAGATAGATCAGGATCGGCGCAGCGATGAAGATCGAGGTATAAGTGCCGACCAGCACGACGCCGAACATCATGACCGCCGTGAAACTGTGGATCGCGTTGCCGCCGAACAACAGCAGCGCCAGCAAGGCCAGCGTCACCGTGACGTGGGTGATGATCGAACGCGACAGGGTCGAATTGATCGACTCGTTGAGCAATTGCGGCATCGGCATCTTCTTGTACCGCCGCAGCATTTCGCGAATACGGTCATAAATGACGACCGTGTCGTTCAACGAATAGCCGAGAATCGTCAGGAGCGCCGCGATGCTGGTAAGGTCGAAGTCGACCTGCGAGATCGACATGAAGCCGATCGTGAGCACGATGTCGTGCACGTTGGCGATCATGGCGCCGAGCGCAAACTGCCATTCGAACCGGAACCAGAGATAGATCAGAATCGCGACGATCGCGAGCATCAGCCCAAGCATGCCATAGGCGAGCAATTCGCCGGAGACGCGTGGTCCCACCACCTCGACACGCCGATAATCGACGGAATCGCCGAGCGCACCGCGCACCTTCTGTACTGCAACCTGCTGCGCGGCGTCGCCGCCGGGCTGCTCGGCGACCCTGATCAACACTTCGTCCGGGCCCGCCGAATTGCTGCAACTGGACATCGCCAAGGCCAAGGCCACTCAACGTCGCCCGCATCGAGGCGATGTCGGCGATACCGGATTTGGCACGGATCTCCATGAGCGTGCCGCCCTTGAAGTCGATGCCGAAATTCAGCCCATGGGTAAAGAACAACGTGATCGCGAAAATCGACAGCAGCGCCGAGATCGGAAAGCTGATGCGGCGAAAACGCGTAAAGTCGAAATGCGTGTTGTCCGGGACAATCCGCAAGGGCGGCAGAATGCCCAGCACGCTGACCACGGTCAGTACGACAATCAGAATGCCCAGCGCGATGAGAACGAAATGAGTCAAAGCCGCATTCCCCTAAATCGGCACGCTCTGCGGCCGCTTCCACCGCACCCATCCCGCTACGATCAGCCGGGTGAGGGTAAACGCGGTGAAAACCGTGGTGAGGATGCCGATACCGAGCGTCACCGCAAATCCGCGAACCGGACCGGTGCCGATATAAAATAACACCGCGGCGGCGATGAAGGTCGTGATGTTGGAGTCGAGAATGGTCGCCAGCGCGCGCTTGAAGCCGGCATCGATCGCGGAAATCGCGTTGCGCCCGCCGCGAATTTCCTCGCGGATGCGTTCATAGATCAGAACGTTGGAATCGACCGCGATACCGACCGTCAGCACGATGCCGGCAATGCCCGGCAACGTCAGCGTGGCATTGAGCAGCGACAACACGCCGAAAATCATGGCGACGTTGATGGTGACGGCGATGTTGGCGAACAGACCGAACAACCGATAGGTCACCAGCATGAACACGATGACCATGATCGAACCGACATAGGCCGCGAGTTCGCCCTTCTCGATCGAATCCTGACCAAGGCCGGGACCGACGGTGCGCTCCTCGATCACCGTGAGCGGCGCAGGCAGGGCGCCGGCGCGCAACAGGATCGCGAGATCGTTGGCGGACTGCACAGTGAAGCTTCCGGATATCTGGCCCTGGCCTTGCCGGTGATCGGCTCACGGATCACGGGCGCCGAGATCACCTCGTTGTCGAGTATGATCGCAAAGCGCTGCCCGACATTCTCCGCCGTCGCCTGCGCGAATTTACGCGCGCCGGAGGTGTTGAAGCGGAAGTTGACCACCGGCTCGCCCGTGCGCTGGTCGAAACCCGGTTGGGCGTCGGTGAGGTCACCGCCGGAAACGAGCACCTGCTTCTTGATGACGTAAGATATCTTTGGCGCCTGAGCGCTCAGCAGCATTTCGTCGTCCGGTGGCGCGCGGCCCTGCGTGGCCTGCTCCGGCGACACGGTCTCATCGACCATCCGGAATTCCATCTTGGCGGTCTTGCCGAGAAGTTCTTTCAACCGCGTCGGATCCTGCAGGCCCGGAACCTGAACCAGAATGCGATCGGTGCCCTGCCGCTGGATCACCGGTTCGACCGTGCCGAGCTGGTTGACGCGGCGCTCGACGATCTGGATCGATTGCTCGATTGTCTGCCGGATCCGTTCGGTAATCGCCGCCTGCGGAACTGTCATGCGGATCAATCCGCCGCCGGCGTCGCTGACTTCGAGGCTGCGCTGGCCACTGGAGCCGAGCAGACCGCCAAGCGGCTGCGACAGTTCGCGCAGTTTTGTCAGAGCGTTCGGCAACATCAGTGTCTCTCGATATGCGTACTTCGACGGCGTCATTTCGCGCATTGAGGCCGGTGTAACCGATCTTGGCCTCGCGCAGCGCGCGGCGAACGTCGTCGCGCACCTGATCGAGCTTTTCCTTCCTGACATAGTTGGAATCGACCTCCAGCAGCAGGTAAGAGCCGCCCTGCAGATCGAGACCCAGCACGAGGTGACGCTGCGCCCAGAGCGGCCAGGTCTTCACCCTTGCTTCGGGAAAGAAATTCGGCACGGCGCAAAGGCACACCGAACAGCGCCGTCAGGATGATCGCCAGCGCCTTCCACCGTGTGAAATACAACATCGAGTTGACCCGTCAGATAAGGAGAAAGCGGCGCCTAAGAGATCAACCCGCGGAAGTCTCATCCTTGGCGGGCTCACTCTTCTCCTTGGCCGGCTCGCCCTTGGCGCGAACGCCCGAAATCATCTGCCGCATCTGCCGTACGCGGACGCCATCCGAAATCTCGAACTCGATCTGGTCGTCGTCGACGACCTTGGTCACCTTGCCGACCAGCCCGCCGGACGTGACCACGGTATCGCCGCGGCGGATATTCTTCACGAGTTCGGCGTGGTCCTTCACCTTCTTCTGCTGCGGCCGCAGAATCAGGAAATACATGATCACGAAGATCAGCGCGAATGGCAGCAGCGACATCAACATGCTGTTGGTGTCGCCGCCGGCTGCGGCCTGGGCAAACGCAGGAGTAATCAGCATTCGTGCAATCCTCGTGGAGCGGGAGTGGACCGGCAGGGCGCCTAAGCGCCGGGCCGATCCGGGCAAATTCGCGCGGACTATAGCGGCCGCGGTCCCAATTGCAACGCTGCCCGACCCCTCATTTGCGCCGCTTGCGGCCCCCCGTAAGGCCCGTTAAGGGTGCATGGTCAGGAAGGCCCAAGATGTCAAAAAAGCCCCGCAAAACAGCCCCTCGCTCCGCGCCGAAGGCGGCCTTGCGAAAAAACCCGCCGGCGACGGCGACAGGCGGCCGTGGAGGCCTCTGGGCACGATGCGCCGGAGCGGATTGCGCGCGCGCTCGAAGCCATCGCCGCCCAGCTTTCCGCCGCATCCCCCGCCGCCTCGGCGGCCGATTTACTTGTCCAAGCCGACGCCTTCATCTGGCATCCGGAGGGGCGGCTGGCGCCGGTGCCGCGCGTCAGCCGCGTCGATATCGGCCTGCTCAAGGGTATCGATCGGATGCGCGACATCCTGATCGAGAACACCGAGCGCTTTGCCAACGGGCTGCCCGCCAACAATGCGCTGCTTATGGGGCGCGCGCGGCATGGGCAAATCCTCGCTGGTGAAGGCGGCCCATGCCAGCATCAATCAAGATCGCAAACCCACCGATCGCCTGAAGCTGATCGAAATTCATCGCGAGGATATCGAGAGCCTGCCGGCGCTGATGGATCTGCTTGCGCGGTTCGCGGTTCCATTTCATCGTGTTCTGCGACGACCTGTCTTTCGACGGCAATGATGCCTCCTACAAGTCGCTGAAGGCGGTTCTGGAAGGCGGCATCGAGGGCCGGCCGGACAATGTCATTCTCTATGCGACCTCCAACCGCAGACACCTGCTTGCGCGCGAGATGATCGAGAACGAGCGCTCAACCGCGATCAATCCCGGCGAAGCGGTCGAAGAGAAGGTATCGCTCTCCGACCGCTTCGGATTGTGGCTCGGCTTTCATCGCTGCAGCCAGGACGAATATCTGGCGATGGTGAAGGGCTATTGCGGCCATTTCGGCATCAAGCTTGCCGAAGACGAGCTTGAGCGCGAAGCGCTGGAATGGTCGACCACGCGCGGCTCACGCTCGGGGCGGGTCGCCTGGCAATTCACGCAGGAACTGGCGGGACGGCTCGGTGTGCGATTGAGCGGCAAATAAGACGCCGGCAGCGCAACCTCATGCGCCGTTGAGGAATTGAAGCGGATCGACCGGCGATGATCCCTTGCGGATTTCGAAATGAAGCTGCGGTGAAGCCACCTCGCCCGACTGACCCGATTTGGCGATGATCTGACCGCGCTTGATGGTGTCGCCACGCTTCACCAGAAGCTCGCTCGCATGGGCATAGGCGGTGACGTAACCGTTGGCGTGCCGAATCAGAACCAGATTGCCGTAACCTTTGAGCTCATTCCCGGAATAGGCGACGACGCCGTCCTCGGCCGCCTTGATCGGCGTTCCCTCCGGCACCGCGAGATTGATGCCGTCATTGGTCTTGCCATTGGTCTTGGCGCCGTAGCTGGTGATGACCTTGCCGCGCACCGGCCAACGGAATGTCGGCAGCGCGCCGGTTGCCTCGGCGGCCTTGACCGGGGTTTCCACCGGAGTGTCCTCGGCAGCCGTCGCCTGCGCCAACCTCGCCTTTTGCTGCGGATCGCGTCACGCCGCCATTCGGGTCGCGGGCGGAGACAGATGCTGCGGGCTGCATGCTGCGCCACCGCCGGCTGGGCGACGGTGCGGCGCGGCCTTCGCCGGTACGGTGAGCTTCATGCCGAGTTGCAGTTTTGCGGTCGGTTCGATGCCGTTGGCCCTGGCGAGTTCGGCCGCCGAGATATGATTGCGGCGCGCGATGCCGAGCAGCGTATCGCCGCGATTGACCACATGAATCGATGGCGCGGCTACCGGCGGCCGCCGGCTTGATGACGGGGGCGGCAACAGCGGGCGCCGCGGCAACCGCGTTCGGACGCGGAATGATCAGCTGCTGGCCCGGGGACAGCGCGCGCGGCCCCTTGTATCCATTGGCCTGCAGGATCGCGGCCGGGCGTCACGTTGTAGCGGCGCGCCAGGATCTCCAGCGTGTCGCTGGTGCCGACGATGATCGTGGTGCCCTGGGCCGGGTTACGAGCGCGCGACCGAGCGCGGGATACGTGCCGGTGGTCTCGATCGGACGCGCCGGCGGAGCATAGGAGGCGAGCCCGCGCCCTCCTCCGGACACGCCAGCGCCGCCGAGGGATAGGATTGCGGCGCCGCGATCGGCGGCGGCAGGTTCTGCGACTGATATTGCGATTGCGGACGGGAATATTGCGGAAGTTCGCGGCGCTCGACCGCGGCGGCGGCACCGACCGGTGGCTTCAGGCTGGGAGGCAAAGGGATTTTGCGAAAAGCGTGTCGTGACATGTCGGCGCTGCAGCCGGCAAAACCGATCGACATCAGCGCCAGCACCGCGACATGCGGTACGCGACGCGAGCAAAGCAACTCGACGACACGGGACATGGTTACTCACTCGTACGCAACAAAATACTGTTTTTGAGTAAACACGTCGCGAGTAAACAACCACTTAAACCGGGGAATAAGATGTTGGCAGTACAGCCGATCCGGGTTTTTACAGCTCGCGGGCGATGCCATGGCAGCGCCGGCACGAAACGCACGTCGACCAGCTCCTTGCGCTCGAAACCGGCGTCGGTCCTGACGAGGCGGACCAGGGTCTGGGTGCCCTGCTGCGGCCCGACCGGCGCGATCAGGATGCCGCCCGGCTCGAGCCGCTGCAGCAGCGCATCGGGGATCTCCTCCATCGCCGCGGTCACGATGATGCGGTCGAAATTGCCGGCTTCGGCGGGAACGTCAAAACCATCCCCCAGCATCACCTCGACATTGTCGCAGCCGAGCTTTTGCGAGCCGCGCCCGCGCGCTGTCGGCCAGGGTCCGTAGCGCTCGATGGTCAGGACGCTGACCGCAAAGCCGCGACAGGATGGCGGCCTGGTAGCCCGAGCCGGTGCCGATCTCGAGCACGCGGTGCTGCTTCTGCAGCTGCAACTGCTCGGTCATGTAGGCCACCACGAAGGGCTGGCTGATGGTCTGCCCGCAGGCGATGCCGAGCGCGCTGTCGCGGTAGGCGTCGGCGCGATCGGCCGGCTCCACGAACATCTCGCGCGGAATCTCTTCCATGGCGCGGAGCACCGCCTGATCGCTGATCCCGCGCCGCCGCAGATTGAGCTGAAACATCATCTTTTTCGGCGGATTTTGCGCATTGGACATGGCGGTGTTCCGAGAAAGTCTCTGGTGGCACTGGTTCAACGGACTAGCTGACGCCAGCCTTGACGGAATGCTTTGGACCCGGACCGGCGTTCCCGCCGTGGAACCCGATACGTACTCTTGGCGTTAGCGCGCCGGCGCGATCAAGCCTGTCGATGGGCCCCCGGACCCGCACGGGACCCCGGACCCGCCATGGCGAATTTCGGGCCGGACGCGTATGCCAAGATTGCGCCATTTGTCGTTATTTGCGAACCTCTGGTTCCGGGAAGGGCAAGGACATCGACATGATGCGACGCGGCCGCCAGGCGGTTCTGTATTCCTCGTCGAGGACGAGGTCATGATCAGAATGATGGTCGCCGACATGCTGGAGGAGCTCGGCTACACGCGTCGCAGCCGAGGCCGGCGAAATCAACGAGGCCATCGAGGCTTGCGCAATCGACCGAATTCGACCTCGCCATTCTCGACGTCAACGTCAACGGCAAGGTGATTTCGCCGGTCGCCGATCTGATCAGGGCGCGCAACCGCCCGTTCATCTTCGCGACCGGCTATGGCTCTTCGGGCTTGCCTGAGGAATACCGCGACCGTCCCGCGCTGCAAAAACCCTTCCAGATCGAGACCCTCGCGCAGGATGATCGACAACACGCTGAAGGGCGCGACGGTTTAGCGTATTGCGCGCGAAAGAGCACCCGACCTCGGCGGGCCCCTCGCCTCGCGTCACTTCAGCGTCGCCGTCAGCGCTTCGGAAAACGCCTCGTCGGTGCGGTCGAGCCGCAATGGCGTCACCGAGACATAACGCGACGCCAGCGCCCAGAGATCGGTGCCCTCGGCCGGCACGTCGGTCTGTGCCAGCCGCTCGAACCCGATCCAGAAATACGGATTGCCGCGGCCATCGCGTCGCTGGTCGACTTTCAGAAAGCCGAGATTGCGCTTGCCCTGCCGCGTCACGCGCACGCCTGCGACCTCGTCGGGCGCGCAGGCCGGAAAGTTGACATTGATCACGGTGTTCTTGGGCACGCCGGCGTCGATCACCTTGCGCAGGATCGGCGGCCCGAATTGCAGGGCGGTATCCCACAACGGCTCTTTCGCGCGTCTCCATGCGTGAATTCCTGCGACAACGCGAAAGACGGCAAGCCCAGGATCGTGCCCTCCAGCGCACCTGCAATCGTGCCGGAATAGACCACGTCCTCAGCGACGTTGCGGCCCTTGTTGACGCCCGAGAGCACGAGATCCGGCATCTTTTCACCGAGGATGTGGCGCGCGCCCATGATGACGCAATCGGTCGGCGTGCCCCGCACCGCGAAATGGCGCGGACCGACTTCGCGCAAGCGAAGTGGATCATTGAGCGACAGCGAATGCGAGACGCCGGACTGATCGAGTTCCGGCGCCACCACCCAGACGTCGTCGGACAAGCGCGCGCGCGATCTGCTCGACAATCTTCAGGCCCGGGGCATGGATGCCGTCGTCATTGGTGCAGAGAATTCGCATCGGCTGACCGGCCCTCTTCGATCGATTCCATGACGGTCGAAGCGCCGTATTATCCGGCAATCGCGCATGAGGCAAACCCGCTGTTTTAATTGCGGGTTTTGCGGGGCGGAGGCCCTTGCAGCGGTGTTGTTTCAGGAGGATCGGATTCGGGGACAGGCCGGCAATCAAGTCGGCGGCTTGAGCTCGCCGGAAAGCCAGCCGCGCGCGGATTTCATGGGATCGGCCGAAACGGTCGCCGTTTCAATTCGACCGCACTTGCAACATTCGAAGGTGCGATAGCCGTCACCCAAAGGTCCCGTTTCGAGCCTCGACAACAGCATGCGTGTGTGCGGACAGTCCGGACAATCCGGCCGCTTGATCGCGGCGGTTTGCGCAGACGATACCGGCTGATGTTCGGGCATGGTGCACCTGGTTGTCGGAGAACGCTACCGGACCCATCGTCTCCCGACCAAGGGCCCGGAATGCGTCTGACAATGGCCGACTTCTTGGGCCATTCCATGGTCAAGATACTCACGTTGGAATACATACGGGCGAAGGTGAACATCGCCTGTCGGGATCGCCGATACTGCAATTCAAATGCCGACCATCGTCAGACGCCTTTGACACGGCTGGAGCTGACGCGGATACGCCAAACCGGAACGAGTTTTGCGCTCAAGCCAGCGCTGCCCATCTCGAACGGCCGCGCAAGCGGCTTTGCCGGCTCGACGACGGGGGCGATTTCCTTGGCTTCCTTGGGAGGCGAAACTTCCTTCGCAGCCAAAACCGGTTTTTTGGGCCGCGGGGCTTTTCGAGGCGGCTCGGGATAGTATTTCCGGGCAACCGAAACCGCCTTTTCAAAGTCGTCTGCATTAAGCCATTTCAGGGCGCGCACGCTGTCCTGCACGCCGTCTTCCCAAAGCTTCGATCCCTCGATGTCGAATTTTCCCTTCTGTTTCTGATCGCATGCCTGGATGCCATAGCCCGTGACAGCCCATTGTTTGCCCACCCAAAAAATGTCGCGATGCAAGGCCATTTTCGGATTGTCATCCCCCCCCAAGCCGGCCGACAAAGGCGTCCGTCTGTCGTCGCGGCAGAAAAGGGAAGATACCGGGACACGGCGCGTTCGCAACAGCGAACGCGCAACAGTGCCGGATAAAATCATCACCGAGTCACTTGTCGGGTTCGATCGCCTTCAACCCACCCATATAAGGCTGCAACACGTCCGGCACGGCGATCGAGCCGTCCGCCTGCTGGTAGGTTTCCATGATGGCGATCAGCGCGCGGCCGACGGCGGTGCCGGAGCCATTGAGGGTGTGCACAAAGCGCGGCTTGCCGTCAGCCCCGCGATAGCGCGCATCCATCCGCCGGGCCTGGAAATCGCCGCAGACCGAGCAGCTCGAGATTTCCCGGAACGCGCCGCCCTCGCCCTGGCCGGGCATCCAGACCTCGATGTCGTAGGTCTTCTGCGCGGAAAACCCCATGTCGCCGGCGCACAGCGTCATCACCCGGTAATGCAGGTCGAGCTGCCGCAAGACCTCTTCGGCGCAGGCGAGCATGCGCTCGTGCTCGTCTTTGCTCGTCTCCGGCGTCGTGATCGAGACCAGTTCGACCTTCGTGAACTGATGCTGGCGGATCATGCCGCGGGTGTCGCGGCCGGCGGCACCCGCCTCCGCGCGAAAACACGGCGTCAGCGCCGTCAGTCGCATCGGCAATTCTTTTTCATCGACGATGGACTCGCGGACAAGATTTGTTAGGGACACTTCGGCGGTCGGGATGAGCCACCATCCAGCAACAACGTCTTCTAGCTCACGATATCGCCGTATTCCAAAGTCGGTAAGTTTGGTTCGCCTAACTTCATCCGGGCGACCTTCCACGCTCTCGTAGTTAAACAGAGGTGGCCCTTCACCCGTCTTGATCAAATTCCATTCTTCGTCAAACAACCCCTTGAAGATTGCGTTGGCTTCATCGTCAGTTAGTTGTCTTGTCGCCTTAAACTGATCGTCCCGAAACTTCGGCAACTGCCCCGTACCGAACATTACGTCGTCCCGCACCAGGAGCGGCGGATTGATCTCGGTATAGCCATGCTCATTGGTGTGGAGATCGAGCATGAATTGCCCGATCGCGCGCTCCAGCCGCGCCAACCCCTTCTTCAACACCACAAACCGCGCGCCCGATAATTTCGCCGCTGCCTCGAAATCCATGAAGCCGAGCGCGGCACCGAGATCGTCATGCGGCTTTGGCGCAAAGGCATAGTTGCGCACCGCGCCGAATACGTGATGCAGCACGTTGCCATGCTCGTCGACGCCGTCCGGGACCTCGTCCAGCGGCAGATTGGGAATCGCGGCCAATTCCTTCGCCAATTCCTCGTCCGCGGCCTTGGTAGCGGCCTCCAGTTGCGGCATCGTCGTTTTGAGTTCGGCGACCTCCGCCATCAGCTTGGCGGCGCGCGCTTCGTCTTTCGCCTTCTTGGCGTCGCCGATCTCCTTTGAAGCGGCATTGCGCCGCGCCTGCGCCTGCTCCGACTTCAGGATCGCCGCGCGCCGTTTCTCATCGATCGCCAGCAGCGAAACGGACGACGGCGCGAGCCCGCGCCGCTTCAGCGCGGCGTCGAAGGCGGCGGCGTTGTCGCGAATCCATTTGATGTCGTGCATGGGGGGTGGTCCTTGAGTCGTTCCGGCAACGCCGGCATCCAGTAACCCGAATAGGGGTGATTTGGAACACCGAAGCCACTGCGCCGTGTCCCGGACGCGGCGCAGCGCCTCTTCGGTGGTGCGCTGCAGAGCCGGGACCCATCGCGACCGATTGTAAAGTGTGGACCCCGGATCGGCAGCGCACCGTCCGGACGATGCTTCGCATCGCCGAGAGCGCGCTGCGTAGCGTCCGGGGAACGACCCCCCTACTCCGCCGGCGTCGGATCGGGCGGCGGGCTTGCGGGTGGCGGCGTGGCGGCGGCTGGCTCTGCTGGCGGCCGCCCTCTTTTCCACCATGCGCACCGCGATGATCGAGCCTTCATAAAGCGCCAGCAAGGGGGATCGCGAGCGAGGCCTGGCTCAGCACGTCGGGCGGCGTCAGCACGGCTGCGATGATGAAGGCGACCACGATGAAATAGCGCCGCTTGTCGCGCAGCTGCTGCGAGGTGATGATGCCGATCCGCCCCAACAGCGTCAGGATCACCGGCAGCTGGAAGGCGATGCCGAAGGCGAAAATCAGCGACATCATCAGCGACAGATATTCGCCGACCTTGGGCAACAGCTGGATTTGCGCGCTCTCCGGGCCGCCGAGCTGCTGCATGCCGAGCGAAAACCGCACCAGCATCGGCAGCACCACGAAATAAACCAGCATCGATCCCAGCACGAAAAAGACCGGCGTCGCGATCAGATACGGCAGGAAAGCGCTGCGCTCGTGCTTGTAGAGGCCGGGCGCGACGAACTTGTAGATCTGCGTGGCCACGATCGGAAACGAAATGAAGCCGGCGCCGAACAGCGCGAGCTTCAACTGGGTGATGAAATATTCCAGCAGCGCGGTGTAGATGAATTTCGAATTTTCCGCGCCGGCGACCCAGACGAACGGCCACACCAGCACGTTGTAGATCTGCTTGGCGAAGAAGAAACAGAAGATGAAGGCGACGCCGAAGCCGAGCAGCGCCTTGATCAGGCGCGAGCGCAGCTCGATCAGATGATCCATCAGCGGCGCCTTGCTGGCCTCGATATCCTCGGCGCTCATGACGCTTTGGCGTCCCGTGAGGCTTCGACCTCAGCGGCTGCCGGCTCGATCGGCTGCGGCACGGGCTGCGGCTGGCTTTCAGCCGTAATCGCCAGCGGCTGCGGCGCCGGTGCTTCGGTGGAGTCGGTATCGGTGGAGATTTCCGGCTGACGGAGCCGGCGCTTCGGCGCTTGCCGCGGGCTTGTCGATCTCATCGATATTGAGGGCGTTGCTGACGTCCTTTTGCAGCGAGGTCATGACGTTGCCGCTGGTAAAGCCGGTCGCCGCCTCCTTGACCTCGTCGAAGCTCTTCTTGAGGTCGGCCATTTCGGCCTCGCGCATCGCTTCCTGGAACTGGCCCTGGAATTCGGCGGCCATCTTGCGCGCCTTGCCCATCCATTGCCCGACCATGCGCAGCACGCCCGGCAATTCCTTCGGGCCGATGGCGATCAGCGCGACGACCGCGATGATGGCGAATTCACTCCACCCGATGTCGAACATGAAAGATTCCGCTCACGCGAGGCAACTCCACCCGGCATCGGTCAACCTGATCCGGGCCGCCCGCGGTTTTCCTCCACCGGTCTTGCCGCACGCCCGTCGCAAGATCAACGCTGGAAGCTTGACGAAAACCTGCGCCAAAAAAGCTCAGACAGCCTTGCTGCCGACATCCGACCGCGCCGCCGCAGACGGCGAGGCGTTGTGGTCGATCGTCTTCACGGGCTCGGTCTTTTCCGCAGTCTTTTCATCGTCCTGCATGCCCTTCTTGAAGGCCTTGATGCCCTGGGCGACGTCGCCCATCAGGTCGGAAATCTTGCCGCGACCGAACAGCAGCAGGACGACTGCGATCACGACGATCCAGTGCCAAATGCTAAGCGAACCCATCCTGCAACCCTCCAAACACGCGAGGCCAGCGACCCCGCCTAACCTGACCGGAAAGTAGGCTCAGGAGGTGTCAAAAACAAGGACTTAAGCCGCGTCAAATCCGTGTTACGCGGCGAAGCGTTAATGCGCGGGCCTACCACGCCGTTGAGCGCCTGCAAACAGACGAAAACCGGCTCTGCGCTAGCTTCCCTGGCCGTTTTCCGGCTCGACCGGAGGGGCCAACGCCAGTTCCAGATCGCCCGACCTCCAGCGGATCTTCATCATCGCGCAACGCCGGGTCGTCCGAAGGCGTCGGAACGCTGAAGCCGGAAGGCAGCCGCGAATCCAGCAAGCCCGTGCCCTTCAGTTCCTCAAGGCCCGGCAGATCGCCAAGCGCCTCCAGGCTGAACTGCGACAAAAAGGCCTCCGTGGTTCCGAAGGTCAGCGGACGTCCCGGCGTCTTGCGGCGGCCGCGCGGGCGAATCCATCCGGTCTCCAGCAGCACATCGAGCGTCCCCTTTGAGGTCATCACGCCGCGGATTTCCTCGATCTCCGCGCGGGTGACCGGCTGATGATAGGCGATGATGGCGAGCATCTCGATCGCGGCGCGCGACAGCCGCCGCGTTTCCGTGCTCTCGCGCGTCATCAGCCAGGACAGATCGCCGGCGGTGCGGAAGGTCCATTTATTGGCGACGCGAACCAGGTTGACGCCGCGCGAGGCATAATCCGCCTGCAACTGCGCCAGCGCGACCTTGATGTCGACGCCCTCGGGCATCCGCTTTGCGAGCGTCGCCTGGTCGAGCGGCTCGGACGAGGCAAACAACAACGCCTCCAGCAACCGCAATTCCTCGGGCCGCGCTTGCGGATCGACGGAGGGCTCCTCGGCATCGACTTTGCGCTTTTCCGCCAGGCTTGCCATGGCACGGTCTCCTTCTTCCACTTACTCGGCCGACAGATCCGGCGCGGTCATCGCGTCGGATGCTGGTTGCGGCGGACGCTTTCGAAAATACAACGGCGCGAACGGCTCTTTCTGGTGCAGTTCGACCTCGCCTTCCCTGACCAGTTCCAGCGCGGCGGCGAAACTGGAGGCAAAGACGGTGGCCTTTTGCGAGGGATCGACGACGTAATTGATGAGGTATTCGTCGAGGCGGCTCCAGTCCTCGGCCATTCCGACCAGGCGCTCCAGCGAGGCCCTCGCCTCGCTGAGCGACCACACCGTGCGCTTGGCCAGATGCACCGACGCCAGCACCCGCTGCTGGCGCTGCGCGGCATAGGCGGTGAGCAGATCGAACAGGGTCGCGGTGTATCTGGGATGCCGGATCTCGGCGATGGTTTCGGGATTGCCGCGCGGAAAGATATCGCGCTGCAATTGCGGACGATTCATCAGCCGGTTTGACGCCTCGCGAATGGCCTCAAGCCGGCGCAGCCGGTTGGCGAGCGCGGTCGCCATTTCCTCGGCGCTCGGTCCTTCGGCCGTGGCGGGTTCGGGCAGCAGCAGGCGCGATTTGAGAAAGGCCAGCCAAGCCGCCATGACGAGATAGTCGGCGGCAAGCTCGAGCCGGATTTTCCGCGCGGCCTCGATGAAGCTGAGGTACTGGTCCGCCAGCGCCAGGATCGAAATCTTGGCGAGATCGACCTTCTGCTGCCGCGCCAGCGCGAGCAGCAGATCGAGCGGGCCCTCATAGCCCTCGACATCGACGACCAGCGAGGGCTCGTCATCGGCGAGTTCGGCCGGCCGCCCGGTTTCAAACGACAGAATTTCCGCGGTCATGCGCCCGTCGTCCCCAGCCCTGCTCATCAACGCATCCAGTTCCGCCCGACGCCGCCAGCCGATCGAATGGCTGCGGCGCCCGGCGCGACGCCAGCGCCCGCCTGGCGCGCTCCAGCGCCTTGCCCGACAATTCCGGCGTCTCGGCGGCGACTTCGCGCATTTCCTCAAGATTGCCGTTGCAGTGCAGAACCATGTCGCAGCCGGCGGAAAGGATGGCTCGAGTCCGCTCGGCGATCGATCCCGCAAAGCGCATTCATCGACACGTCATCACTCATCAACAAACCTTGGAACCCGATCACGCCGCGAATCACCTGCTCGATGATTGTCGCAGAAGTCGTGGCCGGATGGACCGGGTCGAGGGCGCTAAACACAACATGTGCGGTCATCGCCATTGGCAGGTCCGCAAGCGGTTCGAAAGGCGGCAAAATCGGTCCGTTCCAGCTCATTTCCGGACGTATTGACCTCTGGAAGCCGAAAATGGCTGTCCGCGGTCGCCCGCCCGTGCCCGGGAATGTGCTTGAGCACCGGTAAAATGCCACCCTGCTCCAACCCTTCGTGTCACCGCGCGCGCGATCGCCGCGACCTTCTCGGGCTCGGTTCCATAGGCCCGGTCGCCAATGACCGCATCGGCGCCGGCGACCGGCACATCCGCCAGCGGCAGGCAATCCACGCTAATGCCGAGCGCCTCGAGGTCAGCCGCGATCAGCCGCGCGCTCAGCCGCGCCGCCGACAGGCCCGAGCTTCGCGATCGACGTCATAGAGCGCACCAAACAGGGCCCCGGGCGGATAGACCGGCCAATGCGGCGGGCCCAGGCGCTGGACCCGGCCGCCCTCCTGGTCGATCAGGACCGGAGCGTCGAGGGAACCCGCAGCTTTTCGCAATTCTGCGACCAGCAGAGCTACCTGCTGCGGCGTTTCGATGTTCCGCTTGAACAGAATAAATCCCCACGGCCGCTCGGACCGGATGAATTCGCGCTCGGCGGCGCTCAACGCCGTTCCGGATACGCCTGTGATGAATGCCCGCGGGCCTCATCGTGGCCGATTAGCCCGCCGAAGCTGCGGGGGTCAACAAGGGCCGGAAGACGGTGGTCAGTTCCTTTGGACGACGCATTGGCCGCCGGCCGACTTCAGGTTGCCGCAGAACTGGGAGGCCTCGTCGGAGGAACCGAAGGGGCCGACCATGGCCCGGTAATAGACGCCCTTTTCGCCGAGGTCGGCCCGTTTGATGAGCGGCGTGTGAGATCCGAGCACCGCGGGGAACTTGCCCTGCAGGGCCCTGTAGGAAGCCTGCGCGTCGGCCTCGCTTCGCTGCGACGACACCTGCACAAGATATCCACCACCCGCACCGCCCGCGCTTGGCGCGACTTGCGTGGGGTTGGTAGCGGCCATCCGGGTTGGAGGTTCGGCGGCGGCCGGTTGGCCCTGCGGCGCGAGCGACAAGGGTGCGTTCGCATTGGCCGCGGAGGGATTGCCAGCCGACGCCGTGCGTGTTGCAGGTGTGCGCGCGGTCGCGGCGGGCTTAGCGCCGGTAGCTGGATTGGCCGCTGGCGCCACCGGGTTCGCGGCCGGGTCAGCCGGGTCGCCGCGGACCGAGAACGTCCTGATCCTTCGCGGCTCATTGTTGGGCAGCGTGCCGTTGGTCGGATTGGCAGGTAGCGGCGCGCTTGGCGCTGCGCTTGCCGTCGATGGCGGATTGCCGTTCTGGTTCAGCGCCGGAAATACGACGCGCGGACCTGACCTTGCGTTGACGTCGACCGGAGCTTCCTCGCGCGGAACGATTTTCTCGGTGCCATCGCCGGTCGCATGCGATCCGGCACCTTGGCCCCGGCATCCGTCGGGGCCGGAACGATCTTGGTCGGACCGGCGTCGGCCCTGATGATCGGCGGCTCGCCGTTGCGGGCCGATCCCATATAGGTGCGATAGGCAAAGGCCCCGCCGACGCCAAACACCGCCAGCGCGAGCACGGCAAACGACGGTGACCATCCCGCCGCGGCGCTTTGGGGCCTCCTCCTCGCCCTCGTCGTAGCTCTTCCTGGTAGGCGTAGCATCATCGGCGTAAGCTTGGTCGTGCTGATCGTCCCGCGCGCGAATCGAGCCGCCATACAGCGCATCATCATAGCGCGACAGATCGGGCTCCTGATCCGGATCAACGAATTGCTGCGCCTCGTCATAGTCCGTCTCGGGCACGGGAGCTGCGGCTGCGTAGCGGTGCAGCGGATGCACCGCGCTCGGGATAATCCTCCAGCGGTTGCGGCGGCGTCTCGTGCCTGCGTGGCGCGCTGCATCCAGGACGGCGGGCCCGGCTGGGGGTCTTCATCAGTCGGGTTCTGGCGGCACTTCGTAAGGATCGCGCTGCTCGTATTGATCCTGTACCCTGGCGCGTGGCTGAACCTGCAAATTGGCCCGCCCCATGGTGGCGAACGGATCGGTCTGGCCAATCAGGCGCGCCAGCTCCGCCAGCGGATCGCTCTCGCCGTTGGCAGATGCGCGCGTCCCGTCGCTGCGATCATAGTCGTCGTCAGCGGGAAACGGTCTGTCCTGATATCGATCAGCCATCGTGATGATGCGTCCCCTTCGGGAAAGCCGCCAACCCGCTTGTTATAAACGAACCGGCCCTCGCCGGAAGCCACTCCCAAATCCCCCAGGGAGTGGCGCCTCGATCAACGCATCTCGTCCGGAGCATCGACGCCGAGAACGGCCAAGCCCGGATGCCAAAACCGAGACTACGCCCTGAACCATAGCCAGTCGGGCCTTTGTCATCTCTGCATCATTATTGATAATGAAGCGTAAATAGGGCAAATCGCGCCCCCTCGTCCACAGCGCATGAAATTCGCTGGCGAGATCATACAGATAAAAAGCGATTCGGTGAGGCTCATGTGCCGACGCCGCCGCCTCGACCGTCCGGGGGTAGAGCGCCAGCCGCCGCAGATGTCGAGTTCCGCCGGGTCGGTCAGGCGCTCCAGCGCGGCGTCCGCCAGGAAGGCCGGCCCGGGCGCCAGCCTCCTCCGGCAGGTCCGGGATCACTTCCCGTGCGTTGCGGAAAACCGAGTGGCCCCTGGCGTGGCCGTACTGGACGTAAAAAACCGGGTTCTCGCGCGACTGCTCGATGACCTTGGCGAGGTCGAAATCGAGCACCGCATCGTTCTTGCGGTACAGCATCATGAAGCGGACGGCATCCTTGCCGACCTCGTCGACCACTTCGCGCAGGGTGACGAAATCGCCCGACCGCTTCGACATCTTCACCGGCTCGCCGTTGCGCAAGAGCTTGACGAGCTGCACGATCTTGACGTCGAGCGCCGCCTTGTCCGTCGGTGACCGCCTTGATCGCCGCTTCCACGCGCTTGATATAACCGCCGTGATCGGCGCCCCAGACATCGACGAGATTGTGAAAGCCGCGGTCGAATTTGTCCTGTGGTAGGCGATGTCGGAAGCAAAATAGGTATAGGAACCGTCGGACTTGATCAGCGGCCGGTCGACGTCGTCGCCAAAGGCCGTGGCACGAAACAGCGTCTGCTCGCGATCCTCGTAATCCTCGACCGGCGCCGCCCTTCGGCGGCGGCAACCGGCCCTCGTAAATGTCGCCTTTGGAGCGCAGAAAGTCGATGGTCTGCGGCGACGCGGTTGTTTCCGCTTTCGATCAGCGACCGCTCCGAAAAGAACACGTCGTGCTGGATATTGAGCGCGGCGAGATCGCCCTTGATCGCGTCCATCATCATCGCGATGGCCTTGGCGCGGACAATCGGCAGCCATTGGCGCTTCGGGCATCGCTCAGAAGCCATGTCGCCATACTCGGCCGACAGCGCCTGCCCGACCGGCTTCAGATAGTCGCCGGGATAAAGCCCTTCTGGGATTTCGCCGATGTTTTCGCCAAGCGCCTCGCGGTAGCGCAGGAAGGCCGAGCGGGCGAGCACATCGACCTGGGCGCCGGCATCGTTGATGTAATATTCGCGCGTGACGTCACAGCCGGCGAACTGAAGCAGGCTGGCCAGCGCATCGCCAAACACCGCGCCCCGGCAATGTCCGACATGCATCGGCCCGGTCGGATTGGCCGAGACGTATTCGACATTGACCTTCTCGCCCGCGCCCGATCGCGCTTCGCCCGTAGCGAACTGCCCTCGCGCAAGACTTCGCGCAGCGTGTCCGCCCAGACCGACGCCTTCAAGGTGAGATTGATGAAGCCGGGACCGGCGACGTCGGCCGAGGCAATCAAATCGTCAGCACGCAGTCCGACCGCGATCTTTTCGGCAAGATCGCGCGGTTTTGTCCTGGCCTCCTTGGCGAGCACCATGGCGGCATTGGTCGCCATATCGCCGTGGGTGGGGTCCTTGGGCGGCTCGACCACGACACGCGACAGATCGGCTCCGCCCCCAAGCTCCGCCGCACAGACGGCGTGCACGCGCGTCAGCACGTTGGCGAAAAGATGTTGCATCGAGGGTTTGTCGGCCATTGCCGCCGCCTAACGCAAATCCGGGGTCGAGTCAAAAAGCCTCTGATGCTCGGTCAGCGCAAAACGGTCGGTCATTCCGGCGATGAAGTTGCCGATCCGCCGCGCCCGCTCGGTTTCGGTCTCGCTGCTCTGGCTTGGCGGCAGCCATTCCGCCGGCAGGGCGGCCGGATGGCTCTGATAGCGCGCGAACAGATCGAACAGGATCTGTTCGGCATCGCCCATCACCCGCATCACCCGCTCGTGCCGGTACATCCTTTGCTTCAGGAATGCCTTGATCGCGGCTTCGGCATCCGCCATTTCGGCCGGGAACGCGATCAGCACCTCGCCGTGGTTGCGAACATCGTCGACGCTTGTCGGCCGAGCCCGCGTCCAGGCGCCGGCGCGCTTCCAAAACCACCGCCCCGATCAGGCTGGAAATCAGCTCGCGCACCAGTTCGGCGCCGCGCCTGCTGTCGTCGAGTGCGGGATAATGCCCGTCGATCTCGGCGATGATCTCGGCGACGAGCGGGATGACCTTGAGATCGTCGACGCTGAACAGGCCGGCGCGCAGGCCGTCGTCGATGTCGTGGGCATCATAGGCGATGTCGTCGGCGATCGCGGCGACCTGCGCCTCCAGCGAGGCAAAGCTCCACAATTCCAGGTCGTATGTTCTGACATAATCGGAAATGCCGATGGGAATGCCGTGTTCGCGATAGCGTCCGACCGCCGTGCCGTTGCGCGCGGTCAGCGGGCCGTTGTGCTTGACGATGCCCTCGAGCGATTCCCAGGTCAGGTTGAGCCCGTCGAATTCGGGATAACGATGCTCCAGCGAGGTGACGACGCGCAAGGTCTGGGCGTTGTGATCGAAGCCGCCATGGGCCTGCAGGCAGGCATCCAGCGCCCGCTCGCCGGCATGGCCGAACGGGGGATGGCCGAGGTCGTGGGCGAGCGCCAGTGTTTCGGTCAGATCCTCGTCGAGGCCGAGCTGGCGGGCCAGCGCGCGGGCGATCTGCGCCACTTCCAGCGTATGGGTCAGCCGGGTGCGGTAGTGATCGCCCTCGTGGAACACGAAGACCTGGGTCTTGTGCTTCAGGCGGCGGAAGGCCGTGGAATGAATCACCCGGTCGCAATCGCGCCGGAACGGGCTGCGGGTCCTGCTCGGCGGCTCCGCGAATTGCCGCCCGCGGCTGCGGTCGGGATCGCAGGCATAGACCGAGCGAGGGGCAGCCATTCCGACCGACACGGTGTATTCATCTCCTGAAGGTTTGATTCCGGCGCCCGGCGCACTTAACTATGTTGGAGCGCCGGATACCAGATAAATTGGTTCCGGCGCCGCCATTCGGAGGCCTTCTAAATGACCACAGCCGTCACCATCAGCGAGCGGGCAGCCCGCCGCATTGGCGAAATCCTCAAGAACGAGGGCGACGGTGCCATGCTGCGGATCAGCGTCGAAGGCGGCGGCTGCTCCGGTTTCCAATACAAATTCGATGTCGAGCATGCGCGCGCCGAGGATGATCTGGTGATCGCGCGCGACAGCGCGGTGGTGCTGGTCGATCCCGCCTCGGTGCCGTTTCTGGCGGGCTCGGAGGTCGATTTCGTCGATGACCTGATCGGCGCGTCGTTCCGGGTGGTCAATCCGAACGCAACGGCGTCCTGCGGCTGCGGCACCAGTTTCTCGATCTGAGAGATCATTGGCACCGATGCGCATCGCGACCTGGAACGTCAATTCGATCCGGCAGCGGATCGAGCATCTGATGACCTGGCTGAAGGAATGCTCGCCCGACATCGTCTGCCTGCAGGAAATCAAATGCATCGACGAGGCGTTCCCGCGGCTGGAGATCGAGGCGCTCGGCTACAACGTCGTCACCCACGGCCAGAAGACCTTCAATGGCGTCGCGCTGTTGTCCAAGCTGCCGTTCGATGAAACCAAGATCGGGGCTCGCCGGCGACGACGAAGACGCCCATGCGCGATTTCTCGAAGGCGTGGTGACGCTCAAGCGCGGCGTTCTTCGCATCGCCTGCCTCTATCTGCCCAACGGCAACCCGCCCGACACCGAAAAATATCCCTATAAACTCAAATGGATGTCGCGGCTTCTTGAGTATTCGAGGCAGCGGCTTAAGGCAGAAGAACCGCTGGTGCTGGCCGGCGATTTCAACGTCATTCCGAAGCGGAGAAGACGTCCACAATCCGGCCGCCTGGGTCAACGACGCCCTGTTTCGCACCGACCACCCGCGAGAGCTTTCAATCGCTGCTGGGCCTCGGGCTGACGGACGCGCTGCGCGCCGTCACCGACGCGCCCGGCCAATACACCTTCTGGGATTATCAGGCCGGCGCCTGGCAGAAAAACCAGGGCTTGCGCATCGATCATCTGCTGCTGTCGCCGCAGGCCAGCGACCGGCTCATCGATGCGGGGATCGACAGCTACGTGCGCGCCTGGGAAAAGCCGTCGGATCACGTGCCGGTCTGGATCGATCTCGATCTCGAGGCGGCGTAGGGCGCGCCCTTCCCTGACGCGTCGCGCAAGCAATCAGTCCTTGCGGCCCTGCACCCAGTGCTCGAGCATCTGCAGCGCCATCGCGCGGTCGTCGTCGGACGCTTTTGCGATCGCCTTGTTGTAGCTGTCCCTGATCCAAACCTCATCCGGCGAGGCGCTGTCGCGCGCCAGCGTCAGCCACATCAGGCCACGGGCGGCCTGGCGCGGCAGCTGGTCGCCATTGAACAGCATCTGGCCGAGCAGAGCCTGCGCCTGATGCTGGCCCTTCTGGGCGGCAAGGCCGAGCCAGCGCGCCCCGTAGCGGAAATCGTCGCGCGAGCTGCCCGCGCTCTTCAGGTAGAGCCGGGCCAGATCGTATTGCGCGTCGGCATTACCGAAATACGAGGCCGCGTAGGAGAACATCTCCCTCGCCCGCTCCGGATCGGACTTGATCTTCGAATTCGGAATGCCGTTGAGATAGTACCGCCCGAGCGCGACAAAGGCGTTGGCGACGATCGCCGCCTGCGGCGCCGACGGACTGTCTTCGGCGTGGGCATTGGCAATACGGCTGAAATACTCGAACGCGCGCAGATCGTCCTGCGCGACGCCATCGCCGTCCGCATACATCCGGCCCAGTTTCCATTGGGCGATCGGATGCCCGCCTTCGGCGGCATATTGCAGCGACGTGAGCGAGGTATCGGGGGTAGACGGAGGAATGGCTTTCTTCAACGCCGCCGCCGCGCCCGGCTGGGCAGTCACCACTGGAATGGCCGCGTCTTGATTGACCGGCGCTCCGTCGAAGGCGAATCCCTGCGTGGCCACCGGCGTGGCCCCCAAAATCAATGCAAAAATGGTACGCTCAAATATCCGCATAACACTATTTCTCGTGCGCTCCGCCCGGGTGGGTTACTGCGCCGGATACCGCCGGCCCGACCTGCTGGGCGTATTTCCACAGAGCACCTGACGTATGGTTGGTCTCGCGCGGCCTCCATTTGGTTTTGCGGTCGGCCAGCTCCGCCTCGGTCAATTTTACGTTAAGAGTCCCGGCACCGGCGTCGATCTCGATGATGTCGCCGTCCCGCAGCAGCGCGATCGGCCCGCCGACGGCCGCTTCCGGTCCGACATGGCCGATACAGAAGCCGCGCGTCGCACCAGAAAACCGCCCATCGGTGATCAGTGCAATCTTGCCGCCCATGCCCTGCCCGGTCAGCGCTGCGGTGGTCGACAGCATTTCGCGCATGCCGGGGCCGCCGCGCGGTCCCTCATAGCGGATAACGATGACCTCGCCTTCTCTGTAAGTCCTCTTCTGGACCGCCTCGAAGGCATCCTCTTCACGGTCGAAGCAACGGGCAGGACCCGCAAATTTCAAGTTCGACATGCCCGCGACCTTCACGATCGCGCCTTCGGGCGCGAGATTTCCCTTCAGGCCGACGACGCCGCCGGTGACGGTGATCGGCTTGTCGGCGGGCCGCACCACATCCTGGTGCGGGTTCCATTTCACGCTCTTGAGATTTTCGGCGATCGTCCGGCCTGTGACCGTCAAACAGTCACCGTTCAAGTAGCCGTTATCGAGCAACGTCTTCATCAGAAGCGGTATTCCGCCAGCTTCAAACATGTCTTTGGCGACATAACGACCGGCGGGCTTCAAATCCGCGACATACGGTGTCTTTTTGAAGATTTCCGCCACGTCAAACAGGTCGAACTTGATCCCGCATTCGTGAGCAATCGCCGGCAGGTGCAACGCAGCATTGGTCGAGCCGCCGGATGCGGCGACAACGGCGGCGGCATTCTCCAGCGATCGGCGCGTGACGATATCGCGCGGCCGGATATTCAGGGTGATCAACTCCATCACCTTCTCGCCGGCAGCCATGCAAAACGCGTCGCGGATTTCGTATGGCGCAGGCGCCCCGGCCGAATAGGGCAAGGCAAGCCCGATTGCCTCCGACACCGTCGCCATCGTGTTGGCGGTAAATTGTGCGCCGCACGCCCCGGCCGAGGGACAAGCGACCCGCTCGATTTCATCGAGATCGGCGTCGGACATGGCGCCCACGGAATGCTTGCCCACTGCCTCGAACATGTCCTGCACCGTGACCTGCTGACCACGGAAATTGCCGGGCAGAATCGAGCCGCCATAGATGAAGATCGACGGTACATTGAGCCGCAGCATCGCCATCATCATTCCCGGCAGCGATTTGTCGCAGCCGGCGAGACCAACCAGCGCATCGTAAGAATGGCCACGCACGGTCAACTCAACGGAATCGGCGATGCATTCGCGCGACGGCAACGAGGAGCGCATGCCGTCGTGGCCCATCGCGATGCCGTCAGTCACGGTGATGGTGCAGAATTCGCGGGGGGTCCCGCCGGCTGAGGCAACGCCGTGCTTGACGGCCTGGGCCTGACGCATCAGCGAGATATTGCAAGGAGCGGCCTCGTTCCAACAGGATGCCACGCCAACGAACGGCTGGTGGATCTGCTCGGTCGTCAATCCCATGGCGTAGAGATACGAGCGGTGCGGCGCCCTTTCCGGGCCTTCCGTCACGTGACGGCTCGGTAGCCTCTTTTTGATGCTGGTCTTGGCGTCCATCGAAGAACCTGTTTCCCCAGCCATCTCTTGTGGGACCGGGAAATTGGGAAATTTCCCCTTCGCCTTCGCGAGCGCCGTGGCCTTCTGCCTAGAAGCAATGATTTCATGGAGGGGTGTGGCTAAAAAGCGGCGCAGGCACGCTTGGGCCACTTAGGACACGAAATGTTCGGTGAGTGTTGCGTCGGCGCAACAATCGTGGCCCAACGGCAACCATTTCTTAATCTCATTGGCTCCGCCAACCAAGCCTAAAGATGTAGGATGCAAATAGCGCAACTTTTGCGGAAGGAGCCGACAACCGGCGGCTTGGTTCAACCATGAGTCGGCGTGTCGGCCTTCTGGCTGAACGACCTCTCTGCGGAGGTCAGGACTAGCAGCTCACTTCTCACCCGATCGATGACGCTTGCATGGTCGCCGGTTTCAGCCTGACGGAACAGACGCACCGTCGGATACCAAGGGCTGTCCTCGCGGCCGAGGAGCCAGCGATAGTCAGGCGTCCATGGCAGCATGATCCACGTTGGACGGCCAAGCGCGCCGGCGAGATGCGCAACACTGGTGTCGACGGTGATCACGAGGTCAAGGCAACAAACCAGTGCCGCGGTGTCGGCAAAATCGCTGAGTTGGCCGGTCAAATCGACAATCTCGCTACGTTCCCTCAGAACCTCCTCATCACCCGGGCGCAAATCTTTCTGCAGACTGACAAAGGTCGCGTCTAGATCGAGGATGCGCGACAACGTGCGCAGCGGAATCGATCGGATTCGGTCGTTGGTGTTGGTTGGACTGCCCGACCAAACCAATCCGACCCGCAGCTTAGTGTGAGGCCCGAGGCGATCTTCCCACGACTGAATCTGGCTCGCGGCGGGGGCAGGCAGATATGATGTGGCTGACGGGATCGTATCGAGGCGCGTTCGGAAGGCGAACGGTAGACTTGATATCGGGCAGTGCAATTCGAAAGCGGGCCACCAATTCGAAGCCGACATCGGAACACACTGTGTGACACCGCCGAGACCCGACAGCAGACGATACAAGGGGTCCTGAACGGCAAGAATGACGCGCGCCCCACGTTCGGCCAGCATCGGCGCGTAGCGGGCGAACTGGATCGTATCGCCTAACCCCTCATCCGCGCAGATGAGGATAGTCTTGCCTTCGATTCCTGCTTCGCCGCGCCACATCCGTTGGGGAAATTTCGGGTAGCTCGCCGAAGGAAATTTCAGCCGCACTTCGTGTCCGGGCCAGCCGGCCTCGAAATTGCCCGTCAAGAGGTAAGCAAGGGACACGTTCCACTCGGTCAGCGCGGTATCCAGCCCGAGCGACTTGATACGCCCGTAGAGCGCAAAGACTTCATCGAAACGGTGAAGGTGAAACAACGAGATGATCTTGTTGTCGAAGGCCTCGGCCGACGGTCGCATGTCGAGAGCCTTGTCGTACCACTCCAAGGCCTCCTCATCCCGGCCAAGCCAGCGCAACGTTGCCCCGATATTGTTGCAAGTAGCGGCGTCTGGGTCGAGTTGGTACGCCCTTTTCCCTTCGGCGAGGGATTCCTCGAACCTTTTCAGGTTGTACAGTGTCCGCGCGCGGGCCTGCAGCGTTGGAGCATGGTCGGGCTGCACTTGGTGGCTGAGATCTAGTTGCGCGATCCCTTCCTCATACCGCCCGAACTGGTTGAGAAGAGCCCCGCTCTTGTACAGGGCGTCCGGATGACGCGGATTTAGCTTTAGCACTTGCTGATAGATCAGAAGCGCCTGATCAAAGCGCGCCAGCTGCACATGAACGTCGCCGAGCTGTCTCCATAGTTCGGCATCGCCCGATCCGAGTTGCACGGCCTGGTCGACGGCCCTGAGTGCCTCCTCGTAGCGTCCCTGCTGCTGGAGTACGGTGCCGAGGCTGGCGAGATATGCCGGCTTCGGATCTTGTCTGATCGCACGCGCGATCCACTCCATGGCGTGATCATGCTGTTTGGCGTGGAGAGACAAGAGGCCCAGCAAGTTCAGCGTGTCCGGGTGATTGGCGTTCGCGGCAAGCGCCTGCTGACAGCAGATTTGAGCATCGAGGTGCCGTCCGTCTTGCATATGCGCAAGACCGGCCTCGTAGAGCGCTGCAGGGTCGCTGACCCTCGGCTTGTTCGCCGTTTGGTAGCTCCTGGTGGTCGAGCCTTCGCCGATCGATGCCTTCTGTGACCTTCCTTCGGCGGCCCGACGTTCGCGGCGGTTCATTGGCGCTTTCAAGATGAAGAGCTAACGACCCCTAGATGATTCGGCGCTGTCAAAGAAGATGTTCCGCGGAGGCCCTTGCGCGGGGCCGCCTCGTTTCCAGGCTAAATGAGCACGCGGCGGTTTCAATGACCGGCAAGGTCCGAATATCCACGGCTATAGCGGTACCACTCCGGCTGCACGGCCTCGTAAGCCGGCGCTGCATACGCGTGGCTGTCGCGGAACTCCGTATTTGCGGTAGTACGATGGTGCGTCTTGCCGTGATGGTGCTCGGATGCGGTCGCGACTTGCACCGCGGACAGAGCAAACAGCGCGGAAGCGGCAATCATAAAAATCGTCTTCTTCATTTTTTTCTTCTCCCTTGATCGGCGTCGGTGCGAGGCCTTCCGCCCTGCGCCGCACGCAACTTCAAGGGAGATAACTCCCGCGGCGACAATTTGTACTAGGCGTGAAATCACGAAGCAGCGAGCAAATTTTTTGTTCAAAGATTTTTCCGACTAGATATTCATCAGCGCGCTCCGCGCAGCTATCCATCGGGCCGCAGGGAAGCAAGGGTGGATTGCTTCGGTCGCTTCGCTCCTCGCAATGACGGCTGGATGCGCATCCGCGACCCCGCGGCGCGGATGGCGCCCGAGTCATGACAAAACCGTGCGTCCTGAAGAATGAGGGCGTGGGGAATGCCGGGTGCCCGCCGCACCCGCAGCCTCATGTGCAAAATGAAACAAAGCACACGAGCGTAGTCACCGCGAGGTTCGCCGAGATCGCCCGGCATTCCCGCACGCGAATGGTTTTAACGGTTTCCTTCGTACTCTCCCCGGTGATCGGGCTTTCTTGTCACCGTCGCCGGCGAAAATTGTTTTCGCCGACTTGACGCCGGCATCGAGGCGTCAGGACCACACGACTTCGCCGTCCATCGAAAGCGCGTTCGTCTTGCCGCGCCATCAGCGTCCACCGCATCCCGTTCCAACGTCCGTGACGATCGCGATACGCCCCTCTTGCGGGACGGGATGCACGGGAAAATGCATTTGATTTGGGGGTCAGATCAAGCGCGGCCACCCGCGGCAGATTGACACGACGGGCAAATCACATGAGCGGTGGCTTCAGATGATGCGGAGCCTGTCAACCGTCGCGCATACCTCTTCCCACCACCGCCGTCATACCCCGCCAACGGGTCGCGCGAATGCGCGCCCGATGACAGGCTCCGACGGGGTATCCAGTACGCCGCGCCCTTGCGATTCCATGGCTGACGCTCGGAATACCGGATCACCCGCTTTCGCGGGTGATGACGACTGAGAGAAATCACGCGCCGACAACAGCTAAATATTCAGCACGCGGCCATAGGCATCCAGCACCGCTTCCTTCATCATTTCCGACAGGGTCGGATGCGGGAACACGGTATGCATGAGTTCCTCTTCCGTGGTCTCCAGATTCATCGCCACCACATAACCCTGGATCAGTTCGGTGACCTCGGCGCCGATCATGTGCGCACCGAGCAGCTGACCTGTTTTCTTGTCAAAGACCACCTTGACCAACCCCTGATCCTCGCCAAGCGCAATCGCCTTGCCGTTGCCGACGAACGGGAAACGGCCAACGCGAATCTCGCGTCCGCCCTCCTTCGCCCTCGCCTCGGTCAAGCCGACGGAAGCTACCTGCGGATTGCAATAGGTGCACCCGGGAATGAGGTTCTTGTCCATCGCATGCGGATGCAAGCCTTTGATGGCTTCGACGCAAACCACGCCTTCGTGTTCTGCCTTGTGGGCAAGCATCGGGGGACCTGCGACATCGCCGATGGCGTAGATGCCGGGCACATTGGTCTTGCCGTAACCGTCGATCACCACGCAGCCGCGATCGGTCTTGACGCCGAGTTTTTCAAGTCCGAAATTCTCGATATTGCCGACCACGCCGACGGCTGAGATCACCCGATCGAATTCGACCGTTTGCGATTTCTTGCCGTCGTCGATGGTGGCGACGACGCTGTCGGCCTTCTTCTCCAGCTTTGTCACTTTGGTGTCGGTCAGTATCTTGATGCCCTGCTTCTCGAAGCGCTTGCGCGCAAGGCCCGCAATCTCCGCATCTTCCACGGGGAGAATCTGCGGCAAGACCTCGACCACGGTGACGTCAGCGCCCATGGTGTGGAAGAACGAAGCGAATTCGATCCCGATCGCGCCGGAGCCTACGACCAGAAGCGACTTCGGCATCTTTTCCGGCACCATCGCTTCAAAATAGGTCCAGACCAGTTTCTTGTCGGGCTCGAGCCCCGGCAGAACGCGCGGCCGGGCTCCGGTCGCGACAATGATGTGCTTGGCCTGATAAGCCCCCTCGCCCAGCGCGCCCTTTGGCGCCTCGACGGCGGACTTCTTCACCGTGATCTTGCCCGGCGCGTCGATGGTCGCCTCGCCCCAGATGATCGTCACCTTGTTCTTCTTCATCAGGAAGCCGACGCCATCGTTGAGACGCCTAGAGACGCCGCGCGAACGCTGCACCACGGCCTTGGTGTCGTAGGAGACCTTCTCCGCGGATAATCCGTAGTCCTTCGCATGCTGCATGTAGTGATAGATTTCGGCCGAGCGCAGCAGCGCCTTGGTCGGAATACAGCCCCAGTTCAGGCAAATGCCGCCGAGATAGGATTTCTCGACAATCGCGGTCTTGAAGCCGAGCTGGGCTGCGCGAATGGCGGTGACATAGCCGCCGGGGCCGGAGCCGATGATGACGATGTCGAAGGATGTATCGGCCATGCTGGCTCCCGTCTAACTCAAAGTCGTCGCAGCTCGTGCACGACGCCTGACAATCAACTTTCTTACCTGCCACTCCAGCGCGACCACCAAAGCCATGATCGCCATGCCGGTCAGCGCAATCGGTCCCCAGATGTTTCGAGAGAGGGCTTCATTGGAAAAGAACGCGAGGCGGGTGATATCGAGACCGAGGGGATTGAGCATAGCGATGGCTGTGATGAGCATGGATATCCAAGGCCATTGTGTCCGGACATTCAAACTTCGCCCCCAAATGGCTCGCCTTACACCATCATCATGACCGGATTTTCGATCAGCATCTTGAACGCGCCGATCAGTTCCGCGCCGAGCGCGCCATCGATCGCACGATGATCGCACGACAATGTCACGCTCATGATCTGCGCTGCCTCGATCTTGCCCTGGCGGACCACCGCACGCTCCTCGCTGGTGCCGACCGCGAGGATAGTGGCGTGCGGCGGATTGATCACGGCGGTGAAATCCCTGATGCCGTACATGCCGAGATTGGAGATGGCCGTAGTGCCGCCCTGATATTCTTCAGGCTTGAGCTTGCGGGCCCGCGCGCGCGCCGCAAAATCCTTCATCTCGTTTGAAATCGTCGACAGCGCTTTGGTTTCGGCCTTGCGAATGATCGGCGTGATCAGGCCGCCGGGCATCGCTACCGCTACTCCGATATCGGAATGCTTGTGCTTGAGCATGCCGGATTCGGTCCAGCTCACATTGCAGTCGGGAATGCGCTGCAGCGCGATCGCCATCGCCTTGATGACGAAATCGTTGACCGAGAGCTTGTAGAGCGGCTTCTTCTCCTTGTCCTTCGGCGCGGCCACGTTGATCTCCTCGCGCGCCGCGAGCAGCTTGCCGATGTCGCAGTCCATCGTCAGATAGAAATGCGGGATGGTCTGCACCGCGGCGGTGAGCCTTTGTGCGATCGTACGCCGCATGCCGTCATGTGGCACGATTTCGTAGCTGCCGGGCTCGAACAGCGCGAGAATCTGCTGGTCCGACATCGCAGGCGCGATCGCCGGCGCCCCGGCCGGCTTTGCCGCAGGCGCCTTCAGCCCCTTGCCGGATTTGGCTTCCTCCACGTCGCGCGCGATCACGCGGCCATGCGGACCGGAGCCGTTGATGCGCGCGATGTCGATGCCGGCCTCCTTGGCGAGACGTCGGGCCAGCGGCGAGGAAAAGGTTCGTGCGTGACCATTGGTCTGCAACGCCGATGCCGCAGCCTGAGGCGGGGGACCGGCAACAGCAGGCGCCGCTGGTTTTGGCGCCGGTGCCGCGGCAGGTGACAGCGACGCCGCCGGCTTGGCAGACGCCTGGGCGGCGGGCGCGGCCTTCGGCGGCGCGCTGGCTGCGCCTGCGCCAGCCGACTTGACGTCCTCGCCGTCGCCGGCAAGCACCGCGATCACATCATTGACCGCAACATCCTGGGTCCCTTCGGGCACCAGGATTTTCGCGATCGTGCCCTCGTCGACCGCCTCGACTTCCATGGTCGCCTTGTCGGTCTCGATTTCCGCGATCACATCGCCGGACTTGACCTTGTCGCCCTCTTTCTTGAGCCACTTGGCAAGGTTGCCCTTCTCCATTGTCGGCGACAGCGCGGGCATCAGAATGTTAATGGGCATGCTGACCTCACAGGATATTCTTGCTCGTGGTCTTCCCTTGTGTCGGAAGACACCAAAGATCGTTTGGGTGCCACCGCGACCCGATGAAAGACCCGCCTCAATTGCCAATGTCGCCCTGCCAGAGGCGCTCGTTCGCAGCGATCGACCGCCACGACTTCATCATGTTGACCGACCGCTCGTCCGCAAGATCGATAAAGGGAATGCCGAACTGGGTCAGGATGTCCTTGCTTCCCGGGAACGTGACGGATTCGCCGATCACCAGAAGCGAAAGCTTGAAAAGCCCGATCGCGCCCGCACACATCGAACAGGGCGACAGCGTGGTATACATGACCGTGTCGTGGAAGGAGATCAGCCCGGCATTGCGCATGCACGACATCTCGCCGTGAAGAATGACGTTCTTCTCCTGAATCCTGCGGTTATGCCCGCGGGCGATGATTTTCCTGTCGCGCGTCAGCACCGCGCCGATCGGCAGTCCGCCCTCGGCGATGCCGAGTTCCGCTTCGCGAATGGCCTCGGCCATTAAATCGAAATGATGGGGTTCAACTGCCACGGTCAGTGCCCCTGTTCCGACCGCGGCGCGGTGCGGCCCATATCGGTCGGCCGGGCGATTTCGGCTTCGAACATGTCGATGATGCGCCTCAGCGCTTCGTCCTCGCTGTAGGCGCTTTCGCGGGCATAGGCGCGCGATGCATGGCGCGCGACATCGACCAGCAGCAGGCCCCACATATCGGGCTCCTCGAACGCACGCGCGAACGCGATGGAAAGTCCGCCGTCGACCACGAAGGCGCGCAACACCTCGGTGGCATCGTCTCGGCCAATGACGTCTGGCGGTAACGGCTGTTCCCTCGGACCTGGCATGCGTCACCGATACGAAACGGCCTTGGCGGCCGCGACCACCTCGGCCACCGAAGGCAAAGCGAGCTTTTCGAGATTGGCGGCATAAGGCATCGGCACGTCCTTGCCCGACACCCGTGCCACCGGCGCATCCAGATAGTCGAACGCGTGCTCCATGATCCGCGCGGCAACTTCCGCCCCGACGCCGCTTTGCTGCCAGCCTTCTTCGACGGTCACGGCGCGGCCGGTCTTCATGACCGAAGCGACGATGGTGTCGGTATCCAGCGGACGCAGCGTCCGCAGGTCGATGACCTCGGCCTCGATGCCCTCCTTGGCCAATTCGTCCGCGGCCTTCAGCGCATAGGTCATGCCGTTCGACCAGGAGATGATGGTGACGTGACTGCCCGTTCGCGCCACGCGCGCCTTGCCGATCGGAATCACGTAGTCGTCGAGCTTCGGTACCTCGCCGGAATGACCGTACAGCACCTCGTTTTCGAGGAAGATCACCGGATTGGGATCGCGGATCGCCGCCTTCAGCAACCCCTTGTAATCGGCGGCCGAGAACGGCGCGATCACCTTGAGGCCCGGGATTTGCGAATACCAGGCGGAGTAATCCTGGCTGTGCTGGGCAGCGACGCGGGCGGCCGCGCCGTTCGGCCCGCGGAACACGATCGAGCATCCCATCTGTCCGCCCGACATATACAGCGTCTTCGCCGCGGAGTTGATGATCTGGTCGATCGCCTGCATGGCGAAGTTGAAGGTCATGAACTCGACGATCGGCTTTAAGCCGGCCATCGCCGCGCCGACGCCAACGCCGGCAAAGCCGTGTTCGGTGATCGGCGTGTCGATAACGCGCCTGGCACCGAATTCCTGCAGCAATCCCTGGCTGACCTTGTAGGCGCCCTGATATTCCGCGACCTCTTCGCCCATCAGAAATACGTCGGGGTCCCTGCGCATTTCCTCGGCCATGGCATCGCGCAAGGCTTCGCGGATGGTCATGGTCATCATCTCGGTGCCTTCGGGCACTTCCGGGTCAGGCGCAGCGGGAGCTCTCGGCGCAGTGGAGGCGAGGTCCCCACCGACCGGCGCGCGCTTCTCGGCGATTGCCTGCGCGACCGCGGGCGAGGTCGGCGCGGCCTTTGGCGTCGGCGCCTTGGCGAGATCGGCGGCGGTCTCGCCGTCAGCGAGGATGGTTGCAATCGGCGTGTTGACGGCGACGTCGGCTGTGCCCTCGGGGATCAGAATCTTACCGAGGGTGCCTTCATCGGTAGCCTCGACTTCCATCGTCGCCTTGTCGGTTTCGATCTCGGCGATGACATCGCCCGACTTGATCGCCTCGCCTTCCTTTTTCAACCATTTGGCAAGGTTGCCCTTCTCCATGGTTGGCGAGAGCGCAGGCATCAGTACTTGAATTGGCATGTCCGCTCCGGAAATTCACTTCTTAAGCTGCGCGTATTTCGTTCGAAAAACCGGTTTTCACCGCCGGACCCATCCCCGGGCTGCCCTTTGCGAGGTCGGGCGTTCATCGGTAGACATCGGTATACAATTCGGACGCATCGGGTTCGGGGTCATGCTGCGCAAAGTCGGCGGCGGCGTTGACGATCTCCCGCACCTGCGCGTCGATCGCCTTCAGCTCGTCTTCGCTCATTTTCGCGGCGAGCAGGCGATTGCGGACCTGCTCTATCGGGTCCTGATCATGGCGAATCTTCTCGACTTCCTCGCGGGTCCGGTATTTCGCCGGGTCCGACATCGAGTGCCCGCGGTAACGATAGGTCTGCATTTCCAGGATGAAGGGACCATTGCCCGCGCGGCACCAGGCAACGGCCCGGTCGCCCGCGGCTTTCACCGCGCGAACGTCCATGCCGTCGACCTGCTCGCCCGGAATATTGAAGGAAATTCCGCGCTTGGAGAAATCGGTTTGAGCCGATGAACGTGTCACCGAGGTGCCCATGGCGTAGCGGTTGTTCTCGATGACGTAGATCACCGGGAGCTTCCAGAGCTCCGCCATGTTGAAGCTCTCATACACCTGGCCCTGGTTCGAAGCGCCGTCGCCGAAATAAGCCAGGCTGACAAAATCATTGCCGCGGTAGCGATTGGCGAAGGCCAGTCCGGTGCCGAGGGAGACCTGGGCCCCGACGATGCCGTGGCCGCCGAAGAAGTTTTTTTCCATGCTGAACATGTGCATGGAGCCGCCCTTGCCCTTGGAATAGCCACCGCGGCGCCCGGTCAGTTCGGCCATCACGCCTTTGGCGTCCATCCCGCATGCCAGCATATGTCCGTGATCACGGTATCCGGTTATGACCTGATCGCCCTTTTTCAGGGCCATCTGCATCCCGACGACGACGGCTTCCTGGCCGATATAGAGATGGCAGAAGCCGCCAATCGCACCCATTCCGTAGAGCTGGCCGGCCTTTTCCTCAAACCGGCGGATCAGCAGCATGTCGCGCAACGCGCTCAGCTCCTGCTCCCTCGTGAACTCCGGGGGCGCATCGGCACCGTTTCCCTTTTCCTGAGCGGTTTCTTTTCCGATGCTTTTCTTGGGTACGGCCATGGCATTTCCGGATGTAGAGAACGAATAGCTCTCTCTAGCCCAACTCAAACCCCCATGAAAGGATTGCGTGAGCACCCGAGAGTTTCGCCATGCCGCAGTGCAATGCGAGGCGACATTTTCGAAATTGATTTTGAGGTATTTTGAAATTTGAACATCAGTTCGGATTGACGATCCGAACGAGGTCGCGGGGGTTGGCGTAATCGAGCTGATAGCGTGCACGTTCGTCGAGCATGTCGGGGTCGACGCGGTCCGATCGCAGCAATGAAACGCGCTGCTCGCCTTCGGCTCGCTCCCGTTTCAAACGCGCAAGCTCGGAGGTCAGCGCGATGATCTCCTGATCGAGTTCCAACCGCGCATTCAGTCCATATTTTCCCGTATAGGCATTGATTCCGAAATAACCGACCATCCCCGCCACCATTGTGTAGAGGGCGAGCCCGGTAAGCATGGATTTGAGTCGATTGCGGGAGACCATTGCGGCAGCATGCGACCGCCCGGTTAAGGGAGTGCTAACTGGTAAGAACCGCCCGCAATTTGTGCAAGCCTTTGCGAAGTCACCAAAGCGGCTCGCCTATTTGTAGTGCCTTTCAATGAACGCCGCAAAGGCGTCGATATATTGCTGAAGCATCTTCTGAAGCGATTCCTTGACAAGGTTGCCCTTGTCGTCGAATGCGTCGCCTACCCCGTTCAGGTAGATTTCCGGTTGACCCAGGACCGGACCCGAAATGCTCGGCAGAATATTCTGCAGGTGCTTTACGGCACTGACACCGCCCAACTGCCCCGGGGCATTGCCGACAAGACCAACGGGTTTGCCGAGGAGCGAACTTTTTCCAGGAGGCCGCGACGCGACATCGATGGCGTTCTTCAACACGCCGGGAATCGATCGATTATATTCGGGCGTGACAAACAGAACGCCGTCGGACTTTTGAATCCTTTCGCGGAACGTCAGCCAATCGGTCGGCGGCGTCCCTTCGATGTCCTGATTGTAAAACGAAATGCCGTGCAAGGTGAGGACGTCCAGCTTCAATGCGGCCGGCGCGAGCTTGGCCAACGCATTGGCAATTTTGAGGGTATAACTTTCCTTGCGAAGGCTGCCGACGATGACGAGAATGTTGCGCGGATTGGCCATGGTATTTCCCTTGCAAGCGCGACGGATCGGGCTTCCGCGGCACCCTAGCGACGCCCGCAAATGATGCAAGCGCAGGGATTACCTGAGAAGAGGCCGCGCGGAGAAAAGCTCAGGCCGCCTTTCGGCGGCCTGATTTGTCAAACATGAAACTGCGCTCAGAGCACTGGATTCCAGGTCGACGGAATCAAGCGGTACTTTGTGCCATCCTTCTCGACATGGCCGATTGAGGGGAAGGCAAAGTGGAAGCCCACCACCGTCGCCTTCTCGGCCGAGGCCATGTCGTAAAACTTATGCCGGGTTTCCTGGGCAACGACCGGGTCCACGTCGAAAGCGACGTGCCAATCCGGATTGCGCAAGAAGAGTTCGGGAATGTTGGTGACGTCCGACTGAATCATAACGGTTGAACCGCCTGAGGAGACCGCGAAGGCGGTATGTCCCGGCGTATGGCCGGCCGCCGCAACAGAGGTAATGCCGGGAGCGACTTCCTTGCCCCAGTCATACTTCGTCACCTTGGACTCGATGCCGGCATAGATCTTTTTCACATTGGCGAAATAGTTCTTCATCATCTCGTTGGATTGGGCCTTGGCGGCGTTCTCGTCGCTCATCCAGAATTCCCAGTCCTTCGTCGGCACCATGATTTCGGCGTTCGGGAACGCCATGGAGCCGTCTGCCGCGCGGATGCCGTTGGTGTGGTCGGGATGCAAATGTGACATCAGCACGACGTCGATGCTTTTGGGATCCACGCCCGCAGCGACAAGGTTTTGAATCGTGCGCCCTGCGCGGCCCTTGCTCGGTCCCAACATGGAAACGCCGAGGCCACAGTCGATGAGGACTAACTTGGAACCCGTGTTGACGAGCTGTGGATTGAACGGGATCGCAACCATACCCTTCGGCATATAGGCGGCCTCTGCTTCAGCCTGCACTTGCTCCTTCGGAACATTGGTAACGAGGTTATCGATCGACCTTAAGAACACCCCGTCGTTGATCGAGGTGCATTCAATGGCGCCAACCTTGTAGCGATAGAAACCCGGTGCCTGGGTGGCCGCAGGCGGCACCGCGGCGCGCGCGGCCGGCGCTCCCAACGGCGACAAAGCGGACGCGGCACCGACAGCGGCGACACCGGCCAACAGATGACGGCGGCTCAGATCATTCATCGAAGTCTCCCCCTGGTTGATATTCGCGCTTTTCGCGCCCTGATTTTCGGCGCAAATCTTCCCTCCCTGCGCGCCAAACGCAAGTCACTTTTGTCAGGCACGGGCGCAAGTTTCGACGCCGAGGAACACCCCGGCGCCAAAAATATTCCGGTTGAGGCGGGCTATTTGATCAGTTCCCAGAACAGCCCGATCACCGCGACATAGCCAAGTGTAAACACCAGTGTCCGCAGATAAGGAATACCAAGCAGGTAAACCACGGCATGGGCGACCCGCAGCCAGAAATACGACATCGCCAGGAATGCCGTCGTCGGATTGGCCTTGCCTGCCAGGTGAACCGCGATCACCAGTGCTGCGAATGGCGCGAAGCTTTCGACCGCGTTGATGTAGACCCGGTCGGCGCGTTTGCCCCACAGGGGAACCGGGCGCGGCGTCGGATCGCGGTAGTTTTGCGGCGAAAGGTTTCCATTGGTCATGACCTGACAGGCGATGTAGGGAATCCACAACGACGCCGTCAGAATTGCAGTAAAGGCTAGATATTTCAGGTCTGTAGACATTGATCTTCCCCCTCTTTCAAAACTTGTTTGAACCGCTCCCTTGCCTTGGTTTGGCCGGCAGAAACCGTCACGTCTGACGGCCTGCGCGAAAATCAGCCCTTATTTGGATTGATCAGGTATTTTTCGCCGGTCGCGCGCTTGGCGTAGACGGCGATATGAGAAAGCTGAAGCGCCTCCTGCAAGGAGACGACCTGCGTATAGTGGCTGGCAAAGGTTGTCTTGAGCTCGGCAACAACCCGCTGGCGCAGCCTCAATGCATCGGCCATGCCGATCTTTTGCAGGAATGGAAACAAGAGCCAACCACCAATACCCCAAGTCATCCCGAACGTGCGATTGAGCTCGGTCGGGCGCAGATCAAGACCGCCATAAATATAGACCTGCTTGTGCACGTTGGACCCGTAGCGGCTGTAGGCTTTTGCCGTCTTGTTGATCGCGGCCTCCATGCAGGTGAGGATTTGCCCCGCGAGCTTGCCGCCGCCGATGGCGTCAAACGCCAGCGTCGCGCCGGTTTCCACCAGCGCGTTGGTAAGGTCGTCCATGAAGCTTGGCGAGGTGGAATCGACCACATATTTCGCGCCGATCTTGCGCAAAATAGCCGCCTGCTCCGGACTGCGGACGATGTTGACGAGGGGAACGCCGTCCTTGAGGCAGATCTTGTTGAGCATCTGGCCGAGATTGGATGCGGCCGCGGTATGCACCAGCGCCTTGTGGCCCTCGCGCCGCATGGTCTCGACCATCCCGAGCGAGGTCAGCGGATTGACGAAGGAGGAAGCGCCCTCGGCCGGTGTCGTGCCGCCCGGCAGCACCAGGCAGTCGCTGGCCCTGATCGTGCGGTATTGGGTGTACATGGCGCCGCCGATCATCGCGACCGTCTTGCCCATCAGCGCTTTCGCTGCTTCCGACGATCCGGTCCTGATGACCACGCCCGCGCCCTCATTGCCGACCGGCATGGACTCGTCGAGCCGTCCCGCCATGGCGCGCATCGCCGTTTCGGGAACGGTTGCCGTAACGATCGGTGCGTCTTTCGTGCCGGACGCCTTGGCCGTCGCCATGTCGGCGGCGCCGACCAAGAGGCCCAGATCGGACGGATTGATCGGCGAGGCCTCGACGCGAACCACGACCTCATCGGCCGACGGTTCCGGTGTTGGCACATTGGCCAGCGATATCTCGAGTTCACCGCTCTTCTTGATCAGCGAGCGAAGCTGCAGCCCGGTCTTACCGTCGGCGCCCATCACCACCTCCCGTTTCGAATTATCGAATTTTGCGGAAGTGTTCTCGCGTTAGCTGCGAAACGCAAGCTTTATAGTTTTGTCATCATTCAAAACTGCGGCAAGTTCGTCCACCTGCCTGATTTCGGTGCTGTCGGCCTTGCCGGAGGCGACCTAGACGAGCGCCTTCAGTGCCGCCTTGCCCGCAAATTTCGCCTGGCTTCCCAATTCCTGTTCGATGCGCAGCAACTGGTTGTATTTGGCGGTTCGGTCAGAACGCGCCAGCGAGCCCGTCTTGATCTGTCCGCAATTGGTCGCGACCGCGAGGTCGGCGATGGTGGAATCCTCGGTCTCGCCCGATCGGTGCGACATCACCGCGGTATAGCCCGCCTTGTAGGCCATCTCGACCGCGCTCAGGGTTTCCGTCAGCGTGCCGATCTGGTTGACCTTGATCAGGATCGAGTTGGCGCGGCCGTTCTTGATGCCATCGGCGAGCCGCTTCACGTTGGTGACGAACAGGTCGTCGCCGACCAATTGGCACCTGGCGCCAATCAGATCGGTCAACTCCTTCCAGCCCTCCATGTCGTCTTCGGACATGCCGTCCTCGATGGAAACGATGGGATAGCGCGCGGCGAGATCGGCAAGATACTTCGCCTGCTCGGAACGCGAGCGCGTCTTGTTTTCGCCGCCGTAGACGTAGGCGCCATCCTTGAAGAACTCGGTGGCCGCGCAATCGAGCGCCAGCATCACGTCGCGGCCCGCCTTGTAGCCGGCTTTGCCGATCGCCCCCATGACGAACTCCAGCGCCGCATCCGCCGACGGCAGGTTCGGCGCGAACCCACCTTCGTCGCCGACATTGGTGTTGTGACCGGCCTTTTTCAATTCCGATTTCAAGGTATGGAAGATTTCCGAGCCGCAGCGAAGCGCCTCGGCGAAACTATTGGCGCCGACCGGCATGATCATGAATTCCTGGAAGTCGATCGGATTGTCGGCGTGGACGCCGCCGTTGATTATGTTCATCATCGGCACCGGCAGCGTCCGCGCCGAGGTACCACCGACGTAGCGATAAAGCGGCGTGTCGAGGGACGCCGCCGCGGCCTTGGCGCAGGCGAGCGAGACACCGAGAATGGCATTAGCGCCGAGGCGGCTCTTGTTCGCCGTACCATCGAGATCGATCATGATCTGGTCGATCTGAACCTGCTCCTCGACCGCGATATCGTTGAGCGCGTCGAAGATTTCGCCGTTAACGGCCGTGACCGCCTTCTGCACGCCCTTGCCCAGATAGCGCGCCTTGTCGCCGTCGCGCAGCTCGACCGCCTCATGCGCGCCGGTCGATGCGCCCGACGGAACCGCCGCCCGGCCCAAAGAGCCATCCTCCAGCACCACGTCGACCTCGACGGTTGGATTGCCGCGGCTATCGAGAATTTCGCGGCCGATGATGTCGACGATGGCGGTCATGAATGCCTCTTTTTGCAAAACCGGATTTTCAGCGATTGGCGCTGCTTCTACAGCAAGCCACACGGGCGGAAAAGGTTGCCTTGCCCGTGACGTCGGCGGGTGAATTGTCTAATAACGCGGCAACGGAGACATACTCATGTCCAGAAAGCCCCGGAAGTCATCAAAGTCGTCCTATTCGCCCAGCCTGCAGCTCGGGCGTGCCGTCGAATGGCCGACCACGCCGGATTCCGCGAAACTCGACCGTGTCCCCAATCCCCAGAAGGACGACAATTACGTGGTGCGGTTCACGGCACCTGAATTCACTTCCCTTTGCCCGGTGACCGGCCAACCCGATTTCGCGCATCTGGTGATCGACTATGTGCCTGGCCAGTGGCTGTTGGAGTCGAAATCCCTGAAGCTCTATGTCGCGAGTTTCCGCAATCACGGCGCGTTCCACGAGGACTGCACGGTGGCGATCGGCAAGCGAATTTCTGCCCAGATCAAGCCGAAATGGCTACGCATCGGTGGTTACTGGTACCCGCGTGGCGGCATTCCGATCGACGTGTTCTGGCAGACCGGCAAATTGCCGAAGGGCATGTGGATTCCCGATCAAGGGGTAGCGCCCTATCGCGGCCGGGGGTGATCGTCTTGGGGGCGCTATTGCCGCCTCGGATCGCCAACGCCATACTGGAGCGCCAGACGCCAGTAGCGCCCGCAGATTGGGGTAGAATGTGATGGGCTGGATCGCGCGCTCGTCGCAGGCAGCGACATTTGCCGTCTTGGCCCTATTGCTCGGCCCGATCCGTCCGTTGCCGACAAACGCGTGGCCCTGGTGATCGGCAATGGCGCTTACCAGAACGTGCCGGCTCTGCCTAACCCACCCCACGACGCCACGGATGTGGCGTCGGCGTTCAAGCGCCTGGGTTTCGAGATAGATCTGGCAATTGACGCCGACAAGAACGCCATGGACGAGGCGACCATACGGTTTTCGCGGGCCGCACGCACGGCCGACATCGCCGTGTTCTACTACAGCGGCCATGCGATGCAGTTTGCGGGCGTCAACTATCTCGCCCCGATCGATGCCAAGCTGACTGATGAAGCGGATTTGAGGCGAATGACAAGGGTCGACGACATCCTTTCCGACCTTCAGCAGGCCAAAAACCTTCGCGTCCTCATCCTTGATTCATGCCGCGACAATCCACTGGTGGCCGAGCTCAAGCGCTCGATGGGCAAGACGCGTAGCGTCAATGTCGGCAATGGTCTCTCCAAAATGGACAGCCCCGACGGCACGATCATCTCTTATGCCACCCAATCGGGACGTACCGCAGAAGACGGAAAGGGACGAAACAGTCCCTACACGACAGCCTTTCTGAAGCACATCGAGGACAAGGATGAGATATCCGCCGTCTTTCACCGCATCAGTGGTGAGGTCTATTCATCCAGCGGCGGATCACAAGTGCCCGAATTATCGCTGTCGTTTTTTGGCGAGTTGTACCTGAACGGAAAACTGACGATCACCGTTCCGCCGGAAAAGCCTGAACCCTGCGCCGGAGCATCCGACCACTGGAAGAGCGCCCAGTTCGTGGACACGCCGGAGGCTTATCAGGACCATATCACCCGCTACCCAAATTGCGATTACGCCGGGCTTGCCCAGGCCAGAATAAACGCGCTTAAGGCCAAGAACATACAGCCTGAAGCTCTGAAACAAGGTTCAGGCAGCGAACCGCGGGCGCCATCACCTGACGTTGCGGCTGCCGGCGGCAACTATCCATGTTCTGCGGAGCCCTCGCTCAGATCGGTCAACGCCCAAACGCCCGTGACCGTCACTTTCCAAAACTCGTCCAATAATCCGATTAGCACCTACTGGTTGGACTATTCCGGTAAGCGAAAATTATATCGCCGCCTGCCCGGCGGCGCCTCCTACACCCAACCCACCTTCCTCACGCATCCATGGGTGTTGGCGGATGACAGCGGACAATGCCAGAAGATCATCCTGCCGGGCCCGTCGATGAAGATCGTGACAAACCCCTAGCTTGGCACATCCGATCTTCCGTTCCATGCGACCGTCGCGGTATCGGCCTCCAGAGCCACTACCCGACCACAAGATCCGCACCATCGGTTTGGCGCAGGCGCCCCCTGGCGCTCCTTCGGGATCCCTCCGCGGGCACAAGTGCGCCCGCAGCCGCTAGGCCAAAGAGAGGCATGTTGTTATAGACGCTTTCGTAGGCGCCAGCCTTCACCAGATAGGTCTCATGCCAGATGCCGACATCGCCGTTCGATGCGATCCTGCGATTGAAATCGCGCCAGGCGGGCAAGTGTTCGAGCGATCCGTCGGTTGCATAGGTGTGAAGCTGCTCAAAACTTCGCCAATACTGGATCACCAGGATATTCGGAAAACCAAACACCGAGCGCGCATGCAGCAACCCAAGCTCGGGCCGTTTGGCGAGCTCGATCAACATCTTCGGCATCGCGACGGCCACCGGCAGCCACGCCCAGAACTTCCACCACTTGTTAACGCGCATTCCGATCAGGAAAACGACAAAATCGCCATCAAGCTGAGCGGTCATCCGCGCCGGAATAATTTTGGACATGGCTGAAAACTCCTTGGCCGAAATCGGTTCGATACATCAATATACCAACCTGCTTGCCGCGACCTGCAAGGTGCTCGCATGGAATTGACCACTGACATCTCCGACTTCAAGAGACGCGACCTCTCCCTGCTGGGCAAGACCAAACCCGTCCTGGTGACGGGAGCGGGCGGCCCCGCCGTCATTGTAGTTCACGAGATCTACGGCTTTACCCCTACCATTGCGCGTTTTTGCCGCTGGCTGCGGGACGCGGGTTTCCGCGTCTATGCGCCGATCCTGTTTGGCGAACCAAATGCCGGCAATCCAGAACAGCCTTCCGTAACTCGGATTCTCTCGCTGTGCATTTCGCGTGAGTTCACTATCCTCCGGGCCAACAAATCGAGCCCCGTCACGGATTGGCTGCGCGCTCTCGCGCGTCTTGCCCATGAGGAGTGTGGCGGCCGCGGGGTCGGTGCCATCGGCATGTGCGTTACGGGTGGATTTGCGCTTTCGATGGCGCTTGACCCGGTCGTGCTCGCCCCGGTTCTTGCTCAACCAGGCGTGCCGGCGCTCTCACCCGCCGGACTCGACATCGCATCCGCCGATCTGGAGCGGGTGCAGGCTCGCGCGCGCGAAGGGCTGGAACTGCGCGGCTATCGTTTTGAAAGCGATACGCTCTGCCAGGCACCGCGTTTTGCAACCTTGCGCAAAGCGTTTGGCACAGCCTTTACCGGCACTGAGTTGCCGGACAGCGCCGGCAACCCGGACGGCATGAAGGCGCGTGGTAAGCCATCGCATTCGGTCTTTACGGGCGATCTCATCGACGCGCCGGGGGAGCCGACACGGGCGGCCGCGGACGAGGTCATCGGTTTCTTCCGCCGGGTTTTGAAGGAACCTCAGCCTCCGGCCTGAACCGGCGCCTATTTCGCACGCAGTGAGCGACCTATGCCGCGACCGCATCCGCGGGCCTCGTCTGGCGCAACAGACGCGCGCAGGCGAAGCCGAGCGCGATGATGATGGCGGCGCTCGTCATCAAGGTCGATATCTTGCCGACGCTTTGGATACCAAATCCATAGGCGATCGGGCCGACCGTCTGTCCCATGAAAAAGAAGAACGAGTGGAGCGACAGCGCGGTGGCGCGGGCTTCCACCGACAGCTCGCTGGCAAAGACCTGCAAGCATCCGTGGATCATGTAGAAGCCCCAGCCCATGAACAGCAAACACATCGCCTGGACCTTCCAGCTGGGGCCGAACGCGACCGCCGCGAGCTGCAGGCCTACGAGTGCGGCGCCGGTGATCATCATGCCCTTGACGCCAAGCCGCGGCAGAAAGCGCGAAACCGTCATCGTGTAAATCAGGCCACCGACCGCGAAACCGGCAATCACGATACCCGCGATTGACAGGCTGGTTTCGCCGAGTTCGAACAGGAACGAGGCGACATAGGGAAACAGGCCAAGCACGCAGCAGCCTTCGATGAAGACGGCAGCGTAGCAAAGCGCGTTCGGATTGCCGAAGATGGTGCGATAGCCGTGCCAGAGCGTCGACAGATTGGTTTTCGAGGCCCGCGTCAGCGTTTGGCCGCGAAAGCCTGCGGTCACCGCAATCGACGCTGCGACCACCAGAAGACCCAGCAGCGCCAGCACACCGCGCCAGCCGAGGAGGTCGCCGATGACGCCGGAAAAGGATGCGCCCAGAAGATTGCCGGTCATGGAGCCCGCAAGCGTGCGTCCGATGGCGACCTGACGCTTCTCCGCCCCGACAAGATCGCTGGTCAGGCTGAGCGCGACGGGGAAGACGCCGCCCGAGCCGACACCGGCGAGAATTCGGGTTGCGAATAACAGCGGAAACGACGTCGCTATCGCGCCAAGGATGTTCGCCAGTCCGAGCACCGCCAGGCATACGATCATCAGACGCGCCTTGCCGAACAAGTCGGCCGCGGCACCGAGCACGGGTTGCACGATCGCGAAGGTAAAGGCAAACACCGCAGCAAAACTCGCCGCTGTGGCAATCGTCACGCCAAATTCGTCGGCGACACGCGGCAAAACCGGATCGAGCGCACGGGCCGAGAGGCTGGCCGCAAACGTCGCAATCGCAATGATATTGATCGCCGGCGGCATGCGCTCATGCGGCCGCAGGACTTTCTGCGGCATCAGCGCGCCACGTTCTTTGCAAGATTCTTGTTAGCAAGACTCTTGGCGATCAAATCGAAAGCCATCAGCGTCCGCAGCAAACCTTCGAACTCGCGCAGCGGCACCATATTGGGACCGTCGGAAGGCGCGTGATCGGGGTCGGGATGGGTTTCGATGAAGACCCCGGCGACGCCGACGGCAACGGCAGCGCGGGCCAGAACCGGCACAAATTCGCGTTCGCCCCCCGACGAATGGCCTTTGCCGCCGGGCTGCTGCACCGAATGGGTGGCGTCGAAGATGACGGGCGCACCGGTCGTACGCGCCAGGATCGGCAGCGCCCGCATGTCCGAGACCAGCGTGTTGTAGCCAAACGATGCGCCGCGCTCGGTCACAAGCACGTTCGGATTCCCGGCGCCAATGATCTTGGCAACGACATTGGCCATGTCCCAAGGCGCCAGGAACTGCCCCTTCTTGACATTCACCACTTTGCCGGTCGCGGCTGCCGCGAGCAGCAGATCGGTCTGCCGGCACAGGAACGCCGGAATCTGCAAGGCATCGACGGCTTGCGCGACTTCGGCGCATTGGGTGGCATCATGCACATCGGTGAGCACCGGCAGTCCCAGCGCGCGTATCTCCGCAAAGATCGGTAGCGCCTGCGCCAGTCCAATGCCGCGTTCGGCGGAAGCGCTGGTGCGGTTGGCCTTGTCGAACGAAGTCTTGTAGACGAGCCCGATCTTGAGGCGGCCGGCGATCTCCTTCAGCGCGGCGGCGACCTCAAGTCCATGCGCGCGGCTCTCGAGCTGGCACGGACCGGCGATGATCGAAATCGGCAGATGATTGCCGAATTCGACCGCTCCCACGGAGACGAGCGGCGCAGCTGAGAGGTGGGCGTTCAAACCTGTTCCTTTTATTGGCCTCGGACCATGCCGGGCAGCGTTGCCGGCGTAGTCCTTTCTGTCGCAAAATACGCGATCAACATCTATGCCTTCTCGAATATCAGGGTTGCACCATAGGCGACGTCCGGCGGCACCACCAGACGTCCGGCATGCTGCCGCACGGCTACCCCGTTTTGCCGGAACATTGCTTCGGCATGCGAGGTATCGTCGACGGAAAAGCGCATCGCGGTGAGCATCATCATCCCCTCTCCGATTGGCTCTGCCGATGTACCATATCGATCTCGAAACGCGGCCGGCTCCAGAATCTCGATATTACCGTTTTCGGTGTGCGCTTGCACGCCGCTCGCGCCCCGACGCACCTCACCGACCGCGGTAAATGCTTTGAGAAATGGTTGGTGAGCAGCCGGATTACTCGCGATCACCGTCACACCCTGGACGCTTCTCGCGCCATTGCCGTGGCTCTGAAGCGCCGGGTTCCAGAAGTTTTCCGGAAGATGATGCTGGCATGCCGCGAAGCGCAGATCGGGCGACGCCGGATCGGCTGCAAACGCCAGCGAGAAGGCGAGCTTCACGTGCGTCCCGTCAGGTTTCTGCCCTTCGCGCGCAAAATCGAACACCTCGAAGCCACCGATGCCCGCCGCCTCGAAGGAGCGCGCATCGAGCACGGCATCGCTGCTGTTGAGGAGCAACATGGAGAACCCCTCGCGCTGAGCGAGGAAGTCACGATTGAAGGCGCCGAACGAAAATGAACGCGTGCCATGCGGCACGATCTTCCCGGATTCGGCGACCTCCAAAATCTCGATGTAACAATTCTTCAGCTGCACAATCCGGTTGTGGGTGCCCCAAGGATGGCGGTTGCGAGTACCTACGGTGAATCCGGTGCGTGCGTAGAATTCCGCCGCCGCGTCGAGATCACGAACTGCGTGTACGATGTGATCGAGACCGTGGGGCATCCGGCGAGACCTGCGCTCTCAGCGGCCAGTTACTTCACCGCCGAGAATGCGGTCGGGACCAGCAATTGGCTGACGATGTTGCCGACAATCTGGCCGTCCGCCTCGGTTTGCGCGCGCGCGGCGATCCACTCCGGGTCGGTCTGAAAGGCCGTCCACTTTTTCTCGCGGTCGGCCAACGATTCCCAGGCCAGGAAATAGGTCAGCTCCTGGTTGGATTCGCCCACCAAGGTCGTGAAGAAACCGGCCTGCCGGATGCCGTGTTTTTCAAACAGCTTCAGTGTTATGGTCTCGAAGCGTTTCAACAGCGCTGGCAGCCGACCCGGTACACAGCGATAGATGCGGGACTCGTAAATCATAGGCGTAGCTCCCTGACCCGTTTATTGATGATTGGGGATTGCTATGTCGCAATATTCGGCGCGTCCGTCAAAGGCCGCCAATGCATGCATCAAACCAGCCGCGATCGCACCATCGCCGCCTCGACGAACGAGGCAAACAGCGGATGCGGCTCAAAGGGCCGCGACTTCAGTTCGGGATGGAATTGCACGCCGATGAACCAGGGATGGTCTTCATATTCGACGATCTCTGGCAAAACCCCATCGGGCGAAAGGCCGGAGAAACGCAGGCCATGCTGCTCGAGCCGATCCTTATAGGCGGTATTGACCTCATAGCGGTGGCGGTGGCGTTCGGAAATCTCGGTGGCGCCGCCATAGATCCCCGAAACCCGGCTGCCGCGCTTGAGCGTCGCGGGATAGGCGCCAAGCCGCATTGTTCCGCCGAGATCGCCGTTCCCTGACCGCCTCTCGAGTTCATTGCCGCGCAGCCATTCCGTCATCAGGCCGACAACGGGCTCGGGCGTCGGGCCGAACTCCGTCGAATTCGCCTCCGCGATCCCGACCAGATTGCGCGCGGCCTCGATGACCGCCATCTGCATCCCGAAGCAGATGCCGAAATAGGGCACGTCGCGCTCGCGCGCGAACTGCGCCGCGCGGATTTTGCCCTCGGCGCCGCGCTGGCCGAAACCGCCGGGCACCAGGATGCCGTTGACGTGTTCCAGGAACGGCGCGGGATCCTCGTTTTCAAAGACTTCGCTCTCGATCCAGTCGAGATTGACCTTCACCTTGTTGGCGATGCCGCCGTGCGACAGGGCCTCTATCAGCGACTTATACGCGTCCTTCATGCCGGTATATTTGCCGACAATGGCGATCGTCACCTGACCTTCGGGATTGCGGATCCGCTCGTTGATGACGTGCCAGCTCTGCAGCGACGGCGGAAGCTTCGGAGCTATGCCGAACGCCGCCAACACCTCATCGTCGAGACCCGCTGCATGATAGGCTTCCGGCACGGCGTAGATGTTGTCGACGTCTTGCGCCTCGATGACCGCACTTTCCCGCACATTGCAGAACAGGCCAAGCTTGCGCCGTTCTTCCTTCGGAATCGGACGATCGGTACGGCAAAGCAGGATGTCCGGCTGGATGCCGATCGAACGCAACTCCTTCACCGAATGCTGTGTAGGCTTCGTTTTCAGCTCGCCGGCGCTGGGGATGAACGGCAGCAGCGTCAAATGAATGTAGACGGCTTGGCCGGGTGGCAAATCATTCTTGATCTGGCGGATCGCCTCGAAGAACGGCAAGCCCTCGATGTCGCCGACGGTGCCTCCGATCTCGCACAACACGAAGTCGAACGCGTCATTGCTGTCGAGGATGAAATCCTTGATCGCGTTGGTGACGTGCGGGATCACCTGGATAGTGGCGCCGAGATAGTCTCCGCGCCGCTCCTTGGTGAGAATGTCCTGATAAATGCGACCGGTGGTGATGTTGTCGGCCTTGGTGGCGGGACGCCCGGTGAAGCGCTCGTAGTGACCGAGGTCGAGGTCGGTCTCCGCGCCGTCATCAGTCACGAACACCTCGCCATGTTGATACGGCGACATCGTTCCGGGATCGAGATTGAGATAGGGATCGAGCTTGCGCAGCCGAACTTTGTAGCCGCGCGCTTGCAACAGCGCGCCCAGAGCCGCTGATGCCAGACCCTTTCCGAGCGAAGAAACCACGCCGCCGGTGATGAAGATGTGCCGCGCCATGGGACTTAACCTTTAAGACCACTGGCGCGATTCTCCAAAGCGAAAAGCCTCACTTAAGCGAAATTCCGCCAGGCTGTGGGTGACCTGAAATCTAAAGTATTATCAATACCTTGATGTGGATTTATGATGCAGGACAGTAGCCACGGCCCTGCATGGCCATCCCGCTTTATTGCGATCGCGGCGCCTGCGGACCGGACGGTGCCGGCTGATTCTGCTGTTGTTCGTCGGACTTCTTCAATGAATCCAGAAGGCCGCCGCCGCTGGTCGGGGGCGCCGTCGGCTTCGGCCCGCCCTGCGGCTGCGATTGGGACGATGGTACGATGATGGAACTCGGCCTGCGGTCGTAACTTGCGATCCAGTTCAACAGCAGACTGGTCAGAAAGAAGCCGACGGCGAGCACCGCGGTCGTTCGAGTCAACAGGTTTGCGGTGCCCCGGCTCGACATGAAGCCGGCGCCGCCACCCATGCCGAGGCCGCCGCCTTCCGATTTCTGCAGCAGGACGGTCGCGATCAGCGTCGCAACGATCATCAGGTGGACTACGATAACGACAGTCTGCATGTCTACCTTCCGTCGCAAGACCATGAAGCGCCGAGATCCGGCAGCGGTCGGGTTTGCGGGGTTTGAAGTCGGGCGGGTGTTACACGATTGCACCGGGCATTGTCACCCCCGGGCAGCGGCAGCTGCGATCCCTTCGGGGTTATTCCAGCGCGCTACCACAGCTGGGATTTCGTCGACCTCGATTCAACCCGGATATTGCCCGGGGACCGCTTATCTAATATAATAGACATATGTCTATTATATTAGACGATCCTGGCCCACGCATTGCGGCCCGGTTGCGCCTTGAGCGCGACCGTCGTGGCTGGTCGCTCGCCGATCTTGCGGACCGCTCCGGCGTCTCCAAGGCCATGATCAGCAAGATAGAGCGCGAGGAGGTTAGCCCAACCGCCGTGATCCTGGTTCGGCTGGCGGACGCCTTCGACCTGACGCTCGCTGGCTTGCTGCTGCGCGCCGAAAGCCGCGGACGGCTGACCCGGGCCCTGGAGCAACCTCTTTGGCGCGACCCCAAGACCGGCTATCTGCGCAAGCAAGTATTCGCCAAGCCCGATCATCCCCTGGAGATCATCGAAGTCGAACTGCCGGCCAAACAACATGTAACGCTCCCGGCTTCATCCTACGCCCACATCCGTCAGATCGTCTGGGTACGCTCGGGCAACCTCGTCATAACGGAAGCCGGCGAGCGGCACCTTCTTGCCGCAGGAGACTGCCTCGGATTCGGCCCGCCTTCCGAGGTGACGTTTGCCAATGAGACGCCGGTACCTTGCACCTATGTCGTCGTTCTTGCCCGGAGCTAAAGCGTTGGCAGAGATCAAGATCACGCCCTTGAAAAGCTCGTCGGAGGTTTGCGCTGCCCTCAGCGAAATCCTGATGGAGGCGGTCGCTAATGGTGGCTCGGTCAGTTTCATGCATCCGCTCGCCAAGGAGACTGCGGATTCTTTCTGGCAGGACTCGCTTGCGGCCGCCGATCGGGGCGAGCGGATCGTTCTAGGCGCCTTTGATGGGCGAAGCTGGTCGGAACCGCAACGTTGCAGCTGCTGTTGCCGCCAAACCAACCGCACCGCGCCGAAATCGCCAAAATGATGACGCGGATCAGCCACCGCGGCCGAGGCGTGGCCACGGCATTGATGCGCACCGCAGAACATATGGCCGTGGAGCGTGCGCGCACGCTGCTGGTGCTCGATACGGCAGTTGAGGACGGCGCTTCCGGGCTTTACGAGCGATTGGCTTTCAATCTCACCGGAATAATTCCGGACTACGCCTTGAAACCGCACGGCGGACTCACGGGCACCATGATCTACTGGAAACGCATCCCCGAGCAAGTTCCGGATTAGGGACAATCCGCCGCAATCGCCAGAAAATCGGCAGCCTTCAGACTAGCTCCGCCAATCAGTGCGCCATTGACGTTGGCAACCGCCATCAACTCCCTGGCATTTGAGGGCTTGACCGAGCCGCCGTAGAGGATGCGCATTTTGGCCCCTTCCCCATTGAACCGTCCGATCAGAAACTTCCGAATAAACTGATGAATTTGCTTAACATCTGCAGCTGTCGGGGTTAGCCCGGTACCGATTGCCCAGACCGGCTCATAGGCCACCACAAGATTGTCGGCGCGCGCGCCGTTCGGAAGCGAGCCATTGAGCTGCCCACGGCAGATTTCCAGCGTCTGGCCGGCATCGCGTTGCTTCTGGGTTTCGCCGATGCAGACGATCGCGCTGAGGCCTGCGCGCAAGGCCGCCTCAGCCTTCTGCCGGACCAGCCCATCGCTCTCGCCGTGATCTGCCCGCCGCTCCGAATGGCCGACGATAACGGCGCTGGCGCCAGCATCGGCCAGCATTTCCGCGGAGATGTCGCCGGTGTGGGCTCCCGATGCCTCGGGATGGCAATCCTGTCCGCCAATCGCAAGGCTCGCTGAACCGCGCGATTTCCCGGCGAAGGCGGCGATCAGCGTTGCCGGGGGGCAGACCAGCAGGTCCGCTTTGCCGATCACCTTGGAAGCGCCCGCCACCATGGCCTCGAATTCGGCCAAGGAAGACTTGAGGCCGTTCATTTTCCAGTTGCCGGCGATCAGTGGCCGAATGCTGTGGTTCATGTCGGGATTTCCATCACCGTGGAGATTAACAAGCGCTAGCAGACCCCAGAACGCTGTTCCAGATACCGACCCAAACGGCTCCCCGGCCGTTAACCCCTTCGGTGGGGCCACCGCATCGAGGTTGCGACCAGACGGCTGCCACTTTATGATGCGTTATCAATTCGGTGACGCCCCTTTGCGGAATTCGAGATCGAATTTCCTGGGCGCGAACCGGTTTCCTCCTGCCAACAAGTTGGATCCTATGCTTCGAGGAATGCGCAAAGCCTCATCAAACTGGCTCGGCAAGACTGTCATGGCCACGGTGATGGGCGTCCTGATCGTCAGTTTCGGCATTTGGGGCATCGCCGATATCTTCCGCGGCTTCGGCCAGTCGACGCTAGCCAAGGTCGGCCACGTCGAGATTTCGACCGAGCAGTTCCGTCAGATCTATACCGAGCGGCTGCAGCAAATCGGCCGTCAGGTCGGGCGTCCCTTGACCACGGATCAGGCCCGCGCTTTCGGCATCGACCGCCAGGTACTCCAGCAAACCATCGCCGAGGCCGCCCTTGACGAGGAGGCCCGGCGGCTCGGACTTGGACAGTCCATCGAGGAAACCATGCGCACGATCTTCAACGACCCCAATTTCAGGGGTGTCAGTGGCGCGTTTGATCCCGGGCGGTTTCAGACCGTGATCCGACAATTGGGCTTCAGCGAACAGCGCTATATTGCCGAGCAGCGGCGGATATCGTTGCGGCGTCAGATCGCAGGTACGATTGCCGCCGGGTTGGAGCCGCCGAAAGTTCTGCTGGATGCGCTGGCCCGGTTTCAGAATGAGCAGCGCGCGATCGAATACGTCAAGCTCGATGCCGCACAGGCCGGAACGATCGAACCGCCCTCGCCCGAGACGCTGGCAGCCTATTTCGACGACCACAAAACGCAGTTCCGCGCCCCAGAATATCGCAAGATTTCCTTTGTCGCGATTACGCCCGAGGAGATCGGCAAATGGTCGGAGGTCTCCGACGAGGACGCCAAGAAGATTTTCGAGCAACGCCACGACAAATTCGGGACACCCGAACGGCGCCAGATTTGGCAAATCGTGTTCCCGAGCGCGGAAGAGGCCTTGACGGCGCGGACCCGCATCGTCTCCGGCACGTCCTTTGAGGAAATCGCCAAGGAGCGCGGCCTCAATCCATCCGACGTCGACCTTGGCGTCATCGCCAAATCGGCGATTGTAGACCCTGCCATTGCAAACGCCGCCTTCTCGCTGCAATCCGGCGAGGTAAGCGAGCCGGAACAGGGCAAGTTCGGCTTTGCCCTCGTCAAGGTCGGCAAGATCGAGCCCGGAGTTACACCTTCCTACGAGAACGTCGCGCCTGAGATCAAAAAGGAGATCGCCAACGGGCGGGCTCGCTCCAAGGTCGCCGAGCTGCGCGACAAGATGGAGGATGAGCGTGGCGGCGGCGCGAGCGTCGTCGAGGCCGCAAAGAAACTGGGGCTCAATGCCGTCACCATCGATGCCGTGGACCGCTCGGGCCGCCCTCCCGGCGGCCAACCCGCGACCGACATTCCCCGCGGTCTCGACGTTGTTTCCCAGGCGTTTAACAGCGACGTTGGCGTCGACAACGACCCCATCTCGTTCAGTGGCGGCTATGTCTGGTACGATGTTCTGGGCATCACTCCCTCGCGCGAGCGCAATCTTGATGAGGTCAAGGAACAGGTCGAGGCGAAATGGCGGGACGACCAGATCGCGAGCCGGCTGCGCACCAAGGCGGCCGACATGGTCCAGAAGCTGGAACAGGGTAGCAAGCTTGCCGACGAAGCGGCCCAGGCCGGATTGAGCGTGGAAACCGCGGGTGGATTGAAGCGCGAGGGATCCGTGCCCGGCCTGCCTGCAAGCGTCGTCACTGCGGCCTTTCGCACCGCCAAGGACGGCGCCGGACAAGCCCCCGCCGTCGGTTCCAACGCCTGGATCGTCTTCCGCGTTACCGACATCACTGTGCCGCCAGTCAACCTTGCCTCGGATGAGATGAAGAAATTGAAGGATAATCTTCTGCGCGGGCTGACTGACGAGCAAATCAACGAGTACATCACGAAGCTTGAGTTTGAAATCGGCACCAACGTGAACCAGACCGCCTTCGCGCAGGTGACCGGCGCGAACAACTGACCGCAAGCGGGGAGCCGGCCTCGCGCCTGATATTTGACTTCCTTGCTCGCTCAGGGTGTTGTCTTTGCGTATTTCTGAAAGCACGTGATGGACGACTTCAAATCTATCATCGCCAAAGTGGCGACCGGCGCGACGCTCTCGCGCGAGGAAGCTGCGTCAGCCTTCGACAGAATGATGTCCGGCGAGGCTACGCCCTCGCAGATGGGCGGACTGTTGATGGCCCTTCGCGTGCGCGGCGAGACGGTTGAGGAAATCACCGGCGCAGTGTCGGCGATGCGCGCCAAAATGCTGCGGGTCAAGGCTCCTCCCGAAGCGGTCGACGTCGTCGGCACCGGCGGCGACGGTTCGGGCTCGGTCAACGTATCGACCTGCGCCGCTTTCATCGTCGCAGGCGCCGGTGTCCCCGTCGCCAAACATGGCAACCGCGCCCTTTCGTCGCGCTCGGGAGCGGCCGACGTTCTTTCCGCGCTCGGGGTCAAGATTGACATCTCGCCCGAGCATGTCGGCCGTTGCGTCGCAGAGGCCCGAATAGGCTTCATGTTCGCGCCGTCGCATCATCCGGCAATGAAGAATGTCGGCCCGACCCGCGTCGAACTGGCGACACGCACCATCTTCAATCTGCTGGGACCGCTTTCCAATCCCGCCGGCGTGACGCGGCAAATGGTCGGTGTCTTTTCGAAACAATGGGTGCTGCCGCTGGCGCAGGTCTTGAAAAACCTCGGCGCCAAATCGGTTTGGGTGGTGCACGGATCCGACGGCCTCGATGAGATCACCCTCACCGGTCCGACCTTTGTCGCCGCGCTCGAGAGCGGCAATGTCCGAACCTTCGAAGTAACGCCGGAGGAAGCCGGCCTTGAGCGTGTCGCCGGCGAAACGCTGAAGGGCGGCGATGCCAACGCCAACGCCATCGCTTTGCAAAGCGTACTCGACAGAATGCCGAGCCCCTATCGCGATGTCTCATTGCTCAACGCCGCGGCGGCGCTGATCGTGGCCGGCCGCGCTAAGGACCTGAAGGAAGGCATCGCACTCGGCACCAAGTCGATCGACAGCGGCGAGGCTGCGGCACGGCTGAAGCAGCTGATCGCGGTCTCCAACTCTTGAGCCCGGTCCCGCCGATGTCCGACATTCTGACCAGAATCGAGACCTACAAGCGTGAGGAGATCGCCGCCGCCAAGCGCGCCCATCCGCTGTCGGACCTTGAATCCAGGGCCAAGGAGGCGTCGCCACCGCGCGGCTTTGTCGCCGCTATCCGCCAAAGGCTCGCGCGCGGCGACTATGCCTTGATCGCCGAAGTGAAGAAAGCGTCACCGTCGAAAGGATTAATCCGGGCCGATTTTGATCCGCCCGCGCTAGCGAGGGCCTATCAGGAGGGTGGCGCCGCCTGCCTATCAGTCCTGACCGACATGCCCTCGTTCCAGGGCCATCTCGATTTCATGGTGGCGGCCAGGGCGGCCACGACCCTGCCGGTCCTGCGCAAGGACTTCATCTACGACACCTACCAGGTCGTCGAAGCCCGCGCCTATGGCGCCGACTGCATCCTGATCATCATGGCCGCCCTGGATGACATCGCGGCATGCGACGTCGAGGCGGCCGCCCTGGCGCTCGGCATGGACGTCCTGATCGAGATTCACGACCGCGCCGAGCTCGACCGCGCGCTGAAACTTCGTTCGCCGATGATCGGCATCAACAACCGGAACCTGCGTACCTTCGAGACCACGCTCGCGACCAGCGAGGCGCTCGCGCCGCTGATACCCGGGGATCGCCTGATGGTGGGTGAGAGCGGCATTTTCGCGCCCGCCGATCTCGCGCGACTGGCGCGTGTGGGAATGTCGACGTTCTTGGTCGGCGAAAGTCTGATGCGGCAGAAAGACGTGGCGGCCGCGACGCGCGCTCTTCTGGCACGTGGCGACGCCGTCCGCACCGCCGGGGCAAACTGAGACATGCCGCGCCGCCCTTCCAGCGAAAAGCCCGCCCTCACCCACATCGACGCCAGGGGTGAAGCACGGATGGTGGACGTATCGGCAAAGGCCGCTACCGAACGGACGGCGGTGGCCGAAGGCCGTGTTGTCATGAGCAAGGCGACGCTCGCGTTGATCGTTTCGGGTAACGCAAAAAAGGGCGACGTTCTGGGCACCGCGCGGCTCGCCGGCATTATGGCGGCCAAACGTACCTCGGATCTCATTCCATTGTGTCATCCGCTGGCCTTGTCGAAGGTGACCGTCGACATCTTGCCGGACAACAGGCTGCCCGGCTGTGTCGTCCGTGCCACCGTGAAGGTGACAGGTCCGACCGGCGTCGAAATGGAGGCGCTGACCGCAGTATCGGTCGCCTGCCTCACCGTCTACGACATGATCAAAGCAGTGGAACGCGGCGTCCGCATCGAAGGTATTCACCTCGTCGAGAAAACAGGCGGCAAGTCCGGGCACTATCGCGCGACGGATTGACCCTTTCGGGCAAAGGGTAACTTCGCAACGACACCGAGCGTTGGATGGTTAAGCTTCGGTGTCCGCCGACGCTCCCCGATCCAACTCCCCTCCGGCCGGCAACGGTGCCCCCGCAGACAAGGCTAAGCGATTGAATTAACTGGCGATTAACTGAAATTCCTAACCTCACCTCCATACCGTCAAGGTACTTTTGCATCGGCCGGCGCGCAGGGACTGCTCCGGTGTTCGGACCTAGCGGCGATCGCACCCATGACGGCAGATGGTACCGGCTCCCTCGACCTGAGAGCGTTATTTTCCAGTGGTCTTATCCGGTGGCTGATGGCCGGCGGCGCATTTCTGATCGCGGCCATCGCGATCGGCACGACGATCATGGTCGGGAATTTTCGCGAGCGGGCGCTGAACAGCAACGAGCGCGAGCTGGAAAACACCGTGCTGTTGCTGGCCCGTCACTTCGATCAACAGCTTGAGGATTTCACGGTCGTCCTGAAGGACATTGCCGCGCAAATCCATTCCGAGGCAACCACGCCCGAAATATTCCGCGGACGATTGGCCACTCTTGAATGGCATGAGATGCTGCGGGCAAAAGTAGGAGCCTATTCCGACATTGCGCGCATCAGCGTCTTCGACGCCGACGGCACGTTGGTCAATTCATCCGATTCCTGGCCTGTTCGGGAAGTCGAAATTACCGACCGCGGCTATTTCAAGGCTTTCAAGTCGGGCAACGAAACTTCACCTATCATGGTGGAGCTGGCGCGAGCCCGTGTCACCGGGGGTTGGGCAACCATTGTCGCGCACAAGGTGACGGGGCCGAAGGGTCAGCTTATCGGAATCCTCACGCGGGCGGTCGCGCCGGAGACCTTTGAGAAGTACTTCGCCTCCGTGGCATTGGGCGAAGGCGCGGCGATTTCAATGTATCTTCGGGACGGAACGCTGGTGGCGCGCCATCCCCATGTCGAGCGGATGATTGGATCGCATGTCAGGACCAGCCCGATCTACCGTTACATATCCTCGCCGTCGGGGCGTGGAACGATACGCCTGACCAGCCCGATCGACGGCCAGGAACGGATCGCATCGGCCCACGCATTACGCAGCTTTCCGATTGCGATCGTCGCGAGCAAGACCGTCGCCGCGGCGCTGACCGATTGGAGGGAGCAGACCAGATTTCTGATCCTCGTGGCGGGCTTATCCGTGATTGTCATCACGGCAATGCTGTTTCTTTTCGTCCGCAAATTGTTGCAGCAACACAGGATGGAGAAGCAGCGCCTCGACACGGCGATCAACAACATGACGCAGGGGTTGCTGCTGTACGATTCTTCGCAGCGGCTGGTGGTCTGCAACCAACGCTATATTTCGATGTATGGCCTTTCGCCGACGTCGTAAAGCCCGGCCTGGCCTTTCGTGATCTCGTCACGCATCGAAAAGAGACTGGCTCATTCAAGGGTGACGTCGATGCTTTTGTCGCAAACGTCCTGCGTAACGTTGCCCTTGGGAAGATCAACCACAGCACGGTGGAAACCGCCGACAGACGCTCGATATTGATCGTCAACCAGCCGCTGAAGAACGGCTGGTTGACGACGCACGAGGATATCACCGAGCGCTCGCGCGCCGAGGAGAAGATCAGGCATCTCGCTCACTACGATGCGCTCACCGATCTGCCCAATCGCGCCTTGTTCCATGAGCGATTGCGGCAGCATTTGGCCGAAATTCCTCCAGGCGAGCAGCTCGCAGTTCTCTATATCGACATCGACGAATTCAAGAGCGTCAACGATTCGCTTGGGCACATGATCGGCGACGAATTGTTGAAATCCGTGGCTGTGCGCCTGGGCCAGTGCGTCAGCGGCTCCGATTTTGTCGCGCGGCTGGGCGGCGATGAATTCGCGATCGTCCAGACCGCAGTTGAAGATCCGGCCGCAGTCGTCGATCTGGTTACGCGGGTATGCGAAGCGATCCGCGCGCCCTATGAATGTCTCGATCACCAGGTTACATCGGACGCCAGCATCGGTATCGCGTTGGCGCTTCAGCATGGCGCCGATCTCGATCAGATCCTGAAGAATGCCGATTTGGCGATGTATGCGGCCAAATCAGCGGGACGACGAACCTGGCGTTTCTTCGAACCCGCCATGGGCGCCCGGGTCAGAGCCCGCCGCGTGCTGGAGACCGAACTGCGCAAGGCGCTCGCCGACGGCGCGCTGGAGGTCTATTATCAGCCCTGCGTCAATCTCCAGAGCAACCGGGTTACCGGCTGCGAAGCGCTGGTGCGCTGGCGCCACCCCGAGCGCGGAATGGTCTCGCCTGCGGAGTTCATCCCGATCGCCGAGGAGACAGGTCTGATCAATGAGCTCGGCGAATGGGTGCTGGGAGCCGCTTGTGCGGAGGCCGCAACATGGCCCGATGACGTCAAGCTCGCCGTCAATGTCTCGCCCGTTCAGTTCAGGAGCGGTACCCTTGCGTTGAAGATCGTTGCTGCGCTGGCTGCCTCGGGACTCCCGGCGAACCGGCTCGAACTGGAAATCACCGAAGCCGTGCTGATCCGCGATGATGATGCCGCGCTTGAGATCCTGCACCAGCTTCGCGCTATCGGCGTACGGATCGCGCTTGACGACTTCGGCACCGGCTATTCCTCGTTGAGCTATCTGCAGCGTTTTCCCTTTGACAAAATCAAGATCGATCGATGCTTCATCAACGACATCACCGAGAAGGGCGGTTCCTCCATTGTGCAGGCCGTGGTCAACATCGCCACCGCGCGACACATGACGACCACGGCAGAGGGTGTTGAAACACAACGGCAACAGGAAATGCTGCGCGGGCTCGGCTGCACCGAAATGCAGGGTTATCTGTTCAGCGCGCCGAAGCCGGCCGAGGAAGCCCGGAAAATCCTGTTTGGGCATCGCAAGAGGCCGGCGGCTGTAGCCTGAACCTTGGCGGCGTAAAGCCGTCCAGCTGGCACCGCGCCAGCCGCTGCGCCGGCTAGTTCGGAACCGCCGCCTTGGGCATCGATGCTGGAACTCCCGCATTGACAGTGACACCCCGCAAGACGTTGTAGGCGGCGGCAAGTGCCTTGTCGTCTTTCTCCGCGGGCGGAACGTAGGACTGCGAGCCGGTCTGCTCTGCACCCTCGGCGGACAAATGTCCGCGCATCGAAGCCTCTCCCTTGAGTTCCGCACGGCCCTTCAGTTCGTCGGGTACGTCCTGAAGGACCTCGATATCCGGCGAGATGCCTTGCGCCTGGATGGATCTGCCGGACGGCGTGAAATAGCGCGCCGTAGTGAGCGCCAGGGCGCCGTTGCCGGGGCCGAGCGGAATGATCGTCTGCACCGAACCCTTGCCGAACGACCGGGTGCCAATCAACGTCGCGCGCTTGTGGTCATGTAAGGCACCGGCAACAATCTCGGACGCAGAGGCCGAACCGCCATTGATCAAGACGACAAGCGGTTTGCCCTTGGCGAGATCCCCGCCGCGTGCCGCAAAGCGTTGGGTTTCGTCAGGCTTGCGGCCCCTGGTCGAAACGACCTCGCCCCGTGCCACGAACGCGCTCGACACGGATACCGCCTGATCGAGCAACCCACCCGGGTTGTTGCGCAGGTCGAGAACGTAGCCGGCGAGGTTTTGCGACGGGATTTGCTTTGATATGTCGGCGATCGCCTTCTTCAACTCATCGCTCGTCTGTTCGTTAAATGAACTGATCCGGATGTAACCGATATTGCCGCCATCGGTGTGATAGCTGACCGGGCGCACGTGGATGATTTCCCGGACGATCGTCACGACGATCGGAGCGTCCGTACCCTTGCGAATGATCGTAAGCTTGGTCTTGGTATCGACGGGTCCTTTCATCTTGTTCACGGCCTGCTCCAGGGTGAGCCCCTGGACCGCTTCGTCGTCGATTTGGGTCACCAGGTCGCCGGACAGGATGCCGGCCCTTGCCGCGGGTGTGCCGTCCATCGGCGCAACCACTTTGACCAGACCGTCTTCCATCGTCACCTCGATACCGAGGCCACCGAATTCGCCGTGATTCGTCTCCTGCATTTCGCGCCACGCGCTGTCGTTCATGTAGCGCGAATGGGGATCAAGCGAGGTGAGCATGCCATTGATCGCGCCCTCGATCAGTTTAGCATCGTCGGGCTTTTCGACGTAGTCGGCCCTGACGCGCTCGAACACCTCGCCAAACAGATTGAGTTGCGTGTAGATATCGGCCGTGGCCCGGGCCGTCGCCACCAGTTGCGCGCCTTGCGGTCCGGTGAAAAGCAGGGTCAAGCAAACGCCCGCAGCGGCGCCGAGGAAAAACAGGGAGTTCTTGCGCATCGTTGGCGAACCTTCTCGCTGATCAAAGGCGACCCGCTATTCCGGATAATGGCCTTCGTGTTTTCGGTCTTGCCGCAACTCACGACACCTTTCTGGTATCTTTGAGGCCGGTTTCGCGGGAAAGACCTAAACGAACAAATCCGGATATCGAACCGCCGCCGGCCATGGCGGATCACCAATATACGCGTTCAACCGTGGCCGAAAAACCGGAATTCCCCTTCATGTCCAATTTGTAATCGCGGCAGGCCCGTCCGTTCGAGGCGGCACAACGGCGGTCCAAACTCGCCGTCCAAGCACTACGGCTGCTTGGAATCCATCAGCACAAACAATATACGGCAAGTTTCCTTGCCATGATTGACCCAGGCATGGTTTGTCGCCTGTTGCACGATGGTATCGCCGGGCTTGAGATGAACCACGGTGTCATCGAGCATCATGTCGATTTCCCCGACCGGACCACCGCATAATCGACGCTGCGAGTCCGGTGCATCAGCGGATGCGTCACGGCAAGCCCGCGCGCCGGCGCCACCGGGCCTACCGCTTTCATCAGGAAGCCCGGCTCCATCTTCGCTTCGGTAGCGGCATCAAGTGGAGGAAACTCCACCACGCGAAATTTCGTGCCGTTGTCCAGCGGCGATATGCCCACCGGGATCGCCGAAGTGTCGTCCTTGAAGGAAAATCCGAGCGGGTAGGAATTGGTGACCCAAAGGTTTGTCGATTGCAGTCCGTAGGGCCCTGCCTGCAGCGGCATGTGGCTGTCGAACATCACGACCGCCTTGTTGTTGGCGTCCAACCCCGTGACGACACGGCGGATGTCGGAGGCGGCTGCGGCTGAACACGCCAGCAGCACGGCGGCGAGCGAACAGATCGTCTTGCGGAACATGGTCGAACTCCCTCTCGGCGATGAAGGCTGATCTTGGTGTCAGCGCGGGCCGAGAGGGAGGATGGCAGGATGGACGTTGACCGGTCAACGTTGCAGACGCGCGTGCCGGACAGGGCGTCGTCAGCGGCCATACAGGCCGGTCAGCGTCGCTTTCGCCAGCGTATGGAAATGCAGATCGAAGCCAACCAGCGCGGCTGACGCCGCGTCGTCCTTCGCGTCAGGCAGCTTGTCGACATCGACGGCAAATAACGTGATCTGGTAATGGTGCGGCTTGTCGCCGGTCGGTGGGCACGGGCCGCCATATCCGTCGGAGCCGAAATCCGTTCGGCTTTGGATCGCCCCCACTGGCATCGACTTCGCCTTCACATCGCCGGCGCCTTTGGCCAAGGATGTAACGCTCGGTGGGATATTGAAAACCACCCAGTGCCACCAGCCACTGCCGGTCGGCGCATCCGGATCATAGATGCTGACGGCGAAACTCTTGGTGCCGCTTGGCGCGGCGCTCCAGCTCAGGCTTGGCGAGACGTTGCCGCCGGTGCAGCCAAACCCCTTGAATACCTGCTCGTTGGCGATCGTGCCGCCCTCTTTGATTTCGGAGCTGGTAAGGCTCATGGTTTGTGCGTTGGCTACGCTTGCGCAAATTGCGCTTGCACCAAGCGCTGCGATCCAGATCGCCGGTTTTTTCATGGTAACTCCTCCCCTTTTGATGAGTCAGGCTGCTTCGAAAATCCTGAACTCTGACCAGCCTTAGCAATTTTCCGCATATCATGGAAGTTGCGGAAGCGATGGGCGGCACACTTAACTGACCCGGCACAATCGGCTATGGAAGAGTCCATGGCGGTCGTAGCGTCGAATGCACCGGCGAAATAGCCGGCCGAATCGAGCGATGCATCAGCCGGCTTTTGGGTTGCCGGCTGTGCATTTCTCGCTTACGAGCGCCGGATGGGCTTGCCTGCGGATCGCCGACCTTTGCGGGACGGATTTGAGGCAAGCGCGGTCGGAAATTTCAGGAGAAAAAGATGAACGAGGCGACCCGCCTCCCGGCGAACACTGAACTTGGCGCCAGCGCGGAACAGTTCCAGAACCTTCACGAGCTCGTGCGCAAGGCGCGCGCCAACCTCAACCAGAACGCCTGGGACTACATCGTGGGCGCCGCCGAAACCGAGACCACGATGCGCCGCAACCGCATGGCGCTTGACGAGATTGCCTTCCGGCCGCGCGTCCTGCGCAATGTAGCCAGGGTCGATGCATCCGCCGAGGTGTTCGGCCGCAGACTGCGCCTCCCGGTAATGATGGCGCCGGTCGGAGCGCTTGAAATCTTCGATCCCGTTGGCGCTGCCGCCAGCGTCACGCGCGGTGTCGGCCGGTTCGGCGCCGCCCATATGCTGAGCTCAGTCTCCGAGCCCGGCCTTGAGAAGGTCGCCGAAGCAGCGCCCGATGCGCTCCGGATCTACCAGCTCTATGTCCGAGGCGATGACGCCTTTGTCGAAGATTGCGTCAGCCGGGCGATCGCAGGCGGCTATGCCGCGTTTTGCCTGACCGTCGACACCGCCCATTACAGCCGACGCGAGCGTGACATTGCCAAGCGTTATGTGCGCGAGAGCCGTTTGCGCGCCACCGGCGGCGACTTCCAGAAGGGGCTCGAATGGCGCACCGTCAAGCTGATCAAGGACAAGTACAAGATCCCGCTGATCCTCAAGGGCATCGCTACTGCCGAAGACGCCGCAATCGCGCTCGATCACGGGGTCGAATGGATCTATGTGTCGAACCATGGCGGACGCCAGCTCGACCATGGACGCGGCGCCATGCACGTGCTGCCCGAAATCGTCAGCGCCGTTGCGGGGCGCGCGAAAATCATGGTCGACGGCTCGTTTTGCCGCGGCAGCGACCTCGTCAAGGCGATTGCAATGGGCGCCGATCTCGTCGGCATCGGCCGCCTGCAATGCTGGGCGCTAGCGGCAGCCGGCGAAGCTGGAATCGTGCGGATGCTGGAACTATTGGAAGATGAAGTGATCCGCAGCCTTGGGCTATTAGGCGTTACAAAATTCGCCGAGCTCGACCAATCCTATCTGCATCCGGCAACGCCGACCAACCTGCCCCATGTCTTGAGCGCCTTTCCGCTGCTGGACATCGAGCCTTATCGCTATTGAAAGAGGGTGTCGCATTGGGCGAAATGCGACGGATTCGCCTGCAAAATGCTGGCTGGCTTTACCGATTATTAGGCGCCAACTGGAAAGACTTGAGGTGCTGAGAGGCACCTTCATGTTCGACACAAAGCGTACCATCGCGGTCGTATATCTCTTGGGACTGTCGACGTTTTGTATCCCACTAATCAACGTTTCGCCTCCCGCGCTCGGCAAAACGGCTTGGTCAATGTGGGATTTCTGGTCGCTTACCTTAGGACCAAATCCCACAGCGTTGTATCCCCCAGCGTTGTGGTGGCTTCTGTTCAGCCTTCTGCCGATCTGGGGCCACGCGCTTCTCCCAGTTGGCCTGCTAATTCTGTGGTTGCCGAATTACCTTAAGCCTTCGATCCTATGGGCCTTACTTTGCCTTATGTCGAGCCTCCCAACTCGGAGTTATAAATCTGGGATCTCGAACATGTTAGAGCATATGGCCGGCTGGCATCGCGGAACCGTTACCCTAAGCCTTGAGGGATTAGTCCTTCCCGCTCTCTTGGTGTTCCTGCTTTTCGTCTTAGTGACTGAATGGAACGATTCAGCTAGGGCAGGAACTGCAACCAATCGCCGCGCTGCTTGAGACCGGCACTGCGTCGAATTTCAATGTCGCAGTTGGCATTCTCTGGTCCTGGCGCGGCCTCTCACATGGGTGCGCAAATTATGGCGAACCTGGCATCACCGCACCGTTGCCCGCTGCCCCCCTTTTTCGTACACCGCCCCCATGAACCGCCCTCTCCTCTCCCCCGGCGCAGCCGACGCGCTGTTGTTCGATCTCGGCCGCGTGGTGTTAGATGTCGATATCAACCGAACGCTTCGCTGCTGGGCGGGTCACGCCGGATGCGACCCCGGACACCTCATCGGACGCTTTGCGCGCGACGAACTATATCGGCGCCATGAAAAGGGGGAGATCGGCGACGCGGCGTTCTTTGCGGGCTTGCGCGGCTCGCTTGGCGTTGACCTCTCCGATGCCCAGTTTCTCGAGGGGTGGAACGCCATTTTCGCCGGCGAAATGCCAGGCATTCATCAGCAACTGGCGCGCGCCGCGCCGCGCCTGCCACTCTACGCTTTCTCCAATACCAACAGCCCCCATGTCGAATATTTTTCGCGAGAATATGCCGATGTGCTCGCTCATTTCCGCGAAATGTTCCTATCCTCCTCGATCGGGCTTCGGAAACCGGATGCCGAGGCCTATGATCATGTGGTGAGGGCGATCGGGGTGCCGGCCGAACGCATCGTGTTCTTTGACGATCTCGCCGAGAACGTCGCAGGTGCGCGCGAACGGGGTCTCGTGGCGGTGCACGTGATTTCGCCTGACGACGTGGCGAGGGCACTGGAAGCGCTTGGAATTTGAGGGGTCAGCCTTGCAAGCCATGTGTTTGAGAGCTTTTTCTTTGGGAGCCTTGTCTTGGCATTGATGCCGGTCGCGGACGCGCTTGCCGCCGTGCTTGCGGGCGCCGAGGCGCTGCCCGCGGAAATGGTCGCGCTGGATTCAGCCCACCACCGGGTACTGGCGCGGGACGTGGCCGCCTTGCGCACCCAGCCGCCGCAGGCGATGTCGGCGATGGATGGCTATGCGGTTCGCGCCGCCGACGCTGGCCACGTTGCGGCGCGGCTCAAGGTGATTGGCGAGGTCGCCGCCGGCAGGCCGTTCGAGCGGGCCGTCTCGGTGCGGCGAAGCTGTCCGTATCTTCACCGGTGGCGTCATTCCGGACGGAGCCGACGCCGTTATCATTCAGGAAGACACCGTTATCGAAGGGGGCGGGATCACCATTACCGAAGCGGCCATCCCTGGGCGCCATATCCGTCCCGCCGGCGTGGACTTCCGCCAAGGCGACGTGCTGCTGGCTGCCGGTAGCTGTCTCACCGACCGCGACCTGTCGCTTGCCGCCGGCATGAATTATCCGCATCTCCCGGTCCGCCGCCGGCCGAAGGTCGCGATCCTCGCCACGGGTGACGAATTGGTGATGCCGGGCGAGACCCCCGGTCCCGGCCAGATCGTCTATTCCAATGGGTACGCGCTGCGGGCGCTCGCCCGCGACGAGGGCGCGGAGACCATCGATCTTGGCGTCGCCGCCGACACCATCGAGGCCACCACGCAAGGAATCCGCCGGGCCCGCGACCTGGGCGCCGATATCCTGGTCACCACCGGCGGCGCCTCTGTCGGCGACCATGATCTTGTCAAGCGGTCGCTCGAGGCTGAGGGCGTGACGATCACGTTCTGGCGGATCGCCATGCGGCCGGGCAAGCCGATGATGCACGGGCGGCTCGGCGCCATGCGGGTGATCGGCCTGCCCGGCAATCCCGTGTCGTCCTATGTGTGCGGTTTTCTGTTTCTGGTACCCCTGATTCGCAAGCTTTCGGGACGGTCGGTGGTCGGTCACCGCCACGAAACCGCGCTGCTGGGGCGCGATGTCGCCGCCAATGACCTGCGTGAAGACTACCTGCGGGCCCGCCTGGAGGCACGCAGCGACGGCTCCCTGATCGCCACGCCGGTCGATCATCAAGACAGCTCGTTACTTGGGAACCTCGCTGCGGCACGGGCGCTTGTGATCCGCGCACCCTTTGCGCCGGCTGCCGCTGCCGGCACCGCTTGCGACATCTTGCGGCTACCCGGTTGATCTTGCGCGGCGCCGGTTCCGCAAAAGCGGCTTTGTTGACGATAAATTAAGTGGTTGCGGAACACATATGGAACATATAGTGTTCGTTCATGATTTGTTTCTGAGCTTTGACGACGGCGGATCGGATTTCCGACTCCTTAAGTCTCAATTCCAGACGTCTCGGAATCGAACGACGCCAACCTGGGGACTGGTCGAGATGCTCACGCGCAAACAATATGAACTCCTGCGATTCATCAGCGAACGTCTGAAGGAGTCGGGCGTGCCGCCCTCCTTCGACGAGATGAAGGATGCGCTCGATCTGCGCTCGAAGTCCGGCATCCACCGTCTCATCACCGCGCTCGAAGAGCGCGGCTTTATTCGCCGGCTCCCCAACCGCGCTCGTGCGATCGAGGTCATCAAGCTCCCGGAGCTGTCGGCTGGCGGAAGCGGCAATGGCCGACGAGGTTTTACGCCGAGCGTCATCGAGGGCACGCTTGGCAGGGTCCGCAGCGGCGGCAGCACGGGCTCCGAAGACGACGGCAGCCGTCCGGTCGCGGTCCCCGTCATGGGCCGTATCGCGGCCGGCACGCCGATCGAGGCGCTGCAGACCCGCAGCCACACCATCAGTGTACCCCCGGATATGCTGGGCTCGGGCGAGCATTACGCCCTCGAGGTGCGCGGCGATTCCATGGTGGATGCGGGTATCCTGGACGGCGACATGGCGCTGATCCAGCGCAACGAGACCGCCGAGACCGGCGACATCGTGGTCGCCTTGATCGACGATGAGGAGGCCACCTTGAAGCGCTTCCGCCGCCGCGGTGCATCGATCGCGCTGGAGCCGGCCAACACGTCCTACGAGGTTCGTATCCTGCCGCCTAACCGGGTCAAGATTCAAGGCAAGCTGATCGGTCTGTACCGGAAGTATTAGGCGGGCTCCGAAGAGACGCTGCACCGCCTGCCCCGGTTGAATACGTTGTGCCTTTGGCGCTCGATAGGAAAAGTTCCACCGTACCTAGGCGTTCAACAAAACAAATTTGTGATCTGCTCGCAGGTGCGAGCCGCAGAATTGCCGCCAAGCAGGCACAGGCTCGCGCCGATGTCCACTCTGATAGAGGCCTGCGCCTCTTTCGATGGAGCATGGGCCTCTTCGGAAGACGGTCCGACTTTCAGGACATGCTCCAGGCGGCGCCGGTTGGCTATCTCAACCGAGGAGCATTCCGATGTGTGACTATAGTCTGCACGCCCTAGCGACGCGTCCTGCACAAGTGGGAGAGACCCTGATCACCACGACTTTCCGCGGCACCTCAACGCGAGGCTTCGCGTCTGAGCGTGAGCCCGATGTCGCCGTCTGCATCCTGCCCGGAACGGAGTTGGCATTTGCCGATAACGTCAAATACGACAGCCGATGGATTTGGACGCGGCAGGTGAATTTTCAGGTCGGCAAATTCGGCGCGGTCGACCAGAACATTCCCGATCGTCACCATGACGCGATCGAATTTCCGGACGGGAGCCGCGTGCTGGTGACGCTGCTCTGCGAAGGACAGCGGGCGACCGTGCTGCAATTGCCGGTGGTTCCGCAAACGCACGGCCACACCGCAGCTGCCACCACGTCCCTGCCGCGGCCGATCTCCGCCGGCTAGGAATAGCCCCGCCGATTCCGGACGGGGTATTGGCGCGCGTTTGATCGACGATTCTGGTTTGTTGCGTGATCCCATGAGTTCTCAGGACGATCCGCGCACCGAAGAACTGGGCCAGTTGAAACTGGCGCTTGCGACATTTGCGCTGCACCTTGATGCCTTCGAGATGCAGACGCTTGAAGTCCTGCACGCGGTGGACAAGCCCGGAAACGGCGCCCCGCGCGTGAATACGGCTCGCAAACATCGGAAGGATGACGTGATTGGTGGTCAATAAAGTCACATGGCAACAAGTGGGGCATGTGACCGAATCCGGCCGCTACATGTTCAGATTCGGATGGCTCACGATTACGGCGGAAGATTTGGCAGTGTGGAAGCAATTTCCAGACGCGTCGTTTGCACTCGTCAAGACGGCGGCCGCTGTGGCTCAGAACGAAGCGGAGGAGTTTCATCTCGGCGTATTCGAGCTGCGAGAGCGTTCTCTACCTGGTGAGAATTGAAACGGCAGTTCGAAGCTACGGTCTCAATCCTCCGACTGCAGACCACTCTCCGAAGGCGTTGCATCCACTGCCCGCGGGGCGGCGGGACGCACCGCGCGAATGGCCGGCTCTGTCTCCCCCTCGCCCTCGGCCGTGGGCGCCCACGGCCGGTTCACGCCGCAGGGTTTGACCGCGTCGACGAAAAATCCGCCTTTGGTTCGCCGAAGGGCCATCGCGCCCTGCCTTCGCACGCGCTCGATGTCGATGACGGTGGCGGCGCAACCCGGCGGTACCGGCTTTGCGCTCACGATCAGGGCCGCGCGCTCGCAATCATCGGCCAGCCCATCGGGTTTGAGCGAAAGGGAGACGAACCCGCCGTCTCGCATCTGCACCACGCAACCTTCGTCATCGCAGGAAACACCCTCGGTGAACGAAATATCGCCGACCGGCCTCTCGTCCGCATCGGCGGCCAGCCATTCCTTCAACAGGAAAGCATCCTTGGCGGTTTTCATCAGGTAGCAGCCGCCCGTCCCTGCCCCGAACGCCGACATTGCGGCCGTCGCCGGAAATCAGGACATCCGGCTGCGGCACCACCAATGCCCATATCACCGAGACCAGAAGCACAGCTGCGCCGCACACCGCAGCGGCGTGCGCAACAGCCCAAGCAGGATGATCCCGAGGCTCGCCACGATCAGCGGGCCGGTGCCGAACGCTGTAATCCGGCCGATGGCGCCCGGAAGTGCGGCGACCCACTCTGTCACGATAATCATCCAGTCAATACCGATGCCCATCAACCACCAGAAGAAGCCGTCGAAGCCGAAGGGCATGGCGACGAGCCCCAGCATTCCGGCAGGCATTACCACGGCTGACACAACCGGCATCGCCGCAAGATTGGCGAGCACGCCGTAAGGGGTCACCCGGTGAAAGTGGAAGGCCGCATAAGGCGTGGTCGCGAACCCAGCCACCAGCGAGGCCAGCGTCAGCGTCACCAACTCGCGACCGCCCCACATCGCCACCTTGGCCGCCGTCGAGTTCTCCGGTGCAGCAAACAGACGCGGCATGCCGATCTGCACCAGGGCCACCAGTCCGAGCGTAGCGGCAAACGACATCTGAAAACTCGGATGCACCAAGGCCTCCGGCACCAGCGCCAGCACGATCATTGCCGCCACCGCCAGCGTGCGAAACGTCACGGCACGGCGATCGACGATGACGGCGATCAACACCACCGCCGTCATGTAGAACGATCGTTGTGTGGCGACCTCGGCGCCCGACAACAGCAGATAAAAGGCCGCCGCGGCGAGCGCCACGGCAGCCGCCCATTTTTTGATAGGAAAAGCGACCGTCAGCACGGGAACCAGCGCGAGCAGCGCGCGCACAGCGAAAAACACCACGCCGGCGACGACCGCCATGTGATAGCCCGAGATCGACAATACGTGGCCGAGGCCCGAGATAAACATCGCATCGTTGACGGGCGTCGTGATCGCGTCGCGGCGCCCGGTCAAGAGAGCGGTCGCGATAGCGCGTTTGTCGCCGTCCAGCGTCATTCGGATGCGCGCGTCGATCGCGTCGCGCATATCCTGCATGAAGGCTGCGTAGCGTAGCAAAAGACCGCCTTCGACCGGCGGATCGAGGGTCTTGACAGCGCCGGTGACAAAACCGGAGGCGCCGATCCCTTGAAAAAACAAGTCGCGGGCAAAATCGTAGCTGCCCGGCCGCAGCGGGGCGAGCGGGGGCTGCAGCCGCGCTTTCATTTCGACGAAGCTGCCGACGGCTGGGGCGGTACCCTTGCGTACCGACAGCCGAACGCGGTCCAACTTTGTCTGGAGGCGCGGAGCTTCGATCCGCGTGACGCGCAACACGAAACGGTCGGTTCGCTCTCGGATGTCGCGGCTTTCGACAAAGCCCGACAACGACACTGAATAGGCCGGTCTTGCGAGCACCCCGTGCGCGATCCTCGCCGTCTTCCACGTCGCCATGGCAAAACCGGCCGCAAGAGCAGCAACCATCACGGCCGCCGGAAAAACCCTTTGCCGTCGAAGCAGGAAGGCCGCGACGCATAGCCCGATCGCGGTGATGGCAGCAACTGCCAGGACCGGCTCATGATCGGCTGCAAAATAGAATGCAATGCCGGTACCGAAGGCGATCGGCACCCAGGGCAGCAAGCGGCCCGCGCCGGCTTCAGCACGAACCCACGCGCGCAGCTTTTCAAGGAAAGCCGACCAGGCACGAAAGTCCGACGGCGCAAACCCACCGGCCTGAGCCGCGCTCCGCGGTGGCCAGGTTCCCGCTATGCCCTGCGCACGGCCCGGAGCCCTGCCCCGCTCTGCCATCCCGGCTTACCCTATGCTAAATCCGAAGGCTCGATGCTACCCTAGGGTGTCACCCGGGCAAAGCGAACGGAAAGGGAATTGCCGAGCAAGGCCGCATTTCCTGTGGAGGCCCGTATTAGCAGGCGGCCTCATTTTGGCGACACGTATCGCGTAGCCGCGCGGTTCTGCTAAAAGCCGCATCCCGCTGCGCGGTTTCGCGACGAAATTGCAACTACCCTCAGGACGAAGGAACTGCCCCGTGACGGGTCCAGAACTGAAACAACTCCGGCAGGATCTCGGTGACGCGATCGGACGGCCGTTAACGGTCGCCGACATGGCAAAGCTTTGCGGGCTCGAGCCACCCGATGGCGCCGACACGATACGCCGATGGGAAGTGACTGGGCCCAGCGGACCAGCCGGCAAGCTCCTGCTTATCCTCGCGATGGCCAGCGATCGCTATCCGATCCTGGAGAACTTCAATATCTTCGATCGGTGGGATGTTGACGAGAAAGAACGGCCGGCCCGCAGGGAGGCTTTTCGCGGGAAGATGCGTGACGAAATTCGTCAACGCCTCGCCTGATCCGGGTTTCGCTCGAGGACCCTCCAGTCTCCGTATCGAGAAAACGACATCCGCCCTGTTATCTACAGCGTTTGATACAAGCCGGGCCGATCGGTCAGGTCACGGACTTGCGCCCTCGCCGATGGCGTAACAATCTTCGCGGACAGGTTGAGTGCCGAGAAGTGCTATGGGTAGTTCGGACGAGGGATACAATCACCACCGCTATCGCAGATTGCTGGCGGAGGCGACCAACGAACAGAAACGGCTGGCCTTCATCAATTTGCTGATCCAGGAGAAGGCCAAGGACCGCCTCGCCGAACAACAACTCCAAGCCCGGCTGTCTGACCTGGGATTGCAGGCCGAGGCGCCTCGGGCGCAAACGGCTTTCTCCTTGGAAAAGGCCCTCTACCGCAAGCTGCTTTAGCCCTTGCCGACCTCCTTTGCGAAGGTATCCCGCAGGCCAATCGTCCGGTTGAAGACCGGATGCTCGGGCGTCGAATCCTCGTCGCGCACAAAATAACCCTGCCGTTCGAACTGCACGACGTCGCTTGAAGTGATTGCCGCAACCGCTGGCTCAACCCTGGCGTTCTTCAAGACTTCCAGGGACTGCGGATTGAGGTCGGCCGCGAAATTGGATGCATCCGGATTGGGGTTGGCGAAAAGCTGATTGTAGAGGCGGATTTCCGCCGGCCTTGACTGCGCGGCAGCCAACCAATGCATCGTTGCCTTGACCTTGCGGCCATCCGGCGCGTTGCCGCCACGGGTGGCGGGATCGTAGGTGCACCGTAGTTCGACCACCTCGCCTGCTGCATTCTTCACCACGTCACGGCAGGTGACAAAATAGGCGTAGCGCAGCCGAACCTCGCTGCCGGGCGAAAGCCGGAAAAACTTCTTCGGCGGGTTTTCCATAAAATCGTCCAGCTCGATGTAAAGTTCGCGGCCAAACGCGATGCGGCGGGTGCCGGCCTCCGGATCGTCGGGATGGTTGACCGCCTCAAGCTCCTCGACCTGGCCTTCCGGATAGTTTTCGATCACGAGCTTAAGCGGCCGCAGCACCGCCATCCGCCGCTGCGCGGTCCTGTTAAGAACTTCCCGGATACAGAATTCAAGCATTCCGACATCGACGACGCTGTTGGCCTTGGCAACGCCAATGCGTTTGACGAACTCCCGGATCGCCGCGGGCGGCACACCACGCCGTTTCAGTCCAGCGATGGTGGGCATCCGCGGGTCATCCCAGCCGGCGACGTGACCGCCGCGTACGAGTTCGGTCAACACCCGCTTTGAAAGCAGGGTGTAAGTCAGGTTGAGCCGCGCGAATTCGTATTGGTGCGGCTTCGACGGCACCGGCAACTTGTCCAACAGCCACTCGTAGAGCGGCCTATGGTCCTCAAATTCCAGCGTGCAGATCGAATGCGTGATGCCCTCGATCGCATCGGACTGCCCGTGCGCGTAATCGTAACTGGGGTAGATCGACCATTTGTCGCCGGTGCGGGGGTGGCTGGCGTGCAAGATGCGGTAGAGCACGGGGTCGCGCAGGTTGATATTACCCGAAGTCATATCGATCTTGGCGCGCAGCACGCGCGCGCCATTTGGGAACTCGCCCGCCCTCATGCGGCGAAACAGGTCGAGATTTTCCTCCACCGAACGGTCCCGGAACGGACTGTTTTTGCCTGGTTCCGTGAGCGTGCCGCGCGCGATCCGGATTTCCTCCTGCGACTGGTCGTCCACATAGGCCAGACCGGCACGAATGAGACCTTCCGCCCATTCGTAAAGCTGCTCGAAATAATCGGAAGCGTAGAAGAGGAATTTCCCCCAGTCGTAACCGAGCCACCTCACATCGGCCTGAATGGAATCGATGTATTCCTGCTCTTCCTTGGTCGGGTTGGTGTCGTCGAACCTCAGGTGACAGCGCCCGGAGAACTCCTGGGCAATGCCGAAATTCAGCGCGATCGACTTGGCGTGGCCGATGTGCAGGTAGCCGTTCGGTTCCGGCGGAAAACGCGTGACGATCAGGCTGTATCTCCTGGCATCAAGATCGGCCTGCACGATGTCGCGAATGAAATCGCGCCCCGCCTCCGCCGCCACCGGTTCTATGGTCATTCGTGTTTCCTGTTCGGGAATCAGCGGTCTATCTGCCAAATCCGATCGCCCCAAGGAAGGCTTTAGTTATGCCCGGTTCCTGCTATACACCCTTCGCGCCGCCAGGGCGTATCCCGCATTCCCCGTAACCGTCCCAAATGACCGACCCTATCGTCACGCGCTTTGCTCCCTCGCCGACCGGATTCCTCCATATTGGAGGGGCCCGCACCGCGCTCTTCAACTGGCTTTACGCGCGCGCCCGCGGCGGCAAGATGTTGCTCCGGATCGAGGATACCGATCGGGAACGGTCGACCGAGGCGGCGATCGCCGCGATCCTGGACGGGCTGCGGTGGCTCGAACTCGATTGGGACGGCGAGGTCGTCTACCAATACAGCCGCGCCGCGCACCACCGCGAAGTGGCGGAAACCTTGCTGGCTGACGGCAAGGCCTATCGCTGCTACGCTACGCCAGAGGAACTCGCGGCCATGCGCGAGAAGGCCCGGGCAGAGGGCCGTACGCGCCTTTACGACGGAATGTGGCGCGACCGCGATCCCGCCGAGGCGCCCGCGGGCATGAAGCCGACGATCCGTCTCCGCGCGCCCCAGACCGGCGAGACCGTGATCGAAGATCAAGTCCAGGGCCGCGTGGTCTGGCAAAACGAAAACCTCGACGACCTTGTATTGCTGCGTGGTGACGGCAATCCGACCTACATGCTCGCCGTGGTGGTCGACGATCATGATATGGGCATCACGCACATCATTCGCGGCGACGATCACTTGATCAACGCAGCGCGCCAGAAGCAGATTTATGATGCGCTCGGCTGGGCTGTCCCGAACATGTCCCACATTCCCCTGATCCACGGGCCGGACGGTTCCAAGCTTTCCAAGCGCCATGGCGCGCTTGGCGTGGAAGCGTATCGGGCGATGGGATACCTGCCGGCAGCGCTGCGTAATTACCTGATCAGGCTCGGATGGAGCCGCGGCGACCAGGAAATCTTTTCAACCGAGGAAATGATCGCCGCGTTCGATCTATCAGGCGTGGGCCGTTCGGCCGCGCGTTTCGATTTCGCCAAGCTCGAAAACCTCAACGGCCACTACATCCGCCAGTCCGATGATCAATCCCTCGTGAGCATGTTCGAGGGGATGCTGGACTATGTCCCCAACGGTCCCGACCTAAGGAAAAAGCTCAACGAAACGACGCGGGCGCAGCTGCTTCAGGCCATGCCGAACCTGAAAGAGCGCGCCAAGACACTGATCGAGCTAATCGACAGCGCCTACTATATCTTTGCCGACAGGCCACTTGAGATGGATCCCAAAGCGGCCGTCATATTGACGCCAGAAAATCGCGAGCTCATCGGCCGGCTTCGTTTCGCCCTCGAGGCGGTTAGAGACTGGACGGCCGAAGGCACCGAGTCGGCGATGCGGGCATATGCCGACCAGAACGGGCTTAAGTTTGGTGCGGTGGCCCAGCCGCTGCGCGCCGCGCTGACCGGGCGCACCACCTCGCCCGGGATTTTCGACGTCCTGGCGGTGCTCGGACGAGAGGAATGCCTGGCCCGGCTCGCCGATCAGACCCCTACGTGAAGCCTAGGAGCCTGTCCGAATAGTCCCTGTTCAATTCTGAGCGAGTTCGATTTAAGCTTGGGCTATGAGCAAGTATTTTCGCCCCTGGAATATCGATCAGACGCTGCTTCTGCCGCCGAATGTGCAGGACTTCGTGCCGAAAGGCCATGTCTCGCGGTTTATCGTTGAGCTGGTGCGGGAGAGCCTCGATCTCAAGGAGATCACGGGCAGCTATGTGAGCGGGCTCGGGCAGCCGCCGTTTGACCCGCGGATGATGGTGGCGCTTCTGCTGCACGGCTATGCGAGTGGGCTGTATTCGTCGCGGCGGGTTGCCCGGGCCTGCCGCGAGCGGAACGATTTTGCGATGATTGTGGCGCTCGATCCGCCGGATTTTCGTACGATCAGCGACTTCCGCAAGCGGCATTTGAAGGCGCTCGGCGCGCTATTCCTGCAGGTTCTGAAGCTGTGCGAGACCGCAGGGCTGGTCAAACTCGGCCATGTCGCGCTTGATGGCACGAAGATCAAAGCGAACGCGTCGAAACATAAAGCGATGAGTTATGAGCGCATGAAGAAACGCGAGGCGGAATTGAAAGCCGAGGTCGCTCGCATGCTGGCGGCCGCCGAGGCGGCGGATGCCGAAGAGGACGAGACTTTCGGCAAGGACAAGCGCGGCGACGAGATGCCGGACTGGGCCGGCGACAAGCAGAAACGGCTGGCGAAGATCCAGCAGGCGATGGCGGCGCTGGAGGCCGAGGCCCGGCTGGCGGCGGAGGAAGAGCGCCGCATCGAGGCCGAAAAGGAACAGCAGCGCCAGGCCGATGGCCGCAAGAAGCCGGGCAAACCGGCGGCGCCGCCATCGGACCAACCTGACCCCAAGTCGCAACGCAACTTCACCGATCCGGAAAGCCGCATCATGAAGTCGAAGGATGGTTTCGTTCAGGCCTATAACGCGCAGGCCGCCGTCGACGCAGGCGCCCAGATCATCGTCGCGCACGAACTGACGCAGTGCGGCAACGATCAGGGCCAGCTGGTGCCCCTGATCAAGGCCATCGAGAACAATCTCGGCCGCAAGCCGGAGCAGGCCTCAGCGGACTCCGGCTACTGCAGTGAAGCCAATCTCGAAGCGCTCGAAGCCCACGGTATCGACGGCTATGTCGCGCCCGGACGCGCCAAGCACCCGACCGCCGTGAACGAAAAAATTGGCGGACCGTTGACCCAACAGATGCGAAAGAAGATCGACGATGGCGGCTTCGAAACGCCCTACCGGTTGAGAAAGCAAGTGGTGGAACCGGTGTTCGGACAGATCAAACAAGCACGCGGCTTCCGCCAGTTCCTGTTGCGAGGCGTCGAGAAAGTGCGTGCCGAATGGGCCATGATTTGTACCACCCACAACCTGCTGAAGCTGTTCACCCTCGCAAAGGCAGCCTGAGCTGGCTAACCTGCAACAATGATCGGTCGCGATACCTATCTGGACGGGCTCCTAGGCGTCGCCGTCTTGCAGCGCACACGGCAATAAGCTACCCATCTAGGCGGTGCATTTTACCGGATTCCCCGCCAATCCGCTTCGGACAGGCGTGCAGGCAGCCGGTCTCGCAACGATCTCATCGGGGACATCACGATGGACGCAAAATCCCAGGGCAAAACCGCAACACTGACGGTAGGCAACAAGACCTACGATTTCCCGATTTCGAGCGGCACCGTAGGGCCGGATGTCATCGACATCGGCAAACTCTACGCGCAGTCGGGGATGTTTACCTATGACCCCGGCTTCACTTCGACCGCCAGCTGCCAGTCGAAGATTACCTATATCGACGGCGACGCCGGCGTCCTCGAATACCGTGGCTACCCGATCGAGCAACTTGCCGAGCATGGCGACTTCCTCGAAACCTGCTACCTGCTACTCTATGGCGAGCTACCGACCAAGGCACAGAAATACGATTTCGACCAGCGCGTGATCCACCACACCATGGTTCACGAGCAGATGGCGCGGTTCTTCCAGGGCTTCCGTCGCGACGCCCACCCGATGGCGGTGATGGTGGCATCGGTCGGCGCCCTGGCCGCCTTCTACCACGACTCCACCGATATCAACGATCCGCAGCAGCGCATGATCGCTTCGATGCGGATGATAGCGAAGATTCCGACCCTCGCCGCGATGGCGTTCAAATACACCATCGGCCAGCCCTTCATGTATCCGAAGAACTCGCTGAGCTTTGCCGAGAACTTCCTGCATATGTGTTTTGCGGTTCCGTGCGAAGAATACAAGATCAATCCGGTTTTGGCCGAAGCGCTTGACAAGATCTTCATTCTGCACGCCGACCACGAACAGAACGCTTCGACCTCGACGGTTCGTATCGCCGGCTCCTCCGGCGCCAACCCGTTCGCCTGTATCGCCGCGGGCATCGCCTGCTTGTGGGGACCAGCGCATGGCGGCGCCAACGAGGCGGCGCTGGCGATGCTGGCCGGCATCGGCACGGTCGATAAAATCCCCGATTTCATCAAGAAAGTGAAAGACAAGAACAGCGAAGTCCGCTTGATGGGATTCGGGCACCGCGTGTATAAAAACTACGATCCGCGCGCCAAGATCATGCAGAAGATGTGTCACGCGGTCTTGGCCGAGACCGGCCATGGCAACGATCACATGCTGAAGGTCGCGATGGAACTGGAAAAGATCGCGCTTAACGATCAGTATTTCATCGACCGGAAGCTTTATCCGAATGTCGATTTCTACTCGGGCATCACGCTCAAGGCGATGGGCTTCCCCACCTCGATGTTTACTGTGCTGTTTGCGGTCGCCCGCACCGTTGGCTGGATCAGCCAGTGGAGCGAGATGATCGAGGATCCCGCAGCAGAAGATCGGCCGCCCACGGCAGCTCTATACTGGCGTGGCGCGCCGCGATTATGTCGCCATCGACAAACGCAAGTAGTTTGCGCAACTAGTTTGCGTCTCAGCTTGCGCCACGGGCTTTCCGCAACGTCGCTAGGACGATGTCGGCAGCACGTACGCTCGGCGGCTGGTTGCCGGTCGACATGATGCCGTCAATCCTTGCAAAGGCCTTGAGCTGACGCTGCCGCAACGGCGAGTCGGTCAGGATTTCACGCAATCTGCCCGAGAGCTTTTCCGGGGTGCAATCCTGCTGCAGGAATTCCGGAACCACATTCTCGCCCAGCACCAGATTTGCCAGGATCACCGAGGTTACATGGATCGCGCGCCGAAGGATCCATGCTTCGGCGGCGCCAGTCCGGTAGGCAGCCACCATCGGGACACCAGCAAGAGCCAGCTCCAGCGTTACGGTGCCGGATTTAGCGAGCGCCGCATGCGCGATCCTGAAGGCAGCCCGTTTTTCTTGCTCACCCACGACGACCTGCGGCGCGACCTTCCAGTTTTTCACGCCATCGCGGACCACCTTCGACAAATGCGGCATGGTCGGCAGGATCGGCTCAAATTCGATGCCTTCGGCACGCAGCCGTGCCACCGTCTCACCGAAGACCGCGAGGTGGTGCTCGATCTCGCTGCGACGGCTTCCCGGCAAGACCAGCAATACGGGCGGCGCCTCGTCGCGGCGCCTCTGTTCCTCGACATTGGGCCTCAGCGAACTGAGCTGTTCGATCAACGGATGGCCGACATAGCTGCAGGGTGGACCGCGCAATCGCCGGTATTCATCTGGTTCAAAGGGCAGCAGCGCCAGAACGTGATCGATATAGACAAGCATGGCGCGCGCCCTGCCCGGCCTCCAGGCCCAGACGGAGGGTGACACATAGTCGATGATCGGGATCGCCGGGTCGCGGGCTCGGACACGCCTGGCCACCCTATGGGTAAAATCGGGGCTGTCGATGATCACGAGAATGTCGGGCTGCGTGCGCATCACCGCCGCGACGGTTTCCCGGATAAGGCGCAACACCTTCGGCAGCTGCCTCACCACCGCCGCTAGACCGATGATCGAGAGTTCTTCGATTGGAAACAGCGACGTCAGCCCCTCGCGGGTCATTGCCTGGCCCCCAACGCCCTCAAACCGCACGGCTCCGCCAAGCCGCTGGCGCAGCACCTTCATCAGATGCGCACCAAGGCGGTCGCCCGATTCCTCGGTCGCAATCAGGAAAATCCTCCGCACGACATCGCCATTTGGCCGGGCCGGCATCAGGCAGACAAACCCGTCACAAAGAGACCCGCGGCGTCGGCGGACTCGATCATTGCCTGCGGTTCGACCACGACTGTATTGCCGGCGGCGATTGCAATTCCTGCAATAGAAGCCGCAGCCGCGCCCTCGACCGTTCGTGGTCCAACGGTCGGTAAATCAAATCGCAGATCCTGTCCGCTCTTGGGCGCCTTTACCAGCACGCCACGCGAAGACTTGGCACGAATCCGACCCTCAGCGCGCAATCCCGCGACGCGTGCCAGCAATCCGTCGGTGCCCTCGATGTCCTCGACGGCCACCACATGACGGTCGATCACTACAACGGCCTGACCAATGTCGAAGGGGCTGAGCGCGCGCAGCACTTCGCGTCCACGGACGATATCGGCCACGGCATCCTCATCGGGCGCCTTTCGGGTGACGCACCCCTCAGGCATCAACAGATCCGGAGCGACATCCTTGATGCCAAGCATGCGAAACCCGTCTAGTTCAAGCATGCGCCCTATGCCGGACAACAGATGATCGTCACCGCCCCGGAAGGCCCTCCACACCTGTCCGAGGACGCGAATCGTACCCCAATCCAGTCGAATTTCGGACAGCGCCGGCCGTACCAGCGTGCCAATGAACATCAGGTTCGTGCAGTTCTCCGCGCGAAATGTCTTCACCGCTCGGCCGTACTGGCCAACCGATATCCAGTGATGGCGAAACCGCTCCGCCGCCTCGGAGTCGCAGGCGCCCTTCAATGCGAACACGACAGGGTCAATGCCGCGCGCAGCGAGTGACTCGGCGACCGCGAACGGCATCACACCGCCACCGGCAATCAGCCCAACCGGCGACGAAATTTCCAAGGCCGCTGTCATGGCTCCGATAACCCCATCATCAATGTTTGTCGCGTTGATCAGCTGGAAGACATAAAGCCCGAAGCTTGCCGTCGCCGATGAAGGCGAGGATCTCCGCGATTGCGGGATCGGTGTCCGCCAGAGGCTCCACCGCGCTCACCCTTTCGGCAAAAATTCCAGGTCCGTGAAACAGCTTTTGATAGAATGACCGCACCGCCGAGAGCCGCTCGCGTGTGAATTTGCGGCGTCTCATGCCGATGATGTTCAGACCCTCGAGGCGAGCATACTGACCGTTGACCAGGCCATAGGGGATAACGTCGCCTCGAACTCCGCAGACCCCACCTACCATCGTTTGCGATCCAATCCGAACGAATTGGTGCACCGCCGACATGCCGCCGATGTAAACGAAGTCGCCAATCACACAATGACCACCAAGCGTTGCCGACGTTGCGAAGATGACGTCATTTCCAACAACACAGTCGTGGCCGACGTGGCTGTTGTTCATGAAAAATCCGCGAGCCCCAACCCGGGTGATGCCACCGCCCTTCTTCGTTCCAGCGTTCATCGTTACGCCTTCGCGGATAGTGCATCCCTCACCTATCTCAAGCCGGGTCGGCTCGCCGCGATAGCTCAGGTCCTGAGGGGGTCCCCCAAGCGCTGCAAACGGATGGATCACGCAATCGGCACCGATCGTCGTGTGGCCGGCCACATTGACGTGCGCAATCAGATTGCAATTCGCGCCGATCACGGCATGGCGTCCAATGATACAGTATGGACCAACCGACGTGCCTTCGCCGATCACAGCGCCGTCCTCAACACGCGCGGTGGAATCGATCCTACTCATCGAAGGGTCTCATTTATCCTATGGGTTTGGTGGTAAGTCGCAGATTTTTCAGTGGTTAGCGCGGGCTGCCGATGCTGTCTAGTGACGTCTGGTGGCCTTCGCGGCAGGATTGTCCCCGCCCGGCCTTTGATCCGAACCGCATTGGCAAGGCAGCACTGACGGCCGCCGATCGGGCCCGAGCATGCTCAAACTTCGAGACGCAAGAATGCGAGAAGTCATGAGATAGCGTGATGATGATAGGTCTCGTCATCCTTGCGGTGCTCACAACTATTGGTATCGGCTAAGATTTCCAGGACGGCGGTGAGCCCATCGGAAGCGAAGACTGACCAGCGAATTCAGGCGAACCGTCGCGCGCTGCTTTGCTAGTTCATCGTCCGTTGCACGAAGGCAGTCCCTCGCGTGACCACACACATATAAGAATAAGTTTGCGCCTCACCCGCGGCCTCGAAATCCACGTCAATCATGATGGGGCGAGACTGCCCCTTCCACGTGGACAAAATCGCCGGCGGCACCGGACGCGTGCGTGATTTTTTCACCACGAGGCCCGCGATGCGCGGCAGCGCCTCGGTGGCCTTGGATAAGCACGGGCTGGCGCCTTCCGCGCCACCATCCAGAACAACCAGCAGAACGGCCGAAACGGCAATCGTCATCGCGGTGCGCATCTGAGGCTTCCAGGACCAGGATAGAAAAAATAGAACACAGAAATCCCATCGTGTCGATTGGAGCAAGTTGACCCAGCGGAGCGGGCCGCGATTCGTGCCTGCGCGATCGGCCCGCGCTGTTAGTCTGTCAGCATCGCACCAACATCGGCTTCGGCGACGACCTTTCCATTCACCTTGGCGTCGCCATGGAACCACCACATCGCGTTACGCCTGCCGATCGTGTTCATGTGGTACTCGATTGTGTCGCCGGGCATCACGGGCCTGCGAAACTTACATTTGTCGATGGTCAGAAAATAAACCGCGCGCGGCTTTTCGGTACCCTCTATCGACTTGATCCCGATGACACCCGCGGTCTGCGCCATGGCTTCGATCATCATGACGCCAGGATAGACCGGCCGTTCGGGAAAATGACCAAGAAAGGGCGGCTCGTTGAAGGTGACATTCTTGATGCCTATTCCACTGTAGTCAGCCCGAATATTGATGACACGGTCGATCAGCAGCATCGGATAGCGGTGCGGAAGCGTCTTCAGGATATCGTTGATATCCACTAGCGCAAACCTGACCGGTGACTCCTCCATCACTCCCGCCCCTCGCCCTTCTGATTGACCCAGCCCCGCTCGCCGGAATGTTCCAGTGTTCTCCGATCGCCACATTCTGGCTGATTTGGACCTCATTGTCGATTTTTGTACCCTCGCCCATCCTGGTATCAGGCAAGCTGCCGCGTCAGGTGGCGGTTCCCGCGCCTATCTGCCCCCGTCGTCTTGGGTCAGTCCAGACCGGGTGGATCGGGGAGCTTCAGGAAGCCAACCCATGATCCGCCGCGAGCCCCGTGACGGACCGACCAAACAGGCGTTCGCCAATCCGGCAATATTTGCGAGCATTGACGAAGACGGCTGCGCGAAAAGGATTGGCTGCGCCATTTCCAGCCACCGCAGTCCCGCCGGCGAGCGAACTCAGAACGATGTGCCGCCGCCGAACTTGAAATTCATCGGCACGTCGTGAGGACCACTTGGTAAGCGGAATCGCATAGTCGAACCGCAGCGGCCCGAACGGCGACGCCCAGATCAAGCCCACACCGACTGATGTGCGGATGACGTTTTGGGGGTCGAACTGCAATCCCAAACAGGTCCCGGGGTTGGGAGCCACGTTCCTCACGTTCGTCGGTGGGATACAGCCGGGCGTGTTGACTTCGCCCGTTAAAGTCCAATTCGTTGGACCCTGGTAATCGTACAATCCGCCGGCGTCGGCATAGACGGCGCCCTTCAAACCAACCTCCTTTGGCAGGAACCAGAACGGCATCTGCAATTCGACAGAGGCGCCCCAATACTTCGTGCCGCCGAGCGCGTCCTGCGTGCCGTAAGGATTGATATCACGCGGGCCAATGCCGTTCGGGGCAAAGCCGCGCACCAGGTTCGGTCCCATCTGGAAGTGATCGAGCATCCGGATCTGGTTGTCGCCAACCTGCGTAAGAATGCCGCCTTGCAGATGGATCAACCCGACGATATCGGCGACCAGCGGCGTATAGTATTTCGCGTCCATCGCCGATTTCAGATAGGTCACATTTCCGCCGACGCCGGCGAAGTCCTGCCTGAAGTCAACGAGCAGGCCGTCAGTCGGGTTCTTGTTGTTATCAAGCGTATTGTAGTCCAGCGAATAACCAACCGCCGACGTCAACGACGCGCCATTGGCCAGTTCCTTGCGTACCGGCAACGATGCTTCGCCATCGGAGTAACACCAAAGACCGAGCCCGGAGAGGTCGACCGCGCCCAAGGCCGTTGCGGCCGCGGGGCCTCCATTAACGTTCACAAAGGCCGGGGACGGGTTAAAGGGCAAGCCGTTCGTGAGGCTGTTGTTACAGTTGTCCAGATAGCTCGGGAGCGATATGGACTGCTGATAGATCGAATATCGCAGCTGCAAAGCGAGATCTTCGCGAAGGGTCAGTCCGATCCTCGGACTGAAGCCCATCGTCTTGGTGTTATACGAAATAAAGGTATTGGCCAGCTGCTCGCGATAGTAGGCGTCCAGACCAAGCGCGACGCGGTAGTCGAGCAAATAAGGCTGTATGAAGGAGAGCGAAACGCCGCGTGCAAATTCGCCGTAAGTTACCGAAACCTTCCCGAAAAGGCCGCGGCCCAGCAAATTGCGCTCGGAAACGCTGACCTCGGCAAGCGGGCCGTCGGTAGTCGAATAACCGCCTGACACCGAGAAGTCACCGGTGGATTTCTCCTCGAGGTCGACATTGAGAATCACGCGATCGCTCGATGATCCCGGCTCGTTCGTGACTTTCACGGTCTTGAAGTAATCGAGATTCTTCAGCCGGCGCTCGGCCCGGTCGACCAGCGCGCGGTTGTACGCATCGCCCTCGGAGATATCGAATTCGCGACGTATCACATAGTCGCGGGTACGGGTATTTCCTCGCACATTGATGCGCTCAATATAGGTGCGCGGTCCCTCGTCAATCGCGTAAACGATCGAAACCGTATGCGCCTCAAAGTTGCGATCACCACGGGGGTGCACAACCGCAAATGCAAATCCTCGCCGCGAGGCCTCGATTTGCATTTCCTCGACGGATTTCTCCAGCGCTTCGGCGTTGTAAACCGACCCGATGCTGACGCGCGACAAATGGCTAAGAACGTTCCCGTCAAGCGCGGGAATGCTGGACTGATAGGTGACCGAAGCAATCCGGTATTGCTGGCCTTCCTCGATCTTGAAGGTCACCAGAAAGCCCTTGCGCTGCGGATCATATTCCGTCAGCGCGGCGACCACCTGCACGTCGGCGAAACCGTGCTTCAAATAATAGCGGCGAATCAGATCGCGATCGGCCTCGATCCGGTCCGGATCATAGACATCGCTTCCGCCGAGGAAACTCAGCAGATTCGACTCGCGCGTCTTGATGACGTCCTTCAGACGATACGAAGAATAGGCCTTGTTGCCGATGAATTCGATCGAATTGATGCCGGTCTTATTGCCCTCGGTAATCGTGAAAACAAGATCGACGCGATTGTTCGGCTGCTCGATGATTTCGGGAACCACGTTCACGTCATAACGGCCGGCGTGACGATAGACTTCGGCGATACGTTGGGCGTCGGACTGGACCATAGGACGCGAAAGCGTGCCGCGCGGCTTGGACTGAATTTCCGACGTGAGCTGCTCGTCCTTGATCTTCTTGTTGCCCTCGAAGGCAATGCGGCCGATCACCGGATTTTCGATCACGGTTACAACGATCCGGCCGCCGGCCTGATTGATTCTCACATCCTGGAACAGACCGGTCTCGATCAGACCCTTCAGGCCGTCATCGACGCGACCCTGATCCAACCGCCCGCCGGGGCCGGGCTTGAAATAAGAGCGGATGGTTGCAGCCTCGACGCGCCGGTTACCCTCCACCTGAATTGAATCAACGGTCTGCGCGAGCGCCGACGATGACACGAGCCCAGCCGCCATCGCGGCAACAACCGGCATCGCGAACATGACCAGGGCGGCCAACAAGCCTCCCCGTACCCGCATTCCAACATTCATGCGCCAAGCGCCCTTACAATTCAGATGCCGAACCGCGCCCCCGCGAACCGGCAAATTCCCATCGGTTGACCCGCTTGTAGCCAATTTTGCCAAGCCGGCAAACCTTATGTGGCAGCGCAATTTCATTTTCATTCCAAGACGTTGCCTATCGGCCACGTCATAAAAAAGCCGCTTCAGGATGCGGCGAGGTGCAGGATGTCGTTATAGGTGGCGAAAACCATCAACATCAGCACCAGCCCCAAACCGATCCGGAACCCCATCTCCTGCGCTCTGGGCGACAATGGGCGCCCTCGCACGGCCTCCACGGCGTAGAACAAGAGATGACCGCCATCCAGCAATGGTACCGGGAAAAGGTTTAGCAATCCGATCGAAACTGAAAGTGCGGCGCACAGCTGTAAGACGAATTGGAAGCCGAGGCTGGCAGCCTGGCCGGAAAGCTGCGCTATCCGAAGGGGCCCGCCGACGTCCTCCGTATTACCAACTCCGACAAACAACGACCCGACGAACTTGAACGTGCTGGTGATGATAAATCCGACCTGTTCGACGCCGATCTTCAGCGATTCCAGATATCCAACTGGTGATGATCTTGGATCGTCCGGCCGGGCGTTGTACTGAATGCCAAGCATGCCCAACTCTGTGCTTATTCCCAAACAGATCCTTCACTTCCTTGAGCGCCGGAACCGCGGTCACCGTAATCACGGTACCGTCTCGGCTGACCTGGAAAACCAGCTTGGAACCTGCGCTGGTTGAAACTATTCGCTGCATGTCCGCGAAACTTTCGATCGCGCGGCCGTCGATGGAAATCACCACGTCGCCGACCCTGAATCCGGCCGACGCAGCCACGCTATCCGGCTGGATCGCATCAACGCGGGGGATAGAACTTGGCTTTCCGAAATAAAGAGCCATTCCCGCAAAGATCACGACCGCCAAAAGGAAATTAGCGATCGGGCCGGCCGCCACGATCGCGGCTCGCGGGCCAACTTTCTTGTGATGAAAACTGCCCGCACGCTCCTCTTCGGTCATGCGGTCGAGCGTTTCGGAAGATGGCGTCGAGGCCTCGCTGTCGTCGCCGAAGAACTTGACATAGCCACCCAGGGGAACGGCCGAAATCTTCCATCGCGTGCCGTGCCGGTCGTTAAAGCCGCCAAGCTCGGGCCCGAAGCCGAGGGAGAAAGTTAACACCCTGACGCCTGCCCAGCGGGCGATGAGGAAGTGACCGAGCTCGTGGAAGAAAACGACGATAGTCAGCACAAACAAGAAGGGTACGATGTAGCCGACCAGGCCATGGCTTAACACATTGAGACTATGCAGAAAAAACTCTGACATCCGATTCCCCTCACCCAGAGCCAAAGGCCCCGCCCCAACGCTCTAGGATGCCTTTAAGGCAATTTGAGGCAATAGGGTGGCTGCCTTATTTCGAGCATTATGGTCAACGGCGATCGCATCGTCGGCGGACGTCAATGGCGCAAGATTGCCTGCGCGAATCCAGGCCTCCAGAGTTGCTTCGACGAGCCGCGCGATGGCGCCAAACCTGATCTTGCCGCCGATAAACGCAGCCACTGCCACCTCGTTTGCCGCATTGTACACTGTGGTCGCGCCGCGGCCAGTCCGCAGCGCATCGTAGGCCAGCCGAAGTCCGGGAAACCGTTCCAAGTCCGGAGCCTCAAAGGTCAACTGCCCGATCCTGGCAAGATCGAGCTTCGCCGCTGGCCCGACGATGCGATCAGGCCAACCGAGGCAATGCGCGATCGGCGTGCGCATATCCGGCGCGCCCAATTGCGCCACTACGGAGCGATCAGAAAACTCGACCATTCCATGAATAATCGACTGCGGATGGACCAGAACGTCGATCTCTTCCGGGGTCAGCGCAAACAGACACGCGGCTTCAATCACTTCCAGACCCTTGTTCATCATCGAAGCTGAATCGATGGTGATCTTTTGTCCCATGCTCCAGTTTGGATGCTTCAAGGCCTGCGCCAGCGTGGCCTGCTCGATATCAGCGCTCGCCCAGGTCCGGAACGGTCCGCCGGATGCCGTGATGATGACACGAACCAGCTCTTCTCGATTTCCGGAACCAAGCGCCTGAAACAACGCGTTGTGCTCGGAATCAGCCGGTAAAATGCAGGCCCCGGCCTTCGTCGCTCGTTGCATGAAGAAATCACCCGCGCACACCAGGCATTCCTTGTTGGCAAGCGCCACGGTGGCACCGCGATCAACAGCTGCCAGCGCCGGCTTCAACCCGGCGGCGCCGCTTACGGCAGCCATGACCCAATCCGCCGGACGGGCGGCAGCTTCGATCACGGCACTCTCGCCGGCGCCGCATTCGGTGCGCGTGCCGGCCAGCGCTTCCTTGAGTTCTCCGAGGCGACCGGGATCGGCTACCGCCACATAACGCGCGCCAAATTCCCGGGCGAGCTTTGCCAGCCCTTGGACGTTGGAATTCGCCGTCAACGCTTCGACCCTGTAACGGTCACGCGCGGCGCGCAGCAAATCCATCGTGCTGTCGCCGATCGAGCCGGTGGCACCCAGCACGGTGACGGAGCGGACCGCGGCTGCCGCAGCTTTGTTGTTACGCAAGGGAACAGCGCTCATGACTTCACCAAACCATAAGACCGCGGCCAACGCCATCCGCGCCGCCGCGCAAAAATCCTAAAATCGCAGCCAAAATCACGGCAGCGACGAAGCCGTCTAGACGGTCCATCAACCCGCCGTGCCCGGGAATGATTTGGCTGGAGTCCTTGACGCCAAATCTTCGCTTCACCACCGACTCGAAGAGATCGCCGAGTTGCGAAGCAATCGAGAGAACGGCGCTGAGCAACATAATTGGACCGGCTTTTGCGAGACCGAGACCGGCAAATCCCGCGGCGACCGCAAGGCTTGCCGCAAACCCGCCGATCGCGCCCGCCCAAGTTTTCTTTGGGCTCACCCGCGGCCAGAGTTTTGGACCGCCGATCCCACGGCCTGCGAAATAGCCGCCGATATCGGTGGCCCATACCACCAGCAGCACAAACATCAGCGCGGCAAAGCCTGAAATCTTGTCGAGCCGCACCGCAATCGACGCAATCATGGCAGCGAAGGCATAACCGCTACCGATGGCCGTCCAGCCGCGGCGATCGCGGGCCAGCAGCGCGGCGGCAACAATGCCAAGCGCAACCAGGGCAAGAACGTAGGTCGCGCCGATCCGTCCGGCTTCGCACCATCCCGCACCGGCCAGCGTAGCGACGCCGGCGGCCATCGCACGCGGCGTGCGCGTGCCGACGACGGTCAGCCATTCGACATACAGGCCGATCCCGGCCACGATCACCAAAGCGGTCCAGAACCATCCACCGGCGTAAGCGATGGCGATTGCGAGCGGTGCGAGCACGAGAGCCGCGGCCACCCGCATCACGAGATTTCGCACCCCGGACTCGGCGGGGCCCGCTGGTTCTGCTTCGCCTTCGGTCACGATCCGGTTTTCACGGCCAAACCGCCAAACCGACGTTCCCGTCTGGCATATTCGGCGATTGCCCCTTCGAGCGCGGCCTTGTCGAAATCCGGCCAGTGGACCGGTACAAAAACCAGTTCGCTGTAAGCCGCCTGCCACATCAGAAAATTCGACAGGCGCTGCTCTCCGCTTGTGCGGATGATCAGATCGGGGTCGGGAATATCGGGCGCGTCGAGGTATCGACCAAGCGTATCGGCGTCGATCGATGAGGGATCACGCTTTCCCTCCGCCGCCTCCTGCGCAAGCCGTTGCGCCGCGCGGGCGATCTCCTGCCGCGATCCGTAATTGAACGCGACAACTAGATGCAGGCGACTATTGTCCTTAGTCAGGTCTTCGGCTTCTTTCAGAAGCGCACAGATATCCGGCTCCAATCCCTCGCGTTCGCCGATCACGCGCACCCGCACGCCGTCGCTGTGCAACGTGGCGAGGTCGTTGCGGATGAAGCGCCGCAGCAGGCCGAAGAGGTCGCCGATTTCGGTCGCGGGTCGCGACCAGTTTTCCGAGCTAAAGGAGAAGATCGTCAGATAGAGAATGCCGAGTTCGCCTGCCGCACGAACAACCTTGCGCAGCGCCTCGACGCCGCGGCGATGACCTTCTGCGCGGGGCAAGCCGCGGGCTGCCGCCCAGCGTCCGTTCCCGTCCATGATGATGGCCACGTGCAACGGACCGTCTGCTCGATCCGGTCCTTCAGTCGCAGGGGCTGCGGCATTCGACATTGATCAATCCTTTGGAACATGATCCGGAAAATCGGCTTTCCGAAGAGACCATGCTCAAGCAAAATACAGCCTAAACAGTGAGGATTTCCTTTTCCTTGGCCGCAAGCAGGTGATCGATCTCCGAAATCGTCCCGTCCGTTGCCTTCTGCACATCGTTGGCCAGACGCTCCTGGTCGTCCTCGGAGATCTCATGATTCTTCTCGAGCTTCTTGATCGTATCGAGACCGTCGCGCCGCACGTGCCGGACCGCGACACGCGCAGCTTCCGCATATTTGTGCGCAACTTTGACCAGCTCCTTGCGGCGTTCTTCGTTGAGCTCCGGGATTCTCAGGCGAAGCACCTGCCCCTCGGTGGCCGGGCTCAGACCGAGATTGGAGTCAATGATCGCCTTCTCAACCGCCTTGACCATCGACTTGTCCCAAACCTGTACCGAAAGAAGGCGTGGTTCTGGCACGCTGATGGTCGCGAGCTGGTTGAGCGGCATATGTGTTCCGTAGGCATCGACCTGCACCGGCTCCAGCATCGAGGCGGCGGCGCGTCCTGTCCGCAAACCGCCAAGTTCATGCTTGAGAGACTGCGTGGCACCCTGCATGCGGCGCTTCAATTCGTTGATGTCGAAATTACCCGTGGGCATAACGCTCTCTCCTCCTGAAGGTCGTCGAGGCCACCGGCATTTCGCGCGCGAAGCGCTCCACGGCCCCGGTCAGCCCTCGACGACGGTGCCGCGGCCGGTGCCGCGCAGAATTGCGCTGATCGAGCCCGGCTCGGCGATCGAAAACACGATGATAGGCAGCGACGTCTCCCGAGCAAGCGCGAATGCGGTGGCGTCCATGACCTGATAGGCGCCCGCGATGGCCTCGGAATGGCTGAGACGGTCAAATCGTCTGGCGGAAGGGTCCTTTTTTGGATCGGCACTGTAGATTCCGTCGACATTGGTGGCCTTCAGCACCGCCTGAGCGCCGATTTCGGCCGCCCGCAATACCGCTGTCGTATCGGTCGTGAAGAACGGATTGCCGGTTCCGCCTCCGAGCAGGACGATTTGGCCTTCGGTGAGATATTTGTGCGTCGCACTCCGAGTAAAAAGCTCCGATATTTGAGGCATCACAAAGGCCGAGAGGGTGCGCGCGGCCGCCCCGCGACGTGCGATGGCCGCCTCGAGCGCAAGGCAGTTCATCACGGTGGCTAGCATGCCCATGGTATCCCCGGTCGTACGGGAAACGCCGCGCGAGGATACTTCAACGCCACGGACGATATTCCCGCCGCCGACGACAACCGCGACTTCGGCGCCGAACCGTTGGGCTGCGATCAGTTCGCCTGCGATCCGGTCGACGGTTGACTGATCAATTCCAGATGATTGCGCGCCGGCGAGATATTCGCCGGAGAGCTTGATCACCACGCGACGATAGACCGGCTCTGCCATTGCGAATCGCCTTCCCTAGCCCGCCGGGCAGCTCCCGGCGCAAACGGGCCGAAAGCGCTGTTTGGGCGGTTATTTCTGGCCGCTCACTGCTGCGACTTCGGCCGCGAAATCGGTTTCCTGCCGCTCGATTCCCTCGCCCAGAGCATATCGCAAAAATCCGGTCACCTTGATCGGCGCACCGACCTTACCCTCAGCTTCTTTAACGGCTTGAGCGACGGACTTACCGGCGTGCTCGCCGTGGATCGAGGCCTGCTCCAGGAGACAGACCTCCTTGTAGTAGGTCTTCAAACCAAACTCGACGATCTTTTCGATCACGTTCTCGGGCTTGCCCTGCTGACGGTATTTGTCGGCGAGCACATCCTTCTCGCGCTTGACAGCGGCCGGATCCAATCCCGCCGGATCCAGCGCCAGGGGGTTGGCCGCTGCCACATGCATCGCAAGCTGCTTGCCGAGCCCGGCCAGTTCATCGGTCTTGCCCGCCAATTCCAGCGCCACGATCACGCCCATCTTGCCCGCACCTTCGATGACCGCGTTATGCACGTAGCTCGACACCACCCCTTTGCTCACCTCAAGCGAGGCTGCGCGGCGCAACGTCATGTTCTCACCGATAGTCGCGATCGCGTCCGCAATAGCGGTTTCGACGGTCACGCTGCCGACCTTGACGGTCTTGATCTTTTCCACATCAGCGCCGACGTCGAGCGCGACCTGAGCGATCATCTTGACCAACCCCTGGAACTGGCCATTGCGCGCGACGAAGTCGGTCTCGGAATTGACTTCGACGACAACGCCCTTGGTTCCCGCCGTCAGCGCGCCGATCAGCCCCTCCGCCGCGACACGCCCGGCCTTCTTGGCAGCCTTCGAGAGCCCCTTCTTGCGAAGCCAATCGATCGACGCCTGCATGTCGCCGTTGTTTTCGGTAAGGGCAGCCTTACAATCCATCATGCCCGCGCCCGTGGTCTCGCGCAGATCCTTGACCATTGCCGCCGTGATTGTTGTCATTGTTGCATGTCCTCTGCCTGTCAGGGCGGTGGCGGCGCGGTTCTGCACCCCGCCAGCACCCGCCACCAGCAACGTCGTATTTCGGAATTGCCGACCGGAATATTCCGGCCGGCCCATCGCTATTCCGCTTCCGCGGTAAGAGCTTTCGCCTGGGCTACCCATCCATCGGCCCTGCTCGGAAGCCCGACCTCTTCGCCGATCTGATGTGCGGTGTCGTGGTTGAGTTCGGCGAGCTGCCAATAGTGGAAAATGCCGAGATCGTTGAACTTCTTCTCGATCGCGCCCGACACGCCGGTGAGTTTCTTGAGATCGTCGGGAGCGCCGCGCGGTCCGGCCAGACCCTGAAAGCCTGAAGCCTGCGGCGCGGTCGGGATTTCCTCGCGCGCGGGATGCGCGGAAGCTCCAATATCGATCCCGGCATCGCCCTGCGCGCGCGAAATGCCGTCGATAGCCGCGCGGGCGACAAGATCGCAATAAAGCGAAATCGCGCGGCCGGCATCGTCATTGCCGGGCACCACGTAGGTGATGCCTTTGGGGTCGGAATTGGTGTCGACAATGGCTGCGACGGGAATGTTGAGCCGCTGGGCTTCCTGGATCGCAATGTCTTCCTTGTTGGTGTCGATCACAAAGATCATGTCCGGCAAGCCGCCCATGTCCTTGATGCCGCCGAGCGAACGATCGAGCTTGTCGCGCTCGCGTTGCAGGGTCAGCCGTTCCTTCTTGGTGTAGGCACTGGCATCGCCGGAATTGAGCACCTCATCGAGATGCCGCAGCCGCTTGATCGAACCGGAAATCGTCTTCCAGTTGGTCAGCGTTCCGCCGAGCCAGCGCGAATTGACGAAATATTGCGCCGAGCGCTTGGCGGCCTCAGCCACGCCATCCTGCGCCTGCCGCTTGGTGCCGACAAACAGAATCCGGCCACCCTTGGCAACGGTGTCGCTTACCGCCTGGAGCGCGCGATGCAGCATCGGCACGGTTTGGGCGAGGTCGATAATGTGGATATTATTGCGCGCACCGAAGATGTAATCGGCCATTTTCGGATTCCAGCGATGCGACTGGTGGCCAAAGTGAACGCCAGCCTCAAGCAGCTGACGCATAGAAAAATCGGGTACTGCCATGTTCAAGTTCTCCGGTTGGTTCCTCCGGAAACGTGTGAGCAAGCGAGCCTTATGGCCCGGCTGCCACCGGACGGCCTTTTGAGCCATGTTTCCGTGTGAGATGCGGCGCTATATAGCGGGATTTTCGCCGGAAGCAAGGAAATATGGCCGGTTTTGCGGGACGTTTCGCCTCCAAGGGAGATGGTTGGCTGCGGCCGCGGAATTCGGGCCATCGGGTCTCACTATAAATCGGCCGCCGTTCTTCTCCAATTTCGACGTCGCGTTGCGGACTTACACCGCAACATTTGGCGTTGCCTGGAAGCTCGGTGGCTCGGGTGCGCCCCTCGTCGCGAATTAATCGAACGAGGTAAACGCTTTCTTGTCGCCGGTCGCCGCCTCACGTGGCCGTTTCCGGGCACCAAGCCATCAAACTCGCAATGTTCGCCAACATAAAATTCGGACCGCGCTAACGCCGCGCCCCTGCAAGATCGGACGCCCTGTTTTAAATCTCTGGCGGCAAAGCCTGTTGAATAAACGTAAGAATTTATTTCAGCCTTTAGGGTAGTTCGGTACCGACAGAAGGCGCAACCAACCCCACCAGAAATTGGGGCATCGCCTCTAAGCAAGGCCGCCATGAGGCGGCTTTGCTTCGTCAGCAGCAAGTGATTGCCGAGAGAGAATGATGTCCGCGCAGACACTCCCATCGAGCCGTATCCAGCCTGCAAGCACCGGCCAACCGCCGTCACGCCTCGTCACGATGTTCGCTGCGCTGAGTGCGACGAACGAAGCCATCCTGCGAATAAATTCGAAGGAAACACTTTTCCAGCAAGTCTGCGAGGCGGCGCTGCAGAGCGGAAATTTCATCGCAGCAGTATTTCTGCTGCGCGAACCCGGAACCGACACGCTGAGAGCCGTCGCCGGTGCCGGTAACGACGCTGAGCTTCGCGCCCGCAGCTATTCCGTCTCCGCGTCGTCACCTTTAGGCAATGGCCTCGTCGGAATTGCATGCCGCACCCAGAAACCCTGTGTGAGCAACGACCTTCTGAATGACGAACGTTTGAAGTCTTGGCGCTGGGCTTGACCGTGGTCGCCGAAGGCGTCGAAACGATGGAGCAGGATACTTTTCTGCGCGCCCACGCCTGCGACGAGGTTCAGGGCTATCTGTTCAGCAAACCCATGCGGGCCGAGGATATTCCGTCGCTGTTCAGTCGCAATGTCTCCTCGCCGTCGCTTTACCGGACCTTTCTTCCTCGATCCAGATGAAGCGTCGATGCGGCAAGACTAATGCGCGCTAACGCGCGAGCAGAATAATCAGCTGACCATTTCCACCCGGCCGTCCTTCAGCCGATAGATACCGCCGACCACCTTGAGCTTGCCCTGCTCGACGGCCGCGCTCAGGATCGGCGTTGCCGAGCTTAGCCTAGCGACGTTGTCGACCACGTTCTGACGAATGGCATTGGAAAGCGTGTCGCCTGCTTGCTGCGAGACGGCCTTCACCGCGGGTGCAATCGCCGTGACGAGAGAAGGCAAGTGTCCGGGCAAGGTGGTGCCGTCCTTGAGCGACTTGATCGTCGCGCTGACCGCGCCGCAGGCGTCATGCCCCAGAACAAGAATCAGAGGCGTGGCGAGTTCGGCGACGGCATATTCCAGACTTGCGACGGTTTCATCGTTGGCGAAATTGCCTGCCACACGGCAAACAAAGAGATCGCCTCGGCCGCTGTCGAAGGCGTATTCGGGAGCGATGCGCGAGTCAGCACAGCTCAGAATGGCGGCGTAGGGGTTCTGGCCACCGGCCAGCGCTTCCCGCTCATGTTTGAAGTCGTGACGCATCGACACGCCCTCGACGTAGCGTGAATTTCCCTTTAGCAAGCGCTCGATCGAGGCCGCGGGCGTCAATACGTTTTGCGGCTTCGGCGGCGGCTTCATCTCCTTGGCGCCGGCCGCATTCGCCAGCATGAGTCCCGCCGCCGCGGCCGCCAAACCAAGCATGCGGCGCCGCGAAGCTTCGACCGTGGCCATCGAATTCCGTCGGCACATCTCGCACATGGGATCGTCCTTCCCTGTTGTTACAGCATCTGCACGTCCACCACGCCGGACACCGCCTTGATCGCGCCCGCAATCTGCGGCGAGACCTTGAAACGCCCTGGCAGCTTCATTTCCACTTCAGTTTCGAGGTCCAGCATCATGACAAGCGCGACGTCACCGTCGGCCCCGGCCAGCGCAACCGGCTTTGCTTGAGGTCCGCGGGCCGCGCCATTCTGCGGCGAAGGCTCAGGCATCTGCAAGCGTTTGGCGATGGATTCGAGCGGCTTGGTATCACGCACAAAGATGCGAAGGCCCTTCTGGGTCTTGGCGGCGGCGTCATCGAGCGGCTCGGCGTGCAGCACACGGGCGCGGACATCCTCGCCCTGCAGCTCGGCGCCGAGTTGCAACAGTACCGCAGCTCCAGGTTCCAGCACGTCGCGATACTGGGCAAGTCCTTCCGAGAACAACACGGCCTCGAAATGGCCAGTCGGGTCCGACAGCCCGATGATTCCCATCTTGTTACCGGTCTTGGTTCGTCGCTCCATGCGCGACACAACAGTGGCGGCAACCTTTCCGGCGGTCGCACCGGTTTTGACCGCGCGAGAGAATTCCGCCCAGGATTGCACCCTCAATCGCTTCAGCACCGTCGCATAGTCGTCTAGCGGATGGCCGGAAAGGAAGAAACCGATGGCGTCATATTCGCGCCGCAGCCGCTCTGCGGGCAACCACGGCTCGATCTGCGGCAGCATGATGGTCGGCGCGTCGGCGGCATTGCCGAACATGTCGTTCTGTCCGATGCTCGCGGCCTCGTGGCTACGCTGGCAAGCCGCAAGGATCGCCTCAGCGCCCGCAAACACCCTCGCGCGATTGGGGTCGAGCGCATCGAACGCGCCGGCCGCCGCCAGGCTTTCGATGACACGCTTGTTGATCGCGCGCGGATTAACGCGGGCTGCAAAATCGGCCAGTGAGGTGAATTGCCCGTCGCGCCGCGCCTCGACGATCAGCTCGACGGCCTGGGGGCCGACGCCCTTCAGCGCGGCGAGCGCATAGTAGATTGTGCCATGGTGGACCTCGAAGGTGGCGCTGGAACGATTGATCGAAGGTGCCTCGACCTTGATCCCGAGCCGCTGCGCTTCGGCACGAAACTCGCTAAGCTTGTCGGTGTTGTTGAGGTCGAGCGTCATTGATGCCGCCAGGAATTCGACCGGATAATGCGCCTTCATAAAGGCGGTATGATATGAGACCAACGCATATGCCGCGGCGTGGCTCTTGTTGAAACCGTAATCGGCGAATTTCGCGAGCAGCTCGAAAATCGTCTCGGCCTGTCCCTTCGGCACGCCGTTCTTGACTGAACCGCCGACGAAGCCCGCGCGTTGCTTCTCCATCTCGGCACGGATCTTTTTGCCCATCGCACGGCGCAACAGGTCGGCTTCGCCGAGCGAATAGCCGGCCATCACCTGCGCGATCTGCATCACCTGTTCCTGGTAGATGATGACGCCAAACGTCTCCTTCAGGATCGGCTCGAGCATGGGGTGCAGGTATTCCGGCTCTTCGTCGCCATGCTTGCGGGCGCAATAGGTAGGAATGTTCGCCATCGGGCCCGGCCGATACAGCGCCACCAACGCGATGATGTCCTCGAAGCGGTCCGGCCGCATGTCGACCAGCGCGCGCCGCATGCCCTGACTTTCCACCTGGAACACGCCGACCACATCGCCGCGCGCGAGCATCTGGTAGCTGGCGGCGTCATCGAGCGGCAGGGTCGCGAGATTGACCTCGACCCCGCGCTGTTTGAGCAGCTTCACGGCGGCATCAAGAACCGTCAGCGTCTTGAGGCCGAGGAAGTCGAATTTGACGAGGCCCGCGGGCTCGACCCATTTCATGTTGAACTGGGTCACCGGCATGTCGGATTTCGGATCGCGGTAGAGCGGCACCAGTTCGCTGAGCGGCCGATCGCCGATCACGATACCGGCGGCATGGGTGGACGCATGCCGGGTCAGGCCTTCGAGGCGTTGGGCGATGTCAAAGGCACGTGCCACCACCGGGTCCTCGTCGCGGAACGCCTGCAGCTTCGGCTCGCCTTCGATCGCGGCCGAAAGCGTCACCGGCGCGGCGGGATTTTGCGGCACGAGTTTTGTCAGCTTGTCGACCTGCCCGTAAGGCATCTGCAGCACGCGTCCGACATCGCGCAGGACGCCCCTCGCCTGCAACGTGCCGAAGGTGATGATCTGTGCCACCTGATCGCGGCCATAACGATGCTGTACGTAATCGATCACCTCACCGCGCCGGTCCTGGCAAAAATCAATGTCGAAGTCGGGCATCGAGACGCGTTCCGGATTGAGGAAACGTTCGAACAGGAGGCCGAACCGGATTGGGTCGAGATCGGTAATGGTGAGCGCATAGGCGACCAGCGATCCCGCGCCGGAGCCACGACCGGGGCCAACCGGAATACCCCCAGCCTTGGCCCATTTGATGAAGTCAGCGACGATCAGGAAGTAGCCCGCATAATTCATGCCGGTGATGACGTCGAGCTCGAAGGAAAGGCGTGCCCGATAGTCCTCTTCCGTGGTGCCTTGCGAAAGCCCGTGGACCCGCAACCGGTGGCCAAGCCCCTCCTCGGCCTGGCGGCGTAGTTCCGCCGCCTCGTCGCTCGCCGCATCGGCCGTGTTGGCGCCCGCACCCACAGTGAAGCGCGGCAGGATCGGCTTGCGCGTCAGGGGGCGGAACGCGCAGCGCTCGGCGATCTCGGTGGTGGACGCGAGGGCTTCGGGGATATCGGCGAACAGCACGGCCATTTCGGCCCGGGTCTTGAAACGGTGATCGGGCGTGAGCTGCTCGCGGTCGGTCTCGGCGATCAGACGTCCACCGGCGATGCAGAGCAACGCATCATGGGCCTCGTAGTCGTCTGAGGTGGCGAAATACGGCTCGTTGGTGGCCACGAGCGGAAGGCCCTTCGCATAGGCCAGATCGACGAGCCCGGCCTCGATGCGGCGCTCCCTCTCGATGCCGTGCCGCTGCAATTCGATGTAGAGGCGATCCCCGAACAGATCCGCCAGCCGGTCGCAGCGTGAGGCCGCCAGCGCCGCGTGATCGTCGGCGATCGCGAGCGCGACCGGTCCGTCCGGACCACCGGTGAGCGCGATCAAATCATCCGAGTAACCTTCCAGCCACTCAAATTTGATGTGCGGCGTCTGGTGCACCGGCGTTTCCAGAAAGGCGCGGGAGTTCAGCCGCATCAGGCTGCGATAGCCCCGCTCGCGCGCCGCCAGCAGCACAATGCGCGAAGGCCCCGCCGCCAACGCATTGCGCGCGTTGGGGTCCTGGTCGCCGAAATCGATTGCAAGTTCGCATCCGACGATCGGCTGAATTCCGTAGCCGGCCATCTTGTCGGAGAATTCCAGCGCGCCGAACATGTTGTCGGTGTCGGTCAACGCCAAAGCCGGCTGGCGGTCCGCTTTCGCCAACTCGGCAAGTTTAGCGATCTTGATTGATCCCTTCAGCAGCGAATAGGCCGAATGGACGTGGAGATGGACAAATCCTGCTTGGGACGGCGGCGCCGCGGGCTTTGACATGACAACAATCACTGGGGCTTGAGGGGCGCAGAATGGCAGCAACGGCCGACTCGCACTTCGCGATGGTGAAGCCTCATATGGGATGAGTCCACGCGGAACACGCCATCACCGACCCCCGTCCGGCTTTTCCCCAGCGGATCGCCCGATCCGCCGCACCTTCGGGCCGCCGGCCTCAGAGCTGGGGGATCAACTGCGCCCAGATCGCAACCATCCCGACAAACAGCACAATCGACGCCAAAGCCGCCGCTTCCTCAACAAAAACCTTTAACATGACCACCTCCGAAACAAGAACATAACAGGAACATAGTTCCGTTTTTGTTCTAAGGTCAAGAGGGGGTAGTGGGTCAGTTTGAGAAATGACCCCGATGGTTAACTCAGCAGCGGATTTGCGGACGTAGGAGGCGTTACTCTTACTGAGTCAGAAGGTCGCGGCCGTTGTGGTTGAGAATCAAATAATTGAAGAGATTCAGATTTTGGCGCGTGGAGGGCCAGATGAATCTCAAGCACGGCAAGGACAGCGAAGTACGATTTGCGGGGTATGTTGAAGGGCTTTCGAGCGTCATTGGTCATGCGGACCGAGCTGGGCCGCTGCGCGATTATTGCACCGGTTTGATACTGCCTGGTGAGCGCAAGAGCGTCGAGCCAATGGCGGCGAGGACGGCTCCAGCGCGGACGGCGGCCCAGCATCAGTCGCTGCTGCACTTTGTCGGTATCGCGACCTGGTCGGACGAGAAGGTGTTGGGCAAGGTGCGCGAGATGGTGCTGCCGGCGATGACAAAGGACGGGCCGATCGAGGCCTGGATCATCGACGACACGTCGTTCCCGAAGCAGGGTAAGCATTCGGTCGGCGTGCACCACCAGTATTGCGGGCAGCTCGGCAAGCAGGCCAATTGCCAGGTGACTGTGTCGCTGTCGATTGCCAACCACTCCGCCAGCCTGCCAGTGGCCTATCGGCTGTACCTGCCGAAGGATTGGACCAAGGATCGTGCACGCCGCAAGAAGGCAGGCGTGCCTTCGAAGATCGGGTTCAAAACCAAACCGGAGATCGCACTCGATCAGATACGGTGGGCCTGCGAAGCCGGCTTGCCCTGCGGGGTCGCATTAATGGACGTGGCCTATGGCAATGACTTGCGTCTGCGCGCGGGCATGACGGCCTTGGGAGTGCCCTATGTGGTCGGCATTCAGCCCAATACATTGATGTGGCGATCCGGAACCGGCCCGAGACGGAAAGGCAAGCCGCTGAACAATACGGGCCGTCGCGACGAGCCCGACCTGATCTCGGCCAAAGAGATCATGCTCGGTCTGCCCAAACGAGCCTGGCGCACGGTCCGGTGGCGGGAAGGTTCGACGGATTGGTTGTCCTCGCGCTTCGCGCGCGTGCGTGTCGGCGTCGGGCATAACCGGCTGGACCCGGGATCGCTGCTGTGGGAGTGGTTGCTAATCGAATGGCCCGAGGATGAAGCCGAGCCGACCAAATACTGGCTCTCGACGCTCCCGTCGAACGTCAGCTTCCGCCGGCTCGTTGATCTTGCCAAAATGCGCTGGCGCATCGAGCGTGACTATCAGGAACTCAAGCAAGAGGTCGGCCTTGGCCACTATGAGGGGCGCGGGTGGCGCGGCTTCCATCATCACGCTACCCTGTGCATCGCAGCTTATGGATTCCTGATCGCCGAGCGGGCGACGATTCCCCCCTCAAGACCTCGTTCCGCCGCGCCGTTCCAGACGCCTCCGCTACCCGACAATTATCGACCTAGAGGATCTGCCCGCGCGGCCTGAACGTCACATCTCAAACTCGATTGCCACCATGCGCGTGCGTCTGATCCACGCGCTGGTCCAAACCCTGCCGCGGTGCCCATGTTGCGGCACCGCCGCCGCGTCAACCGCACGCCGAAAACTCATGACGCAGTAAGATTACTTCGCTTCGCAGTTGAGTTCTGCCGGCGGATTCTTTTCCAGGGCGCACGAGACCGACGCCCCCGTCCAACGGTCCAGGCGAAAAACCCCAACAGAACCGGTGCCGTTTCCGGCCACGACCAGTTCCCAACGAAACAGAATGAGCAGCGCTACGCTGATAATAATCGCGCCGATAATGGCTCCGAGAGAATTCTGCATCCCCTGATTATGCGCCGTGAAGCGCAGGTTTTCCAGTGCGCGGGGCAACGCGATGACGCCAACATCGCTTACGCCTCTCAGAAAAACGCCCCGGCTGAGAGGCCGGGGCGTGGAGACCAGAATTGGACCAACGTTGGCGTCAGAACCGCGCGACCACCGGGCCGCCGAACTTGTAATTCACGCGCGCAGTGAAGATATCGACGTCCTGTTTGATATTGTCGGTGATGAAGCCGTCGTTGATATCTTTTGTTCCCATGAACAAGTGATCGTATTGGAAGCCGAGCGACCAGTTCGGGGCAAAGGCATACTCAAAGCCGACGCCGACCGCGGCACCCCAGCGGGAATCGTTGATCGTATCAATCCCTCCCAAGGGACCCGGAGTTGTCGAGGTGTACCTGTTGTCGGTAACCGCGGCGCCGCCGTTCACATAGAATAACGCACGGTCCCACGCGTAGCCGATCTGGCCGGTGAACAAGCCGAAGGCATCAACCCTGGTTTGGTTGGTCGTGATGCCGTCTGCCAGGCTGAGATTGCTGCCGGTGAAATCAGCCCAGTTGCCCTGCACTTCCAAGCCGAACACCCAACCGCCCATCGTCTGCCAGCGATAACCGAACTGGCCGCCGACCGTGCCGCCGGTCGTGTTGTGGCTGCCTTCATCGCCGGCGCCGTTGTCCAACGACCAGTCAACGCTGCCGGTGGCACCGCCGCCGTTGATACCCACGTAGAAGCCGCTCCAGTCATAGGCAGCCTCCACGATCGCTGGCGCCTTCGAATAGGCCGGCGCTCGCGCCGGAAGGTCGGCGGCTGCCGCCGGCGCTGCGGCACCAACCGTGATCGCCGCTGCCGTAGCAAAAAGCAACTTCTTCATCTCTACATTTCCCGTTTTCGAATCTGCCCTGCCCCACCGCGGCCGACTCTTATCAGCCTTCGTCCATAATGCTGTAGCGGCGGTGCAACATCCAATCGAAAAATTAGACTTCCGCGAAATTCAAATTATCTTTATGTTTCAGCGGCTTCCCAGAAATATTTAGCAACGAAAAAGTTCCAAGCTACTGCCGGACGGTTTGCGCGCTCATTGAAAGGTCTTTTCGGGTTGGACGGTAAGGCGAAGGGCAATGTCGGTCGAACCATCGAATACCTCAAGCAGCTGATCGCAAAGCAAACAGCGATACTCACCCTTGGCCCCAGGGCGGGAGGTCAACTCGATGCGGCGGTAGCCGGCATTGCATTGGGGGCAGATGACGTCGGACCTTTTCATTCGGCAAATATGCCTCGCTGGCGCCCGATTTTTCCAGTCCGGGCGCGCCTACCGGTAATTTGGTTAACGGCGTCGGACAGCCCGCCCGCCAATCCATAGCCAAGCTAATCCAGTTCGACGACCCGGCCGTCGACCAGCGATACCCGTCGATCCATCCGGCCTGCCAGTTCCATATTGTGGGTCGCGATCAGCATCGCCACGCGCGTCGCCTTGACCAGCTGCGTCAAGGCCTGGAACACGTGGTCGGCTGTATGCGGATCGAGATTGCCGGTCGGTTCGTCGGCGAGCAGCGCCCGCGGTGCGTTGGCGACGGCGCGCGCGATCGCTACTCTTTGCTGCTCCCCGCCGGACAATTCTGCCGGCCGATGTTTGATCCGGTCGCCGAGGCCCAGATAGGCCAGGATCTCACTGGCGCGCTTGACGGTTTCAGACCTTTTAAGCCCACGGATCATCTGCGGCAGCATGACGTTTTCGAGCGCCGAGAATTCCGGCAGTAGCCGGTGCGATTGATAGACAAAACCGATCTCGGTGCGGCGGATTTGGGTGCGCTCGATATCGGACAGACCTGAAGTCGGCGCTCCCCCCACATAGACTTCGCCGTCGTCCGGGCTCTCGAGCAGGCCCGCGATATGCAGCAGCGTCGATTTGCCGGCGCCCGATGGCGCGACAAGCGCCACCGATTGCCCCGCCCACAACGCGAGCTTGACGCCATTGAGGATGGTCAGCGGCGTCGCGCCTTGTACGTACTGGCGCCTGATCTCGTGGAGATAGACGACCGGTACGTCCTCTTCCTTCCCCTGCCCCATCTGCCCCTCACTCGTACCGCAGCGCTTCGACGGGGTCGAGGCGGGCAGCACGCCAGGAGGGATAGAGGGTAGCGAGGAACGACAGCGTCAGCGCCATGATCACGACTGCGCTGGTTTCGCCGAAGTCGATCTCGGCCGGAAGCTTGGACAGGAAGTACAGCTCCGGCGAAAACAGTTCGGTATTGGTCAGCCACGACAAGAATTGCCGGATCGATTCGATATTCACGCAGATCAGCATGCCGACCAGAAAGCCGGTAATGGTGCCGACTACCCCAATGGCAGCCCCCGTGATCAGGAACACCCGCATGATCGCCCCCTGGGAGGCACCCATGGTGCGCAGGATCGCGATATCGCCGCCCTTGTCCTTCACCAGCATAATCAGGCCCGAGACGATATTGAGCGCTGCGACCAGCACGATCATGGTGAGAATGAGGAACATCACGTTGCGCTCGACCTGAAGCGCGTTGAAAAAGGTCGAGTTGCGTTGCCGCCAGTCGACCAGGAACACCGGACGCCCCGCAGCCTCCGTCACGCTCTTGCGGAAGCTGTCGATCCTGTCCGGATTGGTCGTGAACACCTCGATCGCGGTGACATCGTTATTGCGGTTGAAATAGGCCTGCGCCTCGGGCAGCGGCATGAACACGAAGCTCGCGTCATATTCCGACATGCCGATCTCGAACACCGCCGTGATCCTGTATGGCTTGATCCGCGGGGTTGTACCCATTGGGGTCACCGCGCCCCTCGGCGCCACCAGCGTGACGCTGTCGCCGGCGTGCAGCGAAAGCGTATCCGCAAGCCGGCGGCCGATGGCGACGCCCTGCCCTTCGTCGAACCCCTCAAGCGTGCCCTGCTTGATGTTCTTGGCGATCGAGGTCAGGTTGTTGAGGTCGTCGGCACGAATGCCGCGAACGAAGACGCCGGAGGCATTGAACGGCGAAGACGCCAGAGCCTGCCCGTCCACGACGGGCGCTGCGAGCCGAATGCCCGCAACCTGGTTGATGCGTTCGGCCACGTCCTTCCAGTCGGTGAGCGGCGACTCCAGCGGCTGCACCAGAAGATGGCCGTTAAGGCCGAGAATCTTGTCCAGCAATTCCTTGCGGAATCCGTTCATGACGGCCATCACGATGATCAGCGTGGCGACGCCGAGCATGATGCCGAGAAACGAGAAGCCGGCGATGACAGAGATGAAACCTTCCTTCCGACGTGCCCGCAAATAGCGTCCCGACAGCAGCCACTCGAATGGCGCGAAAGGTGGAGTTCGAATTGGCTCGCTCATGGTTTCATCCATAGTCCGATTTTCACACGATTCGGGCCGATTGTGGCCGCGAGGGCCGATATCCGCCGCCCCCACGGTGGATAATTTCAACTAGGTCAGTCGCGCCAGCACGTCCGCCGGGCTCAGGTTTTCACGCGCGCCGTCGCTGCGCCGTTTGAGTTCAAGCTTGCCTTCGGCGAGGCCCTTGGGGCCGACGAGAATTTGCCAGGGAATGCCAATCAGGTCGGCGGCGGCGAATTTGGCACCGGCGCGCTGGTCGGTGTCGTCGTAAAGCACCTCGACGCCCTTGGCAGACAGTTCGAGGTAGAGCCGCTCGCAAGCGGCGTCGGTGTCGTCCGACCCCTGCTTGAGATTGAGAATGACCGCCTTGAACGGGGCGACCGCCTCGGGCCACTTGATGCCGGCATCGTCGTGGCAGGCCTCGATCACGGCGCCGACGAGCCTTGAGACGCCAACACCGTAGGAGCCACCGTGAATGGCGACTTCGGCGCCATCGGCCCCGGCGACCATGGCCTTCATCGTGTCGGAGTATTTCGTGCCGAAATAGAAGATCTGCCCGACTTCGATCCCCCTCGTGTGCACCCTCTTCTCGGCCGGCACCTCGCGGTCGAAGCGGACGGCGTCATGGACGTCTTCCGTGGCGGCATAGACCGACGTCCATTGCTCGATGATCGCCGTCAGGTCTCCCTCGTAATCGATCTCCTCGCCCGGCACCGGCAGGTTGAGCACATCGCTGTCGCAATAGACGGCGGACTCGCCGGTCTCCGCCAGCACGATAAATTCGTGGCTGAGATCGCCGCCGATTGGACCGGTCTCCGCGCGCATCGGAATTGCCTTTAGCCCCATCCGGGCAAAGGTGCGCAAGTATGCAACAAACATCCGGTTGTAGGAACGCCGCGCCGCGGCCTCGTCGATATCGAAGGAGTAGGCATCCTTCATCAGAAACTCGCGTCCGCGCATAACGCCGAAACGCGGACGCTGCTCGTCACGGAACTTCCACTGGATGTGATACAGGTTGAGCGGCAAGCTCCTGTAGGACTTCACGTAGGCGCGGAAAATCTCGGTGATCATTTCCTCGTTGGTCGGCCCGTAGAGCAGTTCGCGCTTATGGCGATCGGTGATGCGCAGCATTTCGGGGCCGTAGGCGTCGTAACGGCCGCTTTCGCGCCAGAGATCGGCGAGCTGCAGCGTCGGCATCAGAAGCTCCAGGGCGCCGGCGCGGTTTTGCTCCTCGCGGACGATTTGCTCGATCTTCTTCAGCACCCGCAGGCCGAGCGGCAGCCAGGCGTAGATGCCGGCTGCTTCCTGCCGCATCATGCCCGCTCGCAGCATCAACCGATGCGAGACGATCTCGGCCTCCTTCGGATTCTCTTTGAGGATCGGTAGAAAGAACCGCGACAATCGCATGGGGCACCAAGAGAATCGATCGGGCAAGGAAGAAAGCAGTGAAACCGGATCAGTCACAAAAACACAAGGGCGGGGATCGGCAAAAGGCCGCTAACCAAACGGATTTCCTGTCGTTTCGCCAATTGCTTTGAACGCCCGATTATGGCGCAAAAGGGGTCGTAGCCGGCGCCCCGCAAAGCGCCTGAAGGGCTGAGGGCACGCCCTCGAGACGCTCAGCCCTGCCTTCCGTCCCTCACATTTTCATGCCGGAATGATCAGGCGTCTTCTTCATTTCCATCTGGCCGCCAGCGCCATCGGAGTTGGCCGGGCCCTGCGCACCGATACCTTGGACATCGAGCAAGAGCGAAACCTTGCCCGCCCTTTCGAATTCCAGGGTGACCGGTACTTTCTCGCCTTGCCTGAGCGGGCTCTTCAGGTCGAGCAGCATCAGATGATAGCCGCCGGGCGCGAGCTTGACCGTCTTGCCGGGCTCTATCACGAGGCCCTGGTCGAGCGGGCGCATCGTCATCACGCCGTTGTTCACGGCCATTTCGTGCAGTTGGACCTTCTCGGCGACTTCCGAAGCGCCGCCGATCAGCCGGTCCGCCACCGATCCCTTGTTTTCAATGGTCAGGTAGCCGCCCCCGACTTTGGCACCGCCCGGCGTGGCACGGCTCCAGGCCTGTGTGATCACGAGATCGCCGGCCTTGATCTCTTCGGCGCGCGCGGGAGCGTTGGTCAGAGCTCCGACAAACACCATGCCCAAAAGCGCCCAGATGATCCGTTTCATGAGATATTCCCTAGCTGCCAATTTTTCTTTCGACACGTCACGGTGAGAAAGCCGGGTTGCCACTAGCATTCGACCAACTATACTGACAAACCGTTCGATGCCGCCGAAAGCCGAAAGCATGCCATCTTGATCCAGCGGCGAACCAGGTCACCCAATCTAGCTGCCTTCGACCGGCTGTGTTTCAACATAAGCTCGTGAAAATGGGAACCGGGCCAAATCACGCAAGTTGGGGACTGGCGCCTTTCTGGCGAAGGCTGGTTAGTGCGGCCGCTATCTATGCGCTGGTCATGCAGCCGCTGTTGCTTGCGGTTGTAGGTCCCCAACTCGCCCAAGCTTCCGCCCTTGATGATTTTTCCGTTTCCGCGCTTTGCCTGCATCAGACCGACGGCGGCCCGGCAGCGCCTTCCGATCAGCAAAAACACCCAGCGCATAACCACTGTTTGCTTTGCTTTTCCGGAGCATTCCATCTCCTGGATGCCCCTGGGCCTGTAGCGGTCGCCTCGGTCAGTCCGGAATTCCGCAAGGTGCGTCAATCGACCCATCGGCTCCGGCTAACTTCATCCTCCCGATATTCCGTCGCACGTCCCAGAGGTCCTCCGTTCAGCGCGTGATGCAAGGCAGCCTTGACGGTTGCCAGTGACTGCTCTCACGTATTCTGACCGGAGAAATCCTGATGTCTCGACATATGCTGCCTTCACTTGCGCTGGCGAGTCTTATCGCCTTGGCGTTCACCTCTCCCGCCCTCGCTCACTGTTTCGTCGGCGCCCGCTTTCTCCCGGCGACGCTGGCAATCGACGATCCCTGCGTTGCCGACGAAATGTCGATACCGACCGTGCAGTGGTCCAGGACCGCTGACATGCCGCCCGCCACCGAGTGGGACCTTTCCGGCGAGATTTCGAAGCGGATCACCGAAAATTTCGGCGTCTCGGTCGGCCAAACCTGGACGCAAATTCGCCAGGCCGACGGCACGCTCCAGGCGGGATTTCAAAATCTTGAGACCACGTTCCAATACCAGGTGCTGAAGGACCGGTCGCATGAGTTTGCGTTATTGACCGGCCTCATTGTCGACTGGGGCAACACCGGTTCAACGGCTTCCGGGTTGGCGTCCAAGTTCACCACCGTTACCCCAACAGTCTATTTCGGGAAGGGCCTTGGCGATTTGCCGGAAAGTCTCTCGTGGATCCGTCCATTCGCGGTGACGGGACAGGTCGGCTATCAAATCCCGACGGAGTCCTTTGACTTCACCCAGAACGTCTTTAATCCGCAACAGCTGGTCTACGGCGCCTCGTTGCAATACAGCCTGCCCTATCTGAAATCGGAGGTCGTAGACCTTCAGCTTCCGGATTTCTTCAATCACCTCATTCCAATCGTCGAAGTGAGTTTGACGACGCCGGTCGCCAACAATTTCGGCAACCCCTACACCACGACCGGAACCGTCAACCCCGGCGTGATCTGGGTCGGAAGCTATTTTCAGGTCGGCCTCGAAGCCATGATCCCCATCAACCGCGAGAGCGGAAGCGGTGTCGGCGTCCTCGGCCAGCTGCATCTTTATCTCGACGACATGTTCCCGACGACGGTAGGACAACCGCTGTTTGGGGGAACTTCAACCCCTGCCCGCAAACTGACTTTTTGAGGCGACATCATGCGCATTCCAACTCTTGCGACAGCAGCCCTGCTTGCCGTCATGGCCAACAGCGCCGCGCAGGCTCACGCCTTTCTCGACCACGCGCAACCGCGCGTTGGAAGCACCGTGGCAACCGCGCCGCGGGAAGTCGTACTTACCTATAGCCAGAATCTGGAGCCGGCATTCAGCACCGTCGAGGTGAGCGATGCCAACGGCGGGCGGGTCGATCTCGGCAAGCCAAGCATCAGCGCAAGCACCATGCGCATCGGGCTGAAGCCGTTGCCGCCGGGGACCTACAGGGTCCGCTGGCAGGTGCTTTCGGTGGACACGCATACGACCGAGGGCAGCTTCACATTTCATGTCGGGCAGTGAGAGCGGAGCAGCTGAAACGGTGCAACCAGGTGCGAGGCCGCCCGGCCCGTAGGGGTCGGCTTCGCCGCACCCGGTTTCACTCGATGTGGAGGGCATCTTGTTGATCAATCCGCTGATCGCTGTGCGGGCTATTCACTTCGTTTCGTCGGTGATCGTCGTGGGCATCGTCTCTTTCGATTTATTCATTGCATCGCCGGTGCTGCGGGCGAACTTGCAGCTCAATGGGACCGCGGCCTCCTTCAACGACCTCACCCGCAAGGTTTTATGGACCAACCTGATATTGTCGCTCGCGTCGGCCTTTGCATGGTTGTGCCTATTGTCCGCGCGGATCGTCGGCAAACCGGTCGACGAAGTCATCGCCGACGGCACGATCTGGACGGTTCTTTCGCGCACGCAATTTGGCTTCGCCTGGGAGACTCGGTTTTTGTTTGGCGCTGTGCTGGCTGCATCTCTGCTACCGCGACGGACCGGCTCGGCCACCTGGCAAGTCATTGCGGGCATGCTGCTGGCTGCTGCCTACCTTGGATCACTGGCCTTTGCCGGACATGGTGCGGAAGGTCTGGGATTTGAGAGAAACATCCATCTTGCCGCCGACTTCCTGCACTTGATCGCTGCCGGCCTCTGGCTTGGGGGTCTCATCCCGCTCGTATTATTGTTGGCCTGCCTGCGCCGATTTCGTGAGGAGGGATGGGTCTCAGCCGCGGGCGACATCGCCAGCCGTTTTTCCAACCTTGGCATACTGGCCGTCGGCATCTTGCTGATAAGCGGGATGATCAACGTTTCGTTTCTGGTCGGCGGCCTACAGAACCTGATAGCAACAAGCTACGGCCGATTGCTGCTTCTCAAGGTAACGCTGTTCGCCGCGATGGTGTGCCTCGCCGGCATCAACCGCCAATATGTGTTGCCGCGACTGTCCGGCGGCGCCGGAATTGATCAGGGCGGCCGGGCCGCTCAATCGCTCATGCGCGGCGCGCTGGCCGAAATTGCCCTCGGGCTTGGAATCGTCGCCATTGTCGGAGTACTCGGCATCATGCCACCAGCCAACGATATGGCCGCACACCTTCATTGATTTCGACGGCATGAAACCTCGGCGCTACTCGGAGGGTCTTATCCCTCGGGACAACGCCGCAAAGGGTGCGGAAGGCTCCATCAAAATCCCGGCCGGTTCGCATCGAGCGGGACCGATGCGATCCGCGAACTTCTTACTATAATACCATTCCTATGTTTTGAGACATAAAGCTCAATATGATCATGCTGAAATTCCATTCATTTCAGAACTTGCTTTAATTTTGAACAATCGTTACCGAAATTGATGACAAGATGAAAATTTTGGTCTACGAGTGCGGCCTCAGACAAAGCCGCAAGGTCGAAGTCTGGTGGTCCAAGTCTCGGGAGGAGCCCTGACGCGCACAAGCAGCGTCGTCCCGCCAATCAAGATCAAATCCAAATTCACGGGAAAATAGGGTCGACACAATTTCTAGAGCAGGGCTTCGCGCCCTGCTCTTTTTCTTTGGAGGTCGATTTCTTTGGAGGTCGATCCGAAAAATCAAGTTATTCCCGCTCGAGGAAATTCGATCCGATATCGGCTTTCTTCTTGATCGGATCGAAATCGCAAAAAACGCCGTCGGCAAGCAGCGTGAAGCTCGGAATGATCGTGTATTTGTTGAGTTTGACCGAGTTCATGCCGATTACCCTGGTATTGGTCCCTCCATTCCATTTGAACGGCGTGGAGCTCGGAGCCTTTTCGCAGGCGGCGACCGCGTCCGCAAAGACGTAACCTTCGACGAACGCCTTCATGGTCTGAAGTTGGGTGTTCATTCTCCAATTCAGATAAAATGACACGGCAACACCGAAAATGGTCAAAATCAAGAACCCAGCAATCGTCCGCTGAACCGTCATATCCTTCCCCCAAACCCAAACAGCAACATTTGCAAAATCAAACCGGTGAAGCCGTCAGAACGCCATCCCCATCAGCTTCGAGAGGCGATCGATCGTGAGGAAGCCGGCGCGATAGGCGGCAAAGGCCGCGGCATAGATCACCACCGACAGCAGGGTCGTCCAGATCAGCTTGCGTCCCATTTGGCTCGCGACCGGCGCGCCGGGATCGGTTCCCGGACTACCCCCGCCGTCTTCATGCAGGCTTCGCACGCCGAACGGAAGCGTCACGAACAGCACGATCCACCACAAGACGAAGTAGATCGCCAAACCGGTTGAAATGGAGTAGGCCATCGCGCCTCACGCCTGTTCGATTTCGACGAGCGCGCCGGAAAAATCCTTGGGGTGCAGAAAAAGCACCGGCTTGCCGTGAGCGCCAATCCTGGGAATCCCGTCACCGAGAACCCGCGCGCCCTCCTTGATCAAGGTGTCGCGCGCCGCGATGATGTCGGGCACGTCGTAACAAATGTGATGGATGCCGCCATCGGCGTTGCGTTCGAGGAATTTGGCGATCGGCGAGGACTCTCCGAGCGGCTGAATGAATTCGATCTTGGTGTTGGGTAGCGTCACGAACACGGTGATGACCCCGTGTTCCGGCAACGGTTGCGCCGCCGAGACGCCGGCACCGAATGCCGCGCCATAGATCCGGGCAGCCTTCTCGGCATCCTTTACCGCGATCGCCACATGATTAAGACGGCCCAGCATGGCATTCCTCCGTCTCCCTTATAGCTTGCGTGTGCTCGGTTCGCAAAATCGCTCAATACCCGCGCCGGAGGGCATGCCTGTGGCCAGATCAGACCGTCAGCACGTGAACATAGCACAGCGGCTTCTTGCCCCATTGCTCGTTCAGCAGCGCACGCACCGCCCGACGCACCGATTCCGCCGTCGCGTCGGGATCGCGCCGCCGCGCCCGCGGCAACCCTTCCACCGTCGAAACAACGACGTCGAACACGATCTCATCGATGATTTCGCCGGCGGTATTTTTTTCCGGGATTCCCACCAGATCGATCTCGGGATCGTCGGCAAGCTCGCCCTTTTCGGTCATCGCGATCGCAATGAAGGCGCATCCGGCAAAAGCCATTCGACGCCGCTCGACCACGGCGCGCGATTTGGAATCCTCCAGAATGGAGCCGTCCCTATAGAGCCTTCCCGATGGCAGCTCATCGATGACGCCGGGCTCGCCGGGCGCGAGCTTGACGAGGTCGCCATTACGACAAATCAGCGCTTTCGGCACGCCCGCGGCCCGCGCCAGCTTGGCATGCTCGAACAAATGTAGCGCTTCGCCGTGGACGGGGATCAGGAGTTGCGGGCGCACCCAGCCGATCATGTCCCGCAATTCGTCACGGCGCGGATGGCCGGACACATGAACCAGATGGGTACGGTCGGTAATGACCTCGACCCCTTGCGTGATCAAGCCGTTGATGATCGCACCCACCGCCTTTTCGTTGCCGGGAATGGTGCGGGAGGAGAAGATGACGCAGTCGCCCTTGTTGAGCGTTACCTGCGGGTGGTCGTCATTGGCAATGCGTGACAGCGCCGCGCGCGGCTCGCCCTGGCTTCCCGTGCAAAGCGCCAGCACCTTGTCTGGAGGAAAGTGGCCGTAGAGATCGGCGCCGCGAAAATTCTGCACGCCATCAAGATGGCCGGTTTCGCGCGCGACCTGAACAACGCGCTCCATGGCACGTCCGACCACCACCACCTCGCGCCCTGAGATGCGCGCGGCATCGGCGACAGCCTTCAGCCTCGCGACGTTGGAGGCAAAGGTGGTCACGGCGACCCGGCCCCTCGCCGCCTTCACAAGCTCCGCGATGGTCTTTGCCACTTCGGCTTCCGACGGCGACCGGCCATCCCGCACCGCATTGGTGGAATCGCCGATCAGTGCCAACACGCCGGCGTCACCCAGTTCGCGCAGCCGCCGCTCGTCGGTCGGTAGACCAATGATCGGCGTCGGATCGATCTTCCAGTCGCCGGTATGCAGAATGGTGCCGACCTCCGTGTGAATCGCCAGCGCATGCGATTCCGGAATCGAATGCGCCACCGGAATGAACTCGACATTGAACGGTCCAAGATCGATGCGGCCGCCCGACGGCACCACGGTGACCGGAATCTTCGGTGGATTGCGTTCGGAGGCGCATTTGGCCTCGAACAGCGCGGCGCTGAACTTGGTCGCATAGATCGGGCATTTCAGCCTTGGCCAGAGGTCGATAATGGCGCCGAAATGGTCTTCATGGGCATGCGTCAGAACGAGACCGATCAGATTCTTGCGTTCCTGCTCGAGAAAGCGGATATCGGGCATGATGGTGTCGATCCCCGGCAGATGCTCCTCGTCGCCGAAGGAAACGCCGAGATCAACCGCGAGCCAGGAGCGCTGATGGCGGTTGCCGAGACCGTAGATCGACAGGTTCATGCCGATTTCGCCGACGCCGCCAAGGGCTGCGAATGTCAGCTCATCCGGTCGCGCCATCATGCCGCTCCCGCCGAGGCCGCCGAGCCGAAATAAACGTCGCCAGCCGAGATCGGGACCTGCTCGCCGGCGGATGTCCTGACGATCATGCTGCCGGTGTCGTCGATCGTTTCGAAGGTGCCTGCAATCGTCGCGCCGCCCGTGTTGACGGCGACCGGTCGCCCAAGCCCGGCTGCACGCTCCAGCCAGAGGTTGCGGATATCGACAAAGCCGCTTCCCTGGCCCCAGATCTCACGAAATTCGGCCCAGCTATCCGACAGGGCCGCGAACAGACCCTCCGCGCTGATATCGATGCCGAGCGCCTTGAGCGAGGTGGCGGGCGTTGGCGTGCCCTCAGGTGCGGCAACGACGTTGGTGCCGATGCCGACGACCACCGCGAGGCGGTCGCCCGGAACGGCCTCCGCCTCAAGCAGGATGCCGGCTAGCTTCTGCTGGCCCGCCAGCACGTCGTTCGGCCATTTCAGCGAAAACTTTATGTCGCCGGAACCCCTCCCCAGGCTCAGCCGCCGCAGCGCCGCCTCCAGCGCCAGACCGGCGGCAAATCCCAGCGTCGCCGCGGTCGCGGGCGAAGCGTCGATCGTTTCGAGGACAGCTGCTGGCCAGATTGCCGCGCGGAGCAATCCAGGAACGAAGTCGCCGCCCGCGCCCGGCGGTCTGTTCGGAGGTCACAAGCCACAGCGGTCCGCGCTCACCGGCGCGGACGCGCGACAGGGCTTCCGCGTTGGTCGAACCGATGCTGTCAAAAGCAGCGAGCCGATAACCCGCCGATATGGCTCGAGGACCGAGCGAGAATGCCATCTAAAAAAGCGATTTCGCCGCGACCGTCGCGACGCTGATAAGTGGCCCTGGATATACGAAGAACATGACATGAAACAGAACGGAAGCCGCCAGCACCGAGCGCAATTCGATGCGCATCGGATCGAGAACACTGATTGGTTCGTCGAAAAACATCACCTTGACGATGTTGAGATAGTAAAACGCCCCGACGACGCTGGTGAGCACGCCAACCACCGCGAGCGTAAAAAGCCCGGCATGGATCGCTGCGGTGAACACAAAGTATTTCGCAAAGAAGCCCGCCAGCGGCGGAATGCCGGCCAGCGAGAACAGCAGCATCGCGAACAAGAATGCCAGGATCGGATTGGTGCGCGAGAGCCCAGCGAAGTCGCTGATGTTCTCGACATGCTGACCATTGCGCTTCATGGTCAGGATGACCGTGAAGGCTGCCGAGCGTCATCGCCACATAGATCGCGATATATACCAATACCCCCTGCGCGCCATCCGCAGTGCCGGCGGCCAACCCTACAAGGGCAAAACCCATGTGGCCGATCGATGAATAGGCCATCAGGCGCTTGATGTTCTTCTGGCCGATGGCGGCAAACGATCCCAGCGCCATCGAGGCGATCGATACGAACACCACGATTTGCTGCCATTGCGGCACGATGCCGGGAAATGCGGTCAGCGCCACGCGGGTGAACACCGCAAGGGCGGCGACCTTCGGGGCCGAAGCAAAGAACGCGGTGACCGGTGTTGGCGCACCCTCGTAGACGTCCGGCGTCCACATATGGAACGGCACGGCCGAAACCTTGAAGCAAAGTCCGGCCAGCAGAAAAACCAGCCCGAATACAATACCGATACTGCCGGTCTTCGCGGCGGCCGCGATGCCGGCGAATCCGACGGTGCCGGTGAAGCCATAGATCAGCGAGGCGCCGTACAGCAGCATGCCCGACGACAACGCACCCAAGCACAAAATATTTCAGGCCGGCCTCGGTCGACTTTGCATTGTCGCGGTTGCTTGCCGCGACCACGTAAAGCGCAAGGCTCATCAGCTCCAGCCCGAGATAGAGCATGATCAGGTCGCCGGCCGAGATCAGCACCATCATGCCGAGCGTCGAGAGCAGCACCAGGATGGCATATTCGAAGATGCGCCGGGATGGATCGGCCAGAAATTCCACTGAAAGGATCAGCGTCGCCGCCGAACCGATCAACGACAGGATCTTCAGGAACCGCGCGAAGTCGTCGACGATGAAACTGCCGCTGAAGGTGGTCAGCCTTCCCGCCGGCAACGCCAATTCGATTGCGCCGACGATCACCAAGAGAAAAACCGAAAGGCCGGTAACGAGACTGGTCGTTCGCTCGCCCCGATAGGCCCCAATCATCAACAGCGCCATGGCGCCGACGGCAAGAACAAGCTCCGGCAGCACGGGCAGCAGCTGATAACCTGCACTCTCAAAGCTCATCGCGTTTGTCCCGGGCCCTTACTGCAGCAGAGCGGCCGCTTTTACGGCCGTTACTGCGGTGTTGTAGTTGTTGACGAGTTGCTGCACGGAGGTTGCCGACATGTCGAGCACCGGCTTCGGGTAGAACCCGAACAGGATCGTGAGCGCGACCAGCGGCATCAAAGTGAGGCTCTCGCGGAACGTCAGATCCTTGATGGTCGCCAGCGACGGCTTGACCAACGAGCCGAAAATCACCTTGCGATAAAGCCACAGCGCATATGCCGCCGACAGGATCACGCCCGTGGTGGCGAAGGTTGCGGTGGGAATCTTGACCTTGAAGGTACCGATCAAGGTCATGAATTCACCGACGAAGCCCGAGGTGCCGGGCAAGCCGACATTGGCCATCGTGAAGACCATGAACACCAGCGCATAAAGCGGCATGCGATTGACCAGTCCGCCATAAGCGGCGATCTCGCGGGTATGCATGCGGTCGTAGACGATGCCGACGCAAAGGAACAGCGCGCCCGAGACGATGCCGTGCGAGACCATCTGGAACACGCCGCCGGCCACCCCTTGCGTGGTTCCGGCGAAAATCCCCATGGTGACGAAGCCCATATGCGCCACCGAGGAATAGGCGATCAGCTTCTTCATGTCCTCCTGCATCAACGCGACGAGCGAGGTGTAGATGATCGCGATCACCGAGAGCGAGAAGATCAGCGGGGCGAAATCATGCGAGGCCAGCGGGAACATCGGCAAGCGAGAATCGCAGGAAGCCATAGCCGCCCATCTTCAGGAGGATCGCGGCCAGGATCACCGAGCCTGCCGTCGGCGCCTCGACATGCGCATCCGGCAGCCAGGTGTGAACCGGCCACATCGGCATCTTCACCGCAAAGGAGGCAAAGAACGCCAGCCATGCCCAGGTCTGCAGGCTGCGCGGAACGGCGGTATGCATCAAGGTCGGGATGTCGGTGGTGCCGGCGTTCCAGTACAGCGCCATGATCGCCAGCAGCATCAGCACCGAGCCAAGCAGCGTGTAGAGGAAGAACTTGAAGGAGGCGTAGACCCGGCGCGGGCCGCCCCAAACGCCGATGATCAGGAACATCGGGATCAGGCCGCCCTCGAAGAACAGGTAGAACAGCACGAGGTCGAGCGCGGAGAAGGTGCCGACCATCAGCGTTTCCAGCACCAGGAACGCCATCATGTATTCGCGCACCCGCGACGTGATGGCTTTCCAGCTCGCGACGATGCAGAACGGCATTAGCGCCGTGGTCAGGATCACGAACGGCAGCGAGATGCCGTCGACGCCCATGTGATAGGTGATGGCGTTGGCAAGCCAGGGCGCCTTCTCGACGAACTGGAAGTCGGGCTGCGACGGATCGAAACGAGCGACCAGGATCAACGACACGGCAAGCGTGATCAGCGTGGTCCACAGCGCGATCCAGCGCGCGTTGCGCCGCGCGGCTTCGTCATCGCCACGGCTGATGATAGATCAGGAGCGCGCCGACCACGGGCAGGAAGGTAACGACGGAGAGAATGGGCCAGGTCGTCATCACTGGCCTCCCACGCCGAACATGAACCAGGTAATCAAGCCGGCGACTCCGATCAGCATGGCGAAGGCGTAGTGGTAGAGATAGCCGGTCTGAAGCCGCACGACGTTACGCGTAACGTCCAGCACACGTGCCGACACGCCGTCCGGACCGAAGCCGTCGATGATGTAGCCGTCGCCGACCTTCCACAGCGAACGCCCGATCCATTTGGCCGGCCGAACGAAGATCAATTCGTACAGCTCGTCGAAATACCACTTGTTGAGCAGGAACTGGTAGAGCAGTGGCTGCTGCCTGGCGAGCTCGACCGGCAGATAGGGCCGGCGGATATAGAAGACGTAGGAGACAAACAAGCCCAGCGCCATCATCGCGGTCGGCAAGAAACCCAGGAGATGCGGCATATTCTCCATGTCCTCGAGGATATGCGGGATTCATCTTCACGGAATCGCGGAAGAACTCCTCGACGCCGTTGCCGGCGAAGAACGGCTTGAACGGAAAGCCCGCCAGGATCGAGCCCGCGGCCAAGACGCCGATCGGAACGAGCATCCACAGCGGGCTTTCGTGCGCCGCCTCGTAGTGCTCCTGATTATGCGGCTCGCCGAAGAAGGTCTTGAAGATCAGCCGCCATGAATAGAACGAGGTCAGACCTGCAGCTGCAACCGTCAGCAAATAGGCATAGGTCGAAAACGGATTATGCGCCGCATAGGCGGATTCGATGATCGCGTCCTTGGAGAAGTAGCCCGCAAAGAACGGAAATCCCGTCAGCGCCAATGTGCCGATGCACATGACAAAGAATGTATAGGGGATCTTGCGCCAGAGGCCGCCCATGTTGCGGATGTCTTGCTCGTGATGCATCGCGTAGATCACCGAGCCGGAGCCAAGGAACAACAACGCCTTGAAGAAGGCGTGTGTGAATAGATGGAACATGCCGACGGAGTAAGCCCCCGCCCCCATCGCCACGAACATGTAGCCGAGCTGCGAACAGGTCGAATAGGCGACGATGCGCTTGATGTCGTTCTGGACGAGACCGACAGTCGCCGCAAAAAAGGCCGTGGTCGCGCCGATGAACATCACGACGGCCTGCGCATTGGGCGCAAGCTCGAACAACGGCGACAGCCGCGCCACCATGAAAACGCCGGCGGTGACCATGGTCGCGGCATGGATCAGCGCCGAGACCGGCGTCGGGCCTTCCATCGCGTCCGGCAGCCAGGTGTGGAGCAGGAACTGCGCTGATTTGCCCATCGCACCCATGAACAGGAGCAGGCAAGTCAGCGTCAGCGCGTCGGCGTGCCAGCCGAAGAAATCGATGGTCTTGCCGGTGAGGCCCGGCGCGCCCGCGAAAATTGTTTCGAAATCGGTCGAGCCGATCAGCATGAACACCGCGAAAATGCCGAGCGCAAAACCGAAATCGCCGACCCGGTTGACCATGAAGGCCTTGATCGCCGCCGCGTTCGCCGACGGCTTATGGTACCAGAACCCGATCAGCAGATAGCTCATGAGGCCGACGCCTTCCCAGCCGAAGAACAGCTGCACGAGGTTATCGGCCGTCACCAGCATCAGCATCGCGAAGGTGAACAGCGACAGATAGGCAAAGAAGCGCGGCCGGTACGGATCCTCGTCCATGTAACCGATCGAATAGAGGTGCACGAGCGACGAAATGGTGTTGACCACCACCAGCATCACGGCGGTCAGCGTGTCGACCCGCAGCGCCCACGACACCTGCAAATCGCCCGAGGTGATCCAGGGAAACAATGCGATCCTGGCGTCGTGATGCCCAAAGCCGACGTCGAACAGTGCCACCCAGGACAACGCCGCCCCTACCAGCAATAGGCCGGTCGTGATCAGTTCGGCCGCGCGCGAGCCCGCAGCCGGCGGTTCTGTCACGTGATGGTCGTCGTGGCCCTGGTCGTCATGCGCCTCCGCCGCGTGGGCGCCGGCACTATGCGCGTCATCGTGATGTTCGACCTCATCGCCGCTCGGATTTCGCGCATGCGCGCCGACAATTGAGATCAGCCCGGCAATGATGGCGCCGATCAGCGGCAGAAAGACGATGGCCTGGATCATTGGCGCGCTAACCCTTCATCATATTGACGTCTTCGACCTCGATTGAGCCGCGGTTGCGGAAATACACCACCAGCACCGCCAGGCCGATCGCAGCTTCCGCCGCCGCCACCGTGAGCACCAGCAGCGCGAAAACCTGCCCGACGATGTCGCCGATGAACGTCGAAAACGCCACCAGGTTGATATTGACGGCAAGCAGGATCAGCTCGATCGACATCAGGATGACGATGATGTTCTTGCGGTTGAGAAAAATGCCAAGTATCCCGAGCGTAAACAGGATGGCGCCGACCGCGAGATAATGCCCAAGACCGATCGTCATTGCACCCACTCCGCCGCGTCCGCATCCTGCAGGCCCTGCCCTGACGCCACCTTCCGAATGCTCATGGCGAGTTCGCGCGTCCGCGCATTCTGCACGTTGATGTCCTGGCGCTTGACGCTCGCCTTGTGACGCAACGTCAGCACGATGGCGCCGATCATCGCAACCAGCAGAACGATGCCCGCGAGCTGGAAGTAGTGGATGTACTTCGTATAGAGCACGAGACCCAACGCCTCGGTGTTGCTCACATTGGTCGGAATCGCCGAGTTAATCGACTTTGCCACGTTGGGATTGATCACCCAGCCGCCCCCGACCAGCAGCAATTCGGCGAGAAACACCCCGCCGATCACGAGACCAATCGGCAAATATTCCATGAAGCCTTCACGCAGTTCGGTGAAATCGACGTCGAGCATCATGATCACGAACAGGAACAGTACCGCAACCGCGCCGACATAGACCACGACCAGTATCATCGCCAGGAACTCGGCGCCCATCAGCACGAACAGCCCGGAGGCATTGACGAAGGCGAGGATCAGAAACAGCACGGAGTGAACTGGATTGCGCGACACAATCACCATGACCGCGGAAGCCACGCAGATGCCCGCGAACAAATAGAAAAACAGTGCTGGAAGGATCATGCCCTCACCTCACCGGTACGGCGCGTCGAGTTCGATCGACTTGGCGATCTCGCGCTCCCAGCGGTCCCCATTGGCGAGAAGTTTCGCCTTGTCATAGTAGAGTTCCTCGCGCGTCTCGGTCGCGAATTCGAAATTCGGACCTTCGACGATGGCATCGACCGGGCAAGCCTCCTGGCAAAGCCCGCAATAGATGCATTTCACCATATCGATATCGTAGCGCACCGTGCGGCGGGTGCCGTCGTTGCGGCGGGGTCCGGCCTCGATCGTGATCGCCTGCGCCGGGCAGATCGCCTCGCACAGCTTGCAGGCGATGCAGCGCTCCTCGCCGTTGGGATAGCGGCGCAAGGCGTGCTCGCCGCGAAAGCGCGGCGAGATCGGCCCCTTCTCGAACGGATAATTCAGCGTCGGCTTCGGCTTGAAGAAATAGCGCATGGCGAGAAAGAACGCCGATACGAATTCCGACAGCAGCAGCGAGCGGGACGTGGCGTTGATGTTGACACTCATGGCGACCTCATTTCGGCGCGATCCCCGCAAATTGCAGCACGCCTGCAACGACGACTACCATCGCCAATGACAGCGGCAGGAACACCTTCCAGCCCAGCCTCATCAACTGGTCGTAGCGGTAGCGCGGCACGATGGCTTTCGCCATCGCAAACAGGAAGAACATGAAAAACAGCTTGAGCGAGAACCAGATCACCCCCGGTACCCAGGTGAAGGGCGGCAGCGCGACCGGCGGCAGCCAGCCGCCCAGGAAGAAGATCGTCGCCATCGCGCACATCGTGGTGATCGCGACATATTCGCCAAGCATGAACAGGAGATATGGCGTCGAGCCGTATTCGACCATAAAGCCAGCGACCAGCTCGGATTCGGCTTCCACCAGATCGAACGGCGGACGGTTGGTTTCCGCCAGCGCCGAGACGTAGAACACCACGAACATCGGAAACAGCGGCCACACATACCAGTTGAGGATGGTCAGCTGCGGCAGGCCGATCAGGCTTCCCAGGCCGCGCGTGTTTTGCGCCTCCACCACCGCCGATAGATTGAGCGAGCCCGCGCAAAGCAGGACAGTGATGATCACGAATCCGATCGAGACTTCGTAGCTGACCATCTGCGCCGCCGAGCGAAGCGCGGCGAGGAAGGGGTATTTCGAATTCGACGACCATCCGGCCATGATGATGCCGTAGATCGACAGCGACGATATCGCGAAGATGTAGAGCACGCCGACATTGATGTCCGAGATCACCCAGCCGAGATTGGTCGGGATCACGGCCCACGCCGCCAGCGCAAGCACGCAACTCACCAGAGGCGCCAGCAGGAACACCCCCTTGTTCGCGCCGGCCGGAATGATCGGCTCCTTGAGGACGAACTTCAACAGATCGGCGAAGGATTGCAGCAGGCCCCACGGCCCGACAACGTTGGGACCGCGCCTGATCTGTACCGCCGCCCAGATCTTACGATCGGCGAGCAGGATGTAGGCGATCGCGATCAGGAGCACCACGAGCAGTAACACGCTCTCGGCGACCATGATGATCAGCGGCCACAAGGTACTGGTCCAGAATTCGGCCATCAATTCACTCCGCTGCCGTCAGCATTTGCCCGGAGGCCAGACGGGAGCATTCCGCCATGACCGCAGACGCGCGCGCGATCGGATTGGTCAGGTAAAAATCTATTACGGAAGCCTTGAACACCGACTTCTCGACGTTGCCGCTTTTGCCGGAGAGCGTCTTGATGTCGGCTGCATTGCCGGCTTCGATCTGGTCGATGCGCATCAGACGCGGCACCGACTTGAAGATCGCCTGCCGCAGCGCCGGCAGCGAATCGTAAGGCAGCTTCTTGCCAAGCGCCTCCGACAGCGCCCGGATGATCGCCCAGTCCTCCCGCGCCTCCCCCGGAGGAAAGCCTGCGCGGTTGGCCATCTGCACCCGGCCCTCGGTGTTGACGAAGAGGCCGGACTTTTCGGTATAGGCGGCACCGGGCAGGATGACGTCGGCGCGATGCGCGCCACGGTCGCCGTGGGTGCCGATGTAGACCACGAAGGTGCCGTCCGGCGCCTTGATCTCATCGGCGCCGAGCAGGAACAAGACGTCAAGCGTACCGAACGTCGTCATCTCCACCGAAGCTCAGGCCGCCCGCGCTGGCGGTAAAGCCGATATCGAGCGCGCCGACGCGCGAGGCCGTATCCTGCAGCACCGCAAAACCGTTCCAGCCGTCCTTGACCGCGCCGACATCGAGCGCGAGCTTGGCTGCGAGCGCCAGGACCGCGGAGCCGTCGTGCCGCGCGGCCGCACCGGCGCCAACCAGCACGATCGGGTTTTTCGCGTTCTTCAGCACCTCGGCGAAGGAATGTTTGCCGGCGGCGAGATCGCCAAGCGAATCCGTTCCCGCTCCGAGATAGTCGTAGGCGTAAGTCAGATCGGCCTTGGCGCCGATCACGCCGACCTTGAGCTGGCCGCTGCGCCAGCGCTTGCGGATGCGCGCATTGAGAACGGCGGCCTCCTTGCGCGGGTTCGAACCGATGATCAAAAGCGCGTCGGCCTGATCGATGCCGGCAATCGTCGGATTGAAAATGTAGGAGGCGCGTCCCGCCTTGGGATCGAAGGCGTCGCCGCCCTGCACCGCGAGATTGACCGAGCCGCACTTCGACAAGCAGCTCCTTCAGCGCAAACATCTCCTCCACCGCGGCCAGATCGCCCGCGATGGCGCCGATCCGCTTGCCGTCGATGCGACCCGTCTTTGCGGCGATGGCCGCGAAGGCCTCGGACCATGAGGCCGGGCGGAGCTGGCCATTTTGCCTGATATAGGGACGGTCAAGCCGCTGCGTGCGCAGGCCGTCGACGATATGGCGGGTCTTGTCGGAAATCCATTCCTCGTTCACCGCCTCGTTGACGCGCGGCAGGATCCGCATCACCTCGCGGCCGCGGGTATCGACGCGGATCGCCGAGCCTACGCCGTCCATCACGTCGACCGACTGGGTCTTGCCGAGCTCCCAGGGCCGCGCCGCGAAAGCATAGGGCTTCGAGGTCAGCGCGCCCACCGGGCAAATGTCGACCAGATTGCCCTGCAGTTCCGAGGTCAGCGCCGTCTCCAGATAGGTGGTGATCTCCATGTCTTCGCCGCGGCCGGTCGCGCCCATCTCGGGCACGCCGCAGACTTCGGCGGCAAAGCGGACGCAGCGCGTGCACTGGATGCAGCGGTTCATCGAGGTCTTGACCAGCGCGCCGAGATATTTGTCCTCGACCGCGCGCTTGTTCTCGGCGAAGCGGGAGGTGTCGACGCCATAGCCCATCGCCTGATCCTGCAGGTCGCACTCCCCGCCCTGGTCGCAGATCGGGCAATCCAGCGGATGGTTGATCAGCAGGAATTCCATCACGCCTTCGCGCGCCTTCTTCACCATCGGCGACCGGGTCAGGATTTCCGGCGGCTCGCCCTTGGGACCCGGGCGGCAATCGCGAACGCCCCAGGCGCAGCTTGCCACCGGCTTCGGGCCGCCCTTCACTTCGACCAGGCACATCCGGCAATTGCCGGCGATCGACAGGCGCTCGTGGTAGCAAAAGCGCGGAATTTCCGCGCCGGCGGCCTCGCACGCCTGCAGCAGCGTGAATTCCGCGGGAACATCGATCTCTTTGCCATCGACGATGAGTTTGGTCATTGCTGTCTCAAGTCTTTCCCAGCTTGCAGTCCGGCGGCGTGACGCTTGCGGTTTTCATGGACGCCTTCACCCATTCCTGGGTGATGGTGCTGTAGGTCGCAAGATAAGCGGGCTCTGCGCTATTCTTCTCGCACAGAAACGGCAGATGCGGCTTCAGGTCGTAATCGCACGAAGCCAGCCACTCACGCCGGTCCGCGAATGCGGCGGTGGCTTCTTCGCAGGCGTAGAGGAAGTAGGAAACGAAGCTCTCATATTGGACCCGCTCGTCGCGGCTGCCTGCCTTGATCCTGTCGTAATCGGGAGCGGCAGAATTTCGGATTCCTGAACGCGAGATCGGTATAGGCCAGAAAAGCCTGCCGCGCGCTGGCGGCGCGGTTGCTGGTGCGGATCTCGTTGATCTGGAACAGGATCGCCACAAAGCCGAGCAGCGCCACGGTCGCCTGCGCCATCTGCGCCAGCGTCCCGTATTTCTGCCACCAGAAGAGGCTCGGTTGCGACATCACGATCACTCCGCCGCGACCATATGCGCGGGATCGAGAATGCCGGTATCGTCGATATCCGCCTTGCGCGAATATTCGTCGATGCGTTCCTCGATCTCGTGACGGAAATGCGCGATCAGCCCCTGGATCGGCCAGGCGGCGGCGTCACCCAGCGCGCAGATGGTGTGACCCTCGACCTGCTTGGTCACCTCCAGCAGCATGTCGATCTCGCGCTTGTGGGCGCGGCCCTCGGCCATGCGCGTCAATACCCGCCACATCCACCCCGTGCCTTCGCGGCATGGCGTGCACTGGCCGCAACTCTCGTGCTTGTAGAAATAGGAGATGCGCGCAATCGCACGGATCAGGTCGGTCGATTTGTCCATTACGATGACGGCGGCGGTACCGAGACCGGAGCGCAATTTGCCGAGGCTGTCGAAATCCATCGGCGTATCGATGATCTGCTCCGCCGGCACCATGCGCACCGAAGAGCCGCCGGGGATGACCGCCTTGAGATTGTCCCAGCCGCCGCGAATGCCGCCGCAATGGCGTTCGATCAGCTCGCGGAACGGAATTCCCATCGCCTCTTCGACGTTGCAGGGCCGCTCGACATGTCCGGAGATGCAGAACAGTTTGGTGCCGACATTGTTGGGCCGGCCGATAGCGGCGAACCAGGCGGCGCCACGCCGCAAAATATCCGGCGCGACCGCAATCGACTCGACGTTATTGACGGTGGTCGGGCAGCCGAACAGACCGACATTGGCAGGGAATGGCGGCTTCAGCCGCGGCATGCCCTTCTTGCCTTCGAGGCTTTCCAATAGCGCAGTCTCTTCCCCGCAAATATAGGCGCCGGCGCCGTGCGTCACGTAGAGATCGAACGGCCAGCCATTGACGTTGTCCTTGCCGATCAGCTTCGCCGCGTAGGCCTGATCGACGGCGGCCTGCAGATGTTCGCGCTCGCGGATGAATTCGCCGCGCACATAGATGTAACAGGCGTGCGCGCCCATCGCGAAGCTGGCGATCAGGCAGCCCTCGACCAACAGATGCGGATCGTGCCGCATGATCTCGCGGTCCTTGCAGGTGCCGGGTTCGGACTCGTCGGCATTGACCACGAGATAGCTCGGGCGGCCGTCGGTGGATTCCTTCGGCATGAACGACCATTTCAGGCCGGTCGGAAAACCAGCTCCGCCGCGGCCGCGCAGGCCCGAGGCCTTCATCTCGTTGACGATCCAGTCGCGGCCCTTGTCGATAATCGCCTTGGTGCCGTCCCAGGCGCCGCGCCGGCGAGCGCCCTCGAGCCCCCAGTCATGGAGGCCATAGAGGTTCTTGAAGATGCGGTCCTTGTCGTCGAGCATGATCAGACTTCCCGGGATCAGCGATTGGACTGCGGCCCGGCCGCCTGCAAAGTGCGGTCGCGCGTCATGTGGTTTCCTTCAGCGTGGTCGGTCCGCCCACGGGAGCGGAGAACTGACGGTCAATCTGCGGCCCCGGCTTAGGCGGACGGCCGGAGGCAAAACCATCCAGCACCTTGCCGAAGCTCTCCTTGGTCAGATCCTCATAAGTGTCCTTCCAGATCAGCACCATCGGGGCATTCACGCAGGCGCCAAGACACTCGACTTCCTCCCAGCTGAAATTGCCATCCTTGGACAGATGGAAGGGGTCGTGGTGAATCCGGCTCTGGCATACCTCGATGATGTCGCCCGCCCCGCGCAACCGGCACGGCGTCGTGCCGCAGACCTGGACGTGCGCCTTCTTGCCGACCGGCTGCAGCTGGAACATCGTGTAAAAGGTCGCGATCTCCAGCATGCGGATGTAGGGCATGCCGAGCAAATCGGCGACCGCCCGGATCGCGGCTTCCGAAACCCATCCTTCATGCTGCTCCTGTACCCGCCAAAGGATCGGGATCGCTGCAGAAGCCTGACGGCCTTCAGGAAATTTGGCGATCTGCTCCTTCGCCCAGGCCAGATTTTCCGGCGTGAACGTGAAGCTTGCGGGCTGAAGTTCCTTGGGCGCTAGGCGGCGGACGGACATTGCGTTTTGTCTCTCATTGCATGCGGCGCGCGGCGTTGGCGTTCAGGGCGTCGATTCGTTGTCTGCCAGAACGCACTTGCGGTGCCGAATACGTTATAGCCGATGTGGGATGAAACCTTGATGCGATCGAGGATCGAAAGCTCGGTCACGGTCTCCAGGCGATTGGAGCGCGGGATCGTAGACGATCAGCTTCAGCGGCGTCTGCTCGAGGATATAGCGCGACACGGTATGATCGGGATCGTTGCCGTGCTCCTCGCACATGATCAAGCTGTCGCCTTGCAGAAGCCGCGTCCCCCCCTTGATGGCATCGACCTCGACCCCCTCGACGTCGAGCTTGATCAGAAATTTTCCGCCGGGAGAAACCTTGCCGTCGTCGATAAGATCATCGAGCGCGATAACCGGCACCTCCTCGCCGCCGCGATCGGCGCCACCGGCGATACTGAAGGCCTCGTGCTTGGTTCCGGACAGCCGCGCGGTGCCCTTTGCCGCACCGATCGCGCATTTCATCAGCTCGAAACGGTTGCCGTTGACCCTGGCATTGTTGGCCAGCTTTGAAAAATTCTGCGACGACGGCTCGATCGCGATCGCCTTGTGCGAACCGAATGGCGCGCTGGTCACCAGCACCGACCAATAGCCATAATTGGCGCCGCAATCGAGCAGCGTGTAGTCGATGTCGACGGAATGGCGAAACAGCAGCTCCAGCTCGTCTTCGTAGTGGTACGAACGGTCGAGCAGCTTGCTCCAGTAGCCGTCGCCGTAAGGAAATTCGAAGTCGCGTCAGCGTTCAGTTTGATCGCGATATTGCGCTCGGGCAGCGTCTTGCGCAGAAGATTGGCGCAGCCGATGTAACCGCGGTGGGAAAAATGCGACGATATTTTCGAACCCGTCGTCAGTGCCAGCGCGGCCGTCCGCTCCCACAGGTTGGCACCCTCCAGAGACCCCGAAGCTCGGTCAAAATGGATGGGCGGCAGCGCGATCACCGATCGACCTCGCCGAACACGATGTCGAGCGAGCCGAGGATGGCCGAGACGTCGGCCAACAGATGGCCCTTGCAGATGAAATCCATCGCCTGCAGATGCGCAAAACCCGGCGCGCGGATCTTGCACTTGTACGGTTTGTTGCTGCCGTCGGCGACCAGGTAGACGCCGAACTCGCCCTTGGGCGCCTCGACCGCGGCGTAGACCTCGCCGGCCGGCACGTGGAACCCCTCGGTGTAAAGCTTGAAATGATGGATCAGCGCTTCCATCGAGCGCTTCATCTCGCCGCGGCGCGGCGGAAAAATCTTGTTGTCCTGCACCGCGACCGGCCCCTGCCCGTCGGCCGCGCGCAGCTTTGCGATGCACTGCTTCATGATCCGCACCGACTGGCGCATCTCTTCCATGCGGATGCAGTAGCGGTCGTAGCAATCGCCGTTCTTGCCGATCGGAATGTCGAAATCCATCTCGGCATAGCATTCGTAGGGCTGCGCCTTGCGCAGGTCCCAGGCCGCGCCCGAGCCGCGCACCATCACGCCCGAAAAGCCCCATTCCCAGGCCTGCTTCAGCGACACCACGCCGATGTCGACGTTGCGCTGCTTGAAGATGCGATTTCCCGTGAGCAGCGTTTCGAGATCGTCGACCACGCCGAGGAACGGATCGCACCAGGCCTCGATATCGTCGATCAGCTTCGGCGGCAGGTCCTGATGCACGCCGCCGATCCGGAAATAGGCCGCGTGCATGCGCGAGCCGGAGGCGCGCTCATAAAACACCATCAGCTTCTCGCGCTCTTCAAAGCCCCACAGCGGCGGGGTGAGCGCGCCGACGTCCATCGCCTGCGTGGTGACGTTGAGAAGATGCGACAGGATGCGGCCGATCTCGCAATATAGCACGCGGATCAACTGGCCGCGGCGCGGCACTTCGATGCCGAGCAGCTTTTCCGCCGCAAGACAAAAGGCGTGCTCCTGATTCATCGGCGCGACATAGTCGAGCCGATCGAAATACGGGATCGCCTGGAGGTAGGTCTTGTGCTCGATCAGCTTTTCGGTGCCGCGATGAAGCAGGCCGATATGGGGATCGACGCGCGCGACGACTTCGCCGTCAAGTTCCAGCACCAGGCGCAACACGCCGTGGGCGGCCGGATGCTGCGGTCCGAAATTGATGGTGAAGTTACGGAGTGCTGCTTCGGTCATGATCAGCCTTTCGGCCCCGCCTTCTCGTCGCCGGGCAGCGGATAATCCGCGCCCTCCCATGGCGAGAGAAAATCGAATTTGCGGAATTCCTGGTTGAGACGGACGGGTTCGTAGAGCACCCGCTTCTCCTGGTCGTCGTAGCGAACCTCGACAAAGCCGGTGAGCGGGAAATCCTTGCGCAGCGGATGGCCGTCGAAGCCGTAGTCGGTCAACAGCCGACGCATGTCGGGATGGCCGGTGAAGATCACGCCGTAGAGATCGTAGGTTTCCCGCTCGAACCAGTCGGCGCCGGGAAATACGTCGATGATCGAGGGCACCTGCGTTGTCCTCGGCGGCTTCGGCGCGCAGACGGACACGCGTATTCAGCGTCGGCGACAGCAGGTGGTAGACTACGTCGAAGCGCTTCTCGCGCCCGGGATAATCCACCGCCGTCACGTCGGTCAGGTTGACGAAACGGCAGGCTGGATCGTCGCGCAGGAAGCGGACGACGTCGACGATCTTCTCGGCCCTTACCGTCACGGTAAGCTGGTTGAATGCGACTGAATGACCGCTCGCAGCACCCGCAAGCGCGCTAACAATCGTCTGCCCCAGTGCGTCGAGCCTGCCGTCGTCCATGCAAAAACCTTAGCGTTCGATGGTACCGGTGCGCCGGATCTTCTTCTGCAGCAGCATGACGCCGTAAAGCAGCGCTTCTGCCGTCGGCGGGCAGCCAGGCACGTAGATGTCGATGGGCACGATGCGGTCGCAGCCGCGCACCACCGAATAGGAATAGTGATAGTAGCCGCCGCCATTCGCGCATGATCCCATCGAGATCACGTAGCGCGGCTCCGGCATCTGGTCGTAGACCTTGCGCAGCGCGGGCGCCATCTTGTTGGTCAGCGTGCCCGCCACGATCATCACGTCGGATTGCCGCGGGAGAAGCGCGCGGCGCAAAGCCGAAGCGCTCGGCGTCATAGCGCGGCATCGACATCTGCATCATCTCGACCGCGCAACAGGCAAGGCCGAATGTCATCCACATCAGCGAGCCGGTACGCGCCCAGGTGATCAGGTCATCGGCGGCGGCAACGAAGAAGCCCTTGTCGGACAGCTCGTGGTTGACCTCGAGAAAATAGGGATCGTTGGCCCCGACCGGCTTGCCGGTAGAGGGGTCAATTATGCCGGTTGCGGCGGGAGCGACCACCGTCGCGAACCCTGGCTTAGCGGCAGCTGGGCTCAATCCCATTCGAGCGCGCCTTTCTTCCATTCATAGGCAAAGCCGACGGTGAGAACGGCAAGGAATACGAACATCGACCAGAAGCCGGTCGCGCCCAGCTTGCCGAACGCCACCGCCCAGGGAAACAGGAAGGCCACTTCGAGATCGAAGATGATGAAAAGGATTGCGACCAGATAGAATCGGACGTCGAACTTCATTCGGGCGTCGTCAAATGCGTTGAAGCCGCACTCGTAGGCCGAGAGCTTTTCCGGATCCGGCTGCTGGAAGGCCACCAGGAACGGCGCGATCAGCAGCACCAGGCCGATCACGCCGGCAACCCCAATAAACACCACGAGCGGAAGGTAATTCTGCAAGATGCCGGTCATCGGCGAGACCTTTTCCTGCGGTTGCTGGCGCCCGCAGATTCGTTAATTGGAATTGTTCCGAGGCTTAGCGCAGCGCAACAAGGGGCGCAAGACAAGCTATCTTGACGGCCTGCCCGGCTCCATCTGGGAGAGGAAAACCCCTGCGGTAGCCGAGGAAAGTGCCAAGGCACCAGCGCCGATGATGCCGGCCTCGCCGTCAGCTGTTCGGCCGCAAATCCCGCAGGGGTCACTGACCCTCCCAACCCGCACTTTCGCTTGCCTCAAGGTGGGCGGCATCACCCAGGTCGCAAGACTGGCGGATCGCCGCAGCCCTGGGGATGGCGACGAAACCATTTTGGGGAACCAACGAAACCGGCCGGAAACAAAGGTGGGGTACACGTCCCGCAATAAGGCGGCGCCGAACACGCCCAGGAGGCTCATATGAACCACTCAATTCACTCGGCCGATCGTGCGACCCACCTGAAAATCGTGGTTTTGGCCTTGGTGGCAGGCATCGCCGTCGCCGGCTTGGCTATCTCAGCCCGCACCACTGCCGACTACAGCCAGACCGCCCACGTGCTCAAGGCCGGGAAGCCCATCACGGTGACGAGTTCAGATACTTCAATGGTTCGCTAGGCCATTACAAATGACAAAGGAAGGGCCGCCCCCAAAGCGGCCTTTTTGCTTGCCACCTTCCCGAATTTTCGGGCGGTCATTCAAAGGCCCCCAAAGACCCAGATAGCTCGCGCCGCCGGCGACGACCGACAGGTCATGACGGGAATAAATCGAGGTCAAATCGCGGTTCCTGAAACCGCAGCGTTCGCGAGGTGTTCGAAAATATGGCGCGAGAGACGGGACTCGAACCCGCGGCCTCCGCCGTGACAGGGCGGCGCTCTAACCAACTGAGCTACTCCCGCGGATGCCTTGATCTGAGACCGATCCGCACTGTGCTGAGGGATTAAAGGTGCGCCCTTCGTTAGTCAAGGATGTTGCGAATCCCCCTGTCTGTCAGGCCTTTTTTGGAAGTCGATGCAAAAAATAGGCTGTTTACAGGCAAAACAGCGTAGGCATCGTCGCCCCGAATCGTTTAAGGCCTGATACGTCTTAGTTTCCCAAGCCATCGACAACGAGGAGGGCCAAAAATGGCGAAGAAAGCGACCGCGACGACCATCACGCTCAAGCATCTGGCTGCGGCAATCGCCGAAGATCAGGAATTGTCCAAGAAGCAGGCGGAAGCCATCCTGAACGATCTGGTCAACCGGATCACCAAGCACCTGAAGAAGGGCGAGCGCATCCGCATCGTCGGCCTCGGCATCCTGCAGGTACGCAAGCGCGCCGCCCGCATGGGCCGCAACCCCGCCACCGGCGAAGCGATCCACATCAAGGCGAGCAAGAAGGTGGCCTTCCGCGCTGCCAAGGAGCTCAAGGAAGCCGTCTGACAAAGCGCCTCCACCCCGGTTTGGCGTCATTCCGGCGCGGCATACGCGGCCCCCCGGAATGACGCTTCCTCCGTAGAGGCGTTTTCTGTTACTCGCGGTCATGACTGTGAGTTCACCCCTCAGGTTCACCCACACCGTAACCGAGCGCTTCTTGCGCTACGTGGTGATCGACACCCAATCCGACCCCGCCTCCCCGACCTGCCCCTCGACCGAAAAGCAAAAGGATCTCGGCCGTCTGCTGGCGCGCGAGCTGCAGGCGATGGGGCTCTCCGACGCCCATCTCGACGAATACGGCTACGTCTACGCGACGATCCCGGCCAATAGCGCGCAAACATGTGCCGGTGATCTGCTTCTGCTCGCACATGGACACCTCGCCCGACTGCACCGGCGCCAACGTCAAGCCGCAGATCGTCAGGAATTACCGTGGCGGCGACATCGTGCTGCCGGCCGACCCCTCGCAGATCATCCGTGTCGCCGATCATCCCGCGCTCGCCGATCAGATCGGCAACGACATCATCACGACGGACGGCACCACGCTGCTGGGCGCCGACAACAAGGCCGGCATCGCCGAAATCATGGATGCGGCGCAGTTCCTGTTGGCGCACCCCGCAGATCAAACACGGCGCGATCAAGATCCTGTTCACCCCTGACGAGGAAATCGGCCGCGGCGTCGACAAGGTCGACCTGAAGAAGCTCGGCGCCGATTTTGCCTATACGATCGACGGCGAAACCGCGGGAAATATCGAGGACGAGACCTTCTCCGCCGATGGCGTCACCATCACCATCGAAGGCGTCAGCACCCATCCCGGCTTTGCCAAAGGCAAGATGGAGCACGCGATCAAGATCGCCGCCGCCATCGTTGATCGCCTGCCCAAGGACACCTGCTCGCCCGAAACCACCGAAGGCAGGCAGGGATTTCTGCATCCGATCGGCATATCGGGCACGCTGGAGGCGGCCACGCTCGGCTTCATCGTGCGCGATTTCACCGATGCGGGATTGCAGGAGAAGGAGGCGCTGCTGGAGAATATCGTCAAGGAGGTGATGCAGGACTTTCCACGCTCAACCTATCGGATGGAGATCAAGCAGCAATACCGCAACATGAAGCAGGTGATCGATCGTCACCCGGAGATCATCGACAACGCGATGGAAGCGATCCGCCGCGCCGGCCTCAACGCCGGTAAAGACCTCGATCCGCGGCGGCACCGACGGCTCGCGGCTGTCGTTCATGGGACTGCCCTGCCCCAATATTTTCGCCGGCGAGCACGCATTCCATTCGCGGCTGGAATGGGTGAGCGTTCAGGACATGGAGAAGGCCGTGCAGACCATCGTCCATCTCGCGATGATCTGGGAGGAGCGGTCCTAGGCGCTGGCCGTGACGATCCAGATCGACGCAGCGAGCGGCACCGTCTGTCCCTCGCGCAAAGGGCTGCAAGCGCCTCGCGGATCGAACCGGCCGCGGCGGCCACCACGTCCGACGGCTGTTCCGCAAGCGCGCGGGCGGCCGGTCCGATTTCGAGTGCGCCTTGGACCGCGGCATCCAGGCCGCGCCCGACCGCGACGTCGAGCGCGAGGTTGCACGGCTCCATCGCTATCTTGGAAAAACCGGCCTCGCCCAAAATCCTGACGACGCGCTGTTCGGAGGCAAATGAGAACGGGCCGGGATCCTCAGGGCCAACCTGCGGCAGCTTTGGAACGTGTTTGTAGACCGCCTGCAGCGGCGCCATGAAAAAGGGATTTTCGCGCGGCTCCCGCCAGCAGGCGAAGGCGAGCCGGCCCGATTCGGCCGCATCCCCCGCCGCATATTGGCGAAGGACAGCGCTGGGTCGGCAAAAAACATCACGCCAAACCGCGAGACGAGAAGATCGAAACTATCCGCAACGAACGGATAGATGGTCGCATCCGCAAGGACGAATTCAATCGGCGCGCCGGCTGGCATTGTTTGCCAGGCTCGGGCCAGCATCGGCCCCGAGATATCGATGCCGATTACGTGTCCAGTCGGAGCCACGTGCCGCGCAAGCGCAATCGAGATGGCACCGCTACCACAGCCGACGTCCAGGATCCGTCTCGCCCGCCTTGGCCCGCGCCCGCTCGATCAAGGCATCGGCAACCGGCGCCAGCACGATATCCTGCGCCTGTTGGCGATCGGCCCAGCGTTGGCCGCCCGGCCCGTTCCAGTATGCGATCTGGTCGGCGTTCTGATCGTGGCCTACGGGTGCGTCCATGCCGGGGAACTCACTTTGGGTCCGCCTTCGTCGCCTCGCCATTTCGCCACGACAGGCTTCGCATTTGCCGGCTCGCCAAGCCGAAGCCCCTCAGGAGCGAAGGCTGGTGGGCGGCTACGGATTCGAACCGCAGACCCTCTCGGTGTAAACGAGATGCTCTAACCAGCTGAGCTAGCCGCCCTCGCCCACTGTTTAGCGCCCCCAAGCCATCTGGCGCAAGCGGCGCCTCATCTCTGAAAAAACGGCGCCCGAGGGCGCCGTTTCATCATTTTATGCTTGTTTCGTTCAGTGCGCCGTCAGGCCACCGGCAGCTTCGTCGCCGGCTTCGGGCGGCTGACCGGCACCTTGGCGGCGTGTCCTCTTCCCAGACGATCGGCACCGGAGGCCGCACCAGTGCCTTGGAAACGACGTCGTCGAGCCTGGCCACCGGGATGATGTTCATCCCGCCCTTGATCGCATCGGAAATTTCCGTGAGATCCTTGGCGTTGTCTTCCGGGATCAGCACCGTCTTGATGCCGCCACGCGCGGCGGCGAGCAGCTTCTCCTTCAAGCCGCCGATCGGAAGCACGCGCCCGCGCAAGCGTGATCTCGCCGGTCATCGCGACATCGTGGCGGACCGGAATGCCCGTCATGACCGAGACGATCGCGGTAGCCATGGCCACGCCGGCCGACGGCCCATCCTTCGGGGTCGCCCCCTCCGGCACGTGGACGTGGATGTCCCGCCTGTCGAACAGAGGCGGCTCGATGCCGAAGCCGACGGCGCGCGAGCGGACGTAAGATGCCGCCGCCGAAATCGATTCCTTCATCACGTCGCGCAAATTGCCCGTGACGGTCATCTTGCCCTTGCCGGGCATCATGACGCCTTCGATCGTAAGCAGCTCGCCGCCGACATCGGTCCAGGCGAGGCCCGTGACAATGCCGACCTGGTCGTCGCTCTCGATCTCGCCGTAGCGATATTTCGGCACGCCGAGGAACTCCTCGAGCGACTTCTCGGTGACCTTGACCGACTTCTTCTTCGAGATCATCAGCTCCTTCACCGCCTTGCGGGCGAGTGTCGAGAGCTCACGCTCGAGATTACGCACGCCCGCTTCGCGGGTGTAGCGACGGATCATCAGAAGCAGCGCGTCGTCGTCGATCGACCATTCCTTGGAATCAAGACCGTGCTTGGTGAGCGCGTTCGGGATCAGGTGCTTGCGCGCGATCTCGACCTTCTCGTTCTCGGTGTAGCCGGCGATCCGGATGATCTCCATGCGGTCCATCAGCGGCCCCGGAATATTCAGCGTATTCGCGGTCGTGATGAACATCACGTTGGAGAGATCGTAATCGACCTCGAGATAGTGGTCGTTGAAGGTCGAATTCTGCTCGGGGTCGAGGACCTCCAGCAGCGCCGACGACGGATCGCCGCGGAAGTCGGCACCCATCTTGTCGATCTCGTCCAGCAGGAACAGCGGATTGGAGGTCTTCGCCTTCCGCATCGACTGGATGATCTTGCCGGGCATCGAACCGATATAGGTGCGGCGGTGACCGCGGATTTCGGCCTCGTCGCGCACGCCGCCGAGCGACACGCGAACGAATTCGCGGCCCGTCGCCTTCGCGATCGACTTGCCGAGCGAGGTCTTGCCGACGCCGGGAGGACCGACCAGGCACAGGATCGGTCCGGTCAGCTTGTTGGCGCGCGACTGCACGGCGAGATACTCGACGATGCGGTCCTTGACCTTCTCGAGCCCGTAATGATCGTTGTCGAGCACCGTCTGGGCCGCGACGAGATCCTTCTTGACCTTGGACTTCTTGTTCCACGGGATCGAAAGCAGCCAGTCGAGATAGTTGCGCACGACGGTCGCTTCCGCGGACATCGGCGACATCTGGCGCAGCTTCTTCAACTCGTGCTGAGCCTTCTCGCGCGCTTCCTTGGAAAGCTTGGTCTTGGAAATCTTCTCTTCCAGATCGGCGAGCTCGTCGCGGCCTTCGTCGTCGCCGAGCTCCTTCTGGATCGCCTTCATCTGCTCGTTGAGATAATATTCGCGCTGGGTCTTCTCCATCTGGCGCTTGACGCGCGAGCGGATGCGCTTCTCGACCTGCAGCACCGAAATCTCGCTCTCCATCAGCCCGAGCACCTTCTCAAGGCGCGCGGTGACCGACAGCGTCTCCAGGATCGCCTGACGGTCGGCGATCTTGACGGCAAGATGCGAGGCCACGGTGTCGCCGAGCTTGGCGAAATCCGTGATCGCCTGCACCACGCCGACGACTTCGGCGGAGATCTTCTTGTTCAGCTTCACGTAGCTTTCGAAATCCGACACGACCGAGCGCGCAAGTGCCTCGGCCTCGACGGAGGTCGCATCGGTATCGGCGAGCGCGATCGCGGTAGCTTCGTAATATTCGGTGCGGCCGGTGTATTTCTGGACGCGGGCGCGCTCGAGCCCTTCCACCAGCACCTTCACGGTGCCGTCGGGCAATTTGAGCAGCTGCAGGACGCTGGCGAGCGTGCCGGTCTCATAGATCGAATCCGGCGCTGGATCATCGTCCGACGCGTTCTTCTGCGTCGCCAGCATGATCAGGGCATCGTTCTTCATCACCTCTTCGAGCGCGCGGATCGATTTCTCGCGGCCGACGAACAGCGGCACGATCATGTGCGGGAAAACGACGATGTCGCGCAGCGGCAGCACCGGATAAGAATGGCTTTCGCCGTGAACGATAGATGGCCGGGGTTTTGGGGTGGTCATGGCCTTTTCCTTTTGTTGTGCCCCCTTGCACGCAGTCCGCTTTCGTGCGCAACCGCCACAAGGTGCCGAAGTGCTCCGGGATCGTATGGCCAAGTATGGCTGACTTTCCCGGATCGTTGTTGCGGCGAATCTCAGCTTGAGTTTTTCGCCGCCGATAGCATTAGGTGGCTATCGACCATGGGGGTGTCAAGTCGTTGAAAAGCGCCCGTCCGACAGGGCTAAACGCGAAAGAAAAGCTACGCCGAACTTGGCCGCCGAAAGATCACGGCAGCCGCTACAATTACATACCTCAATTCGCAAGCGCCTGAAGCGAATCAGGCGCTGGCGCTGCTTTCGACGGCGCGATCGGAACGGTCGGCGTAGATGTAGAGCGGGCGAGCCGTGCCCTCGACCACTTCGCGCGAGATCACGACCTCTTCCACGCCTTCCAGGCCCGGAAGGTCGAACATGGTCTCAAGCAGGATGCTTTCGAGAATCGAGCGCAGGCCGCGCGCGCCGGTCTTGCGCTCGATCGCCTTGCGGGCGACCGCGCCAAGCGCCTCGTCGGCGAAAGTCAGTTCGATATTCTCCATCTCGAACAGCCGCTGATACTGCTTCACCAGCGCGTTCTTCGGATCGGTCAGAATCTTCTTCAGCGAAGCCTCGTCCAGATCCTCCAGCGTCGCGACCACCGGCAAGCGGCCGACGAATTCGGGGATCAGGCCGTACTTCAACAGGTCCTCCGGCTCGACATGGCGGAAGATTTCGCCGGTGCGGCGGTCTTCCGGCGCCAGCACCTGCGCGGCAAAGCCGATCGAGGTCGACCGTCCGCGCGCGGAAATGATCTTCTCGAGCCCCGAGAACGCGCCGCCGCAGATGAACAGGATGTTGGTGGTGTCGACCTGCAGGAACTCCTGCTGCGGATGCTTGCGGCCGCCCTGCGGAGGAACGGACGCCACCGTGCCTTCCATGATCTTCAGCAAGGCCTGCTGCACGCCTTCGCCCGAGACGTCGCGGGTGATCGAGGGGTTGTCGGACTTGCGGCTGATCTTGTCGATCTCGTCGATATAGACGATGCCGCGCTGCGCGCGCTCGACGTTGTAGTCGGCCGATTGCAGCAGCTTCAGGATGATGTTCTCGACGTCCTCGCCGACGTAGCCGGCTTCGGTCAGCGTCGTCGCATCCGCCATCGTGAACGGCACGTCGAGAATGCGCGCCAGCGTTTGCGCCAGCAGCGTCTTGCCCGAACCGGTCGGTCCGATCAGCAGGATGTTGGACTTCGCTAGCTCGACGTCGTTGTGCTTGGTCTGGTGATTGAGCCGCTTGTAGTGGTTGTGGACGGCGACCGAGAGCACCTTCTTGGCGTGGCTCTGGCCGATGACGTAATCGTCGAGGACCTTGCAGATTTCCTTGGGCGTCGGAATCCCGTCGCGCGACTTCACCAGCGAGGATTTGTTCTCCTCGCGAATGATATCCATGCAGAGTTCGACGCATTCGTCGCAGATGAATACGGTGGGGCCCGCGATCAGTTTGCGAACTTCGTGCTGGCTCTTGCCGCAGAACGAGCAATACAGCGTGTTCTTGGAGTCGCTGGCGCCAACCTTACTCATTCTATCTCCGTCCGCCGTTCGATCCCGTACGCTCGCTCGCCCCATTCCGGGAATTACCGGCGCAGAGTTCTAAATAGAGCAAAATTCGTACCAAAAAAGACCCTACGCTCTGGATGCCACGCAAATCGCGGCCAACTCGAATCCTCCGCGATCATAACCTATCCAACCTAGCCAACCATGGTCGCACCCGACTATCAAGAATTCGCTAATCGGCCGGCCTCTGGATATCCGTGACAATACCGTGATTTGCGCTTTTCGTACGGGGCGAACCCGTCGAAATCGGCCCGGCGTTGCGCGATTGCCACGCCGCCAAACCGGCACGAAAGCGGAACTTTCGGCCTACGGAGGCCAAAAGCGCCGGTTTGCGGTCCAAATCACCCGTGGAAAGCGACTGTTAACGCCAGTTCAACGTCTGGCGGACCAACGTCGTTAAGAAGCCTTTGCCGCCACCAGGTCTTCCGAGCGCTTGTCGATCACCTTGTCGACAATGCCGAATTCCCGGGCCATCTCGGCGGTAAGGAACTTGTCGCGTTCCAGCGCGTCCTCGATCGCCTTGAAGGTTTGGCCGGTGTGCTTGACGTAGATCTCGTTGAGCCGTTTCTTCAGGTTCAGGATTTCCTGGGCGTGCAGCATGATGTCGGTGGCCTGGCCCTGGAAGCCGCCCGAAGGCTGGTGCACCATGATGCGGGAGTTCGGCAACGAGAAGCGCATGTCCTTGTGGCCCGCGGCCAGGAGCAGCGAGCCCATCGAGGCCGCCTGGCCTGTGCACAGCGTCGATACCGGCGGGCGGATAAATTGCATGGTGTCGTAGATCGCAAGGCCCGACGTCACCACGCCACCCGGCGAGTTGATGTACATCGAGATTTCCTTCTTCGGATTCTCGGCTTCGAGAAACAGAAGCTGCGCGACGATCAGGGTCGACATGCCATCCTCGACCGCTCCGGTCATGAAGATGATGCGCTCTTTCAGGAGGCGCGAAAAAATGTCGTAGGCCCGCTCACCGCGGTTGGTCTGTTCGACCACCATCGGCACGAGGTTCATGTAAGTTTCGACCGGATCGCGCATTAGTCACCCAAGAGGTTGGCAGACGGGGTTAGCAGACAGATTGGCGAGACGAACATCCGTGGGCAAACCAAAAGGCCAGGATTTGCCGAAACAGACGAGCGTCCCGTGGTGCAGGACTTGAAGGGCAGCTTGACAGATATGGGCCGGTTTGCCGGCCACAAGACCAAGCCGACCCGGCCACAAGACCGGGTCAAACGCGTGGGGAAACGGGTCCCAGTTGAAGCTGATTCTGGTCAAAGGGCATAGCGGCGGATGGCCGCCGTCGTGCTCTTTTGCGTTCTCAACCTTAACGTTGTGCTCACGCCGCTCAGGCAGCGCTCTTCTCGGCCTCATCGTCCTTGTAGAGCTCCTCACGCGACACCTTCTTTTCGGTCACTGTGGCAAGTTCGAGAATGAAATCGATGACCTTGTCTTCGTAGATCGGTGCGCGAAGCTGGGCCAGCGCATTGGGATTGTTGCGATAGTAGTCCCAGACCTCCTTCTCGCGCCCGGGCATCTGGCGGGCCCGCTCGATCACGGCGCGGCTGACTTCGTCATCGGTAACGGTGATCTTGTTCTTCTCGCCGATTTCAGAAAGCACAAGACCAAGCCGGACGCGGCGATCGGCGATCTTGCGGTAGTCTTCCCTGGCCGCCTCCTCGGTGGTTCCTTCGTCGGCAAAAGTTTTGCCGCCCGAACTCCATTTCGGCCTTGATCGAATTCCACATCAGATTGAACTCTTCCTCGACCAGGGATGGCGGCGCCTCGAAGCGATGGGTCTCGTCCAGACGGTCCAGGAGCACGCGCTTGACCCGCTGCCGGGTTGCGCCAGCGAATTCGGCCGCCAACCGCTCGCGCGCCGCCTCCTTCAACTTGTCGAGCAATTCCAGTCCCAGCGTCTTGGCAAATTCGTCGTTGATGGCGGTTTCCTGCGGCGCCTCGATCAGCGATGCCGTGGTCTCGAACTCCGCAGGCTGGCTGGCCAGCTTCGTGTTGCCGTAGTTCTTCGGGAACGAGACTTTCAGGCTTCGGGTTTCGCCCACGCCAATGCCGACCAGCTGGTCTTCAAAGCCCGGGATGAAGGTGTTGGAACCGATCGTCACCTGAACGTTCTCGCCAGCGCCGCCGTCGAAAGGTTTGCCATCGATGGAGCCCTTGAAGGAGACGGTGACCCGATCACCGCTTTCCGCCTTGGCGCCCTCCGCCTTCGCTGCGAAGCTGCGGTTCTGTTCGGCGATACGCTTGATGGCATCGTCGACCTCGGCGTCGGTCACATCGGCCACCGGCTTCTCGACCGTAAAGCTCTTGAATTCGGCGAGCTGGATCGCGGGCACGACCTCGATTGCAACGGTGTATGTGAGATCGGATTTGCCGGCGAGAATGTCCTCAACTTCTTTTTTCTCCGTCGGCATCGTGACCTTGGGTTCGGTCGCCAATCGGAAGCCGCGCTCGGTAAAAATCTGCGAGTTGGTGTCACGGATGGTCTGATCGATGGTTTCGGCCATCACGGAGCGGCCGTAGACCTTCTTCAAATGGCTCACCGGCACCTTGCCTGGACGAAAGCCGTTGAGACGGACCTTGTCCTTGAGGTCCACCAGCCGCGCATCCGCCTTGGCATCAAGGTCCGCTGCCGGAACGCTGATCAGAAATTCATGCTTCAACCCGTCGGCGACGGTTTCCTTCACCTGCATGGCGTCAATCTTCTTCCCGATTTCGTCCGGCGAACACGCCGGACATTTACAAATGGAGGCGTACGACCTTGAAGCCGGCGCCGGTGGTTCGGCGGACCCGATCCGTTAGGACGACAGATCCGTCAGTCATCGTCATGCGCAAACGCGCTCGGCGCTTGGTGCGGGCGGAGGGACTCGAACCCCCACAACTTTCGTCACTGGAACCTAAATCCAGCGCGTCTACCAGTTCCGCCACGCCCGCTAGAATAGCATCATGTCCGGCCGCAATGCCCGAGATGGTGCCGAAAAGTGAACAGCGGTTTTCGGGCGGCCATCATGCTCCAAGTCAATGGAATCGATCACGTTTGTGATTTGGACGCCCAACCCAGATCACAAACATGATTGTTGGGGCGGGCTTATAACATGGGACCATCGGTTCGCAGCAAAAAAATGGCCCGCTAAAGCCCACCCGCCCACGCACGTTCGCTGGACATATGTAGCGGAAAATGGTCCGCATCAACGACATGGCAGATTACATCTTTCGACCTGACCGGCGGGCCCTGCTGGCTGGATTGGGCGCCTCGGTACTCGGCCCGGCCTCTCGGGCGGCGACCGAGGCGCCACCTTCCGATATACTTCGGGCCAAACCCGATCTACTCGCGCTGCGCGCGGGCGAGCCTGCCACACCGATTTGGTCGCTCGGCGGTGCAAATCTCCGGTTCAGGCAGGGCGAGCGACCCAAGGTCGCGTTCGCCAACGATCTCCCCGCGCCGGTAGCGCTCAATTGGCGCGGATTAGATGGGACCCCGGCGGCCGAGCCCCTGCTCTCGCGCGCGCCCATCGCACCGGGCGCCAGCGAGACCTTTGAGTTGCCCCTGCCCCATGCGGGTACGTTTGTGTGCGACCTTGCCCTGCTTGGCGATGGCGCGGTGCGACCGAGCCGGGCGCTACCGCTGATCGTTGACGAGCGCGAGGCGGTCGCCGTAGACCGCGACGAGGTGTTGCTGATTGAAGATTGGCGGCTTGGCTCGGACGGAATGGCATTCGCGCCCGGCATCAATCCCAAGGACGCGGTGCCTGTCTACACAGTGAATGGGCAGGCTAGTTGGGAAATCCAGCTACGCACCAATGAACGCCTCAGGATTCGCTTCATCAGCGGCCTGCAACGCAATGTTATTGCAATCAAAATAGAAGGCCATGAAGCGTGGGTCATGGCGCTGGACGGCCAGCCGGCCGAACCTTTTCTGGCGCGGCGTGGCGCGCTTGTGCTCGCGCCGGGAACCCGAGCGGACGTTTTCATCGACGCCGCGACACGGCCTCCCGGCACGACGTCGTCAATCCTCATGCATGACGGCAAGGAGCCCCACCCGATAGGACGTGTGGTTGTCTCGAATGACCCGCCAATCCGGAACTCGGGCTTGCCGGCTCCGCACCCCTTGCCATCCAATGGCCTGCCGGCCCGGCCCGATCTCAAGGCCGCGCAGCGGATCGACCTGCCGCTTGGAGGATCGCAGACCGATTGGGTCTCACCTGTAAAATTCACGACCAACTCGTCCCCAGCCTTCCGCAGCAAGGCAGGGCGCACCGTCGTCCTCGAGTTGACCAACCGCGCGGAGACCACGAACGTGTTTCACTTGCACGGCCATCATTTCAGATTACTCGACCGGCTCGACGATGGCTGGAAGCCGTTTTGGCTGGACACCCTTACCGTTGAAGCTGGCCAGACCCATCGCGTCGCCTTTGCTGCGGAATATGCTGGGCGTTGGCTGATCGAGTCCGTCGCGACCGATTGGGCAGCGCCGCGGCTCGTGCGATGGTACAGTGTCGAGTGAGGCGAGATATCTGGTGTGACGTAAGTCGCCTGATCATCTCAGTAATCGATTCCAAATTCGTCGTAGAGGCGGCGCGTCACCGCCGGCAAAGTCTCCGGCAGGTCTTCGGCGATCAGGCCTGGGCCGGCTTCGCGAGCGGCCTCGCCATGCATCCAGACCCCGATAGAGGCAGCCTCAAAGGCCGGCACGCCTTGCGACAGCAGACCCGTTATCATGCCCGAAAGCACGTCACCGGCCCCCGCCGTCGCGAGCCAGGGCGGTGCATTGGCGGCGATGGTCGCGCGGCCGTCCGGCGAGGCCACCACCGTATCGGGCCCCTTGAGCAGAACCACAGCGCAGGAGCGCTCAGCAGCAGCCCTCACCCGCTCAAGCTTGGAGCGCAGCGGATGTTTGTTGCTGATGTCGCTGAACAGCCTTGGAAACTCTCCCTCATGCGGGGTCAGCACGACCTGCGGATCGTGCGAGTCCTTGATCGCCTCGAACAGTCGATCAGGGGCTTCGGCAAAACTCGTCAGCGCATCCGCGTCCAGCACCAGGCTGCGCTTTGCGGACAATGCCGTCAGCACCAAATCGCGCGTGCGCGCGCCAACGCCCGCACCCGGTCCGACCGCACACGCGTTGAAACGCTTGTCACCGAGCAGTTCGCCGAATTCGACCGCGGTATCCACGGCGCGAACCATCACCGCCATCAATGCCGAAGCGTTGACCGCGAGCGCATCCCGCGGCGATGCCAGCGTGACGAGGCCAGCGCCGGCCCGCAACGCACCGCGCGCCGAAAGTCGCGCCGCGCCGGTTGCGGCTAACCCGCCCGAGACGACGACTACGTGGCCGCGGTCATATTTATGGCCGTCGATTTGCGGCACTGGAAACGACGACCGCCAAAACGAAGGTGCGTTTTCAAAGACCTTGGGCTGAATTTCCTCAAGCACCCTGGGGTCGATCCCGATATCAACGACGCGCACGCGGCCGCAGTAAATCTTGCCCGGCAACAACAGATGCGCGGGCTTGCGCCGGAAGAACGTGACGGTTTCGGTTGCCCGCACCGCAGCGCCCATGACCGATCCGCTTGTCCCGTTAATGCCGCTGGGCAGGTCGACCGCCAGAACGGGCGCGCCATTGGCATTGATCGCCTCGATCATGGCGAAGGGTTCGCCGTTCACCGGCCGGTCCAAACCGGCGCCGAACAGCGCATCGATGATCATTGCCGGCTTGCCGATGGCCTGGGGATTGAACGGCAGTACAGGGTATTTCCATCCCCGCGCGGCGGAAGCCGCATCGCCCTGGAGGCTATCGCGCTCGCATAGCAGAATAACCGAGACCTCCCGGCCGCGGGCGGCGAGCTCTGCCGCGGCTACGAAACCATCCCCCCCGTTATTGCCCGGACCCGCGACGACAAGGATCGGCCCGCTCTCGACCAGCTCCATGGCAGCCTCGGCAACCGCCTGGCCCGCGCTCAACATCAATGCGAAGCCTGGCGTTCCTGCGGCAATGGCGAGCCGATCGGCCCGCTCCATCTCGGCGTTGGTTAGGACTTCCATGCCAAATATCCTGACATAATCGCCTCTTCCTAAGGCATTTACTGTTTCGCGCGCAGGCCGATAGCCCACTTCTGCATACCATTTGACCTATTTGCCTAATTCACGAGCTGCGATAATGTGCGAGCCTCTAAACATCTCCCGGCGGATGCCCGTTAAAAGCCTGATAACATTCCAAAATCGGGCATCTTAACAAACTGGCATAGACCCTGCTTTTAAGAAAGTCGGCTTCGGATCGATGTGCTCTACCGGTTAATCGTCAATGCGCGCGCCCGGACGGCGGGCCAATCTAGCAACCACATGCGCGGCCTAGCGCAACGTGAAGACAAACCTGAAGTCCCAATACCTGAAAGTGCCCGGGAGGCGATCTGTGAAGAAAATCGAAGCCATCATCAAGCCATTCAAGCTCGACGAGGTAAAGGAGGCGCTTCAGGAAGTCGGACTCCAGGGCATTACCGTCACCGAAGCCAAGGGATTTGGGCGGCAAAAGGGGCATGCCGAGCTCTATCGTGGCGCGGAGTACATTGTCGACTTTTTGCCCAAGGTGAAGATCGAGATCGTCATTTCCGATGAGCTAGTCGAGCGGGCCATCGATGCGATCCGGCGCGCGGCCCAAACCGGGCGTATCGGCGATGGCAAAATCTTTGTGTCCAATATCGAGGAGGCCATTCGCATCCGAACCGGGGAATCCGGGCTCGACGCCATCTGAGCGGCGCCTTGGCGATACTCTGATATTGTATTGAACATCCCCCAATTGTATTGACCATTGGCCACCGGCCCGTGCCCGCGGCCAGACCAAGGCAACCATAAAAGGGGGATTCATGAAGACCGCCAAAGACGTCCTGAAGTCGATCAAGGACAACGACGTCAAATATGTCGACCTGCGCTTTACCGATCCGCGCGGCAAGTGGCAGCACGTGACGTTCGACGTCGGGATGATCGAGGAGGAAACCTTCGCCGAGGGCCTGATGTTCGATGGCTCGTCAATCGCCGGCTGGAAGGCGATCAACGAATCCGACATGTGCCTGATGCCCGATCCCGTGACCGCCACGATCGATCCGTTCTTCGCAGAGACCACCCTGGTCTTGACCTGCGATGTCCTGGAGCCGACCACCGGTGAGCCCTACAACCGCGACCCCCGCGGCATCGCCAAGAAGGCCGAGGCCATGGTCAAGTCGATGGGCGTCGGCGACACCATTTTCTTTGGTCCCGAAGCGGAGTTCTTCGTGTTCGACGACGTCCGCTACCAGACCACGCCCTATAACACCGGCTTCAAACTCGACATGTCCGAACTGCCGATCAATTCGGACACCGAGTATGAGGGCGGCAACCTCGGCCACCGCATCCGCACCAAGGCCGGCTACTTCCCGGTTCCGCCACAGGACTCGGTGCAGGACATGCGCTCCGAAATGCTCGGCGCGATGGCCAAGATGGGTGTCAAGGTCGAGAAGCATCACCACGAAGTTGCCTCCGCCCAGCACGAACTTGGCATGAAGTTCGACACGCTGACGCTGATGGCCGACCAGATGCAGATCTACAAATATTGCATCCAGCAGGTCGCTCACATCTATGGCAAGACCGCCACTTTCATGCCGAAGCCGGTCTATGGCGACAACGGCTCGGGCATGCATTGTCACCAGTCGATCTGGAAGGGCGGCAAGCCGGTGTTTGCCGGCAACAAATACGCCGACCTATCGGAAACCTGCCTGCATTACATCGGCGGCATCATCAAGCACGCAAGGGCGATCAACGCCTTTACCAATCCGTCGACCAACTCCTACAAGCGTCTTGTTCCGGGCTATGAGGCTCCGGTGCTGCTGGCCTACTCCGCGCGCAACCGCTCGGCCGCTTGCCGCATCCCCTACACCACCAACCCGAAGGCCAAGCGCGTCGAGGTGCGTTTCCCCGATCCTCTGGCTAATCCCTATCTCGGCTTCGCCGCGATGCTGATGGCCGGTCTCGACGGCATCAAGAACAAGCTCGATCCGGGTCCGGCCGTGGACAAGGACCTCTACGACCTGCCCAAGGAGGAGTTGAAGTCGATCCCGACGGTGTGCGGTAGCTTGCGCGAAGCGCTGGAAAATCTCGACAAGGACCGCGCCTTCCTCAAGGCCGGCGGCGTCTTCGACGACGACTTCATCGACAGCTTCATCGAGCTGAAGATGACCGAGGTCGAGCGCTTCGAGATGACCCCGCACCCGGTCGAATTCGACATGTACTATTCGGGATGATTTTTTGCGGGATGTTCCGCTGAAATCATAACCTTGAGAAAGCAAGAGGCGCTCCGAAGGGAGCGCCTCTTTTTACGAGGATACTGTCCGCAAGGTCGCGCCTACCTCATCAGACCTTGAAAATCTTGGCATAACGCGCCTTGATTTCTTCGCTCGCCGCCTCCACTGCAGCGGGGTCGGCCTTGAGCAACTTCAGGCTCGACATCGGCGTTTGTCCGGCCCGTTCCTTGACGAGCGCATGGAATGAGCGATGGGCAAATTCGGCGACCAGCATTTGCTGGGCTTCCGCGCTGAAAAAGAAACTCTGGAACAGCCGTGCCGCATTCGGGTTGGGTGCGTTTTGAAACACACCACTTTGGACGATGATAAGCGGTGAACCTTCGACCGGGTATACGACTTCCACCGGCTTGCCCTGATCCTTGAGCAGCACGAGGCTGTAGTCGTTGCCGTCGGCCATGACGGCGCGTTCGCCAAGCATGATCTTCTTCGGCGGATCTGCCGCCGATTGCACCTGCATCACTTTCTGTTGGGCCAATTTCTCCAGATACGGCCAGCCCAGCTCGCGCACCAGCACGAAGGTCGTGGTCAAAATGGCGCCTGAGTAGCCGGGATGGCCCTTGACGATCTTGCCTTGCCATTTCGGATCGAGCAGGTCGGCGTAGCTTTTCGGAGCATCCTCGCGTTTGACCAGGTTTGTGTTGTAACCGATGGTTTCGAGCCAGGCACAGGACGTGGCATACAGCCCTTCCGGATCGAACTGGTCGGCAGGAAAGTGTTTCGCGACGTCCTCGGGAAGATAGGCCGCGAGCCAGCCGTTCTTCTTCCAGTCGAGATAGTGCGCGGTATCGGTGCTATTGGCGACGTCCACGGCGTGGATGCCGCTGCCCTGCTCCTGGGCGATGCGCTGGAAAATCCGCTCGGCCCCGGAGCGCTCCACCCGAACCGCAATGCCCGGATATCTTGCCTCGAACATCTTTCCGAGGCGTTCGGCCACGTTGAGCTCGATCGCCGCATAATAGGAGATCTTGCCTTCCTTGCGCGCGGCCTCGATCAATGCCGGTGTGACGGCTGCCGGCAGCGGCGCGACGGCTCTCAGCGGCTCGGCGAAAAGCACGCCGGCAACCGACGCCGCCGAAGCCCCAAGCACCTCACGCCTCGACCATTTCCGATCACGCATCGCGTTCCTCTCGGCATTCCTCTCATGGTGAGCCATTGACCGGCCACGACATTGTTACTTGTCTATAGCCGAAACCTTGGCGCTAGCCCAATGATGCAGTGCATGATTGCGAGGAATGAGATCGGGATTACAATGCGCCAAAAGGCAGCACGACCCAATGACGCTGCCCTTGGTCACCGGGAGGTAGCAAATGGCAAAGTGGATTCGTTTTGAGCAGGCTGGAAAACCCGGCATTGGCACACTGGAAGGCGACACCATCGCCGTTCACACGGGCGACATGTTTGCCGGCGCTAAACCAACTGGCCAGACGCTTAAACTCTCCGACGTCCAGATTCTGACACCGTGCGATCCATCGAAGATGATCTGTTTGTGGAATAATTTCCACCAACTCGCGGCCAAAAACGATTTCAAGGAACCGAAGGAACCGCTCTGGTTCCTGAAGGCGCCGAACTCCTATTGGCCCGCCAGCAAGCCGATCCAGCGCCCGGCGACTTATGCCGGCAAGATCATCTATGAAGGCGAGTTAGGTGTCGTCATCGGCAAGAAATGCTTCAACATCACCGAGGCCGAGGCCGACGACCATATCTTCGGCTACACCTGTGTGAACGATGTGACTGCAGTCGACCTCCTGCGCAAGGACAAGTCGTTCGAACAATGGGCGCGCTCGAAGAGTTTCGACACGTTCGGTGTGTTCGGGCCGGTCATCGCGACCGGCCTCGACCCCATGAAGCTGTCGGTCAAGACCATCCTGAACGGCAAGGAGCGGCAGAACTACCCTGTCGCCGACATGTTCTTCCCGCCACACAGGCTGGTGGCGGCCATTTCCAAGGACGTGACGTTGATGCCCGGCGACATCATCGCCTGCGGCACCTCGCTCGGCGCCGGCACCATGGGCGACGCCCACAATATCGTCGACATCGTGATCGATGGCGTCGGCAGCCTCGGCAACGTGTTCGACCAGGTGCTGCCGAACCCGTATCTTTTGGGTGCTCCGCCCAAACAGAAGAAAATCTGCGTCGTCGGCGCGGGCGCCATCGGCGGCCTGCTGGCGGCCAAGTTCGCGCTCGCGGGCGAGGACGTCACCGTCATCGACCAGGGCGCCCACCTCGCCGCTATTCAGAAGAACGGCCTCAAACTCGAGTGGCATGACGGCAAGGTGCACACCGCCAAGATGAAGGCCGTCAACAAGGCCACCGAAGCCGGCAAGCAGAATATCGTCGTGCTCGCGGTGAAGGCGCATTTCCTCGATCAAGTCGTGCGCGACATCGACTCACTGCTCGGTCCCGACACCATCGTACTCACCGTGCAAAACGGTCTACCATGGTGGTACTTCCAGAAACTCGGCGGACAGTATGACAATCAACGTCTGCAAAGCCTCGATCCATCCGGCGTCCTAACCAAGCATATCGATCCAGGTCGGATTATCGGCTGCGTGGTCTATCCCGCGGCTGCAGCGATCGCGCCGGGCGTCATTCACCACGTCGAAGGCGACCGTTTCCCGATCGGCGAGCTCGACGGCAAGGAGACCCCGCGCGCCAAGGAATTGCACGACGTCTTCATCAAGGCCGGGCTGAAATCCTTGGTGCTGCCCGACATCCGCTCCGAAATCTGGCTGAAGGCATGGGGCAACCTTTCCTTCAACCCGATCTCGGCGCTGACCCATGCGACGCTCGTGGACATTTGCCAGTTCGCCGAAACCCGTGAACTGGCAGCGAGCATGATGAAGGAGGCTCAGGATATCGCCCAGAAACTCGGCGTCACCTTCCGCGTCACCATCGAAAAGCGCATTGCCGGCGCGGAAGCCGTCGGCGCCCACAAGACATCGATGTTACAGGACGTCGAAGCCGGCCGCTCACTCGAAACCGAAGCGCTGATCGGCTCTATTCTGGAAATGGCCAAGCTCACCAACACTCCGGCGCCCGCGATCCAATCGGTCTACGCGTTGGTGAAGCTGTTGAACAAGGTCATGCTGCTGGAAGGCGGCGGCGTGAAGGTCGAGAAGATAGGCAAGGCCGCCTAGAACGCCCCGAGGCCAGGAAATGTCCGGCGCGCTGTCTTGCGCGTCGGATTCTACGCTAGCCTTTGGACGAGCTTCAGCCGGCGCGCTGACGCGTCCGGAGCGCCTCGCCGAAGGCCTGGAATAGCGTACGGTTGATCGGATTGCGCTGCGGATCGTATTCGGCGTGCCATTGCACGCCGAGCGCGAAAGCCGGCGCATCGGCGATCCGGATTGCCTCGATCGTGCCATCCTCCGCAACGCCCTCGACGACGACCCGCTCGCCGGGTTCGAGGATGCCTTGGCCGTGCAACGAGTTGACGCGGATCGTCTCGCTTCCGAGCAGCGTGGCAAAGGTACCGCCGGGAGTGAGGCGGACGTCGTGGCGGTCGGCGAAAATCACTCCGGGGTCGGGATGAATTTCGCCGTTTTCCAGCCGAGGCATCCGATGGTTCATGCGGCCCGGCAATTCGCGAATTTCCGGGTGTAGCGAGCCGCCGAAGGCCACGTTCATTTCCTGCAAACCGCGGCAGATGCCGAACAGCGGCACACCACGGGCGATGCAAACCTCCGACAATTTCAGCGCCAGTTCGTCCCGGCGTAGATCGTAGGGTTCGTGCCGCGAATCAGGTTCGGCGCGAAAATGCTTCGGATGAACGTTGGCACGGGCTCCCGTGAGCAATATGCCATCGACCGTGTCCAGCAGGGCACCGACATCGGTGATGTCGGGTGAGGCCGCGAACATCAGCGGCAGCGCGCCCGTCACTTCGGCCACCGCGCGCAGGTTTCGCTCGCCGACCATTTGAATCGTGAACCTATTTTCGATGCGGTAGGCATTTCCTATCACACCGACCACTGGCCTCCTCATTATTGACGTCCAATCTTATCCCGAATAAGCCCGCCGATCATGCATCGCGATCGACGCCGGATCAACATGTTACGGTCCGCTCTTCGACTGAGCAGATCTGCAATAACCTCATCCGGCGAGGCTTCCTGCTTGATCCCGGGACCGTTTGGCGAAAGAGTGCCGTCCCATTAATTTGAGGGGATTTTAGTTTGGCAGGCTCGGCCGACAATCATCTACAGGCCCGCAACGATTTGGCGTGGGCCATTTCCGTCGGCGGCATTGCTGTCGTGGCATTCGCAAGCCTGCTGATTTTCGCCTGGTATTTTGCCGCGACGCTATTTCTGATCTTTGCCGGTATTTTGCTGGGTGTCGCGCTCAACGCCCTCGCCAACATTCTTGGCCATCTCGTCAGGCTTCCGCACTCGCTGCGTCTGATGATCGTGTGCCTCGCACTCGCCGGGCTATTGTCCGGGGTGGTATTCCTGGGCGGCGCCACCATCGCGCAACAGGCCGCGGCATTGAGCGACACGATCAAATCCCAACTCGTAAGCGTCAAGACTTTCCTCGAACGGAACGGGATCGATACCAGCTATTTCGACCTACCCAATCAGGCCAACGCAACGGCAGCTTCAGCCTCGGCGACAACGCCGGGCGTGGCTCCCGCCCACAATCTTCCAAGTGCGAGCGCGCTCGCGTCCAGCGGCGGCGCGATCATCAGCCAGACTCTGAAATTGCTGTTGGGTATGGTGAGCGCGGTTGGAAACTTCTTTATCGTGCTGTTTCTCGGCTTGGCGTTTGCGGCACAGCCAGGCGTCTATCGGAAGGGACTGTTGTACATGGCGCCGGCACGGCATCGCGCCCGGGCAACAATCATTTTCGACCAGATCAGCGATACGCTGGAACGCTGGCTGATCGCGCAGCTCATCACGATGGCCGCGGTTTTCGCCGTGACATGGATTGGCCTTGCGATCATCGGGATCCAGAGTTCATTCATTCTGGGCATCCAGGCCGGCCTGCTCGCCTTCATCCCGACTATCGGCGCGCTTATCGCCGGATTGATCGTGGTACTGGCGAGTTTTGCATCCGGATGGGTCGCAGTGGCCAGCGCATTCGCGCTCCTGCTCGGCGTGCATGCACTGGAAAGTTACATTCTCACGCCGATTATCCAGCGTCAGGCGCTGGATATCCCACCCGCAACGATATTCGCCTTCCAAATCCTGCTCGGCGTGGTGTTCGGTATCTGGGGCATATCGCTTGCCCTGCCGCTGATGGCGACCATCAAAGTGCTGATCGATCACTTCAAGGCCGATGAAGCCGAGACCAGCTTCGTGCCGGCCTGACAAAAACGCAACTGCTGCCGTTCAGTCGGACGTCAACACCGTCTGAGTGTGCTCGACTTCCGGAGGTGCGGCAAAATATTGACCAACCAGCCCGCGCCAGGCTTGGAAGTCTTCGGAGCCTCGGAAATCAACGGTGTGATTTTCCACCGTGTCCCATTTTGCCAGCAGCCGGTAGCGCGACGGCTTCTCGATCGATTTGTGCAGTTCTATGCCCCTGCCACCCTTGGCGCGGAGGAACAGCGGGCGCGCTTTGGCGACCGCGGCCTCGAATTCCTTTTCGGTGCCGGGCTTGACGTCGATTTGCGCGATTTCGGTGATCATCTGGATTTTCGGCCTCTGGTTTTGGAACACTTGTCTTTAGCCCAGCCCTTCAAAAAGAAAAAGGCGCCTCCCGGCGCCCCATCCCAATCACGTTCGCGACAGCTTAGTTCAACAGCAGCACCGCACCGGCGACCATTATCGTACAGCCGAAGAATATGATGGCCGGCCAGCGGCTTCGTCGCTGGTCGTAACGGCGCTGGGCACGGCGTTCGGTAATCAGTGCCGTCTCGTATTCTTCCGACGTGGAAAACATGCAACCAAAGCCGCCTCGCGCGGATGCGGCAGCCGCTTCCAGCCACATCAGGTCTGCTTGCGGATTGCGTCTACGGAACGACTCCATGGCCGCGATCATATGAATCGAATGGTAAACGGCGGGTTACTTCCGCCGTTACGCTCACTTAAGCGAGCCGGGGCATGCCGGGCACAGCTTGCGGCGGACGCGCGTTGGCGGCAGTCTTTCGCCGCCAATTCTCCAGTGACAGCGGCAGCTCTACCGCCGCCTCGACACGATTGCGGCCGCTGCGCTTGGCCTGGTAGAGCGCGGTATCGGCCGCCGCAAGAAGCACCTCCAGTTCGGTGCCGGCCGGCCCGCCGGCTACGCCGATACTGACGGTGGTATCGACCGGCCCCTCGTCGCACACGATCCCGGAGGCCTCGAAAGCCTCGCGAACGCGCTCGGCCACAACGACTCCCTCATCCAGCGGACACGGCAAGAGCGCGGCAAATTCCTCGCCGCCAATTCGCGCCGAAAGATCGCTGATGCGCAAATTGCTGACCACGACGGCCGAGAACAGCTTGAGAATCTCGTCGCCCGCGGGATGGCCGAAGCGATCATTGATCGACTTGAAATGATCTATATCGAAGATCAACACGGTCACCGGGCGGCCTGCATGGGCCTCGCGCTCGATGACCCGCGCGCAGGCTTCCGCAAAGCCACGGCGATTGAACATGCCCGTCAGCGGATCGACCGAGGCCGCGTTCTTGTGCACCGTCACGGCGCGTTCCGACACCAGCATGAAGATCAGGAACACAGTGCCGACGGCGTAAAGAACAAGTTCGACCGCAAACACAGTAACCCAGATACTGCCGTCGAACGCACGATCATGCGGGTGCAGGAGGTCGCCGAGCAGGATCGGCAGCATCAGCACAAAACCGTGCAGCACCGGCACCGCGACCGCGGGCCATCGCTTTTGCAGGGTCCCCCGCCGCTCCGACCACAGCTCGGTAGCCGTCAGGGCCGCGTAGACGGCAACAATGCCGGCGCCAATCGTCAGGCGCATCGCCGACGCCTCAGGCGGGAGCGTCATGGCGGCGGCAATCCAGGCCAGGGCGCCAAGAACCAGCCCCGGCAAAATGGGCTTGCGGCCGTGGAACAAGCGCGACGCATTCCAGACCATGCCGCAAGTAAAAAAGCCGACGGCGTTGAGCGCCAGCGACAGCATACCTCCCAGCATGGAGCCCGCCAGTGTCCAGAGCGCCACTGACGCGGCACCCAGCAGGTAGGCGCTTCCCCACCATTTCAACGCTGAAATCTTCTCCTGATATCCGAAGAACAGCAGCATGGCTCCCAGCAAGGCTGCGATCATCGTGGCAACCGTGTAGAGCGTGGAAGTATCGAGCGTCATGGTGTCACCGGACGGTTGTGATGCCGAATTCCGGGCGCGGCCGAAGCAAGAGGTTGCCGTCGCCACCTCACACGTTAGGGCCGCCGCGTTGGCAATCCGTTTGCTTCGGGTTGCAAGTTTTCGGCAAAAACTGCGTCAACTCATCGTTAAAATGCGCAAAGAAAAAGCGTCCGCTAGCGGACGCTTTCACTTTCCAGAATATTCCGCGGTCGCGGCAAATTCTAACGAAGCAGTTAGCGCTTCGAGAACTGGAACGACCTGCGCGCCTTTGCGCGGCCGTACTTCTTGCGCTCGACCACGCGCGAGTCGCGCGTGAGAAAGCCGCCCTTCTTGAGAATGCTGCGAAGATCCGGCTCGAAATACGTCAGCGCCTTGGAAATGCCATGACGCACCGCGCCGGCCTGGCCGGACAGGCCGCCGCCGGTCACGGTGCAGATCACGTCATACTGGCCGGCGCGCGCGGCCGCGATCAGCGGCTGCTGAATCATCATCCGCAACACCGGACGCGCGAAATAGACTTCGACTTCGCGGGTATTGACCGTCACCTTGCCGGCGCCGGGCTTGATCCAGACACGGGCGACGGCGTCCTTGCGCTTACCGGTGGCATAGGCACGGCCGTACTTGTCGACCTTCTTGACATATTTCGGCGCTTCCGGAGTGGCCGACTTGAGCTGCGACAATTGATCGAGCGACTGCATGGTATCGGACATCTTATGCGGCCCTCATGTTCTTGCGATTCATCGAAGCAACGTCCAGGGTTTCGGGCTGCTGGGCTTCGTGCGGATGGTCCGGCCCGGGGTATACGCGCAAATTGCCGAGCTGTACGCGGCCCAGCGGTCCCCGCGGGATCATGCGCTCGATGGCCTTCTCGACCACGCGCTCCGGAAAGCGCCCCTCGAGTATGGACTTTGCCGTGCGCTGCTTGATGCCGCCGATAAAGCCGGTGTGGTTGTAGTAGACCTTGTTGTCGCGCTTGCGTCCGGTCAGCACGGCGTGAGCCGCGTTGATGATGATGACATGGTCGCCGCAATCGACATGGGGCGTGTAGGTCGGAAGGTGCTTGCCGCGAAGGCGCATCGCGACCAATGAGGCGAGCCGGCCGACCACCAAACCTTTGGCGTCGATCAGTACCCACTTCTTCGTCACCTCGGCTGGCTTGGCCGAAAACGTTTTCATGAGGAGAAAATCCGTGAAAAAGGGAAAAGGCGCATGTCGCGCCGAACTGCGCGGGTTCTAGAGAGGTCCCGCGCGATCGTCAATGCTTCGTTGCGTTAATTTTCTTAGCAAAAACATACGGTTACAATTATGGTCTTATATTACCATCAAAAACGTCAAGTCTTTGGAATGGAATAGGTCGCAGTCACATGGGCTATGGGATGGGGTGACGTGCCTGAAAGCAGATTAACTTCGCCAACAGCAAGCCGCTTGCCCAGCTTCAATAATTTTGCCGCTGCCAGCACGTCCTGCCCCGGCGCGCCTCTGCGCAGGAAGTTGATGTTAAGGTTTGTCGTGACCGCAAGCCCCACAGGACCAATCGCCGACAGCAGCACCACATACATGGCGAAATCGGCCAGAGCCATCAACGTAGGCCCGGAGATCGTGCCGCCCGGACGAAGCATCTGCTCGCTGTAGCGCTGCCGCAGCCGGCATGAGGTCCCGTCAGCACTTTCGATCTGGATGTCGCCGTTCCGGAATGCCTGGGGAAATTCGGCATGAAGGAACTCCACAAGTTCGGCCACGTTCATTCGTGCAATTGACATGTTTCTCGCCTGCCCTCGCCTCGCACCGTTTGCTACATTAAGCTGAAATATTCGGCCCCAGTTGATATCAAGTGGATATGTCGATGACGAGCCAAACCGCGCGCGCCTCTGCGCCGCAATCCCCCATCCTCCTGCGCGAGCAGCTTGGCAGCGTCGCCGTCATCACGCTCAATCGGCCGGAAGCCCGCAACAGCCTGTCCGAGGGCTTGATCGCGCGGCTTGATGCCATGCTCAGGGAAATTCAGGACGATGCCGCTGTACGCGCGGTGGTCATTGCGGCCAATGGTCCGGCCTTCTCCGCCGGCCACGACATGAGGGAACTGACCGCCAGGCGCGCCGACGCCGACGGCGGCCGCGCCTATTTCGAAAAGATCATGACCGCCTGCAGTGCGATGATGCAGGCAATCGTGCATTTGCCGAAGCCCGTTGTCGCTGCGGTGCAAGGGGTTGCAACCGCCGCAGGATGCCAGTTGGTGGCAAGCTGCGATCTGGCGGTTGCTTCCGAGACGGCAACCTTTGCCACGCCCGGCGTCGATATCGGACTGTTTTGTTCGACGCCGATGGTGGCGCTTTCACGCAACGTGCCGCGCAAGCAGGCGATGGAAATGCTGCTGACGGGCGAACCAATCTCGGCGGCGACCGCCCGAGATATCGGACTCCTCAACCGTGTCGTGGCGGCCGGTACCGAGCGCGATGCGGCGATCGCGCTGGCTCAAAAGGTCGCGCTCAAATCCGCCTATACGATCAAGATCGGCAAGGCCGCATTCTACCGTCAGGCCGAGATGAGCCTTGCAGCGGCCTATCGTTACGCGGCAGAGGTAATGACTGAAAACATGATGGCGCGCGACGCCGAGGAAGGCATCGGTGCCTTTATCGAGAAGCGCGAGCCGAAATGGCGGGACGAGTAGATGCCTCGTCCTGAAGAGCGCGCTCTTTGCGCGCCTCGAAGGATGAAGCCTCCTGGTTTGGGACGGCGCAGCGCGCGTCTTCTCGCCATGAGAAGCCAGGACATTTTGCAATGAACCATGACGCCTACGACGACAATTACATCCGCGCGATCCTCAACGGCGTCAAATCCATTGCGATGGTCGGGGCCTCGCCGGTGAATGTGCGCCCGAGTTACTTCGCCTTCAAATATCTCGCGCAGCGCGGCTATGACATGATCCCGGTCAATCCCGGCCATGTCGGCAAAAGCCTGCTCAGAAAACCCTTCGTCGCATCGTTGCTCGACATCGGCCGCCCCGTCGACATGGTCGATATCTTCCGCAATTCGAGCCACATCATGCCGGTTGTCGATGAAGCATTGAAGATGACGCCACCACCGAAGGTCATATGGATGCAGCTCGGGGCGCGCGACGATGCCGCAGCCGAAAAGGCGGAAGCGGCCGGCATCAAAGTGGTGATGAACCGCTGCCCGAAAATCGAATACGGAAGGTTATCCTCTGAAATCTCCTGGATGGGCGTCAATTCGCGCACGCTGAGCTCGAAGCGCGCGCCGATGCCGACTCACGGTATGCGGTTGTCCTTGAACCGAACGAGCGTCGGTGGCGGCCAAACCGCCGCCTCCGATCGCGCCGCCAAGAACAGGAACGACCTCATTTGACGCAGATGCCAAACCCTTGTTTCGGCGCGAAGCACAACCGTTTCGAAAACGTAGCCCCGAAGCCGCCTTGACGGCGAACACTGTCGACTCCAGCATGGCGGCAATGGTTCGAAAAATAAGGCAGAATAGGAAGCAAGCATGACCGATCGTCCGCCCGGCTTTTCCACCCTCGCCGTGCACGCCGGCGCCCAGCCCGATCCCACTACCGGCGCACGGGCAACGCCGATCTACCAAACCACATCTTTCGTGTTCAACGACGCCGATCACGCCGCCTCGCTGTTCGGACTTCAGGCATTCGGAAATATCTACACCCGGATCGGAAATCCGACTCAGGCCGTGCTGGAAGAGCGCGTCGCCGCCCTAGAAGGCGGAACGGCGGCGCTCGCGACGGCTTCGGGCCATGCCGCGCAGGTCGTCGTGTTCCAGATGTTGCTCAATCCCGGCGACGAATTCATCGCGGCGCGCAAACTCTACGGCGGCTCGATCAACCAGTTCACCCACGCCTTCAAGAGCTTTGGCTGGAACGTGATGTGGGCCGACCCCGATGACATCGGCAGCTTCGAACGCGCGGTCACGCCGCACACCAAGGCGATCTTCATCGAGTCGATCGCGAACCCGGGCGGCAGCATCACCGACATCGAGGCGATCGCTGCCGTCGCCCGCAAGGCCGGTGTACCCCTGATTGTCGACAACACCCTGGCGACGCCTTATCTAATCCGCCCGATCGACCACGGCGCGGACATCGTCGTGCATTCGTTGACAAAATTCCTGGGCGGCCATGGTAACTCGATTGGCGGCATCATCGTCGATGCCGGCACCTTCGACTGGTCGAAGGACAACAAATACCCGATGCTAAGCGAGCCGAGGCCCGAATATCACGGCATCAAGATCCAGGAGACCTTCGGCAATTTCGCGTTTGCGATCGCCTGCCGCGTGCTTGGCCTCCGCGACCTGGGTCCTGCGATCTCGCCGTTCAACGCATTTCTCATTCTGACCGGCATCGAAACGCTGCCATTGCGCATGCAAAAGCATTGCGAAAACGCCAAGGCGATTGCGGAATGGCTGTCGGCGCATCCGGCCGTCGCCTCCGTCAACTACGCCGGATTGATGGGCGACAAATACAACAATCTCGCGCGCAAATATGCTCCGAAGGGAGCCGGCGCGGTGTTCACCTTCAGCCTGAAGGGCGGCTATGACGCGGGCGTCAATCTGGTGTCGAATCTGAAACTGTTCTCGCATCTGGCCAATGTCGGCGATACGCGCTCGCTGGTCATTCACCCGGCGTCGACCACCCACAGCCAGCTCGACGATGCCGCCAAGATCAAATCGGGCGCCGCGCCCGACGTGGTGCGGCTGTCGATCGGGATCGAGGACAAGGAAGATTTGATTGCGGACCTTGACCAGGCGTTGAGCGCATAGGAGGTGATCCGGAGGCGTCTTCGCGGCGCAGTTGGACCGTCAGCCCGAATCTTTCATTGAGCCGGCAGCCTCAAAGCTCTCGTTAACACTCGTTACGGCATAAGGTGGCATTGAATCACGTCGGATGATTCGGAGCCGAACCATGTTGCGCTGGATGATGGCACTTGCTGCGGTGACTTTTGGACTCGGGTCCGCCGCCGCCGCCGACCTGCCGCGGTCCGGAACGCAGGTTTATGGAAAAGCGCCGCCTGTTCATGGCCGCCAAGTGCGTGTCGAACGGGAGTCGGACCTCCTCTTCACGCCGTCTGACGAGAGCATGCCCTATCTCCGCATCCCGCCCCGCACGCCCTTGCTTCCCGGGTCTTCGGCGCTTCCGGGCTATTACGGGACGAACTTTTCCTACGAGTATCATCCCTATTATGGCGGGCCCAATCTCAGCTATTGGTATCGCCTCCCCTATGCCTGCGGCGTTTACGGCTATTGCTAGGGATGAGGTTGTGCGGAGCAGTCAGCTCAGCCGGCTTGCGTTGACCGGCTGGATCGTCTTTTGCGGCGCTTGCTCTGATCGCCTGCCAGCCAATCGTTCCGCTTGAAGCACCGCCAGTGTCAGCACAACGATCGCAACGGCCTGATGGCTGATCGCAAGGTCCAGCGGAACCTGATGAAGCAGCGTGAGAATGCCGAGCGTCGCCTGCATTGTGACCGCGCCCACCAACCACAAGGCTCCGACGACCGCCGATCTACCGGCACGCGAAACGACCGCATCCGCCGCATGCAGGACCGCGGTCACGAACAGTGCGTAGGCGACCATGCGATGCTCGAACTGAACCGTCAGCGTATTCTCAAACAGGTTGCGCCACCACGGCACGTCGACGAAGAGCCGTGCGGCGCTCGGAATCAGCCCGCCGTCAATTTCCGGCCAGGTGTTGTAGATCATGCCCGCGCGCAGGCCCGCAACCAGCGCACCGAGATAGAGCTGGATGAACGTCAGCATCAGCAGGGCGATGGCCGTGATTTTCAGCCGTGACGGCGCGGCCTGCGGCGCCCGGTCTCCCAGACGGCGCAACGTCCAGATGATGGTTGCAAAAATCAGGAGCGCGAGCACCAGATGGGTGGCGAGCCGATATTGGGAAACCTCGACCCGCTGCGAAAGGCCCGATGCCACCATCCACCAGCCGACCGCGCCCTGCAGCGCGCCAAGGCCGAAGATCAGCCATAGCCGCCGCAGCAGTTCACCCCCGAAAAACCCGCGCCAGAGGAAGTAGAGGAACGGCAGCAGATAGGCCACGCCGATCACGCGCCCGAGCAACCTGTGGCTCCATTCCCACCAGAAGATTGTCTTGAACTCTTCGAGACTCATCCCCGCATTGAGTTGACGGTATTGCGGGATGGTCTTGTAGGCGTCGAAAGCCCGCGTCCATTGTTCGGCGTCAAGCGGCGGCAACACACCGGTGACCGGCTTCCATTCGACGATCGATAGCCCCGATTCAGTCAGCCGCGTGGCGCCGCCAACCAGCACCATGATCGCAATCAATGCGGCGATCGATATCAGCCAGCCGCGAACGAGGCGGTCGCGTGAAACTTGATTGACTATTGTACCGGTCATCAATGCTGCGCTTGATTGAATTTGCGCGCTCCTTATAGTCCGCCCCTTCCCGCGCGCAAGGTGCACATCCCGAGCGAGTTGCATATTTCCACCATGAAGATACGCACCCGAAAATTCCTCGGAGCCGTCGCACTATTGCTGCTGGTCGCGGTGTGGTCGCTGATGGGAATGACGATCGCGCAGACGCCGTGGCTGGCGAATTCCGGGCTGGCGCAGGCCATATTCTATGTTGTGGCCGGCATCGGATGGGTGCTGCCCGCGATGCCGATCATCAGCTGGATGTCGCGGCCGGACATAAAGTAGGCCAATTTCACGCGAGCTTCATGTCGGGGAGAATGTGCTGCCTGAGAGGATCACACGCATGGCACGTAGCGAGCGCTGCCGGCCATCCCAGGCGATGCGCGGAAGCGCATACAGACTGGTCCGGCTTTCGGCTTCCACGACGCCGGGGATAGCCGACACGGCACTGACGAAACCAGCCTCTTCCGCCATCACCGAATGTTTTCGGCGCCACGAAGTCCGATCGCCAAAGGGATAGGCGAAATGCCTGACGTCGCGTCGGAACGCAGCCTCGGTGACCGCCCGGCCCATCGTCATCTCGCGCAATGCGGTCGCGTCTTTCAAGTTTGACAGGACCGGATAGTTCACCGTTGCGCTTCCAAGCGTCACCAGCGGGTCGGCCGCAAGGGTTGCGATATCGTCCCAGTCCAGTGACGCCTCGCGCGAGAGCGCTGCGAGGTCAACGGCGTAGCGCGTACAGAGATCCCTGATGGCGGCCGAAAGGTCCGCCGGGGCGAGCGAGCGCATCCAGCGAAACAGCAGATCATAGAGCTGATATTTTTCGGCGGTGCCCGGGATATCGAAATGCCTTTCCTCGCGGCCCATCACGAGGCTCACGCGACCTTCGCGCGCGATCACCCACTCGAGCGCTAGCCACCAGGCTTCACCGATTCCGTCCGGGAATGCCGTCGGGACGTATAAGGTGAAGGGAACGCCATGTCGCGACAACACCGGGTAGGCCGAAATCACCACGTCCTTGTAGCCGCCATCGAACGTCAGACAGACAAACCGTCGCCGCGAGTCCGGCGCGACCGCCCTTCGGCAGACTTCGTCGATCGAAACGATATCGTATTTCCACCGCTTCAAAGCGCGGATTGTCCGATCGAGAAATCTCGGCGTGATTTCATGGGATTTTTGCGGCTGAAATCGCGCCGCGCGACGCGGGCGAACGCGCTCAAATCGCAGGATGACGCCGGCGCCGTGCCGCTTCAACCACCCACGCCCAGTGAAATAGGCGAGCTCCAGTCTTAGGTTCGTCAGGATGTCAGATGGCAACGTCTCGCCTCTCAGCGCGCTTTTCCGTAGAGCTGCCTGTGGCCCAATAACTAACACGCGCAACTTGCAAGTCGGCGGCCTTTCTTGTGCCCGAGCCCATTTCTTTGTCCGGAAGGCGCTCTAACGCGGTGGAAATACCGCCAGGCCGTCATTACTCTTTGTTGACACTTCTTTGCAAAAGTCGCCGAGGTTGAAAAGAGTCAATAAATTCCTGTAGACGGGCTTTGCGATGACCTTGGCTGCCGCTATCGAAAGCCGGACGGCCGATGTGCCAGCATGGTCAAGGACAGGCCGTGTCGCCAAAATCGATTTTCTCGACGACCTTGGCCAGGCCGAAGCAATCTGGCGCGGCCTCGAAAACCCGCAACATCTCTCCACGCCCTATCAAAGGTTCGATTTCCTGCGTCCGTGGCAACAGCAGGTGGGAACGCGCGAGGGCCTTCGGCCTCTCATCGTCATAGCTTATGACCGCGACCGTCGGCCGCTGCTCCTGCTTCCTCTCGCGCTCGCCCCGTCGCACGGTGTTCGCATCGCATATTTCATGGGCGGCAAGCATGCTACCTTCAACATGGCGCTTTGGGACCGCGACTTCGCCACGGAGGCAATCCGAGCCGATCTCGACGCGCTGATATCTGCGATAGGTGAGCACGCCAACGCCGACGTGTTGGCGTTCAATCAGCAGCCGCTCCGATGGCAGGACCAGCCGAACCCGATGGCGCTGCTGCCGCGTCAGGCCTCCGCCAACGACTGCCCGGCGATGACCATCGTGCCGAACGCCTCTCCGACGGCGCGGGTCAGTCATTCCTTACGCCGGCGCTTCAAGGCCAAAGAGCGCAAACTCAAGGTGCTGCCCGGTTATCGATACCACGTCGCCACCGAGGATGCCGACATCCGGCGCCTGCTCGATGCCTTCTTCCGGATCAAGCCGCAACGTATGGCCGAGCAAAAACTGCCCAACGTATTCGCAGAGCCCGGTGTCGAAGATTTCATTCGCGACGCCTGCATGAAACGGATGTCAAATGGCGGTCGCATTATCGACATCCATGCGCTGGAATGCGACGATGAAGTCATCGCAGTCTTCGCCGGTGTCGCCGACGGTCAGCGTTTTTCGATGATGTTCAATACCTATACGATATCAGGTAACTCTCGCTACAGCCCCGGCCTGATCCTGATCCGCGACATTATCGACCACTACGCCGAACAAGGATATCGCGCCCTCGATCTGGGCGTCGGATTGGACGACTACAAGCGGCTCTTCTGCAAGAGCAATGAGCCCATTTTCGATTGCTTCATCCCGCTCAGCCGGCGTGGCGTCATGGTTGCCGCCGCAATGTCAAGCTTCAATCGCGCCAAGTATTTGATAAAGCACAGTCCAGCACTTTTAAACATCGCGGAAGGGCTGCGCCGCGTGCTGGGCTGAAGCGAGCTTCTCCGGCCGTATTTGATTGGGTCAGGCGGCCACGACGCGCGGGCCCGGATCGACCGCATCGGAGGGAGGCACCGGCTTGCTCAGCATCGTTACCTCATCGAAGCCGACCGCCCTCAGCTGATCGCACATGAGGTTGCGGGCATCGGCGGCCATCGAAGCATCAGGCACCACCACGGCGCGCGCCTGTGCGGTCAACAGCTCCGCCGGAAGATCGGAGGCGGAGCCGGCATCAAGCAGCACATGGTCGTAGACCCGCAGCAGCGCGTCGATCGCAAGTCCGAGCCGTGGCGATTGCAGCAAAGCGTGGTCGAAGCCGGGCCGCCCCGCGTTCACGAGGTGAACCCGCGAAAGCCGGTCGCGGGTAATGATCTGCGAGAATGAGGCTTCTCCCAGCATCAATTCCGCCAGGCCCGGCGCATCTGGATCTACCGATATCGCGGAGATAGTAGCCGGGGGCGCCGCCAAATCGACGACCACGACTTTCGCGCTACGCGCGATCAGGCGCGCAATCGTCAAAGCCGTCAAGGTAACGCTCTCGCCCGAGGCAGTACCGAGCACGGTGATCTTGCGCGCGGCCGCGCCGGCATCGCGCAAGTCGGCGGCAAGGCGTTCAATTTCGGTGAACTCGGGCGCGATATCCGCAGCCGGCATATGAGAGAGAGGTTCGGGCGGCTCTGAACGGACGTATGCCGCAGCCGCGATTGGGCGCCCCGGTGCCGGTGTTGAAGCAAAAGCCGCCACCGCGCGAGGCGCAGTCATACGCAGCAACTCGCCGGTCACGATTGCGCCGGTAGAGAGCATCAGGGTCGCTAATGTTGCGATCAGCACGATCGGTAGCTTCTTCGGATAGGCCGGGCTGTTGGAAACGCTGGCGCGCGAAATGATCCGGCCATCCGCCGGCGCCGCCTCGATGTTCTCGCGGGTGTTGGCCTCGCGGTATTTTGCAAGATAGGACTCAAGGAGGTCGCGCTGGGCCTTGGCTTCACGTTCCAGCGCGCGAAGCTGGACATCCTGGCCGTTGGTCGAACTGGCCTGTTTCTTCAATTGATCGAGGCTCGCGACGAGCGAGTCGACCCTGCCACTGGCGATGCGCGCATCATTGTCCAACGAGCGTGAAATCTTGCTCGCCTCCTCGCGAAGCTGCCGGTCGAGATCAGCAAGCTGCGCCTTCAGCTCCTTGATGCGCGGATGACCGTCGAGCAAGGTCGACGACTGCTCGGCCAGCTGGGCCCGCAGCGTCACGCGCTGTTCAGTGAGCCGGCGGATCAGTTCGGAATTGAGCACTTCGGAAGCTTCGATCGGCTTGCCGCTTTGAAGCATCTCACGGATCAGCCGCGCTTTCGATTCCGCGTCAGACTTCAACGCACGGGCGTTATTCAATTGCGTGTTGAGTTCACCCATTTGCTGGTTGGACAGCGTGGTGTTGTTGGTGCCGACGAACAGGCTCGATTTCGAACGAAAATCCTCGACGCGGGATTCCGCCTCGGCGACCCGCTTGCGCAGATCATCGATTTCGCCTGATAGCCATTGGCCCGCCGATTTGGCCTGGTCGCGCCGCGCGGCTTGCTGCAGCACCAGATAGCCGTCGGCGATCGAATTGGCGACCCGAGCCGCGATCTCCGGGTCGCGTGATTGGAATTCGATCACAACGACGCGCGATTTGTCGACGGCATAGGCGGTGAAACGATCATAATAAGCGTCGAGCACCCGCTCTTCCGGCGTCAGCGAAACCGGATCGCGACCGATCCCGACGAGGGCGAGCAACGACCTGAGAGGCGACAGGCCGCGCAAAACCGGATCGAATTCCGGCAACTCCGCAAGTTTGTTCTTCTTGATGATTTCGCGTGCGAGATCGCGCGACAACAACAGTTGTACTTGACTGGTGACTGCTTCGGGATCGAGCGCATTGCGATCTTCGTTGCGTTCGCCGTTGGGCCGCAGGAAGACGTTTTCTCGCCCGTCGATCAGGATGCGAGCTTCCGATTTAAATCGCGGGGTGACCATGTTGACGGCGGTGACCGAGAGCGCGGCGGCCAGGACGGTCGGGATGATGATCCAGCTCCGCTTCCGCGCAAGCGCCCCGCCAATCGCCCGCAAATCCAGCTCGCCCGACTCAAAAGCAGCGATCGGCTTGTAGACGACCGGCGTAGGCTCGGAGACGGATTCTTTACCCTCCGTCCCATCCTTGCTCGAACGCCAGAACGCTAAACGCATCGCACACTCCCCACGGACGCCACGACTTTACCGGACGTGCGGTGATTACACTCCATTAAGGTTGCGGCGCGGTTAATTCACCGGGTTTCGCGGCGCTTTGCAGAGTTCCCGCTCGCCTCGGTCATGTTTTGTTAACCATGAAAGTCCTTAATCGGAATCAATAAATGCCCGTGGGTTGTCCGATGCGAGGCGTACGCGCCGAAATAGTCTGTCTATTTGCCGCGCTCGTCCTGTCGGGCTGCATGCAGACGGCTGCACCGGTTGCGAGCGCGCCGCGCAGCGATCTCGACTACATGGCCTACGGCCAGCCCTATCGTTCAGCGCCCGCGCCGGCCGTGGCCGATTCCGGCGGCGCCATCAGCGCGCTGCACGCAAGCTTTGCCGCCTCGCCGCGAAACGCTTACGCCGCAGCACCTGCCGTCTATGCGGCCGCGCCGATGCCGGTGGCCCACGACACTGCCTACCATCTGGATGCCGGCGACAGGCTGCGGGTCGTGGTCTACGGCCAGGAGGGCCTTACCAATACCTATGCCATCGACGCCGGCGGCGCCATCACCATGCCGCTGATCGGCGCAGTGAGTGCACGTGGACGAACGCCGGCGGGCCTTGCCGCGGAGATCTCGGCCAAACTGCGCAACGGCTATATCCGCGACCCTTCGGTGGCGGTGGAGGTCGAAACCTACCGGCCGTTCTTCATCCTCGGCGAAGTCGCCGCCCCGGCCAATACCCCTACGTGCCCAACATGAGCGTCGAAAGCGCAGTGGCGATCGCCGGCGGCTTCTCACCCCGCGCCAAACGCGATCAGGTGACGCTGACCCACACCGACCATTCCGGTTCACAGCGCGCCATAGTGCCGCTCGGCACTCCGCTCAGTCCCGGCGACACCATCCTCGTCGGCGAACGCTGGTTCTGAAGGCATGTCCACGACATCAGACCAGCCGCTTCGTATTCTGCACGCGGTGCGCGCACCGGTCGGCGGGATCTTCCGACATATCCTGGATCTGGCCAATGGACAGGCCGATCGCGGTCACCATGTCGGCATCATCGCCGACGGTCTGACCGGCGGCACACGTGCGCAGGCCGCGCTGTCCGAGATCGCGCCCTGTCTCAAGCTTGGCGTTCGACGGGTCGCGATTCACCGCGAACCCCATCCCGCCGATCTCCTGGTATGGGCAAATTTCATGTACCTGATCTGGCGCTTAAAGCCGGACGTGATCCACGGACATGGCGCGAAGGCCGGTGCCTTCATTCGCATGAAGGCCCGATCAAAACACTCCATTCGCGTCTACACACCGCATGGCGGCTCGCTGCATTATCCGCTGAGCACGTGGAAGGGCGCGTTCTACAGTCGCCTCGAACGCGCTCTGATGAACAGCACCGAACTGTTCCTGTTTGAGAGCGCTTTCGCGCGCAATACCTATCAGCGCACCATCGGCACGCCGGCCAGAGGACTGGTGCGTTGCGTCTTCAACGGTGTGACCGCCGAGGAATTCGATCCCGTCGCTCTCGCGTCGGACGCCACCGACATCGTCTATGTCGGCGAGTTCAGGCACATCAAGGGCGCCGACCTTCTGATCGACGCTGTGGCGCGGCTGCGCGCCGACGGCAAGGCCGTAACGCTGACGCTGGCCGGGGACGGCGAAGAGGTCGGTTCACTCAAGGCGCAAGTTGAAACGCACGGTCTTGGCGGAGCGGTGCGCTTCATCGGTCACGTCAAGGCGCGCGACGGCTTCGCCAAAGGCAAACTGCTGGTCGTTCCATCGCGCGGGGATTCGATGCCCTACGTCGTGATCGAAGCGGCCGCGGCCGGAGTTCCGATGATCGCGGCAAATGTCGGCGGGATCCCTGAGATATTCGGGGAACACACTGACGCATTATTCGCGCCCAACTCGGTCGGCGCGATGGCGGACGCGATCGAGACCGCGCTCGACGGTCACGCTGCAGCTACCGCTCGCGCCAAATCCCTCCGCGAACGGATCTTCATGCACTTTTCGCAAAAAGCCATGGTCGAAGGGGTCCTGGCCGGTTACCACGAGGCGTTTGCGGCCCGTTAACCGTCATTTACCGCGATAACCGTTTCTTCCGATTTGTCCTCTAAGCCGTGAGGCGGGGAATTCCGCCCCGGCGCGCGCATGATTAAATGCCCGTGCAAGAACGCATTGATGACAGTGGAACCGGTTAACGCACACTCGATGTTAGACGCCGACGCCGCAGCCTCGGCTGCCGCCACTGCCGGACGCCCTCGGATCGAACGGCGCCGTCGGCTGTCGCAAGCCGCGCTTGTCGTCGCCGGTCAAAAAGTGCGCCGGGCCTACTCGCCGATCGTGATAACGGGAGTGGTTCGCCTCGCCGACTTCGTGATGCTGAGCATGATCGGCATCGCGCTCTATCTAGGATATATGGCTCCTCTCGCCGGATTTCGCTGGGAATATGTTGAGGCCATCTTCGGCATGACCTTGACCGCGGTGATCTGCTTTCAGGCTGCCGAAATTTACGACGTCCAGATTTTTCGCGGCCAGCTTCGTCAGATGACGCGGATGATCTCATCGTGGGCGTTCGTGTTCCTGCTTTTCATCGGCGTATCCTTCTTCGCAAAACTCGGCGGCGAGATATCGCGGCTCTGGCTTTCAGCATTTTTCTTTTTGGGTCTGGCGGCCCTGGTGGCTGGACGCCTGTTCCTGCGCGCATTGATCCGGCGCTGGGCGCGCCAGGGTCGGCTCGACCGCCGCACGGTCGTAGTCGGCTCGGACCAGAGCGGCGAGAAGCTGATCGAAGCGCTCAAGGTTCAGGAGGATTCCGATATCGACGTTCTCGGCGTATTCGACGATCGTAACGACAATCGCGCGCTTGATACCTGCGCCGGCAGCCCAAAGCTTGGCAAGGTCGACGATATCGTCGAATTCGCACGACGCACCCGCGTCGACCTCGTGCTGTTCGCGCTGCCGATTTCGGCGGAAACTAGAATTCTCGAGATGCTGAAGAAGTTGTGGGTGCTGCCGGTGGATATCCGGCTCTCCGCCCACACCAACAAATTGCGCTTTCGTCCCCGCTCCTATTCCTATCTCGGCAAGGTCCCGACGCTCGATGTGTTCGAGGCGCCGATTACCGACTGGGATATGGTGATGAAGTGGATGTTCGATCACTTCGTCGGCGCCCTTATCCTGCTTTTGGCCGCGCCGGTAATGGCGCTGGTTGCGCTTGCCGTCAAGCTCGACAGTCCGGGTCCGGTGCTGTTCCGCCAGAAGCGTTTCGGGTTCAACAACGAGCGCATCGACGTCTTCAAATTCCGCTCGCTGTACCACGATCAGGCCGATCCGATGGCCGCAAGGGTCGTGACCAAGAACGACAGCCGCGTCACCCGCGTAGGCCGCTTCATCCGCAAGACCAGTCTCGACGAACTGCCGCAGCTCCTCAACGTCGTGTTCAAGAGCAATCTGTCGCTGGTTGGCCCCCGCCCGCATGCGGTGCAGGGGAAATTGCAAAGCCGGCTGTTCGACGAAGCCGTGGACGGCTATTTCGCACGTCACCGGGTGAAGCCCGGCATCACCGGCTGGGCGCAGATCAACGGCTGGCGCGGCGAGATCGACAATGAGGAGAAGATCCAGAAGCGCGTCGAATTCGACCTGTACTATATCGAGAATTGGTCGGTGCTTTTTGATCTCTACATTCTCCTCAAGACGCCGTTGGCGCTGATGACGAGGAACGAGAATGCCTACTGAGCATGGCCAGAGGAAATCCAGACCGATCATGCCCAGAGTGAAGAAAGCCTGAGTATCCTGCGTCAGGCCTTGTGTGCGGGTTGCGTGAGTTGAGTGCGTCCATGGCGTATGCGGCGACAGCGGAGGACTTTCCTTCGGCGATGACATCGCCGCCGCGCGTACTGGCGCTGCAGCGCATGCTGGTATGGCTGGTCGGAGCCAGCGGCGCGATCGTTTTCGTCGAGCCGAGCCCTTACGAGCTGATGACGCTGACCGCCGCCGTCATTTTCTTTGCCACTGGTCTGCGGCTGCGGCTCGCCTTCATGCCGCTGCTCGCACTGCTGTTCCTGATCAATATCGGCTATTGCATCGGCGCCATTCCATTCATGGGCAAGCCCGAGATCGCAAGCTGGATCGCGACCTCATGGTACATGGCGGTCACGGTCATGTTCTTTGCCATGGTCATTTCGGAAGATACCGCGGCTCGGCTGGACATGCTTCGGCGCGGCCTGGTGGCGGGCGCATTGATCGCGGCCTGCTCGGCCATAGCGGGCTATTTCGCCCTCATTCCCGGCGGCCACGATCTGCTGACGCTCTACGAGCGCGCGCGCGGCACTTTCAAGGATCCGAACGTGCTGGGTGCGTTCCTGATCCTTCCTACCCTTTTCGCTCTGCAGAGCGTGGTCTCTGACAGGTTGCGAAAATCAATTCGCAGCGCGATGGCGTTGGGCATCATGACGCTTGCCATCCTGCTCGCCTTTTCGCGCGCGGCATGGGGCGGACTTGCCATTACATCGGCCTTCATGCTCGCGCTAATGGTCCTGACCAGCAAGACTTCCGCGCAACGGTCGCGCATCGTGGTGATGTCGGTCGTCGCGGTCATCATCGTGCTGATGCTTCTTGCCGTTCTGCTGTCGTTCGACTCGGTCAGCGAAATGTTCCGGCAGCGCGCGAGCTTCGACCAAAGCTATGACGAGGGCCGCTTCGGCCGTTTCGGGCGGCACATTCTCGGCGCCGATATGGCGCTCGACCTGCCGTTTGGCATCGGTCCGCTGCAATTTCACAATTACTTTCCCGAGGACACCCACAACTCCTACCTCAACGCCTTCATGTCCGGCGGCTGGATCGCCGGCGTCTGCTATCCGGCGTTGGTGTTTGTGACGGTGATCATGGGATTTAGGCACATCTTCGAAGCCGTGCCCTGGCAGCGCACCTACCTTGCGATCTTCGCGGCGTTTCTCGGCACCGTCGGCGAGAGTTTTGTCGTCGACACCGACCACTGGCGTCACTTCTGGATGATGCTGGGCGCGTTGTGGGGCATGTTCGCCGCCACGCAGCGCTACAAGGCAAGCTCTCCCATCGCAGCAACGGCCAATACCAGCGCGGCGTAAAACCAAGCTTATTTTTCCAACGCGAAGGTGATCCCCGCGTGATCGACGAGCCGTTTGATCAGCCGGTAGCCCATGGCTGCTCCGGGAGTCCAGATACCCGGACTGACCTCTGGCATTTCGCCCAGACAAATCGCGCATTCGGAGATCATTCTTGAAGTCGATTCGTAACCAGGATCGCAATTTCCCTTGACGGCCACACGGACCTGGCGCCCGTCCGGCGCCAGCGCCACAAACAGGAGATCGTAGGAGCCCTTCTCGCGCTCTTCCCTTGAGGGCCCCTCACCCGGCTTCGGTCCGCCGGAGCCCATCTTCTCGGCATTGACGGCCGCGACGATTCGTCTGGCGTTGGCTTCGCCTTGCTCTCCAGGTCCGGTGAGCATCATTTCGTCGTAGACGAAATCCCTTCCATAAGGGAATCCCAACAGCATATTTGAGCGATGCACGTTTCGGGTATTGATGGTCGCCATCGCAAACGGCGCCGTCCATGATTTGAGATCTTCATCGAGAAGAGGTCTATTGCCCGGCGGTTGTTTTGGACCCTCAAATCCAGGCGTTAGAACGAACGGATCTCTGAGCATCGCGACTTGGCTGAGATCCTTGGCAGCCGCGGCGAAGCTCGCCCGCGTGCTCGCGGCGGTGCCGCCCGAGACGGCTAAGTTCATGTTGCGGATGCGGCCCTTGACGCGCGCAGCCGGCGCACCCCAGGCTTTCTTCGCATTCTCCTGACAAAAGAACACGCCGAGTTCAAAGGGGAGCGAATCGAACCCGCAGGAAAAAACGATCCTGGCGCCCGACGATTTCGCCGTGTTCTCGTGTGCGTCGATCATCTGACGCATCCACACCGGTTCGCCGCAGAGATCGAGGTAATCGGTACCGCTGGCTGCACAAAGCGCGACCAGCTCGGAGCCGTAGAGCTGATACGGGCCGACGGTGGAGATCACCGAACTGGTCTGGTCGATCATCGCCTCTAGCGAGGCCGGATCATCGGCGTCGGCCTTGATCAAGGCGATATCAACTGGCGCGCCAATCGCCTCGCGCACCGAGGCAAGCTTGTCGAGGCTGCGGCCAGCCATCGCCCATTTCGGCGTACCTTGGCCGGTGTAGTGGGCCGCGAGATATTCGGCGACGAGCTGACCGGTGAAGCCGCTGGAGCCATACACAACGATGTCGAATTTCGACGAAGGCTTCATTCTAGATTCCTTGGATGCCTGGGAGTTTAAAATGCGCGGCTAGTCGCTCGATCATTTCTTGGCATAGGAGACGCCCATGCCGGCGCGCACGTCGCTCTGAATTCCGTAGGGCGGGATTGGGTAGCGCAGGCCGTTCTTCGAAAGCGCTTTCATGCCTGTGATGGCCTTGGCGAGATGCGAAGGCCGCAAGGCCATCAGCATCTCCTCATCCGGCACGCCGCCATAGCGCCGCTCGGCATAACACGGCAGCGAAAGGCTCGGCTCGCCCGTCTTGAGCGCGCGCCCCCAGGAATTGGCGCACGCGGTCTCGCCCACCACACCCCATTCGAACTTCTTGTATCCGGTCCATTGCAGGCCGTTGATCAGGATGATCATCTGTCCGGGCGTCGCATAGACCAGACAAATATCCGGCGGGTTTAACCGGCCACCGGCAAGCGGAGATACCACCATCGCGCGGTAGCTGCCGAAGGGCACAACGTCGAGCGCCTCCTGGCGCTTGCGCGCGTCCTGCGCATTTTCGTGCCAGACGCCGACATAGGCCTCGCCGGCAAGCCACTTTTCGTCCTGCGGCGCTAGTCCGATCACGGCGCGGCACTGTGCGCCGACGAGGTCTTCCGCCGTGATGCCCACAGTCCATCCCAACCGCGCCGCCATGCTGACGATCTGGTCGGTGGTGTGAACCGCCGTGGGCCGCCTGATCTTCGGTATCGCCGCCATCTCCTCTACCGAGGCAAACATCTTCAAGCCGATCACCGTGGTCTTGAGCCGCAGCAGGCTGTTGAGGTCGGCCACCATGCCGGCCAGGTCAAACTGTTCGGGCGGGGTTTGCTGTTGCATGGTGTTGGCTCCGGAAGCTTGGCGCGGCTGGGCTGCCTGCCTGGAAAGGGGCGATCCTAGCCCGATTGCCCGGTGGTTGCGACCGGCAGATCGCGCATGTTCCGTCCCGCGGCGCAGATTGCGCCCGAGTGATGCATGGACTTTGCCCCTCCGAAGACAGAGGGCGCAGGGAAAGCCGGGTGTCTGATGCACCCGCAGCCTCGTATGCAAAAGTGAAAAGCATACGAGTGTAGTCACCACAGGTTCACCGGATCGATCCGGCCTTCCCTGCGCAATGGTTTTAACGGCTCGAGCTCTCCCCGGTGACCGGGCTCTTTTGCCACCGTCGCCCGCAAGATCATCACCTCACGAGCTTGACATCAGCGTCGGGATGTCAGGACCACACGACTTCGCCGTCCGCGGGATAAGCGCATTCGCCCTTGCACCACCCGCGTCCACCGCATCCCGCCCCGCGTTCGTGACGATCGCGAGCCGCCCCTCTGATCGAGGCGGGACGGCTGGAATCAATAAATCTGTGTCTACCAAATCGCGAAGCGAAATATTTTTCGCGGAAGGGCTGGACAAGTGCGACGGGCGAGGTGCGTCTGATTTGCCCGACGGGTCGTTTTTTGGCTCTCTTCGATGTCGATCACTCATCTCCACCGTCGTCGATTTCATCAACTTCCGACGTTCGTGCTTTATCACGCGCGACGTTAGCATGAGCTTCGACGTCCCCAAAGACGAGTTACTAGTTCTGAGCGGGTCCCGGCAACAAGCTGTCGATCTTGCCGGTCGCCCAATAGGCGGTCAGACCCATCCATTCGCGCACGGCAACATCAGTGACTTCGAATCCTTCAACTGCGATCGGCGAAAACTTCAGGAGATCGGCGGCCCCGCCGACCCGCCAGTCCACCGGATAAGGCTCGACGGCGAATCCGGCCTTGCGAAACAGGCCGATCGAGCGCGGCATATGAAAGGCCGAGGTTACCAGCAGCCATCGCTCACCGCCTCTCGGATTAGCGATCGCCTTGGAGAACTCAGCATTTTCCTGGGTGTTGCGTGAGTGCCGTTCGATCGTCAATCGCTCCCTTGCAATGCCAAGGCTTTCAAGCGTGGAAATGACAAAGTCGGCCTCCTTAACGGCGTCATCCGAAACCAGGTTGGCATTTCCACCGGAATATACGATGCGGGCACGTGGATATCGGCGTGCAAGGATTGCGGCTGCTACCAGACGGTCGGCCGCATGCGTAAACAGCGCCTTGCCATGCGCGGCCGACAGCTCCGGGTCGATTGCTCCCCCGAGGACCACAATGCCGTCGGGCGCGCCGCGCTGCTCATCCCATGGCGGAAATCGCTGCTCGAGCGGGTAGAGCAAAAGCTTTCCGAGCGGAGAGTATCCGCATATCGCCAGAAGCACGAGGGAAGCGACGACTAGCTTACGGCCGAGATGCGCCAGCCGCGTGAACAGCAGGATCGCACCGAGCAAGCCGGCGCCGATCAGGAAATTCGCCGGCAACAGCATGATGCCGAGCGTTTTGGAAAGGAAAAAAAACACGAGAGGCCCCCTGGAATGTCTGGTACAGCGTCATACGCGACCCCTGCCCCAACCAGAAGCCCCGTCATGGCCCATCATCACCTGCACTCCAGCCCCGAAACCTGCCACTGGGGCTTTTTCGAAGCGAAACTCAAACCCGTCCTGACCGTCGCCAGCGGCGACGAAGTCACCATCGACACGATCAGCGGCGGCCCCGAGGTGGTGCCGGACCGCAGCCGGTTTCACGTTCCGCCCGAACTCGCCGATGTCCACGCCAGGAACGAACGGATGGTGCCCGGTCATATTCTGACCGGCCCGGTTGCGGTTGCCGGCGCCGAACCGGGCGACGTGCTGGAAGTCGAAATCCTCGACGTCCGGCTGCGCCAGGACTGGGGCTATAACCTGATCCGCCCTCTTGCCGGCACGTTGCCGGACGATTTCCACGAACTCCGATTGATCAACATTCCCCTCGACCGGACGCGGATGGTGGGCCGATTGCCGTGGGGGCTCGATCTGCCGCTGGCGCCGTTCTTTGGCGTGATGGGCGTCGCACCGCCGCCGGCCTGGGGCCGTATCACATCGCTAATCCCGCGCGCGATGGGCGGCAACCTTGACAACAAGGAGTTGACGCCCGGCGCCAAACTCTATTTGCCGGTGTTCGTGCCGGGCGCACTATTTTCCTGCGGCGACGGCCACGGCGTCCAGGGCGACGGCGAAGTCTGCGTTACCGCGATCGAGACCGCGTTGCAGGGGCGCTTCAAATTGACGCTGCGCAAGGATTGGCGCCTCGACTATCCCCGCGCCGAGACGCCGACGCATTACATGACGATGGCGATGGATCCCGACCTCGATCAATGCGTGGTGCAGGCGTTGCGCGATATGATCGCCCTGCTTGGCGAGAAGCGAAACCTGTCCCGCGAAGATGCCTATACGCTGTGCAGCCTCGCCGCCGACCTTCGGGTGACGCAGACCGTGAACGGTTCCAAGGGCATCCATTGCATGATCTCGAAGGCCGTCGTTCACGGCTGAAACTCGCTTACCCTGGCGTGAAATCACGCAAAAGATCGCCCTTTTGGGCCATTGGCTTCGGTCTGCCGACCACGTACCGTGGTATTGGCCGGTTCCCGAGCAAAGGAGAATGTTTAAGGAGATGGAGAGACGCCTGGCCGCCATAGTCTGCGCGGACGTCGCCGGTTATTCCCGCTTGATGGGCGCCGACGAGGCGGGAACGCATGCGACCTTCAAGGCTCATCGAAGCGCGATCTATCCGATCATCCTCAATCATGGCGGCCGGCTCGTGAAGAACACGGGCGACGGTTTCCTGCTGGAATTTCCGAGCGTCGTCGGCGCAATCGAGTCCTCCGTCCAGATCCAAACGCTGATGACGGAGCGGAACGCACAGCTACCTGCGGATCGGCTGATGGAATTCCGCCTCGGCATTCACATGGGAGATGTGATGGCCGACGAAGGCGAGGTTTTCGGAGACGGCGTGAACATCGCCGTTCGCCTCGAAGCGGTGGCCGCTCCCGGCGGCGTCGCGGTTTCGGGAAAGGCTTATCAGGAGGTCAGCAAGCATCTCAGCATCCCCCTCGTCGATGCCGGCAGTCATCGTTTCAAGAACATCGAACAGACGATCCCGGTCTGGACCTGGGAGCCTGAGCGATCCGAGACACGCGGACGGGGAGCCAGAGAAACGACTGACCTGCCAGCCCAGTACCGAACCGCAATCGTCGGGGTACTCCCCTTCGTCAATCTCAGTGACAGTGCCGATGAATATTTTTCCGACGGGCTGACGGAAGATTTGATTCATGCGCTGTCGCTGCAATCATTTTTCCGGGTGCTGAGCAGAAACGCGACGTTTTCCTTCAAGGGCAAAAGCCTGAGCACCCGCCTTATCGCGCGCGAGATCGATGCGACCTATCTGATCCAAGGCTCCGTCCGGCGCGCCGGATCCAAGGTTCGCGTCACCGCCGAGCTGATAGCGCCGGAGAAGGGCGAGCAACTATGGACCGGCCGGTATGACCGGGATATCGGCGATCTGTTCGCGATGCAGGATGAAATCACCACGAGCCTGTGCGCGGCGCTGGCCCCGGAAATCTATCGAGCAGAAGCCTCCGCACCCACCCGCTCGTCATCCACCGATTTGACCGCATGGGATCGATTCCTGCGAGGTCTCTCGCACTATTATCGGCAAACCAAGGCAGATTTCGAAGCTTCGATCACTTTGTTCAGGGAGGCCATCGCGCTCGATCCCGAGCTTTCAATTGCGCACGCTTATCTCGCCACCATTCTGACGCAAGGCGTGCACTTTGGATGGATCCGGAGCACCCGCGAATTGTGGGCCGAGGCGATGAAACTTGCGGAAAGCAGTGTCAGGCTGGATCCACGTTCATCCTTCGCGTTTGCAATACTCTCCTATATGCACGCGATGGAGGGGCACCACGAGGAAGCGCTCGATGCCGGAAAACGGGCGGTCGAGTTGAACCCGTACGACATGGGCGCCCGCGGCGTGCTTGGCATCTGCCACCTCTTTATCGGCGAGCATCGACAGGCCATCGAACTATTCTCAACGGCCGTTCAGCGCGGCAATAGTGATCCCAGATTTCAATGGGGCGTCTTCAATGCGTTCAGCCATTATCTACTGCGACAATATGATGCGTCGCTATCCTGGGCGCGCGAAGTCCTTTATTTGAATCCCAATCATCTTCAGGTGCTCGCGGTGCGGGCGGCGGCGTTGGCACAGCTCGATCGAACCGAAGAGGCAGCGCAAGCTGCGGAAGTGTTGTTGAACGCCTATCCCGGCTTTACCGTTGAGCGGCACCTCAAGAATTTCCGATGGAAGAACGAGGCCGACACCGCCCATTATCGGGAAGGACTTTTGAAAGCCGGGGTGCCCTTGAGCAACGCGAGTTTTGTCGAGCCCGTGTCAAAGCGCTCCGCCTGAGGCGCATTGGTGCCTTGGACGGTCAGCTTCTGTGCCGGGACGCATGCTCACCACTTATTGCGGGCCTTCTGTTGACACCGGTCTGGAATTCCGCCAAAGCTTCACTACACCCTGAGGTGGAGCGCTGCCGGCGAGTTCGCGTTATCCAATTCATCCCCCGCATCAGATCGAATGCCCAGTTTCGTATTTCCGTAGTTTGAGGATTGAGGTCCATGCAAGATGCCCGCACCGGTTCGCCTGCGCCCGCCCCGCAGATCCCCGTGTCGCCCGATAATCCCTGCCCCTTCCTGCGCGCGCTTGTGGCCGGAGGCTTCGTCGGCGGACACGTTGTGCCGCTTCCTGAGCTTACCGGAACGATCGAAGCGGCGACCGGCAAAAAGGGGCTTGGGGAAAGGCTGGCCGGGCTCGAGATCTATATTGTCGCCCTCGTGGCCAATGGCCTCAGCCCTCTGCGCCTCTTTCGAAGCTGGTGGTCCGGAGCAGTGCTCGACGAGTTGCGCGACGGCCCGCTGGACAAGCACGGCGTCGGATCGCGCATCCTCAGCGCGGAAGGACAGGTCGATGAAGCGGAGATTGCCAGGTTGGCCGGGTTCGGCAAGGACTGCCAGGACCCATCCGGCGGAACAGAGCGCGGCCTCACGAGCTCGGAAATCACGACCTACATGAACGCGAATTTCGCGCGGGCCAAGGATATCAGGCGCTGGTACGACCGGCTGCTGATGAACGGCGAATGGCCGGTCCTGCTGAATATCATGGGCAAGGGCGAAGGCAGCGAACGTTACCTCAGTGTCGCGGAGGTCCGTACGCTTTTCGTCGATCGGCGACTGCCCGAGCGGATTGTCGCGCGCATCAGGTTGCGGCCTGCGCCCGCAGGCGGTCCCCTTCGCAGGCTCGGTAAGGCTGCGCTTGCACTTGTCGCCTTTGTATTGGTGGCGATCGTGGCGATCGCCGAATTCCCCAACCAGGTTGGGGCGATCATACCGCCGCTCGCGCAAGTTCTGCCCCCTCCGTTGCCAAAGCTCGCGCCGATCAAGGAGGCGCGCTGGCTTGACCAGAACTGGTCGATCGAGGACAGACACTGGTTTCATCACGCAAGTCAGGGCACCAAGACTTTCCCGGTGCCGTACGCCTGGTTTATCGCGCTTGAACAACCGGGCATCCATTTGTTCACCCGGCCGGGCCGGCTGAGGAACAGCGCTTATCTCGAACGGTTCGGTTTTCTCCCCAGCCCGAAAACCATCCATACCGACGAGGCAGGCTTGCGTCGCTATGGCTATGTGTCGTCCGACGCCAAGACAGAACCGGCGCCGACTTCCGTCGCGGGTTTGCAGCCGACGCCGGCCGAGAATTTCGACGGCCTGCCGGTTGGCTTCGCGCAGGTTGACGGGCGCCCCCAATCCCACGACGGGTCAGCCCGAACCCGACATGATCGGCTTGACCTGCGCGGCCTGTCACACCGGAAGCGTCCGCTACAAGGGAACGAGCGTGCGCTTTGACGGCGGTCCGGCGATGGTGGAGCTAAAAAAGCTCGAACTCGCGACGGGCCTGTCGATCGCCTACACGCTTAAGGTGCCAGGCCGTTTTGGACGGTTCGCGGCGCGTGTGCTCGGTCCCGGCGCAAGCGAGGTTGAGCGCGGCAAGCTCAAACAGCAGTTGGCGGCCATTGGCCAATTCCTGCTCGATCAGAAAAACATCTACGACAAGACCATCGCCGCCAAGAAGACGGCAGACGGAAAGCCGCAGAAGGATACCGAGGAGGGGTTCGGGCGGCTTGATGCGCTCAATCGGATCGGCAATCAGGTATTCTACACTGATCTGGTGCTAAGCGGCCTTTCCGGATTTGAAAATAATCTCCACGCCCAGGACGCGCCCGTCAGCTTCCCGCCGATCTGGACCGTGCCGTGGTTCCTGTGGGCGCAATACGACGCCTCGATCGAGCAACCGTTGATCCGAAATGCGGGCGAGGCATTGGGGGTTTCGGCCCTGGTCAATTTTTCGCCCGATGCCCCTCACGAGGCCCTCTTCCGCTCGTCGGTTGCCGTCGAGAATCTCGCCCGCATCGAAGCGATGCTGCGCGGCCCCGACCCTTCCAGCCAAAGTCCGAGAGGCTTCGGTGGATTGAAGCCGCCAAAATGGCCAGCCGAAATCTTCCCCAACGACCCCCTGTGGAAGATCGATCCGGCACGCGTAACCAAGGGCCGCGCCATTTATGCGGAGATCTGCGTTGAATGCCACCTTGGACCGGTCAACGATCCCGTGTTCGACACGCAATTCCCGGACAAGAGCTTCTGGATCTCGGACCACTGGGATTCCAAGGTGTTGGTGTTGAAAGAAGTTCAAAAGGGCGTCGTCGGCATGGGCACCGACCCCGGCCAGGCCAATGTTCTCGGATCACGTCAGGTGGCTGTTCCCGGCTTCCTCGACATGCAGCCCGCGCGAGATCTAGGCAAGATCTGGGGATGCACTGGCTTGCCGTCCTCACCCTCGACCGAAATGCCGTATTCCATCGCGCTGATGATCGCCGTTGACTTGGTCGGCAGGAAATGGATGGACGATCACCACGTTTCAGAAGCGGATCGGGCGGCGCTGTGGGGTACGCGGAAGAACTGTCCGAACCCCGCACCTGGCTTGCACTATCGTGCGCGACCGCTAAACGGCGTCTGGGCGACCGCGCCCTATCTTCATAACGGTTCGGTCCCTTCGCTCTACTGGATGCTCAAGCCCGCGGCCGAACGGCCGAAACAATTCTGCATGGGCTTGCGCGACTTCGATCCGCAGCAGGTCGGTTTTCGTGTGAACGCCGGTGAACCGGCGAAATGCAACAATGGCGAAACCCTGTTATCGGCGACAAACTCCGATGGCTCGCCGATCCCCGGCAACAGCGTCCTTGGCCACTCGCTGGAGGGAACACCCGGGTCGGACAAGCCAGGCGTCATCGGCCGCATGCTGACGGAGGAAGAGCGCTACGATCTGATCGAATATTTGAAGACGCTGTAAGGCAAAAGGCGACGCCGCTTTGAGGCCTGCGTCGCACTTGATGCCCCATGTGCGGGCCTCGGTGGGGTGGCCCTCCTGGACTATAGTCGGCTGACCTTCTAGTTCGCGCTGCCGGCCTTGGTTCGCTTCGTGGATGGCTCCTTCGCAGCGGCAGATTTTGGCGCTTCAACTGCGCGCGCCCCTCCCCATGGGTCCGCCGGCGGCTGATCGGGAATGTTGCCGAGCGAACGCTTGTAAGCGTTCGTGGCCGCCTTTTCCTGCTCGATCTGCGCCGGTGACTTGGGCGGATCCGTCGGTGCCGAGGGAGCGCCCCGTTGCGCGTATGCGGACCCGGCCATCAACAAAGCGACCATGGCTGCTGCTAGAAGAACTCTCATGCCAAGCTCCGTAAATTTTTCCCCTTCATATCACCGGGCTCCCGGCGGCGCCAACAAGACACTTGGTTGAACTCTCGGGCATCTTTAGGGCCGCGCCGCTGGCCCACCAGAAACAGACGAGACCGCTGAAGGCTCGAGGGCGAATCGGCCGATCGGCCATGCACCGGCATTTCCTGATCCTTCCGACCGAAAGGGTCCATCGAGAGCGTGAAACTTCTGTGCGATGGTATCATGGTAGTTTCCTTGAAGGCCCGACCGCCGGGGGTGATGGCAAATATTATCTTAATCATACCACGTTAGCGTCGCGCGTATTTGGAAGGGGGATTTTGCATGACGTTCCGATTCAAGGGAGGCCACTTCCCCTTTTCACGGCTAAACCTTGGACCAAAAGCGGTGATGAGCGCGGCGCTGTTGATTGCCGTCAACACGGCGCTACTTGTCGGAGCTGGTTACTGGTCGCTGACACGTGACTTCGACCTCCGCGCGGAGCGAGATATCGACCTTAGCCTGCGGACGCTGACCCTCACATTTGGCGAAGTCCTTCCCGGACGCGAAGATTGCCATTCACGACGGCGTCGTGGACCGTGTTGAAATCTCGAAGATGCCCGAATTCAGCGACCACCGCATTGTCGACCGCGCGACCTCTTATGTCGGCGGCAACGCCACACTCTTTGTATACGACGATGCTTCGCAGCAATTTATCCGCAAAACGACCAATGTAAAAAAGGAAAATGGTGACCGCGCGGTCAGCACCCAGCTGGCGGCAGATCATCCCGGGCAAGCCATGCTTCGCCGCGGCGAGGCCTACAAGGGCCCGGCAATGCTGTTTGGACGTCGTTTCTACACGGCGTATCAGCCGGTGTTCAATCCTGCCGGCAAAGTGATCGGCATCGTCTATGTCGGCATTTCAATGGCGGAGCTCGACGGCATGCTGCGGCAGGCCATCGGCGCGATGACCGTTGCTGCCGGTATCGCTGCGCTGCTCGCTCTCGTAGCGACGATGATGCTGGTTCGCCGCGTCACCAAGCCACTCCGCGCAGTCGCGGAAACACTCACCGTGCTCGCGGAAGGAAGAACGGACATCGAGGTTCAATACGCCAATCGCCATGACGAAATCGGCACGATCGCCCGTACTGTCGATGTCTTCAAGAACAACCGAATCGAGCGCCGCCAGCTCGAGGCCGAACGCATAAGCACCGAAAAGCAGACGACGGAAAGGCGCAAAGCCGAACTCAACCAATTCGTCGAGGCCTTCCGCGCCAAGATCGGCGGCATCATCGAGCAGGTACTGAGCTCTTCCGGGCAATTCGAGAAAGATGCGCAGCAGCTCTCTGTCACGGCACGCTCGACCGCGGAAATGTCCGGTCATTCGGCGGACGCTTCGAGGCAGGCTTCCGAACATGTCCGCAGCGCCGCGACGGCATCGAACGAACTGTCCCAATCGATCGTCGAAATCAGCCGCCGCGTCCAGGATTCCAACTCCGTCGCGGCTGATGCGGTCAAGCAGGCCAACGCAACCGATCAGCGGATGGCGGAATTGTCGGCGGCGGGAGACCGGATCGGGGACGTAGTCAAGCTGATCACATCAATCGCGGAACAGACCAATCTTCTCGCGCTCAACGCCACCATCGAGGCGGCGCGCGCCGGCGATGCCGGCCGCGGATTCGCGGTGGTCGCACAGGAGGTCAAGAACCTGGCGGGCCAGACGGCCAAGGCGACCGACGAGATCAGCTCGCATATCGTCAATATGCAACGCGCTACCGGAGAGTCCGTCGATGCGATCAAGGCGATCGGCTTGACGATCGAGCGCATCAGCGAGATCACCACCTCAATCTCGTCCGCTGTCGAGGAGCAGGGCACGGCGACCCAAAGCATCGCGCAAGGCGTCGAGGCTGCCGCCGGCGGCACCCTCGATGTCGCCGATAATATCGAGCGCGTCGCCAGGGGCGCCGACGAAACGGAGACGACGTCAGGTCAGATGCTGAAATCGGCAAAGGCCCTTTCGGAAGTCAGCAACCACCTCCGCAATGAGGTCGAGAAATTCCTCGACAGTGTTCAGGCGGCGTGACGTAGCACGCCGCGCTACCACATCATCCGCGGAGATCGAACTTCCGCGCGCTTAGTTCTGGCGCGCCGCGGAAGCCGCGAAGCCGGCCCAGGTGAGATAGAGCCCGATCACCAACGCCGGCGCGAGGTACAGAAGATAACGCTCGCCATAGTGCATCTGATGCATCATCCCGGTAAGCCCACCGGACGAAAGCAGCAGAAGAAAAAGCCCCTTGGCGAGAATCAACCACCCCATCAAGGTGACGACCACCGGCAGCGCCCCGCCGGACCAGACGTTGTGACCGACCACCATCGCAACGCCCATCGCCAGACTGATAATGCCGTAACTGAGCATTATCGGGCCGTCCGCGGCCGTGGTTTCGATCACCGCCCCGCCGCGCACCGCGAAGCAGGCCACCAGCAGGATCGTGAAGAGACCGATCGATCGTGCAAGAAAGACGGTTAGTCGGGACATGTGAATCTCCGCCGTATCCCATGATGCCGCAATCCCAAACACGCAGATAGGAACGACACCCTTCAATTTCGAGCCGGGACCTGGCGGTTGCCGCCTAAGAAAACGCCGCCAGCCGGCAGAAACATGCTAGGCTCAATCTGCGCAATCGATCAGCCTTGAGGCGGAGCGCCTGGCCAAAATGCGAAAGATCGGGTTCAAAGCCCTGGTAGCAATTCTGACGATCGGACGCCGTTCAAAAAGACATATCGACTGGACGCTGGCGATCGCGATATTCTCGACCATCGTCACCGTTGGCCTCGTCGCACTTTATTTGTGGCAAGGCGGAACCGCGTTCCACTGACCTCGCCGTGCAAGTTGCCAGTCGATCAGCCGGCCACACCATCGGGTGAGTCCGCAACAGCTTCGTAATTGGCGGCGAGTGCCCGCTTTGGCCCCTTGATTGCCGGCCTTGACGCGTCCTCGCCGCACTCTGCGGGGAGGTTCATGGCCGCCGCCATCTCATCAAGAACTACCTTGTATTCCTCCGTGGCTTCCGCCGCTTGGGCTTCCGGTTTTCGCGGAGCTACCGCCGGCGAGTCCGCAAGATCCAGCGCCCGATGATCGAATCGTACCCGCTCCAGTTTCTCTCCGGCAAACCAGACGCAAAGCACGCCGGTAATCTTGTCGTCATCCAAAATATCGGTGTTGACCGTATCCACCGTCATGACGGGGCCGCCGGATTTCAGCACGACAAGATCGCCTGACTTTACGACGGTCATTGGCAAAACCCACAGTCAGCGCGGCGAATTGCGTTCGATTGCATTGCAACGATAGCAAATCGTCGCAACCTTATCCGCCCAACAGGGCGATGCTGAGACGGACGTCTCGCGTTTATCTCGCGACCGGCACTCCTCGCATCTCGAATAGCGTTGCACGCGGGACACGGCACGGGCCAATTCGAAGACTTCGACGCCCAACCAAATAGCGCGGCCACCGTGTCGTAAATTTTTAATTTAAACTATCACATGAACTGATTCGCGGCATGAACATTGCTTCGAACGAACCGGCTGGAAAACTCAGGAGTGCGGCATGAAAAGCCTCGTCCTTTGTGCAGCGTTCGGTTGCTTGATGAGTGTAGCGAGCGCCCGTGACTTCGGGCAGTGGGAAGGAACAGATCCGCAGATTCGCGAATGGTACCGGGCATTGATGCAGCCGGATAATCCCGCTGTCTCATGCTGCGGCGAAGCTGACGCATACTGGGCAGATTCGTTTGAGGTTGATGGCGACAGATATGTCGCCATCATCACCGACTCGCGCCCCGATGAACCGCTACGCCGCAAACACATCGATGTCGGAACAAAGATTGTCGTGCCGAACCACAAGCTGAAATATGACCAATCCAACCCGACCGGTCACGGGATCATTTTCCTGAGCAGAGGTGATTACGTGTATTGCTACGTCGCCCCTGGCGGCGTCTGATTTTTTGCGGAGGCAATGCCGGTGCGCGCGGCGGATCGCTTGCGCGCCGGACCTTCTTCATCCCGCCGCCATTCCAGCACCGTCGAGACCTAACGCCAGCCTGCACCGCTGCCCCCGCCAGCGGAACCAGCAGCACGCTCGCCGCGGTTTTCCTGCAGCCCAGACTGATAAGGCCGCCAAAATTACCCGGGATCGCCCTTAGATCGCGGAATACCTGCGGCCGACCGGTGTTCCGACCTAACACAATTGCACCCGGCCGCTTGTTATGGCCGCAACGGAACATGGGAGGAGCTATGATAAGGCTTTCGCACACTTATGGACGTCTGGCGCTCGGTTTTGCGGCGATGGCGTTGGTCTCGGCACCCGCTCTTGCGGAAGGCACCCCTGTGCGGGTGCGCGGCACCGTCGTGAGCCTCGACGGCTCTAAGCTTGTCGTTCACCCCAAGGACGGCAGCGACATCACTATCAACCTGGCCGACAAATTTGCTTCGCTGGCCGTCGTCAAAGCCTCGATGGCGGATATCAAGGAAGGCACGTTCATCGGCACCGCGACCGTAACCCAACCCGATTCGAGCCTGCGATCGCAGGAAGTCGTTGTGTTTCCCGACAAGATGCGCGGAACCGGTGAGGGCCATTACCCCTGGGATTTCGGTCCAAAGAGCATGATGACCAATGCAACCGTGGCGAACGCCGTGAAGGGCGTGAGCGGTCAGACCGTGACGGTCACCTATAAGGGTGGAGAGAAGAAAATCGATATTCCTGCCGACGTGCCGGTCGTTGCCCTTGTCCCGGCCACCAAGGAAGAAATCAAACCGGGTGCCATCGTGTTCGTGCCAACCCAGCGCCAGCCGGATGGATCCTTGAACGGCGGGGCAGTCCTGTTCGGCAAGGATGGCCTGACGCCGCCGATGTAAATACCAGAGGCAGTCGCAGGCGGAGCATCAACCTTCGCCTTGCCGTCTGGCGTGTCGGCCCGCGACTGAGCGGAGATGGGAATTCTAGGGATTCAATCAATTAGGTGGTCGGAGCGAGAGGATTTGAACCTCCGACCCCTAGTCTCCCAGACTAGTGCGCTAACCGGGCTGCGCCACGCTCCGATGCCGTTCCCTTAGCTTCGATCAGGCCGGCGCGCAAGGCGCGCGATGCGTGGCAAAATGCTGGTTCCGCGGACAGCAAGCGGCTAGACTTCCTTGAGCGCGGCGTCGAGCAGTTTGCGGCAGGTGATCAGATCTTCCAAAACAGCCTTCAGCCGCGCCAGATCAACCCCCGGCGCCAGGTCGGCAACGCCCGGGATCGGCTCCTCCTCAAATGCCTCGGAATTTCTTCCCCCGCCACGGGCGAGGCGGGGAATCCCGCTCTCCTCCGCGCTGTCGTAATCGTCGTCATCAAGGTCGATGGGCGAGGCCTCGTCGTCGTCAAACTCCAGGATGCTTTGCCCGATCACCTCTTCGATCGCGCCGAACGACGCTATTGCCGAGGCGTCCGCCAACCGCTGGACCGACGCGATGCCGTGCTCCTTCAGAATCCGCTGCACCCCACGGATGGTGTAGCCCTCGCCGTACAACAGGCGGCGGATACCCCGGAGCAAATCGACATCGTCGGGACGATAGTAGCGGCGGCCCCCGCTTCGCTTCATCGGCTTGATCTGGGAGAACCGCGTCTCCCAGAACCGCAGCACGTGCTGGGGAATGTCGAGGTCGTCTGCGACCTCACTAATGGTTCGGAACGCATCCGGCGCCTTGTCCAAATGCCGGCTCCTTTATGCTCGCAGCGGCGGGATTGACGGCTCTAGCCAGTCTTGCCTTCGCCGTTGCCGGCGTTGTGACCGTTGATACGTTGTTTCAGAATGGCGGATGGCTTGAACACCATCACACGGCGCGGCGAGATCGGGACCTCGGTGCCGGTCTTGGGATTGCGCCCAATTCGTTGGCCCTTCTTACGCACCATGAACGAGCCGAACGAAGAAAGCTTCACCGTCTCGCCCTTTTCCAGGCAGTCGGTGATCTCCTTCAGCACCAGCTCGACAAAAGCGGAGGATTCCGTGCGCGAAAGCCCGACCTTCTGGTAGACGGCCTCGCACAGATCAACACGTGTGACGGTTTTTCCGGTTCCGGTCATCGCCTGCCCCAACTGTCGGCGAACAAAATTTTCGTGTCTGAAATTAGGTGCTTACGTACGGACGGTCAACAGCGCTCATCAATCCAATAGCATGAAAGAAGATAGCAAAGTATACAGATTTTTTTACGTAACGCTTACCAGCGGACTAGTGCCGAACCCCAGGTGAAGCCGCCGCCCATGGCTTCGAGCAGCACCAAATCGCCCTTCTTCACACGCCCATCAGCCACCGCAACCGAAAGCGCCAGCGGAATCGAGGCGGCCGAGGTATTGCCGTGGAGATCGACCGTCAGCACCACCTTCTGCGGCGCAATATGCAACTTGTGCGCTGAAGCATCGATGATTCGCTTGTTGGCCTGATGAGGGACAAACCAGTCGATGTCCTCGGCGGTGGTGCCGGTGGCTTCGAAGGCGTCGACGATCACATCGGTGATCATACCGACGGCGTGCTTGAATACTTCGCGGCCCTCCATCCGGAGATAGCCCACGGTGCGGGTCGAGGACGGACCACCATCGACGTAAAGCTTCGACTTGTGCCGCCCGTCCGAGCGCAGATGGGTCGTCAATACGCCGCGATCGGAGGGCAGGCCGGATTGCGGCTGGGCGTCCAGCACGATGGCGCCCGCGCCGTCACCGAACAGCACGCATGTGCCGCGATCGTTCCAGTCCAGAATTCGGGAGAACGTCTCAGCGCCAATCACCAGCGCACGCTTGAACGCGCCGGTACGCAGAAAGTTATCGGCGGTGGCGAGCGCAAAGACAAAACCCGAACAAACCGCCTGCAAATCGAATGCCGCACCGTGATGGATGCCAAGCCCGTCCTGGACCGCGACCGCAGTTGCCGGAAAGGTATTGTCGGGCGTCGAGGTGGCCAACACAATCAGGTCGATCGACTGAGCGTCTATGCCAGCGTTGGCGAGCGCCGATCGCGCGGCATGAAGGGCCAGATGCGAGGTGAACTCGCCCTCGGCCGCAATATGACGCTGCCGGATGCCCGTACGCTGCACGATCCATTCATCGGAGGTGTCGATTCGCGCCGCGAGTTCGGCATTGGTCAGGATCCGCTTTGGCAAATAGGAGCCGCAGCCGAGCACGACCGAGCGTATTGCAGTCACGAGCCAGCCTCCTGCGCGGCGCCTGCCTCCGATTGAGCATTTGATTGATCTTGTTGAGGAGATCGTAGCGGACCATCTCATAGCCAACATCGACGGCATAGGCAAAGCCTTCGGCGTCGGTTCCGCCATGGCTCTTGACGACGATTCCGTTCAGGCCGAGTACCACGCTGCCATTGGATTTCGAGGGATCGAGCTTGTCGCGCAGTGCCTTGAAGGCATTTTTGGCTAACAGATAACCGATCCTCGAGCGCCAGGTCTGTGACAGCGCCGCGCGCAGGAATTCCGTGATCTGGCGGGCGGTGCCTTCGGCAGCTTTCAGTGCAATGTTGCCGCTGAACCCTTCGGCGACAATGACGTCGGCAGCTCCCTTGCCGATGCCGTCGCCCTCGACGAAGCCGATATATTCGAGTTGGGGAAGGTCCATCGCACGCAGCAACTCCGCTGCCTCGCGAATTTCCTCGCGGCCTTTGATCTCCTCGACGCCGATATTGAGCAGCCCGACCGTCGGCCTTTCGAGACCGAACAGCACGCTCGCCATGGCGCTGCCCATTACGGCCAGCTGCACCAAATGATGCGCATCGCCGCCGATCGTGGCGCCGAGGTCGAGCACCACCGAATCGCCGCGAGCCGTGGGCCATATTGCGGCGAGCGCCGGCCGGTCGATGCCCGGCTGCATGCGCAGGCAAAACCGCGCCATCGCCGCCAGCGCACCGGTATTGCCCGCGGATACCGCGACATCGGCATCGCCTTTCTTGACGGCGTCGATCGCCAGCCACATCGACGAAATCTTGCGCCCGCGGCGTAACGCCTGGCTGGGCTTGTCGTGCATGCTCACGGCAACATCGGTGTGAATGACGCGAGACCCCGCTTTCAGCGCCGGATGCGCCGCCAACTGCGCATCGATTATGGCTCGATCGCCGAACAACAGGAACTCGGTGTCGGGATGCCGGGTCAATGAAATCGCGGCGCCGGGAATGACCACCGATGCGCCGACGTCGCCACCCATGGCGTCAAGCGCGATTCGAACCTTTTGAGGCATGAACGTCCCGGAAACCTGATCTCTTTGCGGACTTGAAGTGCTGGACCGCGGAAATCGCCGCGGTAGCGGCGATCGGCGAAGCGCTACGCTAAGCCCCGGCCGGGCCGCGACAATAGCGTTTCCCCGCCCCGACACAACCTCTTGACCGCTCCCTTTTGCTCGTCCGCCAGCGCAGGGAAGGAATCACAAAATGTGAATAACATTAGTTATTTCAATGACCTAATTTGAATTATGCGGCCGCCCGTGTTCTTCGATTTGTTGGTCCCAAGACCCATCATCATCCTTCAATCACCCTTGCGACCTTTTCTACCCGCAGGGGAGCCAGGTTGCGTCGTTGAACCAGAGGGGCTGGCCTGAACCTGCAGCGCTCTGAGGGCCGCGAACGGGTGATCGGAGGGATCGGCGGTTTCAACGGGCGGTTCAAAAACGGCGTCCGGCCTGCGTGGATAGGGATCGGCGGCAAGAAACAAGGCATCGGTCACAAGCCGGCCGAGATCAATCACGCCATTGACGATCGGCTCCGGCGGATCGGGAATCTCCGCATCGCTTTCAGCGGCGTCATCGCTCAGGTCGGACAGATTCGGAATTTGCTCAGGCGGCGCAAACATCAGATCGATGGGCTCGTCGATCTCGTTCTCGATCGGATCGAGCGTCACCACACAAGTCTGCCCGATCCGCGCCGTTACACGGCCTGTGATATGGACACGGCCGTTGGCTTTGAGTGTCACATCGAGCGACGCGTTCGCCGACATGATTTCGCGCAAGCCGGCGACTGCGGCCATCGCCTCGCGCGCGCTCGGATCGGCCTCGAGGTCACGATGCAATCCGGTCTCCGGTATTTGCAACACAGTGACGGGAACGCTCCAGGGATCTGCCGTTTTCGTCATTCGCTTAAGACCGCTTCTGTCTTGTCGTGTTGTCCGTCTCGGCTGGCAAGGGAAACGTCCAGGCGGCGCCCAGCAGCGTTACCTCGTCGAGACCGGCCAGAGTTGCGATGGCTGTATCGACATAGCTAGCAAGCCTTCGCGCGTTTTCCATGCCCTTCCCATTCGAGCACATTCTTGCACAGCGCCTGCGCGAGCGGCTCGGCGCCCGAGGCCAGTGCGAGATCATAGGCCGCCGCGCGGCCGTAAAACGCTTCCCCGAAAGCTTGCATGCGCTTGGGGACCGTAAGGTCGCCGACACCCATTTCCCTCAAATTAGCGTCCATATCGTCGCAGAAATGATCAAAAAGGGTCTGCGAGCCGCCTGCGGCCCCCTCCGCGGACCTAAATCGCCGCAATACCATCCACAAATGCAGCACAAGCAGGTCAAAACGACCGTTAACCGTGTCCGGTACGCCGAGATCCCGGTAGAACAACGGTTCTCGCGCCTGCGTCACGATCATGCCATAGATGGCCTCGATGGTGCCGCGCTGGGGCGCCCGGGGTTTTCTGAAGTGATTGAACGGCCAAAGCATTGTGGGTTCCGCAAGCGAACCCTCCAGGCCCGCGTCTGTTGCAATCGAGACTGCTGCCGGGTACGTCAACGCCTCACGCGACGCAAGGGGATGGGACCAGCTCCGGAATGACCGAATTCCAGTCAGATAAATCCCCGCCCTGGCTCGGCGAAACGCCGGCGTACCGTGCGAACCGCCGCGGCAATCGCCCTCCTGTGCGCTGTCCTCGGCGGTTGCGGAGAGCAGTTCCAGAAGGGCTACATCCTGCCGCCCGGCGCGCTTGAGCAAATTCCCATCGGGGCAAGCCAGGACCAAGTCCTGATCGTGATGGGAACGCCGTCCACCGTGGCAACCCTCAACGGCGAAGTGTTCTACTATATTTCGCAGCGCATCGAGCCGTCCGGTCGCATTCATGGTCGACCAGGTCGTCGATCAGCGCGTGATCGCGATCTATTTCGATAAAAATCGCCAGGTACGGCGGCTCGCCAACTACGGGCTCAAGGACGGCAGGATCTTCGACTTCATCAGCCGGACGACGCCGACGTCGGGCGCGGAGATCAACTACGTCGCGCCACTGTTCAAGGCGATCAACGTGGGTCAGGGCCAGTAAGCGAGCAGGTATGAGCCGTCCCGCAGTTGGTACAAAGAGTCACCTTTGAATTGAAACCCCGCGGTGCGAGCCGCGGGGTTTTTGGTTTCGATCGTGCGTGTCCTGGTCAGTGCGCCAGGATCGCCAGCAGCAACAGCGCCACGATGTTGGTGATCTTGATCATCGGGTTCACCGCGGGCCCGGCCGTATCCTTGTACGGGTCACCGACGGTATCGCCGGTCACCGCCGCCTTGTGGGCGTCGGAGCCCTTGCCGCCGTAGTGGCCGTCCTCGATGTACTTTTTTGCATTGTCCCAGGCGCCGCCGCCAGAGGTCATGGAGATCGCGACGAACAGGCCGGTCACGATCACGCCGAGCAGCATCGCTCCCACGGCCGAGAACGCGGCCGACTTGCCCGCTGCGCCGCCGCCCGCAATCCAGTAGATCGCGAAATAGACGAAGATCGGGGAGAGCACCGGCAACAGGGACGGGATGATCATCTCCTTGATCGCCGCCTTGGTCAGAAGGTCGACGGCTTTGCCGTAATCCGGCTTGTCGGTGCCCTGCATGATGCCGGGCTTCTCGCGGAACTGACGCCGCACTTCCTCGACGATCGCGCCGGCCGCGCGGCCGACCGCCGTCATGCCCATCGCACCGAACAAATACGGAAGGAGGCCGCCGAACAGCAGACCAACCACCACGTAGGGATTGTTCAGGGAGAAATCGGGCAACACGCCCTGGAAGTAGGGGAACTTCACCGCGTTGGCGATGAAGTATTTGAGGTCTTCATTGTAGGCCGCAAACAGCACCAGTGCGCCGAGACCGGCCGAGCCGATCGCATAACCCTTGGTGACCGCCTTGGTGGTGTTGCCGACCGCGTCAAGTGCGTCGGTGGCTTTACGGACTTCCTTGGGCAGACCCGCCATTTCGGCAATGCCGCCGGCATTGTCCGTGACTGGGCCGAAGGCGTCGAGCGCCACGATCATGCCGGCCAGCGCCAGCATCGTCGTGGTCGCGATCGCGATGCCGAACAGGCCGGCAAGGCTGTAGGTGACGAGAATGCCGGCAATGATGACGATCGCGGGCATCGCGGTAGCTTCCATCGAGATCGCCAACCCCTGGATCACGTTTGTGCCGTGGCCGGTCACCGAAGCCGCTGCGATCGACTTGACCGGGCGATAGTCAGTGCCGGTGTAGTATTCGGTGATCCAGATGATCAACCCGGTGACGACGAGGCCGACGATGCCGCATTCGAACAGCGCCACGCCGGTAAACTTGACGCCGGCCAGCGGACCGAAGCCGACCAGCCAGTAGATCACGCCGGCGACGCCCGCCAGCGACAAGATACCGGTCGCAATCAAACCCTTGTAAAGCGCACCCATGATCGACTGGTTGGCGCCAAGCTTTACGAAGAAGGTGCCGGCGATGGAGGTAATGATGCAGACACCGCCGATCGCGAGCGGCAGCGTCATCATATTCGTGAGCAGCGGCGAGGTCGCAAAGAAGATCGCGGCGAGGACCATGGTGGCGACCGCGGTCACCGCATAGGTCTCGAACAGGTCGGCGGCCATGCCGGCGCAGTCGCCGACATTGTCGCCGACGTTGTCGGCAATGGTGGCTGGATTGCGTGGATCATCTTCGGGAATGCCAGCTTCGACCTTGCCGACGAGATCGCCTCCGACGTCAGCGCCTTTGGTGAAGATGCCGCCGCCGAGACGCGCGAAGATCGAGATCAAGGACGCGCCGAAGCCGAGCGCCACCAACGCATCGACCACGGTGCGGCTGTTCGCGGCCAGATGCAGCGAGAAGGTGAGGAAACCGAAATAAAGGGTCACGCCCAGCAAAGCCAGACCGGCGACGAGAAGGCCGGTGATGGCGCCCGCCTTGAAGGCGAGTTCAAGTCCACCGGCAAGCGAGATCGTTGCGGCCTGCGCGGTACGGACATTGGCGCGCACCGAAACATTCATGCCGATAAAGCCGGCCGCGCCCGACAGCACCGCGCCAATCGCAAAACCGACGCCAACCAGCATGCCGAGGAAGTAGGCGAGCAGCGCAAAGATCAAGATGCCGACGATGCCGATCGTCAGATACTGCCGCCGGAGATAGGCCTGCGCGCCTTCGCGCACCGCGGCAGCAATTTCCTGCATACGCGGATTGCCCGCATCCGATTTCATAACGGATGCCGTCGCCCAGATGGCGTAAACGATGGAAAGCGCTCCGCAGAGCACGATCGCCCATAATGCTGTCATTGAATTTGCCTCAGATCTATCTTGATGCTCACCCCACGCCTGGCGCCGCGGAAGCGGCGGGCGCATAAAAAGAAGGCCTGCCCTGCCCAAAAGGGTGGCCTCAAATCGGCCGGGACCATGCCAAAATCATATCCCCGGCGCAACGCCGCGGCGGGCCAAAAAGGTCGATTTCGGCAGGTATTTGCCCCCAAACGGCTGGTTTTCTCGGGAATCCTAGAAATGGCTGTAGGACAGGCGAGATAGCCGCATTTCGCTGCCCTGCGCGTCGAGAAATTTCGGCGCCGACGCCCCGGCGATCACCGTCCCGATCGAGCTCACCGCGACTCCCGCGGCAGCGGCGGCTTGCAGAAAGGCTTCGAAGCGAGCTTCCGGGATCGCACACAAAATCTCGTAGTCGTCACCACCGCAGACCAAGGCTTCCAAGCTGACGGCGCCGGCTGCGAGCGCAGCCGCGGCGGCTGGCGACAGCGGAATGCTTGGTGCGTCAATGACGGCCGATATGCCAGAGGCCGCGCAAAGCTTGGCCAGATCGCCCGCAAGACCGTCCGAGACGTCCATGGCCGCGTGCGCGTGATCGCGCACCGCCTGGACCAGCGCACAACGAGGCTGCGGCACACGATAACGCGAAACCAGCATTTCTCGTGCCGCGGCATCCCCGACAAGGGCTGCGGCCGCCCTGCCCCCTCTGAGAATGTCGAGACCGAGTGCCGCATCCCCAATCGTCCCCGTCACTACGACGCGATCGCCCGGTTTGGCGCCGCTACGGTGCACCATCCTCCCCGGGGCGATGCGCCCGAACGCCGCTATTGAGATCATCAGCGGACCCGGCGTTGAAACCGTTTCGCCGCCCATCAGCGGGCAGCCATATTGCTTGGCGTCCTCGCCGAGCCCACGCGAGAAAGGCATCAGCCAGGCCTCATCGGCGCCACGCAGCGCGAGTGTCAGCAGAAAGCCCGCGGGCGTCGCACCCTTAGAAGCGAGATCGGACAGATTCCTCCGCAGTGCCTTGCGCGCGACGGTGTCTGGCGGATCATCGGGGAGAAAATGCACGCCCTCGACAACAGCATCTGTCTTCAACACAAGATCGTCGCGCGAGGGCTTGAGGACTGCCGCATCGTCGTTCAGATCGAACGCCCCCGGATCGGTCGCCAGCGGCTTGAAATACCGCGCGATCAGCGCGTCCTCACCGGACAGGCTTGCACCGGGAGCCGTCATCTCAGCCACTCGCCCGCACAAACTCGTCGGGGCGGAACTGGCGCGCAATCTGGTCGAGTACCGCATTCACCATGCCGGTCTCCTCGGCTTCGACAAAGGCGTGCGCTACGTCGACATATTCCGAGACCACGACGCGGCCCGGCACGTCCTTGCGATGCTCCAGCTCATAGGCGCCGGCGCGCAACACCGCCCGCAGGATGGCATCGATCCGCTTCAGCGGCCAGCCTTTCGATAGCGCGTCGTCGATCAACGGATCGAGTTCGGCCTGATCGCGCACAACGCCCGACACGATATCACGGAAGAAAGCCGCCTCAGCCGGCAGGTATTTTTCGCCTTCGACCTCGCCGCCGAGCCAATGGCTTTCGAACTCGACGAAGATATCGTTGATCCCGGCACCGGCGATGTCCATTTGATAGAGCGCCTGCACCGCCGCAAGCCGTGCGGCACCTCGGCGGTTGGCCTTTCTCTCCGCGCCCTTTGTCGGCCTCCTTCCCTGCAGCTTCTTGTCGTCGGTCATGATCCGGGCCGCGTCAGCCGGCGTTTGATCCGCAACATGGCAATCGCCGCGCGCGCGGCGTCGCCGCCTTTGTTGAGTTCGCTCGCACGCGCACGCGCCCAGGCTTGCGCTTCGGTATTGACGGTGATAATGCCGTTGCCGAGGGGAATCTTCCTTGCCACCGCAAGGTCCATCAGAGCGCGCGAGGATTCCATCGACACGATTTCGAAATGGATGGTGTCGCCCCTGATCACGCAGCCGAGCGCGATCACCGCGTCATAGGGCTTGCCGTTGTTCGCGGCGGCATCGAGCGCAATCGCGATCGCCGCCGGAATTTCGAGCGCGCCCGGCACCGTGATCACCTCATGGGCGACGCCTGCGGCCCTTAATTCGGAAAGTGCGCCTTCCAGCAGCGCGTCCTGGATTTCGTCGTAGAAGCGTGCCTCGACGATCAGCGCGCGCGCGCCCGATACATCGGTCTGGTCCTTTAGCCGTGCGCGCTGCGCCTCTGCCATTTCCATCTCGTTCTTCGATCGATCGGAGCGGGTTTTAGGCGCAGCCGCTTCCAAAGCCAAGGGCTGCGCCTATTTCATTTCCGCAAGGCGCGCCGCATAGCGCGCCATCAGGTCGACCTCGATATTGACCTCGCTGCCCGCCTTCCAGCCGCCAAGCGTCGTCACATTAAGCGTGTGCGGAATGATCAGAACTGAAAAAGCGACGTCGTCGACGTTATTGACCGTTAACGACACGCCATCGAGCGTCACCGAGCCCTTCGGCGCAATGAAGCGCGCCAGCTCGCGCGTGGTGCGCAGATGGAACCGAGCCATGTCGGGCAAATCCTCGCGCTTTCCGATGGCAGCGATCCCGTCCACGTGTCCGGCGACGATGTGGCCGCCGAGCTCATCGCCGATCTTCAGCGCCCGCTCGAGGTTAAGCTTGGTGCCGACGGCCCAGTGCTTCGCCGTCGTCATGCCGAGCGTTTCGGCGGCAGCATCGACATCGACCCAGGTCTTGCCGCGCTCGACGCCGGAAGCGACCACAGTCAGGCAAACGCCGTTGCAGGCGATCGAGGCGCCATCGGTGATGGTGGCGCGGTCGTAGCGGCAGGCAATTCGCAGCCGATGCAACTGCCCCTGCGCGGTTGGCGTCAGGCTCACGATCTCGCCGATGTCAGTGACAATCCCGGTAAACATCAGCTGCGCTCGTAGACGGTAAGGGTGTCCCCATCGAGGCTTTCGCTAGCACGAACGCGAAAGCCGGGCGACTGCGTGATCGACGTGAGCGGCATGCCGTCAAGCGCCGCGACGCCGTCGGCACCGATCGGTTGGGAACCCCGCAGCAGCCAGAACTCGTCGATGAGGCCCGCCGAAACAAAGGAAGATGCGACGCGCGCGCCGCCCTCGACCAAAAGTCGTGTGATGCCCCTCTCGGCCAGCGCATGCAGCACGGCCGCCAGGTCTAGGCCCGGCCGGGGCGCGGTCGCGGCAGCGACTCGGATCACTTGCGCACCCGCGGCACCAAGTCTCATCGCCGCGGCTGCTTCCGCCAGACTCGACGCCATTACCCACAACGGCGTGGCGCGGGCCGAATGAACCAGCCGGCTGGTACCGGGTATCCGCAAGGCGCGATCGAGCACCACCCGGACCGGCGAGCGCGCCTTCATGCCCGGCAGGCGGCAGGTCAGCAGTGGATCGTCTGACAGAACGGTGCCGATCCCGACCAGGATGGCATCGCATTGCGCGCGCAACAGGTGCATCCGAGGCTTTGCCGCCTCTCCCGAGATCGCGACGGGCTTGTGGCCGACGGCCGCAATCCTGTCGTCGGCGGATACCGCAAGCTTGAGGACCACATGCGGGCGTTTGTCGCGCACGCGCCTGAAATGTCCGGCGTGATCATGCGCCGCCTCCACAGCACCAAGCCCGATATCAACCGTAATCCCCGCAGCACGCAGCCGCGCATGCCCCTGCCCGGCTACCTCCGGATTGGGATCCTCGATGGCCGACACCACACGTTTGATGCCGGCGGCAATCACCGCGTCGGTGCACGGCGGCGACTTGCCGACATGCGAGCATGGCTCGAGCGTCACATAGAGCGTGGCGCCGCGGGCGGCCTCGCCGGCATATGCAAGCGCGACGGGCTCGGCATGCGGCCGACCGCCGGCTTGCGTCCAGCCGCGTCCGACGATGACATCGTCCTTGACCACCACGGCCCCCACGGCGGGATTGGGCCAGGTGCGTCCAAGTCCGCGCCGGCCAAGCGCCAGCGCGAGCTGCATGAAGCGCTGGTCGGCAGCCTTCAACTCTTTTGTTTTTTGGCCGAGCTGTTCTTCCAGAATGCGGAAGATCATTTGCGCAACAAGGCAATCCGCGAGTCGTCGTCGCCGGAGAGTTCGCCGAGCACTGCTTCAAAGTCCTTGGCCTCGCGGAAATTGCGGTAGACCGACGCAAAACGCACATAGGCGACGTCGTCGAGCTGGCGCAGATGCTCCATCACCATCTCGCCGATCGCCTCCGACGATATCTCGGCTTCGCCACCGCTCTCGAGTTCGCGCACGATGGCCGAGACCATCTTCTCGACCCGCTCCGGATCGACGGGGCGCTTGCGCAGCGAAATCTGCAGCGAGCGCACCAGCTTGTCGCGGTCGAACGGCACCCGGCGGCCATTGCGCTTGATGACCGTGAGTTCGCGCAACTGCACCCGCTCGAAAGTGGTGAAACGGAAATTGCAGGCGACGCAAACCCGCCGCCGCCGGATCACGGCCGAATCCTCGGTCGGACGGGAGTCCTTCACCTGGGTATCGAGACTGTTGCAGCTTGGGCAACGCATCCGGCCAAAACCCTATTGATAGATCGGGAAGCGATCAGTGAGCGCCTTTGCCCGTTCCTTGATCGCGGCTTCCACCAGCGGCGCCGTTCCATCCTTTGACTGGGCAACGGCGTTGAGCACTTCGGCGATCAGGCCGCCGACCTGCTTGAATTCGGCAACGCCAAAGCCGCGCGTCGTGGCCGCGGGCGTTCCCAAACGGAGTCCCGAGGTGACGAAAGGCTTCTCCGGATCGAAGGGAATGCCGTTCTTGTTGCAGGTAATCGCCGCGCGAACCAACGCCTTTTCCGACACATTGCCCTTCAATCCCTTGGGCCTGAGATCGACCAGCATCAGATGGTTGTCGGTGCCGCCGGAAACGATTTCAAGACCTTCCGCTCGCAGGCTTTCGGCCAGCGCCTTGGCGTTCTCGACCACGTTCTTCGCGTAAATCTTGAAGTCGGGCCGCAGCGCTTCGGCAAACGCCACAGCCTTGGCCGCGATCACATGCATCAGCGGGCCGCCTTGCAGGCCCGGGAAGACCGCCGAGTTGATTTTCCTGGCGAGCGCCTCGTCATTGCAAAGGATCAGACCGCCGCGGGGCCCGCGCAGCGACTTGTGCGTGGTGGTGGTCGTGACATGCGCATGCGGCACCGGCGAAGCATGGACGCCGCCAGCCACGAGGCCGGCGAAATGCGCCATGTCGACCATCAGATAAGCGCCGACGTGATCGGCGATCTCGCGGAACCGCTTGAAGTCCCAGGGGCGCGAATAGGCCGATCCGCCGGCGATGATCAGTTTCGGCCGCACCTGCTCGGCCCTCTTGGCGACCTCATCCATGTCGATGATCTGGTCGTCGCGCCGCACCGTGTAGTGCTGCGCATTGAACCATTTGCCGGAAATGTTGACCGGCGAGCCGTGGGTGAGGTGTCCGCCGGCGGCGAGATCCAACCCCATGAAGGTATCGCCGGGTTGCAACAGCGCCAGGAACACCGCCTGGTTCATCTGGCTGCCGGAATTCGGCTGCACATTGGCAAAGCCCGCGCCGAACAGCTTCTTGGCCCGCTCGATCGCCAGCGTCTCCGCCACGTCGACCCATTCGCACCCGCCGTAGTAGCGATTGCCGGGATAGCCTTCCGCATATTTGTTGGTCATCACCGAGCCCTGCGCTTCCAGCACCGCGCGGCTGACAATGTTTTCCGACGCAATCAACTCGATCTCGTGGCGCTGGCGGCCAAGCTCGCCGCGGATGGCGGCAGCGATGTCGGGATCGGCCTGCTCGAGCGAGGCGGTGAAGAACGAGTTGGGCGCGGAGGCGGTCTTGGCGCTAATGGAAGAAGAGCTCATGGACGAAATATCTCCACCGCCGCAACCAGATAGGGGTATCGCGGTCGGTCTCATTGGCGGTCGAAAGAGTGCTCGCGGGATACCACATCGCCCGGGAATGGCCAAGCGCTTGCGGTACAGGCTTGATATTTATGCAAGATATGGTGGGGATACTCCCGATCTCGTGTTCCGGACGCGGTGCAGCGTTCTTTCACGCTGCGCCGCAGAGCCGGGATCTCATGAAGTATAGCAAAAAAGAGGTGGGTCCGGGTCTGCAGCGCGCCATTTCGCTGCGCTCATGCTGCCCTGCGCCCGGGACACGCAACCAACCTCCCCCACACCGTCCCACCGCACCACTAGCTCACCCCGTCGCGGTTGTAGATATCCTCGCGGAACTGGACCACGCCGTCGGGTGTCGCCCAGGCGGTTATATAGACCCAGTAGAGTGGCAACGGCTTTGCTACCTTGGCGTCCTTGCGCTCTCCGGATTTGATGACTTCGTCGATTTCGGCCCTCGACCAGCCCGGGGTTTCGGCAAGGATCCAGTACACCAGTTCGCGCACATTCTGCACCCGCATGCAGCCGGAGGATGCGAAACGGAAATCCTCGCCGAACAGATTCTTCGACGGTGTGTCATGCATGTAGACGCCGTCCGGACTGGGGAAGTTGATCCGGATCGAGCCGAGCGAATTGAAGTCGCCGGCATCCTGCTTGAACTTGAAGTTGACCGCTTCGGCCGAATACCAGTCGATCTGCGACGGCTGCAGCTCGTTGTTCTTGCCGTCGAAGATGCGGATGTGATTTTTGGTGAGGTAATCCGGCTCCGCCTGCATCTTCGGAATCAGATCCTTGCGGATGATGGACACCGGCACCGTCCAGAACGGGTTGAAGTTGATCTGCACGATCTTGCTCCGGATATCCGGCGAGGGCCGGTCCGGCTTGCCGGCGACCGCGGTATGGCGCGTGATCGCAACCCCGTTTTCGATCGCCTCGATCTGCGCCGCCGGAATGTTGGCGACCACGATGCGGCTGCCGAGATTGCCGGTGAGGCTCTTCAATCTGACGGCATTGGTCCTGAGTTGGGCCAGGCGGGTCTGCGCCGGGACATTGAGCGCGCGCAGCGTCGCCTCGTGCACGATACCGTCGCCGTGCAGCCCGTGGCGGACCTGGAAGCGGCGCACGGCGGCGTCGACATAGGAATCGAATACCTGAGGGTCACCGGAATTGAGCTCCAGATCGCCCGCGATCGACAGCCGCTCGCGCAGCGGCGGCACCGCGGGGCTCTTGACGCCGACGCGCAGCCCCCCGGCGGGCGGCACTTCCGGCCAGCCGCCCTTGGCGACGATGGCCTCATACTGGGCGATGGAAGTTTGCGTGGTTTCCGCGGTCGACGGCGAGAGCGTTGGAAGCGATTTCTTCGGGAGCCTGACATTGCGGGAGGCTTTGTCAAAACCGCTGCCGAGGTCGTTTTCCTGATTTTCCTTGATCAACTCGTCGAGCAACTGGTCCGGCGTCCGCCCCTCGGCCGCGAGCACGCCACGCGCGATCGCGCTCCCCGCAAGCGAAGTGCCGGCGGCCACCAGAAGCGATCTACGGGTCCAAGCGCTCATTCAAATGCGTCCCCTGCAGCGGTACTTCATAGCAAACCCTTAAGCCGCTGATAACCCTCAAAATTCTACCGTCGCAAACACGTGAAGGGTCCCTTGCCGTGGGGTTTAGGCACCGCCGCAGCTCTTGACGTCGTTGCGCAAGCTCCAGCTCTCTCCCGTCCTGAGATTTGTTGTCTTGTAAAGGCGCCCGCGTTCGTCGCCGGCCGGGCAATCCCTCGGAATTTCGACAAGGCACATATTGACCTTGTCAAAGATCTGAGACCGGGCGACGGAACGCTCTTTCGCCATGGATACCTGAACGCCAGAGTTGCTGAAGCGGACGATGGTTCCTTTGTCCGCGCCCTTTTTGGAGGCACCGGGCGTCAAATCCGCGCCAAATCGATCCGTGATGGAGGTGATCGTCGTGTCGGCGCATTCACCGACCTTGGCCGGCAGGATGGAAATGCGTTCGGTCCCTGGAAATTCTTCAACGGGCGCAGGATCGGGCGGTGGCTTGAAGTCGTGGGCCGAGATGTTGGCCATTGATTCATGCGTGTGATCGCCGGTCGAACGATCGGCGGGCGAATTACGATCGGTTGGCGAATTCGAAGCCAAAAAACTCGGCTGCGTGCAGGCGGCCACTATCAGCAGGGGCAGCAAAGCCACCCCGGAGAAGCGTCGCATATTTGACTGCTTGAGCATCAACGCGAAGCCTACTTCGCAAAGCGGTATGCGCCGCCCTTCTCGACCGAACGCTTGAAGGCGGGGCGCGCGTGCATGCGCGTGAGCCATGCGCTCAAGTTCGGATATGGAGCGAGCTTGTCAAAAACCTTGGCCATTTCGCCGACGAAGCTCATCTGGATATCGGCGCCGGTCAGCGCATTTCCGACAAAGAACTCCCTCCCCTTCAGCGCGCCATCGACATAACCGAGATGATTGGCGATCTCGCTCTCGATCCGCGGGTGCAGCGGGCTGCCAGCCTCCTTCAGCCGCGAGACGTACAGGTTGAGCATCAGCGGCAGCATCGCGGAGCCTTCCGAATAGTGCAGCCACTCATGATAGGCCTCGTATTCGGGCGTGCCGATGGCGGGCATCATCGCGGGTTTATCGTTTCCTTGGCCGTAAGTTCGAATGATGTAATCGACGATGGCGCCGGACTCGGCGATCTTGATGTTGCCGTCGGTAATGACCGGCGATTTGCCGAGCGGATGAACGGCGGAAAGTTCCGGCGGCGCCAGCCGCGTCGTTGCGTCGCGCTGATAGCGCTTGATCTCGTAGGGCACACCGAGCTCTTCCAGCAGCCATAGAATCCGCTGCGAGCGGGAATCGTTGAGATGATGGAGCGTGAGCATGGCGGTCCTCGGGTTTCCGGCGGTCGGCAGACCTTTAACAGAGGTCATCGAAAAATGGCAGGAAAACGGATGAGCGTCATCGCTCCCGCGGCACGATTCGCACCCGAGTTATGCAGGAATCCTCGCCCAAAAGAGGGCGTGGGGAATGCCGGGCGCCAGCAAGCACCCGCAGCCTCGTGCGCAGTTAGAAAGCACACGAGCGTAGTCACCGCGAGGACAGCCGGATTGACCCGGCATTCCCGCACGCGAATGGTTTTAGCGGCTTATTTCGCGCTCTCGCCGGTGACCGGGCTTTCTTGCCACCGTCGCAGGCCACGATGCGAAAGCATCGTCGCCAACTTGACGCCAGCGTCGGGGCGTCAGGACCACACGACTTCGCCGTCCGCCTCGCGCGCCATTCGTCAAAGGCGCCAACGCGTCCACCGCATCCCGCCCCAACGTCCGTGACGATCGCGATACGCCCCTCATGCGGGGCGGGACGTCGATATACTACTGATTTGGGTCCCGCGAAAAGCAAAATTTCTGATTTTCAGAAATAAAGTCGAGAGGCCGCGGTCGTCGGGCCGGCAAAGCAACTGCGGCTCGTCATTCTGGATGCGAGACGGCTGAGAATAACCGATCATTAACCATATAAGCCCATGATTTAACCCCAACTTGGGCGGGCAATCGCGTGAGAGTCGTCGCTGGATCGCCCACGTGACGGCTCTTTCTTGCTTTGCCGATCGGCGGGGAAAAATCTTGCGACGAGGCTGACACGTGAGGAACGCAGGTGGCTGAAACACCGGACAAGAAAACCCAAGGACACCGTGAGGCAGCCTTGCGGGGGGCTCCGAGCCAAGTGCCGGCGATAGCAGTGTCGTTAGCCGCCCTGGCCGTCATTGGCGCGGCCACCGCCAATTCATTGCCGGATTTCAATCGCCTCTCTCTGCCGAATTTCAATCGCTTCTCTTTGCCGAATTTCTCTTTGCCGAGCTTCGACCACTTCTCTTTGCCGAATTTCAGTCGCTTCGTTGCGGATTCTCCACCTGAGAAGGCTTCAGTCCCGATACCAGATCCCGTCGTCACCGCGACACTGAGGGATATTCAGTTGTCGCAGCAGCAAAATGCCGCTGTGTTGGTGTCGCTCACGCAGAGCTCCGCAACTCAACAGACGGACTTGAAGAGAATATCGCGCCAACTCTACTCGCTGACGGCTCAGGCGGAGGCTCTCCAGCGTGCGGTGACGCCACTAACGACTTCCAGCATTCCATACTCGAATATTCGCGCTCGGGTCGTCCGGCCGCCGCGAAAAACAATTGCTACACTGCCTAAACCTTTCGGCCCTGTTTCGGTCGGAGGCGCCCCGCTGAGTCCGGCGCCCGCACCGGGCTCGGGACCGGGATAGCCTTCGGTCCCTTACCGTTCGGGCGCTTCGCGCCGATTGGGCCAAGGCAGGTCACAGCGTCGTCTTCGGCGTGCGATATGCGAACACACCTTAGGTGAAGGCCCGTGCTTGAAGCCAACGCCCCATAAAACCGGAGTCTCAGAAATTTCCCTTCGCCTGCTCGCCGAATGCAGGTGGGTTTTTTCATTGGGACCCATTTGTCCGGAAATACCTTCTTGTGATGGGCGCGGGTCTTCCAACGCAAGCGACCTGAAGCCACCTGTGCCTCCGAATTTTAGCTTTGGAGAGTCTCATGGGTGATGTCGTACGGTTTATCCCGAAGTCTGAGCTGGAACGCGCGCGTCTCATAAGGGAGGCCCGCGCGAAATACGAGAGCATCTTCCCGACGCAGAAGGGCCCCGCCAGGCGGATAGTTCGACGGCTCACGCCGGAGAGTAAGGTTCACCAGTAGCCGATCGTATTCGACAGACGTGGAGTGTAATTCTGGTTCCAAGTCTGTCAGCGGAAGCGAGAACGGGCGGAGTGGCATTGCCAGGGCGCCCGCCCCCGTTCATCAAGCCAGATGTGCCTCATCAGCCGCGCCACGAAATCCGCGCGTTGGCGGTGCGCAAGGCCCGAGAGCAAGACAGGAGTCGACCATGATGGTTGCAGGATCAATCGCACTGGTGACGGGCGCCAACCGGGGCCTCGGCCTCGCCTTTACCAAGGCGCTTTTGGAGATGGGGGCGGCGAAGGTCTACGCCGCAGCGCGCAATCCGGAGACGGTTATCCTGAAGGGCGTCGTGCCGTTGAAACTGGAAGTCACCAGCGACCAAGACGTCGTCGCCGCGGCACGCGCGGCCGGGGACGTCAACCTGCTCGTCAACAATGCCGGCATCGCCAGGCCTGGCGGCTTTCTCGCCGACGGGGCGGTGGAGGTCGCGCGCGAGCAGTTTGAAGTTAACTTTGTCGGGCCACTGCGCATGGCGCGCGCCTTCGCGCCGGTCCTGGCGAAGAACGGCGGCGGCGCAATCATCAACGTGCTTTCTGTTGCAAGCTGGATGAATGGTCCGGGGCTGGCGACTTATGGCGCGTCGAAATCAGCCGCATGGGCGCTGACCAATGGCCTTCGCATCGAGCTTGCGCGACAGCGCACTCAGGTCGTCGGGCTGCACGCAGGTTTCATCGACACCGACCTTACGCGCGGCATCGACGCGCCGAAGAGTTCGCCCGAGGAAATCGTGCGGACGACGCTGGACGCCCTCGAGCGCGGGGATGGTCAGGTCTTGGCCGATGAGATTACGCGCCAGGTGCATCGCGGTCTTTCGGCGGACCTCCCGGCCTACTTCCAGACCACCGCCGAGCTTCGGTCGCGCGCGGGTCTGCCGACTGGCTGATCTGGCGAACTGTCGCCTCAACCGTCGGCGGCTGCCGGTGCGCTCAAACAGGCGCGCATCCTCGAACCCTTCGCGATGGTCTGGATCAACCAGGCGCTCGTTCGCGGACTCGGGCGGAACTGGGCATTTGGCGTGATACGCCCCAATGATTGATTAAATCGCGAACTGATGCATTGCCGCGGGAATGTTTGTTCTCTCCGGGTGTAGCATCAATGGGCCTTGCGCCCAGGCCTGCTCCAATCACCCGAGGAATGCATGGCCAAACTTGCGATCCGACTTTTGACGCTGGCTACATGCGCGACGGCGCTGATGGTGGTTCCCATCATCACACCAGCCAATGCCGCGACGAAAAGCAGCGGGCATTTGAGGAAGCATAAGAAACCGGAGAGCGCTGGGATCAGCGATGGCCGTTCTGCCGGCCAGACGTGGCATGTTGCCAGGCCTTCCAGCCAGGGAGGCGCGGTCTGCACGAGAGGCTTCGAGTGTGAGAGGTGGCCTCCTCCCATGCATGAGGATCCTCAGCGAAACCCCGATGGAGGGGGAATGTGAATTTCGATGAACATGCGCCAACGCAAATGAATTGCGGCTGTGCGTATTGCTGCATGTCAACCCGCTGGCTTGATCGGAAACAGGATGGCCTGTGCGCCCTTCTCCGCTTACAGCCCCGTATATCCGGCCTTGACCGGATCGCTCGAGCCGTCGAGTTCGCGCAAGTAAGTCAGGCCGCACACCGTGAGCCGGTTCATGTCCTTCTCGCCGGCCTCGAACAGCGTGGTGACATATTCCGTCACCTTGGCGCGCGCCTCGGCGCTTGCGGCGGCTGAACGGTTCAACAGAAGATCGTAGGTCATCATGATGCGGTCAATGGCGGCTTCCATGAAATCCTCTTGGGTTGTACCTGTTCGTCGGCTTCAAATGTTGCGATCGCCTTGTTGGCGAGCCTGATCTTGTTGAATTCGCCACGCTCGAATAGCTGCACGATGATTTCAAGCAGCCGCTCGTCGGTCGCAAGCGTGTCGGCCATGGCACCGGTCCGGCGCAGATAATTCGACGCAATGGCGTAAGCATCGCCCACTACGCCGACATACATGACCCGCAATCCGCGTTCGACCAGCATGACCCGTCCTCCAATCGCGCGGATAAACCCGCTGGCGGGCAAAAGTTCCATTTTCGGATAGGAGGTTTTGCATGGCTGATTTCAATTTCTGATGAGAATCGAAGTCCTGTCCATTTTTTGACACGTTTTCTTCACGCGAACCGGCATCCACTTCGCTCGAAAGGACAAAACGCACCGGACCGGAATGCCGGGCCGATGCGTTTGGGGAAGTTTTGGTTTTTATTGACGGCTGCCGGTCTTTTTAAACGCCGGCTTGGCCGAAACAAAACTCAGAGCCGATACAGGATCTGGTCGGTCCAGAACCGCTCGAGCCGGTGCAGCGACTTGTTCAGCGTCGCGAACTCGTCATTCGAGATGCCGCCGACCTGTTCAACGGTTTTGACGTGCTTCTGATAGAGCGCGTCCACGATGCGGCGGATCTCCTGGCCCTGCGCGGTAAGGCGAATGCGGACCGAACGGCGATCGACGCGCGAACGCTGATGGTCGAGGAAGCCGAGTTCAACCAGCTTCTTCAGATTGTAGGAGACGTTGGAGCCGAGGTAATAGCCGCGCGTACGCAGCTCACCAGCGGTCAATTCCTTGTCGCCGATATTGTAGAGCAGGAGCGCCTGTACCGAATTGATATCGGCGCGGCCCCGGCGATCGAATTCATCCTTGATGACGTCGAGCAGGCGGCGATGCAGCCGCTCCACCAGCGTCAACGCTTCCAGATACAGCGGCTGCACCGGAGTTTGGCCGGGCGCGCGCTCAGCGGTTTCCACCGCCGTAGCAACGGCTTTCATCATGACACTTCCCCTGTTGTCGCTTTTAGCGACTTATTCGACGAAACTTTTGTCCCGCCTGATAGCGTCAACTTAGGGGGCGCGTTTGAAGATCAGCTTAAATAAGAGAATAAAGAGATCATGAATTTTAGAGAGTGAATCGCAGATTAAGCCCACGATATAAGGGGTTTTCGCAACCCTTCATTGACGGTGTGCGTGCGCTGTTCACCCTTCGTCTGCACGCCTTGTCGCATTTGGGAACAGCCCGGTTCGAATCGGAAACGGCTGCGTAACAGGTGTGGCGGGCGTGCTTAAGGTGACTTAAAGGTTACTGCAAAACAGGCCAGGAATTTAATGCATCGTTCCGAGATAGCAGACCTGTCGCGGTATTCGTCCCGCTACGGCGGCCGTTCGCGCGCCGCCATCCACGCCAGCACGAGATAGGCCGCAAGCATCAACACCTCGCCCCCCACCACGGCCATGCTGCCGCCATAGATCGCCGGAAACATCAGCTCGATCACCGCCATCGAGACCACGGTCGTCAGCCACACCACCGCACCCCATGGCGTCGCCAGCCAAAGCCCGACTGCGGCGACGAGCTCGATGACGGCGAAGTAGACGGTGGCGGTTTGCCATGCGAGCGGCTGGTTTTCGAACGCTTCCTCTTCGCTGCCGACGAAGCCGGTAACCTCCGCCCAGTGATAAAGGCCCTTGGCAACGGAGACGACGGCCATGATGCGCAGGAACAATACCAGCCGGCGGGTCCATACATTATCGTCGGATTGGATGCGTTCCGACGAAATCGCTTCCACCGAAATGGCGTGGTCTCGCGATGCGTCGCGCGTTGGGGTCTCAGACATCGGAAAATGCCACTCGTGACCTGGAATTTGACGTCACTCATGGCCCCTTGGCGCGACAAAATCAATCGATCAATCGGCCCTCGAGGCGGGTCGAGGCCGCGGTGACGGAAGCCACACAAAGTGCTATCATAATTGGATAGCTGGCCGACCTTAAGGAGCGAACATCAAATGGCGATCAAATTCGGGCGTCCCATCGAAATGCGCGACACGCCGCGCCGGGAAACCTCCCTCTCCGCTCCCAGCCTTGATCTCGCCATTCGGCCCCGCCGCAACCGCAAGGCGGAATGGGCGCGCCGTCTGGTGCGCGAAAACGTCCTGACCACGGACGACCTGATTTGGCCCCTGTTCGTGGCCGACGGTCATAACAAGCGTACCGCCGTCGCCTCGATGCCCGGCGTTGACCGGCTCAGCGTCGATCAGGCGGTGCGCGAGGCCGAACGCGCGATGAAATTGAACATCCCCTGCATCGCGCTGTTTCCCTACACCGAGCCCACCTTGCGCGACGAACAGGGCTCCGAGGCGCTCAACCCCAACAACCTCGTTTGCCAATCGGTACGCGCCATCAAGAAGGAATTTCCCGATCTCGGCGTGCTCTGTGACGCAGCACTCGATCCCTTCACCAGCCACGGCCATGACGGGCTGATCGAGGACGGCAAGATCCTCAATGACGCGACGGTGGCGATCCTGGTGCGGCAGGCGCTGGTTCAGGCGGAAGCCGGCTGCGACATCATTGCGCCATCGGACATGATGGACGGCCGCGTCGGCGCGATCCGCGAGGGACTGGACGCCGCCGGATTCCAGGACGTGCAGATCATGTCCTATGCGGCGAAATATGCCTCCGCCTTCTACAGTCCGTTCCGCGACGCCGTCGGCTCCGCCAAGACGCTGACCGGGGACAAGCGCACCTACCAGATGGACAGCGCCAACGCGGACGAGGCGCTGCGCGAAGTCGAACTCGACATCGCCGAGGGCGCCGACATGGTGATGGTGAAGCCGGGCATGCCCTATCTCGACATTGTCCGGCGGGTCAAAGACACATTCGCCATGCCGACCTTCGTCTATCAGGTGTCCGGCGAGTACTCGATGCTCATGGCGGCCAGCGCCAATGGCTGGATCGACGGCGATCGGGCGATCATGGAAACCCTGCTGGCTTTCAAGCGCGCCGGCGCCGACGGCATTCTCACCTATTTCGCGCCGCAGGCCGCGGAGAAGCTGAGGGCGGAAGCCTAGGCTTTTTACGCCGGCTTTTGCCGTTCCGTTATCCGGGCAAGCTCTTGGCAAGCGCCCACGCGGTTCCCATGTTTCGTTGGCGGGAATGCCATCTTGGGAGGACGGACCCATGTCAGACGGCGGATACGGAAATACCGGCGGTGCTTATGATGCTGGCGGCGCCGGGCTCAGCGACGGCGGCGTCCCACCCCATGCTTTCGACCCGATGCTGGAGCCCGAATTGTTTCGCGGCGTGCTGACGCGGCGGGTGTTCGCGTTCCTGATCGATGTCGTCGTGCTTTCCGTCCCCGTAATCGTCGGCTACCTGTTTATTGCCCTGTTCGGCCTGATCACGCTCGGGCTCGGCTGGGCGCTGTTTTGGCTGGCGTGGCCGGCCTCGGTGTTGTGGGCCATCGTTTATTACGGCGCCTCCCTGGGCGGGCCTTATTCGGCGACGCTGGGCATGCGGGTGATGGATCTCGAACTGCGCACCTGGTACGGCGCCCCCGGCTATTTCGTGCTGGGCGCCATGCATGCGGTGCTGTTCTGGGTTTCGATATCGTTTCTGTCGCCGCTGGTCCTGCTGGTCGGACTTTTCAACAGCCGGCGGCGCCTGTTGCACGACATCGTGCTGGGAACCGTGATCATCAATAACTCGGTCCGCAGTCCGGTAGGTCACCCGGCGCGGACTTTCTGACCCTTCCGGGGTGCCGGCAAACGGTTTGCAAACCAATTGACCGTTAGGCTTGTCGGCGCGATGCTGAACTTGCCCACCCTTCGGAGACTGACGACATCCCGTGACCCAGCACTCGCGTGATACCCCGCAATTCTATCTGACGGCGCCCTCGCCCTGCCCCTATTTGCCGGGCCGACACGAGCGCAAGGTGTTCACGCACCTGGTTGGCGAAAAGGCCGGCGATCTCAACGACCTCCTGACCCATGGCGGCTTCCGGCGGAGCCAGTCGATCGCCTATCGGCCGGCCTGCGACCAGTGCCGCGCCTGTGTTTCCGTCCGTGTGGTCGCCAACGAATTCCGGCCCTCCCGCAATTTCCGCAAGATTCTGGCCCGCAACGCCGACATATCGGGCGAGCAGCGCAGCGCGGTGCCGACCTCCGAGCAATATTCCGTGTTCCGCGCCTATCTCGACCAGCGGCATCGCCATGGCGGCATGGCCGACATGACGGTGCTCGACTACGCCATGATGGTGGAGGACAGCCACGTCGAAACCCGCATCATCGAATATCGCCGCCGCGGCTCCGATACCGGCGTCGCCGGGCGCAACGACCTCGTGGCGGTCGCGCTGACCGATGTGCTCAGCGATGGATTGTCGATGGTCTATTCGTTCTTCGAGCCGTCCGAAGAGGGCCGTTCGCTCGGCACCTTCATGATCCTCGACCACATCGCCCGCGCCCGCAGGCAGGGGCTGCCTTACGTCTACCTCGGCTACTGGATCGAGGGCTCGAAGAAGATGGACTACAAGGGCCGCTTCCTGCCGCAGCAGCGGCTTGCGCCGTCGGGGTGGATGCGGGTCGACGCATCAGGCGAGATGCTGACCGAGCCGCAGGACTAGATGAGGTTGTCGTCACCCGGCTTGACCGGTTGACCCAATACGCCGCGTCCTTTCGATTTGTGGGATTCAACCCACCACATAGTCCCACACCAGTTTCGCGTTCAGCCCGATGATCACCGCGGCGGTCGCGGTGGCGAGTGCGGTGAGCCAGCGCGGCGCAACGAACTGTCCCATTTTGCGGCGGCTCGCGGTGAACGCCACGAGCGGCACCACGGCAAACGGCAGTTGCAGGCTGAGCACGACCTGGCTGAGGATCAAGAGCTGGCCCGTGCCCTTTTCGCCCGCCCAGATCGTCACCACCACGGCCGGGACGATCGCGATCAGCCGCGTCAGAAGGCGCCGCAGCCAGGGCGCGATGCGCAGGTCGAGAAATCCCTCCATCACGATCTGACCCGACAGCGTCGCGGTGATGGTCGAATTGAGCCCGCAGCACAACAGCGCGATCGCAAACAGCGTCGGCGCCAGCGTCGAGCCGAGCAGCGGAGAGAGAAACGCATGCGCCTGATCGAGTTCGGCGACGTCGGTGCGGCCCGCCCGGTTAAAAGTCGCGGCCGCCAGGATCAGGATCGAGGCATTGATGGTAAGCGCCAGGCAGAGCGCGATCGAGGAATCGATGGTCGCCAGCGTAATCGCCTCACGCTTTTCATCAGCGCCCTCACCGTAGCCGCGGGTCTGCACCAGCCCCGAATGCAGATAGAGATTATGCGGCATCACGGTGGCGCCGAGAATGCCGAGCGCCAGATAGAGCATCTCGCGATTGGCGAGAATCTCCGAGGTCGGGGCAAAGCCGCGAAGGACGGCACCCCAGTCGGGATCGGCCAGCGCGATCTGCACTGAAAAGCACGCCGCGATCACGCCGAGCATCGCCACGACAAAAGCCTCGATCCAGCGGAAGCCGAATGCCTGCAGCGCCAGAATCAGGAATACGTCGGCGGCGGTGATGATGACGCCGATCGCAAGCGGAATGTGAAACAAGAGATTGAGGCCGATGGCGGTGCCGATCACCTCGGCAAGGTCGGTGGCGGTGATGGCGATTTCGGCCGACAGCCACAAGGGGAGCGATACGAAGCGCGGAAAGGAATCGCGGCATGCCTGGGCGAGATCGCGCCCGGCGCCGACGCCGAGCCGCGTGCAGAGCGATTGCAGCACGATCGCCATCACGTTGGACAGCAGCGCGACTGTCAGGAGCGCGTAGCCGAATTTGGAACCACCGGCGAGCGAGGTCGCCCAATTGCCGGGATCCATATAGCCGACGGCGACGAGGTAGCCCGGGCCGAGAAACGCCAATAGCTTGCGCCAGAACGAGCCTTGTTTGGCCGTGGGAACCGAGGCGAACATGTCGGCCAGCGATGGCGTGCCGCGTGCGCCACGCCAGCCGGGTCCCTCCGAGGGCGCAGCAGGCGCTGCTTCCGGAAGGGAATTGGAAGTCAAGTCAGGGGATTGCATGTCCATTTTGATACGATGCAGCAATTCAGTTAGTATTGCAACTCATTTGCAACTGGTGTCCAGTTCTTTGTACCCAATGGCCTCACGATCGCACCGATTAACCAAAGCTTAACCATGGGCCCCTCCTGATGAGACGCGATGTCCAATTTTTGAGTTGCCGCACCTGCCCCGCGCGGCGGCGTCATGCGTCGCGCATTCAGACCGACTGGGAGGTGCCATGTCGTCAATCCAGCTTGGCCTCAGGCCGGCATCGCCGACGGTGTTGACGTGCAAGATTTGCGCGGGTCCATCCGCGCTCTACGGCGTCGTCGACATGCATCGGCCCTGCGAAATTGCCGGCGGCGTGCGGCCGCCTTTGTCGGGAGTGCCGATCTATTATCGCCGTTGTTCGGCCTGCGGCTTTCTCTTCACCGATGCGTTCGATGATTGGAGCGAAGACCAGTTCAAGACGCACATCTATAACGACGGCTACCAGGCGTTCGATCCGGATTACAAGACCGTGCGGCCTAGCGCCAACGCGCGCTACGTTGCAACCCTTTGGGCCGGGCACAAGGCGGGAATGCGCGTGCTCGATTTTGGCGGCGGCAACGACGTTTTTTGCGCAGCCTTGCGCGCGAGCGGCTTTTCGGAAGCAGTCACCTACGATCCGATGGTGCCGGAACACGCCAACCGCCCTGAAGGGAAGTTCGATCTGGTGACGTGTTTCGAGACGCTGGAGCACCTTCCCGACCCCGTGACGGGAATTGCGCGGATCGTCGAATGCGTCGCGGAGCCCGGCGCCGTGTTCTATTCGACGCTGACGCAGCCGGCCGACTTCGAGCAAAGGGGCGTGTCGTGGTGGTACGTCGGGCCGCGCAACGGCCACATTTCCATCTTCACCAGGCAAGCGCTCGCATTGGCCTGGGCCCGTCACGGCTTTCTCACCATGCCGCTCAATGACGGCATCCATCTGGCGTTTCGGACCCTGCCGAAGCACTGGGGAATTTCGGTGAATTAGCCGCGTCTTTCGAACGATCGTTACTGCGTCATGAGACCCTCATGGTGAGGACGCCGTCTCGAACCATGCAGCCGCGTTGCCCATTTCCGGGCCTCGTCCTTCGAGACGCTTGCTCACGCAAGCTCCTCCGGATGAGGGGATAAAGTCGATTATGACCCAATAATCGGAAAGCGGGTGGATTAAGCTCTCGCGCGGCGGGAGTGTTGCGGTCAGATCGACAATCCAGGAATTTGTCATGACCGCGATTCACTCCCCTCACCTGCCACGGACTTTCAACCGGCTCGCCTGGTCCAATCTCGCCGCGCAATCGGCCGAACAGATCGCGCTCGCCGCGGCCCCCATCGTCGCGGTGCTTTTGCTCGGCGCCGGCGAAGGCGAGAGCGGTATGTTGCAGACCGCTTTGACGCTGCCATTTGTCCTGTTCGCCATACCTGCGGGCCTGCTCGCCGACCGTATCTCGCGGCGCTGGTTGATGGCCGGCGCCGAAGCGCTGCGCGCGGTGGCACTCATCGCAACCCTGCTGCTGATCGGGCTTGATCGCCTCTCGCTGCTCCTGCTCGCGCTATTGGGCTTCGTCGCCGTCTGCGGAACCGTCACCTACAGCGTGGCGGCGCCGGCGCTGGTACCCTCGCTGGTGTCGCCGCAACTCTTGCCGGCCGCCAATGCGCGGATTGAACTCGCCCGCACGGTCGCTTTCGCTGGCGGGCCGGCGATCGGCGGATTTCTCGTGGGCTGGCTCGGCGCTGCGCCCGCGTTCGGATTTGCCGCGGCACTCTCGGTGATCGCAGTGGTGCTGCTTTCGGGGATTTACGAGCCTGCCCGCATGCCGCCACCGCGCCGACATCCGCTGCAGGAAATCCGGGAAGGCGCGGCCTTTGTGCTGCACCATCCCCTGTTGCGGCCGGTATTCGTCACCCAGTTCATCTTCAACACTGCGTCGTTCCTGTTGTTTGCCGTGTTCGTGCCCTATGCGGTGCGTCATCTCGGACTTTCGGCATCGGGTGTCGGCGCCACGCTTGCGATGTTCGGTGCCGGCATGGTGGTCGGCGCGCTCCTGGCTACGCGGGTGATGCGGGGGCTCGCCTTTGGCAGTGTGATCGCGCTCGGCCCCATCGCCGGCTTTGTCGCCGCCACCGTCATGGCACTGACGACCCTCGTTCCCTCGCCCTGGCTTGCGGGTGCGAGCTTCTTTTTGCTCGGCGCCGGCCCGATCCTGTGGGTGATCAGCACGACGACGCTTCGGCAATCGGTGACGCCGCCACAGCTGTTGGGACGGGTGTCCGCGATCAATATCATGAGCTACGGCGCCCGCCCTCTAGGCGCAGCGCTCGGTGCGGCGGTCGGCGGCATCTATGGCGCCGAAGTGTGCCTTTATCTCGCCGTTGCGATCTTCGCCGCCCAGGCGCTGGTGATCCTGATATCGCCTGCGGTCGCGCTGGCGCGCCAACCCGAAATGGCCCGCGAAACAGCCACACTACCTGCCCGCTCATAGACAGCAAAATATTCTTATTTGCTTAAGGCAGCTTTCCCGGCTCTGCTTTATATGATATCCGTCATTTTGTAATATGATGGATGTCATTCAAAGATCGTTGTGGGAGTTTCCATGACCGACGAGACCCTTCAATCGACGGATGCAGCTGCGCCCGTGCAAGCATCTTCCGCTTTGGTAGAGATCGCCGTTCTTGCCGCGATGGCGGCAACGGGAACACTCGCCACCAATATCCTGTTGCCATCGTTGCCGACGATGGCGGCCTCGCTCAACGTATCCAGCGCCGCGATCACCTCTGCGATCACGGTCTATCTTGCCGCCTTCGCGCTCGGTCAACTCGCTGCGGGGCCGATCTCGGACCGCTATGGCCGACGCTGGCCGGTCCTGGCCGGCTTTGCTGTATTCCTCGCCGGCAGCGTCTGGTGCGGTCTTGCTACCGACTTGCCGGGCCTCCTGATTGGCCGCGTCATCCAGGCGGCGGGCGCGTGCTCGACCTCGGTGCTGTCGCGCACGATTGCGCGCGATCTCTACTCCGGTCCGGCGCTGGCGCGGGCGATGGCGCTGATCATGATTGCGATGGCGGCCGCGCCCGGCTTCTCGCCCCTATTGGGCGGCGCCCTCGATCATTATTTCGGCTGGCGCGCCGAATTCGCCTTTGTCGCGGCGTTTGCCACCGTCGGGGCCGTTTGTTATAGTGCGCTATTGGGCGAGACCCATCGCTCGACCCGGATTCCGCTCGATCCGGTTGCGGTCACCGTGAATTATCTCAGCCTGGTCAGAGACCGCCGCTTTCTGGTTCCGGCCGCAACCGTGAGCCTGATCATGGGAGGGCTGTTTGCAATATTTGCGGCAACGCCACGTATCCTGATCGAAGGGATGCGCTTCACGCCGATCGAACTCGGCTTTTTCTTCGCGGGCACTGTCATGATCGTGTTCGCCGCGGGCATGCTGGCGACGCGGCTGGCGCCGCATTACGGGCTCGACCGCTCCATCGGGGCAGGATTGCTGGCCACTGCGATCGGGAGCATCGCGATGCTGCTGGTGTCGATCTACATCCCGACGTTCCTTGCCTTTCTTGGCGCGATGAGCGTGTTCCTGCTCGGCATGGGTATCGTGAACCCGCTGGGGATAGCGCAGTCGCTATCGCCGTTCGGCGAGAAGGCAGGTGCTGCCTCCGCTTTGGTCGGCTTCTGGCAGATGATGGCGGCTGCGATCGCAGTTTGGCTAGCGGCCACCGTTTCCCATGACGCGATGCTCGCGCTCGGCATTGTGCTTATCGCGGCTTCGCTGGCGGCGGTGGCGCTCTATGCCTTGCGCGCGAAGGCGGCCTAACCCGCCAGATAGCGCTCGTAGCCATCAGCCGCAACCTCATCCGCCGCGACGTCGGGGTCGAGGGTGAAGAGATCCTGCGCGTGGCCGATGCCGCGCAGCGCATAGCGGCCGGTGGACACGAGATAACGCTGCCCCGCCGCGTCAAGCCCGCTGCGAAAGTCCGATGAGACCAGAAGTTCGCGATCGACCGAACGGCACATGGAGGCGATCCGGCTGACCTCGTTGACCGCCGGTCCCACCACCGTGAAATCGAGCCGGTCCTCGCTGCCGATGTTGCCGTAGAAAACCTCGCCGACATGCAGGCCGACATAGGCCGAGGTTGTCGGACGATCATACGCGGCACGGCGCGCGCTCAGCACAATAAGGCTTTTCCGAAAGGCGTGCTCGGCCCGTAGTGCAGCGCGCCGGGCGACCTTAAGATCCGCATTGGTGAACATTGCCAGCACGCCATCACCGATCAGCTTGAGCACGTCGCCGCCGGCATCATGGATGGCGTCGATCGCGGCTTGCGCGTAATTATTGAGAAACGGGATGATCTCGTTTGGCGACATGGTCTCGCTGATCGCGGTCGAGCCTCGCAGGTCGGAGAACCACAACACCGCACTGATCCGCTCGGTCACGCCGCGCGATATCCGGCCCCGCAGTACCTGTTCGGACGCGTCGCGCCCGAGATAGACGCGGCCAAGCGTTCGCGCGATATCGACCTGGGCGGCGGACTTGATGGCCAACCCAAGCACGGGCACCAGATCGCGCAACGCCGCGAGGCCCGGCTCGCCGAAGCCCTCCGGCCGCCGGGTCACCCAGTACGAATAGACGCAGTCCATCTGGCCGATGGTGCCGGCCTCGCCAAACCGGTGCACGAAGGCCAGGAAATGCCGATGGCCCTTCTCCGCAAGTTCAGGGATCATCGAGAAGTCGAGCGAGGCGCTATCGGCAAGATTGATCTGCAACTCTTCATCGCCGTGTTCGAGCATGTGAAAAAAGGTAGAGCGGCGCCAGTTCTGCGCGGCGTCACCCGCACTCGTCGGGCCATATTCGAAACTGTCGCTCTCGTTGGTCTCGGTATCGTTCCAGCGAAACCCCCGCCCCTCGAAGATCGGGTGCAGCGTGTCGATGAAAACCAGCGCGCGCGACACCTCAAGACCAGCCGCCCGGCAGCGCTCGCAGAAGCCGCGGATCAGGTCGTTTTCGGGCAAACCGGTAAGACTCTGGCTGACCAGCCAGTTCATCAGGCGCAGGCGCGGGGCGAGTTCCATACGATATTATGCCGCGCAATCGCGACGGGCGAAAGGCCAGCAAACGCCGCTAGGATTTTCCTTGCGCAACGACCTCGCCATCCTCCTTCACGAAGGTGTCTACGGGATGATCGAGCAGATCGAGCACCCTCTCCGATGGCCGGCACAATCTTGTGCCCTTGGCCGTCACCACGATCGGCCGGTTGATCAGGATCGGGTGGGCCAGCATGAAATCGATCAGCTCGTCGTCGCTCCATTTGGGATCGGCGAGCCCTAGCTCCGCATAAGGCGTGCCCTTCTCCCGCAGAAGCCCGCGCACGGAAATGCCCATCGCCTTGATCAGTTCAAGCAGCCGGGCGCGATCCGGCGGATTCTTCAGATATTCGATTACGTCGGGCTGTTCGCCGCTTTGCCGGATCATCGCCAGCGTGTTGCGCGAGGTGCCGCAGGCCGGGTTGTGATAGATCGTCACGCTCACGCCTTGGCTTCCTTCATCAACTGTGTCTTCTCCTCGCCGGTACGCAGCAGCCAATTCATCAGCAACAATGCGGCGACCGCGCCGCCAAGCTCCGCCAGGATGAAGCCCGGCAGATCGAGCGGACGAATGCCCGAAAACGTATTGGTGACGGATCGGGCGATGGCGACGGCGGGGTTGGCAAACGAGGTTGAAGACGTGAACCAATAGGCGGCGGTGATGTAGAGGCCGACCAGCCAGGGAATGGCGGGGCGATTGAATTTTAATCCGGCGAGAATGGTTGCGACGAGGCCGAACGCGGCTACGCTTTCGGCCAGCCACTGCGCGCCACCGGTTCGGATCTTCAGCGAAGCCTCCCACACCGGAAGCGCGAACATCGCGTGCGCCAGCACGGTGCCAAAAATGCCGCCCGCAATCTGCACCGCGACGTAGCCCAGCGCCTCGCGCGGGGTGAGGTCGCGTTTGAGCGCGAAGACGAGCGTGACCGCCGGATTGAAATGCGCCCCCGAGATGGGTCCGAGAATGCTGATCAGCACCACAAGGATCGCACCGGTCGGAAGCGTATTGCCGAGCAGCGCGAGCGCGACATCCTTGGTAAGGCTTTCGGCCATGATGCCAGAGCCAACCACGGTCGCAACCAACAGTGCGGTGCCGAGCGCTTCCGCAGCAAGCCGACGCGGCAGATCAAAGCCGGCCATCAGCCTGCCTTCTCCTGGCCGGAGGTCGCTCCAGTGCTACGACCGATCTCGCGCAGCTTCGCGCCGAGCGAAAGCCGGTCGATGCTTTTCAATGGCAGGCTCGTGAAGGCCCCGATCCGGTTTTTGAGATAGCGGAAGGCGGCAACGAAGGCCGCTTCCCTCTCAAGCTCGGTGCCGTCGACCTCGGCGGGGTCGTCGATCCCCCAATGCGCCGACATCGGTTGACCCGGCCAGACCGGACAGGTTTCACCGGCGGCGTTGTCGCAAACCGTAAAGACGAAATCCATTGGCGGCGCATCGGAAGCGGCAAACTCTTGCCAGCTCTTCGAGCGCAAATCATCCGTCGGGTAGTCAAGCTTCTGCAGCACTCGGATCGCGAACGGGTTTACCACCCCCTTTGGCTGGCTGCCGGCGGAGAAGGCGCGAAAATGGCCGCGCCCGTCCTTGCGCAGAATCGCTTCGGCCAGGATCGAGCGCGCGCTGTTGCCGGTGCATAAGAACAGGACGTTATAGATACGCTCAGACATGAGCCTTCCTCTTTGGCTTGGGCGAACAACACGGCGTAAGGTCTTCGATCAGCGGCGCACAGATTTCGGGGCGGCCTTCGCAGCAATCCCGCAGCATGAACAACATCACGGCGCGAAACCGCGCCAGATCGGCGCGATAGACAATCGAGCGGCTGAACCGCTGTGCCGACACCAGCCCGGCGCGGGACAGCACCGACAAATGCGCCGACATGGTGTTTTGCGGCACGGCAAGCGCGCGGGCGATGTCGCCGGCAGCCAACCCCTCCGGCTCATGCTTGACGAGGAGCCGGAACACATCGAGCCTGGTTGATTGGGCAAGCGCGGCGAGCGCCAGAACGGCCTCTTCTGATTCCATATATCCAGATATATAGATATATAGGCTAGAGTCAAGTAATTAGCCCGGCGGGCCCATTCCCGCCCGCAAGGAGCGGCATTGATATGGCGTGGACCTCAACTAACCTCATCATCCAGATCGTTGCCGGCCTGCTCGGCGCCAACATCGCCGCGGCAGCCGCGCATGAGCATCGGTTCGGTTTCTGGGGCCACAGCCTCGTCGGCTTGATTGCCGGCGCGTTGAGCGGGCTTTTCCTTCAGACCTACTGCATCACGGTCGTTACCGGCAGTGGCAGCGTCAACGTGCCCACCAGTTCCGAAATATTCGCGATCGAATTTTTGACCGGCGCGGTCGTCGGCGGCATTGCGATGCTCGCCACCGGATTTATCCTCAGCGAGCGGGCGAAGGGGAACTGATCGGCGTGGCGCCGCCCCCGTATTTCCATTATTCTAGAAATAATGATTGACGGCAGCGCCAGAGTATGAGAAATTGCCGTCATGAAACTGGATGACGCCGCCGCACATCTCGAAGCCCTGGGCAATCCCACCCGGCTCAAAATCTACCGCGCGCTGGTTCGCGCTGGCGACGCGGGACTTGCCGTCGGCCGCCTGCAGGACAAGTTGAAAATCGCGCCCTCGACGCTGTCCCACCACATCAAGACGCTGGTGGTGGTCGGCCTCGTCAACCAAATTCGGGATTCAACCACGCTGATGTGTCATGCCAACTACGACGTGATGCGGGGGTTGGTCGATTTTCTGGTCGCCGAATGTTGCGCCGATGCTGCGGAGGACGCCGACACCAGAGCCGCCTAGGTTCTCTACGATCATAATTTCGGTATTTCTAGAGCTATGGGAGAATGTCATGAGCGAGGCCAAGACAGTCGCGATCATCGGAGCCGGCCCGGTCGGCCTTGCCGCGGCCGCGCATGTTCTGGAACGCGGCCTTCGACCGATCGTGCTGGAAGCGGGAGAGGATGTTGGGGATTCGGTACGCCAATGGGGTCACGTCCAGCTGTTCTCGCCATGGGAATACAACGTCGACCGCGCCGCCGCTCGCCTGCTGGCGCCAACCGGCTGGAATTCGCCCGAGCCCGACCAATATCCGACCGGTGCCGAGCTGGTCGAACGGTACCTCGAACCGCTCGCTACAAAGACCGTGCTTGCGGCCCATGTTCATACCGCAAGCCGCGTCACAGATATCAGCCGCGTCGGATTCGACAAGCTCAAGACCAAAGGCCGCGAAACAGCACCTTTCGAGATTCGATATCAGAACGGACAGGGCCCCAGGGTTATCAGAGCCGATGCCATCATCGACGCGTCCGGCACCTGGCAGTCGCCAAATCCCGCCGGCGCCAACGGCCTTCGCGCCATCGGCGAGACGCTTGCCACGAGCAGGATCGCTTACGGAATGCCGGATGTGCTGGGAAAAGACCGCGCGCGCTATGCCGGCAAAACCGTCGCGGTGCTGGGCGCGGGGCACTCGGCGATCGGGACCCTCACCGATCTCGCGCGGCTTGCGGAACACGCCGGCGAAACCAGGCCGATCTGGCTGTTGCGCGGCAACGATCCGGCCAAGGCTTTCGGCGGTGGGGCCAATGACAAGCTCGCCGCCCGGGGTGAACTCGGCGCCGTCTTCGCCGCGCTGATTGCGGCGGGTCGAGTACAGGTGGAAAGTGGATTTGGTGTGTCGCATGTGACCGTCGATGGCCCTCGCCTCGTCGTAGGCACCGCTCGCCTCGTCGTAGGCACCGCCTCCGCGTGCTGCGGCCGTCAAGTAACCGTCGATGAACTCATCGTCGCAACAGGCTTCCGGCCGGATCTGGATTTCGTCCGCGAACTTCGCATCGAGCTCGATCCCGCCATCGAATGTCCGGTTGCGCTGGCGGCGCTGATCGATCCGAACCAGCACAGTTGCGGCACCGTGCGGCCGCATGGTGCGCGGGAGCTGGCGCAACCCGAGCCGGGCTTCTACTTCGCGGGCATGAAGTCGTACGGACGCGCGCCCACCTTCCTGATGATCACGGGGTACGAGCAGATCCGCTCGATTGCCGCCGACATCGCTGGCGATCGTGAGGCCGCTGAACGGGTGGAGCTTGAACTCCCCGAAACCGGCGTCTGCAATCGGTCGGCTGTGCTTGCCACCAATAATTGCTGTGGCGGACCCGCACTATCGGCTGTTGACGCCTGTTGTGTCGCGGATGCAAATGCCAAGCAGGAAGGCAAGACGGGGTGCGGATGCGAATGACGCCGGCAAGGGATTTTGATGGCGCCTGAAAAGCCCGCCCGCCAGCTTCCCGTCATCGTGGCGCTCGGCACGACGCAGACGCTGGCATGGGCGTCGAGCTATTATCTGCCGGCGATTCTGGCCGACCCGATCGGGCGCGACCTCGGCGTCTCCTCGAACTGGATATTTGCCGCCTTCTCGGCCTCACTGGTGATCTCGGCGATACTCGGCCCGCGCATCGGCCGACAGATCGACCTTCTCGGCGGCAGGCCCGTATTGTGCACGTCCAACCTGACGTTAGCCGCCGGGCTGGCGCTGCTCGGCGTCACCAACTCGATCCCGATGCTGGCCGCCGCCTGGCTTCTGCTCGGTATCGGCATGGGACTTGGCCTTTACGATGCGGCTTTCGCCGCGCTCGGGCGCATCTATGGCAACGCAGCGCGGCGCTCGATCACCGGCATCACCCTGTTCGCCGGCTTTGCCTCCACGGTGGGATGGCCGTTGACGGCGCTCGGCCTGGAAAGCATCGGCTGGCGCAATACCTGTCTGGCATGGGCGGCGGCCCATATCCTGATCGGCCTGCCGATCAACTTTTTCATGCTGCCCGCAGTGGGGGTTGCGAAAGCCGCAGCGGCGAAATCGATCAAGCCAACCATCCCCATCGACCGGACCATGGTGCTGCTGGCGTTCACTTTCGCGGCCGCCTGGAGCGTCACCGGCGCGATGGCGGCGCACATGCCGCGGATCCTCGAGGCCGGCGGAGCGACGACCGTGCAGGCGGTGGCGGCTGGCGCGCTGTTTGGCCCGGCGCAAGTGGTTGCCCGGGTCATCGAAGCAAGTTTTCTTGTCCGCTATCATCCGCTGCTGTCGGCGCGGCTCGCCTGTCTGACACACCCGATCGGCGTCGCCATCTTCGCGGCAGCGGGCGGCGCCGCATCGAGCGCGTTTGCGATCTTCTACGGTCTCGGCAACGGCATCCTGACGATTGCGCGCGGCACCCTGCCGCTCGCCATCTTCGGCCCGAAGGATTATGGCTATCGCCTCGGCCTTGTCGGCGCACCGGCGCGGATAGCCCAGGCGGCCGCGCCGCTCGCCTTCGGTCTTCTGATCGACGTGATGGGAAGCCGCGTCCTGATCGTCTCCTCGGCGCTCAGCCTTTCGGCGCTGCTGGCGCTCACCCTGCTGCGGCCAGAGCGGACGCCGCCGTGAATGGAGAGTTCAGCGTTCTCCCTTCCTTGCGGTTCCGAATGCCGCACCCGCCTCCCCCAAACTTGCCCCTTCCAATTGCGAACGGTTTCGAGCATTACCCAAGCATGGGAACCAGCTCTAGACCATCAGCGCCCATGCGGCGCTTCGCTCGCTGGGTGGCCAAGCCACCGCAAGCCTATGCGGCCTATTTCGTCGCGCTCATTATGGTCGCTGTATTGTCGTTCTACGTCGGAGCGCACCTGCCCAAGAAGCGGCTCGGCATTGGGCCAGCGCACGTCGCTATCCCGCGCGACTGAAATTTCTTGAGTTAACGAGGGCCCCGGCATGACCCGCGAAGCACCACCTTCTATCGTCCGTATCAATCCCCCCGAGCTCGGGACCCCGCCCGGCTACTCCCAGATTGTCGACGTCACCGCCGGCCGCATCATCTTCATATCAGGCCAGACGGCGCTCGATTCGGATGGAAATCTGGTCGGCAAAAACGATTTTGCCTCGCAGGCGGCGCAGGTGTTTCGCAACCTCGCCATTGCCCTGCAGGCCCGCCGCTGCAACGCAGCCAATCTCGTGAAGCTGACCGTCTTCGTTACCGATATGGATCACCTCGGACTTTATCGCGAGGCGCGCAACGCGTTCTTCGCGTCGGTTGCGCCTCCGGCCGCGCCGGCGGTGACGCTTGTGGAAGTATCCAAACTGTACGGAGCGGACTTCATGATCGAGATCGAGGCCATCGCGGCGGCATGACGGCGAGCATCTTGAAGTCACCGCGAGAGTTTGCCGATCCACGCGACAATCGCCGCGACCACAGCGGCCGGCTGCTCCGGTAGCAAGGCGTGGCTGGCGCTTGGGATTACGACCGTCGTCGCCCGTTCGCCGAATTCCTCGTGGATCTCATTCTCAAAGGCACGCGGCTTGAACGGATCAAGCGCGCCTTGCAAATCGAGCAGCGGCGCCGTGCCACCCGACCACCACTCCGACTGTCGCGTCGCGCGGCCTGCCGCGAACTCCGCCGCTTCGACTTCCGGGTACCATCCTCGCAACCACACGCCGGCGTCGTTGCCGGCTGCGAAAAAAGCCAGATGCAGGGATTTCAGACGTTCGCTATCGGGTAACGCCGGATCGTCCGATTTCCTCACCGCATCCGAAAGTTCCTTCGCGCCGGCGAATCCGGCGGGATAGGCCTTGGCGGCCGCGGCGGCAATCACCACCCCGCGCACCAACTGCGGATGATCGACCGCCGTCATGCGCGCGACCCAACTGCCGAAGGCGTGTCCGACGATGATCGCCGGGCCGCCACCTTCGTGCTGAATGATTGAAGCAATGTCGCGGGCGAAATCATGGAGCGAAAGCCCCGTCATCGGCCCGCGGCTGCGGCCGGCGCCGCGCGGCTGCGGCCGCAGAATACGAAAGCCGGCCTTGGCCAGCCCCTTGGCGACCTCGTCGAAATCCTCCGCGCCGCGGCCACGCGATGGCAACATCACGACCAGGGGCCCGCTCCCTTCCGCGATCACTTCGATGCGAACGTCATCATACGCGACGATTTCGCGGACCGGCTCGGCGTTCGCCGCAACCGCGCCCAGCGCCATCAGCGCGGGGACAATGGCTGCGGCGAAACAACTCAAGGTGACGCTTTGCGAATAGACCGCCGGCATCCTGCGCGGCGGGTCCTTTTAGCCGTAGAACTCGGGCGACATTTTAAGCGTGTCGCGCTGGGCCTTGTCGTGGTTGATCCAGAGCTGCGCCTTGTCCTTCGTCAAGGTGTCGGCGATTTTCTGCATCGAAGCCAGCGTCTGTTCCTTGCTGACGTTGTTGACGGGGACGCCGCGATTGTCCCAATTGCTCTTGAAGTGGACGGCATCGCCCGTCAGCACCACTTCACCCGTCTTGGGCAGCTTCACCACCAGCGACTGGTGACCCGGCGTGTGGCCGGGCGTAGAGATGATCATGATGCTGCCGTCGCCGAAGACATCGCGATCGCCTTCGAGCTTGGTGACGGGATGCTCGGGCTTGAAGCGCGGCGCGTTGTTGGCGCCAGGCCATTCATATTCGGCCTTCTGCACATAGAGCATTGCGTTCGGAAACATCTCGACATTGCCGATATGGTCGGGATGGGTATGCGAAACCGCCATCGTCTTGATGTCTGACGGCTTGACCCCGAGCTGCTCGAGCTGGGCGGCCAGCGTCTTGGGACGGCGCCAGGTCGTGGCTCGCGGGTCGGCCGGCGCAAGCCCATTCGGCATCCCCGCGACCGCATCCGGGATTCCGGTGTCCCACAGGAACCAGCCCTGCGTGTGCTTGATGAGATAACAATTGTCGACGAAGTCCATCGACTTGCCTTCGTTGACGCCTGGCGACCATCGCGAAATGTCGCCGGCGACGCCCTCCCCGCAATTGAGGATATAGAGCCTCTCGACGCCTGCTTGGGCGGATTGGACCGCGGCAAGACCGGCTGCAACAACGCACGCCATTGCGGCCGCAAAACCAACTGCTCGATTCACGCTGCTTCTCCCGGATTTTTTGTTTTCAAGGTTTCCTGCTTTGGCTCTTATGCCTCGCATACTACCTTATCGTGACGGACGCCGTGCAAACAATGGTGATCTCGGTCGCCTGCGCGGCTGACCCGCATGCCGATCTACCGACGGCTAGGGTCGTTTGGTGTCGGAGGTGGCGAGCCAGATCCCGGCAAAAACGGCGATCAAGCCGGGCACCAAATTGGGCGTAATCGGCTCACCGACCAATACCGCTGCCAATAGTGCCGCCGCGATCGGGGTAACTGTCATAGTATTGGCGACGCGGGTCGGCGTCGCCCGATCGAGTGCGATCACCCAGAGAATGAAGGCGGCCGCGCCACCGCCCACGCCGAGATAGATTCCGGCAATCCACTGTGAGGTTCCGAAATTCTTCAGGGCGGCGAGGCTGCCCGTGAACAGTCCTACCACCACCAGCGCGGCAGCACCGGTCCCCATGCCCACGGTGAGGAAGCCGAGCGCGCTCGACCGCCGCATGAGGGGGCGCGACAAGACGTTGTAGAACGCCATGCAGAATACGGCGGCGGTCATGATCAGTTCGCCGCGCCACGCGTTTACCGGTGCCGACGCCAATCCCGCGGCTAGCGCCGCACCCGTTCCAAACAACGCGATGCAGACACCAGAGGTCTTTCGTATCGTCAAAGGCTCGACGCCAAGCACTGCCGCGACAACCATGGTTTGCAGCGGAAGCGTCGCCAGCGCGAGGCTGGCGCGAGCCGCGGTCGTGTAGCCAATCGCGACGTTATAAAGAATGAAGAACAGACCGAAGAAGCAAAGGCCCAGCAATGCGACCGGCAGCAGGTCGCGCCGCTGGGGCCAGCGCACCTTCATCAGCAGTGCTACCGGCAAGACGCAAAGGAAGCCTATTCCCCACCGCAGGATCGCAAGCTCGATCGGATCAGCACCAGACACGAGATAGCGGGTGATGGCTGCCGCGGTACCCCCGAGTGAGCTGCGATCGCGACACCAACCCACTCGCCCATCGCTCGGCCCCCACCCATCGTTGCCGAAAAATGGTAGGCAGGATTCCGCCAAGTGCAAGGAGCGGTGATCGCTGTTGCGGATTTGATCCACACCATCGCGCGCAAATGGCTGCACGTGTCAGCAGGAGGCAGCAGCGCAAGGCCATCCATAGGATGCCCGGTACGCGACGCCGCCTGCAAGGTTTCACGATCTCGCGATCAGACGAGTGCCGAAAGCCTCATCGGCCTCACAGCGACACCGCGATCAGTTCCTCGACCAACGGGCCGCCGCCCACCGGGAATGCGATATATTGCTTGTCGCCTGCCATGTATGTGATCGGCGCGCCAATCGCGTTGGCCGGCAGAGCGATCTCGGCCAGCATTTCGCCGCTGGTCTTGTCGTAGACCCAAAGATGCGGATCGAAATTGTTGAGATCGGCAATGCGGCGCGTAGCTCCGGGTGGCAGCCGTGGCGCGCCGAAATAGCCGGACTGCACGACGATCATGACGGTCTTTGTGATCAGCGCCCAACTGCGGGCCGGAAACCCCAATTTTTCATGGATGCCGAGCTGCTGGATCGCAGGAATGATCTCGCCGTGACCGATTGGAATCCGCCAGCGATGCTCGCCGTTGTTCATGTCGATCGCAACGATACTGCCGAACGGGGGCTTGAGCAGCGGCAGGCCGCGCGGTCCCGGCAGATAGCGGAATTCACCGATGAAATCGTAGGAAGCCTCGCCCGGCCTCGGTTTGCGGACGGTGATGACGAATGGCAGGCGATAGGTGCTGGCATAGAGCATGCCGGTTTCCGGATCGATCGCCGCGCCGGCCCAGTTGCCGCCGCCGGCAACGCCGGGCACCTGGATTGTTCCGCGCTCCGACGGCGGCGTGAACAGCGGACCGTGGTCGAACTTGGCGATGATGTCGATCGCCTCCTTGTGCACGTCAGGTGAGAGATCGATCAGGTCCTCGTCGCGCACGCCCTGGATATCGATCGGCGCCGGCTTTGTTGGAAACGGCTGCGTCTTTGCGGCATGCTCGCCGGGAACGCTGGATGCGGACACCGGCTGCTCCTCGATCGGCCAGACCGGCTTGCCGGTGACGCGGTCAAACACGTAAACGAACGCCTGCTTCGTCACTTGCGCGACCGCCTTGACCGGCCTTCCGTCTACGGTGACGTCGATCAGATTGGGGGCGGCCGGCGTGTCGTAATCCCACAGGCCGTGATGGACGAGCTGATAGTGCCAGACCTTCCGGCCCGTCGCCGCATCGAGGCAGACGAGGCTGTCGCCATAAAGGCCGGCACCGGGACGATGACCGCCATAGTAGTCGTCGGTCGGCGTGCTGACCGGGAGATAGACATAACCGAGATCTTCGTCCGCACTCATCGGCGCCCAGACATTGGCGTTGCCGGCTTCCTTCCAGGATTCCTGCTCCCAGGTCTCGACGCCGGGCTCGCCCTGCTGAGCCACGGTGTGAAAGGTCCAGAGCAGACGGCCCGTGACGACATCGAAGCCGCGCACGTCACCCGGCGGCGATGGCCGCTTTCCCCACCAGTCCATGACCGACGATCCGACCACGATCACGCCGCGCACGATCACCGGCGGCGAACTCATGGTGTAGTAATCACGGTCGACCGGCCGTCGCAGGCCTTCGGCGAGATCGATCCTCCCATCGGTCCCGAAACCGGGCACAGGTTTGCCGGTCTTGGCGTCGAGCTCGATCATCTGCGCAAAAGCGGTAAGCATCACGATACGCTCGTCGTTGCCGCTGCGCCAATAAGCCACACCGCGATGCAGCCAGCCGTCATTGGCGGGAATGCCGAGGCCGTTCTCGTAAATCTTTGGATCGAACACCCACCGGGTTTCCCCGGTCGCAGCATCAATGGCAGCAATCTGCGACAACGACGTTGAGGTATAGAGCGTGCCGCCGATCATCAGCGGCGTCGATTTATTGGCGCGGCTTGGCCCGACTTTCGGGTTGGCCTCCTTGATCGCCATGTCCGGTGATTTCCACCGCCAGGCGACATGCAGCTTCCTGGCGTTGCCGCGGTCGATCTGCGCCAGCGGCGAATAGCGCGCCGCGGCGTAGGTCCCGCCATAAGCGGGCCACTCGCCTTGCGACAAGGCCTTGGCGGATTCAGGTAGTGCGCCCGGGATAGCCTGCGCGTGAAGCGCGGCTGGCATGCCAAACAAAACGAGCACGGTGCCGATCACTACGCGCAATGTCGCCTCCCACATTTTTGACAGCATCCACGAAAGCAAGATGCCAGTCAAAGGCGGAAAAACGACAAAAACCCGGCGCGCTGGCCCCCTACTCCACGGCCCGGCCGAACTTGTTCGACTTCGGCAAACCATGCGCGAGGCGGCCGGCGTCGGCGCGGTTGCCACGCCAGTCGGACAATTCCTTCCAGGTCATGCCCTGATCGCGGCCGGCTGAGTCCTTCCATGTCAGGCCGGCCTTGGAATCGAAAGCGGCGACGTCCGACAGCGCGGCGCTGGTGTATTTCTGCAGACGCACGCCGCGGCCGCGCGCCATTTCCGGCACCTGATCGATCGGGAAGACCACCATCTTGTGGTTGGTGCCGATCACCGCGACCATGTCGCCGGCGACGGTTGCGATCGCGCGCGCCTCGTTCGGCATCTGGACGTTCAAGACCTGCTTGCCCTTGCGGGTATTGCCGACGCAATCGTCCTCGTTGACGATGAAGCCCTGCCCCTCGCCGCTTGCGATCAGGAATTTGCGTCCGCCCTTGTTGACGAACAGCGAGACGATCGCTGCGTCCTGATCCAGATCGATGAACATCCGGATCGGCTCGCCGTGGCCGCGTCCGCCCGGCAGCTTCGCAACTTCAAGCGAGTAGAATTTACCGTTGGTGCCGAACAGCAGCAGTTTCGAGGTGGTCTCGGCAAAGAACGCGTGGTCGAGCTTGTCATCGGTCTTGAACGCAAGGCTCGACAAATCTTCGACGTGCCCCTTCAGCGTGCGCACCCAGCCCTTCTCGGAGATCACCACCGTCACCGGCTCGCGCTCGACAAAGGCCTCCTCGATCGCGGCCAGATCGTGCTCGGGCGCATCCGCAAACTGGGTGCGGCGCTTGCCGAGCGGCGTCTTCGGTCCGAACATGTCGCGCACCTTGCGCACCTGTTCGCCGACCTTGGACCATTGCTCTTTCTCCGAGGCGAGGAGGCCCTTGACGCCCTTCAACTCAGCTCGGAGATTCTTGTCCTCGGTGCGGATCTCGAACTCCTCGAGCTTGCGCAAATTGCGCAGGCGCATGTTGAGGATGGCGTCGACCTGAACCTCCGTCAGCTTGAACGCCTTCATCAAGACCGGCTTCGGCTCGTCTTCGTTGCGGATGATCTTGATCACCTTGTCGATGTTCAGATAGGCGATCAAATAACCGCCGAGGATCTCCAGGCGATTCTCGATCTGGGTCTTGCGGTAGCTGGTGCGGCGGACCAGCACGTCGCGCAGGTGATCAAGCCACTCTTTCAGGCATTCCGCGAGCCCGACGACCTTGGGGATGCGGCCCTCGACCAGCACGTTGAGGTTCAGCGGAATCCGGCTTTCTAGCTCGGTCAGCCGGAACAGCAATTCCATCATGAGTTCCGGATCGACGGCGCGCGATTTCGGCTCGATGACGAGGCGGATATCTTCGGCGGATTCGTCCCGGACGTCGTCGACCAGCGGCAGCTTCTTCTCGTTGAGCAATTCGGCGATCTTTTCGACCAGCCGCGACTTCTGCACCAGGTAGGGAATTTCGGTGATGACGACCACCCAGGTGCCGCGCGCGCCTTCCTCCTGCTTCCATTTGGCGCGGACGCGGAACGAGCCGCGACCGGTCACATAGGCTTCCGCAATCGATTCCTTGGAATCCACGACGACGCCGCCGGTCGGAAAATCCGGACCCCTCACCCATTTCAGAAGCATCTTCGATCTCGCCTCGGGCTTGTCGATCAGGTGCAGCGCGGCTTCACACAGTTCGGCCGCGTTGTGCGGCGGGATCGAGGTTGCCATGCCCACCGCGATGCCCTGCGCGCCGTTGGCGAGCAGGTTCGGGAATCCGCCGGGCAGCACCACCGGCTCTTTCGATTGGCCGTCGTAATTGGGGCGGAACTCGACGCCGTCCTCGTCGATGCCCTCGAGGAGAAGGCGCGCGACATCGGTCATCCGCGCTTCGGTGTAGCGGTAGGCGGCCGCGTTGTCGCCGTCGATATTGCCGAAATTGCCCTGGCCGTCGACCAGCGGGTAGCGCGAGGAGAAATCCTGCGCCAGCCGTACCATGGCGTCGTAGATCGCCTGGTCGCCATGCGGATGGAACGAGCCCATCACGTCGCCGACTATTTTGGCGGATTTCTTGAACGGTGTGCCGGGATCAAGCCGCAACAGCCGCATGCCGTAAAGGATGCGCCGGTGCACCGGCTTCAGCCCGTCGCGGGCATCCGGCAGCGCGCGATGCATGATGGTGGAAAGGGCATAGGCGAGATAGCGCTCTTCCAGCGCGTCACGCAGCATGACCTCGTGGACTTCGGCCGGATCCGGCGGAATCAGTCTTTTTCCCATGGGAACGGGTTATCCAGTGCAGGGGATTCGAACAAGGCGCGAATCAGCGGCCTAATTTAGGCCGCCGGGAGGCGTCACGGAACAACCGCTTTCGCGCGGTGCCTGATCACCGCGTTGATAAAGCCGTCGCGGGCATCGGAATGGCCCTGCCCGCGCGGCTCCAGCACGTGGCGCAACAGAAAAAGCCCCGTGAGCGCAAAGCCATCGCTCAAATCCTGGTCCGACCAGCCGTTCGCCCCGCCCTCCCCCTCATGCAGGAACGCCGGCAGCCGCAACAGCCGGTCGTGGAAAGGCGCGCCCGCCGCGCGCGATACCGCGCCGCCGGATTTCGGCGAGACATAGATGAGGTCAGTGGTCGTTCCGGTCGCGGCACAGGTTTCCAGATCGAGCCCGAAGCCGAGCTCAGCGAGCATCGCGAGCTCGAATTTGATCAGATGCGCCGCGGCAGCGCTCGCCTCGTCGAAATCGTCCAGCGTGCGGTCCAGCATCTCGTAGATTTCCTCGTGCGGGTCGCGCTCGGGCAGAAGCCGCGCCAGCGAGGCCAGATGGGTGACGCCATAGACCGCATGCGACGAGGCCAGCAGCGTCGCCGCCCGTAGCCGCGTGCCCTCGATCTGATAAGTGCCGAGATGCTCGTCGAGCCGCGCCCGCCACACCGCGCTGAGGCCGTTGCCCGGTTGCAGCAAGGGCCGCATCCGCGAGCCGGAACCGCCGCGCACCAGGCCAAGGTGGCGGCCATGTTCGCGCGTCAAGAGTTCGACAATGGCGGAGGATTCGCCATGCCGCCGAACCCCCAGGACGATGCCTTCGTCGGTCCATTCCATCGGGAAGAGTTTACAGGATTCTGTTGGGGGACGCAGCTATGGTGACTACGCTCCCCGGATGCTGCGCAGCGCCCTTGCGGTGCGCTGCTGATTCGGGGTCCATGCCTATAGCCGGCAAGTATGTGGGTCCCGGCTCTGCGGTGCACCGCAAGCGCGCCGCACCGCGTCCGGGACACGAGTAAGGCTACGCGTTGAACCAGCCCTTCGCGTCCCCGGTGAAGGACAGATACAACCCCATGGCCGTCAGCGCGCAGGACACGACCTCGATGGCACTATCGAGCTGAAGGCCGTTCTCGCCGACGAACTGGAACAGTGAGATGACCGAAAGCACCAGCGCCAGAAGCAGCACCCAGCGCGGCCAGTTCTTGCGCCGCTGCGCGGCGAGCCACACGAAATAGAACAACAGCAGGATCACGCCGGCATCAAGCAAGGTCAGGATCACGTCGGCGCTGGCCGTGCGGTCCTGAAAGGCAACCGACAGCGCGTCGAGCACGAGCGAGGCATAGAGCAGCACTTCAAACCACAACACGTTTCTGGGGATGTTCATTTGCCGCGCCGGTTATGCTCGATCATTGCTCGATTATCGCTCGACTATTCCTGAGGGAATTCCAGTCCCATTTCGCGGTAGCGGTCGGGATCGTCGCCCCAGTTTTCCCGCACCTTCACGAACAGGAACAGGTGCACGGGGACGCCCAGGATTTCAGCGATCTCCTTGCGGGAGTCCGCGCCGATCGCCTTGATGGTGGCGCCGGCTTTGCCGAGCACGATCTTGCGCTGGCTTTCGCGCTCGACAAAAATGGTCTGCTCGATGCGGACGGACTTGTCCTTGCGCTCGGTCCACGCATCGGTCTCGACCGTCGATTGATACGGCAATTCCTGATGCAGCTTCTGGAAGATCTTTTCCCGGGTGATCTCGGCCGCCAGATGCCGCAACGGCGCATCCGACATCTGATCTTCCGGATAGTGAAACGGCCCCGGTGGCACCATCTCAGCCAGCGCATGGCGCAAATCGTCGACGCCATCGCCCGACAATGCCGAGATCATGAAGGTGCGCGCGAACCTGACGCGGTCATTGGCGGCCTTGGCGAGCGCCAGCAATTTTTCCCGCGGGACGAGATCGATCTTGTTCAGCACCAGAATCTTCTCGTGCCCGACGGTGGCAAGCTTCGCTAGGATCGCGTCGGCCTCCTCATCGATCCCCGCGCGCGCGTCGATGAGCACGCAGACGAGATCGGCATCGTGCGCCCCGCTCCAGGCGGTGGAGACCATGGCGCGGTCGAGCCGCCGCTTGGGCGAAAAGATGCCCGGGGTGTCGACCAGAATGATCTGCGCATGATCCTCGATCAAAATGCCGCGGATCAGTGCGCGCGTCGTTTGCACCTTGCGCGAGACGATCGTGACCTTGGAGCCGACCAGCGCATTGACCAGCGTGGATTTGCCGACATTGGGGGCACCGATCAGCGCGACGAAACCGCAAGCTGTCGTGACCGGTGCGGTTGCGGCCGGGGATTCATCAATCATTGTTGCCGCCGCCGACGCCTTCGCGCGCGATCATCACGGAGGCGGCGACCTTTTCCGCGGCGCGCTTGCTGCCGCCGAGACCTTCGGCCGGGACCAGCCCCGGCAATTCCACCGCAACCCGGAACTGCGGATCGTGATGCGGTCCAGTGCGTTCGATCTCGCGATAGACCGGCGTCGGCAGTCCCTTGCCCTGCGCCCATTCCTGCAGCACGGTCTTGGGATCGCGCAGCGGCCGGCGCGGCTTGCGCATTCGCTCCGTCCAGTTGCGTTCGACGAATTGCGCCGCCGCCTGGTAGCCGCCGTCGAGAAACACCGCGCCGATCACCGCCTCGCAGATGTCGCCGAGCACGGATTTGCGCAGGCGAGCGCCGGCGCCAGCGCCGACCGCGCCGAGCTTGATGTCATCAACCAGCCCGAGTGATTTTGCGACATCGGCGCAGCTCTCCTTGCGGACGAGTTCGGCGAGCCGCTTCGACAATTCGCCTTCGTCGGCATTGGGAAAGGCGCGGTACAGCATGTCGGAAACGATCAGGCCTAAAACGTGATCGCCGAGGAACTCAAGACGCTGGTAACTGTCGCTGCGCTTGCGTGAGGATTTCAGCGCCGAGACGTGCGTGAAAGCCGTGGCAAGCAGCGCGGCGTCGGCAAATTTATGTCCGATGCGCGCCTCCAGCGCGGCCGAGGCGGCTTTGGCGCTCGCCTTGGAGCGCTTCTTCTTGCGCGCCGCGGGCTCGCGCACGGCGTCAGGCTTAAGGCTTGCGTCGCCAGATGACGCTGAGGCTTGAATGTCCGTCGCGTCGTCGTTCATCGCACAATGGAGAATAGACGATTCCAGCGCACCGCGGTGGGCCAGCGCCAGAACATCCAGGCGTGCTCGCCCTCGGCAATCGAGAAGAAAATCATCTGAGCCCGGCCGACGATGTTCTCAAACGGCACGTAGCCCACCGCCGACAGCACCCGGCTGTCGGTGGAATTGTCGCGGTTGTCGCCCATCATGAAGAAGTGGCCGGGCGGCACGGTGTAGACGATGGTGTTGTCGTAGAAGCCGTTGTCGACGCAGTCGAGCGATTCATAGCTGACGCCGTTCGGCAGCGTCTCCTTCCAGCGCTTGACCCGCGCGGTGGCATCCGACCCGCAAGGGTCCTCGCCGATGAAGTCGCTCAGCCGCTCGCGTTTCACCGGGACTTCGTTGATGTAGAGGAGCCCCTCCTTCATCTGGATGCGATCGCCGGGCAACCCGACCACGCGCTTGATGTAGTCGGTGGAGTCATCCTTGGGCAGGCGAAACACCACGATGTCGCCGCGCGTGGGTTCCACACCGAAGATGCGGCCCGAAAACAACGGCGGCGACAATGGAAAGGAGTAGTGGCTGTAGCCATAGGAAAATTTCGAGACAAAGAGATAATCGCCCACCAAAAGCGTCGCCTTCATCGAACCGGAGGGGATATTGAAGGGCTGGAACAGGAAAGTGCGGATCACCAGAGCGATCAGAAGCGCGTGGATGACGACGCGGATCGTTTCACCCAGGCCGCTTTCGGATTTTGTACCGGATGTCACGCTCATTGCTTTCCTGCTTCCCTCGCGATCCCCGCGCGGTGACAGAACATTGTCCTTACGCGAATCGAGGTTCGCTCCGCGTCGAGGTAATGGTCTGGCTACTGATGTTGCGAGCGATCTCCGGCGCATGGTCCGAATTCGCCCTGCTTCGAATGTTCTCTTGCGTTTTAGACGGTTGTTCGCAACCGCGCAATAAACGGTCCCATCAAAACTTCATAAGACACTGAAAAGTTTCATATTTTAGTTTTAGTCCGGCGCCCGCCCGCAAGACCCTAGGGTTTCCGCGTCGACCGCCGAAATGACGACGAAAGCCAGCGCCAGCGGCCAATCATCGGTGATGCTGAGGTCGATTCTCGCCTCGAAACCCTCTGGCGTCAGCGCCTGAAGTCGCTCGAGCGCCCCGCCCGTCAAGTGCATGGTCGGCCGGCCGCCTGGCAGGTTGACGACCCCCATGTCCCGCCACCAGACCCCGCGCCGGATACCGGTACCGAGCGCCTTGGAACAAGCCTCCTTGGCGGCGAAACGCTTGGCGTAGGTCGCCACCACCATCTTCTCGTTCTTGGCGCGGCGTTCGGCTCTGGCCCGTTCGGCATCGGTGAAAATACGATCGAGGAAGCGATCGCCGTGACGCTCGATGACCTTGGCGACACGGCGGATGTCGATCAGGTCGGAGCCGATCCCGATGATCATGCCTTGCCCGCCTGTCTGGCGCCGGCGGGCGTCGAATTCAGGTTCCCGCGGCCGCGATCCATCGCGGCGCGCATCAAGCGGACCGTTTCCCCAAGGCCGACAAACAGCGCGTCCCCGACCATGAAGTAGCCGATATTGAGCTCAACGATCTCGGGCAAGGACGCAATCTTCTCCGCGGTCGCATAGTCGAGGCCGTGGCCGGCGTGCACCTCGAGGCCGGCCGAGCGCGCAAGGGCCGCGCCCTTGACGATCCGCTGCCATTCTGCTTCCGCCTTTGCCGCATGGCCGTCAACGACGGCATCGCACCAGGCGCCAGTATGGATTTCGATAACGGGCGCGCGCAATCTGGCCGCCATTTCGATCTGGGCGGGATCGGCGGCGATGAACAGCGACACCCGAATGCCGGCATCGCTCAATCGGGCGACGAACGGCGCGAGCGCGTTGTGCTGGCCGACGACGTCAAGCCCACCCTCGGTCGTCAGCTCCTCCCGGCGTTCGGGCACGAGACACACGGCATGGGGTTTCGTCGCAAGCGCGATTCGCAGCATGTCCGAAGTCGCCGCCATCTCGAAATTCAGGGGCTTTGAGATTTCGGACCTGAGCCGCGCCATATCCTCATCGCGGATATGGCGACGGTCTTCGCGCAAGTGGGCGGTGATGCCGTCGGCGCCCGCCTCGATCGCCGCGAGCGCGGCCCGCACCGGATCGGGGCGATGCCCGGCCCGCGCGTTGCGAAGGGTCGCGACGTGATCGACATTGACTCCGAGACGCAGCGCAGAGGTGGACATGCAGGGACTCGTGATCGAAATACAGGGATAAGGGTTGGAATAGCCAGCATACCACGCAGCCGGCCTGACCTACCCGTTGACGCGCTCCACCCGTGCAACGACGGCTTTTGCGCGCAACTGGGCTATAATAGCGCTGAGATGCTTCAGGTCATAGACCTCAAGATCGATGGTGAGCTCGGTGAAGTCGGGCGAGCGGCGCGACATGCTGATATTGTCGATATTGCCGTCGTGTTCGGCGATCACGGTCGCGACCTGGGCGAGGCTTCCGGGCTCGTTGACATTGTCGACAAGGATGCGCGCCGGAAAACGCTGCGGCGTTGATTTCGTCGACATCCCAGCGCACGTCGAGCCAGCGCTCCGGCTCCTCCTCGAAATCCTTCAGGGCCGGCGACTGGATCGGATAGATCGTGATGCCCTCGCCCGGGGAAACGATTCCGACGATGCGATCGCCGGGCACGGCGCCGCCGTTCGGCGCGAACTTGACCGGCAAATCCGAATTGATGCCGCGGATCGGAATCGCCGAGGGGATTCGACCGGGATCGGCCGGCGATTTCAGCTTCAATTTGGCGGCTAGGCCTTTCTTGACGCCATACCGCGCGACCCGTTCCTCCTTGTAGTCGGGATACATGGCGCGGGCGACATCGGAGGCCTTCATTTCCCCGCGTCCGACCGCCGCCATCACGTCGTCGACCGAGACGCGCGCCAGCCGCGGCAGCGCTCCCTTCAGTTTGTCGTCCGCATACTCGATCTTGGCCCGGGCAAACAGCCGCTCCACGATGCGGCGGCCGAGACCCGCATATTGATCGCGCACCGCCGTGCGCGTGGCACGCCGGATCGCCGCCCGCGCCTTGCCGGTGCGCGCGAGCGATTCCCATGCCGACGGCGGCGACGACTGGGCTTCCGATGTCAGCACCTCGACTTCGTCGCCGTTCTGAAGTTCGGAGGACAACGGCGCGAACTTGCCGTTGATCTTGCACCCGACCGCACTGTTGCCGACGTCGGTATGCACGGCATAGGCGAAGTCGATCACATTGGCCTGGCGCGGCAGCGCGATCAGCTTGCCCTTCGGCGTAAAGCAGAACACCTGGTCGTGAAACAGCTCGAGCTTGGTATGTTCGAGGAATTCCTCGGGATTGGCGCTGTCGGAGAGGATCGCGATGGTGTGGCGAAGCCAGGCAAACGCGTTGGATTCCCGTTTCAGGAGTTCGGTCGGCGAACCGACCCCGTCCTTGTAGAAGGCGTGCGCGGCGATGCCGAGCTCCGCGATCTGGTCCATCTCCTCGGTGCGGATCTGCAGTTCGACGCGCTGCTTGCCGGGACCGATAACGGTGGTGTGGATCGAGCGGTAATCGTTTTGCTTGGGCGTGGAGATGTAATCCTTGAACCGGCCGGGCACTACCGGCCAGGTGGTGTGCACGACGCCGAGCGCGCGATAGCAGGATTCGACGTCGTTCAACACGACGCGGAAGCCGAAAATATCGGACAATTGCTCGAAGCCGACCGACTTGCGCTGCATTTTGGTCCAGATCGAAAATGGCTGCTTGCGCCGGCCATAGACATGCGCGGACAGGCCGTTCTTCTGGAGATTCTTGGAAAGCTGGCTTTCGATCTCGCCGATCAGGTTGCGGTTGCGCTCGGCAAGCGAATCCAGCCGCTGCCTGACCACCGTATAGGCGTCCGGATCGAGCGTGCGGAACGACAGATCTTCAAGCTCCTCCCGCATCTCCTGCATGCCCATCCGCCCCGCCAGCGGGGCGTAGATGTCGAGCGTCTCCTCGGCGATGCGCTGGCGGGCGGCGGGCGCCACAAACTCGAGCGTCCGCATGTTGTGCAGCCGGTCGGCAAGTTTGATCAGGAGAACGCGTACGTCGTCCGATATCGCAAGCAAGAGCTTGCGCAGATTTTCGGCCTGCTTGGCCTCGCGCGATACCAGTTCCAGCCGCTTCAACTTGGTCAGGCCTTCGACCAGCGCCCCGATCTCCTGTCCGAACACCTGGTCGATTTCGGCGCGGGTGGCCTCGGTGTCCTCGATGGTGTCGTGCAGCAGCGCCGCAACGATGGTCGCATCGTCAAGCTTGAGGTCGGTCAGGATCGCGGCGACCTCGAGGGGGTGGGAAAAATAGGGATCGCCGGAAGCGCGGGTCTGCGAACCGTGCGCCTTCATGGCGTAGACATAGGCGCGGTTCAGCAGGTCTTCGTTGGCGTCGGGATTATAGGAGCGGACGCGCTCGACCAGATCGTATTGCCGCATCATGCGCCCGCGCGGCGACTTGGCGGGCCTGGCCTGCTCCAGGGCGGCCTCAGCCGATTTCGCCGCCACAACGACCGAATCAGTCGCGGCTTGCATCTGCTCCGAGCTGCGGCGCCCATACGCCATCGAATCAATATCCTCGACTGCGGACGCGAGCATCCGGCCCGCCTCCCAATATGATTGGGATAATCTAGTGCGTTCTCGGGCGAAGCGGCACCCTTTGGGGCGCACGGAAACGCTCAATCCTGGGAACCGAGGTTTAGTCTAACTCGAAACGGCCGGCCGTCCGATCAAATCGGAGACAGCCAAGGCCGAAATCGCCGGTATCCCGGGTCAATAGTAACCATGAAGGCATAAAAAAAAGCAAAAGGCCCGAACCAGGTCCGGGCCTTGGGGAAATCGAGCGGGATTGGTCTAAACCCCAGGATGCAATAGGGACGATCTACTCGTCTTCCTCCGGAAGCTCCTCGGGAGGCGCAAGGCCCTCGAGACCCTTCAGGAGCTCTTCCTCGGTCATGCGCTCGACCGCAACCTCAGTATCGTCGGCATCTACGCTGGCACCGGCCGACCCAATCAATGGAACCGTATCCGGCTCAGGTTCGTCGACCTCGACGAACTTCTGCAAGGAATGAACCAGCTCTTCGCGCAAATCCTCGGGCGAAATGGTCGATTCCGCGATTTCGCGCAGCGATACGACCGGATTTTTGTCGTTGTCGCGGTCGACCGTGAGCTGGGACCCGGACGAGATCATGCGGGCGCGATGCGCGGCCAACAGAACCAGATCGAACCGGTTGTCCACCTTATCAATACAATCTTCTACGGTGACGCGCGCCATCGCCTGTCGCTCCGTTAAATGGGACGGAATATGTTGATTGACTTGGGGTAGTTATAGGGGCGAGGGTCTTTTCGCAAGACAAAATTGTGATTTGGCCTGCCTAATTTGCTCTGATAATCCTTTTAAGGTTCAAACAGCGGAGCGTTTTCTAAGGCCGCGACAAGCGGCCGAGCGGGACAAGGAAATGCTTCATTACGTCGGTCATATCCACTTTCGATTGTCCTGACCTTCCTCATTTCCGGCGGCGTCCTTTCCGACAAATCCGCGGGGGCCTGGCAGTATCGTTTTTCGAGAATGCGCGGACGGCTGCCGCCGCGCCAAGAAGCTTACCGGAAACAAACTTGTGAGAACTCTGAATGTCGCCTGCTTCCAATAAGATCGCGCTCTTTATCGATGGCGCCAACCTCTACGCAACGGCCAAGACGCTGGGCTTCGATATCGACTACAAGCGACTTCTCAAGGAGTTCCAGAGCCGTGGGACCCTGGTCCGCGCATTCTATTACACCGCGATCATTGAAGATCAGGAATATTCGTCGATCCGACCCCTGATCGACTGGCTCGATTACAACGGTTACACCGTCGTGACCAAGGCGACCAAGGAATTCATCGACGCCAGCGGGCGGCGCAAGGTGAAAGGCAATATGGATATCGAGCTCGCAGTCGATGCCATGGAACTCGCCGAGCATGTCGACCAGATGGTGCTGTTCTCGGGCGACGGCGACTTCCGCTCCCTGGTCGAAGCGGTGCAGCGGCGCGGGGTGCGCGTCACCGTCGTTTCCACGATTTCGAGCCAACCGCCGATGATTGCCGACGAATTGCGGCGCCAGGCCGACGTCTTCACCGATCTGGTGGAATTGCAGTCCAAGCTCGGCCGCGACCCGTCCGAGCGTCCGGCTCCGCGCGAACCGCGTCATCACGCTCCGCAGTTCCTCCAGCGCGCGACCACCATGGCGCCGAGGAACGGCGACGACGATTTCGACGATTAAGAACCTCCGGCCACCGGCTTGCCGCCACCTGCCACCCCCCTCTTCCGCTTCGAACCTGACCGCAATTGCCCGCTCTGCCCGAGGCTCGCCGCCTTTCGCGAGGCCGCGCGCGCCCGAGAAGCCGGGTGGTTCAACTCGCCGGTGCCCTCGTTCGGCGATCCAAACGGGCGGGTGTTGATCGTCGGCCTCGCACCGGGATTGCAGGGTGCCAACCGCACCGGGCGGCCGTTTACCGGCGACTTCGCCGGGGATCTGCTTTACGCGACGCTCATTGAATACGGTTTTGCCAGGGGCACTTATCTGGCGCGGCCCGACGATGGGCTGACACTGGCCGATTGCCTGATCTCCAACGCGGTGCGTTGCGTACCGCCGCAGAACAAACCGCTGCCGGCGGAGATCAGCAATTGCCGGCCTTATCTGGCCGCGACGATCGATGCCATGCCGCGGCTGCGTTCAATCGTGACGCTCGGCCGGGTCGCCCACGAGTTGACGGTGAAAGCTCTTGGACTTCGCGGGGCTGCGGCGCCATTTGCGCATGGTGCGATCCACCAAGCCGGCGCTGTGAGGCTTTATGACAGCTATCACTGCTCGCGTTACAACACCAATACCGGGGTGCTCACGCCGAAAATGTTTCACGCTGTATTCGCCAAGGTACGCGCGGATCTGGGCTAGCGATTGAGCGTGCCCCGGACGCGGTGCAGCGTTCTTCACGCTGCTCCGCAGAGCCGGGACCCACGACGCCAGAATGGATGGACCCCGGATCAGCAGCGCATGACGCCGCAAGGCATAGCGTCGAAGACGCGCGTCCACGCGCTGATGGCGCTGCGCAGCATCCGGGGAACGATCCTGCGCAGCCTAAACCGGGTTTTCCCTGAGCCAGGCCAGCACGTCGCCGGCATTCCGGTCGGGTGGAAACACCGGATAGAAGACGTGGGTGATGCGCGCATCGTCGATGATCAGCGCCAGACGCTTGATCAAGATCAGGCCCGCCACTTCCATGGTCGGCAGTCGCAGCGCGCGGGTCAGTGCGAGTTTTTCATCCGACAAGACCGCAAACGGCAGATGCAACCGCGACGCCATCTCGGTCTGGTATTCGTTGCTCTGGGTCGACAGGCCGAACACATGGGCCGCGCCGGCGGCCTTCAACTCCGCGAACAGGTCGCGAAACGAGCAAGTCTGCGGAGTACAGCCTCGCGCGCCCGGAATCATGTCCCAATCGTCTACCAGCGAGATTTTGCCCGGTTCGCCGGTTCTCGGATAGGCGAAGACCACGCTGCGGCCCGATAGTGCGGACAGGTTCACCGACGAGTCGTCGGTGGCAACCAGGCTGATCGGCGGGATCGTCATGCCGACGAGGTGCGTAGCGCAGCCGTCATCGACCGGCGCCGGAATCTTGCTCCAGTCGACTTCAAAAAGATTTTTCTGGTTCATCGCCTATCAACCTCTATCCCCGCGCCCGCAGCAGCCGACCCTTCTCCCTGCCCCAGTCCCGCTTTTTCTCGCTCTCCCGCTTGTCGTGCAGCTTCTTGCCCTTGGCCACCGCAAGCAAGAGCTTGGCGCGGCCGCGTTCATTGAAATAAAGCTTTAGCGGGATCAATGTCATGCCTTCGCGGTCGACCGCGCCCATCAGCCGGTTGATCTGCTTCTTGTGCAGAAGGAGTTTGCGCGGCCGCTTCGGCTCGTGATTGAAGCGGTTGGCCTGCAGATATTCGGGAATATTGGCATTGATGAGCCATATCTCGCCGTTCTTGGAATCGGCATAGGATTCCGCAATCGTGCTCTTCCCGTTGCGCAGCGACTTGACCTCGGTTCCGGTCAACGCGATGCCCGCTTCGACCGTGTCTTCGACCGCATAATTGAAGCGGGCCTTGCGATTCTCGGCGATGACCTTGATGGGGCGATCTTTCTTCTCGGCCACGTTAGGACTTCTTCAGGAGATCGCGAATCTCGGCGAGCAGCTCTTCCTGACGGGTCAGCTTGGGTGGCGGCGCCGCTTCCTCCTTGCGCTTGAACTGGTTCATTGCGCGAATGACCAGAAACAGCACGAAGGCGACGATCAGGAAGTTTAGCGTCAACGTCAGAAAATTGCCCCAAGCCAGCACGGCGCCTTGCTTTTTCGCATCCGCCAGATTGGTCGCCGTGACGCTTTTCGACAGACCCACGAAATAATTGGAAAAGTCGAGGCCGCCAATCGCGCCGATCAGGGGCATGATGATGTCGCCAACCAACGAACTTACGATGCTGCCGAAGGCGGCGCCGATGATCACGCCGACCGCAAGGTCGACGACATTGCCCTTCATCGCGAAGTCGCGAAACTCCTTGAGCATTTCGAGACCCTTCGTTTCGGCATCACGGATCGCGGCGCTCATGGCGGCACCAACGCTAGTTGATCAGGCCGGCGTGCACCATCGCGCTGCGCACGGCTACGCGCGTGGGCTCGGACACCGGCACCATCGGCAGGCGCAGCGTCTCATCGATCTTGCCGAGCAGCGAGAGCGCATACTTCACCGGCGACGGATTGGACTCGATGAAAAGATTGGTATGCAGCGGCATCAGTTTGTCATGCAATTTGAGCGCGGTCGCCATGTCGCCCTTCTGCCAGGCAACATGAAACTCCGAACACAGCCGCGGCGCGACGTTGGAGGTCACGGAAATGCAGCCGTGCCCGCCATGGGCCATATAGCCCAGCACGGTGGCGTCTTCGCCCGACAGCTGGTTGAAATCCTCGCCGAGTCTGGCGCGCTGCTGAGAAACCCGCACCATGCTCGCGGTCGCATCCTTGACGCCGGCGATATTCTTGAGCTCGAACAATCGAGCCATCGTGTCCACGCTCATGTCGATCACCGAACGCGGCGGAATATTGTAGATGATGATCGGAATTCCGATTGCGTCGTTGATTGCCTTGAAGTGCTGGTACATGCCCTCCTGGGTCGGCTTGTTGTAATAGGGCGTCACCACAAGCACCGCATCGGCGCCAGCCTTCTCGGCATGCTGGGCAAGCTCGATCGCCTCCCGGGTCGAATTCGAACCGGCGCCCGCGATCACGGGAACCCGGCCTGCCGTCTCCTCGATGCACCATTCGACGACGCGCTTGTGCTCGTCGTGGCTGACGGTCGGGCTTTCGCCGGTGGTTCCGACCGGCACCAGGCCGTTGGTGCCCTCGGCAATTTGCCAGCCCACCAACCCCCGGAATGCCGCTTCATCAAGCGAGCCGTTCTTGAACGGCGTGACCAAGGCGGTAAACGATCCCCGGAAATTCGTCTTGGCTGCCATGGACTTCCTCCAAAACGCGATGCGGCGCTGCCGCTACAGAATGACCAATTCATCAATTCATACCGGGTATGATGCCCCGGCGAAAGACCTGAACCGGCCCGGCGGCCCGCCTCCCCACCTGAAGTTGGCGCCTGAAGTTGCCTCCGATACCGCCAAGCGAGCCGCGATTTTGCCGCGGTGATACTGCAGACATCGCATAGCCAGCGTATTTCGTATTTTCCACATATTCCATCAAATAGACCTAGGACAACCGCCGTCCCGTGATTCGTGCGAAAGGAATGCCGTGACCCGATCCGCCCGCGCAGCCGCATTGCGATCGACAGCAATAGCGACAACACTGGCGCTGGCAGTGGGATTATCGAGCTGGCCTGCGGACGCTTCCGGCGAGCCCAAAATTCCATTGCCGAAGCCGCGGCCGATTGCGCGCGGCGTCGTTCCCAAAAGTACCGACAAGACCGCGGCCAGGGCCGCGGACAAGAGTACAGACAAGACCGCGGCCAAAAGTTCAGACAAGGCCCCGGTTGTCACGGCCCCGCCCATGCCGCCGCCTGCGATGGCTCCCGTAACCCGCCAGCACGCGGCCTTGCCGCCACCAAGCGCGCGCAGGCCACCACCGACGCCAGCCGCTGTCGCTGCAACGTCGACCACTTCGCAAGCCGACAAGGAAGCGCTCGAGAACGTCATTGAGCTCGTGCGCAAGCACAAGCCGGCGGACGCCACCCAGGCCGAGGCCGCCATCTCCGATCCGGTGGCCAGGAAACTTGCGGAATGGATCATCCTGCGCAGCGATGACAACGGTGCATCGGTCGAACGCTATCGCGCGTTCATTTCAGCCAATCCGAGCTGGCCTTCGCAAACCTTTCTGCGAAGGCGCCTGGAAGCCGCGCTGTGGGACGATCATCGCGACGATGCTGCGGTGTGGTCATGGTTCGAGAATGAATCGCCTTTGTCGGCAAAGGGCAAATTTTCGCTCGCAAGAGTCATGATCGGACGCGGCGACCGGACTAACGCGGAACGTCTGGTGCGCGATGCCTGGCGCAACGATTCCATGTCGGAGGACACCGAGAGCAACGCGCTCGACCTGTTCGGGGCGTTGATCACGCCTGGCGACCACAGGGCGCGGATGGATCTTTTGCTTTACGGCAGCGAACATGAAGCGGCGCTGCGCGCCGCAAGACGCCTCGGCAGCGGTGAAGTCGCGCTGGCCAAGGCGCGCATCGCGGGCTACCGCAAGGCCTCCAACGCCCGCGCCTTGCTCGACGCGGTTCCGCGCGAATTGCACGGCGACCCCGGCTACATCTTCAGCAGGATCCAGCTGTTGCGTCGGGAAGAGAAGTTCAATGAAGCCGCCCAGCTGATGATGAGCGCGCCGAGGGACCCCGGCCGCCTCTACAATCCGGACGAATGGTGGATCGAACGGCGATTGCTGTCGCGCAAGATGATCGACGTCGGCGAGCATCGCACCGCCTACCTGATCGCGCGCGACGCCGCACTACCCGCACGCGATATCTACAGGACGGAGCAGGAATTCACTGCAGGCTGGATCGCGCTGCGCTTTCTGAATGACCCTTCGACGGCAGCCCAGCACTTTGCGCGTATCGGCGTCGGCAGCGTCAACCCCACCACGCTCGCGCGCGCCGGCTATTGGCAAGGCCGTGCCGCCGAGGCCGCGGGCCGCTCCCAGGAAGCCCGTGCCGCCTATGCAGCGGCCTCAGGGCAATCGACCAGCTATTACGGCCAATTGGCGCGCGCCAAACTCGGCCTGCCGCAAATCGAATTGAACAACGCGCCCACCGCGCGCGGGCGCGCCGTGGAACGGCTCGAGATTGTCCGCGCCGTGCAGCTGCTTTACGAACTCGAGGAGGGCGAAATCGCCATACCGATCTTTGCCGACATGGGTGAGAACGGCGATGGCGATGCGCTGGTAGGACTTGGCGAACTGGCGTCGCGCTATGGCGATGCGCGCGGCATGCTGCTGGTGGGCAAGGCCGCGCTCAATCGCGGGCTGCCATTCGATTTCTACGCCTTTCCAGTGACAGGCATTCCCCCGTTCAAGTCGTTCGGGCCCGAGGTCGAGCGGAGCATCATCTATGCGATCGCGCGGCAGGAGAGCGCCTTCAATCCATCGGTGGTCTCGCCCGCACAGGCCTATGGATTGATGCAGGTGACGCCGGATGCCGGCAAATATGTCTGCAAGAAATACGGCGCCAGCTATGACTTCGGACGGCTGAAAACCGATCCTGTCTACAACGCCGCACTTGGCGCTGCCGAGCTTGGAGGCCTGATCGAGGATTACCGCGGCTCCTACGTCATGACGTTTGCCGCCTACAACGCCGGGCGTGGCAGCGTCAAAAAATGGATTGAGCGCTATGGCGATCCCCGCGATCCCAAGGTGGACGCCGTGGACTGGGTCGAGTTGATCCCGTTCTCCGAAACCCGCAACTACGTGCAGCGAATCATTGAGAATTTGCAGGTCTATCGCGCGCGTTTCGGCGGCGGAACGCGGCTCCAGATCGAAGCCGACCTGCACCGCGGCAGCATCGAGTAGCTCGGGCCTGCCTCGCGCTTGTTCGCCTGGCTTGATCGGAGATCAAAGCCCGGAATTGAAAAGGCTTCGAGGGATGCACTTTGGCCAAAGAAAATCCCCCTCCCGATAGATGCCTATCGGAAGGGGAATTTTTTACGTCAGGACTTCGTTACTTGTGGAACATCGCGGGCTTCGCGGGTTCCTCAGGCGCCCAGATGCGATAGCTGAGGGTTGCGAATACCGTCGCGCCCTGGGTGATCAGAGAAGCATCGGCCGCGAGCGGAACGGCAGCATTCCTGGCGTTCGCCGAGACTTCTTGCGTCGCCCATACCGAGAAGCTCGCCGGACCGAAGTTGTATTCCACGAGGCCGCCGACCGCCCAGATGTTGAACCGCTGGGCATTGCCGAGAGTACTGCCGCCAAATGTCTTGCACGGAGCCGTGCAGCTGTCGTCGCTAACCTGCCCGACATAGTAAGCTACAGGGCCGATTGTCCATTTTCCAAAGCTTTTGGTAGCGGTGAAGTCCGCATGGAAAACGTCGCCGGACGTGTAATTGGTGACGGTGTTTCGAGTATTGAACTCTTCATACAGAGCAACGCTGAGGTTATAACCACCGCCCAGATACGAAAGGATCAACTCGGGCTGGAAAGTCCAATAGGGCGCGCCGACGTTGCCGAGGCCAAAGGGTCCCTGAATGGTGCCGTCGGGCGCGTAAATGCCGAGGCCGGTCTTCACCCCAAAGCCGGTACCCCCTATCTTGTTCCAGCTCAACTCGAATGGCGTGAAGTAGGTGTTGTGCATGCCAGCGACGTTGGCGGGTAGGAGCGGATTAATCAAAGAGGCGATGGGATTTGAGATGCTCGCCATGATGAATGGGAAAACGATGACGGCGTCATACGTCGCACCGAGGAAGGTCCAGCCGGGAACGAACAGGAAGCCCTGCACGTCCACCGCGGCTGCTACACCATTGTGGCTGCCGAGCCCGAGAGTGGTTGTGCCGGGTCCGACCAGGTTCGTTTGATAGGTGAACACCTGGTTGAACATGTAGATGCCCGGCGGCGGAACGCCGGAGCTCGAGCCGATCAGCACGCCCGGCTTGGAAGCCCAGCCCGGAGTCCCTGCTTCATATGCGTTCGCAGGCGAGAAGGCGAAGGCGGCTAAGCCCGCCGCCGCCAAAAGAGTTTTGATACCGAATTTCATGTGTCCCCCTATGTAGTCCTGTGAAACGCTAATCCGTGCCGAACCTCGGCACCCCAAGTCTCGCTGACCCCCGTCAGTGCGAACTCAACGTGCCTATTTCAAATGCGAGAGTTGCTGCTCACGAATGAAAAGGCAATTTAAACTTGCCTTATGAAGCTTTGTCACAGTCCTTTTTCCGTCAGGTGTTGCAAATATGCACACATGCCCCCGTCGCCCCGAAACTCACCTAAGCTGCTGTTTTACCGAATATTTCGCTGCCCGGAATTTCCTCACCGAAGTGCCTTCAAGAATCTTTGAACCGCCAATATCGGCGTAACGTCGTGCCGGTGAGTGCCCAGATGGACTGTTAGGTGCTTCGAATCGAAGCAATGCAGCGCCGCTTTTTTCCCCGTTTGGTAGCGTCCAAAACCCGCCTAAGGCGGGTGTCGCAAAGGCAAAATGGCAAGCCGCGCGGATCGGTGAAGCCGTCCGCCCATTGGTGGTTTGATTCGTTCAGCGCCGCATGGGCGCCGACTTTTGGTTCAAGGATGTTGCATGGATGTGGCCTGCCAAAGTACGAAGTCTCAACTGCCTGATCCGTTGGTTCGGCGGGAGAAGCTGGAGGGAATATGCGTTTTACGGTGATCCTTGCCGCGTTGGCCGCATTCTTGACCTCCCTCAGTCCGGCGCTGGCCGACAGTCAAAGCGATGTCGAGCGTTGCAACTTTGCTGGAGAACTCAGCAAAGCCGACGAAGGCATCGCGGCATGCGACCGCGTGATCGGCGATTCAAAAGTGACCGCGCAAACTCGCGCAGCCGCGTTGAGCAGCCGGTGCGGATGGTGGTGGTCAAAGAAAGATCCTGATCGTGCGTTGTCGGACTGCAACGAAGCCATCCGTGCCGACAGCGGCAACGCGGCCGCCTTCCTCAATCGCGGCAATGTCTTTTTGGCCAAGTCCGACTTCGAGCACGCCTTCGCCGACTTCAACGCGGCGATCCGGCTCGACCCGAAAAACGCGTGGGCCTATGCCACGCGGGGCAACCTTTACAGAAACCAGGGCGAGTTCGACCGGGCCCTGGCCGATCTGAACGAATCGATCAAGCTCGACCCGAACTACTCCCTGGCCTTCTTCGCCCGAGGCGACCTGTACCGAAGCAAGGGTGATCTGGCCCGCGCGATGGCCGACCTAAACGACTCGCTGCGGCTCGATCCGAACTACGCGCTCGGTTACTTCACCCGGGGCCGGCTGTCCTACATGCTCGGCAACAACCCGGCCGCAATCGAGGACTTCAACAGGGCGATCAAGCTCGTCCCCGAGGATGCGACAGCCCACTTCAACCGGGGCGTCGCCTATTATGTCGTCGGCGGCCACATCCCGGACGCGATCGCCGATTTCAAGAAGGCCGCCGAACTCAACCCGAAAGACGCCTATGCCGCGATCTGGCGCGATCTCGCCGAACGGCGCAACAATGCCCCGAGCCGTTTGGCAGAAGCTGTCAAAGAACTCGACACGACCGTGTGGCCGGCGCCGGTGATCCGGCATCTCCTCGGCGAGCTCAATGCCGAACAAGTCTTTGGCGCGGCCTTCGACACGGATCCGAAGACCAAGCAGGCGCAAACCTGCGAAGCTGATTTTTACAGCGGCGAATTGGCGCTGATTAAGAAGAACAAAAAGGAAGCACAGCGCCTTCTCAAGCTCGCGGCCGATGTTTGCCCGCCAAGCTTCGTCGAATCCACCGCTGCGGTCGCGGACCTCATACAGCTCAAATGAGACCCCCGCGCCCCCCGCGTGCGCTGCTCGCACGATGGCAGATTCTCTTGGGCGGCTTCTCTCGATCTTGCAGTGTCGTTGGGAGCGTATTCGGAACTTGCCGTGCGGCCTTTGGCCGGAGCGGCGGCGGAACCCGTAGTGCTGAGCAGGTCCCCCAATGTCCCCGGTCCCCCGGGACTCTGCTCAGCAACTTAACGCCCTCGCCCTCTCCCCGCCTGAAAACGCGGACTGCAGCAACCACCTTAGGAACGGGACGACCTCGGGTGCCCCCCTCCGTCGCAATGCCGAGAGTTACCGAAGCTTCCTGCCCACGCAACATAAAGGCGACACCCGGCGAGCCCAGGCGTGGATGTTTTTGTCAGATGTTGCACAAAAAGCACGCAGGCCTTCGCTGGCAAGCCGACCGACTCTAACTTGGGGCTCGAGCGGCAACTAATCTGGCCGTCCAAAATTGGCTGCTTGCGGCTCGCCCCCGTGTCGGGCATATCGGCCAGAACGGAGCTGTGGCCGAGTGGCTGAAGGCGGCGGTTTGCTAAACCGTTATAGGGTTGTAAAGCCCTATCGAGGGTTCGAATCCCCTCCGGCTCCGCCAGAACGCTGTACGACATTCCTCTCCAATCTTCGCTAGAACCCTCTGAAACATCAGGAAAATAAGCCTTATATGAACTGGACACATTCCAGGTCATTCGCCATAATCCACAGTGCCATTGTGGATGTAACTGTGGACGCGAGGGCGCGATGGTTCGAACAACCAGTCGGCTCACAGCAATGAAGGTGAGCCAAACGAAGAAACCCGGCATGTACGCCGATGGTGGCGGTCTTTACCTGCGCGTCGCCAAGGAAGGCACCAAGCATTGGGTTTACCGATTCATGCTCAACGGCAGACCGCGGTGGATGGGACTCGGTCCCGTTGCGCTCTTCGGCCTCCAGGAGGCTCGCGGCAAGGCGCTGGATGCGCGCCGGCTTCGTTATGCAGGTGTCGATCCCATCGAAGCGCGGCGGGCCGCACGTGCCCAGGCGCGGACAGAAGCCGCGCAAGCCATAACGTTCAAGCAATGCGCTGAAGGTTTCATCAAGGCGCACCGCGCCGGTTGGCGGAACGCCAAACATGCGGCGCAATGGGAGGCAACGCTGGCGACCTACGCAGAGCCGATCATCGGGGCGTTGCCGGTGCAATCCGTCGACACCAGCCTTGTCATGAAAGTGCTGGAGCAAGAGGTTCAAGATAGGCCGAACGAGACGGCTTCGCCTCTTTGGAGCGTAAAACCCGAAACCGCGAGCCGTCTGCGCGGCCGGATTGAATTGATCCTTGATTGGGCAAAGGTCCGCGGGCATCGCTCGGGCGAGAATCCGGCCCGCTGGCGTGGCCATCTCGACAAACTGCTGCCGGCCCGCAGCAAGGTGCGGCGTGTCGAGCATCATGCCGCATTGCCCTACGACGAAATGCCGGGGTTCATAGCGGGGCTGAAGACGCTGCCGGGAGTTGCGGCTCGAGCGTTAGAGTTTGCCATCCTCACCGCGGCACGCACCAGCGAAGTCATCGGTGCGCGATGGAACGAGATCAACATCGCTGAGAAGCTCTGGACCGTGCCGGCCGAGCGCATGAAGGCCGGCAAGCAACATCGCGTACCGCTGAGCGAGCGTGCGCTCGCCATTGTGGTCGAGATGCAGCCGCTTATCGGGACCAGCGACGGGCAGGCCTCGGCTGATGCCTTCGTGTTTCCCGGCGGCAAGCGCGGCCGGCCCCTCAGCAATATGGCGTTCCTGATGCTGTTGCGCCGCTTGAAGCGGAACGATCTGACGGCACATGGATTTCGCTCGACTTTCAGAGATTGGGCCGCCGAACGTACGAACTTCCCGAGCGAGGTTGCCGAAATGGCGTTGGCCCACACCGTCAGCAGCAAGGTCGAGCAAGCCTATCGCCGCGGCGACATGTACGAGCGGCGCCAGCGCATTACGGCGGCATGGGCCGCGTTCTGCGATACGCCCAACGGACGCACCGAGAGCAACGTCACGACGCTACCAGAATAGAGCGCGGCAAGCGCGCTTTGGACCTCAACAAGCTCGATCGAGCATGATGCAACGGCGAGCCCCCAAAAGTCGTGTCAAACCGCTTGCCGTCGCTGGGAATGCTGATTTCGTTCGGATTTTGCAAAAAGCGACAGCAGGTCGATTCACGCGACGTCCCCTTAACCTCAATTCCCACAACCACAATCGGCGCGACCGAAGGCGGCGCTTTTATCTTGTCGTCCTCACCGAGCGCCCAACGTCTACTCCACGCTACGATATTTCCATCCGTCGAAATCGTGCATCACGCGTCGGCGGGGCTGCGATTTATCTGCACGCCGATCGCTCAACGATGCATCGGTCGGTGGTTGCCGAACTGTCGTGCACCCGTCGCAAACAGTGCGCTTGGCCAGCGATGCGGGTGACAATCGGACGGCGTTGTAAGCGTCGCCCATGGCACGATTTGCTGATCTGGGGGATGTCGGTTTCAATTCCGACTTTCATTCAAGCCGTACATCGCGGGCATGTCGGTTTTGTGTCAAATCGCACCCAAGTGCGACCCCCTTTTCGCGGCCAAGAATGACCCCTTTGACGGAGCCGAGACCGGCGGCGCGGAGCCCCACATAGCGGAGCAGAGCCGGTCTTGGCGGGCGGCGAGTGACGAGCGGGAGGTTATGCGCGGTTCTTGAAGCGCCAGCTTTCGTTGCCGGTCTCGATGATGTCGCAGTGGTGTGTCAGCCGGTCAAGCATGGCGGTGGTCATTTTGGCGTCGCCGAAGACTTGCGGCCAATCTGCGAAAGCGAGATTGGTGGTGATCAGCAACGACGTGTTCTCATAGAGCTTGCTGATCAAGTGGAACAACAGCTGGCCGCCGGATTGGCTGAACGGTAGGTAGCCGAGTTCGTCGATGACGATGAGATCGTGGCGCAGGAGCTTCTCGGACAACCGGCCACTGCGACCGGCGGCCTTTTCCTGTTCTAGCTGATTGACCAGGTCGACCAGGTTGAAGAAGCGCCCCCTGGCGCGGGTGCGGATGACCGCCGAGGCTACAGCGATGCATAGATGGGTTTTGCCGGTGCCGGTTCCGCCGATGAAGATTGCATTGCGCTTAGCGTCCAGGAAGGTGCCGGTGGCGAGTTCGCGAACTTGCCCTTCATCGATCGGCGTATCGGCGAAGGTGAACGTGTCGATATCTTTGAGGACCGGGAACTTGGCTCCTCCGATACGATAGCTTATCGAGCGGGCCTGGCGGTGGGTGCGTTCGGCCCGGATCAGGCTGGCGATGAGGGGATAGATCTCATCGCGCCGGGCAAGACCCTTACCGGCAATCTCATCGAAGCTGGCACGCATGCCGTAAAGCTTTAGTTCGCTCATGGCTTCTAGAATCTCGTGGCGTTCCATCAGGCGATTTTCCTTATGCTGTCGTAGCGGCCACAATCGGCCGTGGGTTCGATCTTCAGGCGAAGCGCGTCGGGCGTAGTGATGCTGGGTGGGGTCGCAGGCTGACGGCGGCGCGCCAACACTGTCAGGATCACATCGCCACTAGCGATGCCGGCCTCCAGCGCTTCCGCACAGGCGGCCTCGACCGCGGCCAGGCCGTGATCGAGCACCGCGCCTAACACCTTGACGAACTGTCGATCCCCGTCGGCGTGTTGCTTCAGCTTGGCGCGAACCTGGGTCAGCGCGGGCGGCAGTGCCCAGTCTTTGAACGGAGCCCCGTTGCGCAAGGCGCCAGGCTTCTTCATCAGCACCGGCAGATAATGCCAGGGATCGTAGATGATCTGGTCGCGTCGGAAGTGGCGTGGATGATCGGCGACCACCTCGTCGCCCAGCAGCACGACGATGCGTTCGGCATGGGAGCGCACCAGCACCATCCGGCCGGCGGCCCGCGCATCAACGCTGTAGCGATTATGATCGGCCATGATCAGGCAAGTGGTGCTGGCCCTGACTGCCTTCTCGACGAACCCGTCGAATGGGCCGCGTAGCGCCATCAGGCTCGCGCGCTCTTCTTGGAATACGTCCCAGACGGTCCGATCCTTGAACTCAGGATGCTTGGTTCGCTGGGCGTAAGCGATGCACTGATCTTCCAGCCACGCATTGAGCTCGGTGAGACTCTTTACCCGCGGCTTGGGCCGGAACATTTGGTCGCGCAGATTGCCGACCTGGTTCTCAACCTGACCCTTCTCCCATCCCGACGCGGGGGTGCAGGCCACCGGTTCGATCAGATGGTGCGAGCACATCTGTAGAAAGCGGAGATTATATCGGCGCGCCTTGCCGACGAAGATCGCCTCCACCGCCGTCTTCATGTTGTCGTAGATGCCGCGCCGGCAGACCCCGCCATAGAACCGGAACGCCTTGTCGTGGGCGTCAAACACCAACTCCTGGGTCTCGCGAAAGTAGACGCGCACAAACGGCATGCGGCTGTGCGACAGCTTCATGTGCGCCGCCTTGACCGTCAGCGGCAGGCCCGCAAGCGTGATCGTCTCGTGACTCCAGTCGAACTGGTAGGCCTCCCCAGGCGCGAAGCTCATCGGCACATAGGCATGGACCGGAACGCGGGCTCGTTCGTCGCGCCAAGCCTTGACGAACCGATGCACGCTGTCGTGGGCGCCGTCATATCCGCGCCCACGCAGCTCCTCAAACAGCCGCTGGGTCGAACGGCGTTCCCGCTTCGGCAGCTTCGCTTCCTTCTCCAGAATCTCCGTCAGAGCCTCAACCCAATCGCCGAGCTTGGGCGAGGGCTGAACCCCGCGCTCGTACTTGAACTCGGTCAGGGGGCCCCGCACGACCTTGCGCACCGTCGCGCGCGACACCGACAGCGTCCGCACGATCTCCTTGATGGAGCGGTGTTGCTCAAAATAGGCGCGTCGTATCTCCCCGATCTTGTCCACGCCAATCATTCCCCGAAGTCCTCCCCAGCCCATCAGGGCTAAAGGGAAGGACGCTGACACAAGACGTCAGAAGGGGTCGGAATTGGATGCGATAATCCCCCTCAGGGGGTCACTATTGCCCGCGAATTTGCAGGTTTTGTGCCTGTTTTGTTGCAGAAGCCGGTTGAGAGAGGCCGCGAACCGTGATTCCGTTGTGTTGACGCGAATCTCGGCGAGGTTGATCCATGATGGGCTGTCTGAAGAGTGACCGAGGTCAACTGTTCTACGAGTTTCATCTTGGCGACGCGGTTCCTGAAGATCATCTGGTGCGGAAGATCGATGCTGCTCTCGATCTGTCCTGGCTTCGCAGCGAACTTGCGCCTCACCATTCGTCGATGGGTCGTCCATCGCTTGATCCGGAACTGATGATCCGGATGCTGGTGGTGGGGTATGTCTTTGCGATCCATTCATATCTTGGCGGGTTGCTGCGCGCGTGCTGCGAGCGGCCACGCGACGGCCGCACTGCCCAATGCACCAAGAAATTCCGCCGCCTCATCTTCGCCCCCACGGCTCAGGAGATAGGCATCGTACCAGCCAAAATGAGCGTCCCGAGAGGAGGTAAAACGGACTTCGCTACTGCAACTTGATGTCGCACCTAGGTCTTGGCCATGCAGTCCGGACCGCGATGTTCGCCTTCAGGATAGGACTGGACTCCGGATCGGGTAAGGCTACTCACCCCGGCAACGAACCCTTGGGCCGACCGCAACGGTGGCTGCCGCAGTGCAGGCCGAAAGCCCGAATTCCCTTCATCCAATTGTCAATGTGCGCGACGGCTTGGCCGGTTGCCTCCCATTCCCGCAATGGATATCGTCGCCGGCAATCGGCCAAGGCATGACCACGCGCAAGACAAAACGCCGAGTCCTGGAGGGCAGGGAGTCATGCAAATCGGGCGGACGATTGCAGCCGCAGTATTGTCTCTGTTGACGATGTGCAGTGCCGGGCTTGCGGCCGAGCCCAAGCAAGGCGGCATACTGAGAATCTATCACCGCGACAGCCCCGGCAGCGCTTCGATCCACGAAGGCGCAACCTATTCGATCAACGCCCCCTTCATGCCGGTCTTCAACAACCTGGTTATCTACAAGCAGGACGTCCCGCGAGAACAGCCTGGATTCGATCGTTCCCGACCTCGCCGAAAGCTGGGCCTGGAGCGCGGACAAGAAGACGCTGACCTTCAAATTGCGGCAGGGCGTCAAGTGGCATGACGGCAAGCCCTTCACGTCAGCCGACGTCAAATGCACATTCGATATGCTGATGGGCAAATCGCAGCAGAAGTTCCGCCAGAATCCGCGCAAAGCCTGGTACAATGAGGTCAGCGAGGTAACGACCAACGGCGACTACGAGGCTTCCTTCAACCTGAAACGGACGCAACCCTCGCTGCTCGCTCTGCTCGCCTCCGGCTATACGCCGATTTATCCGTGCCACGTCTCGCCCGCGGAGATGCGCACGCATCCGACCGGCACCGGCCCATTCAAATTCGTCGAATTCAAGACCAACGAATCGATCAAGCTGACGCGCAACGCCGACTATTGGAAAAAGGGCCTGCCGCATCTCGATGGCATCGAGTTCACCATCATCACGAACCGTTCGACCGCGATCCTTGCCTTTATCGCCGGCAAGTTCGATATGACCTTCCCGACCGAGGTGGCAATACCCCTGCTCAAGGACATCAAGACTCAGGCGCCGAACGCGGTCTGCGTAGTCGCGCCCACTAACGTCTCCACCAACATCATCATCAATTCGACGAACCCGCCATTCGACAATATCGACGTCCGCCATGCGTTGGCGTTGGCGCTCGACCGCAAGGCGTTCATCTCAATCCTGTTCGAGGGCCAGGCCGACATCGGCGGCACCATGCAACCAACACCCGACGGAGTGTGGGCGATGCCCAGGGAAATGCTGGAGCAGATCCCGGGCTACGGTCCCGACGTCAACGCCAATCGCGAAGAGGCACGCAAGCTGATGCAGAAGGCCGGCTTCGGCCCTGACAAGCATCTCGCCGTCAAGGTTTCCACGCGCAACATTCCAATCTACCGCGATCCAGCGGTGATCCTTATTGACCAGCTCAAGAGCATTTACATCGATGGCGAACTCGACGTCGTCGATACCGCGCAATGGTTCCCGAAGGTCGCTCGCAAGGATTATGCGCTCGGCCTCAATTTGACCGGTAACGCGGTCGACGATCCCGACCAGTCGTTCTACGAGAACTATTCCTGCGGTTCGGAACGGAACTATGCCAACTACTGCAACAAGGACATCGAGAAGCTGTTTGACGAGCAGTCAATGGAACCCGATATCCAGAAGCGCAAGAAGCTGGTCTGGGAGATCGACAAGAAGCTGCAGGAGGATGTCGCCCGGCCGATCATCTTGCACAGCCGAACCGGCACTTGCTGGTATCCCTATGTCAAGGGCATCACCGTTATGGTGAACAGCTCTTACAACGGCTATCGTTACGAGGACGTGTGGCTGGACAAATAGCCCGCAGCGTGAAGCCGTTCAACAGGGAGTAGGCCCACGTGTTCGCCTATATCGTGCGCCGTCTCGGTCTGATGCTCGTGACCCTGTTCGGGATATCCATCGTCATTTTCTTTCTGCTGCGCATCGTGCCCGGCAACATCGTCGACATATTGTTCGACGCCGCAGGCTTCGTCGACCCCGCCGACAAGGCCAATCTCGAGCGGGACCTCGACATCGACCAGCCGCTGATCGTGCAATATCTGCACTGGATCGGTGGATTGTTTCGCGGCGACCTCGGCTATTCCTACGTGTCCGAAAAACCCGCCCTGGAAGAGATCCTGCCACGCATCCCGATCACGGCGCGGCTGGCAGGCCTGGCGCTGTTGTTCTCTGCGTCCATCGGCATTCCCCTCGGCGTCATCAGCGCAGTCTACCAAGGGTCGCGGATCGACTATACCTTGCGCGTGATCAGCCTGAGCGGCCTGTCACTGCCATCGTTCTGGCTTGGCCTTTTGATTCTGATGGCTTCGGTCTCGCTGTTCGGCAGCATCCCGATCTTCAACCCGGACCCGAAAACGCTCGGCGAGATATTCGCGACCTATTGCCTGCCGTCGCTTGCAGTAGCGTTTCGCAGCTCGGCGTTGACCATGCGCATCACGCGTTCCTCGATGCTGGAAGTGCTGCGGCAGGATTATATACGCACCGCCCGGGCCAAGGGCGCGTCCGAAGCTTCCGTCAATTTCCACCACGCACTGAAGAATGCTATCCTGCCGGTCATCACTGTGGTCGGCATCGAGGCCGCGTTCCTCATCGGCGGACTGATCGTCACCGAGACGGTGTTCAATATTCCAGGCGTGGCGCGCTTTCTGGTCGAGGCGATTCGCTGGCGCGACTATCCGATCGTGCAGAACCTCGTGATGTTCATCGCTGTCGTCGTTGTGGTCGCAAATTTCACGGTCGATATGCTTTATGCCGTATTCGATCCGCGCATCCGCTACACGGATTGAAGGGAACGCCGTGGCCACGATCGACTACGATATCGAACTCAAGCGCGCCGGCGCAAAGGCAACCCATGGCTGGCGAAAGCTTCTCTTTTTCGCCCAGCTCTACATTCTCGGCACGATCGGCCTCGTGATCATGATTACGTTCGTGCTGACCGCGCTGTTTGCCGACCTGATCTGCCGTTACGATCCGCTGACCGTGGATTCCGCGCATGCACTCCTTCATCCCGGCGCGCGGCACTGGATGGGCACGGATTCTTTCGGCCGCGACGTCTGGGCCCGGATCGTCCACGGCGCACAGATCTCGCTGGCTGTCGGCATCGGTTCGACCGCACTAGGAGCCTCGATCGGTGTCATCATCGGTCTGACCTCGGGCTATATGTCCGGCTGGGTCGACCTGGTGTTCCAGCGTGTGACCGACATCCTGCAATCCCTACCCTTGCTCGTTCTGGCGCTGGTGATGACCGCAGCGCTGGGACCGTCGTTGCCCAATGTGATCATCGCGATTGCAATCCCGCTGGTCCCGATTGTCGCGCGCGTGATCCGCGCCAACACACTGACCTTGCGCGAACAGCCCTTTGTTGAAGCGGCCAAGTCGATCGGCATGAGCGAGATGCGGATTGCGTTGCGCCACGTGCTCCCCAATACGCTTGCGCCGCTGATAGTGCTCGCCACCGCCCAATTCGGATCGACCATCCTCACCGAGGCTTCGCTGTCATTTCTCGGCCTGGGCATTCCCGAGCCCTACCCATCCTGGGGACGTATGCTCTCGGAGTCTGCGGCGGAATATGTCAGAACGGCGCCCTGGCTTGTGATCTTCCCAGGCGTCGCGATCAGCCTTGCGGTGTTCGGCACCAACCTGTTCGGCGATGCGCTGCGCGACATCCTCGACCCGAGGCAACGCGGCTGATGAGTGACGAGCCTTCGCAAGTCGACGTGCTTGACGTGAAAGGCCTGCAAACGGTCTTTTTCACCAATTCGGGACTGTTCCGGGCTGTCGACGACGTCTCCTTTCGCGTTCGCCGCGGCGAGACGCTGGCGATCGTCGGTGAATCCGGCTGCGGCAAGAGCGTCACCGCACTTTCGATCATGCGCCTTGTACCCGACCCGCCAGGCCGCATCGTCGGCGGGGAAATCCTGCTCGAAGGCACTGATCTGCTTGCCCTCGACAAAGCCGAGATGCGGCAGATCCGCGGCAATCGCATTTCCATGATCTTTCAGGAGCCGATGACCTCGCTCAACCCGGTGATCCGGATCGGCGACCAGATCAGCGAGGCGGTGCGGCTGCACCGAGACATGGGCGCTAAGGCCGCTTGGGAACAGGCCGTCGAAATGCTGCACCTGGTCCGCATTCCCGAGCCTGCGCGGCGGGCACAGGAATATCCGCACCAGCTTTCCGGCGGCATGCGCCAGCGCGCGATGATTGCGATGGCGCTGGCATGCCGGCCTGCGCTCTTGATCGCGGACGAACCGACCACCGCGCTTGATGTGACAATCCAGGCCCAGATCCTGGCCCTGATCCTCGATCTGCAGAAACAAATCGGCATGGGGCTGGTCCTGATTACGCATGACCTCGGCGTGGTCGCGCAGACCGCGCAGCGCGTGATCGTGATGTATGCCGGCAAGAAGGTCGAGGAGACCGACGTCGAAACCTTGTTCGCCAATCCCAGACATCCCTATACGCGCGGCTTGATGGCCTCGATCCCGGCAGTGCCGACACAACAAAGCAAGGCCAGAGCGCGGCTCGATGAAATTCCGGGCACCGTACCCGCCTTGACCCGGCTACCGGCGGGCTGCGCCTTTGCGCCGCGCTGCTCGCTCGCGATCGAGCGCTGCCGGCAGGAATATCCGCCGCTGCGGGATTTTGGCGATGGCCATCTCGCGGCATGCTGGCGCGCCGCCGACACGACGGCCTTGCCATGAGCGAAACGACGACCGCTTCTCGAGGTTACTGACCTCGTCAAAAACTATCCGATGCGCAGCGGCGTCCTACGACGCCGGGTCGGCACCGTGCATGCAGTCGACGGCGTTAGCTTTTCGCTGGGTGTCGGCGAAACGCTAGGGCTTGTCGGCGAATCCGGCTGCGGCAAATCTACGGTCGCGCGCAGCGTGCTGCGCCTGGTCGAGCCGACTTCCGGCAGCATCCGCATCGATGGCAAGGACATCACCCATCTCAGCAAGACCGAGCTTCGTCCGGTACCGGCGTTCGCTGCAGATCGTGTTCCAGGACCCGTTCGCCTCGCTCAATCCGCGCATGACCGCGGGCGATATCGTCGGCGAACCCCTCAGCGTGCACGGCCTGGCCTCGGGTAGCGAAAAGCAGGCGCGTGTCGCAAAACTGTTCGAGCAGGTCGGGCTACGTCCGGACCAGATGAAGAACTACCCGCATCAATTCTCCGGCGGACAGCGCCAGCGTATCTGCATTGCGCGCGCGCTTGCACTCGGACCGCGCCTGATCGTTTGCGACGAGCCAGTCTCCGCGCTCGACGTCTCGATCCAGGCGCAAGTGATCAACCTCCTGATCGACCTGCAGCGCGAGCACGGCTTCTCCTACCTTTTCATTGCCCACGACCTTGCGGTGGTCGCCCATATCAGCCATCGCGTCGCCGTGATGTACCTTGGACGCATTGTCGAAATCGCCGACAAGAGTGAACTGTTCAGGAATCCGCGCCACCCCTATACGCAAGCGCTGCTTGCCTCGGTGCCCGTCGCGGACCCGCGATCAAAACGGCTCAAGCCGCTGGTCGATGGTGACGTGCCGAGCCCGGTCAACCCGCCGTCCGGCTGCGCGTTTCACACCCGGTGCCGCTACGCGATCGACCGCTGCAAGGTGGAACGGCCCCTTCTGCGCGACGTCGGCGAGGGACATCAGGTGGCATGCCTGCTGAACGAAGGCACGGGGCGAAGCGCCTAAAACCGGCGACGGGCTTCTCCCTCGGATCACGCAGCGAAAGACGATTGCGCGCGCGGATCACCGTCGTTGCGGACCAAGGTTGCGGTTGGCGTGGCGACGTTGCGGTCGTTCTGTGAGCGCCCGAGGGGAAAAAATCCCTCGGGCGGCTCGTCAATCGCTACCGAAATGGGCCGTCCACCCCATGTCTCCCGGGCGGACATTCCCGGAGGTGAGCTTCTGCACATAACCAGAAGTACGATGTAGCCACAGCGAGGCGGTGGCCTTCGACGCACTGGCCAAGGCAAATCTCCCCGGCCATCGGTTTTATGGGCGCAAACGTTGCCTCATCTATTTGGCTTCCTAGTGAACTGCCGGCTGGTGCGAGGGAGGCCGGTCGTGGAGCTGGCCGGGATTGCGCAACGACCGGCCTCCCCCGTAGCGGAAGGCGGGCGCCATCACCTCACAACTAGCGTCTCGTCGATCCGCGCTGCATGATCCGGAGAGATCCAGAATCGCAAGCACCGTAATGATCGGCGTGGCATGCAGTGGCACACATGTCGATGCACCCCTAGAAATATTCCTACGCATCGTAGAACAGCGTGCTTTTGGCCTGTTTGGTCGGCATGAACCATATGGCACCGTATGGTCAAATCTAACGTACCGACGGTTGCGCGAAGAGCATTCCAGTTCCTCGAACAATCCACGGATGCCACGTCACAACCGACCATGCCCATCGCGGCGGCTAGGCTGATCCCCGAACGTGCGGTTTCCGCTCCGCACTGCCGCCGCGACCACCCCCAGCGGAGCGCCTTGCGGAGGGTGCCGCTGTGGTCGACGATTCATCGCAAGAATGTCCACCGGCGGGCGCTATAGGTCGCTCCGTCGCTGACGGTTCCGTTGCAGAAGCGGCGCGCCCGACACAGCACGCGTCGAGATCCCCTACTATTTCTCCCCCACGCGACAATATGGCGGTGCGCGCGCGCATCCTGGCAGTCGATGAGCTGTGCACCCTAAAGCCGCTTACCGTTACAGTCGCCACGGCCCGTCGGATCAGCGGGCTCGGCAATACGACATTGTGGGCCCTGATCAGGGATCGGCGACTGCAAACAGTCCGTATCGGCCGTCGCACTCTGATCAATTATCGATCTCTGGAAATGTTGCTTGCGCCCGACGCTGGGACAGACCCGAAGTCGTGTCCCGGTCGGCGCTCGCCGCGCAAAGGCAAGGCCGGCGATCGCGTGCCGCGAGGCAGGTAAATGGTCGGGTACGTCAATGGTCACCAAACCGACAACGGAGAGACGCACCGTGTATCGTCGATTAGCGCAACACTCCCGGCAAATCCGGCGGATTGCGGCGACTCGCAAAAGGCGTTGCTGCTATGGTGCGGCAAGATCGCGAAGGATGCGACCGGCGCGCGCGGTTTGACAACGCTGCAAGAAGCATGTGCCGACATGGCAAGGCGGGTGCCTCAGTCCGATTCGTTCCGGACTATTGTGATCGGCACCTTGCTGCGTTGTGCCGACGATCACCTGGGTGATCGACATAGCGCGGCAGCGATCGACACGATTTTCCTGAAGGTCTTTCCGGACCAGGTGGCCGACGATTACGCTAGCAATGCCGACCTGGACGCCACGGCCGTCGCAATCGATACGTGCTCCGAAACGATTGCCGAGATTGCGCGGCTCGCCAAGCTGTCATCGGTTGAGTATGACCGCGAACGCAGTGGCGCCGCCAAGCGGCTCGGCATTCGAGCAGCGACCCTGGACGTTGAGGTTAAGGCGCGACGCGGTGGCGTGGACGTCAAGGGTCAGGGCCGGCCGTTTGAGCTTCCGGAAATCGAGCCCTGGCCCGAGGCTCTCGATGGCGCCGCGCTACTCCTGGATGTCACCGCGGCCATTCGGCAGTTCGTGGTCATGCCAGACGGCGCAGCAGAGATCGTGGCTCTTTGGATCCTTCATACGCACTGCTTCGATTGCTTTATGCATTCGCCCCGGTTGGCGATCACGAGCCCGGAAAAGGGATGTGGAAAAACCACACTGCTTGATGTGGCAGCGCGTCTCGTGGCGCGACCGCTCTCTACCTCGAATGCCACGGTGTCGGCAATCTTTCGGGTGGTCGAGATGGCCCAGCCGACTTTGTTGATCGACGAGGCCGACACATTCCTCAAGGAGAACGACGAACTGCGGGGGATCCTCAACACCGGTCACCGCAAGGGTGGTTCCGTACTGCGCACCGTCGGCGACGATCACGAGCCGCGCAAATTCTCGACCTGGGCGCCCGCCGCAATCGCGATGATCGGACGATTGCCGGACACGTTGGAGGACCGCTCAATAAGCTGCAGCATGCGTCGTCGCAAGGTGAGCGAACGCGTGCAATCATTTCGCGTTGATCGTGCGGAGCCCCTGATGGTGCTAGCCCAGAAGATGGCGCGCTGGGCCGCCGATCATGATCAGCAACTTCGCGCAGCTGACCCGACCACGGAGGGGCTGCAGAACAGGATCGCCGACAATTGGCGTTCCCTGCTGGCGATCGCGGACGCCGCCGGCGGAACCTGGCCGGACCGCATGCGGCAGATCGCGACCGCAGCCGTAGCGACCCGTTCCGAGCAGTCGATCCGGGTTCTGCTGCTGAGCGACATCCAGGCCGCATTCAAGGCAAAGGGAACTGACCGGTTGTCGAGCGAGGAGCTTACCGAATACCTGACTGGCCTGGATGAGCGGCCATGGGCCGAATGGCGCCGCGGCCAGCCCCTCGCAAAATCCGGTCTGGCCCGCTTGCTTGCTCCATTTGGGATTTTGTCGGGAACAATCCGACTCGACAACGGTCTGACACTAAAAGGGTACTACCTGGTGTCCTTCGGGGACGCCTTCGAGCGTTATCTCGACGTTGAAAACGTCACACCGTCACAACCCAATAACCACGGGCATTGTGACGTTTTTCAATCCGCCACAGCCGTTGATGTTGTGACGGATTGAAAAACGTAACAAGCCTACAGCCGCAGCGGTTGTGACGGTGTGACGTTTTGAAAGTCCCGATGGCGCTACCCGAACGGCGGATCCAATTCAGGGATGACGCCGAGCGCCCGGCCGATTTATTCATCAAGGTCTCGGACTGCACCGACAACAAGGGGGGATTATCGAGCGCTACCCGGCCGCCGCCGTGTCCCCCAACGCGTACCTGCCCACGTGTCCGCGCTCGCCGTGTCGTGAGTGCCAGAAAAGCAATTCATGCGTGATGTCTCTGTAGGAGTTTTTGTGGACCAAGAAGTCTCTTAATGCCTTAAGATATTGTTATATAGAGGTGTTTTTGGCTCTGTGAATCCCTCCGGCTCCGCCAGTCCAGTACAGAACTGCGAACGCCTCCAGTAGCCGATTTTACGCCCGAAATCGCGGCCAGCGTTCTGAGTAAATCGCTCTTCGATCCCATAATGCGGACTTCGCGGTCGGCAACCTCAACCCTTTGGGCCAGGGCACGCAGATGATCGCGGCGGTAGCCACCGCCGTCGATCCGCATCCGCTTGCGGGCCGTGGCTGCAAACTTGCGTAACACTGTTGTGGTGATGGGTTGCTGAGCCGCGCTGTCCAACATGGCCTGGGCGCGCATGGTGTCGGCCTGGGCCTGGTCGCGGATCGCCTTCAGCCCTGCGATACGCTCCTTCAGGCCGGGGTCACTGAGATCGGCGACACCGGTCTCGATGGCGTCATAGAGCCGCTTGAGGCGGAGGTCAGCCTCCGTGGCACGCTTGTTGAGCTCGTCGATATGCTCCCGCCGCCGCTCGGTGCGCTCCTGGCGACGGTCTAGGACCGAGGCGAGAACCTCCTCCAGCCGCTCAGGAGTTAGCAGGCGGTGCTCGATATGCCCGGCAACCAAGTTGTCCAGCTTATCCATTGGCACGCTTTGCCCTGTGCAGCCGGTGTCTCCCTGCCGCGCCCTGATCGAACAGGTGTAGTAACGGTATCTGTTACCCTTGCCGGTCCGCAGCGTCATCGCGCCCGCACATGTGGCACAGAAGCAGATGCCGGTGAGCAGGGTCGGCCCGCTGACGATGCGAGCTGGTGTGACCCTCGGGTTGCGCGATCGCAGATGCGCCTGCACCGCATCGAACATGGCTTGGTCGATAAGTGGCGGCACATCGACGACGATCACCTCGCTGACCGGCTTGAGCTCCTTGCTCTGGCTGCGCTTGTTGAACTCGTGGCGGCCGACATAGGTCGGCCTTGTCAGGATGCGGTGAACCTGGCCAATGCCCCAGCGCCCGCCGTCGCGCGTGAAGATGCGTCGGCCGTTGAGATGGCTTGCGATGTTCTTGACCCCCATGGGGCCGCTGCTGCCGTCACCCTCCAGCGCCAGCCGGTAGATCAGCCGCACTGTGTCGGCGTGCAGCGGATCGATTTCGAGCTTCTTCTTGACCTTGGCGCCACGCTGCTCGGCCGCGACCACACGGTACCCAATCGGTGGCAGCGAGCCGTTCCAGAAGCCTTGTCGCGCGTTCTCCTTCAACGCGCGCAGCACGTGCTTGGCGTTCTCCTTGGATTGGTATTCGTCGAACAGCGCCATAATCTGGCGCATCATGACATGCATGGGATCGTCGCCCATCTCCTGGGTGATGGAGACGAGCTTGATGCCGTTCCGGGCCAACTTGCGAACGTAGAACTCGAGCTCAAAATGGTCGCGAAAGAAGCGGCTGAATGAATGGACCACCACCACATCGAACGGCGCGGGCTTGGAGGTGCCGGCTTCGATCATGCGTTGGAATTCAGGCCGGCGGTCGTTGGTGGCGGATGCGCCAGGCTCGACATAGGTCTCGACCAGCCGGTAGCCGCGCGAGGTGCAGTAGCCCTCGCCCTGCCGCCTCTGGTCAGGGATCGAGACATCGTGCTCGGCCTGTCGCGCCGTTGAGACGCGCAGGTACAGGGCGGCGCGTAGCGGCACGGTCATGGCGAATGCTCCCTCTTGCGGTCACCGGCACGGCCCAAACAGTTCGTCGAACAGATCGCCGAACCATGCCTCGAACACGTCCACCTCGGCGTCCGTAACCGGAATGCGTTCGGGCCAGTCATCGGTGACGGTCCAGTCTGTAAGGTCGTGCCTGGGTGGTCGGCCTACGCGACGTTCCGGCGGGGCAGCGTAATCCCAAAGATCATCTGGTGGAATCCCAGATCTGGATCGTCGGCGCGGCCTGCGGCGAGAATGAGACATCCTTCCAGCATCCGGCAGCTCGCCGGCTTACGGAACCGTTCGATTCCGTACAGCGCGCTGGCGGCGGCAAAAACCTGCGGCAGGTGATGCCGGTTACACCGGTCGAGAGCGGAGCGTTTCGCTCATCGTGAGCCATGATCGCTTGGCGAGCCCTTGCCGGGGCAGCGGCAGTCGGTCAAGGCCGCAAGCCGCGAAGCGGTGTCGCGTCCCGCGACAGCCTGTGTGTCGGACATGTCCGACAGCTTGGGGGTGAAAGTCCCCTGTGTAACCTGATGGAGGTGAAGCACTAGCGAAGCGCAAGGGCGGAACCGCAAGGGACCGTCTGAAGGAAGCGTGGAGCAAAGTCGCGACCCGACGAACAGAAATCGGATACGAGGCAGCACTGGTCGGACGAGCGGGCAGGCATTCGCGAAGTCCATCTCCATCAATGGCCAGAGTTGTAAATCCGGCGGGTGTGCGATGAAGGCTGTCGGACTTACTCCGAGAGATCTGCATCGTGTCCTTCGGGACTGAGGACGCCGCAAGGTGTTTTGACCGCGATGCAGAAGTCAGCAGAGGGCGTAATAGGCCGGCTCGCCGGCTGAAGGCCCGAACGGTCCCCGATGAGGGGTTGAAGGAAAGGGCAAGTAGATCGGACGTCTCATGACCGGATCGCGACCGCCATACCAACTCGAGTTGGACTTGCCGATGCCCGCGCGGGGTGAAGCCCCGCGTCGGGACGCGCAAGAGGTCGAAACGATCGTGGCGACGGCCGAACCCAAAAGCCCGGCATCCACAGAACATCTTATGGAGGCGATCTGTGACCCAGACAATATAGGAGCGGCGTTGGATGCGGTGGTGCGCAACAAGGGAGCGCCCGGCATTGATGGTATCACCGTCAAACAACTGCCGGACATTCTGAAAGCGCGCTGGCCGGAGATCGAAGATCAACTACTGCAGGGGCGCTACCAGCCGCAACCGGTGCGTCGGGTGAGAATCCCGAAGCCGGACGGCGGGACGCGCAATCTCGGCATTCCAACCGTCATTGATCGTGTGATCCAGCAGGCAATCCTGCTGCGGCTTCAGCCGCTGTGGGACCCAACATTCAGCGAGCATAGCTACGGCTTCCGGCCGGGCCGCTCCGCTCACCAAGCGGTGGCGCAGGCGCAAGCCTACTTCATCGAAGGCTATCGGCTCGTCGTTGATATTGACCTGGCCAAATTCTTCGACCGGGTCAATCACGACCGGCTGATGGCCGCGGTGGCGGCGCGCGTCACGGACCGGCGGTTGCTCCGGCTCATCCGGAATTACCTGACGGCCGGTGTGCTCGACAACGGGTTGTTTGAGGACAGCCGGGAGGGGACCCCGCAAGGCGGCCCGCTCTCGCCGTTGCTCTCGAATCTCGTGCTGGATGAATTGGATCGCGAGCTTAAGCGTCGCGGCCACCGGTTCGTGCGTTACGCGGATGACTGTAACATCTACGTTCGCAGCGAAAAGGCCGGCCGGCGGGTCATGGAGAGCCTGACCCGCTTCATCGAACGGCGCCTCAAGCTTCAGATCAACGCGGAGAAGAGTGCCGTTGCCCGACCGTGGCACCGGACGTTCCTCGGCTTTACGGTGAGGAACGAACCGGAGTTCCGGCGATGCATCGCTGACAAGGCCATCATCCGGTTCAAGCACCGGGTGCGTGAGCTAACGCGGCGACATCGGGGCATCACCCTGGAGCGGATGATCCGCGAGCTGGTCTCATACCTGCGGGGATGGGCTGGCTACTTCGGCTTCAGCCAGTGGCGTGAGTTGCAATCCCTCGATAGCTGGATTCGGCGGCGCATTCGTTGCGTCGCCTGGGTCCAGTGGAAGACGCGTGGCAGGCGATATCATGAACTCCGGCGCCTCGGAGTACCCGGGCCAGCGGCCAGCGAGGCCGTCTTCAGCCCAAAGGGACCGTGGCGAATGAGCTTCACGAACGCAATGCACCGCGCCTTCACCAACGCGCGCGCTTCAAACGTCTGGGTTTGCTTCCCATGGAAAAGCTGGTGGACGCTTAATCCGCCGAACCGCCGTGGTACGGACCCGTATGCCCGGTGGTGTGGGAGGGGCGGCATCGCGAGATGCCCCCCTATCCCGATTGAGGGACTGGCGCTGGTCCGGCCTCTTCGCATCAAGCGGTCTTGCACGTACCTGGGTAAGATTTGGGAGGATGGCGCTCCGATCGTTGATGCACTTGATGTCTTGAGTAAAACGTATGGCAGGCCGATTCTTGCGACGTCTCCTTAACTTCAATTCCCACAACCACATGCGCCCGGCCGATGGCGGCGCTTTTAACTTGCCGTCCAAATCGAGCGCCTAACGTTTGCTCCACACTACGAAATTTCCCTCCGCCGATACCATGCATCACACGTCAGTATTCATGCGATTCATGCGCACGCCGATCGCTCGCCGGTGCGCCGGTGAACGGCCTCTGAACCGTCGTGCGCCCGTTGCAAACAGTGCGCTCGGCCAGCGCGCGGATGACGATCGGACCGCATTGTGCGCGCCTTCCACGGCACGACTTACTGATCTGGGGAGGTCGGGTTCACGTCCGACTTTCATCCAACACTGCAGCAGATATGCGCCGTCGCGCGATCACTTCGTCGGCGCGGGCACAGGGATAGGCAGGATGCTTGACACTTTCCAACCGGATTGGGTTTTTACGAGCACCTGGTTCATAAGGAACTTGACCTGCTGTGGTGGTTCGCCGGCCGCTCCGATCGTAAACATTACCGGGACGTAGACCTGCGCGATGTCCTTTCCGATCATCAACACTCTTAGGCTGGTGGACTCGGGGTCGAGCCGCCACGTTCCCTCATACAGAGCGACGAAGCGCTTCAGCGCCGCATCGTGACCCCAGACCGGCGCGCCACGCGTGACCCAGAGAAAATCCGGCGAGTCGAGCAGCAGCTTGTCGACTGCTTTGATATCGTGCGTGTTTTGAGCGGTGACGAAGCGCTCGAACGTCGACCGTATCTCATCTTCAGGCGCTGCAACGGCGGGTTTGATCATTAAGGAAACCAGTAGCAGCGTGGCGAGTGCAATCGAACGTGTCCCGACGCGGCCGCGAGAGTGGCGCTGATTTGCATGCAGGGTCATGAACTCTCCCGGCCCATCCGCTCAAATTTAAAGCGGACGAATGGTTGAACGGGGCGTGAGACCAAGTCTCTGGAAATGTCTTATATTTTTCCTGCAAATTTCCTATGCTCGCGCGATGCACGAAGACCGGGTTTTTGAGTTCGGCGACTTCATTCTGGCACCTAGGGAGCGCCTGTTGCTACGCGCGGGAGAGCCTGTCCCGCTTACCCCGAAGGCATTCGACGTCCTCGTCGTTCTCGTTAGCCGCAGCGGGCATCTGGTGAGCAAGGATGATCTGTTGCACGAGGTGTGGCCCGACACATTCGTCGAGGAAGTGAGCCTGACCGTGAACATCTCTGCTTTGCGCAAAGTCCTTGACCGGGACCGGAACAGGGTCGGCATGATTCAAACCGTGCCGACCCACGGTTATCGATTTGTGGGGCCTGTTATGGTGCGTGACGCAGCGGTAGGTCGGGCCTTCCACGACGGCAACGCGGATGCGTACCGTGCCTATCTTCGGGGGCGGTTCGACTGGAACCAGAGGTCCGAGGCAGGGCTGAAGCGGGCCGTCGAACATTTCCAGCGCACAGTGGAGATCGATCCCCGTTTCGCGCCCGCTTATTCGGGACTGGCCGATTGCCATGCGACGTTGGGCTATCTGAGCTCTCTCGCTCCCGGAGAGGCGTTTCCTGCGGCCCGGCGACATGCAACGAAGGCGTTGGAGTTGGATGGATCGCTCGCCGAGGCACACGCATCACTAGGTTTCGTCAAGCTATATTTCGACTGGGATTGGGCGGGCGCCGAAGCGAAATTCCAACAGGCGATTGCGCTCGATCCGAATTATGCGCCCTCTCACGAATGGTACAGCATTTTTCTGCTGGCCGCGGGCCGGCCCGAGGACGGATTTCGGGAAATTCAGCTTGCGCGTCAGCCAGACCCGCTTTCCCTGCCGATTAATTCGGACCTTGGCTTTCACTATTACTACGCGGGACGATATGGTGAAGCTGTGAAGCAGCTGAAATTCGTGCTGGAGCTGAACAAGGACTTTCCGCCGGCGCGCCTGTGGCTGGGCCGAACATACCAGGAGCTCGGAAGACTTGATGATGCGCTCGCCGAATTTCAGCGCGTTGAAGAAAAGCTGCCGGAATGGCCCATCCCGATTGCCGCAAGGGGATTCGTCGCTGGAGTCGCGGGCCGCACTGACGAAGCTCGGGATACGCTTCTTGAATTGCGAAAATTGGCAGGCAAGAAGTTTGTAACGTCTTATGGTGTCGCGCTCGTCCATGCGGGTCTCGGTCAAAGCGATTCCGCCTTTGCCTGGCTCAATAAAGCCTTCGATGAGAGGTCTCATTGGTTGGTATGGTTGCGCCTCGATCCGCGCTGGAAGGGATTGCGCGCTGATCCACGATTTGCGGAGCTGGTGAGCCGCGTGGGATTTCCAGACTAAACCAAGCGTATTGATCGCGACGGTAGACCGCCTGGGCTTACGAAATATTCACGGACCTCCGGTTTGGGTCCTTTCTCGGAAGTCGGGCAGCGTCGGGGTAAGATCCACTCATTCCCCAACAGCCCACATGGGGCGACCGCATCGGCATGTCGGTTTCGCGCCGAACTCTCGTAAGGACAGTTAAATACTACTGCGCAGCAGTAGCGGTGGTGGACGGCCAAGCCGAAAATCTGAAATGCTTGAGCCGTGGCTCGTCAGGGAGAGCGAGCAACCGCCGTACCGTCATGCTTGCGCGCGCGGAGCCGCTCAGTGAGATCTGTCCACTCTCAATCGCGTGCGCGAGTCCACGATAACCAAGCCAAACCCTGGTGAAAGTCCCGAGGTCGGCAGCGATCGAGATGTTGACTTCTCGGCCAGCAGGAGGCTTGAGACAAACTTCGATGTCATCGGGACGCAGGACGAGCCACCAATACCGTGGACTGCGATTGCCCTTGGGGATGCCGCGAAAATCGAAACGAATGACGAAGCCCTGCGCGGGTATCTCGGCAGGACAGATTTGACGCCGTACCCCCCACAGCAGCATTTTCGGATCGAGGTCGTCGGGGCCGATCAGACCTTGTGCCCAACTCTGACCCCACACGCTCATCATCTCAACGATCGGTCGAAAATCCTCTCCAGCGGGCGTCAATCGGTAGAGATGACCCCGGCTCCTGGGTTTCGGCTCGATGTGCACGACTCCATCCTGCTCCAGATGCTTTAGTCGTTGCGCGAGCACCGTCCGTGATATCAGCGGGGCGGCGTCAAGCAGCTCGCCGAACGAGCGAGTGCCGAAGCACAGCTCGCGCATAATGATCGGCGTCCAGCGGTCGCCGAAGACTTCGGCCGCCTTGGCCACAGGGCAGAATTGCGAGTAGCTGACCATGCAAGATATCATCCTCCCGTCTCGGTTATCCCGCAAGTACGTTTTCCGTACTTGAACCGTGACGCATCCGTGGGAGGATCCACGGACACGCTAGGGAGAACAGTCATGCGAGCAGCCCTAAACATCACCGGCGCAGCGCTTGCGCTCGGGATCATCTTGTTTTCGTTTGCTTCCAACGCCTTTGTCAGTCCGAAGGAAGAAGTGGCCGAGGCAACCCAAGTATGGGCGCGGGCTCTGGGCGAAGACGACCCCGACAAGGTCTTGCCGCTCTACGCCGACGATGCGGTCCTTTGGGGCACGCTGTCACCAGCCGTGCGCGCCGATCGGGCGGCACTCCGGGATTACTTTGTAACCGCATTCAGGGTTCTTCCCGGCCTCAAGGTTGCCTTCGGTGACCAACTGATCCGCGTGTATGGCAACACGGCAGTCAACACCGGGTACTATACATTCTCCTACACCAAGGACGGACAGAAGAAGAGCTTGCCCGCGCGCTACAGCTTTACCTTTGTCAAGAACGGCGAGCGCTGGCTCATTGTGGACCACCATTCATCAGCCATGCCGCCCCCTCCGAAATAACAAAGCGAGCACGAGCGCAATAACTCGTCATCGGCAACAAATCTCCGTTCGTTCGCTAGAAATTGGCCTAACGGCACGCGTGGCACAGATACCCGGTTCGGGACAGTCGCGTGATTTTAGCCGTCGGCCCGTCACTTCCGGTCTACCCGCAGGAACGGACATCATAAGACCGACCCGGCATGTCTTAAAGGCGCGCCATAAGCCGATTCCGCGGGAGTGATGTTTCTTGGCGCTGGGGCGGCCCTCTTCGGCGCGGCAAGTGCGGTTCAGGACGCTTGATCACCCCCCGTACCGAACTGCAGCGATAGATAGAAATTGGCCCTTTAACTTCGAGGGAGCCCTGCGATTTCTAGGCCGTCGCCAAGGCGGGACATAAACATCGGAGTGAACGGCCAGGCTTGCCGCGCTTCGGCGGCGGTGAGATCGGGATCTTTGCGTATGAGTTGGCGAGCCATGCGCCGCGCTTCGCTGTGTGCCCCTGTCATGGCCGCCGCAGCGACTGCCACACGTTGCGCCCAGAAGGATCCCGGAGAGGCCTGGACACCACTGACCACCCAGCGTATCGCGCGATCGTAGCGGCCAGCAGCGAAATGCGCGCACCCGATGCCGATGAAGCTGAGATGGCGTAACGGCTCGAATGGCATGAGGTGCAGTGCCGTGGAAAGCTCCCGGATCGCCGTCTCGCTGTCGCCCAAATAAGCCGACATCCAGCCCCGACGGACCCACGCATAAGCGAGCCCGGGATCGAGCGCCAACGCCCGTTCGAGACGCCGGTCGGCTTCCTCGAGACGACGTGCCAGCACCAGCGCGCCGCTGCTCAAAGTGAGTGTCAAAGCATCGTTTGGTGCGAGCCGGTAGGACTCGTCGGCCAGCCGCAACGATAAAGCCCGATCGCGATCGGGAGTTCGAGCTGAATCGGTGCGAGGCCCGCTGTCCCCAGCACCAGGCGGCCACAGCCTTTGGCAGACCGTAGGCTGGCGCCAGTTCCTGAGGGTGGTCGAGTTTTTCCAGCGCCGCGTTGCATTGTTTTGGCGCCACCGCAAACGCAAAGGGAAACGCATTGAACGTCAGGCGCATGGCTTCGTCGAGATCGCCATCGTCCGTGGCCGGGTTCTTGCTCCGCTGCATTGTCCTGGACGGCAATTCGCCAAACGCGCGCCGATAGTCGGCCGCGAACCGACCGAGCTGACCAAAGCCGTTCGTCAAAGCGATGCCAGTGACGGTAACCTCCGGACCGGCGTGCAGCAAAGCCTGCCGTGCCCGGGCGAGGCGCATGCTGCGCGTCCAGCCGAGCGGCGTCGTGCCGAGAAACATTCGAAAATGCCGTTCCAGCGTGCGTGGAGGGACACCGCTAAAGGCGGCAAGGGAACTGAGCTCGACCGGTTCCGATAAATGACTGCGGAGCCAGTCGAGCGCCCGTACCAAGTCCGCCGGCAGCGCCGAGGGATCTGGCGTCAGGCCGATATTCGCTTTAAATTCGAGGTTGGGCGTCGACATGCCGACACACCCTCAGAACCGGTCACACAGGGAGAATACATCGTTTTTCTGGTTTCGTGGCGAAATTTGCATATCGAAGCGGAAACCGTATAGCGGGCGGTTCAGTGGTCCGCCCAATCTTCCCCGATCGCAGTTACGATAATGGGAGGCGGATCATGATGAGAGCATCCCTTTCATTGGCGACAGTATTGATAGGTCTATCCTTCGCTTGTCCGGTCCGTGCCCAATCGGAAGACGACAAGCTCGGCAAGGTGCATTTCGAGACGTCGTGCAATGCGGAGGCGCAAAAGTTATTCGACCGCGGCATGCTGTACCAGCACTCGTTCTGGTACCGCGCGTCGCAGAAAATGTTTGAGGACACGCTGAAGGCAGACCCCGCCTGCAGCATTGCCTATTGGGGAATCGCCCTTAGCCTGTTGTGGAATCCGCATATTGCGCCGCCGGTGAAGAATCTCGCGGAGGGCGCGGCAGCAATCGAGAAAGCGAGAGCGATCGGCTTCAAGACAGAGCGCGAGAAAGGCTATGTCGACGCGCTGGCGGTGATGTATACCGATTACGACAAGGTGGATCACCGCACCCGCGTCGTGGCCTATGCGAAGGCGATGGAAGGCCTGGCGCAACGCTATCCGGACGACGACGAGGCGCAGATCCATTATGCGCTCGCGCTCAACACGTCAGCTTCGCCAGCCGACAAGACCTACGTCAACCAGCTCAAGGGCGCGGCCATCCTGGAGCCGATCGCCTTGCGGCAGCCGCTGCATCCGGGCGTTGCGCACTACCTGATCCATCTCTACGACTATCCATCGATCGCAGATAAGGGCATCGAGGCAGCGCGGCGCTACGCCAAGATAGCGCCAGACGCGCCACACGCTCTGCACATGCCCTCGCACATCTTCACGCGGGTCGGTTATTGGAACGACTCGATCGCATCCAATGTCGCCTCCGCGCGGTCCGCGAAGGAATCGAGCGACTTCGCCGACGAGCTGCATGCGATGGACTATCTCGTTTATGCCTATCTGCAGCTCGGTCAGGACGACAAGGCCAAGGCCGTCGTCGACGAGATGAGGACAATCACCGGCTTCAGCGAGACCTTCATTCCAGGGCCTTACGCCGAGGCAGCCTCTCCCGCGCGCTACGCCTTGGAGCGCGGCGATTGGAAAGCGGCGGAAGAGCTGACAGTGCGACCAAGCCCGCTCGCCAACGTGCAGGCAATCACCTATTTTGCCCGCGCTCTCGGAGCCGCGCGGGCCGGCGATCCCGAAGCTGCCAAGCGTGATATCGCGAGGCTCGGTGAGCTTCGCGACAAGCTTCGCGAAGCAAAAGACGCCTATTGGTCGGAACAGGTCGATATCCAGGCCAGGGTCGCCTCCGCCTGGGTGCTCTACGCCGAAGGTAAAAAGGCCGACGCGCTAAAGGCCATGAGCGATGCTGCCGACGCAGAGGACCGCACCGAGAAGCATCCGGTGACGCCAGGCGTTCCCAAGCCGGCGCGCGAGCTCTATGGCGAGATGCTGCTTGACAGCGGCAATGCGAAGGAGGCTCTAACGGCCTTCGAGGCAACGCTGAAAAAAGAGCCGAACCGGCTCGGAGCCTATGCTGGCGCAGCGAGGGCGGCGGCGCAACTCGGCGACACCGCCAAGGCGCGGCAATACTTCGGCAAGGTCGTCGAACAAGCGGGCAGCGAGGGCAGCACTCGCGTCGAGGTCGCCGATGCACGCAAGTATCTTGCTGGGCCCTAGAAGCGCGAAGACAAGCAGAGGCGAAAGCGTGATATTGGCGCTTGTCTTGAACTTGCTGTCAGCACCGGCGGGAGCCGATTCACTGGAAATTGTCGGCTATTCCGGCTATCTCGGCGAGTGGGAGTTGACGGCCACCGTCACGGGGGTTGTCAGTCAACCCAACGAATACACTGGGCCATTGACGATGAAGCACGTTGGACTGTGCACTCAAGAAGGCCCCGAAGAGAAGACCGGGGAAATACACCTTCGCGTATCGGGCCAACAGCTGGATGCGGTCCTATCGGTTGCAGGGGTTACCTGCAGCTATGGCGGAAGATTGTCGGACGCCTATAATGGTACTCTGAGCTGCGCCAACCGCGAAGCAGTCCCACTTAAGCTATGGGTAAAATAGCGGCTGCCGCGGCCTTCAGATCCCATCATTAGCGACGTTTTGGCCCTGCCTTCAACTTCCGATCCACCCCCAGGGATGGATATGGCACCGTTTCCTAAGATGGTTTGGGTCCCTGTCCATCGGGGCTCACAGGGGCAACCGCGACATCTGAAACCGCCCCCTCGTGGACGCAGCGCCATATCGTAGGCTGTCGTTTGTTCTCCGGTTCCGGCGTGCTATGGGCTCCGGTATCATAGGGCTACGGCGAAGCAATATTGCTCATCATCGTCGCTCGTGGCCCGCCATTTCTACGCTACGGCACGCTGGGTTATCCGGGCCTATCCGGCGGTATGACGTGTTCGCTGCGTAGCTGCGGCGCCCGATGGAGTTATACCAGTTCGATCTGCGCGTGATGGCCAGCGGCTGCGGCCAAACGTCTGTCGCGCGTCAGCAATGGTGTGTCGAGCGCCTCGGCCAGCGCGACATAGGCGGCGTCATAGGCCGTCAAATTGTTCCGTAACTCCCATATGCGCGGCAGAAGGAAATCGTGCGGATATCGCCGCAGGGACAGGTCCGCCAAGTCGGTGAGTGCCATACGCCCGCGCTCGCTATCGATTTCCCCATTTGCGGCATAACGCCGGACCACCTGGGCGACTTCGACATCGAGCAAATGAGGCGCGTGGAGTGTTTGACGAGTGGCGAACAGCCGATCTTCTACGGCTTTGGCTGCTGGCGTGCGGAGAAGGACTTCGAGCAAAGCCGAGGCGTCGACGACGATCACGCGCGATCGCGCTCGGCGCGAACCGCTTCAGCCGGCGCGACGGAAGGGGTCGTTTCAGTGCGGCTGTGCAACCGCGCCCGCAACTCGTCAAGCGTCGGCCGTTCCGCCACCTGACGAATCTCGCTGAGCAGATAGTCGGACAGCGACATGCCTGCTAACGCTGCACGCGACTTGAGCCGGCGATGCAACGCATCCGGGACATTGCGGATTTGGACCATCGTTCCCATGCAGCGAGCATAGAAACATGCGCTGCACATGTCAATGGTCTCCAGACACGCGTTATAGAGGTAAAGCGTAGACAGAGTGCTAATCATCGTCGTTCGTGGCCCGCCACCCTTCGCAGAAGCGTAGGGAGACTGTCGCTTGTGGTACGTCTATCTTCTCGAGCTGAGCAATTGTGACATATACGTCGCATCGACGAATGATCTTCGCTGCCGGTTTTCCTACCCATCAGGAAGGTTCCGTTGCCTCTACGTGCAAATACCTGCCTATCATTCTTCGCTCGTATATCGCCGTAATGGATGAAGCGAATGCTCGCGAACTGGAGCGTTATTTAAAATCAGGTCCTGGCAAGGCCTGCAAGAAGCGCTTCCTGCAGAATAATAGTTCCGGTCTTAATGCGCCGTCATCCAGTCGCGGGCCTCGCGCTGCGCGGCCGCGATCTCCGTCTCCGACATCAGCTCGGCGATCTCGCGGCGCATCTGAATGGCATCGGTGCGGCCCTTCACGGCGGCGAGATTGAACCATTTATGCGCGGCGACCAGGTTGACGACGCCGGAGCGTCCGCTCGCCCAGTAAAGCCCGCGCTCGAACAACACGTCGGGAATCGCGGTTGCTTCCACCGGCGTCACGTTATCCAGATCGAAAAGTCCCTGAAACATTGGTCATCCCCTTCTTGTTTTTCTTGAGAAGCGCCCTGGTCCCGAGCGCGGCCCCTGTCCAGATTGCAAAACGTCCCGTCATTCCCCTCGCCGTTTGCCGGCTTGTTGGAATGATCTTGACCGTTCAAGTTTGAAGGACAGTTTAAGTATCGCGATGAATCCGGCGTAAACACCTCACCCAGGCAAGCCGCCGTGAAACGATGGAAACGCCCATTTCATCGGAGCTCTTACGTGTTGCTAGAAATTGGTTTACCTGCCATTTTCGCGAAACGATAACCATTGCCGCAAGCAAGGCGGCGATGTGGCGCCGGCGCATCGGGCCGTTAGGCCGCTCACGAGCCGTGGACGATCAGGAAAACGCTTTGCGGGAATGATTTTGCGGGATTGTCCGCCGGGCATCACAGCACCGGCCTGGAACGAGGGCGTCGGCGAACACGTCAGGATCAGATTTCACATTGAACCTGAAAAGCCGAAAGCCCCTCAAGTCCGTGAAACTGCGGATCGCTGAAATCCGCACCGAACGAAGAAAATCCGTTTTCTTCTGCCGGACCGGCTTTCGTAAGAGAGCGAGCTCTTTCAGAAACTACGATCCAGCCGCTTGACCTGATGTCTCGCCGACACCCTCTTTCGTCGACAAGAGCCGCTCTTTCAACATCTGCTTTTTTAGGGAAGCAAACCGTCCGAAAGGCTCGTGTGACGCGCCGGCATCAAAGCCGCCGGCAATTTTCTTCAGGCGAGATTTACTTCTTCTTCTTGACCCTGCGGGTCTTCTTCGCAGTCTTCTTCACTGCGCTCTTCGCCTTCTTTGCCTTCTTAGCTTTCTTCGCCATGTTGCCCTCCTAATGTAGTGAGATGGCTTAGTCGCTGCGTGCACTCGGGAATCGAAATGCACTGCATCCCGAATACACCAACACATTGAAAAAAACAGTGTCCCGCTTAAGGAAGTGTTGACGCGGTGCTGCGAGAGCGCGCGTTGCGCGTTAATCCGCGGCACAACGATCTACCTGCACGACAACGCAAAACGAGCGCGGAAAAACGCAATAGACAATTGCCGTTTTTGCCAGAAACGCCTGTGCCGCAGCTGTTTCCTTAATTTTCGCGTTCGATCACCGGCGGTGCACCGATGGCGTTGCGCCTCATCGAAGGCGCTCAATGGCGTGTTGCGCGGACTCTGAGTCGCGAATTTTGGCAATAAAAAAATTTTCATGCTCACCGGCTTCGCGTGTCATCGATGCTCGCCAGGGCGCGTTTTTCGCGCGAATCGATTGTGGCTGATTCGCGTGCTGATTCCTGCTCAAGCCGCCCATCATAACGAGATAATGTCGCCCGCTGTAACGGAATGATGCCGCCCACCATAACGAGATGATGCCGCCCACCGGAACGGAATAATGCCGCCCGGGGTGTGGAATAGCGACGAGCGCCTCCGCTGGCCTGTTTAGGGTCTCTCCTTTGGAAATCCAAGGGAGCGATGATGCCAGCGGAAAGAGTTGCGATGCGCCATGTGCGCGAGATCATTCGTTTGAAGTTTTCCGCCGGTATTTCAACGCGCGAAATCGCGCGTCGGCTGGGCATAGCCGCCTCGACGGTGCGCGAGACGTTGAGGCGTTTCGAGGGCGCCGGGCTGGGTTGGCCGATGCCGGACGGCATGAGCGACGGCGACCTGGAGGCGGCGCTTTACGCCAATCACAGGACCAAACGGGGCCATCGGCGCCACGCCGAGCCGGATTGGCCGACGGTTCATCGGGAGCTGAAGCGCAAGCACGTCACCCTGGTGATCGTCTGGGATGAATATATCGCCGCCAATCCCGGCGGTTACAGCTATTCGCGGTTTTGCGAGCTCTATCGCGGCTTTGAATCGAAGTTGTCGCCGACGATGCGGCAGACGCACGCGGCCGGCGAGCGGCTGTTCGTCGATTACGCCGGCGATGGGGTTCCGGTCGTCATCGACCGGCTGACCGGCGAAATCCGCAAGGCACAAATCTTCGTCGCCGTGCTCGGCGCGTCGAGCTTCACTTTTGCGCACGCGAGCTGGACGCAGGCGCTGCCCGACTGGATCGAGGCCCATGTCCGCGCCCTGGAGGTGATCGGCGGCGTTCCACATTTGCTCGTGCCGGACAATACGAAGACGGCGGTGATCAAGGCCTGTCTCTACGATCCTCAGGTCAATCGCACCTACGCCGAGATGGCGGCGCATTATGACACCGCCATTTTGCCAGCGAGGCCGAGACGTCCGAGGGATAAAGCAAAAGTCGAGCAGGCGGTGCTCATCGTTGAGAGATGGCTTCTCGGACGGTTGCGCCATCGAATTTTTTACAGCCTAGCGGAGGTCAACGCGGCGATTGATGAACTGATGACGCATCTCAACGAAGAGCGCCCGATCCGGCGGCTCGGCGTGACGCGCCGGCAATTGCTCGAACAGATTGATCGCCCGGCGCTGAAGGTGCTCCCGACCGAACCTTACGAGTTCTCGGAATGGCGCACCTGTCGCGTCGGCATCGATTATCACATCGAGGTTACCGCCCATTATTACAGCGTCCCGCATCGCTTCGCCCGCGCCGAGGTCGACGCGCGGCTGACCACGCGGACGGTCGAGATCTTCCTCAAGGGAGAACGGATCGCCGTGCACATGCGCGGGAGCGGCAATCACAAGCACACGACCGTCCCCGAGCATATGCCTTCCAGCCATCGTCGATATGCCGGCTGGACGATTGAGCGCATCCGCGCCGACGCCCGGCTGGTTGGCCCGGCGACTGCGGCGCTGTGTGAACTGATCCTCGAACAGCGTCCGCATCCGGAGCAGGGCTTTCGCGCCTGTCTGGGGGTCATTCGGCTGGCCCGTTCGTATGGCGCCGAGCGCCTTGAAGCCGCCGCCGAGCGCGCCATCGACATCGGCGCGCGCACTTACGGCTCGGTCAAATCCATCCTCGACAACCACCTCGACCGGCGATCCGCGCAAAAGCGCGCCACGGACGCAACGCCGATCCTGCACGCAAATATCCGTGGTCCGCGCTACTACAATTAGGAGAACCGACCTTGCTCAAACATCCGACCTACGACCAGCTTTACGCCCTCGGCCTGCATGGCATGGCCAAGGCCCTCGTTGAAATCGCCGCCGCCGGTGAAGCCGATGGCCTCGACCATCACGAATGGTTGGGGCTCCTGCTTGATCGCGAGGCCTCCTGGCGTCAGGACAAACGCCTCGCGGGAAGGCTGCGCGTCGCCAAATTACGCCAGCAGGCCTGCGTCGAGGATGTCGACTATCGCAGTCCCCGCGGTCTCGACCGCGCCCTGTTCCAGAAGCTCGTCGCGGGCGAATGGATGAACGCCCACGACAATCTGGCCCTAATCGGTCCAACCGGCGTCGGCAAAAGTTGGCTGGCCTCGGCGCTCGGCCACAAGGCATGTCGGGACAACCGGTCAGTCCTCTACCAGCGCGTGCCTCGGCTGTTCGAGGAACTTGCGCTGGCGCGCGGCGACGGTCGCCATCCCCGTCTTCTGCGCAACCTCGGCCGTGCCGATCTGCTCATTCTCGATGACTGGGGCTTGGAGCCGCTCGACGCCGCCGCCCGACATGATCTCCTGGAAATCCTCGAGGAACGCTACGGACGCCGCTCCACCATGATTACCTCCCAGCTTCCAGTAGACCGATGGCACGAAATAATTGGCGATCCAACCTATGCCGACGCCATCCTGGACCGTCTCGTTCACAATGCACACCGCATCGAACTCACCGGCGAAAGCATGCGCCGGACGCGAAGCAAACAGAACCAGAAGGCTTGACCAACCACCATCGCCGGTGACACAAATCCATCGGCCAGCGAGGCTCGCGACCCGGGCGGCATCATTCCGTTCCGGTAGGCGACATCATTCAGGAATCCCGGGCGGCATTATCCCCTTACACCCGGGCGGCTTCGTCGGAATCCGCAATTCGCGACCGGATACTTCCGCGAACGCGTCGCATCGCCGCTTATGGTGAATGATTGATGTGCGCTCGCGGACGTTCTTGAATCAACGCAAGCAACCGCGTCGCAAGCGCGCTGGGTTGGGACAACTCAAACGCCGAGTTTGGATTTCAGGAGATCGTTGACGCCCTGCGGGTTGGCCTTGCCGCCGGTTGACTTCATCACCTGGCCGACGAACCATTGAATGGCCGCCGGCTTGGCCCTCGCCTGGGCAACCTTGTCCGGATTGGCGGCGATGATGTCGTCGACCACCTTTTCGATCGCGCTTAAGTCCGTGACCTGCTTCATGCCGCGCGCCTCCACCACCGCCCGCGGGTCGCCGCCCTCCCGCCAGACGATCTCGAAAAGGTCTTTGGCTATCTTGCCGGAGATTGTGCCCTCACCGATCAGATCGACGATGGCGCCGAGCTGCCCGGCCGCTATAGGCGATGTGCCGATGGCCAGGCCTTGCTTGCATTAGGCGACATACTTTATTCGTCCGGCGGCCAAGGATCGGGCAACCCCAACAGGTCGCCTATCGGCTTTCCCTCGATCCATTTCCCTTGATCCGCCTCAAAACGAGTTAGGGACTTCAACGAATTGGGGGTCTGAGACGCTGCCCAGGGATTTGTCGCGAGAACCGGCTCCCATTTTGGATCTCTCAATTTCCAAATATCGATTTGGGGCAAGAACAGGAGGGCTGTCACGTGCGTATTCCTTGGTCCATCTGGGCCTCGCCAAAACCCATTTGGTGCGAATTGACGTGTTGCTTTGTCACCTGCGAAAACAAAGCGCTCGTCTCCAAATACGGCCTCGGTGATTGCGTCGCGCACTTGTAATTTACCGAACATCTGATCTGTGGTGTCGGCAATAGCAATAATGAAGGGCGCATCCATTTTTCCGTATCCCCGGGATTTTCGATATAGAGCCGCCCGGATATCCTTGTGTGGCGCCAACGCGCCGCCCGATAACCACGCTGTGGCGATACCTCCCGTCGCGGCTCCAGCCTCAGAAGCCGAGAAGAGCTCAAGCTCAAACACCCAATCGGCTGCCGTGAACCGCTCTATAATCTCTTCCGTCTTTGCGCGCTCGGAGTTTGCCTTTGCCCAATCTTCAATTGCAGCCAAAAGTGGTTTCAAGGCAGGACTATTCGGTCCAGCCCGAACCAACTTGTAGCCCAGCAAACACCCTTTCGGCAGAGTGAGTTGATCGATCGCCCTATAGATAACGTTCTCTCGGTTTGTTTCCGCATCCGAGTTTTCAGGCCGATTGACCGTTGTAACTTCTATGTAAGCGCTAACACGCCCCTTGCTATCTGCAAGAGCAAAATCAGGCCTCCTCCTTGCTCCGGGGATGACGGGGTGTACAGAAATCTTATGACCCAATCTCACTAGGAGATCGTAGATAACTAGCTCAGCTAAAGCGGCCCTAAAGGCTGCGTTGCCGCCCCTCGTCATCCGGGAAATCAACTCGTCCCTATAAGGGGAATCGTCGACCTCAGATGCCCAAAGATTCAATATTGATCTGAGCTCTTCGTAGCCTTTGCGAGCACTTTGGTCATAATAATCATATAAGCGTTCGCCCCGTTGGAGAGGCCCAGTTTGACTCCTCGCCCAATTTTCGAAGATTCTCGTTCTCAAAAGTCCAGTAGTGGTTTGCGGATTGGCTTTTCCTTTGGATGATTTCATCACCTGACCGACAAACCAGCCTATCGTATTTGGGTTTGTCTTAGCGTCCTCAACTTTGGCCGTATTCGCGGTTACAACGTCCTCAACCATCATTTCTATCGCACCGACGTCAGTAACCTGCTTCATACTAAGGGTTTCGACTAGCGCCCGAGGGTCGCCCCCCTTTTGCCAAACAATGTCAAACAGGTCCTTCGCCTGCTTGCCGTTGATGGTGCCGTCCAAGGCAAGCTCAATGATGGCGGCAAGTTGTTCTGCCGACACGGGTGACGCGGAGATCTCCATACCTTCCTTGTTCAGACGCCCGAACAACTCATTAATTACCCAATTGGCTGCCACCTTCGCGTGATTTCGCGGGTCTTTTAGGTTCGCAAGCACCGCTTCGTAGAACCTCGCACTCTCAGGCTCCGCCACCAGAACGCTCGCGTCATAAGGAGGCAGGCCCAATTCGGCGATGAAGCCCGCCATTTTCTGGTCCGGCAATTCGGGAAGGCTGGCCTTGAGCTCAGCGACATAGGCCTCACTGAATTCGAGGGGCAGCAAATCGGGGTCGGGAAAATAGCGATAGTCGTGCGCCTCTTCCTTGGAACGCATCGAGCGGGTTTTGCGCGTATTTGGATCATAGAGACGCGTTTCCTGGTCGACAGTGCCGCCCTCTTCGATGGTTTTGATCTGGCGGCGCGCCTCAGATTCGATGGCCTCGCCGATGAAGGCGATCGAATTCATGTTCTTGATCTCGCAGCGGGTGCCGAGCGCTTCACCGGGCTTGCGCACGGAGACGTTGACGTCGGCGCGCAGGGACCCCTTCTCCATGTCGCCATCGCAGGTGCCGAGATAACGCAGGATCGAGCGCAGCTTGGTCACATAGGCTTTCGCCTGCTCCGAGGAGCGGATGTCCGGCTTGGAGACGATCTCCATCAAGGCAACGCCGGAGCGGTTGAGATCGACGAACGACATGGTCGGGCTTTGGTCGTGCAACAACTTGCCGGCGTCCTGCTCCAGATGCAGCCGCTCGATGCCGACCGTGACGCTCTCGCCGCCGGCCAACTCGACCACGAGCACGCCCTCGCCCACGACCGGCGACTTGTACTGGCTGATCTGGTAGCCCTGCGGCGAATCCGGATAGAAATAGTTCTTGCGGTCGAACACCGAGCGCAGATTGATTTTTGCGTTCAGGCCAAGCCCGGTGCGTACCGCCTGGCGCACGCATTCCTCGTTGATCACCGGCAACATGCCCGGCATCGCCGCATCGACCAGCGAGACATGGGAATTGGGCTCGCCGCCAAACTCCGTCGAAGCTCCCGAGAAGAGCTTGGCGTTCGAAGTGACCTGGGCATGGACCTCCATCCCGATCACGACTTCCCAGTCGCCGGTGGCGCCCTTGATCAGTTTCGAATTCGTCGCACTCATGCTCCTCTACTCCCGAGCAGCGTGGAAACGATTCCTTCCCATTCGGTGTCGAGAGCACCTTTCGCAACCGGCTTGCCGGCCTGACGATACCAGTAGCCGGCGTTGCCGAGATCGCCCTCGACGCGGTGCAGATAGGCGTGCACCCAGGCCGCCTCACGCGTGGCTTCGTCCTGCACGATCTTGTGTGCCTGATCCCAACCGCTCCTCGCCGCCCACCACAGCGCGGCAAGCGGCGCGTCCAGTTCCGGCGCCGGTGCTGCGCCTGCAAGACTTGCTTTGAACTCTGCCATGTTCACCACCACCTCGCCGGCGTGAACCGTCCCGCCGCCTGCTCGATCACCTCGCCGAGCGAAAACAGCGTCTCCTCATCGAAGGGGCGGCCGATCAATTGCAGGCCAAGCGGCAGACCTTGCGAATCCTTAGCGCCGGGAATCGCGATCCCGGGCAGACCGGCCATGTTCACGGTGACCGTGAAGATGTCGTTGAGATACATTTCCACGGGATCGGCACCCTTCTCGCCGACACCGAACGCCGCCGATGGAGTTGCCGGCGTCAGAATCGCGTTCACGCCTTTGGCGAAACAGTCCTCAAAGTCCTTCTTGATCAGCGTGCGAACTTTTTGGGCGCGAAGATAATAAGCGTCGTAATAGCCGGCCGAGAGCACGTAAGTGCCGATCAAGACACGGCGGCGGACCTCGGCGCCAAAGCCCTCGGCGCGGGTGTTCTCGTACATTTCGCCGAACGAGCGTCCAGGCACGCGCAGGCCGTAGCGCGCGCCGTCGTAACGCGCCAGATTCGAGGAGGCTTCCGCGGGCGCGACGATGTAATAGGCCGGCAACGCGTATTTGGTGTGCGGCAACGACACGTCGACGAGCTCGGCGCCGGCAGTCTTGAGCCAGGAAGCGCCCTCGCTCCAGAGCCTTTCGATCTCGCTCGCCATGCCGTCGAGGCGATATTCTTTGGGAATGCCGATCTTCATTCCCTTGATGGACTTTCCGACCGCCGCTTCGTAGTCCGGCACCGGGCGATCGACCGAGGTGGTGTCCTTGGGATCGTGGCCTGCCATCGAGCGCATCAGGATCGCGGCATCGCGCACGGTGCGGCCGATCGGTCCGGCCTGATCCAGCGAAGACGCAAAGGCAACGATGCCCCAGCGCGAGCAGCGCCCGTAAGTGGGCTTCATGCCGACGGTGGCGGTGAATGCCGCCGGCTGGCGGATCGATCCGCCGGTGTCGGTTGCAGTCGCGCCCATGCACAGCAGCGCCGCCACCGCCGAGGCCGAGCCGCCCGAGGAGCCGCCCGGCACAAGGGTGGTATTGGCACCCGCGCGGCGCCAGGGATTGGCGACCGGACCGAAGCACGAGGTCTCGTTCGAGGAGCCCATCGCGAATTCGTCGTTATTGAGCTTGCCGAGCATCACGGCGCCGTCGCGCCAGAGCTGCGCGGTCACCGTGAACTCGTAGGTCGGCACGAAATTGCCGAGAATTTTCGAGCACGCGGTGGTGCGCACGTCCTTGGTCGCGAACAGGTCTTTGATGCCGAGCGGAATGCCGGCGAGCGGGCCGCCCTCGCCTTTCACGATTTTGGCGTCGACCTCGCGCGCCATGGCCCGCGCCCGATCGGGCGTCTCCAGCACAAAGGCATTGAGCGCGCGCGCGTCTTCCATCGCCGAAAGATGCGCATTCGTCAGCTCGAGCGACGTGAAGGATTTCTTCGCGAGACCATCCCTGGCCTCGGCAAGCGTCAGCGACGTCAAATCGGTCATTTATTAACCGGGCTACAGAAGAAGGGCGAGAGCGTCTTGTCGTTGGCGGGATCGTCACGCAACGCGTTGTTGCTGGCCTTGCCGGCGGCCTCCAACGCATCGAGCACGGCGTCGACCGCCTTATCGGGATCGGCGGCCTTGCCCTCGCGCGCCATGGCGTCGAGATAGTTCATATAGGCCTGATAGGCCTTTTCATCGTCGCAGAGCAGACACATCAGAAATTCCCGTTTCGCGCTCGACTGCACTTCGCTCGAAAACGCTACGCTTATTCGACCACCTTCGGCACCAGAAAGAAATGACCCTGGGTCTCCGGCGCATTCTTGACGATATCGTCGGCGATTTCGCCATCATTGACCACGTCGGCCCGCTTCTTCATCTCCATCGGTATCACGGACGTCATCGGCTCCACGCCCTCGACATTGACTTCCGACAATTGCTCGACGAAGGCGAGTATCGCGTTCAATTCGCCCTCAAGATGCGGAACCTCGTGCTCCCTAACCGCAATCCGCGCCAGATGCGCGATGCGGCGAACAGTGGCGGCGTCGACCGACATTATATAAGGCCTTTCGGAGCAAAACTCAGCCCGCCGTATAGCAGAGGGTGGTTTTGCGCCGCAACCGTGGGGCAGCCTGCCTAACCCGCCAATCGGCTCAAACGCGCCAACGCCGCGCCTGCCAGCGCCCGGGTCAGCTCGGCTGCCGGCATTTCGCGCCCCAACCGCACCGCCTGCCCGGCCCAAAGATTGGTGAAATCGGTCTTGCCGAGCTTTTCCGCCGCCGCTTTCAGAGGTGCCAGCCCGGTCGCCGCGTGGGGAAATTGCGGCGCATCCGGCGAAATCGGGCCGACTTCCCGCATCACCCGATTGGCGATCCCTCGCGCCGGGCGTCCGGTCATGACGTTGGTGATGACGGTGGAATCGTCCCGCGCCTGCGCAAGCGCGGTGCGGGCCGGCGCGCTGACCTTGGATTCCGGACAGCGCAGATAGGCGGTGCCGATCTGAACTCCGGCCGCCCCCAGTGCGAAAGCCGCCGCAATTCCCCGCCCGTCGGCGATGCCGCCCGCCGCGATCACCGGGACCCGCACCGCGTCGACCACCTGGGGCACCAGCGCGAAGGTACCGGGCTGTTCGGAAATATTCTCGGTCAGGAACATGCCGCGATGGCCGCCGGCTTCCGCGCCTTGCGCGATGATGGCGTCAGCCCCGTGCTCCTCGAGCCAGATCGCCTCTTTCACGGTGGTCGCGGACGAGATCACGACTGAGCCTGCGGCCTTGACGCGCTTGAGCAGCGCAGTGTCGGGAAAGCCGAAATGGAAACTGACGATTTCGGGCTTGAGCTCTTCGACAAGCTCGCACATCGCAACGTCGAATGGCGCGCGATTGGCGGCATTGATCGGCGCCGTCGGGTCAAGGCCCAGCTCTTTATAATAGGCGGCAAGCCGCTGCTTCCAGATCGCTTCGCGCGCGGGATCGGCGGCGACGGCCTTGTGGCAGAAAAAATTCATGCTGAGCGGCGTCGAGACGCGCTGGCGGACGATGTTGACCTGCTCGCGCGCCTTCTCCACCGAAAGCAATGCACACGGCAGCGAACCCAAGGCACCGCCCTGCGCCGCGGCAATCACGAGGTCCGCATCCATCGCGCCTGCCATCGGCGCCAGCACAATCGGGAATTCGGTCTTGAAAAGATCGATCAATCGGCGGTCGGGCCACATGGTCTGCTCATTTCCGAAAAAAGGGGATTTGGTCGGCATCGTTGCCTGGGCTCTCTGCGAGATTAGCACCCACCGCGCGGCCGACCTATGCATCGAGCGGCCGCCTGAGGCCAAAGCGCCGTAGCGCGACCATGGCCCAGATCGCTTCGACAAGCCCGAACGGCCAGGCTCCCTGCAGAAATCCGTAAATGGAACCGAGCGCACAGGCAGCCGCAAAAGCGAGGATGAACCAGCGGCTGCGATCCTCCAGCGCGTAACTCACCAGCATCGCCGTGACCGCAAACAAACCGAAAAGTGTCAGCTTATCCATCGCAATTCTGCCCTTCTCGCTTTGCACCGCTTGCGGCCCGCGTGTTATGCGAGCGCCATGCCCGCCCCCATTCTACCGCTGATCGATGCGGCCGCGCACTGGCCAGAACGCGGCGCGCTGATCGGCCTTGATCTCGGCACCAAGACCATCGGGGTTGCTGCATGCGATCCCGATCGCAGGTTGGCGACAGGGGTCGAGACCATCCAGCGCAAGGCTTTCAAGGCCGACGCCGCGCGCCTGCTCGCCATCGCCGGCGACCGGGCGGCTGTGGGTTTCGTGCTCGGCCTGCCGATCAACATGGACGGCAGCGAGGGACCGCGCGCCCAATCGACCCGCGCTTTCGCACGCAATCTTTCCAAACTCACCGACCTTGCCGTTGCACTCTGGGACGAGCGGCTCTCGACCGCGGCCGTCGAGCGCGAGTTGATAGGAATGGACATGAGCCGCGCGCGGCGCGCCGAGGTGATCGACGAGCACGCTGCGATCTTTATTCTCCAGGGGGCGCTCGACCGCCTGATGACGGCGCAGGCCAAGCGCTGAGGTCACGACTGCCCGGTGAGCAACATGGTTTGGATCACCGCAGCCAGATTATTAAGGCCGTGCAGGAGGATCGTCAGCCAGGTCGAGTTGCTGCGATAACGGATATAACCGAGCAACAGGCCGATCGAAAACACCTCGCCGAGAAAGTACCAGTCATATTGCAGATGCAGCGCCGTCCACACCATTGACGACAGGATGATGGCTCCGACGGGACCGAGGAAGGATTCCGACCAGCCTCGATAAAGAAATCCGCGCGCAAATAACTCCTCCGCGATCGGCGCAACAACGCAAAAGGCGATCACCAAAATCCCGAGCGCCCCCTCGGCGCGCGCCGATTTCAGCACCTCGCTCATGAATTCCGGATCGACCTCGCGTCCCGTTGCGCGCGAGAGCGCGTCCCAGGCCATCACCAGGACGAACAAGGCGACGGCGCCGACCAAAAGATATTTCCACGAGGTCAGGCGCAGCCCGAGGTAATCGGAAAACCGCATGTGTGTCATGCGGATCGCGATCCACAGCGCCGCGAGCACCGCGGGTAGTTGCGTAATCACGGAAAGTGAGATCGTCAGGCCATGGCCGGCGACGATACGAACGGCCGCCACCAAGGCTTCCTGATCGATAGGTCCGTCCTGTTGCAGAACAAACCAAGCCACGACCGCGATCTGTCCAACGAACATCGCCGCGAAAATGAAGAAGCCCCATAACGCAGTGCCCCAGAACTTCCAGACGCGGGGCGGACGCGGGACTGGGACGGCGGGCGCGAGAGCAATGGGACTTTCCGGATCGAGAGAATCCATCAACTGACCTTCATGAGGGTAAGGCGCGGTCGAGCAACCGGGCCATATCGTCGCGCGGCAGATCTACGGCGCCGTACATGCTGGCGTGATTCCCGGCAAGCCTCGTGCTCGCAAACAATTCGGCGTGACGGGGCGATATCTGATTGAGCGCGGCCGCAGCCGCCAATAGCGCCAGCCTCTCCACCGCCAGCCGCGCCACGCGCTCGGAGTCGGGCCGGAGGAATGCCTTCCCGAGGAAGGCTGCGGTATCGGCGGCACCAGAAAGACCCGCCGTGTCCCTGGCGAGATCCTGCAGAATGGCCGCGGCCGCCTCGACCTCGCGCGACAAGGCGCGCAGCACGTCAAGGCACATCACATTGCCCGATCCTTCCCAGATCGCATTAACAGGAGATTCCCGGTAGTGCCGCGCCAGAATGCCCTCTTCGACATAGCCGTTCCCGCCCAGGCACTCCATCGCTTCGTACAAGAATCCCGGCGCGCTCTTGCAGACCCAGTATTTGATCGCGGGCGTCAAGAGCCGCATATGAGCTGCCTCGCGCTGGTCTTGCGGCGCGCGGTCGAACGAGCGGCAGAGCCGCATGACCAACGCAATCGAGGCCTCGACATGCAACGCCATGTCCGAAAGCACGGCCTGCATCAGCGGCTGGTCGGCGAGATGTTTCTGGAACACACGGCGGTGCCTGGCATGATGCAGTGCATGCGCAAGCCCGGACCGCATCAGCCCGGCGGAAGCAATCGCACAATCCTGCCGCGTCAATTGCACCATCTGGATAATGGTGCGGATGCCCTTGCCCTCCTCGCCGACGCGCGTCGCGTAAGCGCCCACGAATTCGACCTCGGAGGACGCGTTGGAGCGATTGCCGAGCTTGTCCTTTAGCCGCTGGAACTGAATCGCATTGACCGATCCGTCCGGCCTGAAGCGCGGCATGAAGAAACAGGTCAAACCCTCGTCGGCCTGCGCCAGCACCAGGAAGGCGTCGCACATCGGCGCCGACATGAACCATTTATGGCCGGTGATGCGATAGGCGTCACCATCGCCCGTGGCGCGCGTCATGTTGCTGCGCACGTCGGTGCCGCCCTGTTTCTCGGTCATGCCCATGCCGAGCGTCATGCCGCGCTTGGTCGGCCACGGCGCGAAGGCCGGATCGTAGGCGCGGGTGGCAATCACCGGCATCGCTTTCGCCAGCAGGCTGGGCGCGGCGGAGAGTGCTGCCACGGAGGCACGCGTCATGGTGATCGGGCAGAGATGTCCCGTCTCGACCCCTGCTGCCATATAAAATTTCGCGGCGCGTACGACCTCGGCCGCGCCGCCGGCCGGCCTTCCCTCTGCGGTCCAGGTCGAATTGTGAATGCCCGCATGGGCGCTCCGCGCCATCAATTCATGATAGGCCGGATGAAACTCGACCTCGTCGCGGCGATTGCCTTTGGAATCGAACGTCCGCAGTTTTGGCGTGTTCTCATTGGCGAGCCGCGCGCGATCCGCCATGGCGGCCGAGCCCCAATGCTGCCCGAATTCGGACAATTCCTTTTGCGCAGACGTTCCGCCGTTGGCAGCGACCGCCTCGGCAAGCGGCCGGTCCATCGTAAACAGATCGACATCGACAAATGGCGGGGACTGGTTGAGCACCTCGTGGGTCGCAAATGAAGCTAGCGTCATGGCCGCCCTCACGGTCTTTAGATTTCGGGTGGGTTGCGCCGGACTGCGCGTGCCGTCAGACTCTGCTGCCGCACGGGGTAAATCATACGCGGGACCGCCCGTGCCCGGCAGCGAAAATGCCACCATTCCTCGGCATAATTGACAAATCCTTGCTTCGCCAGCGCCAGCCGGTTCCGCCGTCGTTCCAAGGCACCACGCCTTCATTCCACTGGATATGGCCCTGCCGCGAATGCCTCGGCGTGATATCCCTTTGAACCGACAATCCGCGCGAGCTGGCTTGTCGGGCTCTGCCCGGCCCTGAGGCGGTCGAGCACCGTGCCGAAATCGTACCGCGGTTGCCATCCAAGTTCGTCGCGCGCACGGCGGTTGACATAAACCCTCCCAATACTGGGGAAGATTTTCCAGCCCCTTCGCTCATATTCGGCTGCGAAGTCGGGAACCAGCCGCCGCACCACGCGTGGCGCGTCGGCCCGCAGTTCCAGCAAGTCGCCCGGGCCAAATGGAGTGGTTGCGCTGATGATGAATTTGCGAAATCCGGTCGCGGCTGCACGCTCCGCCGCAAGCAGATGCGCGCTCACCACGTCCTCGATGTCGACCCGGCGATAGAGAAACTCATTCACCTTGACGTTCTCATCCGAATAGCCGGCTCGGATTTCGCGGTTGTCGTCCTCTTCGGGAAAGAACCGGGATGTCCTGAGTACGACACAGGCCAGGCCGTGGTTACGGTGGAACAATTGGCACAGGTCTTCCGCCATGGCCTTGGTCGTCCCATAGATATTCTTTGGAACCGGTACGACCTCCTCCGTAACCCACGCAGCGGGCGCGCCAACTGCCGGCGTCAGGGCGTCGCCAAAGGCACTAGTCGTGCTGGTGAAAATGAACGATTCGACGCGGGCGGTGACCGCTTCTTCCAGGAGGTTAAGCGTGCCGGTAATATTGGTATCGATGAAATCCTGGCGGCTGTGAGTGACAATGTGAGGCTTGTGCAAAGTGGCTGCATGGAAAACCCATCGCACATTGTTCATGCAGCGCCCAATGAAACCGCGGTCCGTGATCGAGCCTACATGCGTGGTGAACGGCGATTCGAGAAGGTCGAGACCGATGACCTCGTGCCGCAGATTACGCAGTGTCCGAACCAAAGCTTCGCCAAGATGGCCGGCGCTCCCCGTGACCAAAATTTTCATCCCCGCCCGCCATTCCTGCGCCGCACGCGCCTGGTCGTAACAATCCGACATCTGCTAGGGCAAGCCCTGCGCCAGCCCCGCCTGCTTGGCGATCCAATCCGGCGGCTTTGCGGCATGCTCGTTTACCCTTCTTCCGACATCTCAGGGGATAACTCGCAACGCCCTTCTTCGCCCTTGCCCCCCGTTTGATCTCTGCCTATAGCTCTCGTTTTAATGACCTCCGCATCGAAATCGACCTTCGTCCTCGGTCACCGGCATCTGCTGGGAATCGAGGGGCTTTCCGCTGCCGATATTACCGGCCTGCTCGACCTCTCCGAGGAATATGTCGAGCTCAACCGCCAGGTCGACAAGAAGCGCACCTCCTTGCGTGGCCGCACCCAGGTCAATCTGTTTTTCGAGGCCTCGACCCGCACCCAATCCTCGTTCGAACTCGCCGGCAAGCGGCTCGGCGCCGACGTCATGAACATGTCGGTGTCGTCCTCCTCGATCCGCAAGGGCGAGACGCTGATGGATACGGCGGTCACGCTCAACGCCATGCATCCGGACATTCTGGTGGTCCGCCACCACGCGTCGGGCGCGGTGGAACTTCTGGCGCGCAAGGTCGACGGCTCCGTCATCAACGCCGGCGACGGCGCCCATGAGCATCCGACGCAGGCCCTGCTCGATGCGCTCACTATCCGCCGCAACAAGGGCCAGCTCGAGGGGCTCGTGATCGCGATCTGCGGCGATGTCATGCATTCGCGGGTGGCGCGTTCCAATATCCTGCTGCTGAACACCATGGGCGCGCGCGTCCGCGTGGTCGCGCCCTCCACCCTGTTGCCGCGCGGCATCGAGCGGATGGGCGTCGAGGTCGCCCGCGACATGCGCGAGGGACTGGAGGGCGCCGATATCGTGATGATGCTGCGGCTGCAGCGCGAGCGCATGAACGGCTCCTTCGTGCCGTCGAGCCAGGAATACTTCCACTATTTCGGTCTCGACCAGAAGAAGCTCGCTTATGCCAAGCCGGACGCGCTGGTGATGCATCCGGGACCGATGAATCGCGGTGTGGAGATCGACTCCATCGTGGCCGACGGCGCGCAATCGCTGATCCGCGAGCAGGTGGAAATGGGAGTGGCGGTGCGGATGGCGGTGCTCGAAGCACTCGCCCGCAACCTGCCGAACGCCTGACATATGCTGACCGATCGCCGCCCGATCCTGCTCGCCAACGCCCGCGTGGTCGATCCGTCGCGCGATTTCGACGGTCCCGGCGACGTTCTGATCGCCGACGGCGTGATCCGCGACAACAAGCGCGGCATCGGCGCGGCCGGCGTGCCCGAGGGCACCGACGTCGTCAATTGCGCCGGCAAGATCGTGGCTCCCGGCCTGATCGACATGCGCGCCTTTGTCGGCGAACCCGGCGCGAGCCACCGCGAGACATTTGCCTCCGCGAGCCAGGCGGCGGCAACCGGCGGCATCACCACCATCGTCTGCCAGCCCGCTACCTCGCCCGTGATCGACAATTCCGCGACGGTCGATTTTGTGCTGCGGCGCGCCCGCGACACCGCGATCGTCAACATCCATCCGATGGCGGCGCTGACCAAGGGCCTGCGCGGCGAGGAAATGACCGAGATCGGCCTGTTGAAGGCTGCCGGCGCGGTCGCCTTCACCGACGGCGACCGGAGCGTCACCAATGCGCAGGTGATGCGACGGGCGCTGACCTATGCGCGAGATTTCGACGCGCTGATCGTCCATCACACCGAAGACCCGCATCTGGTCGGCGAAGGCGTCATGAACGAGGGCGAATTCGCCACACGGCTGGGACTGTTCGGCATTCCCAATGCCGCCGAGGCGGTGATGCTGGAGCGCGACATGCGCCTCGTCGCGCTGACCGGCGGCCGCTATCACGCGGCTTCGCTGACCTGCGTCGAGTCGCTGGAAATCCTCGAGCGCGCGCGCGAGGCGGGTTTGCAGGTCTCCGCCTCGGTCTCGATCAATCATGTGACGCTGAACGAAAACGACATCGGCCCCTACCGGACCTTTTTGAAACTGTCGCCGCCGCTGCGCACCGAGGAAGACCGTCTCGGCGCTGGTCGCGGCTGTCGCCTCCGGGACTGATCGACGTGATCATGTCCGACCACAATCCGCAGGACGTCGAAGTCAAGCGGCTGCCGTTCGCGGAAGCCGCCTCTGGCGCGATCGGACTTGGAGACCATGCTGCCGGCGGCGCTTCGGCTGATCCACAATGGCGAGATGGATTTCAAGACCCTGATCCGCGCGATGTCGACGCGCCCGGCCGAATTGCTCGGCCTGCCCGGCGGATCGCTGCGGCCGGGCGCGCCGGCCGACGTGATCGTGATCGATACCGATACGCCCTGGGTACTTGATCCCGACGATCTCAAAGTCGCAATGCAAGAATACGCCGTTCGACGAAGCGCGATTTTCTGGCCGCGTGGTGCGCACCATCGTCGGCGGACGGACCGTCTATGAGCATGTCTGAAGCCGCGTCGAAACGAGATCCTGATGCGTGCGAAATTTGCAGGTGTAGGAGGCGCTGAGATGTCGGCTAGTGCATGGCTGCCGGTGGCATTCGTCCTCGGCTATCTGCTCGGCTCCATTCCCTTCGGATTGATCCTGACGAGATTGGCCGGCACGCAGGATTTGCGCTCGATCGGCTCCGGCAATATCGGCGCCACCAATGTGCTGCGCACCGGGCGCAAGGGCCTTGCGGCGGCAACGCTGCTGCTCGACATGCTGAAGGGCACCGCCGCCGTCATCATCGCGGGCTATTGCGGCGGACCGAACGCCGCGATGCTGGCCGCACTCGGCGCCTTTCTCGGCCACCTCTTCCCGGTGTGGCTGAAGTTCAAGGGCGGCAAAGGCGTCGCGGTCTATATCGGCGTCCTGCATCGGCCTGTTCTGGCCGGCAGCGGTGGTGTTTTGCGTGCTCTGGCTCGCGACCGCCGTGACCTCGCGCTACTCCTCGCTCTCGGCGCTGGTTGCCAGTTTCGTCACGCCGATCTTCCTGTGGTGGTTCGGCCACCCGGCGCTTGCCTCGCTGTTTGCGGTGCTGACGCTGTTGCTGCTCTACATGCACCGCGAAAACATCAGGCGGTTGCAGGCGGGCACCGAGGGGAAAATCGGGCAGAAGTGACGGGTGTACCCCCTTCCCCACGCGCCTAGGTTGATCCATGCTCACCCCCCTGGGGAACGCATGGACACCAAGACGCCAACCACCGCACATCTCACCACCGCCCAGCGTATCGACTGGCTGCGGTTGATCCGTTCCGACAATGTCGGGCCGCGCACCTTCCGTTCGCTTGTCAATCATTTCGGCAGCGCGCGCAACGCGCTGGAGCGGCTGCCCGATCTGGCGCGGCGCGGCGGTGCGTCGCGCCATCAGCGCATATGCAGCGAGGAGGATGCGCGAGCCGAACTGGAAGCCGGCGAAGCGCTCGGCGTCAGTCTGATCGCGCCTGGTGAGGCCGGCTATCCGCCGCGGCTCGCGGTGCTCGACGATGCCCCGCCGCTGCTCGGCGTGCGCGGCGCGCGCGACGTGCTGATGCGGCCGATGATCGCGATCGTAGGTTCACGAAACGCCTCGGGCGCGGGGCTGAAATTCGCTGGTCACCTGGCACGCGACCTCAGCGACGCCGGCTTTGTCGTTGCCTCAGGACTGGCGCGCGGCATCGATCAAGCCGCCCATCGCGCCAGCCTCGCCGGCGGCACGGTGGCGATGCTCGCCGGCGGTCACGACAAGGTCTATCCACCCGAGCACGAGGATCTACTGGGCGAAATCATCACTTGCGGCAGCGCGATCTCCGAACTGCCACTTGGACATGTTCCGCGCGCCCGCGACTTTCCAAGGCGCAACCGGTTGATTTCAGGAGCAAGCCTCGGCGTCGTCGTCGTGGAGGCAGCCCTTCGCTCGGGATCGCTGATCACCGCCCGCATTGCTGCCGAACAGGGCCGTGAAGTGTTCGCGGTGCCGGGCTCTCCGCTCGATCCGCGCGCTGCCGGAACCAATGATCTGATCAAGCAGGGTGCTACGCTCATTACGGAAGCATCCGACGTGATCCAGGCGGTCGAGCCGATCATGGGCCGCCCCATCGAGCTAAGCGAGCCCGATGAGGACCCCTTTGCTTTCGAACCGGATGCGAGCGCCCGCGCGCGCATCACAGGCCTGTTGGGACCTGTCCCCATTCTGCTCGACGACCTGATCCGCATGGCCGACACCTCGCCGGCGATCGTGCGCACCGTCTTGCTCGAGCTTGAACTCGCCGGACGTCTCGAGCGCCACGGCGGCGGGCTTGTATCGCTTCTGTAAGCGCAAAACTATAGCCAAACGCCCTGAACGCCCGTGAGGATGGCGATCAGGAATGCCATGAGGCCAATTCCGCCAAACAGAAGGCTTGGGTCGAGCGGGCGTGGCTCGGATTTCTCCAACGAAGCCTTGTAGGTTGGCATTGCTACGGCGATTTGAGCGGCTCTTGGCATTTCGAAGCTCCGGTGCATGGTTGTTCAACGTCCCCTGCCCACCACTGATGTCGGCCTTGCCGCGGCCACGGTTCAACGCATTCGCAAAGTTCCATGAAAAAGTACGATCGATACAGGGACGGCGCCACCGGCGAACGCCGACACGAACGCGAGCGCGCGCGTCACGAGAGTTTGCGCGTGCCCCGAAGCCGAACGTGTTCCTCGGCCTCCATCTGCGCCATCTGGAGCAAGCGAACGAGCATGCCGAGCTTGTGCCGCCGCGCGAACCTCGCCAGAGCCGCGGCGGTTTCTGCAATGAACATGGCGGCCTCTTCGGGCCCGCCATCTCCGGGCGGCTCGTCGTTTGGTGAGCCGCCGGCCTTGGCCGATGATCCACGCTTCCTCCGGCCCCCCGTCTTAGTCAAAACACATCCAATGCCGTGTATTTTCGAAGGATACTTCTTTTCAAGAGTGCAACTCTAGAGCGTATTTTACAACTTTCTGGATAGAACTGGGTACCCTCGGGCGTGCTTTCAACATCTGTCGATTTGACAGGGGCCGCCTCACCACCCATGTTCGGGTCGAAACGGCCGACGCGAAGTCTCGCGGAACCGGCCTTTATTTTTCCCGTAAGCCATTGGAATGACATGAATATCGTCATTGTCGAGTCGCCGGCGAAAGCCAAGACGATCAACAAATATTTGGGCGCCTCCTACGAGGTTCTGGCGTCTTTCGGCCATGTCCGCGACCTCCCGGCCAAGAACGGATCGGTCGATCCGGAGGCCAACTTCCAGATGATCTGGGAGGTCGACCCCAAGGCGGCGGGCCGGCTCAACGATATCGCCAAGGCGCTCAAGGGCGCCGACAAGCTGATTCTCGCCACCGACCCCGATCGCGAGGGCGAAGCGATTTCCTGGCACGTGCTGGAAGTGCTGAAGGAGAAGCGCGCGCTGAAGGACCAGACGATCGAGCGCGTGGTGTTCAACGCCATCACCAAGCAGGCCGTCTCGGAGGCGATGAAGCACCCGCGCCAGATCGATGGCGCGCTGGTCGACGCCTATATGGCGCGCCGCGCGCTGGATTATCTGGTCGGCTTCACGCTCTCGCCGGTGCTGTGGCGCAAATTGCCGGGCGCGCGTTCCGCCGGCCGGGTGCAGTCGGTGGCGCTGCGGCTGGTCTGCGACCGCGAACTCGAAATCGAGAAATTCGTAGCCCGCGAATATTGGTCGCTGGTCGCGACGCTTGCGACCACCGCGCGGCGAGACGTTCGAAGCGCGCCTGGTCGGCGCCGACGGCAAGAAGATCCAGCGGCTCGACATCGGCACCGGCGCTGAAGCCGAGGATTTCAAGAAGGCGATCGAGGCGGCCAACTTCACCGTCACGACCGTTGAGGCCAAGCCGGCGCGGCGCAATCCGCAGGCCCCCTTCACCACCTCAACGCTGCAGCAGGAAGCGAGCCGCAAGCTCGGCTTTGCGCCGGCGCACACCATGCGGATCGCGCAGCGGCTCTATGAAGGCATCGATATCGGCGGCGAGACCACCGGCCTCATTACCTATATGCGAACCGACGGCGTGCAGATCGACGGTTCGGCGATCACCCAGGCGCGCAAGGTGATCGGCGAGGACTACGGCAACGCCTATGTGCCGGATGCACCCGCGCCAGTACCAGACCAAGGCCAAGAACGCGCAGGAAGCGCACGAAGCGATCCGCCCGACCGACCTGTCGCGGCGGCCGGCCGACATGCGCCGCCGGCTCGATCCCGATCAGGCCAAGCTCTACGAACTGATCTGGATCCGCACCATCGCGAGCCAGATGGAATCCGCCGAACTCGAACGCACCACCGTCGACATCACGGCGAAGGCCGGCTCCCGCGTGCTGGAACTTCGCGCCTCCGGCCAGGTGATCAAGTTCGACGGCTTCCTCGCGCTCTATCAGGAAGGCCGCGACGACGACGGCGACGATGACGACAGCCGCCGCCTCCCCGCCATGAGCGAGGGCGAAGCGCTGAAGCGCAGGGATCTCGCCGTCACCCAGCATTTCACCGAACCGCCGCCGCGTTTCTCCGAGGCTTCCCTCGTCAAGCGCATGGAAGAACTCGGCATCGGCCGTCCCTCGACCTACGCCTCGATCCTGCAGGTGCTGAAAGACCGCGGTTATGTCAGGCTCGAGAAGAAGCGCCTGCACGGCGAGGACAAGGGCCGCGTCGTGGTCGCGTTCCTGGAAAACTTCTTCGCGCGCTATGTCGAATATGATTTCACCGCAGCGCTGGAAGAACAGCTCGACCGCATCTCCAACAACGAGATTTCCTGGCAGCAGGTGCTGAAGGATTTCTGGCGCGATTTCATCGGCGCCGTGGACGACATCAAGGATCTGCGGGTGACGCAGGTACTGGATGCGCTCGACGACATGCTGGGACCGCATATCTATGCGCCGCGCGAGGATGGCGGCGATCCCCGGCAATGCCCGAGCTGCGGCACCGGCAAGCTCAACCTCAAGGCCGGCAAGTTCGGCGCCTTTGTCGGCTGCTCCAATTATCCGGAATGCCGCTATACCCGTCCGCTTGCCGCCGACAGCGAAGCCAGTGCCGATCGCGTCCTCGGCAAGGATCCCGAGACCGATCGCGACGTCGTCGTGAAGGCCGGACGGTTCGGTCCCTACATCCAGCTCGGCGAGCAAAAGGATTATGCTGAGGGCGAAAAGCCCAAGCGCGCCGGTATTCCGAAGAACATCTCGCCTTCCGACATCGAACTCGATATGGCCCTGAAGCTGCTGTCGCTGCCGCGCGAGATCGGCCTAGCATCCGGAGACCGGCCAGCCGATCACCGCGGGCCTCGGCCGCTTCGGGCCTTTCGTGCGCCACGAGAAGACCTATGCCAGTCTAGAGGCCGGCGATGAAGTCTTTGACATTGGACTGAATCGAGCGGTGACGCTGATTGCCGAAAAAGTTGCAAAAGGCCCGAGCGGCCGCCGCTTCGGCGCCGATCCGGGCAAGCCGCTCGGCGATCATCCGACGCTCGGTGCCGTTGCGGTCAAGAGCGGCCGTTACGGAGCCTATGTGACGGCCGGCGGCGTCAACGCCACGATCCCGAGCGACAAGACCCAGGACACCATCACGTTGCCGGAGGCGATCGCGCTCATCGACGAACGCGTGGCCAAGGGCGGCGGCGCCAAACGTGGCGGCAAGAAAGCCAAAGCGGCCGCACCGGCCAAGGCAGAGGCGGAAGCGAAGCCGGCAAAACCGGTCAAGAAGGTCGCCGTGAAGAAATCCACCGCGAAGCCGAAATCGGAAGCCACAAGCAAGGCGCGCGCGCCGGTGACGGCGAAGACGTCGCCTTCGAAAGCGGCAAAACCCGTCGCCAAGAAGAGCGCCGGCAAGGCAAGCCGATAGAGTGGCAAAGCAACGCGACAGCGGCTTTCCGACCGTAGACGCCATCGTCGCTTTCATCCGTGCGAATCCGGGAAGGGTCGGCACAAGCGAAATCGCGCGCGAGTTCGGCCTGAAGAATGCCGACCGCGCCGAGTTGAAACGCATCCTGCGCGAGCTCGCCGACAAGGGTACGATCAAGAAGCGCGGCAAGGAGATCAGCGAGCCCGACGTGCTGCCGGCAACCCTGATGGCCGACATCACTACCCGCGACAGCGACGGTGAGCTGATCGCCATTCCTGCCGAATGGGACGAGGTGGAGAGCGGCGAGCCGCCGAAAATCCGCATCCACGTTCCGCGGCGACCGCAGCCGGGAACGGCCGCAGGCGTCGGCGACCGTGCGCTGCTGCGCGTCGAGAAGCTCGAGGAGCGCGACCGCGAAGGCACGGTCTATCGCGGGCGCATCATCAAGGTCATCGATCATGCCAAGACGCGCGTGCTCGGAATCTTCCGCGCGCTACCGGGCGGCGGCGGACGCCTGATCCCCGTCGACAAGAAGCAGGCCGGCCGCGAATTGAACATCGCCAAGGCCGACACGGGGGGTGCGGCGGACGGCGATCTCGTCAGCGTCGATCTCGTACGCTCGCGCGGCTACGGCCTGGCGTCCGGCAAGGTCAAGGAGAGGCTGGGTTCGCTCGCTTCGGAAAAAGCGGTCAGCCTGATCGCGATTCATGCCCACGAAATCCCGCAAGCGTTTTCACCGGCTGCGTTGCGCGAGGCCGAGGAAGCAAAGCCCGCCACATTGAAGGGCCGCGAGGATTGGCGCGACGTTCCGCTCGTCACCATCGATCCGCCGGACGCCAAGGATCACGACGATGCGGTTCATGCCGAGCCAGATCCGGATCCGAACAACAAGGGCGGCTACATCGTCAATGTCGCGATCGCCGACGTCGCATTCTATGTGCGCCCGGGATCGGCGCTCGACCGCGACGCGCTGACGCGCGGCAATTCGGTCTACTTTCCCGACCGCGTGGTGCCGATGCTGCCCGAGCGCATCTCCAACGATCTGTGCTCACTGGTGCCAGGCGAGCCGCGCGGCGCGCTCGCGGTGCGGATGGTGATCGGCAACGACGGCCGCAAGCGCTCGCACAGCTTCCACCGCGTCCTGATGCGCTCGGCCGCGAAGCTCCATTACGCGCAGGCGCAGGCCGCGATCGATGGCAGGCCCGATGACACAACCGGCCCCCTGCTAGACCGCGATCCTGAAGCCGCTCTACGACGCCTATGCGGTGGTCAAGCGCGCCCGCGACGAGCGCGACCCGCTCGACCTCGACATTCCCGAGCGCAAGATCCTGCTGAAGGCGGATGGAACCGTCGATCGCGTGATCGTTCCGGAGCGGCTCGACGCGCACAAATTGATCGAAGAGTTCATGATTCTGGCCAATGTCGCTGCCGCCGAAATGCTTGAAAAGAAGACGCTGCCGCTTATCTACCGGGTGCACGATGAACCGACGCTCGAGAAGGTTCATGCCCTGCAGGAATTCCTGAAAACCCTCGATCTGCCGTTCGCCAAAAGCGGCGCGCTGCGTCCCTCGCTATTCAATCGCGTGCTGGCGCAGGTCAAAGGCCATGACGCCGAATCGCTGGTGAATGAAGTGGTGTTGCGCTCGCAGGCCCAGGCCGAATATTCGGCGGAGAATTACGGCCATTTCGGCCTGAACCTGCGCCGCTACGCGCATTTCACCTCGCCGATCCGGCGATACGCCGACCTCGTCGTGCACCGCGCCTTGATCCGAGGCCTAGGCCTTGGCGAAGGCGCGTTGCCGGAGACCGAGACGGTGGAAACGCTTGAGCGAGGTCGCCGCGCAAATCTCCGTCACCGAGCGGCGCGCCATGAAGGCGGAGCGCGAAACCGCCGACCGCCTGATCGCGCATTTTCTCGCCGACCGCATCGGGGCGACCTTCCAGGGCCGCATCTCCGGCGTCACCCGCGCCGGGCTTTTCGTCAAACTCTCCGACACCGGCGCCGATGGCCTGATCCCGATCCGCACGCTGGGAGCCGAGTATTTCAACTATGACGAGACGCGTCATGCGCTGGTCGGCTCGCGCAGCGGTGCCATGCACCGGTTGGGGGACGTCGTCGACGTTCGTCTGGTAGAAGCAGCCCCCGTCGCCGGCGCGTTGCGGTTTGAATTGCTGTCGGACGGCAATCTTTCCTCGCGCGGACGCAAGCAGCCGCTCTTCCCGGCCACAGGCCAAAGCCCATCCGGGCCGCAGTCCCGACAGGAAGGATCGCAAGCCGGGCAAGGCCAAATCCGGCAAATCGAAGAAAGGCAAGTCATGGAAACGTTGAGCGCACACCCCATGGTCTGGAGCCGGGAACCGGCACCCGCCGAAAAGCGCGACGTCTGGACCGCCTTGAAGCGCGGCTTCCGCGGCCGCTGCCCGCGCTGCGGCGAAGGCAAACTGTTTCGCGCCTTCCTGAAGGTCGACGATCACTGTTCGGTCTGCGGGCAGGATTTCACGCCGCACCGCGCCGACGATCTGCCGGCCTATCTCGTCATCGTCATCGTCGGCCACATCGTGGTGCCGCTCGCGCTGTTGATCGAAACCAACTACTCGCCCCCGGTTGGCGCTTCAGCTCGCGATCTATCTGCCGCTGACCTTGGTCGCCTCCTTGGCGCTGCTGCAACCGGTCAAGGGCGCCGTGGTCGGGATGCAATGGGCGCTGCGCATGCATGGATTTGACGAGCAGAACCCGGAACCATAGACCATTCGCTTGGACGACAACGACCAAGAGACGGGTGGCGGCGCGCCATGAGCGAAACCGGGAATACCGAAGAAAGAAGCCGACCATCACCCCTATCGCCGCCCGGTCGATGCCGCCACGCTGATCCTGGTCGATCGCAGCGCCGCAACGCCAAAGGTCCTGGTCGGCAAGCGCCACGACAAGGTGGTGTTCATGCCCGGCAAATTCGTCTTTCCCGGCGGCCGCGTCGACAAGACCGACAGCCGCGTTCCGGTGGCCGCACCCATCCCCAAAGCGCTTGAAGCAAACCTCTTGAAGGGCAGCCCGAAGATCACGCCATCGCGCGCGCGTTCGCTCGCGATCGCCGCGATCCGCGAGGCCTGCGAGGAAACCGGTCTTTGTCTCGGGCGCAAGGTCAATGGCGCGGTGCCGGCACTGACCGGCCCGTGGAAGCCGTTTGCCGATGCTGGCCTCCTGCCCGATCCTTCCGGGCTGTTCCTGATCGCGCGCGCGATCACCCCGCCCGGCCGGGTCAGGCGCTTCGACACGCGGTTCTTCACCGCGGACGCCTCCGCCATCGCCCATCGCGTCGAGGGCGTGATCCATGCCGATGCCGAACTGGTGGAACTGGTCTGGGTCGAGCTCGGTTCAAAGCCGCTGGCCGACCTGCATCCCGATGACGAAAAACGTGCTGAACGAGCTCGAAAAGCGCCTCGCCACCGGCCCGCTGCGCCACGACGCCGACGTGCCGTTTTTTCATTTCTACGGCGGCAAGATGCAGCGGGACGTGCTTGCCGGAAGCTTAGCCGGACGCGTGTGACGAGCTTTGCGCGACCAGCTCGCTTCGCACCCGATCAACCACCTCCGCCCAGGCCCGCCGTTTGCTCTGCCGGAACAGCCGTAACGTCGGATACCAGGGGCTGTCGTCCCGATCGAGCAGCCAGCGGTAATCAGGCGTATACGGCAGGAGCAGCCAGGTCGGACGTCCGAGCGCGCCCGCAAGGTGGGCGACGCTGGTATCGGCCGTGACCACCAAATCGAGACTGCAAAGCAACGCGGCCGTCTCGCCGAAATCGGTGAGCCGAGCGGTCGGGTCGATGATGCGGCTTTGGTTCAGGATCGCCCTGTCGTCCGGCCGCAGGTCCTTTTGCAGGCTGACGAAGGTCGCATCGACATCCAGAATGCGTACAAGCTCACGCAGCGGAATCGACCGGCTGAGGTCGTTGTGATGGCTCGGATTGCCCGCCCAGACGACGCCGACCCGCAGCTTATCGCTGGACGGGAACCCGTCGCGCCAGGCGCGCACGCGCTCTTCCGATGGAGCGGGTAGATAACCAATCCCGGCTGGAATTGTATCGAGTTGCGTGCGGAACGCCAGCGGCAGGCTCAGCATTGGGCAATAGGTATCGAACGCCGGCCTCGCGCCGATCGAATCGTTCGGGATGCAAAGCAAGACACCTTCAACTCCCGACAGCAAAGGCACAAGTGGGGGGTGGACCGAGAGAATGACATGCGCGCCGCGCGCAGCGACCATCGGCACATAGCGCACGTGCTGGATCGCATCGCCCATCCCCTCGTCGGCATAGATCAGGATGGTTTTGCCCGCAATGTCGCTATCGCCGAGCCACATCGGCTGGACGAAATTGGGATAGACGATCGGCAGGCCTCGAACGCGCCAACGCGCTTCGCGGCCGGCCCAGCCGGTTTCGAAATTCCCGCGCAGAAGGTCCAGATGCGCCTTGCCAAGCGCAGCTACGGCGTTCGAGGGCTCGATCGCCCTGACCCGATCATAACTGTCCGCGGCCTCCGCCAAACGATGCGACCGATGTTGTGCCTCGGCCATGTTGGTAAGCGTCTCGACATAATCCGGTTGAAGACCAATGGCCTTTTCGAACCACGGCAGCGCTTCCTGATCGCGGCCGAGCTCGTGGAGTACGGCGGCGATATTGTTGCATATCCCGGCATTGTCGGGCGCAAGCTGATGGGCGTGGCGGCTGTCGGAGAGGCTTCTCTCCAACTGCTTGAGATTGTGCAGGCACACTGCACGCAGTTGCAGCGCCGGCACGTCGTCCGGTCGTCTCTCAAGGCAAAGGTCCAGCGCCGCAAGCGCGTCCTCAGAGCGCCCAAGGTCGAAAAGCAGATGGGCGAGATTCAGGTTCGTGACGACGCTGTCTGCGCCGAGCCTCGCTCTCAAACGATCGTGGATCGCGAGCGCTTCATCGACCCGACCGAGCTTCCCGAGCGAGAAAGCTCTGTTATAGAGCGCCGCATCGAGCGAAGGCCGCAAGGACACCGCACGGTCGAACCATGGCAGCGCCTCGTCATAACGGTTCAGTCCACTGAACGCGGACCCAATATCGTTGCAAGTCTCGGCGTTGGCCGGATCGAGCTCATGCGCTCGCATTCCTTCGGAGATAGCCTGCTCGTATTTCTTCAATCCCAACAGAGATACCGACCGCATATGAAGCGTCGGCGCATGGTTTGGCCGCAACGCGTCGCAAAGTCCGAAACAGGCGAGCGCATCATCCAGCTGCCCCAACTGATAGTGGATAAAGCCGAGCCGGCCGGCCGTATCCCAATCGCGCGGATCGAGACTAAGCACCTTGCGATAGGCAAGCAGAGCCTCGTTCGTGCTTTGCAGCTCGAACAGCAAGTTGGCAAGGTTCTTCCAGTTTTGGACACTATCCGGCTTAAGCTCGATCGCTCTTTCAAAAGCCTGCAACGCTCCTTCGCGCCGCCCCAAACGTTGTAGCGCAACCCCCAGCGATGACGCGTAGTCCGCGTTGGACGCGGATGCGCTGGCGCGAGCTAGCCATTGCGCAGCATGGTCATTTTGGCCGGCCTGCAGCGCGATGCGCCCCATCAGGTACAGGCTGTCGGCGTGACCGGGTTCGATCTCAAGCGCTTTCTGGCAGCAGACTTGCGCATCGATCAGTCGACCGGCCTGCAAATGCGCCAGTGCGCCCGAACACAGTCCCTCAAGCGAGGCCGCGCCCGCACCCTTTGAGGCCTTGCGGGACTTTCGGGCGGAAGCCTGGCGCTCGCGACGGTTCATTGGGGAATGTTCGGTTGGCTCCTACCTCGTAGGTGATTCTGCCCCCACCAGCAAAATTTCTGCCCGCTGCAATAGGCCTACGTCGTCAACGACGGTCGGCCCTGACGACTTCGGCAACAAGGAGGTCGCCGAACTTCCCAAACGCCGGATATTCGACAGGGAATATTGATGGGCGGGACTTTGCCCGACAATTCGGGCCCGGCTAGGCCAAAACGCTTCTTTGAGTGGTAAGTACCCGGATTTTGGCAGGTATTTGAACCCGCCAAACCTTGACTTTGGACGGTTTGAGGCTAGGTTGCGCCGCAAATGCGGGCTTGTGGGCCGGCTTTTTCCCAATTCCCTTATCGAGGTTTTACGAACATGGCCAAGGCGGTCACCATCAAGGTCAAGCTCGTTTCTTCGGCGGACACTGGTTTCTACTACGTCGCCAAGAAAAATTCGCGCACCATGACCGACAAGCTCGTCAAGAAGAAATACGACCCGGTCGCGCGCAAGCACGTCGAGTTCCGCGAGTCCAAGATCAAGTAAGCGGCGTCAAGCAAGCCGCGTTTGGGCTAGCGAACTGATTTGGCGGGGCCTTTGGGCCCCGTTTTTTGTTGCGGTATGGCTACGCCGCGGCCACCAGCGCCGGGCGCGTCGGGCGAGCCAGCGCAAACGCCACCTGAATAAATCCCGCGGCAAGCCCCAACGCGACGCCAATCCGCCAGGCCAGCGTGTAAGAGCCGAGCGCATCGTAGATCAGCCCGCCACCATAGGCGCCGACGAAACTGCCGACCTGATGGCTCATGAAGGCAAGCCCCTGGATCATCGCCTGCCATTGCAGTCCGAACATTTCGGCGACTGCCCCCGCCACCAGCGGCCCGACGCCGAGCCAGAGGAACCCCATCAGAGCGCCGAACAGCAGCGTCGTCGCAGGCGACGGCGGCAGCATGAAATACCAGGCCAGCACCAGCGAGCGCGCAATGTAGATCGCTCCCAGAAGCGCCAGCTTGTTCCAGCGGCCGCCGGCCCAACCGAAGAAGAGACTGCCGAGCACGTTGAAGCCGCCAATCACGCCCAGCGTCTGGGCGCTCAGCATCGGATCCATGCCGCAAATCGCAAGATAGGACGGCAGATGCGTGGTGATGAAGATGAGCTGCATGCCGCAGACAAAATAGGCGCAGGTCATCACGACAAACGAGGCATTGCCGAACGCGAGGCCTACGGCGACCCCGGCCGAGGTGGCAGAAAAACCTTCCATGAAAGAGCGGATTCTCGAAACTGCCGACCGCCTGTTCTACCTGCGCGGCATCCGCGCCGTCGGCGTCGATACCATCGCCGCCGAGATCGGCATCAGCAAACGCACGCTCTACAATCACTTTCCGTCGAAGGACGCGCTGATTTCGGCGTATCTGGAGCGGCGTTTCAACCAGCCGCCGGGGTCCGATCTACCTCCTGCCGGACAAATCCTTGGCGTCTTCGATTCGCTGGAGCGGCGCTTCGCCAGCAAGAATTTTCGCGGCTGCCCCTTCGTCAACGCGGTGGCTGAACTTGGCGCGGAGGGTCGGGCCGTCAAGAAGATCGCGGTCGCCTTCAAGGAAAGCCGGCGGCTCTGGTTCCGCGGCCTGTTGATGCAGCTCAACGTCGCCAATGCCGACGCTCTCGCCACGCAGCTTACGCTGCTGGTCGACGGCTCCATCGCGCAGGATCTGGTTCGCGACGACCCCTCGATGGCCCGCGCGGCAAAGGAGGCCGCAAGGGTCTTGCTGGCAAATGCGGGTGTCGGGGTGGACGATCCGCAGTCGTCGGCGCCGGCGCGAAAACGCCGGGCAAATAGCTAGTTCGTCCAACTACGCGGCGTTCGCCACCACGCGGTTGCGGCCGTCATGCTTGGCGCGGTAGAGCGCGGTGTCGGCGCGCTTGAGCACGTCGGCGACCGCCTCGCCCTTTCGCTCCAGCGTCGACAGCCCGATCGAGATCGTGACCTCGATCCGCTTCGTGCCCTTGTTGACCGCAAAGGGCTCGCCGGCGATCGAGCGCCGCAGCCGCTCCGCCACCATGCCCGCGACGTGCAGGTCGGTTTCCGGCATCACGATGACGAATTCCTCGCCGCCATAGCGGCAGGCGAGATCGATGCCGCGGATCGACTTGCGGATCCGCACGGCGAATTCGCGCAGCACGTCGTCGCCGGCGTCGTGGCCGTAATTGTCGTTGATCGACTTTGAAGAAATCGATATCGAGCATCATCAGCGCCAGCGGCTTGCCGCGGCTCGAGGCCTGCTCGGCGAGCGTCCCCAGATGGCTTTCCATGTAGCGGCGATTGTGCAGGCCGGTCAGCGCATCGGTGATCGCCATCTCGATCGAGTTCTGCACATTGTCGCGCAGATGATCGGTGTAGCGGCGCTTGCGGATCTGGGTGCGCGCGCGCGCCAGCAGCTCGTTCTTGTCGACGGGGCGAAGCAGGTAATCGTTGACGCCGATCTCGAGCCCGCGCAGCAGCCGCGTGTTGTTGTCGGCATCCGCGATCGCGAGAATCGGCACATGGCGCGTGCGCTCCAGCGAGCGCGCCTGGCTGCACAGCCGCAGGCCGTCGAAATTATCGAGGCCGAGCGAGACGATCAGAAGATCGTAATCGCCGTCGGCGGCGTGAAACAGCGCTTCCGAGGGGTTGGTTTCGAGATCGACGGTGTGCTCGGTGCTGAGCACCGGCGCCAGCCGCTCATAGGACGAGGGCCGGTCGTCGACCAGAAGGATGCGGCCGCCCTTGCCGGTGTCGGCCACGGCGCTGCGCTCCGGCGCCTGCACGCCGATCTCGAGCGAGGTGATGGCGCGCATCCGCAACTCATCGGTCATCATCTTTAGCCGCGTCAGCGAACGCACCCGCGCGATCAGCACGATGTCGGACACCGGTTTGGTCAGAAAATCGTCGGCGCCGGCCTCCAGGCCGCGCACGCGATCGGCGGGGCTGTCCAGCGCCGTCACCATCACCACCGGAATGAAATGGGTCGCCGGATTGGACTTCAGCCGGCGGCACACCTCAAAGCCGTCCATATCGGGCATCATGACGTCGAGCAGAATGATGTCGCATTCGGCGCGCGAGCAGATCGCCAGCGCCTCCGCACCATTGGACGCGGTGAGCACGTCGAAATACTCCGCCGAAAGCCGCGCTTCCAACAGCTTGACGTTGGCGGGAACGTCGTCGACGACCAGAATACGCGCGGACATTGAACTCTCCCTATCCGATGAAACGTCGGACGGTCTCGATAAACTTGCCGACCGAAATCGGCTTGGACAAATACGCCTCGCACCCGCCTTCGCGGATGCGCTCTTCGTCGCCCTTCATCGCGAATGCGGTGACCGCGACCACCGGAATAGCGCGCAACTCCGGATCGTCCTTGATCCAGCGCGTCACTTCGAGACCGGATACCTGCGGAAGCTGGATATCCATCAGGACGAGATCGGGACGAAGCTTGCGCACGAGATCAAGCGCCTCGAAACCGTTGCTGGTGCCGGAAGTCTGATAGCCGTGCGCCTCAAGCAGATCGCGAAAGAGCTTCATATTGAGCTCGTTGTCCTCCACGATCAGGACGGTTTTTGCCATCCCGCCCCTCCAATCCCCGTTATATCGACACGGCATGCGGCTTATCGGCGGCCGCCAACGGTGCCAAAAAGTGAATTCAAACTAGCGCCAGATTCGCTCTAACCCGTTAAGCCCGACGACCACCCCGGTGCCATCTTTATGCGAAGTGGTTTCCACTTGCTTGAACAGGTTCCGCAGACTCGGGCATGATCTTTTGGAAAATAGAGACCATAAGTTACGGAAAGGCAAATATCTACGTTGAGAAAATCCACTCAAAACCCGCGGGAAGTGGCTGAAATCGTTGCAGTTCAGGCGCTTTCCTTTGTCGCCGGCGACCCCGAGCGGCTGGGCGCGTTCCTGGCCGAAAGCGGGATTGGGCCCGGATACGCTGCGCAGCGCCGCCGCCGACCCGCGTTTCCTCGCCCATGTGCTCGATTTCGTCATGCGCGATGACGCAACCGTGAAGGCCTTTGCTGCCGCCTCGCAGCTTCATCCCACCAACATCGCCGCGGCGCATCAGGCGCTCAACGATCCGAAATGGGAGCGCGATGTGCCGTGACCACATCAGCAGTGCGGCGAATTTGAAGTTCCCATCAGACTCGCGGTAACCTCAACATAGGAACTTCAAATTCGGGGCCGCACCGCCAAATATCGTTCGCTGCTGCTCCTTGTGATTTCGGAGTTCGCAAAAGGTCGCGCGTCGAATGGGTGCGAACTCCGAAATCGGAGCACCAGTCATGGAAGGACCGACCTGCTTCTGCCGGGACTGCCTCCGTGATCTGGACAGTGGCGGCGGGCGATGCGGCGAATGCGGCTCGCCTCGCCTGGTCCGCCACCAAGCGCTGCCTTCGCTCACGCTTGCCCATATCGATTGCGACGCGTTCTACGCCACCGTCGAGAAGCGCGACAATCCCGAGCTTGCCGACAAGCCCGTGATCATCGGCGGCGGCAAGCGCGGCGTGGTGTCGGCCGCCTGCTACATCTCCCGCACCTACGGCGTTCGCTCGGCGATGCCGATGTTCAAGGCGCTCGCGCTCTGTCCCTCCGCAACCGTAATCCGGCCGGACATGGCCAAATATGTCAGGGTCGGCCGCGAGGTGCGTCGTGCGATGCAGGCGCTGACGCCGCTGGTCGAGCCGCTTTCGATCGATGAAGCGTTTCTCGATCTCGGCGGAACCCAGCGCGTTCACGGCATGATTCCCGCCAAAGTGCTGGCGCGGTTTGCCCGCGAAGTCGAGCGCGATATCGGCATCACCGTTTCGGTCGGACTTTCCTGCAACAAATTCCTGGCCAAGATCGCCTCCGACCTCGACAAGCCGCGCGGCTTCGCGGCGCATCGATCAGGACGAGGCGCGCGCGATGCTGGCCGACAAGCCGGTCGGTTTCATCTTCGGCGTGGGACCGGCGACCCAGGAACGGCTGATCCAGCGTGGCTTTCGCACCATCGCCGATCTGCAGCGCGCCGATGAAAACGAACTGATGAAGCAGTTCGGCACCGAAGGCCGCAGGCTGTGGCGGCTGGCGCGCGGTATCGACGATCGCCGCGTGGTGCCCGATCGCGGCGCCAAGACGATTTCGAGCGAAACCACCTTCGAGAACGATATCCGCGATTTTGCCACCCTCGAAAAGATGCTGTGGCGGCTTTCGGAAAAGGTGTCGGCGCGGCTGAAGAGCGGCGAGCTTGCGGGATCGACCATCACGCTGAAGCTGAAGACCGCCGATTTCCGGCAGCGCACCCGCTCGCAATCAATTCACGCCCCGACCCAGCTTGCGGCAAAGATTTTCGCGGTGTCCAGGGAAATGCTGGCAAAGGAAATCGACGGCACCGCTTTCCGCCTGATGGGCGCCGGCGTCAGCGCGCTTCGTCCGGGCGCGCAGGCCCATGACACCGACATGCTCGATCGCCGCTCCGCCGACGCCGAGCGCGCGATCGACGATCTGCGCAAGAAATTCGGCCAGGCCGCCGTGATCAGGGGCATCGCCTATGACGGGCCGGAGAAGGAGGTGGAGGAGGAGTAGCCGCTCGATCCGTCACTTACACGGCTTCGAATCCTTAACGTCGAATTTTCCGAGCGCGCCGGAGATCACGAAGTCATTGTAGTCGAGCACCAGCGCCCGGGAGACGCCGTTCTCGAACAGTTCGAACGACATCGCATAGATCGGCGTCTGCTCGCCATCGCTCGGCTTGGCATCGTGATCGAAATAGCTGACCGTGACCGGCCACCGCGTCATCGATTTCATGACATCGTTCTCGGTCGAGGGATCCGGCGATGCGATGGTCCGGCTTGCCGGGGATCGGCTGCCCGATCACGGAGAGCGTGTTGAAGACCTTTTCGCCATTGTCCGAGCCGTCATAGACCGTGAGTTCGAGCAGGGATTTTCCTTCCTTCGCCGCCGCGATGATGTGCTGGATCTGCTCGGTCGGAAATACCGTCGAGCCGTCGAGCGTGAACGTCTTGATCTCGGGCTGCTTCAATTTGACCGTGATGTGATCGCCGGTCCGCTCCGCGATCCCATCGACCGGGCTCGAACTCGGTGTCGTTCATGCGCGAATCGATCTTGAACCGATAGGTCTTGCCGGCAGCGTCTTCCCACGAAGTCGAGCGCAAGTCGCGAAAGCGACATCTTGCCCTCGCCGCTGTTCATCTCCGACACCTGCCTGAATTCGGAAGTGTAGCCCTCGCAGGTGCTGCCGGAGAAACTGTAGAGAATGCGGCCCCGCGCGCTGTTGATCGAGTTGGAACCGCGCGACTTCAACAGACTGAGTTCGTAGAGCGCCTGATGCGGGAGAAATGCCCCGCTGGCCGCGGCGTCGGCCCTGCCCGCCATAAACCCCGTCGCCATCACCGCCACGGCGAGTATCGGCGCCAACGATCTGGCATCACGAGGCAAAATCCGGAATGAGCGAGCCATGTTTTTTCCTCGGGTGGAGTGTGGTCCGGACGGAAAGGAATCGGTTTTCCAACCAGACCACGTTCGAACAATAAAGGCGCTTCGATACATTATTCACCGCGCCATTGCGCCGCAACTGCGGCCGCATCACGTAAAAGTAAGATTCATGGACGGATTGCCATGTTTTTTGGCATTTCGGCCACCACCCTGGCCTCGCTTGCAAGTGATGGACCGATGCGCGAAACAAAGCGGCGCCGATCAGATCCTTAACGGGGCCGGCAAATGCAAACGGGGACGAAACATGGCGGGTACGGTCGAACAGAAACTTGCGGCACAGGGCGTTGTCTTGCATCAGCCGCCGAGCCCGGTGGCGAATTATGTCGGGTTCGTGCGCACCGGAAACCTGCTGTTCGTCTCGGGGCAGGTTTGCGTCAACCCGGAAGGCAAGTTGATCGCCAAGGGCAAGCTCGGCGCCGGCGTCACCGTGGAACAAGGCAACGCCGCCGCGCGCGGTTGCGCCATCAACCTGCTGGCACAGGTCAAGGCCGCGCTCGGCGACCTCGACAAGGTGGTCCGGGTGGTTCGCCTTGGCGGCTTTGTCAATTCCGCCCCGGATTTCCTGGACGGGCCGAAAGTACTCAACGGCGCCTCCGACCTGATGGTTGCGGCTTTCGGCGACAAAGGCCGCCATGCCCGCACCACCGTCGGCGTTGCCTCGCTGCCATCCGACGCCTCGGTCGAGGTCGAAGGCCTGTTCGAGGTCTCCTGACACGGAGCCGCGGCATGCGCGCACCCGACTGGCTGACGGCGCGGCCGGTCGCCCATCGCGGCCTGCACGACCGCGCGCGCGGCATCATCGAAAACATGCCGGGTGCCGCGGTTGCCGCGATCGAAGGGAATTTCGCCATCGAATGCGATATCCAGCTCTCCGCCGATGGCGAGGCCATGGTGCATCACGACGATGCGCTGGGCCGCCTTACCGAAGGTTCCGGCGCCCTGCTCGGCTTGACCTCGAACGCGCTCAAGGCCGTTCGATTCAAGGACACCCCCGAGAGGATGATGTCGCTTGCCGACCTCTGCGCGCTGGTCAAGGGCCGCGTCCCGATCGTGATCGAGGTGAAGAGCCATTTTGACGGCGACCGCAAACTGGTGCAGGCGGATGGCGGAAGTGCTTGGCAGCCTATTCCGGACCGGCCGCCGGCATGTCGTTCGATCCCGACCAGGTGCTGGCGCTGCGCGAAACCATGCCAGAACTTCCCCGCGGCATCGTCGCCGAACGCGTCTACACCGCGGCGGATTGGCCGGAGGCGACGGCGGCCCAGCGCAAGGGCATGCTGCATCTGAGGCATGCGTTCCGCACCCGCCCGCATTTCGTCGCCTATTGGGTGAACGACTTGCCGGCGGCGGCGCCCTGGATCGCGCGCCATCTGTTCGGCCTGCCGCTCCTGACCTGGACGGTGCGGACACAGGACCAGCGCGAGCGCGCCGCGCGCTACGCCGATCAGATGATCTTTGAGGGTTTTAGGCCGTAACGGCCGCTCAGCGCGTCCGCGCAAGCTTCGAATCCGCAAAACCCATGCCCTTGAAGTCGCACGCGCAATGCCCGATCTTAACAACGAGTTCACCATGGACGATGGCTGATCGGGACGCGTGACCGGCTCAAACAATCGATGGATTCATCCGAAATAACCCTTGAGGCCGTCTCGTCCGTCAGCCAGATCGCGGCTGAAGAATGGGACGCCTGCGCCAATCCGGTTGCGGATTTCGACACGCCTGCGTTGTCGACTTCCCCCAAGGTCTCCTGCGTTGCCTCAAAGTCCTCGTATAACCCATTTGTTTCACATGCATTTTTCTCCGCGCTCGAAGCATCGGGATCGGCCTGCGCCCGCACCGGCTGGGGACCGCGGCATCTGCTCGCCCGGCGCGATGGCGGCATCGCCGGCATCGTGCCCTGCTATCTGAAATCGCATTCGCAAGGCGAATATGTGTTCGACCGCGGCTGGGCGGACGCCTATGAGCGCGCAGGCGGGCGTTATTACCCGAAGCTGCAGGCCTCGGTTCCCTTTACGCCGGCGACCGGCCCGCGCCTGCTGATCCGCGATGACGTCGACAAGGACGAGATCGGCAGCGCGCTGGCGAGCGGCCTGATCGCGCTGTGCCAGGCAACCAACGCCTCATCCGCGCACGTCACCTTCGCGCGCGAGGCGGAATGGAAGTTTCTCGCCAAGCACGGATTCCTGCAACGGACCGACCAGCAGTTCCACTGGCGCAATCAAGGCTACCGCAATTTCGACGATTTCCTCGCCACGCTGAATTCGCGCCACCGCAAGGCGATCAAGCGCGAGCGGCGCGACGCGCTAGCCAACGGCATCACGATCCATGCGCTCAACGGAAGCGATATCACCGAGGAAGCCTGGGACGCATTCTTTGCCTTCTACATGGAGACCGGTTCGCGCAAATGGGGCCGGCCTTACCTGAACCGCGCCTTCTTCTCGCTGATCGGCGAGAGCATGGCGAAAGACGTGCTGCTGATCATGGCGAGGCGCAACAACCGCTGGATCGCCGGCGCCATCAATTTCATCGGCTCCGATACGCTGTTCGGCCGCAACTGGGGCGCGATCGAGCATCACCCGTTTCTGCATTTCGAGGTGTGCTATTATCAGGCGATCGATTTTGCGATTTCGCGCGGCCTGAAGACGGTAGAGGCCGGCGCGCAGGGCGAGCACAAGATCGCGCGCGGATATCTGCCGCAAACCACCTATTCGGCGCATTACATCGCCGACCCCGGCCTGCGCCGCGCGATCGATGAGTATCTCAGGCGCGAACGCGCCTATGTGGCGGAAGCCGCGCGCGAACTCGCCGAGGCCGGCCCGTTTCGCAAAATCACCGACGAGTCGGCCAACGACTAAAATCAAATTCAGGAGCGTCCATGCCCGCCTATGACCCCCAAAATCCCTTCGCAAAGATCCTGCGCGGCGAATTCCCCTGCTACAAGGTTCACGAGGACGACCATACCCTCGCCTTTCTCGACATCATGCCGCGCTGTGGCGGCCATACGCTGGTGATCCCGAAGGCGCCGGCGCGCAACATCCTCGATATTTCACCGGAGGATTTTGCCTATGTCGCCCGCGTCGCCCAGAAGATCGCGCGCGCGGCGATGACAGCATTCAAGGCTGACGGCATCACCGTGCAGCAATTCAGCGAACCCGCCGGCGGACAGGTGGTGTTTCACCTGCACGTGCATGTGATGCCGCGCCACAACGGCGTGGCGCTGCTGCCGCCCGCCAGCCGCAAGGAAGACGGCAAGGTGCTGGAGGAGAATGCGGCGAAGCTGGTGGCGGTACTGAAGTAACCGCTCGTCGTCTTTGCGAGCCAACGGGTCGCGCGAACGATGACAGGCTCAGCGAAGCAATCCATAGACGAGGGCCGAAGGCTGGATTGCTTCGTCGCTTTGCTCCCCGTAATGGCGAAATGACCGACGGAGCCATCCCTCACTCGCCCTCGCCATCCCCGCCCTTCTGCACCGCCAGCGGCGAGAATTCGCAGCGGTCGGGCTTCAGGTCGATCAGCGGCGTTTCATCGAGGCAATCGAGCCCTCGCACCAGGACCGTGTTGCCCTCGATGCCGACCAGCTTGACGATCGAGGTGGCGATCGGATTGGGCCGCACCGGCGAGCGCAGCGAAAACGTGCCGCGGGTCAATCCGTTCTTCTTCGGGCTTTGCAGCACGAGATTGCGCCGCGAGTGATGCAGCCAGTAGATCACTTCGAGATGTTTGTAGAAATCGACGCCCTTGAGCGCCGGTACCCATGGCTCGAAAATCTCGAGCCGGCAGACCGGCCCATTGTGACTTCCCTGCCGCGGCGTATCGTCACGCGACTTCCAGGGCGTGCGGATCCGGCCGATGAAGACGAGGCCCGCATCGCCCGTCTTCGGCATCTCGACGGCGACTTCGCCTTCGCGGAGTTCACTTTCCTCAGCCATGTTTCAATCCAATGAGATGTTTTGGGCCTTGATCACGGCCGACCAGCGCGCCCGATCGGTATCGATGAACTCCTTGATGGCGACCTCACTGCGCGGTCGTAGCACCGAATAGCCGATCTTCTCCAGGGAGGTGCGGAACCCATCGTCGTTCAGCGCCCGGTCGAGGCTTCCTTTAAGAATTTGCACGAATTTATCCGACACTTTTGCCGGGGCGACAACACCGAACCAGACGCTGACGAGGTAATCGGGATAGCCGCTCTCGGCAATGGTCGGAACATCAGGAAGATCGGAAATCCTGTGCGCCGAGCTGACGCCAAGCGCCCGCAGCATCCCCGATCTCACCGGGGGAAGCGCCGTGGCGACGGAATCGAACATGACCTGGATATTGCCCGCCAACAGATCGGTCAGCGCCGGCGCCGCGCCCTTGTATGGGACATGGGTCATTTCGATGCCGGCCATTTGCTTGAACATCTCGCCGGCGAGATGAATGGTACCTCCCGTCCCTGCCGAGCCGAAACTAAGCCTACCGGGATTTTGTTTGGCGTAGGCGACAAATTCGGCAACCGTCTTGGCCGGCACGGACGGGTGGACTTCCATTACCACCGGAACCTCGGTGATCAATGCCAGCATGCGAAAATCCCTGACCGGGTCGTAGGACAGTTTCTTGTAGAGCAACGGGTTGAGCACGATCATCGAACCGGCCACGACCAGCAGCGTATAGCCATCGGCGTCGGCGCGGGCCACCGTTTCGGCGCCGATCGCGCCCTGGGCACCCGGCTTGTTCTCGACAAATGCCGCCTGACCAAGGTCCTTGCCGAGAAAATCCGCCACCAGCCGGCCGAGAATGTCGGTTGGACCACCGGCGGCATAGGGAACGACAACCCGGATCGGACGCGCCGGAAACTCGGCGGCGTTGCTAGCTGCCGAAGCGATGAGGACCGTCACGCCGGCAAGCCAGACGATTAAGGCCGACCTTAAATTCATGCCACTTCTCCGAGGGGAGCCGGGGGAGAGAGTAGCGGAATGCGGGCTGGCTGCAATTCGAACCGCCCGCGGGCGATGCGGTCAGCCAAGCCACCATTTGCCGGCAAGCATCAGAATCTCGCCAGACGCCACGCCCGCGAATATGGACCGCTGGCTCACCATGAAGACGACGCTCCCGCCCGCTACTGCTGCATAGCGCAGCCAATCGGGGACGCTGGCCAGTGCTCCCGGCGGATGCACCAGAATCTGCGCAATGACGCCGGCGAGGATCGCGGTCGCGACCGCCCTCACCCACACCAGGAGTTCGGAGCCCTCGTCGACACCCGCGCCGAGCCAGAGTCCGATCATGCGCCAGACCTCGTTAGGCAGAAAACCTGCCAGCAGGAGCACCAGCAACGCGTGCCAGTCGCCGATGAAAATGGCCGCCCAATCGCTCATTCCTGCTCCCGCCACCAGTGAACGGCATAGGCAATGGTGCCCGCCGAAACGCCGCTGATCAGGATATCGACGCCGGTGTGAAACATCGCAACCAGCGGATAGAGCGCGAGCCCCAACAGCAGCGCCAGAATGTCCGCAATGTGCCGGCAGTTGCGCGCGGTGGAGAACAGGAACGCCAGCGGCGTCAGCAGCAGGATCGCGGCGGCGAACAGTTCCGGGAGATTGGCGGCAAGGCCATAGCCGATGGTGGTTGCGGTCAGCACACCGACAGCAGACCAATGCCGAGCCCGTGGATGTAGGCGATGCGGCGCTCGCGCGGCACATGCGGCAGCAGGCGAAAGCACTCGACCCACAGGGTAACGGCGACGAAATGGGTGGCGAGGATAAGCTGCCGGCGCTTGGTCTGCGGCGTGCGCATCATCGGCAGCACCGACACCACCATCGGGAACAGCCTGATCGCGCTCACGGTGACCGCGATCGCCGCTTGCAGCGCGGTAGCGCCCGATCCCAGCGTCGTGAGCAGGATGATTTGCGCCGGGCCTGCCCAAACGAACAGCGTGCTCGCCAGCACCCAGCCCAGGCTGAAATGCGTATCATGCGCCAGCGCGCCGATCCCGATATAGGTCGCAAACAGCACCAGCGTCAGCACCGTCGAGGTAACCGACCGCATTCCCCATGCGAAGGCGCGAAGGGGGCCATGCCACCTGTCTGAGTCGAGCGCAGGAAGGGCCACTGGAAACCGGATCGTTTGAATCGTCGCGCGCATAACGCTGGCGAAATAGCGGCGCGTCAAGCGAAGGGGACTTCACGGCTGGCATGCAGCGTGCGTTGGATGAGGCTTCACCCGCTGACCCGCATATTTCGCAACACGAAACAGGCGCCGCCGGCACGACGAATGCGGTTGCAAAGATCGTCGGCGGTTGAACGCGTATCAGTGCCGATCCGGACCTGATAAAACATGTCGGGTGCCCCGGTTGCGAAACACCGAGGCGAGCAGGCTTGGTTCCTGATCGCCGATCACCGGACGCAACCGCGTCATCGCGCGGGAATACGTCGCCAGCGCCACGTCGCGGTTAAAGCCGCCGGCAAGTTGCACGCCCCAAGGCCGGTCGGCGCCAAGTTTCACATGTTGCTCGAGCTCGGTGACAAAATAATTGGGCGCGCGCTTGAGCAGCGCCATCAATTCATGACAGCTGGTACGGGTCGCGCGGTCGGGCATCTTGCCGTTCCTGCCGACCGCCGCCCAATCTTCGACCGTCGAGCCGGTAATCGCGGAGACATAGTTGCGCGTCTCCTGCGGCATCGTTCCGGTGCCTGCGAGCCATTCCTGCACCCGGCGCGGTCCGGCATTGTAGGCGGCCGCGGCAAGCCCGAGATTGCCGAACTGGCCGCGCAATTCGCTGAGGAATTCGGCCGATTTCGGCAGCGCCTGCACCGGATCGAAGGGATCGAGCAATCGGCGTTCGCTGGCGGTGCCCGGCATGAATTGCGCGATGCCCTGGGCGCGCTGGCCGTGGCGCGTGAGCGGACCCACGGCATCGGGCTGGAAGCGGCTTTCCTGCCAGATCACGCGCGCGAAGAACTCCAGCGGCAGATCGTTGGCCTTCGCCGCCGCCTCGATCATCAGGCATACGGCTTCCCTGGTGTCGCTTTCCCGCGCGTCGCCGGTGAGCTTTGGCGCCTTTTCTGCCTCCCGACTCCCGGGGATAGCGAGTTCTTCGACGCTCGGCCGCGCGAACCGGGCACCGATCATTCGTGGGCGCCGTCTCCTCGGCGGCCGCGGACGTCGGCCAGAGCAGCAGCGCAGCCACCGCGCAAAGCGCGAGATACGGCCCCTTGATCCCTTGCATTGCAGTCCTGTCCTCGGGCAGATCGTACTTGACACCGGGAACCGGCAGTCTAGGTATCTTTCAATGATGGCGCGCCTATGAGAGCGTGAAGCATGACGGCACCTTCGGACGACCTGCTCGGCTTTGCGCCCGATGACGACGCACCGATCCCCTATATGGCGCGCACCCGCGAATATTACGCGGCGATCGGCTACACTACGCCCTATCGCTGGGCGCATTATGTCGAAGCGCCGTTCCAGCCCTGCGCAAGCCGCTTGCCCAATCCCGCATCGCCATCGTCACGACGGCGGCGCCGTTCGATCCCGCCAAGGGCGATCAGGGCCCCGGCGCCAAGTATAATGGCGGCGCCAAATTCTATTCGGTCTATGACGGCGACACCTCGAAGCCGCACGACTTGCGGATTTCGCACATCGCCTATGACCGCATACACACCTCGGCCGAGGACAGCGGCACCTGGTTTCCGCTGCCGCAGTTGCAACGGCTGGCGCGCGAGGGACGGATCGGCGAGGTCGCCCCGCGCTTCTTCGGCGCGCCGACCAACCGCAGCCATCGTGTCACGATCGAAACCGATGCACCGGAAATTCTCGCCCGCTGCCAGGCCGACAATGTCGACGCCGCGGTGCTGGTGCCGAACTGCCCGGTTTGCCACCAGACCGTCAGCCTGGTCGCGCGGCATCTGGAGGCCAACGGCATTTCCACCGTCGTGATGGGCTGCGCCAAGGATATCGTCGAACACGCTGCGGTGCCGCGCTTCCTGTTCTCCGATTTTCCGCTCGGCAATTCCGCCGGCAAGCCGCAACGATGCGGCCTCGCAGGCATTTACGCTTGAAGCTCGCGCTGCGCGTGCTGGAAACCGCCCCCGCGGCCCAAACCACGGTGCAATCGCCGCTGCGCTGGAGCGCGGATGCGGCCTGGAAACGCGACTACAACAATGTCGCAGCCCTGAGCGCCGAAGAGCTGGCGCGGCGGCGGCGCGAATTCGACGCGCAAAAGGAAATCGCGCGAAGGTTGCGCGAAACCGCGGTTTAAGTCCTCTTCGATCTCGATTTTCCCGTCAATTCAGGCCCTTCCAGGCCGATGCCGGTTTACGTTAATGCCGCATTTTGCCCGGGCCGGGCTTTCGCGGACGGCAAAGCCGCGTAAAAGTCCTACTGGTCCTCTTGGGAGCTTTTCGATGCCGGATCGACGCCAGAGCGCGCGCGACAAAGTTATCTATGGCGGGGTCGCCGAGATCGGCGATCGCCAGCGAATCGACGGACTGCGTGGTGCGCAACATCTCCGAGAACGGCGCACATCTCGAATTCGAGAACAGCATCGCCCTCCCCAAGGAGTCCGATGCGGCTGACGATCGCGCGCAAGGGCCGCTCGTTTCTCGCCAGGATCATCTGGTGGCGCGACAATTTCGTCGGCGTCGCGTTCACGTCACCTTACGAACTGCCCGGCTCCGATCTCGCCGAGCGCCTGCGCAAGAGCGAAAAGAAAAAGCGCGAGCTCCAGCGCCGCATCAAGGAACTGATCGGCGAGGGCTGAGAGGCACCCTCGACATCGTCGCTTGTACACCTCCCCTCTCCTGCCCATAATCGTGCACTTTGCAAGGGGGAGGACGTTCGAAAGGCCATGCGTGCAGCTTCATTTGCTTTCATCGCCGCGCTGACGTGCCTGGCGAGCGAGACCGTGTCGGCGCAGACGGCGGACCGCACCATCGACGAGATCAAGACCGAAACGCTCGCACGCGCACAGACCGGCGCGTACCCCGTCTTGGGCATTCAGCCGGTCGACGCCGTCGATGCGCTCGGCCGCATCAACAGCCGCGATCCGGACGAATGGGCGGCCGCCTGGAGCGCGGTTGCCGACGGCTACATGGCAAAAGCAAAAGCGGCGACCGACCCTAAGGAAGCCGATGCCAATTTCGTCCGCGCCTGGCGGCTTTATTATTTTGGGCAATGGCCGGCGCCGACCTCCCCAGGCAAACAAGCCGCCTATCAGCGGGCGATCGACGCCTATCTAGCGCACGCCCGCTATTTCGACCCGCCGCTCGAAGTCGTGCGCATCCCTTATGAAGGCAAGGAAATTGTCGGCTATTTGCGCCTGCCCGCAAATGCGCCTCGCGCCCGTGCCGCTGGTGCTCGCGATTTCGGGTTTGGACAGCCGCAAGGAAACCGTCGCCGAAACCTACGCGGCAGCGCTTTCGCAAGGCATCGGCTTCTTCGCGGTCGACAGTCCCGGCACCGGACAGGCACCGCGCAAGGCGGACGAAGCCGCCGACGAAATCTATTCGCGCGTGCTCGACTATCTCGCAACACGGCCCGAGATCGACAAGAACCGCATCGTCGCGCACGGCCAGAGCTTTGGCGCCTATTGGGCCGCAAAGCTCGCCCACACCGAAGCCAAACGTCTCGCGGGCGTCGTTGCGCAATCGCCCCCGATCCACCGCACGTTCCAGCCCGATTTCTTCCGCGGCCGGATGTACACCCGCGAATATTTGTTCGACCTGCTCCCGGCGAACCAGTTCGTGTATGGCATGAAATCCGCCGACGAATTGATCGCGTTCCTGCCGAAGATGTCGCTGCAGGCGCAGGGCCTGCTTGGAAAACCTACCGCGCCGATCCTGGTGGTAGGCGGAACGAAGGACACTCAGGTGCCGATCGATGATCTCGAGCTTCTGCTCAACAGCGGCAGCGAACCGCGAGAGGCCTGGATCAATCCGGCCGGCGGGCATATGGGGCGCACCCCCGGGACGTGGCCGGACCCGGTGATCTTCCGGAAAATCATCCTGCCATGGGAAGTGCGGCGACTTAGCGCGCACTAGGGCGGCGGTCCATGCAGTCGCAGAAGTAGCCGACGCTCACGATCAGGTGGCAGCAGCGCCCAGCGTACGATGCTGCGGCGGCAAACGAGCACCCAACATCGGCGCTGGCAAGGCGCCCGCTATGCTGTAAGCTCGACGTCGAACCGGCCGGCCATCCCCTGCCCGGCTGCCAAACTGCAACAAAAAAGACCTTTGGAGGAACCTCATGTCAGTAGCTCCGTCGGGCCGCATCGCGCTCAGCCGCCGCACGCTTCTGCGAGCCGGCGCCGGCATGGCCGGCATTCTCGCCACCGGCCGCGCGCCCGCGTTTGCTCAAGCCCTGCCGAAGAAACTGGTATTCGCGCACATCAACGCCGTTCCGGAATCGGCTGCGGTTGCCTTCGACTGGATGGCGAAGGAACTGACGGCGCGGTCAAACGGCGCGCTCGAGATGCAGTTCTTCGGCAAGACCCTGATCCCGCAGGAACTGGAGATCATGAACGCGGTGAAGTCCGGAAGCGTCGCGATGGGGAGCCCGGCCGGAGCGGCCGCAACGGTGTTTCCGGAGATGGGCGCGCTGCTCGTGCCCTATCTGGTAAAGGACTACAACTCGGCCTACGCCATGCTCAACGGGCAGATCGGCGACAAGCTCTCCAAGGAGATCGAGGACAAGTACAAGCTCAAGGTGCTTTGCTATTTCGATTACGGTTTTCGCCATTTCTGGACTTCGAAGAAGCCGATCGTCGAGCCGAGGGACCTGCGGGGCCTGAAAATCCGCGTCCAGCAGGCAAAGATTTTCGGCGACACCATCAACGGCCTAGGCGGCAATGCCGTGCCGATGGCGTATGGCGAGGTGGTCACCGCTGCTAAACAGGGCGTGATCGACGGCGGCGACCTGCCTATTGTCAACATGAAGGCGCTGAAAATCTACGAAGTGTCGAAATACGCCTCTCTCACCTATCACAATTATGGCCCGACCAACGCGGTGATGAATCTCGAAATCTGGAACGGTTTGACGCCCGATCAGCAAAAGCTGGTCATGGAGCTTGCGCGCGCTGCGCAGGTAAAAATCCGCGAGGTGACCGAGTCAGTCGACAATTTTGCCAAAGCCAAAGCGGAGCTTGAGCCGCTCGGCATGACCGTGGTTGAAGCTAAAATCGAGGAATTCCGCAAAGTGGCGCAACAGAAGATATGGCCGGCCTACAAGAGCCAGTACGGCGCCCTGTGGGACGAGATCGAGGGCTTCAAGGCTTAAGTCTCAGACGCAACGCCGAAGAGCCGGCCGTCGACCGGCTCTTCGGCACCTCGCCACCCATCACAGCCGGGATGCCATCGAGCATGCTGCGTTTTCTCTCAGCCGTCCCGAAATTCGCGGTCACGGCACTGATCATCCTTGCCATCGTCAACCTCCTGCTCGGCGTCATCCTGCGCTATTTCGTCGGCGCCATCACCAATTGGCTCGATGTCGACCCCGTACCTTTTACTTGGGTCGAGGAAGTAGGCGAACTCTCGCTGGCCTGGCTGACGCTGATCGGTGCGGCGATCGGGATCCAGTCGCGTTCGCATTTTTCGCTTTCGGTGTTCGTGCATCGCCTTCCACATTCGGCGCAGCTCTGGATCCATCGTATCAACCATGCGCTGATTGTCAGCGTCGGCCTTTTGGTGGCCTGGTTCGGCGTCAAACTCTGCCTGCTCAACCGAACGCTGACGACGCCCGGGCTCGAGATCAATCTCGCCTGGCTTTACGCGTCTTCGGTGATCGGCGGCCTTCTGATCGCGATCTATGCCCTGGCGATGATGATCTCGCCGGCTGCCGCATGGCGATCCCCAGCACTGAGGCCGGCCATCCATGCTGCTAGCGACGGTTGCCGCCATCTTCGTTGTCCTGATCCTGCTTTCGATGCCGATCGTGTTCGCGCTCGCGGTTGCCGGCATCGCGGGGCTTTGGATCGGCGGCTATCCAATGCAGCAGCTTTCCTCGGCGCTGGTATCGGGATCGCAGAGCTGGGTGCTGCTCGCCATTCCCGCCTTCGTCTTTGCCGGCAATCTAATGGAACGCTGCGGCATGAGTCATGCGCTGGTGGAACTGGCGCGCGCCCTGATCGGCTGGGTCAAGGGCGGGCTCGGCATGTCGGTGATCGTGGTGGCGTATTTCTTCTCCGACATCTGCGGATCGAAAATGGCGGAGGTCTCGGCGCTTGGCTCTGCGCTGATGCCGCCGCTCTCCAAGGCCGGCTACGACCCGCGCGATTCAGCCTCGCTGATTGCGGCCGGGACCGCGATGGGCATGCTGGTGCCGCCGGCGATTTTCATGATCGTGATCGCGCAGGTGACCAACACTTCGGCGGTAGCGCTGTTTGTCGCGGGCTTCGTCCCGGCCATGGTCATCATGCTGTGCCTGATGGCGGTGGTTTACCTCCGCGCGCGCCAGAACGACTGGCCGGTCGATACCAGGCCAAGCCTCGAGCGCCTCGGTCAGGCCGCGCTGCACGCCGCCGTGCCGATGGTGGTGCCGTTCGTCATTCTTGCGGGCTTCATCTTCGGCATTATCACTGCGACCGAAGCCGGCGCGGTGGTCGCGGGCTACGCCTTCCTCGCCGCCAAGCTCTACTACCGGAACGTCTCCTGGCGCGAGATGGGCCGGATCGCCTATGACAGCGCAATCCTCACCGCCGCCGTAGTGTTCCTGCTCGCGGTTGCCTCCGTCTACCAATATCTGATGGGCGTGAGCGGCGTGCCGCAATTGCTCGGCGAGTTGCTCGGGCCGCTGAAGGGACATCCCTGGCTGTTTCTGATCGGAACCGCCGTGATGAGCTGCCTGTTCGGCATGGTGCTGGAGGGACTGCCGGCCGCGGTCGTCCTCATCCCCGTGGTGTTTCCGATCTCGGAGGCGATGGGCATCGACCCGATCCACTTCAACATCGTGCAGACGGCGGCCGTCGGCATCGGGTCTGTTCCTGCCGCCGATGGGCGTCGGACTTCTGATGGCGCTGCGCTTTGCTAAACTGAATGTCGGCCAGCACTTCCGCACCTACGTGCCCTACATGCTGGCGTTGTTCGCCGGCCTCCTGCTGATCATCTGCATCCCCGAGATCAGCCTGGCGCTGCCGCGGCTTGCGGGGTTGATCAGGTAAGGCATAAGCGACGCGGCCAACCTGAGACGCAGCCCTCACTCGCATACGACCTTCGTAAAGGCACCACAAAATCCATCACATTTGGTCCGTGAGACAATTCTGATTACTGGCGAGTGATACTCCCAAGCGAACGATGTGGAATGAGAAAGTCCTTTGCTACGGCACCAGGCGTCGGCGGCGGGCTGTCCGCAACTACCCGGAAAGCTTTCACCGGCGCACCAATCGACGCGGAGTCCGTTGAGCGTTGGATTTGAATAAACTTTCGGACCCCCTCTATTGTCACCGTCAGCAGAACTGTTTTTGTCCGAATCGCGAGCTCTCACAGAACGCTTTGATCTCGGCTCGGGTGGGGCGGGCTGGCCTTCACCCGAAATCGACTTATCGGTTTTTCCGATGGTTCCGCCTATGCTCCCCGGCTGCACCTGCGCGATGCATTGTAGCGAGAACATCGCAAGGGCCAGAGCGCATAGGGTGAAACGATACACGGGCCTCTCCTATCGAAAACCTATTCCAGACAGCCGATTCGACCTGACTAATTCGCCCCGCTCACCCGCTGCGCGCCGTCGGCGCAAACTGATGCGACGACGCGGCACGCCTTGCCCTTCTTGCGGCAATCGGAGAGCGCGCTCTCTTTGGCTTTCTGCATATCGGCACGGGCAACGATGGCCCAACTGGACTCCGAATAGGCAAAGACGCCGCATTCGGTCCCGAAGAAACTGATCTCGACCGAGCATTGCGCTGCGTCGCCACAGGAAGCCCGGGCGCTCGATACAGCTGCCCTCCGCGTATCCAGTGCCCAAGCCATGCCCCATTTGTTGGTCGTCTTCGAATAGACGATCGCGCCCCACGGCTTCAGGCCGCTGATGTCGCGCAACCGCCGCAACAGGCCTTGCGTGACTTCGCCGGTGGAAGCGAGTTTGTTGGCTTGTTCGAATTCACGAACGGCCTGACGAGCCTCAGCGCTCATCGGCCCGTCGAACGGACCTGGATCGAAATTGAGCTCATAGAGCCGCTCGCGAACTTCATGAAGCAATGCGGGGTCTTTGAGTTCGACCTTGTCGTTGGGTTGATCGATGCTGGCTGAATTCAGCGCCGCGGTCTTTTGCTGTTGCAGGTTGATTTTCGCAATATCGGCAAAGATGCCTTTCGGGTAGCGGTTGAGGTAGGCCTGAAAAAGCTGGGGGTTCTTGTCGTTCTTGATCGATTCCCAGAACGCCAGTTCATGCGTTGCGTCATCGAGCGGTTTGGCTGCCTCGGGTGTCGCCTTGTCCGCAGCCGGCACCAGCGCCACGTCGTCCCCGCCAAGCGAGCCGTAGATGAACGGTTCCTGCTTGTTGTTGGTGGCCTTCAGGACGTCGTCGCGGGCATAACCAAAGGCCTTGCGCAGATCGAGACCTGGCCTCGGCAGAAATTTGACGAGCGCGGCGGTGAATGGGCTGTTCGTGCTGTCGCCGTCGGATGCGGTCGATCCGGCCTTCGCGGCGAAGGCAATCAGCGTGTTCGGGCTTTCCGGCTCAACCTTGGCAAGACCCCGCCCGATGGCGCGCGAGCCGATCATGCGCTTCATGTTCTTGTTGAAGGGATTGTCGCGGCAGGCGTCCAGAATGACGAGCCTAAGCTGCTTGGCGGGCTCGATCACCGTCAATATCCGATCCAGCGGAATCGCCTCGTCGAACGCGTCGATGTCGCGTTCAAGCACCGCATCGACCGGGATCAGATAGTTGCTGCCGTTGATCTCGATGCCGTGTCCCGCGAAGTAGACGATGGCGACATCGGCGTCGCGAACGCTGTCGGAGAAATCGCGCAGCGCGCGCCGCATCTCGCTGACATTGAGGTCGCGCTTGAGTTCGACGACATCGAAGCCGGCTTTCTTGAAGACTGCCGACATCGCTTCCGAATCGTTGGCCGGATTGGCGAGCCGGACGACGTTTTGGTAGGCCGAGTTGCCGATCACCAGCGCCACGCGCTTCTCGGCGAATGCCGGCTGGCTGAAAAGCCAAGTCGAGCAAACGGCCAAAAGAATGGCCCCGACGGTGCGCATCCCCAATCCCCAAACCGGCAACCTGCCGAACCCTAGCATCCAAGCCAGCGGGCACAATAATTGTGAGTCCGGCCGCCCCACCGTGACCGACATCACACTTCGGATGCGGAAATCATCGGCAGTCAATTTCTCGTTGCGGTCAGCGCCATGTTGAGTAGCCCACTGTTTCCGGACATATGAGTTCCGTCGGACGAAATGACATAGTGGTCAGTCCATTTCCGCCAGTGCGCAGCGACCATGCCGCCTTCGCATGTCCATTTGCCGACATCGTCGTTTGTAGAAGACAAGTCTCCACCGGCTTTGAAGACTACCCCAATCCCATTCGAGAATGTCCAAGCCCCCACTAGCCCTTTGCACGGTGATGTCTCTTGCGTCTTCGCAGCCGGCCGCCTCGGAACAGGCGCCGCACGCGGCCCGTCCACCTCCGCTCCCCCGGATATGGACTTGTCCTGTTTGCCGATGGTGCCGCCAACGCTGCCGGCCTGGGCGAGAGCCGAAGATGCGTTGCCAAATGCTAAATGCGACATGGCGAGTGAAACCGCTCCGATGGAAGCGAACCGTTTCATTCGATAACTTCGTCGAGCAAGATACCGGGCTTGCATATCAACCTCGTCACCTCGCCGATAGCTTGGCCCTAATAGGCGCCACCGGACGCCGCGCCTCGCCCGGCTCAAGCGTGAAACGCTGGTCGAGGGAATACCAGGGCGCGGCAAAACTCAGCTCACGCGATGGCTCGTCATGGCGGATGTAATCGCCGATCAGGGCTCTTGTGACGCCAAACTGCACATCCGAATCAATATGTTCGTCGTCGGGCGAATAGATTTGCGAGACCAGCGTCTTGAAACCGGGTTTGTAGACCATGAAGTGCAGATGCGCCGGCCGGAAGTTGTGGCGACGGGTTGCCCGCACCAGTTCGCCGACCGGGCCATCGATCGGAATTGGATAGCCCGCGGGCTTCACGCTTCGGAAATCAAAGCGCCCTGCAGGATCGGAAACGAACCGCCCGCGCAAATTCATCTCGGCTTGTTTGGGATCCTGATTCTCGTAGAGGCCCTCAGGCGAGGAATGCCAGACATCGACCTCCGCTCCCGCGACCGGGTTGCGGTTTGCATCTTCGAGCGAAACACGAACGAAAAGTCCCGGACCCGGCGTCGGTGAGCGCACCAGCGTATCGCCGCTTGCGCACGGCGGCTGATCGTCCCGCCAGAACGGGCCCAGCATGTTGGCCTGGGTTTCGGTCTGGCCGCGGTTGCCGTTGTTGAGCAGGCAGAGGAGCGACGACACGCCCAACGAACCCGCCATCAACACGACCTCGTTGTGCGAGGCCGTTGTCTTCTGTCCAATCGCCACGATAATGCGGACCGCTTCCTGGAACTCGCGTTCGGTGAGCCGTACTTCGCGCACGAAGCCGTGCAGATGCCGCACCAACGCCAGCAATATCTCGCGAAGCCGCGGATCATCCACGCGGGAGACGGCTTCAATAACCGCATCCGTCACCATGGCCTGATTTTCGATGATCATTTGCGTTCCCTCACGTGGCTATCCTACTCGCATTCTCCCAACAAAAAAGCCGGCGGTCTTTCGACGCGCCGGCCTTCTGTTCTGTTGTTGTCCCCTGCTCAGACCTTGACCAGCGGGCCTCGCGAAGCCGGGCCCTTCGATCCGCCGCTCGGACCGCTCGGTTTCGGCTTGCGCGGAATTGTGCGCTTGCGCGTGCCCGGCAGCTTCTCCGGCTTCGGCGTGACCGGTCCCTCGACGAACTCGAAGCCGATCTTTTCCTTCGCCGCTTCCGCCGCCGCCTCGTCCTTCACCAAGCACGACGCGGACGTGCCCGCCGCCCTTAAGCTTGCCGAACAGCACCTCGTCGGCCAAGCGGCTTCTTGATGTGCTCCTGGATGATGCGCGCCATCGGCCGCGCGCCCATCTGCTCGTCGTAGCCGTGCTGCACCAGCCACGCCTTGGCCGGTTCCGACAGCTCGATTGTGACGTCGCGGTCGGCGAGCTGCGCCTCGAGCTGCAGCACGAACTTCTCCACCACCATGCCGATCACCTCGGCATTGAGATGCGCGAACGAGACGATGGCATCGAGCCGGTTGCGGAATTCCGGCGCGAACTGCCGGTTGATTGCTTCGTGATCGTCGCCTTCCCGCTTGCTGCGGGTGAAGCCGAAGGCCTGGCGCGCAAGGTCGGCCGCGCCTGCATTCGTGGTCATGATCAGGATCACGTTGCGGAAATTGACCTGCTTGCCGTTGTGGTCGGTCAAGCCGGCCATGATCCATGATCTGCAGCAGCACGTTGTAGAGATCCGGATGCGCCTTCTCGATTTCGTCGAGCAACACCACGCAATGCGGATGCTGGTCGACGCCGTCGGTGAGCAGTCCACCCTGGTCGAAGCCGACATAGCCGGGAGGCGCGCCGATCAGGCGCGACACCGTATGCCGCTCCATATATTCGGACATGTCGAAACGGATCAGCTCGACGCCGAGCGAGGCCGCGAGCTGCTTTGGCCACCTCGGTCTTGCCGACGCCGGTCGGACCCGAGAACAGGTAACAGCCGATCGGCTTCTCCGGCTCGCGCAAGCCCGCCCGCGCCAGCTTGATCGAGGCCGAAAGCGCTTCGATCGCCTTGTCCTGGCCGAACACCACGCGCTTCAAGGTCTGCTCGAGGTGCTTGAGAACCTCGGCATCGTCCTTCGACACGCTCTTGGGCGGAATCCGCGCCATGGTCGCGATCGTGGTTTCGATCTCCTTGATGCCGATGGTCTTCTTGCGCTTGTTCTCCGCGACCAGCATCTGCGCCGCGCCGGATTCGTCGATCACGTCGATCGCCTTGTCCGGCAACTTGCGGTCGTGGATGTAGCGCGACGACAGTTGCACCGCGGCCTCGATCGCCTCGTTGGTGTATTTCAGCCGATGGTAGTCCTCGAAATAGGGTTTCAGGCCCTTGAGGATCGCAATCGCGTCTTCCACCGTCGGCTCGTTGATATCGATCTTCTGGAACCGGCGCACCAGCGCGCGGTCCTTCTCGAAATGCTGGCGGTATTCCTTGTAGGTGGTCGAGCCCATGCAACGGATCGTGCCCGAAGCCAGTGCCGGCTTGAGCAGATTGGACGCGTCCATCGCGCCGCCCGAAGTGGCGCCCGCGCCGATCACCGTATGGATCTCGTCGATGAACAGGATGGCGTTCGGATGCGCCTCGAGTTCCTTGAGCACCTGCTTCAGCCGTTCTTCGAAATCGCCGCGATAGCGGGTGCCGGCCAAAAGCGTGCCCATGTCGAGCGAGAACACGGTGGAGGCCGACAGCACTTCCGGCACTTCGCTGTCGACGATGCGCTTGGCGAGCCCTTCGGCGATGGCAGTCTTGCCGACACCGGCTTCGCCGACGAACAGCGGATTGTTCTTCTGCCGGCGGCATAGCACCTGGATGGCGCGGTTGATCTCGGAATTTCGTCCGATCACCGGATCGATCTTGCCGTCGCGCGCCTTCTTGTTGAGGTTGACGCAATAGGTCTCGAGCGCCTCGCCCTTCTTCTTGGAATCCTCGTTACCCTTGGTCTCGGTCTCTTCGTCGACGCCGCGAACCGGTCGCGCTTCGGATACCCCCGGCCGCTTGGCGATGCCGTGGCTGATGTAATTGACCGCGTCGTAACGGGTCATGTCCTGCTCCTGCAGGAAATAGGCGGCGTGGCTCTCGCGCTCGGCGAAGATCGCGATCAGCACATTGGCGCCGGTGACCTCCTCGCGTCCCGACGACTGAACGTGAATTACCGCGCGCTGGATCACGCGCTGGAAACCGGCCGTCGGCTTGGCATCGTCGGCGCCGTCGGTAACCAGGTTTTCGAACTCGGTTTCGAGATAATTGACGAGGCTGGTACGCAGCTTGTCGAGATCGACGCTGCAGGCGCGCATGACGGCCGCCGCATCCAAGTCATCGATCAGCGACAGCAGAAGGTGTTCAAGCGTCGCGTATTGATGATGACGCTCGTTCGCAATCGCCAGCGCACGATGCAGGGATTGTTCTAGGCTTTGGGAAAAAGTCGGCATTCGCGTCCTCTGTGGCCCCCGCCATCATGATCGCCGTCGCCCGGTCAGGCAACAACAACCTTTGTCATATATAGTTACATCCGATCATGGCTATAGTTATGGCGAAAGATCGGTTCCCGCGAGCAAGCCGGTTCTCCCCGCACGCTCTCGTGATTTATTAAGGGTTACCCGTGTTTTTCCGGGTTTACCTGCTGGATAGATGCAAAACCCGTTCCGATTTTCAAGGCGGGTTACGCGTGGCGTTACTTCTTTTCCATCACGCATTGCAGGGGATGCTGGTGCTTGCGCGCAAAATCCATCACCTGCGTCACTTTGGTCTCGGCGATTTCATAGGTGAACACGCCGCACTCCCCGATACCGTGATGATGTACGTGCAGCATGATCTTGGTCGCGGCCTCGACATCCTTCTGGAAGAATTTCTCCAGCACGTGAACGACGAATTCCATCGGCGTGTAGTCGTCGTTCAATATCAGGACGCGATAAAGATTGGGCCGCTTTGTTTTCGGTTTGACTTTGGCGATAACGGATGTGGCGGGACCACCGGCTCCGCCGACGCGGTTCTCATCATTGCCCATTCGGGGGGAGAAGGTGGCGGCCGACGGCACGAAGGGATCAGGTCTGGTAATCAATCGTAACATGGCACAGGCGTTTGAAGTCCCCATGGAAAACTAGACGATAACCGGACGATGTTCCCGCCTGGGAGCCATCGATCAATCCCGGACACCCTTCCAGATCGCCGTTCCGGCCTGACCCATTGCTGGATCGACTGCGAGAATATGGGTCTACCTTCGCTTTGCCGCAAGCTCGCCGGTATTACGTAAGGCCAGCTTGCAACAGACCGATTCCCGGATCGGCAACCGGCAAAGGTTAATCAATCCGGGTGGATTTGACAAAGCAAGAGAGGCCGCGCCGGGCGCCATTGGCAACGCCGGCGACATGCCATTGGCTAAAATTTATTTTCGCGAGGGGCCGCCGACGGATTTTGGGGATCCCAGGGGCCCCAGGGCAAGAAAAAGCCCGGCCAAACGGCCGGGCTTTTTGAAACTTGGCGGAAACCGGGCTGCCATTAGTGGCTGGCAGCCGGCCCGAACTTCGACACGATGCCTTCCAGCGGCTTGAAGGTCTGCTTGGCGAGATCGCCGTAAAGGCCGGCAATCTTCTGCGACTCAGCCACGAACGTCTCGTAGGAGGACTTCGCGAATTCGCTCTGCACTTCGATCACCTTGTCCAGCGACTTCACGCCGGACAGCTTCTCCACGAACGATTTCGCGTCATCAAAGGACTTCTTGGTGTAATCGCCGTAGGCGCTTGCGATGGCGTGAAAGCCGTTCTGCAGGCTCGTCGCGGAGGCAACGACCGTCTCAAACTGCTCTTTTCCGTAATTCTGCATGTCTTCAACCTTGACCATGATGGATTCCCTTTCCCAGACTAATGTCTACCGACTGCCCGGAGGTCCCGGCCCCCTGACAAAGCTTATATAGTGCAGCGCACAAAAAAGTCAAGGGATTTTGTGCAATGCACAATCGCTTATTTCCCGCGAATACCGGGGCTCTACGCAAGCTTTTCTTAATCTTTTCGAAACCCCTCGCACCTAACCTGATTCCCGGCCTTGTCCGGTTCCGGGCAAGCATCCGAAATCTGTTTGTGAACAGCGTCTTAGCTAGAATAGCGGACTGGTCGGCCGGCCGGGCGGAATAAGCGCCCTATGCCGGTTTCTGAACAGGGAAGGTTGCCGGCCGTTGGGCATAATTTGGCCTCACGAACCGGTGATCAAGGCAGAAATTGGGACGGGGAAGTTCATGCTTCGCACAACCTTGGCGTCCTCGCGTGTTTTGCGGGCTTGCTTCTTCGGGTTCGTCGCGCTCACCACCGCGGTCACCTTCACCACCGACACTGCCGAGGCGCGCCGTTACCGGCATCACCATTATGTGCGTCACTACCATCAAGAGACGCATGAGAGCTATAGCCCGGCGTTCTCCTCGATCATCGTAGACGCCAACTCCGGCGCGACGCTTTCCTCGAACAATCCCGACGCGAGCCGCCATCCCGCCTCGCTCACCAAGATCATGACGCTCTATCTGCTGTTCGAGCGCCTCGACGCCGGCAAGATGAAGCTCGACACGGAAATGCCGGTCTCCGATCACGCCGCCGATCAGGCGCCAACCAAACTCGGATTGCGCCCTGGCCAGACCATCCGCGTCGAAGACGCCATCAAGGGGCTGGTGACGCGTTCGGCCAACGACGCCGCCGTCGTGATCGCCGAAGCCATCGGCGGCGATGAAGACGATTTCGCCAAGCTGATGACCCGCAAGGCGCGCATGCTCGGCATGAGCAAGACGGTCTATCGCAATGCATCCGGCCTGCCCGACGACGACCAGGTGACCACCGCGCGCGATCAGGCAACTCTGGGCCGCGCCATCCAGGATCGCTTTCCCCGCTATTATCGCTACTTCTCGACGGTGGCGTTCAATTTCCGCGGCCATTCGATCTCCAACCACAATCATCTGCTCGGCACCGTCGAAGGCGTCGACGGAATCAAGACCGGCTACACCCGCGCTTCCGGCTTCAATCTCGTGACGTCGATGCGCCGAGGCAACCGCCATCTGGTCGGCGTGGTGATGGGCGGCCGCAGCGGCGGCTCGCGCGATGCGATCATGCGCAACCTGCTTGCTGAAAATCTGGAAAAAGCCTCGACCAGGCGGACCGTGGCGGCGATCACCGAACGCAATCCAGGCCGAGTCCAATGCGGATGTGGCGGAAGCCGAAGCCACGGCGCAGCCCGCGCAAACCGTTCAAGCCCAGGTCGCCCCCGCCGAGCAGGCTGCCGCGCCGGCCTCGCGCCTGGCGGCGGCGTCACGAACAGCGACCCCCATTGTCACGGCGGCCGTGGTCCCGCCGAAGCCCGAACCCAAGTCGGAACCGAAGTCCGAAGCCAAGTCCGAGCCGGCACCGCTGACCAGCGGCGTCATTCAGACCCAGCCGATCGCGGCGATCCCCGGTTCCTCCGAACCGATGAAGCCGGTCAGGGTCAAGACGGTCCAGATCAAGGCCGGTCAGATCAAGCTGGCCGCCGCCGGCCCGGCGCAGCCGGCCACCCCTGTCACCAGCGCCATACCGGCTCGGGTCGGAAGTGCCGGAGACATCGAACGCGGTCGTCGCCAAAGCTGAGACCGGCAAGGGCGATACCGGCAAGACCGACACCGGAAAGCCGGAAGCAGCCAGAGCCGAGATGCCGCCGCAGCCGGCCAACCACGGCACCGGAAACGGCATCCTCGGCGTATTGCCGGCATCGAGCCTTCCACCCCCTTCCCCCTCGCAGGCGATGGCCTACGCCGATCCCTCCCCGCGCATGCAGCCACAATCCCGGCCGCAGAGCGACCCCGCCAAGCCGGAGGTGATCCACACCGGATGGATCATTCAGGTCGGCGCGCTTGAGACGCGAAGGCGAAGCGCGGCAGCGCATCGAAGCCGCCCGCAGCCAGGCCCATGGCCTGCTCAACAAGGCCGATCCCTTCACCGAGCCGGTCGTCGCCAAGGGCGACAGAAAGCTGTTCCGGGCCCGCTTTGCCGGCCTCGACCGCGACCAGGCCGAAGCGGTGTGCCGGACCCTCAAGCGCAGCGACATTTCCTGCATTACCGTTCGGAATTGATCGACCAAGCCTTTCTTGATGCCTCCGGGGGCCGCGTAAAGCCGGCCCTTGCAAACTTCTCGTCAAGATTTTGCGGTTAAATCTCTTGGGATGAACGATCGACCACGCCGGACAACGGCGGGCGGCAATGGGCGTCGACCGGAAAAAGACAGAGAAGCGGCTCACGTTTGTCAGCGTTGATGGCGTGCCGGAGTTAGTTGTGATGCGTGCGAAGCAAAACTTCCTTGGCCTCGTTTACACGGGCGGCGAGGTACGTCGACCCCCCTTGGTCGGGATGCAGTTTCTTCATGAGCGCACGATGAGCACGGCCGATCTCGTCGCGCCCCGCCCCCGGCTGCAGGCCAAGGATCTGATAGGCCTCCTCGTCCGTCATTTTGCCGCTCGGCGACGCGCGGCGCTGCCCCCCTGCCGCGTCAGCTTGCGCGTTCTGACGCCAGGCGGGAAACCGGCGGTCCAGATAGCTTTCAAGTAACGGCACGCTTTCGGCATCCAGTTGCCGGAATCATCTCCAGCAACTGCGGCAAGTTCGAATTCCTCCAGTGAATGGCCGGCATTAGGTCCGGCCACGATCCGGCCCGACAGGCTGCCGGTGTCGTGATCGAGCGTCATGTCGAAGAATTGGGAGCGCACACGCGAGGTCTGTCCGGCGGAACGTTGCCCGCTCGCCGATGCCGAACAATCCGCCGATATTGCTGAACCCGAGTCCGAACGGCGACCAGCCGAGTAGCCCCGCGCCGAAGATGCCGAGCGGGATGGCGACCGCGAGTTCGCCCCTGATACCGGTAAACGCCGCGACCGCGAGCGCCACGACGCCGCCAACGATCTTGAGCGCGCGGGCAAGAACGACCGGATTGGCCGCGCGGAACATCTGCAGCAGCGAATAGAGAACGATAACGGCGACGACGCCGGCAATCAGTGTGGGCATGGCTCCAATATAGTGCGGGCGAGCGATAAAAAGCATGCGGTCTGACTACCCAAATGGCTGGCTGTCACAAAAAGCTCGTTGGCGTTGCGGGCATGCGGCCATTATCCTGAAGTCTACTATCCGCAAGTCGAAACGTGGCCCGGCAGTGACGGAGCGTGGAAATGGCGGCGCAGGGATTGACGACCATCAAGAGCAGCCACGGGCCGCAAGAAACCATGAACAGGCTCGAGGCCGCGGTAAAGGCAAAGGGCATGACGGTGTTTGCCCGGATCGATCACTCAGCCGGCGCGTCCGCCGTCGGTCTGTCGCTGCGACCCGACCGAAGTCCTGATCTTTGGAAATGCCAGGGGCGGCACGCCGCTGATGCAATCAGTCCAGACCATCGGAATCGATCTGCCGCTCAAGGCATTGGTTTGGCAGGATGCGTCGGGCGATACCTGGCTTTCCTACAATGATCCGGCGTGGCTTGCGAAACGACATGGGTTGAGCGGAACCGAGGCCCCCATCGGCGATCTGTCGGCAGCGCTCGACGCGGTAGCGAAAGCCGCCACGGTGGGGTAGCTCCGAACGGCCACTTCAAGCAGGCTAAACGTGCCGCGGTCGACGATCACTTCATCTGGCCAAGCAATTTGGCCGCGCCGCTTCCGCTCTTCGACAGCCGCAGCAACGCCTCGCGACCGCCGGCAGCATAGGCTGCGGCCGCGCGCAACAGCTCGCGCAGCTGTGCCGCCGCGCCGGGATCGAACCGGCACCACGCACCACCGGTCAGCCGCGCGATCTCCCGGAACGCCTGCTCGGCGACGGCGTCGTGTCCCTCCTGAAACATGAACACCGGCACCTTGAGCAGGCCGAGCTCGCCGGCCTTGACGCAGAGCTCGTCGACGTTCTCCTCCATGGCATCGCCGACAAACACCACCGCACGCACGCCAGCGGCAACTGCCTCGCGCCGGGCTTCCGACAGCACCTTGCCGATCTGGGTGTTGCCGCCGCGGCAATCGATCTTGCCCATCAGCTTGGCCAGTTGCGCGCTGTCGGAAATCCATCCCGTGGCGCGGCATTCGTTGAGGCCGCGATAATAGACGAGGCGGATATCGAGACTGCCGAGCGCTGCCGCCTCGCGAAACATATCGGCCTGCAGCGCGCAGGCCATATCCCATGTCGGCTGCCGGCTCATGGTGGCATCGAGCGCAAATACCAGCCGGCCCCGGCTGCCTGCCGCATGCGGCGACATCGCTTTCGCCTTGGCGACGAAGGCAGCAATGTCTTCCGAGGCGGACGGCCTCTCCTCCGGCAACGAACCGGCCTTGCGGCCTGCCGGTACGGCGGATTTCGGTTTGATCGGTTCGCCGGACATGAATGCTCGCGCTACTCTCTGCAACCCTATGTGGGCAGTGACCCCGAGCGGGTCAATGTTCTGCTTATGGCCAGACTTAACCGGCCGCTCGAGGGCGCGGGAAAATTGTCGTCAGTTTTGGGAAACCGGGGCGAAGGGCGCAACTGGGCCCGCATCGGTCATCGCCGGCGGCTCCTTGGTGTCCACCGGGCGAAGCGGGCTATCGTCGTCGAGGAATTTGTCGAGCATCCCCTGGATCGACGCCTTGGCCTCGTCCGGCCGGTGTCGCGCATGTCGTTGTGCTGGAAATCCGGTGCGAACGACAGTAATCCCGGCCTTCTCGCAGATTTCTTCGTCCGGAATGACGCCGGGTCAGGTCTTGAAGACGGGGTCCTTCGAGCGGAACGAGATGATCTTGAATCTGCCGTCGGTCATGAACGGCACGCGCAGATTGTCGAGTGTCACGACCTTCTTGATCTGGTCGGGATACATTTTGGCGAAATACATCGAGATGTCGCCGCCGTTGGAATGTCCCACCATGGTCAGATGATCGTAGTCCGCGTTCGGCTGCACCTTTTTCATTTCGTCGATGGCAAAGCGGATGTTTGCGACGCCGCGATGATATTGCGGCAGACGGCCGACGTAGAGTTCGCCGACCTTCGTCACCAGTGGCGCGTCGGTCGCGAGGTCATGCTGGATGGAGATCACCATATAGCCGCGCGCGGCGAACACGTTTGCGAGGAAGGAATATTCGGTAAATTTGACGGTGTTGCCGTGATTGAGGATCGCCACCGGCAACTTGATCATGCCGGCATTGGCCTGCAATTCCTTGTCGCGTCGTACGGCGACATCGACCTCCACCGGACGATTGCCGCGCGTCGCGTCGTGGAACATCAAGGTTTCGTGCCGGATCGCCCATTTGCTCGCGGTGAAATAACCCACCGCAAACAGGGCCGACAGCGAAAGCAGAACCGCAATTCCACGTTTCATGTTCGTCCTCTGTGCAACCGTCTCAATTGCCCGAATTCCAAGTCCAGACTTCGCCGTCACAGATGCTTAATATAGATCACACCGACGTGACGGGAAGACCAAATATTGTGACTTCACCGCCCGATCATTGTGCGGTGCATGATGCTTACGGAACGGGACTCTCAAGGTTTCCCGTTCCCACGATTGGACGCAAGACATCAAGGATGGGTTCAGAACTTCGGTAAAAGCCCGGTAAAACAATGCGCTGGTAAAGTGGGGACTAGCGTTGCGCCTCCGGGCTCGATTGCCAGCGCCAGTAACAGCTTACCAGAAGCGGTTCAGGCACCGAATATGTCGTGAATTTCCAGCGGCTTGTCGATCTGGGTGAACCATTCGGCCCGGTTGGCCGCGCGGCGACGTCCGCGCTCGTCGAGGGGAAGCTTGAGCTGGCGCAGCAGGCTGGTCACTTCCTCGCGCGCCGTCACATGCCCCATGTTCGGGCGCGTGCCGAGCGTCGCCTCGTCCAGGTCGTCAAGCGCGGTCAAGCCGCGCGGAAAAAATTCGCGGTAGACAACCCGTTCGGCAAAGCCATCGATCGAGCGAAAGCCGAGCCGCAACGACAATTCATTCAATCCGTCGGCGACGAGCTGCTTGTTGCGCGATCCCAGCATCGACAGTCGATTGCGAACGACGATCCAGTCGGAGCTGGCGCCGTCAACCTGGCGGCGCTTGCGCCGCGTGTCGCGCACCATCTCGGCATAATGGCTCTCGCCGGTGACCGAATAGGTCTCGGGGTCGACGGTTCCGAGAACGTCGAAATCGAGAAAGCTGTCGTTGATCGGCGTGACCAGCGTATCCGCCATCGAGTGCGCCAGCCGCATCAGATAGCTGTCGGAACCAGGCGTATCGATCACGATAAAATCGAAGGTCTGTTCGACCGCCCTCACCGCCTCCTCGAATTGCTGGAATTCGGAAAACTCGTTGTCGGCGATCTGCATGGTCTGGCCGAGCTTGATGCAGTGATGCACCGGAAGCTCGAGATCGAGACCTGTGCGGTGGGCCCAGGCGCGGCGGTTGTTGATGTAACGGGTGAAGCTTTGCTGGCGGCAATCGAGATCGATGGTGGCAACGCGCTGGCCGGCTTTCATCAGGGCGACGGCGATGTGCAAGGCCGTGGTCGATTTACCTGAACCGCCCTTCTCGTTGCCCAATACAACGACATGAGCCGAGCCGGATTGACCTTGACTAGTCTGCACCAACATTCGTCGACCCCCTGTGAATATCTTCAAATTACGCGCGACCGCGGTCAAGTTAAATGCGCAAGCGGCCTCACAAATCGCGATCCGGCCTGCCTTAATTATGAATCGGACGTTGTGCACGCCGTGCCGGCCAGGTGCCGCTGATTTGGGGAGTGAGTTTGCCGTCGGAATGCCAACCCAAGCGTTGCCGCGCTTGGCGGCAAGGCTCCGGCCTTGATAGAATTGGCCTGCCCGCCGCAAAGGCAGACCCCTCTGCCTTCCGACTCCCGCAGATTGAGCCCCGATGTCGCCGCCAAGCCCCATGATCGTCCGCACGATCCCCGCGCTACGCCGCGCGCTCGATGGCCTTCGGGCGAGAAAGGCCACGATCGCGCTGGTGCCAACCATGGGAGCACTCCATGACGGCCATGTGTCGCTGGTCCGCTTGGCCAAGCGCCGCGCCCGGAAGGTCGTGGTTTCGATCTTCGTCAACCCCACCCAATTTGCGCCAACGGAGGATTTCGGATCATACCCGCGAACCTGGAAGGCCGACCTCGCCAAGCTTGCGGCCGAGGACGTCGACCTGATCTGGAATCCCGACGTCAAGACGATGTACCCGGATGGCTTCGCCACCCGGATCGTTCCCGAAGGACCGGCTACCGCCGGCCTCGAGGATCGTTTCCGGCCGCATTTCTTTGGCGGCGTCGCAACCGTCGTCGGCAAACTGTTTACGCAATGCCGACCGGATTTCGCCATCTTCGGCGAAAAGGACTTTCAGCAACTGCGGGTGGTGACGCGGATGGCGGCGATCTCGACCTCGGCGTGAAGGTGATCGGTTCCAGAACCGTGCGCGAGCGCGACGGGCTCGCGATGTCTTCACGCAACGTCTACCTGTCGCCGCAGGAACGCAGCGCCGCGCCGGTGCTGTTCCGAGCCATGAAGGAAAGCGCTCGTCGCCTGCGCGCGGGCGATCCAGTCGAAGCCGCGATGGCCGGCGGCGCCGAGATGATCAGCGGCTGCCGGGTTTGCGCTGGACTATTTCGAGGTTCGGCATGCCGAAACGCTCGCGCCGATCACGTCGGCGAGCGAGGGCCGTTGCGGATCCTGGTCGCGGCGAAGATCGGAACGACCCGCCTGATCGACAACATGGCGGTCTGAAGTCCGACCGAACGACCGGCACGCTTTCTACAACAGCCCGAGATCGCGCAATTCGCGGCGCATCGGTTCGGGCATCGCGGCGACGCTGGCCGCCGCGGCTTTGCCGAGATCGGGCGGCGCGCGCATCCTCGGTAAAGTACCGCCATCCCTGGAATGCCCGCATCGGCCGCGGCGACACCGCGATCACCTTGGGCTGCATCACCAGGCGGCATCGGCCGATGCCGTCCCGATCGCGGAACGGCTCGATCGCGATGAGCTTTTCGCGCGCGGCGATTTCGCCGCGGATCACCCAATAAAGCGAGCCTCCCGCGAGCAGCTCCTCGACGCGCTTGGGCGTCATCCGCGTGATGTGGATATGATGAGGCGGCAGGCCTTTCTTCTTGGCGGCCTGGATGCGCTCGGCGACCCAGCCCTTGAGTTCCTTCACGGACTCGCAGCCGACGCAAGCTTGATGAGATGAAGCGGCATGTTTCCGGAAGTTAGCGATCCGCGCGGGCTTTTGGAAGCATCAATCGTTCGAGGCTGCCGGAGCCGCCGCCGCAGGAGCGATCGAAACCGGCGCGGCGGTGCGTGCAGGTTTCGGCGCCGCCTGCTTCTTTGCCGCCGCCAGCGCAGGTGACGTCGCAGGCGTCGGCCGTGGTGGTGGTGAGGGCGTATTGGCAGCCGGCGTTTGCCGCGCGCGGCGCCGAGGATGCGCCGCCGGCTCCGGCGTCATGATGCTGACCGGCGGGGTCGAAGCTGCGCTTGGAAAATCGGCGTTGGTGGGCCTGCCGGTCGGCACCCCCGGGATCAGTGCCGCGACCGGCGATGCAGCTGGCGCGGGCGCAGGCGGCGTATTCCACGTCGGCGCGTAACGCGAGATCAGGCCGTCATAGAGCCGCTCGTCCATATTCGCCGCGATCTGGCGGCGATCGGTCAGCGACCGGAACGCGGCACAGTCCGACGGCGTACAATGGTCGCGCACCGCCAGCACCTAGGCCATCAGCCCGTAGCGGTCGTGCTCGACCGCGTGGCGCAGCGCCTGCAGTTCGGGCGTCATGCTCCTGTTGGCGGCCGCGACGTCGCCGAATGCGGTCAGCCGGGTAATCTGCGTGGCCGCATAGGACAGCGCCGCGGCGGCCGCATCGGGAGAGCCGAACAATGCCTTCTCGCACGCGGCCAGGACCGCCTCTCCGGCCATATCGTCGATGCAGGACAACGCCGGCAAGGCAGCAATCGTCAGTCGAGCCGGATCGGTTGATCCTCGATCATGCCCGGACCGCCCGAACCAAACCCACGGATGGTCGCGGCGACCGCGATGCCGACGGCCAGCAGCGTGATGACGGTCAGCGCGCCGTTCGCCACCGATTTTTCGGCGCGCAACAGCGTGATCAGCACGATGACGCCGAAAAATCCCGCTGCGGCCAAAGTCAGCCACATCGGAAAGGCCGGCGAACGCCAGATCTGATCGAGCGAGTTGGCCCAGGCCCAGTTCATGCGCGATGTCCCTCAACGCAGCATAGAATGCATTCGGCAAAAGCGGATGCCGATTCTTCTGCACTCAGCTTTTCGCAGCTTGAATTCTGCGAACCGGGCCTTTTGACGGCGAGCGAAATGGGAATCCACCTCACCCGTCCGTTGCGCACAATTTCAGGAAAGCGCGAGCTGGCTTTCCTTGGCCACGCGTTCGAACGCTTCGGTCGAGCTCTTGATCCGGTACTGGCAGTCGTCGCCGTCGGTCGGAAGCAAGCGGATCACCTCATAGGTTCCGCTGGCGGCCGGACGTGCAACATTGCTGGCCGTAAAATAGACAGTCTCTCCAACGTTGTATTTATGCTTCAACGCCCTCTCCATCACGCAAAACGTCGGCCTCGCCCACGGTCCCGCTTGCGTCGGCCGACTGAAAACGAGCGGCTGTATAGCACGGCGCGACGTCTTTTTGGCCAGTTACATCCGCACATGGCAAATACGATAATTTTGCAGGTTTTTCAGTGGGATATACACGAACCGCCAGTTGCACGGAAATCCGCTGGCCGCACCGGAAACCGTCAGCTTCAGGCAGGCAAACAGGCCCGGCCCGGAACGGGCCGGGCAAACCAGGCGAGCCTGCCGTGGATTTTCAGGCGGTATGCGGCAGCTTGCCGTCCGGGCTGGCGTGGTCCACCGCCTTGGGAAGCTGCTGCGCCAAAATCTGGGCGATCTGATCGACCGGGATGTTGAATCTGGCGGCCAATTGCTTGACCATGTCGCTGCCCAGCACCTGCTGCAGCTGCTCGGCGGTGATCGGCAGGTTCTGACCGTTGCCGATCCAGGATTTGACCTGATCGCCGAGGCCGGCCTGCTGCAATTTGGCGACGATCGCATTCAATCCGCCCTGACTGCCATTGCCCAGCACTTCGCCTCAGCACCACCGGCAGCACGGCGCCTCGAGCTGGCCGAGCGCGCCCTTGAATGCAGGTGAATTTTCCAGTGAATCGAGAATTCCCATGGTCGAACCCCCTTTGGGTGAATGCGCGACGTCGGTTTTCGAATTCAGACCGCTTTTGCGTTCGGTCAAGGTCGAAGCGACGAATCGCGGGCAGGATCTCGAAACGTGAGCCGCGCCTTTTCGCGCGGATATGTCGTTTCGACGTCGGGGGCCCGGGGACTGAGGTCGCGAGAAGGTCCTGATTTCATCGACTTGCGATTTCAGCTTGGCGGCCTTGTCGACCAGCACCGCCGCAAGCTGCGGGTTCCTTGTCGAGGTGGCGAATTTGAGAAGCGCCGTCGCCTGTCGCGCCAGATACAGTCTGCCTATCATCCTTGAACCCCACTGAAGCACCCCAGGCAAATGCATCACGCGCGACGACAGAATTCGTTCCCTTCGAATTGTACAAAAGTGAACTTACAGTGTTCCATTGGAACCGCTGAAAAAGAATCAATCGGGAACTCGATGACGTGATCGGTGGCGTCCGACGGCTAGAGCCGTCTCGAACTTCTCGATCACGATGGTTTCAGCAAGGCCCGCGCTGGTCCATTCCTGGAACGCCGGCAACGCCATCATCGTGTCCATGTAGCGCCGCACGTCCAGCGACACCGCGATCGCATAGGTGCGGAAGCGATGCACTACCGGCGCGAACATGGCGTCCGCCGCGCCAAAGGCGCCGAACAGGAACGGCCCGGCCTTGCCGTAGCGCGCGTGGCACTCGGTCCAGATCTCCTGAATCCGCGCGATATTGGCGCGGGCCTCGGCCGACAATTCGATTGTCGCCGACCGGCCGATGCAGGTTCATGCCGCATTCGTTGCGCAGCGCCGCGAAGCCCGAATGCATCTCGGCCGGATATCGACCGCGCATGCGCCCGTTGCACAGGGTCTTCCGGCCACAACCGCTTTTTCGGAAACCGTTCGGCGAGGTATTCGATGATGGCCAGCGAATCCCAGATCGTGACGTCGTCATCGACCAGCACCGGCACTTTGCCGGCGCGCGAAAAATCGAGGATCCGCTGCTTGTCGGCTTCACCCGTGTAGAGCGAAATGAAAACCTCCTCGAACGGGATGTTGTTGGCGCGAAGCGCGAGCCATGGCCGCATCGACCACGACGAATAATTCTTGTTGCCGATCACGAGCTTTAGCGTCATGCGACACTACTCCTCGCTCGGGCGGCACTGTGCCACGGCGCGCGCCCAGTGTTCAAGGCGCCCGATGTATTGGCTGGCGGTTGCCGCCATCAACCATGCGTGGCAGCATTCGCCGGCCCGAAGGGGGCCTCATGCATGCGCGCTTACCTGGTCGATATCCTGGCGGTCGGCTTCTTCGCCCTGGAATGGGGGGTTTACGCACTTACGCTGGAGCATACGGCATACGGGCGCGACAGCCTCTCGGCGCGTATGCATGTCTATCGCGAAGTGTGGGTCCGGCGCATGCTTGATCGCGAAGCCCGCATGGTCGATATGCAGATCATGGCAGCGCTGCAAAACGGCACGGCTTTCTTCGCTTCCACCAGCCTGCTCGCGGTCGGCGGCGCGCTGGCGCTGTTGCGATCGACCAATGAGGCGCTGGCCGTGCTGAGTGCGCTGCCGATCAACATCAGCCCTTCGCCGGCACTCTGGGAAATCAAATGCGTCGGGTTGATCCTGATCTTCATCTACGCCTTTTTCAAATTCGCCTGGGCCTACCGCCTGTTCAACTATGTCGCCATCCTGCTCGGCTCCATGCCGCCGGCCAGTCAGCGCGACACTCCCCAAGCCGAGGCGCATGTCATCCGGACGACGCGATTATTCGAGGCTGCCGGCAGACATTTCAATCGTGGGCAGCGCGCCTTCTTCTTTGCACTCGGCTATCTCGGCTGGTTCGTCAGCCCCTGGGTCTTGTTTGCAACGACGGCTGCCGTTGTGGTCGTCACCTGGCGCAGACAATTCGCCTCCAACGCCTGGCGAGCGATGGGAAGTTAGGGCGCCTTGGCAACACTCCTCAATCCCATTTCGGCGCGAAACCGAAATCGGTGAGTCTGCCTTTGGCGCTCCCCATCTGAAAGATCTGGCGCATCTCCTCATCCGACAGCTCGAAGTCGAAGATATCGATATTTTCCGAGAGCCGTTCGACCCTTGATGTCCGCGGTATTGCCGAAACATTCTGCTGCACCAGCCAGCGCAAGCAAACCTGCGTTGCGGTCTTGCCGTGGGCCTGGCCGATTCGCGCCAATGTCTCGTCGTTCTTGATACGACCCTTCGCAATCGGACTGTAGGCGACGACGGCCAGGCCATGGCGCGCACAAGCCTCACGCACCTTGGTCTGATCGAGATAGGGATGATATTCGACCTGATCGCAGACAAGAGGTTCCGGGCAAACGGCTGTCGCCTCCTCGATCAAGGCGACTGTGAAATTCGAGACGCCGATATGCCGGCTCATTCCGAGCTTCTTGACATGCGCCAGCGCGCCAAGCGTCTCCGCCAGCGGCACCTGCGGATTCGGCCAGTGCAGCAGCAGCAAATCGACCTCGGAAAGCCGCAGCTTTGCCAAACTGTCCTTTGTCGATCGTTCGAGATCGTTGGGCGCAAAATGCGTAGTCCAGATCTTGGTAGTCACGAACATATCGTCGCGCCTGACCCCCGAGGCGCGCAGGCCCTCGCCGACGTCGCGCTCGTTCTCATAAATCTGGGCGGTGTCGACGTGGCGATAGCCGAGCTTTAGCGCCTGCTCGACGAGGCGCGCGCAGGTGCGCCCGCGTAGCTCCCAGGTGCCCAGCCCGATCGCGGGAATTCTTGCGCCGTTGGCCTCGATGAATTGCATCACGGGATCTCGACGATAATAGAACCCATTATGACCCGCCGCCATGGCACTGCCAACATTGATCGCGCGGGATCAAATGTCCGCGGTCAAGCCTGCGCCTTTTGCAGCTTATTTGCGATCAGGTTTTGGCCAGCGCGGAAAATACCATTTCCGGGGCGTGGGCGATCACGGCAAGCAGAGCGCGGGCTGGTCCGCGCGGCATGCGCTTGCCCTGTTCCCAATTGCGAATCGTCTCGACGGGAACGCCAAGCCGGCTTGCGAATTCCAGCTGCGTCAGTCGGGCGCGACGGCGCAAATCACGGACCGCGGGAGCAGCCGTCTCCTCGCCGGCAGCAGTGGAACCTTCGTCCGGCGCGGCCAAGGGCGGCGACAAGTCCATTGCGGGGGCGAGCGGAAACTCCAGCCCATCCCTCAATTCGACAATCCGTCCGTCCGCTTTCAGCCGCAGGCGTCTCATGCTCGACCCGATTCCAGCCGCGATCTCCGAGAAAGGATTCGAAAATCAATCCACCTTGCACAACGATACTCCGCGATGCGCGTTAAGACTTGATTAACGATACAGGCCGGCCGGCTATCTCTTTGGGCAATATCAATTGCCGGCACTATCTCGTGGACAACGGGCACTAGGTCGCCCACGCGGAAATCGGCCGCACCCGTTGCCAACAAACCGCATTGACGCCAAATTCGCCTGTGAAAGGCTTACAATTGGGGCTGCATTCGCGTCGCAATATGTAATGATCGGCCGGCAATGCATAATGGTATTCTGTTCATGAGCAGCGTGTTTAGGGGCGTTCGGACGAGACCTTGGGCGGCCCTTACCCTTGGCCTCACCTGTCTTTTCGGGCCGGCCGCGCTGGCCGCGGACTGTCCGGGACATCCGAATGCGCTGGGAACTTCGCGCACGCTGGTGGTCGATCCAAGGGAGCATCCCCGGCTCGGCGCCATGCAGTACGCCGAAACACTGCCGCTCGCGGATCATGAGGTGGTGCTGACATTCGACGATGGCCCGCTGCCGCGCAACAGCAACCAGGTTCTCGAAATTCTCGCCTCGCAATGCGTGAAGGCAACCTTTTTCACCATCGGCCGGATGGCCCTGTCCTCGCCAGAAGGCGTTCGCAAACTGCGCGACGCCGGCCACACGATCGCTACCCACACCCAGGACCATCCGCTCAGCATGAATCACATGTCGATCGAACGCGCCAAGCAAGAAATCGACGACGGCATTGCGTCGGTGAAAGCAGCACTCGGGGATGACGCTGACGCAGCCCTTGCGCGGTTCTTCCGCATCCCTGGTTTGCTGCGCGCCGACAATGTCGAGGACTATCTGGCCGAACAGGGCATCCAGACCTGGAGTGCCGATTTTCTGGCGGACGATTGGCACCATATATCGTCCTCGCGTGTGTACGACCTCGCGATGAAGCGGATCGAGACAAGGGGAAAAGGCATTCTGTTGCTCCACGACATTCAGGCGCGAACCGTTGCCGCATTGCCCAGGATTTTGAACGAGCTGAAAGTGCGCGGCTATCACATCGTGCAGGTGGTGCCCGCGACGGCGGAGCGGCCGGCGACCCCGACAGAGCCCGAGCAATGGCTGGTACATCCGGCCGCCGAAAACGTTGCGCACTGGCCCAAGATTCCAAATTTCGTATTTGCGGACGCGGGAGCCCTTCCCGCTCCGTCGCTGTCGGATTTGGATTGGCCTAACGCCGAACCGAGCGCGCTGACCGAACCGATTGCCCGCCTCGGGCGGCTGGCGCGTGGCGTGCCGCTGCCGCCTGAAACGCCTTGGCCCCGCCCATCCGAGCTTCCGCTTGAAGCTGCCGCCTCCAACCTGCCCGCGCCCGCCAAGAGTCTCTTCGAAGTGCCGGATGGCCTCGATGTCGCCCTTCACCACGTCGCTCTCTCTTCTCAAGCGGAGAAGGCCCGTTCAACGAAATCAGCGTCCGCTGAATCTGAGGATTCGCCGCGCGCGTCTCGCGGCAAGGGTCGGTTCGGACACCGCCTGGCACATCATCCTCGCCACGGCTCGTCCAAGATAGCCTCGCGCCGAACCCCGCATGCGGCAGCGGCCCGGCGAGGCTCGCTAAGACATCTGGTTCAGGTCAAGAAGCGCCACGCGTAATGCCCGGAGCCTCGGTTCTGTTTGCATTGCGCGAAGTGGTTCCCATCTCGCTCGAAACGATCTAGTCCGTGACGATCTTTGTCACGCACAAGAATACGATCAGGGCGAGAAACAACAGGTCGATATACGACTTCATTTCGCCCGCCTGGCGCAGAGTCGCGACCTCGGTGACGATCTGTTTGCGCTGGGCCGATGCGGCCGGTCCTTCCCCGGCCACTGTCGCGAGGCGACGCGCTTCGCCCTCGAGCCGCTCGATGCGCTGGAAGAAATAGAACGACCGCAACGCGGAGGCCGCGCGCATCGCGCTGTAGACCAGGACAAGGATCGCGACGATTGCGCGCTGCTGGTATTTGTCCAGGAAATTCAGGCTGTAATAAACCAGCGCCAGGAAGATGAAGTTGGAGAGGAACCGGTAGGCATAGCTCAGGAATTTCATGCGAGGTGTTCCATCCACGGTAAGTAAGGCCGAAAGCCGATCTTCGGTTAGCGTCAGTCCATACGCCGCCCTTGTTACAGAGAGGCAACGCAAGCTTGCGTCGCATCGAACGCCGATGCCGGCCAAGAGAAGCTACGTTTGCCGGCAACCGAATTGCCGATTCACATCCGCGCCACCCTGTCTTGGCGGCCCGGCATTCCAAGGTGGTCATGGTGCGCTCGGAGGGACTCGAACCCCCACGATGTTACTCACTGCCACCTCAAGGCAGCGCGTCTACCAATTCCGCCACGAGCGCTTTGAGAAAACGGCACGGAACCTGCGCCGGGCCGTATCAACGGCGCCGATGTAACAAATCAGGAATGGGGGGACAAGGGCCGCCGGCACCGTGATTCCGGTGCGGGGTGTGGTTTGAGATGGCGGGCCGTTGGTCAGCGGGTCGCGACCGTCTTCGGCAGCATTTGCTTGACTTCGACCGCAATTCGGTTGCGATCGACCAGAACGACTCCGGAGGCAATCGGCAGGGTGTTGGCGAGGATCTTGACCTCATCAGCCTCGGTGGCGTCGAGCTCGATGATGGCGCCCCGGCTCAGGCGCATTACCTGATGAATCGGCATCGTCGTGGTCCCGAGGACCACCATGAGATCGACACTGACTTTATCGAGGGTTGGCACCTTAAGAAGCTACCCGAACTGAAAATGCGAAATTGCGTGGTGAGAGATCACCACGTTATGGTTAGCCAATGGTTAATGATCGCCAAAGCCTTGATTTGTCGACATTCGCGCACCCCTCCGACGGCGGCGCGGTGGAGTGGCTGATATCGGACACGCCGGTGCAATATCTGCAAGCCATCGAAGCCATGGAGGCACGGGTAGCGGATATCGCGGCCGGCCGGGCGCCGGAGCTGGTCTGGCTGCTGGAGCATCCTCCGCTCTACACCTCCGGCACCAGTGGCAGGGCCGCCGACCTCCTCGATCCCCGCTTCCCGATGTTTGTGACCGGACGCGGCGGACAGCTCACTTATCATGGCCCCGGCCAACGGGTGGCCTATGTCATGCTCGACCTTAAGCGGCGGCGCCCCGACGTTCGGGCCTATGTTGCAGGCCTCGAGCAGTGGATCATCCAGACTCTGGCGGCGTTCAACGTCCGGGGCGAGCGCCGTGAGGATCGCGTCGGCGTCTGGGTGGCCCGGCCGAACAAGGGTGAAGGCCATGAGGACAAAATCGCGGCCATCGGCGTGCGGCTGCGACGCTGGGTATCCTTCCACGGCATCTCGATCAACGTGGAGCCCGACTTGACGCATTTTGCGGCGATCGTCCCCTGCGGCGTAGCGGACCCGCGCTACAGCGTCACCAGCCTCGCCGATCTCGGCCATACTTCGACGATAGCGCATGTCGACATCGCGCTCCGGCGGGCCTTTGAAGAGGTGTTCGGCCCGGTCAACCAGCACCTGCCGGAGACGACGACATAGTCTTGTTATCAGGCCGCCGCGCTTGCCGGCGCGACCTGGAGTTTGCCGGCGATATAACGGCGCTCCTGCGTCAGGCCACCGAAGCCGTACGAATTGCCCCGGACCTCGTCGACGTGCAGGTAGCTCTCATGGTGCAGCGGGCCCAGGAGCTCGCCCATCCGCTTGAACATGGCGGCGATATAGGCCGCCTTTTCGTCCTTGGTATTGGTGCCCTCGGTAACGTGGACGTCCAGCCAGAAGCTCGCCAGATTCTGCTCGGCCAGCGACTTGCCGCCGGCAAACCAGTCGGCTGCATCGACCGACTTGAGGATGATGGCGGTGACCTTGGGATCCTTGTGCAGGATCTTGGCGGTGAGTTCGGTGACGCCGGCGGCGATATCGGCCTTTAGCGTGGATACCTGGCGAGCCGACGAATAAGTGACGGTGACAAGCGGCATGATCTCTTCTCCCTGGTTGGCGCAACGATTGCGCGAACAAGAAGCTAGACCTGCGACCATCATCTTGCTATCTTATCTTAAGATATATCAAAGATAACGATATTTGATGATGACCGCACTCGATATTCCAACGGTCCAGGCCTTCCTGCTGGTCGCCGAACTGCAAAGCTTCACCCGCGCCGCCGAAGTGCTCGGCACCACGCAGGCTTCCGTCAGCATGAAGCTGCAAAGGCTGGAGGCTGTGGTCGGCAAACGGCTGGTCGAGCGCTCGCCGCGCGCGGTTAGACTGACCGCCGAAGGCGCGGCTTTTCTCGAGCGCGCACGGGCATTGATCGAGGCGCATGACCGCGCGTTGTCGTGCGAACTGCCAGTCCGGCAGCAATTGTCGCTCGGCATCAGCGATCACGTTGCGGGGGCCGAACTGGTCCCTCTGCTCGAGCGGCTGCACGCGGTGTCGTCACAGCTTGCGCTAGCGGTCACGATCGGTTTCTCGCGCGATCTGCTCGACGACTACGATTCCGGCAAACTGGACGCGGTAATCGTGCGGCAGGAAGCCGGCCGACGCGGCGGTGAAAAACTCGCGGAGGACGAGTTCGGCTGGTTCGCCTCGCCGCGGTTGAAATGGCGGCGCGGCGAGAGCTTGCCGTTGGCGACGCTCGCCCCCCCTTGCGGGGTGCGTGCGATCGCCGTACGCGCGCTTGACAAAGCGGGCCTCGAATGGAGCGAGGTTTTCGTCGGCGGCGGCGTCACGGCCGTGGTGGCGGCGACGCTGGCGGGGTTAGCGGTCGCGCCACTGGCACGGCGGATCGCACCTGCCGGAATCGCCGACATCGGGCCCGAGAACGGACTGCCGCGGATGGCGACCTCGAAGGTGATGCTGCATTCCAAAGTCGGCGATCCCCCCAAGCTCACAGCGTTACGGACGCTGGCGGCGACCTTCCGCAGCGTGGTCTCGGCGGGATGACACGAAAAAAGCCCCGCACGAGGCGGGGCTCTTGCCTCGGTCGCGACGCGTCCGATACCGGAACCCGGTTTTTTGGCGCAACGATCTCAATTGGCATCGAAATAGTGCGACACTCCGATCATCACCGTATGCCAGTCGAGCCCGGAGAACCTGTTGGTATCCACGTTCGAGGCCGAACTCGTGAAGGTCGAGGTCCCACCGCCACTAAAACTCGTCGTTGCCGGATGGCTGGAGGCGAAACTCACCGTCTCGGTGAGGTCCTGGAACCGTGTATAGCGGTATTCGGCCTTCAGCGTCCACGAAGGTGTAATCCTGCGCTCCCAGCCAACACCAACAGTTCCACCGAACCCGCCGAAGCTCTGATCGCCATCGGCGATTTCAAAGCGCGCATAGGTGAGGCCACCGATCAAATAGACCAGATCCTTCGGATCGACCACAAGGCCGCCCCGCACGAGCGCGGCCATCGCCCAGCGATTGTCCAAATGGCCGGTCGCGTTTCCGCTGTTCACTTGTGTGATAGTTTGGGTAGTGATGACGCCGGCATTGTTGTTGGTTATGAACTCCTGCGACGGATCGGAAAACGGCCCGGTCAAACTCGTCCGCATATTGGATACACTGCCCTCAATCTGGCCGCCGATAAGGTAGTCGCTCGGCAACATGTAATTGTAGCCCAGGAAAAGATTGGCTATCGCCCCCGGACCGCGGCCGCCGAGGCTGGATGTGAAGACATCTGAACTGGAGACCGTGCCTGTGAACGTGCCACTGACAGTCGTTGAGTTCGAATTGGAGGGGTCAACCTCATCCCTGCGGACGCCCTGCACAGCCACGCCGAATGACACGCCGGCATAGAAACCGCCCCATGTCGGGACCGCGGCCGTCAGCGGCGTCTTCGTGAACATCGCGTAGCTGCCCGACGACGGCAATTGGAGCGGAGGCGTCGGACTGGCTTGCTTGCCAAGCTTCTGTTTCAGCGCCTGGGCTTCGGCCTTGGCCGAGGCCGCTTCGCGCCGGTATTGCTGCTTTTCCGTCTCCAGCGTCGCTACCCGCGCCTCCAACGCTTGCAACGTCTTGCGGATTTGCACCAGATCGGCGTCATCCGCCCTCGCCCCGGAAACTCCCGCCAGTGGCGCCAGGACCATGCAAGCAGCGGCGTACATTGCAAAAGATCGAATGACCTTCATGGTGGCAACCCCCAATTTCTCAGCAAGAGATTCACTATCGACCTGGGAAATCGCCAGTCAATCGGCCTTCCATCCATCCACACTCGGATGAATTCGTTCGCCGTCAGGTGTTACTTTATCGCAACACCACCGAAGAGCTTCGGTAGCCTATTTCGCAAGCTGAGGCAGGATACGCATCTTCCACAGGTTCCAGATCCGATCGAGCACGGCGAAGTTGGTCTTGTCGGCTTTCTCACCCTCGCCCGGCGTCAGATAAGTGACCTCGCCGCCAAGCGCGATGGCCTGGGCCTGGAGCCTGGCGTTGACGTCGGTGTAGTAGGCCCGGAACACTGCCATCTTCACGGATGGCCCAACCGTCACGTCGCCGTGGCCGCGCATCAGGACCACCGGTTTGTCACCGAGTGTTGCGGCCAGCGATTTGCCGATCGCGGAATTGCTGACCAGCATGTTGGTCTCGCCAAAATCCTTGGCGATATCCCAGACCGGCACGCCGGCCGCGAGAAACGCCGGGTTATGAAACATCGCACGCAGCGGCACCTTGGTGTCGCCGAAGGGAATGACCCCGGGAGAATGGGTGTGAACCACCGCCATCACGTCAGGCCGCGCTCTGTAGATTTCGCTGTGAATGAAGCGCTCCAGGAATATGGTGCGGCCCCTTGCGTCCACGGCATTGCCGTCGAGATCGAACTCCATGATGTCGTCGGCAGTGACAAGCGCGGGCGCCAGCGAGCGGGACATCAGGAAATGATTGGGATTGGTGGGGTGACGAGCGCTGACATGACCGAACCCGTCGAGCACGCCGAAATCAGCGAGGATTCGGCTTCCTATCACGATGTCCTCGAGAACACCGGCATCGACGCCAGCCACCGGCGTTGACGGCGTTTGCGCAGATGTCTCGCTCAAACCAGCGAGCAGCGCGATCGCCACGGCGGCAAGATAGCGCACCGCACGATCGATCCTGCCTACACCTGGCGTTTTGAATTTCACCGTCATCCTCACCCTCCCTGATCGCTTTGATTTTATATCGTCGGTAGCACCGAAAACCCTTCGCCTGCCCGCCGCAAGGCCAACTCATCAGCGCCGGCTGCCTCTTCTCTGATGTTCTCGACCCGCGCCGATGGCGGGCCGCGCCGGCAGGCCGCGATCATGTCGGCGACGACATTCTCAGGCCCCGCAAGCAGCGCCTCGACGCTGCCGTCTCTGCGGTTGCGCACCCAGCCCTCGAGCTCCAGCACTTCCGCCTGGTACTCGACCCAGGCCCGGTAGCCGACCCCTTGCACCCTGCCGCGGATGCTCACGAGACGAAGCGTGTGGCTCATCTACTTTGTTGACCCCAGAAATTCCTTGCTGCGCGCCTTCAAATCCGCCTCTCGGCTCACGCGCCGGGTTAGTTCCGCCGAAGCCAGGCCCTTCAATGCCTTTGGGGACGTTCCTTCACGCAGTGCTTTAAGCGTCTCGTAGACGGCTTGGGTCGCCGCGGCAAAGGGCGCGTGGCCTTGCAGCGCGATCCGCACCCTCTGCTCTCTGAGATATGCCGGATCGGACATTTCCTCAGGCGCGCCTCCAAGCACGATGGGCAATCGCGTCGCCCTCGCTATCGCCTCAAGTTGCAATTTCGTCTTGATGCCCGTGAAGAACAGGGCGTCAACCCCGGTGGCTTCATAGGCTCTGGCGCGCGCGATTGCATCGTCGCGCGAAGTGAGTGACGCCGCACCCGTGCGTCCGATGATTACCAGCGAAGGATCGCCGCGCGCGTCCAGCGCCGCCTTCATCTTGCCGATGCCCTCTGCAAGCGAGATCAGCTGGGTCCCCGCTTCGCCAAAGGCCTGCGGCAACAGCGTGTCCTCGATGGTGAGACCGGCAGCGCCGGCTGTTTCCAGTTCCTCAACCGTGCGGCGGACATTCAGCGCGTTGCCGTAGCCATGATCGGCATCGACCAGCACGGGTAGGCGCGAAGCGCGCGACATCCGCCGCATCTGTTCGGCAAGTTCGGTGAGCGTAATGAGCGTGACATCGGGGTCTCCGAGCACCGCGAGCGAGGCCACCGAGCCGCCGAACATGCCGACCTCGAACCCGAGGTCCTCGGCAATGCGGATCGAAACCGCGTCATAGACCGAGCCCGGCCGCACGCATGTCGATCCGGACAGGATCGAACGCAAGGAATCGCGTCGCTTTCGGAACGTCATTGCCGACTTCTCTTGCTGATTATGCGAATTCGAGAATGAGCGCATCGACCGCGAGCGTGGCGCCGGCGGTTGCGTGAATCTTCTTCACGACGCCGTCGCGCTCGGCACGCAGCACGTTCTGCATCTTCATCGCCTCCACCACGGCCAGTGTTTCGCCCGCCTTGACTTCCTGGCCCTCGGTGACCGCAATCGACACCACAAGCCCTGGCATTGGGCATAACAGCTTCTTGCCGCTATCGGACGCCGTAATCACCGGCATCAAGCGCGCTGCCGTCGCCTCGGCCTCAGTGAAAACCTGGACCGCGACCTCGTAGCCCTGATGGGCGAGCCGAAAGCCGTTGGGAACGGGCCGCACCTGCATCGCAACCAAAAGACCATCGATCGTGCCCTGCCAGACCGGATCGCCCGGCTTCCAAGGCGAGACGAGGCGATGCGCTTGGCCGGGGGCGCCATCGGTGCCGATGAAGCGCACCGCCAATCCTTCCGCATCGCGCGCGATATCGAGCGGGATTTCCTCGCGCTCCAGCCACACCGCGCGGCGGCGCTCACGGTGGACGGGGCGATAGACCAACTGACCGGATATCTGCCGCTTGCGTTCGCCAAGCACGTGGTCGATGGCCGCGGCGACCGCCGAAAGGCGGCGCGCGATCTCGCCTTCGGGCACGGAAACCGAAAAGCCGCGGGGAAATTCCTCCGCTATGAAGCCAGTAGAAAGCCTGCCCTCGCGCCAGCGCGGGTAATTCATCAGCGCCGACAGGAACGGAATGTTGTGACGAATGCCGTCGATATAGAATGAATCGAGCGCGGTCGATTGCGCCTCGATGGCGGCCGCGCGCGATGGCGCATGCGTGACGAGCTTGGCGATCATCGGATCGTAATAGATCGAGATCTCCCCGCCTTCCTGCACCCCGGTATCGTTGCGGACGGTGATCCCACCGGCGCCGCTCTCGGGCGGCGGGCGATATTTGACCAGCCGTCCGATCGAGGGCAGGAAATTGCGGAACGGATCCTCGGCGTAGACCCGGGATTCCACCGCCCATCCGGTCAGCGTGATGTCTTTTTGCGAAAGCTTCAGCTTCTCGCCTGCCGCGACCCGGATCATCTGTTCGACGAGGTCGATGCCCGTGACCAATTCGGTCACGGGGTGCTCGACCTGAAGCCGCGTATTCATCTCCAGGAAATAGAAGCTCTTGTCCTGGCCGGCGACGAATTCGACAGTGCCGGCGGAATCGTACTTCACGGCCTTGGCGAGTGCGACCGCCTGCTCGCCCATCTTGCGACGGGTGGCCTCGTCGAGCAGCGGCGACGGCGCTTCTTCGATCACCTTTTGATTGCGGCGCTGGATCGAACATTCGCGCTCGCCGAGATAGATCACCTTGCCATGCTTGTCGCCGAGCACCTGGATTTCGATGTGGCGGGGATCGACGATGAATTTCTCGATGAATACCCGGTCGTCGCCGAACGACGCCTTGGCTTCGGCTTTGGCTAGACCAAATCCCTCGGCAACTTCCGAAGTCGAATACGCGATCCGCATTCCCTTGCCTCCGCCGCCGGCGGAAGCCTTGATCATCACGGGATAGCCGATTGCGTCGGCGATCTTCACGGCATGCTTCTCGTTCTCGATCACACCGAGAAAGCCCGGAACGGTCGAGACGTCAGCCTTCGCCGCGGCCTTCTTGGACTCGATCTTGTCGCCCATCGCGGCAATCGCCCCCGGATTGGGGCCGATGAAGACAATGCCGGCCTTGGCGAGCGCGCGCGGAAAGGCTTCACGCTCGGAAAGGAATCCGTAACCGGGATGGACCGCTTGCGCGCCGGTCTTGCGGCACGCCTCGACGATCTTGTCGATCACGAGGTAGCTTTCGGCCGCCGCCGGTGGTCCGATTCCGACCGCATGGTCGGCCATTTCGACGTGAAGGGCATCGCGGTCGGCCTCGGAATAGACGGCAACCGTCTCGATCCCCATCCGGCGGGCCGTCTTGATGACCCGGCATGCGATCTCGCCGCGATTTGCGATCAGAATTCGTTTGAACATTTGCAGACTTACTTGCAACCTCTGGGGCGGGACCGCCCTCAATCTGGCACGCGGGGGCGGACGTAACAATTCCGTCGTACAGCAAAACCAAGCTGAGGCAACGGCTGATATGCCCGAAAACCGATTCTCAGGAAGCCCCGTTGCGCTGAGGTGCCGTGGACCGTCCCGCGAAGGCCGCCCGGCGGCGTTATGGGCCGACCTTTGCCCACGCTATAAAATCCCGTTATCGCGTACCATCGAAGCTAAAGCCTCGATAACGATGCGTGGGTTTATCCTGATACTGGCGATCCTGTCGGCGAGCCAAAGCCTGGCTGCGAGCCCCGTCGTCCGCGATGGTGGCACCATTGACCTTGCGGACGTGACCTATCGGCTCGACGGCGTCGATGCGCCGGCGCTTGACCAGATTTGTATCGACGATCACGCCGACACCTGGGCTTGCGGGGTTGACGCGCGCGACCAGCTGGTCCGCCTGATTGCCGGCCGCGAGGTCCGTTGCGAGGATATGGGCCCCGATGCCGCCTACAAGAAGTGGCGTGTCGGCAGCTGCACCGTCGAAGGTGAAACCACCAGCCTGAGCCAGCTTCTCGTCCGCCGGGGACTTGCGATCAGTCTCGAACCCGCCGCGCGAGCCCGATTCAAGGACGACGAGGCCGACGCAAGGAACAACCGCCGCGGGCTTTGGAAGGGCTGCTTTGTGGCGCCACAGCAATTCCGCGGTGGACAAAAGGACGGCACCCTGCTCGGCGGCGCATGCCGCCCCGACAAGGACCGTGAAATACGCGAGGTGATCTTCCCCTACGAGCCCACGATGCCGTCGGGCTGCAGCGTCAAGGGCAAGTACGCCCTGCGCGCGCGCGTCACCGGCAATATCGGCATCTATCACCTGCAGATCTGCCGCAGCTATCCGGCGCTCACCCGGCCGGATCGCTGGTTCTGCAGCGAAGACGACGCCAAGGCCGCCGGATTTCGCAAGGCGTATAATTGCCGGCCGATCACCCGGCAGCGCATCTAGCACTACTTTGGCAGATTTATTCACGCCGCTGCTTTCCGCCGATTAGTCTTCTGCAGTACGGGCATCGCTGAGGTCGTGGTTGAACGATGAGATCGACGATGGCTTGGCGTACGGCCGGCAGGCTCGGCTGAGGCGGTGGACCGTTGATTCTTTTTTTTCCGCCCCGCTTGTGCGAGACGGCGATGTTGGAGGAATGCGTAAGCGATCATGGTCATGAGCGCATGACGATGAAGGCCCTGCCAGGATCGTCCCTCGAAGTGATCAAGCCCGAGTTCCTCTTTCAACTGCTGATGGGCCTGTTCGCAAATCCATCGAGCTTTGATCGTGGCAGCTAACGCGCGCAAATTCGTCTTGGCCGGCATATTGGCGAGATAATATTTCTTCTCTCCCGACGTCCTGTGTTCGCCGATGAGCCAGGCTTCGTCCCCCGGAAGATGCTGCTGGCCCATGTCCTTGATCCGCTGCGGAGGTCCATCAGCGGTCCGCACGCGAACCGCGGCGAAGCGAGCTTCCAGCCGGCCCTTGGTCCCGTTTCGCCAACTCACATTTTGCCACTTGGCGTTGGCCAGCATGTCTTCGGCCGCCGTCGACAATACATCGGGAATGTGCCGCTTGCGGGGACGACCTCGACCGGCGACCGGCCAGATCAATTTAACCTCCACCGGATAAACCTTCTGGTGACGAGGGATACCGACGGCCCAGGCCAGGCCGCGTGTCGTGAGCCCCTGACGGAACGGCGCGCTGAGGCCGTAACCGGCATCCGCCAGCACACAGCCAAAACGCATACCGGCTGCCATCACGCGATCGATCTCCGCCAAGGCGATCTCTGGCTTGGTCCGCGCTGCGCGGTGCTCGACTGGAACGCCCGCCCGCTTCAAACGCACCGGATTACTCGTCCAACTCTCGGGAACGAAGAGACGTAATGCCACCATGACCGGCACTTCACCCCGCGCAAGCGTCAGCGACACCAATGTTTGGCAATTAGCCGTCTTGCCGAGAGACGAGGCATATTGTGGAGCGACACCAACCGAACGATCGCCCTTCTTCGGCATCGCCGTGTCGTCGATGACCAGCACCGCATCTTTGCCGCCGACCAGGAGATCGGCCTGAACGAGCAATTCCGCCTCCAATGGCGCCACATCCCAGAGGCCATCAGCGATGAAATGGTGCAACTGGTCATACTCGCCCGGTGCCAGCCGCGCCGCCATTGGCTGGACGCTCTTGCGATCGCCCGGTCCAATCAATCCCGAGATATAAAGCGGACACATCCGCCGCCGCGCCTTGTGACCTAAACGATCCAGGAATGGCTTGAGCCAGCGTCCAAGCTCGTCTTCCCACTTCGACTTCGTGTCCACCATGGTCGGCCCTCCAAAAGCCGACCACCCATGAATCATTGAAAATCTGATTCGGGAATCTTGAGGGTTCTGTGAGGTCGTTGGTACGCCGGCACCCGGGACGCGATCGTGAGCACGACCTCATAGAAGCCGGATTGAACGAAGCCGCGGTTTGTTTTGGCACTATGGGGATAGTGGCGATGGCATGCTGGCGAGGCTGCTCTGACGACAGCTGCGTAACTGATGCGAGGCGTTGTTTTGGCAAGGACGACCTTGCTGATCGGGTAGTGGGCGCGAGAAGCATGTCAGGTTTATGCGTTGACCAGTTCTGGCGTCGGGATTGAGGCAGTCGATCGGCATGGCTGTAGGGGTGGCGACAGGTTGCGCAGCAAGCTCGGCGGCGGTGATGACGAAAATCGGCGGCGATGAGATCATGACGTATCACAGTAGAATGGCTGATAGGTGGATGCGCGCGGCACGGCTGCGATGCGCCGCATGGTGCCGCCGCAATTGGGGCAGATGAGGAAGTCACTGGTCTTGTTCTGTCGATCGTCTTTGGCGTGACCGTCCGACAACTCGGAATTGGCCATGGCGTGATGGGCGTCGAGCAACCGGCGGCAGAGAGCGAGGTTGTCGCCACGTTGGCCATTGGCGAGGAAGCCGTAGTAGCGAATCCGGTGGAAGCCATCCGGCAGGGCATGCAGCAGGAAACGGCGGATGAACTCGTCGGCATCGAGCGTCATCAGCTTGGTCTTGCTGTCTTGGCGATAGTCTTTCCAGGTGAAGTGGACCTTGCCGTCAGATAGGGAGATCAGGCGGCTGTTGGCGATGGCGACGCGATGGGTGTAGCGGCCGAGATAGGCCAGCACCTGTTCGGGGCCACCGAACGGCGGCTTGGCATAGACGACCCATTCGATGCGCCTGAGTTGGTCGAGCCTGGTGGCGAAGGCTTTGGGCTCGGCCATACCGGCGAGTTTGCCGAAGAAGCGCAGCTTGCCGGCGTCGAATGCATCCTGCAGGTTCTGCAGGAACAGTCGACGAAACAGGCGCGAGAGCACGCGCACGGGCAGGAAGAAGCCGCGGCGGCAAGCGATCCAGCGCGTGCCGTCGAGCGAGGGGCCGCCGCCTGGCACCACGCAATGAATGTGCGGATGGTGTTGCAGGGTCTGCCCCCAGGTATGGAGCACCGCGGTGACGCCGATTTGCGCGCCCAGATGCCTGGGGTCGGCGGCGATGGTGGTGAGCGCCTCAGCGGCGGCGCGAAAAAGGATCGCATAGACGGCGGCCTTGTTCTGGAAGGCGATCTCGCCCGCCGGCGTCGGCAGGGTGAAGACGACGTGGAAGTACGGCACCGGCAGCAGTTCGGCCTGTCGATGCGCGAGCCATTCGGCGCGTGCCAGCCCCTGGCACTTGGGGCAATGGCGGTTGCGGCAGGAGTTGTAGGCGATGCGTGTGGCGCCGCAATTATCGCACTGCTCGACGTGACCGCCGAGCGCCGCCGTCCGGCACGCCGTGATGGCGCCCATGACGCGCCGCTCGACGTAGCCGAGATGCCCGGCGCGGGCCTGCCGAAACGCTTCGCCGTGGCGGCGGAAGACATCCGCCACCTCCAGAACCGGAGCCATGGTGCCCGCTCAGCCGGGCGGCACAACCTGCAGGCGGAGCCGATCAAGCGGGCTTGGCGTGTTGCTGATGGTCTTGGTGGCGACCTGGGTGTAGCGCGCCGTGCTGGCCAGGCTGGCATGGCCGAGCAGCACCTGGATGATGCGCACGTCGGCCCCGTTCTCCAGCAGATGCGTCGCGAAGCTGTGCCGCAGCGTGTGCACTGTCACCTCTTTGCTCAGGCCGGCCGCCGAGCGGGCCGAACGGCAGGCGGCGTGCAGCACGTTGGGCACGAGCGGCCGGTCCTCGTCACGGCCGGGGAACATCCAGCGCTGCGGCCGGGCCAACCGCCAATAGCTGCGGAGAATCCGCAACAACTGCGGAGAGAGCATGACGTAACGGTCCTTGCCGCCCTTGCCCTGCTCGACCCGGATCACCATCCGCTGGCTGTCGATGTCGGTGATCTTCAGCAGAACTACCTCCGACACGCGCAGTCCGGCGGCATAGACCGTCGTCAGTGCGGTGCGGCTCTTGAGACTTGGAATTGCCTCCAGGAAGCGTACGACCTCGTCGGCGCTCAGCACGACCGGCAGCTTGTGCGGCTGGCGCGCATAGCTGATGCGCTCCGGAATGGCGTCATGGCCGAGCGTCACACCGTAGAAAAACCGCAGCGCACACACGATCTGATTCAGCGCCGGCCAGGATATCCCGATCGCTACCAAGTGTACCTGAAAGGCGCGGATATCCTCCAGGTCGAGACAATCGGGGGACCGATCGAAATATCGGCTCAACTTCGATACCGCGGCAAGGTAGGATCGTTGCGTAGCCGGCGACAGATTGCGGACCGTCATATCCTCTATCATGCGACGGCGAAGAGGGCTGATCTCAGCCATTGGAAATACTCCTGTCTGAAGGGTTGGGCTTCGAAAACCCGCAATCCTCTCAGACAGGAGGCTGCCTTTGCGATCCCTCCTCAATTGCCGCGCTAGCGGCTTAGTTCAATCCAGTTTCGCCAATCAATCGCCAAAATCTGCCAAAGTAGTGCTAGGACGCGTACTCATTTGCACGCCGCCAAATTCGCCGAAGCTCCGAAATCGCATCCGCTTTGGCATCGCGGACAGGCCGGACCTCATGCTCGCCCGATCCTGTCGCAAGTTCCCAACTGAAACCTCCTGCGACATTCACCGGACTTGTGAGGTTAGGCTTCGGCTGCCCTCCAAGCGTGAAGTAGCCCCCGGGCCTCGGCTTGACGCGATGTTGCCTTGGCGCTCTGCAGGGATGTCGTCCCCTCTCCCGGAGGATTACTTGACAATTTGCTCGATGAAACGGCGCGACTTCATCACCCTTCTCGGTGGTGCGGCGACGGTTTGGCCGCGTAGGGCGGGCGCAACCGGCGGGCGCGCACCCAGTGACAACCCGGTGATCGGCTTCCTCGGGTCGGGTTCGCCCGGTCAGGCCTCTGTGTCCGTCGGTGCTTTGCGCCTGGGCCTTCACAAGGCCGGCTACATCGACGCAGAGATGGCGCGGCAATTGGATGCCAGAGGTAAGCGTTACGTTGGCGTGAACGTGGCGATTGAATTCCGCTGGGCAAGTTTTCAAGATTTGGCGCTGCCACAGCTTGCCGCCGATCTCGCTGGCCGTCATGTGGACGTGATCGTCGCACACGGTCCATCATCCGTTGCACTGGCGGCGAAGGCCGCCACCTCGACGATTCCGATCACCTTCGCGGTCGAAGAAGATCCCGTGAAATACGGCCTGGTTGCCAGCCTTGATCGGCCTGGCGGCAACGTCACCGGAGTGGCCTCCTTCGGTGCCGGCCTTGCGAGCAAGCGTGTCAACCTCCTGCTCCGACTGGTGCCCCAGGCGACCAAGGTCGGTTATCTCTGCGATCCCCTGGAGTCGCCGGTTTTCGAAGACTCAAAGAGTGACATGCTTGCAACGGGACGTACGCTGGGGCGGGAGATCATTGTACTGAAGGTTCGCCGTCTCGACTTCGAGGCTGCCTTTGCGACCCTCGTCGAGCAACGCGTCGGCGCACTCATCGTCGGCAACTACAAACGTTTCGCCGGAGAACGCAATCGCAACAAATTATTGGAACTAACAGCACGGCACAAAATACCTACGATGTACCCTGGACGTGACTATGCAGCTAACGGCGGCCTAATGAGCTATGAACCCGACCCCTTGGCGTTGTTCTCCCAAGTTGGCGCCGATTATGTCGGGCCGCTTCTCGACGGCGCCAAGCCCGCGGACTTACCCGTCCAGCAACCGGGCAGATTCGCCCTCGTGGTCAACCTCAAAACCGCCAAAACTCTTGGCCTGACGATCACGCCCGAATTCCAGCACAATATCACCGAGGTCATTCCTCACCCCTGGGACAAGAAATGAGACGGCGCCTGCAAATTCTTGCTCCGCAGCCCACACACTTCTAATGTCGTGAAACTGTCAAAATGGGGCCAGAGATGCCGACCACCACGAAGCCGGATGCGAGCTTTAGCGTACTGACGGGCAATAATATCGAGGCACAGCCCTTCAAGGCCGGAAGCGTGATCTTTCGCGAAGGCGACGCCGCGCGCGAACTTTTCGTGATCAAGAGCGGTCAGGTTCGAATACAAATCGGCAACCGGACGATTACGGAGCTTGGGCCAGACAGCATCTTCGGCGAAATGGCGCTGATCGACAACGAACCGCGCAGTGCGTCGGCGATAGCGATGAGCGATGCCGAGCTGGTCGCCGTGTCCGAAAAACAGTTCCTGTTTCTGGTCAGTCAGACGCCCTATTTCGCCCTGAAAGTAATGCGCGTCCTCGCCCAGCGGCTGAGGGCAACGAACAAGACCTTCGGTTAGAAGCTCTGCCACTGTCTCGAAAGCACCGGTAACAATCCCGTCACATCACAAACCTAGACAGAAACACCGGCGGAAAGGCCGCTTATCCAATTCTTTTGCGGAGATTTAGATGCGTCGCGCGTTGGTGATGCTGTTCGCCGGTCTGTTGACGGTGGCCGCGGGGCGAGCTCCCGCGCAGAACGGTACACCGCATAACATCATCCTGTTCGTGCCAGACGGATTGCGCGGGAGGATCGTGACGGCGGAGACCGCGCCCGCGATGGCCGCGGTCCGCGATAACGGCGTCAATTTCAAGAATTCCCACTCCCTGTTTCCAACCTTCACCACCGCCAATGCCTCCGCAATGGCGACCGGCCACTACCTCGGGGATACCGGCGACTTCTCCAACACGATTTATACCGGCTATCCCGTTGGCCCCGCGGACGGCACGGTTACACCGTTCCTCGAAGTAAACCCCATAATCCTCGATGCCGACGAGCATTTCGGTGGCGACTATCTCAACGAGGAAACCTTGCTGAAGATGGCGCGCGCCAAAGGGTTCTCAACGGCGGCGCTCGGCAAGGTCGGCCCTACCCTGATTTTCGACCATACCGACAAGAGCGGCGCCGACGGCCTGCATTCGATCGTGATCGATGATGCCACCGGCGGCAAGAACAGCGTGCCGCTTTCGCAGGAAATGAAGGACGCTTTGACCAAAGCCGGCCTTCCGCTCGCGACCCCTTCCCGCGGCGACAACGGCAAGGCGGGTGACGCCAAGACACCCGGTACTTTGGTGCCGAATACCGTCCAGCAGGCCTATTTCGCCGATGTCGCCACCAAGGTCGTGCTGCCGATGTTCAAGGCACGCAACAAGCCGTTCGTGCTGGTGTTCTGGTCGCGCGACCCCGACGGCAGCCAGCACAACAATGGCGACAGCCTCAATGCCGTGAGCCCCGGCATCAACGGCCCGACTTCGCTTGCTGGCATCAGGAATGCCGACAACAATCTGGCGCAGTTGCGCAAGGCGCTCGACGAACTGGGTTTGGCCGCAAATAGCAACATCATCATCGCTTCCGACCACGGCTTCTCGACGATCTCGAAGCAGAGCAAAACCAGTCCGTCGGCGAAGGTCAGCTATGACGACACGCCAAAGGACTTGCTGCCGATGGGCTTTGTGGCGATGGATCTCGCCAACGCCCTCGATCTGCCGCTGTTTGATCCCAACAACAAGAATGCCGCGGTGACGGGTAGCACTCATCCCAAGGCCGGAAACGGTCTGTTGGGACCGGACCCGGCAAAGCCTGATGTCGTCGTGGCCACCAACGGCGGATCGGACCTGATTTATCTGCCGAAGGCCGACAAGAAACTGGCGCGGCGCATCATCAAGGCGCTGCTGGAGCAAGACTATGTCAGCGGGCTGTTCGTCGACGACAAGCTCGGACGATTTCCTGGCACATTGCCGATGTCGCAAATCGGCCTCAGGGGCAAGGCTGTGACGCCTACCCCTTCGATCGTGATCAATTTCCGTTCCTATGCGCAAGGTTGCGACGAGCCGGCCAATTGTTCGGTCGAGGTTGCTGATACCGTGCTGCGCCAGGGTCAGGGCATGCACGGCAGTTTCGGCCGGGGCGACACCTTGAATTTCATGGCGGCGATCGGACCGGATTTCAAATCCGGCTATGTCGATCCGTTGCCGGTCAATAACGCCGATGTCGGCATGACCATCGTGCAGCTGATGGGTTTGCGTCCGGTCGGTGCAGGCGGCCTGACCGGCCGCGTAATGTCGGAGGCGCTGCCGAACGGAATTATTCCCAAGGCGGCCTTTGGCACCATCGTTTCCAAACCGGCTGCGAGCGGCCTCCAGACGGTGGTAAAATTCCAGCGCGTGTTATCGCAGCGCTATTATGACGTGGCAGGCTTTCCGGGCCGCACCGTCGGGCTCGACGTGGACGCCGGCAAACAAAAAACGGCGGGGAAATAACCCCGCCGTCGCGGCATCAGGTTTTTTGCGAATTCACATTCCGATGTCGAACACGTTCGGCATTTGCGTGAACGCACCGACAATGGTGGCGACCAAAGCCATCAGAGTGCGGTTGCGACGGCGGTTGCCGCGCATTTGGCTTGCGATCCACTCCAGCACTTCGGTGTCGACATTGGCCGAGCGCGCGGGCGCCCAGCTTTCGATGGCGGTTTCCGGCGATAGCGCAACGGTACGCGGCGGCACCGGCTGACCGGATGCGGAGGCTGCGTGATGCACCACCGCCTTGGTTAGAAGATCGTCAAAACGTCCATTGTCGCTGCGCTCGGCGGCCGCCTCGTCGATTTCAAACAGCGCCTCGGCCTCGGCCCGGCTGACCGGCTGATGCTCGACCGCAGTCGCCGTCAGAATGCGCGCGCACCAGGCGGCGTCATCCGCATCAAGCTCGCGAGAGAAATGAACGCGGCCCCGCGTGGTGGGCCCTTCACCGGTGATCACGCCATCGCGCACCACGGTCAAAGCGAGGGCTGCAGTATTCTGGCAGGAAATCTTGGCGGGTTCGAGGGCGGGGGTCGGCTCGGCCGGGGCAACCAAAGGGGCAGACATCGGTAAGTACTCTTTTCGTTTCTTGTTCTGGGCCAGCATTTGCGTGCAGGCGTAAACGGGTGGTTAACGATTCGAAACTTGGTTTGTTAGATTTTTAGATGGTTGCGGATTTGTCGCTGTGACGTCCCTCACGGTTCGAACTCGGGCCACGGGTGATGGGCGCCATAAACGGCAATATCGGGGCGGCCGAGGGATTTGCCGCCAATGCGTTCTTTCGCCTTATAGCGTCGTATTAAAAAAAGATGCTAAGGGTTCCACCCACTTGGGAAATATCTTCCCTTTTTGCGACGGACATTCCGTTCAGCAATCCCCGCCTCTATATTAAATGGCAGAAAATTCCCTGTAACATGAATGGCATGAGGTCGAACTATGGCTCTCCAAATTGGCGCTGTGGCCCCGGATTTCGAGGCTCAAACCACCGAAGGCAAGATCAAATTCCATGACTGGATCGGCAACAGCTGGGCGCTCCTGTTCTCGCACCCGAAGGATTTCACGCCGGTCTGCACCACCGAGCTCGGCGCGCTAGCCAAGCTGAAGCCTGAATTCGACAAGCGCGGCGTCAAGCTGATGGGGCTCAGCGTCGATCCCGTGGACAGGCACGCCAAGTGGTCCGAGGACATCCGGGAGACGCAAGGCGCGGCGCCCAATTATCCGATGATCGGCGACACCGATTTCAAGGTCTCCAAGCTCTACGACATGCTGCCGGCCTCGACTTCCGGCGACGTCGCCACCCGCACCGCCGCCGACAACCAGACGGTCCGCAACGTCTTCGTCATCGGGCCGGACAAGAAGATCAAGCTGGTGCTGGTCTATCCGATGACGACAGGGCGCAACTTCCAGGAAATTCTGCGCGCGATCGATTCACTGCAAATGACTGCCAAGCATCGGGTCGCAACGCCCGCCGACTGGAAACAGGGCGAGGACGTGATCATCTCGGGTTCGGTCTCCGACGACGAGGCCAAGACCATCTATCCCGCGGGCTGGAAGTCTCCGAAGCCGTACATCCGGATCGTACCGCAGCCGAAGTAACGGCGTGACGTGTCCCGGACGCGGTGCAGCGCCTCTTCGGCGGTGCGCCGCAGAGCCGGGACCTCGCCTCCACGTCTAATGGACCCCGGATCAGCAGCGCACCACGCCGTAAGAAGCGGCCTGCTGCGCGGCATCCGGGGAACATCTCGTTCGGAGCGACGTCCGAGCCATTCAGGCCTTCGGTGCGATCCAATCCGCGACCAACAGGCCGAGCGTTGACGATAGCGCGGTCACGAACGTCCCCCAGGACACGTCCACCACGACCACCGGCCAGGTCCAGTGCCTGAGCAGCGACAGCGAGGTAAGTTCGAAGGTCGCGTAGCAAAATAATCCCAACAGCGCGCCAAAAAGCACCGTCGACTGCCATGTCGCCTCGCGGGGGCCACTGACGAACACCAGAACGCCGGCCACGTAGAGCAGATAGAACAGGATCGCCGGCGCGAGCCTGATCTCGCCCAGCATGTCGCCGACCTCCGAGGTGAAGAAGCTCTTGGCGACCGTCCCCAGGAACAGAAAATCGACGGGGATGAGGACAATCAGCGTCGCGAGATAAAGGACGACATACCGCTTCAACATTACGTCCGGCGCTCCGTTGCATTTGTTCATCGTATAGTACGGCCCAGGCAGGGCTCGGTTGCAAGGTTCCGTCGGCGCCGACATGCCGCGCGCCTTCCCGGGGCGCGCACGAGCGCAGCGAGCGCACGCTCAAGGGACGTCTGCAAATCGGCGCCGGTTGAGCTTGGAGTATCGTCGCTTTGACAGCCCATAAAATCTCGCTATCGTTATCGCTTCAATCAACCCTGGGGTATGACATGGACGACGAGAAACCCATCGAACCGATGCCGGAGATGATGACCCCTCCGGCCGAGCCGCCAAAAATGGCCGCAAAGCCCGCGGTCAAGAAGGCAAAGAGGAAGAAAAAAGCCGCAAAGAAGGCCGCTCCGAAGAAGAAGGCGGCGAAGAAATCCAAGAAAGCGGCGAAGAAATCCGCCAGGAAAGCAAGCAAGAAGGCCGCGAAGAAGAAAAAGAAGGCCAAGAAGTCGAAGCGCTGAGAGCTTCCCGCGCAAAGCCTCCGGACAGAAGCCGGAGGCTTTTTCGGGTGGCGTCAAGTTGCTTTAGCGCGGGCCATGCACTTTGAGTTACCGGGTCAGCATATTCCCGGTTTAGCGCGCCGATCCTCATCCCTTTTTCCGAAGCCTTTCCGGCACCGGCAGCCGGAGACCCTTGCCCAACGGCTTGCGATATTCGCTGCGATGACCCCATCGGTTCTCTTTTGCGAAACGCTTTCGTTTCGCCACGGAGCCGTATTTTTGCGCTACCCTGCCGTTTCTCCTGATGATTACGTAACCGCCTTTGGTCATGCTGAAGGGTTTCTTGAGCAACCCAAGGTGATCGAATTTGGTGCCGGGTGGATGTCTAAACGGCTCAAACCATGACGGGTAGACGAAATTCGACATCTCGATTCCATTGACCCTGAAGGTGTCCTCTTCAACCGGGTCGCACATCTCATAGGCGTATTCAGTTCGCTCGGTCGCCTGCGCCCAAAGATTTGCGATCGGATCAATCGCCATCTCGAACAGTTCATGGCACGCGGTGACGCTGACAAGCTGATTGTCGGCGAGCGTGGTCTTGACAAAGACCTTCGAGATCGGCTGTCCGTGCTCGGTTAAATCGTGATAGCCAAGGGCCCCTGCCGTATCGGCGTCGTCGAAATAGATGAATTGCCATTCCGACGGCTTTGCCTTGTCGGTGTTGTAGAGCTTCAACGGATAGCCCCACACCGGCAGAAAGTGCTCGTCGTAGCATTTTTGCAGGGCCACAGTGAGTTTGTCGAACGCAACACCAAGACCGACCGTGGCCTTGTTGATGCAGGCCACCGTGACCGGGCCACCCTGCCCCGCACGAGCCGCGCGAATAACGTTCATTGAAATCTCCTTGAGCTCAAGGCTCTAATTCACTTGATCAAAATAGCGCGCTAGGGCTGTATTTCCAATCCAAAGCTCTTCTGCGTTGCCGTAGCACCGGTTCACCTGCGCCGGTTGACCAGGAACACTGCGGCGGCGCAGGCGATCATGCCCGCGATTGCAACCGCATCGAGCCGCTCGCCGAACAGCACATAGGCCATCCCGGCGGTCACCGCCGGCACCAGATAAAACAGGCTTGCCACCGAGGTTGCCGCCGAATGACGGATCAGCCAGTACAACAGCCCGATCGATCCAATCGAGAGCACGATTGCGAGCCAGGCCAGCGATAGAATGAATTCGCGGGTCCAGTGCACCACGCGATCCTCGAACGCGCCTGCACCCACCGCGAAGAAGACGGTCACCGCGACGTACTGGACCAGGTTTCCGGCGCGCCAGTCGATCTTGTTGCAATAGCGCCTCTGGTAGAGCGTGCCCAAGGTGATGCTGACCAACGACACGCCGGTGGCGAGCCAGCCCCAGCCTGCGTCGCCGCTAATCGGGCGATCGTGCAAAATCAGCACCACGCCCGCGAGCCCGAGCAATAGCCCCGCCCATTGCAAGGCGCTGACGCGCTCGCCAAGCCAGCGATTGGCAATCGTCGAGGTGAGGATCGGCTGCAGGCCGGGAATCAGCGCGGAGAGGCCGGCGGGAATCGAGTGCGCGATCGCAACCGCCGTTCCGCCTAGATAAAATCCGTGCACCAGAATTCCCGCGACCACGCTGTGGCCAATGCCCGCGCGATCCGGCCATCGCGGCCTTGCTACCGCGACGATGACCGTCATCATGGCCACCACGACCGCCATGCGGATGGTCAGATAGGTGAGCGGCTCGGCGCTGTTGAGCACGTATTTCGTGGCGATAAAGCCCGTGCTCCAGAACACAACAAAAATCGCCGGCGCCGCGCGCGCGGCCAATTTTTCAAAGTCTTTGCTCATTTGCGGCCCTGATTGCCTGAACATATGCTATCCGGCAACCGAGGAACGCTACTTAGCCGCCCGCCAGCTGTCGCATAACGCCGGCTAAATCGGCAATTCGCAGGACTTCTCATGAAATTGCATTTCGTCACCGTCGATGTCTTCACTGGCACCCAGTTCGCCGGCAATCCGCTTGGCGTCGTCCTCAACGCGCAAGGCTTGTCGGGCGGGCAGATGCAGGCCATCGCCGCCGAATTCAACCTGGCGGAAACCACCTTCGTGCTTCCGCCGAAAGACCCCACACACACCGCGGAGGTGAGAATCTTCACACCGCGCTACGAAATGCCGTTTGCCGGCCATCCGAACGTCGGCACCGCCTTCGCGCTCGCCCGCGCCGGAACGAGCTATGGCCGCGCCATCGGCCGCGACGGCGTTACCTTCGAGGAAAAGGCGGGCCTGGTGCCGATTTCGTTCCTGACGGAAGGAACGGCGATAACGGGTGCGCGACTAGCCTCCCCCCAATCACTGACGCTCGGCGCGGAAGTTCCGCCGGAATTGATTGCTGCTGCCTGCTCTTTATCGGTGGCGGATATCGAAACGCGAAATCATCCTCCCCGCATCGCCTCCTGTGGCGCGCCGTTCATCTTGGCCGAACTCAAGGGGCGCGACAGGCTAGCCGCGGCATCCGCGCGTTCCGATATCTTCACGCGCGATATCTCGAAGCTGCCGGTGACAAGCCTCTTCATCTACACGCAGGTAGCCGAAAGCGGCCTGGATATAAGGGCACGCATGTTCGCGCCCCATCACGGAATTCCTGAAGACCCCGCGACCGGCAGCGCCAATGTCGCGCTGATCGGCCTCCTGGCACAGCTGCGGCCGGAAGCGGATTTGAAGATATCAAAGACCATCGCGCAGGGCGTGGAGATGGGACGTCCAAGCCTTCTGCAAGCCGAAGCCGAGAAGAAAAGCGGCAAGGTGACCGCGACCTATATCGGGGGCCGTTGCGTGCCGGTGATGTCCGGGACAATCGAGTTTACGTGAGTGGTCACCACTCTTCCGGACAGGGATCGACGATCTTCCAGAGGTCCTCGCCGTTCTTGATCTTCTTCATTTCGGTCGTGAGCCCGCCATTGCGGCGGATCCAGTCCTTCACCGTATCGGGATAAAAGGACATCAAATCCGAAGTCCCCTCGGTACTGGTGACCTTGATGCCGAAGGTGAACGCCTTGTCGTAATAGGCCTGATGGAAGCCGAGGCTGGCGCGCGGCGTCACGCATATCTTGTTCATCGGCACGATGCCGAACACCAGCGTGCAGGCGGAGTTGCAGATGCCGTCGATAATGACCCGCTCGTGGCGATCGCGGATGCGGGCGTACTTCGCCTTGTACTCCTCGACATACCCGCCGTGATCGCGGGTGATGTGCAGATCGGCGCGCACCGGGCCCGCGGCCAGGCAAGTTAGGAGGACCAGAGCGAGAAGCGTGATGCGCATGGGGCGGTCGGGCACGGGGTGGCCGGTCAAATTGGTCCTTAAGAGGATGAGACGGCGCAACTCTGGCGAGACTGTGTTGGAAATTCGTTAAGTACTTCGCCCTGGGGGCGAAATCAGCTTTCTGTGACAGGTTTTCGGCGGTTTTCGCGCGATTTCCCTCTGGATGGGATGCGCAATTGGCCTAGAGTGTTCTGGTTTTCCTGCGGAGACTCCGATGACCCGACTGAAGTTCACCTTGGCCATGGCTATTCTGGCCGCGCTGACGACGATTTCCAGCCAGGCGCAGGCACGTCGTTACGTCCATACTTACGCTTATGGGCTGCCCTACCCGGTCAGCTATAACCACAATTATGGGCCCGGCGCCCTGCCCGGCACCTTCGCCTATTACGACGGGCCATCGACCAACTTTTGCGCGCAGGGTTCGGCGATATATCGCGCACAGGGCGGGCGTTACCCCTGCTTCTGAGCCGCTCCAAGGAACATGGTCGCACGATCGCTTGAACGTGCCTGCGCTCGGCGCACCTCGGGCCGAGGCTGCTGGCCCTGTTCGGCCAAGTCTGGTAATCGAACCCCGACGCGCTCGTAGCTCAGCTGGATAGAGCATCGGACTTCGAATCCGAGGGTCGGGAGTTCGAATCTCTCCGAGCGCGCCAGCAAAAACAACCACTTAGCCGTATCGCCCCACTCCCATTTTTGCTCCAGGGGCAGTTTGGGGGCAACTGCTCAAGCCGGCTTCCCGAATGGCCGTCGGTGATTGGCGGTCAGCGGCGGGGGCCCGCGGAGCGCGGCAATTCCTCAGGGGTGGATTGCCCTGCCCTCCGCGATCAGACACACGGACGGCCACCTAGAACTGAGCCGGATTGGATCTTGGAAGGCCCTCCTCCGAACATGGCACCCACCTGACTGATTTTTCCAGCGAGCAATCGATGCTGCGCGATTGACTGAACCCGCGCGGGAAAGTGGAATAAGCCCTTCACAGGGGCGGGGCTTCTTGATCTCAAAACTAAGGACATTCGTGATCGTAGGCGTTCTGATGGTCGCAGCGGCAGCGATCTCCGCCATTGCTGTGACGAAGTGGCATCCGTTTGCTCCGAAAGATTACGAAGGATGCGCCGAGCGCGCAGCAAGAGATGCTAAATCAAAGGACGCTTTGTCCATACTTATCTCTGTATGTAGGTCCGACTTCAAAGGGCGACGCAAAGCGGGAGGCGGGTACGGCTATTACGATGAGTGCCAAGGACGCTCCTTCGATATCATGGGACCAAACCCTACCCCCGATGAAATGAAGTTCATAAAGGATGAGTGTTCGGCTTATCTTGATCTGAAATCTCGCATCGAGGCCGAGGAAGCGGAAGCGCAGCGCAAGGCGCAAAAGGAAGCACAACAGGCGAGAGCCGCGAGAGCTGCTGCGCTACAGGCAGAACAAGAGGCAAGGGTAAGAGCGCAACAAGAATCGCAACAGGCGAGAGCTGCGGCGGAACAGGCAACCACTGCGGCACTGCAGGCTAGGAAATTGGCCGCGGTCTCGGCTGTTCAAGTAACCTCGCGCGGTTTCGACGATTGTTCATACGGTACATGTCACTACCTGAAGGTCGAGGTAATGAATGGATCAAAGGAGGCCCTGTCTAGCGTCTCGATTGGCCTTTCAAGCGCTCCAACAGTCGGAGCTGCCTGCCCATCGTCGTATGCCACACGAGAGACACTAAGGGTCGGGTTTTCGCCCGGTGAGAAGCGAGCGACGACCATCGAATATGTTGATATTGAATTCTCAAAACATCCCCTATGCATTAAAGTGATCGACGTTGAATTTGCTGGTCGTTAGCGGTGTACGGCGCGGCGCCATAGAGGGATGTTTTGTAAAAGCCCCTGGGACCATTTATTCTTCTGACTCGGCCTCGAAGCGCGCGGCCAGGACTTCGATATCTTCGGGTGGCCAATCTGGCACCTCCATTCCGAGGCTCAGTCCCATTGGCTTGAGCACCTCCAATATTTCATTCACCGACTTGCGGCCGAAGTTTGGGACGCGCAACAAATCATCGACGGTCTTTTGAACAAGGTCACCGATGTAAGTTACGTCATCATTCTTCAGACAAGTCGCCGACCGCACCGAAAGCTCAAGGTCAGCAACTTTCTTAAATAGGATGGGGTCGAGCACCGGGCGCTCTTTGAAGGCCACGTCGCCAACCATTACGAAATAGCTATAGCGACCTGAACCGTGCCCCCAGTACGTGCGTGCTACCTCCTCCAGCGTTCCTTCTGCAACAACCCGGTCGGCACCGTTCTTCTCCCGGTGGTGCAGTGTAGCCGGAAGGCTTTTCACGCTTTCGCTGATCTCCCAAATGCCGCGATCAGAATCGTCTCGGATAAATCCTTCCTTGACTAGATCGCTCCGCTCCCAACAGATGGCATTCCACCAGCGGGGATCGCCGGTGGAGACGCTTTCGTAGTCCCCTTCCCTGAGCCGTGCAGCCATAAGCGGCTCCATCGCACTGCGGACAATCTTGGCCGGGGCTGACCCTCTTAGTCGCAAGAGCGTCATGAGCAACGGGACCCGAAACTCCTTCTGCGGCAGCTTCGGACTGTCGCTTCGCTTCTTGGGCTCCGCCATCACCGAAGATTCTCCGGTCATCATGTCGAGCGCGGTGAGCGCCTTGACGATGATGCTCTCCGGCGAGTCCTCGAATGGTTTGGCGTGGCTTTGCAGCCGGGCGTAAGTCGCGTCTGAAATGCGGATGACAGGCATCATTGTGGCCTCCCTTGTAACAAGGAGAACTTGTAACAAGTGATTGCCTATTCGTCAAGGGGCTTGGCCCCGGCTCTTAAAGGTACCCGGCTCGCCCGTCAGGATGACGACACGCCCATCACCCGCGGTTGCTTGCCGCCATCGTCGCAGCAACAGCTCCAGCTCTTCTTCGCGCCCGACAAGGGGCGTGAGCGTCTCCTCATGCTGCGCTTCAAAGCGGCTCTGCACTGCACTTGGCCTAACAACCCGCCACGCCTGCAAAGGTTGATCGAACCCCTTAAGCGTTATGCGTCCTAGGAGCCCGTCCAGATAGGTATCGCGACCGATCATTGTTGCAGGTTAGCCAGCTCAGGCTGCCTTTGCGAGGGTGAACAGCTTCAGCAGGTTGTGGGTGGTACAAATCATGGCCCATTCGGCACGCACTTTCTCGACGCCTCGCAACAGGAACTGGCGGAAGCCGCGTGCTTGTTTGATCTGTCCGAACACCGGTTCCACCACTTGCTTTCTCAACCGGTAGGGCGTTTCGAAGCCGCCATCGTCGATCTTCTTTCGCATCTGTTGGGTCAACGGTCCGCCAATTTTTTCGTTCACGGCGGTCGGGTGCTTGGCGCGTCCGGGCGCGACATAGCCGTCGATACCGTGGGCTTCGAGCGCTTCGAGATTGGCTTCACTGCAGTAGCCGGAGTCCGCTGAGGCCTGCTCCGGCTTGCGGCCGAGATTGTTCTCGATGGCCTTGATCAGGGGCACCAGCTGGCCCTGATCGTTGCCGCACTGCGTCAGTTCGTGCGCGACGATGATCTGGGCGCCTGCGTCGACGGCGGCCTGCGCGTTATAGGCCTGAACGAAACCATCCTTCGACTTCATGATGCGGCTTTCCGGATCGGTGAAGTTGCGTTGCGACTTGGGGTCAGGTTGGTCCGATGGCGGCGCCGCCGGTTTGCCCGGCTTCTTGCGGCCATCGGCCTGGCGCTGCTGTTCCTTTTCGGCCTCGATGCGGCGCTCTTCCTCCGCCGCCAGCCGGGCCTCGGCCTCCAGCGCCGCCATCGCCTGCTGGATCTTCGCCAGCCGTTTCTGCTTGTCGCCGGCCCAGTCCGGCATCTCGTCGCCGCGCTTGTCCTTGCCGAAAGTCTCGTCCTCTTCGGCATCCGCCGCCTCGGCGGCCGCCAGCATGCGAGCGACCTCGGCTTTCAATTCCGCCTCGCGTTTCTTCATGCGCTCATAACTCATCGCTTTATGTTTCGACGCGTTCGCTTTGATCTTCGTGCCATCAAGCGCGACATGGCCGAGTTTGACCAGCCCTGCGGTCTCGCACAGCTTCAGAACCTGCAGGAATAGCGCGCCGAGCGCCTTCAAATGCCGCTTGCGGAAGTCGCTGATCGTACGAAAATCCGGCGGATCGAGCGCCACAATCATCGCAAAATCGTTCCGCTCGCGGCAGGCCCGGGCAACCCGCCGCGACGAATACAGCCCACTCGCATAGCCGTGCAGCAGAAGCGCCACCATCATCCGCGGGTCAAACGGCGGCTGCCCGAGCCCGCTCACATAGCTGCCCGTGATCTCCTTGAGATCGAGGCTCTCCCGCACCAGCTCAACGATAAACCGCGAGACATGGCCTTTCGGCACGAAGTCCTGCACATTCGGCGGCAGAAGCAGCGTCTGATCGATATTCCAGGGGCGAAAATACTTGCTCATAGCCCAAGCTTAAATCAAACTTGCTCAGAATTGAACAGGGACTATTCGGACAGGCTCCTAGTCTTACTGAGTCAGAAAGTCGCATTTTGGGAGCTTGGGATCCTTGATAATTTTGGGAGATTCGGTTTTCGGCATGAGGAGCTGAGATGGATCACCCAATAGTGGCTGACAGTGCATCGCGATTTGAAGCATATGTCGAGGGACTTGTGAGCATGATCGGCCATGCGGACCGTGCCCGGCCGCTGCGGGATTACTGCGTTGGGCTGATGATGCCATGCGAGCGCAAGAGCGTAGAGCCTATGGCGGCGATGACCGCACCTGAGCGGACGGCAGCGCAGCATCAATCACTCCTGCATTTTGTCGGCGAAGGGCGCTGGTCGGACGAGAAGGTCTTGGCCAAGGTGCGCGAGATGGTCCTGCCGGAGATCTTGCGCCATGGGCAGATCGAGGCCTGGATTATCGACGACACGGGTTTCCCCAAACAGGGCCGGCATTCGGTAGGGGTGGCACGGCAGTATTGTGGTCAACTCGGCAAGCAGGACAATTGCCAGGTCGCGGTGTCGCTATCGATTGCCAATCGCCACGCCAGCCTGCCGGTGGGGTATCGCCTGTATTTGCCGGAACAGTGGGCGGCGGACGATGAACGCCGGCGCAAGACAGGCGTGCCCGGGGATATCCGCTTCAGGACCAAGCCCGAGATCGCGCTCGAGCAGATCCGTGCGGCCAGTGCAGCCGGCCTGCCGCTCGGTGTGGTGCTGATGGACGCCGGATATGGCTGCAACACGGAACTGCGCAGCAGCATCAGCGCACTGGGGTTGACCTATGTGGCCGGCATCTTGCCGAACACCACGGTATGGGCGCCGGGCATGGCGCCCTTGCATCCCAAAACCTGGTCGGGCCACGGACGTCCGCCGAAGTTGATACGGCGCGATCGCAATCATCGGCCGACCTCAGTCAAGGAGCTTGCTTTGGGCTTGCCGGCAAAAGCCTGGCGCAAGATCGCGTGGCGCGAAGGCTCGGCCGAACAGTTGTCCTCGCGCTTTGCCCGGTTGCGTATCCGTGTCGCCCATCGCGATTACAATCTTACCAAGAGCCGCCCGGAAGAATGGCTGTTGATCGAGTGGCCGAAAGGTGAGGCCGAGCCGACAAAATATTGGTTCTCGACGCTTCCGCAAAATATCACCTTCGGCAACCTGGTAGATCTCACCAAGCTACGCTGGCGCATCGAGCGCGATTATCAGGAGCTCAAGCAGGAGGTCGGGCTCGGGCATTTCGAAGGGCGAGGATGGCGCGGCTTCCACCATCACGCCACACTCTGCATCGCGGCCTACGGATTCCTGATCTCCGAAAGGGAGACGATTCCCCCCTCAGCACCTCGTTCCACCGCGGTGCTCCAGGCGCCTGCCATTCCCAAAGGTTACAGACCCAGAGGCTCCACCGCTGCGGCCCGAGCGGCACATTCCAAACTCGATTGCGACCATGCGCCGACGGCTCGTTCTCGCCCTCGTCAAAAACTTGCCGCGATGTCCGTGCTGCGCCGCTCCGATCAGGAACCTGCCGAAGTACAAAATTTTATGACGCAGTAAGACTAGGTCGACATATTCAAACAAGCCAGCCGTTAGGCGACGGGTGTGATGCGAAATGATCACCTGGTTTGGCTCGGCAAGGCCTTGTAGCCGAGACGCCAAATTAGGCGTATCGCCCACAACGGATTGCTCCCGCGCCGCTCCTTCCCCGATGAGATCGCCGACGACCACCAAACCCGTTGCAATTCCTATCCGGACTTGCATCGGCATGCCATGAACTGTCGGCAATCGCGTGACTTCGTCTACCAAAGCCAACGACGCGCTGACCGCCCGTTCCGCATCGTCCTCATGCGCTTGCGGATAACCGAAATAAGCAAGCACACCATCGCCCATATATTTTGCGACAAAACCACCAGAGCTACCAATCACCGCATCACAGCAGCGATGATACCTATGGACCGCGTCTCTCATATCCTCGTGATCGAGCTTGGTTGAGAGAGAAGTCGACCCCACAAGGTCGCAAAAAACGATTGTGAGTTGGCGGCGCTCCGCGGATAAGGTCCGAGACAATTCATCACCCGGACGCCTTGCCTGGACCGACGTTTGGTCGACACTAGCCGTATCGCCGGCCCTAATGGCCCGCATTAGCCGCTTTCGGTCCCCAAGCGGGATACCCAACTTTTCGAGATCGCCCTCGGTCAGTTCCGACAGCACATCGCCATCAACTGCGTTTTCGCGGAAAATAGCCTCATACTGCTCGAGGCCCACGCTCCGCAGCCAATCTCCAAGATCCATGGCGCTAGTCCATAGCCGGTTCGAAGTATCATCCAATACGCCAAAATGTCTGTCTAGTGCCGCTAAACGCAATGTCCGAAACGGGTCAATCGCGCCACTTTGACCCCCTTTCAGCCACTTCCGCTCCACCCCCAATTACGGACATCGCACCGCCCCCCGGGATTGAGGGAAAAGGGACGACCGCGGCATCGGAAACTTCCTCTATGGGCGCAGCGCTAAATCGCAGGCGGCCGCATATTCTCGGGTTCTAGCGCGTGCTAGCCTGCGGCATCATAGCGCCACGGCGAAACAATATTGCCCATCTTCGTCGGCCGTGGCGCGCCGTGCAGTCTTCCGCGCTCATCGACGGCGAAGTTGTGCTGCATCCAGGCAGCAGGGGATCCGTCGCGGCGCATCTTTCCATGGCAATGACGGAGCAGCATCACAGGCAGTCCGGCGTGGTCCACCGCACCCTTCGAGCGCGCGGCCACAGGCAAGATAGCGTGCGTTCCGTCGTCCTTGTTCTGCACCAGTCCTCTTCCGCTGTCGCGGAGCTCCGTGGTTCAACGTGTTGCAGTCAATCCGTCGTTCGATGGCTCCGACGCCGACTTTGAACGACAGGGCGGCAACCGGACCGACGCAGGCACCGTCATCAAACGGCGACAAATTGCGTCATGCTGAACCACCTAGAGACCTACCATGTGCGCTCGGCCCATCATGGATCGACCTCGCCGCGATTCGCGTCGACACAACGGAATCACGCTTCGTGGCACCGGCGTCGTCAACGCGGAATGGCCAGCACGGATGCAGCGCCTAGCATCCGGGCCGCTGGCCGATAAGGGACCGCGGACCAGCGAAATCTGGCTCGATGGCGGCCACAATGCGGAAGGCGGGGGGGTTGCCGCGGACGCCCTGCGCGACCTCGAGGAGCGGGTGTCCCGTCCGCTTGTGGTCATTGTCGGCATGATAACGAACAAGGACGCTAGCGCATTTCTCGCCAATTTCGCCAGCCTTACCCGCCATATCATCGCGGTGAAGATTCCGGATTGTGACAATGCCATGCCGCTGGACAGGCTCGCCGACGCTGCCCGCGCGCTCGACATGCGTGTGGAGAGCTCGGCGAGCGTGGAGGCGGCACTGCAGTCGCTCGCACGGCACGCCTACGAAGTGCCGCCGCGCATCCTTATCACAGGTTCGCTATATCTAGCCGGCCATGTGTTGTCGGCCAACGGCACGCCCCCGAGATAACCAGCCTTCAAACTCAAACGGCCGGCTTTTGTCCACCGCAAGAGGCTTGCGTAAAGGGGTCAGAAATTCGTCGAACGAAGTTTGCGCCGCGACCACAAGGAAAAACGTTGCGTCAAAGAGCAACTCGGCCTGCAGCCTCACTTTCCTAAGAAAGGCGGCCGAACGACCAATCGGCCACTTTCATAGACGCGTCTAAATCGAGCTCAGGAGATCGGTGGTGGCATCGAGGACTTCTAGCGCTTCCTGAATTTTACCAAACGAAAAGCGAAAGCGCGTGCACTGGTCCGACAATTGGTTGCAGCGAATATCTCTCGACGCAAATGTTAACCTCTAATTTTCCGATCGCGAGTTCGTGCTCTCGTGCGTCGAATTCAAATCTTGAAACTGGCTACCGAATCTTTCGAAACGACTTCTAAGCTCCTCTCGCTCGCTTGCGGTAAAGCCACTCCTCTCGCATGCCCAATCGTTATAAGGAAAAATCAACGGGCCTTCGACTGATTTTCCGTATTCAAAACGCTTTTTAATGGCTAAATCGTGCGCCTGTTTCACTTTTTCTTCACTACCAGCCAAGAAGCGAAGCCACTTATTTCCAAATGAAACATGCGTGATCTCGTCTAACGCTACAAACTCGAATAGCTCACTGGTCACTTCATCTCCGCCAAATCGCAGTCGCTGAGCTTGCCAAATTGCTCCGTCCACACCAATCCATTCTCCGACACGCTGTTGTACGGCTAGTCTTATCTCGATTGGCTCTCCAGCAGCCATCTCCCACAGCGTGTGCGACGTTACGTATGTGCCTAAGCGCCCGCCAAGTTGAAGCAATCGTGTGCGAAAGGCTTCCGCATGTCGCGCTTCGTCCCAGCATTGTCGAGCCATATCAACAACAAATTCCCAGGGCATCGCAGGAAACTCAATGATCAAACGACTGCACGATTCAATGGTAGCGAGCTCAAGATCGGTAAAAAACACATGCAACAATTTAACTATGTCGACCAAATCGGGATTGCTACGAGCTTCCGCGAAGCGGCTATCCCTTGCGGGCAGCACTGGTACTTTTGCCGCCAGCTGCCGATCTGGCGGCAAAGACGAAATACGCTCTAAGTCCGGAAAGATTTTACATACCGATTGAAACGTCGCGTTAGCTTCTTCGGTAATTCTTTTTGCAGAAAGTACCAGGTCGCCCAAGATTTTAATTGTCGGCTCGTCAGCGATTTGACCGGCCCGATTTAGGTGATCGATGGTGGAATCCATCAGATTGACTAAGGCGAGCCCGTAAAGGGTTCGTATTTTTTCTGGCGTGCTCAAAGCAAGTTCGCAGGCTGGCAAATCATTAAACGCGGATTTTATGGGAACCGTCCGCGGATCAAGATCGACCGCTAGCTCGGCCAATCTCAGTCTTAGGCGCTCCGACGCTTGTACTGCCCAATACAAATGGCGAGCAAATACGCATTTCAATTCAACTTCAGGCGTCGTAATTGTCCATAAGGCCAAAAGATTTGAAATCCGAACACACCGAGCAATGTGATCTCTTATTCTCTCAATTGTCTCGGCGACACGCATCTGAAATCTCCCGGCAGCTAGCTAGGCAGACTACTGGCCAATTTCCAAAAATATTAAAAAGGAAATTTCTTCGATCCTCATGAAGCATTCTTTGAAGATGGCGTTCCGTCTAATGCGCGCCGTGCGGGCGAGATATAGATTACTGCATTGGGGACGCGCTGTCTATTCAGGGGTAGCTGCCTCGGAATTGTCGTTAAAGATGGGGACCGTCGCGCTACGTACCTGAACCGGGCACGTAAGGCTGACGAAAGTGCCAGCTGGTGCACCGACGATCCGGTCTCTTAGATGCGGGCTCTTCGCGTGCGAACCCGCGCTTCGATCTGGGATGATATGACGTCGACGCCGAATGAACTGCGGATTCCGCAGGGAAAAATTTTTTTCCAACACGTGTTTGGTCGTATCAACGTGCTCTCGGTTTTCGGAACAGGGTTACCCTCTTCGGCGCCGTGGCTAGGTGATCCTGGAATGGATCCATCTGCGGCCTTTAGAACTTTCGCGAGGGCCGAAAGAGGTAACGTCGTGACCGCCCTTTACTCGTTTCGATTAGGCCCTATACTTAAGTTCAGATACTTTCAATATTGTGTTCGGCTCCGTGGACGGAGTGCTCGTCTTGATAATATCAGGACTTGATAATAGCAGGACTCGGAGTAGACGCTAACTACTACCCGCGCGTTTGGGTTTTATGTACGGCAGTAGCGTGATGGTGTCGGAGACCTCCCATGACGGAGCAACAACTTGCGGTCCGCATGAGCCGTGTCGAACTCGCCTCCTCCGGTGCGTTGCGCACCATTGCCAGGGCGTGCATCTTTGACGGCAACTTTTGCGTCCCGCCGGAGTGCTGGGTCGATACGCCGCTGTCTCCGCCGCCAGCGCATTTAGCCTTCCCTGTACGCTCGACATTTGACTGTCCGGTATCCAGATGGGCGTAACGTTGATATTTCCACCGGCGACCGACCCGAGGGCCCCGCATCTCGCGCTTCCATATCTGGCAGCCGTTCTGCGCCGCGCTGGAATTTCAACGCGGCTCATCGACGCCGATGTCGGCAGCTTGATCGCGCTACTGCGGCCAGATGTGATATCTCGCAACGTCCAGACACTGAAACTGCGGTCGCCACCCAACATCGAGAACGGTGCGCTATCGCGATTAATTTTGCGCGGAGAATCGCTTGTCGAAGAAATACCGCGGGCATTCGCAACGTTGCGCGACAGAGAGGGATTCTATGACGCACATCGGTTTCACGCCGCGCGAAATGCGCTGCTGGACGGCATCGATCTCGCCTCGATCGCGTCTGGTCGTCCGGTCCACTACAGTCTCTGTCCAATCCAATACGACATAGACGGCGTCGACGAACAACGCCTGGCCGATCTGATTACTGCGACAATAGACCGCCAAAACAATCTGTTTGAGGACTATTGGGAGACCGAACTGCTTCCTTCGATCGAAGCAGATAGCCCTGACCTTATCGGCATTTCGATCGTCAATCGCCAGCAGTTGTTGCCGGGCCTTACCCTCGCGCGGTGTCTTCGCGCTCGGGGGCTCTTTGTGGTTCTCGGCGGCACGGTTTTCACAAAATTCGTGAGCCAGCTTGCACGGCTTCCGGCCTTCTTTGAGCATTTTGCCGATGGCGTCATTGTGTATGAGGGCGAAACTGCGATCTTGGAGCTGGCTTCGCAACTTGCTTCTGGCCACAACTTCTCGGGTGTTCCGAATTATCTCTTCTCCCAAGGTGGCCGTGTGCATTTGGGCAGGACTCACGTCGAAGATGTTGATGAATTGCCTACACCGGACTTCGAAGGGCTACCGCTCCAAGACTACTTGGCACCCGAGACGGTCCTTCCTATTTTAGTTGGCAAAGGCTGCTACTTCAACGAATGCAAGTTCTGCGATATCCCATTCATCAATCATATCTCGAAAAAGCCCTACCGCGTACGAAGCCCACAGAAGATCGTGCACGACATTCTGAAGCTCAACGAAAGCTTTAAATGCCGGCATTTTGAGATCACGGATGAAGCCCTGCCGCCGCGCCTTCTAGAAAAATTGGCTGACGAATTGAAGCCTTTCGGCGACCGCCAATTTTCATTCACTGGATATGCGCGCCTCGAGTTGGGGTTCACCAAAAGCGTGTGCGGTAAGCTCGCCAAAATGGGGATGAGGAAGTTGTACTTCGGGCTTGAGTCCGGCGATCAAAAGACGCTGGATCACATGAAGAAGGGAATACGACTTGAGGATGTGAGGCCCGTTCTGACGCATTGTCGCGATGCTGGCATTCTGTTTCACATCTTCTCGATCGTCGGATTCCCGGAGGAAACCGAGGCTAGCGCGCGCAACACCTTGCGCTTCTTCGAAAAGAACATCGATATCATCGACCATCCCGGCAACACTTTCGATATTCATCCGTTCGGACTTGAGTTGCGGACTAACTACTTTGCGAATGCGGAAGGGCTTGGCCTTGGGCTCCCGGTTGACACCCTGGAGAAGGAGTTCGTGATCGGAGTTAAGGCTGATTGGTCTAATTCGCGCGGACTTTCGAACGCAGATGTTGCGCGTCTGGTGACCGAATACAACGATGAGCTGCGCCATATTTTTTGCCGTTTTCACAACAGCAAGATGCATTTGTGGCCAGGTTTCGAAGAGTACGCAGTGCTCTATGCCGACCACTACGCGGCGCGCGATTTCCTTTTTCGTACGGCGCTGCCAGATGCCGGCGATCCCACGAAATTCATAATCGGTTGGTGTCCTGACGTTGCAATCGAATTCCATGCCGGCTCAGTGAAGGTATCGTCCCGCTGGAACACCGTCGAGCTTACCGAAAGAGCCTATCGAATGCTGAGCTCCCAACATCCGCGTACCGTCAATGATTTCATTGCAGCGTGTACCGCGTTGAATTTAGTCGGGAGGCAGGCATCGGCCGAGCTCAAAATTCGAAGCACGATAAACAAATTGATAGGCAGCCGACTTTTGCAGCTTGTTTTATTTTCAAGCGGGTCTGCGATTTTCGCAAAGACACGCCTTGACGAAGTCGTTTGAGATGGCAGGAGCCAATGCGGGGTCACTGTCTCGAAGCAAAGCAGGCGCGTTTGGATAAGCGTTTCAGAAAACGATACCATTATCATGAGGTTAAACCCACGCGGCCGCTTGTTTCGGCAATTTGGAGCGACGGCTGAATGGAGATTGCGGTTTGGAGTTGTAGCGCAAAAGTCTTGGCGCTATTGCCAAAATAACCCCCCTTGTTTAAAATAAAAATATTGAAAATATTTGAGAGGAGACGTCACGTGGCTGAACAGCAAGAGTTCGCGATTAGATTGTCCTCTACCGACAATGGCGAGGGGCTGCTTCTTACCGATAGTGGCGGCAACTACTATTATATTCGTCCGGACATCCTTGCTCAGACGAAAATGACTGACGAAGAAATCTTGAGGGTGAAGGCTCAAGGCCCGAAGGGCCAGGACCGCGAATTGAGCGCTGATGAATTGCAGGCGGTAGCCGGCGGCACGAGCCAGCCGCCAGGCATTATAAACATTGGACATGTTCCTACCTTGTCCTCAGGCGTTAAAATGGAAGGTACCATTATGTGCCCGTGGTAGGGCCTCCCAAAAGCCATGAGGTAGGGCTATAGTGGCTTGGGGTTAGCGCATGTTTCGAGTGGCTCTCATCTATCCGCCCGGCGGGGATCCGAGAGCCCCGAGGCTTCCTTTGCCTGCGCTTGCCGCCGTCCTGCGCCAAGAGGGCGTTCAAGTTGGATTGTTCGATCTCGATATCGAAGGCGTGCTTTCTCTTTTGCGACCAGCCTATCTGCTTGAGGCTGGAGAAAGGCTTCGAAAAAAAGCCTCTAATGCAAGATCGGATCAGCGCCGTCGGTTGGAGCGGGCCGTATTCCGTGCTCCCGATCTTGCTGAATTGATCAATGCCGCGCTTGCCACAATCCGCGACCCTGTTCAATTTTGTGATCCTGCGTGTCTGAATTGAGCGCGTGAGCGGCTTTACGATTCCTTGGACCTCGTATCATTCGCAGCTGGCCGCCGTCTGCGCTATCAGACCGAAGTCCTGCGCTACGAGGTGGACGACATCGACCCGAGCCGCTTTTCCGATCTGCTTGACGTCACGGCCGACCCCGCGGCGAATCTTTTTGAGGATCACTGGAATGACGAGATCTTTCCCGCTTTGGAGCGCGGGGGTTATGATCTGGTTGGCATCTCACTAACTTTGCGATGGCAGATTATTCCTGGCCTTTCGCTCGCTCGACGTCTGCGCCGCAAGGGCTTTCGAGTCGTTCTTGGCGGAACCGCGATCGCAAAAATATCTCACCGGCTGCCGCATTTACCGGAATTCTTCGTCCAATTCGCCGACGCCGTCGTCATCCGGGAAGGCGAAACGGCGCTACTGGAACTCATCAGCCAGCTTCAAGGGAGCCATGACTTCACTAGGATTCCTAATCTTCTGTATAAGTGTGCTGGCAAGGTTTTCGCGACCAAAATCCATATTGAGGACTACGCGGCGCTACCGACTCCCGATTTCGAGGGTATGCCGCTCGATCGTTATCTGAGCCCGGCACTTGTTCTTCCCGTGATGGTCGGGAAGGGCTGCTACCACGATGAATGCACCTTCTGCGACATACCGTTTATAAACAGAGTCTCGCCTAAACGCTACAGAGTGAGACACGCCGATACGATCGCTGCTGATATCGAAAAACTGGCGATGAAACATTGCTGCCGGCATTTTTTGCTCGCGGACGAGGCGCTGCCGCCGCGGGTCCTCGAAAGAATTGCCGATGCGATCGAGCCACAGCGGTCGGACTTCGTTTTCTCCGGTTATGCGCGGCTAGAACCGGGATTCACGCGACCGCTGTGTGAAAAACTTGCGCGAGTAGGGTTCAGGCGAATTTATTTTGGACTGGAGTTCGCGGACCAGGGTACGCTTGATCATATGCAAAAGGGTATACGCATCGAGAACGCGCACGCAGTACTGCGTAACTGCCGCGAAGCGGGGATCCGGTTTCATGTGTTTTCAATGATTGGCTTTCCGGGCGAGGATTACAGCAGTGCGAAGAAGACGATTAAATTCTTTGAGGACAACGCCGATCTCTTCGACGATCCGGGCAATACCTTTGATATCCACGAATTAGAGATATTGACCGACACCCCCTATTTCTCGCAAGCAGGCAAATTCGGAATTCGTATTGACGCGCGGGTTGAAGGCAGGGACTTCCTGTTCGGCATTGGGACTAATTGGGAGAATACAAAGGGGCTTAGGCGCGCCGAAGTCGCATCGCTACTTCTTGAGGGTGCGCAGCGTTTGGAACCGCTGTTCTCACGATATCACACCTGGCCGCCGCTTCTCTGGCCGGCGCAGGAAGAGTGGGCGTTAATTTACGCCGGCGCCTATTTCAAACGCCTGTTTGCGCATCGAGTCTCGCTTCCGGACCTTTCAGAATCGTCCCTCTATCGACTCGCCTGGAATCCGGCTGCCGATATTGAACACATCGGTGACAAATGTGTCATTACCTCGCGGCGCGCCAGCGTCAAACTTGACCAAGGCTCGTTTAGTCTGCTCGGAGAGGATCCTCGCTACAGGTCCGTGCATGACATCATATCTGGTCTTGCGAGTACTGCAGCCACCGAAAATGACCGCGGCGCGATTCAGAACTACGTTGTAAATCTCATCCGGCATAGGCTCCTTGAGATTGTCCGAGCGCCGGTCCCCCTACGAAGGGCAGAGCAACACGAGGTCATATTCTGATGAGCTCCGATCGCGAAGCCGGCGGCTGGTTCAAGTCAGGTGGAGTTGAAGAGCGGACTGCATCAGGCGAAACTCTGGCGGTTGTTCGAAAAAAGGCCCTGCTGAGGATTCTCGCTCGTCGAGACGCCGATGGAGCCAAGATACGTATCACCGATGCCGATGTTCAAGCTACGTCGGAGTGGTTTTGTCAGAATTTTGGATTTGCAGATAAGACGGACCTGGCGCGCTGGATCAAATGCCAGAGTCTGTCTGATACCGCCTACATGCAAGCCATGCGGGACTTTACAGCCGTTCGCTTGCTCGAAGACGCTTATGCGAAGGAAATAGACGAACTTGTCCCGGATCACATCGCGATCAGCATGGCGCGGCTTCGGTAGATTTGGAGCGTGACTACGACAGGGTTGGGTTACACCTCTAGCGCTGCGATATAGCAACGACACAAATGGAACGTCGACCGCTTGAATGGGTCCAGCTGAACGTGGCTCTCGCACGCCGCAGCGGCTCAGCGCTACCTTCGGCGCGCGCGTTATTTCGGGACTTGGAAGGCGCTCTTCTACTATCGCCTCGACGAGGGGTTTTCTCGCAGTTCTTCTTTCAGCGCAAACCGCCTGATCTTCGGCTGCGATTTTTCGGCTCTCGCGAGAGGCTAAAGGTCCGGCTACGGCCAGTGATCTCGCGAGCGAAATCGGACGGGCATGTCGTCCAATCCTTCTACAGCGTTTATGAACCGGAGCAGAGACAGTTCGGTGGTCGCGATTGTATGCGATGTGTCCACGCATTCTGGGAAACCGATAGCATGGCCTGGATCATGCTGGACCGTCTCGTCGAGAGCGAAAAATGTGGTATCCCTGAAACCATCCTGGTCGCGTCCATTCTCGACGACCTTTTTTGCCGTACACTATTCGACGGTGGAGAAGTATGGGATACGTGGTGTAATCTAGCTGTACTTTTGCAGTGCGAACAAGAGGTCGGCGCACTGTCTTTCGATCCAATATCCCTCAAGTTTTTGCAAGGCTTAGCGTCGCCTGCGGAAGTGGTCATTCTTGACCGATATAGGCAGGCCAACGAGATGCTCGCTGAGCGTCTGCAGCGTGTGTGGCGCTTGGGTCGACTGAGCAGTGGCATGAGGTCGATCCTGCCGTACATCGCCCTGTTTACGCTAAACCGGTATGGTTTCAACCGAAACAGATCTGCAACGATAGCAGGGACCATGGCCACCGTTTGGGATCCGAAGCAGCATTTACGAGGTTCACGTCCGGATCGGCCTGCAGGCGTGCAGGCCGATGAATTCGCTGATCCGGCGCGCAACCTCGGATGATTTTTAAAACTGATCCAGACGGCACGGAGCTGCGGGCGTCTTCGCAAGTAAGGAGACTTAGCCCGACGATACTGAGAATTGCTGGCTGGCCGATCGAAACGCTCGACAGCTTGCGATCAGAACAGCTAGTGAAGCAGATCGACGATTGGCTAAGCAACGACGACTTGATTCGTCAAGAGAGCGAGGTTCTGGCGTGGGAGCTACATAGAGCCATCCCCCGCCTCGGCGACCGTAAGGTGAGGCGGGTTGCCCTAGAACTCAAGCGGCTTCTTCGCGGATCCACGCAATCCTTGCCGGAACACCTAGCCAAACGACTTCTAGAAAATGACATCGTTCGTCAAGAAATTAGGTCGGCGCTTTTGATCGCGATGCGCCGCCGAAAAGATCATGCTACCGAACGTGCCAATATTGAACTTGCCCATGAGGCCGAGCTTGTCCGCGCGTCCAGCGCACTCGACAGCATAGCCAGCGAGTGTAGATTTTTGCGCGCGCTTTGCCTGGCTAGCCCATCGGCCTTTCAGCAGTGGCAAAATGCGCGAGGGGCTTCGCAAAGTCGCCGCAACCGACAAAGATTGCAAAACATGCTCCACCGATACCTGATGCGAGCGATTGGGCGGGCAACCCCTAACGGGCTTTGGGCCGGAATCGCGCTGGAAGACATGACGACCGAGGCGCCTTTCCCATTGCAGGTTGCGTCGGCGGCGCCGATCAACCGCGTAAGCCCTGATCTTTCAGTGTGGATCCGCGGCTTGGAGAATCTGACCCGCCGCCGGCCGTGGGCTGAAGGGTTACTTTGGCGACGCAACCCGACTCTCCACCGGATCAATGGTTGCGTCTGGGAATTTGGCACTTTCGCCAACGGATCCTGGTGCGCTCGGCGCATCGCACACCACGCGCCCTTGGAAGCGCTGATCGATGGATTTTCTCTGACCGATCGGCTGCTATTTCAGGAGATCGTAGCAGCGCTCTGTCATAAAATTCCGAACATGGGCCGTGACGTCGCGCGCGAGTTGGTCGAAGCCTGGATCGATGCTGGACTGCTGTGGTCTACGACTGCGCTGCCCCCGTTCTACTCCAACACATGGGAGGCGCTCGATGCCATCATTGAAACGTTGCCGGCGGCGGAGAAGCCGATCTGGCGCGACTGCCGTCTGGTTTTAAAGCAAATTGCGAAAACGATCGAGACCAGGATTGACCTACTAGAGCCGGAGTTGTTGCGAGGCCTTCTGGATGATGCAAAGGTCGCGGTCACTAAGGTCCTTTGTCGCTACGACGCGGCCGTTCCAAATGGACGCGATGTACTCGTACTAGATCGGACAGCGCCATTTCGCTTTTCGGTTTCACCCGTATTGGCTCATGCGATCGAAAAGCGTCTAAGGGACTATTGGAAATTTGATCGATACGGTTTGGGAGAGATCGAATCCCAGATCGCGATTTATCATTTGTTTGGCGGCATTGACGATAATAAGCCTGTTCCGCTCCGAGATTTCTTGATTCGGGGGACCGAGCTTCCCTCGGCCCAGCAAAATCAGTCGTGGCAAGACCGAGTGTTGTCGCAAGCGACCGGTGAAAACCTAAGCAAAGCGCAAGAAGCCTTCTTACGGTGGGAACGAGAAATCGAACCTTCGTTTGATATGCGTGTTCATTGTCTAAAGAGTAAGGACTTTTCACCGCCAGCCGCTTCGCTCCCTCCCGGCGCGGCTCTTTTGCTTCTAGATATTTCCGATCAGGGAGCGGCTTTGCGCATCGGGGGCGTGACGCCGGAGACGTGTTTTTTCTATTCGCGTTTCTCTCATCTATTTTGCAACGATGATCACGAGCTAGATGATTTCCTGAGATGGCAAAGAGCTGCTATCGCCGAGACCATTTCTCGATGGCCACAACTTGAATTTGTCGACCTCGCCGTTAGAAATCATGTTCACCCCAACGTGGTCGCTAGACCGCAAATAGCCTCACAGTTAATCGATCCGCTGGACCCCTCGAGTTCTACTTCTTCAGAAAGCGACGTTCTCTTGCAACCGCGGTGGTCGTCCCATTCTCTCAGCAGAGGGGTCGACTAAATTGTTGATTCCGTCCGCTCGTTCAGCCGCTTTTCTCGGCGGCGTCGATCGATTTGCTTCAGTCTTGGCCTCAGTGTCTTTCTTCCTTGGCCGGCCTCCATTGTTAGTCCCCATACCGCGGCTCGCTCGCGAGATAGAAAGCTGGCACCATCTTCCGCGGTTGATGCTATCCGATGCGATCGTCTGCGCAGAACGATGGACACCCGAACATTCATTTGGATTCTCTTTAGCGAATTTGCATGGAGCAGAGCGTTTGATCCTATGGCGAAGGTTTGTCCGACAACGTAGCTTGCCGAATTTCGTGTATACGTTTCAAGGGCGGCATCAGACTGAAAGCCTACTTGCAACGGACAGTGCTATCGCAATTGACCTCCTCGGGCAGGAATTGAAGGCACAAGGCCCTTCACTTCGAATACAAGAGATGTTTCCCATGCCGGAAAACTTTGCCGTGCACGATAATGACGGCAAGCGATACGTGGCAGAGCTGGCCGTTGCATGGGCCGGCGACGATGCGTTCTGGACCGATTACGTCGAATCAGGGGGTAGAGGGGGCTAACGGCATTCCGAACGAAAACTCCTTGGCCTTACCACGCATTGGCGCCAAGAGGCCGCGCCATGTCGTTAGCCGCCTCTAACCCCTTCCGACTCTGAATCCACGCAATCGGACCAGAACCCACGTCGCCGTCGCCGGTTTTTTCGATAATTTAAATATCCACTTGATTTAGCCAGAATTCCCTAGGAGACATTGCACCCAGAAATCGATTTGCTAGCTTTTGTCGATATTGCCGCTTCCAAGCGCGTAAGAAGCGCGTCAATTTTCTCCGCACGAATGGTGATTAGATAAATTTTCAATTCGAAGGCCTATTGGCGCCTAAAACTATCAACATTCGGCTGAATCTCTCCCCAGCTGCCGATAGGCGATCAAGGATGCCCTCATCCAGCTCATCGTCTGTTCCTCCGTCGTCGGCCATCGCCGGATTTGCGGATGAGCGACGTGCTTCGCGAAGGCGGTCGGCAAGGACTGCGAGCGCCCTGTAGAACCGGCTACCGAAGCCTCGTCGCTGTCGAGCTTGTGATCTTGATCACAAGCTCGACTGCGCCGCGTTAGACATTCATCGAAGACCGACACAATCGGCAAATCCAAGCAGACCTCTGTTGTCTCGACCACGGACGAACTCGAACTCAAGAAGCAAGAGCTGGATAAGGCATCAGGCGGCTTCGGATTTGGCCGCCACTTTGGCGACCACATTGGCCCGCTTGCCAGCGGGAAGTAAGGCACTACCTTGCAACCTCGTCGTTCCCGTGGCCGGGCTTGTCCCGGCCACCGGGGCAACACGCATTGTTACACCGGCGCTGTACGCTGATCTCGCCGACCATGGGAGGCGTTGGCAATTTGCTGCGCTATCATCGCTCCTCCATGCCCCTCGACTTGTCCCTCGGACCAAATTTTGACGAAAATATCTCGATATCTGAAAACTTTGGTAGAGAAGTTCGAATCTCTCCGAGCGCGCCACCTCCTCCATAGCTACATTCTTTCACCGACCCTTGCCGTCCAGCGTTGATTTAAGAAGACCTTGTCCTCGATTCCCGGAGAGGTTCTCAAATTGAGTCCCGTTCCAGCGCCCACGGAGACAGCCAAGACCCACTGGGCAATCGCCATTGCCTATGGAATGGTTTGTCACGCGTTCTTTGCCGTCGGCGTCGGAACGATGATCGCGGCGATGTTTTTCGGAATGAGCCGGTGCTTTGGTCGTTTCCCAACGCCGTGGAGCGCGCTCGCCAACGCGCTGTTGTTGGTTCAATTCGTTATCTTCCATTCGCTTTTGTTGTCGTCTTTCGGCGCCACCATCCTGAAGCGACTGGCGCCAGCGATCATCAGTTCGCGCATGGCGACGACCACCTACGCGATTTTGGCATCTATTCAGGTCTTCCTTCTATTCGCGCTATGGACACCGAGCGGGATAATCTGGTGGCAGGCGACGGGTAGCGTGCTTTGGTTCATGAGCAGTCTCTACACGGCGGCCTGGCTCTTGCTGCTCAAGGCGATTTGGGACGCCGGTCTTGCGCTTCAAACCGGATTTTTGGGTTGGTGGGCGATCGCAAACAACCGGCCGGCGGTGTATCCGCCGATGCCGACAACAGGACTATTCCGCATCGTGCGGCAGCCGATCTATGTCGCGTTCGCGCTTACCCTGTGGACGGTTCCGACCTGGACGCCAGATCAGTTGGCTGTCGCGCTGTTCTTGACAACCTATTGCCTGGTTGGTCCCTTATTGAAGGAAAAGCGATTCAGGCGGCGGTTTGGGGAGACCTTCATCGCCTACGAGAATCGCGTTCCCTACTGGTTGCCGTGGCCTCGCCCGCCGACCCACCGCAACGACCTCTCGATTTATGACGCTTCCGCGGATTGGTGGGGCGAGAAGACACGCTGGCTGCGGACCCTGCGAAACCTGGTCGCCGCTCGCTTTGCATTCTTTGATCCGATCGTTGGCGACTGGCGAGGCAAAGCAGTCCTGGACCTCGGTTGTGGCGGAGGCTTCATGACCGAAGCTCTGTCGAAACGGGGCGCGAAGGCAGCCGGCATCGACCCATCGGAAGCTGCGATTGCTGCAGCGCGGCGCCACGCCGAGGCGAACGATTTGGAAATCGACTATCAAGTCGCCCACGGTGAAGAGCTGCCATTCGCCAACGATGTCTTTGACATCGTCGTCTGTGTCGACGTGCTCGAACATGTCGAGGACCTCGAGCGGGTGCTTCTTGAAGTCCGGCGTGTGCTGCGCCCCAATGGCTTGTTTCTCTTTGACACCATCAATAGGACCCGATTGGCGTCATTCCTGCTGGTTACGATCGGGGAGAACGTCATTCGGCTTCTCCCGCCCGGCACCCATGATCCATTGCTCTTCATACGGCCGGAGGAACTGGCTCGGAAACTGGAGGCGACGGACTTCACCGTGGGACGTTTTGCCGGCATGGGCCCTCGCGGGTTGAATTGGCGGTTCGACTTCACTTTTGGCTTGTTGCCCACAATGGCAATCCAGTATCTGGGACAGGCCACCCGTCGACCATCCCCCTGGAAGGGTGGAGCAAATAAGGTTTAGCAACTACTTTTCAACCATCGCACGCTATTCTGCGGCCATGAGGATTTTGGCTAAGGATGGCGAGAAGGCAATCCGGGCGCTTCGGCGGCGCAACCCCCTGCTTGATGCCTGGTTGGACGCGCTGAATCGGCTCGACCGCCCACACTGCCGGATTGTAACCAGCCGGAACATCATTCCTCAGCGCCGGCCTCTATCGCCGTCGGTTGAGCGCCACTGGCCCGGTCGTCCCTCGCCACACCTGGTGATCGTACACCGCCAATCCCTCTAACGACGAAATAGCAGCGCGCAACGTAGCTCGGCGTAACCGGACCGCGGGCTCGGCGCATCCGAAAATAGTCGCCAAATCCAATGGTTGGATTTTTGCCCGGGAGGACCCACCAACCATCGCCACTGGCCACTCATGGTCCCGCCAAGAACATCTGACTGTGTAGGTTTCCACGAGAATCATTTATTTGTGCGCGCTTGGAACTCGGACATGATGACGCGTTGATGAACCGTCGCGAACGCAGGGCAGCCTCCAAGAGCTCCGAGACGGCGCGAAATGCAGCGACAGCGAGCACGCCAGCTGCGCTTTACGCGGCCGGTCTTGCACATTTCTGCGCCGGGCGACACCTCGACGCACAGATTTGCTGCCAGCAAGTCCTCACGTTAGATGCCGAACACGCCGACAGCCTGCATCTTATGGGGCTATTGTCCCTCCAGGCCGGGCAATACGACCATGCACTGGAGTGGATATCTCGCGCGATCAGGCGAGAACCAAAAACAGATTATCTGACGAACCTCGGCACCACGCTTCTGAACCTTGGAAGACGCGAAGAAGCGCTCGCGGTCTTCGACAAGGCCGTGCAACTCAAGCCGAATGACGCGGACTTGTGGAGAAATCTCGGCAATGCCCTTGCCGATATGCGCTACCCTGCGGACGCGATCCTGAGCTTTCAGCATGCGCTGAAACTCGATCCTCGCCATTGGGACGCGGCCTACAGAGCGGGTCTTCTCTTGCATCAGTTGGGCCGGTTCGAGGAAGCTCTCGTCTACCTCAATATGTACGACAAAATGCCGCCCGATGACGGCCGGACGTTGCAGATGCGCGCGCTTGCGATGTTCGTCCTTAACAGGTTCGAGGAGGGCTTACGCGACATCAAACGCGCGCACGCGCTCGTTCCCGACAATGCCGACGTCTGCAATCATATTGGCGTCTTCCTTCGGCGGCTAATGCGAGAAGAAGAGGCGCTGTCATGGTTCGACCGGGCTATCAAGCTCCGGCCGGACTTTCTATCTGCATTTCACAACAAGGCATTTGCGCTTACCCATATGCACCGGTTCGATGAAGCATTTGCGGTCTACGATGAATTAAAGACGATCGATCCGGATAATACGGAAGCAGACTTTTACGCGTCGCTCGTGCGTTTGTTGACCGGCAATTTCGAGGCCGGTTGGGCCGGGCGAGAAGCCCGGTCGAAAGTTCCGGGTCTGGCGATCGCCCGTTTTGGATTTTCTCAGCCCATGTGGCTTGGGAAGGATTCCATCGACGGCAAGACCATCGTTATCCATACCGACGAAGGATTGGGAGATTCGATTCAGTTCGCGCGCTATGTCCCCTTGGTGGCCGCGCTCGGCGCGCGCGTCATTCTTGTGGTCGAGGACGCGGTATTTCCTCTGTTATCTGGGCTAACCGGCGCCGCGCAGTGCGTCCCGAAATCAGCGGATATGCTGCCGGCATTCGACACGTATTGCCCGATGTCCAGCCTGCCGCTCGCCTTCGGGACGCGGCTTGAGACGATCCCATCCTCGACAGCGTACCTGACGGCCCCCGCGGAGTCCCATCTGAAGGCCTGGGAAGATCGCCTCGGCCCTCACGACAGCCTGCGGGTCGGCCTCGTTTGGTCCGGTAATTCGAAGCATAGCAACGATTACAACCGGTCGATCCCGCTGCGCATGCTAGCCCGCATCCTTGGTGCCGACGCGACGTTTGTAAGCCTGCAAAAGGACCCGAGACCCGACGACAAGGCGATCCTTCTCGAACGGCCCGAGATCCTCGACCTCACCGCTGAATTGACTGATTTCGCCGAGACCGCCGCGCTGGTCTCGTGCCTGGATCTGGTGATTACGGTCGACACAAGCATCGCCCATCTCGCGGGCGCTCTCGGGCTTCCGACCTGGGTATTGCTGCCCTATCTTCCGGATTGGCGGTGGCTGCTCGATCGCGACGACAGCCCCTGGTATCCGAGCGTGCGCCTTTTCAGGCAGGACAGAAGCCGCGACTACGCAAGTGTGCTCGACCGAATGCGAGACGAATTGCGTGCACGGATCACCGCCTTCGGGCCGGATCCACGCCTTCGCGACTAGATCGGCAACATCTGCAGGCCCTTGAACTTGCGTCCGACCACCGTCATCGCGATCGATGATCAACACGCCAGCATTTCGCCTGCTCTCCCCTTGAAGTTCCCTGTCTTGGAGGCGATTTCGCTCGGAGCGAGTGCGCATCGACCTACCTGACCGCGGTGCCGAACGGGCTAAACCGAGGCTGCTGCGCTACCAGGAAGGCATTGCCGAACGGGCCAAAACGCGGCTGCTGCGCGACCAGGTTGGTTGGCGGGCCCACATCCCTTTTCGCGACGGCCTTCCGTTTCCGTATCGGCTCGGGCCTTCTGGCATCTTGGGGCTGCAACTGATTTGAATTGGGCCGCAATTGTGCGAAGGCTTCGCGCACGCGCACCTTCGCGGGTAAATCAGCGACGCTCCTGGGCTGTGGAACTGTCACCTCGGCGATCGTCGTTGACGCCGACCTGATCGTCGGAAGGGAGGTATCGAAAACGACGCGCTCTGGCCATTTCCGATCGGAATGAATCCGTATCGTTGAAAGATCGACCGCGGCATCGCTGTGCTCGGTGGCCGGCGGTTGCGGCAGACATGTGTCGACAACGAAAAGCAGCGCCAGCAGCGCTCCGCCAACATAAAGGAAATATCGCACTAGGGGCATTTATGAGTCGCTCCATCCGCGCGACAACGCAGACCAATGACTCAACGGAGGATGGCGGGATTCGTTCCTGGCGGTGGTTGCGGCATGTACCGGAGTTAGCGCTTCGTTACGCCTCTTTCGAAGAATTGCCTTGATCTGGACCTGATCTAGGCATGGCTCGCCGTGAGCAGCGAGCACCTAGCCCTGGCGGCGTTGACGTTGACGAAGCCGACATGCATCCGCGCAAAGGTTTTGCGAGTCCTTGGGTTGATCATTTCATGAATTAGCCGCGTCCGATCGGTCAGATGGCTGCCATCCGGCCGGGCGAAGGCACAGGACATCTCGACGTCCCTGACCGCGTAGTCGTTGGTATTGCGCAGCGTCATCGTGACCAACGCGTTTGACCCCAGCCCGCCCCTGCGCCACGATTGCGACGAAATTTTCAAACCATCGACGGGCGCCGGCTGCTCCGGGGCGATCGCCTCGGAGGTTAAGGGATCAAATGAGGGCTCTCTGGCCAAACCGACGGTTAGCGGAGGCGCCGAACGTACGATGGCCGTCGCCGTCTGTACCGGCTTGGTAACTGTCCCTTTGAGGGCAAGGTCGGTCAGCAACAGCGACGGAGCTGCCACTAGGATCACGACAGTCGGCAGCCAGCCAATGGCTGCCCTGATAATGCTCGGGGTTGTTCTCCGAGCCGAATCCGAAAAATGGCCGCCGGCGAGGTTCGCCTGCCCGGGAAGCCCGGTCGATTCGATATGGAGAAAACTGTCCGTCATGACCGTGCCATCGCTGCGGCAAAACCCGCTGTTGCACCGCACAGCAAAAGGCCGCACGGGCATCAGACCGCGGGCTCGATACGACTCCAGATTGCCCGGTTCCGTCGCCGCGAATTCAATTCGCAAGTTCAAAAATGGTTCCATCGAGCGGCGACGATATCCGGTGCCGGTGGCCAGGCGGGCGACCGGGTATGGCCACGGCTCAACCTCGACGCTAAAATCGGCAACGGGCGAGCGGCGCCACATCAGCTGATTGGAGACACAAAAGATGCCGGTAGTGACCTGGGACCACGTCCATCTGCGCAGTCCCGATCCAGAGGCGACGGCAGCCTGGCTTGAAGACATTCTGGGCGGCGAGATCATCCGCAGCCCCGGCCGCATCGACGTCAAGCTGGGCGGCGCCATGGTCTTCATCGCCCCGGTCACCGCGGGCGACGGCGTCGAGGCACCACCGGTGACCCCCTACCAGGGGCTCGATCACTTCGGACTGACGGTCAGGGACATCGACGCCGTCGCCGCCGAGATCAGGGCCAAGGGCGTCGAGTTTACCAAGGAGCCCGTTACCATTCGGCCGGGCGTGCGGATCTGCTTTATTCGCGGGCCGCAGGGCATCTCGATCGAACTGCTCGAGCGCGACAAGAAATACGCGTGATAGCTGCGTTTCCAAATCTGGGCGCGAGGGCCCAAGGTAGGGCCGCCGCAGCCGACATGCGGCGTTGACGCTCTGTGCTGCACTTTGGCATAACCAACCCACCGGGTTCGCTGTAACGGACCTGCTGATCGGCCATATCATGAAGAATGGGTTGTATTCGATCCATGTCAGCCTCCAGGACGGGCGCTCCGGCAAGGGTAGCGGCGTGGTGGTGTTCCGGGACGGCAAGATCCTCGGCGGCGACGCCTTCTTGTTCTACACCGGCAGCTACACGGTGAAGGGAAACACCTTCAAGGGCGAGGTTCTGGTTCGGCGCCATACGTCCAGCCCCGACGCCAACCCGCTGTTCGGCGGACCGAGCCCGGTCGGTATCGGCGTCTCCGGCACTTTCACCGACACCGCGGGGGAAATGAGCGGCACGGCCCTGGTCGGCAAAGCCAGCCAGATATTCAAGGCCACATTGCGAAAGCTCGCCGAGAGCGATTAGCCATTCCCCCAAATTGAACATTACTCCGCGGCCTGTTCCAGCGGCGCAACGCGCGGCAGGATGATCCGGATTTGCGTGCCCCTGCCCGGCTCGGAATCGAGCTCAAGTCGGCCGCCCAGTCGGTTGGTCACGATGCTATAGACGATGTGCAGCCCAAGTCCGGTGCCCCCCTGATCGCGCCGCGTCGTGAAGAACGGGTCGAACGCCCGGCGCCGGACGTCCAAACCCATGCCGCAACCATCGTCGGAAAAGATGATTTCAACATGGTCCTTGCCGGCTTCGCGCGCGGTGATATTCACCGTCCCGGCCCTGCCGTCCGGAAAAGCATGCGCCACCGAATTCAGGAACAGGTTGGTGAGCACCTGCCCATACGGACCGGGGTAAGAGTTCATGATGAGGTTGGGTTGGCAATCGACGTCGAGCGTCAAATGGTGTTTGCGCAGGCCCGGCCGCAAGCTCATGACCACCTGCTCGGTCAGATCGGCGAGGTCGAAGGTCCGTTGATCCGAGTAGTTTCTATCGGCGGCGACCTGTTTGAACGAGGTGATTAGTTCGGCGGCGCGGTTGAGATTGGCGACAAGCTGGGATGACGCGTCGCGGCTGGCTTCAAGAAACTCGTTGAGGCTCGATCGCCTGACGTCGCCGCGCGCCACCTCGCCGGCGAACAACGCGGTCTTGCGCTCCAGTGATGAGGCCACCGTCAGGCTGATGCCAACGGGATTGTTGACTTCGTGGGCGACCCCCGCCACGAGGCGGCCGAGGGCGGCCAGCTTCTCCGCCTCGATCAGCGAGTTCTGTGTTTCCCGCAAATTGCGCAAGGCGGTTTCGGCCGCATCCTTGGCCTGGCGCATCTCCTGTTCGCCGCGCTTGCGCTCACCAATGTCGAGCCCAACGGTGACGATGCTGTCGACGCCGCCCTCGGCGTCGAGCAGTGGAAGCTTGTTCACCAACCAATACCGCAGATTGCCGGAAGAATCGCGATACTCTTCCTCGTAGAAGCCGAGTTCCTTGCCGGTCGCCAGCAACCGCTTGTCGCTTTCGTCGGTCTTTTGCGCGCCGTAGCGCGACATCAGGTCGGACGTGGTCTTGCCGATGGCCTCCGTAGGCTCGATTCCGAAAATCCCGGCCATGTAGCGGTTCATCAGGACGTAGCGAAGCTCCTTGTCCTTGACGTTGATGACCGCGGGAACGGTGTCGATGACGAGTTGCAACAACCGCCGGCCCTCGGCAATCGCCTCCTCGGCGCGCTTCTGGTCGGTGATGTCGCGCACCGTCCCTTCGTAGCGGGCGATCTCACCGTCCTCGGCGCGCACCGCGCTGGCGCTGTCGGACAGCCAGAGGATCGCCCCGCCACGCTGATGCACTTGATATTCGTAATCGCGCACCATGCCGTCGCGCTGCATCAGGCGCTGGTATTCGGCGCGCGCTTCGGGCCGAACGTAGACGCTGTGGGTGATATCGCCAGCGCTGCGGATCAGGTCCTCCGGGGTGTCGTATCCCATCATCCGCGCCAGCGCTGGGTTAGCATTGAGGAGCGCGCCGGCCGGCGTCGTCACGTAGATTCCGTCAACGGAGCCCTGGAACAGCTTGCGGTAACTTTCCTCGGCGAGGCGCTGTTCGGCCAAGGCCCGGATCGCCGCCTCGCGCGCGGTATCCGCGTCGACCAGCGAGCGGCGGAACACCTCGGCGGCGCGCGCGATGTCGCCGATCTCGTTGTTCACCCCGGTTGCCGGGATCGACGTATCCTTCTCGCCAGCCGCGAGCGCGCGAATGGCGCCGGCGATGGCCTTGAGCGGACGCACGGTTCTGCGCACCACGAACAGCGCCGCGGCAAGCCCGACCAGCACGCCGGATAACCCGAGCAGGATACTCTGCCATTTGTCGTGGGCCAGGGTTCTTCCGAGATCGCTGGCCAGCACACGCCCCCTCCGGCTGCCGAGATCGCGCAGCAAATCGGTCACGCGGCTGATCATCTGTCCTTCGGTGCCAAGCACCTCCTTGTCGAGCTGGGCGATCTGGCCTTCGACCCCCGAGATCGAAATGATCGCATCCGTGTAGGCATCGGTCGCCGCGCGAAGCGCGGGATCCTCGATCGCGAGTTTCTTCATGTCCCGCGCGGCCTGCTCGGCGGCGTCGGAATCATGGGTCAGCAGCGCCGCGGCAACCTGATTCTGCGCCCGGAACAGGGACCTCGCCGTAGTACGGTCAGGGATTTCCGATATGGCCTGCTCGAACTGCTGCCGGATCGGCGGCAGTGCTGCGATCAGCTCCGCGCGCCGCGCGATCAAGGCGGTGACGCGTTCGATTCCGCTGCGGTAATTAGCGAGCCGCTGTGTGACGCCGTCGATCATCTCCTGCTGCTCGGGGGCGAGCTGCAGCCGCGTCTTCTTCAACAGCGCGCTCAGCGAGGAGGCTGCCTCCCAGACCTGGCTGGAGGGCGCCGCCGGATCGGTCACGAAGTCGCGTGCCGCCAGCCGCAGTTCGTTGGTGCGGCGGTCGATCTCCTCGACCACATCGCCAAGACTTTGCAAGTGCTGCAGCTCGGCAAAGGTCGCACCGATGTGACGGATCGAGACGACGCTGGCGACGCTGGTCATCACGATCATCGCCAGAAGGAGCAGAAAACTGCCAAAGGTCAGCTGGCCGATCGAAAGCGAGAACGACCGTATCCGTTGGACGATTGCGGTGAAGGCCTTGGACATTGGAACCCGCTCACGACAGCGCCCCTTTTATACAATGGAATCAAGTCGCGTGGGAGCTCGCCAAGCGCCGGTGGGTTGCGAACCGACGCAGGGTTAATGGCCACCGGCGCACTGACGGAGCCTCGCAAGGTTAATCCGCGGGAATACCGGCGTCCTTGACGACCTTCGCCCGAAGCGCGATGTCGGACTTGATGATATCGGCGAACGCGGCAAGCGGCGCGCTTTTCGCTGCGCATCCGGCGAGGTCCAGCCGCTCGCGTACTTCCGGCGTGGCCACTGCGGCTTCCAATGCCTTGCTGATGCGATCAACGATCGGCTGCGGCGTGCCGGCCGGTACCACGATGCCGAACCATGGCGTCACCTGCGCCTCGGCAAAGCCCTGCTCGGCCATCGTCGGCACATCGGGAAAATATTTCGAGCGGCCATTGTTGATCGTGGCGATTATTCTGATGGTGCCGGTCTGCACTTGCGCCAGCGCCTGATTGGCGGAGAGGAAGGTCGAGTTGATCAGGCCGCTGGCGATATCGGCCACCATTTGCGGATAGCCGCGATAACCGATCGGCGTGACGTCGATACCGGCCAGCCGCTTGAACAATTCGAAGCCGAGATGCCCTGTCGATCCCTTGCCCGGATGGCCGTAGTTCAACGCACCGGGTTTTGCCTTGGCGAGCGCCACATACTCGGCGACATTCTTCACCGGCAGCGACATGGGAACGATGAAGAAATTCGGCGCCTGGCATATCTGCCCAACCGGGATGAAATCGCGCACCGGGTCCCACCGCAAGACAAGGTTGAGCGACGGGCTGGTGGTGAAGAAGGTGGTAACCAGAAGCCAGGTGTATCCATCGGGTGCTGCGCGCGCGACATCCTCGGCCGCGAGCGAGCCGTTGGCGCCGGACTTGGACTCGAGAATGATCGACGCATTCCATTGTGCCGCCATGTTCTGGGTGACGATGCGCCCGAACACGTCGGCAACACTTCCGGCCGAATAGGGATTGACCACGCGCACCGGGCGATTGGGGAAACTGTCCTGCGCCCATCCTCCGGTGGATGAAGCAAGCACGAGCAGCCATGCTCCCGTTGCCACGCCAAGGCGTCGAATATTCACGGTGCGCGCCCCGCCCTGATCGTTCCCGCGGCGCTTTGAAGGCGCTGCCGGCGGTCAGGATGGCGCCATTCGCCTCAGTCGGCAAGAGCAGGCTCAGCCTCGCACCGACGCGTTGATCGCAAGCGGCTTGCGCTCCGGTATCGTCATCGCGGCTACGCCGAGAACCACGCAGCCGAGCCCGATCCAGGCGGTCGGAGACAGGCGCTCGCCCAGCAGCAACACGCCGAGCGCAACCCCGATCGGCACGCGCAAGTAAGACTGGGCTGTCGTTCCGACGGAACCTAGTGTCTGAATCAGACGGAAATAGATCACGAAGGCAAAGGCCGTTGAGACCACCGCAAGTCCGAGCAGCGCGAGCATCGAAATGGTGGATGGCGCCAACGTCCAGGGCCGCTCCATCACGATACTTACGGGAATAAGAACCACCGCCCCGCAAAGCAGCGAGCCGGCTGCCGGCGCCATTGAATCGAGGCCCTTGAAGCCGCGGCCGAACACGGCGGCTCCCGCATAACAGATCGTCGCCACCACGATGGCGATTTGCGCGATAAGCTGCTCGCCAAGGCCGCCGAGCGCCTGAACGCCGACGATGAGGCAAATGTCGGCCATCCCGGCGGCAACGCCAAGGAGTTTGCGCAAGGACGGGCTCTCCTGATTGGCCACCGCGAGGGAGAGGAAGAACGTGAAGATCGGCGAGGTGGAATTGAGGATGGTTGCAAGCCCGGCATCCACGGAGCGCTCCCCCCAGGCGATCAGCGTCCACGGGACCACGCTGTTGAGGCATGCCTGAAATATGAAGCGGCGCCAGGTCACGGCGTCCTTCGGAAGCCGTACCCCCCGCCAATACATGATGAGAAGCAGCAGCGCGCCCGCGATCGACGTCCGCCCGGCGATCAGCGTGATCGGCGGGATCGTTGCGACACCGAGCTTGATGAAGGTGTAGGAGCCGCCCCAAAGTGTCGCCAAGAGAAACAGCAGCAGCAACTCGCCGCCGATCGCGGGATTTTGTGAGGATTTTTCTTCCATGGTGCTGACCTATCGATTGCCGAGAGGCAAGCACTACATGTCTGGCGCGCTCCAATGCTTCGTTGCACGTCGAATTGTGATATCTCACCGCCGAGAACTTACAGCTTGCCGACCTCAAACAATTCGCCGTCGTAACCAGCCTCGCGCGGGATACGAAGCTGCCGGCCGCCATTCAGCCGGGTCATCACCGGCATCACCGTGACGATCGGCTGATGGCGGGAGGAATTGAGCGCGGCCGCCACATTCGGCTGCTTGCCGAGCTTGATCAGGTTGCGCGTGGTCGGAAACGGCAGTTTGAACCGCCCGCTTTCGCCGCCGGCCACCGCCTCGCGCGGCGACAGCCAGATCGAATCTGTGGATTCCTTGCCGTCATGCGCACCGGCCTGTTCGGGCGGCGCGGCGGCAAGAAAGAACCAGGTGTCGAACCGCTTCGGCATGCCTTCCGGCGTGATCCAGTGCGCATAGGGCACGAGCTCATCGAGCGCCAGCACCATGCCGCTATCAGCGAGGACCTTGAGGAAACTAGTCTTGCCCTCAGATAAAGCGGCGCGGCTGTCGGCCTCGATGGCAGCCGCCCGCTTCGCATCGACCGGGGAATTCGACCCGCGTGGCCGCGCCAGCAGGATGCCGCTCTCCTCAAAAGTTTCGCGGATTGCGGCGATCCGAAAACTTAAGCCGCCTTCATCAAGCCCCTCGCCGCCCGAGTAAAGCTCGGGCCTTTCGATGATCTCCTGGTCGCCCTCGTCGACACTGCCGCCGGGAAACACCAGCGCGCCGGAATTGAAGTCGATCTCATAATGGCGCACCATCATGAAGACCTCGATTTCGTGTTTTGCACCATCGCGCAGCAACAGGATGGTGGAGGCGGGGCGCGGCATGACGATTTCGGCGGCCATGAATCAGCCGGCGGCGCTGGATTGCGGTTGCAGGTTCGCGCGCCTGTCGACGCGCGCAACGCGTGACAACAGATAATCCACCTCGGCCTTGGCGGTCGCGGTGATGCTCGAGCCCGGCTTGCGCTGCGCGCTCGAGGCGATGATCCCCCGCTTCTGCAGCACGTATTTTCGCACCGCGAGTCCGATCCCGGGCTGCTGCTCGTAACGGATCAGCGGCAGATGCGCATCGAACAGATCGTGCGCGGCATCGCGGCGGGCTTCCTTCCACAGGCGTACGACATCGATCAGCATTTCCGGGAATGCGTAGCCGGTCATCGCGCCATCGGCGCCGCGTTCCATCTCGAAGTCGAGGAACAGCGCGCCATTGCCGGTCAGGATCGACAGCGGCCGCAGCGAGCCGTCCTTCTGGAAGCCGCGAAGCGCGGAAATCTTCTCCAAACCCGGCCAATCTTCGTGCTTGAGCATCACGCAGGATGGATCGTCCATCACGATCTTGCGGATCACCGCGGGCGTGAACACCACCGTCAAGGTCAAGGGATAGTCCTGCAGCACCCAGGGAATATCGCTGCCGATTGCTTCCACCGCCTGTTTGAAATAGCCCGTGATCTGGTCGTCGGTGCGCAGAGTCGGGGGCGGCGCGATCATCACGCCCGCGGCACCAGCGTCCATCGAGGCGCGTGCCAGCGAGCGCATGGCGGCAAATCCCGGCGCGGAAACACCGACGATGATCTGCATGTTTTTGGCACGCTTGATGAAGCGCTTGGCGACCTCCTCCGACTCCGAGCCCTCGAGCTTCGGCGCCTCCCCCATGATGCCGAGCACGGTCACGCCTTCGCAGCCGATCTCGGCGTAGAAGTCGGTCAGCCGGTCGATCGACTTTTCGTCGATGCGGCCGTCGTCATGAAACGGCGTCGGCGCGATCGCGAAGGTGCCTGCGGCCTTGTGGGTGAGTTTTGTCATTGGTGCCTCTGTTTTCCCTGGTCGTTCCGGGGCGCGCGAAGCGCGAACTACGATGTGCTGTTGCACATCGGAGAACCTCGAGATTCCGGGTCTGGTCCTTCGGACCATCCCGGAATGACATTTCGACTAAAACCGCCGCGCGCCCATCTTGATCTCTTCCTCGGAGAAGAAAATCTCCCCGGCATGTTCCACAATATCGTGCGCTTTCCACCCCGCATGCGGCGGTTTCCAGCCCGGCTTCTCCATCATCTTCATCTCGCGCACACCGCGCGGACCGGAGACGCCGAGCACCTTGCCGGTCTGGTCACCCGAGAGCTCGCTGACCATGTATAGCACGGCCGGTGCGATGCCATCAGGTCCGAGCGCCATGCCGGGGTTCTCGATATAGCGCGGCAGGTCTGCCGTCATGCGGGTCAGCGCGCCCGGCGCCAAGGTCCAGACCCGAATGTTGTATTTGCGGCCCTCGATCGCCAGCACGTTCGACAATGCCCAGATTCCACCTTTCGCTGCACCGTAGTTGGACTGGCCGAAATTGCCGATCAGCCCCGAGGTCGACGAAGTGTTGACGATGACGCCACCTCCGTTCTCGCGCATCCACCTGAACACGGGTTGCGTACAGCAGAATGTACCCTTCAGATGCACCTTCAGCACCTTGTCCCAGGCCGCTTCCGTGGCCTTGGCAAAGGTCTGGTCGAGCAGGATGCCCGCATTGTTGACGAGAATGTCGGCGCGGCCGAAATGCTTGATGGCGTCGTCGAACAGCGATTGGCCGCCGGCGATGGTCGAAATGTCAGCGCCATTGGCAACGGCGTGGCCACCCTCCGCCAGAATCGCATCGACCACCTTTTGCGCCATCGAGACGTCGGAGCCGGAGCCGTCACGGGGCCCGCCGAGGTCATTGACCACTACAGCCGCGCCCTCGCGCGCGAACAGCTTCGCGTAGGCTTCGCCGAGTCCCCCGCCCGCGCCCGTGATCAGCGCCACCTTGCCGTCGAGTAATCCCATGGTGTTGCCTCCCTTCTCGTGTCCCGGACGCGGTGCAGCGTCCTTCACGCTGCGCCGCAGAGCCGGGACCTATTTCCCAACTACTGATGGGCCCCGGATCAGCTGCGCACCGCTCACGCGCTGCGCAGCATCCGGGGCACGAAACCGTCATCCCAGCATCGTCTTGCCGCTCCTGATCACGACGGCGTCGCGCGCCTTTACCCTCGCCTCGAATGAAATCACGTTGCCGTCCTTCCATAGATCCAGCGTCACGGTTTCGCCGGGATAGACCGGCGAAGAGAACCGCGCGGCGTGCTGCCTGAAGGCACTCGCATCGTAGTCGGCGTAAGTTTGCAGGATGCCGCGGCATGTGATGCCGAAGGTGCACATGCCGTGCAGGATGGGGCGCGGGAAGCCGGCGCGCCTGGCAAATTCGGGATCGGAATGCAGCGGGTTGCGGTCGCCGCAGAGCCGGTAAATCAAGGCCTGATCCGCCCGGGTCGCGATGTCGATCGATCGGTCGGGCTCGCGCGTCGGAACCTTGTGCGGTTCGGGTTGACCATCCGAGGGTCCACCGAAACCGCCATCGCCGCGGGCAAAACGCGAGGCGACCAGAGTGGCCAGTTCCTCGCCCTTCTCGTTCTTCAGCACGGTCTGGTGCCGGATCACCGCACCCTTGTCCTTCCCCTTGTCGAAGACGGCGAGCACGCGTGAATCAACCAGAAGGTTGCTGGCGACCGGGAGCGGCCGATGAAAGGTGATGTCACGTTCACCATCGACCACCATCACACGGTTGAGATTCATTTCGCCGGGGCCGGCTCCCCATGCCGCTACCGAGGCAAAGGTCGGCACCACCTTCAGAGGCCGCGGCGCCGCGCTCGCCTCGTTGACGAACGCCAGCTCCCTCTCGTCCATGGGGTCGGCGCCCATGCCGATCCCATAGGCGTACAGCATGACCTCGCGATCGCCATAGGCGTATTTCTGGCCGAGGTTTTTTAGCGCCATCAGCTCATCGTATTTGATCGGCATAGCCCCTGGTTTCTCCTCGAACACCTTCTCTTCGCCGGCAGCCGTCGCCGCAACACTCTCTCACCGTCACCCCCGCGAAAGCGGGGGTCCAGTATTCACTGGCGTTTACCGGTTCCCCGCTTTCGCGGGGATGACGACCCTTTCCTTGGCATGCGTGGTGCTCCTCTCACCCCGCCGACGTAAAGAACGGCAGCGGCGCGCCGTCGGTGGTCTTGAACACCACCTTGACCTTCTGGCCAATCCTGAGTTTGGCCATGTCGCAGTCGACGAAATTGGTGAGAAGCGAAGGGCCTTCCTTCAGCGTGACGTAACCGATCGCGTAAGGACCGCTCGCGGATTTGCGCATCAGGCTAAAGGTATAGATCTCGCCCTCGCCCGAGCTTTCTTCCCACACCGTCTTGTCGGAGAAGCAGAACGGGCAGATCGAACGCGGGAAATAATGTGCCTCGCCGCAGGCCGTGCAGCGCTTGATCATCAGCTTGCCCTCGACGGTCTGCTCCCAGAATTTTGTCGTTTCGGGATTGCCTTGCGGCGTCGGGTATTTTACGGAGCTGTCCATCACACGCGCTCCAGAATGCAGGTTGAGGCGGCGTGGCGAATGCCCAGAAGCCCGCCGGTGCCGTGGGCAATGGCGAGATCGCAATTCTTGACCTGAACCTTTGGATGAGCTTCTCCCCGTAACTGCCGCACAGCCTCGATAATTTTCGTCATGCCGCCGCGATTGACAGGATGATTGCTGCACAGACCACCGCCATCCGTATTGAACGGCAGCTTGCCCACGCCGGAGATCAAATTGCCATCGGCAACGAACTTGCCGCCCTCGCCTTTCTTGCAGAAGCCGAGGTCCTCGAGCTGCATCAACACCGTGATGGTGAAGCTGTCGTAGATCGAGGCGTATTTGATATCCTTTGGCGTCACGCCGGCCTCTTCGAACGCGCGAGGCCCCGACCATACGCCTGCGGAATAAGTCAGGTTGAGATCCTTGCCGCCGCGCGGCCCCTTGAGCGCCTCGCCTTGGCCGATCATGCGCACCAAAGGCTTCTTCAGACCCCGCGCGATCGCTTCCGTGGTCACGATCAGCGCGCCGCCGCCGTCGGTGACGACACAACAATCCAGCCGATGCAGCGGATCGGAAATCATCGGCGAGTTGAGCACGTCCTCGACCGTGACGACGTCCTGGAGCATCGCGTTTGGATTGTATTGCGCGTGATGGGAGGCCGCGACTTTGATCCAGGCGAGCTGCTCGCTGGTGGTACCGAATTCATGCATGTGGCGCATGGCGCACATGCCGTAAACGTTGTGCGTCGTGGCACCGTAGGCGGCTTCGAAATCCGCCTCTGCCCCGCTCGGGCGCGGCGACATCGGACCGGTACGCGGCTTGCCCGCCAACGTGATCAGCGCAATCGAACATTTTCCGGCGGCGATGGCCTCGGCGGCATGGCCGAGATGCACCAGATAGGAGCAGCCGCCGGTATCGGTCGAATCGAAATGACGGACGCTGAGCCCCAGATAATCGGCCATCGCCATTACCCCGCCGGGGGCATCGCCGGCACAGAAATAGCCGTCAATATCGGCTTTGGTGAGACCCGCGTCCTCCAGCGCGCCCTTGGCGACCTCGGCATGAAGCTGCGCGGTGGATTTGTCGGGGGCGTGCCGGGTTGGATGCTCGAAGATCCCGGCAATGTGGGCCTTGCCCTTGATGCTCAACTCATTCTCCGCTGACGTTTCTTGTTCACAGCCAATTTCTTGGCCTGCTAGAGCCGCCTTGGCAAGCGGTGAATATTCCACCCGGCAAGACGTTTGCCCTTGTGTCCCGGGCGCGGTGCAGCGCCACAAGCGTTCACGCGCGTCTTCGACCCGCTATGGTGGTGCTCCACAGAACCGGGACCCAAGCATGCATAGACCCCGGATCAACAGCGCACCACTTCGCGAGCGCGACGCGCTGCGCTGTATCCGGGGAACGTCGAAGTGCGTGCAGCCACACCTCCGCGTTCTCGCGACGCGAACCGCGCCCGAGCTTTGCCAAGAAAACTGACCCTCGAGAACAGGGCGCAGGGAATGCCGGGTGCGCGGTCCGCACCCATAGCCTCGCGTGCGAAAGGAAAAAGCACACGAGCGTAGTCACCACAGGTACGCCGCCGTCAGCCGGCATTCCCTGCACAATGGTTTTAACGGGTTCCTTCCCGCTCTCCCCGGTGACCGGGCTTTCTTGCCACCGTCGCCCACGGCTCGTTAGCCGCAAACTTGACGCCAGCGTCGGGGCGTCAGGACCACACGACTTCACCGTCCGCTTTGGCGCCGCTCGTCAACGCGGCGCCAAAGCGTCCATTGCATCCCGCGCCCAACGTCCGTGACGATCGCGATACGCCCCTCTTTTGAGGGCGGGACGAGCAAGAAATGCCTCTGATTTGGGGGCGAGATCAACGCCTTCCGGCCGCGACCAATTGGCACGACGGGCAAATCAGTCGGCAATTTCCCACCCGCTTTGCAAGTCAACCCCTAAAAAAACCGGGTCGCCCGCCAAAAATCGCCAAAAACCCCGAGAAAACCTGTGTAGAAACTCCATGGGCCTTCGCTGGCCGGTCTAATATCTGCTCGGTACGAATCAGAAGGAGACACAATGGCCACCCACATGTCCAAGTCACAATTGGTAGAGCGAGTTGCGACCACCACCGAACTTTCAAAACGTGACGTGAAGCACGTCATGGATGCGCTGACCGACGTCGGTCACAAGGAACTGAAGAAATCCGGGGTATTTCTCCTGCCCGGCTGGGCCAAGTTCGTTGTGATCAAGAAACCGGCGACCAAGGCAAGGAAGGGCGTCAACCCGTTTACGGGCGAGGAGATGATGTTCAAGGCCAAGCCAGCGCGAAAAATCGTGCGGGCAAGGCCGGTCAAAGCCGCAAAGGACGCGGTCTAGAAGAAAAGGCCCCCAGATTGGGGGCCTTTGTTTTGTTTTGGTGACGTGCGGGCGGCCGGCCGACCAATCTCGCTATCCAAGTGCAAACCTAAATTGCCGAAGCTTGCAATTGTGCGCGGCGCTCCAGCCCGTAGTTTCTTGCATTGAGGCGCTTGGCCAAAGCGAACGCCTCTTCAAGCGAGCACAGAAATGTACCAGGATGCCTGGCAATCCAGCGCTCACCGGACGGCCGTGAGGCGAAGAAAAAAATGAAGTGGCAAAACTTCGCCATTACGTTGAGCGCGGATGACCCGAACGCCTGCGCATCGGGCATGATGAAGGAGACGAGGGTTTCGTCAGGCTCAGCGAACTCTATCCGTTCCGGCGTCACGACGAGGCGCACAAGCTCGCCACTTTCTGGATCGGGCGAGGCAACACGCGCTGGCCGCCCGAGGATCTCTGGAATGAAAAGACTGTCCCAGGCACACCACGTCGATAAAATGCGATCGTCGACCTCGAAGCGATGATGCATCGGTGCCGCCGACAGTCCACCGAAGCCGAGCATCCGGCCACCCTCGTCGCGATAAACGAAACGTTCGATCGCGGCCCAATCCAGGAGCTCCGTGGTAGACCTTCCGAGGGCGCGGTATAACTGCGCGTCATCAACCGGCTGACCCTTTGCGACTTCCTCATATAGCACAGAAGCGACCCGCTGCTTCTCCGCCGAGAAGCGCGGCAGATGAGGCTCCAACTGCTGCCAGTACTGATCCAGTGTTGGGCGCTCGGTCATTGGCTTCATGTCTCACTCATCGCCGGCGAGGCGCAACACGATGCTGAATTGCCGGCGCGCTCGGCCTGAATTGGCGGACACGGAACCGAGCCGTAGGAACAGAACACACAGCAATCGCCCGATTTTGGCTTCAGCTTCGCGCCACATCCGGTGCATTCATAGAAGTACTGACACGCATCGGTCGGCATGGCTTCTGTTTTCGCCAGAGCGCAGTGTGGACAGGTGATGGTTGACTGCAGAAGCATCGATCAGCTCTTGATCAACTCTTGGGTGAGGACGGATAGCCCGCCCGGGCTGTTGCGATCGTCAATTGGCTCACATCCGCTTTGGCGTCGTCATAGATAACGGTGGCCGTCTTGTCCTTGAAGGACACGACAACTTTCGAAACGCCGGGAACGGCTTCCAGACTGCCTCTGACCACGGTGGGGCATGCCACGCAATCCATATTCTTCACGGCCAAGGTGATCGTTCTATCTGCAGCCATCAATGACGACGACGCGATGATGCCGGCGGCAAAAGTTGCGTAAGCGATGAGCTTTTTCATCGGTAATTCTCCAGTCACGAGTTGAGAAGGAGCGGCGCGATGAAGTCCAGGCCGAGCGCCGCGATGATGAGGACTGTTGCGAGGATGAGACTTGTTTTGACAACGCCGTTCGGCAATGGGCGCGCGCAGGCTTCGTCCTTGCCGCAGCCGCGCGTTGAGGTTCGGTAAACCAACCAATAGCCGTGCCCGAGGAACACCAGCGTCGCGGCGATGAACCAGGGCTGATAGGGCGCAAGCCGAGTGAAGTTGCCGATCCAGGCCCCACTAATGCCGAGGCCGAATAGCAGCAGGGGCAAGATGCAACAGGACGACGCCGCGAGCGCTCCGAGCAAGCCGCCTGCGGCGACCAAATTTTGCCGTCGCCTGCTGGCGGCAATGTGATCTGCTTGATTGATTGTCATGGGCTATAGCATGCATCCTGTAGTGACTACAGGATCAAGGACAATCTCATGGGCGCCATCACGTCCTCGCGAGCCGCTTACATCTCAATCGGCAAACTCTCCAAGCACAGCGGTGTGCACATTGAAACCATCCGCTACTACGAGCGGATCAAAATGCTGCCGGCCCCCGCCCGGGCGGCGAACGGGCGGCGGATTTACGGACCGGCCGAAGAACGGGTGTTGGCTTTTATCCGGCGCTCCCGGGACCTCGGGTTCACCCTTGAGGAGATTCGCGCTCTATTGGCTCTCGGAGGGCCAGAGCGCGCTTCATGTGCCGATGTGCATACGATTGCGAGTGCGCATCTGGCGAGTGTGCGCAGAAAACTCTCTGACCTCGTCAAGCTTGAAGCCATCCTGGCAAGAACGGTCGCACAATGTTCGAACAGCAATTCACCTGACTGCCCGGTGCTCGATATTCTGGATGCCCGCCGCAAACAGCGAACGCCCGATGTCCGAGGCAATGGTCGGATAAGCAAGCGTAGTCCTTCGCGAGCCCCTCGCGCCTAGATAGCGCGGGATCGCGAGTGCCGGGCGGAAAGGTTACTCCGCCGCAATCTGGCGCGGTGCCGGCGGCGGGCTTGCGAGGTCGGCGGCGAGTTGCGCGTAACGCGCCTTGGCCTCCTGCACCGCCTTCGCCTTCACCGGGCCATAGCCGCGGATGCGGTCCGGCAGCGAAAGTATTTCAACCGCGGTGTCCAGCGTCTGCGGCGACAGCACGGAGAGGATGTGAGCCACGTCCTTCTCATAGCCGGCGATCAGGTCGCGCTCGAGCCTGCGGTCGGCGCTGTAGCCGAAAATATCGAAAACGGTGCCGCGCAGGCCCCGCATCCCGCCGAGCAAACGAAACGCCGGCATCATCCAGGCACCGAAGGCGCGCTTCTTCGGCCGGCCCAGCGCGTCCTTAGCCCCACCCAATAGCGGCGGGGCAAGGTTGAAGCTGATTTTGTAGTTGCCGTCGAACTGATCGCGGAGCTGCTTTTCGAAGCTGCCGTCGGCATAGAGCCGCGCCACCTCGTATTCGTCCTTGTAGGCAAGCAGCTTGGCGTAGTTGATCGCAACCGCGCGCGGGAGCTCGTCGCCGAAACCGGCGTTGAGCGCGGCGTCCCGTACCTGTGTCACCAGCCTGCGATAGCGCTCGGCGAGCTTTTCGCTCTGATAGTCCGTGAGCAATGCGCTGCGGTGGGCGATGATCTCGTCGAGCGACATCGCATCAAGCGTTTTGACGGCAGCCGTCTCGTCCTGCCCCTTCATCATCGCGACAATCCGTGCCGGATCGGCCGCGGCCAAGCGGCCGAGGCGGAAGGCCTGCGTGTTCATCTTGACCGCGACGCCATTGACCTCGATCGCCTGCTCGATGGCGGCGGCCGATAGCGGCAGCAATCCCCGCTGATAGGCAAACCCCATCATCATCATGTTGGTGGCGATGGAATCGCCAAGCAGGGTTTCGGCGGGCTTGGTGAAATCGAGGAAGGAGGAATCCTTGCGCAGCGAGGTTTCCAGCACGTGGTTGACCTTGCGGCTCTGGAAATTGAAATCGCGGTTTAGGATGAAATCGGCGGTCGGGATGACGTGGCTATTGATGACGCCGGTGGTGCGGCTGGATTCGCAGAGCGTCATGGTCTCCTTGGCGGCCGCCACGACTTCGTCGGCGGCGATCACGAGATCGGCGGTGCCTGTGACGATGCGCGAACAGGTGACGTCGGCGGTGTGTTCCGACAACCTGACATGGCTCAGCACCGCACCGCCCTTTTGCGCCAGTCCCGACATATCGAGGATCATGCTGGCCTTGCCCTCGATATGGGCGGCCATGCCCAGCAGCGCGCCGATGGTCAGGACGCCGGTACCGCCGACGCCGCCAACGGCGACGTTGTAGGGCCGCTCCAGCGAAGGAAATGAGGCGGGCTCCGGCAGATCGCCGAGATCGCCGAGATCGGCCGGCGCGCGGCGCCGTAACTGGCCGCCATCGATGGTGACGAAGGACGGGCAAAAGCCCTTTACGCAGGAATAATCCTTGTTGCAGGTCGATTGATTGATGGTGCGCTTGCGCCCGAGCTCGGTCTCCAGCGGCTCGACCGAGATGCAGTTCGATTGCACCGAGCAATCGCCACAGCCTTCGCAAACCCTGGGATTGATCAGGAGGCGGCGCGGCGGGTCCTCCAGCGTTCCGCGTTTGCGGCGGCGCCGCTTTTCGGCCGCACAGGTCTGCACGAAGACGATTGCGGAAGCCCCCTTCACCTGACGCAGGGTCTTCATGACCACGTCGAGTTCATCGCGATGGGCGGTCTTGGTTCCCGGTGCAATGTCGGACGCGGGGTAAGCATCGGGGTTTTCCGAGACCAAATAGATCTCGCGGATGCCTTCGGAATGAAGCTGGAAGGTGATCTGCTGCGGCGAGAGCTCGCCGTCGACATGCTGGCCGCCGGTCATCGCGGTCGCGTCGTTATAAAGGATCTTGTAGGTGATGTTGGCTTTCGAGGCGACCGCCTGACGGATCGCCAGGCTACCGGAGTGGAAATAGGTGCCGTCGCCGATATTGGCGAAGACGTGCTCTTCGTTGGTGAAGGGAGCAACGCCTACCCAGGGCACGCCCTCCCCGCCCATATGGGTGAAGGTTTCGGTGTTGCGGTCCATCCACAGCGCCATGAAGTGGCAGCCGATGCCGGCAAAGGCGCGGCTTCCTTCCGGCACCTTGGTCGAGGTGTTGTGCGGGCAGCCCGAGCAGAAATACGGCGTGCGGGTGATCGGCGACACCGCCTGCATCTGGGTCGCCTGACGGCCGTTGAACCAGTCGGCCTTGGCGCGCAGCATCGCCGCAACTTCCGGATTGAGGTTGAGCCGCAGCAGGCGCTCGGTCAGGGAGCTTGCGAGCGAGGCAACACTCAATTCCTCGGCGAAGGGCAGGAAGCGCTTGTCGTGCTCGTCCATCTTGCCGACGATGCGCGGGCGGACGTCGTCGCGCCAGTTGAACAACTCCTGCTTGACCTGGTTCTCGACGATCTCGCGGCGTTCCTCGATGATGAAGATTTCCTCAAGGCCAACGGCGAATTCCCGCACGCCCTGCGGCTCCAGCGGCCAGGGCATGCCGATCTTGTAGAGCCGCAAGCCGATCTTGGCGGCAACTTCCGACGTAACGCCGAGTTCGCGCAGCGCCTGGCGGATGTCTTCATAGCTCTTGCCGGAGGCCATGATGCCGAAGCGGGCGTTCGGCGAATCCATGGTGATGCGGTTGACCTTGTTGGCCCGGGCAAAGGCGATCGCGGCAAAGCCCTTGTAGTCCTGCAAGCGCCGGTCCTGGTCGTAGCGGTCGTCGGGCCAGCGCAGATTGAGGCCGCCTTGCGGCATCTCGAAATCGGCGGGGATGATGAACGGCTTCATCTCGTCGGTGAGATCGATCTCGGCCGTGGTCTCCACAGTCTCGGTGATCACCTTCATGCCGACCCAGCAGCCGGAATAACGCGACATCGCGATCCCCAACAGCCCCATTTCGATCATTTCATGGATGCTGGAGGGGTAGAGATAGGGCATCAGCGCGGAGATGAAGGCGTGGTCCGACTGATGGGGAACGGTGGAGGATTTCGCGCCGTGATCGTCCCCGGCAAGGCAGAGCACGCCGCCGTTTTTCGCCGAACCCGCCGCATTGCCGTGGCGGAAGACGTCGCCGCAGCGGTCGACGCCGGGGCCCTTGCCGTACCAGATGCCGACCACCCCGTCGTGCTTGGCGCCCTTCGAAAGGTTGAGCTGCTGCGAGCCCCAGATCGCGGTGGCGGCGAGGTCTTCGTTCACGCCGGGCTGGAATTTGATGCTGTATTGTTCGAGATGTTTGCGGGCGGCGAACAACTGCTGGTCGTAGCCGCCGAGCGGAGAGCCGCGATAGCCGCTGATAAAGCCGGCTGTGTTGAGGCCCCTGGCGCGGTCGCGCCGGATTTGCGCCATCGGCAGGCGGACCAGCGCCTGTATCCCGGTCAGGAAGACGTGGCCGGACACTTGGGTGTATTTCTGATCGAGACTGATCGGACCTTGGTTGATTCCCATTCCACCCTCTAAAGCCTTGGCTCCGCCGCCTCTTTTCAGTTAATCACGCCGATCGGCCAAAGCCAGTCTATGTCGGTTTTTTGACCGGGGGCACTACAAATCTGGGGCAGAAAGAGGCAGAGGTGCAAAACGCAATTTCGTGCTGGCACGGGCCGGCTCGGATTTCGGGTTGTGTCGCGCCGAAATCCCGCCGCGAAACGACGTAACGCTCTCGACGCGGTTTCGAGTATACTGGCACCAAGGGGAGAGCGATCGATGCAGGCACGGCAATCTGGAACGCGGGCGATTCTCGCCACCGCTGTTTTGTGCACTGCATTCAGCGTCGGGCTGGCCCGGGCGGAGCCGTCAAAGGAGACGGTCGCGCACGGCAAGGCGCTGACCGACGCCGGCGATTGCGCAAGCTGCCACACCGCCGATCCCACCAAGCCGTTTGCGGGGGGAAAACGCATCGACACCCCGTTCGGCGGCGTTTATTCGGCAAACCTCACCCCAGACCGCGGTACCGGCGTCGGCGCCTGGAGCGACGACGACTTTTTTCGCGCGATGCATTTTGGCGTCGCGCCCGACGGCGCGCGTTATTACCCCGCGTTTCCCTATCCCCATTTCACAAAGCTGACCAAGCAAGACGTGCTGGCGATCCGGGCCTATCTCGACACGCTTGCGCCGGTACAAAGCACGCCCCCGCCTCCGCTATTGCGCTGGCCCCTGAATTATCGCGTGCTGATGCGCCTCTGGAACGCGATGTTCTTCCGGCCGGGCATATTCGAGCCCGACCAGAACAAAAGCGCGGAATGGAACCGCGGCGGCTATCTGGTCGAAGCCGCGGCCCATTGCGGCGCATGCCACACGCCCAAGAATTTCCTGGGTGCCGAGAAGCGCCGCGAGAGACTAGGCGGCAATCGGGTCGACGGCTGGTTCGCGCCGCGGCTCGACGGCGCCGAAAAAAGCGGCCTGAAATCCTGGAGCGTGGAAGACGTCGCCGAATATCTGCTAAGCGGCCGCAACTCCAGGAGCAATGCCGGCGGGCCGATGGCCGAGGTCGTGCGCAATTCGACCTCGCACCTCGGCGATGCGGACGCGCGCGCGATCGCGGTCTATCTGAAGGATCTTCCGCCCGGCAAGCCCGAGCCTGCAGCCTCGCCGCCAGCGCCGCCGCAAATGGCGGATGGCGAGAAATTATACAGGAGCGCCTGCGTCGCTTGTCACGAGACTGACGGCAGCGGCGCGCCGCGCATCTACCCGCCATTGCCGGCCAATGCGAATTTGTTGTCGGCCGATCCCTCAAGCGCGCTGCGCGTCATCCTCGACGGCGCCGAAACCATGACAACGCCGCGCGCCCCCAACACCGGATCGATGCCCGCTTACGCCAAGAAAATGTCGGATCAGGAAATCGCCGACGTCACCACCTACATCCGCAACGCCTGGGGCAACGCCGCGCCCGCGGTGACGCCGGGGCAGGTCGCGAAGGCGCGACGCTAGGGTCGGCGTCGTCGGCGAAATCACTACGTCGAACGTCGTTCAAGCGCCCCGAAACGGCGAAAGCATGCTATCGCAAGCCATGCGGCAACAACGAGTTCCAGCCATGCGAGAGGCAACGCGATCGCCGGCTTGCCTGCCCTGGCGAGACCCATGTTCAGCATCGCCATCCAGAACAAGACGAAGAGGAACAACCAACTCAGCGTGCCGGACGCCACGGCAGACCAAAAGCCCGCGCCGAACCGCTCGATGTGCAACCAGCAAAACCACACCGCCATCACCGTGAGGATCGTGTCCCATACGCCCCACACGAGAAACACCGGCAGATTTATCGGAGCAACGCCCGGCAGGACTTCGAGCGTCTGACGCGTCTGCGGCATGACAAAGACAAAATACCGAAAAATCTTCGATGCATTGACCCAGAGGCTGACGACGAGACAAGTGAGAAGGAAGGCCTTCGCGGGAAACGGGCGCGCGCGGGAAGTTCCGTCATAGGCAGCAGTCATGGTTTGATCCTCTCTTCGATCGGCAGAAGCAGTTGGTCGACAAACTGCAACAAAGGCTTCGGCGTCCTTGCGATGCGCGAGTATGACCAGAGGCCCTGCGCTCCAATGGTGATGAGCCGCGCCAGCCCGTCGGTATCGATGTCGTTTTGACGAGCCAGCCGCCGACTTTCGTTCTGCAGCGCGCCGCGGAAGCCGGCATGTAGCCGCGCGAGGTGCCGCGTCACGAGTTCCTCGAACGCCCGCTCATGGGGACCGCTTTCCACCATGGTGTTGGCGAACAGGCAGCCCGGCCCCGGGAGCCCTTTTTTCGTCGCAAGCGAGATTTGAAAAACAAAATAATCGCGGATCGCACCGACGCCCGCGCCAGGCTTTTCGACCGGCTCGAAGGCCGGCGTTACGACCTCGTTGATGTAGATCGTCATCGCGGCGAGGAAGAGACCGCGCTTGTCGCCAAATTCAGAATAAAGGCCGTGCCGGCTGACGCCAGTGGCCTCAACGAGTTGCTCGATGGAGGTTGCGTAGTAGCCGTTAGCCCAAAAGCGCTCCATTGCGCTTCGCGCGACATCCTCCCGCAAATAGCCTTTCGCTCGCGACATCCTTCAAGGATAACAGAACGATCATTCTGAATCAACCCGTCTTCGCACTGTCGCCGGCGGCATCGCCTGGCGCAGCAATGAGGTTGTGTCGTCGAAAACGCGGAAGGCCCGTCAGCCGAACATCTTGTTCAGTTCGCCGCCGGAATAGCCGTTACTCAACTCGGTGAAGGTCCCCTGCTCCGCCATCTCGCGTGCCGCGCGCATGAAGCCGGCCCAGGCCGCGCGCGCCAGCGAGCCGCCGACGCTGATCCGCCGCACGCCGAGATCGGCGGCTTGCGCGACCGACAGGCCGGACGCCCCGATCAGGAGATTGACCGGTTTTGGCGCGACCGCCTTTACGACCGCCGATATTTGCTGGCCGGTCTTGATGCCGGGTGCGTAGAGGCATTCGGCGCCGGCGTCCGCATAGGCGCACAGCCGGTCGATCACCATGTTCAGGTCGCTCTCGCCGACCAGAAAGCCCTCGCAACGGCCGGTCAACAAGACCCCGCTCTTGTCGGCGTCGATCGCGGCGCGCGCCGCCTTGATCCGCGCGATCGCAAGCGCGCGGTCATAGAGCGGCTTTGCGGCGTCGCCCGTGGAGTCCTCGATCGAGAGCCCGGCGACGCCGGTGGCAACGCCGCGCGCGACGTTGGCGGCGACCTTTTCGGGCTCAACCGCAAAGCCGCCCTCGAAATCGGCGTTGACGGGCAGCTCCACCGCGGCGCAAAGCGCGGCAAGATGCGTGCAGATCTCGTCGAGCGTCACGTGGTTGTCGGCCTTTCCGATCGTCCACGCAAAGCCCGCGCTGGTCGAGGCCAGCGCCTTGAAGCCCATCCGCGAGAGCGCCTTGGCGCTTCCGGCGTCGAACGGATTGGGCAGCACGAAGCAGCCCGCCTCGTGCATTTTGCGAAAAGTTGTGCGCTTGTCTGCTGTCGTCGGCATCACTGCTCCCTGTCATCTTCTCGGTTCGCCGGCATAAATAACGACGCGGACCGCCGCCCGCCAGTACCGATACGCGGTCGCAATTCTCAGGTCACTACCTGCCGTAGGAAAGTCCGCTCTTCCACCAGGATGAACTTGCTCTCTTCGGCGAAATTGAAGTTCGCCATGGCTTCCTTGTCGGTACGAAGCCGCGAGCGATAACTTTCATATTCCGCAAGGCTTGGAAACTTGAGCAGGGCGAAGGCGATATTGTTGGTGCCCTCATGCGGCATCCAATAACCCAGACATTCGCCGCCGCATTTCGGAATGATGGTAAGCCAGCGCTTGGCATATTCCTCGAACATTGCGCGCTTGAACGGATCGAGCTGGTAGCGAATGAAAACGGTGATCACGGGAAGCCTCCGGGGTTTCGAATAATGTAAACGTACCACCTTGATTAGCACAAATGCTTCGTCTATCATCGAACAATGAAAGCAGGTCCAGACATCGCCATGGTCGCCTCGCTGGTCGGCGACCCCGCCCGCGCCAATATGCTCACCGCGCTGATGACCGGCCGCGCGCTGACTGCAAGCGAATTGGCGCACCAGGCCGGCATCACGCCGCAGACCGCGAGCTCCCATCTTTCCAAGCTCGAGACCGGCGGCCTGATCGAACAGGAAAAACAAGGCCGTCACCGCTACTATCGTCTCGCCGATCCCGACGTCGCCGGCGTGCTCGAGGGCCTTGCGGGGCTCGCCGCCCGCGCCGGCCACATGCGCGTGCGCACCGGGCCAAAGGACCCGGCGCTGCGGCGGGCGCGGGTCTGCTACGATCATCTGGCCGGCGATCTCGGCGTGCAGATGCTCGACAGCATGAAACGGCAAAAGCTGGTGCGCCAGCACAAGCACGACATCGAACTGACCACCGAGGGCGAGCGCTTCATCGCCAGAACCTTGCAGATCGATGCTGGCATGCTCGCCCATCCGCGCCGCCCGGTATGCAAGGTCTGCCTCGACTGGAGCGAGCGGCGCCATCATCTCGCCGGCACGCTCGGCGCGGCCTTGATGACGCGTTTCACCGAATTGAAGTGGGCGGCGCGCGATACTACGCCGGGCAGCCGCGTGGTGAATTTCAGCCGCAACGGCGAAAAGCGCTTTGCGGCCTTGTTTGGAGACCCGGTAAAGGCCTACACTTGACGCGGCTGCCATGACTGGGGGGTCAAATGCGCCGAAGCGTTGTTTCGCTAGTTGCGTTTGCTGCAATTCTTGTGGCGAACGATCGAGCCAACTCTGCTGGAGCCGTCGCCGAGGGTATCGCGCCCGGCGGAGTCATCCGCGGCTACGCTATCGGTATTAGCGCCAACGCGGCAAATGCGGACACGGCCGGAGCCGACGCATTGGCGGTATGTAAGAAAGGCCCGGAGCACCTTGCCTCAGGCAGTCTGCCGGATAGCAGCTTTGCGAAGGCGCGGGCGCAGTGCAAGGTTACGTCTACATTCAGTAATAAATGCGCGGCGCTGGCGCTCGACCCCAAGGATGGAACGCCAGGGGCCGGTTGGGCGGTTGGAGATACGCAGAAACAGGCGGACGATGAAGCTCTCGCGCGCTGTCGCAGCACCGCTGGCGCCAATCGCCGCGATTTCTGCAAAGTTACTAATCGAAAATGTGATGGCACCGCGAAGTAAGTCGACGCAGGAGGTGCCGACCGCATTGTTGTGCTCTTCGTCGATATCGATGGGATATCGCATCGGGTTGCCTCGTATGTGAGGCAAACGTGTTCGCTCCCCAGCCGTTCCCGATACGGGAGCTCGCGCGACTGCCCAAGCCGTGACGAACAAAAACGCTAGGCTCCTTTCCATGCGACAAATTTTCTTCGTGATTTCCGTGGCCATCCTCTTCGCTTTATCGCTCACGCCCGCCTTCGCCGCCGAGATGCGCGAGCCCTACGGCATCGGCCTTGAGGGATATCCGTACCCCTACCCCGTAAACCTGTTGCCGCTCACCAATGACGGCGAGCAACTTCGCATGGCATACATGGACGTGACGCCGGCGCAGCCGAACGGCCGCGTCGTCGTGCTGCTGCACGGGCGCAATTTTCCGGCAAGCTACTGGGCGCCCGTGATCAAGACACTGACGGAAGCGGGTTATCGCGTCGTGGTGCCGGACCAGATCGGCTTCGGCAAATCCTCAAAACCATCCGGCGAACTCCACTTCGACACGCTGGCGCGCAACACCATTGCGATACTCGATCATCTCGGAATCGCGAAAGCCGACGTTGTCGCCCATTCACTTGGCGGCATGTTGGGCGTGCGGATCGCGCGCGCTTTCCCGGACCGGGTCAATCACCTCCTGCTCGCCGCTCCGATCGGGCTCGAAGACTACCGGATGTACGTGCCGCCGACGCCGACCGAAAGGATCCTCGAGAATGAGGACAAGCTCACCGCCGAAAGCTATCGCAAGCAACTGGAGAACAATTATTCGCCGAAGATACCGCCGGACCAGATCACGCCGTTCATCGACGCGCGTTTCAATATCAAGGGCTCGGCGGAATATCCGCGCTGGCTGCGCGCCTTCGTCAGTTCGGCGCAAATGATCTACCGGGAGCCCGTGGTGCACGAAATTCCGCTTATCACGGAACCAACGCTGTTCATCATGGGCGCCGACGATCACAACGCGCCGGGCAAGCCGAATGCGCCGGAAGCGCTGCGGTCGAAGATGGGCCAGAACGCCGATCTCGCCAAAGCGCTCGCGGCGAAAATGCCCGATGCGAGCGCCGAGGTGATCGCCAATGCGGGGCATCTGGTGTTCCTGGATGCGCCCGCTAAATTCAACGAGCTGATGCTGGCGTTTCTCGCGAAATAGCCAAGCGGTGTTTCTCCAGCGCCCCAAGCCACGCCTAGAAAAGGCGCAATTGTGATTTTGCAATCTCGACATCGAATGGTAATGGCTCCGCGCCGGACGAGCCCCGTCAACACCCTATTCATGGGGGGTTCAGCTAGCCGCCCCTAAGGCTTGAGGGGTGTATTGGAAGATTGCCGCGTCGATTCAAACGCGTTCGCGGAATCAAAATTGTCAAGGCGCCGCCTCGCGGCCAAGGAAGGGAGACAACATGAAGTATCTGTTCGCCGCCGCACTCGTTGCCGGCACGATCGCCGGCTTTGGCAGTGCAAACGCCGAGGGCGGCTGCGGTCCCGGGTTCCATCGCAACCCCTATGGCGAATGCCGGCCCAATCGGGGCGTCGTGGTCGTGGAACCCGGCCCTGCTGTCGTGGTCGAGCGGCCTGCCGTTGTGGTGGTGCCTCGCGGTTGTCCCATAGGCTTCGTCTGGCGCCATGGAGCCTGCCGCCCGATCTGAGCCCGGTCATTTCTGCTGATGGCAAAACCCCGCCTCCGGCGGGGTTTTGTTTGACGCTCGCATCAAAACTCTTGCAACTACACAAAAAAGAGGGCGGGAAGTTCCCGCTCTCTTGCGCAATCCTCACCAGTGGCGGCGGCGCCAGTGACGATGATGCCAGCGGCGATGCCAATGACGGTGATACCAGCCGTGATGGCGGTGCCAGTGGCGGTGCTCGTGATGGCCCCAGCGCACCTCTTCCGGTTTCAACTGATCGACGTCCGCTTGCGAAACCACAGCGGGCTCAGCGCCCTCGCGATCGGCGCCTTGCGGCGCGGCAACCGGCGGCAATGGCGCAGCCTGCGCGCTTGCCGCAAGCGTGGCTGCGCCAGCCACAAATCCAACGGTGAATTTCAGAAAATCCCGGCGTTGCATGAGTCAGACCCCTGCTGTTGTAAGAGACGAGAGCAGTGTCGCAGTTCCAAGCTGAATGTTCAGTGAACCCGGCATTCGGGCGTCGTAAATTCTCTCGTCGTCCCTGCGCACGCAGGGACCCATAACCACAGTCGGTCATTTCCTTGAACAAGTCGTTGGCTTTCTTTCCCAACAACAACGGCCGCGGAGTATGGGTCCCTGCGTTCGCAGGGACGACGACAGTTCGCAAATCGTCGCTTAGCCAACGGTCGCTAAATCCAGCCGCCGCGCGCCATGATCGCGGCGCAAAGCAGGATGATGACGACGGCCGCGAGTTCGGCGTGGATGACCGCGGTGACGCGTTTGCGTCTGTTCGCCTCCATCACCGGCACCTGCCCGGCCTTGATCGCGCCGCGCCAGGACAGGAATTCCATGGTCGGGATGATCGACAACAATCCGACAATGATGAACAGCGAGAATTTGGTCAGGAATGCGTGGCTGTGAAAATAGTAACTCGCGCCCTTCTCGAAAAAGAACACCCGCAACAGCCCGACGATGAATAGCGCGCCCGCCGCAATGCCAAGCACGAGGTCGGTGACCTGGAGCCTGCGCGCCGAGGACAAGGTCAGCTCGGAGCGAATCAACACAAACTCGATCGCGACCGCCGACACCAGCGTGAAGGCGCAGAGATGGTGAAGGAAGGCGAACAGCGTGGTCATGGCGCAGGGCTCCCGTGAACCCAGGGATTGTAAGGAATGGGAGCGTCTGTGCAACTCGCTCGTCGAACGAGATAGGGCTCGACGGAACCTTAAATGACCCCAAGGCGGAACTCAGGTAGCCGAGCTTCGGAACATCGATATAACGTCGATATAACAAACAGAACTAAGTTGCTGCTCTGCCGCGCCCGCGATTTCCCTCTAACGCGGCTATTTGTCAGCATCATGACGAGTCGTCTTGCGAAACTGACACTCGCGAGCCACACGTCACAACGTTCACGTTAGTGACGTGCAAAAATCATCTTCGTGTCAAGCCACCGCAACATGGCGCAACATAATGCCGCCGTCGGCAATCTGCTTCTTTCACCCGCCGACGTCGGGAGAAGACGATGGAAAAATTGAGAGCTTGGTTGGGAGGCGCACCAACTGCCATGGCGCCCAAGATGTTGCTCGGTACTGCGTCACCTATGATGGGTTGGCTGCGCTTCGGCCGCAAGTTACTGGCGCCGACGCTTTTCGCTGGCGCAGCCCTTGCGATCGTCTCCGGGTCCGCCGAGGCGGCCACCGCACCTGTACAAGCGTCCTGTCATTTTCAATCGTCAGGTGGAAAGATCAAGCGGGTCGTCTTTCTTACATTCGATAACGTCCATTTGCGCCGGGACAATCCGAATGTGCCGTCGGATCTTGAGCAGATGCCGCATTTGCTCAACTTCCTGACAGAAAACGGCACGGTCAGCGGAAATCATTTCACGCCGCTGATTTCCCACACCGCGCAGGACATCGTAACGACGCTGACCGGCCTTTATGGCGACCGCTTCGGCTACACGGTTGCCAACAGCTATGGCTTTTTCCGAACGGACGGCTCGGTCGGTTTCCAGAGCTCGTTCCTGTACTGGACCGGGCTGAGTGCGGACGGCAATGTGCAAATGATCAACGAAAAGGGCAAGATTGCCCCGGCGCCGTGGGTTCCCTTCACCCGCGCGGGCTGTGACGTTGGCGGCTTCTCCACGGCCAATATCGAGTTCGAAAGCATCCCCGGCGACGTCAACACGGTGTTCGGGCCGACTTCGCCGGAAGGACAGGAAGCCGCCAGCAACCGTACGCTCGCGACGGCGGACTTCGAAGGCATCGCCATCCACTGCGCCCAGGGCGCCAGCTCGGCGTGCAACCGCAACAGCGCCCATGCAAAGCCTGACGTCCTGCCCGACGAGCCGGGCGGCTACAACGGCTTCAATGCGCTCTATGGCAACAAGTACGTCCAGCCGGCGATCAACCCGAGCGGTCCGGTCCTGGATATGGACGGTAATGTCATCGCCGACAGCCACGGCAACCCCGGTTTCCCTGGCTTCGATCCGACGGCGTCGCAGTCGCTTGGTTATGTCGCGACCATGCTGGAAGCCGGCGTTCCCGTCGTCTACTTCTATATCGCCGATGCCCACGACAACGAGCTCGGGCCCACGCTGAGCAACGAGTCGACGTTCGGCCCGGGCGAATCGCCCTACGTCAAGCAGCTCAAGGTCTATGACCAGGCGTTCGAGAAGTTCTTTGCGCGGCTTGCCGCCGACGGCATCACCAAGGACAATACGCTGTTCGTCGTCACCGCGGACGAGAACGATCATTTCGTCGGCTCAACGCCGAGCCCGGCGAATTGCGATGGCGTCAACGTGCCCTGCACCTACACCCATGTCGGCGAGATCGATACGTTCATTGACCGGCTGCTGTTGACCCAGCGGCAGAACACGACGCCGTTCCTGGTTCACTCCGACGATGCGCCGACGTTCTATATCATCGGAAATCCAGCGTCCACCGATCCGGTGACGCGGACCCTGGAGCATGACGTCAATGCTCTCACCGTCGTCAACCCGATCACCGGCAACAACGACAGACTGTCGGCGCTGCTGGCCGACCGGGCGGAAATGAAGCTTCTGCACATGGTGCCGTTCCTTGCGGACCGCGTGCCGACCTTCACCATGTTCGGCAACGACAACTACTTCAACTCGACGTCGAGCGCCTCGAGCGGCAAGGGCAAGGACTGCTCGCAGCCTCCCGCGTGCGTCTCCGAGGAAACGGGATTTGCCTGGAACCACGGCGACTTCCAGAAGCAGATCACGCGCACCTGGTTCGGAATGGCGGGACCGGGCGTCGCGAGACAGGGCCGGTTTGACGAAGTCTTCTCCGACCATACCGACCTTCGCCCGACAGTGCTCAGCCTTCTCGGCCTGAAGGACGACTACGTCCACGACGGCCGCGTGCTGGTCGAGAACCTCGAACCTCATGCGCTGCCTGACTCCCTGAGCGACAGCCTTTTCGACTACATCCGGCTCGCCCAGGCCTACAAGCAGATCAACGCCACCAAGGGTCCGGTCGGCGTCAACAGCCTGGTGGCCGCCAACCGGGCCATCACCAGCGACGACGCTACCTACGCGAAGTTCCTCGCCAAGATCGGCGCGATCACCAGTGAACGGGACGCGCTCGCAAGCCAGATGATCGCGATCCTCAACGGCGCGGCCTTCCAAAACCAGCGCATTCATGGGGACGACACCACGGAGGACCTCATCGACCGCGCGCGGAAGCTGAACGACAGGGTTGAGGACATGGCGGGGCAATAGGCTTTCGCGATCTTCCACATAAAAAACGTCCGAAGCCCGCCGGCATTGCCGGCGGGCTTTGATTTTGGAGCATGGCGGACTCTGGCAAGCATTCCGCGTCGCCGCAATGCCAAGATCGTAGGGTGGGTTGGTCTTACTGCGTCATGAGTTTTCGTCGTGCGGTTGACGCGGCGGCGGTGCCGCAACATGGCACCGCGGCAGGGTTTGGACCAGCGCGTGGATCAGACGCACGCGCATGGTGGCAATCGAGTTTGAGATGTGACGTTCAGGCCGCGCGGGCAGATCCTCTAGGTCGATAATTGTCGGGTAGCGGAGGCGTCTGGAACGGCGCGGCGGAACGAGGTCTTGAGGGGGGAATTGTCGCCCGCTCGGCGATCAGGAATCCATAAGCTGCGATGCACAGGGTAGCGTGATGATGGAAGCCGCGCCACCCGCGCCCCTCATAGTGGCCAAGGCCGACCTCTTGCTTGAGTTCCTGATAGTCACGCTCGATGCGCCAGCGCATTTTGGCAAGATCAACGAGCCGGCGGAAGCTGACGTTCGACGGGAGCGTCGAGAGCCAGTATTTGGTCGGCTCGGCTTCATCCTCGGGCCATTCGATTAGCAACCACTCCCACAGCAGCGATCCCGGGTCCAGCCGGTTATGCCCGACGCCGACACGCACGCGCGCGAAGCGCGAGGACAACCAATCCGTCGAACCTTCCCGCCACCGGACCGTGCGCCAGGCTCGTTTGGGCAGACCGAGCATGATCTCTTTGGCCGAGATCAGGTCGGGCTCGTCGCGACGGCCCGTATTGTTCAGCGGCTTGCCTTTCCGTCTCGGGCCGGTTCCGGATCGCCACATCAATGTATTGGGCTGAATGCCGACCACATAGGGCACTCCCAAGGCCGTCATGCCCGCGCGCAGACGCGAGTCATTGCCATAGGCCACGTCCATTAATGCGACCCCGCAGGGCAAGCCGGCTTCGCAGGCCCACCGTATCTGATCGAGTGCGATCTCCGGTTTGGTTTTGAACCCGATCTTCGAAGGCACGCCTGCCTTCTTGCGGCGTGCACGATCCTTGGTCCAATCCTTCGGCAGGTACAGCCGATAGGCCACTGGCAGGCTGGCGGAGTGGTTGGCAATCGACAGCGACACAGTCACCTGGCAATTGGCCTGCTTGCCGAGCTGCCCGCAATACTGGTGGTGCACGCCGACCGAATGCTTACCCTGCTTCGGGAACGACGTGTCGTCGATGATCCAGGCCTCGATCGGCCCGTCCTTTGTCATCGCCGGCAGCACCATCTCGCGCACCTTGCCCAACACCTTCTCGTCCGACCAGGTCGCGATACCGACAAAGTGCAGCAGCGACTGATGCTGGGCCGCCGTCCGCGCTGGAGCCGTCCTCGCCGCCATTGGCTCGACGCTCTTGCGCTCACCAGGCAGTATCAAACCGGTGCAATAATCGCGCAGCGGCCCAGCTCGGTCCGCATGACCAATGACGCTCGAAAGCCCTTCAACATACCCCGCAAATCGTACTTCGCTGTCCTTGCCGTGCTTGAGATTCATCTGGCCCTCCACGCGCCAAAATCTGAATCTCTTCAATTATTTGATTCTCAACCACAACGGCCGCGACCTTCTGACTCAGTAAGAGTAGCCGAAGGCGTAATCCGCCCTGGATGTCGAGATCGGAAAACGGGGGCGGATTACGCTACGCTAATCCGCCCCACGCTCTACAACGGCAAATTGTCGTGCTTCTTCATCGGCATTTCGACCTGCTTGTTCCGCAGCATCGCGAGCGCCCGCGCGATCCGCCGCCTTGTGGAATGCGGCATGATGACGTCGTCGACATAGCCGCGCTCGGCGGCGATGAAGGGCGACAGGAAGCGGTCTTCATATTCCTTCGTGCGCCTGGCGATCTTGTCGGCGTCCGCCATGTCGGCGCGGAAGATGATCTCGACCGCGCCCTTGGCGCCCATCACCGCGATCTGCGCGCTCGGCCAGGCGTAGTTCATGTCGGCGCCGATTTCCTTGGACGCCATCACGTCGAACGCGCCGCCATAGGCCTTGCGCGTGATCACGGTCACCAGCGGCACCGTGCATTGCGAATAGGCGAACAGCAGTTTCGCGCCGTGCTTGATCAGCCCGCCATATTCCTGGGCGGTGCCCGGCAAAAATCCGGGCACGTCCACAAAAGTGACGATCGGAATGTTGAAGGCATCACAGAAGCGCACGAACCGCGCGGCTTTGCGCGAGGCATCCGAGTCGAGCACGCCCGCCAGCACCATGGGCTGGTTGGCGACGAAGCCCACGGTGCGCCCGGCGATGCGGCCGAAACCGGTGACGATATTCTTGGCGAACTTCTCCGAGATTTCGAAGAAATCCCCCTCGTCCACGACCTTGCCGATCAATTCCTTCATGTCGTAGGGCTTGTTCGGATGGTCGGGGATCAGCCTGTCGAGCGACATGTCGACGCGATCGATGTCATCAAAGCTCGGCCATTCCGGCACGCCGTCGGTGTTGTTGGCGGGCAGGAAATCAATCAGCCGGCGCATTTGCAGCAGTGCCTCGACATCGTTCTCGAACGCGCCGTCGGCGATCGAGGAGCGTGTCGCGTGCACCGAAGCGCCGCCGAGTTCTTCCGCCGTGACCACCTCATTGGTGACCGTCTTGACCACATCGGGTCCGGTAACAAACATATAGCTGGTATTCTTCACCATGAAGATGAAGTCGGTCATGGCCGGCGAATAGACGTCGCCGCCGGCGCACGGACCCATGATGACGGAGATCTGCGGGATCACGCCCGAGGCGACCACATTGCGGCGGAACACATAGGAATAGCCGGCGAGCGCCGCCACGCCCTCCTGGATGCGCGCCCCGCCTGCGTCATAGAGCCCGATGATCGGCGCGCGGGACTTCATCGCCATGTCCTGCAGCTTGGTGATCTTGAGCGCATGCGTCTCCGACAGCGAGCCGCCGAACACGGTAAAGTCCTTGGCGAATACAAACGTCTTGCGGCCGTTGACGGTGCCCCAGCCGGTGACGACGCCGTCGCCCGGAACCTTGGTTTTTTCCATGCCGAATTCGGTCGAGCGGTGTTCGACGAACATGTCGAATTCCTCAAAACTGCCCTTGTCGAGCAGAAGCTCGATCCGCTCGCGCGCGGTCAGCTTGCCGCGGGCGTGCTGCGCCTCGATGCGCTTCTCGCCGCCGCCAAGCCTTGCGCCCGCGCGCCGTTCCTCAAGGGTGTCCAGAATGTCTTTCATGGCTTTGGTTCCTGCCCCACTTGGTTTGCCTTCTAACACGCCCCAAAGCCCGCGGGAAACGCCCTTCAGACGCCGTTTGGCAGGGCCCTCCAACGTACGTATATCCAAAGCTTTAGACCGGGAGCAAAGCCGATGGCCGAGATCGCAAGCCATGTGACGGGGACAGTATCCGGGGGCGTACGAATGCTGCTCCGCCTGGAGGGACTGACGCTGTTCGCCGGCATGACGCTTTTGTATGGCTTCTGGGGCGGACCGTGGTGACTCTATGCGGTGCTTTTTCTGGCACCCGATCTCAGCTTCCTAGGCTATCTCGCGGGCCCAAGAATCGGTGCGATCATCCATGACGCCGCCCACAGCACCATCGCGCCGATGGCGCTGATGACCGCCAGCTTCGGGTTCACCCCGCCGCTTCTGATATCGGTCGCAATGATCTGGCTCGCACATATCGGCATCGACCGCGCGCTCGGCTATGGCTTGAAATACTCGGCAGGTTTTGGCTTCACCCATCTGGGGCGGATCGGCAAGCAGGCATCGTCAAGCGCGGTTTGAGATGTCGCTATTGTGGCTGGCGCCGGTGGCCTCATCCTTCGATACGACGTTTCGCGCCTCCTCAGGATGAGGATTCGTGCCCCGGATGCTGCGCAGCGCCATCAGCGCGTTCACGCGCGTCTTCGACGCGCTATGGCGGTGCGCTGCTGATCCGGGGCCCATTGTGCGCTCCGCATCGTCTTGGGTCCCGGCTCTGCGGTGCACCGTGAAGAACGCTGCACCGCGTCCGGGACACGCAAGGCGTGTTTCACGCTCTCTCAGGATGAGGTTTGAGACCCTCATGGTCAAGCGCGCGGCAAAGTCGCGCGTCTCCGGGCGATGCGGAGCCTGTCATTGGGCGCGCTCGCGCGACCCGTTGGCATCGCCTGGAGAACCACTGATCCAATGGACCATCAGGCCATTGGAGTACAGGGCCATTGAACCAGCCTGCAGCTACTTCTCTCCCACCTTGAACGGCGGCTCCTTGCCGGGCGGGACCGTCTCTTCCGCCATCGCCAGGACCATCGCAATCATCACGTAGCTCCCGGCCACTGCGGTGAGGTCGACGATCTGTTGGTCGTTGAACACCTTCTTCGCCCGCGCATAGGTCTCGTCGGAGACCGCATGCGTGGTGGTGAGTTCAGTGACGAAATCGTACACCACCGCCTCGTCCTCAGCCATTTTCGACGGCTTCTTGCCCTCCTTGAGTTCGGCGATGATATCCGGATTGAGCCCGGCCTTCGCGGCCAACGGCGCGTGAGCGAACCATTCGACCTGCGAGCGCCACTGCCGTCCGATGATGATGATCGCAAACTCGTTGAGTTTGGTCGGGACCGAGGTTTCCCAGCGCAGATAATGGAAAAGGTCGAACACCCGCTGCCCCAGCACCGGACTGCGCATCAGCGGGTTGTAAGGCCCGCCGATCCCCACGCTCGAAATCTTCATGATCTGCTCGCCGAGCGGTTTTTGCGCCGCGTTGAGTTGATCCATGGTGAGCTGCGGAAAGCGCGGCTCCTTGCCGGTCGCAGTCGCTGCGAACATCGTGGCGGCGAGCCAGCCGCCGGCCGCGGCGAACAGCAGCGACGACATAAAGATGGCAGATTTCATGAATTCCTCCGGGCGTTTCTCAGGCTTTGCCTGAGAATGCTAATCCAGCCGCCGCTCCTGCGCCAGCGGGAGCGCTGGATTTGCCCGCTCAGATCGTGCCTTGAGGTCTTGCGGTCGAGGCCTCATGGTTCGAGACGCGCGAAGACGCGCTCACCGTGAGGGCGGAGAAAAGACCTCATCCGGAGGAGCAGCCACTTGGCCGCGTCTCGAAGGATGAGGCCACAACGGCCCGTGGCTTACCGAATTCGCTTGGTCAGCCGCAGCACGAAGATCAAGACTTCCGCGACCGCCTTGTAAAGCTCGGCCGGAATTTCGTCGCCAAGCTCGACATTGGAGAGCGCGCCCGCCAGCACTTCGTTCTCTTCGATCGGGATGTTGTTGGCCTTGGCGACCTCGATGATCTTGTCGCCGATGCTTCCCTTGCCCTTGGCGACAACGCGCGGCGCGCCGGTCCTGTCGTATTGCAGCGCGACCGCGAGCTGTCTCTTTGAATTCTCGCTCATAGCGCGCGGTCCAAAAAATGCCCCGCATGTGCCGATGCCGGTTGCACCGGCGCGCCGTCGCGGACCACGATATCGCCCGGCTGCAACTCGGCGCGACTCAAGGCCTGGCTGAGCTGCGAGATCCCTGCGCGCAGTTGCGAGGCGGTCGCGGGCCGCTCCGCCCACATCCGCACCGAAGTTCGTTCCCCGGTGAGCGAAACCAGCGCATGAATGGGACCGGCGGGCTCGACATTGAGCGAGAACCGCGCGCGCCAGACCTGCGTGGCGGGGCTTGCGGTCTTGCCGCCGCCATCCCGCGAAATTTCGAATTGCGCCATCGCCGTTCCCTGCGGCGTTGCGAACGGGATTTCGAAATTCCACCGCGGCATCGAGGGGTCGACATGTCCGGCGGTGGGATCGGTCTGGCCCGGCAATGAAGCCACCTGCAACAATGTCTGCCGCGCGATCGCGCCATCCGTATCGGCAAGCAGATGCTGCAACGTCGCTTCCACCGGCACGTGTGCGGCAAGTGTCGCGGGGGCGATGGGCTGGGCTGCGGGCAACGCGCCGTTGATCGGCGGCGGCGGCAGGTTGGTGCGGGCAAATTCGGGGTCATCGATCGCCGGCGTCCGCGCACCAATTACCGCGGGTATCAGCGACAGCACCTGGCCGTTCTCGACAACAAATTTCGAGGCATTTGCCGCGGCAAGCGGGCTAGCCTGCAGCGCCTCCTGCAACAAGTTCAGCGCCGCGCTGGTGGCAGCCGCGCGTGCCGCGGCATCCGTCGGCGTCGAAGCGGGAGACAGAATCTGACTTGACGCGGCAAGATCCAGAATTTCCTGCGCGATCACGGACGTCGCGGCCTGCGTCGAATTCGCAGGTGTAGGCGTCGCGGCGGCGAGCTGTGGCGCGAGCGTAGGCGAAGTGGCCGCAAGAGTTTCCGGCCCGGCAATGATGGTGACGGACGGCAACGATGATTGAAGCGTGGCCTGTTCGGCCTGCGCCAGCAATGAGGCTGCGAGCGTTGTCCCCTGCTGCGCAGCAACTGCTGCCCCCGAGGGCGTCGTTCCCGGCGGGGTTGTGCCCGGTGGCGTCGCGCCTGGCGGCACCGCCGCATCGGGAGACGCCGACGCTTGCTGAGCGGCTGCCTGTATCGCGCCTTGCGGCGTAAGGGAAGCCACGGCCGGCGCGCCGGGCGTCGCGGCCGCCGTCACACCAGCCAGCGACGTCGTCAGCGCCTGGCGAAGCACGATCAGGGCCGCCTTGAGATCGGGCGAGGCGTTCGATGGCAAGACGGAGCCTGATGCCAGCGATGCCTCGAGAAACAGCCCCGAGGTCTGGAACGCCTGCTTGATGTCGTTGCCGGTGAGGTTCTGGTTGAGATTGGTCTGCTGCACCAGCACTTGCGCGACCGCCTGCTGGACCTGCGGCGGCAGCACCAGTCCGGCGGCGACACCAAGATTGGCGAACAACGGCGCGAGTGACGTCTGTTGGGTTGCCGCCGTCTGGGCCGCAAGCGTCACCGCCAGCGTCTCCACCGGGCTGAGCTGCGTGTTGGTCGCCACCGTTGCGGGCGTTGCGAGCGCGGCAACGCTGGCGGCGGCCTCCGGCGCCAGGGTAACGGAATCAAGCGTCGTCGCCGCCGCACCGGCAGGACCCTGGCTTGCCGACGCGCCGCCCTGCTGGTTGACGATGGCAAGACCGATCCCGGTCGCGGTCTGCGAAACCTGAAGCTGCAGCGTCTGGCCAGCCTGCAGCGGCACTTGCGACTGCACGTCGATCGCCTGACCGCTAATGGCAATGCGGACCTGGTCGTTGCCAAGAAACTGCAGCACCTGGGCAGTGATCACGCTGCCGGGCTGCAGGACGATTCCGGCCGCAATCGGCGCGCTTGGCGCGGCGACGGGCTGAATATTTGGTGCAATAACGATCGGCATCGACTTCACCGGCTCAGGCCCGGCCGAAGCTACCGAGGGGTCGTAAACCCGTCGTTAACCGATCCCCTGATTCAGGGCATTTAGAATGCGGGCCGCGGCCTTGTAATCGACGAGCCGCGCCGCGCGGCGCGAGGCCAGCTCCTCGTCCGCGCCCCATTTTTCCGCGTTCCAGTCCTCATCGACATGGGCGGCGGCCCAGGCCTGATCCTGGTCGATCGCGCCGTGGAACAGCGCGAGCGCCAGTAGCGCCGAACCGGTCAGGGTGGTGATCACATGCAGCGCCGCGATCTGCCAGGGATCGGAGGGCAGATTCGCGCGCGCCGCGGCGATCGCGGAATCCGGCTGGCGCACATGGACGACGCCTTCAGCGAGAATGAAGTGGGCGCCGAGCGTATCCGCCGCCCAGAACAGGATCGGGTCCCAGTGTTCAGCCTCGCGCGCGACCAGTTCCTCGGGGTACCCGGCGCGGTAGAATATCAGGTCCGAGCCCAGATATTTCGCCAAATCATCGGCAACCGCACCGGCCTTGTCGACCACGCCGTGCACCACGCTGTTGGCGAAGCGCGTCAACGGCATCGTCAGGGGATCGATGATCTCGCTTTGCGAATTCCATTCCGCGGCGATAGCGTCCGCAATCGAACGCGCGGGAACGATCACCTGGCGGCCGGACGGCGTCTTGATCGGCTTGCCGTCGAGCGTAATGGTGTGGCCGCCATCGGCCTCGGCAACGCCGACCCCTTTATAGAAGCGCTTGCGCCGTGGCGCGCGCGACGAGCGCCGCGCGGCTTCCAGCGGATCGAGCGGAGAGTGTCCCGCCACTTCATCGAATAGCTCGCGCATTGTTGTTTTCGACCCGTATGTCTCGGTGATATCAGTGCAAAGCGTACGATACCGACGGCTGCAAATAAAGCGGACAGGCAAGACATGGTGAAGGCTTGGGCGACATTGCGGATTCCGCTTCTCGGCCTTGTCGTGCTTGCCTGCGCGAGCATTTCGGGCGCGCAAGCCGGATTCCGATCGCCGGAATCGCTGGTGCGCAATGTCTACGCCTATTACGGCGACCGCACGTCGGAGCTCTCCAGCGGACTGCCGCGTAACACTGAGACGGCGCGCCAGTTCTTCGATTCCACCCTGCGCGAGGCCTGGCTTTCGCCGCGCAAGGCGCCCTACGATTTCCTGGTGCAGAGCCCGACGTGGAAGCTCGGCGCGATCTCGATTTCGATCCTTCGCAAGCAATTCGACAAGACCTATGTCGCGGTGGCCTTCAATAATGAGGGCCGCGCCGTCACCATGAATTTCATTCTGGTGAACGGCCGCGACGGCTGGGTGATCCACGACGTCGAGAGCCCGCACGATTCGCTGCGCGCGTTTCTCGCTCAGTACAGGAATTAGCGCGCGGACTTGTTACCGGCATTTCCGAGATCACCCTGTAGCCGCCGGACATGCTCCAGACACGACCAAACCGAGCAAATGACCCGAAGGGACATCGGCTAAGCAGCCAAAAGCGGAATTCTGGCCCTTCCCAATCGCTCGTTTCAGCCGTTACGATGCCATCTCCTAAGCCTGGAGGCGGGCATGAGGCGGCGGGACTTTATCGGTCTTGTAGGGGGCGTGGCGGCATGGCCGAGGGCAACGCGGGCACAGCCGCTCAAAAAGATTCCTAGGGTAGCCGTCGTGGTTGTCGGTACGCAGGAATCTTCCGACCTCATTGTAAAACCCTTGGCTATCCAACCTCGGATACGAGGACGGTCGTAACATCCTCCCGCGAAACCTTCTTGTAGCACCACAAGCGGACAAAGTTGAGGCGCTGCTTATCCGGTTAGTTCCCGATATTGATCTTTTGGTCATTCAGGGAACCGTTGGTGCGGTAGTTGCAAAAAAAGTCGTAACGACATTGCCGACGGTATTTTTCGCCGTAGGGGACCCGGTACGTGTCGGCGTCGTGGCAAGCCTTGCATACCCTGGGGCCAACTTCACAGGCATCACTTATGAGGCATCGACCGAAAGCTGGGCAAAGAGAATTCAGATCCTGAAAGAGATAGTCCCGGACCTGAACCGGGTTGCCGTACTCCTTGCAGCAGGTGATGCCAATTCGGATTATACAATGGCGGTACTGGGACCATTGGCACCGGCCGTCGGAGTCACACTGGTGCCGGTGTATGTCAAATCAGCTGACGACCTTGAATCTGCATTCGATGAAATGAAACGCAGTCAAGTTCAGGGATCGTTGGTCATCGCAGGCTCTCTCACGCTTGGAAGCGGAAAGCGCATCGCGGACTTAGCGCTGGCATATCATATGCCGTCGTGCCACGGGTTTAAGGAGACGGTTGCACTCGGAGGCTTAGTGATCTTTGGCCCGGATTTTCGTGCGATTGTGCAGCAGGCGGCCAGAATGGTTGCCAAAATAATCAAAGGCGAGAAGCCGGCGGATATTCCGGTCGAACAACCGACCCGCTATGAGGTGTGGGTAAATCTCAAAACCGCCAAAGCACTCGGTCTCACCGTCCCGCCGGCGCTTATCGCCCGCGCTGACGAGGTGATCGAATAAGGCCCGCGACTTCCGGAATTGGGCACTTTTCGGACCTTACGCGATGTCCGGCTTGAGTCCGGAATACGCATCAAGGCGGACGTTCGCCGGCCACTATGGTTCACATCTCGGATCGGGACTACCTGCTATTGGCGCAGGCGCGCGAATATTGCTCGCGGTCGCTGGGGCCGAGCCCGGCCGCGGCGCCCTCCTGCAGGCAGGTCGTGACTTTGTCGCCAAAGGACGGACGCGGCGGCGGCAGATAGTTCTGGCGCGGCAGCTCGTCCATTTTCGGCACCACCGGCACCTCGATCTTGGGCGGCGGCAGAGGTGGTAGTTGCGGCTGGATGATTTGCGATCCGCCCCGCGAGATTCCCGGCGGAATGATTTGCGCGAACGCAGCGTTCGCCGCGATCAGCGCCGCAGCAACCATACAGGCGAGGAACGATAGCCGTTTCATCAGCGCTATGTCGTGACGCGCTTCGTGAACCGCAAGTCAAATTATTCTTCAGGCGCGTTTTCGATCGGATCGAACCTTTCGGCCTCAAGCCCGAGCAGGTTCCACGATTGCAGCATGTGCGGCGGAAGCGGCGCGGTCACGTCGATCACGCCGCCGCGCGGATGCGGGATCACGATCCGGCGCGCCAACAGATGAAGTCGTTTCTGCAAACCGCCCGGCAACTCCCAGTTTTCCTTGTTGAAATATTTGGGGTCGCCGACGATGGCGTGGTCGATATGGGCCATATGCGCGCGCAACTGATGCGTCCGCCCGGTGACCGGTTTCAAGGAGACCCAGGCGAGTTTCTGCGCCGAGGTTTCCACAACGGCGTAATAAGTGACGGCGTGGCTGGCGCCCTCGTCGCCATGCGCGGCGATGCGCATGATGGTGTCTTCTTCGCCCTCCTCCTTGGCGAGAAAGGTCGAGATGCGGCCCTGCTTCGGCTTGGGCACACCGGCGACCAGCGCCCAATAGATCTTGCGCGCCGAGCGATGACGGAACGATCCGGTCAAGGCGGTTGCCGCGAAACGCGTTTTCGCCACCAGAAGACACCCCGCCGTATCCTTGTCGAGCCGGTGCACCAAACGCGGCTTCTGCCCCTTGGCGTCGCGCATCACTTCCAGCATCTGGTCGATGTGCCGCGTCGTACCTGAACCGCCCTGCACCGCGAGCCCCGCCGGCTTGTTCAGCACCATCACGTCGGCATCTTCGAACAGGATCATCTCCTTGAGCGCCGACAGCGTCTTTGCCCCGGCTTCCGAGAGCTGCCCGGCAGCGCGCGGTGCATCGAGCCGGAGCGGCGGAATGCGGACGCTCTGCCCCTCCTCCAGCCGGTCCTTGCTGTCGGCACGCTTGCCGTTGACGCGCAGTTCGCCTTTGCGAACGATGCGCTGGATGTGGGAAAACGACAGTCCCGGAAAGCGCGCCTCCAGAAAACGGTCGACGCGCATGTTGTTCTCGTCCGCCGACACGACCACGGTCTGAACCTTGGTAGGCAGCGGCGCCGCTTCGGCTTGCTTCTTGGGCTCCGGGGTGAACGGCTTCGTCGCGTGAGGCACGGATGCAGGCGAACGCGCCGGCGGCTTGCCGCCGGGACGATGCCCCTGCGACCGCTCCGCATGCGAGCCGCGATACGGCCGCGCGCCCTTGGGACGGTCGCCCGGGGGGCGTTTGGCCAGGGGTCTTCTGATACGACGGCTCATGCTCGGGTGCGGCTTTCGAATTTGAACGGCTGGGGTAGCGTAAAAGCGGTGAAACGTCACGGCGAATTCGGTACAAATTCACCGCGGGATCGGCCATGCTGGGCCGACAGATCGAAAAAATCGGGGAGTACCGGGGATGGCTTCTGTGAAGGCGGCTTTTGCCGCTCTTGCCGCACTGATAATGAGCGCTTCTTGGGCCGCGGATGGCCCGATGTCACCGGAGATTGCCAGCAAGCTCCGCGACCTCGGCAGCGTCATCGATCCACCCAACACCGCGCTCCTCTACGCCCCGTTGCAGGAAAGGGAGCCATATCAGGGCGTCCGGGTCGAGCGAGACGTCAAATATGGCCCCGCCGATCGCAACCTGCTCGACGTGTTCATGCCCGAGGCGCCCTCATCGGGCCGGCCGGTATTGATATTCGTCCATGGCGGCGCCTTCATCCGCGGCAACAAGCGCCTGCCCAACTCGCCGTTCTACGACAACATCCTGCTGTGGGCGGTGAAGAATGGTTTCGTTGGCGTCAACATCACCTACCGGCTCGCGCCGCAGTTTCCCTGGCCCGCCGGCGTCGAAGACGTCGCCGCCGCCGTTCAATGGGTCAATGAGAAGATCGGTGAACGCGGCGGCGATCCCGCGCGCATCTATCTGATGGGTCATTCAGCTGGCGCGGTCCATGTCGCGACCTATGTCTCGCACCCGGAATTCCAAAAGGTCAAAGACGGCGGCCTAAAGGGCGCGATCATGGTGTCGGGAATCTACGATCTGATCCCGGGCGCTGTCGGAGATCCCGAGCGGGCCTATTTCGGCACCGATCCATCGCTCTACGCGGAGCGATCCTCCCTGCGGGGATTGCAGGCGACCAAGCTGCCGCTGACGATCGTCACTGCCGAGCTCGACCCGCCCATCTTCCACCGGCAATTCGACCTCTTGAAGGAGGCATCCTGCAAGCAGGCCCGAGGATGTGTCCGTGCGATCATACTGCCGCAGCACAGCCACATGTCGGAGGTGTATTCGATCAACACCGCCGATACGCGGCTGACCGGCGAAATTCTCGATTTCGTCGGGACGGGGAAGTAAGCAGGATCGGCTCGTCTACGGCAGTCTCAGGCGACCTGCGGTCGCCATGCGATGATGCCTTCGTCCGAGGTTTCCTGGCGACGGCTTATGATTGCTTCAGGCGCCGAATTCGTCGTGAACCCGGCTGACCCGCCCGGCGCGGTAATGCAGTAATCTCTTCGCCAACCTCGCCTTCAGCGAGACGCAGTTCGTAGAGCTGTTGCAAGTTCATCCAGAATTGTGGAGACGTGCTGAACCAATGCCCGAGACGCAACGCGGTATCAGCGGTGATCCCGCGATGACCATGAATGATACCGGTAATCCTGTTCACGGGCACGTCGATCTGACGCGAAAGTTCCGCAGCGCTGATGCCAAGCTCGCGCAATTCTTCTGCGAGATGTTCGCCGGGATGGATGGGTCTGCGGGGCATGATGGTCTTCTCTCAATGGTAATCGACGATCTCTACGTCAACAGGGCCAGGTGACCCGCTCGGCCACCTGAAGCAAATCCGCCATTGATCGTTGATTCGAATCGAAAATTGTCCGGCGCGATCGCCTTTAAGCGCCTCCAGCCGATTGCCGGGCAATGCCGCCAGATCAGCCAAGCTCGTCACCGCATCCAGCCGATCAAGGCGTATCTCGGCCTGCCGCGCGAAGCCCGAAAACTCCCTGACAGGACGGCCAGAAGCAAACCGCTCGGTGCGCCTGTCGCGATAGGTAACGATCATCCCATCAGATAGCGCAATTTACGACTTACGTAAATAGTAAATCCCAGGATAGCTACCTGTTACCCCGCTCCTTTCGCAGCTTTGCCCAGTAATCCAGCCGTTTGCGGATTTCACGCTCAAAACCGCGATCCGCCGGATCGTAGAAGGTCTGGCGTCCCATCGCCTCGGGAAAATAGTCCTGCCCCGAAAAGGCTTCCGGCGTGTCGTGGTCGTATTGGTAGCCGTCACCATAGCCTTCCGACTTCATCAGTTTGGTCGGGGAATTGAGGATGTGCTTGGGCGGCAACAGCGAGCCGCCCTCCTTCGCCGTGCGCATTGCTGCACTGAAGGCCGCATAGCCGGCGTTCGATTTCGGCGCGGTGGCAAGATAAATCACGGCTTGCGCGATCGCGAGTTCGCCCTCCGGAGACCCAAGAAAATCAAACGCGTCCTTGGCGGCATTGGCGATCACCAGCGCCTGCGGATCGGCAAGACCAATGTCCTCGACCGCCATGCGCACCACCCGCCGCGCCAGAAACAGCGGGTCTTCGCCAGCGTCCATCATGCGCGCGAGATAATATAGCGCCGCGTCCGCATCCGACCCGCGCACCGATTTATGCAACGCCGAGATCAGGTTGTAGTGGCCATCGGCCGACTTGTCATAGATCGGCGCGCGGCGTTGCAGTATGTCCTGCAATTGTGCGGCGTTGAAAACCTCGCCCTCGCGCGCGGCGCGCCAGACTTCTTCGGCGAGCGTCAGCGCGGCGCGGCCGTCGCCGTCGGCCATCCGCACCAGAACGGCGCGCGCTTCGGCATCCAGCGGCAGTTGCGTTCCCTCGACCTTCTCGGCATGGACAAATAATTTTTCGATCGCGGCAGGATCGAGCGAATGAAACACCAGCACGCGCGCCCGCGACAACAGCGCCGCGTTGAGTTCGAATGAGGGATTTTCGGTGGTGGCGCCGACCAGCACCACCGTGCCGTCTTCCATCACAGGCAGGAATGAATCCTGTTGCGCGCGATTGAACCGGTGCACCTCGTCGACGAACAGCAACGTACCCTTGCCCATTTCCCGCCGGGCGCGGGCCGCATCGAACGCCTTCTTCAGGTCGGCAACCCCGGAAAACACCGCCGAAAGCTGTTCGAAATGCAGTTCGGTCGTATCCGCCAAAAGCCGGGCCACGGTGGTCTTGCCGGTGCCCGGCGGGCCCCAGAAGATCAGCGAGCCCAGCGTGCGCGTTTCCAGCATACGGGTGAGCGCGCCGTCCGGCCCCAATATGTGATCCTGGCCGACGACCTCCGACAGAGCGCGCGGGCGCAATCGATCGGGAAGCGGATGCGGCGCGTCCTGCTCCATCCCCGCGGCAGCGAACAGGCTGGCACCCTGTTGTGGTCGCTTCGGGCTCATCCGCCGGCCGTGACGTTGATCTGCTGGCCGCCGCGCACCAGCTTGATCCGCCAGAGCCGGGAACCCTCGCGCGTCACCTTGTCGAGATCGCTGGTCTTGAGAATTTTCTGGCTATTCACGGCAACAATGATGTCGCCCTTCTGGAATCCGAAATTGGCGGCCGCTCCACCGTCGGCGAGGTCCGTGATCACGACCCCTTCGGTGTCGGCGTCCAGATGCATTTCATCGGCAACTGCTGGCGAGATATTGGCGACCTTCGCCCCCTGGAATGGCGAGCGTCCGGAGAGGACGATTTCGTTCCGGCCGGTATCGGGCGCGGTTTCAAGCGGCAGCGTCAGTTTCACAGCCTTGCCGGCGCGCTGCACATCGATCTGCGATGTTCCGCCAAGCGGACGGGTCGCAAAGCGATAGTCAAACGCATTGGGGTCGTCGATGATCTGCCCGTCGATCGCGACAATCAGATCGGACGACTTCAACCCGCCCCGCGCCGCCGGGCTGTTCGGAACGACACTCGCGACAAGCGCCCCAGTCGGGAGCTTTAGTCCGAGCGTTTCGGCGATCTCCGGCGTTACCGCCTGCAATCGCGCGCCGAGCCAGGGCCGTTTGACGGCCTTGCCGCCGCTCTTCGCCGAAGCCACCACGACGCGCACCATATTGGCCGGGATCGCAAAGCCGATGCCTTGAGAGCCGCCGGAGCGCGAGAAGATCGCGGTATTGATGCCGGCGAGCTTGCCGGTCATGTCGACCAGCGCGCCGCCTGAATTGCCCGGATTGATCGCGGCATCGGTTTGAATGAAGAACTGGTAGTCGGTGATACCGACCTGGGTACGCGCCAGGGCCGAGATGATGCCGTGGGTCACGGTCTGCCCGACACCGAAGGGATTGCCGATCGCGATCACGACGTCGCCGACCTGCAATTCGTCGGAATTGGCAAAATCGAGCGTTGGAAATTTCTCGCGGGCATCTTTCAATCGCAAAACGGCGAGATCCGTGCGGCTATCCTTGAGTACGATCTCCGCCTCGAATTCGCGCTTGTCGGAAAGCGAGACCTTGACCTGATCGGCGCCTTCAATGACGTGGTTGTTGGTCACAACCAGACCGGATGGATCGACCATCACCCCCGACCCGAGCGAGCGCAGCATCTGTTCCGGTTGCTGGCCAGGAACGCCGAAGAAGCGGCGGAAGATCGGATCGTCGAGCAGCGGATTGCGGTTCTGCACCATCTTGGCGGCGTAAACGTTGACCACCGCCGGCTGCACGCGCTGCACGATCGGGGCGTAGGAGAGCCTGATTTCCGCCGAGGAGGCCGGCACACGCCGCTCCTGCGCCATGGCCGGAGCAACCACCGCGAGAGCGAACAATGCCGTGAAAAAGCGAGCCACAATCATGAAGGGATTCCTGAGGGAAAGGGACTGCAAATATAGGCTCCCGGGCCGGCGATTAGAAGCGATTGGCAGTGTCGGCAACCCATTTGTGTGGCCGGTTGGCATCACAAATCCCCTCGTAGCCCCAAGGCAAGTGCTTGCAATTGGCGGGCTAGAACTGCAGGTAATAGCGGAAGCAACCTTTCAAGGAGAACCGCCGGATGAAGGCCGTCGGTTACAGGAAATCCCTACCCATCGATGCCGCGGAGGCCCTGATCGATTTCGAAACCGCAAAGGCGGAACCCAGGGGCCGCGACATCCGCGTCGCCGTCAAGGCGATCTCCGCCAATCCGGTCGATTACAAGGTTCGCAAGCGCGCTAGCCCGCCGGAGGGCGAAACCAAGATCCTGGGCTTCGACGCCGCCGGGATCGTCGATTCGGTCGGCCCCGATGTGACGCTGTTCAAGGTGGGCGATGAGGTGTTCTATGCTGGCTCGATCTTAAGGCAAGGCACCAATTCAGAATTCCATTTGGTGGACGAGCGCATCGTCGGCCGCAAACCAAAGACGCTCTCTTTCGCTCAAGCCGCAGCCCTGCCGCTGACCTCGATCACCGCCTGGGAACTGCTGTTCGACCGCCTCGGCGCCGTGCCGGGCAAGAGCGTCGATCCGCGCACGCTTCTGATCGTCGGCGGGGCTGGCGGCGTCGGCTCGATCCTGATCCAACTCGCCCGCCGCCTCACCGGGCTAACGGTCGTGGCCACGGCATCGCGGCCGGAATCGCAGAAATGGTGCCTCGAACTTGGGGCGCACGCGGTTGTCGATCATGCCAAGCCGATGAAGGAGCAGATCGAGCGGCTGAAGGTTCCGCCGGCGGCGCTGGTCGCAAGCCTCACCAATACCGACCAGCACTACAAGGCGATTGCCGAACTGATGGCGCCGCAGGGCAAATATGGCCTGATCGACGATCCGCCGGAATTCAATGTCGGCGTGTTCAAGGGCAAGGCGATTTCGATCCATTGGGAATTGATGTTCACCCGCTCATCGTTCCAGACGCAGGACATGATCGGCCAGCACGCCCTGCTCGACGACGTCGCCGATCTCGTCGACAAGGGCGTGCTGCGGACCACGCTTGGCGAGAACTTTGGCACGATCAACGCCGCCAATTTGAAGCGCGCGCACGCGCTGCTGGAATCCGGAAAGTCGCGCGGCAAGATCGTGCTGGAGGGGTGGTTGGCGGCCCCTGGAGACGCCGGCTGCGATGGAGGGTGAATGGCAGCAGATCTTGATCTAAGCGCTTCGTGAGGTTCGCCTGAATCTCATTTCTTTTGCGCCGCCGCCTGGATCGCCTTCCAGTCGAACTTCTCGGCTAGCGCCAGCGCTTCGTCCTCGGAAATACCGTTATAGGAGAAGCTGAGCATTGCGTCCTTGTCGAGCGCCACCATGAGCGCGCCGGACTTTTGCGCCGTTGTGTAGCTCTTGAGGACTTGCATGCCATGCATGGTCGCCGTCAGCATGTGGCCTTCGGTCGTCGTGAGGTTCATCCCGCTCTGGATCGGCGCCATGGCACCTGCGGCCGCCTGGCCCATCATGACCGACGCATGAACCTGCGCCGAGCCGCGCTGGTAGTCACGGGTTGCGGTGGTAATGCTGGCATTGGGCATCTCCATCGACATGCCATCCGGCTTCTTACCCTGCCATCCGTCAAGATCGACGAAGAGCGGCAGAAAGCGCTGAAAAGCCTGGTCGGCCCGCGCCGGCGAAACCAGCCAGAGCACCGTCAGCGCCAGCAACAAAGAAAAGACTGCGGAACGCGACTTTGTCATGGTTGTTCTCCCATCCAAGGCTCCCCACCATAACCGTCCCTTGCGGGGCGGGAAAGGCGAGTGCCGAGAAAGCACGCGCAAAAAAAAGCGGCGCTCCGGGCGCCGCAATCTTTCTCAATGTCGTCCCTGCGAAAGCAAGGACCCATAACCACAGCTCTCTGTTGTTAGCTTAGATGCGGCTCCAGGCCGGGACGACGGCCCTTACGCCGCTTCCGCCGGCTTCTCCTGCACGGGACCGGAATCGAGGCCCTTGGCATCGACGTCGCGGTCGACGAACTCGATCACCGCCATCGGTGCGTTGTCGCCGTAGCGGAAGCCGGCCTTGATGATGCGGGTATAGCCGCCATGGCGGTCCTTGTAGCGGGGCGCCAGAACATCGAACAACTTCTTGGCCTGGTCGATGTCGCGCATCTCCGAGATGGCCTGACGGCGCATCGCAAGGCCGCCCTTCTTGCCGAGCGTGACGAGCTTCTCCACGATCGGGCGCAATTCCTTGGCCTTCGGCAGCGTGGTGACGATCTGCTCATGCTTGATCAGCGCCGCGCACATATTGGCAAACATCGCACGCCGATGTTCGGCGGTGCGGTTGAGCTTCCGATGAACCTTGCCGTGACGCATTTCATATTCCTCGATACTTGTACTGTCGCGACGGCTCGTCGGACATCTGGCTCAGGTGGGCCGCCTGCGTTCGCCCTGTCAGTCATTCCGGGGGGCGCGTGAGCGCGAACCCGAAAATCTCGAGATTCCGGATCGCCGCTTCGCGACGTCCGGAATGACGAAATCAGTAATGATCCTCGAAGCGCTTGGCGAGCTCGTCGATGTTCTCCGGCGGCCAGCCCGGCACTTCCATGCCGAGGTGCAGTCCCATCTGGGCCAGCACTTCCTTGATCTCGTTGAGCGACTTGCGGCCGAAGTTCGGCGTGCGCAGCATTTCCGCTTCCGACTTCTGCACGAGGTCGCCGATATAGACGATGTTGTCGTTCTTCAGGCAGTTGGCCGAACGCACCGACAATTCGAGCTCGTCCACCTTCTTGAGGAAGGCGGGGTTGAAGGCGAGATCGGGAATGATTTCCTGGGCGACTTCCTTGCGCGGCTCTTCGAAATTGACGAACACGTTGAGCTGATCCTGCAGGATGCGCGCGGCATAGGCCACCGCGTCGTCCGGCGAGATCGCGCCGTTGGTCTCGATCGTCATGGTCAGCTTGTCGTAGTCGAGGATCTGGCCCTCGCGGGTGTTCTCGACCTTGTAGGAGACCTTGCGCACCGGAGAGAAGAGGCTGTCGACCGGGATCAAGCCGATCGGCGCATCCTCAGGCCGGTTACGCTCGGCTGCGACGTAGCCCTTGCCCGAGGAGACCGTGAACTCCATGCGGATTTCGGCACCCTCGTCCAGCGTGCAGATCTGCAGCTCCGGATTGAGCACGGTGATGTCGCCGACGGTCTGGATGTCGCCGGCGGTCACGACGCCCGGGCCCTGCTTCTTCACGACCATGCGCTTGGGGCCCTCGCCCTGCATCTTGATCGAGATGTCCTTGATGTTGAGCACGATGTCGGTGACGTCCTCGCGAACGCCCGCGATCGAGGAGAATTCATGCAGCACGCCGTCGATGTGCACCGACTGCACCGCGGCCCCCTGCAACGACGAAAGCAGGACGCGACGCAGCGCGTTGCCGAGCGTCTGGCCGAAGCCGCGCTCGAGCGGTTCGGCGACGAGCGTCGCAAAACGGGTCCCATCGGTGCCCGGAGCCACATGCAGCTTGTTCGGGCGGATAAGTTCTTGCCAATTTTTCTGGATCGTCACTGTTTTCACCCATGGGCCAGATGATTTTCGAATTCAATCACTGGCGTTGGAGGTCTCGCGGATCAGTCCGCGGCTTGCAATTCTTCTCAGGACCAACGCAGACGGCAAAACCGCCGGCGGTCGATACATCAAACCCGCCGGCGTTTGCGCGGGCGGCAGCCATTGTGCGGGATCGTCGTTACGTCGCGGATCGACGTAACGGTGAAGCCCGCCGCCTGCAGCGCGCGAAGCGCCGATTCGCGGCCCGAACCGGGGCCGGCAACTTCAACCTCCAGCGTGCGCATGCCGTGTTCCTGCGCCTTCTTGGAGACGTCTTCGGCCGCGACCTGCGCCGCATAAGGGGTCGATTTGCGTGAACCCTTAAATCCCATCGTGCCCGCCGACGACCAGGCAATGGTGTTGCCCTGCGCGTCGGTGATGGTGATGGTCGTATTGTTGAACGACGAATTCACGTGCGCGACACCGGAGGCGATATTCTTGCGCTCGCGGCGGCGTACGCGGGTGGCATCCTTGCCCATTTCCGAAAACCTTTCCTAGCGATATCAACGCCGCCGTAATGCCAGCGGCTACACCTGAAAATGCGAGTGGCGAGGGGTTCGCCGTCGGCCTCTTACTTCTTCTTGCCGGCGATCGACTTGGCCGGTCCTTTGCGCGTGCGCGCGTTGGTATGCGTACGCTGACCACGCACCGGCAGTCCGCGGCGATGGCGGAGGCCGCGATAGCAGCCGAGATCCATCAGGCGCTTGATGTTCATGCCGGTCTCGCGTCGCAGATCGCCTTCGACCATATAGTCGCGGTCGATCACTTCGCGGATTTGCAGCACTTCCTGGTCGCTCAACTGACTGACGCGGCGGTCAGCGGGAATCTTGACCTTCTCCATGATCTCGGCGGCGTTCTTCTGCCCGATGCCATGGATGTATTGGAGCGCGATCACCACGCGCTTGTTGGTCGGGATGTTCACACCGGCAATACGGGCCACGGACTTCTCTCCTGTCGCCGATCCGTCGCGGGAGCGGCAGTTTTCTTGCTATATCTCGGCCAGGTGTTCACAAACGCGAACACGACGCCCTTCCCCTTGATTATCTTGGGGCCCGGCATCGTCTTGAACTATCCGACTTGGATGGCCGCTTATTAAAGGATTCAATTGGGTTTCGTCAACCGTCTCTAGGCCTTAGCTCGCCTTTTCGTGACCTTTTTTGCAGCTTTTTTGGGCGTTTTCCGGCGCCCGCCGGTGGATCGCTTCCAAGAACTGGCGGCGGCCTTCCGGACCGCCTTTTTGGCCTTCCTGGGGGCTGCTTTCGCCGCCTTCCGGCGGGCTCCAGAGGCCTTCTTGCCGGCACGGCCGGTATTCCCGGCCGATTTGGCGGCCCTTCGCGCGGCCGGCTTGGCGGCCATTTTCGCCGGCCTGGCTGCCTTTTTGGGGTTCTTTGATTCTGCAGCACCTATGGCGGCCAGGATGCGGTTGATCTCCTGCGTCACGTGCTCAATGGTCATCATGCCGTCGACCGTCAGCAATTTGCGGCGTTCGGAATAGTAGTGAATCAAGGGCTCGGTCAGCGCGCGGTAGCTCGCCAGCCGCTTGGTCAGCACCTCCGGGGTGTCGTCGACCCGAACTTCTTCGCCGCGCGCGAGCATCTGCGCGACCCTGTCTTCGACACGCGCCAGCAACGCGCTTTCGTTGACGCGAAGTTCGATCACGGCGTCGAGCCTGAGATGCTTCTTCTTCAGGAGCTCGTCGAGCGCCTCCGCCTGCGGCACCGTGCGCGGAAAACCGTCGAGGATAAAGCCCTTCTTCGCATCCGGCTGGTCCAGCCGATCGGAGATGATCCCGATCACGATTTCGTCCGGGACCAGACCTCCGCTCGCCATGATGTCTTTGGCCCTGAGGCCGACCGGTGTCTGAGCCGCGACAGCGGCGCGCAACATCTCGCCGGTGGAAAGCTGGACGATGCCGTAGCGATTGATCAGCCTTTGGGCTTGGGTTCCCTTGCCCGCGCCCGGAGGGCCCAGAAGTATCAGTCTCATATGCGTTCGCCCCCCGGCTTGGTGAGCGATTGACCGCGCACCCGTTTTTCAAAATCTACGACAACACCAATGACAGGCCACGTCCGCTGCGCAACAGCAGACGTGACGGAATACAAATCCGCGAGCGCGTCAGCGACGACGACCGCGCAACTTCGATTTCCTGATCAGCCCCTCATACTGATGCGCGAGCAGATATCCCTGAACCTGCGCCACCGTATCCATGGTCACGCTGACGACGATCAGCAGCGAGGTTCCGCCGAAATAAAACGGCACCGAAGCGTAGGAAATCAGAATTTCCGGGATCAGGCACACCAATGCGAGATAGATTGCGCCCAGCACCGTGATCCGCGACAGCACGTAGTCGATATATTCGGCGGTGCGTTCGCCCGGCCGGATACCCGGTATGAAGCCGCCGTGCTTTTTGAGATTGTCGGCGGTCTCGGTCGGGTTGAACACGATCGCGGTATAGAAGAAGGCAAAGAACACGATCAGCGCCAGATAGAGGATCAAAAACAGCGGCCGGCCGTGGCCGAGCTGGGTCGTGACCCACTGAAACCATTCCGGTCCGTGGCCGGCGTTGAAATTGGCAACCGTGGTCGGCAGCAAAAGCAACGAGGAAGCGAAGATCGGAGGAATCACGCCGGAAGTGTTCAGCTTGAGCGGCAGATGCGAGGATTGCCCCTCGAACATCTTGTTGCCGACCTGGCGCTTCGGATACTGGATCAGGAGCCGCCGCTGCGCGCGCTCCATGAACACGATGAATGCGATCACCGCGACCGCCATCACGATCACGACCAGGATGAGGCCGGTCGACAGCGCGCCCTGACGGCCGAGCTCGAGCATGTTGGCGAGCGCCGAGGGCAATTCGGCGACGATGCCCGAAAGAATGATCAGCGAGATGCCGTTGCCGATGCCGCGCGAAGTCACCTGCTCGCCCAGCCACATCAGGAACATGGTGCCGCCGGTCAGCGTGACGGTGGTCGACAGGCGGAAGAACATGCCGGGGTCGCTGACGACATTGCCGGCACCTTCGAGCCCGACGGCGATGCCGTAGGATTGGAACGCGGCGAGGATCACCGTGAGATAGCGGGTGTACTGATTGAGCGTCTTGCGGCCCGCCTCGCCTTCCTTCTTCAGGGCTTCGAGCTGCGGCGAAACCGTGGTCAGGAGCTGGATAATGATCGATGCCGAGATATACGGCATGATGTTGAGCGCGAAGATCGCCATACGGTGGATACCGCCGCCGGCGAACATGTTGAACATGCCGAGAATGCCACCGGCCTGGGTGCGGAACACCTGCTCCCAGATGTTGGGATCGATGCCGGGTAGCGGGATATAGGTGCCGAGCCGGTAAACGATCAGTGCACCCAGGGTGAACCAGATCCGCTTCTTCAGTTCGTCGGCCTTGGCCAGCGCGCCGAAATTGAGGTTTGCCGCAAGTTGTTCCGCTGCTGAGACCATGTTTGGCTTTCTCCCGCGCGCCCCTCGCTGCAAGGCCCCGAAACAGACGGGACATCGAGCAGACGCCGGACATTATTTGGTGCTCGGCTTCGATAAGTCCATCGTTGCGTCGTGCTGATCGGCCGCTTGACGCGGCCGATGACGCAGATGTTACGCCGCCGCGCCTTCGTCCTTCTTTGCCGGGGCAAGGATTTTCACCGTGCCGCCAGCCTTTTCGACCGCCGCAATGGCGGATTTCGAGGCGCCATGCACCTCGATATTCAGCTTGGCCTTGATCTCGCCGCGGCCGAGCAGCCGCACGCCATCCTTGGCGCGCCGCAACACGCGGGCTTTCACCAGCGATTCGGCGTTGATGGCGGCCTTGGGGTCAAGCAGCTTGGCATCGATCGCCTGCTGGAGGCGGTCGAGATTGATCTCGGCGAATTCGAGCCGGAAGATGTTGTTGAAACCGCGCTTGGGCAGGCGCCGATGCAACGGCATCTGGCCGCCTTCAAAGCCCTTGATGCGCACGCCGGTACGCGCGGTCTGGCCCTTGCCGCCGCGGCCCGCTTGCTTGCCCTTGCCTGAGCCGATGCCGCGCCCGACGCGCATCCGTTTCTTGCGCGAGCCGGCATTGTCGGCGATATCGCTGAGCTTCATCGTTCGCTTCCTTGTCTCTGGAGCATGACCTTGACCGAAAACCGGTTCCCGCTTTTCGGAATCATGCTCCGACCCTGACTACTACTGCTCGCCGACGACGCGGACGAGATGTTGAACCTTGGCGATCATGCCGCGAATTTCGGGGGTATCCTTCAGCTCGGTGACGCGGCCGATCTTGTTGAGCTTCAGCCCGATCAGCGTCGCGCGCTGCGAGTGGTGGCGGCGGATCGCGCTGTGGGTCTGCTCGACCTTGATCGTCTTTGCGGCCTTGCCCATCGTCTTTAACTCCGTAACGCGCGCGTTAGCGCGGTGTTGTTATTCGGCAACCGCTTCGGCGTCGCCGCCGACCCGGCGCGACTGCAATGTCGACACCTTGATGTTGCGGCGGGCCGCAACCGAGCGCGGCGAATCCTGGTGCTTGAGCGCGTCGAAGGTGGCGCGAACCATGTTGTAGGGATTCGACGAGCCGATCGACTTGGCCACCACGTCCTGGATACCAAGCGTCTCGAACACCGCGCGCATCGGGCCACCGGCGATGATGCCGGTACCCGCCGGCGCCGCACGCAGGTAAACCCTGCCCGCGCCATGACGGCCGGCGATATCGTGATGCAGCGTGCGGCCTTCGCGCAACGCCACCCGTGTCAGATTGCGCTTGGCGGCGTCGGTAGCCTTGCGGATCGCCTCGGGCACCTCGCGCGCCTTGCCGTGGCCGAAACCGACGCGCCCCTTCTGATCGCCGATCACCACCAGCGCCGCAAAGCCGAAGCGCTTGCCGCCCTTGACCACCTTCGCCACACGGTTGATGTGGACGAGCTTGTCGACGAACTCGCTGTCGCGCTCTTCGCGATCCCTGCCCCGTTCGCGTCCGCCACGTTCGCGTTCACCTGCCATGGTGTTTTCCAATCCTTGAGAGGCTTGAAGCCCTGTCCTCGTGTCAGTTAAAAACCCGTATTCCTAGAAACTCAGCCCGCTTTCGCGCGCGGCATCCGCGAGCGCCTTGACGCGGCCGTGATAGAGATAGCTGCCGCGATCGAACACGACCTCGGTGACGCCGTTCTTCACCGCGCGCTCGGCCAGAAGCTTGCCCACGGCCTTGGCCGCGTCGATGTTCGCCCCGGTCTTGCCGCTCTCGCGCATCGTCTTCTCCAGCGACGAAGCCGACGCCAGCGTCTCGCCCTTCAGGTCGTCGATGACCTGGGCGTAAATGTGCTTCGACGAGCGGAACACCGACAGACGCGGACGGCCGCCGGCCGAACGGCGCAACGACAGCCTCACGCGTTGCTTGCGCCGGGCATTCGTAACCTTGATTCTCGACATGGCCGGCTCCGTTACTTCTTCTTGCCTTCCTTGCGGAAGATGAATTCGTCGACGTATTTCACACCCTTGCCCTTGTAGGGCTCCGGCGGACGGTAGCTGCGGATTTCGGCAGCGACCTGGCCGACGCGCTGGCTGTCATTGCCGACGATGACGATCTCGGTCGGCTTCGGCACCGTGATCGCGATGCCTTCCGGGATCGGGAAGACGACGTCATGGCTGTAGCCGAGCGCGAGCTGCAGGTTTTTGCCCTGCAGCGCGGCGCGGTAGCCGACGCCGTTGATTTCGAGCCGCTTCTCGAAACCCTTGGTCACGCCGGCGACCAGATTGGCCACCTGCGCCCGTGCCGTGCCGTACATCGCTTGCGCCCGGTTGGTCTTGACCCTCGGCGCAACCTTGACCGTGCCGTTCTCGAACTTCACCTCGACGTCGTCATGGACGACGAAGGAAAGCTGGCCCTTCGGCCCTTTCATCTTCACCGTCTGTCCCTCGACCGTCGCGGTGACGCCCGAGGGGATCGTCACCGGCTTCTTGCCAATACGTGACATCGCTTAACGCTCCTTAGAACACCGTAAAGAGAATTTCGCCGCCCACATTTGCGTCGCGCGCGTCGTGGTCAGCCATAATTCCCTTCGGCGTCGATAACACCGAAATGCCGAGACCGTTGTTCACGCGTGGCAGGTTCTTGACCGAGGCGTAAACCCGCCGCCCCGGCTTCGACACTCGCTCGATCTCGCGGATCACAGGCTCGCCGTCGAAGTATTTCAGCTCGATCTCGAGCTCGCTGCGGCCCGAGGCATGCTCGACGCTGGCATAGCCGCGGATGTAGCCTTCCGCCTTCAGCACCTCGAGCACGTTGGCGCGCATCCTCGAACCCGGGCTCGAGACCTTGGGTTTGGCGCGCATCTGAGCGTTACGGATGCGGGTGATGAGATCGCTGATCGGATCGTGTGTTGACATGCGCGACCCCTCCTTACCAGCTTGACTTCACGAGCCCGGGAACCAGACCCTTGGAGCCGAGTTCACGCAGCGCGATACGGGAAAGCTTGTTCTTGCGATAGACCGAGCGCGGACGCCCGGTCATCTCGCAGCGATTGCGGATGCGGGTCGCCGATGAATTGCGCGGCATCTCGGCGAGCTTCAGCGTCGCCGCAAACCGCTCTTCCATCGGCTTGGTCTTGTCAGCGATGATGGCCTTCAGCTTCGCGCGCCGGGGGGCGGCGTTCTTGGTCATCCGCTTGCGCCGGTTGTTCTTCTCGATCGAACTCTTCTTTGCCATGCTTGGCTCCTTACGTTTCCGCGTTTGAGAGGCTCTTGCTCAGCGTCTCACTGCCGGAACGGGAAATTGAATGCGGTCAACAATGCCCTTGCTTCGTCGTCGGTGTCCGCCGTGGTGCACACCGTGACGTCCATGCCCCAGGTTTCCCCCATCTTGTCGAAGTCGATTTCGGGGAAAATGATATGCTCCTTGATGCCGAGCGAATAATTGCCGCGGCCGTCGAAGCTCTTCGGGCTGAGGCCGCGGAAGTCGCGCACGCGGGGCAGCGCGACGTTCACGAGGCGGTCGATGAACTCGTACATCTTGGCCTTGCGCAGCGTGACCTTGCAGCCGATCGGCTGGTTTTCACGCAATTTATAGGTCGCAATGGCGATGCGCGAATAAGTCACCACCGCCTTCTGGCCGGCGATCAGCGACAGATCGGCCGCAGCCAATTCCGCCTTTTTGCGGTCGTTGACGGCCTCGCCGATGCCCATGTTGAGCACGACCTTGTCCAGGCGCGGCACCTGCATCATGTTGGAATAGCCGAACTGTTCGGTCAGCTTGCCGCGAATGCTTCGGTCATATTCCGCGCGCAGGCGCGGCAGGTATGCGGTCTCAGCCATCGATCTCTGCTCCCGAGCGTTTGGCGATGCGAACCTTGGTGCCATCCGCCTGAATCTTGAAACCTACGCGGGTCGGCTTGCCGTCCTTGCCGACGATCGCAATGTTGGACAGGTGGATCGGCGACTCCTTCGAGACGATGCCGCCCTCCTGCGCCTGGGTCTGCTTCTGGTGACGCTTGACGAGGTTGATGCCGCGTACCAGCGCCTTGCTCTCGGCAGGACGCACCTCGAACACCTCGCCGGTGCGACCCTTGTCGCGACCGGACAACACGATGACCTTGTCACCCTTCCGGATCTTGGCAGCCATCACAGCACCTCCGGGGCAAGCGAGATGATCTTCATGTGGTTCTTGGCGCGCAGCTCGCGCGGCACCGGCCCGAAGATACGGGTACCGACCGGCTCCGACTGGTTGTTGATCAGAACGGCGGCGTTGCGGTCGAAGCGGATGACGGAACCGTCGGGACGGCGGATGTCCTTGCGGACCCGCACCACGACAGCCTTCATCACGTCGCCCTTTTTCACCTTACCGCGCGGAATCGCTTCCTTGATCGACACGACTATAACGTCGCCCACAGTGGCATAGCGGCGCTTGGAGCCCCCAAGCACCTTGATGCACATGACACGGCGTGCGCCTGAATTATCGGCCACGTCGAGGTTGGTCTGCATCTGAATCATTGATGCACCTCGTCCTCTTTCTGTTGCGCAAAGTTGCGCCTAAAAATCCCCAAAATCCGCCCGGCCAGGCCGGGCCGACTTCAGGCCGTTTTCTGATGTTCGCCCCGGACCACGGTCCAGCGCTTCAATTTCGAGATCGGCTTGCTTTCCTCGATCCACACCGTGTCGCCCGGCTTGAACTGGTTGTTCTCGTCGTGCGCGTGATAGTTCTTCGAGCGGCGGATCGTCTTCTTGTAGATCGGATGGGTGAAGCGGCGATCGACGCGCACCACGACCGTCTTGGCCTGCTTGTCGCTGACGACCACGCCCTGAAGCGTACGTTTCGGCATTTCGATGCCCCCTACTTCTTCTTCGCGCGCTGCTGCGCGGCAATGGTCTTGATGCGGGCGATGTCGCGGCGGGTTTCACGCAGCCGCGAGGTGTTCTCCAGCTGCCCGGTGGCGCGCTGGAAACGCAGGTTGAAGCGCTCCTTCTTCAGATTGAGGACGGCGTCGTCCATCTGATCGGGGCTCATCGCGCGGATATCGGCAACTTTCATCTCGGCCATGGCCACATCCCTATTCCGCGATGCGCGCGACAAAGCGCGTCTTGATCGGCAGTTTGGCGGCGGCGAGCGAGAGCGCTTCTTTCGCGGTCTGCACCGGCACGCCGTCGATTTCGAAGAGCACCCGGCCCGGCTTCACCCGCGCCACCCACAATTCAGGTGTGCCCTTGCCGGAGCCCATGCGCACTTCGGCGGGCTTCTTCGACACCGGCACATCCGGGAAGACGCGGATCCAGACCCGGCCGGCGCGCTTCATGTGGCGGGTCAGCGCACGGCGGGCGGCTTCGATCTGACGCGCGGTGATGCGCTCGGGCGCCATCGCCTTCAGGCCGAACTGACCGAACGACAACGCCGCGCCCGAAGTCGCGGTGCCGTGGATGCGGCCCTTGTGCGCCTTCCGGAACTTCGTTTTCTTTGGTTGCATCATGGCGTCAAGCCCTCAAACCTTCTCTCACTCGCATCACGCAGCCGCCGCGTCGCGACGCGGCCGCGAACTTTCGCCCTCGGCCATCTTCTTGTCCTGAGCCATCGGATCGTGCTCGAGGATCTCGCCCTTGAAGATCCAGACCTTGACGCCGCAGGTGCCGAATGTGGTGAACGCGGTCGCGACCCCATAGTCGATGTCGGCGCGCAGTGTGTGCAGCGGCACGCGGCCTTCGCGGTACCACTCCATGCGCGCGATTTCGGCGCCGCCCAGACGTCCCGAGCAGTTGATGCGGATGCCCTCGGCGCCCAGACGCATCGCCGATTGCACGGCGCGCTTCATCGCGCGGCGGAACGCGACGCGGCGCTCGAGTTGCTGGGCGATCGATTCGGCCACCAGCGTGGCGTCGAGTTCAGGCTTGCGAATCTCAACGATGTTGATGACGACGTCCGAATCCGTGATATCGGCAACGCGCTTGCGCAGCTTGTCGATGTCGGCGCCCTTCTTGCCGATCACGACGCCGGGGCGAGCCGAGTGGATCGTCACGCGGCACTTCTTGTGCGGACGCTCGATCACAATACGCGCGACCGCCGCCTGCTTGAGCTCCTTGTGCAGGATCTCGCGGATCTTGACGTCCTCGTGCAGGAGCTTGCCGTATTCGTTCTTGCCGGCGAACCAACGGGAATCCCACGTCCGGTTGATACCAAGACGCAGCCCGATTGGATTGATTTTCTGACCCATCGTATTCTCCCGCGCCTTTAAGCGCTCGCCTCAACCTGACGAACGACGATCGTCAGTCGCGAGAACGGTTTCAAAATCCGGCCCGAACGGCCACGGCCATGCGGCGTAAAACGCTTCATGACGATGCCGTTGCCGACATGTGCCTCGGCGACAACCAGATCGTCGACATCGAGATCGTGATTGTTTTCGGCGTTGGCGATCGCCAATTCCAGGCACTTCTTGACGTCGACCGCGATCCGCTTGCGCGAAAACTGCAGATCGGCCAGTGCAGCCGAAGCCTTCCTGCCGCGGATCAATTGCGCGACGAGATTAAGCTTCTGCGGACTCACCCGCAGCATCCGGGCGACCGCCTTGGCCTCGTTATCGGCGAGGCTCCGTTCGCGCTTTGGTTTGCTCATCGCTTAAACCCTCAAACCTTCTTGGCTTTCTTGTCGCCCGAATGGCCGTGGAAAGTTCGCGTCGGCGAAAACTCGCCGAACTTGTGACCCACCATTTCCTCGTTGACCGAAACCGGCACGTGCTTCTGGCCGTTGTAGACGCCGAACACCAGGCCGACGAATTGCGGCAGGATCGTCGAGCGGCGACTCCAGATCTTGATCACATCATGACGGCCGGACGCGCGCGCTGCATCTGCCTTCTTCAGCAGCGAGCCTTCGACGAACGGGCCTTTCCAGACTGAACGAACCATGTCCGGCGTTCCTTACTTCTTCCGCTTGTGGCGGCTGATGAGAATGAATTGGGTGGTTGACTTGTTGGTACGTGTCTTCTTGCCCTTGGTCGGCTTGCCCCACGGAGTGACCGGGTGACGGCCGCCGGAGGTGCGGCCTTCGCCGCCGCCGAGCGGATGGTCGACAGGGTTCATCGAGACGCCGCGGTTATGGGGCTTGCGGCCGAGCCAGCGATTGCGGCCGGCCTTGCCGATCGAGATGTTCATGTGATCCGGATTGGACACCGCACCGATGGTGGCGGTGCAGCGGCCGTGAACCAGGCGTTGCTCGCCGGAGTTCAAACGGATGATCACATAGTCCTGGTCGCGGCCGACGATCTGGGCGTAGGTGCCTGCGGAGCGGGCGAGCTGACCACCCTTGCCGATCTTCAGTTCGACATTGTGGACGATGCTGCCGATCGGCATGTTGCCGAGCGGCATGACGTTGCCCGGCTTCACGTCGACGTGGGTCCCGGCAATCACCGTATCACCGACCGCAAGCCGCTGCGGCGCCAGGATGTAGGCCTGGGTGCCGTCGGTGTATTTCACCAGCGCGATGAAGGCGGTGCGGTTGGGATCATATTCCAGCCGCTCGACGGTTGCCGGCATATCGACCTTGGTGCGCTTGAAGTCGATGATACGGTAGGCCTTCTTGTGACCGCCTCCGCGAAAGCGCACCGTGATACGCCCGAGATTGTTGCGCGCGCCGGTGGAGACCTTGCCCTTGGTCAGCGCCTTGACCGGCTTGCCCTTGTAGAGCGCCGAACGGTCGACGACGATCAGCTGGCGCTGACCCGGTGTCGTGGGATTGTAGGTTTTCAGTGCCATCGCTGTGCCGCCCTATAGCCCGGTAGTGACGTCGATGCGGTGGCCCTCTTCAAGGGTCACGACCGCCCGCTTCACGTCCGACTGCGAACCGAAAGTACCGCGGAACACCTTGGTCTTGCCCTTGCGTATCAGGGTGTTCACGCTCTTGACCTTGACGTCGAACAGCTTCTCGACGGCTTCCTTGATCTGCGGCTTGGTGGCCTTGCTCGCGACCTTGAACACAACCTTGTTGTGCTCGGAGGCCATCGTCGCCTTTTCGGTAACGACGGGGGCTACGATGATGTCGTAGTGGCGCGGATCGATAGTCTTCATTTGAAGCGCGCCTCCAGCGCATCGACCGCCGCCTTGGTCAGCACCAGCTTCTGGCGACGCAGAATGTCGTAAACGTTGATGCCCTGGATCGGCAGAACATCGATGTTGGGAATGTTGCGGGCGGCAGTGGCAAAACCGGTGTTGAGCTCAGCGCCATCGATGATCAGCGCGTTGGTCAAGCCAAGACCGGAAAAGTGTCCGACCAGCGCCTTGGTTTTCGCGGCCTTGAGATTGGCCGATTCGATCACGATCAGGCCGCCATCCTTGGCCTTGGCCGACAGCGCATGGCGTAGCGCCAGCGCCCGCACCTTCTTCGGCAGATCGGTGGCGTGCGAACGCACCACAGGACCGAAGGCGCGACCGCCGCCGCGGAACTGCGGCACGCGGGCCGAACCGTGGCGGGCACCGCCGGTGCCCTTCTGCTTGTACATCTTCTTGCCGGTACGCCAGACGTCGGCGCGGCCCTGCGTCTTGTGGGTCCCGGCCTGACGCTTGGCGAGCTGCCACTGCACGCAGCGAAGGATGATGTCCTTGCGCGGCTCGAGGCCGAAGATTTCGTCGGAAAGCTGAACCGAGCCGGCCGCCTTACCTTCAAGGGTCGTGACTTTCAGTTCCATCTCACGCGCCCTCCTGCTGGGCGGGCGCTTCCGCCACCTGCTCGCCGCCAGCAACCTTGAATTTACCGGGCTTGGGAGCCTCCTTCGGCAACGGCTTCTTCACGGCATCACGCACCGCGATCCATCCGCCCTTCGAGCCGGGAACGGCGCCCTCGACCAGGATCAGGCCACGCTCGACATCGGTCTGCACCACGCGAAGGTTGAGGGTGGTGATCCGATCCACGCCCATGTGGCCGGGCATCTTCTTGTTTCGGAAGGTCTTGCCGGGATCCTGGCGTTGGCCGGTCGAACCGATCGAACGGTGCGAAACCGACACACCGTGAGTGGCGCGAAGGCCGCCGAAGTTCCAGCGCTTGATGCCGCCCGCGAACCCCTTGCCTTCCGAGGTGCCGGTGACATCGACGAACTGGCCGACCACGAAATGGTCGGCCTGAATCTCGGCGCCGACCGGAATCAGCGCGTCTGCCGAGACGCGGAACTCGGTGACCTTGCGCTTGGGTTCGACCTTGGCAACCGAAAACTGGCCGCGTTCGGCCTTCGGCATATAGACGGTCTTGCGCGTGCCCGATCCGAGCTGCAGCGCGACATAGCCGTTCTTCTCGGTGGTGCGGTGACCCACGACCTGGCAATTGCCCAGCTTCAGCACAGTCACGGGGATATGTTCGCCGGTCTCGGTAAAGACCCGCGTCATCCCGATTTTTTGTGCGATCACTCCGGAGCGCATCGGCGTGCTTCCTGTTGTTTCTGTCCGCTGATTTTGCGGACTGGCCTAAAAGTTAGAGCTTGATTTCGACGTCGACGCCGGCCGCAAGATCGAGCTTCATCAGCGCGTCCACGGTCTGCGGTGTCGGATCGACAATATCGAGGAGGCGCTTGTGCGTGCGCATCTCGAATTGCTCGCGGCTCTTCTTGTCGACGTGCGGCGAACGGTTGACGGTGAACTTCTCGATGCGGGTCGGCAGCGGAATGGGTCCGCGAACCTGAGCACCGGTCCGTTTCGCCGTGTTCACGATCTCGCGGGTCGACGAATTGAGAATCCGATGGTCGAACGCCTTGAGACGTATGCGAATATTCTGGCCGTTCATCTTGTTTCTCTCTCACCGTCATCACCCGCGAAGGCGGGCGATCCAGTATTTACGAAGTGTCGCAGTTAACTCGAAGCCTCGCGGCGTACTGGATGCCCCGCTTTCGCGGGGCATGACAGCGGTGTGTAGTTACTCAATGATGCTTGCGACGACGCCGGCACCGACGGTGCGGCCGCCCTCGCGGATCGCGAAGCGCAACTGCTCTTCCATCGCGATCGGCACGATCAGGTGAACTTCCATCGAGACGTTGTCGCCCGGCATCACCATTTCGGTGCCTTCCGGAAGGTGCACAACACCGGTCACGTCGGTGGTGCGGAAGTAGAATTGCGGCCGGTAGTTGGTGAAGAACGGGGTGTGACGTCCGCCCTCCTCCTTGGTGAGGATGTAGGCCGAAGCCTTGAACTTGGTGTGCGGCTTGACCGAACCCGGCTTGCACAGCACCTGACCGCGCTCGACTTCCTCGCGCTTGGTGCCGCGCAAGAGCGCGCCGATGTTGTCGCCCGCCTGGCCCTGATCGAGCAGCTTGCGGAACATTTCAACGCCGGTGACGATGGTCTTCTGAGTCGGGCGCAAGCCCACGATCTCGATTTCCTCGCCGACCTTGATCACGCCGCGCTCGACGCGCCCGGTAACCACGGTGCCGCGGCCGGAGATCGAGAACACGTCTTCCACCGGCATCAGGAACGGCTGGTCGATCGGACGCTCCGGTTGCGGAATGTAGCTGTCCACAGCCGCCATCAGCTCCAGAATGGAGTCATGACCGAGCTTCTTGTCCTTGTCCTCGAGGGCGGCCAGCGCCGAGCCCTTGATGATCGGGATCTTGTCGCCCGGGAAATCATACTTCGACAGAAGTTCGCGGACTTCCAGTTCGACGAGCTCGAGCAGTTCCGGATCGTCGACCATGTCGCACTTGTTCAGGAACACGACCATCGCGGGAACGCCGACCTGCTTTGCCAGCAGGATGTGCTCGCGGGTCTGCGGCATCGGGCCGTCGGCGGCCGACACCACCAGGATCGCGCCGTCCATTTGCGCGGCGCCCGTGATCATGTTCTTCACATAGTCGGCGTGGCCCGGGCAATCGACGTGGGCGTAGTGGCGATTTTTGGTTTCGTATTCGACGTGCGCCGTCGAGATCGTAATGCCGCGCGCCTTCTCTTCCGGCGCCTTGTCGATCTGGTCGTACGCCGTGTACGTCGCACCGCCGGTTTCCGCCAGCACCTTGGTGATCGCGGCCGTCAGCGACGTCTTGCCGTGGTCGACGTGACCGATCGTTCCGATATTGCAGTGCGGTTTAGTGCGTTCAAACTTTGCTTTGGCCATTTGACTCTCCGTTCAGTCGTTAGCTGCCACCAACGACAATCAGGCAAACTTCTTCTGGACTTCTGCCGACACGTTCGCCGGCGCTTCCGCGTAGTGGTCGAACTGCATCGTAAAGGTTGCGCGACCCTGGCTCATCGAACGCAGGTTATTCACGTAACCGAACATGTTCATGAGCGGCACCATCGCATTGATGACGTTGGCGTTGCCGCGCATGTCTTGACCCTGGATCTGGCCGCGCCGCGAATTCAGGTCGCCGATGACCGAGCCGGTATAGTCTTCCGGGGTCACCACCTCGACCTTCATGATCGGCTCGAGCAGGACCGACTTGCCCTTCTGCAGCGCTTCGCGGAAACAGGCCCGCGTCGCGATTTCGAAGGCGAGCGCCGAGGAGTCGACGTCGTGATACTTGCCGTCGATGAGCTGCACCTTGACGTCGACGACCGGGAAGCCTGCGACCACGCCGGAAGAAAGAACGCTCTCGACGCCCTTTTCGACGCCGGGAATGTATTCCTTCGGCACCGCGCCGCCGACGATCTTGGATTCGAACTCGTAACCTTTGCCGGGCTCGTTGGGCTCGACCACGATCGTTACCGCAGCGAACTGGCCGGTACCGCCGGTCTGCTTCTTGTGGGTGTAGCTGTGCTCGACGCGCTGGGTGATCCGCTCACGGAACGCCACCTGCGGCGCGCCGATATTGGCGTCGACCTTGTAGGTGCGCCTGAGGATATCGACCTTGATGTCGAGATGGAGTTCGCCCATGCCCTTCAAAATGGTCTGGCCGGACTCCTGATCGGTCGAGACCCGGAACGACGGATCTTCCGCCGCGAGCTTCGCCAGCGCGACGCCCAGCTTTTCCTGATCGGCCTTCGACTTCGGCTCGATCGCGATCTCGATCACTGGCTCCGGAAATTCCATCTTTTCCAGGATCACGGGCTTGTTCGGATCGCACAGCGTGTCGCCGGTGCGCGCTTCCTTCAGGCCCGCGAGCGCAACGATGTCGCCGGCATAGGCTTCCTTGATATCTTCGCGGTTGTTGGCATGCATCAGCAACATTCGCCCGATGCGCTCCTTGCGGTCGCGGGTCGAGTTGATCACGCCGGTGCCACTCGCCAGCACGCCGGAATAAATGCGGCAGAAGGTGATGGTGCCGACAAACGGGTCATCCATGATCTTGAACGCGAGCAGCGCCAAGGGCTCCTTGTCGTCGGCCTTGCGCACCAGCTCGTTGCCGTCCTCATCCGTGCCCTTGATCGCGGGCACATCCACCGGCGATGGCAGGTAGTCCACGACCGCGTCGAGCAGCGGCTGCACGCCCTTGTTCTTGAAGGCCGAGCCGCACAGCACGGGATAGAATGCGCCGGTGAGGACCGCCTTGCGGATCAGCCGCTTCAGCGTCGCCTCATCCGGTTCCTTGCCGTCGAGGAAGGCGGCCAGGGCGTCATCGTCGAGCTCGACGGCGGCTTCCACCATCTTCTCGCGGTATTCCTTGGCCTGGTCGAGGAGATCGGCGGGAATATCGACATAGTCGAATTTCGCGCCCAGCGATTCATCGTTCCAGACGATGCCCTTCATCTTCACGAGGTCGATGACGCCCTTGAAGTTGTTCTCCGCGCCGATCGGAAGCTGGATGGCGATCGGCTTGGCGCCGAGGCGGTCGACGATGTCGGCGAGGCACTTGAAGAAGTCGGCGCCCGTCTTGTCCATCTTGTTGGCGAAGACGATACGCGGAACCCTGTACTTGTCGCCCTGGCGCCAGACGGTTTCGGTCTGCGGCTCAACGCCCTGGTTGGAATTGAGCACGCACACCGCGCCGTCGAGCACGCGAAGGGAGCGCTCCACCTCGATCGTGAAGTCGACGTGACCGGGGGTGTCGATGATGTTCAGCCGCTTGCCGTTCCAGAATGCGGTCGTCGCGGCCGACGTGATGGTGATGCCGCGCTCCTGCTCCTGCTCCATCCAGTCCATCGTCGCGGCACCTTCGTGCACTTCGCCGATCTTGTGGCTCTTGCCGGTGTAATAGAGGATACGCTCGGTGGTCGTGGTCTTGCCGGCGTCGATATGCGCCATGATACCGAAGTTACGGTAGTCCTCGATGGCATGTTGGCGGGGCATGGGTTGTTCCTCAAAAGTCCTAAGTTTCGCCGTTACCAGCGATAATGCGAGAAGGCGCGGTTGGCTTCCGCCATCCGGTGCACGTCTTCACGCTTCTTGACGGCGTTCCCCCTGCCATTCGACGCGTCGAGCAGCTCGGCCGAGAGCCGCTCCGTCATCGTCTTTTCATTGCGCTCGCGTGCCGCCGTTATGATCCAGCGAATGCCGAGTGCCTGCCGCCGCACCGAGCGAACTTCCACCGGCACCTGATAGGTGGCGCCGCCGACGCGCCGCGAACGGACCTCGATCGTCGGCATCACGTTCTCCAGCGCCTGCTCGAAAACCGTGAGCGGGCTCTGCTTGGTCTTGGCCTCGATCATGCCGAGCGCGCCATAGACGATGCCTTCGGCGACCGACTTCTTCCCGGCATACATCACCGAGTTCATGAACTTCGTAATGACGATGTTCCCGAACTTCGGATCCGGGTTCACTTCACGCTTTTCAGCAGAATGGCGGCGAGACATCTTGTCGGTTCCCGATTATTTCGGACGCTTGGCGCCATACTTCGAACGGCGCTGCCTACGGTTCTTGACGCCCTGTGTATCGAGGACGCCGCGGAGAATGTGGTAGCGCACGCCGGGCAAGTCCTTGACGCGGCCGCCACGGATCATGACCACGGAGTGCTCCTGAAGATTGTGACCTTCACCGGGAATGTAGCCGATGACTTCAAACCCGTTGGTCAGGCGAACCTTGGCGACCTTGCGGAGCGCCGAGTTCGGCTTCTTCGGGGTCGTGGTGTAGACGCGCGTGCACACACCGCGCTTCTGCGGCGATTGCTGCAGCGCCGGCACCTTCTTGCGCGACTTCTGTACGACGCGTGGACTTGCGATCAGTTGGTTGATCGTCGGCATGTCAGCCTTCACCTTCAGTTCGCGCGAAACCGAAACGGCTTTCGCAAAATTCGTTCGGGGCCGAAAGCCCCATTCCTGCCGCCTCTCGCGAAAAACACCCGCGCAAAGCGAAATCGCGCCAACTGCTCATCGCTGAGCAGAAAGCGCTTCGACGCCACAGAGGACCGCAGTCACAATCAATCAGCGTGGGCCGATCGACCAACTACCGAGGTCATGCACCCGATCAATCCCGAGGGAACTTGCCCACGAAAACCAAGATCGTCCTGGCATTGCCTAGCTATAATCGACAGCGTTTGAGCGACATTCGTCGAGGTTGGTGCCCGTCCCGACCCCCCATAATAAAGAGGGCTGAAAGAGTGGTCCGTTCCGACGCAAGCGAAGCTCACCGCCTGTCGTTGAGTGCGCGGGTTCTATCGGCGCGCCATCGCCAAGTCAAGGCGAAACGACGGGGTGCGAAGCGCCTCTGGCGCTTGCGGAAATCGGCATTTGGCCGGTCCGGGCCGGCAGGTCCAAAGAGAGCCTCGCCGCGCCGGATTGGCCCAAAATAGGGTATTTTACCCGGGTACTATCAAGGAACCATACCATCAGAGATTGTTTTGTTGTTGACTGCTAGCCTCAGGGTTTAGCCGCTGCGACCAGCGCGACCGCCTTCAGTCCTCGTCGTCTTCATCGCGAGCCCGTTCGGCGGCTTCATGCGGCTTGCGGCTTTGATCGTCCCAGAGCTGTCGATACATGCCGTTGGCGGCAAGCAGCTTGGCATGCGAGCCACGCTCGATCGCCTTGCCGCCCGAGATCACGATGATCTCGTCCATCTCGACCACCGAGGTCAGGCGGTGGGTCGACCAGATCATGGTTCGGCCCTTGGCGAGCTTGAGCAAGGTCTTGTTGATCGCGGCTTCGGTCGTCTGGTCGAGCGCCGAAGTCGCCTCGTCAAGCAGCAGGAGGGAGGGATTGCGGACGATGGCACGGGCAATCGCGATGCGCTGGCGCTGCCCGCCCGACAGGGTGTCACCGCGTTCGCCGACCGGCGTGTCGTATTTCTGCGGAAGGCTCATGATGTAACGATGGATTTCGGCCTTGCGTGCCGCCTCCTCCACTTCCTTGTCGGTTGCGCCTTCCTTGCCGAGGCGGATATTTTCCCGGATCGACATATTGAAGAGCATGTTTTCCTGGAACACCACGGCCATGCTTCGGCGCAGCGACTCTCGCGTCACCTTGCGAATATCGACGCCATCGATGGTCACGCGCCCCTCGTCCGGGACATAGAGCCTCAAAATCAGATTGAGCAGCGTGCTCTTGCCGGCACCGCTGGGGCCGACGATGGCGATGGTCTTTCCCACATCGAGCTTGAGGCTGAGATTGTCGAGAACGGGCGCCTGGCTGCCTTCATACTGAAAGGTCACCCGGTCGAAGGTGATGTCGTTGCTGATGCGCGGCAAGTCCGGCGCGCCGGGACGGTCCGCGCCGCGGGTCGGCTCATCCAGCATCTCCTGAATGTGGCGGACCGCGGCCGCCGACTGGATCGACACCGGGATGAAATGCATGATGTGGGCGATGTTGTAGGACACCTCCCAGAACGCGCTTTCGAACGTGACGAAAGTGCCGATGGTGATCTGGCCCTTGGTGGCGAGATAGGCGCCGATCGCGAGCACCACGAGGTGCAACAACAATACCGAGATCGTCACCGTGCGCTCGACCATGGTCGAGAGGAATGCCGCTGACGCGATCTTGCGGCGCGCATCGTCGTTGCGCAGCGTGAACCAGCCAAGCGTCCTGCGCTGCAGCATGAAGGCCTTGATCACCGCCTGGGTTGCGATGTTTTCCTGCACCATGCCGAGCAGCGCGGATTCGTTGAGCTTCTGCTCGTAATTTGCCTGCACCGCTTTCGGCGTCAGGATACGCGGACCGATCAGCGTGATCGGAAACACCAAAAGCGAGATCGCGGCGAGCTGCCAGTTCAGAAACAGCATCAGAATGATGCCGGCGATCAATTCGAAGAACGGCAGCGCGGCACTGTTGGCAAAGCCCTTGATCGAGCCTTCGAAGGCCGACATGTCGACCGAAAACCGCGACAGGATTTCGCCGCGCTTGGTGCGTGCAAAGAAAGCCGCCGGCAAATTCTGGACATGCTCGAACAGGCGCGTCCGCACGTCCGAAATCAGGGAGGCCGCCAGCATGGCATCCCACCGCTCGTACCAGACGGCGACGATCGAGGTGAAGATTCCGGCCGCCGCCAGCACCGAGAGAATCTTGATCAGCGCCTCGAAATCCTCTTCGCCGAGCGCGTCGTCGATCAGGAACTTCAGGCTCAGCGGCATGATGACATTGAACAGCGTCTCGACCAGCACGCCGAGGCTGACGAATGTGAGGATCTTCTTGTAGTTCTTCAGGAAGGGTTTGACGAAAGCATAAATCGTCGCCAGCGCGCCCGCGGCTTCCTTCGCGGTATAGACAACGAGATCCTCATCATCCTCGTCGCCTTCGAGCTCAAGCTCCTCATCATCCTTTTCGTCGCCATCGGACGAGGCAGGAATCTTTTCGCCGGCAATTCGACCCGGGATTTCGACGTTCGCCAGCAGCCTCGCATCGGGCTCCAAAGCTTCGGCATCGTCCGCGGGAGCGGCGATCCGATCAACCGGTAATAAAGGCTTGGACGCCATGAAACCAACCGATGCTGCACGGCCGGCTGACCGCAAAACCGAAAGAGGCGGCCGAACACGCCACCGTGTTGATCCTATGCGATTGGCGCGCGTTCAGCAAAATAAATGGGCGGCAGCGCCGCTCAATCGTCGGATTCGACCTTGTCAAAGAAGGAATAACGGAGACTTTCGGAATCGGCATACCACTCACCGGGACCCTTGTTGGCGGCAAGCGTTGCCGCCCAGAGCTCATCCGTGCAGTCGCGGCGATTCATCGACAGGTCGAAGCCGTTGCTGAAAAACAGCTCCGACCACTCCCACCAGGTGCCGAGCTTGCTGACGCCGCGCAGAAGGTCGTAGCGGTCGATCAACTGCGGAGACATATCTGACGTCACCGAGCCGAATACGAGGCCGGTCTTGACGACGCGATTGAGCTCGCGAACGGCTCTGACGACGCGCTTTTCAGCGACGTGGCACAGGCTGGTCTCGAACACGAAATCGAACTCATCATCCTTGAACGGCAAATCGACAATCGATCCGAGCTTGTTGAACTTCTTCAGCTCCTTCGGCGTCCCGGCATGGATGGCGCGGTTGTTCTCGACGCCCCAGGCGTCGATCCCGCGTTCGCGCAGCGCTCCAACCAGTTCGCCGCTGGCCGATCCGGCCACCAGAAGCTTGTAACCTCTGGCCCGGCCCCAGACGATCCTGATCAGATCGGTCAGGTAGGCGGGATCGGTGAATTGGCTCCAGACCTCGCCATAGGGCCCGAGCCCGCGGTAGTTCTCGAAATATGTGCGGTCGATCTTGTCGGGCACGGCCTTGCCGCCCTCCCCGCGCGCCCGGCGCAGCCGCATCATTTCGGTGACGACGATATCGGTGGCGGCATCGGAGGAGTCGAGCAACCCATTCAGCGTGGAGTCGAACAGGTAGTCGCCCACCACGACGAGACCGGGATGCTGCTTCGGATCGGGCCGATGATTGGTCATCACGTCGCGCGCAGGCAAGCCGCCGGGAAGCGCATTCACCGATGAAAGCCAGCGGTGGGTCTTGCCTTCCAGGAAATGGGCCCCCGCGTCGCCGAAGGAAGCCGGCAAGGATTTCAGCGCGGCATCGATCAGTTCCTCGTCGCCGAGATTGGCGAAGGCAAGCGCGTCGGAGCCCGCGATCAGCCAGTTCAGCACGCCATGCTTGCCGACGTCGTGACGGGAGCCTTCGTTGTAGACGCAGCAGCCGCCGAAGGCTTCCGACATGAACCACGAGCCGGGAATCTTGTCCCCCCAGAACGGCGAATCGAACAGCACCGATACCCGCAAATAATGCGCGGGCCGATCGAAATAAGCGATGTGCTTGACCATCGACTTGCGCAGCCCTTCGCCATCCCAGGCCATGGTGGCCAGCCAGGAGTGCGGCAGGCACATCAGGACGAGATCGAAGTCCCGTGTCTCCGGTCCCCTGCCGTTCATCATGTTGAGCTGATATCGGCCGCTCGAGGTCTTGCCGACCTTGAGGACCCGGTGATTGAGCTGGATATCGGCGTCCACCTCGGACTGCAGGCACTCGATCAGCTGCTCGTTGCCGTTCTGGATCGAGTAAATGCCGATATAGCCATCGACATCCATCACAAAGTTCTTCAGCGCATTCAGCCCGTTGGTGTTGTGGCTCTCGGTCGCGATGTCGGAACGCGCCATCACCTTGAAGAAGCGCTTGGCGGTTGCGTCGTCGACCTCCCGGTCGAGCAATTCCTCGGCCGTGATGTAGGCCCAGGGATGTTCGTTGTCGTGCGAACCGATGCCCTCATAATATTCAGCCGGCGACACCATCTCGGTACAGCGCTTGCGGAACGCTTCGATGGCGTCCGCGGTCTTCGCGCCGTATTTGCGGCGCATGCCCGGCACATCGTTGAGGAGTTCGCCGTCGAGCTGGACCTGTTCGGCATCCATCGGAATCGTTTGCAGGCCGAAATGCTGGATCAGCTCGCGCAGCGGATCGGGCCCGGTCATCGAATAATCGTAGATCTCGGCGACGCCGGCTTCGTAGATCGCAGGCGCGGTGTCGAATTTGCGCGTCAGTACCTTGCCGCCGATCCGGTCGGCGGCCTCGAAAATCGTGACGCGGCACAATTCGCCCAGTTTCCTCTTGAGGTACCAAGCACTCATCAGGCCGCCAGGCCCGCCGCCTACAATTGCCAAATCCAACATATATTTCCGCTTGTTTCCGGCCCCCGCCGACGCCGGCCACCTGCTGCGGAAGGGACGAGCGTAAGTCGTTTTAGATGAAGCGCTTTTTTCCCTGAAGGAAAGATGAACGAATTGTGGTCAGTGAAGCAGAATAGACAAAAAATATCAAAAAAGGCCGGCTTCCGCCGGCCTTTTCGTAACATCCTGAATTCGCGCGACTTTATTCCGCAGGCGGCAACGCGAGCGGCTCGATTTCGGGGGCGGCAGGCACGATCGCCGCCTGTTTTTCCCGCTCGTCGAGGATCAGCTTGTCGCGTTTGACGGCGACTTCGCGAATCTTGGCCATCGAAGCGCCGGTGCCGGCCGGAATCAGGCGGCCGACAATGACGTTCTCCTTGAGGCCCTCCAGCGGGTCCACCTTGCCGTTGACGGCGGCTTCGGTGAGCACGCGGGTGGTCTCCTGGAACGACGCCGCCGAGAAGAACGAGCGCGTCTGCAAGCTCGCCTTGGTAATGCCGAGCAGAACCGGCGTACCCATGGCGGGCTTCTTGCCCTCTTCCTTGGCCTTGGCATTGAGCTGATCGAACTCGATCTTGTCGATCTGCTCGCCCGAGATCATGTCGGTGTCGCCCTGGTCGGTGATCTCCACCTTCTGCAGCATCTGACGGACAATCACTTCGATGTGCTTGTCGTTGATCAGCACGCCTTGCAGCCGGTAGACCTCCTGGATTTCATTGACCAGATAGGCAGCGAGCTCCTCAATGCCCTTGATCGCCAGAATGTCGTGCGGCGCCGGATTGCCCTCGACGATGAAATCGCCCTTTTCGACGATGTCGCCGTCCTGCAGGTGGATGTGCTTACCCTTCGGGATCAGGTACTCGCGCGGCTCCTCGTTCTTGTCCATCGGCTCGATCGAGATACGGCGCTTGTTCTTGTAGTCGCGGCCGAAGCGGATGGTGCCCGCGATTTCGGCGATGATCGCCGCGTCCTTCGGCTTGCGAGCCTCGAACAGTTCGGCAACCCGCGGCAGACCGCCGGTGATGTCGCGAGTCTTGGCGCTTTCGGTCGAAATACGCGCCAGGATGTCGCCGGGCTTGACCTTGGCGCCGACGTCGACCGACAGAATGGCGTCGACCGACAGCATGTAGCGAGCCTCACCGCCACGCGCGAGCTTGAGGATCTTGCCATCCTTGCCCTTGACGATGATCGCCGGGCGAAGATCGGCCCCGCCCCGCGACGAGCGCCAATCGATGACGACGCGCTTGGCGATACCGGTGGATTCGTCGAGCGTCTCCGAGATCGACTGTCCCTCCACCAGGTCCTCGAAGGCGATGGTGCCTTCGACTTCGGTCAGCACCGGACGGGTGTAGGGATCCCATTCGGCGATACGCTGACCGCGTTTGACCATGTCGCCGTCGTCGATGTGCATGCGCGCACCGTATTGAATACGGTGGGTCGCACGCTCCGTGCCGTCGGCATCCGAGATCGCAACGACCATGTTGCGGACCATCGCGATCAAATGACTTTCGCTGTTCTTTGCGATCGCCTTGTTCTTGATCGTCACCTTGCCGTCGAAATTCGACTCGACGAAGGATTGCTCGTTGATCTGGGCCGCGCCGCCGATGTGGAACGTCCGCATCGTCAGTTGCGTACCGGGCTCGCCGATCGACTGAGCGGCGATAACGCCGACCGCTTCGCCGTGGTTGACCGGCGTGCCGCGGGCAAGGTCGCGGCCATAGCATTTGCCGCAGATGCCGTTGACGAGTTCGCAGGTCAGCGCCGAGCGAATCTTCACCTCCTGGATGCCAGCCTGGTGGATGGCTTCCACGTGGCTTTCTTCCATCAGGGTGCCGCGCTTGACGATGATCTTGTTGGTCGCGGGATCGCGCAGATCCTCGCCCGCGGTACGGCCGAGGATGCGGGAGCCGAGCGAAGCCACCACCGTGCCGGCATCGATGATGGCACGCATCTTGATGCCGAGTTTGGTGCCGCAATCATCCTGCGTGATGATGCAGTCCTGCGCCACGTCGACCAGACGGCGCGTCAGGTATCCCGAGTTGGCGGTCTTCAACGCAGTATCCGCGAGACCCTTGCGGGCGCCGTGGGTCGAGTTGAAGTATTCGAGCACCGACAGGCCTTCCTTGAAGTTGGAAATGATCGGCGTCTCGATGATCTCTCCCGAGGGCTTGGCCATCAGCCCGCGCATGCCCGCGAGCTGACGCATCTGCGCCGGCGAACCGCGCGCACCCGAATGCGCCATCATGTAGATCGAGTTGATGTCGGCCTCGACGCCCTTGGCGTTCTTTTTGGTCGAGGAGATTTCCTTCATCATCTCCTTGGCGATTTCTTCGGTCGCCTTCGACCAGGCGTCGACCACCTTGTTGTACTTCTCGCCATGGGTGATCAGACCGTCATTGTACTGCTGCTCGAAATCCTTCGCCAGCGTACGCGTGGCCTCGACGATCTTCCACTTGCCGTGCGGCACCACCATGTCGTCCTTGCCGAACGAAATGCCGGCCTTGAAGGCGTTGTAGAAGCCGAGCGCCATGATGCGGTCGCAGAAGATCACCGTCTCCTTCTGCCCGCAGTGACGATAGACCTGATCGATCACGCTGGAGATTTCGCGCTTGGTCATCAGCTTGTTGATGATGTCGAACGAAATCTTGGGCGACTTTGGCAGCACGTTGCCGAGCATGACGCGACCGGCCGTGGTCTCGATCCAGCGCTTGACCGGCTTGCCGCTCTCGTCGGTGCCCTCCCAACGATATTTGATCTTGGTGTGGAGATGGATCACCTTCGAGTGCAAGGCGTGCTCGATTTCGGCCATCTCGCCATAGAGCTTGCCCTCGCCGGGCAGCCCCTCGCGCATGATCGAGAGATAATAGAGACCCAGCACGATATCCTGCGACGGCACGATGATCGGCTGACCGTTGGCCGGGTGCAGGATGTTGTTGGTCGACATCATCAGCACGCGCGCCTCGAGCTGCGCTTCCAGCGACAGCGGGACGTGCACGGCCATCTGGTCGCCGTCGAAATCGGCGTTGAACGCCGCGCAAACCAGCGGGTGCAGCTGGATTGCCTTGCCTTCGATCAGAACCGGCTCGAACGCCTGAATGCCGAGGCGATGCAGCGTGGGCGCGCGGTTCAACAGCACCGGATGCTCGCGGATCACCTCGTCGAGGATGTCCCAGACCTCCGGACGCTCCTTTTCCACCAGCTTCTTGGCCTGCTTCACGGTGGTGGAGAGGCCCTTGGCGTCAAGCCGCGAATAGATGAACGGCTTGAACAGCTCCAGCGCCATCTTCTTCGGCAGGCCACATTGATGCAGCCGCAATTCGGGACCGACCACGATCACCGAACGGCCGGAATAGTCGACGCGCTTGCCTAGCAGGTTCTGCCGGAAGCGGCCCTGCTTGCCTTTCAGCATGTCGGCCAGCGACTTCAGCGGACGCTTGTTGGCGCCGGTGATGACGCGACCGCGGCGGCCGTTGTCGAACAGGGCGTCGACCGCCTCCTGCAGCATGCGCTTTTCATTGCGGATGATGATGTCGGGGGCGCGCAGCTCCATCAGCCGCTTCAGGCGGTTGTTGCGGTTGATGACGCGGCGATAGAGATCGTTGAGATCGGAGGTCGCAAAGCGGCCGCCGTCGAGCGGCACCAGCGGCCGCAGGTCCGGCGGAATCACCGGCACCACCGTGAGGATCATCCATTCCGGCTTGTTGCCGGAATAGCGGAACGCCTCGACGATCTTCAGCCGCTTGGCGAGCTTCTTGTGCTTGATGTCGGACTCGGTCTCCTGCATCTCCGCGCGCAAGGTGGCCTCGAGCTTTTCGAGATCGAGCCCCTTCAACAGCTCGCGGATCGCTTCCGCGCCGATCATGGCAGTGAAGGAGTCCTGGCCATACTCGTCCTGCGCCTTCAGATACTCGTCTTCCGACAGGAGCTGACGGTCCTTGAGCGCGGTCAAGCCCGGCTCGAGCACGACGTAGTATTCGAAGTAGAGAATCCGCTCGAGATCCTTCAGCGTCATGTCGAGCAGAAGGCCGATGCGGGACGGCAGCGACTTCAGGAACCAGATATGGGCGACGGGCGCGGCCAGTTCTATATGGCCCATGCGCTCGCGCCGGACGCGCGACAGCGTCACCTCGACCGAGCACTTCTCGCAGATGATGCCCTTGTACTTCATCCGCTTGTACTTGCCGCACAGGCACTCATAGTCCTTGATCGGCCCAAAGATGCGCGCGCAGAACAGGCCGTCACGCTCCGGCTTGAAGGTGCGGTAGTTGATGGTCTCCGGCTTCTTGATTTCGCCGTAGGACCACGACAGAATCTTTTCAGGAGACGCGATCGAAATCCGGATCTGGTCGAAGACCTGAGCCGGCGTCGTCGGATTGAACAGATTCATAATCTCTTGGTTCATGGTCTTCTCCTCGCGTGCCGGCCGTCACCGGCAGCAAATTCGAAATTCTTCTTCAGCCTGCGCGCCGCACCCGATATTCGAGCGCGAACCGCGGATGCCCGGCGCGAACCGCGCCGGGCATGATGGGTATCTTTACTCGGCCGCCTCGGATGTCGGCGTGCCGCCTATCTTGGAATTGTGCAGGTCGACGTTGAGGCCCAGCGAACGCATTTCCTTGACCAGCACGTTGAACGATTCCGGAATACCCGCTTCGAACGTGTCGTCGCCGCGCACGATCGCCTCGTACACCTTGGTACGGCCGGCGACGTCGTCCGACTTCACGGTGAGCATTTCCTGCAGCGTGTACGCCGCGCCATAGGCCTCGAGCGCCCATACTTCCATTTCGCCGAAGCGTTGGCCGCCGAATTGCGCCTTGCCGCCCAGCGGCTGCTGGGTGACGAGCGAGTATGGACCGATCGAACGCGCGTGGATCTTGTCGTCCACCAGGTGGTGCAGCTTGAGCATATAGATATAGCCAACCGTCACCTTGCGATCGAAGGGATCGCCGGTCCGCCCGTCATAGACGGTGGACTGGCCGGAAGCATCGAGACCGGCAAGCTTGAGCATCTCCTCGATGTCGGTTTCCTTGGCGCCGTCGAACACCGGCGTCGCGATCGGCACGCCGTGGCTCAAATTGCGGCCGAGTTCGATCAGTTCGCTGTCGTTGAGCGATTTGATCGTCTCCTCGTCGCCGTAAATCTTTTTCAAGGTCTCCTTCAGCGGCTTGACGTCCTGCTTGCTGTAGTAAGCGTCGATGGTCTGACCGATACGCTTGCCGAGGCCCGCGCATGCCCAGCCGAGATGGGTCTCCAGGATCTGCCCGACATTCATGCGCGAAGGCACGCCGAGCGGATTGAGAACGATATCGGCATGCGTGCCATCCTCGAGGAACGGCATGTCCTCCACCGGAACGATCTTGGAGACGACGCCCTTGTTGCCGTGACGGCCGGCCATCTTGTCGCCCGGCTGAATCTTGCGCTTCACCGCGACGAAGACCTTGACCATCTTCATCACGCCGGGCGGCAGTTCGTCGCCACGCTGCAGTTTCTCGACCTTGTCGAGGAAGCGCTGTTCAAGGCCTTTCTTCGATTCATCGTACTGCTTCCGCATCGCCTCGATTTCAGCCATCAGCTTGTCGTTGGGAGATGCAAACATCCACCATTGCGAACGCGGATGCTCCTCGAGCACCGCGCGCGTGATCTTGGTGTCCTTCTTGAAACCCTTCGGACCGGCGATGCCCTGGCGGTTTTCCAGGAGCTCGGCGAGACGGCTATAGACGTTGCGGTCCAGAATCGCCTGTTCGTCGTCGCGGTCCTTGGCAAGACGCTCGATCTCTTCCCGCTCGATCGCCAGCGCCCGCTCGTCCTTGTCGACGCCGTGCCGGTTGAAGACGCGGACTTCGACGATCGTGCCCTGCACGCCCGGCGGCACGCGGAGCGAGGTGTCGCGGACGTCGGAGGCCTTTTCGCCGAAGATGGCGCGCAGAAGCTTCTCTTCCGGCGTCATCGGGCTTTCGCCCTTCGGCGTGATCTTGCCGACCAGAATGTCGCCGGCGCGCACTTCCGCGCCGATATAGACGATGCCGGCCTCGTCAAGGTTCTTCAGTGCTTCTTCCGACACGTTGGGAATGTCGCGGGTGATTTCCTCAGGGCCAAGCTTGGTATCGCGGGCCATCACCTCGAATTCCTCGATATGGATCGAGGTGAAGACGTCGTCCTTCACGATCCTTTCGGAGAGCAGGATCGAAGTCTTCGAAGTTGTAGCCGTTCCACGGCATGAACGCGACCAGCACATTGCGGCCGAGCGCGAGTTCGCCGAGATCGGTCGAGGGACCGTCGGCGATAATGTCGCCCTTCTTGACGACGTCGCCGACCTTCACCAGCGGACGCTGGTTGATGCAGGTCGACTGGTTGGAGCGCTGGTACTTCATCAGCCGGTAGATATCGACGCCGGACTTGGTCGGATCGAGATCCTCGGTGGCGCGGATCACGATACGGGTGGCGTCGATCTGGTCGATCACGCCGGTCCGGCGCGCCGCGATCGCAGCACCCAAGTCACGCGCGACCACGCCTTCCATGCCGGTGCCGACGAACGGCGCCTCGGCGCGCACCAGCGGCACGGCCTGACGCTGCATGTTGGAACCCATCAGCGCGCGGTTGGCGTCGTCGTTCTCGAGGAACGGAATCAGCGCAGCTGCGACCGAGACGAGTTGCTTGGGCGACACGTCCATGTAGTCGACCCTGTCCGGCGTGATCATCACCACGTCGCCGGAGTGACGGCAGACCACGAGGTCGTCGGTGAAGCGGCCGCGGTTGTCGAGCGCGACGTTGGCCTGGGCTACGTGATAGCGGCCTTCCTCCATCGCCGAGAGATAGATCACCTCGTCGGTGACGCGGCCGTCCTTGACCTTGCGATAAGGCGTTTCGACGAAGCCGTATTTATTGACGCGCGCAAAGGTCGCGAGCGAATTGATCAGGCCGATGTTCGGGCCTTCCGGCGTCTCGATCGGGCAGATGCGGCCGTAATGCGTCGGATGCACGTCGCGCACCTCGAAGCCCGCGCGCTCGCGGGTCAGGCCGCCCGGGCCAAGCGCCGAGAGGCGGCGCTTATGGGTGATTTCCGACAGCGGGTTGGTCTGGTCCATGAACTGCGACAGCTGCGAGGAGCCGAAGAATTCGCGCACTGCGGCAGCCGCCGGCTTGGCGTTGATCAGGTCCTGCGGCATCACGGTGTCGATATCGACGCTCGACATGCGCTCCTTGATCGCGCGCTCCATGCGCAGCAGACCGATGCGGTACTGGTTCTCCATCAGCTCGCCGACCGAGCGCACCCGCCGGTTGCCGAGGTGATCGATGTCGTCGATCTCGCCCTTGCCGTCGCGCAAATCCACCAGCGTCTTGATGACGGCGAGGATGTCTTCCTTGCGCAGCGTGCGATGGGTATCGGGCGCATCAAGTTCAAGACGCATGTTCATCTTCACCCGGCCGACCGCCGAGAGGTCGTAGCGCTCGGCATCGAAGAACAGCGACTGGAACATGGCCTGCGCCGAATCCAGCGTCGGCGGCTCGCCCGGGCGCATCACGCGGTAGATGTCGAACAGCGCGTCCTCGCGCGTCATGTTTTTGTCGGCATGCAGGGTGTTGCGGATATAGGCGCCGACATTGACATGGTCGATGTCGAGCAGCGGCAGCTCCTTGTAGCCCTGCTCGTTCAGCCCCTTCAGAAGCTTGTCGGTGATCTCCTCGCCGGCCTCGGCATAGATCTCGCCGGTCTTCGGATTGACGAGGTCCTCGGCGACATAGTTGCCGACCAATTCCTCGTCCGACATGCGTAGCGCCTTCAGCCCCTTTTCCTGGAGCTGGCGCGCGGCGCGCACGGTGAGCTTCTTGCCGGCCTCGAGCACCACCTTGCCGGTATCGGCATCGACCAGGTCGTTGATCGTGGAGTAGCCGCGGAAACGGTTGGCGTCGAACGGCACGCGCCAGCCATCCTTGGCCCGCTTGTAATTGATCTTCTTGTAGAACGTCGAAAGGATGGTCTCGCCGTCGAGCCCGAGCGCGAACATCAGCGACGTCACCGGGATCTTGCGGCGGCGGTCGATGCGCGCAAACACGATGTCCTTGGCGTCGAATTCGATATCGAGCCAGGAACCGCGATAGGGAATTACGCGCGCGGCAAACAGAAGCTTGCCCGACGAATGGGTCTTGCCCTTGTCGTGATCGAAGAACACGCCGGGCGAACGATGCATCTGCGAAACGATGACGCGCTCGGTGCCGTTGACGACGAAGGTGCCGTTCATGGTCATGAGCGGAATGTCGCCCATGTAGACGTCCTGCTCCTTGATGTCCTTGACCGACTTGGCGCCGGTTTCCTCGTCGATATCGAACACGATCAGGCGCAGCGTCACCTTCAGCGGCGCCGCGTAGGTCATGCCGCGCTGACGGCATTCGTCGACGTCGTATTTCGGTGGCTCGAATTCGTAGCGGACGAATTCCAGCATCGAGGTGCCGGAGAAATCCGAAATCGGAAACACCGACCGGAACACCGCCTGCAAGCCTTCGTCCAGCCGTCCGCCCGGCGGTTCGTTGACCATCAGGAACTGGTCATAGGAGGCCTTCTGAACCTCGATGAGGTTCGGCATCTCCGCGACTTCCTTGATGTGTCCGAAAAACTTGCGAACGCGTTTGCGACCGGTGAACGTCTGCTGCGCCATCGTGGCCTCTCATTTCGTCGCCCTGCGAGGGGCGAACCTTCCGGAGCGCGATCGGCATCGCCCCCGGGTTGAATTTCAATTCGTTCCTAAGCCCGGGAGCCCAATGTCAGGACTTAAATCCTAAATCAAAGTATCCGACCTAAAGAACGCAAAACGACGCGCGGGGCGCATGACCGCACCCGCCCGTCAAAACTTGTTCGTCACGGACTGAAAAAGCCCGAAATTGCCTGTCTCCCAACGGCTTGCGCAGAAACCTTGCGGTTCCCGACGCCGACCGTGTTTTCCTGCTGCCGCCCCGATATGGGATGGCAATCGTGGAGATTCGAGGGGTATTCCCGCCAATCCCCACACTTTCTTGTGTACGGCGCGCGTCGGGTTGCCCCGGCGGCACGCCGCTTTCCATTGGATATTCCAGGTTACCCGTCGCTTTCCCGGGATTCGCCCAAGCACGCCGGGCTTACTTGAACTCAACCTTAGCGCCTGCCTTTTCGAGCTGGGCCTTGATCTTGTCGGCTTCTTCCTTGTTGACGCCTTCCTTGACCGGCTTGGGCGCGCCCTCGACGAGGTCCTTGGCTTCCTTGAGGCCGAGACCGGTGATGGCACGGACTTCCTTGATGACCTCGATCTTCTTGTCGCCGGCGGCCGCGAGGACCACCGTGAACTCGGTCTTTTCTTCGGCGGGCGCGGCGGCCGCGCCGCCACCGGCGGGGCCGGCAACCGCCACGGCGGCAGCCGCAGACACGCCCCACTTCTCTTCAAGGAGCTTTGCGAGCTCGGCGGCTTCGAGCACGGTGAGGCTCGAGAGGTCGTTAACAATCTTCTGTAGGTCAGCCATTGATCTGTTCCTTAAGCGTATCGGTTCGAACCAGGTTTACGATGTGCGAAGGGCGTCAGGCCGCTTCGCTCTTTGAGGCATAGGCCTGAACAACGCGCGCGAGCTTGGCCGCAGGCGCAGTCGAGAGCTGAGCAATCTTGGTCGCCGGCGCCACGAGCAGGCCGACGATCTTTCCGCGCAACTCATCAAGCGACGGCAAGGCGGCAAGCGCCTTTACGCCATCGACATTCAGGACGGTTTTGCCCATCGATCCGCCGAGAATGACGAACTGCTCGTTCGTCTTGGCGAATTCGATGGCAACCTTCGGCGCCGCCACCGGATCTTTGGAAGTCGCGATCACGGTCGGTCCCTTCAACAGGGGGCCGATGGCGACGACATCTGTGCCTTCAAGAGCAATTTTGGCGAGACGGTTCTTCGAGACCTTCACCGACGCACCCGCCTGCTTCATCTGCATGCGCAGCTTCTGCATCTGGGCCACGGTGAGGCCGGAATAGTGGGCGACGATCGCAACGCTGGTGGCCTTGAACAGACCGTTCAGCTCCTCGACCGCGTCCTTTTTTGCCGCTCTTTCCACAGCAAGCTCTCTCCGGTTGGCGGTCTGGTGCCCAAAGGCAGGACCGCCGGGTTGAAACCCATCGTCCCGCCCAAAACCTGACCTCGAGACACGCAAGTCCTAAGGACGCTTCGGGCAGCACGACATTTGACAAGCCTGCCCTCCCGCACCTTTCGGCGTGGGGTGTCGAGGTTCGAACCTTGATCCGCTGCCCGCCGCAAACAGTTGCGGCGGAGCGCGAAATTCGGTCTTCACCCGTCTATGCAGGCCGGTAAATTAAGCCATTGAAGAAACACGGGTCTCATCTCAGGCGCCTGCAGTCTCGGACAGGATCGAGGTGTTCCGGCAAGCCGGCCACCCCTGCCTGCATCCCTCCAAAACGACGGTTTCCCTTCCTTTCGAGCAATCCATGCGGACGTCCTGAAAGGAATGGCCTCCTATCGTGCCGGGTTTTCGGAATGCGAGCACAGACGTGCCAGCAACAGCCAGCACGCCCGGAAGGCGCTCTTTAACGAGTCTTTCCGGCGTTGCCAAGCGCTAATTTCGGGCCATTTGGCACGGCGCGATTCCCCCGAAATTTCCCGTTCCGGCCTGTCACATCTCCCCCCTTCCGTTCGTCTAGGGCGAAAGGAGGTTTCGATGCGACAAAAAATTGCGGCCATCCTTGCAGTGTCCACGGTCCTTAACGGGTTGGCGATGCTGTTCGCCGGCGCGTCCTGGTATGCAGGTGTACCCGGAGCAGCCGAGACCGGTCCCTATAATCCGCACTTCGTGCAGGATATCGGCGCGGCATTTCTGGTCGCGGGTCTCGCGCTGGGCGCACGGGCATGGCGGCCGAACTATTGGGCGGCTGCGGTCGCCGGCGCCGGTTTCCTGGCCGCCCATGCATTGATTCATCTCGCGTCGATCGTGACCGGGCACGATCACTACGCCGCGTTCGACCTTGCCGCCGTGGTGCTCCCATCGGCCCTCGCCCTTTATTCGGCCTTTCCCGCCCCAGGAGAAACCCATGCTTAGCTGGATCGCGCGCCGTGCCTTGCGGACAATGAGTAAACGCTATGCCTACGACACCAGCTATCTCGAAATGATGCTCAGCCAATCGCCGTCCGCATTCTTCAAATTCGCCCCCGTCATGATGGCCGCCCGGCATCGCGAGGTGGTTCCCCTCGAGGCAAGCTTCGCGGCCAAACTTGTTGGCGCGCTGGCAGAGGATTGCGGTCCCTGCACGCAACTGGTTGTCGATATGGCGCTGGAGGCCGGCATGGCGAGGGAACTGATCGAGGCGGTTCTGCGCCGTGACCCGCGCGCCATGAACAGCGACACCGTGCTCGGATTCCGCTTTTCCGATGCGCTGGCGCGCCGATCCGGCGATGAGGATGAAAATCGCGATGCCGTTCGCGCCCGATGGGGCGAGAAGGGCGTTATCGATTTGACGCTTGCCCTTCAAATGGGTCGAATGTTCCCGATGGTGAAGGCGGGGCTCGGTTATGCGAGGGAGTGCAGACGGGTTTCGGTCGGCGGACATGAAGTCGATGTCATCAAACAGGCTGCATGAGCACGATCCGCTGGCGCCCCATCGCGGGCGGTTGCTCGGGCTCGTCTATCGCATGCTGGGCAGCCGCGCGGACGCGGAAGACGTCGTGCAGGACGCTTATCTTCGCTTCGCCGGCGCCCGCGAGGTCCACAATGCCGAGGCCTTCCTGGTCACTGTCGTCACGCATCTGTGCCTGGATCGCCTCAAGAGCGCAAAGGCCCAGCGCGAGATCTATGTCGGACCCTGGCTTCCCGAGCCGGTATTCGACACCGAGGGCCTTTCGGCAGACGCGGCGACGGAATTGGCCGATGACCTCTCCTTCGCGCTGATGCTGGCGCTGGACCGGTTGTCGCCGCTGGAGCGCGCCGCCTTCCTGCTCCACGACGTCTTTGAAATGCCATTCTCGGAGATCGCAGGGACCATCGACCGGAGCGAGGCAGCCTGCAGGCAATTGGCCGCGCGGGCCCGCCGCGCCGTGCGGGATGCCCGTCCGGCCCCAGAAGCAAGACCTGAAGATCACCAACGGTTCCTCGGCGCATTCATCGAAGCGGTGGCGAGCGGCGATCCATCGCGGCTAGCGGGTCTCCTGCGCGAGGACGCGGTTGCCGTCACCGATGGCGGTGGCCGCAAGCCTGCGGCGCTCAATCCGATCAAGGGCGCCGACAAGGTTTCGCGGTTCTTCATTGCCCTTGCCGGCAAAAATAGCGGCCGCGACATTCGCATCGAGCCGGTGATGATCAACGGCTCCGTTGGCGCCCTGCTCTACGTCGACGGTGAACTCGATCACACCTTAAGCATCGCGGTAGATGGCGACCGGATCGCCGCCATCTACATTGTGCGCAACCCCGACAAACTGCGTCGTGCGCCGGCAGCAACCCACCACTGAACACTCCCGGCAGGCGCCGCCGCCGGTTCATGGACGCACGGGATAGACCAGCGGCTTGCCGGCAAAGAACGCCTCGAGATTGGCCATCACGCAATCCTGCATCGCGATGTGCGATTCGATCGTGTGGCCGCCGACATGCGGGGTCAGCACCACATTCGCAAACGCGGTCAGCGTGTCGGGCGCATGCGGCTCTTTCTCGAACACGTCCAGACCCGCACCTGCAATCATATTTTCTGTAAGCGCGGTAATCAGCGCCGTCTCGTCGATCACCGAGCCGCGCGCGATGTTGACGACATAACCGTCCTTGCCGAGCTTTTGCAGGATCGCGGCATTGACGGCGTGATGAGTGTCGCGGCTTGCGCGAACCGCAATCATCAGGACGCTGCACCATTCCGCCAGGGCCTCAAGGCTCGGGAAATATGCATAAGGCACATCATGCTGCTTGCGGCTGAAATACCCGACCTCGGTCTCGAACGCCGCCATACGCGCCGCGATCTTGCGGCCGATCTCGCCCATGCCGTAGACGCCGACGCGGCGGCCGGGATTGCCGGGCTGCGGCCGCAACAGCGGCGAAGGTTTTGATGCGGCCCAACTGCCGTTGCGGACGAATTCGTCGGCCGGAAGGAGACGCCGTGTCACCGCCAGCATCAAGGTGACCGCGAGGTCGGCAACGGCGGCGGCATTGGCCGCCGGGCTATGGCCGAGCAGGATTTTTCGTTGCGCCACGGCTGAAAGATCGACGCCGTCATAGCCCGTGCCGTAGCAGACGATCGCGCGCAAGGCGGGCAGCATGTCCAGTGTAGCCGCACCCAACGGCGTACCGCCGGCCGTGATCAACGCGCGGATGCCGGAGAGTTGCTGTTTCGTGAAGACCTCGACCGGCGACTTTCCGGCGGTGTCCATCAGCTCGAAGCGTTGTCCGATCCGCGCCATCAGCGCCTTGGGGAAGCGCGAATAGATCAGGACCTTCTCGGGCATGCTCTCCCCTCTCCCGGCGTTGTGCCTCTCTTAAACCAAGGAGCGGAACCGGTTGCCCAATTCCGCCCCTCAAATTTGCTTCGATCCGCCTAAGAAACTCAGCCGAGCAGGCTTCCCGGCTCGACCTTCACGCCCGGGCCCATGGTGGAGGAAACCGCCACGCGCTGGATGTAGGTACCCTTCGAGCCGGCGGGCTTTGCCTTGGCGACCGCGTCCGCAAGCGCCTTGACGTTCTGCACCAGCTTTTCTTCCGAGAACGAGGCCTTGCCGATCCCGGCCTGCACGATGCCGGCCTTCTCGACGCGGAATTCGACCGAACCGCCCTTGGCGCCCTTCACGGCAGTGGTGACATCCATGGTCACCGTGCCGATCTTCGGGTTCGGCATCATGCCGCGCGGACCGAGCACCTTACCGAGACGGCCGACCAGCGGCATCATGTCGGGGGTGGCGATGCAGCGGTCGAAATCGATCGCGCCGCCCTGCACCTTCTCGACCAGGTCCTCGGCGCCGACGATGTCAGCGCCCGCGGCCTTGGCTTCTTCCGCCTTGGCGCCGCGCGCGAACACGCCGACGCGCAAGGTGCGGCCGGTGCCGTTCGGCAGCGTCACCACGCCGCGAACCATCTGATCGGCGTGACGCGGATCGACGCCGAGATTGATCGCGATCTCGACCGTCTCGTCGAACTTCGACGTGGCGCGCTCCTTGACCATCTTGATGGCTTCCGCGAGCGGATAAAGCTTCTCGCGGTTGACGCCCTCGCGGGCCTTCTTCAAACGCTTTCCGATTGCCATGATCCGTTACCCCGCAACTTCCAGACCCATCGAGCGGGCGGAGCCCTCGACCATCTTCATGGCCAACTCGATGGTGTCGCAATTGAGATCCTTCATCTTCTTCTGGGCGATCTCGCGCACCTGCGCGCGTGTCACCTTGCCGGCCTTGTCGCGGCCCGGGGCCTTCGACCCGGACTGGATTTTGGCGGCCTGCTTGAGGAAGTGGGACATCGGCGGCGTCTTCATCTCGAAGGTGAAGGAACGGTCCGCATAGATGGTGATGATCACCGGGATCGGGGTATTCTTCTCCTCCTTCTGCGTCTGCGCGTTGAACGCCTTGCAGAATTCCATGATGTTGAGGCCGCGCTGACCAAGCGCGGGACCGATCGGGGGCGACGGATTCGCGGCTCCCGCCGGCACCTGCAATTTCAGGTATCCGGTCACTTTCTTTGCCATATGTCACTCCTCATGTTGTTTCCGGACCAGCCCGAAAACTTCACAGGACCGTGGTGCGGTTCAACGGATGACTGGCGATCACCCATTTCCTCCCACGGCTCTTCCTTCTCCCTCGCCCCGCTCTTGCGGGGAGAGGGTCGGGGTGAGGGGCAGCCCCACGCACGGAATGCGCGGAGAGCCCCCTCACCCGGATCGTAAGAACGACATAGCCGTAGCTCCGCTTCGGCGTCGTTCTTGTAGAACGGCCGCCAAAGGCGGCCTCTGCCTCTCCCCGCATGCGGGGAGAGGTGAATAGAAAAATCAGACCTTCTCGACCTGAGCGAATTCCAGTTCGACCGGCGTCGCACGTCCGAAGATCGACACCGCGACCTTGACGCGCGAACGCCCCTCGTCGATTTCCTCGATGACACCGGAGAACGAGGCGAACGGCCCATCGGCCACGCGCACATTCTCGCCGATCTCGAACGTCACCGACGCCTTCGGCCGTTCCACGCCCTCCTGCACCTGGTGCAGGATGCGCATGGCCTCGGTTTCCGAAATCGGCATCGGCTTGTTTTCCGCGCCGAGGAAGCCCGTCACCTTCGGGGTATTCTTGATCAGATGAAAAGCCTCGTCGGTCAGCTTCATCTTGACCAGGACATAGCCCGGGAAAAACTTGCGCTCGGCGTCGATCTTGCGGCCGCGGCGGACTTCGGTGACCTTCTCGGTCGGCACCAGCACCTGCTCAAACAACTCCTCGAGCCCGCGCTGCTTGGCCTGCTCGCGGATCGATTCCGCCACCTTCTTCTCGAAATTGGAATAGGCGTGGACGATGTACCAGCGCTTATCCGTCGTTTGCACTTGCGTTGCCGTGCTTGTCATCAGTGGAGGCCCAATACCAGGGTGATGAAATAGCGGATGATCTGATCGGCGGCGAAGAAGAAAACCGAGGCCAGCGCCACCATCACGAACACCATGATTGTGGTGATCGTGGTCTCGCGGCGGTTCGGCCAGGTGACCTTGGCGGTTTCCGAGCGCACTTCCTGCAGGAATTTGAACGGGCTGAAAGCCATCGTTGGGGGTCCGCGTCCGTCGTCAGACGATTAAGATGATCTAAGGAATCCGAACAGCCCTCTTTCGCCCAGCCCTCGTTTGAAGGATGAGCCGGAAAAGCGGGCTCGATTGTTCGGGGGATTTTCAAAGCCGCGCCGGATATCCGCTCTACGCGGGCCGGCTGCAGGTGGCGGCTATGTACTGCGCAAGCCGCCAAAGGTCAAGGTGCGGGGAAAGCGACAGGCCGCCTGCCCCGACCCGAGGCTCGGCGTTGAAACGGTCAAATTCAATGGCTTAGGCTGGCAGGACCTTGTGCCGCCCCGGTACTGCCCGTGCAGGGATGTGAGGCTTTGAGTATTATCAGCATGCGGCCCGCTCTGAGTGCGAGAACTTTCGGCCGGCCAACATTCGCTGTGTTCCAGGATGGTCTTTAACCCGTCCTATTCGTGAGAGTGCGGTTTTTTGATCCGATTGGTGTGGCCGCGCATCTCCTCTGATGAGGCGCACAGGAATGCCTTCGGCTTTTCACCGCTGACGACCCGTACTTTGCAACGCGCTTGAGGGATAGGCTGGGCGAACGGGGGCGGATGCCCCGCCGGTTACGGACCGAGCGGCAGCAGCGCACCTGGCAAACTGCGGAAGAGGTCGGCTTCGGGACATGCCGCGGCGAACGCAAGGCGAATGCGGCTCGTAGTCTCGACGACGCGGGCTGCGATTTTCAAGAGACGAAGACGCAGCGTCGCGAACTCGGCAGTGGCCAATTCCCGGGCCTTGGGAATCGCGTCGCGCACGGTCAGCATCAACCAATAAGCGGCGGTATGGAGCACGAGACGGACCTGATTGGCGAGCGCCGAACGGCAGCTGGTGCGATCGGAGGCGAGCTGTGTCTTATGCAGCTTGATCAGATTTTCGGCCTGGCCGCGCGCGCAATACAAGCTATCGTAGATCCACTCGGCCGAGCCGACATCGAGGCTGGTGACGACGAAGCGGATGTCGAGGCCGAGCGTGGTCGCCTCAATACGGGCGACGGTTCGCCGTTCGCGATCCCAGGACTTTGCCTTGTGGCGGGTCTCGGCATAGCCGCGCAGAACAGGCAGGTTCTCGATGGCGCGTCGCGTACGAATATCGTCGGCGACCTCGTCGACTTTTCTGGCGAGCGGCTTGGTACCGGACAGGCCGAAGATGTAGTCGATGCCGTTGTTCTCGCACCACGTCATCGCCTCCGGCCGAGCATAGTGCCCGTCGCCACGGAACGTAATTCGCGTCTTGTGCCATCGCGTGCGGATGTGCCGCACCAGGCGGCGCAGATGGGCACGCACCTCGACGCCGCTAGGCGTCTTGCCGGGCCGCAGCACAACCGCAACGGGCCGGCTCTTCTCCGTGTCGTAGACGTGGATCGGCAGGAAGCAGCGTTCGTCATAATGAGCGTTGAACAGCGAGAGCTGCTGATGGCCGTGGACGACATCGCAGGTGTCGTCAATGTCGAGCGTGACGGATGCTGGCTCGCACGGATAGCTGTCCATCCATGCGTCAACCAAGGTGTAGGTCAGTCGGATCACGTCGCGCAGGCGCGGCGAATTCTCCAGCCGCGACAGCGTCGGCTGGGAACACAAATCCCGGCCCGTGTCCGGCAGGCGCCCGCAGGCCAGCTTGAATGCGGGATCGGACCGCAGATGATCGAGGTCGTCGGCGTCCTCGTAGCCGCAGCAGATCGCGAACATGCGAGCGCGGAACATATCGACAAGGCTGTGCACGACCCGTGTCGGATCGCGCCGATCGGGCAACACCCGGGCCAAATTGTCGGCCAAGCCGAGACGCCGCTCGGCCATCGCCAGAAGCATCACGCCCCCGTTCGAGGTCAGGCGACCGCCATCGAAGGCAGCTGTGACTTTCTTGCTGTGAACGGCTGGAAATGAGAATGGCAGAATCGTATCATCGGTCATGGCGGGCGTGGCGTTCGCGGTTGAAGGTGATGGGGTTGGCTTCGCAACCGAACCCTACGCCGCTTCAGCGCTTTACACCACGCTCGCCAGCCTCTCAGGCGCCCTCTGGCGAATAAGACGGGTTAAGTCTTTCGCAGCGGGAGCCGAAGGCTGAGTTCCAATACCAAGCTGGGTGATTATTTTACGTGTCCGCCACGTCCTGCAACGACGTTAAACCTAATCAGCAAGCTTAATCAGCAGGTCTTCTTGCGGGGCGCCGTTGCCGCGCTATCGTCATCGCACTGGTCACTAACCATTGGAGGTGATCTATGCGAGACAAAATAATCAAGAACGACCTCGCGCAACGGGAGGCGGGACGGACTTTTCAGCGCGCCGGTAAACGGAAGGCAGCAACGGAATACGAAGAAGCGCAGGAAGCCTTCTGGAAAAATTATGAGCGATTAAAGGCTGAGCGCTTGGCCAGGGAAGCCGCGAAGTCGAAAAGAGAAGAGGTGGCGAAGTGACAAAACCTTCCACACCGACCAAGACTGAGTTGTATGCGATGCTCGCCGAGGCGATCCGCAATACGCAATCCCAGCCGGTCTACACACAATCCCAGCCGGTCCGCGACCCGCAACCCCAGCCGAAGCGCGAAACGCGATCCCACAAAACGCGACCGGCGCTGAGGCGCACGGCTAAAATCAAGAGGGTTCGCCGTTAATCGCAGCGACAAGCTTCGCAACGAGGCTATGGCGACACGCCATAAATGGCGCATGCGCTGGATTTGCTATAATCAAAACGATGCTAGCCTAGCCCCACTCACGCAAAAGCCGCCAAAGTTTCCCTCGACGGCCTGTGCCGCTGCGTTGCGTTTGCGTGGAGGTGTGCCGCGCCGAGCGTGCTCGAACGCAGCCATAGCCTGCTAGCCACAGGACGCACAGCCTTCATTATCAAATGAGGCAGTCGATGCGTCGCCTGTATGTCAGGGCCAACGATCCCCGATGCGAGCGATGCTGTCATCAGCGATGATGCCGATCAAGCCAGCGCTGCTGTCCTAACGTGTTCGTGCCATCAGTTGGAAGGCGCGCCATGGCCCATCGAGTGCTTCCGCCCGCTCGACCAACGCAAGACTGACATCGGCGCGTTGACCAAGTTGCTCGATAAGACGCCGGCAATTACTCAGTTGGAAGTCACATGACCCCGCTAAAAAAGATTGGTCTCCGTGGGCCTATTTGCCCATTGGAATTCGATGCCAAGGCCGACTTTTGCTGCCTACATAATTGTCTTGCTTAAGTTCGCGCTCGCGCGCTCTATCGAGTTGCAGTTCTTCGATGGGGCCACCAAGACTACCCGGTCTTGCCGTCCTTCGACCTTACTGCACCAAGACCCAGTCGGCCAAATCACCCCGGCTGGGTTTTGCCTATGTGCTATGTGCTGCGAGCGCGTTCACCCACCCATTGGTCAGGCCCCCTTTGCATCATCTTCCTTCTTTTTCTCGGTGGCCCAATACTCCGCTTCTGACGGTAGTTTATCGAAATCCGGCTTATATCCATTTGCCTCGTACTTTGAGCGCGGGACCGGAATGGTGGTGCCGGTCCCGTAATCGACCTGCACCCACCCTTCTTCGCCGCGAAACAGTCCAACTGGCATAAGCTATTCTCACACACGCAAAAGCCGCCAAAGGTTTCCCACGACGGCCCATGCCCGTTGCGTTTGCGTGGAGGTGCGCTGCGTCGAGCGGAGCTCGAACGCGGTGCCTCTTCTTATTTGGACGCACTGCCTCAATTAGGCGGCGTGTACGTTGCCATTGTGTCGGGCCAGCGATCCCCGATTTTCATGATGTGTGACTGGCACTGATTTTGATCAAGCCAGCGTTGCTGTCCTTTAGATGAAATAGACAGGCCGCCGCTAACACTACGCGGCTGTAGTGCGCCGATCGGCATCCCGCTGCTCGGCCAAATGATCGCCCATGAAGGAATAAGCATTTGGCTCGATCCACTCACTGATCCAGCCGCGACGCTCGAGCATTTTGAGTGCCCGTTTTACTTCGGCCACCGAAATGCCGGTCATTTTACCAAGAACTTTGTCATCAACTCTAGCGGCAAGAGTTCTTCGGAGGAGGTTACGCCTCATGCAATAGGCAACTTTGAATGCAGCCGGATCAACGCGCTTATCGGCCGCAACGGCGTCGTACCAATCAAGCTTCCAGTTTTTCTTTGCGGTCATGATGAGCCTCCCTAGCCTGAACCTATCACGGGGCATCGACCATGATCGGACGCCACCCCCTCCGGATTATCTGGACAGGCCCCCAATCACGTAGAAACACGTCCCTGAATTCGATTTGGCGGACCGGGCGGTCCTGGATCGGGATTGATCCCAAAAGGCCCCCTCTGCTGCTTACCCTGGAACTTTACCCTTGAGCCATTTTGGATCGGGGGCGCTTCGGAAAAACCCGCCTAAGGCTCTGATTTCGCTGGCAGGAGTGGCAGGGCTCGAACCTGCGACCCCCGGTTTTGGAGACCGGTGCTCTACCAATTGAGCTACACTCCTGTGGGGACCTTGCGTCGCCGCTGACCCGCGCCGTTTCAAGCATAGGCCGCGGCCGGATGGCAAGGGCGAAGCGGCTTGCAGGCCTGTTCAGCCCGCCGCTTCTGCGCCAAAATTGGACCACCGGGAATAAGAGTTAAAGGGAAGAGAAAATGACCGCGCAAACCGCCGCCAAACACCCCGCCACCCCGCAGACCCCGCCGCTCCCCAGCGCGAAACCGGAATCGCTCGGGCTTTCGCAAGCCCGGCTGCAGCGGATGTCGGACGCCTTCAAGCGCGAGATCGACAAGGGAACCATCCCGGGCGCGACCGTGATGGTGGCACGGCGCGGGCAAATTGCCTGGTTCGACGCGCTGGGAAAACAAAATCCGGCAAGTCCCGCGCCGATGACGGAGAGTTCGATCTTCCGCATTTTCTCCATGACCAAGCCGGTCGTCTCGGTCGGGATCATGATACTGCTCGAGGATGGCCACTTCCTGCTCGATGACGCCATCGCCAAATTCATTCCGGAATTTGCCGACCAGAAGGTCGGCGTCGAGAACGACGGCCGGCTCGATCTCGTGCCGCTGCAGCGGCCGATCACCATCCAGGATCTGTTGCGGCACACCTCGGGCATTACTTACGAACACACCGGCAACGGTCTGGTGCAGCAGCTTTATCAGCAATCGCGCCTGCGCAGCCGCAAGATCAGCAATGCCGAACATGCCGCAATCGTCGCGAGTCTGCCCTTGATCTGCCAACCGGGCGCGGAGTGGAACTACAGCCGCTCCACCGACATTCTCGGCCGCCTGATCGAGATCGTCAGCGGCAAGACGCTCGGCGCGTTCCTCACAGAACGCATCCTCGCGCCCTTGCAGATGACCGAGACCGGCTTTCACACCACTGAAGAGAACGCCGACCGTCTCGCCGAACCGTTTGCGAGCGATCCGTGGACCGGCGAGAAAGTGCAGCTCTTCAACATGCTGGAGAAGCCGGTCATGGAATCCGGCGGCGGCGGTCTGGTCTCGACCACCATCGACTATGCGCGGTTCTGCCAGATGCTGCTTGGCGGCGGAACGCTCGACGGCGTGCGCATCATCGGCCGCAAGACGCTACAACTGATGGCGTCCGATCATCTTGCGCCTGCCGTGAAAATCCAGGGCACGCTGACGCAGCCCGGCCACAGCTTCGGTCTCGGCTTTGGCGTGCGCACGCAGGAAGGCATCGCGCCGTTTGCGGGCTCGCCCGGCCAGTTCTTCTGGAGCGGCATGGGCGGGACCTTCTTCTGGATCGATCCCAGGGAAGACCTGTTCGCGATATTCATGTCGCAAGGGCCCGGCCAGCGCGTCTACACGCGGACGCTGGTGCGCAATCTGGTGTATGCGGCGGTGGAGTGACGGGATTCCGTCGTCCCGGCCAAGCGGGCACTTGCGAACGCGAGCCAAGACCCATGGCAACGCAGCGTGAAGCGTGGGCCCCGGCTCAGCAGCGCATCACGCCGCCAGCGCGGCGCGCTGCGCAGCGTCCGGGGAACGAGCGCCCCGAATTGCCCGTGTCCTGGACGCGGCGCAGCGTTCTCCCGGCGAGGCGAAGCCTCGTTCGGTGACGCTGCTCCGCAGAGCCGGGACCCATGACGTGCTTTCTCAGGGACGACCACGACGGCGGGCGAAATGCCCCAATTTCTGATTTTCAGAAATTGTTCTTGACGGCGGGGTAAAATCAGTAATATTGAGTCGCGGTCCCGTCCCTGCTCGAGGGGCGTTTCGCGATCGTCATGAACGTTGGGTGCGGGATGCGGTGGACGCTTTGGCGCTTTTGACGAATGGCGCGCAAGGCGGACGGCGAAGTCGTGTGGTCCTGACATCCCGACGCTGATGTCAAGCTCGCGAGGCGATGATCCTGCGGGCGACGGTGGCAAACAAGCCCGGCTCACCGGGGAGAGCGCGATATAAGCCGTTAAAACCATTGCGCGGGGAATGCCGGGTGTTTCCGGTGTGACCGTGGTGACTACACTCGTATGCTCACTTCATTTGCATGCGAGGCTGCGGGCGCATCGCGCGCCCGGCATTCCCTGCGCCCTCTGATTTCTAGAAGGCGCGTTTCGTTGATCAACTCGGGCGCGTTGCGTCGCGAGATCGCGAGTGCGCACCCCGACGTCACGCTGTTTGAAATCTGAAATCTGCGATCGCACCATACCGCGGTCGTCCATGCGAACGCAGGGACCCATCACCACCGGCCGATGTGGTTGCACGAAAGCCGGCGAACAGCGCCTCTCGACACAAACGGCACGGCGTATGGGTCCCTGCGTTCGCAGGGACGACGATAGGTCAACTGATCGTCGCGCCGCCGTCGATCACGATGGTCTGGCCGGTCGTGAACGTGCCGGCGCGCGAGGCGAGGAACACGGCGGCGCCGGCGATTTCGTCGGGCTCGCCGATCCGCAACAGCGGCGTGCGCGCGGTGGAGGCTTTCAGCATCTCCGGATTTTCCCACAGAGCGCGCGCAAAGTCGGTCTTGACCAGGCCGGGCGCGATGCAATTCACGCGGATATTGTACCTGCCATATTCGCAAGCGAGATTGCGCGCGAGCTGCATGTCGGCGGCTTTCGAAATCGAGTAGGCGCCGAGGACCGTCGAGCCCTTGAGCCCGCCGATCGAGGAGATGATCGTGATCGATCCGTCCTTGCGCTCGATCATCTGCGGCGCCACCAGCGAAATCAGCCAGTGATTGGCGACGATGTTGTTGTCCAGAATCTTGCGGAACTGCTCGTCGGAAATGCCGGCCTGCGGCCCGTAATAGGGATTCGACGCCGCGTTGCAGACCAGCGCGTCGATCTTGCCGAACGCGCGGTTGGTCTCGTCAACCAGATGCCTGAGGTCGTCCCTGGTCGAGATATTGGCGGCGATCGCAAGCGCGACCTGTTTGCCGGCCTTGTCGTTGATCGCCTTCGCCACCTCATCGCAGACCACCTGCTTGCGCGAGGAGATCACCACCTTGGCGCCATGCTCGGCCATCCGCTCGGCGATAGCGCGCCCGATGCCGCGCGAGGAGCCGGTGATGACGGCGACTTTTCCCGACATATCGAACAAGGTCATGTCTCTCTCCCTCTTGTTTGATCCGGCGGCGAACGCACCGGTTATGAATTGATCAACTCAAGCCAGTCTGCTCGCGGTCGCGATCTCCGGTCCCGCCGGCTGATGCATGGCATTGTGCGAGGCGTCCGCAATCCACGGCTGCTGATTGACCATCGGCACCCGCCAATTACTATGACCGGGACTGGCGAAATGGTCGAGCCGTGTCACCGAGCAATTGTCGATGTCGAAGGCAAGGCCCTTCTCAGGCTGGCCGCCGAGCGCAAGACCGATCGCCGCCTTGATCGTTCCGCCGTGGCCTACCGCGATCACATCCGTGCCGGCATGAGCGACATTGATACGATCGATCGCGTGACATACGCGGTTATAGAGATCCATGAAACTCTCGCCGCCAGGTGCTGCCTGCCCGATATCCGCAAACCAGTGGCTGCCGACGGGCCGGCTGGCGAGGAACGCGGCGCGATTCATCCCCTGCCATTGTCCGAGATGCTGTTCGGCGAAGGCCGCTTCCTTCGCCATTGTCGCAGGCCTCGGAAAACCGGTATCCCAGATCGCTTCCGCGGTTTGGTGCGTGCGCATCAGGCTGCTCGCATACCAGACCGCGCTGCGCGGCAGGATTTTTGCCACCGCCTCGAACACAACGCGGTCGCTGGTATCGCAGGCGATGTCCTTCTGACCGTAGATATTGCCGCCGTCGCTGCGCACCGGCGCGTGGCGCACCCACCACCATCGCGTGGTGACGACTGCCGGCTTACCTGGATTGGACATCGCAACGACCCTTCAATACTGTTATGTGTCCTACGTGAGGGACCAGATCGCCTCAAGCGACTTTCGTGTGTTTCAAATCTTGTTTGAAAGCAGGCAAGGTCGCAAGTCTGTCGTGCAAGTCAATCCGGCTTGCAAGGTCATCCATCCGGATTGCGTTTTCCTGACGCGTTGCAGGAAGACGCCGCTGATAGAAACGTGAATAAGAATTGAGCATGGAGAAACTCATGGGCCGCCTCGAGGGCAAATCCGTCATCATCACCGGCGCCGGCAGCGGCATCGGGCGCGCCGCTTCGCTGCTGTTCACGAAGGAAGGAGCCAGGCTGATTGCGGTCGACCGCGCTGAGGCCGTCAAGGAAACCGTCGAGCAGGTCCGCAAGGCCAGCGGAACCGCGGAGGCTGTGATTGCGGACGCCGGTTCCGAAAAGGACGTCATCGCCTTTGTCGGCAAGGCGGTTTCCACCTACGGGCGGCTCGATGCGGTCTGGGCCAACGCGGGTATCAGCGGCGGACTGGTGCCGCTTTCCGAGCAGACCGTGGAACATTGGCACGAAATCCTGCGCATCAATCTGATCGGCCCGTTCCTCGCCATCAAATATTCGATACCGCACATGATCAAACAGCGATCTGGCTCCATCGTCTGCACCGCCTCGGTCGCGGGTTTGAAATCCGGCGCCAGCGGACATCCTTACGCGGCGAGCAAGGCGGGCGTCATCAGTCTGGTGCAGACCACCGCTTATTCCCTGTCCGGCACCGGAGTCCGGATCAATGCGGTGTGCCCCGGCCTGATCGAGACCGGCATGACCAAGCCGATCTTCGACAATGCGAGGGAACGCGGCACCGACGGCAAGATCGGCCAGCTCAATCCGCTCAAGCGCGCCGGCCAGCCGCATGAGCTCGCTGCGATGGGGTTGTTCCTCGCCAGCGACGAGGCCTCCTACGTCAACGGCCAGGCGATTCCGGTCGACGGCGGCCTCACCGCTTCCATGCCGTATGCAGGCAAGCCGATTTAGGGAAGCCGTTCCCCGGATGCTGCGCAGCGCTTAAGCGGTGCGCTGCTGATCCGGGGCCCACAGAGTCCATAAGAGTTACGTGTGGATCCCGGCTCTGCGGAGCAGCGTTGCACGCTGCTCCGCGTCCGGGAAACAGCCACCCCCGACGGCGGACGCTATCCGCGTTCTCGCCGCGCATTTCGCCCGAGCCGTGCAAACCTCTGCCCTCGGCAAAACTCGCTCGCCTCCCCCCGAAGCCCCCGCCGGGCACATATTCTTCTCGTGATCGGCCGCGATTCGTGACAGTATTAATACAGTCAGGTGTCAATTCGGTTACGCGCGGAGTTTTCCATATGAGTTTGGAATGGCGGGCACAGCCAACTTCCCTGGCCTGGTCGAATCCCGTGGCCTGGTGGTGGGGTCTGTTGACCCTGGTGAGCGGCGCAAACATCGCGGTTTGGCTTCTGCTTTATCGCCAGCTCCACGAACCGGCGGCCGGCAGCGGATCCGGCGTCGATTTCATGCTCCTGCTCTGCGCAGGCTATGTCTTTGGCTGCGCATTCCGCTCGTTCCTTCCGCGCGCGGATGTCCAGCGCATCTGCTTGTTCGACACCTGGTTGTCGAGCGTTGTCGTCGGCCGGTCCGTCGCGACGGTGGCCGAGATCTGCTTTGCGGTGCAGTGGGCAATCTTCCTGCACCGGTTCGGCACAATGACGGGATCTGACACCACTGTGACCGCCGCGTGGGTGATCGTGCCGCTGATCCTCATCGCGGAATGTTTCTCATGGCATGCGGTGCTGACCACCAACTATCTCGGCAACGCCATCGAAAATTCGACATGGGCCGTTGCGTTCTTCGTCGCGGGCATCGGCCTCTGCCGATTGGTGCCGGAGTTCGGTGGTCCGGTCGCCGTGGTCCTCGCCTTCGCGATCATCGGGATTGCCGGCTATCTGGCGTTTCTCATGACCGTCGACGTTCCGATGTATCTGAATCGATGGCGGGCCGAGATTGCCGATGGCAATTCGTTTCTGCGGCCGCTCGAGGGTCTGCGTGACGTCAGCACCCGCTGGATCGTGACGCACGACTTTGCCGAGTGGAAGGACGAGATTCCCTGGATGTCGCTCTATTTCAGTGCCGCGGTCTGGGCGAGTCTGGCGCTCTGCGTCTTTTACTCGCTCGGGGATCAGCTCCCGCGCTATCGTGCCGACGCGCCGGTCGCAAGCTGGTCGTCGGACGCCTTTGCAATCGTCGGCAAGCGGCCTCCGGCCAGCGTGCCACAGCGCTAACGCGGATACGCATGCGCGGGCGTCGATCTGCCGCGCGCACGTTCGCTTTCTTTGAAGATTTCTTTGAAGAAAGTCCTCGCGCGATCACAACGCTGCCAAACGGTACGCGATTGCCGCACAAGCCGGGTTGCCTTCGCGGTTCGTCTTCGAATTTCAATAAATTTCGGAAAACAGACCTTGATCTTACTCAACTCAGCCCATGAACTACCCGGCTAATCTGTTTTACAGTGTTACCGATTCGTTAATTCAGATTTTTCTCATGCCCCTCTGCGGCCCAGGCGAACTTGAGAGGGCATTGCCGGTAGCGCCCAACAACATTTGAAGGTTGGATTGCTCGATGACCTACGGAGACCGAAAGAGCGGCCGCGTTCAGTTCGAACGTGGCCTTTCCGTTTATATGATGGGGATTGACGGAACCTGGCGCCGCGAATGCACCCTGGTCGACGTGTCGCAGACGGGCGCACGCCTGGAAATCGAAGGCTCTCTCGAAGGATTGGACCTCAAGGAATTTTTCCTGCTGCTGTCGTCGACGGGTCTCGTTTATCGTCGCTGCCGACTGGTGCGCGTCGAAGGCGCACAGGTCGGGATCGAGTTTCTGGCGCGGGAAAAGAAGCCGAAAAAGACTGCTTCAAGGCAAAGCGCGCCTGGCTAAGCACCCCTACTTCTCGACCTTATTGTGAATCTGCCAAAAGCGCAGCGTTCGCTTGGCGGTCTCGATCGACAATTTGCCGTAATCCTTGGCGGCAACCTTCAGCGTTTCTTCGCCGATTTTTTGCTGAGCCGGACGATTGCAGAGGATGCTTTCGACGGTCATCCAGCTCAATCCGGCGGCTTTGCAGGGAATAAGGATCAGGTCGGACCGCGGACCCTCAAGCATTTGCATCATCATCGCCGTAGGCACGTCGCCGAGAATGGCGAGCGAGGCCGCCACATGGTCGAATTTCCTGTCTCCCGCAAACTTGATGATGGCCTCGTCTTGCAGTTCTAACTTGTGATGGAGCAGCTTGACCAGCGCTTCGGCGCGGCTGAAGTCCCGTGCATCTTCCGGCACCGCTGTGGAAATAGCTTTGAGAATTCGCTTGATCTCTTGCTGGAGTTCGGGAGGCGCCAGAGCCATCAGCCGCTCGCGCACGGCGTCGGTCGCGCGCTTCAGCAGATCGCGCAAAAATTTGACTGGCAGGTCGACACGAAGGCCGAGAATTTCGATCAGCTCGGAGTCTTCCTCCGAGCGCGAGACAATCTTGGAATAACCGCTATCGGAAAAACGCGCGCTGGCGTTGTTGGCAAGTCTTCGAATGACCTTGCCTTCGCCGCGGTCGACGATGACGTCGGTGACGGCTTCCGGAAGGTTTGTCCGGCCGGAAATGGCCAGCAGATGATCCTGCCCCTTTGTGCTTGCAATCTCGACGAGGTCGCTGGTCCGCAGGCGGCTAGAGGTAGCCAATACGCTTCCGGCCACCGCGATTTCGTCGTCCCGCGCGAGGTGTTGAATGACGTCGAATGGAGCGTAGTCGACCGACGCCAGGCGCGCACCGAGTTCGGCTCTGGCGCGGCTCTCGACACGATTGACAAGAAGACACAACACGTCGTCGAAGACCTTGACTTGATCCTCGCTCAAACGTTCTCCGCCATGCAGGAAGAGATCGGTTACCTGTCGAAGGGTCGAAACTCGTTTTTCCGATGAGCCGCTTCTTACAGCGTCTTCGAGTTCGGCAATAATGGAATTTGGCGCTAACACAATTTGCCCCTTTTTTGTTTTTGCTGCCGCGCGGAGCGCAATGTGGGCGACAGCTCGTCAGTCAACCTACGGCGATTTCGGTTAAAGAATTGATCTGCCGACATCCGTAGAAGTACGGTGTGGGATGTCCCATTCCGGATGATCGCGCCGATTTTGGCTGGTCCGCGTTACGTCCGGTAAGAGAGTACTCTCGAGAAGCCGCATGCTATGAGTCCGCGCCTTCTGCAACGTCGTCGATGCAAAATGAGCGGGCCTACTTCTTCTTTTGCAAAACGTCGAACCAGACGGCGAGGCTGATGATCAGCCCCTTGATGATGAGTTGGTAGAACGACGAGACACCAAGCAGGCTCATCCCATTGTTGAGGACACCAATGATCAGCGCGCCGATGATCGTTCCGCCGATCGTGCCCGAGCCGCCCGCGAGACTGGTGCCGCCGATCACCACCGCGGCAATCGCGTCGAGCTCGAACATCGTACCCAGATTGGGTGATGCCCCGTTGAGCCGCGACGCCAGCAGGATTCCCGACAGCGCCGCAAGCAGCGAGACGATCACGTAGACGATCACCTTCGTCCGTGAAACGTTGATACCCGATAGACGCGCCGCTTCCTCGTTGCCGCCCAACGCGTAAAGACGCCGGCCGAACCGCGTATGGCCGAGAACGAAGATCGCTACGCCAGCAATGACGACAAAGATCGCGACCGGAACCGGAAGGCCGTCCCCTCTGCCGAAGACATAGACCGCGAGCGCAAACCCCGATCCGGCGACGACGACACCCGCCGCGGCGTTGCCACGGCTGCCGGATTTCATGCCGTCGCCGAGGCTGCGGACCAAATTGGTGACATAGAGCATCGCCGAGATCGCGAGGATGACAAGGGTTGGTAGAGGCGCGATGTAGCCGCCGCCGAGGTTGGCAAAGGATGGATCGGCGACCGGGACCGAACTGCCGCCGGAAAGCGTCAGTGCGACACCGCGGGCGATCGTCAGCATTCCAAGCGTGATGATGAATGGCGGAATATGGTAACGCGCGATCCAGAAGCCGTTCCACAGGCCGATGGTGCCGCCGACCACCACCAGCGTGACCGGAACGGCGATCCAGGCGGCGAGACCATATTGCATGAGCAAGGTCACGACCACGGCGGCTACTCCGACGACGGAGCCAACAGACAAATCGATGCCGGCGATCAGAATGACCATGGTCATTCCAACCGCGATGATGCCGACAATGGTCACCTGTCGCGCGACGTTGCTCAGATTACGCGCGGTATGAAAGGTGGGATCGGCAAGCGCGAGGGCAACCGTCAACGCCACAAGTGCGATCAGCGTGGCGTTGGTCTTGACGAACTGGAGCGCCTGATTTTGTCGCATCACTCCCCCGGCCGGCGAGCGCCGGTCGCAACTGCCATGATCGTTTCCCTCGTGGCCGTCTCGCGCGCAAATTCGGCGGCGATGGCACCCTCCCTCATGACCAGGATTTGATCGCTCATCCCGAGAACCTCTGGCAATTCCGAGGAAATGATGATGACCGCCACACCCTCCCCGGCCAGCCGGTCCAACAACTTGTAGATCTCAACCTTGGCGCCGATGTCGATGCCGCGGGTCGGCTCGTCCAGGATTAAAATTTTCGGGTGCGCGTTGAGCCATCTTCCCAGAATGACCTTCTGCTGGTTGCCGCCGCTGAGCGTCCCGACCAGGGCGTCGATATCAGGCGTTTTGACGCCTAGCTCTGCAACGTATTTTCCGACCAACGCGCGTTCGCGGCCGGCGTCGATCACGCCCAACCGCGAACTGATGGTTTGCAACGCGGCGATCGTCGTGTTGAAGGCGACCGACTGGCCCATGAACAAGCCGAGCGCCTTGCGGTCCTCGGTCAAAAGCGCGATCCCGTGTTCGATGGCGTCAAGGGGCGAGCGAATTTCAACTCGCTTGCCCTCGATCAACACTTCCCCATGCGTCGCCTTCGGGAACGCGCCGAAGATTGCCGAAACAAGTTCGGTTCGGCCTGAGCCCATCAATCCGGCAAGCCCAAGGATTTCGCCGCGGTAGGCCGAGAACGACGCTTTCTTGACCCGTGTTTCACCGGGCAAATCGGGATGGTCGAGTTCGAGATTCCTGACCTCGAGAATTTTTTCGCCACGCTGGCGCGCGCCTCGCGGAAACATGTCCTTGATGTCGCGGCCGACCATCCGGGTGATGATCTGCTCGAGACTTATGTCGGCGACCGGCGTCACCTCCCCGATCGTCTTTCCGTCGCGCAGGACCACGACGCGCTCTGCGATCTCTCTGATCTCCTCCATCTTGTGGGAGATGTAGCACATGCAGACGCCGTCCTGCTTCAGCTTGCGTATGATCCTGAAGAGATCCGACACTTCCTTGTCGGTCAAAGCAGAAGTCGGTTCGTCGAGCACAAGAATGCTCGCGCGCTTCGATAAGGCCTTGGCGATTTCGACCATCTGCTGCTTGCCGACGGTGATGTGCCTGACCTGATCGGCCGGTTTGAGGTCGCCGATGCCGAGTTCGTCAAGCAGAGCCTGGGTGTTGGAATTCAGCTTGTGCCAATCGATGGCGCCGAGCCTGTTGGTCGGCTGTCGGTCAAGGAAGATATTCTCGGCGACCGTGAGTTCAGGAATCAGATTGAACTCCTGATAAATGATCGCGACACCTGCTTTCTCGGCCTCGCTTGTGCTGTAAAACCGTCTCAGTTTTCCCTTGATGAAAATGTCGCCCCGATAGGTCGGATAGGGCCAGACGCCGCCGAGAACCTTCATCAGCGTCGATTTTCCCGCGCCATTCTCGCCGACCAATGCCAGAACCTCGCCGGCGCGCGCCTCGAAGTTGACGTTGTCGAGAGCTCGCACGCCAGGGAATTCCTTGACGATGTGCTCCATCTTGAGAACGACTTCGGGCATGCGCATCGGGCTAGATGCCGTGGTCTTGGTGGCCGATTATCCCGTCGCCAGGCATTCCGATACCTATTCGGGTGTCATTGATTTGGCCGCAAGCCAGAAGCGGTCTCGCTTACAGCTTGTAGGAAGGGGTTGAGCAGACCGCATACTTCCATGTTTATAAACATATAGTGAAAGGCGGCCAGGATTTATGAATGTTTATCGAACGTTAGTAGATCTCTTGCAAATCAGGAACGCTGGGGAATTTCGAAGCACCGGTAGCAGCGGCCAATGATCGTCCTTCGCTTGGACCGTCGTGCCTCAAAGGCGAAAAAAATGAAAGAGCTTCCGCGGTTTTGGCGCTTCATGGGGTCGCGATCCGGTCGCGGCTTTCTCGTGTATCTGGGCATCTGCGCGACGCTGTCTGTAGCGGTTGGCTGCGGCTTTTATTATTTCAGCCTGAACTGGTTCAAAGAGCACAAGAGCAGCGAAAAAATCACCGCGCTCCAGTTGGTGGATGCCTTTGTTACCAATTATTCGGCAATCCGATCGCAGTTTGGAAAGGACGCACCGGTTCCCGCCTCGTTCCGCGCCCACGCAATCGAGGCTTTCAACAAGCAAAACGGCCAAGATTCCGAGTTTCGTTTGTCCTCGGTCGGTCGTCCGGGACGGGAGATCTTGACGGCACCGACCGATGCAAAAATGGCCGCAACTGTCGAGGCCTTTGCAGCAACTCCGAATCCAAAACCGGTATCTGAATTCCTTGATATCAACGACCAGCTAATATTTCGTACGGTCTATCCGACCGTCGCGCACGAGCAGAGTTGCGTTAGCTGCCACAACGCTCTCCAGCCTGGCAAGTCGCAGTGGCATCTGAACGACGTTATCGGTGCGTTTGTGATCGACGTACCGATGTCATCCTTTCTGCGCAGCGTAACCTGGCAAAGCGCGGGCATCGGACTGGGTCTGTTCCTCGCCCTGACACTTGCAGGCCTGACGATCTCCCTCGTTCATTTCGGGCAACTGGAGGCTCTTGATGCGTCGGCCGCAAAGCTCGGCCGCACCCAGAAATTTCTCGATACCATCATCGAGAACATGCCCCTGTCCGTGGCCGTCAAGGACGTGCGAGATCGCTGCTATGTCCTCATAAACCGCACCGCAGAAGCCATTTTTGGAATTGAGCGCGGGGACTTCATCGGCAGAGAGGTGCATGGTCCATCCGACGGAGAGACCGCGCAAAACCTGTTCCCCCTCGCCGATGAGGCCTTGACCACGCTGGACCTGCAAACCATCGGCGAGCACGCCGTTTGTACACCGCATAACGGCACCCGCATCCTCACCACCAAGAATCTTTCGATCCAGGACGAAACAGGCGAACAGCGCTACCTCCTCAGCCTCTCGGAAGACATAACCGAGCGTAAAGAGGCGGAAGCCCGCATTGAGCATATGGCCCACCATGATGCCTTGACCGACCTGCCCAATCGCCCCGCTTTCCTCGAGCATCTCACCCGCGCGATTGATGCCGCTGCGGCAAACCGCGAATTGTTCGCCGTGCTGAGCATCGACCTCGACCGCTTCAAGGAGGTCAACGATACGTTTGGTCATGCGGTCGGCGACGATTTGCTTCGCGCCCTCGCGCAACAGCTCGGTGCGCTTGCCGGCGAGGCTTACCTGGCGCGGCTTGGCGGTGACGAATTTACCCTCATTACGCCGATCGGAGATCAACCTGCGCTCGCCGAAATGCTCGCCGGACAGCTTCATGCGGCCGTTGCAACTGATTTGGACCTGAATGGCCAGCAACTGCGCGTCGGTCTTAGCATCGGCGTTGCCATCTTCCCGGCAGACGGCACCGATGCAACGATGTTGCTTAACAATGCCGATGCCGCACTCTACCGCGCCAAAGCCGCCGGTCGTGGTAAGACGCGCTTCTTCGAAATCGAAATGGACAACAGATTGCGTGAGCGGCGCACTATCCAGCGCGAACTGCGCACCGCTGTCGGTCGTAGCGAGCTCCGTCTGTATTATCAACCGCTGGCCAAGATCGACGGCAGGGTGATCGGGTTCGAGGCCTTGGTCCGTTGGCACAACCCCCAACGCGGCATGGTTTCACCCGCAACCTTCATCCCGGTTGCGGAGGAAAGCGGACTCATCATCCAAATCGGCGAGTGGGTCCTCCGTGAGGCCTGCCGCGAAGCGGCCGGCTGGCCGCACCCGCTTCAAATCGCCGTCAATCTGTCGCCAATTCAGTTCCGTCACGGTGATCTTCCGGGGTTGGTGCATTCGGTGCTGCTGGAAACCGGCCTTGCACCGACACGGCTGGAACTTGAAATCACCGAGGGCGTGCTGGTCGAGGATTTCGACCGCGGTCTTTCGATCTTGCGTCGCCTTAAGGCACTCGGCGTTCGCATCGCCATGGACGATTTTGGCACCGGATATTCCTCATTGTCCTATTTGCAATCGTTTCCGTTCGACAAGATCAAGATCGACCAGTCGTTCATATCGAATGTCAAAAGCAATCCCCAGTCGGCGGCAATCGTGCGTGCCGTCATCGGTCTGGCGCACGGGCTCGATCTGCCGGTACTCGCAGAAGGGGTCGAGACAAAAGCCCAACTCGATTTTCTTGCTGCCGAATCCTGCAACGAAGTACAGGGCTACCTGATGGGGCGGCCCCATCCGATCCTTGAATATTCGGAACTCATCGGCCGCACCGACGCCGCCGCGGCAAAGCAGCTGACCGCCTAGCCATTCCGTAGCCCACTTTGCCGACCATCGCCCGGAATTTTGCTGACGGCTCTATTTTCCGTACACCTGCTGGTGGGTGTAAAAGCCCTCGGCAATAATCGTGCTGTCGAGGTTCTTCCGGTCGATGAGCACGACCGGGGTGACGATGGTCGGCACGTCGACGGCGCCATTGTTGATGACCCTGTCGACCTTGAGCAAGGTCTTGGGGTCCTTGTCCGGATTCTCGGCGAGTGTCACGGCCGTCTCAACCGCGCTTTCGGCAAGCGGTGTGATCTTTTTCCAGATTTCCGCGGCCTGTTTTCCTTGCGCGACAAACTGGATGTTGACGAGATCGGCATCGGAACCTGCAACGAAGACCTTGTCGGCGCTGGCCAGACCCTGGGCATCGAGGGCGGCGATGACGCCACGTGCCATGCCGCTGTTGTTGCAAATGACCGCGTCGATCCTGTTGCCGAGTTTGGTCAGAAGATTTTCCGTCGTCGCCATCGCCTTGTCGGGCAACCAGCCTTCGTGCGATTGATCGGCGACAAGTTTTAGATCGGGATTGGCCTTCAAAACCTCAAGAACCCCGCTGCTCATTGCATTGGCGTTGGAATCGCCCGGCTGTCCCCGGATCAAGGCGACATTTCCCTTGACCGATCCGTTCTTGGCCTTGAGCCAGGCTACCATCGCTTCCGCCTGAAGCTTGCCGACCGCCCAGCTGTCCTGCATCACCATGGCGTCGAGCGGGCCGTTGACCAGCATCGCATCGTAGCCAACGACCTTCACCCCGCTTTTGTGCGCGGACGCGACCATGCTTCCGGCCGTGCCGGTGTTGACCGGTTGTAACACGATGACTTGGGCGCCTTGCGACAACATGTTTTCGAACGCCGAAAGCTGGGTCTGCTCGTCATTGTTGGCCGAATCGAAGATCACCTCAGTGCCCAAAGCCTTGGCTTTGGCGAGGAACGCCGCCCTGTCGCGCTGGTAACGCTCCTCCTGCATGGTCTTCAGCAGGAAGCCGATCTTGATCTTGTCGGCCGCGCTGGCCGGCTTTGCCGACAAGAAGAAGGGCGCGGCCAGCAGGGACGCGGTCGCGCTCAGGATAGTTCTGCGGCAAAATTTCATGTCGCTTCTACGTTAGCCTCCGACGGTCGTGACAACACTCTATGCCCACCTTAGCCGTTCGAGAATGGCCTTGCCCATTACCCAATCCTTGTCCGGTTCGGAGAGGAACGGCAATTCCTCGGTGAAGTGGGTGATGCGTTGCCGATAGATCGCCTTGTCAAAACCATTCGTCATGTCGGAGCCCCAATAACATCGCTTCGGCCCATAGAGATCGAAAAGCCGTTTGATGTGGGGCGTGAAATCAGAGAATGGATAGGCTTCCGACGAGTAGTTCGGCGCCGCCGACAGCTTGACTGAAACGTTCGGATATTTGGCGAGCGAAGCGGTCTGGCCGACGGCGTCGGTGATCCGGCCCTCCCTCGGCGTATTGCCACCGATGCCCATGTGATCGGCAATCAATTGCAGGCGCGGATAGCGTTCGGCGATACTTGCAAGCTGCGCGCTTTGGCCGTCGGTCAGGAACATGACCGGAAGATTGGCCTTTTCGGCTTCTGGCCAGAACCAGTCCGCCGTGCCGTCGGTCAGCCACGCCTTGGCCGGACCGAGGAACGTCAGCCGCACGCCGAGCATGCCCGGCTGCTCCCGCCACTTCGGCAACAGTGCGGCGGCTTGCGGGTTCTTCAGAGGGATGCGCCCCATGACGGCGAAACGATTGGGATAGCGCCTGGCCGCATCAAGGGCATAATCGTTGCGATCGCCTTGCCACGACGGCGGCACCACGACGACGCGATCCACGCCGGCCTCATTCATCAACGGCAGGAGCTTCTCGACGGTGAACGGCTCCGGCATTTGCGGCTTCATGCCGGGAACCCATTTCCAGTCATCTGATTCTGCCTTCCACAAATGCACCTGGGCATCGACGATCACGCGCCCGGACACCAGAGCGGTCGCCCTTTGTGATGCCACCGCCACTCCCGCGGCGAGTACGGAGGTGCCGAACTGCCGGCGGGACATCATCTAGCTCGCTCCCTGCACACCAACTACATCGCATTCGCTTGAACGAACTTTGTTCGTGCCGGGCAAAGACTGTCAAGCGATCGCCGCCACGACAAAGGCGCAGCGGAGGTTACCCTAGCCGGCGTAGTCGAGCCTTCCAGGCTGGCATCTTGAGAGCTTCGATCACACCTCGGCCATCTTTCCGACGGCCGGATTGACGGGCATTGATTAACTCGCATTCGTGAAGGCGGACTGAAGGAAACCGGGCACGGTTTCTTTCCGCGCCCAGCTCGCGTGAAGATTTTCCGCAAGCGGCTCGCTTCAGCCCAGACCGCGCGAGTCAGTCGGCTTCTGAACGGAAGTGCCTTCACTGAAGCAAAATGGAGCTTCTTTGGCCAGATATGACCACCGCTCCGCCATCGACAGCCACAAGTCCCGATTCTGCTCGTCGCTTTCGGCATGCCTTCGGCATTGCGCCTCCTCGGCGCGACAATCCTGTAAATTATTCACGACCCCACCCCTGTGAAGTTGCCCAATTTACCAAGAGACGTTTATCTGAGTTGCGACATCGGCGCACTTTCGATCTGAGCCGATCCGCGTCAGGTGAATTGCGCACACGACAAAAAAGAGACCCATGCTCGCTGCCGAAAGAAGTGCTCAGGTATCGTCGGCTAATTCGGAGACCGGACCAAATGCGACGTAGCAACGAACGCTTTCTCACCACGCACACCGGAAGCCTCCCGCGCCCGCCGGCATTGACGCGACTTTATGCCAGGCGCGCGCGTGGCGAAGAAGTCGACGCCGCCGAAATCGAGAGGGCCGGCCTTGCCGCCTTGCAAGAGATCGTTCCGAAGCAGATCGAGGCCGGCATCGATATCGGCAACAATGGCGAACAACAGCGCGAGGGGTTTTTTCTCCATGTCAGGCACCGCATGACCGGCTTTGGCGGAGCGTGGAAGCGCTGGCCGCGTGCCGATGTCGAGCACTACCCGATTTTCAAGAAATTCCTGGAACAACAAAACGCCGGCAGGGAGATGGTCAGCAACTTCGCGCCGCCCAAGGCGATCGGCGAAATTCGATACACGGGCGCTGCAGAGGCGGTGCGCGAGTGCACCGATTTCCGTGATGTGTTGAAGGAGCGCGCCTCCGCCGGCGAGCGCGGGTTTGTCGAAGCGTTCCTGACCGCCCCCTCGCCCGGCATCGTCGTGGCAGCGATCCGCAACGAATATTACGACACCGAAGCCGCCTATCTTGCCGCGGTCGGCCGCGCACTCCAGGTCGAGTACGAGGCAATCGTCGCGCAAGGCTTCCTGCTCCAGCTCGACTGCCCCGATCTTGCGCTCGAGCACCACATTTCGTTTCAGGATCGGCCGCTGTCGGATTTTCTCGATTTCGTCCAGCGCGTGGTCGCGACCATCAACGAGGCGTTGCGCAATATTCCGCGCGACAAAGTCCGCATGCACGTGTGCTGGGGAAATTATGAGGCGCCGCACGATCGTGACGTGCCGCTTGCGGAAATTCTGCCGTTGATCGCGCGGATGAATGTCGGCGCGCTGGTGTTGCCGTTCGCCAACCCCCGCCACGCGCACGAAGTGCGCTGCCTTGAAGGGCACACGATCGCCGACGACCAGATCGTGGTCGCCGGCGTCATCGATTCCACAACCAACTTCGTCGAGCACCCTGAAGTGGTGGCCGAGCGCATCGAACGCGTCGCCAAGACGCTTGGCGATCCAAGCCGCGTCCTTGCCGGCACCGATTGCGGATTCGACAGCGCCGCCGGCGCCGGCCGCGTTGCCGCGGACGTCGTGTGGGCTAAACTAGCCGCGTTGAGCGAGGGCGCTCGTGTCGCATCACGCCGGCTGTTCCAGGTGAAGTGACGCCCGAAAGGGAGAGACGGCAGCGGTCACTTTGCGTCCGCCACATTTCGCAGGACCAGTTCCGATAGCCTTACTACGAGCTTTCGAAGCCTGGCATTCTCTTCGAGCAGCGACACAACGTCGTCGTCGGTGTATTCGTCGTAGGTATCATCGTCACGCCCGAGCGACGATCCATTGAGCCGATCTTGTGTGGCAAGCGGCGGTTGTGCGGGTACCATGGCCAAATCCCCAATACTAATAGCCGAACGCGCCCCCAGTCTTCCAACCCGAGGGTGAGAATGATTTGAGTCGGGGGCGGATTTTGGACCGAAATGGGAAAGCATCGAGATGCGTCGCATGACAGCGTGATTACGCAGAAAATTTTCAGCGTAATTTCAAGCTTCCCCGAAATAAAAACTCAATCCGAGCGCTGACACGATCTGGCCAATTTATCGGCACATTTGCCGGCGCTCGGCCTGGTTAATCGGACAAGCATATTGCCCATTAGTAACCGCGTTCATTTGCAAATCGTCAATCACTCGACCTTACAGGAATGGCCACCTCGGCGGAGGCAACGTCTGTGTCCGGAAACGGAGCGCCTCATGCCTGTTGTGGTGATTGCGGCCTTGATACTTGCCGTGTCGGCGGTGTCGTTACCGTCCGGCCCCGTACAGCCCTTCGCGATCAAGGATGACGCGCGTCCGCATCTTGGCTTGATGTTGGAAATGTCATGGAACAACGAGCCCAAGCAAACCCTGCCGATAGATCGCAGGGAGCCGACCGACACAGCGCAATCTCTCACCCTCACACGCCAGGACACCGCTCAGGTCGCACCGCCCGCCGTCGTCGAACGTGCAGCCGAGCCGGCCGGCATGCCGGGAGCCATCATCCTGGTGGCTATCGCCATCGTGATGACCATTGGCATCATCGAAGTCCTGTTCCGCTGCACAATTCATGAGCGACCGCGCTCCACCGATCATCGCCAAACAGAATAAAAACAAGTAAATAGAAACCGCAGCTTGATGGGAGACTGAATAATAATGCCTTCGGATTCGAATGGACGCGGGCGTGTGCTGGCGGCTTTCCTGTTCTTGTTCGTTTTCCTGATCGCTGGAGGCTATTTTTTGACCGGATTGGACAAACTTCAGGATCGCAGCGCCGTGCGCGAAAGCTTGATGGTGCTGCGAGGCATCACCGACCCGGCGCAGATCGACGATGCGCTGGCCCAAAACCCCTCGAATAAAATCCTGCGGCTGATGTCGACGGCCATCAAGGCGGCGAACGAAACCCGTTTGGCCACGGAAAAACTGTCGGGTGAAATCGAGCCGCCGTCGATTTCCAAAGATATCAATTTTGGCAAGGTGAGCCGTGGCGATCTCGACGCGCTGCGCCACGATCTGAAAATGGCGGAGGCCAATGCAACGACCTTCTTGCCCCGCTATGTCGCGCTTTACAAGGCCGAGCGCGACAAGGTGAGAAATGATGCGCTTTCATTGCACATCGACAAGGATACCCTGGAGAATCTGCTGGCCGGAATCGACAAGCGGCACGCGAATTCGATCGCGCTGACGTCAAGGGTGTTATCGGCGCTCGCCGATTATTATCGCGCTTACGAGAAATACGTCGCGTTTCTGGCCGGCGAACTCGGCTCCTACAAGGTCGTCGAGGGCCAATTCATATTTCCGCTTCAACGCACCGTAGAACGTTACAGTGTTGCGGCGAATGCGATGACGGCTGCCGCAAAGCGCGTCGCCGAGATCGAGGAAGAAAGAAAAAAGCTGAAGGCGCCGCTTCAGGAGGAATGGGCGCAGTTTGTCAGCGCAAAATGATTGATCTACGCCGTCCCGTTGGGGCGGTGAAATACAACACTGCAAAGGCGGACCAGGCGCCGGCCTCTGATGCGCTGCATTTGCGCCGCAAGCGCGCCTACACCGCCCCCGCCTTCTCCGCATATTCCCAGGAAGCCTTCGACAGCGGTACAGTGCGCGCGGCCAATTCCATCGCCTTGGCACTCGCCGCGGTGCCGTCGCGGATACGCCCGGCAATTCCTTGCGTGATGCAGGCAAGGCGGAACAAATTGTAGGAGAAATACCAGTTCAGATCAGGCACCGCGCTGCCGGTGACGTCGCAATAGATCCGCGCGGCCTCCTCCAGCGTCGGAATGTTCAGCGCCTTGAGGTCGGCGTTGGCGAGCCCCGGCATGGTCCATTGCATCAACAGATAGGTAAAGTCGGCCATGGGGTCACCGAGCGTGGAGAGCTCCCAGTCCAATACCGCGATCACCCGCGGTTCGGTCGGGTGGAAGATCATGTTGTCGAGGCGATAATCGCCGTGAACGATTGAGACGCGCTCCTGATGCGGCACGGTGCGCGGCAGCCATTGGATCAGTTTTTCGACTTCGGGAATGTGTTGGGTTTCGGAAGCGCGGTATTGCTTGGTCCAGCGATCCACCTGACGCGCGAAATAATTGCCGGGCTTGCCGAAGTCGGCGAGCCCAATCGCCTGAGGATCATAGGTGTGCAGTTTTGCCAGCGTCTCGATCTTGCTGTTGAAGATCGCGCGCCGCGCCTCGCGCGTCTGGTTCGGCAGCGTTGGGTCCCAGAACACCCGGCCCTCTTCCATCGACATGATGTAGAAGGCGGCGCCGATCACCGCGTCGTCGGTGCACAGCGCGTACGCCTTGGCGACCGGAAAACCCTGCTTGCCGAGCGCCGCAATGACGCGGAACTCGCGATCCACCGCATGCGCCGACGGCAGCAGTTTTCCGAACGGCTTGCGCCGCATCACATAGGATCGGCCGGGCGTGTCCAGCCGGTACGTCGGGTTCGACTGCCCGCCCTTGAATTGCAGGACGGTCAGCGGGCCCTGATAACCATCGACGTGGTCGCGGAGCCACGCCTGAAGGCGCGCCTCGTCGATCCGGTGCCGCTCCTCGACCGGTTTGGTGCCGGAAAACTCCTCGTCGTTCCTGACGCCTTCGGCCACCGTGACGCTCCCCCGTCCTTTTGTTTGAGCATGATCTCCGGGCAAACGCTACGCGTTTGTCCCGAGGGAAAACCGGGAACCACTTTTCCGGATCATGCTCTAGGGAAGCACCACGCCGGCGCTCCCTCTAATGCGAAGTGGGAGAGTTTGCATACTTCCGAAGTTCAAGTCTGGCAATGGCGCGGTTGTGGACCTCGTCCGGCCCGTCGGCTAGCCGCATCGTGCGCATCGAGGCATAGTCCCGCGCAAGGCCCGCATCGTCGGACACGCCGGCGGCGCCGAACGCCTGGATCGCGTGGTCGATGATCTTCAGCGCCATGTTGGGCGCCGCCACCTTGATCATGGCGATCTCGAGCTGCGCGGTCTTGTTGCCGACCTTGTCCATCATGTCGGCGGCCTTCAGGCACAACAGGCGGTTCATCTCGATATCGGTGCGGGCTTCCGCAATGCGCTGCTCCCAGATCGAATATTCGATGATCTTCCTGCCGAAAGCGGTGCGCGAGGACAGCCGCTTGACCATTTTCTCCAGCGCTTCCTCGGCCTTGCCGATGGTTCGCATGCAGTGATGGATGCGGCCGGGACCGAGGCGGCCCTGTGCGATCTCAAAGCCCCTGCCCTCGCCAAGCAGGATATTGCTGGCGGGAACCCGCACGTTCTCCAAGAGCACCTGGGCGTGGCCGTGCGGTGCGTCGTCGAAACCGAACACCGGCAACAGCTTCTCGACGGTGATGCCTTTGGTGTCGAGCGGCACCAGGATCTGCGACTGCTGCTGGTGACGCGGCGCCTTCGGATCGGTCTTGCCCATCAGGATCGCGATCTTGCAACGGGGATCGCCAACGCCCGACGACCACCATTTGCGGCCGTTGATAACGTAATGGTCGCCGTCGCGTTCGATGCGGGTCTCGATATTTGTGGCGTCGGAGGACGCAACCGCCGGCTCGGTCATCAGGAAGGCGGAACGGATTTCACCGTCCATCAACGGGCGCAGCCACTTCTTCTTTTGCTCTTTGGTGCCGTACCGGATGAAAACTTCCATGTTGCCGGTATCGGGGGCCGAGCAATTGAAGACCTCGGAGGCCCAGCCGATGTGACCCATTTCCTCGGCGAGCGGCGCATATTCGAGATTGCTCAATCCCGCGCCACGGAATTCGTCGTCCTCATGCGAAGACGGCGGCATGAACATGTTCCACAGCCCTTCGGCCCTCGCCTTTTTCTTCAATTCCTCGACGATCGGGATCACCTTCCAGCGCGGTCCCGTCTCGTCCTGCTGCCGGTAGATCGGCACCGCGGGCCGGACATGCTTGGTCATGAACGACTGCACGCGGCTGAGCCATTCTTTTTGACGATCCGACATGGTGAAATCCATTGGGCGTTCCTCACATTCTTGAGACGAAATTGTTTGGCGGCACTGTCTCCCCGCCGGCGGTTCACTGCAAGAGCGTTTATCGTGCTGCCGGCTCCCGTGGGGATCGCCGGCAACGCGCTCGCCGGAACAGCGATGCGTCACGCGCATTGACATTCCAGCCTTCAAACCATAGTTTCATACAAACGTTTGAAATGCAATGCCCACTCCCGTAGTGTGAAATGCCGTCAGACCGAACCCGCGCATCGATCCTTGACGCCGCCGAGCGGCTCTACGCCGATCGCGGCTTTGCCGACGTCACGCTGCGCGACATTGTCGCGGCGGCCAGCGTCAATCTTGCGGCGGTGAATTACCATTTCGGCTCCAAGGACGAGCTGATCGCCGAACTGTTCGTGACCCGCAGCCTTGCCACCAACCGCGAGCGGCTCACGGAGTTGAAGGCGGCCGAAGCGGAAGGTGGCGGACGCGCGGATATCGAGGCGATCGTGCGCGCGCTGGTGGGGCCGACCTTGCGCGGCTGCCTTGGTCCCGACAACGAGCGCTCGACCGCGGCGCGGTTCATGATCCGCGCCTCCATCGAGTCGGTTCCCCCGATCCGCCGCATCAAGAATCGTGAAATCGATCATTTGCGGAAATTTGCCGCCGCGATGCGGCGATCGCTGCCTGATTGCAACGATGCCGAACTTTATTGGGGCCTGAATTTCGCGCTCGCGATGGCGCACCAGACCATTCGCGACAGCGAGCGGCTGACAAAGCTGTCGGAAGGAAAATGCGACCTCAACGACGTCGCTGACGTCATCGAGCGCATTGTGGCGGTGTCGGTGATGGCGCTGACGGGACGTAAGCCAGAACTCGACACTCTGGATTCGGTTAGGTTGCGGCGCAAATTGCCCGACGCCGAGAGCCTGAAGAGAGTTTGAGCCTTCCGCGCTTGTTCGGTGATGCCGCACCGACGTTCTTCATCAGGCATGGGTGCACGCATACAAAATAGTGTTGGATAGCCCCGATCAATTCCACCGATACGTCAAATTGCAATAAAGGTGTCACGCCACCTCGCTAGCTTCCCGCCGCTTTTCACTCTGGGGAGAACCAAAATGCGAGGAAGTAAGTACTTGCCGGGCAAACGAAAGCTCGGCTTGCGGGTTGGCGTGGCTGCGGCTGCGCTGGGGGCGTTGACGGCAAATGCCGGAGCTGGCGATCCGGACAAGTCGGCCGACCGCACGTTCACGACGACGCCGATCAAGCATGTCATCGTCGTCCTCGCCGAAAACTCAAGCTTCGACCATGGCTTCGCCACCTTCCGCCCGCGCGACGGCCAACATATCCGCAATCTGTTGTCGAGGGGCATCGTCGACGCCGACGGCACGCCCGGCCCCAATTTCAGCAAGGCAGCGCAGTTCACGGTGTCGCCCCAGCCCAATTACTACATCAGCACGCCTGGTGGGACCAAGACGCCCTACACCACGCTGCCCCCGCCGGACCTGCACGGCGTGCCGCTGCAGGCGAGCGACACCAACCCGCCGCCGTTCGCCACCGTCGCCGCGGCCCAGGCCGCAGATCCGGGGGTCTTCGAGCCGGAAGACTATGTGTTGCTGACCACCGGCGCCGCCGTCGGGTTGACCTTCACACCCGAGGTGAACGGCGTGCGCAACCCGGATACGCGCATTCTCAACGTCACCAAACTGCCGAACGGACCGTATCAGCAGACGGCGAAGGACGCGCAGGGCCATGGCCTGCCCTACGATGCCTACACCGAAGACACTATCCACCGCTTCTACCAGATGTGGCAGCAATCGGATTGCAGCCTCCAGAACGCGACGCGTGAAAATCCGACCGGGTGCCTCAGGGATCTTCTGCCCTTCGTCATCACCACTTTCGCCGGAACGGCGGAAGAAGGCATGGGCACTTCGATGGCCTTCTTCAACATGCAGCAGGGCGATGCGCCTGTCCTCAAGAGGCTCGCACTGGAGTACTCGCTTGCCGACAACTACCATCAGGCGGTGATGGGCGGCACCGGCGCCAATCACATCATGATCGGCACCGGCGACGTCTACTTCTTCAACAACACCTTCTTCCAGGACGGCGTCGCCCCCCTCAACTTCAGTCCTGCGCCGCCGCCGCTGGTGCCTGGCGCAGTCCTCGGACTGCCGCCTGCAGTCAAGGTTTCGTTGGTCGCCGATCCCGATCCGGTGCCCGGCACCAATAACGTCTACAAAAACGACATTGCCGCCACGCTCGGCGAATACGTCAATTGCTCCGACCCAACCCAGCCCGGCGTTCCCGCGATCGCGAGCTACCTGGCGTCGCTGCCCTACAAGCCCTCGCCCAACTGTGCGCCCAACACTTTCTATGCGATCAACAACTTCTTCCCCGGCTACCACCCCGACGGTACGCCGGCGAATCCGTTATCGCCCAAGCAGGCAGCAGATGGCAGCGATTTCTTCTTCATCCCGCCGCAGAACCTGCCGACCATCGGTGACGCGCTGATCGCCAAGAATGTCTCCTGGGTCTATTACGGCGGCGGCTTCAACGCCGCAGTCGCCGGCCAGCCCAACGCGTTCTGCCCGATCTGCAATCCGATGCAGTACGCGGCATCGATCTACGGCAATAAGGCGCTGATCCAGCAGCACACCAGAGACTTGACCAACTTCTTCTCCGACGTCGCCAACGATACGCTGCCGTCGGTTGCGTTCCTCAAGCCGAGCGGCTTCGAAGACGGCCACCCGCAATCTTCGAAGTACGACCTGTTCGAGGCGCTGCTCGACAACATCGTCGACCAGGTCCGCGCCAAGCCGAAGCTGTTTGCCGAGACCGCCATCATCGTCACCTGGGATGAAAGCGGCGGCTTCTACGATTCGGGCTTCATCCAGCCGGTCGACTTCTTCGGCGACGGCCCGCGCGTGCCGCTGTTGGTGATCTCGCCGTTCTCGCGCGGCGGCAATGTGGTCCACACCTATTACGACCACGTCTCGATCACCAAGTTCATCGAGCGCAACTGGGGACTGAGGCCGCTGAGCGCCCGCAGCCGCGACAATCTCCCGAACCCGATCCAGGGTGACGGCGACGACGATGACACTCGCTATGTACCGCGCAACATGCCGGCGATCGGCGATCTCATGGAGATGTTCCACTTCGGCGACCACGACGACCATGATCATCACGACCACGATCATGACCATGGCGATCGCGACGGCTAGGCGCTGGTAGCCACCAGGCTCTTCAATAACCCACCGGGCGGCGCCCTTGTGCCGCCCGGTGAGCTTTTTCAGGAAAGCCCGAGCATCTCGCGCGCTTCGCCGGGCGTCGCAATCGCAGCACCCAGGTTCTTCAGGATAAGCGCGGCGTGCGCCACGAGCTCGGCGTTGCTCTTGGCCAGAACGCCTTTGGACATATAAAGATTGTCCTCAAGCCCCACCCGCACATGCCCACCCAGCAACCAGGATTGCGCCACCATCGGGAATTCCGCTCGCCCGATGCCGAAGCCGGCCCATTTCGACCCCGGCGGCAAGAGGTTGCGCGCATAGAGCATGGTTTCCGGCGATGGATCGAAACCGTATTTGACGCCGAGCACGAGCGTGCAGAGCGGCGGGCCCTGCAAGGTCCCCTCCGCGATCAGATCGCGCGCCAGATGGATGTCGCCGGAGTCGAACAGTTCCAGCTCCGGCAGCACGCCTGCGGCCCGCATCCGCGCCGCCATCTTGCGGACATTGGGTGGCGTGTTGATCACGACCTGGCCACCCGAATTCATGGTGTTGAGATCGAGCGTGCAAATCTCCGGGCGCAGGATTTCGACGTGCTCGACCCGCTTCTCCGGCGCCATCAACGTGGTGCCGGGACCGGCGACTTTGGGATCATCTTCCGACGGCACGAAGCGTCCGCCCGGGCCGGTGGTCAGATTAATGATCAGCCGTGGATTGCGCGCGCGGATGCGATCCATCACGTCGCGGTAGAGTTCGATCGACATCGAGGGCCGGCCGGTTGCGGGATCGCGCACATGGATGTGTGCGATCGAAGCGCCGGCGTCAGCCGCCTCAAGCGCGCTGTCGGCGATCTGCTGCGGGGTGATCGGCAGATAGGGCGACTGCTCCGGCCGCGTCAGGTTTCCCGTGATCGCGCAGGTGATGATGACCTTGGGGTGAGGTTGATGTGCCATCGTCAGCTCTTCTTCTTCGCGATCTTCTTTGCCGCCTTCTCCTCGGCCGCCTTGATTTCTTCCGCCGTCCTCTTCACGGACCTCGCGTAGCTGTCCGCCGCGTTCTCCGCTGTGATCTGCAACCGCCTTGCAGCTGCGCTTGCCAAGAGCAGCGTCGCTTTGGCGAGTTGCCTGTGTCGATCCCTGGCGTTTTTGTTCTTGGACTTGGCGGCCAAGCCCACGAGCCGGGTGTGTCGCTTTTTGGCGGCGTCCATCAGGGTCTTGTGCTGCTTTTTCCCAATGGACCGAATGACACTATCGAGGTCCGTTTCTGCCATTTTGAACCTTTGGGATTTGACACGAACCGGGCGGCACGGGCTCTACAAGGGCGTTCGATCGCGCGAAGGCAACCGAACCTTCGTATTCAGTAAGGCAGCCGCCTTTTCAAGTGTTTTCATGCGGCGGCTCGACTATTGAACGCATTGCAGCGGGTCTGCCGACAATAACCGACGTCCCTGTGGCCGGCCTTGTCGCTAGGATGCCGTGAGCGAGGGTTAATAATTTGTTAGTTGACGTGTCTTCGGCCCCACCGGAAGAACGATTGTCTGCTCGCCCAGCCCGCGCTTCGGGCCGCGCCTACCCTTAGTGTCCAACGTTGGTCGCGTTCAGACTTCGATTTTTTTGGGGGGATAGGGCGAATGCGCAATCTGGCAATCTTGGCGACCTTGGCGACCTTGGTCTTGGCCGGTTGCTCCAACTCTCTCGGCATCAGTGGCGCCAGAAACGATTTCAAGGGGCAGCCGCTTAGCGCCGTCCAGGCCAGGCTTGGTACTCCAGATCGACAGGAAACGATCGGAGGACGAACGATTTACACATGGTCCAAGGGTCAGTCACTCAACCAATGCAAAGTTCGAGTCGCCATGGCCGGCGATGTCGTCGACAGCTATGAGACAACGGGCGACCCTAACATTTGCTCTCCGTATGAATACCGCCCCGGATAAACAATAGATCGGGCGCCCGAACTTCGATCGAGCGACCGAAGCACGAGCCGTCTTGACCTAATCCAAATTGTGAGAAGCGCCCGAAAAAGATTGGAGCGGGTGAAGCGCTTCGGACTCAAAACTCGTGTTCAATTTTTCCTAGCTAAAACAATTACTTAAATCTATGGGTTCATTTTCATGTTGGACGTTTTGTTGGACGTCTTATTGGACGCGTTTGCCGCTGCTCGGCGCGTTCGCGTGGCATATCCTTCAGGCCTTGCTTTGGGGGATTAGCTCGATGTAGTCCCTATGCATCGTCGTCGCGATTTATTGCCGTCGAACCGGACGCGAACGCTCATGGAGTAGCGGCTACCGCCGATGATGGCCCTCCTTGCCAGCAAGGCTTGGACTACGTGCCGAGCCAAGGGGGCTCATCTTAAAGCGAGCACCTATCAATTCGGAATTTACAGGGGCCATTTTGGGCAATCGCTTAACGACAACCATGTTAATCTGTTGCCCGTCACTCTACTTTCAAATGAAAGTGCCGTCACTCCGGCGACCGTATTCGATCACCCCATCGGCTTGACCGAGCGGCGAGAGTCGAAAGGTAACGCCGAACGTCTTCGCGGTTTTGAGATTGATGACCGGCACACCTTTGGTCGATTGTTGGATGGGAAGGTTGCCCGTGACCGACTTCCGATACGGGTCAAAAGCGCCGTTTCGAGCGTCGGCCGATTACTTCTGGTCTGCCCCTAACTCCGGACATTCGCAGGGTCCGTCGGCATGTCGCAAACGTGCCAATTCCGGACTCATGCAGCGCAACATGATCGGCACCAAAGGGAGAGGCTACCTGGCCGCAGGGACGCCCTTTTTTTGCTACACGGGGGTGGTCTCGGCCACGATCTCAAGCGGCAGCACTTCGATCGAGCCGCCGGCGGCCGCGCGGGTCTGCTCGTTGTAGTGCTTGAACCAGTCGCGGCTTTGCAGAGCCTTGACTGCAGCGTCGTCCGTTGGCGTCGCAAGGTGCATGTATTCGTCGCTGTCGCGTACCTTCATGCACCGGTAGGAGATCCGTCCGCGCAATTCCGGATCAGCCTCGATCTGCGCGATGAAGCGTTTGATGTCCTCATGCCAATCTTCGGCGGCAGCGGTCGTGCGGCGATAACGGATCAGGAACTGCTTCATCGCGTACCTTTCACAATCTCGGCGCCGGTTGCTCGCCGCATGCTTGGCGGCGAATTGGTCGGACGCCGTCGGCTTCATCTTAAACACCGTGGGGATCGTCGGCCATGCGTCGCTGCATGCGTCGCCCCGCAGTAAGAACCGCGCCCTGTGCAATATTAATAACCTAGCACTTTTCGAACGGGCAGTGAGAGAGAAATGGCACACAATCGACCTCTCACCGATCGGGTCTCGCTGTCCGGGTTGGGTGGTCATTTTCAGACCTCGGGCCTCTTCCAAGTCAGGATCGTTCGTCCCTCAACAACAAACGTGTCGCGACTGCATTGGCGAGTCCGTTTGGTGCCCAATAACGGAAGTCGTGAACCTTATTCAATCACCTCGTCAGAGGAGCGTGGGCGGCATGGCCATACCAAGCGCTTTCGCAGTCTTGAGATTGATGCCCAGATCGAATTTGGCTGGCTGCAAGACCGGCAGGTGAGCCGGCTTCACGGTCAAAATCCGTATGCAGCGATATAGTCGAGCCAGGCGGCGAGCGACTGATCCTCAATTGGCGCACGGTCGCGCAGGGCACGTAGCAGAGCTTGTTCGACCCGGACGAGCTTGCCGCAAGGCAGCGCGATCGCGTCAATTTCCTCGGGACCGTCGACACGGCCCAGGATCGCCCCATTGAGATCATTGACCCGGGCGTCCTCAGCTTCGACTGGTTGAACCACCCCGGCGGCGCACAGAGCCAGCAGGTTGGCGAGGAGATCCTGACGGCTGGCGCCCCCACGCGGAAGATCGGCTAAGCGCGCTGCGCCGCCTGCCAGGGCGGCAACGATTGCACGCGCGACGGGGTTGTCGAAGACGAGTTGCCCGGCGCGGCTCGGAGTTGCCCGATACTCGATGCGCGAGGCCGGGCGATCAAGCGCGTATCGCAGCGCGGCCAGCCGGCTCCGCCGCTCCGCATCATCGATCTGCTTCCCGTCGCGAATGAAGACGTCGCGCCGCAGGCGCTGGTGTAGAAAGAAATCGCGCACCACCTCGCGCAAATCATCGTCGGCGAAGGTTGCGAGCACGCCGCGCTGCGCCTCTTGCAAGACAAAGGAGTCGAAATTGTTGGCGAGAATTGCCGAGCCGGCCGGCACAAGCCCGATCTCACGCATTGCGGCGCGCACATCGGTCACGAACAGGGGTTGCCAATTGGCCTGCATATATTCGTGCACCAGATACGCCGGCGGATAGCTCTCGATCAGCGTGGTCAGCGTCGACGCCATCGGGCTCGTCGCGAGACTTGGCGCTCCCGCGTCGGCGATCCTCCGCAAGAGGTCTGCGGCAGCGAAGAACTGTGCCTGGCTATTTCCGGGAAAGCTGCGTGCAAGCGTCAGCACCAGGCGCTGGAACGGCAGATCGGTGGCCCAGCCCGGCATCGCGTTGTAGCTCAGATAAACCAGGCCTCCAGGGGCAAGGTGACGATCAATCAGCCGCCGTATGGCGGCTTGACCTTCTGCGTCAATCCACGAATAGACGCCGTGCGCAACGATATAGTCGAAGCACGGCGGTTCGAGATCGGTCGTCGCGAAGTCGGCCGCGTGGAAGACAGCATTTTCGATCTTGGCCGCTTCAGCAAGACGCCGCCCGTGATCGACATGGGCCGGCAAGACGTCAACCCCGACGAAGCGACCGCGCGGATGCATGGCGGCCATCATGACCGTCGTCACGCCTTGGCCGCAGCCAAGTTCGCACCACGAGAAAACGCCCTGTCGTGCGGGCGGCGCAAAACCAGCCAGGATCGCGACAAAATCGAGCCAAGCGGGCGCCAGCTCGGGGAAGACGTTGCGCGTGTAGGTGACGTCAGTGACGTAACCTCTGGTCTCGGTGGGCATCTTGTGAGCCACTCCTCTCACGGAAGCGCGGTCACGTTTGCGCATCTGTGACCTCGATCACAATGACCGGGCCGGGCGGCCGTGCTAGGGTCTGGGGCCGGTCGCAATCCTGACGGCCGGACCGAAGGAGGTCAAACATGGACAAGAACAGCACGGGCGGAAAGAAAGGCCAACCGATCTCGACACCAGACTCCCTGACCAAGACCAGCAAGAAGGGCAGTGTAGAGCTGACCGAGGGCGAACTGGATAAAGCTTCGGGCGGTACCAAGGTAGATCCGGTACTAGGCAACACCAAGTGGGGACCAATCACCAAAATATAATCGGATGTGAAGCTGTCCCGAACCACCGGTCCCATAAATATCCCGTAATCAACCTGTCATCCCCGAAGGGGACTAACCCGAAAGATGCGAGAGTGAGTTGGTCGGCCCGGCTCCTGTGCCCTTTCCGCGAGATGGCATGTAGCCGCTCCGCCGACAGGAAACCCCCGCCGCCTGTGCCGTCCGCTGCAAGCCCAAGCTGACGAGGTCATCGAGTAAATCGATTGCTGGAATTGGCGCTGCGGCCAAGACCGGTATGGATCACATTTTCGGAAGTCGGCGCTCGCAACCGCCATGTCCGCTTTCCCTCCGGTAGCGACCAAACTGCGGACATCGCGTCATGTCCGAAGGGTGCCACTTCCGGAATTGATCCATTGGTTTGAAATGAAAGAGGCCGCCAACTGGGTGGCCCCTCACAAAATCCAAAGTTACTTTTGTCGCTTCGAAGGAAGGCGGCTCGAAGTATCACTTCCCTTTGGTGACTACTATCTCTGAAACTCCGCTAGTGCCAACTGTAGTGGGGTTTGAAGCGCCCCATGAAAAGCTGCCACCCGATGCCTTATCCAGCTCCTGCTCGCTGAGTTCGCCCTTGACGGGCTTGGTCGGCGCAGCAGAGGGTTTCTTGGATTTGTCGATTGTGTTGGTGATCGTCGCTTTATCTTCGGATGGCTTGTTCATTGTCTGCACTCCCATTGCGACAGCGGACACAATTGTCCGACAGTCGATGAACGTAGATAGAGTAACGCGGCGCGGTCGGGCTTGTGATCTTGATCACAAGAGTACTCTCCTGCATGGCATTCGCCAGAGTTAGGGCCGTCAGGTCAGCTTCCCGGAACGGACCTCTAACTAATCATGACCCCACGAGATAGTCTTCACGACGACCGATTTGAAGTCAAACCTAAGGAAGGTGCCGCCAGCCACGCCGGCGCCGCCCGTGGCCGAGCTAATATTTTGGGTAGGGGCGACTGGCTCTCCGCCCACGAAAATGATGCCACCGCTCGCCGCATTCAGCTCGTCGTCGGTCAGTTCGCGGTTTTCGCTGGTGGCTGAATTGTTCGTATTGTTCGTATTCGTGGTCATTGTCATCTCCTTGATTGATGTCGCTCTGGCGGTCGCACCGTAGCATCATTGATAGCTGGCGCTTGTTTCAAAACCGCTTCGTCAATTTAGCGAAATTGTTTCGTGCTGTTGTGTTATGCCGATGGCGCGGCAATTACCGTGATGCGGATCACGGGGGAGTTTGGTCAGCACATCTGACGGGAGCTGAAGAATGGCTCTCTTAAGACGCGAATAACTGATCAGGGCCGATGTCCATCCGGGTGTTTGGTGATTGCCGCGACGTGTCCGAGTTTAGGTCGGTCGCGAGGTCCGCTTTACCCCCAGGATCGGACACCGTCGGCCGGATCGACTATGTCCGCAAAGTGCCGATTTTGTTGCAGAAATCGGCATACCGACATTGCGGGAGGGCTGGAGCATTTTTGAAGGCTTCCGTTGCCACCCGCTGGATGGTGCGGGGGATTTACGCTCGACTTTATTGACGCTTGCAACACTTACGCAGCACACAAAGTGGCGATTGGCGGTGGCCGGGCGATCAACTTGGCAAGCCTGCGGAGGTTCTGCGCAATCGCTGCCAACGTGAACTCGAATTGGGCACCGCATGGTCCGCGCAATCGCAGCCGCCCGAGCCGCAGGATACGCTTCAAATGCGCAAACAGCATCTCGACACGTTTCCTGTCGCGGCTTGATTGCTTGAACGCCTCGGTCTTGGCCAGCGCCCGGGCAACGTCGCGAGCTTCCTCGTAGATGCTGCGCGGGATTTTGCGGACGGACGTCTTCGGACAGCATTGTGCCTTGAGCAGGCAACCACGACAGTCGCGCACTTTTGTCCGATAGAGAAGTGTCTCCCCGTCGTTGACCAGCTTGCCGGTCGTCGTGAGGATCTTGTTCGCCGGGCAGATGTACACGTTACGGTCCTTGTCGAACGTGAAGTCTTCCCGACTGAAGGTCCTATCCTCGCGTTTCGACTTGTCGATCACCGGGATGTGCGGAGCGATGTCCTTGTCTTTGACAAGCCAGTTGAGATTGGCCCCTGAACCGTAGGCGGTATCGCCCGCGAGTCGCTCAGGCTTGATAGCGAAGCGCTCCTGTGTCCGCTCAATCATCGTCTGCGACGCGCCGACCTCCACCTGGCGGACGGAGCGCGACGCTTCGACATCCATGATGATGCCAACCTTCACATCGATCAGATAATTATCTGAATATGCAAAAAATGCTGGTCCGCGCATCGCGCCGGTCCATTGCGCGGCCGGATCAGACGGCGAGACGAATTTTGGCGTTACCTTGGTAGCAGCGCCGAAAGCCGCGTCGTCGAGGGTTGCCACATACTCCTTCACAGCTCGGCTTGCGGTCTCAGGATCGCGCTCCTTGATCCACTCCGAGCCCGGAATCGACCGCTGCTTGTTGGCGTCCGCCGCGATCAGGCTCGCATCGACCGCAAACGCCCTACCACCGACCAATCCCGCCGAAATACATGCCTCAACGACACGCTCAAAGACCCGGCGGAAAATGTCGTTGTCACAGAACCGCTCATTGCGGGCTGGCCCGTTCCCGCCGCTGACCGCGTCAACGTCAGGGAATCATTGTTCGCGAAAGCCTTCAACCGACTTCTGCAACAAAATCTGCCAACATGCGACATCGCAATATGGCCGGGACAAGCCCGGCCACTGGAACGACGAGATTGCAAGGCAGTGCCTTACTTCCCGCTGGCAAGCGGGCCAATGTGGTCGCCAAAATGGCCGCCAAATCCGAAGCCACCTGATGCCTTATCCAGCTCTTTCTTGTTAAGTTCTTCCTTGGTCGGGGCAACAGAGGACTGCCTGGATTTGTCGATTGTGTCTGTCTTCGTCACCTTATTCTCGGACGGCTCGGTCATTGTCTGCACTCCCATTGCGATAGGCGGACACAATTGTCCGACAGCTGATGAACGTCGATAGACGCCAAAATAATATGGTCGATGCCTAGTCGATCTTGCGGGTTATGGAGAACGGGTTGAAGGTAATTTTGCCTGCACCGGCGCCGCCCGTGGCCGAGCTAATATTTTGGGTAGGGGCGACTGGCTCTCCGCCAACGAAAATGATGCCACCGCTCGCCGCATTCAGCTCGTCGTCGGTCAGTTCGCGGTTTTCGCTGGTGGTTGAGTTTTTCGTATTGTTCGTGATCGCTGAGTTGTTCGTATTGTTCGTAATCTTGGTCATGAGTCATCTCCATTATTGTGATGCCGCGCTCTGTTGGTCGCACGACAGCGAAGGCTGCTTAAAATCGTTTAAATCTTCGTTTGCGATCCGTGGTCTTTGAAAAACGCGTCATATGCGCCGCCTGATGCCTTGTCCAGCTCGTTTTCGGTCAGCTCTACGCTGGCATTCTTGCTGGTCTCGGTCAGGGTGTCCGTCGGCGGTATCTGCTTGGATTTCTCTTTTTCGGACTGCTTTTTCATTGTCTGCACTCCCATGTTAGTCCGGCGGCGGTTCGACAGTCTGATAGCTGGCGCTTGTTTCAAGACCGCTTCGTCAATTTGGCGAAATGGCTTCGTGGCTGTTGAGACCGGGCCGGGTCGGCAGTGGACACCATTGTCCGCTCGCCGAGAGCGCAGACTAACGCCAATGTCGCGACAATTACTGTGATTGGGATCACGCGCAAAGTAGGTCAGCACATCTGACGGGAGCTGAAAGGCCCGGAGGCGGAGCGACAAAGTACCTTGCTTCAACGATCCACAACGTCATGACGAAATATGGGGGAAATGTGCCCCTCCGCAAAAGTATTAGCGTCCGGCTTCCGCCGCTTGCCTGTAGCTCGCGTGACCAGTGGTGCGACGACGCGCAGGCTTCGATACCGACCAGACATGGCGACAACTTCTGGAAGAATGTCAGGACAGAGCGACGCTTCAATTGGCGGCGAATGACCACTTGGCCGCCGGCATCAACCCCATGAACCTGGAAAACCGACTTGGCGATGTCTAAACCGATTTGTCGTTATCGTCTGCATGGCTCGCTCCTCTGAATCGTGGGATCCTCAACAGCGCCCACATCTATCGCAACGCTGTGCCCGTGGAAGAGCCGTCCACAGCATCAAATCCAGACATGGCGGATGCAAATCACGCAAAGAAATAGCCGCCCAACCTTTGAAAAACTACGAACTCCAGCGAGTCAGTGTAACCATCCGGTGCGGGCCTCGGGGTCAGGGGGCCGAGCCGAGGGACTGCGAGGAGCAGCGAGCACAAGAGGGTGCGGGGGGCGAGGTAGCCCCCCCGAAGGGCAGTCAAATGCGGTCAGGCACCAGGCGATCCCACCATTAAGAGATAGCCCCCAATCCCAAAGAGGACGCCCATAGTTTCCGTGACACTGACAGGGGGTGGGACGAAGTTCCGTTGATGACGCCCAAGGCGGCGTTAACAGCGACTCTGCCGACGCCCTCTCCCCCTAAGACGGCATCCAGCTCGGCGTCATCCAACATACGATCATCGCTCATGTTATTTCTCCATCTGTTTTTCTGTCTGAGGACCATTCCTCAGCTCGTACTTTTGCGGGTTAGCCAATCTGAAACAGCCATCTGTGCTGAGCGTCACGTCAAAGGTGACAACGGTTGCTGCGCGAATGATCGGCGTCACGCAACCGTAAACGGGGCCACCCGCTCACTGAGCCTGATGTCTCAGAATGGGATGGACCGGCCGTGCTCAATGACCGGGGGCTTAGAAGCACGAGGAGCACATCGCTATGTCCCATAAGACATAACTCGCGTCGATCTTCGACGGCTTGGCATAACCGTTTACGATTCCGGACACAAAGTATCCGCTGGCCTAGCCTCCGGCGTCACCTTTGTTGCTCGTGTCTTTCCACTCGTCTTCCTTCGTCTCGCAACGACTTCGCCATGCCGTCGCAAGCCGTTCGACATCAGGGGAATATGATCTGAGAGTCCGGTCACCCCCCAATGGTTCCGCGCCCACAATATGGACGCAAGACTGTCATTTGGGCCGGGCGCGGGGGCGCGTGGTGCAACCCTGGTGTAGAGTTGTCGTGTCGTTGTCGCCAGGGGCCCCCGAACGTCATGTTCGCCGCGGGCGGCCGCAGCACCGATCGGTCGCCCGCGGCGAACTTGGCCAGCTCGGTGCGAACCCGGTCGAGCACTGGTTCCCAATCGCCAGGGCGCTCTTGCCGGAATAATCGCATAGTAGGATACCAGGGGGTATCTTCCCGGTGAAGCATCCACCGGGAATCCGGCGAGAACGGGATCAGAACCCAGATCGGCCTTCCGAGCGCACCGGCGAGATGGGCGACCGAGGTATCGACCGTGATGCATAGATCAAGATTGAGGATCGCCGCCGCGGTGTCGGCGTAATCGGTGAACTGGTCGGAAATTTCCGCAATCTTCAAGTCGTGGTCGCGTGGATCCATCGCTTGCGGTCCGACCTGCAGCGAGAACAGGTCTGCTCCCGAGGGCAACAAGGCCCGCCGAAAGGCGGCAAACGGGATCGAGCGGGCGAAGTCACGATGGTGCAGTGGGTTTCCAGCCCAGACGAGTCCGATCCTCGGGCCATCGAATGCCGCGAGCCTCTGTTTCCAGATTTGGACAAGCGACGGGTCAGCGCGGAGGTAGGGAATGTCGGCAGGGATGGTCGTCAGGTCCGTGCCGATCCGCCGCGGGAGGCTTGCAAACGGGACATGAAAGTCGAAACACGGCAGGTCTTGCTCAGAGGAAAACACGTTATCCCGTCCAAACGAGTCCTGAAAAAGCCTGAGCAATGGCCTTTCGACTTCGATCTCGACTCTTCCACCCCGATGGCTGACGAGGCTGACATAGCGACTGAAGTGGATGGCGTCGCCAAAGCCTTGCTCAGGCCAAATCAATAATGTTCGGTTGGAAAGGTCCTCGCCTTGCCACAGGGTCTGCGGAATGTTGCGGTCGTTCGTCCGGAGCCGCCATTCAAGCTCGTCCCATCCTTCGTAAAACCGGCCCTGGGTGAGCAATAGCGATGACAGCGCAACGTGGGCAATCGGGTTATCAGGCTCCAGATCAATGGCAGTCCGGCAGGCGACCACGGCATCATCCAGCTTGCCCTGCTGTCGCAAAGCGCTGGCAAGACCTAAGTGGGTCTCCGCACTGCTCGGCTCCAGCGCGACCGCGCGCTTACAACTCGCCACCGCCTCATCCAGCTTGCCCTGGCGGAGGAGGAGGTGCCCAAGCTTCAGATGGGCCTGGGCATCACCCGGCTGCAGCGCCAGTGCCCACCGATAGAAAATGACCGCTTCATTCAGGTTGCCCTTCGCCACAAAGGCCGCGCCGAGATTCCGATGCATCTCCGCATAGTCGAGCTGAAGGGTCGGCATTTGTCTTATGAAATCACCTGAGTTAGTCGATTGTGACGTTTTTCGATCTGCCGATCCCCCCTATGGCACTTTCGAGGGCCGCGTCCGATAGCTCGCCTTCAACCGGCAGGACGAGATGCAGGAGCTTGGCTGTGTTTTCAACCACCTTGACCGTTACGCCCGGCGGAATGACAACACCTGCTGCCGACAAGGCAGCAGCCGGGTTGGCCAGCAGGCGCTTCTTGAAGGAAGGGTCGCTCCGCGCCTTGGCTATCAATGTGCTGAGCGGAGTATCCTGCGCCTTCGTCGCGTCGCTCTTGGCCATTTTCATCTCCCTTCTGTGCAGCTGCCACCTCGGCAGCTAACGCAACCATAGCACCGCTGGCGGCCCGGTGATGTGAAAAACGTCACATCCCGTGCTCGCCGTAGACGGCAGCAGGCGAGCATACCTCGACGATCGTTGTCATCGATGATGATGTCGCCGACGTGAATGCCGATACAAAATTCAATCCTGTCGTCCTGCGGCACAGAAGCATTCTGGTCGGCCATGCCGCGCTGGACTTCAACGGCACCGCGTACCGCGTCCACGGCACTGGCAAACTCGATCAGCATGCCGTCGCCCCGGGGTCCAGGCGGCTATAGCCGGCGACATCCGCCGCCAGCACCGCTGCCAGTCGCCGTTCCACTCGCTCGACAGTCAATAAATGCCTTCGGATTGGTGATTCCGGCCCCAGGGCATCAAAGCATATCGGGCGGCTGCCGGGCTTGGGTCGACTTCCGTTCGGGGTCAAAAGGCGACCTGACGGTCTCGAAATGCCACTTCCGGTCCACCCCGAGGAACGGACATCTTCAGACTGGCCCGGTTGGTCCGTTCAGTGCCAACAACCGACATCACAATCGGGATAGGGGGGCGTCTCGCGACGCCACCCCTCCCACACCACCAGGACATACGGGTCCGTATCCGGCGGTTCAGCGGATTATGCATGTCGCTTTTCCGCGATGGAAACCAAGCCGAGTGAAGCGAAGAAGGCGGTTGGCAGCGCGATGGTAAGCGCGGGGCTGTTTGCGAGCCGCCAAGGGCCATGTGGGCTGCCGGCGGTTTGCGCCGCCAGATCCCGGCCGACGCAACGGCGTCGCAGCTCTGCAAAACGAGTGTCTCCACGCTTCCATTGCTTCCAGGCGATGGCACGCAGCCGCCGCCTGAGCCAGCGGTCAAGTTTACGCAATACCGACGGGGTTTGGCAGAAGCCGAAGTAGCCGCGCCACCCAACCAGGTAGACCGACAGCTCCTTGACGATCTGCGCGAGGCTTTTTCCGCACGTGCGCCGCGTCAGCTCCCGAACCTTCGCCTTGAAGCGGGCGATCGCCTGCGGCGCAACGCGACGCCGCGGCTCTTTCCCGCCACTGAAGCTGAAGCCCAGGGACTTGCGAACGCTCGGTTTGGCAACCGCGCTCTTTGCTTTGTTGATCTTGAGCTTGAGGCGCTTTTCCAGGAACTTCTCGATGCCGGCCAACACCCGCTCTCCCGCCTTCCGGCTGCGGACATAGATGTTGCAGTCATCGGCATAACGCACAAAGTGGTGGCCGCGCTTTTCCAGTTCCTTGTCCAGCACATCCAGCATCAGATTCGACAACAGCGGCGAGAGCGGACCGCCTTGCGGCATACCCTCTTCCGCCGGACTGACCAGACCTCCTTCCATCACACCCGCATTCAAGAAGGCGCGGATGAGCCTCAGGAGACGCTTGTCAGCAACCCGCTTGGCAACCAGCCCCATCAGAATGTCGTGGTTGACCCGGTCGAAAAATTTTTCCAAGTCGAGGTCCACGACAACGGCGTGCCCGGACGCGATATACGCCTGCGCCCGTTCCACCGCCTGATGCGCCGAGCGGCCCGGCCGGAAGCCGAAGCTCGTCTCGGAGAACGTTCCGTCCCAGTCCGCCTGCAGCACCTGCATCACCGCCTGCTGGATGAAGCGGTCGAGCACCGGCGGAATCCCGAGCGGCCGCAAGCCGCCCGATGCCTTCGGTATCTCCACTCGCCGCACCGGCTGCGGCTTGTAGGTGCCTTCGAGTAGCTGGGCTCGGATCGTGAGCCAGTGCTCCTTCAGGTAAGGACCCAGGTCCTCGACAGTCATGCCGTCGATCCCGGGCGCTCCCTTGTTGCGCTTCACTTGCGCCAACGCTCCCGTCAGGTTCTCACGCTCGACTACTGCTTCCATCGACGGTCCAGCGACCGCCGGGCGTTCGAGACAGGTTCTCGCCGTGCAGGCTTCGGTCTCTCGGGCGGCAGCGCTTCGGGCTTCACCCTCCGCTCTGGTGCCCAAGTTCAGTTCGCTCTGATCCTTCTGCCGCATGGTTCGCACGAGATCGCCGCTCTACTAGCCTCTTCCACCGTTCGGGCCTTCAGCGGCACACGCCGCCCACTATGCCCTCTGCTGACTTCTGCGCTGCGGTCAGCGCACCTTACGATGCCCTCAGTCCCGTTGCCGAGACACAGCGCAGATCTCCCGAGGTAAGATTGCGCCTCGCCTGGCGGTCTCCGCCTGTTTCACAACGCGCATCTTAGCCGCTAAGGTGCGGTGGGGTCGATCAGCAGTTAATCGTGGAGGAAGCACCCATGCCCCAAGGCAAGCGCATCGTTCTGGCATCGCGTCCTATGGGCGAGCCGAAGCCATCCGACTTCCGCGTCGAGGAATATCCGGTGCCCGTGCCCGGAAGGGGGCAAGCGCTGTTGCGCACGATCTGGTTGTCGCTCGATCCCTATATGCGCGGGCGAATGAGTGATGCGGCGTCTTACGCGGCACCGGTCCAGATCGGCGGAGTGATGGAAGGTGGTACGGTGTCCGAGGTGATCACCTCAAATAATGCCACGTTCAAAAAAGGCGACATCGTGCTGTCGCGCGTCGGCTGGCAGACACACGCCCTGTCAGACGGCCAGGGGCTGAGCAAGATCGATCCGAACCTCGCGCCTATCTCGACCGCTGTCGGCGTGCTCGGCATGCCTGGGATGACGGCCTATTTTGGTTTGCTCGAAATTGGCAAGCCGCTGGCGGGCGAAACCGTCGTGGTGGCGGCGGCGTCGGGTGCGGTGGGCTCGGCGGTCGGCCAGATCGCGAAAATCAAGGGCGCACACGTGATTGGCATCGCTGGTGGCAAGGAAAAATGCGACTACGTCAAGAGAGAGCTCGGCTTTGACGATTGCCTCGATCACCGCGACGTCAAGCTCGCAGCCAAGCTCAAGAACGCATGCCCGAAAGGAATCGACGTCTACTTCGAGAATGTAGGCGGCGCGGTGTTCGATGCCGTATTTCCGCTTCTCAACGCCTTCGCGCGCGTACCCGTGTGTGGCCTGATCGCACATTACAACGACACCGAGGCGAAACCGCCGAAATGGGCATCCTCGCTGATGCGCGCGATCCTAACCAAGCGGCTAACATTCTGCGGCTTCATTGTCAGCGATTTCGCGGCGCGTCATAGAGAATTCCTGCGTGACATGTCGCAGTGGGTGCGCGAGGGCAAGGTCAAGTACAAGGAGTTTGTCACAGAAGGCCTCGACACCGCACCGGGCGCCTTCGTGGGTCTCCTGAAAGGCGCAAATTTCGGCAAGCAAGTGGTGCGCGTTGGACCGGACCGGGAATAGGCAAATTGCAGTGCGGGCTGCCTGACCGGTCAGGCTACTGCGCCCAACCTGGTATCAGCTTCCGGGTTTGCGCAAAGGAGCCGTCTGCGGATAGCTTCCTCAACAAGCGCGAGCGCCTCCTTGGCCTCTCGTGCTTCGGCTTCGGCCGCTTGGGCACGGAACTCCATCGCCGTTAGCTTATCTTCGGCGGCTTCGGTGCGCGATTGGGCCTGCTTTAAAGCTCGAGACGCGTCCTGTAGCTTGCATTCGGCCTCAGTGATGAGTTCTCGTCGTGCTCGCTCGGCAGCCTCGATCCGCTTTTCGGCGTACTTAAGTCTCTCTGCTGCGCTCCTGCACAGTGACTGCGCGCGGGCTTCGGTCTCTCTGGCACGATCTTCGATGCTGCGGAATACTTCCGCCGCTTGGTACACAAGATTGAGAGCTGTCGCACCGCTATCGGGTACCGACGGCCGAGCAAAGCTAAGGACGTTCTCGTCTCTGCTGACTGCTCTTAGATTGCGCTGCGCCATCTCGTTCAAAGGCCCCTTACGGATCACTACCAGCAACATCATGAACAATTATGGTAAATGGGCGGTTAAGCCGGCCAGCTGAGGAGCTGAGCCACGCAGTTGCCAACCTCAATGATCTTGATCGCGCTGGCATCGGCTTCGGATCGTGCTCGCAGTAGCACCGGGATATCCGCACCTAATCAATGTCGGTAGTCCGTTCAGGCATTTTTCGGAAGCAGTTGGTCTGGCAGACGATTCTGGTCATGGTGGTACAGCAGACTTGGCGGTACATGGGTCGAGATCTCAGTTTGACCGATACTGTTGAAAAAGTCGAAAATCGAACGACGCCAAAACTCTCGCAAATGCTGATTTTTGGACAACTCCGTCGTCGCTACTCGCTCGCGCCGATGAGGTGATCGAATAGGCCGCTTCACTTCCGTTGTTGGCACAAATCGGAGATGGCGTGATGTCGGGGTTGAGTTTGTTGTGCGGTCAAGAGCGGACGTAAGGACAGTCCGAGCTACCCGCATATCCGTCTACTGCCGCTCGACGCTGACCGTTGCCGTGCCGCTGCCGATCATATCGAGCTGAACCGCTGCGGCGCGGCTTACATCGATGATGCGACCACGGCCATACGGCCCGCGATCTGTAATCCGCACGACAACAGACTTGCCATTGTGGATGTTGGTTACCAGCACCATCGTGCCGAAAGGTAACGTTCTGTGGGCTGCCGTCAGTCCCGTTGGTCCGGTGACCTCGCCGCTCGCTGTGCGGCCGCCGCCGTAGAACGCGGCACGCCCGGTTTCCGCGTGAACAGGGCATATGACTATCGCGGCCAAAACGACGGCTAATGAAAAATTGGAACCCACCATCGCCAATGAACGGCGGATGACCGATTATGTTCCTTCATTGAAGCTAATCAGGACCGGTTCCTGGGTCGGCACGAACCGGACCAACCGTGGCGGTCAGGTGATGTCCGTTGTTCGGGGATGACCGGAAGTGGCTGGCAGGGGGTCAAACTGGCGCTTTTGACCCATCAGCGACATTGGCGGTCAAATTGCTGTGACGCACAACACAGCCCTCGTGCAAACGATGTAGTAGTCGAATTGATCATCTGAAGCGACCTTAAAGGAGGAAGGCCATGGAACGAGAGATCATCCGCGTCGAACCGTTCAGCACCAATTTTGAGAAATGGGGCGCTCCCGTCTCGGTCTGCACCCGACCTGGGAACATGGTGTTCATGTCCGGCATGCCGCCCTTCGACCCGGACACCGGCGAACTCCTGCAGCATGCGCCGTTCGAGCGCCAGGCCGAGCGCATCCTCGAACAAATGAAGACAGCCCTGGAGGCGGCGGGGTCGGACCTCGATCACGTGCTGAAGTGCAACGTGCTCTGCATATCCGCCGAGCGCTTCAAGACCTTCAACGAGATTTACAAACGCTACTTCCCCAATAACCCGCCTGCCCGAATCTTCTTCTGCGTCCCGGAGTGGACCGGTCCGTTCGATATCGAGATCGACTGCGTGGCCGTCACGAAGAGCTGATACCGGCTCCAGAACAGCATGAATCGGCGTATTTATTACCGGAGAATGCGGTCGATGGGGGAGTTGTTTTCGGGATTTGAGGTGTGATTCGCTGTGACCATCTGATTTGGGAGGAGCAGATGGTCAAATGCAATAAAGCCGAGGTCCGGCGGCTCCAGACGGCGCTGCGATGGAAGCTCCCGTCGACGCAGCGAGAGCGCATCCAGATGGTGCTGCTGCGCGAGGGCGGGATGACGCAGCCGGCGATTGCGGCGGCCATGGGCGTTTCGCTGAGCACAGTAAACCGCGCGCATATGGCTTACGATGACGGGGGCATAAAGGCACTCAAGCCCAGGGCGAACGGCGGACGCAAGCGCGAGAACATGACCTTGGCCGAGGAAAAGACCTTGCTGGCGCGTTTTGCCCATGCTGCAGGAGCCGGCGAGTTGTTGAACATCCACGATCTCAAGACGGCTTACGAAGAGGCGATCGGGCACCCGACCAGTGACAGCACGGTGTACAATCTGCTGCATCGGCATGGCTGGCGTAAGCTGATGCCGCGTCCGTTCCATCCCAAGCGGAACCTTGCGGCGCAAGACGCCTTTAAAAAAACGGCTTTCGTGATGCTGTAAGGAAGGCCAAGCGGGCGGCGGCCAAGCGCGGTCGTCGCTTACGTGTCATGTTCGCCGACGAAGCGCGTTTCGGACGCATGAACCGCCCCCGGCCTTGCTGGGCTCCAACTGGTGTCAGACCCGAGGTTGCCGCGCAACTCATTCGCCAATACATCTACCTATACGGCGCGGTCTGCCCCAAGGATGGAAAGTGCGTCTATCTGATCATGCCCGCATCGGATACTGTCTGCTTCCAGATCTACCTCGACGTTCTATCCAGAAAGTACCGCAGGCAACACATTCTCCTGGTTCTCGACGGTGCCCCCAACCATCAGTGCGGCTTGCTCGCGGTCCCCGACAACATCTCGCTTCTGTTCCTGCCACCCTATTCGCCGGAGTTGAACCCGAAGGAGAACCTCTGGGACGAAATCCGCGAAAAGATATTCAAGAACCTCGCCCTCAAATCCATCAACGCCGTGCGTGCAAAACTCAGGGAGGCAGTTCTCTACATCGAGCGCAATCCAGAGCTCGTCAAATCCGTCACAGCTTTCCCTTACATTGCCAAGTCAATCTGATATGGAGGCGGTATGAGATCACCGGTAAAGACGGCGACGTCGCGCGTCCACAGCAGGCGAAGTCCTGGGAGCTGCACGCTTTTCATGAGCATGGCGCGGCTGTGGTGCGATCAAGGGAAGCGGGATCAGGTCCGAGAACTTCTCGCTCCAGTCTACGGCTGGTTCACCGAGGGTTTCGACACGCCGGACCTGAAGCAGGCGAAGACCCTGCTCGACGAGTTGGCGGCATGAGGGTGCACATGTCGGCTTGTGGCACCAACCGGACCAACCGGGCCGGTCTGTTGATGTCCGTTGATCAGGGTGGACCGGAAGTGGCTGGCAGAGGGTCAAACCGGCGCTTTTGACCCCAATGAGACATCAGGCTCGTTGAGTGGGTGGCCCCGTTTACGGGTTGCGTGACGCCGATCACTCGAGCAGCAATCGTTGTCACTTCTGAGCGTGAGGCTCAGCACAGATGGCTTGCTCAGATTGGCGTACCCCTAAAGGCACGAGCTGAGGAATGGTCCTCACCGAAAGACACACAGGAGACTGAACTTGACCAAGTCGAACAGTGATATTTTTGAACTGACGACCGACGACCTCGACGCTGTTTCAGGTGGCCTCTTTGTAAACGGGCCGCTCGGTCAAAAGCCGGTGTCCACGACAAAGCCGGTGTCCACGACAAACACGATCACGCGCAAAGAAATCGCCACATTCGTCGTCAGGGCTTTTTTTCTGTAAGACTAACAGCTCTTGCTAACTGGATATCCTGTGTCCGCGCCCCATCCTTGAGCGTGATCTTGGACAGCAGCGAGAAGCGGATGCTCCGCAGTTCGTCCTTAATCTGCTCCTTCTCACGCGGCCAGCGGCCGCCTGACGCTCCAAATAGGGGTTCAGCCGCCCCAGATTGCTGCACAGCAAATGTCGCCTCCTGGCACGAAACTGACGTGGCGGGTCTGGCTGGCGATGTCCGCTATCAGGAGTATTTCGGAAGTCTCGTTTTAGGTTCGTCAGGACCGGTTTTGACGACCCCAACCGGACGTCGGCGACCACCAAAGATAGTTCACCGGACCGCCCTCAACGCCTTTCGGACATCGAAACTAGAGCGCACACTGCCGCCATGAAACGCCGCGACTTCATTTGGCTTCTTGGGACTTCTGCGATATTCACGCCCGAAGCTCGAGCGCAAGAGCAGCTTCGGACGATTGTGATCGTTGGAAACACGCCGGCCGCATATGGTCGCTGGGCTGCCGCTCTTGTTGAGCGACTGAACCAACTTGGCTGGATTGAGGGACGCACGCTCCAAGTCGAGTATCGGTGGTCCGAGGGTCGGCGAGACCGTGTCGTCGAAATCGCCTCAGAGCTAGTCAGCAAGAAAGTTGATCTGATTGTAACCTACGGAGGGGCTGCGGTCATAATGAAGCAGGCGACTGCTTCAATTCCTATCGTTTTTGTGCCAGCGGTTGACCCAGTAGCGGCTGGGCTGGTCGTTGACTTCGCGCACCCGGGCGGCAACGTGACTGGAATGTCCGTTCAACAAGCGGAAATCGGAAGCAAGCGGGTTGAACTCCTCCGCGAAATCGTTCCAGGTCTCGGCAAGTTAGGAATCCTGTATGATGCAGCCTATCCCCCAAGCCTGCGCGAAGCCGATAATGTTGAGACTGCGGCTCGCCAATTCGGAATTACGCTCCTGCGGAGGGGCGTGCATGTAGCTGCCGATCTCGAGCCCGCCTTTGATGTCTTCAAAAGTCAGGTTGATGCGGTTTATCTCGCGGATGCTGGCCTGCTAGATGGCAATCGCCCCCGCGTCGTTTCACTCGTGCTCGACACCAACTTACCGACGTCGGCCTCAATAAGCGAAACAGCTCGAGCTGGAGCGCTCATGGCCTATGGACCAAACTACCCGGATTTGTTCAGGCGCGCCGCTGAGATCATCGACAAGATCATGCGGGGAGCACGTCCAGGCGATATTCCGGTCGAGCAACCGACTAAATTCTATCTCGTCATCAACCTCAAAAGTGCAAACGCTCTCGGCCTCACCGTTCCAAATAATCTGCTCCTGCTCGCCGACGAGGTGGTGGAGTAAGTCCGCGACTTCCGGTATTGGCACTTAACAGACATTTGAGCGTAGCACGATGATAGGGGGAGGATGACCATGACCAAGCGTTCATTTGCATCAGGACTTGCGCCTGCGATGGCAGCAGTATCGCTATTATCCATCGCAGCGGTCGAAGGAGCCGTTGCGGAGCCTCTCGAAGTCACCGTGCTGACCTCGGTAGCGCTAAAATCGGCACTGGACGAACTTGGTCCGCAATTCGAGCGCACTACCGGGAAGAAACTCAAAATTGGCTACAGCCTGATCGTCGATATCAAAAAGCGAATTGTCGCCGGCGAAGCCGCTGACGTCATCATTCTGTCGCGGCCAGCGATGGACGAACTGCAGAAGCAGGAAAAATTTGTGCCGGGCAGCATCGCAGATGTTGCGAGCACGGCAGTGGCGGTCGTGGTTCGCGCGGGTTCACCGAAACCGGACATCAGTTCGGCCGATACGTTGAAGCGTTCGCTGCTCGCTGCCAAATCTATCGTTTATGCGGATCCCGCTAAAGGCGGAGCAAGTGGAGTCCATTTCGCGCATGTCGTAGATCAACTTGGAATAGGCGCGCAACTAAAATCCAAGACTATTCTCGTGCCAGGTGCTCAGGCTGCCGACGTTGTCGCCAAGGGCGAAGCTGAAATCGGTATCGGACAGACCTCGGAGATTGTGCCCGTGTCGGGCGCGCAATTAATAGGGCCATTGCCAGGGGAGTTCGCAAAGGTGACGGAATTCACCGCGGGAATCGGCACCAACAGCAAGGCAGCCGAGGCTGCGATGTCGTTCATCCTGTTCCTGAAAAGCCCGGCCGCAGCTCCCGTGTTCAAATCGAAGGGCTTGCAACCAGGCTAAGGCAGTGCCGATACCCGCTGCGGTGCATGAGTCCGGATGTGGTGGCAAAGCCGACCTCGCGGTTAGGAGCGCCAACTTCCGAAATTGACCCATTCTGCGCATGAACGGAAGAAATTGCTGTTCAACGACTTAGAATTACTTCAAGCCTAGGTCGGTGCGCGCTTTCTCGACGAAGCGTCCTTCATACGTCTTGGTAAGATCCAGCGTGACATCGCGAAGAGCGGGATCAATCTTGCGCAAGAAGTCGAGCGTAACCTCCGTCGCTTTGGGCGAAATACGCCCATCATTCTCGAAGCTCGAGATATTCTTCTCGAGCATCACCTTGTAAAGCTCGGGGCGGCCGGCCCAGAATTCTTGTGGCACTTTCGCCATCACTTCATCGATGCTCGTCTTTTTGATCCATTCGAGTGCCCGTATGATCGCGGTGGCGGTCGCCTGAACCGTATTGGGATTCTGCTTGATGAAATCCTCCCTAGTATTAAAGAACGCCAGAAATGGTTTCACCGCCATAGACCTCGATAGTGCCCTTGAGATTGCGACTATCGGCCACCACGATAATATCCTTGGAATTCTCAAGTTCAGTTATCGTTGGATCGGTCACCGCAATGGCGTCGAGATTTTTGCCTGTACGCACTGCCGCGATTCCGGCCGGACCTTGACCCACCCCAATGAACGACACCTCGTTCGACTTCACGCCATATTTGGCGAGCAGTAACGCAACAAAGAATTGGCTCGAAGCACCCGTAGCGGAAACGCCAATCTTCCATCCCTTCATATCTGCCGGCGATTTGTAATCCTTGGCGCGGTGACTAACGACGCCGAGCACATTGCCGTAATAGAGGCCGAATTTAACGATGGCTTTGATATCTTGCCCACGCCCCTGCAACTGTATGACATGCTCGAATGAACCCGCCGTCATATCGGCACCGCCGCTGACGACAGCCTGCAGGCCTTTCGTACCCGAGCCTGTATTGATCATGTTGACCTTCAGGCCCCCCTCCTCAAAATAACCGAGCCGATCAGCGAGAACGACAGGCAGAAAATACATTTGAGCCGATACCCCACCTATCGCTAGCGTAAAATTCGCCTTTTCAGGTTTCAGGGCCTGCGCTTGTGCAACGTCGCCGCTAAACAACGCTCCAAGCGAAAGAGCTACCGAAAGAGTTGGCAACAGCGCCATCTTATTGAATGCCACGATGTCTCCTCCCTAGATTTTGTTCGTGATCAATCACGCCTGTTCAGTATCCCTCTTCCTTCTCAATTCCCCTCGTCGCTCCTCCATCAATGTCCAGTGTTGCGCCTTGAATGTAATCGGAGACGGGTGAGGCCAAGAACGCAACAAGCCTTCCAATCTCGTCGGGCCGCCCGAAGCGAGAGATTCCGAGCGTCTGCAAAAGCTCAGAAACAGCCTCATCGCGGGATTTCTTTCCCTCGGCGACGATGCCATCGATGCGGCGCGTCAAACGCTCGGTCTCGATATAGCCGGGATTGATGGCGTTAACGCGCACGCCGCGCTTCCGGCCAAGGTCGGCCAGGGCCTTGGTAAGATTGATGAGCGCTGAATTGACGGAACCACCGATAGTAAAGTCCGCGCTCGGTGTCCACGATCCGATGCCGACAATGTTAATAATCGAACCATTCCGCTTTTCGAGATGCGGCCAAGCCGCGCGGCACATGCGCACGCTACCGTGAAACTTCAGCGCATAGCCGCTCGCCCAGTCATCGTCGGTGAGTGAGAAGAAGTCGCCGCGCTTAGTGGCGCCGGCGCAATTCGCCAGAATGTCGATGCCACCCAACGCCGCCATGGCGGCATTGACGACGTCGGCGGCGGCGTTGGGTTGAGACAGATCGACGGCGTGAACGGCAACAGCGACCTTGTGCCGATCTGAAATTTCGCGCGCCGCCTCCACCAGCGCCGCGCCGTCCCGCGCCACAAGCAATATCCGCACGCCTTCTTTGGCGAGCTGCTCGATGATCGCCTTTCCAATTCCGCGGCTCGCCCCCGTGACAACTGCAGCCTTATCACGAATTTTCAAATCCATGAGTTATTCCCCGGCGTTCTTTTGTTAGCCCCCGTGCAAAGCTATCCCAACTTCCGGGCTTTCCATAGTGCGACCATGTCGCCTATTGGTACCGAATGGACATGCCGCGATGACCGAGTTGAGTCTGCTTTCGGGGGTAAACCGGACCTCACGATTGCGACCGCCGACTTCCGAGTTTGACCCCGTAACGGCCATATAGCCCAATATTGGCCGGCATAGCGCGGTGTTCCGCTCATCATGCGGCGGGGGTGCGCTGCCATGGCGTTTGTGAGGTTCACGACCGGGATCACCCGGGAAGAGTTGACGCGCGAATGTTTGCGCGAACTTCACATGTGGCCAGGGTGTGAGACGGTCGAGGATCTTGCCGTGCTTATGATGGATCATGGCAAGTTCACGGTTCACGTGGCCGAGTATGGTACGGCGAAGAAGAGGATTGTGGACTGCGCGATTGGATGCTTCCAACGCGAAAAGGCGCGACACTTCCACCTAAAAGTCGAATGACGAGCGATCGGAACACAATATAATATTCCGCAGGTCGGCCACGTTCCGACAAGAGGAAACGGCCTTGGATGAGCTTGTCGGGGGGTTCGACGTCTTAGGCGTCCACATCCAGTATTGGATGCCACTGGCCATTCTGGTCGCAGCGGCGGCTATCGCCATCAGTGTGTGGCGCGACAACAATGAGCCGCCTACCTGATGTCAGCCGGGCCAAAGAGGCCTATGCACGAAAAGCAAACCCCTGCCGGCGCTGGCCGACAGGGGCTTCGAGCATGTGGATGAAGAACGGGCGAGCGGTGTTACGCTCGATGGCTCCTCAAGGACCATGCCTTTAGAGGGAAGCCCGAGGCGCGACATCATTCAAGATCATTTTATAGGCATGAAGGAACTGGCACGACACCGGGCGCAATCTCATTCAGGCGTTGACATCGCCGACTAGCGGGCGCGAGCTTGCCTTCCGAGGCGATTCAATGGCTGACATTTCGGAGTTTTCTATCGTCACCTACGAGCGCAAGCCGGGACACTGGCGCGCGGCCATCATCCGGAAGATCGGCTCTGGGATGGTCGTTCAGGGCGATAAGGTGCGCAGCGTCGATGACTACGCGACCGAGTCTGACGCTCAGTTTGCAGCCCAAAGGCTGATCAGAAGGCTTTGACGCTAATTGGCGCTTCAACTACCCCACCCGCCCTAGGGTGGGGTACGTTGCACTGTAAAAAGAAAAAACTCGGCCTTTGCGAAGCCAGCGCTAATGCTGCCTCAGCGCCTATCTACGAAGTTCATCAGTTTCCAGCAGGATTAAGCGACGGGTCTTTGCCGCCGACCCAAGATGGGTCCCTTCCACGGAAGTCGAAGCTGTCCGCGTCGGCTCGTGGGGTGACGTAGATCGGCCCGTTCACAAGATTATAGGTTCCGCGAAAATCCGACAGGTCGCGGCCGAAGTAGGCCTTGCTCCGGTGGTGCTCGGACGCCGCTGCCATTTGAACCGCCATTCCTGAAATCAACAGCGCGCCGAAGATGGTGAGAGCTGTCTTCATGGTCGTCTCCATTGGGTTGGACGTTGGGGTCGAGGCGACTGCGCCTCGGTCACGTGTCTTGATGCACAAGGTCCCCTCATCAATTCCGTCCAACATGGCCTGTGCGCTCGGGAGCGCGTGTTGCCCACCTCACATTTCACGAAGTCTTGACGGCCGTGGGCGTCTCTACCCGTAGATCAACCATCGGTGGAGGGGCATCTGCCGCGAGGGTAAGAGAAGCGCGCGGCCGTCTCTCGGCACTACCCTTGAGCGTTTGCCTTTAAGTACCCTCTTTATCCTGACGAGGTCCCGGCGGGCTGGCCTCATCCCAGACGCGACAGCACGCGCTTGACCGTCACGGGGTGCCGCCTCTCCAACGTTGAAATGTCGCGTTGGTGCCCTGGATTGCCCTTACGGGAGCTTCCACGGCACGGCAGATCGCACAACCGCTTGTAGAACAATCAAAACCTAAGCAGCGAGCGTGGATACTGCAAACAGCAGGTCGCTGCCAGACCCTTACGCTAGATTTCCCGGTCCCGTATTTTCTTCAAGAGCTTTTCTGACCCCATAATCTTCAATCACGTATGGGTGCCCGCAAATGCTAAGCTTTTCTTCGATCTAGGATTCTGTGCACGCGGTATGCACACTTGGCTCATCGTCTCCGGCTTCCGACGCGGCAAACGTCCGCATCGGTTTTTCAACGGTCGAGCCGACCATGTCCGCTCCTGGGGGCAAAGCAAACTTGCCGGTTACGAATGCCGACTTCCGTTTTTGACCCACTCCGGACCCGCGGCCAGAAAAGATCACGCAGCGCAGCAGTCGAAACGCTGTTGAGTACGGGGCGAGGCGTAACCTTCGTGGCCCCACCATGACCATGTCGGAAACGCTACTGGATCACCTCGTCGGCGGTGGCCGGCAGCTTTTCCGGGATGGTGAGGCCGAGTGCCTTGGCGGTCTTGAGGTTGAGCACTATGACGTACTTGGTGAGCGCCTGCACCGGCAAATCGGCGGGCTTCTCGCCTTTGAGGATGCGGTCGACGTAGGCGGCAGCGCGACGAAAGATGTCGATCTGGTCAGGTCCGTAAGAGAACAATCCGCCGTCTTTAGCAAAGTATTTGTCGAAATAAACGGCCGGCACATTGTGTTTGGCCGCCAACGATATGATTAGCTCGCGATGGACGGTCGAATAGGTGTCCGCCGGGACAACGAGGCCACCGCCGGGTTCGCGCCCAAGCGACGCTATAACTGTTTCGATTTCAGCTTCGCTGTGAACGGATGCCACAGTCGGCGTTACATTGAACGAGCGGGCCGCCTCCTCGAATGACGGCACGTAATATGATCTGGCGTACGGAGCCGTGTCGGGATTGAACATGATTGCGGCGCGTTTGACACCGGGCGCGATATCTTTAAGCAGCTCCAGCCACTTGCCACCTAACGAGCCTTCCATATGGATGAAGCCGGTAATATTCCCTCCTGGACGCGGCAGGCCGGCAACGAAGCCAACACCGACCGGGTCGGAAACAACTACGAATACGATCGGGATCGTGCGCGTCTCCCGTTGAAGTGCAGCGGTCGCCGGAGTTGAGTGTGCGAGGATAACGTCGGGCTGCAGATCGACTAACTCTTTCGCGAACACCCGTGTCCGATCGATACTGCCGGCGGCCCAGCGAACGTCAATCCGAACGTTGCGGCCATCGTTCCAACCCAACTGCGCAAGTCCCCCTATAAATTCGGAGAGTTGGGCCTTTGCGTCAGTATCGTTTTCGGCATATGGCATCAGCACGCCAATCCGCCGCACACGCGCGGGCTGCGCACGTGCTATGAGCGGCCAAAGAACCGCCGCCGTGCTGCCGAGCACGGCTATGAATTGCCGTCTTGCGATGTTGATCGCCATCGGACCCCTCCATTGGGGGTCACGCGCACTCGATAATTACGAACGATAGCACGCCCCAACCCCGCAGTCTGTGACCGACTTCACGATGCTCCGATGACGGGGAATGTCTTCTAATACCGGCTCCAGAACAGCATGAATTGGCGTATTTATTACCGGAGAATGCGGTCGATGGGGGAGTTGTTTTCGGGATTTGAGGTGTGATTTGCTGTGACCATCTGATTCGGGAGGAGCAGATGGTCAAATGCAATAAAGCCGAGGTCCGGCGGCTCCAGACGGCGCTGCGATGGAAGCTCCCGTCGACGCAGCGAGAGCGCATCCAGATGGTGCTGCTGCGCGAGGGCGGGATGACGCAGCCGGCGATTGCGGCGGCCATGGGCGTTTCGCTGAGCACAGTAAACCGCGCGCATATGGCTTACGATGACGGGGGCATAAAGGCACTCAAGCCCAGGGCGAACGGCGGACGCAAGCGCGAGAACATGACCTTGGCCGAGGAAAAGACCTTGCTGGCGCGTTTTGCCCATGCTGCAGGAGCCGGCGAGTTGTTGAACATCCACGATCTCAAGACGGCTTACGAAGAGGCGATCGGGCACCCGACCAGTGACAGCACGGTGTACAATCTGCTGCATCGGCATGGCTGGCGTAAGCTGATGCCGCGTCCGTTCCATCCCAAGCGGAACCTTGCGGCGCAAGACGCCTTTAAAAAAACGGCTTTCGTGATGCTGTAAGGAAGGCCAAGCGGGCGGCGGCCAAGCGCGGTCGTCGCTTACGTGTCATGTTCGCCGACGAAGCGCGTTTCGGACGCATGAACCGCCCCCGGCCTTGCTGGGCTCCAACTGGTGTCAGACCCGAGGTTGCCGCGCAACTCATTCGCCAATACATCTACCTATACGGCGCGGTCTGCCCCAAGGATGGAAAGTGCGTCTATCTGATCATGCCCGCATCGGATACTGTCTGCTTCCAGATCTACCTCGACGTTCTATCCAGAAAGTACCGCAGGCAACACATTCTCCTGGTTCTCGACGGTGCCCCCAACCATCAGTGCGGCTTGCTCGCGGTCCCCGACAACATCTCGCTTCTGTTCCTGCCACCCTATTCGCCGGAGTTGAACCCGAAGGAGAACCTCTGGGACGAAATCCGCGAAAAGATATTCAAGAACCTCGCCCTCAAATCCATCAACGCCGTGCGTGCAAAACTCAGGGAGGCAGTTCTCTACATCGAGCGCAATCCAGAGCTCGTCAAATCCGTCACAGCTTTCCCTTACATTGCCAAGTCAATCTGATATGGAGGCGGTATAAGGCGACGTGTACGTCGCTTTTGTTGCAGTGCATGAGTTTGGAAATGGCACAAAACCGATATGCCGATGCAGTCGCCCCATGTCGGTTGTTGGGGTATCAACGGACCTGGCTGCAACGCGGCTCGAAGTCTGAAAACCACCCAGTTCGGAAATTGTGGAGCGACCCGCGGAGTTAAACTCGCAATTGGTGCTACACTTACCCACGGACGTCTAACATCTGCCCCTCTGAAGTGTGACCGAGGAGAGAAGTGATGGCCGAGAGCACCATGTATCACGCGGGTAATCGCTGGCTGCAGGATCAGTTCGACAGCCGCCGGATTTCCGACCGCCTAGAGACATTTACACGCAAACAGTTCACATCCGACGATCGGGAATTTATAGAGAGTGCGCCGTATTTCTTTCTCGCGACGGCAGATTCCGAGGGGCGGCCTGATTGCTCCTTTAAGGGCGGCATGCCTGGGTTCGTAGCTATCACCGGGCCGTCTGAGCTGGCCTTCCCCGACTACGACGGCAACGGCATGTTTAAGAGCTTGGGCAATATTCTGGCAAATGCCGAAGTAGGGATGCTCTTCATCGCCATGCACGGAAAACCTCAGCGCCTGCGCGTCAACGGAACGGCAACGGTCAGTCGCGAAGATCCGCTGCTTGCTCGGACCGTCGGCGCGCAGCTTGTAGTCCGTGTCACTGCGCGAGCGATCTTTCCGAATTGTCCGCGCTATATTCCGACGATGCAATTGATCGATGCTTCGATATACGCGCCGCGATCGGGCTGCGACCCACCTGAGCCCGCGTGGAAGGACTTCGACGATTTTAAGGACTGCATACACCCGCGCCAACCGACGTTTAAGGGCTGACAGTTAGAACGGAAGTGGTCGCCGTGCTTGTTCCAAACGGTTTTGCCGCACGCACAGGCATCGACGAATGCCGTTGAACCGGCATTCGTCGATGTCCGTACTTCAATCGCTTTCGGGAGGAAAGCGGACATGGCGCGGGCAGCCCATTTTGGTAGCGATTGACCCACATTCTTCAGCCCCTGTCAGATGTGCTGACCTAACTCTCCTCGTGATCCACATTACAGTAATTGCCGCGCCATCGGCGTTAGTCTACGCTCATGGATAGCGAACAATGGTATCCACTGCCGAAATGAACGAGCCGTCCGAAAATAAACCAACGCAGAACAAGACGAAGTCCGCGAAGGACGAACTCAGCGAGCAAGAACTCAATAAGGTGTCTGGCGGCCTTTTGGAGATTGATGGAGTGAAACTTCCTGACCGCGAAGGGTCAGCTCCATCGGTATCAGAGATAGTAGTCACCAAGAAGCTTTGACGCTTCAAGTTTGAAGCGACAAAAGAAGCTTTTGATTTTGTGATGTTTGATGCTCACATGGGAGTGCGGACAATGAACAAGCAGTCTGAAAACAAATCGACACCGGTTAAGGGCGATCAGAACAAGGCGAAGATCACGAAGGACGAACTCAAGCAGCAAGAGCTCGACAAGGTGGCTGGGGGCGCTAGACCCATTCGTGACGAGAAGCTTTCACCAACAGGAAAGTGATTTGATGCTTCAAAATGGGAGTGCAGACAATGAACAAGCAGTCCGAAAATAAAGCGACGTCACCTCAGGACGAGCCGAACAAGCTCAACCCTGCGAAGGACGAACTCAACGAGCAAGAGCTTAACAAGGTGGCTGGCGGCACTGGCAAGGCACCCACCACCACTTCCAAGGAATTTGAAATCAAGGACTTTTCTTTCGATATCGAGCAGACATTATAGAGCGGCCCCTGCGGCGCTCACCGATAGCGGACAATGGTGTCCACACCGGAATGGGAGTGTAGACAATGAACAAGCAGTCCGAAAAAGAGAAATCTAAGCAGATATCCCCGACCGACAGCCTGACCAAGACCAGCAAGAAGGGCAGCGTAGCGCTGACGGAGAACGAGCTGGATAAGGTCGCGGGTGGCTTCTGCAAAACAGATAAAGGAAAACTCGAATAAGCCCCGCGATGGACGCGAAGGGATCAGCGAGAGCTAGAAAAGGCAAGTCTTACATGGGAGTGCAGACAATGAACAAGCCGTCCGAAGATAAGGCGACGCCGGTTAAGGGTGATCAGAACAAGACGAAGATCACGAAGGACGAACTCAACGAGCAAGAGTTGGATAAGGCATCAGGCGGGGCGTTTATTCGCTATGATGCGAAGCTACCGGGAGGACAGGCTGGAGCGAAAATTTCTTGGTCAGGGAGCAGCGGCGGTGATGATACACCGACGGAGAGCTAAGCCGCCTGCTTTCGAGCAAAAAACTAAGCTTTGGATTTCGTGAGGCCGCCCAGTTGGCGGCCTTATTCATTTCAAACCAAGCGATGTCGCCTGTTGGCACTTTTCGGACCCTCCCGCTATGTCCGCTTGATGTCTGCTTTCAGGGGTAGATCGAAAGTCGCATTTGCGTTGCCCGACTTTCGATTTTGACCCATTTCGGAAGTTCGCACTAGACTAGAAAAGGTGTCAGGTGGGATTATCCCGGTCCTCAAGAACGAATTTCTCGAAGGGGAAGTCCAGGGCAACCCAAATCGGCCGGTTGTCATAGGAGAAATCTACAACGGCGGCGGCGGCTCCAATAAAGTTGGCCCTACCGGAAGGCGTCAGTAGTGTTTTTCGATCATCCCGATTTAATTGATAAATTGCACGATCCAGCCGCGGTCTACGAACTCACCTTCCCAAGAAGGGCGGCCGAACGACCAAACGGCAAATGACCTTTCCCTTGTTGCCGTAGGCGCCATTTCGACCTACAGACGCATCTGAATCGAGCTCAGGAGACCGGTGGTGGCATCGATGACTTTGAGCGCTTGCTGAATTTTGCCAAACGACAAGGGAAAGCGTGTGCACTGGTCCGACAATTGGGTTAAACGTTTGCGTTCGCCAGCAAGGATCGTATTCGTCTTGTCGACCGCAAATTTCACGATGTCCCGCGTAGGATCTTTGTCGCCAAAATCCGTCATCTCTTTTTCAATTGTAATCAAATATTCGTAGCTAGAAAGCTCTCCCGAAATCTGAAGGAGCTCTTGGATCGTCGACTTGATACAATCGGCGTCATTGCCGGAAATGTCCGGCCGTTTGGAGGTTTGAACGAGGTCCCCCATCAAATTCTGAAACAGCGGCTTGATTTCCTCTACCTTCTTTAAATCGTTTTCACTGAGGACGGCGCCGCCGGATCCATTCGTCACGAGCAAAATCGCCGTGAACGCCAAGCACAATGACTTTGTCGACCCAACAAACGCATCGGCTCGGGAATGAGTGACGGATAGCCCTGCCAGCAGGCTTTCCCAGGTCGACTTCTTTTTTGATCTGGCAAGCATAATTACAAAATCCCGGACGAAGAGGCTGGGTCAAGCATAATCCGAGCCGCCTTGCTCCGCTAGGGTCGGTTGGAAAGGATAGACCGTTCTCGTCGGTAGGACGATCCCCTTTTTACCGATCATTTTCGATCAATACCCAAGTTGTTCGGCCATGCCTTTGGTGTAATATCGAGGCATGAGAAGCGGGTAAATATTGCTTTTATGGCAGAAACCGTCCGCTGAACGCCCTCAATATGCCGGCTGCGATTCGATCGTAAACCAGGGGATTTAGAGCGTGACTGAGTTGTCGCAACGGACATTCCGTCCCCTCGCATTGCAGCGAGCCGCATCGCCCGAACAACTTGACCACCTTATAGGCATTACCAAACCATTCGACTGGATTCTGACGTTCGTGATTTGTTTGGTTCTGGCGGCTGCCCTGACGTGGAGCATCGTCGGACGAATTCCAACGCGTGTGCTCGGTGACGGTATTTTGGTCAGCGATGGAGGACGCGTTGTCGACGCCGTCTCCGATGCGGCCGGACAGCTATCGTCAATCAACGTCACAATAGGTGATCACGTCGTGCGAGGTCAGCCGATTGCGCAGATCGCCCAAACCGACATTCAGCAACGTTATGCCGGTGCTACAGAGGTCTTCCACGAACGCGAGCGTGAATATGCTGACCTGACGTCGAAAGTTGCCAGCGAACTGGCGTCGAAGAGCCAGAACTTTGCAAAGCTAGAGGCAGCCTTTGATCAGGTCATCAAGGCAACCAACCAGCGTATCGAATATCTGACGGTCGATGTTAGCAATCTTGAGGACTTGTTGACCAAAGGATACACCACCCGACGGAATGTGGAAGATCGTCGTCGCGAACTTACTGATGCACAGCAGCGAAAGGAGGATACCGAGAACGAAATTCTGAAGCTGCGATCGCAAAAGACGGACCTGGAGACACAACGTGAGCACGAAATTCAGCAATCGAAATTCAGTTTGAATGACGCACGACGGCAAATGAACGTGCTCGCCGAAGCGTTGAATCAGAATACCCAGGTGATCAGCCCGATCGATGGACGGGTTCTTGAAATCAAGGTCTCGGCGGGCTCGGTGCTCACCGTCGGCACGCCGGTTATCGCCATCGAAGGCGAAGGCGCGAAGCTTGAGGCTCTCGTCTATATTCCGACCGAGCAAGGCAAGAGCGTGCGGCCAGGAATGCAGGCCCGCATTGAGCCGAGTACCGTGAAGCGGGAGGAATTCGGAACGATGGTCGGAACTGTGGTGACGGTTTCAGATTTCCCCATTACCCCCCAAGGCATGGCGGCAGTGCTCCACAACGACACTCTCATCACCCGCTTTTCACGCGAGGGAGCACCTTACGCCGCGAGGGTCAGCCTGGAGCAGGACTTATCCACCATTAGCGGGTATCGCTGGGCGGTTGGAAGAGGGCCACCTACCCGTCTCAGCAGTGGAACGCTGATGCGGGCGGAAGTTACCACGCGAAGGCAGCGCCCGATCGATCTAATATTGCCCCTCATGAAAAGACTGACGGGTCTTGATGGATGATGTCCCTCCACCCTAGCCAGATAAAGCGCTGCCGCTGTCAGATCCGAAGAGCGACAGTGACAAGCGCCGGCGCTACAGGATGAAGCGGACACCGACAATCCTGCAAATGGAGGCGGTAGAATGTGGGGCCGCGGCTCTGGCGATCGTGCTTGCTCATCACGGCGCGTGGATTCCGCTGGAGCAGCTCCGTGTAGCATGCGGGGTTTCACGCGACGGAAGCAAGGCTAGCAATATTATCAAGGCGGCACGCGGCTTTGGTCTCGCCGCCAAGGGGTTCCGCAAGGAGCCTTCGGCGCTTCACGAATTGCCGATGCCTTGCATCGTCCACTGGAACTTCAATCATTTTGTGGTGCTGGAAGGTGTCCATGGTGATCGCGTCTTCATCAATGACCCCGCGATTGGAAGGCGGCGAATCAACATGGCCGAACTCGATCTTGCGTTCACCGGAGTTGTACTCACCATAGAGCGAACCGAGGCCTTCAAGAAACTGGGCAAGAAGCCGCAAGGATTATGGCTGCTGCTACGCGAGTTGCGTAATTCGAAGGAGGCAGTCGGGCTGCTGGTCATTCTTAGCTTCGCGCTTGTCGCGCCCAATATCGTAGCTGCAGGATTTTCAAAGATCTTTGTCGATGACATCCTGATCCAGCACGCCGATAGCTGGGTCGCTCCGCTGCTAATCGGCATGGCCGCGACCGCGCTGTTATACGCAATCTTGACTGCGGCGCGCCAATCGCTGTTGTTGAGGCTGCAAACCAAGCTTGCCGTGGTCATGATTAGCAGATTTCTCTGGCACGTCATGGCACTGCCATTCGAGTTTTTTACCCAGCGTCACGCGGGCGATATTGCAAGCCGCGTAGGCGCGAACGAGCAGATTTCCCGCTTGCTCTCGGGTGGCATTGCTGCCAACGCGCTCAATCTGATATCGATTTTCGTCTTTGCGGCTGCGATGGCGATTTACGACGTGCCGCTCGCCATAATCGGCGTCAGTCTGTCGCTGATGAATGTGCTCGCCTTGAGATTTGTTGGCGGACGCCGGCAGGATCTCAGCCGCAGTCTGGCGATCGAACAGGGCAAGCTTGTGGGCGCGACAGTAAGCATCGTGCGCACCATCGAAACCCTCAAGGCAAGCGGGCTGGAGGATGAGGCCTTTGGTCAATGGGCAGGAATACAGGCAAAGGCGTTGAATGCAGAGCAGCAACTTGGGTTTTCCGCGATCCTCCTTGATATGTTGCCGACGTTGTTCGCTGGGCTGACCGTCGCTGCAATACTCGGCATCGGGGGCTTGCGAGTGATCGAAGGATCCCTGACTCTTGGAAGCCTGGTCGCATTTCAGTCGTTGATGGCAAGTTTTTCGGGGCCTGTCACAGAGCTCGTCAACTATGTCGGCAACTTTCAAACCATAAGGGGCGCCCTGGAGCGCCTCGAGGATGTCTACAATTATCCTCTCGAAAGTTCCCGCCAAGGGGTCGTTGCGAGGGATTACTTGCCTCCAAAGCTCGCCGGCGAGGTCGAGCTGAGCAACATTCAATTCGGCTATTCGATCCTAGAGCCGCCATTGCTGGCGGACCTCTCCATCACCATCAAGTCGGGCTCCAGGGTAGCGCTTGTCGGTGCTTCAGGCAGCGGAAAATCGACACTCGGCAAGCTCATATGCGGGCTTTACAGGCCCTGGGAGGGCAAAATTCGTATTGACGGTTGGACCTTGCCAGAGATCCCTCGCCAGGTCTTCGCAAACTCGATTGCCTATGTTGACCAGGATGTCTTCCTGTTCGAGGGAACGGCGCGAGAAAATCTGACGCTTTGGGACGCGACCGTAACCGAAGCGGAACTCTCGCGGGCTTTGAAGGATGCTGCCATTCACGATGACATCGCGATGCGACCAGGAAATTATGACTGCTACATCAATGAGGGCGGCACGAATTTTAGCGGCGGTCAGCGCCAACGCATTGAGATTGCGAGAGCGCTCGTTTCCAATCCGTCGGTCATCGTACTTGACGAGGCAACCGGCGCGCTCGACCCAATCACCGAAAAGGTCGTCGACGACAATATGCGACGGCGGGGCTGTACCTGCATCATCATCGCACATCGCCTAAGTACGATCCGCGACTGTGACGAGATCATCGTGCTGGAAGAAGGTAAGATCGTCGAGCGGGGAACCCATGAACAACTGATCACGCGTCAGGGTGCTTACGCGAAACTCGTGGCTCAGGAATGATCGAATCCGCATTCCAGGGAACGCCTGCGGTGGCCGATCAACGGGCGGCGGCAGATCTGCCGATCCGCGTTGTTCTCGATAGCCGTAAACCGAGACTTCTCGACCACTGGGGGCATGTGTTGCAGGTAGCGAAAGGCCACGTCGACGTCTTCGCTGTCAGCGTTAGCGAAAGCGGCGTCGAAAGCGCCCGGCATCATTTGTTCCGGGTCGAAAGCGGCGAGATTCTTCTTGATCTGCAAGAAACCGCCGATAGCAGAGGTGCCGGGATACAAGTGATTGCGGTGGGGGGACTAGATTCCGAAGCACTACTGCTGCCGCAGGAGGAATTTCGATCGTCCGATCTCGTCGCCACGTGGATTTCACGACTCGCCCGGTTGATAGCGGGACCCAATCCAAGCTGGGAGATGCGGGAAGTAGCGGGCGAAGGTGTTACCGAGATGCCGCCCGGCGAACGGTGCCGCGGTCCGAGACGAAGCATCGTCTGGGTCTCCTTGCAGGCTGGTACGGCGAAGTTGATGGGACTCGAACCTGCGCTGGTCGCGGGCGGTTTGCCGTTACCGCTGACCTGCGGCATGTGGATCGAGGCCGGCCAATCCGCCTGCACCGCCATCGCAAACACTGTTATGCCGGATGGGCAGATGCTTTGGCGCGCCATCAATCAATTTCATCATTGCGCTAGAGAGGGTCTCCGCGATTTGCTGGCGAGCGATATTGGCCGGGAGAAACGGCGCCTCGTTCGTCGCAATGAGATTACGAGCGCGCAGACCTTTGAGTCTTTCGACCGCCTCTCAGCGGTCGTCGTCCGCCGCGTCGACCATTCGGAAGTAGAAGCAAGTCCCTCGGATCCCCTGCTTGCCGCTTGCCGGACGGTCGCGGAGGCGACAGGAGTGCCGTTTAAGATCAATCCCCGACCTGTTTCGTCTCGTCAGGAATTTGCCGACGTGATGGAGATCGCTCGTGCCGCCCGACTGCGCGTTCGTCGAACCTTGTTGCGGAGCGAATGGTGGCAACAGGACGTGGGTCCGCTGGTTGCCTGGCACGGTGTGGAGCAAAATCCGGTCGCACTTACCCGTGGTGCGAGAGGCCATTACACGATGATCGATTCAAAAGTGGGAGCACGCCGTCAAGTCGATCGTTCCTTAGCGGCGGAGCTGGCTCCGGAGGCTGTAACGTTCTATCCGCCATTGCCATCGCGGCGGCTTAGATTTTTCGACCTTCTCCTCTTTTCGCTTCGCCATTCGAGCGGCAGTTTCGGTCGCATCGCTATTGCCGTGGTCGCGATGGGTTTACTGTCACTGGTCATGCCGCTCGTCACCGGTATCCTCGTCAACTCGGTAATCCCGCGTACCGAACTCGACCAGCTTGCGTTTTGCGCCCTCGCGCTTGCAGTAACAGCCGTCGCCATGGCCAGTATTCAGACGATGGAAGGACTCGCGATGCTCAGGCTCGAAGGCCTTATCGACTGGAAGCTGCAGGCAGCGGTGATTGATCGTTTACTTAGATTGCCTGCATCGCTGTTTCGCGAATACACGGTCGGTGATTTTGTCGATCGATCGATGGGCATCGAAGCGGCGCGGCGTATCTTCACTGGACGCGTACTGCGCGGGATGATGTCTGGCTTGTTCTGCTGGGTAAGCGTTGGTTTGATGCTTTACTATGACACTAGGTTGGGGCTGGTCGCGCTTGCCCTGACCCTTGTCAGAGCGCTTCTGATCGTCGCCTCGAGTGCGATGCGCCTCTATCACGAGAGCAGGCATTTTAACCAGCAGGGCAAGGTTGGCGGCTTCGTGCTGCAGCTGATTTCGGGAATTGGCAAACTCCACGTCGCCGCCGCAACGGTTCGCGCGCTTGCAGTTTGGTCGAGGCAGTTCGTTATTCAGAAGCAATATTTTGTTGCGTCTCAGCTGATCGCAAACGCGCTCGGCGTCCTTGAGGTATCGTTTCCAATTGTCGCAACACTGATCATTTTTGCGATGGCGGTTTCGACGAAGAGCGGGCTGTTATCCAATATCGGCGTTTTCTTCGCGTTTTTCGCGGCATTCGGCCAATCGATGGCATCGATCGGTGCTTGGGCGGCAGGCGTAAGTGAAGCGCTCATTGCGATCCCTCATCTGACCCGCCTCCAGCCGTTGATTTCGGGCGTGGCCGAAGTTTCGGAAGACCGCAAGTCCCCGGGCGAATTGACTGGAAACATTGAAGTGTCTCGCTTGACCTTTCGTTACACACCCAGCGGGCCGCCGGTCCTCGACAACGTTAGCCTGAGGATCGCGCAGGGCGAATATGTTGCGATAGTGGGGCCATCGGGTAGCGGCAAATCCTCGCTGTTTCGATTGCTGCTGGGTTTTGAACGGCCCGAATCCGGGGCGGTGTTTTTCGATGGGAAAGCGATCGACACGCTCGATATCGGCGCGGTGCGCCGGCAACTTGGCGTGGTGCTGCAGAACGGAAGACTGGCGACCGGCAGCCTTTACGAGAACATTTGCGGCGGAATACAGCTACCCTTGGAACAGGCGTGGGAGGCCGCGGGGTTGGCGGGCCTCGATGCCGATATCAAGAAAATGCCGATGGGCATGCACACTGTGATCGCTGAAGGCGTGAACACGCTCTCGGGCGGTCAGCGACAACGGTTAATGATCGCCCGCGCAATCGCTCGTCGCCCCCGCATCATGCTATTTGACGAGGCGACGAGTTCATTAGACAACCAATCACAGGCGATTGTGAGCGATTCACTTGGCAACCTGAACGTAACGAGAATTGTGATTGCGCACCGCCTCAGCACCGTGCGCCAGGCCGATCGCATTATCGTGCTTGTCGATGGCAAGGTCGTCCAAACGGGGAGCTATGAGGAACTTAGCAACGCGCCAGGATTGTTCGCATCATTTGCCCAGCGTCAATTGCTTTAGCGCAGACAATGAATCATCTGGATTCTGGTGGTTGACCGTAAGAGCATACCCAAAGGTAATGTTAGGGCGATAAGGATTGGCGATGCGAAAAGTACTGTACATTTTTGGATTGCTGAACGACGCTGATGTCGAGTGGATGGCACGGACCGGAATTCGGCGGCATTTGAGAGACGGAGATTGCCTCATTCGGGAGGGCGAAAGTACCGATTACCTGATCTTTCTGCTGGAAGGCGAACTGCTGGTTACCACCCGGCGGCTCGGTAACATCGCAAGATTGGGCGTCGGCGAGGTTGTCGGCGAGATGTCGCTGGTGGACTCAGCGCCGCCATCGGCAACAATCAGAGCCCATGGAGACGGCCTTGCGCTGCTTCTTGAAAAACCCAAACTAATGCAGAAGCTCGACAGCGACGAGGGTTTCGGTAGCCGGTTCTACAGGGCGCTCGCAGTATTCCTAGCCGACCGCCTTCGCGAAGCACGTCGCTCATCCGCAAATCCGGCGATGCCCGACGACGGAGCAACAGACGATGAGCTGGATGAGGGCATCCTTGATCGCCTGTCGGCAGCTGGGGAGAGATTCAGCCGAATGTTGATAGTCTTAGGCGCCAATAGGCCTTCGAATTGAAAAATTAATCTAATCATGATTCGTGCGGAAGAAATTGACGCATTTGTCACGCGCTTGGAAGCAATAAATCGAGGCTGGAATTGCGGTGACGCTTCCCAAGCCGATGACATCAGGTTTTGAGGCAGGGGGTCGCTTCGGCAAACAGGATTTTGTCTATCTCAGCGACGAGGATGCGTATCGCTGTCCGGCTGGCGAAAAGCTGGCCTACCACTACACCAACGAGGAGGCCGGGCAGCAGCTGCGGCGCTATTGGACCAATGCGTGCCGCGACTGTGCACTCAAAGCTAGCTATACGACCGGCAAGGAGGGCGGATTACGCGCTGGGAGCATGAGCACGTTCTGGAAGAGTTGCAGAGGCGCCTCGACAACAACCCCCAGGCCATGCAGCAGCGGCGGGAGACCGAACATCCGTTCGGCACGATGAAAGCCCCGCGTGGGGGCGACGCACCCCTGAGCAAAACGCTTCCAAGAGTAGCCGCTGAAATGGCACTCTGGGTCCTGGCCTATAACCTGACACGGGTCATGAACATCGTCGGGATCAAGCCGCTGATCGCCGCGATCGTGGCCTGAGTCCCCCAGCACCCAGGATTGGATCGACATCTCCCCCTCAAGGGTGTTTTTACACGGCCAAGACCCAACTCAGGACATCGGCCCTGATCAGTTATTCGCGTTTTAAGAGACCCATTCTTCAGCCCCTGTCAGATGTGTTGACCCCAACTTCTCTGTGATCCACATCACAGTAATTGCCGCGGCATCGGCCGTAACACAACAGCACGAAACCGTTTCGCCAAATTGACGAAGCGGTGTTGAAACAAGCGCCAGCTATCAATGGCGCTACCGTGCAACCACCAGAGCGACATCACAATAAAGGAGATGACCATGACCATGACCACGAATACGAACAACTCAGCCACGAGCGAAAACTGCGAACTGACTGACGACGAGCTGAATGCGGCGAGCGGTGGCATCATTGTCGTATGCGGCTCGACCTCGGGCGGCGGCGGCGCAGGAAAAGTTACCTTCAACCCGTTCTCCATAGTCCGCGAGACCGACGCGTCATCGCCCTCATTGTTCTGAGTTTTACATTGCAATCGACCATCTTGTGATCTTGATCACAAGCGCGATTGCGCCGCGTTAGACTATCTACGTTCATTCATCGGCTGGGGGACAATCGTGTCCACACCGCAACAGGAGTGCAGACAATGAACAAGCAGTCCGAAGACAAAGCAAAGAAGACCGGCACAATCAACAAGTCCACGACGGTGGACAAACCGAACAAAGGCAAGGTCGAACTCACCGAGGAAGAGTTGAAAGCGGTTTCCGGTGGCAAGGCGACGTACAAAGGTTGGATTGAAATTCTCTGACGAGTTTTATATTTTATCGGAGCGCTGCTGGGTGCTGCCGCGGTAGAGGTTTTCAAGCGCGCGGCACAGACCGGGGCTGTCGCACACGGATGCGGCCGCAAGGCGGCCTCGCAGGGTTGCTCGCAGCTCCGCGAGTTCAATAGGGGTCGCGCGGCTGCGGGCGAGAGTCTCGGCCCGATCGATATAAGCGTTGAGGTCAGGGGTGCACCAAGTGTCAAGTCCAGCCGCTAGCAGCAGTGAGCGGGTGGTCCGGCTGGCCCAACGGTCGCCGTTAAAGGTCAAAACCGGAACGCCGGCCCAGAGCGCCTCGATCGTGGTCGTGCCGCCACTGTAGGGAAAGGTGTCGAGGGCGACGTCGACCCGCGAATAAGCTGCCAGAAACTGATAATGATCCTCTGGCCCGTCGAACAGCAAGCGATCTGCAGAAACACCATGACCCCAAAAACGCGCGTACAGTGCTGCCCGGTTGGAGGTGTCGCGCAGCGCCTGGTTCTTAAGCAGCAACCGTGAGGTCGGCGCGCGCTTCAGGATCGTCGCCCACGCGTCGATCACAGTGTCGATGAGCTTGTACTGCGACGCGAACGATCCAAAGGTCAGGTGCCCCGCAGCAACACAGGGTGGCGGCACGACTTCCGGGACCGGATAGAGAACAGAGAAAGCAAGATACGAGCCCGGCACGCGGACCACACGCTCAGAATAGAAACACTCTTCTTGGGGCGGAATCACCGCTGCGTCACCGACGATGTAGTCAAAGGCTTCAATGCCCGACGTAGCATACATATTGAACCAGCCGATAATCAATGGGGCCGGCCGCCGCATGAAGAGCCCCAAACGGCTCTGATAACTGTAGCCGTTGAGATCGACCAAGACGTCGATGCCAAGCTTGGAGACTGTTGCTGCGAGTTGCCAATTCGACAAGCCACGGGCGTCTACGAACCGGTCGTGGGGACACGGGCTGTAGCCGCATTCCTTCGTAGGCGGTTCCCCGTCGGAAAAGAGATTGATGTCGAATTGCGAGCGGTCGTGATGATTGATGACGCCCCAAACGGGCTTCAACCAATTGGCATTTCCAAAAAACGCCGAGACATAGCCGATGCGGAGTTTTCGGCCCGACAAGGCGGCGCGGCGACTGGAGCGCCTGAATGATCCTTCGGCGACAGCCTCAAGCGCGGCCCATGCTCGCCTAGCTTCGAGCACCGCAGCATTGTCGGCGCATGGACTTCCCGGAATGTAGCAAGCAATGCGCGCAAGCGCCTCTAGACGCAGGTCGGAGCGGTCCTTTGCAGCGATACGAAGGCTGTCGAGCGCAGCATCGATCTCGCCTGCGCCGAAAAGCGCTCTCCCCAGACCGAAATGCACGCGGGCGTGAGACGGCCGCAGCGCGAGCGCGCGTTGGAAACATTGAATTGCAACAGTATTGTTGCCTCTGGCGAGTTCGGCGCAGCCGAGGGCATACCACGCATCGAACCGCGTCGGGTCGAGCGCGACCGCGCGCCGGTAGGCCGCAATCGCGGTAAGAAACTCGCCGTCCAGATGGAGTGCAACGCCGACACGCGTAGCGAGATTCGCATCCGGCAAGAGTGGTGCGACAGCCTTTGCGGCCTGAGCAGGAGCATCGTGGAAAGCGTCGTCAGTCAGAAATGCGCACGCTTGCTTCACTGCTTCGGCGACGTTCCCGATGGTCTCCTTGGCGCTATTGTTCCGCTTGAGCGTTCGCTTTCGGTTGGGCATTTCGGATACCACAGCAGATGTTATCGTGACTATATCGCTCACTGCCCTAACTGATGCACTAGGCGGAAAGCGCCCCAATCTCCCTCAATGGCCGAAAAAGGCTTCCCCGACGCCCGGAGCGGGGCTGCCGAGTCCATGGGTGCGTTGCTTTTGAATGGTAGTGAACAGCAACCAACAGGAACCATACTCCATGGACTCGGCAAACCCTTGGAGATCTGATCTGGTCCAAAATTATTCTAAGTTACCCGAGATCAAATAACTCAACCAAGGCGAATGCCCAAAAGGTCAGCCAAAACAGTGTTGAGATCACATAGCCGGGCAGCATGGTGACCGCGAGACCAAGCTTCTCAAACCATCCCTCTTACTGCCTGACATTGGAGATCAGAACGACGGCAAGGAAGACAGGTAATGCGAAAAAATATTTTAAGAAGGTTCAAAAGCCGCCGCATGATTAACCTCGGCCTTAGAATTTGAAAACATTAGTCCTATCAATTGTTTTTGGCAAAGGAGTTTGAGGTCGGATTGGGGGATGACCTTGATCAAGGCCCGCTTTTCCGGGGGTGGCTCCCGCGTTGCAAGGGATAAACTGACGCAGTGGCATTGGTCGGGTGCAGCCTTCTGTCCGGCCTGTTGATGCACATGGCATTCCGAAGCAGGGATTTTTTTGATGACGTTGAATTATTCGGGAGCGCGCGCGATTGTTGCCGGTGGCGCTGGGTTCATAGGGTCGCATCTTTGCGAGGCTCTTATCCAGTTGGGATCCGACGTTGTTTCTGTCGATAATTACCTGACCGGACGCGCGGCCAATCTGGATAAGGTCGCCGATCACCCGCATTTCCGCTCAGTGACGCACGACATTACTTCGCCCCTCGGCTCGGAGGTGGATGCGATTTTCAACCTCGCGTGCCCGGCTTCACCGGTCTGGTACCAGCGTGACCCTATCCAGACCATGAGAGTAAACGTCCTGGGCTCGCTGAATATGCTTGAGCTTGCGCGACACAGCAAAGCAAGAATCCTGCAGGCTTCGACGAGCGAGGTGTACGGCGATCCCTCCAGCCATCCGCAAACCGAGCTCTATTGGGGCAACGTCAACCCCATTGGGGTGCGGGCCTGTTACAATGAGGGAAAGCGCAGCGCGGAGACCTTGTTCTTCGACTACCGGCGGATGCATGGGATCGTGATCAAGATCGCCCGGATCTTCAATACCTATGGCCCCCGCATGCTGCCTGACGACGGCCGCGTCGTCTCGACATTCATCGTTCAGGCACTGCGCGGCGAGCCCATCACACTGTTCGGCGACGGCCGGCAGACCAGATCTTTCGCTTTCGTCACTGACGTCGTCGATGCGCTTGTCCGGTTTCAGGCGACTCCCGGCGAGGTGACCGGACCGATTAACATCGGCAACCCCGACGAGGTCACGATGCGCGACCTTGCGGAGCGCATTCTCTCGTTAACGGGGTCACGCTCGAAGATAGTTTTCCTGCCGCTGCCGTCGGATGATCCGCGTCAGCGGCAGCCGGATATCGCGCTCGCCAAAAAGACGCTGGCGTGGACGCCACTTGTCGGATTGGACGAGGGACTTCGCGAAACTATCGCCTACTTTCGGAACATCGCCGGTTGAGGCGGGGGGAGGCGCTCCGAAACAGGTTAGCCTTGGCGCTTACGGTCTCATACCGCCTCCATATCAGATTGACTTGGCAATGTAAGGGAAAGCTGTGACGGATTTGACGAGCTCTGGATTGCGCTCGATGTAGAGAACTGCCTCCCTGAGTTTTGCACGCACGGCGTTGATGGATTTGAGGGCGAGGTTCTTGAATATCTTTTCGCGGATTTCGTCCCAGAGGTTCTCCTTCGGGTTCAACTCCGGCGAATAGGGTGGCAGGAACAGAAGCGAGATGTTGTCGGGGACCGCGAGCAAGCCGCACTGATGGTTGGGGGCACCGTCGAGAACCAGGAGAATGTGTTGCCTGCGGTACTTTCTGGATAGAACGTCGAGGTAGATCTGGAAGCAGACAGTATCCGATGCGGGCATGATCAGATAGACGCACTTTCCATCCTTGGGGCAGACCGCGCCGTATAGGTAGATGTATTGGCGAATGAGTTGCGCGGCGACCTCGGGTCTGACACCAGTTGGAGCCCAGCAAGGCCGCGGGCGGTTCATGCGTCCGAAACGCGCTTCGTCGGCGAACATGACACGTAAGCGACGACCGCGCTTGGCCGCCGCCCGCTTGGCCTTCCTTACAGCATCACGAAAGCCGTTTTTTTAAAGGCGTCTTGCGCCGCAAGGTTCCGCTTGGGATGGAACGGACGCGGCATCAGCTTACGCCAGCCATGCCGATGCAGCAGATTGTACACCGTGCTGTCACTGGTCGGGTGCCCGATCGCCTCTTCGTAAGCCGTCTTGAGATCGTGGATGTTCAACAACTCGCCGGCTCCTGCAGCATGGGCAAAACGCGCCAGCAAGGTCTTTTCCTCGGCCAAGGTCATGTTCTCGCGCTTGCGTCCGCCGTTCGCCCTGGGCTTGAGTGCCTTTATGCCCCCGTCATCGTAAGCCATATGCGCGCGGTTTACTGTGCTCAGCGAAACGCCCATGGCCGCCGCAATCGCCGGCTGCGTCATCCCGCCCTCGCGCAGCAGCACCATCTGGATGCGCTCTCGCTGCGTCGACGGGAGCTTCCATCGCAGCGCCGTCTGGAGCCGCCGGACCTCGGCTTTATTGCATTTGACCATCTGCTCCTCCCGAATCAGATGGTCACAGCGAATCACACCTCAAATCCCGAAAACAACTCCCCCATCGACCGCATTCTCCGGTAATAAATACGCCGATTCATGCTGTTCTGGAGCCGGTATCAGTTATTTCCAAGGACGACACGCATCGGCGATGTCTGCTTCTCTAATCGGCCATTTGGGGTCAAGCACTTTCAGACTTTCCACCACCACTTCAATGTCGATGTCACTCGCGGGCTCGTGCTTCTCTTCGGAATCGGCACCTGGGCCCTTCCATCATGGGATCCGAGGACGAGGCGGAACAATCTTTTGGACGACCTTGCCGTCAATGTGACGGCAGGTCCAAGCAGACATACGAACTCACCTCATCCATCGTCCCGCGAGGGACATCTTCCACCGCTCGGTGGAGCTCTGGTTTTCTCCTATCGGGTTTGATCCTGAACTGTTTTCATGCTGCTGCCGCGGCTTGCTCCCGAGTCCACCGGAACTCGGTGCCGTCAATCCAGATGCGGCGGGGCCACGAAGTCGCAACCCTGATATGGCGGAGAGATGCCCATGCGTTGGGATGGTCCCCTAATGGACGATGCGTACCGCCAATATTTTTCAATCGAAATTTAGCGACCGAATTTACCGCCCTTTAAGCCGCCCAAGGCGACATTCGATCAGTAATATTTCGTTAACGTTGCTCACGAGAGCGCCGAATAAATCCTATGCCGAACGATCTCGATCTCATGATCAAGAAGTTGGAGGAAGCGAACGCTCGTGCTTACGAAAAGGCTCACGAAAAGGCCGCGCGGGTAGATGAACGTGTGTCCGTATCAGAAGATGAAGTCACGCGCCCTCCTTCGGACCAACGGAAGCAGCCCACTGTCCCTGACCGCCGCACATCGCGTGGTGGACTGGCGCTGGGCCTTGTCGGATCGCTACTGGTAACGTCCTTCGGTGTTGTTGCGTTTTGGAAGTCCCCTTACGGCGATGCGACCAAGCAGATTGTCGCCCGGTGGGCACTGCCTTTGGTTCAGACTACACCGCAAGACCCTGCTCCGACAGTCGCCGTTATGTCTCCCGAACTGATGCAACGCCTTCAGACGATGGCGCGCGATCTCGCCAACGTGGCGCAAGGGATCGAGCAGCTTAAGAACAGCCAAGAACAATTGACTCGCGATAATGCGACAGTCGCTGAGCAGCTTAAGGCGGCGCTATCACAGATGTCTCGCGACGATGCTGCAGCCGCCGAGCAGTTTAAGGCCGCGCTGTCACAAATCACTCGCGATAATGCAGCGATCGCCGAGCGGCTCAAGGCAAATCAGGAACAAACGGTTCGCCCTAGAGCACCGCGTATGCCCGTCCCGATTCTTCCACAAGTCGAACCGCAGCCGGAGACCCGGCGACTAGACGCATATTAAGGGAACGCAGCGCTAAACCCTTGACGGGAGATTCTTCATCGAGCGCGATGAGCGCCGACTGCTGGTCGGATCACGTCCGACATCGAGGACCGCTTCGTCTGCACGGCATGCGGTCAGCGCGGTGCGGGACTGTCAGGCCGGAATTTACCCCTCTAATGGGGGGCCTGCCTCTCTGGGGTTTGCTTCACTGGAAGCCGCAAGCTCTAGCGGCTTGCCGATGCCCGCTCGGCTGGCGCATCCTTGGGGAAACCATTTTACGGCAGTTCGATCCGGGCATCGGCTGAACGCGCCGCCGCTGCCCGCAAGGAAGCCGACAAATTTGCCTGCGAAGCGTGGAACCAGCGCATGCTCGGCTATCGCGGTCCAGCGCAACCATCGCCGACGCTTGGTGACGCCCTCAACGCTGGATTTCTCTATCTCGAAGTCCGATGCCTCGGCTGCGACAAGCATCAAACCGTCGCATTTTGCGAAAGCTAATATCAAACTGGGGCTACCGCCTTAAACGCTTCGTTTGCCATTTACAATACGGTCTGGCCATACGTGCGCAGAGTGGAGTTCTGCTCAATGGGCATGATAACAGAAAGGGAAGTTGGTCGGTTTTCCGCTGTAGATGGATTGGGCAACCGCTACACCATCGTTCAATGGCAGGACATGATCGTCTTCCAGCCATTAAGTGGGCCGGTGAGGAAAATTTCCGGCAAGATTCGCTACAACCTCGTCACAGGTGAACAGCTCGATGATCGCGCTGACGGCAGCCTCGTGATCGTGAACGACCATAAGGTTCTCCACAGGATCGAGTGAACTGAGCGACCATCGCACAGAGCTGTGGGGCTCCGCCGGAATCATTAACCCGGAGCGCCGATATCAAGATTAACGAACAAGTCGTTGCGTTAGGACAGTGTCTGGTTGATCCGCATCAATGACCTTGCGATTCAGCTGATAAAGCGTTCGGAGAGGCTTTGCTACTTTGAGCGCATTTTGAGAAATGTAAATGATGTCGGATCGCCCCAAAAAGCCTAAGCAACCGAGCGATATTGCCGGTCAATTCAGAGAACTACAGCAGCTTCGCAAACTGGTCCATGAGGCCGAATCGGAATTCTCGCGAAGTCCTCGTGCCGATATCGACCCGAAGGTTGATGGCAAAAAAAGACCGCGAAATGTGAGCGCGCGTACCCGCGCCAACTGAATAGTCCGTTCCTAGATCGTGTAGCACCGGGCAGCACCGGAGCCTATTTGGTCAAACCTCGATGGCGAGCGCCGCTAGCGACCGTTACCGGATGACGCGCTCAAGATCGTGGTGCGCGGTGCGGACAAAGAAGATCGAGCGGCGGCTTTGAGATGACCGATATCCCGATTGACACCACGGACTACGAACACCGGTTTGGAAAGCCTGTCGGTCGCGCCTTCTGGAGTTTTCGGATTGTTTCAGCGGACCCTGCGATCCGCGACCACGTCTTCACAACCCATAAGCCGGTCATTTTTCCGGAGGCATGCCGAGAGGCGCGTGAACTCGCTAGGATGCGTCGGTCCGAGAAGATTATTCTGGTGCCGAACCGATGACCCAACTTTTCGACGCTAACGTGAAACCCGCAGGATAGGCTACTCGGCTTTCGTCCCGGACGACTATCCAGCACCTGCGGTGCGCAACACCGATATCGAGTTGGTGATGATGCGCCGGGGCATGCCGCCGCCGCCGAAGGCGACGCGCACATGAAGGCTGCGCAGCCTCTACCTCGCAACAGGCAAATCTCCGACGAGGTTCGAAAGTTGAATCGCAAGCGCGCGAAGCCGGGCATTCGCTTCTAGAAGCAACATAACGTCGTTATTCATCCCCTGACGCTGCGTTCCATCGTCTGAAACGGTCGCAGGCTCTTCAAGTAGCGGTGACAAAAAATCAAAAAATTCGTCATGCGGCGATTCAGCCGCTGCGTTGACGGCCCGAGCGCGTCGTCTTTGTTTGATCAGCGAATGCAGCGTACCCATGGGCAACCCCTAATTTTCGACGAAACGCCCCCAATCCTGTAACAGGGTCGATTGAGTCGCTGGCAAATCTGAGTCCAAAATGGGACCGCTCTCGCGGACTGATGTGCCGTCTTTGCGACAACGACCGAAATGCCCGCAGGTCAGGACACGCTCTGGGAGGACGTGCTAGGGTCCGCCCAGATCGGCAGCCCCGCGCGGGTGATGCCGATGCTTGATGCCCGCCAAAGCGGCCCCACCGGTACGCAGAACATGGGCAGGGCCGCATCCGACAGAGGGGGGCTTTTTGGTGGGGGACCAAAGTTCTGGCGGGCGGAAGCAACGTACTGCTAAATTTGGAATCGCGCGTGTCCTACTTTGAGACACAGTGCGGGCCTCACGCCTCTGCCACTCTTGTCGGGTAAGCCGACAGCACCGAAGGCCGTCGTCGAACCGATCCACCCGAAGGCGATGCCGGTGATCTTGACGACCGATGAAGAGCGCGACGTCTGGATGCGCGCGCCATGGGATGAGGCGAAGGCTCTGCAAAGACCGTTGTCAGATGACGCGCTCAAGATCGTGGCGCGGGGAAGCGAAAAAGAAGATCAGGCGGCGGCGGTGGCAGAAGATCCGGCCTCGAATGGCAGCTTCGACGTGCGCCTGCATCGCAGCGGGCGCACCATCACGGTGCCGACGGGCGAGACCATTCTGGATATTTTGCTCGACGCCGGCGTCAACGTAAACTTCTCTTGTTCCGACGGCATTTGCGGCACCTGCGAAACAAAGGTGATCGACGGCATCCCTGATCATCGCGACTCTTTCCTCAACGATGCTGGTTTGGGGCGCGGCGATCGAGCAGATGATCACCGCCAGAGTGATGCATATCGGAAGCTAGGAGAAACGCGATGCCCCTCGATTTTTCAGGAGAGCCTCACGCGATCATCAATGGCACAATCTATCGGGCCATAGGAAGTAACGGCAAGACTATCGTGGTGGAAGCATCGCGGGAAGCCATCGAGGATTTCGGCGAAGCGCGAGTGCAAGCGAAAGCCAACGATAAATACGACGCTGGTCTCGTTTACGATGGCAAGGTCACCGTTCGCACGACCGACTTTTCTCAAGACCCCCTATAGCTGCACATCATCGCGGATCGAACGAAGTATATATTTGGGAGACGTCAATGTCCGGCCGGCGTCAAAACCGGTCCAGTGGGTACCGAATGGTGAATGCACTCTACGACGCCAACATTCTCGTCGACTGCCTCAGTGTTCTCAGCCGACAATCCTGCCGTTCAAATGCCCTACAGATTGCAAGCGATCGGAACGATGAATGCAGGTCAGAAGCGCGCAAGTCTTCCTGCTACGCCTGTCTTCGCTGACTTACGCCAGGCTACGAATGAACTCGAAGAAAGCGCGCCAATATTCGATCCTCGCCGATGGCATCCAACAAGATCGATGTTTTCTTTTGTCGTCGTACGAGTCAGTATTGCTTGCGCGCCGAATTCGCGCGCTTGATGTTGAGGAAGCTGACGTGGAAAAGAATAGGAAGACAGCCGCCCGTTCAGAATGAAAATCTGCCAGATTCGATAAGCACCTGATCCTGCTCGCTGATTTTGGCTGGGGCGGGAGGATTCGAACCTCCGTATGGTGGAATCAAAATCCGGCTACTTCATCAATGATTTCAACGAGCTTTCTAACAAAACAGCGGATTCTGTCCCTCGATTGATCAATAGGTTATAGGCGCAGTCAGAATGGACACGCCCCGCACCTTGATAGGTCCAAATTACGGACACGCAACACCCGATTTGCGATTGGTCGAGAGACATATCCCGCGGTTGGCCCGCGTGACCGGGTTAGTTCTAATCGCTCGAATTCCGCCAGCACGCCGCTGACTTGCGTGTCGGAATAACAGGCTCGAACCTGGGACCCGATGATTAAGAGTAATCTGCAGGCTCCCTTCGTTCAACGCCCATACCGAGATGTGCACTTTTCGAGCAGCTAAGATCACCAAGGAATTTTCCCTTGTCGAAAATATGGGGATTTCGCGACGAAGGCGCATTGATCCGTCAATCCTTGCCAGTCCGTCTGCATTATTCATTCATCCTCTTCACTTACGGGCATGCGGCTTAAAATTATTGCGGCGCAAGATGATCCCGTAGAAGAAACAAATCGACAAATTCAAATATTTGAATATAATAATCGAGGAGAAAAACACCTAAAACAACTAAAGGTAAGGGAGGCTGCAATGGCTGACATCGTCATCATGGGCGCCGGATTGGGCGGCGTCATCATGGCCTATGAAATGAAGGACCAGATGCGGCCGGGAGACACGCTTACGGTCGTTACCAAGGATCCCATCTATCATTTCGTGCCGTCAAATCCGTGGGTTGCCGTCAACTGGCGAACCCGGGAATCGGTCGAAGTCGATTTGGCTCCGACCTTCGCAAGGCGCGGAATCGGCTTCAAAGCGGTCCCGGTCAGCAAGGTGACGCCGGACGAGAACCGGCTTCAGCTCGAAGACGGTTCGACGTTGCGCTATGATTATCTGATTATCGCGACAGGACCTGAGCTTGCCTTCGACGAAATCAAAGGGCTCGGTCCTGACGGCTTCACCAGCTCGATCTGCCATATCGATCATGCCGAAAAGGCAGCGGTGAGTTTCGAGGAATTCTGCAAGAATCCAAAACCGATCGTGACCGGCGCGGTCCAGGGCGCATCCTGCTTCGGCCCGGCCTACGAATTCACTTTCATCCTGGACACCGAATTGCGCCGGCGGAAAATTCGCGACCGCATCCCCATGACGTTCGTGACTGCCGAGCCCTATGTCGGCCATCTCGGCCTTGACGGCGTCGGTGACACCAAGGGCATGCTCGAGAGCGAAATGCGCGAGCACCACATCAAGTGGCTCACCAACTGCCGTGTCATGATGATCGAGGACGGCAAGATTACCGCCGAGGAGGTTTCTCCCGACGGGTCGGTTGCCAAAACGCACGAGCTTCCGTTCGGCTTTTCGATGATGCTACCTGCCTTTCGGGGCATTGCGCCGCTGCGCGGCATTGACGGCCTGGTCAACCCGCGCGGGTTCGTCATCGTAGACAAGCATCAGCGTAATCCGAAATTCAACAATGTCTTCTCGGTGGGCGTGTGTGTCGCAATCGCTCCGGTCGGTCCAACACCTGTCCCCTGCGGCGTACCCAAAACCGGCTTCATGATCGAATCCATGGTCACGGCCACGGCCCTCAACATCGGCCAACTGCTGCGTGGCAAGGCGCCGACATACGAGCCAACATGGAACGCCGTCTGCCTCGCGGATTTCGGCGATAACGGAATTGCCTTCGTCGCCCAACCCCAGATTCCACCGCGCAATGTAAATTGGTCTTCCGACGGAAGATGGGTTCATGCCGCCAAGATCGGTTTCGAGAAATACTTTCTGCGCAAGATGCGGCGGGGAGAAAGTGAACCGTTCTATGAAACGGCGGCGCTCAAGATGCTGGGTATCTCGAAGTTGAAAGAGGTGAAGGCGGCCTGAACCCGGCTGTACCCGTCGATAAGGGAAGGACCGGCAGAGACCGCGTCAGCCCTTCTCTCGTTATAGTCATGGCGAAGGACGATCCGGGGCGCTTCATCGTGATCTGGCAAACCTCGAACCAGGCGCCCTGAGCCTTGAGCGCGGAAATCAGCGCCCCATATGCGCGCCTCCGCCGCAAAAACGGCGACCGTCAGCCAGCGATACCGATATTGCCATCGACGTTCTTGAGACGCGGCAGGTTGAGTTCGGGCGCCGCAATGGTCTTCTTCGTCCGCAAATGGCGCGCAACCAACTCCCATATAGGCTCGCCGCCGGCATCGCGCGCGGCTTCGGAAACAGGTGCCCAACCCGCCACTTTGTAGGTCTTGCCGGTCTCGATCGGATTGCCTTTGAGCGTCATATCGCCGATGCGATTGCCGATATTTGCCGTCGGATCGCAGGAATATCTCATACCTCCCACGCGCACCATATCGCCACCCTGCTGGTGATAGGGGTCCACATTGAAGAGATTGTCGCAGACGTCTTCGAGGATCTGCTTGATTTGCGAGCCGTTCATTTGCGTGACCGTCACGTAAGGATAGGTGATGGCGGTCTGGTCGAGCACGTTCTCCATGGTGATGGGGTCACCGGGCAAGATCGTTGTGCCCCATCGGAAACCGGGCGAGAAGGAGATCTCGGCGTCCTTTTCCGCCATCAGCGCGTCGAGGATCATCTGATCGAAACTGCCGTTGAAATTGCCGCGGCGGTAAAGCAACCCCTCGCTGACGGCCAGCTTCTCGCCAAGCTTGCTCGCGTAGGGCGCACGCGTCTTGGTGATGAGCCCCTCCATTTCGGCATCCGCCGGGAGCAGGTTGGCAAATACTGGAAGAAGGCGATAGCGGTAATCGGCAACGCGGCCGCCCTTCACGTCGAGATCAAGTACGCCGATGAATTTGCCGGCGCTACCGCCGTTCATCACGATGGTCTTGCCGCCGGCATTGCCGACGATGCTGGGGGTTGGCACGCCATCATGGGTATGGCCGCCAAGTATGGCGTCGATCCCGCTGACGCGAGAGGCCATCTTCAAATCGACATCCATGCCGTTGTGCGACAGGATGACGACGGCCTGGGCGCCTTCGGCCCGCGCCGCATCGACCGTCTTTTGCATGTTGTCGTCCTGGATGCCAAAGGTCCAGTCAGGAACGAAGTAGCGCGGATGGGCAATCGGCGTATAGGGCATGGCTTGGCCAATGATGGCGACCTTCACGCCGTTGACGGCGCGCATGACGTAGGGTTTGAAGACCGGATCGCCGAAATCGGCGGTCTTGATGTTCTGCGCAATGATCTCGATGCGCCCCGCGAAATCCCTCTCGGCGACCTCCTTCACGCGATCCTGGCCGAAGGTGCTTTCCCAATGCAGCGTCATAAGGTCGACGCCGAGCAGCTTCTGGGCTTCCACCATGTCTTGCCCCTTCGACCACAAGGCCGAACCCGAGCCTTGCCACGTGTCGCCGCCATCGAGCAGCAGCGCGCCGGACCGACTGGCGCGAAGTCGCTTGATCAGTGTCGCGATATGGGCGAAGCCGCCGACCTTGCCGTAGATCGGGGCATAGCGCTCGAAATCGAGGTAAGTGAAGGCGTGAGAAAGCCGTGTATTTGGCGCAATCCCGAACCGTTTGAGAAACGCCTCGCCGACAACGTGCGGGGGGCGCCCTGCCATGCTCCCGACGCCAAGATTGACGTTGGACTCGCGGAAATAGATCGGCCGCAGTTGCGCGTGACTGTCGGTGATGTGCAGAAGAGAAACGTTGCCGAAGGCCGTCGCGTCGTAAAGCTCCTCTGCCGCTTGTTCGGCACGAGCCGCGGACAAGGGCAGCGGCATCCCTGCCACGCTTGCCATGCCAAGAAGGTGCAGAAATTCCCGACGATTCATTAGAGCGGTCTCCAACGTTGGCTCATTGATTGATAAGTGAATTGGACCCGAAAGGCAGAGTCATCAGATCGCGGAGCTGAGCCCTGGGTCAGGATGCCCGCGTGTCCGCTGCACGGCATGTTGGAGCAGGCGTTGGACGCTTTGGACTCGTGAACCCTGTCCCAAGGTATCGCGCGCGGTTTCCACGTATTTCTACTCAAAGCCTTCGGCGGCGCGTGGTCGGCACCGCAATGCCCGCTCAGCTTACGGTCGCCTCGTCCGTGCGCGCGTCGCCTGAGCTGTCCGTCCACGAGATGCTCACCTTGTCGCCCGGCTTGCCGCCCTTGACTTTGAAGGCCAGGTACGGGTTCCTCGCCACCGCCGGACCCCATTGTGCCTGCATCACCACCTTGTCGTTGAGCTTGGCGGTAACCTCGTTGATGAACAGGGCGGGAACGATCTGGCCGGAAGGATCCTTGCGCAACCCCGTCTCCATCACATGGTTCATCAAAACTTTCACCTCGGTCACGCCGTCCCTGTTGGTGGCGCGGATTTTCATTGGAAGGCCCATGAGATTTCTCCTCTGATTTCGAATTCGAGCGAACGGGCGCGGGATACTCGACGACCAGCGCCAATGTTTCCGTGACGGTCAGCCGCCGCAGCCGCCGAGCGTCACCTTGATTTCCTTGGTCGCCGCGTAGAATTTACCATCGGCCTTCACCAGCGCGATGATATTGGACGTTTCGGCCATTTTCACGCGTGTGCTGATCTCGGGAAGCATATCCGGTCCAAGATCGAACTGGGCGGTGAGCGTGGTCGGATTCTTTTCTATCAAAACGGATATCTGGGTGGTGTTGGGAATCTTGCTGATTACCTCAACTGGCACCACGGCGCCGTTTTCGGCGATATCCGAGGCATTGATCCGAACGTCGCCGCTGGCAGTCGGCGACTCGACGCCAAGCGCCTTATAGGCATCGGCGAGCGACTTTGTTTCGAATGCGGCCTTGTTCCAGGCCGCGAACGCCAGGCGTGGCGCAAGCGCCAAGACCGAGGCCGCAAGGCCGAGCAGCCCGGTCAGGCGCAGAAATCCGCGACGACTGGCTTGATGTCTGAGATTCATGAGTTTCTCCTTGGGGTGATGATCAAAACGGAAACGTCGTGTCCACGAACGGCGCGATACGCAGAGCAGCGGTTATCGCGAGTGGGAATCGTGACAACGCGCCGCCACGATGGAGGCCGCCGCACTTAGCGGAGGACGGCGTTGCGCCAAAGTGTCTTCTGCTCATTTGCCTGTTCCACTGAAAGTTTGGCCTGCGCAATCGCCTCATCGGCGGCCGCTTTCGCCTCGTCCCACTTGCCGGCAGCGAGCGCCTTCCGGGCATTGGACAAAGCCGTCTCGGTCGAAGTCCAGGCCGCCTTGGCGGCGATCGCCTCTGATTCGGCCTCGTGCGCGGCGGCGAGCGCCGCTTCGGCTTCCGCCTGTGTGGCCGCAAAAGCGGGTAGACTCAGCAATGCGAAGCCGGCAGAAAGAATGATTGCACGTATCATGGACGAGTCCCCGGGCCGGTGATGGGAATTCCGTTGCTCATGTAGGAGAGGAAATATTCGAGATCGCGATAGTCCTCGTCATCGGCCTTCAACGGCACCGCGCGGGTCTGCGACGAGCAGGTGGAAATACGACGAATTGAGGTGCCCATACTGCCCCAGTCGGAGCGGTAGATCGGCATCGCTGCGAGTATGCCCAGCGCCGGGGCCAGAATGTCGCCGCGCATACGTTCACCCGCCGGCGACATATGGCACGACGCGCAGGAAACATCGAGCTGGCCTTTGCGAGAATAGAAGAATTCCTTGCCCCGATCATAGGCGGCCAGCGCGCGAGGATCGTCCGGAATGGCGATCGCCATCGGCTTGCCTCGCGAGGACTCGGACATCACGGCAGCCAGCGACGCCATCATGCCGGTCATTGGATCGAGTGGCTTTTCGCCATTCTCCACTCTGCAGCGATTGATCGCACCTTCCAGCGTCTCGACCTCCCCGGTTTCGGCAATGAAGCGCGGATAGGTCTGCCGCACGCCCTCGCCCTTGTTGTCGAAACAATCGGCATAATGCTTGCCGTTGGCGAATGCCTTCTCCCATTCGGCGTGGCCTTCATCGAGCGCGATTTCGTAGGGAGGAAATTCCATGATTACTTTCCACTCCTTGCGCATCCCTTCGTTGACCGCATAAGGGCCATTGCCGAAATCATCCTTCGCCACATTGGGAAATTTGGCGAAGAAAAATGCCTGGAAGGCTTTGCGATCTGCTTCCGGGTCAGTCTTGTCGGCGGCCTTCGCCGACACCATCGCCAGCAGCAGGGCGCAAGCGACGCTCAGGGCGAGTGCAGATCGGTGAAGCCGGCTGGCCTTGGGGTGGAATTCCGCTTTTGGATTGCGAGGAAACATGTCGATCACAGCGTGTAGAGGAAGTCGATGATCTTCTCGATCTCGGCCTCGGTCAGAATATGATTGCGCCCGAAGGCAGGCATTGGCGCTATCGAATTGCGCATCGGCTCGTTGGTCAGAATCTCCACCAGATCGGCGCGATTGGGGAAGCGACGCCTCATGTCCACCAACTCGCGGCCGACGCTGCTCGGCGCGTCGCCGCCCTTGATCGTGTGGCAGGCGAGGCAATTGCCTTTGCTACGATCAAGCGCCAGCTCCTGCCCGGCCTTGACGTTATCGGCGTGCGCCGACCGCGTCTTCGCGTCTTCCGATATATGATCGAGCGGCTTCTGGGCGATTACGCGACGCATGGCGGCAACATCGTTCGCAGGGACTGGCGATCCCTTGTTGCCCCAGCTGGTGCGGATGAAGGTGAGTATGTCGGCGACAGTGCGGTCGTCCAGCTTGGCCAGTTCAGGCATGGAAGGGCGTGTCTTGTCTGCTGGGGTTCTGGCCATCGCGCCGCCAGTGAGCGTGATCTGGATCAGCGAACTCGGATTGTCCGCCTCTACCACCGGATTGCCCGCCAGTGCGGGAAATAGTCGAGGAGTGCCCTTCCCGTTCATGCGATGGCAAGGCGCGCACTGCGCGACATAGCCGAGCGCTCCGGGGCCATGGTCTGCGCCTTCATAAAGCTTCGAAGTGGTGACATCCTCCGCCTTTGAGGCGGATGCGGCATGGCCCGGCCGGGCCGGCCGGCTTGCCAGATACGCGGCAATCGCCGATGCGTCGGCGTCGCTTAGATGTTGCATGCTGTGCTGAATGACTTCGGCCATGCTGCCGAATGCCGCCGTGCGGACGTTGCGACCGGTCTTGAGGAAGTCAGCGATCTCCTTCTGAGACCAGCTCGCCAACCCGGTGTCCTCGTGACGCAGGCTCTTGGCATACCATCCCTCCAATTCCGCGCCGGAGAGGAAAGCGCCATCCGGCCCATCCTTGAGGGCCTTCTCCTGGAAGGCCAAGCCGCGCGGCGTGTGGCAGGCGCCGCAATGCCCCGCCCCCTCCACGAGATACGCGCCACGCGCCACCTCCGCGCTCGCGCCTTCCGGCGGGATAAAGCTGCGGTGACCAACGAACAGCATCTGCCACCAGACAAGCGGCCAACGCATGTTTTTCGGCCATGGGATCGTTGAGGCTTGACTGTGCTGCGCGACCGGTTGAACCACGGAAGCAAAATATGCGTAGAGCGCCTGCGCATCCTCATCGGTCAGCACGGAATAGGAAACGTAGGGCATTGCCGGATAGAGCGGCGAGCCATCTATGCGGATGCCATGACGGACCGCCCGTTCGAAATCGGCAAAGTCGTATGCGCCGATGCCGGTGTCTTTATCTGGTGTGATATTCGTCGAATAAATCGTGCCGATCGGCGTCTGCATTGCCAGACCGCCAGCGAACGTCTTGCCCCCTTTGGCGGTATGACAAGCCACGCAATCCGACGCTTGCGCAATATACCGTCCGCGTTCGACCAGGACCGGATCGGCAACATTCACTTGAATATTCTGCCGAGGCGCGAAAAAGATCGGCGCCAGGTGGCTGCCGCCAATGGCAACCAGCAGTCCAATCCCTGCAGCGGAGACACCGAGCTTGAGAAATTTCATGATCGATACTCGCGCCAATCGCCAGATCAGCGAATATAGGCTTGGCCTTCTGTGATCTTGTAGGTCCAGGGCAAGTTGGCGTTCTTCCAGCCGTTGACGTCGCGCCGCCCTGCGGGGCTCATGTCGCCCTCGAATCCATCCACCACCGAATAAACCTTGGTATAGCCGGCTTCCTGCAACAGATTGGCGGCTTGCGAGGAGCGGTCGCCGGAGCGGCAAATCAGGACGATAGCATCGCTCTTGCCAAGGTTCGTGCGGGTGGCGAGCGCAGAGACGGCACCGACAAAATCTGAATTGGGCGACATGGTGTAGCGATTGTTTTTCTTGTCCCACCCCCCCAGATCGTCGATCTCCATATAGGGAATGTTCTGGTCAATGACGGTGGGGGTGCCAAGGAACTGGAATTCGCCTTTGGTGCGAATGTCGATGAACAGCACCTTGGCGCCACCCTCCGACTTCATTTTGTAGGCCTCGGGCGCCGAGACGTAGAGGCCGAGCTTGGTCTGCTTGACCAAAGGCAGTTTACTGACATCGACAGGCTGGTAATCGCCGGCGAAGGCCGGAGTCAGCAGCAGGGCTAGAGCCAGCCCAAGAATAGCGGTCCTCATGTGTTCCTCCTAGTGCTTTTCTAAACCGGCAGTGCCGCGCTCACGCGACGACTGCTCGTTCATTGGTACGACGAATTTCGCCGACTTACGACATGCGCTTGATCAAAAATTCGAACAGCTTGCCTTCCGCCTTCGACTCCAGCAGATCGTTGCCTGTGGCGCGGCAGAACGCCTCAAAATCCTTCACTGCACCGGGATCGGTAGCGAGCACCTGGAGGGTGCCCCCGATCGGCACCTCCTTGAGGGCCTTCTTGGCCTTCAGGATCGGTAGCGGACAATTCAGTCCCTTGGCATCAAGAATTTGGTCGGCCATGTCGTCTCCTCGGCAGTACTGATGATTAGGTTCGTTCAGATGAACAGATTGATGTCGCTCTTGGTCGCCGTCTCGATATAGGTCGCGGCGCCGCCGAGAACGGGCCCCTCGATCATGTCGTCCTTGGTGTATTCGAACAGGTCCATGGTCATCTGGCATGCGATCATTTTGACGTCCGCCTCGATCGCCATGGCGCGCAGTTCCTCGATCGAGGCGACGCCCTTCTTCTTGATAAGGTTCTTCATCATCATCGTCGCCGCCGCGTCGACGCCGGGAATTGCGGAGACGAGATTGGGCATGCCGATATGCATGCCGAACATCGGCATCTCCATCGCCGGATTGCCGAGAGTCGTGACCTGCAGGTCAAGCTTCTTTTTCAAGAGCGTGAGACCGTAGAAAGTAAAGAACATCGTCACCTCGAGGCCCATGGCAGCCGCGGTTGTCGCCAGGATGAAGGGCGGATAGGCCCAGTCGAGGGATCCTTTGGTGACAATCATCGACATGCGTTTGGTATTGGTTTCGTTACTCATTTCACCACCTTTGTGTTTGATCATTGAGACGCGACCGCGCCGTTAACGCGTTCAAACTTTCCACAACACGACCACCAGGACCAGGACCGCCAGAAACAGCGTCTCGGCGACGATCAGCGCGATCGCCCGTCCGCCGACGTCCGCCATCGCCTTGAGCGATGTCTTCATCCCTAGCGCCGCGATGGCCGTCACCAGGCACCAGCGCGAAACATTCTTGATGACCGCAAGCACGGGTTCGGGAACGACACCCATACTGTTGAGCACCACCAGAGCGGCAAAGACGACGAGAAACCCGGGCAATTGGCGGCCGGCCTTGCCGACATTGTGGGCGCGGAACACATAGGACAGCGTCACCACCACGGGCAACAGCATCGCCACCCGCAACAGTTTGGTGAAGGTAGCGACGTTGCCGGTCTCCTCCGAGACACTGAAACCGGCGCCAACCACTTGCGCAACATCGTGAATGGTGCCGCCAAGGAACACGCCCACCGCCGCATGATCGAGATGGAAGAAGGCAATGATCACCGGGTAGACAATCATCGCAATCGTGCTCAGCGCTGTGACGCCGATTACGGTGAAAACGGTATCGCGCTCGTGGTTCTCACCTTTCGGCAGCACCGACGAGATCGCCAGTGCCGCGGAGGCGCCGCAGATCGCCACGGCGCCGGCAGTCAGAATTCCGAACGGCCGGCTCAGCCCCATGACGCGTGCCGCCAGCGCGCCGAACAGGACGGTGGAGACCACCGCGCCGACCACCATGATGACGGGTGCCGTGCCGAGCTTCATGATCTCGGCGATCGTGATCTGCGCACCGAGCAGGCCGACGGCGACACGCAGAATGCGCTTGGAAGCGAACTCGATGCCAGCGACGCAGCGCCCCTCCTGCGACAAGAAATAGAAGGCCATGCCGAGTAGCAGCGCAAACAGCATCACCGGCCCGCCGTAATGCTCGGACAGGAAGGTCGCGGCGATCGCGATGATCAGGCTCGCGAGCACGCCAGAAAAATAGGATTGCCCGACCGTGAACGCGCCGAGACCGCGGCTCACCATCGTCACCTTGGTTTCGGCGATTTCAGTCACGGACGGTCCATTTTCTTCACCCGGCGCACCCGGCAAAATTGTCGGCGGTCATCTTCGTCTCGTACGGCCCGGCGACCGCGGTGCCCGCAACGAGTTTGGACTTGGCCGCCGCCCAATCCTTCGGACGCACTTTGGTCATCCAGCCTTCGCCGTAGGGATCGGCGTTGGCGAGCTTGGGGTTGGCGGTGAGCGCATCGTTGACCTCGGCCACTTCGGCGTCGAAAGCAATTTTCGCCGGCCCCACCCACTTGCCGGATTCGATGGTGGCGCACGACTTATTTGCGTCCACCGAGCGGCCGACCTTCTTGGCCGTAAAGGCGACGAGCTGGCCGGCCATCGCCGCGGCAACGGCGGTCATTCCGAGGGTCACCGTGCCGTCGGAGTTTTCGCGATACCAGATGTTGTTCTCGACGTCGTAGAGAAGATCATCGGGGAGGTTGCAGCCACGGACAGTCGGCATGGGTTCTCCTTATGTCAACACAGTTTCGGCGGCCTGCGCCGGTGCGTCGCGCTGGCGCAGCGGCCGTGATGAGCAGCAAAACTCGCCGAGCCCCGCCACTTCCAGCTTGCCGCCGATGAAAAGCTGCAGATGCCGTGCCACCATGGCGCCGAGCCGCAGCCTGCGGGCGACGTCGGCATGCGCCGGCTCAAGGCAAACGAGATTGTGGTGGTAGACGAGTTCGCGACAGGTCTCGCGGCAGGCGTTGAAGCTCGGGTCGCCCCGCGCGCCTTGGCGGTGCAGTGCAAGCAGCCGGAAGCCTTCGACCGCGCGCAACGTTGGCATCTTGCCGCGCGCCGCGAGCCAGATTTCGAGGATCGCCTCACCGAGCGCCAACAACTCGTCAGCGCGTTGCGGCGCTGTCGTCACGAGCTCAGTGTCAGGTGCAGCAAGCATTGCGTCGAGACGCACCGCGATCTCGGCTGGGCTTATGGTGGGGATATTCGCCATCAGCCGAGCCCTCGGGCGCGCAGGAGATCTGAAGAATCGGAGAAGTTCTCGGGTACACCGACCTTGCGCGCTGACAGGCCGAGCGCCATGCCGAGAAGCTGGGTGAAATACAGAATCTTCACCGTGGTCTTGCGGCCGAAGACCTTTTCCGCGCGAACCTGATGCATCTCCAGCCCGGTGTGGCAGGTCGGGCATTCGGTAGCGATCACATCGGCGCCGCAGGCTTCGGCGGTAGTCAACAAATTGAGCACCAGCTTTGTGGAGGTGTCGCTGTCTGACAGCGTGTGGGCGCCGCCGCAGCAGGCGGTCTTGAGCGGATACTCGACATTCTCGGCCCCAGCGGCGGCCAGCAGGTCGTCCATGAAATGCGGCTTCGAGGTCGATTCCGAGCCTGGCCCCTTATCCTTTTCCGGGAAGATGTGGCGCGGGCGCGTGTACATGCAGCCGTAGTAATTGGCGATCTTGAGGCCCTTGAGCGAATTCCTCACCCGCGCTTTAAGGCCTTCCTCGCCAATCGCCTCCTTGACCCAGTCGAGCGCGTGAATCGTCTCGACCTTGCCTGCCTCGTAGGTCTCGTGCCCGGCCTTGCGCGAGAGCTTCTCGGTAACCTCGCGCGAGGCGGGATCGTTGGCGAGATCGTATTCGGCCTTCTTGAGATTGTGGTAACAGCCGTTGCACGGCGCCATCACGGTATCGAAGCCCATAGCTTCGGCGATCGAAAGGTTGCGCGCCGATAAATAGGTCTGCAGCTTGGGGTCGATGTTCTTGACCTCCATGGCACCGCAGCAGTTCCAGTTCTTGAGCTCGACGATGTCAAGGCCCAGCGCTTTGCCGAGCTCCTTGGTGGAGCGGTTGTAGGCGTGTCCAGTGCCTTCGAGCGCACAGCCCGGATAATAGGCGACCTGCTTGTACTTGCCGCTCATCACTCAGCTCCCTGCACGTCTAACCGAAGCGCCTTGCGGACGGCCACCTCACACTCTTCGACATATTCCTCGATCGCGGCGCTGGCGGCGCTCCAGTCACGCGTGCGCGGCTGGAACAGGGTGGCGAGGCCGAGCTTCATCAGCAAGCCGACCGGCAGCCGGCTGGCCAGGCCGCGCACCAGCGCGACGAGCCAGTCCTGCAACAGGGGCTGCTTGGTGCGGGCGAAGAACTGCTTCAGCACCCGGCCATCCTCGATCTTGCCGGTGGCGAAGACCTGCTCAGAGAAAACCTCGTCGAAAACCGTGGATGGCTTCTTCTCAGTGTGGCCCTTGAGCTCGAGCCAATGCGCTGTCGCCTTCATCACGCCTTCCGGATTGACGTCGCGCGGACAAGCGTAGGTGCATTTGTTACACGAGACGCACTGCCAGATGATGTCCTTGTCGCGCAGGAGCTCGTCTTCGAACCCCATGCGGATCAGGTAAATCCAGTAACGGGGATTGAAATCGGGATTGATGGCGTTAACCGTGCAGGCGTTGGTGCAGGAACCGCACTGCCAGCAGCGGTGGATGAACTCGCCGCCCGGGAGCGCGGCGATCTCCTCCTCCATTTGCTCATTGTAGTCGGTAACGGCACGCGAGGTGATAAATGTGCTCCAGTGCCCTGAGACGTCGACGCCGTCGATCTCCAACTGCTCGTGCGTGACGAGGTTCTCGGGGCGGATCAGCGATTTTTCGTGAATCGGCATCGTTGTTCCTTCACGAACTCAGCTGGCGCGGTTCGCCGAGCACGTAGGCTTCGCCGTCGATCAGCTTGAGGCGGGTGCGGCCCGACTCGGTGTCAACGGCGTCGAGCCCGAGCATTCGGCGTGTGTGCGCCATCGCGTCGGCCTTGGCGCCACCGCAGAAATCCGCGTGCAGGTATTGGCCGCCCCTGTCGTTGATGTAGCCGGCGTAGATGTGGGCGCAGAGCAGGTCGGCATAGAATGTAAGGTCGCGGAACACGCCGTTCGCCTGCAGAAAGCCTTCCAGTTCCTCGCGCAACATCGCGAAGGTGGCAAAGCCATCGCCCACTTCAATCGTGCCCGGCTCGACATTGTTATCGCTATACCAGATTTCGCGCAGCACGCCGGTATTGACCTTGGCGTCCCACATCCATCGCGTCATCAGCGGATAGCGCTCGGGCGCGGTGAAGTGTAGCACCTCGGCGGCAAGATCGCGCGACCAGCGGTGCTCGCGATCGGCAGGAAAGCTCGCCACGAACGCGCCGATGCGTTGATCGGCTGTATTGATATCGGACCAGCCGTCGAGCAACGCGACGAGGCGCGAGCGCATCGCTGCGAAACCGTTGCGGCCGAGCCAAGCGCCGATGCGCCTGCGAACCGGCGTCGTAAAGGCGGCAAGATCGTAGAACTCGGGCTCGGTCAATTCGCTGACCTGACCCTTGCCGAGCACCTCCTCAAACAGCGAGGCTTTGAGCGCCAGCGCGCCGACGTAACGCTCGACGCCGCCGGTGTCGTCGGCGGCGTCGACCAGATTTTCGAACGCCCGCCGTAGCTTGAGTCCGGACAGATCGAGCACCGGCCGCGCCGTCGCGGGCGCCACTTTGGCTTTGTGGCTGCCGATCGCCCACATCACTCGGCCGCCTCCAGCACGGCGTTTCGAACCAGCGTCAGAGCCGCCATTGCCGCGGATTGCCCTTGCGCGATAGAATCGTCGATGGTCTCGGGCCCCGTCGCGGCACCGGCGACGAACACGCCGGGTCGCGAGGTCGCCGACATGCTGGAATAGGTCGAGGCCTTCTGGATGTGGCCGTGCTTCTCCAGCTTCACGTCGAACACCGCGGACAGCGTCATGTTGTCGACGTTGGGGTCCATACCGATGGCGTGCACGACCATGTCGAAGGGAATGGTGATCGGGCGCTTTACCAAGGTGTCCTCGCCCTTCACAATCAGCCGCTTGCCGTCCGACGTCACCTCGGCGATGCGCGCCTTGATGTATTTGACCTTATACTTCTCCTGGCTCTCCCAGTAGTAGAGGCCCTCATACAGACCGAAGGTGCGGATATCCATGTAGTAGATGTAGACGCTGCACTTCGGCAGCGCCTCGCGGATCTCCATCGCCAGGTTGGATGACACCGTGCAGCATATTTTCGAACACCATTCGCGGCCGATCTGGCGGTCGCGCGAGCCGACACACAACAGGATTGCGACCCGCTCTGGCTCGCGCCCATCTGACGGACAGCGCACGCCCTTGCCAGAAGAGAACATCTGCTCGACCTGGGTGGTGGTGACGACGTCGGGATAAGTGCCGAAACCCCATTCCGGCTTGTTGACCGAGTCAAAATGAGTGAAGCCGGTGCACAGGATGGTCGCGCCCGCCTCAACCTGCGAGCCGTCGGATAGCGTCGCGCGAAAATCGCCCGGGCCGCCGGCGAAGGTCTTGACCGTCGTATTCTTCCTGATCTCGACGAGCTTGTTGCTTTCGACCCGTTGCACCATGCCGCCGATGGCATCCTTGGCCCACTCGCCCGACGGCACTAATTTGGCGTAGCCTGACAGGATCGGCGCACCGCCGAGCCGCTCGGCCTTGTCGACGAGAACAACACGCTGACCGGCCGTGGCCAACGCATGGGCAGCCGAAAGCCCCGAGGGACCACCGCCGACGACGAGAACAGGGCGATTCATATCTCAGCTCCTGGAAACGCGGCGACAGGCTGTGGTTTGACGTAACCCGGACCTGACGTGATCGCGCGCTTGGGGTCATAAAGTGTCTCGATGCGACCGGCCTTGACCTCCTCGAGGTAGGCCTCGAATTCGATCTTTGCCTTTTGCCAATCGATGCCTAGTTTCTCCAGCAGGCCCTCGAACGGCGAGGCGTGCCAGTGCAACTGCGCCAGCTTGTAGGGATGTGCGCCCAGCGCGAGTGCGGCGAACTGGCAATCGGCCATGATCGGCAGCGCATAGACCTTGTCGACCGCCTTGCCGATCCACTGGTTCTTGTCCAGCGTGGTGATGCAGCCGGTGTCGTGCCCGACCATCACGTCGGCCTTCGCCTCGTCCACTGCTACCTTGATCTTGCGATCGATAGCGAAGGAACGGGTGAACTCACGCTCGCCGATGATATGACGAAAGCCGAATCCGCAGCAATCGTACCAGGTGGAGTAGTCGATCACCTGCGCGCCGAGGGTCTGCATCAGGCCGGTGGAGACGGCGACGCGGTTGCCGTCCATCACCGTGTCGTCGTAGATCACGTCTTCGGGCACCATCTTGTAGACGTGGCAGGCTGGATGGATAGTGGCGCGAACGCTGCTGACGTCGATGACCTGATGCTCTTTGATGCGCTCGCGCATCACGTGCAGCCATTCCGAATAATGCACGACCTCTTCCGGGATCAAGAGCTTGCCGTCGACCAGGCGGCCGAGCTTGCCGAGGATCTTCTTCACCTGCTCGCGCAGCTCGGCCGAGTGCATCAGGAAGATGCGCATCTCTTTGTAGTTGCCGAAGGACGTGCCGCAATGCACGAGCGGATAATAAGTGCCGATAGGCAGTCCCTGCGCCTTGGCCGACACGTAGGCCTGATGGAAGTTCCGCAGGAATACAGCCGCGAGGCTCACGACGTTGCCGATACCGGAGCCATGGTAGTTCCACGCGGTGCAGGAAGTCTGGTCGGTCTCGTCGATATAGCGGACTCCCAGCTTGTTCATCAGCCACAATACCGTCGTCGGATAGCCTGGAATGTTGCCGCACTGGCCGCACGACTTGTGGTGCCAGAGATTGGTGGTAGGGATACGTTTTTCCCAGCCGTAGAGGGTGCGCGCCACCACCGGCTCATGTCGCTCGTCGATCCGGTGAACGAGGATTTCGCCCTCCTTCTCCAATTGCCACATGGCATCACGGATGTCGTGGACTCGGTCCTTGTTAGTCTGCATGGAGCGACGGTCGATCTTGGCTTCCACCCAGGAGGTGGCGGCCCGCGCCTCGCTCGGCGTCAGGTTGGACGGACGCCATTCGGCGCCGAATCCCGTGAACGCCGGCTGACCGTCGCTACGTTTATCGTCCATCGTTTCCTCCATGGATCCTCGGCATTGATCGTCGCGCGCGACTATTTTTGTAAGCTATCCGCGTCCGATTCTTCTTTCTGCTCCTCGAGCCACTCGTTGTACTCGTCGCGCTTCTCGTCCATCACATCGTTGACGACGTCGAACAGGTTCTCGTCGATGGTCTCGAGCTGATCGAGCACGCCGGTCGCCTCCCAGATGGTATAGAGTTCGACCGAAGTCTTCAGATTGACTTCCCACGCCGTGTCCATGGTGTGCATGGTCGGCACCGGGATCGCCTTGCGCAAAATGTTGAGCGGGGCATCGACCTTGGTCACGTTCGGCCCCCAGTCCGGGAAGGCGTCGCGTGTGATCATGTTGGGCGCGAGCTGGTTGCCGGTGGAGATCACCTTGAGCAGCACGCGCGAGAACGGCCGCAGCACATCCTTCGCCGACTGCATGCCATGCTTGATCGCGACCTCGCGCATGATCATGACCAGCCCGCCGGGGGAATTCTCGAACGGGCAACGGGCGGCGCAGGTATAGCACTGGGCGCAGGACCAGATTTTTTCCTGCATCGCGTCATAGATGCCTTCGAGATTCTCGGTCCACAGCAGCTGGACGATCTCGCGGGGCGAATAGTCGTAATAATGTGCCGATGGACAGGTCGCCGTGCAGATTCCGCAATTGAGGCAGCCGTGCAGCTCGTGCTCGTAAAGCATGTGCGAGCGAATGTCGTCGAACACCTCTTCAAGCTTCTCGTAGGGGACGACCGGCGCGGGCGATACCGGATCGCCGATGGTCGTCCGCTCCGTCGCTACGCTTGCCATGTGTGTCACCCTCAATACGTCAGGACACGCGCGTCGTCATTTTCCATCACATCCTCGATGACCTTGGCGCCACCGACGATGCCCTCGCATTCGGGAATGAGATCTTTCTCGGTCATGTCGAACAGATCGAGGTTGGGGGAGCAGCAATAGAACTTCACCCCGGCGCCATGCGCGTCTTTGATGAAATCATAGACCGACTTCGGCGATCCCGGCTTCACCACGAGCTTCTCGGCCACACCCTTCTTCATTAACTGGCCCGCCGTCGCCGTGCAGATGACCTCAACTTCGTAGTCCATCGCCGCGGCAACGGTCGCCTGAAAGAACGGCGCACCAAGCTCCTCGCCATTGCGAGGGTCGGTATTGACCATGATGATGATGAGCTTCTTCGCCATTCCTCGGTCCCATTGAAATTATTCTTGTTTTTTATTCTGCGCTGCAGACGACCCTCAAGACAGACCGTCGGAACGCAGGGTATAAAATACACATATTCTAATATTTGAATATATGCTATAGGGTGGTGGAAAAATATTCGTCGTTCGGGAGAGAGCGGTTCCTAAGGAGACGGCTGCATCAAATGCGTCGCTTGGATCAGACCCACCATGATTTCGCCCAAGCCGGCGGCGATCTTGCCTTGCGCAGCACGCAGATCGGTGAGCGTTTCTGCAGTGCCCGCAGGCACTTCGTCGAATTCCATGATCAGATCCTCGATCATCGCCGACTTGATTCCCGGATGGCCGAGGAACCCGAAGCAGTTGTCGCGAATCTGAAAGAGCACCGGCTTGCCCATAGAATCCACGGCAAGAACGTTGGCATCGGCGGGAAGTACCGGGCGATCGCGCATGTACACGGCGATCGGGAACGTTTCCGGCAAATGACCGCTCAGCGCCTGCGGCACGACGCGTCGGGCAGTGTCTACGACAAAGCGGAGCGGCGCTTCGTCGGCGCCGCCCCCGGCCTCGGTCGCGAGTATGCAGGCACCAATGCCGATGCCTATGATGGGCAGCCGGCGCGCGAGAAAATCGCGCATCAGCCGCAATTCCGGCCCGAGGCTGGGAATCAGATTACCGCTGACCACTCCCAGCGGTCCGGCGCCCAGAATAATGAGACCGTCATATCCATCGGCCGTGGCCGGGATCGTGCCTCCGGGCGTGAACGGCCGGCAATAGCGGAAACGGATGTTGCGGCCTTCGAACTGGTCCTCCATCAAGCCGAGATAGTCCGATTCAAAATGCTGCAGGACGCAGACCGTTTTCATGTGCTCGCCAGGCCGGAATCAAAGAAGACCGCATTCGGTGCGGGTGCCGCATCCAGAATATATATGATTTCTTGCATGTGAACGAAGGGAACGCAATGGCGTGGTTTGACAAGTTGCGGGAGATTGAGTCCTTTGACGACCTACCGTTCGATCAGGACCTTGTCGATATGCTGGAGGTCGCAGCGCACCAGCGCACGCTTGCGCCGATGCGCTTCTACACGCCGACCTTCCGCGCCTATGCCAGCGACGAACTCAAGGGCTGTGGCAAGGTGAGCTTCCCTGCGTTCTCAATCACGGGCGGCGCCTGTGCGCTGAATTGCGATCACTGCCAGGCGAAAATCCTGGAACCGATGATTCCGGCAACCAGTCCGGCAGAGCTCGACCGCAAGGTGCGCGACCTTGTGCTGCTCAAGGACCTGGGTGGGTTTCTGCTTTCCGGAGGATCGAACCGGCGCAACGAGGTGCCCTACGATCGCTATTACCCGATCCTTGAGAAGCTCAAGAGGGATTTTCCCCATCTGCGAATTGCCGTGCATTCCGCCCTACTCGATGAGAGGCGCGCCAGGCTTATGCAGGATGCCGGCGTCGACGTCGCGATGATGGACGTGATCGGCGCACAGGAGACGATCCGCGACGTCTATCATTTGGACCGAACGGTGGCGGATTTCGAAGCGACACTCGCGGCATTGTCGGCGACCTCGATGGACGTCGTGCCACACATCGTCATCGGCTTGCACTATGGCCGACTGCTCGGCGAGCACGACGCGCTCGAAATCATTTCGCGCCACAGGGTGGCCGCGTTGATCCTCGTCGTGGTGACGCCGATCTACGCGCCTGCGGACCGCCCCTTCGCCACGATATCCACCGATGACGTGGCCCGGGTTTTGGTCGCCGCCCGGCAACGCATCAACCATGCGCCGGTTCAACTTGGCTGCGTTCGGCCTGCGGGCCGCCACAAGCTAATCACCGACGCCTATGCCGTGATGGCAGGCTTTGACGGTATCGCCTATCCGGCGGAAGGAATCGTAGCACTTGCCCGCGCCATCGGTCGGCCGGTCGAACAGGAGCACGCCTGCTGCTCGATCGCGCTCGACGGCTTGGGCGGCCGGAAGGCCTGCGCCGCATGAAGGACGGGATGGGCAACGAAGCTCCAGACGTCGTGGTCGTCGGGCTTGGGCCGGCTGGAAGCCGGGCCGCGGCGGTTGCCGCTGACGCCGGTTACGGCGTCGTTGCTATCGAACGCCGCGCCGAGGCGGGTTGTCCAGTGCAATGTGCCGAGTTCGTGCCGACCATGATCGAACGGGACGTACCCGGCGTACGGACGGTAACCCGGCAGACAGTCGCTCGCATGCTGACCTTCACCGAATTTGGATCACCGGACGAAACACCGGATTTTCGCGGACGCATGATCGACCGGGCCGCGTTCGACCGGATGCTCGCTGCCGAAGCCGTGCGAGCGGGAGCAGACTGCCGATACGGCCGATCTGTGGTTGCTATCAGCGCCGACGGAACGATCCGCATTTCAGATGGCCGAATACTGCAACCGCGTGTTCTGATAGGCTGCGACGGTCCCCATTCGCGGGTCGGCGCGGCCATTGGCGCGATCAATCGAGCGCTTGTCGATACAAGGCAACTTACGGTACCGCTCGTGCTACCGCACGATGCTACCGATATCTTCCTCAGCGCCGACTATCGCGGCGGCTACGGCTGGCTGTTTCCCAAGGGAGCAGTCGCCAATGTCGGTATCGGCGTGGTGATGGAAGAACGGCAGCGGCTAAAGCCGTTGCTCGCCGAACTCTTTACAAGGCTGTCCGCGTCAGGCCGCATTGGCACTCGTGCATTCGCCACGACCGGCGGCACCATTCCGGTAAGCGGCCGCCTGCACTCGATCGGTCGTCTCGGGGCAACGCCCGTCATGTTGGCCGGCGACGCGGCCGGTTTGACCAACCCGGTTACCGGCGCGGGCATCGCCTCAGCGGTGCAATCGGGAACGCTTGCCGGACGCGCCGCGGTAGATTGGCTTGGCGGACACGTAACCGCTGTCGGCGGCTACGAGGAGGAACTCGGCGACATTTTCGACGCAGCCCTCGACCGCGCGCTGCATCGACGACGGGAAGTGCTCGCGCGCTACCAAGGTGGCGGTCGCCCCGATGCGCGAGCCCTCACCAACGGATGGATCGGTTCGTCCAATTATTGGGCGGCATGAAGATGCGAAACCAAGAGAGGAAATCATGAGCTGTCTCGAAATGCCAAGACAACCGGCGCCCGATTTCCTCGACGACCAAAAGCGCGCCTTCAACGATCTGGAAACGATGCAGCCACGCGCGCCCGGGGCGGTGCCAGCAGACGCGCGCAATGGCGCGCGAGTGAAAACGCAAGACGTGCAGCCCGAGGGCATTTACCTGCCAAATTACAATTTTCTTACCCCCAACATGCGCTCGCCGGAATACGTCCAAATGTCGACCGCGGCCGCAATAACGCTCGGCGTGATGAACGGTTACATGCATCGCACCAGTTGCACGCGCTGTCTGAACTTGTTGCTCACATATCCTGAGGGATGCCGGGCCAACTGCGCTTATTGCGGGCTGGCGCGTCATCGCGAGGCCGAACGCAATTATGCCGACCGCAACTTCATCCGCGTCGACTGGCCGGCAGTTCCTTACGACCAGGTGATCGACATCGTCGCCGCGGGTGGCGACGGCGGACGCTTCAACCGCATGTGCATTAGCATGATCACGCACCCGCGCTCCGACGGCGATACCCGCGTCGTGCTGGAGAAATGGGTGCAGCGCATCAAGCATGTGCCAGTCTCGATCCTGTCGAATCCGACCACCATGACGCGGCTCGACGTACAGGAACTGTACGATCTCGGCGCGGAGATCTTCACCGTCGCGCTGGATGCCTGCAATCCAGAGGTGTTCGACCGCACGCGCGGGCGCGGCGTGCAGTCCCCGCACAGTTGGGACAAATATTGGGAAATACTCCACGCTGCCGCGGAGATCTTCGGCCCCGAGCGCTTCGGCGCACATCTCATTGTCGGCATGGGCGAAAGCGACCACGACGTGCTCACGCAAGTGCAAATAATCCGCGACCTCGGCGGTCACAGTCACATGTTTGCTTTCTTCCCCGAACGCGGTTCGCTGATGGACCATCTCCCGCCGGTGCCGCGCCCGCAATGGCGCCGCGTTCAGCTTGCCCGTTATCTCATCGACTATCGCAACCATCGTCTGGATCGCATGCGCTTCGATCACGATGGCCAGTTGGTCGATTTCGGCTTGCCGCAGGACGAGCTCGACGCGGTAATCGACGCCGGCGTTGCGTTCCGCACGTCCGGCTGTCCTGGCAAGGAGGCGGCCGACGTCTCGGCTTGCGACCGGCCCTACGGCGATTCGCCGGTGCGCGATATTGCCTCCTACCCCTTCAAGCTCAATCGTCGGGACATTCGTAGGGTGCGAAGCCAGCTGCACCGCGGGCTGCCAAAATAGGCGAGAACACGTATGACCTCGAATGCAGCAAAGCCATTTCGGGTGATCGATACCGGCATTCGGAGTGGGCGTGCCAATATTGCTTTCGATCAGGCGCTCATCGAAGCGCACAAAGCCCGGTGGATTCCCGACACGATCCGGTTCCTGCGGTTTCGACCCTCGGCCCTCGTCGGCATTCATCAGATCCTGAGTCACGAGGTGCGCCTCGACTATTGCAGGAACAAGGGGATCGAGGTCGGCCGCCGGATCACGGGAGGCGGCGGTCTCTATCTCGACGAGGGCCAGATCGGATGGGAACTTGTGTTCGATCGCGCGAGCCTTGGCCGTATAGATCTCACGGAGACAACGCGACGGATCTGCGAGAGCGCAACACTCGGGCTCAACAAGCTCGGCCTTCCCGCGCGCTACCGTCCGCGCAATGACATCGAGGTTGACGGCCGCAAGATCAGCGGTACCGGCGGCTTCTTCGATGGCGATACCCTGTTCTATCAAGGGACGCTGTTGATCGATTTCGACCCAGGGGAGATGATCGCGGCCCTCAAGGTGCCCGTCGAGAAGCTCGCCAAGCGCGACCTCGCATCGGCGCGCCAGCGTGTCGTCACCATGCGCGAGATCCTCGGGGACAGGCTTCCCGACCTCGCGACGATCTATCAGGGCCTGCTTGAAGGTTTCGCCGAGGGACTAGATATCCTGCCGCAATGGGGCGAGGTTTCCGCCTACGAGGAGCAACTCGCCGACCGGCTGCATCGCGAAGAGATCGGCCGCGATGAATTCGTCGAGATGGTCAACGCCCCAGAGGTGGACGACACGCTGGTCAGTGCCTCTCTGACGCGGCGCGGCGGGAGCTTGCGCGCCGATATCCGCCTGGAAGGTCCGGAGCGCCGCCGCATTCGCGAAGTGCTGATCACCGGCGATTTCTTCGTCACGCCGCCGCGCATCATCTTTGACCTAGAGGCGGCCCTGCGCGGCGCCGAGTTGGCCGAAGCCGAGACGATCGTGGACGATTTCTTCTCACGCGCGCCGGCCGAATTCCTCAATCTCGGTCCCGCCGACATCTGCGATGTCATCCTCGCAGCCACGCGACAGTTGAGCTTCGTTGCGGCCGGTCATCGTCTCCGCGGCCATCGTATCGCGGCAGTGCGTGCGGACGGGCCGCCCCTGGTGTTGCTACATGACGCCTTAGGCTGCACCCGGCTCTGGCGCGACGTCCCGGAGCGGCTTGCGGCGGCCACCGGTTGCCCCGTCCTGGTCTACGATCGCTGGGGGTCCGGCGACTCGGCGCCGCTCGAGCCGCCGCATTCGCCGCACTATCTGGTCGAAGAGGCCCTGGAGTCGCTGCCGGAGGTCCTGCGAGCGACGCAGATCCGGCGTCCGATCCTGGTAGGACATTCCGACGGCGCGGCGATCGCGCTGACCTTCGCTGGCGCCTTTCCCGATCTGGTCGGTGGCGTGGTCGCGATCGCCCCCCATCTCTTCCGCGAGCAACGAACGATTGCGGGCATTGCTGATCAGATCAGGGATTTCGAGCACGGGGATCTCAAGGCGCGGCTCGCGCGCTACCACGGCAGCAAGACCGATCAATTGTTTCGCCGGCTCGTCGATGCTTGGACCGGAGAGGAACCGCGCGACTGGGGCATCGAGCGATACATCCGACGGGTTCGCTGCCCCGTACTCGCAATTCAGGGTACTGAGGATGAGTTCTTCACGCGCGTGCAGATCGATGCGCTCCAGGCCCTCCTGCCCGTCCCGATCGAGACCTGCTTCCTGCCGGGCTGCGGCCATGCCCCGCACCAGCAAGCCACCAAGTCGGTGGTCGCCGCCGCCGCGCAGTTCATCGATCGCGTGACGACCGACGCCAACATTGAGGTCGCGCCAAGTTTCGGCTGATGAACTTGCCGGTCAAGATCCGGGGGAGCCCCGGCATCGCGTCAACGGCAGAAGGTGCGATAAAGCGCTGAGATGATCTCGACGACATCCGGCCGGGCGAGCGAATAATAGACGCTCTTTCCATTGCGACGTGCTTCGACAAGATCGTCCGCACGCAGTCGCGCGAGCTGTTGCGACACGGCCGCCTGGCGTATCTGCAAAATCTGCTCAAGCTCGTTGACGGTCTTTTCTCCGTCGATCAGCAGACAAAGAATGACAAGACGAGTCTCGTGCGAAATTGCCTTGAGGAAATCGCTGGCCTTTCGCGCGTTGTCGAGCATGGCGTCGGGGTCGATTGGCGATTTTGTAGGGAAGCGCTTCTTCCGCTTGCCCGTCGATAGCGTTGGCATTCGGAGTTTCAGATAACCTCTCGTCACAATCTCATAAGGGCTTACTCATAAGCATTTTGCACTGCAGTGTCCATGGCCTGAGCCGAATTTTGAAACCCCCGGACGAAAATGCGCCCGGAAGGCTTGACGCAACGGCGACCATGATATTCATTTATTTGAATAATAAAATAACATAAGCGGCGGTGAGAGATGCGGCGACGGCTGCGAAACGCCGCTCCGGCGATCGAGGGGTCTTTCCAATCGGCTATGGCGCCCGACAGGAAGCGCTCGATGGTGCTGGCGTGCATCAGTACCAATTCACGCTGGGCTGGACCTATCCGTCCCAGAAGATGCCAGCGCCGACAGCACCCACAAGCGAGTATTGATGTAAACGTTGGGAGCTGAAGTTTCGCATGAGCGAGCTTGAGACGACCACAATCGTTGGAATTGGCGGCTTCGCCGTCGGTCTCGTGTTCGGAGCCGTCGCGCAGCGCACCAATTTCTGCACGATGGGCGCGATATCCGATCTGGTCCTGATGGGCGACGGGCGCCGCTTTCGCGCCTGGCTGTTTGCGATCGCGGTCGCGATCATCGGCACACAGGCCCTTCACTTAGGCGACGTCATCGACATCAACAGGTCGGTCTATCTCACATCCAATCTCGGCTGGCTCGGTGCAACCCTCGGCGGCGCGATGTTCGGCTTCGGCATGACTCAGGCGGGGGGCTGCGGCAGCAGAACGTTGGTGCGCCTCGGTGCCGGCAATCTGAAATCGCTCGTCGTTGCACTGGTGCTCGGCATCGTTGCCTACATCACCTGGCGCGGCCTGCTCGCGCCGATACGGGTGCAGCTTGAGACCGCCACCAATATAGCTCTCCAGGCCCGCGGGCTTAGCAACCAGAGCCTCGGCGAAATGGCGGGCGCGGCAGTCGGACTGCCACCCGGCTCCACACGCGTTGCCGCGGCCGCCGCGCTCGCTCTGGCATTCCTGATCTATTGTTTCAGGGACCCGAGCTTCCGGCGCAGCCCTCCCGACATTACCGCCGGTCTGATTGTCGGCCTCATCGTCGTGGCCGGCTGGATCGTCACCGGCGTCCTTGGGGCCGATGAATTCAACCCCGTCCCGCTCGCCTCGATCACCTTCGTGGCGCCAGTCGGCGAAAGCCTGCAATATCTGATGACCTTTACCGGATCCACCATCAATTTCGGTATTGCCCTCGTTGCCGGTGTCATCACCGGCAGCTTCCTGATGGCCGTGGTGACTGGATCATTTCGAGTTGAAAGCTTCGCGGACCGCAACGACTTGGTACGCCATCTCTATGGCGCGGCACTAATGGGCGTCGGCGGCGTCATGGCGCTCGGCTGCACCATCGGTCAGGGCATCACGGGGATGTCGACACTCGCGGTCGGCAGCGTGATTGCCTGGCTGTCAATCCTCGGCGGCGGCTATCTTGGCATCAAGTGTCTAGAAGAGGGATCCTTTAGCGGCGCGATACGGGCAATGCTCGCGCGCATCCGCCCTGCAGATTAACGTTTTGCGATGCGTCGGATATCGGACGGACGAATTTCGATGATTGGACGTTCTGCGGGGTCCTTGGACATATGAAAACGAAAGGACGGCTCATGAATTATTTGCGACATCATTTCATGATCTAGCGCAAACTGTATCGGTCAGATTGTCAGCAGTTCGCTGGCCCGCTCGAATTGGGTCATCGGCTCCAAGTCCCAAGTCCGCTGAGGGGGTCAAAAGCAGGCTCGGACAGTGACTGCTTCCAGTCCGCTCCTCCCTCAACTGTGGCCGGCGCGAGGTCGACGGCACATTACCGAATTTAGAGTGCAATCGACCTCCCCGAAATCCGAGCTTGCATTAGCCTGAGGTCGAGGCGAATTTTGAAGCTGCTACATTGCTTGGAGAATGTAAAATGAGCGTGGTCGAGGTTACCTATTTCTCTGATGTCTTGTGCGTCTGGGCATATGTCTCGCAGGCTCGCGTCGATGCGGTCAAACAGAAATTCGGCGACAAAGTTCGGATCAAGCATCAGTTTTGCTCGGTGTTCGGTGATACAGCCCGCAAGATTGCCACGAATTGGAACAAGAAAGGCGAATATGACGGGTTCAACGCGCATTTGCGACAGGTGGCGTCGCGGTTTCCTCACATCGAGGTTCACCCAGAGGTTTGGTTGAAAACGCGGCCCCCGACATCAGCGAGCGCTCATCTGTTCATGAAAGCAGTCCAGCAATGGGATCATGATGCCGGGGCAGTGCGAAATCAGTCTTCGGAGAGCATTTTCGATCAAGTGCTTTGGGCTTTCCGCTGTGCATTTTTTCGGGACTCCCGGGACATTGCGCGCTGGGATGTTCAATGCGAGATAGCTGAACCCCTAGGCGCCGATATCGGCGCTATTGAACAATGCATTCAAAATGGTATTGCATTCGCCCGCTTGGATGCAGACTACCATGATGCCGACAGGACGCGCATAGAAGGCAGTCCAAGCTTCGTACTAAATGAGGGGCGCCAGAAACTCTACGGGAATATTGGATTTCGCTTGATCGAAGCAAATATTCAGGAGCTGTTGCGGACACCCCAGACAGAGGAAGCCAGTTGGTGCTGACCTCCAATACATTTGGCAGGTCCATACGCTGCAGCGTCACCGGCAACCCTTCCGCTCAAGTTTCCACCTGTCCCTTTAAAGCACGCCAACCCGCCATGCCGGCAATCTCGGCGTATGTCCGCTTCGCGCCACGAGCGGCCATTCCATAATCACTCATTCCGCGATTTTGGCATTGAGCTTGCTTCGGGTTCTATGCGGACGCGCGCCTCAGTGAACACAGAAGAGCAAGCACTTAGCGCGGCGGTGATTGCGCAAAAAAGGAAAGCGAAAGAGCAGTAGAGGTGGTGCATTGAACTGATTGCAGCCACCTACGGCAACATCGAGGTTCGCGGGACTGAAAACACTGGCAACAATTGGAACGGTATTCAGGCTGGTTGTCAGAATGATTGTCAGAATGGGATTGAAGAATTCGCGCTAAGTCATTGAAATTGCTTTCGAGCGGGTGAAGGGAATCGAACCCTCGTATTCAGCTTGGAAGGCTGCTGCTCTACCATTGAGCTACACCCGCGCGGCCGATGACCTATCACGCTCCGCGTGCTACCTCAACCTCTTGATCCCCGGCGGCTTAACAGGCGGCGATGCCCAGCCTATACTGGGGCTTCCATCAGCAACGAAAGGAGGTGATCCAGTGTCTTACACCAAGCGCTGTCACCTCGCTGGGATCGCCCGCTAAGTTTCTTTGGAGCTTGGCATCGGGCGCTCTCGGCGCCTGGACCAGCGAGTTTCACAAGTTGGGGCGCGACGGAAGCCATTCCGCCGCGCCCTTTGTCTTGCCGCCATTACCGTTTGCGAAAGCGCAACGCCTTGCGGGCGAACCTCGTCGCGAAATCAGGAGGTGGTGGAATTGATCGATCGCGGGCGCGCGCCGCGGCGGGTTTCCACGATTCGCTCTCCGCCATTGCAGGCCGAACTGCCGTAGTAGCGATGATGACCCAAGGCGTCATGCCAATCGCCCGCCTCGGCCGGCGCGCCCGCCCGGGCGGCATCGCAGATGATGACTGGCTTGCGCAACATGACGTTCTCCGCTGACAGGCTGGCAGTTGGCTGCGTTGCACATCAGTCGTGAGGCATGTTGAGCGCGTTCAACGCGGGTTCCGACTATCGTGTTTCAGGAATGTTTCGTCGCAAGGCTCGGCCGTCACAGCGACGATCGTATGGGTGCGTTTCACCGCCGTGACGCCTTACTCGTGCCGCCTGGCGCTGCCCCTGCTTCCGGAGGATGCGGCCGAGGGGTGGGCGCGGCCTCGCGGCAATGTTAGCGTCCACCCGTCTTTGAGAATCGGCTACGGAATGACCTTCACATCATGGCAGTTCGGCTTGTTCGTCGCGGTGGTTTTCGCGGCCTATTACTTGCCGCCGGTCCGCCCCTTTCAGGCCTACCTGTTGGTACTATCGAGCCTGTTCTTCTACGGCTACGGACAGGCGGAATTGCTGCCGATGCTCGCTATCGCCGTACTTGGGACCTATCTGTTTCTGATCCTGGCCTGGCGGGCGCGCGCGATCTGGCTGCCGGTCGGGATTGCCTTCAACCTCGGCCTGCTTGCCTTCTTCAAATACAAATTCCTGTTCTTCGATCCGCTTTCGATTTCGACGGGATATTCGCCCGCCGATTTTCTGCTGCGGTTGCCGCTCCCGATCGGGATTTCATTTTTCGTATTCCACAACATCAGCCTCCTGGTGGACCTGACCAAGGACGACGAAATCCGACGACCCAGCCTCACCGAGGCTTTCCTCTACATCATCTTTTTCCCGCAATTGGTGTCGGGACCGATCACGCGCGCCGCGATTTTCCTGCCGCAGATCAAGGCGAAGCGTTTCGCCGACGTTCCCTTTGTCGACGCGGCGAAGTGGATTTTGACCGGATATTTCTTCAAACTCTACGTCGCCAACAATCTCAACGAGATGACGGCGTACATGGATTTTCCGCTGTATGAAACGGTACGGTTCGAAGACAAATGGCTTCTGGTCTTGCTCTATGGCTATCAGATTTATGCGGATTTCTACGGCTACACCGCGATCGCGATCGGGCTTGGCCTATTGTTCGGTTACCGCCTGCCGATCAATTTCAACCTGCCCTACGTCTCCGCTTCCTTCGCCGAATTCTGGACGCGCTGGCACATTTCATTATCGACCTGGCTGCGCACCTATCTCTACATCCCGCTCGGCGGCAACCGCCATGGCACGTGGCGAACCTATCTGAACATCATGATCGTGATGGGGCTTGGCGGCCTCTGGCACGGCGCGGCGCTCAGTTATCTCATCTGGGGCACCATGCACGGCGCCCTGCTGGTGCTCGAGCGAATCCTGTTCGGAAAGATCGACGACAATTCGCGTCTGGCAGCCGCCATCCGGCCGCTGCGAATAGCCCTTGTGTTCTTCTGCGTCTCGATGCTGTGGATCTTCTTCAAGCTCCCGAATTTCGATCATGCGCTCGCCTATCTTTCGGGGATGTTCACCGCCAGCGTTGTTCCCTACAACGTGAAGCTCTTTAACTCTTTGGCGCTGCTCTACTCACTGCCGGTCATCATCCAGCACCTGGCGCCGCGCGCGATGCTGGAGACTGCGCGCGGCAGGGCCGAGCCCTATCTCTATGGCCTGATGGCCGCGCTGATGTGCGTGGAAGCAGGCCCCTCCACCTCCTTCATCTATTTTCAGTTCTGAAAGTATGAACCCGGTCTCTCCGCAAAGCTGGTTTCTCAAATGCGGCCTCGCGGCGCTGCTGTCGTTGTCGGTCTACGCGGCGATTTCCGTTGCGGGACCCAAGGCCCCGCCCTTGCCGGTCGGCCGTGATGGCACGTTGACGCTGTTGAACCGCTATGTCGAAGAACCGGTCCCCGACGTGCTCGTGGTCGGAAGTTCTCTCGCATCGCGCTTGAATGAAGAATATTTCGATACGCCGGATCTGAAGGTTCTCGGGCTTGCCGGCGGATCGCCGATCACCGCCCTCGAAGTGGCTCTCGCGCGCGACCGACTGCCGAAGGCGATCCTGATCGAAATGAATATCCTGAGCCGCCCCGGGGATTACGCGCTGGTGCGGAAATTCAGCGGAGGCGCCCTACCCGTCTGGCCGCGTCCGATCCGCTCGGCAGTGGCCTTTTACGAACGCTGGAATCACCCGCGTCCCGATCGCAGCCGCGCCAAAGCAGCAGCCAATGCCCTGCTTCAGGGACCGCCGAGCAACTTCGACAACCGTGTCTATCTTGAGCGGGCGGTGCGCGAATGGAGCACCCCGGCAGCGGATGCTATCGTCACGGGCAATCTGGCAGTGCTGAAGCGGCTTGTCGAAAGGATCGAGGCACGCGGCAGCCGAGTCTACTTCTGCAACCTCCCCTTTGCCGGACCGCTGCAAAATTCAGCCGCCGCCAAGGCATCCGACGCGGCCGCGCATGCGGCCTTTCCGGACGATCGCCAATGGGTACATCTCGACGGCTCAGTCCCGGACTTGCGCTGGGCGGACGGCGTCCATCTCGATGAACGTTCCGCCGTCATGATCGCAAGGCAGATCGACCGGTTCTTGAGCGGCGCTAGCGAGCGACGCTGAGGCTCTTTCGGAATACAAAATTATTGCAGTAATCCTTGCGTTTCCAGAACCAATCGCCGTCCTGGCGCTGATGGACCGCGGCATCGAACCTGGCAATCGGCAAGACCTCATCGCCGGAAACAAAGCTGCCCTCATAGCCGAGCGCCGCAAGGTACGAAAAAATATCCCCGACATTGCCGGTCGCGAGATGACGGTTCTCGCATTCGAACATCAGCAATGGCCCGTGCTGTCGCAGGATACGTTCGGCCCCCCTGAAGACGCCGAGTTCAGCGCCCTCGACATCGATCTTCAGAAGCGCGATCCGCTCGTCCGCCGCGAAATATTCGTCGAGCGACACCAGCGGCACCGATAGCGTCGTAAAACTCTCCGCCTCCACCGCCGCGCGCTGCAACGAAGCGCCGGGTTGATGACTGGTCGGAACATATAACCGCTGCTCGCCCGAATGCGAATAAACCGCCATGGCTTCGACTGTGACATTGTTGAGCCCAATTGAGCGGCAGACGTCCGCCAAACGCTGGGCCAGATCCGGCTGCGGCTCGAATGCCACCACTCTTCCATGGCCAACGCAGCGCGACAGCCAATAGACGAAGCTGCCCTTGTTGGCGCCGATGTCGCAGGCGATATCGCCCGGCCGCAGATGCGATCCGATGATCTCGAATTCGGCCCGCTGATCGCGGAATCTTGCCTTCAAAGCGCGAACGCGAAACCGCAGGCTTTCGCGGGTCAGCCAGGCCTCTACCAAGGACACCGGTCAACCTTCCGAGCTACGCGAAGCAGAATTGCCTTCCATGCTTTGGCTTCCGGACAATGCCCGCCTTGGTCCTTCGGCGGGATGACCATAGTTACGCCCAGGCCAGAGTGGACCAGAGCCTGGCGAGCCGCAGCTTGTGAAGCAAGCGGAGGCTGGTGGGGGAGGAAGGACTCGAACCTTCGAAGCCATGAGGCGGCTGATTTACAGTCAGCCTTGGACACCCGACAGGCCCGGACACGCGAGGACATGCTTTCCATCTCAACCCCTTATTATGCTTGCATTTATCGGCCATGTCCGACACTGTCACGGACACAGGGTAGCACTCGCAGACAGGGGGTTTCCGTTACCCCCGTGTTACCCCTGGGGCAGACTGATTTTGACAAAAGCTCTTACCGCAAAGCTGATCGAGAATGCTAGGGCGACGCCAGCCCGCCAAGAAATATGCGGCCGCACAGTTCGCACCGATATTGGATGAGGTTATTGCCCCCATCATCGGGATCTATTTTCTCGAGTTTCATTGTTTGGTCGCAGACAATACAATTCATCAAATCTAGGAGCGGGCTTCTATCATCGTTTTTCGGCACCGAAAAAATCTCCTTCGCCGACTGAGGCGCGGAATTACTCGTCATCTTGGCCCAATAGCTTGCCGGTTTTTCGGTTGAGGAAATGCAGCCTTGTGCAGGCGGGGCAGATGATCCCCTCATATTCGTTTTCTCGCACGTCACCGTCTTCGTCCGACCAATGTTGGACGCTCATCGACGTCGTCGGGCACCTGAAAACGAATGGGGCCATCGATCAGAATATGGCGATCCTGGGATGCTCGACCATGATGTAGCGCAAGGCGCGGCAGAGTTGGCGAGCCCTGGCCTGGCGCCGATATCGGCTGTCGGCCATCAGCACACGCTACAGATAAATCGTTAGACTTCTCAATCCAGCGACGGAGTTCCCAACCTAAGATCATACGACGGTTTGGCTGATGAGCGCTCAACAATGTGCCCGCCATGATCTTTCGTCCATCGGCGAGGATCTCCTTCGCGAACTGTTTGGCCTCGGCCTCCGTCGGGAATGTTGTGGTCTGCCTGGTAAATTTCCGCGTGGACAATTGCCGTTTTTTCGGCGCTTCAACTGAAACGAACCAATGATCGGTCACCCTGCGTCTAGCCAACATCGGCCCCCCATTGGCTGCATTGTGACAAGATATACCTCGCATCAAGTGTCTGCCATCCGCGCATCAAATTGCGGCTCGACCAGGCGGCCCGCCGGCCGTGGTCCTGTCATTGCTAAAACTCCTAAACGAAAGCGCCAATTTAATGTAAGCGGTGCGAGCTTCCACGTCCGGCCGGCGACTACGATCGGGTCTTGAAGCGTGCAGCCATCCAGTACTGACGCATCTCTTCGACGACGACCGGAATGTCCTTGTAGGCTATTCGCGCGAACTGTTCGGTTTCCGGCCCCTTCCTGGGCGGGCCGAGCATCGGGCGCCCCTGATCGTCAACGCAGTGGAACAGGATCGGTAACAACAGACCGTGATTGATGTCGGCGAGATTCCTGAGCGGAGCCCACGCCGATAGTCTCAACTTCATTGCGGCGTAGAAGCCCTCGCACCATGGACCCGCATCGATGTCGTGGTTCGGCTTGCACGCAAAGATCGGTTCGAAGGTCTTGGGTGCGTTGGTGAGCGTCTCAACGATCGCATTGTGACGGACCGCCACGGCCGAGATCGCCGCGAACTCCGGCGTCCCACCATGATTGAACGCGTCGATCCCGATGCCGAGCAGAGGGCAGATCCACTCGGGCGGGTCCATCGATATTGGCCCCGCCACGATCGCAGTCACGAAGCCGTCGAGCATGGATAAATTCCTGGCGGCGGCGCCGGTTCGACCTTGCAGCCACACGTCGAGCTTGTCGAGCGGCATCGCCACCGCCGTCATTGGGGCATGCGCGGAGCGGCGGCGTCGCGCCCTCATGCGGCGAGCTGGCCAGCCGCCTCACGGGCCGCCTTCCAGTTCCAGGCCAACAGTTCGTGGAGCTGATGGCTTTTGGTGCGACCTGAGACGATGCGTTCGAGCACGTCGCAGAGATAGGTCTGCGGATCGAGCCCATTGAGCTTGGCCGTGTTGAGCACCGACGCCAAAATAGCCCAGCTCTCGGCACCGCCTTCGCTGCCACTGAACAACGAGTTCTTTCTTCCGAGGCCGATAGGACGCATCGAGCGTTCCACCGTATTGGTATCCACCTCTACCCGCCCGTCGGTCAGGAACACCGTCAGACCGTCCCAATGGCCGAGCGTATACCTGATCGCTTCTGCAAGGGGCAATTTGGCCGAGATGTCCTTGAGCACCTCGGTCAGCCGCGACTTCAGTTCGTCCATGAGCGGTTTGCTCTCGGACTTGCGGGCTGCAAGCCGGATGTCGGCGCTCGTTCCCCGGACGCGCCCCTCGATGGCATAGATCGCCGCGATGCGCTCGATCACTTCCTGGGCGAATGGCGATTTTGTCGACTTGTAGATCTTCACGAACTTGCGCCGCGCGTGGGCAAGACAGAAGGCGAGCCGGATTGTTCCGGCCTCACGCGCGCCCTTGGCCAGCGACTTGTAGGCCGCATAGCCGTCGACCTGCAGGATGCCCGCATAGTCGATCAATTGCGCCGCGATCTCAGCCTTGCCGCGGCCGTCCGCAAATACGTAAGCCACAGCGGGTGGCGACGGTCCTCCCCACGGTCGGTCGTCCACCGCATGAGCCCAGAACTGGCAGATTTTGGTGCGGCCCCTTCCGGGATCCAGGACCGGCATCGGGGTCTCGTCGCAAAAGAACAATGGCGCAGCGTGGATGGTTCGCAACTGGAGTTCATAGAGCCCCTTCAGCCACCACGCTGTTCGCTTCACCCAGCCGGCGAGCGTCGAGCGATCGAGATGGACCCCATGACCGGCCAGGATCTGCACCTGCCGGTACAGCGTCGAGAACCAGGCGAACTTCGAGACCACCACATGGGTCACAAGGGCGGTCGACGCCATACTGTTCTCGATCAGCCGCGGCAAGGCCTTCGCCTGGACCACCGCGCCTTCACAGTCCCGGCAGCCATATTTGGGACGTATCATGCGCAACACCCGCAGGATTGCCGGAATGACGTCCAGCACCTCGCTGACGTCCTGGCCGATCTTGTGCAGGCGGCCTTGGCAGCACGGGCACGCGGTCGTCTCGGGCTCGATCACCTGCTCACAGCGGGGCAGATGCTTGGGCAGCGCGCCGATGTTGCGCTGGGCCTTCTTGCGGGGCTTGCTGGTGGCGCCAGCCGGTTTGCTCGGCACATGATCGTCGTTGGCCGCGGCCGGTAGCGTCACGTCCGTGGCGAGATCAGCAAGATCGAGCGCGAGTTGACCGGCAACGACCGCGGAGAGTTTCTCCGATCGCGAACCGAACACCATGTCCTTGAAGGTACCAATGACGGCCCGCAGCCGATCGTTCTCAGCGTCAAGTGAGAGCACCATCTCGACGAGACGAGCAGGATCTGAAGGAAGATCTTCGGGGCGAAGCGCCATCAACAAATGATACTTCAGATTCGTCAGAATCGCCAGCAAAAATGGGCACTTCTTACATCATCCCAAACGGGCGCTTCACGCTTTTTGGTGTCACGCGCGTCCAGTCCAGCCCGTCGATCAGCATCGACAATTGTGTCGCCGTCAAAGACACGACGCCGTCGCGGATCGGCGGCCATGTGAAGCTACCTTCCTCGAGCCACTTCGTCACCAGAACCATACCGCTGCCGTCCCATGCCAAAAGCTTCACGCGGTCCGATCGCTTCGAACGGAAAATAAAAACATCGCCGCAATAGGGATCGGCCCGGAGTGCTTCGCTCACCAGAGCCGATAACGTATGAACGCTCTTACGAAAGTCGACAGGCTGGGCGGCCAGCATGATCTTCAGGTCCGTCCGGAACGAAATCACTTGTCGCCCCGCACCGCCGCCAGCACCATAGCCAGTGTCGCCTGATCAACGCCGCTCTCAACCCGGATCCGGGCGCCGGCAATATCGATCTCGATCCGTCCTCGGCTTCTTACCGCCGGCAAGGTCATTGCCATGGCGTCCGGTTCCCCTGAACGACGTGGAGCATCGTTTGATACCGCGGAAACCGGATCGATCTTCACCGCCGCAAACCTTTGGACTGGCTCCTGGCCCCCGCTCGATAGCTGACGTCGCCATATCGTCAGCAATCCGCGAGCCACACCGTGACGGCGCGCCACATCCGATATGTTCGCGTCAGTCTCAAAGCTCTCCGAAACAATCCGCGCCTTCTCTTCCGACGTCCATCGTCGCCGGCGCTGCCGCCCCGTAATCACCTCGACCCGCTGATAAGCGCCACCTTCGTTCCTGGCATCATTCCTGTCATCAAGCATGGAAGTTACCACCGAGCCGCCTCCCGATATCAGAGAATGGCCGCTAATATCGCTCGGAACCCAGACGCGCACGAGGTGGGGCGCAGATACCGGTTACAATTTAATCGCAGTCGGAGCGCAGTCGCAATCCGAGTTCCGGCCGCCTCGCTTCGCGCCAGCAGCCCAAAATGAAAGAGGCCGCCAACTGAGGCGGCCCCTTGTTTTATAAACTCTATTTGTTCCCCGGCTCTCCCGGGTCTCCCTTCGGTCCGGGAGGACCGGCGGGTCCAGCAGGACCGGCAGGGCCTGTTGGTCCAGCGGGTCCAGCCATTCCGGGCGCGCCATCTTTTCCGGCCGGGCCGGGCGGTCCCGCCGGCCCTTCAAAACATCCAGCGAGCGTAACGGCGGCGACAAACAGAACAGTCAATGTCGGTATTCGCACTTTCATCCTCCCCAATGTTGGAGAGGATCAGTCTCGCTTGCTGATCTCACAAAGCAAGCGGGAAAGAAGTCGGCCCCGGGTTCGACCCGCACCAGCCGAGCCTACGCCCGGCGCGGCCATACGCTGGTCGCCGCCAGATCGCCATCCGCTCGCCACTAAGTTGCCCCGCGACTCAGTGAGGCCGTTCACCGCTGGCCCTGGGGAGGATACAGCGCGTCGGGAGTTGCTTATGTACAAAGAGTTGAAAGCTTATCTAACTGCCATGGTAACCGCACTAGTCATTGCGATTTTGCTTTCGCTGACTGCGATATTTGTCCGCAGTGTCGTGGCGATGGACGGCAAAATTGCCGCGGATGGTGGGACTGCCTTGGAATTGAGAAAATCGCTGCCATAGGCCCTGGGCGCCCTAACGCCGGCGCCAATCGGGAATATCATTCGGCAGCGCCAGGTCAGGTGGTTTCCATCGTCGTGCCAGCGTCCGGTTGCATTCGCTCTAGCCGCCCATAGAATTCTTCTCGCGCGGCAGCTCTGCGGCGGCGCGATATCCATTCTCGAACTCCACATCCGCACGCAAAACCAATTAGAACTAAGACCACCTGAAACATGACGCTTACGTCCTCCACGAAACAGGCGGGCCGCCCCCAACAGCCCTGACGACCCATGCGCCGGAATCCGACGGCTGCAAAACCCGGAAGTCGGCTATTATAGACTCACCAGCGGGCGTCCTAGAGTTCGGGGCAACGGCCGCGCGTCCACCACGACCCGAGCCTCTTATTTGACCATGTGATAGATCCCGTTCAGCCCGAGAAGGCCAACGAAGATCAGATAGAGGCCACCGCGAAGCTCACGACACGCGGCGCGACCATGAGGAACACCCCCGCGGCTAAGGTAGCGATCGGCAAAAGCGGATTTGCAGCATCGAGGTGCATCTGGAATTTATACCAGATTCGAATGGCTTCACCGGCCAGCCGGCGCTGGCCTTGCCACGCGTCCGAACAAACCCGCACCATCGGCCCATTGGCCAACCCTGCGGCTCCCCAAAGTCGGCGGGTGTACCATGTCGGCTCGACTCCGAAGCGAGAGATAATTCGATAGTGTTGCAGCGGCGCCCGTTCTCAAAAGGCCCCATTGTTGCCATAGTTGATTTTAGCTGTTGCGACACTTGGACCAGCCGCACTGGCTAGGCTCGGCACACCTTCGGCGGGGGCTGTGTGCCGAGCCGCCGAAATCCTGCATCTAGCTAGTCGGCCGATTTATTCAGATTGATGGGTATAGATGCTTGAGTTTGATGCGAGCATTTCTGGTCGTGAATTGCCAGTCTGCTTTGGTGCGGCTTGTGTTTCGGTCGTGCTGCCATGCGGCGATTTCTTCGATGAGGGTTCGTTTGTCGGGAATACGACGATCCAGACACTGTTTGGTTAGAACGCCGAGTTCGGATTCGGCCAGATTAAGCCAGCTCCCATGTTTTGGAGTGTAGTGCCATTCGAAGCGTTCGACCAGGCGCCTTGCTTCGGGTGCCGGAAAGGCTTGATAGAGTGAAGCCTTGCTGTGGACGCTGAGATTGTCCTGGACTAGCACGATGGTCCTGGCGCTGGCAAAGTGAACGTCGGCCAAATCTTTCAGGACCTGAGCATAATCGACGGCGGCATGACGATCTGTCACCTCGACATGGCGCCACCCTTCCAACGGAGCAAACATCATGAACAGATTGGCGGTGCCTTTGCGCTCGTACTCGTAATCGAAGCGGGCCGGGCGACCCACTTTCATCAGGATCGGCATGCGCGTTTCGGCCGTGAGTTGCTTCGAGGTCTCGTCCAAGCATACCAGCGGGTGATCGGGATCGTGTGGCCGCGTGTAGACGGCCAGCACGTCTTCCATCGCGGCTACGAACGCGCCGTTCGCCTTCGGCGGGATAACCCAGCACTGTCGGCGATGGGGCTGCAGGATGTTTTTTTAAGCGCGCGCCCGATCGTTGAGTTGCTGGCGCGATCGACGATGCCGAGTTCCACGACCTTGTTCTCCAGCAACCGAAGGGTCCAGCGGACGCGTCCCTTGGGCGGCTTGGAACAAGCCAGCGCAACCAGCTTGGCTTCCTTCTCGCCGTCAAAAATTCGCGCAACCGCCGGCGTCGCCCGTTGCTTGCGGCTCAACACAGCCTCGAAGCCTTCCTCAGCTAGTTGCTTCCGCACCCGATAAACCATCGAAACGCTGGTGTCCAAAGCCTTAATGATACGGCTGTCACTCCAGCCTTCGCCGCCGTCCGCGACGTCAGCCTTCAACAATATTCTCGCCTTTAGCAGCCGCTGGGCGGGGCTCTTGCCCTTCCGTATCAACGCTTCGAGCTGTTCGCGTTCCTCACCGCTCAGCCGCACAACATACTTCTTTACCGAAATCTCCTTGGTAGCCATGATTATCTCCGTCCGTCGCGTTGCGACGGAATTGAAATCACAAAAAACATGTCCTTTCAACTTAATTGAAGCGGGCGACTAGTTCACGTTTCGTCGACGGTCTGTTGCCGCTGGCCTGTGGATAGGCTGTGCATAACCGCAGCATGAGAACAAAGGCGCGGGGCTTGGGTCCCGCGCCCTTGCCGGCTGTCTCACGCGCCTTGGCTGCATCTTAGGGACAAGGGTGGCGGCCACCGTCATACCCGAGATAAGTGCCGCTGTTTGGATCGTATGACTTGAAACGCTGCATGCAGTAAGAGATCGCGTCTCCGGGAGGAGGACCGTACGCCACACGCGGCGGATAATAGCCGGGACCGTACGCCACGGGCGGCGGATAATAGCCAGGACCGTAGTAGCCCGGGCCGTAGGGGGCAGCCAGTGCTCCGCCTATGATTGCCCCGGCGATAAGTCCTCCGGCAACCGGAGCTCCCCAACCCCAACCCCAACCCCATCCCCCTCTCCATTGCACGGATTGGGTAACAGTCGGGACCGCTTTGATGATCGCGAGCGGCTCGCCGATAGGTGCCGCACTGGCGACGCCGGTGAACATGGTCAGGTTGGTGGCCAGCAACGCCGATACGGCGAGAAATCGAAGTGAAGTCGACATCATCGTTCCCTTCAAGGTTAAGCAGATCGCTTTAGGCCCCATCACTCAGTCCTAATAAATCAAAAAAACGGCCCCGTCACGGTTAGCCGCGCAGCCGCAGTACCAACCCTCGGGAAACGGAAGCAGCGGCCAGGCCAGTTCGTTATCGTTCGCTTCTTTTGCTGTTGCGGGGCGTGGCAAGCTGTTGACGGTGCCTTTCAAGTCGATGCTTTTGGCACGGCCGATGCTACCGGCCTGACAAATCTAGCGGCCCACCGCTGCTCAAACCTTCTTTGAAGGTCCAGAGGGATAATGCTCATAACCGAGCTCCGGGTTGTCGCCCCCCGGTCTCAAGACCTCAACGCGCGCGGTCGTATAGTCCGCCTTGATATCTTGCGCAATGTTCTATCACCGCGCAGGACTCGCCCATACGCTGGCGCCGATCGTCAAAAAAAAGTTACGCCGTCGGGCTCGAAATATCGTGTCCCGGCGGCGCCTGTTACTGGCCCTGAAATCCCCAGCGCCGTCAGATTTAGCAGGCTCTACGCTGAGCAGATGTGAGCTGCTTCACATTCGTGCCAATTCTTAGCGCGCGGGCTTCGGTCCCGCCGCCCATTACACGTTGCTTAGGTAATTTGCGGTTTGATGGAAGGGCTCGCACCGTTGGCGGGCCGAGTAGCCGGGCGCCTTCACCCCTACCCCATAGAGCGAGCGCTCGGCTACTTCGATTGAACCGGATTATTACTAGCCGCCAGCATCTTGGCTCTCGCTTGCGAATAATAATCCTCGCGCTCTCGCGCCACTTTTTCCTGATGCGCCCTGAAATTGCTCACGCGCCGCAGGATTTCATCGCGTTCTGACGTTGGCCGGGTAATTAGCGTGTTGGCAGCTAGAATTGGGATCGGCTTCGATCTGTCGGCAAGCGCTTGCTCGGCTGTCCTGGCAACAGGGGCTAAATCTGAAAACGGTTTAGGCTTGATGTCCTTTGCAAACGCCGTCGTGCCCGCAATCAGTTCGTCGAGCTCCCGCTGCCAATCCATCACGCCACTCTCATGAAAGGGCCGCCAGCAGTATGCCAGCGGCCCGCCGGGCTCAAAATTCTTTGGAAATAAAAAAGACCGCCGCAGCCCCGGTGTTGCCCAGACTATCCGCGAACCTATGCATTTTGCACCGTAGACTGGGCGTCCCGAAAAGTTTCCCTCTGCGTGTGTGAATTACGACACATACCGTTTGCGGCGAATTGATTTACCTTACCAGTGTTTCTCCCGAACTGGGACCCGTCACCAATGGCGGGTTCCTTTTTAGCCGCCGAAAACGCTAAACCTCGGCCTTGCGCTTACACTCCAGCGCTACCAGGTTGGCACGCCGAAGGGCAAAAGCCGAAACAGGGGATCGCCCAACTTGAGGCAATTGTGGTGCGGTTGAGTTGACGAGTTTGGGCATCTCGCCGATCACCATCCGCTCATGATCGATTTTGTCGGCCGCCTCTAAAAAGCCCGCCAAGAGGCCGTGGTGCTCGCGCAGGCCCAAGATCACTGCGCTCTTATCGTCGCGAGTCATCATAAGGTGATGGTGCACCCGCGTGGTTAAGGCGCGGTAAAACTCGCAATCCCGGTCGACGACAGACCCTCTCAAAATTTAGAACAAGGAGCCGCGTGGGCCGTTGACCTGACGAGTTCGCGGGTGGATCGCACCACCGTCACGCGCCGCGCTTCAATACCTCGCGCTGTCCGGCGCAAGCGCGAAGTGATAGTCGATGCGGGCGGTGACCATGTTTATGCTCTGACTGATGCTGTCGTTGCGAGAAATTCCGGCGACGGGAACGGTCGTAAAAGTGAGGTTCTGGCTGCCCATGAAAGCGTGGTCGTATTCCAGCGCAAACGACCAGTTCGGTGAGAAACCAACTTCGATGCCGGTTCCGACTGCAGCGCCCCAGCGAGTTTCAGCCGCTTGATCGAAGGCAACACCGGCAACGAGACCGTTATACGTGTTGTGCGCCAGCGCGGCTCCGCCCTTTACGTACCAAAGAACGCAGCTCGTCGTAAAGCCGATCTGGCCGGTAAACAGACCGAGCCCATCGATATTGGTCTGATTGGTGGTCCCAAGATTGAACAGGCTTGCATTGGAGGCTGACAAATTGGCCCAATTGCCCTGAGCTTCCAGACCGACCACCAATGAACTCAGCTGCGCGCGATAACCGACCTGAAAACCGGCCAGACCGCCGGCTGCGCTGTTGCAGCCTTCGCCAAAGCTCGGAACGGTGGGAACGCCGAGGAAGCTGGTATTGGTCCAGCAATTGTTGTTCCAGCCACCGCCGAGATTGAATCCGAGGTAGACGCCGGTCCAGTCATAAAGCAGCTCAGCTGCCTTGGTGTATGTTGCCGGTGCCTGCGCGGGAAGGTCGGCGGCGAAAGCGGGAGCAGCCATACCCAGTGCCACGAGACCAACGGTACAAGGCAAAAATTTCTTCATCGCAGTTCCCCATTCGTCGGCATCCGAACATTCATGCTCAGTGCCATCGTCGCCACGAACTCCACGCTCAAGCATTTACCTCGCCGCATCAGAAGATGGCGTATCCCAAGGGCAACACCGCAAACCAAAATGCCTCCAGGAGCACAAACGCTCCCTGCAAGGGCCGGATACAGATGCGCAAGACCAACCCCCTCCATTTACTCAAATTCGGCTTGCAACGCACGGCCGGTCCATACAGATGGGTCAAAATCGGAAGTCGTGGTCTAGGTCCGGGACTTCTGCTTTGCCCCCAGGAGCGGACATTCCGAATCCATCATTTATGTGAACGACCGCTTTGCGCCACAGGACGAAACCGCTCGCGCGGTAGGGCGCCGCGGCTGGCGGCACGGCAAATAGGATAGCGCCACGGGGCGTCCTGTCTTGAGATGAGGGGTTCGCAACCTTCACCAAGACAGGAGCATCCCTCATGACCGACAAGGCCATAAGCCCGCTGCGGCGGCGCATGATCGAAGACATGACGATCCGCAAGTTCGTGCCGAAGACCCAACATGACTACGTGCAGAGGGTCAAGCACTTCGCCGCTTTCCTCGGCCGTTCGCCCGATACCGCGAGCTTCGAAGACGTGCGCCGCTATCAGCTTCATCTAGCAGCGAGTGGCGCCGGCGTTCCAACCCTCAACCAAAGCATCTCGACACTGCGGTTCTTTTTCAAGATCACGCTTGGACGTGCCGACATCGTGAACCATACCCAGTTTATCCACGTGCCACGCAAGCTTCCGGTCATCCTGAGCCCAGAAGAAGTTGCACGTTTTCTCAATGCGGCGCCGGGGCTCAAATACAAGGTGGCATTGAGTGTGGCCTATGGAGCCGGATTGCGAGTGTCCGAGGTGGTTGCGCTGAAGGTATCCGACATCGACAGCAAGCGCATGGTGATCCGGATCGAACAGGGCAAGGGCCACAAAGACCGCTACGTGATGCTTTCACCGCATCTGCTTGAGCTGTTGCGCGCCTGGTACAACGTGGCACGCCCACAGGGGTGGCTGTTTCCTGGAATGAACCCGGTCAACCCGATGTCGGCGCGCCAGCTCAGGCGCGCCTGCGATACCGCGGCCCAGATGGCCGAGATCGGCAAGCAGGTGTCCCCGCACACCCTGCGACACAGCTTTGCGACGCATCTTCTGGAGCAGAACACCGATATCAGGGTGATCCAGGTCTTGTTGGGACATGCCAAGCTCGACACCACCGCGCTCTATACGCGTGTCGCCACCAAGATCATCCGGGAGATCGTGAGCCCACTCGATCGCATTACGGGCAAGCTCAAGGAGGACACCGAACCGCCCGCCTGACGCGCGGCTCGTGTCGCGTCCATTGCTGGAGGTCGCGGAGGTGGTCTCAACCGGTCGACGCAACACTTTATCTTAGAGGGAAAGGATGGAGTGTGGGATGGAACGAAGATTTCATAGAGGTTTTACTGCGGCAGAGAAGACGGAGTTATGGGATCGCTGGAAGCGCGGGGAGTTGCTGAAGGCGATCGGGAGAGCTTTTGGCAAGGAGTCATCGTCGATTTATTTTCTGGTGGCTCCGCACGGTGGGATTCGTCCTGCGGAACGGCGTCGCTCCAGGTTGGCATTGACGCTTGCGGAACGCGAGGTGATTTCCAGAGGTGTAACGGTACACCAATCGGCCCGGTCGATCGCAAAGCTACTTGGCCGCTCACCCTCGACGGTGAGCCGGGAAATGAGCCGCAATGGCGGCTATAATCGTTACCGAGCGACAGTTGCGGACGAGAATGCGTGGGCGCGATCTCGTCGTCCAAAATGCTGTAAGTTGGCGATCAATTCGCGGCTTCGGCGGTCAGTGGCAGGGAAGCTCAGATTGGATTGGTCACCCGAGCAGATAGCCGGCTGGCTGAAGAGGACGCATCCTGAAGACGAGTATAATCAGGTGTCACACGAGACCATCTATCGCAGCCTGTTTGTCCAGGCGCGCGGCGTACTCAAGAAAGAGCTGCTTCGCCATCTTCGATCGAAGCGCTCGATGCGTCGCTCCAGGCCGGTTGATCCGAATGGCGATAGACGGGGGTATATGAAGGATGCCGTCTCAATCCGTCAGCGACCGGCGGCGGTTGAAGATCGGGCGGTGCCTGGCCATTGGGAGGGCGATCTGCTGTCCGGGCCGAACAACACCTACATCGCGACCTTGGTCGAGCGTCAAACGCGGTACGTGATGTTGGCCAAGGTGGCCGGCAAGGATACCCGGACGGTAGTCACTGCACTCATCAAGCAGGCGAAGAAGCTACCAAAGGAGCTGTATAAGTCCTTGACCTGGGACCGGGGCAAGGAACTGACGGCTCATCGTCGATTTACGTTGGCGACCAACATCGACGTCTATTTTTGCGATCCGCAAAGCCCGTGGCAGCGCGGGTCGAACGAGAACACCAATGGCCTGCTGAGACAGTACTTTCCTAAGGGCACCGACTTGTCGGTGCACTCGCAAGCCCATCTGAACAAAGTGGCTCGTCAGCTAAACGAACGACCACGTGAGACCTTGCAATTTGAAACCCCAGCGGAGAGATTTAACGCCTGTGTTGCGTCGACCGGTTGAGCCGGCACCCTAGAAGCGGACATCGCTCATCCGCGGAGCCATGTCAGCTTTGTGCCATCGGAAGTCCTGCCTCATTCGATCACCACTTCGGCGCGGAGCAAAATCGAGGCCGGAACCGCGATCCCAAACGCCTTAGCGGGTGCGCCAATTGTCCAGCGGTAGTGTAGCCCGTATTGATTGGCTGTGGTGAGGTCTCATGGCGCAGCGCCTTATTTAGATAGTCCGTAAGCCCTTGAGGCCGCGGCTCGCCCCAGCCGAGCCGTCTCGGAAGGCGTCTCGCCGTAAGCTGCACGATATCTCGCTGCAAAGTGCCCCATATGCGTGAAGCCCCACTTCAGCGCCACATCCTTGATCGACAACATATTCAGAGGCGAGGACAATTCGGCCTGCGCCGCCTCCAGGCGAATCTCGCGCAAATAGGTGACCGGTGTAATGTTCCGAAACCGGCGAAATCCATATTGCAACGATCGCACGCTGATCCCGGTTGCTTCCGCCACTTCGCTCAGCGTCAGCGGCTGGTGTATGTTGGCATGCATGAAGTCGACCGCCTTCGTGATCTGACGCGACGTGGCGTCCATCTGACGACGCAGGCGATTGCTCAAGCCATGTGGGAAGTTCAGAAAAACCAGCCGCAGAATGGATTCGCCGAGCAGCGCCATCGATTTTTCAGACCGTATGGACGTATCCTGCATTCCGGCGCCGACTGCCTCGCCCAACGCTTTGAGCACCCTTCCTGCCGGACTGGCAAGATCAAGTTGCGGGCTAAGCTCGCTGTTTTGCAGCGAAGCGCCCTCGAAAATAACGGAAAGGGTTCTTTGCACGGCAGCGACATCGAATTCGAGAGTGACGTGCCCGTGCTTGCCATGACCGGAATATGAGATCGAGCTGACGTCCGGCACGCACAGCGCGAGCGCGTGTCCCCGGTCGATTGCCACGGTCCGATTTCGAATTCTTGCACTCATGGTTCCCGCGCTTGGCAGCACGAGGCCGAGTCTCTCCTTCTGCTGTGTAAACCGGCATGTCCAGTCGATCTCGGACTTAACCTCCCACCAGGAGAAGCCAGTTGTCGACGCAAATTTGCCTTGCCAGCGAAATGCGCTTTGGCCGCTATTCAGCACTATTCTTGCGTGAGGCGCGAGCAGATGGAACGTACTGAGAAACTTCTCAAAGCTTTCATCACGGCTTGAGAGATCGCTAAACATGAATTCACGCCGGCTCAAGGTGAGATATCCGCCAACCAAGCTCGCTTAAATTCAATCCCAAACGCGCAGTCTTGTCCAGCAAACGCAATCTTTCAACAATAAGTATTTCGTTCCAAATTTCTTGACCCTAGGATCGTCGGCCAACTCGCCAAGAAGCGTCAAGCATATTCAATCAGGGAGGAACTCATGCCGGGAACAAAAGGCGTTGCACGCCTATCGTTAATGGCCGCACTCGCTATCACCTGCGCCGTAGCCGCGCTACCGAATCGTGCGGCCGCTGAGCGGCCGGTGTCGCAGCCAACGACATGCACGCAGCTGCCGGCCAAACTGTTGGGCGGCCATATCAAATACGCGAACGCGCAGATCGTGCCCCCCAATACAGCGCCCGGGCCGCAGTTTAACAACTTCACCGGCACGCCCCCGGGTTCGGCGAAGGTTCCCGTCGCTTACTGTCTGGTGGTATTGAGTTATAGCAGCACCCCCGCAAACGATCCGACACCTCAGAACATCACGATCTACGTCGGTCTGCCGCTCAATTCGATGGACGGCGGCACAACCGGGTCCACAGTCAATCCTCCCTTGAACTTCACGACAGTGGAAGGCAACTGGAACGGTCGCACCGAGGGTGAGGGCGGCGGTGGCTGCACCGGTAATACCAACGTCAATGCGACGGGCGCTGTCGCCAACGGCTTTGTCGGCTCGGGCACCGATGGCGGGCACGGTAATCCGAACAACGATCCTCACAACACGTGCCAGCAGGGCGTCCTCAGCCTCGGTCAACTGAACAACCAATATATCGAGGACTGGGTTTACAATGGACCTCAGCAAGAAATCCTCTGGTCGAAGAAAGTTGCCAACCTCTATTACGGCAAGACGCCGCTCTTTAACTACTGGAATGGCTGTTCGACCGGCGGTCATCAGGGCTATGCGTTGGCTCAAACGCTGGCCGGCGAATTGGATGGCATCCTCGCCAACGCGCCGGCGATGTACTGGACGCGTTTCCAGACCGCGCAGATGTGGGGTCAAATCGCGATGTTCGATATCGCCAGTGAGGTGATTGCGGGCGGAAAGCTTGCGGCCGTGCAAAACGCGGCGATCGCCGCGTGCGACAAGAACGACGGAGTGCAAGACGGTATTATCGATGACCCGCGGACCTGCACGTTCAACGCAAAGGCCAATATCTGCGGTCAAGCAGGCGCGCCGGCGGCTCCGAACTGTCTGACCTCAACGGAAGCCAATGCGGTCAACGTCATGTGGGACGGCCCGCGCAACGATTCCGGCAAGCGAATCTGGTTCCCGATCGATCGCGGCACCGACTTCCTGTTCTGGGATGGAAACGCGCCGTTTGGGCTCGCCCCGGTGCAGTTCGGATGGGATCTGGAAAATCCGGCTTACTACAACGCTGGTAGCTTCCCGGGCTCATACCCCGGCTTCTGGGGGAACGTCGCGCTGAATTCGACGGTCTCGGCTCCGGGTACTGTGACAACCTACGCGGCCGTTGCGCAGGCTGGGTCGAATAATGTAGCCGACTTGACTGATACTTTCGACGACCTGGATGCATTCAAGGCGAGCGGCGCAAAAATGATCACGGTCGTCGGCGGAAACGACGGCCTCATCATGCCACGCGGCGTGATCAACTACTATCGGACGATGGCTGCACGTTACGCGGAGCGGCATGGGGTGGTAGCTGCGAGTTTCCCAGGGCTGTTCGACCACGACCACGATTCGTCTGACAGCTTCCAGGGCGTGCAGAAGTTCTACCGCCTGTTCCATGCTCCCGGGGTGAGTCACTGCGGCCTTGGCATTCTCAGCCACGGAAGCCTTGGGCCGTGGCCGCAGAACGGCGCCGACTTCTATGCGGTCGTCGACTGGGTCGAGAATGGTATTGCACCAAGCCGGGTGAGCGGGGCGGGCAACACCGCCGTACCTGCCTTCATCCCCGGCTCACCCACGACCCTGACACGTCCATTGTGCCCCTACCCGCAAACCGCAGTGTATAACGGCTCGGGCAATGTCAATGACGCTACCAATTGGCAGTGCGGCGGCGACCTGGAGAAGAACACTCCCGTCGGCACTCCGCTTTCGGGCCCTCCGGGCCTGCCGGTCGCGTGCTACGACGTGCTCGTCAAATTCAAGCACGAGGTCAACGGACCGCTGGACTTTGAGGGCAGCGGTGTCAACCCGGCCCTCTGCCAGGCCGACGGACCGCACTGACATTGATGGCAATCAAACAAGCAGAGGCGGCGATCGTTCGGTCGCCGTCTCTGAAAGGGAAAGAACGACTGCAGGCGTGCGCATCGCCGCGCACGCCTGTTTCGCCAACACCACAGTTAAAACCCGGGGACTACATGATGCATCCGACCAGATCGGTCGAGGCGAAGACCAGCGTGCTGAGCACAGTGGCTATGGCTGCGCTCGCCCTTACGATCGGGCAGAACGCTGGACGGGCGCAACAGACGGCGCCGGCCGAGACGGTACGGAGCGGCCAGCAGCAGGCGCAGGTGATTTTTTCACCCTGGACCAGATACTGCGCGAAGGGCGTGACGGAACAATCTTCCGAAATCAGGACCAAGGAGGTCTGCTTCACCGCCGCGGACGGCCACTTGAAATCGGGCCAAAAGCTCGTTATCGCGCTGCTGATAGAGCCGCAAGGGGACGATACGAAGCTGTTACGCGTTACGCTGCCCCTGGGCGTGGCGCTCGTCCCGGGCGCCCGCATTGTTATTGACGAGAAGGAGGCGATGACCGCGCCATATGTCGTCTGCCTGCCCAAAAATGGTTGCATGGCGGATCACAAAGCCGACGCCGATTTGATCGAGAAGTTGAAGAAAGGGCAGAGTCTGGCGATCCAGGCCTTCGATAAGGGAAAGCCAATTAGCTTCACTTTGCCGCTCACTGGGTTCGCGAAAGCGTATGAGGGGCCTGCCAGCGATCCCGCGGGCTTACAGGAAGGCCTACCGAACGAACTGCAGAGTCACTCTGAGAATCCTCTCGATAAGCCCGACGGCAAGTGACGACAGGCGACATATGTGGCCGCAGCAATTTGCGCCCCTATCTGGCCTCACAGCCCTACCATATCAAATCGCCATTGCGAGCTGCGCGGCAAACTGGGACGACGAACGTCCGAGAATGGTAGAGTCGAGGATGGGCGCGGTAGCTTAGGCCATTCGGCAACGCCCCGTTTCCCATCCCCGCTCATCGAACCGGACGTGCCGATCTCCGGCATCCGGCTCTCCGACTGGCTTCACCGTGAGACACACGGAGAGCAAACTAACCGCACGCGGCTGCGGCACGGTGGGGAACTCTCCTTCGCCCCTCGACACAGCAATCTCCGGCGGCTCCTGTCTTTGATGGTGTTTGCAGGCTCATCGCCAATCACCACGACCTCGCCATCTTCGAAAGCGCACCAGAAGTCAGGGCCCTTTCCTCAGCCAGCATTACCCGGCTTCAACGGTGTCGGGTCGGAGGAGGCGCCCATTGAAGGGCTCGCCTCCGTCCGCCACTCAAACGGAACGTGCAGTTTTCCCGCATTCCGCTTTCATGAATGGCTTTGCGAGGTCCGGAGAGAAGGGATCAGTGAGACAAGGCTGACCTACCGTGTCCACCAGAGAGTGGACCTCCTGCTTCTGACCTTCGAACATCAAATGATCGGATAGTCTCCTCGAAGCGTGACGTTCGGGTTTTTCACAAAGGGAACTATCCATCTTCACGCTCCTTTCTCATCTACCTCAATCGCTCAAAGCTCGATCCATTCACGAACGTCCTTCCCCGGACCACTCTCGATCCGCCGTCGCCGGTCACGCGAGTTATTCGTCTCGCGCTTCAGGTACTATTACGTTCTCCAACTCCTGGCGGTGCATCGCTTCCCATTTCGCTTTCGCTTATAGGGTCGCTTACCTGGTTTTAAAACCAGGACACCGACAGGTCTCCTGGGGTCACGCATGAATCTTCCGTATCGTGCCGCCAGCAAACACCTTGGTGCGATGGGTGAATGAGTAACGCCTTCGCCCCCATACTGCGGGCTCGACCTAACCCCATCTTTGGCCGACCTGTTCATCAGGGATCTCTCCCATTCGATTACAGCCCGATACTTCTCCTCAAACCCTTCGGATTCCAGATCGCTCCGGACACCCTGTCCTCCAGCGAGCGAACCCGCTGGCCGGCGAGGCATTACCCCCACCTTTGGATACAGCGCCCCTCATTCGAGCGCCGGAGGGACTTGAACCCTCCTGATTCATGCGCTGCCCAGCGCACCATACGACCCCGTCCGACTCCCGCCTTGGCCGCCGCCTTTCGCGACGTTGAGGCCGCTACCCTCGCCCTTGACGGGCCTCCCCCGATTACCCGAACCACCTTTCCGACGTGCCGTGCCCACTACCCCGGCGGATCGAGCGGGTGCGCGTGTCGATTGCTTCCCCGCTCATGCTGCCTTCCCCAAATGACCGGCAGGTCGGCATCCGCATTGTCACTTTCGAGGCCTGCTCAGGCTTCAATCACGTTACGGCCCGCTAGATTGCTCAACCGCCTAAAGCGGCCTTTGTCACGAGGCTCCAGCCCTGCCGGTTTGCCGCGCGACAATCAAGGTGAGACAGCAGCGTCAATCAGGATGAGGATGCGCCGGGGCTGGACGGACGGAGCGAGGGCGTAGCCCGAGCGAAGTTCGTCCAGCCCCGGCGGCGCACTTTTCCCCAAGGGGGTCAGTGCGGTCTGGCGGTCGTGAGCGACCGGGTCAAGTGTCTGATTCGTCTCGAAATTGAGGAATCAGCGATTGCCCGGCCTTCACATCACCGACCACCAGATGAGGCTGTACATGATTTACCGACATAGCAAAGATGCCACCGTTGCTGCCGCCAAGTCCGGCTTCAGCCGTGCAACCGGCTACCGCATCGAGGATGATCCGCGGCTGCCTTCGCAGAAGAAAGCGCCGCGAGGCCGCCGGCGTCCGGACCCATTGGCCGAGGTTTGGGACGGCGAGATTGTGCCGATCCTGAAGTCTGCTCCCGGCATTCGGGCCATTGCGGTGCTCGACGAGATCCGGCGGCGCCATCCGGAGATCAGCGCCGGCATTCGGCGCACGCTGGAACGGCGCATGCGCACGTGGCGAGCCCTGGCCGGCCCCGAGCAGGATGTGATCTTCCGTCAGGAGCACGAGCCCGGCCGGTTTGGCCTGTCCGACTTCACCGACACGAGTGCCCTCGGCGTCACCGTCGCGGGTGTCGTGCTGGGACATCGGCTGTACCACTTCCGGCTCGCCTTCTCGGGCTTTGAGCATGCCCACGTCGTGCTCGGTGGCGAGAGCTTTGTCGCGTTGGCCGAGGGTCTGCAGAATGCGCTGTGGGTACTTGGGGGAGCGCCGCGCGAGCATCGCAGCGATAGTCTCTCGGCGGCATTCCGCAACTTGGACAGCGACGCTAAGGAGGATCTAACGCTGCGCTATCAGGCGCTGATGCGTCACTACGATATGACACCGACCCGGAACAACCGCGGTGTTGCGCATGAGAATGGCTCTATTGAGAGTTCGCATGGGCATCTCAAGAAGGCGCTGCAGGACGCACTGCTGCTGCGTGGCAGCCGAGACTTCGACCACTTGGATGGATATCGCCGCTTCGTCGACGAGATCGTTGGCCGACGCAACGCCAACAATCGCAAGCGGATCGAGTTGGAGCGGCCGATGCTCACCCCTCTACCCAGGCGGCGGACGGCCGATTACGAGGAGAAGATTGTCACCGTCACCTCGAGCGGCGGCTTCATCCTGCGTCGCGTCTTCTACACCGCGCCATCGCGGCTGATCGGCCATCGCCTGCGCGTGCACCTCTACGACAACCGGATCGAGTGCTTCCTCGGCGCAACGCCGATGATGACGCTTCGGCGTGGCCGGCCGGTATCGCAGAGCAAGGGCGGTCACGTCGTTGACTATCATCATGTGATCCACGCGCTGCGCAAGAAGCCGATGGCGCTCAACAATCTGGTCTACCGCGATCAGTTGTTCCCGCGTCCGGCCTATGCACGAGCCTTCGAGGCATTGCACCAGGACGTGGGCGACAAGCGCGCCTGCAAGTTGACCGTCGAGTTGCTGGCGCTCGCACACGATCGCGGCTGCGAAGCTGAGCTGGCAGAACTGATCGACGCCGAATTGGATGCCGGTCGGTTACCAGATCTGGCACTACTGCGTGAGCGGTTCGGTCCAAACCCGGCATCCGTACCGGCGATCAAGGTGGAGTTTGTAGCTCTCAGCATCTACGACGAACTCGCGGTTGTCTGCACCGTCAGCCCGACCTCCAACCTGGAGGCCGTGGTATGACGACGACCAACACTGTTGATGCCGCCCGCGTCGAACTCTTGTTGAACGAGCTGCGCCTGCCGAGCATCAGGCTGATGTGGGCCAAGCTCGCCGAGCAATCCGACAAGGAAGGTTGGCCGGCGGCCCGCTTCCTCGCGGTGCTCGCCGAGCACGAGATGGCCGACCGTCGCCGCCGCCGCTTCGAGCGGCATCTCACCGAGGCGCGTCTGCCCGCCGGCAAGACGCTCGCCACGTTTGACTTCGAGGCCGTGCCAATGGTCTCGAAAGCGCAGGTGATGGTGCTGGCGTCCGGCGACGCCTGGTTGGAGAAAGGCGCCAATATCCTGCTCTTCGGCCCACCTGGCGGCGGCAAGAGCCATTTGTCGGCGGCGCTCGGGCTCGCCCTGGTCGAGAATGGATGGCGCGTGCTGTTTGCCCGCACCACTGATCTCGTGCAACAGCTCCAAATCGCTCGTCGCGAGCTGGCACTCGAAAGCGCGATCGCCAAGCTCGACCGCTACGATTTACTCATCCTCGACGACATCGCCTACGTCACCAAGGATCAAGCCGAAACCAGCGTACTGTTCGAGTTGATCGCCGCACGTTACGAGCGGAGATCCATGCTGATCACGGCCAATCAGCCATTTGGCGAATGGGGCAAGATCTTCCCCGACCAGGCTATGACGCTCGCTGCCATCGACCGCCTTGTCCATCACTCCACGATTCTGGAGATGAACGTCGAGAGCTATCGCCGCCGCGAAGCCCTCGATCGAAAGCGCGGCCGCGGCCGGCCACCAACCCACGCGACAATCAAGAAAACAGAAAAAGCCGAAGACTGATCGACGCTCCGCGTCGATCAAAGCTTGCCAAGACGTCGGATAGCGTCAATTATCCCTCCGCTCCGCCGCCTCGTCTCACCCAGATTGACGCGCCGTTCTCATCCAGATTGTCGCGCGATACCGGTTACCCGACCGAACCGCTCGTCAGCTACCAGATCAATCGACAACTCTCTGGGTGGAATCTTCCTCCACTAGTGATCCGCGCCTTCGGGGCGCACGGTCATCAACGGACCTGCCGCCTTCGAAATCCGACTTCTGTTCTACCCCCAGGAGCGGACATTCCAAATCCATCATTTATGTGAACGACCGCTTTGCGCCAAGCGCAGTCATTCCCAATCGTTAACCTTTGGCCTAGCCGATCATTTGGCTCTCGTGTGCCCTGGCTGCGGCGTTCCGTCAGGACACCGGGCCCCAATCGACTACGGCGTATTTAGCTTGGCTCATTTTAAGTCCGTCCTGAATATTCGGCGTCCACGCCTTAGCAGCGGCACGTACCACATGCTACTTTCCGATCGACCATTCGTCCCGCTACAATCGGCCCTGTGGCCCTCGACCTTGCTTTCCGGACAAGAGAAGGTTTTCGAGGGACATGCCTTAAGGCTCCCGGGAGGATGAGATGGCCACCGTCATAAACGAACCGCTTTCACGCTACGCGCTCGCCTTCGTTCTCGCGGGCGGCCGCGGAAGCCGGCTTTTGGAGCTTACCGACAGGCGCGCCAAGCCGGCGGTCTATTTCGGCGGGAAATCGCGCATCATCGATTTTGCCCTCTCCAATGCGGTGAACTCGGGAATCCGGCGGATCGCGGTTGCGACCCAATACAAGGCTCACAGCCTGATCCGACATCTACAGATGGGCTGGAACTTCTTTCGCCCCGAGCGGAATGAGAGCTTCGATATCCTGCCGGCGAGCCAGCGCATCTCGGAGACGAACTGGTATCTTGGCACGGCCGACGCCGTCTATCAGAACATAGACATCATCGAGCCGCACAGAGCCAGATTCGTCGTGCTGCTCGCGGGAGATCACATCTACAAGATGGATTACGAACTCATGCTGAGGCAGCATGTCGAGCAACATGCGGACGTCACGATCGGGTGCCTAGAGATGCCGCGCTCGGAATCGAGCGGCTTCGGGATCATGCACATTGATGGCCATGGCGTGATCCAATCCTTCCTCGAGAAACCGGCCGATCCGCCGCCAATGCCCGGCAAACCTGACAAATCACTGGCCAGCATGGGGATCTACATCTTCGATTCCAAGTTCCTGTTCGACGAGCTGCGGCGAGACGCGAATGACCCGAACTCGAGCCATGACTTCGGCAAGGACGTCATTCCCTATATCGTGAAAAACGGCCGGGCGGTGGCCCATCAATTCTCCAACTCCTGCGTCAGGTCCGGCGATGATCCGCGCACCTACTGGCGAGACGTGGGAACCGTCGACGCCTACTGGGCCGCTAACATCGATCTCACCGATGTTCTGCCGGAGCTTGATCTTTACGATCGCGGATGGCCGATCTGGACCTATGCGGAGATCACACCTCCCGCCAAATTTGTTCACGATGAGGAGGGCCGGCGCGGACTGGCTGTGACCTCACTTGTTTCCGGAGGGTGCATCATATCCGGCGCAGCGCTGCGCCGCTCCCTCCTGTTTACCGGCGTTCACATCAATTCGTTCGCCAGCGTGGAAAACGCGGTTGTCCTACCTTACGTGAATGTGGGCCGGCATGCGCGGCTGAAGAATGTCGTCATCGATCGGGGTGTTCGAATTCCGGAAGGTCTGGCGATCGGAGAGGATCCCGAACTCGATGCGAAACGGTTTAGAACCACCCCGCAGGGCATCTCTCTCGTTACGCAACCGATGATCGACAGGTTGAATGCATGACGTCGCTTCGCGTTCTTGCGGTCGCCTCGGAAATCTATCCGATCATCAAGACCGGCGGCCTTGCCGACGTCGTCGGCGCACTCCCGATCGCGTTGCGAGCGTACGGCATCGAAACACGGACCCTAGTGCCGGGATATCCCGATGTCATCACGGCGCTGCCGACGGCAGAAGTGCTCCTCCAGTGGCAGCATTTCTATGGCGGACCGATCCGCCTGCTCGGCGGCTCACATGCTGACCTCGATCTGCTCGTGCTCGATGCGCCGCATCTTTTTGCGCGACCCGACAACCCCTATGTCGGGCCTGACGGCAAGGATTGGCCCGACAACGGCGTGCGCTTTGCGGCGCTTTCGCGGATGGCCGCCGAAATCGGTCAAGGCGCCATTCGATCATTCGTGCCTGATATCGTGCACGCCCACGATTGGCAGGCGGGACTCGCGCCTGCCCATTTGCACTATGCCAATGGTCCCCGGCCCTGCACCGTGATGACGGTTCATAATATGGCCTACCAGGGGAAGTTTCCGCATGAAATGCTGGATATGTTCAGTTTGCCTCCCGAGTCCTTCACGATTCACGGCGTCGAATATTACGGAATGATCAGCTTCTTGAAGGCGGGCCTGCAATTCGCGGATCGCATCACGACGGTCTCTCCGACCTATGCGGTCGAGATTCAGGGAGAAGAGGGGGGCATGGGATTGGGCGGATTGTTGCGTGAACGATCGAAGGTCCTGAGCGGAATCCTCAATGGTATAGATACCTCCGTCTGGAACCCCGAAACGGATCTGCACATCGCCGCTCGCTTCAGCGCAAAAGAGCTAGAATCCCGCGCGGCGAACAAAGCTGCCCTGCAGCGACGGCTTGGCCTTGATCTATGTCCGGATGCGCTTCTGCTCGGTGTCATAAGTCGACTGTCCTGGCAGAAGGGACTCGATCTCCTTCTTGAGGACGTTCCCACCATCGTGAACGAAGGAATGCAGTTGGCTTTGCTAGGCAGTGGAGATTCGGATCTCCAGGATCGCTATCAAGCGGTCTCGAAAGCGAATGTAGGCCGGATAGCGGTTCTTATTGGCTATGATGAAGCCCTCGCCCATCTCATTCAGGCCGGTGCGGACGCCATCGTCGTGCCGTCGCGCTTCGAACCCTGCGGCTTGACCCAACTTTGCGCCTTGAGATACGGCGCGGTCCCGATCGTATCACGGGTCGGCGGACTTGCAGATACAGTCGTTGACATTGAAGAGGCCGACATTGCCGGTGGCGCGATGACCGGGTTCAAGTTTGGTCCAGGCACGGACGAAACTCTCGCCGGTGCCCTACACAGGGCCAGCAACTCGTTCCATGACAAGCAGGTCTGGCGAAAATTGCAGCTCAACGGCATGTCGACCGATGTATCGTGGCGCAATCGCGCGAGCCAATATGCTGCCTTATATCACGATGCCGTCGCGATACGCCGGAACTAGCGCATTCCTCCTTCCATCTCTCGTACCGTTGCGCGCATTGGAACGCGGCATCTTCCTATCAATAAAATATGCGCTACTGTTTCTATCGGAGCTGATTTTTCAGCTCTGATGGGCTGGCTCTCCCTCGCAAGAAAGCCTCTAAATATTGGCATCTGATCCTCAATCAGGAGACCGTGTCTAGGATTGTCTTGGTTTGTTTGAAATAAACTTGCCCATACTCGCCTCGGGGTAACGCAGGGGTATCTGCGCTGCGCCAGGAGTGATGCCATCCTGTTTTTTCCCGTCCGATATGGCCACGAAAGAACATGGATGACTTCTCTATCAACGATGGAAAGACATCGGTGCGTCGATGACTCGTTCAGCAAGGGAACCATCGACGGTCGGACCCTCGTTGCGCGCCGCCGTCGCGAGCTGATCGAGATTTACGCAAAGGCACTGGGGGGGGTCCGTCAAGGCTGAGCGAGGGCCAGTTCGTGGATATCCGGAAAGCTGCTGAGCTGACCTCACTTGCCGAGCGGGCGCGAGCGAGGGCCATGCGCGAGGATACCACGGACCCCGCCAAATATCGGCAATGGTGCGACTGGAAAGCACGGCATCGCGCGCCGTGAGGGTCCAAAATATCAGGCCGGGTTTGGACCAGCCGAGGACGCCTACCCCACCGCCCTTATTGAAGCGCAGCGCGCGGCCGTCGAGAAGTTGCGCCCGGTCGCGATGGGCCGTCAGCCGACGCCCGAAGAAGCCGAACAGCAGCGGCAGCGGTTCGAGGCACTGTTCCCTCGCTTCTAACGGATCTGACCGAACCCTATCCTTAATTCAATGGAGGACGCCTTGACCACGTTGCCAACCGGCGATTGCTCCGGCGTCTCCGCGCGGCAAAGGGATATTGGAATCAAAAAAGCGCAGAAGGCCAAGGACACGAAAAGGACCGCAATTAAGCGCAGCATGGTATGGACAGACACGCATATGACTTTTGTCACTCAAGCAGCGGGAGGCGGCGAAAAATATTCTGGTCCTCTAAATCGCCTTCACCCTGGGGATCGAATTGTCGCCTATCGGCCGGGAGGAGGATACGTGGGCTATGGCATCGTCACAGCCGCTTCCGTGAACGTGAAGGATTTTAAGACTAAGAGCGGGCCGCTGCTTGAACAAAAATTGGCTCAGCCAGGCATCGCGCGCCCCGGCCAGGATGCAGAACTAGCGGAGCACGTTGTCGGCGTCGATTGGATCAAGACGGTTCCGATTGCCGAGGCTAAACGGTTCGATGGCATTTTTGCGAACCCTCTCATAGTCTGCAAGCTCCGCGCCCCCAAAACGATTGACTTTTTGCGGGATCAGTTCGGTGTCTCTGTGGAGTGAGACACACTGTAGTCACCACAAACAACGCGGCACTCTCAAGAGGTGCTATGACGAAAGTCAACGCTTCAGGGACATACGGTAGCAGTGACAGCCAAGAGAGCGTGGTCCGCTGAGGGGCGTCATGTGGCAATTATTCTTGGGATCGACGCGGCTTGGACAGAACGCGGCTCCAGCGGGGTGGCGTTGTTAAGCAGCTATCCCGCGACTTGGCCTTTATCTCCGGCCCGATGGCCGACGCCAAATAAGGGGTGTTCGCCCAGATATTTTGGTTCAATATGCAAGCTCGACTTATTTCGTTACCGATGATCCTGAGCCAAATCTTCAATTCCAATTGCTCGAGGGGGAATTTAATGAGGTGGCGATCTTTTCCGATGGAATTAAAAATCTTGAAACGTAAAAACATCGAATCGCGGACGTATTGGTGGCGTTGAAGAAATGATGGCAGCGGGTGTCCTCCGCCGAATTGTCGATGGTCTAACAAAAAGAGATGAACAAGAATGCCCATACGCATTCGATGAGCACCGCCGTGTGACCGCGGTTGATGGCGGCGTTGCCTTTGCAATCTTGTGGGTGTTCTTTTTCGGGAGTGAGGATAACATGGCCGAAGCTCAGACCCACGTTTTTCGCGTGTCACTAAGTCCGAAGGTTTACCGAGATTTCGAGATATTGAGTGCAAAGAATCTCTACGACCTAGCCGGCGAGATAGTTCGGGTCTTCGGCTTCGATTTTGACCACGCTTTTGGCTTTTATAACAAATTGACCGGGGATGTCTTCGGCTCGTCCGTCAAGTACGAGCTGTTCGCTGACATGGGAGAGAGCGAGGCTCGCAGTGTGAAGCGAACCCGAATCGTCGAGGCCTTCCCGATGGTCGGCGCCAAAATGACATTCCTTTTCGATTATGGTGACAACTGGCAGTTCCGGATTGAAGCCATCGGTCAGAACCGCAAGGAGCCAGGGGGTAAATATCCAAGACTTCTCAAAACCATCGGAGAGGCACCCGAGCAGTACCCCGACCCGGACGATGATTGACGGCTCACCGGCCGCCCAGAATGTCTATGGTTCCGTCGCCGGGATCAGTCACCAATCTCTAATCTCCCCGAACGCATGAATTCCAAGAAACTCATCCCACGGTAACGTAACGTCTGCTGAATGCTCAGCAGCGTGGCGTATTCGCGGTGGCCTTTGGGCGTACTCGTACCAATTGCGTTCCGCAGGCGCGTAAAAGCACGCACCGCGTGCTCGGCATTATTGTTATTCCAGGGCACTCCGTCGTAATCGAGGAATGTGAAAAGCTTGTCCCTGTTCTTTGCAATCCTCTTCTGAAGTGCCAATCCGGCCTCCCCCTGGCACTTCATGGCACCGACATGCTCGATGAAACCTATAGCCGCCTTCTTGTGCTTGGTCAGATTTCTTGCTTTCAGGCCATACGAATCTATGGTCTCCACGACCTCGCGAAGTAGTGCACCAAATCGTCTCGCGATTTCCTTCAAGTCCTCGTCGAACGGGTTCTTGTACAAGTCTTCATTGATGTAGCGCATCTGAGCTGCATAAGCGAAAAGGTTTGGTGTCCCTCTGGCACTTCTTGGAAAGCGCGGAGCGCGTGCTCGCCGGGAATGACGAGCTTCCCCCTATCGAACTGAGAACCCTCTAATCCGCACCCAAAGCCGCTGTTTAGAGCAACGAAGCTGATCTTTTTCGCTGGAAAGGAATAGGTGTGGGCAATCGGATTGCTCCACGGCGTGCCACACCGTTCCATCAGGTCAAAAAACCCTTGGCTTAGGGCTTTGATGTAGGTCTGCGCCGGAGCAGTAGCCAAGTGCGTGATGAGCTTATTCGGATCCCCGGACATTGCAGCCTCAGCTTTTCCCTTTCGTCCTTCCACTCCCCAAGCGCCTTTTGGCTAACGTCGTGGTTTCCTGGACAAAAGATGACTTCTGTCGATGTCAAGCTGAGCAGCGAGAGGAAGGGCTTCAAGAAAGCATCTTCAAACTCCTCGTAAATCCTGTGCTCGTCGGGATTGTTAACGAGATCACCAGAGAAAACCAAGAAATCAGCAGAGAAACCCTCACCGACAAGTTTCTTAACATCGTCAAAAAGCGCTTTAATCAATGCTTTCTGAAAAGGTTGGTTCAGGGTGAAATGCAGGTCTGTTAGATGCAAAAGCTGCATGAAATCCTTCGGAATAACGGGGCGGTGGATGACCATCATCATGATTGCCACTAAAACGCAATGGTTGTTGCGTTGCAAAACTACATCCGTCGCGTTTGCCGCCTCATGGCTGTGCCGAGAGAGCGACCGACAAGCTGCACCTGCTAGAGCCACGATTACATAATGGCGGCCGTAGTCGGAGCGATTTCCAAGACTGTTGTATCGTCGGTGTCAAACAAACCGACGAGCGGATTTGGCTCGTTAGCTTCATGGATTATGATCTCGGATACTTCGACGATGAGACTTGCAGGCTCGAACCCCTTGCAAATCCCTTCGGACCAAAGGTGTTACCTATGTCTTCGGTATGAAACGTAACCTATGTGTCCGGAACGGACCTTGTGATTGTTGGCGCACCCGACACAATTCGAACGTGTGACCTTTGCCTTCGGAGGGCAACACAAACGGATACTAATTTTGCTCGTGAGCACACAGGGGCAACCGTTACCCCATTGGTTACCCTGAAAGGAGCGCTGCCCCCCACCAGCGAACCATAGCACATATCCCATTGAAATTATTGGTGGGGGAGGAAGGACTCGAACCTTCGAAGCCATGAGGCGGCTGATTTACAGTCAGCTCCCTTTGCCACTCGGGACACTCCCCCGCTCAGACCGCATCGCAAGCCTTCCCGCCGAATTGGCGGAGATCAGGCCGCCGATGACGCTGAAAACCTGAGGGCCTCCTCAAAGGCTCCCGGTGGGCGCGTTTATGGGCGAAGCGCCATGGCAAAGTCAACCAAGGCCGGCGGCCAATATGCAAGCCGATAGTGGCTCAAATTGCCATTATTCGGAACCCATGACACAAGCTTGCCCATGCGCGATCGCGACCGAAAGCCAAAATTCCGCCGCCCCGGTGGCAAGGTGCCCGACGGGGGCCGCGAATCCGGCCGGCGGCCGCCCTGGCGCGGCCGCGAGGGGAGCGCTGAACATGCGGTGATCCTGTATGGCTGGCACACGGTCACTGCGGCGCTGGCCAATCCGCGGCGGCGGATCCGCAAGCTCTTGCTGACGGAAAACGCCGCGCGGCGCCTTGCCGAGGACCATATCGAGACCCGCGTGACGCCGGAAATCGTGCGGCCAAATCTGATCGACCAGCGGCTCGGACCCGATGCCGTGCATCAGGGTCTGCTGGCGGAAGCCGATCCCCTGCCCTCGCCCGATATCGACACGCTGGCGCTGGACGGCATCGTGCTGGTGCTCGACCAGATCACCGATCCGCACAATGTCGGCGCGATCATGCGCTCGGCGGCGGCGTTTGCGGTCAAGGCCGTCGTCACGACCGCCCGCCACAGCCCCGAAGCAACCGGCGTCCTGGCGAAATCCGCCTCAGGCGCGCTTGAACTGGTACCGCTTGTCACCGTGCAAAATCTCGCACGCGCGCTCACCGAAATGAACGACCGCGGCTTCATGACCGTCGGCCTCGACAGCCAGGGCAGCGAAAATCTCGGCGCAGTCACCTTGCGGCAGCCGCTGGCGCTGGTGCTCGGCGCCGAAGGCAAGGGCCTGCGGCAGTTGACACGCGAGACCTGCAGCGTGGTGGCACGGCTCGACTGCCCGGCGAAATCAAAAGCCTGAACGTCTCGAATGCCGCCGTGCTCGCGCTTTATATCGGGGCGAGCCAGCTCGGCTTGATGGATTGAGGACGTCCGAAAACGATGACGCCCGCTCGCAACTCGCGAGCAGGCGCCGATGTCTTCAGTTCGATGGGCGATCAGTAGTAACGGCGCAGCACCTGCTCGCGGTAGCCGTAGTGCATGTGGTGATGCCGCATGTAGCCATGATAGCCGTAATAGTGGTGATGATGGCGGTAGCCGCCCCAGCCGGATACGCCGCCTTCCCGATAGACGCGATACGGTGCGAAGTCGCCGGGACCGGTATAGGTTGGGCCCTGTTCGACGTAGTAGTACTGAGGCTGTGCGAGCGGAGCCGTGTGGTACTGCACGACCGGATCGGGCAGCCGCTCGTAGCCCCAACCACAACCGGTGTTGCAGCCGCCATAGGTATAGGCGGGCACGTAGGTCTGCGCACACGGGCTCACATATCCGCATGGCGAGCAGGTATCGAACAACCCGCCGCACGCCATCGCGGGCGCGGTGCTCGCGGCCATCACGGCGATCGCCGCTACCAATCCTGAAATCGTCTGACGCATTACTCTCTCCTGTGGGGTGTTTTATTGTTGGCTTGTTGATTTACTGACGTGGCTTGTCGGGCTTGGGCTCCCTGAAATCCTGAGGCGGATTGGCGAAGTTCTGGAATCCTCCGCCCTGACGATAGGGCGGCGCGGTGATCACCGGCGGCGGATAAGGCGGCACCGCGGGCTGCTCCTGCTGCGGCGTCGATTGCGCGGACCAGGATTGATGGAAGCTTTCGGCGGGCTTCGGCCTGCCGGCTGGTTCGATTTCCAGGCGCCCGTAACCGGGCAACCTGCCCGAACTCGGATAGTAGTGGCCGACATTCGGCTCGAGATCGACAGGGCGGCCGCCATACACGGTTGGCTGCACGTGCATACCCTTGCCCAGGCCCCAGTCGCCTTCGACGACGGCATAGGAGGCGTCGACGCCGTTGATCATGATGGGCACGCCCGGGCGGCCGGGAATCACGATGACGGGGGTAGTACTCCCGGCGAAGGCCGACCACGTCGTTCCGACCAAAATGGCCAATGCAAACGCTGCGCGCATTATCTCAAAAATCCAAGCTATTCGCCCCAAACTAGTCGAACAGGCGGGGCCAAGGGTTAAGGCGATGCGCCAAACTGCCGGTAAGCCTAACGCCCAAGCCTTCACGCTCCGTCAATTGCGAGCGATGGTGATATAAAAAAGTTAACGGCCCCAACCCGAGCCGGCGTCACGAAAGGACGGTTTCGACAATCGTCCTGGCCCCAATCGAAATGGTGATGACGCCGACGGCCCCCTGAAGACCGCTATTGGCCCAAGTCAGCCAGCGCGCCGAGAGCGCCAGCGGCACGGCAATCACGCTCGACAGCGCGCCCATCCCGATCATCGAGCCGATCCCGAACAGCGCAACATAGCCGAGCCCGGCCACAACGCTCGAAGCCTGCGAAACCGCCAGCACGAGGAGCGCCGCCGAACCTGCCATGCCGTGCATCAATCCCACCAGGAGCGTGCGCCAGCGAAAACCGTGCTCATGGGTGTGTGGCGCGCGGACGTGCGCCGTCGTCTCGCCGGCATGGGTGTGGGCGTGAAGGTGCACAGTGCCGTCGCCATGGCTGTGTCGGTGGAAATGCACCCGGTCGCGCCACAGCCGCCAAAGCACGTGAGCGCCGAGGCCGACCAACATGATGCCGACAGCGATCTCGATCGGTCGCGCCAGACGTTCGGGGATGGCTTGGCCGAACGCCAGCGCAACGCCGGCAAAGGCGAACAAAGTGAGCGTATGCCCGAACCCCCAGGTCAGGCCGTGCTTGACGATATCGGCAACGCCGCTCCGCCGCGCGGCGATGCTGGACACCGCCGCGACGTGATCGGCCTCCAGCGCGTGCTGCATACCCAAGAGAAAACCAAGCCCGAGAATTCCAAACATGCTTTCGCCCGCCCTCACTCGTCGCCACGCTCGACCGCAAATTTTCCGCGCCGGCTTCGGACCGCCGCCTCGAAGTGAAATCCATGCCGCTCGGGTGCACCGGCCTGAACGTCACAGGCATTTGAACCGGTCGCCGGAGAAAATGGAATGAAATTCGAAAAGTTCGCTCGTGTCCACGCTATACGTCGGTACAACACGTGCATTGACCGCCACCGGAGGAACTTATGACGAAATTCGGACTTGTTGGCACGGCGCTTTTTCTTTCTTCCTTGCTCGCGGTGCCTGCGATGGCGGATCACGTCAAGCGTCATCAAGCCGAGACCGCCTGTGATCCGAGGGATCCGGGAAATCCGTATAGCAGGACGTATGACTACATGGCCTGGAGCGCGTGGCGGAAGCGAGGCGCCTGGGACGCTCGAAATGAGTGGACGTGTCAACCCATCCCGTCGAACGCGTTCGGCACCAACACCAAGTGGTAGAGCGGTGTGGCACGGGCTGAGCCGTCGCCATCATTCTCCACCCGCTACGTCTGGTTGAACCACCGGGGCCTGCGCTGGATCTTGTTGCACGTTGCGAAACCCGAGGGAGGAACGCACGATGAAGCTGGGACTAATCGGCGGTATTGCTGTCCTTTCCATGCTGGCCGCGCCTGCGACGGCGAGGCACCTCCATCACCACTTCCACGGCGTTTATTGCGGATACCACGAGCCGGGAAATCCCTATTCCAAAGAGGGCGACTACATGGCCTGGAGCGGTTGGCGCGCCAGGGGTGGCTGGGATGATCACCCGCGCGATTGCTATCGTTGGTATCGCCGCTAGTCCGGTCTCCCGGCCGACGTCACGCGCAGCCGCGCAGGCAGCCAGGCAACACAGCAAGACAAGGCGTTGAAAAGGGCGGCCGACGGCTGCCCCTTGCCGGAACCTTGTGATGCCCCTTCAAGGCTTGGTTCGAAGCTGCCTGCCGCCGAAAGCCGAAAGGCTGATTTGCGCTGATATCACAGCGATTTGACCCGTCATCTGGAACCAAGATCGGAACGCAAATTCGCGCCGCGCGTTTTTTGTTTTCCTTGGCACAACCAGATGGAGAGACGCATGTCGAAACTCGCATTGTTGGCTAGTGCTGCAGTCCTTGCTACCACCGCGCTCGTCGGGCCCGCTTTGGCGCGCCACGCGGTCGTCCACCCCAACTCTTACGCAGAAACCGGCGTGTGTCCGGGCCACGAGCCGGGCAATCCGTACACTCAGGAAGAGGATTACATGGCTTGGAGTGGTTGGCGCGCCAGGGGTGGTTGGGATGACCGCAACGACTTGAGCTGCCTGCGCGGGGGCCAACTGCGCCACTACGGATCAGGCTTCTAGACCCGCAAGTTCGCCGCGCTTGGGCCTGTAACGACATCGAAAAGAGGCGGTCGCAAGGCCGCCTCTTTCGTTCGCTCGGCGCATGGCATTTACGACAGTGCTGGTCACTATCGACCGGTACAGCCTCTCAAATACCGCGTCCGTGCATCTCGTTCGGCACCCGCTGCGCCGTAGGAAGCACCCAGGCACCACTCGTAATGAACCGCGAAATCCGAGGACCAGCGCGCCCCTTGCAGACCACCGGCGCAGCCCGGGTTGGAAAGAGCGCCGCGAACCTGATTAAGGCTGGCCTGGGCATATTGTCTGCAAAATCCCGGATCGGCCGCTTGGGCCGCTCCCAGGAACGTCAACGAAAGGAGCGCGGAAAAGATGACAGTGAACGCAAGCCTGCCCGTCATGCCGATTCTCCCCAGCCTGATTTCCCCGCCGCAAGTGTAGCATTGGCCGGGCCCGATTCGGCAAGCGCCGAGCGATGAGCCCGCGGGGAGCGAGGGACGCGGCGATCAGCTTTTTCGAGTGGCGACGGCCTGATTTAGGGATTGGATGCCGGTATTCGGGTCAGTTACGACCGTTGCCAGATCCGCCGTATTGTTGGCGGTCAATGTGAAGCTGGAGTTGCCGATACGAAACGAATTTTTGGTGGTGATGAAAACCTGTCCATATTGCAGGCCCGCGGAGTTCTGAAGCGTCACATTGGCCCTGTAGCCCTTGACCTTCGTAATCGAAACCGTGAACGGCTGATTCTGGAAATCCTTTCCCGTCCATGTGCCCTGCCATTTGGTCGGATCGACATTGGCGAATTTCGATCCCGGCGCGAAAAGGGCTTGCGGAGCTGCCGCCGTGTAGCTCGATTGCAGGATGCTGAAGATGCTTGATGACATGGAGCTCTCCGTTCGCCCAGGGAAGGGCGAAACTCTGAAAACATCTGTGGCAGAGGGAAATTAATCACTGGTTAACTAACGGTGGGGCGGCATCATGCCGGACGGTCGTTCTAGCGCTGGGCAAGCGAAACAGAGCCGCGAGGGTCACCCTCTCGCCAGTAGCTCTTGGCGGACAACTCTGATATTTGACGGCGCCTCCCCCGACCGCCGCCGGTTGCGGCGGGCAATCACGACAAGTAGGATTTTGCCCAATCCTTCATTTGCCGGTTTAGCTCAGCGGTAGAGCAGCGGTTTTGTAAACCGAAGGTCGGGAGTTCAATCCTCTCAACCGGCACCATGATATCAAGTACTTAGCGGTCATCGTCCACGGGGCTGTCCCCGAACTGTCCCCAACGACCTTGTTCCAGAACGCCTCGATCGCTGCAGGGGCCTTGGCCTGATAGTCGGGCGCGAACTCCGCATACCGTTCCGTCACCCCACCCCGGTGCCCGAGCTGGCCTTGGACTTCCCACTTATCCACTCCACGGGAACGCATCCAACGGGAGAGCGTGTGACGCCACGAATAGAGCGTTACAGACGGGTCCAGACCGGCGCGTTTCCGGGCTTGCCGCCATGCCGTTCTGACCGATTTCACGGCCTTCCCCTCAAACGAGATGACCGGTCCCTCCCCGCGTCGCGCCCAAAGCACGGCGTGAAGGAACGGCGGCATTTTTACCACCGGACGCCGCTTTTTTGTTTGCGTCCGGCCGGGACGGTTAAGGAATATCAACCCCGCATCGAAATCGACCTGCGACCAGTCCAATTGGAAGATGGCGCTGGGTCGGGCCAATGTCCCGATGAGAATGACGTTCAGCAACCACACATGGCCACGAAGCTCCGCGAGGAGCCGGGAGGCTTCCTCCAAACTCACCGGCCGACCCATCGGCTCTTGATCACCGACCGCGAGCATGGAGACCGGAGGCACAGACTTCAGCTCCCCTTTCTTCCAGGCCATGCGCATCGCGGCGCGTCCGGTGCTGATGACGTGGTTCACGGTCTGGGGTGATAGCCCACCGTCGAGCAAAGCGGTTTTGAAACGCTCTTGTTCGGCGTAGGCCAGCGCATTATCCACGGACTTTTCGCCAAAATGATTAAGCCAGTAGTTGCAGTGGGTGTTGACCGTGGGCGGGTGCGAGGTGAATTGCCCTCGCTCATTCCAATAGCGGGCAATCACTTCCGCGATCGTGATCCGAGCGGCTTCCTGCTGCGGCTGAGACTGAAGAATGAACCAGTCAGTCAACCTTTGCTTTGCTTCTTCAAAGCTCGCCGTGCCGAGGCTAACGCGCTGGGTGCCGTTACCATCACGCCAGCAACGATACCAGGCTGCACTGCCTGCCCGCTGGGCGAGCCAAGAGGTGCCAAGCTGGAAGGTTCCTTTGGGATATCTTCCCACTGTTCTGTTCCCCGAATAATCAGATCTGCAACATGAACACCAAGATAGCGAACTCCAATTGCGCCAAAGCGAAGATAAGGGATGAGACCCTTCCTGCGCCAGCGCTTCAGCGTGGATTGGTCGAACTCGAACAAACCGGGCCGCTTCCTTTTCTGAATACTGCCGGTAAAGAGCGAAGCCGTTCTCGTTTGCGACCGCTTCACGCATCTTGGTGCGCTCTTCAGACACGATGCCCCTCGTCAAGATCCAGCCGACAAAAAGCAATAAGGAAACGCAGGAAGTTGGAAAATGAGGCCATCATATTGTGGCGTAGAAATGCTTGCAGACGGCAATTTACAGCATTTTCGAACGAGAATTCGAACCCGAGGAGAACGCACGGCCTCTACGACCACGCCTTGGGAAGAGAGGCCCACCGCTGCCGATATGTCTTACCTGCTTGAGGAGCCCCTGCCGGGCCGGCGACAACAGGTCAAGGCCGCAAGCCGCGAAGCGGGGGCGCGGGAACGCGCCAGCCTGTGTGTCGGACATGTCCGACAGCTTGGGGGTGAAAGTCCCCTGTGTAACCTGATGGAGGTGAAGCACTAGCGAAGCGCAAGGGTGGAACCGCAAGGGACCGTCTGAAGGAAGCGTGGAGCAAAGTCGCGACCCGACGAACAGAAATCGGATACGAGGCAGCACTGGTCGGACGAGCGGGCAGGCATTCGCGAAGTCCATCTCCATCAATGGCCAGAGTTGTAAATCCGGCGGGTGTGCGATGAAGGCTGTCGGACTTACTCCGAGAGATCTGCATCGTGTCCTTCGGGACTGAGGACGCCGCAAGGTGTTTTGACCGCGATGCAGAAGTCAGCAGAGGGCGTAATAGGCCGGCTCGCCGGCTGAAGGCCCGAACGGTCCCCGATGAGGGGTTGAAGGAAAGGGCAAGTAGATCGGACGTCTCATGACCGGATCGCGACCGCCATACCAACTCGAGTTGGACTTGCCGATGCCCGCGCGGGGTGAAGCCCCGCGTCGGGACGCGCAAGAGGTCGAAACGATCGTGGCGACGGCCGAACCCAAAAGCCCGGCATCCACAGAACATCTTATGGAGGCGATCTGTGACCCAGACAATATAGAAGCGGCGTTGGATGCGGTGGTGCGCAACAAGGGAGCGCCCGGCATTGATGGTATCACCGTCAAACAACTGCCGGACATTCTGAAAGCGCGCTGGCCGGAGATCGAAGATCAACTACTGCAGGGGCGCTACCAGCCGCAACCGGTGCGTCGGGTGAGAATCCCGAAGCCGGACGGCGGGACGCGCAATCTCGGCATTCCAACCGTCATTGATCGTGTGATCCAGCAGGCAATCCTGCTGCGGCTTCAGCCGCTGTGGGACCCAACATTCAGCGAGCATAGCTACGGCTTCCGGCCGGGCCGCTCCGCTCACCAAGCGGTGGCGCAGGCGCAAGCCTACATCATCGAAGGCTATCGGCTCGTCGTTGATATTGACCTGGCCAAATTCTTCGACCGGGTCAATCACGACCGGCTGATGGCCGCGGTGGCGGCGCGCGTCACGGACCGGCGGTTGCTCCGGCTCATCCGGAATTACCTGACGGCCGGTGTGCTCGACAACGGGTTGTTTGAGGACAGCCGGGAGGGGACCCCGCAAGGCGGCCCGCTCTCGCCGTTGCTCTCGAATCTCGTGCTGGATGAATTGGATCGCGAGCTTAAGCGTCGCGGCCACCGGTTCGTGCGTTACGCGGATGACTGTAACATCTACGTGCGCAGCGAAAAGGCCGGCCGGCGGGTCATGGAGAGCCTGACCCGCTTCATCGAACGGCGCCTCAAGCTTCAGATCAACGCGGAGAAGAGTGCCGTTGCCCGACCGTGGCACCGGACGTTCCTCGGCTTTACGGTGAGGAACGAACCGGAGTTCCGGCGATGCATCGCTGACAAGGCCATCATCCGGTTCAAGCACCGGGTGCGTGAGCTAACGCGGCGACATCGGGGCATCACCCTGGAGCGGATGATCCGCGAGCTGGTCTCATACCTGCGGGGATGGGCTGGCTACTTCGGCTTCAGCCAGTGGCGTGAGTTGCAATCCCTCGATAGCTGGATTCGGCGGCGCATTCGTTGCGTCGCCTGGGTCCAGTGGAAGACGCGTGGCAGGCGATATCATGAACTCCGGCGCCTCGGAGTACCCGGGCCAGCGGCCAGCGAGGCCGTCTTCAGCCCAAAGGGACCGTGGCGAATGAGCTTCACGAACGCAATGCACCGCGCCTTCACCAACGCGCGCTTCAAACGTCTGGGTTTGCTTCCCATGGAAAAGCTGGTGGACGCTTAATCCGCCGAACCGCCGTGGTACGGACCCGTATGCCCGGTGGTGTGGGAGGGGCGGCATCGCGAGATGCCCCCCTATCCCGATTGACGGGTTGACGCTGGTCCGGCCCCATGGCGACAAACAGGTGCGGACATTCGTCGCTTTCATAGCCCCAACCCTTGCGACCGTGTGAACGACCAGTCAACTCCGCCGCTGGGCATCCGTGCCATGTCCGGTCCTGGGGGTTGACCGAGAGCAGGGCGCCAAAACGACGCGAATGACCCAAACCGGCCATTCAACTATTCGTCGAGAAAGATCGACAGTGTCCGCTGCAGCTGTTTGAAGGCACTCGATCCGATTTTTCTGGCCAGATCCTTTTCGTGCTCCGCGACGATCGGCCTGATCCGACCGAGCAACGCCGCACCAGCGTCGGTCAGATACAACACGTAATAGCGGCGGTTGATGGAGGACGAGGCCCGCGTCAAGAGACCTCGCGCTTCGAGGTGATCCGCAAGTCTTCCCAGGCCGGCCCGCTCGATCGAAAGCACCTGGGCCACCGCGAGTTGATTAATGCCGGGATTGGCGCCGATAACGATCAGGACGGAGAATTGCGCAGGGCTTATCTCGAACGATGCCAATTTTCGACTGATTTCCTTGAAAACCCAAAGTTGCGCGCGTCGGATACGATAGCCCAGGAGCTGCGACAGGTCTCCCAAGGCAACGGGTTTGCGTTTCCAGGGCGCGAGTTCTCCCGCTCCTTTTTTTCGAGGAGGCGATTTTGACGATTTTGCCGCGCGCCCTCTCGCGTGAACCGGTTCGGCGGCTCGTTTCCCGACCCGCGGGCTTCTTGGCTCCATCGGAGAATTCCTTTCGTGCAAGTTGCTCGCCCTGCTCATTTTGACACCAGAGGCCTTCGAACGTCTGGCACTCTGAACGGACGAGCGCCGTGACTCTGGCCTGGTTTCGGTTAGAGAAATCCTCTCAGCAAGTGCACCGAGAAAAGCATAAGGGCTTCTGAACCGGCGCTGCAGCAAGACTAGCCGGCCCTGCGATAACAGCCAAGGTTTCATCCCGCCTCATTATTATTCATGTTGACATGGCTACATCGGTTAGTAGTCTCAGACTGCGAGGCCGCCGTCACGAAGAGCGGCGCAAGGGGAGAGAGCGTCCGTGTTTCCACGATCGATGGGCATTGCCCTGTGGAATCTGGCGTGGGCATTTGGCGAGATTGGGTCGATCGCGCAGGCGGTTGCGACGCCGTCTTGCGCTCCGGGCCTTCGGTTACTGTCGAAAGCTCGCTTCGTCGGCTCGTGCCCGGCGGGAAGCTTCTGCCATTGCGTCACCTGTCATGCGGTGACTTCTTTTTTCCATCACAATGAAGGGAGAACTGGCATGAAGCGCCTTTTGTTTGCATCAACGATCGCGGCAAGTTGGCTGTCTCTTGGTTCGGTGTCGCCATCTGGCGCGCTGCCAGCATCCGGCGTAGCCCCGCGGGCAGCCTGTTCGAGCCTTACGGGGCTGACGCTACCGGACACGCAGATCCTGAGCGCGACCCAGAAGTCGGGCTATTGCAACGTCATCGGCATCATCAACAAGCGGACCAGTACGCAGGACCCTGATCATTTCACCTATGGAATAGGCTTCGCGCTCAATCTTCCCAATACCTGGCACGGCCGTTTCGAGATGGTGGGCGGCGGTGGCACCGATGGCAGCCTGAACAACGACCCGCAAGGTTCAGCCGGCGTAGAACTCGCACAGGGCTGGGCCGTTGCAGCCGATGACGGCGGCCACGAAGACAGCTCCACCAACGTGCTCGGCGGATATCAGGACGACGACGCTAATGCCGGCGGTTCGGGGCATTTCGGGGTCGATGAACAGGCCCGTACTGACTACGGCTACAACGGCATCGAAAAGACTGCGACTATTTCGAGGGAGATCATCAGCCAGTTTTACGGCCTGGAGACCACCTATTCCTATATCGTCGGCTGTTCGAACGGCGGCCGCGATGCGATGGTTGCGTCTCAGAAATTTCCCTGGCTGTTCGACGGCGTGATTTCGCAGAACCCCGGCTTCAACCTGCCACAGGCCGGGCTGGCCGAAGCCTGGAACGAGCAGGTGCTCGGCACACTTGCAACCAGCAAGGACGTCAATGGGCAACCCTACATCCCCACGACGTTTCCCTCGCAAGACCTCGAGGTGGCCTCGGCCGCGATCCTGAGCGCATGCGATGCGCTCGACGGGCTGGTGGACGGCATCATCGACAACTACCACGCCTGTACAGCCAACAAGGTGTACCCGGCGCTGGCCAATTACACCTGCGGGACTGGCCTGCACGGCAGCACGCCGCATGGCGGCACCTGCCTGACCAGCGCCCAGGTGGGCGCGTTGAAGAAAATCTATGCCGGACCGGTCAACTCGAAGGGCCAGCGGCTGTATTCAAACTGGTTCTTTGATGCGGGCATTTGGACGCCGCCCACTGCCGGCGGAGCAGGGTGGGGCTTCTGGAACGTCGTCACCGCTCCGGTGCCGGGCGTCAACACCGCGATCAACCTGACCTTGGGCGCGGGAGCCATTCCGATGATCTTCCAGACGCCGCCCGTCGTCACGCCGGTCAACGGGCCATCCGGCCAGGAGGCTTTCGTTTTCAGCTTCAATTTTGATACCGACGCGCCGAAGATCTTCACCGAGACCAAGGACTATCCTGAAAGCTCGATGGACTTCATGGCCGCGGTATCGACCGACCTGAGCCCATTCAGGCAGCGTGGCGGCAAGCTGATCATTTCCGCGTCCGTGAATGACGGCATCTTCTCCGGCGCCTCCATTGCACGCTGGTACCGCCACTTGAATAAGGAGATGGACGGCAACGCCACCGACTTTGCCCGTCTGTTCATGGTGCCGAACATGGCCCACTGCGGAGGCGGCGCAGCCACCAACAGCTTCGCGGTGAATGAACTCAATGCCATCACGGCCTGGGTCGAGAACGGCGCTGCACCGGAGCGCATTGTGGCGGCTAACACCAACACCGCCTCGCCCTATCCGGCCGTCGGACTGTTCGATCCGCGGATTGCAATGAACTTCCCGACCGGAGGTACGCGTCCGCTGTGTGTCTACCCGCGGATCCCCCGGTATAAGGGCTCGGGGGCGACCAACGACGCCGGCAACTTCGCGTGTGTCGATCCCGGTTTCCGTCCCCACGAAGGCGATCATGACTTCGATGACGACGATGACGGCCTGGGCGGCCGGAATTAGTTCCTTGTGTGCTGGTAGGCACAACTCGCCCTTGACGATTTGCTGCGCGCGGCTGCTGGCTGCGCGCAGGTTGTTTTGTTGAAGGGCTGGGAGAACCGGCGCCCACCGCTGACTTCCGCTGTTGTGAAGGTTTGCGGATGCCGGCCCCATGGAGGTGGCGCGGCGCGCACCGGGGGCCGGCGTACGCAAACCTCCAAAGGAGGAAACCGCGGAAGATGTGGCGGGGTGGTGCGTCAGGCGCTATGGGGATTTGGACGCTGCCGGTCTTTTGCCGAGGTGGGTTGGGAGCTTTTTCGGCAGGCGATCGCGGGTGCGACGAAGCGGGTCGGTCGATTGCAAGGGGCAGAATCGGAGTTGCGCGGCGGAGATGGAACGACACGGCGACTATCGTGGGCAGCGCGACGGCGAGCATGGTCATTGCCGACCGATAGCCGGCGCAGCAGAAGTGCAGCACTGGGATGTTGCATCGAACGTGATCTGATCATGATGTGTCGATCCTGATCGCGGCGGGGGCTGCCGCGGGACGGGTGTGCGGCGAGCAGCCGCGCCGGAACCTCTCGATGATAATCATGCGACCGCCGCAGCATGGACACGGGTGCGCCAGCGGCTTGGGTTCGTCGACCTCGGCATCACTGTCATCCCTGATCTCGGGCTGTACCGCAGGCACGTCCAGTAGGCGGCGTGCATGGGCGATGCTACCGGCGCGCTTGCCGCTGGCGAGCAGGCCGTAGTGGCGAATACGGTGGAAGCCTTGCGGCAGGACGTGGATCAGGAATCTGCGGATGAACTCGGCGGTGGTGAGTGTCATGATCTTCTGGCGATCACGATCTTCAGCGCGATAGTCCTTCCATCGGAAGGTCACGCCGTTGCGGTCGCAGGTAATCAATCTGCTGTTGGCGATGGCGACGCGGTGGGTATAGCGCGACAGATAGGCCAGTACGGCCTGTGGCCCGCCGAACGGGCGCTTGGCATAGACCACCCATTCGACGCGGCGCAGTGGGGCGAGATACGCGGCGAACGCCTGTGCGTCAGCGAGGGCGACGTGGCCGCCGAAGAACTTCAGGTGGCCGGCTTTGTGGGCCGCGATCAGCTTCTCCAGGAACAGTCGGCGGAACAGGCGCGAGAGCACGCGCACCGGCAGGAAGAAGCCGGGCCGGCACGCCACCCAGTGCTCGCTGTCGAGCGAGATGCCGCCTCCCGGCACGATCATGTGGATATGCGGATGATGGGTGAGCGCCGACCCCCAGGTATGGAGAACCGAGGTGATGCCGACGCGGGCGCCGAGATGCCTGGGGTCGGCGGCGATGGTGATCAGGGTCTCGGCCGATGTCTTAAACAGGATATCGTAGATTACCGCCTTGTTCTGATACGCGATATTGCTGACCGGCGCCGGCAACGTGAAGACCAAGTGATAGTATGGCACCGGCAGTAGATCGGCCTCGCGAGCCGCCAGCCATTCCTTTGCCACAGCCCCCTGGCACTTCGGGCAGTGCCGATTGCGGCAGCTGTTGTACGAGATCTGGGTGTGTGCGCACTTCTCGCAGCGCGCGACATGTCCGCCGAGAGCTGCGCTGCGGCAGCTCTCGATCGCCGACATCACCTTGAGTTGGCCGAGGCTGACATGGCCGGCATTGGCCCGGCGCCATGCCGGGCCGTGGCCGCGAAAGATGTCCGCGACCTCCAGCAATGGACGCGACACGAGCCGCGCGTCAGGCGGGCGGTTCGGTGTCCTCCTTGAGCTTGCCCGTAATGCGATCGAGTGGGCTCACGATCTCCCGGATGATCTTGGTGGCGACACGCGTATAGAGCGCGGTGGTGTCGAGCTTGGCATGTCCCAACAAGACCTGGATCACCCTGATATCGGTGTTCTGCTCCAGAAGATGCGTCGCAAAGCTGTGTCGCAGGGTGTGCGGGGACACCTGCTTGCCGATCTCGGCCATCTGGGCCGCGGTATCGCAGGCGCGCCTGAGCTGGCGCGCCGACATCGGGTTGACCGGGTTCATTCCAGGAAACAGCCACCCCTGTGGGCGTGCCACGTTGTACCAGGCGCGCAACAGCTCAAGCAGATGCGGTGAAAGCATCACGTAGCGGTCTTTGTGGCCCTTGCCCTGTTCGATCCGGATCACCATGCGCTTGCTGTCGATGTCGGATACCTTCAGCGCAACCACCTCGGACACTCGCAATCCGGCTCCATAGGCCACACTCAATGCCACCTTGTATTTGAGCCCCGGCGCCGCATTGAGAAAACGTGCAACTTCTTCTGGGCTCAGGATGACCGAAAGCTTGCGTGGCACGTGGATAAACTGGGTATGGTTCACGATGTCGGCACGTCCAAGCGTGATCTTGAAAAAGAACCGCAGTGTCGAGATGCTTTGGTTGAGGGTTGGAACGCCGGCGCCACTCGCTGCTAGATGAAGCTGATAGCGGCGCACGTCTTCGAAGCTCGCGGTATCGGGCGAACGGCCGAGGAAAGCGGCGAAGTGCTTGACCCTCTGCACGTAGTCATGTTGGGTCTTCGGCACGAACTTGCGGATCGTCATGTCTTCGATCATGCGCCGCCGCAGCGGGCTTATGGCCTTGTCGGTCATGAGGGATGCTCCTGTCTTGGTGAAGGTTGCGAACCCCTCATCTCAAGACAGGACGCCCCGTGGCGCTATCCTATTTGCCGTGCCGCCAGCCGCGGCGCCCTACCGCGCGAGCGGTTTCGTCCGTTGGCACTAACCGGACCAACCGCACCGATCTGACGATGTCGGTTCGCGGGGGTAAAGCGGACTCTCAGCCGACATCGTGGAAACGACGCGAATGACCCGTAAGCGACATCGGCCCTAATCAGTTATTCGCGTTCTAAGAGAGCCATTCTTCAGCTCCCGTCAGATGTGCTGACCTAACTCTCCTCGTGATCCACATCACAGTAATTGCCGCGCCATCGGCGTTAGTCTACGCTCATGGATAGCGGACATGGTGTTCACTGCCGACCCGGCTCGATCACGAAACCATTTTGCCAAATTGACGAAGCGGTCTTGAAACAAGCGTCAGCTATCAATGACGTGCGACCACCAGAGCGACATCACAATCAAGGAGATGACCGTGACCACGAATACGAACAATATGAACAGCTTAGCCACCAGCGAGACCCGCGAACTGACCGATGACGAGCTGAATGCAGCGAGCGGTGGCATCATTGTCGTGTGCAGCTCGACGGGCGGCGGCGGCGCAGGAAAAGTTACCTTCAACCCGTCCTCCATAGCCCGCGAGACCGACGCGTCATCGCCCTCATTGTTCTGAGTTTTACATTGCAATCGACCATCTTGTGCTCTTGATCACAAGGGCCCCGCCTTACTCCATCTACGTTCGTCGGCTGTCGGACAATGGTGTCCACTGCCGAAAATGGGAGTGTAGACAATGAACAAGCCGTCCGAAAATAAACCAACGCAGAACAAGACGAAGTCCGCGAAGGACGAACTCAACGAGCAAGACCTCGAGAAGGTAGCTGGGGGCCATACGATGATTAGCGGCGTGAAACTTCCTGACCGCGAAGGGTCAGCTCCATCGGTATCAGAGATAGTAGTCACCAAGTGATTTGACGCTTCAAGTTAGAAGCGACAAAGGAAGCTTTGGATTTTGTAATTGATTCCTCACACAAGGGTGCAGACAATGAACAAGCAATCCGAAGATAAAGCAACGTCACTTCAGGACGAGCCGAACAAGCTCAACCCTGCCAAGGACGAAATCAGCGAGCAAGAGCTGGATAAGGCATCAGGTGGCAGTAAATGGATCGAAATTTATTCGGTACGCAAAGCCGGTGGTGATGCGTCATCCGGTGGTACGCCATTATAGGTAACCTTCCGACTTTCCGCGCCGTTCGTCGCTCGCGACGCTGACGCGATAAAACTATGGATTTCGTGAGGCCGCCCAGTTGGCGGCCTCTTTCATTTTTTACAAGCATGCAATGTCGGCAAATGGCACAAAGCCGACATGGCGACGTCGGCGGACGATGTCCGCTATTGAGCGCATAACGGACTCGACGTGAACATTGCAGCAATTCCGCTTTGTGCCAACAACGGACTCATGCACTGCAGCAATGTCGGGGAAATTTCGACCAATTAGGCGGCGCGCTCGACGCGGCTGTCAATCTCGCTGCGTAGCGTCCCGAAGTCGATTGGCTTGGTAAGAAGCGCCTCCGCGCCATTCTCAAGCGCCCGACGCTTAGTCTCCGCATCGCCATAGGCAGTGATCATGATGATCGGAACATCCGGCCGCAAAGCCTTGGCCGTGGGAAGAAGCTCAAGGCCGCTCATTCCTGGCATGTTGACGTCGGAAAGGATCAGAATGAGAAACTCGTCGCCAGCATTCGTAATCCGCTGAAGCGCCATCGGAGCCGATTGTGCAAATTCCATCGCGAAGCGACCAGCGCGGAGTTCGCGCCGGAACTGCTGGCGGAACAGCGCCTCGACGTCCAGTTCGTCATCGACCACGAGAATGAGCAAGCTCATGGATTCTCTCCTGACCTGACAAGAATATGCGTTCCCGTGAGCCATTCTGCGAACTCGGTCATCCTCGGAACATGGGCAGCGGCTTGTGGTCGAGCGTAGCTATCTTTCGGGTGTACTGCCAAAGTTCGACATGATGACCGCCAACCACCTGTTTCGCCCTCTCAAGGGCCACTTCATCATCCGCGCATTCGAGCGTAACTGAGTTTTTAAACTCGTCATTTGAGTCAATAATATACGCTTGATATTGTGTCATGTTGCTACTCCCTTTGATTAGGCGGGAGCGCAAAACTCTCTTTCACCGAATGATGCCGAGGGCGGGGCGATGATTCGGGGACCATGCGCCTCAAACGTTCAGAAAGCCATAGCAACTCCCAATTCAAATTAGGTCATTGAGTGGAAGGCCAGCGGCGCTCCAAAAATGGAATTGACCATTTTCAGACCAGCCGCTTCCAAGCTAGGTCCGTTCGTCCCAACAACGGACATGTCGCGACTGCGTCAACATGTCGGTTTCGTGCCAACAGGCGACATCGGTCGCGATCTTGTGAAGAGGCTTCGTCGGCCATGCGGCCACGAAACAATTCGTCCACTGAGCGAAGCCATTTTCCTTGCCCGCGAAGAGAAGCTGAAACCGACGCCTGATAACAATGTTTCTTGATCAAACGAGGGGTACAAAAAAGCCGCTAATCTGCACACACCCGAACTAGGGAGGACGGCAATGAAACGGCCCTTACTCATGGTTGCATTTCTAACGCTCGCCTGCGCAGCGCTTTTGGCTCCGATAAGGTCGATGCCGCCAATGCTGCTTTCCGATGCAGGCGGGGTAGAATGGAAATGCAGCAGTTCGGCGTTGATTGTAACCACCTGCGCGCCCACCGCGATGTCCGCTTCAACTCGATCAACTGACATCATCAGGCCATCTCGGCTGGTCCGTTTTGTGCCAGGAACGGACCTTAGACGCCTTACTCAATCACCTCGTCAGCAAGAGAGAGAAGATCATCGGAGACTTTCAGGCCAAGGGCATTGGCGGTTTTCAGGTTGATCACCAACTCAAATTTGGTTGGCTGCAACACCGGCATCTCCGCCGGTTTTGCGCCATTGAGAACCTTCCCGACACAGACGCCCATCTGACGATAAATATCAGAAATGCTGGTTCCATAGCTCATGAGCCCACCTGCCGCGACTAGATCACGGACCGAGTACATCACTGGGACTGCATCACGGGCAGCAAGCGACACGATCCGCGTGTTGTTGACAAGAAAGGCGTCGGCTTGAACGAGCACCGCGCCCGCACGCACTTCGCGCACCTTGTCGAACGCGGCGTCAACTTCGGCTTCGCTGCTCGCATGCACGATTTCCATACTCCGCTCAAACTTGCGTGCTGCGTCAAGTGCATCCCGCACATTGGTCTCGGTGATCGGATTGCGCGGGTTCACCAGAAAGACGATCAATGTCGCGGTAGGGACCAAATCCCGCAATAAGCCGACCTGCTTGGCTGCAAGCCCACCAAACATCGAGGTCACGCCGGTTGCATTTCTGCCGGGTCGGTTGAGGCTCGTGACAAGTCCGCTCGCCACCGGATCTTCGCCGGTAAAGAAAACAACGGGGATATTGCCCGCGGCACGTTCCGCACTTCGCGCTGCTGGGGTATTCGCCGCGATTACGGCGACGTGACGGAGCACGAGATCATTCGCCATCTCTGGGATTTGTTCGTAGTGACCATCTGCCCAGCGATATTCTATCGCGACGTTTTCGCCGACTTTATTGCCCGTTTCCGCAAGTCCGCGAATGAAGGCTTGGACGTATGCGGCATAAGCAGTTGCGGAGGACCCATTGAGGAAGCCGATTGTGGGTCGTTCGGTCTTCTGAGCACGCGCCGCGAGCGGCCACGCCGCAGTACCGCCAACCAGCGCCATGAACTCCCGTCGCTTCATTCGATCACCGCATCGGCGCGGGAGACCATAATCGACGGAATTGTGAGGCCAAGTGCTTTGGCAGTTTTGCGATTGATAACAAGCTCGAACTTGTTCGGCTGCTCGACCGGGAGATCGGCGGGTTTAGCGCCCTTGAGGATACGATCAAGGTACGACGCCGCACGCCGATAGAGATCGGGTTGATCGACGCCGTAAGACATGAGGCCGCCATCCTTCACAAAAAAACGATACGGGTACACGGTTGGTAGGCCGTAGTGCGCCGCCAGCGAGATGATCAGTGCGCGATTGACGGTGGTAAAGATATCCGGCATCACCAGCAGGCCTACCTTCTTGTCGCCGCCGAGTGAGACTAAGGCTCTTTCAATTCCAGCGGTGTCGAGAACCGGAGCTTGGACCAGCTTCACGCCAAGTGTCGGGCCAGCGGCCTCAAGCAATCGAAAAAACTGTCCGCTATGGGTATTCGGGTTGAAGATAAGCGCGGCATGTGTAGTGCGAGGCGCCAGCTCCTTAAGCAATTGAAGCCACTTGCCACCCATCGAGGCTTCGAAATTTGTCAAGCCAGTGATATTGCCGCCAGGATGCGCTAGGCTTGCGACGAAGCCGCTGCGGATCGGATCAGCGATTGAAATGAATACGATTGGCACGGTGCTGGTGGCCTGCTGTAAGGCCCGCACGGCAGGAGTACTATTGACTAAAATCACGTCAGGCTTCGTCTGGACCAACTCCGCTACATCGGCCTTTACGCGGTCGGGATTGGCGGTGGCCCAACGATAGTCGAGCCGAACGTTGCGACCATCTGTCCAACCGAGTTCCTTGAGGCCTTGCTGGAATGCCTCGATGAGGGGCTGCGCTTCTGGATCGCCTTCATTGAACCCCAAATGAACGCCGATCCGCCGCATTCGCTCAGGCTGCTGCGCACGCGCCGCAAACGGAAACGCCGCCGCGCCACCGAGAAGCGATATGAACTCGCGCCGCCTCATGTCCACCCCCAACTCAGTAGACGGATCGTACCGGCTTAATCAAGTGCATTGATAGGGGCTGAAACCGGCAAAAAACCATTTCCGCATTACCCAATGTCGCTGTTGGGTCAAAAACGGTCCTGACAGCCCCGAAATCCGACTTCTGCAATACCCTCGGAAGCGGACATGCTGCGACTGCATCGACATGTCGGTTTCGTGCCAAAAGCGGAAAAGTGAGCAGGCTGTAAACAAATCAATTTTGTTCATTAAATTGTCCGTCGGGCTATGATTGCGGAGGATCAGCGCGGGTCCAATGGGGCAGTTTCGTGGTAGGGGGATTGGATGAGAGCCGTTCTCGTCGAGGAATTCTCTCCCGTAAAATCCGTTCAAATCCGAGAGATTAGTAGCCCTGGCTGCCACACTCGCGAGGTTCGCGTCTGCGTTGCTGCTGTGGGTCTTGGCTTTGTCGACGGGTTGAAAATACAGGGCCTTTATCAAACGAAGGACCCCCTTCCGTTTGTTCCGGGCATGGAATTCTCAGGAACGGTATCGGAAACAGGCGAGGGAGTGTCGCAGGTTCGGGTTGGCGACCGCGTTTTCGGGCTCGCGAAGCGGGGCGCGCTCGCCGAAGAAATCGTCGTTCTTGAGTCCGATCTAGCTCTTATTCCAAGCCGGCTTTCATTTCCGCAGGCTGCCGCAGTTCCGGTGAACTACCTCACGGCAGCTTTCGCGCTGACGGAGATGGCGGCATTGCGCTCCAGCGAAATACTTCTCGTGTTGGGCGCGGCCGGTGGCACCGGGACAGCAGCGATCAAGATAGCCAAGATGATCGGGGCGCATGTTATCGCTGCCGCATCAACAGAAGAAAAACGTTCGCTTGCATGCGCCGAAGGCGCCGATCTCTCGATCGATTACACAGATGAAAAATGGCGAGAGGCGCTGAAGTCACTCACCAATAACCGTCCCATAGATGTGATTTTCGATACCGTCGGCGGCGACATCTCGCCCACTGCATTCCGCACGCTCGGGTGGCGTGGGAGGCATTTAGTAGTCGGCTTCGCGGCAGGGCGAATCCCATCGCTGCAATTCAATATCGCCCTTCTGAAAGGGGCATCCCTCATAGGCATCGACAGCGCCCAAATTCAGAAGTGGGAGCCCGAGGCATACACGAAGCTTATGAGGCGAATCGGTGAGTGGCTCGAATCCGGAGCCCTCAAGCCACCGCCAACTCAGCTGTTTCCTCTCAACCAATTCCAAGAAGCTTTCGAAGCGATGAGTTCACGTCGTGCGATGGGGAAAGTGGTAGTCATCATGAGGACCTAATGACCGTCTGGATCAAACTCGGAGGCTCGGGTCCACAGCGGACACTTCCCGCCATCAGCGTCGAAGTCGGCTCTGGGTCAAAAGCTACAGGGTATTTGCCGCTTGGCCTGATACGAAGTCCCCTTTGACCCAAAACCGGACCTAATTCAGCGGCCTAATCCGATGGTCATTCTTCTCACCCTCTGCAACCGAGCCGAGGAGTATGGCCATGCAAGATCAACTGAATGCGACCGTAGCGCCCAAGCGAGTGCCGTGGAACAAAGGCAAGCTGACCGGGGCAAAGCCACCGCTGCGACCCAAGCACGTCTGGTCGATCCGGACAAAGCTCCAGATCGAGGGCCGCGCCCGCGACCTAGCCATGTTCAACCTGGCAATCGATAGCAAGCTTCGTGGTTGTGATGTCGTCGCGATTCGGGTCGAGGATGTCGCCGCCAGTGGATATACGGCGGATCGCGCAACCGTCCGCCAAAAGAAAACAGGACGGCCTGTCAGATTTGAATTGAGCGAGCAGACTCGCCAAGCGGTCGATGATTATCTAAAGGCCGCCGGCAAACGGCCCGGCGAGTTCTTGTTCGCCGGCCATCGCGGTCCTAACCAAAGCATGACAACCCGCCAGTATGCCCGTCTCGTTTCCGAATGGATCGGTAGCATTGGACTGGATCCCAGACTGTTTGGGACACACTCGCTGCGGCGTACCAAGGCTACGTTGATCTATCGGCGCACCGGCAATCTAAGGGCCGTCCAACTCTTGCTCGGGCATACCAAGATCGAAAGTACGGTCCGCTATCTCGGCATTGAGGTCGATGACGCCTTGGCAATAGCGGAACAGGTTGATGTCTGAAATACCTTGGGCAGAGAAGCGGATATGCTCTGCCCAACCTCTAACCGCCGCTTTGTGCCAGTTCCGGAAGTCCGCACATCCGGCTTCAGGTGCCGGCGACCCGGGACATCGCAACATGTTCGCACCGCCAGCGCAGAGAAATCGGATCGGCAGCAGCTCTGACGGACCTATAGGTCAATCAAGCCGCCGTCAACGAACAGTTCGGCGCCGGTGGTGTAGGTGGCATCGGCGGCGAGGTAGAGGGCTGCGGCGGCGACTTCCGCAGCGGTGCCAGTGCGGCCGAGCGGAATGCGGGTCTTGGCCCCCTCGATAAAAGCGTCCTTCTGGGCCGGCGTGAATCCGTTCTTGTCCAGGATCGGGGTGACGATCGGACCGGGGCTGATGGTGTTTACCCGGATGCCGCGTGGCGTCAGCTCCTTGGCGAAAGTACGGCCGAACGAGCGCAGCGCTGCCTTGGTCGAGCCGTAGATTGTGCTACCGCCCAGGCCGCCGGCCGCGCCGGCCACAGAAGCTGTTAGGATGATTGCGCCGCCGTCCGGAATACTCGGGATCGCGTGCTTGAGCAGGAAGAATGCACCCTTAACGTTGATATTGAACTGGCTATCGTAAAAGGCCTCATCGACCTGCGCGATCGGCGCGAACTTGGCGATGCCGGCGTTAACGAACAGCACGTCGATGCGGCCCTGTTTGATCTTGACCTGGTCGACCAGGACCTTGGTAGCGGCCACGTCGCTGGCGTCCGAGACCAACACCTCGATGCCGGGCAGCGCCGCCTTGGCGGCTTCTACCGAGCGTTCGCTAGAGCCGGTAACGATTACCTTCGCGCCTTCGGATTGAAAGAGTTTGGCGGTCTCCGCGCCGATACCAGTGGTGCCTCCGCTGATGAGAGCGATCTTGCCGTCGAGCTTGGCCATAAAGGTTTTTCCTGACTAGAGTGGGTTGCTGTGCCCGAGAGATGGGGGTCTCCTTGGCGAGAGCAATGGCGCCGGCGGACATCTTTTGCCGAGCACCACCACCTCCGACTTCCCGAAGCCGACCTCAAAATCCAACTTCCGTTCTAACCTCGAGACCGGACCTTGCCGACCAGGCCGGCCATGTCGGTTTCGTGCCATAACCCGAAGTGGCAACCTACTCGATCACCTCGTCGGCGGTGGCGATTAGGGACGTCGACACCTTGAGGCCAAGAGCCCTCGCAGCATTCTGGTTGATTACGAGCCGACCATGTGGGGTTACCCCTGACGGTCGACGTCGAGAAAGGTGTCAGGGGCGGTCGAGAAGGGCGCAATATCGGAAGGAAGGAGCGACCGGTCCCGACCCGGTGCCCTGGCTCGCGCTACAGCAATCTTAAAGATCCCCGCCCCCCAAGATCTTCTTGCCCGCCGGGGCCTGGGACATCGCATCCCTGCAAGGATCGCTCACGTCTGCCATGTGCGATTTTATGCAGGCTCTGATACCGCCGGTGCCCGGCTCAATACCGGCACACAGTTTCGCAATGTCGGCCTTGCACACCTTTCCGGTCACCGCAACCGTCAGCACGCGGTCCTGGCAGCTTGGCGACAGGTCGGTCAAATGCGATTTTATGCAAGCTTTGATCCGGCCTTCGCCGGGCTGAATGCCGGCGCACAGCGTCTTGATATCGCCGGCGCAGGGCTTGCCTGCCTGCTGTGCCACTGCGACAGAACCTGACAGCAGCAGTGCTGTTAATATAATATGCCCAGATCGTATTCCTGCCATTTTAGATTCCTCTATGAGATTCAAAGAAGGCTTCGCCAATGCTGGGAGGATCAGATGCACACTTTCTCCAAAAGGTCGGCGGTTGCACTAATCGCAGCGTTCCTCGTCACCTTCGCGATAGCCGGCCTTGCTCAGGAGCAAAAATTCAAGGCGGTCCCTGTAAAGACGACAGATGACCTTACCATATCCGCACAGGACTGGGGAAATCCGGATGGGCCGAAAATCCTGTTCATCCACGGCTTCTCGCAAGGTCATCTGTCTTGGATCAAGCAGATGCGGTCGGAATAGATTGCGGCTTGCCGGAACAGCTCTATGATATCGACTGGCGGAAGCAAATCGGCGACACGGCCGTCACATTTTGTGCCCTTTCTGGCGCAGCAGATCCGTCAAGCGTACGCGCAAATCCTCGGCCGCCTTGCGACTGGCATCCTGGCCGATCTGCATGCTCTGCTGGGTGATTGCCAGCGATTTTTGCAGAAGCTTTTGTCCGACCGGAAGACGGTAGAACGCGTCAATTTCGCGCAGCTCATCCACCGTAAAGTTGCTGGCATAGAGGGAAGCAGCGCTGTCGACCATCGAGGAATAGTATGGCGCGTACGCATCCCCTATTTGCGCTGCCATCGCATCATAATCGCGCTCGATCTCTGGACGACCCTGTACCAGCGCCGGCTTGATACTCAGGAGAATGACTGGAAGCAGCGCCTTGTACTGATCCGTTAACTTCATCGTAGAGATCAGGCTACGCGCCACCGCCAAAGCTTCGGGTGATGGTGTTTGCGCTGGTGCCGTGGAGATCGAAAAAAGAAGCATAACACCAATGATCATCAGGCGTTTGGACATAAGCTGGTTCCTCCCAATAGATCAACAGTGTCCCAAGATTGGTTCTTCCGATCAAACAGTTCTCATCCCTTCGATTGCTAAAGGAAAGAATGGCATTCACGCAGCATGCCTCGATCGAACTGCTGAGCCGCGGCTTAGCTTTGGTCTCAAGCCGGCTCCGGCTTCATGGCCGGTTTGGTCGTCTCAGTTTCGGACACATCAACGAACAGGTTCGGGACCTTTTCCGCCCGATCGAGAATCCACGAGAGCGCAGTCATGATCGCCATGCCGGCGATGCTAAAGGCGATTTGCCTCCCGTCACCTCCGGGAAACTGCACAAGTAAGTAATGCACGCCGAATGACAGGAATACGCCGAGACAGAAATTCGGAAGCGAATGTTGACCGCACAGGATGAGCGGCCGCAACCAGTGGGAGGTCAGGGGACCCCAGTGGCGTGGGATATAGCGCGAGACCAGGACAGCCAGAGCGAGAAAATGCGTGAAACGCAGCATATCAAGATCGGTCTTGTCGATCGGATAGATCGCCTTGATCATCCACTTCGGAACCAGCGATTCGAGAAAAGCGCTATGCCAGGTCATCACGATGAAGAGCGCGAAGAAAATCCAGGCAACGGATATGACTAGCGCTGCCCGAGACTGGATCAGAAACCAAATCTTAGCCGCGCCTCCGATAGCGCACCATGCCCCGAGGAAGAACATCAATTGCCACGCATACGGGTTGAAATACCAATGAGTTCCCGGCGGATATGAAGCAAGATTCCAGTCGAACCAGCGCGCCAGCACGTACAAGATGGCGGAACCGAGGAGTGTCAAGTTCGGGCGGCGCACTAGGCACCACAGAACTAGCGGTGAAGCGAGCACCAAAACGATAAAGAGCGGCAGCACGTCGAGATCGACCGGCTTGTATCGCATCGTGAGTGCCTGCCAGATTAGCTCATCGGGATGTGCGAGAAAGTTGGCGACGTTGAACTCATCCTTGTACATCGGATTGTCGAATTTTCTGGCCGCGCGAGCGATCTGCGCAGTAAAAACTAGAAACAACAGAATGTGGGCGATGTACAAGTGCCAGGCCCGCACCAATAGCCGTTTGGTGGCAGCGAGAAAATTGCCGGTTTGAATGACTGGACCGTAGATGTAGCCCGCCAGATACCCGGAAATGAACACGAAGAATTCCGCGGCGTCGCTGAAGCCGTAGTTACGAAGCGTCAACCAGCCGACGACGTCGTCCGGAATGTGATCGAGGAAAATCATCCACAGGCCGAGGCCCCGGTAAAAATCGAGACGAAGGTCACGCTCGATTGCTTCCGAGATTGATGAAGCGTTTTTCGCCATTTTACTTGTCCATCTGGTTCGATTGGCCGTTCCGTTCGCTTCCGCCGAGATCGTGAATGCGCCATACGGATTGGAAAGAGTCGACTGCACAGCCTGGGCAGTGATGGGCTGGTAGCGGTGTCCGAGGGGTTGCGGCTTGCGAGATTGCTGTGCCGCGCATCAACAGTGCAATCGATGAGCTAGCGACAGCTAAAGTCGACGAAAACCTCATGGCGATGTCCTCCAATGCGGGGGCATCCAATTCTACACTAGTTCTCAAGGATATCCAATTAGCGGATGGCTAGCGATTGACCAGCCACAAGATCACGCTCAGCACCACGCTGATGATGAGCGAGGTCGTCAGCGGAATGTAGAGGGAGAAGCCCGACCGCTCGATTGCGATGTCGCCGGGTAGCCGCCCGAGCCCGAGCCTGTCGATCGAAGGCCAGGCGACTCCGGCGACGGGCAGGACCATTCCGAAGATGATAAGTGTGCGAGACATCTCATAGCCTCCTTCAGCCTGGCGTCGGCAGCCGATGCCCGCCCCGGCATCACCTGGCCTCCCCTTGCAGCTAGGTATGGTCCTCGCGACGCCGCAAGGCTTGCCAATGAATTTCATCTGGCGAAGCCTGCCTTTCGTCTTCGACAACTTCAGCTTGGCTGGCGCGATCGAGTTCGACGCCTCGAAGGGGATCGACTGGCGATCCTACCGGATTCGCAGTTCGGTTCGCGTATTCGCTTTACGGCGCGCCATCCAAAACTACCCGTGGCGCTGCCATCGACCATTTTGATCCAACACTGGCCGCCAGGCGAAATGTCCGCTTCGAATCAAACCCGGAAGTCGCCCAGCTCACGCGGCATGTCGGTTCTGCCACCAGGAGCAGACATCAAGCGGACATAGCGGGAGGGTCCGAAAAGTGCCATTTCCGGAAGTAAGCGCGATGACATTTGGGATGTCGGCCGTCGCGGTGTGCTGCTCCAGCGTCTTCGAGTGGCAGTTTGCTATCTGGCCAGTGTTGCCCGGGTACGTCAGTTGCTGTCGTTATCCGTCTTGCAAAGGGTCCATCGGTTCGGTTCGCCGTTCTTAAAATATCTGCAAAATCGGGTGTAGTGATTCTTTCCGAAGACATCCGCATAATATATCACGCCCCAAACGACATAAAGTTTACTTCCTGCCCGAAACTCTACGAGCTCCGCTTCCTTGAAAGGGGAACCTCTGTTGATCGGATCTGATGCGTCGATGCCGCCGCCGAGGACGATTGTCGGATCATTGTCGCTGTCATACGAAGTTGAATATGTACGCGGTGGTTTAACGTCCGATCCCGAAGACGAAATCATCACGGCATCGGTCAGGGTTCTGAGGCCGAGAGCGGGTGTCTGGCCCACATTTTTGTAGGTAAAGCTTGACGACATGTTTTTTTCAAACGCGTTTTGCGTCGAAATCCCGAGGACGTTGACGTAGGCGCGAAGCTGGCTTCGTGAGGTCTCCGCGGCCAGCTCATTTGCTTTTTCTGTCGCTTCGGCCCGCCTGTTCGCAGCGAATATTTCATACCGGGAGATCTCAATGCTGTCGTTGACAGACTTGGCTTGTTGAAAAGCAAAATCATGCAATTCCTTGATCGACCAGGCGATCCAGGCGGTGCAGATAATTGAAACTAAAGTCGCGGCCATCAGCCATTTCGTATACCGCTCCAACTGAATGGCGCATTTCGAAAGCGGGTCCTCCCCGGGCGGGACAGCTTCAAGTTCAGGTTCAGGCTGCTCTGCCTCATTTTCCTCTGCGACTTGTTCCAGTGAAGACGGACGAGAACCTGAAATCAGGAAAGCTGGCGCGTTGGCCGGCCGTTTTGGATCATTGTTGTTGTTCGTAGTCATTGAATAACGTGTTCTCGATCTGCGTTACCGATCGTGGTCGCACGACGGCCAGCCCCGATCATCTTGACGCTCGCGACCCGAGCCACAGCCCCACATAGGCACCGACGGCACTGAGCAACACTCCCGAATAGGAGAGCATGTCGCCGCCCCAGAGCTCTGGAACAAATCCACCGATCGTGGATCCAATAAAAATTCCTATCCAGATCGCTGATCGCATGTTTGCAGGATACCACAACCCAGAGCCGCGCGGCCGCCCGTGAGGGGTCCTTAAAGCCGACCGCTTCCGCAATGGGTCCAAAACGGAAGTCGAGGTCTAGCTCCGGGACTCTGCTTTGCCCCCGATAACCGACATGCAGCGACCACTTACGCATGTCGGTTTCGTGCCAGACGCGAGTTACCTCGCGCCCCCCGCCCAGATCCGTACGGGCCCAATTCGGGCATCCGGCTTGTATGGGGCTTTCGTGGCTCAATCCCACACCCCATGCATTTGCTGTGCACGCTTCGCAACCACTGTCGCCAGTGGCTACGCAACACTCGCTACCAAGCGGACGCTACTCCTTACCTGGACCGGACTTTCACCGGCTGGATCGCACCAGCTTGCGGCTGGCGCACCTATTCGATCACCTCGTCGGCGCGGGCGATATCCAATTTATGACGGGCGGCCTTCTCGACGCCGCATGGCGCTCGCGTGGATGCCGTTTACCAACTTCGAAACCTCAGCCGAAGGCCCGTAAAGCGTTGACTTCCAATCTATTCCGATCGTACTTTTAGGGCGGCGTAAAAAGATCGAGAGGTGGGTCATGGTCCACGTTCGTTTTTTCAGCCGACGCAGTCCTCCGAATAATCACCGAACCTCGAAGCGGCGCCTCGCCATCGTGCTGGCCGCGGGCATGGCGCTTGGCGCGCTCGGGTGGTCCTGCGCCAGAGCAGCCGATATGTCCGGACCCGGACCCGTAGAATTCCCGACGCCTCCCAAAGGACTTATTGCCCTCCTGCAATATCCGGGCTGTAGCGCGGCGGTAGCGATGGTGAGCGTGAGTGATTGTCCCTCGGGAGAACTCCATATCCGGGCGGCCAGCAACCCAGCGATCTCGGGCTTGATGCTTCGCGTCGATTGGGCGGATATGTATGTGCCGGCATGGAACGTGCCGTCAACGTCGGGGATCATCGACTGGTCGATCACCGACGCGGTGTTTACCCAGGCGAAGACGTACGGCAAGTTTGTCGTTCTTTCCTTCGTGCCGGGATTTGGGTCACCCAACGCGGTGCTCACGAATTCAAAAGTTAAAACGGATATTTTTTGTATCCAATACGGTTTTGTCCCAATGGGTGCGACCAAGATGGAATCCAGCACCCTCCCGATGCCCTGGGATTCCACCTACCAAAGTTTCTGGTTTGGCTTCCTGCAGCAGGTGTCTCTGCGCTATGCGCAAAACCCGCAGTACGGTCCGATCTTCAAAATGATCGCAGCCTCCGGCCCCACCTCGATCTCGGAGGAGATGTCATTGCCCGGCGCAGGAGGCAACGGCGCGTGTTCGATGAAGCAGATCAACAAAGAGATAAATACAACTTGGGAAAACGAACACTACACACCCGAAAGGTATTACGATTCCTGGGCCTCCGTATTCTCACAGTATAATTTACTCTTTCCGGGGCAGTTTGCCCCGCTCGCTGTTTTTGCCGGGCTTCCCATCGGGGCGAATTCCGAGCCTGACCCAAGCCAGAAAACTGAGACTCCGAAAAACGTCGTCAAAACGGGGACAACGTTACACCCCCTCATGTTTGCGGTCCAAGCCAACGGGCTGACCCCCGATAGCCCCGGTGACGCGAGTTACGACCTCGTAACGTCGTACGTCGGCAAGACCTCGACAGGGTTTGAGTTTATGGCTTCCGCATTGAACGATCCTGAAAAGCAGGGAGATGCCGCAAACCCGGTGAGGGCGCTGTGTCTGTCTCTTCAGACCGGCCTGGATTCGGGGGTGGACTACTTGCAGATCTACCAAGCGGACGCAATAAGTACCGATCCCGTCGTGCAGAGCCTGCTCCAAACGGCTTCGAACCAACTGCTGTCCCCCCCAGGAACGCCCAGAACTCCGTTACCGTGCAATTCCTACCCGGTAGTGCCACTCCGAAAGCTGCCGTTTTATACGCCGCCATTTCGATGAACGCGCGTACATGCGGCGTGCCGACCCCCGATAACTCCAATTCCCAGATTACTGTGCGGCCCAACCACAGATCAGCGACCAAGAGCTGCCAAGAGAGGTTGCATCTATTAGACGCGGCTCGGGCCAATAAGTGCACGAAAGTCCTGTAAAAAAATAAAAGGGTGACCCGACTGAAGCTCAGAAATCGGAGGTAACGATGAGCATATCGTTGCAGGATAGTTTCCGGGCGCTGGTTTGCATTTTGGCCGGTGTGGTACTGACGCAGCCGGTCCGCGCGGGCGACGACACCACCAACGCGGCTAAGATCACTGATGGCACCACCTGGGCCCAGTACATGCAGCAGGTCATGGGCGGTGCCAGCACCGTACTGCTGCAGCCGGGAATCACCACTCGCGGTCCCATGGGCATCTACGCCAACGTGCGGCTGGCGACAGCGCTCACGCAGGCGGAAAACCTGGTCTGTCCTAGCCATGACGTTCGGTGCGTGTTCAATCCCGAGCTTGTGGACCAATATCTTACCAACTACTTCGGTTACCTGCTGGACAACGAAGCAGTTTCTGGGCTCTTGCTCGAAACAGAATGGCAACAACTGCAGCCGTCAGACCCAGGCCCACTCTCGTCCCCCCCGAATCCGGGCAGCTTTTACTTCAACTATGTTGACGATGCATTCAACGCAATCATAGCGTGGAACAAAGCTAATCCCTCGAAACCGCCGAAGACGCTCCAGCTCGGCGTAACCCCAGGCTTCAACTCGCCGCTAAACACGCAAGGATCGGGCTGGCTGCTTAACTATTTGAGCTCGTGCGACGGCTTGTTCGTGGGTTCGAGTGTGGTGCTACCGAATCCCGCCCTGACCGAGTGCGGATACACCACCATTTTCTTTAAGACCGAAGACCTACCCCATATTCAAATTCCGCTCCCGATGCCGTGGAATCCGATCTACAAAGCCTACTGGAAGGTCTTTCTGACGGCGCTCAATCAGCATATAGCGTCAAACCGCGAATACGTTTCCAGCTTCGTGTCGATTGGAGTGGGGGGCCCGACGGCCTCTTCGACGGAAATCATTCTTCCCAATGGCGCCAACGCTAGCGATTGTACAAGCAAGAAGCCGAAGAATCCGAATGCCTGCCTCCTGACCTTGCCCGGCGTTTCCGGTGCTCACTCGGTGGACGTGTACACGGCGTGGAATTGTCTGTTGGGAAACGCCTATGGAGCCCCGGGAAATTGCCTCTCGCCCGGCTACGGCACAACCTCGTCCTACATTAATTCGGATCGCGCATTCGTCGAGGAGTGGGCGGCCGCGATCGATATGTATGGTGAGGTATTCAGCGGAGTGACGCTAATCGTTGCCACGGGGAACGGGCTTCCTAATTTTCCGAACGCAAACAATTCGTATCTCCAGAATGCACCGCTTGCATTTGGGCCGGATTGCGGCACCAGTTCAACGACAACGATGGATTGCGCGGCCGAAACGGCGATCGTGGCTTATTTCGCCGGACCGCCCATCGGCGGAGCCAATGCCAAGGCGACTGCGATGGCTGGCTTGAAGGCCGGAGACCTCACGGCTACGACTGGGGAGGGGTCGGGCAGCCGACGCGTCAAGTGGCTTACGTACAACACCACTGACGGCCCTTCGGTGCTCTACAGCAGCGGCAGCAGCGGCACCGGCAGCATGGTGCTCGTGTCGCGCATGCTGGGTGGGTTGCAGTTGGCCGGGAAATTTTCCGACACGATTCCCGACGCCCAAGGCGTCTCGTCGATGCAGACGGAGGGATGCTTCAGCTCCCCCCCGTGCCCAATGACGCCGGAGCAAGCGCTCCTCAACGTGCTGACAGCCTATTTTTCAGGCACTTCGGTCGGTGGCGCCTTCCCCAAGGGGGTCACGAGCACATTCCCCTATGGAGGCACGAGCACAATTGCGGTTGGGTCGGAAACCGTCGTCGACGCGCCACTCAACTATCTGCAGATTTGGGACGCTGATATCTTATACGCCCGCGGATGGCAGCCATGCACCTGGCAGCAGTTGATGACCGCCCCGGCGAAGCCAGGAGGACCACCCCCGGGGTGCATGCACGAGAAAATGAGCAGCCACACCGTCAACGGGGGCCCCGGGCTGGGCAGCAAACTGACCGCGCAGCAGCTGCTCAACATCGCGAGCGAGGTAATCCTAACTCAGACCGCGGAGCCCGTGACCTACCCTTCGATCTGTTGCCCCTCGCCCTACGTGCCGCGCGGGGCATTCCAGGGCGATCCCGTCTGCGTCACGCAGGCGCAGGCGAGCCAGGTCAACACAGATAACAACGCGGCTGCAGCGGGCACGACCTATGCGTTCAACTACACCAACTCCTCGTACTACACCGGCTACACGCCCGCGCCCGTTCCGAGCATTCCAAATGGCATTGTCCCGTATGGTGTCTGCTTTCCATCGACGAGATCACTCGGACCCAATGTGTATCGCCAAGCCTACATGGGCGATTACGTGTGCGTATCGGCGGAAGAGGCGAACCAGGTCAGGAAGGATAATGCCCAGTTTCTGTACCGCCGGGAGGTATTCTGCCCGGCGCTGCCGCAGCCACGCCGACTGCGGCCATGATCCGCGAAAGGAGTTAGGCGACATCTGCCGGTGATGCACCCGGCCAAGTTCGACATTTATTGTCAATCTCACGAGTAGTACCGTCCACTTCCGAGTTGGGTCAAAACCGGAAGTCAGTGCTCGTAACCGTGAGGTCAGCTTTACCCCCAGGATCGGACATCGTCGGCTCGATGAGCCATGTCCGAAAGGTGCCAGACTCGGACATCAAAAATGCAAGCCATCAAAAAAAGCCGCCCGAAGGCGGCTCTCAAGTCACACCAGATTATAGCCTGCTGCGCTTTCTAATTACGGCTACTGCGCATAGACAGCACGCTCGAACCGGTCATAGACACCCATGAAACGCGGTTCAACGAAGGGAAGCGATTGGGTCATGAGGACCGCCGCGACATTCTTCTTCGGATCGAACCAACAGTGCGTGTTCAGAACGCCAGCCCAGAACTGCGAGCCCGCTGACCGCATTCCAGGAACATCCTCCTCGATGCGCTGGAACGCCATGCTGTGGGTCTTTTTGCGTCCAGGGAAAAATTCCGCGTCTGCTGTGAGCGCGGGCACGACGGTCTTCAGCAGGCCGACTTTAATATCTCCGATCTGATTGGAGAGCAGGGTTTCAACCCCTTTCTCGCTGAGCAATCGCTTCCCGTCGAGTTGGCCCTCGTTTAGATACATCCGAAGAAAGCGCATATAATCTGGTGCAGTGGAATAGAGCGCGTGACCCATGCCATAAAATTCCGGATGGGAGGGTGGTGCAAGCGGGTAATCGGCAAATTTGCCATCTTCACCCCTAATCGACACTGAGGAGAGCCGATTGGCCATGCGGTCCTCAACTTCGAAGCGCGTGTCCAGCATTTTCAAAGGATCTAGAATTTCGTCACGACAGAAGCGGTCTATTTTTCGCCCGTCGACAGCCTCGACGACTTGGCCAAGCCAGTCGATGCCGATTCCGTAATCCCAGCGCTCGCCGGGATCAAAAGCGAGGGGATAAAATAGTGACGCCTTAAGTCCGGACAGGATCGAGGGATGCTTTGTCGCCTCCATGTATTTAGGAATATCGGGATTCCAGAATTCATAGACGAAACCCGATGTGTGCGTTGCAAGATGGCGAACAGTTGCCTTACTGCGCGGAGCACGAAGGCGCGGTGTTGCACCGTCGAAACCATCGAGCACCTTAATCTTAGCGAATTCTGGGATGATCGCCTCGACAGGCGTATTCGGGTCGAGCTTGCCACGATCCATGAGGATCATCGCGGCGGTTGAGCCAACCGCTTTCGTCATCGAGAAGATCCGGAAGACCGTATCTTGCGTCGCCTTTTGTCCGGGCGCGCGGTCGCCCGCCGAGCCCGACCATTTGATTCCTTCTTTATCGCCTACCATGGCAACAAGAAATGGCGCGTCCTGCGCACGAACACTCTGTTCGATAACGTCATTCAATTGAGACATGAACCACTCCCTGAAAAGACCCATCCCGAGACAGACTGCACCTTTTTTTCTTCATGCTGCCCCTCTCTGGCGATCCTGGCAATACCAAACAGTCCAACGAATGACGTCGTTCCATTGGGCCAATGTCTGCTTCGGGTCTTTCCAGACTTTGAGCCGCGTCCCAGCCAGGTCCGTTGATCCCCCAACTACGGACATGCCGCGACTGCATCGGCATGTCCGTTTCGTGCCAAACTGCGACATGACGGCAGATCGCGTCATGTTCGTTCGATAGGGCATGTACTCATAAATGAGCAGAGGACCGTGTCGTGAGATTTCCGCGGCGACGATACGTGATCGGGTGTCGGAGCCTCCGCATTGCCGCCGTGCTGATTTGACAAATGCCGAGATCGGAAATGGGCGTTGGCTTATTCGATCAACGTGTCGGCGCTGATCAGGATGGACGGCGGGAGGGTTAGGCCGAACGATTTTGCCACCCGGGCATTGACAATCAGTTCGTGGCTTGTGGGCTCTTCAATCGGAATATCTCCGGGCTTTGCGCCTTTTAGTATCTTGTCGATAAAATAGCTGTAACGCCTAACCTGGCTCGAAAAGTTTGCGCCGTAGCACAGCAATCCGCCCGCGTCGCAGTACTCTCTGAACCCATACGTTGACGGAAGACGCTGCTCCGCAGCTAACTCGGCGATCTCCTTGACGTGATAAAATGTCAGAGGGTCGGACAAGACAATGAGTGCCTGGGGGCTACCAACCTTCATCGCGGCAAAAGCAGCTGTGATCCCTGACGGATCGCGGATTTCCACTGGCTGCACCTCGATTTCCAATGTCTTTGCCGCTGCCCTTATTTCCTGCAACTCCTCCACTTTTGCGGGAACTCCGCCGTTGAAAAGCACAGCCACGCGCGACAGCCCCGGAACGATCTCTTGCATGAGCTGCAATCGTTTGGCTGCAAGGTCCGACGAGATACAAGCCATTCCAGTTATGTTGCCCCCTGGCCTGGCGATACTTTTGACCAGCCTGTCGGCTCGATCGCAAGCGATGATGACGATCGGGATACTATCAGTCGCTCGCCTGGCCGCTTCGATCGGGGCTGGTCCAAAGGTTGCGATGACATCGACCTTATGTCCGACGAGGTCGCGCGCCATTTCGGCGGTGTCGTCCGGTTTTCGTGGGACGCGATATTCAATGTGAATGTTCTTTCCCTCGACATAGCCAAGCGTCTGCAATCCTTCCAGCAGAGCGTCCTTAATGGTGTCCTTCGCCGGATCATAATCGGCGCCCACCATCGCCCCGAGAAATCCTACCTGAGGCACGCGCTGTGGCTGCTCCGCCGCGACGGCAGCCGGTATCCCGACCACCCATAGTGAGATCGCCGCAATGAAAGTGGGACATGCCCGCATGCCAAGGCCCCACGGTTGCTTAGTTGCAACGACTGGCACTATACCACCAAACCTCATGCCACCAAACCTCATTCAGGCGTAATTCCAGCGAAAGCACCACCTGGAAACGGCCCCGCTCGTTTATGAGTTAACGCCCTAACTCGGCAGCCTAGAGACTAGAGATGAAACGGCGCGGCAGAGGTCGCCTTAAGGCCATTTTCGGCCTCGCCGCTCCGCCGTCATGTCGCAGATGGGTCAAACTCGGAAGTCGGCGCTCGCAACCGCCATGTCCGCTTTCGCCCCGATAGCGACCGAACTGCGGACGTCGCTGGAGGTCCGGTTCGTGCCATATGCAGACATTTCGGGCTCGGCGGCCCGCGTCGCCCTGTGCGACTGCCATCCAAGCCTCGCATGCTGCATCGGCTTCGATGCTGCTCGGCAGTTGGCTGCCTTCAAAGAGGCCTCTCTTAGAGACCGCCTGGAGACCGCCTGTCGTCATTCCGCGACGGGGAATTTCCGGTTTCAAAATTCCCGCGGATTTACTTGTGCCCGGATTGGATCTCCGTCATCCTACGGTTGTCGGCAAGACTGCCGGCAATAGAGACCGGCACCACAGAAGTGCGCCGGAAATAGGCGGGTATTGCCGGCCATACAAAAGAGGGGAGAAGCCAATGAGAGAGCAGTTACGGCAGTTGCGACTTGGCGTCATCGGCGCGATGAGCGTCGCTTGCATCCTGGCGACCACATCGGTTTCGAACGCGGTTACGCCGACCGCCCCTGTCGCCACCACGACCGGCACCTATCAGGGCCTGCAAAATTTCCAGGAACTCCCGGGAGATCCGACGAGCGGAGTGAACGTCTTCTTCGGCATCCGCTACGCCCAGCCGCCGCTAGGCACCTTGCGCTGGAAGCCGCCCCAGGCGCCCAATCCAGGCCAAGGATCGATCCTCGCGGCAACGCCCGGCCACACCTGCACGCAGGGACGGCCAACCGATTCCGAGGATTGCCTGTTCCTCAACGTCTATACTCCGTCCAACGCCACGGCGAGGTCCCGTCTGCCGGTGTTCGTTTGGATTCACGGCGGCGCGCTCGTCAGCGGCGCCGGCTCCGACTACGACCCGTCGGTGATGGTGGCCAACAACGACATCATCGTCGTCACGATCAACTACCGGCTCGGGAACCTAGGCTTCCTCGCAGCCAGCGTCCTGGCGGCGACCGAGCCCGACGGCTTTGAGAACGTCGGCGACGCCGGCAACTACGGTCTCATGGATCAGCAATTCGCATTGGCCTGGGTCCAACGCAACATTGCGGCTTTCGGCGGCGATCCGAACGCGGTGACGATCGGCGGTGAATTGGCCGGCGGTCTCAGCGTCTCGTCGCAGCTTGCCTCCACGAACACCGGCCGGAATCTGTTCCGCGGTGCGATCATCGAGAGCGGCGGGTACATGTATCATGACGTGCCATCGCTCGCCACTTATCAGACCCTTAGCAACACGTTCGCTCAGGACGACGCCAACAAATTCTGCGGCGGCACCTTGACCCTGGCCTGCCTGCAGGGACTGACTGCAGCGCAAGTCTTCGCGAATGAAAACGTCTTCGGCGGCTTCGGCATCGCGCCCAATTTTGGCACGAAAATCCTGCCGCGTGACCTCCATACGGCCTTCTCGACCGGCCAGTTCAACCAGGTCCCGGTGCTCCAGGGCACCAATGCCAATGAGGGCCGCCTCTTCGAGCCGGACTTCTTCCCCGCTCAAGTTACTGCGCCACTTGGCACGTCAGCGAACATCGTCGCCGCCGGCGGCCCGGCAAGCTTCGACCTTCAGGTCCCGAACGTTCTGTGCTCGACACCGCCGTTCGCCGGCCAGCCTGCGATCTGCACCTACGCACAAGAGATCGCCTTCTTTATGCAGACCCTCGTGACGGCCACACCGTCCAACCAGGCCCCGACCTCGGCCTTCACCGAAGCAGTCGTCGCCGCTTCGGTTGCCGCGGCAGGCGAATATCCGATCGCCAACTTCCACGACTTCGTTCCGCAGACAACCGGGACGATCCCGGGCCTCAACAACAACTTTATGGGCGGCAACGTCGATGAGGCGCTCTCGCAGATCTTCACCGATTTCGTGTTCGCCTGTAACGGTTTTGATTCAAACAGCGACCTGTCCAGGCACGTCCCGGTCTTTGCTTACGAGTTCAACGATCCAAATGCCCCGGCCCTGGGCGTGCCCGGCGTCCTGGGTCCGGGGTCGAATGGCTCAGGTTTCACGACGGCTTCGCAGCACGCAGCCGAACTCCAGTATATCTTCAACTTCGGCGCGGCGTTCACCACCGCGCAAGCGACGCTGGCGACCGATATGAAGACCTACTGGGCCAATTTCGTGAAGTCCGGCGATCCGAACGGCGGACTTCTCCAAATCCTTGTCGACTTCAGGACGCCGCAGGCCCAGCCGCCGGTCTGGCTGCCCTTCAATGGCATTCAGATTATGCAGTCGCTCACACCGCCGGCGCTGCTCACACCGCAAGGGCCTCATCCGTTCGTCACCTTCAGGGCCGAACATTTCTGCGCGACCTGGCAGCCGCTGCTCACCTTCAACAACGGCAACGAGCCGCAGCAACCCTGATCTAAGCTCTATCGGCGATCGACCACGCAAAGCAATCGATTGCAAGAGCCTCGAAGCCCTGCCTCACGGCAGGGCTTTTTTGGGGCGTCAGGCTTGGGGCGTAGCACTACGTCGGCGCGATTCGGTGGGGTAGTAGCCAGACGATTACTTGGAGGTGAGAAAGGCCAGACTTCTGAAGCAGTGCATTGAGGCTGCAGCCCTTACGCTCGCAACTCGACGCGTGTTCGGGCCGCTTCGGGGTCAAAAACGGCCCTCGCCATCTTACAATATGGCTTCCGGTCCACCCCGCTGAGCAGACATTCTCACAGGTAGTCGGCATTTCTCAAAGGTGCCATGAAGCGACATTCGCGGCGATTTGCATGCCGCCAAAATAGCTGTCCAGCGCATCAATCAAGTCAAATCGTCTTTTGCTGCGCGAAGCTGCTTGATTTCGGCAATTGCGCGCCTGAGCCGATTGATATCGATCTCTAGCAACTCGGCGGGACGGTGTGGCTTTTCGAGGACCAATCGGTCATGCCAATCCTGCAACTCTTTAAGAATGTCGTTGTCCATTGTTGTTGCTCCAAACGCCACCCTATTTGCAAGGTCCTTGGCTTCCGTTCAGGTGCGGGGTGCCGAACAAGTGCCTGCACGTGTATTCCGCTGGGAGTGAGAAAGCAGGATCGGTCACGGTCCTATTGAGCACCTCTTTTTCGAACCCCTCATCGAGGCGGCCCCCATTCCGACGTTCGTAATCGTAGAGCATGTTGGCAATCGTAATGGATAAGTTGCCTTGCCATTCCATCACACCCAACGCATACTTGCCGTAGTCGGGCGTGTTCTCCCAGCCCTGCAGAACCTCGTCCAGTAAATCCGCCCGTACAATCTCGCACGCCCTCTTGGTGGTAAACTCGCAATTGGCGTGTTGTTTTTGGATAGTTTCGACGAGTATCTTTTTGATGCCGCCGAGCCATTGACTCTGGTACGGAGTCAACTCCTGCGCTGGTGCCGCCGCGACAGTGGTGAGCGCCAGCGCCAAGCCGAGCAACAATCCTGATCTGATCGCGAGGTGATCTCCCTCACGCTGTGGAACCAGAAATATCCCACAACTGGGCGTGACACGCAGCCCTATTTCGGTTCGCCCTGTCGAATGGCTGAATGACCGCTCCGGGTCAATTTCGGAAGTCGGACAGCTTCCGGGGCAGGTCCGTTTGTCACTCAACAGCGGACGTGCGGGGCTGGGATCGCCGTGTCGGTTTCGTGCCAAAATGCGACCTCACCGAAACGGCCGCGGCGGTCCCCAAAGGCCCGGCTTCTGGCGCGCCGGACTGCCCGCAATGCGGGAAACGGCTCAGTTGGGCAAGCCGCGCAGAAATTCGATGACCGCGGCGCTGACCTCTGCGGGGCGCTCTTGCTGGATCCAATGGCCACAACCGGCGAGCATCTGGATGTCGCGCAGGAGGGGCACGTACTGTTTCATGTTGGCGATATGCTCGGCTGCTCCAGGAAACGCAACGACCAGGTCGTGATCTCCGGCAATGTAGAGGGCGGGTACGGCAACCTTGATGCCTTCGAGGGCCGCCATCAGCTCCCAATTGCGATCGATATTGCGATAGTAGTTGAGCGGTCCGCGAAAACCGCTGCGCGCGAATTCACCGGCGTAGACTTCGAGATCAGCTTCGTTGAGCCATGATGGCAGCGGCACCTGCACACCGGATGGCAACATGCCGCCGCCGCGCGGCACCATACCCACACCGGGCGTCTTCCCGCTCGCGGCATTCATCGCGCGGATCGCTTTGATTCCCTCGCCGGATCCGCCGAAGAGGTTGGCACGTAGCGTCAGGCGCGTATCTTTCTCGAATTCCGCTTCCGCAACGCCAGGCGCCTGGAAATACAACTGGTAGAATTGGGCGTCGCCTGTTTGCGGCATCAGACTGGTCGGCTGTGCTGGACCGCGCGGCCGGTATGGGACGCTGAGACTGACGACCGCGCGGAAGCGGTCAGGACGCAGACGCGCCGCTTGCCAGGCAATGGCGGCGCCCCAGTCATGACCGACTACGACCGCGCTGGGCGTCTCAAACGCATCCAGCAGTCCCACAACATCCCCGACCAAATGAAAGATAGTGTACTGATCGATTGCCTCCGGCCGTTCGCTCTTTCCGTAACCGCGCATGTCAGGGGCGACCGCATGGAAGCCCGCCGCACCGAGTGCTGCGATCTGGTGACGCCAGGAGTACGAGCTTTCCGGAAAGCCGTGGCACAGCAAGACGAGAGGGCCCTGGCCTTGCTCGACAACATTCAGGCTGATGCCGTTAGTCTTGACGATCCGCTCAATCGGCTTGCTCATGGTCCTTTTCCCACTAAGGCCTGACCGCTAACCCGCGTTTCGCGCCTATTTACCTAAGCGAAGCAGAGGTATCCACGTTACCGCGTATTGGCAACGTCACATTCCACCCTTGAAAATCTCGGCAGCTTCCTTTCGCGGTGACGTGGCGATATGCTTTACTGGCGTCGGCACCTCTGCTGCGAGGGGAGCCCGCGGCAGGGAGGCGACTATGGCGTCAACTCTTGTCGGCAACAAGGCCGTCGTGATCGGCGCGGGAATGGGTGGGCTAACCGCCGCGGGGGCGCTCGCCGACTTCTTTGATCAGGTAGTTGTTCTGGAGCGCGACACTCTGCCCTCAGAGCCTGTGCATCGCGCGGGGACGCCCCAGGCGCGCCACGTGCATGCGCTGCTGCTCAGCGGCCAGCGCGCCCTCAGCGAGCTGTTCACAGGGTTCGGGCAGGATCTTGAGCGGGCGGGAGCCGTGCCGCTCCGTGTCGGTCTCGATGTTCGCATGGAGCGCCCGGGCTATGATCCGTTCCCGCAACGCGACCTCGGCTGGTTCAGTTACGCGGTGTCAAGGCCGACCATCGAGCATGTTGTGCGACGGCGGGTGGAAGGCCGCGCGAACATCACGCTGCGCCAGCATTGCCGGGTCGAGAAATTGCTGGCCTCTCCAAATGGAGAGACAGTTTCCGGCGTGCGCTATAAGAACGACGATGGCGCGAGCGAGACGATTACGACGGACCTCGTCATCGACGCGTCCGGAACCGGCGCCCTCACGCTCGATTTGCTGCAATCGACCGGTCGACAACTTCCGGAGGAAACCACGATTGGCATCGATCTCGGCTATGCGACATGCGTCTTTGCCATTCCAGACGACGCCCCCGCCGATTGGAAAGGCGTCATGACCTTCGGCCAGGCACCCCACGATAGCCGTGGCGGCCTGATGCTGCCGCTCGAGGGTAACCGCTGGATGGCAACCATTGGCGGGCGCCACGGCGACGTGCCGCCCGGCGATGCTGAGGGGTTTTTGGCATATGCCAGGGCACTGCGAACGCCGACGATCTACAAAGCGATCAGCCACGCCGAGCGCCTTGGAAGCGTCGCGCGCTACGGCTTCCCTGAGAGCGTGCGCCGCCACTTCGAACGGCTCGACGAGTTTCCCCGCGGGCTTTTGCCTATCGCCGATGCCATCTGCCGCTTTAATCCCGTCTACGGACAAGGCATGAGCGTGGCCGCCCAGGAGGCGTGCCTTCTCCAGACGCTCCTCGGGAGACTGGCGGGAGACAGCAATCCGATGGCCGCGTTGGCGCCGACTTTTTTCGCCGAGGTGCAGACATTAATCGAGACTCCGTGGGCGGTCGCCACACTCGACTTCGTTTTTCCCGAGACGCGGGGGCAACGCCCGGCCGATTTTGAGACCGCGCTCAAATTCGGTATCGCTCTGACCCGGCTCGCTGCCGAAGATCCAGCCGTGCACAAGCTGACCGCCGAAGTCCAGAATTTATTAAGGCCGCGCAGCGCGTATCGCGACCCCGCTCTGGTGCAGCGAGTGATCGCGATCATGGCCGAGACGTAACGGTTGCAAGAGAACTGGACACGCCCGGAGCCGGCTGAATGCAGTCCTGCTGAAGATAGGGGTCTCATGTCGGTTCGGGTAGAGTCGAGGATGGGCGCGGTAGCTTAGGCCATTCGGCAACGCCCCGTTTCCCATCCCCGCTCATCGAACCGGACGTGCCGATCTCCGGCATCCGGCTCTCCGATGGCTTCACCGTGAGACACACGGAGAGCAAACTAACCGCACGCGGCTTCGGCGCGGTGGTAACTCTCCTTCGCCCCTCGACACAGCAATCTCCGGCGGCGCCTGTCCTTGATGGTGTTTGCAGGCTCATCGCCAATTCACCACGACCTCGCCATCTTACGAAAAGCGCACCAGAAGTGCAGGGCCCTTTCCTCAGCCAGCATTACCGGCGGCTATCAACGGTCAGTACCACCCCAAGTCCGAACTTCCGGCGCATGACGCCTTTAACAACGCCTTTCGCGACGTTGAGGTCGCCACCCTCGCCCTTGACGGGCCTCCCCCGATTACCCGAACCACCTTTCCGACGTGCCGTGCCCGACCTACCCCGGCGGATCGAGCGGGTGCGCGTGTCATTGCTTCCCCGCTCATGCTGCCTTCCCCAAATGACCGGCAGGTCGGCATCCGCATTGTCACTTCTTCGAGGCCTGCTCAGGCTTCACTCACGTTCACGGCCCGCTAGATTGCTCAACCGCCTAAAGCGGCCTTTGTCACGAGGCTCCAGCCCTGCCGGTTACCCGACCGAACCGCTCGTCAGCTACCAGATCAATCGACAACTCTCTGGGTGGAATTTTCCTCCACTAGTGATCCGCGCCTTCGGGGCGCACGGTCAATTTCAGACTTCGAGCCGCGTCCGAGCCAAGTCCAAATCCCTCAGCAGCAGACATGCGGCGACTGCACCGCTATGTTGGTTTCGTGCTGCCAGAAGCAGATTGATGATTTTACAGGGCTTGAAACAAAATTCATGCCCCTCATATCTCAGATTAAACAGCCAACGATTTATGGCGCAGTTCGAATGCCCTCGCGCTCCGCCTGCGAAACCAATCGGATTGCATCGTCTGGTAACAGAAAGCGCTGGGCGACAAGATCATCGGCGGCCTTCTTGAAGGCGGCGACGTAAGCTTCCTTCGTCGGATAGCGCTCCTCGATCGATGGGCGCAGGTCGCCAATCGCAAGGCGCTCCTGCTTGGTTGACGCGAATGGAATGAAGCTCCCGGCCAACGTACAAAATCCGTCCTCGAAGAAATTCTTGTTGAAGAGGTTCCAACCGGTGTACGTGCCAATCGGCACCGCAACGAAAACATCGCGAATACCGCCAAGATCGTTGCCGTCAGAATCAACCTGCGGAACTAACGCGCCATACCGCGCGGTCGAGCCCCTTGGCAGATCGCCGGAAATGATGCCGGATGCGTCGGCAGCGTTGTAGTCCTTGCCATGGTCTTGCACGTGCAGCGGATCGCCGTCGGCCATGAACTTGACTGCGGGCCGCGTCACGCCGCCATAATTGTTGGCGGGAATACGTGGAAAGCGAACCTGATCGGGTGCGACCAAGTTGCCAGCGGCGATGGTGGGCCGACTGCTCGGTGGCGGTTTAGCACCGTCTTTCACCCACGCGGCCAGATGGGTGAGCAGTGCTCGCATGGTCCACGAGTAGGGATTTGGATTGGGTTGCTGCTGGCAAGTGAGGAACGGTTCCTTGTGAGGCAAGGGCAGCACGGCCGGTGCGTGCTGCGTCGATGCCATGATATAGCTGCGAACATTGGCCGGTTCATCAAGATCCTTGATGCCAAGCGGGTCGGTAAATCCAAGCGATTGCCGCAACTCCCACATTTCCAGCGCTGTCGCGGCATGGACAATTTTGGGGCATGTGTTGGTTGCTGAACAACGGTCAAGGATGCCCAGTGTGCGTCCGGTCAAAGGGTCGGTCACACTTGTGTAGGCGAACGGAAACTCAGCGCCGGGAAACAGATGATCCACCGTTTGATTGTCCCGCGTCCCGGCTGTCCGAAACGAACATTGAGTGGGATCAGTCCGCCACCAATATGGGGTAATGCGCCTTCGAAGACGATCTTGCCTTGTTCGTCCTTGTTGAATCCCAGATGCACGAATGACCGGATGAAGCGGCCGCTCTGCGATGAGCCCATCACGATCGCTTTCGCACCCGTAACGTAGGCGGGATTGGCAGTGCCGCGGTCGTCCTTCTCCGATGTTTTCAGAAATGCTCCAAGGTCGCGCGCAGCGGCAAAGCCAAGTCCGAGTACCAGGGGATCTTTTGCGCGGTAGGTAAGCTCGTAAAGTCGACCCGGTCTAAAGCCGGCCGGGTAGCAAATTTGGGTATCGTTGACCACAGCCGGCTTGCCGTCCTCGCACGATCCGAACGACCACTCGGAATTCGGGATTGGAGAACGCGGCTCATTCTCGCGCACCCGCACGGTAAGCGTCGGCAGAAAACCATCAGCGATGGCTGCGCGTTATCGGTGCTGACGGCTGGATATGGTTTGCTGGCCGCTGTATACCAGCCGCTCTGGAGCAGCAGCGTCGTCGTCGGCCGCAGAACCGTCAGTTCATTGCGTACCGTTCCTGTGATCGCCGAACCGTCGGAATTGGTTGCGACCGGAACCCGCATCGTCATGCGATTGTTGCCAGCAACAACATCGGCCTGCCAACCAAACCAGATCAGCGTGTAACCCTGCTGCTGCATGAAGCCATCGCCCGCTTCGGTCAGCGCGTTGATGTTGCCGACATTGGCGGGTCCGCCGGGAATATCGGCATTGAAAAGCGCAATGCCGCCCTTGTTGCCGCGATTGAGAATGTTGAAGAACAGCACACCATTGGACTTGGCGCGATCAGCCGGTCGCAAAATATCAATATCGGTCGAATACTCGACCATACCCTTGGCGTTCTTCGGCGCTGCGGCGAGATCCTGGATCATGGCATTGGACGGCGACTGCGGATCAATTTCGCCATAAGCTTTGCCAATCACTCGCTCATAGGAGCCGGTTGCACCAAAGCTGCGCCCGCCAAACGCCGGCGTAGTCTGGGTAATTTCCAGACGCACAATTCGCGCCTGCGCTGCAACAGGCGCGATCACTACAAGAGCCGCCGCCGTCGCAAACGCGCGCACCGCAATGGTTTTGCTGTTTGTCATGTATGCCCTCCTACCACCCAGCCGCAAAAATCGCGGCCGACCTGCGCTCTGTATCGATTGCTTTCGTAAAGACGTGCCCCTAGCGCCTGTTGATAAACTATCGTGAGACTAGGCGGCACGGAACTCGAAAAAATCGAGACTATCCCGCTTTCCTGGGCATGGCTGCATGACCGCTCTGGTTCAAAACCGGTCCTGACGACCCCGAAACGCTACTTCCGGATTACCCCGAGGAACGGACGTCATCAGACCGGCCCGGTTGGTTCGGTTCGTTGCCATAAACCGACGTGAGCCCGGCCCGCGATAGGGCATCGAGCGGGTGTTGGCCCGGCGGTTCATTTATCGTACAAAATGGCGCGCGAAGGGACCTGCATGCCATGGTGCAAGAGCAGCCAAGCCGGGTCGGACGAAGGTTGTCGGCGATAATGGCCGCCGACGTGGCTGGTTATTCGCGGCTAATGGCTCTCGACGAAGCAGGCACCGCCCGCATTCTGCGCGAACACCGCGTTATAGCCGACGCGATCGTAGCGAAACATGGCGGGCGTATCGTCAAGACTACGGGCGATGGCTTGCTGATCGAGTTTCCCTCGGTAGTCGATGCGGTCGAATGCGCCGTTGCGGTGCAGACGGTGATGGCTGAGCGCAATGAGGGCATCACGCAAGACCGGCGCATGCTGTTTCGGATCGGGATTAACCTCGGCGACATTCTCATTGAGGGCGATGATATTCTCGGTGATGGCGTCAACGTCGCAGCTCGGCTCGAGGGCATCGCCGAACCCGGTGGCATCTGCATCTCGTCTTCAGCCTATGATCAGGTTAGCGGCAAAGTCGATATCGAGTTCGCCGATCTGGGGCAACAGAGCCTCAAGAATATCGCCCGCCCGGTACGGGCGTACGCCGTGGTCAGGGATGGACGGCTCGTTGCGGGAGCGCATAACGGCACATTGCCGATCCCATCTTCAACACCTCGGCTTTCCGTCGTGGTGCTGCCGTTTGCGAATATCGGCGGCGATCCCGAGCAGGACTATTTTGTCGACGGCGTGACCGAAAGTCTGACCACGGACTTATCGCGCATTGCCGGTTCGTTCGTGATCGCCCGCAACACCGCGTTCACCTTCAAGGGCAAAGCCGCCGACGTGAAGCAGGTTGGGCGCGAGTTGAACGTCCGCTACGTACTTGAAGGCTCGGTGCAGCGAGGCGGCAATAGGCTTCGGGTCAATGTGCAGCTCATCGACGCCGAAACCGGCAATCATTTGTGGGCCGAGCGCTTCGACAAGCCGCTGGCCGATCTTTTCGACATGCAGGACGAGATCGTCGCGCGTCTTGCCAATCAACTCGGCACAGAGCTGATCACGGCCGAGGCTCAACGCGCGGAACGCTCGCCGCATCCGGACTCGATGGACCTGTATTTCCGGGGCATGGCTTGGCTAAATAAGGGCTTAACGCCCAACAATCTGGCGCAAGCGCGAGGTTTTTTCGAACGTGCCCTAGCGCTCGATGCCGGCAATATCGAAGCGCTGGTCGGCATCGCGACCGTCGATGTGTACAACGTTGCTGCCCATCTTGTCGCCGACGATCGAGCCGCGCGCCTCTCCGCTGCCGAAGCGGCTTTGACCGAGGTGTTGTCGCGATCTCCCGGACATGCCCGGGCGCATTATCAGCTAGGCGTCGTCCTAATGTTTTCCAAGCGAGCGGCGCAGGGCATTGCCGAATGCGAGCGGGCGTTGGCGCTGGATCGAAATTTGGCTGGTGCGCACGGGAGTATCGGCCAAGCCAAGTATTTCATCGGTCTTGGCAAGGAAACCGAGGCGCATGTCCAGGAGGCGCTCCGCATCAGTCCGATCGACACGAACGCTTATTTATGGATCGGTATGGCGGGCTTCGCCAAGCTCCATCTGGGCCGCGACGAGGAGGCCGTTGTGCGGTTTCGACGCGCCCTCGAGATCAACCGAAATTTTCCCATCGGGCAGTTCTATCTCGCCGCAGCCTTGGCGAATCTCGGCCGAGTTGATGAAGCGCGGTCCGCGACACAAGCCGGACTCCCGCTCGATCCAAGCTTCACTATTCGTCGCTTTCGCGCCAGCGTGGCGAGCGACAATCCGACCTATCTGGCGCAGCGCGAGCGCATCTATGAGGGCATGCGTAAGGCCGGGTTGCCCGAGGGATAACCGATTTAATCACCTCGGGCCGCTGGACCAGGTCGAACAATACTCTTTTTTGCGTTGGAGGTGCCCTCGTTGAGACCGTTTTTACTCGCCGAGGTCCGTTGAGGGTCCAGACTGTGTGAAAACCCGACCGATGCTATGATTCCCTTGCTGAATTGCGGGGGGATGATGAAGGGTTTCGTTCAAGGGGCGGATCGCCAGCAGACGACACTATTACCGGAATGCCTTGATGATTGGGTGGACGAGAGCAATCCTGTTCGGGCGGTCGATGTGTTCGTCGATGCGCTGGAACTGCGCGAGCTGGGGTTCGATGGCGTCACCCCGGCAGCGACCGGCCGGCCGGGATATCATCCGTCGCCGATGCTCAAGCTTTATATCTATGGCTATCTCAACCGGGTCCAATCGAGCCGGCGGCTGGAGCGTGAGGCGGGCCGCAATCTGGAAGTGATGTGGCTGACAGGACGGCTCGTTCCGGATCACAAAACCATCGCCGATTTCCGCAAAGACAACGGCCCTGCCATCAAGAAGGTCTGCGCGCAATTCGTCGCCTTGTGCCGCAAGATGGGTCTGCTGGCGAAAGCGAGCGTTGCGATCGACGGCAGCAAGTTCAAGGCGGTCAATTCGCGCGACAACAACTTCACGAAGGGAAAGATGGAGCGGCGCCTGGCGCAGATCGAGGAGAGCGTTGCGCGCTATCTGAGCCAACTTGACACCGCCGATCGCCAGACTGCTTCCGGTGAGGCGCCGTCGGAGGAGCTTGTGGCCAGGGCCACGCGGCTCAAGGAGAAGCTGATCAAGCTCGAAGAAGAGGTGAAGCGCCTTAAAGCGATTGAGAAAGTGATGCTTGCCGCGCCCGATCAGCAGGTCTCCTACACCGATCCTGATTCCCGCTCGATGGCGACCAGCGGGCGCGGCTCTGGGATGGTCGGCTACAATGTGCAAGCGGCCGTCGATACGACGAACCATCTGATCGTCGCGCATGAGGTGACCAACGTCGGCACCGACAAGTCGCATCTTGCGAACATGGCCAACCAAGCGAAGGCGGCATTGGAGGCAGAAAGCCTCGAAGCCTTCGCCGATCGCGGCTACTTCAAAGGCGAGGAGATCCTCGCATGCGATGAGGCTGGCATCACGGTCACGCTGCCAAAACCCCAGACATCGGAGGCGAAGTCGGAAGGCCGCTTCGGCAAGCAGGATTTCCGCTACGTGGCTGAGGAGGACGTCTACATTTGTCCTACCGGTGAGAAGCTCACCAACCACTTCACGAACAAGGAAAATGGATTGGTCCTGCACCACTACTGGACCAACGCGTGTCGCACCTGCGCGCTGAAGGCTCGGTGCACGAGGGGACCGCAACGTCGCATCAAGCGGTGGGAGCACGAGTACGTTGTCGATGCTGTGCAGGCGCGCCTGGACAGAAATCCGGATGCAATGCGTACTCGTCGCGAGACGGTCGAGCATCCGTTTGGCACGCTGAAGATGCGGATGGGGGCGACGCACTTTCTGATGAAGACACTGCCCAAAGTGGCGACTGAGATGGCGTTGCACGTGCTCGCCTACAACCTCACGCGCGTGATGAACATCGTCGGTATCAAACCGTTCCTCGCGGCGATCCGGGCTTGAGGAGCGCGTCATGGTGCCCGCCGTGAGATCGTTAGGGTCGCTCAGCATGGCCCGAGGCTGCGCCCGGATTGACTCCAGACCCGATACAGCAAAAATAGGCTCAGTCGATCGCGTCGAGGTCCATCACGCCCGGCTACTTGCAGTTATTGGGGTACGAAAAATGTTTCCACACGGCCTGGGTCAATAGCGGAAAACCTCCAGCTGAGCATATTTTCCGCTCTTCATGCCCAACACCGGACATCCGGTGGGAGTTTCAATCGCGCAGCAGCGGCCAGAATCCCGTCTTCCGCGGATGGGTCTTTCGTAACCTCTCCATGAACTGGTCGTGCGTCTCAAAATTCTCGTAGTCCCTAATTTGCGAATTCAAACTATCGATCTCACGGACATGCCGCGCGGCGTGCTTATAGCGTGTGGCCCGGGCCTTCCGCAGCGTGACCTCGATGAGCGCGCGCCGGAGCAAAACCGCGGCTAATGGGTATTTTCCTTCAATAAGGCTAGCTGCCGGATCAAGCAGTTCGTAGCGATCGCCGTCGATTTCCTTATTCCGTGACAGCACCAGTTTAGCGGCACGATCGTGAGCCGGCCATTCGACCAGGAAGGACAGCGCCGCATGGACATTGGCATGTCCCGCTACATGATCGAGCTCCCGTTGTTCCGCCTCGAAATCTTCGAAATCGCGCATTTGGTGAAGGTATGCGCGCAGATGGGATACGCTGAGATGGACTTGGAAGAATGCCAATCGCAGAGCCTGGGCTTCGTCGGTGCGCTTTAGGTTTTAGTCCCGGCATTTGCTGGAGCGGATTAAGTTTTAATTGTTCTGGCTGGGAAATCCAGCATTTGCAGATGTACTCTTGAGGAGTGAGGCCCTTCGGGTCTTCAGTTGCCGATCGTGTTGTAGGCGTTTATGAAGTCGGCGAGGTGGCTTGGAGCTGATGGTGCCGATCCTGATTATAGCGTTGAACGGTCGCTTCCTTGATCGTCCGGCTCATGCGCTCGACCTGGCTGTTCGTCGATGGCTGCTTGATCTTGGTCAGCCGCTGCTTGATGCCATTTTCCGGAAGCGCATATCGAACATATGCGTCGCGTATCTTGCTGTCGGGCCATCCGGTAGCGCGGCGGGAAAGTGAATTGGATCCCATTGTCGGTGAGAACCGTGTGGATTTTCTAGGGGACGGCCGCGATCCGAACTTCGAAGATGCTGATGCGGAGGTCCTTCCGGTCTTCTTGACCAGTTGCCGGGGCGAAAATGCGGGTCCGAACGATGGCGACTCGGGTCGAGCTCGCCTTCAGCGGTCTGCACCTCAGCGATATCGATATGGAAATAGCCGTCCGATGGCCTTGGTTCTTCTTCGCGGCTTGCCGCCTTCGACCCCGAACGGCAGGTCAGAAGGGCTGATGCACGCGCAAGCCGCCGCGTTGATCGAGGGGTTTGCTGCCGCAGGTCGTCATCGGCCGCTACAGCCTATGACGCCGATCGACCTGCGCCACGCCTCGCCGCCAAGGGCGGCTCGCCGTCTTCCCAACAACCCGTCAAGATCGCGCTCACACTACTTCCGCTCGACAAACATCTCTATGTCCCGTAGCGCCATCTCGTCGAGTGCTGCTTCTCAAAGCTCAAGCAGTTCAGGCGCGTGGCAACGCGCTTCGAGATAAACAGCGCGTAAAATTTATCAGGCCGTCGTTACCCTTGCCGCTATTATCCTATGGATGCGATAAGCTGTCCACAGAACCTAGAGCATCGAGCGCGGCAATACGGGCATCGGTCCACTTCAGGTGTCCGAAATGTCGGTTCTGCTCTGATGGTTGCGCCCGATCGAGGTAACACAAAGCCTCCTTTGCGCGACCGGCCCGCAGCAATTGTACTGCTATTTCGCTTGCAAAATAGGGGTTCGTCAGGTCACGGCCCTGGTAAGTGTCGATGAAGGCGTCTGTATCGCTCTCAAGCTCGGCAATGTCGCGCAGCGCAAGCGATAGGCCACTGAGGGTGAGGTCACCGCGGCCGGCGGTAACGTCCGCGACCTTATCGTCGGTCAGGTATTGTTGACGTCGCTCCAGCAGCAATCCTCGCAGCTTTGCCCGACCTTCCTGGCCCAGAGCCGCACCGAGGCTTCTGATCAAATCGTCATATATTCCGTAATGGTTGTTACTGATCTTCAGAAACACCAAGGCAGCCAGCGCTTCCGGATCGATACTTGCGCGTTCCGCCAAAGGTCCGAGGTCATCGCAGGCGGTAGTGAGGACGTCCCCGACAAGGCCGTTGCTGTCATCGACGAGCTCCAGGATCGAGGGGTGCAATTCAATGAGCTCGCAGAGCAGTTCGAACCCAAGCCGGGGATTCTCGACGCCGATATTTTCGACGATCATCGTGCGCAGTCCATCAAGTTCGACGATGATCTCGCGGCCTCTCTCATAAGACGGCACGGAACGCGAAATGACGAAGCCAGCAAGTCGCTTGCGAACGGTCGCTCCGAGAACGACCGGGCCTTCCTTGGCAGAGATCGCCAAGTCCAGGGCTTTCTTCAATTGCCTGTTTCCGGCCGCCTCAGCTATCAGCAACTCGGCGAGTTTTTGAGCGCCCAGTTCAGTCAGAGTCTCGATCGTGATCTTGCGCCTTCCAGGCATGGTTCAATTTGCAGACATCGAAGGGGGCTGGCTATGATCTATAGTTTTTCGTAATTTCCGTCCGGTGGGCAGCACGAGAATTTGCCATGCAATACGATGCGACTGACCAACCCGATCCAGAGACTTGGCTCGAACTCGATGAGACGGAACGGATTGACCTGGTGATTGAGTACCATCGTCACATCGGGGCGCAACTTGAAACTCCGGAGCTTCATGCCATGGCCCATGTGGTTGTCGAAAACCGGGTTGCATTAGGCGAGGTAACGCCGGTGCCCGAGACGCTCGAACGGTTGTTGGAGGAAGGGCTCGACCGCCATGAGGCCGTTCATGCCATCGGCAGTGTCTTCATGGAGATAATGCTCGATACGGTCGATAAGCCAGACGATGGGAGCGACATCAATGCCAGATACAATCGAGAGCTCGCCCTGTTGACGGCTGCTGACTGGCGATCCCAGTCGAAATGAACCGTTCGGGATAATCCAGCAAAATCTCGTACCACCAGAGCCGCGCGGTGAGGCCGCTTCGGTGCAGTTGCTATCGTCGAGACTTACACGCAGTGTCGCCATTCCGCAACATGCCTTCAGAAGGGCCATAGAAGCCCGTAGAGAAGATTATTCCCCATTTCAGTGCAACTGTCCCCCAACTGTCCCCGATGCACTGCACCGGCCTGCCCTCCGGCGCCTTCCGCTGCATGTTCTTGTACCGCTAAACCCTTGGGAATGCTTACATCCCGCCATTGAACGGTAGTTTTGTAAACCGAAGGTCGGGAGTTCAATCCTCTCAACCGGCACCAGCAACATCCACCAGCGACGCGGTGCTTGGACGGCGCCATTTTGCCAGGATCGGATCGGCCACCAGGTCATAAGATCATTGCGCGACCGCCTCCCGACATTGGCCGTTGTTGCGATTTCGGGAGCGGCCGGGCTCGGTTTCCTGTCGGAAAACCGACGGTTGCGAAACGTGGTTCGTTTGCGGAAGCCATTCCGCCCGGAAGAATTCCTGGACGCGATTACGGCGGCAACGCGGACCGCTTGAAAGTCGAGCGCGGACGGTCCGGCTCGATGATGCCGTAAACGAATCCCAAGGCGATGCTATAAGTCAGCATCATCAGGAGCGAGAACAGCGCGGGCCGCAGGCCCAGCCCAACTCGCATCGCAAATGGTCCAAGCCCCAGCAGAGGAAAGAACACCAAATCCATCACCAGCCATCCAAGCATGCCGGAGACCAATCCCTTCACGGGACCGCTGCCGGGTAGATGCCGGTAAAGGCGTGCATACGCGAAGCTCGCCAGCGTAGAGCCGTTTAGATACGAAATCAGCCACGGCACCGCCGGATGAACGTAATCGCCGGTCCAATAGATCAGCGCCAACTGCAGGCTTTGGTAGGGCTGAAATGAATCGAGTATTCCGAGTTGGGCTTTGGCAATCATCAGCAGCGAATGCGTGGCGCTTCCACACAACCCAGCGATGGCCGCTTTCCGGATCGACGTCGGAAGGACGCCGATCAGCGCCCGAGGTCTTCGTCTTGCCCCCCAAGAAACGGCCAAGGAATTCATTGGATCACCCAAACGCCGCGTCGCCCCATTCAATAATTCGCTTATTTCTAGGAATATGCCGAGGGCGCGCGGTTGACTTAGGTCAATCCCGCGAACTCAAACGGCCTACGTATCAATACGAGGGGTCAAGAGAAGGGATTTCACCGCTTCGCGCAGAGAACGACCGCCAGGGGAATGTCGGACTGACCCGGCTTCGGATCACAAGCGGCTCACGTATCGCTGACGGTCTTGGGCGTTGTGCTGACGGAGCCTGCCGGCGACAGGCAAGTGGCGCTTACCACGACTTCATCGCTACCGCACATCGCCAGATACGAGAATCCTCCCTCTGACCGCCAGCTTTCCTGGGCCGTGACATCCGGCGGCCAGCCTCGCTTCACGACATCGACCGGTAGCGGTTATCAGCCGCCGCTGCTGCGAGCGTTCCAGCTGCTCCACTGCACGCTTGAGAGACTTTGAAGGTCGGTCGCCAGCGGCCGTCTGATTTGTCTGTCATACGCCGCGATACATCGCTCGGATTCGGCGATCTTTCGCTTCAACTCGGCGAGGCTGTTCTGGGTTCGGCCGCCGCGGGCGATTTCGCCGATCGTAAAGCGCGCCGTCTCCAAAGACTTCAAAGCATCGCGGTTCTTCTTGAGTTGAACCCTATGCCAAGCGATCTTGCTATCGCTGTCGCCACTCATCACCACACCTCCGATTCGCCCCGTGCAAATCATGGCATGACGCACAGAGTACGGCACTACCGAGCGACGCATGGCGCCTTTATCGACACCGAATGCCTTCGATTGTGGCCGACAAGCAACGTTTACGTGGCGACATCGGGTGGGCGCGCGCTTCGGATCATCTGACACCTTCCGCGTGGCAAGCCCCGGATGTTTCCGCCCAGCCCAGAATCACCTACAGCTGGTCCAATCGGGGCCATCTTGAAATGCGCTGATGAACCGTCGCGAGCGCCGGGCCGCCGCCCGAAAATCTCAGAAAGTGTCGGGCAATCGCAACCTCGCTACGGCTGCGGCACTCTGCGAGGCCGGCCTGCGCCACCTGCGAGCCGAGCAATATCTCGACGCTCAGCTTTGTTGCGAGCAGGTGCTTGCCGCCGATCCCGATCACGCGGACACGCTACATCTGATGGGCCTGTTGTCATTCCAGGTGGAGCACCATGACCTTGCCGTGGAATGGTTCTCGCGCGCCATTCGTCAGGATGCAAAACCGCAATACCTTCTAAGCTTGGGCGCGGCACTGCAAAACCAGGGACGGCTCGAAGAGGCTCTTCAGGCGTTTGAGAAGGCGGCACAGCTCAGGCCGGATGCCGCGGTGTTGCACAAATTCATCGGCGATTTGCTGGTTAAGTTGAATCGAGCGGATCAGGCCATCGTCAACTTTCAGCGCGCACTAGAGCTCGACCCGCGTGATCGCGACGCTGCCTTCAGCGCCGCGACGTTGTATTTCCAGCTCGGGCGATTGGATGAAGCCCTCAGCTGCTTCAATCTGTGCGACCACCTGCAACCGGATCATGCCGCAACGCTTCAGAAGCGCGCGCTTGTGCTGTGCGGTCTCAACAGATTCGAGGAAGCGCTGGCTGACGCCGAGCGGGCGCACGCGCTCGATCCGTCGAACGCGGAGGCTGTCAGCCGGACCGGCACCATCCTCAAATCGCTCGGCCGAAACGACGAGGCCCTGATCTGGTTCGACCGCTCACTGAAGCTTCGGCCGCGACACGTTGAGACCCTGAACCATAAGGCGATGTCGCTCATCGAACTTCGTCGCTTCGATGAGGCTTTCGCCGTGCTCGATCAGGCGAAGGCCATTGATCCCGCCCACGCTGCAACCGCCTGGAACGTAGCCTTGCTCCGGATGCTTACCGGCAATTTCGAGGCCGGCTGGGCCGGGCGTGAGGCGCGCTGGAAAATGCTGCCTCCGGGAGAGGCTTCGAGGATTGCCAAACCGATCTGGCTTGGCGACGAATCCATCGAGGGCAAGACCATTCTGCTTCATTCCGACGAGGGGCTCGGCGACGCCATTCAGTTTGCGCGCTACGTTCCGATGGTGGCGGCGCGCGGCGCGCGTGTCATTCTCGCGGTCGAGGACGCGTTGCAGCCGCTTCTGTCGCGGCTGACCGGCGTGTGGCAGTGCATTCCCAAATCGGCTGGCGCGCCAGAGGCGTTCGATTTGCATTGCCCGCTTTCCAGCCTGCCGCTCGCGTTCGGGACCAGGCTTGATTCCATTCCGGCCGGGAAGTTTTATTTGCCGCCTCCCGCCGCGGAAAGCGTAAGCGATTGGGAGAGCCGTCTCGGTCCCCGCAAGGGACCGCGGGTCGGGCTCGTCTGGTCGGGCAATCCGAAACACGACAACGATCGCAACCGATCCATCCCGTTGCGCATGCTGGGGCGCATTCTCGGCGTCGATGCGACCTTCATCAGCCTGCAAAGGGATCTGCGACCCGACGACAGGACCGCCCTCGCCGCACGACCGGAGATCGTCGACCTCACGGCTCATCTCTCCGACTTTGCGGAAACGGCCGCCCTCGTGTCATGCCTTGATCTCGTGATTACCGTGGATACCAGCGTCGCCCATCTCGCCGCTGCGCTCGGCTGCCCGACCTGGATCCTCCTGCCGTACACGCCCGACTACCGCTGGCTGCTCGATCGCAACGACAGCCCCTGGTACCCGACTGTGCGCCTGTTCAGGCAGACCGCGAGCCGCGAATATGAAAGCGTCCTGGATTCTGTTCGGACCGAGCTACAGTCGATGATTTCGTCCGGCAAGCAGACCTGACGGCTCGTTGCGCAAGCCTGCTCGTCTCCTGGAAAGAAAGAGGCGGCGTCGGCAATCAGGCCTGCCCATCCTCGAGGCCATATTCCCGATAAATCTCCACTCGATCGGCATCGGGAAACAGCCTGCATTTTGCCTGCGCCAAATGCAGGTTGACGGTTCCGGATTGGCAGCCGGCGGCCAACAGCTTTCGGATCTCGTCCATTTGCGTGGATGGTTGATGTTTCGACGGAAGCTGCTCGAGCGCGATGAGCGCTGTCGCCAATGCTTCCGTGACGACCCATTCGTCGTGGCCCGTGATTCCCTTTCGCGGCATTCAGACCGTCCTTTCGTCTTGACCCCTTGCGACCATCGGGATGGATCAACACAGACAGAAATATCGAGATGAAAAGGACGGGTTCAAGGCCGCGGACGCCCTGCGCGCCAAGTCTTCCCTCCAAGTCTTTGCCGCCTCACGCAGAATCACTTACTGCTCGGTTGATCCGACACTATTTTGAAGTGCGATGATGAGCCGCCGCGAGCGCCGCGCAGCCGCCAAGAAGGCCGGAATAAGCTCCGCCGGGCCTGGAGCAGGAACCGCTGCGGCGCTGTGCGAGGCCGGCTTTCGCCAGATGCAGGCAGGACGGCATCTCGACGCCCAGCTTTGCTGCCGCCAAGCGCTGGCATTGGACCCCAGCCACGCCGACACCTTGCATTTGATGGGGCTGTTGTCCTTCCACGCCAAACAAAACGACCATGCGCTGGAGTGGATTTCCCGCGCGATCGGCCAGCAGCCAAAAACCGATTATCTCACGAGCCTCGGCAACGTGCTCGCCAACCTTGGGCGACATGAGGAGGCTCTGAAGGCGTTCGACAAGGCGGTGCAACTCAACCCGCTTGACGCGGATTTGTGGAGAAATCTCGGCAACGCCCTGGTCGATGTGGAACGCCCGGCGGACGCGATCCTGAGCTTTCAGCATGCGCTGAAGCTCAATCCGCGCCATTGGGACGCAGCGAGCAAGGCCGGGCATCTGCTCCATGAGCGGGAGCGCTTGGAGGAGGCCCTTGCCTGCTTCAACCTCTGCGACGAATTGCAGCCCAACGACTTCCAGACGCTGCATTGGCGCGCGCTCGTGCTGCGTAAGTTGAAGCGACCCGAGGAAGCCCTCGCCGACAACAAGCGGGCGCTGGCGCTCGATCCCGCGAACGCGGACACGTTGTGCAATATTGGCAATGCGCTGCGAACGCTCGGCCGAAACGAGGAGGCGCTATCCTGGTTCGACCGAAGCCTCGAGCTTCAGCCGAACTCCCGCGCAATCCTCACCAACAAGGCCATCGCGCTAGTCGATCTTCGCCGCTTCGACGAAGCCTTCGCCGCCTATCGTCGCGCGATCGCCATCGAACCCGGCCACCCTGTACCGGTGTGGAATTTGGCGCTGCTTCAGATGCTCACCGGGGACTTTGAGGCCGGCTGGGCCGGGCGCGAGGCGCGCTGGAGGATTCCGGAGCTTTCGTCCCACTACCCGAAGTTTTCCCAACCGATGTGGCTTGGGAACGAACCGATCGATGGCAAGACCATCCTCATCAATTTCGACGAGGGATTGGGCGATACGATTCATTTTGCGCGCTACGTCCCCATGGTGGCTGAGCGCGGCGCGCGCGTCATTCTGGTGGTGCAGGACGCGTTGCACCCGCTGTTGTCTAGCCTCAAAGGCGTCTCGCTTTGTCTTCCGCTTTCGACCAGCGAGCGGCCGGCCTTCGACATGTATTGCCCGGTCTCCAGTCTGCCGCTCGCCTTCGGAACAACACTACAGACTATCCCCTCGCAGACGCCCTATTTGCCCGCGCCGGCGCAGACCCTCGTGCGGGCCTGGGAAGAACGCCTCGGTCCTCGCAACAGGTTACGGGTTGGCCTCGTCTGGTCCGGCAATCCAAAACACGACAACGATCATAACCGGTCGATCCCGTTACGCTTGATGGCCCAGATCCTTGACGTGGATGCGAGCTTTGTCAGTCTGCAGAAGGACTTGCGGCCCGACGACAGCGCAACCCTCGTCAAGCACCCCGAGATCGTCGACTTGACCGCTCATCTCACCGACTTCGCAGAGACGGCCGCGCTGGTTTCATGTCTTGATCTCGTGATCACGGTGGATACCAGCATCGCCCACCTCGCCGGCGCGCTCGGGCGCCCGACCTGGATACTTTTGCCGTACACACCCGACTACCGCTGGCTGCTCGATCGCGACGACAGCCCCTGGTATCCGACAATGCGCCTGTTTCGCCAGAGCGAAACCCGCGAATATGCAGGTGTTCTCGAGCGGGTGCGGACGGAATTGCTTGCAATGATTTCCGCAAGCCGCGCCAGCTGAGGTGAGCTGTGTGCGCCGGCCGCAATCTTCTGCGTCAATCGGCACTTCCATTGGCGCACGCGATTCCGTCGCCAAACCCTTGCACAATTTGGCTAATCATCCGCTAGAGCCAGGCGCATACCAAGGCCAGATTGGCGACGCAGGCCGCCAATAGCACCACCGACAGCGTCGTATGCACGCGCTCGCAAAAGGTTCGCAGAATCGTTCCCATGGCGGGGGAAACATCGTGCGATTCTGGTCAAGGAGTCTCGTGCGATATTTTTTGCCGGATTCAGGTCTCGTTTACGACTCAGGGCCGCCCACCGGAAGCGAGCACCAGCCTCGGCGGGACGGTTGTCCCCTTCGCCCGCACTGCAACCCGGACCGGACTTTTGCGTTGAGGCTTTTTGCGGAGCTGCATGATGCCCTACGCGCTGTTTTGCAATCACGCAAAGCTTGGTAACGCCTATCCGACCGAGGCGGACGTCTGGAAGCTCGCCCGCCTCGTCGTCGACGTAGTTTCCGGAGAGACCAAACCAGCCCCACGGCCGGTGCTCGACAATGATTATGAGATCAGGCCCTGCCGGCCCGACCCGCAGGAAGATCCGGCCAGGAATCAGGCGGACGCAGAACGCGAGGCCGAGCACGAATTACAGTGGGGTTCCTGAGCATCCAACGCTTCAGAGTGGGCTATACAGGTCGGTACCGACAGACAAAGGGGGCAGGTTCTAGGGCGTCGCTACCGCGAGCGATGCCTGTTCGGTAGCGAGCACCACGCAGACTTTCCGCCGATGCAGGCCCCGAATCGCCCCGGTGACCTTGAGCACCTTCCCGACCGGACAGGCGGCGTCGTGCACGAAGGCAATCTCATAGGGCGCGAGCATCAGGGGTTCGGATTTCAGCACGGTCTGAGCCGGGCACGATGCCGGGCATGACAATGCGATCGCGGAAAAGACCAACGCTAAGGGAAGAACACGCATGTTTGCTGTCCAGCGGCCGGCAAAGCATCATAACCGATTGCCGGCAAAAGTTTCGCAACCGACGAAAAATATTTTTTCAAGGCGCGGACGGCCGCCTCAAGCGTGCCACACCAGCTTGCGCTTTGACGCGGACGGCTGCCGCGCACCGGTAGAGTGCTTATTTCGGCGGAAAGAGGCTGCCCACGATCTTCGCGATCAGGAATTTCGAACCGGCGTCCGACAAATGCACCATATCGGTCGTTACCACGTCCTCAGCCGCCGGGCCGACCCGCGTCAGGCAGCCTTCGTCGTCGCATAGCACGCGCCAGGCCGAGACATATTCGACGCCGGTGGCCTGACTGAACGCCCGCATCTTTTCGTCGCCTCCCGCCCCGGTCACCCCCGTAGCGATCCTGTCGGCGATCACGTGCCGGAGCCGGTACGTGTTGACCAACGCGTTTGGTAGCGTGCGCTTCCACAGCGGCACGGGTCCTAAGATGATAATTCGCGGAATGTTGAGGGCCTTCAATTGCCTGACGGTCTCTGTGAGCCTGTCCAGACTGTCGGTCCGGTCCCACATCGCGTGCAGTAGGAGGATATCGGGATGGGCCGACCGCACGAAGCCGAAGACCAGAGCGCTATTGGCATCGCAATTCGCTCTCGCGGCCAGGATGGGCGCGCATCCTTGGAGCGCAAAATGAGCGAACCGGAACGGGATGGTCTCCTCGGCCTTCTTCAATCCGGGATAAAGCGCCGCCGCGGTGGAATCGCCCCACAGGAGCAGGAGCGGTTTGTCGCCCGACTCGATGCAATTGCCGTCAAGCTTGGCTCCCGGCGCCCCGAGGAAACATTTGTCGTGGAATCCGGCATTGCTCTGCGGCGCCAACGTCGCGATGTCGCGAATTTCCTCGGGAAAGCGAAAACCGAAACCCAAGTTCGCCGCCGTGACCAAGCCAGCGATCCCGATCACGAGCAATGCGGAGGACAGAGCCGGTACGGCATTTCGTCTTCGGCGCAACGGGATTTCGACGAAACGGAACGTAAGCCAGGCCAGCACCAGGGCAACCAGGACGGCCGCCCAAATCTCCAGCGCATTTGGCACGCCGTTTCGAATGATCGCAAGGTACGACAATAGCGGCCAGTGCCAGAGATAGAGCGGATAGCTGATCAATCCGATCAGGACCATGGCCCGGTTCGACAGCAAAACCCGGTTCACCGCCGAGTTAGGCGCGCCGATGATCAGCGCCGCCCCGAGCGTCGGCAACAGCGCCCAGATGCCGGGAAACCGGCTCTCCGTGTCGAGCAGCATCGCGCTACCTGCGATCGCCGCGATACCGAGCGCGGCCGCAAGATTGTCATGCAGCGGAAGCACCCGCTGTTCCGGATCATCGATCAGGTGGCTGGCAAGAATGCCGCCGGTCAATAGCTCCCAGGCGCGCGGTATCGGCGAATAGAACGACCACTCCTTGTAGCCGACGAAGATGATGAGGCTCGCGCCAAACGAGGCAACCGCGATAGCGCCCATCCAGAGACGGCGCTGCTTCGATCCAAACAGCAGCAGCAGAGGTACCGGCCAGAAGATGTAGAACTGCTCCTCGATACCGAGCGACCAAAGGTGGAGCAGCGGATTTTCCGCCGCATCCGGCGCAAAATACCCGCTCTGCGCGAGCTGAAACAAATTGGAGACGAACGCCACGCCGGCGGCGGTGCTCTTGCCGAGCAAGGCAAAACCATCCGGCAAAAGCACAAACCAGCCGATCAGATAGCTGATCGCCAGCACCACGATAAGTGCGGGAAAGATTCGCCTGACTCGGCGACCGTAGAATTGCGGCAATGAGAAAATGCCGGCCCTGGCCTCGGTGAGAATGATGCCCGTGATCAAAAAGCCGGAAATGACAAGGAAGATATCGACGCCGATAAACCCGCCGGGAACGAGCCAGGGCTGCGCATGATAACCCACCACCAGCAGGATCGAGACCGCACGCAGGCCGTCGATGTCCGCCCGATAGCGCGCATCGTTTTGGTGTGGGGACGGTCCGATCGGCAGTATCGGGGCGCCCCCGGTTTGGCTTCGTTCCAGCACCGACCGTGACCCCTGCGTAGCTGCGCGCGCAGCCAGCGAGTTGCATTGCACCAGATTTCGCCGATTGCCAAACGCCGTTCAAGCCAGCGGGATCGGTGCAGATACCGGCAAGAGCCCGGTACCGATGAAAAAGGCCGGCGGGACGCCGGCCTTTTCCTTGATCGATGCAAATCCCTCAGTACTTCGCGGCCACCGGACCACCCCAACCGAAGCGGTAGTTGATGCCCAACTTGACGGTGTGCTCGTCGTCCCGGAACCGGGCGCCGACGATCGGCGCGGGCCCCGAGGTAAAGGTGGTGGTGCCGAAATTATAGTATTGGTATTCGCCTTTGACGGACCAGTTCGGCGCGAACATGTATTCGAGGCCGGCGCCGACGGTGTAACCGTCGCGATGATTGGCGTCGACCGTAAAGGCCGCCGGCACCCCGCCGACACTGACAGCCAGATTATCGTTGTTGCGCCAGGCAAAGCCGCCCTTGGCGTAAAGCAGCGCCGGACCCCAAGTGTAACCAAACCGGCCAGTCACCGAACCGAGCTGGCCGGTGTTCGCGCTTACCAGGGTGCCACCCGGGAATACCGCGCCGTTGCCGTTGTTGCCGGTAAGCCAGCTGTATTGGGCCTCGGCGCCGATGACCCAGTTCGGTGCGAACTGATAATCGAAGCCGCCCTGCACGCCGCCCAGGAACCGGCCGTTGCCGTTCTCCAGGCTATTATCCCCCGGGAAGGCCCCGCCGATGTGGCCGCCGATATAAAAGCCGGTCCAGTTATAGACGGCCTCGGGCGCAGTGTAGACCGGCGCCTTCGTATAGGTGCGCGCCGGAAGATCGGCTGCGAATGCAGGAGCAGCGAATACGATACAGGCGGCTGCACCGAGCAGAAGTTTCTGCATGGCAATTCCCCATTGTTGGCGTGCGCGACAACAACCAAACAAGGTGGCGTCAATTTGGTTGCTTCGTGGCAGCGACGGAGCGCGTGTGTTTCGCTACGTGGTCCCTCGGCAACAACGCCGATTTGTTCCCGATCGATTCGGCTTCTTGCCGACAAAACAGGTGTTTTTCGACTTGATGCTGGGTCTACCGGGCTCTGGTTCCGGTTCAAAGCTCGCTGAAACGTGATTGGGGTTCCCCCCGCAGCCGGGGCCTTCGCCTAGTCAACAAATCGCGAAATCAGAAGAACTGGCAGCCACCCGCCGGTACGGCAGGGATCTCAGCGGGTCAACTTTTCCAGTTCAGGAAACGGCGTGTAAGCCGCCCCGGCGCAAAGCTCGTCGGGCTTCTCGATCATTCGGTCCAGCCGCCCATTGACGAAAAGGATGGCGCGCTCGTGCGGCTCGCGGTAGCTGCCGTCGGATTCGCGCGCGGTAAAGCGCAAGCAGCTGACATAGCGCGTCCGGCCGTTGACCTCACGCAATGCCGGTTCGGCAATTGCCGCCCCGCGCACGCCGACCGGATTGTTGAGATAGGTCCGCATGAACGCAGGCACTTCGGCGCGGTAATTATTCGGGAATGGCTGATTGCCGGAGGCGCCGCTGCCCATGAAACTGATGGGCCTGCCGTCTTCGTTGCCAAAGCAGGCCGCGAGTGCGAGCGGAAGCAACAGCACCGTCACACGCTTTGCCGAAATCCTCAACTGCGACCCATCTTTTGACTACCAAACGCAAAGATGGTTCTAGACCTTCCGCAGGCGAAAGGGAATCCGCATTTGCATTGGCGCACGAGGCGGCGCCGGCCCAACGCCATGGGGGGCGATATGGCGTGGGCCGGACCGGATATCCGCCAGGGGGGCCGCGGGGAAACATCGATCAAGCCGCGGGCCTTGCGGATCGTTGTCAGCCGCGCTTGGCGGGGTGCGTCACGTACTTGGCTGCGACCTTCGGGGACTTGTGCATCTTGTGCGTGATCATCTTGTGGGAGTGATGATGGCGTGCGTGCTTGACATGATGGCGGCCCATCTTCGCGTTGGCATTGAGCGCACTCTTGCTCACAGTAGCGGACTTGGTGACGGGCGCCACCGCCGTTTTGCTGGTGCCGGCCGCAAGTGCGGGAGCGGCAAGAACGGAAACGGCAAGCAGTGCTGCGGAAATTGTCTTCAACATGGTTCTCTCCTCTTTCGAAAGGGATCACGGAGGTTCCGGTCGTCCGGCCGGGCTCTTCGATCTTGCCTGCGAGGTTAAGCACGGCGCGCTGAACCAGCCCTGAAGCGCAGCGACGGCCTCCGTTCATCTGCATGACATCTCTGTCATGTTCCGCGAGGCCACCGCGGCGGACCTGAAAAAATTCCCGAAAGCCGAAAAAAATGTCTCGGGAATGATCGATTGCGGCGGGTGTTCAAGTCGACGGGCTTCGGTATAGGATTGCCCTTACGGACATCAGGAGAGACGCATGACCAAAACTGCGATTCGGCTTTTGACGCTGGCCATGTACGCGACTGCTATGGTCGCAGTACCGTTGGCTTCAGCCAAAGCGGCAGGTGGCGAGTCCCCGTCACCGTCAACCGACACCACCAAGGACAAGAAGAAAAAGCACGACAAGAGCTCCAGCGTCGACGATCCCAAGTTCCTCGAAGGCTATCGTACAGCCTACACCACGATCTACGACCGTCATGACTACACCTCGGCGATCGCGCAATTGAAGGCGCTCGGCCAGGACGACCGTGCCGATGTTGCCAATCTGATCGGCTATTCCTATCGCAAGCTCGGCGACTACAAGGTGTCGCAGGTCTGGTATGAGCGTGCGCTGCAGGCCGACCCGAACCACGTCCGCACATGGCAGTATTACGGATTGTGGCAGCTCGAGCAGGGCAACCGCGATCAGGCGCAGTATCATCTGAGCCGCATCCGCCAGATTTGCGGCACCGATTGCGCTGAATACAAATCCCTCGCCATGGCGCTCGACCAGCCGGCGGGCACCAGCCTCGTCTACTGACTTCAGCAGAATCAATCGACGCTGGAAAAGCCGGCCCAGCCCTTGAGGGTTGCGCCGGTTTTTGTTTTGTTGAGAAACTCCTCCGATTTCGCGCCGAGCGAGCCCCCTGTCCGCTGAGCTCTGCGCTGGCGCCTTACTTCATCAGCGCCTCGGCCTCGGCCCGGAAAGCCTGACGCGAGCCGTCGCGCGAATAGAACATGTGCCCACCGGGATAGACCACAAGCTTCACCCGCTCCGGCGAAGCATAGGCTGGCAGCTGATCGAGCCACATCTTCGACCCGAAATAGGGCGTGGCGAGATCGAACAATCCATGGCCCACCAGCAGCTTCAGTTTCGGATCAAGCGCGAGGATTTGCCTGAGCTGGGAGATCGATTGGGCCGGATTGGTCCCGCGGCCGAAATCCCAGGATCGCTCAACCGCGCCGTTGAGAAGACGATAGGGCCCGTCCGGGCGCCAGTTGAGCGTGCGCGTGGTGAGATCGACCGCGGCACTCGTCAAAGGCGCGATCAAGGGATCGCCGGACGGGTCGTCGAAATGCGAACCGCTCGAATCCGGATCTGGGTCGTAGCCAAGCACCGACGCATCGTAGCGTCCGGTCACCTTGCCGTCGCGCCGGTCGAACTCGCGGCGAAACTCCGACACGTTGAAGCGCCCCGCAAGTCTCCGGCTCACCGCCTGATCGATGCCCGTCAACGCGGCGACGCGGTCGGCAAGCCGCGCCGTGGCTGCGGCATCGGCCTCGCCCTTGATGAGATCTGTCAGGAAATCGCCGCGCGCATAGGCCTCGACATCGGCCATGTCGGCGCGCGTCACCGGACCCTTCGCCTGGCGCGCCACCGCCGCCATCGAGGGCAGGCTCGCTACGTATTGCAGGAGGCTGGAGCCGCCAAATTCGCGGAAGTCGAGAAGAGGCGAAACCAGGATCAATCCTCTTACGCCCACGCCCTGAGCGGTCTGTAACTCACGCACGATTTTGGGTCCGCGGATACCGCCATAGCTTTCGCCGGCGACAAATTTTGGCGACAGCAGGCGGTTGTGCTTTTCCAGCCAGCGACGGATCGTGACCGCAAGCGCGTTGACGTCGCCATCAATCGAGAAAAATCGCTTGCGGACATCCTCGTCGGTCGCGACGAAGCGGCTATAGCCGGTGCTGACGGGATCAATAAAGACGAGGTCGGTAAAGTCGAGCCAGGTCTCGGCATTGGGCTTCAGATCCGGCGAAGCCGAGGAAAGCGCAGCGTCACCGTCAATCGAAAGCCGCCAGGGACCGGCATTGCCGAGCTGCAAATAGGCCGACGACGCGCCGGGCCCGCCATTGAAGAAGAAGGTCACAGGCCGGTTACGCGCGTCGGCAACGTCCAACTGATAGGAGGTATAGGCAATATCGGCTTGCGGCTCCCCCTTGTCGTTGAACAATCGGATCGAACCCGCGGTGGCGTTGAAGCCAAGCGTTCGCCCGGGCAGCACGACCGTTTGCTTGGTGGTGGAATCCTCCGGCAGCCGGTGCAGCTCGGCCGTCGCCGGATTTGTCGGACTTCCCCGCCCGCTTTGTCCCGCCTGTTGTTTTTGGCCCGAAGATGCGGAGGCGGATGGCGAGGCCGACGGCTGCGACGCATCCTGGGCGCGGACGTGGCCCGCGATCGAAATTGCGACAAGCGCAAACAACAGCAATGCATGACGACTTGCCCTCAAGCGCATGGGCATATCCTTATCCCCCCGCTGAACCTGGAACTTAAGCAAGGCATCTAACAACTACAAAACGTTCGCAAAATGAAGCCTTGTGGCCATCAAGATTCCGGCACAGCATGCGTTTGGCACCTGCGAGACGGCAGGAGTTGCGGCAAATGCCCTGCTCGAAGCCGCGACCGATCGTTCGCTCTTGGAGGCGCCGTGCCCTCTGAGAGCGTGATACGCATCACATTCGGTTTGGGAGAGCTACTTACCACGCTTGCAATTGATTTGATCGTTGTGCGCTCCTGTGCATGGTGTTCGCAGGATTCCGGTGACGTAAGAAGCTCTGACGCGGGATTTGGCTATGAAGCAAGTAATTGCTGTTGCGCTTTTCGCACTGACCGGGATGGCCTCACCTGCGGCTGCGGAATCGCCGGTCGCACTTGTGGAAGAAGTTCAGGGAAAAGTCACCGGCGCCGAGCCGATGGACTATCTGTCTCCGCGCGCCGTGATCAAGCTTGGGCAAAATGGCTCGGTGGTTCTGAGTTATTTGAACTCATGCCAGCGTGAAACGATAAAGGGCATAGGCACCGTGATTGTGGGTACCGAGGAAAGCAGCGTCCATCTCGCGGATGTCAAGAGCGAAAAGACACTTTGCGATGCAGCTCACTCCCACGCCACCAAGCGCGAGACCAGTGAAGTCGCGGCAACCGTCCTGCGCAGCGTAAGCGGCGCCGCTACAGCTTCCAACACCTCTCAAGTCACGCTTTATGGAGCTTCGCCTTTGGTGGAGGCGAAGGGACGCGGCCAGTTGGTCATCGAGCGCCTGGACGTGACCGGCGAGCGACAAAAGATCGACCTTGATGGGAGTCAGTTGAAGGGCAAGTTCTTCGATTTCGCCCGCGCAAACCGCGCCTTGACCTCGGGCGGCGTTTACCTTGCGACTTTCGGACGATCCCGAATTGTGTTCCGGATCGATCCTCTCGCCAAATCCGGCGCTACGCCGATGGTCGGACGCTTGCTGCGGATGGATTAGGCATTGTCAGGTCCAACGCTTTGAATATCCGTCGCAGCATACGCGACTCCATTGCGATCGGTCTCATCGCGCTAGCCTGCGGCGCATTATCGGTTTCCCCCCTCTTCGATATCGCACATGGCCTGTCGATCGACCTTTTGACCGCGCTGCGTTGGGAGATGTTCGGCGGGCGGAAAGACCCGGCCGCGTCATCTACAGTCGTGGTCGCGATCGACGAGGAGAGCTACCAAACTCCACCGTTGAAGGGTTCGCCCACCCTGACCTGGACCGGCGAGATTGGTCGGGTATTGACGGCAATCCTGGAAGGTGGGGCCAAAGTAGTCGGCTTCGACGTCGTTTTTCCAACGTCGATCGAGCAGTCGCAAATTCCTTTCGGCGACGGCTCACTGGGCGACAAAGTTCGAGGCTTCGACCGTGATTTTCTGCGAGCGCTGGCGGCAGGATCCTCTGTCGGCAAGGTACTGCTGGGTGAAGTCCTGCGCGGTGACCAACCCATCCTACCCTCGCAGGGACAGCGGATCGCCGTTCGCCAGCAGGAGAATATTCGACCGCTCAACGTTTTTACCGACAACGACGATATCGTCCGTCGGCTGCCGCTCACATTTTTGGTGGACGGCGCACGCGTACCGTCAATGGCCCTCGAACTTTCTTCACGAGCGCTGAACTCCAAGGCCGAATTCAGTCAGGATGGGGCAATTGCCCTGGCCGGTTATCGAATTCCGAGCCGAGTGCCAAACACAATGACGCTCAACTTCGAGGGCGGCGCCGATGATATCCCAACCTTTTCGTTCGCGGACTTGCACCTTTGCGCCCTGAGGAACAATAGCGAATATTTTCGACGGCATTTCGCCGGAAAAATAGTCATCTTCGGCACCGTCCTAGACGCGGAGGATCGCAGACTGACATCGAAGCGGTTCGCCACCGGTCTTGAAGGCAAGAGGGTGGCACATTGTGCGCTCGAGGACAGGCCGGCAACGGGAAGCTTCAAGCGGGCGACTATCGCCGGCGTCTATGTTCATGCCACCGCCGTCAACAATGTTATCCAGCACAACGCGATCGTCGAATTCGATGGATGGTCGATCTTTGTTATCGCCACCACCGTCGCGGCGTTTGCTGCAGCGGCCGCGCTGATCTTCCAGCCGACCGGCGCCATCCTTGCGTACCTGGCCGCGATCGTCGTTTACGCGATCGGCGCGACGGTGGCCTTCCGCCATTCTCTCGCATTACCGCTCAGCGAGCCGTTCATTGCCGGTGTCGGGGCGCTGGCCACCATGGTCGGCTATCGGTTTGTGGTCTCCGACAGGGATAGACGGCTGCTTCAAAAGAGCTTTGCCCTTTACCTGGCGCCGCACGTCATCGACGGCATGCTCACGTCCAGCAAACTGCCCGAACTGGGCGGCGAAACCCGCCATGTGACCGTGTTTTTTTCAGATATCGAGAATTTCTCTGTGATCGCGGAGGCTATGTCGCCGGAGTTGCTGATGGCTCTCATGAATGAGTATTTGTCGGCCATGACCGACATCATCGAAAACCATGGCGGTTATGTCGACAAATATATCGGCGATTCCATAGTCGCGGTTTTTGGCGCGCCCGCCGACGATAGCGACCACGCCGCCAACGCGGCACGCGCCGCGCTGGAATGCTGCGAGCGTCTTGCGGAGCTCAACCGGGAATCCATCGCATTCCAGGGGCACCGACTGGCGCAACGCATCGGAATCAATTCGGGAGACGCCCTTGTCGGTAACTTCGGATCTCGCCGACGTTTCAACTATTCGGTGATGAGCGATGCGGTGAACCTTGCCTCCCGTCTGGAAGGGGCGAACAAATTCTACGGCACCACCATCATTGCCTCAGAGACCACAGTGGCTCTTGCAGGCGAGGGGTTCGTCTGGCGGGAACTGGATACGGTCCAGGTCATGGGTCGCAAGCAGGCCCTGAAAATCTTCGAATTGCTCACATTGGCGGGACGGAAAAACCCGCTGCAGGAAACGTTCATCACCAGTTACGCGGATGGCTTGGCCCATTGGCGCGCGGGCAAATTCGATCTTGCCGCAAAAAGTTTCGGGTACTCGGCCGAGATGGATCGGCCATCCGCGAATTTCCTCAGGAGGGCGAGAGAGTTTGCCGAGAACCCGCCGAACGGCGAGTGGGATCCTGTTCGCATCCTCCAGGAGAAGTAGCGGCGAAATCAAATCTCGCGTGGAACTGCTTCGGCGTTTTGGAGCCTGATCGGTTCGGACTGAACCAGAACCGCGGAAAGTCTATTGTTTTGACGCATTTTCCTTTGGCGAAGCGGTAGCCACTTCGCTCGAAAACGCTCTAATAGGCGATGCCGACGATCAGCACGAATTGCCGCCCGCACCAAGCGCCGGAGCAATCCAATCGTTGTGCCCGGCCCGCATCGTAGGTCGAAGCCGTACGCGTCGCGTGCCCCGCATGGCGCTTGACGCGGCAGACCGCAGCTTTGCGGACACCCTCACCCGGCTTCGCCGAGATATCCGCCGCCACGGCAGGCACGCCCGTTGCGAGAATGGCGGCAATGCCGGTTGCCGCCGCGAATTGCGAAACATATCGGGGATAGCTGGCCATCGGACGATCCTGTCGGTTAGCACGAGCATTACCACTAACAATGGTGAGGTGCCAATATGCCCGCTCAAATTGGTTTTTTTGCGGTCAGAAGCCGACGCCGATCATCGTGTGGCTACCACTGCCGCCGCCACCACCACCACTGACGATGCTCGGCCGGGCAAGAGCCTGCTGGCGGGCACGGGGCGCTTCTGGTTCCGGCTTCGACCGTCGCGGCTGCTCACGCTCCGCCTGACGTCCCGACGCCTTGCGGCGTCCCCGGGAATCGTCCTCGTTATCGTTCTTGCGTGATGCCGTCGCGGGCGAAGCCGGTTTTTCATCAGCGATGCAGGTTTCGCCCTTCAGCGTCTCGCCAGCTTTGCACTCGATCGGGCAGACGCGAGTTGTGTGCTTGGTCAATTCGGTAACGAGTTCGCCAGTCACGCTGACGTTACCGCTCGGCTGACCCTCGATCGACATATAGCGGCCAAGCGCGCTCTTGGTCGGCGCGCCGAGGTTGCCATCGATTTTGCCGGTCAGGCATCCGAGCCGGACGAGTTCGGTCTGGGCCTGTCGGACCAGTTCGGGCGAATTGGGCGTGGCGGCCGCGCGCCGTGCAGCCTCGGCGTTGAATTTGTCGAGGGTGGCGACAACCAGGGGTCCCAGGCGCGCGCAGGTGACGGTCCGGGAGAACGACTTCAGATCATCAACGCCCGAGCCGTCACTGCCCTTTGCTGTCATCTCTTCAAGCCTCGCCTGTTCGGTCTTGCAGGTCGCCTCCTGCGCCGCCGCCATCTCAGCCCTCTTGCGCGCGGCCTCGGCTTCCTTGGACTGCTTTTCGGCGGCTGCGCGCTGGGCGGCTAATTCGGCCGCGGCCTTGGCTTTCTCTGCCTCTTCGGCCTTCTGTTTGGCTTCCGCGGCCTTGCGTTCGGCTTCCGCGGCCTGGGCCTTCTGCTCGGTTTCAACCGCGTTGGCGCGGCGCTCGTCGTCCTCGCGTTTCTTTGCCGCCGCAAGTTCGGCCTTCTTCTGCTCAGCCTGGATCCGCGCCTCTTCGGCGGCTGCCTTGGTCCGCGCCGCCTCCTCCGCCTTCTGCCTGGCTTCGGCGGCCCTGCGCTCGGCCTCCGCCGCCCTCGCCTTCTGCTCAGCCTCGGCCTCCTTGGCCCGACGCTCGTCATCTTCGCGCTTCTTCGCCGCCGCCAGTTCGGCCTTCTTTCGTTCGGCCTCAATGCGCGCATCCTCGGCAGCCTTTGCCGCCGCCTCGCGCTCGGCGCGGGCCTTCTCCTCGCGCTCTTGGACGGCCCTCTTCAGCACGTCGATCCGCTGCTTGGCGGTGATCGATAGCGGCGAATCCGGGAAGCGCTTGATGAATTTCTGGAACTCAGCCGGATCGGTTGAGTCCTTTACCCTGTCCCACTCGATCGCTTCCCTCGATAGAGTTTCGCGACCCGGAGGCGGCTTTTCCGGCGGGAGCGCCGCGAGAACCGTGTTCGCCGGTGGCGGCTGGGGCGAAGGCGGCGGTTGAGCCCCCAGCCGTTCGATCTGCGCGCGCGCGAGATCGGCATAAAAACCGGTTGGGTGCGTGCCCAAAAATACCTGCCAGGCCCTCGCGGTACCGACCTTTTCAACCAGTTCGTAATCGGTCTTGATATCGTTGGCGGCGGCTTCCTGCGGAACGGAGGGTGCCGGCACCAGCGAAATATTGCCGCCGCCCAGCGAGCCGTAAACAAACGGCTCCTGCCGGTTGCCGGTAGATTTCAACACCTCATCCCTCACCCGCCCGAACGCGAGCCGAACGTCGAGGCCGGGAACGGTAAGGTTCTTCAACAGCGCCGTGGTAAACGGGCTGTGCTGCCCGTAGCCATCGTCAGCGGTCGAGCCTGCCTTGGCGGCATAGGCGATCAGGGTATCCGTGCTGGTCGGTTCGACCTTGCCCAGACCAGCCGCGACGGCGCGATTGGCGACCTTGCGCTCCCGGCGCATCGTGGTGACGAAGGGATTGTCGCGGCAGGCATCGAGAATCACAAGGCGCAGCCGCCTGGCGCCGTCCGCCGACGACACCAGCCGCTCCAACAGGATTGCTTCGTCGTCGGCATCGCGGTCGCTCGCAAGCCTGGCATCGATCGGAATGAGATAATTGTTGCCGCCGATTTCGAGCCCATGACCGGCGTAGTAGACGACGGCAATATCGGCCTGATCGGCCATCGTCTCGAATTTACGGATCGCGCGCTTGAATTCGAGATTGCCGACGTTGAGCTGAATATCGACAGAATCAAAGCCCGCATCCTTGAGCATTTTCGCAACCGAACCAGCATCCCGCGAGGGATTGGGAAGCTGCGGAACGGTCTGGTAGGTCGAGTTGCCGACGATCAGCGCCACGCGTTTTTCGGCCCACGCGGAGTCCGGCGCGAGGACCATCGACAAAATGGCCCATCCGATTGCTGCCGCCAATGAGACCAGTCGCCTGATCATGGTCACTCCCGCGCGGGGCAAATTCTCAGCCGCACAGATCCTTTCGCAATGCAGACTAACGAAATGCAGACCAACAAAAAAACTCGATCGCCAGCGGCTTGCCGCGGAATCCTGAGAACTCATCCTTACGTTTTTCGCCTCTTCCAATCAATCCAGTCATGTCCTCGGATCGGCCTGATCCGGAGTTCTGCCCAACAGTTCACCGGGGAAAGCAGACGAACGAAACGACCTTGCGGCTTCATCGGTCCCCGCACTATCGAGCATGGAGCGAAATGCGCTGATGTAATGTGACCCGCATCACGCCACGGTTGCGAAGGGGTGATGCCGTAATGTTGCCCGAATGACACAAGCCCCGGAATAGTGGGCGGCGCGCACGCGTAATCATTTGTTAAGAACTTCCGACCCCAACGACTTTAACGTAGAGTGATCAGCGTAATTTATGCGGTTGTTGAGGGGCATTGAGCATGGGGCTGGCGCGCAAGGGTCACGTTTGGGCAGGATTCGCCTTCGCGATCGCGGTTTCATCAAATTCGGTGGCTTTCGCGCAGTGCGTGAGCACCGCCACAGGACCCGGCGCCCCCGTCTTCGGGCCGCAATTTACCGCCATCGCAAGCGCCGGCGGAGCCGCTTCCGGTTCGTTCGCAGGCGCTTTGGGAAATCTCAGTACCGCCTTCCTGACCCAGCAAGGCAGCGCCTTCGTCTCGGCGCCAAGCGACCCGAAGCCGGATCAGCCCGGTGGGGGGGTGTGGGTTCGCGGCGTTGGCGGTGAAGTCACCAACAGGTTTACCTCGACTGCAACCGGCACTCTAAACGCCCCCACCAATCCTGGTTTTAATACCCAGTCGACTTCCAACTGCCCGGGGAGCGTGCACGAAACCTTCAGTGGTATGCAGGTCGGGCAGGACATTTCCCGGCTCAACTGGGCCGGCTGGAACGTCCATCTCGGCACCACCGCGGGCTATCTGGCGTCGCATGCGACCGACAATTCCGGCGGCGTCACCAACTTCGAGGTACCGTTCCTAGGCACCTACCTGGTTGCGACGCATGGCCGTTTTTTTGCTGACATCATGGTGCGCGAGGAATTCTACAGCGCCACGCTTACTCAGCCTACGGTCGGCTTGTTCGGCCAGCAGGTCGGCGCGCGCGGCGTTTCGGTTTCGACGTCGGCCGGATACAATTACGCCTTGGCTGATAACTGGTTCATCGAACCCTCCGCAGGTTTCATCTGGTCAAGGACAAACGTCGATGGGTTCAACGTAAGTGGCGGTGTGATCGGACAGGGAATTGTCACAACCTACGGAACGAGCCCGATCGATAGCGAAATCGGCCGCGTCAGCCTGCGGGCCGGGACGACCGTTACATCGGGCAACATGATCTGGCAGCCCTTCGGCTCGGTGAGCGTGTTCCACGAATTCGCCGGCAACGTCACGTCTACTGCAACAAGTCTTAACGCCGTCGTGAATACTGTCCCCCCGACCCCGATCTCTTTGACCGGCACCAATAGCACCACGCGCGTCGGAACCTACGGTCAGTACTCGCTTGGCCTCGCCGGTCAGATGGCCAACACCGGTTGGCTTGGCTTCGTGCGGCTCGACTACCGCAATGGCAGCAATATCGACGGTTGGACCGGCAACGCCGGCCTGCGCTATCAGTTCACGCCCGAGATGATCGCCGCCGTGATGCCGACCAAAGCTCCGGTCAAGGCTAGGGGCGCCGTTATTCCTCCGACCAACTGGACCGGCTTCTATGTCGGCGGCTTCCTTGGCATGGAATACGGAAATACCGATGTCAGGTTCGCAGATCCATTCAACACCGGTAACAACCCGCGTGTGCTTGGTGCGCTTGGCGGCGGTACCGTCGGCTACAATTACCAGATGCCAAATAATTGGGTGCTCGGCGTTGAGGGCGACCTTGGCGCAACCAACCTCCACGGGAGCAGGGGCTGCACCCCCGCCACCAACAGCTTCGCGACTATCCTGAATTGCCAGGACACGTCGAACTGGGTGGGGACTTTGGCGGCCCGCCTCGGATATTCGTGGGAACGGACTTTGTACTACGTGAAGGCAGGCGGCGCCTGGTCTGACGACAGTGTCAACGTCAGCTGCATCTTTGGGCCGCTCAACGGGGCGGTAATCAACGGGTTCACGCTCGGCCCGTGCAGAAACCCAGCTGGAGGCGTTACCAGCGGCTTCAGCTCCAGCGGCAACCGCAGCGGCGTCGTGGTCGGCTTCGGTACCGAGTTCGATCTCGGCAAAAACTGGTCGGCCAAAGCGGAGTGGGACTATATCGATTTCGGTTCCCGCACCGGAGTGGCAAACGATGGCGTCTCGATCATACGAGACAGCGGCGCAATCAGCCAGGTCAAGGTGGGCGTCAACTATCGCTTCAGCCCCACAGCGATCATCGCCAAATATTGATGGCCGGGACGGCGGCCGGAGCTAAACCAGTCCAAGAAAACATCGGGCGATCGCTTTGAGCGGTCGCCCGATTTGCTTTTGCTAGAGCCTTTTCCGTTTCGATTGAATCGAAACGGAGCCCCGAATTCTTGATTTGACGCGTTTTCTTGACGCGAACCGGTCTCCACTTCGCTTGAAAACACTTTAGTAAGCCGGACCGGTTCGATCATCTCGACAAGCACCGGCAAGGTCGTATAGACGACCTCGGCGCAATGCTTTCATCGGCGCCCATGTGAGCCCGCAATCCCATGACCACGCCCAAGCGATACGAGAAGATCGCCTTCGTCGCGAGCGCCAGCGCGGAGGCGCAAGCGGCGCTCGCGCAGCTGGTCGGGCTCTACGGCAACCACGATCCGGCCGATGCCGATGTCGTGGTCGCGCTCGGCGGTGACGGGCTGATGCTGCAAACGCTGCACCAGCACATGCGCTCGGGCAAGCCGATCTACGGCATGCATCGCGGCACCGTCGGCTTTCTGATGAATGAATTCTCGCTCCTACGATCTGCATGCGCGCCTTGCAGCCGCGCGCGAAACGCTGATCAATCCACTTCTGATGCGGGCCACCGACGAGCGTGGCGTCGTACACTTGCACCACGCCATCAACGAGGTCGCGCTGTTTCGCCAGACCCATCAGGCCGCGCGCCTGCGCATCCTGATCGACGAACACGAACGCATGCCCGAGCTGATCGCCGACGGCGTCCTGGTGGCAACGCCCGCGGGCTCGACCGCCTACAACCTTTCGGCACAAGGACCGATCCTTCCCGATCAACGCCGCCCTGCTCGCGCTGACGCCAATCAGCCCGTTCCGGCCGCGGCGCTGGCGCGGCGCCCTCCTCCCCAACTCCGCCTTCGTCGTCATCGAGGTTCTCGAAGGTGACAAGCGCCCGGTCGCGGCGGTGGCCGATCACGATGAAGCGCGTGACGTCCGCCGCGTCGAAGTACTGTCCGACAAGACCATCTCGATGCGGATGCTGTTCGATCCCGGCCACAGCCTCGAAGAGCGAATCTTGCGCGAGCAGTTCGGCTACTGATCCAGGGCTTCGGCGCGCTCCTCGTCGAACCGCTCCCGACCTTCCGCTCGCGACTTTGAGCGGCGCGGCCACCTTCTTCGCAACCATTCGTTAACGGGGCCGGGATATGGTTAACGCTGGGTAATACCCGTCTTCGCCGGTATGCCCGTGAGGCCGGCCATGTTTCGCATCGATTTCAATAAGTTGCGATTTCTAGTCTGCGACGACAATCCGCACATGCGCCGCATCTTGCGGACGTTATTGCACTCGTTCGGCGCACGCGAGGTCTATGAAGTCCGAGGACGGCGCGACCGCGCTCGAGATGTACACCCATTACGTTCCCGACATCGTCATCACCGACTGGGCGATGCCGATTTTCGACGGCCTCGAGCTTGCGCAGATGATCCGGCAGCCGGAATCGAAGGGCAACCCCTACGCCCCCATCATCATGCTGACCGGCCATTCCGAGAAGCGGCGCGTGACGGTGGCGCGCGACGCCGGCGTGACCGAATTTCTCGCCAAGCCGATCTCCGCCAAGGGACTTTACCAGCGCATCCTCAACGTCGTCGCCAATCCGCGTCCCTTCATCAAGACCAAGACCTATTTCGGCCCGGACCGCCGGCGCAACACCAACGCTGCCTATATCGGACCAGAGCGCCGCCTCGGCGGCGAGGTGGAAGTCCTCCAGCAGCCGTCGCTGCTCGACAAGGCCCGCTCCTCGATCTAGCGCCGGAGATTGAAAACGCCATGGCCAAGAACAAGTCGGATCTGATCGAAGTCAAGAAATTCGCCGATCATCAGGTCATCACGCAGCCGAACCCGCTGCGCAAGGTGCTGCGGCGTGTCGCCGACGAAGATCGCGATGATCCCGTCGCGCGCGCAGAGAAGGCGCTTGCCGACTTGTCGGGCGAATTCAAGAAGTGGATGGTTGTCGAAACCGATCGGCTCGCTGCCGCCCATGCCGCCGTTCATGAAGGATGGGTTTACGGGCGCGACGCGCGACGAGCTTTTCCGCGCCGCCCATGACATCAAGGGCGATGCCGCAACCTTCGGCTTTCCCTCCGCAGGTGCTGCCGCCGAAAGCCTCTGCCGGATCATCGAACACGCGCCGGACCTGGCCAAGGTGCCGTCCGAACTGCTCGCCCATCACATCAACGCCATTCAGGCCATCGTGCTCGAGCGCACCAAGCTCGACACCATCAGCGTAGCGAGCGAACTCAGCCGGCGTTTGCGCGGCGTCGCCGACGAATACCTCGCCCACGTCAACCGCGACCGGCCCGAGCACCTCGAAGCCGTCATGGCCCCCAGCATCGCGCCAGCGGATTGAACGTGACCGTCATTCCGGGACACGCCGGCAGGCGTGGACCCGGAATCCAGAGCTTTTGGGATGAGATTCCGGGTTCGCACTGACGCGCGCCCCGGAATGACAAATCCGGCAGAATTTCCTAAGCCGCGATCAGGCCGTGCTGGCACCGGTGCAATCGCCTCCTCGGCGATCAGCTCGTCGCAGAACATGCGGGCTTCTTCCCGCGCCGATTCCGTCGCAAAGCGCCGCAGCAGGATCAGCAACGGCTCGGTGGCCTGCCGGTCGGTTTCGCAATGCGTCAGCACGCGCTCGACCATGCGGCGTCGCAATCTTGCCGCACCGCCGAGCGTATCGGCAAATCCGGTTTCATGACTGACTTCGAGCGCGGCGTGGAATGCCGCGAATGTCGATTCCGGCAGTCCTGCCCGTTTGAGCAACGCATGCAGGCTGACGCCGCCGCGGTCATGCAGCAGCGCGGAGACGCGCGAAGGCGGCAGGCCGGACAATTCCGCCAACGTCGCCTCGAACAATTCGAGATTGCCCGACAACAAGGCGCGCAGGATCAATCCGGCAGTGAGCTGGCTGGTCTCGCGCAGATGCTGCACCAGGCCGCGCATGTCCTCGCCGCGGGAGACGGCCGCGATATTCACCGTCGAGCGGTCGCGCGCCTCGCTCGCGGCGCGACCCGCGCGATCGGCGCTCAGCCAGTTCCGGGCGACGACGAACTGCGCCAGCGTTTCCGATAGCTTGGCGACAAGGGCAACGCGGGTTGCCGCGGGCAGATCTTCGAGCACCAGCATCGATTCGCGGATCGCGGCGAGATGGCCGTGGCGCTCGACGATGCGGTCCCAGGAAAACGGCGCGAGCTCCGCATAGGGGTTCTCGATCAGCTCCAGCGCCGCCTCCGCCGCGCCGACTTCGGCGATGGCGGCACAGACCGAAGCCGGAAGATGGATGCGGCGGGCGATCGCGCATTGGGTTTCGCTGTTGCCGGTGGCGACGATGTCGACGAGATCGGCATCGATCAGGAGCGGCGAATGTTCGAGGACGGGCAGCGCCACGGAGGGCTGGTCGAGCGACAGCGCCTGGACGATGGCGGCGGGCGCCTCGGCGCTGCGCGCAAACACTTCGGCCATGGCCTGGCGCACCAGCGGCGAGGCATCGTCGAGCTGCATCAACAGCGCGCCTTCCGCCGCGGCACGGTCTTCTTCGGTGAGATCGGAAATCAGCCAGGCCCGCGCCAGAGACCGCGTGGCCTCGGCCCGCTCGCCGGCGGGGGCCGTCTTGATCCAATTGATGAACTGCCGAACGATCATTGCCCTGCCGGCTTACGCAACCTTCGACACCGCCAAGTGATGTCGCTGCAAGACAAAATAAACCACGACGCTTAACAAAGCGTTCACCATAAGGGGCTGGTTTTATTGACCTTTTGTTAAGAGCTGCGGCGGGGCTGTCTAAAACGCAGAGACCCTACGCAACCCTATTTCGCCGAAACGAAATAGAAATCCTGCCTCCCCGAGATCGACCCGTAGCTGAAGGGCTGCTGCCGGTGCTTCGTCATTTCCATGACATCGTCACGAACAAAATCGAACATCCGCCGCACTTCCAGACCGGGCGTCTGGATATTCTTCATAAAGGCGGTCGCGAACGGGCTGTTGGCGCCGTCGCCGTCGAGCGCGGTCTCGCCGTGCTTGGCGGCATAAACGACGAGCGTCCCGCTTTCCGGCTCGATTGACGCCAGTCCGCGACCAATAGAGCGGCTCGCCGTGTTCAGCGTTCGACGCATTTGGTTGGCGAACGGATTGTCGCGGCAGGCGTCCAGCAGCACTACCCGCAGCTTCTTCGCGCCATCGACCGCACTCAACACCTGATCCAGCGGAACCGCTTCAAAACCAACGTCACGGTCAGTTGCCAGCCGCGCATCGACCGGGATCAAATAGTTCGACCCACCCATCTCCATGCCGTGTCCGGCGTAGTACACCAACGCCCAGTCGGCGGTGTCCGCGAGTTGGGCGAAGTTGCGTAGCGCGTCGACCAGCTTTTCCTTGGGCAAATCAGTATGAAGCGTCACGGTCTGGAAACCGTTGCGGCGAAGCGCGTCCGCGACCGAGGTTGCGTCGCGCACCGGGTTCGGTAGCAGCGGAACGTTCTTGTAGGCGGAGTTGCCAATGACAAGGGCGACACGTCGCTCGGCAACCGCCGGCGCCTGCGGTTTCTCCGGGGCGGGCCCTACAGCTGTGACCGCCGCCTGGGGCGCGGGCAGACCGGGCGCAGCAGGCGGCCTGGATATCGCGGTGAGCGCGAGCCGCGCTGAGTTGCGTCCGGCCAGTGCCTTGGCGTGAAAGGCGTTCAAAGTTAGCGCACTCTGATAATCTTCCAGAGCTCTCAGCCACTCCCCCCTGGCTCCGAGGACTTCAGCGCGATGGACGTAGTAGTCGGCCAATTCGCGTTTCTTCTCACTATCACTACGCGCCAAATCGATGGCCTTGTCGAACTCCGCGATCGCGCCGGCGTTGTCGCCCTTCCTGACGAGCGCGAGCCCGCGATTGTCCCGAAATTCTGCGGTCGTGGCCCAGATCGCTACTGCCTTGTCGAAGTCTTCTAGCGCGCGATCGACGTTACGCTTCGCCAGATACGCCACGCCGCGGCCGTTGAACGCGACCGCGTCTTGCGGCTGCAGAGAAATCTTCCTATCGAAATCGGCGATCGCCCGGTCGAAATCTCCCTTCCTGTTGTAGGCCAGGCCCCGCTCGACAAGGAAATTTCCGTTGTCGCCTCCCAATGAGACGGCCCTGTCGAGGTCCCGGATCGCCTGGTCGATCTGGCCGATACCCTGATAGGCCTCGGCGCGGCGCCAAAAGGCTTGGGCGTCGTCGCGGTATTGCAGGGCCCTGGCGTAGTCGTCGATGGCGCGCTGGTTTTGACCCTGTCGGCGCCAAGCCATGCCACGCTGGTAGAACACGGACGCGGCACTGATCTTATCAACCGACGTCGGCGTCGATTTATCGAAGATGGATTCGGTAAGTTTAGTGGCCCTTGCAAGCAGCGCCACCGCCTGATCATAGTTCTGCATGGCGGCGTCGATTTGACCCTTTCGCATGTAGAGGTCACCGCGATTTTCATAGGCCTGAATATGATCGCGCAAGAGGTGTCGCTTGTCAGCGATCATCGCGTCGCACACCTTCATCGACGCTTCGATCTGCGCCGGCAGGTAGGCTTCGGGCGTGCAATATTGTTTATCCGCGCGCGCCGGCGACGCAGCCGCCGCGAGTGTCACGGCGAAAAACCAGATCAGAAGCCGACCAGGAAACCACGCTATTGGCATCGCGTCCCCCCAACGGGCCGGACAGCCTCACGATGGAATATCCAGACCAGTCCCGGCGGGGAGCTTAGCCGATGAACCGGCCAGAAAAATAGTTTTCTGTTGGGGGCTATCGCTGTATTTCCCTTGGTTCCTCATCGCCATAGGAGCCGGGCATCCGCGCGACTTCCGAAGAATGGAAGCATGGCTCAAGATGGCGCACCGGACAGCGCAGCGGTGCGGGCACGACTGCGCCTCCCCAGCATCGGCGTCTTAGCCGCTGAACGTCCCGTTGCGGTCGCTGAAGAGATCAAGCAGGCCGCCATTTGCAGGTCTTGCGGGCGGCGGCGCAACGGTTGCCGCCGAGGCCACAGCGACGGAATTGGCCGGCTTGTCGGAGGTCAGCGACGAGCCGTTACCCCACAATTCCCGTACCGCCTGCGAGACCGGCTGGGCGCCAACCTGAAACAGCGAACGGAAGACCGGTTCGGCCGGCGCAGGATTTAAGGTTGGCGTCGCCGAAGCAACCGTGACCGGCGTGGCGGTTCGAGCTTCAGGAAAGCTCGAAAGATAAGTTACGTTGTCGATCGCAGGCGCGGCTGGCGCTGCGCTCGCAACGGCTACGCTCGGCTTGATGTCTCCGCCGACCGAGGCCATCGCGTTGCGGGTGGCCAGCGAAGCGGCCGCGCTGGTATAGCGTTGCGACAGCACCGAATAGACTTCGGAGACGCTGCGGGCGCGCCCGGTGCTGCGCTCATAGAAGATCGAGCGGTTGGCCGCCGCGGCATTGGGAAACAGCCGCGCGCCGGAGGCCTGCGGATTGTCCTCGGCATTGGCGATCAGCTTCGCCGCACCGCCAACGCCCATGAAGTGCGCCATGTACAATTCGCTGTCGGTTGGACGACGGCCGATCATTCCGGTGAGCTTGAAACTGTTGGACTGGGTCAGAACGGCCGCCATGGCGGATGCCGCGTCCGGATCATCGCGCAGCTTCATGATCGCCCGACGCGCGGTGGGATCGCTGACCGAATAATAACCATCGGAGGATTTGGTGATGGCATCGGCGTATTGGCCGTAACCGAACTGGGCGCCGGCTTCCTTGACGGTGCCGAGCCAGGTCTGGTCGATGAACTGAAACAGCCCGCGTGCCGAAGAGGTCGAGGCCCCCGCCGTCGGATTGAAATCCGATTCCATCTTCGCGGTCGTGAGCAGATATTCGAAGCTGGTGCCGCTGGTGCTAGCCGCCTGCTTGATCGCGCCGGCGACCCGCAGGCGCGACGGATCGACACCTGGCGTCGCCGTGGCGTTCGATGTGTCGACCGACATACTTGGTCTCCGCTCCCCGCGAAACGACCCACCCTGCCCGTTCGAAAGCTCCCACTGACGCCCAGGCCGAGCTCACACTGGGGTGATTATGGTTAATGGCGGGTTAAGAGATGCCGGTTGCAGCTGTTTGACCATCGATCTGAGAAGACTCACACCGAGCGCGCGCGGCGATGTGATCCGCGAGCCGTGCCGCGTCGTCCCCGACCCCGGCCAAGAAGGATGAGCTCATTTTGGACAACCATTGCAGGCCAAGAAAGTACATCCCGGGGACACCAGTTATGCCGCCGCGGTGAATTGGCTCGCCGCGCGCGTCCAGCACCCCGACGCTGATCCAGCTAAAATCGACTCCGTAGCCAGTTGCCCAGATCACTGAACTTATGCCCGCCGATCGAAGATCGAGCTCGGTAAGCGGTTGCGCCACGCAAGTCGGGTCCGGCCGTATCGTTCTCGCTTCGGGTTCTTCGGGGAAATGCAGATGATGCCGTTGAACATGTGCGTCGACAAGATCCAGAAAGGCGAGGTAAGCGCGATCCCCATATTCCAGGTTTTCCGCCAGGTCCGGTGATATTGCGAGAGTATCGCCCTTCGCCGATTTCACGCGGCCCAGCAATGTGACGCCGAACTCAGCGAACTCGCGGAAGTTGATAGTGTGACCCCCATACGCGCCTGTAATTAGGGGAAGCGCGCGGTCGGGTCCGCGCATCTCTACTGGAGTTTGATCCAAACCCAGAGCGTACAACCACCAAATGAGGTCGCGTCCTCGGTATCGACGCGGCATGCGACGATGTCGGCCAGTGGAAAGAAAAACGCGGCGTTCAGCGCGACATAACTCCTCGCTGATTTGCGCGCCAGAGGCGCCGGAACCAACGACTAGCACCGCGCCAGGGGGAAGTTGACTTGGTGCGGCATAACGACTGGCATGTAACTGAAGGACGCGAGCGTCATCCGACAATAATTTCGGGATTACCGCGCGCTGATATGGCCCGCTTGCCACAACAACATTACGCGTCTCGATGGGGCCTTCCGAGGTCTCGGCTATGAAATGAGATGCGGATTGATTCTGACGCAATGCTGTCACGGTGACACCGCAGCGGATGGGCGGAGACACGAAGTCAGCGTAAGCAAGGATGTAATCAAGAATCTCGCCGCTTGTCGCGAACGCATCAGGGTCTGCGTGCGGGAACGGGAACTCAGGCAAGCTCACCGACCAGTTCGGGAACTGAAAGCGAAGCGCGTCCCATCGCTCCGTTCGCCAGCGCTCGGCGACACGGTGCCGTTCAAGCACGAGATGGGGCCGCCCGCGCCGCTTCAGCATGTGGCTCATGGCCAGACCGGCTTGACCACCACCGACAATCAAGGTCTCAACGTGCTCCATTGAGCGACTCCGCTGCAGGCCTGTTTGCGCCGGGATGGTGCTGCATTCCCGATCTTTTTAGTAGCGATATCTTTTTACAAGTCTGTTTAGCATTGCTAACATCCGATGATGTCAGGGACGCTGCCACCTCTCAGCGCATTGCGTGCCTTCGAGGCCGTGGCGCGTCGCGTAAGCTTCAGCCGGGCTGCTGAGGAATTGAACGTCACGCCGGGCGCTGTGAGCCAGCAGATTCGTTTACTCGAAGAGCTGCTGGGCCACTCTCTCTTTGCGAGGAACAAGCGGTCCGTTGCCCTCACAGAAGTGGCGACCAGAATGCTGCCGGACATACAGGCGGGGCTAGAGGCGCTTGCGCGAGCGACTAGTCGCAGCAGAATTGCTGCTTCCGTGGACAGAACCTTGACCATTAGCGTGGCGCCGTCATTCGCCTCGAAGTGGCTGCTGCCCCGCCTGGGGGATTTTACCAACCATTATCCCGACATTGACCTGCGAATTTCCGCAACCGTCGGTCTTGCAGACTTCAGGCGGGACGACGTCGACCTGGCGATAAGATTGGGCCGCGGAAATTACCCGGACCTTTATGTTGAACCGCTGTTCGCCGAGAAATTGGCGCCTCTGTGCTCGCCAGAACTGCTCAAGGCGAAGGGACGGTTGCGGAAGCCCGACGACTTGAGAAAGTTTCGCCTGCTGCACGATATCTCAATTCCGGGTGAGAGCGAGCATAGCTCGTGGGAAAGATGGCTCAAACTCGCCGGGGCAACCCAAGTGACCGCCCAGCGCGGCGCCAGATTCAGCCTCGCCGAGTTGGCGCTTCAAGCGGCCATCGATGGAGCTGGCGTGGTGCTCGGGAGAATGGTGTTGGCCGAAGCAGACCTGGCCGCCGGTCGCCTTGTGAGGCCATTCAAGGTGGTTCTACCGCTGGACGTGAGCTATTTTCTGGTGATGGCGAAAGGCAGCCAACGGCGACAGGAGATACATTGTTTCCGCGATTGGCTTTATAGCCGATTGCAGCAGTCGCCTTTCAGCCGCACCTCGAGAAAGGTGACTTAATCTTGTAGCACTGGCGATTCCGCAATGTCCGAGATTCATGAGGGCGGCTGCTTGTGTGGAGATGTCCGCTATCGAACGATTGCGGAGCCGGTGCGCATCACGATCTGTCATTGTTCGTTTTGCCAAAAGATTACGGGTTCGGCCTTTCTGGTCGAACCTATATTCCGGCGACAGGACATCGCATTCTCGGGTCATGTCCTGCGGCACTATGATCATCAGTCGGATACAAGCCGCAAACGTGTAACGGTTAATTTCTGCGGCAGATGTGGCACCACGATCTACCTGGATTTGGAACGCTTTCCCGACATTCTCGGCCTGTGTGGAGGCACCTTTGACGATCCGAACTGGTTCGAGCGAAATCCCGATAGGTGCCGTCATATCTTCACACGCTCGGCTCTGGATGGAGTCATGCTGCCGCCGGGGTTCGACACCTTCGCGGAGCACGCTCTAAAACTCGACGGAAGCCTGAATCAACCGCTTGTGCTCGCTCATGCCGTGATGGTGTCACGCCGGAACAAGCCAGAGTAAAATGCCCGCCGGGCGGATATCATTTGCGATAAACCGCCTTTGGGTCGAACACCCTGTCCGCATCAACGAACGACAATCGCGTCCCGCCCTCGCCTGCCTCGACCCTTCGGTAAAAACAGGAGCGCCTGCCGGTGTGGCAGGCAGCACCGGACTGCTCGACCCGGATCCAGACCGCGTCCTGATCGCAATCGGTGCGCATCTCGACGACCCGCTGGACGTGACCGGAAGTTTCGCCCTTGCGCCATAGCGATTTGCGGGAGCGGCTAAAGTACCAGGCCTCTCCGCTTGCAATTGTCCTGCGCAGCGCCTCTTCGTTCATATGCGCGACCATGAGCACTTCGGACGTCGCAGCGTCGGTCGCCACGCAGGTCACAAGGCCTGCGGCGTCGAATTTTGGCTTGAACGCAAGCCCCTCTTCGAGGTCGTTGGGTTCGGGTGATGTGGACACGGATCGGTCCTCGACAATTGAAAAGGCGAGGACTAGAGCGCCGGTTCTGATCGAATCAGAACCGGCGCTCTAGTTCTTTATGTATTGACGCGTTTTCTTTACGCGAACCGGGCCCACTTCGCTCGAAAACGCTTTAGCGCTGCGGCCCTCGCACCATATTCAGGAAACGCGCCTGCTCCGCCGGATTGTCGCGGAACATACCGGTAAAGCGGCTGGTGAACGTCAGCGCGCCATGCTTGGCGACGCCGCGCACCGACATGCAGGTATGCTCCGCCTCGATCATCACCGCAACGCCGCGGGGCTTGAGAATCTCGTCGATGGCGGCGGCGATCTGGGCGGTCAGATGCTCCTGGGTCTGCAGCCGGCGTGCAAAGATGTCGGTCAGCCGCGCGAGCTTCGACAACCCCACCACCCGCTCCACCGGCGTATAGGCGATATGCGCCTTGCCGTAGAATGGCATCATGTGATGCTCGCATTGCGAGGTGAATTCGATGTCGCGAACCAGCACGAAGTCGTCATAGCCCGCGGTTTCGCCAAAGGTACGATTGAGCACCTCGGCCGGACATTGATGATAGCCCTGATAAAGCTCGTCGAAGGCCTCGACCACCCGGCGCGGCGTATCAAGCAGCCCCTCGCGATCGGGGTCTTCGCCGATGTAAGTGAGCAAGGTCTGCACCGCAGCTTCCGCCTCGGCCCGCGACGGACGGGGCTGGTCGGGGCGAACCGCGGCCGCCAGGAATTCGGACGGGTCGAGTTCGGCGGGCCGGGCTTCCGGCAGCTTGGCGTCGGCAGGCTTGATATCCGAAGCCGGGGCCTTGCCTGGGCGGAGGGATTTGATCAATGCGTCCATGTCAACTCCGTTCGACCGGTCCTGACCGGACCGGAGTGTCACCGGCAGACGGGGCGGCGTGCCGCCGGACGCCTGAGTCCCATTATATCATCCTTGCGGCCAAATGGGTTCTTACTCGGGCCGCAGAAATAGCGGCTGTATTTCCGCCATTGCCGACCATATATAGGGCTATGCACCACAGCCGCCAAGGGCGATCGCCGGGGCGATTGAGCCCGGGACCCCGAGATATCGATCTATGCTGAACGACATCTACAACAAACGGATCATTGAACTGGCCGGCAATATCCCCCGGCTCGGCCGGTTGGCCACCCCGGACGCCAGCGCCACCGCTCATTCCAAGCTGTGCGGCTCGACCGTCAAGGTCGACCTCAAGATGGACGGCCCCGTCGTCACCGATTTTGCCCATGAGGTGAAGGCCTGCGCGCTCGGCCAGGCCTCATCCTCGATCATGGCGAGCCACGTCGTCGGCTCGACTGCGAGCGAATTGCGCGAATTACGCGAGACCGTCCGCAAGATGTTGAAGGAAAACGGACCTCCCCCGAAAGGCAAATGGGCCGATATCGCGTTTCTCGAGCCGGTGCGCGACTACAAGGCGCGGCATGCCTCGACCATGCTGACCTTCGATGCCGTGGTCGACGCGATCGGCCAGATCGAGGCGAAGGCCGCCCAGCCGGTCTCGGCTTAAACAGGGAATTGCAACTGCATTTCCGGGCGTGCGAAGCGCGAACGCGGAATGATGATCTCCGGCTATTATGCCTCTACTGCGCCGGCGTGGCCCCGATGCCGCCGGTCGGCGCCAGCGCCTCGGTCGTCTAGGTGGATTTTGCGGCCGGCGGGGCTGGTTCGTCATCCGCGGAGCTGCTTACCAAGCGATCCTGCACGGGCTTTGCGCTGAGAACGGCCACCGGCACGATCGATCCGACTGTGTGCGGCAGCACTTCGGCCACAGCGTCGGTGGTCACGAGATTGGTCAGCCGCAATTCTTCCCGCGACAATTCATGCAGATCTTCCCATGGCGGCACGTTCAGCGACAACGACAACAAATCGCCCGCACCACCCATGTCGAAAGTATATTTGGCGAGACGGCCGATATCGCGCTCGACGATCATCAGATCCTCGGCGGTAGTAGCTGGCGGCCCTGGCATCGTCGGCCCGGTCGCCCATCCAGATCTGATGCACCCTGACATGAGCGGCTTCCGGCACGTAGCGGGTCTTGCCCGACAGCAACAGGAACACGCACATCGACTCGCAATAGGCTTCGGGGACAATGGCTAGCACGGTCGCCGCTGCGCATTGTGGGTCTGTACGCTGATGCCGACGGTAGTCATCGCGTCGAGATCGCGAAAGCGCCGGCCGAGCGCGATGGAGTCGTTGACTGAACCGCCGCTGGAATCCAGCACGATGGTCGCGCCGCGGAGGACGCGACCTCGCGCGAATTCGTCGAAATCCTTTGGGCTGTCCGAGGTCACGATGCCGACCGCGCTGACCCAGCCACCGCAATTGGGCTCGCAGGCGACCCAGCTGAACTGCATCGGCAGTTTGCGCTCTTCGAGAGTATCTCCCGCATGCGCCGAGCCGCCGGGCGTGGCGACGAAGCCGGCCACCGCGAAACAAAGGGCGGCAGCGCCTAGCAGCGCCAGACCGCCGATGTGAGCGATCTCACAAGCCTCAATTTGGTTCCTTCCCCGCAGGCCCCAAGAATTCGTCCCAAGAACACGCGCTCGCACCGGCCCCGAATTCAACGCGAAATGATTTTGTCATCCCGGCGTTGCGAAAAGGTAAGCGTGGCGTACCGAATCGTCCATAGAACCTTTGCTGCGACGCCACCCGAACGTTGATATTTCCAAAACTGTGGCACAATTACTTCCAAGCACGGGTTCCATGCTCGGGAACCACGCAAATCCCGTACAGGATTGCAGCGCGCAGCCCATGAAGCATTCATTGTCACAGCATTGTATGGCGTGTTCCCACGCCGCCGCCCGCCTGCCGCGCAACGGAGGACGCGCGTTGATCTGGCTCTATCGGCACACGCTGTCGCCGCTTGTTGGATATAATTGCCGCCATCTGCCGACCTGTTCGGTCTATGGCGATGAGGCGATCGAACGCTTTGGATTGTGGGGCGGCGGATGGATGACGCTGGCGCGGCTGTTGCGCTGTCATCCCTGGGGCACCTCAGGCATCGACAATGTTCCGCTGACGAAACCCCCAGGTGCGCGGTGGTACCTGCCATGGCGATATGGACGCTGGCGCGGCGTTAACGGCCCCTAAGACCGCCAGGTTTATTGCACCGCATTCAATTGAAATGCGTTGCCAAATCAGCGGAACCAGCGTTTTGTAACCGCATTGGATCGATGTCTTCCCGGGAGGACGTCAACGATGGGCTGGAAAATCCGCGGAAGCGGTCAAGATCGCCGGCAGATCGATTTGCTGGTCGCACTTGCGATCGTCGTCTTCATCGTCGCGCTCGGCCACTACTTCAGTCGAAATCCGAATCCGCAAACCACGAGTGCAATCATCGAGCCGAGCCAGACCGTGCGCTGGTAAGGCAGTCGTTCGCCCCAATCTATTCGGATCATGATCTAGCGAAACCAGAGGAAGCTTCGCGACGTCGGCTCGACGGGCGCCGGCGGGCGCGGCTTGCGCGGACGCGGCGGTTTCGGCGGCGGAGTGTCGGTCGACGACGTCTGCTCGGGGACTGCGGAAACGTCGTCAGGAAGTCTGACCGACAGCAGCAAATTTGATTCATGCGAGCGCCAGCGATAGCCGATGCCGAAATCCATCGGCTGTGCACGGCGGAACAGCTCGGCATAGGATTCCTGATATCTTCCCGGGAATTCGCCGATCGGTCCGGCGTAGCGGCCGAACGGGAAGAAGCGCCACTTCTTAGGGCTGTAGTAGACAAGCGGAATGCCGGAATCGTCCTGAATGATGGTTGCGCTGTTGGCAAGAATGTAATCGCGCACCGTGGTGAAGTTGCCGGAATGCAAGAGATAGGACGCGCTCTTGATCAGGCTGTTGCCGGGCGCGAGCGTCGAGCAGAATTTCAGGAAACCAGACGCCCTGACGCCGGGATTGGAAAGATCGGTCGAAAAATAAAACAGCGTCTTCTCCACGCCGTCGCTGCCGGCGAACACGATCCTTACCCCGCGCACAGCGTTCGGACCGGGATTTTCGTTGGCGAAATACGCCGTTCCCTTGTCGTCAAGCGCGACCGGGCTGACGTTTCGAATGGTTTTCCCGGAGCGCGCCAGGAACACATAGAGGATCGGCAGCGTGCCGTTGAGCTGCCCGGCGTGCAGGTCGACCTTCATCTGTTTGGTGATGAAGAAGGAAAAGCTCAGGATCGAGCCGAGCGAACGCTCGACATTGTAAAGCGCTGCGCCAATGCCGCCGTGCGGCATTCTTGTCAGATCGGGCACCGAGCCCGGCGGTTCGAGCGCGCTCAGCACATAGGTCGAGGCCTTGGCGTAGAATGCGTCGGCGTACAGGAAGTCCGGGCCCGAGAACATGTAGAACATGGTCGGCTTCGGCGCGGCCAGATTTGCGTCAGCCCAGGCACGGATCTTCGACAACTGGCGCTGCTCGAGCTGCGCGAAGGCCGCATTGAAGAACTTGGCGTGGTGCTGCCAGGCGGGATCCTTAGTCAACGGCATTAGCGGCGAATCCGCCGATGGCTGCATTCCCGCGAGGAAACGCGCGGTGTCATCCGCAGTAGCAGTGTCGGCGGCGCGCGAATGAGGCAGCGCAGCCGCGAGAAACAGGGCGGCGGCCATAGCCGCGATTTTCAACGTCCGGAACATCTCTACTCGCGACCTGATGGATGGATAGGCGAAGAGGTCGCGGCGCCGGCATCGTCCCGTTTGCGAAAAACGGCATAGATCAGAAGGCCCGAAACCATAATCAAGGCACCAAGGAACGACTGCAGCGGCCGGTCGATGGCAAGATAGTACATCATGAAGAGGGTCACGAGCAGGAAAATCACCGGCGTTACCGGGTATCCCCAGGCACGATAAGGCCGTGGCAGGTCGGGGTGCGTGATGCGCAGCTTGATGACGCCGAGCACGGTGAAGAACGAACAGAACAACAGCGCGAACTGGATGAAATCCAGCACCGCCTCGAAGCTGCGGGTGAACAGCATCAAGGTAGCCACCACGAGCTGAAGGAGGATGGCATAGGCCGGCGCACCCTCGCCCGACTTGCGGGCGAATACCTTGAGCGCGGGGATGTCCTCGCCCATCGTCATCATCACGCGCGGACCGATCCACATCATGGCGCTGATCGATGAGACAAGGCCGATGCAGATCATCGCGCTGACGATGCGGCCGCCGATCTCGCCAAAGATGTAGCCGCCGGAGATCCGGGCGACGTCGAGCTGGCCGGCGAGTTTGTCGATTGGCGCGGTGTGCAGGAAGATCGCGTTCAATGCGACATATAGCACGAGCACGATCAACGTCCCCGCGAGCAGCGCACGCGGCAGGTTTTGCCTCGCATCATGCATCTCGCCGATGATGTAGGTCGCGGCGTTCCATCCTGAGAACGAGTACATTACGAACACAAGACCGATCGCGAACGGCGCGCTGGTGACATAGCCAAAATCAGCGGCGTGCGGCGCAAAGGAGACCGGCTGCGGCGTGCCGATCACAAGGCCGGCGATCAGGAAGGCAACGATCAACACGACCTTCAGGATGGTCGAGATCAGCTGAAAAGTGCTGGAGTGCCTGACGCCGCCCAGCTGGATAAGGGAGACGAGCCAGACCGCGCCGAGCGCCAGCGCCAGCGGGGGTGCTGCGGGAAATACCGACTTGCCATATTCCCCGAACGCCATCGCGGCGAGCGCCACTGGCGCTGCGAAGCCGACGGTGGCCGACACCCAGCCAGCCAGAAATCCGAAGGCCGGATGAAAGGCGCGGCTCAAGAAATTGTACTCCCCGCTCGAGCGCGGAAACATCGCGCCGAGTTCGCTATAGGAAAACGCACCGCACAGCGCGACGACGCCGCCGATGGTCCACAGCAAGAGGATCGCAAAGCCTGACGGGATGTCCTTGACCTGGAAACCGAGGCTGGTGAACACGCCGACGCCAACCATGTCGGCCACGACAATGGCGGTAGCCACAACCACCGAAACCGTGGTTCCCCCCGGGAGCCGGCTGGAGGCCCACGCCGCGCTTCCCGTTTCCATTGCCGCCATGATCGTCCGCACTTCGGGCGCCATGCCCGGATGCTTTCATGGTGCCGGTTGGCCTCCGCTAGTTCAAGCCGTGTTAACAATCATCGAAAATCGGCCCAAATTCGGTGTTTGGATACCGAGATATGGCGCGACGCAACGAAAAGAAGCGGGTCCGTCCCAATCAAGACACGATTTCGTGCTCGCTTAAGTCGTTCCGGGAATGGGGAGAAATTCCCGGAGAGTTAACGTCACCGCAACACATGCGAGCTGACATACGCCGTGTCGTCGGCGGTTGGGGCAAAGGGGTGGATGGTCGGGGCGAATCCGAAATCGAAACCGTATAATCGCGTGAGCACGGTGAAATCACCGGGCGCAGCGATGCGTGCGCCGTTGCGCGCCCGTCAATTTCATACCGGATCGTTTCGCCTGCGCTGGTTCGCTGTGCTGGCAGCATTGCTCCCACTGTCGTTCGTCCTCGCCCAATGTGGAAAGGCACCTAGTCCAGGTGCCCTTGCCGCCAACGCCCAAGGCACGGGCGGCGACACGTTCGACGACCGCTTCCCGAAACCATCATTCAAGGACCGCTTTCCGACGCCCGGCGAGAGTCTGTTGCAACGGCAAGCCACCACCTCCGATGCGCAGAGCCGGCGAACGGCGCAGGCGCAGCCCGCCCCCTATCGCGTTGCGTCGCTGGCGCCGACGGTACCGTATCAGCGTCCACCGCACGAAGATCAGACCACTTTGGTCAGCCTGAAGTCCTCGGCGTTTCCCTATTTCGGCAATAATCCGCGCACCGACCAGCCATTCCTGAACATTTCCAGCGGCGACCGCCGCGGCCACCGCAGCTACAGCGGAAGGGTTTATTGGCAGGACGAGACCTTTAACGACAACCGCGTGCTGATGCATGTGCCCGAGACTTTCGACATCCGCAAACCCGGCGTGATTGTCGTATTCTTCCACGGCAACGGCGCTACGCTGGAGCGCGACGTGCGCGACCGGCAACTCGTGCCGCAACAGATTTCCGACTCCGGCGCCAACGCCGTGCTGCTGGCGCCGCAGCTTGCGGTCGATGCCGCCGATTCCAGCGCCGGCAAGTTCTGGCAACCCGGCGGACTCAAGCGCTTCATCAACGAATTGGCCGATCACCTCGCCAAGCTCTACGGCGACCCAGGCGCCGCCAAGGCTTTCGCGAACATGCCGGTCATTCTGGTCGGCTACAGCGGCGGCTTTGTTCCGACGGCATGGAGCCTCGAAGTCGGCGGACTGGGCAATCGCGTGCGTGGCGTTGTCCTGCTCGACGCAGTGTATGGCGAGTTGGACAAGTTCGCGTCCTGGATCGCCAACAACCGCACCGGCTTTTTCGTCAGCGCCTACACGCGTTACACCCAACGGCACGATCAGGAGCTGATTCAGATGCTGCGCGAGAAGGGTATCGCCATATCGGACGACATGGACGAACCCCTGCATCCCGGCAGCGTCGTATTCGTGAAGACCCCCGATGGCGTGACGCATCGCGACTACGTCACCCACGCCTGGACCGACAAACCCATCAAGGAAGTGCTGGTCAAGATGTCGTCGCCGGGGCTCAGGCGGTTCGCCGCGAGCAGCCCCGCCGATGCGTTTGCGTTCTCAAGTCGATAAAAATCTCGGCGCGGCTCAGGCCGGCGCCTTGCCTATAGCCCTCGTCGAAATCACTATCACCAGCGCCAGCGCAACAAAGGCGGCCCCGGCATATCCTATGCCGTACAAGAGCTCGCGCGCATACAACAGGCCGCCGATCGCCGAACCGATGGCCTGGCCCACGTAAAGCACGGACGTGTTGAGCGACACCGAGGCCGAGGCCAATGCGGGCGCGGCGGCCACCAGCCGAACTTGCTGCATCGAGTTGGTCGAAGCAAAGCCCAATCCCCAGATCACGACCGAGCAGGCCATCAGCGGATAGTTGCCCGCGCTTACGGCCCATCCGGCGATGCCGGTCAGCACCAAGGAAATCGATACGATTGACGTCCTGTAGGGTCCCCAGGTATCGACGAAGCGGCTGGCAATGGCGATCCCGATGAAACCGCACACGCCGTAGATCGCAAATATCACGCCGACCGCGTCCGCACCAACATGGGTGAGCTTGGCCAGAAGGGGTCCCATAAAGGTGAACACGGCGAACTGGCCCGACATCGTCAGCGTCGTGATCACGAGCAGCGCGACAATTGCCTGATTGCGCCCAACATCGGTCCACGTCTTCAAGTCCACACGGGCTCCGACCAGTCCGGCCGGCAGCCGCCACGCCAGCAGCAAAAAACTTAGAGCTGCGATGACGCCGATTCCGCCATAGGCGACGCGCCAGCCATAATGGCTTGTCATGAAGGTGATCAGCGGCAGGCCGACCGCGGCTGCCAGCGACCAGCCGAGAAATACATAGGCGATGGCGCCGCCGCGCTTTTCCGGCGCAACGATGAGCGCGGCGGTGCCGGCGGCCTGGGGCGTGTAGAGAGCGCCGATCCCGAGCACGATCAAGCGGATAATCAGGAGGGTCACATAGTCGGGCGCAAGCGCCGAAGCCGCATTGCCAAGCGCGAACACCAGCAGAGTTGCCGTGAGCAAGGCGCGGCGCTCGATCCGGCTCGTGAGCCACGCCGTCAACGGCGAGCCGAAACAGAGCATCACGGCGCCAAAGGTAATCAGCAGTCCCGCGGCGTGAACGGAGACGCCCAGATCCGAAGAGAGTTCAATCAGCATGCCCGCCGGCGCCAGCACCGAGCAGCCGGTCACGAGATTTCCGAACATCAGGGCGGTGGGCGCGAAATGGCGATGAGTCGGGCTGTCAGACGTCGGATTTTTCATGCAAACGCATGTAGAGCGTCCCCATTGCGAGTAAAAGGGTGCGGCCGGATTATTTCGCAAGCCCAATAGCGCGCGACTTGAGCTAGTCCGCCCGGTGTCTCAAGCAAACGATCGCACCCTCACTGTGCCGGAGCGGGTTTGGGATCGAGAGAGGCCGGCGACTTCGTGTTGTCTGCAGCGACGGGACACGACGCAAAAAGCTGCGTCCACGCCGACTCCAGGCCAGTTGTGTCGATTTCGAATATCTCCTGGCTGGTCTTGCCATCGGGCATCAGCCGGCCCTGCCCGACTTGCAGACGAGGTGCGGCCAGCACCGCCTTCATGGCGGTGGAGGCGATCGTCCCACTCCATGCCTCAAATGGCCCTATTCGCGCGGGGAAGGCGCCAAAGGTCACGGGCTTCACACTGCCCGCCATCATGACCACGGAATTCGTGCCTGCGGCGCCTTGGTCGAATTCGCGCGCGAACATCAGCCGCGCGCGATCCTTGTTCTCGCAAAACAGCCGCCACTCCATCGTTCGAAACGCGACTGCACCATCCTCCTTCTTTGCGAGGGCGACTTTGTGAACATACGGTCGGGCATCGGATTCCAGGATCCAAGCAGTTTCAGCGACCGACCGCGTATCGATGCCGAAGCGCTAAAGCTCCGGCCGTGTCAGTACGTGCGCGTTCTCGAATTTCACCGTCTTGATCAGATCGATGAGCTCATGGCTGATGCCCATTGCCGCAACAAACGCCTCGCGCTCCCGATCGGCGCGGGCCAGGCCGCGGTTAGTAGCGGCCGTAATCAGTTCCGGCGACGGATTTCCGCTAACGACCAAAGAAAATTTGGAACTATGTACCGCCATTGTGGCATCAGGAGCCACCTCGCGCGTCGTCGCTCCGAGAAACAGATATGCGCAGGCCGAATTGCATACCGCGTGGCGCGTCACAATCTCAGCCGGAACTTCGCTGCCGCCGGCCTTGATCTTAAGGCAGGCGTCGTCGACCTGCGAATCAGCCCCGCACGCGGCAACAATCGTGCGCCCGACCCGCGCAACGGCCTTCCGGCTTCGCAACAAGCGCCCAATCACAAAGGCCTGCTCAACCGCTCCCCCAGGCGAATTGAAATAAAATGGGCGCTCTGAATCCTTTACACCTTGCAGGAACCGGCGGATGCGCGCGGCGGCATTCCGATCGAGATTGCCTTCAACCGCGATCCAACGGTCACAGCCGGGCCCGCACGAATTTGCCGGGCCCTTTGCCAGGTAGACCATCAGGTTTGGGGCGAAAACTGGCTTTTGAGGAGGAGACTTGGCGCTCAATTCTCCAGAAGCGAGCAGCAAGGTTACGAGCAGGAACGCACGAAGCATCATGGCAATGACAGGATTGGAATTGTGCGGGAAGGCTAGAAGTGTGCCAAGGCTAAACAATCAATGGCAGCTCCGCAACCTCTGCGCGTGACCGTCGACCAGACCTGACGGTACTTTCAGGCTCTCCAGCGTGACGATTTTTGCCGGTTGCAGCGGCCGAATCGCCTGCTATACCGCTGTTTCCCGCTTACCTGCGCTCGTTCGCAGGAGTGAGTGACAGGAGAAGACCATGCCAGACAAGAATGCGCCCGCGTCCGGATTCCAATACAGCATCACGAATTTGAAGCCGGTCGAACCCGTGCAGAAAGTCGCCCTCACCTTCCCCGACGGCGCCAGGCGCGAATTCCCCAAAAACACCACTGGGCTTGAGATAGCCAAAGGCATCTCGCCCTCGCTCGCCAAGCGTACGGTGGCGATGGCGCTCGACGGCGAGCTGGCCGACATCAACGATCCGATCGTACACGATGCGAAAATCGAGTTCGTCAGCCGCGAGGAACCGCGGGCATTGGAACTGATTCGGCACGACTGCGCGCATGTGCTGGCCGAAGCCGTGCAGTCGCTATGGCCAGGTACCCAGGTCACGATCGGTCCAGTGATCGAGAACGGCTTTTATTACGACTTCTTCCGCAACGAGCCGTTCACGCCGGAAGATTTTTCGGCGATCGAAAAGAAGATGCGCGAGATCATCGCACGCGACAAACCGTTCACCAAGGAAGTCTGGGATCGCGAGAAGACCAAGCAAGTGTTCCGCGACAAGGGTGAGGCCTTCAAGGTCGAACTGGTTGACGCCATTCCCGGCGACGAGCCGATCAAGATCTACTTCCAGGGCGACTGGTTCGATCTGTGCCGCGGCCCGCACATGACCTCGACCGGGAAGGTCGGAAACGCCTTCAAATTGATGAAGGTGGCCGGCGCTTATTGGCGCGGCGATTCCAACAATCCGATGCTGACGCGCATTTACGGCACGGCCTTCGCCAAGCAGGACGAGCTCGATGCCTATATCAAGCAGATCGAGGAAGCCGAAAAGCGCGATCATCGAAAGCTTGGGCGCGAGCTCGACCTTTTTCACTTCCAGGAGGAAGGCCCGGGCGTGGTGTTCTGGCACCCGAAGGGCTGGACCGTCTTCCAGGCGGTGATCGCCTATATGCGCCGCCGCCTCACCGGCGATTACAGCGAGGTCAACGCGCCGCAGATTCTCGACAAGGTGCTGTGGGAAACCTCCGGCCACTGGGACTGGTACCGCGAGAACATGTTCGCGGCCCAATCGGCCGGCGACGAGGCCGAGGACAAACGCTGGTTCGTGCTAAAACCGATGAACTGTCCCGGCCATGTGCAGATCTTCAAGCACGGCCTGAAGAGTTATCGCGACCTGCCGTTGCGCCTTGCCGAATTCGGCGTAGTGCATCGCTATGAGCCGTCCGGAGCGATGCACGGCTTGATGCGGGTGCGCGGCTTCACCCAGGATGATGCGCATGTGTTCTGCACCGAGGCGCAGTTGGCCGAGGAGTGCCTCAAGATCAACGATCTGATCCTGACCACCTACGCTGATTTCGGCTTCGAGGGCGAACTTACCGTCAAGCTATCGACCCGCCCCGAAAAACGCGTCGGTACCGACGAGATGTGGGATCACGCCGAACGCGTGATGGCGACGGTGCTCGCCGAGATCGAGGCCAAGAGCCACAACCAGCGCATCAAGACCTCCATCAATCCCGGTGAAGGCGCGTTCTACGGGCCGAAATTCGAATATGTGCTGCGTGACGCCATCGGCCGCGACTGGCAATGCGGCACCACGCAAGTTGACTTCAATTTGCCGGAGCGATTCGGCGCGTTCTACATCGACGCCGACGGCTCCAAGAAAACGCCGGTTATGGTGCATCGGGCGATTTGCGGCTCGATGGAGCGCTTCATCGGAATCCTGATTGAACATTACGCCGGCAACTTCCCGCTCTGGCTGGCGCCGATCCAGGCCGTGGTCACCACCATCACCTCGGAAGGCGACGAATACGCCAAGGTGGTTGCGGCTGCGGCGCGGCGCGCGGGCCTGCGCATTGAAATCGACCTTCGCAACGAGAAGATCAACTACAAGGTCCGCGAGCATTCGCTGGCGAAAATCCCGGCGCTGCTCGTGGTCGGCAAGAAGGAGGCCGAGACGCATTCGGTCTCGATCCGGCGGCTCGGCAGCGACGGGCAGAAGGTGATGCCGACCGACGAGGCGATCGTAGCCCTCGTCGTTGAGGCGACGCCGCCGGATCTGAAGAGAGCGAGCGCGGCGGCTTAAGAGATGACGGAGTTGACATGCCCGATGCCATCACGCTGCTGAAAACCCGCCGCTCGATAAAGCCGCGCGAGATGACAGCTCCCGGCCCCTCGACCGCCGAGCTTGACACCATTCTGACCATCGGCGCGCGGGTGCCCGATCACGGCAAACTGGCGCCCTGGCGTTTCATCGTGTTCGAGGGCGACGCGCGGGCGCGCGCCGGCGAAGTCATTTCGAAGGTGTTCGCGCGGAAGAATCCGAACGCCCAGCCCGCCGAGATCGACATCGAGAAGCGGCGGCTGACCGACGCGCCCCTGGTGATCGGCATCGTCAGTTTTACAAGACCACATCCCAAGGTGCCGCCATGGGAACAGGAATTGTCGGCGGGCGCGAGTGCGATGAACATCGTCACCGCGGCAACCGCGCTCGGCTATGGCGCGTGCTGGCTGACCGGCTGGTTCGCCTTCGACCGCGACGTGCTCGATGGCCTCGGGTTGAAGGCGGACGAAAAGCTCGCCGGCTTCATCCACATCGGCACGGCGGGAAAACCGAGCGAAGACCGCCCGCGCCCGGCGCTGTCGGACATCGTGACGCGGTTTTAGTCTTCACGCCGCCTGCGATGCGCGGGCGCCGAATTTAAACAGCAAGGCGTTGATTTCGGCGGCCGGCTTCGGTGCGCTGAACAGGAAGCCCTGCACCTCGTTGCAGCCCTCACTACGCAATCAGTCGAGCTGGTGGGTGATTTCCACGCCCTCCGCGGTCGTGGTGATGTTGAGGCTGCGGCCAAGCCCGGAGATGGCGCGCACGATCGCGACACAATCGGGCCGCTCGGCGATGTCCTTTACGAAGGAGCGATCGATCTTGATCTTGTCGAATGGGAAGCTTCTGAGATAGCTGAGACTCGAATAGCCGGTGCCGAAATCGTCCATCGAGATGCTGACGCCAAGTTCACGCAACTGATGCAGGATCGCAAGATTGGCCTCGGTCTCCGCCAAAAAGAGCGATTTGGTGATTTCAAGTTCGAGCCGCAAGGGCGACAGGCCGGAATGCGCCAGCGCCGAGATCACGGCGTGCACTAGATTTCGGCTGCGGAACTGCACCGGCGACAGATAGAATTCCCCCACAGCGCGAAGGCGATCGCGCGAGGCTATCCAATGCAGCCGCACTTAATGCGATGTAAATAATCGGGTGTGGGAAGCGCGCGCCAGCGATTATGACAACTTTAAGTCACGCGATGGTTAGTGCGCATTAGAGACTATGACAGTGATCATAGCCCGTTCATCAACGCGCGACGACCTCAACCTCGCCGTCAACGCCGTTGACGACATTGAAGGCGCGCTCATACACCTTGCCTTCGTTCTTGGCGATGGCGCGATATTCGCCTTCGGAGAGCACGACACGGGGGAATGCGCCGATCGATTCCTTGATCACGTCGCCGCCCGGCGTGATCACCGACCATGCGGTGTTCGCCAGAGCCTCGCCGCCGCGGTCGCTGACGAGTTTCAAGGTTATCACCGCCGCGCGATGGGTAATGGTCACGTCCGTCAGCTTACCGGCCTGCACGCGAATATCCGAACGCACCACGGAATTGGCGTCGCCATAGTTGGAAATGATGTAGTAGGTGCCTTCCGGCACCAATACGACGTCGCTGGCGGCGACGTTCGGCACCAGCGGAGCGCGTTCGCCGATTTCAAACTGGCTGCCCTTGTAGATCGCGAACGATATCTGGTTCTGCGGAATCTTCGACGTTCCGACGCGGCCCTCGATGCGCAGACCGCCCGCCGGAAGCACAAATGATTCGCGGTCGGTCTCGGCCTTCAGCGTCACAGGCCGTACCGCGCTGACGAGCCCAAGCGCGACGTGGACTACATAGTTGCCGGGCGGAAGGACGATATTTGGCGTCGCGCCGCGGTCCTCGCGGATCAGTTTGAAATTGCCGGTGTCATCGGGCCGGTCGGAAAACACCCGCCATACCAGGCCGCCGGTGATCACCGGCAAATCCTTGCCGAAACGCGCCGTCAGCGCCAACACGGCCTGGTTGGGCGAGGCAGCGCCGGGAGGTGCTACGACCGGCGGCACGGCCGCGATCGAAGGCTGTGTCAAAGGCGCGGGCAGATTGGGCATCGAGGCCGGCGGCGCCAGGTTCATCGCGGGCCCCGCGGGGGGTTCTGGGACCGACGCCGGGGGTACCGGCGGCGGCCGATCGCTGAACAATTGAGCCGAAACCGAGGCCGGAAACGCCGATACGAGCAAGGCGGCAAGCGCCAACGCCAAGCGCGGACGCCCACCCCGCCTGGATCGACTGGTACCCTGCCTTCCCCTGCTCATAGCGCCATGCTTTTCACCGAAAACGCGGCAAATTCAAGCCTGCAGATCGGCCGGACGGCCCGGTGGAACCGGTAAAGATCGCCGAGGTTACTACCAAGGCGCCGCGGTGCGGTCACATTCTTTCCCTCAACCACGGCATAAACCATGCTTCTCGTCCATTCTGGCGAGATCAGGCCGCAGCTTGTAGCCTTGCTCCGACAGGAGATTCTCTTAGGTGCTGGATAGTTTGATCAAGCGGGGCCAAACCGGCTCCGAAGGCCAGGACAAGGTCGGGCTCGGCAGCACCCGGCGACCCATCATCGGGCTTGCGCTCGGCGGCGGGGCGGCGCGTGGCTTCGCCCATATTGGAATTGTCAGGACCTTGATGGCTCACGGCATTGTCCCCCACGTCGTGGTCGGCACCTCGATCGGCGCGGTGGTCGGCGGCGCCTATGCGGCCGGCCATCTCGACACGCTGGAGGAATGGGCGCGCAGCTTGCAGCCGCGAAACGTGCTCGGCTACCTCGATATCCGCCTCAACGGCTCTGGCCTGATCGGTGGCGACAAGCTCGCCGCACAGCTCGAGGCCGCGATCGGCCAGACCATGATCGAGGATCTGCCATTGAAATTTGCCACCGTTGCAACCGAGATCCGCACCGGCCATGAGATTTGGCTGACCCATGGCCGCATGGTCGATGCGATGCGCGCCTCCTACGCGCTGCCCGGAATATTCGCGCCGGTGCTGGCGGGCGACCGCTGGCTGGTCGATGGCGCGCTGGTCAACCCGGTGCCGGTATCGGCGGCACGCGCGCTCGGCGCGGAAATCGTGATCGCGGCCAATCTCTCAAGCGACATATTCACGCATTCCACGACGATCTATTCGCACGGCGCGTCGGCGGCGAAAACGGAAGCGCCACCTGAGCCAGAGGCGCCGAAGCGTGGCCTTGGCAAATTCTTTTCGCCCGAACGCACTGTGAAGCGCGAGTTCTTCGGTAGCCGCGGGCGGCCGGGCATTTCTGCGGTGATGGTCGACGCCTTCAACATCATGCAGGATCGCATCACCCGCGCGCGGCTTGCCGGCGATCCCCCCGATCTCTTGATCTCGCCGCGGGTCGGTCAAGTCGGCTGGTTCGATTTCCACCGCGCCGATGATCTGATCGCGCATGGCGCGCGCGCCGCCGAACGCGCCATCGTCTCGATCCAGGAAGCGATCCAAATTCTGACGCAGGACACGGCCAATGCGGACAAGCTCCGCTGATCGCCTTCTGCCCGGGATCACGCCGTCTTGATGTATTCGCGCAGCGCTTCCTGCTCGTGCTCGTATTCGCGGACCCGCCATTTGACGACGTCGCCGATCGAAATCAGGCCGACGACCCGCTCACCCTCGACCACCGGCAGATGACGGAATTTCCCGAGCGTCATCATCTCCATGATCGCTGCCACCGTGTCGGTCTGCTTGCAGCTTACGACCTTGCGCGTCATTACCGCGCTGACGGGCTCGCCGAGCACCGCCGCACCGCGTTCGGCAAGCACACGCACGATGTCGCGCTCCGACAGGATCCCTTCGATGCGGCCCATGCTCATTACCAGCACGGCGCCGATCTTGCGCTCTCCGAGAATCTTGACGGCAGCGGAAAGCTTCGCCTCCGGCTCGATGCTCTGGATATTGTGGCCTTTGGTATCGAGAATTGCACGTACCGTCATTGTCGTCTCCCTGAAGCCGATCGCGCCCCTTTTTAGCGAGCGCGGTCACTACTCAATTTGAGTCTTCAAACAACAGTTCAGCGCCGGTTTCGTTGCGGGCGCATTTGGCGGACCCGGCTTCAGAAGCGCATCACCGGCTCAGGCCGTGCCGCATATCGGCGATGATGGATGAAATCGTGCTACGCCGCAAGCGACGATCAGTCGCGGTCGTCCGACGACGCAGCGTGAGGCGCCGCGCGCCGAACCGGGTCGAAGAGCGAAAACAACAACAGCCCGGCGAGAAAACCGCCGATATGCGCCTGCCAGGCGACGTTGGCGCCGTCCGCGCCGATCGCGATCGATCCGGCGCCGAAGATGATGTTGACGCCGAACCATATGGCAAGGAAACTGACGACGCGCCTGTCGCGCAAGGCACGCAACAACGGCTCTGCGGGCACTTTTGCAGCGGCTTCCGCATCGCCGCGGCCGAAGGACAGGAAGCTGCCCCGCACGAAAGCGAAACGAATGGCGGCCGCCATGGTGCCGGAGACCGACGCCGACGCACCGATCATCGGCGCCACCGCGTGCTCGTGGGTAACAAGATGCGCCAGCGCACCGGCGGCTGCCGTCACCGCCATGAATACGAAAAACCGCACCGCGCCAAAACGTCGCGCCAGCGCGCTGCCGAACGGCAGCAGCCACAGCACGTTGAACACTATGTGGGTGAGATTGGCGTGCAGCAGCGAATAGGTCACAAAGGTCCAGAACTTGGCGCCCTCGCCGCCGGGGAATTCGATGTTGAGCAACGTCGAGTCGTAACGTCTCGGAATGAAACCGAAGACGTCGATCGTCCAGTTCTCGAGGTCCGGCGGCAACAGCACGCGCAGATGAACAATCGCCAGCAACAGGACATAGGCCGTCAGCGCTCCGGGCAGCGTGAAGACCGGCTCACGTCGGGGTGCCTGCGGTAATTCCGGTGGGGTGTCGGGCGGAGATTCCAAGGGGTCAAGGACCTCAAAAAGCCGGATCAGTGAGCGATGGCGCCCCATTAGAGGGTTTTGAAGCGAAGTGGAAGCCGCTTTGCGCAACCAAATGAAACTCAATTTACATCACGGGCGCCGCGCATTGCGAACCCATATCAGTTTCACGCGTTAAGACCGCCAGACGTCGCGTTGACCGCATATTTGCAGGGAGCGCCGGCATGAAAAACGTCTTCATTCTTTGCGTCTGCCTTTGTGCAGGCCTTGCAACGATCCCCGCGTCTGCGCGCGGCGGCGGCATGGGATCGCACCATAGGTCGGCAACCGGCGGCGCCTTTGGTTCCAGCGCGGCCTCACCCGGGACCAACTCGTTGGGCACGGCGCTTTCGTCCTCCGGCATCGGCAATGGCCCAACGAAGGGGCCGCGCCTGAGCACCAATCCCGCGATCGACCGCGAGGATGCCAAGGTCGAGAAAATGATCGGGTCGATTTGCCGAGGTTGTTGATCAGGCGCCGAGAAACGCCATCGGTCGGAGACGCCGCAACCACTATCCGACTAATTATTTGCCGATTTTTCCGAAGGCGAAGCGGGAGGGCTCTGAGAAAGCCCTCCCTCGTGTGGCTGGTCTTCGTACGCGAGTGCCCGGGGTAAGTCCCCCCACCCCTCCCCGCGCAACGACCAATCTGTTCGACGCCGCCTGTGTCACCACCTCGCCGGGCCGGAGAAAGCCGGCGAAGGATCCTATGCGCGCGACACTAGCAGGTGACCTGCGATCGCCAAGGCGATAGTTAACTTAACCTTAATGGCGCAAAGCCGGCGCCGAGACCGGCTGCGGCATGGACGCTGCACTGACTGTCTTGCACAACCACCCCCGGGGAAACGGGTGCGCGAAAGCGGGACATAAATGTCCCACCCGCGCCCGGCACGGAGCAAGGGACAGGGCATGAAGCATCCGTCAAACCAGGCATTTTTCGCATATTGGGACGGCAAGCGCGGGGACGCGCGCGCCCCCGACCGCAGCGAGATCGAACCTGATGCGGTGAGGGACCTGCTCGGCGACATCTTCGTGTTGTCTTGCGATAGCGCCACGGGTTATCCGTTTCGCGTCGCCGGCACCCGGCTATGCGCCCTGCTCGGCCGCGATCTGAAGGACCGGAGCTTTTCGGAACTGTTCAAAGCCGACGGCCGCCGCGAGATCGAAGACATCATTACGGTGGTGACTGAAGAGATGCTGGCCACCATCGCCGGCATCACCGCGTCGTCGGAAGACGGCACACAAGCACATCTTGAATTGCTGCTGTTGCCCTTTAGCCACCGCGCGCACACCCCGCTCAGCCTGACGGGATTGCTGGCCCCGTTCGAAAACGGGCTTGGCCGCTTACGGGATTTCAAACTGACCTCGTGGCGTTATCTCGGCCACCCGCCGGCGCAGCGCCTCGTGCCCCGTACGTTACGCAAACTGAAGCTCGCGCGCGGGCTCATGGTCTATGAAGGCTTGCGCTGAAGCGAAAGCTTCATCCTGTTGGCCAACCGAGCCCCTCGTCAGGTCAAATGAGTTTTTCGCAAGGGTTTGGCTCTACCCCGCACCTGCCCGAGCCGACGAGTGAGGCCCCCATGACCCTCGGATTGACGCGCTCCTGTCTGGACAAAAGGGGTTCCCGCAGGCAACTTCCCGATACCGGTCCGCGCGAAAGAAGTCTTTGAGCGTCAGGGCCCTTGCGGGGAATTCCAGTTTTCAAATGACCATCGCATGAAGGCGCATCGGAGGAAACCATGGCCAGACGTCTTTTGATCATCGCATGCCTCTTTCTGTTTCCAGTTTCTGTTTCCCCCGCACAAACGCCCTCGCCCGAGACCATGACTGCGGCACGCAGTCTGGTGACCACTATGAAATTGGCTGAGCAGTACAAGGCACAGCTGCCGGCCATCCTGCTCGGTCTCAGGCCGGCGCTAACTCAGGACAGGCCGGAGATCGAACGCGATTACGATGCGATGATGCCGTTGATCGCGGAAGCCTACACGCCGTTTTATTCGGCGATGGTCGACGCAGTCGCCACCATCTATGCCCACAACTTCACAGCCGACGAACTCCGCGAAATCGAGGCGTTCTATCGCCAGCCGACCGGACAGAAGCTTCTCGAAAAGACGCCGGCGATCATGCAGCAAAACGCGCAGGTCACTCAGGAAGTCGGCCGCAAGGCGACCGATGATCTACGCAAACGCCTGACCGAGGCGCTGCGCCAGAAGGGACACAAGCTGTAGCGGCGAAGTTCAAACCTTCTCCAGCACCGGCCCTCCCATATCGATTTCGGCCGTATCGACGAACAGGCTCGGGACTTTTTTCGCCCGATCCAGCAGCCATGCCAACGCTATCATGATCACGATGCCGCCGACGCTAACGAGCAGCTGCATCCAGAGAGCGCGCGCGCCGCCCTGGGCGTGCTGAACCAGGATCCAATGTGCTCCAAAGGACAGGAATACGCCGAAACAGAAAAGCGGCAACGAATGTTGTCCGCACAGAATCATCGGATGCAGCCATTTTGAGGAGAGTATCTCCGCCTTGCGCGGGAAATACCGGGCGACCAGCAGCGCCACCGCGAGGAAATGCGTGAGACGCAGCATGTCGAGGTCGGTCTTGTCGATCGGATAGATCAGCTTGATCATCCATTTCGGCACCATCGCGTCCAGGAACGGGAGGTGCCAGGTCATCACGATCAGGAATGCAAAGGCAAGCCACAGCCCGGCCAGGATCAGGGCCGTGCGGGACTGGATGATGGGCCAAAGCTTGGCCGCGCCTCCAACGCCGCACCATGCAGCGAATATGAACAGCAGTTGCCAGGCGAACGGATTGAAGTACCAGTGCGTCCCCGGCGGATAGGAAGCGAGATTCCAGTCGAATACACGCGCGCCAAGGTAAACGAGGGCCGAGGCAAGCAATGTCAGGTTCGGACGGCGCAACATGCACCACAGCACCAGAGGCGAGGCCGCTATCAGCGTGATGTAGAGCGGCAGCACGTCAAGATCGACCGGCTTGTAGCGCAGCGTGAGCGCCTGCCCGATCAGAACGTCCGGATGCTGCAGAAAATTATGAACGTTGAATTCGTCCTCATACATCGGGTTGTCAAATTTCCTGACCGTGCGGGCGATCTGGGCGGTGAAGAGCAGGAACAGCATGATATGGGCGACATACATCTGCCAGACGCGCGTCCACAGCCGCTTCAACGCGGCGAGAAAATTCCCCCCAGCTATGATCGGGCCGTAGATGTAGCCGGCGAGATACCCGGAAATGAACACGAAGCACTCGGCGGCGTCGGAAAAGCCGTAGTTGCGCAGCGTCAACCAGGAGACGAAATCGTCCGGAACGTGATCGAGAAAGATCATCCACAGACCTATGCCGCGGAAGAGATCTAACCGGAGATCACGCTCGACGAAATGAGAGAGAGATACCTGATCCTGATTGGCCATCATGCCCCATCCATTTGTCCCGTTGGCTATCGCCCCATCGGCAAAAAAGGCTCAGGAACACCGGCGAAAATTCCACGTGTTCGTGGCTCGCAGTCGAAAGCCCAAGATAGACTGTCAGCCAAGAGCAAATCCGCCCGCTTATTGATACCTACAAGCATACGGGCGTCAATGTCCTAGAGGTGCCGAAACTGACGATAACATTGGAGCAAAGGCGCTGGCCGAATTGCCCCCGAGGTGGAACGCCGGATCGCGCGAAGGGCGCCAGACAAGCGTTGGCCGCCTATTCCACAAGCTCCCGCCACGGCACGATGGTGGATTTCACCGTTTTCATCGCCATCGCGTCCGCAACCGCCCGGCCGACGCCCTCCTCCGAGAACGGATACAGCGTCTGCATGTCGAGCCAGGGATATTTGTTGCGGGTGCGATAAAGCATATCGACGCCGAGCGGCAGGTCGTTGCCGGTGAAACCCCAGGAACCCAGCACATTGAGATCCTTGGTGCAGATGCGGTGCCAGGAGGTATTGATCGAGCCTGCATCGGTGAATTGGCCCATTTCGACATAGGTGCCGCCGTCGCGCAGCATTTCGATGCCTTCGGGCCCGGCGCTCGGATGGCCCGAGCAATCCATCACCAGATCGGCGCCGAAGCCGCCGACGATGTCGCGCACGCGCTTGATGCGTTCCTCCGGCGTCGTCATATCCTCGATATCGACGGTCGCCTCCGCGCCGAACTTGCGCGCCAATGCCAACCGCGGCGTCTCCGGCGCGCCGACGCAGATCACCCTGCCCGCCCCCATCTCACGCGCGGCGGCGACCGCCAGAATCCCGATCGGGCCGGAACCCTGGATGACCACGGTGTCGCCCCAGGTGAAGCCGCCGGCCCGCGTGGCGCGGTTGAAAGCGCGGATGCAGGAGGTCAAGGGCTCGGACAAGGCCCCCAGACGCAGCGACATATCGTCGGGCAGCTTGTAGATCTTGGTACCGGGCAGCATGTCGAGATCGACATAGACGTACTCGGCCCAGCCGCCCCATAGATGCGGCGCCTTGTCGAAACCGAGGTAACGGCCGTAATAGACCGGCGTCAGGCACTTATTGGCACTTAGGGGATAGTGGATGCAGTAGTAGCAATGCCCGCACGGCATCAAAGGCGGGATCATCACCTTCGATCCCACTTGAAGCGGCTTGCTCATGAAGTCTTCGCGGAATTCGGAGCCGACCTCGACCAGCACGCCGCCGATCTCATGGCCGAGCGTGAAGGGCCAGGGCAAAGGTTTTGGCCAGTGCCCTTTCAGGATGTGCAAATCGGTGCCGCAGACCCCGCAGACGCCGACCTTTATCAACGCCGCTCTCTTAGGAATTTTCGGCCACGGCACGGTGCGAATGACCGGCTGCGCGCCTGGTCCGTCATAGGTGCATACGCGGATCTGTTCCATGGCGTCCTTCCTCGGCCGGCCCTTCGGCGAAATGTTTGGTGGAATTGCGGGGCGAAGAAAAGCCTATGTGAAGCGACCGGCGATGCCAATCTGCCGGATCCCGGCGCCGCCGGCTGGAACAATGCGTGACCGCGCGTCCCAACCTCACCGCTAACGGCTCGTTAACCTTGTCGGCCGTAGGGTCTTTTTGACACCGAAAGCCCGGTGGTCTGGTGGCGAAGATGGCGTTGGCGAACAAAAAATCGGCTCTTCCGTCCGCCGAAGAGCGAAGGCGCTTCCAGCGGGTGAAGGTTCATCTGCTTGGGCGCTACATGCTGCCCGACCGGCGCGAGTTTCCCTGCCAGATCATCAATATGTCGCCGGGGGGCCTTGCGCTGCTGGCGCCCGGCATCGGCAATGTCGGCGACCGGGTGATCGCCTATCTCGACCATATCGGACGCGTCGAGGGCAGGATCACGCGCGTCATCGACAATGGCTTTGCCATGACCGTCGGCGCAACCGCCCGCAAGCGCGACAAGCTGGCGGCGCAACTGACCTGGCTTGCCAACCGCGACATCCTGAACCTGCCCGAGGATCGCCGCCACGACCGTATCATCCCGCGCAATCCGATTGCGCTGCTCACGCTCGAGGACGGCACCAAGATGACCTGCCGGATCATCGACATGTCGCGCTCGGGTGCGGCGATCGCGGCGGAAAACCGTCCGCCGCTGAAATCGCTGGTCATGCTCGGCAAGGTCCAGTCGCGCGTGGTACGGAACCTCGAGGAAGGTTTTGCGCTCGAATTCGTCCACGAGCAGATGGCCGAGACGCTCGAGGAAAGCGTCACCGCGCGCTGAGCGCGCGCTTTGCCGCTCATTTGCCCCGCGTTGCCGGCTTCGATAGATATTCCCGCGACTGCGCCTCGCCCTTGAGCGGCGTCACCTTGTCGGGGTCGATCCGTATCATCAGATAATCGATGTGGTCTTCGATCCGGGTGAACCAGTGACCGGTTCCCGCCGGAATCACCACGACGTCGCCGGCCTTGATCTCATAGGCAATCCCGTCGCGCACATCCGAACCGTTGTTTCCGGGACCGTTGAATTCGACCACGGTACGCATCGTCGCCGGGCGCCGCTGCCGGTCGACGATGTCGGGGCCCAGCACCAGTGTCGCTGCCCCGGAGATCACATGATAGACCTCGCTGATCTGGTCATGTTCGGCCACTGAATTCGGCGCCGGCCTTTCCAGCCTGCCGCGATGAACCATGCCGATGCCGATACGCGCCTTGCCGATGTCGATGTCGCGCACCTGCTGGTCGATCAGCTTCTCCGCGATCGCCTTCCTGGTGTAGCTCTCGAGTTCGGCTGCGGGAATATAGCTGCCGGGACACATGATGCAGGTCGGCTGCGGATCGGTCGGATTGATGCGGACGGTATCCTCCGCCCGCACCTCGGTGCCCAGCACCAGGCAAAGCATCGCCAAAAGACTCCAAAAGACGCGTTTCATGGCTACCTCGTTGTTTTCGCGCATGCATGCATGGTCTTCGCACCTTGCCAAGGATTTCCGGCCTCGCCGAAGACAGCGTTAGCGCGTGGTAAAGCCATGACCCCCCGCCATTTGCTGGTTTCCGGAACACAAGAGACGCCCCTTGCGGCACCAAATACCGGCAAATTGGCCGCCCATCCGCGCGATCCGGGTTAATGCCGCCGGCGGCTCGCCTCGACAAGCGCAGCATCGACGGGCCGTGGCCCGTTAATACCTAAAATTTGAATCAATTGCAGTTGTCTAAAATTCTATTCGAATTTTACTCAAGTATAAATTGCCTTGTCTGAAGTATTTATACGTATTCGTCTCAATTGTACTTGGCTTACTTAGCGGCAGCGCAAAACCTTTGTGCGAAACGTGGTCCCAACAAAAAAACGGGGGCCACAATGATCGGGTTCAGGGAGCAAGCAAAGGGTTTGGCGGTCGTCGCCATCCTGTTGGGATTGAGTACGGCGGCGCGTGCCGCCGACGAACGGACACTTTACGCAAGCCTTGGTGACGTCACGCGCGCGCCGATCGGCTGGGTTGAATTCTGCACCGAGAACGCGAGCGAGTGCCGGGGCGGTCCGTCGCAGCCGCGCGACATCGTGATGACGCAATCGGCCTGGCGCGACCTCTTGCGCGTCAACCGCTGGGTCAATGAGACCATCAAGCCCATGACCGACATGGAGCATTGGGGTGTCATCGAGAAATGGTCGCTGCCAACCGACGGTTACGGCGACTGCGAGGATTATGTGCTGTTGAAGCGCAAGATGCTGATCGACGCGGGATGGCCGCGCGAGGCGCTTCTGATCACGGTGGTGCGCGACAAAATGGGCGAAGGCCACGCGGTACTGACCGTGAAGAGCGACAAGGGCGAGTTCATTCTGGACAACCAGAACGAAAACGTCGTGGCCTGGACCGAGACTGGATACCGCTTCGTCAAGCGTCAGTCGCAGGGCGATCCCAATGTTTGGGTCTCGCTCGGCGACGCCCGCCCCGCCGCGGCCTCCACCGCCACCGCCCGCGACCAAAGATAACGAGACAAAAGGACACGCGACCCGGTCACATCCCCACCCCTCCCCGTCCCAGACCGGATCGCGCGCGGCCAGCTCTCCCCCAAGGGCTGGCCGCAACTTTTTTTGGAATCTGTGAACTGGATCACATCTGCCGGCCGCCCGGCGGGTCAAGGTAAAGTTCACCGGATGGCGTAAGCCAATTTAAGTCCGGGGCTAGCAAGGCCGTGAGCGTCAATACTGCGCTGACGGCCTTGTTTTTTTGCCTTTTAGCCAGCGTCAGACATTTTACCTGGCGGAATTACCCGGACCGGCCCAGCCCTCCGCCCGCTGAGGCGCTACCTCGCAGGCGCGTGATTTGCGTTCGGCCGCAATCGCCGGCTGTATGCGCGCCTTCATCAGCCCTGAGGAATCCAATGAGTGCCGACACCCTGCTGACATCCGATGTCATCGGACTGACCAAGACCGCGCCGTTTTCGCGCCGTGGCTTTATGACCGCATCCGCCGCCGTCACCGCCGGCTATACGCTTGCCGCCGGCCCGGTACGCGCCGACGTCATCAAGACCGACACCAACGGCCTGGAAGCCGGTGACGTCAAGATCAAGGTCGCCGATGGCGAGATGCCTGGCTATTTCGCCCGGCCGAAGGGCGTGGCCAATCCGCCAGTGGTCCTGGTCGCGATGGAAATTTTCGGCCTGCACGAATACATCCGCGACGTCACGCGGCGTCTTGCCAAGCTCGGCGCTCTCGCGGTCGCTCCCGATTATTATTATCGCAAGGGCGTCGACCTCACCAAGATCACCGACATCCCGCAGCTTCTGCCGATCGTGAACGCCAAGCCGGATGCGGAACTGTTTTCGGACCTCGACAGCACCGTCGCCTGGGCCAAGTCGCAGGGCGGCGACACCAGCCGGCTCGGCATCATCGGATTTTGCCGCGGCGGACGCACCGTTTGGGAATACGCCGCCCATAACGCTGACCTCAAGGCCGGCGTTGCATTCTACGGGCCGCCGGTCGATGCCCCGAATCCGCTCTGGCCGAAGAGCCCGACCCAGCTCGCCCCCGAGATGAAGGCACCCGTGCTCGGACTATACGGCGAGGCGGACACCGGCATTCCCGTCGCCGCCGTCGAGGCGTTGAAGGCCGCGCTCGCCGAAGCCAAGAAGCCCGCCGAATTCAAGATCTATCCGGGCGCGCCACACGGCTTCCACGCCGACTATCGCCCGAGCTACCGCAAGGAAGCGGCCGAAGACGGATGGAATCAGATGCAGGCCTGGTTCAAGAAATACAAAGTGCTCAGCTGAGCCCCGTAAATCCAAAGGAAGGCGCGCGGTGCTAGCCGCGCGCCTTTTCTTTTGACGGCGTAAACGTTCCCGCCGAAGAGCTACCCGCAGACCTGGACCGGCTGGAACCGCCAGCCATGCCTCGTATGAACGCGGCGCTGCACGATGTAGCAGCCGCCATTGTCGTAGTAGGAGTAGTCGGGATAGTCGTAATAGTCGTCGTAAAAGTCGGGCCCGAAGAATCCGCCGGCAAAGAATCGCCGGTGACGGAAGCCATCGTGGTCGTGACGGAAGCCGCGATCGAATCCGCGTGAGGCAACGCGACCGCCTTGCCAGCCGCGGCTGCCTTGCCAGCCAGCGGGACCGGTCGGTGTCGCGCGTGCGTAGCTGCCGCCCCAGCTTCCGCCGCGGACGCCGGCCGCGCCAAAGTTTCCGCCGCCGCCGAAGCCACGACCGCCGCCGAAGCCACCGCCGAAACCACCTCCATATCCGCCGTGGCCACCGCCACCACCGCCGCCACCGCCGTGGCCACCACCACCGCCGCCGCCGCCGACCGCGTGCCAGGGCGATGTCTGGCGCCAGTATACCGATTGATGCAACGGCGAGCAGCGCGATCATCGTTTTGCGCAACATGACTTGTCCCTCCCGAGATAACCCGCCCCGCAACTCAATTCGGTTCGGCGCAATAGCGTTCCGAGAGCTGCCGAGATCGTGATGGAATCCCCGCACATACTGCTCGCTTCTACGCGACCGGCGCGCACGGTTGCGAACATTTCGGATTTCGGGACCGGCGCAAGTTTGCCACCGCGCCTGATTGGTCCTAACCTCGGTTATGTTGATCAACATAACCAGTGTTTGGCGCGTTTGGTGATCTATGATAATTCTCGCGGACGACGTTTCCGCTAGCTTGGGGGCCGGGTACGCGTGCGCAAATTGATCGCCTTCGACGACGACACCTTCGACAAGCTCAGACAGCTTGCGCGCGACCGGATGGCAACCTTTCAGGAACTGGCGGACGAGGCGTTTGCCGATTTGCTCAGGAAACACGGCATTCCGATCGACCTCAAGGACGCGCTACGCAAGAGCGCATCGCTTTCGCAACCATCTTCAAAACGAAAGACGAAATCCTGAAGGGCAATCAGGCGGCTGGCGGGTGAAGTAAAGACGGCACTTCAGCCGATTTTCTTCAGGCCATTTTTGAAACGCGGCCCATTGCCGACGTAAAATCGCGCGGCACTACCCATCGCCTCCACCTGAGCCGGTTCGAGCGTGCGGATGACCCGCGCCGGCGCGCCGATGATCAGCGAATGCTCGGGAAATTGCTTGCCTTCGGTAATCACCGAACCCGCGCCCACGATGCTGCCGCGCCCGATCCTTGCGCCATTCATGACGATGGAACCCATCCCGACCAGCGCGCCGTCCTCGAGCGTACAGCCGTGCAGGATGACGTTGTGACCAACCGTGCAACCCTTCCCGATCGTCAAGGGAAAGCCGAGGTCGGTGTGGCAGGTCGAATTGTCCTGGATGTTGGAATTCTCGCCGATCTCGATCCACTCGTTGTCGCCGCGCAATACCGCGCCGAACCAGACGCTCGCATTATCAAGCAAACGCACCTTGCCGATCATCACGGCGGTATCGGCGATGAAATAATTGCCGTTTTCGGGAAGTTCGGGCCGCTGCCCGTCAAGTTCGTAGATCGCCACGCCAGTGGTCTCCTTGCGAGAAAGAGACTCTGGCACAGGCGTCAAAAGCGCGCCAATGCAAAAACTTCAGGCCAATAGCCCGGCGGCGCGCAGCGTCATCACGAAAAACGTGCCAGACATCAGGCTCCAGATTCCCGCCAGAACGGTCGCCATCATCACGAATTCGAAGCGCCGGCGTTCGATCCGCGCGCCGCGCAAAGTATTGCGCATGATGATGAAGGGAGCCGCAAACACCAGAAACGGCACGGCTGCGAATGTGCTTGGCGCCACGCCTTCCTGAAGCAACCCAAATCCCGCGGGCCGCTGCACGATCGCCTGGTATCCGCTGGTGAGCGCGCCGGCGAGCGCAAAGCCGATGCACAGGGAAAACAGGGAATTCAACGCTTCAGGTGACATCGCAAGGCTCGTCCGCTACCACGCTACAACCGGCAACTCCTTCGCAAAATCGACCGCCCGCCGCTACAACATCCTTAAGGAAAGGTTAATACGGGAAGCCCCGGAACCGCGTCCGGCACATGGCCCGACTGAAGCTCCCCCATGCGAATTGGTGCGGAAATGCGAAGCCGCATGGCATATTTGGCGATGATTCGGGGGCACGCGCGCGTGAGCCCCGGACAGGCTTCACGATTGCCCGTTCATGACATTCCTTTCGACCGCCCAGACCATCGCTCGCAATACGCGCAATGACCCGCGCGCTCATTTGCTTCCGATCGGGCTTGCCTGCGCGCTCGCCGCGGGCGCGACCGCTCTCGTCGCCTATCTGTTGTGGCCGACCTGGGAGCCGGACGTCTCGAGCGGTCCGGCGCGGTTGCCCATCAGCGTCGGAAATACGCTTTTCAACGTGCCTGCGGCGGCAATCCGCATGAAGATCCAGCGCCACTCCGGACCGCAGGAACGCATCGATCTCAGCTTCGCCTTTCCTTCGCTGGAACCGCCGGCGGCTCAAAAACACGTTAGCGCTGGCAATTTGGACGACGCACTACAGCCGATCGACCGGATTTTCCTCTCGATTGCCGCGCATCACGATTTACTGGCGCCGGATATTCGCACGCGTACGATCTATCCGCGATATCTCGACCAGACGACGACAATGGGAGAAGATGGATTGACGATGCGCGCCTTTCGCGACGGCTCGCCCTATAGCCATGAGGATTTGTTCCTGGCCAGCGCGCCAAATATCAGCGCGCGCTGCACCCGCGACGCCGCCACCCCCGGCATGTGCCTGAGCGAGCGCCGCATCGAGGGGGCTGATCTGACATTCCGCTTTCCGCGAAGCTGGCTTGCACAATGGCACGAGGTGGCGGACGCGATGGACCGCCTGACAGCGCAGCTGCGCGGGCCGAAGGGAGCCTGACGCAGCGTCGGAAGAAACCGCAACGCCACAAGGCTGGCGCCGTCACCTTCCGATCAGGTATCGCGCGGATCATCGAATGAGCGTGCCATCTCGTAGTCAGGAAGCTCCAGGCGGTCGGCGGTCTCTCTGCCGACCGTAAGTTTTGCGAGCCAGGGAATCGTGAACGCTCGCACCATCTGATTGCGAAGACCCAGGCCCCATCGAGTCTTTGGTGCAAAGGCACCAGCGAACCGTTCGGCGCCGCCTTGTTTGGCCTCGATGAACGGGCGCAAGCGCGCTTCGTAATTGCCGAAGGCTTGGCGATATTGTCCGCCCGCGCTGGCAAGCTCGCCGGCCAGCACATAGGCCGAAATTATTGCCAGGGCCGAACCCTGCCCGGCCATCAGGGATACGCAGAAGGCGGCATCCCCGACGAGCGCAATGCGTCCTTGCGACCAGCTTTTCATTCTGATCTGGCTGACGCGATCGAAATAGAGCTCGGTCGCGCGATCCAGCTCCGCCAGGATCGATGGGCATTCCCATCCATCGGCAGCATATCTGCCGCGCAACATGGCCTTCTGCCGATCGAGCGTCGGGGGTAACGAACCGCCGCCGGTGGTGGTGGTGAAGACGAACAGAAACAGCGTCCGGTCATCGTGCAACGCAAAGCGTCCGAGCATGCGTCCCGGCTGCCCATACATCAAATAGGCATTTTCATCGCGCGGGCGGTAACCGCGAGTCTCGAACGCGGCGACGGCATAGCCCAAATCCTTCTCGAACCGCTGCAGCGGCCCGAAGGCAAGTCTACGAACGCTTGAATGCAGGCCATCGGCACCGATAACGAGATCGAACCGGCGTTCGCCCGAGCGCCTCAGTTCAAGCCGCACGCCATCGGGCTGCTCCTCGAGAGAAACAATCTCATCGTCGAAAATGACCTCGGTGGCGCTCTTGGCCTTCTCGAACAGCAGCCGCGACAGGTCGCTTCGCGCAAGTGTAACCCAACGCCCGCCGGTCAAATCCGTGAAAGTCCTCGGTCCGAAGCCCGCCACGCGCTGGCCTCGATCATTCACGATCCGCAATTCCTGCACTTTATAACCGACGCGATGGATGTCGGCGATCAACCCCATCCGCTCGGCAATGTCGTAACCGAGCCCCCAGAAGTCGATCACATAGCCGCCGCCGCGCGGCGCGCTCGCGCGCTCGATCAGGGTCGTCTCGAAGCCAGCCGCCTTGAGCCAGAATGCGAGCGTCGGTCCGGCGATCCCCGCCCCCGAAACCAGGATATTCTTCATTTTTCGCAAGCTACGATCAGGCCGCTGCCCGACGCAAGGTTATGTGGCTACAAATCGAACGCGTGGCGCGGCGGCGCCAGTTCCGAGCCAGCGTCAGGCTTCTCAGCCCTGCTCGACCAGATCATCTTCGAGGATCGCCATCTGGAACTGAAACGAGCGGTCGTCGTCTTCATCATCCACGAACAGCACGCCGATGAATTCGTCGCCGATATAGACCTCGGCGGAGTCGTCCTTCTTCGGCCGCGGAACCACACGTATCTTGGGGTTGCCGAACAGGCGCTTGAGATAGGCGTCGAGTTTCCTGACTTCCTGAACGTCCACGGCAGCCTCCAATGCGATCTTTAAAGGGAACTTTTAGGGCGGGACGGCGTCAGCCGCCAGCCATATTCGGGGAATGTTACACGCAGTTGTTCCGGGCTTATAGCCGTCCCTCCGTCCATTCGCAAAACCGCACTTCACCCCCGCGCCCCAAATTTTTCGGGGGCCTGGCCTTGCTGGATGCGGCCTTAGAAAATTACAGCCCGATCGCGTTGAGCATCTGGTCCATGGTGCGGGAGGGCTCGGCGCAGCCGGCCTCGCCGACGATCTTGGCGGGCACGCCTGCCACCGTCATGTTGTGGGGTACCGGCTTCACCACCACGGAGCCCGCGGCGATCCGGGCACAGTGGCCGACCTCGATATTGCCGAGGATCTTCGCGCCCGCCCCGATCAGGACGCCATGACGAATCTTGGGATGCCGGTCCTCGTTTTCCTTGCCGGTGCCGCCAAGCGTGACGCCGTGCAGGATCGAGACGTCGTCGTCGATGACGGCGGTCTCGCCGCAGACAAAACCGGTGGCATGGTCGAGGAAAATACCGCGGCCGATCCTGGCCGCTGGATTGATGTCGGTCTGGAACACCGCCGACGAACGGCTTTGCAGGTAATACGCAAAATCCTTGCGGCCCTTCTGGAACAGCCAATGCGCCAGACGGTGGGTCTGCAGCGCATGGAATCCCTTGAAATAGAGCAACGGATCGATGAAGCGCGAGGTCGCGGGGTCGCGGTCGTAGACCGCCACCATATCGGCGCGGAAGGCGTTGCCGAGATCGGGATCGTCGCGCAGCGCCTCATCAAAAGCTTGACGGATCAGATCGCCCGACAGCGCCGAGTGGTCGAGACGCTCGGCGATGCGGTGGACCACCGCATCCTCCAGCCGGTCATGATGCAGCACGGTCGAATAGATAAAGGAGGCAAGCTCCGGCTCGCGGCGGACGATATCCTCAGCCTCCGAGCGCACGCGATCCCAGATCGGATCGAGAGCCGCCAGTTTGGTCCCGCTCTGTGGATTGGTCTGATGCTTTGCCATCGGCTGCTCTCGCAAATTTTTCGATTATCCCTTAGAAAACATCATAGCATGACGGGTAGGCGACTGTCCCTCCCACTCACATCAAGGTGAACATTCACCCAAGCTCCGAATAGCCGCTAAAGCATTGAAGCGGCGGACCTTCTTCGCGCAAACCGGGCCATCCTTGGCCAAGGGCATTGTACGAACGTGGTTCTCCCCTTGCTTAAATTCAAGCCGGCCTCCGACTATTGACGGATTCCAGCGTCACGACCAAACCGGGCATGCTGGAGGAGAATCGGGGGAGGAAAACGCATCACAACGCAGATCTTACGCGCGCGCGCTGCCGACTCGGCCTGGGTCTGGGTAACGGCGATCGCCATTCCCCTGATGCTGCTCGCGCCTGCGCTCTGGAACGGCTATCCGCTGCTCCAGTCCGATACCGGCGGTTATCTGGCGCGGTGGTATGAGGGCTATCTGGTCCCCAGCCGTTCAACGGTGTTTGGCCTTTACCTCCACTTCGGCGAGGACAGCTACTTCTGGGTCAATCTCGGAATCCAGGCGCTTGCGGTCATGTGGATCCTGCAATTGACATTGCGGGTATTCGGCATGGCGAGAGCGCGGCGGCTGTTGGCCATTTGCGTCGCGCTGACGCTGACCACGGCGCTGCCCTGGCTCGCCAGCATGCTGCTGACCGATATCTTTGCCGGCCTTTCGGTGCTGTCGCTGTTTCTCCTCGTGCTGCATGGCGACAAAATTTCCGGGACCGAAAAATGCGCGCTGTTTGCCTTCACCGCGTTCGCGGCGGCCAGCCATAGCGCCACGCTGGCCGTGCTCTTGGGATTGTGCTGCGCGGGATGGATCGCGCGCCCCTTCCTGCGTGAGCGGATTGCGATCGCGGGGCTGACGCAAGGCAGCCTAACCATCGTCGCCGGCGCGGTCATGTTGCTGTCGGCCAATTTCGCTCTGTCCGGCCAACTGGCATGGACGCCCGGCGGCTACGCCATCGCATTCGGCCGGATGCTGCAGGACGGCATCGTGACGCGCTATCTTGGCGATCACTGTCCCGCTCAAAACCTGAAGCTCTGCCCTTATCGCAACGAATTGCAACAAACCGCAGATGAGTTTCTCTGGAGCAGAGAGAGCGTGTTCAACAGGCTCGGCCGTTTCAAGGGTCTGAGCGAGGAGATGGGTTTCATCGTCACGCATTCGCTCGCCGAATATCCGCTCTGGCAGACCGAGGCGGCAATGGCGGCTGCCGGTCACCAAATGATCCTCGTGGCAACCGGCGAAAACGCCAATCTGCCGATTCCTCACACCCACGGCGTTCTCGAGCGCTATCTGCCGAAGCAGCTCAAATTGGTGCGTGCGGCGTATCAGCAGAATAACTACATCGCCTTCGGCCCGATCAACCTGGTCCACGTACCGGTGGCGCTGATCTCGATGGCGCTGGTGTTTGGCATGTTCGCAGGCGCGATCTGGCGGCGGAAGCTCGACGATCTCACCCTGCTCGCCGCAACCGTGTCGCTGGCGCTGCTCGGCAACGCCTTTGTCTGCGGCGTGATATCCGGGCCGCATGACCGCTACGGCTCGCGTCTGGTGTGGGTCGCGACCTTCACGGTCTTGATTGGCGCTCTCCGCCATTTCACGCACGACGATGAGAAAGGCGACGCTTCACCTTCGTCGTGAAAGGAAGTCGAGCACGCCGGCCTTGTAGACCTTGTCGCCGACCGCCCGCATGTGGTCGCGGTCGGGAATGTCGAGCACCTCTGCGCCCGGAATGATCTTTCCGAGTGCTCCGGCCGAGCCCGCAATTTCGTCCGCCGTGCCGACCGCGATCAGCACGGGCATGGTGATCTCGGCGGCCTCATCTTTTGTCATCAGGCGCCGCGATCCGCGCAGACAGGCGGCAAGCGCCAGGCGATCGGAGCGGGTCTGGTCCGCGAATGCGCGGAAGGTGCGCCCGACCGGATCGGTCACCTCGTCGAGCGAGTTGGCTTCCAGTGCCTTGGCGACGTTCTCGCCGGGGCCGCCGCCTTCGATCAGGCCGATCCCGATGCCGCCGAGGATCGCCGAGCGCAGCCGCTCCGGCTGGCTTCGCGCAAGCACGGCCGTCATCCGCGATCCCAGCGAATAGCCCATGACATCCGCACGCTCGATATGCAGATGATCCATTAGCGCCGTGATATCGGAGGCCATGATGGCGATCTCATAGGCGTTCCTGTCGTAAAGTTTGCCGGAATTGCCGTGGCCGCGATTGTCGAAGCGCGATGACGCGGCGGCCGTTCTTCTTCAGCTCCGAAACCCAGCTCGGATATACCCAGTTCACGTTCTTGGTCGAGGCAAATCCATGCACGAGCAGGATCGGGTCGCCCTCGCCTTCGTCGAGATAGGAAATTTCAACAACGCCGTTGTGAAAACTCGGCATCAGACGTTCCATGTTTGGGGAAAAGGGATTTAAGAAACCGGCCGAAAGTTAGCCGGTTACGGCGCCACCTGCCAACGCCGGTCGAGCCGCAGCTGCCATCTGTTTTCGCAGACGCTGCGCCTTCTTGCGATCGAGCCACGACTGCGTCAAACGCTCGGTGGTGGCCTTGATCGACGACAACAGGCCGAACAATGCAAGCAGCGCGCCGAACAACCACAGCGACAGATCGAAGGCTCCGGCCGCCAACAGCAACGCGCCGCGACCGAGCATCTTCAGGATCGCGCGGGTCTGACCGCCCTTGGACTCCGCCAGCCGTGCGGCGCGCGCCACATCTTCCGGGCCCTCCGCAATTCTGCAGCGTGTCGAGCGCGCCACGCGCGCCGGCCTTGTCGCTGACGCGTCCGACGTCCTTGGCAAGCCGCACCAGCGCGCCGGCCTTCTCGGCGCGGAAGGCGGCTCGGATGGCACTCACGGTTTCGCCCGGGACGCATCACCGAACCGGATGCGACTGCGTTTTGCAGCATCGGCGTATCGACCATCTCGCGCGCCGAGCGGCCGGCCCATTCGGTGAGCCCCTCGCCCAGCCGTCCGACCTTGCGGGCATCCTTGACCAGCGTCAGACCGGCGCGCACCGGGGCCACGCCGCCAACCGACACATAGGTCGCCGCCGTCACCGCAAGGCCTGCGGTGGCAAGGCCGAGCACCAGGCGATCGGTATCCTCACCCATCACCAGATGCTTGCTCTCGCGCACGACATCCCTGATATCGCCGAAGACGAAGAGGTCGCCGGCGACGGTGCCGGACAGGCTCGCGGCGTCGTCCGCATTTCCGGTCACAAGGCCCAAGGCAAAGCGCTTGGCAAAATGCGACGAGGAGTTTTCGTCGTCGACGGCATCGCTCACCCGTTGCGATCAGATCGCTCGGCAGACGCGATGTGCTTTTCCCGGGCAAGTTCGACAAAGCTTTGGGCAAGACCCGGATCGCCTGAAGCGAGCGCGGCTTCGATCTGGTCGACGACTAAATTTCGGCTATTCCGCAGCGCAGAATTGAGCTGGACGTCGGACAATTCCGCAGGATCGTCCTGCGCCGACAGAATGGCAAAGGCGTCGCGCGCATGCGGCCACACGACGGCAAGCGCGGCACCGCTTACCATCATCGTCGCAACAACCAAACCCGATCCGCCACCGTTTCATTCAAAACCCCGAAGTTTCCGCTTCTCCCCAAATGGTGTGCCGCTTTTAAGACACAACGGCCCCGACGAAAGAAGGGCTTCTCCGGGACGACAAGATTGTGTCGAATTTGCATGAGCAAATCAGCGGCCGGAGTGAGCTGTGGGTGTTCGGGACCTGTGATTTCCGTGCACTAGGAATCAACTGCATCCGCCAGTATGGTGCGTGTCGCATTTCGACGATGCGGCGGGGCGCGGCGTCGCCTGCTATTGTCGCTTTCCATAGGTGAATTCGATGTCCGATCATGTCGTCCCGCACTTTCACAACGATGCCGGAGTTCCCGTCATCGAGATCGGCTCGCAGGAGTTCATGTGCGTGGGCGCCAACCCGCCGTTCGACCATCCACATGTCTTCCTCGATCTCGGCAACGACAACGAGATCATCTGCCCCTATTGCTCGACGCTTTACCGCTATGCCGCCGACCTCAAGGCCGGCGAAGCCCGCCCGCCGGAATGCGTGCTGACCGACAAGGTCGCCTGACGGGCCGGTGGCGGCTTCACGCACGATCATCGTCGCGGGCGCCGGGATCGGAGGATTGACGGCGTCGCTGGCGCTGGCGCGGGCAGGGTTTCCGCGTCATCGTTCTGGAAAAGGCCGAGCGGCTGGAGGAAACCGGCGCCGGCCTGCAGCTGTCGCCCAATGCGAGCCGCGTGCTTGTCGATCTCGGCTTGCGGCCGCGGCTTGCTTCCCGTGCCGTGACACCCGACGCCATCAGCCTGATGAGCGCGCGCGGCGGCGGTGAAATTGCCCGCCTGCCGCTCGGCGACTCCGCCGAGGTTTCAAGCCGACGCGCCCTATTGGGTGATCCACCGCGCCGATCTGCAGGCGGCGCTGCAGGCCCAGGTCAATGACAACTCCGGACATCGAGTTGCGGCTTGGCTGCCAGTTCGAGGATGTCGGCACCCATGCCAAGGGACTGACCGTCGTTCAGCGCAGCGGCATGGCGCGCCATGCAGGAACTGGCGGTGGCGCTGATCGGCGCCGACGGAATCTGGTCGGCAGTCCGCCATCATCTGTTTCCGGAAATGCAGCCGCGTTTCTCCGGATTGATCGCCTGGCGCGGGACGCTCGATGCAACCCAGTTGCCGCGCGAATATACCTCCCGTCGTGTTCAGCTCTGGATGGGGCCGAACGCCCATCTCGTCGCCTATCCGATTTCGGGCGCGCGCCAGATCAATGTGGTCGCGGTGGTGACGGGAACCTGGAACCGGCCGGGCTGGAGCGAGCCCGGCGATGGCCAACGAGGTCAAAGGCTGCCTTCGCCTCGGCCGGATGGCACGCCGTCCCGCGGATGTTGATCGGCGCCGTCGACGGTTGGAAGAAATGGGCGCTGTTCACCGTTCCCGAGGGCGGCGAATGGACCGAGGGCGCCGTCGCCCTTTTGGGGGACGCCGCCCACGCCATGCTGCCATTCGCAGCCCAAGGCGCGGCAATGGCGATCGAGGACGCCGCGGTGCTCGCCAAATGCCTCGGAGAAACCCGCAAGCCGGGCGGACCGGCCATTCCCGCTGCGCTGAAGCGTTACGCCAACCTGCGCCGGTCGCGCGTCGCCCGGGTCCAGCGCGCCGCACGGCACGCGGGACGCATCTATCACCTCACAGGCCCGCTGGCTTTCGCGCGCGACCTCGCGATCAAGGCGCTGGGCCCGGAACGCATGCTGGCGCGACAGAACTGGATCTACGACTGGCGAGCGTGAGTGGGCGGTCGGCCGCCCTTGCTCAGTAGACTGCGTTGCCGGATCTCACGGGCGGCTGGCCGGCCTTGTCATTGACCGGCGGGCCGGCTGACACGGCCGGCTTGGCCGGCGTCGTCTCGCGGCATTTGTTGCGCTGCCAGACCTCTTCGGCATTCTTCGCCTGCCCGCGCACCGCGATGTATTCGTTTCGATAGGCAAGCTCCCCTATCACCGGACCCGCGACGCCGGATTGCGCCTTGTCCATCAGGCCGCGCAATTCGGCCGAACGGGTCGCGAGGCTCTTGCGCTCGGCCTCCAGCTGCTTGCAGTCATAGAGGTCGTATTTCGCGGGATCGGCAAACGCCGAGGTGATGCTGTCGCTCATGTCGGCGCAACCGGAAAGCGCGTGGCAGGAGGCAAGCAGCGTCAGCACCACGGCGGCACGCGGCAACGCGCGAAAGCAAGAAAACGAAGCGATCATGCGGTCTCGGTAAACCCTCAACATTGAGGTTGTGTAAAGCACAAGCCTATTCCGAAAAAAGTGGGCCGGGGTTTTGCGATCGGAATGCGCGGAAGCTATTGAAGCACGGCGTGCTCCGGCGCTCGCCGCATCGTGCCCGTGCCCGGTGTCGGCATTGAGGCTTTGCCTTGTCAACCACGATCGCTTAAACGAAGGGCCGCGGTTTAGCGGGCCACCTCATTCCCTGTGCTCAAAAAACGCGCTAAGTATCTGATCCTGTGACTAAAGCGGACGTGGCGGAACTGGTAGACGCAAGGGACTTAAGAGATTGAGTGCCCATGGGGAAACCCGCGGTGCAGAACTGCTCAAATTCGGGGAAACCGGTAACAGGCAATCCCGAGCCAAGCGCACCGGCCGAACGGCTGGCGCGAAGGTGTAGAGACTAGACGGGCAGCGCCTAAAGCGCAAACGCGCTATGGCGAAGGTATAGTCCAGACCACAAACGAGCCGGAAGCGTGAAAGCGCCAAGGCAAGGCGGCGAAAGCCGAAGTGGTATGAAAATCCCTGGGCTCGAAAGAGCTGTGCCGGTTCGAGTCCGGCCGCCCGCACCATCTTTCGGGCCACCCGTGTAACAGGACGACGGGATATCCGCTCGCGGGTTCCGGTCAGACCACGCGAATGATCGCCAGCGAGGATGGGAGCGGACGGGCTGCGGCCAATCCGGTCGCGACGCGCCCGGCGATCAGAACGGCGACATCGGGAGCGAAGGTGTCGCGGCACTCCGGCAGGTCGGCACGGCGTCTGCGGCTTCATCGAGTTGCTTCGCCATGCTCGCCTCTGCTCGCTCGGTCGATCCCACGTTGGTATCGCCACAGGCCCAATCTGCGGCCTATAATCGGGCACCTCCGGTCCAAAAAACGGACCAAATGGGCGTCCACGAGCACGGTAGAAAGCTCCCATGACAAGCTACGGCCAGTTCTGCTCCGTCGCTCGCGCTCACGAAGTCCTCGGCGGTCGCTGGACGCTCCTTGTGGTGCGCGAGCTTTTGTGTGGTGGGCGGCGTTTCAACGACATCCGCAGGGGCATTCCCAGAATTTCGCGGACAATGCTGTCCGAGCGGCTACAGGCCTTGGCCGATGTCGGCGTCGTCATGCGTGTCAGCGGTCCGCGCGGACCGGAACATGTTTTGACCGATGCGGGCCGTGAATTGGCCGGCATGATCGGCGCACTGGGCACATGGGGGCAGAGATGGCTGCCCCGACGGCCAGACCGCGAGGATATCGATGTGGAGCCTTTGCTTGTCGACATGCAAAGGCGGGTGCTGCGTCACGCACTGCCGAAACATCCAACGGTCGTTCGCTTCGAGATCGATCGCGCGAAGCCGCGGTTCATGCTGCTGAGGGCGTCAGAAGTATCGCTTTGCACTCAGAATCCGGGATTTCCGGAGGTGCTCACGGTCAAAGCCACCCTCGCCGCCCTCGTCGGCTGGTGGCGCGGCGATGTGAGCTTCGCTGAGGCGCAACGCCTTGGCATCTCAATCGCCGGACCGCGCGCCCAAGCTCGAGCCTTTCCGAACTGGTTCGAGCGATACCAGTTCGCAGCAATAGCGCCGGCCGCTATTCGAACTCCTGACTTGCCACGGTCCGCATTGCGTACCAACCGACGGGCTCTATCGGCTCTATAGACCTCCTCGTTCAGCCAAACACCAAGAGGAGATCGTCATGACCGCTCACCTGCTCATTCTTTACCCGACTCCGAAGGATCCGACGACCTTCGATCGAGCCTACCGCGATGAACACCTGCCCTATGCCGGACCAAGACTTAAGGGAGCGCTGGGGGTCACGACAAAGCGCGTGGTCGGTCCGGCTTTCGCGCCGCCGCCCTACCACCTCATGTCGGATGTCAGCTTCCCCAATCTTGACGCGCTAAAGGCCTGCGCGACCTCCGCCGGCGGCCAGGAAGCACTCCAGCATGCCACCTCGATCAGCAATGGCGGTGCTCCCACCGTATTGGTGGTGACAGAAGAGAAGTGAGCCGTTCGCCCCGCATCCACTGACCCCAGATCAGGGGTGCGGGGCTACTCTCGTTTTGAGCACTTGCCCGCAAGCATATTCGTTATTGGGCGGCAGCGAGGCGGGTCCGCGCCAGCATCCAGGCACACGGCGCCACCCGCCGAATGGGATCGTCCTAGCGCTATCGGGTACTATCGGCGAACTGGGACGGCGATGTTCCATGCATCAGGCTCGCCCGACCTTGTTGCTGCGTTAGCTGCCTTGCCCGATTTCAGCGTTGCGGCCCGCCGATGCCGCGAGCACCACCAGACCCACCATCGTCCCGCTCATCAGCGTTCGCTATGGCGAGGGCCCACTTACCTTCTTCCAAGTTTGATCAGGGTTGAACGACGTCATGCGCTCGGCGAGCCTCGCCGTTCGCTCCCCGAGGTCCTTCTGGAAAACGGTTCCTGCGTAATTGACGACGAAAGTCATCACGCCGGAATTACCGTATTCAGCTGGATAGGCCACCAACGCGAAGCCGCCGATCATCTTGCCGCGCACGATATAGTCGACTTCGCCACCCGCGGCCAACGGACCCTGGCGCGTCAAGATCTTGTAGTAGTAGCCGTGGAAAGGAATTCGTCCGGCCCCGACGGCATAGCCTTCCGTGGCGGCATGCGCGACCAGTTCTCCGAGCGGGCTCTCCTCTTCGCCCGGCGCCGCCGGCCAATAGAGCCCGTCCTTCTTGCCCGGCTGGCTGACGATCCGTTGCGCGTAGGTGGCGCTGCCAGCGGCGGCACGATCCTTTTCCGCGTATTCGTTCTGCGCGTCGACATAGGCGAGGCATGACTGGATCGCGTTGAGCTCGTTGCGGCCGATACGCCGATAGAGAATCTCGAGCCGGCCGGCAGCCGTGTCAAAACGCCACGCCGCGCCCTTGCGCGTGAGCGGAATCGGAAATGGAAAGTCCTCAGGCCCGATGATGACGACGGCCTTGTTATCGCCTTCCATCGTCACCTGATGCTTGGCTTGGTAGGCAGCGAGGAATTTTTCGCGCATGGCTTCGTCGGCAACCTTGTCGCCAGAGGACACGATCTCGTCGGCGTCCGGACCAAGGACGTTGATCACGCCCTTGGGCCAATTGTCCTTTGTGGCACTCGCCAGAGCCTCCACGGCGTCTTCCGGTGACTTGAACGATTGCTGCGCGTGCGCGGCTGACGTCAATCCGAAAACGACGACGGCGACGATCCTGCAGGTGAATTTTCCGATCGAAAAGAACTGGGTCATGACGATCTCACCAAGATTGGATTTGCGTTTGCCTGTTCCCGGACACGGATGGAATCCGCGCCCCGGAGGCCGCCCAGCGGTCATAGGTTTCAAATTTGAGCCCAAGCTTCTCGTAGTAGACCCGCAGATACCCATCCCGGCCGCGAACGACCGCATCTGGCATCACATTCTGCACTTCCTGCGCCATCACGCCGACATAGAGCTTGCTACTGCCGTTGTAGGCGTAGCGGTAAAAACCAAGTCCGTTGTCGAGCACGCCAAGCAGAACGATATCGTGCTTGGCGTTGATGTCCGAGCGGCGCCCGCCGCCTCCGCCACCGCCGCCGCGCATGCCACCGCCGCCTCCGCCGCTGAACCCACCACCGCCACCGCGCGCTACTGCACCGCCTCCACCACCACCGCCAACACGCGCCGCCGCCGCACTGCTACCACCGAAGCTTTCCCTTCCTCGCGCGGCTTGAACATTGGCGACTCTGCCCGATTGGATACTCATGGCGCTGTCCCGCCTCGGCGCTGCGATGTTCGCGCCCGCTGATGGTCGGCTGCCGCCGGATGGGCGGTTACCAACGTCCGCCCGATTGCCGCGGTTTCCAGCGTCGGGCCGATTGGCCGGCGTACGGTCGGCCGTGCCTGGACGGTTGCCACCGCCGCCGAGATTGGCCGCGCCGCTGCCAGGCTTGAGAACCTGCTCGCCGCTGCGGCCGCGGAAATCCATCCGATCCTGACTGCCCGCGCGAACATTGCTGTTGCCGCCGAACTTCTGCTGCACGTTCGCGTTGCTGTATCTCACGCCCTGACGGTGTTGGGGATTGTGCTGCCAATTGTTGCCGCCGCCGACATTGATATTGCCGCGATTGATGTTGATGTTATTGCCGCCCCAATTGACGCCACCGCCCCAATACCTGCCGCCCGATGCCCAGCGCCCCAGCGCGTAGCCGGCACCGAATGCTATGCCGGTAGCAAGGATCGCACCGGGCACATAGCCGTATGCCGGCGGGAAATAATATGGCGGATAGTCGGCATAGGGCCAGCTACCGTAAACCACGGCCGGATCGTAGTAAGGCACGTAAATCGTATCGGGCACCGCGGGCTCGATGACGATGACGTCCTTGTTTTCCTGCCGCGTCACCGAGACTTTCTGTTCTTTTGTGGAAGGCAATTTGTTGTTGGCCTGGGCCTTCGCCCGCAAGCGCTGGACTGCATCCATGACATCGGGCTGTTGGGCAAGAACGGCATCGCCAAGTTTCTGGGTCCAGTCGAGCTTCGCGCTCATCATTGCGAGCACCGTCGGCGTCGCAACCAGCGACTTCACGCTGTCGTCCCAGCTTTGCTTTTCGACGGCGGCCTTTAGCTGATCTCCCTTGAGGTTCTTGTTCTCGGTCGCCCAGCGATCGGCCTGCACGATCTCCAGCGGATAGGTCGAGGCCATCAGGACCTCCGCCAGCAGCGTATCGGGATAGAGCGCGATCGGAGCGACCAGCTGATCGAGCTCGGCGGGTTTCAGCAGTTGCTGCGATTGATCGGGTGCGGCAGGCGCTGCGGCTGTCTGTGCAGGTGGTGCAGGAGTCTGTGCGTGAGCGGCTGCGATTTGCAGCCCTATCAATAGCAGCGCCGCAACCATTGACCGAGTCGCCGACATCATCATATGCGCGTCCCTCCACGCCACCATCTCTTGATTATTTTACGGAGAATGCTCCCGTATTGATCGAGATCAATTTGACGATGGCGGCTTCCGAGCAGCGATGGCCTGCATATTCCTGCCGTCGCTTCCGGTTGTCTTAATCTGCATCAACATCGCAGAGCTTGCTTGAACAAGGATGATGTCGCGCTCAAGCCTGCGAGAGGGTGCGGCCATGAAACCTGTTTCGGTACAAGATGCCGTCGCGATGGTTCCGGACGGCGCCACTCTTATGATTGGCGGCTTCATGGGCGTAGGCACGCCGGAACGGCTGATGGACGAGCTCGTCCGTCAGGGCAAGCGTAACCTCACTGTAATTGCCAACGACACGGCAAAGCCGGGGGTGGGGATTGGCAAGCTTGTCGATGCCGGTCTTGTGAGTCGGACCATCGCGAGTCACATCGGCCTCAATCCCGAGACCCAGCGCCAGATGATCGCCGGCAAGATGGCAGTCGACTTGGTTCCACAGGGCACGTTCGTCGAACGCGTTCGCGCGGGTGGTTGCGGACTTGGTGGCGTGCTGACACCAACCGGTGTCGGAACCCTTGTCGAGGAGGGTAAGCGCAAGATCGAGGTGGACGGAAAAACCTTTCTGCTGGAAACAGCCCTTCACGCAGACTTCGCCCTGATCCATGCCTTCCTTGCCGACTACTCGGGCAACCTGTCCTATGTGCTCACGGCGCGCAATTTCAACCCCGTCATGGCCATGGCCGCGAGCACCACGATCGTAACGGTCGATCACATCGTACCGATAGGACTCATTGCGCCCGACCACGTCGTCACGCCGGCTCCGTTGGTCGACTTCCTTGTCATGAACGGATGAAGACAATGGATGCACAAACGGTCATTGCCAAACGGATTGCGCAGGAACTTCGATCGGGGATGCTCGTCAATCTTGGTATCGGAATTCCGACTTTGGTGGCGGACTATCTCCCTGATGGTTTGAATGTATTCTTCCAATCTGAAAACGGATTGATCGGCACCGGACGGTTGGCTGAAGAGGGAATGGAACAGCCGTTGCTTACGGATGCAGGCGGCCGACCCGTGACGGCGCTGCCCGGCGCATCTACCTTCGACAGCGCGATGTCTTTCGGTCTGATCCGCGGCGGCCACGTCGATCTGACCGTGCTTGGCGGCCTACAAGTGGACGCCAAGGGTCATCTCGCCAACTGGATGATCCCCGGAAAGATGGTTCCCGGTATGGGCGGGGCCATGGATCTCGTCACCGGTGCCAAGCGCGTGATCGTGGCGATGCAGCACACCGCCAAGGGCAAACCAAAGATCATGGAAAAATGCACGCTGCCGCTCACGTCCATACGGCCGGTCGACCTCGTTGTGACTGACATGGCGGTGATCGGATTTCCTGGTGGCCGCGCGACACTGATGGAAACCGCGCCCGGTGCAAGTGTGACGGACGTGATTGCCAATACCGAGGCTAAGCTTGTTGTGCCCGACAAGGTGCCGGAAATGGCGATTTGATCCCGGCTCGCCCGCGATTCGAACCACGGGGTAGTGAGATGCACAATTTCAACGATCTGAATGATCTCAAGGCCGCTGTCGGCACCGAGGTCGGTGTAAGCGACTGGAGCGAGATTACCCAGGATCGTATTGACAAGTTTGCCGAAGCGACGGGCGACGAGCAGTGGATTCATGTCGATACGGAACGCGCAGCCCGCGAGTCCCCCGGAGGCAAGACGATTGCACATGGACTTCTTTCGCTGTCGTTGATCCCGATGTTCATTCGGTCAATCATCGGAGTGAAAGGCCTGAAAAATACCCTGAACTACGGCGCCAACAGGATTCGCTACCTCTCCCCGGTCCCGGCCGGATCACGCCTGCGAGGACGCGTCACGGTCGCGGCCGCAGAGGATGTACCCCCTGACGCCCTGCGCGTGACGTATCAGGTCACTATTGAGATCGAGGGTGGGAAACGTCCTGCTTGCGTTGCAGAGGTGATCGGTCAGCACTATCGCTAAATTGGCGCCGTCCCCGCAGGCTACCCAGCGTTCGTTGGGCGGCGATGGTGCGACGGGAAAGAATTATCGCTGGCTTGATCGCGGGGAGCGCGAGCCGCCGGACCGTCGCTAAACAACGGAAGTTGAACTGCGAAGGGTCTCCAGATATCAGTCTCGCTCAGTTGAGCCGGCTCGAGGTCCTCGCCTAAGGCGGTTTCTCTGCGCTCTCAGGCGCTGCCTCTCCTCGTCGATTATCTTCATCTTCTCGTCGAGCTGCTCAATACGCGAGCTATTTTTCGCATCGTTGCTGCGCAGCTTTTCGAGCACTTTGCCGACGGAGAGCTTATTTATCTCAGCCATCGCAACCTCCTTCGTCCGCATATAAGTCCACTTGAGACCAACTGAACCCAGGTTCCAATGTGCTAGTGGTTCCAAGCGTTCAGAAGGTGCATCGAGTATATTTGAGCGTCATTCCCGGGATTTCCTGGAACACCCTGGAAAGACTGTTGTCGCCGACAATTTTCAGGCTGAAATTGAGGTTCTGGGTCATGACGCTCGAGGCGCAAGCTGCGGCCAATTCGATGTTATCGCCGTCCTCCTTTCTTGAGGTAATCGTGCATCGGCCATTTTTTCCCCTGATCCGGCTTCCCTCAATGATGAAACCAGATCCAAACAGGTCCGAAAGCTCGGTAAACTCAACTCCACTACCTTTCTTGGTGAAGACCTGACTGCAAAGACCCGCATCTGTCGCCCAGGCGCCGGAGAGATCGAAGGCCGAAGCCTGCACAGGCAACAACATTACCCCTGCGAAAAGAACAAAGCGCCTGGCGAAACGAAGGAAACCCAACATTGCATTCTCCTTGAAATGAAACCGTTACTCCGCAGCTTTGCGATTCGTGCGGAGGTCCTTGCCGACATCCCCAAATTGGCGGGGATGATTCCGACCACGTTCGAGACCAGGACGAACATGAACAGCGAGAACACACGCGGGAAGAACCTCATGCCTTCAGGGCCGGAGGTGCTTCTGATTGTGTTGGCGACGAATTCATAGATCATTTCAGCCAAAGATTGAATGCGGCCGGGAACATGCTGCCGTCCGGCGGGGCCGCCGATCATCAGCAGCGAGATTACCGCCACGGCAAGAAGCACATAGGCCGACGAATTGGTGAACGCGATCTCTTGTCCGCCAATGTGACTGATGGTGAAGAGCCTTGTGATCTCGAACTGATGAATTGGGTCGGCGGCCATTCACTTATTCCTGTAAACTTCCACCATGATCTATCGAAAGTAATCAGTCTCGCTCAGCCCCATTCTCACCTCCTGTGAGAACCTGAAGAGCGACACGCCCAGCAAAACAATCGCTACAGCGAAAAGAAAGCCAGCTCCGTATTCGTGCCGCAGTCTCAAGAACGCGCTCACAAATCCAACAACCAAGAGCAACGACGTGCACATTGCACTAACAAGCGCCGAATATGTTGCACCGTTCAAGAGTTTAGCCCGCTGCCGCAAGCGCGCAATATCAGACTTGAGGTGAGCCCGGGCGGTATCGTTGTCGGCGATTTCATTCAGGCTGCGTATGCGGTCTAAAATCATTTGCATCCGATTCAGCAAGACCGCGATGAAGGCGGCCACCGCTCCGAGAACGAAGGCCGGTCCCGCCGCCTGTGATATCACTTGCGAAATTTGACCAGCATCAGGGGTGAGGTCCATCAGGCACTACCGCAATTCCGTATATCCGGGCTTTAGCTTGATATCCTTGAAATGGGAACCCTTACTCCGCCGCTACATTTTCAGTTGGAGTCGGGCTGGCTTTCGACGCAGCAGCCTGTTGCTCGCTTGCAGGGCGCGATGCCGGCCGGAGCCGTTCGCGAATGGCCTGGAACATCACGTAAAGCGGCGGGATCGCGAAAATGCCGACGAACGAGGCGAGGATCATGCCGCCAAACACCGGCGTGCCGACGCCGCGGCGCGCCAGTTCCGAGGCGCCCGAGGCGACGACCAGCGGATAAAGTCCGAGAATGAAGGCGAACGACGTCATCATCACCGGGCGGAAGCGCAAGCGGGCGCCTTCGGTAGCCGCTTCGAGCAAGGGAACGCCCTGCTCGCGCTTTTCCTTGGCGAACTCGACGATCAGGATGCCGTTCTTGGCCGCCAGACCAATCAGCACGACCATGCCGATCTGGCCATAGAGATCGAGCGTCAATCCGGTCAGCACGATCGCGCCGAAGGACCCGAGGATCCCGATCGCGACAGATAGCAGCACCGGCACCGGAATGCTCCAGCTCTCATAGAGCGCGACCAGGAACAGATAGGCGAACAGCACCGCAAAGCCGAGAATGATCGCGGTCTTTCCTTCGGCGCGCTTCTCCTGGAATGCCGTATCCGTCCACTCTCCCGCGAACCCCTGCGGAAGCGTCTTCGCCGCGATCTGATCGAATGCCTGGAGCGCCTGACCCGACGATACCCCCGGCGCCGGACCGCCTTGAACGGTCACGGCACGCAGGTTGTTGTACCGGATCAAGGCCGGTGGGCCGACGACAACGCGCGGCTCAGCGAGGCTGCGCAGCGGGATCATCTTTCCTTCGGCGCTGCGCACGTTGATGCGATAGATGTCGTCGATGCGCGACCTGTCGGCGGCCTCCGCCTGCACCTGCACCTGCCAGGTGCGGCCAAACAGATTCAGGTTGTTGATGAAGTAGCCGCCAAGCGAGGCCTGCAATGCCTGGAACACGTCTTTCAGCGGGATACCGAGGATCTGGACCTTGTCGCGGTCGATATCCAGATAGATCGAGGGATTGGTTGCCGAGAAAGTCGAGAATACGCCGCGCAATTGCGGATCCTGGTTGGCCGCAACCGTAAGTCCGCGCACGACCTGAGCGAGCTCCTTGGGATCGCCGCCCCGCAGGTCCTCCAGCACATAGGTGAAGCCGCCGCCTGTTCCCAGACCGACGATCGGCGGCGGCGCCAGCGGCACCACGGTGCCGGTCTGGATTTGCCGGAACTTGGTGCGGAGTCTCGCAATCACCTCGCGAGCGCCGAGATCGGCTCTCTTGCGTTCCTCGAAGGGTTTGAACGTCACGACCATGAAGCCGGCATTGGGCTGCGAATAGTTATCGATGAAATTCAAACCAATAATCGAGGTATATTCGGCGACGGCGGGATCTTCCTTCACGATCGCTTCGGCCTGCCGCATCACCTCCGACGTCCGCCCGACGGAAGCCCCGCCCGGCAGTTGAACGACGACGAAGATCGCGCCCTGATCGTCCTCCGGCACAAATCCCGTTGGCGTGACCCTGGAAAGGCCAACCGTCCCTGCCCCGGCCACGGCCACCATCGCTATGCCGATGACGGAGAACCGGACCAGCCGCGCGACGACGGCGCCATACTGGTCCCGCACCCAATCGATCCCGCGCATCAACTTTCCGATGATGCCGCGTTTCGGCCCATGGTGAGAACTCAACAGCACGCCACACAGCGCCGGCGAAAGTGTCAGCGCGTTGACGGCGGACAGCAGCATCGACACGGCGACCGTCACCGCGAACTGGCGGAACAGTTCGCCGGAAATACCCGGGATAAACGCGATCGGGACAAAGACCGACAGAAGAACCAGGGTAATCGCGATGATCGGCGCAGTGATTTCCGCCATGGCGCGCTTGCTCGCTTCGCCCGGTGACAGCTCGGGGTGCTCTTCCATCACCCGCTCGACGTTCTCGACGACAACGATGGCGTCGTCGACGACGATACCGATCGCTAGAACGATGGCGAGCAGCGAGACGGTGTTGGCGGAATATCCGACGGCCTTGAGCGCGATGAACGTGCCGATCAGGCTCACCGGGACGGCAAGGGTCGGAATCAAGGTTGCGCGAACATTTCCGAGGAACAGAAAGACAACCAGCACCACGAGGACGAAGGCTTCGAACAGCGTCTTCTTCACCTCGTGCACGGTATCCTTCACGAAGATTGTCGGATCGTAAGGGATCGTCCAGGCCAGATCGTCCGGGAAACGCTTCTCCAGTTCGGAGAGCTTTTTCCGCAGGGCATCGACAGTGTCGATCGCGTTGCTGCCTGGCGACTGGTAGATCACGATCGCGGCCGCGTCGTCGCCATTGAACCGCGTGTCGCGGTCAAGGTTGGCGGCGCCGAGTTCGAGCTGCGCCACATCGCGCAGTCGCAAGATCGAACCATCCGGATTGGTTCGGATGACGATATTATCGAACTCCTCGACCGTGCTAAGGCGGCCCTTGGTCTGGATGTTGAGCTGCAACTGCTGATCGCTGAAGGTCGGCCGCGCCCCGATGCGTCCGACGGCAGCCTGCACGTTTTGCGACTGAATGGCGTTGATGACATCGTTGACTGTGAGATTAAGCCCGGTCAGGCGCTCCGTTTTGACCCAGGCGCGCATGGCGTAGTCCTGGGCCGCGAACAGGTACGCGTCGCCGACGCCGGGCGTGCTCTTGATCGAATCCAAGAAGATTGATCGTGACGTAGTTCGACAGAAAGAGCGGATCGTGGGTGTGTTTCGGAGAATAAACCGTGACAAACGCCAGAATCGCCGTCGATTTCTTCTTGACGTTGATCCCTTGCCGCTGGACTTCGGGCGGCAGCAGCGCCAGCGCGATCTGCACCCGGTTGTTGACGTTGACCGCATTGATGTCCGGGTTGGTGCCGAGTTCGAACGAGGCGGTGAGCGTATAGCTGCCGTCGTCGCCGCTCGTGCTCTTCATGTAGATCATCTTGTCGACGCCGACGACCTGCGCCTCGATCGGCTGGGCGACGGTGGCGTCCACCACGGCCGAATTGGCGCCCGGATACATCGTCGTGACCGAGACCTGCGGCGGCACGATATCGGGGTACTGTGCAACCGGCATCGCCATATACGCCAGCGCGCCGGCTATCGTGGTGACGACGGCGATAACGATCGCTAGGCGCGGGCGATCTACAAAAATCGCGGAGAACATCGCATCAGCTCCGGTCGGGCGATGGCGGAAGCGGTGTCGGGCGGACTGGTATGTCCCGCCGAAGCGCCTGAATTCCCTCGACGATGACTAGTTCGCCTCCGGTCAGTCCCTGCTCCACAACGACGCCGGCGCCGACCGCGGCACCCGGCTTGATCCGTCGTACCGCGGCCTTCCCGTCACTCACGATGAAGACGTAGACGCCCTCCTGATCGGAAATCAGCGCGGCCTGCGGAATGACGATTTTCTCCTCGGGCGCGCCGCCCTCCAGTCCTACGCGGACAAGCTGTCCGTCGATCAAGGCAAAATCGGGATTGGGGAACGAAGCGCGCGCCAGCACCGTGTCGGTGCTGCGATCGACGGTGACGTCGACAAAGTTGATCTTGCCGGGGTGCTTGTACGGCTTGCCGTCGGAAAACAGCAGCGATGCCTTGATACCCGTGACGTCGATATTTTTGCCGGCCTGCTGCGCGCGCAGGAATTCGCGCTGACTTACCGGGAAAGTGACGTACATCGGATCCTGGCTGACGATGACGGTCAGCGGTCCGCTTTGTGGCGAGACCACGTTGCCTTTGGTGATATTGGTCTTGCCGACCTTGCCCGCAATCGGAGAAGCGATTTCGGTATAGCCGAGGTTGATCTTTGCGGTCTGCAGATTGGCCTGATCGATGAGAAGCGAACCTTTGGCCGTTTCATCGGCGGCGAAGGCCTGGTCGCGGGCGACCGGGGTACCGGAGCCTTTACTCAGCAGCTCTTCGGCGCGCTGCAGTTGAATTTCGGTCAGCGCCTTGGCAGCCTTGTCTTTCTCCAGCGCGCCTTCGGCCTGACCGACGGCGGCTTCGAACAGACCCTTTTCGATGCTGTAAAGCGGCGCCCCCTCCTGGATGAGATCGCCTTCCTTGAACGCGACCTTCTCGAGAAAGCCGGTGATCCGCGCCCTCACCTCGACGCGTTGAACCGCTTCAACGCGACCGACAAAGTCTTGAGACTTGGTGACTGGTTTGCGTTCTGCTGTAATCACTCCAACGGGAATAGCAGGCGCCTCCTGTGCTGGTTGAGCATTGGCGGGGGACGATATCCCCCACAGTGCCAACAACATACAGGCGATGTTGCGCATTCGAACCTCCCTTTCGCCTAGATTAGGCACCGCACCGGCTAGTATGCGATGAGCGCGTATCCTTAGGCTAGATCAAAGTTGGACCAACATCGGGGTCTCAATCGATGATGTGATAGCCGCCATCTATGTAGAGCGTGTCTCCCGTCATCAGTTTCGCACCGTCAAGTGCAAGGAACGCAACAGCTATTCCGACATCGTCGATGCTTACAAGGCTGCGCGCCGGCGCCTTTGCCTGCGCTTTCGCCAGCAGCTCGTCGAATTCGGGAATTCCCGAGGCAGCACGTGTAGCCAGTGGACCGGGGGAGATGGCGTGCACCCGGATACCCTTGGGGCCGACTTCGGCCGCGATGTAGCGTACAGCGCATTCCAGGGCAGCTTTGGCGACGCCCATGATGTTATAGTTTTCCACGACCATCTGGCTGCCATAATAGGTCATCGTGAACAGCGTGCCACCGTTCTTCATCAACGGCTCCGCTAAATGCGCCATGCGAAGGAACGACCAGCAGGAGACGTCCATGGTTGCCAGAAAGCCTTCGCGCTGAACGTCGATCACGCGACCGTGGAGGGCTTCCTTCGGCGAAAACGCGATCGAATGAACGACAAAGTCGAGTTGCCCCCATTCCTTCTCAATATGCTCGAACACCTTTTCCATTTGGCCGGGCACCTGCACGTCAAGCGGCATGAATATCTGCGCTTCGAGCTCGCGCGCGAGCGGCTCGACATACTTCTTGGCCTTGTCGTTCAGGTAAGTCACAGCCAGATCGGCCCCGAGAGCTCGGAAGGCCTTGGCGCAGCCCCATGCAATCGACTGATCGTTGGCGATGCCGACGATCAGTCCCTTGCGATCCTTGAGCGCGACCCTGGTCTCCTTGAAGACGGGTATGGTCATGACACCCTCTCGTGTTGCGGAGAATTGGCCGGTCTCTTCGACAGAAGCGACCAGGTGTGCTGGGCAATCATCAGCTCCTCGTCGGTCGGCAGCACATAGACCGGGACTCGACTTTCAGGCTTCGATATGAGGCGCGCATGACTTGCGTTTGCCTCTGCATCGATCGAAACCCCGAGCCAGGCGAGCCTGGCGGCGATCGCGGCGCGGGTTTTTGCCGAATTCTCTCCGATGCCTGCCGTGAACACAAACCCATCCACGCCCTGCATGGCCGCCGCCAGCATTCCCGCGTTCAGACCCACGCGGTAAACAAAATAATCGACCGCGAAGCTCGCACGAGGATCGCTGCTATCCTGAAGCTCCCGCATATCATTGCTGATGCCGGAAAGGCCCTTGAGGCCACACTCCCGATAGAGGAAATCCTGCACGGCGGCTGGCGACATGCCCTTCTCCGACATCAGGTAGAGCACCACGCCCGGATCAATCTGCCCGGGCCGAGTGCCCATCGGAATCCCGTCAAGCGCAGTAAACCCCATGGTGCTTTCGACGCTGCGACCGCCGTCGAGGGCGCACATTGAGGCACCGCTACCGAGATGGGCGACAATCACCCGCTTCGAAGCAACGTCAGGCGCAACTTTCGGCAAGGTGCTTGCGACGTATTCGTAGGAAAGACCGTGGAAGCCGTAGCGGCGGACTCCCTCGGCGTAAAAACGCTCCGGTATCGCGTAATGGTCCGCCAAGGCGCCGTGGCCGCGATGGAAGGCCGTGTCGAAGCACGCAACCTGAGGGATATCCGGAAAGCGCGCCATGATCGACCGGATCGGCGCCAAATTGTGAGGCTGATGAAGCGGCGCCAGCGAAATGTAGCGCTCCAGTCGCGCCAGCACATCCTGATCGACACGTACCGGCTTGTCGTAGTCCGGTCCTCCGTGCACCACGCGATGGCCGATTGCCACCGGATAAATCTTCAATTCGTCCCGTAACCATGCTCCGGCTGTCGTGATCGCTGCGGCGACGTCACTGACTGTCACAGCCTCGTACGTGCGGTCGACCAGAACGTCGCCCGAGACCGAGACGACGCGCATTCGCGGTCGGCTTCCGACCCCGTCGATTTGACCCTTGATCTGCCGCTGGAGATTGCCTTGGTCTCCGATCCCGAAGACCTGAAACTTGACGCTGGAGGAGCCCGCGTTGGCGACAAGGATTGTATCCATGACATTCACGCTGCGGCAACAGCTGATGATCGCCGACGCGCATCGGCATAGAGCACCGCAATCGCGCACGAGGCCATGCGTCCTCGCAGAGAATCCGCCCGCGAGGTCAAGACAATGGGAACTCTCGCGCCGAGTACGATGCCGGCCGAGTCTGCCTTTGCCATGAAGGTGAGGTTTTTCGCCAGCATGTTGCCGGCCTCCAGGTCGGGAACGACCAGGATCTGGGCCTGGCCCGCGACTGCCGATTTGATACCCTTAATTCTGGCGGCCTCCGGGTCGATCGCGTTGTCAAACGCAAGTGGCCCGTCAAGCAAGGCGCCCGTGATCTGGCCGCGATCCGCCATCTTGCACAACGCCGCCGCTTCGATGGTCGAGGGGATTTTCGAAGTAACCGTCTCGACCGCCGACAGAATCGCTACCCTTGGTACGCCGAGGCCGATCCCGGCATAGAGGTCGACCGCGTTTTGCACGATGTCTCGCTTGCAATCGAGGTCAGGAAAAATATTGATAGCCGCGTCCGTGATCCACAATGTCTGGGCGTAACCAGGAACATCGATCGCGAAGACATGGCTGATGCGGCGATCGGTGCGCAGGCCGGAGGTTTTTGCGGTAACGGCCGCGCATCAACTCGTCGGTATGAAGGCTTCCCTTCATCAGCATCTCGCCCTTCGCCGCGTGTATCAGTTCGACGGCCTTCGCCGCCGACGCCTCGCTGTGGGCGGCATCGACGATCTCGAATGACGCAATATCCAAATTGAATTGCGCGGCGACAGCCCTGATTTTTCCTGCCGGACCGACCAGGACCGGCTTGATGATCCCTGCGGCGGCCGCTTCGCACACGCCCCGCAACGAAGCCTCGTCGCAAGGGTGCACTACGATGGTCACAGCTGACGGCGCCAGCTTGGCCGCGGCAATCAAACGCTCATACTTTGATTGGGCCGGGGCTTCGCTCGTTTCGATCGGAACTATGCTCATGACTCTGCTCCCAATTGTCCCGGTAGCGACTACGAAGCCTTGCGTTAAGATGCCTTGGCCCGGTCCGCGCTCGGCACGAAAGGGACCTTGTCGGCGCCTGCTCCCGAAGGCGCTGCCTCATTGGTTTCGAAAAGCGCTGTGATCAGTCGAAGCCGCTCCGCTGCCTCACCGGAAATTTCGCCGCCCGCGCTCAGCACATTGCGAATTGCGGCGAGACCTTTCCGGCGTTCAGCAATGTCTGCGGGCAGCATCTTCGGGATCGCCGCAAGCGCGGCCTCCGGCTCCAGCAGCAGCAGGAAGAACTGCTCGCGCGCGGTTGCCTTGAATTGCGCGAGCGTCATTTTCGATGCTTCTTCAGTCAGGCGAATGCGCCGCAGCGCCGCGATCCCGCGCTCATCGACGAAACCTCGGGCCAAGCCGACATAGACCAGACCGCGAATGGTGCACTCCTGGAGGCCGCCTTTGGCTATCAGCGACTTCAGTTCCGCAATACGTTTCTCCACAAGCTCGCGATGCAGCGGCGATCTTCCGGGCCGCCGTGGTCGTTCGGTCTTGGAGCTAATGCCAACAGCAGCCTGGAGGGCTGGCGATCCATAGATTGCGAGGAACATCTGCTCCGAGAGTTTTTCCTGGGCCTCGCGCCAGTTGTCGAGCGACTTGACGATCTGCTGCGAGAACTTTTCCTGCGCAGCCAGGAACGGATTGCCGACCTCTACCGGTTTGCGCTGGTCGCGGACTTTCTCGGCGGCTTTCGCCAGCATCGGCATGAACGGATTGGCGTCGGTGAACGCCTCGTACGACATCCGCACTGGATGCCAGCGCTTCAGCCACTCTGCCATTGTCGGAGTGACGAAGGTCTTGACCATCGGCTGCACGAACGCGCGGTACAGCGAAAGATTGATTTCCGATACCCGCGCAGCGGTCGCAAACCGGCGTTCCTCCTCCGGCGAGTTGCCGCCCATCGCGCGAATATCGTCCAGCGTCCGCGCCTCGCAACGCATCACCCATTCGCCCGACACGAGGTCGGGGTTGGTAGTGTCGCTGGACTTACGCTCGAAAGTTGCCTCATAAAGACCGGGCGGCAGCATATCGATCAGATCGATATTGCTGGAAAATTCGCTGTGCTCTTTCTTTGCTACTCCGCCGGAGACGAAAATTCCGAGGTGTCCGACGCTCTCGTGCACGGTGTAGACGATGGTTTGGCCGAACGACCTGATCTCATCGACGTTGTCGTAGAGGTCGAGAATCCAGTCGAGCGCCTGCTGCGGCGGCGTAATGTTGTCGCCTTTCGAACAGAATACCACGATAGGCGATCGAATATTGCGAAGGTCGACGGCGGTGCCGTCAGTGGTTTCGATGCGTCCGGCAGCCAGATTATTGCCGACGAAAAGCTCATCGACGATGAACTGGATTTCCTCGGCATTGAGATTGACGTGGCCACCCCACCAACGCTCGAACTCCAGATATCGGGGAGCTTCTGTGTCGACCTTGGAGTAGACGTTGTACTGCTTGCCCCAGAGCGTGTTGGCCGGATTTTGATTTTCGAAATTCTGTACCAGCCAGCCGCCATCGAATTTGCCGCCGCCAATGTCGCTTGTAAGAGCCGTTAGCCAGCTTCCGCCAAGTAAGCCGCCCGAATACCGCATCGGATTTTGTCCGCGCACGCCGGCCCAATAGGATAAGGGTGCTCCAGCAACGATGATGGGGCCGAATAGTTCCGGTCTGATCGCCGCCAGGATCATCACGGCCCAGCCGGCCTGGCAGTTGCCGATCACGCACGGCTTTCCGTCCGCCTGAGGATGAAGCGAAATGACTTTCTCCAGGAACTGTGCTTCGGCGCGGGCGATGTCTTCGATGGTCTGGCCCGGCATCGGATCGGGCGTGAAACCAATGAAGTAACAGGGATGCCCTGCTTTCATGGCAACGCCGATTTCGCTGTCGGCCTTGAATCCGCCAATTCCTGGCCCATGGCCCGCACGAGGATCCACCACCACGAACGGCCGGCGCATGAGATCGATCTCGACGCCCGCGGGCGGAACGATACGCACCAGCAGATAGTTCACCGGCCGCCCCAGCGTCCGGCCGTCCATCACGAGTTCAGCCTTGTAATCGAGGACATGCGGAACCGTCTCGGCGAGATGGTCGCGGTACTGGTCGCCGCGTTGGCGCATCACGTCCCAGAACAGGACGCTGCGCTGCGCCGCATCCGTCATGTATTCAAGCATCGGGCCGAAAAAACCTAGGGGTGTAAGGGCTCTTACCTGCTGATGGTCGTTCGACATTTTCCAACTCCATCTTTCTTCGTTTTTCGGCTTTTTCCTGACTAATTGAATCTGCAGGACGCAAGGTTGATCTAGCTCAATAGCTCCGCTCTGCGCTCGCGTATTTTTCACGGCAGAAATGTGACACAGCACGACCTTATGCGGACACGCAGACAGTGAACATTCTGGAGATCTAGACCATGTTGAACATCGACGAAATGCTACCCACCGCGAAGGAGATACAGAAACAATCCGCGCTCAAAGAGGCTGAAAAGGCCGAAGAGTTCATGCGCGCACAAGCTGCGGCAGAGGCCGAGAAACGGGAGCTAGTCGAGGAGCTGACCAAACCCTCCGGCCTTTCTGAGGAAGAGAAAATCAAGCGTGCTTCCGCGGTGATCCAGCGCGCGGTTAAAAACGGTATGCATGAGGTGCAGGTTTACCGCTTCCCGAACATACTCTGCACGGACCGAGGCCGGGCGATCAACCAGATGGAAGCAGGTTGGGAAAAAACGCTGACCGGAATTCCCAAGGAGATCTATGAGCTGTGGCAGGATTATCTACAGCCGCGCGGATACAAGATCGCCTATCAGATCATCGATTTCCCTGGCGGCATGCCCGGCGACATCGGCATCACACTGAGCTGGGGATGAGTTCGATCAGACGGCAACAACTGTAAAGTGGGATAGGCAGAGCAAAGCGCGATGGCCAAAGAAGCTGACGACAGCTCAAGCTCAAGGATGAAGCGTAAACCCTATGAAAAGGAGCTGCGCAAGCTCCAGGTTGAGCTTTGCCACCTCCAGCGATGGGTCACATCAAAGGGGCTCCGGGCCATCATCCTGTTCGAAGGGCGCGACGCCGCCGGCAAGGGTGGCACGATCAAGGCCCTGACGGAGAAGGTTAGCCCGCGCGTATTTCGGACCGTGGCCCTCCCCGCGCCTTCCGACCGTCAAAAGACCGAGATATTCTTCCAGCGGTATGTGCAGCATTTTCCTGCCGCCGGAGAAATCGTCATCTTCGACCGAAGCTGGTACAATCGCGCCGGTGTCGAATATGTCATGGGCTTCTGCTCCAAGGAAGAACACAAGCGCTTTCTTTTGCTGGCTCCGGAAGTCGAAAAATACGTCGCCGACGCCGGCATCATTCTGATCAAGTACTGGCTGGAAGCAGGGATGGAGGAGCAGGAGAAGCGGTTCACTGCCCGGATCGACGATCCGCTCCGGCAGTGGAAATTGAGTCCGATGGACCTCGAATCCTACCGGCGCTGGTATGACTATTCGAAAGCGCGCGACTTGATGCTCAAGGCTACCGATTCCAAACATGCGCCGTGGTTCGTCGTTCGCTCTGAGGACAAGCGGCGTGCGCGTCTCAACTGCATTTCGCACTTGCTGAAGACGATCCCTTACAAGCGCTTGTCGCCGGAGCGGGTCAAATTGCCAAAGCGGTCCGAGAAGGGCCAGTACAATGATCAGGCCAGTTTGCGCAGAATGAAGTTCGTGCCCGAGCGATACTAGGTTGCGGATTTTCGATGCCGACCATTCGGTTGTCGACGGACTGAATTCGGGATCCCTGCAGCCGTAGACCCCACTAAAGAAGTCCGGAGATTTCCCTAAATGCGTACCCAGCTATTCATATCGTTTCTTGTGTCTGTATTGCTCGCCGTCGGCGGCAACGCGAACGCAGAGCCATGCAATCCGATCATTGACGGCACCTATTGCGCAACGCAAATGCCAAAAAAGAAAGCTGGCTCGGCGCCCTCCTCCGGGAATATGAGGCCCATACAGGGCACGTCTCGCCAAGTACCCTCTAACTCGGCCGGCGATAGTCAGCCCGCGACCCTGGGCGGAATCAGTTTTCAAGGAAACAGTCGCTGCGTGGGCCTTTTTCGCCGATCTACCTGCGATTAAGATTTTGCACGGAGCTGGGTAGAGTCGAGGATGGGCGCGGTAGCTTAGGCCATTCGGCAACGCCCCGTTTCCCATCCCCGCTCATCGAACCGGACGTGCCGATCTCCGGCATCCGGCTCTCCGACTGGCTTCACCGTGAGACACACGGAGAGCAAACTAACCGCACGCGGCTGCGGCACGGTGGGGAACTCTCCTTCGCCCCTCGACACAGCAATCTCCGGCGGCTCCTGTCTTTGATGGTGTTTGCAGGCTCATCGCCAATCACCACGACCTCGCCATCTTCGAAAGCGCACCAGAAGTCAGGGCCCTTTCCTCAGCCAGCATTACCCGGCTTCAACGGTCATACGACCCCGTCCGACTCCCGCCTTGGCCGCCGCCTTTCGCGACGTTGAGGCCGCTACCCTCGCCCTTGACGGGCCTCCCCCGATTACCCGAACCACCTTTCCGACGTGCCGTGCCCACTACCCCGGCGGATCGAGCGGGTGCGCGTGTCGATTGCTTCCCCGCTCATGCTGCCTTCCCCAAATGACCGGCAGGTCGGCATCCGCATTGTCACTTTCGAGGCCTGCTCAGGCTTCACTCACGTTACGGCCCGCTAGATTGCTCAACCGCCTAAAGCGGCCTTTGTCACGAGGCTCCAGCCCTGCCGGTTACCCGACCGAACCGCTCGTCAGCTACCAGATCAATCGACAACTCTCTGGGTGGAATCTTCCTCCACTAGTGATCCGCGCCTTCGGGGCGCACGATCATTTCCGGACGTTAATTCGTGCCGATTGGTTTCGCTGATCACATTCACCATTTTGGGCAAAATGATCTCACGCAGAAGCTGGCCGCCCGAGGTTTGGTTCTCCGGCACGACGGCGATTGACCGACTATCATTCAACCGGTTCACGACGAAGCGCGCGCATTGTAGCGTGTCGAAAAGCCAGACGTTTCCATCGGGCCATCGAAAATTCATGGGGAAGTTGGGCGCTCCCAATCAAGAAATTCGATTGCACTGAGCGGACGCCGCTGTGTACCCAGGAACACAACAAGCCGCAGCCCATCGGTCAGATACGAATCGCCCGTCAAATTTGTTCTCTGATCAGCAGGCGTTGAGATACCCACACCGCGGACGAACCCGAACCTTGAGACCACGCCCGTCAAAACCAGATCCTGCAGGAGATAGTAGCGGTCCTGATCGACCTTGGGGCTGATCCTGTGGGTCGTCAGATACCAGGATTGCGTGGTCAGCTTGATCCCGATATCGCGGCTGATTTGGCCAACCCACACCTGCTGCCCTTCTATGCTAAACGGCGCCTGCCACAGTCGCAGGTGGTTGCGCAGACTGATCTTGTCTCTTGCCTTTTGGAGTGAGGCGTCCTGCGCGCGACCAAAGACGTATAGCGGGCTGACCGGCGCGGTCAAATACTCGCTTCCAAACAGGAATGCCCGTATCGTCCGGTACACGCTGTGGAGATCTAGCGGTTCGTCTAGCCTCCATCCCCGCGCGATGAACGGAAAAATGGCCTCTGCGCCGCTGCCGACGATTACAAGATTAAGCGGATCGCCTAACCCCTTGCCCGCCTCGTTTGTCGTGCAGCAAGGTAACAGCTCCAGCCGTGCGCGAAGGCTCGCGAGATCAATTGCCTCGATCGTTCCTGGCGGGTGTAATCCATTGAAATCGATCCTTTGCACAGCATAGCTGCGGCCTCCGAGCGGCAGCACGAACCGGAAGTCGAGTTGCCGGCCGGCCCCGACAAAACTGGCGTTGAGGAATTTTAAACCACCCTCGCGGTGGGTCAAAACAAAGCCAGCTGCAGATTGGTGTGCGAGGATTATGTACGGCATGGCGTCGCGCGCCAGAACTGCATCAGTGGCAATGTTGGCTTCGTCAGACCACCATGAGCGTAACAGCTGCGCTGCTTCCGACGGGGCATAGTAGCTGGGATCAGTAGTGACGGGCAGATAATACAATGTCGCATCGCCGCTGTTCTCAACGCTCAACCAGACGGCCTGGATACCCTCGTCGGCCAGCTCGGCGCCGAAGTAGCGTCGACTCTCGTCATCACTTAGCACCGCCGCGCTTACAGTTACCGGGCCCTGCCGCTGCGTCATCGCACGTGAAGCAAATTGATCTTTGCCTGACGGATCGGGCGGGGCCCTGCCACAGCCGATCAGCATCGACATAAATGGGATCGCAACCATGAAGACGAACGACCGGGTCATCCGCAACCACGCGAAGCCATAATCCGCATGTGAAGTAACTTGGGTCATCGTAACACCATTCAAAACCAGGCAAATCTCGCCGTGCTGGTGATCGCGTTCGAAAGCTTCAGCCCATCCGCAACACAATGAAAGGTTTTTCGTCTTCCTTGCCAGGGGGAGAAGCTTGAACGCAAAAGAACTGCGCGCCGCTCAGCTCTACAGTTGAATCTGTGGCATTTTGTCGGGCAGCACGAGTCAGGCATCAGTCACCGTAGCTACCTGCTCCACCGTAGTCAGACCAGGATTGATACAGATCAATCGCGGTGAGCTGAACTACAGTCAACTGCGCGCATCGGGTCATTTTCCGAATTCTGGGCGTGCGGTAGCGACGTGTACCGGTCGGCCTGTTTATGCGGGATGCTAACGGCTTCAACGGCAATGAAGCCTTGTAGAATTTCCGAAGGACGGGACGTCGAGCGACCAAGCAGACGTGCCATCCCTGAGCTACGAGGCGCGCTTCCATTGGCGTACATTGGTCCACACCCGCGTGTTATCGATAAGTGCTAATGCACCTGCCTCTCGGTACCATACGGTTTAATCCAAGATTGGTTCTGGGACAGCTTCAACCGCGAGATTGGAATGAGTATCGGTTCGGAGATGCCAGCCGCATCCACTGCGAGCGCCAGGTTGATAAGACATCTCGCGAGCATCGCCCCAGGCTTTGGGGCACTCTTGCGCTATCGGTTCGCAGAAGACTTCCGGCACGATCTGGTTGCAGGCATCTCGGTCGCGGCGGTGGCGTTGCCCGTCGCGGTCGCGTACGCCCAGCTTGCCGGGTTTAATCCTGTCGTCGGGCTTTATTCGAGCATCTTGCCGCTGGTGGCCTACGCAATTTTCGGGACTTCGCGGCAGCTGATGGTCAACCCGGACGCAGCTACCTGCGCCATGATCGCGGCCGCCATCACCCCGCTCGCCGCCGGCGATCCCGAATTGTATCTTTCACTCTCAGTATCGCTAACGTTTTTCGCCGGCCTATTATGCATCGCGGGGAGCTTCTTCCGTCTCGGTGGTTTGGCGGATTTTCTATCCAAACCAATCCTGATCGGCTTCCTGAACGGCATCGCTATCAGCATTTTTCTTGGGCAAATTGGCAAGCTGTTTGGATTTTCAATAAAATCGCAGGGCATCGTTCCTCGGCTGCTCGAGATCTTCGCAAAGCTCCCGCAGACCCATTTGCCGACGCTCGGGGTGGGAATGGGCAGCTTTGCAATACTGTTCATCTCACTACGATTGATACCGCGCGTGCCGGCCGCGCTGGTTGCGCTCGTTGCTGCGGGCATTGCAGCTGCCGTGTTGAAACTCGATGCACAGGGTGTCGCAATTCTGGGGCCGGTTCCGGCGGGGCTGCCAGCCTTGCACTGGCCGGCGTTTCCGCTGGAAAACTTGCCGCCGCTTGTTGCCGACGCGGCCGGTCTCGCCCTCGTACTGTTTACCAGCGGCACGTTAACCGCCCGCAGTTTTGCGTCGAGGGGCGGTTACGACATCGACGTCGATCGTGAATTAGCGGCCTACGGGGCTGTCAACATTGCTTCAGCCCTCTCAGAGGGTTTTGCCGTGACCGGAGCCAACTCGCGCACCGCTATGGGTGTTGCTGCGGGCGGCCGCACGCAAGTGACCGGGCTGGTCGCCGCCGCCGCGATTGCGATAGTGCTCTTGTTCCTGACGGAGCCTCTGCAATACGTGCCGATCGCCGCGCTGGGAGCGGTGCTGATATTTGCCGCTTTCTCGCTGTTCGACGTTTCTACGCTTGGGGAAATCTGGAAGATCGACCGGCTGGAGTTCGCATTGGCGATTGTCACCATGCTCGGCGTCGTGGCCGTTGGTGCGATCAACGGCATCCTGATCGCGGTGGCGCTGGCGCTGGCGCGCTTTGTCAGGCAAACCGCGCGCCCGCGCGTTGAAGTCCTGGGCAAGGTAGATGGCCTCCCCGGCTTTCATTCGATTGAACGACACCGGACCGTCAAGACATTCCCGGGCCTTGTGCTCTTCCGTTTCAACGCCCCTCTGACGTTTTTCAATGCCGATTATTTCAAGCGGCAGGCGCTGGCTTCGGCCAACGCTGCCGGACCGGACCTGCAGTGGTTTGTCATTGATGCGATTCCGATCAGCGACATCGATATTAACGGCCTCTACGCCCTGCGCGACCTGCGCGAGGCGCTGGAAGTGCGTGGCGCCATGTTGATATTTGCGGGACGCCGGACTGAGTTTCTTAATGGGCTGCGGGAGATCGGCCATTACCGAGCGGAACACGAGGACCGCGTCTTTCCAACCCTGCGCCAGGCGCTGAAGGCCTATCAGCGCGTAGCGCGTCAGTCCGAGGTGCCCCCAGACGAGGAATAGCGGAAGTCGGTCCGATCGCGAGCTGACACGAGGATCCGAACACGGCATAGCCCAGACCTCCTTGATGCATATCAACGCATTCAGGCTTCTTGCCTTGATGATGATTTTCCGAGTGCCATTGCCGGCAATCATTAAACAGTGTAACGCCAGGATTCCCCGATGGACGCCAGTATCTCGCGGCTGCCTGCCTTTGAATCAACAGCAAGCAGCTGGATTCATCTCGTCGGCATCGGCATCGAAATCTTCGGTGTTTTCGTCATCGTCGCCGGAATCATATGGTCGACGTATCTCTGCGTCCATTGGCGCACGAGCGCGCAGCCCTATGACGAATACAAGATACGAATCGGTCGCTCCCTCTTGCTCGGTCTCGAAGTCCTGGTCGCCGCCGACATCGTCAAGACGATTGCGATCGAACTTACCTTTACGAGCCTGGGCCTCCTGGCTGGATTGGTTGTCGTCCGCACCTTCCTGAGCTGGACGCTGGTGCTCGAAATAGAGGGACGATGGCCGTGGCGACGAGAACTTCTGCCAATGAGCGTCGCTCGGCACACAACCAAGCCGATAATGTAGCCGACTTCAACGAAGAATGCCGATGAAGTGGAACCAGCGATATGGACTAAAGAACTACCTCAAGTCATCGCTTTGGGTGGTGCCGTTCATTGCCATTCCGCTCGCCTTGATCGCTGCGAGATCATTGCACCGGCTCGATGCATGGCTTGGATGGAGCCTTCTCGGTTTCGGGATCGATGGCGCAAAGACCCTGCTCGAAGCGTTCGTCACGGCGACCCTCTCTTTTGTTGTTTTCACATTCGGTTCGCTGCTGGTTGCCATTCAGGTCGCCAGCGCGCAGATGACGCCGCGCATTATCGCAACGACATTGCTGCGGAACGACGTCGTCAAATACACCGTCGGCCTCCTGATATTTACCTTGATGTTCGCGCTGAGTGCGCAAAACAAGATGGACAGAGAGGTCAACCAGCTGGTCGTACTCGTGGCGACCCTGCTCGGCATCCTGTCATTCGCGGCCTTCTTCTATCTGATCGACTACGCATCACGACTCTTGCGCCCGATCAGTATCTTGGCGCATGTCGGCGACGACGGGATCGCCGTCGTTGAAAGCGTCTATCCCGATCCAAGTTCGGGGCCCGTCGAGGACCACGAATCTCTTGAACTTGACACTCCGGACAGGGTGATCAGGCATCGGGGAACCTCCGGCATTGTCCTTGCGGCCAATCTGGCTCCGCTGCTGGCCGAGGCCGTGCGCGCGGAAGGCATCATTGAATTTGCACCGCAGGTCGGCGACTTCGTTGCGGTCGATGAACCCTTGTTCAACTTGTTCGGCGGCGCCCGGGGGATTGATGAGGAAACGTTGCATGCGTCGGTCGCTCTCGGGTCAGAACGCACCATCGATCAGGATCCAACCTTTGCATTTCGAATCGTTGTCGACATTGCCATCCGGGCGTTGTCACCGGCGATCAACGACCCGACTACCGCCGTGCTGGCGATTGATCAGCTTCACCGCATGCTGCGGTCGGTCGGCAAGCGTAACCTGCGCACCGACAAGATCGTGGACGCGTTCGGAAAACTGCGTTTGGTATTCCGAACGCCCAATTGGGAAGATTTTGTTCATCTTGCCTTCAGCGAAATCCGTTCGTACGGCGCCAACAATCTGCAGATTGTTCGGCGGCTGCGGGCCATGATCGAAAATCTCGTACAGACACTGCCGGCCCACCGGCATTCGGCGCTGCTGACCGAACTAAGCCTGCTTGATCGAGAAATCGCGAGACATTTTGCCTATCCGGAAGAACTTGCGCTCGCGCGCATCGCGGATTCCCAGGGTCTCGGCGGACATTCCGGAAAAACCAGGCACTGAGGTGCGGACTAAGCGGCTTGCAGAGGGGTCTGCAGCCAGGAGGAAAATGGCGATGCAAGAGAACGTGGCTCTCATCCGCGCGCGCATGAAGACCCCAAAGGCCGCCGCCGTCGCGGGGATTATCTTCTCGAGCCTCATGTTCGCAATATTCTGGCTGCTTCGGCGCTCGATTCCAGCTGATCCTTTGGAACCCGGCAATTGGCTTGGCGCCGACACAAGGCAGATCGAGCTGGCATTAAATCTTGTTCCGGTAGCGGGCGTTGCCTTTCTGTGGTTCATCGGCGTGCTGCGAGACAGGCTTGGTCAACTGGAGGACCGCTTTTTCGCAACCGTGTTTTTCGGCAGTGCCCTGCTCTTTCTGGCCATGCTGTTTGCTGCGGCCGCGGTAACAGGCGCGGTCACGTTACTGGCCTCGAGTTCCGAGCCTGGCGGGTTGATCGACACCGCAACTTTTCATTTTGCGCGCGCCGTCGCCTACGTCGTCCTAAATGTTTACGCGATAAAGATGGGCGCCGTGTTCATGTTCTCGACCTCAACGGTTGTGATTTATACGGGCATCACACCCCGCTGGATCGCCTATGTCGGATACCTCCTGGCGTTTGCGGTTCTGATCGGCAGCTATTACGTCGCCTGGAGTTTCGCCGTATTGCCCGTCTGGGTGCTTCTGGTCAGCGCCTATATCCTGACGGACAACCTTCGTCGGTCTTAGACCTACATGCAGGCGTTGTACGCCAATCGCCGGAAGAGTGAAACGCGGATAGCCGTTGCGCCGTTGTCTCGCCGACGAGGCGCGCCACTCCTATCACAATAAGCATCACCAACGCATGAATGGCGATATTGCATCCACTGACTGCAACACCGAAGAAAAATTGACGTAACATGCGAATGACTCCGACGGTGGCTGCGTTTCAAGTACCGCCTCGTTGGGTTGACGGTTGAGATCGGCCGCGGTGGCTCAACGCAGCTCCAGCACCGCGTGCACGACCCCGGCGCCACCGGATTTCTTGAAGGTAAATCCGCACTTTCGGAACAGCGTCAACATTGGGGCATTCTCAGCCAACACTTCCGCGACCAACTGCTGAAGCCCGGCCTTGCGGGCGATTGACACCAGGTGACGGAGCAAGGCTGTTCCAATTCCTTGTCCCTGGTAGTCGTCAATGATCGCGAAGGCCATTTCGGCTTTGCCGGGTTCTGCAACGATGTAGCGCCCGGCGCCGATGACGGTCTCATTGCCGTCCTCATCGACCACGGCCACCAACGCAACGTGGGTGACGAAGTCGACGTTGACGTAGAAATCGGTCTCCTTTTCGGTAAATCCGCGCTTGGGACCGAAGAAGCGGCGGTAAAGAGATTTGGAGCTGACGCGCGTGACCGCCGACAGCATGGCGCTCCGATCCTCAGGCTTAAGGGACCGAATTGTAACTGAGCGCCCGTCGCGCAACGCCTCGACAACGAAATAAGCGGCTGCGTCGACCATGCGCAGGTTCTCTAAGAGCCCTTCGTCAACGTGGTTCGCACGGGCAGCATCTGGGGCGTGCATGCCGCCTGTGCGATGAAAATTGAACCTGGTTGGCCTCTCCATCGGCTTCGGCGGAAGACCGCTGCAGGGAGCCGCAAACGACAACTATCGCATGGTGATAGTGACACCACCTACAGCAGCAGACAGCTCCAGGCCGACCTTGACGCCGTGCAACTCCAGCACCACGCCCCTTGCATTTTGTAGCGCGACACCGCCTGCGCCGCCGGCAAGCGCCGCGCCCGCGCCGATCACACTGTAGCTGCCGGCGAGGTCTCCGGGCGAGTGCAAATGCAGAGCATGGCCGACCATGTGAGTGGTCGATGCGCCTATCGTTGCCCCGAAGCTCATGCCTGAAACCTCGAATGGATAATGGTGCCCGCGGAACGTCAGGACGCCGTGGCCTCCACCGACGCCGATGATAAATCCTCCCTTGGTGAATACGACGCGAACCGCGCCAGTATCCGCCAGCGACGGCGTTGAAACGCTCATTGTCGCCAGGAGACCCAGCGCGGCCACGCAAACCAGAGTTCTAAGGCTCTTCTTCATCTCAAATCTCCCTTGACAACGTCTGTCGACTCGACGGTTTCTGCTACTTGCCCAATTCAATCTGCTCCAATGCCGCGTGAAGAAACTCGTTCATCCTTCTTGCGACCTGCTGTTCCGAAATGCCCTTCTTCGCGAGATCTTGGGACACCCTGTGCAGGATGGTGTCCATGGTCTGGTTCTCCAGGTCCGCAGTGACGAGGTCGTTGGCGTAGCTGGCTGCGGCTTCCCCTTTCAGGCCAAGCTGAGCAGCGGCCCAATTGCCGAGCATCTTGTTGCACCGGGCCATCGCCTTGAATTTCAATTCCTCGTCGTGAATATATTTGGCCTCGAAACCCTGTTCGCGTTTGTCGAAGGTTGTCATAGGTTCGATCCTGATGGCATTGCAGCCGTTGATGCAAAACGATCTAGAAGGCGGTCGCCGGCGCCAGATGGATGTGGATGGATTTGTAGTGATCGAGCACCGCAAGGGCACGATCGAGTTCGTCGCCCGGCGGGGTCTTTGCCAAGTTCTCTTGCATCTCGTCGATCCGCGTCTTGAGTTCGGCAAGATCAATGTCTTCGAGCGACGATGCCGAATCCGCAAGGACCGTGAGCTCGGCGTTCGCAAACTCAGCCAGGCCGCCGTACACCACAAACCTCTCGCGATTGGCTCCGGTGATGGCCGTCACGATCCCTGGACGCAAAGCCGCAACAATCGGTGCGTGGCCTGCGAGAACGCCGAAATCGCCCTCCTTGCCCGGCAGGTCTACCTGATCGACCTGACCGGCAAACAACAGTTTTTCGGGAGATACGAGGCTAAGCTGAAATGCGGGCACCACGCTCTCCGAACATTTGATTTCCCACCATTGGCTTCAGGGAAGACGGCACCGATTATAGCTCAGTAACGAGCGATGACAGGCCCGCCGAAGCGATAGGTCACGCGCACGGTGACCATATCGATATCCTGGCTGATCTGATTGAGAACCGGCGTAATCCCGGCCAGCGACGAGAAGGAGTTGTTGGCGTTACCCATGAACAGGTGGTTGTATTCGAAGCCAGCCGACCAGTTCGGAGCGAAGCCATACTCGAACCCGGCGCCGATACTGCCGCCCCAGCGGGTAATCGACGCCTGGTTGACGCCAACGCCCCCGACACTGGTGATCTGTGAGAGGTTGCCGCTCGTTACCGCAGCACCACCTTTCACGTAGAGCAGCGCTGCGTTCCAGGCATAACCAATCTGGCCGGTAAAGAGACCCAGGCCGTTGACCTTGGAAGTGTCGGTGAGAAGCGGGTTGACCACACTGACATGAGAGCCACGAATAGAAGTCCAGTCACCCTGTGCTTCCAGCCCGTACACCACCGGACCCATCTGCCAGCGATAACCAAACTGGCCACCAAGAATGCCTCCGGATTGATTGTGGCAACCATCCGGGATGATCGCTCCCCCGGCTACCGGTACGGAGCCCCAGCAATTGCGGCTGGTGCCGTATCCACCGTTGCCGCCGACGTAGAAGCCAGTCCAGTCATAAAGGTAAGGAATCACCACCGCCGGAGCCGCGACGGGCGGCCGCTGCGGAAGGTCGGCCGCAACTGTAGGAGTAGCGAAGGCCACGAGACCAATTGCACCAAGCAATACTCTTCTCATTGCAAATCCCTCCAATTATTTTTCAAATTAGGGGGATCCGGACCAGGCTATCTTGATCCAGGTCAACGGAATGGAATTCCAAAACGCTTCACCTTTTTACTTGCCTCATCTCAAATTTGAGTATGAGAAAGCGCTTCACGGGCACTTTCCTAACCTTTGATCCGACCATTCGGACAGTGACGTTGTCCCGCATTTGTGCATCTTCCCCGAAGATAAACCTTGCGTTGTGCCGGGGACGAGAGCAACATAATTATTGCTGGCGCGCCGCACTGACCATCAGCAGGGGAGGTAGCAATGCGGCCTTTCGTCCATGATGCGAATATCGCGCTCTACAGGAAGCTGATCGCCGAGAGTGAGCGGAACTCATCTCGTGACGAAGATCGGCACCAAATGCTGCTGAGATTGCTGGCCGAGGAGATCGCCAAGGACGAGAAGGCGCCCTCTGGCCAGACGCTCGCTGGGTGATTGGTTTGCGGGTGCTGACAACATTTGCTCTGAATATATTGTGACATGCACGGTGACTGTCGGACCTCTTGTCGCGATATCGAAAGCCGCAGGCAACCGCTCCGCGCGGTAGCTTTCGTACGACGAACCCTCACCACTTCTTCTGCAAATGATACGACCAGACGCTTCCACTTCTCGTCTGATGATCCTCCCGGACCCGAGCCCATTTGAGATCACGCCTGGAATTTACCCCATTTCATTTAGAACTTGGGAAGAGGTGCGTCGAGGCCGACGAACAAAAGAGGGAAGCAATTCATGAAGATCGGCATCATCGGCGCTGGAAATGTCGGTACTGGTATCGCCAAACACGTGATCCCGCACGGTCATGCGGTGATGCTGAGCTTCTCGACAGATCAAGCCCAGCTTGCGACGACCGCCCGAGCCCTCGGCGCTCAATCAGGCACGCCCGCCGAAGCGGCGCGATCCGCCGATGTCGTCGTGTTGGCGGTACCTTGGAGCGTGGCACAGGAGGCGCTACGCCAGGCCGGGCCGCTCGACGGCAAGGTCATTTGGGATTGCACCAACTCGCTGAAACCGGATTTCAGCGGCTTGCAGATCGGCACGACGACCTCCGCCGGCGAAGAGGTCGCGCGCATGGCGCCTACCGCAACCTAGTCAAAGCGATACCCCCTTTCGCGGAGGTGCTGCACGGACCGCCCCTCCCCGACGGCGCGCCCGGGCACACCACCTTTGTTTGCGGCGATGATGCCGCCGCCAAGCAAACCGTCTCCGAGCTGGTGCGTCTGATTGGGGCTGAGCCCGTCGATGCCGGCCCGCTCTACGCCGCACGCTACGCCGAACCATCCGGAATGATGTTGGTCCATCTCGCCTATAAGCAGGGCTTCGGCGGCCATATTGGTTCGCAACTCCTCAGGTTTGATTGAGCCGGCCGGGTGCCGGCTCACGCGGTGGCTATCCTTGTTTCGCTTGCATTTGTGTATAACTTCTGCGGTCTGTGCCACCCAACCCCTCATCGCCTCCGCGAACGCATCGGCTGGAGAGCCCGATATGCAGGCAAACGACATCTCCTTCGAGGCGGCCCTCGATGCGCGCGTCGACGAGATGCTCGACGCCTGCACGCGATGCGGTAGGTGCGTCGAGGCCTGCCCGAGCGTGAAGCCCGCAGGCATGGCGGAGACGGCATCCAGCGATGTCATTACCGGCATCATCGATATCATCCGCGGCGGCGAAGGGCCGGAAGGCTCGCGCATCTGGGCGCAGTCCTGCATGCTCAGCGGCGAATGCATCAAGGCGTGCGACGAAGGCGTCAATCCGCGCTTTCTGTTGGCGATGGCGCGCGTCGCTATCGCAAAGGCCGCGCACGAATTGCCGGAGCGGCGGCGCCAGGGCGTGGAGAAATACCGCGACCTCGGCCGCGACGTGACCGTGCTCTCACGCTTGCAGCTCGACGGTGAGGTGCTGGAACGTCTGGGTCAAAAATCCGCATCAGTGGCGCAGCCCACCGAGCCGCCGGACTTCGTGTTTTACACCGGCTGCAATGTGCTGAAGACACCGCATATCGCGCTGCTCGCCCTCGACATCATGGATGTGCTCGGCATCAAGTATCAGGTCATGGGCGGACCGAGCCATTGCTGCGGCATCCTGCAGCTTCGCCCTGGCGACGTCGAAATGTCCGGCCGCATGGGCACGAGCAGCATCGAGAAAATGTCGCACGCGAAGTCCGGTCAGGTGATCTCGTGGTGCCCGAGCTGCTACGTCCAGTTCACGGAAACAACCCTGCCGACGATCGAGCGCCAGCGCGGCGCGCGGCCGTTCGAGATGACGCCGTTCATGCGCTTTCTTGGCGGCCGGCTCGAACAATTGACGGCGCATTTGCGAAAGCCGGTCGAGATGCGGGTCGCGCTGCACCGTCATCCCGGCGTTGCCGGTGTCATGGAGGCCGCCGCCTCTATCCTGCAGGCCATCCCCGGCATCACGCTTGTCGATCTCGATCAGCCGGCGGTCGGCTTGCAGAGCGTCAGCCTTGGCGCGCTGCCGGCATTCAAGCGCGAACTCCAGCTCAACGAACTAAACGCTGGCCGCGACGCCGGCATCGATGCGCTGGTGACAGTCTATCATTCCGAACATCGCGAATTCTGCGCGCATGAGCGCGACTGGCCGTTCCGCATCGTCAACCTGCTCGAGCTTGTCGGCGCGAGCATGGGGCTGGAGCGGCATGATCGCTACAAGGAACTCAAGATCATGCAGGACGCCGACCAGATCGTGCGCGAATGCGGCGATTTGATCGCCCAACACGCGCTTGACCCCGCGAGAGCGCGCGACGTCGTTGTCAAGTCGATGCTCGGCGACCAGCCGCTGCCGCTCCGAGCATGATCCCGAAAAGTGGAAGCCGGTTTTCCCTAGCGACAAACGCGAAAGCGTTTGCGCGGAGATCATGCTCAAACAAAAGAGATGAGATCATGATCCGACTAAATCGGATCATGATCTCATGCGGGCGGATAGCCCCACCCCCGACCGGTTGAAGGACCGACTACGTCTTCGTCGGCCAGTGCCGCTCGCGGAACCAGGCGCGGTAATCCTGCGACATCTTCGCGCGCTGGGCTTGCGGCGCGCGCCGCTTGCAGGTCGACGCCTCTTCGCTGTTCTCGGGCGCGCCCCACCGCAGCTCGACGCAATCGTTCGGGTTGTAGGCCATCTCGAAATCCTTGGCCCGGTCAAGGACATCCTTCAGCGACAGCGTCCAGTCCGAGCCATTGCTGCGCGTATAGGTTATCTTGCGCGAGGCAAGCTCGGTGGCGAGCACGCCCTGCAGCTCGTTCTTCACCTCCTCGGCGCTCTTGCCGGGCGGCATCGCGTAGCGCGTCGCCCGCCTCAAGACGCGGTCGGGAAATCCCCGCACCACATCGATGGCGATCAGCAGGCGGAAATCGCGCGCCGGCGTCGAGTAATCCTCCCAGGGTCCCGACGTCTCGAAGATCGAGGCACCGTCCGGCATCGACATGTCGCCGGGCGCCTTTTCCTGATATTTTCGTCCGTTCTCGATCGACGTGACGCGCGTCTTGACCTGCTCGTTGAGGCTCGCGATGGCGTCCGTCATCGCCTTCACCGGATCGAGCGGCTCGGGTGACATCACGTCATCCATCCGATCGTAAAAATCCTCCGCGCTCATTTGCGACTTGTCGAGCGAAAAGTCGCCGTAAGCTGGATTCTTTTCGATTTCGCCATTGCTCAGGCGCCGCAACGCGCCGTTCTTGTCGCGTATGATGGGCCGGAAATGCTTGAAGCCGGAGGTGCCAAGCCCGGGATCGTGCACGAACAGGAAATTGCCGCGCCAGAAACGCTTGCGCGTGATCGATCCGTCGGGCTCGGCGTCGACGGCGAGAAAAACGCCGGGGGTGCCGTCCACTTCCGATACGCGATGCACCAGCATCAGCACGTGGCCGTAGGGATCGCCGTACACCGTGCCGGGGCGGAGCGCTTTCTGCGTCAGCGCAACGGTGTAGAAATCGGTATTGTCGTCATTCCCCGACACGCGCACCGCGCCGGAATGAACGACGTCGCCGACATCGCGCAGATATTCGCCGAACGTCGTCGGGCGCTTCGGCTTCGCAGCTGCTGGCTTAGCAGGCGGAACCGCCGCTGCGGCAGCCGGCTGCTGCTGGTTGGAGAACAAGTCCAGAAGCGTCGGCGCCGGCGCAGGCGGCGTGGCGGCGGCCGGTGTTGCGGATGCGATTTCCTGTTCGGGCGGTGGCGGTGGGCGGGTGAACTCCGGATGCTCCATGTCGAACCACTGGTAGCACTTGGGCGGTTTGCCACCCATGCCGCGCGAGCAATTCGAATAGCCGAACGGCAGCCCCATCTTGTAGGCGAAATAGGCGCGCAGGAAGTAGGCGAAGTCGGCGCAATCGGGACGAAGGCCCGTCTTGGCATTGTCCTCGCCGCGGCCCAAATAGTTGTAGAGGTAGTTGCGCGACGGGTCGCGCAACACTTCATGCCACGCCTTCCAGGAAAGCGACTGCTCGGGCGGCGCGTCGAACAGCTTTTCGATCCACGCCGAGAACAGCAATTCCGTCGCGTTGTTCCAGCTGTTGCGCACCTGCCAGAAGCTTCCCGCGGGCGTATGCGGCGGTTCCGGCTTATGCGCGCTCACGCTGATGTCGCGTGTGATGGTGTCGCATTCGGCGGTGGGATGGTCGAGCGCCAGCGTAACGTGCCACGTCCCCGCAGCAGGCTCGGCGACCTCGGCAAACCAGGTATACGGCCCCCCGCCATGCCGGTCGGGTGATTTGGCGGCGACCCGCCCGTCGGGCGCGATCAGCGAGAGCGCGCCTTGAAGCGGCTTTTCGGTGACCAGCATCACGCGCAGGGCTGCGCCCTTCCACGGCGCCAGCGGCCAGGGCAAAAGTTCCGCCGCGTCGCCGCAACCGCCTGAGGCCGCTTTGGCCGGCGAGACCGGGCTTGAGAAAAGGAACAAGGCCGTCGCGGCGGCGGCAAACCGGCTAGCGAGAAGCATTTTAGCAACCTTCCTGGAGGGCCTCAAACCGCACTCGGCCCTACCCGCGGGGCCGGCCTTAAGGATAGCTGAATTGGCCCGCATCAGTCAGCAAATTTGAAGGCGAATTTGCGGCCCGCCGGCCGTGCCCTCCCTCGTTATGCCCTTACCGGGGTGCAACTCCACAATATTTGAGACCCGACTTAAGACCTGCTGGGAGAGAAGTGGGTCAACTGCCTTCTCGGCCGGGCGCCTGCGGCAAACCCTATCGCGCATGTTTCACTTTACAAATTCATCGCCGGTCATTCTCGTACACAAAAGATTCCTTCGAATCCGAAAGCCCCCGCCGATGAACCCCGCCAACCTCCCCTTTGATTCCGAAGCCATGCTGGCGGGCCTGCGCGGCTGGGTGGAATGCGAAAGCCCGACCTGGGACGCGGCCGCGGTCGATCGCATGCTCGATCTTGCCGCGCGCGACATGGCGATCATGGGGGCGTCGATCGAACGCATCGCCGGACAGCAAGGTTTTGCCGGCTGCGTCCGCGCGAAATTTCCGCATCCGAAACAGGGCGAGCCCGGCATCCTGATCGCCGGCCATCTCGATACGGTTCACCCGATCGGCACGCTGGAGAAGCTGAAATGGCGGCGCGAGGGCAACAAGTGCTTTGGGCCCGGCATCTTCGACATGAAGGGCGGCAACTACCTCGCTTTGGAAGCGATCCGGCAGCTGGTTCGGGCGTCGTTCACGACGCCGCTGCCGGTCACCGTGCTGTTCACGCCAGACGAGGAAGTCGGCACGCCGTCGACGCGCGACATCATCGAGGCCGAAGCCGCGCGCAACAAATATGTGCTGGTGCCGGAGCCGGGCCGGCCGAACAACGGCGTCGTCACCGGACGCTACGCGATCGCGCGGTTCAATCTGGAGGCCGTCGGCAAGCCGAGCCATGCCGGCGCCACGCTGTCCTCGGGTCGCTCGGCCATTCGCGAAATGGCGCGGCAGATTCTTATCATCGATGGCTTGACGACGGAAGACTGCACCTTCTCCGTCGGCATCGTCCATGGCGGTCAATGGGTCAATTGCGTCGCCACTACCTGCACCGGCGAGGCACTGAGCATGGCCAAACGCCAGGCCGATCTCGATCGCGGCGTCGAGCGGATGCTGGCGCTTTCGGGCACCACCGACGACGTCACGTTCAAGGTCACGCGCGGGGTGACGCGGCCGGTATGGGAGCCCGATGCGTCTACCATGGCCCTCTATCAAAAGGCGCGCGGCGTCGCCGAGGCGATGGGCCTCGAGCTGCCACATGGCAGCGCCGGCGGCGGCTCCGACGCCAACTTCACCGGCGCGATGGGAATCTCGACGCTCGACGGGCTCGGCGTGCGCGGCGCCGACGCCCACACGCTCAATGAACACATCGAGGTCGATAGCCTCACCGAGCGCGGCCGCCTGATGGCCGGACTATTGGCTACGCTGGAGTGAACTGCCGTGACGAAAGCCCCAACCAAATCCCGCGCCATTCCGTTCAAGACCATTCGCGCCCGCGCCGAGAAACGCAAGGGTGGCCCGAAAGGCCTCGAAAAACTGCTGCCGCGAAAGCCGGACAGCAAAGCGCTGGCAAAACTCAGGGACGACCGCGCCCTGGCCGAAATGACCAAGCGCGTGTTCTCGGCGGGATTTGCCTGGAGCGTGATCGAAAACAAGTGGCCGGGTTTCGAGATGGCCTTCCTCGGCTTCAATCCCGGCAAGCTTGTCTTTCAGCCCGACGATTACTGGGACGGCCTGTTGTCCGACACGCGCATCGTGCGCAACGGTGCCAAGATCGCCTCGGTGCGCGAGAACGCCGCCTTTGTGCAAGAGATTGCCATAGAGCACGGCAGCTTCGGCAAGTTCCTGGCGAAATGGCCCTCCTCCGACCAGATCGGCCTTCTGGACCTGCTCGCCAAGCGTGGCAGCCGGCTCGGCGGCAACAGCGGACAAATGTTTCTGCGCTTCATCGGCTGGGATGGATTTGTGACGTCGCAGGATGTGGTCGCGTGCTTGCGCGATGCGGGCGTCGATATCGCGGAGGAAGTAAAGTCGAAGGGCGATCTCGCCAAGGTGCAGGCGCAGTTCAACGCCTGGGCCACGGAGACGGGACTACCCTACGTGCATCTGTCGCGGATCTGCGCGATGTCGATCGGCGCCAACCACGCGGCATGACGTGCTTGTCACGGCCTGGGTTTGCCATGCCGGGCCATGGTTCCAGACGGTGCGAACGCGCCCTCGATCAAAACGAGCTATCCGGAAGTAGCGCCAAGCCATGTGGGAGCGGATTGCTTCGTCGCTTGCGCTCCTCGCAATGGCGAGTCTAACGTCACCCCCCTCTCCCGCCATCGGATAACAGAAATGCCAAACATCGACCGCATCGACGGCTTTGCCGACGAACTCACCGCCATCCGCAGGGATTTGCATGCCCATCCCGAGATCGGATTCGAGGAAGTGCGCACCTCCGGCATCGTCGCCGAAAAACTCGCCCAATGGGGGGTCGAAGTGCATCGCGGGCTTGGCGGCACCGGCGTCGTCGGCGTGCTCAAGGGCAAGGGCACAGGTTCCAGGCGCATCGGACTTCGCGCCGACATGGACGCGCTGCCGATGGAGGAAAACACCAATCTGAAATGGCGCTCCACCATTCCCGGCCGTTTCCACGGCTGCGGCCATGACGGCCACACCACGATCCTGCTCGGCACCGCGCGCTATCTCGCCGAGACCCGTAATTTCGATGGCACCGTGCATTTTATCTTCCAACCGGCGGAAGAAGGCCTCGGCGGCGCGCGGGCCATGATCAAGGACGGCTTGTTCGAAAAATTCCCCTGCGACGAAATCTATGGACTGCACAACGCGCCGGACCTCGATCATGGCGAACTCGCGATCCTGCCTGGACCGGCGATGGCGGGCGCCGATTTCTTCGACATCACCGTCAGCGGCTACGGCGCCCATGGCGCGATGCCGGAGCGCTCGAAAGACCCCGTTGTGATCGCAATGGCGCTCGGACAGGCGCTGCAGACCATCGTCAGCCGCAATGTCGACCCGCTGAAGGCAGCGGTATTGTCGATCACGCAAATTCACGCGGGCTCCGCCTATAACGTGATCCCGGGCGAAGCGAAGCTCGCCGGCACGGTACGAGCGTTCTCCGACGAAGTGCGCGCGCTGATCCGGGAGCGGATGCGCAGCCTCTGCGCCGGCATCGCGGCCGCCTTTCAGGTCGAGATCGCGATCGACATCCGCGACATTTTCAGCGTGCTGGTGAACCAGGAGGAACATTCGAAGGTGGTCGCGGAAGTGGCACGGACGGTCGTCGATCCCGCCAAGGTCATCACCCGCTCGCAGCCGAAGATGGGGAGCGAGGATTTCGCCGATATGCTGCATGCCGTGCCCGGCGCCTATTTCTGGCTCGGCCATGACGGCTCGGTGCCGGTGCATAATCCGGGCTTCACCCTCGACGACAAGATTTTCCCGATCGGGGCCAGCATGTTCGCCCGCATCATCGAAACCCGTTTGCCGGTGGGCAGCCATGCTTGAAGAGAACGACAAGGAATCGGCGCTGCATGATCTCAGCGCCATCGACCTGATCGCGGGTTTTCGCGCCAGGCAATTCTCGCCGACTGAGGTACTTGACGATCTGCTCGCGCATGTCGCGGTGTGGGAGCCGCACATCAAGGCGCTGTACGCCTTCGATCCGGAAGGTGCGCGCAGAATTGCCAGGGCGTCAACGGAACGCTGGCGGAAGGGCGAGCCGATCGGCCCGCTCGACGGCGTGCCCGTCACCATCAAGGACAATATCGCCACCAAGGGCGTGCCGGTGCCGCTGGGGGCGGCGACCACAAAACTCGTAGCGGCGGAAGTGGATTCGCCGCCGCCGGCGCGGCTGCGCGAAGCCGGAGCCATCATCTTCTCCAAAACCACCATGCCGGATTTCGGCATGTTGTCGTCGGGCCTGTCGAGCTTTCATCCCCTCACCCGCAATCCCTGGGATCTCCGAATGAATCCCGGCGGCTCGAGCGCCGGTGCGGGCGCGGCGTGCGCCGCAGGCTACGGCCCGCTGCATCTTGGCACCGACATCGGCGGCTCGGTGCGGCTGCCGGCCTGCTGGTGCGGTCTGGTCGCGCTCAAGCCGAGCCTCGGCCGGGTTCCGGTCGATCCGCCCTATGTCGGCCGCGTCGTCGGACCGATGACCCGCACCGTCGATGACGCAGCCTTGATGATGAGCGTGATGGCGAAGCCCGACCGCCGCGATGGCATGAGCCTGCCACCCGGCAACATCAACTGGAAGACGCTCGACAAACCTTTACGCAATTTGCGGATCGGGCTGATGCTCGATCTCGGCGTCGGCCAGGCGCTGGAAAACGAGGTCCGCGATGTCGTGGTGAAGGCGGCGACGGCGTTCGAGGCGGCAGGCGCCGTTGTCACCGAGGTCAAGGGCATATTGACGCGCGCGATGCTCGACGGGCTCGATAATTTCTGGCGCGCGCGGCTGTGGGACGACCTTTCACAACTCACGCCTGCCGAACGCGCCAAGGCCCTGCCCTATATCCTCAAATGGGCGGAGGGCGGTGCGAAGCTCTCGGGCGTCGACGTGGTGCGCGGCTTTAACGCCACCATGGCGATCCGGTCCGCCGCGGGAAAACTGTTCGCCGATCTCGACTATGTGATCTCGCCGGTCTCGCCGGTGGTGAAGTTCGGAGCCGAGCTCGCAGCACCCCTCAACGATCCCGACAAACCCTTCGAGCACATCTGCTACACCGTGCCGTGGAGCATGGCGGAGAATCCGGCCGTCTCGATCAACGGCGGCTATGACGCGGCGGGTTTTCCGATCGGCGTGCAGATCATCGGCCGCCGTTTCGACGACATCGGCGTGCTCGGCATGGCGAAAGCGTTCGAGGGCTTGCGCGGCGCACAACGGCCGTGGCCGAATCCGCCCGCGTAATTTGTCGTCATTCCGGGACACGCGTCTTCGCGTGGACCCGGAATTTCGAGATTCTCCGATGTGCAATTGCACATCGTAGTTCGATGCTTCGCATCGCCTGACGGACTTCTGGGAGGAGAACAAGATGACCTACGAGACCATCAAATACGAGGTCGCAGACCAGATCCTCACCATCACGATGAACCGGCCCGACAAACTCAACGCCTTCAACGCCGCGATGCAGCGGGAAATGATCGAGGCGTTCGATGCTGCCGACAAGGACGACAATATCCGCGCCATCATCGTCACGGGCAGCGGCCGCGCCTTTTGCGCCGGCGCCGATCTTTCCTCCGGCGCAGACACTTTCGATCGCGACGCGCGGCGCGGATCGATCAGGCGATTGGCCGACGGCCGGGTCGACTACAGTGATCCCACTGCGCGCGACGGCGGCGGCCAGCTGACGCTGCGCATCTTCAAGTGCCTCAAGCCTGTGATTGCCGCGGTGAATGGACCCGCGGTCGGCATCGGCGTCACCATGCAGCTTGCGATGGATATCCGCATCGCATCCGAGAACGCGCGCTTCGGTTTTGTGTTCTCCCAGCGCGGCATCGTGCCGGAAGCCGCCTCGAGCTGGTTCCTGCCGCGCATCGTCGGCATCTCGCAGGCGCTGGAGTGGTGCTACACCGGGCGTGTGTTCCCGGCGCAGGAGGCGCTCGCCGGCCGCCTCGTGAGCAAGGTCGTGCCGCCGGACGAGTTGCTGCCCGCCGCCCGCGCGCTGGCGCGCGAGATTGCCAGCAAGACCGCACCGGTATCGATCGCGCTGATCCGGCAGATGATGTGGCGGATGCTGGGGGCCGACGATCCGATGGAGGCACACAAGGTCGACAGCCGCGGCATCTACGAACGCGGCCGCTCGGATGACGTAAAGGAAGGCGTGATGTCGTTCCTGGAGAAACGGCCTGCGAATTTCAGGAACAAGGTGTCGTCCGACATGCCGGATTATTTCCCGTGGTGGGATGAGCGGGAGTATGAGTAGCTCGTCGTCCCGGCCAAGCCAACGGGTCGCGCGAAGGCGCCCGATGACAGGCTCCGCGCGAGCTGCGACCCATGACCACCGGCCTTAGTTTTACGAAGCGCGTCTACAAGTCTGCCTTCCCGATGGATCACGCGGTATGGGTCCCGGCGTTCGCCGGGACGACGGCCCACAGACCGTTGATCGAGTTGACCGCATCACCAATACGACGCGCCCGATCGCCTTGCGAGCGACAGCCGCATCGCTGGCGCGGACCTTTCCCCCGCACCTCTCCGTCAAAGCGGCGCAAACAAATCAACGGAGTTGCCATCCGGGTCCAAAACGAAAGCATATCTCTGACCCCAAAAGGCGTCCCAAGGCTCCTTATGTCCTCTGAACCCTGACGAGGTTATCTTTTTGAATGTCTCATCAACTTCTTGAGGAGATTCACAGAGGAAAGCCAACATAACTCCCTGACCGATGGGCCTAACCCACTTTGGGTAGATCTTTTTTATCAATTATTCAGAGTCGAGCATTACTCGCATGCCTGCCTTGGTTGTTGCCTCCAAGTGATCCTCATTGGAGTTTGGAAAATCGAGTTCGAGTAAACGGTAGAATCTGACCGATTCCTTCATGTCTTTCGATACGATTCCGACGGCGTCCAGCTTCACGCGTGTCTCCCCTATTTGGTTGGGTCCCCTTTTTAATATCGAAGGGCGATTTCTGTATTGGAAAATTGGAAACTAGCTGCGGATAAATTCTCGCGGGCTTAATCCGATCAAGTCCCTGAATTCATGAATCAGATGCGACTGATCATAAAAGCCAAATGAAATTGCCAGATCGCTCCACGCAGGACGTTCTTGCGAACGCCTCAGCAGATCGACCAGTCTTCGCATTCGCAAGATGCGACTAAAGGTTTTTAGATCTACGCCTACTTCGACTTTCATGATCCGGTTAAGATACTGACGGGAGAACCCCATCTCTTCGGCGAGGCACGAAACCTTCTTGTTACCCTCAAGCCGCTTGTGAATTTCGGTTATCAATCGGCCCGAAGTCGCTTGAACGAGCTGTGAAGCCAGCCATTCCTCAAGGTGAGTTATTCGATCATCGTGCTGAATCAGTTTTTCCAATATCCGGAAGCCGCTCGGGGTTAGATCACCGATTGAGACACGTAGATCCTTGATTTCCGATGCTGGGCAATGAGGATTGAGCGTGCACCCCCCGGCCGGAAGCGTATCCCAAAATAGTGACTTTGGAGCCGAATCTCGCACGTACAGGCTTGTCGTCATTGTGCCGGTCCAGTAGGCATGCTCCTTTCCCGGGGTAAGATCAAAGATGAGATCAATGCATCCATCCGGAAGCACGCGATACTCATCCGGCTCGGCTATCGATGCAAATGATTGGCTTTGCCAAGAGCATTCGACAAAATGACATAGCCTTCCCGCCGGTTTGAACTCTTTATACAAATTTCATCTCTTCCTTTTGAGCCGCGGCGCACTCGATAGCCGGCCTTCACAGGGCATGACGGAAGTCACCGCATCACCAACGCCACGCGCCCGATCGCCTTGCGGTCGATCAGCAGCCGCATCGCTTGCGCAAAATCCTCCAGCGGCAAGCGGTGCGAGATGTGCGGGCGAATCTTGTCTGCCTCCGCCCATTCCAACAGCGCTTTGATTCTTAGTTCGCCCAAGGCCGGATCTCTCCGCGCCGCTTCCCCGGCGCGGACGCCGATCACGCTTGCCCCCTTGATCAGTAGCAGATTGGCGCGGGCCAGCCCAATGCCGCCGGTGAAGCCGATGACGAGGAGGCGCGCGCCCCAGGCGATGCAGCGCTGGCTGTTTTCGAAAATCTCCCCGCCGACGGGATCGAACACCACATCGGCGCCGCGGCCCCCGGTGATGCGCTTGACGGCCTCGCGAAACGGCTCGCGCGCGTAGAGCACGAGATGATCGGCGCCGCGCGCTTTGGCGACCGCGAGTTTTTCCTCCGATGACGCCGCCGCAATCACGGTTGCACCCAACATCTTGCCCATTTCGACCGCGGCAAGACCGACGCCGCCGCCGGCGCCATGCACCAGCAATATCTCGCCCGGCTGAAGCTCGCCGCGATCGACCAGCGCGTGATAGGCGGTGCCGTGCGCGGCGAGAAACGTCGCACCTTCCGCATAATCGAAGTTGGACGGCAATCTCGTCAGTTGCGATGGCGCAACGACGGCCTCATCGGCATAGGCACCGTATCGCATCCGGACGATGACGCGATTACCGACCGCGACACCGGATACGCCCGAGGCAACCTCGGTCACCTCGCCCGCCGCCTCCACCCCGGGCGTGAACGGCAGCTCCGGCTTGAGCTGATATTCGCCCGCCGCCATCAATATGTCGGGAAAGTTGATCCCGGCCGCGTATACGGCGACGCGCACCTGCCCCTGCGCCAATGCTGCGGCGGGAAAACTCTCCAGACGCAAGCGCTCGGGCGGGCCGAGCTCGCGGCAGACAACGGCTCTCGGCATCAGGCCGCGCTCGCCTTTCGACGCAGCAAGGCCTCGCGGATCAGCGGCAACCGGTCATTGCCGAAATACATGTCGGTCTTGTCGAGGAAGATGGTCGGCGAGCCGAACCCGCCGCGCGCCATCACTTCGTCGGTATTGGCCTTGAGTTGATCTTTGACCGACTGCTCGGCGATGCCAGCGAAGAATTTTGCCGGATCGACGCCGACGCGCTTGCAGACTTCGGCGAGCACCTCGTCCTTCGAGATGTCCTTGTCCTCGCCCCAATAGATCTCGAACACCGTTCGCGCGAACGGCACCACGCCCTTGCCGAGCCAGATGCAGCCGCGCATCGCCTTGACGCTGTTGACCGGAAATACCGTCGGCCGCATCAGAATCGCGAGCCCCGCTAGCCGCGCCCAGTCCGCCATGTCCTTCTTCTGGTAATTCAACTTGGCGGGCACCGGATTATCGCGCCGGGCATAGACGCTCAGGATTGATGGTGTTGAAGATGCCGCCAACCAGGATCGGCCGCCACGAAATCTCCTCGCCGAACTCCCTCGCCAGTGGCTGGATGTTGTGGAAGGCGAGATAGGTCCAGGGGCTCGAACAGTCGAAGAAGAATTCGATCATGGTGTTTCCTTTTGTGCACGATGCGCTTTGTCCTTGTTTACTCCCTCGCCCCGCTCTTGCGCACGGCTGTCCGGGGAAAGTTATGCATAGCAGAAGCTGATCTGGTCTGGGGAGGCTCGATCGCGGGCGGCGGAAGGATTGACCTTGGGAGGTCGGTCGATGTCGGTAAGCGGCTTTCGAACGAACAGGGAGGCACCCACGAGGGCAGCAAAGCGGATGGCCGGCATGATCATGCGACTTTCGCGCGCGGCGATCCGCAGCAGCAGATAAGCGATCATGGCGGCGAGAATCTGCAGTCGGATCGCGTTCTCGGAGCGGCCGAGGAACTTGCGGAGCTTTAGATGCTGCTTGATCCAGCGGAACAGCAGTTCGATCTGCCAGCGGGTTTTGTAAAGCGTCGCGATCTCGATGGCCGAGCGCTTCAGATCGTTGGTGATGAGGGTCAGTTTTGCGCCGTCATCGCGCCTGAGGCGGATGCGGCGCATCGGAATCGGAAGCTTGGCATTGCCTGCGCTAACGAGCTTCACCTCGGCATCGTCGATGATCGTGAAGCCGTCCCCGTTTCGCTTCCGCAGCGGCCGCCAGCGCGTGGCCCTGAAGCGCGCATTCGTCTTCTGGCGGGTGACGAAGCAGGCACCGGCGTTATGAAGCCGCGTCCACCAAGCATAACTGCAATAAGCCTTGTCGAACACGTAGGTCGCGCCAGCCTCGATCGGGACCTGCTGGCCGGCCGTTACGTCGTTCACGGTGGACGGCGTGATGGCGAGGCACCGCGGATGGTCCGCGGCCGGATCGTAGACCACGTGCAGCTTGAGACCGCGGGTGCGCCCGTTCCAATCCGCCCAATTGACAAGCTGATCGAGCGGGATCGGCGTCGCATCGATCAGCCGAAGCATCTGCGAGCCTTCCCGCTTCAGCGTCCGGTCGGCAAGTCCCGAAAGCCGCTCGAAGGTCTCAGCGAAGATCGCAACCGGACGCCGGGCGTTGGCGTCCGACAGCGTCGAGCGCGCAAGCTTGCCGACCCCAAGGTGGTAGTGATGATGCGAATTGGCGTTCCAGATCGCCTCAAGGGCTCGCAGGCTGTCGACGCCGGCGAACTGGGCAAACACCAGCGCGACCAGGTGATCCCAGCTTTTGAAAACCTTGTCGTAGGCATTGCCGTCGTGACTTTCCACAGTGCTCGCAAGCTGGCAACGCGAGATCGGTTTCAGCAGCCGTCCAAAGATGCTATCGCAAAATCGCATGCCCGGTTCCTTTCTGAGTCTCGACAACCAGAAAGTACCTGCTTCATGCCGGCAAAACCGGGCATGCGCCGCGACATAATGAATCATTCCCCGGACAGCCGTGCGCGTGCGCGGGGAGAGGGTTGGGGCGAGGGGCTGCTTCCACGAACACTGAGTGCGCGGCAAGCCCCCCTCACCCGAAATTCGCTATCGCGAATTTCGACCTCTCCCCGCAAGCGGGGCGAGGCAAGACTTCACTTCTTCCCCGCGATCTCCTTCGCCCTTTGCCCGAACATGTTCTTGCGCGCCTCCTCGTCGAACGGCTCCTTGACGAATTGGCCGATCGCGAGCCCCGCCTGCACCTGCGGCCGCGCCCGCACTTGCGCGTACCAGCGCTTGACGTTCGGATAGTCGTCAAGGGTAAAGCCCTGGGCCTTGTGGGTCATGGTCCAGGGAAAGCAGGCGATGTCGGCGATCGAATAGTCGCCGGCGACATAGGCGCCGGTCTTGCCCAGTTGTGTATCGAGCACGTGATAGAGCCGCGCGGCCTCGTCGCGGTAGCGCTCAATGGCGTAGGGAATTTTCTCCGGTGCATAGAGCGCGAAATGCCCGTGCTGGCCGAGCATCGGACCAAGCGCACTCATCTGCCACATCAGCCATTGGATCACGACCGAGCGCGCGCGCAACTCGGCCGGCAGAAAGTGGCGGGTCTTGTCGGCGAGATAGATCAGGATCGCGCCGGTCTCGAACACCGAGAACGGCCCGCCGCCGTCGGCCGGCGCGTGATCGACGATCGCGGGAATGCGGTTGTTCGGGCTAATCGCCAGGAATTCCGGCTTGAATTGCTCGCCGGCGCGGATGTTGACGGGAACGACATGATAGGGAATGCCGAGTTCCTCCAGCATGATCGAGATTTTCCAGCCGTTCGGCGTGGGCGCGTAATGAAGGTCGATCATGGGGTCTCCGCAAAGTGGGCTGGCTTTGCGATCCTACCCCCTGCTTTCGTCGCATTCCACTACCGGAAATCCGATGTACCTCGCGCCCAGGACATGGCATTAGACGCTGCAAAACCGCAAAAAGCACGAGGACACGCCAAGATGCTGTTTCCAACCACGATCGCAGGCTCGCTCCCGAAGCCGGAATGGCTGGCCGAACCCAATACGCTGTGGGCGCCCTGGAAGTCGAAAGGCGACGAACTGGCGCGCGCCAAGCGCGACGCCACTCTGCTGGCGGTGAAGCTGCAGGAGGACGCCGGCATCGACATCGTCACCGAAGGCGAGCAGGCCCGGCAGCACTTCGTTCACGGCTTTCTGGAAAAGGTCGATGGGATAGATTTCGCCCACAAGGTCGAGATGGGCATCCGCAACGACCGCTACAAGGCGATGGTGCCGCAAGTCATCGCGCCGCTACGGCTGAAGAGCCGCGTCCATGCCGAGGAGGCCCGCGTCGCACGCGCCCACACCACGCGCAAGCTGAAATTTACCCTGCCCGGCCCGATGACCATCATCGACACCATCGCCGACCAGTATTACGGCGACCGCGTCAAGATGGCGTTCGCCTTCGCCGAACTGCTCAACGAGGAGGCCAAGGCGTTGCAGGCCGACGGCGTCGATCTGATCCAGTTCGACGAACCCGCCTTCAATGTCTACATGGACGAAGTGAACGAGTGGGGCGTCAGAGCGCTGGTGCGCGCCGCCGAAGGGCTGACCTGCGCCACCGCGGTCCATATCTGTTACGGCTACGGCATCAAGGCCAACACCGACTGGAAGGCGACGCTCGGCAGCGAGTGGCGGCAATATGAAGATATCTTTCCGGTGATCGCCAGGAGCCCGATCCAGCAGGTCGCGATCGAATGTCGCAATTCAAAGGTCCCGCTGGAATTGCTTGGCCTGCTCAAAGGCAAGGTGGTTCAGGCCGGCGTGATCGACGTCGCCAGCGACACGGTGGAGACCGCGGAGGATGTCGTCAGCGTGATCGAAGCCGTCGCCAAATTCGTGCCGAAGAGCAACATCATGCCGACCACCAATTGCGGCATGGCGCCGATGCGCCGCGATATCGCCGAAGCCAAGCTGATGGCGCTGGGCGCCGGCGCGAGACTCGCGCGGCAGAAGCTGGGGTGATTTTCTCTTTTCCCTCCCCCTTGTGGGCCCACAAGGGGGAGAGAGCCGACCAGCCTTTGCGGCGGCTACCTCTTCACACTTCGATGCAGCACCGGCCGATAACCCGCTGAAAACGCGCGCAAGGTCGACGGCGGGGTAAGTAACATCGCTGGTTCATTGGCCAACTTCGACAGCCTCTCTCGTTCAGTGGCCCACTTGGTTTCGCGGTAGCCTGCCGGCGACCACGCCCACGTCTTTCCCTTCGCGATCAGAAAACTGTCCGCTCCCGCCTGCACCATCGCGCCATCGGGCAGTTCGCGCAGCGGTGCAGGAAGCGGGTGGACTCGCTTCCGTCTCCCCTCCAGCCGCTCGCGGTGAAGCACAATGTCGATGTCGTCGGCGCGGAGGTTCGAGGTGCCGTTGCCTTGCTCCCAGGCGCTGCGAAACCGCAGGGCGTCGTCGCGGCGGCAGAAGAAGCACGGCCGATGGCCTGCCGCGAAGGCGGTGGCCTCGTCGAGAAAGAACAGTTCGGTCCAGCTGCGGCGACCCATCACCTCACGCCGCCGTCCCTTGAACTCGCAGACGCAAGCGAGCCAGGCGCGGCTCGCCCAGCGCCGCGTCAGGGTCCTGGTTGCGGGATCATGAATAATGCCGCGGTTGCCGGTGAACATCCCGCGATGTGGCGTTACGATGATGTCGCCTGACGGTGTGACGCGGTTTTGAAGGGGCATCTTACTTCTCCTTCTCCCCGCACGCGGGGAGAAGGTCGGGATGAGGGGACTCTCCATGCACTCCGACTCGTGGAGAGTCCCCTCACCCGGATTTTCCGCTGCGCGTAAAATCCGACCTCTCCCCGCGCGCGGGGAGAGGTGAAGAAACACGTCACGCCGCGCCGTCGCGGATCGGCGGCTGGAACGACAACGCGGTGTCCCAGGGAAAGAAGATCCAGGTGTCCTGCGATACCTCGGTGATGAAGGTATCGACCATCGGCCGTCCCATCGGTTTGGCGTAGACGGTGGCGAAATGCGCATCCGGCAAGAAGTCGCGCACCAGCCGCGCGGTCTTGCCGGTGTCGACGAGGTCGTCGACGATCAGGAGTCCCTTGCCGGTGCCGCTGCCGAGCTTTGCGGTGTCGGCCGAAATGCTCTTGAGAACCTTCAGATCGCCCTGCTTGGTATGGTCGTAGCTCGCGATGCACACGGTATCGATGACGCGCACGCCGAGTTCGCGCGCAACGATCGCAGCCGGAACGAGGCCGCCGCGGGTGATCGCGATGACCGCGTGAAACGGCCCGACTTCATTAAGCCGCCACGTCAACGCCCGGCAATCCCGGTGAAACTGGTCCCATGAAACCGGAAAGGCCTTGCCTGCCCGCTCCTGCGCACTCAGTTCCGGATGCTCCGCCATGACACTCTCCTTCAATCCCTAAAATAAAGACCGCCGCTACCGAACCACGTTCAATCCCGCCAGCATCTCCTTGACCGCGGCCATCGCGGCGGCGAGCTTGTCCGGATCGCGCGAGCGCACCACCAGGTTGCTGTTCGGCTTCTTGTCCTCATCGATGAACGGATAGCTGCCGATGATGGTGTCGGGATGGGCGTTGGCGATATCGCGCAAGGGTCCACCGATATCGCCCTCGCGCGCATTGGCGCGAACGCTGTCGGAAAGCATCCGCACCCCCGATTTGAGTTTCGGCGCGACGATATCCATCATCGCCTGCATGATCGAGGGCACGCCGGCCATCACGATGACATTGCCGAGCTTGAAGCCCGGCGCGAGGATGGTCGCGCTCTGGATCAGTTCGGCGCCATCGGGAATACGCGCCATGCGCATCCGCGCCTCGTTCAGGTCCTGAGCGCTCCAGCGCTCCTTGAAGCGGGCCACGACTTCCGGATGATGATCGATACCGACGCCGAACGCTTTCGCGACGCTGTCGGCGGTGATGTCGTCGTGGGTTGGGCCGATGCCGCCGGTGGTAAAGACATAATCATAGCGATGGCGCAACGCGTCGAGCGCCGCAATGATCTCCGGCTCCTCGTCGGCGACGACCCGGACTTCCTTGAGGTCGATGCCGATATTGGTGAGGTACTCGGCGATGAAGCCGATGTTCTTGTCCTTGGTCCGCCCGGACAGGATCTCGTCGCCGATCACCAGAATTCCCGCCGTGACGATTTCGCTCATGACCTCTCCTAAAAGCCGCTCACCGCGCGAGGCGGCATATCCGCCCGCAAGGCACCCCCGCACCCCTGCCGGGCCAACACATTGAAGTTCGGCGGGTTTTGCTGACGAAATAAGCAGCCGGGAGCCGCTTTTTCATGCATCATCCTTGGCCTTTCCGGGCAAATGCTCAGGACCAATCCATATCGCGCTGGCCCGGGCCTTGCTACCATCCTGTGAAGTCATGCACTGTGTCCTATGACGTCGAAGGGCAATCGGGGTTTATGGCAGTTGCATTCGATGAAATGAACGGCCTCGGAGGCGACATTCGCCCGGCCTATCGGGAGCTCTCCCGCTGGCTGAAGGAGACGCCGCCGGACGCCCTGGAGTATCGCCGGCAGGAAGCCGAGCTGCTGTTCCGCCGGATCGGCATCACCTTTGCGGTTTATGGCGACGCCGAAGCCCAGGAGCGGCTGATCCCGTTCGACGTGATCCCCAGAATCCTTTCGGCGAAGGAATGGACGGTTCTCGAAAAGGGTCTCAAGCAGCGGGTGCGCGCGCTCAACATGTTCCTGCGCGACATCTATCACGGCCGCGACATCCTGCGCGCCAATATCGTCCCCGAAGACCTGATCTTCCAGAATCCGGTGTTCCGTCCGGAGATGAACGGCCAGGCCGTGCCGCACGACGTCTACGTCCACATCGCCGGTATCGACATCATCCGAGTCGACGCCGAAAACTTCATCGTGCTGGAGGACAATGCGCGGACGCCGTCCGGCGTATCCTACATGCTGGAAAACCGCGAAATCATGATGCGGCTGTTTCCGGACCTGTTCGCCCGCCATCGCATCGCGCCGGTGGAAAGGTATCCGGACGAATTGTTGTCGACGTTGCGATCGGTGGCGCCGCTTGGCGCCGCAGCCGAGCCGACCGTGGCGCTGATGACCCCCGGCGTCTACAACTCCGCCTATTACGAACATTCGTTCCTCGCCGACAAGCTCGGCATCGAGCTGGTCGAGGGCCGCGACCTCATCGTCAAGGACGATGAGGTTTTCATGCGCACCACCGAGGGCCTTAAACGCGTCGATGTCATCTACCGCCGCGTCGACGACGACTTCCTCGATCCCCTGACCTTCCGCCCGGATTCGGCGCTCGGCGTGCCCGGGCTGATGTCGGCCTATGCCGCCGGCAACATCACGCTCGCCAACGCGGTCGGCACCGGCATCGCCGACGACAAGGCGATCTACTCCTACATGCCCGAGATCGTGAAATTCTATCTCGGCGAAGAGCCGATCCTGAAGAACGTGCCGACCTGGCGCTGCCGCGAACCGAAGGATCTGGTCTACGTGCTCGACAAGCTGAGCGAGTTGGTGGTGAAGGAAGTGCACGGCTCCGGCGGCTACGGCATGCTGATCGGACCGGCCGCGACCAAAGCGACCATCGAGGCGTTTCGCGACAAGCTAAAGCGCGAGCCGGAGGGTTTTATCGCCCAGCCGACGCTGGCGCTTTCGACCTGCCCGACCTGCGTCGAGGCCGGTCTCGCGCCGCGCCACGTCGATCTGCGTCCCTTCGTGCTGACCGGGAGCAACCACGTCACCATCGTGCCGGGCGGCTTGACGCGCGTGGCGCTGAAGGAAGGCTCGCTGGTGGTGAATTCGAGCCAGGGCGGCGGCACCAAGGACACCTGGATATTGGATGAATAGGCACGGCCTCAAGAGAGCGAATTTCTCGCATGCTGTCGCGCACCGCTGAAAACCTTTACTGGCTCGCCCGCTACGTCGAACGGGCGGAATATCTGGCGCGCACCATCGAGGCGACGCTGCGCGTGACCGCGCTGCCGAACGCCTATATCGGCAAGACCAACGAATGGGATTCGGCGCTGATGACCGCCGGCGTCAGTGCGAGCTTCTACCAGGCCCATGAGGAGGCCAACGAGCAAAACGTCGTCGACTATCTGTCGTTTTCGCCGGATAATCCGTCCTCGATCAAGAACTGCATCGAAAATGCCAGGCTCAATTCGCGCTCGGTGCGCACCGCGCTGACCAGCGAGATGTGGGACACCATCAATTCGGCCTGGATCGATCTTCAGGAAGTCTGGGGCAAAGGCACCAAGACCCGCGAGGAACTCACAAGGTTCCTGCGCTTCGTGCAGGAGACCTCGCTGCGATTCGACGGCTCGGCCTACCGGACCATGCTGCGCAACGACGCCTACTGGTTCTCGCGGCTCGGAGTGCATCTGGAACGCGCCGACAACACCGCGCGCATTCTCGATGTGAAATATCACGTGCTGCTGCCCGAGGAAGAGCATGTCGGCGGCCCGCTCGACTATTATCAGTGGACCTCGATCCTGCGCTCGGTGTCGGCGTTGACCGCCTATCATTGGGTCTATCGCGAGACGCTGAAACCCTGGCTGATAGCCGATCTCCTGATCCTCAACGATTCACTGCCGCGGTCGCTGGCGAGCTGCTACGGCAATCTGGTGCGCAATCTCGACCAGATCGGCGTCGCCTATGGCCGCCAGGGCGCCGCCCAGCGCCACGCCCGCGGCGTCCGCAACCGGCTGGAACACAGCCACATGGATGATATCTTCCAGCACGGCGTGCACGAATTCATCCAGGAATTCATCGCCGATAATTCAAGGCTCGGTGAAATCATCACCGGCAGTATCTGATATGAATGCCCGTCATTGCGAGGAGCGAAGCGACCGAAGCAATCCATCGGGCCGCAAAGCAAGTATGGATTGCTTCGCTACGCTCGCAATGACGGCCTTTGGCCGCAGCCTGCAACAATAACGCCCCGGTACCCCATGCGCCTGCGCATCGCCCATTCCACCACCTACCGCTACGAACCGGCGGCGACCGGCATCATTCAGATCCTGCGGATGACGCCCGGCAGCCATGACGGGCAATACGTCGCCGAATGGCAGATCGACGTCTCCACCGACTCGCGCCTCCACATGCACCAGGACGCGTTCGGCAATGTCACGCATGTGCTGACCGACGGCGCGATCTCCGATCTCACCATCAAGGTCGAAGGCCTGATCGAAACCCACGACACCGGCGGCGTGCTTCGGGGCACCGACGAGCGTTTCCCGCCGAGCCTGTTCCTGCGCGCAACGTCGCTGACCGAAGTCAACCCGATGATGGCGACATTTGTGCGCGAGCTGCGATCGGAATCGGAGGCCGACGTGCTCGGCTTCCTGCATGCGCTGATGCTGCAGATCAACGATCACATGACCTTCGATGTCGATCCCACCCACAGCGGGACCTCGGCGGTCGAGGCCTTCGCCCTCAAGCGCGGCGTCTGTCAGGACTACGCGCATATCTTCATCGCCTGCGCGCGATCGGGCGGCGTGCCGGCGCGCTTCATCTCCGGCCATTTCATGCGCTCCGACGGCATGCCACACATCAGCAGGCCGGCCACGCCTGGGCCGAAGCCTTCGTGCCCGACCTCGGCTGGATCGGGTTCGACGCGGCGAATGCGATCTGCACCACCGATGCCCACGCCCGCGTCGCCGTCGGTCTCGATTACCTCGGCGCGGCACCCGTGCGCGGCACGCGATACGGCGGCGGCAACGAAACCCTCTCGGTCTCGGTCAAGGTCGATCAGGCCGGCCGGCCCGGGCAGTGGCAGAGCCAGTCTTAGGTCGTGACCCAATAAATTTTGGAGTGGTCGGCGGACGTCCGCTTTGGCGCGCATAACGGACTCAAGTCGGACATCGCGCGAGGTCCGAAAAGTGCCAAACCCGGAAGTTGCGACCTCATTCGGTCACGTCGTCGACGTGCTGTTGGAGCAGCGCCGGCACGTCCAAGCCGAGCGCCTTCGCAGCTTTGAGATTGATGGTCAGCACGAAATTAACTGGGGCCTGAACGGGAAGGTCTCTCGGCTTCTCGCCCTTGAGAATGCGATCGGCGTATTGTGCTGCGCGGAGTTAAGCGGCGGTCGGTTATCTAACAACCGGAGCGGATTTAGAACATCTTCTCGAGTGGAACGAGGTGCAGATACGACTTGGGCTCAGCGTTGTGCCTGGCCATCCTCGCAACCTTCTTTTTCTTGGACCCCTTTGCTGGCTCGGTCGTGGTCGCAGGTGCCGGGGCCGCGGGCGTTGGTGTCGCTGCGGTGCTCGGCGCCGCATTCGTATTCGGCGCATTTTCGGCCAGCACGGGGGCTTCCGGCAAAGACACCAATATGACGGCTGCGGCGACGACCGCAATACCAGACAGTTTCTTCATGCGAAACTCCAATGCCGCCTGACCTGCAGCGGGGTCAAGGTAATCCCGTGACCTTACACAACGCAAGCCATCCTGATTGTGGTGCTCTACGAACTCGCCGATGCGGGCTGCACCCCCATTTCCGAGTTGGGGTCAAAAACGGAAGTGGCTCAGCCTGAATGGCACGTCGGGTTTGTTCTCAGGAGCGGACATTGTGGACCAGCCAATTCCTGACTCATGCACCGCAGCAAAATGCAACCTGCGATATGCCGGCTACTTTCGGTCTACCGTCAACCGCGGACATGGCGCTGCGTCGCGAGAACTGGCGCTATGCGCCGCGGATTTATTACGTGCAAGAGCTTGCCGGAAGCGACGGTCCGTGCGCCCTAATGCGTGAACTTTGGAATTTGTTGGGCGAAGCCGTCGAAGCACCCCAGTCGGTCGTTGATGTCGACGATGTGGCGGCAATCCCGGATGCCCTTGACGGGCGGCGGATTCCGGTTGAGTTCCGGCCTGACGGCAGCGTCGTAGCAATCCAGCCGGGCTTGGGGATCATCCAGGATCTTGAGACATTTCTGGGCCTTTTCTGCGATCGAGACGCCTTTCGACGCCACCTCCTCGGCTGGCGCGGCTCTCGGCTTCATTGGCGCGGACGGCTTTTCCGCTGCTGCCGGCGGCGGCGTTTGGGCCAAAGCCGCCGGGACCAAAGCCACGAAGGCAAAGGCGGCCACCAACGACAGCACCGTGAACAGCAGCTTGGTCCTCATGTCAGATTCCTTTCGCCTCTGAACCCAGCTTACAAGACAGCGAAAAATTTGAACTCTGGCGGAACTGGTGTCCACAGGAATGACGCGGGTTTAGACCGGTAGAGCAAGGTAAGGCAGGGTCGACAAGGGTGCGCGGCACCGCGCCTGGAGATCATTCACCTCCGAGATGGGTCATTCACTACCAAAACAAGCAGTCGGCGCCATGTCCGGTTCAGCCCCGCTAGCGACCGAACTGCCGGACATCGCTAGTGGTCCGGTTCGTGCCAATCGCGACAGAGTGCGCCGCAGTCTCAGGACTGTTCGAAACTTGCGCCTTAGCGGCAATTTGCCAAACGAGCCGCTTCAGCCGCGCACGACGCCGCCTGTGCGCTCCCAGCTTGTGCATTGCCGCAACGGGCATTGTGAGCAGCAATCGCCTGTTGGCATTGCTGCGAACTCGCGCTCGCTGAGCACGACAATGCTGCTGCCGAGCACACGCCAACAACGAGTGCAAATGCTACTTTGCAAATCGATTTCATATTCGCCCCTGTCCAGGCAGCAGAGCTGCACGATGTTGTTTGCCTACCGACGGCACTCGGCGCTCTATTTGCTCGAATAGCAATGGACATACCGCACTTATTTGAGTCGCTATGTCAAACTCACCGGTGCCGGAATGGCACTAGAGAAGTTCCGCAATGCACAGCCAATGTCGCAGTCGGGTCAAAACCGGTCCTGACGAACCTAAAACGAGACTTCCGAAATACCCCTGATAGCGGACATCGCCGGCCAGACCCGCCACGTCAGTTTCGTGCCAAAAGCAGACCAAAGCGCGACCGCACATTTGAGTGCGCTTCTCCCCGCTAAGCAGACATCGAGCGGAGCCGCTTCCACGTCTGCTTTGGGCCAAAAGCCGGCGTCTCAAAATTCTCGCTGAAAATTCCAAAAGCAGATGGTCGGCTTGAGCCGCGAACTTCGATTATTGGAAGAGGGTGCTCGCACCGCCACCGGATACAAGTCGATGCGCGGGAGCGCATGGCCACGACCGAATGACCGAAATCGACGCCCCTGCAGTGCGCAGCCGGTTTTGAGTTCTGTCGTCCCTGCTCGCCCCGTCTCCGCCATTGGGCTGGCGGCCTTATGCGGTGCGCCATGGAGACAGCCGCGGAATCCACCGCGGAACGTTGGCCCGAAAATCCTCGTACTGGGCCCCAAACTTCTGAGCAAGCACCGGCTCCTCGTACGTCAGGACAAAGGCGTGGAAGGCGAGCCACATGAGCCCGCCGTAAGTCATGAGACGCCAGTCGCCGAACAGGATCGCTTGGCCCAGAATGACGGCGACGACGGCAACGTACATGGGATTGCGCACGTAGCGATACAGGCCGGTAACGACGAGGTGTTGGGGCGGGGCGATCGGCGCCGGCGTGCCGAGCCCCTGCAGCGCAAAACGCACGAATGAATCCACGAGCCCGGCTACGCCGGCAAGAATCAGCGCGGCGCCGACGAAGCGCGTGAGTTCGACTCCGAGGAACGACAAGTGGAACTCCCAGCGCGAAATCCACCACGGGACCACCCCGGCCAGCACGCAGGGCACGAACACGAAGAAGATGGCGGTGCCGATGACGGCGGCGGCTCTGCGCATGGACACGATCCGTTCCTTGCTAATATCAAACCATATTGCGCTAATGTCTCAGTCGGTCCCATAGCGCGCATGACCATCTATCACTTTCGACCGTGTTAGGTTTGCGGGTGCCTGACCGGATGGCTGCGGCAGCCGCGAATTATTCTTTAACAAAGATATGGGACTTTATTTTCCACTGTCCGTCGGGTTGGCGTTCAAGGAGTCTCACAGTGCTGCCGGAAATTGGCGCCGCCTTCTCATTCACCATTAACGTGGCCGTGAAATGGGACGTGGTATAGGCATAGTTCCCGAGGGTTAGCACATCCACCAGCTCAAGCTTGTGATTTCTGACGCTTCGTCCCCGCCCAGCAAAGAAATCACGGATTGCCAGAGGGCCGGTGACGGGCTGCGCGCCAGGCGGCATCAATCTGCCGTCAGCGGCATACAATGATAATAGGGCATCGAAGTCTGCGTTGTTAATGGCGGCATCCCATTGGGCGTTCATCGACGTCACCTTATCTGCGAGCGAATCCGCCAATGCTTGACTGGCATGACTGACGATCAGAAGAAGGGCGAATGATAAACGTGAAATGCGAGTCATCTTTGCCTCCTTTAGCTGAGATGTTTAGCGCGTGAGCGCATTCACAGCTGCCACTGGGGGAAGCGCTAGTCCAAAAAGTGGACTGAAGAGGGTATTCTCAGCTGGCTAAGACTTGATCTGCGGCTCGCAGGCGCCTCATGGCATATTTGCTGCGTGGGAACCAAGCCGGCATGCTCTTCACAAGATGGTTAGGACCGCCCATCTCGATCTTGCCGAGCTCACACGCCCGTAGCAGCGGCTGGTCGCCTATGAAAATCTGCACAAGCGTCAGCAGGCTTGCATAGAGGCTGATATCGACTTCGAAGCCGGGATCAGTCCAGCAAAGATCGACTTCCTCCTTCTTCACAACAAACCACCAGCGCTTCTGCCGGACGTCCGCAATCTCGATGTACAGCACAAAGTCGCATGGAATTTGCTTCAGATCGAACGAACGGCGCATATTCCACATGAGCCGGCCCGCGTGGAGTTCGTTGGGTGTGAGCTGGCTGTGCGCCCATTTGTGGCCCCAATAGCCCATTGCATCGATAATTGGCCAGGCTTCCCTGGCCGCCTGAGTTGGATGGTACTCCCAATGCCCCTTGTCGCCTGATTCGCGTGAGATGAGCCCTGCTTCTTCCAGCGTTTGCAGGCGCTTGGAGAGGAGGGTCGGCGACATCTGTGGGATGCCGCGACGAAGCTGGTTGAAGTGGTGGGAACCTAGCAACAGCTCGCGGAGCACCAGCGGAGTCCACCGCTCCGTGAGAATTTCCGCAGCTTTGGCTACGGGGCAAAATGATCCATAGCCTTTCATGCGAGAATTTTACCATCACGAGGGTCAGCAGGGTAGTCCAGTTTCTGGACTAATCGCAAGCGCGTCCGTATCGAGGCTCCCTGCTGCGCGAGATTCTTGAGACAGGTACCAAATCGGAGGTTGAGGGCCGGCTAACCCACCCACAGCGCTGATTGCCGCTAATGCGATTCCTCGGCATCCACGAAAACAGCCATGCCGCATTAAGCTAACCGACTCCTGCTGTTGGTCGGCTTTGGGTCAAAAGCGCCGGTTTGAGGCCCCCGCCGACTGCTTCCGGTCTTCCCCGAGCAACGGACATCGTCAGACCGCCCCGGCATGTCGCAAACGTGCCAGGAAGCGACATGCGCATGATGATTTGGGATAAGAGCGCGGCGGCGCAAAGCGTGACCAGCGGCTTGCCCTTCGGCAGAGGGATTGGTTCGGAAAATGAATCCAGAACACGCGGGGCCCCCTGCGATGCCAATCCAGTCCGCGATAATATGAACCTATCCAGGTCAGATATGGATAATGGACAATATCCGCCCCACGAGCCACGTGGCAGTCGCCCACCCGGCACCCGTGAAGAAGCCGACACAGAACCATACGCCGATTAGGTGCAGGTTGACGGTGGAGGGCATATTAAATTCTCCCGGTCGTGAGGACGACTGGTGGACAACAAGAATGATATCGTAGTCTCGACAGATTTCTAGCCTTGCTCCTTCCGAAAATACGGTCCGAAACATGGATTCCTGCATCGAAAGGGCGCGCTGCGAAAGGTCTAGTGGTACGAACGACCAAATTGAGCCACGCTATTATTTTGTCTCCGCAATGTCGCGGTTGGGTCATTCGATGTGCAACTGCACATCGTGGTTCGATGCGGAGCCTGTCATCGGGCGCGCATTCGCGCGACCCGTTGGCATCGCCCCGGAATGACGGCTGCCTTACTGAGGCGTCGATTTGGATGAGGCCTCGGCCAGCCTCGTGCGAATAAACGCGACGGCCCCTTCGCGCGCATTCAGATTTTCAAAGCCGCGGCTGGGAATTGTGACCGCCGAAGAAGACCCGGTCCAGAGCAGCAACAGATCATTCTCGTAAGTAAAGCGGCTGAAGGCGGCCCAGCGCCACCTTGCCTCGGATTTCTTGCCCGTCAGCGTGACTCCGGTCGCATCGAACACGGCGGTCTTGGCCTCGAAAGCATTGGGCGTGCCGGCCACATACCTGTTCATCGCAATACGGCGGACGACAAAAGCCGCGACCAACATCGTGCAAGCGCCGAGCAGAAATGCAAACAGGCTTGTCCGGCCGATCAGATCGCCGGTCGCGGTTCTGCCGGAAAGATCACTGCCGATGGCACGGAAGGCGAGCGCTACCGGGATGGCTGCGACGAACACCGCAAGAAAGGCGATGAAATTGCCCCGACGCGGCTGATGCCGGTTCACGACCGCAAAATATCGCGCGTAGTCGTCAGCCGTCATCGAAAATGTCACCGCAATCCGATCAACGATGGCGTCACTCATTTCTCAAGTCCCGCGCGAAGGTGAACGTGTCAGAAGCTTCATATCCCATCTCATGCTCAACCGTCATGCCCTGCGACCGGGTCTCGCCTTCGGCGAGGCATCAACGAGTTGTCGAAAGCAAACCGCATACGCCGTATGGGTGTCTTGACAGATTATGTTCGTTGCTCGGTTCCCTGCACTGATTTGCCCGTCGTGTCATTGTGTCGCAACCCGACGGGATTGATCTTGCCCCCAAATCAAAAGCATTTTCCGCGCTGTCCCGCCCCGCCAAGAGGGGCGTTTCGCGATCGTCACGAACGTTGGGTGCGGGATGCGGTGGACGCTTTGGCGGCGCAAGACGGGCGGCGCTTGAAGCGGACGGCGAAGTCGTGTGGTCCTGGCATCCCGACGCTGATGTCAAGCTTGCGAGGTGATGATCTTGCGGGCGACGGTGGCAAGAAAGCCCGGTCACCGGGGAGAGCGCGAAGGAAACCGTTAAAACCATCGTGCAGGGAATGCCGGGTCGATCCGGCGTACCCGTGGTGACTACGCTCGTGTGCTTTTTTATTTCGCACGCGAGGCTATGGGTGCGGCTGCGCACCCGGCATTCCCTGCGCCCTTGTGTTTTTCGGGGCCGATGATTTTGCACGACCCGGGCACAACAGCGCCGCGGGAATGCGGAGGTGTGCGCCCAACCGTCGTCGCCCGTACCTTCCCCTCGCCCCGCTCTTGCGAGGAGAGGGTTAGGGTGAGGGGCCGCCTCCTCAAATTCCGACCATGGAGTACGCGGTGAACACCCCTCACCCCGGCCCTCTCCCCGCAAGAGCGGGGCGAGGGACAAGAAAGCGCCCGATGCGGCCGGGTACAGGGTTGGACGCCTCTTGCGAAATTGGCTAGTAATTTGCGCGCGTCGAAAGAGCACGATCCGGAAGCCGTAGGCAGCGTTAGCGCAAAGTGGAAACCGGTTTTCCGAAAAAGATCATGCTCAGGCATAAAGAGCTTCGGGGATGCGGAAATGACCTATTGCTGCGGAGTGCTGGTGCGGGACGGGCTGGTCATGATCGCCGACACCCGTACCAATGCCGGGCTCGATAATGTCTCGACCTTCCGCAAGCTCCACATCTTCTCAAAGCCGGGCGAGCGCATCATGGCGATCGCGAGCGCCGGCAATCTCGCCATCAGCCAGTCGGTGCTCTCGACCCTGACCGAGGGTCTGGAGGACCCGACCACCGGCGACATCGAGACGCTCCTGAATGCGCCGACCATGTTCCAGGCCGCCCAGCGGATCGGCAAGGCCATTCGCGCGGTGCACGCCACCGAAGGCACTGCGCTCAAGTCCGAGGATATCAGTTTCGACGTGTCGTTCCTGTTCGGCGGTCAGATCAGGGGGTCGCGGATGCGGCTGTTCATGGTCTATCCGGCCGGCAACTTCATCGAATGCACCACCGACACCCCCTATTTGCAGATCGGCGAGCACAAATACGGCAAGCCGGTGCTCGATCGCGCCATGCATTACGACGTCGAACTGTACGAAGCGCTCAAGACCAGCCTGATCTCGATGGACTCGACCATGCGCTCCAACCTCGGCGTCGGCTTGCCGATCGACGTGCTGGTAGTGCGGACCGATGTTTGCGACGCCGATCTCAATCACCGCATCGAGGCGGGCGAGCCATATTTCCACGATCTGCGCGCGCGCTGGTCGGCGGCGTTGCGCGCGGCGCATCAGAATATTCCACGACCGCCCTACAAGACCGAAACACCAAAAACATAAGAAAGAGGCAAGCAAATGACCGAGGCCAAGAACAAGATCGCCGTGGTGACCGGCGCCGGAACCGGCGTGGGGCGCGCGGCATCGCTGGCGCTGATGAACGCCGGCTTCACCGTCGTGCTTGCCGGGCGGCGGCTCGACAAACTCGAAGAGACACAGAAGCTCGGCGGCAACGGCAAGAGCCTCGCCGTTTCCTCCGACATGTCCGATCCCGGATCGATCGCCGCCCTGTTCGCCAAGGTGATGGACGTCTATGGCCGGCTCGACGTGCTGTTCAACAATGCCGGCATGGGCGCGCCGCCCGTGCCGTTCGAGGATCTTGGCCTCGCACAATGGCAGGCAGTGGTCGCAACCAATCTCACCGCGCCGTTCCTGTGCACGCAGCACGCCTTCCGCATCATGAAGGACCAGACCCCGCGCGGCGGCCGCATCATCAACAATGGCTCGATCTCCGCGCACGCGCCGCGGCCGTTCTCGGCCGCCTATACCTCCACCAAGCACGCCATCACAGGGCTGACGAAAGCCACCAATCTCGACGGCCGCGCCTACGACATCGCGGTCGGCCAGATCGACATCGGCAACGCCGCAACCCCGATGACCGACCGCATGGTCGACGGCGTGTTGCAGCCCGACGGCCGCAAACTGCCGGAGCCGCGCATGGATGCGAAAGCGGTTGGCGACGCGGTCGCCTATATGGCGAACCTGCCGCTCGACGCCAACGTGCTGTTCATGACGGTGATGGCGAGCAAGATGCCGTTCGTAGGACGGGGCTAGGCTCTCGTCGTGCCCCGGACGCAGTGCGGCATGAAATGCTGCGCTGCTGAGCCGGGGCCCATCGAGGCTGACGTTCCACAATGGGTCCCGGCTCTGCGGAGCAGCGCGAAGAGCGCTGCACCGCGTCCGGGACACGAGCCGGGGTCCCTCGTGCCATGCCCACTGCCATAGTCGCCGCGGCCTCGGGGGGAATCATGCAGCAACTGCAATCAGCGTTCGGCATTTTGGCGCTGCTAGTGCTCGCCTGGATTTTTGGCGAGAACCGCAATGCGGTTTCGCTGCGGCAGGCAACAATCGGCCTCGCCGCCACGCTCGTCACTGCGGTGGTGCTGATCAAGCTGCCGATCGTCGCGCATGCGTTCGGCGCGATCAACGACGCGGTCGGGGCGATTTCGGCGGCCTCGCGCGCCGGCACCTCCTTCGTGTTCGGCTATCTCGGCGGCGCCGCGCTGCCGTTCGACCTGAAGGCGCCGGGCTCGGATTTCATCCTCGCGTTTCAGGCGCTCCCGATCGTGCTCGTCATGAGCGTGCTCACCACGCTTTTGTTTTACTGGCGCGTGCTGCCGCCGGTGGTGCGCGGCATGGCCTGGCTTCTCGAACGCACGTTCGGGGTCGGCGGCGCGGTGGGCTTATCCACCGCCGCCAACATCTTTCTAGGCATGGTGGAATCGCCCCTGTTCATCCGCCCCTATCTGGCGCAGCTCACGCGCAGCGAATTATTCCTGGTCATGACCGGCGGCATGGCCGGGATCGCCGGCACGGTGCTCGTGCTTTACGCGACCTTGCTGGCGCCGCTGATACCGGATGCGGCCGCGCATTTCGTCATCGCCTCGGTGCTGGGCGCACCGGCTGCGATCCTGATCAGCCTGATCATGGTGCCGGAGACAAGTGAAACGCGCACCGGCGGTGCGCTTGGCGAGGACCCCAAGCTGCACGCCTCCTCCACCATGGACGCGATCGTCAAGGGCACCGTCGTCGGCATTGAACTCCTGATCAATATTATCGCGATGCTGATCGTGCTGGTGGCGCTGGTCTATCTTGCCAATGCCCTGCTCGGGCTTTTGCCCAATGCCGGCGGCGCCGGAATCACCCTGCAGCGGATGCTCGGTTACGTCATGGCGCCGGTGTGCTGGCTGATGGGCCTGCCGTGGCCGCAGGCGATCACGGCCGGCAGTTTGATGGGCACCAAGACGGTGCTCAACGAGCTGATCGCCTACGTCGATCTCTCGAAACTCGCCACCGGCGCGCTCGATTCCCGCTCGCGGCTGATCATGCTCTATGCGATGTGCGGCTTTGCCAATTTCGGCAGCCTCGGCATCATGGTCGGAGGGCTCGGCACCATGGCGCCGGAGCGGCGCGAGGAGATCAATTCGCTCGGACTGAAATCGATCGTCTCGGGCACGCTGACGACCTGCCTGATGGGCGCGATCGTCGGAGTGCTGACATGACGCGTTTCGTCGTTACGGCCCGCGCCGAGCCGCTCAAAGCCTCATGCCGTCAGTTCGACCGTCTCGAACTCCGCCGGCAGGATCACTTCGAGCAACTCGACGTCGTCGGAATAATCCATGATCAGATGCTTGATCCGCGGCGGCTGGGTCCAGCTCGAGCCCTCTCTCATCAAGGTCTCGCCCTGCCCTTCCATATAGGTTTTCACCCAACCCTTGAGCACATAGACCATCTGAAAGTCGACGTCGTGGAAATGCAGCTTGGAGACTTCCGCCGGATCGCACGGCCCGATCAGTCGGATCACATGCGCCCGCGCCAGTCCCTGGCTCGCCTCGGCGATGCCGAGGTCGCGGTATTTCGCGTAAGCGCGCAAGCCGTCGGCCTTGAAATCCTCATCGCGGTAGTGGCTGACGGCGACGCGCTGTTTCGGGCGGGCGCGCCTGACGGAAGGTTGCGCGTGTCCGCGTGCCTTAAGTTTCTTGCGGGCCGTGGATTTGGCGGCGGTTTTGCGCGCGGCCGTCTTGCGCGCCGGCGATCTCTTCTGCGCCGCTTTTCGGCTTGCGGCTCGCGATTTCGGCTTCTTCCTGGCCATCGACGTCCTCCCTTGATTTACGGAAGCGACGTTAGCACAGATCGCGCGCGATTTCGCGGTCCGGACCAGGGCGGGAAAATTAGTCGGGTAGTGTCCTCAGTGCAGTCGGAACACGCCGTCCACCGCACGCAACTCGGCCGGCTTGATCAGCTTGGAATGGGCAACGGTGACGGGGTAGAGCGGGCCTTCGAGCTTTGCCTGCCAGAACGAGAGAAATCCGCTCAGCGCGGGAAAATTCGGAAACAGATCGTAGTTCTGCCAGACATAGGTTTGCAGCAGCGACGGATGATCGGGCATGCGGTAAAGAATTTCCGCCGTCGTCAGCCCATAACCCAGCACCTGTTTCCGGAAGTCTTCGGAAACACCAACCCGCGAGACCATGCCAACCCTCCATTGCTGGAGCGCATTGTCCGAGATGGCCACCGAGGCGGAGCCACCCGGGGGAGATGCGCTCACATGAGAGAAATGTGACGCACGCGACCAACCCATCACAAGCTCAAATGTTTAACGAACTGTTGAAAAAGTTCGCTTTAGCAGCAGCTTACCGCAGGTGCTAATAGTGGTTCGGGAAGATCGCCGGCGAAATTAATGATGACGGACGATTTTGGCAGGCGCCATATTTGAGTGCCAATTTTTTTGCTAACAGCCCTTGTTCCCCGAACAACTCTCGCTTATGTCCAATGCGCCCGCTGGCACTCGTTGGCGGCGATTGCTAATTTTCAAAAATCTGAAAACATCTTCAAAAGCTTAGGAGGACTGCATGAAATTCCGTCCGCTTCACGACCGCGTCGTGGTCAAGCGCATCGACGCCGAAGAGAAGACCGCAGGCGGCATCATCATTCCGGACACCGCCAAGGAAAAGCCCTCGCAGGGCGAAGTCATCGCCGTCGGCCCCGGCGGCCGCGACGAAGCTGGCAAGCTGATCCCGATCGACATCAAGGTTGGCGACCGCGTGCTGTTCGGCAAGTGGTCGGGCACCGAGGTCAAGATCGACGGCCAGGAGCTCCTGATCATGAAGGAGAGCGACATCATGGGCGTCATTACCGACGTTCCCGCTGCCAAGAAGAAGGCCGCTTAAGCGCATCGCACGCCCTCACCCTGAGGAGCGCCCGTGAGGGGCGCGTCTCGAAGGGTGAGAGAGAATTGGCCTCATCATTCGAGACGCGGACAAGTCCGCTTCTCCTGCAATAACGGCGCAGCCGTTACGCTGAGGATGAGGAGATAGATCAACTCAGGGAAAACAATTATGTCAGCCAAGGAAGTCAAATTCGGCGTCGATGCCCGCGACCGCATGCTGCGCGGCGTCGACATTCTCAACAACGCCGTCAAGGTGACGCTCGGCCCCAAGGGCCGCAACGTCGTGCTCGACAAGTCGTTCGGCGCTCCCCGCATCACCAAGGACGGCGTCACCGTCGCCAAGGAAATCGAGCTTGAGGACAAGTTCGAGAACATGGGCGCCCAGATGGTGCGCGAAGTCGCCTCCAAGTCGGCCGATGCGGCCGGCGACGGCACCACCACCGCAACCGTTCTGGCGGCTGCGATCGTCCGGGAAGGCGCCAAGTCGGTTGCCGCCGGCATGAACCCGATGGATCTGAAGCGCGGTATCGACCTGGCGGTGGAAGCCGTGGTCGCCGACCTCGTCAAGAACTCCAAGAAGGTCACCTCGAACGAGGAAATCGCCCAGGTCGGCACCATTTCCGCCAATGGCGACGCCGAGATCGGCAAGTTCCTCTCCGACGCCATGAAGAAGGTCGGCAACGAGGGCGTCATCACGGTTGAGGAAGCCAAGTCGCTGGAGACCGAACTCGAGGTCGTCGAAGGCATGCAGTTCGACCGCGGCTACATCTCGCCCTACTTCGTCACCAACGCCGACAAGATGCGCGTTGAAATGGACGACGCCTACATCCTGATCAACGAGAAGAAGCTCTCCTCGCTGAACGAACTGCTTCCGCTGCTCGAAGCCGTGGTGCAGACCGGCAAGCCGCTGGTCATCGTCGCGGAAGACGTCGAAGGCGAAGCGCTCGCCACCCTCGTCGTCAACCGTCTGCGCGGCGGCCTGAAGGTCGCGGCCGTCAAGGCTCCGGGCTTCGGCGATCGCCGCAAGGCCATGCTGCAGGACATCGCGGTCCTGACCGGCGGCCAGGCGATCTCGGAAGATCTCGGCATCAAGATCGAGAACGTCACGCTCGCCATGCTCGGCCGCGCCAAGAAGGTGATGATCGACAAGGAGAACACCACGATCGTCAACGGCGCCGGCAAGAAGGCCGACATCGAAGCCCGCGTGGCGCAGATCAAGGCGCAGATCGAGGAAACCACCTCGGACTACGACCGTGAGAAGCTGCAGGAGCGTCTGGCCAAGCTCGCAGGCGGCGTCGCGGTGATCCGCGTCGGCGGCGCGACCGAAGTCGAAGTCAAGGAGCGCAAGGATCGCGTTGATGACGCGATGCATGCGACCCGTGCGGCCGTGGAAGAAGGCATCGTGCCGGGCGGCGGCGTCGCCCTGCTGCGTGCCTCCGAGCACCTCAAGGGGCTGCGCACCAAGAACGACGACCAGAAGACCGGCGTCGAGATCGTGCGCAAGGCGCTGTCCTGGCCGGCGCGCCAGATCGCGATCAACGCGGGCGAGGACGGCTCCGTCATCGTCGGCAAGATCCTCGAGAAGGATCAGTACTGCCTACGGCTTCGACTCGCAGACCGGCGAATACGTCAACCTGGTCACCAAGGGCATCATCGACCCGACCAAGGTGGTTCGCGTGGCGATCCAGAACGCAGCCTCGGTTGCGGCGCTCCTGATCACCACCGAAGCCATGGTGGCCGAACTGCCGAAGAAGAACGCCGGCGCCGGCGGTGGCGGCATGCCTCCGGGCGGCGGCATGGGCGGCATGGACTTCTAAGATCCATCTCGCCTCAGGCGACCTTCCAACAATGCAAAACCCCGGCAGCGATGCCGGGGTTTTTGCTCGTCGATTGCAAATGTTGCCCCCGCCTCACTCCACCCGCGCCACGACCGCAAGCCGCTTGATGCCCTGGTTGCGGTAGGCGTTGAGGAAGGCGTTGTAGTCCCTGAAGGACACGCAGCCGTTGGAATCGCCGTTCGGCCCGAGCATGTAGGAATGCGCGAGCAGGCCGGAGCGGCCGTAGATCTTGTCCTCGCCGCCGATCGGATTCAGCCGCAACGCCGGCACGCCGTGAAACAGCGCCTCGCGCGGCGTCAATTCGTAGATATGCGGCGGCGTCACGCCGCGCATCTGGATTTTCGCGGAGCCCGGATCGTCGAGCTTGGAGCCAAGGCCGGAATGCGCCTCGAGCCTGGTGCCATCGGGCAGGTAAACCGTGTGCGCGGAAATATCATAGACCGCGGTCGAGCGATCATATGGCGCCGAACCGCCGAGCGCCGGGTTTTGCGTCGATCCGAGACTGCCGTGATGCTGGCGTCGGCGGAAGCATAGGATAGTAACGACCCCTGCGATGGCTGTTTGCCCCAGAGCTTTTCGAAAATCGTCTGCTTCTCGTTCGAGGCGATCGACATCACCGCCGTCTTGGCGCGTTGCGCCATTTCGCGGATCGACGCCGCCGGGCCTTTCGCCGGTTGAGACTCAATCTGATGCGGAGCGGGCGGAATGGCAGCTAGCTGAAAGCGCGGCGTTTCCTTCGGCTTGGGAGCCTCTGCGAGCTTCGGAGCCTCCGCCAACTTCGCAGGTTCCAGCTGCGCCTTCGGCGCCTCGGCAAGCTTTGAGGTTTCGGTCCGCGATGCCGGCGCAACCCCTTGCGGCGATGCGGCCGCAAAGCGATCGTCGAATGACAGTAGCGGCCCCGCGGGAACGGTTGCGGGCGCGGCAATGTCCGGCGGCGGTTCGACACGGGCAACCCGCGTGTTCGCCGCGCGCGGCATCCAGCGAAGGGCAACGCTGGAGGCTTGCCCCGAGACAGGCGCATCGAAGCCCGCAGTGCCCAGTTGCGGATAGGGGCTGGCCGCGAGGATATTCGTGTAGACCGTCCAGGCGCAGCCCACCACAAGGCTGGCGGCCGCGGCGCATGCAAGAAAATTCTGAGGGTTGAGTTTCCGGGCTGATCTTCTGGGTATGGGTGCCGCGAAATCGTAATACGCAACTGTACTGGTACTCATCCGCCTTGCATCCAGACTGATTTCCACCTTGTCCCCACGAAGCCGCCGTTCGATGAAGTGCGTTCCTCAACCACATTCGAACGGCGGCCTGCGCGCGATCATCCGCCGAATTCCGGTGGAGCATCTCGCAGAGGCGCGGAGCGTCATTAAGGCGACTTTTAGTTAAATGCGGATTAAGTGCGGGCCGTTGTTGGGCAGTCCCAATTTGGTACGAAAATACGCGAATCCTGCCCGCAGATTTGCGGGGAAAGTCGTGGCAATTACCTCTGCACCGCGTGTTTCCCGCCCCAAAAATGCCCGATTGTACTGACGGCCCGCATGATCAAGCTGCGTGCCATTCTTGGTGAACATCTGGTTTCGATAAAGCGGCAAACGCCGCCTGCGCTGTCCGTGCTTACACACTACCAGCCGTCTAAGCGGTCACAGCGCCACCACGGCAGCCGCAACGCTGTGCATGATGGCGGGCAACTCGAAGTGGCCGCCCTCGCCGAGTCTTAGTAAGCTCGCCCAACATGATTCGCTCTACGTTCGCCGAACCATTGATGGGCGTCGCCCCTCACAGGCCTTCAGGAGATGCCGATGCAAAGTGTGAGGCGCAAGCTGGCCTTCGTGCTGGCCTCATCCAATCACGGAACCATGATCGTCAACCGCTTCGACTACCGCATGGTCGATGCGCAGCGCGGCTATGGCGTCGGCTATCAGATCCTGGAGAATGCGTGCTTCGACCCCTCGGAAGTCAAACTGGCGGTTGATTTGCTCGCGCTCCGCCGCACGCACCATGGTGACGGAGTTGTGGCCATCGATTGCGGGGCCAATGTCGGCGTCCATACCATCGAGTGGGCGAAGTCAATGACGGGCTGGGGGTCGGTGCTTTCGATCGAAGCACAGGAACGCATTTACTATGCGCTGGCCGGCAACATCGCGATCAACAACTGCTTCAACGCCATTGCAATTCACGGCGCGGTGTCGTCCGAAAGCGGGATCATGAAGATTCCGAATCCCGATTATTCCGTTCCGTCGAGCTTCGGCAGCCTCGAGCTGCGCCAGCGCGATGGCAACGAGTTCATCGGCCAGCCGATCGATTACGAGAACACCGTCAATGTGAGAAAACTCGCGCTCGATGAATTCAAACTGCCGCGCGTCGATCTCATCAAGATTGACGTCGAAGGCATGGAGCTGGAAGCGTTGGAGGGCGCAAGGAATATCATTGGCCAATGCCGCCCGGTCCTGCTGATCGAAAAGATCAAGGCCGATGCAACCCAGTTGCGGCAATGGCTGCAAGGTCGCGGCTACGAGATCATCGAGGCCGGGATCAATCTTCTCGCCATCCACGAAAGCGACAAGACGCTCCAGGACATCCTGCCCGCCCAGGCACCCGCCGCCCGGCCTGCCGCCTGACGATCAAAAAGCAGCCGACGCGAAACGTCGCTCACGGCGACATTTCCGGCGGCGGGGAATTATCCAGTACCGGACGCCTGGCGTCCTCGAGCAGATCGAGCCCATAGGTTTCGATCGCGAGCGGCCCACGCATGCGTTTGAACTCCGCGACGCGCTCAACTTTGGCAAACGTCTCCTTCACATAGGGCTGTACTGCGGACCGCACTTCGTCGACAAATAGCAGTTTGCCGGAGAGTTGCGCGGGATCCGGATCACCCATGTTGATCCATCGAATGCGCTGGGTCGGCTGCACCACACAAGTTCCCTTCGGAAGATAGAAGGCAAGCCAGCTTGTGGTGCCATAGTCCGGCGCCAGCACGCAAGTTGCACCGGTGCGCCTTCGGACCGCCTCGACCTCGCCGGCAAGCTTTTCCCAGCCGACGCCGACGCTGCGAACGGTGGCGTCGCGGCGGAAGCCAATCAGCGCGCCGGTATTGGCCTGCACGATCAGAAGCGCAAACATCAAAATGCCGACCGGCGAAGCCCAGCGCAGGCAAAAATCGACGATGCGCTGCGGGGTGCGTTGCCAGCGCGTCAGGTTCGCGGCCACCGCAGCCGCAATCGCAAACGCCGGATAAACCGGCGCAAACCAATTGGCCTCGACGCGGGCGTGCAGGGCATGCCAGATGAAATACAGCGTGATGGTCCAGAAGATCGCACTGATCAGCGCGCGCGCGGCCAGTGCGCCGCTCTCCCGTCGCAGCAGCGCGTAAAGCCCCATTGCACCCAGGATGAAGACCAGCGGCGTTGCGAAAGCGACCTGGGTTGGAACCAATTCGCCGATGAACGACGGCTTGAAATCCTCGATACGAGCCCGGCCGATCTGCTTGATGAAGGAGACCCATTGGTGCTCTTCATTCCAGAGAATGACGGGAGAAAATACCGCAAGCGAAACCATCGCGCCGAGATAAGGCCACGGCGAGATCAGCCATCGGCGCATTTTCGGAACGCTTAGCAACCAGACCAGGATCGCCGGCCCGAAGAACAGCGCCGTATACTTCGACAACAGCGCGACGCCGACGGCGGCGCCGACCGCAAGCCACCATGCGCCGCGCCCGGTCTCCAACACCTTGGCTAGGAAGAACAGGACGAAGCTCGCAGCCACGAGCAGCGGTGAATCCGGTGTCACGATCAAGGTGCCGACCGCCGCCATCAGGGTGACATTGAGGAGAACGGTCGCGGTTGCCGCGACACGCTGACCGCCGAACAGGATCGCAGCGGTTCGATAAACCGCAAAGCTCGTCGGCAACGCCAGCAGGATCGACACCAGCCGCACGCCGAGTTCGGTGTCGCCCGCGATCAACGTGCCGAGGCGGATGACGAGGGCAACGCCCGGCGGATGATCGTAGTAACCCAGCGCGAGATGCTTCGACCATGTCCAGTAATAGGCCTCATCGAAGGTCAGCGGCGTCCAGGCGGCGCCCACCAGCCGCAGCATCACCAGCGCCAACACCGTGAGCGAGGTTTTGCGGACGAGCCGAGCCTCGTTCGGACTCATGGCGAGTTCATCGCTTGCGCCACACGAACAGTCCGGACATCGCGTAATTCCAGACCACTCCCATCAGGGCGCCGGCCGCGCCCGCCAGCCACCAGATCGGCTGCTGATCGTAGACCGAGAACGCGACGCCGACATTGGCGAGAAGGCCCACGCTGCAGACCAGGTAAAACAGGAACAGACCGCGCAGGATCGCAAAACCCTTGAGGCGCTGATCGCGATAGGTGAGAAAATTGTTGAGGATGAAGTTGCTGGTCATGGCGCCGAGCGCGGCACAGGCCTGTGATTCCGGAAACGGCAAATGAAAGGCTTCCAGCGCGGTGTAAAGCGCCACGAAATGCACGATCAGGCCGAGCGATCCGACCATCGCAAACAACAGGAAGCGGAGCGAAACCACGTCACCGCTCAGCTTTGCCAGCACCAACCCCAGGAAATCCAGCGCCACCATGGAATTGAGCTTGCTCTCGCCGTGCAGTCGCGAACCGAAGGTGTATGGGACTTCCCTGACGCGCAGATGCCCGCGCGCGGTGGCTACGACATCGAGCAGTATCTTGAAGCCTTGCGTGGATAATTGCGGCGCCAGTTGCTCGAATTTGTCCCTTCGGATCATGAAGAAGCCACTCATGGGATCGGCGATCTTGACCCGCAGCACGCGCTTTGCGACCTCGGTGGCGAGCGCGCTCGCCCCTGCCCGCTGGCGATTGAAGCTGTCGGCGCTGCCGCCCTCGATATAGCGGCTGCCGATCACGAGATCGAATTCGCCGCCTTGCACGAGCTTGAGCATTTTCGGTAGCTGGGTCTCGTCGTGCTGCAGGTCGGCATCGATCACGGCGGCGCAGGGTGCGCTGGACGCCAGGATACCCTCGATGCAGGCGCCCGACAGGCCACGCCGCCCGATCCGCCGGATGCAGCGAACCCGGCTGTCGTCGCGTGCCAGCGCGCGTACCACCTGCCAGGTACCATCCGGAGAATTGTCGTCGACAAAGACGACCTCGAACGGCAGGCCCGCAAGCGCAGTCTCCAGCCGCCGAAACAGCGTGGTGACGTTGTCGCGCTCGTTGAAAGTCGGGACGATCACCGAAAGCTGCGGCAAACCGGCGGCCGGTGGCGCCTTCACAAGTCCCGGATGTATGGCGTCGTTCATGGCGCCAGCGTATATCCGATCACTTAAGGGACTGCCAAGGGAACGGCCAAAATCAGCGGTGCGGAAAGGCAAAACCGCCCCGAAAACAGGGCCAATTAGATTGTCGAAGACGCTTTGATTTGACCTGGAACGTCTGAAAAGGCTTCCAGAAATGCCAACGACCACGAACAGAAGGCGCGCGTACATCCGGCGCTGCCGAGCTATTCAGTGGTCGTCCCAGCGCCGGAGCTATGAAGCATCGACGTCGCCGTTCGCCACAATATGGGGATGGCCGGGACGCTCCGCAAGGGGCGCCCTGCCCAGCGAGCTAGCGAGGACAAATCATCGTCACTCGTGACCACCTGACACAGCATCGGTCGTGCTAAAATGCCGCCACGATACCCTGAACCCGATGTGGCGCGCGATATCTCGGTAGAGAGGAACACCGACCATCAAGACCAAGATGACCCAACCCAACTGGGCGAGCTGGGACAGAATGAAAATAGGAATTGTCGCCCGCAAGGTGGAAAACCCTAGGAGCTGCGTAAGCGTTACAAATGCACCGCCTACGAAAAAATTAAAGCCTTTTTCCAATATCGCCCAAAAGAGCAACATGAGCGACAAAAGTATGAAACGAAGCAGGAAATAGTTTACCCGTGTGTTGTCGATTAGCGGCTTGATAATTACGTCCGCGACACGTTGCTGTTCAGCCGTCGGCGGCGGCGCCTTCGCGAATTCCTTTTCTTTTTCAAGAATCTCCAGCTCAAGCTTTTTTGATTCAAGTCCGGTTTTTTTGTAAGTCGCATATGACACTACGAGGCCAAGGAGCCCAGTCGGAATTGCAATAATTCCCGCAATGACTTCCCACCACTCTGGCCTCTTCATCTCATCTGCAAAGGCCGGACTCGCCCACAATGTAGCTAGGCAGATGCCGCCAAAAATTCCGCTCCGGTAGGTCAAGACAGCCTCCCAACCCTATCGCAACTCCCGCGCGTATTCTGTGCTACAATTTGGATATGAACAAGGTGCGGTTTGCCGCTGTCGTGGCGTCCGTCGCTACTACCTCGCCGCCGCTTTGTGCTTGACGAAGGCGGTAACAACATCCTTCTGTGCCAACGCGATGGCCTTGTTGGCCGTGGTCATGTGGTCGCCAGCGTCGGCGTTCGGGAACTGCATCGACAGGTAGTCCACCAGCATCACCCGAAAATTTTGCCGCTCGGAAGGACACACATTGGCGATGAGAGACGTGAAATCCTCTCCCGACATGGCTTTGTTGCCGTCTCGCGAATACTCCTGGGCGAGACAATTCCAGTAGGCGTCCCGGCCCGCCAGCGCCTGCCGGTGCGCATCGTCGACCTCGGTGGCCGATGCGGCCGAACCTGCCATCACCAAAGCGGCGGCAAGAAGCACTCGCATGCTTTTCTCCTCCTTGCCGTCACGGATTGAACGGCTGACCGGGTTAGGGTGAAAGCCTTATGCCTTATCCCGGCGAACTGGCCAATCACGATTGGTTTGACTAGGGTCGCCCCGACAAGCCATCCTCTTTCCCGTGAGCCCCCGGTGAGCAAAACCCCCGCCTCCAAATCCGCCCCGAAGAAATCAGGCCAGATCCGTATCGGCGTCGGCGGCTGGACTTTTGAGCCCTGGCGCGGGGTTTTTTACCCGGAGAAGCTGGCGCAGGCGAAGGAGCTTTCCTACGCGGCCTCGAAGCTGACCTCGATCGAGATCAATGGCACTTACTACGGCTCGCAGAAGCCGGAAAGCTTTCGCAAATGGGCGCGCGAGGTGCCCGATGGTTTTGTGTTTTCGGTCAAGGGGCCGCGCTTTGCAACCAATCGCCGCGTGCTGGCCGAAGCCGGAGATTCCGTGAAGCGGTTTTACGATTCAGGCGTGGTGGAACTCGGCGATCGCCTCGGTCCCGTGCTCTGGCAATTCGCGCCGACCAAGAAATTTGACGAGGCGGATTTCGGCAAATTTCTGGAGCTGCTGCCGCGCAAGCTCGAAGGACGAAGCCTGCGCCACGTCGTCGAAGTCCGCCACGACAGTTTTTGCGTCCCCGATTTCATCGCGTTGTTACGGCAATTCGAAACGCCGGTAGTGTTCGCCGAGCATGGCAAGTATCCGGCGATCGCGGATGTCGTCGCAGATTTCGTCTACGCACGCCTGCAGAAGGGCAATGACGAGATCAAGACCTGCTATCCCCCAAAACAGCTCGACGCCTGGGCGAAGCGATTGCAATTGTGGGCCGAAGGCGGCGAACCCGACGACCTGCGGCGCGTTGATTCCACAAAAGCAAAGAAGGTTCCGCGCGACGTCTTCGCCTATGTGATCCACGAGGGCAAGATTCGCGCCCCCGCCGGCGCGATGGAATTGATCGCGCGCGTTGGCTAGCCAAGGCGTATTCCAGTGGCCAAGTCCAGGAAGTTCTTCACCATCGGCTACGAACAGACGCCGGCCAAAGCGGTGCTGGACGAGCTCGAACGGACCGGCGTGAAGCTGCTCGTCGATGTGCGCGCCGTCGCCTCCTCGCGCCGGCCCGGCTTTTCCAAAAACCAGCTCGCGGCGGGGCTGGACGAACGCGGGATTTCATACCTGCATCTGCGCGGGCTCGGCACACCCAAGGATGGCCGCGTGGCGGCGCGCGCGGGCCAGTTCGACACCCTCCACAAAATCTATGCGAAACACCTGAAGACCCCCCAGGCGAAGGAAGAACTCGACGAACTGTCGACGCTGGTGAAAAAATCCGGACCGGTCTGCATTCTCTGCTACGAGCGCGACCACCGGCATTGCCACCGGCGATGGATTGCCGAGATCATCGAGGTGCGTGACAAAGTGACCGTGAAGAACCTAGCCGGCAAACAGGTTTGAGAATTGAGAACGCCGTCCCATCAATCGAGCGTGCGGCGGAAGCGCAGCACCGCAATCGTCATCGCAAGCACCATCAGTGCCAGCAGCGCGATCGTGTCATAATCCAGATTATGCAACGCCGCGCCCTTGAGCATGATGGCGCGAACGATGCGTAAGTAGTGCGTCAGCGGCAGCGCTTCGCCGACATACTGCGCCCACACCGGCATGCCGAGAAATGGAAACATGAAGCCGGATAACAGAATGCTCGGCAGAAAGAACATGATCGACATCTGCATGGCCTGGAGCTGGTTTTGCGCCACCGTCGAGAAGGTGTAGCCGATCGAAAGATTGGTTGTGATGAACAGGGTCGAGAGCAACGCCAGCATGACGAGGCTGCCGCGCACCGGCACCCCGAACAGCAACACACCGATAGTGACGATCAGCGTCGCCTGGACGAAGCCGACCAGCACATAAGGCAATATCTTGCCGAACATGATTTCGACCGGCTTGATCGGCATTGACAGCAGGCTTTCCATCGTGCCGCGCTCGACTTCGCGCGTCACCGAAAGCGCGGTAAAGATCAGCATGGTCATGGTGAGGATGGTGCCGACGAGGCCGGGCACGATGTTCAGCCGCGAGGACGCTGCCGGGTTGTAGCGCGCGTGCGCCCTGATCTCGAAGGGCATCACTGGCGGATCGCCCGTGAAGAGATCATGCGCCAATGCGGTTTGAACCAGCACGGCCAGCGACGATAGCGCCGAGCTTGCCGCCACGGGATCGGTGGCGTCAGCAGCGACGAGCAATGCCGGATAGTCGCCGCGCCGCACCGCGCGCTCGAAGCCGCGCGGGATTTCCACCCCAAATAGTACCTTGCCGGAAGTCAAGAGATCGTCGAACTCGGCCACATCATGGACCTCGCGCACGAAGCGAAAATAGGCGGTGTTTTCCAGCGCCTTGAGGATCGAACGACCAAGATCGCTGTCTTCCTGCAAGAGCACCGCAGTGGGCAGATTGTGCGGGGTCGTATTGATCGCGTAACCAAACAGCACGAGCTGCATGATGGGAATCATCACGATCATGGCGAATGATACGCGATCGCGCCTGAGCTGGATGAACTCCTTGACCACCATCGCGTAGGAGCGGCGCAGGAAGCCGAAGCGCGGCTCGGAGACTTCGTTGCGGGGATTTGGCGAACTCGTCACACTCATTGGAAATTGTCCTTCGAGCGCGTCATCAGTTCGATGAAGACGTCTTCCAGCGACGGCTCGCTGGCCTGCCAGTGCAATTCGGCGTGCGCACGCCAGGGCGCGATGGTGGCCTCGAGCGCAGCGCGGTCGCGGCCGGACACATGAAGGCTCGTGCCGAATGGCGCCACCATGTCGACGCCGGGCCTGCCGGTGAGTTGATCCTGAAGCACATGGAGGTCGTCGCCGGTGACCGTATAAGTCGACAGCGCCGACCTCGCGATCACTTCCTCCACGGTACCGTGCGCCAGCAGATGGCCATAGGCGATGTAAGCAATCTCGTGGCAGCGCTCGGCCTCATCCATGTAGTGGGTCGAGACCAATACCGTGAGCCCTTCCGCTGCAAGCGCATGGATCTCGTTCCAGAAATCGCGGCGCGCCTTGGGGTCGACGCCCGCGGTCGGCTCGTCGAGAAGCAGCAATTGCGGATTGGGCAGCGTGCAGGCGCCGAGCGCGAGGCGCTGCTTCCAGCCGCCTGAAAGTTCACCGGCAAGCTGTCCTTCGCGCCCGCTCAAGCCCAGCCGCTTGATCATGTCGCGCGCCGCGCCATGTGGATCACGCATGCCGAACAGCCGGGCGACGAATTCGAGGTTCTCCCGCACCGACAGATCCTGGTACAGCGAAAAGCGTTGGGTCATGTAGCCGACCAGGCGCTTGATCTTGTCGGCGTCGCGGCGGATGTCGTAGCCGAGGCATCTGCCCTCGCCGCGGTCGGGCGTCAAAAGTCCGCAGAGCATGCGAATGGTCGTGGTCTTGCCGCTGCCGTTGGGACCGAGGAAGCCGTAGATGGTGCCGCGCTTCACCTGCATGCTCAGCTCATGCACCACCTCGCGGCCATCGAACGACTTCGACAGGCCGCGAACGTCGATTGCGATATCGGAAGCGGAGGCAGGAATCGCGGTCATCGCTTGTCCGCAACCGGCGTCTTCGGATTTAGAAATATGCTGATCGGCTGGCCAACCCGCAGCGCATCCGGCCGCGAGGGCCGCGCCTGGATGAGGTAAACGAGCTTGTTGCGCTCATCGAGGCTATAGATGACGGGTGGGGTATACTCGGCCGAGGTCGCGATGAAATATATCTTGGCGGTGAGATCGGCGGAGCAATTGTCGCAAGTCACCCGCACGTCCTCTCCGATCGAAAGCTTCGGCAAATCGGTCTCGGGAACGTAAAATCGCACCTTCATATTGCCGGGCGGCATGATCGAGAGCACCGGCCGCTGCGCGGGAACGGTTTCTCCCTCACGGAAATATATCTGCTGAACGGCGCCGCTCACCGGCGCATACCCGATCCGCCGCGCCAGTCGCGTTTGCGAAGTCACGACTTGGGCCTCGGCAACGCGCATCGCCGAAACCGCGGCGTCAAGCGTAGCCTGCGTACCGGAGCCCGTCTTGCTCAATGAGAACGCACGGTCATAGCTTTGCTGGGCGTTGGCGAGCGTCGCCTTGTTCTGGTTGAGATTGGCCTGCTGCAGATCGTCGTCCACCGAATAGAGCTGCTCGCCGGCTTTGACCTCGTCGCCCTCGCGAACGTTGAGCTTGGTCACGCGTCCGGATTTATCGGGGCTGACAAAAATCATGTCGGCTTCGACCCAGCCCTGGTAGCCGGGATTGCGCGACTCATTGCAGCCGGCGAGGACGGCGGTCAGCGCGAGGGCCGTCAGCGTTCGCAATGCCGTTGGCGACATGGTCATGTTGCGCTCCGTTCGCCAAAAATCAGGTCGAGGTGAACGCGAAGCATCGCAATCGCATCCAGCGGCGCGTGGCGCCCAAACAGCCCTTGCCAGATCACCGCCACCATCGCCGGCGCCACGACGATCTGCGGAAAATCCCTCAGCCCGCGCTGCCGAATTTCGCCCCGCGCGATGCCGAGCTCGATCAGCGCACGCATTCCGGCAACACCGCGTGAAACCACTTCGCGGTAGTAGAAGTCGGCGATGTCAGGAAACCTCGGACCTTCGGCCACGATCAGGCGGACAATGGCGCCGCGTCGCGTCGCCACCACCTCTTGCGCGAACGTCTCGGCAAAACGCTCCATTGCGGCGCGAACGGAACTGCCCGCGGGCGGCGGCGCGGCCAGACGGGTGATCAGGGGTACGAGTGCGGTCCGAACCAATTCCTCAAACAACGCCTGCTTGTCCTTGAAATGCAAGTAGATCGTGCCCTTGGCGACACCTGCCCGCTTGGCAACGTCATCGAGCCTGGTTGCGGCATAGCCGCGGTCGATGAACTCATCGAGCGCGGCATCGATGATTGCCTGACGCCGATCGGCCGCGCGTTCGGCACGATTGGACGGAGGTCTCGACGATGACGCCTCAAGGGAGGCCGGCTTCGGCGCGTTCGCCAAACCAACCTTCCTGCCGCGCCGGCGAGGAAGCGGCTTGGCCGCAATTCTTGAGGCTGGTTTCGCATCGGAACGGGACATGGTTTAAATATGACTGACTGGTCAGTCATTGTCAACCCGCGTCACCAGTCGAAACGATCAAAGCCCCCTCCCCGATTCCAGCCTACCTGCGAATCTACGGGAGAGGACGTTTCAACTTGGTGAACGGGAGATTCAAAAATGCTGAGCCGTCGCGCGCTAGCCGCGCCGCGCAGCCTCAAGCGCCTGCGGCGTGTCGATGTCGAGAAACGCGCCAAAGCCGTCAACCGGGACTTCCGCCACCGCATCGCGGTGCTTTGCGATCAGATGACGCGCCCCGACATCGCCGTCGAGCGTCATCAGCTCGTTGAAGAAGCGGCGCGACCACAGCACCGGATTTCCGCGCCGCCCGTCGCTGACGGGGACCGCGATCAAATTCCCGCGATCCGGCGCGAAGGCGTCGATCAAATGGTCGATCAGTTGCGCGGAGATCATCGGCATGTCGCCGAGACAAATCACCGCGCCATCAGCATCGGCGGGAATCGCCGAGACCCCCGCCTTCACCGAGCTCGCAAGCCCCAACGCGAAGTCCGGGTTGCGGACGAATTTCACGTCGAGCCCCGCAAGCGCGTTCTCGACCAACTCCGCCTGATGACCGGTAACGACGATCACGCGCTTCGCCTTCGAGGCGAGCGCCTGTTCGGTGACGATCCGGACCAGCGGCTTGCCGCCGAGATCGGCCAGGAGCTTGTTGGGGCCCCCCATCCGGGTCGACCGACCCGCGGCGAGAATGACCGCCGTCACGTGGCGATTGCCGTCGGGCAAGCGGCCTTCGCGCGGCTGCGGCCGTGTCACGATTTCCATCAGCAGCCCGCCGACGCCCATGCCCATCAATTCGGCACGAGTGACCTTCAGGCCGGCCAACAGCCGCATCAGCACCCAGTCGAAACCATTTTCCACTGGCGAGCGCGCGCAGCCGGGGGCGCCGAGCACCTGCACGCCGCCGGCATTGCCGATCAGGAGCAGATTGCCGGGATCGACCGGCATGCCGAAATGCTCGATGGCACCGCCAATGCCCGAGATCGCCGCCGGAATCACGTCGCGCCGGTCGGCGATCGCGGAAGCGCCGAACACGATCACGAGTTCTGCTCCAAGACCGAGCAATTCCTTCATCGCAGTCTTCAGTGCGGTCTCGTCGTGCGGCACGCGACGCTCGGCCACGATCTTGGCGCCAGCCGGCGCCAGCCGCTCCGCCGTAACCTTCAAGGTCTTGTCCACCACCTTCGGCGCGAGCCCCGGAAGCATGGTCGAGATCACGCCGATGCGCTTGATAGTGTACGGCGCGATCCGCAGCGCGCCGCCCTTTGCCGCCGCAACCGCGGCGTCGCGCAGCTTCGCCTCGACCCCGAACGGGATCAGCTTCACGGTCGCGACCATCTCGCCTTCGACCACGGGTTTGAAGGCCGAAAGCGTGGCGAAGGTGATGGCTTCGTCAACGCCGTTGATGCGGTCGACCGCGGCGCGATCCACCACCAATACGCCGGCGCGCGCCGCAAACAGATTGGCGCGCCCGGTGAACGCGCGCTCGACATTGATTCCCGCGCCAGCCACGGCGTGCGCGATGCTGGCGGCAGCAACGTCCTCGGAGACGTCACCCTCCTCAAGCCGCACCACAACGATTTCCTTGACGCCGGCGCGCGTCAGCGCGGCGACCTCAGCCGGGCCAACGGTCGTGCCCTTCTTGAGCACCAGGGAGCCCTGGCGAAGCGTATGAACGGTGACGCCGCCGATCGCGTCCGTCGGACTGGCAGGACCGAATTTCATGCCGCAGCTTCTTTTTCACTGGGCAACCGCAACTGCGCGGTAATCTCCGCCATGATCGCCACCGCGATCTCAGACGGGGAGACCGCGCCGATCGACAGCCCGATCGGTGCGTGAATGCGACTGATGTCGCTATCCTTGGCGCCTTGCGCCTTCAAGCGCTCGGCCCGCTTGCCATGGGTCTTTCGCGAACCAAGCGCACCGATATAGAAGCAGTCACGCGCGAAGGCGTGCAGCAACGCCGGATCGTCGATCTTGGGATCGTGCGTCAGCGCCACGAAGGCGGTGTAGTGATCGATGTTGAGCGGCGGCAATGCCACGTCGGGCCATTCGGCGATCAGCGGCACATCCGGAAACCGCTCGGGGCTCGCGAACGCCGTGCGCGGGTCAACCACCGTCACATCATAGTCCAGCGAGCGCGCCAGCGGCGCAAGCGCCTGACTGATATGGACGGCGCCGACAATCACCATACGCGCGGTCGGCGCATAGACATTGAGAAACAACTTCTTGCCGCCGGCCTCGATTGTGCCGCTCCTGCCCGTGCGAAGCTGTTTGGACAGTTCGGGGCCAAGCGGATCGGCGGCGAAATCACTGGCCTTCACCAACCGCTGTTCCCCATTGGCCGTATCGGTCACGACTATCGCCGGCCGCCGCGCGGCGCGCTCGACATTCAGTCCCTGGAGCGTCTTGAGCTTCACGGCTATCCGACCTTCTCGACGAATACGCGGATGGTGCCGCCGCAGGACAGGCCGACATTCCAGGCGGTCTCGTCGGCGACGCCGAATTCGAGCATTTTAGGCTGGCCGCTGGCGATCACGTCCATGGCCTCGGTGACGACGGCGCCTTCGACACATCCGCCGGAGACCGAGCCGAGAAACGTCCCGTCATCATTGATGACAAGGCTCGATCCCGCCGGCCGTGGCGCCGACCCCCAGGTCTCAACGACGGTAGCAAGGGCGACGCCGTGGCCCGCCTTCTGCCAGTCCTCAGCCGCTTTGAGAATGTCTTCGTCGCGATTGAGCATGGGAGCCTCTTATGCGTTCAAGCTGCGGATCTGATCAGGCTGCGGTGGTGCGGCGCAGGCGCCGCGGACAATGCCTCGATCAGCCCCTTGATGGAACTCAAATTATGCACCGGACGGAATTCGTCAACGTGCGGCAGCATCATTTTGATGCCCTGCGCCTTGGCCTCGAAGCCGCCATAGCGCAACAGCGGATTGAGCCAGATCAGGCGGCGGCAGGAGCGGTGCAACCGGTCCATCTCGAACGCCAGTTTGGCATCGGCCTCGCGCTCCAGCCCGTCGGAGATCAGGAGCACGATGGCACCCTGCCCCAGAACGCGGCGACCCCAGAGCTTGTTGAAGGTGTGCAGCGAGGTCGCAATCCGGGTGCCGCCGGCCCAATCCTCCACCGACGACGAACAGCTCGCCAGCGCCTCGTCGGGGTCGCGCGCCCGCAGGCTGCGCGTCACATTGGTGAGGCGGGTGCCGAACAGGAATACCGACACGCGTTTGCGCGCATCGGTGATGGCGTGCAGGAAATGCAGGAACAGCCGCGTATATTCGCTCATCGAGCCCGATATATCGAGCAGCGCCACGATAGGCGCCGGCTTGTCGATCCGCCCCAGCCGATGGATATCGATGATGTCGCCGCCGGTGCGCAGACTGCCGCGCAAGGTGCGGCGCATGTCGAGCCGCAGGCCCCGCCGATCCGGCTGATAGCGGCGGGTGCGCAATTCCGCCTGCGGCAATTTCATTTCGGCGATGGCGCGGGTGACCTCGGCGATCTCGGCCGCGGTCATCTGCGCGAAATCCTTCTTTTGCAGGATCTCCCTGTCGGACACCGCGAGCCTGAGCTCCCCCTCCTGCGCCTGCGGCGCTTCGATCATCTGCGCCTGCGACAGCGCCTCCTGGACGCGGCGCGAGGCCGGCGGCGGTTTCTTCCTGGCGTGCTCGGGCAGCGGCACCGAATCCAGCAGGTGCTTCCATTCTTCGGCGGCACGGAAGAACAGGTCGAAGGCCTGCGCGAAGATCAGCATGTGCTCGCGACGCTTGACGAAGATCGCCTCCAGCGTCGTGAATACATCGGCGCGATTGCCGATCTCGATCATCTGCAGCGCGTTCATGGCATCGATCACGGCGCCGGGACCGACCGGAATTCCGGCAGCGCGCAACGCGCGGCCAAAGCCGATGATGTTGTCGGCCATCTGACCGGTCGGGGGCGCAAGATGATTGATGGCCATCGGATGACTCATTTCAGTCGTTCCGGCGCATGCGAAGCATGGACCCGGAATGACGCATAGCGTCAGTTCTCGCTCGTCGCCTCTCTCAGAACCTTCTGCAAGCTCTCGCCCTGCAGGCGCGCGATGTCATCCTGATATTTCAGGAGCGCGCCGAGGGTATCGCCGACCACGTCCGGCGTCAGCGTGCGCGCATCGAGTTCGGTGAGCGCGGTGGCCCAGTCGATGGTTTCAGCGACACCCGGCGATTTGTAGAAATCCTGGTCGCGGAGCGCCTGCACGAAACGCACGACCTGCTGCGACAATTTTGCGGAGATTCCGGGCACACGCGATTTCACGATCGCAAGCTCCCGTTCGGCGGAGGGATAATCCACCCAATGATAAAGACAACGCCGCTTCAGCGCGTCATGGATTTCGCGCGTACGGTTCGAGGTGATGATGACGATGGGCGGCTGCGGCGCTTTCACAGTGCCGAGCTCGGGAATCGTGACCTGGAAATCGCTGAGAATTTCCAGCAAATACGCCTCGAACGCCTCATCGGCGCGGTCGAGCTCGTCGATCAGAAGCACTGGCGCGCCTGCGACATCCGGCTCCAGCGCCTGCAGGAGCGGCCGCTTGATCAGATAGCGCTCGGCAAAGATATCGCTGGAAAGCTGTTCGCGATCGGTATCGCCGACCGCTTCCGCAAGCCGGATCGCGATCATCTGCGCCGCGCTGCTCCACTCATAGACTGCGGACGAGACATCAAGGCCTTCGTAACATTGCAGCCGGATCAGCTTTCGCCCGAGTGCCGCCGACAGCACCTTGGCGATCTCGGTCTTGCCGACGCCGGCCTCCCCTTCGAGAAACAGCGGCCGGCCCATGCGCAGCGACAGATAGGTCACGGTCGCCAGCGACCGCTCGGCGAAATAGCCGCGCGAGGACAATAGCACCATCATCGCATCGACGGACTTTGGCAGCGCCGATGCGGTCATGGGAGAGCCAGCCTTGATGGATCGAAAATTGCCAACGTCACGACTTAGCGGTCGCAACTTCGAGGGCACGCCGCGCCAGCACCGCGATCAGATGCGCGCGGTACTCGGCGCTGCCATGCAGGTCGCTGTTTAGGCCAGCCGCCGGCACCGTCAGGCCATCGAGCGCCTTGGCCGAAAAGCGCTTCTTCAACGCCTCTTCGAAGGAGGTCACGCGGAACACGCCCTCGGAGCCGGCTCCGGTAACGGCGACACGGACGTCCGATGGACGCTTGGCGACGAACACGCCGACCAGCGCATAGCGCGAGGCCTGGTTCCGGAATTTGACGTAGGCCGCCTTCTTCGGCAGCGGGAACATCACCCTGGTGATGATCTCGTCGCTCTCCAGCGCGGTGGTGAACAGCCCCTTGAAGAATTCTTCCGCCTTGAGGCGCCGTTTGTTGGTGACGATGGTCGCGCCAAGCGCGAGGCATGCGGCGGGATAATCGGCGGTCGGGTCGTTGTTGGCGAGCGAGCCGCCGATCGTGCCGCGGTGACGCACGGCGGGATCGCCGATCAGGCCGGCGAGATAGGCGAGCGCCGGGATCGCCTCGCCGACGGTAGCCGACGTTGCGACCGTGTTATGGGTTGCGGTGGCGCCGATGATGAGCGAACGGCCCTTCATCTCAATGTTGTCGAGCCCCTCTATGTGGGAGAGGTCGACCAGATGCGGGGGGCTCGCGAGCCGTTGCTTCATGACCGGCAGCAGCGTGTGGCCGCCGGCGATTACCTTGGCGTCTTCGTTCTTGACCAGCAGATTGGCGGCCTGCCGCACGGTCGCCGGACGATGATATTTGAATTCGTACATCGGGTATTCCTTGGGGTATTCCTGATCGCCGAGCGTGACGAACTTTATGCGAGATCGGACTTCGCCATCGCCTTGGCGCCGGCTGCGATCGATACCACGATGTTCTGGTAGCCGGTGCAGCGGCAAAGATTGCCTTCGAGCTCTTCGCGGATGGTGTGGTCCGACAGGTCGTGGCCCTTGCGGTGGACGATATCGACCGCGGTCATGATCATGCCGGGCGTGCAGAAGCCGCATTGCAGGCCATGATGCTCGCGGAACGCCTCCTGCATCGGATGCAGCGGCGCGCCTTCGGCGGCAAGCCCCTCGATCGTCCTGACCTCATGCCCATCTGCCATGACCGCAAGCGTCGTGCAGGATTTCACCGCCTTGCCGTCGAGATGCACCACGCAGGCGCCGCATTGCGAGGTGTCGCAGCCGACATGGGTGCCCGTCAGCCGCAGATTTTCGCGGAGGAATTGCACCAGAAGGGTACGGGGATCGACATTGGCGCTCACGGGGTTGCCGTTCACGATCAGGGAGATTTTGGCCATTCAGCACTCTCTTCGCAGCCGCGTTGCACGGCAGCACAGTCAATTAACGTCGTTTCAGAGCCATAATATGGGCCATCCCGGCAATGAGCAACAACATCACGGTATGATCTCAAACTTAGTCAAGCCAGCCTTTTCAGGAGATTAGCCCTTCTAGATCAGCCTTCTTGGCAGCTTAGCCTTGCACCGCCTTGGCGAAGTTCGCGAAAAACTCATCGGCCATTTTCTTGGCCGCGCCGTTGATGAGGCGCTGGCCGAGCTGGGCCAGCTTGCCCCCGATCTGCGCCTCGACATCATAGGTCAAGAGTGTGCCACCGTCCTTGTCTGCGAGCGCCACGGTTGCGGCGCCCTTCGCAAAGCCGGCCACCCCGCCCTCGCCTTCGCCCGTGATCTTGTAGCCATTCGGCGGGTCGAGATCGCTCAGCGTCACCCGGCCCTTAAAGCGAGCCGAGACCGGGCCGACCTTCATCTTGGCCACCGCGCGAAAACCGTTTTCCTCGGTCCGCTCCATCTCCTCGCATCCGGGAATACAGGCCTTGAGCACCTCCGGGTCGTTCAACTTGGCCCAGACCGCCTCGCGCGGTGCTGCAAGCTGGACCTCCCCGTTCATTGTCATGGCCATGTGCGCCTCCCGCCAGCTCCGGTTTTGTCCTTCAAGTAAAGCACCAACGCCCCAAAAGGAAGGGGATTGAAAGGCTGAGAGCGATGCATATTCGCGGCGCAGCAGGCTTGCGTCTGCGCTTTGGGATTGGCAGAGACCGGCGGGGATGGTTAGGTCGCGCACCGATACTGTCGAACGCCGCCTTGCAGGCTTCAAAAAAAGAAACTTGGAGAAAATTCCAATGCCGATGATCGACGCCGACGGTTGCCTGCTCAACGTGTCCGTCGAAGGCCGCGACGGCGGCCCCACGCTGATGCTGTCGAATTCACTCGGCTCGACCATGCAGATGTGGGAGCCGCAGATGAAGGCGCTCGGCCAAATCTTCCGCGTGATCCGCTATGACCGGCGCGGCCATGGCAAATCCAGCGTGCCGCCCGGACCTTACTCCATGGAACGTTTCGGCCGCGACGTGCTCGCGATCCTCGACGACCTCAACATCGAAAAGGTGCATTGGTGCGGGCTTTCGATGGGCGGGATGGTCGGACAGTGGTTGGGGGCCAAGGCGCCGGAGCGATTTGGCAAGCTCGTACTCGCCAACACCGCCTGTCATTACCCAGATCCAACCAACTGGCTCAACCGTATCAAGGCCGTGAAGGAAGGCGGCATCGCCGCGATTGCGGATACGGTGATCGCGGCATGGCTGACGGCGGATTTCAGGGAACGCGAACCGCAGATCACGGCGAACCTGAAAGAAATGATGATTGCAACCCCCGTTCAAGGCTATGTTGCCTGCTGCGAGGCGCTGAGCACGCTCGATCAGCGTGCGCTGCTGCCGACGATAACGAGCCCGACGCTGGTGATCGCCGGGCGCCACGACACCTCGACGCCGGTCGCGGCGGCAGAGTTCATTCGCAGCCAGATCCCGGGGGCGTCGCTAACGATTCTCGACGCCGCGCATATTTCCAATGTCGAGCAGCCGCATGCCTTCACCGATGCGCTGGTGGGTTTCCTGACCCAACGCTGATCGAAGACGAATCGTGGATGTCAGCGATGAGAAGGGAACTGGGTCTGCTGAAGCGGCAGATCGGGTGTTGCCACGATGGTGGCGGTCTGGGCCCGAGCCGGGCTCTCGAACAGCATCACGACCCCGGTGCCAAGCATCATCAAGAGTTCGGTAGCATGTAGCCGAAGGGCCTCGACCTCGCCGACCTTCGACGCCAGGATCATGCTGGCAAAGCTGATCACGCTGCCGATGGTAAGCGCAATCGCCAAAGCCTCGTCGCACGCGCCGGTCTTGCGGATCGAGGCGCGCGCGGCGAAAAACAAGAAGATTGCGAAAAACGCGACGACGGTAAGCCTGCCCAAGGCGAGCAGCCAGGCGAAGCGCACGGCGGTCATCGTGGCCATTTGCAGATGGTCGCTCATGAACAGCGCCACCGATACGGTCGGACGCTCAAACAAGCCTTGAACCGGCGAGACGAAGATCCGATAGGCGATGATGGCCCATGTCGGAATAAAGTAGGCCGCCAGCAGCACGCCGTTGAATGAACTGATCCGCCAGTTTGTGGACATGTCGCTTCCCGTTTGTCCGCAAGCCTCGTTTTCGGGCTACGGCTTCTGGGAAGGACGTAACGCGCTTAAACTGCGACGGGCAATTTAAACCCTTTGTTTACCTTAATAGTGGCGCCCGCGCGGGACCACGCTTGGCCGCACCGATTGGCGCGGCCAAGGCCGGATTGCTCGCCGTCAAACGGCGCCTCTGGCTTCGACATACAATGCGTAAAGCGAATGCGAGCTTGCCATGAACAGGCGGTTCCTTTTGGGACCGCCGAACACCAGATTGGGACAACGCTCGGGAAGGCGGATGAAGCCGATCGCCTTGCCTTCAGAATTGAACACCTTGACACCGTCCAGTTCCTCCGGCTTGCCGTTCGGCGCGCCGCTGCTTCCCCAGCCGCACCAGATGTTGCCGTCGGTGTCGACCTTGATTCCGTCGAGAGCCCCTGCCCCGTTGGCGTCGATCAGCTTCACCTTGTTGGACAGCGTTATCCCGTCGGCGCCGACGTCGTAGGCCCAGACCAGCCGGCTTGGCTGCGCGCGCGATTCAACGATGTAAAGCTTCTTCTCATCAGGTGAGAATGCCAGCCCGTTCGGGCCGGCAAGGTCTGAGGTAACGAGCCCGAGCTTGCCGTCGGGACTGATGCAGTAAACCGAATGCGGCAATTCCGGTGTCGCCTTGTCACCCTCCCACTCGCCGGAGATGCCGAATGGCGGATCGGTGAACCAGATCGAGCCGTCTGACTTGCAAACGATATCATTGGGTGAATTGAGACGCTTGCCGTTGAAGTTGTCGGCCAGCACGGTGATCTTGCCGTCATATTCGGTGCGCGTAACGCGACGAGTCAGATGTTCGCATGTAATCAGCCGGCCCTGCCGGTCGCGCCCATTGCCGTTGGCGAAATTCGACGGTTGCCGGAAAACACCCCAATGCCCGTTGGCTTCATCATAGCGCATGATGCGATTATTGGGGATGTCGCTGACCAGAAGATAGCGGCCGTCACCGAACCATACCGGTCCTTCGGACCATCGCATGCCCGTGGCGAGCTGCTCGACGGTGCTGGAGAACACGCGATATTTGGTAAAGCTCGGGTCGAGGATCTCGACCGACGCGTCGGGGTAGCGCTGGTTCGGCTTGAATTCAAAAGACTGAGCGTTGGCACGTTGTTGAAAGGCTAAAGCGGTTGCAGCAGCGCCTGCGGTCGCAAGCGCAGCCCGGCGGGTCACATTCATTGGCTTCCCCCTGATGACACGCGGTCGTTACGCCGATGAATGTTCGAGATTATTCAACGGCGTTGCCGCTTGGGGAAACCGTAGTTGAGGTTCCACGGGAGGTCCAGACGATCTGCAAAGCAACCGCCCGCATCAACCAAAAGAAGGTCCCGCCTTTCGGCGAGACCCTCCTTACTCACTCATTCGACCAGCTTTGTGCGACCTAAGGAGTTAGCGGCCGCCCTTGCCTTGCTGATTGGGGTTCTGCTGGCCCTGACGGCTTGGATCCTGTTGCTGCTGTCCGGGTTTCTGGCCACCGCCCTGCTGCTGGCCGGGCTTCTGGCCCGGGTTCTGGTTCTGCTGGCCCAGATTCTGGTTCGGATTGGACATCGGGAGCTCCCTTGCTGAATGACGTCAGAGACAACCGGGGAACGGGAAGTTGGTTGCGGTGAACTTCGGTTCCATCATCACCTCACCGCGATCTGCCACCACGACTGACGTTCGGCGGAACTGGAAAGCCGAAAACTACCTCTGTACAAGCCCTTAGACCCGCTTCCTGTGCTGTTGCCGCACCGGGGTTCCAGCTGTTAGAAAATGAAACGACACGCGTCCGGGCTGCCGGGGCCTCCGCCAGTGTCGCAACCCAAGAGCGGGCATTTTCGCTACGGCAAACCGGATTTCCACCTTGCCGGAAAATGCGCCAGACGGCGGCAGCGCATGGACTATTTCGCCCAGCAACTGATCAACGGCATTGTGCTCGGCTCGATCTATGGCCTGATCGCCATCGGCTACACCATGGTCTATGGCATCGTCGGCATGATCAACTTCGCCCATGGCGATATCTTCATGATCGGCGGTTTCATCGCGCTGATCACCTTCCTGATTTTAGTCTCGATGGGGCTGACCGCGGTGCCGCTGATCTTGCTGATCGTGCTTTTGGTGTCGATGGCGATCACCGCGCTTTATGGCTGGACGGTGGAGCGGATTGCCTACCGGCCGCTGCGACACTCCTTTCGTCTGGCGCCAATGCTGTCGGCAATCGGCATGTCGTTCGTCCTCATCAATTACTCGCAGATCACCCAGGGCGCCCGCGTCAAGCCGGTGCCACCGATCATCACAGGCGGCTACAGCCTGTTCAACAGCGACGGCTTCGTGGTGCGACTTTCCAATGTTCAGATCATCGTCGTCATCGCCACGATCGTCCTGCTTGCCATCTTCACCTGGCTGGTGTCGCGAACGCGGTTGGGGCGCGACATGCGCGCTTGCGAGCAGGATCAGACCATGGCGGCGCTGCTCGGCGTCGATGTCGACCGCACCATCTCCATGACGTTCGTCATTGGAGCCGCACTCGCCGCCGTCGCCGGCATGATGTATCTGCTGTATTACGGCCTGGTGGATTTCTTCATGGGCTTTGTTGCGGGCATCAAGGCGTTCACCGCAGCCGTTCTCGGCGGCATCGGCTCACTACCGGGCGCGATGCTTGGCGGGCTCCTGATCGGCCTGATCGAAACCATGTGGTCGGCCTATTTCTCGATCGAATACAAGGACGTGGCGGCGTTCTCGATCCTGATTATCGTGCTGATCTTCCTTCCGACCGGCCTGCTTGGCCGGCCTGAAGTCGAAAAAGTCTAGAAGGCAAACGCGTGACAGCACCCACGCCCGACCTTCCGCAAACCTCGCGCGCCGCCGGCGTCGCCTTCATCTTCAAGAAAGCCCTGATCAGCGCCCTCGTCGCGCTGGTGCTTTTCTCGCTGATGATCGGCATCCGCACCGAGACGGGCCCAACCGGCGAGTTGACTTACTGGACGCGGTTCGACGATCTCGCCATCATCGTTGCAATCGTATTTGGCGGCAGCATCGCGGTCGAGTTGCTACGGCAATGGTGGGGACCGATCTCAGCTCTCCGGATCGTGACGCCGTCGGTGCATGGCGCACTCAGTGTGGTACGACGCGCGATTCCGCCCCTGTTGTTGATCTTTACCGTTCTAGTGCCGATAATCTTCTATAATCAACGCTACGTCATTGATACCGGCATCCAGGTGCTGACCTATGTGATGCTGGGATGGGGATTGAACGTCGTGGTCGGCCTCGCCGGCCTACTCGACCTCGGCTACGTCGCATTTTACGCGGTCGGTGCCTATTCCTACGCACTGCTTTCAACCAATTTCGGGCTGACGTTCTGGATCGGCCTGCCGCTTGCGGGGATACTCGCCGCGTTGTGGGGCGTGTTGCTCGGATTTCCGGTGCTGCGGCTGCGCGGCGATTACCTCGCCATCGTCACGCTGGCCTTCGGCGAGATCATTCGTCTCGTCATCACCAACTGGCAGAGTCTGACCGGCGGACCGAACGGGGTTTTCCCGATCCCGCGGCCGACGCTGTTCGGCATTCCATTGACAGCGGGCGAGGATGGCCTTGCGGCGAGGCTCGGCATCGAATTCTCGCCGACGCAACGTATTGTGTTCCTGTTCTACCTGATCCTGGCGCTCGCGCTGCTCACCAACTGGGTGACAATCCGGCTGCGCCGTCTGCCGATCGGCCGTGCCTGGGAAGCGTTGCGCGAGGATGAAGTCGCCTGCCGCGCGCTCGGCATCAACACCACCACGACCAAACTCACGGCGTTTGCCACCGGCGCGATGTTCGGCGGCTTTGCCGGCGCGTTCTTCGCCACGCGACAGGGCTTCATCAGCCCTGAATCCTTCACCTTCCAGGAATTGGCCCTGGTGCTGGCGATCGTCGTGCTCGGCGGCATGGGTTCGCAGCTCGGCGTGGCGCTTGCCGCGCTCACCCTGATCGGCGGGTTCGAGCTTTTCCGCGGCTTCGACCAGTACCGCATGCTGGTATTCGGCATGGCGATGGTGCTGTTGATGATCTGGCGGCCGCGCGGATTGATCGGCCATCGCGCCCCAACCGTGTTTCTTAAACACAGCCAGGCCATCTCCTCCGAGCTCGCGAGGGAAGGCCGGGGATGAGTGGCGATTGCATCCTCAATGTCGGTCATTTGACGATGCGCTTCGGCGGCGTTGTCGCCGTCAACGATCTGTCGTTCGAGGCCGAACGGCGCAAGATCACTGCGCTGATCGGTCCGAACGGCGCCGGCAAGACCACGGTCTTCAATTGCATCACCGGATTCTACAAGCCGACCTCGGGCGCGATCCGCCTGACCCATGATGAGGGCCGCAACATCCAGCTCGAACGGCTGAACGATTTCAGGATTTCGAAATACGCCAAGGTCGCGCGCACCTTCCAGAATATCCGGCTGTTTCCCGGCATGACCGCGCTCGAGAACCTGATGGTCGCGCAGCACAACGCGTTGATGCTTGCCTCCGGCCTCACCTTTCTCGGGCTGATCGGCGCGCCGTCCTGGCGCGCGGCCGAAAAGCACGCGATCGATCAGGCCAAGCGCTGGCTGGACCGCATCGGGCTCCTGGAGCGCGCCGACGATGCCGCCGGCAATTTGCCCTATGGCGACCAGCGCCGGCTCGAAATCGCGCGCGCCATGTGCACCGAGCCGGCGCTTCTCTGTCTCGACGAACCCGCGGCCGGGCTGAACGCGCGCGAGAGCGCAGCACTCAGCGAGCTCTTGCTCTCGATCCGCGACGACCAGGGCACTTCAATCCTCCTGATCGAGCACGACATGTCGGTGGTGATGGAAATTTCCGACCACATCGTCGTAATGGATTATGGCGTCAAGATTGCCGAAGGCGCGCCGAGGGATGTGCGCGACGATCCCAAGGTGATCGCTGCCTATCTCGGCGTGGAAGACGACGAGGTTGCAGCCGTCGAGTTGGAATTGGGGCTGCAATGAGCTCGGCCTCGACACCCCTGCTCGCGATCCGCGGCCTTCGCGCCGCCTATGGCAAGATCGAGGCGCTGAAGGGCGTCGATTTTACCATCAACCCGGGCGAGATCGTCGCGCTGATCGGCGCCAACGGGGCCGGCAAGTCGACGCTGATGATGACGATCTTCGGCAAGCCGCGCGCCCTTTCGGGACAAATCCTGTTCGACGGCCGCGATATCACCGAAGTGCCCACCCACGAAATCGCGCGGCGGCGCATCGCGCAATCGCCCGAAGGCCGCCGGATTTTCCCGCGCATGAGCGTTGCGGAAAACCTGCAGATGGGCGCCGATGCCACCGATTCAAGCGAAACCGAACGAGCCGCCGGCCTTGAGCGCGTGCTGACGCTGTTTCCACGGCTGAAGGAGCGCTTGAGCCAACGTGGCGGCACCCTGTCGGGCGGCGAACAGCAGATGCTGGCGATCGGCCGCGCGCTGATGAGCCGCCCTCGCCTGTTGCTGTTGGACGAGCCGTCCCTGGGCCTCGCCCCGCTGATCGCGCGGCAGATTTTTGAAGCCATCCGGACCCTCAACCGGCAGGACGGCCTCACCGTCCTGATCGTCGAACAGAACGCCAACCATGCCCTGCGGCTGGCCCACCGCGGCTATGTCATGGTCAACGGCCTGATCACGCTTCACGGAACGGGCGCGGAACTGTTGCAACGGCCGGAAGTCCGCGCCGCCTATCTGGAGGGCGGCCGAAGGGGGTAGCGCCGCTATTAGGCCTATTTTGCCCGAATTTTGCCGGTGACTTCGCCGTAAAATCAGCCGAGAATGGCCAACGCTTTCGACCCGGCGGCATGCCGGGGATTTCCCATGGCGAACTACCCGCGAGGACCCTCATGAAATCTCTGAAGCTTATCGGCTTGGCAATAGGCGCGTCGCTTGCGCTGTCCACGACAGCGTTTGCGGAGGACATCACGATCGCGGTGGCGGGGCCGATGACCGGCGGCGAATCCGCGTTCGGCCGCCAGATGAAGAACGGCGCCGAACAGGCGGTTAAGGATATCAATGCGAGCGGTGGCCTGCTCGGCAAGAAGCTTGCGCTTGAAATCGGCGACGATGCCTGCGATCCCAAGCAGGCGCGCTCCGTTGCGGAGAAATTCGCCAGCGCCAAAATCCCGTTCGTCGCGGGCCACTACTGCTCGTCGTCGTCGATCCCGGCGTCGGAAGCCTATGCCGACGGCAACGTGTTGCAGATCACACCGGCCTCGACCAATCCGCTGTTCACCGAGCGCAAGCTCTGGAACGTCGCGCGTGTCTGCGGCCGCGACGATCAGCAGGGTCTCGTCGCCGCCGACTACATCGCGAAATTCTACAAGGGCAAGAACGTCGCGATCCTCAACGACAAGACCACCTACGGCAAGGGCCTCGCCGACGAGACCAAGAAGGCGCTCAACAAGGCCGGCTTCACCGAAAAGATGTTCGAGTCCTACAACAAGGGCGACAAGGACTTCACCGCGATCGTTTCGCGCATGAAGCGCGAGAACATCGACCTGGTGTACGTGGGCGGTTACCATCAGGAAGTCCGGATTGATCGTGCGCCAGATGCGCGATCAAGGACTTCAGACCGTCTTGATGGCCGGCGACGCGCTCGCCGACAAGGAATTCGCCTCGATCACCGGACCCGCGGGCGAAGGTACGCTGTTCACTTTCGGCCCCGACCCGCGCAACAAGCCGACGGCCAAGTCGATCGTCGAAAAGTTCAAGGCGAACAACATCGATCCCGAAGGTTACACGCTCTATACGTACGCCGCGATGCAGGTATGGTCGCAGGCGGCGGCCAAGGCCGGCACCACCGACCCGAAGAAGGTTATGGACACGATCAAGGCCGGCGCGTGGGATACGGTGATCGGCAAGCTTGAGTTCGACGCCAAGGGCGACATCAAGCAGATCGACTACGTCGTCTACAAGTGGGACGCCAAGGGCAACTATATCGAGATCAACCCCAAGGGGTCATAAGCCCGGGTTCCATCCGATCTTCAACGCCCCGGTTCGCCGGGGCGTTTTTCGTTTCAACCAAGGATTTCAACGTCCCAGCACAAGTTCCATGAAAAAAGCCGGCTAGCGCAGGCGGGATGGCGTTGGAAGTTGGATGGGTGAGGCGTAAGCTACTTAATCCATAGGTGTTTTGGCCTTGGCCGATAGCGGGAAGTATGTAACCTTGGGTTGAACCGACGGAATTGTCAAGGAAGGCCCATGGCGAGCATTCTCGTCATCGATGATGATCGAGCGGTTCTCGCCACGATCAAGGTGCTGCTCGAACGCGCCGCCGTCACCACCAGCCTGTCGAACTCAGACGGGCAACGCCGTCTGTCCGAGAGTATTCGAGGAAAAATTCTCCCCGAAAGTCCTAAATGGCGAGATCGGCTGCGGCGATTCGACCGATAGCCGACAAGACAGATCGGATCGGAATTTGGAGACGACATTGGAAGCAGGCGACGACCGCAGCATCTTCCTCTCGACGCTGCCCGCCACAAGCCGCGATCGCAACACGGCTCTTGCGGTTGTCGGCGTGTCGGCGATCTTGTTTGCCTGCATCCTGCCCTTTGCTCGTATGCCGCTGCCGCCGGTTCCTGCATTCGTTGCGAGCTATCAATCTGCGCTTGCGATCAACGATCTGCTCACCGCGATCCTGCTGTTTTCGCAATTCGCCATCCTGCGATCGCGCGCGCTGCTGCTGCTTGCGAGCGGGTATCTGTTCACTTCCATTGCCGCCGTCGTTCACGGCTTGACCTTTCCAAACCTGTTTTCCTCCGGCGGGCTATTGAACGCCGGTCCTCAGACCACCGCATGGCTGTACATGGTCTGGCACGGTGGATTTCCCATTTTCGTGCTCGGTTACGCCCTGCTCAAGGACAAGGATGGCGGTCCCGAAATAAAAGGGTCGATCGGCGGATTGATCCTGTGGAGCGCTATCGCGGTCTGTGTTGCCGTGATGGCCGTGGTCTTCGTGATCACGGAGAGGCACGAAATCCTGCCAGCGCTGATGGACGGCGACATCTACACGCCTGCTTTGTTGCAAGTCTCGGTGATGGTGTGGTCGGTCAACCTCGCTGCCCTGCTGGTCTTGTGGTTAAGAGCACCACATTCAGTCCTCGACGTTTGGCTGATGGTCGTCCTTTGCGCCTTGCTCTTGGACGTGGCGTCGTCAGCGGTTCTCAACGGCGCCCGGTTCGATCTCGGCTTCTATGTCGGCCGCCTCTACGGACTTTGCGCCGCCTGTTTCGTTCTGGTGGTATTGCTCCTGGACAATATCGCCCTGCAAGACCGATTGTCCCGCTTGCTTCATGCGCTGCGCCGGCAAGCGGCTTCCGACCAGCAGCGCTATGGCGAACGGGAACGCCTGTTCAGCGCAGTAGTCGAATCCTCCAACGACGCCATCATCACCAAAGCGCTCGACGGCACCATCACCGGCTGGAACCGGGCCGCAGAGCGGCTGTTTGGATATTCCGCAGCCGAAGCTGTTGGCAGTCGTATCGACATCATCGTTCCGCCGGACCGGCGCGCGGAACTGCGCGATATCCTCGACCGGGTAGGCCGCGGCGAGACCATCGAAGATCATGAGACCATCCGAGTGACCAAGGACGGTTGCGAGGTCCACGTTTCACTTGCCGTTTCCCCACTCCGATCGCTGTCGGGAGAAATTGTTGGAGCCTCCAAGATCGCGCGCGACATTACCGAGAGCAGAAAGACGCAGGCGGCGCTGAACCAGGAAATCGAGGAACGCCGGCGCATATTCGAGACCTCGCAGGATCTGATCCTGGTCACGGATACCAAGGGAACGTTCGTTCAGGTCAGCCCGAGTTCGATGAGCATTCTGGGTTACCAGCCTGCGGAGATGATCGGGCACAGCGCCGTCGAATTCATCTATCCGGACGATCTTGACGGCACGCGCCAGGAAATGCGCTCGGCGAGGCGCGGGCAGCATATGCGCAATTTCGAGACGCGCTACGTGCACAAGGATGGCCACGCGGTGACCTTGACCTGGATGGGGGCGTGGTCGGAGCCGGTCAGGCGGCATTTCTTCGTCGGCCGCGATCTTACCGAAAAACAGGCGGCCGAGGCCCAGTTCCAGCAAGCGCAAAAGATGGACGCAGTCGGTCAGTTGACCGGCGGCATCGCCCATGACTTCAACAACATCTTGACGGTGATCACCGGCACCATCGGCATCCTGGCCGAAGCGGTCGCCGACAGTCCGCAACTTTCGGCGATAGCGAAGATGATCGACGACGCCGCCGAACGCGGCGCGAGCCTGACAAAGTACCTGCTCGCCTTCGCGCGCAAGCAGCCGCTGCAGCCGCGCGAGGTCGACGTCAATGCACTCGTCGTGGAAACCGCCAAGCTGCTGCGACCGACATTGGGCGAACAAATTCAAATCAACCCGCAATTGGCGAAGGACGCCTCGACTGCCCTGGTCGATCCAAGCCAGCTGACGACTGCGATCCTGAACCTGTCGCTCAACGCCCGCGACGCCATGCCGTCAGGTGGAAAGCTCGTGATCGAGACCAATAACGTCTATCTCGATGAAGGCTATGCCGACATGAACAGTGATGTAACGGTCGGAAACTACGTCATGGTCGCGGTCAGCGACACCGGCCACGGTATTCCTGCCAGGAATCTGGAACGGGTCTTCGAGCCCTTCTTCACCACCAAGGAGGTCGGCAAGGGCACTGGTCTTGGACTCAGCATGGTGTTCGGCTTTGTCAAGCAATCCAATGGGCATATCAAGATTTACAGCGAGGAAGGCCACGGGACGACGGTGAAGATCTATCTGCCGCGAGCGACGGGACTGGCCGAAACGATCGTGGAGAAGCAGGCGTCCTGCGAGTTCCGAAGGCGGAAACGAAACGGTTCTGGTTGTCGAGGACGACAAGCTCGTGCGCCGATACGTGGTGACGCAGATCGAGAGCCTTGGCTACAGAACCCTGGAGGCCAGCAACGCAACGGAAGCTCTGAAGATCATCGACAGAACCGACGCCATCGATCTGCTGTTTACCGACATCATCATGCCCGGATCGATGAACGGCCGTCAACTCGTCGACGAGGCGATGAAGCGGCGACCCGCGCTGAAGACCTTGTTTACGTCGGGATATACTGAGAACGCCATTGTTCATCACGGACGCCTAGATACCGGTGTCCTGCTGCTCGCCAAGCCGTATCGGAAATCCGAACTGGCGCGGATGCTAAGAATGGCCCTCGACAGTTGACGCGCAATTCAAGAATGTATTTCCATGACGCAATCGAGGGCCGGTTCGTTCGGCCCTGACGGGCAGGCCATGAACAATCTCCTCACCGACATCGCCGGCGTTAGCGTCGGTCACGCCGACAATGTCGAACTCGCGTCCGGTGTGACGGCGGTGATCTTCGACCACGCAGCGGTGGCGGCCATGGACGTACGCGGCGGCGCCCCCGGCACGCGTGAGGGCGCACTACTCGACCTCGCCAACATGGTTGAAAAGATCGACGCGATCGCACTTTCGGGCGGATCGGCATTTGGACTGGAAGCCGGCGGTGGCATCCAGGCCTGGCTTGCCGAACAGGGGCGCGGCTTTAAGGCACGCAGCGCGATTGTTCCGATTGTACCCGGCGCGATCTGCTTCGATCTTCTCAACGGCGGCAACAAGAAGTGGGGCCGCTTCGCGCCCTATCGTGATCTCGGCTATGCGGCGGCCGCCGCCGCGGCCGGCACGACCTTCGCGCTCGGCAGCGTCGGGGCCGGCCTCGGCGCTAACACGGCGAATCTTAAGGGCGGACTGGGTTCCGCTTCGGCCACGACGGATGGCGGTGTCAAGGTCGCAGCTCTCGCCGTGGTCAATGCGGTCGGCACCGTTACGGTCGGCGATGGACCGTGGTTCTGGGCGGCGCCGTTTGAAGTCGATGCCGAATATGGCGGGCGCGGCCTGCCGGCCTCATTCACCGCGGACATGCTGAAGATGCGGATCAAGGGCGGACCTGCTGCGACACCTGCGGAGAACACGACGCTGGCTGTCGTCGTAACCGATGCCATCCTGACAAAAGCGCAGGCCAAGCGCCTTGCCGTGATCGCTCAGACCGGTTTCGCCCGCGCGATCTATCCGGTGCACGCGCCCACGGACGGTGACGTAGTGTTCGCCGCCGCAACTGGTGCGGTATCGATCGATCCGCTGGCCGGCCTCACCGAGCTCGGCATGGTCGCGGCCAATGTCGTGGCCCGCGCGATCGCACGTGGCGTCCATGCCGCGATTGCCCTGCCCCTCCCCGGCGCGTTGCCGACGTGGCGAGATCGTTTTGGATAAGGCGCTCGCCGACCGCGGGAACCGGGATTTCGAAGTGATCCAGGCCTCGTCGAAGCCTGACAAAGCCCGCAAGAATGTCCGGCTGTTTCACACGTTGATCGAAAGCGGGTTGAACGCGAGCGGAATCGTGTTCGCCTGTTGGCGCTGGATCAGCTGATCGATGGAGTTATAGGCCGAAGACGCAGCGCTGGGCGACGTCGAGGATGCCGGCAACAGCGGATCGGCGTTGGGCAGGCCGGAATCACCGAATTGGACAGATGGGTTGGTCGACGTCTGGCTCTGGGCATCCAGGAGCGCGCTGATAGTGTCCGACGATATCTGAGTACCCCCGCTGAACCCCGATGCCGGCGTGGACGCCTCCGAGGCCGGCGCCGAAACGTCGAACGGATCATCCGCGTTCGGGGCAAAGCCGATTGGCTGCGACGACGACGGCTGCGGCGCAGTCAGCGATTGGAACGCGTCCAGTGCGGCCGACGCGGCGCCAAGAGCAAGCAGCATGGCAGAACTCCGTCAGGCGCCGCACTGCGCGGGCCCTCGCCCAGCTCAGCAAGCCCCGTGCCATGATGAAAAATCCAACGAAATGAGGACTTTCTGCATCTGAGGCAGCCGGGCGCGACCGGCAATTGATGCCGCGTTCGGCAGAATTTTCCGCCTCCTCTAGCCGCGCATTGCCCGCAGGCTTGGCGCGTGTTACCCGGAAATTGCCTCATAGCGTCGAAGATTTCGAAAGCAGCGCTCATGTCTCAACCATTTGCGGCACGCCCTCTCGTCATCGCGCCCTCGATTCTGGCTTCAGATTTCTCAAAGCTCGGTGACGAAGTTCGCGCCGTCGATGCGGCGGGTGCGGACTGGATCCATCTCGACGTGATGGACGGGCATTTCGTCCCCAATATTTCCTACGGCCCCGACGTCATCAAGGCGATCCGCCCGCACACCAAGAAGAGCTTCGACGCGCATTTGATGATCGCGCCATGCGATCACTTTCTGGAGGCCTTCGCCAAGGCCGGTTGTGATCACATTACGGTGCACGCGGAGGCGGGGCCACATCTGCATCGCTCGCTGCAAGCGATCCGCGCGCTCGGCAAGAAGGCGGGCGTGTCGCTCAACCCGAGTACGCCGATCACGGCGATCGAATATGTAATCGACATGATCGACCTGGTGCTGGTGATGTCGGTCAATCCCGGCTTCGGCGGCCAGGCTTTCATCCCCTCCGCGCTCGGCAAGATTCAGGATCTGCGCGCGATGACGGCGGGACGCCCGATCGACATTGAGGTCGACGGGGGCGTCGGTCCAGATGTTTCCGGCCAACTCGCCGCCGCCGGCGCCAACGCGTTTGTGGCGGGCTCCGCTGTGTTCAAAGGCGGCACCGTGGAAGCCTACAAGGCCAATATTTCCGCGATCCGCCATGCCGCGGCGTCGGCGCGCGGCGAGGCAATCTGACACCCCGCTTGCTTCCACTCAGTGTTTGAGCGCAATGGAGCAGCTGCGGTCTTCGGTCTTGCCGTCAAAGGACCAGATTTGCGTTCCCCTCAGCGTGCCCTGCCCTCCGGACAGTTTTCCGCTGTAGGAGGCCGTGTAATTGTACCGCGCCCCTTCGGTGGCCGATCTCCACGTCGCGGCGAGACTGATTGTTCCATCGGTCGTCACCGTGCCAATCCCTTCTTCCGTACCCACGATGCGCGAACCATCTGCGTTCATGACTTGTCGGCTGTAGCGCAAGTGATCTCGCCCGCCCATTTGCCGTCAAGTGGCTCTGCTTGCACAGCCGCCGCAAACCCCATGAGCACGTAACCAAGAAGCACAGTCCGAATCGCCGTCATCGTTCCTTCCCAAGCCAACGAGCCGTTTCCGACTTCGGTCCATGATGGACCGGATTGTGTATTTGGCAACCGGGGTGGTGGCTCGCCGCTGGGGAGGGGCTATTCGGTAGGCCGGTTGGCGCGCTGACAGTACGACCGATTACCGGGGTGCGGCTGCTATCGCATCAGACGGACAGTGATTGGCAACCCGCAGGAGCCGTCCCTGTACGTGACAATCCGGAGTCCCAACCGTGGTCAGCCTTTCTGCAGCGGGCGGAGGTCCCCCGATACGAACCCAGTGTTTGTGGTGGGGATAGTGATGCTTGGCGGTCGCGGCGCTCGCAAAGGCCGTAGCAAACGCCAGGCAGGTCAATAGCGCCAGCTTGCGCATTCGAACCTCATCAAAGATTGCGCTTAACGATATGGCTCAGCTCGCCATTCGTTCGAGCTGCTACCATCCCAAGACAGAACTGGCTCGAATAAATCAACTCCCATCAATTGGTTTTGATCCCCTCTTGAAGCGGCCCCTCCCCGTGTCGCGCCGCGAGACTTGGAGGCCGCACCACGGTCACCGTGCAGGGCGCTTCAGCCGCCACCTTGGCGGAAACGCTGCCGAGCAGCGCACGCACCAGCGAAGTTTGCCGCGCGCCGATGACGATATGATCGACATGATTGACCACGGCGAATTCAAGGATCGCCGCAGCGGGGTCGATGGCCTCCAGAACATGCGCGGTCAACCGGCTCTCGTCGAGCTTGAGCGGTGAGGCCCAATGCTTGAGCGCGACCAGCCGGTCGACGTGCTTGTTGTTGCCCTCTTCATCGAGGGTCCTGTCGAGCGTAACGCGCCCGAGTTTCAGCACGTTCAGGCAGGCAAGCCGCGCCGACGGCAATGTCGCGAGGATTCGCTGCGCCGTGACCCGCAAGGCATCACTCAGATCGGCCGACCCTTCCGTGAGGTCGAGCGCGATAGCCACGATCGGGCTTGAGGCGAGCTGGGCGGAGACAGCGGACTTGCCCGGCGGCGGCGGCGTAACGTTGCCGTTGAAACGCCGGCGCCACACCGTGCTGATGGGATCGCGGTTGAGCCGTTCCGAGCGCGCAGTCAGCTTGATCTGGTCGGGATGGGCGAGTTCGAACGCCAGTTGCGACGCCGTCGGGTAACGCCAGACCGGCTCGATCTCCAGACACCGCAGCACGACTTCCTGCAGCCAGGGCGGATAATCGGGCCGCAATTTCCGCGGTGGATACGGATCGCGCCACAGCCGTCGCCGCATCCCGCGCAGCGTTTCGGTTTCGCCCAATGGACGCACGCCGGTCGTAAAGAAGTAGAGCAGCGCACCCAGCGAAAACAGATCGCTGCGCGGATCATCCCTCACCCCGAGCAAGCGCTCTGGCGCCATATAGGGCGCGGTGCCGTAGGGCAGCCGGAATTCTTCCTGCAACAGGTCAGGTAACTGATTGTGATGCGACAGGCCGAAATCGATCAGGACCGCCTCACCCGAGGGGCGGAGCATGACGCTGCTCGGCTTGATGTCGTGGTGGACGACGTTCTGCCGATGCAGGTCGGCGAGGGCGGTGGCGACTTTCCACAGCAAGACGCGCGCTTCCTCATAAGGTAGCGGCAGATCGCCAAGCCGGCTGTAAAGCGTCTTGCCGGGAATGATTTCGAGCACGACATAGGCCTGGCGCGCGAAATCCCCGGCCGCGTAGCACAACGGCACGTGCGGCCCCGACAGCCTCGGCATGATCATCTGTTCCATCTCGAAACTGACGATGGCGGCCGGGTCCTCACCCTCCGACACTCTCGGAATCTTCATCAGAACCGGCGACGGAATGTCGGCGCGCGTGACGCTCCACAGGGTCGCCATGCCGCCGCGATGAACACACTCGCCGACCGTGAAACCGTCGATGACCGCCCCGGGCTGAACCAAAATTTTTGCCATCGCTCACCTCCCGACCAGGAGCCGCTCGGCAAGCCAATTCGGCAGACCATTGTCGCGAATTCGCTCCGCGGCGGCATCTACATCGTATGGCACGCGGCAATAGGTAACCTCGCGGGAGGCGGTATCGAACATGGCAAACGACGCCGCCGGATCGCCGTCGCGCGGTTGCCCGACCGAGCCGAGAACGGTCAACCAGCGCCGGCCCTGAAGCAATTGCACGGTCACGCCGGATATGGGCACGAAGCTCGTCATCTTCCCGGTCACCGATATCGAATAAAGCGCGGGCTTGTGGATGTGACCGCAAAATGTGACATGCGCAGTCGTCGCCATCAGGCTCCGTCCGGCATCTGCGGTCGACTGGACGTATCGCCATTTCGCCGGACTGCTGGCCTCGGAATGAACGTAGAGGCGGTCGTCCTCTTGCAGCGTCAGCGGCAAGTCCGCGAGGAATCGCCGCTGGGACACGCTGAGCCGGCCCCGGCTCCATTCAATGGCGGCCTGGGCTTGCGCATTCATGGTCTCCGCCGGCGTGCCGATCGCGCTGTCGTGGTTGCCGCGAACGGCGAGCGCGCCGTTCTCGACAAGAGCCATCACGGTCTCGACCGTCCACTCGGGATCGGCGCCGTAGCCGACATAGTCGCCGAGGCAAATGATACGCTGTGCCCCGTGTGCCCGCGCAAAATCGAGGCATGCCGTGAACGCCTGCCGGTTGGCATGGATATCCGCAAAAAGTGCCAGCAGCACGCTTTCCTCCGTTATGACACACTATCAGCCGGCGCTTGGCCTGACTTGATGGATATCAAACAACGGAGCGCGTGACGCGCGCAATCGTGTTAGGGAGTTCTAGCGCTTGCGCGGGGCTTCGAGGCCCTTCATCAACACGGCCAAGAGCGCATCGATCCGCGACGCAAGCTGCGGATCGTTCCATTCGTCGGAATGGGCGGGATGGTGGAAACGGCTGGTGGCGTCGAAAATTGCTTGTGCCGTGGCTTTTACGTCGGTGATGTGAAAAGCCCCCTGCTTCACGCCGTCGGATAAAATAACAACAACCTGGTCGATGAGACTCTCTTTGTGAGCCCTCACGGTCTTGCACGCCTCCTGCGCTAGCGTCAGGTAGGTCGCAAACATCTCGGGGTCTTCCAAAACCCTCTTTTGCTTGGCCGCAAACAGTGTCCGCAGCCAGCGCTCAAGCCTTGCAGGCGCCGGCCCCGACCCTTCGGCGATTTTCACAAGCGGTGCGCTGACACGGTCGAGCCAGCGTTTGGCCACCGCCTCGCGTAGCGAAGCCTTGCTCGGGAAATGACGATAGACGCTGCCGTGGCTCACATCGAGCGCTCGCGCCACATCCACCACGGTCGCCTTGGCGAGCCCGAAGCGACGCAGCACATCTTCGGTGACTTCGAGAATCCGTTCCGGTGTCAAAACCACTGATTCGTTCATGCGCGCACCATCGCCTTCTCGTTGTCGAGCAGCGTCATCTGGGCCGGAGCATAGCGCGCGCCGGCGGCGGCGTCCCGCGGAATGGCGCGCGCAAGCTCAGTAAGGTCCGCGTCAGAAAGTGTAACGTCAAGCGCCGCAAGCGATTCGGCAAGGCGATCGCGGCGGCGAGCGCCAACCAGGGGAACAATGTCCGCGCCCTGCGCCAGCACCCAGGCAATCGAAAGTTGGGCCACCGAGCAGCCTTTTCGGTCGGCGATGTCGCGCAACTTCTCGACCAGGCCGAGATTGTGCGTCAGGTTTTCGCCGGAGAACCGCGGATTCATGCGGCGAAAATCGCGCCCCTGTTCGCTGCGTTGCACCGACCAGTGGCCGCTGATCAGGCCACGCGACAGCACGCCATAGGCGGTGATGCCGATGCCGAGTTGGCGGCAGACGGGGAGAATCTCTGCCTCGATGCTGCGTGTCAGCAACGAATACTCAATCTGCAAATCAGAGATCGGGTGCGCGGCATGCGCGCGGCGGATCGTGTCGACGCCGACTTCAGATAGTCCGATGTGCCTGACGTAGCCGGCCTTGACCATCTCGGCGATGGCACCAACAGTTTCCTCGATCGGCACGTTCGGATCGAGCCGCGCTGGACGATAGATATCGATATGATCGGTACGTAAACGACGAAGACTGTAGGCGAGAAAATTCTTCACGGCGCCGGGACGCGCGTCAAAGAGCCCAAAACGGCCGGCGGGGTCGCGAAGCGCACCAAACTTGACGCTGATCTGCACACGCTCGCGCGGACGGCCGCGCAAGGCTTCCGCGATCAGCAGTTCGTTGTGGCCACAACCATAGAAATCGCCGGTGTCGATCAGCGTGACACCGGCGTCGAGCGCGGCATGAATGGTGGCGATGCTTTCGGCCTCGTCAGCGGGGCCGTAGACATCGGACATCCCCATACAGCCGAGGCCGATGCCGGAGACCCGGAGCCCGTCGGCGCCGAGATTTCGCGAAGCAAGCTGATGGGTGGTCATTATCGTCCTCTCAACGGGCCAGTTTTTCGGCCTGGGCGGCCAGGTGTCGGGCCACGCGCGCGTTGAGCCAGCGCTGGATTTGAGCGGTCAGGTGAAGAATTTCGATGGTCATGGCAGGGTCCTCGTGCGTTCCCTGGCTCGTCGTTGGTACGACTAGCCAAGGTTGGCGCCCAACATTGGCGCCACCGGCAATATAGAATATCTTGGTAACAGATTTCAATATCTGTCAATCAATATTTCGTGAGTTGGGGGGCCCGTACACCGCTGGACGGCCGCTGGGGTTCGGCGTGCGAGCGGGCGTTTGTCTCCCCCCGCCAGCTCTGCTAAAGCGCGGCGTATTCCCAAAAGACATCAGAGTCGACGATGATATCCCGCTATACCCGCCCGGAAATGGCTGCGATCTGGGAGGCGCAGACGCGCTTCAAGATCTGGTTCGAGATCGAGGCGCACGCCGCGGACGCGCAGGCGGAATTGGGGGTCATTCCGAGGGAGGCGGCGAAAACCGTCTGGGCCAAGGCCCGCGACGTCATTTTCGACGTGGCGCGGATCGACGAGATCGAGCGCGAGACCAAGCACGACGTCATCGCCTTCACCACCCATCTGGCGGAGATCGTCGGCCCCGAGGCGCGATTCGTACACCAGGGGATGACCTCCTCCGACGTACTCGACACCTGCCTGAACGTGCAGCTGACGCGGGCGGCTGACCTGCTTGTCGACGACATCGACAAAGTCCTAGCGGCGCTGAAGAAGCGCGCCTTCGAACACAAGATGACGCCGACCATCGGCCGCTCGCACGGCATCCACGCCGAGCCCGTCACCTTCGGGCTGAAGCTCGCCTACGCCTATGCCGAATTCACCCGCGCCCGCGAGCGGCTGGTCGCCGCCCGCCACGAAGTCGCGACCTGTGCGATCTCGGGCGCGGTTGGTACCTTCGCGCAGATCGATCCGCGCGTCGAGGAACACGTCGCCAAGTCGATGGGGCTGAGGCCCGAACCGATCTCGACCCAGGTGATCCCGCGCGACCGCCACGCGATGTATTTTGCAACGCTTGGCGTGATCGCCTCCTCGGTCGAACGGCTCGCCACCGAAATCCGCCACCTGCAGCGCACCGAAGTGCTGGAGGCCGAGGAATTCTTCGCCGAGGGCCAGAAGGGCTCCTCGTCAATGCCGCACAAGCGCAACCCGGTGCTGTCGGAAAATCTCACTGGTCTATCGCGCATGGTGCGCGCCTATGTGACGCCGGCGATGGAGAATGTCGTGCTCTGGCACGAACGCGATATCTCGCACTCCTCGGCCGAGCGCATGATCGCCCCCGACGCGACGGTAACGCTGGATTTTGCCCTCAATCGCCTCGCCGGCCTGATCGAAAAGCTTCTGGTCTACCCGGCAAACATGCAGAAGAATCTGGACCGTCTCGGCGGCCTCATCCATTCGCAGCGGCTCCTGACCGCGCTGACGCAAAAAGGCGCGAGCCGCGAGGACGCCTACAAGCTGGTGCAGCGCAATGCGATGCCGGTCTGGCGTGGCGAAGGCGACTTCCAGTCGCTTCTGAAAAAAGATGCGGACGTGAAAAAATACCTGACGAATGCCGAGATCGAACGGCAGTTTGACCTCGGTTATCATTTCAAGCACGTCGACACGATCTTCAAGCGCGTGTTCGGGACAAGCTGATCGCTCATGCCGGAGCAACCGGCTTCGATCAGCCGGGCGCCCCGTCGACCATCCTCGCCGCCACCCGATCGCGCTTGACGAGGTGATGCCATGCGGCCGCGGCAAGGTGGATTACGATCAGCGCCAGCAGCACATAGGCAAAGAAGATGTGCCGTCCCTCATAGGCATCGGCGGCGGCCTTGTCGGGCGAGGTGATCTGCGGCACGTGAAACAGGCCGAACCAGCTGCTGTAGTTGGGCGTGTGCGCACCGGAATGCGCCCATCCCAGCATTGTCACGAGAATAACGGCGACATAGATCGCGCCGTGGCTGACTTGCGCGGCAATCCGTTGCCATCGTGGCGTGTCCGGCGGCAATGCCGGCGTCGGATTGATACCCCGCCAGATCAGGCGAAGCAGCGTGAGCAGCAGCACCATGTAACCGATATCGGCGTGTATATTGCGATAAAAGAACCGATCCGGCCGCGGCGGGAAATGGTTCATCCACCAGCCAAAGGCCAGCATCCCAATGATTGCAAAGCCCAGAACCCAGTGGAAAGACCGCGCGACGCTGCCCCAGCTCGAAGGCGTATTTCGTAACATGTCTTTTGTTGCCCTTGCGCGTTCGTGCCTGCGATAGCTTGTTGGCGTGCGATGGTAGCGATGTCTCTAAACCCTGACCAATTGATTTATTCCAGCCGGACGCGGTCACGACCGGCCGCTCGCAAAAGCAACTGAAAGCTAACCCGGGATCGGCTAGAATTACGGCGTGTCAAAAATTCCGACCATCCTTGTTTTCGATTCGGGCCTTGGCGGCCTCACAGTGTTGCGCGAAGTCGTCGCGGCGCGGCCGGATGCGCATTACATTTATGTCGCCGATGACGCATTCTTTCCCTACGGCCATCATGGCGAAGAGCAGATCATCGCCCGCGTGGTGCCCCTGATCGGCGAGCTGATCGTCACCCATCGGCCCGACCTCGTCGTCATCGCCTGCAACACCGCTTCTACTCTCGTGATGTCGCATCTTCGTGAACGTTACCAGGTACCGTTCGTGGGCACCGTGCCTGCGATCAAACCGGCCTGCGCGGGTTCGACGACCAGACGCGTCTCGGTGCTCGGCACCAGGGGCACCGTCCAGCGCGAATACACCAGGGCGCTGATCCGCGATTTCGCTCAGGGCTGCGAGGTTACGCTGGTCGGCTCAGCGGAGCTCGCCTCGCTGGCGGAAACCGCACTCAGCGGCGGTGAGGCAAGCGATACGCAGATATCGACGGAATTGGCTCCATGTTTTGTCGGCGCCAGCGAAGACGCGTCGGCACGCACCGACACCATCGTGCTCGCATGCACCCACTACCCCCTGCTGATGGACCGGCTGGTCAGGCTCGCGCCCTGGCCGGTGGCCTGGATCGATCCTGCGCCCGCGATCGCAAGGCGGGTGGCAAACTTGCTTCAGGTCTCCAGCGGTGACGCCGATCTGGCCGGCGCCGAGATGATTTTTACGTCGGGACGGCCGCACGCCCTGAGCCGGGCCTTGATGCCATTTTTTGGTGGCCGCGTACCTGTCTGAAACTACTGAAATAGCTTGCGATTCAGATGATCGCCAACTCTTGCCGCTCGCTCCGCCCAAGCCACCATGCTAGATCAGAACCGAGGCTGGTGTGTGACCCCGCCCGTGGGCAGTTGGGGAACTTGAGCGGAGCGATGCGCGGAACCAACAGAAAAATGTCGCTGCCGCGCCGTTTCATCGTCGACCTCATGCATGTGTCGATGCGCGTGCCGTTCATCTCGCTTTCGCGGACCCTCGATATCGCCCCACTGCTGGAAGCCCGCGCTCAAGCAGAAAAGAGGCCCGGCTGGGCAGCGATTTTCGTCAAGGCCTTCGCGCTGGTGGCAAGGGACGAACCGGTCCTGCGCACTCTCTACGTTAAACTGCCATGGCCGCATTTCTTTGAGTTGCCGAGCAGCATCGGCATGGTCGCAATCGCCCGCGTCGAAGACGGCGAAGATTGCATTCTGCCTGAGAAAATTCCGGAGCCGGACGAGCGGTCGCTGGCTGATATCGATGCACAGATCCGCCGCGCGAAAGATGCGCCGCTCATGGAAATTCCGGCCTTCCGCAAGATCATAATGGCATCCCGGCTACCGTTGCCGCTGCGCCGCCTGAGCTGGCTGATCGGGCTCAATGTGGGGCGAATGAGTGCCAACAATTTTGGAAGTTTTGGGGTGACTTCGGTTGCCGCCTACGGTCCCGGCGAGCTGCATGCGCTAAGCCCGGGTCCATTTATTGTAACCTACGGCGTAGTGAGGCCCGACCGCAGCATCGACGTCATCATCCGCTGGGATCATCGGGTTACCGACGGCGCCTTCATCGCCAAGACCCTGAGCCGGCTGGAACAGGTGCTGAACATCGAGATTTCGGCCGAGTTACGCGGAAATCCGCAGCCGGCCCAGCCAAGAGCGGTCCAGCCGGTCACGTCCTGAACGCTCCAGTGCCCCCTCAAGAGCCCCAGCGTTTTAATTGACAGGACTATGGTTTCTGCCTAGAAACCGCCTGCTCGCGGGCCGGTTTCGGCCCGCGAAGCGTTTCGCGACCCGTGGTCCATTCCTTGACAAGCTCTAGGGCTGGACCTGTCGGCACCGGGAAGATTCCCGGCGCACAGGAGGGCGCGTTTCCTCAAGATTCAAACTTTACGCAAGAGGACGCGATGACAAAGCGCAGTGAGGCGAAGTACAAGATCGATCGCCGTATGGGCCAGAATATCTGGGGCCGCCCGAAGAGCCCCGTGAACCGCAGGGAATACGGCCCGGGCCAGCACGGTCAGCGCCGCAAGGGCAAGCTCTCCGACTTCGGCGTGCAGCTGCGCGCCAAGCAGAAGCTCAAGGGTTATTACGCCAACATCTCAGAGCGCCAGTTCCACGGCATCTACGTCGAGGCCGGCCGGATGAAGGGCGATACCGGTGAAAACCTGATCGGCCTGCTCGAGCGTCGTCTCGACACCGTGATCTATCGCGCCAAATTCGTCGCTACCATGTTCGCCGCCCGGCAGTTCATCAATCACGGCCACGTCAAGGTGAACGGCCGCCGCGTCAACATTGGAAGCTACAAAGTGAAGGTCGGCGACGTGGTCGAGGTCAAGGAATCCTCAAAGCAGCTCGCGCACGTCCTCGAATCGAGCCAGCTCCCGGAGCGCGACGTGCCCGATTTCCTCGAGGTCGATCACTCCAAGATGACCGCAAAGTTCGCCCGCATCCCGGCGCTTTCGGATGTGCCGTTCTCGGTGCAGATGGAGCCGCATTTGATCGTCGAATTCTATTCGCGCTGATGTGATCATCGGCGTTTGCGAGGGATCGAAGGCCCCGGTTTTGCCGGGGCCTTTTGTTTGGATAGGATGAAGCAACGTCGTTCCGGGGCACGTCAAAGACGCGAAACCGGAATCTCGAGATTCCGAGTCTGGTCCTTCGGACCATCCCGGAAAGACCATGCCTGAGAGGCTCTCGCCATGACCTACACCCCTGCCCGTCCCGATCCAAACGCACCAGCCGTCCGCATCAACCTGTTGTCGGACACCCAGACCCGCCCCACCCAAGGGATGCGCGAGGCGATGGCGCGTGCCGAAGTGGGCGACGAGCAGATCGGCGACGATCCTTCCGTGAATGTGCTGTGCGAACGCGTGGTCGATTTGCTCGGCAAGGAAGCCGCGGTGTTCATGCCGTCGGGCACGATGTGCAACGTCGCCGCCACGCTGGTCCATTGCCGGCCGGGCGATGAAATCCTGGCGCATGCCACAGCCCACGTCATCGCCCGCGAAGGCGGCGCCCATGCCGCACTCGGCGGATTCCAGATCACGGCGCTGCCCGGCCCCGACGGGCAATTCGCGCCGGAGACATTCCGCTCGGCGCTCCACCCGCGCACCCGCTACCAGCCGCCGCAGACGGTCGTCAGTGTCGAACAAACCGCCAATATCGGTGGCGGCACGATCTGGAAGAAGGCTGCTCTCGATGAGATCGTCAAGATCGCCAAGACCAATGGGCTTACTACCCATATGGATGGCGCGCGGCTCTTGAACGCCACGGTCGCTACCGGCATCAGCGCGCGCGACATGGCATCGGGATGGGATTCGGCCTGGATCGATTTCTCGAAAGGATTGGGCGCACCGATCGGTGCGGTCATCGCCGGCACGCGCGACTTCATCGACGAAGTCTGGCGCTGGAAGCAACGGCTCGGCGGCTCGATGCGCCAGGCCGGCATCTGCGCCGCCGCCTGTACCTACGCGCTCGACCACCATGTCGGCCGTCTGGTGGACGATCACGCCAACGCCCGCGCTCTGGCGCGGGGGCTGGCACAAATTGCAGGCATCGAGGTTCAGCAGCCTGAAACCAACCTTGTCTTCTTCAAGCCAGATGGCGCCGGAGTCAGCGGCAACGACATGGTCGGCGCCTTGCGCCAACGCGGCGTGCTGCTGGCGATGATGGATGGCCGTATTCGCGCCTGCACCCACCTCGACGTCACAGCCAAGATAATCGAAGAGGCGGTCGGGCTGGTGCGGGAGATTGTGCGAAGGGCGTAAGGAGAAATCAAATGGAAAGCGGCGCGCTTCTCGGCGGCTGTCTATGTGGCTCCGTTCGCTACGAAATCACCGCGTCCGTCAAGCATGCAGAACACTGTCATTGTTCGATGTGTCGCAAGCCAAGCGGTGCCGCCTTCTCTACGAACTCAGTCGTACCTACCGATAGCCTTCGGGTGACCGCCGGCGCAAATCTTGTATCGGAGTACGAATCTTCCCCGAAGCGACGAAGGTGTTTTTGCTCCAATTGCGGATCGCCGCTGTTTATCCGCAGAACCGATATGCCGGAAATCACCGTCGTCACCCTCGGTACTTTCGACGGCGATCCCCGTACGCGGCCCGAGCGTCATGTCTTTGTCGCATCGAAGGCCCCTTGGTACGAGATCACGGACAAATTGCCTCAGTTCAAAATTTACCCAGGTTTCGAACCAACCGACGGCACAGCCTCTGCGGTCGGCGGATAGCGGTCGCCGGCTCGGCGTTTTAGGAAAAGCGCGGCGCGTAAGGCGGCCGCTCGTCAGCGATCGCCGTTTTCAGTCGCAAGCCGCAACGCCGCCAGCAGCGACGTGAAGACCATCGTGAACAGCAGGATCGCGACCGTCGTCTCGCGCAGATCGGCAACGCGCCAGACATGGTTGGCCGCATCGACCACCTCGCCGCTTTGGCCGATCAGCCATGGAGTTACATGGGTGAGGCCTGAGGCGAGATAAAGCAGGATCGCCACGAACTTGAGCGCGCGACCTAGTTTGTCGGGCGGTTCAGATACACGGCGCCGACGGTTCAGATAAAGAGCGAACGCCTGATAGAACAGCCATGCGGTCAGCAACCAGCCAAGATAATTCGACAGCGGAACGCCGAAATGCGCCCCTCCATCGTGCCATATCCAGGCCCTTGCGATGGTGGATTCGGGCGGGTCCATCACCACATCCCATTGCGTCATCACGAAAGCGGCCACGATGGGCAAGGCAATGAGTTCGATCCTCCGGTTCGCGCGCGCCGCGCCGCCGAGCAAGATGCCGGCGACGATCCAGGAAAAATATCCCACGCCGAACCAGAGCGGCCCGACGATGATCGGAATGGTGCCGACATGCGGCAGATTCGGTCCGACTTCGAAATGGTAATGGCCGAAGGGCCACCCCGTGGCAACGCCGACATTCTCCATCGTGAAGGTGATGGCGACACAGATTGCCGGTAACGCGAGCGCATCCTTCCAGCCATAAGTCAGAGCCGCGTGCGCACAGGCTGTGAGGATTCCGATCGCCGCCAGCCCTTGCGCGAGCGGCGTCGGATTCCAGGCAAAGCCTATGACCAGAGCCAGATAGACCGCCAGCGCAACCCAGAAAATCGTCTCAAGCGGCGGAAGCGAACCCTCACCAGCAGCTTTCACGCTCTCCTGCACGGACATGGCTTGCTCCCCGACTTATTTGTTCAGCGCCTGATAGATCAGTGTCCTCAGTTCGGTTTGGATACGCTCGCGTTGCGAGGGCGACTGCATCATGCAGATCACAAGCAAATCGTCCTTCGGATCGATAAAAAAGAAAGTGCCGGCGACGCCGTCCCATCGGTACTCGCCCAATGGCCACGACGTATTAGCCGGCACGGATGTTCGGACGGCAAAGCCGAGGCCGAAACCGCTATTGGCGCCCGGGAAGTACAAGTGATCGCGGGCGATGTTCGTCTCAGGCCCGATATGATCCGTAGCCATCAGCGCAACCGTCTCGGACTTGAGATAACGTCGCCCGTCAAGGATACCGCCATTGAGCAGCATTTGCGCGAAACGGGCGTAATCTCCGATGGTCCCGACCATCCCCGCCCCGCCGGACTCCCAGCGCCGCGGCAGGACCGGGTCCTTGATGCCGGCGATCGGGCCCTTGAAGCGGTCCACCACCAGCGGCTCGGCGATCCTTGGACGCTTGGCATCATCGGCGACATAGAACGCGGTCTCGGTCATGCCGAGCGGATCGAACAGCCGCGCCTTCTCGAATTGAAAAAGCGACTGCCCGGAAACGACTTCGACGACCCGGCCAAGGACGTCGGCCGAGTGCCCGTAATCCCAGAGTGTCCCCGGCTGTTCGGCGAGCGGAAGCTTTGCAATGCGCTCGGCAAACAGCGCGTTATCGAAATCATCGTCGAACAGGTTCGAGCCCGCATAGATTTTTCGAACCGGGCTGTCGCCGTAGAAGCCATAGGTCAGGCCGGAAGTGTGACGCAGCAGGTCTTCGATGGTGATGGGACGGGCTGCCGGTTCGAAAACGAGCGCCGGCGTTCCGTTCTCTTCGCGCTTCTCGACGGCCACCTTCACGTCGGCAAAGGCCGGAATATACTTCGAAAGCGGATCGTCCAGGGACAACTTGCCGTCATCGACCAGCATCATGGCGGCGACTGATGTGATCGCCTTCGACATCGAATAAAGCCGAAAGATCGTGTCGGCGGTCATCGGGCGCCGGCTTTCGGCGTCGCGCACGCCGAAGCTCTCAAAGAAAACGGGATGGCCGTGCTGCTGGATCAAGAGAACCGCGCCAGGAATCTTGCCGGCCGCAACCTCGTTGCGCATGTAGTCGCGGATGCGCGCCAAGCCTTCCTGAGAAAAGCCGGTCGCAACGGGAAGTGGCGATTCGGCGCGGCATGTGCCGACCGCCGTCGCGGCCAGGAGAAGCACGAGGGCCGCCACGACGTTGCGCCGCGTGAAGCCGTCAATCCTCCATCGCCCGAGCATTTTCCTCACCACCCGAAGTGAAACGAAGTGTAGCGGCCGGTTCACTCGTTGCAAGAGTCGCCGAATTCGGCCATCACTTGCTCATGCAGAACCGCGCTCTCCTCGGAAAAGCAGCAAAAAATCACGCGGCTGACGGCAGGCGCCGCTTGCAGCGCACGAATCGTGGCCGAGACCGCGATCCGCGCCGCGCGATCGACGGGAAAGCGGTAGATGCCGGTGGAGATGGCGGGAAATGCGACGGAACCCAGGCCGTGGCTCTGGCATAACTCGATAGCGCGCGCGTAACACGACGCCAGCGCTTGGTCCTCGCCGCGCGTACCATCGTTCCAGACCGGGCCGACCGCATGAATGACATACCGGGCCGGTAAGCGATAGGCTTTGGTGATTTTTGCGTCCCCGGTCTTGCAACCGTTCAGCACGCGGCATTCCATCACAAGTTCAGGCCCCGCCGCACGGTGAATCGCACCATCGACACCGCCGCCTCCGAGCAGGGACGTGTTGGCGGCGTTGACGATGGCATCAACGCGCAGTGTCGTGATGTCGGCTTTGATGACCTCGAGCCGGGCCGAATCCAGCTGGCGCGAAGCCAAGCTCAGGCTGGCGTGCTGAGTGTGACGCCCTTGTCGGCGAAGAGTTGCTGCAACTCGCCGGCCTGGAACATCTCGCGGATGATGTCGCAGCCGCCGACGAACTCGCCCTTGACGTAGAGCTGCGGAATGGTCGGCCAGTTGGAGTAGGTCTTGATCCCGTTCCGAAGATCGGCGGACTCAAGCACGTTGAGACCTTTGTAGCCGACACCGATGTGGTCGAGGATCTGGACCACCTGTCCGGAAAAACCGCACTGCGGAAATTGCGGCGTGCCCTTCATGAACAGCACGACGTCGTTGGATTTCACTTCATTGTCGATGAATTGTTCGATGCTCATATTGTTTCCTTTTGGAGGGCTCCCGCCCCTCGCGGCCTGCCGGCCCTAAAGCCCAATCGAACCCGTAACTGCGATATATGTACCCCAAACGATTGTGCATCCAAAGCAAATTGGGCGGAGGGCAGTCATGCATGGGCCGTCCCGCCGCCCGCCCCCTTCCGCCGTCGGACGCCAATCCCGCCCCCGGGTAGGTAACAACATCGTGGCCGGGGGCGTATTGGGGAGGCTTTTTTCGCGGTCGGGAACCCCTATCTAGGACAGGCTGTTCTCGGGGAACCCCACCACAAGCCCAACGTTCTCTTCCGAACCGGAGACGCCAGTGACGAACCCAGCATCCGCCGCGCTCGCCGCCCCTTGCCCGTCATTATTCTCCGAGTCTGGCAGCCCCGCCAAGGATTTGGCGGAAGCTTTTCTTGCGGTGCGAAATGAGACCGAGCGGCGTGCCGCCCCCCTGACCCCGGAAGACCAGCTCATCCAGTCCATGCCGGACGCAAGTCCCGCGAAATGGCACCGCGCCCATACCACCTGGTTCTTCGAGCAATTCCTGCTCGGCCAACACCGCCCGGGATACAAGCCATTTCACCCCGACTACGCCTTCCTGTTCAATTCCTACTACGTCAGCGCCGGACCCCGGCACGCCCGTCACCAGCGCGGTCACCTGACCCGGCCGGGCGCCGAGGAAATCACCGCCTATCGCCGTCATGTCGACGCGGCGACCGTGAAGTACTTTCACGAAGCCACCGACGAGAAGCTTGCCGCCATTGCGTCGTTGGTCGAGGTCGGCCTCAACCATGAACAGCAGCATCAGGAGTTGATGCTGACCGATATCCTGCACGCCTTTGCCCAGAATCCGATTCCGCCGGCCTACGATCCTTCATGGCGTTTGCCCGCATCGACGCGCTCGGGCGACGAATGGCTCGATATCAACGAGGGCATCCACAGCGTCGGGCATGCCGGCGAGACCTTCCATTTCGACAATGAGAAGCCTGCCCACCGTGCTCTTGTCGGTCCGGTACGCCTGGCGCGCAACCTCGTCACCAATGCCGAATGGCTCGCCTTCATGGCGGACGGCGGCTATTCGACGCCGACGCTTTGGCTGATGGACGGCTTTGCGACCGCGAGCAACGAGCAATGGCAGGCGCCCGGCTATTGGCGGCAAATCGACGGCGAATGGCAGGTCATGACGCTGGCGGGGCTAAAGCCGGTCGATCCCGCAAGCCCGGTCTGTCACGTCAGCTATTACGAAGCCGACGCCTTTGCGCGCTGGAGCGGCAAGCATTTGCCGACCGAGATGGAATGGGAAGTGGCCGCCCGGGCCGGCCATCTCAACGACGCCTTTGGAATTGTCTGGCAGTGGACCCGCAGCGCTTATTCGCCCTATCCCGGCTACCGGGCGATCGAGGGCGCGCTCGGCGAATATAACGGCAAGTTCATGGTCAACCAGCTGGTGTTGCGCGGTTCGTCGCTGGCGACCCCTGACGGCCACAGCCGCGTCACCTATCGCAACTTCTTCTATCCCCACCACCGCTGGCAATTCACGGGGCTGCGCCTCGCCGATTACGCCGGCTAGAAAAATCGCCTTCAAACCGCGCCGGAAAGCGCGCTCGGGAGATTGTCATGAATGTGCATGCCGCCGCTTTGGCCGAAGCGCATCCTTTCGACGAGCAGGCCTCGGCATTTGCCCGCGACGTGATCGACGATCTGTCGCAGCATCCCAAACGCCTGTCGCCCAAATACTTCTACGACGTTACGGGCTCCGAACTGTTCGAGCAGATTACGCTGTTGCCGGAATATTACCCGACCCGCACCGAGCTCACGATCCTGCGTGACCGCAGCCGCGCGATTTCGGCGATCATTCCGACGGGTGCGGCCTTGGTGGAATTCGGCGCGGGCGCCACCACCAAAGTGCGGCTGTTGCTGAACGAATGCCCGCTCGGTGCTTACGTTCCCGTGGATATTTCCGGTGACTTCCTGAAAGCACAGGCCGACGGGCTGCGTGTGGATTTCCCCGGTCTGAGGGTCTATCCGGTCGCGGCGGATTTCACCGCGCCCTTCGAACTGCCCGAGGCGGTCGGCGCCATGCCGAAGGTTGGATTTTTCCCGGGCTCGACGCTGGGAAATTTCGAGCCGCACGAGGCTTGCACCTTCCTGCGCAGCGCAAGGGGCATCCTCGGCAAAGGCGCACGGATGGTGATCGGTGTCGATCTCGAGAAGGACGAGCGCGTACTCTACAATGCCTATAACGATTCCGCCGGGGTCACCGCCCGCTTCAACCTCAATGTGCTTCATCGTATCAACCGCGAACTGGGCGGCGATTTCGACATCGGCGCATTCGTCCACCGCGCGATCTACAACCGCGACCGCCATCGCATCGAAATGCACCTGATCAGCAAGAAGGCGCTGACCGCGCGCGTGCTCGGCAAGAAGTTCTCTTTCCGTCCCGGCGAAAGCATCCACACCGAGAACAGCTACAAATACAGCCTCGAGCGTTTCGCCGCGCTCGCCAAAGGTTCAGGCTGGACGCCGCTGGAATCGTGGACCGATGCGGGTGGCATGTTCTCGGTTCACGCGCTGGTGGCGTCGGACTGAGCCTTCTGCGACCTGGCTTCGGCCGCCGCCGACCGCAGCGAGATCGATTCCCAGACTGCGACGACGACCATCAGCGCCGTGGCAGCGATCGACAGCATCAATGGCGAGAGATCAGCGGCAAACCAGCCAAGTCCGCAAAGAGCCATGATGCCGACGCCATGGGAAAGCTGCAGCCAGCCGCGAACGGTGTGCTTGAACAGAATGGTGCCGATCAAGAACAGCAATGGCCCGCCGACGGCGCTCAGCACCGTCCTCGGGTCGGAATGACCGGTGGGATGCAGCAGCACGACGTCGTCGGCAACGGCCGAGAGAATGATGCCGGCAACGATCGGCAGATGCAGGTAGGTGTAGGCAAGCCTCGCCAGCCGCCCCGGCTCGCTCGAATTTGAAATCAATTCCGAACCGGCTTCAGCCCCCTTGTGGAAATAGATCCACCACATCGCGAGCGCGCCGACAAAGGCCGACAGGAAGGCCGCGACCACCTCTCTGGTCCAGGTCAGATCGGCAAACGTCGCGCCGGTCACGACAATGGATTCCCCGAGCGCGATGATGATGAAGCCCGCGCAACGCTCGGCCATATGGCCGCCCTCGACGTACCAGTCCGCAACCGAAGATGCGCCGTATATCGGTATCCAGAACCGCACCGCGGGCGAGATATATTCGATCGCAAGGGCAAGCGCCCAAAACACCAGCCGCGCATGCCCTTGCGCAAATCCGCCCGCGATCCAGAAGACCGCCGACGTCGATAGCCAGACCAGGATGCGAACCGAGTTCATCCGCGCCAGCGTTCGCTCGCGCGGCGTGGACATCAGCCAGAAGACAGTCCGGCCGACCTGCATCGCGGCGTAGGCGATGGCAAACCATAATCCACGCGAGTCAAAAGCCTTCGGAATCGAGGTCGAAAGCACGAGCCCGCCCAGCATCAGCAGGAACAGCAGGATGCGAACCGGCGTCAGTTCAGGATTGAGCCAGTTGGTGACCCAGGAGGTGTAGACCCAAACCCACCACACGCTGAGCAAGAGCAGCGTGGTTTGCACTACGCCGAGCGGGGTAAACTCGGCGAGTAGTGTATGCGACACCTGCGTCACCGCGAAAACGAACACCAGGTCGAACAACAGCTCCGCGTAGGTCACGCGGCTATGCTGATTCGGAACTATCGAGCGGAACAACGGGCCGCGTTCAATGTCCCATGGCATGGCGTTCCCTGCCCGGTTTTTTCCCAGCGTTCCGGCGCTGCGGTACCTCCGTCGTCCGGATCAGGGTCAGTCCGGTACCCCCGTCTGCAACGCCAGCGCGTGAAGCACGCCGCCCATCTGCCCCTGGAGCGATTGATAGACGATCTGGTGCTGCTGAACGCGCGACTTGCCGCGGAAGGATTCCGAGATCACGGTCGCCGCATAATGGTCACCGTCGCCGGCCAGATCGCGGATCGTCACCTCGGCGTCAGGTATCGCTGCCTTGATCATCAATTCGATATCGTGGGCATCCATCGGCATCCCAAATTTCTCCCATTCGGCTTCAAGCCGCGGTCAGCGGCCCGGCGACCCCGGTGCTTCAACTTAGCGCGAACGCCCTTCTGGGTCACGCCTTGATGCACTATATTCGCGTTCCCATCATTACAAAGCCGACCGGATCGTGCCGCACGATCACAACGAGCTGACTAAAGGGCTGACAACCATGAAACTACCCGGACCCGACCACCCGATCACCATTACCGCAAACCCCAAGCGCGTCCGCGTTTCCATCGGCGGGGTCGTGATCGCCGATACCGCCAGTGCCCTGACGCTAAAGGAAGCGAGCTACCCCGCGGTGAACTATGTTCCGCGGGGCGACGCCAATATGGCGCTATTGGCGCGCACCGAGCGGCTGACGCACTGCCCCTATAAGGGGGATGCGAATTATTTCAGCATCGTCGCCGACGGCAAGACCATCGACAATGCGATCTGGACCTACGAAACCCCGTTCCCGGCAATGGAGCAAATCTCTGGCCATCTGGCGTTCTATCCGGACAAGGTCAAGATCGAGGAAGTGGCCTAGCGTCATTGCGAGCGCAAGCGAAGCAATCCATCGCCGAGGCACCTCGAGTTCGCGGACTTGGTGGCTGGTTCTGGGCAAGGCGCCCGAGTAAGGCTTTACGCCTTGCCGTTCATGTAGGATGGAAACCAGCTTTCGAAGCCGGCCCGTAGCGATGCTATCGAAACAGATTCTTCACCGGCAATCGCAATCGCATCGCCGGCGGTTGTTCCGATCCGTGCACAAGGCACGCCGGCGCCCTTCATCTTCGCCAGCACCAAGCCCGCCTGGTCCGCCGGTACGGTGACGATGTAGCGCGCCTGATCCTCACCAAACCAATATGCATGCGGCACGATTGACGCCGCCGCTGCGACCAGCTGCGCGCCGATCCCGCTCGCCATCGCCATTTCCGCCAACGCGATCAGCAGTCCGCCGTCGGAAACGTCATGCGCCGCGGTCGCGGTGCCGGCGCGAATCATGCCACGCACCACGTCGCCGTTGCGTTTTTCGGCTGCAAGATCGACCGGCGGTGGCGCGCCTTCCTCGCGGCGGCAGAGGTCGCGCAGATAGATGGACTGGCCGAGCCAACCCTGGGTCTCGCCGATCAGAAGGATCGCCTCGCCCTCGGCCTTGAACGCCAGCGTTGCCGACTTGGTAAAATCGTCGAGCACTCCGACGCCGCCGATCGAAGGCGTCGGCAGAATGCCGCGGCCGTTGGTTTCGTTGTAGAGCGAGACGTTGCCGGACACGACGGGGAAGTCCAGCGCGCGGCATGCTGCCGAAATGCCCTTAAGGCAACCGACGAACTGCCCCATGATTTCGGGGCGCTCGGGATTGCCGAAATTCAGATTGTCGGTGACGGCAAGCGGCCGTCCGCCGACAGCGGTGATGTTGCGCCAGGCTTCCGCTACCGCCTGCTTGCCGCCTTCGACCGGATCGGCTTCGCAATAGCGCGGCGTGACGTCGACGGTCAGCGCCAACCCCTTGGGCCCGTCCTGCACGCGCACCACCGCGGCATCCCCACCCGGCCGCTGCACGGTATTGCCCAAAATGACGTGATCATATTGCTCCCACACCCAGCGCTTCGAGCAGAGCTCCGGGGTAGCGATCAGTTTTTGCAGCGCCGAGGCAATGCCCACCGGCGGCTTTACGTCGCGCGCGTGGATCACGGGCAGCGGCTGTGACGCCACATGCGGGCGGTCGTAGACCGGCGCCTCGTCGCCCAGTTCCTTGATCGGCAGATCGGCCATCACATCGCCGCCGTGTTTGACCACGAAGCGCTTGGTCGGCGTGGTGTAGCCGACGACCGCAAAATCCAGCCCCCATTTGCGGAAGATCGCCTCCGCCTGTTTTTCCTTCTCCGGCTTGAGCACCATGAGCATGCGCTCCTGGCTTTCCGAGAGCATCATCTCATACGCGCTCATGCCGGTTTCGCGCGTCGGCACGGCATCGAGGTTGAGGTCGACACCGAGATCGCCCTTGGCGCCCATCTCGACCGCCGAGCAGGTCAGACCGGCCGCGCCCATGTCCTGGATCGCGATCACGCAATCGGCCGCCATGATTTCGAGGCAGGCCTCGAGCAGAAGCTTCTCGGCGAAGGGATCGCCAACCTGCACGGTCGGCCGCTTCTCGGCGCTATCGTCGTCGAACTCGGCTGACGCCATCGAGGCGCCATGAATGCCGTCGCGGCCGGTCTTGGAACCGAGATAGACGATCGGCATGTTCACGCCCGATGCCGCCGCATAGAAGATTTTGTCGGTATCGGCGAGGCCGACCGCCATCGCATTGACGAGGATGTTGCCGTCGTAACGGGTATGGAACCGCACCTGCCCGCCCACGGTCGGCACGCCGAAGGAATTGCCGTAACCGCCGATGCCGGCGACGACGCCCGAAACGAGATGCCGCGTCCTGGGATGTTCGGGCGCGCCAAAGGAGAGCGCATTGAGGCAGGCGATCGGGCGCGCGCCCATCGTGAAAACGTCGCGCAGGATTCCGCCGACGCCCGTCGTCGCGCCTTGATAGGGCTCGATGTAGCTGGGATGGTTGTGGCTCTCCATCTTGAACACCACCGCCTGCCCGTCACCGATATCGATAACGCCCGCATTCTCGCCCGGCCCCTGAATCACCCAGGGCGCTTTGGTCGGCAGTCCCCGTAGATGGATGCGTGAGGATTTGTAGGAACAATGCTCATTCCACATCGCCGAGAAAATCCCGAGTTCCGTGAACGTCGGGACCCGGCCGATCAGCTTGAGGATGCGCTCATATTCGTCCGGCTTGAGCCCGTGGGCAGCGACGAGTTCGGGAGTGATCTGCGGCTGGTTCATGAGGCCTTATTAGGGAGATCGGCACGGGTGGAAAAGGCCTTTTATGGGGCAATTTCCTGCTATCCATAGCTTTGCGGGGCAGATGACAAATCGCGGTTTCGCGCTACGCCGCATGCTCTAGATGAGCCACGAGCCCTGCGAACAGCCCGCGGCCATCGGTGCAGCCCATGATGTCTTCGACGTGGTTTTCCGGATGCGGCATCATGCCGAGCACATTGCCGCGCTCGTTGACGATGCCGGCGATCGAATGCGCGGCGCCATTGATATTGGCACCTTCGTCGACCACTCCGTCCGCCGAACAGTAACGATAGAGCACCCGCCCCTCGCCCTCGAGCCGCTTCAGCGTGTCCTCGTCGGCCTCGTAATTGCCCTCGCCATGCGCGACCGGCACGCGAATGACCTGACCCGCATTGTAGCCGCGGGTAAACGGCGTGTCGGATCGCTCGACGCGCAGATGCACGTCGCGGCAGATGAATTTCAGCCGCGCGTTGCGCATGAGCACGCCGGGCAATAGCCCCGCCTCGCAGAGAATCTGAAAGCCATTGCAGACACCGAGCACGAGACCACCCTGGGCGGCAAAGGCCCGCACCGCGTCCATCACCGGCGCGCGCGCGGCAATCGCGCCGCAACGCAAATAGTCGCCATAGGAAAATCCGCCGGGCACCACCACGAGATCGGTACCCTTCGGCAACGACGTCTCGGCGTGCCAAACCATCGCGGATTCGCGGCCCGATGCAAGCTTGAGTGCTCGCGCCATGTCGCGCTCGCGATTGATTCCGGGAAAGACGAGAACGGCGGATTTCATCGCAAGCCTAGCCCAGCACCTCAACCCGGTAATTCTCGATCACGGTATTGGCCAACAACTTGTCGGCCGCGTCCTTCAATGCCGCCTCAGCCTTCGCCTTGTCGGAGCCGCTTAGTTCGATGTCGAACACCTTGCCCTGACGGACGCTCGCGACGCCATCGACGCCGAGTGATTTCAGCGCACCTTCGATGGCCTTGCCCTGAGGGTCAAGGATGCCTGATTTGAGGGTGACGGTGACACGCGCTTTCACGAGCAAAACCTTCAGCTCTTCACCAGCACCGGACCGGAGCCCGCGGGCCGTTCGTTTTCCATCAGGATGCCCAGCCGCTTTGCCACCTCGGTATAGGCCTCCAGCAGTCCGCCGAGATCGCGCCGGAAGCGATCCTTGTCGAGCTTCTCGTTCGACTTGATGTCCCACAGCCGGCAGGAATCCGGTGATATCTCGTCGGCGACGATAATCCGCATCATCTCGTTTTCGAACAGGCGACCGCATTCCATCTTGAAATCGACAAGCCGGATGCCGATGCCGAGAAACAGCCCGGTGAGGAAGTCATTGACGCGGATCGCCAGCGCCATGATGTCGTCGATCTCCTGCGGCGTGGCCCAGCCGAACGCCGTGATGTGCTCCTCGGAGACCATGGGATCGTTGAGCTGGTCGTTCTTGTAATAGAATTCGATGATCGAGCGCGGCAGCTGGGTGCCCTCCTCGATTCCGAGGCGCTGCGACAACGACCCCGCCGCGACGTTCCGCACCACCACCTCCAGCGGCACGATCTCAACTTCGCGAATCAGTTGCTCGCGCATGTTGAGACGGCGGATGAAGTGGGTCGGCACCCCGATGTCGTTGAGGTGCTGAAACAGGTATTCCGAAATCCGATTGTTGAGGACGCCCTTGCCCTCGATCACCTGATGTTTTTGCTTGTTGAACGCGGTGGCATCGTCCTTGAAGTGCTGGATCAGGGTTCCCGGTTCTGGCCCCTCGTAAAGAACCTTGGCTTTGCCTTCATAAATGCGGCGTCGACGGCTCATTGGGATGTACCGGTTGTTGTTGAAATCCATGAATTTGGTGTGCTCCGGATGCCAGAAGGGGGACCCACGACGGAGCTGCCGTGAAGGCCGGGGACATGAAACAGAACGAGAACCGAGCCCGGAATCGAACCTATCCGATTGGCCTATCCAGTACAATCGATCCGCTCCTTTCCGGACCGAGTTTTACCGCCTCTAGCTGCGCCTTTTTGGGCTCGCCGTCTTAACGATTCGTTCTAGTATCTAGGCATGCTGGCGCCTTGCCGCAACGAGGCCGACGGGCCGCTAACTCCACCCGAGGGAACCCCATGACTACATTCGACAAGCGCGAGGAAGCCTTCGAGAAGAAGTTCGCGCTCGACGAAGAGCAGAAATTCAAGGCTGAAGCCCGCCGCAACCGTCTGCTAGGGTTGTGGGCGGCTGCGAAGCTTGGAATATCGGGCGAAGCGGCAAGCGCCTATGCGAGGGAAGTCGTCGCATCCGAGTTCAGCGAAGGCGGTGACGCTGCCGTGGTCCGCAAGCTGATGAACGATCTCGCGGCCAAGGCCATTGCCATCACCGAACCCGAGATCCGCACCCAAATGAACGAATTTCTGGTCCAGGCCGTCGCGCAGGTGAAGGCCGGCATTTGAGCCGCCCCGCCTTACGTTGAACGCGACCGACGATACAATCCGGCCCGCCTCTTTGGTTCCGGCGCCGAGCGCGACTTGAGTGCAACTTTTAGCCTGACGATTTTGTCGGCAGTGTAGTGGGCGCGGAAAATATCGATCAGCCGGCGCGCCGCGGCACTCAAAAAGCCACCGCGGCGCGTCACCGCGACGATGTTACAATTCGCGGCGAGATCCCCGACGCCAATCGTCGACATCGTCGCGGACCGAAGTTCGTCGGCAACGGTGCTTTGCGCCAGCAGCGCAATCCCGAAGCTAGCCTCAATCAAACGCTTCTGAGCGGTCAGGCTGTCGACCGGGGTCCAGTCGATCTCACCCAATCCGAGGGTCTGGAATAACGCAAATACATGCGACGCTGTTATTTCGCGGCGTCCCGGCGCCTCCGGGAACGCGATCCAGCGTTCTCCGCGCAAGTCCGCAAGTCGGGCGACGCGGCGGCCGGCGCGCGGATGATCCGGAGCACACACTACCTGGAACGGTTCGGCAAAAAGCCGCTCGTAGTCGAGATCACTCGAGCGATCCAGGTCATAGCGCAAACCGATCGTCGCTTCGCCGCGCCGGATCAGACCGCTGACCTCGGCGCTCGTCGCGGTGCGCAATGTGAGATCGACGTCCGGATGCTCGCTGGCGAAGCGCTTCATGATTGTCGCGAGGCCACCACCCGCAAGCGTGCCCACAACCGCAAGCGCGACCGGCCCCGAATTCGCGTGCACCAGCGACCGAACCGCATTCTCTGCATCTTGAGCCGCCGCGACCGCACGTTCCGCATACGGCACCATCACTCGTCCAGCATCGCTCAGCACCGTCCGCCCCGCGATCCGCTCGAACAGCGGTACACCAAGCTCTTCCTCCATGAGCGCGATGCGCCGCGAGATCGCCGGCTGCGAACGGTGCAAGGCCTTCGCGGCATTCGATATCCCGCCGCGGCGGTGCACCATCAAAAATGTGTTGAGCGCATCGCTATCCATTTTCCGGCCATGCATAAAACTGATGGATGGGAAAGATATAACAAATTTGTCTGATGCGCAAAAGGCCGCTACCCGTTGGCGTAGACGATCGATCGGCAGCCAATTGAGCAGGAGGCAAGATGCGCACCCAGTTGCAGAAAGCGGAACTGTTTCGTGCGCTGCACGAGAGGCCCGGCGCTTTCATTATCCCGAACCCATGGGACGCGGGTACGGCGAAACTCCTTGCGGCGCTCGGGTTCGAGGCCCTCGCCACCACCAGTCTCGGTCTGGCCAATATGTTGGGCACCGCGGCCGTCAGCCGGAACGCCATCCTCGAGAATTGCCGGATGATTGCTGGCGCAACCGACCTGCCGGTCAACGCCGATCTCGAGAACTGCGGCGCGGATGAACCAAAGACCGCCGCTCAAGCCATCGGCCTTGTCGTCGAGGCGGGAGCAGTCGGGGGATCAATCGAAGATTCAACAGGCGACCCGCGCCGACCTATCTACGATTTCGCGCTTGCGGTCGAGCGTGTACACGCGGCCGTTGAAGCCTCGCGTGCGCTGCCCATTCCTTTCACGCTGACTGCAAGGGCGGAGAACTTCCTGTACGGTCGCAACGACCTCGATGATACCATTCGGCGGCTGCAGGCTTTCGAGGCCGCGGGCGCCGACGTGCTATATGCGCCTGGCGTCCGTGATCTCCCGACTGTTAGAACGGTGTTATCGGCGATCAAAAAGCCCTTCAACCTCGTGATGGGCTTCGCCGACCCGACGCTGACGGTCGAACAATTGTCCGCCGCGGGCGTCAAGCGGATCAGCGTCGGCGGCGCGCTGTCGCGCGTCGTCCTCGCCGCCTTTCTCAAATGCGCCCGCGAGATGAAGGAGCGGGGTTCCTTCACTTATATTCGCGAGATGGCTCCGATTCAGGAGTTGCGAAGCGCGTTTGCCGGGCAGCGTTAAGTTCGAACCCAGGCGCGTTCAGCGCAAACCTCAAATGACAATGACGTTGTCGTCACAGCGCGACGGCAACCTCACCCTTCCTTGAAACCATATTCCGGCACGTTGCCGCTGGCGCCATAATATTTGTACGGCAGGAACTTGCCCGACATCGTGAGCCTGACCCGGTCGCCCTTCGGATTGGGCAGCCGCTCGATAACCATGTCGAAATCGATCGCCGACATGATGCCGTCGCCGAATTCCTCTTCGATCAGGGCCTTCCAGGCGGGACCATTGACCATCACCAACTCGTAGAACCGGTAGATCAAGGGATCGGCCGGCGGCATCGGCACACCGCGCATCGGCACCTCGTTGAGCATCGCGGTTTCGGATTTGGAAAGACCGAATAGCTCGGCAGCGTTCGCGGCCTGGGGCTTGGTCAGCTTCATCTGGCCGAGGATTGCGCCGACGATCAGCACCTCGGAATAGCCGCCGATCTTTTCGCAGATGTGTTTCCAGGTCCAGCCTTTCTCGCGCTTGATGTCGAGCAGCTTTTCGGTGAGGTCGGATCGATTCATGTGTCTCTCCCTTGGGTAAGCTTTGATTGTAGGCAATCCATGTCTCTTTCACATTACGAAGATGTGGATGGCCGAGACAAGCCTGGCCACGACGTCTGCCTTATTTCCTGATGTGGCCCGTCCGACACGGAAGCGATCACCAATTCCGATTTCCCGATCCGTACCACCGGCACGTTGCGGGGATCATGATCGGGTGTTTCAGCCGCAAAGCTCTTGCTGCGGGTGACCAGAAAATCGACGATGTGATTGCGTACCGCATAATAATAAGGATGGCGGTGCAAATCAGCCCGGCCGCGGTCCTTCGGCAACGGATTCTCCACGATCTCGGCCAGCACGGCGCCGGGGCCATTGGTCATCAGGAAAATCCTGTCGGCCAGATATATCGCCTCATCGACGTCGTGGGTGATCATGAACACGGTCTGCCCGGTCTCGAGGCAAATGCGGCGAACCTCGTCCTGTAAGGTGCCGCGGGTCAGCGCGTCGAGCGCCGAGAACGGCTCGTCCATAAGCATGATCTTCGGCGTGATCGAGAGTGCGCGGGCAATTCCGACGCGCTGCTTCATGCCGCCGGAGAGTTCCGAGGGGTGCTTGTGCTCGGCGCCGGTCAGACCCACAAGATCGATAAACGTCTGGGCGTGCGCCCTCACCCTGGCGCGGTCCCAACTGCGCCATTTCGACGTTACGGCATAGGCGACATTGCCGAGCACAGTGCGCCAGGGCAATAGCGCATGGCTTTGGAAGATCACGGCGCGGTCAAGGCTCGTACCTTCGATCGCCTGTCCGTCCACGATCACGGCGCCTTCGCTCGTCGTATCAAGGCCGGCAAGGATGTTGAGTACCGTGGTCTTGCCGCAACCGGAGTGGCCGATCACGCAGACGAATTCGCCGCGCCGCATCGACAGCCAGAGATCCTCGAAGACGGCTACCTGCCCACCGCCAGGGCCGGGATAGCGCTTGGCGATCGCTTCGATTGAAATGAATTTCTCGGTCATCGCATCATTCCGGGAACGTGACCATGCGGGTGAAGCGCGCCAGAATTTGATCGAGCAGCATGCCGACGATTCCGATCAGGAGAATGGCGATGATGACGTTCGTGATCGAGAGATTGTTCCACTCGTTCCATACGAAGTAGCCGATGCCGGTGCCGCCGACGAGCATTTCGGCGGCAACGATCACAAGCCACGCAATTCCGATCGAAATCCGCATCCCCGTGAGAATGGTTGGCGCAGCAGCCGGAAGAATGACGGTGAAGGCGCGCCGGAGCGTTCCGACTTCCAGTGTACGCGCGACGTTGATCCATTCCCTGCGCACGGCGGCAACGCCGAACGCAGTATTCAGCAGCATCGGCCAAACCGAACAGATGAAGATCACGAAGATCGCCGACAGACCGGAATCCTTGATGGTGTAGAGCGCGAGCGGCATCCAGGCGAGTGGCGAGATTGGTTTCAAAACCTGGATGAAAGGATCGAGCGCCCGGTTGATCAGGGGCGACATCCCGATCAGGAACCCGAGCGGGATCGCAACAAGCACGGCCAGGAGATAACCGAGGCCGACGCGGCCGATCGAATAGCCGAGCTGGATGCCCAACCCCTTGTCGTTCGGGCCATTATCGTAGAACGGCCGCTTGACGTGCTCCCACAATTTGGCGCCGACATCGAGTGGACCCGGCATCACCGATTTTCCCGACGTCGCCGTCACTCCCATCAGCTTGGCATATTCCGGGGTCATGCCGGCGACCGCATTGGTGCTGCGCGTGGCGATGTGCCAGACGCTGACGAAGGCGATGAACAACGCGATCGAGACGATCGCCGCGCGAAAGCGAAGGGAGGTCATTGTCTTGTCTGCTCCCCTCCCTCCGCGCAACGAAGCGAAGCGGCGCGGAGGGTTCGGAGATAGGGGAAATCCTTTTGCGGAAACACCCCCCACCCCGGCGTCCACGACGCCGGCCCTCCCCGCCACTCGCAAGAGCTCGTGGCGGGAGGGACAAAGAAGCCTGTCGCTACTGCGGTACTCACGACGATTTCCTGATCTTGAAGCTGTTGAGATAATCCTCAGGCGCTGCCGGATCGAAAGTTTTGCCCATCACCGAGAACGACTTGTAGGACGAAGCCGGCGGCACCAGTCCCATCTCGACCATCGCCTTGCGCGTGTCGGTCGCCAGATAAACCTGCTCGGCGATCGCTTTGTAATCGACGTCACCCTTGACCTGGCCCCAACGCTTCATCTGCGTGAGCATCCAGACTGCGAAGGATTGCCAGGGGAATGGATCAAAATCGACGCGCTTGGCGTCGGTCTTGATGCCGCCGAGCCCGTCCGCATAGGTCCCGGTCAGGACCTGTTCCAGCACGGTGACCGGCGCGTTGATGTAGTTCGCGGGGGCAATGGCTTCGGCAATCTGCTTGCGGTTCTCCGCCTTCGAGGCGTACGCGGTCGCATCGAGGATCGCGCGCGTCAGCGCCGCGAAGCTGTTCGGCGATCCCGTGATGAATTCCCGGCTCGCCGCAAAGCTGCAGCAGGGATGCCCGTCCCATATTTCCTTGGATAGAATGTGCATGAAGCCGACGCCGTCATAGATCGCGCGCTGGCAGACATTGTCGGGGGCAAGGAAGCCGTCGATATTCTCGGCGCGGAGATTGGCGACCATTTCCGGCGGCGGCACCGAACGCAACTGCACATCGGTATCGGGGTCGAGGCCGTGCTCGGCGAGATAATAGCGCAGCAAATAATTGTGCATCGAATAATCGAACGGAATGGCGAACTTCATGCCCTTCCAGTCCTTTGGATCGCGCTTGTTCTTGTGCTTGATCGCAAGCGTAATGCCCTGGCCGTTGATGTTCTCGATCGCCGGCACCGCAAACGGAATCGCCTGCGCGCCAAGACCCAGCGAAATCGCGATCGGCATCGGCGCCAGCATGTGAGCGGCGTCATATTCCTTGTTGATGGTCTTGTCGCGAACCACCGCCCAGCCCGCCGTCTTGACCACCTCGACGTTGAGGCCGTGCTTGGCATAGAAGCCGAGCGGCGCCGCCATGATGATCGGCGTCGCGCACGTGATCGGGATGAAACCAACCTTCAAATCCTTCTTTTCCGGGCTGCCTGCTTCCGCGAACGCCTCGGTCGCCGTCTTGAGCGGGAAGAATTGAGAGATGGCGGCAAGTGCGGTTGAGGCGCCGACCGATTTCAGGAACGCTCGCCGCGCGACGTCCCTTGGAAATATCGCGCGCATCACGGCCGATGCAACGACACCCTCGTAACGTTTCTCGGCATTTGCAGCCGGCTCGCAACGAAACGCCAAGGTCGCCTGCTCGTGTTCGGCCTCGCACCGATGCTGGCCGCACACGCAGCCTGCTCGCGAAAGCGCGCGGTCGGCATCGAAGGGATCGTCGAAAGTGGACATGTTTATTCTTCCTCGCGCAGTGGCGGGATGACGAAGGCAAATCCCGCCACGTCCGCGGATTCACCGCCCGGCCGTACAAAACGGCCGAGCGACGAAAAAACATGCACTTTCTATGCCGCTTTTTCGGTCAGCCTGGCTTCGGTCGGCAGACCTTCCTCGATCGGGAGGGCCGGATCGCGCGACCATTCGTTCCATGAGCCGAAATACATCCGCACGTCCTTCACGCCCGCATTCTTCAGCGCAAGGAACGTGTTGGACGCCCGCGCGCCCTTGAAGCAATAAAGGTAGACCGGCGTACTTGGCGTGATACCGACGGTTGCGCATTCGGCCAGGATTTCATCCTTGGATTTGAAGCGCGGACCTTCTGCCGTCGGTTTCATCATCCGGTACCATTCAAGCCAGACGGCACCGGGAATACGTCCCTTGCGCGGGCAGAAGTCTTTTCCGTAAGGAGAAGAACTATCACCGATCCACTCGTCGACATCGCGAACATCCAGCAAAGCGATGCCGGGCTTGCCGAGTGCGGCCAGCATTGTCTTGGCGTCGATCAGGATGTCGCTGGCCTCCGGCACGATCGAGAACGACGCGGGCTTGGGCGTCGGCACGCCAGTCGTGACCGGCAATCCCTTGGCTACCCAGGCGTCGTAGCCGCCGTGCAAGACCTTGATCTTGGGATAGCCGAGCATGGTCAGGAGGTAATAGCCGCGGCAGGATTGGCCGAAGCCGGAATTCATCGACTGTTCGTAGATGACGGCGGTTTCCTTGCCCGACAGCCCGGCCTTGCCGAAGGCTTCGCCGAACTTCGTCTTCAGCTCGTTCATGCCTTCCGGCGTCGATGTGGCGAGGTAGGTGAAGATCTCGTGCACATTCACGGCGTTGGGGATGTGCCCCGCGCCATAGGCGTCCGGATTTCGGGTGTCGATGATGACACACGGCTCCTTGGTGATGAGTTCGGCGAGTTCGCTGGCAGAAATCAGAACGTCCGTCATGGCAGCCTCTCCTGTTTTTGCGGTTGCAGATTGGGTCGAGTCGAAAACTTCACATGTCTGCCAACATCTTGCGCAGTTGTTTGGTGGCGGGCGTGACAATGGCGACGAAATAGGCCTCGCGAAGCCGCCGCTGGGCGCGATGGCTCATGAGGTAGCCGCGCGCGCCGCAATGGAGCATTGCGGCATGAGCTGCCGCGACACTCGCTTCGCCCGCGCGCAGCCGAAGTGCGACGACCTTGCGCCAATAATTGTCCTCCTCATTGTAGGGATCGCCGGCCAGCGCCATGGCTTCCGTTTCGAGCTCCGAAAGCAATTCGCGAAAGTTGACTGGTTGTTGCGGCAGATAGCGATTGACGTGGCCGAGCGGCGCATCGACTTCGTTCATGATGCTGATGCAATCCCTGATCAGGCCTGTGGCCATTCCTGCCTGTAGCAGGATGAAGCCTGCGCGAATCTTCTTCACGAAGGGCCCGGCCGGGTCGGCCAGGATGAGGTCGTCCGGCACAAGGACGTCGCGGAATTGCACGCCGTAAGTGCCGGTGCCATCCATTGCAAGGAACTGCTTGCATGGCTGCAGGGTAACTCCGGGATCGGAGCAATCGGCGAGGAACATCACGATGCTTCCGGGCTCATCCTCGCGCTCGAAGATGGTGCCGAAGAAATGTCCGGGCCCGAGGTTCGACACCCAGGGCAGCGCGCCCTTGACGATGTAACCGCCATCGACCTTGCGGCCCCTGAGTTTCAGCTTCTCGATTCCGAAGAAGCTTTTCATGGGATTAGAAAGACCGGTGCCGCCGAGAATCTGCCCGGTCGCGAATTTGTCGCCGAATCTGGCGATCAGCTTCGGATTGTCAGAATTCGCCGCGTACCAGACCAGCGTGTTCTGGCACCACGCCATGAAGGCGGTTGCGCCGCAGACTTCGCCGAGCGCTGCGATCGACTGAATGGCGCAGCGCAGATCGGCTGCGCCATTCTTTGGTTGGTGGCTCGCCCAGGCGCCGACATCACCGAGGCGGCGGAGCAGTTCCTCCGGATAGATGCTTCCAGCGTCGATCGCTGTCGCGATGGGAGCAAGGTTCTTGCGTGCGATGGCCGCGACCTGATCGGTGATCGACACCGAAGGCAGCGCGTCTTCGACCGCACGCCGGGACACTGCCAATGAACCCATGAGACCCCTCCGCAACAACCTGGCTTTCTATGGCTTTACGAAGCACGGACCTCGAGGTTGACCGGGCGCGTAAAAGTGTTGGCGACCGGCGACCATTTCTTGACGTGAGTCACCAGCGCGTCGATCTCGCTTTTCGGAATGCCCTCGCATTCCATTTCGACCTTGACGCGGACATCGGTGAAGCCGACCGGCTTCTCGCTGACATCGCCGGTGCCCCAGACCGCGGTGATGTTGAGGTCACCCTCGAGTTCAAGCTCGAGCTTGTTGACGATCCAGCCGCGGTGCACCGCGTTGGCATGCAGCCCGACCGCCAGGCATGAACCGAGCGCCGCAAGCGACGCCTCGGACGGATTGGGCGCGGTGTCATCGCCGAGAAGGCCCGGCGGCTCGTCGACGATGTAAGGTGGAAGGCTGCGGATATAGTTGGCGTGGCGGAACTTGCCTTCGGCCACCGTCTTGCATTTCAAGGTCTTGATTACCTTCGGATTGGCCTTGCCACTGGCGATGAGCTGCTCCAGCCCTTGCTTGTCGATTGGGGCGAGACAGCCTGTAAGCGCTGTTTTCTGAGCGACCGCGGTCATTGAGTTTTCTCCCTGGGAGGCAGGATACCGAACGGTCTGTATCCTGCATGAAGCGTGCCAAGCGAAGGCACAGGAAGAAAACTGAAGTGATGAAGCCGCTTAGCTCTGCTTGCTTTCACATTGACCAGCGGGAACTGCTCAATCGCGATGCAAGTACCGGCAGCCGAGATCAATTTGCGCGCAGAAAGATGCGACTTGATGAGTAAGGTCCAGTTGGATTAACTGAGGCCATGGGCAAATCATCTTCAAAGAAGCGCTCCGCCGCTCATAACGACGCCGGTGACGACGAGTTGGCGCGCGGGCGATTACTGAGCGCCGCGACGCTGCTATTCTGCAAGAACGGCATCAACGCGACCGGCATCGACGCCATCATCAATGAAGCCGGCACGGCGAAGACCACGCTTTACAAACTGTTCGGATCCAAGAACAACCTCGTGCATGCCGTGCTCGAGACCGAGGGCAAGCAGTGGCGCGAATGGTTCATCGGCACGATCGAATCCGGCGGCGGGAGCCCGCAAACCAAGCTTGCGCGAATTTTCCCGGCGCTGAAGGACTGGTTTCGCCAGGAGCGCTTCTACGGCTGCCCCTTCATCAACGCCGTGGGTGAGCACGACAAGGATCAGAAGCAACTTCGCGCGATCGCGATGAGGCACAAGAAGGTCGTCCTCGCCTATATCGAGAAGCTCGCCGTTGAGATGGGTGCCGCTGAACCGCAGGTGCTCGCGCATCAGCTTGCGCTCCTGATGGACGGCGCGATCGTCGCCGCCATGGTGTCGCGCGATCCCGGCGTTGCCGACACGGCAGGACTGGCCGCGTGCTCGCTGTTCGCGCCCTCGAAGTTGAAGAGGCAAGGACGCGCGGGCAACGCGCCGGAACAGCTCGCGGCAATCTGACCTGACCGACGGCGCGACGCCGCCCTGCCCGATCTACTGCCATCGGCCGTCTCCAATTCGAAATCACCTACGTCCGGAAAAAACCGTACTCTATTTGAGTGCGGCCTCGACCTTGGCGATGCCCGCATTGGCGCAGACTTCGTCCTTTTCGCCGCCGGGCGCACCCGACACGCCGACGCCGCCGATCACCTCCGTGCCTGCCCGGATCGGAACGCCGCCGCCGACACCGACCAGGCCCGGAATCTGCCGGAGGGGGGCCCTGGCCGGATCCTGAAGTTCCTTCATGGTCTGGAGCGAGGTCTGGTTGCGGATTCGCGCGGTGTAGGCCTTCAGGCGGCTGAACTCCATGGTGTGCGGGCTCGTGCCGTCGCCGCGTACCTGGCCGGCAACATTGCCACCCTTATCGACGACGGTGACGGAGACCTTGTATCCGTCCTTGGTGCATTGCTCGATCGCGCCCTGCATGATGGCAAGCGCCATGCCCATAGAGATGTTCTTTTCAACCTGAGGCGCCTGGGCCAGGGCCGGCGCGGCGGCAAGAACCGAAATCGAGGCAAGAGTTGCGAGTTTGACGGAACGCATTTTGGGGTCTCCCTGAGTTTTTGGTTGGTCTTGGTGTTGAACCCTATTCCGCCTCACTTAGTCCTGGCAACCGGTAGAGAAATTCGCTTCGCCCGCTGGCAGCCACAGCGTCAGGAAGCACCCGGCAGGCAAGCTGCCAGCCGGTCGAGTTCGGCCGAAAGACTGCCCTCGACTTCCGCAACTCCAATTCTGACCACCCGATAGCCGCGCGCTTCCAGCCAGAGCTGCCGCGCCGCGCGATCCTTCACGATCGCGTCGTTTTCGCATGGATTGACCAGTTCGATCGCGATCCGGTGCACAAAGGAGACAAAATCCGGGATATGCCGGCCGACCGGGGTCTGCCGCTTGAATTGGCCGGCGAAACGGCGGTCGCGGGTCAGCGATTGCCACAGGATGCGCTCGGCATCGGTCGGATTGCGTCGCAACAGCCGCGCCAGCCCCCGCACCGTACCGCTTTCCGCTGGGCTCGCGCCCTGCCCGTGCTCGGCCAATAACGCGCGAAGCCGCGTCGCCCGCTCGCCATCGAGCACACCGCCCTTGGCCGGGCCCTTGCGGCCCTCCGCGATCGCCATCACCACCCCGTGCAGGGTGTGCATGTCCTGCTTGGTCGGATTCATCCGAGTGAAGATGTTGCGCAAATTGACCAGCATGGTCTCGCGCTTCTCCGCCGGTCGCAGGAATTCGACCTTGTCGAGTTCGCGCACCAGATTGTCGAAGAACGCCTGTATCTGATGTTGCGAGGCGGGCTCGGAGCGTTCGGGCATTGCAAACGGCAAGGCGCCGGTGGTGGCGCGCTTGAACCACTCGTAACCGATCAGGAGCACCGCCTGCGCCAGGTTCAGCGACGCAAAGCCGGGATTGACCGGAAAGGTGATGATGCGGTTGGCAAGCCCCACCTCCTCGTTTTGCAATCCATAGCGCTCGCGGCCAAAGAGAATGCCGACTGTGCCGCCGGCCGCGATCTGCCCGGCCATCTCCGCTGCGGCGGCCTCGGGTCCGACCACGGGCTTGGCCTGATCATGGGCGCGGGCGGTGGTGGCAAACAACAACGAACAGTCGGCGACCGCGTGTTCGACCGTGTCGAACAGTTCTGCCTGAGCCAGGATTTGGTCGGCGCCGGCAGCGGCGCGTTGCGCGCTAACATTCGGCCAGCCGTCGCGCGGGTTGACAATGCGAAGCCGCGTCAGCGCGAAATTGCCCATGGCGCGCGCGGCCATGCCGATGTTCTCGCCAAGCTGGGGCTCGACCAGAATGACAATGGGACCGGTGAGGTCAAAGCCCTGTTTGGTCTTGTCGGTGCCCGAACCGGACATCTTCGTTTTTCACCCTTTGATTAACAATGCGCGGCAGATGAGCGAAATTCCTTCTTCCCGGCAGCGGTTTATGTCGCGTACCGACGCATGATGTAAAGGCCAGCACGGCTGGGAAGACGTGCACGCGGCCCGACAGTCGCGGATAACAGAGCATGATGAGATTAAGCTGAATCTATACGTAGCGGCAGCTGACCTCTTCTCCCTCTCCCCGCCCTTCGCGGGGAGAGGGTGGGGTGAGGGGCTTTTTCCGCAAATTCGACTCGTGGAGAGTCCCCCTCACCCCGACCCTCTCCCTGCAAGCGGGGCGAGGGAGAAGTGGTCCATCCTCTCATCATGCTCCAGCGCGCGGAAATCGAGCAGACCTGCCGACAGGCACATGTCCGCCTTCTCGCGACGCAAACGTCCGAGTCGTGCGTTGATCGGTCCCTCCTGAGAAAAGGGCGCAGGGAATGCCGGGTGCCCGCCGCACCCGTAGCCTCGCGTGGGAAAAATAAAAACCACACGAGCGTAGTCACCACAGGTCCAGACGGATTCAACCGACATTCCCTGCGCAATGATTTTAACGGTCTACTTCGTGATCTCCCCGGTGAATCGGGCTTACTTGTCACCGTCATCCCCAAGAAGCTTGCTTCTCAAGAACTTGATGCCGGCGTCGAGGCATCAGGACCACACGACTTCGCCGTCCGCTTTGGTGTCGTTCGCCTCTCGACACCATCGCGTCCACCGCATCCCGCGCCCAACGTCCGTGACGATGGCGAAACGCCTCTTGTGGGCACGGGATGCGGAGGATTCTGCCGATGATTTGGGGTTGAGATCAATCGCAGCGAACTGCGGCAGATTGGCACGACGGGCAAATCACTGCCGCCATCGCATGCCTGTCACGCGCCGGCTGTCAAGGTGGCTCACGCGATCACGCGTGCCGCCCGACGACAAACTTTTGCCCTTGTCGAAGGCTGCGATGATTGGGCATGGACCAACCTCTCCGGCATCGCAAGCCCGCGCCAGCCGCTGAAGCGAATCCCGCGCGGCTTTCAACTCGGCAATCCTGGCGTTGAGCGCTGAAATGCGTTGCTTTGCCAGTGCGCGGGCGCGCGGGCGATCGTCGCTCGCATCCAGCGCGAGCAACTCGGCGATCTGTTCGAGGGAAAAACCTGCGGCCTGGGCGGAACGAATGAATCTCAGGCGACGGATGTCCTCCCCGCCATAGCGGCGGACGCTGCCACCATCTTTTCGCTGGGGTGTCTTCAACAAACCGCGGCGCTGATAGTAGCGAATCGTTTCAACGCCAACCCCGCCCTCGCGGGCCAGTCCCGCTATCGTTACCGCCTTCATGTCTTGACTCCGTACCATGGTACGGAGGCTATACGGCGTGGGTCCGTCTGCGGCAACCATAGAAACAAGGATTCCTCCCGATGCCTGAACAGACCCCCGTGACCAGATACCATCCGCTTATCGTCCTGCTTCATTGGGTGTTGGCCGTCCTCATCATCGGCACCCTGATGCTGGGCTATTTCAAGATCGCGCCGATGGCGAACTCCGATCCGCAAAAGATCGGCCTCCTGCGCCTGCACATGGCCGGCGGAATGGCGATCTTCGTGCTGATGGCGCTTCGCCTTGTCTTGCGGATTTTCACCGCGAAACCGACGGCGGCGGCCACAAATTATCCCGCGCTCGACCGGTTCGCGGTGCTCACGCATTACGCATTCTACGTTCTCATCCTCCTCATGGCCGCCACGGGTCTGGCGACTTCGGTGATATCCGGCCTCAATCTGATCGTGTTCGGAGCAAGCAGCGCTCCCTTGCCGCCGTCACTCCTGATCTACCCAACGCGGATCGCGCATGGAAATATTGCCGCGGCGCTAGCCGCCCTCATCGGCCTGCATCTGGTGGCCGCGCTCTATCATCAGTTTTTTCTGCGCGACGGGCTGCTTCGGCGAATCTGGTTCGGGCGGCGCCAAGCGAATGCTCCGGCATCCCGCGGGTAATGTCCCGCGTCGGCGTCTGTCGCAATCGTCGCCGCGACCTGCCGGAGGGCGGCGAAGGCGATGAGCGTTGCGTCAAGCGTTCTTGATTCTGGTTCTGAAGATTTTGAATCAGCGTCGGATCAAGCTGATTCCACGTCGCGGACGAACCAGCCCCTCCAATTCGCCGGCTTGGGAGAATTTCTCAAGCAATATAATCGGCTTAGTAAAACTTCCTGTCCCTCGTTCGGAACAAACGCACATCATCGCAACCGTCGCTTGCGAAGCTTTGCCTTTCGGATAGGCTGTCAATCAAAATCAAAACGAACGTAGACGCCGGTTCCTAAGGCGTTGGGGCTCAAGGGAGGGAGGCAACCATGCTTCGCAATTGGTCATTGGCGATTGTCGGCGCGATTCTGATTTTGGCTGGCGGAGTGCTCGCTTATGTGACGCAAACCTCGGGCGGCATCCAGATCAAGGATGTGCGTTTTGCGGGCGCCAAGGGCAACACCATGAGCGCCCTGCTTTACATTCCGCCGAACGCGACCGCCCAGACGCCGGCGCCAGGTATTCTGGCCGTGCACGGCTACATCAACTCGCGCGAAACCCAGGACGGTTTTGCCATCGAATTTGCCCGCAGGGGTTACGTGGTGCTGGCACTCGACCAGACCGGCCACGGCTATAGCGATGGTCCGGCTTTCGCCAACGGTTTTGGCGGCCCCGACGGGCTCGCTTATCTCCGCAGTCTCGACATCGTCGACAAGAACAATATCGGGCTGGAGGGCCATTCGATGGGCGGCTGGACCGTGCTTGCCGCTGCTTCCGCCATGCCCAATGACTACAAGTCGATGGTGCTGGAGGGCTCCTCGACCGGCGCACCGTTTGCCGCCGAGGGCACCGCGACCTGGCCGCGCAATGTCGCGCTGGTGTTCGCCCAATACGAGGAATTCCCGACGCTGATGTGGGGCGTCGAGAAGGCGCGCGACGTCACGCAGAGTCCAAAACTCTGGAAGCTGTTTGGCACGCAAGCGGCGGTCGAACCCGGCAAGGCCTATGGCGACGCCGCGCAAGGCACAGCAAGGGTGCTGTACACGCCGGCGATTACGCACCCGGCCGAGCATATTTCGCCTCAGGCGATCGGCTACAGCCTCGACTGGTTTGCCAAGACCTTGCAGGGTGGCACGCCGCGCCCCTCCGATGACCAGATCTGGTTCCGCAAGGAGATCGGCACGCTGGTCGCGCTGATCGGCTTTGTCGTGCTCTTGCTCGGGGTGTTCGACGGCCTGCTCGAGGTGCCGGTCTTCTCCCGCCTGAGAGCGCCCGAGGCCGCCTCCGCGCCAGCACAGGTCGCATCCAGCGGCCGCCGCTGGACCACCGCCTTCATTCTATCCGCCTTCATTCCCGCGCTGACTTATTACCCGGCTTTCGCGCTGGGCGGCACTTTCGTGACGCCTTCCCACTATTTGCCCCAGGGGATCACCAACCAGATCATGGTCTGGGCGTTGATCAACGGGTTGATCGCGCTCGTCTTGATGCCGTTCGCGCCCAAGCACGTGCGCCGGAGCGGGATCATCGGGCCTTCAATCCTGATCGCCTTGATCACGGTGATCGTCGGCTATGCGGCGCTGTGGCTGGCGGATCTCGCCTTCAAGATCGACTTCCGGTTCTGGATCGTGGCGCTGAAGCTGATGAGCGCAAAGCAGTTCCTGATTTTCCTGATCTATCTGTTGCCGTTCACGGCGTTTTTCGTGGTCGCACTTCACGTGCTGCACCGGAATTTCTCGAGCCTGGGGGCGCCGCGCGCGGCACTCTACCTGACCAATATCCTGGCGCTGACCCTGGGCTTCATCGTGCTCGTGGGCCTGCAATACGCTACGCTGTGGCTGTCGGGAAAACTGTTCAATCCCCTGCCAGACCCGGCCTTCGTGCCGCTTTCGACCATCATCGCCATCCAGTTCGTGCCGCTTTTCGCGATCGCCGCCATCATCGCCACGTTCACCTGGCGGCGTACCGGCTCGAGCCTGCCGGGTGCATTGATCTGCGGCCTCTTCATCACCTGGTATATCGTGGCCGGCACCGCGACCCAGGCGGCGTTCTAGAGTGTTTTCAAGCGAAGCATGCCCTCGGACTTGATCCGGGGTGGATACCGGTTCGCATCAAGGACAAAATAGAGCCCCGGTTCTGGTCAATCAGAACCAAGGCCCTAGACCAAAAGATGGGCTAAAACTGCATAACGCCTTGGCTTTCGCCAAGGCGTCGGCGGTGCTATAGCGCGGGTGCAATAACCGGCTTTCGAATCCTGACCGCTGAAAACGCGCCATTCCATAAAGGCCCTATTCCCCATGGCAAAAATCAAGGTGACCAACCCCGTCGTCGAACTCGATGGCGACGAGATGACCAGGATCATCTGGCAGTACATCAAGGACAAGCTGATCACCCCGTTCCTCGATATCAACCTGATGTATTTCGACCTCGGGATGGAATACCGCGACAAGACCAACGACCAGGTCACGGTCGATGCCGCCAACGCCATCAAGAAGGTCGGCGTTGGCGTCAAATGCGCGACCATCACCCCCGACGAAGCCCGGGTGAAGGAATTCGGCCTGAAGGAAATGTGGAAATCGCCGAACGGCACCATCCGCAACATCCTTGGCGGCGTGGTGTTCCGCGAGCCGATCATTTGCCGGAACGTGCCGCGCCTGGTGCCGGGCTGGACCAAGCCGATCATCATCGGCCGCCACGCCTTCGGCGACCAGTACCGCGCCACTGATTTCAAATTTCCCGGCAAGGGCGTGCTGACGATGAAATTCGTGGGCGACGACGGCACCGTGATCGAGCGCGAAGTGTTCAAGGCGCCCGGACCGGGCGTTGCCATGGAAATGTACAATCTCGACGATTCCATCGCCGATTTCGCCCGCGCCTCGCTCAACATGGGACTTTCGAAGAATTACTCGGTCTATCTCTCGACGAAGAACACCATCCTCAAGGTCTATGACGGACGCTTCAAGGACATCTTCCAGGAGATTTTCGACAAGGAGTTCAAGGCGCAGTTCGACGCCAAGAAGATCACCTACGAGCATCGTCTGATCGACGACATGGTCGCCGCCGCGATGAAGTGGTCCGGCGGCTACGTCTGGGCCTGCAAGAACTACGACGGCGACGTGCAGTCCGACACCATTGCGCAGGGCTACGGTTCGCTCGGCCTGATGACTTCAGTGCTGATGACCCCGGACGGCAAGACCGTGGAGGCGGAAGCCGCCCACGGCACCGTGACGCGGCATTACCGCGAGCACCAGAAGGGCAAGGAAACCTCGACCAACTCGATCGCCTCGATCTTCGCCTGGACGCGCGGACTTTCGCATCGCGCCAAGCTCGACAACAACGATGCACTCGCGAAATTCGCAGCGACGCTCGAGAAGGTCTGCGTCGAGACCGTCGAGGCCGGCTTCATGACCAAAGACCTCGCGCTTCTGGTCGGCGCCGACCAGCGCTGGCTGTCCACCACCGGCTTCCTCGACAAGGTGGCGGAGAATCTTACCAAGGCGATGGCGGCATGATGGGCACCCCATTGGCCAGGAGCGCCGCCCTTGCGTTGCTTTCGATGGCGGCGAGTGTCGGCGTTTCGGCCGCCCAGACATCGCTTCCCGACGCCATCGCGGCGCCGGGAGAAGCCACCGTGCTCAGCGTGCACGCCGAAGGCGCGCAAGTCTATGAATGCAAGGCGGGCGCCGACGGCAAGCTCGGCTGGGCGTTCCGCGAACCGATTGCCACGCTTTTGGTCGACGGCAAGACGATCGGGCGGCATTATGCCGGGCCGAACTGGGAACACAGCGACGGCAGCGCGGTGGTCGGCAAGGTTGTCGGTAACGCGCCGGGAGCAAGCGCCGACGATATCGCCTGGCTGAAGCTTCAGGTGGTCTCCTCGCGCGGCAGCGGCGTCCTGTCGGGGGTCACCACGGTGCAGCGGATCAACACCAAAGGCGGCAAGCTCGGGGGTGCCTGCGATAAGGCAGGCGCGTTCAAGAGCGCGCCCTACTCCGCCGAATATGTGTTCTTGCGCAAGGGTTGAGGGCGCCGAGAGGGCTTCGCGAAGCCGATCGAAGGGGGTTTTCTCGTTCCCCGGATGCTGCGCAGCGCGTCAGCGGTGCGCTGCTGATCCGGGGTCCATCGCATGAGATGCGTGGGTCCCGGCTCTGCGGTGCAGCGTGAAGGACGCTGCACCGCGTCCGGGACACGAGGTGCTTCGCACTTTGCTACTCTGATCGCCTCTAAATTTTGCGGCTGGCGGACGGACTTCGCATGCTCTTCATGGTGATCGAACGCTTCAAAGACCGCGACCCGATTCCGGTCTACAAACGCGTTCGCGATTCCGGCATCAAGTTTCCCGAAGGGCTCACTTACGTCGGAAGCTGGATCGAACCCAATTTCGACCGCTGCTTCCAGTTGATGGAATGCAACGACGCGCGGCTGCTTCAGGAATGGATTCTAAACTGCCAGGGGCTCGGCACGACCTTCGAGATTGTGCCGGTGGTGCCGAGCAAGGAAACGCAGGAAGTCGTCGCGCCGTATCTCGACAAGAATTAGCGTTCGGAGCCTATTTCGCTACCGGCTGGTCGTCATGCGCGGGTTGGACGAGTTCGGCGGTAGCGAGATCGCCGCCGAGCTCCGCAAGGCGCGCTTTTGCCGTCTTGTGAACATGCGAGGCGAGCGCGGGCACGCGCTGGAGCAGCGCGTGGAAGTCCTGGGCATCGAGCACCAGGAGCCTCGTCTTGCGCATCGCCGTCACCGTGCCGGTTCGATTGGTCTGATGCAGAAGCGCGATTTCGCCAAAGAACGTGCCGTCCGAAAGCCGCACACGCCGGTTCGGCAATACAATCTCGACCTCGCCCGCGGTGATGAAATACATCGAGGACGCGATATCTCCACGCCGTACAAGGATCTCGCCGGACTCGATGGTCTGCGCCCGCAACAGCCGCATGATGTCGGCGATTTCGGTTGCGGAAAGATGCGAGAACAACGGCACCCGCGCCAGCATCCCCCACGTCACCACGAAATCGCGCCGCCTCACCTCGTCGGCAAAGGCGGTGGAGATGATCGCCACCGGCAGTGCGATCATCGCCAGGCCGCCGATAATGGCGAAGACCGACACCATCTTGCCCAGGGGTGTCACCGGTACGACATCGCCGTAACCGACGGTGCCCAACGTCACGATTGCCCACCACATGGCTTGGGGAAGGGTGCCTAATTTGTCGGGCTGCACGTCGTGTTCGATGGCATAAAGCAGCGAAGCGAACACCAGCACCGCGCCGGCCAGGATCACAACGCAGCCGAACAGCGTTCGCCGCTCGGCGTGAAGCGCGGCCAGCAGCGAGCGCATCGCCGGCGAATACCGCACGAGTTTGAAGAACGGCAGCACGCCGACCAGCGCCAGCGCGGCGCGGTCTCCCACGATGAGCACGATCGCCGCCGGCAAAAAGGCCAACAGATCGATGATGCCGAGGCTCGACAGGGCATATTCGATGCGGTCCTGTGCCGGCGATTTCTTCCCTGGCGAATGGCCGACCACGCTCCACAGCCGGGCCACATATTCGAGCCCAAACACCAGCACCGCACCGACCTTGATCGTTGAGAAAAGCAAGCCGAAACGCGCTTCGAATTCCGGCACCGACGCAAAGATCATGGCCAGCACGTCGATAATGACGAGGGCAATGATCAGCCGTACGAAGCTTGAGCCGACGGCACTAGGCAGATGATCGTGTTCGAGCAGTTCGTAAAGGCGATCCCGAAGATCGGGGTCGTTCAGCCGCCCTGTGCGCGAAAAGATCGCCACTACCGATGCCCTGCGTCTTTTCCAAGTTCGCGTATCTTCATGAGCGCCCTCCGACGTGAACTCTGGAGATAAGAGGAAATCCAAACCTAGTCCCTTGCACGGCCCGGGACTTGATATTCCTCAATAATTCGGCCCGCTGGCCAGGATTAGACGTCGGCCATGGCCTTTTCGATCGCTGAGAGCGCCGCATCCGCCTTGGCGCCATCGGGTCCGCCGGCCTGCGCCATGTCGGGCCGGCCACCGCCACCCTTGCCGCCCAGCACAACCGAGGCGACGCGCGCCAGATCGACCGCGTTGTAGCGCGAGGTAAGATCGGAGGTGACGCCGACGACCACGCCGGCCTTGCCGTCGCCGGTGACGCCGACGATGGCCACCACGCCGGAGCCAAGCTGCCTCTTGCCGTCATCGGCAAGGCTTTTGAGATCCTTCATTTCGATGCCTTCGACCGCGCGCGCCATCAGCTTGACGTTGCCGACCTCGCGGATGCCCGCAAGCCCCGCCGCCGATCCGTTCGAGGCGGCCACACCGCCGCCCATTGCCAGTTTCTTGCGCGCCTCCGACAGATCGCGCTCGAGCTTCTTGCGCTCTTCCAAAAGCGTCGCGATCCGCGCCGGCATCTCCTCAAGCGGCGCGCGCAGTTCCGAGGCCGCGGACTTCGCGAGCTGCATCGTATCGTTGGCGTGTTTGCGCGCATAACGTCCCGTCAACGCCTCGATGCGGCGAACCCCGGACGACACCGCGCTTTCGCTGGCCACTGAAATGAGGCCGATATCGCCGGTGCGACGCACATGGGTCCCGCCACATAGTTCCACCGACCAGCCGAGCGCGTTGGCACCGTGCTCGCGCGCGCCTCGCCCCATCGAAACCACGCGCACCTCGTCGCCATATTTTTCACCGAACAACGCACGGGCGCCGGCTTCGCGCGCATCGTCCACCGCCATCAGGCGGGTGGTGACCTCGTCATTTTCGAGCACCACCTCATTGGCGATATCCTCGACGCGGGCGAGCTCTTCCGGTGTGATCGGCTTTGGATGGACAAAGTCGAAACGCAGCCGGTCCGGCGCCACCAGCGAACCGCGCTGGGCGATGTGATCGCCGAGCACCTGGCGCAACGCCTCGTGCAACAGATGCGTCGCCGAATGGTGGGCTCTGATCGAGGCGCGCCTTAGATGATCGAGCTCAAGCTGCAGGGCGGTCCCGGGCGCAAGCGTGCCCTGCTCGACGGTGCCGAGATGAACAAAGAGATCGCCGGCCTTTTTCTGCGTATCGGTGACGCGAAAGCGCACCCCCTCGCCGGTCAGGACACCGGTATCGCCGACCTGGCCGCCGGACTCGGCATAAAACGGCGTCTGGTTCAGAACGACCGCGCCGCTCTCCCCCTTGGTGAGGCGCGCGACTTCCTTGCCGTCTTTTACCAGCGCGCCGACGACGCCCTCGGCGCCTTCGGTCTCATAGCCGAGAAATTCCGTGGCGCCGAGTTTTTCACGCAGCGGAAACCAGACGGCTTCGCTGGCGGTATCGCCGCTTCCCGCCCAGGCCGCGCGCGCTTTCGCGCGCTGCCGGTCCATCGCGTCGGTGAAGGAGGCGACGTCGACGCTGATCCCGCGGTTGCGCAGCGCATCCTGGGTGAGATCGAGTGGAAAGCCATAGGTGTCGTACAGCGTGAACGCGGTGTCGCCGTCGAACATGTCGCCCTTCTTCAAGGAGACGCTCTTCTCGTCGAGGATCGAAAGGCCGCGTTCCAGCGTCTTGCGGAATCGCGTTTCTTCCTGCCGCAAGGTTTCCTCGATCAGGTTCTCGGCGCGCACCAGCTCCGGATAGGCCTGGCCCATTTCACGCACCAGTGCCCAGACCAGCCGATACATCAGGGGTTCCCTGGCGCCGAGCAATTGCGCATGGCGCATGGCGCGACGCATGATCCGGCGCAGCACGTAACCGCGGCCCTCGTTTGAGGGCAATACACCGTCGGCAATCAAGAACGACGACGCGCGCAAATGGTCGGCAATCACGCGCAGCGAGGCCTTTTGATCGCCTTGCGGATCGGCGCCGGTCAATTCGGAGATCGCGCGTATCAGCGCGACAAAAAGATCGATGTCGTAATTGTCGTGCTTGCCCTGAAGGACGGCTGCAACGCGCTCAAGGCCTGCGCCGGTGTCGATCGACGGCTTCGGCAGCGGATGGCGAACGCCCGGGGAGACCTGCTCGTATTGCATGAACACGAGATTCCAGATTTCGATGAAGCGGTCGCCATCGGCTTCCGGCGAACCCGGCGGGCCGCCCCAGATCTTGTCGCCATGGTCGTAGAAGATTTCCGAGCACGGCCCGCACGGGCCGGTATCGCCCATCTGCCAGAAATTGTCGGAGCCCGCGATGCGGATGATCCGCGATTCGGGAAGGCCCGCGATCTTCTTCCACAGACCGAACGCCTCGTCGTCGTCGACATAGACGGTGGCGGTGAGCTTGTCCTTCGGCAGGCCGAATTCCCTGGTCACCAGCTTCCACGCCAGTTCGATGGCGTGATCCTTGAAATAGTCGCCGAACGAGAAATTGCCGAGCATCTCGAAAAAGGTGTGATGCCGCGCGGTATAGCCGACATTGTCGAGATCGTTGTGCTTGCCCCCCGCACGCACGCATTTCTGAGAAGTGGTGGCGCGCACGTAAGGGCGCTTCTCGACGCCGGTAAAGACGTTCTTGAACTGTACCATGCCGGCATTGGTGAACATCAGCGTCGGATCGTTGCGCGGCACCAGCGGCGACGACGGCACGATTTCGTGGCCGTCATCGGCGAAGAATTTAAGAAATGTCGACCTGATCTCGTTAACGCCGCTCATATCGGTCCAATCGCAATCCGTCCGGGATTAGCCCGGCCGGCCGTTATTTTTCCAAGTCATATCGCGTGCGACCGGACGCAGGATGGGTGTCCGCCCCTGCCGACCGCGCTTTTCCGCACCGCTTTTAGACAAGGGTACAAGCGCTGTCCAGAAACTGTGCAGGCCGATCAGAGGCTTGGCCCGCACGGTTCGGAGGCCCTGCATGACCATGCGAACTTCGGAAAATCGGCCACGGCCGCAAAACCCTGTGACGGATGCTGCGCCTGCGTTGACAGCCTTGGCGCGCCTGTGTTTTCTTCCTATCTGTTCGATACAGTCACGTCGGGAGAGATCGGCTTTGATGCCGGCGCCGAAGGAGCAACCGCCCCGGAAACTCTCAGGCAAACGGACCCTCGTGACCAGGACAGCATCTGGAAAGAGGTACGCTGGGATCTTGACCCGGACGTGCCCGCCGACGGGATAATACTCTCAGGCACAGCGACAGATGGGGCTTTCTGGGTTTTTGAGGGAATCACCCCTCGAAAATCCGCGAGGGCCCTGCTTGTGACCGAAGGTCGATCTACCTCTCCGCCATCGCGAAAGCAAACCCCGCTGCACGCCCTGCACGTCGCAAGCGGCGGCAAAATGGTGCCCTTTGCCACTTATGACATGCCGGTGCAGTTCGGAGCCGGCGTGCTCAGGGAACATCTGCATACCCGCAGCAGCGCCGGCCTGTTCGACGTCTCGCATATGGGCCAGATCGCGCTCCGGCCGAAATCCGGCAAGCTGGAGGATGCGGCACTGGCGCTGGAGCGGCTGGTGCCGCAGGACATTCTCGCGGTGGCGCCGGGACGGCAGCGCTACGCCCAGTTTACCAGGGAATCGGGGGGGATTCTCGACGATCTGATGGTGGCGAATTTCGGCGACCACCTGTTCCTGATCGTCAACGCCGCCTGCAAGGCCGACGACGAAGCGCATCTGCGCGACCGTCTTTCTGATCTTTGCGTTGTTGAGCCCCTCGCCGGCCGCGCGCTGATCGCGCTGCAGGGACCAAAGGCTGAATCGGTGCTGGCAAGGTTCTGCACTGACGTATCCATGATGCGGTTCATGGATGCGGGCCCACGCCGCATCGCTGGCATCGAGTGCTTCCTCTCGCGCTCCGGCTATACGGGCGAGGACGGCTTTGAGATCTCGGTCCCGGCTGACGCCGTCGAGCGGCTGGCGAAGGACTTGCTTGCCGACAGCGACGTTATGCCGATCGGGCTTGGGGCGCGGGACAGTCTCAGGCTGGAGGCCGGGCTTTGTCTCTACGGCCACGACATCGACACCTCAACGACGCCGGTTGAGGGCGCGCTCGAATGGTCGATTCAAAAGAGCCGCCGCAAGGGCGGCGCGCGTGCCGGCGGGTTTTGTGGCGCGGATTTGATCCTGGCCCAGCTTGAAGCGGGCGCGCCGCGCCGCCGTGTCGGATTGCGGCCCGAAGGCCGCGCGCCCGTACGCGAAGGCGCGCCGTTATTCGAAGACGCCGTGTCAGTCCTGCCGGTGGGAGCGGTGACTTCCGGCGGCTTCGGCCCCAGTCTCGGTGCGCCGATTGCGATGGGCTATCTGCCTTCGCCGCTGGCCACGCCAGGCGGGCTGGTTTTTGCGGAAGTGCGCGGCCAACGCCTGCCGCTGCGGGTCACGCCAATGCCGTTTGTTCCCAACACTTATAAACGCTGAGTAGCGAGCGCTGAAGGACCTGTCATGACGACGCTTTACACCTCCGACCACGAATGGCTCCGCATCGAGGGCGACGTCGCCACCATCGGCGTCACCGACTACGCGCAATCGCAGCTCGGCGACGTCGTGTTCGTCGAGCTGCCGAAGGTCGGCCGCAACTTGAAGAGAGCAGAAGCGGCCGCCGTGGTCGAATCGGTCAAGGCCGCTTCCGACGTCTACGCGCCGATCTCGGGCGAGGTGTTGGAGGTCAACGAGACGCTCGCAGCCGAGCCCGCGCTGGTCAATTCCGACGCCGCAGGCAAGGCGTGGTTCTTCAAGGTGAAGATTGCCGACAAAAGCGAACTCGGCGGCCTGATGGATGAGGCCGCCTATCAAAAGCACATCGCGTGACCGCAAGGGAAATCCCATGAACGCGCACCATAAACCCGCCATCGAACCCGCCGCCACTTTCGTGCGCCGCCATATCGGTCCCTCGCCCCGCGACGTAGCAGTCATGCTTGAGACCGTGGGAGCTGCAAGCCTCAACGCGCTGATGGCCGAGACCTTGCCCGCATCGATCCGGCAGCTGGCGCCGCTCGATCTCGGGCCGGCGCTTGGCGAGACGGAAGCGATCGCACATATGCGCGAACTCGCTGCGAAAAATCAGCTCTTCACCTCGCTGATTGGCCAGGGCTATTCCGGCACGATCCTGCCGGCGGTGATCCAGCGAAACGTGCTGGAAAATCCGGCCTGGTACACGGCCTATACGCCGTATCAGCCGGAGATCAGCCAGGGCCGGCTTGAGGCCTTGTTCAACTTCCAGACCATGATCTGCGATCTCACCGGCCTCGATGTTGCCAACGCCTCGCTGCTCGATGAGGCGACCGCGGCGGCCGAAGCCATGGCGCTCGCGGAGCGCGCGACGCAAATCAGGACAAAGTCGTTCTTCGTCGACCCGGAAGTGCATCCGCAGACGCTGGCAGTGCTGCGTACCCGCGCCGAGCCGCTGGGCTGGAATCTGATTGTCGGCGATCCGCATGCCGACCTCGACCGCGCCGAGGTGTTCGGCGGCATTCTGCAATATCCGGGCACGTCGGGCGCGATCCGCGATTTACGCCCGGCGATCGCGGCGCTGCACGCCAAAGGCGCGCTCGCCATCGTCGCAGCTGACCTCCTGGGCCTGACGCTGCTGGCGTCGCCGGGCGAACTCGGCGCCGACGTTGCCATCGGTTCGGCGCAACGAATTGGCGTACCCATGGGTTACGGCGGGCCGCATGCGGCCTATATGGCGGTACGCGATGCGCACAAGCGTTCGCTGCCGGGCCGCATCGTCGGGCTCTCGATCGATTCGCGCGGGCAGCCGGCCTACCGGCTGGCGCTGCAGACCCGCGAGCAGCACATCCGCCGCGAGAAGGCGACGTCCAATATCTGCACCGCGCAGGTGCTGCTGGCGATCATCGCCTCGATGTACGCGGTCTATCACGGGCCGGAAGGGTTGACCCACATTGCCCGTTCGGTGCATCGCCGCACAGCCGTGCTGGCTGCGGGATTGCGCCAGCTCGGCTTTGCGCCGCGCTCGGAATCCTTCTTCGATACGTTGACGGTGAATGCGGGCGGAAAGCAGAGCGAGATCGTCGCCCGCGCGGCTGCCGAGAAGATCAATTTGCGTATCGGCGACGGCACGCTTGGCATCGCGCTCGACGAGACCACGACGCCAGCCATTGTCGAGGCCGTATGGCGCGCCTTCGGCGGCAAGCTCGCCTATGTCGAGGTGGAAACCCGAGCAGGCGAGGCGCTGCCCGCCGAACTGAAGCGCGCAAGCGCATTCCTCACCCATCCGGTGTTTCACGCCCATCGTTCGGAGACCGAGCTGTTGCGCTACATGCGCAAGCTCAGCGACCGCGATCTCGCGCTCGACCGCGCGATGATTCCGTTGGGCTCCTGCACCATGAAGCTGAACGCGACCACCGAAATGATCCCGCTGACCTGGCCCGAATTCGGCCAGTTGCATCCGTTCGCCCCGCGCGAACAGGCGGCGGGCTATCACGCCTTGTTCGAGCGCCTGGAAAAATGGCTGTGCGACATCACCGGCTATGATGCGATTTCGCTACAGCCCAATTCCGGCGCGCAGGGCGAATATGCCGGGCTGCTTGCGATCCGCGGCTATCACGCCGCGCGCGGCGAAGGTCACCGCAACGTCTGCCTGATCCCCTCCTCCGCCCACGGCACCAATCCGGCCTCCGCCCATATGGCGGGCATGGAGGTCGTGGTGGTGGCATGCGACGCGCGCGGCGACGTCGATGTCGGCGATTTGCGCGCGAAGGCCGAGCTGCATGCTGCAGACCTTGCCGCCATCATGATCACCTATCCCTCGACCCACGGCGTGTTCGAGGAGCACATACGCGACATCTGCGACATCGTGCACGGCCATGGCGGACAGGTCTATCTCGACGGCGCCAATCTGAATGCGCAGGTCGGGTTGGCGCGGCCCGGCGACTACGGCGCCGACGTCAGCCATCTCAATCTGCACAAGACCTTCTGCATTCCGCACGGCGGCGGCGGCCCGGGCATGGGGCCGATCGGCGTAAGAGCGCATCTTGAGCCGTTCCTGCCGGGCCATCCCGGAAGCGGCGGCGGCAAGCCGGTCGGCCCGGTTTCGGCCGCGCCTTACGGCTCGCCATCGATCCTGACGATCTCCTATCATCTACATCCTGATGATGGGCGGCGAAGGCCTAAAGCGCGCCACCGAGATCGCCATCCTCAATGCCAACTACATCGCATCGAGACTGGATGCGCATTTCCCGGTGCTTTACCGCAACGAGAAGGGACGCGTCGCGCATGAATGCATCGTCGATCCGCGGCCGCTGAAGGCGTCAAGTGGCGTCACCGTCGATGATATCGCCAAGCGGCTGATCGACTACGGCTTCCATGCGCCGACCATGAGTTTTCCGGTGCCGGGCACGCTGATGATCGAGCCGACCGAATCGGAATCCAAAGCCGAGTTGGATCGATTTTGTGACGCCATGATCGCGATCCGGCGCGAAATCGCCGAGATCGAGAACGGGCGCTTTAAGGTCGAGGCCTCGCCGCTGCGTCACGCGCCGCACACGGTGCACGACATCGCCGATGACGCCTGGGCGCGGCCCTATGGCCGCGCCGAGGGCTGCTTCCCCGCCGGCACCTCGCGCACCGACAAATACTGGAGCCCGGTGGGGCGGGTCGACAATGTCTATGGCGACCGCCATCTGGTGTGCTCGTGCCCGCCGGTCGAGGATTACGCGCAAGCGGCGGAATGACGCGCTTACAAGTTTTTGTGTCCCGGACGCGGTGCAGCGTCCTTCACGCTGCGCCGCAGAGCCAGGACACGAAGACGGCTTACTCTTCTGCCGCCACCGGCTCATCGCCGTCGGCGTCGCGCTCGGGGGTGCCGGCCAAAATCTGTTCGGCGATCAAACCGGAGTTCTGGCGGATCGCCATTTCGATCTTCGCTGACATGTCGGGATTGGCCTTGAGGAAAGCTTTCGAGTTTTCGCGCCCCTGCCCGAGCCGCTGGCTGTCATAGGAGAACCAGGCGCCGGATTTCTCGACAATGCCGGCCTTGACGCCGAGGTCGAGGATTTCGCCCATCTTGGAGACGCCCTCGCCATACATGATGTCGAATTCGACCTGCTTGAACGGTGGCGCCAGCTTGTTCTTCACGACCTTGACGCGCGTGGTATTGCCGACCACTTCGTCGCGCTCCTTGATGGCGCCGATGCGGCGAATGTCGAGGCGGACGGAAGCGTAGAATTTCAGCGCATTGCCGCCGGTGGTGGTTTCCGGCGAGCCGTACATCACGCCGATCTTCATCCGGATCTGGTTGATGAAGATCACCATGGTGTTGGATTTGTTGATCGAGGCGGTGAGCTTGCGCAGCGCCTGGCTCATCAGCCGCGCCTGCAGGCCGGGCAACGCATCGCCCATTTCGCCCTCGAGTTCGGCCTTCGGCACCAGCGCCGCCACCGAATCGACCACCAGCACGTCGACCGCACCCGAACGCACCAGCGTGTCGCAGATTTCCAGCGCCTGCTCGCCGGTGTCGGGCTGCGAGATCAACAGCTCGTCGATGTTGACGCCGAGCTTCCTCGCATAGACCGGATCAAGCGCGTGTTCGGCATCGATGAAGGCGCAGATGCCGCCCTTTTTCTGGCCCTCGGCGACCGTGTGCAACGCCAGCGTGGTCTTGCCCGAGGATTCCGGGCCGTAAATCTCGACCACCCGCCCCCTCGGCAAGCCGCCGACGCCAAGCGCGATATCGAGCCCCAGCGAGCCGGAGGAAATCGTCTCGATATCCATCGACCGGTCGTTCTTGCCGAGCCTCATCACCGAACCCTTGCCGAACTGACGCTCGATCTGGGAAAGCGCGGCGGACAGGGCCTTGGTCTTGTCCATGGAGGATCCTTCGACGATACGCAGGGCGGTGGCGGACATTGGGTGGTGCTCCTTATGGCGGGGATTCGCGAGCGGGACAAACGGGCAGAAAAGGCGATTAGCGACTGAAAGGACTGTACCCTATTTGTTCCATGTTCGCAATATGTTCTTTTTTGGGGCTGGGTACCTGTTTCCGACCTCAGTGGCTCAATTTGAAGTTAACAGTGGCCTAATTTGTGGCCCTTGGAACAAACCCGCCCTCTGCACGTTCACGGGCATTGTTGTTGGGGGCAACTACAAGATGCTTACGATATTGGCGATATTGGCCGGACCTATCCTGGTGACGACCATTGTGATGATCGTCGCCTTTGAGATCAGGGACGCCTGGAACCGAAATCGCCTCAGGTAACAAGGCCATTCGGTCGGCGGCCACTCTCATTGGTCGAATAGATCGCCGATTGCCTCTTTTTTCCAGACAGGTAAAGTCGGATACCGGACAGACAATCGTTAACGCTCCCATTCATACTTTTGGGATCATGGGCCAGGCTAAACGACCGACATGCCCCGAATGCGGGGCACCGCTGGTGTTGGCGCTACCTCCCGACGGCAAGGGAAAGCGCACCTTCCAGTGTCTCGACTGCGACGGCCCGGATCCACTGAAAACCGGCAAAGCGATAGGCTGGCTTAAGAGCGAGCTACGGCCGCCGAAGTAAGGCTGCCTCGTTTGGCAGGCCTCTTTCATCCCTGGATCAAATGGTTCCGTCGCGTCCGCGTGCGCCGACATGGGCGATGCCCTTGGTCGGCCCTGTCACGCCGCACTGGTACTGTCGCCCGTCGGAAAAAGAAGGCCGCCTCGATCGGCGGCCTTGTTCGTTACAGTCCAGTCTGGCTCTCGCTGGCGATTTACTTTAGCGAGGAATTGATCGAGTTGAACATCGTGTTCAGGTTGCTGCCGAGACCATTGACCACGGCAATGATCGCAAGCGCAATTCCTGCAGCGATCAGTCCGTATTCAATCGCGGTCGCACCCAACTCGTCGGATAGGAATTTCAAAAAGCTCTGCTTCAAGTCAGCCTCCCGGGGCGGTGTGGATAAATAAGTCCAACGCCCGCAAATCTACGGGATGGGTTCTAAAGTCGGGTGAATCCGATTTGCTGACTTTTAGGCGAAATTCATTTCCATTTTTATCGTAATTGGTGAGAGATTTTGAATAAGCGAGGTCTGATCCTGCCAGGATCGCCGGCGTACCCCGAGTGGTTCAAGGCCGCCGACTTGGGGGGGCCGTAGTTCTCCGGTCGGGAACAAAGTTCCATCACGCGCAGGTTTCTTTCCCCACGAAGAGTCGCTTGATCCGCATCAAGGCCGCGGGCCAGCCAAGGTCCCACAAGAGCGTGTGTGGCGTGAGCGGGTTCGAGGTTTCTCAAACCCCGATTTCAAGACGCGACAAAGGGGTCGCTGGAAATTTCGCAGTTCGAGCGACCCCGCTCCCGAGGCGTCCCGCGTGAGTTGGCACGCGAGGGATCGCGCAAGCCCGCGAGGGCTTGCGAAATAGCACGGCCGTAGTTCCCCGGAATTGCGATTTGCGGGTGCGAGACGCACTTTGAGTTCCCCTGTCGTTGAATTGAGTTCAGATCCGATGAAACTCACCATCGCTGCGCTGCGCCGGAAAGGCGACGAATGCCTTCGCCGCTCGGAAACGGCTTCCGACCGGCTGACCAAGGCAGAATGGATCGACCTGTCGATCCAGTGGCACTGGTTGGCGAGACAGATCGAGCTTGATCAATCGCCTGCCGACGAAATCGAGCTGATTTGATTTTCCGCAGATTTTTCACTCCTGCCGAAACCGCGAAAGGCACTTTTTGAGTAGCGCGTGCAGTCACAATAGGGCGTGTTTCCCGTTCGTCGCGTAGAGCTGACCCGTCAGGGCCACAATTTCAATTACGCGGCAGGGGTCGTCGGCTTGTTTGATCTTAGTCGACGGCCCCACCCATTTTGGCTCGGCCGGCAAATCGCGTAAGCATTCATCAACCTTGCTGATGCAGAATGTTGGGGCTGTTTTCTGGTGCAGCATTTCGAAAGCCGTCATTGGCCGCACGCCAATGGCGGCTTTGTCTTTTGCCGCGGGGCCATCGCCACCACGTCCACAGACCGCAAACGGCCCCGCCTCGCGGGGATGCGAAATGGGGCCGCCGACGGCGGGGGCAATCAGGAGGAGTCGCCGCCGTCAGCGAAATACGGGGCGCAGATACAGAGGTTTCAAGCTTGTGGCAGAAGGCCGCGCGGCCTTTGATCTTACTCAATGCGGCGCGCGGCAATGGCTCTATGGATAGACCTGTCAGAGCCGAACTGCCTAAAAGGAAGCTGCGACGTTGACATCGAGCCTCCGGATTCCCGGGTCCGGGGGCTCCTTCGCCTTACGGCAACCTGCCGAGCGCGCAAATCCATCGGGTCTTGCCGCACTTCCATCAAAAAACCCGGTAACGATCGCATCCTGCGTCGCCTCCCGCGATCTGCCGCCTCCCCCGACAAAAGATATCCGTTGTGTCTGGGAAACATCCGGAAATAAATGCTATGAATTTCGGCAGGAAGCCGCGCCTTTCCGGGATCAGTCCGATTTGATTGCGAGTTGAAAATGACCGTCCATGCACCCAAGCTTCTGACGCCCGAGGAGTTTGCCTCCCTGATCGAAATTGCGATCACCTCTCCGAGCCCAGCGGTGCCGGCCCCGCATTTGGCCAAGCTGATCAGCCTTGGCTACGTCATCGTGAGCGCCAAGGGTCCCCTCGTCACCGGCGACGGTCTGATCCGGATTACCGAAAGCGAGTAGCCGCGCAGAGCGGCTCCGCCATCTTGCCTTCCCTGACCGGTGCTGAAGCCCGTAAATCTCCGGAATTGATCGATCGAGGGATCGGGAATCAACTATCCGACTGATCTTGCGGGCTGCCAAGCCGAGCGGTCTTTGCCGGTAAGGTTAGCCATGCCGCTCTTTTTCTTTCGCATCCGAAATGGGCGCTACTCCGCGGCTTCCGAGCACGGCATCGAGCTCGCCGATCGCGACGCCGCATGGCGAGAGCTGACCAGCGTTTGCTCGGATTTGATCGGCGAAATTTGCCGCAAGCTCAAACATAATTCCCGATGGGAAATGGAGCTTCTGGACGAATCCAAACGGCCGGTTTTTCGAATCTGCCTCGGAGCGGAATTTCCGGATGGCGGGCGACCGACAGCGGGCGCAGGGCAATCCCCGCAGCGCGAGAGGTGAGCGTTTTCGAGCCAGGCGGCCATTCCACCGGCCGGTCATTTTGATCTCGATCAAGGCGCGCGCGCCCGCCCAATCGGTAGCTTGGCACCGATGAGCCACTTCCTCTTCAAGTGCCCCCGAACCGGAATGAACGTGCAACATTGGCAGGCCGACGAAGCCGCGCCGGACAATCCGCAATACGCGTACGAAACCGTGGTGTGCCAGGCCTGCGGGTGGCTTCACTTCATCAATCGATCGACCGGAAAATTGCTCGGCGAACAACAGCCGCAGAAATGACCCGCACCCGCTGCGCGGCCGAAATCTCAGTTGGCGAGCGCGATCGAATGCCTGCGGTCGGTGCCACCGGACGCAAAGCCGAGCCGCAGTTCCTCGGCCGTGACGAAGCGGGCGCCGATACGTTCGCCGTTGCGCCAAGTCAGCCAGCACACGCGAAGAACTTCACCACCGGCCGTAAAGGCGAGGCCGAAGATTTTCGGCACAGCCAGCGCTCCGACGTCAAGGCTGACGCCGTCATCGGAAACCTCGATGATGGTGCACTCGATCCATGGCGCGTCGGGCGCGGGGATCAGAAATCCCGGTTGTTGAAGATCGACCCGGACTTTCTTTTGCACGCGAAGCTTGCGATGTCTCGCCATGATCCCTCCGGCGGAGGGCTTAGGCGAAATGCCTGAAGGGCGGGTCTTCAGGAAATCAACAATTGTAGCGATCTGCCGATCGATCCGCGCCGAGGCTCGAATCGGGCGCTGGCGCAACCCCAATCAGATCTCGGCCGCTGCCGCCTCGTGAATTGGACGTCATGCCGGCGCAACGCGCGGGCTGCGTGGTTTAGTTGGCGGTGCTGTTCGTTTTGGCCTTCGGCTTTGCGGTGGATGCGGATTTGGCGGGGGCTTTGGGCGCATCGCTGCTGCGCACGTTGCCCCAGGGATCGGCCGCCGGCTTGGCGTCCGGGATTTTCTTCAGCGAGTCCTGGTAGGCCTTGTCTCGCGCGGCCTCGGCGTCCTTTTCCTCCTGCGTCTTCGCGGGCTTGTTGTCTTGCAGCAAATTCAGCGCCGGAATCTGGGCAAAAGCCGGAGAGGCCAGCAGCATGATCAGCGTCGCGAGGCGGAAAGCTCTCATGGGATACCCCTGTATTTTCCGTCAATATATCATCGCGATGGTGGCCTCGCCAAGCGCACAAGGCGGCACGAGGCGTATCGCCTGTCGCTCTAAAAATGGTCCGACTTGCAGGATCTCTGTGACGGCAGCCAATCGTCCCAGATCGGACCACATTTGGTGCAACCATCAAGGACAAGGCCCATGGCAACAACGCTGAAAATCAGGGCCAATCGCCTCAACATTCTCTGCACACTCCCCTGCACGCCCCTATCATAAGGCTCAAAGTCCGGCATTTTCAAGCCGCGGCGGGCCTTTGCACCAAGGGCGCGCCGGATTAAGCATCATCGGCGCCGTGACCAGGAACCAGCCTCCATGCACGACACACCGAAGGCGGAATTCGATATCGAGGAAGCCAGGCGTGTGCTTGGCGACGTATTCGCGCCGTGGGTTCAGGATCTCGGGCTGTCGATCGCAAGCGTCGAATGCGCCCCGCCGCCGGGCGCTCCGGCCGACTGGCAGCCGGGCGCGGTGCTGCGCATGGCGTTCTCCGAGCGGCTTTGCCGGCATGGCGGCATCGTCTGCGGCCAGGCGCTGATGGCGTTCGCCGACACCGCGATGGTGATCGCCATCCTCGCCGCCAACCGCGGATTCCGGCCGATGACCACCGTTGATCAGACCACCCATTTCATGCGCGCCGTCACCCATTCGGATGTGCTGGCCGATGCCCGGGTGGTGCGGCTCGGAAGAACCATGAGCTTCGGCCGCGTCACCCTCTCCAGCGCCGCCGACAGCAAGCCGGTGGCGATGGTCTCAAGCGCCTTTGCGATGCTGTGAGAACAAGCGACAGCGGGCTTCAACTCAACGTGGTTAACCAAATATGAATCCGGGCCCGGATACCGCGCCCATTCGATTCAATTACCCGTAATTCGCCTTTGCTAAGCCGAACCGATATCGAGCAGCCTATTCTGGAATTTTGCGGCAATGATCGAGAAACGAGCGGCACCAAGACACCGGGTGCTCAAGCGCGGAACGCTCACCTTTAGCGGTGGTGGCGGGGTGGAGTGCATGGTCCGGAACATTTCTTCGGGCGGCGCGCGGCTCGAGGTCGCCAATCCCTTTGGCCTGCCGGCATCCTTCACGCTCTTCATTGAAACCGATCAGATCACGCGCCGCTGCCATCCCGTCTGGTGCAGCGACAACCGGATCGGCGTGGCGTTCGACCAGGTCGCCTGAACCTTCCCACAACCCATCCCGCCGATTATTAATACCTTGTCACGCGAATTCTCGCGCTTGCCGTTATAAGATCGGCGCATGCGGGGGATGGTTTTACGGGTGGCCTTGACGGCAGGCGCGGCGCTCGCGCTGGCCGGCTGCGGCTTTGCCGACAGCCGATCGTCACTGCCGGAGTTCATGCGCGCAAAAGCCGTTGAGCCGGTGCCTGAAGTGCCCCCCGACGTAGCACAATTGGTGCGCAGCCGCCTGGATTCGGTATTCGTCGCCTCGTCCTCCCCGCAAAAGGTACGAGTGTCGCCGCCGCGCCACGATCTGCGCGGATTGGGCTGGACGGCGTGCGTGAAGGCCGAGCTTACCTCCGCGACGGGCAAGCCGATTGGCGAGGAAACCTATCGCATCACGATCTCTGGCGGTGTCATCACCGATCGGCGGCGCGCCGAAGCCGAGGACATCTGCGCCATCGAAAACTACCAGCCGATCTGAACGAGGCTCAGCCCAAACCGGCTAAAACGTTTTCAAGCGAAGTGGGGACCGCTTCGCGTCAAGAAAACGCGTCAAATCAGGAAACTAGAGCCCCGTTTCAATTCAATCGAAACGGGGCTCTAGGCCCAGTGTCCAAGTTTCAGCGCCACAGCCAACGTGGCCTCACGAAGCTCGTCGGCGAGCGAGGCATCCTCGATCGCGCGCGCGAGCACCATGCCACCCAGGCAAAGCGAAGTGAGCGCCATGGCGAGTTGCCTTCGCGGATGGGCCGCCGGCATTCCCTGCTCGAACGTACTGACCATCATCTTCAGCGCCGCCTCCTGCGCCTCCCTGACCGATTGATCAGTCCTGGAGACGTCGTTGGGAAGGCCGATCAGGGGACAGCTCCTGTCCATGTCCTCGAAGTGCTCGCGAGAGAGATAGTCGCGGATCAGCTTGGCGGCGCGATCCGATGCCTTGTCGGAGGTGTCGATGCCTTCGAGCTTCTCGGTTACAAAGCAGCTTATCGCCTCGGCATAGAGCTCGCTCTTGCTTTGGAAATAGCTGTAGAAGCCACCTCGCGTCATCCCGGCGCCGGCCATGATGTCGTCGATCGATGCGGCGGTGAAACCGTGGCGGTTAAACAGCTGCAGTGCGCTGTGGATGATGCGCTGCCGCACCTGTTCGCGGTGTTGGGGCTGACTGGCCATACTCATCCCCGTACCGATGCTGAATTTTCACGCAGATGAATGTGTTTTCCGACATGTTGTTGTATGTTTTTGATCATAACTTTCCCGATCGCTCCTGTCCGCGGCATGTCGGGCGACATCGCGCGCATGCTCCCGTCCAGTACGCCACAGTGGGAAGATCATTCCTTGATCACGAAAATGTAATCGAAACTTATGCGGGGAGAGCCGTACCGTTTGGAATACCAAGCGGCCACGGAGAGTCGGTCGTTCCCGCGGCTGAACGGGCTGGTCGGCCGCCTCTACCTTTGAGGGCTAGTTCTCGGACGTTACCCGCGCCTGCGCCGGCAAGGGGATCGTGCGGTATGGCTGGTAGCGACGGCTCTTACGCCGCCACGCTCACCTGCTTTGCGAACTCCTCATAGGCAGAGATGGCATCAGCCGCATACATCAGCGATGGACCGCCGCCCATATAGACGGCCATGCCGAGCGTCTCCTCCACTTCCTGACGCGTGGCGCCAAGCCTGACCAGGGCCTCGGAGTGGAAGCCGATGCAACCGTCGCAGCGGGTGGAAATCGCCGATCGCAAGCGCGATCAGTTCCTTGGTCTTCTTGTCCAGCGCGCCGTCACGGGTCGCAGCCTGCGCCAGCGTGGAAAAGGCCTTCATGGTGTCGGGAATGTCCTGGCGCAATTTCCGCAAGTCGCCGGAAATACGCTTGGTGATGTCGGTATAGCTCTTTTCCATGAGATGACTTCCTTACTTGCTTGATGACGGCTGCGGCGAGGGTTGCCGCAGTGCGATGTAAATGGCGGGGATGACGAGAACGGTGAGCAGCGTCGAGGACGCCAGCCCAAACAGCAGCGAGATCGCGAGCCCCTGGAAGATCGGATCGAGCAGGATGGTGGCGGCGCCGATCATGGCCGCGAGCGCGGTGAGCAGGATCGGCTTGAAGCGCACGGCGCCGGCTTCCAGCACCACGTCGCGCAACGCCTTGCCCTGCCCGCCGCTGTGACGGATGAAGTCGACCAGCAGGATCGAATTGCGCACGATGATGCCGGCGAGCGCGATGAAGCCGATCATCGAGGTCGCGGTGAATGGCGCACCCAAGCAGCCAATGGCCGATCAGAATCCCGATCAGCGTCAGCGGAATCGGCGTCAGGATCACGAGCGGCAGGCGGAAGCTGCGGAACTGGGCCACGACCAGCACGTAGATGCCGAGGATCGCCGCGCCGAAGGCCGCCCCCATGTCGCGGAAGGTCACATAAGTGATCTCCCATTCGCCGTCCCACAACAGCGTCGGATGGGATTCGTCGGCCGGCTGACCGTGCAGGCCGATGACGGGTTTCGGCAGCGCGCCCCAGTCATGGGCGTCGACGCGCTTGGCCACTTCGAGCATGCCGTAGAGCGGCGCCTCGAAGCGGCCGGCGAGTTCCGCCATCACCATATCGGCGAAGCGGCCGTCGCGCCGAAAGATCACCGGCGAGCCCTCCTCGGTCGACGGCCTTGACGACTTGACCGAGTTCGACAACCGTTTTGCTGCCGGGCAGCGTGTTGGCGGGCACCGGCGTCGACGCCAGCGCCTCGGTCCAGGCAAGATCGCGCTTCGGCAGTTTGACGGCGATCTCGATCGGATTGCGGTCCTCGCCGCGGTGGGAATAGCCGACCGAGACGCCGCCGAACAAGGTCTGGATGGTGTCGTAGACGTCGCGCTGCTCGACGCCGAAGAACTCGAGCCGGTCCTGATCGATCGACAGCCGCAGCCGCGGCCGCTTCTCGCCGATGGAATCGTCGACGTCGACGATGAACGGCACCTCGGCGAAAATCTTCTTCAGCTCGAAGGTGACCGCCCGGCGCGTGGCCGCATCGGGCCCGTAGATTTCAGCCAGCAGCGTCGCCAGCACCGGCGGCCCCGGCGGCACCTCGACCACCTTGATGCTGGTGCCGGCGGGAACGCGGAACGGCTTTCAGCCGCTGCCGCAGATCGAGCGCGATATCGTGGCTCGCCCGCTTGCGGTTGCCACGCGCCTCGAGATTGACCTGCAGCTCGCCCAGTTCCGGCCTTTCGCGCAAGTAATAGTGACGGACGAGGCCGTTGAAGTTGAACGGCGCCGGCGTGCCGGCATAGGACTGCACCGAGGTGATCTCCGGCAATCCGTGCGCGATGTCGGCCGCGGCAAACAGCGTGCGCTCGGTGTCTTCGAGGCTCGCGCCTTCCGGCAGATCGACCACGACTGCGATCTCGGATTTGTTGTCGAACGGAAGCAATTTGACGGTGACGGATTTGGTCGCAAACAGCGTCATCGACAATAGCGTCGCGACGCCGACGCCGAGCAGGAAAATCCAGGACGAACGCTTGCTCCTGACGATCGGAGCCGCGAACCGCCGGTAGACGCGTCCGAGCACGCCTTCATCATGCGCGGCATGGCCGCATCGCTGGCGGCCTCCTTCGGCGCCAGCCGCAGCATCAGCCAGGGCGCCACCACCATCGCGACAAAGAACGAAAACAGCATCGCCGCGGAAGCATTCGCCGGGATCGGCGCCATATAGGGCCCCATCAGTCCCGATACGAACAGCATCGGCAACAGCGCCGCGACGACGGTGAGCGTGGCGACGATGGTCGGATTGCCGACCTCGGCAACGGCCTCGATGGTGGCTTGCACGCGCGGACGGCCGTCGCGCATCGCCCAATGGCGGGCGATATTCTCGACCACGACGATGGCGTCGTCGACCAGGATGCCGATCGAGAAGATCAGTGCGAACAGGCTGACGCGATTGATGGTGTAGCCCATCAGATTGGCGGCAAACAGCGTCAGGAGAATCGTGGTCGGGATCACCACCAACGTGACCAGCGCCTCGCGCCAGCCGATCGCGATCGCGATCAGAACGACGATCGAGATCGTTGCAAGACCAAGATGAAACAGAAGTTCATTGGCCTTCTCATTGGCGGTCTCGCCGTAGTCGCGGGTGACCGTGACGTCGACGTCCTCCGGAATCAGGCGGGACTTCAGCCCTTCGAGCCGCTGCGCAATATCCTCCGATACCACGACCGCATTGGCGCCCGCCCGCTTGGCGAGCGCCAGGCTGACCGCGGGAACGCGTTGCCAATCGCCCTTGCCGTCGCGCGCATCGTTCCAGACCCGGTGCTCCAGCGTGTTCGGCCCGATCACCACCGCGGCGACGTCCTTGACATAGACCGGCCGGCCGTCGCGCGTCGAAATCAAGAGCAGGCCGATATCGGGAATGCCCGACAGCGTTTGACCGGCTGCGACGCTGCGGACGATCCCGGCGTCGCGGACCTGGCCCGCCAGGAACGAACGGTTGGCGTCCTTGACCTTGGCGACGAGTTGCTGAAGCGTGACGCCGAACAGCGACAATTTTTCCGGATCGCGGCTCGACCCTGATCTCCTGGGCGGCGCCGCCCGAGATATAAGTCAGCCCGATGCTGTCGACTTTCATCAGTTCGGCGCGCAGTTTGTCGGCGAGTTCGTAAAGATCCTTGTCGGTCCAGCGGCCGGCGGCCGCAGGCTTCGGCGACAGTGTCAGCACGGTCACCGCGACGTCGTTGATGCCGCGCCCGACGATCAGAGGCTCGGCGATGCCGACCGGAATCCGGTCGAGATTGGCGCGCATCTTTTCATGAACGCGCAGGATCGCGTCGTCGGACTTGGTACCGACCAGGAAGCGCGCGGTGACCATCACCCGATCGTCTTCGGTCTGACTGTAGACGTGCTCCACGCCGTCGATGCCCTTGACGATCGCCTCCAGTGGCTTGGTGACGAGTTCGACCGCGTCAGGCCCGCGCAGCCCGTCGGCGTTGACGCGGATATCGACCATGGGAACGCTGATCTGCGGTTCCTCCTCGCGCGGAATCACCGCGACCGCGATCAGGCCAACGATAAGGGAGGCGAGCAGAAACAAGCGGCGTCAGCGGCGAAGCGATGGTCGCCTGCGTCAGCCGTCCGGACAGGCCGAGATTCACGGCTGCACCAGCTGATCACCAACGCGAATGCCGGACAGGATTTCAAGGCCGTTCGGAAGATCGGGAGAAGGCAGTTCGCGCCCGCGTTGTACCGGCGCCTCGACGATTTCGATCGCCCTGACGCAGTTTGGACGTAATCGATCCCGAAGCGGGTCGTCACATAGCTCGACGGAACCACGAAGGCCGTCCGCGTTCCCCCGGAGATCCAGACCCTGAGACGATCGCCGACAAAATATTCGCCTAACCCCTCCACCGTCGCATCGGCAATGACGCGGCCCTCCTCGATCTGCGGATAGACCAGATCGATGACGCCCCATTTCGAAGCCTGATCGCCGAACTCCGCACCATCGACCCGGACCTTATCGCCGGCCTTCAGAAAGCGGGCATGGTGCTCTGGCACCCGCAAGCGCAGTTTGAAATTCTGCTGCGCGATCAGTCACCAGTGCATCGCCCTGCAACATGACGGAGCCCACCGCCACCAGCTTTTTCAACACGCGCCCGTCGGCCGGCGCGAGCACCTGCCCTTCATTGAGCTGTTGCTGGACCACCGCGCGCTCGGCGGTACGCGCGCGCAGCCCGTTTTCGGCGACGTTGAGCGCAGTCCGCGCTTCATCGAGTTTGACGCGCGGCATGATGCCGCGATCGACCAGCCCCTGAATTCGATCGAAATCGATCTGCGCCTGGTCCGACTGCGCGTGCAGGGCATCGATCTGCGCGTCCAGCGACTTCATCTGCAGGACGAGCTTTTCGTCGCCGATGGACGCGATCGCCTGCCCGCGCGTGACGGGATCGCCTTCCCTGACATTGAGCTGGACGACGGTGCCGCCGATGCGGCTGCGCGCCGGCACCACGCTGATACTTTCCACCGTGGCGAACACCGCCTTCTCGTCGGCGACCTGACGCGAGGCAACGGTAAAGACATCCGCCCGAGCTGCGCCCGATGCGGCGACCGCGAAAAGGCCTAATACAATCAATCTGCGCATCGGTTTACCCATCGCAATCATCGCCGTCGTTTGCCGCGACATCTCATGGAAATTTTTGACGTGGGCATTGACCTGTCTCAAGGCGTCGCCGCGCGTAGCCTCATAATTTGCGCTTGGCCTTTGCGGCTTTCGGAGGCGCGCAATAGACCTGATAGAGCGTCTTAAGAAGCTGGCGCGCAGGGTCACTTGCGATCGAATAGTAGATCGTTTGGGCGTCACGCCGCGCAGACACCAGCCCATCCTTGCGAAGGAGAGCAAGATGCTGGGACACCGTAGAATCACGGAGCTTCAGGAACTCGGCGAGATCGCCCACCGAGCGCTCGCCGTCGATCAATTGGCAAATGATCAACAACCGATGCCGGTTCGAGAGCGCCTTCAGGAGGTCGCTCGCCCGGTCGGCCGCAGTTTCCATCTCGGTTATTTCTATTTTCATACTTGCGTATATACGATGGTTTGAATATATAGTCAAGATCACGCGGCGAACGAGCCACACCCAAGAATGGCGCAGCCGAGTTCAAGGAATGCAGCGAACGGAGGCGAAAATGGCGGAAGTTGTTGTTTTGGGTGCCGGTCTCAGCGGAACGCTGATGGCTTATGAATTACTGCCGCAATTGAGGAAGGACGACCGCCTGACGGTGGTCTCTCAAGGACCGGTCTATCACTTTGTCCCCTCCAACCCCTGGGTCGCGATCGGCTGGCGTCAGCGCCGCGATATCGAGGTCGATCTGGTCGATGTCATGAAACGCAAGGGCATTCGCCTCCTGACGCAAGGCGCACAACGCGTGCATCCGGTCGAAAACCGCATCGAACTTGGCGATGGTTCGTCGATCGACTACGACTACCTGGTGGTGGCGACCGGCCCGGAGCTTGCGTTCGACGAGATTCCGGGACTCGGGCCCGACGGTCATACGCAATCGATCTGTCATGTCGATCACGCCGCCCACGCCAAGGAAGCCTTCGAGAAGCTCGCGGCAAATCCGGGCCCCGTCGTAATCGGCGCCGTGCAAGGCGCCTCCTGCTTCGGCCCGGCCTACGAGTTCCTCTTCATTCTCGAAACCGAGTTGCGCCGGCGCAAGCTGCGCGACCGCGTACCGATGACCTTCGTCACTTCGGAGCCCTATATCGGTCACCTCGGACTTGATGGGGTCGGCGACACCAAGGGCCTGCTCGAGAGCGAGATGCGCGAGAAGCACATCAAATGGATAACAAACGCCCGCGTGAAGGGTATCGAACCCGGAAAGATGTCGGTCGAGGAGCTCTCCGAAGACGGCTCAATCCGCAAGACCCACGAACTGCCGTTTAGCTATTCGATGATGCTGCCCGCGTTCCGCGGCGTCGGTGCCGTCAGAGGCATCGAAAAGCTGACCAACCCGCGCGGGTTTGTCATCGTCGACAAGCACCAGGCCAATCCGGCGTTTCCGAACATCTTTGCGATCGGCGTTTGCGTGGCGATTGCGCCTGTCGGCGCGACCCCGGTTCCCGTCGGCGTGCCGAAAACCGGTTTCATGATCGAATCCATGGTGACGGCGACCGCCATGAACATCGGCGCCCTGCTGCGCGGCAAGGCGCCGTCGGCGCAACCGACATGGAACGCGATCTGCCTTGCCGATTTCGGCGATTCTGGCGTCGCTTTCCTGGCCCAGCCGCAAATTCCACCGCGCAATGTCAACTGGTCTTCCAAGGGCGAGTGGGTTCATTTCGCCAAGGTCGCCTTCGAGAAATACTTCCTGCGCAAGATCCGCCGCGGTGAGAGCGAGCCGTTCTACGAGCGCTTCCTGCTCGACCAGCTCAACATCAGGAAGATCAAGGAGATCAAAACCGAGGAGCTCAAGACCGGGACATGAGTGCAAGCGGACAAATCGTCTGTGGAGGGTGCGGGCAGATCAACCGGCTGCCCGCCGATCGGCCGCTGACCGCCGCACGCTGCGGCTCCTGCCATCAGCCCATCTTCCGCGGCCAGCCGATCGAGGTCGACGAAGCGGGTTTCGGTCGTCATGTGGCGCACAGCGACATTCCCGTTCTCGTCGACGTCTGGGCGCCGTGGTGCGGGCCCTGCCGCGCGATGGCGCCGATGTTCGAGCGGGCTGCGAGGGAACTTGAGCCGAAGGTTCGCCTGCTGAAACTCAACGCCGACGCCGCGCCGGCAATCTCCTCGCGCTTTCGGATCAGCGGCATCCCGACACTGCTGCTGATGCAGGGCGGACGCGAGATTGCGCGAACCTCCGGCGCCATGGACGCCAGGAACATCGTCGCCTGGACCAAAACCGGGCTTGCCTCGTGATTGTCACTTTGGGTGAGAGAAGGAAATTGCCATGAATATCGATCGAGCCGTTCTCGGATTCGCCGGGTGCGTGGTGCTGCTTGGCCTCGCGCTCGGCTGGCTGGTCAACCCGTATTGGTACCTGTTGACGGCGTTTGCCGGCTTAAACATGATCCAGTCGTCGGTCACGGGATTTTGCCCGGCGGCGATCGTGTTTAGAAAACTGGGCTTGCGAAGCGGAAACGCCTTTTCCTGATTGGCCGCGCGTGAGTTTCATTTGAGGTAACGCAAGGCGAAGGCCTCGCGTGAGGGCTACTTGATCAAGCTACCCCTCGCCTTGCCAACCCAAAGTGGTTTGCGAAGGCTCTAGGATTGCCGGCAGCCATGAACGAAACCATCATCGAAGGCCCGCTCTACGAGGCCCGCAGGAAGGTCTATCCGCAAGCCGTGCACGGCAGGTTTCGCCGCATCAAATGGGCGATCCTGATTTTCGCACTGGCGGTCTATTACCTGTTGCCGTTCGTTCGCTGGGATCGCGGTCCCGGCTTTCCCAGCCAGGCGGTCCTCGTCGATTTCCCGCATCGCCGGTTCTATTTCTTTTTCATCGAGCTCTGGCCGCAGGAGGTCTATTATTTCACCGGCCTGTTGATCATCGCGGCGATGACGCTGTTTCTGATGAATGCGGTCGCCGGCCGCGTGTGGTGTGGCTATTTGTGTCCGCAAACCGTCTGGACCGATCTGTTCTACGCCGTGGAGCGCTTGGTCGAAGGCGATCGCCGCGAACGGATCATGAGCGACAAGCGCGGATGGACGCTGACCCACATCCGCCAGGCCGTGACCAAGCATTTTATCTGGCTGATGATCGCCTGGTGGACCGGCGGCGCGTGGGTTCTTTATTTCTCCGATGCGCCGACGCTGGTGAAAGATCTTGCGACATTTCAGGCACCCTTCATCGCCTATCTGTGGATCGCGATATTGACGGCCACTACCTACACCTTCGCCGGCCACGCCCGCGAGCAGGTCTGCATCTATATGTGTCCATGGCCGCGGATTCAGGCGGCACTGACGGATGAATGGGCGCTCAACGTCACCTATCGGGTCGACCGTGGCGAGCCGCGCGTCTCCGTCAAGAAGGCGGAACAACTGCGCCTGCATGGCGAGCCCGCCGGCGACTGCATCGATTGCCACCAATGCATCAATGTCTGCCCGACAGGCGTGGATATTCGCGAGGGAATCCAGCTCGGCTGCATCCAGTGCGGCCTGTGCATCGATGCCTGCGACACCATCATGAGCGAGATCGGCCGCCCGACCGGCCTGATCGCCTACGATACCGACATCAATGGCCAGCGCCGGCAGGCCGGCAAGCCGCCGGTCTATCGCCTGATCCGGGCGCGGACCATCCTTTACGCCGCCATCATCGCCATCGTCGGCAGCGTCATGCTTTATGCACTGGCGACGCGAAAAAACATGAGCGTCGAGGTGCTCCACGACCGCAATCCGCTCTTTGTGCTGCTGTCGGATGGCGGCGTCCGCAACAATTACACCGTGCATATTCTAAACAAGGGTCCGGAGCGCAGCTTCGCGCTCGATGTCTTGGGCCTTCCGGGCGCAGCACTGCATATCCCCGGCACCGCGCCCGCTGCGGATGGCAAGCTCGCCGTCGAGGTCGGACAGGATCAGACCCGCGAAGTCCGCTTATCCGTGCAGGTGAAGAGCGATATGATCCCTCAGGATCCAGTCGTCATCGTGATCAAGGCGACCGAAACCATTACCGGACAGACCGCAACTGCCCAGGATCATTTTATTCCGCCAAATCAGTGATGCCACGGCTTGGCCGACCGACAATCCGGCGCCTGCATCGTAAACGCCGGATTAACGATATCGATCAAATTGAATAGCGCCGCCAACGGCATTTTCCAAAATCTCCGCTAACGTTTTTCACGAGAACGCGGTGGAGCGCGGCTTTAAGAGCGGCGTTGACGTCCGCGAACGGGAAACGGGGACGTGGCAGAGATTGCGGATATCGCGGTGGTCCGTCGCGCATCGGTCGAGGATGCCACAGACGAGTATGCGCCGGCGTCGCCGCACGACATCGGATTTGCGCCGCTCACGGAAGTTTCCGTAGATCAATGGCGCGCGCTGGCCGAACGGGCCATTGAACCAAACGGCTATTATCTGCCCGCCTGGGAATTGGCGGTGAACGCTTCCGCGCGCGGCCGAACCGGTGTCTCCGCGCTGTGCGCACGTCGCGGGGCGCAAGGCGCCGCGCGACTGATCGGCCTGTTGCCCGTCGTTTCGATGTGGCGCGCCTGCAAGATTCCCCTGCCCGCTCTGGTCAGCGCCAGTCCCTATGGAACGCTTTGCACACCGCTGCTTGACCGCGACTGTGCGACCGAGGCGGTCAAACAAATCATGACCGAGGCGCGCGCGACCGGCGCGCATGCGTTGATCCTGCGTGACGTTTCGCTCAGCGGCGCCGCGATGAGAGCCTTCGCGGAAGTGTTGCGGCAGGATGGCATTCGTCCGCTGGTGCTGCAATCGCACTTCCGCGCCTGTCTTGATGCGAGGCGCGAGGCCGATGAATTGCTGCAAGACGCGCTCGGCGGCAAGAAACTGAAGGAGCTGCGCCGGCAGCGCAACCGGTTGGCCGAGCAAGGCGCGGTGCGTTTCGACGTGGCGCGGACCGCGGACGCAGTCGCCGGCGCGATCGAGATCTTTCTCGCGCTTGAAGCTAGCGGCTGGAAAGCCAGGCGCGGCACCGCGCTGAAACAGGACGAAGGCGACGCCGGTTTCATCCGGCGCGCGACCCGAGGGCTCGCCGAGACCGGCCAATGCGAAATCGTGACGCTCCACGCAGGCGATACGCCGGTCGCGGCCGCCATCGTGCTGCGGCATCAGGATCGCGCCTTCTATTTCAAGCTCGGCATCGACGAACGCTTTTCGAAATTTTCGCCGGGCGTGCAGCTGACGCTCGATCTGACGCGGCACCTGTGCGCCGATGCCGTGCTGGCGACAGCCAATTCCACGGCGAGCGCCGACCATCCCATGATCAATCCGATTTGGCGAGGCCGGCTCAAGATCGGCGACGCGATCATCCCGCTGCGCCGGAACGACCCAGTCGTGTGGCTGATCCATGCGGCGATGACGATGCGGCGGCGGGTATACGAATTCGCGCGCCGAACGCTCAATCTCATCCGCAATCGTTAAGACGCACCCTACTCGGCCGCTTGCGCGTTGACCTCCGCCGAGACCTGGCGGATGGCGCGGGCGAGTTGCTCGGCGGGCTGCGCCCCAGACACCGCGTATTTCTGCGCGAACACGAAGGTCGGCACGCCCGAGATGCCTTTGTCAGAAGCTTCCTTGGCCTGCGCCGAGATCAGCGCCACGTCCTCGTCGGTGGCGAGACGCCGGCGAATATCCTCGGCATCGAGCCCGCAATCGGCCGCCGCCTGCACCAGCACGTTGATGTCGGTGAGATCGCCGCCATCGCGGAAATACAATTCCATCAGCCGCTGTTTCATCTCGGCGGATTTGCCGAGCGCGTCAGCCCAGTGAATCAGGCGGTGGCAATCGATCGTGTTCGGCTGCCGTTTGACCAGATCGGGATGGTACGAAAGGCCCTCTTCGCCCGCGGCCGTGACGACGCGTCCGGCGATGCCCTTATACGCTTCGACGGAGCCGAACTTGGCGGTGAGATAGTCCTCACGGCTGATGCCTTCGCGCGGCACCCAGGGATTGAGGAAAAACGGCCGCCAGTGAACCTCGACCGGAACATCCGAAGCCAACGCCAGCGCGTTCTCGATGCGGCGCTTGCCGATATAGCACCACGGGCACACGACGTCGGAGACGATATCGATTTGAAGCGGTTTCAGGGTGTTCATCGGCAGGCCTCCTTGCATCCGGACGCCCAGAGATAAGCCGCAAGCTGGCCTCGAACAAGGGAGCTATCGCAGGCCGGCCGCCATTGCCCGCAAACGATCCGCGGTGAGTTCGTCCGTGGGAAAGAACGTTTCCAGCGCCAATTCCGACAGCGTGATATCGACCGGCGTGCCGAAAATCATCGTGGCCGACATGAAGCTTAAGGTTTCGCCGCCTAACCTGAGCTTGAAGGGGATGGCGACGTTGTCCGGCGGCAGCGGCGCGGATCGCGCCGGAATCGGATAGGCCTTTAGCTCGTGATAGAGCCTGATCAGCCCGGGATCGGCGGTGGCCTCGCACTGCCGGTGCAACCGCTCCAGGAGGTGCCCGCACCATTCGGCGAGATTGACGGTGCGTCCCGCCAGCGCCTCGGGGTGGAAGGCGAGCCGCAGAATGTTGATCGGCGCTCCAAGCAGCCGCTGCGGCACGCCCTGCAACAGCGGCATCACCATGCGGTTGGCCGAAACCAGATTCCAGTGCCGGTCATAGGCCAGCGCCGGACTGGGCTCATGCGCGCGCAGCACGAGATCGATCGCGGCGCGTGCCGATTTCAGCGCGGGATCGTCCAGCGAGCGCTGCGGAAAGGCCGGGGCGAAACCGGCCGCCACCAGCAACACGTTGCGTTCGCGCAAGGGCACGTTAAGCCTTTCTGCAAGCTTCAGCACCATGTCGCGCGAGGGTGCTGCGCGGCCGGTTTCGACGAAGCTTAAATGGCGCGCGGAAATTTCCGCATCGCCTGCGAGATCGAGCTGGCTCAGATGCCGGCGCTGGCGCCATTGGCGCAGGTGCTCGCCGATATGGGCGGGCCCGCCCTGATCGGCACGAGCGGTAGCGGATTGGGCGTTCATGACGCGAAAGCTAGCACGCGAATTTCACGCCTTCCATTACCTCCGACGTAATGGAATGGCCGCTCAGAGCGGATCATCTTCGTCGGCACAGGAGCAGGCGCGTCGGTGGTCGGCGCGCAGATTTGCTCCGTTCCCAATGAAGGAGAGCCACCATGATCCGACCGTCCCTGTTTCTCAGCCGGGCCTTCCTGCTCGATGCCATCGTCAGCGGCGCGATGGCCGCACTTCTCACCCTTGACGCCGGCGCGCTGGCGCCGCTGCTCGGCCTTCCCGAACCGCTGCTGAGCGAGACCGGACTGTTCCTCATCGCCTACACCGCGCTCGTCGGCTGGCTCGCCACGCGGCAATCGATGCCGAAAGCCCTGGTGATCCTCGTGATCGCCGGGAATGTGGCCTGGACCGTGGCCAGCATCGGTCTGTTGTTCTCCAGCGTGGTGACGCCGAATCTGCTTGGCCAGATCTTCATCGCAGGCCAGGCGATCTTTCCCGGTGCCGTCGCCGAACTGCAATATGTCGGCTTGCGCCGCAGCGGTGGAACGCTGGCGGCCTAGGCCGAGGCTTGCTGTTCCCTGACAATGGGCGCCGCAGGGGCCTTGGGTCTGATCGAAGCCCGGGTCTTTGCGGCGGACACTTTCCCGCCAGACCGGCCGCGGCCGTTCAAGAGAGCGCCGTTCAAATGGACGCCGTTCGAGAGCTTACCGTTTGCGGACTTGCCATTTAAGAGCTTGCCGTTTGCCGGCTTGCCACTTGCTTTGGCGTATGCGGTCTTGCCGTTAAGCCCTTGCGTTTGCGCGAGCTTCAGCCTTTCCTTCAGTTCCAGCTTCAACCTCGCCTTGAGTTCCTCCTGCGCCTTCGCCGCTTCTTTGGCGGCTTTGCGCTCGGCCCTGGCTTTCAGCCGCAACCGTTCGGCCCTCGCCTCGGCGCGTTGCTTCTTGCGCTTCTTCTCACAGGCCTCGCATCTGCAGCCGATCGGCTTCAGATACGCCTTGAAGTAATCGGTGCCGTAGTCGTAGTTGATCTCTTCCCCCGGCTCGATGTTCTTGATCGCGCGGATGTAGACCTTGCGCTTGCGCGGCCTGACGTCGGATTCCGCGTTCGGCCTGCAGGCGTGATTGATGTAGCGGGCGACGTTTTTGCGCACCGAACCGTCGATGGTCCAGCGGTTGTCGAGTTCAAACAGATATTTGTTCTCGATCGCGTCGTCCTTCTTTTTCCTGGAATCCAGAATCGGCCCAAAATAGCGGACGATTTTGGTGCCCTTCTTGATCGGTCTGGTGGCGAAGAGGCCAAGCCCGGTGCGGGAACGGCCGACGCGATAGGGTTTCTTCGGCGAAATGGCAGGCATGAGGATGAGGCAACTGACACGCTAGTGAAGGGCGACGGATCGCGAAGACAATGTTCTAGGACGATTCCGTGCAAATGTCAGGCCCTTCGCACCGTTTGCCTGAACCTTCCCCAGATTGCGAGCGTCGAACACAAGGTCCTTACGACAAGACAGCCGGATGAAGCGTATTTTCAGGCACCCCATAGCCACACGAAAGCATTTCGCCTCGGCACTTGCGCTGGCGTCGCAGATTTGTGTCGGCTTTGTGATTTCAACCGCCTGTGCCCAATCGATCGGCAGTAGCATACGTCGACTGCGCCCAGGGACTGCCACGTGACCAGCGCAAGGAACGGTGTCGACGACTCCACGATCCGCCTCTGCCCTGGCAAAGCCGGTCTTGTGGTGCTGGTGGCCGAAGATGATTTGCGCGAAACCGTCTCGGTCGGCCGTAACCGTGCGACCGCAGCCAAGGAACCTGCCGCGCAGGCCTTCTTCGGTCCGTTCAACTCCACCACAGCGACCGTCGAATGGCGATCGCGGGACGGCAAGCCCTTTGCGATCATTCAGCGCTGGCACATCGCCGACAATGCCGATCCGGACAAGGATGGCCGGCCGATCGCCAAGCCGATGCTGGTGGTGACTCGGTTGCCGCCAGGTGCGGTCTGCCATGTGGCCTATGTCGATGTGCAGGCCAATATTGATGCCAACGCGCTTGCCCGCAAGGCCGCCGACGAGTTCGCGCGCGACTTCAATTGCGCAACCGACACCATGAAGATCATTGGTGAAAGCGGCCGCGCCGTCGCGCTGGCGCAGCGGCGCTGACCCAACAAGCCGCGCTTCGAAGTCGCCGATTTCAAGACGCGGGTGGCCGTACGATCGTTGTTCTGAGCATCGCATCCAGCAAGGTTTCAGCGCCGGTGCCTTCGGGAAGTCGTCGAAGAATGTCGGCAAGGCGGCCATCGAGCAGCAGCATGGTGAAGCCGTGGACCAGCGACCAGGCGCGCGCGATCGCTGCCGCCTGATCGAGCGATAGCGCGTCCGCCGAAATGGCCTCCTGCCGTTGCGCGCCGATCGCACCCGCAAGGCCCGCGAATGACGCCCTTGCGGCCTCGCGCAGCGAGGGGCGCGTCATATCGAGCCGCTCGGTGCGGAACATCAGGCCATACATGCCGGGATGGGCCTGCGCATAGGCGATGTAGGCCTTGGCCCGCGCCATCGCCCGCTCCGCCAGCGTGTCGCCGTCGGCATCCGCCACCACCATGGCGGCGTTGAATTGCCGGAACCCGATCGCGGCGAGTTCGCTGACAAGACCCGTCAGATCGCCGAAGTGGTGCGCGGGCGCGGCGTGAGACACGCCGGCTTCGCGTGCCACCGCCCGCAGCGTCAGCCCGGCGAGCCCCTCGCGCTCGAGCACCTTTTCGGCGGCGGCGAGCAAGCCGTCGCGCAGCGCGCCGTGATGGTAAGGGGCGTCCCTGCCGAGGTGGCCGGCACGGCGGTTACCCGGCTTCCGGGCGGCCCGCGCCGGCGCCATGCCGGCTGAGGGAGGCCGGGATCGGGCGATTTTGGGGGTTCTGGCCATTGGCGGTTTATAGATCACGATTTTGACACTGTAAAGATTTCGGCTTGACGCTCGCTACTCCCGGGCTTATTGTATCTTTACAGTGTAAAGATTGACTTGAGGCGGTCACCCAGGAGAAAGCCTATGACGATCTTCCTGATTCTAGCGCCCTATGGTGCCTTTGCGGCGCTGATGCTGGTCAGTTCGGCCACGGTGAGCCTGTTCGCGGGAGCTGCCGTTTGCGTGGCGGTGATCGCCTATGACGTGCTCGGCGGCCGCTCGATCAAGGTGCTCGGCGCGGGCTCGGCGATCCTGTTTGCAGCGCTCGGCGCCTACTTCGCGCTGACGGGTGACGTCTGGAGCGGTTCGGCGGTCAAGCTCACGGTCAATGCCGGCGTGCTGGCGATAGCGCTTGCCACGCTCGCCATCGGCAGGCCGTTCACGCTGCAATATGCCCGCGAAATGGCCGATGCCCAGACGGCCCAATTGCCGGATTTCGTGAGCGCCAATTACGTTATCACCTCGGCCTGGGTGCTTGCCCTCCTTCTGATGATGACCGCCAACGCGCTCCTGATCTTTGTGCCGGGACTGCCGCTTTGGTTGGGACTTGCGATCGCGATCGCTGCCCGCAACACCGCGGTCTATTTCACCAAATGGTATCCCGAACACCGGAAGGCGAAACTTGCCGCGCCGGCGATGGCGGCGTCGCGCTCCTGAACCCACCAAACCCACGAAAACCGATCCAAGAGGCAATCATGCGGGACGTACTGGCCAAGCTCGGCACCGACTTCCTTTCCACCATCGTGTTCCTCGCCCTCTACTTCGTCACCGGCAATCTGGCGCTGGCGACGGGGGTGGCGATTGCGGGCGCGGTGGCGCAGGTGATCCACGCCCGCGTTACGGGCCAGCCGCTCAATTTCATGGCCTATGCCAGCCTGGCGCTGGTGATCGTGCTCGGCGGCGCGACGCTTCTGACCAACGACCCCCGCTTCGTGCTGGCAAAGCCCGCGATCGCCCATTTTGCCATCGGCGCGTTCATGCTCAAGCGCGGCTGGTTGCTCCGCTACCTGCCGCCGATCGTCACCGATACCATCCCGGAATACGCGACCTTCGCCGGCTATGCCTGGGCGGCGCTGATGTTTGCGCTGGGGCTCGGCACCATCGCGGCCGCGGCTACGGGCGACATCCATCTGTGGGCAATTTATGTGTCGGTGGTCGCGGTCGGGGCCAAGGTCCTGGCCTTCGCCCTGCAATACGTCGTGTTCCGGCTCGCCATCACCAGCCGGACCCGGGCGCTTAATGCCTGACATTTTTTTCCCGGCAAAGGCCGCAAGCTCTCGCCATTGGGATTCGGACGCAAGATGCGCTATACCGCGAGCGAAAGCTTGAGCCTGTCCCCCCGGAAAAATCGTTAGGAGATGTGAGAATGGCCGTCGACGGAAACTGGAACATCACCATGAGCACGCCGATGGGCGATCGCAACGCGACGCTGAGCCTGAAGAGCGCCGGCGGCTCGCTGACGGGCACGCAGGCCGCCGAGGGCAATTCGACCGAGATCTTTGACGGCAAGGTCAGTGGCGACGACGTTTCCTGGAAGGTCTCCATCACCAACCCGATGCCGCTGACGCTCGACTTCACCGGCAAGGTCGCCGGCGACAGCATCTCCGGCGAGATGGGCATCGGCCCGATGGGCAGCTTTCCGTTTACGGGCAAGCGGGCGTAGGTTTGCGTCGTCCCTGCGAAAGCAGGGACCCATACCCTGCGGCAGCTGTGGTCGGACGAGATGGTCAACGGCTTGCCTCAACAATGATCGTCGGTGGTTATGGGTCCCTGCTTTCGCAGGGACGACCAATTAGCGCATGTGCGTTCGCACTGTATGAGCCGTTACGGATTCGAATTTCAAACAGCCATGACCTCGCATTCTCGCCGCGCAGGTCGCGCGAGTTTTGCTATTCGTCCCCTCCGAGAACAGAGCAACTGTGTTGGAAGTAGACCGATGATCGGCCGGCCTCAATCGGGATAGGGGGGCATCTCGCGATGCCGCCCCTCCCACACCACCGGGCATACGGGTCCGTACCACGGCGGTTCGGCGGATTAAGCGTCCACCAGCTTTTCCATGGGAAGCAAACCCAGACGTTTGAAGCGCGCGTTGGTGAAGGCGCGGTGCATTGCGTTCGTGAAGCTCATTCGCCACGGTCCCTTTGGGCTGAAGACGGCCTCGCTGGCCGCTGGCCCGGGTACTCCGAGGCGCCGGAGTTCATGATATCGCCTGCCACGCGTCTTCCACTGGACCCAGGCGACGCAACGAATGCGCCGCCGAATCCAGCTATCGAGGGATTGCAACTCACGCCACTGGCTGAAGCCGAAGTAGCCAGCCCATCCCCGCAGGTATGAGACCAGCTCGCGGATCATCCGCTCCAGGGTGATGCCCCGATGTCGCCGCGTTAGCTCACGCACCCGGTGCTTGAACCGGATGATGGCCTTGTCAGCGATGCATCGCCGGAACTCCGGTTCGTTCCTCACCGTAAAGCCGAGGAACGTCCGGTGCCACGGTCGGGCAACGGCACTCTTCTCCGCGTTGATCTGAAGCTTGAGGCGCCGTTCGATGAAGCGGGTCAGGCTCTCCATGACCCGCCGGCCGGCCTTTTCGCTGCGAACGTAGATGTTATACCGCCTCCATATCAGATTGACTTGGCAATGTAAGGGAAAGCTGTGACGGATTTGACGAGCTCTGGATTGCGCTCGATGTAGAGAACTGCCTCCCTGAGTTTTGCACGCACGGCGTTGATGGATTTGAGGGCGAGGTTCTTGAATATCTTTTCGCGGATTTCGTCCCAGAGGTTCTCCTTCGGGTTCAACTCCGGCGAATAGGGTGGCAGGAACAGAAGCGAGATGTTGTCGGGGACCGCGAGCAAGCCGCACTGATGGTTGGGGGCACCGTCGAGAACCAGGAGAATGTGTTGCCTGCGGTACTTTCTGGATAGAACGTCGAGGTAGATCTGGAAGCAGACAGTATCCGATGCGGGCATGATCAGATAGACGCACTTTCCATCCTTGGGGCAGACCGCGCCGTATAGGTAGATGTATTGGCGAATGAGTTGCGCGGCGACCTCGGGTCTGACACCAGTTGGAGCCCAGCAAGGCCGGGGGCGGTTCATGCGTCCGAAACGCGCTTCGTCGGCGAACATGACACGTAAGCGACGACCGCGCTTGGCCGCCGCCCGCTTGGCCTTCCTTACAGCATCACGAAAGCCGTTTTTTTAAAGGCGTCTTGCGCCGCAAGGTTCCGCTTGGGATGGAACGGACGCGGCATCAGCTTACGCCAGCCATGCCGATGCAGCAGATTGTACACCGTGCTGTCACTGGTCGGGTGCCCGATCGCCTCTTCGTAAGCCGTCTTGAGATCGTGGATGTTCAACAACTCGCCGGCTCCTGCAGCATGGGCAAAACGCGCCAGCAAGGTCTTTTCCTCGGCCAAGGTCATGTTCTCGCGCTTGCGTCCGCCGTTCGCCCTGGGCTTGAGTGCCTTTATGCCCCCGTCATCGTAAGCCATATGCGCGCGGTTTACTGTGCTCAGCGAAACGCCCATGGCCGCCGCAATCGCCGGCTGCGTCATCCCGCCCTCGCGCAGCAGCACCATCTGGATGCGCTCTCGCTGCGTCGACGGGAGCTTCCATCGCAGCGCCGTCTGGAGCCGCCGGACCTCGGCTTTATTGCATTTGACCATCTGCTCCTCCCGAATCAGATGGTCACAGCGAATCACACCTCAAATCCCGAAAACAACTCCCCCATCGACCGCATTCTCCGGTAATAAATACGCCGATTCATGCTGTTCTGGAGCCGGTATTACAGTCATCCGCGTAACGCACGAACCGGTGGCCGCGACGCTTAAGCTCGCGATCCAATTCATCCAGCACGAGATTCGAGAGCAACGGCGAGAGCGGGCCGCCTTGCGGGGTCCCCTCCCGGCTGTCCTCAAACAACCCGTTGTCGAGCACACCGGCCGTCAGGTAATTCCGGATGAGCCGGAGCAACCGCCGGTCCGTGACGCGCGCCGCCACCGCGGCCATCAGCCGGTCGTGATTGACCCGGTCGAAGAATTTGGCCAGGTCAATATCAACGACGAGCCGATAGCCTTCGATGATGTAGGCTTGCGCCTGCGCCACCGCTTGGTGAGCGGAGCGGCCCGGCCGGAAGCCGTAGCTATGCTCGCTGAATGTTGGGTCCCACAGCGGCTGAAGCCGCAGCAGGATTGCCTGCTGGATCACACGATCAATGACGGTTGGAATGCCGAGATTGCGCGTCCCGCCGTCCGGCTTCGGGATTCTCACCCGACGCACCGGTTGCGGCTGGTAGCGCCCCTGCAGTAGTTGATCTTCGATCTCCGGCCAGCGCGCTTTCAGAATGTCCGGCAGTTGTTTGACGGTGATACCATCAATGCCGGGCGCTCCCTTGTTGCGCACCACCGCATCCAACGCCGCTTCTATATTGTCTGGGTCACAGATCGCCTCCATAAGATGTTCTGTGGATGCCGGGCTTTTGGGTTCGGCCGTCGCCACGATCGTTTCGACCTCTTGCGCGTCCCGACGCGGGGCTTCACCCCGCGCGGGCATCGGCAAGTCCAACTCGAGTTGGTATGGCGGTCGCGATCCGGTCATGAGACGTCCGATCTACTTGCCCTTTCCTTCAACCCCTCATCGGGGACCGTTCGGGCCTTCAGCCGGCGAGCCGGCCTATTACGCCCTCTGCTGACTTCTGCATCGCGGTCAAAACACCTTGCGGCGTCCTCAGTCCCGAAGGACACGATGCAGATCTCTCGGAGTAAGTCCGACAGCCTTCATCGCACACCCGCCGGATTTACAACTCTGGCCATTGATGGAGATGGACTTCGCGAATGCCTGCCCGCTCGTCCGACCAGTGCTGCCTCGTATCCGATTTCTGTTCGTCGGGTCGCGACTTTGCTCCACGCTTCCTTCAGACGGTCCCTTGCGGTTCCGCCCTTGCGCTTCGCTAGTGCTTCACCTCCATCAGGTTACACAGGGGACTTTCACCCCCAAGCTGTCGGACATGTCCGACACACAGGCTGGCGCTGCGCGTGCCCCCGCCTTCGGCGGCCGACGGCCTTGACCCCGCCCGCTCACCGGTCTTGAGGCTTGGCATGGGCTCGGTCGGAGACCGAGCTCGCAAAGGTAGGGTCGCTCAGCTCACTACGTAGCGGCTGGGATCCCATTTTTGCCGGCGAGCGATCATGGTGTTGAGGAGGATGATCAGCTTGCGCATGCAGGCGATGAGCGCAACCTTTGGCTCCTTTCCCTTGGCAATCAGGCGCTGATAGTAGGCCTTGAGGACGGGATTGTTCTGCGTAGCCGCGCCAACGCAGGGCATGTAAATCGCGTTACGGACCCAACGCCGGCCACCCTTGATGTGGCGCTCGCCGCGGCGCTTTCTACTATCATCGTCATAGGGGGCGACGCCTATCAAGGCAGCGGCGATCTCGTCGCTCACCTGACCGAGCAAGGACGACAACGGCAATGATGTCAAGGATCCGAACGGCAAGGAGATCAAGGCCGGGGCCCAGCATTCGCGAAAGATTCCAGGCCAAGGGGCGACCAGGGTCTGATTGACGCGCCATACTGGCCACCCGGTACGATCAGCGGACTCTCGAATGGTCTTGCACCGGACGGTTTGCGCAAGCAGAAGCAGGTTCAGGCCAAGCAGCCCGACGATTCGGAAGCCGGCACGATCAAGGTCCTCCAGCACTTTCGCACTTATATCTATTGTCTCGAACCGAAGAAGACCTGCCTCGGCTATTTCGATTGGGACTACAACCAAACCTTCACCATCGCGATGAAATGGATGGAGTTGAAGAAGAAGAGCGATGTCGCAGACCAGACGTTCGGCGACAACATGTCGGGCAGCGGCGGCAGCAAGAAAAAGGGCAAGGGCCAGCCAGCGGAGGAGGAGCAGAAGACCTGGGTGCCTTATTTCGAAGTCAAGGGCACCCCGAAGGTCGACGGCCCGACCATCGGAGACTGGAAACCCTGCCCGTAAATCAGCGCTCCGCCCGTCAACATGGCCAAGCCGGTTTCGCTACAGCCCGATGGGGCGTTGCCTGGCGATCAATCGAACTGAGCAAGATTGACGCAGCGCGCGGCTGTGAGCGATGATCACAGGCGGAAGAAATCATACCAGCAAAGGTGTGTCAGGTGAACATTCTTGGAATCAATTCCGTGTATCACGATTCGTCCGCGGCACTGCTCGTCGACGGCAAGCTCGTTGTCGCCGTCGAGGAGGAGCGGTTCAATCGCATCAAATATGGCAAATTGCCGGACGTCGACAACCCGCATCAATTCCCCGAACGCGCGATCCGTTTTTGCCTGAATTATGCCGGGCTCACCGCCGACGACATCGATCACGTGGCGTACTCGTTCGACCCCCAACTGCGCCGGACGCGATTCCACGCCGACTGGTGGCCGGATCCGCGGCTGGAAGAAACATTCCTGCTGCGGCTCGGCCAGGTGCGCGGTATCGCCGATGAGATTCTTGGACGTCGGCTGGGGCCAAAATTTCATTTCGTGCCCCACCATCTGACGCACGCCGCCTCGGCGTATTTCCCGTCGGATTTTGACGGTGCGGCCATCCTCACCGTCGACGGCATCGGCGAGACGGCCGGCTCGTCGCTGGCAAAGGGCGTCGGTACGCGCATTCAGACGGTCGAAACATTCGAGTATCCGCACTCGATCGGCTTCGTATGGGAGATCATCTGCGGCTATCTTGGCTTCTCGTCCTACGACGCCTCGAAGCTCATGGGGCTCGCAGCTTACGGCAATCCCGAGACCTTCCGTCGCGCATTCGAGTCGATCATTCATGTCGGCAAGGAGAATTATTCGATAGACCCTGAGGCGGCCGGCTTTATGTCAGCCAAATCGAGCAGGATCGGAACCCTGCTGGGCCCGCCGCGATACATGGATTCGGAGCTTCAGCCGCGACATGCCGATATCGCAGCAGCGCTGCAGGAGGCTACCAACGCGGCGGTCATGGCGCTCGTGCGGCGCCTCAAGCGCAAAACGCGGCTCGATAAACTGTGCTTTGCCGGCGGCGTCGCGCTTAATTGCGTGACCAACGAGCTGATCCGGCAATCCGGCGAGTTCTCCGATGTGTTCATTCCCTCGGCGCCGCACGATGCAGGCACCGCGATCGGCGCCGCCTTCGTCGTGCATTGCGCCAGGCAGAAAACTCGTCCCGAGCGCGGCAGCTCCACGCCCTATCTCGGTCCCAAGTTCAACCGGCGCGAAATTCTGGCGGCGGTCAAGTCGGCCGGTCTGAAACCCCGGCACAGCAAATCCCCGGCGCGCGATGCGGCGAACATGATCGCCGACGGCAAGATCGTCGCCTGGTTTCAGGGTCGCATGGAGTTCGGGCCGCGCGCGCTTGGCAACCGATCGCTCCTCGCCGACCCGCGCCGACCGGACATGCGCAACATCCTCAACCAGATGGTCAAGCACCGAGAGGACTTCCGGCCATTCGCACCGAGCGTGCTGGATGAACACGCCGACGAGTGGTTCGAGGTTGGCGTCCACACCAGGAGTCACGAATTCATGCTGTTTGCATGCCCGGTCAAGGCCGAGCAGCGTGATCGCATCCCTGCCGTCCTGCACCACGACGGCAGCGCCCGGTTGCAGCTCGTGCGCCGCCAGTCAAATCCGCGCTTTCACGAGCTGATATCCTGTTTCTTCGCGCGAACCGGCGTGCCGCTCGTCGTCAATACTTCCCTCAACGACAGCGAACCAATCGTCTGCACGCCCACTGATGCGATCGTCACATTCCGCAAGTCCGGCATCGACGCGTTGTTCATGGACGATGTCTATCTGACCGCGTAGACTTGATCCTTTTCCCTTTTGGAAAATGGCGACCATAACGGTGGTGTCCAAATCCGGGCTTTGCCGGACTGGCGCGGGATCACTGGGGCGTGGCGCGACCACTGCGCCGTGTCGCCAGCCACCAATATGTTGCTGACGTCACGAGCCCGGCCAGCGGAAAGATCACGTTAAAGGGATCGACGGCCCAGCGCAGCAAGAATGCCGGGAAGCTTTCCGTCGGGGGTCCGGAGTCGGGGCCGCTACTCGTCCAGTCTATCCATGTCAGCGGCACGAAAACCAGGATGCCCAACACCAGACCGAGCAGGCAAACCTTCAAGCCCGTCATCGGCGGCCAAAAGGAAAGCAGATAAAGCGACGGCAAGATAAAGAAAGATCGTGGTGCAGTAGGAAATGAAACAGCTTGGAACCATCAGAATCAGAAACCCGAGCGCCGTGTTGCCGTCCTGAAGCGAGCTAACCACGGCGCAAAAAATCGTCGGCACCAGCAACGGCGCCAGCATCAGGCCAGTCCAACTGAATCGCATCGCCGCCCCTCCCGGGATGCCTGCTTGCAGATCAGGCCGCAGTCTGCACGAGAGATGATCGCACGAACATTTGATTCCCTGCTACGGCATATCGTCACGCGCGATGCCGCAAATCCCGCCCCGCGCCGCCTTTTGCCCTCTGGACACGAACCTGCCGCAACGTTCAAAATCGCCTGGCAAAGAGGGCGATCCAATGACCATCATCGATTCCCAGGTCCATGCCTATGAGGCCAATACGCCGAAGCGGCCCTGGCACAGTGTGCCGAACTGGCCCGCTCACGTCACCGGCGACGAGATGGTCGCGGCGATGGACAAGGTCGGCGTCGATGGCGCGATCTTCATCTCCGCGTTTTCCATGTACCGCTACGACGCCAGCTATGCCGTGGAAGTGCAACGCGCCCATCCCGGCCGGTTGGCCATCGTCAAGCCGGTCGATCCGGACGATCCCGGTGTGGCCGATGTCGTCGCCGACTGGAAGAAGACGCCGGGCGCGGTCGGAATCCGCATCATGCTGACGAAGGAATCCGGACGCCAGGCGAACGACCCGGGCCTTGACCGGATCGCACGCGCAGGCGTCCGCTATGACTTCCCGGTCAACCTGCTGTGCTGGGACAATCTGGACGTCGGCACCGCGCTGATCGATCGGCATCCCGACACGCGATTCATCATCGACCATCTCGGCATCCTGCAGCCGCGGGTGCCGCCCGCGCCGCCAGAGCCGTGGTCCGATCTTCCGAAGGTGCTGGAACTCGCCCGGCGTCCGAATTCGGTGATCAAGGTCAGCGGGGCCTGCACGCTGTCCCTTAAACCTTATCCCTTCCCGGACATTTGGGATCCGCTTGCGCGCGTGTTCGATGCCTGGGGTTTCGATCGCTGCCTGTGGGGCACGGACTGGACGCGCGCCTTCGCCGTCGTCAACTACGAGCAGGCCGTCGAGCCCTTCCGCAAGACAGACCGCCTCAGCGAGGCCGAGCGGGCCATGCTGATGGGCGGGGCCTGCGCCAAGGCATATCGCTGGTCACCGAAGAAGGGCTAGAACCGGGCGCGGAGATTGCCTTCGCCATGCCGGTGAAGTCCGGCCGCGGGTAGTGGACGGCCAACGGCGGCGCACTGGCGTTTTCGATCTCCGGAGGCTATATTTTCGCTGCAATTGGCGGTAGCGCGGATGTCCACTTTCGCAGGCAGATTGGGTCTTGCATTCCTCTCGGCGGCGCTCGGCCTGGGCGGCCAAGCGGCCCATGCCCAGGACGGGGCCGTGACCTATTGGATTCCCGGCTGGCCGATCGGATTCGGTGGCGACATAAGCGTCGGCCCGAGCTTGAGCAGTTACGGCAACTTCCCAAGCTTTGACGGCCACGGCACAAGTGGCGACCGCTTCTCCTATGTGCGCTACAATTTTCAGAACGGCTGGTTTATCGGCAGCGAAGGCGGCGGCGTGGGGTTGAGCTCGATGGGCCTCAACCAGTATGGATTGCCCGGCAATTTTGGCTCGCTTCATTACGAAGGCGTGCAGTTCGGCTACAACTTCCAGAACTCGAACCTGCCCATCAAGGTCTATGCCGGTTTCGACACGTTGAAATATACCAACGGCTTCGGTGGTCCCCTTGCTCCCTTTGATAGTGTGTCCGGCACCTTGCCCGGCTATAGCGCGCACGCGGGCGTCGAAATCCAGCCGGCGCCGAATCTGAGCCTTTCGGTCGGCGTAGGCTTCACCCAATACGGACGCACCGACAGCGATATCAATTCGTCGTTCCTGCCTGGCGCCAATCCGCTTGCCATCGGCGTTCGCCGCTAACGCGCGCTCTGCGTCCGCGATGATCAAGAAACGCCCCTCGAAAGAGGCGGGATGATTCGCTCTATCGATCGCGACGCTCTTTTACCAACTCGATCGAGATACGCGGGCTTGGCCCCGCGTATCTATCCGTCATCTCACCGGCAATGCTATGATTGCCGGTCGGGACGGCGAGGCACGATGCCGATGGGATTGAAGGTATAGACCGCATCGCCGTGTTGGTTGTAGGCCGTCCACTTGACCCGGACGATGCCTTGCGGTTTGGTCCGCGACGGAATTAGATCGACCACTTCGCCCTCGAGGTGAAGCGTGTCACCGGGGCGTACCGGCTTCAACCAACGCAAATCGTCGACGCCGGCACCCACGAGCGGATGCGGCCCGAACGGGCGCGCCTGAAGAGCAAGCCTCATGGCGACCGCGGCCGTGTGCCACCCCGAGGCAGCAAGTCCCTTCAATACTGTGTTCTCGGCAGCCGCTTCGTCGAGATGAAACGGCTGCGGATCAAATTCGGCCGCGAACCGCTTGATCTCTTCCCGGGAGACCGTCACCTCGCCACTCCTGAAGCGCATCCCCAGCTTCAGGTCGTCGAACCATTCAACCATCGTGTTCTCAACTTCGGAAAGCCGGCAGCGAAACCAAGGGACGTATCACCCCAGATTCAATTCCTTGAAGAAGTCGTTGCCCTTGTCGTCGATGATGATGAAGGCGGGGAAATCCACGACCTCGATGCGCCAGATCGCTTCCATGCCGAGTTCGGGATATTCGACCACCTCGACCTTCTTGATGCAGTGCTCGGCAAGGTTTGCCGCAGCACCACCGATCGAGCCCAGATAAAAGCCGCCGTGCTTCTTGCAGGCCTCGCGGACCGAGGCCGCGCGGTTGCCCTTGGCCAACATCACCATCGATCCGCCCGCCGCCTGGAACTGGTCGACGAAGGAATCCATCCGCCCTGCGGTGGTCGGGCCGAACGCGCCGGAGGCGTAGCCTTCGGGCGTCTTGGCGGGACCGGCGTAATAGACCGGATGGTTCTTGAAATAATCCGGCAGCTTCTCGCCCTTCTCCAGCCGCTCGCGCAGTTTGGCATGCGCCGAATCCCGCGCCACGATCATGGTGCCGGTCAGCGACAGCCGCGTCTTGATCGGATGCTTTGAAAGCTCGGCCAGAATTTCCTTCATCGGCCGGTTGAGGTCGATTTTCACGACTTCGCCGCCGAGCGCATGCTCGACAGTGGGCAGATATTGCGCCGGGTTATGCTCGAGCTCTTCGAGATAGACGCCATCCCTGGTGATCTTGCCGAGGACCTGGCGATCAGCCGAGCACGATACGCCCAAGCCAATGGGGAGCGAGGCGCCGTGGCGCGGCAGGCGGATCACGCGCACGTCGTGGCAGAAATATTTGCCGCCGAACTGGGCGCCAACCCCGAGCGATTGCGTCATCTTCAGGATTTCCTGCTCCATCTCGAGATCGCGGAAGGCGTTGCCGTCGGCCGAGCCATGGGTGGGGAGCGCGTCGAGATAGCGGGCGGAAGCGAGTTTCACGGTTTTCATGCAGAGCTCGGCCGAAGTGCCGCCGATCACGATCGCCAGATGATAGGGCGGGCACGCCGCGGTGCCGAGCGTCAGCACCTTCTCTTTAAGGAACGCCAGCAGGCGATCCCGGGTCAAGACCGAGGGCGTTGCCTGGAACAGAAAACTCTTGTTGGCACTTCCGCCGCCTTTCGCCATGAACATGAACTTGTAGGCGTCATCGCCCTCGGCATAGATCTCGCACTGCGCCGGCATGTTGTTAGCGGTGTTCTTCTCCTCATACATCGACAGCGGCGCCACCTGCGAGTAGCGCAGATTGCGACGCAGATAAGCGTCGCGCGCGCCCTCCGAGAGCGCGGCCTCGTCGTCGCCATCGGTGAGCACGCGGGCGCCCTTCTTGCCCATGATGATCGCAGTCCCCGTGTCCTGGCACATCGGCAACACGCCGCCGGCGGCGATATTGGCGTTCTTCAGGAAATCGAAGGCGACGAATTTGTCGTTATCGCTCGCCTCCTTGTCGTCGAGGATCGCGCGCAACTGCTTCAGATGGCCGGGGCGCAGATAATGATTGATGTCGCCAAACGCGGCCTCGCTGAGCGACCGCAGCGCCTCGCGCGAGACCACCAGCATCTCCCTGCCCAGCACCTTCTCCACCCGCACGCCCTCGGCCGTGGTCTTCTTGTAGGGCGTGGTGTCGGGCCCGAGCGGAAACAGCGGCGTGTGCTTGTAGGGCGGGACGGGCTTTGGATCGGGGAATGCGGTGGGGGCGTTCATGGGGATGTCTCGTGTTTTGAGCCGGAAGCGCCTACATCGTGACGCCATCCCGGCGATAGCACCGTTCTAAGCACTTTCGCGCCAAAAGGTAAGGGTCCGGGGATGCGCCGGCAACTCACCCCTTCTCCTCTTGCTTCTCAGCATAGGCGTCCACCAGCGCGCGGATCATGCGCTGGTAAGGGACGCGGCGCTGACGAGCGGCGCGCTTGAAAAAATCGACCGAGCGCTGCGACAGACTAAGCGTCACCTTCACATTGTCCTCGCGCAACACGAGCCTGTCCGGCGACGGCAAAAAGTCTTCGACAATCCTGACCCGGCCGATCTCGCCCTTGCTGAATTTAACCGTTGGCTTTTTCATAGATCGCCTTTCCCTTCCGCCAATACCCCGCCCCGAAAATCCTGATCCTTTGGTTTCGCCAACTGAAGCGCACTGTCATGACAGCACCCTCGACCCGGCCAAAACAGAAGTAACGTTGCTCATCGCCGCCATGATCGAGGTCTTCAGCGATTACACGTTGTGGGTCGAGAAATACCAACTGGGCGAGTTCGAACCCGATGCCGTGCTTTGCCCGATTGACCCTTTCTTTTGCGGGATCCCACTCGAAATCGGACATCAGCCTCGACCATCAGCATATATGTATAAACTACCATATTTATATATGGCTAGATAGCCCCAGGAGCCTGCTTCTTGAAGGTGGAATCCGACGTCACGGCTGGCCGCAAGCGTCAAGTTTGCCTATTGGATCGCAGTGAAAGCAACCCCCACCCTTGCGCGAAGCGTTGGCGGACGCTTCAATGGCGCAAGGGGGCAACGCATGACACTGAGAGTAGAGTTTCGCAAACCGAGCGTGCTCGCCGTGGCGACGCTGGCGGCGGTATTTTTGACCGTCACAAGCATCTCGCCGGCGCGCGCCGACCGCTGCGACGATATCGCCAACCAGCTCAAGAATCAGATCGACGGCCTCAAGATCGGCATCACCGCCGCCAACGTCATCTATCTGTCGCACCCGCTGGCCAAGGAGCTGTCGCTCGGCTGCGCCAATCGCAAATACTCCAACGAGCTCTACGCTAAGGCCGACAGCCGTAAGCCGAAGCCGGAATTCGTTGACCTGGTCGCCAGCGCCGCGGCCATCGTCTTCACGCAGCCGAAGGACAATATGCTCAAGGGTGCCTCGCGCTGCTTCTCGCAAATGGGCATTTTCCGCGGCGACGACGTCAATATTCGCTATCGCCGCCTCGACATGAACTGCACGCGCACCAAGACCGAATCCGCGATCGCGATCCAGCGCGGCAAGGACGAGTAAGCCGCCCGCGCAACGCCTACAATTTTAGCGAATCGTTCGACCTGCCGTTCACCGTGTAACGACAGGAGCGCCGGTTTGCGCCCCCCGATTCATAAAACCTTTGCATCCACCTGCCCACAATCGGGCAACAATAAGCAGGAATCCGTCCATGAACGTTTCGAGCATCCCGGCATCGGCAGCACCGACCCCCGTCAGCTCTGCCGGCACCCGCGCGCCGCAGGCGCCTGACGCAACGGCCGACGACGCCAACGACGCCGGCGCGGCGCAGCCGGCGGTTCAGGCCCCCCTGCCCCCGGGCCAGGGAACTCGGGTCGATCAGATCGTCTGAGCCCCCGAGCGCCCGCCACACTTAAACCCGCGCCCGCCGCTTTCCGAAGCAATCCGCCGCAAGTTTGCCGGAAAGGACCCGTCTGCTTTGCCGCCATCATTGGCGGAGCGGACCGATGTCTCAAGACAAGACCTTAACCGGCGGCTGCCATTGCGGCCTGGTGCGGTTCGAATGCACCACGGACCTTGCCATGGTGACCGCGTGCAACTGCTCGATCTGCACCAAAAAGGGCCTGCATTTCGCGTTTCTGGCGCCGGCGAATTTTCAGCTGCGCGCGGGCGAAGACAACCTGAAGGAATATCTCTTCAACAAGCACGCGATCCGGCATCAATCCTGCCGTGATTGCGGCGTCGAGGTGTTTGCGCGCGGGAGCAAGCCCGACGGCACCGAAGTGGTCGCGCTCAACGTCAGCTGCATCGACGCCATCGAACTCGCCAAGCTGACGATGACGCCGATCGACGGCAGGAACAGGTAAGGGTTGATACTGTCATTCCGGGGCGCGCGTTCGCGCGAACTACGATGTGCAATTGCACATCGGAGAATGACGAACGAAGGTCAGACATCCAGCTCCCCGTAATGCCGAAAGATGCCGTCCTCGTTGAACGGGATACGGCGGTCGCTTGAGAGATAGGTTTTGATGTTGGGCCGTCGCGCCACGCGGTCGTGCAGCTCAAGGAGCGCGGGAATCCGCCGCTCGAAGCTCTTCATATGCTTGGGGAAAGCGTAGCGCAGCCCTTCCAAGATCTGGAACAGCGACAGATCGACATAAGTCAGTTTCCGCCCGATAATGAAAGCGCCGCCACTCCCCTCGAGCAGCCCCTCGAAATAGCCTGTAAATTTCGGCACGCGCTCCTTCCAGAATTCGCGCGTGCGCTTTTTCGCCTCCAGGCGCTGATCCTCGTAATAAAGCGTGGGCCCCAGCGGATGATGGGTGTCGTGAATTTCCAGCACGAAATCCGTGATCGTCAGCTGCAACTGGTGCACCCAGAGTTTTGCGGCTTCCGCCTTCGGCGAAAGACCATGGCGCGAGCCCAGATAGAACAGAATATTGGCGGTTTGCCCGATCACGAGCTTGCCGGCCTTCAGGAACGGCGGTGCGAATGGCGGGGTACCACCCTTCGCCTCCATCATCCGCATCATCGCGCCCATGCCACGCTCGGTGCGTGCGACGTCGACATAATCCGCGCCGGCCTCTTCCAGGGCGAGCCGGACATACTCGCCGCGGCCCTGAATGCCCGGCCAGTAATAGAGTTCATAGCGCATCGCAAAAGGCCCCTTGCTGGTTTCACATGTTAACGAGCCATTAACCTCTGAAGCGTTTTCAAGCGAAGTGGAGACCGGTTCGCGTCAAGAAAACGCGTCAAATCAAGAACCTAGAGCCCCGTTTCGACTTCAATCGAAACGGGAAAAGGCTCCAGGCCTGGCCGAAAGCCCCATCTCTCTTACAAAATCTCAACGCTGTTTCGCAAAGTGCTTAGCCCTCCGTCCGCCTAAGGGGGCCGGAGCATCACCCGATTAACCCCCGCGCCCGTATCTTGATAGCAGGGGAAACAGCCATCATGCCACACGCGGCCATCTACTCCTTCGCCTACCAGCAGATACTGGTGTTTGTCGCAGGCGCCGTGTGCCTGTTCGGCACCTGGGTCGGCATGCGCCATTTCGCGCGCGCCCGTGCCACCGATGGCGCCACGCGCCACGGCTGGCTGTTCATGGCCTCCGTCGGAACCGGGGCGGCGCTCTGGGCTTCGACTTTCATTTCGATCCTCGCGCTCGATCCGTTGCTGGCAAGCGGGTTCGAGCCGGTCGCCACCGCCGCCGTCCTGTTCATCGCCGTCGTCGCCTGCCTCGTTGGCTTTGAGATCGGCAGCCGCCACTTTACGCTAGCGCCGGAAGTCGGCGGCCTCGTGATGGGCATCGGCATTATCGTCATGCACCTCCTCGCCATGAAGTCCTGGCACATCCAGGGCGCCATCGCGTGGAACAGTTTCGGCCTCGCCATGACCTTCGCGCTCGGGCTTGGGCTCAGCGCGCTGGCGGTCAACCGCGCCAACCGCCCGGTGACGCGCTGGTGCCGGCATGGCGCAGCGATCGCCCTCGCCGTCATGATCTGCGCGATGCACTACGCGCTGACGGTCTCGGCGTCGGTCATTTCGGACCCCTCGACGGTGCTGTCGCCCTCACTGATTCCGGCGCCTATGCTGGGCTTTGCGGTGGTCGGCGCGGTTCTCCTGGTGATGGGCAGCGGCTTTTCCACCTACGTCATCGATTTGCGCTCGCGCACCGAATCGGCCGACCGCATCCATCAATTATCGTTCAACGACAGCATGACCGGACTGCCGAACCGGATCGCGTTCAATGAGAGGCTGGCGTTCGACGCCGCCGAAGCCCACGAAAAGGCGCACAAGCTTGCGGCATTCTCGATCGACGTCGACGGCTTCAAGGACATCAACGACGTGTTCGGCCACAGCGCCGGCGATCTCCTCCTGATCGAAATCGCCGAGCGGATGCGGGCGCAACTCGGTGGCAGCGAATTCCTCGCGCGCCAGAGCGGCGATGAGTTCCTCGCGCTCATGACCTCCGGCAACCATCCGCACGACGCCCACGACTTTGCCGGCCGGATCGCGCAGGCCTTTGCAAAACCGTTCACGGTCCAGGACCAGACGGTCAACCTCACCGTCTCGATCGGTTTTTCGATTTTCCCGACCGACACGCCGGAACGCGACCAGCTCCTGAGCAACGCCAAGCTTGCGATGCACCGGGGCAAGAGCAAGCAACGCGGCTCGATCTGCATGTACAGCCGCGAGATGGACGACAGCGCCCGCCGGCGCCGCGCGCTGGCGCGCGATCTGCAAATCGCGGCCGAACGCAACGAGCTGATGCTGCATTATCAGCTGCAGATGTCGCTCAACGACGGCAGGATTTGCGGCGCCGAAGCCTTGATGCGATGGAAGCACCCCAAGCACGGCATGATCTCGCCGGCAGATTTCATTCCGCTCGCGGAAGAAACCGAGGCCATCATCGAGATGGGCGAGTGGGCGCTGCGTACCGCCTGCCGCGACGCGGCAGAAGGGCGCATTCCCGGCACCGTGGCGGTCAATCTGTCGCCGGTGCAATTCGGCCGCGAGGATCTGGCCGAGACCATCCATGCCATCCTGCTGGAGACCGGGCTGTCACCGGGCCGGCTTGAGGTCGAGGTCACGGAATCGACCATCATGTCGGACCAAAGCCGGGGATTGCATATTCTTCGCAAGCTGAAGGCGATGGGGATTTCGGTCGCGATGGACGATTTCGGCACGGGTTATTCGTCGTTGGCGACGCTGCACGCGTTTCCGTTCGACAAGATCAAGCTCGATCAGTCCTTCGTCAAGCGGCTGCCGAACGATGAGGCCGCGGCCGCCATCGTTCGTACCGTGCTGGCGCTCGGCGACAGCCTCCGCGTGCCGGTATTGGCCGAAGGCATCGAGACCGAGGCGCACTGGCAATTCCTGGCGCGCGCAGGCTGCGCCAAAGGCCAAGGCTATCTGTTTGCCAAGCCCGCACCGATCTCGCAATTGCCGGCGACGATCGCGGCCGCGGCCCGCTTCGTTCGCGAGGAGGCGCCAGGGGCCGCCGAAACCAGGCGCGCGACGGTCGCGGCGTAATCTGCACTCCGACCTAGCCCGGCGGCAGCGCGATATGCTTTGATGAGCGGGCATGACAAAGCCCTCGAACGTATCGCTGCCTTTGCTTGGTCTCGCCGCGGCTTTCGCGTTGGCGCCGTTATACGCGCTCGCCGCCGAGCCTTCATCGCCGTGGAGCGCCGACTTGAATCAAATCCGGCAGGTCGCCGGGATGATTCCGGGCCCGCGCCCGCTCCGCGTCAACGTGATCAAGTTCGCCGAAAGCCGGCGCACCAAAAACTTCGCGGTCAAGGGGCTGTCTGCTGAACCCAGCGTGCAGGCGCGGACCGCCTACCAGATCGTCTTTCCCGAAGGAACGGTGATGGTCGATACCGGCATGGACCTTGCGACCCACCGGTTTTTCGGCAGGGGCATCGAGGAGCCTTACTTTCCCGAACAAGCCGCGCGGGTGGCCAAGGGCTTACGAAACGCCAAAGCGATCATCGTGACCCATGAGCACGGCGACCACATCGCCGGCCTGATGCGAAGTGCAGCCTTCGCCGAACTCGCGCCGAAGACCCTGCTGACACGCAAGCAGTTGCAAACCCTGATCGACGAGCCGCAGATCCCGGAACTGAAACCCACGGCAGAAATGGCCGCGCAATTGCGGGTGTTCGACTATCCCGACTATTTCCCGTTCGCGCCGGGCATCACGCTGATCAAGACGCCCGGGCATACGCCGGGCTCGCAGATGGTCTATGTCGCCCTGCAATCCGGCAAGGAACTGCTGCTCGCCGGCGACGTCGCCTGGCACATGGACGGCGTGCGGCTCAACACCGGCAAGGACGCGCCCTGGATCAAGGAGCCGCCGGAGCTGATGGCCGCCGAGCTCAAATGGCTCAACGGCCTCAGCGTTGCCGAGAAGAACCTTTCGATTGTCATCAGCCATGACGAGGAGCAACGTCGCGAATATATCGCCAAAGGCGTGCTCGGCGATGGATTTGAGTAGCGCGGCTGTCCCCGATCAGGGCTGATCGACAAAGCTGGCCTTAGTTGGCCGCGAAGCAGTACATCAAGCCGTCGCCGCCCGTGCTCCTGAGATCGGCCTGCGAGCAGCCGCCATCCGGCCCGCGCGAGGGGTGCGAGCTGTTCCAGGATTTCGACGCATCATCGTCACGCAAGCCTATGCGGTCGATGTGACCGACCATCGCGGCCCCCTGCGTACTGCTCGTCCAGTTCTTGCAGGTGCGATCCTCGCCGGCGGGAAAGGCTGTGCCGTCGGCTTGCGATCCCGTCAACACGTCATGGCGGTTGGGCGTATCGCCGCGGCCGTTGATGACGTCGCCCTTTTCGCTCAGCGCGGTCTGCTTGGTCAGATTGTTGGCACCGCTATGCAGCTCAGTGACATCCTTGGCGACCACGACGCCCTTTGAATTCTGCCACGGTCCCTTGCCGATGCGGTCGCGCGCGTTCACCGCAGGCTTGCCGTCGGCCGCTTGCGTCGAAAGATAAGCGCGCCAGGTTTTGGCCCCGGCGCCCGCGGCCTGCGCCAGCGTCTGGCAGTAATTATCGGCGCCGGCGAGGCCGCCGAGGTTGGCGCCATTGCCGATGCCGACCGAGGTCACAAAGAAGGTGGTATTGGCCGATTGGGCCTGCGCGGGTTGAGCGGCAATCACCGCGAATGCCGCGATTGCCGGAATGAAGCTCGCTCGCGAGAAAAATGGGGCGAAAGTGGGCATCTGTTCCTCCGATTTGTTCTTGATTTGGCGGCCAAAGCCTGAGCCGGCCAGTTTCGAAACCAACACATCCTAGCCGAGATTATTCCGCCTGCGCGACGCCCAAATGAAAAGGCGCCGCGGAACGAACCGCGGCGCCTCATCCTTTTGCGGCCGAACTACGATCAGGTTTGCTGGATCGCCGAAAGCTCCCATGTGCCGCCGCGCGGGCGCATGAAGGTCCACACTTCCGTCACTTCCATCGGCTGGTCGCTGCCCTCGACCATCCGGCCGGTGGTGCGATCCATGGTCTTGTCGACCAGCGAGTACCGCATCGCGACGCTGGCGTAGTCGGTGTTGCCCTCGCGCCAGGCTTCCGCGAGATCGCCCTGCAACAGCTTGGTACCGAACACCTTGTTGACGACGTTGCGGGCCCGGTTCTGATCGAGGTCGCGGGTGAAATACGACACCATTTCCGGCGTCGCCAGCGTGTGCAGCCGGGGGATGTCCTCGTTCGACCACGCGGCTTGCGTTTCGCCCAGCAACCGCTCAAAGGCCTCATAATCGGCCGGCAGAATTTCAAGCGGCGCGCTGCCCGATCCCAGTCCGAAACCGGACGCAAAGCTCGAAGAAACTCCACCAAGTCCGGAACCACCGCCCGCATAGGCGGCAGCCGCTTCATGCCGGCGCTGCCACCACGACATCAAGAGCCTGACCACGAAAACGATCAGGCCGATCTGCAGAAGCAGCCCAATGATCGACGAAAATCCGCCGAGCCCTCCGAACATTCCGCCGCCAAACAACATGCCCAAAAGACCCGCGCCGAGGAAACCGGCGGCAAGTCCGCCCAGCATGCCCATGCCGGGCCGGTTGAAGAATCCCGCCTGCCGGCGTCCCGAGGCCCGGGCTCGAGGGTTGCGTGATGGTGCGGTTGAAGGGCTGCGCCGTATTCGGCGCGGTGGAGCGTGCCCGGCGGCGCGGAAAAGGTTCGCGCGCCCCGGGAGCCCGAGCTGATACCGCCGCCGATCCGTGCGTCGGCCGACGAGGCCGCAGCGACCAAAGGTAACGCCAGCGACAGCGCGATGGCGAGCGCCTTGACGGTGCGGTGGGCGCGTTGGGTGAATTTCATGACAATTGTCCTCAAATCCCCGATGGGGGAAACCGCCCCTAACATGGGCAGGGTTGCCCAAAAGTGAAGCCGCCACGAGGGGGCCAGACTGCGGCGCTCGGTCGCGGGGAGATGCATCTCACGACGGCGCCATGGTTTCCTTCACCGCCGCAACCAGCTGGCTCAGCGTGAAGGGTTTCGGCAGGAAGGCGAATTGCTGGTTCTTCGGCAGGCTCTTCTCGAAGGCGTCTTCCGCATAGCCCGACACGAAGATGATCTTGAGATCGGGATTGCGGCCGCGCATCATCTTCAGAAGGGTCGGGCCATCCATTTCCGGCATCACCACGTCGGAAACCACGAGATCGACCGCGCCGTTCTTTTCCTCCAGCGCGCTCCAGCGCCTCTACCCCGTTCGACGCCTCGATCACGCTGTAGCCGCGCGAGCGCAGGCCGCGCGCGTTGAGCGAGCGCAGGCCCTCTTCATCCTCGACCAGAAGAATGGTGCCCTGCCCGGTGAGATCGGTGCGGGGCCTGGCTTCCGCCGTCGCTTCCCTGGCCGCGCCGTTGACGGGCTCGGTTTCGGGCTGGACCTCCTGCTCGGCATGATGGCGCGGCAGGAAGATGCGGAACGCGGTGCCCTTGCCGTCCTCGGAGTCGACATAGATGAAGCCGCCGGTCTGTTTGACGATGCCGTAAACCGTCGATAGCCCAAGCCCGGTGCCCTTGCCGACCTCCTTGGTTGAGAAGAACGGCTCGAAGATCTTGTCGACGATGTCGGCGGGGATTCCGGTGCCGGTGTCGGAAATGTCGATCCGGACATAATCGGCCGCCGGCATGCCCTTGTAGGCGAGGTGCGGCGGATTCTTCCGCCGTGACGTTGGCGGTTCGCACCGTCAGTTTGCCGCCGTCGGGCATCGCGTCGCGGGCATTGACGGCGAGATTGACGATCACCTGTTCGAACTGCGACACGTCCACCTTCACCGGCCACAGGTCGCGGCCGTGAACGAGGTCGAGCTTGACCTTCTCGCCGATCAGGCGGCGCAGCAGCATGGTGAGATCGGTCAGCGCATCGCCGAGATCGAGCACCTGCGGCCGCAGGGTCTGGCGGCGCGAGAACGCCAGCAACTGGCGCACCAGCGTCGCCGCCCGCGTCGCGTTCTGCTTGATCTGCATGATGTCCTGGAACGACGGATCGGTCGGCTTGTGCGCGTTCAGGAGGAAGTCGTTCGCCATCATGATGGCGGACAGCACATTGTTGAAGTCGTGCGCGATGCCGCCGGCGAGCTGGCCGACCATGTCCATCTTCTGCGACTGGTTGATCTGGTTTTCCAGCGCGCGCCGTTCGGTCGTCTCCAGCATGTAGACGATGGCGGCCTCGGTCTCGCGCTCGTCTTCCTCGACCGCGGTGACGAAGAACTGCCCCCAGCGTTCCCGGGCGCCGTCGAGCATCGCCTCGACCGGCGGAATATCGCCCTGCCCCGCCGCCGCCTGGTTGATGGCCGCGATCAGCAGATGGCGATCGCGGGCGTTGACGGCGCCGAAGATCGACTTGTTGGCCGCGCCGTCCGGGTTCAGGCTTTGCGCGAGCTTGGCGAAGCGCGCATTGGCGCGAACCACCGCGCCAGAGCGGTCCACGGTCGCGATCGCCATCGGGGTATGGTCGAAGAAGCGCATGAAGCGAACTTCGGCCGCCCGCTGCGGATCGGAACGCTCGTCCCGCGCGCGGCTGATCACCAGCGTCCGCGAGGCGCCCGGCGCGCCGTCGGCGCCGAAGGCGAGCTTGTGATAGAGACGCAGCCGGCATGGTCTTGCCGGTCGCGCATCCGCAGGTCGATGTCGAATACCTCGGTCTTGACCTCGCCCGGCACAGGCGGAATCGAGGTCAGGAGCGAGGCGCCATCGCCCGACACGATGTCGGTCAGCTTCAACCCGCCCGAGCCGATCTCCGCCAGATCGTAGTCGAGCCAGTTGGCGAGCGTCGCGTTGACATAGGCGATGTCACCGGCCGGGTTGACCGAGAAGAAACCGCAAGGCGCATGATCGAGATATTCGATCGCGTGCTGCAACTCCTGGAACACGTCCTCCTGCCGCTCGCGGTCGCGGGTGATGTCGGCAATCGACCACACCGCATATTTCGCCTCGCGCTTGCCCTTACCGAGCGGACGAACCCGCATCCGCAGCCAGCGGCCGTGCGAACCATCCTGGCCCGCCATCCGGACCTCTTCCTGCTGCCGCTTGCCTTCGCGCGCCGCCTTGAGAAGCCGAAACACCGCTTCCGAAACGTCGGGATTGCCGATGAAGACCCGCTCCACCGGGCGGACGTCGTGCGGGCTCGCGGCGCCCGTGAGCGCGAGATAGGCCGCGTTGAAATAGGCCACATGGCCGCGGGGGTCGGTGACTGCGATGCCGTCATAGGCGAGATCGGCGATGCGGCGCACGACCGGATCGTCGGCCGAGCGATCGGTGAAGCGAATGATGCCGGCCGCGAAAGCGAACAGATTGAACAGACCGACCATCGCCAGCAGCGCCAGCAGGCCGAGAATATAGGGCTGCGCCTGCGCCCGGCCGATGGTCGTGAGCGCGACCGCGACCGCCACGATCGCGCCGGCCACCAGCAGCACCAGCACGATGCTGCCGCTTCGCCGCGCCGGCTCGTGGGCGGCTCACCGGCTCGCGTGACGGATCGTTGTCAGGTTCGGCGGTCATACCGGAAGACGCGGCCTGTCGACATGGATGTGACGCGCGTTTTTCGCGCGCCGGATTTGGCGCGCTGTCCGCGCGCCGCCTCCTGAGTGCCTGAATCGGACCCGCAAGCGCAAGTCCGTCAGGCGGTTATTTACCCGGTTACGGCCATTTTCGGCGCCTCATCAACCGGTTGCGACATCATATCCGCCGGCCGGAAAACCCGCGCTTCAGTCCCATGACGTAGCCGATGATTTCGGCAACCGCATGATAGTGCTCAACCGGAATTTCCTCGTCGATCTCCACGGTCGCGTACAGGGCCCTCGCCAGCGGCACGTTCTCGACGATCGGGATATCGTGCTTGCCGGCGATTTCCCTGATCTTGAGCGCGATATGGTCGGTGCCCTTGGCCACGCAGACCGGCGCCGACATGCCGCGCTCGTAGGACAGCGCGACCGAATAGTGGGTCGGGTTGGTGATGATGACGGAGGCCTTGGGGACCGCGGCCATCATGCGCTTCTTCATCCGCGCCTGGCGCAGTTGCCGGATGCGGCCCTTGATATGCGGGTCGCCTTCGGACTGCTTGAACTCCTCCTTCATCTCCCGCAGCGACATCTTCTGCCGCTCGTACCATTGCCGGTACTGGAAGAAATAGTCCGCGATCGCGACGACCGCGAGCATCGCCACCACCGCGCCCATCAGATGCAGCGTCAGGCTGATGACAATGCCGAAGATCGTCGCCGGATCGAACTGCATCATCGCCTCCAGGCGGTGCCGCTCCGGCCACAGGATCGCGGTCATCACCGCGCCGAGCGCGATCAGCTTGAAAAGGCCCTTGGCGAAATTTGCCACCGCCTGCTTGCCGAAGATCCGCTTGGCGCCGGCCAACGGCGAAATCTTGCTGAGTTTGGGCTTGAGCGTTTCGCCGGACCAGACCAGCCGGTGCTGCAGCATGTTGCCCGCGATCGCCGCGAGCACCAGCATCAGGAACGGCACGCCGAGCGCCGCAATCAGCGCATATTCGAGCGTTCTGCGCCAGTGCCAGCAGGCCGGGCCCGTCGGTGCGGATCATCCAGGAATTGGCGATCAGATTGCGCAGCGGCATCTGAATGCCGCCGACCGATCCGGAAAATGTCGAGAATACCAGCGTGGCGCCGGCGATCATGAACCAGGTGTTGACCTCCTGGCTCTTGGCGACGTCGCCGCGGTCGTGGGCGTCGTCGAGACGTTTTTGCGTAGGGTCTTCTGTGCGTTCTGTTGTGTCGTCTTCTTCCGCCATCGTTTAGGCCTTCACCTGAGCGGTATCATGTCGTGCATGACGCCGATGAAGTAATCGAGGAAGGTTCCCATCATCGCCGCAAGCACGATGCCAAAGATCAGGAAGCCGACCAGGATCGACAGCGGCACGCCGACGAAATAGACCTGCATCTGCGGCATCAGCCGCGCCAGCACGCCAAGTCCGATGTTGAAGACCAGGCCGAAAACCAGAAACGGCGCAGCCAGTTGCATGCCGATCTTGAAGGCGGCGGCGAAGGCGCGGGTGGCGAGCGCGGCGACATCGCCGCTCGGCATCGGCTCGCCCGGCGAAAAGATCGAGTAGCTGTCGTTCAGCGCGGCGATGACGAGATGGTGGCTGTCGGTCGCAAACAGCATGGTGACGCCGAGCAGCGTGAGGAAATTGCCGATCAGGAGGCCCTGCTGGCCCTGGGTCGGATCGACCGAGGTGACGAATCCGAGCCCCAGCTGCTGGGCGATCACCGAGCCCGCGACCTGCAGCGCCGCAAGCGTCACCCGCGCGGTGGCGCCGAGCACGATGCCGATGACGATCTCGTAGAGCATCATCACCAGAAGCGGCGTCAGCGAGCCCATGTCGATCGTGGTAGGCGGCGCGATGCAGCGGCAGAATGATCAGCGTCAGCAGCAGCGCGATCGCAAGCTTGATGCGGACCGGAATATTGGACTCGCCCAGTCCCGGCAGCAGCATCACCATGGCGCCGATGCGGGCGAACACCAGCATGAAGGCGGCGGCGAGCGCGGGCAGCAGGGAGATATCGATGCGCATTTGACGAGTGTCCCGGCTCCAACATTCGCATCCCGTCGCGGCATGTTCTTTTGCGAATGTTGGAGCCGAAGGGACACTCGCAAATATATGAACGCAGTGCGGTCTCGGATTTGACATTCGCAACGAGAACTCGCGGCGCCCACATGCGAATGTCAAATCGCCGCGCTGCCCATATGCCATCAACCGCCTATGATTTGCGACGATATCCGCATCATATGGCTGTGCAGCGAGTCCGCCATGAACGGCAGCGCCAACAGCAGCGTGACGAAGATCGCCAGTATTTTCGGCACGAAGATCAGCGTCTGCTCCTGGATCTGCGTCAGCGCCTGGAACAGCGACACCACGACGCCGACGACGAGACCTACGATCATCAGCGGCGAGGACACCACGACGATGGTCCAGATCGCATCGCGCGCCACGTCGAGGGTTTCAGCACCGGTCATTTTACTTCACTCGCTTTCCACTTGCTTTGTCATTGCAGGGCGCATCGCGCCGGCGATCGAACCCGGAAATCTCGAGATTCCGGGTCTGGTCCCAGCGGACCATCCCGGAATGACGGAAGAACTCAAATCGCCATCTTCATGATGTCTTCGTAGGCCGCGATGACCTTGTCGCGCACCGATACCAGCGTCGAGACCGCGACGTCGGTTTCCGCAACCGCCGTCACCACGTCCATGACATTGGCCTTGCCCGACGCCATCGCCACGGTCTGCGCGTCGGATTTGCGTCCGGCATCGAGCACGCCTCCGATCGCGTCCTTGAGCACCGCGCCGAAGGATGGCCCCTCGCCGTCGGAGGACGCTTGCCGGCGCCGCCGGTCTCCAGGATGCGGGCGAGCCGAGCGTAGGCGTTTGCAGCGACTGTGGGTGAAGCCATGGTTTTCGCTTTCCTGTTCAGGCCTTGAGGATGTCGAGCGTGCGTTGGATCATCCGGCGCGTGGCGCTGATGATGTTGAGATTGGCTTCGTAGGACCGCTGCGCCTCGCGCATGTCGGTCATTTCGACCAGCGGATTGACGTTGGGATATTTGACGTTGCCGGAGGCATCCGCCGCCGGATTGCCGGGCTCGTATTTGACGCGAAACGCGCGTCTGGTCGGGCCGGATCTTGCCGAGCGCAACCACCTTGGCGTCCAGCGTGCGATCGAGCGCGGAGGAAAAGGTCGGAACCTTGCGGCGATAGGGGTCGCCGCCGGCGGTCGGCGCGGTCGAATTCGGCGTTGGCGATGTTTTCCGAGATCACCCGCATCCGCCCGGCCTGCGCGCGCAGGCGCCGAGGTCGCAATGCCCATCGAGCGGACGAAATCATTCGCATCGCTTGCCATGATGCCGCTTCCTTATTCGCCGTACGGCTTTTGATTGATCCGGCATCTCAGGCCTTGCCGATCGCCACTCTTCAGGAGATGCAGGCTCTTGCTGTAGAGCGAGGTCACCGCCGCATAGTCCATCTGGTTGGCGGAGACCTTGAGCATCTCGTCTTCCAGGCTGACGGCAGTTGCCGGCGGGCCTGCGTCTGGAACCCCGCTCTGCGGTTCTGGTCGAAACTCGGCTCGGCGCCCGGCGGAGCAATATGGCTCTGCGCTGGTGCGCACCATCGGCCAGCGATCCCATCGCGCCGCGGGCGTTGGCGCCGCTTTGATCGAATTTCGGTTCGACCAGGTCGCGCGGCTTGAAATTGGGCGTGTCGGAGTTGGAGACGTTTTCGGACAGCACCCGCTGGCGCTCCTGATGCCACTGCATCTTGGTGCGCAACACCGAAAGCGCCGGAAGATCGTTGATGGACATCGCGCGCCGCTCTCCCCGGGCCTCCCGCAGCCCGATGCCGCTCAAGGTAGGCAGAATTTGCCGCGTGTATGGTTAATGGCTGGTTAAGATCGCAACCGCGGAGGCCGGCTTATTCGGCGGCTGACCGCCCCCCGGAGAATCGTCTGAGCGCAATTTCGCCACGAATGCTGCGTTTACCAGCCAAAGCTTTGACGTTGGGACCGTCAGAAGTCGTTTTGGCCCAGCCGATTCATGGGTTAAGAGGATATGGGGGGCGGCAGGTTCTGCCGTGGGGAATTAACGGTTTGGGCCAGACTCAAGGTTTTGTTTGCCGTTTCCGCGGGGTCGCGTCGCAATCCGCGTTCAACGAACAAAGACTTGAAAAAAACGCTATTTGCCGGGGACAGAGCATGCAGGCACTCACATTTTTCTTCGCGTTTGTGGCGGTCCTGGCGCTGATCGGCGTCGCGGCCTGGCTGGTGCGCCGATTTGCCAGCAACCGGCTGGGTGCCAATACCAACCGCGGCCGGATGCCCCGCCTAGCGGTGATCGATGCCGCAGCCGTTGACGGCCGCAGACGGCTGGTGCTGGTGCGGCGCGACAACATCGAACATCTCTTGATGATCGGCGGCCCGACCGATATCGTCGTCGAGCCCAATATCGTGCGCGCGATGCCTGGACGGGATCAGTTGCCGCCGCGGCCGGCGGTCGCAAGTCCGGAGCCGCAGCAGCCCCGCATCGTTCCCCTGCCCGACACGAGCAACTGGGCCGACGCCGATGGCGCGCGCCACGATGCTTTCGACCATCCCGAACCGCAAATGCCGGAGCCGCCGCCGCGCCCGATCGCGGCCTTCCTTTGCCGAAGAAGCCCGCCGTCCGGCGCCGGCCGAGCGGCGCATGGAGCGCGGAGATCCGCTGGCCGGCTTCTCGCCTGAGCCGATGGTCGGCCGTCCCGAGCCGCGCCTTGAGGCGCGCCCCGAACCGATGCCGTCCCGGATGACCTCGCGCAGCGAGCCCTTGATGCCGCGCCCGATGCGCTCGAGCGAGCCACCGAAGCCGCCGCCGGTTCGCGCGCCCGAACGTGCGCCTGCGCCGCCGCCACCTACCGCAACGCCAGCGCCGCTGTCGTCGGCGCGACCAAAATCTCGCCGAGATGGCGCAACGGCTCGAGGCCGCACTTCGCCGGCCGGCGCGGCGACACGGTTGCGCCGCCGGTCGCGCCCGAACCGCCCGCCGCCCGCGCCGCCTCCCGCAAGCGAGCCGCCAACGGCGCCGCCGGTTGCCCCGCCTTCGCGAAGAGCGGGTTTGAGAACCTCGAAGACGAGATGGCGTCTCTGCTTGGGCCGTCCGAAGAACCCTTCGTGAGGCCGGCGGCTCTTCCGCGTAGAGTTTTATTTTTTGCCACCCTGATAACCGCCGGATCGCTGGCGGGTCCTGCCTGGGCGCAGGACATCAGCATCAATCTCGGCCAGGGCAATGGCGGCGTCACCGAGCGCGCGATCCAGCTGATCGCGCTGTTGACGGTGCTGTCGGTCGCGCCGTCGATCCTGATCATGATGACGTCGTTTACCCGGATCGTGGTCGTGCTGTCGCTCCTGCGCACCGCGCTCGGCACCGCGACCGCGCCGCCGAACTCCGTCATCATTGCGCTGGCGATGTTCCTGACCGCGTTCGTGATGGGTCCGGTACTGCAGAAATCCTACGACGACGGCATCAAGCCGCTGGTCGCCAACCAGATCAGCGTCGAGGAAGCGTTGCAGCGCGCTTCAGTGCCGCTGCGCGGCTTCATGCTGAAGAACGTGCGCGAAAAGGACGTCAAGCTGTTCATGGATATGTCGGGCGAGCCGCCGCCGGCGACGCCGGACCAGTTGTCGCTGCGGATATTGGTGCCGGCCTTCATGATCTCGGAGCTGAAGCGCGCCTTCGAGATCGGCTTCCTGCTGTTCCTGCCGTTCCTGATCATCGACCTCGTGGTCGCCTCGGTGCTGATGTCGATGGGCATGATGATGCTGCCGCCGGTGGTGGTGTCGCTGCCGTTCAAGCTGATCTTCTTCGTGCTGGTCGACGGCTGGTCGCTGGTGGCCGGCAGCCTGGTGCAAAGCTACGGCAGCTAGCGACCAGCGCGCCATTTCCTCAACCGGAACGCGGTATTAGCGGGCGTTTCGCAAGCTTTACTCAAAATCCTTCAAGCCCCTTCCAAACCACGACAGGTAGCCGCTATACGGTATTCCCAAAAGCAGGGAACTTCATGGATTGTTGCAGCCACAGCCACACGTTTACGCGACGCCAATGGATGTGGCGCTCGGCGCTGACATCGCTCACTGCCGCGCTTGCCGGCGGCGTGGAATTGCGCGGTTCGACCGCTGCCGCGCAGACAGCCGAAACCGCCACCACCGCGCTTGAGGTGCTGCGCAAGACGATCTCCGTCGACGTTCATACGCATGGTGGCACGACCGGAATTACGTCACGCGCCCCGCCCAGCGACGATCTCGCAAAGGGCATGCGGGCCGGATCGTTGGCGGTCGCGTGTCTGGCCGACGTGCCCGACGGCCCCGTTCTCGGCAGGAACGCGGCCGGAGTGCTTACTGCGCTACGAACGCCAGCGCCGAACCAGCTCTACGAATATCACCTGGACCGCCTCGCCTGGGTGGACGAGATGGTCTCCAAACACGGCCTGCGCCGCGCCCTTTCAGCAGCCGATCTGGCAGCGGCCCACGCGTTGGGACAGCCCTCGATCGTGGGCGACGTCGAAGGACTGGACTTCCTGGAGGGAAAACTCGAGCGGTTGGAACAGGCCCATCACCGCGGCGTCAGGCACGTTCAACTCGTGCACTACACCCCTAACGACATCGGCGACTTCCAAACCGGTATCGTCACCCATAATGGCCTCACCTCCTACGGCGCCGAAGTCATTCGCGCCTGCCACCGGCTCGGATTTGTTTGCGACGTCGCGCATGCAACCGAAGAGATGGTCAAGCAGGCGGTCAAGGTCGCGACCAAGCCCTTGCTATTGTCGCACACCGCGTTGTCTGGATCGCGCGCCATGGGCCCGACACCGCTTACCGCCAGGCAGATCAGCCGCGACCACGCGCGCGCGATTGCCGAATCCGGAGGCGCCATCGGTATTTGGCACTTCTTCCCGAGCCTTGAAAAATATGTCGACGGCCTCAAGGAAATGATCGACGTCGTCGGGATCGATCACGTTTGCATCGGCACCGATCAGCAGGTCAGTCCGGGCGCGGTGCAGGACTATGCGCAATGGGTGCAGCTCGTCGCGGCGATGCTGCGGGGAGGTCTCACGCCAGAGGAGGCCGGCAAAGTCGTCGGTGGCAACTATATGCGTGTTTTCCGAGCCGCCGTTGGCTAGAGCCTTTTCCGTTTCGATTGAATCGAAACGGGGCTCTAAATTCCTGATTTGACGCGTTTTCTTGACGCGAACCGGTCTCCACTTCGCTTGAAAACGCTTTAGTTTGAGACGAGGCCCTCGCGGTGCGGTCGTCCGAGGACGGAAGCGGCTCTCATCCCTCAACAGCGTATTGTTTGCCGAGGTGGTCGCCGATCTGGACGATCATCGCGACGCATTCTGGGTAGCCGGGCTTTTCAATTGTCGCCTTGTCCGCGGTGGCGCGGAATTCCCAGCCGTCCTCGGTCCGGATCACCGAAATCGCGATTCCCTCCGGACAGTTGGCGTGAATTTTGAGTTCGGCCCTCGCCATCGAAACGAGTTCGGCTGCGGTCTTGGTGGGCTTGGTCATGGCGGCGGCTTCCTTCGCGCGGTATGCCGGCGCAAACTGGCGCTTCTGACGTCATCTGTCGAGGGGGAAAGACGCCGCGATCATTGCGAGCGGCTATTTCGCCGCGCCCGAGGGCTTGAGTCCCGCGATTGCCGGCAGCGATCCGGTCGGAACCGTATCCACCTTCGGCGTCCCCGGCATCGTCGCACGCGCGGTCGCGTCGGGGAAGCGCGTACGCATCTCGCGCAGGAACCCGTCGAGCGTATCGACGCTTGCCGCCATCTTGGCGATCTGGGCGAAGTCGGCGCTTCTGGCGCCGACCGGCTTGCTCGCAATGTCGAAGGCGGCCCGATCGGTATCGCCGCTCATCAGCGGCGTATATTTCTCGCGGAAGCGTAACAGGCCGATCGCATCCTCGGCGAGCGCATATCCGACTACGGCGCGGATGATATCGCTCTTCTCCGGCGAACTCAGCGGTTTGAAGTCGCGCCAGCGGTCGGCGTAATACAATTCGATCTGTTCGGCAGACTCACGCCACTGCCGCGCCGCCCAATAAATATCCGAGCGCAGCCGGATCGCCTCCCGGCCGCTGAGGTTGGAGATAATGTCGAGCGCGAGATCATGACGGCCAACATCGCTCTGCGCGCGCGCCTCCAACAACAGCCGTTGCTGGCGCAGCTCTCCGGAGAGGTCGGCAATGCGGGTAGAGCGAAGGGAAGCGATCGCACGCTCCGGCTTGTGATTGGTGAGATAGACCATGGCGAGCCGCGCCGCCACTTGCGCGCGGGCCGCGCCTTCGAGCCTTTTGTCGACCTGATACTGAAGCAGTTCGGCGGCCTGATCGAGCAGATCAACCGCCACCAGCCGATCCGCAAGCCGGCGGATCATTTCATCGCCGCGCCGCCCGATCGGCGTCAAATCGCGGTATTCGTAAAACATGCCGAGCGCGTCGATGGGCGGAAGCTCGTCGCCCTTCGGGCCGAGAAAGAGTTGCGCAAACAGCGCGGACGCGGCGTCCTGGCCCTGACGTGCGATTTCCAGATTTGGCGCCAGCATGTTCGCGATCCGCACCGCCCCGAACGACTCGGCGTAGCGCCCGATATCGGCATAGATCCGCGCCAGCATTTCCAGCGTCTGCACCTCGAGCGCGTCGCCGCGCCAGGTTACCGCCAGGGTCTCGAGCTCGCGTAGCACATCCGCCTGGCTGATTTCGTCGCGCTTCTGCTTCAGCGCAATTTCCAGAAGTTTCGCCTCGGTTGCCGCGGCGCGATCGGAAGACCGCACCGCCATGTTGTAATCGTCCAGCGCATCCCGGTCATAGCCGAGCCCCTCGGCGAGCCTGCCGCGCAACACTGCAATCGCCGGTTTCAACTCGGCGGACACACCGATAACTTCCAGTTCGCCGGCGCGCTTTGCGGCGCCCGGAAAGTCCTTCACCTCGAGCGAGGCACGCATCGCATCGGCGATCACGATGCGCTGCAGCTCGATTGGCAATGAGGTGACCGAGAAATCGGCGGCCTTGAATTTCTCGCGTGCGTCCGCCCACTTCCCCTGCCGCGCGCTGGCCATGGCCTTCCAGAGCTGGGAATCGTAGTTGGTTCCGATGGCGGGATTGGCGAGGTCCTTCAGCCCCCGCTCCGGGCGTCCCATCAGGATGTTTGCGACCGAGTGCACGATCAGGGCGGCCGGGTCTTCCGAGCCCGGTTTGGCAGCGGAGAGCGCGAGATCGAGAACGCCGATGGCTTCATGATACATTCCGCGCGCCATGTAGAAACGCGCCAGGTCGACGCGCGCCGAAGCGCGTTGATCGAGCGGGACGACGCCCGCAGCCTCGATCAGCTTGTCCAGCCGCGCGGTGAAGCTTCCTTCCTGATTCTTGTGCCACTCGCCGAGATCGAAAATCGGGCGCACCGCGGTCGGTGCGCGCTCGGCCCCGGTGTCGGCTGGCGACAGGGTCAGCCCCCCGGGTTTGCCCACAACAACCTTGTCGGAGGCAATTTCAGCCGTGACATCGTCGGAGTTCGGACGAATCGCCACGCCGTGGATCGACTCAAGCAGCGACATCTCGACGAAATCCTGCCGCTTGATGAAACCGCGAGCCGGCGGCATCGCCGTGACCACGAACAGTGTGTCGCCGGCGTCCGGATCGACAAAGCGGTGAAGGCGGCCCGCTTTGGGCAGCGGCACGGTGACATTGGCAAGCGTCGGTTCGGCGATGTTTCGAATTGCCACGAGCGGCCGGGCCGGCGTTTGTACCGTATCGCCGAAGGTGACGGTCCAGTTGGTGCCGTCCGGCAGATCTTCGCCCGTGAGCGAGGGCAATTGCGGCCGGTTGAGACGGATGCGGACCGCCTGTCCCTTTTCCAGTGGAATGACGCTGACGTCGGCAACGGCGCTGCCGCCCTGGCCGCGGATCGGCTCGACATTGACCGGCTTTGTGGAATCGAACATCAGCCACAGCGTATCGGCGCGGCGGAACAACGCCGCAGGCGTGACTGCCTGAAATGAGAACATCAGATGCAAGCCGTCACTGTCGCGGCTCACGCTCACGCCGGTCGGGTTGGCATCCGGCTTGCCTTCGGGCGGCGCGGGCGCAGCAGGTGCAGCCTCCGGCGTTCTTGAAGATGCCTCGGCTGCGACCGGCGGCGGCGTTTTTGGCGGGGCTTCGGCCATGGCGGCCGGCTCTTTTGCAGGGGGCGCGGGCGCCTTTTCTTCCGATGCGGCCGGCACCTTTGGCGCCGGCTCGGACCTGGTCTCGACATTGGCTTGCCGGGCGAACGTCTCCGACGTCGGCGGCACTATCTCGGCGGCCGGGTGCGGAGCCGCCGGTGCGGAGGCCTTTTCGGATTCCGCCGGCGCGGCGACCTTTGGCGCTGACGGTGCCGGGATGGCGGCGGGTCGCGCCTCAGCGGCCCGCGTCGGTGCGTGTAATGCGTCGGATACCGACGGCAACGCTTGGGGCTTGTCAGACTGCTGGAACGCGACATCGATAACGTAGTTCTTGTCCTCCCTGAAGGAGTGGACATCGACATCGCCGACCATGACGATCTCCACCACCGAGGATTCGCCTTCGACCTTCTGGGTGATCGATGCGACGTTTGGCGGAGCCGCCACCAAGGCGTCCGCCAGATCGAACACCAAGGGCTTGCTGAACTGGAGCCGAAGCTTCTGTTCGTTGAGCACCGATGAGATGCCGATGCCGTCAGGCATCTCGAAAACAAGCCGCACGAAGGTCGGCTGCAGCGAAGCGCGGACCCGGATCGGGGAACGCTTCTTTGCTTCCGACAGCGCCCGTTGCTGGCGGAGTTCGCGCTCGGCGATCCGCGCGCGCTCGGCCAGTTCGCGGACCACATCCGCAGGAAGGTTCGGCGGCGGGCCGGTCCACGAATCCGGCAGGAAATCGACAAACACCCGCTCGCCGGCGGTCATGGTGTTGATGGTCACCCTGCGCGTCAGCGACAGCCGGATCGCCGTGCCGTCGGGATCGCGCCGCGCCGATCCGACATAGTCGGGCACCGCCTCGGCCACCTTGTCGACGGACACATCCACCGGACGCTCGAACCGGATCACGATGATCGATCCGGCCGTCGTCACCTCGGCGCCGACATCCTCGGACAATTTGAGAACCAGCCGGGCAAAGCCGCCGCCTGCCGAGAACGTGGCCTCGCCCTTGACGGGCTCCGCCAGACCCGCGCCCGGAAACATCAGCACGATCAGGGCGAACACGGCGGCGCGCCATAGCGGTCCGGCCGCAAGCCCCGCCCCCGGGCCACGGCGGAGCATCCGCGCACAAGCGCGCGCACGCGACCAAGATCCAGTGGCAGCCGTTCGCGCCATTCTAGCTAAGTCTTTCAGTTCCAGATCCGATTGCCGGCGGGACGCCACGCGCACCTTTCGCCCTCGAATCTAGAATTGGCGGTTTAAGGACCTGTTAAATATTCCCGCTAATTGGCCTTTTGCGGTTGCAGCACCTTGCCTTCGATCTTGGGGAGGTCGGCCGTCGAGGCCGACTTGTCTGTCCCGGCCCGGCGCGCCATTTCGACGGTAAGCCGCTCGGCCGCCTCGGGGGACATCAGCCCGAGAATATCGGCCATCTTTCGCGGCGCGATCTGGGAAGCGATCTCGAACAGCACGGACATCTCGAGCCGGTCGAACACCTTGGCGGCGTCCTTCGGTTTCATGCCCTCATACATCGTAATGATGCCCTTGAAGCGCGCGGCATCGGCCTCGTTCTTCTGCTGGGTCACCACCGTGATCCGGGATTCGATCGCCTTCAATTCCTCGACCCGCGACTCGGCGCGCTTTTCGGCGGCCTTCAGCAGGCTTTCGCGAATTTCGATCTCGCGGGCCCGGGCGTCGAGCTCCTGCCGCCGCGACTGCAACCGTTCGAGGATCGCGCGCTCCGAAGGCGACACGGCAACCTGCCCCTGCTCGGGACGCATGACGGTCTCGGCCTTCCCGACTTCCGGCGCCGCGGGCTTGGCCTCTTCCTCCTTGGGTTTCTCCTTGACCGAACCCGTAATGTCGGAGGCGTCGGGAATGTTTCTGCCGGGGAAGTTGAACGTCTCCTGCGCCCAGGACGGTTTGGTGGAATCCGGCCGGTAATCGAACACATAGCCGCCGTCGATCACGAGGCCTGCGACCTTCAGCAGAACAAGACCGAAGATTGCAATCAGCACAACGGGAAGCACGCGAATGTTACGGTAAGATTTCATGCGGCGAGGCCATCAGACCTTCTGCGATCGGTAAATGCCTGAGCGGCCGCAGCGACAGCCTGAGCCGTCGACACCTTGGCCGGCGCGACGTCAGGTTCCGGTGGCCGGGCCGCGCTCACGATCTTGGAAAGCCGCCGGATCAATTGGTCGCCCTCGGCCAACTGCTTCTTCATCTGCTGGGACATCTGGGTTGCGGATGTCAGTTGATTGCCGAGATTCTCGTTGACGTCGCGCACGGTGTGCTTGAGGCCGCCGATGGCGCGCTCGGCGATTTCGGTCGCGGTGATCAGCTCGGCAATCGTCGCCTTGAGCGAGTGTTCGTCGGCCCGCAGGCGCTTCAGCCTCTTGTTCAGCAACATGCAGTAACCTATCGTGAGCATGAGCAAAATCGCTACAAGACTCTCGATTGCAACTCCGAGCGAGTGACTCATGGGGCCTCCATCAACTTGGTTTGCTCATCGGCCTTTTCGAACATCGCAAAAGTGGTGTTCGGTTTGTGCAGTTGCTTGGTGACACGAATGGCGACGCGGTCGCCTACCCTGCCCATACGTCCCTCCGTCAAGGTCACGCTGCCGCAACGCACCGCCACCATCGCGTCGGCCCGCATCTCCAGCGGCAGGGTGTCGCCTATCTTCAGCTTCATCAATTGCTTGAGCGGGATGTCGGCTTCGTAAAGCACGGCATCGACGGAAATCTCAGCCTGGGCTACTTCGGTTGCGAAATGACCTTCCCAGATCGGATCGCGGCCGAATTTCTCGCCCATGAACATCTGCATCAGCACCGGGCGGATCGGCTCGATGGTCGCATAGGGCAGCAGCAATTCGATATTGCCGCCGCGATCCTCCATGTCGATGTGCAACCGCACCAGGATGGCGGCATTGGCGGGCCGGCTGATGGCGGCAAAACGCGGATTGGTTTCCAGCCGGTCGATGGTGAAGGTCACCGGCGACAGCGGCCGGAAGGCCTGCTCGGCATCCGCCATCACCACTTCGACCAGCCGTTTCACGAGATTGGTTTCGATGGTCGTGTAGGGACGGCCTTCGATGCGCAGCGAGGTTTGTCCGCGGCGGCCGCCGAGCAGAACGTCGATCATCGAATAGATCAGGCTTGAATCCACCGTCGCCAGACCGAAATTTTCCCACTCCTCGGCCTTGAACACGCAGAGCACTGCCGGCAGCGGGATCGAATTCATGTAATCGCCGAACCGCACCGAGGTGATGCGGTCGAGCGAGACTTCGACGTTGTCGGAAGTGAAGTTGCGCAAGGAGGTGGTCATCAGCCGCACCAGGCGGTCGAAGACGATTTCGAGCATCGGCAGACGCTCGTAGGAAACCATCGCCGAATCGATGATCGCGCGAATGCCGGAATTGTCGTCGAGATTGACTTCGCCGACATTGAAGCCGAGCAGGTTGTCGATCTCCTCCTGCGACAGAACCCGCTCGCCGCCGTTCTTGCCGCCGCCGAAATCGCGGCTGCCGTCCTCGACCATCGCGGCCCATTGCAGGGCCATTGTTTCGGAGAGTTCATTGGCAGCGGCCGCTTGCGCGGCTTCCGCAGGATCCTCGGAGTCAAGCGACGCTTCCCATTGCGCCGCAATTGCATCCTGGTCGACTGGGTCGTTGCCCGCCATGATCCTAGATCCGCCTCGTCACTGAACGACGACTTCCTTGAACAGCACAGCGGTGACCTGAATTGGCGCTACCGCCGCATTGACGCGCCGGGTCAGTTCCTCCTTCAGGCGAAACAGACCGGCCGAGCCGTTGAGGTCGCTTGGCCGCAGCTCGCGCAGATAGGTTTGAAAGATGTCGGTCACGCGCGGCAGCGTCGGCTTGATCGCCTCGCTCTGCTTTTCTTCCTTGACCTCGAGCACGAGCTTGACCTTGAGATATTGCACGCGCTCGCCGGGCAGGCCGATCAGATTGACGAGCATGTCCGGAACGTCGACATAGACCGGCGGCTTCGGCGGCGGCGCGGCCTCCGCGTGCTGCTGCGGTTCTTCGCCGTGATGCCGCAGGAAAAAGAACCAGGTCGCGGCTCCGCCGGCGATGGCAAGCACCGCGACGACGGCGATGATCATTTTGAGCTTGCCCTTGGGCTTGGCGACTTCCGGAACTTCCGCAATGCCTTCAGCCTGATCGTTGTCTGCCATCGCCTGCCCGGTCCGATTTGGAAATGACGCCGGCAGACGGCCCTTGACGCGAATACAAAGCCGCCCACTGCGCTTCTCAACGGACGCTAAGGTAACAATGGTTAATGGAATCTTTCTTTTGCCCCTCAACTGGGAAAAAGTTGCCGGGCAAACATGGTCAACAAGACCTTATTGCCGCCCCGATGGCGGCCCTTCAAATCATCCAAGCCATTGAGAAGCATGTAAATTTGGAACTGGCACGGCTTTCGCTCTGAGCATGGTGAACCGCGAGCTTGGGAGAGCTTTGACGGTTTGCATGATCCGCATTCAAGCCTGGGAGGGCAATGCTTGCGGATCTCTCAAGGGGAGAACCGACGATGGAGAATGCGCTTCTCATCGGACTATCGCGACAAACGGCGCTGGAACGGCAGCTAGATATCGTCGCCAACAACGTCGCGAACGTCAACACCGCCGGCTACAAGGCCGACAACACGCTGTTTGAGGAATTTCTGAACACGCCGGCGCACGAAGACAATTTCGTGGGCGCCGACCGTCGCGTCAGCTTCGTCCAGGACCGCGGTACCTTCCGCGATATGTCGCAAGGCTCCACCGAGCAGACCAAGAACCCGCTCGATGTGGCCATCGACGGCTCAGCATTTCTGACCGTGCAGACACCGGCCGGCGAGCGCTACACCCGCGACGGCGGCCTGCATCTCAACAACCAGGGCCAGCTGGTGACAGCCGCGGGCAATCCGGTTCTCGGTACTGCAGGTCCCGATCATCTTTCAGCCGACCGATCACGACATCAACATCACGCCCGACGGCACCATCACCGTGGTCGAAGGCAACGGCAGGACGGATTCGGTCCGCGGCAAGCTTCGCCTGGTCAGCTTCGCCGACGCGCAGAAAATGCTGAAGGAGGGCTTAAACCTCTACTCCGCCGGCGAAGGCGCGCCGCAGCCCGACACCAAGTCCGTGGTCCGCCAGGGATACATCGAGAAGTCCAACGTCAACGCGGTTGTCGAGATGAGCCGCATGATGGAGGTCTCGCGCGCCTACACGCAAATCTCGACGCTGCTGCAGCAGCAGAGCGACCTGCAGAAGAACGCAATCCAGCAACTCGCCGACGTTCCGGCTTAGCGGCCATTCAGGAGACGATCCATGCAAGCTCTTCATACGGCTGCGACCGGAATGGCGGCCCAGGAACTTAACGTCCAGGTCATTTCCAACAACATCGCCAACCTGCGCACCACCGGCTACAAGAAGCAGACCGCCTCCTTTCAGGATCTGATCTACCAGCACGTCCGCCGCATCGGCGCGCAGTCTTCGGAGCAGGGCACCATCCTGCCGGTCGGCATCGATATCGGCGGCGGCGTCAAGACCGTCGGAACGCCGCGCTCGATGACGCAAGGGACGCTGTCGCAGACCGGCAATGATCTTGATCTCGCGATCACCGGCGAAGGCTTCTTCAAGATCCAGATGCCTGACGGCACCTTTCAATACACCAGAGACGGAACGTTCCAGATGGACAACACCGGGCGCATCGTGAATGCCCAGGGAAATCCGGTGCAGCCGACGATCACGATCCCGCAAAATGCGACGGGTCTGACGGTCAACGCCCAGGGCCAGGTCTCGGTGATTTTGCCGGGAGCGGCGACGACGACATCCTCGATCATCGGCCAGATCGGGCTGACGCGCTTCATCAACAAAGCCGGCCTGCAGCCGGTCGGAAACAACCTCTTCACCGACACGCCCGCCTCCGGGCCGCCGCAGGATGGCCTGGCCAACCTTGAAGGTTTCGGAAGCATCAACCAGGGCAGCCTCGAACAGGCGAATGTCGACGTCGTCTCCGAAATGTCCGACCTGATCGCTGCGCAGCGCGCTTACGAAATGAACGCGAAGGTGATCACCGCTGCCGACCAGATGCTGCAATCCACCACCGCGCTGTTCCGCTGAGGGAGCTGATGATGATCGCCCGCTCGCTGTTCATCGTCGCCGCGCTTCTCGTCGCCTTTCCCGCGACGGCGTTCGCACAAGCCAGCGAAGAGGCGATCGCGGTTCCGGTGCTTCGCGCGAACGTCGCCGTGGACAGCGAGGTCGTTCGGATCGGCGACGTGATCGACAACGCCGGCACCGCGGCGCAGATCGCGATCTATCGCGCGCCCGATCTCGGCACCACCGGCTCGCTGCCGACCGCACAGCTGATCGCCGCGCTGCAGGCCCATCAGGTGATCGGCGTCGACACCAAGGACATCAAGACGGTCACGGTGACGCGGCTCGCCCGCACGCTGGAGGGCAAGGAGATCGAATCCCAGGTTGCCCGTGCGCTCGAGCACCGCAGCGGCTTTGGAGATGCCGCCAACCTCAGCCTGACCTTCGACCGCGACGTGCAGGACCTCCGGCTGGAGGCCTGGAACACCGGCGCCATGCAGCCGGTCTCGGTCAGGTACGAGCCGCGCAATGGCCGCTTCGATGTCAGCTTCGAGATCGCCAACGAGGTCAACAGCGCGAGGACCAAGCTGCGTTTTACCGGCATTGCGATCGAAACCGTGGAAGCCGCCGTTCTGACGCGCGCCGTCGAGCGCGACGAGGTGCTGAAATCCTCCGACTTGATCACCGAGCGGAGGGCGAAAGCCGAAGTCGGCGGCGAGGCCGCGACCCGCAACCAGGCCGTCGGCATGCAGATGCGAAACAGGCTTCGCGCCGGACAGCCGATCAAGGTCGCCGATCTCGGCAAGCCGGATCTGGTGCAGCGCGACGACAATGTCACATTGATCTACGAAACCACCGGTCTCTATCTCACCATGCGCGGCAAGGCGCTCGAGAACGGCACCGAGGGCGACACTGTCAGCGTTCTCAACCTTCAATCGAAGCGCACGGTGTCCGGCGTCGTAATCGGCCGCGGCCAGGTCGCGATCACGGTCGCGACCCCGCGGCTTCCCGCCGCCGCCGACGCAACCTCCTCGATCGGAGCAACCGAAACGGCTGCGCCGGTTTCGGTCGCCGCCACCGGTAATGCGCAGACGTCTCCAAAAGCCGAGTAACCGTATATGTCGATTTCCAGTTTCAATCGTGTCGCGCTCGCCAGCACGTTCCTGACGATCGTCAGCGTTGCCGGCGGCTGTTCGTCGATCGACCGGCTCAGCCAGATCGGTGAACAGCCGAAATTGTCGTCGATCGACAATCCCACGACGCAACCCGGCTACAAGCCGGTGCAGATGCCGATGCCGAAACCGGAAGCGGTTTCCTACAACGCCAATTCGCTGTGGCGAAACGGTTCGCGGTCGTTCTTCAAGGACCAGCGCGCCCATCAGATCGGCGATCTGCTCACCGTCACGGTCAACATCACCGACCAGGCCAATTTTGCCAACGAGACCCAGCGCAGCCGTACCCAGACCGAAGATTCCGGCATTACCGCCTTCCTCGGCAGCAACCTGTTGGGTTCAAAATCCATCCTTCCCGGCCGCTTGCTGACAGCGGATTCCAACACGTCGACCGACGGCAAGGGTTCGATCGTGCGGCAGGAAACCTTGCAGACCAACATCGCCGCCGTCGTCACGCAGCTGTTGCCGAACGGCAATCTCGTGGTCGAAGGCAAGCAGGAGATCCGTGTCAATTTCGAAAAACGCGAACTGATCGTCGCAGGCATCGTGCGGCCGGAGGATATCCAGAGTGACAACACCATCGATTTAAGCAAGATTGCCCAGGCCCGCATCGCCTATGGCGGCCACGGCCAGATCACCGACGTGCAGCAGCCGCGTTACGGAACGCAGGTGATGGACGTGCTGCTGCCGTTCTAGGCGGATACCGGACGCAGCCGATGCCAGCGATCGAAACGAGCTCCCACATCGCATCGCGAACCTAGGCGCGGTGAGATGTTCAACGCGGCCTCCGCCAGCTCCCCTGGCGGAGGCCGCAACCTCTTCCTCCAACCGCAAATCCCGCAAACCTGATTTGCCGGCGCAAGACCGCAACCTCTGCTATAGCTTTCCGCGTCGTGGCTTAAGGACCGAAGGCCGTGTCGAAAGAACAGCAAAACCGCGGCGCGCCGCGATCGGGAGAACCACCGGATCACAGCGATCATCCGCATTTGCGGCCGGTCTCCGACCGCATGCTGGCGATTTTCCTTGGCTCGCTCGCCGTCGCGCTGGTGCTGGGCTATCTCTTCCTGAACAAGCTGGTCGACATGTCGCGCCAGGAAGACTGCATGCTGTCGCGCAGCAAAAGCTGCGCGGCCGTCGCGTTGCCGGATCGCTAAAGCTTGAACGCCCGGGTTAATGACTCGCTGTCATTTGCTCCGCCGCGCGCCAAATCGTCAGCCCTCGTCCGGCTTCTTCGAACGAGCCGCGGCCCGCTCGCCGGACCCGGCGAGACGGGCGAGCGTGGCCTCCTGTCGCATCCACTGTATTCTCGGCTTCGCCGGATAGCCGCCCCAGGTTTCTCCGGGTGGAACATCGTGCATGACGCCGGAACGCGCGGCCACGCGTGCTCCCCGCCGTATAGTCACATGAGGCGCCAGGCCAACCGAGCCGCCGAGCTGCGCGAAATCCTCGAGCGTCACGCTGCCGCTCAGACCGGACTGCGCCACGACCACGCAATGCCGGCCGATGACGACGTTGTGGCCGATCTGGCACAGATTATCGATCTTGGAGGCCTCCCCGATCACGGTATCCCTGATGCCGCCGCGATCGATCGCCGTTCCGGCGCCGATCTCGACGTCGTTCTGAATGATGACGCGCCCGGTTTGCGGAATCTTCTGCTGTCCTGCATCCGTGGTGTAACCGAAACCGTCCTGCCCGATCCGACAACCCGGATGGATGACGACGCGATTGCCGATCAGCGCATGCATGATCGAGCAACCTGCGCCGATCATGCAATCGCGGCCGATCAGGACATCGGGACCGATCACCGTAGTGGCGGCGATGACGCTGCCTGCGCCGATTTCTGGCACGTGGGCCGATCACGGCTCCCGGGTCGATCGCCACATCGCTCTCGAGCCGGGCGGTCGGATGAATGGTCGCCCCCTCGGAAACGCCGTTGCTCTCGAACGGCGAGGTCGGGCGAAGAGACTGCGGATAAAGCTTCCGGTGCACGGCCACGAAAGCGCGATAAGGCTCTTTCGTGCGCAGAACGATGAGACTCTCCGGCGCCTGACCCTCGAAGCTCTGCGGCATCAAACACGCCCCGGCATGCGTTGTCGCGAGCGCACCGGCAAATTTCCTGCTTTCGATAAAAGTCAGATCGGCAGGCCCGGCAAGATCGGCCGGCGCGACATCGGTAATCAGATGCGACAGGCGCACGGTGCCGCTGGCTTCGGCGCCCGTCAGCGAAATGATTTCGGCCACCGTCAATCCCGGGGGACGATCAAAGAAGCGGTGTTTCTCCATTTCCCGGTCCTTGGTTGAAAACCATCCTTGATTGCAAAGTCTGGTGGGCGATGCAAGTCATCGATGCGCCCCTGGAGACGTGCCGCCAGGTAGCGCTGGCGCATTCGCGCCTCGCAGGATTGCGAACCGATCGAACTCAAAAAGCATCGTCGCGCCGCGGGCGATCCTTACGCGATGGCGGACCACGTTGACAGCCTTCCGCATTCGTCAGATGTTACCGACACCATAATAATGACGTTTCATATGCTGAAAAAATGCTGGGACGCCCAAGTTCCACGGCTAACGGGAGAGAAAGCATGATATTTCATCGCCGTTGGAGCGCCGGATTCTGCGCGCTCGTGATTTCCTCATTCGTGATCGCAAGCGGTAGTCCGCTGCACGCTCAGCAAAAGGCCGCTCTCTCCGTTGGCCCCGACGCGATAGGCGGACTGGTGACCGGCGCAAACGGGCCTGAGGCTGGCGTCTGGGTGATCGCTGAAACCACCGATCTTCCGACCAAATTCGCCAAGATGGTCGTCACCAACGATGCCGGCCAGTTCGTTATTCCGCAGTTACCCGCGGCAAAATACAAGATCTGGGTGCGCGGCTATGGACTCGTCGATTCCGACAAACAGGACGTCGTTCCCGGCAAGACCATCGATCTGACCGCAAAGCCCGCGCCGAATGCGGCCGCGGCGGCGGAATATTATCCGGGGATGTACTGGTACTCGATGCTCAAGATCCCCGCCGAAAGCGAGTTTCCCGGCGCGGACAAGAGCCCGACCGGCATGCCCGCCGGCATGAAGACGCAATCCGACTGGATCGACACCATCAAGAATTCCTGCCAATCGTGCCACGCGCTCGGCAGCAAGAACGTTCGCTCGCCCCACGTCGCTGAGCTCGGCGAATTCAAGAATTCGGAAGACCTCTGGGCTCGCCGCCTGCAATCCGGACAGGCCCTGACGGGAATGGCGCTTGGCATCACGCGCCTCGGGCCGGATCGCGGCTACAAGATGTTCGCGGACTGGACCGATCGCATCGCCAAGGGCGAACTTCCGTTCGACAAGCCGCAACGTCCGCAGGGCATCGAGCGCAACGTCGTCATCTCGTCTTGGGAGTGGGGCACGCCAAAGCTGTATCTGCATGACGAGGTTTCCACCGATAAACGAAACCCCACCGTCAATGCCAACGGTTTGATCTATGGTTCGCCGGAAGAGAGCTCGGATTTCGTCCCGGCGCTCGATCCCGTTCACAACACCACCAAGCTCATCAAGCATCCCTATCGTGATCCGCAGACGCCGAGTTCGAAGGACGATCCGATGGGGCCGTCGGTGTTCTGGGGCGACGAGCCGATCTGGGACGGTCACACCAGCATCCATAACCCGATGATGGACGAGAAGGGCCGCGTCTGGTTCACCGCCCGGATTCGGCGCGCTCCCAATCCCGCGCGCTGCAAGGCGGGGTCCGATCTCGCGTCGGCCAAGGTGGCACCGCTGGAGGCATCGGCGCGGCAGCTTTCGATGTACGATCCGAAGACCGATAAATGGACCCTGATCGATACCTGTTTCAATACGCATCATCTGGTCTTCGGTCGCGACGCGAACAACACGCTTTGGCTGAGCCAGGGCCAGCCCTATAGCGGCGTGGTCGGATGGCTGAACACCAAAGAGTTCGACGCGACCGGTGACGAGATGAAATCGCAGGGCTGGACGCCAACTGTGACGAATGTCAGCGGCACCGGCAAGCGTGAGGCCTTTGTCGCCCCGGATCAACCGACCGATCCCGCCAAGGACAAATGGGTCAAGGCCGCCTTCTACGGTGTCATGCCGAGCCCGAGGGGCGACGTGATCTGGGGCCAGTCGATGGGCCCAGGGTTTTCGCGCATTTCGCAACCGAGCCTGCTCATCCGTCTGATCCCGGGAAGTGATCCGACAAACACCGCGGTCTCGGAGATTTTCCAGGCGCCGGAAGGCGCGTTCGGCTCGCGCGGCGTGGACGTCGATTCCAAGGGCGTCGCCTGGACGGTGCTCTCAAGCGGACACCTTGCGAGCTTCGACCGGACCAAATGCAAGGCGCCACTCTCGGGAGCGGATGCGGCGACCGGCAAGCAATGCGCCGAAGGCTGGACGCTCTACCGGATGCCCGGGCCGCAATTCAAGGATGTCGATCCGAAGGGTAGCGCCAATCACGCCTATTACATCTGGGTCGACGTCTACAACACGCTTGGCCTCGGAAAGGACGTGCCGATTGCGTCCGCAAACGGCAGCGAGTCGCTGCTTGCGCTGGTCGACGGCAAGTTCGTCGACCTTCGAATCCCCTACCCGCTCGGCTTCTTCTCCAAGAACGTCGATGGCCGGATCGATGATCCGAACGCGGGCTGGAAGGGCCGCGCGCTCTGGACCACCTCGGGCACACGCGCTAATTTCCACAGCGAAGGCGGCAAGGGGGTTCTTCCCAAGGTCTTCAAGGTGCAGATGCGTCCCGATCCACTGGCGAACTGAGATTTGAACGAAATCTGACAACGCCCCGCCTTCACTTCGCTGCATCGACAAATGCAGCGAAGGAAGGAAAACCGCGAAGGCAACCGGAGTTGGCGTGATGCCGTATCGTCACACACAGCCGGGAATCGTTATTCTGGCGGTTTGTCTGGCGATCGGCGCGTTCAGCGCCGCAATCGCCTGGCAAACCGAACTGATGCCGATGATCGTCGCGCTGATCATCCTCATCGCCGTCGCCACAATCTTCTATTCGCTCACGGTGGAGGTCGGCGACGGCGAGCTGCGCTGGTATTTCGGCCCGGGGTTATGGACCTATCGGCTTCCGCTCGACGACATCCGCTCGGTCGGTGTCGTGCGTAACCATTGGTGGAACGGATTTGGCATCAGGAAGGCGCCAGGCTTCAGCCTCTACAACGTGTCCGGCCTCGACGCCGTCGAGATTGTGCTAAAATCCGGCGACGTCCGCCGCATCGGCACCGATGATCCGCAGGGGTTCGCGGCCGCGCTCCAACAGGCGGCGCGCGGCGGCTGACCTGCTCCCGCCTCTATTCGTCGCGATAGACTTTCTCGCGCTTCTCGTGGCGCTCCTGCGCCTCTACCGACAGCGTTGCGATCGGGCGGGCTTCCAGCCGCTTCAGCGAGATCGGCTCGCCGGTCTCCTCGCAATAGCCGTAGGTGTTATCCTCGATGCGCTGCAGCGCCGCGTCGATCTTGGAGATCAGCTTGCGCTGCCGGTCGCGGGCACGCAGCTCGATCGCGCGGTCGGTCTCCGACGAGGCGCGGTCGGCGAGATCCGGATGATTGACGTTCTCCTCCTGGAGCGTCTGCAAGGTGATCCGCGACTCCCGCAAAATCTCGTCCTTCCACGCCAGCAACTTGGCGCGAAAATATTCGCGCTGGCGATCGTTCATGAAAGGCTCTTTTTCGGAGGGTCGATAGTTCTTCAACTTTTCCAAGGCCAGCCCATCTGTGAGTTCGAGTGCAAGTTTTCCCAATTCCGTAATCCCTTCCGGCATCCCCTTACACGAACTTCAGAGACAAAGGGGCACTAAGAAAGCCAAGTTTCCGGCGCCCTTCCTTCATCCGATCTTCCTGCCCAATACTCGGCAACTACCGCAGGAAACTCGAATCGGCGACGCTAGCCGGGCGAAAAAGGGGCCGCCCGCGCGGGCCTTATATAGTGGCATGTTGTGACAGACAATATCGCCCGGCGGGGTCGGAAACGGCGCGGATTTGCCGAACGGAACCTCAAATCCGTGACTTTAGAACTGGCCGGCTTTGGCCAATTCGACTTCGACCCTCAACTCGATCTCGGACAGGACCGAATCCAGGCCGGGATCGCCCGAGGAGGATTTGAGGTTGGCGGCGGCATCGCGTAGCCGGCTGACCGTCGAAGCATCGAAATTGCCTGATAACAGGCCGATCTTGAGGTCGTCGAGCACGTCGAGCGCGCGTTTGCCGCGCTGCACTGAACGCTTGCGCCGCTCGACCGGATCGTCCTCGATCCCCTGCAGGGCCAGCAGCGCGTCGATGCCCGCGGTCGCCTTGGGCGCCACCGCGGCGCGCGTCTCCGGGGCTGCTGTCACGTCCTCTGGCAGCGCAAAACCGCCCGAGCTGGTTCGCCGGACATTGCCCGCCTGAGACCCGAGGGTGGTGCCGTTCGGTCCGTAGATGCGCATTGTTGGTTTCTCGAAACTATGGGCCGCAGCATCACTCCCTATGGTTAACGCGACGTAAATGGCCCGGCAAAATCTGCCGCCGGGAGGCAGTTTCGCCGCCCCGCCGGCATGTTGGCGCGCACGGGTCAATTTCATTTATCTAATAATATCAATATCTTAAATCGAACGATGAGCGTGGCACGGCGCTCGCATAGTTAATGCGCGGATCGCCGTCATGGGAGTGATGGGCGCTTCCGATCAATACCCTCAGCGGGGAGCAGAGGATGCCAGGCGTATATTGGGGAAGAGTGTTTCGGCTGGCCTGTGCGGCGCTGGTCGCGCTGGCGCTATCGGCGCTTCCTGCCGGCGCAACGTCCCGGATCAAGGATCTCGCCAATATCGAGGGCGTTCGGCAGAATCAGCTGGTCGGCTACGGCCTCGTGGTCGGCCTCAACGGCACCGGCGATACCCTCAACAACATTCCCTTCACCAAGCAATCGCTGCAGGCGATGCTCGAGCGCATGGGCGTCAACATCCGCGGCGCCACCATCCGCACCGGCAACGTCGCCGCCGTGATGGTCACCGGCAACCTGCCCCCGTTCGGCACCCAGGGCACCCGCATGGACGTCACGGTTTCCGCGCTCGGCGACTGCCAAGAATCTGCAAGGCGGCACCCTGCTCGTCACCCCGCTGCTCGGCGCCGACGGCAACGTCTATGCGGTGGCGCAGGGTTCGCTCGCGATCGGCGGCTTCCAGGCCGAAGGGGCGGCCGCCAGCATCACCCGCGGCGTGCCGACGGTCGGCCGGATCGCCAACGGCGCCATCATCGAACGCGAGATCGAGTTCGCGCTCAACCGCCTGCCCAATGTGCGGCTCGCGCTTGCGCAATGCCGATTTCACCACCGCCAAGCGCATTGCGGCCGCGGTCAACGATTATCTCGGCACCAAGACCGCCGAGCCGATCGATCCCTCGACCGTGCAGCTTTCGATTCCAACGGAATTCAAGGGCAACGTCGTCGCCTTCCTGACCGAGATCGAGCAGTTGCAGGTCGAGCCGGACCTCGCCGCCAAGATCATCATCGACGAGCGTTCCGGCATCATCGTGATGGGCCGCGACGTCCGCGTCGCCACCGTTGCCGTGGCGCAGGGCAACCTCACCGTCTCGATTTCCGAAAGCCCGCAGGTAAGCCAACCCAATCTGCTGGCGCGCGGACGAACCGTGGTGACGCCGCGCACCAACGTCGCATGTCTCCGAGGACGGCAAGAAACTTGCGCTGGTGAAAGACGGCGTATCGCTGCAGCAGCTCGTCGACGGCCTCAACGGGCTCGGCATCGGACCGCGCGACCTGATCGGCATTCTGCAGGCGATCAAGGCGGCCGGCGCGATCCAGGCCGACATCGAGGTGATGTGATGCAGCCGGCCCCAATAGGCAGCAACCCAAACGCCGCCTCTCGCCAAGGCGCCGATCCCCTACATCAACGGCCGGCCCGACTATGACTTCGCCGCGGCGCTGACGAAGGTCTCGCCGCAGGCGCAGGCCAAGGCCAAGGCCACAGCGCCCAGGATTTCGAGGCGATGTTTCTCAATTCGATGTTTGCGCAGATGACCAGCGGCCTCAAGGGCGAAGGCCCGTTCGGCAGCACGCACGGGCACCGGCGTGTGGCGCTCGATGCTGACCGAACAATATTCGAAATCCTTCGCGAAGGCCGGCGGCGTCGGAATTTCCAAGGACGTTTATCGCACGCTTGATCATGCAGCAAGCCAGCCGCGCCGGCCAGACCCAGGAAAAACAGGCATGAACCAGCATCCAACGCCAGCCGGCGCCCATACCTGTCATCGTGGCGTCGACGCCGGCCGAAGCGCGCAAGCTTGCCGAGAACCTGATGGATGTGATGAGCGCGCTGCTCGGCGTCATCGAGCGGGAAACCGAACTGGTTCGCGCCGGCAAGATTCGCGAGGCGATGGCGTCGGAGGGCAAGAAATCGGAGTTGTCCCGCCGCTATGTCAACGCGGTCACCCATCTGAAGGCCAGCCACAAATATCTGGCCAGGACGGCGCCGGAGCTGCTGACCACGCTGCATCGTCATCACGACGTGTTTCGCGCGATGCTGCAGATCAACCTCACCGTGCTCGCCACCGCGCATGCGGTATCCGAAAGCATCGTGCGCGGCGTCAATACCGAGGTTCAGCGCCGCAATATTCCAAACACCTACACAGCAGCCGGACGGCGCGTCGCGCCGGGACCGCGGCACATCACGCCGCTGGCGGTCAGCCGCTCGCTCTGAGCGGCGCCCGGCCCATTTACATACAATTTTAGATAAATGCCGGCGCCGATGTCAGCGCGGCGTTTAGCGCGTTCTCTAACCGGGCATTGAGACGTGCGGTTCATAATTGCCGATTGAGAAGGGTTGGGATTTTACTCGAGGAGAGCCAGGAGGCTGCCATGAGTACGGATTTCAGCATCAGACCGGTGGGGGCGCCGGTCGCAGCGCCTATTGTAGCCACCGCGGGTGATGCAGCCCGTGGCGGCGTCGCTACGCAACTTCCGCCAAGCCAGACCGTCACGGCAACTGACGCCAGCGTCGGCACGCGCAACGATCCGCCAGAACTCGAGCGATTTCGTTTCGCGTCAGGCATTTTTCGATCAGCGCCGCGGCGTCGGTCGTGTATCAGGTCGTCGACAGCCGGACAGACCAGGTGGTGCAGCAATTCCCGGACGAGGCCGTGCTGCGCCGCCGCGCCTACTTCCATGCCCTCGATCTGGCCAAGGACACGCCGACGCGCGTGCCCGCCACCGACGTCAAGGCCTGAAGCCAGGCCACGCGGCGCCGGATGGTTCGAGCAAGAACGTTCAGGCCTTGCCTGCCAGACCTGCGGCGAGATTGCAGTTGATGTCGATCAGCGACTCAGCTTCGACGGATGCGGGTTCATCTGCATCTCGACCGTCTGCTTCATGACGAAAACGCCGATATTGGCGATGTTCTGACGAACTTCGAGCGGCTGCGGATTGTCGTTGGACTCGGCCGCGCTCATGAAGATCGACCACAGCCGGCGGTTGAAGAGCAGCGCCTTGTGCATGTTCGTGTCCGGGCCAGTCCAGTTGGTCTGGACCTCCCGCAGCTGCCTTGCCGCCTTCAGCAGCGCCTGCGCCTCTATTTCCCTGGCAGTCCCCGTGGCATGTGACGTGCGTGAATAGGCTTGAGCGGCATGCGACATCAATCACTCCAACTGGGGGCTACGCAGAACTCGGACGCCGGGAACTGCCCAAGTTTTATACGTCTGTTGCCTTTAAAATATGGTTAGCGGCGATTACCAAATATGTCGGGAAGCAGGCACTTGAGGACCAAACGTGCTCGTAACGTCGCCAGGGTCATAAGAAAACGGCGGGGCTTCCCCCGCCGTTTCGCTTGTCTTTTCGCTTTTCGCGATCAGCGCAGGAGCTGAAGCACGCTCTGCTGCGACTGGTTGGCCAGCGCCAGCGCGGAGACCGCGATCGACTGGCGAGTAGAAAGCGCCTGGCTGTTGGCCGCTTCCTGGTTGGGGTCGGCCAGGGTCAGGTTGGACGCGCCGGTCTGCAGCACGTTGATCAGGTTCTTGTTGAAGTCCTGGCGGATCTGCACGATCGACAGGTTCGAACCCAAAGCGGAGGCTTCCGAGCGCAAGGTGGTGCTGGCAGCGGTCAACTGTCCGAGCACCTTGTTGGCCGAATTGCTGTCCAGAAAGTCGATACCTTGGGTCAGCGTCGAAAGACCAAGACCAGCATCGTTGAAGGTGACGCCGGTAATCGAGAGCTTTGACGCGCCGGTTTCGTCGAACACCAGACTGAGCGTGTCGCCGTTCAGGAGGTTGATGCCGTTGAAGGACGAGTCCTGAGCGGTGGTGTTGATCTGCTGCAACACGTTGTTGTACTGCACGACCAGGTTGGAACGTGTGGCCTGCGAGTTCGGATCAGAGATCGGACCTGGAGGCGTACCGGCCGTGAACACCGACGCCGTGCCGCCGACCGTGCCGATCGTCGAGGACGCCGCGTTGTTGGCGGTCACGATGTTGATCTGGCCGGTCGTGCTGATACTGGCTTGAAGGTTGTTGGCCGCCAGCGCCGTATTGAGCTCGTTGAGCGTGGCGATTTGCCCGGACAGGGTGCCGAAGGTGAGGTTGGTCGGCGTGCCGCCGCCGGTGGAGGCGATCGTCAGCGTCTCACCCTGAAGTGTAGGAGGGGTGAGTTGGGTCGTGGCGATTCCGGCTCCGTTGATCCCGAACTGGGCAAGGTCAGTGCCGCCGAGAGTCAGAGCTTGTACCGTACCCGTGTGCAGGACGAGCTTGCCGGCACTGATCGAAGAGGCCGTGCCGATATTGCCGCTGAGGGTGTCGATCGCACTCAAGACGGTTCCGACCGACGCCGTGCTGCCAGCTCCGACACCGATCGTAATGTTGCCACTGGCATCAGTGGTCTCGGATGTCGTCGCGGTGCTGAAGGTGATGGTCTTTCCATCGACGATCAGCGTCGAGTTGTTGGCAGGCGTCGCAGCCAGCGTGTCCGAGTTGGTCGCGGAGACCAGCAGGGTCGCGGCCGTGATCGGCACCGGCGTGGTGAGATCGTTATTGACCACCGTGCCGGTAGCGGTGTTGTCGCTTCCGGGGCCGAGCAGATTGTTCGCGGTCGCGCCGGCGATGGCGGACGATGTGACGTTGGACTTGGTCGAATAGCCGACCGGGGTCTGCAACACCTGGCTCGCAATCGACTGGGCGTTTGCGATCAGATTCTGCAGCGAAGTGATGCCGGTGTTGGCGGCCTGCAGGACCTGCACGCCGTTGCCGATGCTGTCGAGCAGGTTGCCGATGTCGCTGGCCCGGTTGTTCAGGCCCTGTGCGGTGAAAAATTCGGTCGGGTTATCGAGCGCCGAATTGACCTTGTTGCCGGTGGCGAGGTCATTCTGGGTCGTCGCAAGCAGCGCGGCTGTCGATTGCAACGAGAGAAGATTTTGGCGAACTGCTGCCGAAAGAACAATACCAGACATGTGTCAAGCCTTCCTAGTGTTGTATCGGTAGCTTTATCGGCACTCCTTTAAATTAGAGTTAATGCCCACTTAAATTGTTTGATTAACGTTTGGTTACCGGGCGCATGCCCCGTTAAGCTTTGTCGGGCCGAGGCCAAAAATCGGGAGGGGGAAACCTCGCGGCTCCCCCCTCCCACACCACCGTACATACGGGTCCGTATACGGCGGTTCGCTGGATTGAGCGGCAATAGTTGCTCTATTGACGCCGTAGTTTGGATGTCAGCCATCGTCGCATCGGCTTCAACTCCTCTGATCAGCGCCAGTCCGGGTTTCACCCTTTCCCGCCAGCCGGAGGCCGGTTGCCCGGAATTCAGCCGCATGGTCGTTGCGATATCACTGCATCTACTCGTCACTTCCAACGTTCGGGCCTTCGTACGACAGATGTCGCCTGTCGGGTCGGAGGAGGCGCCCATTGAAGGGCTCGCCTCCGTCCGCCACTCAAACGGAACGTGCAGTTTTCCCGCATTCCGCTTTCATGAATGGCTTTGCGAGGTCCGGAGAGAAGGGATCAGTGAGACAAAGGCTGACCTACCGTGTCCACCAGAGAGTGGACCTCCTGCTTCTGACCTTCGAACATCAAATGATCGGATAGTCTCCTCGAAGCGTGACGTTCGGGTTTTTCACAAAGGGAACTTTCCATCTTCACGCTCCTTTCTCATCTACCTCAATCGCTCAAAGCTCGATCCATTCACGAACGCCCTTCCCCGGACCACTCTCGATCCGCCGTCGCCGGTCACGCGAGTTATTCGTCTCGCGCTTCAGGTACTATTACGTTCTCCGACTCCTGGCGGTGCATCGCTTCCCATTTCGCTTTCGCTTATAGGGTCGCTTACCTGGTTTAAAACCAGGACACCGACAGGTCTCCTGGGGTCACGCATAAATCTTCCGTATCGTGCCGCCAGCAAACACCTTGGTGCGATGGGTGAATGAGTAACGCCTTCGCCCCCATACTGCGGGCTCGACCTAACCCCATCTTTGGCCGACCTGTTCATCAGGGATCTCTCCCATTCGATTACAGCCCGATACTTCTCCTCAAACCCTTCGGATTCCAGATCGCTCCGGACACCCTGTCCTCCAGCGAGCGAACCCGCTGGCCGGCGAGGCATTACCCCCACCTTTGGATACAGCGCCCCTCATTCGAGCGCCGGAGGGACTTGAACCCTCCTGATTCATGCGCTGCCCAGCGCACAATATGCCCTCTGCTGACTTCTGCACCACGATCAACGCTCCTTTCGGCGGGTTCAGTCCGGCAAACCGGACAACGGCACAGATCTCCCGAGGTAAGTTCGACCGCCTTCACCGCGCACCCGCCGAATTTACCACCCCGGTCGTTGATGACTGTGGACTTCGCGATCAGTTGCTCGCTCGTCCGGCCGGGTAGGCCTGCTTATCCGGTTCTTGTCCATCGGGTCGCGGCTTTGCTCCACGCTTCCTTCAGACCCTGCCTCGCGGCAACGCCCTTGCGCTTCGCTAACCCTTCGCCGCCATCAGGCTGGGTAGAGGACTTCCACCTCCAAGCTGTCGATCATGCTCGGCACACAACGAAAAACGGCGGGGTTTCCCCCGCCGTTTCGCTTGTCTTTTCGCTTTTCGCGATCAGCGCAGGAGCTGAAGCACGCTCTGCTGCGACTGGTTGGCCAGCGCCAGCGCGGAGACCGCGATCGACTGGCGGGTCGACAGCGCCTGGCTGTTGGCCGCTTCCTGGTTGGTGTCGGCCAGGGTCAGGTTGGACGAACCGGTCTGCAGCACGTTGATCAGGTTCTTGTTGAAGTCCTGGCGGATCTGCACGATCGACAGGTTCGAACCCAAAGCGGAGGCTTCTCCGCGCAGCGTCGTGGAAGCAGCCTGGAGCGTGGTCAACACTTTGTTGGCCGAGCTGTTGTCCAGGAAGTCGATGCTCGCAGTGAGCGTCGCCAGACCGAGACCGGCATCGTTGAAGGTGACGCCGGTGATGCTGAGCGTCGACTTGCCGGTTTCGTTGAACACCAGCTTCAGGGTGTCGCCGTTCAACAGGTTGACGCCGTTGAAGGACGAGTCCTGGGCAGTGGTGTTGATCTGGGTCAGCACGTTGTTGTACTGCGCGACCAGGCTGGCGCGAGTGGCCTGCGAGTTCGGATCAGCGACCGGGGCTGGACCCGCACCGGCCGTGAACACCGAGGCCGTGCCGCCGACCGTACCGATGGTCGACGAAGCCGCGTCGTTCGTTGTCACGATGTTGATCTGGCCGGTCGTGCTGATGGTGGCCTCCAGGTTGTTGGCCGCCAGCGCCGTATTCAGGGCGTTGAGCGTCGAAATCTGCCCGGAGTTGGTGCCGAAGGTGATGTTCGTCGCAGTGCCGCCACCGGTGGAGGCGATCGTCAGCGTCTCACCCTGAAGTGTAGGAGGGGTGAGTTGGGTCGTGGCGATTCCGGCCCCGTTGATCCCGAACTGGGCAAGGTCAGTGCCGCCGAGAGTCAGAGCCTGCACCGTGCCGGTGTGAAGGACGACCTTGCCGGCACTGACCGACGAGGCCGTGCCGGTGTTGCCGCTGAGGGTGTCGATCGCACTCAAAACGGTTCCGACCGACGCCGTGCTGCCAGCTCCGACACCGATCGTAATGTTGCCACTGGCATCAGTGGTCTCGGATGTCGTCGCGGTGCTGAAGGTGATGGTCTTTCCATCGATGATCAGCGTCGAGTTGTTGGCAGGCGTCGCAGCCAACGTGTCCGCGTTGGTCGCGGAGACCAGCAGGGTCGCGGCCGTGATCGGCACCGGCGTGGTGAGATCGTTATTGACCACCGTGCCAGTAGCGGTGTTGTCCGTCCCCGGGCCGAGCAGGTTGTTCGCGGTGGCGCCGGTGATGGCGGACGATGTGACGTTGGACTTGGTCGAATAGCCGACCGGGGTCTGCAGCACCTGGTTGGCAATCGACTGGGCGCTCGAGACCAGGCTCTGCAGCGAGGTGATGCCGGTGTTGGCGGCCTGCAGAACCTGCACGCCGTTGCCGATGCTGTCGAGCAAATTGCCGATGTCGCTGGCGCGGTTGTTCAGGCCCTGCGCGGTGAAGAAGTTGGTCGGGTTGTCGAGAGCCGAGTTGACCTTGTTGCCGGTGGCGAGGTCATTCTGGGTGGTCGCGAGCAGTGCAGCGGTCGACTGCAAAGAGAGAAGATTTTGGCGGACTGCTGCCGAGAGGACAATTCCGGTCATTTGTTCAAACCTTTCTGGTGTGAAACTCTGAGAACAAGCGTTACCCGATCTTTTCTCAGATCGGGAGACCGTGGCACGGTGAAAGGAGGTTCCTAAGAAAGCATGAACCGGGAATCGCGTGTTCGAACTCAAGCGCGCGGCGGTCCCGCGCCCGGCGGCATTTCCCCCCGCACGTATTCCAGTTAAAGGCATTGATACGGCAACGAAATTTCCATGCGCGTTGCTTCGTTTACCAAGCATTAACCACGATGGGAAAGGATGGCCTTGGCCACGACACCACTTGTCCGTTGCCGGCGCATAGTGAGCGGGTAATCGCGCCAATTCTCATTTGATGTGTGACCTGACAGGCGGCAACGGAGAAAAGACATGGCACTAAAAGTCGAACTCAAGCCGCACGAGCGGATCATCATCGGTTCCTGCGTGATCACCAATACCGATCAGCGCGCTCGGCTGTTGATCGACGGTGAAAAGATTCCGATCCTGCGGGAAAAGGACATCATGACGCCGGAAACCGCCGACACGCCGGCCAAACTTATCTACCTCGCCGTGCAGCTGATGTATATTTCGCCGGACTCCGAGGCCAATCACGGCACCTACTTCAACCTCTTGCGCGACATTGTCACCGCAGCGCCCAGCGTGTGGCCCTTCATCGAGGCCATCAACACCTGTATCCTCAGCGGCGACCTGTATCAGGCGCTGAAGGAAACCAAGAAGCTCGTCGCCTATGAGAAGAAGCTTCTGGATGCGGCCCGCAGCAAGCAAGCCAACCCGATACCCCTGCGGCGCTCCGCCTGAAGCGGATCGCCCGGGTTTCCCGCGATCAAGACCGCTCGACTTCGGGTGCGAGGCCGTCGGACGACCGCCGCGCACCGAACTCCAGCACGGCCGAGACAAGCGCGTCGATATCGCTGACGTCGGTGCGATGATTGACGATCGCCGCGCGTATCGCGAGCACACCGTCCAGCGTCGTCGTCGAAGGCGCCGCGATGCCGGATTCCTGGATGTCGGCGACGATGTCGTTATTCACCCTGTCGGCGTCGGCCGCGCGGTAGCGGAAGCAGACGATGTTGAGTTGCACCGGCGCCAGCAGTTCCAGCCGCGGCTCCGCCCGTATCCGCGCCTCCAGATATCCGGCCAGCGCGCAAGTGCGCGCGATCATCGCCCCGAGCTTTTCGGTGCCGTAGGCTTTCAGCGTGAACCACGTCTTGAGCGCCCTGAACCCGCGTGACAGATCGGGCCCGAGGTCGCATGGCCATGGCGAGCCGGCGGCGAGGCCGCGGATTTCCCGGCGCAAATAAGCCGCCGGCGCCGAAAACGCCTCGCGGTGCCGCTTGCCATCGCGAACGATCAGGAAGCCCGCGTCATAGGGCACCTGTGCCCATTTATGAAAATCGAGCGCAATCGAATTGGCGCTTTCCAGTCCCGCAAGAAGCGGCGCGAGCGCGGGCGCCAGAACCCCGAGCGCGCCATAGGCGCCGTCGACGTGAAACCAGAGATTCTCCTCGCGGCACAGCGCGCTCAGCGCCTTGAGATCATCGATCGCGCCGATATCGACCGTTCCGGCCGAGCCGATCACCAGAAACGGCTTCAGGCCGATCTCGCGATCTCTTGCGATCTGGGCGCGCATTGCGGCCACGTCGACGCGGTGTGATCGAATCGACCGGCATGCTGCGCAACGCATCGCTGCCGAAACCGGCGAAGTCCATCGCCTTCGAAATACAGCCATGCGCGGCAATCGATGTGTAAGCCGTGAGCAGCGCGCCTTCGCCGCCGACGCCGTGTTGCCTGACGAGTTGCCCGAGCGCCGCCGTTCGCGCCACCAGCACCGCCATCAGATTCGCCATCGACGTTCCCGTGACGAAGATTCCGCTCGCCTCGTGCGGAAAGCCGAACATCGCGCGCGTCCATTCCACGATCTGACGCTCGACCTCGATCGGAATATGATCGCGGCCGCCGAGATTGGCGTTGAGCCCGGCCGCCAGCATTTCCGCCAGCATGCCGACGGCGGTGCCGCCGCCATGCACCCATCCCATGAAGCCTGGATGCACATTGCCGGTCGCATAGGGAGCGATGAATTCGCGAAAACTCCTGGTAGATGTCGGCAAGATCGGAAGCCGCGCGCGGCAGCTCGGCGCGGAAGCGGGCGCGAACTTCATCCGGTATCGGACGCCAGACCGGGCGCTCGCGTATCGTCAGCGACGTAGTCGATCATGTCATCGAGCATGCGATGACCTTGCGCGCGGAGCTCGTCCCAGTCCTGCGGATCAAGCGTTTCGCTTGGCCCGGGCAACGCCGGCCTCATGCCGCCCTCTCCCGCATGCGCCCGGCGCGGCGATACAGCATGGCCGCGAACGCGTCGAACACCTTTCGCATCTGCGGCACCTTGTAGGGAAAGACGTCGGGCGGATCCATATTGTGGACGATGGCGGTATTGTCAGCCTCGAATATCAGCAACGATCCGCCCTTCGTTTCCGCGCAGTCGACCGTGAAATAATCGAGACCAATTCGTTCGATCAGTCCGGCGAGCGCCGCGCGATGCCGCTGCGCGAAACCGGTGTCGAACGTCCGCATGAATGTTTCTTCCTCAAGCCGCTTGCTCGCGCTTGCGGACATTCCCGCGTTGAGATACCAGATGTCCCAGCGATCGGCGACCGCGAGATGACAGGCATAGGGCCGGCCATCGATCACGACGATCCGGTACTTGCGAAACAGGCCATCGGCTCCGGCGTAGTCGACAAAACGCGAGACGAAAAATTCCTGTTCGCTCCGCGCGCCGAGATAGCGTTCGATCGCCGCCGGGTCGTCGATTTTCGCAAGACCCGCTCCCGGCATGCGATCCGCGCGGCCTGACGATGAATGGAAACGCAAGATCGGCGGCGATCTCGAACGGGCGCTATGGCTGATCGCGACAGCGCGGACAATTGTTCGCGCGTCACCGCTGTGGTCGCCGGAATCTCGAGGCCATCGATCCCGGCAAGCAAGCGATGCAGCTTGTCGCGATCGAGATTGCCGACGAGGTGTGGCGGATTGAGCAGCGGCCGCGGCCAGTTCGGCATTGCGGTGCCGATGATGCGCAGGGCGTCGCGGCAGTCTTCCGAATCGGAGGCGACCACGATCGCAATGTCGTGGTCGGGCAAGCGGGTCGGGCAATTCGGCTTCCGGCAATGACATAGAGCGTCGTCAGTTCGATCCGGCTGTCCTCGAGCAGGAATTCGATCGGCGTATTGCTGCCCATGTCGGTCGCCGCCGCCAGCGCCAGCACGCGCAAATGCGGTCTCTCGATCGCGCAAGGCGATCGGAACAATCGCTCGGAGACAAGAATCTCGTTCTGAATCGCCAGACCCACCTCCTTGTCGCCGAGCAATTGCGCGATCAGCGACAGATCGAGCCCCTCGCCCGCCTCGATGGTGCCGTCGAGCAACTTGGCGATCAGTTCCTGCCAGAGCGGGCGAAGATCAACCCCTCGCGCCGACATTCTCGTCAGTCTGCGCAAGCCCGATGCGATCCGCGCAAGGCGGCCGGCGGATTTCGGCGGGCTCGGGTGAAGCAGGCTCTATCTCACGCAGCATCGGTCGCAAGCGCGGGCGCGGCAAATTGCGACGCGATCTCGCCGCGGAAGACGGACGGACCGACATGGTCGAGCCGGCTCTGCAAGATCGGCCCATATTTCGCCGCCGATATCGGTCCAGCGTTTGCAGAAGGCGAAATCCTCGCTCAGATAGGTGCCGGTCGCCGGATCGATCATGCATTCGAACAGCGCAAACCGGTTGTGGCTTCCGGCAAGCACTGTCGAGCGAGTGCTCGCGAAAGAATTGCAGCGGAGCGTAGGCGGGATGCGCGCACATCTTCTCGAGCACGTGGCGGCGGATCATCAGGAAGCCCGTACCTGCGTAGCGCACCCGCGTAAAGCCATTCACGACCGCGACATGATCGGGATCGTTGATCTCCAGCACATAGTCGAGCGCGGCCGCCGGCACGTTCGGCCGCTTGCCATCGATGGCGCGCTTCGCCTTGTCCCAGTTCACGCGCTTGATCGGATAGACGCCGGCCACGACATCCGCCCCGGACTCGATCAGCCGGAACACCTGATCGGGGGTAAAGCCGATATCGGCGTCGACGAACAGCAGGTGTGTCGCCGCGGGATCGTCGAGAAAGAGCGTCACCAGATTGGCGCGGGCGCGCGTGATCAGCGCATCACCGTCGCTCAGCTCGATCTTGAGGTCCATGTTCGACAGCGAGCGCACGGCGCGCTGCAATTGAAAGATGGAACTGGCATAGATGCTGGAGACCTGACCGCCGAAGCATGGCGTGGCCACCACGAGGTGAATTTTCTCGGTCATGAAGGGCTCCGGCGGATTTGGGCTTCAATCGTCACCAAACAGTAAATAGACGTGGTTAACGAAAGCCTAACGGGGCCCAGGCTCACATCCCCGGTCTCGCCACGGCCCGCAGTTCGTCACCCAGGCGGGCGATCACGCTGTCCCAGTCGCCGAAAGCCGGCTGCCGCATCAGTTTGGCGGTCGGGTACCACGGCGTGTCGTCACGCTGGCGCATCCAGCGAAAATCGGCCGCGAAGGGCAGCAGGACCACGACCGGCTTGCCGAGCGCACCCGCCAGATGCGCAACTGAAGTGTCGACCGAAATCACAATATCGAGCAGCGCGACCACAGCCGCCGTATCGGTGAAATCGCGAAGCTCGCCGCCGAGATGAACGAGGTTCGGCAAACCAGCCAACGCTTCCTTGTCCGTGTCGCGCAGCTCGCCCTGAAGGCTAAAGCAGCGCAGCGCCGGGTCTCCAAACAGCGCCGCGAGCTGTGCCAGCGGGATCGACCGGTTTCGGTCATTGTTGTGGGCGGCAGAACCCGACCAGACGAATCCGGCACGCGGACCTTGCGGCAGACGATCGCGCCAATGGGCGAGGCGCTCCGCAGGTGCGGCAAGATATGGAACCGATGCAGGGATCGTCTCGATCCGCGTTCCGAACGCGAGAGGAAGACTGAGCAAGGGACAATGCAGATCGAACGCGGGAAGCGGCTCGCCTTCGGCAACCACGTCGATCCCGTCGAACTGCGACAGCAATGCGCGCAACTCTGCTTGAACCTCGCAAACGATCTTCGCGCCACGGCCGGCCAATAGCGGTGCGTAACGGATGAACTGGAGGGTGTCGCCGAGGCCCTGTTCGGCGTGAAGCAGAATGGTCCTGCCGTTGACCGGCGCGTCTCCCAGCCACAACGGGGCTTTAAAGTGGCGTCGCTTGCCGGCAAAGGCGCCCGTCTTCCAGCGCCACTCATATTCTTTCCAACCGGCTGCGAAATCGCCAAGCGTCAGCCGCGTCATCGCCGCCTCGAAATGGGCCTCGGCAAATTCGGCGCTTCGCACCAGCGCTGCCTCGAAATCGGCAAGCGCTTCGGCAGGCCGATCGAGACGGCGAAGCGCGTGACCGCGATTGGTCAGGATCTGCTGATGACCAGGCATTGCCGCCAGCGCCTTGTCGTAACTCGAAATCGCCTCGAGAGGCCGGTTGAACCGCAAGAGCGTATTGCCCCGGTTGACGAGCGCCCCGACATGATCAGGGTTTTTCGCCAAGACCTCATCATAGCTCGCAAGCGCCTCATCGATGAGGCCAAGCTCGAGAGAGGCGTTGCCGAGATTATAGAGGATTTCCGGATGGCCCGGCGCGAGCAGCAAGGCGTTGCGAAAGTGTGCGAGGGCTTCCTCAAAGCGTCCCGTCGCGTGAAGCGCGAGCCCAAGATTCGACATCGCGTCCGCAGAACCGGACTTGACCTTGAGCGCCTTCGAAAGAAAACGCAGCGCCTCCGCCGGACGGCGGCGCTGCAGATTGAGCACGCCGAGCAATTGTAGCGCGTCGAAATCGTCAGGCCGGTATCCCAGAATCCCGGCACACAGCCTTTCGGCCTTGTCGAGATGACCTTCCCCGAACGAATTGTAGGCCTGCCGCTGCAAGCGCGGCAGGTTCGGCGTCCGCGCGGTATTTTTCCATTGAGCAGACAAATGGCATCCCCTCCGGGCGCGGTCGGAAGACCGCGGTCGAATCAATTGCCGCCTGCAAGGCTATCATGTCTGGGATCGTTCGGCCGGAAGGGTGCGGAAAGCGCGCCGCTGCGATCGATGCGGAATCAATATTTCGCGGCGATGGGCGATACCAGCACATCAAGCGCGACGTTGAGGCCGATCTGGCCGGTGTAGAAGGTTACAAGGTTCTGGCCGAACTGGCTGGTAAGGCTTCCGTAAGCCGTGACCCCGCGGCCGAGCGCCACCGCGGCACCGATCATGCCGGTGCCCCAATCCTTGCCCAGGGCGACCGCCGGCATCGAAAAACTCGGTGCCGTAATCGTGGTCAGCGAGGCCGTCACGGAGCGATCATAGGGAACGAGTTCATGATTCCAGGTCAACTTCGCGTAAGGACTCCAGATTCCGACATCGACCTGCGCGCGATAACCGAGTTCGGTCACGGCGGAATTGCGGATCTGTTCGGCGAAGGATAGCGCCGTGATGCCGCCAAGACTGTCGGTCTCGGTAAAACCGTCCACCCAGATTCGCTGCAGCAGGATGCCGGCCACTGGGCCGTGCACAAGCGTCAGCGGCGCGCTCGCCGGCGCCTTGAGCGGCAACGACGTCGGCACCGCGACGCTGCCAAGCGGAAGCTGAAAATTGTAGCCCGCTTCCCAGGCGAACGACAGATTGCGGCCGCTGGTGGTACCGGTGTTCGATACCGTGACGATGCCGAGTGGAACGATCCGGTTCACATCATATTGCAGACCGCCATAGGTGCCGACGATGTCGGACCAGAACCGTCCGTTTGAAAAAGCGGAATAGGCGCTCAGTGCAAATTCGGTCTGCTTGAAATTGCCGCCGAGGCTGAAGCTTTGCGTTGTCGTGCCCGCAGATACGGCACCGCCGATCAGCCAATTGGGCCCCCATAGATAATCAGTGCCAACGGTGAACATGCCGGGCGTGCCTGGATCGGTCGGAAATCCGGGAAAGTTGCCGACGCTCAGCCACGACACATCGCCGCTGACCCAGGTGTTGAAGGTCCCCGGCCTGCGCTGACGCTGCGAGAGTGCGATCTGGTCGAAGATGGATTCGACGACGACGGTTCGCGTCTTCACCGGCGCTTCCGCGAGGTAGGAGATCTCGCTGGGTGCGGTGATCAGGCTGTAGAAATAATCGGCCTCGATCTGCTGGCCCGCGTTGGTGAGGTGGATGCCATCCATGAAGAGATGGGTCTGCAGCGCGTCGGCGGACACCAGGTAGCCGTGCGTCAGGCTGGGCGTGGTGGTGGGTGCGCAGGTTTCTCCCCAACCAAACCCAACGAAGCCAGCAGGCGGGATGCACGCAAAGGAATTTATCGGCGCGGTAAACCCGAATTGGGCCATGTGTTGTTCGACCGCGCGAAAGACGGAAATGGTATCCGCCGGGATAAATTTGAGGCCGGCCGCCGCAAGATCGTTCCAGGTGGCCGGCAGAATGATGCTGCCATAGTAGAGTGTCGCCGCGTTGGTCGAAGGGCCCGGATAATAATTGCTCATAAGGATATATCGCGCGCCGGCCGCCTGGAGCTGAACGAGGCTGTTGGCAAGGATTTGCGCCTCGCCGAGAAGGTAAGTCACCGCGGCGGGTGAGAACGCGCCAAAAGTGAGTATCGCGGCGGTGATGTCGTTACCGCCGCTGCTCAACACATAAAGTGCGTTGGGATTGGCGTGGCCATTCACGGAAGCCAGGTAGTTCTGGATTTGCGTGGCGGTGCCGGGCAACAGCGGATTTGGCGACAGGTTTCCGGTGGCTGTGCCGCCGAACCCAGGTGGAACGAGAAAGTCGACGGCGCCGCCGACCGCGTAGTTCGTTCCGCCGGGTGTATTGGCAGGGTTCGCCGGCAGCCCAAAGAAACCACCAAGAATTTGCGCGTTGTTTGACCCGGGGCCGGTGGGGTGCAGGTTGCCGCCGGCCGCCAATGCGCTTGCGTTCCAGAAATCGAAAAGCGGAATGCCGTGCGAGGCATGCGCGAACCAGCCTGTATCGGTCGCGCTGTCGCCAAAGCCAATAAACTGATTGAAAACCTGCGCCTCTGCAAACTGCGTGGAACACAGCAGCGCGGCGCTCACCAAAAATGCACGCGTTTGCTTCACGGAGGCAAACCCTCCTGTCGTTGTTTCCTAATCCCCAATGAATGCGGTCATATTACCGCACCCCATAAGTGAGGCTGTCACTTTTTCGCAACGCTCATCGAAATAACCCGCTAGCCAACGCAAGCGCGCGCATCCGGAAGCGGCCGCGGCGAAGATCGGCAACGGCCAATCGGGAACTCGCGCGGTCAAGCCGTCGCGTTCACTTCTCCAGATATTTTGCCGGCGGGTAATCGCGCGAATAAACCGGATTGGCGAGAAACGCTTCCTTGCCGTAAGTCCAGAACTGGCTGACGTCGGGATAGGTCTTGAACACCGAATTGACGAGGCGCCCGTCCTTTCGCGTTACCTTGCGCAAGTAAACGTTGCCTACGACGTTACCGAGGTCGTCGAACTTCACAGGCCCGCGCACCGTGTCGACATTGGTCGCGCGCAGCGCGGCCATCAACGCCGACTTGTCTTCGACCTTGCCATTGACGGCCTTGACCGCGGCTTCCAGCACCGCGCCGTTCACATAGGTACTCGCCGCGTAGAATCCCGGGTCGTATTTGAATTCGTGTCGGAATGCCGGCGCGAAGGCCTGGTTCGGCTTGGCGTCAAGCTCCGCGGAATACCAGCAGGTCGTGATGATGCCGAGGGCCTCGTCTCCCATATTGCGAAGCACCGCTTCGTCGAGCGCGGTCATTCCGCCGATCGCCTGCATCTTGTCCTTTAGGCCATAGTCGACGAATTGCCGAAGAAAGCGAAACCCGTTCGAACCGGCAAAGCCCAGGAAGATCGCATCGGCATTCTTCAGCTGCGCCACATAGCTTCCGTAATCGGGCACAGTGAGCGGCGGAAACAGCTTTTGGATGATCTGGCCGCCATTGTCCTCGAACACGCGCTGGAAGCCGGCGCACATCTCCTGGCCATAGGCGATGTCGTCGGCAATCGTGATCATCTTCTTGAACTTGAGCTCCTTGGCTGCGTATTCGCCGAGCGGATGGGCGCACTGGGAAGACGTGGAGGTCGCGCGGACGAACCAGGGATTGGGGTGACGCTGGGTCATATCCTCGGCGGCGGCGACTGAAAGCGTCGGGATCTTGTTCTGGCGGATATAGTCGTCAATCGCGAGCGCCTCGAACGCCGCCAGCGGCCCGATCAGGCAATGCACAGCATCCTTCTCGACCATCTCCTGGGTCTTGCTGCGCGCAGTAGCCGGAACGCCCGCGGTGTCGCCAACCACCAGCTCGACCTTCCGGCCCGCCATCATGTAGTCGCGCTCCTTCAAATACATGACGAGCGCGCGCTCCATGTCGATGCCGCCCGAAGCCAGCGCTCCGGTCTTGACCGTCAAGAGGCCGACGCGGATCGGGCCGTCGGCGGCGCGCGCGACAACGGGCGCAGCGACCCGCGACAAGCCAGCCCCGGCGATAACGGACACAAAACCACGGCGTGAAATCCTCATATTCCCCTCCCCAATGTCTCCCCGGCTCCAGGCGGCCGGCTGCTTGATTGATCCATCCTAGCGGCGCGGGACGATCGGAACCACAATGTTGCAATAGCCCTTTTGGTCAATATGGAGCGTGGTCGTCCCCGCAAACAGCCGCTTTGGCCGATCGCGCGGATCATCGTGCAGGAACGGCCCGCACCCCAACAACTCGTTCTTGAAATTGGAGAGTTTCGCACCCGTCGTTGCCTGCCAGGTATAGTCCCTTCCGCGAATGCTGAGCGCGATGCGATATCCCTTCGGCACGACGATCGAGGTCGGCCATATTTCGATCGCCAAATCAACCGGCCTGCCAGGCTGCAGGAGCCGCACCTCGTCATGGGTGTGGTAGGGACGGTATGGCCGCGACAGGGCTTCATCGAGCTTGCGATGCGAGGCGCGCAGCCAGCCCTGAGCAATCGGCGTATGCGGATCGATTGCGCCGACAAAAGTCACCTCGCGCAAATCAGCACTGAAGACGCGGAAGACCAGAAAGACATCGGCGTCTTCGGTGCTGGAGGAAATTCGCAAATTTGCAGCCAGTGGACCCGTGATCTCGGTGTCTTCCGTCAGGGGCCGCGACATGAAGGTCAATCCGTCGCCCATCGCCGCAAAACCGATCTCGGCGGCTTGCGCGGGCGGCTCGAGGGAAAGCGTCTGATCGCGCGGATCGAGGTAGAACTTCGTCCACGCCGTCGACGGCAGCGGCCAGTCGGATTCAAAGCACTCCACGAAACGATCGGTGTGACGAATCTGAAGCTGAACTCTCGGATGCTCCGCCCAGCCATTGGCTTCGCCCTTGAGGTAAAAGTCGAAGAAGCGCTTTTGCAATTTGCGCCCATAGTCGGTGTAAAAATGCGTCCAATGCTCCAGGCCGTGGCATTCAAGCCATTTTTCCTTTGACGCCGCCCGCACAAACCCTTCGAAATTTCCGCGCGGGTGCAGGCCCTGCCCGCCCCAGTTTGCCGCCGACAAGAACGGAACGGTGACCTTGTCCCAGTTCGGCGAGCGCGCCTGGTGATATGCATCGTCGAGCGGATGGGCGAGAATCTCATCGCCGAAACTTGCGCGGTTGCGCGCGAGTTCCTCGTCCGACATCGTTTCATCGCCGCACACAAGCGCGCCGGTAACGATGCTTCGTGGTCCCCTCTCCCCCAGCCCGTATTGCACGGTCTTGACCTGCATGTCGTACCAGTTGGCCCAGAACGTCGACAGAATGCCGCCGTGATGGGTCATGTCGCGATACCAGTCGGCCGCGCCTTCCCAGATGCACATCGCCTTCAGATGCGGCGGCCGCAATGAAGCCACATGCCACTGGTTGATGGCGTAATAGGAGATGCCGTTGAGGCCGACCTTGCCGTTTGACCAGGGCTGGACCGCAGCCCACTCGATGCATTGATAAAAATCGCGCGTCTCCCGCGGCGAGAAATGATCGACAAAACCGGGCGAACGCCCGGTGCCGCGCGAGTCAACGCGCACGCAAACATAGCCGTCAGCGACCCATTTTTCGGGATCGACCACTTCCCAGTTCTGATACTTGTTGGTCGATCCGTAAGCCACGTCCGGGTGATTTGCGATCATGGCCTGCCAGGCGCTCGGATAGCCCTTCTGAAAGGCGAGCCCCTTGGCGTAAGGACCGTAGGTCAGGAGAACCGGCCATTTGCCTTCGGCCTTCGGCCGGAACACGTCGGCCCGCACCACCACACCATCGTCCATTGCGATGCCTACGTCCCACTCGATGAGCATGTTGTCCTGCTCGACCGGCTCAGCCATTTTCTCCTGCCCCTTTCTTCTCTCGTGGTGGCGGCGAGTGTTGGGTTTTCCTTTCAATTTTTCAAACGAAATCTCCGACCCGATCGGGACAACGATCGCAAATCTCGGCCTTTGGTAGCGTGCCAATCGGCCGGAAGCGTCGATCGTCCCCGATCCCGCCGCGTTTTGCGCGATTGCGGCCTGCACCCAGCACCTGCCTTTCGTCGATTGCGGCTTCGGATTTCCGGCCGCCCTACGCAAGCGCCGTTAGGAAACCGTCAAGCATAGGATTTGAATTGCATTGGCGGCGACGAATTACCTCCTTGTCTAACGAACTTTTCAGGTGAAGCGAGTAAGGCAGATTGGGCACAACCTTGGGCATAACCACCGGAGAAAAGGCGGAGCACAAGTAAATGCAGTCGCAGCAGATCATCTGGAATCCGCAAGCAGGCTGGAGTCCGATCGCGGACGAACCGGAAAAGGTCTCGCTTGTCTTCTATTTCGGAGCGCACGAAGCGCTTGCGTGTGGCAAGCGGTACGGTGAACTTCGCCAGATGTTTCCCGCGGCCCACATTTTGGGTTGCAGTACCGGCGGGCAGATCAACAACAGCGATGTGAGCGACGATGAAATCGTCGCAGCCGCGGCCAGCTTTCACTCAACAAAGCTGCGGCTGGTTCATCACGACATCCTCGATGCGCAGCAATCGCGACATTGCGGTCAATCAATCGGGCGAGCGCTCAAGGCAGAAGATCTTGCCGGCATATTCCTGTTGTCCGACGGTCTGAACGTCAACGGCAGCGAACTCGTCGGCGGGCTGGTCGGTGCGATCGGGCCGGGCATTCCGCTCACCGGAGGGCTTGCCGGCGACGGCGCGAATTTCACCGAGACCCTGGTCGGGGGCGACTGTGTTCCGCGGCCGCATCTGGTCGTCGGCGTCGGCTTCTACGGCAGCGCCATCAAAATCGGGCACGGCAGCGCCGGCGGTTGGGACATATTCGGACCGCGCCGGCAGGTGACCAAGTCGGCCGGAAACGTGCTGTTCGAACTCGACGGCGAGCCTGCGCTCGATCTCTACGAGCGCTATCTGGGCCCGGAGGATTCCAAGGGTCTCCCCGGCTCGGCATTGCTTTTTCCGATCGAGGTGCATGATCCCGCGCAACCCGATTCTTCGGTGGTGCGAACCGTCCTGGCGATAGACCACCAATCCCGGTCGATGACGTTTGCCGGCGACGTGCCGCAGGGATGGACGGCGCAACTGATGCGGGGAAATTTCGATCGCCTGGCGGAAGGAGCCGCGGACGCCGCGCGCCAGGCGCGCAACGGACTCAAGGCCGGAGAAGCGGACCACCAATTCTCAATTCTCGTAAGCTGCATCGGCCGGCGGCTATTGATGGGGCAACGCACTTCCGATGAGACGGAGGCGGCGGGCGCCGAGCTTGGAACCGACACGCTCAGACTCGGCTTCTATTCCTACGGCGAGATTTCGCCGCACGCCAAGTCCGGGATTTGCGAACTCCACAACCAGACCATGACCGTCACCTCAATCTCCGAGGTTGAGGCGTAATCGTGCATCGTCTGATCGCCAAGCAGATCGCAAAGGCGACCGACGCCTCGGGCGCGATCGATATCGACCAGCTCGCAACGCTGGTCGGCGCCGCCTATGACGAATTTGATCGCGATCGCCGCCGCACCGACCGGTCGATGTCGCTGATGGTCGAGGAAATCGACGCGATCAATCGCAACCTCGAGCAACTCGTCGCCAAGCGCACGGCCGAATTGAAGTCGAGAGAGCGGGACCTGCAGGCGCAAAACGTCCGCTTCGACATCGCCATCAACAACATGACGCAGGGCCTTCTGCTGTATGATTCATCGGGACGGCTGATCGTCTGCAACCGGCGCTATATCATAATGTATGGACTGTCGCCGGACGTGGCGAAGCCCGGCCTCAGCCTTCGCGATCTGCTGCTTCACCGGCAAGAAACCGGATCGTTCAATGGTGACGTTGACGAATATTGCTCCGCGGTCGTGCGCAGCGTTGCCGCGGGAAAAACCGTTCACAACATTACCGAGACTCCCGACGGACGTTCGATACTGATCGTCAACAAGCCGGTGGCCACCGGCGGATGGGTTGCTACCCACGAGGATATCACCGAACGCCGCCGCGCCGAGGAGCGGATCACACATCTCGCGCACTATGATGCGCTGACCGATCTGCCGAATCGCACGTTGTTTCACGAGCGGCTCAAGGGAGAACTGGCCCGGATCGCTCCGGGCGAGCAGTTGGCGGTTCACTATATCGACGTCGATGAATTCAAAAGCGTCAACGACACGCTCGGACATCTGGTCGGCGATGAATTGCTGAAATTCGTCGCCCTGAGTTTGCGCCATTGCGCGACAGCCGGCGAATTTGTCGCCCGGCTCGGCGGCGACGAGTTCGCCATTGTGCAAACCGCTGTTAAGACGGAAGCCGAAGTCGCCGATCTCGCCACCCGGGCGCTGGACGCAATTCGCACGCCGTTTGAATGTCTTGGCCACCGGGTGACCACCGATGCCAGTATCGGCATCGCGCTTGCTCCCGAGCACGGCGCCGGCCTCGACCAAATTCTGAAGAACGCGGACCTGGCGATGTATGCGGCCAAATCGGCCGGACGCCGGACCTGGCGCTTCTTTGAACCCGAAATGGACGCGCGGGTCAAAGCCCGACGGGTTCTTGAAATGGACCTGCGCCAGGCGATCGCAGACAACGCGTTCGAGATTCACTACCAGCCCTATGTCGACCTTCAAGACGACAGCATCACCGGCTGTGAGGCGCTGGTGCGCTGGCGCCATCCCCAACGCGGCTGGGTCTCGCCCGCCGAGTTTATCTCGATCGCCGAAGATACCGGCCTCATCAATCAGCTCGGCGAGTGGGTACTGACCACCGCTTGCGCCGAGGCCGCGACGTGGCCCAGGCACATAAACCTCGCCGTCAACGTGTCGCCGGTTCAATTCAGGAGCGGGACGCTGGCATTGAAGATCGTCGCGGCACTATCGGCGTCGGGCCTTCCGGCGAACCGGCTTGAGTTGGAGATTACCGAGGCGGTCTTGATTCGCGACGACGACGACGCGCTCGCCATCCTGCATCAGCTTCGCACCATTGGTGTGCGGCTAGCACTGGACGATTTCGGCACCGGCTATTCCTCATTGAGCTATCTGCAGCGTTTTCCGTTCGACAAGATCAAGATCGACCGCTGCTTCGTCAACGATCTCGCGGAGCCCGATGGGTCCTCCTGCATCGTCCAGGCGGTGGTGAACATCGCCGCTGCACGCCGCATGACGACCATAGCGGAGGGCGTCGAGACGTCGGCGCAGCGTGAATTGTTGCGCGCCCTCGGTTGCACGGAAATGCAGGGTTATCTTTTCAGTCCGGCGGTCCCGGCGGTCGATATCCGGCGGTTGTTGAAGTCCGGCCGCGACAGGGCGGTCGCTTAAAATCGACAGGTTTTGCCGACGCTTTTTCTTGTCTTACGCCGCGTGCTCCCGGTCTAGCCGGGCGCGACGATAAAGCATCGCCGCAAAGGCCTCGAAGATCTTGCGCATCTGCGGCGCCTTGTAGGGAAAAACCTCGGGCGAATCCATGTTGTGGACGACCGCGGTATTGTCCGCTTCGAAGACCAGCAACTCGCCATTCCTGTTTTCCGCGCAGTCGACCGTGAAATAGTCAAGACCGACACGGTCGGCGATGGCGGCTAGCGCGTTTTCATGGCGAACGGCAAAATCGACGTCGAAGTCGCGCATGAAACGCTCCTCTTCGAGACGCTTCTCCGCGCTGAAAGCCATGCCCGCGTTGAGGTACCAGATGTCCCAGCGATCGGCGATCGCCATGTGACAGGCATAAGGCCGGCCATCCACGAACACGAGCCGGTATTTGCGAAACAGGCCGTCCGGGCTGGCGTAATCGACAAAGGGCGCGACAAAGAATTCCTGCTCCGGCCGCTCGGCCAGATATCGGCCGACCATCGCGATATCGTCCACCTTGGCAAGTCCAACGCCGGCATGCGAGCCCCGCGGCCGGACGATGACTGGAGATTTCAACTCTGCCGCCACCTCCCCAGATCCAGCGTTCGAACCAGCGATCTCGGAGAGTTGTGCGCGCGTGACGCAATTGGTGGCCGGAATTTCAAGCCCCGCAATGCCGCCAAGCAGGCGATGCAGCTTGTCGCGATCGAGGTGGCCGATCAGGCGCGGCGGATTGAGCAACGGCCGCGGCCAGCTCGAGGCCAACGAGTCGATCTTGTGCAAGGCTTCAAGACATTCCGCCGAATCGGAAGCGATCACGATCGCCACATCGTGCTCGGGCAGCGGCATCGGCAAATCGATCCCGGCGACGACGTAAAGCGTCTGCAGCTCCATGCCCGAGTTTTCCAGCAGGAATTCGATCGGGGTGTTGCCACCCATGTCGATTGCGGCGGCGAGCGCGAGAACCCGTAATTTCGGCTTCGCCGACGAACATGGCGAGCGGTACAATTGATGGAACGCGAGCACTTCGGCCTGAATGGCAATTCCCGCCTGCTTGTCACCGAGCAGCTGCGCGATCAGCGAAAGATCAAGCCCCTCGCCCGCTCCGGCCGTGCCGTCGGCAAGCTTCGAAATCAGTTCATCGCGCAGCGGACGAAGATCGGCGCCCTTGAAGGCCATTGTAGTCAATCTGGCGAATCCAATCCGGTCGGCGCTCGGATAGCGCGCAAGACTACTCGTCAAATTCTTAAGCTCCAAGGGACGCCCCCGCAAATTCCAGGCCGTCCGTGCCGGTAAGCAGCCCTTCGAGTTGCGCAACGGCCATGCCGACCTGGCCGACGGCGCGCGCCAGATTGCCGCGCGCAATATCCTTGTCGGCTGACCAGGCCTCCGAGACGAGCCGCGCGCTGGCGCTGATGCGAAGCGCAGCGGTGGGCCGCTCGCCGCAACCGAGCCCAACCGGCTGGCCAATCAGGCAGGGCGCCGCATCGCGCTCGCTTTCGCCGGCAACGCCGCGGGCAAGCGCGCGGTACGTTGCCCTGCATTCCTCAAGCGAGAGGTCGCGATCGCCATGCCGGATCATGAACGAAAAGATTGTCCGCTGAGCCAGTTCTTCATCGTCAGCGCAGGCCACCTCTGGCCTTTGCTGCGGCGCCAGCAGGCGAAGCGATCGCGATGAAGCGATGATGCGCTCTGTTCCCTCGCCGAAAGTCGCCAGAGCAGTCCTGCGGAATTCGTCGGGCACACGATAATAGGCGCCGATTTCCTCGAGCGCCGCCTCCCAGCGAAGCCACTGGCCGAAATTGGCCCTGATCGGGAAATGCGACCGCAGGGTCGGCCAGTTTCGCGGCCAGTCGCTGCGGCTGTTATATTCGAGAAGCCCGGAAGGGATCACGGCGGCCGCATCGAGAGCGCTTGCGAGCGCCGAAGGCACCAGCAGCGCACCGCTGAAGGGCGGACCGGTGAAAAACTTCGACCCGGTGATGATCACCAAATATCCGCGATCGAGATATTTTCGCAGCCGCGCGCGGCCAAGGCGCATCTGGCAGGCGTCGACGACGATCTGAACCTCCCGGGGCCAGCGTGCGGCGATTTCGTCCAGGCATTGGTCACTAGGCGCGCGCCAGCCGAACTTCGAGGAATCCATGACTTGCAGAAGCACCTTGCTCCCGTTTGCGACGGCACGCCCGATCGCCGCGAGCACCATGGCATCGCTTGCAACCTGCGGGCGCGCGTGGCCGGCCTCGTCGAACAGCCGCAGCGCGACGCTTTCCAGGGAGTGAGCGAGCCCGGCAATAGGCTCTCCCTTCCCCACCCGGCTTCCGTTGGCGGTTGCGGCACTGAAATGACGGCCGCGTGCGGTGTTGACGGTTCCGCTTCCGGTTTGATCGGCCGCGACGACGACCGTCGTCAGCGGCGCGCCAAGCAGCGCACGCGCAAGGAACAGCGCCTGAAGTTGCGAATCCGTGCCCGAGGGGGAGAAGACGACATCCGCGCTCGCCCGCGACAGGTCTAGCGCAGCCCTCAATTCGTCCCGCATCGCTTCAGTACGGGTATCGAACGCGGCTTCGATGCCGACCGCAATGGCGGACTGCATCAGCGCTTCCCGCGACCTTTCCGCGCGATCAAAGGCACGCTGCGAAATCGAGGTCGCCGTGCTAGAGGAGAAGCTCAGCGTTTCCGGACAGGGATGTGGCTGGCAGCCATATTCATTGAATCCGCTCGCCGGATTGATGGTCAGCCGCGGATCGCCGCCAGCAACGAGTAGCCGGTCCAGCGGCGCGAACAGTTCGGCCATCGATGGAACGGAACGGGACGGTTCCGGGGGAACGGCTGTCTCGGTCAGCTGCAATCGAACGCCACCATTAAGCATTGCTAATATCCCACGCCCGAGCCGCTGTGTCTGGCCGATGCGACACAATGGTTCCGATGGCAGTTAACGCGGCCTTTACCTGCTTTCCGAGAAGTAAACAGGTATGGTTAACGAATGCTTTATTCCGCGCGCCCCGTCGCGCCCCCGATCGCGCTACTGGACGCCGCTTAGCCACCCGGCAGCAGGAATTTGGTCAGCGTCAGCCCAGCCAGCATGGAAGTGGTTTGATAGGAGGCGCTGAGCGTGGTCTGCAGCGCCAGGATCTGGCTCGCCACCTGCTCCGTCGTAACGGTCTCAGTCTGATCGACGATGTTCTGGAGCATGGTCTGGGTCTGGGATTGCCGGGCGCTCGCGTCCTTCATCATGACCTGAGCGGACGCAAAATCGGTTTGAATATCCGAGATGGTCTGCTGACCGGGCTGCGGCGTCAGGTTGGTCGCGGTGCGCTCGCTCAGCGCGGCGACCTGCGCACCCGAATTGGCGCCGGTCGGGGACTCCGTCACGGCGGCGAATACGGCCACGCCCTCGAGCTGCGAACGGATCGCCTGCTCGTTGGCCTGCGCGCCATATTGCACGGTGATCGATGAATCGATCCGCGCCGTCGACGACGCGCGCGGCGAAAGCGAAGAGTTTCCGGTGTACCAGGCCACGGTGTCCGCCGAACCGTTGACCAGCGAGGTGGCCGTGCTGAACGGCGGGCCCGAAACCCGCAGCGGCGGCTGGATGGCAGTAATCGTCGGGCCGAAACCAAGCGCTGCCAGCGCAGCGGGGTGCGAACTTGTCAAATTCAGGCTCGCGGCGTTGTCGGTATGCAGCGTGATCACGCCGCCGCTGATGGTCGAGGGCGTCGAGGTGCCGGTGATCGAATCGATCTTGGTCAGGAGCGTCTGGACGCTATCGGTGATGTTGAGCTGATTGCCGGTCGCGCCCGCCGCAACAAACGTAATCGGCGTACCGTTGACGGTGATCGTATCGCCGGGCGCAAAGCCGGTGGACAACGAATCCGTGTTGGCTGCGCCGGACAACAGGGTCGCGCCGGTGATTGGCGCCGGCGTCGCAAGCTTGTTGTTTGCCACATTTCCGGTCGCCGTGCCCGACGGATCGAAGAAGTCATGGCCCGCTTCGACCGCCGAAGCCGCGACCAGCGTGGTATTGGCGAGCTTGCCGATCGCGGTATTCAGCGCCGTGTTCAAGTTGGCGGCCGTGTTTGCCGGCGAACTGGTCGGGGGTGGGTCGATCAAGAAGCTTCCGGCTGGCGGTGGATTTGTGGTGGTTGCCGTCAACTGGACGGACGCCGTGGTGCCATCCGGCAGATTGAAGTTCAGGGTCACCTGATCGCCGGGGTTGGGATTGGTGGCAGCGCCCAAGCTGATCGAAACTCCCGCAGGCGAGCCCGATGGACCGGTCACCGTCGCGCCCGTCAACGACGACGATATCGAATTGAGCTTCAGGCCGAACGGTGAACCGGCGACATCCTCGGCGACCGAAACCGTGGTCGGGGCCGCAACCGTCGGCGCCGTGATCACCAGACGGCCGAGCCCGGTAGTGCCATCCGCCTGCGCCCGTTCGGCGATCACCTGCTTCAAACCGGCCTGCGTGCCGTTGCCGTTCAAGATGTCGTCGGAGGAAGCCACCGACGGCGTATTGATGGCGCTGCCGGAGAAGATGAAGCGGTCGCCGGCCTGGGTGTTGAGGATTCCCACGATCGAGGACAGCTCGGCCTGCGCGTTCTGCTGCCCGATGGTTTGCCCGGTACTGTTGATATCCTGCGGCGTGGCGGCGGCATCGCTCTGCACCTGCCCGGTGATCTGCGAAAATGATTGCAGCGCGGTGTTGGCGGTGTTGATGGTGGTATTGACGTTCGTGATGGTGTCACCGAACGCCGAAATACTTGCAAGCTGAGCGCGCGCGGCGATCGCGAACCCTTCATTGGTGCCCATGCCGGAATAGGTCGTCGACTTCTCGCCGGTCGCAAGCTGGGTCGAAAGATTCGTGAGCTGGGTGTTGAGGTTCTGCACCGCTTGGCCGAACAGCGAACCGCCAGGGCCTATGACCGTATTAATCGTCATCTGGATCGCCTTACAGTTGGATCTGCTCCAGGGTCGCCATCATGCTTTGGACGACCGACATCACATGGGCATTGGCGGCGTAGGAGTTCTGCAGCGCGATCAGATTCGACATCTCATTGTCGATGTTGACCTTGGCCGTGGAATCGAACTTCTGCTGCAACGTGCTGACCACGACGCTCTGGCCCTGCTGCAACTGCGTCGCCGAGGTCGCCGCGCTCGCCTGCAGGCTCAGGAATTGCTGCAGGTAGCTGCCGATCGTCCCGCTGAACGGCGCCGTGGGCGAACCAAGCCCGGTTTGCGGCGAATAGGTGAACGTGCCTGTGGTCAATTGCGAAAAGATAAAGTCCGAACGCGTGGTGTCGCCGGCCGGCGTCGGCGGCGAATTGCTGAAGACCGTCAGGTTCGCCGGACTGTTGAGCAGTGCCGGATTGACGGAGATGCGTCCGGCAAAACCGGTCAATTCCGAACCGCTGCCGGTGATCGCGCCCGTATAGGGCGTGCCCGAGTCGACGAACAACGGCAGTTGCGGGCTGCCGCTGGTCAGGGACGTGACTGTTGACGTCACGGACGCCGCATTGACCGTTGCCCCCGCGACCGCGTTGAGCACCTGCAGCGTGTTACCGGAAGGATTTGAAAATTGCAGATTGTTCAGACCGAGCGCCGCGTTCAACTGCGTCACCACCGGACCAATACCGCCGGTGAAATTCACGCCGATCACCCTTGGGCTAACGCCGGGCGGGCTCGGCAACGGCAACGCGGTTGGATCATCCACGCGAACGATCTGCACCTGCTGCTGCGTGCCACCGTTCGTGTAGGTCAGGTTGATGCTGTTGCCGGGCTGCAGATTGGTCAGATCGAGATTGAATCCTGACTGCGCGCCAACGGTTACCGCCGTGCCCGCCGTGGTCTGATCCGAAAGCGAACTTGAAAGCGTAGCGGCGAGCTGGTCGATCTGGGTCTGCGCCTGCACCAGCGTCTGGTCGCGCAATTGCAGGTCGGCGGCGATCTGCCCCGAACTGATGACCTTGTTGGCGACCGCATCGATGGTGCCGCCATTGGGAAGCGTGAGGGTCAACGACCCCACGCCGGATTTGGCCGGATCCGTGTTGTACAGCGAGTTGGGGGTAAGCGTCCCCGCAGACGTGAAGGTAAACCGCGAGGCCAGCCCGCCGCCGACGAGCTGAAAGCCTGTGGTGGTAAAGATATTGGCCTGGTTGGAGTTGTCGACCGTAACCTTTACATCCACCAGCTTCGACAGATCGTTGATGGCACTGTCGCGCTGATCCTCCAGCGACGCGGCGGACGGATCCGTCGGACTCATGCCCTGCAGCCTGGTGTTGATCGCTGCAATCTGATTCAAATCCGTGTTGGCCTGCGTCGCCGACGTGCCGATGTCCTGCTCGGCGTTCGCGCGAAGCGTCTGAATGCCTTGCGAGGTGGCATTGAGCTGCTGCGCCAGCGCCTGCGCCGCGCTCAGTGCCGTCGTTTGCGCGGACAACCCGCTCGAGGTGGTCGAGAGCGCCTGCACGGCCGACGTAAGATTGTTGAACGCGGTCTCCAGCGTTCCGGTGCCGCCAGGCGTGCCATAGAGGCTTTGCAGTTGGCCAAGAATATTCGAGGTCTGGTCAGCGAAACCGCCGCCGCCGGTCTCGGTGCGCAGCTGGCTCTGAATAAATAGATCGAGCTCGCGGTTGACACCGGTGACATCGACAGATGCCCCGGGACCGCCGCTGGGCACCTCGATCTGGTTGACGTTTTCGGTGACATAGCCCGGCGTATTGGCGTTGGCGACGTTGGCCGACGTGACCGAAAGCGCGAGCTGGTTGGCGCGCAAGCCGGACATCGCGGTGGCCAGGGCTGAACTCAAACCCATCTTTATTGCCCGCCTTGAATTAGATCACACTGAATCCTGCCGACGCGCTCAGCGCAGCACGTTCAGCAAACTCTGAACCATGTCGTTGGCCGTGGTGATCACCTTGGTGTTGGCCGAATAGGCCTGCTGGGTCACGATCAGCTTGGTGAATTCGTCGGCGATGTCGGTGTTCGATCCTTCCAGCGACGAACCCGAGATCGATCCCGACGCGCCGATGATCGCAGGACCCGACTGATCGGTCACCGCATAGGCGCCGCCGTTGAGCGCTTTCAGGAAGTTGGTGCCGTTGAAATGCGACAGCGTGATCGAGGCGAGGTCGATGTTCTGCCCGTTTGAGAACGTTCCGACCACGAGACCGCTGTTGTTCACGGCCACCGATTGAAGCTGGCCGGCGGCAAAACCGTTCTGTGTGATGCCACCGATGGTCGCCGCGCCGCTGCTGGTGGCGAATTGCGTCAGGCCACCGGAGGGAAAACTTACCGTTACGTTCGAGAGCGTCTGACCACCCACCGCGATCGTCGGAATCGAGATGGAGCCGCCGGCCGGACTTGTCAGGGCCCCGTTGTTGTTGAAAATGAAGTTCGTGCCGACATTGGTCCAGGCGGTCTGCGCGCCGGTGGCAGTGGGATCGTTCTGGTAGAACAGATTCCAGGTGTCCACATGCGGATTGCCGAGGCTCGCGCTGTCGGTCTTGGCCCAGCGCAACTGGACGTTGATCGGCGTTCCCGCCGCGTTGAAGACTGTCACCGCGCCACCGCTGATGCTCTCATTATTAAAGGTGGTGAGGTCACTGCCGATCACGACGCCGCTGCCGGGCGTGCCGCCACCGGTACGGGTCGCCTGGATCGTGGTGTTGAAACCAAAGTCGTTTAACACACTCGTAGGGCCGGCGATGTTTAGATCGTTTGCCGTGCCGGTGTTAAAGGTGATTGCGCCGCTGCCATTGATGGTCGACGGGGTGCCCGTACCGGTGATCGAAGCGATATCGGTCAGCAGTGTTCCCATAGTGTCCGCAGTGACATCGACGTGATACGGGCCGCCGCCGGCGGTAAAGGGTCCAGCCGACGACCCGCCGCCCGTCACAAAATTGATAGTGGTCGTGACCGGAAGGGCGACCGTGCCCGTGGTGATGGTGATGGAGTTGCCTGTAAGGGCCGCTCCGCCGGTGAATGCATTGAGTGCCGTGCCAGCGGCGAGTGGACCCCCGCCCACCGTAACGGGCGCGCCGGTGACCGAGGAGTTGCCGAATGAGGGCGCTGGCGTACCCACCACGAGCGGGCTCTGGAGAAAATCAGACGGATTGAGTCCTCCCAAGGCCGTGAGCGTTCCCGGTTGAGCGCTCCCACTTGCTGCCGTGACCGGCACGGTCGGAAGGTTTGCGGAATATTGGACATTGGTTGTCGCCTGCGCCGGAACGAAGTTGTTCTGAAATTGCAGAACCGTCGGCACGTTGCCGAGCGGGTTTCCGGTCTTGGGATCGACCGCAACGCCCATCAGATAATAACCGGCACCGTTGACCAGGTTGCCGTTGGCGTTGACCTGGAAATCGCCGCGGCGTGTATAGTCGACGACGCCTGAGAAGGTCGGTACGTTGTCGGTGACCCCGGTCGGCTGCTGCACTGAGAAGAAGCCATCGCCATTGATCGCAATGTTGGTCGCAACCGTCGAGCTCGAGACCGTGCCCTGCGATGTAATCGTCTGTTGCGAGAACGCGGCCACGCTGCCGGAAGGTTGCTTGTCGGGGGACAGCGCGTCGGGGATGAGATCTTCGAAGGTGGTGTCGATGCCTTTGAACCCGACGGTCGAGGCATTCGCGATGTTGCCGGAAATGTTCTGCAACGCGAAGGATTGGGCCTGCAGGCCGCCAACCGAGGTGTTTAGCGCGTCGAAGATACCCATAACTTTGTCTCCACATTCGATCCCAGGGCGAGGCGCGATTTTCCCGCGCATGGCCGTCATCGAAGGAGACGTCGCAATCCCCGTGCCAGATACGAAACTGTAGTTATTTCAATTACTTAAATAGAAATGCCCCGGTCCGGGGACCGGGGCACAATTGCCGGGCGGGCAACAATTGCCGGGAGTGATCAGGTCGCTGATGGCGCCGCCGGGTGGAACACCAGCGCAAAGCCGTCCATGCAGTAGCGAAGGCCGGTCGGCTTGGGCCCATCGTCGAAAACGTGCCCGAGATGGCCGCCGCAGCGGCGGCAGTGAACTTCGGTCCGCAACATGCCGAAGGTGCGATCTTCGGTGGTGCCCACGGCGTTCTCGAGCGGCTGGTAGAAACTCGGCCAGCCGGTGCCGCTCTCGAATTTCGTCTCCGAGGAGAACAGCGGCAGATCGCAGCCGGCGCAGGCGAAGGTACCCTTGCGGTGCTCCTTGAGCAGCGGGCTCGTCCACGGCCGCTCGGTGCCCTCCTTGCGCAAGATCTCATATTGCTGCGGCGTGAGCTGGGCCCGCCATTCCGCGTCGGTCTTTTCGATTTCGAATTTCCCGGCCGCCTTTGCAGGTCCGCCTCGCAGCCAGCGCAAGGCCACAAGGCCAAACAAACCGGCGGTGGACGCAAGCAGGATACGGCGGTCAATCATGGTGGTCTCCGTGCGAGGCGAATGTCTTTATGGCTCGCTTCGAAATACGCGATGGGCAGCGTGAAAGTTACACGGATCGGCCCGCTGACATCTCACTTTCTTGCGAGGAACTCCCCCGCCATTCCGCTCCCCGCCCAACCGCGAGCGGGGCAACGTCAGGAAGCAACCCCGCCTTTGCCGGAATTCGCGGCCGCGGGAGGCGCTGGACGTCCGCCTTCAGCACGATCCTCGCGAACGCGCCCCTGGCCTGGCCTATCCGGCGGCGGGCGGGGCCGGGCCGGCAGTGTTCCCGCCTGCCGGTTGGCCTCGGCCAAACGCGCCTCGCGCTCCCGTTCGCGCTCCCTCGCCCTCTCCCGATAACGTGCCAATGCGCCCGCGGCCGCAGAATTCGCCCGCCCCCACATTCCGATCAAGTGTCCGGCAACGCGTCCGGTCGTGCCGCCCGCCCATACCAGTTCGAACGGCGAAAACAGCCGCCAGCGTTCATCGCCCCAGAGAATGCTGCGCGCGACCAGCTGCCCGGCCATCGCGGTTGTGCTCAACCCCTGGCGGCCGAAGCCGCTCGCGACCCACAGGCCCTTACGCAATTGGCCGATCTGGGGCATGCCGTGCACGGTCTGGCCGATTGCGCCGCCCCACACATCGGCGATCTCGACCGGTCCGAGGCTGGGAAAAATGGTGCGGATCCGGCGTGCAATGGCTGAGGCAAAGCGCGAGGGACGGGCATTCCAGGTGGTTTCGGGGCTTAGCCACATCAACCGGTCGCGGTTCACGATCCGGAAATGATCGATGCCGTCGGTGTCGGTCACCGACCCCTGGAACGCGATGGTGTCGGCAAGGCGCTCGCCAAGCGGCGCGGTGATCGCGGCGTAGCGCCAGACCGGCAGCAGCGTTTCCGACAGCCGCCGCGATGGCGCGCCGAGATGAACGTTGCCGGCGAGCACGATATGCGAGGCGCGTAACCGCGCCGACGGCGTGACGATACGCTTGCGGATCCCGGAAGCATCGATGCTGACCACCGGCGTGTCCTCGAAGATCCGCGCTCCCGCGCGCCGCGCCAGCGCCGCCAGACCATGAATATACTTGGCGCCATCGATCTGAAAGGCTTTCGGAAAATACACGCCATGGAAATAGCGCGCAGTCTTCAGGTGTTGCCGGACGCGATCAATCTGCCATCCCTCGACTTCGGTTTCGAAATCCTCGTTGAGCATTTGCAGCTCGCTGATCAGGCGGTCGCCGACATCGACATTGGAGACTTCAAGCGCGCCCTCGCTGAGCGCAATCCCCGGCATCAATTGCTCGGTCGCGTGCGCCCGGACAAATTCGGCGCCCTCCTTCGACAGCGCCCAGAGTTCTCTTGCGTCTTCGAATCCGATGCGCTCGATCAGATCCTTGATCGCAAGACCGTAGCCCGGCATGACGGTGCCGAGCGGGCGGCCGGATGCCCCCCAACCGACATGCCGGCCTTCGAGCACGGCAACGCTGGCGCCAAGGCGCGAAGCCTCCAGAGCAACCGTCAGGCCGGCAAGCCCGGCGCCGACAACGCAGATGTCGACGTCGAGGTCGAAGGAAAGCCGCGCGCGGTCGCCTTTCGCCCCGGTTTCGCCTCTAACGGCCGTCCTTGCAGAAATCTCGCTCATATCGTTTTCTTACGGATCGATCTCGTGCTTGTCACCTTGTCCTGAGTGCTGGTGGAGTGGATTTGACCTTCGCTACCACCTAGCCGCAGGCTCGCAAAGCGAAGGTCAAATCCCTAAACTCCACCAGAATGTTGTATTTGCTGGTGGTCCTTTGATTCTGACATTCACAAATGTGTCTGCTGGAACGGGAAGCGAATGTTAGAATCGGACGACCAGCCTGTAACATTAATCCGCCAGGCCTGAACCGAACCGAGATGCGCCATGCGCCGTTTGATGCTGCTGCGGCACGCCAAGACCGAAAATGACGCGCCCAGCGGCCGCGATGAGGACCGCCGGCTCGACAACCGCGGCCACCGTGACGCCGCTGAAATCGGCGGCTGGATCGGCCGGCACCCGCCGTTTCCCGATCTGGTGCTGGTTTCGCCCGCGGTGCGGGCGCTTCAGACCTGGGAAATCGCGTGGGAGGCGATGAGGGAACTGGTCCCGGAGCCGGAAGTCGAGCTGATGGCGGAACTTTATGGCGCGGACATATCCCAACTCCTCGAGACGATCCACGACGCTTCGTCAGCCGATCCGAAGCGGCTGATGCTGGTCGGGCACAATCCGGGCATGCATGAACTAGCGCTCGCCCTTGCCGGTAGCGGCGATCCCGCTGGGCGCAAGGCGCTCACCGACAATCTGCCGACCTCGGGTCTTGCCATTTTCGATTTCGACATTGGCGACTGGACCGACGTGGCCTTCCGGCGCGGCAGGCTGGTGCTGTTCGTCAGTCCCAAGCTGTTGAAGCAAACTTCGGGCGAATGATCTCTGACGTCGCCCCGTAAGGAAACGTGTCGCAAAATATGATAGAGCGTTTTCGAGCGAAGCATGCCCTCGGACATGATCCGGGGGTGGTTACCGGTTCGCGTGAAGAAAACGCGTCAAAATGAGAATCTAGAACTTCGGTTCTGATTCAATCAGAACCGATCATGCTCTAGGCTGTTGATCCATACGGAGGCGCAGATGTTCCAATCCATCCTCGTGCCACTTGATCTTGCCGACACTGACCTCGCGAGGCCGGCGATCGCAACTGCCGCGACACTGTCGCAAACCTGGAATGGCAAGGTGCGCCTTCTCAACGTGCTGCCGATGACGCCGGTGATGCTCGCCGAATATGTGCCGGCCGATTTCGATGACCAGCAACGTCAGACTTCGGAGGAGGCGCTCGCCATCGTCGCGCGCGAGTCCGGCATCGATCCGGATCGTATCTCCACCGCGGTGCGACAGGGCGGCATTTATCACGAGATCCTCGAAGAGGCGGCCGCGATCAAGGCCGACCTGATCGTCATGACGTCACATCGGCCGGCAATGCGGACCTATTTTCTCGGCTCCAACGCCGGCCACGTCGTTCGCTACGCCAAATGCTCGGTGCTGGTGGTTCGGCACTAGGTGTGAACTCTCAATAGATCCATCCGGTTCGAACCGAGGAGCTGCCGGCGCAAAGGATGCTATTTCCTTTGGCCGTGTGCAGATCACGGCAGTAACGCTTCTGGCAGATGATCGAAGCTATAGGCCAGCGGGCGGTTGCGCGTGATGAAGCCGCCCACCTGCCAGGCAAACAGCGCGGCGAAACCTGCCAAAAACAGCGCGCCCGCCCATTCGCCGGTAGCGAGCGAACGCAGCAAGAGGCCGGCCATCGCCACCGCAAGCAGTGTCACGCAGAAAATTGCAGCCGCATAGACATGTGGGGAAAGGCCGCCGGCCAGCACGGCCCGGCTTCCGCCCTTCGCCATGCGCGCGTGCAATTCGGTGATGAAGGCGCGGTAGTCGCGGTCTTGCGGCGCCATCAGCGCCGCGGTCTGCCAACTGGTCGAGAGAATGGCGATACGCGCGCCATCGACGTTGCCGATATCGGCGCGAAACCGGCGCGACTGCATCGACACCGGCCGATACGACAGGCGGACGGTTGCGATGTCGGGATACGGCCACAGGCCGGACCGGCCGGCGACGCGCCACGACAGGCCTTGCTCGGTCAGTTCGAAGCGATGCGGCGCGCCGATCAGCGAGGCCTTGTAGGCGTAGCTGGTGCCCGCGGCGGTCTCGTTTGACAAATCAGGTGACATCCGCCGGCCTTTGCTCGACAACAATCTAACGCGACAGGCATGCCCACAAGAAGGCGGCCGTTGCGATCGCTGCCAAAGCCGTGCGCACGCCGTGGATTGCGCCCCATCTGACGATGAGCGCGCGGGTTTGCGCTCCAGCCTTCTCGGGGTCGGTCGCCAGCAGCGCATCGTTGGTGGGCTTGATGACGATCAGCGTCCAGGGCCACGGCGCGATGATCGCCGCTGCACCAATCAGGAAGCCAACATGCGGCGACTGCAACCACGCCGCAAGTCCCACCACAAATCCGGCCAACGCGAGCGGCGCCTGCATCGCGGCTCCGCGCTTATAGGCCGGCTTCCATTCGGTGAGCAGCGCACGATCGTCAAGATGCAGTCGCGCAGGTTGCTCCGCAACGTTCACGTAAAGTGCTGCTCCCCCAAATATCGCGGAAGTGATCAGTGCGAGAAAACCGAAGATCATGATTTAAGCCCTCTGGGAAGATCGAAATGAGGCGGCCGCATCGCGCTTGCGCGCGTCACCGGCTTTATCTTACAAGCGGAACATGCAAGAGACGACCCATTTTGCGAGCCGCCTGATCCTTGGCGGCGCCGGAATCTCAGGTGTGCTGCTGGCGCTCGCCGTGCATATGCTGGGCGCACGCTTTGGGCTCGATCTCGGCGGCCTTTGGCGGTCCGATACGCGCGAATTCATACCGGCGGGTGCGGCGCTGGCGTGGTGGTTGATCGCTACCATCGGCTTTTGCGGCGGCTATTTCGCCGCGACGCTGATGCACAGCGCGGTATCGGGGCAAATTCCGCAACGGATGCGCCAGTTCCTGATCGCGGTCGGCGTTCTCGTGCTGGCAGCCGCCGGCCAGGCTGCCTCGCTACCCGGCGCGCTTCCGACGGTCTCGGGGATCCTCGCGGGCCTGGCGGCGCTTGTCCTCGGCGCCGTGATGGCCTTTTGCGGAGCGCATTTTGCCCTGCGCAAGGTTTGAGCGGCGGATAGCCTGCTAGGCTCCACTCAGCCGTGGCGGGGCGCTGTAGCATGAAGCGCCCGGTTGCGCAGTTCCTTGCCGATTAGCGTGCATTCGTGAAACCATGGAACGGTCCGCACCGCTGACACCCCGGACCCCGCCCCCGGCTCGTTTTCGACGCTTCACGGCATATGTAGGGATATGTCGGGGATGTGACGAGGCGCCTATCCGGGACCAATCCGCGGCTTGTCAAGGACTGCACAAGGGAACGTTTATGCCTTATGGGTCTTCGCATGATGGTGATCTGCGCCGCTTGCCCATGATTGCCTCGAGAGGCGGCAACTTTTTGCCGCCCCGCCGGGAGGACGAATGTATCGACTGCTGACCACGCTGGGGCGTGGCTTCAAGGAGCGGATCGGCTGGAAACGGCTGGGGGTCGCCGCAAGCCTCATCATCATCGCCTTTGCGATCACGACCCTGGTTCACACCCTCAAGGGCATCGATACCGGCGTGATGCTGGTTGCGTTGACCGACATACCTGCCCATCACATCGCGCTCGCCGCGCTGTGCGTGGTCGGCGCATTCTGCACGTTGACCTTCTATGATTTTTTCGCGCTGCGGACGATCGGCAAGAAGCACGTGCCCTACCGAATTGCCGCACTGTCGAGCTTCACCAGCTATTCAATCGGCCACAACATCGGCGCCACCGTGTTCACTGGAGGCGCGATACGCTTTCGGATTTATTCGGATTTCGGCCTGAGCGCCGTCGACGTCGCAAAGATATGTTTTCTTTCCGGCCTTACCTTCTGGCTCGGCAACGCCTTCGTGCTCGGCATCGGCATGGCCTGGCACCCCTGGGCCGCCTCTGCGATGGACCAGCTGCCGCCCGCGATCAACCGCCTGATAGCCATCGCCGTCGTCGGCGCGATCATCGCCTACTTTGTCTGGCTTGCTCTCGGCGAGGAGCGGCGCGAGCTCGGGCAAAACGGATGGAAAGTGAGGTTGCCGTCGGCGCCGCTGACCCTGGTGCAGATCCTGATCGGCGTGCTCGATCTCGGCTTTTGCGCAATGGCCATGTATTTGCTGATGCCGGCGCAACCCGGCATCGATTTCATCTCGCTGGCGGTCGTGTTCATTCTGGCCACCCTGCTCGGCTTCGCCAGTCACGCCCCGGGTTCGATCGGCGTCTTCGATGCCGCCATGCTGGTTGCGCTTCCGGAATTTGGCCGGGAGCAATTGCTGGCGACGCTGGTGGTATTTCGCATTCTTTACTTCATGATCCCGTTCGGCATCGCGATCTCGATCATGGGCACCCGCGAACTCTGGCTCAGTGTGGTATTGCCCTGGCAGGAGCGCCGCCGCAGGATGAGCGAGGAGTATGCCGACCCCGCGCCGGGCAAAGGACCTGAAGTCGCGGAGGCAAAGGCCGCGTTGCCTTTTGTCCAGCGTTCTCGCTTCCACTCACGCCAATAACCGACGATTCCCGTTCGCGCCTGGTCGAATCGACGCCTTCGCGACGATCAAATCACTGCTTCGCGGGTGAAGCGGATTTCTTGCTGGCGGGCTTCATCGCTGTGGCCGGCGCCGGCAGGTATTTGGCAATGATGGCGGAATCGACCGAAGCAAGCTCGGTATCCGGCAAACGATGCCAGGTTTCATTCTTGCCCAACAAGGGCGTGAGAACATAACCACGCAGGATGAGATCCTGCCCGTCAGGGCTGACCGTCATCTTTGCCTTCCAGATTTCCCCGTCGCGCGGATCAAGAATATTGCCGCCTTCGTATTCGAGGCCGTTGCGCTTCATGTTCCGGATGAAGGAAATTCCCAGCACCCGCGCGTTCTTTCGATCGTCGGTACATTTGGAGCAAATGTCGTCATCGCTTTCGCCGGGCCTCGGAAAAGTCTTGGCGATCACGCCCTCGAAGAAGCCATCATGGTGATCGACCACCAGCACCCAGATCACGGGCTTGCCGTCTTCGATTTTCTGCCAAAGCCCCGCGGCTGTTGGCTCGGCCGCCCGCACCGGAAGCGCGGCGGCGAACAGCACGGCCACGCCGGTCACGATCGGAAGCATCGGTCGCAATCCGGACAGGATATTCCACATCGTCATCACCTGATCATCGTGTCGGACGATGCCGAAGATAGGGTCATTTCGCAAAGGCTTCCAGTGCCCCAGCGTCGCATGTCGCGCGGTTCCTCAGGCACAATCGCATTGCCGCCAAAATGTCATAAGCGACCGCGTCGCCGTTCCGGGCCGCGCTTCTAGCGCCCCTATGCCGCTTAGCTGACGCCGAGCTTCTTCTGCAGGCTTGAGGAGGACGTCGTGTACTGGAACACCAGGCGCTTGTCCGGATAGACGTAGCGGTGGGCCTTCTGCGCCATCAGCGCCCCCTCGTGAAAGCCGCACAGGATCAGCTTGAGCTTGCCGGGATAGGTGTTGATGTCGCCGATCGCAAATATCCCGGGCACGCTGGTTTCAAAGGCCGAGGTCTCGACCGGCACCAGATTGTTCTCAAGCGCGATGCCCCAGTTGGCAACCGGTCCGAGCTTCATGGTCAGGCCGAAGAACGGCAGCATGGTATCGCAAGCGACCTTGGAGACGACGTTGTCGCTGCCTTTGACCTGCGCGCCGGTGAGCATACCGCCTTCGCCCTCGAGCGCGGTGACCTGACCGATCTTCAACTCCAGCTTCCCGGAAGCCACCAGTGCGCGCATCTGCTCGACGCTGTGGGGCGCGGCGCGGAAGTCGTCACGCCGGTGCAGCAGCGTCACGCGTTTGGCGATCGGGTGCAGATTGAGCGTCCAGTCCAGCGCGGAATCGCCGCCGCCGACGATCAACAGGTCCTTATCGCGGAACTGCTCCATTTTGCGCACGGCGTAAAACACCGAGCTGCCTTCATAGGCCTCGATGCCCGGCACCGGCGGGCGCTTCGGCTGGAACGAGCCGCCGCCGGCCGAGATCACCACCACCTTGCACTCGAATACCTTGCCGGCATCGGTGGTGACACGAAAGCCGGGGTTACCGATCTTCTCGATCGTCTCCACCATTTCGTTGAGATGAAAGGTCGGATGGAATGGCTTGATCTGTTCCATCAGCGCGTCCGTCAGGCCGTGGCCGGTGACGAAGGGAATTCCCGGAATGTCGTAGATCGGCTTTTCCGGATAGAGCTCGGCGCATTGGCCGCCGATCTTGTCGAGGATGTCGACAAGATGCACCTTCATGTCGAGCAGGCCCAGTTCGAAAACGGCAAACAGCCCGCACGGGCCCGCGCCGATAATCAGCACGTCGGTTTTGATCGCTTCGCTCATATCGCTTCTTTTCGGTTGGACGGGGCCGGCAGGCGCACTTTTTGCTGCGCCTGTCTAGCCAACACGGAACAGCGAGGGAAGCCATAATTTGGCGGGGAGCAGGCGCGGCAACCCCTTGCCGGCATTCGACAACTACGCTGTAAGGGCGTGAGATTTCGGAGATCATCCCCGTGAATGCCCCTGCCCGCCTGGACCGAGCGCCGCGCCTTGAGGATTTCCCCTATCGGCTGATCGACAATGTGCGCTTTGCCGATCTCGATCCCAACCAGCACGTCAACAACGCGGTCTATGCCACCTATTTCGAGACCGGCCGCGTTACGCTGATGAAAGACCGCAGCTACTGGCAGTTGCCCGAGGGGCTCACCTGGATCATGGTCCGGCTCGATATCCACTTCCGCGCCGAACTGCGCTGGCCGGGCACCATCGAGATGGGGCTTGGCGTCTCGAAGTTCGGCCGAACCTCCGTCACGTTCGATCAGGTGGTGTTTTCGCAAGGCCAGTGCGTGGCATCGGCGCAAGCGGTGACGGTGTTGATCGACAAGGCCACGCGCAAGCCTACCCCGCTGACCGCGGAGATCATCGCCAAGTTTCAAACCGTGGCTTCGCCGCGGCGTGGACGTCGCGCAGCCCAAACGCTAGATACGGCGTCAGGCCTGACGCTCCGGCGTCGAGACCACGAGGCCATCGAGTTCGTCGCTCACCTTGATCTGGCACGACAGCCGCGAATTCGGCCGCACGTCGAACCCGAAATCGAGCATGTCCTCTTCCATCGGCGAGGGCGGACCCACCTTCTCGCGCCAGGCCTCATCGACATAGACGTGACAGGTTGCGCAGGCGCAAGCGCCGCCGCACTCGGCCTCGATGCCCGGGATCGCGTTGCGGATCGCCGCTTCCATGACGGTGGCGCCGTTTTCGACGTCGATGGTGCGGGTTTCGCCGGTATGGTCGACAAAGTGAATCTTGGCCATGTTCGCTCGTGCTGCCGGATAAGGGGTCCGGGCAGTCCTATAACGGGTCGATCCGCTCCGCGCTAGCGGGAGGGCAGCGGCAGGGGTGAAAAGCTCGAGGGCCCGCGGTTACCGCGGATCCGTGGGCTTGGGCGTCAGGAACGGCGCGCGTCGATGGCCGCGCGGGCCTGCGCTACGGCGTCGTTGAGTTCGTCCATTGCCGCGGCTGGATCGCCGCCATCGCGAATCACGTCCTCCAGAGCGCTTGCGGCGTCGGCCACGGCGAATGCGCCGATCGCGCGCGCCGAGCCCTTAAGCGTATGCGCCAAAGCGCCGGCATCGGAGGGCAGGCCGGAAAGCGCGGAGAGCAAACCGGCGGCCTGGGCCGAGAACATCGCCAGCACCTCACGCTCGAGGCTTGCATCGCCAAGCGTCATTCGTTGCAGATGCGCGATGTCGATCGGGCCGTCATCGGGAGCGAGCGGTGGCGATGGCATCCAGTCGATCCGGTCCAGATGAAGCGGCATGGCGGTCGTCCGAAGAGCTTCCCCGTCTCGGCGATCCGGCGGTGAAGTTCTCGCTTCAGCCAATCACGGAAAGAGTTAATGGAAGGTTTGAGCAATCCGCCGCAAGTTCGCCTTGTTTTCAGCGAAGAGTCGCCGCAATTTACCAACAGGCAGAAGAATTCCGAGGACTTGTAAGGCCTTACGGCACAGCGCTATTAACGATGATTAAGATTGTATTAATCGCGGCCATTTCATTCGCATCGCCTAGCCAATAGGATGTTTGCCGGACCTTGCGGACAAGCCGGCTTCAAAATGGCCGCGCTTCGGTGTCCGCACGGAGACGATACCGGTTTGGGGCTTGCGGGGGCGTTCGCAAGACTGTGCCGGGATGCGTAAAGGGTAACACGAGGGCTCGGACTGAACATGGCGAACACTCCCAAAAAGGTCAAAGACCCTACCGAAGTCGCGCTTTCTGCCATTCAGGAAGCCTTGAACATCTCCGATGCCTCGGCGACCGACGGCAACCGGGGTTCGGTCCGCAACGATGCGGCGTCGGCAAGTTCTTCTTCGACCACCTCCGACTACCAAGAGCCTTCGTTCGACACGAGGCCGGGCAACGAACGCGCGATCTTCGAACCGATCGAAGAGCCGCGCACGAGCCGCCGCGCCGCCAATGACGACCGCGAAACCATCGGTCAAATTCTGCAGGCCATTCAGAAGGGCCGCCCCGCCCGCAACGTCTATACGCTGGCCACGCTTTTTGCAGGCGTCTGGGTTCTCGGCGCCATCATTCTCACCATCAGCTTTCTGCCTTCGCTGCAGGCGGCGATCGGCCAGGGCAGCGGCGGGACGCTGGCGCTGGCGGGACTGGCCGCGCTGTTTTTCGCGCCGGTCCTGCTGTTCTATTTCATGGCAAGCCTGTCCTGGCGCGGTCAGGAATTGCGGATGATCGCGCAGTCGATGGCGCAGGTTGCCATCCGCTTTTCGGAGCCCGAGGGCGCCGCCAGCGACTCGATGGTGACGGTCGGCCAAGCGATCCGCCGCGAGGTCGCGGCGATGGGCGACGGCGTCGAGCGCGCGATCGCGCGCGCCGGCGAACTTGAAACGCTTGTGGCCAATGAAGTCGCAGCGCTTGAGCGCGCCTACAGCGACAACGAGGTGCGGATCCGCGCGCTGCTTGCAGGATATCGCCCATCAGCGCGACAATCTGGTCGGACAGGCCGAGCAGGTCCGCAGCGCCATTTCCGGCGTGCAGATCGACCTGCGCCACGACATCGCGCTGATATCGGACGCGATCGCCTCGCGCGTCGATGAGGTCGCCAAGAGCATCACCGGCGCGCTCGAGGAGCGCGGCGCCCACATCACGAGCGCGCTGAGCAATGCCGGCGACAACATGATCCTGGCGCTCGGCGAGCGCGGCGGCGACCTGCTCGACCGGCTCGAGGAAGCCAGCGCCGAGACCACGCGCGCCGTGCTTGACGCCAGCGAGCGGCTGACCGCCAGCCTGAATTTCAAGACCGGCCACGTCCACGACGAGTTCGTCGAACTCGCCGACCGCGTGCACGAGATGCTGAACGAACGGATCGACCGCATCACCGGCGATTTCGAGCAACGTTCCTCCACCATCGTTGACGGCATTTCCGATCGCACCGAACAGGTTCACGACTCGCTGAAGAACTCCAGCGACTCCCTGCTTCTGGAGCTTGAACTGCGCAGCGGCGATCTGGTGAACAAGATCGACGAAGCCGGCAATCGCCTCGCCTCGAAGATTCTCACCTCGCGGCGACAAGGCAAGCGATGCGCTCGATGTGACGGTGAACTCGCTGGTGGCGAAGGTCGTGACCCAGACCGAAAGCGCGCACGACGCACTGAGCCTGCAGATGAGCGCCTTCGACGAATTGGTGAAGAACCAGGGCGGAGAACTCGCGGAGAAATTCGCCCGCGACAGCGGCACGCTCGGCGCCCTGATCACCCGCCACATTTCCGAGTTCGACCGCACCGTCAAGAACTTCGGCGGCGAGATCGTCGAGCGGATGGGTCAGCGCACGCAAGACATTGCAGATACCTTGAAGAGCTATGTCGACACGTTCGATACGCGGCTGACTTCCAATGGCGGCGAGATCACCGCCTCGCTCGATCAGCGCCTGATGCAGTTCGAGACGACGCTCGGGACCCGCGTCGCCAGTCTCGACAGCTCGCTCGACAGCAAGATCAAATCGCTTGAAACGACCTTCGATTCGCGGGCGAAGTCGGTCACCGAAACCATCGACAACCGGCTCGGTTCACTGGCCTCCTCGCTGACCGATGGCGCGGCCCAGGCGATCCTGTCGATCGACTCGCGCCTGACCATACTCACCTCCTCGCTGACCGAAGGCGCCGCCCAGGCCGTCGCCGCCATCGATCGGCGCATCGCCAACGTGGCCGAGACCATCGACAGCCGCACCGCCCAGCTCACCGAAACCATCACGGCGCGGTTCCAGGAAATTCATCAGGGCATCGAGACCCGCGTCGGCGCGGTCGCCACCGACATCGATACGCGCGTTGCGCAGTTCGAGGACCTCCTGGGTTCGCGCGTCGAGGCCGTGGCCGGCCGCATCGAGAGCAGCGGGCGGCAGGCCAGCGACGGTCTGATGGCGCGTGCCGAGGAATTGTCGCTCGGGATCAAGTCCCATGTCGAGGATGCGGAGCGCTCGCTGACCAACCTTGTCGTCAATACCAGCGAGACCATCCAGACCGGCGCACGCGCCGCGCAGCAGGCGCTGCTGACGGTTTCCTCCGACGTCGGTGCCCAGCTGAAGCTGACTTCGAGCGGAAGTCGAGCGCGCGCTTACCGCCGTCGGCGGCAGCGCTGCAAATTCGATCGTGACCAGCGCCCGCGATGCGCAGGCCACCCTCGTGTCAGCCTCCTCGGAGGCCGCCAGCCAGGTCAAGTCCCTTTCCGCCGACGTCGAGCGAACGCTTGCGGCCGCCGGCTCTTCGACAGCAGGTACGATCGTCGCGGGTGCGCGCGAGGCCCAGACCACGCTGGTTGCGGCGTCCGCGGAAGCGGCCAACCATGTCAAGTCGCTGGCGAGCGATGTGGAGCGCACGTTGACCGCGGCCGGCGCCGATACCGCCGCCTCCATTCTGAACAGCGCGCGTGAGGCCCAGATCGTCCGCTGACAGCCGCCTCCAACGAAGTCAGCTCGAAGGTCAAGTCGACCACGGCGGAAGTGGAGCGTGCGGTCCTCGCCGCCAGCGGCGCCTTCGGCACAGCCATGACCGGCAAGACCGACGAAATCGTCACTCACGTGCAGCAGCAGACCGAGCGGCTCTCGCAGATGATCGACGGCAAGCGCGGCGCGCTGGTCGAAGCCATCGGCACCAAGACCGGCGCGCTGGCCGAGACCATCAGCACCAAGACCAATGTGCTCACGACCGATATCGACCGTGTCACGTCGGAGGCGCTGCGGTCGATCGAAACCCGCTGCGCAGAATTTCTCGCAATCCCTGCTCGGCAACGGCAACGAAGTCGCGCGGACCATCACTTCGGCCGGCGAACTCGCCACCAACTCCGTCAACAAGTCGCTGAAGGAGCTGGAGCAGGCTTCGCGGGCGGCCATCGACCAGTCGCGCCAGGTCTCGATCGCGGCGGTGACCGAGATGCAGGAAACCAGCAAGATCCTGCGCACCGATACGGTCGCGCTGTTCGAACGCCTGCGCGAAGGCAATATCCTGTTGCAGGAGGTTCTTACCGGAGCGCACGACAATCTCAATTCGCTGGAGCGCGCGCTCGTCACCCGCGTGGCCGACTTCGTATCCGCCATGAACGACGTCACCTCGCGCAACGGCGCGGCGACCCAGACGCTGGAAGACCAGTTGAGCATCTTCAACTCGAAAACCGCAAAGGCGCTGGAAGACCTCAATTCCCTGTCCACCCAGTTCGATTTCCACGGCAAGGCTCTGGTCGAGGCCGCATCCGTAGTCGAGCAAAGCAATCGCAGCACCACCACCTCGCTCGCCGAACGCAAGGCAACGCTTGAATCGCTGGTCACGACGATCGACCTGCGCACCGCCGATCTCGATCAGCGGTTGTCGCGCTTCACCAGCCTGCTCGATGAATCGCTGGCGGCCGCCGAAGAGCGCGCGCGCGACATCGCCCGCGTGGTGGCGGAAACGGCGGGCGCCGGCTCGGCCGCGATCAGCCGGCAATTCGAAGCGGTCCGCGTTTCCGCCGAAGAAGAGCGTCGCCTGACGACCGAAGCCATGAGCGAGGTCTATCAGCAGAGCACCGAGGAAGCGGAAGCGATGTTCAAGCAGTCCGCGGAAAAGTTCGCGACGATGGTCGCGAGCATGAAGCAGATGGCCGCTGAAATGCATCACGAACTCGAGGCGACCCGCAACGAACTGCGCCGTGGCGTGCTGGAAATGCCGCAGGAAGCTGCCGAGAGCACCGCGCAGATGCGCAAGGTGATCGTCGACCAGATCGAGGCCTTGGCGGAACTGAACCGCATCGTCGCCCATCACGGCCGCGGCCTGGATGTCGTGACGACCGGTCGGACCAGCGTGCACCGCGAGGAAGAGCCGATGCTGGCCGCCGTCGGCGGGCGCGGCGCGGCCGGGCCGCGGGGCAGTGCATCGACCCTGCCGCCGCCCGATCTCGGCCTGCCCGCCTCGCGGCGCACCGAAGCACCGCCGGTTGCGCCGGCGGGTTCCGACCAGGGGCGCGATGGATGGCTTTCCGACCTCTTGAGCCGCACCGACGGCGGCGCGCCGGCCGCACCAGGCAATGCTCCGCGCGGCCGTCCGCCGCAGCAGGCCACCGGAGGCAATCCGCTGGAGTCGCTGTCGCTCGACATCGGCCGCCTGATGGACCGCAACCTTGCCGCCGAGATGTGGGATCGCTATCAGCGCGGCGAAAGCAAGGCCTTCTCCAAGCGGCTGTACACGTCGGCCGGCCAGAAGGCCTTCGACGAAGTCGCCCGCAAATATCGCGCCGACCGCAACTTCAAGCAGACGGTCGACCGCTACATCGCCGAGTTCGAGCGCCTGCTCGACGAGGTCGCGCGCGAGGATCGCGGGCCCCAGGCATTGCGCGGTCACCTCACCTCGGAGACGGGTCTCGTCTACACCTTGCTCGCGCATGCCGCGGGACGGCTCGGCTAAGGCTCGCATCGAAGGCACGGAACCAAAGGGCGGAGGCAGCGATGCCTCCGTTTTCTTTTTGGGCGGAACATCACGATCATCTGTTCAACGTAAAGGTGATTGGCCGCCCTTCCCCAATCCCGGTACCTCGTCTTCGGGGGTTCTCCAACCGCCCTTAAATCAACATCCCCTGCAGGAGTGAACGATGTCAAAGGTTGCGCTTTACGTTCCCCTTGAAGCCAAGCCCGGCAAAGAGGAGGAAGTCGCCGAGTTCCTCAAGTCAGCATTGCCGCTGGTGGATGCCGAACCCGGCACCGTCAGCTGGTTCGCGATCCAGAATGGTCCATCATCGTTCGCAATTTTCGATACCTTCAATGATGAGACCGGCCGCAACGCGCATCTCAATGGCAAGGTTGCCGCCGCGCTGATGGCCAAAGCAGGCGAATTGCTGGCCAAGCCGCCGGCGATTCACAAGATCGATATCCTCGCCGACAAGCTGCCGAAGAAGTAGTTCGCGCGACGCGTCGTTTTGGATCAAGACTGATCTTCGTATCGAGACCGCCTCCGGGCGGTCTCTGTTTTTGCGAGACCTATTTGGGAACTTCTCTCGCCTTCCGGGCGCTGCGGACGCGTCACTCAGCGCCTCAACGAAGCGAACTGCGAAACGTCGTCCCGCGGTAGTCGTCAATGTCGCACCCTACGTTCACAAGTCAGATGCGAGATTGACGTCAGAGCTGACGGTTCACGATAAAGCGTTAAGCGACTACTGCCGCCTCGGCCCAGGTGCCGCGGGCGGAGTGGGCGTCGAGGCCGAAGCTGCCGCCGGTGCGTTCGAGTTGCCTGCACCGAACAGCAATCGGGTCGGGTTGCGGTCGAGGTTGTTCACGGCGCGGCTGATGTCGGCGAGCGTGCGGCGGCCATCGGCCATTAGGGCGCCTGAACGCTTGTCGAAGTCTTCCGCCAGTTCCCGGATCGATCTCACCGTCAGGAACAGCTCGCCGCCCTCCTTGCCGCCGGCCAGCGTATTGAGGCCGAGCATCAAATTGTCGGCCTTGCCCATCACGCCGTCGACCTTGAGCATCACGTCGTCGATCTTCTGGGCGTTACGCGCCAGCGAGGCGGTGAAGGTCTCGAGGTTATGCAGCGAATTCTTGACCGCCTCCTGGTTGTCGGCGACCACGCGGTTGATGTTCTGCAGCGTGCCGCGGATCGCCTCGGTGACGTCCTGCAGCGCATTGGGATCGGCGGTCAGCACGGGAACCCCATCCTCATCCAGGGGAACCGCAGGCGCGGCCTCCTCGCCGCCCTTCAGCGAGATGGCGGCTACCCCGGTCAGCCCCTGGAATTCGAGCCCGACGAGCGTGTCCTTGCGGAGCGGTGCGTTGTTCTCGACCATGGCAAGTGCGACCACGCGACGCGGGTTGTCGAGCTTGACGGAGATGACTTCGCCTACTCTGATACCGTTGAAATTGACGCTGCCGCCGTTGCGCAGGCCGGCGGCCGGGCCCTCGAAGATGATGCGTAGCGGGCTACGGGCCTTGGTGGTGTGCAGGCTCTGGAACCACAGCACAAAGCCGAACGCGGCAGCGATCACCGCAAGGGTGAACGATCCGATCAGAACGAAGTTCGCCCGCGTTTCCATCAACCCAACTCCGAAACCGCACCAAACTAGCCCAAGAACCGGCCCAAAAAACCGGGAATCAGCCCATGACTGCGCGGGCACGCTTGCCGTGGAAATAAGCCCTCAACCAGGGATGCTGTGAGGCCTGCATGTCGGCCATCGATCCTGCGGCAATGATCTTACCGTTCCCTAAAACGGCAATACGGTCGCACGCCGTATAAAGGCTGTCCAAGTCGTGGGTTACCATGAAAACGGTCAGGCCCAAAGTGCGCTGGAGGGTCCGGACCAGTTCATCGAAGTCGCCGGCACCGATCGGATCGAGGCCCGAGGTCGGCTCATCCAGGAACACCAGCTCGGGATCGAGCGCCAGCGCACGCGCAAGCGCCACGCGCTTGATCATGCCGCCCGACAATTCGGACGGAAAGCGGTCGGCGACCTCGGGACGCAATCCGACCATGCCGAGCTTGGCCACGGTGATCTCGTCGAGCAGGCGCTGAGTGACGTTGAGATATTCGCGCACCGGGAACTGGATGTTCTGCCGCACCGTCAGCGATGAGAACAGCGCGCCCTGCTGGAACAGGATTCCCCAGCGCCGTTCGACCCCGCGCCGCTCTGAAGCACTTGCGGCATCGAGGTCGACCCCGAAGACCTCGATACGCCCGGAGATCTTCGGAACCAGCCCGATGATGGTCCGCGTCAGCACCGATTTGCCCGCACCGGAGGGCCCGACGAAGCCCAGGATCTCGCCACGTTTCACGTCGAGATTGAGCCCGTCCAGAACCTTGGTGGAGCCGAACTGCACCGAGATGTCGCGAACCCGGATGATGGCGTTTTGTGCTTCAGCCGCCATCGTTACATTCCGATCGAGGCAAAGAAGATCGCGAACACGCCGTCCATCACGATGACGAAGAAGATTCCCTTCACAACCGAGGACGTGGTGTGTTGCCCGAGCGATTCCGCGCTGCCCTGCACCGCGAGCCCCTCGACACATGCAACGATTCCGATCACCGCGGCCATCACCGGTGCCTTGATGATGCCGACGGTGAAGTGGTCGATCGAGATCGCGTCGCGCAGCCGGAGCAGGAACGCCTCCGGATCGACGCCACCATAAAGCCAGGCCACCAGTCCGCCGCCATAAAGTGCCGCCATCGCGCCGAGGAAGGCCAGTATCGGCAGCGCAATGACCAGCGCCAGCATTCGCGGCAGGATCAGCACCTCGATCGGATCGAATCCCATGGTACGGAGCGCGTCGATTTCCTCGCGCATCTTCATGGAGCCGAGTTCGGCGGTGTAGGCACTCCCCGAGCGGCCCGCCACCATGATCGCGACCAGCAGCACGCCGATCTCGCGCAGCACCAGCACGCCCAGCATGTCGACCACGAAGATATCGGCGCCGAATTTCCGGAAGTGAAAGATGCCCTGCTGGGAGATGATGCAGCCGATCAGGAAGGTAATCAGCACGACGATCGGCACCGCGCGCCAGCATACTTGCTCCAGATGATGCACCGTCGAGGTCAGGCGAAAGCTGCGGGGGTGGACCAAGACCCGCGCGCCCGCGGCCAGCACGGCGCCGAGCATGTCGATCAGGCCGATGATGGTGCCGCCGATGCCCGCCATGCTGCGGCCGACCTGGTCCAGCATGCCCGTAATCGTCACCGTCGTGGTGTCGGCGGCCGGAATGGCCTTCACTCGGCGTACTTCATCGACCAGGCTCGAATAGTTCGCCGACAGCCCGGCGATCTTCGCCTCCACGCCGCCCTGGGTCAGGCTGCGGCGAAGCCGCTCGATCAGCCAGGCCCCGAACGTATCGAGTTTTGAGACCTGCGACACATCGATGAAGATATTCGGCCGGCTTCCGGTCAATTTTTCGGCCTCGGCCACCATCAGCTCAAGTTCCAGCGCAAAACGGGCGGTCCAGGTTCCCGCGGCGCACAGCGCGAGACCGTTGCCCCTTGCTATTCGCTCCAATGTCGGGTCGCCGTTCACTTGTGCCAACTCCTGTGCCCATTCCCCTGCCAGCGGTTCTACAGGAAAATGCGGCAGCGCCTTGATAAGCTTGTGGAACAGGTCCCTAACCAGCCATACTTGGTCGTGCCGGGCAAGCGCGGCGTTCCAAATTGCCGGATATTAAGATGAGCTCCAGCAAATCGCCAATGCTTGCCGCAGCCATCGAGCGCTGGCCGATCGCGGGTCAATTTACCATCAGCCGCGGCGCCAAGACCGAGGCGGTGACGGTGGTTGCGGAAGTAAGCCGGGGTGGCCACACCGGGCGTGGCGAATGCGTCCCCTATCCCCGCTATGGCCAGACCCCGGAAGCCACGCTTGCCGCAATACTGGCGATGCGGGAGACCGTTGGTCGTGGGCTTGACCGGAAGGCCTTGCAGGCCGCGATGCCGCCCTGCGCCGCGCGCAACGCGCTGGATTGCGCTCTCCTCGACCTCGAGGCCAAGACGAGTGGCCTTCGCGTCTGGGACTTGCTCGGACGCTCCGCCCCAGCCCCCTGCACCACGGCCTATACGATCTCGCTCGACACACCCGACGCGATGGCGGCCGCGAGCGCCAAGACGGCACACCGGGCGCTCCTCAAGATCAAGCTCGGCGGCGAGGGTAACGGCGCGCGCATCGCCGCCGTGCGCCGCTCGGCGCCCCAATCCGAGCTTATCGTCGACGCCAACGAGGCATGGACAGCGGCTAATCTTGAGCAAAACCTCGCCGAATGCGCCAAGGCAGGCGTCACGCTGGTCGAACAGCCCCTGCCCGCTGGCCACGATGAGGCGCTTTCGCGCATCAAACGACCACTTCCCGTCTGCGCCGACGAAAGCGTGCACGACCGCGTTTCGCTGGATGGGCTTCGCGAACGCTACGACGCCGTCAACATCAAGCTCGACAAGACCGGCGGGTTGACGGAAGCGCTCGCCATGGCCGATGCGGCACGCGCGCAAGGATTCGACATCATGATCGGCTGCATGGTGGCGACCTCCTTGGCGATGGCGCCAGCGATGCTGCTCGCCCGACAGGCCCGCTTCGTCGATCTCGACGGCCCGCTGCTCTTGGCGCGCGACCGCGAGGGAGGCCTGCGCTACGACGGCAGCCTGATCTATCCGCCGGACGCTGCGCTCTGGGGGTGAGCAGAGCGGCTGGCGCTGGGTGCCGAGCACCGCAAACCCGGGCGCGGTCAGAAAGGCCGTGACGATCATCGCGCCGCGCAGCGCCGCACGCCGTTCAGCAAGGCCGGTGACGAGCGGCAGGACGGTAGATCGCGTAAGCGCGGGGACCGCCGTGATGATCCCGATCAAGGAGGCGTCGATCCCGACCGAGCGCAGCCACACCGGGGAAGAACGGCAAATGGCTGCCGATCAGCGTGAATATCGCGCCGCAAAACAGCGCCAGGCGGCCTGCGAATCGGTTCGGCGCGTCGCCAGATACGGTGGGGATTTGTGATTCGGTTGGCATCAATTCAATTGCGATTCGCTCGATATCGTGGTGATCGTTAGCGTAACGCGCGATGATTTGCGCGGAAGAGTTTGCCATGGCCGACGAAGCATTCGCCCTGTCACCGATCTCCGCCCGCGCGGCGCTGCCGAGCGAGGAGGACTATGACGCGATCAGGGAAGCGTTCATGGAGACCTCGCGGGGCCGCTGGTTTCTCGGCGAGTACGCCAAGCGCAACCGCAACGCCGATACCAGGATGGTGCTTGATGCGGTGGCGCGGATCGAGGAAACGCTCGCGGCACAGAAAAAGCCTGACCGCGATCCCGCCCTCGACGAGGCGCTGGCAAGAATCAGGGCGGCGCTGGCTGAAGCAAGAACCGTCGCAGCGGCGGCGCTTGGCGACCTTGCGCTGGAGGAAAATCTGGCCCCCGTGCGCAAGGGCGGCCGCGTCATCCGGGAGATCGCCTGGCGCCTGCGGGAGATCGGCGCCGACGGCCGAATTTGCGATCTGATCGATTCCCAGGTCGACGCCATCGAAGCCGCCTGCGGAAGGATAGTGACGATCGATCCGGCAACCGAATTAAGCGACGCCTTCGGTCTGATCGAAGGCCGGATCGCGGAGTTCGATGACAAGGACGATACAGTTCCGGCTCCACAACCAGTTGAGGAGGCCGTCAGGGTTTCGCCGCAAGCCGCTGAAGATATTTCCTCTTCTGCGCGCGCCGCTGAGGCGGAAACGTTCGCCGAGCCGGCGCAGGCGATGAGCACAGCCAGCGAAGCCGGAGCCACGACAAGCGGCGATGCGGCCACTGCCGAGCCCCTTGATGCGATGGTTGGGGTCCCCGAGGTAATTTCCGAACCGGCCGACGCCTTCGATGCCCAGGACGAGGCGGTACTGGACAGGGTTGCGCTTGAGATGGCCGCGCCGGATTCCGACGAGGCGTATGAACAACCCGAAGATGAAACCGGCGAAGGCGAGGCCGCGGTGGATTTGCCGGCGGCCGCGACCGTCGCCGAGCCGCCCGCGCCGATGGCGGCACAAGTTCCACCCATGTCTGAGCCGGCCGCCGCAGCTTCGCTCGGTTCAAGCCTGATCGCGAGCGGGGTGGTGCAGCGGCCGCGGGTTTCTAGAGCCGATCCGCTGGCCCCGATCCGGCGCATGAGCCAGACCGAGAAGATCGCGCTGTTTTCGTAGAGGCGAAAAAGCAGCGCCGGCGTGGCTGGCCGCGACAATATTTCAGTCAGCATTTCAATCAGCCGATCAACCGCGCGTACATTTCCGCGTCCACATTGCCGCCGGAGAGCACGATCACGACATTCTTGCCGCGCGCATCGATTTGACCGGCCAGCAGGGCCGCAAGGGCGACCGCCCCGCCCGGCTCGACCACGAGTTTCAATTCGCGGAACGCGAAGCCGACCGCCGTTCCCACTTCCGCATCGGATGCGGTGACGCCCTTGGTGAGCAGGCGGCTGTTGATGGCGAAGGTGATTTCGCCGGGGATGGAAGCCATCAGCGCATCGCAGATGGTGCGGCCCGTGGCCTTGTGCGGCTCCCGCCTGCCGGCGCGCAGCGATCGCGCGTGGTCGTCGAACGCGTCGGGTTCGGCGGACATCAGCATGGCCTGCGGAAATCGGGCCTTGATCGCGGTCGCAACGCCCGCGATCAGGCCGCCACCGGAAACCGGCGCCACCACGATGTCCGGCGCGACGCCAAGCGCTGCGAGGTCTTCGGCGATTTCCCGGCCCACGGTACCCTGGCCTGCGATCACTTTGAGGTCGTCATAGGGCGGCACCAGCGTGGCGCCGCGTTTTCCGGCGATGTCGCGGGCAATCGCCTCGCGATCCTCGCGGTCGCGATCGTATAGCACGACCTCGGCGCCATAGGCCTTGGTGCGCTCGCGCTTGGAGAGCGGCGCGTCGGCGGGCATCACGATGGTCGCGCGCATGTTGAGGATTTGCGCCGCCGCGGCCACGCCCTGGGCGTGGTTTCCGGAAGAAAACGCCACCACCCCGCCGCCGCGCGACGCAATCGGTATCGACGACAGCTTGTTGAAGGCGCCGCGGAATTTGAACGATCCGGTGCGCTGAAGCACCTCCGGCTTGAGGAACACCTTGGCGCCGACGCGGTCGCTGAGAACGGGCGGCGACAACAGTGGCGTGCGCACCGCAAACGGTGCCAGCACGCCGGCTGCGGCATCGACGTCGGCGGAACTTACCGGCAAGGGAGAGGAAGAATCCATCATCCCCCAACTTGTATCGCGTACCACAACAGGCGGGCAAGTTCTTCACGCAACGAAGCGCGCCTGGTGGGTGGCAAATGGCACCTCGTCGTGGCCGGGTTCGAGGTGGCTTATCTCGGCCATGTTCTCGATGAAGGCGCGGGCCGAGGCTTCCCAGGTATGGGAGGCGGCAAATTCGAGGCAGGCTTGCGGCGAAATCCGCAAAGCGGCCAGGCACGCCAGCCGCAAATCGTCGTTCAACGCGCCGACCGGCGCCGAGCCGAGCACGTCGCGGGGACCGGTCACCGGGAAAGCCGCCACCGGCACGCCGCTGGCAAGCGCCTCCAGCAGCACGAGGCCGAACGTGTCGGTCTTGCTCGGAAACACGAAGACGTCGGCCGCGGCATAGGTGTTGGCCAATTCCTCGCCCTGCTGCGCGCCGAGGAACACGGCTTGCGGATATTTTCGGACCAGACCAGCCCTCGCCGGACCATCGCCGACAATGACTTTGGTTCCAGGCAAATCGAGATCGAGAAAGGCCTCGAGGTTCTTCTCCACCGCGACGCGGCCGACGCAGAGAAAGACCGGACGCGGCAGAGCCGAGATCGGCGGCGCGCGGGTGGAACAGAGTAGTATCGACCCCGCGCGGCCATAACACCACGTTGCGAAAGCCCCGCACGCGCAATTCATTGGCAAGCGCCGGCGTGGCCGCCATCACCGCCTGGCTGCCGCGGTGAAAGGAGCGCAGCGCGGCCCAGATCCATGACTCGCGAACCGGCAAACGCGCCGAGACATATTCGGGAAAGCGGGTGTGAAAGCTCGTCGTGAACGGCAAGCCATGCTTGCGGCAATAGTGGCGCACCGACAACCCGATCGGGCCTTCGGTCGCGATATGAATGCTGTCGGGCCGCGCCTCTTTGATCAGGCGGGCGATCTTGGCGCGGTAAGGCAGAGCGAGCCGCAGATCGGGATAGCTCGGCATCGCGAAGGTGCGGAACGACTGCGGCGTGAGAAACGAGACATCGGCGCCGAGCGCCTTTGCGGCTTCCGCCGTCATCATCAGCGTCCGCACCACCCCGTTGACCTGGGGATGCCACGCATCCGTCGCGACCAGGATGCGCATCAGGCTGCGGCGCGCGCCGTGACCGTGGCAACAGGAGCAGACCGGCGCAGCGGATCGGTCCAGGTGATGATTTCGAACCGGCCGTCTTCGTGCTCGACCAGCGCGGTGCAGCTTTCCACCCAGTCGCCGCAGTTCATGTAGCGGATACCGTGCTCGTCGCGGATCGTGGCGTAGTGGATGTGGCCGCAGATCACCCCGTCGGCGCTGTGGCGGCGCGCTTCGGCGGCGAGCGTCTGCTCGAAGGCGCCGATATAGTTCACCGCGTTCTTGACCTTCAGCTTCGCCCATTGCGACAGCGACCAATACGGCACGCCGAAAGCGCGGCGGAAGAAGTTGACGAGCCGGTTCATCTGGATCGCGAAGTCGTAGGCCTTGTCGCCGAGATGGGCGAGCCAGCGCGCGTTCTGCACCACGAGGTCGAAGATATCGCCGTGAATGACGAGATAGCGCCGGCCGTCGACGCCGACATGGATGATGTTTTCCACCACGTCGATACCGCCGAAATGGGTGCCGTAATAGTTCCTCAGGAACTCGTCGTGATTGCCCGGCACATAGACGACCTTGGCGCCCTTGCGCGCCTTGCGCAACATCTTCTGCACGAAGTCGTTGTGCGATTGCGGCCAGTACCAGTTGGATTGCAGCGCCCAGCCATCGACGATGTCACCGACGAGATAGATCGTATCGGCGTCGTGGCTGCGGAGGAAATCCAGCAATCGGTCGGCTTGCGAGCCGCGGGCTCCGAGATGCACGTCGGAGATAAACAAAGTGCGAAATCGCCGTTCCGGCAACTCTTCACTCATCGAGTCACTTCCCATGCGCGAGCACGTAACTGAGTCCCGTGACGGTCTGATGACGCAGACCCGATAAGGTTAACGTTCCCAGCGAGTTCCGAGGTGTTGCTGCAGCATCGAGCGGCTCACAGCCGACACGAATCAGTCGATCACTTGGCAGAAACGCAGATAGCAGCACGTTGCGACAATCAGGCGACACCGACGGGGCCGTTAAGAGGCAATGATTAATAAGCGATGGTTAAGAGACATGTGTCCGCCTTCTCGCGGCGTCGTTGCGCCCGAGCTGTGCACAAAGATGAGCCACTCGCAAAATGGAGGGCGCAGGGAAAGCCGGGTGTCTGATGCACCCGCAGCCTCGCATGCAAAATGGAAGGCATACGAGTTAGTCACCACAGGTTCACCGGATCGATCCGGCCTTCCCTGCGCGAATGGTTTTAACGGTTTCCTTCGTGGTCTCCCTGGTGATCGGGCTTTCTTGTCACGATCGCCGGCAGATCATCCCGCCAACTTGATGCCAGCGTCGAGGCATCAGGACCGCACGACTTCGCCGTCCGCGTCGGCGCATTCGTCTCGTGCGCAATCGCGTCCACCGCATCCCGCGCCCAACGTTCGTGACGATCGCGAAGCGCCCCTCTTGAGGTGCGCGGGACGGCCGTGAAGATGCCGCTGATTTGGGGTTTTGATCAACTGCGGCACATTGACACGACGGGCAAATCGATTGGGGCGCGGGATGAGAACAATGAGAATGTCAAGCGGCAGTGAACGGCCGTGTGGCTGCACGCGGGGACCGTCAGATGACCGTAGCAAAACCCATCGATCCCACGCCAGGAAATGATGGGTATCGCTAGTGCTCCACCCATTCTACGAGTTGTTCATCCCTCGCATCTAGTGTTATGGCGCCCTCTCCTTGCCGGATTTACGCGGTTGGACTTTCGCATTGCCGCCGGCGTTGTACTGGCTTCCAATGACGACCGGTCGATTTGGGTTGCCCTCGGATTGGGCCTGGATCTGCTTATTGGTGACGGTCGCTGCTGCCTTGGGCTTGCCGGCATCGCCGCAGCTGGCAGGCACTCCCGACGCTGCCAATGTAGCACTCGCTAAACAGAAGATCGCGAAGCGCGTCATGACGAGCCTCCCTCTGATGGCCGAGACTCGCTCGGCCCGGTTTGGCCTTGATCGCTCGGATGAGTTGATCATTTCGGCGCCGTTTTTGGTGTGCGCCAAAACCAAGACATACGCTATCGGCTTCGGGGCATTTCATTTCTCCGGGACCGACTGCAATTTGCCCTCACTGCTTCATGGCTCCAACTGTTCCTCCGTGGCTGGCAACGATGTGCAGGTCACGGACACGCGCTCAAAGCCGAGCGAACGACGGCAATCGGGGCCATCAGCGCGTGAGCACGAGTGGTCCGGCAGAAGGCGGCGGGCTTTGCATCGACGGCGGCTGCGCGGCCGGTGACGGCGTCTTGGGTTGCTGGGGCTTATGCTGTGGGACGGCGACCGCCTGCTGCGACTGGACCGGGGACGACATGGTCTGCCTGATGTCCTCCTCGACCGCTTGCAGCTTCGCAATGTTCTGGGCCATCTGGTCTTGCCTGGCGGCCAGCAGTTCTACGCCGCGCCGGACGGCATCGAGACTGGACGTCAAGGGCAAAAGCTGTTGCACAGAGTCAGGAGAGGTTACAGCCGCTGCCGGCGCCGCCGTTGAAACCGATAGCAACCAGGCCAGCGTTGGAGCCCGGGCTACCACGATCTGTCTTGCCGCATCGCTCACCGCGTCGCCGCGAGATTGCCAGGCAAGCGTGCCGCCCACACCGATCAGAACCGCAATCAGAAACCGGGTAACGGCGCGGAACATTCGCCTGCCGACCGACGGCCGCTCGCTCGCGGCCCGATCAGTCCCGAAGCTGGAGGCGCGAGGAGAATCGATCGACGGCCTTGTGGGCCTTTGAGGAAAGGGCTGACCGGAAATGGCGTCCAGATCGTGCGCTTCTGCGAGAGTCGGACTTTCCGAGTAACGCATTTTCGTACCTCCGCCGATAGTTCTTCCCCGTGATTGACGGAAGAGGCCTTCACCATTTGACAGAAGCGAGGCGGTAGCGCAGCAGTCCTGGGGCGATTGTAGGCGCAAATGTTGCGCTCAATCGCCACCAAGAGCACCATCAACAGGTCGCGCTCAAGAGATGGGTTATATCGAGGGTCGCAACGTCGCCGTTGAGTATCGCCTTGCAGAGGGCGACTATAGCCGGTTGCAGCCTCTTGTCGCAGACCTGCTCAGCCGGCCGCTTCGGTGACGGTCACCGCCGGCTGCGCGAACCGTCAATGATGCGCGCAAGCACACAGCTGAAAATACGAAGACAATTTTCGCTAGTTCCTGATCGCATAAAGTGGCGTTCTGACGATCAATTGGTAGGCTGGCTTCGGCGTCCACGCGATTTGGGCCGTCACGCCAAACAGGCGGTTGTCGTTGTCGTCGTTCCGGTCCAGATCGACCCTTATGATCGGCTGGGTAAAGGACGGAAAAGGCGTCAGGTTCAGGATCTGTGCGCCGCCGAACGATTGAATGCCGGCGCGGCCCGTAAGTTTCCAGTTGTTATCCCACTGATAGTAGCCACCGACATAGCCGATGATGTTGGGATTGACGGTCGCGAGCGGAGAAGCAATAACGACCCTGGTGTACTGAACGCCGGCGAGCAGCCCCTTGGTCTCGTCCTTGTTCAGGGCGTAATCAAACTCGGCGATGTTGTTGAAGGACGTCGTGGTAAGCGGAGATTCTGGAACCGACTTTGTGACCGTCGACTGAAGCGTAATCGTTGGAATCGATCCGCCATTCTGCTTGTAGACGTCGGCCTGAAATCCCATGTTCCAGCTGTTGACCGCGAATGCCGACCAGTCGGACAGGCCGCTTTGCGTTGTGCTGGCACTTACGCCGCCAAATACTGTAAGTCGATCGTTGAGATCTACTGTCAACGGAGCATCGACCGCGATGCTCCGGCTCGGCGGAGATGACTGGGTCGGAAGCGTCGTTAGCGCCGGAGGTGAAGCACCAAGCCCGATCGACAGCGTGTTGGCGGGCAGCGTAGTGTAGTAAGTCCTCAGGTCCAGATAGATGTTTGGTGGCGTCGAATCCGACTTTGACGAGTTGTCGTCGAGTTCCTTGCTTTGAGCAAGATCAGAATAGCCAACTGACACGAGCGCACCGAGGATCACAAGACAGCAGGCTCGCACCACCAATCCGGTCTGTGGACATCGCTGTGCGACCCGAATGTGGTTCTCGACACCACCCATATTCAATCGACCCACTTTGGAATTTCTCAAATTGAACATTCGCCGGTGGCGAATACAAGAAATTCTTATTGCAATTGTTTGGTTCGTCAGCACTTTCCCCTGGATGAGGTGATCCCGACGCCGAAGTCATTGAATGAAATCGGAGGGCTAATACATTGACCTGCATCAACGCACCGGTCGTTCAACAGGATCATGAAAAGACTTCCGAAATACGGGAGGTCGAAATGAAACTCGCGATCGCGTTGTCGGTGTTGCTTGTAACCGGGTTCGTAGCTGCGAGCACTGAAAGGGCCAGTGCCGTGGTGTATTGCCAATACGTCGAATACCCCGCCGGCTGCATCGTAAGGCCCGGCGTCGTGCTGCGGCCCAGGCCGGCCGCCGTGGTTGCTCCAGGCGTCGGTGTGCGCCCTGTGGACCGTCCGGTGGATCGCGCGGTAGATCGCGACATTCGGCGCTGATTGACTACGCCAACGGGTAACGGAATCTTTCTGTCAATAGCCATTGCCATGGCAACGAATGCTTGCGCGTGGGCTCAAGATATCGAAAAGGGACGGATTGAGTTCATGTCGAAATGCGCGGGCTGCCACGGGTCCGATGGCAAGGGCGCGGGTCAGGATAGCAGCAAACTCAAAATTAAGCCCGCCGATGTGACAGTTTTAGCGAGGAAAAATAACGGCGTGTTCGTGGCTGGTGCGATTGCCAAGACAATCGACGGGCGAGGTGTACTACACCGCAACAGCGAAATGCCAATTTGGGGATGTCGGCAAGGACCTCCACCGGGCTCGCAAAGAAAAAAAGCGTACGGACCGAAACCCATTGACTCACTACTGGATATGGCTTGCGACCCTGAGGAGGTCATTCAAAAGCGAATATTGGATATCGTTGGGTACTTGGCTCAAATCCAGGAGAAGTAGGTTCTCTTGCGTTTTCAAAGCAGCTTCGCGGCATTGTCGCCTTCTATCAAACGAACGTGCAGGAGCGGTCTGACAGCGTCCACCCATTAGGGGTAGGTCCCAAGGTCAAAATGACGAGATTGACCTGAGTGCCGCTCCCTTGAAGCAATCAGAGGCCCGACCCGTCTAAGCCGAACAATCTTGATCTGCATCAAAAGGGGGCCGTTCAACGCCAGCATTCTTTCCCCCGAACTGCGCAATTTTTTTCGAGGCAAGTTATCGATTGGAGTTTTTCCGCCATGAATTCTAGTCGCAGCGCTTTAGTGGCCGCAGGTTTTCTTGCGTTCAGCAGCGTCTTGGCATTTGCTCAGCAGGTTACCGGGGTCCCGGGTTCGCCCGAAGCCACCACCACAATCGACGGCAAGCAAATTCCGCCCCCGCAACCAGAATTCGGCGGGGTGATCAAGGAGAAGGCTTCCGAGTCGAAGGCTTGGTGGGCGCCGCGCGTCGTCCCGCCGAAAGGTGCGCCGAACGTGCTGCTCATCATGACGGATGATGTCGGCTATAGCGCGCCGTCCACGTTTGGCGGGGTGATACCCACACCGGCGATGGACCGCATCGCCGCGCAAGGACTGCGCTACACCGATTTCCACTCCACCGCGCTCTGCTCGCCGACGCGCGCGGCGCTGATTACCGGCCGCAACCACCATTCGGTGGGTAACGGGGTGGTTGGCGAAATAGCGACGGGGTTCCCGGGTTACGACTTAATCATCCCGATTGATAAGGGCACCATTGGTACCATCCTGAAAGCGAACGGATACGCCACTTCGTGGTTCGGCAAGGACCACAACACGCCCTTCTATCAGTCGAGCCAGGCCGGGCCATTCGATCAATGGCCCAACGGCATGGGCTTCGAATATTTCTATGGCTTTGTCGGCGGCGACACCAGCCAGTGGCAACCGCACCTGTTCCGCAACACGACTCAGATTTATCCGTTCCAGGGCAATCCCGGCTGGAACCTGGAGACAGCAATGGCCGACGAGGCCATCCAGTACATGAAGCAGCTCAAGGAGATCGCGCCCGACAAACCGTTCTTTGTCTATTACGTACCCGGCGCCACTCACGCGCCGCATCATCCGACGCCGGAGTGGATCAAGAAGATCAGCGACATGCACTTGTTCGACGATGGGTGGAACAAGCTGCGGGAGAGGATTTTCGCCAACCAGAAGCGCCTGGGCATCATGCCCGAAAACGCCAAGTTAACGCCGTGGCCGAAAGAACTTCCCGACTGGGACTCGCTCGGTCTGCTCGAGAAGAAGCTCTTCATCAAGCAAGCGGATGTCTACGGCGCCTATCTTGCCTACGCCGACAATGAAATCGGCCGGGTGATCCAGGCCGTCGAAGACCTCGGCGAACTCGACAACACCTTGATCATCTACATCAGCGGTGACAATGGCGCGAGCGCCGAAGGCATGCTGAACGGCACGCCGAACGAGTTCACCACTTTCAATGGCGTTCCCGTGCCGGTGAAGGCGCAGTACCTCTGGTACCCGTTCTGGGGATCGGACAAGACGTTTCCGCATTTTGCGGCAGAATGGGCGTGGGCCTTTGATACGCCCTTCAAATGGGTCAAGCAGGTGCCGTCGCACTTCGGCGGGACGTCCCAGGGCATGGCCATGTCATGGCCCGGCCACATCAAGGATTTGGGCGGCATCCGCCGCCAGTTTCACCATGTGATCGATATCGCCCCGACCGTTCTCGAAGCGACCGGCATTGCGCAACCCGAGACGGTCAACGGCATCAAACAGAGCCCCATGGAAGGGGTAAGCATGGCGTACACATGGGACAAGGCTAACGGCAACGCCGCAACCCGGCACACGACCCAATATTTCGAGATGCTCGGCAATCGCGCGATCTATCACGAAGGATGGATAGCTTCCACGACGCCGGCGACACTCCCGTGGGAGCTGAGCAGCGCTCCGCCTCCGGATGTCATCACCGGGTACAAGTGGGAGCTTTATAATCTCCAGGACGACCCCACCCAGTTCAACGACCTGGCGGCCAAGATGCCCGAGAAGGTCACGGAGATGCAGGCCCTCTTCGATACCGAGGCGAAGAAGTATAACGTACTGCCGCTCGACAACACGACGCTGCCGCGCTGGAATACGCCGCGCCCGAGCCTGACGGCGGGACGAACGGTCTTCACCTATTCGGGCGAACTGACCGGCGTGCCCGGCAGCGCTGCGCCGAACATTCTGAACAAGTCCTACTCCATCACCGCCGAGGTCGAGATTCCCAACGGAGGCGCCGAAGGCATGATCGTCACCGAAGGCGGGCGCTTCGGCGGCTATGGACTGTTCCTTAGCAAGGGTGTGGCGGGCATTCGTTCGGGCAAGCCGGTGTTCCTCTACAACCTGCTTAACCTCAAGCGCACGATTTGGTCAGGGCCAGCGTTGAGCGCCGGCAAGCACACCATCGTCTTCGAATTCAAATCGGACGGTCCTGGCCTGGGTAAGGGCGGGACGGGTGTACTCTCCGTGGATGGCAAGGAGGTGGACAGGAAATCGATGGAACACACTACGCCGGTCACCTTCGCGGAGGACGAGTTGTTCGACATCGGCCAGGACACCCGAACCGGGGTCGCGATGCTGGAGTATCGCTACGATGTTCCGTTCAGGTTCACGGGCAAGATTGACAAGCTGACATTCAAGCTCGAACCGGCGTCTCAGGCAGCCCCGGAGTCCAAGGCAGAACTGGGACCCATGGCGGCACCGGAGCCGGATCCTATTGAAGCACCGAAGCGCTAGAAGCTTCCAGCCGTCACCAAAAGAATTGGCAGCGCATGCGACCGAGTGAGGCCCGCGCATGAAAAACATTGATCTTCGCCGCCGTCGGCGACGCGCGCGCTTGGCATCGAAGTGCCGTCCGGTGTGCTGTCAATCGCCGACGAGGTGGTCGAATAAGCTTTCGCAAGCCGACCTGGCGTTGCGTCAAAAATGATTGCTTCGTCTGGAACCGGGGTTCGTCAATTCGGGTTAGATTTCTGGAAGCTTGGACTTATCGGAGTAGGATCCGAGAAGGTGAGCGCGGCATGTCAAAGACCGGCTTGGCGCTGCACAATCTGCGAGGATACGCCATCGTCATGGTGGTCGCCTTTCATTCGTGCATCGCCTACCTCGCCTCTCAGCCGCCCGTTGCGCCGCCGTTCGACGCGCCGCCCTATCGCTGGCTGGCCAACCCGATTATCGACCATCAGCACTGGCTCGGCTTGGATCTGTTTTGCGCGCTCCAGTACATGTACCTCATGCATCTGATGTTCTTTCTGTCCGGCCTGTTCGTCTATCCGAGCCTGACGCGCAAGGGGCCGGCGCGGTTCGCGTTCGACCGCTTTGGCCGCCTCGGTATTCCCTTTGTCCTCGGCGTCTTGCTGATGCCGCTGGCCTATTACCCCGTCTACCGCCTGACGGCCGTGGATCCGGCCTGGCCGGCGTTCTGGTCTCACTGGCGCGCCTTGCCGTTTTGGCCGAGCGGGCCGCTGTGGTTTCTTTGGGTGCTTTTCGCCTGCAACCTGGCGTTCGTTGCAATCTCGGTTGCCATTCCGCGCCTGCGCGATCGCCTCGCTGCCTTGTCGGCCGATGCAGACCTTCATCCGCTGCGTTTTCTGGCAGGCCTCTTTGTCGTCGCGGCGCTCGCCTATGTGCCGTTATCCATGGTCTACAAGCCGTGGGACTGGGTGACGATCGGACCGTTTGCCTTTCAGCCGAGCTTCGTGGCGCCTTATGCCATCTTTTACCTTGCCGGTGTCAGCGTGAGCGCCAACGGGTTTGAGCGCGGCCTTCTCGCGATAGATGGGGCGCTGACGCGACGCTGGTCGATCTGGCTCCTCAGCGGCGTCGCCGGCTTCCTGATCTGGATCATCCCCACGGCACTGATGGTCAAGGGGATCGGCGCATCGGTGCCGGGTCTGTGGATCGCCGCCGAACTCGGCTCGGTACTGGCCTCGGTGACGATCTCGTTCGCCGTCATTGCGCTGTTCCTGAAGTTCAAGGCGGCGCCCTCGCCAATGCTTGGCCGGATCTCGGTGAACGCTTACCCGATCTATCTCGTCCACTATCTCTTCATCATTTGGTTGCAGTACCTGCTGCTGGGTGCCGATTTGTTCGCCGTCATCAAGGCGGCACTGGTATTTGCCGGGACTTTGCTGATGAGCTGGGCCAGTGCTGCGCTCCTCTGCAGCATCCCGATCGGCGCCCGGCTGATGCAGGGAAGGCAGGAACTGGCCCGACTGCGCCTGGCGAGATTGGCAAGAAAGGCAGCACCGCCTCACCCGCGCTGAATTCGTCAAGCACGGCGAATTCACAGCAACATGTTCTGGACGAAACGGCCGACGTTCTCGATCGCCTTGCGGCCTTCGGGAAGGATACGCGCATAGAGATGCCAGGCGTGCGGCATGCGGGGCCATATTTCGATCTCGACTTTGCAGCCGGCGGCTTTCAATCGGGCAGCCATGCGCAACCCATCGTCGCGCAAGATCTCGTCGCTGCCGACCTGGATCAAGGTGGGTGGCAGGCCGGACGCGTCGCCGTAAAGCGGCGACGCATAGGGATTGCGCGCATCGGCGCCGGAGAGGTAGCAATCGGCGATCGAGGGCAACGCCGTCGCATCCATCATCGGATCTGCCGCGGCATTGCTCGTCAGCGATTCTCCGGTGAGGGCGAGATCGGTCCAAGGCGAGATCGCGACCGCGGCGCCAGGGAGAGCTATCCCCTCGTCGCGCAGCCGGAAGAGTGTTCCGAGCGCCAGGCCGCCGCCGGCGGAGTCGCCCATCACCGCAATCCTCCGCGGATCGATGCGCCCCGCGAGCCAGCGATAGACCTTGACCGCATCGTCGAGTGCCGCCGGAAACGGATGCTCCGGCGCGAGCCGGTAATCAAAGTACAGCACCCAGGCGCACGCCGCGACGCCGATCCGCCAGGTGAAATCCCGGTACAGCGGCGCGGTGCCGACCACGTAGCCGCCGCCGTGAAAGTGCAGGATGCAGACATCATCGCGTGATTGTGGAGCTACGATCCGCACCGCGCGCACGCCGTCCGCATCGATTGCCTCGGTGAGCGTTCCTGCCGGTGGACCGGGAACGAGGGGCTCCAGGAGTTTCAAGCGCCGGCGGACCGTCTCAATCGGCAGATGCCGGTGCCTTCGCCGATCTTTCAGCAGGCGCAACGCGAACCGCAGTGCTTCCGCTCGCAGGCTCATGAGCGGCCGTCCATCATGATTGTTGCGCCTGACGGGCTCTTGAACTCGCCCAACGCGAACTACTTCTGCTCCTGCGCCGGGCTGCTTGGCTGGCCCGAAGGCAGGCTATTTTGGCGATTCTCGGCTGCGTTGTTTTGCTCGCCGGCTTTACCTTGTTCGCTGGCCTGGAGCCAGGTCGGCATTCGCACCAGCGAATTGTCGAGGTGATTGATGACCCACACGCCTCCAAGCGCGATAACGCCTGCCAACATGACATGCGGCAGCGTTCGCACCAGCACGCCAAGCAGATCCGCAAACGCACCCAATATCGCCGCGCCTGCTATGAACAGCTCGCGGCCCGCCCGGTAAAGCGCCCAGACCACCCCGACCAGGATCAATACCAGCAGAAACTGCTTCCACAGCGGCCACTGCTGCCACGGCACGTTCGCCAATCTGGTGATCTGATCGACCGACCAGGTCCAGATCAGTTCGACGAAGCGGAAGATCGCCGAAATCCCGTCATGCAAGAATTTCAAGAGCTGATCGAAAACCTGTTTCATCACCATGTCCCTCGGGGCATCCGATGAGAACGCCAAAGGGAGCGTCGGGTTCCCGAAGACAGGCGCGCGCGCTCACTCATTTGGCACGCATTTTCCGAGTTCGCGTTCGGGGGAAAGGCAGAAGTCCGATTTACGGGCCGTTAGGTCAGCTTTTGACCCAACCTGTGTGAAAACGCTCACGCGCGGAGAACGCGCGGAATTGTTTTCTCTCTTTTCTTTTTTGACGGCGCCTGCCAGAGTTGTTCTCCTCTCATTCAATCTAATCGAGACAAACGTTCTACGCGAAAGTTCGACGTCGGAGTTTTCACACAGCCTGGACCCCGACGGGGACATCGGCGACCACCAAAGATATTTCACGGGACCGCCCCCAATGCCTTTCGGATATCGAAAGTAGAGCGCAGACTGCCACCGTCCGATCCGAGGGGCGAGCATGAGGCGGCGCGAGTTCATCACGCTTCTGGGCAGCCTGGCAGCCGGTTGGCCGCTCGCTTCGCCCGCGCAGCAGCCCAAACGGCGCATCGGGTTGCTCATGCCAAACGCCGAGGACGATCCGGTAGGGCAAGCTCGGGTCCGGGCATTTTTGGACGGGCTTCAGCGCCTAGGCTGGACAGACGGCCGCAACGTCCGCGTCGATATCCGCTGGACCTCAGGTAATCCCGTTGACGTTGACAAATATGCGGCGGAATTAGTGGCGCTCGCGCCCGATGTCATTTTTGCTTCTGGCAGCGCGAATTTGGCGGGGTTGCAGCGGATTAACCACCGCGTGCCGGTCGTGTTTGCTAACGTGATCGACCCGGTTGGTGCCGGATTTGTCGCGAGCCTCGCACGGCCCGGTGGCAACACCACCGGATTTAGCGCGTTCGAATACAGCCTAAGCGGAAAATGGCTCGAACTGCTCAAAGAGATGGCGCCCAACCTGACTCGATTTGCCGTCCTTCGCGATCCTTCATTGGCTGCCGGCATCGGCCAATTCGCCGTGATGCAGGCCCTGGCGCCGCCGTCACTTGGGGCAGAATTGTTTCCGATCGACTCGCGTGACGCCAGCGAGATCGAGCGGGCCATCACTGCATTTGCGGGTGAGCGGAATAGCGGCCTAATCGTGACAGGGAGTCAATCATCGCTGACTCATCGCAACCTGATCATCGCCCTGGCGTTGCGGTACCGGCTGCCGAACATCTATGCGTTCCGATATTACCCGGCGAGTGGGGGGCTTGCCTCCTACGGGCCTGATTCCATCGACGTGCACAAACGCACGGCTGAATATGTCGATCGCGTTCTCAAGGGAGAGAAGCCCGCCGACCTGCCAGTGCAAGCGCCTACCAAGTACGAGCTGGTCATCAACCTCAAGGCTGCCAGCGCCCTTGGGATTACCGTTCCGCGGACGGTGCTCAATCGCGCCGATGAGGTGATCGAATGAGGCGGCGGGAGTTCATCACGGGGCTCAGTGTGGCGGCAACTTGGCCGCTGGCGGCGCGGGCGCAGCAGTCGGCGATGCCGGTGATCGGGATCCTAGGCACCGGCACTGCTTCTAGCTGGAGCCGGTGGACATTAGCTTTTACGAGCCGGCTGCGCGAACTCGGTTGGATCGAGGGCCGCACCGTCGGAATCGAGTATCGCTGGGCGGAAGGGCGTGATGACCGCTATGCCGAGATTGCCGCCGAATTGGTCCGGCTCAAGGTCGCCGTGATCGTCACACAGGGAACCTCATCGGTCCTCGCCGCAAAGCAAACAACATCTGTCATCCCGATTGTATTCGCGTCGGCGGGGGACCCAGTTCGCTTCGGGCTGGTCGCAAATCTTGCGCGTCCGAACGGCAACGTCACCGGCCTGTCGTCCCAGGCGACGGATAATGTGCCCAAGCGCCTGGAACTCTTACGTGAAGTTGTCCCCGCTCTTCGCAACTTGGCAGTCATGGTCAATGTCGGCAATCCATCATCGATGCGAGAGCTCGACGAGGTTCGGGGGGTGGCCCGCACGCTTGGCCTCGAAATCGAAATGTCGGAAATCCGGCGAGCGGAGGATATTGCGCCAGCCTTCGATGCAATCAAGGGCCGCACCGAGGCACTTTTTCTTTTAAGCGACCCGCTGCTAATTGCGAATCGGGTTCACATCAATGCCTTGGCCCAGAGCGCGCGAGTGCCGACGATGGCCAGTTGGCGGGAATTCGTCGAAGCCGGAAGTCTGATGTCCTATGGATCGAATATCCCGGAGCAGTTCCGGCGCGCCGCCGATTTTGTCGACAGGATATTGCGTGGGGCGAAGCCCAGCGATATTCCGGTCGAGCAGCCGACCAAGTTCGAGTTAGTAATCAATCTCAAGACCGCTAAGGCGCTTGGCCTCGACGTGCCTCCTACACTTCTTTCTCGCGCCGACGAGGTGATCGAATAGCGCGCCCGACTTCCGTTATTTGGGCACTGAACGGACCAGCCGAGCCGACGTGATGATGTCCGTTGCTCGGGAACAACGGACATCATCAGGGCCAGCCGCTTGAGTAATTTGGTTGCGCATCTACTACTCGGCGAATTTATCGGATATCCTCTGTCCGCCAAGGTCCGAAGCAGCACTGGGAGGTTCACGTGTCGAAAATCAACGCGAACGGAATCACAATCAACTATGAACAGCAGGGGGAGGGAGAGCCGCTTGTCCTCATTCCCTATCTCGCTGCCGACAATGCCTGCTATGCCTTCCAGGTCGCCGACTATGCCAAGCATTTTACTTGCATCTCTCTCGATCCTCGGGGAGCAGGCGAGACCGACAAACCGGCTGGTACTTATTCGATGGAGTTGTTCGCGGACGATGTCGCCGCGTTGATGCAGGGAATCGGCCTCGAGCGGGCGCATGTGAGTGGCGTTTCTCTCGGCGCTGCAACGGGGTTATGGCTCGCAGGCAAATACCCGCACCTGGTCAAATCGCTGTCACTGCATAGTTGCTGGCCGAAAACCGATCCATTCCTCAAAGTGGTGGTCGAGGGCTGGCGGAGTATCGCAAAGGCCCTGGACAGCGTCCAGGAGATGATCATCCAGGGGATATTCCCCTACTGCTTCACCCCCGAACTTTATGCGGCCAAGCCGGAATACATCGACCAGCTCGCGGCTTTCGTGCGCAGCAGGCCGAAACAGCCGGTTAATGCCTTCATGAGCCAATCGGGTGCGGTGATCGCGCACGATGCACTCTCCCAATTGGCACGTATCAAGGCCCCGACTTAGGTCACTTTCGGTCGCCATGATGCCGTCACCTCACTGCGCTTCGCCGAGACGCTGAAGAATGGAATTGCGGGTAGCGAGCTCTTGGTTTTCGAAGGCTGCGCGCATGCCGCTATCTACGAAAGCGTCGCAGAGTTCAACGAGAAGACCTTGAGCTTTCTGAGCCGACATACCGGCTAGCTAGGCACCTCTGAGACATGCAGACGAGCGTCGTCGATGCCGTGCACCGCGCCGTCGAGATTCAAAACTCGCCGGCGTACTGCCCGAGCGCATCGAGTTTCGCATCGGCATCCATTTGGGTGACGTGCGTGGCTTTTTTGGTGACCCGCGGCGCGGGTGCCGGCTTGACCAATGTCCGGTATGCCCCCAGTAGCGACCACATTCGGCATCGCAGCGAATGGCGCGATGTGCCAACGACGGAAGACGGCAGACTTCAGTTACTCTACTTTGAGGTGAGCCGCCCGTATCACCTTGCTCAACCTCTCGGTTTCATCGGCCATGAACTTGCCAAAGTCCGTGGGCGAGCCCGCGAGCGTTATTCCGTCAAAGTTGGCAAGCTTGGCCTTCATCTTGGGATCAGCAAGCCCTGCATTGATCTCCTTGTTGAGTGCGTCGATGATCGCGGCCGGAGTATTCTTCGGTGCGCCGACGCCATACCAAGAACTGGCCTCATAGCCCGGCACAAAATCGCCCACAGTCGGCAAGTCGGGCAACGCCTCCGAGCGTATCGCGGTGGTCACGGCCAATGGACGAATTTGGCCGGCCCTGATGTGCTCGATGGAAGCGGGTGTCGTATCAAACATGATCTGTACCTGGCCGCCGATCAGATCGGTGAGCGCAGGGGCGTTGCCGCGATAAGGCACGTGGGTCAAGTTGACACCGGCCATCATCTTGAACTGCTCGCCAGCGATATGCTGCGGGGATCCGTTTCCGCCAGAAGCCATGTTGATCTTGCCCGGATTGGCTTTGGCATACGCGATGAACTCTGGAACCGTTTTGGTAGGAAAGGATGGATTTATCACCATGACAAGGGGTACCCGAATAATGCCCGCAACCGGCACGATGTCACGGACGACATCGAAGTCGAGTTTTTCGTAGAGCGTTGTGTTGATCGCGTTCGCGATGTTCAACTGCAGGAGTGTGTAGCCGTCCGGAACTGCTTTCACGACAGACTCGGCAGCGATATTGCTGCCAGCCCCTGGTCGGTTCACAATAATAAACTGCTGACCGAACCGCTCTGACAGCCACTGACCCATAAGGCGTGCGATGGTGTCGACCCCGCCACCAGGCGAGAAGCCGACAACGACATGCACCGGCCGCGTCGGATAGGCCTCCGCCCACGCGATCCGCGGCGCAGCGAACGCCGCAGCTGCTAGTCCAGAAAGGTGCACGAATTCGCGACGGCTGGGAGCCATTTGACATCCTCCTGTCGTGAGACCGGCGATTTAATGTGCGGAGCCTGTGGTTGAGCCGATAGCCCAGAGTGCTAAAAGGGAGAACCGGGGAACTCTCTCTGACCTCATAAGTAAAGCCGATGACCAAGACCGAATGGGAAAGGCGCATTGGGAGTCGCCTCAAACTGCGCGATCTGTACATTCTGTCCGCCGCGGTCGAATGGGGCAGCATGGGAAAAGCGGCGTCTCAGCTCGCGATGTCACAGCCGGCCGTGTCCGAAGCTATAGCCGATCTTGAAAGCACGCTTGGTGTTCGGCTGCTTGACCGCAGTTCGCGTGGTGTCAAACCGACGGTCTTTGCAACTGCTTTGCTCAGACGCGGCCAGGTCGTGTTCGACGAACTCAGGCAAGGCGTAAGGGACATCGAGTTTTTGGCCAGCCCCGCAGCGGGCGAAGTGAGGATCGGGTGCCCAGAATCACTGACAGCTGGATTTCTGCCGGCCGTTATCGCTCGACTGTCGCGCCGCTACCCGCAGATCGTTATCTACTCGACCCACGTAGAATCCGGAAACACCGAATTTCGCGAACTGCGAGAGCGACACATTGATCTCATGCTGGCTAGAGTGTCGGAATCGTTCCTCGACAATGAACTAGATGCCGAAATCCTCTTTCGCGAGCGATATTTCGTGACGGCGGGCGCCAATAGCCCTTGGGCCAGCCGTCGTAAGATCCAATTAGCTGAGCTGGCCAACGAACCATGGATCCAAATGCCTGCCGAAACGTCCATTAATGCTTCCATCGCGGAGGCGTTCCGGATACACGGCTTGGACCTGCCGCGGCAGAGCGTCGTTTCCCTGTCCATGAATTTACGCAATCACCTGCTCGCAACCGGTCGCTTTCTCACGGTCCTTTCGGCTTCGATGCTACGATTTAACGCGAAAGCTTGGTCTCTTAAGGCACTGCCGATCGATTTGCGTGTACCGCACCGTTGCGTCGCCATCATCACATTGAAGGGCCGGACATTGAGCCCGGTTGTAAAGCTCTTCATCGATCAGGCGCGCGCCGTCGCAAAATCGCTGTCCCCTCCACCTAGTCGCAAGGACTGATCCAACCGTCGTTTGATCTTGGCGGCAGGTAAGATCACATTCGGACTTCGCTCGGCCGTCCATGAATTGCTGCGCCGCCCTGAATGTCGCAGTTGGTAGAGTCGAGGATGGGCGCGGTAGCTTAGGCCATTCGGCAACGCCCCGTTTCCCATCCCACCGGGTCGCCGAAGGCGGTCGCCCGCCCCCGGTCGGGTAGGATCGAGGCGCGGACCGGACTTCGCATGATGCCGACGTTTCCTCGATCCCCCCTATCATTCCGTACGGCGGGTTTTCCCCGATACGGCTGGAAGGCTGGCTTTCAGATGGGGCCTTCCCGGCTTCCACGCGAGCTTAAGTCTGCTCCCGACATCCGCGGCGCGTCGGCCAGTTTGCATCCATCCTTCGTACACCTCGTGGTCAAACGGTTATCCCGCACAGTGTCGGGTCGTTGACTCGATCGTGCACCGCCATGAAGTGGGGTTACCACTTCCCCAGGGGTCCTCGCTATTGCTCGAGTTATGTTGTCTCGAGCCGTCATCACTTAGTCGACCCCATCCGCCCCACTCGTGGGCACATCGCGATTTCACCGCACAGCGGCTTATACGCGATGTCTTCGCTGTGCGGGAGCGCCTAAGCGACCCGCGAGTGGTTCCGAGCTACTCATTCCTTCCTGACATGCCGCCCTCTCCGACCCCGGGGAGTTCAGACATCGTATCGTCCAAATTAACGATGCCGACATGGTCTTCGCCATGGGAACACTGGCTCGACACTCCCGATAAATCCACAATCCGTTTCACGTGGTCGTTCATTTCGGGGCTGCACTGATTCACAACTGCTACGGCCTATCAGGTTGCTCGCCTCCCTAGGCGGATCTGACCGGAATACGCTCCAGCCACAGGAGGCTTTTACTTCCAGGCTTTCGACGGAGCGGTCACCCTTACCGTCGCTGGATATGACTACGACATCGATTGGACTCCTATGTCGGCGGGACTTACACCCGCTGGAATGGTAGCTAGCTTCGCTGCACGCTCCCACAGAACGTGGCGTGCGGATTTCCCGCACCACGCTCTTCGGCAGTTGGTTCACAGCTTTCACTGCTATCTGTTCAAGTTTCGTTTCCATGGTCAGCTGATCGTAAGCGGTACGAGCTTCCACGTCCGGCCGGCGGCTACGATCGGGTCTTGAAGCGTGCAGCCATCCAGTACTGACGCATCTCTTCGACGACGACCGGAATGTCCTTGTAGGCTATTCGCGCGAACTGTTCGGTTTCCGGCCCCTTCCTGGGCGGGCCGAGCATCGGGCGCCCCTGATCGTCAACGCAGTGGAACAGGATCGGTAACAACAGACCGTGATTGATGTCGGCGAGATTCCTGAGCGGAGCCCACGCCGATAGTCTCAACTTCATTGCGGCGTAGAAGCCCTCGCACCATGGACCCGCATCGATGTCGTGGTTCGGCTTGCACGCAAAGATCGGTTCGAAGGTCTTGGGTGCGTTGGTGAGCGTCTCAACGATCGCATTGTGACGGACCGCCACGGCCGAGATCGCCGCGAACTCCGGCGTCCCACCATGATTGAACGCGTCGATCCCGATGCCGAGCAGAGGGCAGATCCACTCGGGCGGGTCCATCGATATTGGCCCCGCCACGATCGCAGTCACGAAGCCGTCGAGCATGGATAAATTCCTGGCGGCGGCGCCGGTTCGACCTTGCAGCCACACGTCGAGCTTGTCGAGCGGCATCGCCACCGCCGTCATTGGGGCATGCGCGGAGCGGCGGCGTCGCGCCCTCATGCGGCGAGCTGGCCAGCCGCCTCACGGGCCGCCTTCCAGTTCCAGGCCAACAGTTCGTGGAGCTGATGGCTTTTGGTGCGACCTGAGACGATGCGTTCGAGCACGTCGCAGAGATAGGTCTGCGGATCGAGCCCATTGAGCTTGGCCGTGTTGAGCACCGACGCCAAAATAGCCCAGCTCTCGGCACCGCCTTCGCTGCCACTGAACAACGAGTTCTTTCTTCCGAGGCCGATAGGACGCATCGAGCGTTCCACCGTATTGGTATCCACCTCTACCCGCCCGTCGGTCAGGAACACCGTCAGACCGTCCCAATGGCCGAGCGTATACCTGATCGCTTCTGCAAGGGGCAATTTGGCCGAGATGTCCTTGAGCACCTCGGTCAGCCGCGACTTCAGTTCGTCCATGAGCGGTTTGCTCTCGGACTTGCGGGCTGCAAGCCGGATGTCGGCGCTCGTTCCCCGGACGCGCCCCTCGATGGCATAGATCGCCGCGATGCGCTCGATCACTTCCTGGGCGAATGGCGATTTTGTCGACTTGTAGATCTTCACGAACTTGCGCCGCGCGTGGGCAAGACAGAAGGCGAGCCGGATTGTTCCGGCCTCACGCGCGCCCTTGGCCAGCGACTTGTAGGCCGCATAGCCGTCGACCTGCAGGATGCCCGCATAGTCGATCAATTGCGCCGCGATCTCAGCCTTGCCGCGGCCGTCCGCAAATACGTAAGCCACAGCGGGTGGCGACGGTCCTCCCCACGGTCGGTCGTCCACCGCATGAGCCCAGAACTGGCAGATTTTGGTGCGGCCCCTTCCGGGATCCAGGACCGGCATCGGGGTCTCGTCGCAAAAGAACAATGGCGCAGCGTGGATGGTTCGCAACTGGAGTTCATAGAGCCCCTTCAGCCACCACGCTGTTCGCTTCACCCAGCCGGCGAGCGTCGAGCGATCGAGATGGACCCCATGACCGGCCAGGATCTGCACCTGCCGGTACAGCGTCGAGAACCAGGCGAACTTCGAGACCACCACATGGGTCACAAGGGCGGTCGACGCCATACTGTTCTCGATCAGCCGCGGCAAGGCCTTCGCCTGGACCACCGCGCCTTCACAGTCCCGGCAGCCATATTTGGGACGTATCATGCGCAACACCCGCAGGATTGCCGGAATGACGTCCAGCACCTCGCTGACGTCCTGGCCGATCTTGTGCAGGCGGCCTTGGCAGCACGGGCACGCGGTCGTCTCGGGCTCGATCACCTGCTCACAGCGGGGCAGATGCTTGGGCAGCGCGCCGATGTTGCGCTGGGCCTTCTTGCGGGGCTTGCTGGTGGCGCCAGCCGGTTTGCTCGGCACATGATCGTCGTTGGCCGCGGCCGGTAGCGTCACGTCCGTGGCGAGATCAGCAAGATCGAGCGCGAGTTGACCGGCAACGACCGCGGAGAGTTTCTCCGATCGCGAACCGAACACCATGTCCTTGAAGGTACCAATGACGGCCCGCAGCCGATCGTTCTCAGCGTCAAGTGAGAGCACCATCTCGACGAGACGAGCAGGATCTGAAGGAAGATCTTCGGGGCGAAGCGCCATCAACAAATGATACTTCAGATTCGTCAGAATCGCCAGCAAAAATGGGCACTTCTTACATCATCCCAAACGGGCGCTTCACGCTTTTTGGTGTCACGCGCGTCCAGTCCAGCCCGTCGATCAGCATCGACAATTGTGTCGCCGTCAAAGACACGACGCCGTCGCGGATCGGCGGCCATGTGAAGCTACCTTCCTCGAGCCACTTCGTCACCAGAACCATACCGCTGCCGTCCCATGCCAAAAGCTTCACGCGGTCCGATCGCTTCGAACGGAAAATAAAAACATCGCCGCAATAGGGATCGGCCCGGAGTGCTTCGCTCACCAGAGCCGATAACGTATGAACGCTCTTACGAAAGTCGACAGGCTGGGCGGCCAGCATGATCTTCAGGTCCGTCCGGAACGAAATCACTTGTCGCCCCGCACCGCCGCCAGCACCATAGCCAGTGTCGCCTGATCAACGCCGCTCTCAACCCGGATCCGGGCGCCGGCAATATCGATCTCGATCCGTCCTCGGCTTCTTACCGCCGGCAAGGTCATTGCCATGGCGTCCGGTTCCCCTGAACGACGTGGAGCATCGTTTGATACCGCGGAAACCGGATCGATCTTCACCGCCGCAAACCTTTGGACTGGCTCCTGGCCCCCGCTCGATAGCTGACGTCGCCATATCGTCAGCAATCCGCGAGCCACACCGTGACGGCGCGCCACATCCGATATGTTCGCGTCAGTCTCAAAGCTCTCCGAAACAATCCGCGCCTTCTCTTCCGACGTCCATCGTCGCCGGCGCTGCCGCCCCGTAATCACCTCGACCCGCTGATAAGCGCCACCTTCGTTCCTGGCATCATTCCTGTCATCAAGCATGGAAGTTACCACCGAGCCGCCTCCCGATATCAGAGAATGGCCGCCAATATCGCTCGGAACCCAGACGCGCACGAGGTGGGGCGCAGATACCGGTTACAGCTGATCTTCTCTCTGAGTAGAAAGCCGTAACTCCCGTTGCATGGAGCCCATGTCGCCCGAGAACAATTCAACTACCGCTGACCGCTTACCCATGTAGCCGGCTCTCCCGACCGCAGAGTACTATCAGTCAGTCTGACTTCCACTCGGTCATCAGACCCTTCTCACCTTTCGGCTTGGCAGGTCCTACAGGCTTGCGCTTGAACCGGATGGATCTCCCTTGTTCACGTTGCTTCCTTTGGTTGCATGCTGGCGGTTCGAACCCCGGGAGCATCTCAGGCCGCTCGCTATAGCGCGGACTGCGATTCCGCCTTCCCCTTTGAGCGACAGGGTCGGCTACTCCGATCACGTTCGATTTCGGGGCTAGGTTCCCGTTCACTGTCGTTCCGGCCTACAACCTCCCTGTCTACGCTTCGCAACGGCCGTTACCGGACGCCACGCAAGACTCGGTTCGCGGCTGCTCGCTAGGCTTTGCCGCGGCCGTCATCGCAGACGGCAGACTTCAACGCGCTTGCAAGGCGCAACGCTCATCGAACCGGACGTGCCGATCTCCGGCATCCGGCTCTCCGACTGGCTTCACCGTGAGACACACGGAGAGCAAACTAACCGCACGCGGCTGCGGCACGGTGGGGAACTCTCCTTCGCCCCTCGACACAGCAATCTCCGGCGGCTCCTGTCTTTGATGGTGTTTGCAGGCTCATCGCCAATCACCACGACCTCGCCATCTTCGAAAGCGCACCAGAAGTCAGGGCCCTTTCCTCAGCCAGCATTACCCGGCTTCAACGGTGTCGGGTCGGAGGAGGCGCCCATTGAAGGGCTCGCCTCCGTCCGCCACTCAAACGGAACGTGCAGTTTTCCCGCATTCCGCTTTCATGAATGGCTTTGCGAGGTCCGGAGAGAAGGGATCAGTGAGACAAGGCTGACCTACCGTGTCCACCAGAGAGTGGACCTCCTGCTTCTGACCTTCGAACATCAAATGATCGGATAGTCTCCTCGAAGCGTGACGTTCGGGTTTTTCACAAAGGGAACTATCCATCTTCACGCTCCTTTCTCATCTACCTCAATCGCTCAAAGCTCGATCCATTCACGAACGTCCTTCCCCGGACCACTCTCGATCCGCCGTCGCCGGTCACGCGAGTTATTCGTCTCGCGCTTCAGGTACTATTACGTTCTCCAACTCCTGGCGGTGCATCGCTTCCCATTTCGCTTTCGCTTATAGGGTCGCTTACCTGGTTTTAAAACCAGGACACCGACAGGTCTCCTGGGGTCACGCATAAATCTTCCGTATCGTGCCGCCAGCAAACACCTTGGTGCGATGGGTGAATGAGTAACGCCTTCGCCCCCATACTGCGGGCTCGACCTAACCCCATCTTTGGCCGACCTGTTCATCAGGGATCTCTCCCATTCGATTACAGCCCGATACTTCTCCTCAAACCCTTCGGATTCCAGATCGCTCCGGACACCCTGTCCTCCAGCGAGCGAACCCGCTGGCCGGCGAGGCATTACCCCCACCTTTGGATACAGCGCCCCTCATTCGGGCGCCGGAGGGACTTTAACCCTCCTGATTCATGCGCTGCCCAGCGCACCATACGACCCCGTCCGACTCCCGCCTTGGCCGCCGCCTTTCGCGACGTTGAGGCCGCTACCCTCGCCCTTGACGGGCCTCCCCCGATTACCCGAACCACCTTTCCGACGTGCCGTGCCCACTACCCCGGCGGATCGAGCGGGTGCGCGTGTCGATTGCTTCCCCGCTCATGCTGCCTTCCCCAAATGACCGGCAGGTCGGCATCCGCATTGTCACTTTCGAGGCCTGCTCAGGCTTCACTCACGTTACGGCCCGCTAGATTGCTCAACCGCCTAAAGCGGCCTTTGTCACGAGGCTCCAGCCCTGCCGGTTACCCGACCGAACCGCTCGTCAGCTACCAGATCAATCGACAACTCTCTGGGTGGAATCTTCCTCCACTAGTGATCCGCGCCTTCGGGGCGCACGGTCATTCGCGTCGTTTTGGTGTCCTGCCATCAACTTCCGTTCTACCCGGGTTAGATCGGAAGTTGCGTTTCAGGGCAATCAGGACCGGTTTTTGACCCCAAAACACCTCTCAATATTGTCGGGGCAGCCGACTTAGTAGCTGAAGGTGAATTGTTCTAGATCAAACAGATAATTCGGTTTCCTGATAAGATTTCTTATGTTGGATGATTTTCTCATTCTTCTCTTGGCAATTATCGTCGTCTGTATTCTTGCGCTGCTCATCTTGCTCGTAACGTCGTTTGGCCCATCTGCAGATCCTGCTCCTCATGAGAGGGATCACAAGTGATCTTGCTTTACGACGAGGATCGCTGGCGGGCCCCTAATGGTGAATCACGCCCGCCGCCAAATGCAGCGCGAACATGCTTAGCGGGACGAGGTCCATCAGCATCGCCGCGGCAAGGAGCGCGCGCCTCGCACGGTCGCGCATCAGAAGGAAGGCTACTCCCTCAGCGACCAGGAAGAGCGGTCCGGCGGCGATGCGCGGAATCGCGGCGAAGACGATGAAGGTACCGAGCAGTTGGTTGACGGCCTGAGGCAGATTTGGGATGCGGTCGGAGTAGACCACCGCCAGCCAACTCAGCGGTCCGATCGCGACGATCAGGAGCAGAACGGCCGCCAGGGAACGCGGCGCCTTCTCGTAGGACAGCTTCAGCAGGAACCAGGTCGGGACGAGGCCGAAGAACCCTGCGACCAGCACGAACAGGATCATGTCGCCGAAGGCGGCCATGCCGCCCGCATCGTCCGGGGCGAATAGCTCATGGAGGGCTACGGCGGCGACGCCGGCGGCGATGGCGAGGACGTAGCCCACCGCAATCAAGGCCAGCTTCTTCAACACGCCCCTCCCCGCACTCACTTGACAGGCTCGCAGGTTTCGAATGCGTCGAGCGTGTCGGCGGCGAACAGGAAGTTGAAGCCATTCGACATCGAGCCATCGCCAAAGCTCAGGACGGCCGGGCTGGAATAATTGCCGCGGACGAAGCAGGTTTTTTCGGAATAGAGGATATAGAGGCCCTTCTGCTGCTTGATCCGGTCGGCCTCGCGCACATCCACAATGGCGCGATAGACGCTTTTGTCGCTCGCGACCGTCAGCATCATGGTGGATTCATTGCGCGGGGTGAGAAACAGCTTGAGGCCGATATAACGGCCGTTGCAGGTAAAGAGCGGCGCCTCAGTGGCGACCGCCTTCCAGTTTTTCGGAAACAGCTTTCGATCCGCGTCGCAATTCGCCGCGATGGCCGAACTTGCGAAAGCGCACGCGGCGATCAAGGCCACTGGCAGCGCGATCTTCCAACGCCTCATCGCATCCTCTCACCGCTCCATGACGTCAAATGGACCCCCGGCATGCTCTCAAGCAGACGCCCCAATGTTGTCGCTTCAGACAGCGAAGGTAAATGGCGGCCTGCCCCCGGCTACATTTGGGCGTGCAACCGGTCCTCGGCTTGCGACCTCAAAGTCCAGCCAGGAGAGCACTGGAGAGCGCAGCGCAGGACCGCCGTCACGTAACCGCGCAACGGTTGTCCGCCCCGTCTTTTGTAGCGCGGAGGAATAAACCCGATCCGCCGGCGGTTTCGATCGCCGCAACATCAGTTCGTGCTCGGCCGCATCGCTGATCGGCTGACCATCAACAATATTCCGCCGATCTGCGGCAGCAACGCCAGCAGGACAAGGCGAAGCATGGCGAAGTCGTCGCCAGAAGGCCGCAAGCTCCCATGGCTAACCCATGCGACGAGCTTGATGGCCGCGTCAGTTTGAGGATCCGCACTCTGCCCGACCGACGCCATGGCGGTGTCGAGGATCTGGCGACGTCCGGCAACCGCCGCTTCGCGTTCCCGGCAGAACTTGCCGACGCCGTTGTTGCATTCCCGATCACGCGCGGACATCGCATCGCTCAACGCCGATTGCGCCGCCATCACGGCGGGCGTCACGCGCGCTGCGCGCGCAGCGGTGACATCGGTGATATTGACCGACGCGAAGCCGATGCCGGCGGTGACGGCAAAGACAAAGGTCATCGCCCACACCGCCCATCCGGCGAGCGAGGTGGCGCGCTGGCGGTTGTGCCAGAGCGCAGCCGCGCATGACGGCATCACCAACGCGACGAGATCGGCCGCCACGCCAATCGCCAGGAACAGCCAACCCGCAAGGTCGCTCGATCCGAGCGACCTTGCGAACCAGCCATTCGTGGTGATGCCGACGCCGGCAAGCGCGAGCGCAGCCGCCACCAGGAGGATCGAGGCGACCGGCCGGTATAACCGCGTGACGGCGTTTGACGTAACAGTCGGGGGCGGCGCGACCGGCGGTTCGGCAAACGCCGAATTGGCCGGCAAGAACTCTGCCGGTATCAGCGATTCCGAAGATGAAAATTCGTCGTCTGGCGAAGCCGCGGCCTCCACCTCTTGCGGCTTGGCCTTTTCTCGCCTGGCCTTTTGCCGTTTGCGCGGCCTGGACAGGCGGGCGCGTGGGGCGCCGATTGTGGCCTTTTTGGGTTGATGTAGCGCAATAATGGAAGCAATAGTCTCGTCAGCCATTGGAACCGCTCACTTCGGTTACGGTGGTCAGGCGCGGCGGCGTGATGCAAACACGACGTCGCGCCGGTTTGGTTCATGGGCGCGTGCTCTTCTTCGAAATGAACAGTGGCACCGTTCACGCACGCGTTCAAATCGCGGCGGCCAAGTTCATGGGGATAATCGCGCAGGAAACTTTGTGTGTGTCCTGGCTGCACATCACGGCAGTGATTTTCTCATTTCCTCTCGGTATAAAAGTGTTCCAGCCAAATTCAATCTTCTCGCGTCAAGTCAGATGGGGGTCTGTGTCGGGCGTTCTCAGGGGCGCGAACCCGGGACAAAGCGGACACCGAAGATTCTCGGCCGGATGTTCGCCAACAGCCCAGAACCGACATCGGACCCTCCTTCCCGTACCCGAATTGAGCCGCTACGATGTCCTTCCAAGTTCTGGGGCAAGTCTCGCGCCTGTGCGGCAATCGGCAAGGGGATGCCGGTGACTTAATAATAAAGGGAGGCAGACCGTGAAAGGCATCGCGAAATTCACCAAAGGGATCACCATTGTCGCATTGGCGGCGCTGATCGGCCACGCGCCGGCACTGGCGGGAACGTTCGTCTACGTGTCAAACGCCGTGGATGGCGACATCGGCGTCTACAGCGTGCAGACGGATGGCTCTCTGAAGCCGGGGGAGCGCACCAAGGCGGCGAAGATCGTGATGCCGATGGCGGTGAGCCCGGACAAGCGCTTTCTTTACGCGGCGGCGCGCTCCAAACCGTATTCCGTTTTCGTCTATGCGATTGACCCCAACACGGGCGCCTTGAAGAGTTTGTCAACCTCCCCGCTTGCCGAGAGCTTTCCCTACATTTCGCTCGACAAGACCGGGCGTTACCTTTTCGGCGCGTCGTATGGCGCGAACCTGATCAGCGTCAACGCCGTCGGATCGGACGGCAGCGTAGCTTCCGAGCCGCTGCAGGTGATACCGGTCGGCCGTAACGCCCACTCCATCCGCACCGATGAGAGCAACAAATTCGTTTTCGTCCCCACGCTCGGCAGCGACGAGCTATTTCAGTTCACGTTCGATTCGAAGACCGGGCGCCTTGCTTCGAACACGCCGGCGGTCTTCCTGACGAAGCCGGCGCTCGGCCCGCGCCACTTCATCACCTCGAGCGACAACAAATTCGTGTACGTGCTGAGCGAATTGACCGGCTCGGTCACGACGTTTTCGCTCAACGGCGATTCAGGGTTGCTGACGGAAGTAAGCTCGGCATCCGGCGTGCCGTCTGAATCCAAGCTCGTGCCCGGCGCGCCGCGCGGCGCGGTCGGCGCGCCCGGCGGCCCGCCGCCGCGCAACACCGACAACGACGTCTGGGCCGCGGATTTGCATCTGACGCCGAACGGCAAATTTCTCTACATGACCGAGCGCACCAGCAGCTCCCTCACGACGTTCGGCGTCGATGGCGCGAGCGGCAAACTTAGCTATCTGGGCAATACGCCCACCGAGAAACAACCACGCGGCTTTGCGATCGATCCCAAGGGAAAGTTTCTCGTCGTCTCCGGGGAAAAATCGGACACGATTTCAGCTTATGCGATCGACGGAGCGAGTGGCGCCTTGAAGCTGATCGGAAAGTATCCCTCAGGAAAAGGCGCGAACTGGGTGGAGTTCGTCAGCTTTGATTGACTTGAGGAAACCCTGGTCGCAATTGCCGACAACCGCGCGGCGTGGATCAACACCGCATCAATGGGAAGGGAAACAAACGTGATCAGAAAATTTTCATGCAGCTTGGCGGTCTCCGCGGGTCTTGTCATTTTTCCAATGATGCTTTCCCCGGAGGCGTCGGCAAAGGAGCTGAAGGTGCTCTCGGAGCAGACGGCCACCGGATTCGGCCATGTGGAATTGGTTGCCTATGACCCCAAGGGCAAGGTCCTCTACACCAGCGACTTCGGTCCCGACCTCAAGCCGGCGGATAAGGACGGCAAGGGCAAGATCACCAAGGTATCGCTGGACGGAAAAATCCTTGAGGACGGCTTTCTGCCGGCCAAGGGCCAGACCCTGAACAAGCCGAAGGGAATCTGGATCCAGGGCAACCGGCTGTGGGTCACCGACATCGATTCAGTCTGGGTGTTCGATCTCAAGACCAAGCAAGGCAAGAAGCTCGATCTGCCCGACGTTATCTTCGCCAACGATCCGACGGTGATGGGAAACGCGCTTTATGTCAGCGACAACCGCTCTGACCAGCTGGTGCGCGTGGAGCCCGCCGATTTCCTTGAGTCGAAAGCCGCTCCCAAGATTACGGTGCTGTTCAAGGACAAATCGGTCAATCCGAACGGACTCTATCCGGGCAAGAACGGCGCTTTGCTGATGGTCGGGTTCAAGGGAAAGGATGACCCACGCGGCATCTACTCGCTTGTGCCCGGCAAGGAGCCGGAGTTGCTGTCCGACAAGATCGGCATGCTCGACGGACTTTACTTGATGAGCAATGGCGACCTCCTGGTCACCGATTGGATGTCCGGATCACTATTCCAGTGGAACAAGACCATGGGAATGAAGAAGCTCGCGACCGACTTCAAAGGTCCGGCCGATTTATGCGCATTCCCAAACAGCAAGGGCCTGATGGTGGTGGTGCCCGATCTGGTCAAGGGCGAATTGCGCTTCGTGCAGCTTGGGAAATGACGACGCCAAGAGGCGCCGTCAATAAAACCGGTGGAAATGATGAATCGGGCCGTGACCGTGTCCGACATTGAGGCGGTCGGCACCGGCAATCGCCGCACCGACCCAGGCCTTGGCGTTGCGCACGGCACTCTCCAACGCCTCGCCCTTCGCTAGGTGAGCGGCGATGGCCGAAGACAGCGAGCATCCGGTGCCGTGGGTGTTGTTGGTCGGGATGCGCGGCGCCGGCAGCGCGATGGTATCGCTGCTGCCGAATAGGTAGTCGATGCTTTCACTGCCCTGCCCGTGACCGCCCTTGATCAACACGGCCGAAGCGCCCATCGCCAACAGCCGCTTGCCCTGACCCTCGATCGCAGCCTCATCGGCGGCGACCGCCTCATCCAACAGCGCCGCGGCTTCCGGCAGATTCGGCGTGATCAGCACGGCCCGCGGAATGAGTTTTGTGCGCAAGCCCTCGATAGCATCGGCCGAGAGCAGCCGATCGCCCGAGGTTGCGACCATCACGGGATCGAGCACAACGGGTGCATGCTGCCATCGCGCCAGCGCGGCTGCGATGGCATCGATGGTCTCGGGCTGCGCCACCATGCCGATCTTGATGGCCTTGACGTCAAGGTCGCCAAAGACCGCGTCCATCTGTGCGGTCACGAATTGAGCCGGCACCGGATGAATGGCGCTCACGCCGCGCGTGTTCTGGGCGGTCAAGGCCGTAATCACCGAGGCGCCGTAGACCCCAAGCGCGGCAAACGTCTTCAGGTCCGCCTGGATTCCGGCGCCACCGCTGGAATCCGAGCCCGCGATGGTGAGCGCGGTCGGTATCGTCATCGCGCGGCTCGCAAGGTGAGAGGCTGTCGCATGGCCTGTCCTACCGCGGCGTGTTGTTGCCAGCAAGTTCCGGGACGCTATATTGAGCCCGGTATCGAGCCTTATATGATCCTTGTATTGTCCTTGGGCGAGACGCCTTTATCGGAGACGACAGCGATGGTTCCCTTCTTCATTCAGATCAAATGCGAGCTCGGCCAATCTTACGTCGTCGCCAACGCGCTTGCGGAAGCCGAGATCGCCTCCGAAATCTACTCCACCGCGGGCCATTACGATCTGCTCGTGAAGTTCTATGTCGACAAGGACACCGATATCGGCCACTTCGTCAACGAGAAGGTGCAGACCATTCCCGGCATTCAGGACACCCACACCATCATCACCTTCAAGGCGTTCGGCACGCCCTAGGTTCTGTGGACTTTAAGGATTCCCTTTTATCAGCAAATCAGATTCAAGGCTGCTTTTGAGGAGGCGGCCTTGGGTGTGATGGATCGTTTGGTTTTGAGCGACGTGGCTTGGGAGCGGATGGCGCCCCTGATTATAGGTCGGCCTGACCAGAAAGGCTCCACCGGGCGCGACAACCGGATGTTCGTGGAGGGCGTGCTTTGGATCGTGCGTACGGGCTCTCCTTGGCGTGATCTTCCGGAAGCGTTTGGCGATTGGAACAGCGTGTTCCGGCGGTTCAGCCGGTGGAGCATCAAGGGCGTCTGGTATCGGATATTCGAGGCGATGTCCGATGATCCGGACTTCGAATATCTGATCATCGATTCCACCATCGTCCGAGCCCATCAGCATGCTGCCGGGGCTAAAAAAGGGGGTCTGAAGATCAGGCGCTCGGTCGCTCGCGCGGCGGCCTGAGCACCAAAATACATATGGCCGTCCGAGGCCTGGGTTGTCCGGTGCGCTTCACCCTGACGGCAGGTCAGAAGGGTGATGCACCGCAAGCCGCCGCGTTGATCGAGGGGTTTGCTGCCGAGGTCGTCATGGCCGATACAGCCTATGACGCCGATCACCTGCGCCAAGCCATCGCCGCCAAGGGCGCGCTCGCCGTCATTCCCAACAACCCGTCAAGAGCGCTCAAATACCCGCTCGACAAACATCTCTATGCCCAGCGCCATCTCGTCGAGTGCTGCTTCTCAAAGCTCAAGCAGTTCAGGCGCGTGGCAACGCGCTTCGAGAAAACAGCGCGAAATTATCAGGCCGTCGTTACCCTTGCCGCTATTATCCTATGGATGCGATAAGTGTCCACAGAACCTAGGGCGTGATCCCCTCATTGAGAGCGGTCGGCGGACGTCGGCTCTTGCCGCGCGGCGCGCTCGGCAGCGCGCACCGGACCGGACATAAGCACGTCAGAAGAAGGCGATGGGCTTCCGTCGCGTGCCATGATATTTTCGCAACGTTTTCAACTAAAAAAATGGGAGGACTTCCATGCAGCGGATTTCGTCGAGCCGTCGCGAGTTTCTCAAGACCGCTGGCCTGTTGGCAATGGCGACGGCCGGCACCGGCATTGGTGTGCGGAGGGCGGATGCCCAGCAGGTGCCCTATTCATCCGGAACGGAGCCACCAAAGCTCAAGGCGCCAGCCAACGCGTGTGATTGCCACATGCACATCTACGACTCCAAATATCCGATTGCGCCGACGGCAACGCTCAAGCCTGCCGACGCGACCGTCGCCGATTACAAAATGCTGCAAAGGCGGTTAGGCACGACGCGCAACGTCGTGGTGACCCCTTCAACCTATGGGACCGACAACCGCATCACCATCGACGCGATCGCGCAAATCGGCCCGACAGCCCGGGGCGTGGCCGTCGTCGATACCAGCATCGCCGACGCCGAGCTCAAGCGCATGAACGATTCCGGCATCCGCGGGATTCGCTTCAACCTGGTGCAGGCCGGCGCCACAACGGTCGACATGCTCGAGCCACTGTCGAAGCGCGTCAACGATCTCGGTTGGCACCTCCAGATTCATATGAAGGGTGATCAGATTGCTGCGATTGAGGATTTGTTGCTGCGATTGCCGGCCCCGATCGTGTTCGATCATCTTGGCAGGCTCGCTCAGCCCAATGCGCTGGACACTGCCGGGTTCAAGACGATCAGCAAGCTGATCGACAAGGGCAAGACGTGGGTCAAGTTGTCGGGCGCTTATCAGGACAGCAAGGTGGGACCGCCGAGCTATTCCGACACGGTGGCGCTTGCACGCGCCTACATCAAGGCTGCGCCCGAGAGAATGGTGTGGGGAAGCGATTGGCCGCATCCGACCGAGAAAGAAAAAAAGCCGGACGACGCCGCCTTGTTCGATCTCGTCGCCGAATGGGCCCCGGATGCGGCGACGCGAACCGCCATTCTGGTGCAGAACCCGGCCAAACTTTATGGGTTTCCCGTAACGACGTAAGGTTTTCGATCGACCGCAGACCCGTGATGCGTGCCGGTACTCGCCAATGAATTGCGCAGCTTCCCCGCTGTCGTTGGCGGTGCCGGTTTCGTTGCACGTCAGGGGGCAGCCGCCCGAGCCAGTCAAAAGCGGGCCGCATGGCGGCTACAAAATTGCCTTAGGTCAGTCATCGTTTCGGTCGAAGCGCCGGCAACCATTCGCTACCCGTTAAGTGTTGCGTGGAGTAGCGCCGTGCCGAGTGAGCTACAAACGAAACTGGAAAAATACGAGCGCAAGGCCGCGCATTACGAGAAGGCGGCTCAAGAGGCGACCGATGGGCCGCAGCGCGCGTTTTATCAGGGGCTGGCTCGTTACTGCGAAGAGCTTGCGACGGATTTCCGGCGGGTCATCGCGAAACGCACCGACACGGCTCAGGCAGCCGAATGAAATTGCGAAGGCGTTAGAGCTTCGCGGGCACGGCGGAAACCGGGTTCCACAGGACACCCATTTGACGCGCGTCGGTCATGACTTGAGCGTCTTTCCAAGGCACACACCGCCAACCCGATCGGTGAGTTGCCAAGCCCCATGCCAACTGCGAAAATCCGCGCGTATCGAATCCTTAGTGAGTTCGAGCAGGCCCAGACCGAGATTGTTGGTGCAGCAGTCGTCCTCACCGATGGAAAGGCCGGGACGGTGGAGAGCGTCTGGCTCGACGAATTCCACGGCTTGCGGATTTCGATTCGAGGCCACGATGGCAAATGGCCGATCTCGACCATCAAGTTCGCGCAGACGGGGCCGCTTCGCACATCCGCAGCAATTTGCGCCTGACGATACCTTCGCGACGGTCATTGGTATTCGTCGTCAGCAGAAGTTCCAGCGCAATATCCGACAAAATGCCGGATTTTAGGCCGACGAATGCCCAAATTGGTAGCTCACCTGCCGCAGCACGAAGCGAGGATATTCCACCCGTTAAGGCCCATTCGATTGAGTTGTCTGGCGTGATGCCGTGTCGGCGCGGGGGCGCGATTGAAAACCACCGTCGAGGGGGCCATTCAAACCATCCTTGATGATGTCATCGCAATGCATGGCGCCGAATATGGCAACGTCCAAATTCCGATCGGGAATGAACTTGTCATCGTCGCCCAGCGCGGTCTTTCAGAGGAATTTTTAAAAATATTCAGGCGCGTCTTTAGCTACGGGGGCACGGCCTGCGGACGAGCCCTGCGTTCGGGTGAAGTCGTCCAAATTGCCGATGTTGAAAGGGACCCCCAGTTTGCCGCTTACAGGATGGATGCGAAAAGAGCTGGATTTCGCTCGGTCCAAAGTGCGCCATTTTTTACGCTGGACAAGAGATTGATGGGGGTTGTGTCCAGCCATTTCGCCAACCCCCATCAGCCGAGCAACGTCGAAGTGGAAATGCTCAAGGCCTACAGCCTTCCCGCCGCCGACCACGTGTACCAGCTGCTTGGAGACACACCGCTCGCGGCCAAGGCCGAGCATATGAGCCAACAGCTGTACGTTGGTCCAACGGGCAATCCAGGCAGGTCCAATTCGCTCAACGCATCGCGCGACCAGACGGGCTAAGGCGGATTTTTGCGGCATTTCGAAACCGACCTGGCAAGATCGAAGTACCGGGACAGGTCCTTAGTTTCTTAGGACTTGCCGTCCGCCTTTGGCGTCCGTTTCGGCCGCGGCGGTCCCTCGACCGGCGCCAACGATTTGAGATATTCGGCCATCGCCGCGCGCTCTTCCGGCGGTAGTTGCGAAGTATTCTTGATCACCCGCGCCATCGCGCCGCTGGCACTGTCGTCATCGGGCGTAAGCCCGGTCTGAAGAAAATAGGTGAAGTCCTTCAGGCTCCACTCGCCCAGTCCCTTTTGCGTGATGTTGGGCACCCACCCCTCGCCTTCCGGATTGGGTCCGCCCGCGAAGCGCCGTGATGCGATGATGCCGCCCAGAAAATTTCGCAGGCTGTGACACTCGGCGCAATGGCCGAGGCCGTTGACGAGGTAGGCGCCGCGATTCCATTGCATTGAGCGCGACGCATCCGGCACGAACGGCTTGCCGTCCATGAACAGCAATTTCCAGATGCCGACATTGCGCCGGATGTTGAACGGAAACGGCACATCGTGATCGCGCACCTTGCCGGGCACGGGAGCAAGCGTCTTCAAGTAAGCGAACAGATCGCGAAGGTCTTCAAGCCCGGCGTGCTGGTAGGAGGTATACGGAAACGCCGGAAAATAATGCGTGCCGGAGGGCGAAGTGCCTTTCGTGAGCGCGGTGACGAAATTCGCTTCCGTCCAGCTCCCGATACCGTCGGCCTTATCCGGCGAGATGTTCGGCGCATAGAAGGTCCCGAACGGCGAGGCAATTGCGACCCCGCCGCCGAGCCTGAGGCGGTCGGGCTGGTTGGGTACCGCGTGACAGGAGGAACATCCACCGGCGTTGAACATTGTAAGGCCATTGGCGAGATCGGGCGTGCGCGGCGCAAGCTGCGCCGGCGAAACAACGGGCGGTATCGTCAGCCACCAGAAAACCGAAAAGCCGGCCACGGCGGCCAACACCAAGCCAGGGAGAATTCGTCGCAGCATTCACCGATCCGTCATTTTTCATTCCGCCCCACGGATAACATGGCAGCCATTGGGGCCGCACGCTGCCGGAAAATTTGTCGCCATCGAGGCCGCCATGGGGAATAAGATGGAATGCCGGCTGTTTTGAAAATCGGCAGCGTCACATGACGCCCACAGGGAGAAAGCCATGTTGAATTCCAGGATCATGCTTACTACGCTCGCGTTGGGGGCTGCCCTTGCCTTCAGCGGGTCTGCCTTCGCCGAGAAGATGACAATCAAGCTGGACGGCGCGTCCGAGGTGCCTCCCAACACCAGCGCCGGCAAAGGCACCGCCGATATCGACTATGACGCGGCCAGCAAGAAGCTCAGCTGGAAGCTGAGCTATTCGGGGCTGACGGGCCCCGCGACGGCCGCGCATTTCCACGGCCCGGCCGAAGCTGGCAAGAACGGCGGCGTTGCGCTGGCGATCCCCAACGCAACCTCGAGCCCCGCTGAGGGCAGCGCCACCTTGACCGATGCCCAGGCCGCCGATTTCCTCGCCGGCAGGTACTACATCAACATCCACACCGCGGCCAATCCCGGCGGCGAAATCCGCGGACAGGTCAAGAAGTAACTGTTTCGCACAGCGGACTTGAGGCTGTTCAAAACGAAAGGGCGGAAGCCAAGCGGCTTCCGCCCTTTCTGTTTGCGAGTTGCCCTAAGCACCAAGCGGCGTTCGACTGGACCGTGATCGCCTGGCGGTATCGGGCTAAGCCAGCCTCATCGTCACTTGAGCTTGACGCGATAGGTCTCGTGACAGCCGGTGCACTTTTCCTGGATGGCGTCGAAGGCGACCTTCAGGCTGGCAGAATCCTTGATCTTGCCCTTGACGTCGGCGATCGCCTTGGAGACGGGGGGAATCTTGGAATCGAAATCGGTCTTGTTCTGCCAGATTTTCTGCGACGAACCGAAATTGGCGTTCACCACGTCTTCCTTGGGATTTGGCGTGAAGACGGTGGCAATCTTGGTCACCTGCACTGCCAGGTCGGCAAGCGCAGCGTCGACCGCGGCCTGATCGTAGGGACTTTCGCCCTTCAGGATCTTGCCGAACACACCGTACATGCTCTTGCCTTGGGTCTTCATCAAACTCTGCTGCGAGACGGCAATATTCTGATCGGCCATCACGGCGCCCGCACAGAGCAACAACGTTCCAACAACCAAGGCAGTTCGCATCATCAGTTTGTTTCCCTCTGTTTCCGGGAGCACGGGGACCCGGTTCTTGTTTCGCCAGCCTGCAACGACCGTTCCAACACCGCAAGCCGCGCTTCATTCCGGCTGACGCCGATCAAAGGCTATGCCGGCGCTGGTGTTCGCGGATCGCGATCCAGACCCGTTCAGGCGTGGCCGGCATGTCGATGTGATCGATCTTGTATTCCCGCCACAGCCCTTCGATGATCGCATTGACGACCGCGGCACTGGAGCCGATCGCTCCCGCCTCGCCGGCGCCCTTGACGCCGAGTGGATTGGTCTTGCACGGGACATTGTGCGTCTCGAACACGAACGACGGACCATCCGCCGCCCGCGGCAACGCATAGTCCATGAAAGTAGCGGTCATGAGCTGGCCATCCTCGGCGCCATAGACCGCCTGCTCCATCAGGGCCTGACCGATCCCCTGCATCGCGCCGCCATGCACCTGGCCCGCGAGCAGGAGCGGATTGAGCGTCACTCCGAAATCATCGACGACGACATAGTTGACGATCGCGACGTTGCCGGTGGCCGGATCGATTTCGACCTCGGCCAGATGGGTGCCGTTCGGATAGGTGCCGTCGGCGGCGGTGTAGGTCGCGCTTGCGGCGAGCTTCGCAGGATCGATGCCCGGGCGCTTGGCGAGATCGGCAAAGCTGATCGACCGGTCCGTGCCGGCGACCCGGATCGTGCCTTCGCGAAATCTCGATGTCGGCGGGGCTCGCTTCCAGCACCTCGGCGGCGATCTCGCGCAGCTGTTTGCCGAGTTCACGCGTCGCGCGATCGACGCTGACCCCGCCGGTCGGGATCGAGGCCGAGCCGCCGGTACCAAGCCCGGTGGCGATGGCGTCAGTATCGCCCTGCAGAATATGGACGCGCTCGGGCGGCAGCCCAAACTGTTCGGCGACGAGCTGGGCATAGGCGGTCTGGTGGCCCTGCCCGCTCGACTGCGTGCCGATCAGGATCGTGACGTCGCCGTTCGGATCGAGCCGCACATTGGCGGTCTCCTCGCCCATGGTGCCGCAGACCTCGACATAGGTCGCAAGCCCAATGCCGCGGAGGAGACCCTGCTTCTTGGCCGCCTTGGCGCGCTTGGGAAATTCCTTCCACTGCGCGATTTCCATCGCCCGCTTCATATGCGCGGCAAAGTCGCCGGAGTCGTAGACCTTCCCCGTCGCGGTCTTGTAGGGCATCGCGCGCGGCGCAATGAAATTCTTGCGCCGGACCGCATCCACCGTCAGCCCAAGTTTCCGCGCCGCCGCATCGACCAGCCGCTCCAGCACGTAGGCGGCCTCAGGACGCCCGGCGCCGCGATAGGCATCCACCGGCACGGTGTTGGTGAAGACCGTCCGCACGCGGCAGTGGAAGGCCTGAATGTCGTAGAGGCCGGGCAGCATGCCGGCACCGCCATGCGGAATATAGGGGCCGAAGGTCGACAGATACGCGCCCATATCGCTGAGCAGATCGACATCCATGCCGAGGAATCTTCCGTCCGATGCCAGCGCCATCCGCGCGGTGGTGACGTTGTCGCGCCCCTGCGCGTCGCCGACGAAATGATCGGTGCGGTCGCCGCTCCATTTCACCGTCTTGCGCAGCTTGCGCGCGGCAACCGCGGCGAGCGCGTATTCGCGGTAGGGAAACAGCTTGGTGCCGAACCCACCGCCGACATCGGGGCAGATCACCCGCATCTTTTCCTGCGGAATCTTCAGCACCATCCCGCAAAGGATTTCGCGCAGACGATGGCTGCCCTGGCTGCCGACGGTGAGCGTGAAGTGATCGCGCCTGGGGTCGTATTCGCAAACCACCGCGCGCGTTTCCATGAAATTGGTGACGATGCGCGGATTGACGACCGATATCTCGACGACCGCATGGGCCTTTGCGAAAGCGGCTTCCGCTGCCTTCTTGTCGCCAATTGATACATCGAACAACACATTGCCGGGATGCTGGGCCCAGACCTGCGGCGCGTCCTTCTTGACCGCATGGAGGACGCCGGCCACCGCCGGCAGCGGGCTCCATTTGACCTCGACCGCCTCGATCGCGTCGCGCGCCCGCTCGACAGTCTCGGCGACGACAAAGGCCACCGCATCGCCGACATGGCGCACTTCATCCTTCGGGATGATCGGATATGGCGGGCCGGTGAACGGATTGACTTCGAGATTGAACAGGCATGGCAGGTCGCCGAGATCGCTGACGTCTTCGGCGGTGAGGATCAAGGCGACCCCGGGCAGCCCGCGGGCGCGGGCGGCGTTGATGGCGTACTTCGCGTGGGCGTGCGGTGAGCGCAAGACCAGGGCATGAAGCGAGGGCTGTGGCGCGAAATCGTCGGTGTAGCGGCCCTTGCCGCGAATCAGCGCATCGTCTTCCTTGCGGAGCACGCTTTGACCGACGCCAAATTTGATGGGAGCCATCGTATCTCCATGCCGCTGGCGCGAGTTTGCGCCGAAGAAGGCCCATATATTGCAGCGGATCGGTAGACAGCGCAAACGCCTCTTTGTCCTGACGCGCATTCTCCAGCCGCTTGAAACCGTAAATTCAGAGTGATCGGCCGGGCGTCCGCTTTGGTCCGCATTCCGGACTAAAGTCGGACACACCGTGAGCTTAGAAAAAGTGCCAATTCCAGAGGCGTGTCACCCTTCCTCCAACTCGGGCTGTCGTATATGAGAGATTTGCCACCGGAACGTGCGGGTAGTCCGCAGGGAGCAAATTGGCGGCGCGGATAGTGGCGGTGAGATAATCCGAAAATCGCGATCTGACACCTGATCGACGCAAGCATTTCAACCGGGGCATGGTATGGTAAATCGATTTGCGACGGCGCTATCCACCGGGGTGATGCGGCGTTGGGGGCCTCCCGCCATTGTGACGCTCGCGGCGATGGCCGCGCTGACGGCGCTGACCGCTGACGCCGCGGCGGGACAAGCGCGCCGCGCGCCCCCGACCGAGGCGACGGCGCCGCGCGATGCAGGCGAGCCGATCATGGCGATTGTGTCGATCAAGACCCAGCAAGTCACCTTCTACGACGCCGACGGCTGGATCCTACGCGCACCGGTGTCGACCGGCACCACAGGACGCGAGACGCCAGCGGGCGTCTTCGCCGTCGTCGAGAAGGACATTGACCACCACTCGAGCCTCTATGACGATGCCTGGATGCCGAACATGCAGCGCCTTACCTGGAACGGTATCGCGCTGCACGGCGGGCCGCTGCCCGGTTATGCTGCCTCACACGGCTGTGTGCGGATGCCCTACGACTTTGCGGAGAAGCTGTTCGACAAGACGCGAATCGGGATGCGGGTGATCATCTCGCCAAACGACGCGGCCCCGGTCGAGTTTTCCCACCCGGCGCTATTCGCGCCGAACGCGCAAGCCGTCGCGGCTGCTCCGGCGCGTGCCGAGACGCTTCTCCGCGAGGCCGCGGAGGCCGCCCAGACGGCCGACGAGGCGAAGAAAGCCGCCGCGACAGCGGCGCGCGGGACAGCATCGCTCACGGTGTCGGTCCGCAAGCTGGAATGGCTCAAGACCCGCGCCGACGCCGAGCTTGCCTTCGCCGACAAGGCGCTCGCCGCCGCAAAGACCGACCAAGCCAAAGCGCGAGCCGAGGACCTGAAGCAGAAGGCCGCCCCCAAGGCTGTCGAAGCACAGACGCAGCTCGAGGCCGCCCGGGCCGATGCGAAGTCGAAGCTCGACGCCGCCGCCGCCGCAAAGGACGCCGCCAAGGCGGCCGAGGCCAGGAAAGCCGACACCGCCAAGGCGGCGAACGAGGCTAAGCTCGCGCTCGAGCCGTTCTCTATCTTCATTAGCCGCGCGACGCAGAAGCTTTACGTGCGACGCAACACGCATAAGCCGTGGCCGGACGGGGGCGAGGTGTTCGATGCGACCTTTCAGGTCCCGGTCACGATCCGCAATCCCGACAAGCCGATCGGCACGCATGTGTTCACGGCGATGGCGCGCAACGACGCGGGTCTGCGCTGGACCGTGGTCACGATCGACAACGGAGACGACGCCAAGGACGCGCTCGACCGCATCACTATCCCGCAGGACGTGCTCGATCGCATCGCGCCGACCGCAGTGCCGCGATCCTCGATCGTGGTGTCGGACGAGCCGCTGAGCCGCGAGACCAACTATCGCACCGAGTTCGTCGCGGTGCTGAACAACCAGCCCCAGGGCGGCTTTGTGACGCGCCGGCCGACGGCCGATGTCAACGTTGCGAGCGGCAACTTCTGGGGCGACGGCGGCTTGGGCTTCTTTTTCCAGCGCAATCCGGAGCCTCCGCAAACCGGCAATACGCGGCGGCGCGGCGGCCCGCCCGATAATCAGGTGCAACGGGGCTTGTGGTAAAACGCGGCACGCCGCGCATGGGCTGCATGGTGGCGCGGCGCGCCATTTTTTGAACTGCGATGAGACGACGCCGCAGCGTGCCAGATCAGCTTGGCACGATCCTCTCGTTCAGTCTTTGATCCACGATCTGAACCGTGCGGTCAATATCGGCATTGGGCATACCAAGCTGATGCGAAATCAGCTTCACCAGCAGGTCAACCCGCTCGATGAAGGGGGCTCCGTTGGATACCGCTCGGGCCGCCGACGAGGGCTTGAGAAGACTTTCCGCCGCCTTGGCGTATTTCTCGAAAGGGACCTGATCTGCGGGGTCGGCCCCCAGACGCCGAGCGACGGCATCTACATGATCATAGATCGACTGTGAAAGCTTCAGATCACCATGCACCGCTTCGCGGATTGCCTGCGGCTGGTGCCGCGTGATGCAGCGGTAGTTCCCGGTCAATAGCATCGACCATTTGGCCAGAGGCACGAACAGCGAATTGAAAACTTTGAGTTTCACCGGAACGTCCTGACCGTCCAGCATTACCGCGTCGATGTCCGCTTCCAGCTCTCGAAGCAGAAGGTTATGTCCCTGATCTGCAAATGTTGCTGCCTTGAAGTTTGTCGGCAGACCGACATGCAGGACATTCGGCGCTTCCTCCGGCGGACGGAAAGCCTGCGGATCAGGCGAGCAGAGTGACACGAGCCCCGGCGTGAACCGTTCCCATACCTGGGCATTGGTGTAGGCCTCCTCGAGGTCCATTTCCGCAAGCGCCGGGATCCTCTTGAGATAAGGCAAGGGCGGCATGTTCATGATCGAAAGACAAGGCAGCTTCGCCTCGGCAATTTTGATCATCAGAACCCGGATCGTATGATTGGTGTATTGTGGCTCCTGCATGGCAAGGCCAACCAGCTCATAACGGGAAAGGTCGACGTCTGCGGGCGAGGTCGCGTCCAGGGTCCCAGGCAGATCGCGCGAGAAGATTGCCCGATGCGTCGGCTCGTCGCGGAGCTTGATGCGAACTTCGGTACCGTCACGATTAATGAGTTCTGCGGTCTTGTTCCGGCAAACCAGGGTCACGTTGTGACCGGCCATCAGCAGTTTTGTCGCCAGCAAAGAGCCATACGAGGCTCCAAGGATCAGAATGTTGCGTGCCATGCTCACTCTTCAACAAATTACGCTTGAAAATTCCTGCGCCCGACCCAAGCCCGGCTGTGAAATTCCGCGAGGGAACCGCGTCGTGGGACCGGTGCAGGTCAGGCCTTACATCACAAGTTGACTGGCACTACAAGCGCCATCCTGTCCGGCGCGCCAACGTCCGTCCGCGGGGCGCGTCACTCGACCTTAGGGATCGACGAGCACTCCGGGGTTGAGCATGCCTTGCGGATCGAGTTCTCTTTTTGCCGCCCGAAGTGCGGCGGCGAAAAGCGCCGGGCGCTGACGATCGTACCAAGGCCGATGATCGCGGCCGACCGCGTGATGATGCGTGATCGTACCACCGGCCTCGATCAGCGCGTCGCTGGCCGCATTCTTGATCGCCTGCCACTGCGCCAGAAGAGCACCGTGCCGCCCGAGTGCGTGGAAGGAGAAATAGGGCGCGGGCCCATCCGGATAGACGTGGGTGAAGCGGCATGTGACCTCGCCCTTCACGCCGGTCGCCTCGAGAATCGCGCGCTCCGTTGCCGCCTTCACTTTGTCGTGGAAGCCTTCGAACCGATCCCAGGTGATAGCGGTCTCAAAAGTGTCGTTGATGAGACCGGCCGGTGTCAAAAACTCGCGCGCATAGGGCATGCGAATAAATGCGTTGCGCCAAATTCCCGCCGCGCCTTCGAGATGTGCATCGCCGGCTTTTGCGGTCTCCGGTGTTCCGCCAAGGTCGGCGCAGCATTCGAGCGCACGTGCCATCCGCCCATCCGGCGAATGGTCGCCGGATTCAAAGCCGAGCACCATGATCGCAACCCTGCCGTCGGCCGCGCCGGTGTTGAATGCTTCTTGCGGGTCAAGAATGCGGCAGTTCGATGGAAACAGGCCAGCCTGCGCGATGGCGCGCACCGCGCTTGCGGCAGCGAAGAACGAATGGAAACGAACCGACGCACCGGCACGGAATTTCGGACGTGGCTGCAACCGCATCCAGGCGCGCGAAATCACCCCAAGCGTTCCTTCCGAACCGATGAACATGCGATCGGGACTCGGTCCAGCGCCAGACCCGGGCAAGCGGCGCGTTTCCACTACGCCGCGCGGGGTTACGACACGCAAGCTTTCGACGAAATCGTCAATATGCGTATAAAGACTGGCGAAATGGCCGCCCGATCGCGTCGCGATCCAGCCGCCCAGGGTCGAATATTCGAAACTCTGTGGAAAATGCCGCAACGTGAGGCCATGCGGTCTGAGTTGATTTTCCAGCGATGGACCATAGGCACCCCCTTCGATCAATGCGGCGCGCGATATCGGATCCACCTCGATAACTTTGCCGAGATTGCGCAGGTCGAGTGTGACACCTGCCTTGTAGCGAATGCCGTCTACTCGCGGCTCGACACCGCCGCAGACGCTCGACCCGCCTCCGAATGGCGTCAACGAGGCGCCGACACTGCCGGCCCAATCCATCACAGCGGAAATCTCGGCTTCGTTGCGGGGGTACGCGACGACGTCCGGCAGGCTATCGTAGTCGCCGAGCATGGCGCGCACATAATCGGGGAAGGATTTGCCGAAAGTATGCGCCGCGCGGTCGTAGCGTTCGCTGGTGCAGAAAGCGGCAAGTGAAGCCGGCACACTCACGCGCGGCGCGCGCAGCACCAGGTCCTCGAGGCGCGGCACGGCTATCGTCTCGAATGCATCGCGCGCAAACTTTGCGCGGTAGCGACCCAGCACGAAGGCCTGCTCCTCGGCAGTCATGCCCTCGCCTTCGCGGCCCCAGCCGTAATGTTTTAGCCTTGCGCCGTCCATGGCTTGCTCTCCGCTTTTTTCTATCTGCGATTTTTCGAGATAGCCGCGGATCGCAAATCTCTCCCGGTCCGACTTTCAAAGCAAGTCCGCTTTTCCGCACAGCTCATCCACGTCGGATTGGCGACGTCCTGATGATTTCCGCTTATTCATCAACGCCGACGTTCGTCAGAAGGGTCGGCATGTCTCATAGATGCCAATTTAGGAAGCCGTGCGTGTACAAATAAAAAGCCCCGACGCGATGCCGGGGCCTTGAGTTCGGAGGATTGCGGAAGGGCTCAGTATCTCGCGACGACCGGACCGCCAAACCGATAGTTCACGCGAACGAAGGCGAGATCGACGTCCTGGCGGATCCGATCGGTCGCGGAGAATCCGCCTACCGGCACACCAAAATTCCCGACCCCAAAAGCGTTGACATCGCGGGTGCCCATGAACAGATGGTCGTACTCAAACGCAACGGACCAGCCCTGCGCGAAGCTGAACTCGATGCCGGTGCCGATGACGCCACCCCATCGAGTTTCGCTCGACTTGTCGGCGATAAGACCCGACGCGATGCCGACGGTCGAATACTTGTCGTCGGTGACCGCAGCGCCACCCTTCACGTACCAGAGCACGGAGTTCCAAGCGTAGCCGACCTGACCGGTGAACAGACCAAACGCGTCGATCCTCGATCCGTCGGAAATTCTCGTGAAGGTCAGGTTGACGTTGGAGCCCGTCAGATTGGCCCAATCGCCCTGAGCCTCAACGCCGAACACCCAGGAAGACATTTGCCAGCGGTAGCCGACCTGGCCGCCGACAACGCCGCCCGACGGGTGATTGCACCCTTCGGGCAACGGCGGGTTCTGGACTCCGAGGCCCGCATCGTTGGTCTCACTCAAGCACTTGCTGCCCCAGCCGCCGCCGCCGTTGAGGCCGATGTAAAAGCCGCTCCAATCGTAGACCGCGACCGGCGGCGGTGCCTTGTAGACCGGGGCCTTTACGGCCATATCCGCCGCCAACGCGGTTCCGGAAAATGCAACTACCGAGGTCAAAGCGGACACCAATTTTTTCATGATCAAACCCCTAAACCAAATTACTAAATTGGTCGCCAACGTAGGTAGCCGGTAGGCAGGAAATTAGCTGTAGCCAAGAAAACACAGTCGGGTTTTATACGGATGGTTCCAGGGTACGCTTCGTGGCCAAAAGCGGAGGTCGCCGTCCGCCAAGCGCAGGTGTTGGTCTGCTCCCAAATCGGACGTCAAGCGCTTGGAAGTACCCGCCCTAGCCTCGCACCAACGATCTCAGCCAGCCCCGACCGAATAGCAGCAGCACCGATCCCGCATAGACCAGCGCGCCGACGATGATCAGCAAGGCGAAGGCAGCCTCGTCGCGGAAGGCGCTGAGAGTCGAAAGATACGTGGCCGAGAGCTTCGCCGTCAGCCAAAGGGCCGCGCCCAGGAGGAGACCGGCAGCGACAAACTTTGCCAGCGATCGCGATCAGCGTACGATCGAGGTGGAGATAGCCGGCCCGCACGGCAAAGGCTGTGACCAGCAGCAAGTTGATCCAGGCGCCGACCGCGGTCGCGAACGCAAGACCGACCTGCGCCAGCGATCCCACCAACGCAATCTTCAGTCCGACATTGACGGCGACGCCGGTCAGCGCCGCCTTCACCGGCGTTGCGGTGTCCTTGCGGGCGTAGAAGGTCGCAACCGCGCTGCGGATCAGGACGAACGGAATCAGTCCGATCGCATAGGCCGCAAGCGTCGCGCCCGCGGCGGCGGCGTCGCCCTTGGTGAAGGCGCCGCGCGCGAACATCGCGCGCATGATGACGTCGGGCACGACCAGGAACGCGGTGACGAACGGCACCGAAAACAGCAATGTGAAGTCGAAAGCCCGCCGCTGCGCGGCAAGCGCGCCGGCGTGATCCTCCGACGTCAGCCTGCCGCGACATTTCCGGCAGCAGCACCGTGCCGATCGCAATCCCGATCACCCCGATCGGAAGCTGATTGAGCCGGTCGGCATAATACAGCGCCGACAGCGCGCCGGCGGGGAGGAAGGTCGCGATGATGGTATCGGCGAACAGCGCGACCTGCGTGCCCATCGAGCCGATGGTCGCAGGCCCGAGCGCGCGGAAGAAGGCGCGGACGTCTTCGTCCAGTTTTGGGGCTGCGAAGCGCGGCAAGCCGCCATGGCGGGCAAGATCGCCGGCGAGCAGGAAATATTGCAGGAAGCCCGAGATCAATACGCCCCAAGCCGCGGCGTGGCCGGGGGTCGGAAACAACGACGGCGACCGCCAGCGTCGCCATCATCGAGATGTTGAGAAAGATCGACGCCGCAGCCGCGCTGGCAAAGCGATGCATCACGTTGAGGATGCCGCCATAGAGCGTCACCAGCGTGATCAGCAGGAGATAGGGAAAGGTGATCCGCGTCAGTTCGATCGCAAGCCGCCGCTGTTCGGGCTCGTCGGTGAAGCCCGGCGCAAGGATGCTCATCGCCTGCGGCATGAACAGCCAGGCGAGCGCCAGCAGCACGAGCTTGCGAGACAAACAGCAGCGTGAAGATGCGGTCGGCGAACAGTCTCGCCGAGCTGTCGCCGCGCTCGCCGTGGACATGGGCATAGGCCGGCACGAACGCCGCGTTGAAGGCGCCCTTCGGCGAAGATGGCGCGAAAATGGTTGGGCAGGCGCAACGCCACGAAGAACGCATCCGCCGCCGGACCCGCGCCAAGGATCGCCGCGAGCATGATGTCGCGCGCAAATCCGGTCAGCCGCGAAAGGAGCGTATAGCCGCCGACGGTGAAAATACGACCGAGCATGCGCCGCTTCTAAAGCATGTGGGCTTCAGTTTGAAGCGAAGAACGTTGCCTCGCCCGCTTGCGGGGAGGGGTGAGGGGGAGTCTCCACTCACCGAGCTCGTGGAGAGTCTCCCTCACCCGGCGCTACGCGCCGACCTCTTCCCGCATCCGCCTTCGCCAGAAGGCGGGCTTCGACGGACAAGAGCGGTGCGAGGCAAAAGAAAACGGCGAAATCAGGTGGAAAAGTAGCCACGCACAGCCTTGATGATCCGCTCCTGGGTCGGCTCGTCGAGATAGGCATGCATCGGCAGGCTGATGACGTCGCGAAGACAGCCGCTCGCATACCGGCAGGCCGCCGTCGGCGACCGGAAAATCCCGGTACGCGGTCTGCTGATGCATCGACTTCGGATAGTAGATCGCGGTCGGAATGCCCTGCGCCTTCAGGGCCGAAGCGAAGCCGATCGCGGTCGGTGCCCTCCGGCAGGCGGATGGTGTATTGCGCCCAGACCGAGGTTGCGCCGCTGGCAAGACGCGGAACGGTCACGACATTGCCGAGACCTTGCGCATAGCGCTCGGCGACCTTGTTTCGCGCGGCGATCTCGTCTTCGAATATTTTCAGTTTTTCGATCAGCACCGCCGCCTGCATGGTATCGAGCCGCGCGGTCAGCCCGAGCCGGACATTGTCGTATTTGTCCGAGCCCTGGCCGTGAACGCGGATGCTGCGCAGCGTTTCGGCGAACGCGGCGTCGTCGGTGAAGATCGCGCCGCCGTCGCCGAAGCAGCCGAGCGGCTTTGCCGGGAAGAAGCTGGTCGCGGTGATGACGCCGAAGCCGCCGAGGCGGCGGCCCTTGTAGCTTGCGCCAAATGCCTGCGCCGCGTCATCGAGCACGAACATGCCCTCGGCCGCAGCGACCGCGCCGATGGCGTCATGGTCGGCGCTCTGGCCGAACAGATCGACCGGGATCACCGCCGCGCGGCTTGAGGCCGAGCCGCCTCGCGGTCGCGATGCCGCGCTTGAGCGAAGCAGCGTCGATGTTGAAGGTCGCCTCATCGACGTCGACGAAGACCGGCGTGGCACCGGTCAGCGCCACGGCCTCGCCGGTCGCGCAGAATGTAAAGGACGGACACAACACCGCGTCGCCGCGGCCGACGCCCTTCGCCATCAGCACCATCAGCAGCGCGTCGGTGCCGCTCGCGCAGGTCACCACATGCTTTGCGCCGCAGAAGGCGGCAAGCGCGGCCTCGAGCTCGGCCACTTCCGGACCGTTGATGAACTGGCAATGGGCGAGCACGCGGGCCACCGCCTCGTCGACGGAGCTGCCGAGCCGGCGTCGCTGCGCGGCGACGTCGATGAAGGGAATGGGATCGGCGCGCAGATGCTGGTTCATGGAGCCTTGTCGAAGATTGAGAGCGGGACATCAGGGCGAAGCGGGTCAGCCGACGACGCGCCGCGGTCCCTTGCGGGCGGGAGAGCCGCCGCGGAAGAATTCACAGCGGGCCTGGCGGGACTTTCGAGGCAGCGGATCGCGATTTCGAGGCTGGCCACGCCCTCGTCGCCGGTCACCGCCGGCACGCTGCCGCTGCGCACCGCACGCAGGAACGCGATCAGCTCGGCGCGCAGCGGCTCGTCATGGCCGACCGGCAGATGGCGCATCGAATAGCTGCCGTCCGGCTTGAAGCCGAAGCACTCGGTCACCTGACGGGTGAGCAGATCGCCCATGACGTATTTGCCGCGGGTCGCCACCGTGACGTTGCGCGCCTTGAACGGCGTCAGCCAGTTGGTGTTGATATGGGCGAGCACGCCGGAGGCGGTTCGGAACTGCAGCAGCGCGATGTCCTCGCGCTCGGCGACCGCGCTGGAGAGCTGCGGCTGCACTTCGACGATGTCCGATTCGGTGAACCAGCGGATCAGATCGATGTCGTGCACGGCAAGATCGATGACCACGCCGACATTCGACATGCGCGGCGGAAACGGCCCGACCCGGGTGATCGCGATCGAAAGGATGTCCTCGCCCGAGATCGCCTGCTTGATGGCGGCGACCGCCGGATTGAACCGCTCGACATGACCCACCATCAGTGTCACGCCGGCGCGGCGGGCGGCGGCGACGATCTCCCGCCCCTCCTCCACCGAGGAGGCGATCGGCTTTTCGACCAGGACGTGGATGCCGCGCGCGATGCAGGCAAGCGCGATCTCGTGATGGAGATGGGTCGGCGCCGCGACGGTGACCGCATCGACGCCTTCCGCGATCAATTCATCGAGGCTCGCAAAGGCACGGCAGCCGGCAAGCTCGGTGGCGCGCGCGCGATGCTCCGGCAGGGGATCGACGATACCGACCAGCGTCGCATCCGGCAGTCCCGCCAGCACGCGGGCGTGATTGCTGCCCATGATGCCTGCGCCGATGACGCCGATACGAAGCGCAGGCTTTGCCTCGGCCTTCTGGCCGGACGCGGATCCTTTGGAAACCATTCAGTTCAACCCCATGTGTCCCCTCAGCGCCGGAACCCTGGCGCCTCACGCCGTGGCGTTCTCTAGCACGTCGCCACAGGTGTGGCGAATAATTGGCCGGATGAACCCAAACACGTTTTGATTCAAACAATTACACTCCCCGCCGACTACCGGAAATATCGATTCAAGTTAAATCATGTAGCCCCAGCGCGAATTTTGCGCCGCCAGGGCGTTCGGGTGGCTCACGAGCGCCGGTAATCGTCCTCGATGCGGATGATGTCGTCCTCGCCAAGATAGCTGCCGGTCTGAACCTCGATCAGTTCCAGCGAGATCTTGCCCGGATTTTCCAGCCGGTGGACGGCGCCGATCGGAATATAGATCGATTCGTTCTCGTGCACGATCTTGACGGCCTCATTCACCGTCACGCGCGCGGTGCCGTGCACCACGATCCAGTGCTCGGAGCGATGGTGATGTTTCTGCAGCGAGAGCCGCCCGCCGGGTTTGACGATGATGCGCTTGACCTGATGGCGCTCACCCATGTCAACCGACTGATATGAACCCCAGGGCCGATGCACCTTGAGGTGCTCCTCCGTCACCTGCGGCGCGACGGTCTTCAGCCTCGCGACCAGCCGCTTCAATCCGTTGGCATCCTTTTGCCGCGACACCAGCACGGCGTCCTGGGTCGCCACCACCACCAGATCGTCGACGCCTTCCAGCGCGACCAGCGCCTTGTCGGTCGAAACGTTGCAGTTTCGGGAATCCTCGAACACGGCCGTGCCCTGCGCGGCATTGCCCTGACCGTCCTTGTCCGACAGTTCCCAAACCGCGTGCCAGGAGCCGACGTCGGACCATCCGCAGGCAACCGGCACGACCGCGGCGCGCGCGGTCTTTTCCATCACGGCGTAGTCGATCGAAATCGCTTTCGCCGATCCGAAGGAGGCCGCATCGAGCGTCACGAAACCGAGATCGCGCCCCGCTTTGGTGACAGCGTCGGAGACCGCCTGCACGCTTTCGGCATCGACGTTGCGGTATTCGTCAAGCAGGACGGCGGCGCGAAACATGAAATTGCCGCTGTTCCAGAGATAACCGGCCTTGATGTATCCGGCAGCCGTTGCGGGATCGGGCTTCTCGACGAATTTCTTCACCGCGCGGACCTGGCCCGCCACCACATCGCCCGGGCTGATATAGCCGTATTCGGTGGCGGCGCGCTCAGGCCTGACCCCGAATGTCACGATCCGTCCCGCGTCCGCCGCGACCAGCCCCTCCCGGCAGGCGGCGACGAAGGCTGCGGTATCGCGGACGACGTGATCGGCGGCGAGTGCCAGAACCATCGCCTCGCCGTCGCGCATTTGCGCAAACGCCGCGCCCGCCGCAATCGCAGGTCCCGAATCCCGCCGCATCGGCTCAAGAAGTATATCGGCCTCAAACCCGATCTCGGCCAGTTGCTCCAGCACCATGAAGCGGTATGCGGCGTTGGTGATGACGATCGGACGCTCAAACAGCGTCGCATCCGACACCCGCAGGATCGTGTCCTGGAAGGTCGAACGCGTCCCGAACAGCGGCAGGAACTGCTTTGGCCGAACCTCGCGCGAGGCCGGCCACAGCCGCGTCCCGGCGCCGCCGCACATGATCAGTGGAACAATTTTTCTGCCCATCAACGCCCCATATATGGTCGCCGCCACGAATTGGCGGGACCCGCGTCCGATTCGCCTCTTTAGCCGCCCTGTTGCGGGGGCCGCAATACCCAGTTATGCGCCTATTGCCAGATCGGCTTTAAAACCATACCAAGGCGCCGAAATTCGGCGCGGCGTCGCGTTGCGCTGTCCCTTTTTGGTCCTCCAGACTTGTTCGGTCCTCCAGACTTGGCGAACGCGGGCGAAATGCGCCAGATCCTGTTTGCAGCGATAAAGGTCCTGGTCTCGGTAGCGCTGCTTTATCTTGCGCTTCGCAAGGCCAATTTCGCCGATCTCGCCTCGCGCATCGATGTGGCGAGCCTGGGCTGGATCGGCCTTGCGATCGCCGTGACCTTCTTTCAGATTTTTATCGGCGTTTTGCGATGGCGCATCGTCAGCGCCGAATGCGGGGCGCCGCTGCCGACTCGGCAGGCGATGCGCTACAATCTGATCGGGGCCTTCTTCAACCAAACCCTGCCATCCTCGATCGGCGGCGACGCCGTGCGGCTCTGGCTGGTCGCGCGCAGCGGAGCCGGATGGCGCGCGGCGACCTATTCCATCTTCGTCGACCGCGCCATCGGCCTGATCGCGCTGGCCGTCGTCATCGTGGCGAGCCTGCCGTGGAGTTATCACCTGATCGGCGACGCCTACGGCCGTTGGGCGTTGCTGCTGATCGATCTCGCGGCGCTCGCCGGCGGCGCCGGCTTTCTCCTGATTGGCGTACTGCCCTGGCCCTGGCTGAAACACTGGTGGGGAACGCACCACATTCACGCCTGCGCCGTCATCGCGAACCGGGTCATTTTCGGCAAGCGATCAGGTCCCTCGATTGCTGTGCTGTCGCTATTGGTTCACGTTCTGGCGGTGGTGATTGCCTGGTGCGTCGTTCAATCGATCACAGCCCCGGTGACGTTCGGCCAGACCTTCCTGCTGATTCCGCCGGTGATGCTGATCACGATGCTGCCGATCTCGATCGCCGGCTGGGGCGTCCGCGAGGCGACAATGGGACTGGCGTTCGGATATGCCGGGCTGTTGACTTATGAAGGCATCAACATCTCGCTGCTGTACGGCGCGGTGTCGTTCATGGTCGGCGCTTTCGGCGGATTGGTGTGGATCTTCTCTGCCGAAAAGGCGGCGAAGGGTCCGGTGCCGATCGAAGTGCCGGAGTAACGGCGACATTGGACAGAATGAACATTTCCGAAACGTGGCTGATGCTTTTGGCGGCCGTTGCCGCGGCGGTGCTGTCGGCGGGCCTGATCTGGGCCATCCGGCCGCTGCTCGAAAAGCACGCGCTTGCCAAACCCAACGCGCGATCTTCGCATCGCGTCCCGACCCCGCAAGGCGCGGGCATTGCGGTGATTGCGGCGACGCTGGTGATCGCAGGCGCCGTCCTTACCGGTATCGCGACATTCGATTCGAATTTGCCGATCGCGGTCTTCGCGGCCACGCTGTTTATTGCAATAGTCGGCTTCGCCGATGACATCAAATCCATCCCGGTCGTGACGCGCCTCCTGCTGCAGGCCATCGCCGTGGGGGCGATCCTGGTTGCAGCTCCAGGCGAGCTTCGGATTCTTCCGGCAATGCCGCTCTGGATTGAGCGCGGCCTGCTTCTGCTGGCGGGGCTCTGGTTCGTCAATCTCGTCAATTTCATGGACGGGCTGGACTGGATGACGGTGGCCGAAATCGTCCCCGTCACGGCGGCGATGATCGCGCTGGGATGGCTCGGCGAATTTCCCCAAATGCCCGCGATCGTGGCCGCGGCGCTGTGCGGCGCGATGATCGGGTTTGCGCCCTTTAACCGTCCGGTGGCGGCCATCTTTCTCGGCGACGTCGGCAGCCTGCCGATCGGCTTGCTGCTCGGCTGGTGCCTGCTGGAACTGGCCTGGCACCAGCACCTTGCCGCCGCGTTGTTGCTGCCGCTCTATTATTTGTCGGATGCCACCGTCACCCTGCTCCTCCGGATGATCCGCAGCGAGCCGATCTGGGCGGCGCATCGTTCCCACTTCTATCAACGCGCGACCGACAATGGCTTTACGGTGCTTCGCATCGTGGGCGAGGTGTTCGTCCTCAATTTCGTTCTCGCCGCGTTTGCGATTGCGTCGGCCAGGATGCAATCGGCGGCGATCGACGTCGCGCTGATCCTAGCCGGCGCCGCCGCGGTGGCATTTTCGATGTACCGGTTTTCGAGGCCGCGGGCGCGGCAACAACTTGCTTAGAGCATGACCCGGAAAAGTGGGCACCGGTTTTCCGAAAAGATCATGCTCAAACAAAAAGATAGAGCGTGATGACGATTCGACGAAACGTCATCATGCTCTAGGCGGCGTTCGACCCGAATTCCGGGACCGCATCCTTCAGCACGGCCTTGATGGTGGCCCGGTCGTCCCTGCGCGATCGCCTGCTCGAGGGCGGCGATCCATTTGCGCAGCGACTGCATCGGCGGCTCGTTGGGCTTGGCCGCCATGATGCCGGCGACGCCGATCTCGACGGCCGGCTCCTCGCTCGCGAACAGGATTTCGTTCAGCCGCTCGCCCGGCCGCATTCCGGTGAAAACGATATCGATATCGTGGCCGGGCTCCAGGCCCGAAAGCCGGATCATGCGCTCGGCAAGATCGACGATCTTGACCGGCTGTCCCATGTTGAGCACGTAGACCGAAACGTCCGGACGCACCGGCGCGAGCGCATGCGTGGCCGCCGTAATCACGAGATCGCAGGCTTCGCGGATGGTCATGAAATAGCGGACCATGTCGGGATGGGTCACCGTCACCGGACCGCCCGCCTCGATCTGGGCCTTGAATTTCGGCACCACCGATCCGTTCGACGCCAGCACATTGCCGAATCTGCACGGAGATCAGCCGCATCCGCGGCTTGCCGCCCGGCAAGGCCGCCAGATCGTGATCGAGCGCCTGGCAATACATTTCGGCAAACCGCTTGGTCAGACCCAGCATCGATACCGGCTCGATCGCCTTGTCGGTCGAGATCATCACCATCGCCTCGGCGCCCGCCGCCAGCGCCGCATCGGCGACATTCACCGATCCGAAGATATTGGTCTTGACGCCCTCGCTCCAGTCGCGTTCGAGGATCGGCACATGCTTGAGCGCCGCGGCGTGGAAGACGATGTCCGGCTTGAACTCGTTCATCAGCCGCAGGATGCGATCGCGGTCGCGGATATCGGCGATCGCGCCCCTCGATTGCCGCGTTAGTTCCGCTGCGCCGCGAGCGCTTCGGTGATGGCATAGAGCGCCGGTTCCGAATTCTCGATCACCAGCAGCCGCGCGGCGCCGAACGTGACGATGCGGTCGCAAATCTCCGAACCGATCGAACCGCCGCCGCCGGTGACGATGACCGCCTTGTCCTTCACCAGCGCTTCGAGACGCGCATAGTCGATCTTTTCGCTCGGCCGCAGCAACAGGTCCTCGACCGCAACCGTCGTCAAGCGCGGCGCATCGCCGCTTTCCAGCGACGGCAGACGGCTGACGATCAGCCCGAGCCGGCGCGCCCGCATCAGCACGGATTCAGGCCTGCGCCTCCGGATCGAATGCCGACGGCATCATGACGATTCGCGCAATCGGCTTGTTGCGCCTCGCGAAATCGGCGATCACGTCCTCGATATCGTCGATGCCGCCGAGCACGGGAATGTTGCGGATCAACTGGCCGCGATCGGCCGACGACGGCGACAACATGCCGACCGGCCAGATCCGCTTGACGGCGCCGCTTTCGATGCCGCGCAGCAGGATCTCGGCGTCCGCGGCACGGCCGACCAGGAGCGTCGGCGACTGCGTCTTCCGCCCTCGCATGACGCCGCACGCGCGTATAGCGGAAATAGCGATAGGCGAAGCGCGAGGCGCTCGAGGAAGGACACCTCGAGAAACCAGAACAGGATGATCGTCACCTTGCCGAAAAAGAACGCGCCCTGAACGCGCGGTGCCACCGGCGTGCCCTGAACGTTCGGCGCGACAAAAATGTAATCCAGCACCACCAGCGCGACGGCGAGCACGGCGGCCGCGCGCAATATGTTCAGCGCGTCGGGCAGCGAAATGAACCGCCATTTCGTGGTGGTCAGATTGAAGACATAACAAACGACCACGCTGAAGGCGACGAAATAGGGCAGGATCCGAAACAACAGCGGCAGACGACCGGTCAGGAGGTCGCCTTCGAAGCGCAGATAAAAACTTGCCAGCAACGCGGCCGCGGTCGCCAGCGCGTCATGCCCTGCAATCAGGGCGTTGCGCGGGGTCAGATTTCGAAGGCGCGTCATGTCGCTGACCAGCTCACCAAAATTGCCGGGCATGGCCCGGTGCGAGTATGCTGATAGCTGATCCGGCGAAGGCATGCCAGCCGTCACCGGTCAACGGAATTTGAAGTCGAAGCCGCCGCCTCGCGCGGGCCCGGCCTTAGCAACGCCCCGCCCGCGATCCCCACGCCGAGAACATACATCCACCCCTCGTTGAAATCGAAAATATGGGAATTGAACAGCGAGGTGAAAATATTCTGCACCACCACCATCAGCCCGATCCAGGACATCAAGCCCTCGCCGCGAAACAGCAGAGGTGCCACCAGCCACATCGCGTACAAAATCAGCGATGCCCGGTACACCCCATTGGATCGCGACATTCAGGGTCTGGTTGTGCGGATTGCTCGACCACCTTGCCTGCAGCCAGCACGGCGGGACGTTAGCGGCCTGCTCGAACAGCCCACGTGTCGCCCCGGTGCCATGGCCCATGATCGGTGCCTCGGCGATAAATCCCAGCGACTTCCTCCAGAACTCCAGCCGCACGCCGATCGAAGTCGGAAGTGCCCCGTTCCTTGTAGAGCTGGTAATCCCGCGTGAATGTCTTGACCCGCCACTCGCAGCTGCGGAGATACCGTCCAGGCGACCACAGCGGCTCCGATCATCAGACAGAGGATCATGAGATTGGTCCGCCATCGCAGATGCACCAGACGCAAATACCGCGAGCATGACCGGCATCGTCACCAACGCGGTGCGCGATACGCTGACGAACACCATGTTGACGACGAAGCTTAAGCGAAACCGCCATGAGCAAAGCGGCAAGCCAAGGTTTCTTCGCCCGCAGCAGCACGATCACGGGATAGGCGAGCACCACGGCGCACAGCGCGAATTCCTGGCTCTGGTCGATATAGTTCTTGACCGCCACGCCATATTCGGCATCGGCCTTCAGCGCAAAGCGTGGATCGTAGGCGACGAGCCAGGACATCGCCATCAGCAGCGATGCACGACACCAGGAAGGCCACGAACACCTGCACGCCGCGCGTCGAGCGCTCGAAATGATAGAACAATAGCGGCAGCATCAGCAGTTTTGCGGTCGGGCCGACGGCATAGAGCCGCGCGCCCCATGGCGCATCCGACCAGAGCATTCCGGCGAGCGCGAGGACGAACAGCGCCATCGGCACGATGGAAACCGGACGCTTCACCGATTGCAGGAAAGCGTTCGCATCGAAGAAGGGCGCCATCGTCACAATCGCGGCCACCGCAAAAATCGCCGTCACCGATGTCGACCAGGGCAGCGCAAGGGCTACCAGGATGAAGCAAATATCGGTGGCTCTCGCCCAAGCCGCCGGATCCCGCCACCATCGCCATAGCTGCGCGCCCGTCGACCCGGACACAACGGCGCTCACGCCTTGCCTTCCCGCGCGCGATCGACCAGCGAGGTCGTGCTGAAACCCGGCAAGATGTCGACCAGCAGCACCTCGCCGCCATGGGCTTCGACGATCTCGTGGCCGACGACCTGCTCGCGGGTATAGTCGCCGCCCTTCACCAGTACGCTCGGCTTGATCGCCGTGATCAACCGAAGCGGCGTGTCCTCCTCGAAAATCGCAACGAGATCGACCGCCTCCAGCGCCGCCAGCACTTCGGCGCGTGCCCGCTCGTCCTGGACCGGACGGCCGGCGCCCTTCAGCCGCTTCACCGATGCGTCGCTGTTCAGGCCCACGATCAGCCGATCGCAGGCGGCACGCGCCGCGGTCAGGACCTTGACGTGGCCGGGATGCAGGATGTCGAAACAGCCATTGGTGAATCCGATCCTCAAGCCCTGCCTGCGCCATTCAAGAAGCTGGGCGTCGAGCTCGCCGCCATCGGCGACGATCTTTTCCTCGGCCGCAAGGAAGGCGTGCGGCAGGATCCTTCGGCGCAATTCGGCCGGCGTCACGATGGCGGTGCCCTTCTTGCCGACCGCAACCGCAGCGGCCGCGTTCGCCATCCGCAAGGCAGGCTCCCACCCGGCTCCCGCCGCCAGCACGACCGCCAGCACCGCCGCCACCGTGTCGCCGGCGCCCGAGACGTCGCGTACCTTGACCGGATGAGCCGGAACATGGACGGACTCGCCCTTGCGCGGCACCAGCGTCATGCCGTGCTCGCTCTGCGTCACCAGGATGGCCTCGCAATCGGCAAGCTGCATCACATCCTGCGCGGCCTCGGCGATGCTCTCATCCGAATCCGCGCGGCTTCGGGTGGCGTCCGCAAACTCCTTGCGGTTGGGCGTGAGCAGCGTCGCGCCGCGATAGATCGCGAAATTGGCGCTCTTGGGATCGACGATCACGCGCTTGCCGAGTTTGCGGGCGGCATCGATGACATTGCGGATCACGCGCGCCGTCAGCACGCCCTTGGCATAATCGGACAACAGCACGATGTCGGCGCGCGACAGCTGCGGCAGGATGGCGTCGATCAGTTTTTGCTCGACATCGGCTGAGGCCGGCTGCGCCAGCTCCCAATCCGCGCGCAGCATGTGGGTGGAAAAATGCTCGGAGACGAAACGCACTTTCCGCGTCGTCGGGCGGGTCGAATCGCAAACCAGAACGCTTTCGATCAGCCCCTCCTTGGCCAGCGCGGCCTTGAGCTCCGTTGCCGCGGCGTCCTCGCCGATCAAGCCGACAAAGATGCAGCGCGCGCCGAGCGAAGCGATATTGCGCGCGACGTTGCCGGCGCCGCCGATATTGGTTTCGCTTCGCTGCACGGCAATGACCGGCGCGGGCGCTTCCGGCGAAATCCGCGACACCTCGCCATAGACAAATTCGTCGAGCATGAGGTCGCCGACGCAGAGCACGGTCTGGCGGGACATCGCGGGGATCAGGACTTCAAAATCGAACATCGGTTCCGTTATCCCTCGATCATGATCCGACTGGATTGAATCGGATCATGATCTCATCTTTTGTTTGAGCATGATCTTTTCGAAAAACCGGTTCCCGCTTTTCCGGATCATGCTCCGGCGGCGTCAGCGGTAGCGATCGGCGCGATCGAGATAGCCCTTGACGTATTGGCCGACCGCTTCCTCCAGCGCCGTGAAGCCGCCGTTATAGCCGGCACGCGTGAGCCGATCGACCTCGCTTTGGGTGAAATACTGATAGCTGTCGCGGATCGATGGCGGCATATCGATGTAACGGATATTCGGCGGGGCTCCCGAGCGCCGCATAGGCGGCATAGCATCAGATCCTTGAAGCTGCGCGCCTTGCCGGTGCCGACGTTGAAGATGCCCGAGACCGACGGCGTCGCCAGCAGCCACATCACCACCCGCACCGCGTCGTCGACATAGATGAAATCGCGCCGCTGATCGCCGTCGGCGATGCCCTCGCGATGCGACTTGAACAGTTCCAGGACCTTGCCGGCCCTGATGTCATCGAAGCGCCGCGCCAGCACGCTCATCATCGTGCCCTTGTGATATTCGTTGGGGCCGAACACGTTGAAGAACTTGAGACCAGCCCATTGCGGCGGCAGCTTTTCGCCCTTGCTCGCGCGCTCGGCGACCGCGAGGTCGAACAGATGCTTGCTCCAGCCATAGAGGTTCATCGGCCGCAGCGCCTTCAACGCGGGAAGTGACTGGTCGTCGCGAAACCCCTGCGCGCCGTCGCCATAGGTCGCAGCCGACGAGGCGTAGATGAACGGGCACGGCATTCGCGGTGCACCAGTCCAGAAGCCGCATCGAGAAAACGGAAATTGGTCTCGATGACGAGATCGCCGTCGGTCGCGGTCGTCTCGGAAATGGCGCCCATATGGATGATCGCATCGAGCCTTCGGCCGCCCAGCCAGGCCAGCAACTCCTTGGGCGGTACGATGTCGGCCAACTGGCGCTTGGCGAGGTTGCGCCATTTGCCGCCCTCGCCGAGCACGTCGCAGACGACGACATCGGCGCGGCCCGCGTCATTGAGCGCGGCCACGACATTCGACCCGATAAAACCGGCGCCACCGGTCACCAGCAACATTGCGCCTCGCCCCTGATATTGATGGCCAGCTTTGCCCCACTCCTGCCCTGCAGGCAACTTGGCTCGTCTCGCGTGGTGAAGATGGTTACCTGCCGGCTTTACCCCGCCGCGCGGAGCAGTTACCGACAGGCACCGAATCAAAGCGCCGGGGCCCATCACTAAAATATGAATATCGATTCAGAACATATTGTGAAGATAGAGGATGCGGACGACACCCGCCCGATCCTGATCGTTCCCTATATGTGGATCGGCGACTTCGTACGCGGCCACAGCGTGGTTCGGGTGCTGAACCAGCGCTGGCCCAACCGGCCCGTCGATCTCCTCGCCACCACCCTGTGCGCGCCCCTGGTCGATTATATGCCCGGCGTCCGTGCCGGCATCGTCTGGGATCTGCCGCGCAGCCGGCTGGCGGTGGCCAGGCAATGGGGGCTGGCAGCCCAGCTACGCGCCAGGGGCTACGGCACGGCGATCGTCCTGCCCCGCACCTGGAAGTCGGCGATTGCGCCGGCGCTGGCCGGCATCCCCGAACGGGTGGGATTTGTTGGCGAGGCGAGATTTGGCCTGATCAACCAGTGGCGCTGGGGCGAGAAGGCCCTGCCCCGCTTCATCGACAAGAATGCCGCCCTTGCTTTGCCGGATGGCGCCCCATTGCCGCCGGAATGGCCGGTGCCCCAGCTCAAGGTGTCCGCCGACGAGGTGAGCCGCTTTCGCCAGGCCAACGCGCTCGGCCAGGGCAAGGCCGTAGCGTTGGCGCCGGGCTCGGTCGGTTCATCCAAGCGCTGGAGCTATTATCCGCAAGCCGCAAGGCTCTTGGCCGATCGCGGGCTGGATGTCTGGGTCGTCGGCGGGCCCGGCGAACAGGCGCTCGCCGCCGAGATCGCCGGCGCCGGCGGACCGCGCGTGCGCGACCTGACCGGAACCGATCTGCGCAACGGCATCCTGGCGATGGCGGCGGCACAGCCTCGCGATCTCCAACGATTCCGGCCTGATGCATGTCGCCGCCGCCCTGGGAACGCCGACCATGGGCATTTTCGGCCCCACCAGCCCCTATCATTGGGCGCCGCTCAACGGCCTTGCCGCAACCGTTCAGACCAAGACGGTCGTGCCCTGCCAGCCCTGCCACCGCCCGGTCTGCACCATGAACGACCATCGCTGCATGCGGGACATTCCGGCATCGGACGTCGCCGATATCGCCCGGCGCGTCCTGGCCGAGGCAAGGATCGGCGCGTAACGATTCGTCATTCCGGGATGTTGCGTAAGCTTGCGCAGCTTCTGCTCCATCATTACCAAAGATGGCGACTTCAACCTCTTGACGGTGCCGCTTGAGCCCAACTTCCAAAGACCCGATCGCAGCCCATTTGGCGGTTTCGCTCGCCGCCCTTGAGCGCGCGACAAAGGACGCAAAGCTCCTCGCGGCTGCGCGGAAAACCGGCGAGGTCATCATCCATACCCTGCGCGCGGGTCACAAGCTGCTGATCATCGGCAATGGCGGCAGCGCCGCCGACGCCCAGCATATCGCCGCCGAAATCGTCGGCCGCTACAAGCAGGACCGCTCACCTTACGCGGCCATCGCGCTGACCACCGACACCTCGGCGCTGACGGCGATCGGCAATGACTATGGCTTCGAGCAAATATTCGCGCGGCAGGTGGCAGGTCTCGGCCGGCCCGGTGACGTGTTGCTCGCATTGTCCACATCAGGTCGCTCGCCGAACATTCTGGCGGGGCTAAAGGCGGCGCGGGAGCGCGGGCTCGTCACCATCGGCTTCACGGGCGGCAAGGGTACAGCGCTCGGCGCGCTCTGCGACCATCTCCTCGTCGCACCCAGCAACGACACGCCGGTGATCCAGCAAATTCACCTGGCCGTTGCGCACGGTATCTGCGACGAGATCGAGCAAGCCATGACGCGCGAGCCAGGCGGAAAATGACCGGTGCCGGCTCTGCCCGCTCCGCCTCAAGGCCGGCCGCTTTCCTCGACCGCGACGGCGTCATCAATCACGACGACGGCTATATGGGCACGCGGGAGCGCATCCGCTGGATGCCGAACGCGGCGAAAGCGATCCGCAGGCTCAACGACGCCGGATATTTCGTATTCTTCTTCACCAATCAATCCGGCGTGGCGCGCGGCTTCTTCACCGAGGACGATCTCAACAGCCTGCACGACTGGATGTGCGCCGAACTCGCAACCCAGGGCGCCCATATCGACGACATCCGCTATTGCCCGCATCATCCCGACGGATCGGTCGAGGGCTATCTCGAAGACCATCACTGGCGAAAGCCGAGCCCCGGAATGATCCATGATCTGATGGAACATTGGCCGGTGAAGCGCAAGGGCAGCTTTGTCATCGGCGACCGCGAGAGCGACATCGAGGCTGCGAAAGCCGCGGGCCTTCCCGGTTTTCTGTTTGCCGGCGGCGACCTCGATGCGTTCGTCGCTGATATCATGGCTCAGATCAGCCCGCGATAAACCGCCGCGATCGCGTTTGCTTCCGCATCCAGACTGAATTTCTCCAACACCCGCGCCCGCGCCCGCGCGCCCATTGCGTTTGCGCAAGCCGGATCGCGCATCAAGGGCTCGAGCGCCGCCACCAGCGCATCGACGTCACCGGGCGGCGTCAGCAGGCCCGTGACGCCGTCCTCCACCACGACTTCGGCGGCGCCGGCGCGCGAAGCCACCAGCGCGCTTCCTGCCGACATCGCCTCGAGCAGCGTCAACCCGAAACCTTCGTTGCGCGAGGTGAAGGCGTAGATGGTCAGCCGCTGGTACCAGCGCGGCACTTCCTCGATCGCCACTTCGCCTGTCATGAGAAAACGCGAGTTGAGGCCCGCGGCCTCGATCTGCTCGTTTCAGATCGTTCGCAAAGCCCTGCTGCTCCGGCACGATCGCCCCGACCACGATGGCGGCAAAGTCGGGATAGCGCGGCAGCAGCCGGCACATCGCTTCGACGAACACATCGGTGCCCTTTTGCGCCCGCAACCGGCCGAAACAGCCGATGGCGTAGCGGCCCGGCAACCCGGTTTCCGCAAACGCCGCGGCGCGATTTGACGGCGGCGAATAGCGATCGGTATCGACGCCGTGCAGGATCACGGTGGCCTTGCGCTTGAGAAACGATGCCGAGATGTCGCTGGTGGCGATGATCGCGTCCATCCTTCGGATCAGCCAGCGCGTGAGCCAGCTATGGTGCCGCTGCGCCGCCGAGGTGAAAACCAGTTTGAACGGCCAGCCGAGCGAGCGCAGCAACACGCCGACGATCATCTCGTTGTTGCGCCGCGCGTGCCAGATCAGCGGCGTGTTCCGCCGCCACAATTTCAGAAGAGGGGAAAATCCGATTTCCCCGATGCCTTCCGGCCGGTCGGGACCAAGCCATGCTGCGCGGAACATCTTGGCGAGCTTCGGCGCCACCATGCGGTTGGTCGCGGTGACGCCGGAATAGCGCCTGTGCAGATTCGGCACGACCAGTTGCAGATTGTCGGCGGAAATGTTCGCTGGTTCCACGTCCGGCTCCGTTTCGCGCATTTCCTATACGCAACATTAAGCATAGTGGCCAGTTGGCCCGCGCCGAAACCCCCTCTTCACCGCGATCCCGATAACCTCCGACTTATATGGGAGACGGGTGAACGCATGACGGTGCTTGTTACCGGCGGTGCCGGCTATATCGGAAGTCATATGGTTTACGCGCTGGTGGAAGCCGGCGAAAGCGTTGTCGTGATCGACAACCTCTCCACCGGCTTTTCCGCGTTCCTGCCCCCCGGCGCGCCGCTGTTCATTGGAGACGCCGCCGACGAGAACCTCGTCGAAGGCGTGATCGCCTCCCACAAGGTGGAAAGCATCATTCATTTCGCGGGCTCCGTGGTGGTGCCGGAATCGATGCGCGATCCGCTTCTCTATTACCGCAACAACACCATGACCACGCGCAGTCTGCTGAACGCGGCGGTCAAGGGCGGCGTCAAGCGCTTCATCTTTTCTTCCACCGCGGCGGTCTACGGCAATCCGGATCAGGTGCCGGTTCCCGAACATGCGCCGACCCGGCCGCTGTCGCCCTATGGCTCATCGAAGCTGATGGCCGAAATCATGCTGCATGATGCGGCCATGGCCCACGGCATGAGCTACGTCGCGCTGCGCTATTTCAACGTGGCGGGCGCCGACCCCACGGCCCGGATCGGGCTTGCGACCGTAGGCGCAACCCATCTGTTGAAGATCGCGGTCGAGGCCGCCACCGGTCAACGCGCCAAGATCGACGTGTTCGGAACCGATTACCCGACGCGGGACGGAAGCTGCATCCGCGATTTCATCCACGTCAGCGATCTCGCGGAGGCCCATCGGTCGGCGCTGGCTTATCTGCGCGATGGCGGGCCGTCCGCGACGCTCAATTGCGGCTACGGCCGCGGCTACACGGTGCTGGAGACCATCGAGGCGGTGCGCCGTGTTTCGGGACGCAATTTTGCGGTTCAATATGCCCCGCGCCGAGCCGGCGACGTCATGACCATGGTCGCCGATACCAATCGCATCCGCGACGTCCTCGACTGGAAGCCGCAATTCGATGATCTCGAAACCATCGCCACGCACGCGCTGGCCTGGGAAGAGAAGTTGCTCCGCGAGCGTCATGGCGAACTCCAGCACGCGGTCTCGGCCTAAAAAATCGGACCAAAAGCAAGCCCTGATTTGGCTTGAAAATCCCCGACATAGCAGGCAATGAGACGTTGTTTCGACAGTTAAGGCACGGGCCTGCCCAGCGCTGTCAATGGAACGCGGATGACCGAACTTCCGAAGAAGATAACCGACGACCCCTATGGCGCGGCGATCCTCATTCGCCGCCTCGTCATGGAACAAGGTGCCGCCTATTGGCGGCGCTATCTGACCGCGTTTGCGCTGATGGCGGTGTCGGCCGCAACCACCGCGGGCTCCGCCTATCTGCTCGGGCAGGTCATCAATCAGGCCTATGTCGACAAGAACATCCGCGGGATCGTGATCCTGTCCGGCGTCACGGTGGTCATCTTCATTATCAAGGGCGCGGCGACCTACGGGCATCAAGTCATTCTGTCGAAAATCAGTAATGCGATTCTTGCCAACAATCAGCGCCGGCTGTTTGCCAAATTGATGAGCGAGAGCGTTGGCTTTTTCTCCGAACGGCATTCGTCGGAATTTCTGGCGCGCCTCACCGCGGGCGCGAATTCGGTTACACAGGTGCTCAATCTCCTGATCAACGCGGTGGGCCGCGATGTGCTGTCGCTGATCGGACTGATCGCCGTAATGGTGTCGCAGGATCCTCTCATGGCGCTGCTTGGGCTCGCGGTCGCTCCGCCCGCCATGCTGGTGCTGCGCAAGCTGGTGAAGCGGATCAAGGGTCTCGCCCATACCCAGTTCACGGGCACCGCCGACATCATGGAGACCATGCAGGAATCGCTGCAGGGCATCCGCACCGTGAAGGCCTTCACGCTCGAAGCGACGATGCGCGAGCGCATCGACGCCAGCATCACCGCGGTCGAGAACAACGCCAACAAGATGGCGCGGGTCTCCAACCGTGCGAGCCCGTTGATGGAAACGCTCGGCGGGTTGGCGGTCGCCGGCGGGTTGATGTATGGCGGCTACAGTGTCGTCGCCCTGGGCGCGACGCCCGGCCAGTTCTTCTCGTTCCTCACCGCGTTTCTGCTGGCCTATGAGCCGGCCAAGCGCCTGGCGCGCCTCAATCTCGAACTGAACTCCAGCCTGATCGGCGCCCGCAAATTGCTGGAAATCGTCGACAGTCCCGCAACCGAACCCGACGAAGACGAAAAGCCGCCGCTGAAGCTGACCGAGGCGCGCGTCGAATTGCGCGAGGTGAGCTTCGCCTACCGGCCGAACGAGCCGGTGCTCAATCGCATGAGCTTTATCGCCGAACCCGGCAAGGTCACCGCACTGGTCGGGCCTTCCGGCGGCGGCAAATCGACGGTGCTGGCGCTGTTGCTGCGCTTCTATGAGGCGGGCGGTGGCGATATCCTGATCGACGGCCAGTCGATCGCCGCCGTGTCGCGCAAATCGCTGCGCCGGCAGACCGCCTATGTCGGGCAGGACGTCTACCTGTTCCGCGACACCATCCGCGCCAACATCGCGTTCGGCAAGATCGGCGCCACCGAAGCCGAGATCGTCGCGGCTGCAAGAGCGGCCTGCGCCCACGAATTCATCATGGGCTTTCCGCTCGGTTACGACACGCCGGTCGGCGAGCACGGCACGCAATTGTCCGGCGGCCAGCGCCAGCGTGTCGCGGTGGCGCGCGCGCTGTTGCGGAACGCGCCGATCATCCTGCTCGATGAAGCGACCGCGGCGCTCGAATTCGGAATCGGAAAAGCAGGTGCAGGAGGCGATCGAGCATCTCTGCCAGAACCGCACCACCATCGTCATCGCCCATCGCCTCCACACCATCATGCACGCCGACGCCATCCTGGTCGTCGAGGGCGGCGAGATCGTCGAGCGCGGACGGCATGACGATCTGCTTCGCCGCAGCGGCCGCTATGCCTCGTTCTTCCGCCTGCAACAGCGCGGCGCATTGCCGCCGACGCTGGCGCCGATCAGCGCAACCGCGTAAGAAGACACCGACATTCAACCCCAAACCGCCGAGCCCCTCTTTATGAGCGCCACCTCCTTCGTCATTCCCGCCTCCGCCGCAGGCTGCGATCGCCATCGCCGGTGAATCCAAATCCTTTCCGGTTCGCCGCATCTGGTGCGTCGGGCGGAATTATCTCGAGCACATCCGCGAGATGGGCAATGACGAGCGCGCGCCGCCGTTCTTCTTCGCCAAGCATCGCCGACATGATCGAGCCCGATGGCGCCACCATCCCCTACCCGCCGCTGACCAAGGACCTGCACCACGAGGTCGAATTGATCGTCGCGATGAAGAGCGGCGGCCTCAACATTCCCCGCCGACAAGGCGCTCGATCACGTCTACGGCTATGCGGTCGGCATCGACCTCACGCGCCGCGACCTGCAGCTTGCCGCGCGCAAGAAGGAACGGCCGTGGGAAGTCGGCAAATCGTTCGACCATTCCGCGCCCTGCGGCGCGATGCAGCCGGCCTCGAAGATCGGCCATCCCTCAAAAGGCAAGATCTGGCTGTCGGTCAACGGCACCGAGCGGCAGAAGGGCGACCTCACCGAGTTGATCTGGAGCGTGCCGGAAATCATCTGGCAATTGTCGCAACAGGTCGCGCTCGGCGCCGGCGACATCATCATGACCGGAACGCCGGCCGGCGTCGCCGCAGCTATCACCCGGCGACAAGATCGAATGCGGAGTTGACGGCGTCGGCACGCTAAAGGTTACGATCGGCAAGGCGGAATAGCGAGCAAAGCATTCACAACACGAGGCCCCGGACTGCGGTTCGGGGCCTCTTTTATTGCGGAATATTGCGAATCGAGCCCGCCACTATGCCCGCGCCAGCGCCTGCAGGCCCTTGAAGGTCAGGCGTTTGGGGTCCTTCACGCCAGCGAGATAAAGGCGGCGGATGAAGGCGGCGACCGTTTCACGGTCGCAATCGGTCAACACAACCACGGCATCAATGGCAATTCGCTGGGCGTCCATGGGCTTCCTCGTGCGGCCTAAGGCTTCGACCGCAGACTTTGGAATGCGCCGATTAATTCGACGTTAACCGTCCGTCCACGATGGCCGATTCGGCAGGTTCCGCGAATACGCGAAACAACGCATGCGGTGCTGGCCGCCGCCCAAATACGATTAAGAATACTTCATCACGCCGTCATCGACCTTGCCGAAGCGCAAGCGTGACGATGTCGAGCACGTAATTCTGGTAAAGCCGCCACGGCCGCTTCGAGCCTTGCTTGGGCATCTTCGCAATCGCGCGCTGCACGTAGCCGGAAGAGAAATCCAGCGACGGCATTTCCTGGATCGAGGGATCGACATTGTGCGGCATGCACTGCTTGTAGCCGTGCCGGTCCATGTAGTTGATCAGCCGGCAGACATATTCGCAGGTCAGATCGCATTTCAGCGTCCAGGACGCGTTGGTGTAGCCGAACGCGGAAGCAAGATTGGGCACGTCCGAATACATCATGCCCTTGTAGTTCAGCGTTTTGGCGAAATCGACCGTGCGGCCGTCGACGGCGACTTCCATGCCGCCGAGCACCTGCAACACAAGTCCGGTCGCGGTGACGATGATGTCGGCCGCGAGCTCGCTGCCGTCCTTCAGGCGGATGCCGCGCTCGGTGAAACGGTCGATCTCGTTGGTGACGACCGAGGCGCTGCCCTGCCTGATCGCGTTGAACAGGTCGCCGTCGGGCACCAGGCAAAGCCGCTGATCCCAGGGATTGTAGCGCGGGTTGAAATGGGTCGCGACGTCGTAGTCCGGCCCGAGCGCCATCCTGACGCCGCCGAGGATCAGTTCCTTGACCCGCGCGGGCTTGCGCCTTGCAGAGCTGGAAGAAATACATGCCGAGCAGCACGTTGCGCCAGCGGATCAGATGATAGGCGATTTTTCGCCGGAAATTGCGCCGCAGCTTGATCGCGAGCTGATCCTGCGCCGGGCGCGAGACCACATAGGTCGGCGAACGCTGCAACATGGTGACGTGCCCGGCGGTCTTGGCCATCTCCGGCACCAGCGTCACGGCGGTCGCGCCCGAGCCGATCACCACCACGCGCTTGCCGGCATAGTCGAGATCTTCCGGCCATTTCTGCGGATGGACGATCCGGCCCTTGAAATTTTCGCGGCCCAAAAATTCCGGCGTATAGCCTTCCTCGTATCTGTAATAGCCCGAGCACATGAACAGGAAATTGCAGGTGAAGCGGACGGTCTCGGTTGCGCCCTCGCCCGAGGTGCGTTCGGCTTCCACGGTCCAGCGCGCGTCACGCGTCGACCACGACGCGCGCTTGACCTGGTGATGAAAGCGGATGTTCTTGTCGATGCCGTTCTCGGCGGCGGTCTCGCGGACGTAGTTCAGAATCCGCGGCCCGTCCGCGATCGCCTTCGGCTCGGTCCACGGCTTGAACGAATAGCCGAGCGTGAACATGTCGCTGTCGGAGCGGATGCCGGGATAGCGGAACAGGTCCCAGGTGCCGCCGATGCAGTCGCGGCCCTCGAGGATGACAAAGCTCTTGGTGGGGCATTTGTGCTGCAGATGATAGCCCGCGCCGATGCCGGAGAGCCCGGCGCCGACGATCAGGACGTCGAAATGTTCGGCTGGCACTTCTGCTTGCATGTCTGTCTCCAGAGGGCCTCGACCATGCCTGCAGGGGAGCGGCCGGGTTGCGCCCAGATACCAAATGTCATACGCGGGCTTGACCCGCGTATCCATCTTCTTGGAATGATGGATTGCCGGGTCAAGCCCGGCAATGACGAATTATGCAGGACCGGCCCGCCCGTCCCTCATCCAGCGCTGACGCGGCTCCTCACCATGAGGACTCTCATTAATACCGGTAATGATCCGCCTTGAACGGGCCTTCCGGCTTGACGCCGATATACTCGGCCTGGTCCTTGCGCAGCGTGGTCAGCTTGACGCCGATCTTGGCCAGATGCAGCCGCGCCACCTTCTCGTCCAGCGACTTCGGCAGCACGTAGACCTTCTTCTCGTATTTGCCGTCCTTGTTGTTGGCGAACAGCTCGATCTGCGCCAGCGTCTGGTTGGTGAAGGAGGCCGACATCACGAAGCTCGGATGACCCATGGCGTTGCCGAGGTTCACCAGGCGGCCTTCCGACAACAGGATGATGCGGTGCTTGTCGGGGAATTCGATCTCGTCGACCTGCGGCTTGATGTTGGTCCATTTCAGATTGCGCAAGTGCGCGATCTGGATCTCGTTGTCGAAATGGCCGATGTTGCAGACGATGGCGCGATCCTTCATCGCGCGCATGTGCTCGATGGTGATGATGTCCTTGTTGCCGGTCGCGGTGACGAAGATGTCGGCGCGCGGCGCGGCGTCTTCCATGGTGACGACTTCATAGCCTTCCATCGCCGCCTGCAGCGCGCAGATCGGATCGACCTCGGATACCATGACGCGGCAACCGGCCTGGCGCAGCGATGCGGCCGAACCCTTGCCGACGTCGCCGAAGCCCGCGACCATCGCGACCTTGCCCGACATCATCACGTCGGTGCCGCGGCGGATGCCGTCGACCAGCGATTCACGGCAGCCATAGAGATTGTCGAACTTCGACTTCGTCACGCTGTCGTTGACGTTGATCGCCGGGAACAGGAGCGTGCCCTTCTTCTCCATCTCATAGAGCCGGTGCACGCCTGTGGTGGTCTCTTCCGAAACGCCCTTGATGTTCTTTGCGATCTCCGCGAAATAGCCCTTCGGCTTTTCCTTCAGCAGCCGCTTGATCAGCGCGAAGAAGACCTCCTCTTCTTCCGATTCCGGCTTGTCCAGGAACGCCACGTCGCCCTTCTCGGCGCGCACGCCATTGATGCACCAGCATGGTGGCGTCGCCGCCGTCATCGAGGATCATGTTGGGCGTGCCGCCGCCGTGCCAGTCGAACAGTTTGGCGGTGTAGTCCCAGTAATCCTTCAGCGTTTCGCCCTTCACGGCGAATACCGGGATGCCGGCCGCGGCGATCGCGGCTGCGGCGTGATCCTGCGTCGAATAGATGTTGCAGGAGACCCAGCGGATGTCGGCGCCGAGCGCCGCCAGCGTCTCGATCAGCACCGCGGTCTGGATCGTCATGTGCAGCGAGCCCGCGATGCGCGCGCCCTTCAGCGGCTGGTTCGGTCCATATTCCTCGCGCGTCGCCATCAGCCCGGGCATTTCGGTCTCGGCCAGCGAGATCTCCTTGCGGCCGAACTCGGCGAGCGAAATGTCCTTGACGATGTAGTCGGTAAAGGCGGGCTTCTTGGCGGTGGCGGAGGTCATGTGATTTCCTTGAACGGATGAATTCGGACGTATCGGTACGGCACTAAACTGGACGCATTATGACGCTCTCTACTCGCTCGCCCCGCTGTTGCGGGGAGAGGGTTGGGGTGAGGGGCTGCCGCCGCGAATGACTTGCATCGGTAAATGCGGAAGCCCCCCTCACCCGCCGCCAAGAGGCGTCGGCCTCTCCCCGCAAGCGGGGAGAGGCAAGAGTAATCACACTGCGCGCTGCAGCGCTTCGGCGAGGTCGGTTCTCTCCCAGGAGAAGCCGCCGTCCTTTTCCGGCGCGCGGCCGAAATGACCGTAAGCAGCGGTGCGGCGATAGATCGGGCGATTGAGCTTCAGCGTGCGGCGGATATTGGTCGGCGTCAGGCGGAACATTTCCGGCAGCACCTTCTCGAGCTTCTTCTCGTCGACCTTTCCGGTGCCGTGGGTGTCCACCAGGATCGACATCGGATCGGCAACCCCGATCGCGTAGGCGACCTGGATGGTGCAGCGATCGGCCAGCCCCGCCGCCACCACGTTCTTGGCGAGATAGCGCGCCGCATAGGCAGCCGAGCGATCGACCTTGGTCGGGTCCTTGCCCGAGAAGGCGCCGCCGCCATGCGGGGCATAGCCGCCATAGGTGTCGACGATGATCTTGCGCCCGGTGAGGCCGCAATCGCCGTCCGGTCCGCCGACCACGAAGTTGCCGGTGGGATTGACCAGGAAGTCGGAAGATTTTTGCGGCATCCAGCCTTTCGGCAGCGCCAACTCGACCGCCGTCGAGATCATCTCCTTGATCAGGCCGGGCGTGTATTTCTTGTTGTTGCGGCTTTTTTCGTTGTGCTGGGTCGAGACCACGACCTTGGTGCAGCCGACCGGCTTGCCCTCGACGTATTTCACCGTGACCTGGCTCTTGGCGTCGGGCTGCAAATCGGCGAGCTGACCGTTGCGGCGCTTCTCCGACAAAACCTTCAGGATCCGGTGCGCGAAGAAGATCGGCGCGGGCATGAACGAGCCCTTCTTGATAGACCTCGCTCTCGGTGCAGGCGTAACCGAACATCATGCCCTGGTCGCCGGCGCCCTCCTCCTCGCCGCTCTTCTTTTTCTTGGCGTCGACGCCCATCGCGATGTCGGGCGACTGGCCGTGCAGCAGCACCTCGATGTCGGCGCCGTGATAGGAGAAGCCGTTCTGGTCGTAGCCGATGTCCTTGCACCACGTCGCGGGCGATATGGCAGATCAGCTCGCGGTCGACGACGGAGACGCCGTTGATCATGCGGAACAACTGGCCGCGGCCTTCGCCGGCGATCACGATCTTGTTGGTCGTGCACAGGGTCTCGCAGCCGAGCCTGGTATTGACTAGGCTGTCGTCGGCGATGCCGAGCTTGACGTCCTTCTCGATGAAGGCATCGAGGATGGCGTCCGAAATCTGGTCCGAAACCTTGTCCGGATGACCTTCGGAAACCGACTCTGAGGTGAACAAGTAAGACGCGCGCATCAAGATAGCCCCTTTTCCGCCAGACCCCGGCGGTCCCTTTTCAATATGTTTCCTGAATTGTCAGTCGCGACGGCGCGAGATGACGTAGGATTCGTCGTAAAACCAAAGCCCGTTATGCTTGCGCAGAACCTCTCTGACGGCATCGAGATAACGGCCGCTTTGGGTCATTTCCGTCAACCGGTCGTCTTCAATCTGGGCGACATACACCGCCGCATTCCATGCTGCAAAGGCCGTCGAGGTTCCGATCGAGCCGGTGACCTCGTTGGGCAGCGCTTCCATATCATAGCGGAAGATCGAACGGTTATCGGCATAAGCATTAAAATTGAGGTCGCGCCCGGCCGAGCCCAGCTCGTATTTCACCGCGCGCAATAGCTCATGACGGCTTACCGCGAAAGGATTTTCTCCGGGCCAGACCGCCTGGATAATCTCTAATCCGGGATCCTGGCCGTGGGAGTGAATTCCGATCAGCCGGCCGCCTGCCCGCAAGGCCCTGGCAAGGGGCGCGATGATGCGCTTGGCCCGGAAATTCACCGAGGATTTGGCCCGGTAGGGCTGGGAGGCGATCACCAGGTCGAAATTGGCCTCGGAGCGGCCGGCCCGCGGGATGATGGAATCCAGCAAAAACCGCTGATCCTCCCGGTAAAGCACGATCGCCACTGGCCGCTCATAGACCGGCATGCCCGAGCGCGGGCTGACGCTGGCCCGCCAGTTTTGTTCCAGAAATGGCCCAAGTTCTGCGATCTGGGCCTCAAAATCCCCCGAGGAGGCCCCTCGCAGCGGTACCTCATGCCAGATCATGCCCGCGGCCGCCGCAGGCGATGCCGGGGTCAGCCAGGGCGCCTCGGCGTAATACATGTTTGTCAGCACAAAGACGGTCGCCGGGTGCTCGAACAGCCGGTCCGGCACCTTGTCGAGCGTCAGGCGAACATCCTCCAGGCTGAGTTCCTTGCCGGCGATGTAGAACGGCATGTGGGGAAAGCGGCCATGCATCGAGCGCATCACCCGCGCCAGCACGGTGCCGTCGCCGACGCCGGCGTCGAACACCCGCAAGCGCCGGCGGGCGGGGATGGATGCTGGAGAGCTCCAGCGCCACGCGATCGGCGATCACCCGCTTCTCGCTGCAGGTATGGACGAACAGCAGGTATTTCTGCCGGTTCTCGAAGAAGCGGAAATTGCCGCGCGGATCGCGCTTCTCCGGCGGAACCTCAAGGCCCCGCGGCGGCGGCACCCCGCCCGGCATGGCGGCGGCGATATAGGCCTGGATGCGGTCCAGCGTGTCGATGGTGATGCGCTTGCCCTCGCGCAGACGATGCACCAGCTTGCCGTCATTGACCGCGCGCCGGCCGAAAGTCGATTCCGCCATATCCGCCTGGCGGCAGAATTCGGAAATCTGGCTCAGGATCTGGTCGTTTTTCATCTGAGGGAGGGTTTTGCAGCCAGATAAGGGACAGGCGGTGGGCAGCGGCGGACGGCGCGGGTGTCCTACCACCATCCGCCCAACGGAGGAACGCGGCGCTGGACGCTATTTCCACTCCCCGCAACGCCTCTCAACGGTCGCTATCCTGATTGCCCTTCACCTTGAGTTGCCCAACCTCAAGTTAGTCTGACGCCGCTCAACACGCCCAAGGCGGTACACTGCGCGATATCGCATTTTTTCCAGAGTTACGCAGTCGTCTCGTTTGACGCTCGTAAGCTGCCGCGCCGCCGATCCGACCGGGCCTCTTCCCATAACATGATGCGTAGTTTTGCCCACGAAGTTTCTAAGTTAGCGAGGCACGCACATGAAAACCAAGTGTGTTTTTGACCAATCAAATTCCCTGCTAACAGGGAAAATAACAGGGAATATTTCCTCAGAACCCTACGCATCCGTTCAACGAAAGTCTCGCAACGGGATGCTTCACGATAACCCAAACAACGACGGCAAGGCGGCTGCTGCAACAGACATTTATAGGAAAGCAATAAGACAAAGCAAGGTACCATCAAACTAGTCGCGGACGATCAGGCCTAGCTCGACCTAACGACCAAGGTTGTCCGACCGACCGCAGCAGCTCACGTAATAACGCTTGCAAGACGGCCCCTCTAAACTCCGAAACAATAACGACCCTGGCGCGAGATTAGTCTTGAATTTCTCGCCGGCGCGATTACTTGCCCGGGGCCGCACGCTTTACACATTTGCGCCCCCCGTTGCGTATTACGCGGCTTCGCCCCGCAGCTCGAAAGCGAGCTCCCGGGCAAAATTTCAAAGAATTCAGCAGCGCGACGTGTTTTGCACGTCCGCATCTTTTTTTGAAGGATTTGCCATGAGCGAAAATCCAATTGGATACAAACGGCCTCCGCAAGGGTCACAATTCAAAAAGGGAAAAAGCGGAAACCCGAGCGGCCGCCCCAAAAAACTACCCTCGATCGCGGCAGACGTTGCCGCCGTGCTGCAAGCGCAGACCACATACGGGGGACAGCGAATGAGCGTACAGCGCGCGTTAATCTCGAAACTGGTCGACGAGGCCAATGCCGGAGACGCCAAAGATCGACTAGCTGCGCTTCGCTTTCTTGCGCCGTTCGTTTCCGACGATAGCACCGATGTCGATCCACGTGCCGCTGAGGATGAGCTCTTTGTTGCCGAGCTCGCGCGTGCTCAAACCTCGCAGCCGGAGGCGTCAGCCGATGAATAGGACACTCGCCATTTTTGACAATTTTGAAAATTTCGTACGCATGGTATTCCGCGGCGAGAACGATGGTCGCGAGCTCGGTCGCGAAAATTATATCCCATACCTTTGTGACCGAATCAGTGAAATGAGATTTGACGGGGCGCGCCTCGTCATCAATGTGCCGCCGCGCCATTTGAAGACGACGATCGGAACAGTTGGACTGTCCGCGTGGCTGCTTGGATTAAATCCAGCCGAAAAAATCCTGATCGTCAGTTACAGCGCGCAACTCGCGACTGAAATCGGCTATCGGACTAGGCGGGTCATTCAATCGGGCTGGTTCCGCAAGTATTTTGCAACGCGCATGGCGCCAGATCGGACGGGGGTCACAGATTTCGGAACAACTGCTGGCGGCGGGGTCTATGCGGCGTCGGTCGACGGTTCCTTCATCGGTCGCGGCGCAACCATCATCATTTTCGACGATCCACTCGACATGGACGACGCGAACAACGACGAGAAGCGCGACAAAGTTAACCGCCGATTCGACACCGCGATCATGTCGCGCTTGAACGATCCGAAAACGGGCAGGGTCATCGTCAACGCGCACCGCCTTCACGAACACGACCTGTCGGGCTTCGTGCTAAAAAAAGGCGGCTGGAGCCTCGTCGGACTCCCGTTCATCGCACCGCAAGCTGCGAGCTACCAATTCGGCACCCGGCTTTGGCACCGCAAGGCCGGCGAACTGTTGCGCCCCGATGCTTTCTCGCAGGCTGAAGTTGAGCGGATCAGACAAATTATCCACCCGGATTTTGAATGCCTGTATCAACAGCTCGCTGGCGCATCCCATTCGATCACCATCGACGCCGCTCACTTTGGCAAGGTCATCGTTGCCCCCAAAAACGCCGCGGTTGTGATAAGCGTCGATCCCGGACATCGTGGAGGTGCCGGCCACAGCTTCACCGTGATGCAGGCATGGTCGAAGATCGATGACAATTTTCTTCTGCTCGATCAATGGCGCGCCCAAGCTGACATCGACGAGATTGTATCCGCACTGATTAGGGCCGTGGGGTGTTGTCGGCCCGGGATGGTTCTGATTGAGCAAACTGGTTTCGGCCAGGCGCTCGCTCGCGACGTTCAAAGGCGTTTTCCCAGAACAAAAATTCGACTCATCTCACCGGACCAGCGTTCGAAATCGGCTCGCCTCCTTTCCCACATCCATTTGATCGAGGGCAACCGCATAAAGTTGGCCCAGGACGCGTGGTGGCACGGCGATTTCGTGGAGGAATTTGTTCGTTTTCCGAACGGAAATTTCGACGACCAGGTCGACACTTTTTGTTTGGCGATGGATTTCTTCGCTGGGAATCCCGCGCTCGAAGCCCCAAAATCGCGAGCGCTTGGAGGAACGCTGAATTCCCGCGGCATGTTTACACCTGCCGGGAAAGTCATCGGCGCATCAACGGCGAACATTTTTTGTCGCAGAAAATATCGTTTTACCAACATTTTTCCCTTCCGCGCCCAATTAGTAATAAAACCTGTTTAAAACGGAGTCGGCAATGTCCAACGACTACATATACCGCGACGGCGTACTCTCTGCGTTTCCTGCGGAGACGACACTGTCGACCGACGAGAAAAATCTAACCGCTGATTACCAGGGTGCACCAATAGATTGGAGGGCTGGGTTTCCGCTCGCTTTTGTAAGCTCGGTTGCGGTAACATCTCTGCGCAGGCAAGCCGAGCCCGCTTTCTGGCGAGCGCGGCGTCGTGGCAAACTTTGATTGAAGAACTGCAGCTTGTACTCGATATGCAGTGCGGGATCATATGTCCTCGCGATTAATCGTTCGCTATTCAGCGAATTCGATCGAGATCCTGCAACGAGAGGCTAAAATAACGTGGCGTATCTGGATGGCCGGACCCATCGCAAGAACTAAACCGGTCAGCTTGAACTCCTCTGCCAAGAGCAGCGACAAACCAATGGATGTCGGCTGCTCACCGAGGCTGCATGCGCCGCTCGCTATTGATGATCGCCTTTCTCGCCGCCGCGCTGTGGTCGCCGGACTCCCTCGCTCAGTCCCGTTTACAGCTTGGGCCGCTGTGCACGACCGACATCACTCCGGCCGATCAGCAAATCGACGCCTGCAACCAGATCATCGCATTGAAGGTGTTTTCGGGCGGCCAGCTTGCCACTATCTATTTCTGGCGCGCGGTCGGCTGGAACAAGAAAGGCAACTATTCGCAGGTGATCGCGGACACCACCGAGGCGCTACGGCTGCAAGGCGGACAGGTCGCACTCTACAATATGCGCGGCTCGGCCTACTACGACAAGGGCGAATACGACATCGCGATCGCCGATTTCAACGCCGGGCAGCTTGCCGATATCGGCCTTTATCCAGCGCGGCCGTCGGTGCGGTCCTCTACTGGTTCGTGCAGAAGAACAGGTCGTTGGGACGCTGAGCTGCCTGCTTTTTTCCGCGGCGTCAATCGCGTCCTAGCGCTTCGTGAAATTCACGTTGCAGGAGGCGCGGTCGGATCTGGTGCCAATTGCATGGGAGCCGTCGAATTTGGTGAGATACTTGTTGTTGAATTCTGTACCGAGCGGGCGGTGAAAGGGATCCCTCTGGCCGCTCCAGCCTTTCTGCAAAATGTCTACCGTCCCATCTGGTTCAATAGTTCCATCGAAGGTTTGTGAACCGGGCTTGCCGACCCGACCATACTCCGCGTGGAAGACGCCGTCAGTGACCCTTCCGGTGAGTTCAGTCTTCCAGCCGGGCAATCCAGAAGGAGTGGGTTCGCAGACAAGATGTCCCAGCCAGATTCCATCATAACGTCGCTTGTCTTTTTCCGAGTCTGGTATCGACAATGCAGCAATTCTGGTTCGGGCGAGACTCGCGAATGAACAGGTCGAAAAGCGCGCGAGGTGATCTTCATATGCTGCTTTTGTATTGATAGCCTCGGTACTCTTCCAATGGTCGCTTGCGGTTGCGCAAGGATCGACTGGTGCAGGCGTCGTAGTTGCGGTCGCGGTGATCTGCAATCTGCCGTTCAGATAAAACTCTCCAATCAGCGATAGGGACAGCTCTGGAAGCTGCGTTTGATGGGTCGCTTGATAAACATCGGCGCTTATGCGGCGGAAAATTGTGCCTACCTCTTCCTTCGCCTCGACGTTCCTGAGGAACGCGGCTGTATATGGGCTGTTGCGACCGTCACCATCGTCAGCCGTGCGCCCGGGCTGTGTCGCATACGCGACGATCATACCTTCCGGGCTATCGATTTTTGCAAGACCTCGTCCGACGCTGGTGCTGCGGGCGATCCCGACCGAGCGTTTCAATTGCTCGGCGAGTGGGTTGTCGCGGCAAGAATCCAGCACAAGGATGCGCAAATTCTTGGCCTGCTGCATGTCGGCAATGACATCGTCGACCCGAACCATGCGCCGCAGGTCTGCCTCGTCGTTCAACTGGGCATCGACCGGCACGAGGTAATTCATCCCTCCGAACTGCAGCGCATGCCCGGTGTAGTAAAACATCGCCACGTCGGCGGTACGCGCGGCCCGGGCGAATTTAATGGTTGCCTCATCCATTCCGGCCTTATCGAGATCGGTCGCAACGATGATCTCAAAGCCTGATCGCTTGAGCGCTGCAGCCACATCTTCGGCATCGTGGACAGGATTCGGCAGATACGGTGCATGGGCATAGGCGCTATTGCCGATGACAAGTGCAACTCGATTGTCGGCGAAGGCAGGAGTTACCAGAGCGCTGAAGAAAACAGCGGCAAAAAAGGCGAATAGCATGTTTCGATGCATAAGCCCCTCCCGAAGGATACGGCCACAATATTACAATCTGCCGTGTCCGGAAATGTGAGAAGCATCACAGATGCGAGATCGAGGCGATCATATTGCCGCCGCCATGCCGAGCCGAGATTGTCGGATTTCTCGAGCAAGCGACGTCGAGCCCCGCGCCGCGCATCGTTGCGGCACATGCAAGCCCGGCCGGACCGGCCCCTACAACGGTCGCGTCGGGATTCTGCAAATTTGTCGTCCATCTGTTTTTCGAAAACGTCTTTCAGATTCAATCAGGCCGGCTTTTCGAAGTAGATCACATAGGCGAGCGGCCCTCCGGCCTGGCGCTTCTTGCGAAAGCCGACGCTGGTGGCGAGGGTAATCACCTTGCTTCGCCTTTGAAAGTGCGGGTCAGCGATCACTTCCGCGACCGCCAAGATTCCGCCGGGTTTCAAGGCGTCAAAGATTTCCCAGAGCGCGGTTTGCCGGTTGGAGATTTCGCCGAGCACGGCGACCAGAACCGCCCGATCGAACGCGCCGAAATGCAATTCGTTGTTTCCGATTCTGGCCTGACGAAGCTCGATATTGGCAAGCCCGGCCCGTTGCGCCTTGCGTTTTACGCGGTCGAGCATCGCCGAACTCAGATCGAGCGCGACGACACGCCCCTCAGGCCCTGCCTTCGCCGCCATCGGAATCGTCAGCCGACCCGGCCCGCAGCCGGCATCCAGCGCCCGCATTCCCGGCTTGAGATCAAGATGCGCGATGATGGTTTTTGCGCGCGTGCTCGCGAAAAACGGATTGTCGATCTCGACCAGCCAGGCAAGCCAAGGCGGGCACGAAATCGCACGCCAGTTCGATGCGACCCGCCAGCCCACGAAGATCGCGACGAACACCACCGCGGCAGCCAGCAAAGCCGATGCGATCGAAGGCATTCCTCACCCGTATTGGCTCGTCTTAACTGCGCGCGCCGCTGAGTCCTACTTCCCCCACACTTCCTGCGCGACTTCGACCACGAGGCGAAGTTTGGCCCATTGTTCATCCTCGGTCAGGATGTTGCCCTCCTCGGTAGAGGCAAAGCCGCATTGCGGCGACAGCGCGAGCTGTTCGAGCGGGACGAACTTGGCTGCTTCGAGAAGCCGCCGCTTGATATCGTCCTTCTTTTCGAGCTGGCCGCTCTTGGAAGTGACGACCCCGACCACCACGATCTTGTTGCCCTTGGGCAGGAAACGCAGCGGCTCGAAGCCGCCGGCGCGCTCGGAATCATATTCGAGGAAATAGCCGTCGTAATCGGTGCGCGCGAGCAAGGTCTCGGCCACCGGCTCATAGCCGCCGGACGAAATCCAGGTGGAGCGGAAATTGCCGCGGCAGACATGCGTGGTGATGGTCATGTCGGCGGGGCGCTCGGCGAGCGCGTAGTTGATCACACGTGCGTAAATCTCCTGCAGATCGTCGACGCTCTCGCCGCGGGCCCGCAGCTTGCTGAGCTCATCCTGCGAGCAAAGATAAGCCCACACGGTGTCGTCGAGCTGCAGATAGCGGCAACCAGCGTCGTAGAAGGCCTTCACCGCCTTGCGATAGGTTTTGGCGAGATCCTGGAAGAAGACATCGAGGTCGGGATAGATCTCCTTCGAGATCGACTTGCGGCCGCCGCGGAAGTGCAGCACCGAGGGTGACGGGATCGTCATCTTCGGCATCACATGGGCGACCTCGCATTGCTTTTTCAGGAATTTGAAATGCGCGAGCATCGGGTGATCGTCTGGAAAATCCAGCTTGCCGATCACGCGCACCGCGTCGTGCCGGGTCTGAACCCCAGCGAACTGGATGCCCTCCTCGGGATGGAACAATTCGCAGCCGGTCAGCTTGGACAGGAAATCGAAATGCCACCAGGAGCGGCGGAATTCGCCGTCGGTTGCGAGTTTGAGCCCGGTCGAGGCCTGCCGGTGCACGACCTTTTCGATCTCCATATCCTCGACCTTGCGCAAATCCTCCACCGAGATCTCGCCCTTCTCAAGCTTGGCGCGCGCCTCCTTGATCTTTTCCGGCCGCAACAGGCTGCCGACCTCGTCGGCGCGGAAAGGGGCTCTTGTTCTTTGCATGGCTGTTACTCCTGCGGATCTTTCATTTTGCAATTAGAACATTTTTGACTCGTCATTGCGAGGACTGTCAGCAACGAAGCAATCCATTTTTCGGGCGACCATGGATTGCTTCGCTTCGCTCGCAATGACGAAAGAAACGTCATTACGTCTTGCCAGCCACACCCAAATGGCGCTCCAGCACCGCGGGATCGGCCTTCAGCGCGTGGCTGGCGGCATCATGCACGATCGCGCCGCGTTCCAATATCACAACACGGTCGGCGAGCCCCAGAATCTTTTGCGCGTTCTGCTCGACGATGATGGAACAGATGCCGCCGGCGCGGGTGATGGCGCCGAGGGCCTTAAGCAGTTCCTCGACGATGATCGGGGCCAGTCCCTCGGTCGGCTCGTCCAGCAGCAGGACTTTCGGATTGAGCGTGAGCGCGCGGCCGACCGCCAGCATCTGCTGTTCGCCGCCGGAAAGCTGGTTGCCGAAATTGTTGCGACGCTCCCTCAGCCGCGGAAACATTTCGTAGACTTTTTCCAACGTCCACGGCCCCGGCTGGGCGACCGCGGTCATGTTCTCCTCCACCGTCAGCGAGCGGAAGATGTTGCGCTCCTGCGGCACCCAGCCAATGCCCGCGCGCGCCCGCTGGTCGGGCCGCATTGCCGTGAGGTCGCGGCCATTAAGCGCGATCGTGCCGCCAAAGCGGCGGGTGATGCCGACAATCGAATTGATCAGCGTGGTCTTGCCGGTGCCGTTGCGGCCCAACAGCGCCAGCACCTCACCCTCCGGCAGGCGCAGCGACATGCCGGGTAGCACTACCGCCTCGCCATAGCCGGCGCGCAAATTCTCGATGCAAAGGAAATCAGCCATCGGCGGCCTCGCCGAGATAGACCGCCTTGACCCTGCTATCGCGCGCGACCTCGTCCGGCGCACCCTCGACCAGCAGCGCACCGCTGACGAGCACCGAAATCCGGTCGGCGAACGAAAATACCAGGTCCATGTCGTGCTCGATCAGTAGCACGGTGACGTCGCGCGGGAGCGCGGATACGGCCGCGAGAATGTCGTGGCGTTCGCTTTCGGGAACGCCGGCGGCGGGCTCGTCGAGCAGCAGCATGCGCGGTTTGGTGGCAATTGCAGCCGCGATTTCCAGAAGACGCTGCTTGCCGTAAGGCAGCGTCGCGGTCGGCTGGTTCATCACGTCGAGCAGATTGAACCGCGCAAGGTTCGCGGCGATCTCGGAATTGACGTCGTCGCGCGTGCCCATCACCCGCCACCAGTCGCCGCCACGGCCGAGCCGCTCGGAGACCGCAAGCCCAATGGTCTCGATCGGCGTCAAATCTGGATAGAGCTGGTTGATCTGGAAGGTGCGCGACAGGCCGCGCAGCACGCGGACATGCAACGGCAAGTCCGTGATATCGTTTCCTTCCAGTACGATGCGCCCGGCATCGGGCTTGAGCACGCCGGTCAAGAGATTGATGACGGTGGTCTTGCCGGCGCCGTTCGGGCCGATCAGCGCATGGCGGGCGCCCTGCTCGATTCTCAGCGACAGGTCGCGCGTGACCTTCAGCCCGCCGAACTGTTTTTCCAGCCCCTTGGTTTCCAGCGCGATGCTCATGACGCGTCGCTCTCGGGGATCGCGACGATGGCCTTGCCGCCGCCGAACTGCCGGATGATCAGATTCGGCACAAACAGCATCCACCTGTGCAGGCGCGCGCGGCCGACCAGCACGATCACGACGAGCACGAGGCCGATCCAGAACTGCCAGTATTGCGGCGTGATGTTGGAAAAGAACTCCTGCAGCATCTTGAATATCACCGCGCCGATCAGTCCGCCGTAGAGATAGCCGGTGCCGCCGATCACCAGAACCAGCATCAGGTCGGCGGAACGTTCGAAGGCGAATACGTCGAGCGAAGCCAGCGCCGTGGTCTGGGTGAACAGCGCGCCGGCAACGCCGGCATAGAAGGCCGCGAGCGTATAGACCGCGATCAGGCGGCGGTTGACCGGGACGCCGACGGCGGCCGCCCGCAGCGGGTTGTTCTTGATCGCGCGAAGCGAAAGGCCGAACGGCGAATGCACGATCCGCCGCGCCAACAGGAACAGCACGAACAATGTTGCGAGCGAATAGAAGAAGCCGACCTTGCCGAACATGTCGAAAGCAAACAGGCCAAGGATCGGCGCGATCTCGATGCCCTGCAGTCCGTCGGTGCCGCCGGTGATGTTGGAATAGCGCTCGGCCAGCGCCTCCAGGAGAAGCGCGATCCCGAGCGTCACCATCAACCGGGTCAGGTCGACGCCCCTGATCACCAGGAAGCTCGTGAGAAAGCCGACGGCCATCGCAACAAGTCCGGCCGCCACCAGCGCCACCACGGGCTCGGTGATGATGCCGTGCAGCGCGAGCAGGCCCGCGCAATAGGCGCCGACGCCGAAGAACGCCGCATGTCCGAGCGAAACGATGCCGGCATAGCCGAGGATCAGGTCGAGCGACAGCGCAAACAGCGCAAGCCGCACGATCTCGGTCATGATCAGGAAGCGGGACGGAAACAGGAAAGCGCAGGCCAGCGCCAGGCACCAGAACGCGATCTCGCCCCAGTGCCAGCGCGCGTGATGCCCGGCGTAAAGTCCGACGTCGGATGGCGCGTTAGACTGATGTCCTGGTTCTGACATTCGTATCATGTTGCGGCGAGCTCTCTTACGAATGTCAGAACCAAAGAGACACCAGCAAATATCAGTTGCAGTACGGTTTTGGATTTGACATTCGCCATGAGCGCCGCCGGAAATTCTGTGGCGAGTGTCAAATCCACCGTACTGCCGCTCAACGCGCGGCGGTGCGGCCGAACAGGCCGTTCGGACGCCAGATCAGGATCGCGATCATGATGGTGTAGATCACGAACGGCCCCATCTTCGGCACGTAATATTTGCCGGCGACGTCGCCGATGCCGAGCAGCAGCGAAGCAAGAAAAGGCCCGGTGATGCTGGAGGAGCCGCCGACCGTCACCACGATCAGGAAGTAGATCATGAACTTCAGCGGAAAATACGGATCGAGCCCGAGGATCTCCGCGCTCAGCGCGCCGCCGAGACCGGCAAGGCCGCAGCCGAACGCGAAGGTGAAGGCGAACACCTGCGGCACGTTGATGCCGAGCCCGATCGCCGCGCGGGGATCATCGACCGCGGCGCGCAGCCGGCTGCCGAAGCGGGTGCGCGCCAGGATCAGTTGCAGGCCCGATGTCAGGAGGCCGCAGATCACGATGATCATCAGCCGATAGCGGCCGATGCCGACGCCGAAGAAATCGATCTGTCCTTCGAGCGCGGATGGGAGTTTGATGAAGATCCGCGACGATCCCATGATGTAGTCGACCGCCGCCACCGACATGAAGACGAGGCCGATCGAGAACAGCACCTGATCGAGATGGCTTCGCGTGTAGAGGTGACGATAGAGCGCGCGCTCGAACGCAGCGCCAATCAACGCGCTTGCGACAAAGGCAAGCGGGAGCGCGACGAAGAACGGCCAGCCGGATTGATTGACCAGCACCGCGCAGACATAACCGCCGGCCATCGCAAACGCGCCATGCGCCAGATTGACGAAGTTCATCAATCCGAGCGTCACCGCCAGCCCACAGGCGAGAACGAACAGCAACATGCCATAGGCGACGCCGTCGAACAGGATGGTGAACAGCGAGGTCATGGGCCGCGGCGAACCTTTGCGAGACAGTCGTCATTCCGGGGCAGCGCGTCAGCGCTGAACCCGGAATCTTTGATCAACAATTTCGGGATCCCGGGTTCGCGGGCTTCGCCCGCGCCCCGGGATAACGCTTCGCGTCATTTCTTGGTCTTGCCGGGGTCCTTGACGGCCTCGAAGGTCGCAAATTCGACGTTGTAGAGTTCGCCGCCGACCTTCTCGACCTTGCGGATGTAGATGTTCTGCACGATGTCGCGGGTTTCCGGATCGATCGAGATCGGCCCGCGCGGGCTTTCCCATTTCATCCCCTTCATGGCGGCGATCAGCGCATCGCCGTCGGTCTTGCCGCCGGTTTTTTTCAACGCCTCGTAAATCAGGTGAATGCCGTCATATCCGCCCACCGCCATGAAGCCGGGGCGCTGGTTGAACGCTTTCTTGTAGGCGGCGACGAACTCCTTGTTCATCGCGGAGGGATGGCTCGCCGAGTAAAGATGCGCGGTGACGGTGCCGAGCACTGCGTCGCCCATGTTGTTCAGGAGATCATCGTCCGTGACGTCGCCGGGGCCGATCACCCTGATGCCTGCCTTGTCGAGCCCGCGCTCGGCATATTGTTTCATGAAACTACCGCCCTGCCCCGCCGGCACGAACACGAACATGGCATCGGGTTTGGCATCCTTCATCCGCTGCAGGAACGGCGCGAAATCGGGATTGGCGAGCGGCACCTTGACCTCTTCGACGATCTCGCCGCCGCCGGCGGTAAAGTTCTGCTTGAAGAAATTCAGCGCGTCGTTGCCGGGCGCGTAGTCCGAGGTCAGGGTTGCGACCTTCTTGATGCCGTTCTTCACCGCCCAGTCCGCGATGATGGTGCTTGATTGCGCCATCGTAAAACTGGTGCGCACGATATAGGGCGAGCGCTCGGTGATGATCGAGGTGCCGGCCGCCATGACGATTTCCGGCACCTTGGCCTGCGTCGCGAGCGGTGCCGCGGCAAGCGCCGCGGGCGTGATGCCAAAACCGGCGATGAAATTCACCTTGTCGTTGACGATCAGTTCCTGGGCGAGGCGCTTGGTGTTATCCGGAAGCGTGGCATCGTCCTTGAGGATGACTTCGATCTTCCTGCCGGCGACCGTGTCGCCGTGCTGCTGCATGTAAAGCTTGACCGCATTGTCGATCTGCTTGCCGGTTGAGGCCTGACCACCGGTCATCGGCACGATCAGGCCGATCTTGACGGGGTCTTCGGCCCGCGCCGCGGACGCAAACGCGACGACGGCAACAACGCCAGCGGCCAGCAACATTTGACTGCGAACAAACATGAACGTTTCTCCCTGATCGATATTTGGCTCGAAGTGGGGCCTTGCCTCACGTTTCCTGTTTTTTTGGCGGCCATACCATGGCGAGATGGCATCCGCGGTGGCCCTGTCGTCAATTCAACGAACGGCGCGCATCCCGACAAACCGCGCCGCTGCTAGTGTGGCGATGCTCTCATGCAGAGCCCTTCTTTAGGTGTCTTGATACCTCAATGGTGAACTCCCGCCCAACGGCGTTTCCCCGCCCGAGCATTCTCGCGTCACCGATGGACCGCAACGATTGGTCTCCTCCCAACGTAGCTCACCCGTAGCGCCAAGCTTGCGTTGTCCATGATAGAGTTTCAGCTTACCTGGGTATCGTCCGATTTCATTTGTACGAATGTACAAAGAAAATGGTCTTGTCAACAAAGAAGCCGGACGGCCTTGAAATGATCCATGGTACCGGATGCCCCTGAAGTCGGGCCTCTGCCGGCGGCTGTGGGTCCTGGGGGCTTCGGACCGGGCCAACCGGCCCTAAATCCATCTTTTTTAAAGGCGAAGGGTCTTAACGTTCTGCCGATGCCAATCCGCGTCCACCATATCGCCGCGATCTTTGCTTTGATGCTCGCAGGCCTTGCCCTGGGTGGCTGCTCGTCGATCAACGAGAAGCTTTCGGCCAGCGTGGGCGATTATTTGCCGCAATGGGCCGGCGGCCTGCCGCCCGGCGTGCCGCCGCGGCGGGGCACTCCGGAATACGATGCCTATATGAAGGAACAGGAGCGCAAGCGCCTTGAGCCTGCGGCCGACGCCAATGCCGCAGCTCCCGCATCGTCGTCACCGCAGTCGCTCGATCCCGTCCACTAGAGCGTTTTCGAGCGAAGTGGAAGCCGGTTCTCGTGAAGAAAACGCGTCAAGACAAAAGATTAGAGCGGCGGTTCTGACTTAAATCAGGACCGCCGCTCCAGGCGGCACTCCCGTCGCGTCAGGGGCTGTGGTCTGTTAAGAAGCAAGACATGCCGCAAGCGAGCCTCGGAGCCCCAATGACCGACCCGATCGACCGCGCGCCCTTCTACCACGACGGCATGCGTGAGCTGCAGGACCGCTTCGACGGCCGCCGTGTCGCCGACGGCCTCGAGAAGCATCGCCTCCACTTCGAGTTCTGGGAGCAGGACCGCCAGCTCATCGAAAAAGCGCGATTCTTTTTCATCGCCACGAGCTATCGGGACAACGTCGATTGTTCGATGCGCTCGGGCGATCCCGGCTTCGTCAAGATCACCGGGCCCGACACGCTCGAATACCCCGAGTATGACGGCAACAACATGTACCGCACGCTCGGCAACATTCACCGCAACCCGAACGTCGGATTGTTGTTCGTGCGCTTCGACGGCAAGTCGTTTCGCACGCGCATCCGAGGCAAGGCAACGATCGACGAGCGCGCGGAAACGCTTGGCCGGCACCATGGCGCGAAAGTCGTCGTCCGCGTCAACTGCGAGATCTTCCCGAACTGCCCGCGCTACATTCCAGACCTGATGGGCGCGTCCGCCTCCGTCCCGGAAAATCCGTTCGTTCCTCGACCCGGATACGAGCCGCCGGCACCCGAATGGAAAAGCCGGGATTACCTCAAGGACGTGCTCTCGAAGTACGATCCGCATCGCAAACGGGACACATAGCGAGCGGCCTGCGTAACGAAAGCGCCGCCTAATCCATGAACACCACGGTCTTGCGGCCATTGAGGATCACACGATCCTCCAGATGATGGCGCATCGCGCGCGCCAGCACGCGGCGTTCGATATCGCGGCCCTTGCGGACGAGATCGTCGGGCGTATCACGGTGGCTGATGCGCTCGACGTCCTGATCGATGATCGGCCCTTCGTCGAGGTCGCTGGTGACATAATGGGCGGTGGCGCCGATCAGTTTGACGCCGCGCGCATGGGCCTGATGATAGGGCCGCGCGCCCTTAAAGCCCGGCAGGAACGAGTGGTGGATGTTGATGCAGCGGCCGGAGAGTTTGGCCGACATCTCGTTCGACAGGATCTGCATGTAGCGCGCCAGCACCACGAGGTCGGTCTTGGTTTGATCGACCAGATCCCAGATCGCGGACTCCTGCGCGGCCCTCGTCTCCTTCGTCACCGGAAGATAGTGAAACGGGATGTCGCCGAAATCGAGACTGGCGTAAGTCTCGCGCGGATGATTGGAGACGATCGCGGTCGGGATCATCTCGAGTTCGCCGGTGCGCCAGCGATAGAGAATATCGGCAAGGCAATGATCGGATTTCGAGACCAGCAGCATCACACGGCGGCGGCTGGCGCGGTCGCGCATCTGCCAGTCCATGCCGAAGCGATCGGCGATCGCGGTGAAGCCGGTCTGCAGCGCCGACAGGTTGACGGCGAGATCGGCGGCATTGAACACCACGCGCATGAAGAAATGGCCGGTCTCGACGTCATTGAACTGCTGGGCATCGAGAATGTTCTGCCCGTTATGGGCAAGAAACGTCGACACCGCGGAGACGATTCCGGGGCGGTCCGGACAGGAGAGCGTCAATACGAATTGATGATCGGTCATTTGCGGTTTGACTACAATTTCGGCAGGGAACAGCGACGAGCGCCCTGCTCTATCACCCGCGACGGCCTTGCGCCAATCCCGGCTAAGGGATCATGATGAACAAACGGACGGCAATCGGAATTTAAATCAATCACGGCTGCGCGATATCGGCGGCACGAACATGGCTGAAAGACTGAACGGCTACCGCATCCTGATCCTGGAAACGCGCGAGGAAGCGCAGTTTTCCCGCCTGCTCGCCGAGCAAGGCGCGGACGTGCTGCAATGTCCGATGTTTACGATCCACGATGTACCCGACCCGGCGCCGGTCGAGGCCTGGATTGCCCGCTGCATCGAAAGACCCTTCGACGATCTGGTGCTGATGACGGGCGAAGGCCTGCGCCGCCTGGTGAAGGTCGCCCGCCGCATCAATGCCGAACAGGGTTTCATCGCAGCCCTCGGCAAGGCCGCGAAAATTCGCCCGTGGCCCAAAGCCTGGCCGGGCGCTGCGCGAGATCGGGCTGGAGCCGCAGGTGACGACGGAGAAGCCGACCTCCGAAGGCGTCGCCGAGATGCTGGCGCGGGTCGACCTGAAGGGCCATCGCGTCGGCCTGCAGCTTTATCCGGACAAGGATCACGGCAGCGCTGATCGGCGCGATCACCGCGCAAGGCGCCGAAGGTCGATGCCATCACGCCCTACGTCTACGACGCGCAAGCCGCCGACGCCAACATCGTCACCGCGATCGAGGAGATGGCGGAAGGGCGGATCGATGCGATCGCGTTGACAAATCTCGGGCAAATTCGCCGCCTGATTGAAGTGGCGCGGGCCAAGGGCGTTGAAGCGCGCTTGCGCGAGGGGTTGGCAAAAACGCCGATCGCGTCCGTCGGCCCGGCCGTTTCCGACGAACTCAAATCGCACGGCCTGCGCACCGACATCTATCCCGCCAACGACGCCTTCTTCATGAAGCCGCTGATCTCGGCGATGGCGACAGCGCTCGGGAAGACGCCGCCGCGCAACGTGAGATAGGCAATGCTGTCATTGCGAGCGAAGCGAAGCAATCCATGATGCCACACGCATAAGGATAGATTGCTTCGTCGCTATCGCTCCTTGCAATGACAACTCAGGAACGACCGAAAGATCATTCCGCTGCCTATTTCGACCTGGCCCAGTATCGCCGACCGCGCGCATCCGACTATCCCATGATCACCGACATGATCGCGAGTTCCGCCACTTAGCGACAAAGCCTGATCAAAAATCATATCGTGTGGCAGAGCGGCCGACTGACGGTCGACGCCATTCGCGGCGGGGTCGGCTACCTGCTCCAGTGACACGATTGTTCGACACTAAGCACCGGTAGGGCTCACGCAAAACGCCTAGCGCTTGCGGCAGGGCAACGACCGCCCTGACCGCGCCCTGCTCACTGTCAGGCCGGCAAGGAAGGAAAATTATCCGTCCTCCGGAATTTTCGAACATCACGCGTCGATTGAACCGACCAGCGAAACTGTGGCAATCAACAGACGCTATCATTGATGACGCCTGACGGAGACCCTGATGTCGACGACCAATCCGCCGCCGCAATTGCCGCCCGATGTCGCGCGATTTCTCAAGGGAGCACCGCCGGAGGGCCGGCAGTTCGATTTTCTCGTCGGTGAATGGGACTGCGACGGCGTGCGTTACAAGCCCGATGGTTCGCCGATGATGCAGTACTAGGCGCATTGGAGCGCCAGGTCGATCAATGATGGACGAATGATCGTCGACGATTTTCAGGTGCGTCTGCCCGACGGACTTGCGGCCTCGTCCTTTGTCACTTTGCGCACCTATTGCGAAACGACGGCGCGTTGGGAAATCGTCGGTCTCGCGGCTTTGCAATCGTCGATGATTTCCGAGTGGCACGGCCAATCGAAGGACGGAGAACTGTGGCTTGACGTCAGGGGCCGCGACCCTTCGGGCGCTGCGGCGCGGGGACGCATACGCTTCTTCAACATCGAAGCGGATAGCTTCGATTGGACCAACGACCTCAGCCTCGATGACGGCACGACGTGGTTCAAGGCGGCATCGCTCAAGGCGAAAAGGGCCGCAAGCTAGTCAGGTAGTCTCAATCAGGCGTTCACACCCTGGTGATGTTCGGCGAGAAACGCCCGATACGCGAGCCTGATTCCATCCTCGAGCGAAGTGCGCGCGCGCCAGCCGAGTTTGGCAAGCCGGCTGACATCGAGCAATTTGCGCGGCGTGCCGTCCGGCCGCGAGGGGTCGAAGCGGATCGCGCCGGTGTAGCCGACGACGGCGGTCACCACGCGGGCGAATTCGGCAATCGTGATGTCCTCGCCGGTGCCGATATTGACCAGTTCGCCGTCAGAATAATTCTTCATCAGGTAAACGCAGGCATCCGCGAGATCGTCGACATAGAGGAATTCCCGCCGCGGCGTGCCGGTGCCCCAGACCACGACGTCGGATGCACCGGATAGCTTCGCCTCGTGAAACCTGCGGATCAAGGCGGCGACGACGTGGCTGTATTCGGGGTGATAATTGTCGCCCGGGCCGTACAGGTTGGTCGGCATCACATTGATGAAGTCGCATCCATACTGGCTGCGATAGGCCTCCACCATCTTGATGCCGGCGATCTTGGCGATCGCATAGGGCTCGTTGGTCATCTCGAGCGGCCCGGTCAGCATCGAATCTTCCCGCAACGGCTGCGGCGCGAGTTTCGGATAGATGCAGGACGAGCCGAGAAACATCAGCTTCTCGGCGCCGTTGATGTGCGCGGCGTGGATCACATTGGCGGCGATGATCAGATTGTCGTAGATGAATTCGCCACGCAGCGTGTTGTTGGCGACGATGCCGCCGACCTTCGCCGCCGCCAGAAACACCGCCTGCGGGCGCTTTTTGGCGAACCAGTTGAACACCGCGGCCTGGTCGCGCAGATCGAGCTCGCTGCGGATGGCGGTCAGCAGTTCGACATCTTCTTGCGCAAGCCGGCGCACCAAAGCGCCGCCGACCATGCCTTTGTGCCCGGCGACGAAGACCGTCTTGCCCTTCAGTTCAAACGGGGTGTTTGCCATTGGCAACCTCGAGCCGCGCGATCGCAAGATCGCCGGCCACCATCTGCTTGACGAGATCGGCAAAGCTCGTCTTCGGTTTCCAGCCGAGCTTTTGCCGCGCCTTGCTGGCGTCGCCGATCAGAAGATCGACTTCGGTGGGGCGGAAATAGGTCGGATCGATGCGCACGAGGGTCTTGCCGGATTTCTTGTCGACGCCGGTTTCCTCGACCCCTTGCCGCGCCACTCGATGCTGCGGCCGACTTCGGCAAAGGCAAGCTCGACGAATTCGCGCACCGAGCGCGTCTCGCCGGTCGCCAGCACGAAATCATCCGGCGCATCGGCCTGCAGGATCATGTGCATGCCCTCGACATAATCCCTCGCATGGCCCCAGTCGCGCTTGGCGTCGAGATTGCCGAGATAGAGCGTCTCTTCCAGGCCGGTCTCGATGCGGGCGATGCCGCGGGTGATCTTGCGCGTCACGAAGGTCTCGCCGCGGATCGGGCTCTCATGGTTGAACAGGATGCCGTTGGAAGCGAACATGCCGTAGGCCTCGCGGTAGTTCACCGTGATCCAGTAGCCGTAAAGCTTGGCGACGCCATAGGGCGAGCGCGGATAGAACGGCGTGGTTTCCTTCTGCGGAACCTCCTGCACCAGGCCGTACAGTTCCGAGGTCGAGGCCTGGTAGAAGCGCGTCTCCTTCTCCATGCCGAGAATTCGGATCGCCTCCAGCAGCCGCAGCACGCCGATCGCGTCGGCATTGGCGGTATATTCCGGGCTTTCGAAGCTGACGCCGACATGGCTCTGCGCCGCCAGATTGTAGATCTCGGTCGGCCGGATCTGCTGCATCAGCCGGATCAGATTGGTCGAATCCGTCATGTCGCCATAATGCAGCAGGAACGGCACATTGCCGGTATGCGGGTCCTCGTAGAGATGATCGATGCGCGCGGTATTGAACGAAGACGACCGCCGCTTGATCGCCGTGCACGGTATAGCCGAGGCCGAGCAGATATTCGGCGAGATAGGCGCCGTCCTGCCCCGTGACGCCGGTGATCAGCGCCACGCGCCGCTTCGAATCCTGAACCGCCATTTTCACTCCGACAACGCGCCGGGACTGCCAGAAAGGCAATCAACGACGACAAACCAAAGGCATTGCGCTGGACCCGCCCGTGAAACTGGGCCCTACGGGCGCAAGACCGGGCCGTGCAAACCCCTACCATGACCCTGTTCCTCCAAGCAAATGAGATCAAAAGGCCTGACGTCGCAACCGCCGGGCGGCGGGCTTGCGGGTTTGGAAGCCTTGGCCCACAATCGTCCGAAAGCAGGGCCGCGAAGATCACTGAAATCCAGGCCGTTCCAGCGGCCGGCCCGTCCAAAAAGAACAGCCAAGAAAAAGTAACCTCAAGGGAGGAATAACATGCTAAATCCATGATGGCCGCGCTCCTTGCGCTACCGATGCTTTGCGCCAGCGCCATGGCGCAGGAGACGCTCAAGATCGGTTATATCGATCCCTTGTCGGGCGGCGGCGCCAGCATCGGCGAAGTCGGCCTGAAGACGTTCCAGTTTCTCGCCGACGAGGTGAACGCCAAGGGCGGCATCCAGGGCAGGAAGGTCGAGATCGTTCCGCTCGACAACAAGACCAATCCGCAGGAAAGCCTGATCCAGGCGCAGAAGGCGATCGACGCCGGCGTGCGCTACCTTACCCAGGGCAACGGTTCGTCGGTTGCCGGCGCGCTGTCGGATTTCGTGACCAAATACAATGAGCGCAATCCCGGGCAAGGAAGTGCTGTACTTCAACTATGCCGCGGTCGATCCGGTCTTGACCAACGCGAAATGCAGCTTCTGGCATTTCCGCTGGGATGCCAATTCCGACATCAAGATGGAAGCGCTCACCAACTACATGAAGACGGTGCCTGCGATCAAAAACGTCTATCTGATCAATCAGGATTATTCGTTCGGCGAATCCGTTCGCTCCGCGGCCAAGGCGATGCTCGCCGCCAAGCGGCCCGACATCAAGATCGTTGGCGACGAACTGCATCCGCTTTTGAAGATCACCGATTTCTCGCCCTACATCGCCAAGATCAAGGCATCGGGCGCCGACACCGTCGTGACCGGCAACTGGGGTCAGGATTTCTCGTTGCTGCTGAAAGCGGCCGCCGACGCCGGGCTGAAGGTGAACTGGTATACTTACTATGCCGGCGGCACCGGCGGCCCGACCGCGGTCAAGCAGGCCAACCTCAATCATCAGGTGTTCGCGGTCGGCGAGGGCATCCCCAATCTCGACAATCCGCCGTCGCAGGCATTCGAGAAGGCGATCCGCGCAAAGTATGACTTCAGCCTGTTCTATCCGCGCGCCGTCAACGAAATGCGCATGCTGGCGATGGCAGCCGACAAGGCCAAGTCGATCGACCCGGTGAAGGTCGCGGCAGCCCTCGAAGGCATGGAATTCGACGTGTTCGACGGCGGCAAGGGCTACATGCGCAAGGACGATCACCAGTTCTTCCAGCCGATCTACATCGCCTCGCTCGGCGACCGCAGCGAGCGGGAACCGTTCGACGAGGAGAAGACCGGCTGGGGCTGGAAGCTTGTGGCGAAGATCGATACGCCCGCAACCGTGCTTCCGACCACCTGCAAGATGGAACGGCCGAACTGACAGTTTGCGCGTGAACGCATCCGTCCCAAAATTTCTAGGTGCGGATGCGTCTTTCCAACTTCAGCGGGGCTGCCGTGCTTGAACTGATCGTCATCTCCACGCTCAACGGCGTCCTGTTCGGCATGTTGCTGTTCCTGATGGCCAGCGGCCTGACCGTCATCTTCAGCATGCTCGGCGTGCTCAATTTCGCCCACGCCAGTTTCTACATGCTCGGCGCCTTTTTCGGTTTTCAGATCAGCCGGTGGCTCGGCTTCTGGCCGGCGCTGTTGATCGCTCCATTGCTTGCGGGTGCGATCGGCGCCGGCGTCGAGCGCTACGGGCTGCGCCGCGTGCACCGGAACGGCCACGTCGCGGAGCTTCTGTTCACCTTTGGTCTTGCCTTCGTGATCGAGGAAGTCGTGCAGATCATCTGGGGCAAGAGCCCGGTCGATTTCCGCGATTCCCCCGCTCGCTCGACTTCCCCGCCTTCACGATTTTCTCCACCAACTATCCCGCCTACAAGATGTTCATGCTGCTGGTGTCGATCGTCGATCTTCGTAGGCCTTCTGCTCGTCCTCAAGAAAACGCGGATCGGCCTGATCGTTCAGGCGGCACTGACCCATCCGCACATGGTGGGCCATCTCGGCCACAATGTCGGGCGCATCTTCATGCTGGTGTTCGGCGTCGGCACCGCGCTTGCCGCGGTCGCCGGCGTGATCGCGGGACCTGCGCTGGTGACGCAGTCGAACATGGCAGGACTGCTCGGCCCGATCCTGTTCGTGGTCGTCGTGGTCGGCGGATTGGGTTCGTTGCCCGGCGCCTTCGTCGCCTCGTTGCTGATCGGCCTGGTGCAGACCTTTGCGGTCTCGATGAACGGCTCGCTGTCGGGCGCCTTCGGCCCGCTCAGCCCCGACTATGCCTCGACCTGGCTCGCCGACATCTGGGGCGTCACGATCGCACAGATCGCGCCGATCGTGCCTTACGTGCTGCTGGTGCTGATCCTGATCTTCCGCCCGATGGGCCTGCTCGGGACGCGCGACACATGAGCGATATCGCAGCAATCGTGGCGCCGCCGCTGCCGACCGCAAGCCGAGAAGCTCAGATTCTATGGTCTATGGGTTTTGGCCGCGGTCAGCACTCTTGCTGCTGCCCCAGATCTTCGGTTCCGGCGGATCGCTGACGACGTTCAGCCTGATCGGCATCTCCATCATCTTCTCGCTGTCCTACAATATCCTGCTCGGCCAGACCGGCATGCTGTCGTTCGGGCATGCGGTCTATTACGGCCTCGGCGGCTTTCTGGTGATTCATGCCATCAACATCATCGGCGCCAACAAGCTGCCGATCCCGCTGCCGGTCGCTCCCGCTGATCGGCGGCATGACCGGACTGTTGTTCGCCGTCTTGCTCGGCTGGGTATCGACGCAGCGAAGTGGAACGGCGTTTGCCATGATTTCGCTCGGCGTTGCCGAGCTGATCGCCTCCTCCGCGCTGATCCTGCGTACTTTCTTCGGCGGCGAAGCCGGCGTCTCCGCCAACCGCACCAAATTATTGAAGGTATTCGGCTGGAATTTCGGCCCGCAGATCCAGATCTATTACCTGGTGGCGGCGTGGACCCTGATCGCGGTGATCGCGATGTATGCACTGACCCGCACGCCGCTCGGGCGCATGTGCAACGCGGTGCGCGACAATCCCGAGCGCGTCCAGTTTGTCGGCTACAATCCGCACGTCGTCCGCTATCTCGCGTTCTGCTTCTCCGGATTCTTCGCCGGCATCGCGGGCGGACTGGCGGCGATCAATTTCGAGATCGCCAATTCCGCCTATCTCGGGGCCGCGCAGTCGGGAACGGTTTTGTTCGCCACCTATATCGGCGGCATTGGCTTCTTCATCGGACCGATCGTCGGCGCGATCTTCGTCACCTTCGTGTCGCTCGGCTTGAGCGATCTCACGCAGGTGTGGCAGCTTTATTTCGGGCTGATCTTCATCGCGGTGGTGTTGTTCGCGCCGGGCGGCATTACCGGACTGTTGATGATGCATCGCCCACTGCTGAGGGCCGGCACGCTGCTGAAGGTGCTGCCGAGCTACCTCATCGCGCTGGTGCCGACGCTGGCGATGATCGCCGGCTTCATACTGGCGGTGGAAACGATCGTGCACTACACGGTCAACCCGGGCGACGATTCCCACATCAAGGCGTTCGGCATCGGCTTCGATGCGGCGAGCCCATATCTGTGGGCGATGTCGCTCGTTCTCCTGATCGGCGGCTTTCTGGCCGCGCGCAGGACCTGGGCCTGGGTCGCATATGCATGGAACGACGCCACCAGCCTCGCGCGTGAAAAAGGCGTTGCCGCATGAGCGCTGCGATCGAACTCAACGCCATCAAGAAGAACTTTGGCAACATCGCCATTCTCAGGGATATCAGTCTGAGCGTGGCGCAGGGCGAACGCCACGCGCTGATCGGTCCGAACGGCGCCGGCAAATCGACCACCTTCAATCTGATCAGCGGATACATGGCGCCGACCTCGGGCAGCGTTAAATTGCGCGGCGAGGAGATTTCGGGCCTACCTCCCTATCAGATCAACCGGCGCGGGCTGTCGCGCAGCTTTCAGGTCACCAACGTCTTTGCCAATATGAGCGTGTGGGAGAACCTTCGCTGCGCGGTATTGTGGTCGACCGGCCAGCGTTACGCGTTCTGGAAGAATATCGACAATCTGGCGCAAGTGCGCGAACGCACCGCGAAAATTCTCGCCGACATCAACCTGACCGCACGGCGCGACGTGCCCGCGGGCCTTTTGACCTATGCCGAGCAGCGCGCGCTCGAGATCGGCATCACGGTTGCCGGCGGCGCCGACGTGATTCTGCTTGACGAGCCGACCGCGGGCATGAGCCACGCCGAAACCGAACGCGCGGTGGCGCTGATCCGCCGACTGACCGAGGGCCGCACCCTTCTGATCGTCGAGCACGACATGAGCGTGGTGTTTGGGCTCGCCGACCGGATTTCGGTCCTGGTCTATGGCCAGATCATCGCCTCGGGAACGCCGGAGGAAATTCGCGGCAATCCGAAGGTGCGGGAAGCCTATCTCGGCGAGGAAGCCGCATGATGCTGGAGGTCGCAGATCTGCACGCCTATTACGGCAAGAGCCACATCCTGCAAGGCGTCGACATGCATATCGACGCCGGCGAGGTGGTCAGCCTGTTAGGGCGCAACGGCGTCGGCCGCTCGACCACGGTGAAGGCGATCATGGGCGAAGTGCCGCCGCAGGGCTCCATCAAGTTCAAGGGCAGCGACATCGCGGGATTGCCGAGCTACCGTATCGCGCGGCTCGGGCTTGGCTACGTTCCGGAGCATCGCGATATCTTCCCCGGCCTGACGGTGCGGCAGAACCTGCTGCTTGGCATCAAGGACACTAGGCATCCCGGCAAATGGCGGCTCGAGGACATGCTCAAGATGTTTCCCGAATCTCGCCGCGCGGGCCGACACCTCAGCCGGCGTGCTTTCGGGCGGCGAGAAGCAGATGCTGACGATCTGCCGCACGCTGATGGGCGACCCCGAACTCATCATGATCGACGAGCCGACCGAGGGGCTCGCCCCTCTCATCGTGCAACAGGTCGGTGACCTCATCGCCGAAATCGCCCGGCGCGGCGTCGCCATCCTGCTGGTGGAGCAGAAACTCTCGATCGCGATGCGGATATCGCACCGCGTCTACGTGATGGGCCATGGCCGCATCGTGTTCGAGGGCACGCCCGCCGAACTGAAAGCCAACGAGGCAGTGCGCAAGGAATGGCTCGAGGTTTGAGAGCCTGACCGGGTGAAAGCCTCGCCCGGATCAAGACGGAACGGTCATCACGGTTCCGGTCATCCATACAGCGAGGAAAATCAGCACGAACGGCAACCATGTGCCGAGGACGCTGCGGAACATGTCGAAGCTCTTTTCGACCAGCAGCGCGATCACTAACGCGTCGAGAAAGACGACGATGGCAAGGAACAGCGCGGCCGTCGTCGCCGGCCCCGTGCCGCCAAACCACCTGAAATAGACGAAGGATACGGCGCCGAATATGATCGGCGCCGCGATCGCATGGGCAATGAGAGCATTGCGCAGCGTTGTAACCTTGCGGCCGACGCCGACCGTCGCGCCGCAAAGCCCCCACCCCACGATGGCGAGTATGACGATGGCAATCGCCTTTAGCATGGTGTGGGGATTATTCCTTTGATTGCGGAATGTTGCTCATACTACCCGCGCAGCTCCATCCAATCAATTGCGGGCGTGCCCCGTATTGACAAAGTTGGCAAGGTGCGATCGTGGCAAACGAAGTTTACTTGCGACCCCTTTGGACCGAGGTGATTTCGCTGATCTCAGCGCACTCGCCGGTATCCTTGCAATCCCTCACGTTGAGCTGCCGCACCAAAAAGCGATTGAAGCCCGCGCTGTGTTCGAACAGCCAGAAGAAGGTGTTGCGGTCCATGATCGCGATCCGCGTATCGCGCAGCGCCACCACATCGTAGCGCCTCGCCTCGTTCTTGAGCACGGTGCCTTCGCCAAACCATGCGCCGGCGGTCAGTCCGGTAAAGCTCGTGGCCTTGCCGCCGCGGGAAACGATGCCCATCCGGGCCAAGCCGCTGACGATGCCGGTCCAGTAATCGAAATGATCGCCGCGCATGAAGGAATTCATCTGCGGAGAAGGATTTCTCGACAATGCCGGCCCGCGCAACTTCGATCTCCCGCTCGTCCAGCTCGCGCGACCAGACCGCGATGCGCTTGAGGTAATCCGCAGCAATCATGATTTCGTTGACCCGTCACGGTGCCACACCATCAAACGTCCGCCCCTCATGGTGCAGCGCAACAACCGCCGCTGTCCGTCCCCTGCACCAAGCGCCGATTATGGGCCTTGCGAAATTTACCGACGAATTGTCAGGCGCGGGACATTTCAAAGTACCGTTTTACCCTGTGGAGGGCCATCTCGCTGGCAGGCCTTGCGGGCCGACAGCGCCGGATGATGCGGCAAAGAGGCGTCGTTAGTGGAATGGCTTACCTCCGATGGCCGATATAGGATCGGCCGTGGCAACAAACGGCCGGTAAAGAGCGCGACAAGCGTCCTGGTTGAATGACGTGCATTCGCAATCGCACCATTTTTGCGACATGCGCTGTGGAGGGGAATGCGTGGAATACGCTTTGGAAGTACGCGGCGTATCGTTGCGCTTTGGCGGCGTGCGGGCGCTCAACGATGTCAGCTTCGGGGTCAAGGCGGGCGAGCTGTATTCCATCATCGGCCCCAACGGTGCCGGCAAGACTTCGATCGTCAACTGTATCTCGGGCCGCTACACCCCGACCGAAGGCCAATTGTTCTACCGCGGGCAGGATATCACGGCGCTGAACCCGAACGCGCGGCCACGTCTTGGCATCGGCCGCACCTTCCAAAATCTCGCGCTGTTTCATCACATGAGCGTGCTCGACAACATCATGGTCGGCCGGCATCACCTTCTGAAGAACAATTTCATCACGGGATCGCTGTACTGGCTAACCGGCGCGAGGCGCGAGGAGCTCGAACATCGTCGCAAGGTCGAGGAGATCATCGATTTTCTCGATTTGCAGTCGGTGCGCAAAGCCACCGCCGGCACCCTTCCCTACGGCCTGCGCAAACGCGTGGAGCTGGCGCGCGCCATGGCGCTGGAGCCGCAACTGATCCTGCTCGACGAGCCCATGGCCGGCATGAATTTCGAGGAGAAGGAGGACATGGCGCGCTATATCGTCGATCTCAACGAGGAGTTCGGCATGACCGTCATGATGATCGAGCACGACATGGGCGTCGTGATGGATATTTCGCACCGGGTCATGGTGCTGGATTTCGGCCGCAAGATCGCCGAGGGCGATCCGGCCGCGGTGCTGGCCGATCCGCACGTCAAGCGCGCCTATCTCGGCGAAGAGGACGAGGTACTGGTCGATCCCGACGAAGCACCGACGCCGGCGGAGACTGCGGCATGATGGACTATGCCGGCCGCGTCGCACAGGCCGATACCTATCCGAAGCTGCTCCGCCTCAACGCCCGCGAATTCGGCGGCGAGATCGCGCTGCGCGAAAAGGATTTCGGGCTCTGGAAGGTGTTCACCTGGAACGACTACCAGAGGCGCGTCCACGACTTCGCGCTTGGCCTGGTCGAACTTGGGCTGAGCCGTGGCGACGTCATTGGCATCATCGGCGACAACCGGCCGGACTGGGTCGCGGCCGAGGTCGCGAGCCACGCGATCGGCGCTATGAGCCTTGGCCTCTATCGCGACGTGCTGGATGAGGAAGCTGCCTATCTCCTCAACTATGGCGAAGCCAAACTCGTGTTCGCCGAAGACGAAGAGCAAGTCGACAAGCTGCTTGCGCTGGCCGACCGTGCGCCTCACCTCAAGCACATCGTCTATTCCGATCCCCGGGGATTGCGGAAATATGACGACCCGCGCCTGATTGCCGCCGACAAGCTCGCCGCGATGGGGCGCGAGCGCGCCGGGCGCGAACCTGCTCTCTACGATCGGCTGGTCGACGCAACCCGCGGCGAGGATGTCGCGATCCTCTGCACCACCTCAGGCACAACGGCGCATCCGAAACTGGCGATGCTCGCAGCCGGCCGCGTGCTGCGGCATTGCGCGACCTATCTTGCCTTCGATCCCAAGGGGCCGGACGACGAATACGTCTCGGTGCTGCCGCTGCCCTGGATCATGGAGCAGGTCTACGTGCTCGGCAAAGGGCTGCTGTGCCGGATGAAGGTCAACTTCGTCGAGCAGCCCGAGACCATGATGAATGATTTCCGCGAAATCGCGCCGACCTTCGTGCTGTTCGCGCCGCAGGGTCTGGGAGGCGATTGCCGCCGACGTGCGGGCGCGGGTGATGGATGCCTCGCCGTTGAAGCAGGGCCTCTACGGGCTCGGCATGAAGACGGGCCTTTCGGCGCTGGCGGACGGCAAGCATTCGGCCCTTGCCGACATGTTGCTGTTCCGCGCATTGCGCGACCGCCTCGGCTTCACGCGGCTGCGTTCGGCGGCGACCGGCGGGGCCGCGCTCGGTCCCGACACCTTCAAGTTCTTCCAGGCCATGGGCGTGCCGCTGCGCACGCTGTACGGCCAGACCGAAACGCTTGGCGCCTATACGCTGCACCCGGAAGGAAAGGTCGATCCCGACACCACGGGCGTCGCGATGGCCGACGATATCGAAATCCGCATCGACAATCCGGATATCCATGGCGTCGGCGAAATCCTGATCCGCCATCCCAACATGTTCCTCGGCTACTACAAGAACCCGGAAGCCTCCGCCGCCGACATGAAGGACGGCTGGCTGCAAGTCGGGCGACGCCGGCTATTTCAACGACAACAAGCAGCTCGTCGTGATCGACCGCATCAAGGATCTCGCGGAGACCGCGCGCGGCGAACGCTTCTCGCCGCAATATCTCGAAAACAAGCTGAAATTCTCGCCCTATATCGCCGAGACGGTGGTGCTGGGCGCCGGCCGCGAGGTGCTGGCGGCGATGATCTGCATCCGCTTCTCGATCATCTCGAAATGGGCGGAGAAGAACCGCATCGCGTTTACGACCTATACCGACCTCGCCTCGCGGCCTGAAGTGTACGCGCTGTTGCAGAAGGAGGTCGAGGCGGTCAACGCCACGCTGCCGCCGGCGCAGCGCATTTCCCGTTTCCTCTTGCTTTACAAGGAACTCGACGCCGACGACGGCGAACTGACCCGCACGCGAAAGGTCCGCCGCAGCGTCATCAACGAGAAATACGCCGACATCATCGACGCGATCTACGGCGGAAAACGCGATATCCCCGTCGACACCGTGATCCGCTTCCAGGACGGCACCACCCAGCGCATCCGCACCACGCTGCGGGTCGTCGACCTCGCGCATGACGCTCCGATCGCGGAGGCCGCGGAATGAAACGGAAATTGGCGGCACATTCGGTTGTCATGCGCGGGCTAGACCCGCGCATCCATCCTCTTCGTAAGATTGCCGGGTCACGCCCGGCAATGGCGAGCAATTTGGGCCGAGCTCGATGAACCTCCAGTTCCTGATCCAGCTCCTGGTCAACGGCCTCGTGGTCGGCACGCTCTATGGCGTGGTCGCGATGTCGTTCGTGCTGATCTACAAGGCCACGCAAGTCGTGAACTTCGCGCAAGGCGAATTGCTCCTGATCGGCGCCTGGGTGTGCTGGGCGCTGCTCACCAAATATGAGGTGCCGTTCTGGCTCGGCATGCCGCTGACGCTGGTGTTCATGTTCGTCTTCGGCATCGCGATCCAGATCGTGATCCTGCGGCCGATGATCGGCGAGCCGATCATTTCGGTGATCATGGTCACGATCGGGCTGTCGACGGTGTTTCAGGCCGCGCTGAAATGGATTTTCGGCGTCAATCCGCAACCGTTCCCGCGCGTGTTCACCAGCCAGTCCGTGAGCTTCCTTGGCCTGCAGATCCAGACCGTCTATGTCATGAGCCTCGTCGTCTCGGTGGCGATGATGATCGGCATGGCCTGGTTCTTCCGGGCCTCGAAATATGGCCTGGCGATGCGCGCCACCGCCTTCAACCAGCAGGTGGCGCAGTCGCTCGGCATTTCCGTGAAGAACGTGTTCGCGATGGCCTGGGCGATCTCGGCGACGGTCTCGGCCGTCGCGGGCGTCGTGGTCGCCGTCGTCAACGGCGTATCGTCGGGCCTCTCGGCCTACGGCATCAAGGTGTTTCCGGCCGCGATCCTCGGCGGGCTCGACTCGATCGGCGGCGCCGTGCTCGGCGGCATCATCATCGGGCTTCTCGAAAACATCGCCCAATATGTCGACAGCGAATATCTGCACTGGGGCAATCTCTACGAGATCGCGCCGTTCTACGTGCTGATCATCATCCTGATGATCAAGCCCTACGGCCTGTTCGGCACCAAAGACATCGAGCGGGTGTAATTCATGGCGACCCCTTCCCTCATCCCCTCCGGCGACTTCCGCACCTCCTATGCGGCCGACACCACGATCTTTCCGACCACGACCAGCCGCAACTTTGCGATTCTCGGCGTCATCGCCGTCTGCTTCGCGCCGATGATCCTCGCCAACTACTGGCTCAGCATCTCGATCCAGATCGGCATCTTCGCGATCGCAGCGCTCGGCCTGAACATGCTTGTCGGCTTCACCGGCCAGATCTCGATCGGGCACGCCGCGTTCTTTCTGTTCGGCGCATTCACCTCGGCCTATATCTCCAACAATGCTGCCGATCCCGGTCTTCTTCGCCATTCCGCTCGCGGGCGTGGTGACGGCGCTGGTCGGCCTGATCTTCGGCCTGCCGGCGGCGCGGCTGAAGGGGCTTTATCTCGTCATCGCGACGCTTGCCGCGCAATATATCCTGCTCGACTTCTTCTCGCGCGCCGACTGGTTTTCCGGCGGCTCGGTGCCGGCCAGCGCCAATCCGTTCTCGATTTTCGGCTACACCTTCCGCGGCGACAAGCAATATTTCTACGTCGTGCTGGCCTATCTCGTGGTCAGCTTCCTTCTCGTCACCAATCTGATGCGCACGCGCGACGGCCGCGCGCTGGTCGCGATCCGCGATCATTATCTCTCCGCCGAGATCATGGGCATCAACCTCACGAAATACCGCACGCTGTCGTTCGGGCTCGCGGCGTTCTTTGCCGGCATCGCGGGCGCGCTCTATGCGCATTACCAGCTCGTGGTCTCGCAACGAAGGCTTCGGGATCGAGCGCTCGATCCTGTTTCTGGCGATGATCATCATCGGCGGCACCGGTTCGATCATGGGCACGCTGATGGGCACCGCCTTCGTGGTGCTGCTGCCGGAATCGATGGAATGGATCAGCGCGGGCCTGAAGGGCTCAGCGCATCGACAAGGCGCTTGTCGCTCAACAACAACATCACGTTCCTGCGCGAGATCGCGATCGGGTTGATCATCATCGCGTTCCTGATGTTCGAGCCCGACGGGCTCGCGCATCGCTGGCGGCAGATCAAGACGTACTGGAAACTCTACCCGTTTTCGCATTGAGGTTGGGACGGGACTGACTACAATAGGCGTCAACCAAGAAACCGGAGGAACTACCCATGACCCTGAAATCCCTGCTCGGCACCGTTTCGCTCGCGCTGCTGCTCGGCGCGCGCTGCGTCCGCGGCGCAGGCCCAGATCGCGATCGGCCACCTTGAGGACCTTTCAGGCGGCACATCCGACGTCGGCACGCCCTATGGACAGGGCGTCGCGGACACCTTCGCCTGGGTCAACAAGAATGGCGGCGTCGGCGGCAAGCAGCTCAACGTCGACAGCAACGACTACGGCTATCAGGTGCCGCGCGCGGTCGCGCTCTACAAGAAGTGGTCGGCGCCCGACAACAAGGTCGCGGCGATCATGGGCTGGGGCACCGCCGATACCGAGGCGCTGACCGGCTTCGTTGCGCAGGACAAGATTCCCGTACATCTCCGCGCTCCTACGCCGCCGCGCTGACGGACCCCGAAGGCCTCAGCGGCAAGGCGAAGCCTTCGCCTTACAATTTCTTCTACGGCCCGAGCTACTCCGACGCCATGCGGGCTTTGATCACCTGGGCAGCCGAGGACTGGAAGGCCAAGGGCAAGCCTGGCAAGCCGAAATTCGTCCATATGGGCGCCAACCATCCCTATCCCAACGCGCCGAAGGCGGCCGGCGAAGCGCTCGCGACCGAACTCGGCTTCGAGGTGCTGCCGCCGATCGTGTTTGCGCTCTCGCCCGGCGACTACAGCGCGCAGTGCCTGATCCTTGAAGAGTTCCGGCGCCAACTACGCCTATCTCGGCAACACGGCCGCCTCCAACATCTCGGTGCTGAAGGCCTGCAAGACCGCCGGCGTGGACGTCCAGTTCCTGGGTAACGTCTGGGGCATGGACGAGAACGCCGCCAAGACGGCGGCAGACGCTGCCGACGGCGTCGTCTTCCCGCTGCGCACGGCGGTCGCCTGGGGCGGCAATGCGCCGGGCATGAAGACGGTGATGGAAATCTCAAAGATGTCCGACCCGACCGGCAAGGTCTACCGCCCGGTCCACTATCTCGCCGGCGTCTGCAGCGCTCTTTACATGAAGGAAGCGCTGGATTGGGCCGCCAAGAACGGCGGCGCGACCGGCGAGAACGTCGCCAAGGGCTTCTATCAAAAGAAGGACTGGGTGCCGGCCGGGCATGGAGGGCGTCTGCAATCCCTCGACCTGGACCGAGAAGGACCATCGCGGCACGCTCAAGGTCGATCTCTACCGCGATGAAGGTCTCCGGCGTCGACCGACGGCGATCTCAACGACCTGATGGCGAAGGGCACCATCAAGCTCGAGAAGGTCAAGACCGTCGAACTGCCGCGCAAGCCGGAATGGCTTGGGTGGTGAGGTAGCGGTGCCTGCAGACCGCTCGGCAGGCTCAGCTGTGATCCCCGCGAAAGCGGGGATCCAGTACGCCGCGGTCTCTCGGTCGATCACAAGCGTCCCTGGAATACTGGGTCCCCCGCTTTCGCGGGGGACGACAACTGTGGGCAGGTCATGAGCGAAATTCTCGAAACGACACAAGCCAGGTCTGCCACAGCATCCGCCGCAGCGCCGCTGCTCGCCGTGCGCAACATCGAGGTGGTCTATGACGACGTCATCCTGGTGCTGCGGGGCCTAAGCCTAGAGGTGCCGAAAGGCGCGATCGTGGCGCTGTTGGGAGCCAACGGCGCCGGCAAGTCGACCACGCTGAAGGCGATCTCGGGGCTGCTCAAGACCGAAGACGGCGAAGTGACGCGCGGCGAAATCATCTTCAACGGCGAGCGCATCAACGGCATCGATCCCGAACAGGATCGTCCGCCGCGGCATCTTTCAGGTGATGGAGGGCCGCCGCATCATCGCCGACATGACGTCGCTGGAAAATTTGCGGCTCGGGGCCTTCACCCGCAGCGACAACGAAGTCGACGCCGATATCGAGATGGTCTTCAACTATTTCCCGCGGCTGAAGGAGCGCACCGGGCTTGCCGGCTATCTCTCCGGCGGCGAGCAGCAGATGCTGGCGATCGGGCGCGCGCTGATGGCGCGGCCCAGGATGATCCTGATGGACGAGCCATCGATGGGCCTGTCCCCGCTGCTGGTGAAGGAAGTGTTCGCCATCATCAAGGCGATCAACCGCGACCTCGGCGTCACCATCCTGCTGGTGGAGCAGAACGCGCGCGCGGCGCTTTCGGTCGCAAGCCACGGCTACATCATGGAGCAAGGCAAGGTGGTGCTCGACGGCACCGCGGACGAATTGCGCGACAATGAGGACGTCAAGGAATTCTATCTCGGCGGCGCCGGCGACCAGCGCAAGAGCTTCAAGAATTTGAAAAGCTTCAAGCGACGGAAGCGGTGGTTGTGAGCCAACCGACTTAGCGACCGACCATCGCTGAGACCCGCGACCCGGCCGAGCGCGAGGCGGAGCTGTTCGCGCGGCTGCCGGAGGTGTTGCGCGGCGCGATGACCGCGCCGGGCTATGCCGAGCGCCTCAGGGCCGTCGACCCGGCCCAAATCACAAGCCGCGCGGCGCTGGCGCGCCTGCCGGTGCTTCGCAAGGCCGACCTGCCCGCCCTGCACCAGGCCGCCCCACCCTTCGGCGGCTTCGTCAAAGGCCCGCCCGGCGCGTTTGGGCGGCTCTATACCTCGCCCGGCCCGATCTTCGAGCCGGAGGCTGCGCACGCCGATCCCTGGCGCGGCGCGCGGGCGCTGTTCGCCGCGGGATTCCGGCCGGGCGATGTGGTGCTGAACACCTTCAGCTATCACCTGACCCCCGGCGGCTTCATCTTTGACACCGCAGCGCGCGCGCTTGGTTGTGCGGTGATCCCGGCCGGCCCCGGCAACACTGAAGCGCAGTTCGAGCTGATCGAGGCCTATCGCCCGATCGGCTATTGCGGGACGGCCGACTTCCTTAAAATCCTGCTCGATGCGGCAGCCGCGGCCGGCCGCGACGTCTCATCGATCAAGCGCGCGGTGGTTTCGGGTGCTGCCTTTCCGAAATCGCTGCAGGAGGAGATCAAATCGCGCGGCATCGATGCCTATCAAGCCTTCGGCACCGCCGATCTCGGCCTGATCGCCTATGAGACGGCGCGCGCGCGAGGGCATGGTGGTCAACGAGGATCTGATCCTGGAAATCGTGCGGCCCGGCACCGGCGAGCCCGTTGCCGATGGCGATGTCGGCGAGATCGTCGTCACCACGCTTGATCCCGAGCATCCCTGGATACGCCTGGCGATCGGGGATCTGACCGCCACCCTCCCCGGCCGGAGCGCCTGCGGCCGCAGCAATCTGCGCATCAAGGGCTGGATGGGCCGCGCCGACCAGACCACCAAGGTCAAGGGCATGTTCGTGCGCCCCGAGCAGATCGCCGAAATCGGCAAACGCCACCCCGAACTCGGCCGGCTGCGCCTCGTCGTCACGCGCGACAAAGAGCAGGATGTGATGACGCTCAAATGCGAATGCGGCGCACCCAGCGAGGTGCTCCAAAACGCCATCGCCGCAACGCTGCGCGCGGTGACAAAACTCGGCGGCGGCGTCGAGCTGGTGGCGGTGGGAAGCCTGCCGAATGACGGCAAGCTGATTGCGGATGGGCGGGGTTGACCGCAAGTGCACCCGTGCTTGCCCAGTTCGATATTGTTGGTATGCCGCCCACCAGGATCGTGCCCATAACGCCAAGTCTGATGCAATCCGAGTTGCATGGTTTTTGTCACTCCCTTTTCATCACTTCGTCTGATCAGGGAACGCCACGACCAGGCCATAGCGGCTGAAAAAACCGCGTGGAAACCGTATTAAAACGGGAGGTCCCGGTCTATGCTGTGGTCAACAACAAAGTTGGCACGGGAGGAAACACAATGTCGACCAAGCTGCGCACCATTTCGCGGCGCCAGGTGCTGGCGGGATCTGCCGTCGGCGCTGCCGCGCTAGCCTCGGGCTTTCCCGCACCGGTCATCGCCAACAGCGATCCCATCAAAATCGGCTACTTGCCGGCGTTGACTGGTCCCAGCTCGTCGACCGGTGTCGGCATCAACCGCGGCACCGAACTCGCGGTCGAGGAGATCAACGCGGCCGGCGGTATCAACGGGCGGCAGATCGAACTGATCACTCGCGACACCCAAAGCGATCCGACCAAGGCCGTGAACGGCGCGGCGGAGCTCACGCGCGGGCAGAAGGTAAGCGTCGTCTTTGGTCCGCTCAATTCCGGCGAGTCGCTTGCCGTCGTGCCACTGCTTGCACGGACGAATACGCCGCAAGTGCATCCGTGCTGGGTCGACAGCCTGACCGACCCGAAGAAATTTCCGATGTGCTTTCGCAATGCGCCCACCAACCAGCAAATCGGCGGCGCTGCGAACCGCTATGTGATGGACGTTCTCAAGTGCAAGAAGGTTGCGGTGATCAGCGATACCACCGGCTATGGCACCGCATCCGTCAACGCCTATGTCCCGATGCTCAAGACGAAAGGCGCCGACGTCGTCTATCAGGGCAACGTCGACGCCGCCAATCCGGACCTCAAGCCTGAACTGTTGCGCATGCGTTCCGCGGGGGCGGAAGCAATCATGCCCTGGAGTGTGAATGCCGGCTTCCTGTCGCGCATCATCAATACGCGCGGGCAGATGGAATGGGACGTGCCGATCGTCGGCCAGACCACGCTGGGCTCCGGTCAGACCCAGGCGTTGCTGGAAAAGCCCGAATATTGGACCAAGGTCTATCCGAACAATTTCCGCTCGGTTTGTTATGCCGCCAACGGCAAGCTTTCGGATCGCACCAATGCCTTCCTGGACCGTTTGAAGAGCGCCAAGATCGAGATGGGCGACACCCTCTTGTGGTGGATCGCGCTCGGCTATGACTCGCCGCGAATGATCGCCGAAGCGATGAAGAACGTCGGCACCGAGCCGGAACAAATCGTCGGCTATCTCAGCAAGCTCAAGGAGTTTCCGGGTGTCTACGGCGATATTTCGTTTACACTCGAGCGCCACGACGGCTACCCTGACGACGAAGTGGTGATGGTCGAGGCCAATTCGCTCAAGAACGGCGCGTTCAAGCTCGCTCCCGGTTACGGCGCTTGAGCCGATGCTGGAATCGATCGTACTGTCCGGGGCGGCGGTCGGCTGTGTCTACGCGCTGATCGCGATCGCCTATAATGTGATGTTCTCCGCCTCGCGCGTGTTCAGCTTCACCGCAGGCACGCTCGGCATGCTCGGCGGCGTGCTGGGCTCGTTGTTCATCGCCCGCATGGGTATGCCGGTGGCCGCAGGCCTGGTGCTTGCGCTGGCCGGCGGCGCGGCGCTTGGCGTCGTGACCGAGATCGTGGCCGTGCGGCCGGTACTCAAGAGCCTCGACCAGCATCTCTACGTGCTGTCCACGCTCGCGCTGGCGCTGATGGTTCAGCAGTTCACCGCGATCGAGTGGAGTACGGAGCCCCAACCGTTTCCGCGGCTTCTCGACATCGCCCGTGGCGAATTCGATCAGCAATTCTGGCTGCCCATGCTCGCCTGCGTGATTGTGATCATAGGCCTGGAGTTGCTCTATCGTCACTCGCTCATCGGTCACGCCTTTCTGGCGATCGCCGAGGACAACTTTGCCGCCCGCGCACTCGGCCTGCCCGAACGGCGCCTGCGCATGATGAGCTTTGCGCTGGCCGGCGTGATCGGGGCGCTGGCGGGTTTTGCCGGCGGCGAGATGTTGCTGGCCTTCTTTGCCAACGCACCCCTGCTGACGTTCTATGGTTTCGTCCCGGTCGCGCTGGGCGGGATGGGTAACAACCGGGGCGCTGCGGTCGCTGGCATCCTGCTTGGATTATTTCAGCAAGCCGCGAACTTTCTGGTGGGCGGCATCTTCGCCTCGGTGGCGGTGTTCACGGTGTTCATCATCGTCCTGCTGGCGCGCCCCGAGGGCCTTGCCAGTGCGGCCCTGCGGCGACGCGTCTGATGGATACACAGGCGACACAATCGCGCACGAACCGCGCGCATCTGCTCGGCTCCGTAAACAAATTCGGCGCGGCGCTGCCCTTCCTGGCGCTGCTGCTCGTCGGCATCTCGTTCCCGCTGTTCGGTGGCGGCTATTGGGGAGTAATCGCAACCCGCGCTTGCGTCTATTGGGTGCTGGTGTCCGGCCTTAACCTGGTCGTCGGGTTCGCCGGCCAGATCGCGATCGGCTGGGTGGCGTTACTCACGCTTGGAGCCTACACCACCAGCGTGCTCGTGGCGGGCAACGTCATGCCGGCGTTGCCACCCTATCTGGCGCTGGCGATTGCAGCCGTCGTCGGCGCCATCTTCGGCCTGATCGTCGGCCTGCCGGCGCTGAGACTGCGCACCTTCTATTTTGCCATCACGACGCTTGGCTTCGCCACCATCGTCACCCAGGTGGCGTTGGCCTGGCAGAGCGTCACTGGCGGCGGAGTGGGCGTTGCCGGACCAGTCTTCCCCGAACCCTTCTCCTCGCAATGGGGCTTGTATTATTTCTGCTTCGGCCTCGCCGCGATCTGCACGTGGATGACGGCGAATATCGCGGCAAGCCGCTTCGGCCGCGCGCTCACCGCGATCCGCGACGCGGAGGTCGCGGCAGAAGCTTGCGGCATCTCAAAGCCGGTTCTGCTGGGGGCAGTGTTCCTTTTCAGCGGCGCCGTCGCTGCGGTTGCCGGCGGGCTGTTCGCCGCGTTGCAATCCTACATCACGCCGGACGCGTTTACGCTGGACTTGTCGGTGCTTTTCTTCATCGCCATCCTGATCGGCGGGCGCAGCTCCATTTTCGGGCCGCTGCTCGGCACAATTCTCCTGACCGTGCTGCCTGAATTCGCCGCGCCATTGGTCGCCTGGTCGACGTTTCTCTATGCGGTGTTGCTGCTCGTCATCGTGCTCGCGATCCCCGGTGGAATTGCCGCGATCCTGGATTTCAAGAATCGCCGCCCGCTGGAGAGTGACCGCGCGATCATTCCGCGACCGGACCTGCTCGAGCGGCTGCTTGGCGCGGCGCCCGATGCCGGCGCTTTGTCATTGGAACAGGTGGCGCTGAGCTTCGGCGGGGTGCGTGCGATCGATGGTCTCGACCTCGAGATTCGGCCCGGTCAAGTGCACGGATTGATTGGTCCCAACGGCAGCGGCAAGACCACGACGCTGAACGTCATCTCGGGTTACTACGCGCCGCAGCGCGGCGTAGTCCGGCTGAACGGCGCCGAGGTGCCGGAGCTTGCGCGCCACAGGCGCGCGCTCATGCGGATTGCGCGTACGTTCCAGACCCCGCGCATCGTCGGCTCCGCCTCGGTGCTGCAGAACGTCATGATCGGCGGCACGATCGACGGCGAGGGTACGTTCGTCGAATCGCTGCTCGCGCTGCCGCGCCATCGGCGCGACGAAGCCATGCTGCGCAACACCGCCATGCTGGCCCTGGCGGTGGTCGGGCTGGAGCGGCTCGCCCTTGTGCGCGCCGATCGATTGCAGCATAGCGAGTTGCGCTTCACGGAGATCGCTCGCGCGCTGATGTTGCGCCCGGCGTTCCTGCTGCTTGACGAGCCAGCGGCCGGACTCTCGGTCGAGGAGATTGCGCGGCTCAGCGAACTGCTCCTGGCGATCTCCCGCTCCGGCACCGGCGTGCTGCTGGTGGAGCATCATCCCGATCTGATCTTCGACATCTGCCACTACGTCACCGTACTCAATCTCGGCAGAACGCTGGCGGCCGGGACCCCGGCCGAAATCCGCTCACATCCGGAGGTGATCAATGCCTATCTTGGGGGCTGATCCGCTGCTGGACATTGCTGGCCTCTCAGCCGGCTACGGCAAGATCGGCGTGCTGCGCGGCATCGACCTCATGGTCGGCTCGGGCGAGGTGGTGGCGCTGCTTGGCCCAAACGGCGCCGGCAAGACGACGCTGTTGCGCGCGGTGTCGGGACTGCTGCCATGGTCGGGACAGGTGCGTTTCGCCGGGCGCGATCTCGCCGGCGCCAGCCCGCGCGATACCGTCAAGGCAGGACTCTCGCATGTCATCGAAGGACATCGGGTGTTTACGCAGCTCAGCGTGCTCGATAATCTGCTTCTCGCGGTCTACGACCTGCCGCGCCGCGAGCGCGTTGCGCGCGTCGAAGAGGCGTTCGGGCTCTTCCCCGAAATCGATGCCAAACGCCACGAACGCGCGGCCGCGCTCTCCGGTGGTCAACAGCAGATTCTTGCGGTGGCGCAGGGCCTGGTTCGTCGGCCGCGCCTGCTCATGCTCGACGAGCCTTCCGCCGGCCTGTCGCCGGTGTTGGTCGATCGCGTATTGGTGGTGGTGCAGCGGCTGCGGGAGGGAGGGACCGCGGTATTGCTGGTCGAGCAGCTGATCGAGAAGGCCCTGGCGCTCGCCGATCGCGTCTATGCGCTCGCCCGCGGATCGATCGTGCTGGAAGCAAGGACAGTCGAGGCCGATCTGCCGCGCCGGCTCGAGCATGCTTATCTGGCAAACTCCAGTCGCTAGGGAGGCCCATCTTGCCCGCCAGGATCGAAATCGGCAGCGCCACCATCCACCGCATCATCGAGCAGGAGGGGCCATTCTTCGAGGCGATGCAATTTTTCCCGACCATGACGAGGGAGCTTCTCGACGAGAACCGAGGGTGGCTGCAGCCGAGATTCCTCGATGCCAACGATAGACTGATGCTCTGCATCCAGAGCTATATCGTGCAGACGCCTCACCACACAATCATGATCGATAGCTGCGTGGGCAACCATAAGCCGCGACCGACGCGGAGCTTCTGGCACATGATGAATTCCGATCGCTACGAGAAGAACCTCGCGGCAGGCGGATTCAGCGTGAACGATATCGATTTTGTCATGTGCACGCATTTGCACACCGACCACGTCGGGTGGAACACGCGGCTCGACAACGGCCGGTGGGTACCGACCTTCCCGAAGGCGCGCTACGTCTTCGCGGACCGCGAACTTGCCTACTGGACCGGACGCCACAGGGACGACCCGGCAACGTGTCCTTGGATTACCGATTCCGTGCTCCCGATCGTTGCCGCCAATCGCGTCGACATTGTCAAGAGCGCGCACGCATTCAATGATCTCGTTACGCTAATCCCGACGCCCGGCCACACCATCGATCACTATTCGGTGCACGTCGGCAAGCCTGGCGCCGATGCCGTCATTACGGGCGACATGATTCACTCGCCGCTGCAAGCCCGACATCCCGAACTGGGCATGATGTCGGACTACGACTCCGGTCAGGCAGCTGTGTCGAGGCGGGAATTGTTCGGCCGCTTCTGCGATACGTCCACTCTCATGTGCACGGCGCATTTTCCGTCGCCGTCCACCGCTCGCGTGGTGCGCTGGCAGGACGCGTTCGACTTCATTGACGCGCAAGTCGCAATTTGACGGCTTACAGCATTGTTTCGGCGATCTTTTCCGCCGCCATCAGGGTCGGGAAGTTGGTGTTGGCGCATGGCACCACCGGAAAAATCGAGGCATCGACCACGCGCAAACCCTGCACTCCTTTGACGCGCCCTTGCGTATCGACGACGGCCATCGGATCGTCCGCCCGGCCCATGCGGCAGGAGCAGGAGGCATGCCACACGCCGATCGCCGACTTGCGCACGAAGGCTTCGAGCGCCTCGTCATGGCTCATGACTTCGTCGAAGGTGAATCCTTCGACTACAAATTTGTCGATCATGTAGCGGCGCAGCGCCGCCGGCCCATCCATCACCGCGGCGGCAATCGTGGTGAGAATCCTGTTCTTGGCGTTGACCACACCGATCTTGCGCACGCGGTCGGAGTATGAGGCCGGGAATGGCTTGTCGGTCACGGCCCTGACGGGGGCGCTGATCTGCAGCGCCGCCATCTTGCGAAAGCCGCTCATCAGGCGGTCGAGGTCGCGCCGGTCGGACAGCAGGTTGAACTCGACGATGGGCTCCATCCAAGGATCGCGCGAGGCGAGCTTCACCTGTCCGGTCTCGGAGTAGGTCTTGTTGACGAAGGTAAGCAGCGAAGCGATCTGCGAGCCGACGGCGTGCCAGGCCGACTTACTGAGAACGGCGACGAACATGTCGCCCCTTGGTATGCCGGGCAGTCCCGAGGAGTAGCGCAGCCCAAGCTGGATGTGGCGTCTGGTATGCTCATTCATGCGCGCGCCAGGGCGGATGAAGGACGACAACGCGATCGAAGGATGATCCATCAGGCGCTGGCCGACGCCCTCGAGGCCCATCACGATCGGAATGCCCATTTCCTTGAGATGCCCGACCGGGCCGATGCCGGCGCGCAGCAGATGCGCCGGCGAATGGATCGCGCCGCACGAGAGCACGACCTCGTGGCCGCGGAACTCCTGTTCCCGGCCGTCGACCTGCGCCGTCACGCCGACGCATCGCCTGCCCTCGAACAACAGCTCCTTAACCTGCGTCCCGGTCGAGATCGTCAGATTGGCGCGCTTGCGCGTCTCGCGATCGAGATAGCCCATCGCGGCCGAGACGCGTTGCTCGGCTTGATTGGAGTGCGTCACCGGGAAGTAACCCTCGACGAACTCGCCGTTCTGGTCGGGAAGAAACGCGTAGCCGGCAAGCTTGCAGGCCTCGGCCACGGCTTGCGAGTGCCTGGTCCAGTGCTCCCGCGGGATGCGGCGGACGGCGATGCGGCCGTCCTTGCCGTGGAACGGCCCGTCGAAATCGAGGTCGCGCTCAACCTTCTTGAAGTAGGGCAGCACGTCCTTCCAGCCCCAGCCCTCGGCGCCGCGCGACTCCCATTCGTCGTAGTCGGCCGGCGCGCCGCGGTTGGCCAATTGGCCGTTGATCGAGGATCCGCCGCCCAGCACGCGGGCCTGCTCGTACTTGCGCAGCGGCGGGCGTTCTTCGTCGGGGTTGTTGTGGCTGAGGACCTGGGTCGTGACCTTGAGCTCGGTCCAATGGAAGCGCGGATCGAAATAAGCCATGCCCGGATAGCTGTCCTTGATCTCGGGCGGCTCGTTGCCGGGCGGCGTGTCCTGTCCGGCCTCGCAGAGGAGGACCTTGCTAGCGCTCCTGGCGGAGAGCCGATGGGCCAAGACCGAGCCCGCCGAGCCGCCACCGACAATGATCGTGTCGAACACTTTGACGTTTCCTGCTGGTTTATGTGGGGAAGCTAGCGCACCTCCATCACTCAGTCACGACAGCTTGTCGCTCGGGTAAGGCCGCAGCTTTGCTTCTGGCACATGAGAACTCTGGCCGATGTCTCAGATGGCACTAGCGCCAATTTCACGGCAATGGCCTGCTGGACCTGCGGCTCGAAATAGAGAATTATTCGATGCAGCGCTTACACCCAAGCACTTCACTTGACAGGCAACCCCATGTCAGCCTTGGTCACCGATAGCATTGGCTCTGCACGACCATTGTTGTTCCAACCCGTTAAGATCCGTGGCCTGACCCTCAAGAACCGCCTTGTCGTACCGCCGATGGTCCACTACCGCGCCGGACCTGGCAATACGTGCGGCACCTTTCACGACGTGCATCTCGGCCGCTATGCCCTGGGAGGCTTTGGGCTCGTCTTCGTCGAGGCAACCGCCGTCGAAGAGGTTGGTCTGATTAACGAGCACGATCTTGGCATTTGGAATGATGCACAAGTGCGAAGTTTCAAAACTCTCGTCGCCTTCGTAAAAGGTGAGAAAACCGCAATCGGCATTCAGCTCGCGCACGGCGGGCGCAAGTCATCCTCGCAGCGAGCGATGGATGGCATGGGCCCCCTCACGCCGCAAGAAATCAAGGCGGGAGCCAAGATGTGGCAACCCGTGGGCCCCACCAGCGAGCCCGTCGCGCCAGGATGGCTTACCCCGCATCAGCTCACTGCTGATGAGTGCAGGGCGATGGTGCGCACCTGGGGAGCCGCGGCCCGGCGTGCAGTCGACGCCGGGTTCGATGTGATCGAGATCCACACAGCTCACGGCTACCTGCTCGCTTCCTTTCTTTCGCCCGTTTCCAACACGCGCAATGACGAGTACGGCGGCGATCGCGAGCGGCGCATGCGCCTGCCGCTCGAGATTGTCGAAGCGGTGCGACGCGAAATGCCGGAAACCATGCCGCTGTTTGTACGCGTCTCCGCCGTTGACGGGGCTCAGAACGGCTGGAATCTGGACGACACGGTTGCCTTCGCCCGGGAATTGAAAGCCCGCGGTGTCGACGTGGTCGACTGCTCCTCTGGCGGAATTTCAGGCGCTGCGACTGCCGCCCAAGTCCCGCGCGGTCTCGGTTTCCAGGTGCCCTACGCCGAACGGGTCCGCAAGGACGTCGGCATAGCAACGATGGCGGTCGGCATCATTCTCGAAGCACGGCAGGCTGAAGCAATCCTGGAGAATGGGCAGGCCGACCTCATCGCTGTCGGCCGGCAATCTCAGTTCAATCCCAATATCGCACAGCACTGGGCCCATGATCTCGGCATCAACCGCAGGTTCGAGGATTGGACTCCCGAATATGGATGGTGGCTCGAGAAGAGAATTCGAACCATTGAAGGGTTCGCCACACCGACCGGGGTCGTCAAGCGAAATGCATGAGAGTCAACTCCAGGGAGAAAGCCTTTGCGATTTCCGAGACGGAGGGACACCGGGAACGGACGATGGATTTCATTGATTTGGACGGCCTTGCGCTACGCTACGAGCTAAGCGGCAAAGGCGGCCGCACGTTAGTGCTCGTGCACGAAATGGGCGGCTCGCTCGAAAGCTGGGATGACGTCGCACCACGGTTCGCGCAGTCTCGCCGCGTATTGCGCTATGATACAAGAGGGGCGGGAATGTCGCAGAAGGTGCGGGGCGAACTTGGCATCGATACGATGGCCGACGATATCGTTGCGCTGCTCGACGCTCTCGGAATTGCAGGCAGGGTGGCGCTGGCGGGTATTGCCGTCGGCGGTGCGATCGCACTTCATTTCGCTGCCCGATACTCCGAGCGCACAAGCGCCGTCGCGGTCGGCAGCCCGGCAATCGGCATCGCGCCGGATCGCCGCGCCGCGGTTCTTGAACGTGTCGCAAATATCGAGGCCGCCGGCATGGCATTCGCCGTCGCCAATTCGATGCTGCATGGCTATGCCCCGGAGCTTCGCGGCGACGTCAAGCGCTTTAAGCGATACCGGGCGCGATGGCTCGGCAATGATCCCGCGAGCTATTCGACGATCTGGCGAATGCTGGTGGGCATGGACATGCAGGACGAACTGACCAGGCTGCGTTGCCCTGTGCTCGTGATCGGCGGCAGTCTTGATCGCGTACGCCCGCCGGCGCTCGCGGAAGCCGTGGCCAACGTCATCCCAGATGCACGCTACATCGAAATTCCCACCGGCCACTATATGGCGGTGCAAACGCCTGAACTGATCTCGGATCGCATCGATGAGTTCCTCAGAACGGTCGGTGCCTGATCGGACCTGACCACCTCTTCCCCCGTACCAAGGTCTTCTCACATGACTACGCAACCTACCCAGCAGATTCCCGGTGTCTATCATCGCAGGATCGGAGATATCGTCGTCACGGCCATCAGCGACGGCTATCTGGACGGCGACCTCGGCGTGATGCGCAATGTCGATCTCGAAAAGGCACATCGGCTACTTCGGGAAGCGTTCCGGCCGGCGCGGCGAACCAGCGTCAACGCCTTCTTGATTTATTCAAAGGGCCGCTTGGCGATCGTCGACACCGGATCGGGCAATTATCTCCTGCCGACCGCCGGCATCCTTCAACGCAATCTCGCCGCGGCCGGCATCGATCCGAAATCGATCGATACGGTGTTGCTGACTCACATGCACCCGGATCACTCCGCCGGCTTAACCGACATGTCGAACGGCCAACGCCTATTTCCGAACGCGGAACTGGTCATGCACGAAAACGAACCGGCGCACTGGTTCGACGACGGCGCGATGGCGAAGGCCGACGAGCGATCAAGGAAGCTCTATTTCCTCGCCGGCCGAGAGCAGGTCACGCCTTACAAGAATCGCACGCGATTGTTCAGACAAGGCGAAGTTTTTCCCGGGGTGACCGCGGTGCCGAGTCTCGGGCATACGCCGGGCCACACTGCGTATCTCATCGCATCGGGAAACGATCAGTTGATGATCTGGGGCGACACAGTGCACGTGCCGGAAGTGCAAACCAAGTTTCCCGAAGCAGGCATGGCCTTCGATACCGATCTCGCCGCGGCCGCAGCTTCGCGCAAACGCATGTTCGATCGCGTCAGCGCCGATGGTATCCTGATCGCCGGGATGCACCTGCATTTCCCGTCGTTCTCGCGGCTTGCACGGCGGGGTGACGCCTACGCGCTTTATTCCGAGGCCTGGGTACACAATCTGGATGCAATCTAGCCGAGCACGTTGTCAATCAAAGTGCCTGACCAGTGAAGTGGCGAAATTGCCAAGCGCCATGGCGAACTCGACGGCTGCGCCCTCTCGTCACGCGCGACAACGAGCCGGATGTGATGACGCTCAAATGCGAATGCGCAGCCCCAAGCGAAGCGCTTCGCAATGGGGTTGCGGCAACGCTGCGCGCGGTGACAAAACTCGGCGGCGGCATTGAACTGGTGGCGCCGGGGACCTTGCCGAATGACGGCAAGGTGATCACCGACGAGCGTGGCTGACCACAATCCTCGCTCTCGAAGCCTGTCTACGCCGAGATGTATGGTCGCATTGCGTTCGGTTCAGTCCGCGCGATCGCCGAAAGCACTATTCCTTCATAGCCCTTGGCGGCAACATCACTGATGATCCCGACATATTTTGGCGTACCGCCGTTGTACAGGAAGTAGCGGATTTTGCCCGCCTCATGACCTGCGACGTTTGAATTGTAGCCGGTGAACCACGACTTGGCCTTCCGCATCAGCATGATCTCATACATCTTGGCCACATGAGCGGTCCATCGCTGCTCAGCTTCCCGGCTAGCTTCCGCGCGCGTGTAGCCACAATTCCACATGTGCTGAAAGAGCCCCATGCACCAGTTGACACCGTTCTCGATACCGCGCGGGAAATTCGTGGTGGCGGAAGCGCTCTGCGGCCCGGTCGGCATCAGCAGATTCGGAAAGCCGTTGACGAGCATTCCGAGGAACGTCGAAGGCGCGTCCTTCCACTTCTCAAACAGCGTCGCGCCACCAATGCCCTTGATGTCAATTTGATCATAAGCCCCGGTAATGGCATCGAAGCCCGTGGCATACACAATGATGTCGAATTCATAGTCGCCCACAGTGGTGCGAATGCCTTTTTCGATGATACGCTCGATCGGTGTCTCGCTGATATCAATGAGATGAACATTGTCGCGGTTATAGGCTTCGAAATAGTTCGTCTCCAGCGGCACGCGCTGCACACCAAAACCGTGGTCACGCGGGATTAGCTTCTCGGCGACAGCTTGATCTTTGACCCGCCGGCGGATGCGGTCGGCGATGTAGGCCGAGAACTCGGCATTTGCAGCCTCGTCCACGAAAATCTCGCGGAAATTGGCAAGCCAGATACCGAAGCCGGGCCCGTCATAGAGCTTGTCCCATAGTTTCAACCGTTCCTCGCGCGAGACCTCGTAGAAGCCGCAGGGGTCGGGTTCGTGCAGGAAGGCGCCTGGCGAGCGGGCGCACGCGGCGAAAATCTCGTCATAGCGCGCGCGGATGTCGGCCATCTCTGTTTCTGAAATAGCGCTGTTGTTGAGCGGCGCGCTCCAGTTGGGCCGTCGCTGGAACACCGTAAGTTCGCCGACCTTGTCGGCGATCTCCGCGATGATTTGGATGCCGGTGGCGCCGGTCCCGATCACGGCGACCTTCTTGCCGGTCAAGTCTAATGGCTCGTGCGGCCAGTAATAGGTGTGGAAGGAGCGGCCCTTGAAACTCTCGATGCCCGCCAGTCGCGGCATCGTCGGCGCCGAGAGCAGGCCAACGGCCAGAACGAGGAATCGGCAAGTGAATTCGCGCCCGTTATCGATTCTGAGCCGCCACAGATCGCGCGTCTCATCGAAATGAGCCGACTCGAGCCTGCTGTTGAACTGCATGTGCCTGCGCAGGTCAAACTTGTCAGCGACGTAGTTGAGATAGCGCAGGTTCTCCGGCTGGCTGGAGAACCGCTCCTTCCAATGCCATTCGTCGAGCAGCTCGCGCGAGAACGAAAAGCCGTAGGTGTAGCTTTCGGAGTCGAAGCGGCAGCCGGGATAGCGATTCCAGTACCAGGTTCCGCCGAGGTCGGGGGCGGAGTCGAGCACGGTGGTATCGATGCCGAGATCAACCAAGCGTTTGAGCTGATAGATCCCGGCTACGCCCGCGCCGATCACAATCACTTCGTAATGCGACTTTGTTTCTTCCGTCATTCCGTCGACCAACCGTTTTAGCAAGAACCAGGCAGCTTAAACCTGGTTTTATAGCGAGCGCTACATCCCTTTTCAAAACGAAAAAGGCTCACTTGCTATGCCTGTTTTCAGATATTTCAGCTTCGTGGGGTCAGCACTCCTTGTCCTTCTTACCAATTTCCGACACTTACGTTGGCAACGACCAGGACAATTGGCGATTTGACGGATCCCGATTTGAAATCGCCATTACGTATCCTGGTTAGAACTAACCGTTACAGCGCAGTTCAATTTACTCCTGATGCCAAGCCTGTAGATCTAGCAAGCCTGTAGATCTGGATTGCGTCAAGGAAGCATTCGCACAGCTCGGTCCTTGCGAAGGGAAGACGCGGGAAGCGCTACTCGCCCGGTTTCGACAAAACTTTACGAATCTCAACGCGCAGCGACCTATCCCAGATTGGCCGGTTTGCAAGCTCGGGCAATGTGAGCGCATGTTCAAGAACTTTGATCGCCTCCGCCATCTCGCCCTGGCGATAGAGAAAGTCACCGTAGAAATAGTTCACGTCGAGCGCGTTCGGTGCATTCCTCATTGCTTCCTGAAGATAGTGTCGGGCCTTAATCTTGTCGCCGAACCCCATTGGGAATCCTGGAACCTGATCGTATAAAAGACCAAGGGTCGTTGGTGCTCCAGCGTCCAGGCTCGCGGGATCGGTCCTTTCAATTGTCTCCAGAATATCACGCGCCCGCTTGGCCAATTCCAACGCTCTCAAGGGACTGCCATTCTCGTTTGCCAGAGCGGCCTGCTCGCTGGTGAGGATTCCAACCCAAATCATCGGATCGGAGACATTTCCGTGTTGCTTTGCAATTTTTTCCGCACGTTGCGCCAAGCCAGCCATCTGGCTTTCCTGTTCATCGCGATCGATGATCCGAAGTTTCACGTGTTCCCAGTCGTGAGCGAGGCGCAATAGCTCGGACTTAAGAGACATATCTTCGCTCGCTTGAGCGCATAAGGACGCCGCGACGAGCAGAAGGATCGAAACTACAGCCAGGAATGCTTCAGGGATCTTTGACACCAATTTCCTCAAGGGATTTCAGGCAGTCTATGTTGCGGCAAGGGACTGGCTTCAGCACCATCGATAACCGCTCGCGAACTCGGCAATGGAGAGGCGTTGTTCGCTAATTCGGGGTGTCGAAAGCCCCCGACGTGAACGGCGAGCAGGCGCGAGAAAATACGCGGATGCTCGGCAAGTCCGCGAAACGCCAGTCGGCGAAGATTATCATTGCCGTCCAACAGCAGAAGAGTTCGAGCAAATAGCCGCGGCATTCGCGCCATCCGCCGATGGTTTGAGTCGTATCTTTTGAGATCCCCAGCAGCGAGAGCTGTCGCAAGCGAATTCGCCTGTCTGAACGCCAAAGCGAGCCCCTCCCCTGTAACCGCATCGACTGATCCGGACGCATCGCCCACCAGTGCGATACGACCAGCGATGACACCTGGCAACCTTACGGACATTGAAATGGCGCCGCGAGTTTGGCCGATCACCTCAGCGCCGCCAAGACGATCCGCAAGTACTGGAAACATATCGGCCAGATCCGTGACCCGGATATCTTCCGTACCCACTAGCGCCACACAGATTTCGTCCATCCCAATAGGCGTCACATACGCCTGACAATTCCTTCGCCAGTAAACTTCGACAAAATCCGTCCACGGACGCGCGCGGAAGTGCCGGCGCAGTCCAACCCGGCGCGTATCAGTCCAGACCGGCGCTAACCCTGCCCATCGACGCACCCTGGAATGAAAGCCATCGGCGCCCACGATCCATCGGCAGCGGATGGTTTGGCCGTCGACGATGACTCCGGCTGAGTCAAGCCCTTCAACCTTCTTGCCCCACAAAGCAATGATGCCAACGTCCCTTGCCCGTTCCACCAGGACTCGATGAAGCTCGGTTCGCCGAACTCCGAAGCCGAAGCTTTGACCTGAAAATGAGGCGTCAGCCCTAAGTTCTCCGTCCAAGAAGCGTATTCCGCGGAAGCAGGTTCCATTTCCGCCTCCCAGATTCACTCCGATCCGACGCAATGCATCAAGCGCATCAGGCATGAGACCTTCGCCGCAGGCTTTGTCGATTGGCGGACGTGCACGATCAGCGATTACAACCTGAAGCCCGGCCTGCCGAGCGGCCAGGGCGGCAGCGAGACCGGCAGGACCGCCCCCTACGACGAATACGTCTGTCTCAGACGGCGCATTGGAAATCACCATTTCAACAGGATCATTTCCAAACAGAATCCGGGTCCCATGGCCATCAGCACGCCGTAAGTCCCTTGCGGGGGCGTGTCGTTCATCAATACCTCCTCCAGCACAAGCAGAACCGAAGCGGACGAGAGGTTGCCGAACTGCCGCAGGCATTCCCACGATCGATCCAGGTCGCTGTCTTTCAATTCCAGCGAGCCTTGAATTGAGTCCAATACCTTAGGGCCGCCGGTGTGAATCACCCAATTGCCGATGTCCGCACGGCGAAGCTGGTACCTGCCCAAAAACGCGTCGATATCTCCAGCGAGCCTGCCCTTGATCAGATCCGGCAACAACGGCGAGAGAACAATTTTGAAACCGCTTTCCGAAATATCCCAACCCATGATTTCTTCGGTGTCAGGGTAGAACACCGAACCGGTACCGAGGATTAGCGGACCAGGACGTGAGGATTGGGAGGCCCCATTCGAACTTCGGTGGACCGTTCTCGAGCCCCTGACAATGACTGCCGCGGCACCATCGCCAAAGAGCCCTGATGCAATCAAATTGGCCGTTGAAAAATCCTCCGGCTGCATCGTCAACGAACATATTTCGACGCATAAAATTGCCGCTGTGTGGTCCGGATAAGCAAGTGCATAGTCGGCCGCCCGTGTCAGCCCAATTGCACCACCCGCGCATCCGATGCCAAAAATCGGTGTACGTTTGATATCCGGCCGCAGTGTCATTCGATTGATCAGGCGCGCATCAAGAGAAGGACTTGCGATGCCCGTTATCGACACCACAATGAGCGCGTTCAGGTCTTGCCGAGACATCCCCGCACGATCGAGCGCCGTGTCAATCGCAAGCGCGCCCAATTCTTCTGCCGCCCCCAGCCAAGCAGCGTTAGCTTCACCCCAGGTGGAAAACTCAGGATACCGCTCTAACGGAAATGCCAGATGACGGCAGTCCACCCCGACACGCGAATGAAGCCAATCGAGTTTTTCTGGCTCTTGCAGTTTGGCCTTCCAATAACCCTTGAACGCCGCCGTGATTACCTCCTGGGGAAACCGGTGCTCCGGCACTGCGCTCGCCACGCTGGCTATCCTCACAGAACTCGCCTCTTGTTCTCGAGGCGCTGTTCCTATTACCTCGATCGCTTTTTTAAAACCGTTTTCGATTTTTCCCACTTCGTATTCTTTCCAAAAACCTAATAAGCTTTGATCGCGTGAGCCTGATCGAATGAACTACATTGATCGAAAGAGGCGCTGCCCGATCTTGATCGGTTCAACCCAGAAGCCGCCGGAATGGTGAGCTGAACTCCAAAACCTGCTCGAGAGCTGAAACAAACCGGTCAAGTTGCGCATCTGAAATCGTAAGAGGCGGCGAGATCTTCAAGGCCATGAAATCGTTGCCACAAACCTGACTCAAAATCCCATGATCCCGGAACAAGTGCATCACGAGTACCTGGCCAAACAGCGCCGGATGAATCATGGAAAGGGTTTCAAAGCCGGCCCGAAGTTTGAGCGCCTTGGGCGGCTTCAATTGGACGGCATTAAGCATCCCCAAACCGCGAACCTCACCGAACATCTCGTATTTCGCCAAGCGCTCACCGAGAGCCCTGCGGAGCCGTTGACCCGCCAGCTTCGCACGCTCACCAAGTTGCTCCTCCTCAAGTATGTCGATCGTGGTCAAGCCGGCGCGCATCGCGAGGCCGTTTTCGCTGAACGTCGATGTGTGAACAAGGGAGCGTTGTATGGAGCTATAAACGGAGCCACAAATTTCATCCGACATCAGGACGGCACCGCATGGGATGAGCCCGCCGCTGATCGCCTTTGCCAACACCACCATATCGGGTTCGACATCAAACTGGTGAGCCGCGAGAAACGAGCCTGTCCTGTAGAAACCTGTCTGCACCTCGTCCAGAACAAAGAGCGTCTTAAATTTTCGACAAAGTTCCTGCGCCTTTGCGAGATAGCCACCTGACGGAAGAATGACGCCGGCCTCGCTTTGAATAGGTTCTAAGATGAATGCGGCAAAGGAACGTGTAGCCAGCTTGAGCTCAAGATCTTGCAGATTGCCGTATGGAGTGAATTCGGTGTCCGGCAATAATTGTCCAAATCCCTTCCTCCAGAAGTCATTGGTCATCAAGGAAAGTGCACCGCAAGTAAGCCCGTGAAACCCGCCCGCGGCGCCCAGGATTCCGGAACGTCCGGTATGAGCGCGGGCAAACTTGATCGCGGCCTCAATGCCCTCGCTGCCTGAACTGCCGAAGAACACCTTGCCGAGCTTACCTCCGGCAAGCCCGCAAAGCCTTTCGGCAAGCTGGCCCGCCAAAATCGGCACGTGGCTCTGCAGCATCGCAGGCCCCTCTTTGGTGAGCTCATCCTTCAGCGCCTCGATAATACGCGGATGGTTGTGGCCAATGTTATGGACGCAATATCCGGAATTGAAATCGGTAATCACCCGACCATCTACCGTCTGAAGTTCAGCTCCACTGCAGCGGGCATAGGTTACATTCATCTGTAACGCGTCGAGCAATCTGACCCATTGGGGATTGACATACTGTGCGTAAAGATTCTCGCTAACATCGGCATTGGGCATTATTTGAAGCATGAAAACCCCTCAAACTCATAATCTCTTCGAAAAAATGCTTTGGTCGTTAGCTGGGTGACCTTCTCGCACAAGGCGCAATGTGAATTTTCTCTGCGGTTGCCAGCAACCCGCGGATGCCAAAGGGCAGCGTCATGGTCTGAATTGTTATGTCGGCTCGCCGAAACCCGGCACTCTCGAGAAGTCCTTGCAACCCATCCGAGTCATAGGTTCGATGCGTATCGGAACCAGCAAATGGCCATTTTTCCATTGTTTCGCGTGCGGTCACATAGACAACAAGGCGACCGCCGGGTTTTAGAACACGAAAGGCTTCGGCGACGTCATTGCCCGCACCATCAAAAAAGTAAGCCGCGTTGACGATCAGAATCTTGCTGAATGTGCAATCGATCCAGGGAAGCGGGCTAAATTTTCCCTGGATAAGACGCACGCGGCCTGCGGCGATCGCGGCCTGATTCATATTTGCGGCTTGTTGAAGCATTCGATCGGATTGGTCTATGCCAAAAACCTGACCGTCCGGCGTGCGCGCCGCGATTGTCCTGAGTGCCCAGCCTGGTCCAAACCCCAGTTCGAGAACCCGGTCCTCAGGACCGGGCGCCAAAGCATCGATTGCCAAGCGGTTTGGCTTATCGTTGGCAAAAGCCATTAGCCATCCCGCCAGCGACCCCAGGAAGCCGGTCGGGTGTTGCAATTGTCTACCAAAACGGTGCCACATTCGATTGAGCATCCGATCAAGGTCCAAGGTGGCACTGCCAACCGGTGACTGGCTCCGATGACGATCGCTCACTGCTTTGCTGCAATGCTGGCAAGCCGCTCCTCGATGACGAGCCGGCGGTTTTTATCCCAGGCGGGACGGTCTGGGTGCTGCGGAAAACTGAGCGCGTGGCGGAATACGTCAGCAGCTTTCGAATACTCCTTCTGCTCAAAGAGGAAGTCTCCGTAAAAGTACCAGGCATCCAGACCGGTTGGCGCAAGTTTGACGGCCTGTTCCAACAACTGACGGGCCTTTGCCTTATCACCGAAGCCGACCGGGAAACCCGGGACACGATAATAGAGCACGCCAAGGCTTGTCGGAGCGCCTGCGTCAAGTTTGGCCGGAGCCGTCTTGTAGGCCTGTTCCAGGATGTCGCGGGCGCGCTTTGCGAGGCCGAGCGCAGAAAACACGCTGGCCATGGAGGCGCGCTCGCTGGTGATGATGCCGTCCCATATCTGCACCTCCACACTGTCGGGAAACCGCGCGGCTACAGCGTCGGCGTCTTCACCAAGCGCGTCCATTTTCTTGGTTTGCTCGTCTCCTTCAGGAACGCCAAACTTGATCGCCTCCCAGGTCGTCTGCAGGCGACGAATCTCGGTAGCGGCGGCGTCTGCCGCGTGGGCTGGAGCCAGGTTAAAGCTGGCCATCGCTAGTAAAACGCAGGAAAGAAACACGTTGCGTGATATCAAAGTCATACCTAAGTGCCTTGTTGTTGTTTCAATGAAGATCAGGACGACAGACGCGATAACGACCGGTCAATGATGCTCGGGAAGAGCCGCTGAATCAGGACATAGATCCTTTCCGGTGCGGGCGCGTATATGGAGTCACGCCCACTCGCGATTGCCTGCCATATCTGCCGGGCAACCTGTTCTGGCGGATCCAGGTTCATCTTGGTCCTGGCAATAAGGTCATCAAATGCCACGGCCGCATCGGTTCGCGTTGCGCGTGGGGCAGCGTAGGTCACGCTAATCCCCTTCTGCTTCCATTCGCGCCGCAGTGCGATTGAGAAACCGCGCAGCGCGAATTTTGTCGCGGAATAGCAAGTGAATTCGGGATATCCGATGTCGCCAAAGATTGAACCTATGTTGACAACGCGCGATGGTTTCGCGGCGATCAGCAAAGGCATGAGATCCCGGGTCAACGCCATCGGCGCAATGATATTCGTTTGAAATGTGCGCGCCAGCGCATCGTCACTGAACGTCTCCAGTGGTCCGCCCTCAACTATACCCGCGTTGTTGATGAGAATGTCGAGCGACCCTCGTTCACTCGAAATGCGATCGACGATCCGCCGTCGATCTTCAGGCCGCGTGATGTCGGCTGGGATGATGAGATGGCGGGCCGCCGGTTCGAGGAGTGCAAGGGTTGCCTCCAGCGCCTCTCGGCGCCGCCCGCTCAATGCTACCACCATCCCCCGCCGGGCTGCCTCGATGCACAGTTCACGGCCAATGCCCGAGCCAGCGCCTGTGACGAGGACGAGCCTTTGTTCAGGCTGCATTGTTCAGCTCCACGCGGGTGCCGAGGTCTAAGAAAATCGCCCCGTACAATCGATAAAAAATCTTGGCGCTGTCGATGATGATGCGTTGCGTGGCAGGGTCATCGAAGCCATCGACAAGGTTACGAAAGAACGCCACATGGTCGACGTCGAGAGATCCGTGCGTACGAAGGTACGTAAAACCGGCATCGCTCTGCAAACCGAGCGATGTTTTCAATGCGTCCGCGAGCTTGTCCGCCAAGAGTACGGATAATCCCTCCAGGACGTGCGCGCTTCCCAAATAAGCATAAGGGCTGACATGCTCGATGGCATAATAGGCGTAGCCGACCATGACTTGACACGGTATGCCCGGAGTTCCGTTTCGAACGGCCTCCGGGTTGCCGCCGACCGTTCGAATATCGTCCAGAATCCATTTCTCGTGACCGCGCTCCTCTTCCATGTATTCGACCAGCGCGTTCTGGTAGCGCTCGTCGAAAGTACGCGAAGCTGCCAACGCAAGAATTGGGAAGGTGTGCTTCACATGATGGTAGGCTTCGGTGAGGAAGTCGATGTAAAGGCTTTGCGAGGAGCCAAGTCGAATGGCGTGCTGCACAATTGGTATGGCAAGGAATACTTCGCGTTCTTTCGCGGTTTCGCTCATCAGTTTGTCGAAAAAGGTCATATGCCGTTCCTGGAAATTTAGAGAATGCTAGGTTGCCAACGCCGGCGCAGGAGGCGCCTTCGCAGCGACGAATTTTTCGATTTGCTTGCGAGCCGGCCGACCGTTGGTCAGAAGCTGGTTGCCGAGTGCCTCCTGAAGTGACGAGACCACGCAGGCGCGCGGCACGGCATATTCTGGCGCGCTCGAGCAACACGCGGCAATCAGATCCAGCACATCGTCGTAGCTTGCCTTGGCAAACCAGGCTTCCCCCGGACCGGACGGAACTAGGACAACGGTCAAATGGGGTTGGCCGTGTCCGACAACCGCGCAAAAAGCAATGCGCAGGTCACCGAGCAGCATCGTCTCGATCCATTCCGGGCTGATATTGCGGCCGTAGGACGTGACGATAAGACTGTCCCTGCGACCATGTATTTTCAAAAAACCGTTTTGATCAATCGCGCCAAGATCGCCGGTTCGCCAAGGTCGCTGAGCGGGTCCCTGTCCCAGATATCCATCGGTGATCGAAGGCCCGTCGACGACGATCTCTCCGTCGTCGATCGACACGTCAAGTCCGCCGAGTGGCCGACCAGCCGTATCGGGGCGGCGGTCGCCCGGCCGGTTGAGTGAGACCACCGAGCAGCATTCCGAAAGACCGTAGCCTTCGTGGACTGGTATCCCCAACTTCCATGCGGCTTCAGCCACCTGCTGCGGCACGGGTGCACCTCCAGCTGCCACGAATCGAAGTGAGGTCGGCGCTCGGTTACCGGCTGTCTGAAGTTCTCCTACCCATTGTTTCAGCAGCTGAGGCACGACCACGCTGGTCGTGGGTTGTCTCAGGTCAAACGCCTTTGAGATCCCCTTGGCGTTTCCGTGGCCAACTTGTTCGGCGAGGTCGGAATCAAAATGAACGTAAGCTCCGAGCATTGCCGGAATGAAGATTGAACAAATCGTTTCCAGCAGCAGCGACAGGGGTAACACGGAAAGATATGTATCTTTCGCAGTTGCGCCGGTGGCGTTAGCCAGGGCTTCGGCCGACCAGGCTATCTGCCCGCTTTCATGGCGAACGCCCTTCGGCTGACCCGTGCTGCCGGAAGTAAAAATGATCTGGCCGAAACCGTCTGCGAATTCCGTTGAGCCCGCATATACGAGTTGGTCCCCGATCAGGCTGGTCTTTACTCCTGACTGAAGCGTCAATTTCATCGTTTGATCGGTCGTGAGAATCAACCCCACCGAGGCCGCGCGGACCACGTGCCCAAGTTGGGCCGAGCTGAAAAAAGTCGGCAGCGGCACGGCAATCTTGCCGGCCAGTACACAGCCGAGCTGAGCGATGACCCAATCGATGCCGTTTGGCGCGAGTATCCCTATCGTTCCTGGTTGGCTTTTGATATTCGCAGCAAGACCGCTTGCCTTGCCGAGAAGCTCACCCCGCCGGATAGCACCCGCGCTGTCGCTCACCGCGATCCTGTCGCCGGCCTCTAAGGCATGGCGATTTAGCGCGTCAAATAGCTTCCGCATTAAGTCGATTCCGCCCCTCAAGTGTCTATGTCGAGTCGTACGAACCGTTCGGCGGTTGCCCACAACGGATCATCGAAATTGATCACAGCGATCGTCAGCATCAGACTGGCTATTCCCGCCGGCGCACCCCTACGCCAGATTGTGCGCAGGCTTGCGCTGCCAGACTTACGGCCCACTTACGGGGTCAAGGTTGCTTCGTGTTTTTTGTTTGGCTAATTTGCGGCGGACGACGTCGGTTGGAGCGTCGGTCGGCGGCAGGGAATCGCATGGTAACCAAGGCCCCTTCGGAATGATTCGCAATTGAGAGCTCGCCCTTGTGAGCAATCATGGTGCGCTGGACGATCGACAATCCCAAACCAATGCCGCCCTGCCGGCCGCTGCGAAATTGCTCGCATGGACGCCCTTGGGCGGCGAGCATTGCATCCGAAAAGCCTGGACCGTGATCCAGCACCGCAATCGACGGGGGGTCATTGACGATCACCGAGACCGTGGATCCCGGTGGCGCATATTCTATTCCGTTCTCGATGAGATTCCGTAAGGCCCTGAAAATGTAGTCGCGCGCTCCGACGATCTGGACTGGCTTTTCACCACCCAGAACTTCAACCGAGCGGCCTTTGGCGATGGCGAGAGGAGCGAGAAAGCCAACCACCTCTCTCGCCACTTCGCCAAGTTCGAGCACTTCGTCGTCCTCGAACCGAATGCCGTTCAGTCTCATTCGATCCAGCAGCTGCTGGACCAGCCGCTCCATTCTGAAAAAGTCCTCTTCCAGTACCCGGGCTAGCGGAATCTCCGAGATCGCAAGCTGCGCCTTTATTACCGCAAGAGGTGTCCGCAATTCGTGAGCCACATCGGCGACGAACTCTTCCAGCGATCGGAATCCGCTCTGCAATCGCCCTAGCGCCTGGTTCACCGCTCTCACAAGTACCAGAATATCTTCGGGCAGTTTCCCTTCCGTAAGACGAAGGGCTACGCTTCCGGGTCCGATCCGCTCGACTTCCCGCACGGCCTCACCAAGCGGCTTCAAGGCAATTCGCGCGACCACGAGGTTGGTTGCTAAAATGACGAGCAGGAACACGAACCAGATCCATGCAACGTCCTGGATGAATTCCTCCAGCACAGAATCGTAAACCACGGGATTTGACGGAAAGGCGACCTGCACGAAAAATGGCTGAGATTGATCGGGAATTCTGAGAGAGAGACCATAAACTGGCCGCTTGTTTCTAAGGGTCCTCGGCAGCACAAACAGCCGCTCGTTAACTTGCTCGAGCGGGAACAGCGCTGAATTGATCCCGTTAGAACTCGCAATCACACCTCGCGTCGGAGAGATGATCGCAAACGTTCCCCCCGCTTCGGAGATGCGGTCAGCGGTGGCTTCGACGGCGATCGGAATAGGCTCTTTCGACGATTGAATATCCCGCGCCAGGATTTCAGCAAAACTGCGCAAAGTATCGTCGCGGAATCGGGTGTCGATTGAATCGAAACGCACATAGAGGAATGCTGCGGTAGCGGCCATCGCGAGCACGCTGACGGCCGCCAAGCCGACCACGAGACGCCAAAATACCGTGACACGAGGGCGCATCGTCAAGCCTTGCGGGACAGCATATAGCCGACCCCCCGCAAGTTGTGGATTTCAAACGACGCCCCAGCGGCCAGGAGCTTTCTACGCAGCCGGTGGATCAAAACCTCGACGGCATTGGAGTCCACTTCATCACCGAAGCTGTAGAGCGAATCCTCAAATTCGGCCTTGGCGATCAATCGACTGCCACGACGCATAAACTGTTCCAACGCAGTCAGTTCGCGCCGGCTAAACGACACTTCGACTCCATTGATGCGGACTCGACGTTCGATCGTATCAAATTCAACATTCTGCTCGGACAGCGTGCCACCCAGAACCTCGCCGGGTCGCCGGAGGAGTACGCGAATTCGGGCAATCAATTCATCCATGTCAAATGGCTTCGTGAGGTAGTCGTCGGCTCCCTGGTTCAATCCCTCGACTACCGCCTGCTTGCCGTCGCGCGAGGTAAGCACGAGCACGGGTATGGTGAGTCCTCTCCCGCGCATAAATGAGAGAACCGTCATTCCGTCTCGATCTGGCAATCCGAGATCGAGGATTACCGCCAGATAGGGAATAGCCTCGACCGCCGCCTCGGCATCGACGGCGCATTCCGCCGTATCGACGGCAAAACCATTGCCGGTAAACGCCTGGCTGATGATCGCCCTGAGGCGCGAATTGTCTTCTACTAGGAGTATCCGCATCAGGCAGCCAGCAGTTTGCTGCGACGATCACGCTTGGCACTTTGGCTCATGTTAATTTCGATCGTACTTGAAAAAGACTTTGTCGAGTCAGATTGCTTCAGAACAAAAGGATCCCGCGTCTTGTTTCTCTTCGAAATCAAGTGCGAGGCGAGGATTTGAAATTGCAAAAACCTTCGGGGCTGAGGCGTAATATGTGCCCCATTTTTCATGATCTGGAATCCGGCGATAGTCGGCGTCGGCCAGATGGACCAGGGGACGACCCAAGCGCTGTATCAGCCTATGCAAACGTCGGGTCAGGGTAAAGAACGACCAAAGGAAGCCGTTTGCTTCGCCGAACCGGCCGATCGAATCGATGAATCCCGCGATCGCACGAGGCGAACTGCTTGCGAACGTTGAGATCTCGAATATCTCGCTACGCGCTATCGGTCGCCGTGACAGCTCGCGCAGTACTTGTTCGATCGGGGAATCCAGGTATGCCTCGGAAAAAAAACCATCATCGTGGAATCGCAGTCCGGCCGCGCAAGCGATATCGTTGTTGTCGCTCAGAACAGCAAATATCCGCGAAGGAAGCGCCTGTAACCTCGCGCCATATTCGGCTGCATAGATTTTTCGAATGAAATTTTCGGCGTGGTCGCGTAAGGCATCACCCTCGCGGATGACGATGGTCTCGCCCATCGATGTGCCTCGCTGTGTCACTGAACATCACGTCCTTCCAAACAATGGCTTAATTGAGTGTTTTGGTGCTAAGTGAACTCTCAAGAAAGAAATACCCGTATCAATAGGGGCCTAGAGAAAGCAAGACGAGTCCCTTTTTAAGGTGCGATCGCGGAAAAGTGGCGCAAATGATGCCATCCGCGGTTCACAATCGACTTTGATTTAAATCAAAAGCCGCCGCCAAACTTGAGCTTGTGTGCCCCGAGTTGGACTGAAGAGGCGGTATGACGGCATGGCTCCGGGATTTCCGCTTGCCCCGGTCCGCACAAGGTCTACGGCTTCCTGACGACGTCGCCCAACGCCATCGTCGAACCGATCCATCCCAAGGCGATGCCGCCGGCTTGGTCGATCGGCGCTGTATTTGAAGCCAAATTCATGCTGCCATGGACGTTCTCGAAGGAAGCTGCTGCCAAAAGCACATGGCGCAGCTGCAACACAATAGTGGGTCACCGCCTCTCGAAGCGCCGCGCTTTCCATCATCACCGGCGGCGGTAAATGGATGGAAATGACCATTTCTGCCGATCCACTCTACGAACATCTGCTCCTGACCGCGGAGCGGAAGTTCTGGCGTTGTGTGGAGACCGGCGAGGCCCCTCACCTTTTCGGCATCGAACCGCCACGGCCAAGGGTTGAAGCGATTAGAACCGTCGACATGAGCGGCTCGAACGCCTGGGCTGAGCTTGCAAACCTGTATCGGCTGACCAAGCCCGCTGCACTCGACCATGATCGGGCGAAAGACCGAGCTGAAGGCCATGTTACCTGAGGATGCCAAGGAGGCCTCAGCACACGGCGTGCGGACGTGACTGCCCCGAAATCCAACTTCCGCTTTAACCTCCCAAGAACCGACATCGGCCGCTCAAAGCCCGCTGGTGATGCAGAACGAGACCCGTCGCTCCATCCCTCAGGAAGCTAATGCTGAGGTAGTCGGTGGCAGCGAGCGCCCGGCTTTGACCGGGCTGCGGCGTTCAAAGATCGTGACGTTGAATAAAAAAATCTTTCATCGTCCCTCTTCGAACTAGATCTTATCCTTGGGGATCGCGGCCCCGCGAGTCGGGAAGGCCAACTATGCCCATGGATCAACTTCAGGGCATCGAAGCAGGCTATCTCGCCTACATCGTCGGGCCGAAGGGGCAATTTCTTTGGTCGAAAGAATTTGCTGCCCAGAATGATGACGCAGCAATCGAAATCGCCCGAAAATTCGGTGTTTACGTTGAGTTATGGTGCGGAAAACGTTTCGTTGTGAAAATAAGACCACAAACATAGCGATGGTAGCACCGGCCAAGGCGTATCATGGCCCAACCTCGCCGAGATTCGCGTCAGCAAGATGGAATCACGGTTCGCCGCATGTCTCAACGGACTTCTGCAGCAAAATCTGCCATATTCGGACGTCACTGTACCGGAACTAAATCACGCGTTGCGACATAGCCGAGTGGCCTGCCTTCGCTTGCGATTAGCGACCAGCCATCCTTGCTTTCCAGGACCGTCACGGCGATCTTGGACGACAGGCTGCGTACCACGGTTGCGCCTGGACCAGGCTTGATTTGCAACTGCGCAGCCTGTGACACCTGATAGTTAGGTTTCGCCGCCGCAATCGGCGTGACGTCGTCTTGAAGAATGCGCATCTGCTTCGCCAGTGGATAATTTGCCGCGATCTTCATCTGCGGCGCCTGTCGCTGCTTGAAGACTTTTTGCGAGAGCTCGGACACTTGCGCGTAGACGAAAGCTGCAAGCTCGGTAATCTCGACCGTACCCGAACCGTCGGTATCGGCGCGGCCGATCCGGTCCAGAAGCTCATAAGTAAAGAGGCCATGGCCGTGATAGCCCTCTAAGGCTTCCTGGCTGCCACCTGACGCTGTGATGATGGAGCGCCCGGTCGCCAGGAAAGATGTATTTGCGGATGAAGGGGCCGGTGGTGCCGGGCTGCGACATCCGGCCGATGCAATGGATAAAGGCATATCCGTCAGGCGTTAGAAGTTCGCGGATCTTGAGGAAATACTCGTCAAAATGTCCGATGCCGACATGCTCCATCATGCCGACCGATACCACCCGGTCAAATTGACCGCGGAGTTGGCGGTAGTCCAACTCGCGAAACGCGACGCGATCGCCGGCGGCCTCGGCATGAACGCGTGCTGCCTTGATCTGCTCGGGCGATACGTTGACGGCAGTGACATGGGCGCCGGTTTCGCGCGCCAGATGAATGGCGAAGCCACCCCATCCGGAGCCGATCTCGGCGATGGTCATGCCGGGCTTTAGCTGCAGCTTGCTTGTGGCGTGGATCAGCTTGTTGCGTTGCGCCTGTTCGAGCGTTTCATGCTCGGGGTCTCGAAAATAAGCGCAGGAATATTGCATCTGATCCTCGAGGAACAGACGGTAAAGTTCGGTCGAGATGTCGTAGTGGTGGCGGGCATGAGCGGCGGCCAGCCCGATCGGATTGGCCTGATGCCAGCGGCGCAGGCCACGCCACACCCGCCGCATCAGCTTCACAAGCCGTATGAATAAAGTCCGGCGCGGTTGACCGAGAACAGCAGCAGAAAATCATGGATTGCGGCACCGTCCTCTAGCGTCAGCGTGCCGTCCATATAGGCTTCGGCGGCGTATAGCTCCGGATTGATGAAGAGCCGGGTGTAGAGCGTGCGATCGTGGAGGCGGATGGCGACATCGGGGCCTGGCAGGCGTTCGCCGAAGATATGGGTCTTACCGTCGGCGTCGCGGACTCGCAGCGTGCCCTGACGTATAAAGCGTCGAAGCAGACTGGACAACAACAGCACGTGGCAGTCCTCCGTGGTCGCCGCAAGTTTTTGTAGCAACATGCGCGAACGAGATCATGCAGCGCCAGACCAAGCTACGCTCACAGGCAGATACCGTCGCGGTATGTCCATTTGTTGCCAACCAGGGAAGTCGCAAGCCGCGCACGTGGCAACGACCCGTCGGGTCGGAGAATCAGGCTTGAGCCGACTCTCTTCAAGATACTCCTGCCCCATCACACATTGCACTCGATCCTTTCGATATAGGATAACGCCTGTTCCACTGTCTGCATCGAGCACCGGCGGCGCTGCCAACAGTAGACTCAAGCACAGAAACGAGCGGTGCCCGCGTCGCGGGCCGATTTCAGCCAAGATGTGCCGCTAAATCATCACTTTGACAGCGAATTGCGGTCAAAGCGGCAAGTCAAATACTTTGAGGTGCCTCGTGTTGAGGGAGTGAGCAAGTTTGGCACGTTCGATTGTCGCCGCAACTGGGGATGAGCGCTGACGGCGCTGACTCCAGCACTACTGTCCAGGCAAGCTCAGCGTCGCGACGACGTTGAAACCGACATTCGGCATCATCACTTGCAAGCATCGCGGGACGCTGACCCGCTGACGACCTGCGGCATCATCATGACGCAGCAGGAATTGTGAGCGGAACCGTGACTCTTAGGAGGGATTCTTGAGGACGCCTCTCGTCTGCGCGATGGCGGCAACATTGGCGGGTTGTAGCTGCGCGTCAGCGCCGCAAGCGCGCATGAAATCGTGCGCGGACACGCACGGGTTCGCCTGCGTCGACAGGACGGCCACCGGTCGATCGATTGAACCAAATCCAGGATCACTCAAAAAGTCGTCGGACGTGAAAACGACGAAATCCACCGTGATCGCAGCAAAGGTCGAGCGTCCGGCATCTCGTCCCGCAGCGGATGGCGTTGCGTATTCCAATGCTAGAACGATACAGGAGCAGGTGGCGGCGGCTGCCGCCGTTGCGGAACGAATGACGGTCGCCGCTTTGGTATCGGCGTCAGAGCCGGAAGCGAATAAGGACCGTTCCAATCAATTGAAAACCGTGCTGCGTAGCGATGCCGAAGAAAACGGGCCCGCGCAGCCAAGGAAAACGGACCAACTGGTTGCCATTCTCATAGCTCATGCGGAAATCAAGTCCGCATCCGATCTGACGGGTAAAGTCGTTGCGATAAATGACTTGCAATTTGCGTCTCATGGTAATGTCCAGACCGCGATCGCGGCAGCGGGGGCGAGTGAAGTAAAACTCAGCAACAGTCAAACCAAGGCCGTCGACCGAGTGATCCGTGGAGAGGTGCCGGCTGCAGTTTTGACTTTGGTATCTCAAGAAGCGGCGAAAGGGTTTCCTGACATCGCTGGCTTCACGATTATTCGCATTCCACTCTCGCCCGGTTCATCGAAGGCACGACCCTAGCAAACTCGAAAGTCGGCGCTCTTAGCCGCCAGTGTCTGCTTTCACCCCGATAGCTACCAAACTGGGGACATCGCGGTAGGTCCGTTTCGTGCCAAAACCGGAAATGGAAGGCGTAGGGGTAGGGACGCGCGTCTCATCGCGGCCCCGCGCAGTCCGTCGCCGCCACGCCGATATTACGTTGCGCGTGTGTTTTGATGAGAACGCGCGGCGGACCAGATGGATGTTTGCGCCAAAAAACGGCAACCCAGCTCCGCGATCAAGCGCGGAATTGGTGCGCGGTGAAGGGCAGAAGCTCCGAGCCGAAGCAGCTCAGAGTGGTTGACCGACACCGACCTTGGCTCCTTTGTAGGCGTCGCCTCCACCATCCACGCTCATCTTAACGCGGGAGGCGTCAAAAGCTTGCTGACTGCTGCACCCGGCAACAGTCAGCAAGGCCAACAAGACGAAGGTGATCCGCATGGGCGCGGCCAAGTCTATTTTTTGCCGGTAGGCAATTTGACGCCGTCTTCCCTCAAATCTTTTCTGTCGGCGCGGATGTCCCGCTTGTCGGCAAAGATGTCATGCTTGTCGGCAGCGATGTCAGCCGCGATGTTGCCGGCACGGATCGGGTTTCCGTTCTCCATCGCCTTTTGAAACTGGAGCTTGTCGTTCTTCAGGTCTGTATAGTCTGCCTTAAGGTCCTTGTAATCTTTCGCCAAATCCTTGAGGTCTTTGGAGATGTCGCCCCAATTCTTGACGGCGTCTTCAGCAAGCCCTGGCGTTACCGCTAAGCAGACTAGCGCTGCTCCAATTGCCAACTTGCTGTACATGTCCGCGCCTCCGCAATGGGTTCAAATATGGAGCCTGATTATCAGTTTGCGTTCAGATTGGCTGTAACCAATTTGCCACGATTCGCGCAAACAAACGCTTGGTTTTGTTCATTTAGATGACGGCGTGACCTAACTGCTTGGCCACGCGAAATTTTCCTCTCTTCGCCGTGATCGGTGGCACCGCGACCCTGTGTACCAGTCGATCGGCGCCAGCGCAGGGGTTGCCGCGGGCGTCCGACGAAATCATTTTCCAGATCCCGCGAAGTCAGCCTGAAACCAGGATGCGATCCAATCGCCAGCGATCAGACAATGGAGTTGGTCATGTTGAGCTTCCTCCTCAGCCTCTTTTATCGCCAAACTTGCAGGGCTTCGCTGTCAGCAATTCGATTTGAGAAGCGGCTCTGGGCCTGATCTGGCCGTTCAGCTGGTAGGAGGCCCAAGCTGAGCAGTGTTGCTCAAAAGCATCAACCGGAATCGAAATTATGTCATTCACCGGAAACCGTTTGACTGTGCAAGGGGACAGTCATTCCATTCGAGCAGGGGCTTTGCGACAGGTGTACCATGCAGGATGAATTCGCATCCAAAAGCTTCCTAGCCGTGGAACGTTTCTTCGCCGTGACCGGCGTTATCATGCTCTGCTCAGGCTTGGTCGCTTACGTTTTCGTATGACGTTATTGCCTCGTCGTTAGCCTGCGTAACGAACCTGACAGGTTCGTAGTGGCTTAGCGTGGGCACCCCATGCGGTTTTTGATCACAGGAAAGGACACTTCGGGCCGCATCACCCTTCGGCGCGAAACAACCGCAGCGGCCGTAAAAAAGGCGTCAGAACTAGCCGAAGACGGATTTTTCGAAATTGAGATTACCGCGCCGGACGGACACCAATATCCGCCGCAGGAGTTCGACCAGCTTCCAAAGGGTGGCTGAGCAACCGCCGGGTGCGGTACACAAACACAAGCCTGTCGTGGGCCGCTTTTGCCTGAGACGAGAAACACTCGGGGCCGCTGATCGTGTCTTCTCAGCAACAGGCTTAGTCTTCCTAGTTACAGAACCGATCTTGGGACTCCACACCGGACCAATCGCGGATAGTCTGGGTAACACCGGGGCTGCGGCGGTTTTTTTATTTCGAAGGAATTTTTGAGCCCGGCGGGCCGCTGGGCATATAACCTGGCGGCCCTTTCATAGGATCAGGCGGTGGCCAGCGCTTTCAGTCGAAGTAGCCGAGCGGTCGCTCTTTGGGGTAGGTAGGGTGAAGGGCGGCGCCCGGCTACTCGGCCCATACACAACGCGAGCCCCTCCCATGAAACCGCAAAATACCTAAGCATCGGTGACCAAGGGCACGGCCACGCCCGTTTGTGGGGCTGGCGATGGGCGGTGGCCGTGCAGGTCGCGTAATCGGCTGAAAAAGCGGCCCGAAGACCAATGTCCCACGAGCTTTACTGGGGTTCGGCTCGAGCAGCGCCTCCTTCGGCTTTGGTCCCTCGGATCTTATCGGCATTTCGCCGAATGTGAGAATCAGCATTATCTTCCGCAAGACGTCGCCTCGTCGATTTGAAAGGCGAACGGGATGACAGATTTAGAAGTCCTGAAAAGCAATATTGATGGACTTAAGCGATTGCTCAGGATCGCCTGGAGAGATCTTGCGAATCCGTCATTGCCTCCTTTCGAGCGTCGCGAAGCGCGCAACCAGGCTAAGCAGTACACTTTCGAACTGCGTCGTCATCTGAAGTTGATGGAAGCAGAGCGCGGCCGGCTCCGAAATCAATCCTTGGTGCAGAGTGCTGGCCACGATTTTAGTCGACCGAAATTCCGGGTTCTAACGTAACTCGCGGATTTAGCGAGCAAAAACGTTGAAGCTGCGGTAGAGGGTGAACGGAATGCTCTCCGCGATTCAAAAATGAGCGAGCCCGGCGGTAGCAACCAGCGACCTCCGTCGGAAGGTGATGGATACGCGCCCGATGAGACCGCCCTGCCGACTACAGCGAACAGGCTCCTCCGGCCTCGCCGGTCGTTCGTCGCGTCCATCGCTATCTTTGTCGCAGTATTTGGAATTGCGGCGTCACTGACCGCGATCGGAATTAGCAGGCTTGGGCCTGTCGAACTGAGGCCGACAGTTGGCAATGAGGCCCCGCCACCGCCGAAGCAACCGGACCGTTCTTCCGAACAAAAACCTGTCGAGCCTCTAGATCCCTTCAAGTCGTTGGTCTTGGATGCTGCTCGATCGTACCTTGATGCTGGAAATCTTCCCCTTGCGACGGTGCCACAAGCCAAAGGTGCAAAAAACCAAAAGACCCAGTGAACGATTTGCCAATCTCACGGGCGGCTTTACCGCGCTCTCCCTTGCCTTCGACCGCAGGTTGAGATTGGATGTGTTTCTGCGGAGAGACCAAGATGCGACCTCCCGGAAGCTAACTCCTTTTGGTTTGGGTCACGGTCGGCCTGACGGCCCTTGGCACCTTCGCATTTTTTGCCGCGTCTTTCCTTGCTGATTTTCAGATGCCATTTTTGCCATGATCGCTGGTATCGCCAAGATCCTTTACTGGTCCTGCTTGGCGATAACGTTCTTGTGCGAGATAGCCGCACTTACCATCTTGGCGGCGATTGCCATGAACAAGATTGTTCCGGACTCTAATGCTTGGATGGCAGTGGTGTTCTTTGCAGTGTTTGGCGGCTTTGCCTGGATAGTAGGTCGCGTGGGAAGGTAAAAAGTATTTGAAGCCCCGCCGCCTGGTCGAAAATTGAGGGCCAAGGGAAAATGACGCGGCTGTGGACCGAAGCCGAGACGCATCGCTTGAGAGCGTTGGCCCGAAAAAGGGTCAGCGTCGAGGCATCGCTAAATCCATGGGCCGCCATGCTGGTTCTGTGAAAAAGAAGATACGAGAACTTGGCTTGATCCCGTTGAAAAAAGTGAAGCTCGGGCTGAAGGCGAACGGGAAATAGAATCAATGAGGCCTCGGGATCCCGAAACTCCCAACCATCACGAACGGCAGTTCATGCAGCACTTGGAGGGCTGTGGCTGGGTGAAGGCATCCACGATGCGTCCGAGCCCCAGAGTCGTTGAAAAGCTGCTTACAAAGGGTTGGATCGAACAGAGCCTCATTGAAGGCCGGCTATGCTACCGCGTCACCGATCAGGGCCTCGCTGCGAAGAAGTTGCGGATCTGACACGTCGCCGTGCTGCCCCTCACGGGCGGCTTTCGCTGTTCCCTATTGCCTTCGCCCGCAGGTTGCGGTTGGATATTATGGATGTGGCCCGAAAGTAGCCAGCTTTGCTGCGGCGAGGATAGCCTGCAATATCGCTGCGGGGCGAAAGCGGCCAACGATCTTGACGACCTCATTGCGAGGCGGCCGGTGAGCTGCATCCCAGTCTCGCTAGATAAGTACGGGCGCACCGTGGCCTCGTGTTCGGTCGATGGAACGGACCTCGCAGAATGGCACCTCAGCAATGGCCTCGCAATTGACTGGCCGCAATATTCGAAAGGCAAATTCGACGCTATCCAACGGAAGGCCGAGCATGAGGGTCGAGGCATGTGGGCGGGCAGCCACGTCGAGCCGTGGCTCTAGCGCGTTTGAGCATCAACCAAGAGCAAGGGTTTCAACTCGCTTTCGCTCGACGCCATCAACTTCCTCTCGCCGACGTCCGCGGTGCCCTGGGGCCCTTATCTCAACGTCTTCCTCGTTACCCAGCAGCATTGGAGCCAGTCCCAAGTCGGGGTTGTGACTACGGTCAGTGGCCTGCTCCGGCTCGCAGTCCAGACGCCGATCGGCGCCGCGATCGACGAGTAGTCGGCACCACGATCATAGCCTGAAACAGTTTTCGTTGTGCCAGGTCAAAGCATCGGGATCGGCCGCGCGCGACTGTCGTGGTTGCCTGCTCAAGGCATAATGCTGTCCAAAGACGTACGTACGCAAAATCCCGCGTAGCATCCACGAGGAAGCTCGCGACGTAGCCCGGGCACTGAATAGACGCCTTCGTCATGTCCGCTTTGGTCAAAAACGGTTCTGCCAGCCACGAGATCCGACTTCTGCAATACCCTCGGAAGCAGACATCCCTAGGGTCTGTCGGTATGTCGCAAACGTGCCAGAAAAGGACGTGCGGGCGGCTATTCAAATGCTGGAAAGTGAACTCGCTCACATAAGTTAGCCCCCAACCGCGCTATTCAACGATTGGGGGTGGGTGCGTGTTGGTGTACAATATGGAACGCAAGCTCGACATAGTGACAACGGCCTGCGCAGGCTGCGTGGCAGGTTATGTAGCGGTCGTCGTGGGGTATTTGGCGGGCTTTTATCTAGGATTCTCCCCTCAAGAGATTCGTTGCGCGGCGGTTGTTATTGCGGTTGTCTTGGCAGTACTCATTGCCATCGATTTCTTTGGTAAGAAGCTTCGTAAAGCCAAATAATTTGTCGGCGGGATGCTGTTAGCGTGATCAAACTTTCGCACCGATCAAAGGCATTGCTTGTTGCGCATCGGCAGGAAGCGGCCATTTCACAATGGCGTCGCCGATGAGATTGCCTAAACATGCGCCCCAAAGAAAATGAAGTATTGATAGGTGCTCGCTTTAAGATGAGCTCCCTCGGCTCGGCGCGAAACCCGAGCCATGCTGGCAAGGAAGGGATCATCATCGGCAGCGGCCGCTACTACACCAGCGTTCGCGTTCGGTTCGACGGAGCCAAAAATCCGATGACGTTGCACCGGGACTACATCGAGCTGATCCCGCCCAAAACCAAATACTGATCGCGCTTGATCTTGTTCTTCCGAGGGTCGGTCATGAAGGCGAGGCCAGCGAAGTCCCAAAGGCGCTCGGATACTATTCCGATTTACTGCATTTCATCACATGAAGCTCGACCCCGGCCGCGATCGAACTCGCTGGCGAGACGTCAATTGTACTAAGCAAGAGATCCTCAAAGTCGAAGGTGAAAAGCCTGGCGATTCCACCCGGCAATTCTTCTCGCCAACCAATAATCTGGTGCCTGTTCGTAAAATCTCGTTTTATCTCCCAAGCGCTTTTTCCGTGCTCCGTTCGAAATGCAGGCCGAGTGGGATCCTTGATTATTTTGAGGATCTTTTTATCGACGACCTGAAGTCGATAGCGTATCACTGGTGTTTCGAAATCGGCGCCCGTAATTGCTATTTCCTTGGAAGGAAGTTCTGGAAGTGGCGCCTTTGCGGCAAACGATTGGTAGCAATCAACCGTCACAAGAGGAAGCGTTTCGGGAGAGCGTTGCGCGTGGGCACTCGATAACGTGGTGATAGCCAATAAGAATCCAAGACTGAGTGCTTTCATGCTAACCTCCATGCCGCAACACTTTAATTAAGCCTCCGTGCAATCAATTCAGAACACATTTTGTAGCCGATGACTACTCTAGCCAACCTATCCTCTGGATCACGTCTTGCCACTATCTTCAACACGCCATCGAGACGGATCGCCGTGCGCAACGGTGCAAGTTGGCATTCTGGCAGATGTCCGAGATGGGATCATAGGCGGAAGTGACGGTCTGCAATTTCTATGTCTGCCTTGATCCCAAGAGCGACATCTGAAGATGAATCAGCACACCGGCATCTGCGGGTACCTTTCATTGAACCTTAACCCAGGTTGTACAGACTAATTCCACGCCGGGGGGATTTCAGGGCCTCGGTGACTGACCAACGCCGCCAAGCGAACATACTCCGCTTGGGCGGCGTTGTGCTTCAGAAAAAACGGCCACAGTCGCGGTGGCCTAATCTCAGGGAGCTCTTCGACCCGCTGGCGAACCTGTGGATTGAAGTGGAAAGGCCACCGCCGCCATACTGCCACCACGATGGATGTGTGTCTTGCGGGAACGCGCCGGGGGCAGTGATGCCAGCGCGGTCGAGTGGCCGGGCGGTGCAGTTCCTGACGGTGCGCGCCCGGCTGCTTGCGACGGGCCAGGGCCGGGTCAAAAGCGAAAGTTCACTGCGGCCTAACGAAGTCTGCTCGCGGACATTCCATAAACGCCCCATTATGCGACACGTCTACGTAGCCCGCCTAAAGCTTCAAGCTTCATATCGGCGTCATTGACAACCCAGATATGTTTGTCACCCGGCGCGGCCTGGCCAGGGAATTTCTTTCGCATCTGATGGAGCAATCGGGCAGAGCTCGGATCCTTATTGAGCAGGCAAGCGCGAGCTTTCGGCCCCTAAAAGCGCCCAAGCAAAATCCAAGCCCCGAAATTGACTTGGTATTCGCGTCCCACACCTTTCGGCTGGCAGCGTTGTGCCACGATCGGATGGCAAAAACGCACTACGGATAACGGACATATCTGCTCGAGCAAGCGCCGGGTCGTCGCAGATGTCCGCTAAGTTCGGCTGATCCTAAAACGGACCGGATTTCTTGCGAACTATTTTTTTGGACCTACGCAAGAACGAACGCCCTGGGCCACCGCCGTTCTCGTCGATGAACTCAATGCCGGCGGCTTCCAAAACTCAGCGGACCGAAAAACTCAAAATCGATTGACCGTCGGGAGATTTGTTGTTGCACAGTTGGCAGAACGTCAAACTTCCGTATCAAGGCACAGCGGCATAAAAGTGCCTTCGAGGAGCCTCATCCGGTATCGCCCCTCCTGCGGCAAGCGACAAGCGGCCGCGCCAGAATTCCCAGGAACGATCGCTGAGCCAGCCCGGTTCGGCCCGAAGCATGACTTCGGCCAAACGCTTCTTACCGACCGTTTGCTCCAAAACAACGATGTCGTCGAAGGTGCCGAAGTTCATCGCTTGGGCGATAATGCGGTCTTCGGAATGAGGCTGATCGCCCACCGGGTCCCACCAAATATATTTCCGACCAAGTTCGGCAATGCATCTTTTCGCGGCGTCTGATTTCATGATTAATCATAGCAGATTCAGCGTGAAATTGCCACAGGCACTGAACCGCGCAAGCGACGAGTGAGCCGAACCTGTCCAGCTGCTAGAGCTAGTACGCACACATCCCATCACGTGAGCGATTACCATGTCTTCAACAACATTCACTGTCCGCATCGAAAGCGACGTCAAGAAGCGGCTGGAGAAACTAGCCAAGAGCACTGGTCGTAGCCGATCGTTTCTTGCGGCCGGGGCGCTCAGCGAATACCTCGACGTGAACGAATGGCAGGTAGCGGGCGTCAGGAAGGCCTTGGCTTCGCTCGATCGCGGGGGAAGCGTCCCCCACGATCAGGTCAAGGTGTGGGTTAATTCCTGGGGCGGCAAGCGCGAGCTTTCGGCCCCCAAACGAACGGCAAAATGAACATCGCTTGGTCGCCGCAAGCTACTTCATGACACGTGTCGCCGTTTCAATGCCGAGACCGGTCACTCAGCCTCCGCAGGTCGCACGCACTTCGTATGGCTTCGTTTTGCAAAAAAGCCAATTCCTCTATTTAAGATAGTCAAATTCTGACAATACTTCTTTTGGTGTCCGAATCGCATCGCAAGCAGGTCCAGGCGTTAATTCGGGAGGGGCGGAAGCTGCTGAAAAACATCAACTGATCGAAGACCCCTTCCACTGCGGGACGCGCCGGGCGGTAAGGGTCAGGCCGCCGCTCGCTTCGTCGAACGCCTGGACGTTGACTTCTTCGGAGGCGGAAGGAGCAAATCAGCAGGCACACGAAAACGGGCGCGCAGACGCTGCACCATCGCTATGCTGAGCCCCTTTTTGCCCCGCAATACTTCACTGACACGGCTTGGCGTGCCGAGCAGCGGGATGAGATCAGCTCGCGTGAGGCCGTGCTGATCCATCAGGTGGCGGATCAAATCGGCGACGCTCGGTGGCCGACGGGGCCATTTCTTTTCCTCGTACGCGGCTACGAGGCGCGCTTGCGCCTCTAACCGAGCGATGTCGGTTGGATTGTTCGAGTTCCATAGCTGGTCGATGAGCGCCCGAGCGCGCGATAGCTCGGCATCGCTATCAATCAGGATGAGGGTAGCATCCATCACACGCTCTCCGCATCGACCTTGTCGTACTCGGCATGGGTGCCGAAGAATCGGATTGCCAAGACACCTGCCTGATACCGTACGCTCGCAATCAATCTGTAATCGTTGCCTTTGATATTGAAAACCACTCGACTGCCCTTGAGAATGCTAGCTTTTGGATACATGCCTTGACATCTTCGGGGGTACGCCACTGAGCACGGCCCACAATCGCGAGCCAAGCACTGTACTGCGTCCGTATCGCTTTGATCCCCTTGTGGCCGACGTGTGTCTTGAAGTGGCGCTCGACCAGCTCGGTACCGATGACGAACATCTATTGGAGTATGGCATGGATTTCCAAAAATTGGAAGGCGGACATAGCTTGCGCGCCACACAGCCCTCACCCGGTAACGGACGCGATGGCTTGATACCGCGGTTCTTGAGCACATTTACGACGATGGCCTCCGGTGCGGTCTTGGGCATCCGGCGATAAAGTTGGCGGTTCTGTGAGCGGCCGACGCGGCTCGCTCCGTTATTTCCGCGACCCATCTTTTGTGGATTTTCGCAATCGCACACAGGGCAACCGCCGTTCTCGTCGATGAACTCAATGCCGGCGGCTTCAGCGCCGCGCGCGGCGGGCTCCTTGGCGCTCAGGCTACTCGCACCGGTCCCACTTTGATAAGCGACTCTGCGGGAATGCCCAACTCCTCATGCAGTCGCCAGATCATTTTGAGCGTCAGCGAGCGCCTTCGATTTAGCACCTCGTGCACGCGGTTACGACTGCCAATGAAGGGAATGAGGTCGCGAGGCTGCAGTCCATTCTGGTCCATATGGTACTTGATCGCCTCCACTGGATCCGGAAGATCCATTGGATAATGCTTGCGCTCCCACGCCTCCACCAATGTGACAAGCACGTCGAGGCGATCACCCTCGGGCGTGTTGCGCTTCGCGATCATCAGGCCCTCGATCTCTTTGAGGACGTTACGGTAATCACGCTGGCTCTTGATTGGCGAGATGTTCATGACGACTAGATTCGCGGAAAACTAACGTTCTGCATCAGGATGCCGTTTGGCGTTTTGCTCTCTTTTTCATGGGTGGCAATTCATCGCCCTTTGTCGGCGGCTTGCCCACACCGGCCCGCTTCAGGATTTTCAGCGCCTTGGGGACATCCGCACGCGCAGTTCGAACGGCGAAGTAGTCCGCAGTCCGGAATGCCGAGAGCTTCTCCGCCACCGCCACGTTGATCAGTTGGTTCAGCGCCACCCCTTCAGCTTCCGCAAGCTTACGCGCTTCTTCGAGGAGCGAAGGTTGAAGCCGAAACGCAAAATTACTCTTACTCATGATATTCCTCCCAATCGTTCGATCGCCGCGCCGGGCAACAAGACTTCAATCCCGAAGCGCGTGGTCGCTGGCCGAAAGTCTCGGCGATTAAACGTCACTATCGCATCCGCCTGGCCATTCACCGCCATCAAGGCGAAGGGACCGGGCTGCCAATCCAGAATTGATGCTGATCTCCGAAAGATCAATAAAATTAGATGAAGACCTGACTGTGTCAACGGGCTCGGGGCCCATGATAAGCAAATCCATCCATGATCGCGATGGTCACGTTCATGATGATTACGTTGCATGTGGCGCACAGGGTCGGGCGTGTGATCGTGACGGAATATGGGATGCTCGGCGGTCTCGCCGCCTGCGGCGCTATAATCGCACGAGAGTAATGGCTAGTTACTCTCGCCAAACGTCGCGGCCAATGATCGGGATTTCAAGAGGACCTCCGGCAGCGTGTCGACCCCATCCCATCCCGCGCGCTTCGCAGAAGCTGCCGATCGGCTTGGCTGAACGTATTCAGGTCTCCGTCCCTGCAGGCCGCTAAGTTGGCCACGCGCAGCTTTTCCCATCCGCCTGACGTTAGTTGCAGCGAACGAGCTTTGTGGTAGTACGTACACAATCCATCACGTGAGATCGTTTCTTGCGGCCGAGGCGCTCAGCGAATACCTCGACGTGAACGAATGGCAGGTAGCGGGCGTCAGGAAGGCCTTGACGTCGCTCGATCGCGGGGGAAGCGTCCCCCACGATCAGGTCAAGGTATGGGTTAATTCCTGGGGCAGCAAGCGCGAGCTTTCGGCCCCCAAACGAACGGCAAAATGAACATCGCTTGGTCGCCGCAAGCTACTTCGTGTCGCCGTTTCAATGCCGAGACCGGTCACTCAGCGTCCGCAGGTCGCACGCACTTCGTGATCTCCGGACCGCGTTCACGCTCGATAACGGCGATGTCATACTGGCTCTGCAGGTCAAGCCAGAATTGGGCACGGTTTCCAAAATATCGGCCGAGCCTGACGGCCGTATCTGCAGTGATCGACCGGCGTCCATTCAGTATGTCCGTGATGCGACCGGACGGTACGCTAAGATCGAGTGCGAGCCGATTTGCGCTGAGCTCGCGCACATTTAGTTCACGCTTCAAGAAACTGCCTGGATGTGTAGCATATGGCATGCGCTATCCTTGTGGTAGTCTACGATCTCTACGTCGTAGGCGTCGCCCTTTGGCCAATTAGATTACGCACCGCGACGCCATGCTGAGGCTGGTGCGCATGATACGGTTCCGAACCCCGCCCTCGAGAAGCCGGCGCGGCACCAGTTGCTCCTCCCAAAGCGCATCTGGCGGAAGCCGATCTTCAGCTGACAGATGTACGGGCGCCACGGAGCTTTCGAGATAATCATCGATTTGCCCGATCGCGCCTGCAGGTTGCGCAAGAGCTCGGCGATCGCCATTGCCGGTTGGCGCGGTGGCGGTCCGCACCCGACCGAGATCGGCGGTGTCATCCAACCTTGCCGGAAAGCGTCCGACAACAGGGCATCCGACATCAGCGAGCTTCGAGTGGGGCTCGGTGGGCCGAGTTCCGCAACAACACGGTCGCGATCGGTAATCAGAACCGTCTCGCCGCCGGCGGCAAGCCGAACATACTCGCTCAGCTTATTCTTGAGCGTTTTGAGGCCGACGGAGCGCATGGATTAAGTGTGGCTACCGGAGGCCCCTTTGTCAAAACCGTTAGGTTGGACGGCCCTGAGGATCAATCTTCCCTTTTTTCGGATTTTCCGTCCACCTGCCTTAGAACCCGCACATCGGGGCGTCGAGGAACCCGATGTCGGCGACCCGAAACTTAAGATCTTGATTCCAAATCGGGCAATTGAGTTCGTTTTGCAAAAATCCGATATTTTCAATCTAGGATTTAACTTCTCATCGCGTTTTTTGTCTGGTTGGCTTTCGAAGTAAAGCAGACCTTGCGGTCACGAGCGCCGACTTCCGAAAATGACCAGACCTTGCTGTAATGCACAACGCTCACGTTTGCTGAATGTGATAGGGTTGTGGTCCTCAGGTTTGAGGGAGAGCCAATGAGGTGGCGGGAGTCCATCACGCTGCTCGGCGGCGGCGTGGCCCTGGCGGCGCGCGCGAGTAGTGCGAGCGCATGCGACGCACCGGCGTTTTGATGCACTTGGCCGCGGACGATCCGGAGGGGCAAAGCCGCCTCGCATTTCTGAAGTTGACGCTGGGCAGCGTGGTCGCTGCCCACGCCCGGATCAGGGAGGGAGCGGTGGGCACGCGGGCGCCGAGCGCGTCTTCGATTAATTCAGTCCCGTTCCGCCGCTATCATGTGCGTCACCTTGGGCGCCCCCTCGAGATGAAACCGTTGCACGTGTTGTTGCATCACGCGGTCTGCATTGGTCACGCGCTCGTGTTGACGTAAGTGCTCGAGCCAGGATTCGACTAAAAACGTCTCGACGAAACGCGCCGGGTCAGCAGCATCCTCGAACACCCCCCACGCATAGGCGCCGTCGCGTCGCCGCTCGTGGCCCAGGCGGTCGAGCGCTGTCAGGAACGGCTTCCGCCTGGCAGGATCGATGCGGTACTCGACGGTCACCAGCACCGGTCCACGGTCCTGCTCGATCGTGCCGCTTTCGATCGGTGGCTGCCAGTGCAGCGAGGGCGTAAGATCGACGTCGGTGCCGGTCTGGAGGTGCCAGCGCCAGGTCAGTGGAGCAATCGCGAGCGCGCCCGCCGCCGCGATGAAATGTGCGATCGGTAGGCCGTAGAGCTGAGCTATCTGGCCCCACAATGCACTGCCGACAGTATGCGCCCCAAGATAGACCGTCATGAACAGCGCAAGCCCACGCGCCCGCACCCATTCGGGCAAGGCGACCTGCGCAGACACGTTGAGGGTCGAGAGCACCGCGATCCAAGAAGCCCCGGCGATCAGGCTCGCTACCAGCGCGGTTGCGGCGTCGCGGGCGAGCCCGAATAACACCAGCGCGAGCACCGTGCCGGCGGTGCCGACCGCGACCAGCCGGTCGGCGCCGAGTCGTCGGTTCGCCCACGGCAGCCCGAACGCCGCCGCTACCGCGCCGGCGCCAATGGCGCCTAGCAGGATGCCGTAGATCTCCGGCCCGGCTGCGATCTGGCTGCGTGCCACCAGCGGCAACAGCGCCCAGTAAGCGCTGGCGAATAAGAAGAAGCCAACTGCGCGCAGCAACGTCGCGCGCAAATTCCGGTTGTACCGCGCATGCCGTAGCCCGGTGCGGATCGCGCGGCCAAACCGCTCCGCCGGTAGATGGCTCACGCCGCGGCGGGGCGGGTGCCACCACACGAGCCCCCCATTGATGCCGAGATTGCTCGCGGCGTTGATCCAGAACGGCGCCGTGATGCCGAACGCCGCCGTCAGCGCGCCGCCGAGCGCTGGCCCGATCGCGCGGCTGACGTTGAAGCCGACGCTGTTCGCCGCGATCGCGGCATGTAGCTCTCGCTTCGGCACAAGCTGCGGGGTGACCGATTGCCAGGCAGGCGCCGTCAGGGCGCCAAAGGCGCCAATCACGAACGTGAACGCCAAGAGCACGCTTGGCGTCACGAGATCGATCGTCACCAGGATCGCGAAGATCGCGGCGATCACCGTGTTGGCAGCTTCGCCTGCGATCAGGAACCGCCGGCGGTCGACGATGTCGGCAAGCGCGCCAGCCGGGATCGCGATCAGGAAGACCGGTAGGCTCGCGGCGACCTGCACCAACGACACGGTCAGTGGGTCGGGGGCGAGGCTCGCCATCAGCCAGCCCGACGCGGCCGTGTACATCCAGGTGCCAATGTTAGCGACGACCGAGGCGGTCCAGATCACCGTGAACGCCGGATGGCGGAACGGGCTGAAGGCCGAGCCGGTCGTCGGCTTCGGGTCGTCGCGGATCGCACGCGGGGTTTCGCCTGCAGACATCCTGCTCAATTAGGCCGCGTTGACAGAAAAAACCAGCCCATGGGCCGGTGCCATTGCGGTGCGCTTCGGATCGGACAGGCGCATGGTCGGCGCTTTAGCTGACACATCGACTTGGGAATTACCGCCGAAATTTGCTGGGTGATAAAATCGAGTTGCAAATTGATTCACCGCAACGCATCGATTGGCTTTCGACAGTTCCAGAAAGTAACAAGGAGAGCGACCAATGACGTCTATGCCGGGCTCCGCGGTCACTCCCGGTTTTGGCACCTTTCGGACATGGCGCGATGTCCGAGTTTAGTCCGTTATTCGGGCAGAAGCAGACAATCGCTTAGGGAGCTTCGAACCGGACACTTTCAGCCGATAGGATTTTTTTTCGGGAATATTTCTAACGTGGGAATACTCCAATCGGGTGAACTGAGGAGTGGCTCATGATCGACGCTCTCTTTTGGTATACTGGTATCGGCGCAAGTTGGCTGTCGATCTCAAGACGAAGTTGGGCTTCGATTTCGGCATTCTTACCGGTCAGGTCGAAGAGGAGATCGCAGCGATAGAGGCAGGCATCGAAAGGCTTGACGCGAACAAGATGTCTGCCAATTGAGACCGGGGGCGCGGGTTCGGCAAGCAACCCTCAAAAAATATACGCCGTCGGGCTCGAAATATCGTGTCCCGGCGGCGCCTGCTACTGGGCCCCTGAAATCCCCAGCGGCGCCGATTTAGCAGGCTCTACGCCGAGCAAATGTGAACCGGTTCACAAACCGTGGTCGTTCTTTCCAAACGTGAGTGCGGGCTTCGGTCCCCGCGTCTTTGTCATTTGGCCGTCGGTCATAGTTTGGGCCTTGGGTCCTTTGTCCTGATAGCCTTCCAGCCCACCAAATTATAAGAACCAGTCCATTCGTGGACGATCTTTCCGCATTCCTCGCATTCGATGGTCCCTGAGTGCTGCTCGGCGCACACTTCTTCCCGCGCCCTGTAGGGCAGCCTGCAATTGGGACAGGTGAAATACATCACCCTTGGAATGGATGTATTCATCCCGCCAATATGCGCTCCGAATCGGTCTTGTGCCAAGCCCCGTAGGCTGCCAACCGAGGCGCCTACGTCGGCGTGACAAAGCTCTGCGTGCTGCGGCATTTTTTGCATTCATAGACATGATGCACAAAGCCCGGCTTTTCCTCCTCGATGCACGAAAAGCGCATCGTGCCGCCGCATTTGACGCAGCGGGGTTTCTTGGGGAGAGGCTTTGGCGGAATGGTCCCCTGTTTCATAATGTTTCTGTCTGCAAAAGACTTATGCAGGTTCAATTGCGCGCACGATTGGCAGCGGCCTGTGAATTCGTGCGCAGCAAGTCGCAGTTAGATCGCGCAGATTTCTGGTTCTCAGCCTGTTGATATGCTGCGGATAAAGCCGCGCTACTCCGGCCTGGCGGGTTCAGACTGTCTGGTCGGCATAAACCATCGGGACCCAAGCCATCGCCGTGCCGGCGGCTCGGATGCCCGAGCTGGTTCGGGAGCGCGGTTGTTGCGGCTCACCTGCGCATAGCGGCAATTGGCGCATAGCGCCGTTGGTGATGATATCGTCAAGCCGAGTATCCATGCTGACAGAATAACCGCGGATCATTGAAACTTGGTTGCCGAGGGCCTTCAGCCATCCCGTGGAAGCTGGTCAAACGCCTGCGGCGGATATTGGTGTCCGTCCGGCGTGGTAATCTCAATTTCGAGAAATCCGTCTTCGGCTAGTTCTGACGCCTTTTTCACCGCGGCTGCGGTGGTTTCGCGCCGAAGGGTGATGAGGCCCGAAGTGTCCTTTGCTGTGATTAGAAACCGCATGGAATCCCCGACAGCACGTTTAGCGACCACCTGACTTCAGGTCCGCTACGGAGACGGGCGACGAGGCAAGTTATGGATTAGGTCGACAAAGCCAGAGCAAAGCAGACCACGCCGGCCACGGCGAAAAAACCTTCCAATGCGAGGAAGCTTTTGGAACCGAATATGTCCAACATCTTACACCTCTCGCGCGCCCCGGTTGGAATGAGATTACTGCCCCGCTGCACAGTCAAAGATTTTATTCCACACAACCAATTTTGTTTGGCGTTGATGCATCGACGCAACACTCGTGCAGACCTGGCCTACCTGCGGGGTAGGTCTGTGATGCTGACAAAAAGGTTCAGGGATCGGGTCTAAAAAGATTCGGCAAAAAATGACCGAGGAACCCGATGTCGGCGACCCGAAACTCAAGATCTTGATTCCAAAGCAGGAAATTGGGTTCGTTTTGCAAAAAATCCGATATTTTCACTCTAGGGTCTAACTTCTCATCGCGTTTTTTGTCTGGTTGGCTTTCGAAGTCTAACGCCGGGTCCGCCACCGTTCTCGTCGATGAACTGGATGGCGGCGGCTTGCAAAACGCCGCGGACCGAAATCGATTAACCGCCGATGTCCAAGGTGGAGGGTGAGCCAGGGGCAGAGCATTCCAGATTTGTTGTTGCGCAGCTGGCAGGACGTCAAACTTCGGATCAAGGCGCTGCGGCACAGGGGTGTCTTCCAGGAGCCTGGGCGCGATCGACGAACGAAAACAAGTTCAGGCGTTGATTGGACAGGCACGGCAGCTGCTTCGAGACCTGAAGTAGCTCCGACCAAACTTCGCATTTTGCTCAGGGCGTTCTTGACGAAGTGCGGGCAAGGCTCAGGCCACTGCTCTCGCTCTGACGGCTGGTTGCCGATCACGATAGACTATCTCCGAGGCGGCTTCTCTTTCGTGGGCTTGCGCAGGCGCGCCCAAGGGCCACCGCCGTTCTCGTCGATGAACTCGACGCCGGCGGCCTCCAAAACGCTGCGGACCGAAATAGTCAAAAACGATTGACTGCCGGTGCCCCAGCGCGGAGGGCAATTGCGGTTCCTCCTAGAGGACCAAGTCGAGACGATCGCAGCCGCAATTAGTTGTTGCGCAGCCAGCGGGAAATCAAACTTCGGATCAAGGCGCTGCGGCATAAAAGCGCCTTCGAGGAGCCTCATCCGGTATCGCCCCTCCCGCGGCAAGCGACAAGCGGCCGCGCCAGAATTCCCAGGAACGATCGCTGAGCCAGCCTGGTTCGGCCCGAAGCATGACTTCGACCAAACGCTTCTTACCGACCGCTTGCTCCATAACAACGATGTCGTCGAAGGTGCCGAAGTTCATCGCTTGGGCGATAATGCGGTCTTCGGAGTGAAGCTGATCACCCACCGGGTCACAATATTTCCGACCAAGCTCGGCAATGTACCTCTTCGCGGTGTCTGATTTCATGATTAATCATAGCAGATTCAGCGTGGAATCGCCGCAAAGACTGGGGCCCCGCGCGGCAACAAGAATGCTGAGAAACTTGGCCTCTATACGCGCGAGGCCGTCGCCTAGCGCTGGCAGCTTGCCGAGCTGATCCGACGGTCGCGTCAGCTGATCCTTGAGTGAGCGAAAATCCTA
>CAVRKR010000008.1:0-106722 GCA_963722265.1 uncultured Alphaproteobacteria bacterium | reverse complement strand
GATAACGGCCTGCAAAATTGAGCAATTCCACGAATGGCTTATGCGGTTCTTCGTTCATTGCTCTGGGATCCTTATGAAGCATCGCCCCTAAGAGGGTCGCCCTCGCCCTGCTCATTGCTTCCGCGCCTGCCCGTGGCCGACACGATCCGTCCGCCGTCACCAAGCGAGGGGAACTCGATACCGTTCCTGATGCACTCGACGTTGAATCATCATTTCCCGACAAAAGCAAATGATAAGCAACAGACATTTGGTAGTATTTTTGCGATGGCGCTGCCCAAGGAAGGCAGCACGAACGAAGGCACACTCATTCTCGTAACTGCAGCTCACGTTCTTAACGAGATCGGTGGAGATGATGCTACGGTTGTAGTGCGTCGCAAGAACGTCGATGGGATATACCAAGCCTTCGATGCGAAAATAATACGCAAGAACGGTGTTCCCCTTTTTGTGACACATCCGACTGCTGATGTTGCGGTCATGTATGGTGATTTGCCTAACGATGTGCCGATGACGGGTATCGTTCCGGCAATGCTGGCCACTGACGATCGTCTGGACGATATCGAGGTCCACCCCGGAGATGAAATCGAAGTCCTCGGCTTTCCGCTAGCGGCTTCTGCGCCAGGAGGATTTCCCATACTACGCTCGGCGCGGATTGCGTCTTATCCGCTTACGCCAGCGAAGAGTGTAAAAGGAGTGCTCGTGATCTCTTTCTCTATCCTGGCAACAGTGGGGGGCCGGTGTATTTCACTTTCGTCCATCGCGTCTACAAAAAGCAGGTTCACCTTGGCGTAGAGCAAGGTGTTCTTCGTCTTGGTAATCCAGGAGTCGCACTCGATCATCCCCCGATTCAAGGACAAGCCGCTCAACCTTTTGGGGTAATCGTGCCAGCGGTCTTTATCAAGGAGACCATCGATTTGCGCGTCAATGACCTAACCGGGACGATAAAACCGTACCCCTGAGACGCGCGACTGCTATGCTGCGATCGCGGCACCCCCGGCTTTGCGAGAAGCCGCTTCAACGAACGCGTTCGGAGCAGGTACTCAATCGTCTGTTTCCGACTGATGAGGTCTGCCGCCGCGAGATTGAGCTCAACGTGCCGGCAAGGCGCTTCGGAGACAGTTCGACCGACCGTTTGATGAGACAGGCGCACGGCTTTGTCTAGCCCCTGCCCCCTTCACTCCCTCGCCACCACGGTGTCGTAGAGCCCGTAGTGGGTCAGCCCCTCGTGGCTTTCGATGCCGGTGTAGCGCAGCGAGGCGTCCTCGTAGCGGCGGAAGGCGAAGACCGCCTGGTTCATCTGCTCGGTGTTGAACACCTTCAGGCGCACGAGCAGGTGGAAGTCCTTCACCGTCAGGCCGGTGACGGCCAGGAACAGGTCCGGCTCCAGCTTGGTGATCACGTCCTGAAGCGTGTTCTCGCGGAAGTCGGTCAGGTACATGAACGCCGGGATGCGGGTCGCGAACTTGATCAGCTTCTCCTGGACCAGCTTGCGCTTGGACTTGTACTCCTTCTCCTCCTCGGTGAGCTGCTTCTTCTCCTTCTCCGTCAGTTCGCTTGTCCTTGGCCTTGTTCTTGAGTTCCTTGACCTTCTCGCTCTTGTTGATGATGGTCTCGATGATGTTGTCGCCGAGCGAGCGCCAGCCCTCGATGCGCTCCACGGCGGCCATCGCCTCGGGGTTGTCGAGGATGCGGCGCAGGGTGTCGTTGTCCACGTTGACCAGCAGCGCGGACTCCCACTTGCGGGCCAGCAGCGTGGCCGAGGTGCCCGCCATCGCGATGTCGAGAATCCCGCCCGCGTCCATCTGCGTCATGTTCGCGCCGTCGTAGGCCAGCACCGGCAGGAACGACACGAGGTCCTTGACGGCGTTCTCCGGGTTCGGCTCGTTGGGCGAGAGCCCGATGCCGTATTCGGAGAGCTGGCGCAGCGCCCGCGTCGGCGCGAAGTCGAACACGAAGCAGACGGGCTTGAGGATCTCTTCCTCGTTCGGGTTGTCGCCGTTCGGGATTCTTGATCGACCACGGCGACTGCACGCGGAACGCGGCCTGGAAGTAGGTCTCGGGCGACTTGAGGTTGCGCAGCATCAGGATCGACGACCACTGCGGCACGGTGACGCCGGTGGTGAGCTTGCCGCAGGAGAGCGTGATCGTCTTGGTGTCGAATCCGCTGCCGATCGCCTTGCGCACCGGCGGCAGCGCATCGAGTCCGATGCCCGCCGAGGCGCCAGCGGCGACGACGCACCTTGTAGTCGTGCCAGAAGGTGTTGTGCTTCTCGGCCAGCAGGTTCGCCATCGCGTGGCAGGCCGCGACGTTGGGCAGGAACCAGAACGAGTGCTGGAGGTACGGCAGCAGGCGCACGTCCGAGTACGGGAACGGCGGTCGCGTGCCGGTCTTGAGGTTCTCGACCGCCTTGGGCGCGTAGGCGCCGCGGATGATGTCCAGCCACTTCTGCACGTCGCTCTTGTGCTTGAACTGCGCGCTCTTGCCCGTGCCCGTGGCCGCGAAGAACTCGTTGAGGTCGAACTCGTCGAACTCGCCCGCGCTGGCGATCGCCAGCAGCTCGTCGGGCATCTGGTAGGTGAGCAGCCGCATCTGCGGCAGCGCGCCGTAGGGGTTCCACTTGCCGGGGTTCTTCGCCGCGAACTCCTCCTTGGCGCGCTGCTCGTCGGTGTAGGTCCAGTTGAAGATCTGCTCCTCGATGAACTCGCCCGTGGCCAGCGCCCTGAACGGCGTGCCGGAGAGGTAGAGGTAGGCCCGGGTGGTGATGGGCAGGAACTCGGTCTCCTTCTCCGACAGCTCGCCGAGGTCCTCGTTGACCTCCTCCAGCCCGGTGGCGTACTCGAGCTTGGCCTCCTTCTTCGCGACCGCCTCCTCCTCGCCCTCGAACAGCTCCTTCGCGGTTCGCGCCACGCGCCGAAGTGGTACTCGTCGAAGACCACGAGATCCCACTTGACCTTGTGCAGCCACTCGTTCTTGGGCTTGATGTTGCCCGCCGTCGTCGCGGCCCAGCAGATCCTGGAAGGAGCCGAAATAGACGACCGGCTTCTTGGCGATCGATCTGCGTCGGATCGCTGTCGGAGTTGCGGGAGAGGTACTGCCAGCCGTCGAAGTCCACGTGGGATTCGAGGTCGGTCTGCCACGCATCCTCCACGGCGGGCTTGAAGGTCACCACGAGCACGCGCTTGGCGCCGAGCTTCTTGGCGAGCTGGTAGGCGGTGAAGGTCTTGCCGAAGCGCATCTTCGCGTTCCACAGGAAGCGCGGAACGGCGTGCATGTCCTCCTTCCAGATCGAGTGGAAGTAGGCGTGCGTCTTGTTCACGGCCTCGGCCTGCTCGCGGCGCATCGCGAAGGTCTCGTGATGCGTGCCGGTGAACGCTGGCCGGTGCGCAGCTCGGTGAGCACGGTCTTCACGTCCGCGACCGAGCAGCGCATCCACTCCAGGTCGGTGTTCTCGAAGCCCTTCTTGACAAGCGCCGCGCGCACCTCGTGGTCGCGTGAAGATCGTGCCGTCGTCGCGCTCGGCGGATTCGTCCAGTTCGATCGTGTAGTTCTTGATGGCGGCGGTCTTGAGCTGCTCGGCGATGCGCTGCTTCACGTCGCGGGTGGTCTGGCCGACCTTGAGCAGGCCCTCGTGGGCCTGGTCGTCGATCGAGTAGGCGTAGATGCGCGGCCGCGCCTCCGGCTTCGGCGCAAGGATTTCCTCGATGGTGGCTTACTCATCTTCGACTTCGTCGCGCGACTCATCGAACAGTTCGTGTCGTGCTCGGCGACCTGCGACTCGATGAAGGCGATCTCGTCCTTGGTCAGGCCGTACTCGCTTGTAGAGCTTGGCGTCGGTCCACTCGGTCCAGCGGCTAGGTCAGGGACCAAGGGTAGACATCTTGCGGTGCGTCTTGGGTGGTCTTGCGGAGCGAGACAAGGAAACGAACGAAGCGCGGTACGACAGGTAGCCCGCGTAGTTGTCGCCTCGACTCTCAGTGTCGAAGAGGCCGGCAACGAGATAGCGTCTCGGTGCAAGCTGTGCCGGGCTCGGCGACGATCGGCTTGCTGAGGAACTTGGTCTCGATCGCCGCGCTGGTGCCCTGGACGCGAGTCATAAGACCTTCCACTTGTCGATCCATGCGGCGTTCGTTGGAATCTCCGAGCGCTCGATCCAGCTGACGCCTTCTGGTAGATCCGAAGAGCTTCACGGGGTTCTTGAGACGCCTTGTAGTCCGGCTTGCCGTGGAAGAAGGTCGGAGGCCAAACGGCTTCTGGCTGGACAGCGCGAGCATCAAGCGTGGGCTCACCCTTTCGGCCCTGACCTTCTCCAGAATCGGCACCGCCTCGTTGCGCCGCACGAGGATGTCGTACGCGTCGAGATAGCGCGCGATCGCTGGTCCGGTCGGCTGCCTCGTCCCAGATGGTCGTGCACCTCGCAGCGGCCCGTTGTGGTCGCGGTCCCATAGGAAGTACGAGATGCCGCCCCGAATCTCGACTCCCGGGAAGCACGTCGTAGAGCTTCGGGTAGTCGACGATGTTCGCATGCGCCTGTCCGAGAGCATCCGCTCCCGGAACTCGTCGAGACCCTTGCCGCCGGCCATCCAGCGCGACGGCGTCACGAACACTGCGTAGCGCGGATCAAGGTTAGCGCCTGCTCGACGAACAGGTGGTAGATCGGCGCGGCGCTCGTGCCGTAGCCGCCGTCGTCCAACTGGTAGGGCGGGTTGCCGATGATCACGTCGAACTGCATGTCGCCTCCAAACAACTCGGCGATCCGAGTCTTGATGTCGTCGGTGTGGATGAACGCGTAGGCGTGGGTCTCGAGTCCCTCGCCCGGTCGAACGTCTTCTTGGCTTGCCCGCAGTACGTGCACTTGCCGTCCGTCCCACGTGTGCTCGATCCGCTCGAACCAGATGTTGCCGGTCGTCGCTGGCGAAGCGACTTGGCGATGGAGTGCTCGCCGTCGGCGTGCTTCGAGCAGTAGACGCTGCGCCGGGCCAGCAGGCTGGTGAGGTGCGTGATCCCGATGCCGAACACCTGCTTCGTCAGGATGTGATCGACGCGCTCCTCGAGGTCCGGGATTTCGTCCGCCAGGCCCTTAGTGAGGCGGCTGGTGATCTCGCGCAGGAACACGCCTGACTTCGTGAACGGGTCGAGGAACTTCACCGTCTTGTCCGCCCAGATGTTCGCGCCGTCGTTGGTCGTCCGCCCATGCTTCGGCAAGCGTGTCCAGCATCCGGTTGGCGAACTCGGGCGGCGTGAACACCTCGTCGTTGGAGAGGTTCGCGATGCACGTCAGCACATCCGGGTTGCGGCCGCGCAGCGCGAAGCCGGCTTGCGCACTCATGCGGTGCAATCCGTCATGGCGGCCAACTCCGCGCACCGTCATCGGCGGGTAGCTCTTGGTCGGCGTGAAGATCTCGTGCTTGCCGAGATCGGCGAAGAGCGTGTCCTCCTGCGCCGAAGGCCGACATCCGCGTGAGCGTGTCGAAGCGGAAGTCGCGTCGCTGGAACTTGCCCTTGCCGAGGTAGCCCCACTCGGCAAAGGTGATCGGCTGGCCGTCGCTGGTGAGCATCGTCAGCGCGTCACCGTGGACGATGTTTTGCGACAGCACGTAGAACGCGGCGCGATAGAGGTCGTCCGATTCGTCCAGGTTCAGGTAGTCGGCGAAGATTTCCAGCAGGTTCGCGCGGCATTCGGCGATGTTGTCGTCAGCAGTTCGATGCCATAGATGCACATGAGGGCGAGCAGCGCGTAGTGGCGCCGCTCGAAGTCGCTCTTCCGTACTTCGCTCGACGGCGGCGAGCTTGCGCTGCAGGACCGGACAAGGAAGTTGCCGCTCCGCACGCCGGCTCCAGGAAGCGGGAGTCGATCCGCTCGGACTCGCCCTTACGAGATCGAGCATCGCTTCGACCATCCACGCGAGGCGTGAACACCTCCCCGTGGTCGGCAACGCGCTGCTTCGACTTGATCAGACTCATGGGTGATACATGGCGGTATAGCGCGCCACTTCGGCGATTAGCTTTCTCCGACTGGCGGCGATCTTGCAGCATGGGACATCGATGCACGCCGTCCAGTGGACGCGCCCGCCGCCGCCCGCGATGCGCGTTCGATTGCTATGATGACCATGCCGACGCCGCGTCCATGCTTTTCGATCAGCACTGGTTCCGCACGCGCGGTGTCGATCATCAGCCCAAAGCCGTTCTTCGCCTCGTGCGCCGACATGGTTTTCATGGTCGAATCCCGTGGAGATCCATGCATCCATTTAGGGCGAAATGGCTCTTTTCGCCAAGCTGTTTCAATCGTGACAGCGAGGGGAGTAGCGCGCGGATTTCAGGGGCCGTTCGGGCGGGTTCTGCGACGGCAGATAAAAGCGCCGCCGTCGGCCAGGCGCACGTGGTTGGGGTCCTTTGAGTTTTCAGCTCCCTCAAAATCGCCCTTGCCATGCGTTTTGCTCAAGACATCAAGCATCTCAACGATCCGAGCGCCATCCGCCCATACTTTGTCGGGATGAGGGCATGCCCGCTTGGCGCGACGAGCTGGACCAGCGCGAGTTCGTCAAGGCTGTCGTGCGCGCCCGCTTCGCGGCCGCGGCCTTGGCCGACTGTCGCTGCCCCGACAAAGGCTCGCCAAGCGGTCATGGCTCAAGTTGACGAACTCGCTCGCGCTCGACCGGAGCAACCGACATCGCACCCGGCAGGTTTTTCCGCCGGCGACGCGCAGCGTGGAATCAACCGGTTCCGTAAGCGGGCCAGTCGCCCGATGCTGAGGGGGATGTCCTCTCTCGCCACCAGCGGCCTCGCACGACGCGCGCTGCTTTTCGCGACGGACTGGTCGTTGAGGTCGGGACTCCGGCGGTGTTGGTGGAGACCGCGCCGCGATGACAATTGTCCGGCGCGAGCATCGCGCGCAGTTCACCATCATTCCGAACGCCATCTTCCGCGATGATCGGCTGTCGATCGAGGCCAAAGGCGTGCTCGGATATTTGCTGTCGCGCCCGCACAACTGGCAGGTCCGCCTTGACCATGTCGGCCGGACGCTCCGCATCGGCCGCAAGAAGCTCCAGCGCATTTTCCGCGAGTTGATCGGCGCCGGCTACGTCACTCGCGAGCAGGCGCGGACCGCCGATGCGCACCGTTCTGCGAAATCGACTACGTGGTTCGCGACGTGCCCGTAGCACCGACCGGCCGGTGAGCACTTCGCCTGAGCCGCGGGGTCGAAAGGGACCTGCGGAGCCGCGGGGCCGAAAGGGCCCCGCGTATAAAGAATACCCGCAGGTCCCAAACGGACCTGCCTATAAAGAACTAGATAATAAAATAGGAAAGGACATCCCGAGCGGGACTTCCGTGGTTGAAGGCGTGGTCGGCTCGCCAGGAGAAGAATGTTCGCACTACGGAGCCCTCGACCTCGCACGGTTCGATGCCGACATCGTTGCGATGTTTGATGATCGGGGCGAAGGATGGGAGCTGCTGACTGTGCTTCCCGACGATATCTTAGCGCAACTGCGGGAGCGCCAGCGCCGTCGCGAGCTCGATGCGCTGGCGCTAGTCAAACTCAAGCTGCGCTACCAACACCTACTGGCGGATCGTCGGCGCAAATGATGGCCCGGCATGCCAATGGGACCGAGCCAGGACGCTGGACGGCAGAGGATTCGGGGGGTTGAGGGCTGTGAGTGTTCCCAACATCGTTACCCGCTTCTAGCCATGGGGCCAGACCGGCGCCATCCCCTCAATCGGGATAGGGGGGCATCTCGCGATGCCGCCCCTCCCACACCACCGGGCATACGGGTCCGTACCACGGCGGTTCGGCGGATTAAGCGCCCACCAGCTTTTCCATGGAAAGCAGGCCCAGACGTTTGAAGCGCGCGTTGGTGAAGGCGCGATGCATCGCGTTCGTGAAGCTCAGTCGCCACGGTCCCTTTGGGCTGAAGATGGCCGCACTGGCCGCTTGCCCGGGGACTTTGAGGCGACGGAGTTCACGATATCGCCTGCCTCGCGTCTTCCACTGGACCCAGACGACGCAACGCAGGCGCCGCCGGATCCAGCCGTCCAGTGATGGCAACTCGCGCCACTGGCTGAAGCCGAAGTAGCCGGCCCATCCCCGCAGGTACGGGTTCAGGTCGGCGATCATCCGCTCCAGGCTGACGCCCCGATGCCGCCGCGTCAGCTCGCGCACCCGGTCCTTGAACCGGGCCACGGCCTTGTCGGCGATGCATCGCCGGAACTCCGGTTCGTCCTTGACCGTGAAGCCGAGGAACGACCGCTGCCACGGCCGGGCGACGGCACTCTTCTCCGCGTTGATCTGAAGCTTGAGGCGTCCTTCGATGAAGCGGGTCAGGCTCGCCATGACCCGGTGGCCGGCCTTTTCGCTGCGGACGTAGATGTTACAGTCATCCGCGTAACGCACGAACCGGTGGCCGCGACGCTCAAGTTCGCGATCCAGTTCATCCAGCACGAGATTCGAGAGCAACGGCGAGAGCGGGCCGCCTTGCGGGGTCCCCTCCCGGCTGTCCTCGAACAGCCCGTTGTCGAGCACACCGGCCGTCAGGTAGCTCCGGATGAGCCGGAGCACCCGCCGGTCCGGGACGCGCGCCGCCACCGCGGCCATCAGCCGGTCGTGATTGACCCGGTCGAAAAATTTGGCCAGGTCAATATCAACGACGAACCGATAGCCTTCGATGACATAGGCTTGCGCCTGCGCCACCGCTTGGTGAGCGGAGCGGCCCGGCCGGAAGCCGTAGCTATGCTCGCTGAATGTCGGGTCCCACAGCGGCTGAAGCCGCTGCAGGACCGCCTGCTGGATCACGCGATCAATCACGGTTGGAATGCCGAGGTTGCGCGTCCCGCCGGCCGGCTTCGGGATTTTCACCCGACGCACCGGTTGCGGCTGGTAGCGCCCCTGGAGCAGTTGATCTTCGATCTCCGGCCAGCGCGCTTTCAGGATGCCCGGCAGTTGTTTGACGGTGATCCCGTCGATGCCGGGCGCTCCCTTGTTGCGCACCACCGCACGCAACGCCGCTTCTATATTGTCCGGGTCACAGATCGCCTCCATCAGATGTTCTGTGGATGCCGGGCTTTCGGGTTCGGCCGTCGCCGTGACCACTTCGACCTCTTGCGCGTCCCGACGCGGGGCTTCACCCCGCCCGGGCATCGGCAAGTCCAACTCGAGTTGGTATGGCGGTCGCGTTGTGGTCATGAGACGTCCGATCTACTTGCCCTTTCCTTCAACCCCTCATCGGGGACCGTTCGGGCCTTCGGCCGGCGAGCCGGCCTACTACGCCCTCTGCTGACTTCTGCACCGCGGTCAGGGCGCCTTGCGGCTCCCTCAGTCCCGAAGGACACGATGCAGATCTCTCGGAGTAAGCCCGGCAGCCTTCATCGCACACCCGCCGGATTTACAGTTCTGGCCCTTGATGGATATGGACTTTGCGAATTCCTGCCCGCTCGTCCGACCAGTGCTGCCTCGTATCCGGTTTCTGTTCGTCGGGTCGCGACTTTGCTCCACGCTTCCTTCAGACGGTCCCTCGCGGTTCCGCCCTTGCGCTTCGCTAGTGCTTCACCTCCATCAGGTTGCACAGGGGACTTTCACCCCCAAGCTGTCGGACATGTCCGACACACAGGCTGACGCGTTCGCGCGCCCCCGCTTCGCGGCTTGCGGCCTTGACCTGATGTCGCCGGCCCGGCAGGGGGGCCTCCCAAGCCGGCGAAGCAAATTGGACGCGCCCGGTCCTTCCCAACGCTTGATCGATGGAAGAGTTATGTTCTGTTGGATTTAGATTTCCTGTTGATGGGTCAGCAGCGGGCGGCGAGAAGAATGCGCAACTCATTCGGCTTCTGAGTTTCGATCCCCGCCGATACCGTACCCAATCTTCCATTATTTTTGGTGAGTTTCTGGTGAGTTTTACTTTCACTCACATCAGCGCGCGCTAAGTGATTGATTTTTTGGCGCGCCCAGACACGATTCGAACGTGTGACCTCCACCTTCGGAGGGTGGCGCTCTATCCAGCTGAGCTAGGGCGCATTTCTACTGCTTACGCGGTGCTTACGCGGATTTCTTGCGAGAGTGAACTCAATTGACAGCAACCTCGCAAGTCCTTGCTCTCCTACTCTGTCTTTGATCTCCCTGTCCGCACGAATATATTGACACCTGCCTTCGGAGGGCAACGCTCTATCCAGCTGAGCTACGGGTGCGTGTGGTTCATTTAGCCGATTGGCCGAGCCTCGGCAACGGCCAGCGAGAGCCGCAGGGGGCAAGGCCGGTGGGAGGGATCGCGGTCACATTTCTCGGCTGAAGCCCGCCGAAACCCGCGAAATTTCGCCGCGCTAGGCCACGTCCGCGACGCGCTCGCTACGCGGGTTCATCAGCCGCCTCACCTCCGGACCCGGCTTGGCGGCGCTGAACAGATAGCCCTGCATCTCGGTGCATCCCAGCGCGCGCAGGCGCTCCTTCTGCTCCAGCGTTTCGACGCCTTCGGCGGTCGTCGTCATGTTGCGCGCGGCCGCGATATTCACCACCGCCTGCACGATCGCGGCCGAACCGTCGACTTCCGCGATGTCGCTGACGAAGCAGCGATCGATCTTGATCTTGTCGAACGGGAAGCGTTTCAGATAGCTCAGCGAGGAATAGCCGGTGCCGAAATCGTCCAGCGCGATGTGAACCCCGATGTCGCGGAGCTGATGCAAAATGGCGAGCGCCGTCTCGTCGTCCCGGATCAGGACCGCCTCGGTAATCTCGATTTCCAGCCGGCTTGCCGGAAGCCCAGAATCCGCCAGTGCACTTGCGATCTTCAGCGCGAGCGTCGGACATTTCAACTGAACCGGAGAGACGTTCACGGCAAGCCGGACGTGGCCAGGCCAGCCGGCCGCCTCGGCACAGGCCGTTCTCAGTACCCATTCGCCGAGCTCGACGATCAGGCCGGTATCTTCCGCCACCGGAATGAATTCCGCCGGCGAAACCATGCCGCGTTCGGGATGGCGCCAGCGCAGCAAGGCTTCGCAGCCCGTCACCTCGTCGTCGCGCAGATCGACAACGGGCTGATAGTGAATTTCGAAACCGCCATCCGCCAGCGCCAGCCGCAAATCCTGCTGCATGGCAAGCCGCGCCTTCGCGCTCGCATCCATCGCCGGCTCGAAGAAGCGATGGGTTCGGCGCCCACTGGCCTTGGCGCCATACATCGCCAGATCGGCATTCTTGATGAGCTCGTCGAGTTCGGTGCCGTCACGCGGCGCCAGCGCAATGCCGATACTGGCATCGGTCGTGAGTTGATGACCGAGGCAATGATAAGGTTCCCGGATCGCCCCATGAATTCGCGTAACGAATTCAACGACATCGGATACCCCGCCAATATCCGTCTGGATGACGGCAAACTCGTCGCCACCGAGCCGCGCGACAAGATCGGTCTCCCTGATGCAGCTCTTGAGCCGAGCCGCCACCATCTTCAGCAATTCATCGCCGACATGATGTCCGAGCGAATTGTTGATGCCCTTGAACTCGTCGATATCGATATAGAGCAACGCGAACTGCTCGCCACGGCGGGTTCGCTGCAACTCGCGTTCAACTTGCTCGCGGAACAGGATTCGGTTCGGCAAATCGGTCAGCGCATCGTAATGTGCAAGGTGCGCAATCTTCTCATCGGCGCGCCGCCGGTCGGTGACATCGTCGACGACGTTGATGATGTAGCGCGCTTCGCCGGTTTGATCCTTGATACCGATACGCTTTGACGTGATGTAGCGCGGTCCCAATGCCTGGCTTTCCCACGGACGTTCGTCCAGAAAGAAAACCTCGTCTGATTGCAGCGTTTGGTCGTCGTCGGAAGCGATGAGATCAGCCGCCGCCTTCGGGAAGATATCGACGGCGGTCTTGCCGACGATGTCGGCACGTGACATGCCGAATTGAGCCTCCGCCACCCGATTGGCCAGCAGATAACGGCGATCGCGCGCATCCTTCACCGTGATCTGGGATGGGATGTGGTCGATGATCTGGAGCAGGAAGGCATAGTTCCGGTCGCGCTCCTGTTCGAGGTTTCGACGCGCGGTTATGTCCTCCATGGTCGCAACCCAACCACCCTGGGGCAGCGGGCGATTGACAATGTGAACCGAACGTCCATCTGCGGATTCGAGGTTGCTGTGAGTAACCTTGCCCTGTGCGACGTTCTTCAGAACGGTCGAGCAGAATTCATCCACGTCCCCCTTGAAGGATCCAGTCTCCTTGCGATGGCGGACAACGTCGTAAAAATGGCTGCCCGGCTTTACGACCGACACCGACAGGCCATACATATCGATGTAACGCTGGTTGCATACGACGATGCGCGCCGAGGCATCGTACAGGATAAGCCCCTGCGTCATGTTGTTGAGGGCGGTGTCAAGCCGATGCTTCTCCTGTTCCAGCCGCTGCTGGGATTCCCGATGTTGCCGCGTCAGACGCCTGACGATCAGGAACAGGAGGACCGCGACCACCAGTGCGGCGAAGCCGGCCGCTGTGACCATGAACCGGGTTTGCGCGCGCCAGTCCTCCAGCGCTCCCGCAACTGTCGTTGTCGCGATAATCACGATGGGCAAGCGGCTCAGTTCGCCCGCCGTGCCGATCCGCTCCTGTCCATCGACGGGACTCTTCAGCCGCAGGGTCTGCTTGCCGCCCTCGGCCAGAATCTTGCTCATCAGCGGTGCTGATCTGAAGTTCTGCCCGATCAACGAATCGGCGTGAGGGTGACGCGCCAGCATCGTTCCATCGCGATGGAACATGGAAATCGCCGCGCCTTTGCCCAGGGTGACGGATGCGAAAAATTTTTCAAAATTGGCCGGATCGATGCGTCTCGTCATCGCCCCAAGAAAAACCCCATCCGGACCGCTCAACCTGTAGGCAAGGATGGTGGTCCACCGGCCAGTGAAATAGCTGCGCACCGGCTCGGTCAGCACAGTGGCCTTTTGCGGATCGGTCTTGAAGGCCTTGAAGTAGGCCCGGTCGGCAACACTGCCTTCCGGCGGCGGCCACGAGCCCGACGAATTGATCAGCGCTCCGTCCGCGTCAAAGATGAAGACATCGCCGACATACGCCAAGGCGTTGACCTTGGACTTTATCATCAGATGGGCATCGAGCGTCGAGAACTTGCTCTTGAAAAGTTCCGGCGAGGCGATTTCGGAAAATTGCATCTGGGAGATGAGATTGCGCGCAATGACATCTGAATCTTCAAATTGCTGGTCGAAGTGGTGGGTGAGCAACAGCACCGTATTCTCAAGCTCGCGCTCGCTGTTGCGTAGCGCGCTCTCGCGGAATTCGCCGACCATCATCACCGTGCCGACGATGATCGACGCGATCAGAAAAAAGCCGCAGAGGATCAGCCAAAGGACGGGGTTCCGCCAAACGGCGGCGCGATATGACCTGGTCGCCTCGTTTCGGAGCCGCCTTACCAAGGCCCCGACGCTGGATACAAGTTTGCGCATCCCCAACTCCGTGGGAATATGCATAAGATGGATTGATGGCATCCCGGTTAGGGAAACCGGTTACTGAAGGCTTAATTGACGGGTCTTGGGCCGGCTGTGAACGCGGAAGTAGCAGCAATCGCTAGGCCTCGACATAGACCAGATTGGCCGCCGACAACGCGCCTTCGCCGGACCACCGATAGGCCGTCAAATGCCCCTGCTTCGCCACGCTGAAATCAAGGCAAGCGGCGTTCGGAGCCGTAACCACGGGCGTCCCGCTCAGCCAGTAATGGCCGAAGAACACCGGCTCCGCTTCGAGATACCGGTAATCCCGAGGCAGGCTGGTGTCCGGTAGTTCGTGCTCGCGCCCGTCCATCTCAATCGCGGCTTTACGGAACGTGGTAGCTTCCGAAGTCCACCAGCGCAGCCGGACCTCGTCACGCTTGTGGCCATCCTTGTCGTGAAAATGAACGCCCTGCGGCAGGCGCTGTTCAGGACCTTTCAGAAGGATATCGGCCGCCGCCTTCGCATCCGACCCGCCGCGATAGGTTTCGCGAATGCCCTCGTCGGTCAGGCAGCCTCGCTTGTCGAGGAGCGGCGTCAACGCCGCCCGCGAGGGATCGTGCCAACATGCGTGGACGACCCGCAGACCCGGCAGATCGATCCATACCGGCAGGCTTTTGAACCACCCGATGACTTCTTCATGATCGGACGACCCCGCTTTGATCTGACGAAGAAACTCGGCGTGCTGACGTGTGTTCTTTTCCGTATGAGGCCGCAGGAATCCACCGTCGCCATCGCTGGTCCCCCACCCGATGGCGTTGAATTCGTGGTTTCCCATGACCGCGCTCGCGGCACCGGCCTCGCACATGGCGCAACAGTCCGCAACACCTCCCGCTGCTCCGGGCCGCGATCAATAAAGTCGCCGACAAAGATCATCCGCCTCGTCGGGTGCCGGAACACTCCGTCCACGTCGGCATATCCGAGCTGCTGCAACAAGCGGTGCAAGGCATCGGCGTGACCGTGAATGTCGCCAACGAGATCGTATCCTTGTTCGATCAATGGCTGTCCTTCCTGGTCGATCCCCGAGCGCAATTCTCGGCCTTTATTTGCGGATCGGAGCCGTCATGATAGCGTATTGCACGCACGGAATTGAGGCGTCACGGCCAAGGACTACGCGAACCCGACCATCCAGAGTCGCAGGCCGCGTCAAAAAACACGGCTTAAACGGACGTCCATCAAGGGGAGGCTGCGGACGATGGTGAATATTTCCGGCTCTGCGAATTCTGCGGGCGCGAGCAGGGCCTGGTGGGTGTTTGGTTCCCTGAGCGGGTATCGGACGCAATTCCTCGCCCACGATTTGTTTGCAGGCCTCACACTAGCCGCGATTGCGATCCCCGAGCAGATGGCGACGGCGCGGCTTGGCGGGTTCGCCCCGCAGATCGGTTTTCTTGCCTTTGTGGCCGGCTCGCTCGCCTTCGCGGCGTTCGGCAGCAATCGCTTCTTGTCCTCGGGAGCGGATTCCACGATTACGCCGATTTTTGCCGGAGGTCTTGCCGCTCTGGCCGCAGCCGGCTCGCCCGATAATCTGACGCTGGCCGCGGCGCTGGCGCTCATGGTGGGGCTCTTTCTTTTTGCCGCTGGAATTTTCCGACTTGGCTGGATCGCCGACCTGCTCTCGGTTCCCGTGACGGTAGGCTTTCTCGCCGGAATTTCTGCCCACATCCTTATCTCGCAATTGCCGGTGATACTCGGACTGCCCGCGCCCGAGGGGCCCATGCTGCAGCGCGTCGCGACCCTTGCCGCTCATCTCGATGAAACCAACGGATTTACGCTTGTCATCGGCATTGGCGTTTTGGCGATCATCGCCCTGTCCGAGCAGATCGATGCCCGGATTCCCGGCGCGCTGATCGGTCTTGCATTGGCGGGCGCGGCCGTCGTGCTGCTGCGCCTCGAGAGCCGCGGGGTCAGCGTTCTCGGCGCAGTGTCGGTCAAAATGCCGACGCTTGCGATACCGTTCATTTCGGCTGAAAACCTCACGGGTCTGGTGTCGCTTAGCCTCATTATTTCGATCGTCATCATGGTACAGACGGCGGCAACGACACGCTCCTTTCCATCCAATCCCAACGAACCGCCGGATGTCGATCGCGATTTCGTCGGCGTCGGCGTCGGCAGTGTGCTGTCGGGATTGATCGGCTCGTTTCCCGTCAATGCCAGTCCGCCGCGCACCGCCGTGGTTTCCGAAACCGGCGGACGCTCCCAGGTCGCAGGCATCGCCGCTGTGGCGATCGTGATCGCATTGCTGGTGTTCGGCGCATCGCTGCTGAACCGGATTCCCAACGCTGCCCTCGGCGGCGTTCTCCTGTTCGTGGCGCTCCGCATCATCCGCTTTCGCCAAATTGCAACGATCTTTCGGCAGTCGCTGGGAGAATTCCTGCTGATCCTGCTGACGGCGGCCGCGATCATCGTTCTGCCGATCGAAGAAGGCGTCGGACTGGGCATCGCGTTATCGCTCCTGCACGGCATCTGGAGCACGACGCGCGCGCGCGTGCTGGTCTTCGAACGCGTGCCGGGGACCTCGATCTGGTGGCCGTCGAGTCCAAATTTGCCCGGCGAACAAGAGCCCGGCATCATCGTCGCCGGATTTCAGGCGCCGCTGTCCTTTCTCAATGCCTATAACTTCCGGCGGGACATCCTCGCGGCCCTGAAGTCCTCGTCCCAAGAGATACGGCTGCTCGTGCTGGAGGCGACCGGCATCGTCGAGATCGATTTCACCGCGGCGCAGGTCCTAACCGATATCATTCGCCAGTGTCGCGCCAAGAGCATCGATTTTGCCATCGCGCGCCTGGAATCCCCCCGTGCGCAGGAAGCCATGGCGCGATTCGGTATCAATGCCATGTTGGGTCCGGATCATCAGTTCCATAGCGTGGAAGAGGCCGTTCGCGCGCGCGGCAAGAATGCGCCCGCCCACTAACGCCGGCCAATTGCCCGAAGCGGTAGGTGGATCATCGGCCCTAGGCCGGAACGATCACCTTTCCGATCGGCCATAATGCGATGCCGGCGAGCTTCAGATGGGCCCAGGCAAAGGGGATGCCGATGATGGTCACGGCAAGGACGACCGCGGTGACAACGTGCGCAAGCGCCAGCCACCAGCCCGCTAGCAATAGCCAGATCAGGTTGCCGATCAGGCCGAGCGGCCCGGTGCCGATATCGGACCGGCCGGTCAGGCTGTCGCGGCGGACGGCCCTTTGCCCGAACGGAAGCAACGTATAGGCGGCGATGTTGAACGCGGCCCTCGCCCAGGGCAGGCCGACAATGGTGATGGCCATGATGATCGCGGCGACCAGCCAGCCGAACGCCATCCATAGGCCGCCCGAGAGCAACCAAAGCAGGTTCAGAAGTATCGAAATGGGTGTCATCTGAACCCCTTGAAAAAATGACGCGCGAAACGCCGAGCCTTCCAAGCACGGGATATAGACCCGCCTTCGGCTGGCCGATAGCCAGGAATGACCAACAAAACCGGCAAAAATGGCCTGCCCCGGGCCCGCAGGGTGAGCGCGGCCGTCAGCGGCGATGGCGGTTGGGACGCGAATTGGCCGGGCGGTTTTCCTGCAGCGGGCGGTTTGCAAGGCTGACGCGCGTTTCACTGGCAAGCGGAACCGCCAGTTTGAGTTCTTCAAGAAAGATCGGCCGGGAAAAATAAAATCCCTGCGCGTAGCGGATCCGGGTAGCTGCCTGCAGATAGGCGAGTTCCTCGAAAGTCTCGATACCTTCCGCGATCACGGTCATGCCGAGCGCCTCGCTCAAGGATTCGATCGCCCGCAGGATCCCCTGGCTGCGCGGGCGCAGATGGATGTCGGTGATGAACGACCGGTCGATCTTGATTTCGTCGGCGGTGATGTCGGCCAGCGCCGAAAGCGATGAATAACCGATGCCGAAATCATCGATTGAGATCCCGACGCCCAGTTTGCGGAAGATCGGCAGAATTTCGCTCTGGAATTCAGTCTTGGCGACGAAGGCATCTTCGGTCACCTCGATCATGAAGCGCTGGGGAAACCCGGTCGCCTCCAGTGCCTGCGCAAACGATCGCATGAACTCGAGATTGCCGGCCTGCCGGGCCGCGACGTTGATGCTGATAGTGGTGCTGGGCCCAAACGTCTCGTTGATGAGATCGATCGACCTGACGATCTCCGCCAGCACGAGGTGGGTCAACTCATCGATCAACCCCAATTCCACGGCAAGGTTGATAAAGGTGCCGGGAGCCTGAATGACTCCCTCGTCGTCTCGCAAACGGACCAACGCCTCGATCCCCCTGATCTCCTTGGTTCGAATGTCGACCTTCGCCTGGAAGGCGCAGCAGAAACGCTTGTCCAGAATGGCGAGCCGGAGTGACTGCTCGACTTTCATTCGCGCCAGCGCCTCGCGTTCCATGCTGGCATCGAAGAAGGCCGCAGCACCCTTGCCATCGTTCTTGACCCGATACATCGCGATGTCGGCATTCTGGCGCAGCGCGTCGAAGCCGCGCCCGTGCTCCGGGAACAGGCTCACACCGATCGAGGTCGAGGCGAATATCTCCGATCCGTCGATGAAGAACGGAGCCCTCAGCCGCTGTAGCGTAGCCTGGATATACTCCGCAACCTCGTGCTCGCTCTGGACCGGATTGAGCAGCAGCATGAACTCGTCGCCACTGATCCGCGACAGCATGTCGGATTCACGCAGATCGAGCCCCAGGCGCTTTGCTAGCTCAATCAGGAGCGCATCCCCCACAGTGTGGCCGTAATAGTCGTTGATGTGCTTGAAGTTGTCGATGTCGAGAAAGGCGAGCGCGAACCTGCCGCGCACCCCGTCCTGCTGGATCAGGCTCCTGGCACGATGTTCGATGACACGCCGCATCGGCAGATCGGTCAGTTCGTCGAAATAGGCGGCGCGGAACAGATGATCCTCGACGGCCTTTTGTTCGCTGATTTCGGCAGAGCTGGAAAGCAACAGATGACGATCGGCGATACGAACCGGCCGATGGGCCGTCAGAAAGACCTGCTTGCCGTCGGCGACGCACTCCTCAGCTACCATGGCGCGTCCGGCTTGAAGCACCTCGAGCCCCACCTGACGACGATCGCTCAATTGTTTCGAGCCAGCATCGTTTGGCTGTCCGGCAACCGTCCCCAGCTGCGTGGCCGCGGCATCATTGATCAGCAGGAAATGGCCCTGCTCGTCCTGAACCGTCACGCCGGCCGGAAGCATTCTGAGAACGTCCCTCAGAAAGCTCAGCTCGTCCTGAGCGGCGAACTCGCCTTCGCCTTGCATCGCGAGCGGCGGCAATGGAAATGGGGGACGGCTTTGCATAGCCGCGGAGGCTGTCAAAGTCTCTTGTAGTTTTGGTTAAGTACGAGCCCGCAATCGCGCGAAGACGTGCTTCGGGCCGGAGCCGTCCCGATCGTCATTAACAGAACGTCAACGGATGGAACATGCCGTCCGCGGAAGGCGCGCCTACCCTTGAGATCGTCTGGTCCGGCAAGACAGCCTAACTCGAAGGTATGCGGCATTGCATCGTGCAATGAACGCCGGTCTTCAGGTAGGCGATTTCGGTTTTTCCGTCGAACGGCTTGAGTGCCGAATTCAGCAGCTTGCTGCCAAAGCCTGCCTCCCCGATCGTTCCGATCGGCGGACCTTCGGTTTCGTCCCAGGCGACATTGAGACGACCGTCGGTCACCGACCACGACACCTGCAATAGTCCCCGCGCCGAAGAAAACGCGCCGTATTTTCCGGCATTGGTCGCCAGTTCGTGAAATATCAACGCAAGGCTTACGGCAAGCTTGGCGGGGAGAAACAGCCGATCGCCGTTCAGGGTAAAGCGAACATGCCCGTAGGGCCCGAGTTCGGACAGCAGGAGGTCCTTGATATCGCAACCGCGGCTGTCCACCTTCGCGATCAAGTCATCGGTCGCCGACAGCGCCCGCATCCGCCGGTCGATGCTGGCCCAGACTTGCGGCTGATTTTGCAGTATCTGGTGAAGCACGGCGTGAACGGTCGATACCTTGTTCTTCAACCGGTGCTGGAGTTCGTCGACCACCAGCTTGCGATACGCTTCCTCGCGGATCAGACGCTTCGAAATCTCACGCTGTTTCGCGGCGACCGACCGATAATGCTCGACACCCCAGATCGTGAGGCCGCACACGATCAGGAAGATCGTCAACAGCGCCATTTTTGCAAAATCGTTCGGAGCGCCGCCAAAATTCACGGTCACGCCGAGCACGCCACCCAGGATGGAGGCCGCGATTCCTATTCGGTAACCGCCAAAGGCGGTGGCAAAGAACACGGCCGGAAAATATGGGGTGAAGTAGACGTCCGGCCGAATCATGGACAGACACCACCGTGCCGCCGTCGATAGGGCAAGGCAAACTACGGCGAAGCTCAGGCTGAAGGGCAAGGATGGCGGGGATGTCCCTTGCCAACCCTGTCGAAACTCGTCGATCAATTTTTTCATCGGTCACATCAGACGATCCGCGAATCCAAGATTGAACCAACATAGCGGAATTTCCACGGCCTGCGGGTACAAATGACCGGCACTCCCGTTCAACACCTGGACATCGCAAACGATCAGCGAAAAGGAAGCCGGCTCCCGAACGGTACCTTCGCTTGCTCCCGCGAAACCGGCTTGAATCGGACGACTGCGCCGCAACGCGTGACTTGCGTTACTCCGGCAGGCCGGGGATATTTTCAATCCGACAGTGTCAAAAAGGAGGACAACATGGGACGGCTGAACGGCAAGGTCGCCGTGATCACCGGCGCGACAAGCGGCATTGGGCTCCGCACCGCCGAGCTATTCGTCGCGGAGGACGCAAAGATCGTCATCGCCGGGCGCCGCGTTCCCGAAGGCGAGGCGTTGGCCAAAAGGCTCGGCCCCGCGTGCCTTTTTCGCCGGAGCGACGTCACGGTCGAGGACGAAATGCGCGCATTGATCAGCGCGGCGGTCGAGAAATTCGGCCGCATCGATTGCCTGTTCAACAATGCCGGCGGGCCGGCGCAGACCGGCGGCATCGAAGGGCTCGAAGTGGCGCGCTTCGACGCCGCCATGGCAACGCTGGTGCGCAGCGTAATGCTCGGCATGAAGCACGCCGCACCCCATATGCGCCGCCAGGGATCCGGCAGCATCATCAACAATGGCAGCATCGCCGGCAGATTGGCCGGCTTTTCGTCCTCCGTCGTCTATGGCGCCGCCAAGGCCGCAGTCATTCACCTCACCAAATGCGTGGCGATGGAACTCGGAGAATCCGGCATCCGCGTCAACAGCATTTCCCCGGGCGCGATCGCCACCGGCATTTTCGGCAAGGCGCTGGGACTGCCGGTCGAGGCGGCAGAGAAGACCCCCGACGTCTTGCGCGAGACCCTCAAGACCGCTCAGCCGATACCGCGCGCCGGGTTGCCAGAGGACATCGCCCACGCCGCGGTATTTCTTGCCAGCGATGAGTCCACCTTCATCAATGGGCACGATCTGGTGGTAGACGGAGCGATCACCGGCGGCCGCAACTGGACTGTGCAGCAGCAGGGCTATGTCGCCATGCGCAAGGCGTTCGATCAGGGCGCGGGGCACTAGCTCAATCGGAGACCGGGACGCAACTGCATGGGAGAGGCATCGATGTCTGAGACGTTTGGCGTCTCGCCGACGCGGGTCGGAGCGAGGTCAATTCTTGCGGTCGTGGTCGCAGCGCTAGCCTGCGCGTTCGTTGTGGGAAAGACAATGCCGGTCACGATGGACGCCCTTTCGGCTATCGCCGCACCGCTATGCGCGGTCGGCGCCCCCGGGTCGGCGCTCGATACGGTCGAACCGATCACGTCACACGCTCTACCGAATGTGCCGGGGAAACGCGTGACCATCGTGCGCGTGTTCTACGGCCCTGGCGGATTTACCCGCGGGCATCGCCACGCGGGCTCAGTCACCGCCTACGTCACCAAGGGCGAAATCCGTTCGCAACTCGCCGGTGGCCCGATAGAGACCTTCAAGGTCGGCCAGTCATTCTTCGAGCCACCCGGCGCAACTCATCTGGTGTCGGCGAATGCCAGCAACACCGAACCGGCGGAATTGATCGCGGTGTTCGTCGCGGATGAAGGTGCGCAACTCACGACATTCATCGAGTAGAGCCGGATGGTGCCGGGACGGCAGCTGGAGAGCGGGCGGCATGAACGCAAGGCTTGAGAGAAAACTGCGGCTACTCGCTGTCATCATCGTGGTCGGGACCATCGCGGGACTTTCCGTCAACCTAGGACAAGGCCTCACCTCGCCTTCCTCGATCGTCGTGGGGACCGCATACGGACTGCTGCTGTGCATCGCGCTCGGTGGCGTTGAGCTATTCGTCCTTGACGGGCCGCTGCGCGGCTGGCTCGGCGGTCTTTCATTTACGGCGAATCTGATCGCGCGGAGCGCGATCTACGCCGCGATTATCATGCTCATCCAGGGACTCCCTCTTGGTGCCATTATTGCGGGAATTCCGATCGAAACTTCCCGTCCGTATTTCTGGTCCAGTTTCATCACTTCGGCCGTGATCGCCGTTTTGATGAACCTGATCTTCAGTATCGCCAACATTATCGGCAACCGCGCGTTTCTGAACTTTATCACCGGACGGTACCATTCCCCGGTTGAGGAAAATCGCTTCGTTCTGTTCGTCGACATCGCGGGATCGACAGGGCTGGCCGAACGCCTCGGCGGGATCGCCATTCACCGCCTGCTCGATCGGACGTTTCGCCTTCTGACCATGGCGGTCGTGGATTACCGCGGCGAGGTGCTCAACTATGTCGGCGACGAAGTGATCGTGACCTGGCGCGAGAAGAGCGGCGCGATTGATTGCCGCCCGCTGCGCTGCTTCGCGGCGATGCGCAACGAATTGGCGCAGGCATCCGGCCAATTCGAGCGCGAATTCGGTGTCGTGCCTCGAATTCGCGGAAGCCTGCATTTCGGGCCGGTGATCATCGGCGAGATCGGCAACGTCAAACGCGCCATTGTTTTCAACGGCGATGTCATGAATACCGCCGCGCGGCTCGAGGAACTCAGCCGCAACGTGGACGGCGGCTTTCTGGCGTCGCGGGCGGCGATGGTACGGTTCAGTTCAACGCCACCGTTTGCGGTCCATGATCTCGGCCGGCTACCCATTCGCGGACGCGCCGATGGTATCGACGTGGTCGGCATCGAGGCCCCGGCCCTGACTTGACGCATTCAGTTGACCGGCGCCAGCGTCACACGCAATCCGTCTTTTGGCTTCGGGATCGGCCACATCTGCCAGTCCGGCGTCGTGCCCGGCGTCAGCGAGACGCTGAGATTTTGCAGGAAATGCCGGGTGAAGCACTTCGCCTGCATGTAGGCGAAGTGCAGCCCAAGGCACATATGCACGCCGCCGCCGAACGGCACCCAGGCGAAGCGATGGCGGGCGCGTTGCGCCTCGTCGGTAAATCGCATGGGATCAAAGGTTTCTGGGTCGGGCCATATTTGCGGCATGTGATGGGTGAACAGCGGATTTACTCCGACCAGCGTTCCGGCTGGAATCGGATAACCTCCGAAGCTGAAGTCGCGCGTCGCTCGCCGCGGGATGGAAGGCACCGGCGGCCTGATCCGCATCGCCTCCTTGAACGCCATTTCGGCGAGCGGCATCGCCTCAAGATTGTCGAAGCTCGTGGGCGCGTCGGGCGCAAGGCCCAGCGCATTCACTTCGTCGCGCAGTCTGTCCTGCCATTGCGGGTTGGCGGCAAGTGCCGCCACAAAGGACGTCAGCGACGAGGTCAGGGTATCGTGCGCGGCCATCATCAGAAAGCTCATATGGTCGACGATATCCTGGGTCGAGAGCAGCGCCCCGTCCTCGTGGGTGGCGCGACAGAGCTGCGAAAAAAGATCCTCACCGTCTTTGGCGCGGCGGATCGGAATCTGCTCCGAGAAATACGCCACGATGCGGGCGCGGCCCTTGACGCCGCGCGCCATTTGCGTCCCCGGCCAGGGTTGCCGGATCGGGGCGACTGCAGCCGCCACCATATCGACAAACGCCCGAGTGATCTCCGCGACATCGGGTCCAATGCCGCTGCCGAGAAATGAAGTGGCCGCAAGATCGAGTGTGAGCTGCTTCATCGCCGGATAGAACAGCATCGCCCCCGGCTGTCTTCGCCACTGAACCACGCGTTCCGAAATGCCGGCATCGAGCGAGGCAAGGTATGATTTCATCGGCCCGGACTTGAACGCGACGGACAGCGCCCGCCGGTGCAGACGATGTTCGTCGAAATCAAGCAGCATCAGGCCCCGCGGAAAAAGCCGGCCCAGGATCGTTTCCCAACCATGGGTCGAGGAAAAGAGCCTGCTTTGGTCGAACAGCACGAGCTCATTGGCTTCAGGCCCAAGCGCGGTAACACTGGTTTCACCGAGCACGCGGCTGCGATAGACGTGGCCGTATTTGGCGGCCATCCGTTCCACTTCGCCCTTGGGGTCGGCGAGAATGGCCAGGGTCCGGCCGACAACCGGCCAGCCCTCATCACCGGGAATGTGCGCCAGCGAATGGCGTTTGGGCCGCGCCAGCGTGATCTCGTGGGAAGCCACACCTTGCATCGACATGTCAATTGCTCCGATTGGTTCCCTGGGTGTGATCCGTCCAATCGCAATATGAACCCAGGTCGGACGAATGTCAGCAGCAAGGCCTGGTAAATTTCGCGTTGCCGGCCCGTGTAAAGCCGCAGGACAAAGGGGTTGCGCGAGAGCAGCTGACTTGAAAGGGCACCCCAAGAAACCGAAGTCCGGTCCGCTCCCGGTCAATCCGTCTGTGGCAGCGATGATTAAGTCACGCCTTCTGCTGCTTAGCGGCTTCCTTCTGTAAATCCGGTGCGTTCACCGCCGGGATCGCGACTCGGCCGGGCCCGGTGAGGGAAAGTGCTGCGGCCGCGTTGTCGTTTTCCATGATTTTCGCCATCACCGCCTGCCCTGCCCGCTCGAACACCTCGCGATTCTCGATCACGAATTTCTGCGACTTGCGCAAGGTATCGATATAGCCGTTGATTTCCGGCACCACATAGCGCGCCACCATATCCCAACTGCGTCGGGTGTTCTCCGGGTTGGCCCAGTCGTGGACAAATCCGATGATGCTGCCGACGCCACCGGACACCTCCATCAGCTTCTTGATGGTCTTCACCAGATCGTCGGGCGTGCCGATCGTGGAAGCAGCAGCTTCGCCACCGGCGGTCTTCTCCACGGCGTCCTCGGGAGAAGTGAACGGTTGAAGGCCCGGCCGTTGCAGCGTGCGGACGTTATATTCGTTGTGCCAGCGCATCAGTCCGGCGCCGGCCTCGGCTCGCGCCTGTTCGCGACTCTCCGCGATGTGCCAAGAGAGCAGCACGCGCCAGTCGGATCGGCTCACGGTGGTGCCGTGCTTCTTGGCGGCGTCCTCGGCGAAACCCCATTGCGTCGGCAACGCCATCAAGCCCTGGGTCGACATCGATCCAAGCGAAATGATTCCGATGCCGTATTTCCCGGCGAGCGTCATGCCCGACGGCGAGATTTGCGAGGCCACCACGAAGGGCATCTCCTCCTGCAAGGGGAGGATCTGAAGCGCCGCGTCGTTCATCGTGAACCAGTCGCTCTTCGCCGTCACCCGCTCGCCCTTGAAAAGCCGGCGGATGATCGCGATCGCCTCATCCTGACGATCCCGCTGCACCATCGGATCGATGCCGAGTGTATGCGCGTCGGAGGCAAGCGCGCCGGGACCGGAGCCGAAGATCGCGCGGCCTCCGGTCATGTGATCGAGCTGCACCATGCGCTGGGCGACGTTGAAGGGATGGTGATAGGGCAGCGAGATCACGCCGGTGCCGAGCCTGATGCGCTTGGTGCGCTCGCCTGCGGCCGCGAGAAACATTTCCGGCGAGGCAATCATCTCCCAGCCCGAGGAATGATGCTCGCCGCACCAGAACTCGTCATAGCCGAGCGCATCGAGCTGCTCGACCAGGTCGAGGTCACGACGGAATTGCAGCATCGGGTGCTCGCCGATCGGATGATGCGGGGCGAGAAAAGCTCCGAATTTGAGGCGGGCCATGGACGTTCTCTCCAAGCGATTTTCTTGTTTGGGGTTGCCAAACTATGGGGTGGAAGGGGCCAAGGGAAGGGCAAAGTCAATCAGGGGGCGATACGTACGTCGTAAGCGGCCGGTGGCATGCCAGGCTGCAGGATCGTACCGCCTTCAATCGGGTTCTTGCTGCTTGCGAGTATTGAGAAAGAGGACATCGACGTATCCGGTTTGGGCAACCCTTGCATGGATTTCAGTCGGACTGGCTTCTTGGGGTGCGCCCTCGCGCCTCAGCCAGAAGGCTGCGTAACCTTGACCTGAGAGGTGATCCAGAATTGCCGATACGGATGTCCCGAACTTTTTCAATCCCTCTTCGTGAAGTTCGATGAAGAGCGCCGGCCGGGCGATTTTCAGGATTTGCGAGGCGCCCAGGAGCACCAGCATCTCAGCACCCTGAACATCGATCTTCACGAGGCTTGGCCTGAGATGACCTGTCTCGGCCACCAGATCATCGAGCCTGACACCATCGACCGGCAAGCCAGTGCCGTCCCTGGAAAGCTTGTGATCGGCTGGATGCAACGGATTGATTTCGAGCAGTGTGCCGCCGGCCACGGCCACGGCGGCGGCCTTCAGGGCGCGAACGCGCCCGGAAAGGCCGGCGCGCGCGAGTGAAGCGCTTAAGATGTCGTAGTTCTGCTGCTCCGGCTCGATCGATATGACTTGTCCGGCGCTCCCCACCCACTCGGCAAATCGAAGCGTGAAGAAACCGACATTGGCTCCAACGTCGATCACAACGGATCCGGTCGGCACAAACTCCTGAAGCCGGTCGACCGGACCGGCCTCATAATACTTCTTATACGCTCCGTACAGCGCCAGGAACGCTCTGTCGAATAACGGCAGGCGACGAACGCCCAGTCGCACGATCACTCCAAAAAGCCGGATCGCCGAGCTCCGGATGAGGTTTTGGACCATTTGCAGAAGTCAGATTTTCAGGGAGGCTTCGGTGAAGGATAACCGAGAGCCAGGCTTCGGCAAAGGATGTATGCATGCTCGAAAGGCAAGGCGGACGGAACGGCCGACGGCCAGCCAAGGCGCGCCTTGATTCGACGGGCAATTCCTGATTATCGTCATCGCTCCGCTGACCGATGCGCGGCCTGAGCTGCCGAGTTGGTTTCCCCACGCAGCGGGATCTGGCAGGCAAATGAATCCCCCCACGCATAGGCTTTTGGTTTGGTCGCTGCTGCTTGCCGTCGCCTTTTTTTGCATACCGCCGGTCTTGTTTTATCTGTATCCGTTTGGCTTCTGGAGCTCCACAGACAATGAAGCGCTGGGTCTCGCGGATGCCTTCAACATGGCTTACCGGCTCGCCGATCTTGAGCTCTACCCGGCCAGAGGCATGTCCAACCATCCCGGGGTCCTGTTCTATCTGATGAGCTGGCTGGCTCTGGCATTGTCGGGTCATCCGGTCGCCGCCGGAATGCAGGGGTCGTTCTTCCGCGAAGTCGTCGATCACGTGGACGTCTATCACAGGGCATCGATCTATGTCGCCGCTCTTGCCGGGGCGTCGGGCGTCTATGTCTTTGCGCGAACTGCCCTCAAGTTCATGCCCGTCGGCGCAACATTGGTCGCGCTGCTACTGTGGTTGGTGTCGACGCCGGCGACGATCGTTTGCTTCATGACTACGGGGTTTGAACCTGTCGCGATTCTCGTCAATGGCCTTTTCCTGATGATCTTGGTTCGGCTCGCGTCCGACACCGAACTCGATCTGAAGATAATCGTGCTGGCGGGTTTCGTCGGAGCTTTCGCGTATCTGAACAAGCTTGCCTATGTCTACGTGCCGTTAGCGCTGGTTTCCGCCATCTTCTGGAAGATCGTCTTTTGCCGGATCGGCTGGCGCCGGGGCTCGGCTGTTATCGCGCTTTCCTTTTGCGTCTTTCTCGGCGTAATCCTTGCGACGGGCTATTTCTTCATCGGAGCGAACGCCTTCCACGTACTGCTGAGATTCCATCGAAACGTCATTCTGGGCTCGGGGCTCTATGGAATGGGCAGCCAGGTCGTTGTCAGCGAAGAGGGAGTTCGGCGTGCGATCATGGCGATTCCGGGTGACGACGCCTATGCGGTCCCGATCGCTTTGATCGCCGGAGCAGCACTTTTTGCAGCCGGCCTGGTGAAGGGCTTCAGAAACAGGCAACAACACAGCGTCGCTATTGTTGGTATCGGTGTGGGTCTGGCTGCACTCCTCTCCGCGCTTAGCGTGTTGAAACACTATGCGGAGCACTACACGGCAGGCGTATCGGCAACGTTGCCGGCATGCGTGATGGCTGGCTGGCTGTTCGCTCAGACCTGGGGTGCCAGAGCTCGCATGGCCGCGGTCGCAACAGCCGCCTTTGCTGCTCTCTTGATGGCCGTCCCCGTCCTGACGCATGTAAGGAGAACGTTGACCAACGAATTGGAAACGACACGTCTGGCGTTGCAGGATATGAAGGAGATTGACGCTCGAACGGCAGGGATGAGCGGGCTTGTACGCTTTACCTATCGCGCTCCGGTACCGCAATTTGTTGAGGGCTTTGTCGTCACCTATGCGTCCGTGCCCCGGCTGACCGAGGAATATTTGGGGGGCAGGGGAAACGTATCGAATGATATTCCGGCGGAACCGGGCATCGAGCATGTCGGCGCCTACGTGATCCATAAGGCCTACATTAGCAACATCGAGATGCTCAAGAATGCCCCAAACCTCGACGTGATGGCACCAGAACCGGTCCGGTTGCAGCCTGGCGACGAGATAGTCGAGCTAAACACGGTTTTTCTGCTGATCCGAAAATGAGTTCGCGCAACAACCTGCCGTCCGAGCCTGCCGTGAGTTCAATTCGAGGTCCCAATGGCGTTGAATAAGCCCAACCAGGGCCTTTCTGCGAACTTTCTCAGCCCGAGAAAGCGGAGCCTGCTCGCGGCTTTCGAAACCAGCGGTGGCGAACAGTATCGCGGGGGCAAATTCAACGCCACCTATCGGAAAGACGACTTCAAGTTCATGCGGTTTTTGATCCCCGCCGGCAAGCGGGTGTTGGAACTGGGCTGCGGCAACGGCGAGTTGCTTGCCACGCTGGAGCCAAGCTACGGCGTCGGCATCGATTTTAGCGCCAGGACCATCGCTAATGCGAAGGCACGGCATCCCCAGCTCAACTTCATCCTGGGCGATGCAGAAGACCCGGCAACGCTGGCCGCCGTCAAAGGACCTTTCGATTACATCGTGATCGCCGATACGATAGCGATGTTCGAGGACATTGACGGCACTTTGCGGCTGGTACATCAACTATGCGAGCCGTCGACGCGGATCATCATCGCCTACTACTCGCATCTGTGGGAGCCGATCTTGAAGCTGGGCGAGCTCCTGCGAATCAAGAGCCGGCAGGCCGAAGTAAATTACGTTGCCACCGCAGATTTTCTCAACCTGATGGACCTCGCGGATTTCGAGGTGATCAGCCAGGAACAACGGCAACTGATCCCGTTGCGCTGGTTCGGCATCGGTCCACTCGTCAATCGGTTCATCGCACCGCTGCCCGGGATCAGGAAATTGTGTCTGCGGACTTATCTCGTCGGACGACCGGTCCGGCAATTTCCGGACCGGAAGTTCTCCGTAAGCATCGTCATCCCTTGCCGCAACGAGAGAGGCAATATCGAGAGTGCAATCCTTCGAATGCCGAGGTTTGGCACCTCGCAGGAAGTCCTGTTTGTTGAAGGAAATTCCAGCGACGGCACCTTTGAGGAATGCGAGCGCGTCCGTAATACCTACGAGGGTAGCTGGGATATCAAGGTTCTAAGACAGGACGGCAAGGGCAAGGGCGACGCGGTACGAAAAGGATTTGCAGCCGCAACCGGCGATGTGCTTATGATCCTCGACGCCGATTTGACGATGCCGCCGGAAGCGCTGCCGAAATTCCACGCGGTGATCGAGACGGGCAAGGCCGAATTCGTCAATGGAACCCGTCTGGTCTATCCGATGGAAAATGAGGCGATGCGCCCGCTCAATCTCATCGCCAACCGGTTCTTCGCCTATCTGTTCAGCTATCTCGTCAACACCCGCCTCACCGATACGCTGTGCGGCACCAAGGTCCTCATGCGCAAGGACTACGAAGTACTCGCGCGCGAGCGGGACTATTTCGGCAATTTCGATCCATTCGGCGATTTCGACCTGATATTCGGAGCAGCCAAACAAAATCTGAAAGTCATCGAGACGCCGATTCACTACAAGGCGCGCACATTCGGCGAAACCCAGATATCGCGTTTTCGCGATGGATGGCTGTTGCTGAAGATGGTCTGGTTCGCCTATCGCAAGCTCAAAGCGATTTGAGTGTGAGCTTGCCATGACCAAAGACGCGGTCGGTTTGAACCAACGCCAGATCGTTCATCGAGAGATCTGGAACAACAAAGCAACGATACGATTATTGTATCGCGATTTTCATGAACAGCTCGTCGAAGCCTGCCCTGAAGGCCGCGTGCTGGATATCGGCGGAGGAACCGCACACATCAAGGATTTCAGGCGGGATATCGTCTCCACCGACATCCTGTTATTTCCGGGCATCGACGTCGTGGCCGATGCTCACAGGTTGCCGTTCCGGGATGGTCTGTTCAGCGGCATCATCATGCTCGACGTCTTGCATCATCTGGAGCGCCCGATCGAATTTCTCGCTGAAGCATCGCGCGTCCTCAGGCCGGGTGGGCGCCTGGCGATGATCGAGCCCGCAATGACAACCATCGCCTGGAGGTTCTACGATCGTTTTCACGAGGAGCCCGTGGACATGAATGTCGATCCATTCGCGTCGGTTACAATCAACCCAAAGCGCGATCCATTCGACGCCAATCAGGCCATACCTACCCTGCTGTTCGCCACCTCGCCGGCGCGTAAGCGGGTCGAGGAACTCATTCCGTCACTGCGGGTGCGCCGTGTCGACTGGCAAAGCCTGATCGCTTACCCGATGAGCGGCGGCTTCCAGAGATGGTCCTTGATGCCTGCATGGTTGGTACCTCCACTGCTCGCATTGGAACGAAAAATTCCAGAGCTGCTTCGAAAACATCTGGCTTTTAGAATGTTGATCGTGCTGGAGCGAGTATAGGGACCGGCGACGGTCTCCTTTCGCCTGTCGCGAGTTGGCGGCGATCTGAATTTTCGTCGCGATATGGTATGGTTTGCGTCGCCAATCGTCGACACTGCCGTATTTCTGTCACCGACAGGTCACGCGGGGTTCGTTGCGATTTGTCAACCATCACAATCCTGTTGAATGGCAGCATACGGTCTTTCTATTTTGCAGTGCAACAATTATCTGGTGTAGGTGGCGTCACAGATTCTTCGCCAAGGAGCTACCGGTGTCCCTCGCCAAAAATATCGAATTCCTGCGACATCTGCCCAAGCTGCATGGATTTGGTGCGTTGGAAGGCTTCGCACGAGGTGCACGGCGAGGTATCCGAAGCCCCTTGGTCGAAACCGAGGGATTCGGGACCAATCCGGGCGATCTCCGGATGTTTTCCTACCTGCCCGACAGTCTACAACAGGCGCCGGCTTTGGTTGTCGTTCTGCACGGATGCGGCCAGACCGCCGCCGCCTACGATTTGGGCGCCGGCTGGTCCACGCTCGCAAAGCATTATGGCTTTGCGTTGCTGATGCCGGAGCAGCAACCTTCCAACAACGCCAACGGATGCTTCAACTGGTTCAGTCCGCAAGACAGCAAGCGAGGGCGCGGCGAGGCCTGCTCGATCAGACAGATGATCGCGCGGATGGTCAGCGACCACGGGATCGACAAACAGCGCGTCTTCGTCACCGGCCTCTCGGCGGGCGGCGCCATGACTTCGGTGATGCTCGCCACCTATCCCGAAGTATTTGCTGGCGGCGCGATCATTGCCGGCCTGCCATACGGAGTCGCGAGCAATGTGAGGGAAGCACTCAACGGGATGTTTCAGTCGCCGGCCCGGCCGTCAGACGAACTGGGCGACCTGGTACGCAACGCCTCGAAGCATCGAGGTTGCTGGCCGAAGGTTTCAGTGTGGCACGGCAGTGCGGACCGCACGGTCAATCCCGCCAACGCCGACGAGATCGTCAAGCAATGGCTCGATGTGCATCGGCTGCCTTCGGCACCGATGTCGGAGGGCATCGTCGACGGCTATCCACATCAGATCTGGTGGAACGCGGATGGCGAAACCGTCGTCGAATCCTACACCATCACCGACATGGCCCATGGCACTCCGCTCGGAACGGCCGAAAATGACCAGCGCTATGGCATCCAGGGCGCGTTCTTGATCGAAGCGGGAATTTCGTCCTCGTATCACATCGCGAATTTCTTTGGCCTGACCGCGGGGATACGCCAGCCCGAAAAAATTGCCAAGCCCGCAGCGCGTGCGGCCGTGGAATCGCCGAGTGCCGGACTGATTCCGCGGGTTTCTCCGATTTCGGCGTCCGTGCCAGGCCCCGGCAAGATATGGTGGCCGTCGGCGGCGGCTGACCAGACCACCAAGCCCTCGCCCAAGCCGCAACCCAGGCAAAAGCAGCGCCGCATGCTTGACGTCGGTGCGGTAATCACGCGCGCGCTCACCGCGGCCGGTCTCATGAAATAGCGGCCATCGGCCCCAAAAACGCTGATCGCCCGCGGCTTCTCTCGCCGCCGCCTACATCGCGCCGTTGAGAAATGGATTGGTGAGCCGCTCCTGTCCGATGCTGGAGCCGGGGCCGTGGCCGCAGATGAAGCCGACATCGTCGCCGAGCGGCAACAGCTTGTCCTTGATCGACTTGATCAGCGTCGCATGATTGCCGCCGGGAATGTCGCTGCGCCCGACCGAGCCGTTGAACAGCACGTCGCCGACATGGGCAAACCGCATCTCCTTGTTGAAATACACCACACTGCCAGGCGAGTGGCCGGGGCAGTGCAGGATGTCGAAGGTCAATTCGCCGATGTCGACCTGGTTGCCCTCTTCGAGCCAGCTATCCGGTGCAAAATCGCGCACGCCAGTCATGCCGAAGCGCGCCCCGCTCGCCACCACGTTATCGAGCAGGAATTTGTCGGCAACATGCGGGCCGGTGATCGGCACCTTGAGCGCATCGCGCAGCTCGGCCGCGCCGCCGACATGGTCGATATGGCCGTGCGTCAGCCAGATCTTTTCAACACTGACATTGGCCTGTTTGATGGCGGCCTGAATCTTCGGAACGTCGCCGCCGGGGTCGATCACCACGGCCTTTTTGGTCGCTGCGCACCAGAGCAGGGTGCAGTTCTGTTCGAACAGCGTCACCGGGATGATGATTGCCCCGGCCTTTGCCTGAGTTTCGGATTCGTTTGCCATGGCTGAACAATGCCGATTTTTCGCAAGCCGCCAAGGAAAAGTTTCGTGCATTTGTTACGGACATGGCCGCCATGATTTGACAGCCTGCCGCGGATGCTGCGGCGCCCTCGCATCGTTGTCCCGGCCAAACGCAGCGCGCGCCGGGACAACGCTTGATGGAGTTCGGGTTTAACGCTTGATTTGCGCCTTCAGGGTGTCCTCCACCACGCGGTCGAAGGAGGACGCCCTGGACGGAGATTTGTCGCGTTGTTCGGCGACAAATCTGTCGCGCTTGGCAACCAGCTCAGCGAGCTTCTGGTTCAACGCATCGCGTTGTTGCATCTGCTTGTTGAGTTCTTCGACGCGCTGTCCGGGCTTCATGGCGCGCAAATTGTCCGGCAACTCGTCGTCCTTGATGGCGTCAAGCTTCTTCCGGCCCGCCGCAACATCGCTGACGAGATCGCCGTCGCCGGTGATCGCTTCCGAAGATACCTTGGCGCGCTTGTTGAGGTAGCTTGCCATCTCCGAAGCCTGCGCCGGTGCCGCTGCCGCAACTTTGGACAATTGCAGGGTTTTATCTTCGGTGTGCTTTTGCAGGGCGCGCGGGCCATAGGGGATCACGGTGCCATTGATCTGCTTTTGCAGGATGATGATGTCCTCGTCATAAGGCGTCTCGATGATAACGACCCTGCCGCCGTCCTGCGGGATCGGGATGAAGCGGCCGTTGCCGCTCCGGGCGATGTCGCGCCATACCCGCTCGGTATCTTGAGCGTTGCCGGCAAGCACCGCATTCACGATGATGTCCTTCTGTTTCGCCACTGCCAACGTGATCGGATATTTGGTGTCCTGCGCATAATCCGGCGGCGCATCGCCGACCAGGAACACAATGCGCCTTGTGTCACTGCCGAGTGTCCAGTGCAGTTTATTGACGGCGACATCGAGCGCTTCGTTGACGCTCTCCGGCCAGTCGCCGCCACCACGCGCCTTTAGTTCCGACAGGTTAGCATACAGATCCTGGATGTCGGTCGTGAGGTCGAATGTCTTGGTGACGTAGTCATCGCCAATATCGCGATAGGCGACGAGCCCCATGCGAATATCGGCGTCGGGGTTGCTGTCGACAATCGCGGCCGAAATCGACCATATTTTGCGCTTGGCACCTTCGATCAGGCCGGTCATCGAGCCCGTGGTATCGAGGACGAAAGCGACTTCGACGGCGGGTTTTGCAACCGCGGCCCCGACACCCGACGAAAGCGCAAGGCCGGCGATAGCTAACGCGATTGAACGAAAGGCAGGAAGTGTTGGCTTCATGATTCTCCTCCGATGTTTCGTCCCCTGCACGGGAGGTTCCCGGCGGATCGCGGTCTGTTCGGGCCGAAATCGAGGCGCGGCGGGTACGAAATTGGGGCAGACCCCGGCCCGGAGTACCTATTTGGGGATTACCGAAATCGGATAAGGTGGCCCGGATGGAATCGCTCTCCCGCCAGGTCAATCCCTTGCCGGTGCCGGACCGCCGTCAGTCGGAGACGGCTTTGGCGGTCGCGCGCGGGACCGCGCGGCTGTTGCGGTCGCTTGGATTTGCCTGCATCAGCGAATTGCCGCTGCCGTCGGGAAGGCGTGCCGACCTGGTGGCGATCAATGAGCGCGGCGAGATCTGGATCGTCGAAATCAAATCATCGATCGAGGATTTGCGCGCCGACCAGAAATGGCCAGAATACCGGGCCCATTGCGACCGGCTGTTCTTCGCCTTCACTCGGGATTTGCCGTGCGAAATCTTTCCGGGTGAGACCGGCCTGATCGTCGCCGACGCCTATGGCGCGCATATGCATTGCGCGGCGCCTGAGCATCGGCTGCCGGCGCCGACCCGAAAATTGATGACCGTGCGGTTTGCGATGGCCGCGGCCCAGCGGATCAATCGTCTGATCGACCCGCAAGGCCATGCGGAGTTCTAAGCGTCGGTCGGGAAACGGCCCGCAGTCAGCTGTGCTTTTCGGCCGCGCGATAGCCCGCGGTGACCTCATCTTTGTGGGCGGCGAAGGCTGCCAACACCTCGCCTTTCTCTGGCTTCGGGACCTTGAAGAAGTCAAGCGTCCGCCCGAGTTCGGCTGCGACCTCATCGAACTCGGCGGGTGAGATCCGAAGGTTTCGATGAACCTCCTCGAGGCCGAGCGATGTTGTTCCGGGCCTGGTCGCCGTGTATTGGAACGGCCCACCCGAAATGTTGCAAACCCAAAGCGTTCGCATGAACTTGAGGCCGGGCAGTCTTGCAAGGTTCTTGGTGTGCCATTCCCGCAGCTGCGGGTTCTTGGACTTCTGGCCAACGATCGGGTTTTTCACGACGGCGTCGCTGAAATGATCCACCACCGCCGCGATGGCGAAGACACCGCCCAGGCGCTCGTACAGACTTTTCTCAGGCAGGGTCTCCTTGGCCTTGGCCTGCGCCTGCGCTTTGTCCGCCCCGGCCAATATTACTGGGGCGGCGGACAACGCCAGCCCCGCGACCAAGATCCGTCTTGTGATGGAAGTCGAAAGAGCCTGTGCCATTGGTCACCTCCTCGGTGAGTTTCCGGAGGGCATTGCCGTCCCGAGCGTGTGCAACCTGTATTGGCTCGGCGAGCTTCCGACGTGCCAACGGGCCCGTCCGCATGCTGCTCGCGCCACTGCACCAATCTCGTCGGCGCTCTCCGTACTGCCCACCTAGATGGTTTCGAAGGGAATAGGTTCCCGCCTAAATTGAACCTCCCCTGCCCAAATCGCGCCACCGTCTCCCGATCGCAAAAATCCGGTGGCACTCTATCGGCTCGCCCTCTGCTCCATAGCGAGCTCGGCCTGAAGGTTTGCAAGATCGCGATAGATGGAAGCGACGGCGAGCACGCGGCCCTTGCTCTTGTATTTCAGCAGACAGTCCCTGCCCGCGATGTCGCCTTCGATGGCAATCTCGTCCCACCGCTCGGCATGACCGACATAATTGATCGGCACGTCGTAGTGCTGGCTCCAGAAAAACGGCACTGCGTCGAAGACTTCACGCTGCCCCAGCAAGTTGCGCGCAGCGGTCTGGCCCTGGCGTTCCGCCACCACCCAATGTTCGACCCTGATGTTCTCTTGGGAATGAGGATCGGGCCAGCGCGCTATGTCACCGGCTGCGTAGATTCCGGCGACGCTGGTTTCGAGGAACGTGTCCACCGCAACGCCGCGGTCGATTTTTAGACCTGCCTGTTCTGCCAGGCCCAGGCGCGGCCGTACGCCAACCCCGACGATCACGACGTCGGCCTCCAGCACGCCACCGCTTTTGAGCGTTGCACGCTTGCCATCGATCGCCGCGACGGTATCGCCTAGATGAAAGATGACGCCGTGCTCGTGGTGCAGCGCGCGAATGAAGTCGCCCATGTCAGGTCCGAGCACACGCTCCATCGGTCGCTGTTCTGGAGCCACCACATGGACTTCGATATCCCGCGCGCGCAGTGCCGCCGCTGACTCAAGCCCGATGAAGCTCGCACCGATCACGACCGCACGGCGCGCGCCTTTTGCGGATTCAATGATTGCCCGGCAATCCGCGAGCGAGCGTAGTACGTGGACATTCGGCTGGTCAGCACCCGGAATCGGCAGTCGAACCGGCTCTGCACCGGTCGCCAGCAGCAGACGATCATAGGGAATCGTGCCACCACCGGCGATGATGACATCGCGTGCTTTGGTATCGATCGACGTGACATTGCTTTTGAGCCGGAGCTCGATGCCGGCCTCCGCGTAAAAGCCGTCTGGACGCAGTGGCAACCAATCTTCGGGCGCACTGCCGGCAAGGTAATCCTTCGATAGATTCGGCCGGTCCACCGGAGGCGCGGCATCGCTGCTAAGCATCACGACGCTGCCGCGAAAGTCCTGCCGCCTCAGCATCTCAGCGGCGGCAAAGCCTGCCGCGCCGCCGCCGACGATCACGATTTTGTCCGGCGCGTCGACTGGCTTCTTGCCGCGCAGCTTCGGCTGTTCACGCTTTTGCCGAACGAAGATTCGGTCACCCTCGTGCTCGACCTGCCAGACCGCGAGCGCGTTCAACGCAGGGGCGCGCGTAGCTTCCCCCGTGCGCAAATCGAAACACGCGTGATGCCAGGGGCAGCGGATGCTGTCGCCGACCACGAGCCCCTCCGCGAGCGGCCCGTGATAATGGCTGCAATGCGCGTCGATAGCGAAAATCTCGGGCCCGGAACGTACCAGCAAAATATCCTGATCGCCGACATGACCGAGCAAGGTCTCGCCGCGGAAGTCGCTCAATGCAATGCCTTGTGTAAGATCTGGCCCGGCGGGCGGGGTTTGCTCTTCAGCCATGCTAATCCCTCCATCGTGCACCAAGGGGCCCGTGAGCCACATTCCGTGAGCCACATTCCATATCACGTCGCCATGCCAAGGAATTCCTGGCGCGTCAGTGCGTTGTCGCGGAAGCAGCCTAGCATGCGGCTAGTGACGAGGTCTGTGCCGGGCTTGTGTACGCCGCGGGTGGTCATGCAATGATGTGTCGCCTTGATAATCACGCCAACGCCCTGAGGCTTGAGGACATCGTTGATGGTATTGGCGATTTGCGCCGTCATCTTTTCCTGAATCTGTAGCCGCTTGGCATAAACGTCAACCACGCGGGCCAGCTTGGAGATGCCGACCACACGGCCGCTTGGAATATAGGCGACCCAGGCCCGGCCGATGATCGGCGCCATGTGGTGCTCACAATGGCTCTCGAAGCGAATGTCCCGCAGCACGATCATTTCGTCGTACCCCTCGATCTCCTCGAAGGTCTTCTCCAGAACCTCAGCCGGGTCCTGACCGTATCCGCAGAAGAATTCCTCAAACGAGCGGGTCACGCGAGCCGGGGTCTCGATCAGACCGGCACGTCCGGGATCTTCGCCCGCCCATCGGATAATCGTTCGCACCGCAGCTTCGACTTCGGCTCGGCCAGGCTTTTGGACCTCGGGTTGCGGCGCTTCGACGCGACCGAGCACGTGTAAATTTGGACTCACAGGTATGTTCCTCCGTGCGGACCTGGAGGCGACGCCGATCGCATCGCCTCGGAACCGTTAAGATGGTCCGAGGTCGAAAAGGTTCCCGGGCTAATCAGGATAGCCGAGGCCGACGAACGAAAATCCGCGAGGTGCCGACATCGGATTGCTCGGGGGCTCGGACTTCTCCTTGCCCGCCTGCCAACAATCCAGCCTCAAAGCTTGCGGCCGAGATATTTCTCGACCTGCCGCCGCTCCCAGTCGCCGTTGAGGAAGGGAACGCGGTCAAAAACCCGCAAGCCGTGAATCAAAAGACCAATGCCCCAGCCCGAGGCGGACCAGAGAAACCAGAGATAGTGATGGTAAGTCATCAGGTTCACAACCGCGAGGAAGGTGATGATGATGCAGTACAGCGCAAGGTGGAAATAGAATCCCTTTAGTTTGCGTACATGCGCCAGCGCCAGGGCTTCATCGGCAGGAAGGTTTTGGTTCATCGTCGTGTTCATTTCAGGCTCCTTCAAATCGGAAAAATCGATCTCGAAGGCCGCGCCCAGCGCTTTCAGGGATTCGACGCTGGCGGTTTGTCCTCGTTCAAGGCGCTGAATCGTGCGGACGCTAAGCCCGCTCACCTCGGCCAATTGTTCCTGAGACCAGCCTCGTTGCAGCCTGAGCTTTTAAATCAGCATTTTGCGACCCCTTGATCCACCATCCGAAAATGCGCCGGACCAGACCTCTCGAACACGTCAGCAACCCGCCAGCGACCCGACTTCGGCACGTCAGCAGGACAACTCGTCCGCTGGCAAGCCCCATCAGGCAGCAAAAAACGATGCGATCTTGAGCGGCAGACGGGACTATTGTCCACGGCCCGCGCGGGCTAGCGCGGCGCCCGTTTCGCCAAAATCCGCTGCAGGGTGCGGCGGTGCATGTTCAGCCGCCGCGCGGTTTCGGAGACATTGCGGTTGCACATCTCGTAAATGCGCTGGATGTGCTCCCAGCGCACGCGATCGGCCGACATCGGATTGTTCGGCGGCTCGGACTTCTCGGTGCCGCTGGCGAGCAGGGCCGCAACAACGTCATCGGCGTCGGCCGGCTTGGAGAGATAATCCACCGCGCCCATCTTCACAGCGGTCACGGCGGTGGCGATATTGCCATAGCCGGTCAGTATGATGGCGCGCGCATCGGGACGCTTGCGCTTCAGCGCGGATACCACGTCGAGCCCGTTGCCGTCGCCCAACCGCAAATCCACCACCGCGAAGGCCGGAGCCGCCCGGCCGATTTGCGCAAGACCCTCGGCGACGCTGTCGCAGGAGGTTACTGCAAAGCCGCGGCTCTCCATGGCGCGCGCAAGGCGCTCCAGAAACGGCTTATCGTCCTCCACGATCAGGAGGGAGCGATCGGCGTGCCCAGTCAGTTCGGCGATGGCGCTCACAATTCGGGTACCCTTGATGTCGATCATCTCAACATATGGCGTGCCAGTCGCCGCTGCCAAGACCGGATAAGTCGATCCGGCCACCTTGCCGACGGCGCGTTAGGGCGGTTCTGCGGTGAGTTCTTGCGCTTCAAAGCGGTTTCGCGGCCAGGCGATCTGAACCACGGCGCCGTGATCTGGAAACATCCGGTTGGAGAAGGAAACCTTTGCGCCCGTGCGCTCGAGCAAAGTACGGGCGATGAATACGCCAAGACCGAGACCGCTGCGCGAGCCCTCCGCCTCGTCCCCAATGCGTCGCCGCGATAGATAGGGCTCGCCGATGCGCTTGAGCATGTCGGGCGCAATTCCCGGCCCATCATCGGAAATGACGATCTCGACGGTTTCGGCATTCCACCACGCGTTAACCTCGACGGTGGCTCGCGCAAAGTCGACGGCGTTTTCCAGTATGTTGCCGACGCCGTAGAGGACGGCGGGATTTCGGGTCCCGGCCGGCTCGGGAGTGCCGGCAACCGCGATGCGGACCTTGATCGCGACGCCGAAATCGCGGTGCGGCGCCACCGTTTCCTCGATCAGCGCGGACAAAGGCATGCGGTCGAACGGCGCGCCGGTGGAGGAAAGCTGGGTGATCTTGGCCAGAATGTCGCGGCAACGTTGCGCCTGTTCGCGCAACGTCTTGATGTCGCCCGCGAGCTGGCTGTTGTCCGGCAAGGTCTGTTCCAGCTCACGCGAGATCAGAAAAATCGTCGATAGCGGCGTGCCGAGTTCATGAGCGGCAGCCGCGGCCAGACCGTCAAGCTGGGTGAGATGTTGCTCCCGCGTCAGCACGAGTTCGGTCGCGGCCAGGGCATCCGACAATTTGCGGGCCTCCTCGGCCACCTGGAAGGCATAAAGGCTGGTGACGCCGATCGCGACCACGATCGAGAGCCAGACCCCAAACAGATAGATCGGCGGCAACACCAGGGGATCATCAGGATCCCACGGCAAAGGCAGATGAAAGAAGACCAGCGCGGAGGCACAGGCGACCGCGAGAGCCCCCAGCGCGATGGTCAGCCGTATCGGCAGCGCGGTGGCGGAGATCAGCACCGGGGCAAGAAACAGGAATGAGAACGGGTTTTCCAGACCGCCAGTAAAAAACAACAGTCCCGCGAGCTCGACGATGTTCAGCGCCAGGAGCGCCGCCGCGAAGGACGGCTCCAGCCGCTGCATCGGGTTGAACCTGATCTGCAGCACAAGGTTGAGCAGGGCGGACAGACCGATGATGGTCAGGCACGGAGCGATCTCGACGTCGAATTCAAGCCCCTGTTCCACGACGAAGATGGCCGCGAGTTGCCCGAGCGCGGCGAGCCAGCGCAGCCGCAAGATCGTGTCCAGGCGGACATAGCGGCGCGGATGACGAAAATCGGAGGCGGCGACGTCAGTCATGCGCGGTGCCGGGCTGTTCGAAGTTCGAGATATGTCGTAGCAGCCTCCGATACGGCAAAAAGGCAAAGGGGGCGCCGGCCATCGGTGATCCTGGCACGGCCTGCGATTCGAACCGCCCGCCGCGAGCCCGAGATGACTGCAAATCGGCCGCAATCGACTTTAGCCGCCTTGGACGCCCGCGACAAATCAGCTTTCCCGCCGCCATATCCCACGTTTGCAAATTCTCGTGGGAGCCTTGCGCTTAGGGCGCCGATGCCGCAATGAACAGCCCATGATGAACCATGGCGCGAGCTTATCCCGACCTGCCGCGGCCGCTCCAAACCAGGTGGCCGCGATCGAGGTCTCGCGCCTGACAAAGATCTACAAGGCCGCCCGCGCCGTCGACGATGTTTCCTTTCGCATCACGCGCGGGAGCATTACCGGGCTGCTCGGCGGCAACGGGGCCGGCAAGACCACGACCATTGCCATGATCATGGGGCTGGTGCTGCCGAGTTCGGGGCGCATCCGGGTGTTGGGCTACTCGGTGCCGGAGCAGAGCGCCGACGTGCTCGGCCGGATGAATTTCGAAAGTCCCTATGTCGACATGCCGATGCGGCTCACGGTTCGGCAGAATCTCAACATCTTCGGCCGCCTCTATGCGGTTGAAAACCTGGACGAGCGCATCGAGAAGCTTGCCGCCGAACTTGATCTCGCCGAGTTCCTCGATCGCCCCAACGGCAAACTTTCCGCCGGGCAGAAAACCCGCGTGGCGCTGGCGAAGGCGCTGATCAATCAACCCGAGTTGTTGCTGCTGGATGAACCGACGGCGTCGCTCGACCCGGACACCGCGGATTGGATCAGGCAGCACCTTGAGACCTATCGGAAGGAAAACGGCGCGACCATCCTGCTGGCTTCGCACAATATGTTTGAAGTCGAGCGGCTCTGCGACCGCGTGATCATCATGAAGCGCGGCCGTATCGAGGACAACGACAGTCCAGACAATATCATGGCCCGCTATAACCGGGCGACGATGGAGGAAGTGTTTCTCGACGTCGCCCGCGGCCGCGTTCAGGAGGGTACGCCGTGAGCACACTTGTTCTCCCCGGCGGGATCGCGCCGCATCGGATCATCGCGATGATCCTGCGTTACTGGTATCTGTTGATGTCGTCATGGCCGCGGCTGCTGGAACTACTCTACTGGCCGGCGCTGCAGGTCATCACCTGGGGATTCCTGCAGAGTTACATCACGCAGAATGCCGGGTTTTTTGCCCGTGCCGGCGGCACGCTGGTCGGCGCGGTGATCCTGTGGGACATCCTGTTTCGCGGACAGCTCGGCTTTTCGATCTCCTTTCTCGAGGAGATGTGGGCGCGTAATCTCGGCAACCTGATGATGAGTCCATTGAAGCCGATCGAGTTTCTGATCGCGCTGATGATCATGAGCCTGATCCGGCTCGCGATCGGCGTCATTCCGATGACAGGGCTTGCGATGATCTTCTTCGGCTTCAATCTCTACGGCATCGGATTTCCGCTGATCGCTTTCTTCTGCAACCTGATCTTCACCAGCTGGTCGGTGGGAATCTTCGTTTCAGGGCTGGTGATGCGGCACGGTCTCGGCGCCGAAAGCATTGTCTGGACGCTGATGTTCGGCCTGATGCCGCTGGCCTGCGTTTACTACCCGGTAACAGTGCTACCGCATTGGCTTCAATATGTCGCATGGGCATTGCCGCCGACCTACGTGTTCGAGGGCATGCGCACGCTGTTGATGGAACACACCTTTCGCGCCGACCTGATGGCGGATGCCTTGGCCATCAACGCCGTGCTGTTTGCTGCATCATTTGCGATATTTCTTGCGCTTTTGCGCAGCGCGCGACGGCATGGCTCGTTGATCCAGAGCGGTGAATAAACCCGGATTTAGCTCGCTTTCGGCTTGTACAGCCCGGGGAAATACCGATCTCCCGCATTGACGCTTTATTACGCATTCGGCACTATGCTGCGATGCAAAAGGGATAAGAATAGATGCCGATTGGTGAGTTTGGCGGCGCACCGCCTCTAGTGGCCGAAGGCAGTCCGGCGCTTACGACGCCGATGTACTGGATGTACGAGATGGCGCACGCATCGCTCAATCCTGCGCGTGCCGTGACCGACGCCACGAAAATCCTGTTTCAGAATCCCCTCAATCCATGGTCCCACACCGAATACGGCAAATCCATTGCCGCCGCCTGCGAGCTGTTCGAGCGCACGACCCGCCGCTACGGCAAGCCCGAATGGGGCATCAACGATACCGATGTGAACGGCGTGCGCACGCCGGTCGAAGTTCGCGTGATATGGGAAAAGCCGTTCTGCCGCCTGTTGTACTTCGATCGCAAGCTGACCCGTCCCCTGCGCGCGCCCCAGCCGCGTGTGCTGATCGTGGCGCCGATGTCGGGTCACTACGCGACGCTGCTGCGCGGTACGGTCGAAGCCTTCCTGCCCACCCATGAGGTGTACATCACCGACTGGGCCGACGCCCGGATGGTCCCGTTGACGGAGGGCCGCTTCGATCTCGACGATTACGTCGATTATCTCATCGAGATGCTGCACATTCTCGGCGGCAATATGCATGTGATCGCGGTGTGCCAGCCTTCCGTGCCGGTGGTGGCGGCGGTCTCGATCATGGAGGCCGAAAACGATCCCTTTGTTCCGATTTCCATGACGCTGATGGGCGGCCCGATCGATACTCGCCGCAATCCGACGGCAGTGAACAATCTCGCCGCCGAGCGTGGCATCGAATGGTTTCGCAATCACGTCATCACCAAGGTTCCGTTTCCCCATCCTGGCGTGATGCGTGACGTCTATCCGGGCTTCCTGCAGCTCAACGGCTTCATCAGCATGAACCTCGACCGCCATATGGACGCCCACAAGGACCTGTTCCGCAATCTGGTGAAGGGCGACGGCGATTTGGTCGACAAGCACCGGGATTTCTACGACGAATATCTGGCGGTCATGGATCTGTCGGCGGAGTATTACCTGCAAACCGTCGAGACCGTTTTCATCAAGCACGCCCTGCCGAAAGGCGAGATGACCCATCGCGGCAAGCCGGTAGACCCGTCCAAGGTCAGGCGCGTCGCGCTGATGACGGTGGAAGGCGAGAACGACGACATTTCCGGGCTCGGGCAGACCGAAGCGACGCACACACTGTGCAGTTCCATTCCGAAACATCGTCGCGTGCACTATATGCAAAAGGGCGTGGGCCACTACGGCGTCTTCAACGGCTCGCGATTCAAATCGGAAATCGTGCCACGCATCTCCGATTTCATGATATCGGCGGCAAACATGAAGCCTTCGCTGGCTTATGCCGCGGAATGAGTCGCAATTTGGCGACGTTCAAAGCGGAACCGCACCCTCGGCAAAAAAATGGACCTGATTCGAGGGGGCAGGTAACCCCCTGAATTAACCCACGGAAACCCGATTCTGGTCCTTTTCAAAGAATGAGTTTTGATTCTCCTCTTGGAACGCCCGGCTAGGCCGTTTTCGGCCGGATTTTTTTACGGGCGACCCCATTCTGTAGGGTCGGTCAGGCCGCCAGCCCCTGTATATTGGGCAAATGATTTGTTTTTGCGCCGAGCGATTTCCCTGGCGGCGGATATGGCAGAATCCGGGCGAACTCCTGATCCCCGGACTAGCAGACATGGCCACTCGCGCGCTCCTTTATCGGCGGCCTTACGAACCTTCTCGCCTACTGGTCAAGCACGGCTCGCAAATCTATTCGGTCAGGCTGCGTCGCCACCGCCGCGCGCGCCGCTACACCTTGCGCATTCATCCCAGTGACCGTGAGGCGATCCTGACCATGCCGCCACGCGGCACCATTGCCGATGCCAAGGACTTCGCGCAGCGCCATGGCGGCTGGATTGCCGCGCGCCTCGGCCGCCTGCCAAAGGCGGCGCCGTTCCTTCCGGGCACCGTAGTCCCGCTCCGCGGCGCCGCGCATCGAATCGTCCATCGCGCCAATCAGCGCGGCACGGTCTGGACCGAAATGCGTGACAGCGGCGAGCGCATCCTCTGCGTGGCGGGCGGCGCGGAATATATCGAGCGGCGGGTCCACGACTACCTGAAGCGCGAGGCGCGCAAGGAGCTGCACAAGGCTTCAACCTATTATGCCCAGGCACTTGGCGTGAGGGTCAGACGGCTGTCCATCCGTGACCAATCGAGCCGCTGGGGTTCATGCACGTCTGCAGGCTCGCTGTCATTCTCCTGGCGGTTGATCCTCGCCCCGCCTTACGTGCTGGACTATCTCGCCGCCCACGAGGTGGCGCATCTCGTCGAAATGAACCATTCGACGCGGTTCTGGAGGGTCGTCGCAAGGACCTGCGATCATGTCGAGCGCGCCAAGAACTGGCTCGATACCCACGGTAACGACCTGCACCGCTACGGCATCCAGGACTGAGCTGAGGGCGCGCGACAGCGCCGTTCGAGCAAGGCCGACGTCGCACTCAAAGACGACGACCGCGCCACCGCATGGCCTGCAATCCGCCGGCGCTAGTTATGCGCTTTTCGTAAGATCACGAATTGCACATGGATGTTGTCAGGCGGCACGCGGCGTAAGATAAGTCGGGAATGCTTGGCGTCACAATCGTGAGCGGAACCGCGACGGCGGTTCTTCTCCTCATTCAGATAGCCACAACCCCTGCCCGCGCCGACACCATGGAGGCCGCGCTGCTGCGCGCCTATCAAAACAATCCGCAGCTCAACGCACAGCGGGCTTCGGTCCGAGCCGCTGATGAAGGCGTGCCACAGGCCTTGTCCGGCTACCGCCCCAAAGTCGTGGCAACAGCAAGCGCAGGCGCCCAATACACGAACCAGCTTGCCATCGGTGCAACCGGCGAGAAGCTCGAAGTGGGTCCGCAAAGCCCACATGCCGTGGGCGCGGCGGTGACCCAGACGCTCTTCAATGGCAATCAAACCGCCAACAAGGTTCGCGCCGCCGAGAGCCAGGTTTCGGGGGCGCGCGAAGGTTTGCGGCTGCTCGAACAATCCGTCCTGCTGGCGGCCGCCACGGTCTATATGGACTACCTGCGCGACGCCGCAATTTTGGAGGTGCAGCGCAGTAACACAAGGGTCCTTGAGGAAACCCTGCGGCAAACCCGTCAGCGATACAGCGCCGGGCTTGTCACTCCCACCGACGTCGCTCAATCGGAAGCCCAGCTAGCGGCAGGCCGCACCCAGGAACTCGCCGCCGAAGCTACCCTGACGACGACGCGCGCAAACTTTCGCCGCATCATCGGCAACGAACCCAGACAACTCGCGCCAGCCTCGCCGGTGGACCGCTATCTGCCGGAAACCCTGCGCGACGCCGCCGACATCACCCTTACGGAAAACCCGAGCGTGACTTCCGCCATGTATGGCATCGACGTCAGTTTTCTTAATGTGAAACTCAACGAAGGGGCGCTGTTTCCGACGGTCTCGCTGCAGGCCGGCGTTCAAAAAACCTCACAACAAACGATCACGCAGGTACGGCAATTCAGTGCCGCGGCGGTCGCCGAGGTGAGCGTGCCGATCTATCAGGGCGGTGCGGAATATTCGCTAATACGGCAATCGAAGGAAACGGTGGACCAGCAGCGTTTCAATCTTGAACAAGTCCGTGATCAAGCGCGCGCCGATCTGATTACGGCATGGGGCCAGCTGCTTGCGAGCAAGGCGCAGATCACGTCCTCGCAGGCCCAGGTCGAGGCGTCGGAGATCGCCCTGCTTGGCACACGCCAGGAGGCGACCGTCGGCCAGCGCACCGTCCTCGACGTCCTGAACGCGCAGCAGGCGCTGGTCAATGCCCGCGTCGCGCTCGTGACCGCGCAGCATGACCGCGTGGTTGCGTCCTATACCGTCTTGAGTTCCATCGGACGGCTATCGCCGCAGATACTCCATCTCGCAACGCCGGTTTACGACCCAAGCGTCCACTATCATCAAGTGCGCGATAACTGGACCGGCGTGCGCACGCCGGACGGCCGCTGACAGTACGCAACGCCGTCGCTCCGCCGACTACAGAAGAAAATCTACCGTCCGAACAGCCGGTCCATCAACCAGCCGTCCAACCCGCTCGCGGCTTCCGGGCGCACGGAGGCTCGCGTCGGTGCCGGCCGACCGGCGGCGTTGGCTGGCGCGTTGGCGGGCGCGTTGCCTTGCGGCGTGGCCTGCGCGAAGTTCGCCAAGATGCCGCCCGCCTGCGAACCCGGCAACGCCGCGACCGACACGCCCTGGTGCGCCGCGCGCATGAAGCGGGTCCAGATCTCCACCGGCAAACCGCCGCCGGTGGCCTTCTTGGTCGGCGAGTTGTCGTCGTTGCCGAGCCAGACACCGGTCACGAGATTGGAGGTGTAGCCGATGAACCAGGCATCGCGGAAATCCTGGCTGGTGCCGGTTTTGCCGGCGGCCATCCAGCCCGGAAGCTCCGCCTTGTGCGCGGTGCCGCTCAGCAGCGTTTCCTGCATCATGGTATTCATCATCGCGACGTTGCGCGGGTCAATCACCTGGCCGAGCTGGTCGGTGGGCCGCACATACAACAACTTGCCCTCGACGGTGCGGATCTTGTTCACGACATGCGGGGAGACGCCGAGGCCACCGTTCGAAAACGGCACATAGGCGCCAACCAGTTCGATCAGCGAGACTTCGGAGGTGCCGAGCGCGATTGACGCATTGGCATCGAGCTTCGATGAAATGCCCAGCCGATGCGCGGTGCGCACCACGTTCTTCGGCCCCACTTCGAGCCCGAGCCGCACCGCCACCGTATTCAGCGACATCGCCAGCGCCTGCGTCAGCGTCACCGCCCCGAGATACTCATGGCTGTAGTTCTCCGGCTTCCAGCCCTTGACGTCGAGCGGCGCGTCCTGCCGGATCGTGTCCGGCGTGAGGCCGGCTTCGATCGCGGTAAGATAGACAAAGGGTTTGAAGGCTGAGCCCGGCTGACGCTTGGCGGTGACCGCGCGATTGTACTGGCTTTCAGCGTAGTTGCGACCGCCGACCATGGCGCGCACCGCGCCATCCGGCGCCATCGCCACCAGCGCGCCCTGGCTGACGTTGAATTTCACGCTTTTCGCCGCGAGCTCGTCAATCACGGCGGCTTCGGCGACCGCCTGCAGTCTCGGATCGATCGAGGTTTCGACCACGACGCTCTGATCGATCTGGCCAATGAGATCGTCGAGCACCTCACCGATCCAGTCCGCCACATAGTTGACGGTCCCCGCACCGACCGGTTTCACATTGTAGGAGGGATGCCCGATCGAGGCCTGCGCCTGCGCTTCGGTGATGAATTTGGCATCCGCCATAGCGGCAAGCACCGTTTGCGCGCGCTGCTCGGCGCCTTCGGGATTGCGATTGGGCGCAAGCCGCGACGGCGACTTCACGAGCCCTGCGAGCATCGCCGCCTCCGCCAGCGTCACGTGCTTGGCAGATTTGCCAAAATAGCGCTGGGCAGCGGCTTCGACGCCGTAAGCGCCGGAGCCGAAATAGACGCGATTGAGGTAAAGTTCGAGAATCTCGGCCTTGGTGTGCTTGCGCTCCAACCAAAGCGCGAGTTCGACCTCCTGCAATTTCCGCTGAAACGTCCGCTCCTGGGTCAGGAACAGATTTTTCGCCAGCTGCTGGGTGAGGGTAGAGCCGCCCTGCGAAACGCCGCGATGCAGGATGTTAGTCACCGCCGCGCGCGCGATGCCGACCGGATCGACGCCATAATGCGAATAGAAGCGGCGGTCCTCGATGGCGATGAAAGCCTTCGGCAAATAGGGCGGCAGATCCTTCAATGCGACATTGGCGCCGGCCATTTCGCCGCGAATGGCCAGGACACTGCCGTCAACGCCCGTGATCTGGATCGTCGGCGGCCGCTTTGGGATTTCGAGCGACTGAATTGCAGGCAGATGCGCCCCGACCCAGACGACGACGCCAACGGCCGCTATCGCGCCCCAAAGCCCGAGCACCGCGCCCCAATAAAACAGGCGAAACAGACCGCCGCGCGCCCGGCCGCCTGACTTGCGTTTTCGCGCTGCCCGGCTCACGCGCGGCTTGCGCTCGCGCGGGGCCTCGTCCTCTTCGTCGCTCTCTACGATCTTGCGCTTGGAGGATGGCTTCTTCGGCTTGTCTGCCTGGGCCGAAGCGACCCGATCCTGCGGACCGAGACGTAATTCGGCAAGCGAGGCACCGAGGCCGAATTGCGGCTCTTTGCGCCCGCCGCCTTTTTTTCGTCCCCACGCCATACGCGAACGCCCACACCATCCGATGCGGGCCAAAGTAGCGGGGCCGGTTTAAAGCCGTCTTAAACGATGGTTAATCGCGGCAACGGGCGCAATGCGCAACTGCTTGACATGCAAGGCGTTCAGACCGGCTTAACCCTACCGCCGCCGCGAAATATCCGCGGCAGCACAGATGGGGTCCGTTGTGAACCAAGACTGGCCTCTAACGCTCAAACGACAGTTAGCCGGAGGCATCATCGACGATGATTGGCCCAAAGCCTTCCCAGCGCTCGCCATTGAATTTCATCATCTGCAATTGCTTGTTGACGCGATAGTCGTTCGGCGTCGTGCTGCCAACGATCCCAGGCAACGCGAGATCGAGTTGGACGTCCTTGAGATTGGTTGCCTGTTTCATGACGTTCTCGCGAGTGAGATTGTCCCCGCACTGCTTGAGAACATGAATCAGCAACTGCGTGGTGCTGTAGCCGTAAGTATTGAAGCTCGAATCCTTGTCACCATCCGGATAGTACTTCGCCATGAAGTCGAAATACCTCTTCATGCCCGGATCGTCCTTCCAGGTCGGATCGAGCGGATCCTTGCCGTAATTGACGCTGATCACTCCCTTGGAGTTTTCGAGCCCCGCGGGTTTCATAACTGCTCCGACCGATGTAGCGTTGATGTCGAGGATGTGCACCGGCTTCCAGTTGAGATCGGCGACCTTCTTGATCGCCTGCGCGGCGAATTTCGGCGTCGATGCATCGAAGAACAGGTCGGCACCGGCGGACTTCAATTGGACGATCTGAGAATCGATCGTGGGGTCTGTCAATTCATAGGACGTCTCTGAGACGATCATCTTTGCCGCCTTGTCGCCGAGACTCGTCTTCAGGCCGGTGACATAATCCCTGCCGAGATCGTCGTTCTGAAAGAGGATACCGATCTTGGCGTTGGGATAATTCTTCAGAATATATTGCGCGTAGATGCGGCCTTCGGTCTGGTAGTTGGGATTGAAACCCATCGTCCAGGGAAAGTTCTTCGGATCGGTGAACCGCGAGGCGCCGGTCGCGGCGAACAGTTGCGGTACCTTTTTCACGTTGAGGTATTTCTGAACGGCCGCGTTTGGCGGCGTCCCAATGAGCTGAAACGTCAGCAACACCTCATCGCCCTCGACCAGCTTGCGGACCTGTTCGACGGTTTTCGGAGGGCTGTAGGCATCGTCATACTGAATGAAGTTGATCTTGCGGCCGTTCACACCGCCTTGCTCGTTGATCATCCTGATATAGGCCGCCTGGGCTTTGCTGATGGTGGCGTAGGCAGAGGCTGGCCCGCTGAACGGCGCCGTCTGACCGATCTTGATCTCGGTATCGGTCGCGCCGGTGTCATATTTCTTTTGCGCATAGGCCGCCGACGCCGATAGCGCGAGCGCGATTGTCGTCGCGGTGACGAAATGGAAAAGGCTGTTCCTCATGTCGCTGCCTCACCTAATGTTTTGATTTTTACCGATGATCCGTCCAATCCTGACACGGTCACCGCTGCAGGGGATACTGGATGAATGAATATGGCAATGCAAGTTGTCGAACGCCCAAAGGCCCTCACACCAGCCAGAGCAAAACCAGGGCGAGCGCGGCGGGCGCCGCCTGCACGAACAGAATCCTAAGGCTTACGCTGAGCGCGCCATAAATACCGGCGACAATCACACAAAGCAGGAAGAACACCTTGATCTGGAAGGCAAAATCTGGAACGGCCTGAACTAGTCCCCAGACCAGTCCGGCGGCAAGAAAGCCATTATAGAGCCCCTGATTAGCGGCGAGCACGACGGAATCGGCCGCCTTCTCCGGCGAGTTCCGAAAGGTCCTCAGGCCGAGCGGTTTGGTCCAGAGAAACATCTCCAAAATCAGGAAGTAGACATGCAACGCTGCGACCAGCGCCACCAACGCGTTGGCAATTGTGTTCATTCTGCGCTCCCCCTGGACGAAGGGCGAGTAAGACGCCCTCTTCATGCTAGCATGCCACGGGCTGACGCAAAGGCGCGATGGCTGGTAGCCGAGGCAAGAACGACGATGACAGGTTATGTCGACCCGACGAAGGAAGTATTTTCCCGGTTTCGCGACAACGATCGCGCCGGGCCCATCCACATGCTCAATCTGGTTCGCTTACGCGACCGCGCCGCCTATCCCGATGGACGAAATGCCACCGGCGCGGAAGCCTATGCCGCCTACGGCCGCGAAAGCGGACCGGTCTTCACGCGGCTTGGCGGCAAAGTGGTCTGGCAGGGCGGCTTTGAATTGATGCTCATCGGGCCGTCGGACGAACATTGGGACCAATGTTTCATCGCTGAATACCCGAGCGTTGCCGCGTTTGTCGAAATGATCCGCGATCCGATCTATCGCGAAGCCGTGAAACACCGCCAGGCCGCGGTGGAGGATTCGCGATTGATCCGCTTAAAGCCGCTGGCCGCCGGCAAGACCTTCGGCGAGATTCCTCAAAGCGGGTGATGATCGTTCGGCGGGCTAGGCTGCGACCTGCTCGCTGGCGAGCAGATGCAGAAGCGCGCTCTTGATGGCGGCCTGCCGGGTCGGCGCCGTGATCTGCGCGCCAAGCAGATCGGTGACGTAAAAGACGTCGCGGGCGCGCTCGCCAAAGGTGGCGACATGGGCCGAGGCGATGTTGAGGTTGAGCTTCGAAATCGCCGTGGTCAGCTCGTAAAGCAGGCCTGGCCGGTCGAGGCCGGAGACCTCGATCACTGTGTAGCGGTCCGACCACTGATTGTTGACGGTCACCTCCGGCTCGACCACGAAGGGACGAGCCTTGCTGCGTCCGGCGGCCCGGCGCGCCACCACTTCGGGCAGGCGCAGTTTGCCTTCCAGCACGTTCTCGATCATCTCGCCGATCCGCGTCGCGCGCCGCGCCTCATCCTCGTCGCGGTCGTATTCCCGCGTGATCGCGATGGTGTCGAGCGCGCGGCCATCGGTGGTGGTGTAGATCTGTGCGTCGACGATATTGGCACCCGCCGAAGCACAGGCGCCGGCGATGATCGACAACAGCCACGGATGATCCATCGCCAGGATGGTGAGTTCGGTGACGCCGCGCGCCTCATCGAAACCGACATTGATCGCGAGCTTGTGCCCCGCCTGTTCGCTGGCGCGCAGGAAACGGGCTTGGCGGATTTTCCGCGGCAGTTCGACCTTGAGCCAATAGGCGGGATAATGCCGCCCCAGATAGGCATTGAGTTCCTGCTCCGGCCATTCTGCAAAGGCCTCGCGAAATTCCCGCTGGGCCACGGCGATGCGCTGCGCGCGGTTGACCTCGGAAAAGCCGCCGGTCAACACTGGCTCGGTTTCATAGTAAAGCGTGCGCAACAGCTGCGCCTTCCAGCCGTTCCAGACGCCGGGACCAACGCCGCGAATATCGGCGGTGGTCAGGATGGTCAGAAGCTTCATCTGCTCGACCGACTGGACGACGGCCGCGAAATTCTCGATGGTCTTGCGGTCCGACAGGTCACGCGATTGCGCCACCGTCGACATCGTCAAATGCTGTTCGATCAGCCACGCCACCAGTTCGGTATCGGCGGCGCTGAACCCGAGCCGCGGGCACAGCCGCCGAGCTACTCTTGCACCCGCGATCGAGTGATCCTCGGGACGGCCCTTGGCGATATCATGCAAGAGCGTCGCGATGTAGATCACCGCGCGGTGTTCGGGACGAATCTTGCGCATCAGATCGCTGGCGACGACGAATTCGCCGTTGCCGCCGCGTTCGATCTCCTGGAGGTAACCGATGCACCGCAAGAGATGCTCGTCCACCGTATAATGGTGATACATGTTGAACTGCATCATCGACACGATTTTGCCGAAGGCACGGATGAAATGACCAAGCACGCCGGTCTCGTTCATGCGTCGCAGCACGATTTCCGCGTCATTCGACGTCAGGATTTCCATGAACAGCCGGTTGGCTTCGGGATCGTCGCGCAGCTCGGTGTTGACCAGCTTCAGCGAGCGCGTCACCGTGCGCATGGCGTCGGGATGGAACGCCAGGTTATTCTTCTGCGCGAGGCGGAAGATCCGGATCAGGTTGACCGGATCGTGCTTGAAGACATCCGGTGCCGCGAGATTGATGCGGTTGTTGTCGACGACGAAGTCGTCGCTCTCGGGGACCCGCCGGCGATTGGCGCTCGGCCGGAACCGCGCCATCATGCGGCTTAGCACTGGCACGGGCTTGGCCTGCTCGTTCTCCAGCTTGGCGCACAGGATCGCGGTGAGATCGCCGACCTCCTTTGCGACCAGGAAGTAGTGTTTCATGAAGCGTTCGACATCCTGCATGCCGGGGTGAGAGGTATATCCAAGCCGGACCGCGATCTCGCGCTGCATGTCGAATGACAGCCGCTCTTCGGCGCGTTCGGCGAAGAAATGCAGATTGCAGCGGACCGACCACAGGAAATCGGCGCAACGGCGAAAGGTGCGGTATTCCTGCGCGTCGAACACGCCGCGTTCGAGCAACTCGTCGGTCTCGCGGACGCGGTAGACATATTTAGCGATCCAGAACAGCGTGTGCAGGTCGCGCAGGCCGCCCTTGCCGTCCTTGACGTTGGGTTCGACCAGATAGCGCGACTGTCCGGCGCGGCGGTGGCGCTCTTCGCGCTCGGCGAGCTTGGCCGTCACGAACTGGGCGGCGGTGCCCTGCACCACCTCCTTGTCGAACCGCGCCACCAATTCGTTGTAAAGCGGCTGATCCCCGGTCAGGAACCGGGTCTCGAGGATGGCGGTGCGGATCGTCATGTCGCCGCGGGCCTGTCGGATCGATTCATCGACCGAACGCGTGGCGTGGCCGACCTTCAATCCCATGTCCCAGAGACAATAAAGCACCGCCTCGGCGACCTGCTCGCCCCAGGCGGTTTGCTTGTAGGGCAGGATGAACAACAGATCGATATCGGATTCCGGCGCCATCAAGCCGCGGCCGTAGCCGCCGGTGGCGACGACCGCCATCCGTTCGGCGCCCGAGGGAATCGGCGAACGGTAGAGATGGCGCGTGGCGGCGTCGAACAGGATGCGGATGATTTCGTCCTGGACGAAACACAGCCGCTCGGCGCAGCGCCGCCCGTGCCGGTCCCTCAACAGCACGGCCTGCGCCATGGCGCGCGCGGCGATCAGCTCGGCCTTCAACAGCTTTGCGACCGCAGCCCGAAAAACGTCTTCGCGCCCGGCATGCTCTTCGGCAAGCGCGTCGACCGCGGCCGTGATCCTTGCGGTATCGAAACGTTCGTCGGCCTCGGGCCGGGCATGTGTGACGACACTATCCATCGCCTACCCCGATATCGGACAGCGGAGACTGTGTCACGGGACATTGCCTAAACGGCAGCAGATCCACGCTGCGATCCCTCAACGCCAGAGAACGCTGTTCTCGCTCGAAAGCCAGCAAGGCGCGTATTTTCTGGTTGACGTGTGGCCTAACTGATTGAAATAAAATGGCGTTTCCTAACCCGCTTGGAAGGGACTCAAGGCCCCCCGCAATCTGCCCCGGTTATTCCATGCCCATGGAGAGTTCCAAAATGCCCCGGATTTCGCGCCGCACCCTTGCGGCGATGATAGCCATCACCGCTCTGATCCCGGGCGGATTGTCGGCTGCCGATGGGCTCAAGGAGATTCGCCTGGATTGGGCGACATATAATCCGGTGTCGATGATCCTCAAGCAAAACGGATGGCTGGAAAAGGAATTCGCCAAGGACGGCATCGGCATCGTCTGGGTGCAATCGGCCGGTTCGCTCACGCTTGCAATGACGGAGAAGCCATTAATCCCGGCTAGCCGGCGTCTGCACGAATCCGCGGTTCCAGGTCGGGCTGATCAGGATCTCGTTGACGCAGACCCGCGGCGGCATGCTGGCGACAAAGGCGATGGTGCGGCCGAGATCTTCGGGTTGCAGCATCCGGGCCTGCTCTTGTTCGGAAGGCACCACCGGGCGCAGTTTCAGGATCGGCGTTGCGACCTCGCCGGGAGACAGGCAACAGGCGCGCAATCCGTTGACGTATTCGTCCATGTTGAATGAATGGGTCAGCGCCAGCACCGCATGCTTGGTGGTGGTGTAGGCGGGGCCCGGCATTTTCGAAACATGCCGGCCGGCCCAGGACGCGACGTTGATGATGCAGCCGTCCTGCTGGGCGCGCATCGCGGGCAGCACCGCATGCATGCAATACAGCACGCCGTTGAGATTGATCTCGACCAACCTGTCCCAACCCTCCAGTTCCATATCGGCCCATCTGCGCTTCGGGAGGTTGATCCCGGCGCTGTTGACTAGGAGATCGATCCGGCCGTGACGCCCCAGAATTTGTTCCGCCACCTTGTTGACGTCGTCTTTCCTGCTCACATCGAGCGGGATCGCCTCGGCCTTGCCGCCGGTCTTGACGATCTTCGCGACCACGGCGTCCAGGGCATCCTTGCGGCGGCCCGAAACCACCACGGTCCAACCGTCGGCGGCGAGCGCCTCCGCGCCGGCCTCGCCGATCCCGCTGCCGCCGCCGGTCACCCAGGCCACCCGTTTCCCGCTATTTGACATGCAAACCGTCTCCGTTGCTTTTTGAAGGGCGTCTTTGCTAGTACCGCCGATCTGAAGTCCCTGCACCACTCGCGGCGAGTCCTTCCAGGGACTTCAGATCGACAAGCGGTACTAGAATTACGAAGTTTGCTAGTGCCCACAGCTTTCCGAAGTTCGCAAGTAACTGTCGCTGAGACGGGGTGCGACCTTCGGAAAGTGGGCGCTAGTGAAACCCCGACGACTATGAGATCATGCGGCAAGCGCCGCGACCGCCCGACCGGAATGATGCATGAATGCGCACCACAAATCCATCATGAACGCCAACCTGTTTTCACGCCTGTTTGACGGCGTTGACGATCCCAACCGTCTTGCGATCGAAACAACGGACGGACAGCGCATCAGCTATGGCGAACTGGTTTCACGCACCGGGAAGATCGCGAATGTGCTGGTCGAGCGCGGCGTCAAACCCGGCGATCGCGTCGCCGCCCAAACCGAAAAATCAGTGCCGGGACTCGTGCTTTATCTCGCCGCCGTCCGCGCCGGCGCGGTGTTTCTGCCGCTCAACACCGCCTATACGCTGAACGAACTCGAATATTTCATCACCGACGCCGAACCCTCGCTGGTCGTATGCGACCCGTCGAAGGCAGAAGGCATCGGCAAGATCGCGGCAAAGGTTGGCGCCAAAGTCGAAACGTTGGGGGCCGACGGCAAGGGCTCATTGACCGACGCCGACGCCAAGGCACGACCGGAATTTTCGACCGTGCCGCGCGCGGATGACGACCTCGCCGCCATTCTCTACACGTCCGGCACCACGGGGCGTTCCAAGGGCGCGATGCTGTCGCATGATAACCTCGCGTCGAATTCGCTCACCCTTGTCGATTGTTGGCGCTTCACCGACAAGGACGTGCTGATCCACGCGCTGCCGATTTACCACACCCATGGTCTGTTCGTGGCGAGCAACGTCACTTTGTTCGCCCGCGCCTCGATGATCTTCCTGCCGAAATTCGACCCCGAACTGATCATCAAGCTGATGGCGCGCGCGACCGTGCTGATGGGCGTTCCGACATTCTATACCCGCCTGCTGCAATGCCCGGCGCTGAACAAGGTGACCACCAAACACATGCGGCTGTTCGTTTCGGGCTCGGCGCCGTTGCTCGCCGAGACCCATCGCGAATGGTTTGCCCGCACCGGCCACGCCGTGCTCGAACGCTACGGCATGACCGAAACCAACATGAACACCTCCAACCCATATGACGGCGAGCGCGTCGCCGGCGCGGTCGGCCATCCCCTGCCCGGCGTCTTGGTGCGCGTCACCGATCCGGAAACAGGCCAAGAACTCGCGCGCGAAGACATCGGCATGATCGAGGTCAGGGGCCCCAACGTCTTCAAGGGCTACTGGCGCATGCCCGAGAAGACCAAATCCGAATTCCGAGCCGACGGCTTTTTCATCACCGGCGATCTCGGCAAGATCGACGCCAAGGGCTATGTGCACATTCTCGGCCGCGGCAAGGATCTTGTGATCTCCGGCGGCTTCAATGTGTATCCAAAGGAAATCGAGAGCGAGATCGACGCCATGCCGGGCGTGATCGAATCGGCTGTGATCGGCGTGCCGCATACCGATTTCGGCGAGGGCGTCACCGCCGTCGTGGTCTGCGACAAGGCGGCCGGGGTCAGCGAGGCATCGGTGCTCAAGGCGCTGGATGGACGGCTGGCCAAATTCAAGATGCCGAAGCGGGTGATCATCGTCAACGAACTGCCGCGCAACACCATGGGCAAGGTGCAGAAGAATATTCTGCGCGACATCTATGCGGATATTTACGCGAAGGCGAAGTGAAACGGAGCTTTCAGGACCGTCGGAAGATCGCAATAACTCTGTCGGGAGCGTTCCTTGCCGATCACTGCCGAGATCTTTGGAGCGCGCATCCTGGCGCTGGCCGATTCCGATTCCATCGAAGCCATGGGCGATCCTCGGCAGCACAGCGAGGTGCGGCTGAAACGCTGAGTCCCGGGTCAACGACGGTCTGGTTCGACGCATTCGCAGCTAGAGCAAGCTGATCACAAACCGCGCGCCGGCGATGAAGAGATAGCTGCCGTAGGCACGCTCCAGCGTCTTCTTCGACATCGCATGCGCCGCCCTCACCCCGAGCGGCGCGGTCAGCATGCTGGTCGGCATCGCCAGCAGCGCGCCGATCAGCGAAACGTAACCGATCGCATATGGCGACTGCAACGCCAGTACGTCCGGATAATGCGCGGCCACCGGCCAGCCGGCATAGACGTAGCCGATCGCGCCGGGAATCGAGATCAGCACCGCCAGAGCCGACGATGTCGCAACCCCCTGATGAATCGGCCGGCCGTGAAAGGTCATCAACAGATTCGCAAAAAGCCCGCCGCCGACACCCATGAGCGTGGCGAGCAGACCGACGAAGAAACCGTAAATTCGCATCAACGGTCCCTTCGGGAGATCGTCGCCGAACCGCCAGCTCTCGCGCGCCGACAGCAGTCGCGCTGCGGCGAACCAGGCCACCGTCACGAACACGATCTTGAACAAGCGCTCGGGCGCGTAGCGCGCAATCACGCTGCCGGCAAGGACGCCGATCAACACCGGCAGCCACCATAAGCGCAGGATTTCCATATCGACTGCGCCGCGGGCGTAATGAGCGCGATAGGAGCGGATCGAGGTCGGAATGATGATCGCGAGCGAAGTGCCGACGCAGAGCGGCATCCGCACCTCGAGCGGAACGCCGGCCAGCCGAAAACATTCATAAAATACGGGCACCAGGATAGCGCCGCCGCCAATCCCGAAGACCCCGGCGAGAAAGCCGGACAGCGCGCCCACCGCCACCAGCAAAACCGCCAGTTGGAGGAGTTCGTGGAGATTGAGACCAGCAATCGCCATCGCCGATTCTCCCACTTTGCCGCACGCTTGAACGGCGCGTTCATGAATCGTGCTTCAGGTATACCAGCCACCAGCGCGCTGCCGCGTTGTCAATCCCCGGTTATGCAAGGCTCATCTGAAGCTATGAACAAAGGTTCTCGGATAGCGGATTTCGTCATTGCACTGATTGTTTCAAGTTCTTAAATAGATTTCGTCTACCGCGATCCCTTGAAGGGCCCCAGCGGAGGCCCGCAATTGTCAAAGCTGCCGATGACCGCCAGGATCGAAAGACCGCTTTCACCGCACGTACAGACCTATCGCTGGACCCTGACGATGGCCCTTTCCATCGTCCACCGTGCCACCGGCGTCGCGTTGTATTTCGGCACCCTGCTGCTGGCGTGGTGGCTGATCGCGGCCGCGTCGGGCCCAACCGCCTATGCCCATGTGCAGGCCTTTACCTCAAGCTTTCTCGGCCGCCTGATCGTATTCGGCTACACCTGGGCGCTGCTGCATCATCTGTTCAGCGGCATCCGGCACTTCGTCTGGGATCTCGGCTACGGCTTCAAGGCGAGCGAACGCGAAACCCTGACCTGGGGCGCCCTGATCGGCGGCATCTCGCTCACAGTGCTGTTGTGGATCGCCGCCTACGCGATCGGAGGCGGACGATGAGCGCCCCCGACGGCGAGGCGGCGAAGTCGATGCGCACGCCGCTGGCCCGTGTCCGCAATCTGGGAGCCTCGCATTCCGGCACTTCCGACTTCTGGCGCCAGCGCCTCACCGCGGTCGCGATGGTGCTGTTGATGATTCCCGTCATCGTCGTGGTAATGATGCTGCTTGGCCGCAATCAGGCCGGCGCAGCGCAAATTCTCGGTTCGCCACTGGTCGCGATCATCCTGTTGCTGTTCATCATCGCCAGCGCCTGGCACATGAAGATCGGCATGCAGGTGGTGATCGAGGATTATGTGCACCAGGAGACGCTGAAGCTTATGGCGATCATGGCCAACAACTTCTTCTCGATTGCGGTGGCGCTGGCTTCGATCTACGCCATCCTTAAACTGTCATCCGGAGTGTAACCCATGGCCGCAGGCGGAAATGGCAACGCCGGGAATGGCAGTGGTCCCGTCACCAACGGCCGCGCCTATCCGATCGAGGACCACACCTACGATGTCGTCGTGGTCGGCGCCGGCGGCGCCGGACTGCGGGCGGTGGTGGGCTGCGGCGAAGCTGGACTACGCACCGCCTGCATCACCAAGGTTTTCCCGACCCGCTCGCATACGGTGGCGGCGCAAGGCGGCATCTCGGCGGCGCTCGGCAACATGCATCCGGACGACTGGCGCTGGCACATGTACGACACCGTCAAGGGGTCGGACTGGTTGGGCGACCAGGACTTCGATCGAATACATGGTGCGGCAGGCGCCGGAAGCCGTCTACGAACTCGAGCACTGGGGCGTGCCGTTCTCGCGCACCGAGGACGGCAAGATCTATCAGCGGCCGTTCGGCGGCATGACGGTGGATTACGGCAAGGGCCAGGCGCAGCGCACCTGCGCCGCCGCCGACCGCACCGGGCACGCCATGCTGCACACCATGTACGGCCAGGCGCTGCGACATTCCGCGGAATTCTATATAGAATTCTTCGCCATCGACCTGATCATGGACGACCAGGGCACTTGCCGCGGCGTGATCGCGCTGAAGCTTGACGACGGCACGCTGCATCGCTTCCGCGCGCAGACCACTATTCTCGCGACCGGCGGCTATGGGCGCATCTATCATTCCTGCACCGGCGCTCACACGCAGACAGGCGATGGCAGCGCGATGGCGCTGCGCGCCGGGCTGCCTTTGCAGGATATGGAATTCGTGCAGTTCCACCCGACCGGAATATACGGTGCCGGCTGTCTCGTCACCGAGGGTGCCCGCGGCGAAGGCGGTTATCTCGTCAATTCGGAAGGCGAGCGCTTCATGGAGCGGTATGCGCCTTCGGCAAAGGATCTCGCCTCCCGTGACGTGGTGTCACGCGCCATGACCATCGAAATCCGCGAAGGCCGCGGCGTCGGCAAGAAGAAGGACCACATTTTCCTTCACCTCGATCATCTCGACCCGAAAGTGCTGCACGAACGGCTGCCCGGCATTTCCGAATCCTCGAAAATCTTCGCCAATGTCGACGTCACGCGCGAACCGATTCCGATCGTGCCGACTGCGCATTACAATATGGGCGGGATCCCCACCAATTTCCACGGCGAAGCGCTAACCAAGAAGAACGGCGACGAGAACTTCGTGGTGCCGGGCCTGATGGCGGTGGGCGAAGCTGCCTGCGTTTCGGTCCATGGTGCCAACCGGCTCGGCTCCAATTCCCTGATCGACCTCGTGGTGTTCGGTCGCGCCGCCGCCTTGCGTTGCGCCGAAAAACTGACGCCGAATGGCAAGCAGCCGGATCTGCCGGCAGGTTCGGCCGGCAGGGCGCTGGGGCGGCTCGATCGTTATCGTCATGCCTCCGGCGGCACGACGACCGCGAAGCTGCGCGACAGCATGCAGCTTGTGATGCAGAACAATTGCGCGGTGTTCCGCACCGGCGAGGTGTTGAACGAAGGACACAATCTGATTCACAAGGTGCACAGCGGCGTCAGTGACATTTCCGTCAGCGACCGCTCGCTGATCTGGAATTCCGATCTGATCGAGACGCTGGAATTCGACAATCTGATCGTCCAGGCCGTCGTGACCATGGACTCGGCTGCGAACCGCACCGAGAGCCGCGGCGCCCATGCGCGGGAAGATTTTCCCGCGCGCGACGACAAGAACTGGATGAAGCACACGCTGGCCTGGATCGATGATCGCGGCAACACCACGATCGACTATCGCCCGGTGCACGACTACACCATGACCAACGACGTTCAATACATCCCGCCGAAGGCCCGGGTATATTGAGCGAGCTTGTCATGCGCGGGCAAAAGGCGCGAAGCACCGTCTTTGGACCTGATGGCCCGCGCATCCATCCTTCTTCGTGGAAGATGGATTTCGCTAGATGATGAATTGCCGGGTCAAGCCCGGCAATGAAGAGATGAACGCAAGGGCAAGACCGATGGTTGAATTCGCACTGCCAAAGAATTCGAAGAATCAGCGGCGGCAAGGTCTGGCCGAAACCGGCCGGCGCCACCGAGACGCGCGAATTCAAGATCTATCGCTGGAACCCGGATGACGGAAAGAATCCCAGCACCGACACCTATTTCATCGACACCCATGAGTGCGGCCCGATGGTGCTCGACGGCCTGATCTGGATCAAGAACCACATCGATCCGACGCTGACGTTCCGCCGCTCCTGCCGCGAAGGCGTGTGCGGCTCCTGCGCCATGAATATCGACGGGCTGAACACGCTGGCCTGCACCAAATCGATGCATGACGTGAAGGACGGCCCGGTCAAGATCAATCCGCTGCCGCATCAGCCCGTGATCAAGGACCTGGTGCCCGATCTCACCAATTTCTACGCGCAATACGCTTCGATCGAGCCATGGCTGAAGACGACGACTGCGACGCCGCAGAAGGAATGGCGGCAGAGCCATGAGGATCGTGAAAAGCTCGACGGCCTCTACGAATGCATTCTGTGCGCCTGCTGCTCGACCTCATGTCCGAGCTATTGGTGGAACAGCGACCGTTATCTCGGCCCGGCCGCGTTGCTGCAGGCGAACCGCTGGGTCAAGGACAGCCGCGATGAAGCCACCGGCGAGCGGCTCGACAATCTCGAGGACCCGTTCCGGCTCTACCGCTGCCACACCATCATGAACTGCGCCAAGGCCTGTCCCAAGGGTCTCAATCCCGCCGAGGCCATTGCCGAGCTCAAGCTGAAGATGGTCGAGCGGCAGGTCTGATGCGCGGGAAAAGTCCGCGGGCGATCGATCTCATGATTTGGCTTCCGATGAACTGGCCTTTTGCAGGGGGCTTGCACACGGAGACGGCACGATGACCGCACATCGCATCATTCTGCATCATTTCGAACAATCGCCGTTCTCCGAAAAAGTCCGCGTCGTCCTTGGCCTGAAGAACGTCGATTGGACGTCCGTCGTCATCTCGCGAATCATGCCGCGTCCGGACTTGATGCCGATGACCGGCGGCTATCGCCGCACGCCGGTGATGCAGATCGGCGCTGACATCTACTGCGACACCCAGCGCATCATTCGCGAGCTGGAGCGGCGGTTCCCCGAACCAACACTGTTCCCCCGGGGATATGAAGGCCTCGGCTCGGCGACCGCGATGTGGACCGACCGCTCGTTCTTTCAGAACACCGTGAACCTGGTGTTCGGAACGCTTGCCGATCAGGTCCCGCAGGATTTCATCGCCGACCGCGAAAAACTGCGTGGCGCCAAGTTCGACATTGCGGCCATGACGGCGGCGATTCCGCAGATGCGCGACCAGTTTCGCGCGCACCTGCAATGGATCGAAAACCAGCTTAGAGATGATCGGCGCTGGATGAGCGGCGCCGAGGCCGGTCTCTGCGACGTCAACGCCTATATGAACATCTGGTACGTGCGCGCGCATCTCCCGAATACCGACGTCTTGCTCGCCGAGTTCGCCGCTACCCGCGCGTGGGAAATGCGGTTGCGCGCGATCGGTCACGGACGGCGCCATGAAATGTCGGCTGCCGCAGCGCTTGATATTGCCGCCAACGCCTCGCCGCAGACCACTGAGCTGCCCGACCCCAACGATCCCAACGGCCGCAAGCCCGGCGACAGGGTCGAGGTCGTGCCCGACGACTACGGCAAGGTCAAAGTGAGTGGCGAGATCGTTGCGCTTTCGTCGCAACATATTGCAATTCGCAGGCACGATCCGCGCACCGGCGATGTGGTGGTGCACTTCCCCCGCGCCGGCTTTCATGTCCTTCCCGCCTAGCGGCGTGGATTTGACATCCGCCACTTTCAGTGGCCAAAGCCAGTAATTGCTGCACGGGCCCGTGCACAGCCAGGCCCGAAATTGCCTTGCTCCCACCTTCAGGTTGGGAAACTATCCGGCCGTCCAGGGAAGATCAGAATGCGAATCTTAGGGATCATGGTGCTGTGCGCCGCGTTGGGCGGCTGCGGCGTGCCGCGGCAGGAGGCGGCGACGACGACTAGCCGGCCTGGCGATCAATTGGTCGGCCAGAATGTCGACACCCTCATCGCCCGGTTCGGACAGCCGACCAAGGCCACCAGAATGGAGAACGATTTGAGTTCCTATGTCTGGGAGCTTGCCGCTGGGCCGGATGCGTCCGATCAGCCATCTCAAACAGCTGACGGAGGTCTTTACGGAGACGGATACAACCCCGGCGCTGTCAACCCAGGTTTCTCGCCCTATTGCAAGATCAACGTGATCGTGTCGGCAACCGGCACCGTCACCCAGGTCCTCACCGAGGACTCCAACGGAACCGGGGCCAGATCGGGGGCTTTCGGCTCCAACGGGGCCATTTGTGCGCGGCGCCTGCGGATGAGATCCTAGATTCTTGCCGAGGGCGGAAATGGGCTGCGCCAATCATCGCACCTGTCGTTGGAGCATCCGGCAAAAGCCGGCCATGAGGTCGCGGCATTTCCTCTCGCGAGCCCATCCGTGATCTCATCAACCCTGCCACCAGGCATTGCACCGGCCAACGATCCCGCCTCGCCGCCCTTCGGGGCGTTCGCGCCGACGCGCGTGCAAGCGGCGATCATCGCGGCCGCTCACCACTCGCGGCTCAAGCGCGGCGCGTTCCGCCCGATGCTGTCGCGGCTGGTCAACCGGCTGCGCGCAGGCCCCGTTGACGTGCGCTATCAGGGTACGTCGTTTCGTTTCCATCACCGGGCCAGCGCCACCGAGCGCGGCGCGTTGTTCAATCCCGACTACAATCTCGAGGAACTGGAATTCTTGCGGGCACGCCTGCCAACAGGCGGCGTTTTCGTCGATGTCGGCGCCAATGTCGGCACCTATGCGCTGGTGCTCGCGCGGCATGTCGGCGGATCCGGAAAGGTGATCGCGATCGAGCCGCATCCGGTCACCCACGCAAGGCTGGCATTCAACCTTACGGCCTCGGGCTTCCCGCAGGTTCACCTCGTGGCCGCCGCAGCCGGCCCATCCAACGGCGAACTGATGATCGAAACCGACGGCGACAATCTCGGCGCCAGCCACATCGTGTCGGACGGCGCGCGCGGCAACGCCATCAAGGTGCCATCGCTGCGGCTGCAACGCATTCTCTCTGAGGCCGGCGTCGACCATGTCGATGCACTGAAGATCGACGTCGAGGGATTCGAGGATCGCGTTCTAACCGGCTTCTTCCGCGATACGCCGCAGAGCCTTTGGCCACGCGCGGTCGTCATCGAACATTTGTCGCGGAACGAATGGCTCAGTGACTGCATAGCCGACATGCGTTCGCGCGGCTATGAGGAGACCGGCAAGACCCGAAGCAACACGATGCTGATGCGCGCATGAAGCTGCCAGGGAACAGAAGGAAAGCATCACCGAAAGGAGCATGCAAAACCCGATTTGAAATAACCGCCTGAACGCGTCATGAACGAAGGCACATGCGGACCTGGCGACTTTGGAAATAAATCCAGATTCTCGTTTGAAAGCCGCCACAATCCGGCCTAACGCTTGTTTGTTGATCGCCGGAGTGTTGACGGACCTTGCCAAGAATTTGCAGAGCATTTCCCTGGGGACCCTAATCATCATGACAAAAACACGACTCGCACTGCTTGCCACGACAGCTCTTACGGCCATGCAATTGGCCGCAGCACCATCGCACGCACAGTCCGCGCCAATCGTCGTGGCGCAGGCCAAGGAGGAACTTGGTCCCGACGGAAAGCCAAAGCATCCGCCCAAGGAGCAACCGAAGGCAGCGCCACCGGCGCGCCCGGCCCCTCCGCCACCTCCGCGGCCCGCGCCACCGCCTCCGCCCCGCCCTGTGCCGCCGCCTGCGGCCCCGCCACCGCATGTGCCGCCCCCGCCTGCACACCCCACCCCGCCTCCTCCACCGGCCGCCGCGCCGCCGCCGGCCGCTCCAAAACTTCCGGCAGGACCGTCCCTGCAGCAGCAGGAGCGCGAACGGGAAATGGAGCGGGAACGCGCGAAAACGCCACCAACCCCGCCACCTCCGCCGGCTGGACCAAAGCCCCCGGCTGGGCCTGCGATACAGGAACGCGAACGCGTGCTGCCGGCGCCAACCCCCGCTCCCAAAGCTCCGGCCGCGCCGGGCGGCGGACAAACCGGGCTGCCGCCCGGAGCTGCGCCGCTCGTGCGTCGTCCACCGCCCACGGTGGCCGCGCCGATCCCCGCGCCTCCTCGGCCGACGCAAGCCATGACCCCGATTGCCCCGGGTGCGGCGCCGCAGGGACCGCGTCGCCTCGAGGATTTCCGCGGTCAACGGCAGGAAAGCGATCAGGGAGGCCGCAAGGTGTTCACCGAGCCCGGCCACGTCATCGTGGTCGATCCGAGCGGACACTCCTTCATCCGTCACGACGAAGAGGACCGCTTCCGCTACGGCGCACGCGATATCCGGACCGAGCAGGTGGGCGGCGAGACCCGCACCATCGTGATTCGTCCCGACGGCTCGCAGATCATCACCGTGGTCGGCCGCGACGGACAATTGCTGCGCCGGATTCGCAGGGATCGCGATGGCCGCGAAATCATCCTGATCGACGACAGCTTCCGCGATCCTCGCGATGCCGGCGGTTTCTATGTCGACCTGCCGATGCCGGTAATCCGGATTCCCTACGACCGGTACATCGTGGACGCCGATCAGGCGTCACCCGACCTGATCTACGATACGATGGAGGCGCCGCCGGTGGACCGGATCGAGCGGCGGTATACGCTCGACGAAATCCGCTACAGCCCGTCGGTGCGGATGCTGATGCCGAGCATCGATCTCAACACCATCAACTTCGAGACCGGGTCGTGGGAGATTCCGCCCGACCAGGCGGCGAGGCTGCAGGCAATCGCGGACGGACTCAACCGCGCGATCGCGCGCAACCCGCGCGAGGTGTTCCTGATCGAGGGTCACACCGACGCGGTCGGCAACCCCGTCGACAATCTCTCCCTGTCGGACCGGCGCGCCGAAGCCGCGGCCGAATTGTTGACGCAGCAGTTCGGGGTGCCCGCGGAAAACCTGACCTCGCAAGGCTACGGTTCACAATATCTGAAGGAGCAGACCGACGGGCCGAGCCGCATCAACCGGCGTGTCACCATCCGCCGCATCACGCCGCTGCTCAATGGCGGCGTGGCCCTGCCGCCGCCGCCCGCAGGCACCGTCCCGCCGCGGTAAAGGCGGGCTTTGTTCAACAAATGAAGATGGCCGGGAGCAGTCCCGGCCATTTTTGGTTCTGCATGATGCGTCGCCGAAGCGACAATGTGTCGAGCCTGGGCGGCACGATCCAACAAGTCGACGGCGCGCCCGTACGGTTCAGCTCCTGTCGCTATCGAGTTTGAAGATATGAGCGCCTTCACCCGTCGACAGCAAGCCCGTCTCTGCGTAGAGATCAAGCTTCTCGCGGGTATCGGCAATGTCGAGGTTGCGCATCGTCAACTGGCCGATGCGGTCCGCCGGCGTGAACGCCGCATCGTCTACCTTTTCCATGCTTAGCCGCTCCGGCCGATAGGTCAGGTTCGGGCTCTCGGTGTTCAAGATCGAGTAGTCGTTGCCACGGCGCAGTTCAACCGTCACCTCACCGGTGATGGCGCGGGCCACCCAACGCTGCGCCGTTTCGCGCAGCATGAGGGCTTGCGAATTGAACCACCGCCCCTGATAGAGCAACCGGCCAAGGCGCAGGCCGCTGATCCGGTATTGCTCGATGGTGTCTTCGTTGTGAATGCCGGTGATCAGGCGTTCATAGGCGAGGTGCAGCAGCGCCATGCCGGGAGCCTCGTAAATGCCGCGGCTCTTTGCCTCGATGATCCGGTTCTCGATCTGATCGCTCATGCCAAGGCCATGTCGGCCGCCGATGGCGTTGGCCTCGAGGAACAGCGCGACCGGATCGGCGAATGTCCGATCATTTAGCGCGACGGGCTGACCCTCGACAAAGCGCACGGCGACCCTTTCGGCTTTGACGGCATAGCCGTCGCGCCAAAACGGCACGCCCATGATGGGACTGACGATCTTGATACCGCTGTCCAGGCGCTCGAGATCCTTGGCCTCGTGGGTCGCGCCGAGGATATTGCTGTCGGTCGAGTAGGCCTTTTCGGCGCTCATCTTGTAGTCGAATCCATTCGCGGTGAGGTAGGCCGACATTTCCGCGCGGCCGCCCAGCTCGTCGATGAACTGCTGGTCGAGCCAGGGCTTGTAAATCTTCAGGCCCGGATTGGTCAGCAGGCCGTAGCGGTAGAACCGCTCGATATCGTTGCCCTTGAAGGTGGAGCCATCACCCCAAATGTTGACGCCGTCCTCCTTCATTGCCGACACCAGCATCGTGCCGGTTACGGCACGGCCGAGGGGCGTGGTGTTGAAGTAGGTGATGCCGCCGGTCGAGATGTGGAAGGCGCCGGATTGGATGGCGGCAATGCCTTCGTGAACCAATTGCGTTCGGCAATCCACCAGTCGGGCCGCTTCGGCGCCGAACTCCAGCGCTTTACGCGGAATCGCGTCGTAGTCGGCCTCGTCAGGTTGGCCGAGGTTGGCGGTATAGGCAAAGACGCGAGCGCCTTTTTGTTTCATCCACAACAGCGCCGCGCTGGTGTCGAGGCCGCCGGAGAAAGCGATGCCGACTTTCTCTCCTTTGGGCAGGCCCTTCAAGATTGTACTCATAGAGTTTCCAATCGGTCGTAAGTACTGATGTTTCTTGCGAGTTGAGTGCGCGAATATCAAATTTCGCGCCGATGAGCACGCATTTAATGGCGGATGGTGCTCGAACGACCTGAGTCGGATTGCCCCGGTTTGCGAAAACGAGCACCCAGCCGTGTCAGCGCGGCATCGACACCAGCGTCGGTGAGGCGGGTCGACGGCCAGCGGTAGATGTAGCCATGGGCCAGCCAGATCACCAGAAAAGTCACCAGCCCGGCGGCGGCAACGTCGGTAAAGAAGTGCCCGCCAAACGCCATCCTGAGCACGCTGGTTAATACCCCAAACAGGGTCGCGGCGGCGTAGGCCAGCGGTCGCCATGCCGGCGGCGTCAGCGCCGCGGGCGCATAGGTCCAGAACGCGGTCGCGCCTTCGCCGGAGAAGAACGAGCAGTTTCGTCCGCAGCTTCCACGCGGGTCCCACCACGGCACGAACGGCTGATAGCCGTTGAACTGCGTCACCACCACCGGGCGCGGCCGGCCCCAATAGCTCTTGAAGGTGAGGTTGGTGAGAACGCCGGCGGAAAGGGTCAGCGTGGTTAGCAGGAAGATGATCGCGCGCCCCGACATCAGGAGCGGCCGGTCCGGCCGCGCCAGCTTCACCAGCAACGCGACGATCGCCGGCAGCGCCAGACCCCACGCGATCCACATCGCGCCGTCACGCGCGATCGCGGCCCAGATGTTGAGCTTGAGCGGAAAGGTCTTACTCGGCGCGTCATAGAACCACCCGGCAAGCTTCAGATCGAGTTCGGGATAGATTCCAAACAGCAATCCGACAGCAAGCGCCAGCGCGAGCGCGATGATCAATCCGGTCCGGTTCATGGCGCGGGGTTTAGCCGAGGCGCGCCGCCGTGAAAACCCCCTTCATTACGCGGGCGGCGAAGGTGTCTGCGACGGCAATGGCGGCGGCGACCGAAGCGGGGGCGGCGGCTCGCGCCATGCGCCGGCATTGCGGCCGGCGATCATCCAGTACACCACGCCGGCGACAATTCCGGCCCCGGTCATGATTTCGAGATGGCGCCGCACGATCCCCTCGAAGCGAAGCGTCTCGGTATCGAAGGGGACAAGGCCGAGATAGCACGCGAGCCCAACGAGGCCGCCGCCGACCGCATAGGTCAGCACGCCGCGGATATTAAACGCCTCGGTGATCAAGACCACGATCATCGCCGGTATCAGCGCAAAGCCGCTGACGAAGATAAAGCCGAAGCCGAGCAGGATATTCAGCGCGCCGGGATCGACCGGTCCGGCGCCAAGGTCGCTGAATTCGGGAAACATGATCGCGCCGACCACGATCATCCCCGCCACCAGGCTCGCGGCGAGAAAGGCGAACAGAATGACAAACAACCGGCCGATCAGCGCCATGGTGCTGCTGCCGTCATTCCGGAGCGATGCAACGCATCGAACTCCGATGTGGAAGTGCACATCGGGGAATCTCGAGATTCCGGGTCTGGTGCCAACACACCATCCCGTAATGACGAGGTCGTGACTGTTTCCTCGTTTACGTTCCTCGCAATGACGAAATAGCTGATCGCTCGAAACATACCGCTTAGTCCGTCATCGCCATCGCGCGCAGCGCCTGCCGCTCGCGGGCCGACAATTTCTCGGTTTCCGATTTCAATTGCCCGCAGGCGGCCAGGATGTCGCGGCCGCGCGGCGTGCGCACCGGCGAGGAATAGCCGGCGTTGAAGATATATTCGGAGAATTTTTCGATTCGATCCCAGTCAGAACATTCGTAAGAGGTGCCCGGCCAGGGATTGAACGGAATGAGATTGATCTTGGCCGGAATCCCCTTCAACAGCTTGACCAAGAGCCTGGCGTCATCGAGCGAATCGTTCACGCCCTTGAGCATCACATATTCAAAGGTGATGCGCCGCGCATTCGAGGAGCCGGGGTAATCGCGGCACGCCTGCAGCAGCTCGGCTATCGGATATTTGCGGTTCAGCGGCACCAGCTCGTTGCGCAGTTCGTCGCGCACCGCATGCAGCGAGATCGCGAGCATAACGCCGATCTCTTCGCCGGTGCGCACGATATTGGGCACCACGCCCGAGGTCGACAACGTGATGCGGCGACGGGAGATGCCGATACCTTCATTGTCCGACACGATCAAAAGCGCATCGCGCACCGCATCGAAATTATACAGGGGTTCGCCCATGCCCATCATCACCACATTGGTGATGAGGCGGCCGCCGTTCGGCGTGTCGCGGTCGGCCCAGTCATTGAGGCAATCGCGCGCCACCATGATCTGGCCGACGATTTCGCCCGCGGTCAGGTTGCGCACCAGCCGCTGCGTGCCGGTATGGCAGAACGAGCAATTCAGCGTGCAGCCGACTTGCGACGAAACGCACAGCGTGCCGCGGTCGGTTTCCGGAATATAGACGCACTCGACTTCATGCGCCTTTTCAAGCTTGTCGCCGCTTCCAAGGCGCAACAGCCATTTGCGGGTGCCGTCGTTGGAAATTTGCTCGGCGGCCACTTCGGGGCGTGCCACCGTGAAATGCGCTTCGAGCTGACCGCGCATTTCCCTGGAAATGCTCGTCATCTCCGCAAACTGTTGCGCGCCGCGGACATAGATCCAGTGCCAGAGCTGCTGCACGCGCATCTTGCGCTGCGCGGGCGCGACGCCAATGGCGCCGAGTTTTTTGGCGATTTCGGCGCGCGACAGGCCCACCAGCGACGGCTTGGCCGGCGGGACATAGGATTCAAGCGCCACCTTTTCCAGCGGCGCGCGGGCACCGTCGTTGCTCTGCCTTGAAGGGGTGGTCAGGGTCTCAGTCATGGCACATCAGATAGGCTCTTCAGGCCCCTCTGGAAAGGTCGCAAATGCAGCAGTCCCAGGATTGGAATTGGCCTAGCGCCTGCAGTCCTGCGCCAGTCGGTCGAGCGCCTGGGAAAGTCCCTTCAGCGAGAACACGTCGGTGGTCTCGGTGCCCTTCGCCGACACGCCCTTGACGGTAACGTCGGCTGCCTTGCGCATGGCATCAACCATGTGCTCTTCCTCGGCGGCGTTCTTGATCCAGAGGCCGTCGCCCTGGGTATACATCGCGTAGGACGCGCCGCCGACCTCCAGCGTCGATTCCGAGCCCGGCTTGAGCGTATAGCCGATCATGATCGAGACTTCGTTGACGACCTTCTCGGCCGGACGAGTGGAGACGAACGCGTAGGCGGGGTCACGCGGACGGTTCGGCGGGTTGGTTTTTGACGATGAAGGCTTTGCCAGCGCGAAGCACACCTTCTTCCCGTTCGGGGTTGCCAGATAGGCGCCCCAGGTGCCGAACTGGCCGATCAGCGTGGGCTCGGCACCGCCCGGAGCCGCGGCAGGTTCGGCCCTGGCCGCCGCTGGCTTGGCCGCCCCCTTCGACGACACACTCTGCGCTTGCGCGAGGCCAGAAACCCCGCACATCAGCGCACCGGCCATCATCGCTGTCAGCATTCGCCGCACGGACATCGCCAAATCTGGTCCCTCATCATTGTGACTGGAAGATGGCCCGATACTGCTTGTCAGGAAACCGATGGATAGCTGGTAAACGCCTGATTGGGAAGGCGGTTACAGCACCGTCCGGGACCGGCTCCGCCTTGAGCGCCGTTCATGATCGCTCCTTCGACCGCGTCATCCGCTGCTTCTCCCACTGCGCCTCGGTCCAGGCCAGAAGGTCCTCGGCGCCGGAACTTCGCAAATGCGCGCCGCCATCCTGCACCACCATTTCGCCGTTGATGTAGCCGGCGGAATCCGAGACCAGGAAGCTTGCGAGATCGGCAAGCTCACGGTGTGAGCCGACCCGCTGAAGCGGATTTCGCGCTGCCCAATTCTGATCGCGGCCTTCGGGCCGAAGCTGGTCCGTGGCGCCCGCGGTCGGAAACGCACCGGGCGCGATCGCCACCGTTCGAATGCCCTTGGGGCCCCACTCCACCGCAAGACTCTTGGTCATGGCAAGGACGGCCGACTTCGCCATCGCCGACGGCACGGTGAAAGCGCGGCCGGTAATGGTCGAGGTCGAGAGGATACTGAGCACGACGCCCCTGTGCCCGGCCTCGATCCAGCGCTTGCCGGCCGCAAGCGTGCAATACATCGTGCCATGGAGCGTCGGCGCAAGGATCGCGTCCACTGCGCGAAACGACAATCGCTCGCTCTGGGCGATGAAGGTCGCGCCCGCGTTGTTGACGAGAATGTCGAGCGGCTTTTCGCGCCAGATCGCGTCCATCATGGCCTCGACCGCGGCGCCGTCGCGAATGTCGCACCGGATCGCGTCGATCTTGCCGCCGAATTCGCCGCGCATGGCGGCCGCGGTCGTCTCCAGCAACTCAAGCCTTCGGCCGCAGATGATCAGTTCGGCGCCAAGCTCGACGAAGCGGCGTCCCATCGCGGCGCCAAGCCCGGAGCCGCCCCCGGTGACCAAAATGCGCTTTCCCGCCAGCAGGCCTTTTTCGAACATTGTCTCATTCCCCGCTATCCGCCGTCATTGCGCGGAGCAGAAGCGACGAAGCAATCCATTCCTTAGTTCGTCGCGCCATGGATTGCTTCGCGGAAGCCTGTCATCGGGCGCGCATTTCGCGCGACCCGTTGGCTCGCAATGACAGCATGGGTACCAAGTCGCTAAATCCAATTGTCGCCCGGCTTCAAATCCGGCATGAAGCGTATCGCGTTGCCGGTGCGTCCGAAACTCAGGTGAAGCCATGAAAGCCATTCTCTGCTCGCAATATTGCGGTCCCGACGATCTGGTGCTCACGGACGTGCCCGATCCGGTGGCCGGGCCCGGCGAGGCCGTGATCGCGATCAAGGCCGCGGCGCTGAATTTCTTCGACCTCCTGATGATCCAGGGCAAATACCAGATCAAGCCACCCTTCCCGTTTTCACCGGCCGCGGAAGTCGCGGGCGTGATCGAGAGCGTTGGCGCTGGGGTGACGGGTCTCAAAGCCGGCGACCGGGTGATGGCCTCCTGCGGCCACAATGGTGCGCGGGAAAAGATCGCGCTGCCGGCCAATGCCATTATCAGGATCCCCGACAATCTGGATTTCGACCGCGCCGCCGGCATCATCATTATCTACGGTACCGCGCTGCATGCGCTGGAAGATCGCGCCAGTCCCAAACCAGGCGAAACCATGGCGGTATTGGGCGCTGCCGGCGGCACCGGTCTTGCCGCCTGCGAACTGGGTAAGCTTCTGGGATTGAAGGTCATTGCCTGCGCGTCGTCGGATGAAAAGCTTGAATTCGCCAAGGCGCACGGTGCCGAGCTCGGCCTGAACTACGCCAAGGAGGACCTTAAGGAAGGCCTGCGCCGGCTCACCGGCGGCAAGGGCGTCGACATTGTTTTCGATCCGGTCGGCGGCAGCTATGCCGAAGCCGCGCTGCGTTCGATCGCCTGGGAGGGCCGTTTTCTCGTGATCGGATTTGCGGCCGGCGACATTCCGAAGATGCCGCTCAATCTGGCACTTTTGAAGGGCTGCGACATTCGCGGCGTGTTCTGGGGGGCGTGGGCACGGATCAATCCGGACAAGAATCGCGCCAACCTGGAAAAGCTCGTGAAGTGGACCGCCGAGGGCAAGATCTCCTCCCATGTCGATCGCACTTTTCCACTGGCGCAAACCGCCGACGCCTTGAAAGTGCTTGCAGGCCGAAAGGCGATGGGTAAGGTCATCCTGCATCCCTGACCGGCAAGACGCCTTGCCTGGCATGCCAGGTGTGCCGTATTGGGTCACGCATCATTGATTTGCCGTCATCCGCCGGGCCCCCCGGGCCACTATTTGATGATATGCCTCAATGATATCAAAGAATCTCCCAAATCGAGCCGTTGATTGTCGCTTTTTGGACGGATTCAAAATGCGACTCTAGCGGCTTAGTAGCGGGCGGCTGGCCACCAATAACGTCAAGAAACTGAAGCCGGTATGCCCGATGTTGCGTTTGTAGCGGGAGGCATCACCATGGCGCGTGACCCGAGGTACAGTTCACAGGATGATCCGTATGAATCGAGATACGCTTCATACGACGAGCAGTTTGCGGATCCAGTCGACCTCGACGAATTCGGATCGCAATTAAGGCCTTACAACTCCGGCCGATCGGTCGCGACGCGGGACGAATTTCTTCCCGATGATTCCGTTCCTCTCTTCCTGTCCGGTTCCGAAGGGGCGTCTCGAACGCCGAAGTTCGGGAGTGCGCGAAAAAGTGGATCATCGCGTCTGGTGAAGACCGCCGCACTGGCGATGGCGGCAACGGTGGCCGCCTTCGTGGCCGTGGCAGTGAAGAATCCCTTCACTGTTTTTGCGAATGCGACCGCTTCGCTGATCGGCATCTCGGACGTTCGATCGGCACCCGTGCCGCCGCCGCCCGTTCAACCGACCGCGACCGCGCGCGCCGCCACCGCTCCTGCTACAACTCAGCCGCCGTCGCGGGACGAGATTGCCGTTGCCTTGAGAACGGCTCGTCAGAGCGTGCCGCCCGCAGAACCCGCCGCGCCGATGGCAGCGGTGGCGGTGGCGCCAACGGCAGCGGTAGCGCCAATGGCAGCCGTTGCTCCAGTGGTGGCCGCGGCCCCGCCTGTAGCGCCCGCGCCGCCGGTGGCAGCTGCGCCGGTCAGAAGGCTCGCCGCCGACGAACTCGCCGCGCTGATGACGCGGGCCAAGGCCCTGCTTGCCGCCGGTGATATTCCGCCCGCCCGCCTGTTGCTCGAACGGGCCGCGGAGGCGCAGGAGGCGAATGCGGCGTTGATGCTCGCGCAGACCTACGATCCCGCGGTCATGGGAACGCTGGACCTGCGCAACATCAATACCGATCCGGCGCTGGCACGCAGCTGGTACCAGCACGCTGCCCAGCTCGGCTCGGCGGATGCACAGCGGCGGCTAGCTCAATTGCAGTAATTTTTTCAACCGGGGACCAGCAAAAATGCGACGTTTATTTGGATTGGCACTCGTTGCCATGATGATGGCTTGCGGCTTCGCAGCCAAGGCTGAAGAAGGCGTGTACGACCCTGCCAAGGTCAGCGACAGTCTCAAGGCCATCTTTCAATTCGGCTCGGCCGCCACCAAGCAGGCGCTGAACGCCAACACGGTAGGGCTGATCTCCGGCACCATCGGCGGCACCTATGTTCAGTTCGGCGCCGACCTTGCCTCCGTGCTCGACGACGGAAACAAGTTGCGCGTACTTTCCATCGTCGGGCGAGGCTCTGTGCAGAGCGTCGCCGACATCCTGTTCCTGCAAGGCGTCGATCTCGGGATCGTGCGAGCCGACACGCTCGACTATCTCGAGCGAAAAGGCTTCGCCAAGGACATCAAGAAGCAATTCACTTATGTGACCAAACTCTACAACGAAGAAGTGCACGTCATGGCTTCGAAGTCGGTCCAGAATCTGAAGGACCTCGACGGCAAGACCATCAGCGTCGATCTTCCCAATGGCGGCACCTTCGTGACGGCGCTGACCATGTTCGAGCGGCTCGGAATGAAGCCGAACGTCGTCTATATCGAGCAACGGATCGCCATGGAAAAGTTGAAGAAGGGCGAGATCGATGCCGTGATCGTTTGCGGCGGCAAGCCGTATAAATCCGTCGGCGCGTTCAAGGATGACCAATTCCATCTGGTGACGGTCGATTACTCCAAGCCGCTGCAGGGCGACTACCTGCCGGCGACGTTGACCTCGAAGGACTATCCGAACCTGATCGCCGAGGGCGAGAAGGTCGATACGATCGCGGTGCCTGCCGTGCTCGCGGCCTATAACTGGGCGCCAAATACCGACCGTTACCGCAAGCTCTCTCTGTTCGTCGACGCCTTCTTCACCAAATTTCCGCAGCTCCAGAATCCGCCCTTCCACCCGAAGTGGAAGGAAGTTTCGTTGTCGGCGCCGCTGGCGGGTTGGAACCGCCTTCCCTATGCGCAGCAATGGCTCGATCAGCATGGCATCGAGCCGGTCGCAGGACGGAGCCGCTTTGACGAATTCCTGAAGCAGAGCTCCACGGCGGGACGGCTGCCTGCTGATACCGACAAGGAAGCGTTGTTCAGGCAGTTCAAGGCCTGGGAGGCCGAACAGAATGCCCGGGCCCAGGCTCAGGCGACGCCAAGACAACGATAAGCCAATAGCGATACGTCAAGCGGCTGAAGGGCCTGGAGCCGGGGTGATCCAAACACCCCGGCTTTCGCTTGTTCGATCAACCGACCTCGTCAACCGGTCTCGTCAGCCCTTCTTGGCCGGCATGAAAATTTCCTGATCTGCGGCGATGCCCTTGAGTGAAAAGCGGCCGAGGGAATCGGCGGAGATGCCGCAGGCCGCGGCGAAGTCCGACGACAGCAGCAACGGCCGGCCAAGTTGCCGGCACAGGGACTCGATGCGCGCCGTGAGATTTACCGCAGGCCCGATGACGGTGAAATCGAGTCGGGTATCGCTGCCGATATTGCCATACATCACATCGCCGACATGCAGCGCGAGGCCGTAGTCGATCCGCGGCAGCCCCAAGTCCAGCCGCCTCTGATTTTCCTTCGAGAGCGACGCCTCCGCGAGCTCGGCGGCGCGGAGCGCCGCGCCGCAGGTTTGTCCGGCGTCGGCTCCAATCGGGAAAATCGCCAGCATCGCATCGCCAATAAACTTCAGAATCTCTCCGCCCTGCGCCGCGACGGCGTCGCACATCGGGCCGAAATAGCTGTTGAGCAGGTCGATCAGCGCGTCGCGCGGCAACGTCTCGGAAAGAGTGGTGAAGCCCCTCAGGTCGCAGAGCCAGATCACTGCGCGGATGGTCTCGCCGGTGCCGCGCCGTATCTGGCCCTCCAGCACCCGCCCTCCAGATTGCCGGCCCACGTAAGTATCGAGCAAAGTGCGCGCCGTGCGCCGCAGCGCCTGAACTTCGAGATTGAACGCCACGGCGGGGACCACTGCCTCGAACAGCGCAAGCTCGTCGCGGTTGAATCCGCCGCGACGGCTGGTGGCGAACGAAAGCGCCTTGTGGCTGCCATCGGCGAACGGAACCGAATAGACGATGTAGTCGGTAAGACCATCGCGGCGCAGATCGGCGAGAATGGCGAACTCGCCTTCCTCCGGCGGCGCGGTGAGGTCGCAACGAACCGGACCGCCGCCTTCATAGGCGATCCGGATCGGACTCTTGGAAATCGTGGCGAAATCCTGCGGCGTGGAGCGGAAAGAGCGCTCGGTCGTGCCCTTGTCGAGCTGCCACAGGCCGCTGAAGGAAAAAATCTGCGGGTGCAGGATCGGGACGCCGGTCGAGATGCGCGAGACATCGACGCCGGCCGCGCGCAGCTCGCCGGCAAAGGCCTGAAGGAATTCGCCCGGATCGGTTCGCTTGCGCGCTTCCGTCATCAGCCAGCGAAGGACCGGATGGGTTTCGTGTTTGTCAGTCAGCTTCAGCACGGCGGGCGATCACATCTAAAGCTCGAGGCTCCGCTTCAGCGCCGCATGGGCGGCGTCGCGATGCTCGGGCTTGATATGGGCCGCAACCATGCGGATCGCGGTGGCGAGCACGGCCGCATCGTCGGTATAGCCGAGCACCGGCAGCATGTCCGGGATGAAGTCGAACGGCAGGATGAAATAGGCAATCGCCCCCAGCAGGGCAGCCTGGACGTGGCGGGGCGTCTCCTTGTCGAACGCGCAATAATAGGCGCTGAGCAAATCCTCCGCGAAAGGTAGCTGCGCCACGACCCGCTTGAACTTGGCCCAGAAGCGCCGGCGCACGCTCTCGCGATCCTTTGCCAGCTCATCGGCCGGCTCAAAACCGACGGTATGTTCCGATATCATCGCTCTCGCTCCCCTGAACGCGCGGCCCATTCGCCGCGGAAGCACGTTTCTTTCGGATATGCTCCTAGCTGGGTATCTCGCATCCCGCCCGCAAGATGAGAGGAACGAACCGGATCAGGCTACTCCAAGTTGCGCCGCGATCGCGTTCATGGCCCTAGCAAGCTCGATATCGCGCGCGGTGACGCCGCCGGCGTCATGGGTCGCCAGAACCACCTCCACGGTCTTGTAAACGTTGCGCCATTCCGGGTGATGGTCGTTCTTTTCGGCCACCAGCGCAGCCCGGCACATGAACCCAAACGCCTCGTTGAAATCCCCGAACACAAAGGTTCGTGCGATCGCCTCCCGGCCTGCGACCTCGTTCCAGCCGGACAGGCCCTTCAAGGCCGATTTTCGCGCCTCCACTGACAACCGCTCCGCCACAATTCCCTCCTGTTTGACCGGGAAATCTATCTTAACATCGAACGCTGGCTGTATGATCCACGCCGGGCGGCAGAAAAACGGCCCAAATGGTGCTTCCAAAGCTGCCGCTAACCATGACACCGTTGTCATGACGCGGCGGCGTGAAATTTGCTAGAAGATCCATCAAACCGCATTTGGCAGACCAAATTGGACCTGAACCGGCTGTTTTCCCGATCGATGACCAGCGGAATTGACCTTGCGGGGGCGCCTAGCCTGGCCGGGCCGGCGAAGGCGCCCCCTCCTCCACGCTCGACACAGCGGAGCATGATGTTCGTCGTGCTGGCCGCGACCCTTGCCATCATAGGTACGCTGGCGGGCGGCTATTATTTCGCGGCGAGGCCGGTAGCCCTGCGGATCGCGGTCGGGCCCGCCAACAGCGACGACCTCAAGGTGGTTCAGGCATTGGCCCAGGGCTTTGCCCAGGCCCGCAGCCAAATTCATTTGCGGCCGATTCAAACCGACGGCGCCACCGCCAGCGCCCAGGCGCTCGCGGAGGGACGGGCCGATCTCGCCATCATCCGCGGTGACCTCGGTGTGCCGAAAAATGCGCAAGCGGTGGCGACGCTGCGCAAGAACGTCGCGGTGTTGTGGGTGCCTCCGGCCATGAAGGGCAAAAAGGCTGGCCCGAAGATCACCAAGATCAGTCAGCTATCGGGGCGCCGCGTCGGCGTCATCGGCCGCACCCAGGCCAATGTCGACCTGCTCAAGGTGATCCTGCAGCAATACGGCGTTGACCCAAACAAGATCGAGGTCGTCCAGTTTCCAACCAGCGAGGCCGCCGATGCGATCCACAGCCAAAAGGCTGACGCCTATCTCGCCGCGGGCCCCGTCAACAGCAGGATTACGACGGAAGCGGTCGCGGCGTCGACGCATAACGGCCGCTCACCTACTTTCCTCGGGATCGATTCGGCAGAGGCGATCGCACAAAATCACCCGATGTACGAGGCCTCCGAAATTCCGGCCGGCGCCTTTGGCGGCGCGCCCGACCGCCCCGAAGAGGAAGTCAAGACGATCAGCTTCGCCCACCACATTGTCGCGCGCAAGGATCTCTCGGAAACCACGATCGCCGCCTTCACGCGGCAACTATTCGCCATTCGCCGAACGGTAATGGCGGAATTTCCGCTCGCTGCGAAAATCGAAACGCCGGATACCGACAAGGATGCGTTTGTTCCGGTTCACCCGGGTGCCGCGGCCTTTGTCGATGGCGAGGAAAAAACCTTCCTTGATCGCTACAGCGATTTCATCTGGTGGGGACTGATGGCGCTGTCGGCCATGGGCTCCATCGGCGCGTGGTTCGCGGGCTATCTGAAGAAGGACGAACGCACCAACAACTCCTCGCTTCGCGAACGGCTCCTGGAAATGATCGCCGCCGCCCGCCGCAGCAATTCCGTCGACGAACTCGACCACATGCAGTCGGCGGCCGACGATATCCTGCGCGACACGCTGCATTGCTTCGAACACGGCACCATCGAGGAAGGAGCGTTGACCTCCTTCAACATCGCGCTCGAGCAATTCCATCACGCGGTGGCCGACCGCAAGGCGCTCTTGATGAACATGCCGCAGAATCTGCAAAGGGCGAGCGCGCAGTTCCGCGCGGCCGCGACGCTGTAGGTTCGCTGTAGGTTCGCTGTAGGTTCGCTGTCGGCTCGCCGGGCTTCGTCCTTCTGCAATCGCGCCGTCACATTTTCGGCCTAGGTCGGTGTGCGACCGCTCGCAAGACGATGGATTTGAAGGCCTGCACGATGATCAGCTTTCGACGCCGGATTTCACGCCGCCGCTTTATGTCCGCTGCCGCCGGCACGCTCGGCACCATGGCGATGCCCTATCTCAGCCGCGCCGCCGACCGGCCGGTGGTGAGCCATGGCGTGCAATCCGGCGACGTCAGCGCCGATGGCGGCGTCGTTTGGGCGCGCGCCGACCGGCCCTCGCAGATGCTGGTCGAGGTCGCGACCACCGAATCCTTCAGCAATGCAAGAGCCCTGCCGCCGATCGCGGCGTTGCCGGAGAGCGACTTCACCGCGAAAATGCTGATCGAGAACCTGCCCGGCGGACAGGATATTTTTTACCGGGTGAGATTCCGTGATCTCTCGCATCCCGACATTTCGGGCGAGCCGGTGACCGGCCGCTTCCGCACCGCGCCTGCCGACCGGCGCGACGTCAGTTTCGTCTGGGGCGGCGATGTCGCCGGGCAAGGCTGGGGATCAACCCCGACGATGGCGGCATGGTCACCTTCGCCGCCATGCGCAGGCACCGGCCAGATTTTTTCGTGCATTCGGGCGACACCGTCTACGCTGACGGCATCATTTCCCCCGAGGTCAGACTGGGCGACGGCAAGGTTTGGAGAAACATCACCATCCCGGAAAAAGCAAAAGTCGCCGAGACGCTGGAGGAATTCCGCGCCGCGCATCGATACAATTTCCTTGACGAGAATCTGCGCGCCTTCAACGCCGAGGTGCCGATCTTCGTGCAATGGGACGATCACGAAGTCACCAACAACTGGTCGCCATCGAAGGAGCTTCCCGCTGCCTACAAGGTGCGCGACATCAATCTGCTGGCCGCGCGCGCGGCGCGCGCCTTCCACGAGATGTATCCGATGCGCGAAAGCATCGTCGAGCCGGGACGGGTCTACCGCGCCCTCAGCTATGGCCCGCATCTCGACGTCTTCATGCTGGATGAACGCAGCTACCGCGGTCCCAATGGGCCCAATTTACAGACCGCCTACGGCCCCGACAGCTATTTCCTCGGGCCCGATCAATTGCTCTGGCTCAAGCGCGGCCTATTGAATTCGCGCGCCACCTGGAAAGTGATCGCCTCCGACATGCCGCTCAGTCTTATCGTCTATGACGACGCGGCGAACAGAAAAGGCTCGGAGGCGTTCGCGCAAGGCGACGGCCCGCCGCGCGGCCGCGAGCTTGAGATTGCCGATCTCTTGCGCTTTATCAAGAGCTCGGGCATCGCCAATACGGTTTGGCTGACGGCGGACGTACACTATGCGGCCGCACATTTCTACAGCCCCGACAAGGCGCAATTTCAGGAATTCACCCCGTTCTGGGAATTCGTCGCCGGCCCGCTGAACGCGGGGACGTTCGGACCGAACGAGCTGGACAACACCTTCGGGCCCGAGGTGAGGTTCATCAAGGCCGCCGGCGCCGACCACCCAAACCTGCCGCCATCCGCCGGCTTGCAATTCTTCGGTCATGTCAGAATCGAGGGCGCGAGCGGGCAAATGACGGTCACTTTGCGCGATCGCGCCGACGTGGCGCTGTGGTCGACGACGCTCGATCCGACGCGAGGGTGAGAAGGCGGCGCAGACGCTCGGATGCGGGCCTGCCTGTGTAACGAAACCGTCAAAAATCACTTCGAGGAAGTGTCGCGCGGGGTCTATCCGGCCGACTGAGCCGATCAGGGCCGGTTTTTAGGCAAAATCGGCTAACCAAATCGGCAAACAACGCATTGTTTTCCAGAGATTTCTGACTATATTGCGCCGCAACGAGTAAGGCGTGCCCGGTCCGTTCGGCCGGGCATCCTTTTTGGGTGCTCCGGCGCCCTTAAAAATCCAAGGTTTCGAGCGTGATCCGGAAGAGTGGGTCCCGGTTTTCCGGTGAGATCGCGCTGCCTTATTGTCTGATTCAGATAGAGCCAACATGAAGCTTCGTAACGTCGCCATCATCGCCCACGTCGACCACGGCAAGACCACGCTGGTCGATCGCCTGCTGCAGCAATCCGGCACCTACCGCGAGAACCAGCGGGTGGTCGAGCGCGCGATGGATTCCAACGATCTGGAGCGCGAGCGCGGCATCACCATTCTCGCCAAAGCCGCCTCCGTGCAGTGGAAGGATACGCGCATCAACATCGTCGACACGCCGGGCCACGCCGATTTCGGCGGCGAGGTCGAGCGCATCCTGAACATGGTGGACGGCGCGCTGGTGCTGGTGGACGCCGCCGAAGGCCCGCTGCCGCAAACCAAATTCGTGGTGTCGAAGGCGCTCAAGGTCGGGTTGAAGCCGATCGTCGTCATCAACAAGGTCGACCGCTCCGACGCGCGGCCGACGGAAGTCATCAACGAGGTGTTCGATCTGTTCGCAGCGCTCGACGCCAGCGAGGAGCAGCTCGATTTTCCGATTCTCTACGGCTCGGCCAAGCAGGGCTGGATGGCGGAAAGCCCGGAGGGTCCGAAGGACAAGGGCATGCAGCCGCTGTTCGACCTGATCCTGCGCCACGTCGCGCCGCCGCAGGTCGAGGAAGGCCCGTTCCGCATGATCGGCACCATTCTCGAAGCCAATCCCTATCTCGGCCGCATCATCACCGGCCGCATCACCTCCGGTTCGATCAAGCCGAACCAGGCCGTCAAGGTGCTTGGCGCCGACGGCAAGCTGATCGAACAGGGCCGGCTGACCAAAATCCTCGCCTTCCGCGGTATCGAACGCACGCCGATAGAGGAGGCCGAAGCCGGCGACATCGTCGCCATTGCCGGCCTCACCAAGGGCACCGTGGCCGACACCTTCTGCGATCCCATCTGTCGATGCGCCCTTGAAGGCGCAGCCGATCGATCCGCCGACGGTGTCGATGTCGTTCATCGTCAACAACTCGCCGCTCGCCGGCACCGAAGGCGACAAGGTGACGAGCCGCATGATCCGCGACCGCCTGCTGCGCGAGGCCGAAGGCAACGTCGCGCTGCGCGTCACCGAAGCCTCCGACAAGGATTCCATGGAAGTCTCGGGCCGCGGCGAATTGCAGCTGGCGATCCTGATCGAGACCATGCGCCGCGAAGGTTTTGAGCTCTCGGTGTCGCGGCCGCGCGTGGTGCTGAAAAAGGACGAGGCGACCTCCGAATGGCAGGAGCCGATCGAGGAAGTCGTGATCGACGTCGACGAGGAGCATTCCGGCGTCGTCGTGCAGAAGATGAGCGAACGCAAGGCCGAGATGATCGAGATGCGCCCCTCCGGCGGCCATCGCCTGCGGCTGGTGTTCTACGCGCCGACCCGCGGCCTGATCGGATATCAGGGCGAACTGCTCACCGATACCCGCGGCACCGCGATCATGAACCGGCTGTTCCACGGCTATGCGCCCTACAAGGGCGAAATCCAGGGCCGGCGCAACGGCGTCTTGATCTCCAACGACCAGGGCGAGGCCGTGGCGTATGCGATGTTCAAGCTGGAAGACCGCGGCCCGATGATGATCGAGCCCGGCTGGAAGGTCTACAAGGGCATGATCGTCGGCGAGCACACCCGCGACAACGATCTCGAGATCAACGTGCTGAAGGGCAAGCAGCTCACCAACATCCGCACCACCTCCAAGGACGAGGCGGTGCGCCTGACGCCGCCGATCAAGATGACGCTGGAAAAGGCGCTGGCCTATATCGAGGACGACGAGCTGGTCGAGGTGACGCCCGAAATCGATCCGGCTGCGCAAGAAGTTCCTCGACGCCAACGACCGCAAGCGCGCGGAAAAGGCCAAGCAGGCGGTGGCTTGATCTTTCCTCACCTCTCCCCGTTCTTTACGGGGAGAGGTCGCGAGCATCTTGCGAGCGGGTGAGGGGCGAGGCAATCTGATCGTCTCAGCCTCTTGTATTTGCGGTTAGCGGCCCCTCACCCCGACCCTCTCCCCGTAAAGAACGGGGAGAGGGAGAAGAAACAGCGACGCGGCGCGTCTTGACCATGTCCCTCCCCTCCGAAATCGATGTCGCCATTATCGGCGCGGGCGCCGCCGGCCTTGGCGCGGCGCAGGCGCTGGAAAACTCCGGCCTTTCCGCCATCGTGCTGGAAGCGCGCGACCGCGTCGGCGGGCGCGGCCATACCATCATGGCGGCGCCGGACGTAGTTTTCGATGTCGGCTGCGGCTGGCTGCATTCGGCGGACCAGAATTCCTTCGTGCAAATCGCCGAGCAACTGGATTTCGAGATCGACAAATCGCTGCCGCCGTGGCGCGAGCGCGCCTTTGGCAAGGCGTTTCCGCAACACGAGCGCGACGATTTCATCCGCGCGCTCGACGGCTTCTACGACCGCGCCGAACAGGCCGCGAGAACGCGGCCGCGACAGTCCCGCCAATCTCTGTCTCGAGCCCGGCAACCGCTGGAACCCGATGATCGATGCGATTTCGACCTATGTGAACGGCAGCGAGCTCGACCAGGTCTCGATCCTCGACATGGACGCCTATGAGGACACCAACATCAACTGGCGGGTACGGCGCGGCTATGGCGCGCTGATGACGGCCTATGGCGCGCCTTGTCCGCTCGCACTCAAAACCCAGGTCACGTTGATCGATCATTCAGGCCCGCGCCTGCGGATCGAAACCTCAAAGGGCACGCTTTCGGCCAACAAGGTGATCGTCACGGTGCCGACCAATCTGATCGCCGACGAATCGATTCGTTTTCTCCCCGCACTGCCTGCCAAAGTCGACGCCGCGCGCGGCCTGCCGCTCGGCCTCGCCGACAAGGTGATGCTGGCGCTCGGATCGGCCGGACGACTTACCCAAGGAGGGCAATCTGCGTGCGCGCCACCATGCGCACCGAGATGGGTACTTACCATCTGCGCCCGTTCGGGCAGCCCTGTATCGAAGGCTTCTTCGGCGGCCGTTTTGCGCGCGAGCTGGAAGATGCGGGCGATGGCGCGATCGCGGCACAAGCGATCGACGAGATAGTGGCCTTGCTCGGCTCGGAGTACCGCCGCCGGCTAAGGCCGCTTGCGGAATCGCGCTGGGCGCATGACCCGTTCGCGCGCGGCTCCTATTCGCACGCGCTCCCCGGCCAAGCCGGGAAGCGCGCCGTGCTCGCCGCCCCCATCGACGGCCGCCTGTTCTTTGCAGGAGAGGCCACCTCGCCGAACTTTTTCTCCACCGCCCATGGTGCGAAGGACAGTGGAGAGCGGGCGGCGCGTGAGGTGGTGGGCGCGATTGCGGTACGCTGACCGCGTTCTCGTCATTTCGGGGCGATGCGACAGCATCGAACCCGGAAGGACAGTTGCATGCTACTCCAGGACTCTCGCCTTCATCCCCGCATCCGGCACAAAGCATTCCTCGTACTTCCCGAAAATCCGGTAGCGGTTGCGGGCGATCGTGTTGTAGACGGCGTCGCGCAGCGGCGTTGGCACCGCGCGCAAGACACGCACCCAGCCCCAGCCCGGTAGACTGCTCAGTACCGTCAACGCCGCGTCGGATTTGAAAAAGGCGACGCCGCCATGGATCACGGCGTTGGTGTCGGGGTCTTGCGGATCGATACCGAACGCCCGCGCAAGGCGCGTGCCGTAAGGCGATTGGATCGCCGTGAAGCGGAAGCGCCTGTCCTTGTCGCGTGCCGCGATGAAGCGCATCCAGCGCGAGCAGAACACGCAGACGCCGTCGTAGAGGATCACGTCGTCGTCGGGCCATACGTTGCTCACTGGGCTGACCCCGCTACCGGTTGTCCAGCATCAATAGTGCCACCAGCATCAACACGATCGCGGGTGCGGTCTTGACCAGTGCTCCGAGCGGCTCGATCCACAGGTCCGGCGTCAGGATCGCCGCACCGATCACATAGCCAAACGACGCCACGATGCCGGCAACCAAGCCTACGCCCGCGGTGCGGCGGAAGGCGATCAATATGCCAATGCTCATGTCCATCAGGCTCGTGAGAATAGTGATCGGCGCGACCAGCGCCGGCGGAAAGGCGTGTGCGCGCAGGATTCCGGCGGCGGCATCATACGAGACGAACAAGGCGATGAAGCCCAACACGGTCCAGAACACCACAAGGCTCGCGATCACCAGCGCCTTGATCAAATAAACCCTCGCAAACCATTTGTCCTGGATGGTCGCCGAACGCAGTCCCGTCTTGTTCAGGTCGGCCGGCACGATGCCGGTGGCCATCATCCATGCCGACGGGTCGCCGGTGACCCCGCGGCGCAATTCGGCGATCGCGGTCGACCGCATCGGCGGCGTCCAGCCGAGCCAGCTTGTGAGATCGCCGAGTTTTGAGCCGAGGTCGAGCAGGAAAGAAGGTAGCCGGATGCGTGGATAATCCCTGGTGCCGAGCGAACGCCGAAACAATTCGATCACGCCGCCGAGCGTCATCGGCTGCTGCTGCATCAGTTCCCAGACCACCGCATCCGCGCGCTTGTCTCCGATGTCGCGCGCGGCAAGCCAGGCGATGGTTGCTGCGACATCTTCGACCATCACCGGCTGGAACCCGGTTGCCGATAGAGCGGCGGGAAGCGCGAACGGAAGTGCTGCCAGCGCCCGCACCATGGCGCTGCCGCCGTAGGCGGACGGTGCGATCACGAAACCCGGGCGCAGGATCGCGTAAGCTACGCCGGAAGCGGTGATCAATCGTTCGGCCTCGCGTTTGGTGGTGCTGTAGGCGGTGCGGTCGCAGGTACCCGCGCCGGGGATCGAGATGTGGACCAGCCGGATCGCGCGACCGCAAGCCTTGATTGCCTGCAACAGTCTTCCGACGAAATCACGATGCACGGCGCCGACGCGATTGCCGGGAACGTCCTGCAGGAGACCCACGCAATTGACCACGATTTCGATGCCGTGGTCGCCGATCAGCCGCGCCAGCGCGGGTGAATCCAGCGCAGGCAGCGGCAGCTCCAGATCGAGCACGCTGGTTCTTTGTGAAGACGCATAACCCCGCGCGACCCCGATCGTGCGAAAGCCGCGCGCCCGCAGATCGTCGGTCACGAACCGTCCGATCAGGCCGGAAGCGCCAAGCACGAGAATTCTTCTGGTCTCGCTCATGCCTGCCCCTAAAGCATTGGCTTGGCGATCATCAGCCACAGGATGATCATGACCGAGCCGAAGCCGGGAATGCCGAACAAGCACCAGCGGCGAAACAGCGCATGATAGCGCGCCGGCAATGGCCGGCCCTCGGCCATGGCCGCGCGGGCGAGATTGCGCATTTCGATCTGCATGAAGACCACCGGAATCCAGAACAGCCCGGTCACCGCGTAGAGCATAAGCGAGGCCATGAGCCAGCGCTCGGCGAAACCCGTCGCCGACAGCGCCATCAACAGCCAGCCGGTGAGGGGTTGCAAAACCACCGCGCTCAGCGTGAACAGCACGTCGACGGTCACGACGGTGGCGGCGGTGCGCGCGATGAACGCAGCATCCCGGCTCAGGTGCGCCATTAGCATGAAAAACGCGATGCCGGTGCCGGTGCCGAGGATAACGATCGCGCCGAGCACATGCAGATATTTGACGATGAAATAGACCGTCATCGGTGTTTGGCCGCGACAGGCCCTGGCGTCTTCAGCGCGCGATCGAGCTCCGCGCTTGCGATTTTGACGCCAGCTTCCGTTTCCGGCAGCCAATGGCCCTCGCTGCCGTACGCCGCCAGCACATGGAAGTTTACGTTGCCGCCGCCCTGGCGAAATGCGTCGGCGAGTTTCCGCGACAGATCGGGCCAGAAATAACTGTCATTGGCCGGGACCAGCCAGGTTACGGGCACGCGCGCGCCATGGCCAAATTCGCCGGCGGACGCGATCAGCGTATGCGGCGCGCAGACCTGATTGGGGAAATCATTGGCGCGGCCGCCGCGGCCGGCCGAAAACAGCACGATCGCCGACACCGCTGCCGGATCCTCGCCGGCGAGCGCGAGCGCTCCCCAGCCTCCGGCCGAGTGCCCGATCACGACCGCGCCGTCCTTGCGGACAAAAGCTTGCCCGCGCAGATAGTTCAGGGCCGCTGATATCTCCTCGGCGGTGGCGCGCCCGGCATGCGAATAGTCGGCGTCGTCGCAGCCGCGCTGGTCTTCCAGATATTTGCCGCCGGTGGCGCCATGGCCCGGGCGCTCCGGCACCAGCACGGCAAATCCGCGCGCCACCAGCCACGCCGCCAGCGCGCGGTATTCGGGCTGCGGCATTTGCGCCCGACGGAGCGTATTCTGGGTCGAGGCATGCGCGATCAGTGCCAGACGAAACGGCCCGTCTCCAGGCGGACGAAACAAAACTGCGTGCGCCGCCGGCTCCGGATCGGGCGACGGCACCAGCCATTGCTGCTCCCGATTTGGCTCGGCTTCCGCGCCTTGCGGACCGAATCGGCCTTGCGCGACGGCGCTCGGCGTCCAGAGCACAACCACGGCGAGCAGAACGAAGATCACGTTGAATGACGGCATGAACTTAACCCATCGCGGCGCGAGATACGGGGATTCCCGATTCGGCGGATAGCCTGCTCACGGCGAATCAACCGTGAGCATTGTTTCGTGAGGACGACTCTCAAAAAAACCCTGACCAGGCCTGCCCATTCCCACCAAATCCCGCCAACCGCCGGCCAAATGCTCCCAAAGGCATCGGTCTGTCCACTTTCGGCACAGCCGGGCAGGCAAACTGATGCAGAAAATCCACAGGTTAACCGATAATTAACGATAGACCTTGAAGACGACGCGCCGACTTGCTTTGATCGGGCCATGAGCACAACCCTGATCGAGGTTCGACCTGCCAAAGCTGCGGACGCGGCGGCGGTCGCGTCCACCCATGACGAAGCCTGGCGTTCGGCCTATCAGGGCATCATCCCCGGCGCCGAGCTGGAAAAATTGATTAACCGCCGCGGCCCGCAATGGTGGGACAGCGCCATCCGGAAGGGCAGCCGCGTCAGCGTGCTCGTGTTCGGCGACAAGGTCGCCGGTTATGCCAATTACGGCCGGAACCGGGCGCGCAGCCTGCACTTCGAGGGCGAGATTTACGAACTTTATCTACGGCCCGAATTTCAGGGCCTGGGCTTCGGCCGGCGGTTGTTCACCGCGGCGCGGCGCGACCTGTTGCAGAGCGGCCTGAAGAGCATGGTGATCTGGGCGCTCTCCGACAACGATGGCGCGACGGAATTTTACCGCGCGCTGGGCGGCCGCATGGTGGCACGCTCCTCGGAGAAATTCGGGCCGAAGTCGCTCGACAAGGTCGCCTTCGCCTGGACCAACTGAGCTTCTAACCTCATCGCCGGCGCTCATCGTCGTTGCCGGGCAAAAGCACGATGCGCGTCTTCGCGCCGGATGACCCGGCAATGCATCCTTCGAGAAGATGCGCGCATGAAGATGATGGATACGCGGGTCAAGCCCGAGTTTTGACCGAGACTGACAATCGGGATGATGCGATGTCGGTCGCGGGTTTGTAGCAGGGTTTTCCGGTGCGTTCGATCCATTCGAGGATGGTGGCGAGGTCGCCTTGTAAAGTCACGTGGTTTTCGCCGCGCTGCTGGCCGGGGGTGATGACGATACGGTCGATAACCTCGCGGATGGCGTCGGCGGCTTCCAAGGCGTCGTCGGGATGGGACAGCGCCTCGGTCAGCCGCTCGATCCTGCGCCGATAGGCCTCGGAAATGTTCGGATGGATGTCGGGAACGTCCTGCGACCCATTCGACAGGCGGGCGGTGAGACTGTCTTGTTGGGCCTCAAGCTCGGTCAGCCGGTCGGACAGGGCGCGATGCCAACCGCCTTGCTCGATGACGCGCACGATCTCCGCGATGGCCTTATTCGTCTCGGCAAGTTCTCGGCGGATGGATTCCACTGAGCTTCGGCGCTGGCGGTTGAGCCGATTGGTTTCCTGCGTATAGGCGCGCATGGCCTCAGCGGCTATCTCCGGCGTCATCATGCGCTCGCGCAGCCCGGTCAGCACGCGGCTTTCCAGAGCCTTGCGGTCCACGGTGCGCGCGTTGTCGCAGCCATTACCAAGCACATGGTTGGTGCAGGCATAGCGGTCCTGGCCGCGCCGGGCGTAGGAGCCGCCGCAGCAACCACAGAACAGCAAGCCGGACAGCAGGGTACGCGGACGGTGGGTGGCATTGAGTCCTCCGTTCTTCGCCTTCATGAGCCCCACGGCAGCGCGCGAACCATCGATCTGTTTCTTGTAGAGGGCTGTCAATTCGTCCTGCCGGACCTTGGCGGCGTCCCATAGCTCCTGCGGCACGATGCGAAGCTCGGGAGCCTCGGAGCGTATCCATTCGCTTTCCTTGTTGAGGCGGTAGGCTGAGCGGCCTGTATCGGGGTTCTTCAACTTGCGCTGCCGGTTCCAGCGGATGACGCCGATATAAAGCTCACAATTGAGGATGCCGGAACTGATGGTCCGGTTGCCCCGGATGGTGGTGTCGGACCAGCGCTTCCCGGTGGGACTCAAAATGCCCTCGCGGTTCAGGTCGGCGGCGACGCGCCGCGGTCCCTTGCCGGCGACATATTCGCGGAAGATGCGGCGCACGATCTCGGCCTGCTCCTCGAAGATGGCGCGCTCGCCCCGGATCGGTTCGCCGCGCGCGTCGAGCTGGTGGACAACGCGATAGCCATAGGCGTTGCCACCGCCGATCTTGCCGGCCTCAACGCGGCCCCGGATACCGCGATGGGTCTTCATGGCGAGGTCTTTCAGGAACAGAGCATTCATCGTGCCTTTGAGACCGACGTGAAGCTCGTTGATCTCGCCTTCGGACAAAGTGAAGATGGTGACGCCAGCGAAGCGCAGGCGCTTGAAGATGCCGGCTACATCCTCTTGATCGCGGCTGAGGCGGTCCAGCGCCTCGGACAACACCATGTCGAAGCGACCGGCCTGCCCATCGGCGAGTAGCGATTGGATGCCGGAACGAATGAGCGACGCGCCGGAGATGGCGCGGTCGGAATAGGTTTCCACGATGGTCCAGCCCTCGCGGACGGCGCGCTCCCGGCACTGGCGCAACTGGTCCTCGATGGAAGCGTCGCGCTGGTGGTCGGAGGAATAGCGGGCATAGAGCGCAACGCGGGGCGATGGGACAATCATGCGCGGGGTCCTTTCATTCCTTGTCGGCCCCGTCCTCCGTTTTCTCGGACTCGATGGACCTGTTGTCGTTGGCTGCGTGCAGCCGTTCAAAATCTTCCCGCGCCATGCGGCGGCCAATGATGCGGGCCAGCGTCAGCGCGGCGTGGTCGATGCGCTGCAACGTCGCGACGTCCGGCAGGCTGCTCGCATCGTCATTGTCGTTGGCCGGAACGATCCGGCCTGGTTCTCTGTCGCTCTCGTTTTCCATGCCGTTGCCTGCTCACAAATGAAGACAAACAGGCATGAAGCGGAACGGATTTCAGGCTGTGAAGACGAAAAACCTCATCGCGTGGCCATAGCGAAGAAACGGCGGAAAACAGGATGGATGGCGGAGACTGCCAGCCCGGTCACGCGGACTGCAAGGCTTTCTGGACCGCCTTGGGCGCACGGTCGATCACCAGAAGATAGGCGCGAGTCGGCCCCTCCGGCTGCCGCATTCCCTGCTCCCAATGGCGCAGCGTGTTCACCGAAAAGCCGAAGCGCCCGGCAAACTCTTCCTGCGTCATGTCCAGGCGGGTCCGGATCGCCTTCACGTCGATCCGCTCGGGCACATGGACACGATAGGCGCGCTCGTCGGCCTTGCCCTCGGCATAGACCAGAGCTTCCTGAAGGCCGCGCCGGATGCTGTCGGCAACCTTGCTCATCGTGTTCTCCTCTTGCTAGCTTCGACCAGCAACGCTGTGAGCTGGCGGAAGTCGTTGCGGTCCTGCTGGCTCAGATCGGCCCGCTCGTTCTTGGCGTAGGCGGTGAGCGCAAAGAGCGGCATGCCGGCGTCATGATGGAAGTAGATCACCCGCGCGCCGCCGCGTTTGCCTCGGCCCTCCAAGGCCCATCGCAGTTTTCGAACGCCACCTGTTCCCGGGATCAGATCGCCTGCCGTGGGATTGTAGGCGAGATAATCCACCAGAAGCGCCCGCTCGTCATCGCTCATGAGCTTGCGGGTCGCTGCCAAGAACTCGGGCGTTTCCACCACGCTGACAGGAACCGTTTCAGCCATGGACGATACTACTCCAATGAGTCAGTTGCTGCAATCAAAAAGATAATCCAATGGATGACAATCAAGCCGCTCCACCTCCCGTTCGCATGGGAGCGCAGCGCGCCCCCAATCCGTCTTTGCGTGCTTGGAGAGCCCCGACCGGGCCGGCGGCAGGCGGTTCCATCCCGCCAGCAGCAAAAGGACATGCTGCCGGTCTGGCGGAAGGCAGGCAACCACCGACCTTACCGGACTTCATCGAAGTTGCGTTTCGGACGCCACGAGACGGGATCTGCGATCCAGCGGTTGATGTCGGATTCATGCCAGCCGGTCCCGTTGGTGCTGATTTTGAGCTGGGCTGGGAAGTGCCCTCGGCAATCTTGCGGTAGATGGTGGATCGGGACAGCCCGGTCCGGGAAAGGACAGTTTTCAGACGGATGATACGGTCTGGTTCGCGCATGGCCGTGCCGCCTCCTGCTGACGGCTTCTGAGACCAAACAGGACAAGGAGTTGCAGCTGGGCAAGAGGGTTTTTTCGACTTGCCGTAGCGTGGCGCAGAGACGGCGGCAAATAGGATGGCTCAAATTCCGATGCCCCGGCCTCTACCGAGGTCGATGCCGTGGCTGAAGGCGAGTTCGATGCCGAGCCGGCGATCTGAGTTCGATCCCGATGCCGAGATCCTTCTTGCGGTTGGCAAGGATGGATTCCAGTTGCGGATCGCGTTCGAGGCTCTTCGCCATGTCGCCCATCGCCGAGCGCGTGGCCTTGTAGCCGGACATGTCGCCCGCCTGATACTGGCGCAGGCTGGTCTGGTCGAGCTTCTGCCAGCGTTCCACGAAACGATCGGCCCGGCGGCTCGGATCGGTGCGCAGCTCGGTTTCGAGCTGGAGAGCGCGGATAGCGCGGTTGACTTGGCCGTCAGCCGCCTCGCTGACAAGTTCCGGATTTTTCTTGTAGGCGGCTTCGGCGTCGTGCGAGCCATAGGGCCGCACCTGCTCGAAGACCTTGCGGGCCTCCTGCAATTCCTTCACCTGCTCAGGGCTCGCCTTGCCGCCTGCATCCTCGGCGCTGAATATGGCGTCCACGGCGCGAGCATGGCGCTTGAGGGCGTCGGTTCGGGCTTTCCGCAATGCCGCCTCGCGATCCTCGGCGGTCTCTCTCGTGGGCGCGACGGACTCTCGGTATGCTTCCTGCCTTTCTGGCCCGAGCGCGCGATCTGCGGACGGGCGCAGGCTGTCGAGCATGTTGCGTACCCTCTCGGGCACGACCTTGCGCACGATCTCGGCGACGCGCTCGCGGAAGGTGATCCCGCGTCGCTCGGCATAGCCTTTGGCCGGATCGCGCTGCTCGTAGTCCGAGGCCATGTCCTTGGCCCGGTCGCGCGACAGGGTGCGGACGAGCCGGTCCGGATTGGCAAAATCGTCGCGGCCATAGTGCAAGTCCATGCCGTCGCGGTGCCGCGACAGGGCGACATAGCTGCCAAGGGCATCCATCCCCGGCGTCGCCAGCACATGGGCGCGGTCCACTGTCATGCCCTGCGCCTTGTGAATGGTCGCGGCATAGCCATGGTCGATACGGTTATAGTCCTTGAGGTCGAATCGCACGGATCGATCATCGTCGGTCTGCACGGTCATGGATTGCATGCTGACCTGCGCGACGGTCCCGAGCGTGCCGTTCTTCACGCCAAGACCACGTTCGTTTTGCAAAAACATGACGCGGTCCCCGCTGGCGAAACTCCGCTCCCCGCGTTCGATTGTGAGACGCACCTCATCGCCCAGATCGCCAGCCATCCGCATCCGCTCGCGCGCCACCTCGTTGAGTGCGCGTACCTCGTCGTTCGTATGCGTGAAGATAATGCGGCTGCGCTCCGGCGCTGACTGCCGGTCGCGGTCCCAGCGGTCGACCAGATCGTTGCGCGCCTCATCCCTCGTCGCCGCCTCATGCACCATGCCATGCGCGTCATAGGCACGAATCGATTCGCCGGTTCTGCCGGTCGCCAGATCGCGCGTTGCGTCGCGCTGCCAGTCCTCCCGCTGGCGGCGCACTTCGCCGATTTCCGCGCCGCCATGACGCTCATGGATCGACCGGAAGGCTGCGCCTGATTCGATGGACTGCAACTGCCTGGGATCGCCGACCAGCACTGCTTTTGCGCCAGCTTCAGCAGCATGGGACAGCACGCGCTCCAACTGGCGCGTGCCGACCATACCGGCCTCGTCGATCACCAGAACATCGCGCGCGCTGAGCAGGTCGCGGCCCCGTCCCCAGCCATGCTCCATGCTGGCGATGGTGCGCGACGCGATGCCCGATCCGCCTTCGAGGTTTTCCGCCGCGATGCCGGAAAGTGCCACGCCCCGAACCTCATAGCCCGCCGCCTCCCATGCCTCCCGCGCCACGCTCAGCATCGCGCTCTTGCCGGTCCCGGCATAGCCGACGACGATGCCGAGATCGCGCCCATCCGTGATGTGCGCAAGCGCGTCGGCCTGCTCGCCCGACAGCACAAGGCCGCTCTGTTCAGCTCGCGCCAAAGTGGCTTCACGGTCCGCGCCACCCACCTCATGGCGCTCCCGTTCCGCCATCAGTTCGGCAGCACGGTGCAGGCGCCGTTCGGCCTCGATCATGTCGCGGGTGGTGAAGCGGTCCTCGCCGCGTGCGTCCTTGCCGAGTTCGACCAGATCGGGCGCGCCGCGCATCGCGCCCATGACTTCGTTGAACTGGTCGATCCCGTCGCTGTGCCGGTGCGCGAACTTCGCCATGTCGCGCTGCGTGAACGTCGATTGCTGATGCGTGATGGCGTCCAAGGCGACCGAAGGATCGGCGATGATACGCTCGCCGTTGCCGCGCGCGATCTCGCGGTGCATCTCGGCGCGATCGGCTTCGAGTCCTACGCCTTCGATGCCCCGAACTTCGATCCGTTTAGCGGGCGCGCCGATCTGGCTTTGCGGCTCAAGCGCGACGCCTTGAGCCTCCAGACTCCGATGGTCAATGCGCGCGTCAATGTCGAGTTCGGCAAGGCGCTCGTTGGCAAGCTCGGCCCAGCGCTCACGCCAGCGCTGCACCATCTCCGTGCGGTTCCACTCCCGCACCTTCTGGCCAAAGCCGCTCTCGTCCGCCGCGCGCATGGTCAGCATGACATGGGCATGGGGTTTGGGCATGCCGTCCTCGGCCATGTCCCAATGCACATTGAGATCGGCGATCATGCCCCGATCGACGAATTCGCCCCGAGCGAAGTCGCGGGCCAGTTCGATGCCTTGGCGCTCACTCATCTCGCGCGGGATGGCGAATTCGACCTCGCGGGCAAACTGGGCGTCCTTGCGGATTTCGAACGCCTCGACATCGTTCCAGAGCCGTTCGCGGTCGCTCCACGCCTCCGGCGCGTTTTCCGGCAGCAGCACCTCGGAATGCACGACGCCGCGCTTGGCCGAAAAGTCATGACTGCGGTCCAGGCGCTCGTCGCGCAACCGCGAGCCCGAGCGGTAGGCGGCCGACGCCACCGCGCTGGAGCCGGACTTCCGGCCAATGACCTTGACGTGAAGATGATAGATCGCCATCGCGATCGGATCATTGGCACGGCAGAGCGCACGTCGGAACGACGTATAAGCGCGCCCTCCCTCGAAAAAATCTCGGGCGGGACTACCGCATCCCAGGCCGTCCTGACGACCTTACAGCATTATGCCCAGGGCTCAACTATCATCCCTCCATCAACATTGCTGGAGAGCGTGATGCGCAAGCCACGGGATTTCGACGGAGAACTGAAAGCGCTTCAGAACAAGGCGCGTGACCTCAAGAGCCGCAAGGTGCTTGGGCTCGGCGAACTGGTCATCGTCACCGGAGCAGATAGCCTCAACATCGATGAATTGGCAGGCGCACTGATCGTGCTAACTGAGACCAAAGATGCTGGAAAGCGGGAGGCATGGGCCAAGCGCGGGGCCGCGTTCTTTCAGGGCCGGGCGCGGCGAACTGCACCGGCAGCTGAGCGCCACACTGGCGGCGCTCGGGCGCAACCGGGCGGCACGCAACCGTCAACGGGCAGCAAGGGCGCGGCATGATATGCGCGCCTGGCACGTCGAGCGCCGCAAGCGCACGCGGCACCTCATCGAACTTGGCGGCCTCGTCGTCAAGGCTCGCGTCGTGGAGCTGACCGGCGATGATCGCACCATCATCCTCGGCGCGCTACTTTGGATGGCCGACAAGCTCCAAGGCGATCAGCGTGAACAGGCGCGCGAGCTATGGGCCGCAAAGGGGAAGCAAGCGTTCGAGGCGGATCCGGCAAGACACAAGAGTACAGATAGAACTGTTTCGGCAGTTCGTTGTTGATGTGCGAAAGCCACCCCACAAAGGCTGTTACTTGCCGCGCCCCACCTTCCATATTCAACCGCATTTCCTTTGGATACCAGCCCGGCCCTGATAGCCCGCCCTTGGCGTTCCTTGCTATGCTTGGACATGCGAATCTTGACCTATCAGGGGCTGGACACTCATCGCCTGCAAAAGCCGCTGGCACGGATCCGCGCGGCCATCGCGCGCAAGGATTTTCGCGCCGCAGGGATCAGAAAGCTGGCGCCGACGCCGTACTGGCGGGCCAAACTGGACGACAAGAGCCGGCTGCTCATGCAGTTCGTCCGCCACGACGGCGAGACGGTCTGCCTGTTTCTCGAAATCATCGACAACCACGCCTATGAAAAATCCCGATTTTTGCGAGGCGCCCGGGTCGATGTTGGCAAGGTCGAGGAGACCGGGGATGTGGCCTCCGCGGACGCCCTGGTGCAGGATGTACCCGCCGCCAATCCGATCCGGCTGACCTGGCTGCATCCGACCCGCGATCAGTTTGTACTACTCGACAAGCCCATCGTGTTCGACGACGTCCAGGAAGAGGTCCGGCACTCGCCGGTACCGATCGTGGTGCTGGGGCCGGCAGGCTCAGGCAAGACGGCGGTGACCCTGACCAAGCTGCGCGAGGCCGTGGGCCGCGTGCTCTATGTCACCCAATCGGCCTATCTCGCCCAGTCGGCGCGCGGCCTTTATAGTGCGCATGGTTATGAGAACGGAGACCAGGAAGTCGAGTTCCTGAGCTACCGCGAGTTTCTGGAAACCATTCAGGTCCCGGCCGGGAGCGAGGTGCGACTGGCCGATTTCGAGCCCTGGTTCAATCGCAACCGCGCGACGCTGCGCGACGTGCCCGATGCCGACGGCTTCGCGCTGTTCGAGGAGTTTCGCGGCGTCATCGGGGCGAGGCCGAATGCGCCCTTGAGCCTTGACGAATACCAGGCGCTCGGCGTTCGCCAGTCGCTGTTTCCGGCCGGCACCGCGCGGGCAAATGTGCATGCGCTTTACGGCCGTTACGTGCCATGGCTGAAGCAGGCCGGGCGTTATGATCTTAACCTGACGGCGCAAGCGTGGAGGTCTCGGGCCGAGCCGACCTACGACTTCGTGGTGATCGATGAGGTGCAGGACTTCACCATCGCCCAGCTTGCGCTGATTCTCGACACGCTGAAAAATTCAGCGCATTTCCTGTTGTGCGGCGACGCCCATCAGATCGTCCATCCAAATTTTTTCTCCTGGGCGGCGGTTCGCGCGTTGTTCTGGCGAGAGGGCGGCGATGACATCTCACCGCGCAAGATGGCGGTGCTGCGGGCCAATTTTCGCAACACGAAGGCGGTGACCGAGATCGCCAATCGTCTGCTCAAAATCAAGCATGCACGCTTTGGCTCGATCGACCGGGAGAGCAATTTTCTTGTCACCTGCGCCTCCGTTAAGCCCGGCTCGGTGCAATTGCTGGCCGCGAAGGAGGCCACGCTGCGCGATCTCGACGCGCGCTCGCGCGCGTCGGTCAATCACGCCGTCATCGTGCTGCGCGATGAAGACAAGGCGGCGGCGCGGGCGCACTTCCGGACCCCGCTGGTGTTTTCCGTGCACGAGGTCAAGGGCCTCGAATATCCGCATGTCATCCTGTTCAACCTGATTTCCTCTGCCAGATCCGCCTATGCGGAAATCAGCAAGGATATCAGCGCAGCCGATATCGCGGGAGACGAACTAGAGTACCGCCGGGCCCGCGACAAGGCCGACAAGTCGCTGGAGATCTACAAGTTCTATGTCAACGCACTGTATGTCGGGATGACGCGCGCGGTAGAGACCCTGGTGCTGGCGGAATCCGACATTGGCCATCCGCTGTTGGCGCTGCTCGACCTGAAGGAAGCCGCTGGCGCCGCGACCGCTGCGGTACAAGCCTCGACGAAACAGGAGTGGGCGCTGGAAGCGCGCAAGCTCGAATTGCAGGGCAAGCAGGAACAGGCCCGCGCCATCCGCGAAACCTTTCTAAAATTCAGGCCGACGCCGTGGTCTGCCTGGTCGGAGGCCGCCATCCGTGCACTGGAGCCGCGCGCGCTTCTCAAGACCGATCCATCGGCCAAACTCAAGCAGGCCCTTCTGGATTACGGGCTGTGGCACGGCCAGCCAAGATTCATCGAGGACCTGGCGCACCAGACGGCGTTCCACGCCGCGGTGGCGCTGATGCCGCAGCGTCCAAAGCCCAGGACGAACACCGGCTTCGGCCTGACCGACGACACCTATCATCGGTTCAGCGGCCTCACGCCGCCGGAGAAGCCTATTGTCAAGACCATGAAGGCGCAGCGCGAGCGCATGTTGCGGCCCTATGCGGAGCGCTCGTTCAAACCGGTGCTGGCTGATTGCGACTTCTACGGGGTCGACCACCGCGTCCCCAGCGGCTGGACGCCCCTGATGATGGCGGCGCGGGCCGGCAACGTGGCCCTGGCGGAGGCGCTGGTGCAGCGTGGCGCCGATCTCTCGGCCACCGACGAATTCGGCCACACCGCCTGGATGATCGCGCTGTGTCGCGTGGTGGAAGAACCGGCCTTTGCGGCAGATAGAATTGGTCCGCTGTTCGACCTGCTGGCACCGCCCGCCCTGGATGTCCAGACCGCCGGTCGTCTGGTCAAGCTGGAGCGCCATCAGGCCGAATACTGGCTGCTGAGCCTGATGCTCGCCAGTGTCAAGATCCAGGGCAGCAGCATGGTCGAGCGGCGTCACGACGCGTACCGTTACAGCCGTGGTTTTTTCGCCGATTGCCTCTTGGAAACGTTGCAGGCGCTGCCCGACCATCTTTGGCAGGCCTCGCGCCGCCGGCGTACCTATCTCAATCACGTTTTGGCGCGCGCCGAAGTGGGGAGCGCTTACCGGCCCGCCCGAAAGCTGTGGCAACGCTGGGGAAACGGCAACTATCTGCCGGCCCGCGACATGCATCTGCGTCGCCGTACAGCGGACGGTCATGATGTCTGGGTGCCCATAAACGAAGCGTTGAACCTGAACTGGGTGATCCGCGGATCGGACCCGTGGTTTGGTATGGCGCTGGCGGGGCCCGAAGTCGCGCCAACGCGGGCTATGACCGGAACGGACGACATTCAATCCGAGTTATTTTAGGAACCACTGGCGAATTCGAAAAAGCCCAAACCGCTTCCGGGCGACACCAACGTTGCCAAAGATTTAACGCGTGGCTGTATGCATGTGACATTTGTTGGAACTACAAGCGTTGTCGTAGTGCGAAGTCGAGGCTCCGGTTTCGGAGTTTGAATAACGGATCGGGCAAGGCCATCAAGCCGCGATAGCTGATCGCGAAACCGCTAAAGCGCTGAATCTACTTCCGCTTCTCTAATCGGCCGGTTGGGGTCAAGCACTTTCAGGCTATCCACCACTGCAGTGTCGATGTCTCTCACGGGCTCGCGCTTCTCTTCGGAATCGGCACTAAGGCCCTTCCATCATAGGATCCGAGGACGAGGCGGAACAATCTTTTGGGCGGCCTTGCCGTCAGTGTGACGGCAGATCCAAGCGGAAGTACGAACTCACCTCATCCATCGTCCCGCGAGGGACATCCTTCCACTGCTCGGTGGAACTCGAGTTTTCTCCTATCGGGTTTGATCCTGAACGGTTTTCATGCTGCTACTGCGGTTTGCTCCCGGCTCCACCGGAACTCGGTGCCGTCAACCCAGATGCGGTGCATGATCACGGCCAGCCGGCGAGCCAGGGCCACGATCGCCTTCTTCATCCCGCAGCGCCTGGCGATCTGCATGGCCCAAGCCTTGAGCCAGGACCATTTCTTCGAACGCATCATGCTCTGAGCTGCTTCGTAGAGCATCGTTCGCATCATCTCATCGCCACAGCGCGATATTCTGCCGCTCCAGTCGACCTCGCCCGATTGATATTTGGCGCAGGTCAGCCCAAACACCGCCCCGACGGACTTGGATTTTCGGAAGCGAGCCGGAACGTCGACGGTGGCGCGATAGGTCAGCGACACCACGGGGCCGACACCCGGGGTCGTCATCAAACGCCGGCATACCTCGTCATCCCGGACGATCGCCAGCAAGCGGCGATGCAGGATGCAGAACTGCTCGCGAAGCGTCCGTCGAACAATGAGCAGCGGTTCGATCAGCGCGGCCAGGTCGGGCAAGTTCTCGACTAGCTCCCTGATGCGGGCCTCGAACCTAACTGTCCCAACAATACCGACCTTGAGACCGAAGTTGCGTAAAGTACCGCGCAAGTCGTTATCGATGGCGATCGCCTTGGACTGCAGCAGCTTGCGATGGGTCAGCAGCATCCGCAGTTTCTGACTGCGTAGCGTCTTCACATGCACCAGACGGTAAAGCCCCACCCGCATCATCTGGGCGATGCCGCGGGCATCATTGCGGTCCGTCTTGTTAATCTGCGCCTTCAAAACCGCTCGCATGTGCCGCGTTTCGACACAGATCACTGGCAAGCCTGCTTCAGCGAGCGCGCTGTAAAGCCATTGTGACAATGGCCCAGCTTCCAACCCAATTCGCTTGAAGTGGTAGGCGAAGTTCTTCAACACCGCCAGCAACGCCTCAGGCTCGCTCGCCACCTTCACTTCCCGAACGATCTTGCCTGTGTCATCCACAATGCAGATGCTCGTCTCCTTGACCGACACGTCCAATCCAGCAAAATGGTCCATGCTGCGCTTCTCCTTCTGATGCTTGAGGCCGTAACCACGGACCTCGTTTGACCATCAGCCTGAAGCGCAGCACCCAAAATCTTCAGCTATCCACAAGCTGGGCCGGCCGATTACCCCATCTTTCGGCGGCATAGCGGACATGGCCAGCTTCGCCGCTGGGTCGCACCTGTAGCGATTGACCCAGAGCGATCATCGGCCTAGCCGGATTGGGTCTGACTATGCTTTGATAGACCAGTTCGAATTCTTAGATTTGATTGACAAGATGGCGCTGGATATCGCGAATTGGTTGATGGGGCTTGGCCTTCAACAATACGAGAAGGCCTTCCACGACAACGATATTGATCCTGAAATCCTTCCGAAACTTACGCCGGAAGATTTAATGGCCATCGGAATAAATTCCGTAGGACACCGACGAAAATTGATTGAGGCAATTGCGTGCTTGGGGACTCCTCGCACAACTACCATTGAAACGGAATCCCAGCAGGGAATTCTAAATCAGCCGCCACATCGCACCTACGATGCCGAACGTCGCCATCTGACGGTGATGTTCGTTGATCTAGTCGGCTCCACTGCGCTATCGGAGCGGCTCGATCCTGAAGATATGCGGATGGTGATAACCCGTTATCAAAACACGGTGGCCGGCGTGGTAACCCGCTTTGAAGGCCACGTTGCCAAATACATGGGGGACGGCGTTCTCTGCTATTTTGGTTGGCCAAATGCGCATGAAGACGACGCTGAGCGCGCGGTACGCGCCGGTCTCGCGATCACAGCCGCGGTAGAGAACCTGGAGAGGCCAGAGGAAGAACCGTTGTCGGCGCGCGTCGGAATCGCCACGGGTCTCGTCGTCGTTGGCGATCTGATTGGCGCAGGGGCTGCACAGGAACAGGCCGTCGTCGGCGATACGCCAAATCTCGCGGCACGACTGCAAGGGATCGCCTTGCCGGGTCAGATTGTATTGGCCGAGCCGACGCGCCGGCTTCTTGGCGACTTGTTCGACATTACTTATCTTGACGGCCAGAACCTGAAAGGGATTGCGGGGCAGACGCCAGCCTACAGGGTGATTGCGGAGCGTATTGCTGAAAGCAGGTTCGAGGCCCGCGGGTCCGGCAAGATGTCCAACATGGTTGGCCGCGACCATGAATTAGCATTGATGCTGGAGCGATGGAAGCAGTCGAAAGCTGGTGAAGGTCAATTGGTGCTTCTGTCTGGCGAGGCCGGAATCGGCAAGTCGCGCCTCACGCGCGGCATGATAGATGCGGTTTCCACTGAGGTGCATATCCGAGTAAGTTATCAGTGTTCGCCTTATCACTCGGATTCGCCGCTTTACCCAGCCATCCAACAACTAGCCTTCGCTGCCGGGATCACGCCCGACGACGACAATGACGATAAGCTCGATCGTCTTGAAAAGGTGCTGGTTGGCACCGAGAGTGACAAGCCTTTGCTTGCCGCGCTGCTAGGACTGCAGATTGATAGGCGCTATGGGATTTTGAACCTGACGCCGCAGCAGCAGCGGACTCGCACGCTTCAGGCGCTGGTCACTCAGCTTATTGTCAAATCGCACCCAAGTGCGACCCCCTTTTCGCGGCCAAGAATGACCCCTTTGACGGAGCCGAGACCGGCGGCGCGGAGCCCCACATAGCGGAGCAGAGCCGGTCTTGGCGGGCGGCGAGTGACGAGCGGGAGGTTATGCGCGGTTCTTGAAGCGCCAGCTTTCGTTGCCGGTCTCGATGATGTCGCAGTGGTGTGTCAGCCGGTCAAGCATGGCGGTGGTCATTTTGGCGTCGCCGAAGACTTGCGGCCAATCTGCGAAAGCGAGATTGGTGGTGATCAGCAACGACGTGTTCTCATAGAGCTTGCTGATCAAGTGGAACAACAGCTGGCCGCCGGATTGGCTGAACGGTAGGTAGCCGAGTTCGTCGATGACGATGAGATCGTGGCGCAGGAGCTTCTCGGACAACCGGCCACTGCGACCGGCGGCCTTTTCCTGTTCTAGCTGATTGACCAGGTCGACCAGGTTGAAGAAGCGCCCCCTGGCGCGGGTGCGGATGACCGCCGAGGCTATAGCGATGCATAGATGGGTTTTGCCGGTGCCGGTTCCGCCGATGAAGATTGCATTGCGCTTAGCGTCCAGGAAGGTGCCGGTGGCGAGTTCGCGAACTTGCCCTTCATCGATCGGCGTATCGGCGAAGGTGAACGTGTCGATATCTTTGAGGACCGGGAACTTGGCTCCTCCGATACGATAGCTTATCGAGCGGGCCTGGCGGTGGGTGCGTTCGGCCCGGATCAGGCTGGCGATGAGGGGATAGATCTCATCGCGCCGGGCAAGACCCTTACCGGCAATCTCATCGAAGCTGGCACGCATGCCGTAAAGCTTTAGTTCGCTCATGGCTTCTAGAATCTCGTGGCGTTCCATCAGGCGATTTTCCTTATGCTGTCGTAGCGGCCACAATCGGCCGTGGGTTCGATCTTCAGGCGAAGCGCGTCGGGCGTAGTGATGCTGGGTGGGGTCGCAGGCTGACGGCGGCGCGCCAACACTGTCAGGATCACATCGCCACTAGCGATGCCGGCCTCCAGCGCTTCCGCACAGGCGGCCTCGACCGCGGCCAGGCCGTGATCGAGCACCGCGCCTAACACCTTGACGAACTGTCGATCCCCGTCGGCGTGTTGCTTCAGCTTGGCGCGAACCTGGGTCAGCGCGGGCGGCAGTGCCCAGTCTTTGAACGGAGCCCCGTTGCGCAAGGCGCCAGGCTTCTTCATCAGCACCGGCAGATAATGCCAGGGATCGTAGATGATCTGGTCGCGTCGGAAGTGGCGTGGATGATCGGCGACCACCTCGTCGCCCAGCAGCACGACGATGCGTTCGGCATGGGAGCGCACCAGCACCATCCGGCCGGCGGCCCGCGCATCAACGCTGTAGCGATTATGATCGGCCATGATCAGGCAAGTGGTGCTGGCCCTGACTGCCTTCTCGACGAACCCGTCGAATGGGCCGCGTAGCGCCATCAGGCTCGCGCGCTCTTCTTGGAATACGTCCCAGACGGTCCGATCCTTGAACTCAGGATGCTTGGTTCGCTGGGCGTAAGCGATGCACTGATCTTCCAGCCACGCATTGAGCTCGGTGAGACTCTTTACCCGCGGCTTGGGCCGGAACATTTGGTCGCGCAGATTGCCGACCTGGTTCTCAACCTGACCCTTCTCCCATCCCGACGCGGGGGTGCAGGCCACCGGTTCGATCAGATGGTGCGAGCACATCTGTAGAAAGCGGAGATTATATCGGCGCGCCTTGCCGACGAAGATCGCCTCCACCGCCGTCTTCATGTTGTCGTAGATGCCGCGCCGGCAGACCCCGCCATAGAACCGGAACGCCTTGTCGTGGGCGTCAAACACCAACTCCTGGGTCTCGCGAAAGTAGACGCGCACAAACGGCATGCGGCTGTGCGACAGCTTCATGTGCGCCGCCTTGACCGTCAGCGGCAGGCCCGCAAGCGTGATCGTCTCGTGACTCCAGTCGAACTGGTAGGCCTCCCCAGGCGCGAAGCTCATCGGCACATAGGCATGGACCGGAACGCGGGCTCGTTCGTCGCGCCAAGCCTTGACGAACCGATGCACGCTGTCGTGGGCGCCGTCATATCCGCGCCCACGCAGCTCCTCAAACAGCCGCTGGGTCGAACGGCGTTCCCGCTTCGGCAGCTTCGCTTCCTTCTCCAGAAAAGCCCGTATTGTTTGTGCTTGAGGACGCACACTGGATCGATGCGACGACACTTGAACTTATAGACCTCTGTCTCGACCGAGTCGCCAGCGCACGGGTAATGATGCTCGTGACCACGCGGCCGACATTTCAGCCTGGCTTTGGTGGTCATCCCATCGTGACCAAGCTGGCGCTGAATCGGCTAGGACGCGATCAGATTACGTCAATCGTTAATAGGCTAACAAATGGCAAAACGCTTCCGGTCGAACTGCTCGAAGTCATCGCGGTGAAGACGGATGGCGTGCCACTGTTTGTCGAGGAGATCACCAAGACGGTTCTTGAGTTCAGGAGAGCTGAGAGAAACGGCTTCGGCCTTCGAACTTACTGGGCCGTTGAGTCGTCTTACCATTCCCTCGACGCTGTACGACTCGCTGATGGCGCGCCTTGATCGCCTGCAGCCGGTGAAGGAAGTTGCTCAGACTGCGGCCTGCATTGGCAGGGATTTTGATTACCGCTTGCTCAAAGCGATTTCGCCCCTCGACGATTCTGCCTTGCAGGACGCGCTTGAACGCTTGACCAATGCGGAACTCATCTTCCGGCGCGGCGTGCCTCCAGATGCGACTTATATCTTCAAACACGCGTTGGTCCGAGATGCAGCCTACGAGAATCTATTAAAAACCCGCCGCCAAACTATTCACGCAAAATTGGTCGAAGCTTTGGAGGCCATGGAAGCGGCGCCTGAGCTTCTTGCTCATCACGCTACCGTGGCGGGAATGACTGAACGAGCTATTCGATATTGGTTGAGGGCCGGCGAACAGGCGGCGTCCCGCTCGGCCAACAAAGAGGCTGCCAGTCATCTCAAGACCGGAATAGAGCTGCTCAGAGGTGCGCCGAACATGGCTGAAAACCCGCGGCTTGATCTAGACCTACACAGCGCCCTGGCTTCAGTGCTGATGGTACTACAGGGTTATGGTTCCGACGAAGTCGGAAAGATATCGACGCGGACCGTTGAACTTTGCCGAAAGGTTGGCGACGAGGGAGCTCTCGCAGCGGTGCTCTGGCAGGCATGGATATTCAGCTACACGCGGGCCAATCACAAGGACGCAACCCCCATCGGGAGGGAACTAGACGAACGCATGACCGGTGCCGCCGATCCAGCAGCACGAATTGTTGCTCATGTCCCGTTGGGACTCAGCTTGTTTGCCATTGGAAAACCGCTTGAAGCGCGGATAACGCTCGATAAGGCCGTTCGCACTTACAGCGAGCTGAAAGGCGGTCCGGTGGCTTATCGTTACGGGATGGATGTTGGCGCCGTGGCGCATGGCTACAGATCCTGGTGCCTCGCAAATCTGGGCTATTCGGAAAAAGCCATAGAAGGCAGAGGTGTACTACTGGATACCCTTGAGAACATTAAACACCCTTTCAGTCTGGCTAGAGGACAAAATTGGTGCTCGATGGTCTCGGCAGTTCAGAGAGACTGGAACAAGGCACTTCAATTCGCCGATCGAGCGATCGAGCTCGCATGCGAATTTGATCTGCAAATGGTCAGAGCGCTCGGTCTTGCAGTGCGCGGGATCGCCCGCGCTGAAGTTGATCCGGTTGTGACGTCGGCGACAGATATGCGCGACGGCATCAACGTCTATCGCCAAACCGGAGCCCGAGTTCAAGTGCCGTTTCTGTTGAGCCTATTTGCGGAGGCATCGCTAGAAAGAAATAACTGGGCCGAAGGTATGTCCGCGGTCTTGGAGGCCCTTTCGCTGGTCGAGGAAACCGGAGAGAACCATGTCATTTCGGAAATATACCGAATCCGCGGCGACCTGCTAGCTGGCTCCAAAAAAGCTGATCCCGAAGCTGATTATTTGAAGGCGCTCGAATTGGCTCGCCAGCAAGGGGCGCGCTTGTTTGAACTTCGCGCGGCGACGAGTTTTGCTCGGTTATGGACTGGCCAGCGCAAGCGCACTGAAGCGCGTGATCTTCTTGCCCCAATTTATCACTGGTTCACCGAAGGGTTTAACACACCCGATCTCAAGGGCGCTAAGGCGCAGCTTGACAGCCTCAACTGAGCAGTAGCTTTCGTTATTGGCAAGCACGAAACCCGAGATTATCGGCGCGCCGGTCGGCGATGTCCGGTCCGGTGGACAAAACGGAGGTCGCATTACCGATCCCTGAGGTCGCCTTTGGCACATAGCGTCGTTGCGCTGCGATGCAGCAATACGTCGGCTATCAAGGCATAGCGGACTCTGGCGTGGCGTCAGCCCGGCAGATTTATGGGTTCACGGCCTAGCACTACTC
>CAVRKR010000007.1:0-326892 GCA_963722265.1 uncultured Alphaproteobacteria bacterium | reverse complement strand
AAGGCAAAGGTCGCACGTTCGAATTGTGTCGGGTGCGCCAATCATTTCAATAGGTTGTTGGAATATTCGGTTTTTCTGGTATCCTTCCGGTAAGCACTAGGTAAGCAGCTCGCCACACTGATCGACCGCACTAGACTAATGGCGCGCCGCGCGGTCTTCTTTTTCGCCTGAAGGTGATGGAGCGCCGTAAGGCAAAGAAAAGCGAAGCTCTACCCTATTCGCGTCGCTAAGGCTGATGCCGTGCACGCTAAGTGTCTGCGACTTGTTCGGCAATTGTGCTGGCTTCGCTTCGTAGCCCAAGACGACAATCACGATCTGGGACCCCAGCGAAATCGCGTAACGCCTGCCCTGCATTCCCGCTGGCCGCGCAGCTTCTTTCGGCTTTTCAGTTGACCCGTGAAATTTGTTCTCAATTAAGACCGCGTCTTCGACGTATAGGTCAAATTTTCCTCCCCCAATCTTGCTTCCCTCTTCGACCTTTAGCCCTCTGGAACGCAAGCTTGTCAATCGGCGTCCAAAATTGGCTCTGACTCACTTTTGATGAAGTTCGAGCGTCGGCTCGCGTTGGTTTCACAAAGGAATCAACATGATGCAGCGAGCCCTACGTCCGTCGGCCCTGGTCCCTCGCGGGTTTGACGTGGAGAGCGCCGTCTGTGACGGCGCCGAGACCGTGATCACCGTTCGTCCCACGAGCGACACGAGTCTCTGTCCCGGATGCGGAGCCAGTTCTGGGCGGATCCATAGTCGATATCAGCGACGTCTCACCGATCTGCCGCTGGCGGGGCGGCCGGTTCGCCTGGTGGTCGTGGCGCGCCGCTTCCGCTGCGTTACTACTATGTGCGGTCGACGCATTTTCACCGAGCGCTTCGATGACGGCGCCGTTGCGCCGTGGGCGCGGCGAACAACGCGGCTCGACTTTGTTGTCCATCACCTTGGGCTTGCCTTGGGCGGCCGCCCAGCGGCTAGCTTTGCCCGCCGACTTATGCTGCCGGTGAGCAACGATACCTTGCTTCGGGTCATTCGAAGGCGCGGGTGTCCACCCTTTGCGGCGCCGAGCGTTATCGGCATCGACGACTGGGCATGGCGGCGTAATCAGCGTTACGGAACAATCATCTGCGACCTCGAGCGGCGACGACCGATCACTCTCCTACCCGACAGAGAACCAGCCACTGCGCAGGCCTGGCTCGCCGGGCAGCCGCAAATTGCTGTGGTCGCGCGCGACCGCGGCGGCGGTTACGCCCTTGCTGCGGCCAAGGCATTGCCGCACGCCACTCAGGTCGCTGACCGTTGGCATCTCATGGAGAACGCCAGCCACGCCTTCCTCGATGCGGTTCGCAAATCCATGCGTCAGGTCCGCGCCGCGGTCGGCTCCGCCACCATAAATCCCGACTTGCTGACCGCCGCTGAGCGCATCCAGTATGAGGGCTATCTTCGGCGAGAGGACACCAACGCGGCAATCCTCAAACAGGCTGATACAGGCGTCTCCATAAAGGAGATCGTACGGCTCACCGGACATAGCCGGGGCCTCGTCCGCAGGGTACTGCGAGGTCAGCGATCCGATGTGTTCAGGGTGCGCGAGAGCTCGCTCGAGCACCACCTGCCATGGCTCGACGCTCAGTGGGCGGCTGGTCATTGCAACGGCGCCGACCTGTGGCGTTGCCTCAAGGCACAAGGATTTAGGGGCTCGGTGCGGGTCGTTACAGAATGGGCGACACGCCGCCGGCGCACGGAAATGCCCGATGCTCAGAGCCTGCAGCGCGTGCCGTCCGCAAGAACTATCGCCCGCCTGATGACCAATAGCCGCGATACGCTATCAAAGTCAGAGACGGTCACTATCGCGGCGATCGAGCAAGGCGTTCCCCTCTTGGTGGAAGCTCGAGAGGTCATCACCGCTTTCCACACGATGATCCGCAAGAAGGCTCACGTAGATCTTGACCCATGGCTGGAACGAGCATGCGCAAGCCTCGTCGCGTCTTTTGCCAACGGCGTCATCAAGGACAAGGCTGCCGTCAACGCCGCGATCACGACGTCTTGGTCCAACGGACAGACTGAGGGCCAGATCACCAAGCTCAAGCTGGTCAAGCGTCAAATGTACGGACGGGCCAAGCTCGACTTGCTTCAGGCCCGTCTGATAGGTGCCACATGACCACGGCTGCACCAAAGTTGCGTCAGAGCCAAAATTGCACGCCGAAACACACGTTAAATACGACGTGGTGAAACATCCGCATGTCGTGACGGCTTTTGAAAGTGCCAAGACGAGCAACGTATCGCTCAATCGCCTGGCCAAGGCGGTGGTGCTCAAGGGAGAGGACGGTTTCATGCTGGCGGTACTGCCGGCGTCCAGTCACATTCAGTTCGGCCAACTCCGCAATCAGCTCGGAGCCGAAGTGGATATGGCCCCGAGGAGCAGATTGAAACGCTGTTTGTCGATTGCGAGCCAGGCGCTGTGCCTGCGTTCGGTGCCGCATATAAGCTCTAGGTTCTCGTCGACGATAGTCTGGCAAACGAGCCCGAAATTTATATTGAGGGCGGCGATCATGCCAGTCTGGTTCATATCAGCGGCAGTACGTTTCGGCAGCTTCTGGCCGATGCCCGACATGCCCGATTTACTTAGCGGGCGTTCGCGGCAAAAGACAGGATTATACTGCGCTGCAATATGATCCTCGCAAGGAGATTTGATGGATGGCCAAGCACAAACAAGTGAGGTCCTCAAAGAGGACAAGCTCCTCAAACCGAACAAGGCAAACAAGAACACCGATCTCCAATGGGTCAGCAGCCCCGGCCCGAACGATCAGCAAACCGCCCCTGACTGAACCGTTTCATGTCGCGGTCGATCGGCAATTGAAGTCTGGATACGAGACGTACGAAGCGGCCGAGAAGGCAGCACTGACGATAAGAAGGCGATATCCAAAGCTTCATGTGACCGTATTTGACGCAAAAGACCAACGGCATACGCTCATCGAGCAGCCAAGGCTCGCGAACGCCTCGAGCAAAAATCAACTTGCCGAGCAAGTAACTCATGATGTCACTGAGCGGCGCGCTGTCGCTGGAGGAAAGCGTTGAAGTGTTGATTCTTGGTCGCTGACGACGGGCCCGCTGACGCCCGGCGCGCTTCAAGGAGAGAAGCCGTTCGGATCGACGTCAGCTTTCATTGTTGCCATCGAAAAGAGAAGCGCGCGATGACACTCGATTTTGACGCAGATCAATATGCGCGGCGAGGAATAATATCGAATTGCTTTCCATCTACGATCGCGGCTGGAGTCGGTTTCTCACTTCGGTCACGGCCATTCGACCTAAGGGGGCGGTGTCATGAACAGCTTCTGGATCGTCGTTCTAAGCGTGGTGACCACTTATCTGGCCTACAACCTGTACGCCAAGCGCATCGACCGGAATGTCATCCAGCCTGATGCCAAGCGGGCGACACCGGCCCGGATGTACATGGACGGTGTCGACTTCATGCCGACCAACCGGAACGTGCTCTTCGGTTATCATTTCAAGGCGATCGCAGCCGCCGGTCCCATTGTTGGACCGATCACCGCCGCTAATCTCTGGGGGTGGGCGCCCTCACTGGCCTGGCTCATCGTAGGCGTCAGTTTCATCGGCTGGGCGAGCGACTACTCAGCCATCATGGTTGCGGTGCGGAACGACGGTAACAGCCTGTCGGCGATTGCGCACCGGCTGATCGCTCCGCGCACCCGCACGATCCTGTTCGTATTCATTTTCTTCTACCTGATGCTTTTGGCCGGCGCGTTCGTCGGAATTCTGGCGGCCACCCTGTCGGCGCGACCCGACGTCCCGTTCGGCATCGTGATGCTCGGCCTGATGGGGCTTCTCGCCGGTCAGATGATGTACCGGTGGAGGATGGGGATTACCGCCGTCACGGTCCTCGTCGTCGCCGTGACGCTGGGCGCCATGGCGGTCGGTCCGATGGGACAGCATCGGGACGCGAGCGGCGCGTTCGTAAACGGTCCGGTGGCGGCCGCGGTGACATGGGTGAACGACAAGGTGGACAGCATCACCGGCCAGCAGCCATTGTTCACGGTCGTGGACCCGACGCTGGCCGATCCGCGAATTCCGGCGCCGCGTGCGGACGGCACACGCCCGACCACGCCCGCGTATGATGCGGTCACCGGCGGGCTCAAGACGCTGCCTAATTACCTCTTCTGGATGATATTCCTGTTCGCCTTCAGCTACCTGGGGGCGAATCTGCCGATCTGGCGGTACGCGCAGCCGGTGGCCTATATCGGCTTTTGGATCATGCTCATCACCATCCTCCTTAGCGCGGCAGGCATGGTGGTCGCGCCGCTGCTTGGGACGAAGGACGCGGCCGGCAACCTCATCGGTGCATTCACACTGCCTGCCTTCAAGGACTTCGGCTTCGCAATCGAGGAGGGCAAGGCGTGGCAACCACTATGGCCCATGCTTTTCGTGACCATCGCTTGTGGTGCCATCTCGGGCTGGCATTCGCTCGTCGGCTCGATCGGGACGGCCCGGCAACTCGAATATGAGACCGATGGCTTGCCGGTCGGTGCCGGTTCGATGTTCGGCGAAAACGCGTTAGCGCTGTTGTCGCTCACCGCCGTCTCCATCGCCGGTGTCGGCGGTGGCGGTGGCCGGTTCGCGCTCGGCGTCGGCAAGCTCGTTTACGCCGGAAGCTTCGGGCTCATCCCCGAAATCTTCGGCACCGCGCTCGGATTCGGCACCTTTGTGATTATCGTGCTCACGGTAACCGTCCTAGTTTTCCGGGTGATGCGGGTGACGCTCACCGAGTGGATCGGCGACGCCGTTCCGCTCGTGCGGAACATGCACGTGTCGAGCATCATCTCGATGGCCCTTACCGCCGCTCTCGTGCTTACCGGCACGTGGGTCTATCTCTGGCAGATGTTCGGTGCATCCAACCAGCTGATGGCGGCTCTGAGCCTCCTCGTGGTGTCAGTGTGGCTCAAGTCGGAGAATCGAAATCCCAGCTTTGCCGCGCTGCCGATGATCTTCATGTACGTGACCACGCTGGCGGCCACCGTTGTCACGGCGAGAAATCTCTACGTGACGATCGCGGCGAACCCGAAGATGACGGGCCTGCCGGTGGCAGGTGCCTGGGCCATGATCGTCGTGTCCGCGCTATTGTTCGCGGCGGCAATCGTCATCGGATGGGACGGGTACAAGGCCTACCTCCGCTACCGCGCGCATCATGCGGGGCGGGCTCTGCGTCCGGCGGAATAGGTGGATCCAATGGTGTCAGGCGAACGCGTGATCGGCTTGGGCATGCACGGCATCGAAGAAATCGCGCGCTGGTTGCCGGCAATCGGGCAAGGAGACATGAAGCTGGAAGTTTGGCTCGATCTTGCGCACCGACAGCCGCCGTACGGCCAGCCCGGCCTGCTGGGCGAGGGCCATCAGTCTGTCGGCCTGTGTGAGTTCCGTGGCGCTCTCATAATGGATGACGATGCCACCGGGGGATTCGGGCCGGCGCACCAGCCAGTTCGGCGGTACGCGTGGCAGCGCGTCGCGACCGGACCAGCTTGTGGGATCGAGCGCTTCGAGTTCGACCGCGGGGGCCTTGCGCAGGTTGCCGCGGATAATGAGTGTGTCGCGGCGGCCGCGGCTGCGGCCGATTGCCCACATCCAGGGCGTATCGCGTGCCTCGAGGAAGATGATCACCGTCGCACCGGCGAACGGGGCGTTGGTGTCGCGGATCACCATCTCGACCGCGGTCGAGCCCAGCCAGCGCACAGTGGTGCGCTCGCCGAGCGCCGGGAGGCCGCCCTGCATCCAGCGCATGAGCGCGCGTCCCTTGCTGATATTCCAGATCGTCCCGGCGGCGAACCAGGCGACGACCACGATCGCGGTGATACTGATGAGCTCAGTCATGCAGCGAGATGATAGCACGCCCTCCGCCTCCGGGTGGAGCCAAACGCTGCGCCAATTCCTTTTCGGTATGACTTCCTACGAGTTCGTGCAGCAGGCGCTGGAAATGCGTGCCTCGATAGAAAAGCTGTTCATGGTCGGCGTGTTCGGCGACATGCTCGGGGTACCCATCCTGCCGTCCTACTACGGGCTGCGCTTGTTGCCGTGGGTGGTACCGGAGATCGAGGCATGGAAACGCGAAATTCTTCGTGAGCGCGAGTTGGGAAGCGACCACGAGCATCACCTGCATGGATTATGAGCCTGCACGGATTATGAGAGGGAAATGGCTATGACCGACCAAGAAAAGGCAGAGGCGGAGAAGAGTTGGCTGGAGACCATCCGAGAGACTCTCTACGGAATGGCCGCCCACGACATGAGCCGCGCGGCGCTCCGTACGCGGGCGTCAATGGAGCACCTCTTTATCCTCATTACCATGGGAGATTTACTCGGGGTCCCGGTCCTGCCGCCGTATTACAGCCTCCGGCTCCTACCCTACGTCGTGCCGCAGATCGCTACCTGGAAGCGGCGCATGTTGCGCGAGAAGGACGTCGCGGATGCGATGTTCTAGGGGGCGATGATGAATTTCAAGGACGTGTTTCTGAAGCATCCCGAACGCCGGTACATCATGTTCGGCGGCGGTGGTGGAGTTGGCAAGACCACCTTTTCCGCGGCGGCAGCATATTGGCTTGCGAGCCAAGGCAAGAAGGTGCTGGTGTTTTCCGTGGACCCGCAGGCGTCGCTCACCGACATATTCAAGCGCGACATCTTCGGCAAGGGGCCCGTACAAATTATGAATAACCTCTGGGCCCAGGAGATCGACGCGGACAGCCACATCCGGAAATACCAGCAGGAAATCCGGCAGAAAATCCTGGACATGTACGGGATGCCGGCAGTGCCCGAGGAGATCGAGAACTACATCCAGGCGGCGAGCGCGGAGCCTGCGATGGAGGAGAGCGCAATGTTCGACGCCGTGGTGGACGTGGTCATGAAGGGCGACTACGACTACTACATTTACGATCTCGTCCCCCTCGGTCACGCGCTCTATTACCTGTCGATGGCCAAGGTCTACGACGAGTGGATCAACAAGATCACCAAGCTGCGGGAGGAGATGCGGGAGTACGAGGAGATGGTGAGCAGGCTGCGGCGCGAGAAGGAGAGCGAGCAGGATCAGATCTTGCAGGAGCTATTGTACATCAAGAATCGTATCAACACGTCGGCCGGGATACTCACGGACAAAGCGAAGACAGCTTTTTTCTTTGTGGTGATTCCGGAAGCCGGGATCATCAGCGATACGCAAAAAGCGGCCGGAATGTTCGCGCAGTTCAACGTGCCGGTGGCAGGCTACGTGGTGAACCGGGTGATCCCGCACGAGCTCTTGAACCAGAACATTCCGGAGTATCTGCGGCGCCGGATCGAGATGCAGGACCGCCATCTGAAGGACATCCGGACAGCGTTCGACGACCAGGTGCTGGCGCTCGTGCCGGAGATGGAGCGTGATGTCACGGGGCTGGCGATGATCGAGAAGCTCGCCACCATTATGTTCGCCTAGCGGAGGTTTACCATGGCAGAGATCACAATGCCGATGGGCCGGTACCTCCGGGAACATCCCACGTTGAAGTACTTCTTCTTCGGCGGCAAGGGCGGTGTAGGCAAGACAGTGTTTGCCGCTGCCGCCGCCATCGGGCTCGCTCGGCAGGGACGCCGTACGCTGCTGGTGTCAACCAATCCAGTGCACAGTCTGACAAGCCTGTTTGGCCAGGATATGCTGGGTAAGCATGTTGCCGTCGAGGGTGTGCCCAACCTCTGGTCCTACGAGATCGACACCCGGCAAAGCATCGAGCGCAGCAAGCAGGAGATCCGCGAGAAGATCCGTTGGTTCCTCAAGTTCGCGGACATCACCACCAAGGCCGACGAGTTTGTCGAGTCGGCGACGATGAACCCCGCCTTTGAAGAGTCCGCGATGTTCGAGAACATGATCGACCTCATGTTCAAGAACGAGTACGACGTCTATGTCTTCGACACCGCTCCCACCGCCAACGCGCGGCGCCTGCTCGGCATGTCCAAGGTCTATGCGCTGTGGGTCAACAAGATGCTCAAAAGCCGCGAGGAGGCGCGGAGCCTGCGGGAGCTGCTCTCCTTCACGAAGAAGAAGGAAGAGGATCCGTTGATGACCTATCTCGTCTCCTTCCGCGATCGCATGGAGCACGCGCGCGTGCTCCTCACAGACCCAGCGCTCACGACGTTCTTCTTCATTACGTTGCCGGAGGCGCTGCCGATCGCAGTAGTTACGCGCTTCATCCAGTGGTTCAAGGACTTTGGGATTCCCGTGGGCGGTGTTCTCGTCAACATGGTCATCAACCCTGCGTCGGTCGGCACGGACACCGCCGAGTTCGTAAAGACCCGAATGGCCATGCAGCAGGAACACATGAAGACAATCTGGAAAGAGTTCGGCGACGGTGTCCGCGCCATCGTGCCGCTGTTTGAGACTGAAGTCCGCGGCGTGCCGATGCTCCAGCGCCTGTGCGATGCAATCTTCGAGGCCGACGGCGCGAAGCCCACCGGTGACAGCGCCGGCCGGCCACACCAGGTCGGAACATGAGTGTGATCAATGCAGGGCACAGTCCGGGACGCAACACGCCGACCACCAGGCCGGTGCCACGCATCCTGGAAGCCTCAGGCCCGGCACCGGCCGGCCCTTGAGCTTGACCCACGTCAAAGTTGCCCCGCATCGACAATGTATCTTGTTCACGCAAAATTGCCTCGAGGTCGGTGATGGAATGGCAGCGTATCCGGAAGCGCCCTGAGGATTACATCGGCGCCAACCTTGAAGACTATGACGCGTACGCCAGACAATTTGCTTGGCCGCAGGCGCGGGCGCTTCTCGACGGCACGCCGGGTGGCGGACTCAACATCGCCCACGAGGCGATCGACCGGCATGTCCTGGCGGGTCGCGGGCAGAAGTTGGCGCTGCGCTGGATTGGCCGCGACGATCAAATACGCGACTACAGCTACGCGGCGCTCCGCTCGGCGACGAATCGGTTTGCGAATATTTTGGCACAGCGCGGGGTAGCGAAGGCGGATCGCGTTTTCTGCTTGCTCGGCCGCGTACCCGAACTTTACATCGGCGCTTTCGGCACACTCAAGAACGGAAGCGTCTTCTCGCCGCTGTTTTCGGCGTTCGGGCCGGAGCCGATCAAAGCCCGCATGACGATCGGCAGTGCCAAGGCGCTTATTACGTCTGAGGCATTTTACCGGCGGAAGATCGAGCCCTGGCGAAAGGAACTCGCAAGTTTAGAGCATGTCTTTCTGACTGAATGTTCAAACACCCTTCCAGAGGGCACGATCGAACTGGCCGCAGCATTGGCGCAGGCGTCGGATTCGTTCGAGATCGTTGGGACGGGTTCCGAAGACATGGCTTTGTTGCACTTTACAAGCGGAACGACCGGACGACCCAAGGGTGTTGTGCACGTCCATGAGGCGGTCGTCGCTCATCATATCACCGGACGGCTTGCGCTCGATCTGCATTCGGACGACACCTTTTGGTGCACGGCCGACCCGGGCTGGGTGACGGGGACATCCTACGGGATCGTCTCTCCACTTACCAATGGGGCGACCATGATCGTCGACCAGGCCGAATTCGACGCGGAACGCTGGTATCGCATCCTGCAGGAGCAGAAGGTCTCTGTTTGGTACACGGCGCCAACGGCTATCCGCATGTTGATGAAGGTGGGGGCCGAGATCACCAAGCGGTATGATTTATCCAGGCTGCGTGTGATGGCGAGCGTCGGCGAGCCGCTCAATCCGGAAGCCGTGGTTTGGGGCGTCGAGGCCTTCGGCAAACCGTTCCACGACAACTGGTGGCAGACCGAAACTGGCGGAATTATGATCTCCAACTATCCGTCGATGGACGTTAAGCCGGGCTCAATGGGCCGCCCGCTGCCTGGTATCGCAGCCGGCATCGTTGAGCGCATCGAGGGCGGCACGGTTCGCGAAATCACGAAGCCGATGGCGGTGGGCGAACTCGCGCTGCGCCCGGGCTGGCCGTCGATGATGCGCGCTTATCTCAACGAGGACGAACGCTACCGGAAGTGTTTCGTCGGTGGCTGGTATCTTACCGGCGATCTCGCGATGCGCGACGACGAGGGTTATTACTGGTTTGTCGGCCGGGCTGATGACGTGATCAAGAGTGCCGGCCATCTCATCGGTCCGTTCGAAGTCGAAAGCGCACTGATGGAGCATCCCGCCGTTGCCGAGGCAGGCGTGATCGGTATTCCCGAGCCGACCATCGGCGAAATGGTCAAGGCCTATGTTGCGCTCAAGGACGGTTTCACGCCCAGCGAGGCGCTGCGCAAGGAATTGCTTGGCCATGCGCGCCAACGTCTCGGCCCGGCAGTTGCACCGAAGGATATCGCTTTCCGCCAGAATTTGCCGAAGACGCGCAGCGGCAAGATCATGCGCCGCTTGCTCAAGGCCCGTGAGCTGGGCCTTCTGGAGGGCGACATCTCGACGCTCGAAAGCGAGGAGCGATGACGGTGCCAACCGACAAGCCGCGCCTGTCGCGCGATCATATGCTGGACTTATTGAAGCAGATGATCCGCATCCGTCGTTTCGAGGACAAGTGCGCAGAGCTCTACACGCAGGAAAAGATCCGGGGCTTTCTGCACCTTTACGACGGCGAGGAAGCGATTGCCGTCGGCGTTATACCGGTGCTCGAGAAGCGTGATCGAATCGTAGCTACCTACCGCGAGCATGGGCAGGCGTTGGTGCGCGGCGTTCCGATGACCACGGCGCTTGCGGAGATGTACGGAAAGCTGGAGGGCTGTAGCCGCGGCCGCGGCGGCTCGATGCACCTGTTTGATAGAGCAACAAATTTCTATGGCGGCAATGCCATTGTGGGTGGCGGTCTGCCATTGTCGATCGGACTCGCGCTCGCCGATCGCATGCGGGGCAGCGACATCGTGACGACTTGTTTCTTCGGCGACGGCGCTGTTGCTGAAGGTGAATTTCACGAAACCATGAATCTGGCCGCACTGTGGGGTCTGCCGGTGTTGTTCGTGTGCGAAAACAACCTTTACGCCATGGGAACGGCCTTGGCTCTTACGGAATCGGAGACCGACATCCAGCGCAAAGCGGCCTGCTACCGGATCGCTTCGGAGACAGTCGACGGCATGGATGTCATCGCCGTCGAGGCAGCCGCCCGTCGGGCAGTGCATGCCGTACGCGAGAGCCGTAAGCCCTATTTTCTGGAATGCCACACCTACCGGCTGCGCGCACATTCGATGTTCGATGCTCAGCTCTATCGCGACAAGGCCGAGATCGAAGCTTGGCGGCACAAGGATCCGATCGTGCGTTTTCAGGCATGGCTGGAGGCCAACCACATGGTTCATGCGGACGACTTGGCGCGTATCGAGGCCGACGTGGCGGCGGAGATCACCGAGGCCGTCGCTTTCGCTGAGGCCGGAACGTGGGAGCCGGTCGAGCAGCTCACCAGGTTTGCCTACGCAGACAAAGCGAGCGAGCCCGTCAGCGAGGTCCGATGGAACAAGTGACGATACAGCCCGCAGTGACCGAGATCACCTATCGCGACGCGATGCGCGAGGCTATTCGCGATGCATGTCGGCGCGACGAACGTGTCTTCTTGATGGGTGAGGATGTCGGCCGCTATGGCGGCTGCTATGCGGTAAGCAAGGGTCTCCTGGCCGAGTTCGGTCCCGAGCGGATCCGCGATACGCCGCTGTCTGAATCCGGCTTCACTGGCGCCGGGATCGGTGCGGCGATGGCGGGCATGCGCCCAATCGTCGAGCTGATGACGGTGAATTTCAGCCTCCTCGCGCTCGACCAAATCCTCAATAACGCCGCCACGGTGCGCCACATGTCGGGAAATCAGTTCGGCGTGCCGCTCGTCATCCGCATGGCGACCGGGGCCGGTCGCCAAGTGGCAGCCCAGCACTCGCACAGCCTCGAAGGTTGGTATGCGCATATCCCAGGGATCAAGGTGCTCGCACCGGCGACCGTGGAAGATGCGCGTGGCATGTTGTGGACGGCGCTTCAGGAGCCTGATCCGGTGCTGATCTTTGAAAACGTCATGCTTTACAACATGACGGACAAGTTGGCTCAGGACGCCGGCCCGGTTGATATCGACAAGGCCGCGGTTCGGCGTCCCGGGCGCGATATTTCGCTCATCACCTATGGCGGTTCCTTGTGGAAGACGCTGGAAGCGGCCGCCGCGCTCGCCAACGAGAATATCGATGCCGAGGTGATCGATTTGCGCAGCCTGAGGCCGCTTGACGACGCGACCATCGTGACGTCGGTCGCCAAGACCCGCCGTGCAGTTATCGTCGACGAGGGCTGGCGCAGCGGCAGCCTGTCGGCAGAAATCGGCATGCGTATCGTTGAGCAGGCTTTCTGGGAACTCGACGCTCCGATTGGCCGCGTGTGCAGCGCGGAGGTGCCGATTCCGTACGCCCGCCACCTGGAGAGCGCGGCGATCCCGCAGGTGCCTGGGATTGTCGCTGCCGCCAAGGCCGCACTTCGGAAATCGTAGAGGAAACGCCGTGGATTTCCGCATGCCTTCCCTCGGTGCCGATATGGAAGCAGGCACGCTGGTGGAATGGCTGGTCAAGCCCGGCGATCAGGTCAAACGTGGCGACGTCGTCGCCGTGGTCGAGACGCAGAAAGGTGCGATCGAGATCGAAGTCTTCGAGGCCGGCAAGATCGAACAAATTCTTGTTGGACTGAACACCAAGGTGCCCGTTGGAACCCCGCTGGCGCGAATTCGAACAGAACTCGAACCGCCACTTGGTGCCATGGCAGCAGCCGCAGCGCCGGCAGCGCCGTCTGTCCCAGCAGCCCCGTCCGTCCCGCTTACGCCGCCGCCCTCGGTGCGGGTAGCCGTTGCGCCACCATCGCCCCCGCCGGTTGCGCTAGCCGCCGTGCCGCGCGTGCGAGTATCGCCAGCCGCGCGGCGGCTCGCCGAGGCGCATGCGATCGATCTCTCGACGGTGACCGGAAGCGGTCCTGTGAGGGAGATCACTTATTCGGATGTCGAGTGCCATCTCGGCAAGGCCGTTGCTCCACCTGAAAAGAAGCGGGCGCTCTGGCTTGATCTCGACGCCATGCGAACGGCCATTGCAGCCGCGATGGCGCGGTCGAAGCGGGAAATCCCCCACTATTATCTCGAGCACCAGGTCGACGTCACGGCCAGCGAGCAATGGCTGATGCAGAAGAACGCGACGCTTGCGCCGGACAGCCGACTGCTGATCGGAGCGCTCGCCATCAGGGCGGTCGCCTTGGCCGCGCGCCGTTTTCCCGCTTTCAACGGCTTTTACCGCGATGACAAATTTGAACAGGCCGGCGCAGTGCATGCCGGCGTTGCAATCGCGATTCGCGGTGGAGGATTGGCTGCGCCAGCGCTCCATGACGCCGATCAAATCTCACTCGATGAATTGATGGCGCGCATGCGCGACCTCGTTCAACGCACGCGGGCCGGTCGTATTCGCAGTTCGGAACTCTCGGATCCGACAATCACCATTACGAGCCTTGGGGAACGCGGCGTCGAAGCGTTATACGGCATCATCTATCCGCCCCAGGTGGCGATTGTCGGCTTTGGCAAGATCTTGACGCGGCCATGGGTCGTTGATGGTGCCATCGGACCGCGCTCGATAGTCACTATCACACTGTCTGCCGACCATCGCGTCAGCGACGGACACGCCGGCGCGCTGTTCCTGGCCGAGATCGGCAGGCTTCTGCAGGAGTCAGACAAGTTATGAATGACCTCGATATTCGCAAGGTAGTGCAGGAAGAGCTCAACAATATCGCACCGGAGGTCGATCTGGCGACCATCGATCCTGCCGGGGATTTGCGCGAGACCCTTGACATTGACTCCATGGATTTCCTGAATTTCATCACGGCAATCCACCACCGTCTCGGCGTCGAGATACCCGAGCTCGACTATCCGAAACTTGTCACACTCGACGGGGCGGTCGCGTATATCGCGGCGAAACTTAGATCGAGCAAGTAGGGCACCCGATCAGCACAGCGTATCGAAAACGTCATCGCTGATAGATCCCGATAAGGGTCGCCTCTGCGACGACGTGCTTGCGTGCCTCTCGCTCGACCTCGCTGCAGGAGGGCTTGCCGCCAACCGACAGGCGATCGACCGAAAGGGCCAGCAAGCGAAAGTGGTAGCGGTGACGCCCGTGACCATGGGGTGGGCAGGGACCGCCGTAACCTGCCCGACGAAAATCATTGATGGCCTGCTTGAATTGCGCCGCGCCGCTGTCACGGCCGGCACCTTCGGCAAGGATGGTTCGGTCAGCATCAATGTCGTAAGCGGCCCAATGGTGCCACTTGCCAGCGGGCGCATCCGGATCGTCACAGAGTAAGACAAAACTGCGGGTGGTCGCAGGAGCGGACGTCCAGTCAAGGGCTGGGGAGAGGTCTTCTCCATCGCAGGTGAACCGCCGCGGGATCGTTGAGCCGCTAGGAAAGGCGCTTGAGCTAAGCTGCATTGACCACCTCTTACAAATAGGTTGTCTCATCCGTGGGCCGGTCTATTTGATCCGGATCAAGGGACCGTGCGTGGTGATGGGGCCTTCCGGATCTCTTCAATCAATTTGATCCGACGAAATGCCGAGCTATCGCTCACGTTCGCGCAAAAGGCGCGTCGGTGAGCATCTCAAGACGCTCCAGGAGTGGCCTCTGACCAGCCAATATCTTCTTTCGGGCGAGAGGAAGATTGAACCAGGCCGCGCGATCGACTTCGGGAACATAGATGATGCGACCACTTCGTGGAGGCCATACGATCGGAACGTCATTGCTGCGCACGGCGCTCACATCGAGATCACCCTCCAGCGCGAAGGCACGAACGATTTTCCCGGAGCGCTGACGGATGTCGCCAAGCGGATGGAGCGGGCCAATCGCTTTGGTTCCGAGTTCTTCCTTAAATTCGCGCCTCGCCGCGGTCTCTGCATCCTCCCCGTCGTTCAGTTCACCCTTTGGAATTGACCAGGCGCCGATGTCGCGGTTGCGCCAATAAGGTCCGCCCGGGTGGACGAGGAGAACGGATAACCCGCCGGCGCTGTGGCGGTACATCAGAATCCCGGCGCTGATGGTCGCCATTCAGTTGATCCATGAGGCGCGCTCCAGCAGCGCGATCAAAAGCAAGAAATTTTCCTTCAGACGGGTCTGACAGACAGCCATCTATATTCGCTCTATTCAAATCGAAAAATTGACCTGCATCAAGGGAATCTGCCTTGTTCGCGATAATGAGAAGTGTCTAGGGTTTGAGGAGGCTGACCATGAACGAGCTCAAACTTCGCGACGACATTCTGGATGAGCTTGCCTATGAGCCCATTGTTGACGCAGCCCATATTGGGGTAGCAGTGGACCAGAACGTTGTAACGCTCACCGGACATGTCAGCAGCTATGCGCAGAAGCTCGCGGCTGTGGCCGCGGCACGCCGGGTCAAGGGCGTGCACGGCATCGCGGATGAGATCGAGGTTATTGATTCGTCGGAGAACTCGGGCCTCCGATGACGAGATCGTCAAACGCGCACTCAATGTGCTGTCATGGGACAGTGTCGTTCCGAGTGAAGCAATCCAGGTCACGGTGCACGGCGGCTTGGTTACCTTGTCCGGCAAAGTAAATTGGCAATATCAGAAGAGCAACGCCGAGCGCAGCATTCGAGGGCTCTCGGGCGTGCATGGCGTAATCAATAACATTGAAATCGAGCCTCACGCGAAAGCCGAGAATGTAAAAAGCAAAATCGAAGCTGCCTTGAAGCGGCATGCCGAGGTGGAAGCCAAGGGAATACGCGTTACTGTCCGAGATGACAGCGAAGTTCTGCTGGAGGGCAAGGTGCAGAGCTGGGAGGAGAAGGCTGCGGTAGAGCGTGCGGCCTGGTCAGCCCCAGGCGTGAAGAACGTGAGGGATCGACTTACCATAGCTTCTTAGTGGCCTTCGGCAGTAGACCTTCGGCCGGCCCATATCCCGTCGGAGAAAACATGGATCTCAAAATTCCGCATGATGCATTTGTGTTCGTCGGCGACGGCCGAAGGGCGCTGTTTTTGCGTAACGATGGCGATGCGAGATTCCCGTATCTGAAGACCGAAAGGGTTTTCGTCGACGAGAACCCGCCAAGTCATGAGCAGGGCACCGAACGGCCCGGGCGCATCAGCAAGGCTTCCCGGACCGGCGGAAGAAGCGCCGTGGAACCGACCGATTGGCACGAACTCGAGGAGCAGCACTTCGTTCGTATGGTCGCTGCGGCCATGGAACGGCTTGTTCGTGCCAGCAATGTAAAAAAGCTCTTTGTCGTGGCTCCGCCGCGGACGCTTGCAGAACTGCGGCTCGCATTTCATCCCGACGTGAAAGCCTGCATCGTTGCTGAAGTAAACAAGGATTTGACCAAGCATCCGGTCGGCGAAATCGAAAAGCATCTCACAGGCGGTATCGTATCCCACTAATGGACGCGCGATACGATCGGCTCGGAATTGCGACTTCCTTATTACACGATGCCTATTGGTGGAGAGAGTAATGGAAACGCCGGTTGAAATTGAATTTCAGGAAATGGCCGCTAGTCCAGAGACGCGCGACGTGATTGCGCGGCATGTCGAGCAGCTCGAACAACGTTACGGCCGTATTACGGCATGCCGGATTGTCGTGAAAGGTCCTGGCCAGCGTCACCAAACCGGCGGCCAGTACGACATTAATATCCGCCTGGCACTGCCGGATGGGCGTGAAGTCGATATCGGGCGGACACCGAAGGCGGACGAACGACATTCTGATTTGTCGTTCGCAATCAATGACGCGTTCAAGCGGGCACGCCGGCGACTTCAGGATAACGCGCGGCGTATGGAAGGAATGGTCAAGGCCCACGAAGGTCAGGCGATCGGCACCGTCGTACGCTTTGACCCCGCGGGGGAGTTTGGGTTTCTACGCGCAAATGATGGCCATGAGATCTATTTCCACCGCAACAGCGTCCTTGACGGAAAGTTCTCTGAATTGGCTGTCGGTGCCCGCGTCATGTTTGCTGATGAGATCGGCGAAAAGGGGCCGCAGGCTACCACCGTGAAGCTTCTCGGGAAGCACGGCTTACGGGTTTGAGCCGTTTTGGTCTGCATCAGCCGCCTTTCGATTGGAGGCCGGACATGCCCGTGCAGAATGCCGAAATCGCGGCCATGTCGATCAGGCCGCCGAGCTTCTCGAAATTGGCGGAGAAAACCAGTTTCGTGTGCGCGCCTATCGCCGTGCTGCGCGCGTCATTGAGGGCTTACCCAAGGCGGCTGGCGCGTTGTTGAAGTCTGGACGCGATTTGTCGGAGCTGCCAGGCATCGGCAAAGACCTGGCCGGCAAGATCGCCGATATCGTCAAGACCGGGCATTTCGATCTGCTCAATACATTGAAGAAAAAAATGCCCGGCGAGCTGGGCGACATGGCGGCTCTCCCCGGACTGGGGCCCAAGCGCATCAAGCTGCTCTATGACCGGCTGAAAGTGCGCACGCTCAGCGACCTTCGCCGCGCCATCAAGACCGGACGATTGCACGAGCTTCGGGGATTCGGGCCCGTCATCGAGAAGAAGCTGCTTGGGGCGCTCGAAAAGCCGCAACCGGCCAAGCGATTTAAGCTCGCGATCGCGGAAGCCGAGGCTGAGGCGCCGGTGGGCTATTTGCGCGGTAGCGGACGCGTTGTCGTCGCCGGCAGCTATCGCCGGCGCCGCGACACGGTTGGCGATCTCGATGTTCTGGTGACGACAAAGACTGGCGCCGCGGTCGGCAACAAGCTGGTCGAATATGAAAACGTCGCACAGGTCGCAGCCCACGGGGCGACCCGCACCACCGTGATGCTGCGTTCGGGGCTGCAGGTCGACGTCCGTGCAGTACCGGAGGAAAGCTATGGCGCGGCGCTTCTATATTTTACCGGATCCAAGGCTCACAACATCGCATTGCGCGGGCTTGCTAATCAGCACGGCTGGAAGCTGAACGAATATGGCTTGTTTTCCGGCAAGCGCCGGATTGCCGGCGCCACGGAAGAGAACGTCTATGAGAAGCTCGGACTGCCTTTCATCGAGCCGGAACTGCGTGAGGATCGCGGGGAGATCGCGGCGGCCCAGGCTGGCAAGCTGCCAAAGCTGGTGAAGGTATCCGATATCCAAGGCGACCTTCACGTACACTCCGATTGGACTGATGGCACGGTCCCTATCGCTGGAATGGCAGAAGCGGCGCGGGCGCGCGGCTATGAATACATGGCTCTGACCGACCACAGCCGCCGCGTCGCCATGACTCACGGCCTCGATCCGGCGCGCCTGGCACGGCGGATCCACGAGATCGATCGGCTAAACGAGAAATTCAAGGGCTTTACGATCCTCCGGGGTATCGAGGTTGATATTCTGAAGGACGGCAGTCTCGACCTGCCGGATTCAAGTCTGGCGAAGCTGGATATCGTGGTGGCCGCGGTGCATTCCTATTTCGATCTGCCGCGGAAGGCGCAGACCGATCGGGTCGTCCGAGCGCTGGAAAATCGTCATGTTTCAATTCTGGCGCATCCGACCGGACGGCTGATCGGCGAGCGCGAACCATACGACATCGATATGGATCGCGTGATCGCAGCCGCGCGCTCGGCCGGTTGCTATCTCGAGATCAATGCGCAGCCCGACCGTCTCGATTTGAATGATCTTCAAGCCCATGCAGCCAGGCTCGCGGGTGTCAAATTGGCGGTTTCGACCGATGCGCATTCCATCGATGCATTCCAATGTATGCGGTTCGGGATCGATCAGGCGCGGCGCGCCTGGCTCACCCCAAACGACGTGCTGAATACCCGGCCACTCGCCGAATTGCGCAAGCTCTTGAAACGGTAAGCCCCGTCCTATCGCGCGGCCACGATGCCCGGCATGCGAGCGAGACCGCTATTCGGAGAGGCGATTTTCTGAACTGGACGGTACTATTGACCTAAATCAAGCGCTGGTTGCGTCCAATCCTTACAAACCGCATGCGAGGAGAGGAACGATGTATTCTCATATACTCATTCCAACCGACGGGTCGCCGTTGTCGACTGTCGCCGTCGAACACAGCATGGATTTCGCCAGGGATGCCAACGCGAAGGTAACCGTGCTTACGGTTGTGACACCGTTCCACGCGTTTTCCACGGATCCCGACCAGCTTTCGGATACCCGCAGTGAGTATGAACGGCGAGCCCGAACGCACGCGGCGGAAATCCTCACGGACGCTCAGCTCAAGGCGAAAGCGCGTGGCGTGCCCTGCGATGTTCTGCAGGTTGAGGGTGACTCCCCGTACGAGGTGATCATTGGAACTGCCGAAAAGCGTGGATGTGACTTGATTGCAATGGCGTCACACGGCCGGCGCGGCGTTGCCGCCATTGTCCTGGGAAGCGAAACATTGAAGGTACTGACCCATTCGAAGGTACCTGTGCTTGTTTACAGGTGATTGCAGAAGGGATGTCGTGATGCCCGCATCGATCGGCCCCGTTTCGAAACGTGAACCGCCTCGGCAGCAGAGAAGGTCTTATTCGGAGCAGACCGATGAGGCTCCCAAATTGCTGGAAGATGAGCCGGTCGAGGTGGAACGTGAGCTGCCCGCGGAGGATAACACTCCGATAGAGCGGACCGAGCCTCACCATCGGCCTCCACCACCGTTGTTTGAGGAAGAATGAGGTGCTGCGATGGAAAAGCCGATTTGGGCACCTTCCGCCGTAAAACACGTTGTGAGTAACCGCCTTCGGCTATTTGCCTTGAACGGCACGAGTGAACTTGGACGCGATGTAAGCAATCTGCTCGGTCAGGACCTCAGCGCGCATGAGGAGCGGGAGTTCGAAGATGGTGAGCATAAGGCAAGACCACTCGATCCAGTTGGCGGTGCCGACGTCTACGTGATCCACAGCCTTCACGGTGGTCCGCAACAGAGCGCCAACGACAAGCTCTGCCGATTGCTGTTCTTCATCGCAGCGCTAAAGGACGCCGGGGCCAGGCGGGTGACCGCGATTGCGCCTTATCTCTGCTATTCGCGAAAGGACCGGCGCACCAAGGCGAATGATCCGGTCACAACGCGTTACACCGCTGCGCTATTCGAGGCGATGGGCTGCGATGCCGTTGTCACGCTCGAAGTACACAACGAAGCCGCCTTCGAAAATGCATTCCGTTGCCGCGCGGTAGCGCTCACGGCAGCGCCCCTGATGATCGCCCGGATCAAGGCAACTATCGGAGAGGAACCCCTTTGCGTGATCTCGCCGGATCTGGGAGGCGGAAAGCGGGCAGACCTGTTGCGGGAAGCGCTGGAAGCGGCGATCGGCCGTCCGGTCGGCAAGGCGTTTGCCGAAAAGCACCGCAGCGCCGGGATTGTTTCGGGCGACCTGTTCGTGGGCGATGTCACCGGCGCAACCTGCATCATCGTCGACGATCTCATTAGTACGGGTGGGACGTTGGTGCGGGCGGCGCGAGCCGCGCGTACGCGTGGCGCTCGACGGGTCCTAGCATGCGTTGCCCACGGGCTGTTCATGCCGGGGGCCGAAACGGCGCTTGCCGATCCGGCTATCGATCGTATCATCGCCACCGACGCCGTTCCGGCATTCCGTCTCCCGGCCGGCCCGGTGCGTGACAAACTCGATATCGTGCGGGCAGCGCCGCTATTGGCGGAGGCAATACGCAGGCTCCACGAAGACGAGCCGCTCGGCGATCTGCTGGTATTCTAAGTCAACCATCCCGCTGTTCACTCAAGCGCGCGGCCGCAGCTTTCGAGGAGTGTCAAGAAGACGTTCGAGACGCCCGGCATCGACTGCGGCAAGCTTGAGATAGACTTGAGCAAGGCGGGGCCATTTCTCCGGGGTGCGGGGATTCGGATCGAGTAAATGGGCAATCGATAGGCGCGCGCGCAACATCGCCCGATGGCTGCGATAGAACAGGAAAAGCCCGCTTGCCGCGTCGTCATCGAGGGTACGCGCCAAGTGACGCCTGATCCGCTCGGCAGCCCACAGGCCGGCGAGGCGTTCGCATTCAAGATGCAGGAAGGCGATCTCATCGAGAGGATCGTTCGCCCGCAGCTTTGGGTCGAATTCCAGGCAATCGATGATGGTGACGGGTTCGCGCAGCCAGATGTGCTCGGGGCGAAGGTCTCCATGGGAATCGACGAACCGCCGCGCGGAGATCCGCTCGCGGAGCAGGGCGGATCGCTGCATTGAAAACCGGCGCTGAACCTGTGCGACCCGTTCCACACGTCCCAAGGGTAAGCCGAACCGGGCATTGAAGAGCACGCGGCAGTTCGCCGCGAGCGCCTTCTGCCACCCGACGACATAGGACTCGGGCTCAAGCTGGACTCGAGGCGCATGCGCGTAAAACGTGCCGAGCGTTGTCGCTAGTCGATCGATCTGTGCCGGCCTCAACCAGCCTTCACGCAAGGCCGCCTCAAGCGTCTCATTCTCCTCAAGCCGGCGCATGACGACCAGCCAATCCACGACAGGTCCATCGCCTGAGATCGCGAGACCCGTTGTCGAGGCCGTGAGCGGCACGACGCCCAGATAGACATCGGGTGCGAGCCGCCGGTTAAGCAGATCTTCTGCGCGACAAGCCGCTTCGCGTCGGTCCAGGGTTGAAAAATCGAGGTAGGCGAAACGAACGGGTTTCTTGAGTTTGTAAACGCGATCGCCCGCCATGAAAACCCAGGACATGTGAGTCTCGTGGGTCACCATCTGTTCGGGGACGCACGCATACGTTGCCGGATCGCTGAGAAACCGGATTTTGTCACCGAGAGTGGGCGCATTCGGAGCTGATTGCCCTGTCCACGCCGACGTTTGCAAAGGCGCCATAAGGAGTAACTAGCCGGAGCCCTCCGGCACGGCTTGACCCTGATCAAGGTGAGTTCCGATCCAAGAGGTAGCGTTTCTCTAGAAAAGGGAGTGCCAGCCATGGCTCGGGGAAAGAGCAAGGTGCGACCGATTTCGCAAGAAGTGCTGATTCCGCCGCTTGGTCTGGCCGGTACCCTGAACTGTCCAGACGCCGCCCATGCATTGGTCATCTTCGCTCATGGCAGCGGATCCAGCCGATTCAGCCCAAGGAATATCCGGGTGGCGGAGGCCTTCAATCGTCGGGGGATCGCGACGCTCCTGTTCGACCTGCTGATGCCCGAGGAAGAAGCCGACAGGAGGAATGTGTTCGACATCGAGCTTCTCGCCCGGCGGCTGACAGAGGCGGTCCGCTGGGCTGGTAGTGTGCCGGACGTCGGCTATTTGCCGATCGGATTGTTTGGAGCGAGTACGGGCGCGGCGGCTGCGCTCGTAGCGGCTAGCGCGCTCGGCGATTGCGTTGGCGCGGTGGTTTCGCGCGGCGGCCGTCCTGATCTTGCAGGTGATGCGCTGGCCCATGTCAGGGCTCCGACGCTCCTGATCGTCGGGGGTGCGGATTTCGGCGTCATCGAATTGAACCAACGGGCCCTGGAGCGTCTGGAGGGGGAAAAGACGATCCAAATCGTTCCGGGCGCCACTCATCTATTTCCAGAACCCTTTGCGCTGGAATCCGTTATCGAGCTTGCCGCCGAGTGGTTTGAAAAACATCTAGTCAGTGCAAATCAGCCGCCGACGAAAGCAGATGCCGGCTATCTGGATGCCGGACAATGATGGTGTTTCGAGACAGATCAGACGCGGGCCGCAGGCTGGCTAAGGCGCTTTCGAGCTATAAGGGCCGTCATCCCGTTGTGCTCGCCCTGCCGCGCGGCGGTGTCCCCGTCGCCGCGGAGGTTGCCGCGGCGCTCGAGGCTCCGCTTGACCTGATCCTGGTCCGCAAGATCGGGGTACCGACCCAGCCGGAACTCGCGATGGGAGCGGTAGTCGATGGCGCAGCGCCGATCGTGGTCCGCAATGAGGAGGTCATCGAGCTTTCAGGCACGACCGCGCAGCAGTTTGATGAGGTGTGTGCGGAGGAGCTTGCGGAGATCGAGCGCCGGCGCCAACTCTACATCGGCGAACGCGCTCGGGCCGAGGTTACGGGTCAGGTCGTGATTGTCGTCGACGACGGCATCGCTACCGGTGCGACGACACGGGCCGCATTGCAGGCCATCCGCCAGCGGAAACCAAAAGAATTGGTGCTGGCCGTTCCCGTCGCGCCGCAGGACACGATCGCGCAATTGCGCAAGGAAGCAGACAGCCTGATTTGCCTTGAGACGCCGGAGCTATTCGGGGCGATCGGCTATTTCTATCGAGATTTCCGTCAAGTTAGCGATCAGGAAGTCATGACGCTTCTGAAGCGCTTCCCGGCCACGAGGCCGGCCACGATTGCGTGAATCGTGCAATTCCGTGACCGAGTCATTTCCTGCCGAACGTCCCCTTACGATCGCCGAAAGTTATGGGTCGGTTCCATCGGATTGGCACATGTATCCCGCGACAAGCGCTCTGCTGACTGATCTGTATCAATTGAACATGCTCCAGGCCTACCTGGATCACGGCCAAACGGATACGGCCGTGTTCGAGTTCTTTGTCCGGAAGCTTCCACCTCGCAGGAACTTTCTCATGGCGGCCGGACTCGAGCAGGCGATCGACTTTCTTGAGCATTTGCAATTCTCAGAGCTTGAGATCGATTGGCTGCGCCAAAGCTATCGGTTCACGGACGGTTTCCTCGACTACCTCGCGAGCCTGCGCTTCACCGGCGACGTCGATGCCATGCCGGAGGGCACCATTTTCTTCGCCAACGAACCGGTCATTCGCGTGACCGCGTCGCTCCCGCAGGCCCAGCTGGTCGAAACCCGCCTGATCAACATCCTCCATTTTCAATCACTGGTCGCCTCCAAGGCGGCTCGCATGGTCCTTGCGGCTCCCGACAAGCAGTTGATCGATTTCGGACTTCGACGCGCGCATGGCGCGGAAGCGGGGTTGATGGCAGCACGAGCCAGCTATCTGGCGGGGTTTGCCGGAACCGCGACGGTCCTTGCACGGAAGGATTTCGGCATTCCGGTCTTCGGGACCATGGCACACTCTTTCATTCAGGCGCACGACGACGAAACTTCCGCATTTTCGGCGTTTGCCCGCTCGCGGCCGGACAATCTGGTCTTGCTGATCGACACCTACGATACGGAAGCCGCAGCCCGAAAGATCGTCGATTTGGCGCCTCGCTTGAAGCAAGAGGGAACTACCGTTCATGGGTCCGTCTGGACAGCGGTGACCTGGTCGTTTTGTCGAAAAGCGTCCGGCGCATTCTGGACGAGGGAGGCCTTCAGGACGTGACGATCTTTGCAAGCGGAGGCCTCGACGAGGACGAACTAATGAGGATGCTGGATGCAAATGCCCCGATCGACGGCTTCGGTGTCGGCACCAGCCTGACCACATCCTCTGATGCGCCGGCGCTCGATTGCGCCTATAAGCTCCAGGAATATGCAGGAATTGCGCGACGCAAGCGATCGACCGGAAAGGCCACGTGGCCCGGCCGCAAGCAGGTCTGGCGCAGCTTTGGAGGCGACGGCCGGATGACCGGCGACGTGCTGGCTCTTCAGGATGATCGACAGGCCGGCGTGCCGCTGCTGATACCGGTCATGCGCCACGGCCAGCGCCTTGCTTCGCCGCCGACATTGGCTGATATCCGGCAAAAAGCGGCGCATTCCCTTGCTCAGTTGCCTGAACCGTTGCGTCGCCTGAGCGGAACGGCAATCCCGGTCACCATAGCGCCGGGGCTTATAGCGCTCACGGAAGAAGTCGATCGCCGCAATGCGTCGTCACCGCCGTGAATTCGAACAGAAGTGCCTGGCACAGCCCCAGAAGGCTTAAGTAACCCAGCTGATTTTCGGCTCTTTTCTCCGAACGGCCGGTGCCGGAGATTTGGGGTGTCCGACGATAATGGGAGCGACGGGCTTGCTGCCGTCGGGCAGTTTCAACGCGGCTTTTCGCTCCGGCGTTCCAAGCCACGATTGCGCAAAACCGATCCAGCATGTTCCCAGTCCCGCGGCGCAGGCGGCCAGCATCAAATTCTCCGCCGCCAGAGCGCAATCCTCGACGCCCCAGTGGCTTTCTGCCGGCGCCGAGATAACGATCAGCACGGGCGCATGATAGAAGATGTCGAACTCCGGATTACCTAGCTCCTGAAAATGAGGCGAGGCCGCTGCGAACGGCGATGTCCTAAGCATATGGGCTTTCGCCTCACGCGAGATGCGCGCAAGCAACGCCTTGTCTCGGACGATGGAAAACGTCCAGGCCTGCTGATTGACCGCACTGGGCGCCTGGATAGCAGCATCAATGAGCTGCTGAAGCACGTTTTCACTAACTGGTTCAGCCCTGAAATTGCGCACCGCGCGGCGGTTTTAGATAGCCTCTTTAAGATCCATTGTTACCTCCGATGGGGCCTTGATTTGCCATCGATCACATCGCCAATTCGGGTCCAGCCAGCCGTTTGCGCTTCACCGCCCCTTTGTCGTAGCGGGCTATCTGTCTCAGCGGCCTCGCCGGCCATTCTTGACGCGCGGAGACCGGCGTTTGTGGTTATTTCACGGTCACGGGAATCGTCTTCTGTTTCTTCTGGGCCTCAGGAGACTTCGGAAGGGTGACGGTCAGGACGCCGTTCTTGAAGCTGGATTCGATCATGTAGGCGTCGACGCTGCCGGGTACCTGCAGCGAGCGGCGGAACGAACCGTAGCGACGTTCCGACACGTATCGGTCCTTGGTCTTCTCTTCCTTCTCTTCCCGCTTTTCACCCTTGATGGTCAGCATGCCGTTGGCAAGTCGAACATCGATATCTTTGACATCAAGACCGGGCAGCTCTGCTGTGACCTCGAACGCTGCATCCTTCTCGACGATATCGATCGCCGGCGTGACGTTGAAACCAAAGTCCCGGCGCCAGAAGGATTTAATGTCGGATAGTGGACGAAATAGTGGGGCTTGGAGAAACCCACCCTGGAAATCGTGAAATAGCCGATCGACCTGGTTGCGCAGAGTCTCGAAGGGCTGCCAGTCAGTGGTCTTGCCAACCTGTACGGCCTGAGGCGCTTCGGTTTTAATGGGCAATTTAGTGGCTGCTTCTGCCATGACAGTTCTCCTTTGGGTTGCCTAAAAAAGAAAGAATATGCCCGGAGCGGTGGACTTCCTTGATCTCTGTCACGCACTGCCCGCCAGTCGGCTTCTTGGGGCGATCAATGCAGCGTCAGCGTCGGTTCGGTGGACGACAGGCTGCCCCGTAACCACCGTCGTCCGATGATGAAATGCGTTGCCACAGCGAGAGCGCCATTGATAAACAGCGCGTAACGCACTCCCAGCAGATTTGCGGAAACACCTGCCAATAGACTGCCGACGGAAAGCCCGCCGCGCACCGCGAGCATGTACAGGCTGATGGTCCTGCCACGGAGCCGCGCTGGCGCTGTTGACTGCAGGAGCGAGTTGGCCGAGGTATTGCTGACCGCCATCGAGAAGCCCCCGATCATCAACAAGATGGGTAAGGCCCAAAGCCATGGGGCCATCGACGCTAATGCGGTCATGATGCCGTAAGTAACGGCAAAGCCCGAACTTAGCCTTCGGGTATCTTTGGCAGGGTCGACACCGAGTAGCGCGACGGCGCCAAGCAACCCGCCAACGCCGAACGCGCCGATGGCGATGCTGAACTGGCTCGCGTCTCCTTGAAGAACATCTTTTACAAGGACCGGGCAGAAAATAATGAGCGGACCGCATAGCATGCTTGTGGTCAGCACTGTCAGGAGCGCGCCCCTCATGTCGGGTGTGGACAGTATCTTGCGAAGGCCCACAAACAAATGACGCCGATCGAGTTTCTGGTCAGCGGGCGCTGCGGTGCTTCCGCGCGGCAATATCCACAAGGCCACCGCAATGAATGGCACGTAAGACGCTGCGTTTGCAACGAAGCAACCTATGGCGCCCACACTCGCCATTAATATTCCGGCGAGTGCCGGGCCGAGGATTCGCGAGAGGTTGAACTGCGTTGAATTGAGGGCGATGGCGCTGGGGATCTGATCGTGCCGTACAATGGACGGCGCAATGGTTTGAAAGGACGGCATCGAGATCGCGTCGGTAACGCCGACGACCAGCAACAATACGACGACCATCCAGGGCTCGACCGACTTTGTCAGCAGCAGCCCCACGAGAATGATCGGGCACATCATTTGAATAGCCTGAAACGTGGTGATCACAAGCCGCCGATCGGCCTTATCCGCCAATATGCCGCCCGCCAATATCAACATCCAGACCGGCGCCGCCTGAACGAAGCGTCGAGGCCGATCACAAAGGAAGATGCACCCAGACTGAGCAGCAACCGCGGCTCGGCGATTTGCTGTGACCACGTTCCAATATTTGAAAGCAGGGTGGCAACGTAGTAGGTGCCGAACCGGGGCGTCCACAAAAGGCGTAGCGATCGCTTGAACGCGCTGAAATGGGCCGAAGCATCGACAGGAATTTGCATTGACGGCTTGTGCGCGTTGAGATTGCTTCTTGGAAATGCCTCGCGGGATGCCTCAGCATCCTCAGGCCCGCGGATACCCAACCGATTGGGCAAAGGTAACAAACTGTTGCTCGGGCAAGTTCAGGGCCTTGCCAAGTTTTGTCGTATCGACCGCGGCGCGAAATACCGTAGCGAGTCCTTCGGAGGCGCAGAACAGATAGACGTTCTGGCCGATAAAACCGGCGTCGACCGACGCATAGAGACGTCTCTCTTCAGGAGAGACGTCGGTCATGCGTTCACCGTGAGCGACGTATACAAGGTTGAGCGGTGCTGTCGCGACGAAATCCTGCAACCCGGTTTGTTTGCGAAGGTCTTCGGCCGAGTGCGGCAGCAGCTCGTGAGTCTTCGGCTCGTACACCCAGACGCCGTCGGCCATCGCAAGATAAATGTCGATGACCATCACATGGCGCCAATAAGGGGCGGTTCGGTCGCCGCTTGGCCGATTAACTCCGAACGCTGCCCACAACAGATCGGACAGAACCTGCGCCGGAAGCGGCCGGTCGGAATATTCGCGGATGGAACGCCTCAACTTCAGCGCCGCAGTCAAGGATTGACCGCCCTCGCTCCGTGGCGGCGGCAGATCGCGCGGCCCCTGCGCGACTGCGGATACGGATGCGGCTGCGAGTGCCGCACTGGCGAGGATTCCTGCATTGGCTTCACGTCGCGTCCACATGGTGGTCCTCATAGGCAGCGGTAAAGAATCCGGTACGTGCGTCATAAATGAACTGCCGTTTTTAAAATTGCGCGGCGGACAAGTGTCTCGAATAGCGGGAGCTTGTAAGCATTTTTGGTAAGTGGTGTAGCACCAATCAATGCAGCACGGGCGGCTTCCCTGGCTACGGAGTCATCGACGCGTTTGCCGATCAGAACGTTCTCGGCTGCCTTGGCCCGATGCGGCACGGGTGCCGCGGCCCCAAGGATAACGGCGGCGCGGATGCAGCTTCCATTACTATCGAGATTGAGGGCAACAGCCGCGTCGGCGAGGGGCCAATCGAAGGAATCCTTTTCGCCCTGCTTCAGATGCGCCATGCGGAGGCTGGCCGGCAGTGCGGGCAACAGGATTGCAGTAAGAATTTCATGTGGCTTCAGATCGTTCTCCCGCTGCAGATCCTGATTTGGCGAGACGAAGAAATCCTCAAGCAGGACAGTCCGGGTAGCGCCCTCGGCATCCCTAAGCTCGAGCTTCGCCTCTATTGCGACCAGCACGGTAGCGACCGTGGAGGGATGCACGATGGCGCAAACCTGATTATCGAAGATCGCGTGGTATTGGTTTTCGCCCGATACGGCGAAGCAATGACCACCGCCTTTTCTAAGGCAGTGATATTCTGCCGCCCTGAAATACCAGCAGCGCGGCCGTTGCAGGAGATTTCCGCCCAAAGTTGCGACATTGCGAATTTGTGGACTTGCCGAATTCTGTGCCGCATCGGTCAGCGCCGGATAGCGGGACCGAACCACAGGATCGGCGGCCAGGTTGGCGAGCGTGACCATTGATCCGATGCGTAAGCCGCCGGCTTGCTCAGCAATGGTCGTGAGGCCGGCGACATCCCTCAGGCTCACCACCTTCGTCGGAGCGAGCAGATTTTCCTTGAGCAGGTCGAGAAGGTCGATGCCGCCTGCCTTCACGATGGATGTCTCGTTTCCGTTCGTGGTGCCGCGGGTTGTCGTCATTGCGTCGGCTACAGTTGCTGAAGCCACCGCTGCGGCCTCCGAAATTGTACCTGCGCTGGTCCAGGAGAAACGGTTCATGTCCGTGAGTTCCCCGACGGGACTTTGCCGAGCGCGGCCAAAACTGCTGCCGGCGCCATGGGGAGTGAGCGAAGACGGACGCCAATGGCATTGTAGACAGCATTCGCGATCGCCGGCGCAGTCGCTATGGTTGCCGGCTCGGCGATGCCGTAGGCATCGGTCGCGCTTTGGCCCTGATAATTTTCCAGCACAATGACTTCGATCGCCGGCGTCTCGCGCGGCCCGGCCAGCTTGTATTGTTCGAGGTTTGGGTTGACCATGCGGCCAGTATGTTGATCAAGGATGCGTTCCTCGAACAGGGCATACGACGTCCCCATCAGAACGCCACCGTGCACCTGGCTCTCGATCAGCAGGGGGTTCATCGGCCGGCCGCAATCCTGAACCGCGACCACGCGCTCAACCCGTATAATGCCAGTTTCGGTGTCGACGGCGACGGCGGCAAACTGCACGCCGCCGAGATCCTTTTGAGCGATCGCGGCATCATCCATGCGCCGGCGAAAGCCTGCATAATCATCACTGCGCGAAGCGACCGCGCTGATCCGGTCCGTGCGTAGCCGCGAGGTGGCAGCAGCAAATTCCAAGCTACGGCCTGGGTCATCGCGAACGAGGATGCGTCCGTCGCGGGCGATGAGTTGTTCAGGAGCTGCGTTTAGAGCCAACGCGGCCTCGTGAAACAGCGATTGGAGAACGCGCGAGGCGGCGATGCGGGCCGCGGGGGTGATCGAGGCGGTCGTGCGGCTGCCATGCGAAGGTGGCCCCGCAGGAAATTCGGTATCGCCAATTCGGACAGTGATCTGGTCGACGTGAAGTCCGAGCACTTCGGCGACAACCTGGGCCATCACCGTGCCGATTCCGGTTCCGATATCCTGCACGCCCGACAGTATCTCTACCGAGCCGTCGCGCAGGATGCGAACTTCGCAGGCACAATTGACCTGCACATTCGCGCCCCATAGCGACTGAGCAACCCCCATCCCGCGCTTTATCGGTCCGCGATCAGCGCCGGGTGCGCGCCTTTGCTGCCAGCCGATCCGCTCGGCACCAATCCGGCGCTCCTCGCGCCGAACCGGGCTCAGGTCAATCTTGTTGCGCAACACGAGTGGATCGATGGAGAGGCGCTCGGCCAGCTCGTCCACCGCCTGCTCCACGGCCCATGCACCCGGAGTGTTGCCGGGCGCGCGCATCGCGCAGCCCGGACCCGCATTGATGAACACGTCATGCTGGGCGGCCTCGAAGTTGGCGCAGGCATACATCGCTTGCGCCACGTTGCCGATACCGGCTCCGAGGGCGACGCCAGCGGTGCCGTAGCTTGCGACCGAGATGGCGGTCAGGGCGCCGTCGCGCTTGGCGCCGATGCGGAGACGCTGCCACGTGCCCGGGCGATTGCCCGCGTCCATTTGCTCTTCCTTGCGATCGAGAATGATGCGCACTGGCGCTTGAGCCTGACGCGACAAGGCGACTGCGATACGACCGTAATTGCCGAGTAACGATTTTGAACCAAAGCCGCCACCCATGCCATCAACGATCACGCGTACACGGTTCAACGGCAGGCCGAAGGCTTCCGCGAGTTCGTGTCGGACGCCCGCTGTGAACTGCGTGGACATGTAAACGGTCAGGCCGTCGGCGCGCCAATCCGCGACGATCGCGTGCGGCTCGAGACAGCAATGGGTCTGCACCTGGGTACGAAATTCGCCTTCGACGACGACGTCGGCTCTTGCAAAGCCCTCGACGGGATTGCCGCGAGCTTCCGTTGCGGGCCCCCGAACATTTCCATTGACGGGCAAGCCTGCCGCTGCGGGAAATCCCGAGACATGGCCCTGGGGAGCTGAAGCGTTGTCGTAAACCGCGGGGGCCGGCGGTTCGCGTGCCTTGTCCATATCGACGACAAACGGCAATGATTTGTAGTCGACGCGAATGAGGCGAAGCGCGTCTTCGGCCGCGGCCATGGAGACGGCGGCGACAGCGATAATCGGCGCGCCGATATAGCGAACGACCGAGGCCGCGGGATCGCCGGGAGTGATCATCGGAATGATGGCGCGGACGCCAGGATGTCGTGCAGCCGCGGCGCTATCGATGGCGCGAACTTCGGCGTGGGGCAGGGTCGCCCGTAAAATACGGCCGTGCAGCATACCGGGAATCGTGACATCGACCGTGAAGCGCGTGGCGCCGGTGACCTTGGCGCGCCCGTTCTGCCGCGGCACCGGTTTGCCGATCACCGCTAAACGGGCGTTCGGAGCCAGCGGCGGCGGCTCTCCGACGGGGATTTGCCGCTTGACTTCGCCCAGGCCGACGCTTGCGATACCGCTTGGAAAGATCTCGAGCCGGGTCGTTGCGTCGGAAGCCATGATCAGGCCTTTCGCGCCGAGGCCGCTGCGAGCGTCGCGGTCACGACATGCGGGTAAGTGCCGCAGCGACAATAATGCCCGCTGATCGCCGCATTGACGTCATCCGCGGTTGGATCCGATTTGTCCTCCAGTAGCGCCGCGCAGCTCATTATCATTCCAGGGGTGCAGAAGCCGCATTGCAGCGCGTCATGTTCGATGAATGCCGTCTGCACCGGGTGAAGCTTGTCGTCTGTCGCCAGCCCCTCGATCGTCGTCACGCTGCGACCGCCCACCTCGATTGCCAGCATCATGCAGGCGCAGACGGTGACGCCGTCGAGCCAGACCGTACAGGCGGAGCAGGCGCCTCGATTGCATGCGATTTTAGTGCCCGTGAGCCCAAGTGGGCCGCGCAAGGCCTCGGCCAGCGTCATCCGCGGCTCGACCTGAACCAGCCGCGTTACGCCATTAACTCGGAGACTGGTTGGAGCAGGGTCTGGCCCGATCACCGGTTCTTTATTGGCTTCCTTCGCCTGCGCTGCTCCGATGATGGCCGATGCTGTGTCAATCATGGCGGCACCTGCTGAACTAAGAGCCGATCCGCGAACGAATGCTCGACGCGAGAGCCCGCGGCGGGAATTTCCGCCTTCTTCAGGAATTGGCATGGGCAACCATTCTCTCAGGGACCGTCAATTTTGAAAGGCTACTCCGACGGCGATGCTCATGCTTGATTCAAGTCAATTGGCCTTCGATGAGCCGCTCGCTCAGGCGTTGTTCCTGTGGAACGGACAAACCATGAGCTTCGTTACGAGCGAATTCATTCCAGCAATTTTCTGAACCTCAGGATGCTAATGGTGAGAAGGGCGGCTGCAATGATCGCCATGGCCAGGAGTTCCGGCCACAGAACAGCGAAACCGATACCCTTGAGGAAGGTGCCTCTGTGTTGCAGTGGCTCTCGTATGTCAATCCCTGCGCTATTTTCTGATTGTGATCACGGTACCGACTTCACGCTTCCAGACCACGGCGAATCGCTGTCACTGTGAAATAAGAGCAGTGCTCTAAAGACATCGCCATTCAACGCAGCCATTTCGGCTTTTCACCCCAAGCGGACATCAGGCCGCTTGGGACCGACAAACAGAGCGTCCGGCTGCCATGGTTTTCCAAGCCAAATTGATCCGCGTCAATATCGGCAGCAGAAGACGATGTAACTTTTTATTTGCGAAATGAGCGTTATCGTCATGACTACCGACGCAAATCTCTTTGGTGTTTTATCGTGATGCTGGCCATGCGCTTCACCCAGTAGGAGTACATCAATGCCCGTAAAGTCTAAAAAGACGACGAGGACTAAGAAGGCAAAAAAGGCGAGGAAGCTTGCTGTCAAGAAAATTGCTAAAAAGGCGGTCGCCAAAACGCTTTCAGCTAAGAAGACCGCCAAGAAAGAAACGCACGGCAAGAGGAAGCCGGCAAAAAAGTTGTCAAAAAAAGCTGCCAGCAAACGGGTTCCGAAAACACCCGTAGAAAAGACAGCTTGGAAAATCAGCCCTGAAATTAGTCAGTCTGTTTTACAAATAGATGCATGGAAAAAGGATGACCTAAAAATTGAACACGTGAAGGTCTATCGCACGGGTTGGATTGTCGTTGACCAATTGCCGGATTTGAGCGGGTACAATCCAGACGAGGGTGTCAACATTTTTGAGGAATTCGAGTTCGATGAGCATCAACTCTACGATGGCTCCAACGAAGCCTCAATTTTTCCAAATGAACTACCCGCAGAAGAGCGCGAACGTCTTCTGGCTCTTTCGGAAGCAGAATTGGAGGACGAGGGTTGGACGCTTGAATCAGTAACGCGTTTCAAAGGACCTCTCTTAGTGGAACAGGTTTGAGCTCACCCCAACGCGGCCGATGTTAGGCGATGTCAGATTTGCCGTCTTTGGTGATTAACATGCGTTTGATCAATCTCGCATACTTCGTCGCCTCGGCGTTTCTGGCAGCACAATCAGCAGTGCTTGCTCAGCCGGGTGATGCTGACCCAGCGGCTGGTCGTCGGATCGCAACGGCGCTATGCAGCTCATGCCATCGTGTTCTCCCGATGACCCTTTCCGACAAAGCGGACCCTCCGAGCTTCCAGAGCATTGCAGACCTACCATCGACCACAGGAATTTCGCTGAATGTCTTTCTGCATTCAAATCACAACAACATGCCCGATTTCATCGTTTCAAGTGCTGAGTTAAATAGCCTGATCGCTTATATTCTTAGTCTCAAGAAGAAATAGGAACTTGCTTCGGTGCCGATGGCAAGGGCAGCGCTGGCGCCGAATGGGAAGAGTTAGCAGCGAAATCAGCACCAGCGTAGTTCGCTGAACTTGAGTTAGGCATCTCATGAATCAACATGGCATTCCGCTGGGCAAGATCTTCGGGATTCCGATTGGCCTGGATTACTCCTGGTTTGTGATCTTTGCGCTGCTCACCTGGATGCTTGCGGGTAGCTACTATCCCGAAGAATTCAAGGGGTGGCCGCTGTTTCTGTACTGGCTGACTGGCGCGATAACGGCCATCATGCTCTTTGTCAGCGTGCTGCTCCATGAACTTGGGCATTCCGTGATAGTGCTGCGGTACAAGATACCCGTGCGTAGTATTACGCTCTTCCTGTTCGGCGGTATCGCCCAAATCGGGGCGGAACCGCCTAGCGCGATCGCCGAATTTTTCATCGCGGTCGGAGGCCCGCTCGTCAGTCTCGCCCTGGCGATCGTTTTCTACGCAGTGCAGCCGTTAGTCGTTGGCGTGGAGCCACTGTTGGGCGTGGCCAAGTATCTAGCCTACATCAATTTTGCCTTGGTGCTTTTCAATCTGATCCCGGGCTACCCACTCGATGGTGGTCGCGTCTTGCGAGCCATCATGTGGGCGATCACAGGAAACATGGACCGCTCGACCCTCATCGCAGCAAACGCCGGCAGGTTTTTTGCCTTGTTTCTGATCTTTGTCGGTGCCTGGCAGATATTCACCGGCAATCTTGGTGGGGGACTTTGGATTGCGTTGATCGGCTGGTTCCTCGACAACGCGGCTTCCGTCCAGATACAGCAGGTGATGCTTCGGGGTCTGCTGAGAGGCCATCCCGTTTCGCAAGTCATGAGTACGCGTTGCGTCATTGTTCCGGAAGATCTGCCGCTTCAGCAATTGGTAGAGGGGCAGATCCTCGGGGCCGGGCAACGCAGTTTCCTCGTCAACCGCGGCGACAAAACCATTGGTTTGATAACCTTGCATCGGATCAGGGAAGTGCCGCGGCCCGAATGGGCGACGACAAGCGCCGGCCAGGTCATGCTCCCCATGGAACAGTTAAAATGCGTCGGGCCTGATGCGGAGTTGTGGTCAGCCCTCGAGATGATGGACCGGAATGGCTTCAACCAACTGCCCGTCGTCCGGGATCGGCATGTCATCGGCATGCTGAGCCGGGAAGACGCCATAACTTTCCTGGCTACGCTGCAGCAATTTGGGCCCACGGGTAAAAAACAACAGATGGATGGCGCTTAATCGATTTCACGCAAGAATTAAGGACGGGTGGTGAAAAAAGCGCAGCCTGGGCTGATTGCCAGATATCCGCTCTCAGCTGCCAGCGATCCAAAGCGTGAAAACTGCAATTGATGAAAGTGTTAGGGCCGCCGCCGAGCCGACCACGAGCATCGCGACGGTCCGCTCTCGTTTGGCCGAAGCGCGAAGTCCATTTCCGGCGATCGGCAGCACCTCGCCTGCGCCGAAAACAGCAGCGAGGGCAATCCCAAGGCTGAGCAACCACGTCGAAACCCACAAGGTAAAGCTCAGCACGGTGCCGGTCAGGGGGCCGAGATTGAAATGTGGCCAGAGTAGGCCGATTGCGATTAGGGCTATTCCGCCTTGCACAGCCGTGAGGTGAGCCGAAAGACCGAGCCTCGGACTATTGAACCTTGGAATTACGGCTCCTATCAGCAATCCCACGACGAACAATGCCAAGCCGGCCTTGCAAAGGGCGATCTCGACGGATGCCATGCACTTCCCCTTTCTCAAAGATCGATTGGGAAAATACCGACTATCAGTCGGTATGTCAATCCAGGAGCGCGCCATGCAGCAGCCGCTCGAAGACGATCATGTAGCCAAGGACCGCAGGTCGTGGTTTCGGCGCAGAGCTGGCGATGAGCGCCGCTTCCGTTATAGCGCCCAGGAGCATGTGACAGGTCGTAGACAATCGAACGTCATCGGCGCGCTCACCCAACGCCGCCTTCAGCGACACTCGCAACAGTTTGCCAAAGTGCTTTTCGTCCAGCTCGCGCCACTTCTGCCAGCCGAGCACCGCCGGGCCGTCAATCAGGACGATCCGTCGACATTCAGGTTCCATGCTCGCTAGCAGGAACGCTCGTGTGCCAGCGACAATGGCGTCCTTCGGCGTCGCTGCAGCTTTCGCGGCGCGGATTGTTACAGCTGTAGACGCGCCGTGCACCTGATCAATGACCGCTGCGAAGACCTGAGCTTTCGAGGAGAAATGGTGATAGACGGCTCCCTTTGCCACGCCGGCGCGACCGGCAATGTCGTCGATCGAGGTCGCCTCGTAACCGGCCCTACCGAAAAGCGTACGACCGGCCTCGACGATAGCGCCGATCGTCGCTTTGCGCCGCTGATCTTGTGTTGCCATGCTTTGTATTTTGGATGATGCAGCTTAAAGCCGCAATGCCGGCGTGCGGACGGCTCCCAACCTACAGCGGACGCCGATGCGGAGGCGGGGCCGTGCGGTGCGAATTCAGGCGCCCCCATTGTAGTTAATTTCATCGAAACGTGGCCGGCAAACTTAACCACAAAAAGGAAACAGCGATGCAACTCCGCATCGCTATGATCCAGCCCCGACAGCCGCCATCACACGTCCATCGCTGCCGGCAAAGGCAATTTTAAGGGGGAAACATCATGCGCAAGCTTCTGCTGACCTCGGTCCTTTTCATATTCTCGCTCGTGCCGAATCTTGCAGGCGCGGGCCCTCGCACAATCCGAGTCGAGCCGCCGTCGAACGTGCCGCCCGGTTTCGAAACCTATCGCGGCTATGTTTTCGACCTTTCCGAGAATTCGGGACGCAAGGACGACGCCGCCATCGCGGACGCGTTCAAGCATCAGCTTGACATGGTTGAGGACGCCGGCTTCAGCCCGAAGGTGCTGCAGTTCTTTCACTCGGTGCCGATTATTGCAAGCGAGATGACCTGCCTCGACGAAGGCGCGGGGATCGCCTGTTATGGCCCCGTCTCGCCCGAGCGGAATCAGCGCGTATCCAGCACCTTTACGACCTGGGACGAAAACAAGCTGCGCTGGAGCAATCCGAATTTTGTTGACCTGGCCGCCGACGCCGGTCCTGGCGTCATTATGGTGCGTCCGGTCATGCTCAAGCATGCCGAAGATCCCGTGCTGCTCCACGAATTTCTCCACGCCTACCACGGCAAGCTGATGCCGCAAGGTTTCGATAATCTGGGCATCAGGGCTTACCACGCCGACGCCATGAGCAAGCAAGTCTTCGGCAAGGAAGAATATGCCATGAAGAACCATAGGGAATTCTTCGCCGTGACCGCGAGCATATTCCTGGCCGGCAAGGAATCCATGCATGAGCCGAAGACGCGCGCGCAGCTGAAGGAGAAGCTGCCCAAATACTACAAATTCCTTGTCGAGCTCTTTGGATTCGATCCGGACGCCTCAACGCCGGTGGCCAGCCCCTCGAACCCGCCACAGGAATCCGCCGACGCGATGTTCCCCGGCTGAACCCGGCACCAATGCGTCAGCGCCGGGTTTCGATCCAGCGCTGGCAAAGCCGGTTTAATCCACCGTGATGCCGGCGAATTTGACGACCTTCTCCCACTTCTCGGTTTCGGCTGCGATCATCGCGCCGAAGGCCTGGGGCGTTGCGATCAGCGGCTCACCGCCGAGTTCGGTCAGGCGTTTTTTGATCTCCGGCTCCGCCAGCACCTCGTTGATCTCCCGGTTCAGCTTCTCGACGATCTCGGGCGGCGTCTTGGCCGGCGCTCCCATGCCGAACAGCGCGCTCGCCTCATAGCCGGGAACCGTTTCGGCCACGGTCGGCACGTCGGGCAATTCCGGAGAACGCGTTGCCGTTGTCACGGCCAGCGCCCGCAAGGCGCCGCCCCGGATGTGCCCGATGATGGAGGGCATATTGTCGAACATCACCTGTACCCGGTTGCCGAGCAAATCCGTCGTCGCGGGTGCCGCGCCTCGATAGGGCACATGCAGCATCTTCACGCCCGTCATGGCCATGAACATCTCGCCCGACAGGTGCACCGAGGTGCCGTTGCCGGACGAGGCCAGGTTCACCTTGCCGGGATTGGCCTTCACATAGGCGATGAACTCGGCGACGGTCTTGGCCGGCACTTCCTTGGCAACCGTCATCACATTTGGCACGCGAAGAAAGGAGGCGACCGGCGCGATGTCGCGGATGAAGTTGAAATTGAGCTTGGTATAAAGGGAGGCGTTGATGAAATTGGCGGGGTTGACCAAGCAGCACCGTGTAGCCGTCGGGGTCGGCCTTCACCACGGTCTCGGTGCCGATATTGTTGCCGGCCCCGGGCTTGTTCTCGATCACGAATTGCTGGCCGAGCCGCTCCGATAGCCGCTGCCCGATCAGCCGGGCGATGATGTCGGTCGAGCCGCCGGCCGGATATCCGACAACAAAGCGGACCGCCCGCGTCGGATAATCGAGCGCGAAGGCATCGCTCACCGGCCAGGCGAGGACCGATAGGCCAAACATAACCAGCCGCGCAAACAGACCCGTCGCAGAGCGGCGTAACACCATGCGTTTTCTCCCCGCGGCACGGAACCCGCTTGCCACGGCTCGATCTTGTTGAACTGACGTCGGCCCGCGTTGTAACAAACAAACAGCGGCGCGGCCAGCTTGGCCCGCCTGCATTGAAACGCGACGAAAGGATCGCTTATGTCGGTTAAGGTCAACGCGCTCGATCATATCGTCATCAACGTAGCCGACGTGGCGCGCTCCACCGAATGGTATCGAAAGGTGCTTGGCATGGAGGTCAGGGTGTTCGATCCCGGCCATGGCAAGCCGGTGCGGACGTCGCTGATCTTCGGCAACCAGAAGATCAACGTGCGGCCGCTCGGCGCCGACAAGGTGGAGTGGTTCACCGCAGACCGCGAGACCGCCGGCAGCGACGATCTGTGCTTTCTCACGTCAAGCACGCCGGAGCAGGTCGTGGCGCATCTCGAGGCGAACGGCGTGGCGATCGAGGAGGGCCCGGTCGCGAAACAAGGCGCGCGCGGCGTGCTGCGCTCGGTTTATTGCCGGGATCCCGACGGTAGTTTGATTGAGATTTCCTCGTATGAGGGCGATGCCGCCTAGGGCGGCGGCACTACCGTTCGTTTGAGCGGCTCCAACCGGCGCCGGAATTATGGGAGATCAACACGCGCCCAATGTCACCGGGCGGAACGCCTGCAGCAGATGCGGATCGAGCTTGCCGATCAGCTTTTCCATGGTCGCGAACGCCTTGGTGTGGGTGAACGGCAGCCGGTGCGGCCGCTTTTCCACCAGCGCCGCGTAGATATCGACGATGGTCGTCAAGCGCACGATGTCGCTGATCTGATCGCCGCGCAGGCCGTCGGGATAGCCGCTGCCGTCGAGCAATTCGTGATGGTGCAGCACCACATCCAGCATCTCCGGCGGAAAGCCGCCCTGGGCCGCGAGCGCGTCATAGCCGAGACGCGGATGCTTGCGGACTTCGCTCATTTCCTGCTCGGTCAGCAGACCGGGCTTGTCCAGAATGGCCACCGGGACGAACGCCTTGCCGACGTCGTGCAGGAGGGCTGCGCGCACCAGGCGCCGCTGGTCGTCCTCGCGCATGCCGAGATGCTGCGCGAACGCGACGGCAAAGCCGGTCACAAACAGGCAGTGGCGGTAGCTGTCGGTGTGGTGGCAGCCGACCGCCGTCAGCCATTCCCGCAACGAGGAGTGTTTGATGGCTTTGAGAATCTTGTTCTCGGCGTCCACGATATCGCTGAACTTCAGCGGAACGCCCGCCGGAAGCTTGTTGAAGATCTTGACCATCACCTCATGGGCGGCGGCAACGCCGCGGTTCAGGGTCTTGCCGCGATCGGTCGCGTCAAATCCATGGTTGTCCGGAAACGCGGCGTGGATACGCTGCAGGATGCCGGCGGCATCGAACGGCCGCGCTATCGTGTCCGTGGCGCCGAGCGCCCAGGCCTGCATCGACCCGTGGTGAAGCGCGTCGGCAAGGACAAACAGCCGCGGCATCGCGCGGTAGGCCTCATGGCGCAGCTTGTTTCGAACCCGCTGCACGCTTTCAGGAGAGCGCAGATTGATGTCGACCACGATTCCGGAAAAGTCCCCGGCAGGCGTATCGGGAATATCCGACGTTGAAACGGTGTCCACCTCGCCGACGGATTGCAGAATACTCTCGAGCTCACGGCTTTGGTCGCAATTATCTGACGCCAGCAGCAGGCGGCGTTTGGTCGGGGTGACTTGAACTGACATGGACCCTCGGATTGGATGCTGGTGGCCTACCCGCAACTTAACCGAGAAGACATTCCCCGAGGCTTAAGAGAGATTATAAATGCCGGCCTTTTGTTGAAGATAAAATTTGAACGAGTCGCGGGATCGGCAGCCGTGGAACAAAAAAATCCGCCGGAGGAACCCTCCGGCGGATGGTTTGGTGTCGTCTTTTCGCGGCTTTTAGGCCTTCATCGCCCCCTTTACCGCCTCTGCCGTGATCGGCAGCGAGCGGACGCGGGCGCCGGAGGCGTTGAAGATCGCGTTCGCCACGGCGGGCGCGACCACCGTCACCGCAGGCTCGCCGACGCCAGTGGCATGTTCGCCATTGGCGATGACGTTGACGGCGACTTCCGGCATCTGGCTCATCCGCAGCGGGGTGTAGGTATCGAAGTTGGTCTGCTCGATACCGCCATCCTTCAGCGTCCCCTTCTCGTACAGCGCCAGCGAGAGGCCCCACAACGCCGCGCCCTCAACCTGGGCCCGGATGTTGTCGGGATGCACCGCCGTGCCGACGTCGGTAGCCACGGTCAGTTTCTTGACCTTGACCTCGCCGCTGGGCGCAACGGCAACATGGGCCACGCACGCGGTCCAGCTTGCAGTTGCTCTTTCCTGCGATGAAACGCAGGCAACGCCCATGCCCTCGCCCTTCGGCAGTTGCTTGGTGCCGTAGCCGGCCAAGCCCATCGCCGCGAGCAGGGTGTTGCGCAGGCGTTGCGCGCCACCATTGTTGGCGCCCTTGCCATCCAGCAAGCCGATCCGGAACTGTGCCGGATCCTTGCCAGCGGCATTGGCGAGTTCGTCGATCATGCTTTCGACCGCCCAGAAGGTCCAGCCCGGTGCGACCGACCGCAACTGACCCGACGGGGTGGCGGTGTGCGCCATCTCGTTGAGGATAGCGCGGACGTTGTGGTTGGGCACGGAGTAGAAGAAGTCCGCACCGTTCACCGTGAACGCGTCGAGCGCCCCCTTCTTGTCGACCGAAGGCGACAGGAAGTCGGGAATGCCCCAGCGTTTGGTCGGCCAAGCGGCGACCACGTCGTGGTTCATCGCGACCAGCTTGCCGTCGCCATCGAGACCAGCCTTGATCTTCTGGAACGTCAGCGGACGCGAGAAGTCCATGGTCATGTCGTTTTCGCGCGTATAGATGACCTTGACCGGCTTGCCGACGGCCTTCGCCGCTTGCACCGCCGGTACCAGCATGTCGCCTTCGAGACGCCGGCCGAAGCCGCCGCCAAGCCACATCTGATGCATCACGACGAATTTGGGATCGACCCCGGCGGCGCCAGCCCCGATCGCGCCGGAGCGCGTCGCAAACTGGTTACCGGTGTAGAAGTGCCAGACTTCGCCCTGCTGCTGCGCTGTTGCCGTCATCGGCTCCATCGGCGCGTGGATGTTGATGTTGGTGGTGTATTCCGCCTCCAGCACCTTGGCCGCCGAGCCGAGAGCCGCAGCGGTATCGCCGTCCTTGACGAAGAACAGGCCCGAAATCGTCAAGCGCCTGAAGCCGCTTGGCTTCGTTGAGCAGCGATTGGCTCGACAGCTTGGCGTTGGGACCGCCGTCATAGGTGATCTTGAGCGCGTCAGCCGCCTTGCGGGCGTTGGCATAGGTGTTGGCCACGGCCACGACCCAGCCGGTCGTCGTCATGGTCTTGTCGTCGAGGGTAACGGCCTTGATGAAGCCCGGCACCTTCTTTGCCGCGCTGTCGTCGACCGATTTCACCGTGGCGCCATAACGCACCGGCGGTGTCACGACCGCGCCGTACACCATACCCGGCAGCATGACGTCGATGCCGTATTTCGCGGTTCCGTTGGTCTTTGACGGAATGTCGAGCTGCGGCACTGATACGCCGATAAGGGTGTACTGGTCGGCGGTCTTGAGCTTGATCGCCTTGAGTTCGTCAGGCGTAAAGGTCTTGGTGGCCTTGCCGCTCTTGACGACGTCGGCAAACGTCATCGACTTCTTCGACTTCGGATGAGTAATCGTGGACTCTCTCACGACCAGCTCGCCGGCGGGGACACCGCCCATCAAGACCGCAGCCGCTTCAGTCAACGCGATACGCCCCGCGGCACCCGCACGGCTCATCGCATCGAAGTTCATCATGGTGCTCCAGCTGCCGCCGGTAACCTGCGCGCCGAGCACGGGGTCGTTGAACTTCGGATCGTTGGAAGCGAGTTGAACCCGCATGTCCTTCCAGCTCGCGCCGAGTTCTTCGCAAATGATTTGCGACATCGTCGATGCAATGTGCTGGCCCATGTCGGCCTTGCCGCATGTCACGGTGACGATTCCGTCCGGTGCAATCGAATACCAGACGCTCGGATCGAAACTGCTCGTTGCGGCGAGCGCTTCGTCGGCGCCAAGCAGCCCTGGGACCGCGGAATAGCCGAGGGCAAGGCCAGCGGCGGCGGAACCGACGAGGAACGAGCGGCGGCTCAGATCGGCCGGCTCGGCTTTGGTGATTTTCACGTGACTATTCATGTTGCCCTCCGCTCGGTTCCGGCGGAAGCGGTGCGCATTTCGGAAGCCGCACGCATGATCGCCTTCTGAATACGTGAATAGGTCATGCAACGGCAGAGATTGCCGTCCATGTGCGCCACCACTTCTTCCTTGGTCGGGTTGGAATTCTTGGCCAGCAGCGAAGCTGCCTGCATGATCTGTCCCGATTGGCAGTAGCCGCATTGCGGGACCTGCTCTGCGATCCATGCCTTCTGCAACGGATGGTCGCCCTTGGCGCTGAGGCCCTCGATGGTGGTGATCTTCTTGCCGACTGCATCACTTACCTGTGTCTGGCAGGATCGTACGGCTTCACCGTTGATGTGTACGGTGCAAGCGCCACATAGTCCGGCACCGCAACCGAATTTCGTTCCGGTCATCTGCAATTGCTCGCGGATGACCCATAGCAGCGGCGTATCGCCCGCCGCTTCGACGGACATATTCCGCCCGTTGATGTTGAGATTAGGCATGGTCTCTTCCCCTACCGGTGCATGAAGCCGCTTACGGCGGTAACTCATTTTTCTTATTGGGTGGCACCCACCGGGGCGGTGCCAATGGCGCGCAGAATGATAGCTCTCCCTCCGAGAGGCAATGCAATTTGGAATTGGCCCAAAAAATATTTCCGCGAATGCGCATTGTGCATTGCGGCAATGTTATCGTCATACCGCGGCCAGATTCCTCCCATGTGGGTGAGAGCAGGCCACTTTCGCCGGGGGCTCGCTTCCTGCGGCGACGAGGCCGCAACAGAAATTAGCCTGCGAAAAAAGCATTTTCGGCGGAAATTGCGTTGCCGGCGTTCGATGGTGACAGGGTCAAGATTGAGGGGGAAGCTTTGGCCGCATTTGCCCAACGCCGCTGACTTCAAGCCGAGTCCTGGACATCGGCAATGTACATCACAAACTTGTGTTGTGGGAACCAGGCGCAGGTGGCCGGCCCGCCTCCTCGTGTCACAGCGCCGCTGCTACCGATCGGGTCGCAGCCCTTTCATCGAAGCGGGGATAGCGTTTTCTCAGCACCTCGACGCAAGGCACGCTACCACAAACGACTTTGTGCACTCCAAAAATTAGATGGATGACCCGTGGGACACGACATCAAGCTGACGGCTTCGGACAAGTTTCAATTGGGCGGCTACCGCGCCGATCCCGCGACCGCGCCCAAGGCGGCGGTGGTCGTGATCCAGGAAATCTTTGGCGTCAACCACCACATTCGCGCGGTCTGTGATCGGCTTGCGGGCGAGGGCTATGTTGCGATCGCGCCTTCGATCTTCGATCGCGTCGAGCGCAACTTCCAGTGCGGCTACTCACCCGACGAAGTTGCCGTTGCACGCAAGTTCGTCGCCAATCCCGATTGGGCGGCGATGCTGCGTGACACGCAGGCCGCTATCGACGCCGTCAAGGACGTTGGCCCGGTCGGCATCATCGGCTTCTGTCTTGGCGGCAGCATCGCCTATGCCGCGGCCACCAAGCTGTCCGGTCTCTCGGCGGCAATCGGCTATTACGGCGGCGCCATCGTTCGCTTCGCCGATGACAAACCAAAAGTGCCGACCCAGCTGCATTTCGGCGAGAAGGACGCCAGCATCCCGCTTTCCGATGTCGAGATCATTCGCGCCAAGCGGCCCGATGTCGAGATCGCATATCTATCCGGGCGCGCAGCACGGCTTTCACTGCGACGAACGGGCAAGCTATGACAAGGCAAGTGCTGACATCGCCTGGCCGCGCAGCACGAACTTCTTTGCCAAGCATTTGCGCAAACAGTAAAGGACTTGTCATGCGCAGGCTTGACCCGCGCATCCATCAATAAAGAAAGCCAGCTCTTCCGGAGATGGGTTGCCGGGGCGAAGCCCGGCAATGACGGCGCTTCAGAACCAGCGTTCGCCGACGAGGATGGTGTCGCCGGGACTGAGCGGAGTGCCGAGCGGCACTATGGCGCGCTGTGAACCGGAATGGTCGGTGTGGGTCAGCGTCACGCTGATCGCGTTTGGCGCGGGGCGAGAAGCCGCCGGCGATCGCCACTGCGCTTTCGACGCTCATGTTGGGCACGTAGGGGTATTGGCCGGGGGCGGCGACTTCGCCGAGGATGAAGAACGGCCGGTAGGTTTCGACCTCCACCGCCACCGAAGGGTCGCGGATATAGCCGTTGCGCAGTTTGGCCGAGATCTCCGCGGCAAGGCCCGCCGGCGTTCGTCCGCGCGCCTGCACTGCGCCGATCAGCGGCATGGTGATGGCGCCGCCGGCATCGATGGCATAGGTATTGGTGAGGCCCTCCTGGCCGTAGACCACGACCCGCAGCTTGTCGCCGGCATCCAGATGGTAGGCAGTGTCGTGGGCCACCGGCATCGGCGCGGCCGCATAGACGGCAGGTGCTGCGGCGTAAGCGTTTCGCGGCGAGGCGGCAAAGCTTGCGTGCAGCGCGCTGATGGCGCCGCCGGAATCGGCCACGGCCGGCGCGGGCGCTGAACGATAGGGCTGGCCGTAGGCCATGTAGTCGAGATCGCTGCGCGGCGCGCTCGCAACCGGTGCAGCCGTCTGCATGCAGCCCGACAGGACGAGCGCGGCCGATAGCGGCAATGATCGGAAGTCGAAGCGCGTGCGCAACCCGCACCTGAGCCATCCCCTCTCACGAGACAGCTCAAGTCTTGCACCGGTTATGGTTAACAAATCGTTTTTTGCCGCCGTACTTGGCGGGGAGCGGTGAAGCAGAAAGCAATCAGACCGTGACGCCCGTGCCGATGGGACAAGACACTCCGGTTCCGCCAAGTCCACAATAGCCGGCCGGATTCTTGGCCAGATATTGCTGATGATAGTCCTCGGCGAAATAGAACTCGCCGGCAGATGCGATCTCGGTCGTGATGGTGCGGAAGACCCTTTGCCGCCAGTGCCTTCTGATAGGCGGCCTTCGATGCGTCGGCAGCTTTGCCTTGGGCATCGCTGAACGTATAGATCGCGGAACGATATTGGGTGCCGACGTCGTTGCCCTGCCGCATACCCTGGGTCGGGTTGTGGCTTTCCCAGAAAGTCTTCAACAGCTGATCGTAGGAAATCCTCTTCGGATCGAACACCACCAGCACCGCCTCGGTATGGCCGGTGCGGCCTGAGCACACTTCTTCATAGGTGGGGTTCCTGGTGTGGCCGCCGGCATAGCCCACCGCGGTGGTGTAGACGGCATCGCCGAGCTCCCAGAATTTACGCTCCGCGCCCCAGAAGCAGCCGAGCCCGAAGACGGCCTGCTCCAGGCCCGCAGGGAAAGGCGGCTGCAATGGATGGCCATTCACGAAATGCCGCCTGGCGGTCGGAATTGGATTGGCGCGGCCGGGCAGCGCCTCGGCTGCGCTCGGCAGCGTGGTGGTCTTGCGCATGAACAACATGGGTACCTCCCCTGCGGGACGCTTTCCGCGCATACGGTAACAAGCTTGACTATAATATAAGCCCTTACGCCAATTACGGCACCCCCGTTACCAAAACAGCGGCGAGCCGGCGCGGCGAGGTCAATTCCTGGAATAGCCGATCAATGGCTTGCGCGGCCGGAACAACAGCATCAACAGGATTCCCAATACGCCCATCACGGCGAAAACCGGCTGGTCCAGCAGCACCCGGATGACGTGGTTCCACAGCCAGGGCGACATGCCCTCCACCCAGGTCCGGAACGCCTGCTGGCTGGATTGGTGGACGTCGTTCCAGAACTGGCCGAAGCGGGTGAAACGCAGGGTATTGTCGGCGACAAAGCGCGCGCCGTCATAGACCATGAAAATAAATCCGCCGGCCAGCAGCAGCAGTCCCACAAGGCGGAAAAAACCGCGGATCATGCTTTACCCGTTATCTGTTGTTGCCCGTTGTCCCCCGACGGCGCCGTCAGCCAATAGCGGCGTGGCCTGGGAAATTCAACCTCATCAGCACCTTATCAGCTTCTCGCGGCCGGGTCCTGCGGCCCAAGGCTGGCCCGAAGGCGTTGACGCTGCAAGGCCTGCGCTCTATAAGACCCGCAATGGCGGCGGGCGCAATCCCGCCGCCGCTGTTCTTTGAGCATCGCCGCCAAGTGAGCATGTGCCATGCGAGCATATGCGCCGCGAGTGGTATTCTCGATAGAGCACCCGAAAAATTATCAGAGTTGATCAGGCGGAACGTCGGCATGCTCAGGCCCGCCCGCGATCGGTCACTGTCGAAGGACATTTGAGAACATGGCCAATACTACCTCCGCCAAAAAGGCGACACGCAAGATTGCCCGCCGCACCATCATCAACAAGTCGCGCCGGACCCAGATGCGCGGCTCGGTGCGATCCGTCGAAGAGGCGATCAAGCGTGGCGACCGTGACGCGGCACTGAAGGCGATGGCGCACGCGGAACCGGAACTCATGAAGGCAGCGCAGCGCAACATCATTCACAAGAACAATGCGAGCCGAAAGGTTTCGCGGCTGACGCATCAGATTGCGAAGCTGGCGAAATAAGCCGATCGAAAAGAAAATCCATCAAGAGCCCGGCCATGCCGGGCTTTTTTGTTGCGGTTGAGCAGAATTTCCCGGGCGGCGGATTTCTTTTTGTCGGATTTTTTGAGGCGACTGCGGAAGGCGTACTTGGCAAGCTGACGGTGGCGGCAAAAGAGTCGACGATCGGCTTCTGGTTGGCGGTACTTCAACAAGACAACCGCGATTGCGCGCCGGAATCCAACGCTGCCGCAGGGTTACCCTGTTGCGATGAGCAAGAAAAAACGCGTTTGCGTAGTCACTTATCGGCATAGCGGCAGTGAGTTGTTTGAAAATTCGCTTCGGCCTCGTCGAAACATAAACAATTTATGAATTTATTTTCGGTAGTGGCGTAGAAATATGACAACGCCCCGGCGTCTCGAATCTCTGCACAGATTCAAAACCTTGCGGCTTTGCAAGAAGATTGGGGGCCGGCCTGCTAAGCTCCAAGTTGTTTTTTGCGGTCAAAGGATATGAATCATTTTCGTTGCGGGAAACAAGGCTTGATGTATCTCTTAGAACGTTCGCGGCGCCCACGGCTCTTGAGACCAGCGCGGATTAAGGTTCGGGGCGGACGTGCAAATCGGCGGCGGTGTGCGCGTTGGCGACGCTTTCCAAGCGATTGTCGGATTGAAGCTCGTAGCGATATGGGTAACGGAGTTCTGTGTCGAAATTTCTCAGGCGAGACGTTCGCGGCTCGTTTGCGTTGAACAAGAGAAATACGAAACAGGCTCACCGGCAACTGCGAAAGCGAAGCGTGCGAGCAGGTAGAGAGTAGGCGGGCGGAACGAATGGCGTAGCGACTGGACGAATTTTGGTTCAGGGCGTCGCCGATCGAATTTGGGTAGATATGGAATGACGACCTGCCGTGGTTGATCGCGGCAGGAGGGGGAGGTCGTATGTCTTACAAAGTCATCATCACGCTTATCAATCGCAAACCATTTTCAAACGATAGTGTATTGGATCCTGTGGAGACTGCATGCGCGCGGCCTCCCGCGCGAGCTCCGGACAGACCGTCGAGTACGCGCTAGCCTCGCGAACGCTTCCCCATACAGCCGATGACTTGCCCGACGGCTTTTCGCCGAACGGCTGGCCTGTGGCTGAAGCAGGAAGGCTCGCCTGAGGCCGGCTCCGTGCGGGACCTGCGCACGGCAGTTTCACCGTCAACAATACTCCTTCAGAAAAGTCCTCAAGGCAATGACAAATACGGAACAAGATCGTTGGTCACGTGTGAAAGGCAGGTTGCGGTCGAGCGTTGGCGAGGATGTCTACACAAGCTGGTTTGCACGCATGGATCTGGAAGGCGTTCAGGACGAAAGCGTCCGTCTTTCGGTTCCCACGCGGTTTCTCAAGAGCTGGATCCAGGCGCATTATGCCGAGCGCGTTCTCTCGTGCTGGCAGGCCGAGATGCCCGAAGTGCATCGGATCGACCTTACCGTGCGCACGGCCATGCGATGCGCGGCGCCGGCCAAGGAGGCCGTGGCGCCGCTCGATGCGCGCCGCCCCGAACGGCCGGATGGCCGGCCCGCGCCGGAGCTGCGCGCGACCGCCATTGCGCCGGTCTCGGCCAGCCATGACGCGCTCGGCGGCTCCCCGCTCGATCCGCGCCTGACATTCGGAAGTTTCGTCATCGGGCGCTCCAATACGCTGGCCCACGCCGCGGCACGCCAGGTTGCGGAGGGCCGGCGCGGCGATCCCGTGATGTTCAATCCGCTTTATATCCATGCCGGCGTGGGCTTGGGCAAAACCCATCTGTTGCAGGCGGTGACCTGGGCCGGCAATTCCGGCAGCGAACGCAAGGTGCTGTATCTCACGGCCGAGAAATTCATGTACGGCTTTGTCGCGGCGCTGAAGACGCAGACCGCGCTTGCGTTCAAGGAGGCGTTGCGCGGCATCGACGTGCTGGTCATCGACGACCTGCAATTCCTGCAGGGCAAATCGACCCAGGCTGAATTCTGTCACACCCTGAACGCGCTGATCGACGCCGGCCGCCAGGTGGTGATCGCGGCCGACCGTCCGCCCTCCGACCTCGAGAGCCTCGACGACCGCGTGCGCTCGCGGCTTGCCGGCGGCCTTGTCGTGGAGATGGGATCGCTCGGCGAGGAATTGCGGCTTGGCATCCTCAAGTCGCGTGTCGCCGCCGCCCGCGCGCATCACGCGAGCTTCGACGTGCCGGAGCAGGTGCTGGAATATCTCGCCCGCACCATCACCCATAACGGCCGCGATCTCGAGGGCGCCATCAATCGCCTGCTGGCGCACTGCAAGCTCAACGCCCAGCCGGTGACGCTGGAAATGGCCGAGCGCGAGGTGCGCGACCTGATCCGTCCGCAGGAGCCCAAGCGGATCAAGATCGAGGACATTCAGCGCGTGGTGGCCCGGCAATACAATGTGAGCCGTTCCGACCTGTTGTCGTCGCGCCGCACCGCCAATGTCGTCCGCCCGCGCCAGGTGGCGATGTATCTGGCCAAGACCCTGACCTTGCGCTCGCTGCCCGAAATCGGCCGCCGGTTCGGCGGGCGCGACCACACCACGGTCCTGCACGCCGTGCGCAAGATCGAAGCCCTGGTCGCCAGGGATGTCGCGCTCTCCGAAGAGGTCGAATCCCTCAAGCGCCAATTGCAAAGCGAGTAACCGCGCGAGCCCCCCTTTCCCTCCCCCGCGCGGAAGGGGCCGGAGGGGAAAAACGGCGGGCCCGGACTTGCGGTCGGGCGCCAAAACGTGGGGAACGGCCCGAGGCATCTCTTGCGCTTGCGGGCCATCCGCGCCACCTTGGGGTCCCCCCAAGGGCTTGATCAAATCCAGCTTTGATCGGGCTTTCGGGTTCAGACGCCGCGGCGCGCCTTCGGGGCCGCCCGGCTTTTCCATCTTCGGGATCAGGCGGGTATTGCAATGAAGGTTACCGTCGAACGCGCGCAACTCCTGAAATCGCTGGGCCACGTCCATCGCGTGGTCGAGCGCCGCAACACCATTCCGATCCTCGGCAACGTGCTGGTCCGCGCCGAAAATGCGCGGCTGTCGCTGAAGGCCACCGACCTCGATCTGGAAGTCACGGAAACGCTTGCGGCGGAAACCGCGACCGGCCGGTTCGACGACGGTGCCGGCGCACATGTTTTACGACATCGTGCGCAAGCTGCCCGAAGGCGCGCAAATCGTGCTGGAAGGCGACGGCGACCGCTCGGTGCTGGCGATCCGCGCCGGCCGCTCGCGCTTCACGCTGCAGACGCTGCCCGAAAACGATTTTCCCGATCTTGCCGCCGGCGACATGACGCATTCGTTCACGCTCGCCGCCGCCGACATGAAGCGGCTGATCGACCGCACCCAATTTGCGATCTCGACCGAAGAAACCCGCTACTATCTCAACGGCATCTATCTGCACTCCGCCGGCAGCGCCAAGGCCGCGACCTTGCGCGCGGTGGCGACCGACGGGCATCGCCTGGCCCAGATCGATTTGCCGCTGCCGAAAGGCGCCGCCGGCATGCCCGGCGTGATCGTGCCGCGCAAGACCGTCGGCGAAGTGCAGCGCCTGATCGAGGACAACGAGGCCGAAGTCAAAATCGAACTGTCGCAGGGCAAGATCCGCTTCACCATCGGCAATGTGGTGCTGACCTCGAAGCTGATCGACGGCACCTTTCCGGATTATGGCCGCGTCATCCCGCAGAACAACGACAAGGAACTCGTCGTCGACAAGAAGGATTTCGAGGCCGCGGTCGATCGCGTCTCGACGATCTCGAGCGAGCGCGGCCGCGCGGTGAAACTGGCGCTATCGGCGGGCAAGCTGGTGCTGTCGGTGACCAACCCGGATTCCGGCAGCGCGACCGAGGAACTCGAAGTCGAATACGCCTCCGATCCGCTCGATATCGGATTCAACTCGCGCTATCTGCTCGACATCGCCGCCCAGATCGAAGGCGAGGTCGCGGTCCTGAAATTGGCCGATCCCGGTTCGCCGACGCTGGTGCAGGACAAGGATTCCAAGGGCGCGCTCTACGTGCTGATGCCGATGCGGGTGTAGGCGACTTTCGCCGGCTGCGTGGACAGTCGTCCCTCTTGTGGGAGACGGGAAGGAAGACCGACATCCATCCACTCATGACCGCCTCCCGCATTCATCGCCTTACTCTCACGCATTTCCGCAACTATCGCGCGGCGAGCCTTCAGACGCGGGGCGATATGGTCGTGCTGGTCGGTCCGAACGGCGCCGGAAAGACCAATTGCATCGAGGCGATCTCGTTTCTGTCGCCCGGACGCGGCTTGCGCCGCGCCACGCTCGAGGATGTCGCCGACAATCAGGGCGATGGCTCGTGGGCGGTTTCCGCCGAGGTCGAGGGCGCGCTAGGGCTTGCCACGCTCGGCACCGGCATCGATGCCCCCGGCGCGGAGGCTTCCGCGACCAGCCGGCGCTGCCGCATCGACCGCGAGCCGGTGACCTCGGCGGCAGCGTTCGGCGATCACGTGCGCATGGTGTGGCTGACGCCGTCGATGGACGGGCTGTTTTTGGGTCCGGCGTCGGAACGGCGGCGGTTTTTCGACCGCCTGGTGCTGGCGATCGACAGCGAGCATTCGGCGCGGGTATCGGCGCTCGATCGTTCCTTGCGTTCGCGCAACCGGCTCTTGGAGGTGCGCAACTACGACGACCATTGGTGCGACGCGATCGAGCGCGAAACCGCGGAACTTGCCGTCGCGGTGGCGGCGATGCGCGGCCAGACCGCAACAAGACTCGCAGCCATGCTGCGCGCCCGAGGTGAAACTTCGCCGTTTCCTTCCGCGCAGATCATGCTCGACGGCTGGATGGAGAACGCGCTGCTCGTCGGAGCCCGCGACCGCGGTGGAGGATCGTTACCGGGAGATCCTGCGCAGCAGCCGCGCGCGCGACGCCATCGCCGGGCGCACGCTTGACGGTCCGCACCTCACCGATCTGCAGGTGATCTACGCGCCGAAAAACATGCCGGCCCGCGACGCCTCGACCGGCGAGCAGAAGGCGCTTCTGATCGGCCTCGTGCTGGCGCATGCCAGCCTGGTCGCGGAAATGACCGGCATCACGCCGTTACTGCTGCTCGACGAGGTGGTGGCCCATCTCGATCCCGGACAGGCGCGCCGCGCTGTTCGATGAACTCGCAAGACTTGGCGCGCAGGTCTGGATGACCGGCGCTGATCCGGCGGCATTTGCCGGCATCGGCGCGTCCGGCGAGATTTTCGGCGTCGATTCCGGGCAGATCACTCGTCGCGGTTGAGGATCAATGCGATCCGTTTGATGATCGCTGACTTTGGCCGTAGAGCACGATGCCGATGATGGATTGCACCAGAAAGTCAGACCCCTTGTCGGTCAGGTGGACCTGATCGCTGGCGGAAATATCCTTGGCTGTATCGCCGATCCGGGCCAAACAACCGTCCGCGTTGCACATCGTGTCCCATACCGAGATGAATTCCGCGCCAAGCGGCACCAGTTTCTGGCGCAGGCGGGCGCCGGATGAATCGGCCGCAGCGCGGTCGGATCGCTCCGGGATCAGCTGATGGTGCAGCATGAAGTAGCGCAGCACCTCGTTCGGCAGCCCGCGCTTCCACCATGGCACCGAGCCGAGCACGATGACCCGCGCCTTGGTCTGTTTTTTCAGCGCAACCACGGTCTCGGCCACGCCATCGAGATATCTGTCCCACGTGCTGTGCAGCAAGACGATGTCGGGCTGAAGATCGCGCGCGAACGACAGAATCTTGTCGTTGATGGCACGGCAATTTGGAACGCCGGCTTCATCGGTGTTGAGCGCCGGGATACATGAGCTGGAGGTAAATTGCGCGATGCCGAAGTCGTTGCTTTCCTGCGCCTTGCGCAGGCCGGTCAATAGCGCGGCCGCGGTTGAATCCCCCCACAGGAAGACCAACGGCCGCCGCCCCCGTTCGACGCAGCTGTCGGCGAACGACGTTTCATGACTGAGGTCGAGCAGGCACTCATGCATCCGCCATTTTGACGAATCCGTCCGCACATCCGCCATCTCGCGGATTTCCGGCGGCAACCGAAAATCGAATCCGTTCCCCTCCACGATGAGGCCGCCGGCCAGCGCGACCAGCACCATGCCGGTGCCAAGGCTGACGATCCTGGGCAACGCCGGACGGCCGAATCGAAACGGAATTTCAATGATAGCGATAGGTCAGCCACGCCAGCGCAAAACTCAGGCCGACAATGAGACCGCGTTCGAGCAGGGTCAGGGGTGCGAATTTGATGATTCCGAAAAAAACCAACAACGGCCAATGCCAGAGATAGAGCGGATAACTGATCAATCCGATATTGACCAAAGCAGGGCTGGTCAAAAGGTGCCGGCAGCCCCATGCCGCCGGCGCCGACAGGAGCAGGGCGCTGCCGGCGACCGGAAGAACTGCCCACCATCCCGGATAAGCGCTCTTGGGATTGAGCAAGGCAACCGCCACGACAACCAGCAACAGCCCAATCGCGGCGCGCCAATTGCTGGCGGCATTGGTCTGACCGATATGATTCCAACTGCAGGAGAGCGCCGCGCCTGCCAGCAATTCCCACGCCCGGGTGAATGGCAGATAGAAGGCCGCCACAGGGTCTGAGCCGATCAACGCCACGTTGAGTGCAAAAGACCCAATGCCGATCACCGAGACCGCGACCAGAAAGCCCAGCCGGATTCGCGTCGCCAGCATTAGGATCAGCGGCCAGAACAGATAAAACTGTTCCTCAATGCCGAGCGACCAAAGATGCAGCAGTGGCTTCTTGCCCGATTCAACGTCGAAATAACCGGAATGCAGCATCAGCGCGATGTTCGAATAGAACGCCGCGCTGGCGAAGACGTCGGCGCTCAATTGCGCGTAGGCCGAAGGCAGCATCCACAGCCAGCCAAGCACCAGTACCGCCGATAGCACCGTGATCAGGGCGGGAAAAATCCGCCTGATCCGCCGGCCATAGAAGGCGAGCAGGCTGAAGCGGCCCTGATCCATTTCGCGCGCGATGATGCCGGTGATCAGGAATCCGGAAATCACGAAAAAAATATCGACGCCGATAAAGCCGCCCGGCATGGCCTGCGGGAAGGCATGAAATAATACGACCAGCGTGACGGCTACCGCACGGAGGCCGTCAATCTCCGGCCGATATCGATCTGAAGGCTGGGACAAGTCGGGCCAATCCAAGGGTCGTGCCAATTACACAGCACATCGAGAGAAGTCCACGCGAGGTGGGGCTTCGAGGGTTCTTTAGCAGCCCTCCGCCAGCCTGCCATTTCACCCGAAATTGCTTACTCCAGCCGGCGCGAGAGGTTGAGAGAGGAGGCTTGCAACCCTCCTGGGGGCGCAAAAAGGGCCAGCCGAATCGCGCTTTTTCCGGGTGGTCGAATCGGCTTCCGCCGGCCTTGAAAAACTGCCAAAAAGCCCCATTTATTCAGAGGCTTGGCGACTCGAGACTTTGCGCTAGGCGTCCCACGTCTTTCATGGCAGAAATAAACCAATCAGCGCCTGATTTTGCGCCGCTGATTCGAAGAAATTCTCGAAGGCCTCACATGACAGAACCCGCCCGGCGATCGATCGCCGATACCGAGCATTCCATTCCGATCGAATACGGTGCGGAATCGATCCAAGTCTTGAAGGGGCTCGACGCCGTCCGCAAGCGGCCTGGCATGTATATCGGCGACACCGACGACGGAAGCGGCCTGCATCACATGGTCTACGAAGTCGTCGACAACGCCATTGACGAAGCGCTCGCCGGCTATGCCACGCGGGTGGAGGTCGTGCTCAACGCCGACGGCTCCGTCACCGTGCGCGATGACGGCCGCGGCATTCCCGTCGACATCCACAAGGGTGAGGGCATTTCCGCCGCCGAGGTCATCATGACCCAGCTGCATGCGGGAGGAAAATTCGACCAGAATTCCTATAAGGTGTCAGGCGGATTGCACGGCGTCGGCGTTTCCGTCGTCAACGCGCTCTCGAGCAAGTTGCAGCTCAAGGTCTGGCGCGACGGCAAGGAGCATTTCATCGAATTCGTCCATGGCGACGCGGTGGCGCCGCTGAAGGTGGTCGGCGATGCCCAGGGCAAGCGCGGAACCGAAGTGACCTTCCTCGCCTCCAAGGAGACCTTCACCAACGTCGAATACGATTTTGCGACCCTCGAACATCGCCTGCGCGAACTCGCCTTCCTGAATTCCGGCGTCAATATCGTCCTGTCGGACATGCGCCACGCGGTCGAGAAGCGCGAGGAAATGCACTACGAAGGTGGCGTCGAGGAATTCGTGAAGTACCTCGATCGCAACAAGAAGGCGATGGTCCCCGCGCCGATCATGATCGATGCTCGAAATGAACGGAATCCGCGTCGAGGCGGCGCTGTGGTGGAACGACAGCTACCACGAGAACGTGCTGTGCTTCACCAACAACATTCCGCAGCGCGACGGCGGCACCCATCTGGCCGGCTTTCGCGGCGCGCTGACGCGTCAGGTCAACGGCTATGCCGACGCCATGGCCAAGCGCGAAAAGATCGCGCTGACGGGCGATGACTGCCGCGAGGGTCTGACCGCAGTGCTCTCGGTGAAGGTGCCGGATCCGAAATTTTCATCGCAAACCAAGGACAAGCTGGTGTCCTCGGAAGTGCGCCCGGTAGTCGAGAACATCATCAATGAGGCGCTCGCGGCCTGGTTCGAGGAGCATCCTGCGGAGGCCAAGGTCATCGTCGGCAAGGTGGTGGAAGCCGCCGCCGCCCGCGAGGCCGCGCGCAAGGCGCGCGAGCTGACGCGGCGAAAGGGCGCGCTCGACATGGCGTCGCATGCCCGGCAAGCTCGCCGAATGTCAGGAGCGCGATCCCGCCAAATCCGAACTGTTCATCGTCGAGGGCGATTCCGCCGGCGGCAGCGCCAAGATGGGGCGTAACCGCGAATTCCAGGCCGTGCTGCCGCTGCGCGGCAAGATCCTCAATGTCGAGCGTGCGCGCTTCGACAAGATGCTGGGCTCCGAGCAGATCGGCACGCTGATCACGGCACTCGGCACCGGCATCGGCCGCGACGACTTCGACCTGTCAAAGCTGCGCTATCACAAGATCATTCTGATGACCGACGCCGACGTCGACGGCGCGCATATCCGCACCCTGCTGTTGACGTTCTTCTTCCGCCAGATGCCGTCGCTGATCGAGGGCGGTTACCTCTATATCGCGCAGCCGCCGCTCTACAAGGTTACGCGCGGCAAATCCGAGCAGTACCTGAAGGACGAACGCGCGCTCGAAGATTATCTGATCAATACCGGTCTGGAGGATTGCGTCTTCAAGCTTGCGACCGGCGAGGACCGCGCCGGACGCGACCTGCGCTCCTTGGTGGAGGACGCCCGGGTCATCCGCAACGTGCTGCACAATCTGCACAGCCGCTATAACCGCAAGGTGATCGAGCAGGCGGCGATCGCCGGCGTGCTCAATCCGGGCATTATCGGCGATGTCGAGACCGCCAACGCTGCCGCCGGCTACATCGCACGCAGACTCGATGCGCTGGCCGATGAGGTCGAGCGCGGCTGGACCGGCCGCTTCACCGAAGGCGAAGGCTTCGTCTTCGAGCGCACGGTGCGCGGCGTCAAGGACGTTGCCATTATCGATGACGCGCTGCTGGGCTCCGCCGACGCGCGCAAGCTCGACGAATACGCCGCGAAGTTGCAGGAAGCCTATCCGCGTCCCGCCCTGTTGCGCCGCAAGGATACCGAAACCATGATTCACGGCCCGGTCGGCCTGTTCGAGGCGGTGACCGATGCGGGGCGCGAGGGCGTCAAGCTGCAGCGTTACAAAGGCCTCGGCGAGATGAACCCCGATCAGCTCTGGGAGACGACGCTCGACACCAACGAGCGCTCGCTGTTGCAGGTGAAGATCAAGGAGGTCGACGAGGCCGACGACATCTTCACCAAGCTGATGGGCGATATCGTCGAACCGCGTCGCGAATTCATCCAGGACAATTCGCTGAGCGCGAATGTGGACGTTTAGGGCGCGGATCGCGCGTGCCGCCCATTCAATACATCGTTGAGGGCGGTCACCGGCTGAAGGGGACCATCGAGCCGTCGGGCAACAAGAATGCCGCGTTGCCGATCATCGCCGCGGCGCTTTTGACCGAACATCCGGTGACGCTCAACAATGTCCCGCGGATTCGCGATACCGAAACGCTGGTCGAGCTGATCCGCTCGGTCGGCGCCGCGGCCGAGTGGCGGTCGCGCAACACGCTTGCCATCCACGCCAGCAACATTCGCGCCGCCGATCTCGACCCCGAGCTTTGCGCGCGGATCCGCGCCTCGATTCTGCTCGCAGGGCCTTTGCTCGCGCGCTGCGGCGAGGTGACGTTGCCGCCGCCGGGCGGCGACGTGATCGGCCGGCGGCGTCTCGATACCCACCTTCTTGCGTTCCAGCAGTTAGGCGCTACCGTTGCGGCCTCCCACCGGCTCGAGTTTCGCAGTCCCCGCCTCAAGGGTGCCGACGTCTTCCTCGACGAGCCGAGCGTGACCGCCACCGAGAATGCGCTGATGGCCGCGGTAGCCGCCCACGGCACCACCCATTTGCGCAACGTTGCCTCCGAGCCGCATGTGCAGGACCTTGCGCATTTCCTGGTTGCGCTGGGGGCGCGCATCGAAGGTATCGGCACCAACACCATGGTCGTGCACGGCCCGGCAACGCTTGGGACTGCGAGCTATTCGATTCAGCCTGATCACATCGAAGTGGGCTCGTTGATCGGACTTGCGGCAGTAACGCGTTCACGCTTGCGCATCGCGCGCGCCGGCCTTACCCATCTGCGCTCGATCCGGATGGGCTTTGAGCGGCTCGGTATCGTCTGTGGGGTAGAAGGCGACGACCTCATCGTGCCCGCCGGCCAAACACTGAAGATCCAGGACGATTTCGGCGGCCACGTTCCGAAACTGGAAGACCAGCCTTGGCCGGCATTTCCGGCCGATCTGATGTCGATCGCCATCGTTACCGCTACCCAGTGTGACGGCGTGATCCTGATGTTCGAAAAGATGTTCGAGTCGCGGATGTTCTTCGTCGACAAGCTGATCGCGATGGGCGGGCGCATCGTGCTGTGCGACCCGCACCGGGCGATCGTCGCGGGACCGAGTCGGCTCAAGGGTGCGCTGATGACCTCGCCCGACATTCGCGCCGGGATGGCGATGTTATTGGCGGCGGTGTGCGCCGAGGGCGTCTCTACTATCAACAATGCCGACCAGATCGAGCGCGGCTATGAGCGCATCGACGAGCGGCTCAACGGGCTCGGCGCGAGGATCACCCGTGTTCCGGCGCGGACGGACGAGGCGTGATTTCTTTCTTCCGTCGTCACTGATGGAACAAAAAGACCGCTTGCCAACATTTTGACCTTCGACGGTGCCAATCTGCCCTGATGACATTCCTTGATGAAATCGAGCGAGGGCCGATCGCCGCACCTGACCGCGTGGAGGCGTCCGTCAATCACGTCTCCGTCGAGCTGACCGAAACGCTCAGGCTGGCGGTACCCATCGCGCTGACACAGCTCGGCCAGATCGCGATGATGACGACCGATCTTGCCTTGATCGGTCGCCTCGGTGACGTTGCCGTGGCGGCGGCAGCGTTGGCGCATACGGTCTTCTTCTTCAGCTTCACCTTCGGCATGGGGTTGGTATCGGCCGTAGCGCCATTGGCTGCCCAGGCATTCGGCGCCCGCAATCCGCGGCTGGTTCGGCGCGCGCTTCGCGTGGGGCTGTGGGCCGCGCTGCTGATGTCGCTGCCGATACTGGCGCTTCCATCGTACGGTGAGCAAATCTTGCTGATGTTGGGCCAGGCTCCGACGACCGCGCATCTCGCGCAACGGTATTTATCGGGGCTCTTTTGGTGCGTCGCGCCGGCCCTGGGGTTTCTGGCGATCCGCGGTTTCATGGGCGCGGTCAACCGTCCGGAGCCGGGTTTGTGGATCACGCTTGCCGCTATCCCGGCCAATGCCGTGCTTGTCTATCTCCTGATCCACGGTGAATTTGGCATGCCTCGGCTTGAGCTGTTGGGTGCCGGCCTCGCCACCACGACAATCAATTTCGCCATGTTTTTCGCGGGCCTTTGGTTTGTTACCCGCCGTCGGCCTTTCGGGAAATATCACGTGTTGGGTCACGTCTGGCGCATTGACTGGGTCTTGATGCGGCGCCTGATTGTCGTCGGTGCTCCGATTTCCCTGGCATTCCTGCTGGAATATAGCCTGTTCGGCGCCGCGGGGCTCTTGATGGGCCTGATCAGCACCACGGCACTGGCGGCACACCAGATCGCACTCCAGATTGCAGCTATCCTGTTCATGGTGCCCTTCGGTATCGGACTGGCAGCGACAGTGCGCGTTGGGCACGCCGTCGGACGCGGCAATGCGCAGGCCGCGAAACGCGCCGGGCTGGTCGCGACGGGCCTCGGCATTGTCTTTATGTTCGCGATGACGCTCGCCGTGATCCTCGGGCGGTTCGCGATTGCGCGATTCTTCTTCGGCGAAGCGGCCGAGAGCGCCGGCGTGGTCATCGAACTCACTGCCGCGCTCTTGATGGTCGGCGCAACCTTCTTTATCGCCGACGGCATCCAGACCGTTGTGGCTGGCGCGCTGCGCGGCATGAGCGACACAAGAGTGCCACTGTTGCTTGCCGCGGTCAGTTACTGGCTGATCGGATTTACCGCCGCCTGCGGGCTCGCCTTTCGGGCTGAACTTGGTGCAATCGGCGTCTGGATCGGGCTGTCTTGCGGGACGGCGGTTTACGCGCTGCTTCTGATCTTGCGGTTCCGCTGGCTTGCGGACCATCTGGCCCTCGCAAGGCTCATGCGCCCTGGCGCATGTTGACGGCGCGCTATGGTGGCCGTACCAAATCCGCCATGTGAGAACGAACGCGCAAGGAAAATCCAGGACAACGCCATGGCCGATGAAACCGAAACGCTTGCCGCCTACGTCGCCGATCTCAAATTCGAGCATATCCCGGGCGAGGTGCGCGAGCGCGCTAAGGTTCTGACGCTGGATTTCCTGGGCAGCGCGATTCGGGCGCGGCGTGATGCGGAATCGACGCCGCCGCTTCTGAAAATGCTCGAGGCTCTCGCGCTTGATGGGCGCGGCGAATCCACGGTGTTTGGCGATGCCAAGACCTGGACGCCGGCGGTGGCAGCCTTGCTCAACGGCGCTCTCGGCCATTCGCTGGACTTCGACGATACGCATGCCGATTCTTCGCTGCACGCAAGCGCGCCGGTCGTGCCGGCGGCGTTCGCGGTCGGTGAAATGGTGGGCGCTTCCGGGCGCGAGGTGCTGACGGCGATTGTCGCCGGTTACGAGGTATGCTGCCGGCTAGGCAACGCGCTCGATCCGACCTCGCATTACGCCCGCGGTTTCCACCCGACCGCCACCGCCGGCACCTTTGGCGCGGCTGCAGCGGCGGCGAAACTTTTCGGCCTGTCGAAAGAACAGATCGTAGCTGCCTTCGGCGTGTCGGGCAGCCAGGCGGCGGGTTCATTACAGTTTCTGGTCAACGGCGCCTGGAACAAGCGCTACCAGGTCGGCGCCGCCGCGATGAACGGCGTGATCGCCGCGACCCTGGCGCGCAATGATTTCGTCGGCGCGGTCCAGTCGATCGAGGGCAAGCATGGCCTTCTCGTCGGCTATAGCGACAACGCCCACCCCGACAAGGCCGTCGCGGATCTCGGCAAGATCTACGAGACGATGAAAATCGGCGTAAAGCCCTATCCGAGTTGCCGCTACACCCACGCCGCGCTCGATGCGTTGATTGCCATGCGGCGCGAGCACAATCTGACGCCCGATCAGATCAGGCGGGTCGAGATCGGCTTGCATCGCAATGGCATCATGCTCACCGGCGATGCCGCCACCAAGCGGCATCCGACCTCCATCGTCGGCGGACAATTCTCGATGTTCTTCACCGGTGCCGTCGCGCTCGATCAGGGTCGCTTCGGCTGGGACGATTACGACCGGCTTGGCGATGCCGCAATCGACGCGCTCGCCGACAAGTTCGACGTCGTGCAGGACGACCGTCTCGAAACCGGCCGCAACCATCCGTTCGGCGCGCGCGTCAGCATCACGACCGACGACGGCGTCCATGAGCGGATCAATGCCGATCCCTCCGGCGAGCCGAACGCATTCCCCAACGCCCAGGCCATGGCGCAAAAATTCCTGACGCTGGCGCGTCCGGTGCTCAATGGTCGCGCCGATCAGCTCGCCGACGCCATTCTCTCGCTAGAGCGGTTTGACCGCGTCGAGAAGGCGACCCAGCTGGGCCGTCAGTAAGACGCGAATTTACGGCTTACGACTTCGGCCGCGCGGTCCACGTGTCGCGCCGCGTCACCCATAAATCCACGACATGGTCGAACAGTTCGACCTGGCGTTCGATGGTCGCGCCGAGGCGTCTCGCCACTTTCTGCGATGCGACGTTCTCCGGGTGGATGCAGTGAATGATCTTGTCGACCTCGAAACACGCGAAGGCCCAGTCGATGGAGGCGATTGCGCCCTCGACCGCATAGGCCTTGCCGCGAAAGCCCTTGGCGACGCCCCAGCCGACTTCAAAGCCCGGCCAGCCCTCAGGGAACCACGGTCCAACCCGCCCGACATAGCGGCCTGTCTGCTTTTCCTCGACCACAAACAGGCCGAAGCCGTGCAGCGCCCAATGCCCGGCCATGATGGCCGCGTTCCTCCAGCCGACGAATGCGTCGGTGACGGCCTTTCCATCGGACGTAATGAATCGCGCCGTGGCGGGGTCGCCGAGCATCTCGGTGTTCGGTGCCACGTCGGAGTCCCGCCACCGTCGCAATATGAGCCGCTCGGTTTCGATGACCGGATCCGTCGGCGGCGGCAGTGTGACGCCTGGTCTGGTGGGCGGAATCATTGGTGCGTCCTCGAAGCTTAAGCAGAACTCGCGCTGCTTATCGCCGTCGTGGCGCGGAATGCAAGCGACAATGTGATCCGGTCGTATTCGTCATGTCCGAAACACGGCTTGTCATTCCTGCCGATTTTTGAAACCCTGATGTCTTGACGCTTGTCCGGCCGGTGCAAAGAGCCGGCCCAACAAGTCGAAAAGCAGGCAGGGAGTAACGATCATGGAACGACGGGACGTGCTGAAGACCATGGCTATCGCAGGAATGGCGGCAGGTGCGGGCAGTGCAGCGGCGGTCGCGCAGGCCTCGCCTCAGACTTTTGTGCTGGTTCACGGTGCCTGGCACGGTGGCTGGTGCTGGAGCCGGGTGGCGGACAGGCTGCGCGCGGCCGGCCATCAGGTGTTCACGCCGACGCAAACCGGCCTTGGCGAGCGCAAGCATCTCTTGTCGAAAGACATTACGCTGGACACCTTCGCCAAGGACATGGCCAACGTCATCGAGGCCGAGGAACTGAGCAGAGTCGTGCTGGTCGGGCATTCCTTCGGCGGGCTTGCGATCAGTGGCGTTGCCGACGTGATGCCGGAGCGGATTCGTCATCTGGTCTATCTGGATTCGCTGATGGTGGAGGGCGGCAAGAGCCCGTTCGACAGCCTGCCGGCCGATGTCGTTGCGGCGCGCCGCAAGGCGGCGGAGGAATCGAGCGGGGGCTTGAGCCTTCCCAGTCCGCAGCCATCGGCCTTCGGCGTTTCCGACGCCATGGATACCGAATGGGTCAAGCGTCGGCTGACCCCGCATCCGCTCGGGACTTACACCAGCAAACAAAACATCAAGGGGCCGGTCGGTAACAACCTGCCGCGGACCTACATCCATTGCACCAACCCGTCCTATGCGGCGCTGCAGGCCTCGCGCGACTGGGTCAAGGCGCAATCGGGATGGCGCTGGGCTGAAATCGCCACCGGCCACGACGCCATGGTCACGGCGCCCGGCGAACTCACGCGCTTGCTGATCGGCGTCTCAAGCTGAGCTTGAGCGGGGGAGCAATATCCAGCGGTCGTCACTCCCGCAAATCGTAGCGATAGGATTTTGAGACGACCTGCCATCCGTCCTTGAGTTTCATCGCGACCAGATAGTCCGTGAAGTAGCGCGGCGGCAGTTGGCAGCGCACCTTGATAAAGGCGGTGGAATCATCGGAGCGGTCGATGGTGACGATAAAATCCTCGCGCGGCTTGCCTTCCGCCTTGGCAGAGGGCCGCTTCCTGACCCGGTCCATCCAGTCCGGCACGGTGAGGACCTGCAACTCGCCCTTCTCCAGCCAGCGCAAATCGGCTGAAGGATGGAAGATCGCGCCGAGTTTGTCGGCATCGCCCTCGTAGAGCGCGTCGAAATAATGCTGGACGACGGCTTCGACAGTGGAACGGTTGTGACTCACGATCGTGCTCCTGTTGCGCGGTCTATCATTTAGGGGCGAAGCAAAGCATCGATCCCGGAATGACCTTTCTAAATAGCGCTCGCGGCGATATTGACCATCAGCGCGAGCAGGGCGGTGTTGAACACGAACGAGATGATGCCGTGCGCGGTCACGGTGCGGCGGATGGTCTTGTCGGTGATGCCGACGTCCGACACTTGCGCGGTCATGCCGATCACGAACGAGAAATACACGAAGTCCCAATAGTCGGCGTCTTCGTGGCGGTCGCCGCTCGGGAATTGCAGGCCGCCGGGCTCGCCGCCGCGGTAATAGTCATGGGCGTAATGCAGCGCGAAGGCGGTGTGCACCGCCGCCCATGACAGTGCGATCGTCAGGGTCGCGAATATCAGTTGCGGCGGGTTGCGGTGGGCCTCGCCGAGTTCGGACACGATCGCGGCGAGGCTCGCGAAGGCGCCAAGCGCGGTCAACAACGGAATGAGAAAGCGGCCGTCATCCTGCAAAGCCGCCATGCGGCGGATATAGCCAAGGCCGCCGCGCAGCACCATGGTGTAGACGAGAACGAGATATATCGCGACGAAGATGTCCCAGCCGATCAAAAGGCGCGTCACCAGCCGCAGCGTCTCCGGCAGGGCAGAAAGAAGGAGACGATGCCGATCGCCATCGAAACAAAGCTGCGCGGGCGCGCATAGACCACGCGGGCCAGCTTCGGCATCTTCCTGAAACGAACGAGCCGTTCCTCGAATTCCTCGCCGATCATGTGGGACCTTCAATCTTTCCGGTACCTCACGGCAAGCCGTGCCTACTTCTCGCAAATGCTAGTTCTTGCGTTCGGCGACAAAACGCGCGGCGGCGCGCAGCACCTCGCCCTTGGTGCCGAAAATCGACAGCGCCGAATCGGCGCGCGCCAGCAGGTCGCGAACGCGCTTTTTGGCTCCATCGATTCCGAGCTGGGTAACGAAGGTAGTCTTGCCGAGCGCCGCGTCCTGGCCGGTCTGCTTGCCGAGCGCGGCGGCATCGCCCTCGACGTCGAGCAGATCGTCGGCGATCTGGAAGGCTTCGCCGAGCGCGCGGCCGTAATCGTCAAGCGCCTGGTATTCTCTGGGCGACGACTGGCCGAGAATCGCGCCCGCGATGCAGCCAAAGCGCAGCAACGCGCCGGTCTTCATCTGCTGCAGCCGCGCGACGTCGACCGGCTCGCGGTCGCCGAACCGGCCCTCGCCGGCGAGGTCCAGCATCTGGCCGCCGACCATTCCGCCAATCCCCGATGCGCGCGCCAGCGCCCGGGTCAGGAGCAGCCGGACGGTCGGATCCTTATGGATCTCGTCGCGGGTGATGATGTCGAAAGCGAGTGTCAACAGACCGTCGCCGGCCAGGATCGCGGTAGCGTCGTCGGTCTTCTTGTGCAACGTCGGCCGGCCGCGGCGCAGATCGCTGTTGTCCATCGCCGGAAGATCGTCGTGGACCAGCGAGTAGCAGTGGATGCATTCGAGCGCGGCGCCGGCCAAAAGAGCGGCCTCGCGGGGAACGCCAAATACCGCCGAACTCTCCACCACCAGGAACGGCCGCAGCCTCTTTCCGCCGCCCAGGCTCGAATATCGCATCGCGTCCATCAGCCGCTTCGGCCGGGCGATCTCGTCCGGCAAGAGCGTGTCGGACAGAAGCTTCACAAGCAGCGCTTCGGTATCCTCCGCGGTCTGGTCCAGTCGCTTTGTAAAGTCTGAGTGTGCCGTAGCGGTCGTCATCAAAAGCAGCTCCCATTCAAATTGGCCGGACAATCGGTTATGGCGGAGCCTTCGTCAATTCCGCCTGAGCCGGTTCGAGGGGCCTTAAAGCGGCTGAAAAAGCCGAAACTATCGGTGATATATCGGTCGAACCCGTTGCCCGAGCCAGAAACCGTCAATTTTGCGCATTGCCCGAAATTTGCTCCTGATCGTTCTGTTGGCGCTGCTGCTGCCATATGTTTTGGCGCCGCTCTATCGCGCCGGTCATCCGGTCTCCACGCTGATGGCCTGGCGTTATATTACCGGCGCGCCGGTGTCGCGGCAGTGGATCGATCTTGCGGCGATATCGCCGTCGCTGCCGCGTTCGGTGGTCGCATCAGAGGACGCGAAATTCTGCAGCCATCATGGCATCGATTGGGGCGCGTTGCGGGAGGTGATCGACGACGCCGAGGATGGCGAGATGTCGAGGGGTGGCTCGACCATCACCCAGCAGGTGGCGAAGAACCTTTTCCTTTGGCAGGGCCGCAGCTTCGTCCGCAAGGCGCTGGAGTTTCCGCTCGCGCTTTGGATCGATCTGGTCCTGCCGAAGCCGCGGATTCTGGAAATCTATCTCAACATCGCCGAACTCGGCCCATCCGGCCAGTTCGGCGCGCAGGCCGGCGCCACTTACGCCTTTGGCCATGGCGCATCGGCCTTGTCGCCGCGCGAAGCGGCGCTGTTGGCAGCGATCCTGCCCAATCCGGTCCGGCGCAGCGCGCGCAATCCGGGTCCCGCCGTGCGTCGTCTGGCGGGCATCTATGCCGCCCGCGCCCAGGCGGCGGAATTGCAGCGATGCTGGAGCGAAAATCGCGGTTTTTGAGCCATTTTGACCAATTTTGAACCTAGCGTCGGGCCATTCCATCCTCTATAAGCGCGGCCTTACCGGCATTTCAGCTCGCGCACCAAAGCGCTCCAGCCGTCCGTTTCCTGGGACGATGCCACCCGACAACGCCCCTAGAGGACACCGATATGGCCGTTCCCAGAAGAAAAACATCGCCGTCGCGGCGTGGCATGCGCCGTTCGGCGGACGCGCTGAAGAAGCCGACTTATGCCGAGGACAAGGATTCCGGCGAACTGCGCCGTCCGCACCACCTCGATCTGAAGACCGGCATGTACAAGGGCCGGCAGGTTCTGAAGAAGAAGGAATCCTGATCGGGCATCAGGCCGCGGGCGGCTTTTAGGGCGCCTGCCTGAATTCGGCCAATGAGTGCGGTAAGACGATTCCCAAGGGCGAGTTAAGTTTCGTTTCGCCCGCGGGATGTTCCGGTTTTCCCCAAGAAGGCCTCGCCGATGTCCATGGTCGGTTTTCCGCTGCTTCTGATTCCGCTCGCGATCTACAACATCATCGTCTTCCTGATGCCCGGCGTTTCGCTTTCCGAGCCGGTCGTGAAGCTGACGCTGATGTCGGGTGCGGAATGGCCGTTGACGCTCAGCGATATGCTGCTGGCGCTCGGCATCATCTTGTTGCTGTTCGAGGTGATCAAGGGCGCGCGTCCGGGCGGGAAATATCTCACCGATCATCTGCTGTCGCTGATCATCTTCGGCGGCGCCGCTGCCGAGTTCCTGTTGTGGCCGCGATTCGCGCAGCTCGACCTATTTTCTGCTCGCGCTGCTGACGCTGGCGGATTTCGTTTCGGGCATTACGTTGCGCGCGCGTCGCGTGGCACAAATGCCGGCAGCCGTGCCTCGGACGACCCCGCAAGCCCCCTCAACCGCGACCGAACCCAAGCCCGAACCAGCATTCGCCAATCCCGTGCCTGCGGCCCCTGCGCCGGCCGCCGAGCCTGCTCCCGTGGAGCATCCGGAGGTCGCGGCGGCGTCACCATCGCCGGAAGTGCCGTCCCCGAGCTACAGCCCGGCAACGGCGTGCCGCGGCCGCCTGACGGGCCGCCGCACTAAGACCTGACTTTCAGATGGTTTGCCGCATCCGGCTGCCAGCCGCGCGGGCGGGAGTTTGGCGCGGGTGATAGGCGCTCTCGGCATCCGCATAGCGTTGCCCGCCGCAGGCCGCAGGTCTGCGGCGCGTGCTCGGCGGTGGCGATGAGGTGTGTCACAAAAATCGAGTTGGGCGGCCACCGCAGGTGGAGACCGTGCGACCGCCGCGCCGACGGGATCACCGGCACCAGCGCAACGCAGGCTGGCTTTGCGTCCGAAACGACGCCCTCATCAATTGCAGGATCTAATCGATCGTTGTCTGACATCGGACGTTACGACCTCGGCTGAACTGTTGCGTTTTGGGACATTCGGTCCCCAGCTACAGTCAGCCTCGCAACGGTTATGCCAATCCGCCCCGGCTTGTTCCAGGTCATCGCCTGACGTGGTTTCCGGAATATTTATGAACTTTTCATAAGGTTTGGGACGAAACGGCCCTATGTTTAAGGTCGGAGAATCACTTAAGGCCCTGTCCCGAAACGAGGCGATCTTGACACAAGTCGTCCCCCCGCTATCGACCATCCTCGCTTCGCTCGGCCAGGCGGCCTTTATCTGGGATCTCGCCACAGACGAGATTGTCTGGAGCGATGATGTTGCCGCTGTCTTCCCCGATATTCCACTCCAGCGGCTCGCAAGCGGCGCAGAGTTTTCGGGTCTGATCGAACCCTTGCGCTCGATCCGGACCGACGCGCTAGCCGCTTCGCAAGCCCCGCACAGCGGCGAAGGCGCTCTCTACCGCATCGAATACGGGGTGCGCGCCAACACCGGGGTTCCCGTGCAGTGGATCGAGGAAGCCGGTTGCTGGTTTGCCGGCGCCGACGGCAAGCCGGCGCGTGTCCAGGGCATCGTCCGCATCAACAACGAACGCCACGCCCGCGACGAGCAGCTTCTGAAGCTGTCGCGCTACGATCCCCTGACCGGCGAACTCAATCGCACGCATCTGATCGCCGCGCTGGCCGAAACCATCGAGGAATCGTCCCGCTTCCGCACCTCCTGCGCGTTCATGCTGATCGGCATCGACCATTTGGCGCGCGTCAACGACGCCTTCGGCTTCGACGTGGCAGATGCCGTGATTTCGGAAGTGGCCAGGCGCGTTCGCATTCGGCTGCGCGGCGGCGACGTGCTCGGCCGTTTCTCCGGCAACAAATTCGGCCTTATTCTGAAAAATTGCACTGTCGACGATACCAACATCGCTGCCGAGCGGTTTCTGGCCGGGATTCGCGACGAGGTGGTGCCGACCAAATCCGGTCCGGTGTCGGTAACGGCGTCGATCGGCGCCATCAGCGTGCCGCGCTATGCGCGCAACGCCGACGAGGCGATCAACCGCGCCCATGAAACGCTCGACATGTCCAGGCGCCGCCGTGCCGGGTCGTTTTCATTGTGGCGTCCCAACGTCGAGCGTGATGCCCAGCGCCGGGTCAACATTCGCGTCACCGACGAAATCGTCACCGCGCTCAACGAGCGCCGCATTGTCATGGCATTCGAGCCGGTGGTGGAAACGCGCTCGCGAAACGCAGCGTTCTACGAATGCCTGGTTCGCATGGAGCAGGATGACGGACAGGTTCTGCTGGCTCCCGACATTGTCCCGGTCGCCGAGAAACTCGGCCTGATACGGCTGGTCGACCACCGCGTGCTGGAACTCGTGGTGGCGGAACTCGCGGCCTCGCCGAGCGTGCAACTGAGCCTCAATATCTCGCCGGAGACCACGATGGATCCGGACTGGTGGGCCTCGATCGAATCGCTGATGCGCGCCCATCCGGGCGCCGCCGAACGGCTGATCGTTGAAATTACCGAAACGGTGGCGATCCAGGATATCGATGAGGTCCGCGGTTTCGTCACGCGGCTGAAGAACTTCGGCAGCCGGATTGCGATCGACGATTTCGGTGCCGGCTACACCTCGTTCCGCAACCTGCGCAAGCTCGGCGTCGACATCGTGAAGATCGATGGTGCCTTCGTACAGCATCTGGCGCGCTCCTCCGATGATCGCGCCTTTGTCCAGACGCTGATCGATCTGGCGCGCCGGCTGGAAATCAGGACCGTCGCCGAATGGGTTCAGGACGAAGAGTCCGCGCTATTGCTGCGCGACTGGGGCTGCGATTACATCCAGGGGCGCTTGATCGGACTTGCATCTTCCGAGCGGCCGTGGGGCGCTGCGGTCGAGGCCGTGCTGCCGGCGGCGGGCTGAGCCGTTCATCGCCGGCGCGACAGGCGACCAATACGGCCAGGACGCTCGCGAAGCCCTGGCCGGATCGGTTGTTGCGGATCAGGTCTCGCCACCGGCGAAGATATCCTTCTTGATGACCGCGTGGACGCCCCAGTTTCCGTCAACCACCTGGGTAATCCCGAAGTCGACGCCAATCGTGATCAAGGAAATCGCCTCGTCCTCGGTCAGTTTCTTGGTCGTCATCAGGAACTTGCGCATCTTGCGAAACGCATCGCGCAGGGCAAGGTCAACCGACGACTTCGAATAGATGTCCGACTGCGCCTTGTCGCCGAGTTCGGTGAGGTAGTTGGCGAAGCTGAAGCCGTGGACCAGCCATTCGTCCTTGGTTTCCAGCATCGGATAGTTGAGGGCTTCAAGCGCGGTGCCGACGAGATCGGCCTTCTTGTGCAGGATGATCTGGAAAGTGCCGTTCAGCGAGCATTCGATGGCGGTGCCGCAAAGCTCCGAATCTCCCTGAGAGGCGTGCGAGTCGCCAACCGACAGCAGGCCGCCTTCCACCGCAACCGGATAGTACATCGTGGCGCCCTTGCCGATCCGCCAGTTGTCGATGTTGCCGCCGGTATAGCTTGGCGGAATCGAATCGACGATGTCAGCTTCCTTGGGCGCCAGGCCAATGACGCCGAAATGCGGACGTATCGGAATACGCACGTTCTTCAGGATGCCGTGGTTCTCCTTGATCGTGGAGTGATCGACTGGAACGCCGGGATAGTCGATGATCTTGTGCACGACGCCGGAAGGGTCGGTCTGCGGAGTCCATCGGAAATTGTATACGGCTTTCGCCCAGTTGCGTTGGCCGGTGGCGTCGACCTCGTAGATCGTGACCACTTCGCGCGGTTTGGGTTCGGTGAGCAGGTCCTTATAGTGGAAGCCCCACCATGCCGCCGCGTTGCTGCCGAAGGCCTTTCCGGGATATTGCGGATTGGCGCAAGGCCGCGGCGTCACATCGATGATGCGCAGCTCGATCACGTCGCCTTCCTGGGCGCCGCGCACATAGACCGGGCCGGTGCAGATATGCACGCCAAGGCCCTCGCCGGCGCCGCGCCCGAACAGCGAGGCATCCATCGGCCCGGCGCCGCGCCGGTTCACACCCTTCTTTTCCTTGGTCCACAGGAACACGCTTTCGGCGCCGGGATCTCCCTTCACCATGCGCTCGGCATCGTCATTGGCGTGGTGGGTCAATGCTTCAATGGTGATGAAGTCACCGGAATCGATCTCGACCTGCGGTTTCAACTTCTTGCTGAAATAGCCCCAATGGACGGTGTCGGCATTCGCGGGCAGATGGTGGTAGGAGCGCTTGGCGGGCTGGTTCTTCTCGGCGGCAGCCGCCATCTGCGGCGTCACCAGCGAAATGCCTCCCGCGGTCATCGCCGCCACTCCCCCGGCGGCGGCGAAGCTCGACCTCAAGAACGAACGGCGTTCGGAATCGAGCGTTTCCTTGAACTTTCGGTGGTGTAGTTCGAAATCCGGACAATTCTTGTCGTCACCAGCGCACATGTTCTCCCTCCCTTGGTTAAAAAAAGCTGCCTGCAAGACGAATCTGCATGCAAAGATGGTGCCGCGCGGAGCCGCAACTGAACGATGACGACGAACATAGTTTTTTCGAGTTCGAGGGCGCTCACGCCAATCCGATAGTCCCGTGGCTTGCCTCAAAAGTCTTTTTTGCGGCCCGACGATGCAGTTTTTGCCATCTCAAATCGCGACTAATGCTTTTGCAGTCAAAATTTTGGGCGCTTTTGGTCAATTATGCCGCCTCAAAGCGAGGCACGCCGGCTTTCCACGGCAGCTCTGAAACGGAGCGATTGCCGGCGAGCGGTAGTCTGCAATTTTTGAGAACTGGCCGCTTAGCCACGCAGTCGGCCGAAAGCAGATGTTCCGATAGGCGGAAAGCTCGCCGCTACTCTTCCTTCTTCGGCTCTTTCGACATGCGATCGAGGCGATCCTGCATGTCCTTCATCTGACGGCGCAGATCGTCGATATTGTCATCGTCGGGAGCAGGTTCCGGCACCTTCTCAGACTCGCCGGCCGCAGCGGTTCCCATGCGGGGCGGCACGAACGGCTTGAACATCGAGAACGTCTGCTGAAACAACTCCATGTTGCGGCGGACGTGTTCTTCGAGCGGCGCAAAGGGCGTCCCGCTGAACGTGTTGGTGAGCTGTTTGCGGAATTTTTCCTGCTCGCGCGTCAGCATGTCGATGGATTGCTCGAGATATTTCGGCACCACCATCTGCATGCTGTCGCCGTAAAAGCGGATCAGTTGCCGCAGGAAAGTGGTCGGCAACAGATTCTGGCCGGCCTTGTTTTCCTGTTCGAAGATGATCTGCGCGAGCACCGAGCGGGTGATGTCGTCGCCGGTCTTGGCGTCGTAGACGAGGAAGTCCTCGCCCTCCTTCACCATCGCCGCGAGGTCCTCGAGCGTCACATAGGTGCTGGTGCCGGTATTATAGAGCCGTCGATTTGCGTATTTCTTGATCGTGGTAGGTTGGTCTGATTTCGCCATGGGCTCACACATGCACACCGAGGACGGGAACCCGACGGGCTGGCCGAAGGGCTGACGAGCAACGCATCGCAGCAAAGGTAAGCATTTTCAATGCGGTTCGGCTACCGTTTTGTGCGGCACGGTTAATTCCAAAGCATAGGCACTGCTCAGGAATGTGCCAAGACCAAGATTTTGAATGCGCCGCGGCGAGAATTCACCCTCCGCCCAATTGACATGCCTCAACGACGTTAACAGGATGAGACGAGAGACTGGCCTGCCATCCGGCCGCCCGCCATCCGGGGCTCCAAGCCCAAGAACTCAAACTCAGGAGATGTCCATGTCAGACGATGTCGTCATCGTCAGCGCCGCCCGCACCCCGGTCGGAAGTTTCAACGGTGCGTTCGCCACCATGCCGGCCCACGATCTCGGCGCCGTCGCCATCAAGGCCGCGCTGGAGCGGGCGGGCATTGAGCCTGGCCGCGTCTCCGAAGTCATCATGGGCCAGATCCTGACCGCGGCCCAGGGCCAGAACCCGGCCCGTCAGGCCTCGATCGCCGCCGGTATTCCGGTGGAAAGCCCCGCCTGGGGCGTCAATCAGCTTTGCGGTTCCGGCCTGCGCACCGTCGCGCTGGGCTATCAGGCGCTGCTCAACGGCGATTCCGAGATCGTCGTTGCCGGCGGCCAGGAATCCATGAGCATGGCCCCGCACGCGCAGTACCTGCGCGGCGGCATCAAGATGGGTCCGATCGAATTCGTCGACACCATGATCAAGGACGGGCTGTGGGACGCCTTCAATGGCTATCACATGGGCAACACCGCCGAGAACGTCGCCCGGCAATATCAGATCACGCGCGCGCAGCAGGACGAATTCGCGGTTGGCTCGCAGAACAAGGCCGAGGCCGCGCAGAAGGCCGGCAGGTTCAAGGACGAGATCGTCCCCGTCACCATCAAGACCCGCAAGGGCGACATCGTCGTCGATACCGACGAATATCCGCGTCATGGCGCAACGCTGGACGCGATGGCCAAGCTCAGGCCGGCCTTCGAGAAGGACGGCACCGTCACGGCCGGCAGCGCATCGGGCATCAATGATGGCGCCGCCGCGGTGGTGCTGATGACCGCCAAGCAGGCGGCCAAGGAAGGCAAGAAGGTGCTGGCTCGCATCGTGTCGTGGGGTCAGGCCGGCGTCGATCCGAAGATCATGGGCACCGGGCCGATTCCCGGCCTCGCGCGCCGCGCTGAAGAAGGCCGGCTGGAGCATCGGCGATCTCGACCTGATCGAGGCCAACGAAGCCTTCGCGGCGCAGGCCTGCGCGGTCAACAAGGACCTCGGCTGGGATACCTCCAAGGTCAACGTCAATGGCGGCGCGATCGCGATCGGCCACCCCGTCGGCGCCTCCGGCGCGCGCGTGCTGGTGACGCTGCTGCACGAAATGCAGAAGCGCGACGCCAAGAAGGGCCTCGCCACGTTGTGCATCGGCGGCGGCATGGGCATCGCGATGTGCATTGCACGCGACTAAACAGGCAGCATTCGATGAGCTGAGTGATGAAAAGATCAGCTCGCAACTGCACAGAGAGAAGCTAACAGGAACGCCCGGCTCGCGCCGGGCGTTTTGTTCTTGATGTTCGTCAAATGGCTCGCTTAATTCGAAGCTACATAAGAAACTATTTCAAAAGACCAAGGGAGGGTTTCGACATGGCACGTGTTGCATTGGTGACGGGGGGAACGCGAGGCATTGGGGCTTCGATCAGCAAGGCGCTGAAGGCCGCCGGCTACAAGGTTGCCGCCAATTACGCCGGCAACGACGCGGCGGCGGAGAAGTTCAAGGCCGAGACCGGCATTCCCGTCTACAAATGGGACGTGAGTTCGTTCGATGCCTGCGCCGCCGGCGTCAAGCAGGTCGAGGCCGACCTCGGCCCGGTCGATGTGCTCGTCAACAATGCCGGCATCACCCGGGACGGCGCGTTCCACAAGATGACGCTCGAGCAGTGGAACGCGGTGATCAACACCAATCTCGGTTCGCTGTTCAACGTGACGCGTCAGGTGATCGAGGGCATGCGCGCGCGGAAGTTCGGCCGCATCATCAACATCTCCTCGATCAACGGCCAGAAGGGCCAGTTCGGCCAGGTCAACTATTCGGCGGCCAAGGCCGGCGACATCGGTTTCACCAAGGCGCTCGCGCTGGAGAACGCCAAGGGCGGCATCACCGTGAATGCGATCTGTCCGGGCTATATCAACACCGAAATGGTGCAGGCGGTGCCGAAGGACGTGCTGGAAAAGAGCATCCTGCCGCTGATCCCGATCAATCGGCTCGGCGAGCCCGACGAGATCGCCCGCGCCGTGGTGTTCCTTGCCGCCGACGAGGCGGGCGCCATCACCGGCTCGACGCTGTCGATCAATGGCGGGCAATATATGGTGTGATCTGAAGTCTGTCATTCCGGGATGGTGCGCAAGCACCAGGCACCAGACCCGGAATCTCGAGATTCCGGGTTCGCTCGTTTCACTCGCGCCCCGGAATGACGGCCAGAATGACCCCCCGCACCGCGACCCTGATCGGACTGACCGCGATCCTGATGTGGTCGCTGTTGGCCGTGCTGACGGTTGCGACCGGCAAAATCCCCGCCTTTCAACTGGCGGCGATGACGTTTGCGATCGGCGCGCTGGTCGGATCCCTGACCTGGATCGGGCGGCCCGATGCGATCGGCGCGTTGCGGCAGAAGCCGCTGGCGTGGATCGTCGGGGTTGGCGGGCTGTTCGGCTATCACGCGCTGTATTTCCTCGCGCTGCGCTTCGCCCCTCCGGCCGAAGCCGGCCTTTTGAACTATCTCTGGCCGCTGTTGATCGTGCTGTTTTCGTCGCTGTTGCCGGGTGAGCGGCTGGCGCCGCATCACATCATCGGCGCGCTGCTGGGGCTTGCCGGCACGGTGCTGCTGTTTGCCGGCAACGCGCGAGGCGGCTTTGCGCCGGGCCAGCTGCCCGGGTCTGCTCGCGGCCTTTGTCGCGGCATTCGTTTGGGCGACCTATTCGGTGATGTCGCGCGGCTCAAATCGGTGCCGACCGATGCGGTGGCGGGATTTTGTCTCGCAACCGCGCTGCTCGCCGCCCTCGTGCACGGGCTGATCGAGGACACCGTATGGCCCGAGACCGCGGCGCAATGGCTGGCGATCGCAGCACTCGGCGTCGGGCCGGTCGGCGCCGCCTTCTACACCTGGGATGTCGGCATGAAGCGCGGCGATATCCGCGTGCTGGGGGCTGCGTCCTATGCGACGCCGCTGCTATCGACCTCGTTTCTGATTCTGGCCGGCTTTGCCGAAGCCAGCGCCAATATCGCGATCGCCGCGGTGCTGATCGCCGGCGGCGGACTGATCGCGGCGAGGGATATGTTTCGCAAAGCGTTGAAGCTAACCGTGGCTTCCATCCCATCGGCGCCAGCTCGAACTTCGCAAATTCGAATCCCGGCGCGACCGTGCATCCGACCAGCGTCCAGTCGCCAGTGGTTTCCGCAGCCTTGCCAGGCTGTGCGCCGGCACGATCGCCTGCGGCCGCTCGCCGCTCGCGAGATCCGGACCCAGCTTCACGGTGCGGCGAGCCGCCTTCATCGGCAATTTGCAAGGTCAGCGCATCGCCGGCGTAGTAGTGCCAGATCTCCGGCGCGTCGATGCGGTGCCAGTGCGAGCGCTCGCCGCGAGCCAGCAGAAAATAGATCGCGGTCGAACGCGCGCGGCCATTTGCATCGAAGCGCGCATCGCGAAAGGTCTCGCGATAATAGCCGCCTTCCGGGTGCGGCTTCAATTCAAGCCGCGCGATGATGTCGGCGGGGGTCATCGCCGCGCTCCATCAGGATTTGTTCTTGCGTTCGCGCAATTCGCCGAACACTTCGGCCGCGCTCCGGTCCTTCATCCGCACGCTGGCGGCTACCGACGGATCGTCGGCACGCAGGAACACGTTGGCCTTCTTTTCTTCGCCGAGCAGCGTCGGGACCGTCGGCTTGTTCTCGGCCCGCAGGCGTCTGACTTCCTCGGCGCGCGCCTTCAGCGCGGCATTGTCCGGCTCGATGGTCAGCGCGAATTTGACGTTGGCGGCGGTGTATTCATGGCCGCAATAGAGCCTGAAATCGTCCGGCAGCGCCCGCAGCTTGAGCAGCGATTCCCACATCATCGGATAGGTGCCTTCGAACACCCGTCCGCAGCCGATCGAGAACAGCGTGTCGGCGGCAAACAGCGCCTTGTCGTTGTCGAAGACATAGCTGATGTGGTCGAGCGTATGGCCTGGGGTTTCCAGCACCCGCGCCAACAGGTTTCCCACCTTCACGACGTCGCCCTGGCCGGCGCGCAGGTCGACATTGGCGATCTTGGTGGATTTGTCGTGGGGTGCGACCACGCGGCATTTGTATTTCTGCTTCAGCTCGGCGACGCCGCCGACATGGTCATGATGATGATGGGTGATGAGAATGTCGGTCAGCGTCCAGCCCTCGCGCTCCAGCGCCTTGATGATGGGGGCGGCTTCCGGCGCATCGATCGAGGCGGTCGCCTTGGTCGCGGGATCGTGAATCAGATAGCCGAAATTATCGGACAGGCAGGGGAACAGGCGAATTTCGGCAGCCATGATATCTCCGTCGCTTGGGTGTGGCAGTGCTGCCTTATTATAGGCATGAAATATGGCGTTAACGCCGAATGAGCAATGCGTATATTCGCCGCGCCAGCCGGGCCGGCGTCGTGTTAGATTAGCGTCCATGACCATCGATGTGATCGACTTGAGGGATTTCTATTCGCAGCGCCTCGGCATCGTGGCGCGGCGGCTGATCAATCGCGGCATTCATGCGCGCTGGCCGAATGCGGAGGGGCAACGGGTGCTGGGCCTCGGCTATCCCACGCCCTATCTCGGCCTGTTCCGCGAGGATTCCGAGCGCTGCATCGCCTTCATGCCGGCGGCGCAGGGCGTGCTGAAATGGCCGACGGCGCGGCCGACGCTTGCGGCCCTGGTCGATGAATTCTCGCTTGCCGCTGCCGGATGCCGCCGTCGACCGCATCCTGCTGGTTCACGCGCTGGAAATGTCCGACGATCCCGAAGGGCTGTTGCGCGAGGTATGGCGGGTGCTGGCGCCTTCCGGCCGCATGATGGCGATTATTCCGAACCGGCGCGGGGTGTGGACGCGCACCGACAACACGCCGTTCGGCCATGGCCGGCCCTATTCGCGCTCGCAGATCACGCAATTGCTGCGGCAGACCTGGTTCACGCCGACCGGCTGGGGCGAGGCCCTGTTCATGCCGCCGGTCGCCGGCGGCTGGTTCCTGCGCTCGGCGATGGCGTGGGAGCGGGTCGGCGCCGCGCTGTCGCTGCCGTTCGCCGGCGTTCACATCGTGGAAGCCACCAAGCAGGTCTATCGCGCGATCCCGGCGCACCGCGAACGCACGCGGCTGATCCCGGCGCTGCCGCCGGTGCTGGTGCCGTCGTCATTCCAGCGGGATGATGGGTAGCTTTTTCCACTCCTCGTCCGCCGCGAAGGCGGGGACGACCACTGGGTTCAGAGCAGCCTACTCATTTCCGGGATTGAAATCGTCGCCGGGATCAGCGGGCGCACCAGCCATGCCTTCGGGGCGCGGGCCATGCGGACGGCGCCGGCGCCGCGACGAGAAACGCTCACCGCCATTGCCTTCGAACCCGCTTTGACCGCCGTTGATCTGCGGCTGCGGCCCGGTGATGAATGACGGCAGGCGGTCGACGCCGGCGTTGTCTGAAACCACGGGCTGCGGCTTGAGGCTGAGGCTGAAATTGCGGCTGCGGACGATGCTCGCGGTGATGCTGTTCGCGCGGCTGATGCTGGTCGCGCTGCTGATAGGGTTGCCCGTCGCGCTGATGGTCGCGCGGATTGTTGTCGCGCGGCATGATATGGCTGCTGCTGGACCGGGACAAAGCCGGGCTCCTGCCCGAAACTCGAAAAGCTTTCCTCCTCGTCGCCATCCTCCGAGGCCATTTCAGCATCGGGCCGCGGCTGCGGCTGATTCTGACGGAATTGCTCCTGGGCCGCGGCGATCAGACGGAAATAATGCTCGGCATGCTGATAGTAATTCTCGGCGGCGACCGGGTCGCCGGAAGAGCGCGCGTCGCGCGCCAGCTGCACATATTTTTCAGCGACGTGCGAGGCGGTGCCGCGGATCTTGATGTCCGGTCCATTGGACTCGAACACCCGGGTCATCGGGTTCTGGCCGCGCCGGTTGCCATCATTCCGTTATTGTTGTTACCGGTTACGCATCCGCTTGTTTTGTTCTGACCGTTTCTCATGTCGTGCCTTTATTCCAGCCCTGAAGTTACTAGCCTTGGATTAGCCTTGTGATCGCCGATGTCGCTCGATCCATGCGCGCGCGCTTCACGCACGCCGAATCAGGCGCCGTTCATTTCCACACAGATTTGCCGTACGTCGCAGTCAGCAAAGACGCGTTCCCCACCAGCCCGGCGTGAGCCGCCGGCCGCATCAAATCATTTCGCCTGCCAAAACAAGCACAGGTTTCTAGCGTGAATTTTCAAGCGCAATATCAGGCTTTCGTTCGCTTTGCGGTCGGAAGCGGCGCAGCTGTCTAAAGCCATCGCGCTCAAAAGGACCTGCGTTTTGGAACCTTTCACTCGGGGCGGGCTCTCGCTTTTGAGAACTCTGGCCTCAGCCCGTATCGTTTGCGGGGCCAGCAACCCTGGACCGATGTTGCAGCGGAACGTAGTCGCTCCCGGGGAATATTCCAAGTGGTTTTTTTGCGTTTCAATCAGGCTTTATCGGGGCGCTTTCCGGCCCGCGACCGCCCGCGGAATGCCCGCCAGATCGGCTTTGGGAGGCCGTTCCCGCGTTAACCCTGCCGCCGCCATCAAACCCCGGATATCGCCGCTTTGGCCTATTCCGGCCTCCACGACCAGCGTGCCTCCGGGCGCGAGCAGTCCTGCCGCCTGCGGAATGAGCGCGCGATAGGCGTCAAGACCATCGGCGCCGCCATCCAGCGCGCCAAGCGGGTCATAATCGCGCACCTCGATGGCAAGCCCCGCGATTTCCGCCGAGCGGATATAGGGCGGATTCGATACGATCAGATCGAACGGGCCCGACAGCGCCGCCGCGTAGTTGCAGGCGACGAACGCAGCGCGCGGGGCGAATCCCAGCCGCGCGGCATTGCGTGCTTGCGGTTTGCAATGCCGCCGGGCTGATATCGGTGCCGACGCCTTAGGCCTCAGGCATCTCGGACAACAGCGCCAGCAGGATCGCGCCTGAGCCGGTGCCAATATCGGCGATGCGCGGGTCGCGGATTCGGCTGCCGCTCGGCGCGCCATATCTCGAGGGCCAGTTCGACCACTGTTTCAGTATCAGGCCTTGGCACCAGCGTTGCGGGCGAAAGTTGCAAGGGCAAGCCCCAAAATTCCTTGAACCCGAGAATGCGCGCAACCGGCTCGCCGGCGAGACGTCGTCGAGCGAAGTTTTCCAGACGCTGTGATTCTTCTGCGATTGATCCGCCGTGACGCGGCGCGCGATCAGTCCGGTGAGATCGAGACCCAGCGCCGCGCCAACCAGCATCCGCGCGTCGAGCTCGGCTGATTCGATCGCCCTTGTCGTGAGCTTCGCGGCCAGCGTGCGTCGCGCCGTTTCGACGGTTCCTCCGGTGAGCGATTCGTCGGCCTTCACGCTGCCGCGCCCTGCGCGGCGAGCTGCGCGGCCTGGTGCTCTGTCGTCAGCGCGTCGATCAATTCGCCGAGCGCTTCGCCGGAGATCACCTGCGGTAGCTTGTAGAGTGTCAGATTGATGCGATGGTCGGTGACGCGGCCTTGCGGAAAATTATAGGTGCGGATGCGCTCGGATCTGTCGCCGGAACCGACCTTCTCGCGGCGGTCGGCGGAGCGCGCCGCATCGATGCGCTGACGTTCGGCATCGTAGATGCGCGAGCGCAGGATGTTCATTGCGGAAGCGCGGTTCTTGTGTTGCGAGCGGCTGTCCTGCATCATCACCACGATCCCGGTCGGGATGTGGGTGATGCGGATCGCGGATTCGGTCTTGTTGACGTGCTGGCCGCCGGCGCCCTGCGCGCGCATGGTCTCGATCCGCAGGTCGTCCTGCTTGATGTCGACATCGACATCCTCGACCTCGGGCAGCACCGCCACCGTCGCCGCCGAGGTGTGAATGCGGCCCTGCGTTTCGGTGTCGGGCACGCGTTGCACCCGGTGCACGCCGGATTCGAATTTCAGCTTGGCGAATGCGCCGCGGCCCTGCACTTCGGCGATGATTTCCTTGAAGCCGCCCATGGTGCCTTCGCTGGCGGAGATCACCTCGACCTTCCAGCCCTGCAAGGCGGCGAAACGCTCATACATCCGGAACAGGTCGCCGGCGAAAAGCGCGGCCTCGTCGCCGCCGGTGCCGGCGCGGATTTCCAGCACCACGTTGCGATCGTCCATCGCGTCCTTCGGCAACAGCGCCACGCGGATCTGCTGCGCCAGTTCCGCGCTGCGCGGTCTCGAGCGTTTCGCGCTCGGCTTCCGCCATGGTGCGCATTTCCGGCTCGGTCGCGGGATCGGCGATCAGCGCGTCGATGCCGGCGATCTCGGCATTGGCGGCGCGGTAGGCCTTGACGGCATCGATCAGCGGATTGAGCTCGGCAAGCTCGCGCGTGATCCGCACATATTCCTCCGAGCTCACCTGGCCCAGCAACTGGGCCTCCAGGGAGGCGTGGTGCGCCAGCAGAATATCAAGTTTGGCTTCGGGGAGCATCGACATGGTCTGGTCTCGAATATGCGTGCATTCAGCAAATGTGGTAATCGGGTCTGCGAATGGAATGCGTCTCTATTTCAAACGGGGTTCGGAATGTTGAGCGGAGGGTCAGGCCCGCTACAACGACAGCCCCTCGGCCTCGGCGAATTCGGTCAGCTTCTGCCGGATCGACACGCTGCCAGACGGCGCGTCGAGCAGCGGCTTCATCATGGCTTCGGCTTTCTTGGCGTCGAGGTCGAGGATCATCGCCTTGACCGGACCGTGCCCGGTCGCCGACAGCGACAGCGAGCGGTAGCCAAGCGCAATCAGCGCCAGCGCGCCGATCGGCTTTGACGCCATCTCGCCGCACAGGGATGCTGATTTCTTCGCCGCGTTCGCCTTACGGACGATCTCGCGCAGCGCCCGCAGGATCGGGGCGGACAGGGTATCGAACCGTTCGGAAACCTTGGCGTTGCCGCGATCGACCGCGAACAGGAACTGGAACAGGTCGTTGGACCCCACCGAAACGAAATCGACCTTCTTGAACAGCTCATCGAGCTGATAGAGCAGGGCAGGGACTTCCACCATGGTGCCGACGTCGATGCGCTCGGGCAGCGGGTGGCCGTGCTGACGCAGATAAGTCAGCTCGCGCTCGACGATCGCCTTGGCGGCATCGAATTCGGCGACCTCGGTGATCATCGGAAACATGATCCGCAGCGCGCGGCCGCCGCCGGCCCGCAGCAGCGCGCGAATCTGGCCGCGCAGCAGCCCGGGCCGGTCGAGCCCGAGCCGGATCGCGCGCCAGCCGAGCGCCGGATTTTCCTCGATCACGGTCTCCATATAAGGCAGCGCCTTGTCGCCGCCGATGTCGAGGGTGCGGAACGTCACCGGCTTGGAGCCCGCGGCATCCAGCACCGTGCGGTACAGCGCGAGCTGGTCGCTGGTGCGCGGCAGGCTCTGGCCGACCATGAATTGCAGTTCGGTGCGGAACAGGCCGATGCCGGCGCTGCCGGTGTCGTCGATATGCGGCAGGTCGATGGTCAAGCCCGGCATTGATCATCAGTTCGACCGGCTGGCCGTCCTTGGTGACGCAGGGCCTGTCGCGCAGTGCCAAATATTGCGCCTGGCGTCGCGCGCGAAACCGCACCCGCTCCGCATAGGCCTGCTCGATTTCCGCCGAGGGGCGGACATAGATCGAGCCCGAGGTGCCGTCGACGATGATGGCGTCGCCGGGATCGGCGATGCCGGGCGCGTTCGGCACCTCGCCGACCGCGGGGATACCGAGCGCGCGCGCCACGATCGAGACGTGGGAATTGGCGGTGCCTTCCTCCAGCACCAGCCCGCGCAAGCGCTTGCGGTCGTAGTCGAGCAGCGCCGCGGGTCCCATCGCGCGCGCGATCAGGATGGCGTTGTCGGGCAACAGCTCGCGCGAAGGCGCGTGATCCTGTCCGACCAATTGCCGCATCAACCGATGACCGAGATCTTCGAGGTCGTGCAGGCGATCGCGCAGATAAGGATCGGTCGAGCGCAGCATGCGGGCGCGGGTATCGGACTGCACGCGCTCGACGGCGGCCTCCGCGGTCAGGCCGGTGGCGACCGCCTCGTGCAGCTTGTGCGACCAGCCGTGGTCGTTGGCGAACATCCGGTAGGCTTCCAGCACGTCGCGGTGCTCGCCGCCTTCGGCGACGTCGCCGCGCTCCAGCATGCGGTCGAGGTCGGCGCGCAATTTGGTCAACGCCGTATCGAGGCGCTTGATTTCCTTCGGCAGGTCCTCGGCGATGTAGTTGGTGATGACGACGCGCGGCTCGTGCAGCACGACATGGCCGAGCGCGATGCCGTCGGACAGGATCGCGCCGGTCTTGTGCAGCGAATGCCGCGCGGCGGGCTCGGCGCCGGGCTGCGCCAGCGCCGACAATTCGCCCGAGGCGATCATCTCCGCCAGCACCATCGCGGTGGTCTGCAGCGCCTCGACCTCTTCCTCGACATAGGTGCGCTTGGCGCGGTTCTGCACCACCAGCACGCCGAGCGTATTGCCGGCGCGCAGGATCGGAACGCCGAGGAACGAATGATAGATTTCTTCGCCGGTCTCCGGGCGGAACGAGAACGCCGGATGGCTTTGCGCGTCGCTCAGATTGAGCGGCGTCGCTTCGCTCGCGACCAGGCCGACGAGGCCCTCATGCGCGCTCAGCACGGTTCGGTGCACCGCGTCGCGGTTGAGGCCTTCGGTGGCGTAGAGTTCGAGTGTGTTGTCGATGCGCAGCACATAGACGGAGCAGACTTCCGCCACCATGTTGGCGGCGATCAGCACCACGATCTTGTCCAATCGCTCCTGGGCCGAGACCTGCTCCGCCATGGTTTCGCGAAGCCGTCTCAACAGGACGCGGGGGCCTCCCGACGCGCTTCGCATGTGTCAAAATCCTCCCCCGCGAGGCCAGCCCACCGGGTGGCCGGCAGCTGGCGTGAAACCCGAAAAACAACAATTTTATTCATTCGGCGCCGCCGCAAGCCCGGAGATACCGGCCGAATCAGCATCGCCAAGACTGTGGCACAGTTCGCAGCAGCCCACCCTTCAGGCCGTATAGCGAATTGAGGCTTGTTTTGCCAAGCAAAACGCCTGCCAGCGGCTGACACGTATGCGTCATGCCATGCTGCAGCAGCTAAGAATAAATTTCTTCTAAACCTGATCGAGCCCGTAAAGCGTATGCAGCGTGCGCACCGCAAGTTCGGTATAGGCGGTGTCGATCAGCACCGAAAATTTGATTTCCGAGGTGGTGATGGCGCGGATGTTGATATTGCGCGCGGCAAGGGCGGCGAACGCCTTGGCGGCGACGCCGGCATGGCTGCGCATGCCGCTGCCGATGACCGAGACCTTCGCGACGTCGGTGGCGCTGTCGAGCCGGGCATAACCGATCTTGGCCTTGGCCGCGGTGATGGTGTCGCGGGCGCGGGCATAGTCGGAGGCCGGCACCGTGAAGGTGAGGTCGGTGGTCTTGCCGTCCTCCGAGACGTTCTGCACGATCATGTCGACGTTGATATTGGCCTCCGCGAGCGGACCGAAGATCGAGGCGGCAACCCCCGGCTTGTCCTGGATCTGGCGGACGGAAATCTGGGCTTCGTCCTTGGAAAAGGCGATGCCGGTGACGACGTGGCTTTCCATGATTTCCTCCTCGCTGCAGATCAGCGTGCCCGGCGGCTGGTTGGCGTGCGGGTCGATATCCTCGGGCTTGTCGAAACTGGAACGGACGAAGATCGGCATGTTGTGCACCATGCCGAGTTCCACCGAGCGGACCTGCAGTACCTTGGCGCCCTGGGAGGCCAGTTCCAGCATGTCCTCGAACGCGATCTTGTCGAGCCGGCGTGCCTTGGGAACCACCCGCGGGTCGGTGGTATAGACGCCGTCGACATCGGTATAGATATCGCAGCGGTCGGCATGAATGGCGGCGGCGATCGCCACCGCCGAGGTGTCGGAACCGCCGCGCCCGAGCGTGGTGATCCGGTTGGTCTGCGGATTGATGCCCTGGAAGCCGGCGATGACGGCGACCTCCTTGCGCTCCTTGAAGCGGTTGATCAGCTCAGCGCCGTCGATGTCGAGAATCCGCGCCGAGGCGTGGGCGTCGCTGGTCAGAATCGGAATCTGCCAGCCCTGCCAGGAGCGCGCCTGGATGCCGATCGCCTGCAGCGCGATCGCGAGCAGCCCGGCGGTGACCTGTTCGCCGGAAGCCACCACGGCGTCATATTCGCGCGCGTCATGCATGGCTGAGGCTTCGCGGCACCAATCCACCAGCTCATTGGTCTTGCCGGCCATGGCCGAGACGACCACGGCGACGTCATGGCCGGCATCGACCTCGCGCTTGACGTGGCGCGCGACGTTGCGGATGCGGTCGATATTGGCGACGGATGTGCCGCCGAATTTCATCACGAGGCGGCCCATGACGACTGGTGCATTCCCCTGCGAGGATTAGTAATGTGGCGCGCGCGCAAAACGGAAGCGCGCGGGCCAAAAGGCGCGTATACATAGCGGCGCGGTTGGGGGCAAGCAACCGGGTTCCAGGCGCCGGAAACGGCACGGGACCACGGTTTTAGGGTAATTGAGGCGATTGCATGGGGCGTTATATCGACGAGATCCTGCAGCCGGGCGAGAAAGTGCTGTATTCGACCAATGCGCACTGGATATTCTATTGGCCGGCGATCGCGGCCTGGATCGTGGCCGCTGTTCCTCCTCGTTCTGTCGCGCGCACACCACCACCGAGGGCATCGTTCTGCTGTGCCTGTCGGCCGCGGCGGTGGTGGCGATCGTGGCGCTGTACTGGACCGTGAAGGCCTGGTTCCACCGCTGGACCACCGAGACCGACGTCACCAATCTGCGGGTCGTCCACAAGACCGGGTTCATCAAGCGGCGCACCTTCGAGATGAGCCTCGACAAGGTCGAAAGCGTCGACGTCAATCAGAGCATCCTCGGCCGTATCCTCAACTACGGCGACGTGACCGTCCGGGGCGTCGGCGAGGGCAGGCGAGACCATCGCGACCATCGCTTCGCCGCTCGACTTCCGCAATTTCATCACCGCGCGATAGGAGCGGCGCGTACCCATGGCCATGCAACAGAATTCTCCCGCGGATGCTCCGAAAGGCGCCGGCATCCACGGTCGATCCCGCCGAGATCGCGAAATTCTCGAAACTGTCGGAGCAGTGGTGGGACCCCAAAGGCAAGATGGCGCCGCTGCACAAGATCAATCCGCTGCGGCTGGCCTATATCCGCGACGCCGCCTGCCGCAAGTTCGAGCGCAACGTCAAAAGCCTGAACTGCCTTTCCGGCCTGCGCATCCTCGATATCGGCTGCGGCGCCGGCCTGTTGTGCGAGCCGTTCACGCGGCTTGGCGCGCAGGTGATCGGCGTCGATCCGTCCGCCAGCAATATCGCGGCGGCAAAGCTGCATGCCGACAAGGGCCATCTGTCGATCGACTATCGCTGCACCACGGTCGAAGAGATGGACGTGCGCGAGCGCTTCGACATCGTGCTGGCGATGGAAGTGGTCGAGCATGTCAGCGATGTCGGCGTGTTCCTCAATCGCTGCGCGGCGATGCTGAAGCCCGGCGGGCTGATGGTGATTTCGACGCTGAACCGCAACTGGAAGAGTTTTGCGCTCGCCATCGTCGGCGCGGAATATGTCCTGCGCTGGCTGCCGCGCGGCACCCATCAATGGGACAAGTTCGTCACCCCCGACGAACTCGCGCATCACCTGCACAACAACAAGCTGGCGATCACCGAGCAGACCGGCGTGGTCTATAGCCCGTTCGCCGACCGCTGGGGCCTCTCCTCCGACATGGACGTGAACTACATGGTGGTGGCGGAGGGGATCTGAAAATGCTATCCGTTCTCGTCGTCCTTGCGGACGCAGGGACTCGTAACCTCCGATGTCTGTCATCTAAGCAAGTCGTCTGCCCCATCGCCTGACCCGATAGGCCGCGGCGTATCGGTCCCTGCGTTCGAGGGACGACTTCAATTCAGAGCCTCTCATCCCACCATGTTCAGCATCGCCTCGCTCTGGATTCCCTTCACCATCATGGCGGCGATGGGGCAGGTCGCGCGCAATGCGATGCAGCGGCAATTGACGGGGCCGCTCGGCACCTGGGGCGCCACCAATATCCGCTTCCTGTTCGGCTTTCCGTTCTCGATCCTGTTCTTCGGCGTCGTGCTGGTCGCAACCGGAGATCCATTGCCGTGGCCGACGCCGGCGTTCTGGCCGTGGCTCTTGCTCGGAGCGCTCTGCCAGATCGTCGCCACCGGGCTGATGCTGCTCGCGATGAACGAGCGCTCATTCGTGGTGACGACGGCCTATCTCAAGACCGAGGCAATCCAGACCGCGATCTTCGGTTTCGTCTTTCTCGGCGATCATCTCACCTTGTTGAAGGTGATCGCGATCCTGATCGCAACCGTCGGCGTCATCATTACCGCGCTGCGGCCGGGCGGTACGAAAGGCTTTGCCGATCTGAGGCCGACGATGCTGGGCCTGGTCGTCGGCGGCGGCGTTCGCGCTTTCGGCGATCGGGTTCCGTGGCGCGATCATCACGATTTCCGGCGTGTCGTTCGTGACGGCGGCGACCTACACGCTGGTGTTCGGGCTGTTCGTGCAAACCCTGGTGCTGACGATCTATCTTTTGGCGCGCGCGCCCGGGGTACTCAGGGCGATCATCGGCTTGTGGAAGCCTTCGCTGTTGGCGGGTTTCATGGGCGCGTTCGCCTCGCAGTTCTGGTTCCTGGCGTTCGCGCTGACGGCGGCCGCCAATGTGCGCACGCTGGCGCTGGTGGAGGTACTGTTCGCGCAAGCCGTGGCGCATTATTCGTTCAAGCAGCCGCTGTCGGGGCGCGAAGCTCGGAGGGATCGTGCTGATTGTGATCGGGGTGGCGCTGCTTGTAGCCGTCTAGCGCTTCGCGGCAATCTGTACCGCCGTCGTTGGCTCGCAACGACGAAGCTCGGCATCAGTTCCTGTCGTCCGGCAATACCGGCAGCGGCGTGACTTCGACGCCTTCCTCGACCAACGCGCGCGCCTCATCCGGCGAGGCCTCGCCGTAGATCGGCCGATGCTCGATGTCGCCATAATGCATCTTGCGGGCCTCGGTCGGAAAATGCTCGCCGACATTGTCGGCGTTCTTGACGATATGATCGCGCAATTCCTTCAGCTTGGCGCGAAGCTCGCGCTCCTGCGCCATCAAGAGCGGCGTGGAAGCTGGGGCTGCGACTTCGGTGGCGGGCGCGGGCGCCGGCGCAGGCGTCGGTGCAGTGATTTCGCGGCCTTTCTTGCTCACGATCTGCGGCGCCATGATCGCGCGCTCGACCTTCGTCGAGCCGCAAGAAGGGCAGCTCACCAGCATGCGTTTTTCCTGGGCCTCGTAGGCAGACGAACTCTGGAACCAGCTTTCGAACGCGTGGCCCTGCTCGCAGCGCAGATGATAGTGGATCATGCCGATCCCCGCACAACGTGCAGATGTTCGGGACCAGATTTCGGGTCGGCAACGCTGAAGCGCCGGCCGTGCTGCAGCGAAGGCACGGTCTTACGCGCCGTCTCGACCTGGGACGGATCGATCTTTGCCATGAACACGCCGGGCTCGACGCCGCCTTCGGCCAGCACCTCACCCCAGGGTGCGACGATCAGCGAGTGACCATAGGTCTCGCGCTTGTTTTCGTGCATGCCCGCTTGCGCCGCGGCAAACACGAAACAGCCATTCTCGATGGCGCGGGCGCGCAATAGCGTGTGCCAGTGCGCTTCGCCGGTTTTCCGCGTGAAGGCCGAGGGCACGGTGAGGAACGAGGCGCCACTTTCGGCGAGCGCGCGATAGAGCGCCGGGAAGCGCACGTCGTAGCAGATGGTCAACCCCACGCGGCCCCACGGCAGGTCGGCGATCACGGCGGTTTCGCCCGGCTGATAGTTGGCCGATTCGCGATAGCTCTCGCCGCCGGGCAGATCGATATCAAACATGTGGATCTTGTCGTAGCTTGCGATCACAAGACCATCCGGCCCGATTAGGAACGAGCGATTGACGGCCCGTTCGGGGGAAGCGCGCAGCGCCAGCGAGCCGATATGGAGATGGATTTTCAATTCCGCGGCGAGCGCCCGGTAGGCTTTCAGCGAGAGATCGTCGGCTTCGCTCGCCAGATGTTCGAACAGCGCCTTGCGGTTAAGCTGCATCATGTTGCTCACCTCCGGCGTGAGCACATAATCGGCGCCTTGCGCTGCGGCCCGCCGGATCAGCTCGGTACCCTGTTCGAGGCTAGGCTCAGCCAACAGCCCGGTGCGCATCTGCACCATGGCGGCGGTAAAGAAGAGGTTGGCGCTCATAAATCGGCCTTTTCGCCTTTAAGCATTGCATCGAGCTTGCCGGCGCGATCAAGCGCATACAGCTCGTCGCAGCCGCCGACATGGGTTTGGCCAATAAAAATCTGCGGGAAAGTCGTGCCCGCGCCGGCACGGTCCCACATCTCTTGGCGCAAGGTGGGGTCTTTGGCGACGTCGAATTCGGTGAACGCTGCATTCTTGCGCGTCAAAAGCGATTTGGCCGCACTGCAATAGCCGCAGCCCGGACGGGTATAGATTTCAATGGCAGCGGTCATGACGCGCTCTGCTTCGGTGAGATGGCCGATTATATGGGAGTTTTATGGCTATCCACAACCCGCGCGAATACCAGCACGTCGACGGAAGCTGCTTTCGCACGCAGAAGTGCCCGCGCGCAGGCATCCACGGTTGCGCCCGACGTCAGGACGTCATCGATCAGAACGACGCGGCGGCCGGTAATCACGCTTTGCTTGTCGGGGGCGACCTTGAATGCGCCCTGCACGTTGCTAGCCCGCTGCGGCCTTGAAAGACCGATCTGCTGCTCCGTCGGCCGGATGCGCCGGAGCGCCTCGGACGCCAGCTTCACGCCGCTTTGTCGCTCGATGATCCGCGCGAGTGCCCCGGATTGATTGTAGCGGCGGCGCCACCCCCGCCGCCAATGCAGCGGCACCGGGATGAGCACGTCGGCGCTCTCGAGCAATTCCCGACCCGCGCGCGCCATCCAGCGGCCCATCGCCGGCGCCAGATCCGTGCGGTCCTGGTAGTTCAGCGCATGGACCAGCGTCCGCGCCACGTCGTCATAACGCACGGCGGCGCGGGCGCGGCGATAGGCCGGGGGACTGGCGATCGCTTCCATTGAAAGCATGTCGGGCCCGGGATCGTAGACAAAGGGAATGCCGAGCCGCGGACAAAATGGCGGCGCGATGAACGACAATTTGGCCCAACATTCGGCGCAGACGCCTTCGCCGTCGACCGGCTCGCGGCAAGCCACGCACAACGTCGGCAGCGCGATATCGAGCGCGAGTTTCGCCGCATGCGACCACGCCCCACGACACGCCGTCAGCGCGCCGCGCAAATGGGAGGTGACGGAGCGGGATGGTGATGCCTCAGCGTTCATGGGGCCAAGGCTAGCGCCGGGTGCAAGAGGGCTCAAGCAACAAACACGCTGTCGCGTTCCCCGGATGCTGCGCAGCGCGCCGCACTTGCGGCGTGGTGCGCTGCTGATCCGGGGTCCATCTTCATGCGCCGTAGTGGGTCCCGGCTCTGCGGAGCAGCGTGAAGTACGCTGCGCCGCGTCCGGGACACGATGCGGCCTCAGCCTCGCGCGACGCGCTGGCGAGAGCCCGGCCGGTAGGCGAGCCTGGTGTGACCCGGACAATAGGGCAGCCCCTCCAGCGGTCTGTTGCCGCAAAAGGAGAAATCCTCGGCACCCGGGGTATTGATCGGCCAGCGGCACTTCTCCTCGCTCAATTCGAGCAGCGAGCAGCGGTGTTCGCTGTGGACCGGCTCGTCGGCCGCTGCCGGCTCTGCCTCGGCGAACAATTTCCGGAGCATCTGATATTGCAGCCTTGGCACCGATCTGGTGCGGCTTCCTTTGGCACCATCCTTTCGCGCGCGGCGCTCGACCTTCACGGTCTTTTCGCGCGTCAAATTGAGACGGGAGAGTTTGCCGATCACGGCGTTACGGCTCACTCCGATATCGCAGGCAATTTCCCTGCAGGACCACCCGGCCGCAAAGCCGTTTTTCAGGAGTTCGACGCGTTCCTCAGTCCAGGTGGGTTGTTTGGCGAGCATGTTGTTGTCCCCGTCTACCAGCCGTCACTCCGGCTTCCCTTGGCCATGCAGTCGTGCGAACCGTCGCGCAACCCGAACGCTGCTTCAGGGCGCCCTGTTCAGAGCGTCTTGCCGTTGTCGCGGATCGAACCGTTGTCGCGGATCGAAAGCAGCCCGTCCTTGATCGCCAGGCGAATGCCTTCCTCGATCAAGGTCCTTGCTACGCCGGGTACACTGGTGCCGTGGGTGCCCTGTCTGACCAGTTTTTCGAGATAGGTGATGGTCGAGAGCGCCAACGTAATCGGAACGCGGTCGGTTTCGGCTTTTTCTGTGGCCATGCAAAAAAGCTAGCCTTTAACTGACGTACTGAAAAGTATCTTTTTAGACTCTATTTAGGCCAAAAGAGGGCCGGATTGTCAGCCATGGGCCGCGGGCGTACCAACCCGCATGGCATCAAACACACCCGCCGCGCCGATCCTGTTCGACCGCGTTCTCTTGCGGGCGCGGCAGCATCGCGCGCGGCGCGCGGGGCCAGCGACCTTCCTGCTTGATCGCGTTGCGCAGGATATGGGGGAGCGGCTGCACGCGGTCTTGCGACAGTTCAGGGACGGGGCCGACGTCGGAACGGCGGGCGATCAAATCGGCAAGGTACTTGCCGAGCGCCTCGACCGAGTCACGCGGGTCGATCTGCCGGAGCAAGAGTTAGAGCCGCTTCCATGGCGGGCGGAATCGCTCGATCTCGTCGTCTCCGCGCTCGCTTTCCAGTTCGTCAATGACCTTCCTGGCGTGCTTAGCCAGATTCGTAGCGCGCTGCGGCCGGATGGCCTGTTGTTGGCGGCGATGATCGGCGGCGATACGTTGACCGAGCTGCGGCAATCTTTTGCGGCGGCGGAAGCCGAACTCGAAGGCGGGGTTTCGCCGCGCGTCGCGCCGTTTGTCGATCTGCGCGACTTGGGTAGCCTGCTGCAGCGCGCAGGGCTGGCGCTGCCGGTCACCGACGTCGACCGAATCGTGGTGCGTTACGACAGCGCCTTCGCATTGATGGCCGATTTGCGCCGCATGGGTTCGACCAACGTGCTGGTCGAACGGCGGCGCGCGCCGACCCGCCGCGCCACCATGCTTCGAATGGCGCAAATCTACGCCGAGCGCTTCGCCGACGCCGACGGACGTATCCGCGCTACCTTCGATGTGATCTGGCTGTCGGGCTGGGCGCCGCATGAGAGCCAGCAGAGGCCGCTGAAGCCGGGATCGGCGAAGCTGGGTTTGGCGGAGGCGGTAAGGGGGAAAACAAAGCCCTGATCGTGTCCCGGACGCGATGCAGCGTGTTTGCGCTGCTCCGCAGAGCCGGGACCCACAGCCAAAATGGACCCCGGATCAGCAGCGCACCACGCCGCAAGACGTAGGGCGTCGAAGACGCGCGTGAACGCGCTAATGGCGTCGCGCAGCATCCGGGGCACGTCACCTCACATCAGCAAATCGATCAAATGCGGGATCAGCGGAATGTCCGCCGGCGGCATCCGGTAGTCGCGCAATTTGTTGGCGCGGACCCAGGCGAGGTTCTGGCCCTCGCGTGCGATCACGTTGCCCTCCCAGCGCCGGCAGATGTAAAGCGGCATCAGGAGGTGGAAGTCATCATAGGCGTGGCTGGCGAAGGTGAGCGGCGCGAGGCAGGCCTCTTGCACGGTGATGCCGATCTCCTCATGCAGTTCGCGGATCAGTGTCGTCTCCGGCCGCTCACCCGGCTCGAGCTTGCCGCCGGGAAATTCCCACAGGCCCGCCAGTGTCTTGCCCTGCGGCCGCTGCGCGATCAGCACGCGCTTGTCGGCGTCTACCAGCGCGCAGGCGACCACGAGGGTGAGTTTGATGTCAGCCATGCACCGCGGATGCGTTGGAATGGGCGCCGACGGGGCTTTTCGGACGGCCCGATAAGGATTCGTTAACTCTATTAGGCCGGCAATTCGACGGTCGCAATAAGCCGAAGTTAATCCGTCGCCCTTAATTTCGCAGGGGAATCAACCCAACATAGGCATCATCCATGCGCTCCGTTTTCAGCTTGATGAATCGCTTCCGCAAGGACGAGCGTGGCAACCTTCTCGTGATTTTTGCGTTCGCAAGTGTCCCGCTCATCGCGGCGATCGGTGTTGCAATCGACTATACCGAAGCGCAGAGGGTCAAAGCCAAGCTGCAATCGGCGGCGGACGCCGCAGCCGTGGCGTCGATTTCCCAGAATTCGGCCGGCTGGCTGGCGGCGTCGACGATGACAAGCGATGGCCCCGTCACGGTCGCCCAGACCGATGCAACCAACATTTTCAACGGCAACGTCAGCACGTTCACCCCCCTCTTCAAGTCTTTGACAATGACCCCCACCGTCACGAAGGCCGGTGCAAACCTGACGTCCACTGTCACTTTCCAGGCCGACGTGCCGGTCACTTTCATGGGTGTGGTGGGAGCGATCGGTGCCACCCCACTCACAAAGATGACAGTAACGGGCAGTTCAGTGGTGAGCGCCACGCTGCCGCTGTATCTCGATTTCTATCTCGCGCTCGACGTTTCGGGATCGATGGGACTGCCGTCGACAACGGCCGAAGCCGCGCGGATGCAAGCGATCAGTCCGGATAACTGGGTCCAATATCGCACCGGCTGCACCCTGGCTTGCCATTTTGCGCCGCAGAATAGCGCCTGCAAGGATCCCCCTGTCACCTCCCCTACCAATCCCAATCCAAATCCCGCTACCAACGCCGCCTATTCCCAGCAATACAATACGAACAATTATTGCATGGGCTATGTGTATTCGCGTCTCGGTCAGACCGCGCTTGCGAGCCTTATCAACCAGGCGTCGACCGTGCCTGTGCCGAAGCAGAAGCCCGGCTTGCCGAAAGCGATGCTTTCCAACCTGACCACGAACGTTACTCCTGGCTCGCTGAATTCGCTGGTTACCGGCAACGCCAACAGCCTGCCGTACAGCCTGAACGCAGTTACGTCCTGCCCCACCGCCGGCAGCGACGCCTGCATCCAGTTGCGCCTCGACGCGGTTGGCATGGCTGTGACCCAATTGCTGTCTTTGGCCAACACCAAGCAGATCGTTGCCAATCAATTCCGGGTTGGGCTCTATCCCTTCATTGAACATGCCGATACGAACTATGCACCGCTGACCAACAACTACACGGGGGGGGCCATGACCACCGCCGCCAATAACCTGGCCCAGGAGCTTGATACGAATATGAATGCAACCCTCGGCTCCGGCGGCACGCATATCGACGTTGCGCTGCACGACATCAACGGCGCGATCATCAACGTCGGCAACGGCAGTGCGTCAAACAACACGCTGCCCTACGTCTTCCTTGTTACCGATGGCGCGCAAGATCCCCAGATGAAGGGCGTGCCCAACGGCGGCTGGTCCGGCAGCAACCACGCCGTCACGTTGGATAACGCAAGCAACTCCTTCCCCAGCATTTGCACAACCCTCAAGAACCGCGGAATCATCGTTTCCGTGCTCAACGTGCCTTACCAGCCGATCAACCCGGTGAATTCTTCCTTTGCCGGTGACGAAGACGATGCCGCCAACAACAACATCCCGAATATTAAGCCAAGCCTTCAGACCTGCGCGTCGCCGCCGGATGCGGCGGGGAGCTACTACTACGAGGGGAACACACCCGCTCAAATCAACACCGCGCTGCAGGCCATGTTCAACCACGCGATCCAGACCGCGCACATTACGAATTGATGGCTGCGCAGGTGATTTCAGCCGGTCGTGGCCTTCACGACCGGTAGTCGCCGTTGATCGCGACATATTCCTTGGTGAGGTCGCAGGTCAGCACGCGGTCCCGGCCTTTGCCAAGCCCCAGCGCGATCCTGATCTCTATCTTCGGCGCCTTCATCGTCGCTGAGACTTCCGCCTCGTCATAGGATGGATCGCGCGCGCCTCTACTCGCGACGCGGATTCCGTTGAATGAGATCGATAGCTTGTCGCGGTTGGCGGGTTCGCCGGCTTTGCCGACCGCCATCACCACGCGGCCCCAATTGGCGTCCTCGCCGGCGATCGCGGTTTTCACCAGTGGCGAATTCGCCACCGACATCGCGATCTTTCGGGCCGATGCTTTCGACACTGCGCCCTCGACAATGATCTCGACCAGCTTGCGGGCGCCTTCGCCGTCGCGCGCGACCTGTTCGGCAAGGTCGGCAAGCACGGTGCGGAAAGCCTTGGTGAAGTCCTTCAGGCGCGGGTCGCTGGCGCGGCTGATTTTCGGGGCGCCCTCTGCTGCCGCCGTGCCGGTGGCGAAAGCAAGCAGCGTATCGGAGGTCGAGGTATCGCCGTCGATGGTGACGGCATTGAAGGTGTCCTCGACGCCCGCCTTCAAGAGCGATTGCAACGCGCCCGCCGCGATCGGCGCGTCGGTGAACACGAAAGACAGCATGGTCGCCATGTCGGGCGCGATCATGCCGGCGCCTTTGGCCATGCCGCTGATTGTGACGCTGGCCTTGCCGAGCTTGACGGTTGCGGTGGCGACTTTCGGAAAGGTGTCGGTGGTCATGATGGCGCGCGCCGCGCTCATCCACTCGCCGGTTGCAGCCTGCGCGGCAAGTCCGCCGAGCACGCCGTCGAATTTCGTGGCATCGAGCGGCTCGCCGATCACGCCGGTGGAGGCGAGAAACACCTCCTGCGGCTTGCATCCGACCGCTCTGGCGGCGATAGCGGCCGTCAGCGCCGTGGCCTGCCGCCCGGTCTTGCCGGTGAAGGCATTGGCGTTGCCGGAATTGACCACCAGCGCGCGCGCGTTTCCGCCGCCGAGTTTGGCGCGGCACCACTCCACCGGCGCCGACGGACACTTCGATTGGGTGAAGACGCCGGCCACCGTCGTCCCCTTGTCCATGACCGCGAGCAGCACATCGGTGCGGCCCTTGTAGCGGATGCCTGCGGCAGCGGTTGCGAGCTTCACGCCCGATATCACGGGCATGTCAGGGACATCGGTCGGGGCAAGCGGGGAGATCGAGGAGGACATGAGATGGATTCCCGGCCTTAAGGCACCATACGCGGTCCCCGCGAAAGCCGGGACCCAATCACAGCGGTCTATTGTAAAGAAGGCTTTGACCACAAGGCCAAACAAACGGCCGCGGCGTATAGGTCCGGGCTTTCGCGGGGACGACGCGGAGTTACTTCTTCGCGGGCGCCATCTTGGAGTTGGTGGGCTTCATCGTGTCCGGCTTGGCCGCTGCAGCGGGCTGGTCCATGCGCTCGACCTTCGCGGTCTCGCGGAGCTTTGCCACGTATTCGGCCTGCGCCTTGCGCGTCACATAGGTCTCGATCTGGCCCTTGACCTGGTCGAAGTCGGGCGCTTTGCGGTTGCGCTTTTCCTCGACCTTGATGATGTGCCAGCCGAACTGCGACTTAACGGGATCGGAGATCTTGCCAGGCTCCAGCGCGAAAGCGACAGCGGAGAATTCCGGCACCATCTGGTCCTTGGTAAAGAAGCCGAGATCGCCGCCGTCGGAAGCGCCGGGATCCTTGGATTTCTTCTTGGCGAGTTCGGCGAAATCGGCGCCCTTCTTCAACTCGGCCTCGATCGCCTTGGCCTCGTCCTCGGTTTCGACCAGGATATGCCGCGCATGCACTTCCTGCTCGCCTGCGATCTGCTTGGCGGCCTCGTCATAGACCTTCCGCATGGCCTCTTCGGTGGTCGCCGCCTTGCCCTCTGATGCCAGCAAATTGTCCATCAAGAGCCGGTTGCGTGTGAACGCGAGACGGGCCTTGAAGTCGTCGCGATCCTCGATCTTCTTGGCTTCGGCAGCCTTGGCAACGATCTTCATGTCGATCAGGAAGGCCAATACGTTTTCCTTCTTGGTCGACGGGTCCATCTGCGCGAGGCTCGGTCCGAGTTCCTCCTCGGCAAGCGTGACGTCGCTTTGACGGATTTCAGCGCCGTTCACCTTGGCAAGGACGGGATTGGCTTCTTCCGCCCGCAACGGCAGGCCGGCGAGCAAAACCATCGCGAAACAGCCGGTGGCGGCGGAGGCGAGGCGGGCACGCATGCCGAATTTCGCGTCGGATGGCGAGGTGGTCATGGAAAATCCTTATCTTCAAAGCCGTTTGGCTGGCTATTGGGGAAAAGCCTATTCAGGGCCGCGGCGACACTCGCCCAATAGCGCGGCCTTGGCAACGCGAAAAGTCTGTCAAAATGATGAAATCCTTGAAAGGCGAAGGCTCCGGATTTCGGCCCCTCGCGATCCACTCTACTGCGCGTCGGGACAGGGATTGGGACGCGCGCGGACCGTCCATTAAGCATGCCGATTTCTTGAGGCGCTTGCCGACCAAAGCCCCTGAAGGAGCGTGCCGCAATCGCTTCGCCGGGCTTCAATCCGCAGCCCGGCCGCCGTTGACAAGCCTCTGGCCCAGCCATATCTCTGCGAAACCTAAGTCAATGGCGATAGCGTTTTTTGCTGCGTTTTGGCCGTTGAACCTTGGATTGCTGAATTCCCACCATTCGACGGATGATCCCCGTTTAGGGGCCGGACCGCGATGCGTCACGATGAGTTGATTGGCAACCCCGGTGGACTACCGCACGGCAGCTTTGCCGACCGCAAGAACAGGAATTTGGCATGATCGGCGCGCTCGCCCGCAAGTTTTTCGGTTCCGCCAATGACCGGCGGATCAAGGGGTATCAGCCCCGCGTCGACGCCATCAACGCCCTGGAACCGGAGCTTGCGGCGCTTTCGGACGACGCGCTGAAGGCGCGTACCCCCGAATTCCGCCAACAGCTCGCTGAGGGCAAGACGCTGGACGATATCCTGGTGCCGGCCTTCGCCACGGTCCGTGAGGCGGCCAAGCGTACGCTCGGCCAGCGGCATTTCGACGTGCAGCTGATTGGCGGCATGGTGCTGCACGAAGGCGATATCGCCGAGATGAAAACCGGCGAAGGCAAGACGCTGGTGGCCACGCTCGCCGTCTACCTCAATGCGCTGGCCGGCAAGGGCGTCCATGTCGTCACCGTTAACGATTACCTCGCCCGGCGCGACTCCGCATGGATGGGCCAGATCTACAGCTTTCTCGGCCTGACCACCGGGGTCATTGTCCACGGCCTCGACGATGCCGAGCGCAAGGAATCCTATGCGTGCGACATCACCTACGGCACCAACAACGAATACGGCTTCGATTATCTGCGCGACAACATGAAGTACCGGCTCGAGGACATGGTCCAGCGCGGGCACTTCTACGCGATCGTCGACGAAGTCGATTCGATCCTGATCGACGAGGCGCGCACGCCGCTGATCATTTCCGGGCCGCTCGATGACCGTTCGGATTTCTACAACACCATCGACACCTTTTTTCCCAGGCTCGACAAGACCGACTACGACATCGACGAGAAGCAGCGCACGGTTACGCTGACCGAAGCCGGCATGGAGAAGATCGAAACGCTGCTGCGCGAGGCCGGCCTGCTCAAGGGCAATTCGCTCTACGACGTCGAGAACGTCTCGGTCGTTCACCACATCAACCAGGCGCTGCGCGCCCACTCGCTGTTCACCCGCGACAAGGACTACATTGTCCGCGACGGCGAGGTCATCATCATCGACGAGTTCACCGGCCGCATGATGCCGGGCCGGCGATATTCGGAAGGCCTGCACCAGGCACTGGAAGCTAAGGAACATCAGCCGGTGCAGCCGGAAAACCAGACGCTGGCCTCGATCACGTTCCAGAATTATTTCAGGATGTACGAAAAGCTGTCCGGCATGACCGGCACCGCGGCGACCGAAGCCGACGAATTGTTCGACATCTACAAGCTCGAGGTCGTGGAAATTCCGACCAACGTGGCGGTGGCGCGCCTCGACGAAGACGACGAGGTCTACCGCACCCAGAGCGAAAAATACGCCGCGATCCTGTCCGAGGTGGAGCGCGCCAACGCACGGCTGCAGCCGGTGCTGGTCGGCACCGCTTCGATCGAGAAATCCGAAGTGCTGGCCGAATACCTCAAGAAGAACGGCTACAAGCAGATCGACTTCGGCAACGAAAAGGCGATGGAGAAGCTCTACGCCGCCGCGCGCGCGGGCAAGCCGGCCAAGCTGTTTGCGGTGCTGAACGCGCGTTTCCACGAACAGGAAGCCTATATCGTCGCCGAAGCGGGCGTGCCGGGCGCGATTACGATCGCCACCAACATGGCCGGCCGCGGTACCGACATCAAGCTCGGCGGCTCCCTGGAAATGCGCATCCAGCATGAGACCGCAGGGATCGCCGACGAAGCCGAACGGACGGCGAAGATCGAGCAGATCAAGGCCGATGTCGAACGCTTCCGCGAACTCGTGCTGAAGGCAGAAGAGGCGATCGAGATTGAACCCGCCAAGGGCGCCAAGCCCGCCAAAACCGTGGCCAAGCCGGGCGGGCTTTACATCATCGGATCCGAGCGTCACGAGTCGCGGCGCATCGACAACCAGCTTCGCGGCCGTTCCGGCCGCCAGGGCGACCCCGGCCGTTCGAAATTCTTCCTGTCGCTGGAAGACGACCTGATGCGGATTTTCGGCTCTGACCGGCTCGACAGCATGCTGACGCGGCTCGGCCTGAAGGAGGGCGAGGCCATTATCCATCCCTGGATCAACAAGGCGCTGGAAAAGGCACAGCAGAAGGTCGAGGCACGTAACTTCGACATCCGCAAGAACCTCCTCAAATTTGACAACGTCCAGAACGACCAGCGCAAGGTGATCTTCGACCAACGCATCGACCTGATGAAAGACGAAAGCGTCGCCGAGACCGTCGCCGACATGCGCCGCGCCTTCGTCGAGGACGTCGTCACCAAGCACGTGCCGGAACACGCCTATGCCGAGCAATGGGACACTGCCGGACTGAAGGAAGAATTGAAACGCGTGCTCGACATCGATCTGCCGGTCGATGAATGGGCCAAGGAAGAGGGGATCGCCGACGAGGAGTTGTTGACGCGTATCGAAGACCGCGTCGACCAGCACATGGCCGCCAAGGTGGCGCAGTGGGGCCCCGAGGTGATGCGTTATGTCGAGAAGACGATCCTGTTGCAGACACTCGACCATCTCTGGCGCGAGCATCTGGTGATGCTGGACCATCTGCGCCAGGTGATCGGCCTGCGCAGTTATGGTCAGCGCGACCCGCTGCAGGAATACAAGTCGGAGGCGTTCAGCCTGTTCGAGGCGATGATCGCGCATCTGCGCGAGGCGGTGACGGCGCAATTGATGCGCGTCGAAATCGTGCCGCCGGAAGATCAGCGGCCAGCACTGCCGGCGATGGAAGCGCACAAGTTCGATCCGAATACCGGCGAAGACGAGATGGCGTTCGCCAGTGCCTCGCTGGTGCCGGCAGCTACTGCCAACCGCGATCCGAAAAACCCGGCAAGCTGGGGCAAAGTCGGCCGCAACGAGGATTGCCCCTGCGGTTCAGGCAAGAAGTTCAAGCATTGCCACGGCAAGTATGCGTGAGGGCATCGACCCTCTCGCGCCGCTCCCGTATTTGGCAATTGTAGCGGCTCTCAACGCACCGCGTTGAGCAGAGGAATGGCTCTCGGATCGCGCGGTGCCGGCATCTGCCGCAGATAGGCGTAGAGATCGGCCGCGTCCTGATCGGAGAGAACGGCTGCTTCATAGGGTGGCATCTGACTTACGGGGTGCCGAAGCTGAAACAGAAAGCTCTCGAACGGGAATTCCATTCGCGAGACTCGCGGGCCAGTCATCATGGCGCCCTGGCCGGCGAACCCATGGCATTCATAGCAGCCGACCTGAACGTAGAGCGTCTTGCCATTGTCGACGTTGCCGGCAGGGGCCGAGGCCTGTTGGGCGCCCGCCGCACCGACGGCCAAGGTCGAGACTGCAAGGGCGAGAACGAAACGCTTCATGGCTTGCTCGATTCTCTGTCTAAGCATGGTCTTCTCGGAAAAGCCGGTTCCCACTTTGCGCTAACGCGGCCCTACTGGTCCGGATCATGCTTTAGCGCGGTTGGGTGACGACATCGACCAGCGCGGGCTGGCCTGCCTTGACGGCGGCAATGCCCTTGCGGAAAGCCTCGGACAGCTCGTCCGGATCGGTAATCGGTCCGATGCCGACGGCGCCATATCCTTGCGCTATCCTGGCGTGGTCGATGTTCGGGTTGTCGATCGTCGTGCCGATGCAGGCGTTCCGGATGCCGCGATTGTGCCGGTTCGCCATGCGCTGGACGTGCATGACCTCCTGGTGGTAGGCGCGATTGTTCTGGACGATAGTCAGGTAGGGAATGCCGTGATGTGCGGCGGTCCACAGCGTATGCGGGGCCATGTTGAACTCCCCGTCGCCGGTGACGTTGACTACCACGCGTCCGCCGGCGTCGCGATGGGCGAGCGCCGCCCCGAGAGCGGCAACCGGCTGATAGCCCACCCCATACCCGCCCGAGCCGCCGATGAAGCGATAATGTCGTTCCAGCGGCCACAGCCGATGCGGCCAACGCGACGAGAAGTCGCCGTCGGAGACCAGCGCCCAGTCCTCGTTCTTGAGCTTCTCCCAGAGCTCCATATACATCCGCGCCGTGGAGATCGGGCTCGCGTCCCAAGCGAGTGCCGCCTCGCTTCGCGCGCGTTCGGAAAAACCATGATGGGCCTCACGAAGCTTTTCTCCGCGCATCGCAATCGAGCTCTTGCCGCCAGCGGTTATTTCGCGCTGCACGGCTTCGATCAGGAAAGGCAGGGTCGTCTGGGCGTCCGCCGTCATGTCGATGTCGGCGCCGACATAGCGCTGGAAGTCCTGATAATTGGAATGCACCAGCAAGTCGCGGGTCGAGATGCTGATGACCTTCACCCCCTTCTTGATCTTCGGGATCTCGATGCGCTCCAACTGGTCGCGCATGGCATTGAGCTGGCCGTAGAGATCGACCGGCTCAAGCGACAGGATGCAGTCGGCTTGAGCCACCAATCCACCCGCACGCTCCGATTGGCAGAGATAATGCGTATTCGGCATGTTCATGCGCGAGCGGTAATCGATGACGGGCGCTTGCAAGAGTTCGGCAAGCCTCACGAGAACGTCCATCGCCTGCTGAGAGCGGGCGTAGCGGTCCGCGATGATCACGGGGGTTTCTGCCGCGACCAGCATTTTGGCGGCCTCGCGCACGGCGTTCGCGTCGCCCGAGGTTTGTGAGGGTGTCGCCAGGCGCGGAATGTTGAGCCGGCGCTGCTCGCGTTTATCAAGCGGATCTTCCTGCAGCTTGGTGTCCGCGACGACAAACACGGGTCCCGGCGGCTGCGCGCAGGCGAGCGCATAGCCACGCACCGTCGTCTCGGCAAAATGCTGAAGCGATCTCGGGTAATCGTCCCACTTGACGAAGTCGCGCACAGTGGCCGCGCCGTCCTGCACACTGTGGAACCACTCGACGCCGGGCCGGCGCTCGTTGAGCGCTCCGGCGTTACCGGCGAAAATCATGACGGGAACGCGATCGCAGTAGGCGTTATAAATGGCCATCGCGGCATGCTGCGTGCCGACCGCGCCGTGCACGATGGCCGCCATCGGCTTGCCGGCTACCTTGGCATAGCCATGGGCCATGCCGACCGATACTTCCTCGTGCATGCAGGTCAGCCATTCCGGACGCTTGTTCTGCCCGTAATTGATGAAGCTCTCTTGCATGGCGCGAAAGGTCGAGCCGGGGCAGGCGGCGATATAATCCAGACCAAGCGTCTTGCAGACATCGACCATGAAGTCCGAGCCGGTCTTCTCGGTGGTCAACCGCTCGACTTCCGGCGGGCGTTCGCGCTCATTTGCTCTTGCGGCTGCATCGGGCTGTGACGCGTTGCGGCCTGGTTTCTCCGCGGTCTGGGCCTGAACCGCCGAGGGCGCCGTGATGGTTGCGCCGCCGGCGGCAACCACTCCCTTCAGAAATCGACGGCGATGCAATCCAGTCGATTCCGATTCAGCCATGCGCTTTCTCCCTGTTTTTTGTGTGCCACGAACTGGTGGCCGACGGCTTTTTTGCCGCCAAGGGAAAGACTACTGCATCGAGAAGTTCGAAGCGAGCCAATCGCCCGTAAGGGTAATTCCAGGCGGAAGCGGAACCATGTCGCAGTCCGTCAACGGCTGAACCCGGCGGCAGCTACGATGTCGCGAAGTTGCGGTGACCGGCTTACTTGGCCGCGGAGAAACGGCTCTCGAATGAATTCGCCGATACGATCGGCTGGGCGCCGGCGACCACGCCATCCTTGGGTGCGGCTGGAGCGGGCGCGGGAGCGGGAGCCTCCGCTGCAGCGTCAGTCACTGCTGGTTTCAAGGCAGGACGGCTGGAGGCCTGTTTGCTCTCGCCCTTTGCCTTCGGGATCGAAGCTTCCGGACGCGGCGGCCTGCCTTCGGCGACCTTGGGCTTGGCCGGGGCGGGCTGTGCGGTGGCCGTTACCGCGGAATCCGCCGACGCGTTGCCGAGGCCCATCTTGTGGGCGAGGCTCGAGAAGAAGCCCTCAGATTGCGTATTCTGGGGTTGGGTGTTTTGCGCAGCCGGGGCCGCGGCCGCTATGCGCGTCGCGGGCTCGGGAGAGGCGGCGGGCGCAAGCGAGGCAACGAATGGTTGATCCGGCGAGGTAACCGGTCCGCGCGGAGGATTGACGTTCGCCGGGATAGTGCCAGGCGGTTTCTCGAAGGTGAGCAGCGCCAGGCCCGAACCACCATCCGACAACCCGGTATTGCCGCCGGGCAGCTTGGCAGCGAACACCCGGTGCATACCGCCGTCGATGCCGGTATTGATCCGGGCCACCGGCGTTCCACGCGAAACCAGCTTGGCGAATTCGGCCTGATCGGCCTCCTCTTTCTCCCGCACGGCGTCGGCGACTTCTTCCGGAATGACATAAGCGGGACATCTAGCCGAAGCCTCGAATACCGGCTCACGCTTGGCGTCCGGCGCCTTCACCGCATTGAACACATATTTCTTTTCGCAGAAATCGACCTTCGGCTCCTGCCGCGTCACCTCGAAATGATCGTAGCCTTCCTTGATCATTTTCCAGAACGGCATGTTCGGATTGTTGCGGTGCCTGGCCATATTGAGCGGCGTCATCCGGAACGGATAGGCCTGAAACTGGAACGACTTCTGGCCGCCGAAGAAGGATTCGCGCCCCAGCGAATAGATTTCCGCGATCTGTTCGTCGGTCATCGCGTAGCAGCCGCGCGACGAGCAATCGCCGTGAACCATCAGCTCGGAGCCGCTGTGTCCGAGCGACCGGTCATAGGCATTCGGATATCCCGTGTTGAATGAAAGATAATACGCCGACTGCGGATTCATCTGCGCCGGCGAGATCGAATAGAAACCCTCCGGAGCCTGGCGGTCGCCTTCGCGGACCTTGGGTCCCAGGTCTCCCGACCAGCGGCAGATCGGATAGGTTTTCAGAAGTGCGAAGCGGCCCGAGCGGTCCTGTTTCCATACCTCGAGCTCGGCCTCCTGTTTGAACAGCCGGACCAGGATCGGCGATTGCAGATCCATGTCCTTTGCCACCATCTCGGCAACGAGCTTTGGCGGGACGGGTTGATTGGCCTTGGCGTTGGTGGCGAGTGAAATTTCGTCGCTGTTGCAGCCGGCCAGCAGCACACCAGCCGCGAGCACGGCAGATGTGATGAGCGCACGAACCAGCGAGCGACAGATCAATGCAAAGCTCCACACCCAACGGGCAATTTCCGCACCCCAAAACAGCGTCTACGCCCTGAAGCCATTGAACAAAATATTACCCTTAAGCCCCCTTGCTCGCAAGCCGAGGGGCGTGTTGCGGCCCCTGCTGCCTCACGCACGGTGAATAGAGTTTAAATCGGGGTGTCTGGGCCTAATTGCGGCCAAAATGGCCAAATTCTGAAAAAGTTGGGGCCTTAGGGGCATTCACCCGAGCTTCCGGCCGATATCGAGGAATTTCTGCCGCCGTTGCCGGCGAATTGCGTCCGCGTCGAGGCCCTGCAGTTCGTTCAGGGTCTGCGCGATCGCCTCGCCAGTGACCGCAATCATGGCGGCGGGATCGCGATGCGCGCCTCCGGCGGGCTCTTTCAGGATCTGGTCGATGACGCCAAACCGCAGCATGTCCTGCGCGGTGATCTTCATGCTGGTCGCGGCTTCCTGGGCCTTGGTTCCGTCCCGCCACAGGATCGAGGAAGCGGCCTCCGGCGAGATCACGCTGTAGATCGCATGCTCGAACATCAGCACGCGGTTAGCGGTCGTGATGGCGATGGCGCCGCCGGACATCCCCTCGCCGGTGACGATCGCGACATTGGGCACCCCCAGCGACAGGCACGCATCGGTTGAGCGCGCAATGGCTTCGGCCTGCCCGCGCTCCTCCGCGCCGATGCCGGGATAGGCGCCGGCGGAATTGACGATCGACAGCACGGGGATGCCGAATTGGTCGGCCATTTCCATCAGCCGCACCGCCTTGCGGTAGCCCTCGGGGCGCGCCATGCCGAAATTATGCTTGATGCGGGATTCAGTGGTAGCGCCTTTTTCCTGACCGATCACGCAGATGCTCTCGCCGCGGAAGCGGCCGAACCCGCCGATCAGCGCCTCATCCTCGCCAAACTTGCGGTCGCCGGCGAGCGGCGTGAATTCCGCGATCAAGGCGCCGATGAAATCATTGAAATGCGGCCGTTGCGGATGACGCGCGACCAGGGTTTTCTGCCACGGCGTCAGGTTGGCGTAGAGATCGTTCAGCGCTTGCGCGGCCTTGTCTTCGATCCGCGCGACTTCTTCGCCGATGTCGCTGCCGGAAGCCGCCAGCGCGCGCAATTCGTCGATCCTGGAGTTGAGTTCGGCGACAGGCTTTTCGAAGTCGAGGTAACTGCGCATGTGATCCGGCATTAAATCAATATAGGGATGAAGCCGCTTGCGAGCGAAGCGGCTTTTGGTTCGCGCGAAGAAATCGCGCATCTTCAATAATTTACTGCGCGCTCCGGCGCCAGAGGGCCCCCCTTTGGGAAGCCCTTCCGTCAGGGGGATAAGGCGGGAAATGGCTCTTTCAGGGGAGAAAGCGCCGAAGTCAAGGTGGCAATCCCGGCCTGAGCGCGTCGGCCGCAAACGACGATTCGCTATTTCTCCGCCAGCGGATGCAGGTCGCGCACCAGGCTCTTCAGGCGTTCCTCGACGACATGCGTATAGATCTGCGTTGTCGAGATATCGGTGTGGCCAAGCAGCGTCTGCACGATGCGCAAATCCGCACCGTTATGCAGAAGATGACTTGCAAAGGCGTGACGCAGGACGTGCGGGCTGACCAGCCGCGGCGCAAGGCCTGCTGAGGCCGCCAGTTCCTTCAGGTCGCGCGCAAAATGTTGCCGCGTCAGATGTCCGCTTTCGCCGAACGAGGGAAACAGCCATTTCGAGCCGGCCGCGTTTTTCTTTTTCGCCTCTTTGAGCGCTTCCATCGCCGCGAGGTAATCGGCCATCGCCCGGCGCGAGGCCTCGTTCAGCGGCACCAGCCGTTCCTTGTTACCCTTGCCGCGCACCACGATCATGCGGGCATCGCTGCGCGATGCCGATAGCGGTAGCGCCACCAGTTCCGAGACGCGCAAGCCTGTGGCGTAGAGCACTTCAAGCAGGCAATAGAGCCGCATCGCGCGCAGCCGATGCTGGGCCGAGGCTTCGCCCGCCTCGGTCAATGCCTTTGCGCGTGCCAGCAGGCGATCGACGTCGGCGATCGACAACACCTTCGGCAGACCGCGGCCGCGCTTGGGACCGGACAGAATTGCCGCTGGATCGTCGGCGCGAATCCGTTCGTTGAGCAGGAAGCGAAACAAATGCCGCATGGCCGACAGCCGGCGCGCCACGCTCGACGATTTGAGGCCGCGGGCATCGAGGTCGGCGAGGTAGTCCCGCAGCACCTGCGTCGCCACGTTCGCAAAGCCCTGGCCGCCCGGGCTGAGAAACTCGGAAAAATCGGTGAGGTCGCGGCGATAGGCATCGAGGGTATTTTCGCCGGCGCCCTGTTCCGCCGCGAGCATGTCGAGGAACAGGTTGATCAGCTTGGCGTCTGAGGGCTTGGCGCGCATTGGCCCACCTTAGCGCCCAATTCTTGACGAAGCCTATTGCCTGTTCTTGAGGAACTTGTCCGCCGGAATGGTAATCGTCATTTCCCGCGGCTTCGGGTTAACGTAATTCGCCAGCGCGAAAATCGCGCCGTAGACGACCCCGACAATGACGGCGACAACGGTCAGAAAGCGGAACAGGCTGGGCATATGAGCGCCTCAGGCGGCGAATTAACCATTGAATTCATCGGGGATGGCCCGAGCCGACTACCACCACGTTCGCCATTCCCTTGCAAGTATCTCTGGGGCGGGAGCCGGACCACTAGCAACGGTATCGGCGGGGGTAGTATGTTCGGGCGAATTGCTGCTTCCCGCGGCCGCAGAGCGATGAAATGCCCGAGACAGTCCTGCCGAACGCCAGCACGACCCAGGAGGCCGAGATCATGGCCGCCTTGGGCCAGCGTTCGGTCGTGCTGGTCGGGATGATGGGGGCCGGCAAATCGACCATCGGACGGCGGCTCGCGGCCCGGCTCGGCCTGCCCTTTCTCGACGCGGATGGCGAAATCGAGGCGGCGGCGGGGATGTCGATTCCCGATATTTTCGAAATCCGCGGCGAACCGGATTTCAGGGATGGCGAGGCGCGGGTGATCGCGCGGCTTCTCGACAGCGGGCCTGCGGTGCTCGCGACCGGCGGCGGCGCCTTCATGCGCCAGGAGACCCGCGATCGAATTCGCGACAAGGCCGCCTCGATCTGGCTCAAGGCCGATACCGATATCATCATGCGCCGGGTGAAGCGCCGGTCTGACCGTCCGCTGCTGCAGACCGCCGATCCCGAAGCGACCGTCGACCGCCTGATCGGTGAACGCGAGCCAATCTACCAGCAGGCCGATTTGACAGTGTGGTCGCGCGACGTGCCGCACGAGAAGATCGTCGATGAATGCATCGATGCCCTGCACGGCTTTTTGTGCCGTGGGTAAGGGAGACCCACGTCAGAGTGACCATCACATCATGACCGCACCGTTGAAGCATTCAGATTCCGTTACCGTCGACGTTGCGCTCGGCGATCGCGCCTATGACATCGTCATCGGCCGCGACGTGCTGCAATCGCTTGGCAAGCGTGTCGCCGCGCTGCGACCTGGGGCGCGAACCGCTGTGGTCACCGACCGCAATGTCGCAAGACACTGGCTTGAAAAGACCGAGGCCTCGCTCGCGGAGGCTGGCATCGCCACGTCGCATATGATCGTCGAAGAAGGTGAGGTCTCGAAGACCTATGCGGGCCTTGAACGGGTGAGCGAGGCGCTGGTCGCCGCGAAGATCGAGCGCAATGATCTGGTGATCGCGCTCGGTGGCGGTGTGGTCGGCGACCTCGCCGGCTTTGCGGCCGCGATCCTGCGGCGCGGTGTGGATTTTGTGCAGGTGCCGACCTCGCTGCTCGCGCAAGTCGACTCCTCCGTCGGCGGCAAAACCGGAATCAATTCGCCGCAGGGGAAAAATCTCATCGGCGCATTTCACCAGCCGGTGCTTGTGATCGCCGATACCGCCGTGCTCGACACTTTGCCGCCGCGGCAGTTTCGTGCCGGCTATGCCGAAGTCGCCAAATATGGCGTGCTTGGCGACGAGGCCTTTTTCACCTGGCTCGAGGCCAATCACGGCGAGATATTCGCCGGAGGCGCCGCGCGCGAGCACGCGATCGCGACCTCCTGCCGGACCAAGGCCGCGATCGTGGCGCGTGACGAGCGCGAGAGCGGCGAACGCGCACTGCTCAATCTCGGCCACACTTTCGGCCACGCGCTTGAAGCGGCGACAGGTTTTTCCGACCGCCTGTTTCACGGTGAGGGTGTTTCGGTCGGCATGGTGCTGGCGGCGGAGCTGTCGGCGCAACTCGGGATGATCGCCGAACACGACGCTGCGCGCGTCAGGCGCCACCTTGCCGAGGTCGGCCTGCCGACCCATTTGCAGGATATTGCGGGATTTGCCCAGGAAGGACTTGCCGACGCCGACGCGCTGATGGCGCTGATGGCGCAGGACAAGAAGGTCAGGCGTGGCCGGCTTACCTTCATCCTGCTCAAGGCCGTCGGCCGTGCCGTGATTGCGCCCGACGTCGAACCTTCGGTGGTTCGCGATTTTCTGAAAACCAGGCTGAAGCGCAAATCATAGCGGGCCTTCGCGAAATCATCGCGTCAACAGCAGATGAAGTGAACATCGGGTCATGGATTGGATTACACTCTCCGTCGTCGTTATCTGCCTGCTGATCTCGGCGTTTTTCGCCGCGAGCGAGACTGCGCTGACCGGCGCTTCGCGGGCCAGCATGCTGCGGCTGTCGAAGCAGGGCAATCGGGACGCTACCATCGTCTCAAGTCTGTCGGCGATGCGCGAGCGGATGATCGGCGCGCTCTTGCTCGGCAACAACATCGCCAATATCGGCGCCTCGGCGCTCGCAACGGGCATCTTCACGATATGGTTCGGCGAAGTCGGCGTGCTCTACGCCACGGCCGTGATGACGGTGTTGGTGGTGATCTTTGCCGAGGTGCTGCCAAAGACCATTGCCATCAATGCACCGGACCGCGTGGCGCTCGCCGTCGCGCGGCCGATGAAGGTCATGGTGTTTCTGCTGGGGCCGCTGCTCAGCATTGTCGAGACCATCGTGCGGGTATTGATGCGACTGATCGGCGTGAATGTCGGTCACAATCAGCAGATCCTGTCGCCGTTCGAGCGGCTGCGCGGCGCGGTCGACCTGCTCCATCATGAAGGGAAGGTCGAAAAGCAGGATCGCGACATGCTGGGCGGCCTGCTCGACCTTCGCGAGCTCGAGGTCTCCGACGTGATGGTTCATCGCACCGAAATGGTGATGATCAACGCCGACCTGCCGCCGGAAGAACTGGTGCGGGAGGTGCTGGCGACCGAATATACGCGGATTCCGCTGTGGCGCGACAAGCCTGAAAACATCATCGGCGTGCTGCACGCCAAGGACCTCTTGCGCGCCATTCGCGCTTCGGAGGGCGATACGTCGAAGATCGATGTCACCACGATCATGCTGCCGCCCTGGTTCGTGCCGGAAATGCGCCCGGTCTCCGAGCAACTCAAGGCGTTCCGCCGCCGCAAGACCCACTTCGCGCTGGTGGTCGATGAATACGGCGAAGTCGAAGGCATGGTGACGCTGGAAGATATTCTGGAAGAAATCGTCGGCGACATTTCCGACGAACACGACGTGGTGGTGGCCGGCGTTCGCGCCCAGCCCGATGGGTCCGTGGTGGTCGACGGTTCGGTCCCGATCCGCGATCTGAACCGCGCGATGGACTGGCATCTTCCGGATGAAGAGGCCACGACCGTCGCAGGCCTGGTGATCCATGAGGCGCGCTCGATCCCGGAGCGGGGCCAGAGTTTCACCTTCCATGGTTTCCGTTTCCGCGTGCTGCGGCGTGAGCGCAACCGCATCACCGCGCTTCGGATCGTGGCCGTACCGCGCGAGCCGGCGGTCGGGGAAGAGAAACCGAGGCGGGCCGGGAAGGCGTTTTAGCTCCAGGGATATCCCCTCATTATCCCGTGAAACCGCAAGCTCCGATACCTCTTGTTCTCCAGGGGGCCATCGCTACGAGCCCGGCTCCCCCGGTGCCTGCGCCTTGATCGCCAGAGCATGCACGGAGCCGGCGAGTTCCGCCGCCAGCGCTGCATTAATCATACGATGGCGCTCGATTCGGCTCTTCCCTTTGAAGGCGGGCGATATGATATAGACCCTGAAATGCGTCTCGCCGCCCGGCCTGTGGCCGGCATGGCCTTCATGAAGATGTGATTTGTCGGTAACGTCGAGGCTTTCCGGCGAGAAAGCTTCACGCAACTTATTTGTGATAGCGTCTTTGGTGCTCATGGCGGCGGCAATACGCACCAAGCCGCCTTTCGTCAATGGCGTATCGGGAGTGAAGCTTTCGCAATGTCAAGACTTGAAGCGTTTCGCATTGCGTAGTCATAGTCAGTCATGCCGATTGATTCATCCAAGTTCTTCGATTCCATTCGCATCAAGCCCAACAAGCTGAGCGCGAAGCAGCAGGCGGCCGCGCGCGAATCCTCGGCGATGTGCGAATGGCCCGAATGCAAGAACAAGGGGCCGCACCGCGCGCCCAAGGGCCGGAACAAGGACAAGGAGTATTGGCACTTCTGTCTCAATCACGTCCGCGAGTACAATCAGTCCTATAATTTCTTCCAGGGCATGAATGCGGATGCGGTCGCGCGCTACCAGAAGGATGCGCTGACTGGCCATCGCCCGACCTGGAAGATGGGTGCCAATACCAGCGCCAAGAGGGCCAAGGGCAGCGCCGAGGCCGATCTCGAAGGTGCCTTCGATCCGTTCAGCATGTTCAGCGAGCTTAATGGCCGCGGCCGCTGGCGGCCGGGCCCAGGTGCCGGCGCCGAGAGCAAGGCCGAAACCCGAAAAATATTCAATGCCGAGCGCAAGGCGCTGCAGGTGATGGGCCTTGGTTCCGACGCGACGCTCGAGACCGTCAAGGCCAAATACAAGGCGCTGGTCAAACAACACCATCCCGACGCCAATGGCGGCGACCGCTCCACCGAAGACCGTCTGATCGAGATCATCAAGGCGTATAATTATCTGAAGACGGTCGTGCGCGCGGGTTAACTCCCTGTCGGTGTCATTCGATCACCTCGTCGGCGCGGGCCAGCAGCGAGGGTGGCGCAGTGAGGCCAAGCGCTTTCGCGGTCTTGAGATTGATGACCAACTCGACCTTGGTGGACTGCTGGACCGGCAGATCGGCCGGCCTTTCGCCCTTGAGTAGGCGTGCGGCGTATGTGCCGGCCAGACGATACGAAACCTCTCCACAGCCGCCGTCAGGCCGCCGGCCGCTGCGAACTCGCGATTGCCATAGATCGTAGCCATCGTGAGACTAGAAGTAGCATACCCGCGGATGTCGCACAGGTAGGAACCAGTGGGCTATTTGGGGGACGGCTTGGCCGGTTTGATCGCGCCACTGCCGTTCCTGCGGCGAATCACCCAGGTCAGAAACGCGATGATCACCGCGCCGATGATCACCGTCAGCATCCAGTAGTCCTTGGCGACATGGGCATGGGGTGCAAAGCCGCCATATTTATGCAGCGCCGACACCGCGGCCACGCTGGGCAGCACATGGGCGGGCGCCCAGAGCAGGATTGCCGGGATGTTAACGGCGTAGAACAGCGGCGGCGACATTCCGAGCGCCCCCGCTGTGATCGGCACGAACGCCCTGATCGGTGGAACGAAGCGGGCGAAGAATACCGCCAGCGTACCCCAGCGACGAAAGAAGGCTTCGCTCTGCGCGATGACCCGCGGATAGTTTGACAACGGCCAGGAGCTCAGGATTTCGCCCTGCTCCCGATATCCGATCCAGAAGGCTGATCCATCGCCGAGCAACGCGCCCGCGATCGCGGCGGCCAGCACCCACTCCAGCCGCAGGTCGCCGCCCGGCACCAACGCGCTCAGCGCGAAGATGATGGTCGAACCCGGAATTACCGAGCCCACGACTGGAACCGCCTCCAGCAGGGCTGCGAGAAACAGGGTCAGATAGGCAAGCCACGCATGCGTCGAAACAAACGCAATCAATGGGTCGATCAATGAGGCCACGAGATTTCCGTATTTGGCGAGGCTACCCGGTCTGGACGAAGACCTAACATAACTCAACGCTAAGAAGGAAAGTGCCGGCTGTGCCGCCATGCGGCTGATTGCCCGACGCGTCCAGGAAAAAGCAGGCGTGATTTGCAGGGCAGCCTTCCGAAAACCGCGTCTAATACCTATCTTTATGAAAACTCAACGGAACTTTGATCGGGCCGCGGGCTTCTGCCAATCGTCGCTCTCTGATAGGTTCCGGCCAAGCACCCATCCGCAGCCACACTTGTAAATCTGGTTTCGGGAGCGCCCGAAGCCTCGGAGGATTGATGACGACCGCCGCTATGACCAAGATTGAGGAACCCGCCGGTATGCCCGACATGAAGGTGTCGGTGCGGCAGGTATTCGGCATCGACACCGACCTCGAAGTGCCGGCTTATTCCGAAGTCGATCCGCATGTGCCGGACATTGATGCGGACTACCGTTTTGATCGCGCCACGACGCTTGCCATCCTCGCCGGCTTCGCCAAGAATCGCCGCGTGATGGTCACCGGCTATCACGGCACTGGGAAGTCCACCCATATCGAGCAGGTCGCAGCAAGGCTCAATTGGCCGTGCGTCCGCGTCAATCTCGACAGCCATATCAGCCGCATCGATCTGGTGGGCAAGGATTCTATCGTCATCAAGGACGGCAAACAGGTCACGGAATTCCGCGACGGCATCCTGCCGTGGGCGCTCCAGCACAATATCGCGCTGGTATTCGACGAATACGACGCTGGCCGTCCCGACGTGATGTTCGTGATCCAGCGCGTGCTCGAAGTCTCCGGTCGCCTGACGCTGCTCGACCAGAACAAGGTGATCAAGCCGCATCCCGCGTTCCGCCTGTTTTCGACCGCCAACACGGTCGGTCTTGGCGATACTTCCGGCCTCTATCACGGCACCCAGCAGATCAACCAGGGTCAGATGGACCGCTGGTCGATCGTCACCACGCTCAATTATCTGGCCCACGACGAAGAGGTCGAGATCGTGCTGGCGAAAGCCCATCACTACCGCACCTCGGAGGGCCGCGACATCGTCAACAAGATGGTGCGGCTTGCCGATCTCACCCGCAACGCCTTCGCCAACGGCGATCTGTCGACGGTGATGAGCCCGCGCACCGTGATCACCTGGGCGGAGAATGCCGAGATTTTCGCCGATATCGGCTTTGCTTTCCGCGTCACCTTCCTCAACAAGTGCGACGAACTGGAACGGCCGCTTGTGGCCGAATTCTACCAGCGCTGTTTCAACATGGAACTCGCGGAGTTGTCGGTGAATGTGGCGATGAGCTGATGCCATGCCCGCGATCTCTGTCGAGCGCACGATTGGGGAGACCAAGCGCGCGGTGCTCGGCGGGCTCATTCGCTACAATGAACAGAAAATGGGAAAGCAGAAGTATCGCCGCTTTGCCATTTCGCTAAGAGACAAGGGCAAGATAGTCGGCGGAATTGTTGGCGAGGTCTGGACCACCGTTTTATTCATCCAGTTCTTCTGGATCGCGGAGCGATTTCGCGGCAAGGGCCATGGGGCGGCATTGATCAAGAAGATCGAGGAAGAGGCCCGGCGGTTCGGCGCGGTACGATCCTATGTCGACACCATGAGCATCCAGGCGCCGGATTTCTACCGGACGTGCGGTTATGAGGCATTCGGCGCAATCGATGGCTACCCCGGCGGCGTGACGCGCCACTGGCTTACCAGGGCGCTATAGAGACAAGCATGACTACTTCGAATACGAAATTCCGCACCGGATCGAAGGAAGCGCCGACCGAGCCGTTCAAGCGCGCGGTGACGGCCTGCCTGCGCGCGATTGCAAAAAAGCCCGAGCTTGAGGTGACGTTCGCCGCCGAACGTCCGGGTCTTTCGCCGGGCAAGGCGCGGCTGCCGGAGCCGGCGCGCAAGATGACGCGGCGCGACGCTGCGATCGTGCGCGGTCACGCTGATTTCGATCGCCCTGAAGCTTGCCTGTCACGATCCTCAAGTTCACCGCAAGCTGATGCCGGGCAATCCGCAGGCTCGCGGCGTGTTCGAAGCCGTCGAGCAGGCCCGCGTCGAGGCGCTCGGTTCGCGGCGGATGGCGGGCGTTGCGAAGAATCTCACCGCGATGCTCGACGATCATTTCCATCGCGGCAAGTTCGACGAGATCACCGACCGCGCCGACGCGCCCTTGTCGGATGCGCTGGCGATGCTGGTGCGCGAACGCCTGACGGGCCTCGCGCCGCCCGCGGCGGCGCGCAAGATGGTCGACCTTTGGCGGCCGATCCTCGAAGACAAGATCGGCGCGCGGCTCGACCGGCTCGATCGGCTTGCCGAGGACCAGGCGAAATTTGGCGACGCGGTGCACGATCTGTTGTCCGCGCTCGAACTCGGCGACGAACGCGACGCGGAAGCCGACGAAGACGACAATCAGGACGACAACCGCGACGGCGAGAACGACCAGTCCGGTGCGGAAGGCTCGCCCGATTCCGACGCTGCGCAGGAAATGAGCGCCGACCAGGCCCAGGCCTCCACCGACGAGATGTCGGAAAGCGCGATGGAAAGCGCGCAGGCCTCCACATCTGACACCTTCGACGACGGCGAACTCGGCGATGACGAGACGCCGGGCGAAGCGACGCGGCCGAATTCGCGCGGCGCCAACGAACCGCGCGGCCCCGAGTATCATGCCTTTGCGCCGAAATTCGATGAGGTGATCGCGGCCGAAGACCTTTGCGATCACGACGAACTGGAACGCCTGCGCAGCTATCTCGACAAGCAACTCGCGCATCTGCAAGGCATCGTCGCCCGGCTCGCCAATCGGCTGCAGCGGCGGCTGATGGCACAGCAGAACCGCGCCTGGGAGTTCGATCTAGAGGAAGGCATTCTCGATCCCGCGCGCCTGTCGCGGGTGGTGACCGATCCCTATCATCCGCTCTCCTTCATGCATGAAAAAGAAGCGACCTTCCGCGATACCGTGGTGACGCTGCTCCTTGACAATTCCGGTTCGATGCGCGGGCGCCCCATTACGGTGGCGGCGACCTGCGCCGATATTCTGGCGCGCACGCTGGAACGTTGTGGCGTCAAGGTGGAGATCCTTGGTTTCACGACCCGCGCCTGGAAAGGCGGGCAATCGCGCGAGGCGTGGCTCGCCGCCGGCAAGCCGCCCAATCCCGGCCGTCTCAACGACCTGCGTCACATCATCTACAAATCTGCCGACGCGCCATGGCGGCGGGCGCGCAAGAATCTGGGCCTGATGATGCGCGAGGGTCTGCTCAAGGAAAACATCGACGGCGAGGCGCTCGATTGGGCACATAAGCGCCTGCTCGGCCGCCAGGAGCAGCGCAAGATCCTGATGATGATTTCCGACGGCGCGCCGGTCGACGATTTCGACGCTGTCGGTCAATCCGGGCAACTATCTGGAGCGGCATCTGCGCCATATCATCGAGGAGATCGAGACCCGCTCGCCGGTCGAACTGATCGCGATCGGCATCGGTCACGACGTCACGCGCTACTATCGTCGCGCGGTGACCATCGTCGACGCTGAAGAGCTCGGCGGCGCCATCACCGAAAAACTCGCCGAGCTGTTCAGCGAGACCCACGGAGCCGCGCCGGCAAGGACAGGCGCGCGGCGGCGGTTGCATTCGTAAACGCGAATGAGATGACCCATCACCGCATGCGTACGGCTTCTTGACATGAGGAATAAGCGACCGCATCTCTCCAGCCGCCGGCGCCTTGCATCGACGGCAGCGGGGCTTTCGGTGATCGCGATGTCCGAAATCGGGCGGGCGCAGCTTGGTGGCGCCGGGTGCGGTGATCGACGGCCCCTCGATCTTCGAGGCCAATCTCGGCAACGAGGTCGACAACATGGAAGGCATCGACGCCCACGCCCATGTCACGTTGGAGGGCGAGACCGTGCTGACCATGGGCTCCGATGACAATTTCTCCCCGATCCAGCGCACGCTGCTGCTGCAATTCGCGCTGGTGGGATAAACTCTGACCTGAGATGTAACCGGAGCGGCTGGTGCGTAAGTCGATGCGATGGGCGATTGTGGCGGGATTGCTGTTGGCATCCACAGCAGTGCTCGCGGAAACCTACCCGTCGCGCCTGATCAAGGCGACGATCCCGTTCGGCGCCGGCAGTGCGGCCGATGTCGTGCCGCGCGTGGTGTTCGACCGGCTCGCGGCCGAACTCGGCCAATCCATCGTGGTGGAAAATCGTCCCGGCGCCGGCGGCACGCTGGGCACCGCGCAGGTGGTGAAGGCCGATCCGGACGGCTACAACATTCTCGCGCAATCCTCGGCGCTGACGATTTCGCCCGCGATCTATCCAAAACTGACCTTCGACGTCGCGAAAGATCTCGCCTCCGTGCTGATGATCGGCGTCACCGCCAATGTGATGATTGTGCCGGTCACGCGGCCCTGGAAAACCGTGCAGGATTTCATTGCCGATGCCAAGGCAAAACCTGGCTCGATCGCATTCGGTTCGGCCGGCATCGGCAGCGCGGTGCATATCAGCGCGGAGAAGTTTCGTCTCGCCGCGGGAATCGAAACCACCCACGTACCTTACCGCGGCGGCGCCGAAGTGATCGCCGACATTCTCGGCGGCCGGATCGATTTCTATTTCTGCCCGCTTTCGACCGCGCTTCCCCTGATCAGGGAGGGTCGCGTTCGCGCGCTTTTGGTATCGACGCCCAGGCGCGTTGCCGATCTGCCGGATGTTCCGACGCCGGGCGAGGCCGGCTTGAAAAACGCCAACAGCGTGTTCTGGCTCGGCGTGTTCATGCCCGCCAAGACGCCGCGCGACATCATCGAGAAATTTCATGCCGCCGGCGCAAAACTTCTGGCCGAGCCTTCGATGCAGGAGAGCCTGAAAAAGCTCGGAATCGGGCCGCTGCCGATGGCGCCGGCGCAGATGGATGCGTTCGTGGCCCGCGAGGTCGCGGAAAACCTCGACCTGATCAAGGCCGCGGGCATCGTGCCGTGAATCCGGGCGGCGCGACTTGTGAATTCGAAAATTCGACCTCGGCGAGCGAGCGCGGTATAGAACTCGCGGCCGGTCTTTTCTTCCTGTCAGGACATCCGCATGAGCGCCTTGTTTTCTCCCATCAGCTTGCGTGACCTCGCGCTTCCCAATCGCATCATGGTGGCACCGATGTGTCAGTATTCGGCCGAGAACGGCGAGGCCAATGACTGGCATTTCACCCATATCAACACGCTGGCGCTGTCGGGCGCGGCGATGTTCTGCATCGAAGCCACCCATGTCGAGCCGATCGGCCGCATCACGCCGGGATGCCTCGGGCTGTGGAACGACGCCACCGAAGCCGCGCTGCGGCCGATCCTCGCCTCGGTGCGCAAACATTCCAAAATCGCGGTCGCGATGCAGCTGGCGCATTCGGGGCGCAAGGGATCGAGCCACAAGCCGTGGAACGGCGGGCAACAAATCCCGCTTGGCGAGGGCGGCTGGCAGACCGAAGGGCCCTCCGACGTGCCGCACAAGGAAGGCGAATTGCCGCCGCGCGTGCTCGATGCGAACGGGCTGAAGCGAATCCGCGACGCCTTTGTGGAAGCGGCGAAACGCGCGATGCGGCTTGCCATCGATGCCATCGAACTGCACAGCGCGCACGGCTATCTCCTGCATCAATTTCTGTCGCCGATTTCCAACAAGCGTAGCGATCAATATGGCGGCTCCTTGCAAAACCGGATGCGCTATCCGCTCGAAGTGTTTGAGGCGGTGCGCGCGGTGGTTCCTCACAACAAGCCCGTCGGCATCAAGGTCTCGGCGACCGATTGGGTCGACGGCGGCTGGGATCTCGAACAGACCATCGAATTCGCGAAAGAACTGAAAAGGCACGGCGTCGACTGGATCGATGTGTCCTCCGGCGGGGTGTCGCCGAAGCAGAAGATTCCGGCCGCGCCCGGATATCAGGTGCCGCTGGCGCAAGGGATCAAGCAGGCGACCGGCGTCACCACCATGGCGGTCGGGCTGATCACGGAGGCAAGGCAGGCTGAAGATATCGTAGCCTCGGGCAAGGCCGACATGGTCGCGTTGGCGCGCGGCATGTTGTACGACCCGCGCTGGGCCTGGCACGCCGCGGCCGAACTCGGCGGGCAGGTGGAGGCGCCACCGCAATATTGGCGCTCGCAGCCTTCGACGCTGAAGGAACTGTTCGGAAAAACCACGTTCGGCGCGAGGTGAGAATTTGCGATCGCGCCGGGGATCGGTCATGCAAAGAGGATCGGTCATGGCCGTCATCCATCGCTTCGCGATCGCCGCGTGGTGTCTCTTGATCGGCGGGCAGCTCATAAATGGGGAAGCTATGGCATTCGACATCGAGGCCCATCGCGGCGGACGCGCGCTGTTTCCGGAAAACACGCTTGCCTCGTTCGCCAACGCGCTCTCGATGGGCGTCGATACGCTGGAGCTCGATATCGGCGCGACACGCGACGGCGTGCTCGTCATTTCGCACGAGCGCGGGCTGAACCCCGATCTCGCCCGGGGCGCGGACGGCAACTATGTCGCCCCGCCCGGGATTGCCTTTGTGAAATTGTCGCTCGAAGAGGTCAAAACATACGACGTCGGACAAATCCGTCCGGGTAGCGCCTATGCGGCGCAATTTCCGGATCAGCAAGCGGTGGTGGATGCGAAAATCCCGACGCTGAAGGAACTGATCGCGCTCATGCGCAAGTCCGGCGATGGTCACGTGCGGCTTAACATCGAAACCAAGATCGATCCGAACCATCCGGAAAAGTCGCCGGACCCCGAACGCTTCGTCACCCTGCTGCTCGATCTCCTGCGCGCGGAAAATTTCGAGGGCCGCGTCATGGTGCAGTCGTTCGACTGGCGAACGCTGCAACTCGTGCAGAAACGCGCGCCCGCAATCCCGACCGTGTACCTGACCGTGCAGGCGGCGAAGGAACCGACTGTTTTGCTCGACAGAGCGACGGAGTGGACCGCGGGCTTCAATCCGGCCGAACACGGCAACTCCCTGCCGCGCACCATCATGGAAGCGGGCGGCGCGATCTGGTCGCCTTATTTTGGCGACGTCACGCCGGCATTGATCTCCGAATCCCACGCGCTCGGTCTTGCCGTCGTCGTCTGGACCGTGAACAAGCCGGCCGACATGGCGCGCATGATCGAGATGGGCGTCGACGGGATCATTTCGGATCATCCGGATGTTCTGCGCCAGGTGGCGGCCGAAAAGCGCATCGTCCTGCCGAAGGGTTTCCCGGTTAAGCCGTAGTACAGAGTTAGTCACCTCGCCCCGCGTGCGGGGAGAGGCATAGGCCGCCTTCGGCGGCCGTTCTAAGCGAGGACGCCCAAGCGAGACTTGGGCTACGTCGTTCTTACGATCCGGGTGAGGGGGATTCTCCGCGAGTCCGAGTATGTAGAGAGTCCCCCTCACCCCAGCCCTCTCCCCGCAGGCGGGGAGAGGGGGAAGCGGGCGAGCATCGCGATTCAACCAAATGTTCCCGAAGTGGTGGCCATCACCTTCTATCTACCCATCACCCCTTTTTCGGCATCTCCGCAAGCGCGCGCAACGCGGCGATGTAGCCGTGGGGGCCCAGCCCGCAGATCACGCCGGTTGCGGCGTGGGAGATTTTCGAATGGCGGTGGTGTTCGTCGCGGGCGTGGATGTTGGAAATGTGCACTTCCAGCACCGGGCCCTCGAACGCCTTGATCGCATCGACGATGGCGATCGAGGTGAAGGAATAGGCGGCGGGATTGATGATGATGGCGTCGGCGTTCTGCCGCGCCTCCTGGATCAGGTCGACCAGTTCGCCCTCGTGGTTCGACTGGTGAAAGGCAAGGGTGAGCGAAAGCTTTCTCGCCTCCTGCTCGCACGCCTCCTTGACCTGCGCCAGCGTCGTGGTGCCGTAACTGTGCGGCTCGCGCACGCCGAGCAGATTGAGGTTCGGGCCGTTGAGGATCATCACGCGTTTCATGGCTTGCCTTTCCTTTTTTTTCGCCTCTCCCCGCATGCGGGGAGAGGTCGGATCGTTCTTACGATCCGGGTGAGGGGGTCTCTCCGCAAGAGAGGTGTGTGAGGAGACTCCCCCTCACCCCAACCCTCTCCCCGCACGCGGGGAGAGGGCGCGCCCTTCCGATGCTGCTGGAGATCAATTCGATTGTAGCCATGATCATCGGGTTACGCTGCCTCACCCGATCCCCGACAATCCGAATACCGCGACCGCGCGGATCGGCGAGGCGGTGCCGCCGCGCCATTTCATCGGCAGGCCGATAAACGTAAAGGGGCCGGCGCCGAGCAGGGCTTCGAGGTTGCACAGGCTTTCGATGTGGGTGATGCCGAGTTCGAAGCAGGCCTTGTGCACCAGCAGGTTTTCCTTCCCCTCAGGCCCCGGCCGCATCGAATCGATGCCGAAATGCACGATGCCCTGTTTGGCGAGCCACTCGGTCGCCGCGACGTTCACGCCGGAATTCTCGGATCCGTATTCCTTTCGCGGAAAGGTGCGTTGGTGATGGCCGGTGCAGAGCAAAACCGTGCCGCCCTTCGGCACGCGGTCGCCCGACTGCTTCACCGCCGCCTCGAGATCGGCAGGCCCGATCTCGGCGCGGGCTGCGATGTGGCGCAGATCGATGCAGATCCCCGGCACGATGCATTTCTCGAGCGGATATTCGTCGATCGGCTGGCCGCGCTCGTCGAAATGCCTGGGCGCGTCGATATGGGTGCCGCCGTGATCGGGCATCGAGAAATACATCGACGCCAGCCCGTGCACATTGCCGCCATCGGCAAAGGATTCCTGGTGCGTCTTCCACACGCCGTGAATGATCGCGGAATGGCCGGGATAGGTAGGGGTGCGGTGGTAAAGCTCACGGCTGAGATCGACGATCTTCACGAGGGGTCCTTTCGTGGGGGGACTCCCTCTCCCCGCCTGCGGGGAGAGGGTTGGGGTGAGGGGGACTCTCCGCAAATTCTGGCGCGCGGATAGTCCCCCTCACCCGGATCGTAAGAACGATCCGACCTCTCCCCGCAAGCGGGGAGAGGTAAAAATCACACCGGCTTGAGGCCGGCTTTGACGATGACGTCGCGCCATTTCGGCACCTCCTGTTCGATGCGCTGGCGCAAGGCGTCCGCGCCGTTCGCTGTGACTTCGTAACCGTTGACGCGCAACTGCTCGACGACGTCGCGCGCTTTCAGCACCTCCATCGTCTTTGCCGACAATTTCGCCACGATGTCGGGCGGCGTCCTGGAAGGCGCGAAGAAGAACTGGTTGGTCTCGGCGATGAAATCCTTGTAGCCAAGCTCGACCATGGTCGGCACGTCAGGCAGATCGGGCCAGCGATGCGCGCCGGTGACGGCGAGCACCTTGATATCGCCGGACTGGGCAAAGGGCAGCACCGGCGGCAGCGCCGAGACGGCCACCTGCGTGGTGCCGGCGAGCAGCGCCTGCAGCGCGGGCGCGGCGCCATTGAACGGCACATGCGTCATCTCGATGCCGCCGACGATCCGCAAGAATTCGCCGGAAAGATGCGGCGTGGTGCCGGCACCGGGGCTCGCCCAGTTGAGCTCGTTGGGGTTCGCCTTGGCGCGCGCGATCAGCTCTGCGATCGAGTTGACGCCGAGTTTCGGCGTCACCAGGATCGAATTCGGCGTGGTGCCGAGTTCGGTGATCGGCGCGAGATCCTTGAAGGGATTGTAGGGGATTTTGGCGTACAGGCCGGGATTGACGACATAGGCGCTGGAGACGATCAACAGCGTATAGCCGTCGGCTTCCGCATGCGCGACATATCCGATCCCGATATTGCCGCCGGCGCCCGGCCGGTTCTCGATGATGACATTGCCAGGCAGCGCGTTCCCAAGATTCTGCGCGACAATGCGCGCCATGATGTCGGTGGGGCCTGCGGGCGCAAACGGCACGATGATCTTGATCGGCCGGTCGGGATAGGTGGCAGCGTTCGCCCGCGTGACGAGCGGGGAGATGTCCAGCGCCGATGCCGCCGCCGCGCCCGCGAGCCCCAGAATTTCGCGGCGCGAGGGCAGCAGGGTCTTGGTGTCGCGCATGGTTGTTTCCTCCCGGGACGTCTCTTAGGTTTTTTTCCATCTCACCATAGTCTGCCGGTTTATTCGAGGCTTTCGTGAGGCCGTCACTGTCGTCCCTGCGAACGCAGGGACCCCGAGCGCGAGCGCGCTTGCGCTCGTCGCGGCGCCGCGGCTTTGCATTTTTGAACACTGGCAGACGGCCTCGGCTCCAACTAGCGCCGGTGGTTATGGGGCCCTGCGTTCCAGGTCGTGTGAAAACCACCTTTGTGAGTTAGCCCTGAGTGGGTATTTGATTCGGGGGGCGGGATGGCACACGTGACGGGGCAATCGCGGTACCAAACGGCGCTGTTTCCCGAAGTTCTGGACGAAGTGATTGCGGCCGATGATCCGGTTCGGGTTATCGACGCCTTTGTCGAGACGCTGGATTTGGCGCAATTGGGATTTTCCAAGGTTGAGGCGGAAGCGACGGGGCGGCCGCCTTACGCGCCGGGCGATTTGTTGAAGCTGTATTTGTACGGCTATGTGCACCGGATTCGGTCCAGCCGCGGGCTTGAAGCCGAAGCGTGCCGCAACGTGCAGGTAATGTGGCTGATCAATCGGGTGGCGCCGGCGTTCAAGACGATCGCGGACTTCCGCAAGGATCACGGGCGGGCGATTGTCGGGGTTTGCCGGGCCTTCATTCGCTTCTGTCGGGAGCAGGCGCTGTTTGGGGCCGAATTGCTGGCGATTGACGGAACCAAGATCGCGGCGGTGGCAAGCCGCAACAAGGTGATCACACCGAAGCGGATCGCAAAGATGAATGCGGCGATTGATCGCAAGATTGCCGAATACCTGGCTGCGATGGATGGCGCCGATCGGGAGGAGCCGAGGCCGGGGGTGCCGGCGGCGGATCTGGCCGCCGCGGTTGCGGCGCTGCAGACGCAACGCCTGGAGCTGCAGCGTCAGGCCGAGGAGCTTGCCCGGGAGGGCCTTACGCAGAAGGTCGAAGGCGAGCCTGAAGCAAAGCTGATGCGCACGCCGCGAGGACATCAGGTTGCCTACAACGCGCAGACCGCGGTCGATGGCAAGCACAAGCTGATCGCGGCTTTCGAGCTGACCAACGACGGCAACGACCTTCAGCAGCTTCATCCAATGGCGATACAGGGCAAGGCGGCGGTGGGCGCCGATGAGGTGACGGTCGTCGCCGACACCGGCTATTCGAACCTGGCGGGCTGTGCGAGCGGGACGGCATCACCGCGATCGTTCCGCGTGCCGAGACGGTCAATCCGCGCGGCAAGCAATACTTCAGCCGCGACCGGTTCGTTTATGATCCCGCTAGCGACAGTTGGCGCTGTCCGGCCGGCGAGAAGCTGAGCCTGTACAAGACTTCCCAGACGCAGAAGAAGAAGGAATATACGGCCAAGGCGTGCGGCAGCTGCCCGCTGAAGCCGCAATGTACTGATGCAGAACGGCGCGTGATTGTGCGCGACTTCCATGAGGATGCGCGGCAAGCGATGCACCGACGGGCCACAGCCGATCCAGCGTGGATGAAGCATCGGCGGGAAATCGTGGAGCATCCGTTCGGGACGATGAAATGGTTGATGGGCCATCCCCGCTTCCTGGTGCGCGGATTGCTCAAGGCGAAAGCCGAACTGGCCCTGGGCGTGCTGAGCTACAATCTCAAGCGGGTGATCGCCATCCTCGGAGTGCCCGCGCTCCTGCAGGCACTCCACTCATCTCCGGCCTAAATGGCCGTCGTCCTGGCGAGCACCTCACCATCAGTCAAAATCCAGCAGTTCTCACACGACCTGGTTCGCTGGGACGACGAGAAGGTGCAGCCACACCCCCACGCTCCCCGCGGCGCTGGTCGCGTCCGGGCTGTGCCATCATCCGTCTCGCGCCTTGAAAAAAGAGGGCGCAGGGAATGCCGGGCGCTCGCCGCACCCGCAGATGGAGTAACGGGCCGCGGGGCCTTCAGGCAAGCCGCGCTAGCTACGGCGCCGTTTGATGGCGCGCGTCGCGCGGCTTGCTTGGAAGGCAGGCGGTCGTCCCTCACACTGATGGTGTAACGGAGTCGAGGATAGGCCTCGCTCCAAGCATCAAGGAGGGACGACCATGGACTATTATGCAGGAATCGACGTGTCATTGGAATGCTCAAGCGTGTGCGTTGTCGACGCCAGCGGCAAGATCGTCCGGGAGGCCAAGGTGGCGAGCGAACCGGAAGCGTTGATAGCTTGGATCGGCTCGCTCGGGTTTGGGCTCGCCAGGATTGGACTTGAGGCAGGGCCGCTGTCGCAATGGCTCTATGCGGCCATGAAGGAGGCGGGCCTTGCGGTTGAGCTCCTGGAGACACGGCACGTGAGCGATGCCTTCAAAGCAATGCCGGTGAAGTCGGACCGCAACGACGCACGCAAGATAGCGCAGCTGATGCGGCTCGGCTGGTTTCGGCCTGTGCACTGCAAGTCGATCGCGGCACAGGAGATCCGCGCGATGCTGACGGCGCGCAAGCTGGTGCAGAGCAAGCTGCTGGACCTCGAGAACAGCCTGCGCGGGATCCTGCGCGGCTTCGGGCTGAAGGTCGGCAAGACGACGCGGACCAACTTTGCCGGACGCATCGAAGAACTGGTGAAGGGGCATCCGAACCTTCAGACCATCAGCGAGGCGCTGTTGCGGGCGCGGGCCGTTCTGCTTGCAGAGTTCAACGGTTTTGAGAAGCGCGTGCGCACGATGTCGCGTCTTCATGAAAAGGCAAGGCTCTTGATGTCGACGCCGGCGGTGGGGCCGATCGTCTCGCTGACCTTTGCCTGCGCGATCGATGACCCCTCCCGCTTTACGTCATCGAAGCCGGCGGGGCCGCATTTCGGGTTGACCCCGAAGAAGTATCAGTCCGGCGAGACCGACTACACCGGCCGCATCAGCAAGCACGGTGATGCCTCAGTGCGCGAAGCGCTTTACGAGGCGGCCCACATCATGCTGACGAAGCCGATCAAGGGCTGCTCGAAACTCAAAGGCTGGGCGATGCGGATCGCCCGACGCGCCGGCACCAACAAGGCCAAGGTGGCGCTGGCCCGCAAGCTCGCCGTGATCATGCTCCGCATGCTCAAGGATAATGTGCCGTTCAATCCGGCTGCGAAGGCAGCAACGGCCTAAAACACGGAGGACAAACCGGTTTTCGGGCGGGCCACCGCACCAGGCTCTCCCCGAAGCGAAGTCCCTTCGCCGGGACGATGGACCAGGCCAGGCCGTCACGCGAGTTGTCGACGCAACCAACGATGCGATCACGTTTTCCGCAGATTGGCCGACCTGTTCCTCTCATGAACCCCATCAGGCGACGGCCTTGTGCCGATCCCGGACAGAAGCACGTGCCCGGCGAATGGATAACGCAAAAAGGGATTGACTCTTCGATGCCCGTTACAGAAGCCTCGCGTGGGAAAAACAAAAACCACACGAGTTAGTCACCACGGTCACACCGGAATCACCCGGCATTCCCCGCACAATGATTTTAACGGTTTCCTTCGCGCTCTCCCTGGTGACCGGGCTCTTTTGCCACCATCGCCTCGTGGGAATCGCATCCACGAAACTTGACGCCAGCGTCGGGGCGTCAGGACCACACGACTTCGCCGTCCGCGGGGCCGCGCTCTCGTCAGCAGCACAGCCCGCGTCCACCGCATCCCGCCTCAACGTTCGTGACGACCGCGATACGCCCCTCGTGCGGAGGCGGGACGGGTCTGCTCTATCGCTGCTTCCATCCCGGCGTCAAGTAAAATTTCGGAAAATCGGAAATTAGTGATCCGCGAAAGCGAATCCTTTTCTTGCCGTCATTCCGGGCATCGCCGCCGCAGCGCACAGCCCTTGATCACATCGCGGCCCTGCCTAACTACCTCGACCAAGCGGAGCCCGAAGGCCGACAGGCGAGGGCAGTTCCCGCCGTGCTTTAGCCATCGCAACCAAGTCGCCATCGTGTGCACGATAGCGTGCGTAGTGGCGCATTGAGTTTCAGTTGCATTTTCGGCTTGTACTCGGAAACGGGTGCGATCATCCTCTTGCACTTTTCGGGAGGTTCGCATGGCCAGCTCTCAGCAATCCCGGAACTTCCTGCTGGCGTCGCTTCCCGCCGCCGACTTCGATCTGCTGCGGCCAAACCTGCAAACGATCGATATGCCTCGCGGACACATGCTCGTGCGATCCGGAGACAGACCCAAAAAAGCTTACTTCCCGAAAAGCGGGATCATCGCCTCCTGCGTCGCCTTCGATGACGGCTCTCTCATCGAGGCTCGCATCACCGGTCGCGAGGGCGCGCTTGGCGCTGCCATCGGCGGCGGCGAGAGGCCGTCGTTCACGTCGGCCCTGGTCCGTCTTGAAGGCCAATCCTACGTCATCGACTATCCAAGCCTGGAGACGGCCATCAGCCGAAGTGCGGCTCTTCGCGCCGTGCTGGCGAGGCATGAGGCTTTTCAACTGGCGATTTCGGATCAATCGGTTGCCTGCAACATCGCCCACGTGACGGAGGAACGATTGGCGCGGCGGCTGATGCGCCTTAATGTCATGTCCGGGCAGACAAGTTTTGTCGCGACCCAGGAGGCTTTGGCCGAGATGCTCGGTATCCGCCGCAATGCGGTGTCGCTGGTGGCTCACGCCATGCAGGAGGCAAATCTCATACGCTATTCGCGCGGACGGCTGGAAATCGTCGATCCGGACGGGTTACGCCGCCGCTCCTGCGAATGCTATGATGCCGTGATGACGTACCGGGACAGGATCGAGCCCGATTAGCGCATGATGAGATCAGGTTGAGTTGCAGGCGCGGCGGTGGCCAGTTGCTCCCCCTCCCCGCGAGCGGGGCGAGGGTTGGGGGTGAGGGGCTATATCGGCAAGTTCGACTCGTGGAGAGTCCCCCTCACCCGGCGCTCTCCGGACGATGCGGAGCATCGCCGGGAGATAGGACTCGATTCGACCGGTCCGTTCGCGCTAGCGTAGGGCTCGCTTGTCCAATTCCGGATACGAATTCCAGGCACGAACATGAGCAATGACAATTCGCTTTCGCTGGCAGAACTCAACGACCGCATCGCGGTGCTTCGGGACAATATCCGGCAGCTGATCGAACAGGCGGCCGCCTCTTCAGGCGCGCAGGATGAAGAACGGATCTCGGGGCGCATCGCCCAGCAGCAGGACGAGCTCGACAAGCTGATAACGGCGCGCGACGCGATCTCGAAAAAATAACCGGCGGGCGCGACCGGGCCTCAACCAAACGCGTGACAAATTCCGCGCTCGAATTGTCGATAGGTCTTGAGCGCCTGGTGATCGGCAAAGGGCAGGATCTGCATCATGATCACGCCGGCGATCCGCATGGTCGGGTCGATCCAGTAATAGGTGTTGAACAGGCCGGCCCAGGTGAGGCTGCCCGCCTTTCGGCCGTCGGGGACGTGATCGATATTGATCATGTGGCCGAGCCCCCATCGCAGGCGAACGCCCGGGAAAAAATCCACGTCATTCGATAGCGCGGGGTTGGTGGTCTTGAGGATTCCGGCTTCGAGATGGCCGATCTGGTTTTCGGACATCATCGCAACGGTCTCCGGCCGCAGGATGCTGGTCTCGCGCAAGGTTCCGCCGTTCAACAGCGCCTGCAGCAGGGCCAGATAATCCGGCGCCGTGGAATAGATGCCGCCGCCGCCGGAAAATGCTTTCGCAGCATCGGCCTTTTCCAGCGGCCGCGGCTTGAGCTTTCCATCGGCGTCCCGCACATGCAGGTGCGCCTGACGCGCGCGCTGTTCGGTCGTCAGCGAGAAGGCGGTGTCCTTCATGCCGAGCGGTCTGGTGATGTGATCGCTGAAATAGCGATCGAGGCTCTGTCCGCTCGCGATTTCGACCATCCGGCCGACCCGGTCGATACCGCCGCCATAGGACCATCGGGCACCGGGCTCGAACATCAAGGGCATGCGCGGCAGGTTCGGATCGCCGCGGGCAATCTTGAGATAGCGGACGACTTGCGGATCCCAAAGCAGGTAGCTGAAGCCGGAGGTGTGGGTCAGGAGAGCGCGCAGCGTAATCGGCTTTTGCGCAAGGCGCAGTTGCGGAACGCCTTTCGCATCGAAACCGGCGAGAACCTGCATTGATCCGAGCGTCGGGTCGATCTTGCCGGCCGGCTCGTCAAGCTTCAGCTTGCCGCGCTCCACGAGTTGCAGCGCTGCAACCGACGTCAGCAGTTTGACCATCGAGGCGATGCGGAAGACGGTGTCGATCGACATGTGCGAGGCCGCGCCCATGTCGCGCAAGCCGAACGCGCCTTGATAGATCAGGGATTGTTGGTTCGCGGCCATCGCGACCACGCCGGGGATTTCCCTGGCGGCAACCCGTGCCTGCAAGGCGTGGTCGATTTCTTCGGTGCGGGCCGGCCTGGCGAGCGGCGCGGCGATGAGGCGCGACGGTTTGGCCGCAATCATGCCTGCGGAGACAAGCGCCGCCGTCCGCACCAATGCATCACGTCGGGTGATTGAGCCTGTCATTGCCGTCTTGAAGATAGGACCGCCGATGCGCCTCAAGCGACTACTACCACCGATCAAAGCTGACGGAAGAGTACAGCCGTTCCGAAACAAAAACAGCCGGGTCTTTCGACCCGGCCATCCCTAACTTTCCAACCAAGAATCAACTTTCGATTCTTGTTTGACGCGTTTTCTTCACGCGAACCGGTATCCACTTCGCTCGAAAATGCTCTAGCGCCGAAGGCGCTCAGCTCGCCTTCTTGGCAGGCGCAGCCTTCGGCAGCTTCTTTTGAATCGCCCGCTTCAGTTCGAGCGCGCGGGGCGAGAGTTCGCCGTCGCGGGCCTTCAGCAGGAAGGCATCGAGGCCGCCGCGGTGGTCGACGCTCTTGATCGCGTTGGTGGAGACGCGCAGGCGCACGTTGCGGCCCAGCGCATCCGAAATGAAGGTGACGTTGCACAGGTTCGGCAGGAAGCGCCGCTTGGTCTTGATGTTGGAGTGGCTCACCTTGTGGCCCACCTGCGGGCCCTTGGCGGTCAGTTCACAGCGCCGTGACATCTTCTCGAAATCCTCTTCCGTCCCGGCTGCCGTCCGCGTGATGACGGGGTAGCGCCAAGGGGTCAAAACCTGTCGATCCAGGAAACCGCGAACGTATAGGGGCAGATGGGGTGGGGCGTCAAGGTTTTGCGGGGCGGCAATGGCGGAAAAGCCCGGATTTACTGAATGAGTTCAACCTCGCCCCGCTCTCGTCCGCCGAAGCCGGCCTTCTGGCGAAGGCGGATGCGGGGAGAGCTCGGATCGCCGCTTGCGATCCGGGTGAGGGGGACTATCCGCACACCGGATTTTTGGAGATTCCCTCCTCACCCCGACACTCTCCTCGGAAGCAGGAGCGGGGATTTCCCCTCGGCGGGGCAACGCCAATGCCGGCCGACTTCAGATCATCACATAAACGGCGTATTCCCCGCCAATATCGGGGACGAAGAGCTTGCGCACTTTGGGGCCCCGAAGCCCTCCGGTTTACCTAAATGTGCGCAATGCTTTGATTTGCGCGTATTCTTGTCGCAAAACCGGTGTCCATCCCGGAACAGCTCCGGGAGGGTGCTTTTTGCGGAATACGCCTTGTTTGCCGGGTTTTTGGTTTAGATGTCACATCGTTCCCGCTTTCGCCTGAGGACAGACCCTTCCGTGATCACGCACAGCATGACGTCGCCCCGGCGGGCCACTTGGGTGCTCCCGGCGCTGGGCGGGCTTTGCGTTATCGCCTTCCTGCTTGCCGCGCCGTCGAAAGCGGCGCTCGCGCAAGGCAGGCTGGAGGCGCAATATGAGGCGACGCTCGCCGGAATTCTGGTCGGCAGGGGCGCCTGGACCATCGACATCTTCGAAGATCAATATTCGGCTTCCGCCGTCGGCGGCACCTCGGGCCTGATGAAGGCGTTCTCCGGCGGCTCCGGCACCAGCGCCGCGCAAGGCCGCATCGTCAACGGCGCGCTGATCTCGACCAATTACAACGCCTCCACCACCACCGCGAAGAAGACCGAAGCGATCCGCATGGTGCTGGCGAACGGCAACATCAAGGAATATGCGATCGAGCCGGAACCGCCGGTCGATCCCGACCGCATTCCGGTGACGGACGCCCATCGCCGCAACGTGTTCGATCCGATGACGGGCGCGCTGCTGCGCGTGCCCGGCACTGCCGATCCACTCAGCCCCGAGGCCTGCCGCGCCGGCACCGCGATCTTCGATGGCCGCATGCGCTACGACCTTAAGCTCGATTTCAAGCGCATGGAGACGGTGAGGGCGGAGAAGGGCTATCGGGGCCCGGTCGTGGTCTGCGCGATCTATTTCACGCCGGTCGCGGGCTACATCCCCGATCGCCCCGTGATCAAATACCTCGCTTCCGCGCGCAACATGGAAATCGCGTTCGCGCCGCTCGCCGGCACCCGCATCCTGGTTCCGTTCCGCATGGTGATCCCGACCCCGCTCGGCACCGCCATGCTGGAGGCTACCCAGTTCATCACCACCGCCGCGCCCCCGCACGTGGCGAAGACGAATTGACGCTGGTGCTGTCGTCCCTGCGAAAGCAGGGACCGATAGCCACAGGCGTCAATTGTCGAGGCCAATCGGCCAGTTGGTCTGACCGATAAATTACGCGGTATGGGTCCCGCCTCGCGCTCGCAAGGGCTCGCTTGGCCGGGACCACGGAGCGAGAATCCCCATTGACTCTTGCCCGCTTCTGATTCAACTCGCGATGCCTTTGGCTTTAAGGAATCTGCGCCCAAAACCCGGGCTTGTCGGCCCATCGCAAACTTGATCTAGTGCGCCGGCGCGGGTCTCGCGCGATATGTTGCGGTGAACGAAGCAGGACGAGGCTATGAGTCAGCGATTCGGGCGCGATTCGTTCCGCAACCGTTCCGAAACTTAAATCCCCATCACACAAGCGTCGCATTGTGACACACATTTAGCAGCTCGCGTCTTTCGCCCGCACAACAGCGACCTCATATCGGGCCAATCACGCCCAAACGCCGAACGACGCAGAAACCCAATAAAACATGGCTCTTTCGTCACCTCCGCCCTCGCTTGCCCATGGAAGGGCTCCCGGTTCCGGCGTCACCGCCGTGCTCGGGCCGACCAACACCGGCAAGACGCATCTGGCGATCGAGCGGATGCTGGCGCATTCCTCGGGCCTGATCGGCCTGCCGCTGCGGCTGCTCGCGCGCGAGGTCTACAACAAGATCGCCGATCGCGCGGGCGCCGATTCCGTCGCGCTGATCACCGGCGAGGAAAAGATCAAGCCGCCAAAGCCGCGGTTCTGGGTCTCCACCGTCGAGGCGATGCCGCGCGATCTCGATGTTTCGTTTCTTGCCGTCGATGAAATCCAGATCGCGGCCGATCTCGAACGCGGCCACGTCTTCACCGACCGCATCCTCAACCGGCGCGGCCGCGACGAAACCCTGCTGCTCGGTGCCGCCACCATGCGCGGTATCGTCGAGCGGCTGTTGCCGGGCGCCAACATCGTCACGCGGCCCAGACTCTCGCAGCTCGAATTCGCCGGCGACCGTAAGATCACCCGCCAGTCGCGGCGCACCGCGATCGTGGCGTTTTCGGCCGACGAAGTCTACGCCATCGCCGAATTGATCCGCCGCCAGCACGGTGGCGCGGCGGTGGTGCTGGGCTCGCTGTCGCCCCGCACGCGAAACGCGCAAGTGGCGATGTTCCAGAACGGCGACGTCGATTACCTGGTGGCGACCGATGCGGTCGGCATGGGGCTCAATCTCGACGTCGATCACGTCGCCTTTGCCTCCGACCGCAAATATGACGGCTATCAATTCCGCCGCCTCAACCCGGCCGAATTCGCCCAGATCGCAGGAAGAGCCGGCCGCGCCACCCGCGACGGCACTTTTGGCACGACGGGGCGCTGCGCGCCGTTCGAGCCCGAACTCGTCAACGCGCTTCAGAACCACACCTTCGAGAGCGTGAAGGTGCTGCAGTGGCGCAATTCGAAGCTCGATTTCGCCTCGCTCGGCGCGCTTCAGGTGTCGCTGGCGTTGTCGCCTACGCATGAAGCCCTGACCCGCGCCCCGATCGCCGAGGATTTGCGCGTGCTCGACCATGCCGCGCGCGACGCCGAGGTGCGGGACATGGCGCATGGCAAGGCCGCCGTCGAGCGGCTGTGGGACGCCTGCCAGATCCCGGACTACCGCAAGATCGCCCCCGCCGCGCATGCCGAACTTGTCACGAGCCTGTTCGGATTCCTGATGCAAAAAGGGCGTATTCCCGACGCCTGGTTTGCCGCCCAGGTCGATCAGGCGGATCGGGTCGACGGCGATATCGACACGCTATCGGGCCGGATCGCGCAGATCCGCACCTGGACCTTTGTCGCCAATCGCCCGGACTGGCTGGCCGACCCCGAGCATTGGCAGGGAATTGCGCGTGAAGTTGAAAATAAATTGTCCGATGCGCTGCATGAACGGCTCACCGAGCGTTTCGTTGATCGCCGTACCAGTGTATTGATGCGCCGCCTGCGGGAGAATGCGAGCTTGAATACCGAAATCGGCAAGACCGGCGAGGTGATCGTGGAAGGCCATGTAATCGGCCGCCTCGACGGATTCACCTTTGCGCCCGATGCCGCCGAAGCCGGCTCCGAAGCCAAAGCCTTGCAGGCGACCGCGCAGAAGGCACTCGCCGGCGAAATCGACGCGCGTGCCGAAAAGCTCGCCGGCGCCCCCGACGATCAATTCGTACTGACCTCGGACGGCACCATCCGCTGGACCGGCGATGCGGTCGCCAAACTGACCGCGGCCGATGACGCGCTGCATCCGCGCATCCGCATCATTTCCGATGAGCGCTTAAGCGGCGCGCCGCGCGAGGCGGTCGAGAAGCGGCTAAATCTGTGGCTGAAGACGCATATCGAGAAGCTGCTTGGGCCTCTGTTCGAACTTTCCAAGGCCGAGGATGTCACCGGGATCGCGCGCGGCATCGCGTTCCAATTGATCGAGGCGCTCGGCGTGCTGGAACGCTCCAAGATCGCCTCCGAAATGAAGGATCTCGATCAGCCCTCGCGCGCCTCTTTGCGCAAATACGGCGTGCGCTTCGGCGCCTATCACATCTACGTCCCGCCGCTGCTGAAACCCGCGGCGCGCGCGTTGGCCTCGCTGTTGTGGGCGTTGAAGCAGGACAATGTCGACATGGCGGCGCTGTCTGGTGCGCAGCATCTGGCGGGCTCGGGCCGTACCTCGTTTCCGGTCGACAAGGCGTTGCACCGCGACGCCTATCGCGTGCTCGGCTATCGCCAATGCGGCGAACGCGCGGTGCGGGTCGATATTCTGGAACGGCTCGCCGACCTGATCCGTCCCGCTTTGGCCTGGCGCGAGACCTCGCCCGGCGAAAAGCCCGCCGGCGCCTTCGATGGCCGCGGCTTTGTGGTAACGCAGGCGATGACTTCGCTGACCGGCTCGGCGGGTGAGGACTTTGCCTCGATCCTGCGCGCGCTCGGCTATCGCATGGATCGCCGGCCGCCGCCGCCACCGAAACCGGCGGTGGTCGAGACACCGGCGGCCGAGGCCGCTCCAGCGGAAGCCGTCGCGGAAACTTCCGCCGAAAGCGCACCTGAAACCGTTGCGGAACCTGTTTCACGGGAAACAGCGGCTGCGGCTGAAGTCAGCCATGACGCGGCGCCGGCGGTCGAAGCGGCCGTTGCATCCTCGGCGTCGCTCCTGCCCGATGTTGCGTTCGCGCCAGAACCGAGCACGCCCGAAGCGGTTGCCGAGAGCGCACCGGCTGCCGTCGAAGCGGTGTCGGAAACAGAAAGCGCGAACGAGGCCGTTGCCGAGCCCGTTTCCACCGAGACGCCGGGCGAGCAGGTCGCCATTGAAGCCGCGGCGGAAACCGCGGCCACAAGCGAAGTCGCCACGAACGAAGCCGCGACGCCCGCCGCGCCCGAACTGGTCGAGGTCTGGCGACCCGGCGGCCGATCCGACGAGCGCAGGCCACGGCATGATCGCAACCGGCATCGCCGTCATGCTCCCGCGGCCGAAGGCGCGCAAGCTTCAACCTCCGGTGACGCGGCGACGGGAGAGCCAGCGGACGGCGCCAAGCGCGAGCGGCGGCGCGGGAGGCGGGATCGACATCATGAGTTCCGCAAACCCCAACCCGCAGCACCGGCCGACGGCGCCGTGGCCGCCGCGACCGATGCCGCGCCCGCGCGCGAGCCGCGCGAGGATAGGAGCGGCCGACCGCGCGAGCGTGTCGAAGGCAAGGGACGCGAGGATCGGAACAAGGGCAAATTCCGCGATCGCGACAATGGTGGACGTGAGGGCGGCGGGCGTGACAAGGGCGGCCGCGACAAATTCCGCGATCGCGATAAAGGCGGCCGGGAAAGCGGCCCCTCGCACCGGCAATACGCGACCAGCGCCGGCCCGCGCGACCGCGATCGTCCGATCGATCCCAATTCGCCCTTTGCGAAACTCGCGGCGCTCAAGGAGCAGCTCACCGCCAATCGCAAAGACTAATTACCATCCGCATTGGTGTTGCGTGGAGCGCCAGCGTCTCGACAAATGGTTGTGGCATGCGCGGGTGGTCAAAGCCCGCAGCAGCGCCGCCGCGCTGGTGGAGGCCGGCCATGTTCGCATCAATGGTGCGCGTGAGACGGCACCCGGCCACGCTGTGAAGGCCGGCGATGTGCTCACCATCGGGCTCGACCGCAGCGTGCGCATTCTCAAGGTGGTGGGCTTTTCGGAGCGGCGCGGGGACGTCGCTTCGGCGCGCGTACTCTATGTCGATTTGCAGGGCCGGCAGGAGTAACTATCTGTATCGTCGCCCCGCTCGGTGGGAACAGGTTCGGCGCGCGCGGGACGGCCTGTAAAGCATGCCAGAAGGCGGTTTGCTTCCCTTGCGGCAGGTGAGTTCCTGCGCTACGCAACCCGCACAAAATTGACCTGTTTCGGAGCCCTGGATGACTTACGTCGTCACTGAAGCCTGCATCAAGTGCAAATATACCGACTGCGTCGAAGTCTGCCCCGTGGACTGCTTCTACGAGGGTGAAAACATGCTGGTCATCCATCCGGACGAGTGCATCGATTGCGGCGTATGCGAACCCGAATGTCCTGCCGACGCGATCAAGCCGGACACCGAGCCTGGCCTCGAAAAATGGCTTGAGGTGAACACCGAATACGCCAAGAGCTGGCCGAATATCACCCAGAAAAAGGAATCGCCGCCCGAAGCCAAGGATTTCGAGGGCATGGAAGGCAAGTTCGAAAAATATTTTTCCCCCGCGCCCGGGACCGGCGACTGATCCTTAAGGGTTGTATTTTAGTTCCCGGCTGTGAGGCGGTTTGCGACTTTTTATTACCCGTCGGCTTAACCCTAATGCCTTGGAGGGGCCAAAAATCGGCCACGGAGGCGCCAAACGGGGCATAAATCATTGATTTTTGCGGGAAATGTGCTATATTGGCTTAATTAGCTAGCCGAACCCGTCAGCCCGCTTAAGGCCCCTATGGGTTCCCGTGAAAACATCCAACAGGGGCGTGGCAGTTCCGCGCGCAGGCTGTGTCACAAAAAACGCGTACAAAGAGTACTTCTAAGGCTTCCAAAAAAGCCGCTGCGGTGACGAGCCGTGGCGCATCCAAGAGCCGTGCCCGGGATACGAAGAAAGCCGCCAAGGCCCCGGCCGCCAAGTCCTCAAAAAACAAAAGAAGCTCAATGCCAAGCAAGACTGCGAAAACTGCCGCGAAAGCGACCGGTTCGAAGGCCACTGCTTCGAAGGTTGCTCACTCCAAAACCCCTGCAAACAAGACCGCCGCCAAGGCCACTGCCGCCAAGACGGCTGCGAAGGCTGCGGCTCCCAAGGTATTGTCGTCCAAGACTTTGCCTCCCAAGACTTTACCCAGCAAGGCCACGGTCGCCTCCAAGCCCGTGGCGGCTGCGCGCGTCGAAGAGAAAAAGCCCTTGACCCATCGTCAGGGCTTCAAGACCAACGAATTCGTGGTCTATCCCGCCCACGGCGTTGGCCAGATCCTGGCCATCGAAGAGCAGGAAATCGCCGGCGCGCGGCTTGAGCTGTTCGTGATCAATTTCATCAAGGACAAGATGACGCTGCGGGTGCCGACCGCGAAGGTCGCCAATGTCGGTATGCGCAAGCTTTCCGAACCGGCTCTGGTCAAGCGCGCGCTTGAGACGCTGAAGGGCCGCGCCCGCGTCAAGCGCACGATGTGGTCGCGCCGCGCGCAGGAATACGAAGCCAAGATCAATTCGGGTGACATCGTCGCGATCGCCGAAGTAGTGCGCGACCTCTATCGCTCGGAATCGCAGCCGGAGCAGTCCTACAGCGAACGTCAGCTTTACGAAGCAGCGCTCGATCGCCTGTCGCGTGAAATCGCCGTCGTCCAGCATGTGACGGAAACGGAAGCCGTGAAGGAAATCGAAAGCCAGCTCGCCAAGAGCCCGCGCCGCGGCGTCAAGACCGAGGCGGAAGTCGAGGCCGACGGCGAGGCGGATGCCGATGGCGAGGCCGACATCGATGGCGACGATGCTGCTGTTGCGGATGAAGCCGCCTGAAAGCGTAATTCGGAATGATCAAAAGCCCGGTCGATAGGACCGGGCTTTTTTTATGCGATTTCTCTCCGTCATTCCGGGGTGCGCGAGCACCAGACCCGGAATCTCGAGAATCCCGGGTTCGCTTTGCGCCCCGGGATGACGGCTTCGCCGTCAATCCACCACGATCTTGACGCGGTCGCGCGCTTTGACCTGGGCATGGGCCTCGAGCCCGTTGAGGACGCGGAAGCGTTCGGCCGGGCGGTCGACGCCGGCCATGCGGTGCGACAGCGATTCCACGGTGTCGCCGGGCTGCACGTTGATGACCTTGATCCGCAGCGGCCGCGCCGCCTGAATTTCGTCAAGGGAAAGGCGGCGGAAGGAATTCACGGTTTCGCGCGCATTGCGCTCGCTCTCGGTGGTCTTCTGCTTGGTGGCAAAGATGAAGCGGTAGACGTCGCTGCCGAAGCGCAGCGCATAGACCTTGAATTGCCATTGATCGCCATGGGCGACGGTCGAGGCCGCGGGGAAACCGTTGATGGCGATATCCTCGGTCGAGGCCTTGTCGACGTTCTCCATCCAGCCTGAATTGAGATAATCGCCGAGCGACTGTTCCGCCGGTACGCGGACGACGTCGAAGCGCATCGCCTGGCTGCCGCCCTCGCGCACGCCGATCACGGCCTGGGCGGTATTGTCGAGCGTGAAGTTTTCCGGCGCCATGAAGGTGAAGCCGAGCTTGGGATGCAGGAATCTCCGCCCGCGAACGAAGCCTTCGCTCGGGTCTTCGCCGTAGACGATGTTGTCGATCGCCGCGAGATAGGTGTCGCGATCGCGTTCGCTGGTATCGGGCGAGGTGTACTGCCGCGCGGTATTCTGCGCGTTCGCTACCCGATCCGGGGTTGCCGGGTGCGAGGACAGGAAGTCCTGCGCGCGCGCGTCGACCGAGGCCTTTGCCGCTTTCAGTTCGGCGTTGCGTTCCATCGCCGACAGGAACCGCGCCGCGCCATAGGGATCGAAATGGGCGCGCGCCGAGATCTTGACGCCGATGCCGTCAGCCTCGAACTCCTGGGTGCGCGAGAAGCTCGCCATCGTCAGCTTCGACTTTGCCAGCGCCAGCGCGGTCGAGTCCGGGTCGTCGCTCCATTCGGTCATGACGCGGGTGGCGACAGCCGCCTCGCGCGCCTTGTTCTCGCGGATCGATGCGTGCTTGGCCAGCACATGGGCCATCTCGTGGCTCAACACCGAAGACAGTTCGGAAGTGTCGCAGGCGAGCGCGACCAGGCCGCGCGTGACATAAAGCTGGCCGGTCGGAAGCGCAAACGCATTCACCGCGCCTGAATTGAGGATCGTCACCTTGTAGGGTTGGTCGGGACGATCCGAGGCTTCCACCAGCCGATCGACGGTCTTGCCGATCAGGGCTTCCAGTTTCGGATCGTCATAGGCCCCGCCATAGGAGGAAAGAATCCGCTCGTGCTCTTTTTCGGCCGCCGGGCTTTGAAGGACGGTGCGGTTGGGCTTGGCGGCGCCCGGCGCAGCGGGGGTCGCGGTCTGGAATCGGGTGAGATCGCCGCAGGCGGCAAGCGTGAGCGCTGTGCCCAGCACAATGGGCGCAGCCCAAAGCCGGCGGCTCATCCTACCCTCGCGCCGTCCCGAATTATCCACCACGACCACTACTCTTGTGTCCCCAGCGAGCTAATTCTCGCCCAAAAGCTCGATCTGCTCCACCCGGAGCGCCTCAATCCGCGGCCCGCTACGCGCCTCGACGAAGCCCCGAACGCGAATCCGCCTATTTTCGAGGGACTTAGGCACCATGCCGGCCGCCTCGAAGACAGGTAGCACCCGCCTTGAAATAGTCACAGCAAAATCCCGTGTCCAGTTCCGTCCGAAGTTGAGATACGTCGTTGCCCCCGCCTGCCGGACGGACAAGACTTTGCCCTCTACCAGTGTGAAACGCCCAATCCCAGCCAAAATATCGCCCGGACTTTCGGAGTTTTTTATGGCCGCGGGGTCGGCCCAGACGCCAAGTTTGGCCTGGCGGGCAGCCGCCTCGGCGGCCATCAGGAGCGAGGCACACGCCTTGTCCGCCACGGTGGCGGAAACCAGCGCCTCGCCTTGTGCCAAGAGCTCTCCCTGCACCAGGGTTTCGGCGGGAACCAGAAATACGAAGGCGGGTTGGCGGCCATAACGGTCCGGCGTGTCATCGTCTCCTCGCAACTTGACCTCGCGCCCGGTCAATATCCTGGCCGGAGCCTGCGTGCGGGATGCGCCTTGTTTCTCCGAGGCGACCGGCTCGATGCCGGCAAGGCGAACCTCGCGGCCATCCTGCAGGCGAAAGCTGCGTGCATCGAGCACGGCAGCAACCCGTCCCTCGCCTTGCGGTTCGGGGGCGCAAGGGGAGGCGATCGCCGGACCGGCGGCGGCAAGCAGGATGACCGCGGCAGGCCCGATCCCCGCCCGGCGCGTCAATTGAAGTCGGGTTAAGGTCGCCGAGGTGCCCATGGAGTCCTGTTTGGCGTCCTGTTCGCACCAGCACTTCGTTCCATTCAACCGAAAGAGGCAAATGGCCGCAGCTTGCCGCTTCCCGACGCTTACGGCATGATCGCGGCAATGGAAATAGCGATCGCGTCAAAGCGGCGGTTCGACAGGAGGCTTCCATGAGACGGGTTCTTTCCGGCATTTTAGGCGCGGTGCTGGCGGCCGCGGCAAGTGCGGCGCTGGCGCAAGACAAGCCTCCGCTCAAGCTTGGCGGCATCCTCGACATGTCCGGGCTTTATGCCGACATCACCGGCCCGGGCAGCGAGGTGGCTGCAAAAATGGCGGCGGAGGATTTCGGCGGCGAAGTGCTGGGCCGAAAAATCGAAATTCTCGCGGCGGACCACCTCAACAAGGCCGACCTTGCCGCCAACATCGCCCGCGACATGCTCGACAATCAGGGCGTCGAGATGATCTACGACGTTGCCGCATCGGCAACCGCCCTTGCCGCCGGCGAGATCGCCAAGGCGCGCAACAAGATCATCATGTTCAACGGACCCGGATCGATCCGCCTCTCCAACGAAGCCTGCGGTCCCTATACCGTGCACTATGTCTTCGACACCTACGCCCAGGCCAATGTGACGGGACTTGCCGCGGTCAAGCAGGGCCTCGACACCTGGTTCTTTATCACGGTCGATTACGCCTTCGGGCACGACCTGGAGAAAGACACGATCAACGTCGTGCAGAAGGCCGGCGGCAAGGTGCTTGGCAGCGTCAGGCATCCGCTCAACAGCTCGGATTTCTCGTCATATCTGCTGCAGGCGCAGGCTTCCAAGGCCAAGGTGATCGGGCTCGCCAATGCCGGCGGCGACACCATCAACACGATCAAGCAGGCGGCCGAGTTCGGCGTGATGAAAGCCGGCCAGAAACTGTCGCCGCTGCTTGTTTTCGTCACCGATATCGACAGCGTCGGGCTTCAGACCGCCCAAGGGTTGCTGCTTTCCGAAGCCTTCTATTGGGACCTCAACGACGAAACCCGGGCGTTTTCCAAACGTTTCATGGACAAGGTGGGCCGGGTGCCGAGCGCGGCGCAGGCCGGTGTCTACTCCTCGGTGATGCACTATCTGAAGGCCGTGAAGGCCGCCGGCACCACCGACTCCGCCGCCGTCATGAAGATCATGAAGGAGACCCCGATCAACGACATGTTCGCCAAGAACGGCCACATTCGCGAGGATGGGCGCATGGTGCATGACATGTATCTGTTCGAGGTGAAGAAGCCATCGGAGTCGAAGGGTCGCTGGGACGACTACAAGCTGCTCGCCACCGTCCCCGGCAGTGAGGCCTTCCAGCCGCTCGAATTGTCGCGCTGTCCGCTGGTGAAGAAGAAATCCTGAAGGCGCCCGCCACGCCATTGCCTGCGACAAACGCGAAGCGTTTGCGCAAGGGAGCGCAGGCGACGGGCGGCGCTTCGCGCCGACCCGTTGGCAAGCAATGACGAATACGAGGACAACCATCAACAAAGGCGCCACCCATGAACAACGACATCGTCCTGCAACACCTCGATTCCGGCCTGCTCACCATCACCATGAACCGTCCCGACCGGCGCAACGCGCTCAATCCGGATATGACGCTGGGGCTGGTCGAGGCGGCGCGCCGCGCGGCGGAGGATCACGAGGTTCGTGCCGTTCTGCTCAAGGGAGCGGGTGGCACGTTCTGCGTCGGCGGCGATGTGAAGTCGATGGCGGAGGGGCGGGCGCCGATGCCGTTCGAAGCCAAGATGACCAATCTGCGCCGCGCCATGGAGGTTTCCCGCATCCTGCACGAGATGTCGAAACCCGTGGTGGCGCAGCTTGACGGCGCGGCTGCCGGCGCCGGCCTTTCGATCGCGCTCGCCTGCGATCTCCGCGTTGCCTCCGCATCGGTGAAGATCACGACGGCCTTCGCCAAGGTCGGGCTATCCGGCGATTACGGCGGGACCTATTTCCTCACGCAAATGCTCGGCAGCGCCAAGGCGCGCGAGCTCTATCTGATGTCGCCGGTGTTGACCGCGCAGGAGGCGCTGGCGCTTGGCCTCGTGACGCGCGTGGTCGCCGATGCCGAGGTCGAGGCAGCGGCGCATGAACTTGCGATGTCGCTGGCGCAGGGGCCCTCGATCACGCTCGGCTACATCAAGCGCAACATCAACAACGCCGAACGCCTGCCGCTGGAAGTCTGTTTCGACGCCGAGGCCTTCCATCACTCGCGCGCCGGTGAGACCGCCGATCACAAGGAAGCCGCGAGGGCTTTCGTCGAAAAGCGCAGGCCGCTGTTCCAGGGTCATTGAGCGGCGGCCGGACGGTGGCGGACGCGGGCTACATCAGGCTTCGCCAGATCTGCCTGGTGGCGCGGCATCTCGAACCGCTCATCGGCGATATCGCCGCCATCATGGGGCTTGGCGTCTGCTGTCGCGACGGCAACGTCGCCAAATATGGCCTTCAGAACGCGCTGCTCCCGGTCGATACCATTCTGCTCGAAGTGGTCGCGCCGCTGCGAGAGGGCACCGCGGCGGGCCGCTTCCTCGACAAGTCCGGCGGCTGCGGCGGCTATATGGCCATCTTCTGCTGCGACGATCCCGATCAACGCGCGGCGCGCGCAGCCAAGGTGGGCGTGCGCATCGCCAACGTCATCGATCACGCGCCCTATCGCGGCGTGCAATTGCATCCGCGCGACTGCCGCGCGGCGTTCATCGAATTCAATCACACCAAAGGCAGCGACGACATTCTCGGGCCCTATCCGCCCGCCGGGCCCGACTGGCAGCGCTTCATCCGCAAGGACGTGACGCAAGCCTTGGTCGGAGTGGACATGGAGAGCCCGGAGCCGGAGAATCTTGCCGAACATTGGGGGCGGATCATCGAAGTTCCCGTCGGTCGAAACCGGAGCGGCGAGCCCGAACTCAGGCTTGCCAACTGCACCTTCCGCTTCGCCGCAGGCGCGCGTGACATGATGAGCGGCTTGACGTTTCGGGTTAACGATATTGCCGCCGTGCGTGATGCGGCCAGCCGGCGCGGCCATATGGTAACGGGTGAGTCATTTCCGCTCGGCGGCGTCACGTTCAAGCTCGTTGCGTGAACTGGGAAGGGTTCACCGCCCCCTGAAATTCGGCACGCGGCGCTCTTCGGTGGCCTTGACGCCTTCCTTGAAATCTTCGGTGCCGCGCAGGCGGGTTTGCTCGGCGAGCTCGTGATGGGTGGCGGCCATGACGCGATCGGCAAGACCGGCCCGCATCGTGGCGCGGGTCGAGAGCAGGCCGAGCGGCGAACATTCCGCGATCTCCTGCGCGAGCTTCATGGCGGCGTCGCGCACCTGATCTTGCGGCACGCATTGGTTGGCGAGCCCCATCCGGGCGGCGTCCTCGCCGGTCACGCGCCGGCTGGTGTAAAAAATCAGCTCGGCGTTGTTCCGCCCGACCAGTTCGGGAAGCGTCACCGTGAGCCCGAAGCCGGGATGGAAACCGAGTTTGGTGAAATTGGCGGCGAAGCGCGCCTCGGGGCAGGTGATGCGGAAATCCGCCGCCACCGCCAGTCCGAGGCCGCCGCCGATCGCTGCGCCGTGGACGGCGGCGACGATCGGCTTCCTGGCGCGGAAGATGCGCACGGCCTGGATGTAGAGGTGGCTGATCTGGCCGAGGTTTGAAGCGGGATCGGATTTCTCGCGCGCCTCCTGCTCTTGCCGTGCCGGATCCTTGAAATTGGCGCCGGCGCAGAACGCCTTGCCTTGCGCTGCAAGCACCGAGGAGCGGATTTCGATGTCAGAATCGAATTCCTCCAGTGCGTCGGCAATCTGGTTGATCAGGGAAATGTCGAAGAAGTTGAGCGGCGGCCGCCGGATTTCGATCAGGCCGACGTGACCGATTTTCTCGACGCCGATGTCCTTGAAGTTGCTCATTTTGGTCCTCGATCGAAAATGATTTGATGTAGCGCATCCAGGGTCTGTGCGGTCAGCGCAGACCCAACCCGCGCGCGATGATGCCGCGCAGCACTTCGGTAGTGCCGCCCTGAATGGTGAGTTTTGGCGCGGTCTTGATCGCGAAGGCCAGTTGTTTCTCAAGCGTCTCGCGGTTGGTCGCTTCGGAATCGATGAACGCTGCGAGATCGCGCACGCGATGCGGCAATTGCTGCTCCCACACGGTGCCGATGTCCTTGACGATCGCAGCTTCCACGACCGGCTCCTTTCCGGCCTGCAACATGCCGGCCACCGAGACCGACATCCGCCGCATGGTGTGGAGCTGCGCCACAAGGCGTCCGACGCCTTCGGCGGTTCGTGTGTCGGGCGCAGGTCCCGCCGCACGGACGAGCTCGGTGAGCACGTAGTAGGTTTCCAGGAAGCGCTCCGGCCCGCTGCGCTCATAGGCGAGCTCGCTTGTCGCCTGCTTCCAGGCCCCGTCGATCTCGCCCAGCACGTGATCGTCGGGCATGAAGGCGTCGGTAAACACCACCTCGTTGAATTCGAACTGCCCGGTGATCTGGCCGATTGGATTGACCTTTATGCCGGGCGTCTTCATGTCGACCAAAAATTGCGTCAGGCCGTGGCGGCGGTTCTCCCTGGTCGGCGGCGAGGTGCGGAAGATAGCGATCATGTAATCGGCGATATGCGCCGACGACGTCCAGATCTTGGTGCCGTTGATGAGCCAGCCGCCATCGGTCTTGATCGCCTTGGTTTTCGCCGCGAACAAATCGGAGCCGGAATTCGGCTCGCTCATGCCGATTGCAAAGCAGACTTCGCCGCGGCAGATCCGCGGCAGGATGTCCATCTTGATGCGTTCGGTCGCGTATTTCAGAAGCACCGGGCCGCTCTGCCGGTCGGCGACGAAAAAGCGTCGGGTCGGCGCGTTCGCCACGCGCATTTCCTCGGTCACCACGTAACGTTCGAGGAAGCTGCGTTCGTGGCCGCCATATTTCTTCGGCCAGGTCATGCCGAGCCAGCCGCGCTGCCCCACCCGGCGGGAGAATTCCGGCGCGTCGGTGTCCTCGCGGTTGGGCGTGTGCGGATCGAAGGTGCCGGCGGCGATTTCCTCGGCGAGGAAGGCGCGCACTTCCTTGCGCAGCTTGACGCATTCGCTCGGCAGGCGGATCGGATCGAAACGGAGGGCTGCGGTCATCTTGAATCCCGGCTTTCGTGCAGGCTAACCTTGTTCATTCAGCGCGAGGCCACCAGCGGCCACAATTCGTCGGCGCCGCGCCCGGCGACACGCTTGCCGAGTTCGACCGCCCAATAGCTTTCGGAGCCGAAATCGTCGCGCCAGGCCTGCGCCCGCAGCGAATAGCGATGCAGGATGTGTTCGATGGTGAAGCCGATCGCGCCATGCACCTGATGCGCGATCGCCGCGCCCTTTTCGGCCGCTTCCGAGCAGCGGATTTTTGCCGCCGCAGCTTCGAGAAACGCCGCATCGTCGGACGCAGCGCCGCTCGCAAGCGCATCGGCGGCCGAGGTCGCGGCCGCCAACGCTGCCGCCGATTCGCCGGCGAGCTTTGCCAGATTGTGCTGCACCGCCTGAAATTTCGAAATCTTCTTTTCGAATGCGACGCGCTCGTTGGAATAGCGCACGCTGATGTCGAGCATCGATTCCAGCGCGCCGGCAATCTGCAGGCTGCGCGCCACCGCGCCCATCAGGAGCAGCGAGGTCAGATCGAAACCGTTCGGCGCGGGCTTGATATCGATTGGTGCAACGTTGTTGAGCGTTACCGTGTCGCTGCCGTCGCCGCCAAGGTTGAGGCCGGCCTCGATCCGGCAGGCCTTGGTTGCAACCAGCGCGATCGAAAAACCGTTTGCTACTTGCGCCAGCACCGCAATGTGTTTGGCGTCCCTCGCGAATGGAACGCCGCGCGCCCGCCCGGATAACGTGCCGTCGGCCAGAAGCGTAACACGGTCCTTCGGACCGGCCGGCGCGACCGTCATCTCGCCCTCGGGGGAAGCGATCTTGGCCTGCGACAACAGCCATCCCGCCAGCATGGTTTCCGCAAGCGGCACGCCAAGCGCAAAACGGCCGGCCGCGCCGAGCACGCCAAAACCCTCGGCGAGGCTCGCACCCGAACCGCCGCAATCCTCGGGAACCCACGACAATGGCAGTCCGGCTTCGGTGAGCGCCTGCCAGAGCGGCGCCTTCCAGCCGCCTTTCCTGTCGTGATTGATGGTCTGCACGTCGGCGAGATCCGCAAATATCCGTTCTGCGGTCTGCGCAACGATATTTTCACAATCTGCCACGGCGCTCCCCGTATCAGCCGGCCTTGGTTGCTGCTTTTGTTGCGATCCATGATGAGGAAAAGCAGCACGCCTGACAAGCGCCGATGTCCGCAAGGGCCCCTGCAAACGTGGCATGAAGCTCCGGCCTGTTTTCCGGGTCGCGGAGTTTCTTCCAATTTGCAGGCCTTTTCTGGCGCGCTATGGTAGATCGCCGCGGCACTAGCGGAATGCTCAAATCACACGAGGAATGCGATGTCGAAAGATGGTCTGTGCGCGATCGTAACGGGTTCTGCATCGGGGCTTGGTGCCGCGACCGCGGCCATTCTGGCAAAAAGCGGCGCACGCATCGTCATCAATTATTCCTCGAGCCAGAAGGAGGCCGAAGCGACCGCCGATCTCTGCCGCAGCGCCGGCGGTGACGTGATGGTCGTTCAGGGCGACGTTTCACGCGACGAGGATTGCCGGAAGATCGCGGCCGCGGCGGCGCCCTGGGGACGGCTCGATGCGCTGATCAACAACGCCGGCACCACCAAGCACATGCCGCACGACAATCTTGACGGCCTGTCGGCGGAGGATTTTCAGCGCCTGTTCGGCGTCAATGCGATCGGGCCGTTCCAGATGGTGCGGGCAACGCGGGCGCTGCTGGAAGCCGGCGCGAGAGCGTCCGGTCGCGCCTCTTCGGTCGTCAATGTCTCTTCGGTTGCCGGCATCAGCGGCATCGGGTCGTCGGTCGCCTATGCCGCAAGCAAGGGCGCGCTGAACACCATCACGCTGTCGCTGTCGCGTGCGCTCGCGCCGCTGATCCGTGTCAACGCGGTATGCCCCGGTTACATCGATACGCCGTGGTTCACCAAGGGCCGCGGCGCCGAGGCCGCGGCCAAGGTTCGCGATTCCGTGGTGGCGAAAGTGCCGCTCAAACGGGCCTCGAGCGCGGAAGACGTCGCCGGCGTCGTGTGCTTCCTCGCCACGTCGCAATCAAGCAACATGACCGGCGAAGTGGTCCGGATCGATGCCGGGGCCCATCTGATTACGTGAGGTTTTGAGGAGTCATTCCGGGATGGTCCGAAGGACCAGACCCGGAATCTCGAGATTCCCCGATGCGCAATTTCGCATCTGAGGTCTGGTGCTAACGCACCATCCCGGAATGACGGCTACGCCGTCATTTGCCGAAGGGATCGGAAATCACGCCACTCGCCACCAGCCGGTTCCAGACGAACAGCACCAGCAGCGCGCCGATCGTCGCGGTGATGAAGCCGGCGCCCTGATCCGGACCGTAATGGCCGATGGCCTGGCCGATCCATGTGGCGAGGAACGCGCCGGCTATGCCGAGCACGGTGGTCAGGATGAAGCCGCTGGGATTGTTGGGTCCGGGCGAGAGCAGCCGCGCGATGATGCCGGCGACGAATCCGACGATGATGATCCAGATGATGCCGCCCATGGTTGTCGTCCTCCCTCAAAACGCATGATTGAAAAATTCCGGTGCCGGCCGGCCTCTCAGAGCCGGCCTGCCAATTCGTTTGCGGTCGGCAGCCGTCCGTCCGGCGTCAAATGATTGATCACCTCAGGCAGATGCTGGCTGAGGCCGTCGAGCAGTTCCTGACGCGACAGGCCGCTTTGCGACATCAGGCTGTTGATCTGATCGGCGCCGAGCGCGCTGGCGAGGTCGCCCGGCGCAATCTGCTTGTTGGGGCCTTGGCTCACCCACGAATTGGCGGCCTCGCTTTGGCCGCTCTGCTGGAATTGCTTGAGCAGGTCGCCTAACCCGCCGCTGATGACGCTTCCCGCCGCGCCGCCCGCGAGCAGGCCGCCGAGGCCACCTTTCAGAACATCGCCAAGACCCCCACCGAGACTCCCGCCGGCGCTTGCCGCTCCACCGCCGGTGGATGGCGCCGGCGCGGGAGTCGCAGCGGATTGGTTGCCGCCCAAATGCTTGACCGCCTTGTAGGCGAGCAGTGCGAGGATCGCCATGGTCATCGGCGACATTCCGCCGCCGGATTGCGCGCTTGGCGTGCTGGGACCGCGCGGTCCCTGCTGCATGCCATTGAGTACGTCGAGTAAGCCCATCGTCATCTCCTGCCGAGTGCCGCCCCGCCTTGGAAACCATAATGGCGCGTTATGACGGTTACAAGGCGAGAGCCTTCTCGCCGTAAGCGCCTGCCGGCTTTGAGAGACGGCTGGCGGTAAAGTCTGCTATCTGGCCGAAGATCGGGCGGAGGTATCTTAAGGATGATCCTGGATAGACCGATCGTCGTCGCCGGCGCCGGCAGCATCGGCTGCTTTGTCGGCGGCATGCTCGCCGCTGCCGGCCGCCGTGTCGGGTTGCTGGCGCGCCCGCGCGTGATCGGGGAGATCGAGAGCAACGGACTTAACGTGACAAGTTTCGATGGCTCCAGCCGGCATATCGCGGCTCAACAGTTGACGCTGTCCGACGACCCCAGGATCTTCGCGCAAGCCGGCGTGGTGCTGGTCACCGTCAAGAGCGCCGATACGGCGGAAGTCTCGGACGCGATTGCGCGACATGCGCCGCCCGATGCCGTCATTGTCAGTTTGCAGAACGGCGTCGGCAATGTGCCGGTGCTGCGTCAGCGATCGCCGGGCCGGATTGTGCTCGCGGTGATGGTGCCGTTTAACGTCATCGCCAGCGGCGAAGCACGATTCCATCGCGCCACGTCGGGCGATATCGTGATCGAAAAGGACGATGCCGATACGGCACGCCGGCTCTCGGTGCCGGGTCTGACGTGGCGGCCGACCGCCGACATCGCGGGTGTGCAATGGGGCAAGCTGCTGGTCAATCTCAACAACGCGATCAACGCGCTTTCCGGCTTGCCGTTGCGCGAGCAGCTTGCTCAGCGTTCATGGCGCATGTTGTTCGCAGACCAGATCGCCGAAGGGTTGGCGGCGGTCAGGGCTGAAGGCATCAGGCCGGTGTCGCCGACGCCGGTCCCGTCAACCTGGGCGCCGCATCTGCTGCGGCTGCCCGACGTTTTGTTTGCAATCGTGCTGGGCCGGACCATGCAGATCGATCCGCAAGCGCGCTCGTCGATGTCGGAAGATCTGCAGCGGGGCCGCCGCACCGAGATCGACTATCTGCAAGGCGTCATCACCGAAATTGCGCACCGGCGAGGACTTGAGGTCCCGTTGTCACGCCGCATCGTCGAGCTGATCAAGAAGGCGGAAGCCGCGGGCAAGGGTTCGCCAAGGCTGACGCCGGCGCAAATCCGTTCACGCATCTGACTCTTGATCGGCGAGCGGATCGAAACGCTGCATGTTCACGCACATCTTGTGACGCGCCACGTTTCACGCGAATGTTGATGAACATTTTCGCAGTTCAGTGATGGTGCGCCACGTCGATCGATCGCATTCGCGCGGGAAAATCTGGCTCAATTTGAGACGCATGCCTCTAGTTTCGCCAACTCGCTTCGTGACGTTTCGGCAGAGCGGGAATCGCTGAACTGGTATACATTATCCCTATCGGCCCAGATTATTCCCAAATGTTGCCGAAATGATACAACCAATTTTGCACTGCGGAACGAGCCAGATGCCGAAGCATAGCATTGAAATAAAAGACCTTTAGAGCACCCACCAAAAATCTCCTTCGCGCACGCAGCAACTTTCGTGAAGAAAGCGACACATTGACGGTATTCCCCGACACAGTCAGGCTTGATTCGGTTCCTTTTGGGACTTGTCACGAGGGGGAAGACGATGAAGAAGTATGCATTGGGCGCAGCGCTCGCGGCTGCGGGGATGGTTACTCAAGCCCTACCGGCTTCTGCCGACAAGCTCGACGATGTGTTGGCGCGGCTCCAGGCGATCGAACAAAACAATTCAAAACTCGCCAAGGAAAATGCCGACCTCAAATCGCGGTTGAACAAGGTCGAGTTCATCGAAATCGGCGGCGCCGATTGTCATGTCAGCCCCTCCGACCCGCGCAGCGGCGACGGGTACGGGCACTCCAACTCCGCCGCCGTCATTGACGGGACCCGAAATCGACAAAAACGGGCACGGATATCTTGAACACAAGAAGGGCAATCCCCTTACCTTCTACACCCCGGGCGGTGAGATCACGGCTTACGGCAATTTCGACGTCTCCATCGACAACACCACCAAGAGCCTGACCAATTTCGACCTGATGGGCGCGTCACCACCGGTCGGCAGGTTCGGCTGGCTGCCGGCCGTCGCCGGCAACAATTCCTATCTCGGCGCGCGCGGCTTCCAGCGCCTTCCCGATCTTCCGTTCAATTTCGTCTACCAGGTCGAACTTGGCTTTGCCCTTTCCACTACGCCGAGCACCAGAGAGAGCAACAGCAACCTGAGCAATACCGTCAACGGCTCTCTCTTCAACCGCAACACATACATCGGGTTTGCCTCGCCTGAGTTCGGCGCGATCAAGATCGGCAAGACCACCGCGCCTTACGAAACGTCAACCGGCGGCTTCAATCCGTTCTCCGGCCAGATCGGCGACATGCACGTCATCATGGGCAACACCGGCGGCGACAATCGGGTCGAGTTCGGCACCCGGCTCAATAACGCGATCTGGTACGAGTTGCCGACGGTCGGCGGCTTCCAGTTCAACGCTCTGTTCGCACCGGGCCAGAACCGCAGTGCCATCAACGACAACATTCCGGCAGGCGGATCTGATTGTAACGGCGGCAACGATCCGACCAGCGGCGGCGATCTGCCGATTAGCTGTAGCGACGGTGGATTCGGCAACGCGGTCAGTACCAATTTGAGCTATACCAATGGTCCGTTCTACGCCACGGTTGCCTATGAGCGGCACTTCGGGGTCAACCGGCAGAGCGACTTCGGCGCTATCTATGCGCTCGCCAACAATCCACTGCAGTTCCTGACAAATAGCAGCAACTGCGCCAATGTGCTCGCTGCCGCACAAGGCGGTCTGACCGGTGCTACCCCGCTTAACCCACAGGCGGCAGCCAACTACCTGACTCTCTGCAACGCGGATGTCGCGGATGAAGACGCTTTCAAGGTCGCCATGCTCTATACTTTCTCGAGCAAGACCACGGTCGGCGGCATCTTTGAAATGATGCACCGCTACGTGCCGCAGTTCCTGCAATTCCAGAACGAGCGTTCGCGTAACGGCTCCTGGCTGTTCCTGACCCAGGAATTGACGCCGAAAGACAGCATGAGCTTCGGCTGGGCCCATGCGTTCAACACCCCCGGCGATATTGGGCAGCATACCTCCGGTTTCCTACCCACCAACACCGGTGTGCAGGGCTTCGCGCTTCCGTCTGACGGTCAGGGTGTGTTTGGTACCAATGACAACCAATCCGACATGGTGACCGCGACCTACAAGCACAAATTCGGACCGAACCTGACCTGGTATAGCGCGGTGGCGGCGACCATCAACGGGCCGAGCGCGCATTATGACCTTGGCGCCGGCGGCCATGGCATCACCACCGACTGCCACGACGCCTTTGCTGCCACGGGCGGTCTGTCCAGCAACCCGCACTGCTTCACCGGGCCAATCCTCGCCGGCGCTTCCACCGGCATACAGTGGAGGTTCTAATGCTTGGTCAGAATCAGAGGAAGAACTCCACCCGTAGGCAGGCGTCAGCGAGACAGTTGCGAGAGATGACCATGATCAAGAATATCCTACTCGGCGCAGGTACCGTTTTGGCTCTCGCTCCGACGGCCGTCTGGGCGGCTGATCTGCCAATGAAGGCGGCTCCACCCGTGATACCCATCTATGATTGGACGGGGTTCTACGTGGGTATCTCGGGCGGCGGATCCGTGGGCGGCAGCAATCACGTCGATCCAAGTGGCGTCCCCTTTACGGTCGATGGCCTTTCCGTGAAGGGCGGCACGGTCGGCGGCACGATCGGCTACAACTGGCAGGTGTCGAGCTTGGTGGTCGGATTCGAGGGCGACCTGTCCTGGGTCGACGAATATGGCAGCCACAACGACAACAATGCGTTTGGTGTATCTGCAGGTCCAGCTGGTGGTGGCGTTGGAACATCGTTGTTCGCGGATCCAAATTTCCGGAGCTTTACACAGGAAACCTGGTTGGCCACCGCACGGGCGCGCGTCGGATACGCGGTCAACAATCTGCTGTTTTACGGCACCGGCGGCTATGCCGGTGCGGGCGTAACGGCCGGTGTCAAGGATAATGGCACCAATGCTCTGCTCGTTTCGTCGTCATCCACCCGCAATGGCTGGACGGGAGGCGGCGGCCTCGAATGGGGATTTGCCCCGAACTGGTCGACCAAGTTCGAACTGCTCTACATGAAATTTGATGACAAGGGGTTCGTGACGGCGTTGGGCGACGGCACGCGCAGCGCGGTGACATTGGACGACTGGGTGTTCCGCGCCGGCATCAACTATCGCTTCGGCGGCCCGGTGGTCGCGAAATACTGAGGTCTCAATCGTCAGACTCGAAATGAAAAAGCTCCGGCCTCGAGCCGGAGCTTTTTTGTGAACCCCGTCTGGGCAGCGCGGTGTTTGTCCGCGCCTCTTCTTACCGCAGTGTATTGTAGCTATGGGGGTAGGTGACGGTGTTGCCGGGGTAGCGGCCGTCGCCGTAGAGGCCGCCGAAGCCTGAGGGATAATCGCTGTAGCCCTGGCCGTAGCCCCATCGCAGCGCGTTTTCCACAGGCAGGTTTGGCTCGCCGTTGGAGTAGACCACAGCGCCACGCGCCTGATGGTTGACCTGGTGCTTGACGCGAGCCATGGCCGGGGACGCCAACGCGAGAGACAGCGCGGCAATTCCAATGAGGCCGATCTTGATCATGACTTTCTCCTGCTTGATGAGCAGATCAATCGAGGTGCTTCTATGGCCCGCAACGCGAAGTCTTGAAAGACTATCAGCAATGCCACCAAGCGGCAAAGCAGATCGGGTCAATTGACCACCTAATGTTGTATTTCGCAAATAAAAGGCGGCTATCTCCTAAAATTGGATTTATCTCTCCTTGGCTCATTCTGCCAAGCGCAGGGGATGCGACTATAGTTGCGCCCTCCGGGAGGGTTTGGGCGCCTGTGCGGAGTCATGATGCGAACATTGATCATCGGTAACGGCGACGGCATCGGGCTTGCGCTCACCAAAAGGTTGCTCGGCGACGGCGCAGAGGTGGTCGGGGTTTCGCGGCGCCCGCTCGAAGCGCTGGGCGATCGCCACAGCCAGCGCACCATCGACGTGCTCGATCCGCAATTTCCCGAATTGGTCGCAGAGCTCGTGGCGGAGGCGGGCCCGATTCACACCCCGGTCTACTGTGCCGGCATTGGCGAGCCGTTCGAGACCTCCGGCGTCGAGCGCGACGGCGACATCGTCAGGGTCAATCTTGCCGGCCTTGCGGATGCGGTGCGGGCGGTGCTGCCCGCCATGCGCGCGCGGGGCGAGGGGCGGATTGTCGGCGTATCGAGCATCGGCGACAGGGCCACGCCGGCCGCGCCCGCCTATGGCGCGTCAAAGGCCGGAATGACGGCTTATCTGCTCGGCCTTCGCCGGCCCCTGGGCGAATGGGGAATCCGTGTAAGCGCCGTTCGCTTCGGATTCGTCGATACCAAGATGGCGAAAGCGAAGGTGCGGCCGATGATCATCACGCCCGATCGCGCCGCGCAGGTGATCCTCGAGGTGATCAAGGACGGGCCCGCGATCAGAACCTACCCGCTTGCCATGGAAGGCCTGGTATCGATCATCACGGCGCTGACGTCATGGCGCATGCGGCGATAGCCATTGCGCCAGAGCCTTTTCCGTTTCGATTGAATCGAAACGGGGCTCTGGATTCTTGATTTGACGCGTTTTCTTGACGCGAACCGGTCTCCACTTCGCTTGAAAACGCTTAGCGGTTGGCCGGGAAGGGCGCGAGCCTGAGCGGGATGCGTTTGGGTTGAGGTGGCAGGACCACTTCTCCCTCGCCCCGCTTGCGGGGAGAGGGTCGGGGTGAGGGGGATTGTCCGCAGACTCGGACTCGCGGAGAGTCCCCCTCACCCGGATTGCTGAGTTTATCATCGGGCGGCGCTTTGCGCCGACCCGTTGGCAATCCGACCTCTCCCCGCAAGCGGGGCGAGGTGAACCCGTCAGCTGCTTCCCTTGGTCTTGGCCGAGGATGAGCCGAACAGCGCTTTCTTCAGGTCCTTGATTCCTTCCGAAAGCCGCGGCCATTCGCAGGAGAAGGAGTGGCGCGGGCAGCCAGTGCTCCTGATGCGCCTGAACTCGCTTGGGGGAGCTTGCGGCTTGCCGGTACTTCCAGTCGTCAGCGCCGCCTTCTCAGCATCCCTCTTGAGGGCGGCCTGCTGGATCTGCTGTTGTTTCGCGACGAGCGCCGCCGTAATGCGGCTCCGCCGCTGATTTTCGAGATAAACGGTGTATTGTTCGTCGATCAGCTTTTGCTCTTCGGGGGTCGGATTGGGGCCGGCGATATCGAAATTCCGGTTCTGCATGAAATCGAAATAGGTATAGCCCCCGCCGGGCTTGCGCCTTCCGGCGAATTTCGCGTTGCACCCCGAAAGCGCGGCGGTCCTGGCTTCCTTGGTCGCGGCCTTCTCGGCGGTGTCGGCACATTCCTCGAAATCGGCGGGCCCGCTCGAGCCCCACCACTGCGCGTGCGCGCGCGAAGCCTGCAGCACGGCGCATCCGGCCGTCGCGGCGAGCAGCAATGCGAACATGCGCGATGCGATCACGGACGACCTTCCCGCGGATTTCGTGTGACCCAGATCACCCGATTGTCGTCATTATTGGCGGCCCTGTCACCCGAAAAGCGGCTTATTTTCCGCAAGCCGATCACCAATACGCAGGCCGCGGGGGCTGACATATCGGAAGCTGGTTCCAGGTTTGGCGCGCCCGAAGTTCCGACCGGACCATCGTCCGCCGCGGAATGAAGCGACAGCGTTATCAGTTTCCTAACTTCTTCCTAACTTCGAACCCGGTCGCTCGCGCAGGAAATTCATCCAGCGAATGCTTAGGCAGCAGAGAAAATGTTGGCGTCATCCGCTACTTCACTCGGTGTTAATCTTTATCATTTATTACAATACATCGTTAATTTGTAGCGCTTAACCGCCGTCGCGTTCTTGTAACCGTGTAAGTGCAAACCAGAAGGGTTTGACAAGTGTCCTCAATAGTCCTCTCGGCAGCAGTTCGCCAAAATCTTCTCTCGTTGCAATCGACAGCCGCGCTGCTTGCGACGACCCAGAATGACCTCGCCACCGGCAACAAGGTCAATTCGGCGCTCGATAACCCGACCGATTTCTTCACCGCGCAGGGCCTCAACAACCGGGCCAGTGATATCGGTAATTTGCTCGACAGCATCGGCAACGGCGTGCAGGTTCTGCAGGCCGCCAACACCGGCATCACCTCGCTGCAGGGCCTGGTCGCGAGCGCCCAGTCGATCGCCAGTCAGGTTCTACAGACCGCCGTCGGCTATTCGACCAAGTCCAACGTCACATCGTCCGTCATCACCGGCGCCACCGCGAACAATCTGCTCGGCCCGGGGACGGACAACACCGCTACCGGCACGGTGGTCAATAACGATCTCACCACGCCGGTGCCGATCACGGCCGCGACCCTGCTGGTCTCCGCGACCAACTCGGACACGCTGGCTGCGACGCCTGCCAACAACTCGACGCTGATCGTCGATGGAAAGACCATCACCTTCAGCACCGCGACGACATCCGAGACCACTGATGCCAGTGGCAACATTACGATCGGTGTCGGAGCTGGCAGCACGGCTGTCGGTCGGAACCGTCTTGAGTGCGATCGACACCCTCAGCGGCAATATCGGCACGGCCTCTTCGATCAGTGCCGGCAAGCTCGTCCTGCACACGGGCACGGTGCAGGCTCTGACTCTCGGCGGCACTGACCTTGCCCAGTTCGGGATCAACGGAGCCGGAATCGCCACGACCCAACTCACCCCTCCTACGCTCCAGGGTGAGACGCTGACGATCGCCTCCACCGGCGGCGGCACGGCGACCAACATCACCTTCGGCACCCTCACCGGGCAGATTTCGACGCTCAACGCCCTGAATACGGCGCTGGCGGCGAACAACCTTCAAGCCAGTATCAGCACGACCGGCCAGATCAACATCGTGACAACGAACGATGCGGCTTCGTCGACGATCGGTACGGTCGGCGGCACGGCCTCGGTGTTCACGGCCGGTGCGGGTCCAGCCCCGGTCGCTGATCCGAACTCGCAGGCCACACGTTCCAGCCTGGTCGCGCAGTACAACAACGTGCTTGCTCAGATCACCGCCACCGCGCAGGATTCCTCCTTCAACGGCGTCAACCTGTTGAACGGCGACACCCTGAAGCTGGTGTTCAACGAAACCGGCACGTCGACGCTCAGCATCACCGGCGTCACCTTCAACGATGCCGGTCTCGGTCTGGCGACCTTGAGCCAGGGCGCCGACTTCCTGGACAGCAATTCGGCCAACAAGGCCTTGACCGTGCTGACCAGTGCCAATGCCACGCTACGCGGAGAAGCCTCCGCACTGGGTTCGAACCTCTCGATCGTCCAGATCCGTCAGGACTTCAACAAGAACCTGATCAACGTCTTGCAGACCGGAGCATCCAATCTCACGCTGGCCGACACCAACGAGGAAGCGGCCAACAGCCAGGCGCTGTCGACCCGCCAGTCGATCGCGGTCTCCGCGCTGGCGCTGGCCAATCAGTCGCAGCAGAGCGTGCTTCAGCTCCTGCGCTGATGGCGCGGCACCGCCGCGCCCGGCGGTTAGCTTACGCCTGACGACGAACTCCACATGACGGCAAGCCCCCGCCGCGCAAGCGGCGGGGGCTCGTCCCGGCGGTCTGCCCTGCCGAGGACGTTCAGTCCCGACCAGAAGCCAGGCAGGTGAATCCAAAGCCGGCCTTTTCTAAATGCGAGCACGACGATGATCGCGAGTTCCATTTAGGCATTCGTTAACTAGGAAATATTTTCAGCTTGCAGCGACTGCATTACGCAACTTCCTTTTACTCCACTTTAGACCGGTCACCCCTAAAGCGACGGTTTGTACCTGGCCATAGACCCAGAAGCATGCGTAGCCCGTGGGAGGCTCGCTTTGATCGCGAGGGGACTCATTGATGGACGCGCTGGAGGCCTGGGGCGACTTTAGATTTGATAGAGGGAAGACGATCAGCACCCGCTTTCAGAGGTCCGGAATTTATGTCTTCCTGATTTCATTCGCATGTGTGTATTACCTTGCGAACGCGCCACTCCTGCTTGGTCACTATGATTTGGGATGGCACCTCGCCGCCGGAGACTTGATCAGGAACCAGGGTCATATTCCCTTCCAGGATCCATGGTCATTCACGTCCGGAGGCAGGCAATGGTATAATCTTTCGTGGCTTTGGGACGTCATCGCCAGCGTCATATTTCAATATACGAATTTCAGTGGTCTCGTATTGTTTACCGTCGCGTGCGGCGTAGTCATCGTCGGATATCTAGCGTCCGTCTGCCTGCGCAGCGGAGCTTCGGCAACTGCAGTTTGCATTTCGGTTTTTTCCGCCTGTTTGCTCTACCCCGCTTTTCCGAGTTTCCCAAATATTTATCTCGCCGCTTCGCCAAACACTTCCACCATGTTGTTTAGCGCAATTTTCTACGGAGAATGTTTGAAAAGAACGAGATGGTTTTTGTTGCCTGTAACTATGGTCCTTTGGGCCAATCTGCATGGTGGGTTTTTGCTTGGTTTTCTGATTGTCGGTATTTTTTGCGGCGCGGCTTTGCTTAGACGGGATTGGGCAAACTTGAAAATCTACGGCTTCGCAGCAGCCGGTTGCTTCATTGCAACATTAATCAATCCTCTTGGCTGGCATATCTACGAAGGCGTAGCGAGTACGTTAGGCCACTTCGTACAAGCGTACATCACCGAGTGGTGGTCCTATTTTGCGATCATGACCGTGCCGGAAAGCATCCCTGGCATCATATATATTTTGATATTTGTCGCGCTTGAACTGCGCTTCGGAAGTTCTTCTCCTGTCCCTCTGGAGTCACGGCTGCTTTCCTGGCTCTTTTTGGCCCTGGGACTTTATCAGTTTAGATACATGTCTTTCTTTCTTATGTTTTCAACGGTTCCGTTAGCTCTTCACCTTGATCGACTGCTGCCTAAACGGCTGGATAATTTTAGCGTCCAGAGATCGTTGTTGACCGCCGGCATCGTTGGAGCGTGCGCTCTGCCGTTGACCTTTATGAAAATGGAGCCGGCCTTCGGACTTCCGCAAATGCTTTCGGAGCAGGATGCTCTTTATCTTCAGACACATTTTCCGAAGGCGCGGCTTCTGAACCACTGGGGCAATGGTGGAATTTTGATCTTCCGCACCCGAGGTGCCATACCTTTGTTCGTAGATGGTCGAGCAGCTACCGTTTATCCAGATGATTTGCTGCGTGACTATTTCAAACTGGTCGAACCCGAGATGAATGAGGCCGATTGGGACACCGTGCTTGAGAAATACAAAATCGATACGGTGCTTTGGGTGAGGGCACACGAAGAGTTGAGGCGGTTTCTCGTGGGGAAGAGAGGCTGGAAGGAGGCCTACACAGGATCGTATGTGAGCATTTACGCCAAACCGTGACGCAGTATCATTTTTTGCGCGCCTAATCTGGGGGGTGCTGATCAAGGAAGCATCAGACCCCGCATTCGCATCAATTGCCGAAAACGTTTCCGTCTTGCACGCGGCAGCTCTCGCCGCTGGCCTTGACCGAATAGAAATCATGCTCGGAACCGGTAATCATGCTCTTCACTCGCGTGAACTGCGCGCCGCTTGCTTTCCCCGTCACCACGTGGGCGCTGCAACTCTGAAATCCGGAATCGAAAGTTACCGATATCTGCATCGCGCCAGCGTTGCCGCGCGGCATGCTGGCGCTCATCGTGTTGCCATGGAAATTGAACGATCTCGCCGAACCCTCTCCCTGAACGGCGTCGCGATTTCCCGATCGCGTTCTCGTCCCGCGCCTGTTCGACACCGTCATGCTGACACGGCTGAACGGACGGCCCGCCGCGCTGATATAAACGGATAGCTGGGCCGATGCGGTCATGGACGTCGGCTCTGCGCTCCTGTCGGTGGTCTGAATCCTGTCTTCGGTCCAGCTCACGATCACCGATTTGCCGTAGAGCTGCGCAGGCGCCGCCAATGCGCCCGACGACGTCATTGCGAGCGTGATGATGGCTGGGACGGCGCGCCGAGACAGCTTGTGCGGGCTTGTTCGATTTGCCGGGAATTTCATCGGTGGTCTCCATTCAAAAACCATTGGGGGCGCGTAACGATTTTACTCGCAATAACTCTTGCCGTTGAACGAGAAGCACTTGCCGCCGCCCGATGGCGCTGCCCGTGGCCGGGGCGCCGAATCCTGCGTCGCGGTGCGCGGCTTCGGCGCAGGCTCCGGCCGTTTCTCGCACGAGCCGCTGGAATTCAGGAAGTAGCCGCTGCTGCAACCGATCTGAACGCAGCGGTCGCCTTCGGCGCGCTGTCCCTTGGCACAGACCAGCGGACACACCCGATCGGACTTGTTGCGGACCGCGTCCAGCGCATCGAGGCTTGCCAGCTTCACGTCGAACTGGGTCTGCGCGTTCTTGTTGAACAGGTCCATCGCCTTTCGAGAGCTATCGTCCCAGGTGCCGTCGACATTTCCCGAATTGCAGCCGACGCGCTTCAAATGGGCCTGGAGCAGCCGCGTGATATCGGCCTGGTCGATCTTTGGGGGCGACGGCGGCGCTTGCGGGGCCGTTTGGCTGGGTGGTGTCAGCGCCGCGAGCTTCTCGTCGTCCGCTTTGGCGGCGCGCTTGGCCTGCTCGACCTGGCGCTGGGCTTCCGCAATCGCCTGGCGTTTGGCTTCCTCGACCTGCTGGCGGGCAGCCTCGGCCTGCTGTTGCGCCAGTTCGACCTGCTTTCGAGCTTCGTCCAGCTGTTTCTTGGCCTGTTCGGCGACCTGGCGCCGCGCCTCCTCAAGCTCCTTCTTTGCCTGCTCGGAGAGCTTCTGCTTTGCCTCGGCGGTCTGGCGCTGGCTTTGCTCTTCGAGCTGCCTGCGCAGTTCCTCGGCCTTCTGCGCCGCCTGCTCCTCGGCGTCCCGACGGGCATCGTCGGCCTTGGTGCGCGACTGCTGCGCCGCGGAAAGTTTACTGTTCTGCGCCCGCGCCAGATTCGCATAAAGGCCCTTGGGGTGGCTCGCAAGGAAGGAATCCCACGCCTCTCTGGTGCCGATCTGCGCGGCGAGCTCATAATCGACCCGCGCCTCGGCCTCGGGGTCGACGGGCTTTGCAGCGGGCGGAACCAGCGACATGTTCTCGCCGCCCAGCGAACCGTAGACGAACGGCTCCTGGCGGTTGCCGGTGCTCTTGAGCACGTCGTCGCGAACGCGGCCGAACGCGATTCGCAGATCAAGCCCGGGTTCGACGATGTATTTGACAAGCGCAGCCGCGAATGGGCTGTTGTCGCCGTCGCCATCGCTTGCCACCGCGCCAGCCTTCGCGGCAAAGGCGATCAGCGTGTCCGACATCGCCGGTTCGATCTTGGCAAGCCCCCGGCCGATCGAGCGGCTGGCGACGCTTCGCTTCATCGTCTTGGCAAATGGGTTGTCGCGGCAGGCATCGAGAATCACGAGCTTGAGCCGCCTGGCGGGATCGAGCGCCTTGAGCACGCGGTCGAGCGAAATGGTCTCGTCCTCGATGTCGAAATCGCTCAGCAGTTTCGCATCCGTCGGCACGAGGTAGTTCGTCCCGTCGACCTCGATGCCATGACCTGCATAATAGACCACCGAGATATCGGCATCGCGGGATAGTTCGGAGAATTCGCGGATGACACGGCGCAGATCGGAGATGCCGAGGTCGCGCTGATTGTTGATGACGTCGAAGCCTGCCTTCTTGAACAGCGCGGCTATCGCGTCGGCGTCGCGCGCCGGGTTGGTGAGCCGCGGCACCTGCTGATATCTGGACATGCCGATGACGAGGGCGACGCGCTTGTCCGCCAGCGCCGGCTCGGCCGAAAGGCAAAGCAGGAATCCGAAAATGAAAATCAATGCGGACCGCACCCCAGGCCCCCAATTCTTAATGGTTGATCCATACCAAGCCGAGCCCCAAGCGGCAAGTTGGGGCAGGGCGATCGAATTCTCTATTGACCGTAAAACGTCTTTCCGCCCCCGTCAGTGAGCTCGCTCACAGACGCCGGCCGGACCCATAGGGTTCGATGTCTTGGCCGAATTACGTGCCGGCAAAGGGCGTTCGGGCCCAATCTGTTCGTAGGCTTGGGTGTTTCGCGGGTAAAAGGTTTCCCTGGGTTTCGCCCGGGGCTGTCATTTTTCAAAAGGGGAGGTCGAGATGATCCGCCGCTTGGTCTGGGTGCTCGTCTGCATGGGCTGTTCGACCGCCGCATGGGCGGCGCCGGAAGCGCAGGCCGGCGGTCCGGTCTGTCTTTACGAAAGCAAGGCCTATAGCGAGGGGGCCTATGTCTGCGTCCAGAAATCCCTGATGCTGACCTGCGCCACCGACGGCCCACGCGCGGTCTGGAAGCCCGTTGTCGACAAGGACGTCAACGACCGCTGCACGGCGCCGATGACGCTGCATTATCCGGCGCAACCGCTGGTGCGCAGCCACCGCCGGCACCTCGTGGTTCACAAACTCCGCCCGGTCGCCGACTTTTCGGCAAAATGCTTCGCGTTCAACGGCAGGCAATATTGCGAATAGCCGGGCCGCGACCTAACGCGCGCCCTGGCCGATGCCTTCAGACGCCTGGCCGGGATCCCATTCGCGCGATCTCGCCGGCGTCGGGAAGGCTTTCGACCTTCCAGCACAGCTCGATCACCTTCGCGGTCTGCTGGGGCGGCAGAATGCCTTCGGCAAGATCGGTGAACTTCCGCTCGAGATCGGAATCGCTCATCGGCCTTTCCAGGCTTCCGATCGCATGCTCGATCCGCTTCCGCAGCACCCGGCCGTCGCCGAGCTCGATCGACATCTCGACCTGTTCCGGCCTGATCGCCGGGTCGATCACCGGGACGACCTTGCCGCGAAGCGCGATGACGGCCGGATCGCGCACCGCGCGGTCGCTGAATTGCTTTTCGCCGCCGGCGCCTTCGATCAGCGCCACCGCGACCGCGTGATAGATGCTGAACTTGCCCTCCAGCCCCTCCTGCGGCGTCTTCTTGCCGGTCAATTCCAGCACCAGCGGATGCACCCTCAGTTCGATCCGCTTCACCTGGTCGGGCGTGAATTTCTGCTCGGCCCTGAGCTGGATGGCAGCGTCGATCGCCGGATGCAGGACGATGCCGCAGGCAAAGGGCTTGTAGGTGTTGAGTGCCGCCTCATAGCGCTTGCCGAGGCCTTCGGTGATTTCGCGATAATCCTGCTTGGTGCTGATGGTATTGGCCCAGCCGCGCTTGGCTTCGATCATGCCGTCGGAACTCGTGTAGTTTTTCGAGGCGAGCAGCGCGGCGAAAATGCCGCTTGAGGCCGCGCGGCCCGGATTGAAGCTCTTGTTCATGGAGCCGAAGGATTCACGCAAGCCCACCGGCTGCGACGCCGCGAGCCCAAGCGCCCAGACCATCTGCTGCTCGTTGAGGCCGAGCAGCTTGCCGGTCGCCGCTGCCGATCCGAACACGCCGGCGGTGCCGGTGATGTGCCAGCCGACGTCATAGTGATTGGGATAGACCGCATTGCCGATCCGGCATTGGTCTCGACGCCGAGCACCAGCGCATTGAGAAAATCCTTGCCCGATACCGGCTGCATCTCCGACAGCGCCAGGATCGCCGAGGCGACGGGGCCGGCCGGATGGATGATGGTCTTCAGGTGGGTGTCGTCATAGTCGAAGATGTGGCTCGAGACGCCGTTGATGAATGCCGCATTCATGATGTCGAAGCGCTCGCGGCGGCCGAACAGCGAGGCCTGAGCGGGGCCCGAGAACGGCGCCAGCGCCGACACGGCGATATCGACCGTCTTGTGATGCGAGCCGCCGATGGCAACGCCCGCCCAGTTCAACAGCGTCCGCACACCTTCCTTGCGGACGTTTTCCGGCAGATCGTCATATCTGGCGTTGACGATGTATTGGGCCAGGATGTGGGTTACATGCGGCGGCGGGCTCGCCACCGGCGCAGCAGGTTTTTGCGGCTCGCCGGGGGTTGCCTGCGCGAATGCGGTGCCGGGCGCCAAGCTTGCGAAAGCTGGAAGCGTCGCTGCGGCGCGCAAAATCGTCCTGCGGTCGGTGGAGGGCATGGGCGTTTCTCTTGCTTTTTGTTAAAAAGACCAATCTCCTTGTACAATCGGGCAAGCGAGAAATACAGGCCTGATCCACGGCGCGTAGGCCCGATACAGGATGCCCCGCGCCGCGGGCGCATACGCGATCCGTCAGGTCAGATCGCATAAGACCGCAAAGGAAGAGCCGGAATGCTTCTCGTGTTTCTTCGTCATGGCAGCGTCGCTGCACTAGTGGCGGGCGTAGTACTGGAAACGCTGGCCTTCCTGTTCGGCTGGCTCAGCGTGAGGCCTGCCCTGATCCTGCTCGGCGCGCTGCTGTTTTATCTCAGCGAATACGGCATGCATCGTTTCGCCTTTCATGCCCCGCCGTTGTCATGGCCGCTCGCGCGCAAGCTGCAGCACCGCCTCCACTACGACCACCATGTCGAGCCCAACCGGCTCGATCTGTTGTTCCTGCCGGTCTGGTTCCTGGTGCCGAATCTTATGGTCGCGACCGGACTTATAGCGCTTGCGTTTGGAACCGAGGCCTCGGCCTCCGGGCTGTTCGGCATGATGCTCGCCATCCTGCATTACGAATGGGTGCATTACGTCGCACATATTCCCTACCAGCCGCGGACGCGGCTCGGCCGCTGGATCAAGCAGTATCATTTGCGGCATCATTTCGTCAGCGAGAAGCACTGGTTCGGCGTCAGCAATCCCACGCTCGACGGCGTGTTCGGCACGTTTCACGGGCCGAGCGGTATGGAAAAGAGCGCTACGACGCGCAAGCTCTATTGAGACAGCGTTGGTCTTGAGCGAAACCATACGGCTGCGATGCCGTCCGGAGGCTGGCGATCCGGCGTCGGCTCTGGTATGGGAATTCGGGGCCCGTTCGGGGTTTATGCTGATGCTAGCAGCTCATACCGGCTCCAGAACAGCATGAATCGGCGTATTTATTACCGGAGAATGCGGTCGATGGGGGAGTTGTTTTCGGGATTTGAGGTGTGATTCGCTGTGACCATCTGATTCGGGAGGAGCAGATGGTCAAATGCAATAAAGCCGAGGTCCGGCGGCTCCAGACGGCGCTGCGATGGAAGCTCCCGTCGACGCAGCGAGAGCGCATCCAGATGGTGCTGCTGCGCGAGGGCGGGATGACGCAGCCGGCGATTGCGGCGGCCATGGGCGTTTCGCTGAGCACAGTAAACCGCGCGCATATGGCTTACGATGACGGGGGCATAAAGGCACTCAAGCCCAGGGCGAACGGCGGACGCAAGCGCGAGAACATGACCTTGGCCGAGGAAAAGACCTTGCTGGCGCGTTTTGCCCATGCTGCAGGAGCCGGCGAGTTGTTGAACATCCACGATCTCAAGACGGCTTACGAAGAGGCGATCGGGCACCCGACCAGTGACAGCACGGTGTACAATCTGCTGCATCGGCATGGCTGGCGTAAGCTGATGCCGCGTCCGTTCCATCCCAAGCGGAACCTTGCGGCGCAAGACGCCTTTAAAAAAACGGCTTTCGTGATGCTGTAAGGAAGGCCAAGCGGGCGGCGGCCAAGCGCGGTCGTCGCTTACGTGTCATGTTCGCCGACGAAGCGCGTTTCGGACGAATGAACCGCCCGCGGCCTTGCTGGGCTCCAACTGGTGTCAGACCCGAGGTCGCCGCGCAACTCATTCGCCAATACATCTACCTATACGGCGCGGTCTGCCCCAAGGATGGAAAGTGCGTCTATCTGATCATGCCCGCATCGGATACTGTCTGCTTCCAGATCTACCTCGACGTTCTATCCAGAAAGTACCGCAGGCAACACATTCTCCTGGTTCTCGACGGTGCCCCCAACCATCAGTGCGGCTTGCTCGCGGTCCCCGACAACATCTCGCTTCTGTTCCTGCCACCCTATTCGCCGGAGTTGAACCCGAAGGAGAACCTCTGGGACGAAATCCGCGAAAAGATATTCAAGAACCTCGCCCTCAAATCCATCAACGCCGTGCGTGCAAAACTCAGGGAGGCAGTTCTCTACATCGAGCGCAATCCAGAGCTCGTCAAATCCGTCACAGCTTTCCCTTACATTGCCAAGTCAATCTGATATGGAGGCGGTATCAGCTGTTACACTGCGAAGGAGCTCATCCCTCGCCGGACACCTCACGCTCGCCGGAGCTAAAGTCCGTCATGGATTCGGAACAATTAGGCGCGCGCCATCAAAGAGCGACGCCCTAACTGAACAAAGATACGAACACCCCTATCTGATCAGTTGCTGCAACGATCAGAGCGTCGTAGTTGGTTTGCCCTTGAGCTGCCGCTTTCAAAATACACTCAGCAAGATATGCCTTCGCTGCCGGGGTTGAATGTTCCAGGGGCACTCTAGTCATAATGTCCTCGAGAACCTTCTTCATGACCTCGATGAGTTCGGGGTCGAATTGGGGCATGGCCGTGGCTCCCGATATGGCCGTCAACACTGCTGGTTCCGCAATCCTGAATATGGCCTACATTTTCAGGGTCGGCGGCAGCGGTCGAGTCAACAATTCGAGATGAGTAAATCGCCTCGTTTTGGCCATTGGCCAGCCACTTCCGGTCTTCTATCAACGGACATTGCCGGACGGCTCCGGCATGTCAGAAAAGTGCCTGCCATAAACGGAAGTGACCCCTTCACTCGACGATAAGGTCTGCGACGCCAAGCAGTGTTGCCGGAAATTCAATGCCAAGTGACTTGGCGGTCTTGAAGTTGAGGGCCAGCTCGTAACGGGTCAAGCCCACTTATCCGCAGCGCATGTGAACGTCGTTTGGTCCTATTTGGATTCGTCTTTGATGAAGGGGTACCTCGTGGCAAGGCAGTCAAGACTTCGGAAACCATTCGGGCTTTCTGCAAAGCCCGCTAACGAAATCGAAAAACATCTTGGCCAACAGTCGTGGCGAGCAAGGGGAAAGTTAGGGGAGAGTAAGCTCATGCATACCAGTAAAAACGCCGTCCTGGAGCACGTGCGCCGATATCGCGCTATAGCTTCCTTGTACCGTCAAACCGCGGTCTTCCGTCCGCTTCAACGCGCCACGCTCCTCGGCCAAGCCAAGGAATGGGAATATCGCGCCCTGACGGAACTCGAATCCTACTTCATGCTGGTACGGTGGATTACGACAAACAATCGCAATCCGCTCCATACGCCCACGCGAAATGGGAGACAACGGCCGCCGCGTATTATTGAAAAGATTGGCCGGATGCGGCGGCCCTCGTCATACCGGCTATATTCGCCTCGTCGCATTTTCTTTGGTAGCAAATCCGGTAGCAAGACGGAGCCCCGCCCTGAGAGCATCAATGAAATCCGCCTTACTAATTTCCTTGTGCCTTATGCTTGCGCCTTGCAATTCGGTATCTGCGCAGCCAGCATCCGCAACTCCGGCAGAAATGATTTCGAATTACAGGCTTCAGCACGGCGAAGGGCGGGTAACATCGGACGCCACTCTCAACCGTATTGCGCATGAGCAGGCGGCCGCTATGGCGTCAAAGGACGTGCTCGACCATAGCGTGCTGGGGCCATTTTCATCGCGCGCGGCACGGTCAAAGGCCCATCGGACTGCCGAGAACATCGCATATGGCTACGACAGTTTTTCGAAAACTCTTGATCAGTGGATTAAGTCGTCGGGCCATCGAGAGAATCTTTTGATGCATGGAGGGTCGAAGGTAGGTGTCGCCAGCGCAAAGAGCGCAACGGGGCGAACCTACTGGGCCATGGTGATTGCAGGTCGGTATGAGCGTCCCCGATCAACATCACGAAAGCCGAGCAAATTAAACGATGACGAAGGCGCTTGCCGGATAGAACTTCTTGGTCTGTGCCTATGAATCGGCAACCGACAAGCCAACACAGACGCGGCTTTTGTGTCTTCTCCGCATTAGGGCAACAATCAAATTAGGCCAGTTAGGGTTAAAACGGGCCGTTTGATTTTGGCGGGCTTCCACACTGGAAAACAGGTAGTCGGCGTGCTTATTGGAAGGATGGAAAAAACTATTGCTCTATCCATCGTCGTTGCCTTCGTTGTGTTTGTGGCGATCTACGCCATTACGGTCTTGAGGATCAAACCGGCACGAAGATGATCCGCGATCCCCGGCGACCGAGCCAGACACATTCGGACACCAAACTTTAACACATTAGCTGGCGCGAACCTTTGCTATTCTAAAAACAATCCTCCCGGGGCGGGGCGACCCCCAAAGCTGCTTGCTCCTGCGGGTAACGGTCCCGGTCTACTAGACCGCCGGGGCCGTTTCTTTTGGGCCTTCGCCGCGACGAGGCCCAATATCCAGCGGCTTCATTTGCATGCTGGTCCGCGCTTCAATAGCGCATGCCTGTCCGCGAACAGAAAATCACCTTCGCCGAGATGCGCGCCGCCGGGGTGCGCGGACTCCTGATCTACTGCAGCGACTACCATTGCTCGCATTGGACGGCGCTCAGCGGCGATCGATGGGCCGATGATGTCCGGCTGTCCGATCTGGAGCCGAGATTTAGCTGCCAGGCTTGCGGCCGGCGCGGTGCGGATGTGCGGCCGAACTTCCATTGGGAAGAAGAGATCCGACGTGCGAACTGTTTCGACGACACTCGACCAGTAAGGTTGATCGGTTAGCTTAATTATCAGCTTTAGTTGAGCCGTTGCTGCATCACAGTATGGTGCGCCCTGTCGTTCCCAATCCCGACTGAGATAATTAGGCGAAACCCCGGGGAACCCAAAACTAATATGACCGCGAAGCTCCGGAGCAGTAATCATGCGTAAGATGGTTTCAGTTGTAGCGTTTTCGATGGTGATTTTTTTGATGAAGATGAACGCTTGTGAGGCAGCGGATCGCGAATCTGAAGGACTAGTGAGCACTGCTATTATGTGCTCATCGTCATTTTGTGGCGTCGAACCCATTAAGCAGGAAAAGGACGGGAGTGGGGATTGTAACCGCCAGGGTATTTTCAGAGGCTACAGGATTCAGAGGCTGAACGGCGTCCCCGTAAGGAAATGGTCGGTCCTAGGATCAGTGAGCAATCTAGAAATCGCGACCGGCTGTTATTGCGTTATTGATGAATGAGATGCGCCGCTTGGTCGAGGTCCGGGCTGAAGGCAAAAAAGAATGAACGGAAGTCCATGGTCGCCGGAAGAAGATGACCGGCTTCGAAAGTTGGCGCTCTCCGGCTTGAGCTTGGCGGCCATCGCGAAACAGATGAAGCGCAGCAAGTCCGCTGTTCGAGGCTGGAAATATTGACCGCAGAAAATACCATCGATTGGTTGAACTCGGTTGGTTGACGTCATCAGTGACCAATATCAGCGACGTCGAGTATGACGTCACGGAAAAGGGCCGAGCGGCGGCGGTGGAAGACGGCAAATCCCGAGCGGCTGAAGGCGAAGGGGCGAGCGTGGGCGGTACCAAGGTTCATGTCGATTTTGACGCGCCGGCCATTCTTCGCAAATGGACTTCGCTCCGCAATGAGCGTCGTACCGAGAACGCCGGCGCCTATCTAGGTCAGCGTTTCCTTGGTTCGAATCATATCAGGCGGCGTCGGCGAGTTTGTATGACCATGTGTGGATGACGGGGTGTCGATTTACGTCGTCGATGCCAGCCATAATGCGCTCTTTGAGCTCATGTTTTGAGGTGACCCGGATGTGGCGCAAGACCGACCGGGCGAATTTGGAGAAGAAGCCCTCGATGAGATTGAGCCACGAACCATGCTTGGGCGTGAAGGTAAACTCGAAGCGCCCAGGCGGTCGAGCGTCGAGCCAGGCTCTTGTTTCTCTCGATATGTGCGCGGAATGATTATCGAGGATCAGCTTGATGGCGGTGCAGGCCGGATAAGCGGCGTCGAGACACTTGAGGAATTCGATGAACTCCCGGCTGCGGTGGCGGTCTTTGACGAGCGCATGGACCTTCCCGGTAAGCAGGTCGATTCCGGCCAACAGGCTCAGTGTGCCATGACGTTTGTACTCGTAATCTCGCGCAAAGGTCGCGTGGACGCCGGGCTTGGGCGGCAAATCGGGTGCCGTCGTTGCGATGGCCTGGATTCCCGGCTTTTCGTCGTAGGAAACGATCGCCACTCGCTTGATGGCTTTGCGCGACTTGGCGGCGGCTTTTTTCAGAACCTGGACCTCGCGATAAACGCACAGCACCTCCGCCATCTTCTGCTCGAACTCGGCATCGCGACGTTCCAGATAGTAGCGCACCTTGTGCGGTTTGATTTCCTCCTGGCCGAGGAGCTTGCACACCGTGCCTTGAACCAGCTTGGCGAGACATTCGTGCCCCGCCGTCGGTCCGTGCTCGCGTGCGTGACGTGCCAGCAGCCGCGTTGTCCACAGCTCATGCGGATAGCCGTGCTGCTTGGCCTTGTCGCACGCCAGCGACACCAACCAGGCTTTGGCCTCCGGCGTGATGACCGGCTCTTTGCCCGGCCGTGGCCGATCCTCGATCGCCGCCAACGGCCCATAGGCCAGCGCCCGCTCCACGCAGCGCTGAACCGTCTGATGGTGAACCCCAACTCTTTGCCCCACCGCACAGAACGAAGGATTCTCGCGATAGGCCAACAGCATCTGCGCCCGCGATACCCGACTCGCCCGCTCGGTTCGCGACCGCGAAAGAGCCGTCAATCTTTCAATCTCTTCGTCGGTCATTGCCAATTCGACCGCTCGCCGCCATCCCGCCATGATGCCGCTCCTCGTTTCGCCAACCGCAAAACAAGGAATCCGCCACCAAACCATAGGTTCCATGATGCTGGTTTCATGGAATCGATCGTCTAGTCGTCGACGGCAACCTTGATGAGTGCATACGGGAGTTCATGGGCAAGCCGATTTCGACGCGCCATCTGTATGAAATTCATACGTCACCACAGCCGCCCTTGGTGACAGCCGTCTTATCATCTGAAGAGCATATCGTTGAGCTCGCGCGGCTGCGGGACCTTCTCTGATCCTAGCCGGCGCCGATCGAGCGGCTTTCTACCGGCAATAGCCAGCGCTTCGATGGTTCATGTGCGTCCTCACCCGACCGCAAAAGATCACCCTTGCGGAAATGCGCGCCTCAAGGGCTGGTGATGTCCGCTTCTCTAATCGGCCATTTGGGGTCAAGCACTTTCAGACTATCCATCAATGCGGTGTCGATGTCGCTCGCGGGCTCGTGCTTCTCTTCGGAATCGGCACCAGGGCCCTTCCATCATGGGATTCGAGGACGAGGTGGAACAATCTTATGGTCGGCCTTGCCGTCAATCGAACGGCAGATCCAAGCGGACATACGAACTCACCTCATCCATCGTCCCGCGAGGGACATCTTTCCACCGCTCGGTGGAACTCGAGTTTTCTCCTATTGGGTTCGATCCTGAACGGTTTTCATGCGGCTGCCACGGCTTGCTCCCGGGTCCACCGGAACTCGGTGCCGTCAACCCATATTCGGTGCATGATCACGGCCAGCCGGCGTGCCAGGGCCACGATCGCCTTCTTCATCCCGCGGCGCCTGGCGATCTGCATGGCCCAGGCCTTGAGCCAGGACCATTTCTTCGAACGCATCATGCTCTGCGCAGCTTCGTAGAGCATCACCCGCATCATCTCATCGCCGCAGCGCGATATTCTGCCGCTCCAATCGATCTCGCCCGATTGATACCTGGCGCATGTCAGTCCAAATACCGCCCCGACTGCCTTGGATTTACGGAAGCGGGCGGGTACGTCGACGGTGGCGCGATAGGTCAGCGCCACCACGGGGCCGACGCCGGGGGTCGTCATCAGGCGCTGGCACACCTCATCGTCTCGCACGATGGCCAGCAAGCGGCGGTGCAGGATGACGATCTGTTCGCGGAGTACCCGCCGAACAATGAGCAACGGTTCGACCAGAACGGCTAGATCGGGCTGGTTCTCGACAAGCTCCTGGATGCGGGCCTCGAACCTAACCTTGCCAACCATTCCGACCTTGAGGCCGAAGTTGCGTAAAGTACCGCGCAGGTCGTTCTCGATGGCGATGGCCTTCGACTGCAATAGCTTGCGATGGGTCAGCAGCATTCGCAGTTTCTGGCTGCGGAGCGTCTTCACATGCACCGGGCGGTAAAGCCCCGCCCGCATCATTTGCGCGATGCCGCGCGCATCATTGCGGTCCGTCTTGTTGATCTGCGCCTTCAGCACCGCCTGCATGTGCCGCGTCTCGACACAGACCACTGGCAAGCCTGCTTCCGCAAGCCCACTGAAAAGCCATTGCGATAGCGGCCCAGCTTCCAGTCCGATCCGCTTGAAGCGGTAAATCGGGTTCCCCAGAACCTTCAGCAGGGTTTGAGGCTCGCTCGCTACCTTCACTTCCTTCACGATCCTGCCCGTGTCATCCACAATGCAGACACTGGTCTCCTTGACCGACACGTCCAATCCAGCAAAATGGTCCATGCTGCGCTTCTCCTTCTGATGCTTGAGGCCGTTGCCACGGACCTCGTTTCACCATCAGCCTGAAGCGCAGCACCCAAAAATCTTCAGCTATCCACAAGCTGGCCGGCCGATTACCCCATCTTTTGCGCACACAACGGACTCAAGTCAGACATCGCGCCATGTCGGTTTCGTGCCAGAACCGGAAGTTGACGCTCACGCACCCTTTCCGGAATGTGATGTTTCGCACAGAAGATATTTCTTGCCTTCGCTAATTGGGACGAACCTTTTCATAGTTGATCCCAAGGAGTTTTCCATGAGCGAATCCAAAACGACGAATGAGGTTAATGTGACAGCTGCCAAACTCAACGAACTCTCTGACCTTGAACTCGAGAGGGTGGCTGGCGGGTCTAAAGTAAAGTATACAGAAAAGGGCGGTGAAAAAACTGCTGTTGCTATTAAAGATGCCTCGTATTAAAGATGCCTCGAAGGCCACGACGGGCCTCTGAGCCATCGCCCCGAATGCGTTGCGATAGTCGGCCTCTTCGTGACTATCGAGCAAGCCGGGAATGAGCCGGAAGTGCGGAGCCGCGGCTCGCATCGCCAAGCCGAACAAATTCAAGGCGGCTCAATAATTCAAACCTGACAATCGTGGATCAAGCGGCCATCAATGCTGGCTGTGACTTCCGACGATATTCGCAATCGCCGGAAGGAGTTTCAACGGTCAATTTTGCGCCGCAAAACCAGAAAGCTTCCATGTCGCTGTTGGGTCATTTTCGGATGTCGGGCTGTCCGACTGCAAGGTCTGTTCTACCCCCGGGAACGGACATCAGTGGAGTTCTTAACGGCACTGTCTTGCGCCACATAGACGATTGTCAACATTCGCTCGAACAGAACAGCACGCGATTTCTTAGGCAACGTATTGAAGGCGGCTTCGATGAAAGGCTCCAGCAGCTCACTTCCGTTCGCCCTCCACAAGCACCAGCAGCACTCCATGAACTTCTTTTCCGCCTCATCGCCGCCGCGCTTCAGAATAGGTGCAAGCCCCTTCAGAGTCACTCCCAACGATTGATTAAGCTCGGCGTCTACACCAGCAAACCCGAACATGACCTCCTCCTCCTGCGACGTATTGTTATCAACATCGAGTCAGCCGTGTTCGCAGCGCAAGCGCTCCATCTCATCTTTTAGCTGTAATTTTTGACGCTTCAGCTCCGCGATCGTCAGATCGTCGGTGGAACTATGAGCTAACGCGTCGGCAATCTCCCTCTCCAGCTTATGATGTCGCCGTTCCAGCTCTGCGACGTGCGCATTTATCTCCATTGCTTTGGTACTCCATTCATCAGACCAACATTTGGATGTCAAAAACGGCTGCACGCATTTGATCCATGTCAATAGCCCTTTCGCGCAAATATTTGGTGGTCGCGGATGACCGTTGTGGGTCAAAAACGGAAGTCGGGTCGCATCTGAGCTAGGTCCGTTCACCTCCTCGAAAGCGGACCCTTGTCCAAAGGCATTATGCAGCCCAGCCTGACAGCAACTATGAACGTCGGCCCTGCGAGCCATCCGTAATCGTTTGAATCGAACAGCCTGCTAATGCGAGATGAATACGGGAACGGTCATCGTGCTCAGTACGCCGCGCGTCGCACCGCCAAGTATGAATTCGCGAAACCTCGAATGCCCGTAGCCGCCCATCACGATCATGTTCGCCGAACAATCCGCTACGCGCGATAGAATGACATTGGCCACGTCGATATCGGCGGCCGGAAGGGTTACAACCTCGACCTTGATACCGTGACGCGCAAGGTGACTGCCGATTTCGACGCCGCGAATCTCCCGCTCGCCCCCGGTTTTCTCATCGGCGACAATGAACAGTTCAACGGCGCGCGCCTTTTGCAGCAGCGGCAATGCATCATTGATGGCACGCGCCGCAGCGCGGCTTCCGTCCCAGCAGCACACAATCCGATAGAGCTTCAGTCCTTCCTTCTGGATGTAGGGGACAACGATGACAGGCCTTCCGGACCCGAACAGCGTCGCCTCGATTAAAATGTCATTGTTCACCCCATTCTCATCATCGGATTGCATGACGACGCTTAGATCGTAACGTCGCGCCATTGCCGAAAATGAAGGGGGAACCTCATCAGGATAGGTTTGCGTGACCAGTCGATGCTCGACCGAGAGAAGGCTTCCCTTGACCGCCGCCTCGAAACGCTCGATTGCGCTGCGTGCAGCCTCTTCATATTTGGCCCGTACGTCCGCAACAGCAGCGGGAGGAAATGCCTGCATGAGGTAAGTTGGAATGTTTCCATCGGCAAAAGCCACGCCTGCCAGGTGCGCATCGAACGTTCTGGCAACCGTAATCGCATAGTCACGAACGCTGTCCCGAGACTTGTTGGGCTCCAAGTTGAGGATGACATCTTTGATCATGAACCTGCTCCAGGATTTGATCGCTATCTTGCTTATAATGTCATGCAGTCGCCCCGCTTGATGCACATCAAAGAGCCACGCATCGTCGCGCCAACTTCATATACATGGCCACACTCCTGCATGGCGTTTTACATTGGCCCATTAAGCCGTCGCCAACAGGATCGGGCACAAGCACGAAGACGATTGGGATATTCTGAGTTTCCTTCTTTAACGCCGATAAGATGGCCGTTCCATTCGCCAAGATTACGTCGGGTGACAGACCCACTAGCTCCGTCGCCGATGATCGCAAGCGGTCAGGATCACCGGCAGCAAAGCGGTAGTCAATTTTAATGTTGCGTCCTTCCGTCCACCCTAGCTGCTGCAGACCGGCACGAAACGACGTGAGGCGACTCTGTGCTTCCGGCTCTGTCTCGGCCATGGTCATCAGCAAACCGATGCGCCGCACCCGCTGTTGCGCGCGAGCGGTGAGCGGCCAAGCAGCCCCGCCGCCAATAAACCCGATGAATTCGCGCCGCCGCATGTGCCCCGCAAACACCCATTGCAAGGCATGAAGCCTAGCATCTTGCGATGGGGTGACGAGGGCAAATTTGCAGCCAATCGTCCCTCACAGCTGTTCGACGCCAATGTCGCCTCCGGGTCAAAAACGGAAGTGGCCCCGTTTGATCTGCATGTCCGTTCTGCCCTCAGGAGCCGACATCGTCAGGCTACCTTGCCAGTGACCTCGAAATGCCGCGCGCGCACGCCATCTGACAGAACCGTGTCCTACCAAAATCGCTCTCCGCGCTTCGCAGCCTTGTCCATGTTGAATTTGCTATACCGTAAATCGCCCGTTATTTCCCTTCCAACCCAATCCGGCAATTCCAGCACGCGGTCCTCTCGATCCAATTCGACTTCGGCAATTACGACGCCTTTCAGAATGCCGTCATAAACGTCAATTTCCCAAGTCAGCCCCGCATATGGAACGTAATGTCGAACTTTCTCTAAGACTCGATCATCGCACATTGTGCTCAAGATTTCTTCTGCATCGGAAATGGGTATCGTATACTCGAACTCGGAGCGACCTACGCCATTGTGCGCACCCTTGAGTGCTATTGTCGCGTGATCTTCCATAACTCGTACTCGCGCTTTACGACCATTAAAAATCGCGACGAGACCATCGCGTATTCGAGCGCTTTTGATGACGGATGATTTCCATCCATCATGCGCTAGGGCCTGTCGTCATTTAGAGGATTCGCAAATCATCTGAAGCGTGATTCATAGGGAGCCTTCTTTTAGGGGGCTTTGCGATGAAGCGCTATGGATTGCGCGACGACCAGTTTGCGCGGATTGAGACTCTTCTGCCGGGGCGTCCCGGCACGGTTGGCCGCAGCAGCGAGCTTGGGAACCGCCTGTTTGTCGAGGCGGTGATTTGGAAATTCCGTTCAGGCGCCCCGTGGCGCGATTTGCCGGAGCGCTTCGGCAACTGGAAGAACATCCACAAACGCTTTTCGCGCTGGGCCGCGAGCGGGGTTTGGGAGAGTCTTTTCAAGACCTTGGCCGATGATCCAGATAACGAATACGCGATGATCGACGCCACCATCGTCCGGGCGCACCAGCACAGTGCCGGGGCCCGTAAAAAGGGGGCCACGACCAAGCCATCGGCCGCTCCCGCGGCGGTCTCACGACGAAAATTCACGTGATCGTCGACGCCCTTGGCAATCCTCTGGCGCTTAGCCTCACCGGTGGCAACGCTCATGACATCACCCAGGCGGAATCGTTGGCGGCCCAGGTCGAGCCCGAAGCACTTCTCGGTGACAAGGGATATGACACCGACAGCTTTATCGCCAGCCTTCAGGTGCGCGCCATCAAAGTTGTCATCCCGCCAAAATCAACCCGCAAGGCCAAACGGGCCTGCGACTTCGCCCTCTACGCCGAGCGTAATCTCGTCGAGCGATTCTTCAATGCTATCAAGCACTATCGAGGCATCGCGACACGCTATGAAAAAACCGCGCGCAACTTCCTTGCCGGACTGCACTTGGTCTGCGCACTCGCTTGGCTTAAATGACGACAGGCCCTAGTAGAAACTTTCTTTCTATTTCTTGCAGCATGGTCTCAGCTGGGCTCGGTCGCGACTAAACTAGGTGGGCTTATTCCAGAATAGCGGACACTGCTAGTGGCGCCGCGATGTCGCCTACGGGTCAAAGGCTGACCTCCCGGCGCGGCTGCCCTTTTTCCGCTGCGCCCCGATAACGGACATCAGTGCTCACCGGATCGAAGTCTTGCTAGGTGCCAAGGGACCGGACACGCGGGCGGCTTATTGGAATGTGAACTTGCTCACATAAGCCAGCCCCCAAAAGAGCTAATCAAGGGTTGGGGTGCCGGGGGTGCCTGTTGGTTTGCAAGATGGAAAGCAAGTTCGACATAGTGACAATAGCCGGCGCAGTAGGCGTGGCGGCATATGTGGCGGTCGCGATAGGATATGTGGCGCGCTACGACCTAGGATTCTCCGCTGAAGCAATTCGCGGCACGGCGGTGGGAATTGCAGTCACTATGGCCGCACTTATTGCCATCGATTTCTTCGGCAAAAAGCTGCGTAAAGCCAAATAGTCTGTATGCGGAACCGTCAATCGCGATTCGTCCGCTGAGGGTCAATCGCGTCGCCCTGACGGTGCGCCGGACACTTCCGATCTACTCCGAACAACGGACATCATCCGACCGGCCCAGCAGGTCCGTTTGGTGCCAATTCCGGAAGTGACGAAGCTATGTGGGCTTGAACCGGGTGTCACCCTGAGGTTCAATCGATCAACGGAGCATGGCGGCTATCGACGTTGAGGGGAGCGGACACAGAACATGAATAGCCAGGATTTTGACCTCGCCAGCAGCTACGAGAATTTAATCAAGGTCGTTATCAAGCGCCGCAGCGTCCGGCGATTCGAGAAGGGAAAAACGGTCGATCGTGAAACCCTGCTCAAGATCGCCGAAGCAGGCCGATGGGCCCCGACCGGCGCCAACGCCCAATGCTGGGATCTGATCGTCGTCGACGACGCCGGCACCAGGGAAGCGGTGTTGGACGTGTTCTTACGTCAGTCGCAGAGGCTCGTCGATCACGCGAAAGGTTTTCCCGCGGTCAAGAAAACCTATCTTGCAAACACCGTCGCGATCTTTGTCGTGCTTGGCGATCCTCGCTTCAAGGCTTGTTTCCCCCAGGCGACAAGCCCGGAATGGCAACGGGAATACAGCGAGAACAACGAGCGTATCCTTGTCGCCTCACTCGGGGCCGTAATCCAGAATATTCAACTCGCCGTCACCGCCTGCGGTTTGACTTCAGCCTGGCTGTCGGGAGGTGGTGAGGACAAAACCAATGATGAACTTGCGGCTGCCCTGGGATATCCCCCATTTCTCAGTGCGGTCGGTACCATACCGATCGGCTATCCAGAAAAGGATGTCAGCAAGCGCTTTCGAAGGCCGCTTGAAAAGATCGTGCACTGGAACCGATACGACGCCACGAAACTCAGGCCCGATGCGATGATTGAACATTACGTCACCGAGGTGCGCCCCTTTGCGATGTATCGCGGCCTGGAAAACATCGACGAATGGGAAGACGCCAACGAGATTCTCGGCAAGTGGAGAGATTTTTACGTCCGATCGTGATCCAATCACGCCGGGAGGCTGTAGTCTCTTGAACAGCACTGAACGTCTGCTCAGAGTCAAAAAACGGTCCTGACGGCCCGCGTAACGCGACTTCCGGATTACCCCGAGGAACGGACATCGCGGGACGCGGATATTAAGTCGGAATTGCTAACCGCCGAGATCACTAGGCGGTGGCTCAAATGATCAGCCTTGGCGCGCATATGAGTTCGGCCGGTGTCTCCCAGGTCGCGAGTAGTCCGCGCTCGTGCGCCTCGAAGACCCTCAACTGATCATCTATCGCCACTGAGCCTTCGGACGCTCCCGTGCTCAGGAGCAGCTCGACGTCGGAAACGGCTTGGGCCGCAGCGTCGGCCATCGAGGTCTCCAGCCACCCGATCTGTGCCGAGACGGCCCTGACCCGGAAGACCTCCACGTCCGACGCGTTCACCGACATCGCTCGCGACTTGGCGCGCAGTTTCGGAGCCATGAGGACCCGATCGTGCTCGTCCACGCCGAGGAGTTCGTTGGCGAGCATCCGGACTTCGAAGGCGCGGTCGAAGGTCTGCTCGTCACTTGGTACCGGAGGCTGAAACCGGCGCCAGAACCCGGTCGTCCCCATGTCGAGGAGTGCGTCGAGGCCGAGCCGGCTGAGACAATCGAACGCGTCCGTCGGGTTTTCCATCCATTTTATAACAAGGGGTTTGATCCAAGCCGACGCGCTAGCGAGTTGCCGGATGGTCCGCTCGATCGCAGCCACGTCCGGAGCTTTGCGGACGTGGCCGATCCCATGGGCGCGATCGAGCAGGGATCGGGTCAGCGGGTGCCACTTAGTGGGAGTGGAAATATCGGTCCCGGCCAGTGCGGAGCCAATCCCGAAGATGCTCAAGTCTTTTTCGACCAAAGCGGTCGCGACGGCAGCAGTCGCGCTGCCCAGTAGCCTTCTGCGATCAATTTCCACGATCTCCTCCCTTCCTTAGTTTTACCGAGTAAAACTTGGCTGTTAGCTCACTCGATCCGTTCCCCGCTTCTGTTCTTCGTTACCTCGGTCGCCATCTTCGGGTCCCTCATCCGTTTCTTGCCGTAGAAGTCCTCGAGCATCTCGACCGACGTCCCCATGTTGGCCGCGAGCTGGAAGACGCTCACCCCCTCGCTGATCCTCATGGTGGCGTAGGTATGCCGGAGGGAGTAGGGGACCCGCTTCTTGCCGTCGGAGGCATGGAGCACCCCGGCTTCCTTCAAGGCCCTCTGGAAGCCTCCCTTGAAAGACCCGACCGGTGCCCCAGAGGGATGGCAGAAGACGTATTCATGGTCCGGGGGTGGATACCCCGACTCCTCGGTCCTGAATGACAGGAGGTCATCCAGGTAGCGCTCCACCCCCTGGTTGCAGACAACCTCCCGTTCCCCCGTCTTTCCCCGGACGGAGAGGATTGCCCTAACCTCATCAGTCAGGGTCCGGGTGGTCGATACGTCCCTCCACCTCAGCCTCCGCGCTTCTCCTATCCGGAGACCGGTGTTCCCCATGATCAGGATGTAGAGCGCGAGGTAGAAGCGTTCTCGCTGGCGTCGCTTGTCCTGAGCCCGATCGACGTACAACGGCAGGAAACGAGTCAGCCTGTGCCACTCCACCTCGGGGATGTCGGGTCGAGCGTTGATCCGGCCCGACTTGATGGTGAACTCAGGGACATCCGCAATGTACCCCCGTCGTTTCGCGAATTTGAGGAGCTGGCGTATCGCGGTCCGTTCGTTCTTGAGGGTGACGACGGCCGGTTGCCTCGGCTGCGAGAGCCTCCAGTCCACGTAGTCGACGAGTTTCGTCTCGGTCACCTTGTCGATGGTGACGTCGGCGAAGTACCGGAGAGCCCATATCTCCACACGCCGGACGTTGCCGTTCACGTACCTCGCTGATCGGACCACTTGTTCAGCCACGGGCACCTTGGCCCATTCGGTGAAGACCCTCCGGAACGTCGGGGAGTTGATCGGCTCACCCCGTCGGGCTTTGCCTTCCAACCGGTAGTACAGGTCCTCGGCGAACCGTCTCGCCTCAAAGTCAACAGTCGACTTGGTCGACTTGACCACGAAGCCCGAGACCGTCGGGATCTTGAGCCGGACGGTCCACTTTGGGTTCTCGTGGTCGGCCCTCTTGTAGAGCACGACCCGGCCGTCACCCCTGAGGTCCAGGAAATTTTTGTAGTGGGAATGGGACCTGGGCAAACGGCCCGACCGGATCTGGGTTCAAGTAAATCCGGAGTAAATTGAGGAGCCGAAAATGGACAGGGCTAATACTTTGGCCAAGTCTACGCGTAGGCTTGCTTTGCTGTAGAAACGTCGTACCCGATCATGAAAAGAGCTCGTTCCAAGTCCAGTGTTGGACGCGAGAGCGCACGTGCTGATGCTCTCAGGATCAGGTTCGCTCTCCACATGCAGCTTGCATGATAGGCATTGCTGTTTAGGGTCTTGAACTTGAATTGTCCGATCGAGGGATTTCTTGATCCGGATTTTCCGGGCGACTGGCTATCGAAATATCCAAAATTGAGTTCCTCGGGCAGCTCCGAATTGGTCGGTTTCCAATATTTCATAACAAATAGATCTAATGCTGCGCCGACACGGCCGTCATAAATGGCAAGTTCTCGTTTCCTGTCCGCAAAGGCGTAAACCTTGGTCATTGCGGAGTTCATGGGAAGCTTTTTTCCAAAATGGTCTTCGGGATTTTCATCTCCCTTTAGAAGGGCCACTCCGCGCGAAACCTTTTCGATCAAGGTTCCATTCGAGAGGGCATTTTTCAACCAGGCAACACTCGAATTGTCCTGCCCCTTTCGCTTTCGTCCAACGCCACCCCATTTGAAAGTCTGCAGGCACGCATTGAAGAACAGCTGTGGGTTAGTGAGCGAGGACTTTAGGGCAGCGCGGCACTCTTCGGACGTCCACAAGCCATGCGCGGTGTCACTATTTCGTTGTTCTTCGGTAATTTCATCCCATGCGTACTGTTTGGCAGCATCCGCGAGATTTGCGCATCGCCATTGCTCCGGCGATTCGGGATGTCGGATCTGATGCCATGCCACCCATCGCGCAGATTTCCCTCGACGGGCTGGCATCTGGTAAAAGTGGGGGAAAGAGCCATCCCACGCCTCTGTAATCAGGTCGGCCAGTCCCTGTTCGTGTTCGCTGAGGTTTGAGAAAGTTGAGGGCATGATTTGCGTAGATTGTCGCGAATGTTCGCCGGCTTGTCACCCCGTAACCCAGCGTTTTCCTGCCATAGCCCCCTGGCCCATCCGGCGCATTACCCCGGCGAAGCATATGGCCTTGCCGCCAGCGAGCTGGGGGGTTGGCATCGCCATTCAAGCCGGGGAACTATCATACGGGGGGTTCGGCTGGCTCAGCGTGAGGCCTGCCCTGATCCTGCTCGGCGCGCTGCTGTTTTATCTCAGCGAATATGGCATGCATCGTTTCGCCTTTCATGCCCCGCCGTTGTCATGGCCGCTCGCGCGCAAGCTGCAGCACCGCCTCCACTACGACCACCATGTCGAGCCCAACCGGCTCGATCTGTTGTTCCTGCCGGTCTGGTTCCTGGTGCCGAATCTTATGGTCGCGACCGGACTTATAGCGCTTGCGTTTGGAACCGAGGCCTCGGCCTCCGGGCTGTTCGGCATGATGCTCGCCATCCTGCATTACGAATGGGTGCATTACGTCGCACATATTCCCTACCAGCCGCGGACGCGGCTCGGCCGCTGGATCAAGCAGTATCATTTGCGGCATCATTTCGTCAGCGAGAAGCACTGGTTCGGCGTCAGCAATCCCACGCTCGACGGCGTGTTCGGCACGTTTCGCGGGCCGGACGCCGCGGAGAAGAGTGCCACGACGCGGAAGCTTTATTGAGACAGCGTTGGTCTTGAGCGAAACCATACGGCCGCGATGCCGTCCGGAGGCTGGCGATCCGGCGTCGGCTCTGGTATGGGAATTCCGGGCCCGCTTCCAAGAGCGGGGCTTCGGTCCCGTAGCTCAGCCGGATAGAGCGACGGTTTCCTAAACCGTAGGTCGCATGTTCGAGTCATGCCGGGATCGCCAATATTTCAATCGCTTAGCGAACCCCTAGGTTGCCTGTAACGGGTACGCGTTGTCCGCTCGGACTCCGCCTTGCCCGGGAGAACGACGTTAGGTAGAACCTCTTGCGGGTGACGGCCAAGGTAGCCTAGCGAGGTAGCTTGGCGGCGCAGCTCGCAAAAAGCGCCGGCCTGTCCGGTACCGGGTTCAAAGTGGACACGATGCAAAAGCTCCAAAGCCAGGGTGTACACCACATCACGCTCACCGGAGCCAACCGGCAAACATCAATCGATTTCTGGGAGGGTGTGCTCGGCATGCCCTTCGTGTTCGAGCAGCCCAATCTCGACAAGGCGACCGAAAGCCATCTCTATTTCGATCCCGGCGATGGAAGGCTCATCACCGTTTTCACCGACGAGAGCCGCAAGGGCGATCCGCGGCGAACTCCGACGGAGCCCGGCTGCGTGCATCACATCGCCTTTGCCGTCTCCCGCGCTACCTTCGCGCAGGCGGTAAAGCGCCTGGACGAGCGCAGGATCAAACATAGCGGCGTCAAGGACAGGGGCTTCATGGATTTGATCTATTTCAACGATCCGTTGGGGCTTTTGATCGAGCTTGCCTGCTACCGGTTTGAGCCTCCGCACGGCCTTACGCACGCGGACGTGCTGATGGAGGCCCACAAGATCCGGGTCTTGCGCGGCGACGACAATATTGCCGAGGTGCATCTCGCCGATGCGATCGAGGCGCTTGTGATGCGGCGTAACGCATCGCTCTCCGCAGATAGATCGCCGAAGAACCCATATTGAACAAGTCCGATATAATGCGGACTACAAAGGGAGGAAAACCATGAAACTGAATGTGCTGAAGCCGAGCGTGAACAACATGGCGGTGCGTGTCTTCGTGCGGGCCGCCAACCTGGAGTTCACCGAAGACGATGTCTATGGCAAGACGCGTACGCCTGAATTCCTGGCGAAAAATCCCGCGCACCTGACGCCGATGCTGGAGGCAAAGGAATTGCCGAAGGGTGGCATGTGGGAAAGCTGCGCCATCATGCAGTATCTCTGCAACAAGCACGAGATGACCAAATTCTACCCGAAGTCGGCCGAGCAGCGCGCCACCATCGACAGCGCCATGTTCTATCTCATAGGCACGCTCTATCCGCTGGTCGCGCGCGCCACGTATCCGGCGCTCGGCTTCCCGCTCTATCCGGGCGAAGTGGGCGCAAGCGATGCCGATGCGGCGGCGAAGGGGGCGGCGCAGAAGTCCGCCATCGCCGCGGTCGCGGAGCCGCTCGAGGTGTTCCACAAGTTCTACATGGACGGAAAGCCCTTCATCGGCGGAGCCACGCCCTCGATCGCCGACATCAGGCTTGCATCTACCCTCGAGTTTCTTGCGGCCGTCGATTATGCGCTGCCTGCCTGGGCCAAATCCTACATCGGCGATATGGAGAAATCATTGGGCCAAGCCTATGCGGAACCGGCAGCCGACGTGCGCGGCTACATCACTTACGTGAAATCGCAGAAGAAGTAAGAGAGCCCGCGCCGCAACACCCACGACGGTTGATGAAAACCAGCAGTGCGCAGAAGCTGAGTGTTGAGACGGGTAAGGCAGGCTCGGTCTCAGCGCTCCTGACGCGGCCTGCGCAGGCGCGCACGTGCTTTGTCTTCGCCCATGGCGCCGGCGCCGGGATGACGCATTCCTTCATGGAGGCTTTCGCTGCGGGCCTCTGCGAGCGCGGCATCGCGACGCTACGCTATCAGTTTCCTTATATGGAGAAGGGCAGCAAGCGACCCGACCCGCCGGAGCTCGCGCAGGCCACCGTGCGCGCCGCGGTCGCAGAAGCGGCGCGGCGCTGCCCGGGCCTGCCATTGATTGCTGGCGGAAAATCATTCGGCGGCCGCATGACCTCGCAGGCGCAGGCTTCGTCGCCACTTGCCGGCGTGCGCGGCCTTGCATTTGCAGGCTTTCCGCTGCATCCAGCGGGCAAGCCATCCATCGACCGGGCCAAGCATCTCGCCGATGTCCACGTCCCGATGCTGTTCTTGCAGGGCACGCGCGACGCTCTGGCCGAGGAGGCGCTGATCGAAGCTGTGGTGAAACGGCTCGGTCCATCGGCCACATTGCATTTCGTGGATGGCGCCGATCATTCCTTTCACGTGCTGGCGCGATCAGGGCGCAACGATCGCGAAGTCCTGGCCGAAATTCTCGATGCGTTCGCCGACTGGGTCGGCGCGATATGACGACCGCGGCCGCTCAGCATCCGCGGCAGATACTGTGCAGCTGCCGGTTAAGCGCCTCGTCCTCGTGTTTCATCTGCTCGAGCGATTCCATCATCTTCGATTCGCGGGGCGGTTCGGGCTTCCGTTTCGCCGCAAGCTCCGCCTCCTGGCGCGCATAACACGCCTCCCGTTCCGGCTTGGCCTGGATGAACCGGCATTGCTCGATCGACGAAGCGGGCGCGGGAGCGAGCAGGAGCGTGAGCACTGCGAATGCGAGAGAGCGGGCCCCCGTCGTCGCGCGGATTTCGTCTATGATAGGCAATGCCATGGCATCCGGTTTGGCGTTGAACATGTCCCGGGGAGAGGATAGCCGCAAGAGAGATCGCGCCGTAGCGCCACTTTCCCGGTCGTCCCGGCCTTGAGCCGGGACCCATACCGCGTGATGTATCGACAAGGCGATGTGGCTGACGCCTTCGACCATGCGAACACCTGTGGTCATAGGTCCCGGCGTTCGCCGGGACGACAATCTATGTCACGCATTCCCGCGATCTTCGCGGAATAAATCGAGTTTCTGCTGTACCGGGCGATCCGAGAAGCTGAACAGCACGGAGTCCTGATCAGCCTCGTGCGTGACCCATTGCCAGCTCGGCACCACGAACAGATCGCGCGGGCCCCATTCGAAGGTCTGATCGCCCACCCGCGAGCGTCCCTTGCCTTCGATCGCCGCGAACACCGTCGCATCGGTCGAACGATAGCGCGCGGTCTTGAAACCTTTCGGCAACAGCTGGATGAAGGTGCCGATGGTCGGCATCGCGAAATCGCCGGTCTCGGGGTTGGAGAATTTCAGCTTCAACCCGTGGCAGGCGTCCCATTCGTCGCGCAGCTTGGCGGTCTCCAGCGCCTCGCGGGTGTAGGAATAGGGGTAGTTGAAGATCGGTGAGGTCTTCGATTTGCGCTTCTCGTCGACCGGCAACAGATTGTGCCCGTAGCGCGCAAAGCTGTCGCCGGGCGGCCTCGTGATCTTCTGCTGGTCTTCATTCAGGCCTTCCGCGAAGGACGTATCGAACAATTGCACCATCGGAATGTCGAGGCCATCGAGCCAGAACATCGGCTCGGAGGTTTCGTTGGAATGGTCGTGCCAGGTCATTGACGGCGTGATGACGAAATCGCCGGGCGACATCGCGGTGCGCTCGCCGTCGACCGACGTATAGGCGCCCTTGCCCTCCAGCACGAAACGCAATGCCGACTGGCTGTGCCGATGCGCGGGCGCGACATCGCCGGGGATCACCATCTGCACGCCGGCGAACAGCGAGGTCGTGATCTTCGATTGCCCGCGCAGGCCCGGATTTTCCAGCACCAGCACGCGCCGCTCGGCTTCCTTGGCGGTGATCAGCTTGCCGGCTTCGGTCATATAGGCGCGGATCGCGTCGAACTTCCACAGATGCGGCCGGCACGCGCTCTTCGGTTCCGGCGTGATCAGATCGCCGAGCACGTTCCAAAGCGCGGAAAGATTTTCGCCGTCGATCTTCTTATAGAATGCTTCGCGTTCGGGCGTCTTCAGTACGGCTTCCATGATCGGCCTCCCATAAGGTTCTTTAGATTGACAGTATACTTACGATATGGCTAACGTCAACGACGGCCGGCAAAACCGGCAATAAAATACGAGCGGAGGTCGATGATGAGGTTGCACGGTTACTTCCGCAGCAGCGCGTCCTACCGGGTCAGAATTGCGTTGAACCTGAAGGGGTTAAGTGCAGAGCACCTGCCGCACCATCTTCGCAAGGGCGAGCAGCGCGATCCGGCCTATCTCGCGATCAATCCGCAAGGGCTGGTTCCTACGTTAGAGGACGATCGCGGAACAATTCTCACCCAGTCGCTCGCCATCATCGAATGGCTGAACGAAGTCCACCCCGAGCCGCCGCTCCTGCCGAAGCAGCCGCTGCGCCGCGCCCAAATTCGCGCTTTCGCGCAGGCGATCGCCTGCGACACCCATCCGATCCAAAATCTCAAGGTGCTGGCGCGGCTGCGCGAGCTCGGTCTTCCCGAGGAGCAGGTGACGGCGTGGGCGGCATGGGCCAACCGCGAGGGTCTGAAGGCCTGCGAAACGCTGGTCGCGGGCGAAGCTGGTCCGTTCTGCTTCGGCGTCGAGCCCACGATTGCCGATCTTTGTCTGGTGCCGCAATTGGCCAATGCGCGCCGCTTCGGGGTCGATGTCGCCGTCTTCCCGCGGTTGCTCAAGGCGGAGGCCGCCGCGAAGGACCTCAAGGCGTTCGCCGATGCCGCACCGGAGCGACAGCCCGATGCCGAGTAAGCCTGCCACTGTCACGATGGACGCGGTTTACACCGCGCCCGGCTATCTGTTTCGCCGGATGCAGCAGATCGCGGTCGCGCTCTTCATGGAAGAGTGCAAGGCCTTCGACCTGACGCCGGTGCAATATGCGGCGCTGGTCGCGATCCGCACCCATCCCGGCATCGATGCGACGCGGCTCTCCGCGGTGATCGCGTTCGATCGCTCGACGCTTGGCAGCGTGATCGAGCGTCTGGAAGCGAAGAACTATGTCGAACGCAAGCCCGCGCCCGAGGACAAGCGCGTCAAGCTGTTGTTTCTGACGAGGACCGGCGTGACCCTTTTGCGCGACATCATGCCGTCGGTTGATCGCGCGCAGACGCGGATGCTGCAGCCGCTGAAGCCCGCCGAGCGCAAGACGCTGCTGACGCTGCTTGAACAACTGGTCGACCTCAACAACGAGGCGTCGCGGGTGCCGCTGCGCGCTGAAGATGCGCTCGAGCATCTGGGAAGGGCGAGCTGATGGCGGTATCGGGCGAAAGGCCGATATTGATCGCGGGCGGCGGCATCGGCGGCCTCGCCGCCGCGCTCGGGCTCGCGCAAAAGGGCTTTCGTTCGATCCTACTTGAAAAGGCCGCTTCGCTCGGTGAAATCGGCGCCGGCATCCAGCTCGGGCCGAACGCCTTCCATGCCTTCGATTATCTCGGCGTCGGCGAGGCGGCGCGCGGCATGGCGGTTTATGTCGATCAGCTCCGGCTGATGGATGCGCTGACGGCCGAAGAAATCTGCCATGTCGATCTTGGCGATACCTTCCGGGCGCGTTTCGGCAATCCTTATGCGGTGGTGCACCGCGGCGATCTGCATGGCGTGTTCCTGAAAGCCTGCCGCGACAGCGATTTGATCGAGCTGCGCGTCAGCTCCGAAGTCGTGGGCTACGAGCAGGACGGCTCGTCGGTCACCGCGCGGCTTGCTTCCGGCGATCGGGTCACCGGCTCATTGCTGATCGGCGCCGACGGGCTGTGGTCGAACATCCGCAAGCAAGTCACCGCCGACGGCCCGCCGCGGGTCTCCGGCCACACCACCTACCGTTCGGTGATTCCGACCGAGCAAATGCCGGAAGATTTGCGCTGGAATGCGGCCACGCTGTGGGCCGGCCCGAAGTGCCACCTCGTGCACTATCCACTCTCGGGCTGGAAGGTGTTCAACCTCGTCGTCACCTATCACAACGATGCGCCGGAGCCGGTGGCCGGCCAACCCGTCTCCGACGCCGAGGTCATGAAGGGCTTTTCGCATATTCATCCGCGCGCGCAGAACATCATCCGTCACGGCAAGAACTGGAAGCTGTGGGTGTTGTGCGACCGCGATCCGACCGAGCGCTGGATCGACGGCCGGGTGGCGCTGCTCGGCGATGCCGCCCATCCGATGCTGCAATATTTCGCGCAAGGCGCCTGTCAGGCGATGGAAGACGCGGTCTGTCTTTCGCACATGATGGGAAGCCATCCCGGCGATCATGCCACGGCGCTGGAGAAATACCGCGCGCAGCGTTTTCCCCGCACCGCGCGCGTGCAACTGCTCTCCCGCGCCATCGGCGAGCACATCTACCACCCCGCCGGCGAACACGCCCGTATCCGCAACGCCATCATGAGCGCGAAGACGTCGGAGGATTACTACAAGGATCTGGCCTGGCTCTATGGCGGGACGGGGCTGAAGGGGTAAGGGTTTGTTGCGTCGTCCCGGCCTTGAGCCGGGACCCATCACCGAAGCCCTTTGTATTTTTGCGCTGCCCGGGCCACAGCGAGGTTTGGCGGCTTGCATTGGTGGTCGCGTTCGCGGGGACGACGGCTGAGTTTGTTGACGCGGAATGAGCCCTAAATCCGCATCAGCGCCTGCCTGTCGATCTTGCCGGTACCGGTCTTCGGCAATTCGTCGATGAATTTGATTTCGCGCGGATATTTGTAGGATAACAGCTTTGCCTTCACAAAATCCTGCAGCATTTTCGTCGTCTCGCCTTCATCGAACGCGCGGCTGTTCATGACGACGACGGCCTTGAGCGTCATGCGCCGGTCCGGCAGTTCGGCGGCGAAGACGGCGCATTCGCGCACGTCGGGATGCTCGGTGAGGCAAAGCTCGACTTCGAGCGGATACACCCATTGGCCGGAAATCTTGATGAGATCGTCGGCACGGCCGCGGAAGAAATAAAATCCGTCCGCATCGCGCACGAAGCGGTCGCCGGTGTAGATCCATCCGCCCTCGCGGATGGTCTCGGCCGACTTGTCCGGCCTGTTCCAATACAGCGGCGTATTGGAATCGCCGCGCACCCACAAAATGCCTTCCTCGTTGTCGCCGACCTCGCGGCCGCCACCATCCTTCAGCGCAATCTCGTAACCGGGCACGCGAAGGCCCGCGGCGCCGGGCCTTTTCTTCTCCGGCCGGTTGCACAGATAGATGTGCAGCACCTCGGTCGAGCCGAGCCCCTCGATGATCTCAAGGCCGGTCAGCGTTTTCCAGCCGTTGAAGACCTCGGCGGAAAGCACCTCGGCGGCGGAAACCGCCATGCGCAGCGAGGAAAAATCCCGCTTCCTGGCGCCCTCGGCCTTCGTCAGCGACGTGTAGAGCGTCGGCAGGCCGAAGAAAACGCTGGGGCGATGGCGTTCGATGGCGTCGAAAATCGCCGCAGGTTTTGGCTGGCCCGGCAGCAGCAGGGTCGCAGCCCCCGCCGAGAACGGAAAGGTGATGGAATTGCCGAAGCCGTAGGCGAAAAACATTTTCGGCACGGAAAAGCAGATGTCGTCGGGAGAAAGCTTCAAGACGTTGCGCGCGAAGGCGACATCGCTATAGGCCATGTCGTGCTGCAGATGGACGATGCCTTTCGGCCTGCCGGTCGAGCCCGACGAATACATCCAGAACGCCATCTCGTTGCGATTGGTGGCGGCCTCAACGAGATCGGCCGGGAACTCCTGCAGCCATTGCCTGGCGATCACGGTGTTGGGCACCGCGTGAGCACTGGCCTCGCCGTTCACCACGATCAGGGTGCGCAAGGACGTGTCCTTGCAGGCGACCGGGTCGAAGCGCGCGCAAAATTCCGCATCTGCTACCGCGACGGTGGCAGCCGAATCCGACAAATAGAATTGCAGGAGGTCCGGCGGCGTCAGCGTATTGATCAAGAGCGGCACAAAGCCCGCACGAACCGCGCCGAAGAACGCGGCAGGGTAGGCCGGGGTATCGTCGAGGAACATCAGGACACGATCGCCGCGTTTCAAGCCAAGCGACGCAAGGCCGTGGCCCCACCGCGAGACCTCGGCGCAAAGTTCAAAATAGCTCAGCACGCCCATCGAGCCCGTCAGCGCCGGCCGGTCGCCCCGGCCCTTGCCGAGATTGTCGAACAGGATTCGGCTCGCATTGTAGATTGCTGGGATTTCAAAACCGATCTCACGCGCGCCCGGACTTTCGGCAGGAACCTGATCGGCGATCTCTGAGGGCGTCATGACTTGCGCCCGCCATGCCGTGTTGACCGCGACGCCTCGTAGCGTGCCATGAACGCGGGCGACATCGCACGCAGGCGCGCGTCGTCGATCCGCCCCGAGCGCGTGACGTAGCTATGGGCAAAGTCCATCAGGCCGAGCTTCATATGCTCTGGGAATTTCGCGTACCAGTCGGCGCTGGTGTGTGCCGCCGTCACCAGTTTTTTCACGACCGGCTGGCGGTCGCTTTGGTAGCGGGCTAGCCCCGCAGCCAGATCGCGCTCGGTCTCCAGCGCCTTGGTGAGTGCGATCGCGTCTTCGATGGCAAGCCGCGTCCCTGACCCGATCGAGAAATGCGCCGAGTGCAAGGCGTCGCCGATCAGCACCATGTTCCTGAACGACCAGCGCTCGTTCCAGATCCAGGGAAAATTGCGCCACACCGACTTGTTCGATACCAACCGATGTCCGTCGAGGGTGGAAGCGAAGACTTGCTCGCAAATGGTCTTGGAATCGTCCACCGTCTTGTCGGCAAATCCGTAAGCCTGCCAGGTCGGCAAATCGCATTCGACCAGAAAGGTGCTCATATCACGCGAGTAGCGGTAGTGGTGGGCATTGAAATGGCCAAGACCGGTTTTCACAAAAGTCTGCGACAGGGTTTCAAACCGTTTCGTGGTGCCATACCAGGCGAATTTATTGGTCGAGTATGACAGCGAGGTGCCGAAATCGCCCTCGAAGCTGCGGCGTACCAGCGAGTTCAGGCCGTCGGCCGCCACAATCAGATCGTAGCCGGTCAACTGGTCGACGGAAGTTACCTGGGTGTCATAGCGCGGCGCGACGCCGACGGAAGATGCGCGTGCCTGCAATATCCCGAGCAATTCAAGCCGGCCGATCGAGGAAAATCCGACGCCATCGATCTCGGCGCTTTCGCCGCGCAGATTGAGCGTGATGTTCTTCCAGCTCTCCATCCGGGGCGCGATCGCATCGACCGTGTCGGGATCATCAGCGGCCAGGAATTCGAGCGCCTGCTCGGAGAACACCACGCCAAAGCCCCAGGTGGCGCCGGCGGGATTCTGCTCGAACAGATCGATGAGGGCGTCCGGGTGGCGCTTCTTCCAGAGATAGCTGAAATAGAGACCGCCTGGACCTCCGCCGACGACGGCGATACGCACGCCTTCCTCCCTGATCGACAGTATACTGATGAATTGCGCCGAGATTAGTAGGTCGCAGGCGACCAGACCAGAGAAATTATATTCTCAATTCGGCCCTCGGGCGCAGGGGAGCCGGACGTGATCCGTCCTGCGATGGACCTTGCGCTTCAAGCCGCGGCGTTTGCCAGAAACTGATCGACCGAGGAGCGCAGCTCGGCCGCCTGGCTCGAGAGTTCCTGCGCGGCGGCAAGGACCAGATCGGCCGAGCGGTTGGTATTGTCGCTCGCCGCCGCCGTTCCTGCGATCCGCTGCGCGACGCTAGCGGTTCCGGCGGCGGCCTGGCGGATATTCTCCGAGATTTCGATCGCTGCGGTGTTCTGCTGGCTCATGGCGCGCGCGATCGCCGCCGTGAAGCTGTCGATATCCGACATCACGGAGGTGATGGCGCCGACATTGTCGACGGCCCGCTTGGTCGCCACCTGCACTTCGGCGATTTGCGAGGAGATCTCCTCGGTGGCCTTGGCGGTCTGGATCGCGAGCGCCTTCACTTCCGAAGCGACCACCGCAAAGCCGCGCCCGGCTTCGCCGGCCCGCGCCGCCTCGATGGTGGCGTTCAGCGCCAGCAGGTTGGTTTGACCGGCGATGTTGCGGATGAAGCCGACGACTTCGTCGATGTGCTGGGCGGCGCTGGCAAGCGCGCCGATCGTGTCGTTGGCTTCACTGGCCATGACGGAGGCGCGCTGCACGACGCCGGTTGCGTCCTGGAGCTGAGACGTGATGGTCTGCACGGATTCGCCGAGCTGATCAGCGGCCGCGGCGACGGTCTGGACATTGTTTGAGGTTTCTTCGGCGGTGGATGCCATCTGGGTCGACTGCTCCCCGGCCGCATGCGCGATCGACGACAACGTCTGCGCGGTTTCTGTGAGCTTGCCGGTCATGGCGTCGGTATTGGCCAGAGCGGAAGTGATGGCGGAACGGAACGTCGCCACTTCGGCCTCGATGCGTTGCCGCCGGTTGACCTGCTCCGAGTTCATCTGGTCCTTGGTCGACATCAGCGCGACATTCTCATCGGCACGGGCCTTCAGGTTGGCCTGCATGACGGCGAGCGATTTCAGAAGACGGCCGAGTTCGTCGCGACGGCGGACCACGATGTGATCGGCGAAGTCGCCGGCGGCCACGCGCTCGGCGATGTTCATCGCGGCAAAGATCGGCTTGCTCATGGAATAAGCAAAGGCGAGGGCAAGCAACAGGCCGGTTACCACCGTAGCAATCGCCAGCGTCATCATGGTAGAGCGCGCAGACGTGATCGCCGCCTCCGCTTCGGTCCGGAAGCCAAAGCCGTAGGCCGCGACCACTTCTACCAGATCATCAAATGCAGCGGCGGCTTCGTCGCCCTTCTGCACAATCGCAAAAGCCACGGGCAGCTCGGTCAGACCGGCGGCCGGCGGCTTGAGAATCTTCAACTCGGCTTCCGACCAGCTGCGGAAGCTCTTCTCGGCCCGCTCCAGTGCCTCATTCACGTCTTTGCTGTCGGCACGCTCCCGCACGACTTTCAGGTCGTCCGAAATGCCCCCGATCAGCTTTCCGAGCTTGGCCACCATTTCCTTGGTCGCGCCCTCATTCATGCTCCGGTGCATGAGGAGGCGAGCCTCATTCATCGCTGCGAGCGCCGACCGGGCATAGTTGATGCCCATCAACGGTCCGTCATAGAGCCGCACGACCAACGCGCCCGACGAGGAGATACCCCGGATGCCGTAGAAAGCGAGCCCGCAGGCCAGGCTGATGACGATGCAGAAAATTCCAAAAAGCTTGTAACGAATCGACATCAGCGTCGCTCCTGACGGCCTCTAAGGGAAGCTATTCGGTAACCTTCACCATCATCTTCATCCGCGGATGAATCGCGCAGATCACCACCACTTCGCCCGCTTCCTTGAAGGTGACATCGGTCGACGATCGGGCGACTGGGACCCAAGATTGAATTCGTTGCCTGTGCTCGTCGAGATGATGTTGTGGGGAACGCTGTCGTCATTGAGGAACGTCAGCGTTCCGCCTTTCTTGATCGTGACTTCCTCGGACGAGAGGGCACGTCCCTTCTGCGTAATCGTCAGGTTGGCAGCGAGCGCGCCAACCGAGAGGCCCATGAATATGACAATGATGAGAGAAGGCAGTCGCATCGGATTTTCCTTCAGGCTTGCACGGATTGGTTCAGCGAGGCATCACCGGTACAGCGGTCGGGCTGAGATCACTGGTCAACGTCTTCAGGAAAACCACCAGATCGGATTTTTCCTGCGAGGTGAGGCTAAGTGGCTTCATCAGGTCGGAGCGGCTTGGCCGGCTGACGCCGCCCTGGTCGTAATGTTCGACCACCTGTTCGAGCGTCTTGAGCGACCCGTCATGCATGTAGGGGCTGCGGTGGGTGATTTCACGCAAGCCGGGCGTCTTGAATGCATGCTGCATTTTGATAACGCCCGGAACGTACTTTCCGCGCCCGACGTCGTCGCTCGGCAGGCCAATGTCCTGGAAACCGTCATTGGTGAAATTCCAGCCCTCATGACACGAGGAGCACTGGGCCTTCGAATTGAAGAGCACGAAGCCGCGCTTGGCTTCATCCGAAATGGCCTTCTCGTTTCCGTCGATCCAGTCGTCGAACGGCGCGCGTTGCGAGACCACCGTCCGCTCGTAGGTTGCGATCGCCTTGGCGAGCGTCTTCGGGCTCATGGACTCGCCGGGAAACGCCGCGGCAAACAGCGGCTTGTATTCGGGAATGGTATTGAGCCGCGCCATGAGCTGGTCGATCGGCATGTTCATCTCGCCGGGGGATTGGATCGGACCGAGCGCCTGCTCCTCGAGGTTGGCAAGCCGGCCATCCCACATGAATATCGCGCCCCAGGCGGCGTTGATGATGGTTGGCGAGTGCCGGCCCAGTTGCGCCATGCCGTAGCCCACGCCGACCGGCAGTCAATCGGCCCAGCCGAACGCCGGACTATGACAACTCGCGCAGGACTGCGCCGAGGAAACCGAGATGCGCGTGTCGAGATAGAGCTTCTTGCCGAGCGACAGCTTCTCCGGCGTGTAGGGGTTTTCCTTGGGAAAGGGAATCGACGTCGGACGCCGATACTGCGCTTTCATCGCATCGAGGCTGGCGGCAGCCTTCTGCTCGACGCCGAGGTAGCGCGTCTCTCCGACGATGGCCGAACCAAGGCTTGTGCCGGCAAAGCCGAACAGGCGAGCGCAGCCGTCGCCACCGCCGTGCCAAGTAAAGCGGATGGGCCATTGCTAGGTCTAAACATGCTGCATCCTCGATAACGTGGACCGGAGAGACCGGGCCGACAAAGCAGGAGGCAGGGCTCTCCGGCGGGACGGCAGCGTGTACGATAATACCGATAAGTTAACTAAAGTTTTCAATAACTTAGTTACTACTTGGGCTTGCAAGGGGCGCGCAGCTTGACTGCTTCTGGTTGCAATCTGCGACCCCTTGCGGCGCCCTTCACATCCTGATCATCCGCTTGCCTCGGTTTTCGCCGGCGAGCAATCCGATCAGCGCCTTTGGTATGTTCTCAAGGCCGTTGATGACATCCTCCTGGACCTTCAATTTGCCAGAGGCGACCCAGGATTGCAGGTCGCGCAGCGCTTCGTTGCGCCGCTCCATGTAGTCCGTCACGATGAAGCCCTGCATGGTCAGACGCTTGACTACGATCAGGCCAGGCACGCCGCGCGGTCCGGTGGCCGACGGCACGCCGTCATATTGCGAGATCGCGCCGCAGCACGCGATGCGACCGCGGATATTCATCTGCGCCAGACATGCTTCGAGAATCTCGCCACCGACATTGTCGAAATAGACATCGATGCCGTTCGGCGCCGCAGCCTTGAGCGCCTTGAATACCGCATCGTCCTTGTAGTCGACCGCGGCATCGAAGCCGAGCTCGGACGTCAACCAGTTGCATTTGTCCTTGCCGCCGGCAATGCCGACGACGCGGCAGCCCTTGATCTTCGCGATCTGGCCGACGATCGAACCCACCGAGCCGGCAGCGGCCGAGACTACCACGGTCTCGCCTGCCTTCGGCTTGCCGACGTCGAGCAGCCCGAAATAGGCGGTGAGGCCGGCGATGCCGTAGACGCTGAGCAGATAGGTCATCGGTTCGATCCTGGGCATCTTGGTCAGATGCTTGGCTCGCACCACGGCGTAATCCTGCCAGCCGGTATCGCCGAACACGATGTCGCCCGGAGCAAGTTCCGCCGCCTTCGATGACACGACTTCGGCGATGCCGCCGCCTGCCATCACCGTGTTGGCCTCGACGGCGGCGCGATAGGTGGCCCCGTGCATCCATGCCCGGTTGGCGGCGTCGAGCGAGATGTAGCGTACCCTTAGCAATGCCTCGCCGTCGCCCGGCGTGGGAATGGCGCCCTCTTTCATTTTGAAATGCTGCGGCCCAAGTTTCCCGGTCGGCTTTTCAACCAGCAGGATCTGGCGATTAATATCGTCACTCATGGCACTCCCTCCCGTGGACTTGACTGTTCTTGATGCTGCCGGCGCGCAACGAGCGTGCAACGGCGCACATTGTGCGTTGCATCTGAGGCTAGTCGCCGGGCGCGCGTTGCACAACGGAAACATTGTGGCAAAGCGGCCCGGTGTTGAAGCGTGTTGCGTCGGCCCCGAAATCTGCCAAACTCGGTGCGGCTCTTGAACTTGCGGGGGTAAGACGATGTCGAACAGGTTTACGCAGTACATTCTGATCGCGATGGTGCTCGGCATCGTGATGGGGACGCTGGTCTTCAATTACCTTCCCGATATCCGGGCTGATATCGCTTACAGCGTAAACCTGATCGCGATGCTGTTCCTGCGGCTGATCAAGATGATCATCGCGCCGCTGGTGTTTGCGACACTCGTCGGCGGCATCGCCCACATGGGCACCGGTTCCAAACTCGGGCGGATCTTCGCCAAGACCATGGGCTGGTTTATCACCGCCTCGTTTGTCTCGTTGCTGCTCGGATTGCTAATGGTCAATCTGTTGCAGCCGGGCGATAATTTCCCGGGCACCCTGCCGGACAAGACGCAATCGACGGGATTGCCGGTGTCGGCATTCTCGATCGAAAAATTCCTGACCCATTTGATTCCGACCTCGATCGCGGACGCGATGGCGCAGAACGAGATCCTGCAGATCGTGGTCTTCGCGGTGTTCTTCTCGGTGGCGCTCGGCGCGTTGCCGGAGCGTTCCAAGCAGATCCTCCCGGTGATCGACGACCTCGGCCATATCATGCTGAAGGTGACGGGCTATGTCATGCTGTTTGCGCCGCTTGCGGTGTGGGCGGCGATCACGGCGACGGTGTCGAAGAACGGTCTCGGCGTGTTGTGGAAGCTGATCGTCTTCATGGGCGGCTTCTATCTCTCGCTGCTGATCCTGTGGGGCATCCTTGTGATCGTCGGCTTCATTGCCATTGGGCCCAGATACAGCCATTTGCTACGGCTGATCCGCGAACCGCTGATGATCGCGTTCTCGACGGCAAGTTCCGAAGCCGCCTACCCCAAGACGCTCGAGGGCCTCAACCGCTTCGGCGCCTCGCCGCGGATTTCGAGCTTCGTGCTGCCGCTCGGCTATTCGTTCAACCTCGACGGCACGATGATGTACTGCACCTTTGCCAGCATCTTCATCGCCCAGACCTACAAGATCGACATGTCGCTCGGTACCCAGCTTGCGATGCTCGCAACGCTGATGATCACCTCGAAGGGCGTCGCCGGTGTTCCCCGTGCCTCGCTGGTGGTGATCGCCTCGACGCTCAGTCAGTTCGGCATCCCCGAGGCGGGCCTCTTGATGATCATGGGTATCGATACGTTCCTCGACATGGGACGCAGCGCCACCAATGTGATCGGTAACTCGCTCGCCACCGCCGTGGTGGCGAAATGGGAAGGCGAACTTGCCCCCGAGCATGCGCTTGGGCCCGACGACGTCGTGCCGCCGGACATGATTCCCGGCGAAATTCCCGCGATGGCCGGCCACTAAAGGGAGCGTCGCATGCGTCAGACGGTCGAAAGATCGGTTGCTTGCGGCCTGTTGCTGGCGGGATGCCTGCTGACGGCGGCAGGCGCCCAGACCGGTGGCGAGGGGCTCAGCCCGACGCTTGCCGGCATCAAGAGCAGGCATGTTGTGCATCTCGGCTATCGCGAGAGTTCGCCGCCGTTCTCGTTTCTCGACCAGGCCAACCGGCCGATCGGCTACAGCCTGGAGCTCTGCGAGGCGATCGTCGATGAGATCGGCGTCGAGGTCGACGATCCCGATCTCAAGATCGAATATGTCAAGGTCACCTCGGATGACCGCATTCCGGCGGTGGTGCAAGGCAAGATCGATCTCGAATGCGGGTCGACCACCGCCAACGCCGAGCGCGCCAGACAAGTGGCGTTCTCGCCGCTGATGTTCGTGGCCGGCACCAAGCTGATGGTGGCAAAAGATTCGACGATATCTGCCCCGAAGGACCTGCAAGGCAAGACCGTGGTGGTTACCAAGGGCACCACCAACGAGCAGGCCATGCATTCGGTCGACAAGAAGTTTTCGCTCGGCCTCAAGATCATCGCGGCGCCGGATCACGAGCAGTCCTATCAGATGCTCGTAGACGGCAAGGCCGATGCATTCGCGACCGACGATATCCTGTTGTACGGCCTGATCGCGCGGCACAAGTCGCAGGACAAGTTTCGCGTCACCGGCGATTATTTGTCCTACGATCCATACGGCATCATGTTCCGCAAGGGAGAGCCGCAACTGGCCGCGGTCGTGGAACGAACTTTCCGCAAGCTCGGCACGAACCATGATCTGATCCCGCTCTACAACAAATGGTTTGTCTCGCGTCTGCCGACCGGCGAGCGAATGAACGTTGCGATCTCGCCGCAGCTTGAGGATGCCTTCAAGGCATTGGACGACAGCGAGGGCGTGAGCAATTAGGGACCTCGCCGGAAGCGCGACAACGCCGGGTGAGATTTCACGGCTTGATGTGGAGGGCGGCTTTCGTCGCGTTCAGCGCGTTGTTGTAGGCTGCCTTGGTTTGACCGGCGATGGTTGTGGCTTCGTAAGTGGGGCCGGCGGTAAAGCCGGTTTTCGCCCTGATCCCGATGGCGGTTTCCACGCTGTGCAGGGCGCTTGCAAAACTCGCCTTTGTCGAATCCGCGACCCTGTTCAGATCGGCGACCTGTTTTCCGACGAAGGCCGAGGCCGAAGATGTGACGGACGAGATATCGGTCATGCGGGTGCTCCCTGCAGCGTGCGAACATCGGCCGGATACGGTTAATGAGCCGTTAATGGGCGGGTTGGCTTGGCTATCCGAGAATCCGGCCTTGAGAAGAAGCCGCGGGTTCCGTTGAGTTCGCAGGTTTTTCAGGTCAGCGAATTCAATGGAAGAGTTTGTCCAATGCGGCACTATAAACTGCGTAAACCAAATCCGGATGCGTTTTGTACAGAACCTCCATCATGACTCCCGAATTGACCTCCAGGATCCGCCAGGAACCATTGGTCTGAATAACGTCTATCGAACCAAATCGTATCCCGATTGATTTCGCTGCTCGTATCGCGATCTGAACACAAGTATCTGGCGTTGCTCCTTGCTGCAGGACAACAGGTTGCGCCCCTGAGCCGAGGTTATGCCGCCAGCTCAAGACACAGCGTTGGCCTAAGGTTGGAATCGCGTCCAGGGCGACTTGATCCAGATCGTCCGCCATACCAAACAAGACGGTCGAAAGTTGCTCAGCCGGCACTGTAGCGAGAGCGAGTTCGAGGATTGAGCGCTTTCCATCGCCAATCACCGAAGGACGCTTCTTGGCGTAGACAACCATAGGAATATAATCGACGAGAATTACTCGGACCTCGGCATCGATCTCCAGATAGGGTGAGATGGAGAGACTTCGGTTTGATGAGAATATCTCGCTGACGGCGAGCTCAAGTTTCGGCTTGGTAAGTACCTTAAACACGGAATTGCCGCCGGTCCCCTCATTAGGTTTGATGACGATGCCTTGAGGGTTTTCTTTCAGAAGCGAAAGCATTGCTTCCCATGTGCCGGTCGAAGGAGTGTATTGGCTTAGCTTTGGGGCTAGAAAGAGGGCGTGTGGAACACAGGGAATGCCGCAATTCTCCAGAACTTCAGCCGTCGCCGATTTATCACTGGCAATTCGATACGCGACCGAGCCGTTCAATCCAAGATCATATCCCAGCGCGAAGTACTGCTCCGCTCCTCGTCGCATAACAAGAAGCCAGCCCTGAGATTTGACCTCGATTGAGATTCCATGATTGGCACAATACTCACTTACAACTTTTACGAATGTTCGTTGGCTATTGAGCATTTCGGCCCCTGTTAGCTCATTGCTGCGACGGAAACTCCGCTAGCCGCGGTTTCCAGAACTTTTTGATACAAGGCCAGAACACGCCTCCTCTGGGCACTACCTTGAAGTAGATAGTCGTCCAATCCAGGTGCGCTATTCAGTTCAATCACGCGGTAATCGCTCCTGCTGTCGCTTATATCGCTGATGAAAATGTCGACGCCGCAGAGTAGCAGGCCGCATCTGCTGACCAGTTCAACCGCAAGGGATGCCCATCTGGGATGCAATGAATTTTCAACATCTATGGCCTCTCCCCCCGCCGAGAGATTGGCAATGTCTGCAACGACGATCCTTTCCTCGGCGGTGGCTACGTCAATCAAACGGCGACCTTCTGACGCCAAGGTTCGCGCCACGGTCGACAAAAACCCTGGAGAAAAATTCTCGCCGCGGTGGATAGAAAGCGCCTCGATTTTCCGCCTCACGAGGTCTGCGATCGTCGATGATCCGTCTCCTATGACGGTCATCGGCTGACGCTTGTAAGCCTGGAGTACGGACCCCTTGAGTACGACCAATCGATACTCCGGCATCGCACAGTGTTCCTGGACGATGCAAACTCGATCAATGGCAAGGGTATCCGAGATAGCGCCGAGAAGTTGTTGACGGTCGACCGTAACAAGGACCCCCCGGCCCTGGCTGAGGCTATTCGGCTTTACGATTGTGCGCCATCCATTCCGCTCTGCAAATTGCAGGATTTGCGCGAGCTTCAATGGTTGAACCACGCCCTTTTCTAGGTCGTAGCGCGAAACTGTTATCTCCGGCAAAACGTGGTACCCCATCTCAGCCAGGAAGTGCGAAAGAAACGACTTGTCCGCAGCCATCCGAGCGTTGCCTGCCAGATTTATGTTTAGGTGATTTTTTCGAAAAAAAAGAACCGACCCATTGCGAAATTGAAGCATTCCACTCCGTTGATATTTGGGTTCAGTTTTCAACGTCGCTCCGATCAAAGGTGCAATCTCGCCGAAGAGTGCAACCAGATCGCTATCGTGTGACATTGGCGTTCCTCTCGCGGATACTTCCGCACGTCCTTCATGCATTCCTTCATGCATTATCCGGCGATCAGGCATTCCCGCTTTTTGATGTTTTATCTCTTAAACGATTTTATCGACTGCATGCGGCAATTAACTACTGGATCACTGCGAATTTCGGCAAGTTAATTGCGCGCAACCGCCCGTGCGGAGAAGGTTTCTGGCAAGCGTTTTGGTTCAATGAATTGCCCCGCAATTTTGCGGCCCCAGCCGCGCATCCGGGCTCGTTGACTATCCGCGATATTGAGGTAGGTGAAGCGCAATTCCTCAATTGTTGCAGGGGTTTTTGCCGTTTTCAGGCAAGCCGGCCCACTCATTCCATCGCAACACCAATCCGAAATATAAAACTCATGAGCGCGTTCTATCGAGAGAAGGTTCTTTCTGTCCGGCACTGGACCGATACGCTTTTCAGCTTTACCGCCACCCGCGACACCGGCTTCCGCTTCCAGAACGGTCAATTTGCGATGATCGGTCTTGAGATCGACGGCCGTCCCTTGATGCGCGCCTATTCGATGGCGAGCGCCAATCACGAAGACGAACTCGAATTCTTCTCGATCAAGGTTGCCGACGGCCCGCTGACCTCGCGGCTGCAAAAGATCAGGGAAGGCGACACCATCCTGGTCGGGCGCAAGGCGACCGGCACCTTGATTGCCGACAATCTGATCCCGGGCAATCGCCTGCTGTTGCTGTCGACCGGCACCGGGCTTGCACCGTTCGCGAGCCTGATCAAGGATCCGGACGTGTACGACCGGTTCGAAAGCATCGTCCTCGTGCACGGCTGTCGGCAGGTCTCCGAACTCGCCTATGGCGAAGAGCTGGTGGCGAAGCTAACGGACGACGAATTGTTCGGCCCGCTGCTTTCCGAGAAGCTCGTCTACTACCCGACCGTCACCCGCGAGCCGTTCCGCAACCGCGGCCGCATCACCGACCTCATCACCTCCGAACAATTGTTCAACGATATCGGTCAGCCGCCGCTCGATATCGCTACTGACCGGATCATGATGTGCGGTAGCCCGGCCATGCTGGAGGAGTTGCGGCAGATGTTCGATGCCCGCGGCTTTGTCGAAGGCAGCCACAGCGAGCCCGGTCATTATGTGATCGAAAAGGCGTTCGTGGAGCGTTGAGGCTGGTCGCCGTCCCGGCCAAGCCAACGGGTCGCGCGAATGCGCGCCCTATGACAGGCTCCGGGCGAGCCGGGACGACGATAGGACGGATTCTTTGAACGCCGATGGACCGTGACGGTTCAATCGACAATAAATAGTTTCGTCCCGGTCTTCGTCGATGACCGGTGCGCGGCGTCGCCGAAGTCGGACACCTGGTAACTTATGCCCGGCAGCAGTTTGAATTTGCGGCCGTCGCGCAATTCGGTTTCGAGCTCGCCTTCGAGCACGTAAAGCACATGGCCCCGATCGCACCAGTGATCGGCGAGATATCCCGCCGTGTACTCGACCATCCGGACACGCAGGTCGCCGATATCCAGGGTGCGCCAGAAGGCCTGGCCTGTTTCGCCCGGATGCGCCGTGGCGGCGACCCTGCTCCATTCCGTGACCGTGAAGGGCAACGCTGGAATTTTCATTGGCAGAGTCCCCTCCGTTGGTATCGGCCCGATGGTCTAACAATTTATGCGTGAATGTCACCTCCCGCAAAGGCATTGACGCCGTAGAAACACCCACTGTTGATGGCGCAGCCCGGCTGCGGCCTGCTATAAGGGCACTCGAACGCCGCGCGGCTTTCGCCGACGCGTCGATACCGGGAGAGAAGTCCATACTGGGAGAGAGCAAGGCTTTGTCGGTGCCTACCCAAGATGTCCCGGCGAAAACGGCCTTCGTCTTCGCGGGTGGCGGCAGCTTCGGCGCCATCCGGGTGGGCATGATGCATGCGCTCGCCGCCCATGGCGTCTCGGCCGACATGGTGGTCGGCTCCAGCGTCGGCGCCATCAACGGCGCCTACTATGCCGGCGATCCCACCTTGAAGGGCGTCTTGCAACTCGAAACCATCTGGCGCGGATTGACACGACAGGACGTTTTCCCGGTCACCTGGCACACGATGCTGGGCTTCATCTGGCGCCGGGATTTCCTGATCCCGCATGACGGCATTCAAAAACTGATCGACGATCACCTGCCCTATCGCAACCTGCAGGACGCCCAGCTTCCGGTTTACATTGTCGCCACCGATATCGTGACCGGCGACAGCGTCGTGATTTCCGAGGGGTCGGCGGCCCAGGCGATCATCGCCTCCACCGCGATCCCCGGGGCTTTCGCGCCTGTCCGCTACAAGACTCGCTATCTCGCCGACGGCGCGATCTCTTCCAATACGCCAATCAAGGTCGCGGTTGAGAAGGGCGCCCGGCGCCTGATCATCCTGCCGACCGGTTATGCCTGCGCCACCACTACGCCGCCGGTCGGCGCGGTCGCCAACGCGCTGCACGCCCTGACGCTATTGATCGCGCGGCAAATGGTGAGCGAGCTGGAGGACCTTGCGCCCGACATCGAATATTACGTGGTGCCGCCGCTGTGTCCGCTGGTGGGATCGCCCTACGACTTTTCGCGCACGGCCGATCATATCGAGCGTGCGATCAGAAACACCGATACGTGGCTGGCGCACAACGGCCTCGAGAAAGGCGGCATTCCCGGCGAGATGCGTCTGCATAGTCACTGAGTAACGCATGGCCGCTGGTCGGGATTTGAAGGAATAAAGCGCAGGCGTGTCGGGTCTGACATGCCGGACTGTTCCATCTCGTGGAGGCGAGCGGGTCAAGCCAGGTTGCACTGCGAAAGCGGAAGACGAGGCACCGTACTCCGGTCACCTGACGGATTGATTATCCGCCGGATGATTCGTAGCCTGCCTTCCGCCGGGCTGTCATATCCATGACCTTGACCACCGATATCGTGTACAGGTTGTTCGGATGATCGAGTAAGGCTTGCGACAACAAGAAATAACACGCCAGAATCCGCCCCCCGAGGAATCCCATGGAAACGTTGATGCTTCCGTTCTCGCCACGCTTCATCGTTCTCACGATCTGCGCCGTCGTCACTGCGTTGCTGCTCGGCATCGGGATCGTCGATCACAAGGTGTTCGATCTGGTTCTGGTACCGCTGGTGATTTTCGGCGCGCTCACTTTGCTTGGCATTCGCGATCTCACGCAGAAGAGCCACGCGGTCTTGCGCAACTATCCGATCTCGGCGCATCTGCGTTTCCTGCTCGAAGAAATCAGGCCGGAGATGCGGCAGTACTTCTTCGAGAGCGAGAAGGACGGCATGCCGTTTTCCCGCGACACCCGCGCGGTGATCTATCAGCGCGCGAAGATGGTGCTCGACAAGCGGCCCTTCGGCACCCAGGAAGACGTCTATCGCGAGGGCTATGAATGGATCCACCATTCAGTGGCGCCGAAGGTTCGCGCCGAACAGAAATTCCGCATCAGCATCGGCGGACCGGATTGCAAAAAGCCGTATTCGGCTTCCGTTTTCAATATCTCGGCCATGAGCTTTGGCGCGCTCAGTCCAAACGCGGTACGCGCGCTGAACGCGGGCGCCAGGAAGGGCGGCTTTGCGCATGATACCGGCGAGGGCGGTGTCAGCCCCTATCATCGCGAGAACGGCGGCGACATCATCTGGGAAATCGGTTCCGGGTATTTCGGCTGCCGCAATCGCGACGGCAGCTTCAATCCCGAAGAGTTTTCCCGCGTTGCCTCCGACGATCAGATCAAGATGGTCGAACTCAAGGTCAGCCAGGGCGCCAAGCCCGGCCATGGTGGCGTGCTGCCGGCGGCCAAGGTATCGGATGAAATTTCCAGGATCAGGGGCGTTTCGATGGGCGAGGATTGCATCTCGCCGGCCTATCACCGGGCGTTTTCGACGCCGCTGGAGATGATGGACTTTATCGCCGAGATGCGCCGGTTATCCGGCGGCAAGCCGGCCGGGTTCAAGCTCTGTATCGGTCATCCCTGGGAGTTCCTGGCCATTTGCAAGGCGATGCTGCAGACCGGCATCTATCCCGACTTCATCGTGGTCGACGGCAATGAAGGCGGCACGGGTGCCGCGCCGCTCGAATTCATGGATCACATGGGCATGCCGATGCGCGAGGGCGTCAATTTCGTCCATAATGCGCTGATCGGCATCAACGCCCGCGACCGTATCCGCATCGGCGCCTCCGGAAAGATCGCAACCGCCTTCGACATGGCGCGCGCGATGGCGATCGGCGCCGACTGGTGCAATTCGGCGCGCGGCTTCATGTTCGCGCTCGGGTGCATCCAGTCGCTGAGCTGCCACACCGATCGATGTCCGACCGGCGTGACTACACAGGATCCTTCGCGCAACCGTGCGCTGGTGGTGCCGCACAAGACCGAGCGGGTCTACAACTACCATCACGCCACCCTGCACGCCCTGGCCGAGCTTCTCGCCGCCGCGGGGCTGGAACATCCGCAGGACTTGCGGCCGATCCATTTTTCGCAGCGGAGTTCCACGACCGAAGTGCAGACATTTGCGAAGCTCTACCCGTCGCTTCTCCCGGGCGAACTGATCGACGGCACCAGCGACCCGCGTTTTCGCGACGCCTGGATGATGGCGCGGGCGGAAAGTTTCGCGCCGGCGGGGTAGGTGGCCACCGTCGTCCCTGCGAAAGCAGGGACGACTACTGAAACTAATGCGGGTTTTCCAGGCTGAACGTTTCCGACTGCTCGTCGTAAGCAAACAGTTCGCCGTAGCGCGCCCATGAGACGATGGTCTTGAGGGTTTCGTCGGCGGCTTCCTCGCTCATGTAGTCTTCGAGCTCGTTGCGGAAACGCGCCGCGGGCGCGGTGTGCGACGGCCGTTCGTCGAGCACGCGGCGGATCAATCCCATCACGGGAACGTAATTGATGAGGTGTTCGGCAAACAGCTTCTTGCGCGCGTCGGTTTCGAGGTTGGCGAAGCGCTTGCCGGCATCGGTCAGCATGAGGTCGCCCTCGCTCAACTGCGCGAACCGCAACAGTTGCAGGGACTCGCCGAGGTGGAAGATCTCGTCGGCTTCGAGCTGCAGATGGCCGGCGAGAACGGGCAAGTCGGCATGTCCGTTATAGGGCGGGGCCGCCAGGGTCTCGATCAGACCCGAAAGCACGTTGGACGAAACATGCCGGAGGACCATCCCGACGCCGGTGCCCTGGATGCCCTCGATCGCCGGCGCTCTCGCCTCCGCGCGCTGGGTCATTCGGGCATAGATGGTGTCGACGAGCTGCCGGAAGGTCGGGTCGAGACGGTTGCGCGGATGCGGCAAGTCGATCTTGATCTCGGCGGCGACACGGCCGGGATTGGACGAGAACACCAGAATACGGTCGCACATCAGGACCGCTTCCTCGATGTTGTGCGTCACCATCAAGATCGACTTGATCGGCAGCCGTCCTTCGATCCACAGATCGATCAGGTCGGTACGCAAGGTCTCGGCGGTCAGCACGTCGAGTGCGGAAAACGGCTCGTCCATCAACAGCAGATCGGGATGCACGACCAGCGCGCGGGCAAATCCGACGCGCTGGCGCATGCCGCCCGACAATTCCTTGGGGTAGGCGGACTCAAATCCGTCCAGACCAATCAGGTCGATCGCCGCCAGCGCGCGCGTGCGGCGCTCGGTGCTCTCGATGCCGAGAGCTTCGAGACCCAGTTCGACGTTCTGCAACACCGTCAGCCAGGGAAACAGCGCGAAGGATTGGAACACCATCGAGACGCCGTTTGGCGGACCGACGATCGTATCGCCGCGGCATCTGGCATCGCCCGAGGACGGCGTGATCAGACCGGCGATGATGCGCAATAGCGTCGACTTGCCCGAGCCGGAGCGGCCGAGCAGGCCGACGATTTCGCCGGAATGGATCGCGAGATCGACCTTTTCGAGGACCAGAAGTTCCTCGCCGCTGCCCTTCGGAAACGAGCGGCAGACGCCGCGGATGTCGAGCAGGTTGGCGTCTTTGGCAATATCCAGCATGCGTTACCCCTCAAATCACCCGAGGCGAAGACGTCGCTCCCCGAAGGCATAGAGCGGCCTCCAGAGCAGACGGTTGAACAGCGTTACCAATATGCACATGACGGTGATGCCGAGCACGACCCGGGGGAAATCACCGGCCTCCGTCGCACCGGCTATATAGGCGCCCAACCCGCTGGCCGTCAGGTGGGTATTGCCCCAGCTTGCGACTTCCGCAACGATCGAGGCGTTCCAGGAGCCACCCGAGGCGGTGATCGCGCCGGTGACGTAATAGGGGAAAATGCCGGGCAGGATGACCTTGACCCACCAGCGCCACCCCTTGAGGTGAAAGCTGCCGGCGGCTTCGCGAAGGTCGTTGGGGAACGCGCTGGCGCCGGCGATGACATTGAACAGGATGTACCACTGGGTTCCCAGGATCATCAGCGGGCTGAGCCAGACATTCGGGTCCAGGCTGTGGCGTACGATGATCACCACGAATACGGGGAATGCGAGATTCGCCGGGAACGCCGCCAGAAATTGCGCGAGCGGCTGAACGCGTTCGGCCAGTATCGGCCGCAGCCCGATCCAGACGCCGATGGGTACCCATATCAGCGTCGCCAGCGAAATCAGCACGATGACACGTGCCAGCGTCAGCAGGCCGTATCCAACCGCGGCAAGGACATCGGACGGGCCAAGCGTCGCCGCCATGTAGTGATAGGCCCTCCAGCCGGCGTACCCGGTGCCGGCGATCACAAGAGCGAGCCAGACGGCGTCGACCAGACGTGAGGGCGGACCGTTTCGCACCGGTATCCTCAAGCCGCCGGGGATCGCCAGATGCCAATTCGAAACCGTCTTGTTGAGCGCCGCGAACGGATAGGTCAGCGCCCGCAAGGCCCGCGTGCGTCGAAACAGATCAAGCATCCAGGAGGTGGGCTCAGTGGCGGAGGCGGTCTGCTCGAAGCGGAACTTGTCGGCCCAGGCCACCACGGGGCGAAACATCAGCTGGTCGTAGGCGATAATCACCAAAAGCATGGCCAGGATGGCATAGCCGATCGCGGGCAGGTTCTGCCTTTGAATGCCGAGCGCAACGTATGAGCCGATGCCGGGCAATGTCACCGTGGTGTTGCCGACCGTGATCGCCTCCGACGCCACCACGAAGAACCAGCCGCCGGACATCGACATCATCGTGTTCCAGATCAGGCCCGGCATGGCGAAGGGCACGTCGAGCCGCCAGAAGCGCTGCCATGCGCTGAGGTGAAAACTCTGTGAAGCCTCTTCCAGATCCTTCGGCACGTTGCGGATCGACTGATACAGGCTGAAGGTCATGTTCCAGGCCTGGCTGGTGAAGATCGCGAACACGCAGGCCAACTCGGCGCCGAACACCTGGCCGGGGAAGAGGTTCAGGAAGAAAACCACGGTGAAGGTGAGAAAGCCGAGGATCGGCACCGATTGCAGGATGTCGAGCAGCGGGATCAGCACCATCTCGGCGCGCCGGCTCTTGGCGGCAAGCGTGGCATAGATCAGCGTGAAAATGATCGAGCAGACGATCGCGAGCAGCATCCGCATGGTCGTGCGAAGCGCATAGACCGGCAGATTGGACGGGTCGAGCGAGACCGGTGAAGTGTCGAGCGCGGATAAGGGAAGGGTGGTCTGCTCGCCGCCATAGACGATCAGCACCATCGCGCCGACGACCAGAATCAGCGCAACCGCGTCCCAGACATTCGGCCGCAGTGCCTGCCCCAGTCTCGGCGTCAGAATATCGTCAAGCGTCATGCGTGCCGCCTTGTATCGAACGCGCCGGGCGACCGGCCTTGGAAGATTAAGACCCGCCCCCGTGTCTTCTATTGATAGGCGCGGTATGTGATGGGTTTATAGTCGGGAGAGCACTTGAAAGCGCACTTGATTTCCGAAAGCAAGGCAGGATTTCATTTCAGTGCGAAGGACGAATCCAGCCGCAAGGGGACGACAGACGACAAGCCTGATACCAAGCGAGCCACGGCCATCTTGAGCGGGGTCGCGCCTCAAATCTGTGCATGCAATCGCGCTGCAAAGACCGAAACCGGTCCCCGGTCGGCATTGTAGCCGGGATTATTGACGAACTGATAGTCGAAGGTGAGCGTCGCCCATTTGTTGAGGCTGTAAGCATAGTAGACTTCGAGAATCTGCTCGGGGCGATAGTTAAGCTGGCCGTCGCCGATCAAAATCCCGAGGCCACCGGCGGCGAAATACGCCCGGGCTATGGGCGAGAGACCTTCGACCACGCCACCGACGCCGATCCTGTCATCCGGTCGTCCCCACCCGGTACCCCTTAGGACCGTGCCAAACGAGAGACTCTCATCGCAATCGGTCCAGCCGATGATCTCGACAAGACCGGGGCTCCAGGTCGCACGCGAGAACACGCCCAATTCGCTCGTGATCGCCTGTTCCACATTGGCGACGAAACCGTAATTCGCGCGCACTTGCCGCGTCAGCGTGATGTCGGGAAAGTTCGGGGTGGTGACCGGCATGGCGAGTGCGTCGGCATAACTGCCCATGTTTGCGATATTCGCCCAACCCATCAAACGCAATTTGCCGGGTTGGGCGAAAAGCGAATACCGCAATTCCAGTTCGCCGATGTATTCGCCGCGCTCGAGGATGTGAGTGTCGAAAGTGTCGACGTTGGAGACCGTCGGCACCAGAAAATAGCCTGCCCGAATTGCCCAGAATTTCTGATTCAGTTCCGCAGACGCTCCCCACGTATAGCTGATCTTGTCCATAGTCACGTCGTAGGAGCCGCAGCAATACATATTCCAGTTGAGGAAATCGACGCGCGGATCGTGCGAATAGAGGTTTCCGTCAAAGACATCGATCACGGCGAACCTGCCGGTAGTGACGGTGATCCGCGAGATATCCTGCTTTCCGGCGAGTTGGTTCGGACCATCCTCGACGGTTTCCTGTTCGCCGCCGAGCCCAAAGGTTTGCCGCACGAACACCCGCGCGATATCTAGCCGCGGCGCCGGAAAGTCCGATTTCTGTGCTTCGCCGTTGGGAAAGCCGGCGACCCCCAGCGTGTTGCTGAGACCAAAGCCCTGCATGAGTTCCGGGTTGATATAGATTTCGGTGCCGTCCCGTGGACGATAGCCGACGAACGCGGTTGCGCTGGTCGTATTCTGTATCTGGCTGGCGCCCGTAAGGCTGTTCGCGCCTTCATAGGGTGAGCGGAAGGCCGGATAGCCCTGCTCGATGTAGGTCAATTGCCCATGGACATTCCAGCTATTGGGGTCGATCGCCCAGGATTCCCCGGCGTTGCCGCCGGAAGCGGCCGACCCTGTCCAATCAAGTTTCCGATTAAGGCCAACCCGAAGACTATTGAGCTCAACCGTCGTCGACTCGTAACCAGTGCCTGATGGAAACGTGCCGCTGGCTTTTCCCAGGCGGTCGTAGAGATATTCCAATCTGGCGGTCCAGCCCGGCACAATGGCAAGTTCAGCGCCTGCGCCCAGCACCCAACCGTCGCGCATTCGCAAGACCTTGTCATCGTTGCCGGTCAAGCCAGACTCCTCAATGAACCGCGCTTGCGACCAGGCGAGGCCGCCGGTGGCGTAGAAAAGCCAATGGTTGTAGGCATAGCCAGCCCGGCCGCGCATCGTCGAAACAAAGTCGAGTTTTTCGGTGACCGAGCTGAATGGGGTTGTCCGAGACGCGACGATGCCGTCATCAAGATAATTCGGGAACGAGATATCTCCTTCAACCCCGACAAGCAGTCGTGAAGGCAGCAGGTAATTGTAACCGAACTGCAACCCGCCAAAGAGACTGCCAAATGACGAATTGGCAGCCGTCGGGTTCGGATCGGACAGCACGTCGTTCCCGTATCCTCGGCTGTACCCGACATTGCCGCCGACATAAAATCCCGACCAATCGTAGGTCGCGACCGGAGGCGCTTTGAGCGGCATTGAGTTTGGAAAGGCAATGTCCGCCGCGAGACAATCGGCCATCAAGAGGTGCGTTGTCGCGATACAACCGCACGCAAGCAGAATTGCTTCGATTCGTTTAGGCACAAGGCCCCCGCGCCACGACCGCCCGATTCCTGAGAAGACAAGCTGATGACAAGAACGTCAAGCCACGGAACCGTGGAATCAATTCAGTCTGAAAGCATCGCGAGACCGCCCGGCAGGTCCGCCCGCGAACGGCGCTACGTTGCAGCCGGCAATGCTGGTCTGGTGACAGCAGTCTTTTCAAAACTCGCCATGGAGCGCCACCGCTCTAGTACTGGGTATGCACCCGGAGACCGAGCACGGAGGCGGGGCCGCGGTCGCGATTGTAACCGGGATTGACGACCAACTGGTAGTCCAGCGTGACCCTCGCAGCGAACACTGGAAAACTGTAATAGGTCTCGAGGATTCTTTCGGTGCCGGGATTCGGCAACTGTCCGTCGCCGACCAGAATCCCGAGGCCCCCGGCATTGAGAAACGCCTGGTGTACGTTGCTGATGCCATTGACGACGCCGGCAATGCCGAAGGTGTCGTCGTCCCGCCCCCATTGCTTTCCCGACACCGAGAGGCCCGCGACGGCGGTGCGGTCAATGTCGGTGAATTCATAGGGTTCTTTATCGCCATCTGCGATTCCAGCGCGGGCAAAGAAGCCGACATTGGGCATCAGTTGCTGCTCGAGGTTCATGCTGACGCCGCCCCGGCTTTGGTATTGCCGCACGGCCGCGATATTGGCGGGTTCACCAGTCATCGCGGCGAGCTGGATCGCGTCCTCGAAGGTCCCCATCCGGCCGCGCGTCAGGAAGGCGGTGACCGCCACCTTGCCGGGTTGATCCCAGATCGAATAGCGCCGCTCGATTTCGCCGATCGACTGGAATTGTCCGAATCGCGAGTCAAGCGTGGTCGTGTTCGGCGCGATCGAAAGGTCGAACACGCCGGCACGCAGGGTCCATGGACCTTGGTACCATTCCGCGGCGGCGCCGACCGTATAGGCCCAGGCATCCGCCGCGTAATCGAACGTGCCCGTATCGACAATCGACCAGTTCATGAAATCGCCGCGGGGATCGTGGGCGTATTTGTTGGTATCGAAGATGTCGCCAACGCTGACTTTGCCGACCGTGAGCACCAGCCGGTCCGACGTCTGCGTTCCCGAAAACTGGTTGAGGCCGGCATCGACCTTCTGGGTGTCGCCGCCGAGATCGATGGTCTGTCGCACGAATGCCCGATGCAGGCGGGCGTAGGGATTGTCCGCGCCGACCTTGTAGGCCTCGCCGCTCGTGAAGCCGGCAACGCCCAGCGTCCCCGAGAGTCCGAAGCCCTGATCGACTTCCGGGTTGATCCAGGCCTCGGCGCCCTGCCAGAGCCGGACACCGGCATACAAGGTCATATCGGAGGTCTCGCGGGCCTGATTCGGTATCAGGCTGTTCGGACCGCTATAGGGGGCCCGAAATGGCGCGGCATACTGGTCGAGATAGGTGACTTGGCCATGGAACGCGAAGCGATCGGTCTCCAGCCCCGACGATGGCCCCTTGATCACGAAGTCCGAACCTTCCGCGGTATCGCCGATACGATAGTTCAGCCCGACCCGGAAGCTCTGCATGGTCAGGTCGGAATCGAACGCTTGCGCGCCGGCGCTGAACTCTACGCTGTGGTGGCCAAACCCGGTCCAAAGATATTCGGCTTTCGCGGTCCAGCTTCCGGTGACCGGGATTTCGACGCCGGCGCCCGCCGCCCATCCCGCCCGCCAAGGCTGCGAGGTGTCCACGGTCCCCGGTGTTGCGGAGCCGACCACGGGAACGCCGGCCACTTGCGTGCGCGTGACCTGATCGAAGGTCCAGGCCAAGCCCCCCGTTCCATAGAGCATAAAACGGTCGAAGACATAGCCGGCGCGGGCGCGGACGGTCCCGGAATAAATCACCGCCTCGCCGTAGGTCACCTGGCCGGTGAAGGGCGAGGTGACGGTCTGGCTGCCGCGCACCGAGAAGGGGATCAGCACATCGGAATTCGGGAAGGATGCATCGGCTTCCCAACCGAGCAGCAGGTGCGATTGAAAGACGTGATTGTACCCCCCTTGCACGCCGGCGAGGTAACTGCCCGTTCCGGCCATGAAATCGAAATTGAATGGAAGGTCGAACGAACCGTTCAGACCGGGAGTGGCGGACCAGTTCGAGGAGCCCGTGGTGACGCCGACATGGACGCCCATGTACCAGCCGTTCCAGTCATAGCCGTTCGCAGCCGGCGCCGCTGGGGCTTTGGTGACATAGGCGCCGGGCGCCTTGAGCGGAAGATTCGAAGGCGCGTCGCCGGCGATCGCGGCGGTACACGTTGCCAGCACCATGGTGGTGCAGCCCCCGAATTTGCAAATCCCCTGCATCAGTCGCCCTATTAACGTACATTAGATGGTAGATCAAAAAGCCCCGAAGTTTATTCCCGGGCCCGGTTTTCCCAAGCCTTGTTCAAGCGTGAGAGCCGTTGGACGACTCCAGCTTGCGGCGCCTCCGCGAGATCGCTGCTGTCAAGCCGCGGCGATCGCGGCCGGATCAATCGGTGCGTTCGCCGTGAAAATTCCCGCTCGGCCTGCCCGGCGCTTAGGGCGGCGGCCCGGAGCCAGTCATGCTCCAGGCCGCCCCAGCCAGCTTGCTCCAGATAAGACGGTTCGAAGACTGTTGTGTGAAACCCAGTGCTGCCGGTGCTCGCCCCCCTCGGAGGAGCCCTCGACCTCCCAGCGGCACTCCAGCCGGCCTTCGCCGGCCAGAACCCAATGACAAGCCGGCCTCGGCGGTGGAGAGCGGCGCCGGCCCGCGGGGCGGCGAAGACCCCGCAGATTGTCATCGGCATGCATAATCTCAGGCCGATGCGGCACCATGTGCCCCATGCCAAGAATCCCGAATCCCGGACTTGCGTGTCTCTTGAACATCGCTCGCCTCCATTTCCGCATTTGGCGCGGCAGGCCGGTGAGCGAGACAGTCGGCTAGGTGCGACCACCAACCCTCACGCGGCAAATGCCGGCGCGATAGATCTTGATGTGTTGCAGTAGCGCCGCTCCGGTCAATGCCGCCGGATTTGCGTTACCATAGGAAGTACTGCCCATTTGCTCTTCGTCAGGGTTGGTTTGGCCTGCGCGAACGGAATATTCGCACACGGTAATCGGCAAATAGGCGCCGGCCAAACCGGTGTCAAGGATTTTTTGTATCCTCCCTGGAGGATCGTTGTTATCCTCCTGGGAGGATAGGAGAGCGAAATGGAAGACCACCCGCATTCCGCGATCGCCCGGCGTCTGAAGCGCGCCAGCGGCCATCTCGAGACCATCATCGAAATGCTTGAGCAGGGCCGGCCCTGCTCCCAAGTCGCCCAACAGCTGCAGGCCGTGGAGAGCGCGATCGAGAGCGCTAAAAAAGCCATGATTCACGATCACATCAGCCACAGCCTGGAGCGAACCCTGAAGGCCTCCGGTTCCAAAGGCCAGGCGGCGCTGCGGGACTTCAGGCTGATCGCGAAGTATCTGTAAGTAGCGAAGGCGTGCCATGCCGTATGTGAGTTGCCCGTCGGCCGTCGTCGATACGCCGGTCAACGTCGTATGGGGGCTCCTCTTGGAGCCGACCGGATGGGGAAACGTGTTCGACCTGCGTGTCCTCAGCGTCGATCCGCCCGGGCCGGCGGTCGCAGGACAGGAAGTCCGCGGCGAAACTGGCCTCAAGACCCTTGGTTTGGAACTCACGTTTCGGATGATAGAGATCGACCCGGAACATCATCGTCTCCGGATGGACGTCCATCTGCCATTTGGCCTCGCGGTTCGCGAGGATCTTCGGTGCACGCCGCTCGATGCCACCCATTGTCAGGTCGACTATCGCTGCGATTTCGGGTTTCCGAGGGGATGGCGCGGCACCTTATTAAGATTGCTGCTGAACCAAAATCTCGCTTCGGGTCCTGAGGACTCGCTGTCTCGCCTCAAACGCGTCGCCGAACGAGGCTACGCCGGTTGAGCGCAACAGCCGCGGACCGGACGAAAGGGTCTGTGGCCCGTCAGCCGCAAAGGACGCCCGGTCTCAGGCGCCCGGCGAAAGGCGCTGGACTTCTACGGTAACGTGCGAGAGGTCGGCAAATCTTGCGAGCCGTTGCCGGTAGTGCGCCGGCTCGCGCATCCCGGAAGTCGCCACCGAGACGATGGCGCCGAGATGCCCGGGCCCGAGCCGCCATAGATGCAGGTCGGTGACGTGATCGCCGTCGCTTTCGATCGCACTTCTGACCTTCTCGGCCATCCGCGGATCCGGGTTACGATCGAGCAGGATCGCCCCGGTATCGCGCAGCAACCCAACCGACCAGTTGGCGATGACGAGCGCGCCGATCAGACCTGCGAGCGGGTCCATCCAGAGCCAGCCGAACGTGCGCGCCAGCACCAAGCCGGCGATGACCAGCACCGAAACGGCGGCGTCCGCCATCACGTGTACGACGGCGGCCCGCATATTGTTGTCGCGGTGGTGTGCGCCTTCGCCGTGTTCGTGCTCTTCGAATTCCAGTTCGCGCATGGCGACCCGGCCAGCCTGCGTCAGGTGAATTTGGGCGAGGAAGGCGTGCGGTTCCGGAATTTCGTCGCGGGATTCCAGATATCCGTCCCTGGCTTGAAATGAAAACTGCTGCCCGCTGCCGTCCGGCCTGATGGTTTCGATCGAGAGATCGGAGGCCGATGGCAAGGCGCCGTTGTCTGCCGTGACGCGAAAGCGCGGCGGCACGTTGTTCTCGAAGACTTCTATTTCCAGCGTGCTACCGCCTATTTCGATTCGCCGCGGCTCGTCGCCATGGTCATGACCATGCGAGTGCCCATGAGCATGGCCATGGCCGTGATGATGCCCACCCGACAACAACCAGGCGCTGGCGATGTTGACGGCGAGACCGAGCGCTGCAATCGGAATCGCTTCGTTGAAGCTGATGGGAACGGGATCGAGGAAGCGCGCGACCGCCTCATAGCCGATCAAAAGCGCGATCATCGCCAGAACGATGGCGCTGGAATATCCTGCGAGGTCGCCGAACTTGCCGGTGCCGAAAGTGAAGCGGCGATCGCCAGCATATTTGCGGGCATAGCTATAAGCGAGCGCGGCGAGCAGCAGCGCGCCGGCATGTGTCGACATGTGCAAGCCGTCGGCGATCAAAGCGAGCGAGCCGAACAAGGCGCCGCCGATGATCTCGGCGATCATCATGACGGTGCAGAGGACGATCACCGCCCAGGTCCGGCGTTCCGCCTTGTCGTGATCCTTGCCCAGGAATACGTGGTCGTGCGGTTGAATCTGAAAGGCCGAGTGAGTTTCGGTCATCTTCGCCTCACTTCAGATAGGTATGGACGACGTCGATCAGTTGGTCCGCAGCGTCCGCGTTGAGCGCGCCGGGATTCTTCTCGGGGTCAACGAGATGGGTGCGGATATGATCCTCGACCACTTCGGCCATTAGCCCCGCGACGCTGCCGCGAATCCCGGCGATCATATGCATGATGCGCTCGCACTCCGCTTCCTCGGTCAACGCGCGCTCGATCGCCTCGACCTGGCCGCGGATGCGGCCGACGCGCGCCAATAGCTTCTTTTTCTCTTTGATCGTGTGCGCCATGATTGACCCAGAATAGGATACCCCCCTATGCTATGTCAATCGTCGGATAAAGTGGCCATGAAACACGCTGCAGTGCCCGTCCTGTTGGTCGCTCTCCTGGCGGTTCCAGCACAAGTCTTCGCCGGGGAAAAAGCGGACGACGATCATCGCGGCGCCGTCCTTGAAATCGGCGCCGCGAGCGAGTGGGGCCTTGAGGGCGGAAAAACCAGCGTTGGTCCGAGCGTCGCGATCGAGGTGACGCCGATCGAGCATTGGCTGGAAATCGAGGCCGGCATCACGCCGCTGTTCAGCAAGGGCGGGACCGAATGGGAAGCGGACCTCGTGTTCAAAAAGCCGTTTCAACTGTCGAAGAATGTCGAGTTCATGGTCGGCCTCGGTCCGCAATGGTCTTCCACCAATGCATTCGGTACCGTTGCGGTGCTCGATTTCATGATTTGGACGACGCCGCAGTTCGGCTGGTTTGTCGAGCCGAGCTACGGCTACGCCTTCACCCGCGGGCATGAGCAGAATCTTGCGGTGAATGTCGGGCTCTTGTTCGCGCTGCCGTCGCGCTAGCGACAAGACGACCTCGCCGAGAGCTGGTCGGCGTCGCTTCGAACAAGATGATGCCGAAAACGTCGCCGGCAGCCGAAAGGCAAACTCTATTTCTTGTCTATACGGTTGGGTCGCACTTCGCATGCGGCGCTTATGAGCGTTCTTGACGTGGATCAACCCTGGACACGCGCGAGCCGATATCAAGGTTCCAATCTGCAGACGAAGAGGCGCGAAGTGCTTCAGATCGTGATCATGCTTTTGCTTCTGGCTGGATTCTACGGCCTGTTTGCCGGTCTTGTAATCTTTTCAGAAGGCGTGATCGGGCCCGACCCGACATCGTGAACCGGTCGCAATCGAACCGGCAAGCAAGGAACAATAGATGGCCCTGTATGTGCTGCTGGCGGCGGTCGTCGCTCTCGTCGTCTATCTCTTCTACGCGGTCATTCATCCGGAACGATTTTGATCGCAACCGAGTAACGCGCCATGACATTGCAAGGCTGGCTGCAGATCGGATTGACGCTGCTGATAGGGCTGCTGATCAGCATTCCGGTCGGGCGTTACCTCGCGCGGGTGGTGACCGACCGGCATACCCCGCTGGATCGTCTGTTCGATCCAATCGACAATTTCATTTACCTGCTGATCGGGCGGCGGATCTGCGGCCAGCCGATGGACTGGAAGGCCTATACGCTGCACATGCTGGCGACGAACTTCGTCATGGCCCTGATCATTTTTCTGATCCTGGTCTTTCAGGACTACCTGCCGCTGAATCCCCGGCACTTCCCCGGCATGGAACCCGTGCTAGCGTTCAACACGGCGGTCAGCTTCATCACCAATACGGACTGGCAGGGCTATGGCGGCGAGACGACGCTATCGAACTTCAGCCAGATGGCGGCGATCACCTTTCCGATGTTCACCTCGGCCACGACCGGGTTCGTCGTCGCCATGGCGTTCATCCGCGCCTTCACGGTAAGGGTCGGCTGCACCAATCTTGGCAATTTCTACCAGGACTTGATCCGCTTCACCACGCGCGTGCTGATGCCTGCCTCGTTCGTGCTGACGTTGCTGATGATTCAGCAGGGCGAGCCGCAGACGCTCACCTCGGCTGCCACCGCGCATACGGTGCAGGGATTGGATCAGACGATCATGCTCGGGCCGGTGGCCTCGCTCGAGACCATCAAGCACATGGGCACCAATGGCGGCGGCTTCTTCAACGCCAATGCCTCTCATCCCTTTGAGAATCCGACCGCGGTCACCAACCTGGTGCAGATGCTGCTGATGATCGTGTTGCCGAGTTCGATCGTGCTCTGCTTCGGCGAAATGATCGGCAACCGCCGACAGGGTTGGGTTCTCTATGGCGTGATGGGTGCGCTGCTGATCCTTGTCCTGCCGCTCGTCATCGCGCCGGAACAGGCCGGTACGCCCTCGCTGGCGAAAGCGGGCATCGAGATGACGGCCAGTTCCAACCAGCCCGGCGGCAACATGGAGGGCAAGGAAGTGCGCTTCGGCATCGTCCAGAGCGGATTGTTCGCCGGCGTCACCACCACCTTTACGACCGGCAGCGTCAATTCCATGCATGACAGCCTCACGCCGCTCGGCGGCATGGGGACCTTTATTGGCATGATGCTGCAATGCGTGTTCGGCGGAAAGGGCGTTGGATTCCTCGCCGCGCTGGTATTCGGCATCATCGGCATCTTCATCGCGGGCCTGATGGTCGGGCGGACGCCCGAATTCCTGGGCAAGAAGATCGAAAAGCCCGAGATCGTTCTGGTCTCGCTCACGCTATTGATCCATCCCCTCGTCATCCTGGTACCCACCGGCTGGTCGGTGGCCGCGCCCTACGGCGTTGCCTCGATGGGCAATGCGGCGATGCACGGCTATTCCGAGGTGCTCTACGCCTTCGCCACTTCGGCGGCCAACAACGGCTCGGCCTTTGCCGGACTGAACGCCAATACGCTTTGGTACAATTTGGCGACAGCCATCGTCATCCTGCTCGGCCGCTATCCACCGATCATCTTCATGATGGCGGTGGCTGGTTCGTTGGCAGCAAAACCGACGGTGCCACCCTCGCGCGGCACCCTGCGTACGGACAGCCTGAAGTTCGGGATATTCTGGCTTGGTACCATCCTGGTGGTGGGCGCACTCACATTCTTCCCTGCGCTCGTGCTGGGACCCATCGCCGAGTTCTTTGCCATGAGAAGCGGCCTCCTCTTCTGAGCCGGCGCTCAACATGCAAGCGCTTGGAGCAACAAACATGGATAACCCGCCGGAAGTCAGCCTGCACAGAAAATTCGTCAGCAAGGCACCGCGCGCCGCACCAGGGTTCGCGGCCTATGGCGCCGAGCTTTGGCGGCAGGCGGCTGCAGATTCGCTCAGGAAGTTTGATCCTCGGACCCAGGTCCGCAATCCCGTGATGTTCGTGGTCTGGCTCGGCGCGCTGGTAACCGCCTCACTCACGATCGAGCCCGGCCTGTTCGGACCTTCGAGCGCATCTGCAACCTATAACGGCGTTGTGACGATCATTCTGCTGTTGACCGTGTGGTTTGCGAACTTCGCCGAGGCGATGGCGGAGGGGCGGGGCAAAGCGAAGGCGGTCTCGCTCCGCCGTACCAAGACGGAGTTAACGGCCAAACGAGTTCAGCCCTCCGGCGAGATCGAGCAGGTGCCAGCGGCGAATTTGCGTAAGGAAGATGTCGTTCGCGTCGACAAGGGCGAGCTCATTCCGACCGACGGCGAAGTAATCGAGGGCATTGCCTACGTAGACGAGTCAGCTATCACCGGCGAGTCCGCTCCTGTGATGAAGGAGCCGAATACCGACATGTTCTCCTCGGTAACCGCTGGCACCCTACTGATTTCCGATTTCCTGCTCGTCCGTACTACAGCCAATCCCGGGGAAAGTTTCCTCGACCGCATGATTCATCTCGTTGAAGGGGCCAAACGGCAGAAAACTCCGAATGAGATGGCCCTGACCGTTCTGCTCGCCATATTGACGCTGATCTTCGTCATCGTGGTGGCGACGATGGCGCCGATTGCGGTCTACCTGCAGGCGAGAATCAATACCGCCGATCTGATCGCCCTCCTTGTCGCCCTGATTCCAACCACCATCGGCGCTCTGCTGTCCGCGATCGGCATCGCCGGCATCGATCGCACCCTTAGGTTCAATGTGCTGGCGATGTCTGGCAAGGCCGTGGAGGCTGCGGGCGACGTGCAGACCCTGCTGCTCGACAAGACCGGCACGATCACCATGGGCAATCGGCAAGCGACCGAGTTCATTCCACTGGCTGGGGCGAGTGCGAGGGAACTCGTTCAGGCCGCCTTCCTTGCCTCTGCTTTCGACACGACGCCCGAAGGACGCTCGGTGATAGTTTTTGCCGAAAAACTCGGTGCCATCCGCGATCCCCTGCTGCAGCGCAGCCGACGCATGGATTTCTCGGCGGAGACGCGCATGAGTGGCGTCGATATGCCCGATGGCCGGATGATCCGAAAAGGAGCCGTCAACGCCGTAGCCTCTCATGTGGCCGACGCATTCGGCGCCTCGGAACCGCCCGACCTCAAGGTCGCGGCCGACCGGGTGGCCATGAAGGGAGCAACGCCACTGGCGGTCGCAGTCGACGGCAAAATTCTGGGCGTGATCGCGTTGTCGGACGTCCCCAAGCCCGGCATACGCGAGCGCATCGGGCAATTGCGCAATATGGGCATCCACACTGTGATGGTGACCGGCGACAATCCCGTGACCGCCGCCGCGATCGCCGCGCAAGCTGGCGTCGACGAATTCGTGGCGGAGGTCAAACCCGAGGAAAAACTCAGGCTGATACGACGCGAGCAAGCCCAGGGCCGCTTGGTGGCGATGACCGGTGACGGCACCAACGACGCGCCCGCGCTCGCGCAGGCCGATGTCGGCGTGGCAATGCATTCAGGCACCAACGCGGCCAAGGAAGCCGCGAACCTGATCGACCTTGATTCCGATCCGACCAAACTCATCGACCTCGTGGCGATTGGCAAGCAGATGTTGATGACCCGTGGCGCCTTGACGACCTTTTCGATCGCCAATGACGTGGCCAAGTACTTCGCCATCATTCCGGCCATGTTTATCGTGGCGCTGCCGGGGCTTTCAGGATTGAACGTCATGGGGTTGGCGACGCCGCACAGCGCCGTGCTCTCGGCGCTGATCTTCAACGCGCTCATCATACCGGCATTGATCCCGCTGGCGCTTCGCGGCGTTCGATTCCGACCGACGAGCGCGGAGGAAACATTCTATCGAAACCTCGTCGTTTATGGCGCGGGCGGCCTCGTCGTGCCTTTCTTCGGTATCAAAGCAATCGACCTCCTGTTGTCGATCGTAGTCTAGGGGATTGCGCTATGCGTGACATCATGATGGGTGCCTTGCGAGCGTCGCTGGTCACCTGGGTACTGTGCGGCATTGCCTATCCGCTGGCGCTGACCGGGCTCGGGCAATGGCTGATGCCGTTCCAGGCCAACGGCAGCTTGGAACGGAATTCGGATGGCGCTGTCATCGGGTCACGTCTGATCGGGCAAGCGTGGGATGGGCCCCAATGGTTTCATGGGCGCCCCTCCGCCATCACCAGCACCGATCCGAACGATCCGACCAAAACCGTGCCCGCTCCTTACAACGCAGCGAGCTCCGGTGGCTCGAACCTGGGCCCGACCTCGAAAGACCTGGCCGAGCGCCTGGCTGCGGATCGCAAAGCGCTGGAACAGGCGCAACCGGAACTCGCGGGCGCTGCGCTCCCAGCGGACATGCTCACGACCTCAGCCTCGGGTCTCGATCCGGATATCAGCCCGGCCAATGCGGCGCTCCAGGTTGCTCGCGTGGCGCGGGAGCGCGGCCTCCCGCCGGCTGAGATCCATGCGCTTCTAGATCGACAAATTGATGGCCGCAGCTTCGGTGTCTTCGGCGAGCCGCGCGTGAATGTCCTGAGTTTGAATCTCGCGCTACAGCGTGCCTATCCCCGGTCCGATTGATCCCAAGGTGCGGTTCGCCCTCGCCAGAAAGAACACCGTCTATGAAATCATCTGGTGACGAGAAGGGTTGGGCCAATGAGGGGCAGCGCGGTCGACTGAAAATCTTCCTGGGCGCCGCTCCTGGTGTTGGTAAGACCTATCAAATGCTGCGAGCGGCGCAATCCAAGCGCCACGATGGCGTGGATGTCGTGGTCGGTCTAATCGAAACCCACGGGCGACAAGATACCGAAGAACAACTTCACGGACTTGAGGTAGTCCCGCGCAAACGCATCGAATACAAGGAGCATGTGCTTGAAGAGATGGATATCGACGCGCTTCTCGAAAGGCATCCTGGCCTAGCCATTGTCGACGAGCTGGCGCACAACAACGTGCCGGGAAGACGCAATGCCAAGCGCTATCTTGATGTCCAGGAGCTAATCGAAGCGGGCATAGATGTCTTCACCACAATGAATGTCCAGCACATCGAAAGTCTCAAGGATACTGTCGCCAAGACCACATGGACCGTGGTCCGCGAGACTGTGCCCGACCGTATGCTCGATCTCGCCGAAGAGATCGAAGTCATTGATTTGTCTCCCGGTGATCTGATTAAACGACTTGACGAGGGAAAGGTCGACTTGTCGGGGCATCCGCGCTCGGCAACCCATAGCTTCTTCTCGGAGCGGAATCTCTCCAGCTTACGCACTCTCGCGCTTCAGCATGCCAAGAAGCCCCCAGCGCGCCGGATTCTTGTCCCATTCGACGGATCGCCAAGCGCAATTCGTGCTGTGCAGCACGTCGTTTCCCTGGAAAGGGCCGGCCATCGCGGCACCATCCTGCTGCTAAACGTTCAAGCCCGGTCCGCTAAGGGCACGTCTCTAGCTACCGATTCAGGCGTGCAGGCTCGGGCCGCAGGAGCAGCCATCTTGGGCGCAGCTTCGCAGCTACTCGATGCGCAGCAAATCCCTTATCAATGTGAGGTCGTTGCCGGCGTGCCGTCGGAGGCGATTGCCGCGGCCGTCGACCGGCACCGGATCGACTTGATCGTCATGGGGGCAACCGGCATGGGAACCTTGGCACGGCTTTTGTTGGGATCTGCCGCAATGGCCGTGGCTCAAAAATCCAAGGTCCCCGTCACGCTCGTAAAGTAAAGCCTTGCGGTTGCTGCCGCCGCGCGAGGTGTCGTCACAAAGTTGACCCGCCCGGGGGGACGACCGGGCGGGTCGGGTGCGACACGGGGTGGATGAGGCGCCCGTGCCGGACGCGGAATCCACGATCAGAACGTTACGAGCAAAGCGCGCCGCAAATGGCAGGCGGCGCGAGCCTCGCCCGGCCGCATCAGTAATTGCAGGTGCGAACGCTGCCGACGTAATTGCCGAAGGCATCGAACTGGCGAACCCAGCCGCAGCGGCGATAGCCGTAATCATAGTAGCCGTTGTTGGCGGCAATCGCACTGCCGACAACCGCGGCACCGACGATACCGGCGCCGATGCCCCAGCCCAGACCAAACGGCTTGGCTTGCGCCTGTGTGGTGGTGGTTGCGATGCTGCCGGTGATGGCGAGTGCGGCAAGGGCGAGAGCGGCAATTTTCGTCTTGATCGACATGAGAAACTCCATCCTTTTTGGGCGGGTCCGTTGTGGTCCGCAATGCCCATTGGACGGAGCGTCTTCAAACCCGGTTCGAAAGGGCCCGATTAAATCCCGGTAAGGCTAATTTGGCAGGTATTTCGACCGGTTAGGCTAGAGTCGTCAAATTTTCGGACCCAGCGACAGGCTTTGCGGGTCGAATTTGCCGACATCGGCGAGCAGCTCGCAGAATGCGCGTGCGCCGTGATCGATCAGGCGCTCGCCCTTCTCGGCGGATGCCTGCGTCGCGTCGCCCACAGCACCGCTCGGGTTCAGATCCTGAGCTTGCCAGGCGTACGGCGCTGGGCGTTGCGTGGAGAGCCAGCGATAATCCTTCGCCATCGCTATCCCTGAGGAACGAAAATCGGCGACCGCCTCGCGGCGGACTTGTCCGCCATATCGCGCCAGCATGATCGACGTTTCGGCCGCGCCGCCATGAATGCCGTGGTTTGCTTCGTCGGCGGAGAAAATTTTCTCCGGGCTACTTAGACGCGACCAGCCGGTGGTGACGACAAGCAGCCGATGTTGCGCGCGCAGATCCTGCGCGACCAGGCTCATGGCCGCGCTGTTGCCGCCATGGCTCGTGACCATGACCAGTTTCTTGAGGCCGGCGCGCGCGACGCTTTCGCCGAGCGCCATCCAGCTCTGCAGCGCGACCTCGGTAGGTAGCGTGAGCGTACCGGGAAAGTCGATGTGCTCGGTAGAAATCCCGATCGGCTGCAGCGGGAGGAACGTCACGGGCGCGTCGTCAGTCAGAAGCTCACGCACCCGCGCCAGATAGGCCTGTGCGATCATGACGTCGGTGCCGATGGGCAAATGCGGTCCATGCTGCTCGGTGGCCGCCAGCGGCAGGACCGCAATCCATCGGTCACGGCGGGCGCCGGCCAGATCGGGCCAGTGGATGTCGGTCCAGTCGCGGGGAGGGACGATTGAAGTCATCGCAGGAAATTTTTCACTAGGCGGATTTGCAAGATCGTTTGTATTGGTTACGAGGGTGCATCGGCACCCATTACCTCCCATCATGGGCCATAACGACCTGCGGAGTCCAACATGAACCCGGCTCTTTTGCCGCGAGCGTTAACGGCCCTTCTGGCGGCCATTGTCATGGCCAGTTTGCCCGTTCGGGCCCAGACCGTCCTCGACAAGGTCTCGTTCGGGACCAATTGGGTCGCCGAGGCGGAGCATGGCGGCTTTTTCCAGGCGGTGGCCGATGGCACCTACGCGAAATACGGCCTCGACGTCAGGATCGTGCCGGGCGGCCCGAATGACAATAATCGCATGCTCCTGATCGCCGGGAAGCTGGATTTCTTCATGGCCGCGAACACGCTGATGTCGTTCGATGCGGTCGCCAATAACGTGCCGGTGATTACGATTGCCGCCATCTTCCAGAAGGACCCGCAGGTCCTGCTGACGCATCCGGAGACGAAGATCACCAAGATCGGGGACCTCAAGCCGCTGACGCTGCTCGTCTCGAAAGAGGGCATGTCAAGCTATTTTCAATGGCTGAAATCCGAATACGGCTTCAGCGAGGACAAGGTCAGGCCGTATACGTTCAACCCGCAGCCGTTCCTCGCCAACAAGCAAAGCGCGATGCAGGGCTATGTCACCTCGGAGCCGTACGCGATCGAGAAGAGCGCGGGCTTCAAGCCGGGGATCGTTCTTTTGGCCGATTACGGCTTCAACGGCTACTCGACCTTGATCGAGACGCGCCGCGATCTGATCGACAAGAAGCCGGACCTGGTTGAGCGCTTCGTCAATGCCTCGATCATCGGCTGGTACCATTATCTGTATGGCGACAACGCCGCCGCCAACGCGATCATCAAAAAACTCAACCCGGAGATGACCGACGAGTTGATTGCCTACTCGATCGGGCGGATGAAGGAATACGGCATTGTCGATTCCGGCGACACGCTGCGCGATGGCATCGGCGCCATGACCGACGCGCGGATGGCAAGCTTCTTCGACAAGATGGTGCGTGCCCATGTCATCCGCTCCGACATCGACTATCGCAAATCCTACACGCTTCGCTTTATCAACAAGGGTGTCGGCCTGGACCTCCGGCCGAAGAACTAGGACCGCAACATGGCCGGGCCCGCAGCCCTGACGGAAACGGGGTCCGATCCGGCGGGCCTTGCCGTCAGCTTGCGCGCTGTCACCAAGGTTTACGACAACGGCGTGGTCGCGCTCGGACCGCTCGATCTAGAGGTTCGCAAAGGAGAGTTCGTCTCCCTGCTTGGGCCATCCGGCTGCGGCAAGTCGACGGCGTTGCGCCTGATCGCCGGCCTCAACGTGCAGACCTCCGGCACGGTCCGCGTCGCCCGCCCCACCCTCGCGATGAGCGGGCGCCATCCGGTCGGTTTCGTGTTTCAGGAGCCGACGCTGATGCCGTGGGCCAGTGTGCGGGACAACGTTCGGCTGCCGCTAAGACTGGCGCACCTGCCCGCCGACGACGCGAATGCCCGTATTGACGAGGCCCTGGCACAAATGGGACTTGCCGAATTCGCCGGTGCCTACCCCCGCGAATTGTCGGGCGGCATGAAGATGCGGGTCTCGCTGGCGCGTGCGCTCGTCACCGATCCGGACATCCTGCTGATGGATGAGCCGTTCGCCGCGCTTGATGAGATCACCCGTTTCCGGTTGAACAACGACCTGCTCGCGCTGTGGCGCAATTTGCGCAAGACCGTCATCTTCGTCACGCATTCGGTATTCGAGTCGGTTTATCTGTCGCAGCGGGTGGTCGTCATGACGCCCCGGCCCGGACGCATCAGCGCCGAAATCGGCATCGCAACCACCGAACCGCGGGGCGAGGAGTTCCGTACCTCGGCCGAATATGCCGCATACTGTCGCAAGGTTTCGAGTGCGCTCACGCCCTCTTATCCCGAGCGGTCCGGATCATGAGCTCGCTCGACACCCCGCCCTTGGCGGCCGACCGCACGACGCCCGATAGCCAGACCTTGCGCCTGTTTCGGGTCTTGCTCCCGGTCGTCGTGCTTGCGCTCGGAATCCTGGCGTGGGAACTCGTGGTGCGGGTCAACGATATTCCGCCCTATGTCTTGCCGGCGCCATCTGCCGTATTCCTCACGCTCGTACAGGACTGGAGTGTGTTGTGGCAATCGCTCCTCACCACGCTTCTAACCACGCTCGAAGGGTTCGCCGCGGCTGCGATCGGCGGCGTCGCGCTGGCGATATTGTTCAATCAATCGAAATGGCTGGAATATTCGCTGTTTCCTTATGCCGTGATCCTGCAGGTCACCCCGGTCATCGCGATCGCGCCCTTGCTCCTGATCTATCTTTCACAGCAGACAGCCGTCATCGTCTGCGCGTGGATCGTCGGATTCTTTCCCGTGCTCTCCAACACGACGCTTGGTCTCAATTCCGTTGATCGCAATCTCGCCGGCCTGTTCCGCCTTTATGGCGCCTCCAGGCTTCAGACCCTTCGCTTGCTTAGATTACCGGCGGCATTGCCCTTCATCCTCGGCGGATTGCGGATTGCGGGTGGCCTGTCGTTGATCGGTGCGGTTGTGGCCGAAATTGCGGCAGGATCGGCCGGCGCGGGGTCGGGCCTTGCCTATCGGATTGCCGAGTCCGGCTACCGTCTCAACATTCCCCGAATGTTCGCCGCCTTGCTGTTGCTCTCTGCCGCCGGAATTGTCATTTATGGGCTGCTCGCGCTAACCTCGCATTTGGTGCTGCGGCGCTGGCATGAGAGCGCGCTTGGAAAGGAAAACTAGATGGTGGGCGGAAATATTTCATCGGAGAAGATCGACCTCTTGATCTACGGGCCGAACAAACCAATCATCGACAAGGGCTTTTCCGACCAGTTCGTGCTCCACCCCTTCGAAACGCGGAACGACCTCGACCGGGTGGCCCCGGCCGTGGCTTCGAAAATTCGCGGTGCCGCGGTCACCTACTCCACGGTTCGCTGCGACGGCGCCGTGATGGCGATGTTCCCGAAGCTCGAAATCGTGGCGTCGTTCGGCGTCGGCTACGACCACGTTGACGCTGCTTACGCGCGTGAACATAACATTGTCGTGACCAACACGCCGGACGTGCTGACCGAAGAGGTCGCCGATGTCGCCATGGGGCTTTTGATCTCGACCTTGCGCGAATTCGTCAAGGCCGACCGTTACCTGCGTTCGGGCCTTTGGACCACGCAGCAATATCCCTTAAGCGTCGGCTCGCTCCGGGACCGCAAGGTCGGGATCGTCGGCATGGGCCGGATCGGCCAGGCGATCGGGCGCAGGCTGGACGCCTCCCGCGTTCCCGTGGTCTATCATTCGCGCAATCCGGCCGCCGGCGTGAGCTACAATCACTATCCTGACCTGATCGAGATGGCGAAGGCGGTCGATACGCTGGTGGTGATCGTTCCCGGCGGGCCGTCGACCGCGAAGATGATCAATGCCGATGTGATGAAGGCGCTCGGCCCGCGCGGGGTGATCATCAATGTGGCGCGCGGCTCGGTCGTCGATGAAGAGGCTTTAATCGCGGCGCTCAAGTCGGGAACCATTCTGGCCGCGGGCCTTGACGTGTTCGCCAAGGAACCGGCGGTGCCGGATGAATTGCGCGCGATGCAGAACGTGGTGCTGCTGCCACACATCGGCTCGGGATCGGTGGTAACCCGCAATGCCATGGATCAGCTCGTGGTCGACAATCTGAAAGCCTGGTTCGCCGGCAAGGGGCCGCTCACGCCGATCGCGGAAACCCCGGTGAAGGGCCGCTGATGCGAAGGCGCCTCGGCATCGCGGCTGCGGCGCTGTCGGCGTTGCTGGTCAGCGCACCGCAGGCGCGCGCGCAGGATACCCAGTCCCTGAAAAAGGAAATGATCGGGCAATGGGAGCTGTCTACCACCGAACGCAGCAAGACCTGCGTCGTTACGCTCAAAAGCGATTCGACGCCGCAAGGCCTCAAGCTTGAGCTGGAGCCGGGTTGTGCCAAGGCACTGCCCTTCACCAAGGATATCACCGCCTGGAACGTCAAGGGGCTCGATATCGTCCGGTTGCAGGACGCCGCGGGCCAGCCGGTGATCGACTTCACCGAGGTCGAGAGCGGAATCTTCGAGGGCTTGAGACAGGGCGAAGGCATCTACATCCTGCAAAATCTTGCCGCCGCGCGCTCGCTCGCCAAATCGATGGACCAGATGATCGGCGACTGGGCGATGGTGCGCGGCAATGGCCGTCCCGTCTGCGGCCTGACCCTGACCAATACGGAAGCCACCGCCGACAATTTCCAGGTATTTCTCAAACCGCGGTGTGATCCCGCGGTCGAAGCCTTCAAGCCGACGATGTGGCGGCTGGAGCGGGGCGAACTGCTCCTGATGTCGGAAAGTGGCGAGGCCTGGCATTTCCAGGCCGACGACAATGCGCAGTGGCGGCTGGTGCCGGACAGCGCCGATCCGCTGATCATGCTGCGGCAGTGAGCGGCTGAGATTTTTTTCTGATGGAGTGTCGGTCTGACCCAAGCAGATTCGACTGGTCCTGGGCGATTGCGAGGCGCCCTGCACTTGTCCAGTGAATCTGCCAGGAGACCGCCATGACGAAGCCAGAGATTATCGGTTCGAACCGTTCGACCTATACGCGCGTCGTGCGCATGGTCTGCGAGGAAAAGGGGATCGAATACAGACTGACGGAGACCACGCTGGGCTCGCCAGAGCTGCGGGCCATTCATCCCCTCGGCAAAATGCCGGTGCTGCGCCACGGCGACGTCGAACTGTTCGAATCCAGGGCGATCGGCGCCTATCTCGATCACAGCTTTGCAGGCCCCGCCGTCTTCCCGTCCGATCCATATCTTGCGGCATGCGTCGAGCAATGGGTGTCGCTCGTCAACACCGTGATGGACCGCACCCTGATCCGCACTTATCTCTACGGCTATATCGCGGCAAAGACGGAGGATGGAAAGCCGGATCGCGCGGCGATCGATGCGGTGCTGCCGGCGGTGCGCGAGCAATTGGGAATACTCGATCGCGCGGTCGAACGGACCGGCCATCTCGTCGGCAACCAATTCACCTTCGCCGACATCAATCTGATGCCGATCCTGGAGCGGGTCAGGCTTGCTCCCGAGGGCGCCGAGGCGGTATCCCGGGCCCGGCACCTCGCCGCCTATTACGACGCCCACGCGGCGCGGCCAAGCTTTGCCGTGACCATTCCGCCGCCGGGTCCGCCGCGATGGACCAGGCGCGGCTAGCAAAGGTTGCGCAGCCCTCAGTGGACAATTGACGGGACGGTGCGGGAAGCTACATTTCGCAATCGCAATTTTCGGCCGACGGTGAGCCCGATAGCGGCTCTCGATGAGGTGCGCATGAAGACCGCCTGGAAAGCAGCGCTGAACCCATTCGTTGTGGCGGCGCTGATCTGTAGCGGCGTCGCGCATGCCCAGGACGCGACAGAGTCCGACTGGCCGACCCGGCAATGGCAGACCTCGACGCCCGAGGCGCAGGGCATGGATTCGGCGGCGCTTGCCAGGCTGATCGATTTTGGAACAAGCCGCAGCTTCGACAGCCTGTTGATCGTGCGACACGGGAAAATCGTTCTCGATGCCTATTACGCTCCCTATACCGCCAACATTCCGCATGCCGTCAATTCCGTCACCAAGGCGGTGATCGGAACTTTGATGGCGATTGCCTATAAAGACGGCCTGCTGGATAGCCTGAACCATCCGGCGCTGAAGTTTTTTGGTGACCGAAACCTCGTCGGTGACGATGACAAGAAGCGCGCCATAACGGTTCAGAACCTCTTGGATATGACCTCCGGGATCGACTGGAAGGAGCCGCTGGACGGGGGGCGGCCAGATGGGGCGATAGAAATGGGACGCAGCCCGGATTGGGTCAAGTTCGTTCTCGATCGACCGATGTCGAGCGCGCCGGGGGAGGTCTTCAACTACAGCAGCGGCAATACGCAACTGCTTTCCGCCATCCTTGCCAAGCTGACGGGGATGAACGCCGCGGACTACGCGAAGGCGAAGCTTTTCGGCCCGCTAGGGATCAGCGTGTCAAATTGGCGCCGCGATCCTCAAGGCACGGCGATCGGAGGGTTCGGTCTGGCGTTGCTGCCGCGCGACATGGCGAAGATCGGCTATCTGTATTTGCGTGATGGCGAGTGGGACGGCAACGCGCTTCTTTCGCCGACCTGGGTCGACAGGACGACCCACGCCACCATCGACATGCATACGTCCTTTGAGCCGGAACTGCGCTATTCCAATTTGTTCTGGGCTCTTCCCGACCGGCGCGTCTACATGGCGGTCGGATATCACGGCCAACTCATCATGGTTCTTCCGGAGCTCGACATCGTCGCGGTAACGACGGCGAGGGACTATTGTCCTCTGGGGAAGCTCGCCGGCTATATTTCGGGTGCGGTCAAGTCCGCAACGGCGTTGCCGCCGAACCCCGCTGGCGCAAATCTGCTGGCGAATGCCGTCCTCAACGTCTCGACTGAAAAGCCGACCGAGGTTGGCGCAGCCCCCGAGATCGCGTCGGCTGTTTCGGGAAAACGATACAAATTTCCCGCCAACGCGCTGAACCTGAAATCGCTTTCGCTGAGCTTGACGGATCCAGAGCCCCATTTTGAGCTGGAGGTGCTCGCCCCGTCGTTCAAGGTCAGCGGGCCGATCGGACTTGACGGGTTCTATCGCAAGAGCGAGCCAACCGCCTATGGCGTGATTGCGGCCAAAGGGACGTGGCTCGACAGCCGCACATTCTTGTTCAACCTTCTGGCGCCGGGAGCCGACCGTTACCTGAAATGGACTTTGTCGTTTGACGGCGAAAAGCTCAATCTCCGCGGCAAGAACCGCGACGGCCGTGACGTTTCGATCGACGGCGCGCTTGGTGGTTAGTGCCGGCAAGGCCCCGCTCATGTCAGCAAGCGTAGCAAGGATGAGCGCAGCGAAATCCGGGATTCGGCATTTCACCTGAAACGTTACTCCCGCATGTCGCTGCGCTCATGCGGGCTACATCGGATCAAATCAGTTTCAGCCCCTCGAGACTCGCGTGCCCGTTTTTCCCGACAATGATGTGGTCATGCACCGATATCCCCAGCGGCCCTGCGAGGTCGATGATGGCTTTCGTCATCTGAATATCCGCCTGCGATGGCGAGGGATCGTTTTTCGGAGACAAGACGCTTCGCATAAACGACGTCTCCGGCGCGATCCTCGATATTGTCGAGCCGCTCGCGCTGCGCACGCCGACGGTCAACTGAAGCTCGGCGGCTAGCTGATCCTCACGAGCAAAGGGCCGCCCCATGTGAGGCGGCCCTTTGTGCCTGATGGACCGGTGCCGACCTGTTTCAACGGCCCTATGCCATCGAACTCGGCCAATAATAGCTAAAGCACGATGGCGGTTCGACCGCGCCATCGCGCCTTAGTCGCCGAATCAATCGAACAGCACCTTGGTTCGCGCCTCGTTGCGGGCCAATCCGTCGATTTCTACAAGCGCCATTGCGACCCTCAGTTCCTCGAGCCAGTCCAGAAATTTGTCGATCAAGTGTCCCGGGCTCATCGAAAGAGCCGCGACCCTCATCCGCTCTGCTAGCTGATTCATCATTGATCCCCTCTCATTCGAGAATGAGCTACCCCCCTCTCATCCGATAAACCACTCTCTCACGCATTCGCCAAAGCGCGAAGCGGAGAGTTAATAAATGGTAAATGCAGGCGATGGCTAGATCAGCCGCATTCCCTTGAGACTCGCGTGCCCGCCTTTGCCGACGATGTGCAGACAACTTCTTGCAAGCGAAGCGACGCGCGAACGAAGTTCGCTTTATCTTGCATTCGATGGGGCTAACTTTCCCATAGCAATCGAGTTTTTCCGTTCTCCCGAAACCGTTGTTCACGCATCAACGGGCCAGCGATTTCTCCGCACGTCGATTGCTCGCTGTTGCGTCGATCGACCGCTCTCGCTGCGTTAGATCCCCGCTGCAAACCGTGCGCCGGACCGGCGATACGGACGACGATCGGACACTTTGGTGGTGTCGTCGGTCGGACCATTTACGGGTTTGGTATTGCCGATTTCACTTCCGCTTTACCCCTGAAAGCAGACATCTGGCGGCCGGGCTGTGTTTGACCTGACGGAATTGATCCAGCTCAAAACGGCTCAGTTCTTACGAGGCTGGAGAAGCCGGCTGTGATGCCATGCGGCACTTCCACGGTGACTCGTAAAAACGACATTCGCGCTTATCTACGACTAATACAGCATGTGGGAGCGTGTCAGCGAGGTTGACCTAATGAGTGGCAGATACCCGTTGAGCTTCCTTCGCCGCATTGAACGGCAAATTCACGGCCAAATTGTTGTGGCGGCCGAGCGAACGTTGCAACGCGTCTTCAATGATGAGGTTTCGCTGACTCCCATCCCGGTCAGGATGGTCGCGGATCGACGACGACTTAACCAACGTCGATCACGTGATTGATTTTCCGAATCATAGTCGTTCATATGACCAGACGCGGCGTGCTGTGCGATTTTGGGGGCATGATAGCGCTATAGAGGCATCATTTTTTACAAACGAAGATGCGTTGAGGCGAATTCAACCAGATGCCAGCCCCGATGCGTCGGGCTATTTGAATGCCTTCGATGCCAATCGTGATTTGATATGTGCCGCCGCAGCCAAGATCTATGTTTGCGGAAGCAGAGGTTCCTACGATCTGGTTCCCGCCAATTTTTGAAACAAAAAGCTAGAAAGTGACTGCGTGATGCCGAGGGTACGTTGGACGCCAGAAGAGGATGAGCGACTTGTCGATCTGATCGCCGCCGGTAAGTCGTGGACATCAATAAGCGGCACTCTCAAGCGCAGCATGAAATCCGTCGAACTTCACGCGAATACGCTCCGACTGGTTGGCGCAAAAAAAGAACGAGGGCTGAAGGAAATGAGGACAGCGAGACTGCAGGCGATGGAAGAAACGGGGGCTGCGCTACAAGCGAACGCACGTAAGCTTCCATCGGGACCAGACCGCGACGAACTACTTCAGGATATCGGGAAATTTCGTGGGCAAGTAGCCGTTCTGCAAAGCGGCGATTTAGGACCGCACGATGAGGACTTGAAGACGAAGGGAAAATGAGCGACCGGCTTTCACTCTCGATAATTACGATATCGACAGCTTGACCGAAGTTACTGCTCATGCCGACGATTAGGCCTTTCGCTTGCTCAAAGGTCAGAAGAGCTCCGATGTTCGCGTTGACCGGAAACAAAACTGATCGGCGGCCAGAATAGTAAGAGGTTGAAAGGCGAAGTGATGAAGATACCGGGCGAAGTTGAACCACCGAAGCCGATCACCAAAGTCGAGCGCGAAGCGCGTAAGGCATTTCGCCAAGTCGACGCCGAAAAGGCAATGACCGAGCACGAAATCGCGCAGAAAGCATTTTCAAACAATCGCGAACGGCTTAAGGCCGAGCGGCTTGCGCGGGAGGCTGCGGGAACGTCGGTCGAGAAGACGAAAGCCAAGCCCAAGACGAAGAAATGAGTTTCAAAATCATTGCGGCAACTCCGTGGTTGCGCCTTGGTAGCGGCCAGCGGTCCTAAGTAGTTATTGTACCCTGAGCAGAATATCGTTTCGCGAAGGTCTTGTACGCCCCGCATGCGGGGCTTACTTGCAGGGTGGTTAGCACTCGCTAGCCTCGACTGCTATTTAGTCCAAGCAAAAACAATCAGAAAATAGGAGGACAACATGAAATTCCGTCCGCTTCACGACCGCGTTGTGGTCAAGCGTATCGACGCCGAAGAGAAGACCACTGGCGGCATCATCATTCCGGACACTGCCAAGGAAAAACCCTCTCAGGGGGAAATCACCGCCGTTGGACCAGGGGGCCGCGACGAAGCTGGCAAGCTGATCCCGATCGATCTCAAGGTTGGCGACCGCGTGTTGTTCGGCAAGTGGTCAGGCACTGAGGTCAAGCTCGATGGTCAGGAACTGCTGATCATGAAAGAAAGCGACATTATGGGCGTTCTGACCGATCTCCCCGCCGCCAAGAAGAAGGCCGCATAAGCGCCTTCTACTCAGACCATTTTAAGGAACACATCATGGCTAGTAAGGAAGTTAAATTCGGCGTTGATGCGCGGGACAAGATGCTGCGCGGCGTCGATATTCTCAACAATGCCGTCAAGGTGACGCTCGGCCCCAAGGGCCGTAACGTCGTGCTCGACAAGTCGTTCGGCGCGCCCCGCATCACCAAGGACGGCGTCACCGTCGCCAAGGAAATCGAGCTTGAGGACAAGTTCGAGAACATGGGCGCCCAGATGGTGCGCGAAGTCGCCTCCAAGTCGGCCGATGCGGCCGGCGACGGCACCACCACCGCAACCGTGTTGGCCGCTGCCATCATCAGGGAAGGCGCCAAGTCGGTTGCCGCCGGCATGAACCCGATGGATCTGAAGCGCGGTATCGATTTGGCTGTGGAAGCCGTGGTCGCCGACCTCGTCAAGAACTCCAAGAAGGTCACCTCGAACGAGGAAATCGCCCAGGTTGGCACTATTTCGTCCAATGGCGACGCGGAAATCGGCAAATTCCTTGCGGATGCCATGAGGAAGGTCGGCAACGAGGGTGTCATCACGGTTGAGGAAGCCAAGTCGCTGGAGACCGAACTCGAGGTCGTCGAAGGCATGCAGTTCGACCGCGGCTACATCTCGCCCTACTTCGTCACCAACGCCGACAAGATGCGCGTTGAAATGGAAGATGCCTACGTCCTCATCAGTGAAAAGAAGCTGTCTCAGTTAAATGAATTGCTTCCACTGCTTGAAGCCGTGGCGCAGAGCGGCAAACCGCTTGTGATTATCGCAGAAGACGTCGAAGGCGAAGCGCTCGCTACCCTCGTCGTCAACCGCCTGCGCGGCGGCCTCAAGGTTGCTGCCGTCAAGGCCCCGGGCTTCGGCGATCGCCGCAAGGCCATGCTGCAGGACATCGCGGTCCTGACCGGCGGTCAGGCGATTTCGGAAGATCTCGGCATCAAGATGGAGAACGTTACGCTTGCCATGCTCGGCCGTGCCAAGAAGGTGATGATCGACAAGGAGAACACCACGATCGTGAGCGGTGCCGGCAAGAAGGCCGACATCGAAGCCCGCGTGGCGCAGATCAAGGCGCAGATCGAGGAAACCACCTCGGACTACGACCGCGAGAAGCTGCAAGAACGTCTTGCGAAGCTCGCAGGCGGCGTCGCGGTGATCCGCGTCGGCGGCGCGACTGAAACCGAAGTCAAGGAGCGCAAGGATCGCGTTGATGATGCGATGCATGCGACCCGTGCGGCCGTGGAAGAAGGCATCGTGCCGGGCGGCGGCGTCGCGCTGCTGCGTGCCTCCGAGCACCTCAAGGGGCTGCGCACCAAGAACGACGACCAGAAGACCGGCGTCGACATCGTGCGCAAGGCGCTGTCCTGGCCGGCGCGCCAGATCGCCATCAACGCGGGCGAGGACGGTTCCGTCGTCGTCGGCAAGATCCTCGAGAAGGACCAATACTCCTATGGCTTCGACTCGCAGACTGGCGAATACGTCAACCTGATCACCAAGGGCATCATCGACCCGACCAAGGTGGTTCGCGTGGCGATCCAGAACGCAGCCTCCGTGGCCGCGCTCCTGATCACCACCGAAGCCATGGTGGCCGAAGTGCCGAAGAAGAACGCCGGCGGCGGCGGCATGCCTGCGGGTGGCGGCGGCATGGGCGGCATGGGTGGTATGGATTTCTAAGTCCAACCGTTCAGAGCTCAACAATAAGAAAGGCCCGGCAACAATGCCGGGCCTTTTGCGTCCGACATTATGCGTTCAACCCACCCAACTTTCGCCGAGTCGACAGCCCACAATCTAATAAACCCAGGAGCGACGGGTGAACGACGAGAACTACTATCGCAGCTTGCTTGAATCGGCACAGAAAGTCATCGAAAACGCCAAGGCATTCTTAGAGGCGGTCAAAACTTCCGAAGCTGCTCTCAAGAATGTGGCCATTCAGAGCATGACCGAATCCACGAGGAAGCACCTCGAACAGCTCGAACACGAAGCCGATGAACTTTGGGACCATTCCAAGAGGGTCCTGAGAGGCGATTGAACTCAGGAAGATCGTCATAACTCATAGGTCTCGTTCGATTCTCTTCACGTGAATTTTTGTTTTCTGTCCTTGGCGAGATCAGAATCTGTAATAGCCGTCGAACTGAATGACAGTCGGCGGGGGTTAAGATAAGCTCAACGGATGCAACTTCTGCACATCCTGCAATTGTTGGTGTTAATGACGTTGGCGAACGGCACACCGATCGTTGCGAAGAAGATTTTTGGCCCGCGTTTTTCCCTTCCACTTGATGCCGGAACAATATTTTTTGATGGGCGGTCGTTGTTTGGTCACTCGAAAACTATCCGCGGGATTGTGGTCTCGATTCTCGTCACCGCCGCGAGTGCACCGCTAATCGGCCTGAACCTGACGATCGGCGCCATCGTAGCAGGCGCGGCAATGGCAGGCGATTTGTTCACCAGCTTCGTGAAGCGCCGCCTAAACTTGCAGTCGAGCAGCCAGGCGCTCGGGCTCGACCATGTGCCCGAATCCCTATTTCCGATGCTGGCATGCCGCGATGCACTTTCATTGACGATCGCAGACATAGCGCTTGGCGTCGGGATCTTTTTTATTGGCGCGCTAATTCTGTCCCGTCTTCTATTCCGGGCCCACCTGCGCGACGAACCATATTAGCCCGCCATTAGCCCGAACGAAGGCAGTGCAGGGTGATTTCCGGTGGACAGTTGAAACGAACAGGAACGACGCTCGATCCAACACCCACAGAGGTGTAGCCAGTCATGTTGTGATACTGCCAAGCTCCTGCCCCCATCCGTCGAGGCAATACTGCATCAAGTATGATCGGAATAGATCCTGGCAGACAGATCTGGCCACCGTGCGTATGCCCGCTCAGCAACAAATTAAAATCGGCATGAGCCGCCTGGCGATATATTTCCGGCGTATGAGACAACAAGATCGAGAACTCGTCTTTCGGGATCTGTGATGCGGCCTTTTCGATGTTATCGACCCTGAAGAAGTGCGCGTCATCAATTCCGGCTAGATAGATCTGCTGATCACCGCGCGTGATCACCTCGCTCTCGTTGAGCAGCATCCGTATTCCCATGGCTTCCAGCCCCGGAACCATTTGGATGGTATCGTGGTCGCCCAGCACCCCATAAACGGGCTCCTTTAGATGAGCTCGCACTCGTGCGACGCCGTCCAAGGTTGCCTCGAATGGTCCAAAATTCTTCCCTCGATAATCTCCGGTTAGAACACACAGATCGTATTGCATGCCGTCGACGAGTTCGATCAGGCGCTGCATGGCAGCTTCATTCATGTCCACATGCATGTCGCTAAGGTGGAGTATGGTGAAGCCGTCAAAAAGCGGTGGCAACTCCTTGAATATAACGTCATTGCGCTTGACGAGAACGCGTCCCGTATTCCGGCGTCCGCGCCAGTAGAGACCGGTCAGCTTCAGTGCGTTTCGAATGACAGAATGGACCGGATACCAGTTCTCTATGTGAAAGGAGAGGAGGCCTTGGCCGAAGATTTGCGCCTTGTGGTCCGTCTCGATGCCCAATCGCTGTCTCGCGTGAAGCGGTCCGAGACGTTCCTCCAGTTTGCGCAAGATATCTTCGTCCACGGGATAACTTCCTCCGAAATCGGCTCGACGTTCTCTGGGGGGCATCTCACCAGGTCCACCTGCGCGACAGACCAAATTAGCTCGCCGTCAGCCGCGCCGAAGGCAATGCAGAGTGATTTCCGGCGGACAGTTAAGCCGCACAGGAACGACGCTCGATCCAGCACCCACAGAGGTGTAGCCGGTCATGTCGTGATACTGCCAGGCTCCCGCCCCCATTCGTCGCGGCAACACCGCCTCCAGTTTGATAGGAATGGATCCAGGAAGACAAAGCTGCCCACCGTGCGTGTGACCGCTTAGCAACAGATTGAAATTGGCATGGGCAGCCTGACGATAAATCTCCGGCGTATGAGACAACAGGATCGAGAACTCGTCTTTCGGAATCTGCGATGCGGCCTTTTCGATGTTGTCGACCCTGAAGAAGTGGGCGTCGTCAATCCCGGCCAGATAGATGCGCTGATCACCGCGCGCGATCCCTTCGCATTCGTTGAGCAGCATTCGTATGCCCATGGCCTCCATTGCAGGAACCATCTGAATTGTATCGTGGTTGCCGAGCACACCATAGATCGGGGGCTTTAGATGCGCTCGCACCTTTGCCACGCCCTCGAGCGCCGCCTCGAACGGTCCAAAAGTCTTTCCTCGATAATCCCCGGTTAGAACACATAGATCGTATTGCATGCCGTCGACCAGTTCGATCAGGTGCTGCATGGCGGCTTCACTCATGTCGACATGCATGTCGCTAATATGGAGAATGGTATAGCCGTCGAAAAGTGACGGTAACGCAGCGAACCTCAGGTCGTTTCGCCTGACAGTGACGCGTTCTGCACTCCGGCGGGCACGCCAATAGAGGCCCGTCAGCTTCAGCGCATTTCGAATGATCGCCGGCGCCGCACTCGAGTTCTCCAAATGGAAGAAGGTAAGCCCTTGGCCAAAGACTTGCGCTTCGTGATCCTTCTCGATCCCCAATCGCTGTCTTGCGTGGATCGGTCCGAGACGCTGCTCCAGTTTCCGCAAGATATCCTTGTCCACGGAATAAATTCCCTCTGAAAATCGGCTCGATCTTCCATGCGGGCATCGGCCTCTGCCAGACACTACAGAGTATTCTCTTCGGCGAAACAGCCTTATTTTACGAAACGACATGGTTCATTTGCACGCGGGGAATTCCCGGCGTCGGGCTTGGGCGCAGGCTGGTGACTTTTGGGCAATTTCCAGCTCCGATCTTGTCACGCAGGCTACGTGCGATGAAGTATGCACAGGGTCCCAATGCAGGGTCGTTGCTAATCCCTGCACCACTTGGTTCGCCCTGCAGAACTACCTATGACCGGCGGCCATTGTTAGTTGGGAAAACTGATCGTCGCTGATTTCGGTTTGGGCCACCAACACACTGCAGTGAAGATGTTTCACGAGGTAGGTGCCGACGGAGCCGAACAACCATCGCGCCAGCGGCCCAGTTGGACGATGACCCACGACGACGAGATTTGCTCCGATCTCTTCCGCGATGCCGACGATGTCTTGTCCAGCGGCTCCCATGCCCAGCCGCGCCGTCGGCGAGAAGCCCATGGCCTTAAGCCGCTCCACGCCTTCCGCAAGGATCGCCTTATAAGTTTCGAACTGCTCGTCCATCGAGGTCATGACGCCTCCTTCCAAAGCGGCGACGCTGGAGGCAGTTTCTACAACGGCTAGCAGGAAGACTTCTGCGCCGCAGAATTGCGCGAGCTTCGCTCCCTCCCGCAATGCCCGCCGTCCTTCAATTGAACCGTCATAAGCGAGAAGAACTTTCTTATACATGAGGCGCCCCTCAAGTTCGACACGGACAAGCAATCCTAGCACGAAACCGTCAGCCCGCGTCGTCGTCTTGTTTTTCAGGCAGAAATATCCCAGAGAAAATGGCGCTGCCAATCCGTTGTTGCCTTTGGCCGCCTTCGGAATTCGGGTCTATCTGAATTAATACCGCGATCACCAACCCAACATTCGTGAAATTTAGCCGCCACAGCCCCGGCACATGCTTTCCTGGCGCGCCACGGCCTATGAAGATGGGCACTACTCCCTCGCGATTCCCCTATGATGCTGCAGCCCGCGATGCGCTCCAATCGGCAAGTCTGCGATGCTCTGCCATCTAGCACTACGCATCGTGGATCCCCCGATGTTGCTGGGTGGTCCGGCACCTCAAATAGCGGTAATCTCGATCAGCCTCCCAGATAGACGCGAAGGGCCACAATAGGCGACATCGCCGCGAGCATGCGGTGGGTCTGCCCTACCCTCGAAAGCAGACGTCCATGTGCGATTGTGACGTCCAATTTGCCTAAGCGAGCGACACCACCAGTTGCCAAGTCGTCCGTTTAACATGGCGAATGGCGCCGGTTTCGCGTCAAATCGGTCTGGTATAGCGTGACGAGGCAGTTATGCTGCTATCTGGCGGGCAGCATTCGTCAGCCTTCGAAATCAGCCGCTCGCATGGTCCCGGGGGGCCGAACTTGGACATTGACGGTTGGCTCAACGGGATCGGCCTCGCCCAATATGCGGAGATCTTCCGCGCGAACGACATCGACTTCGAGCTGTTGGCCCGGCTGACCAACGACGATCTCAAGGACATCGGTGTGGTGTCGTTGGGCCATCGAAAGAAGCTTCTGGAAGCAATTGCTGATCTTGCAGGCGTGAGCCTGGCACCGCAGCCTGCGCTGTCCGAACCGAACCCCGAAGATTCCGCTGAGCGCCGCCAGGTGACCGTGATGTTTTCGGATCTGGTCGGTTCGACAGCTCTGTCTACCAGCATGGACCCTGAGGATTTGCGAGAGGTCATTTCGGCATACCAAAAAAAGGTCGCCGAAACTGCGTCCCGCTTCGGCGGGTTTGTGGCGAAGTACATGGGCGATGGCGTGCTAGTCTATTTCGGCTATCCCCAGGCTCACGAGGATGATGCAGAGCAGGCCGTGCGCGCTGGTCTGGAACTGATCGCGGCGGTGAGCGCCTTGAAGACGCGCGCGATGCTCCAAACGCGCGTCGGAATTGCGACAGGGCTCGTGGTCGTCGGGGACCTGGTTGGATCGGGACAGGCGCAGGAGCGCGGCATCGTCGGCGAAACGCCCAACCTCGCGGCACGCCTACAGGAGATCGCAGCGCCAAATACGGTCGTGATCGCAGAAGGGACGCGCAAACTTCTCGGAAACCTCTTTGAGCTTCAGGACTTCGGTCCGAAGAACCTCAAGGGTATCGCTGGCCCGGCGCGGGCCTGGGCGGCGTTACGAGCAAGTTCGGTGGAAGGCCGTTTCGATGCCCTGCGTGCGCACCATCTCACCGCCCTCGTTGGCCGTGAGGAAGAAATTGAGCTGTTACAGCGGCGTTGGTCGCGGATCAAATTCGGTGCAGGCCAGGTTGTCCTGCTTTCCGGTGAGGCCGGGATTGGCAAGTCGCGGCTCACAGCAGCGTTGCTTGAATGGGTCGCGGCCGAACCGCATACCCGCTTGCGTTATTTCTGCTCGCCGCAACACACCGACAGTGCGCTCTATCCGATCATCGGCCAAATGGAGCGTGCCGCCGGGCTGACCTACGAGGACACGCCGCAAGCAAAACTCGACAAACTCGATGGGATGCTGTCGCAGACCGAAACCTCGAGCGAGGACGCGGCGCTGTTTGCCGAGATGTTATCGCTGCCGAATGACGGGCGATATCCGGTGTGCGACCAGGCCCCCGAGAAGCGCAGGCAAAGGACGCAGGAAGCCCTGATGACGCAGCTCGCCGGATTGGCCGGACAACGACCGGTGCTGATGATCATCGAAGACGCGCACTGGGTCGATCCGACAAGCCTGGAGGCATTCGGACGGGCCGTGGATCGCGTAAAAACTCTCCCGGTGCTGTTGATCGTGACTTTTCGCTCCGAATTCAACGCGCCGTGGGCCGGGCAGCCGCATGTCACGAACCTGACGCTCAACCGGCTTGGCGAGCTTGAAGCGGCTGCCATTGTGACGCGCCTAGTCGGGACCAATGAGGTACCGGCAGATGTAATGGCGGAAATCGTAGAGCGTACCGACGGCATTCCGCTGTTCGTGGAAGAGATGACGAAGGCGGTGCTTGAAGCTGGAAGTGAAGAAGAGGGTCGGCGCGCAGCCGGCGCCGTTCCGTCCGGGGCGCTGGCAGTACCAGCCAGCCTGCACGCCTCGCTGATGTCGCGGTTGGACCGGCTCGGCCCTGCGAAGGAGGTCGCGCAGATCGGGGCGGCGATTGGGCGGGAGTTTTCCCATTCCCTGCTGGCTGCCGTGGCGCGCAAGCGCGAGGCGGCGTTGAGATCGGCGCTCGATCGTCTCGTTACGGCCGGTTTGCTATTCCCGCAAGGCGTGCCGCCCCACGCGACCTACTTGTTCAAGCACGCCCTTGTGCAGGACGCGGCCTATGGCACGCTGCTGCGCGAACGCAGGCGGCAGCTTCATGCCGACATCGCCGCAGCGATCGAGAGCCATTTTCCAGAGACGGCGCGCGAACAACCCGAGCTAATCGCTATGCATTTGCTGAATGCCGAAAAGCTGCAAGACGCATTGCCGCACATCGTCGCGGCGGCGTTGTTCTTCAAGTCGCGCTTTTCGTACGTGGAAGCCATGCGCTGGTTTGAAAGAGGGGCGCAAATCATCCCCACCTTGCCGGCAAGCGATAGCAACAAACGGCTTGAGCTTGACCTGTATGTGGAGCTGGCTCCGGTTTCGATGACGATCAACGGGTACACCAACCCCCGCACAATGGCGATTGCCCAACATGCCGACATGCTCTGTCAACAATTTGGCGAAAATGGCAGGCTCTTGCACGCGCTTTTCCCACAAGTCAGCTTCTATGGTGCGGGCGGCGGAAGCCCGGAAAAAGGACTCGAATATACCGAGCGTATCATTCAGCTCGGCGAAGACACCGGTGATCCGATCGCATTGATGATCGGCAATCGTTTCGCCGGATTTTTCTTGCTATGGAGCGGCCACTTTAGCGAATCGGCGGCTGCACTCGATCGCGCGCTCAACCATGCCGATCGTGTGCCCTCGGACGGGTTAGCCGACCGGTTTGGTCACGATCCGGAGATAACAGCATTGGTCCTTTTGGGGTCTGCAAAGCAGTTGCTGGGTTCGATCGAAGATGGCGAAAGGGATATGCAGACGGCCACGGCCAAGGCGCGACTACTTGGACATCCCCTGACACTCGCTTATGTGCTGCGGCATTACGCGGTATTCGCTGCTCTCCGGAAGAATTATTCGCTGGTCGATGCACTTTCCGACGAACTAACGCAGACCTGCCTCAAGTACCAGATCCGGCAATGGTTCAACCTGGGCCCGATTACGGCAGCATGGTCGCGCTTTTGGTCAAAGCAAGACAAGGATGCCTTGCCGGCTCTCTTGTCCTCACTCGCGCAACATCGCAATACAGGCTTCCGGCGCAACCTGCCATTCTATTTAACGCTCGCCGCCGACGTTCTTGCCGAAGAGGGCTCCGTGGGTCAGGCGACGGACCTGATCGTTGAGGCAAATTCGCTGCTGCGCGAACTCGACGAGGTATGGTTTCAGCCGTACCTGATCGAAGTGACCGAGCGCGTCAACGCTTCGGCGAGCGAGTGAAGGCCGGCGGGTTTGCTTACCGTTTTGCCATTGCTTTTCTCGGAATACGAAGCTTAAAAGCTCGCTTTGGCTCTTTGAGCGGACATCCCGGCGACGGTGGTGAACGTCCGCAAAGGGGTCAGTCGCGTCGATTTTGCGATGTCAGCTTTAGCGTCCGCTATCCACAATACCGGACATTATCACGTCCGATTGGGACCGGTCTGCCTGGCTCCTTCCTGCGCCCGAGTTGCTTACGACCGGGGCAACCGCGGCAGCTCCGGCGGTCTGTCCTCGACCGGCTAAGAGACATGATCTGCATCTGCGGGTCGACAAAGACCCGGGATATCAACTGCGCCAAATCCGCGCGGAACCTGCTCGCGTTCTGCTTGTCCTGGTTTTGTCCGATGGCGGTTTGGCGAAGGATAGCGCAGGACCGGCGAGGCGTAGACCACCGACCGCTTGATAGCATGATAAAGCGAACTTCGTTCGCGCGTCGCTTCGCTTGCAAAGATTTGTCTGCACATTGTTTTTCGCTGCGCGGAGCTTTCCAATAGGCGAAGCGCGGCGTCGCTTTTTTCGTTTCCTCTTTGCTATCAATGTGCCAAGAGATGGCGGCCCGCCGTTGCTACGCCCGAACACGGTCGATTTCCTGAATGGCAGTCGATGCCCACATTGTGGCGCACCATGCGCTCGGAGATTTGTTGGCCTGCTTGTTTCGAGCGGGCCGGACCCGCTCCACCCCGTCAAGCCTCGCGCTGTTCGCGCGCCCGGTTTCGCCGGCTTGCGGGCTTGCTAGTTCAGACCCGCACGACGGAACCCTTCCAAATAATGTTCGCGATCAGCGTCGTATCGGATCGGCATATGGCTGGCAAGCCAGCCAAGGGAAATATTAGGCTGCGCCCGTTCAAGCTCGAGCAATGCGGCTTTGGCCAAATCGTCGCGGCCCGCCATGCCGGCGGCTGCAGTCAATACCCGATGACCACCGACGAAGTCGCCGCGTTGCCGGATGCTCTCGCTTGCGAGGCGTATCGCCTCGTCATAATTGCGTCCGACAAAGTGAGAATAGGCAGCGATGCCGCAAAAAATTGCCGCGAAGGGATCGCGGGGGCTCAGTCGCAACGCTCGTTGCGCCGCCACGCTGGCCTCTTGCCAGCGGCCACAATACGACAAGGCCAGGCCGTAATAACCTTGGGCTAGCGAGAAATTTGGATTGAGACTTAATGCCGACTCGAACGCGGCCAGCGAGTCTTCGAAGCGCCGCTTGAACAACGATGCGCTGCCAAGTGCGTGATGCGCCCAAGGGTCCTCACTGTCGGCCTGGATCGACGCCAGCGCAGCGCGTTCGGCGATCGGCATGACAGTTGCCATGTCCGCCCACCCCATGTGCGCGCTGAACGTATGGCTAGTGGCCAGCACTCCGAGAGCTTGGCCGTAGTTCGGATCGATAGCGATTGCCTTCTCCAGAAGCGCTTGTGCGACAACATTATCCTGACGCGTCACCCGCCAATAATGCGACAAGGCCCGCATCACCAGATCCCACGCATCCATGCTGTCCGGCGGCTTGCGCCGGGCACGAAAATTCTCCGCGGCATAGAGTTGTGGTTCGATCGCAGCGACAATGGCCTCGGTAATTTCATCCTGTACCGCGAACACGTCTGCCAAACTGCGATCGTACTTTTCCGCCCAGAGATGGCTGCCAGTTGCCACATCATTGAGCTGCGCCGTAATGCGTACGCGGTCGCCGCCCTTGCGGACGCTGCCCTCGACAACGTAGCCGACGCCGAGTTCCTCAGCGACCTGCTTCATGTGAACAGCTTTGCCTTTGTAGGTAAACGACGAGTTGCGCGCGATCACGAAGAACCAGCGCAACTTGGACAGTGCGGTGATAATATCCTCGCTGATGCCGTCGGAAAAATACTCCTGCTCGGGGTCGCCGCTCATGTTGGTGAAAGGAAGCACAGCGATCGCGGGTCGATCGGGCAGCGGCATCGCTGGGCGCGGCTGCTCAAGGATCTCATCCTGAGATCCCGCGGCATGAATGAGGTTGGCGCTGTTTGACCTGATATCAACGAGACCAACAAAACGGACGCCCCTGCGCGCCACGGTACGTATCAGCTTCTGGTCTTCGCCACTGTCGCCGACTGCCTTACGCGCGGCGTTGATACGGCTGGTCAGCGTCGACTCCGAGACAACGCGCCCACCCCAGACCGAAGCGAACAGATCATCCTTGCTGACGACGCGCTCGCGGTTCAGCAGGAGATAAACCAGCAGGTCGAACACCTGCGGCTCGAGAGCGATGCGCTCGGAACCCCGATAGAGCTCACGCCGTTCGGTATCAAGCCTATGATCGCTAAAGATAAACTGCAACGGCGGCACTCCCAAAACCCGCGCGCGTCTCAAGAAACAATCAAGCTCACCTCAAGCAAAAATCGAGCTTCGGACAAAGTCATTTGGTCTCAAGCACCTGCATCCTCGCGGTTTCCAGGCAGTTCGACCCGAGGAGAGAGATCATGACCCAAATTCAGGCCATAAGCGAGGAAACGAACGGCGGTCCAATCGGCAGATTCCTCGCTTTCATCTACGGATTTGCATCCTACGCCTTATTCTTCGTGACTTTCCTCTACGCCATCGGGTTCGTATCGGGCCTGGCGGTGCCCAAGACTATCGACACAGGCGCGGCCGCACCGTTGCCCGAGGCTATCATCATCGATCTTATCCTGATGTCCCTTTTCGCCATTCAACACAGCGTCATGGCGCGCAAGCAGTTCAAGCAATGGTGGACCCAATTCGTGCCGAAGCCGGTCGAGCGCAGCACCTACGTGTTGTTCGCCAGCCTCGCGCTCGTGCTGTTGTTTCGGCAGTGGCGTCCGATCCCTGCTGTGGTCTGGGAAATCACCGATCCGCGGATTGCCATGACTATCCTCGGTCTGTCGTTGATCGGCTGGCTGATCGTGCTGACCAGCACGTTCCTGATCAATCACTTCGAGCTGTTCGGGCTGTATCAAGTTGCCAACAATCTGACCGGTCGTCCGATGCCGGCACCGCGCTTCCGCACTCCGCTTTATTACAAGTTCGTCCGGCATCCCATCTATCTTGGTTTCATCATCGCATTTTGGGCCGCCGCCACGATGACAGCAGGGCATCTGCTGTTTGCAGCAGTGACCACGGCTTATATCTTCGTTGGTATCCTTCTGGAGGAACGTGATCTGGTCGATCTCTTCGGCGAGGACTATCGCCGCTATAAGGACCGTGTTTCGATGCTGCTGCCCTGGCGCAAGTTTGTTCGATAGATAATCACCGGCGGAAAGGACGTTCGCCATGATAGACGAAGCGCAGGGCCGCATCGATTACGATGAATGCGGATCTGGCCCTGCCGTGGTGCTGCTGCCGGGATCATGCAGCACCGGCGCGGCGTGGCGGCCCGTCATCGCCGCGTGGGGCAACGAGTTTCGAAGCATCACCACGAGTCTGCTGGGTTATGGTGGAACCGGCGAACGACGCAACTCAGGCGATCCCTCGATTTCACGCAACGCCGAAGCGATGGAATTGGTTATTCGCCGGGCCGGCGGCCGCGTTCATCTTGTCGGCCATTCCTTTGGCGGCCTCGTAACCCTGGCTGTAGCGCTCCGCAATCGGGTATCTCTCGCAAGCCTCGTGGTAATCGAGGCGCCGGCTGTCGGCATTTTGCGAGAGGGAAAAGAGCACCAGCATTATTGCGCGTTCAATCGGATGACCGACGCCTATTTCGCCGACTTCGCGGGCGGGAATGTCGAAGCGATCGCCGCGATGATCGACTTTTACGGGGGAGCCGGCACCTTTGCCTCATGGCCCCCGCGCTTGCGCGCCTATGCCGTGGAAACCACGCCGGTCAATATTCTCGATTGGGCCGATGCGTATGGCTTCCCGCTGTCGGCGGCTTTGCTCGACAGCATCAAGATTCCCCTCCTCGTCGTTCGCGGTGGGGCAAGCCCTCAAGCCGTGCAGCGCGCGAACGCGTTGCTTTGTGAACTCACGAGCAACGCCACTCTGGCCACGATCGATGGGGCCGCGCATTTTGCGATCGCAACCCACGCCGTCGACATCGCCGGCCGCATTGCAGCGCACGTTCATCGTGCAGAAGAAGAAATGAAATCGCCCGTGTAAGGGAAGTAGCGCATTTCATGCTGGACGGCGTCCATCAGATCATTGCAGGGTCGATGTCTGGTATTGGCGGATAATGCTGCAAGTGACCGTCTTTTGTAGGAAATTTCGATGTCCGATTTCATGCTGTGGCTGCAGGGCTTAGGCCTCGAAAAATACAGCGCGGTTCTTGCTGGTCACGATATCGACCTGACGGTGGTCCCGGACCTGACCGAGCAAGACCTTGAGAAATTGGGGCTATCACTTGGCCACCGCCGCAAATTCCTGGCGGCTGCGGGCAAGTTTCGTCCGGCCGCGGCTTCATCCCCGGTTTCAACCGCGCCGGTCCAGCTGTCGCCTCAACCCACACCTCTGACCGAGCGCCGCCAGGTCACCGTGGTGTTCATCGATCTGGTCGGCTCGACCGCGCTCGGAAGTGAGTTGGATCCCGAAGACCTTATCCGCTTGCTGCGCGAGTATCGGGAGGCCTGCGTTGCCGCGGTTGGCAAATATGACGGCTATATCGCGCAATATCTGGGCGATGGAATACTGGTGTATTTCGGCTTTCCCCTGGCGTTGGAGCATGCAGCCGAACTGGCAGTCCGGGCCGGTCTTGAAACCGTGGAGAAAGTCGGACGGCTGAAGCGGCCGGATGGACTGCCGTTGCAGTGCCGCGTCGGAATTGCGACCGGGCTCGTCGTCACTGGTGGCGCATCCGGTGTTGGCACCGCCGGCGAGGAGACCGTCGTCGGCGACACGCCCAACATGGCGGCGCGTCTTCAGTCCGCGGCCGAACCCGATTGCGTGCTGGTCAGCCCCTCGACGCATCAACTGACCGGGGATTTCTTCGACTATTCGTTTCTCGGTGAGCAGGCGATCAAGGGTTTTGGCGAGCCGGTGCTGGTCTGGAAAGCGCTTGGCGAGAGCGCGAGCGAAAGCCGCTTCGCAGCCGCGCACGCCGCGGCCGCGGGCCCCATGGTCGGACGCGAGCGCGAACTGGCATTCTTGTACGACTCCTGGCAGCGCGCGACCCGGGGAGACGGACACGTCGTGCTGCTGGCCGGCGAAGCCGGGATGGGCAAGTCGCGCTTGCTGGAAGCTCTTGCCGAGCGGGTGCGGGAGGAACCCCATCGCTTGCTGCGCTGCCAATGTTCGCCCTATCACCGCAACAGCGTGCTGTTTCCGATCAAGACATTACTACGTCACCGGCTCGACATCGGCCGTGGCGTATCGACCCAGGAAAACATGGATCGTATCGGGCGGGCGCTTGAACGGGTTGGCCGGCACTCGCGTTCGTCGAATTTGCTGCTGGCCGAACTGCTCGAGATTCCGGTCGAAGACACCCTGTCTCCCGTCGAGATGACTCCCAATCAGCGCAAGAACGAAACGCTCGCCATCGTCGAAGACCTGTTGATGATGGCGCTGGACGGCCCGGTGCTGTTGTTGTTCGAAGACGCACACTGGAGCGACCAGACCACGCAGACGCTGATCGACCGTTTGCTAAAGCGGATCGGGCGGGAACACGCGCTGGTGCTGATTACCCATCGTCCGGAACTCAAGACCAACTGGTCCGAGCATGCCCAGGGCACGCAAATCAATTGCAAGCCGATAGGGCAAGTTCAATGTGCCGCTCTGATCCGGCAAGTCGCCAATCGAATGCAAATGGACGATTCCCTGGTCCAGGAGATCATCGCGCGAAGTGACGGCGTTCCGCTGTTCGCCCAGGAATTGACCAAGGCCGTGATGGATTTGCGGTTGGTCGGCCCGAACGCGGTTCCTCTAACCTTGCAGGATTCATTGATGGCGCGGCTTGACCGGTTGGGTCATGCCAAGGACATCGCCCAGATCGCTTCGGTTTTCGGGCGCCAATTCTCCTTCGCGTTGCTGGAAGCGGTCGCCGGTGTGAGCGACAGCGACCTGCGGGCGGCCCTGGTCCGCCTGCGCGAATCGGGGCTCATTTTCGAGGCCGGAGACGAAGACGGGTTGAGTTACAGCTTCAACCATTCGCTGGTGCAGGAAGCGGCTTATGAGAGCCTTTCACGCAGCCGCCGGCAACAACTGCACAATGAAATTGCGCGCCATCTCGAATCACGATCCACGGCGACGGGCGAAAGCGAACCTACGTTGATAGCGCACCATTACAGCCGCGCCGATGATCGGGAGAAGTCGTTCGATTTCTGGTTGCTTGCCGCGGATCGTTCCGGCCAGCGTCTGGCGTTTGCCGAGTCCGTCGCCAATCTCAGTTCCGCGCTCGCGGAAGCAGAGCGCGTCGCCGATCCGGCACGGCGCACGCATCTGAAACTAGAAGCGCAGTTGAGGCTGGGGGCGACGCTCGCCCTTCACAAAGGTCCGCAATCCAGCGAGACCGAATTGGCGCTGGAGGAAGCGCGGACTCTCGCCACGACGGCAAGCGCTAAACCGCAATTATTTCAGGCGACCTGGGGATTGTATCTGAACGCGGCGAGGAATCAGCGACTCGACAAGGCCGAGTTGAGAGGTGACGAGCTGATGACCATCAGCCGGGAGATTGGCGACGAAGATTTGCAATTTGAAGCCCTGCATCATCGCTGGGGTTTTGTTTATTTCAAGGGCCAAACCCAGGAGATGCTCCGGTACACGGCAGAAGGCATCGAACAATACGATCGCGATCGTCACCACAAGTTTTCCTACGTGTATGCCGGACATGATCCGGGAGCCTGCGCCTATTGCGTACGGTCGTTGGCGCTGGGACTGGCGGGGCGCTCGCGCAGCGTAAGACCGGCACTGGACGATGGCCTTGCGCTTTCAAATTCCCTGCAACATCCGTTGACGCTGGCGTTTTTCAATAGCGTCGGCTGCTTCGCGCTTCATATTGTCGGGGATCCGGGCGGCTGCCGCGAATTCGCCGAACGACTGATGCAGGTCTCGGTCAGGTACGATTTTCCAGCTACCAGGGCCGTCGGATCGTTCATGCTGGGCGCGGCACGCGCGCTGGAGGGGGATATAGCAGCAGCGCTCGAACAGATGGAACCATCCTACGACGCGACTTTCGGTTACGGGTTCCTCGGGATGCTTCCTGGCATCATCATGGCCGATACGCTCGCCGCCGCGAACCGCAACTCTGAAGCGCTGGCTCTGGTGACGCGGTTGCTCGAGGGATCGCGGACTCCGGAAGAAGGTGTCTTCGTTCCCGAGCTATGGCGGCTACGTGGAGAACTCGTTTTGAGACAATCGGCCGGCGATGCGCGGGAAGCGGAGCGACATTTCGGAACTGCGGCACGCTTAGCCGCCGAGCAGGGAGCCGTTGTTTATCGATTGAGAGCCGCTACGCACCTTTCCCGGTTGCTTGCGGAGGAAGGCCGGCGAGAAGAAGCGAGGACCGTACTTGATCGAGCGAACGCGAGCCCGCTGGACGAATGGGAGGGACCCGAGATCAGGATCGCCACCCAACTATGGACGGAGCTTGGCTAACTGCGCTCGGGTGACGGACCACCGCACAACTCAATTCAGCACTGCGCGGAACAGGCGCCACTCGTCTGGCACGCCCTTTAGGCTGTGTGATCCCCGATCTTCAAAGGCCAAGCCCGAGCCCGCCACAAGGTCACGGACCGTTTGCGATACCAACACCTCGCCCGGGGTTGCGAGCGCGGCTACCCGGGCACCGATATGCACAGCTACACCGGCGAGATCTTGGCCGATGAGTTCGCATTCGCCGGTGTGGATGCCACAACGAACTTCTAAGCCAAGGGGTCGTGCCGCATCACCAAGCGCTTTGGCACAGCGGATCGCCCGAGCCGGGCCGTCAAATGCAGCAAGAAACCCATCGCCCGCGGTGCTGATCTCGCGTCCACGATAACGTTGCAGCACTTCTCGGACCTGCACATAGAATTCGCTCAGCAATTCGCGCCAGGGATTGTCGCCGATGGCTGCAACACGTTCGGTTGATCCAACAATGTCTGCAAATAAAACAGTAGCTAGTAGACGCTCTGACACCCGCGCTCGCTGCGTTCCCGTAAGAAATTGTTCCACAGCATCGAGGATGGCGTCACGATTGCCTAACCAAGGTGTGTGAAGTGGCTCCGAAAGTTCGACCAGCTTTGCGCCGGGAATGTGCTGAGCCAGATAGCGGGCGTGCCCGACTTCGACTACGGGATCGCTCGTTCGATGTATTACGAGTGTCGGCACATGGGTGGCAGATAGGATGTGGCGAACGTCGATGTCGCGGTTCATTCGCATGATCGCTGCTGCCGCGCCTGGACTCGCGGATGCTCGGAAATAGCTCGCAGTTTGGCCCGCCCTAAGCGGGTCATCGCAACGGTTGAAGACCGCCGCCGAAGGGATCGAACGGAGCAAGGTGAAGAAATGAGCAATCTGGACGAGGGTCGAGAGGTTCGGCTTGAGATTCGCATCGCGGCGTCGCCCGAAACCGTTTTTGGTCTGTTGACCGATCCCACCCAGATGAAGACATGGCTCGCCGAAATAGTGGAGGCGGATGCCCGACCCAGCGGAAGATTCCTGATCTCTGGCCCTTCCGGTCTCACCATTGAGGGGGCCTATCTGGAAGTCATTCCAAACAAGAAGGTGACGTTCACCTGGGGTGGCGTGGAAGGTCTCAAACCCGGGCAGTCGACCGTGGAGTTCCTGCTGGAGCCCGACGGCGCGGGCACCCTGGTCCGGTTACGCCACTTCGGGCTTCCGCCGTCCGCGGTCGAATCGCATCGGCGCGGCTGGGCCTATTCCGGACTTGTCAAACTCAAGGATTCCGCCGAGGGGCGCAGGCCAGCCCGCCTGTGTCTGAGCGACATTGCAGCGCAGGGAGGCTCGCTGTGAACAAGGAGGTTTCATCGTGAACGGGTGGCTGATTGCTGGCGGGCTGATGGCTTTGTTCTGCGCGGCGGGCCACGCCATCGCAGGTGCAAAGATGTTCTATCAGCCGATCAAATCGGCCGTGACCGACCGACTACTGGCCGGCGTTCTGACCGGCATGTAGCATCTCATCACGGTCCATTTCGCGCTGTCGGCCGCAGTCTTGCTCTTTCTGGGGATGCGTGGGCATCAGAGCATGGCGATTTGGCTCGTTGGCGCGCAATTCGCCGGTTACGCCGCGATCTACCTGGTCATTTCGCTGCGTCTTGGCGGAGCCTTGAAACTCTTTCAATGGCTCCCGTTTGCTGCCACCGCCATGCTGGCTGCGGCAGGAGCGTTGGCCGCCGATTAGGCCAAGACCACCATTTCGACTTTCTGATTTTCCGAAATTTTGCTTGCCACCGGACCCAAATCAGTAATATATGCCCGCCGTCCCGTTCCTCAGGAGGGGCGGCTCGCGATCGTCACGGACGCGGAACGGGATGCGGTGGACGCAGGCAGCGTCGGGCGGGCCAAACGGCGCGCTGACGAACGACGCTGGTGCGGACGGCGAAGCCGTGTGGTCCTGACGCCCCGACGCTGGCGTCAAGTTGGCGGAAGCGATATCCGCCGATGACGGTGGCAAACAAGCCCGGTCACCGGGGAGAGCGCGGAGGAAACCGTTAAAACCATTGCGCGGGGAATGCCGGGTGTTTCCGGTGTGACCGTGGTGACTATGCTTGTGTGCTTTTTCTGTTTCGCACACAAGGCTGCGGGCGCTATCCGAGCGCCCGGCATTCCCTGCGCCCTCTGTCCTTCAAGGGGGCTGGAAGTTCAGGCATAACTCGCGCGAAAATGCGCGGCGAGATCGCGATGCTGTGTCTGCACGCTTTTTGAAATTAGAATCGGAGAGATTTATGACGCGCCAGCGCGTCATATTGATGCGTCGTCCCTGCGCAAGCAGGGACCCATACCCCGCGAGGCTGCTCCAACATCACACCGCTGGCGGCTTTTCCTTGTGGCGCTCCGAGAGGGTAAAGATCTCGACGCCGGTCGTGGTCACGCCGACCGAATGCTCGAACTGCGCCGACAGCGAGCGGTCGCGCGTCACCGCGGTCCAGCCGTCGGACAGGATCTTCACATGCGGCTTGCCGAGATTGATCATCGGCTCAATGGTGAAGAACATGCCGGGCTTGAGCGTCACGCCTTCGCCGGGGCGGCCGACATGGATGATGTTCGGCTCGTCGTGGAACATGCGGCCGAGCCCATGGCCGCAGAAATCGCGCACCACGCTCATGCCCTGTGGCTCGACATAGCTCTGGATGGCGTGACCGATGTCGCCGGTGGTGGCGCCGGGCTTCACGGCGGCGATGCCGCGCATCATGGCCTCGTACGTCACCTCGATCAGTCGCTCGGCCTTGCGCGCGACTGGCGAAATCGCATACATCCGGCTGGAATCGCCATACCAGCCCTCGACGATGAAGGTCACGTCGATGTTGACGATGTCGCCTTCCTTCAAAAGCCGGTCTCCCGGCATGCCATGGCAGACCACATGGTTGATCGAGGTGCAGGTCGAATAGCGATAGCCGCGATACATCAGCGTGGCGGGATAGGCGCCATGGCTGAAGGCGAACTCGCGCACGAATTCGTCGATCCGCGAAGTCGACACGCCCGCCCTGATGATATCGGTCAGCTCATCGAGGCATTTGGCCACCAGCGCGCCCGCCTTGCGCATGCCTGCGAATCCGCTTGGGCCGTGCAGCTTGATCTGCCCGGTCTTGCGCAAGGAGGTTTCGGTGGCTTCGACATAGCTCATGGGCGGATCGCGTCTTTGCGGGAGCGGTGATTTGAAGGTCTAATTTAATGATTGGCGCTGTCAGCGCAAGCTGCCGGCGGCAGGCTGGAGACCGCCGGAACCGTCCTGCCGGTGGCGGCCGCCGGCCGGTTGAGTCAGTTCGAGACCTCCACGGTGGTGTCAACCGGCAGCGCGCCGCCGCGGACGCGGATTTCGCGCACCGGATAGGGCACCCGAATGCCCTCGCGCTTGAAGGTCTCCCAGAGGGACAACATCACCTCGCTCTTCACATTGTCCATGCCGTCGGGGTCCGCGATCCAGAAGGTGAGAGAAAACTTCATCCCGGCCTCGGCAAATTCGGTGAGGATGCAGTTCGGCGTCCTGGATTTGATGGCGCGCGGCGCGGCGGCCGCAATATCGATCGCGAGCTTGCAGACCTGCCTCGGATCGGCGTCGTAATTGGTGCCGAAATTGACCTTCACCAGCGTATTCTTGTCGGTGTAGGTCCAGTTGGTGACCTTCTGGGTCACCAGATCCTCGTTGGGGATCAGGAATTCGCGGCCGTCGCCGGCAGCCACGGAAATGTAGCGGGTCTTCATCGCGCTGATGCGCCCGGAGCTGTCGCCGATGGTGACGAGGTCGCCGGGCTTCACCGATTTGTCCGCGAGCAGGATGATGCCGCTGATGAAGTTGGCGACGATCTTCTGCAGGCCGATGCCGATACCGACGCCGACCGCGCCGGAGAACACCGCCAGTGCCGACAGATTGATTCCGACCGCGCCGAGCGCGATGGCGATTGCCGTCACCATCAGCCCCATCCGGATCATCTTCACCAGCAGCACCTGGATCGATGGCGTCAGGTCGGTGGACTGGTTGATCCGGTTCTCGGCAAAATTGCTGGCGATGTTGGTCAGCCAAAGGGCGGCAATCAGCAACAGCCCCAGCTTGATCACGACCAGCGGCGTCAGCCGTAATCCGCCGAGCACCACCGAGACCGAATCGAGCGCCTCGATCGCCGGATCGAGCTGGCCGACGATGCTCAGTGCCGCCACGCACCACGCCGCCACCGACACCAGTTTGACGAGGGTGGCGTTGCGGATGGCCGAGGTCACGAGCCGGATCACCAACCAGGCCACCGCGAGCTTGGCCGCCACCATCAAGAGATAGCTACGGCTCGGCCAGGTCGAATGATACATCGCCACGCGCGCCGCGATCACCAGGATTGCAAACACGGCCGTGGAGGCGCTGCCGACCAGCACGCGCGCGAAGTGCCGCAACGGCAGCGGCCAGCCCTGCGCGAAGGATTTCACGTCGATGCGCCCGCGAATAGCGGAATCGGCCGCCAGCGCAATGCCGGCCGCGGCCAGCATCAGCCCGAACTGCAGATAGAACCAGGGCGATGAGACCTCCGCGCCGACCGATCGCGCGTTGGCGTGAAGGAAATCCATGATGTCGTTCAGGTCCATCGTCAAATTCTCGTGTCGGGTCAGACCGTGCCGTCAAACAGGACTGATTCGAGTTCCTTCGCAGATTCACACAACCGCGGCGTCAACGCCATCGCCGCGACACGCCGGCATGGCTGGAATAGAGACCGTCAAACCCGACCATCGGCAGAAATGGGTTGGCGTCGAACTGTGGCGACGATAAGGATGAAATTACAGGGATTTTGCGGAAGCCATGGCCTCTCTCAACTCGGTCAGCATAGCCATTCTGCTCGGCGCAGTGCTCGTCATGGCGGGCATCCTGTCGAGCCTGCTCGCGCTGCGTTTCGGCGCGCCGTTGCTATTGGTGTTTCTGCTGATCGGCGTGCTGGCCGGCGATTCCGGTCCCGGGCATGTGCCGTTCGACGACCTGCGCTCCACCTATCTCGTAGGGTCGGTGGCGCTGGCGCTGATCCTGTTCGACGGGGGTTTGAGAACTCGGTTTCAAAATATCAGGGCCGTGCTGGCGCCGTCGATGGTGCTTGCGACCATTGGCGTGCTGTTGACGGCGCTGATCACCGCGCCGGTCGCCAAATATGTGCTCGACCTCAACTGGACCGAGGCGTTCCTGGTCGGGGCCGTGCTGGCGTCGACCGACGCGGCGGCCGTATTCCTGCTGGTGCACGCGCATGGTCTGCGGTTGCGCCCGAGGGTCGGCGCGACGCTGGAGGCCGAATCCGGCACCAACGATCCGTTCGCGGTGTTTCTCACCCTGATGCTGGTCGAATTGATTTCAGTCGGCGAGAGCTCGATCACCCATGTCATGCTGGAACTCGCCCGCGAGGCAGTGCTCGGTACCATCGCCGGCGTCATCGGCGGCCGCCTGGTGGTGCTGGCGCTCAATCGCGTGGCGCTGCCGCAGGGCCTGCATGCGCCGTTCGTCACGACCGCCGCATTGGTGATCTTCGGCGCGGCGCAGACCGCGCATGCATCGGGATTTCTTGCAGTCTATCTCGCCGGCATCATCATCGGCAACCGGCCGACCCGCGCGCATAATTCGGTAGTGACATTTCTGGACGCCGCGACTTGGCTCGCGCAGATCGTGATGTTCGTCCTGCTCGGGCTGCTGGTTTCGCCGCAGCGGCTCGTGGTCAGCATCATGCCCGCGGTGATCGTGGCGCTGGTCCTGATGCTGGTGGCGCGACCGCTCGCGGTGTTTCTGTGCCTGGCGCCGTTTCGCTTCAACTGGCGGGAGAAAATATTCATCGCCTGGACCGGCCTGCGCGGCGCGGTGGCGATCTTCCTGGCCTCGATCCCGATGCTGGTCGGGCTCTCCAAGGCCTATCTCTACTTCGATGTCGCCTTCGTGGTCGTTTTCATTTCCCTGTTGTTGCAGGGCTGGACGCTGGCGCCGGCGGCGCGGCGGCTGCATGTCGCTCTGCCGCGGTCCGACCGCGGTCCGCGCCGGGTCGAACTTGATCTGCCGGGGCAACTCGAGCAGCAATTGGTCGGCTATTCCGTGCGGCCGAAAAGCCTGTATTTCCGGCGCGGCCTGATCCCGTCTTGGTCGAAGCCGACGCTGGTGATCCGCGACCAGCATATCCTCTCGCCGACTGAAGCCGACCCGGTTCGCCCCGGCGACTACATCTATCTGCTGGCGCCACCGGAAAAGGCCGAGGCACTCGATCGCTTCTTTGTCGATATGCTGCCGAGCTCGGCGCCCGACCCGCATCTGCTCGGAGACTTCACGGTCTCCGGCGACCACACGTTGGGCGAACTGGCCGAGGTCTATGGCGTGGCGGTCGGCGAGGATCAGGCCAGACTAACGCTCGCCGATTATTTCGACATTCATCTCGACCATGCGCCGAAGGAGGGCGCGACGCTGGAACTCGACACAATTGTGCTGGTGGCGCGCAGCATCAGCGGCGGGAGGGTCAATGTCATCGGTCTCCGCCTTCCAGAGGATCCCGAGGAGGTGCCAGCGACGACGCGGCTCGACTCGCTCAAGCGCAGGCTTGCAAGCTTCTGGTCATCGGTCGCGGGAATTTGAGGCCGCAGCCACGGATCATTCGGCTGGTACCGCGAGCGACGTCATCGGTCCCGCTCTTCGCCGAGAATAGCGCACTCTGTTGCGCAGCGGTTCCACGAACCGCCGATTGAGCATCGCAAGACCGGCGCTCGCCGCCACTACGACCGGCGTGACCACAAGCACCAGGGTCCAGCCCCGCCATTCGCCGCCGAACAGGACGCCCGCCACCACGAAGCCTGCCAGCCAATGCACCAGAAATGCGAAGTAGGACCACTCGCCGAACATTCGATCGATGCGCTCGACCAGCGGGCCAAATTGACGGCCGGAAAGGCCGGAGAGGCCGGAAACGACGACGGCAAAGCAGAGCGTGTCGAAAAGATAGCCCCAGCCAAAGACGTAGGATTCGGCAAATACGGTGCCGCCGGCAAGCATATTGGCAATCCACGCGGCGAAAGCGCATGTCGCGGCAAGCGGCGAAGCTACCCACCCGCCGCGCTGCCTGAGAAAATACAGGACCGCACCCACGGCGAACGGAAAAACGGCCGACGGCGCCGTAAAATAGATAAGCGTCCAGTTGAAGCCGGCATAGACGCAGGCCAGTTGGAGCGTGAGCCCCGTGACGAGCGATATCAACGCCCAGCTCATTTGCCTGGAGACCACAAGATACAACAGGAGATACATGTCGATCTCGATCGCGACCGACCAGAATGGCGGCACCAATCGTACCGAGCCATAGGACAACTGCAACGGCAGCACCGCCAGATTGATCAGGAGGTCGCTGGCGCCGGGCAGGCCACGCCAGAATTTCATGTATGCGGCAGCTTGATGTGGGGCAACGGCGATCGCAATCAGCGTCAGGGCGCAAACGAAATAATAAGGCGGCAATAGCCGCAATGCGCGGTTGCTCCAGAAGCGCAGCCCGTCAAAGCCGTACACTTCGTTTAACGCCGCTGTCATCATCAGCCCGGATATGACGAAGAACCCGCGCACGGCATAGAAGCCGAAATGTACGACATATTCGGTGCCGACCAGATGGCTGAGGATGACAAGATAGGCGAGGAGGAAGCGAAGCGTCCCGAACATGGCGTCATGCCCCTTAGCTGACTAACCTCGGCAGTGCGATCACGACTGCGGCAAGCAGGCCGAAAACAGAACTCATGACCACGGCTGAACGGCAGCGCGCGACCGGATCCTCGCGGAGCAATGCAAGGATGCTGCGTGCATCGCGCGGGATCAGGAATGGGACTTGCTGGCGATAGGCCGCAAACTCCGAAAAAGCGCGATCAAGCACCGCTTCTTCCCATCGTGCGCGCGCCATCTGCAGCACGACGATGAGCGCCAGCAACATTACTCCCGGCAGCGAGCGCACCTGCAACAGGATACCCGCAACGCCGAGGAGCTCGAACAGGTACAAAGGGTGGCGAACTATGCTGTAAGGCCCCGCAGTAACCAGGCGCCTCGCCTCCGGCATCACGCTGAACGAGCGCCCGAGGAAACTCAACGTCAAGACGCCGAGGATACTGGCGGAAACTCCTGCCATCACTGCCAGCAGATTACACAGGAAGTCAGGAGGGGCGCGTTCGAGCAGCACGCAGAAGGGCGGAATGCAAACCGTGACCAGCGCGGCAAAGCGCGGCAGCAAGGCCTGTGATTTCGCAATCGGGCGATGGCGAATCAGCGGAAGCACCGCCAGAAGCGCCACGAACATCCACTGGGAGACGCGTGCCAGCGTGGCCACGATCACACCGACATCGGCATGCGCCCACATCGCGGGCTCTTGCGCGACCTGATCCGAAAAATTGATGACGTCGTGGACAAGTGCGTAAAGCGAGTAGAGGAAGATCGGTAGCCGCATCGTCCAGTCGTAGAAACGGCTCTGTTCAATCCGTTGAAAAAAATTGCCCGACATGGGATCCCCGCCTTGGCGGCGAAGGCGCGTGACAATTCACGGCTGGTTCTTCGCACCCGTTCATAGGCGATAGGCATTAAGGGGCAGTTGCGCTGCTCCATAAAATGGGAAGCAGCCCTAATCCTTGGTAGCGTTGCAATGCGATTGCGTTCAATTCGCAAGACCAACTTCGTGTCGCCGTTTGATCTGGATCAAACGGCCCGGAAATCATCCGCATTTTTGGAGATGACCGATATCAAGCCGCCGCATGCGCCGCGGGCAATATCTCGGTGCCGCCAAACGCGATGACGCGGCCACGCTGGAGCATCACGACCTGGGTCGCCAATTGGCGCATTTCGGCGGCGTCGTGGCTGACATAGACCATGGGGATGCCGCCTTCGTCACGCAGGCGAATGAGGTAGGGCAGGATCTCCTCCTTGCGCTCTTCATCGAGCGACCCCAGCGGTTCATCCAACAGCAGCAGTCTCGGCCGCGACAGCAGCGCGCGGCCGAGCGCCACACGCTGACGCTCGCCGCCGGACAAGCGGCCGGGGCGGCGATCCAGCAAATTGCCGATATCCAGCAGATCGGCGACGCGCCTGAACTGCGCTGCATCTTGGGCAAGGCGGTTCATGCGCCGGCCGTAGTCGAGATTCTGGCGCACGTCGAGATGCGGAAACAGCCGCAAATCCTGGAACACATAGCCGATCCGGCGGCCGTGAACCGGGACGTGCACTTTCGCGCTGGTATCATCCAGCGTCTCGTCGTCGATGACGATGACGCCGCGATCGGGCTGCAGCAACCCCGCGATCATGTTGATCAGCGAAGTCTTGCCCGCGCCCGAGGCGCCGAACAGTCCGGTTACGCGGCCTTCGCTCGCAAAGGAAGCTTCGATGACGAGTTTGCCAAGCCGCTTTGAGACGTCTACGCGCAGCATGATCAATTTCCATGCAAGCGCAGCACAGCGCGCCGCGCGAACCATTCGGAGCCGACCAAGGCGGTCATCGCGATGAGAATCGAAACCACGACCAGCCGAAGCGCCGCGGTGTCGCCGTCCGGTGTCTGGATCAGCGAGTAGATCGCCGACGAAATGGTCTGGGTTTCGCCCGGAATATTCGACACGAACGTAATCGTCGCACCGAACTCGCCGATCGCCTTGGCGAAGCCGAGCACCATTCCCGCCAGGATGCCGGGCAGCGCTAGCGGCAATGTCACCGTCAGGAATACCTGCCAGGGCGCAGCACCCAGCGTTCCCGCCGCCTGCTCCAGCCTGCGGTCCACCGCCTCGATCGACAGCCGGATCGGGCGCACCAGCAATGGGAACGCCATTATCCCGCAGGCGAGCGCCGCCCCGGTCCAGCGAAAAGCGAATACGATGCCGAGGTGATCCGCCAACCACGCCCCGACGAGACCGCGCCGACCGAAGGTCAAAAGCAACAGATAGCCGGTGACGACCGGCGGCATCACCAGCGGCAGATGGACCAGCGCGTCGAGCAACGCCTTGCCCCAGAACTCGCGGCGCGCCAATAGCCACGCCACCGCGATCCCGAGCGGAGTCCCCACCAGTGTCGCGACCGTCGCGACGCGAAGCGAAAGCTCGATCGCCGTCCATTCCGTTGGTGAGATGTCGAACACGAAGGGCGCGATCAGGAGGTCGGGCGAATCAGGAAAGTAAAACCGTATTTTTCGAAGATGGTCTTTGCCGCTGCCGAACGCAGGAAGGCGAGATAGTCGGCCGCTTCCGGCTTCGCGGACGTTGTCGCGGCGACCGGATAGATGATCGGCGGATGGGAATCTGCGGGGAAGGTGCCGATGACTTTCACGCCGGGTTCAACTTGCGCGTCGGTGGCATAGACGATTCCGAGCGCGGCCTCGCCGCGCGCCACCAGCGTCAGCGCCGCCCGCACGCTTTCGGCCATTGCGAATTTCGGCTCGGCCGCCTGCCAGGCGCCGAGCTTTTCCAGCGCCGCCTTGGCGTATTTGCCGACCGGAACCGCGCTGACATCGCCGGTGGCGATCCGGCCCTGGCCTGCGAGCTTGGCGAGATCGAAGCCCTGGCCGATCGTGACCTTGTCGACTTTGGCGTCCTTCGGCGCGATCAGGACAATACTGTTGCCGAGCAAATTGGTCCGCGTTGTCTCGTTGATGGCCTTCCGGGTGACCGCGTATTCCATCCAGTCCGTATCGGCTGACATGAAGATGTCAGCTGGCGCCCCCTGTTCGATCTGCTTGGCCAGCATCGAACTTGCTGCGTAGCTCGCCACGATCTTGACGCCTGTCTTTGCGGTATAGGCAGAATCGACGTCATCGAGCGCATTCTTCATCGACGCTGCGGCGAACACCGTGAGGTTCCTGTCCTGCGCCGACGCGGGCAAGAGGGCCGATCCGCACAAGAACGCGAAGACGACAAAAACTCCGGCAAGCCGATACATGGGCGCGCTCCGTGCCAAGACGGGACGCGCTTTCGCGCGCGCCATCAGGCAATGGTCAAATACGGGATGCGACAAGCGGAAGCGCCGTTCCCCTGATCCCGGCGACTTACGGTCGGCCGGATATCGCGGGCAAAACAATAACAGGCTGATGGACCGGGTAAAGTCTCCAAATGCCGGCGGACGCAGGCGATTTTTTCAAAGGTCAGGCTCCGCCCTTGCAGGGAGCCTACCCTAGGGCAGGCTCCGGCGCCAGCGGTCACTCGGATGGCAGAATCGCGATCGAGACCGAATTCTCCTTCAGCCCCGAGACCTGCAACACGAAGGGACTTGCGGAAATCTCATACTTCATGGTCTTGCGGATACCGTCGCAATCGGTGGCGCCGCTGAATGCTTTCGGCTTGAGCGGATGTCCATCCTGCACCAGATCGACCCAGCCGCCCGCCGACAGGCTGACGGTGTAGATGCCGGCCTTGGGCGGCGCCTTGAAGCTGGTGAAGCCGGCGAAGGTGCCTTCCTTCGGCGCGCGCTCCGGCGGCGCGGGCAGTTTGGCCTCCGCCGGCGGGCTGAGTGCGAGCGTCATCCCCGTTGAGGGCAGGGCGATGAGCTCGCGGCCCGAGGCAAGCTTGACACGATCCGGCGCGGTCAGAACCGCACGTTCATGGTCGATATTCCACTTGAACTTGTCGCAGCCGCTCGGCTCTTCCGCCGCCTTGACCGGGGCGGTCGCGAGCAAGACCAGCGCGATGAAGGTGGGTGCGCGCATGATCAATCCACCGCGATCATGACGTCGGAGGCCTTCACGACGACGGTTACATGGCCCTTGGCCTTGATGCCGAGTTCATCGACCGCCTCATTGGTGATTGCGGAGGTGATTATATTGCCATTGCCGATATCAACGCGGACATGCGAAGTGGTTGCACCCTTCTTGACCTCGACAACGGTGCCCTTGATCTGGTTGCGTGCACTGATGCGCATGATGGCTGCTCACAAAACCGGGCCGCGCGCGGTTCTGCCGCGACGTTTGGCTCTCTGGATCGAATTGAGATGGTGGGACCGTCGTCCCCGTTATGCCGGGCGCTTGCGGCGCTTGCGGCGACGAATAGTAGCGCATTTCTGACCTGCCGCGATAGTCCATCGCCAGGATGTCATTGCTTGGCGTCCGGGGCGGCCAAAATCTGGCGGCAGGCGGCTGGTAGTTGCGCCATCGTCAACCCCCGCCTCGGCTTTGGCGGTTCCGGCGACGGCTTGGGATGAATCACCTCATCCTTGAACCAAAAGGCGAGGTCGGCCGCGCTGCAGCCCTCGCCCTCCGGTGGCCCCGGCTGGGTCTCGCATTCGGTGCTGCCGGGCGGGCATTTGATGCGGATATGGAAGTGATAGTCGTGGCCGTACATCGGCCTTATCTTGGAAAGCCAGCTGCGGTCGTCCTTGGCTTCCCGGCATAACGCCTTCTTGATCGCAGCGTTGACAAAGATGCGCTGCACGCTCGGCTCCAGCGCGGCGTCGCGGATCAGCGTGAAATGGCCTGGCGTCCACACAGTTGGATCGACGTCGAGCCGATCGGCGCGAACCATCATGACCGCGGACATGTCCTCGCGTTCGTTGCGCGACAATTGATGATCCGGCATCGGCGTCAGCCAGACATCGGCATCTAACCCCACTTGATGGCTGGCGTGCCCGGTGAACATCGGGCCGCCGCGCGGTTGCGACATGTCGCCAACCAGGATGCCCGGCCAGCCAGCGTCCTTGTGAACCTTGACCGACAGACGTTCCAGCAGCGCCACCATGTCGGGATGTGCCCAGTTGCGATTGCGCGACAACCGCATCACCTGCCAGGTCTCGCCATTGATCGGCAGCGCCTGCGCGCCGGCAATGCAGCCGTGGGCATAAAAACCGATCACCCGCGTCGGCATTGCCGCGGGGAGGACCTTGCGGCCGAACAATTCCTTGGCGCCGATTTTGGGATCTTTCGGGTTGGCGAGCGGCGGCAGCGGTTTTGGATCGACGCTTCCCTTGTCCTGCGCCAGCGCGGCGGTGGCGCTGGCCTCAGCGGCGAAAGCAAGGAGGAGCGGAATGAAGATGGAACGTAGATTCATGAAGGCATCCTACATCACGCGCGCCCGGCATGGAATTCCGCATTCGGAGATTTGAAATACCAGGCTAGCCGCCGGCCATGCGGCCAATCCCGCTTGTCTTTACAACGCAAGGCCGAGAACGCATCATGTCCTCTTGAGACGGCTGGCGAGGCGCTATCATGAAATGGCTGTCGGGCGGACGGCAGGGAATGCTGACGTTCGCGGTTTTTTGCCTGATTTCCGGATTCGCCTCAACACAGGCCCGCGCCGAGGTCGTGGTCCAGATCGACAAGTCGTCCCAGCGCATGGCCGTGAGTGTCGACGGAACGACGCGATACAATTGGCCGGTTTCGACCGGCCGAAGCGGCTACGGCACGCCGAGCGGCGTATTCCAACCGCAATCAATGGCGCGACATTATTTCTCGCGCAAATACTACAATGCGCCGATGCCGCACGCGATCTTCTTCTATTACGGCTTTGCCATTCACGGCACCAATGATCTTGCCCGGCTCGGCGGCCCCGCATCGCATGGCTGCGTGAGGCTGCATCCTTCGCATGCGGCAATGCTGTTTGCCCTGGTCGCGCGCCAGGGGCCGCAAAATACGCGGATCGAGATTTCAAACTAGGCGGGCGATTCCTTGTTAACTCTACCGGCATACACGTCGGAAGACCCCCGCGTGTGCGAGGCAGCCATCTTTACGCTTCAATAACCCTTTTCGGTACTGCCGCAATTTCGCGCACTCGTGCACGATTGAATACAAGGACAGTCACGCTGAGCGGATATTCCGATTTTCCCTGACGCATTCGCGGGCATTGCGGGCCATGAGCCCCCACGGCAGTTATCTTTCTCCTACTTCCTCCTCTGATCCGCCTCTCAAACAAGCAACGAATTCCGTAGAATCCCGCGCGGAAGCCGGGGGCGATTGGATCGGCCGCGGCAGGGGATACCATTTCTTCAGACACATATCGGAGAAGTTGAGCGCTGAATGCGGGTGGGGCGTCGATGCCGAGAATTCCGGCCAAGAAAGTGAAAGAAACAAAGGTAGCAGCGAAGGGTCGCGGCGCGTCCGAGGCCCGGCCAGCGCAGGCCAAGCCGGGCCGGCGAAATGTCGCCTTCGAGATCGCGCGCATGCGCGCTGAGGCGGAGGCCGCCGTAGCGGAGGCGCGAAGGTCTCACAAGCGGCTGCGCGAGGCGATCGATATCCTGCCGCAGGGCATCGTGTTTCTCGACGCCGACGGGCGCTACATTCTCTGGAACAAGAAATATTCCGAGATCTACAGCCGCAGTTCCGACCTGTTCAAGCCGGGGGCGCGGCTGCAAGACACCATCCGCATCGGCGTCGAACGCGGCGATTATCCGCAAGCGATCGGCCGCGAGGAGGAATGGATCGCCGAACGGCTCGCCAAGCTCTATCAGCCCGGCGGACGTCATGAGCAATTGCTTGCGGATGGCCGCTGCATCCTGATCGAGGAGCGGCTGACAAGGGATGGCGGCATCATCGGCCTGCGCGTCGATATCACCGAGTTGAAGCAGCGCGAGGCCTCCTTTCGCCTGCTGTTCGACAGCAATCCCATTCCGATGATCGTCTGCGCGCTGGACGAAGAGCGCATACTGGGCGTCAACGACGCCGCGATCGCCCATTACGGCTGTAGCCGCGCCGAATTCGAGCAGCGCACCATCCGCCGGGTTCAGGCCTTCGAATCCGCGCCGCCCTGGGCGGAAAGTCAAAGCAGCGACGAACGGGCGGCGCGTACCTGGAAACACGTCAGAGCCGACGGAACGCTGATTGATCTAGCGATCTATTCGCGCCACCTGGTCTATGGCGACCGTCCCGCGGTTTTGTTGGCGCTGATGGACATCACCGAGCGCAAGCGCGCCGAGGCGCGCCTCACCTATATGGCACAGCACGACACCCTAACCGGTCTTCCCAACCGCAATTCGTTGCGGCAGCGCATGGACGAGATTTTGCTGCATTCGCGGCGCAGCTCCGACCAGGCCGCGGTGCTGATACTTGGCATCGACAATTTCAAGGTGGTCAACGATACGTTCGGTCACGTGATCGGCGACCAGCTGCTGCGCGCGGTGGCCAAGCGCTTGCGGTCGATGCTGCGCGAGGAAGACACGCTCGCCCGCCTGAACTCCGACGAATTCGCCGTGGTCCAGGGCGGGTTGGCGCGGCCCGAGGATGCGGTGCTGCTGGCGAGGCGGTTGCTGGAGGCGATCGGCGAGCCCTATCTGTTGGGCGATCAATCTATTGTCATTGGCGCCAGCATCGGAATCGCGATGGCGCCCGGCGATGGCGATGAGTCCGACAAACTCCTGAAGAATGCCGACATGGCGCTTTCGCGCGCCAAGAACGACTCGCGCGGAACCTTCAGCTTCTTCGAGGCCGAGATGGACGCACGCGCCCAGGCGCGCCGCAAGATCGAAGCCGATCTGCGCGAAGCCATCGAGCAGGAGATGTTGCGGCCGCATTATCAGCCGCTGGTCGACCTTTCGACCGGGCATATCACCGGCTTCGAGGCGCTGGTCCGCTGGCCGCACGCCGAGCGCGGCATGATTTCGCCGGCGGAATTCATACCCGTCGCTGAGGAGACCGGCCTGATCAACGGGCTTGGCGGCTTGATGCTGCGCTGCGCCTGCATGGACGCGGCGCGCTGGCCTGATGGCGTTCGGGTCGCGGTCAACCTGTCGCCATTGCAGTTTCGCACCGGCAATCTTCTGTCGATTGTTATCGACGCGTTGAAGCAGTCCGGCTTGCCGGCAAAGCGGCTCGAACTGGAGATCACCGAGACCCTGCTTCTGGAAAAGAGCGACCAGGTGCTTGCGACGCTGCATGCGCTCCGCGCGCTCGGCGTGCGCATTTCGATGGATGATTTCGGCACCGGCTATTCCAGCCTGAGTTACCTGCGAAGCTTTCCCTTCGACAAGATCAAGATCGATCAATCGTTCGTGCGCGGCCTTGCCGCCAATCGCGATGCGCAGGCGATCGTGCGCTCGATCGTCAGCCTCGGCATTGGATTGGGTGTGACCATCACGGCCGAGGGCGTCGAGACCGATGCCGAGCTGGGCTGTCTGCGCGCCGAAGGCTGTCACGAAGGGCAGGGCTTTTTGTTCAGCCGCGCCCTTCCCAATGCCGAGATCGCTGGGCTATTGACCGCGCGAAGCAACCCTGCTGTCGCCGTCAAAACGTCCGCGCCGGCGGAATCTTCGCTGGTCGCATGAGGCCAGGCTATTTGTTGCGTGCGCTGCGTTTCTTCAGATGATAGGTCAGCGCCAATGCCAGGCAGTGGCGCAGTGCTGGCTCCGGAATCTTGTCCTCGGCGTTCAGCCGGATGCTTCGATTGCCGCCATAGCTGAATTCGTTCGGATAAAGTTCGCGGAAGGTCGCAACCAGATCGGTCTGACAGTGGAAATACACGGCATATTGGTTGCCCACGGATTTGACCTGATCGATGCGTATGGTGCTGCCGCTTTTTGTCTCCGTCGTCAGGTAGCTCGGCTGGCCCCATTTCAGGGTTTCCTCCAGCCGGCCGACGCCGCCGGTGGTCTTGGCGGTGTCGAAGATCAGGCGCCGCAGCGCCAGTAGTTTTGTCCTGATTGGCTTTGGGTAAGCGCTGAAAACCGCATCGACCGCGGGGTTGGAGGATGCGGTCGGGCTTTTTTTCTTCAGCTTGCCTGTCCCAGCTGTCTTTTTCGGTGCTCCGGCCATTTTCGATTTCCAGATTTGCGTGACCAGGCCTGCTGCCTAAGCGGCGTCGCGTAAGCCCGCGAGGAATGTGTCGACGCTCTTGAACAGTGCGGTGGCGTGCTGGCTGAGTTCGCGGGAAGCCGAAAGAACCTTGTCAGTGAGCGCGCGCGACTGGCCGGCGGCATCGCTCGCGCCCGCCACGTTGACCGCGACCTCGCTGGTGCCGGCGGCGACCTGCTGCACGCTCCGCGCGATCTCGCGGGTCGCCGACCCCTGCTCCTCGACGGCGGCGGCGATCGTTGTGGCAATCCCGCTGATCTCCCGGATGGTTTCGCTGATGCCGCCGATCGCCGCGACGCATTCGCCGGTGGAAGCCTGGATGGCGGCGACCTGGCCTGCGATCTCTTCGGTTGCCTTCGCAGTCTGGCTGGCTAGTTCCTTGACCTCGGAAGCGACCACGGCAAATCCGCGGCCCGCTTCGCCGGCGCGCGCCGCCTCGATGGTTGCGTTGAGTGCCAGCAAATTGGTCTGGCTGGCGATTGCGCTGATCAGACGCAGCACATCGCCGATTTTCTCGCCGGCGGCTGCAAGGCCACCGACCATCTCCGTGGTTTTCCCGGCTTTTTCCACTGCGCTGCCGGCGACGTCGCTCGAATGGGTAACCTGACGGCCAATTTCGGCCACTGATGAGGCAAGTTCCTCGGTGGCGGAGGCCACCGTGTTGATGCTGGTGGAGGCTTGCTCGGATGCCGCAGCCGCAGCCGTTGCCTGCGCCGATGTCCCATTGACGCTGGCGGTGATCTCGGCCGCCACACGCTGCATGTCTTCGGTTGCCCTCGCGACCGCGCCAACCACACTCTTGACATCGGCCTCGAAGCGATCGGCCATTTGCCGCTGCAGCGCCTTCTTCTCCGCCTCGCTCTGTTGTTTGGCCGCTTCCTGTGCCTCCCGCAACGAGCGCGCCTCGATCATGTTGCGGCGGAACACGTCGACGGCGCCGGCCATGGTGCCGAGTTCGTCCTTCCGGTCGCCACCGGGAATCGTTACGTCGGTATCGCCGCTGGAAAGGCGATTCATCACCGCGGTAATGGCGGTCAATGGACGTGACATGCCGCGGCCGAGAAACAGCGCGAGCAGCGCCGCGGCGACGAGGATAGCGATCGTGCCCACGATCTGGGTGCGTTGCGAGCTCGCCGACGCCGCCTCATATTCGGTGGTGTCCTTGGCCAGTTCGATGACGGCGACCGGCTGCCCGGCGTAATTCCTGATTTGCCCGAGATAGAGCGCGGCCGGATGGCCGTTGAGGGTGGCGTCCCGGCGCAGCGTACCGCCGTCGAATACGCTCTTGAGTTCTTCCTGAGTGACAAGCGAGTTATCGGCAAAGGTCGATGCGATATTTACAAAGGCCTTGCCGTCGAACCGATGCACGGCGAGGTCGACGCCGAAGCGATGCTTGGCGCTATCGACGAATTGCTTGCCGAAGGAGATGCCGATATCGGCAACCGCAAGGCTCTTTCCGTCCTTCATGATCGGCGTCATGGCGAAAACACCGAGCGAATCCCGCCCGGCTTCAACGCCGACGATCGGTTTGCCGGTCTTGTTCGACTCCACCACGGTGGCACGCCGTGCCGAGATGTCCTCGCCGAAATGCTTCGGATCGTGGACACGGTAGAAGGCGACGGCTGGTGGCGCATGGAAACTGATCAGCGGCATTCCCTGTGACTTGATCGCCGCGAAGGGAGCCTCCAGCAGGGGAAAAAGCGCGTCGCGATCGCCCTTGGCGACCGCCTCGACCACGGGCGGCAGATTGGCGATCACAGCACTGACTGCAAGCCCCGCGCGGCCTTCGTAGTCGAGGGCTGCGATGACGCTGTCATATTGCAGTTTGAGCTGCTGATCGAGCGCGAGCCGCATAAGGGCGCGCTCTTGAAGGATCGAGAACGTTCCGAGGATTCCGCATGCCACTGCCACGGTCAGCGAAATGACGAGCATCAGGCGGACCGCGATCGATCGTAGTTGAAACATTGGGAAACCGGGTCTTCGCGACGGATACCCGCAAAATCTCAGAAAGTGCTTAACAACTGATTGCTTTTGGGAGCAGGGCCAGCGTCTTGCAACCTTCGGACGTTCGATGCGGCCGCGGCGGGCCGGCCAACATCGGGCATGATTCGGTTGAGTGCCTAAATGGTCGGTCCGCGCGGGATGACGCTGTTGGTCAGGATCATCTTGCCGACATCCTCATAGTGGGTGTCGCGGGCCTGGATCTGCTGTGCGATGGCATGCATGTCGCGGAAGCGGCGCTCGAACTTGTTCGCCCTGAACACGGCAGTTGCGCCGGCCATATGATAGGCAGCATCGACCACCGAAGCCGCCTGATGGATCGTCCAGGTCGCGGCGAGACGAATAGCCGCCCGATTTTCCTCCGAGAGTCTCCCGGTCTGCGTCAATTCATGCCAGGCCTCGGCGGCGGTGGAATAAATGAAGGCCCGCGCCGCGCGCAAATTGCCTTCGGTGCGGCCGATCAGGCCCTGAACCGCGCTGTTATCCTTCATCGCCGTCAGACCGACCGAGTGCTTGCCCCGCGCCAGTTCGATCGCAGCGTCGAGCGTCGCGCGGGCCACACCGACCGCGATCGCAGCGAAGCCCAGCCCGAACATGGTGTAGGTGGTGATCCGGTAGAGCGGGCCTTTTTCGCGCAGCGCCGTGAAATCGTCGCGCAACGCGGCGAATTTTTCCGGGATGAACAGGTTTTCGACCGAATAAGAATCGGTGCCGGTGCCGGCAAGTCCGATGGCGTCCCAGACGTCATGCATGGTGGCGTTTGCCGCCGGAAAGACGATGGTGCGTATTTCCGGCGCGCCGTTCGGCTTCATCCGCCTGGTGCCGTCAGCCTCGATGACCTGGACATGAGCGCCGAGCCAGTTCGCCTGGCGCGAGCCGCTGGCGAAGTCCCAGCGCGCGGTGATGCGATAGCCGCCGGGAACCACCTGCACTTCGTTGGCGATCGCGCCCCAGGCCAGAATATCGTTGGGTTTGCCGAAAATCTCGCGCGCCACGTCCGCATCGAGATAGGCCGCCGTCATGGCGCAGACCGAGCATTGGCCGACGCACCACGCCGTGGAGGCGTCGACCTTGGCGATCTCCTCGAGCACTCGCATGAAAACTTCCGGCGGAGCCTCGGCGCCGCCCAGGCTTTGCGGCAGCAGCGAGCGATAAAGCCCGTTTTCGATGAGAGCGGAAACCACCGGCTGGGTGAGACGCCGCGTCCGTTCGATCTCGTCGGCCTCCTGCGCGATCAGGGGCGCCAGTGCCTTTGCGCGCTCGATGAGGCCCAAAGCCGGAAGTTTGTTCATACGTTTCCTCGCCCCTTTTTAGGGATTCTGATTGGCGAAGGCCGATCGTGGTCCATCTGGCGAGCCGGATCAAGATGGGGGTGGCGGGATTAGGTGATGCGCCGGCCGCATGTCCTTCATCGCGCAAGCCCGAGGACCAGCAGGAGCGCCTGGTCAAGTTTTTCAGATGTTTCGGCGTCGATACGCCCGATGACCCGCCGAATGCGGTCGCGGCGGAGCGCGACAAGTTTGTCTGTCATGATTTGCGACCGCAGCCGAAGGCCGTTCTCCGCAGCGGCTTCGATCAGCGGCCGGAGCAGGAGCCGGTCCCGCAAGTCCGATGAAACGGGGCAGATCAGGATGGTCGAAAAGTCGGGCGCCAATTCGCCGGCTTGAACGACGACGCCCGGCCGCGGTCGTCCGGGATCGCTCGGGACGACCATCAGTACGACATCGCCACGCGCTATTTCCACGATTCCCAATCGTAGACCGACTCGATCCAGTCATCGATCACATCATTTTCCGGGTGCTGTGCCATCATCTTTATTTCGCGGCGGATTTCCGCGAGCACCTTGGGATTGCGCAAATCCGGAACCCAATGCTGCACCGGCCGCAGTCCCTGCGCGCGCAGCCGCGCGCGGCGCGCCGCCATGCGTTGTTGCGGAGTGCGGGGCTTTGACTTCCGTGGGGTGGTGGCCATGGAGGCAGCGTAACATGTTACGCTACCTGTTTCAACTGTTATCAGCTATCCACCTTCAGCGCGGCAATAAAAGCTTCCTGCGGAATGTCGACCTTGCCGAACTGCCGCATCTTCTTCTTGCCTTCCTTCTGCTTCTCCAGAAGCTTTCGTTTGCGCGTGATGTCGCCGCCATAGCATTTCGCGGTGACGTCCTTGCGCAGCGCGCGCACGGTTTCGCGCGCGATAATTTTGCCGCCGATTGCCGCCTGGATCGGAATCTGGAACATGTGCGGCGGGATCAGTTCCTTCATCTTCTCGACCATGGCGCGGCCGCGCCCTTCCGCGCGGGTCTTGTGAACCAGCATCGACAGCGCATCCACCGGCTCGTTGTTGACGAGGATCTGCATCTTGACGAGATCGGCCGGCTTGTAGTCGGTGAGATGATAGTCGAATGAGGCATAGCCCTTGGATACCGACTTCAGGCGGTCGTAGAAATCGAACACCACTTCATTGAGCGGCAATTCGTATTTCACCATGGCGCGGTTGCCGACGTAAGTGAGTTCCTTCTGCGAGCCGCGGCGGTCTTGGCACAGTTTCAGTACGCTACCGAGGTATTCATCGGGTGTGAGGATGGTAGCCTCGATCCAGGGTTCCTCGATCTCGGCGATCTTCACCACGTCGGGCATGTCGATCGGGTTATGAATCTCGATCACCTTCCCATCGGTCAAGTGCATCTTGTAGATCACCGACGGGGCGGTTGCGATCAGATTGAGATCGAATTCGCGATGCAGCCGCTCCTGGATGATCTCCAGATGCAACAGCCCGAGGAAGCCGCAGCGGAAGCCGAAGCCGAGCGCGGCCGAGGTTTCCATCTCAAAGGAGAAGCTCGCATCGTTGAGCCGCAATTTTCCCATCGCGGCGCGCAAGCTTTCGAAATCGTCGGCATCGACGGGGAACAGGCCGCAGAACACGACCGGAATCGCAGGCTTGAACCCCGGCAACATTTCGGTAACCGGCTTGCGGTCGTCGGTGATGGTGTCGCCTACGCGCGTGTCGGCCACTTCCTTGATCGCGGCGGTGATGAAGCCGATCTCGCCGGGGCCGAGTTCGTCGACCTGCTGCATCTTCGGGGTGAAGAAGCCGACGCGCTCGACATCGTAAGCGGCGTTCGGTCCCATCATCCGGATGCGCTGGCCCTTCTTCAGCACACCGTCGACGATCCGGACCAGCACCACGACGCCGAGATAGACGTCATACCAGCTATCGACCAGAAGCGCCTTCAGCGAAGCTTCGGGATCGCCTTTCGGCGGCGGCAGCCGGTGCACGATCGCTTCCAGCACGTCGTCGATGCCAAGCCCGGTCTTGGCCGAGATCAACACCGCGTCGGACGCGTCGATGCCGATGACGTCCTCGATCTGCTGCTTGACCTGGTCGGGCTCCGCCGCCGGCAGGTCGATCTTGTTGAGAACCGGGACGATTTCATGGCCGGCATCGATGGCGTGGTAGACGTTGGCGAGCGTCTGCGCCTCGACGCCCTGGCTGGCGTCGACCACCAGCAGCGAGCCTTCGCAGGCCGCAAGCGATCGGGAAACTTCGTAGGCGAAGTCGACATGTCCGGGGGTGTCGATCAGGTTGAGGATATAGGTTTGGCCGTCCTTCGCCAAATAGGTCAGCCGCACGGTCTGCGCCTTGATGGTGATGCCGCGCTCGCGCTCGATGTCCATGGAATCGAGCACCTGTTCCTTCATCTCGCGCGCCTGCAGGCCGCCTGTGGTCTGGATCAGACGGTCGGCCAGCGTCGATTTGCCATGGTCGATATGCGCAACGATGGCGAAGTTGCGGATGTTCGAAATAGGAATGGATGTCATGGGGCGCGGGATAGCATTCGCGTTCCGGTGCGGCAACCATATTACGGCATTTTTGCCGGGTCTTCTTCACGCCAAGCTGATTCCACTAACGTGAAAAACGCGCTACGCAAGGGCTATGTCAACCGCGTCAGTTTCGCCCGCCGCCTTGCGCGTGCGCCGCAGACCGAGCCTTCGCCGGCTGGCGGCGTGGCTTGCGGCCTCGGCGTCCGATCGCTACGCCGCGCCCGCGTTGGTGGTTGCTTTTGCCGCAATCCACGCGCTGCTCTGGACCGTCATCCTGGTCAATCTCAAGGCGGCGCAGGACGTCCATATGGATGTCGCCGAAGCCTTCGCCTGGGGCCAGAAATTTCAGCTCGGCTATGGCAAGCACCCGCCGCTCGCGGGCTGGGTTGCCGGGCTCTGGTTCAAGATGTTTCCGGTCGCCGACTGGGCCACCTATCTGCTGGCGATGACGACGCTGGCTTGCGGGATGGTGATCTGTTGGTTCATCGCCTTGCGTGTGGTGGACTACCGCCGCGCGTTCTTTGTCGTGGTGATGCTCGCGCTCTATCCGATCTTCAATTTCAAAGGCTTCAAATACAATCCGGATTTGCTGCAGCTCGTTACCCTGCCGCTATTGGTGCTGGCCTATCTCGATGCCTTCGAGAAGCGCAGCGTGCGTTCAGGTGTGGTGCTCGGCCTTGCCGGCGCGCTGGCACTGATGACGAAATACTGGGTGTTGACCATGATCGGCGCGGTCGGCCTTGCTGCCCTCATTCATCCCGATCGGCAAAAATTCCTGCGTTCGCCGGCGCCGTGGGTGGCGATGGCCGTGGCCGTCATTGCGATGATCCCGCATCTGATATGGCTCCGGGCCGTGGATTTCTTGCCGCTGATCTATGCGGGCGACGTCTATGGACTTTCGAGCCGCGCACAGAGCGCAGCGCTCGTCCTCGGCTATATCGGTCACAATCTGGCGCTGCTGCTCCTGCCGGTGGCGCTGGCGGGGCTCGCGCTGGCGTGGACCAATCCGTTGCGCCGTCCATCGGCCGTGGCACGCATATGGTCGCGCAGCACGAATGCGGGCGTGAACAGTTCGCAGGCGCTCAACATCTGGATCATCCAGGCCGTGGTTGCGGTCGGGCCGCCGCTCGGCGGCTTGATCTTCACGGTCTATATGAAGACCGACTGGGGCATTTCGCTGTTCTTTCTGACGCCGCTTGCGCTGGTCGCCATTCCGGCGTTGCGCATCCAGGAGGTCGCGTTGTTTCGCATCAGTGCGATCTGGCTTGTGCTCACGCTCGCCACGCTGGTTGCCTCGCCCTATATCGCCGCCCGCGAGATCGCGACAAATCCCAACGCTGCTTTGAGCTATGCGTCGCGTTCCCAACTTGCCCGCGAGCTGACCGAAATGTGGCACAGCAAGTTCCACACGCGCTGGGCGGTGGTGGCCGGTACGACGGAGCTTGGCGAACCCATGACGTTCTATAGTCCAGATCATCCGGCGCCGTTCGGCGAAGTGTGGTCGTCGGGTTTGACCTCGCTGGAGGAAGCCAGGCGGCTCGGCTATATCGGCATCTGCGATACGTCGGGTGGACGGCTGCCGCCCTGCGAGGCCTGGATGACCGCCAACGCCAAGGACGCCGAGCAGCTTGCGATCACCACGCAGCGCTTCTTCCACGGACATCCCGGTCCGGCGGTCACTTGGAAGGTCTACGTCGTGCCGCCGGCGAAATGATTTCGCTTCACCTCTCCCCGCTCGCGGGGAGAGGTCGGATTGCAAAGCAATCCGGGTGAGGGGGACTCACCGCGCGCACTTCGGCCTTGGGATTTTGCCGAAAGGCCCCTCACCCCAACTCTCTCCTCGCAATAGGGGGGCGAGGGAGTAGCGTTCACGTGCCTTCTTCGTTGAACTTGCTTGCCACCAGGGCGGTGATCGCCTCGATCGCGGCTTGTGCCTCCGGTCCGATCGCAGAGACGACGATCGAGGTGCCGGGGCCCGCCGACAGCATCATCAGTCCCATGATCGAGTTGCCGCCGACGGTCTCGCCGCCTTTGGTCACCCACACTTCGGCATCGAAGCGCTCGACCGTTTGGACGAATTTCGCGGAAGCGCGTGCATGCAGGCCGCGTTTGTTGATAATCGGAAGTTCGCGGGAGATGGCACCCGCCGGCACGCTTGGCCCGGGGATATGATCGGGCGCAGCGTCGTCGCTCATTTGCCGGCGAGAACCCGGCTCGCGATGGTCACGTATTTGCGGCCGGCTTCCTGGGCCATGGCAATGGCGTCGGGAAGCGAGCGCTCCTCGCGGACTTTTGCGAGCTTGACCAGCATCGGAAGATTGATCCCCGCGAGCACTTCCACCTTCGGGCGGCTCATGCAGGAGATCGCGAGATTTGACGGTGTGCCACCGAACATGTCGGTGAGGATGGCGACGCCGTCGCCAGAGTTGACGCGGTTGACTGCCTCGATAATGTCGCTCCGGCACAGATCGGAATCATCTTCGGCCCCGATCGTGACGGCTTCGATTTGTTTTTGCGGACCCATGACATGTTCGAGCGCCGCCTTGAACTCGTCGGCAAGGCGCCCATGGGTCACAAGCACTAGACCAATCATCGAAAACTCCTCGCGGGTGCTTTTTGGTGCACCGCACGAACGCGCCACTTTGACCATCCAGAGCCCCCGCGCAAGAGGGGATCGTCGCGATTCTCCCGGAAATTAGTGGTGGGGAAGGGGAGCCGGCGCCGGTCTATTCGGTCGCGATAGTGGGGCTGATATGGTTACCAATTCCCTTCGGGCAATCCGCCGAAGGCTGGGTGGGAGATGAATTCGCGGTCATTGTGAGCCCGGCAATCACCATTGGAAGAGCCGCAAAGCCATCGCCCACCGGGATTCGTAGGTATTTTAATACCTAGAATGTTGGTGTGAAGCGCTTCCGGCGGGGGCAGCCGTTCGGCGTCCTGAGCGTCGAGGTCGACCACCAGGCCCACAATTGCCTCGTTGACGAAGTCGCAATTGCGAATACCCAACCCGCGAATTTCGATGAGCCCGGCCAAAACCGGCGCCGGCCGGACAAGGAGCTGGCCGGCCGCCGCCAGAACGTGGACGCGGTCGTCGCCCACCATCAGGGCCTGCGCGATCTGGCTGGAGCGGCCGGCCAGGATGAGGTCAAACGCAAGACGCGATTTTCCGGACCCCGACGGCCCGCGGATCAGCACCGCGCGATTCCCAACCAGCACCGCGGAGGCGTGGATGCTGGCGTCTTCCGCCTTGGTCATGGCGCGGGCAGCCTGACCACAAAGCGCGCGCCGGCGATCGTTGCCTCGCCGTCCACGCCCGGCCGGCCGGCGCGATTCTCCGCCCATATCCGTCCGCCATGGGCCTCCACGATCTGTTTCGAGATCGACAGTCCGAGCCCCGAATTCTGCCCGAAGCCCTGGTGCGGTCGGTCAGTGTAGAAGCGGTCGAAAATTCGTTCCAGCGCGTCGTCGCGAATGCCCGGCCCGTCATCGTCAACGACGATTTCAATCTCCGACCGCACGCGCCGGCACGTGATCCGCACCTTGGTCCCGGCTTCGGAAAAGGACTGGGCATTGGACAACAGATTCGAAATCACCTGTCCGAGCCGCGAATCGTGACCCGGCACCGAGAAAGTGTCGCTGGCGCCCCGTCCCTCGAAACGCAGCTCGACGGCGATATTGTTGCCGCGCCGGATTTCATTCGCGACCGAGGCCAGCGCCGTCAAAAGACGGCGAAGATCGACAGAAGTCATGTCCTGGCGCTGCAGCTCGGCATCGAGACGGCTGGCATCGGAAATGTCGGAAATCAACCGGTCGAGCCGCCTGACGTCATGTTCGATCACCGTGAGCAGCCGCCCGCGGCTGTTTTCGTTGCGCGCCAAAGGCAGCGTTTCAACCGCCGAGCGCAGCGATGTCAGCGGGTTCTTCAGTTCATGGGCGACGTCGGCGGCGAACATTTCGATCGCCTCGATGCGGTTGTAGAGTGCGTCCGTCATATCGCGCAGTGCGCCGGAGAGATGTCCGATCTCGTCGCGACGGCCGGTGAAATCGGGAATTTCGACGCGGGTCCGGATACGGCGCCGGACGCGTTCGGCGCTGTCGGCAAGCCGGCGCACCGGGCCTGCAATCGTGCTCGCCAGCAGTAACGACAATACGATCATCACCGCGGAGGCGACGCCGCCGACCTTGAGAATGGCTAGACGCTCGGCGGTGACCATCTGGTCGATGTCGTCGCCCTGGGTCGAAAGCATCAATGCGCCATGGATCGCGCGGAAACGCTGCACCGGGACAGCAACCGAAACGATCACCTCGCCGAGGTCGTTGACACGCACCATGCTGCTCTTCTGGCCCTTCAGCGAATGCGCCACTTCCTGGTATCCATTGCCGTTCTCGGGACCGAGCTCGCGATAGAGCGGCAGGTCGCCGCGATTGAGCCAGGTGCGGATCGCGATCATCGTCCGTTGGGCGATGCCGGGTTTCTCCACCGACGGCGGCGGCAATTCGAAGCGCAGCACGTCACCGCGGCCATAAAGACTGCGGCTGTCGAGGATGAGGCCGCCATCGCGATCGTAGATGCGGGCGCGGGTCTTGGTTGGCGAAATCAGCCGGCGCAAGACCGGCGCGACGCGCTCTGGATTGATCGGAAAGTCGAGCCCAGAATATTCGTCGGGTGCGCCGTAGGTTTCACCGGGCTTCAAGTCCTGCAGCCGGTCGGGGTCGATGGTGATGGTGTTGGTCTCTACCGTTGCGGAAGCCGCGATTGCGCCGGCAATGATCTCGGCCTGCACCAGGAGGCTTTGCGCGCGCGCGTCGATCAGGCCGGCACGGAACTGTGAAAGATAGAGAATGCTCGCCACCAGCGCGAGCAGGCCGGCGATGTTGAGCGAAACGATGCGCCGCGTCAGGCTGGAGAAGCTTAGGGCGAAAAAGAATTGACCGACCCGGCGCAACCAGTCGAGCAGCCGCTGGAAGCCTTTGAGCGGCGGGTTCTCCGCGGCAACGGTATCCAGAACGACGGGCGGCGAAGCGTCCTCGGCATTCAGGCTTGCATCAGGCAGCGTTCGATCAAGCAATGGCCAAAACCGCCGGTTGTTTCAAAATTCCCGCGATGGGTATTGTCTTCGCAGCTTACCCCAAGGGCGTCGATTAACAAACCGTGCGCCCGCCGTCAGGTTTCCTTGAAACGGTATCCCACCCCGTACAGGGTTTCGATCATCTCGAACTCGTCGTCCACGACCTTGAACTTCTTGCGAAGCCGCTTGATGTGGCTGTCGATGGTTCGATCGTCGACATAGACCTGGTCGTCATAGGCCGCATCCATCAGGGCATTGCGGCTCTTGACGACGCCGGGGCGCGTGGCCAGCGCCTGCAGGATGAGAAACTCCGTCACCGTCAACGTCACCGGCTCGTTCTTCCAGGTGCAGGTGTGCCGCTCCGGGTCCATGCGCAACAGGCCGCGGTCCAGCGCCTTGGCGTCGGTCTCCTTCGGCACAGCGGTGGGGTCCTTCGGCGCCGCGCGGCGAAGCACGGCCTTCACGCGCTCGACCAGAAGGCGCTGCGAGAATGGCTTGCGGATGAAATCGTCGGCCCCCATTTTGAGGCCGAACAATTCGTCGATTTCCTCGTCCTTGGAGGTCAGGAAGATGACCGGAAGGTCGGATTTCTGCCGCAGTCGCCGCAGCGTCTCCATGCCGTCCATGCGCGGCATCTTGATGTCGAGGATCGCAAGGTCGGGCGGACTGGTGCGGAAGCCGTCAAGCGCCGATGCACCATCGGTATAGGTCATGATGCGGTAACCTTCCGCCTCAAGCGCAATCGAGACGGATGTGAGAATGTTGCGGTCATCATCGACCAAGGCAATTGTGGGCATGAGCCTGCTTTCAGATACTGCTACTAGGTTGCCGAAACGGCGGCTAGTTTGGTGATGCGCCGCATAAATGGGCTTCGAACGTGGTCAGCGAGCAATGCAAGCTGGGCTGAAGTGTGACCAAGTTCCACGAAAGCGCCCCATCCAGCGAAGCGCCCGACCCCATATGGAGGTTCGTTTACCCGAAAAAAGGCTCTCATTGCAACAGTTTGGCGAGGTAATAATCGATGCAATTGACCCCCGATTTTGATCCCGGGAAGCTCGCCCGGTCACTGCTCCGCCGTAGCCGGCAGGGGGCGCTTGCGACCCTGATGGCCGGCAGCGGCGATCCCTATTGCTCGCTGGTGAATGTCGCAAGCCACCCCGACGGCTCGCCGCTCCTGCTGATTTCGCGCCTCGCCGTGCACACCAAGAATTTGCTCGCGGACACAAGGGCTTCGTTGATGCTGGACGAGCGCGCCGAGGGCGATCCGCTGGAGGGGTCGCGGATCATGCTTTCAGGCCGGGCCGAAGAGGTCTTTAACGCCGAGCTGGAAGTCGTCCGCCGGCGCTACCTCAACGCCCATCCGTCGGCGGAAGCCTTTGTAAACTTTAAGGACTTCTCCTTCTTTCGGATCCGGCCGAGCGGAACCCATCTGGTGGCTGGCTTCGGGCGAATCGTGGATCTGAAGCCCGAGCGGTTTCTGACCGATATTTCCGATGCCGCGGCGCTGCTTGAGGCCGAGCAGGGTGCGCTGGAGCACATGAACGCCGATCATCGTGAGGCGACTAACCTCTACGCGACGAAGCTGCTCGGTGCGGAAGCGGCCGACTGGCGCTGCACCGGGTGCGATCCCGACGGGATCGACCTGCAGGCCGGGACCAAAACCTTGCGGCTGGACTTTCCGGCGCGGGTCACCGGGCCCGGCGAGTTGCGAAAGACGCTGGTCAAACTGGCGGAAGAGGCGCGGGCCAAACCATAGCCCCGGCTTGCTCGCCGAAACAGGATTTGAGGCGAGCAGGTCATGAAGTTCCGATATCGACTGTTTCTCACGGCCTGGCTGACGCTGTTTGCCGCTGCGCCGTCATTGGCGGGCGAGCTGGCGGCAACCAGCGCCAAGATCGAAGAGCTCAGCCGGGCCGGAAAATATTCCGAGGCGACCGCGCTGGCGCAGCGCCAGCTGGAAGGTCTTGAGAAAACCCGCGGTCCCTTCGATCGCGACGTCGCCGGGGCGTTGAACAATCTGGCGCTGCTTTATGGCGATCTCGGCAATGATTCCGATGCGGAGCCGCTGCTCAAGCGGGCGATCGCGATCATGGAGAAGACGGCGGGCCTCGATTCTCCGGCAATGGCGCCCGAGCTGAACAATCTTGCCGCTTTGTACCAGCGGCGGGAACGCTACGCCGAGGCCGAAGCGCTGTTCAAGCGGGCGCTGTCGCTGCGCGAAAAATCGCTTCCCTCTGGCCATCCCGATATTGGGCAGTCCCTGAACAACCTGGCGACGCTTTACGAGAAAGAGGGCCGCCACGACGATTCCGAGCCTCTGTTCCGGCGCGCGCTTGCGATTTACGAGAAGGCGGCGGGCCCCGATAGTCCTGCTGTCGCCACGCTGTTGAACAATCTCGGTCAGGTCGTGAAGGTCGAGGGCCGCTACGGCGAAGCTGAGTCCGCGATCAAGCGATCGCTTTCGATCCGCGAGAAGGTTCTTGGCCGCGATCATCCCGATGTCGCGCGGTCGCTGAACAATCTCGCCGACCTCTATGAAAGGCAGCGCCGCTATAGCGATGCCGAACCGCTCTACGAGCGGGCGGTGGCTATCCGCGGACAAGCGCTCGGTTCAAACCATCCCGATCTCGTGACGTCGCTGAACAATCTGGCGTCGCTCTACCACACCGAAGGCCGCACCGCCGATGCCCTGCCGATCGTAGACCGGTTGATCGCAAACGGACGCGCGCAGCCACGCGTCGCACTGGCCGTGCTTTTCGCCGCCCAGCGGCAGCAAATGGTGGCATCGGAGAAAGCCGTGGACGAAGCGCTCAGCGCGGTTCAGCACGGCGCTCAATCATCGGCCGCCTCTGCCGTGAACAAGCTTGCGGTTCGTCTGGCTGCCGGCAGCGATCGTCTCGCGGAGCTGGTTCGGAAGGACCAGGATCTCGCCGGCGAGGCGGAGGCGCTGGACAAGGCGATCATTGCCGCGGTCTCGAAAGACAGGTCGAAGCGCGACGCGGCCGCCGAGCAGCGCAGCCGCGACCGGCTTGCCGCCATTTCCGGCGAGCGCGCGAGCCTGCAGAAGACCTTGGCAGCGGAATTTCCTGACTACGCCGCGCTGTCCAACCCGCTGCCGATGACAGCCAGGGAGATTCAGGCTCTGTTGTCCGACAACGAGGCGCTGGTGCTGTTCTCGGTGGCCGACAAGGAAAGCTACGTCTTTGCGCTGACGCGCGAAGGCTTCGACTGGAAGCCGTTGCCGATCGGCGCGGAAGCGTTGTCGGAGAAGGTTGCCGCGTTCCGTCGCGGTTTGGATGTCGGCAAGGCAAACGATGCGTCCGGCAAGTCGGGGCTGTTCGACCTTGTGCTTGCCAACGAGCTCTATTCAATGCTGCTCGGTCCCGTCGAGCCGTTGGTGAAAAACAAGCGCAGCCTTCTGGTCGCGCCATCCGGCGCGCTGACGGCGCTGCCCTTCCATCTCCTGGTCACCGAAAAGCCGGCTGCCGCGATCCCCGAAACGTTCTCCGGCTATCGCGATGCCGCCTGGCTGCTCAAACGTCAAGCGGTGTCGGTGTTGCCGTCGGTTGCCAGCCTCAAGGCGCTGCGGGTTCTTGCGCGCAACGAGCCGGGGACAAAGCCTATGACCGGCTTCGGCGACCCGCTGTTCAACCCGTCGCAAACCGGCGCAGGCGATAACCGCAACCCCAAGCTTGCTTCCCGTTCGCTGGTGAGCGCCGCCTATACCGATTTCTGGCAGGGCGCGGGCGTCGATCGCGCGCGGCTTGCGGCAGCGTTGCCGCAATTGCCGGATACCGCCGACGAGCTGAATGCGGTGGCTAGAGATCTCGGTGTGCCGGCTTCCGATATCCATCTCGGCGCCGACGCCAGCGAGACCACCGTCAAGCGCGCGAGGCTTTCCGATTACAGCATCATTTATTTCGCCACCCACGGGCTTGTCGCGGGCGACGTCAAGGGCCTTGCCGAACCCTCGCTTGCGCTCAGCATGCCAAAACAGCCATCCGAACTCGACGATGGCCTGCTCACCGCGAGCGAAGTCGCGCAGTTGAAGCTCAACGCCGACTGGGTGGTGCTGTCCGCCTGTAATACGATCGCCGGCGACAAGCCCGGCGCGGAGGCGCTGTCGGGCCTGGCGCGCGCCTTCTTCTACGCCGGCGCGCGGGCACTACTTGTCTCGCATTGGGCGGTCGAGTCGGACGCGGCGACCAGGCTCACGACATCGACATTCGATCTTCTGAAATCGGATCCCAGGATTGGCCGGGCCGAGGCGCTGCGCCGAGCAATGCTGGCTTATCTGAATGACGGCTCGTCCTCGAGAAACGCTTACCCCGCTATCTGGGGCCCGTTCGCCTTGATCGGCGAAGGAGCCGCCCGCTAGAAGATTCGATTGTGCGGCGCAATAGGATCACCAGTCCCGGGACCGAATGTCGCGCTCAAAAAGCCCGCTTGGCCTTGGATTTGCGCCAGATCAATGTTCCGGCCTGGAATAAACCAAATAGGAGGGATCGGCTTGGCAAGGCCAGCGTTCATCAATAATAGGTCGTCGGACCTGGCCCGGAAGGCTATATTTAACTGACGGTACCGCGACGGAAGGCGCGTATGGCGCATGCGCGCTTTCGATTTCGCGGGTTCGAGGAGGGTATTTCGTGCAAGAGACTGGAATTCGCAACGGTGCCTTCGGCGCCGATAAATTCGGCTTAAAAAATCTCAAGCGGGTGCACTGGAATGTCGGGGCCGCGCAGCTCTATCAATATTCGCTTTCCGCAGGCGAAGCGGTGCTGTCGGCTGACGGCGCGCTCTGCGCCGACACCGGTGATTTCACCGGCCGCAGCCCGAAGGACAAGTTCACGGTTCGCGATGCGACCACCGAGAAAATGTGGTGGGCCGGCAACCAGTCGATCACTTCCGAACAATTCGGAGCGCTCTATGCTGATTTCCTCAAGCATGCCGAAGGCATGACGCTGTTCGCGCAGGACCTCTATGGCGGTGCCGACCCGAACTTTCAGATCAAGACTCGTGTCTTCACCGAACTCGCCTGGCATTCGCTGTTCATCCGCACGCTGTTGATCCGGCCCAAGCTGTCCGAGCTCCGGGATTTCGCTCCCGAACTGACCATCATCGACATGCCGAGCTTCCGCGCCGATCCGAAACGTCACGGCGTGCGCTCGGAGAACGTGGTCGCGATCGATTTCGCCCGCAAGATTGTCCTGATCGGCGGGTCTTTTTATGCCGGCGAGATGAAGAAGTCGGTCTTCACCACGCTGAACTATTATCTGCCCGCCAGAGGCGTGATGCCGATGCACTGCTCGGCCAATGTCGGGCCCGCGGGCGATTCGGCTGTCTTCTTCGGCCTGTCGGGAACGGGAAAGACCACGCTGTCGGCCGATCCCAAGCGCACGCTGATCGGCGACGACGAACATGGCTGGGGCGCCGACGGGATTTTCAACTTCGAAGGCGGCTGCTACGCCAAATGCATCAAGCTGTCGCAGGAAGCCGAGCCGGAGATTTATGCGGCGAGCAAGCGCTTCGGCGCCGTGCTCGAGAATGTCGTGCTCGACGAGGATACCCGCGTGCCGGATTTCGACGACGGTTCGAAAACCGAGAACACCCGCTCGGCCTATCCACTCGATTTCATTCCTAACGCTTCGCGCACCGGCCGCGCCGGCCACCCGAGGAATGTGGTGATGCTGGCAGCGGACGCCTTCGGTGTGTTGCCCCCGATCGCCAAACTCTCGCCGGCGCAGGCGATGTATCACTTCCTTTCCGGCTACACCGCGAAGGTGGCGGGCACCGAACGTGGCCTCGGCTCTGAACCGCAACCGGAATTCTCCACCTGCTTCGGCTCGCCCTTCCTGCCGCTCGATCCTTCGATCTATGGCAATATGCTGCGCGAACTGATCGCCAGGCACAGTGTCGACTGCTGGCTGGTCAACACTGGCTGGACCGGCGGCAAATATGGCACTGGCTCCAGGATGCCGATCAAGGTGACCCGCGCGCTGCTCACGGCGGCGCTCGACGGCAGCTTGCGCAACGTGGAATTCCGAACCGACAAATATTTCGGTTTCGCGGTGCCGACCGCGCTGCCGGGCGTTCCCACCGAAATCCTCAATCCCGTGAACACCTGGAAGGACAAGGCCGAGTTCGACAAGACCGCGCGTGCGCTGGTCGGCATGTTCCAGAAGAATTTTGCCAAGTTTGAGGCGCAGGTCGACGCCGATGTCCGCGCTGCCGCGCCGGACGTGAAGCTCGCGGCGGAGTGAGTAGATCAACCATCGCGAACGAAAAGGGGCGGCTCGGTGGCCGCCCTTTTTTATTACTTGCGCGCTTGCTATCGTCCGATCAACCGGTCGCCCCACGCTGCGCGCCCGAGGCCTCTGGCAGGCTTCCGTTCACCGGCACGTTCCAGATATCCCGGGCATATTCGCGGATGGTGCGGTCGGAAGAGAACCACGCCATGCGCGCGACGTTGAGGATCGAGGCGCGCGTCCACGCCGGCACCACCTGCCATCGCGCGTCGATGCCGCGCTGGGCTTCGTAATAGGAATCGAAATCGGCGCTCACCATGTAATGGTCGAGATGGCGCAGCGCATGCGCGACCGATTCAAAGCGGCTCGGGTCGTCGGGCGAGAATTCGCCGCTGCCGATCGCGTTGATCGCGCGCGACAGACCGGGCGAGCGACGGACTACGTCGGCGGCGTCCAGCCCCTGCTTGCGTCGTACCACCACATCCATCGCTTCCATGCCGAAGATCGCGATGTTCTCCGCACCCACATGGTCGCGGATTTCGATATTGGCGCCGTCAAGCGTGCCGATGGTCAGCGCGCCGTTCAGCGCGAGCTTCATGTTGCCGGTGCCGGAGGCCTCCATGCCCGCGGTCGAAATCTGCTCGGAGAGGTCAGCGGCGGGGATGATCACCTCCGCGAGGCTGACATTGTAGTCGGCGAGGAACGCGATCTTCAATCGTCCGGCGATCACCGGATCGTTGTTGATGATTTCGGCGGCGTCGTTGATGAGCTTGATGATCAGCTTGGCGTAGCGATAGCTTGCCGCCGCCTTGCCGGCGAAAATTTTGACGCGCGGCACCCAGTTGGCATGCGGGTCGTCCTTGATCGAGTGATAGAGCGCGATGGCCTCCAGGACGTTGAGCAGCTGGCGTTTGTATTCGTGGATGCGCTTGATCTGGACGTCGAACAGCGCGGCCGGATCGACCTTGATCTTGAGGCGCTCGCCGATCAGCCGCGACAGCACGACCTTGTTATGGAGCTTGACGTTTCGGAACGCTTCCTGAAACGCGTTGTCGCTGGCGCGAGCCTCGAGGTGCGAAAGCTGCGCGGGATCGTCGAGCACCGCCTCGCCGCAGGCTTCGCGCAGCAGGTCGGTCAGCTTCGGATTGGCCAGCATCAGCCAGCGGCGGAAAGTGATGCCATTAGTCTTGTTGGTGATGCGGCCGGGATAAAGATGATTGAGATCGTGGAACACGGTCTCCTTCATTAGGTCGGAATGCATCGCCGAAACACCGTTGATGCGGTGGGAGCCGACGAACGCCAATTGTCCCATCCGCACGCGTCTTCCGGATTTCTCGTCGATCAGCGAAACCGAAGCGCGGAAATCGACGTCGCCGGGACAGCGTTCTTCGGCGAGCGCCAGATGCGCGACATTGATGCGGTAGATGATTTCGAGATGCCGCGGCAACAGCCGCTGGAACAGTTCGACCGGCCAGGTCTCGAGGGCTTCGGGCAGCAGCGTATGATTGGTATAGGACAGCGTGTCGATCGTGATCTTCCACGCATCCTCCCAGCGGATGTTGTTGAGGTCGACCAGAATGCGCATCAGCTCGGTGACGGCGAGGCTGGGATGGGTGTCGTTGAGCTGGACCGCAACTTTCGCCGCGATGCCCCTTATTTGCCCGTCCGCCGCCAGGTGACGTTTGACCAGATCCTGCAGCGAGGCCGAGACGAAGAAATATTCCTGTCGCAGTCTGAGTTCGCGCCCCGCGGGGCTCTCGTCATTCGGATAGAGGAATTTGCAGATCGATTCGGCGCGCGCCTCCTCGGCGCTGGCGCCGAGGTAGTCGCCGGTGTTGAATACGTCGAGATTCAAGGGATCGGGCGAGCGCGCCGACCACAGCCGCAGCGCGTTGACGTGGTGGCCGCGCCATCCGACGATCGGGGTATCGTAGGCGACCGCCTGCACGGTTTCCGCCGGATGCCAGATCGCGCGGTCGCGTCCCTTCGCTTCGACGTGTTCGACGCCGCCGCCAAAATGCACGTGATAGACCACCTCCGGCCGCTGGAATTCCCAGGGGTTGCCGAAGCTCAGCCATTCGTCGGGATATTCCTGCTGCCAGCCGTGATTGATGATCTGGCGGAACAGGCCGAAATCGTAGCGGATGCCGTAGCCTATCGCGGGGATCGCCAGCGTCGCCATGCTCTCCATGAAGCAGGCCGCGAGCCGCCCGAGGCCGCCATTGCCGAGCGCCGCATCCGGCTCGCATTTGCGCAATTCGGACAACCCAACGCCGAGATCGCCGAGCGCGGCCTCAAACACCGCAAGCAGCCCCATATTGTTCAGGGCGTCCGTGAACAGACGGCCGATCAGGAATTCGAGCGACAGGTAATAGACCCGCTTGCGGCCGGAATCGTAGCTCTGCTTTTCTGCGGTCAGCCAGCGGTGCACGATGCGGTCGCGCAGCGCCAGCGCGGCGGCCGTGTACCAGTCGCGCTTGGTCGCCATGCCGGCGTCCTTGCCGATGGCGAGCCGCAATTTGGCGAGGATCGCGCTCTTGATCTCCGCCAGCGCCAGCTCATCGACGGGCTGACCCGGCACCGGAAAATTCACGGGGAAAGATGGGTCTGGCAAAGGCGAATCCTGCGACTGGTTCCAAGAAATGATACGCGCCTTGCGCTCCAATCGAAACCTGCCGGGAGGCCTCGATTGTGCAATGCATGCCCGATTTTTATGCAAGGACCGGGCCGATTTTATCGGAATGGGCCGTGATCGGTGGGGTTCTTAGGGTGATTCGATCACTGCAGGGCCATTCAAACTCACCGTCAGTTGATATTGATGGCGACGTGATCCGACTTCAGGGAGGCCGGCGACAGTGGGGCCTTTGTGAAACATGGCCGTAACAATTGAATTTGGTCCGTGCTGCTTCTGCGGTCGCGGTATCGAAAAGACAGTTACAGATCCTTGCCGGGTAACGGTCGAGACGGCGGCTGGCAAATGGCAGGTTTGGACGTGTCACGCTGGATGTTTTCGCGCGAAGCTGGCTGATCTGCCGGAGGCGCCCGGTCTCTTCGAGCCCGCTCATTTTTGATCGTAGTGCAATGCGTCTTTTGCTGACTGCCGTTCTTGCGTTACTGCTGACGGTCGAAGTCCGGGCCGCCTGCGTCTGCCGCTGCGTCGATGGCGAAATGCAGCCTCTTTGCCAAAGCTCGGTTGACGTGCCACCGGTTTGTCCGGTCACGGTGTGCGCCATCGTCCCGCCCTCGGTCAGGCCGGTACAGCCGCTAGGGCTTCCACCGCTCGGAACCTCGCAATGTTCGCAGCGGCAGGTTCTCAATCCGACTACGCGCCAATACGAATGGCGCAGCGTCTGCAATTAGCCTGACGGCTTGGAACGAATTAAGAACACTTTAGCAAGTCTTTGATATATCATAGTGATTCGGCACATTGCCAACACAACATCTAGGGTCTATCCGCTCTTTTGAGGACTACATGTCCACCATCGCCTTTGATCAATTCGCGCTCACCCGCATCGCCGACTTCGCCCGCTCGCTGTCGCGGCTGCACAGGGCTTCCCGCCGTCAGCTCGTCGATGACGATGCGATCGACCGGGAATTCAACGCCGTCTGCATGTCGGTGTGGGGCTACACCACCGACGACATCAGCGACGACCTGTTCTCCGATGCCGACCATGTCTTTCTCGATTCGCTCGATGAGGCGCATGCGCGCATCTTCGCCGCCGAAGCCGGCTACGACCTCGTCGACGACGAGGGCATGCTGACGGACTGGTGGGGCTATTGCTGGATGATTCTCGCCGAGAAACGCGGCCTGCTGACCCCGGAAAATCGCGCCGCGACGCGGGCTCAAATCGAGGAGAAATACCGCTCCGCACCGAACGTGATCGGGGTCATTGTCGGAAGGTAGGAGTGGCCGTCATGCAATGACGACTAGGGTCTAATTCACTTCCGCTCGTTTGGCCCGCGTCGAAATCGTCTTCGGCACCGACGTGACGGGCGGCATGACATCACGCACGATCTCCATCGGCGGTGCGTCATTGGCGATCGCTTCGGCGGCCACCGGCGCCACCCTCATTTCGCCGAGCCGGGCGCGCACCTCGGCGGTAAGCCCCGGATAGGAGGCAACCGGCGTGAATTCCGGTGCCTGATTGTTGCCGACCTTGATTCCGGAATAGGCCACGAGCCCGTCGGTGGTCGCGACGACGTCGCCGGCACGCAATGAGGTATCGAGGGTCAGGTCGACCGGGGCGAGACCGGCGGCGTTGCGCCCATTGCAGGTGCAGTCGGCGCGCAAGGCTTTGCGGTAGGCAAACGCATTCTCGCTGTCGGCGTAGCGCTCGCCGGCAGTGGTCATTGCGCTGTCGATATGGCTGCCGAAGAAGACCTTGGTGACACTCGCCGGGCAAAAAGCCTGGCACATTTGCACCGGCGTGGCACTGCCGCGCGCCAGCGGAAAATACTTGCCGTCGCAACTGCGCACGCAAAAGGCGGGCCCGCCGCCCCAGGCGACCGGCCGTGGTGCCGGCTGGTTGGAGGGATCGGCGAAGAAATTCGCCTGCGGAGGGGTCTGGTGTTTCTGAAGGCCACCGAAAAGCATGTCAAACAGGCTCTGGGCGGACGCGCCGCGCGGCGCAAGCTCGATGGCGCCGGCCAGGCAAGCGGTGGCAACGAGCATCATGCGGCGCCGCATGCGCTGATCGGTCAACTCAGTACGCAACGCCTACTCCACCCCAACGCCACAAACCCGCCGCGACAGGCCGTGCCCCGGTGCGATCCACCTTAGTGGGGGATGGTAAACGACCTATGAGCAAGGGCCGGATGGCGGGAAAGAAAGTGGTTGTCAGCCACTCCTCAGGGCTTCCGCATCCCGGATGCTGGGCAGCGCGGAGAAGCACGTTCACTCGCGTCTTCGACACGCTATGCGGTGCGCTGCTGATCCGGGGTCCATGCTATTTGAATAGGAGTGGGTCCCGGCTCTGCGTGCATCGCTAACGAGGCGCTGCACCGCGTCCGGGACACGAGCTTCTTCGGCAAGGCGCAGTCCGCTCAATCCTTCAGAAACTCGCCGGCCCTGTAAAGCCAGCGAAACGGCAATCCTGCCCTGGCAAAGGTTTCGCCGGCGCCCTCTTCGCGGTCGACCATGGTCAGGACGAGGGTCACCTCGGCGCCGGATCCTCGCGCCGCCTCCACCGCCTTCAGCGCCGACTCACCGGTGGTGGTGACATCCTCGATAATCGCCACGCGCTTGCCTTGCAGGCTCTCGTTTTTCGCAAGGCCCTCCACCGCAAGGCGCGCGCCGTGCTCCTTGGGCTTCTTGCGCACGAAGAAAGCCGCGAGCGGATGGCCCTTGATCCAGGAGAGCTGCGCTACCGCGCCTGCAAGCGGCACCGCGCCCATCTCCAAGCCACCGACATAATCAAGGCCGTCGTCCTTGAGTGCCTCATAGGTCAGCTCCGCCAGCAATGCAGCACCTTCGGGGTCGAGCATCGTCGGCTTGAGGTTGAAGTAGAAATTGCTCTTGCGGCCCGAGGCCAACGTGATTTCCCCACGCCCGAAAGAGCGCTTGCGGATGATCTCGGCGAGACGGGCGCGGGAAGCTGATTTGGACAAAGGTGCTCTCTCGTGTGGGGAGGCGCAATCTATTCGCTGACGGCCGCTCATGCCAGAGCGGAAGCCGGGCAATCAACAACGCAAGGCGCGCCAAAGCGGATGATCGGTTATTCCGCAACAACTGTTGTAGGGTTGTGAGGTTCCGGGTTACTGGATACCCCGCTTTCGCGGGGTACGACAAAAATGACAATCGAACTTCACACCTGGAACACGCCGAATGGTCGCAAGATCAGCGTCGCGCTGGAAGAAATGGGCCTGCCTTACAAAGTCTTTCCGGTCGACATCACCAAGGGCGAGCAAATGGCGCCTGAATTTCTTGGCCTCAGCCCCAACAACAAGATTCCCGCGATCGTCGATCCCGAGGGACCAGGGGGAAAACGCGTCAGCGTGTTTGAGTCTGGAGCGATCCTGCTTTATCTGGGCGAGAAGACCGGCAAATTTCTCCCCCTGTCCCTGATCGAGCGCATTCCGGTCTATGAGTGGCTGATGTGGCAGATGGGCGGTTTCGGGCCGATGCCTGGGCAGGTGCATCACTTCATCGCGCTGGAGAACGAGCAAGACCGCGCCTATGGCTTGAAGCGCTACATGGCCGAGACGCGCCGGCTCTATGGCGTGCTCGATCGCCGGCTTGCCAATCACGAATTTGTCGCAAGCAAGCTTTCGGTCGCCGATTTTGCGATCCTCGGCTGGGCCTGGCGACATCCGCGCCACAAGGTCGATCTTGCCGACTTCCCCAACGTCAAGCGCTGGTACGAAACGTTGATGACGCGGCCCGCCGTCAAGCGCGGCATGGAAGCAAAGCTGGATTGAGTTTTCTTACGCGCTGTCTTCGTGCCGTGGCTTGTCGCTCGCCAACGTACGAATGGCGCGGACAAACCGCTCGAGCGCGTCGCCGAGCGGGCCGGCCATGTCCGGATTTGCAGCGATGCTGTCGGCGTCGTTCACGGTGCCAAGCAACGGCAATGTGATCGAGGCGTCCTTGACGAGATGCGCCGACATCATCTCAAGCGTGACCGTCAGCGCCGCCAACGCGTGGGTTGCCCGCGGCGACGTATTGATCAGCGCGACCGGCTTGCCCGGAAACGTCTCGCTGCCCACCAGCCAATCGAGCGCGTTCTTCATCACGCCTGAGACACCGCGGGCATATTCGGGGCTGGAAATCAGGACTCCGTCGGCACTGCCGACGACCGTTCGAAACCGGGCCACTTCCGCCGGCAGGTGCTCGGCCTCGAGATCGGAATTGAAGAAGGGAAGATTGCCTATTCCTTCAAACAGCTCGATCTCCGCACCGGCGGGCGCAAGGCGGCTGCCGGCTTGAAGCACGCAGGTGTTGAGAGAGGAGGCACGCAGGCTACCCGAAATCGCGATGATCTTCATCGATGGTCCAGTCGAAGGAGAATCGTTACGAGGCGCGAACGGGGATCAGTGCGCCTCATCCCAATTGTCGGCGGCGCGCGCGTCGACATGCAACGGCAACGAGAGCAGCACCGCCGGTAACGGCGCGTCCTGCATGACGTGCTGCACCACCGGCAAGGTGGCGGCGACTTCTTCATCCGGCACTTCGAAGATCAGCTCGTCATGAACCTGCAACAGCATCTGTGCCGAAAGTTTCTTTTCGGCCAACGCATCTTCCATCCGGATCATGGCGCGGCGGATGATATCGGCGGCCGTTCCCTGGAGCCGCGCGTTAATCGCGGCGCGCTCGTTGAAGGCGCGGATCGAGGCGTTGGACGCCTTGATGTCGGGGTAGTGGCATTTCCGGCCGAACAGCGTCTCGACATAGCCGTGCGCGCGGCAGAAATCCCGCGTCGAATCCATATAGGCGCGGATGCCTGGGAAGCGCTCGAAATATTTCTTGATGTAGGCGGAAGCCTCCTCGCGCGCGATGCCGAGCTGGTTGGCAAGTCCAAATGCGGAGATGCCGTAGATGATGCCGAAATTGATCGCCTTGGCGCGTCGGCGCACCTCGCCCGGCATGTCCTTGACGGGAACGCCGAACATTTCGGATGCGGTCATGGCGTGAATGTCGAGTCCGTCGCGAAAGGCCTGCTTGAGCACGGGGATGTCGGCGATCTCGGCGAGTAGCCGCAATTCGATCTGCGAGTAATCGGCCGACACGAGCTTGTGGCCAGGCGTGGCGATGAAGGCGCGGCGGATTTTCCTTCCGTCCTCGGTGCGCACCGGAATGTTCTGCAGGTTCGGCTCGTTCGACGACAGGCGCCCGGTGGTGGTTGCCGCCAGCGCATAGGTGGTGTGCACGCGATGGGTTTGCGGATGCACATAGGTCGGCAGCGCATCGGTATATGTCGATTTGAGTTTCGAGACCTGCCGCCATTCCAGAATCTTTTTCGGGAATTCGTGGCCCTGTTCGGCGAGTTCATCCAGGATCTGCGCCGAGGTCGACCACGCCCCGGTCTTGGTCTTGGTGCCGCCGGGAATCCCCATCTTGCCGAACAGAATGTCGCCGATTTGCTTGGGGCTCCCGACATTGACCGGCTCGCCCGCGATCTCCTGAATCTCGGCTTCGACCCGCGCGGCGGTCTGAGCGAACTCGCCCGACAGGCGCGACAGCACCTGGCGGTCGATCGAAATGCCACGCCGCTCCATGCGCGCCAGCACCGACACCAGCGGCCGCTCCAGCGTCTCGTAGACCGAATTCATGTGCTCGGCGACCAGGCGCGGCTTGAGCACCCGCCACAGCCTCAAGATCACGTCGGCGTCCTCGGCCGAGTAGGCGGTCGCCTTGTCGATCGCGACCTGATCGAAGCTGAGTTTTGCCTTGCCGCTGCCGGTGATCTCGCCATGCGTCATGTTGGCGTGGCCGAGCCATGTTTCGGCGAGCGCATCGAGGCCATGCGCGTTGCGGCCGGCGTCGAGCGCGTAGCTCATCAACTGCGCGTCATCATAGTTACGAATGGTGATGCCAGCTTGCGCCAACAACACCGCCGCAAACTTGATGTTGAATCCGATCTTCAGGATGCCGGCCGATTCCAGCAGCGGCCGCAGCGCGTCGAGCGCATCGCTGCTCTTGATCTGTTCAAGCGCGAGGCCGGCGGCAAACAGACCCGAGCCGTCGCCGGATTGTTTGTGGGTAAGCGGGACGTAGCAGGCGTCGTTGGGTTTGAGCGCGAGCGCGATGCCGCTTATCTCGGCCTGCATCGGATCGATCGAAGTCGCCTTGGCCTCGACCGCGAACTGGCCGGTATCGGGTACCCGCGCGATCCAGGCGTTGAGATCGGCGAGCTTGCGGATGGTCTGGTATTTGCTGCGATCGACCGGCGTCTTCCGCGCCTCCTCGGCGCGCGCGGCGGCAAGCGCGTGCGGCGTGAGGACAACATTCGATCTACCGGGTTTGGCTTGGACCCTTCCGGCGTTGGTCACGACTTTTTCGCTTCCTGGCAACGGAGAGCCGGATTTGTCAAATAGGTCGGCCCCCTCGCGGAGCACCTCGCTGTCGCGCTTGCTGCTCGGCGGCGGAGACGCAAATGTGCTCGCGCCGCTTTTCATTCCCGCGTCCGGTTCGACATCCGCCGGATCGATGTGAGAATATTCCGAGACTCTTCGCGTGAGGGAAGAAAATTCCATCGCCTTGAGAAACGCGATCAGCTTGCGCGCGTCGGGCTCGTGCACGGCAAGTTCGTCGAGCGGGACGTCGAGCTTGACCTTGTCGTCGAGCAGCACCAATTGCCGCGAAATCCGTGCTTTCTCGGCATTCTCGATCAGCGCCTCCCGCCGCTTCGGCTGCTTGATCTCGGAGGCGCGCTTGAGCAGGGTTTCGAGGTCGCCATATTCGACGATCAATTGGGCCGCTGTCTTGACACCGATGCCGGGCACGCCCGGCACGTTGTCGGTGGAATCCCCCGCCAGCGCCTGCACCTCGACCACTTTCTCCGGCGGCACGCCGAATTTCTCGATCACCTCGGGAATGCCGATGCGGCGGTCCTTCATGGTGTCGAACATCGTCACCTTGTCGGTGACGAGCTGCATCAGGTCCTTGTCCGACGATACGATGGTCGTGGTGGCGCTCCGTTCGCCGGCCTGCCGCGCGTAGGTGGCGATCAGATCGTCGGCCTCAAAGCCGGCCTGTTCGAGACAAGGCAGATCGAATGCGCGCACCGCCTCGCGGATCAAGGCGAATTGCGGAATCAGATCGTCTGGCGCCGGCGGCCGGTGCGCCTTGTAGTCGGGATAGAGCTTGTTGCGGAAGGTGACTTCAGATTTATCAAAAACGATGGCCAGATGCGTCGGCCGGTTGTCCGGCGGCATGTCGCGCAACAGCTTCCAAAGCATGTTGCAGAAGCCGAGCACGGCATTGACCTGCAACCCGTCGGATTTGCGGTTCAGCGGCGGCAGCGCGTGATAGGCACGGAAAATGTAGGAGGAGCCGTCCACCAGAAAGACGTGGTCGCCTTTCTTGAGGGCTTTGGCCGCAACCGGCTTGGGGGCGGCTTTCGGGGAGGTCTTTTCGGATGGTTTTTCGGATGTCTTGGGCATGGCCGAAACTTAAGGATTTTTCCGGCGATTGACAGCCTTGCGCGGTTGTTGTGCCGAGATTTTTCGTGCCTGAAACCAAGCCTGTCGTCGTCCGCGAAAGCGGGCGATCCAGTATTTCCGCGGGCTCTCGTGCTAAGGCGCTCGTCTCTGGAATATTAAGTCGCCCGGTTAAGCCGGGCGGCGACGGTTTCGTGGACGCTACTCCGCCGCCTGCAGCGCGGGTTGGGCCTTCGGCGCGATCCAGAACGCCGTGGGGCGTTCGAACAGGAAATTGGCGCCGGCCTTCAGCGCGATCCGCCAGATCGCGAGCGCACCGAACAGGGCGACGATCGTGACTGCGAGCGAGATCGTCCCGACGTCGTGGAGGATGTCGGTCCGCAGCAATAACGTCCGCGTCGCCGCCATCGGCAGGAAAAAGGCGAGATAGATGACGATGGAATGCTCTCCGCAGAAGCGCAAGGATTTCAGCCAATGCGCTTGTGCCAGTAATGTGCCGACGGTGACAATCGCGCAGGCCCCGGCAAGTCCGAGTGCGAGCGAGATCAGCGGCCATTCGCTCAAGCCGATGTTCACGAGGCTGGCATTGAGCAGCGTCCAGATCACAAGCGCGGTGAGCGCCACCACCGGGCGTGCCCGCGCATGGTCGGACAGCGCGAACACCTGATCGGCGAACAAATAGCCGGTATAGAAATAGACAAAACGCGCAGCGAATTCGTCGATCACCGTCCAACCGGTGGCAATGTGTGCCATCTCGAGCAGCGCCGCGATGCCCCAAATCAGGAGCGGCGGCATTCGCCGCGCCGCCTTGGTCACTACAAAGAAGACCGGCAACAGATAGATGAACCAAAGCGTGCCGAATGGCTCGATGAAGGACTCCAGATACAGCAAGCCCGCGTGCGTCCAGCTCGTTTCGGCGGCGAAGGCCGGCGCCTTGAAACCGAACTGAATGGTCACCCACAGCACGTAGAAATAGGCGAAGTGCAATACCTTGCGGTCGAGAAAGGTCCGCCAGTCGCGGTCGATCACCACCGGAAGAAACAGCCCCGAGATCAGGAAGAAATCCGGCATCCGGAACGGTTTTGCGAAAGCAACCAGGTAATGCATGAAACCGGTTTGGCCGGCCGCCAGTTCCACGCCCAGCACCGAGTGCATCATCACCACCATGACGATGCAGATGCCCTTGGCGTAGTCCACCCAGTCGATACGCCCCTGCGCCGACGGTCCGGATCCGGCCAAGGGCGGGGCACAATCGGCAGGCGCGGATGTGCCGTTTGGTGTCATCGGTGTTCCTTTTCGGCGCGATACTGGCGCAGGGCGCGGCATCATCGGCCGTATCCGTTTCATTCTCCTTTATTCATACAAATGACATGCCGTTTTCCCCGCTTTTACGGTTTCCTCTTGGCGCCAAAATGCTTTAAGACCCGCCCGACAACTCATTTTCGTTAACCATCATCGACGGGTTGGAAGATGCAAATTGCCATGATCGGCACGGGCTATGTGGGGCTGGTGTCAGGCGCTTGCTTTGCGGATTTCGGCCACCAGGTCACCTGTGTGGACAAGGACGAGGGCAAGATCGCGAGCCTGCGCCGCGGCGAAATTCCGATCTTCGAGCCCGGCCTCGATGCGCTGGTCTCGGCTAATGTGAAGGCGGGCCGCTTGAATTTTGCGACCGATCTTGCCGCCCCTGTCGCTGAGGCCGATGCCGTGTTCATCGCGGTCGGCACGCCGTCGCGGCGCGGCGATGGCCACGCCGATCTGAGCTACGTTCACGCCGCCGCCCGCGAGATCGCCGCCGCGCTGAAAGGGTTTACCGTGGTCGTCACCAAGTCCACGGTGCCGGTCGGCACCGGCGACGAAGTGGAGCGGATCATCGGTGAAACCAACCCCGCAGCCGACGTCGTGGTCGCCTCCAATCCGGAATTCCTGCGCGAGGGCGCCGCGATCCGCGACTTCAAGTTTCCGGATCGGATCGTGATCGGCACGTCGGATGAGCGCGCGCGCAAGGTGCTCGGCGATGTCTACCGGCCGTTGTCGCTCAACCAGGCGCCGCTGATGTTCACCGCGCGGCGCACCGCGGAGCTGATCAAATACGCCGCCAACGCGTTTCTCGCCACCAAGATCACCTTCATCAACGAGATGGCCGATCTCTCCGAAAAAGTTGGCGCCGACGTCCAGGAGGTCGCCCGCGGCATCGGGCTCGACAACCGCATCGGCTCGAAATTCCTGCATGCGGGCCCCGGTTTCGGCGGTTCGTGCTTCCCGAAGGATACCCGCGCGCTGGTCAAGATCGCGCTCGATCACGAGGTCCAGCTTCGGATCGTCGAGGCGGTGCTTTCCGTCAACGACAACCGCAAGCGCGCGATGGCGCGCAAGGTTTCGAGCGCCGCCGGCGGCAGCCTGCGCGGCAAGACGGTTGCCGTGCTCGGCCTCACCTTCAAGCCCGACACCGACGACATGCGCGAAGCGCCTTCGATTCCACTCGTGACCGGGTTGCTCGACATGGGCGCGAAGGTGCGCGCGCACGATCCGGTCGGCATGGAGCAGGCCCGCCGCGAATTGCCCGACATCGAATATTGCGACGACCCTTACATCTGCGCGCGCGGCGCCGACGCGATGGTGGTGGTGACCGAATGGGTGCAATATCGCACGCTCGACCTCGACCGCCTGAAAAGCGAAATGGCGCAGCCCGTGGTGGTCGACCTGCGCAACATCTATCGCCCCGAGGACATGACCGCGCACGGCTTTATCTACGAGAGCGTCGGCCGGGCATCTCAGACGCAGAAGTGATGCTTCTCTCGCCTCGCCCCGCGTGCGGGGGGAGGTCGGATTGCCAACGGGTCGGCGCAAAGCGCTGCCCGATGATAACCTCCGCAATCCGGGCGAGGGGGACTATCCGTGAGTTTGAATCTGTGGAGAGTGCCCCTCACCCCATCCCTCTCCCCGCAAGCAGGGAGAGGGAGAAGGTAAGCAACACGGGATGGATTCTTGCCCCGCAGTTTCGATACACCCCTCCCGATCGACGCGGTGCTGGACGATCTGTCACGCACGCTTCAGCGCCATAACGCCGCCGTGCTGGTGGCCCCGCCGGGGGCCGGCAAGACTACGCGGGTGCCGCTGGTGCTACTCGATGCGCCGTGGGCCGAAGGCAAGAAGATCATCGTGCTGGAGCCGCGGCGGATCGCGGCCCGCGCCAGCGCCGAACGCATGGCGCATACGTTGGGAGAGCGCGTCGGCGAGACGGTCGGCTATCGCGTCCGATTCGGTTCGAAAGTGTCGCGCGCCACGCGAATCGAGGTTGTCACCGAGGGGATTTTCTCGCGGCAAATTCTCGACGATCCGGAACTGAATGATGTCGCCGCGGTATTGTTTGACGAATTTCACGAGCGCTCGCTCGATGCGGATCTGGGCCTGGCGTTGGCGCGCGACGCGCAAATGGGCTTGCGCGAGGACCTGCGCCTGCTCGTGATGTCGGCGACGCTCGACGCCGCGCGGGTTGCCAAATTGCTCGGCGAGGCGCCAGTGATCGCGAGCGAAGGCCGCGCCTTTCCGGTTGATACGCGCTATCTCGGCAGGAAACCCGACGCGCCGCTGGAGCGGCAGATGGCGGATGCCATCGCCACGGCGCTCCGCGCCGATCCCGGCTCGGTGCTCGCGTTTCTCCCAGGGGCCGCGGAAATACGCCGAACGCAGACGCTTCTCGCCGAGCGCGTCCATGACGCCGCGATCGAGATCGTGCCGTTGTTTGGCGCGCTAGAAGCCTCAGTGCAGGACCGCGCCATCGCGCCGGCCCCAAAGGGGCAACGCAAGGTGGTGCTGGCAACCTCGATCGCCGAGACTTCGCTGACCATCGAGGGCGTTCGCATCGTCGTTGATTGTGGCCTCGCCCGGGTGCCACGCTACGAGCCGGACATTGGCCTCACGCGGCTCGAAACCGTGCGCGCCTCGCGTGCTGCGGTCGATCAGCGCCGCGGGCGTGCAGGACGCACCGAGCCTGGCGTCTGCTACCGGCTGTGGGACGAGCCGCAGACCGCCTCATTTGCGGCCTATACCCAACCTGAAATCCTCAGCGCCGATCTGTCCTCGCTGGTGCTCGACCTCGCGCAATGGGGCGTCAGCGACCCCGCAAGCCTCGCGTTTCTCGATTCCCCGCCGACGCCGGCGCTCAAGGAAGCGCGGGAGCTGTTGCGTGAGCTCGCCGCGCTCGACGGCGACGGCCGGATCACGGCCGAAGGCAAGAGCCTGCGGGCGCTGGCATTGCCGCCGCGGCTGGCGCGCATGATCATGGACTCGCACCGTCTGGGCGCGGGCCTTGCCGCAGCCGAAGTCGCCGCCATTCTTACCGAGCGCGGGCTCGGCGGCGACAATGTCGATCTCGACGCCAGGCTCGATGCGTTTCGCCGCGACCGCTCGCAACGCGCGGCAAGCGCGCGCAGCCTCGCGCAGCGCTGGGCGTCGCAGGTGGCCTCAAACGAAAAGCCAGGCGCGTACGACAAGGAGCTGCCCTCGACCGGCGTCATGCTGGCGCTGGCCTTTCCCGACCGCGTCGCGCGCAACCGCGGCAATGGCAGCTTTGTCCTCGCTAACGGGCGTGGCGCCGCGCTCGACCAGACCTCCGCGCTGTCGCGCTCGCCCTATATCGCAGTTGCCGAACTCACGGGCACGGCGGCGCAGGGGCGAATTCTGCTGGCGGCACCTATCACGCAAGCCGAGATCGAGGCGCACTTCGCCGACCAGATCGAAACGACCGATGAAATATCGTTCGATCGCGGCGCGATGGCGTTGCGCGCGCGCCGCAAGAAGACGCTGCACGCGATCACGCTGTCGGTGGCTCCCTTGGCGCTATCGCCCTCGGCGGATACCGCGCGAGTCTTGGCTGATGGCCTGATGGCCGTCGGACTAGATCAATTGCCGTGGTCCAAATCCGCCAAGCAATGGCGCGACCGCGTGATGTTTTTGCGCGCAGCCGAAGGTGAGGCGTCGCAGAGCGTATGGCCCGATCTGTCCGACGATGCGCTCGCCGCCCAACGCGAGGCATGGCTGGTGCCCGCGCTCTATGACAAGACGTCGCTGAAGGAATTTTCGGCCGGCGATCTGTCGGATGCCCTGATGACGCTTCTGCCCTGGGAATTGCGCGCGCGGCTTGAGCGCGAGGCACCGACGCATTTCGAGGCGCCCACGGGCACGCAGCTTGCGATCGACTACGAGGCGGAGCAGGGGCCGACGATTGCGGTCCGCCTGCAGGAATTGTTCGGGCTCAATATCCACCCCTCGATCGCCAAGGGTGCGATCCCGCTGGTGCTCGAACTGCTGTCGCCCGCTCACCGGCCGGTTCAGGTGACGCGCGATTTGCCTGGTTTTTGGCGCGGCAGCTATGCATCCGTCCGCTCCGATCTGCGCGGCCGCTACCCGCGCCATCCCTGGCCGGAGGACCCGGCCAACGCCGCACCGACGCGGCGGGTCAAGCCCAGAGGGACGTGAAGGACTTCTCTTTCGTCCCGTTCCTTGCGGGGAGAGGGTTGGGGTGAGGGGCCGCTTCTGCAAATTCCGAAGATAACGAATGCGGTGACTTCCCCTCACCCGGATTGCTGATTTTATCATCGGGCGGCGCTTTGCGCCGACCCGTTGGCAATCCGACCTCTCCCCGCATCCGCCTTCGCCAGAAGGCGGGCTTCGGCGGACAAGAGCGGGGCGAGGTGAGAACCTCCCGTTAACACTTCGCTCATCCTTTTCGGCAAAATCACCTGCTTCGCCCGGCATCCCGGTCGAAGTTTCTTCACCGACGTGGTGAAATCGGCAAGTCTTTCGATCGGGTATGGCGTCATGCGTAACATAGTGATTTTTGCCGCGATCATGATTGGCCTCGGCACCTACATGGCGCAGGTGGCCGACAAGATGGCACCGGCGCCGGCATCCGCCACCACTACCGCGCGAATGGCCGTTCCCGTCGAGACGGTGGCGCAAGCCGGATTCCGCAGCCTCAGCATCCCGCGCGACGCCCGCGGTCATTTCGAGACCGAGGGACGGATCGACGGCCAGCGCATCGCATTCATGGTCGACACCGGCGCTTCTGTGGTCGCCTTGAACGAAACCTCGGCGGCGCGGTTCGGACTGCGCCCGGCGCGCGGCGAGTACAGGGCGACCGTCTCCACCGCCAACGGCACCGTCAAGGCAGCGCCGACGCGGCTTGCCATGGTCGATATCGGCGGACTTGTGGTGCGCGACGTCGATGCAATGGTGTTGCCGGACGAAGCGCTGTCGGAGAACCTGCTCGGCCTGTCCTTCCTGTCGAAGCTGAAGCGGTTCGAATACGCCAACGGCAAGATGGTGCTGGAGCAGTAATCGGCTGCTTTGCGGACGAGTGCCCGCCGCCTCCCGATTCTTTCGCAATTAACCTCCAGAAAGCGGCTCTTGCGCCTTCCGCTGGGCCCGCGCATTCGCTATGGCTGCGGCTAGCGTTCCCTCTTGCAGCAAGGCCGATTGAATGTTTCCGAAGCCGAAATCCGTGCTGGTTCCGAACACCTATGCCTTCGAATCCGAGCCGATGGTGAAGGCAACGGGTTTTCGCGAATACGATGCCCGCTGGCTGTTCGGCAAGGAAATCAATCTGATGGGCATTCAGGCGCTCGGCATGGGGCTCGGCGCGCTGATCGCTGAACTCGGCGTCAGGCAGGAGGTCGTCACCGGGCACGATTTTCGCGGCTATTCAGCCTCGATCAAATACGCGCTGATCTCGGGGCTGCAGGCCGCCGGCTGCAAGGTGCATGACATCGGGCTTGCCATGACGCCGATGGCCTACTTCGCGCAATTCGACCTCGACGTGCCCTGTGTGGCGATGGTGACCGCCTCGCACAACGACAATGGCTGGACCGGCGTCAAGATGGGCGCCAACCGGCCGCTCACCTTTGGCCCCGATGAGATGGGGCGCCTGAAGGAAATCGTGCTCAATGCCGACTTCAAGAACCGCGAAGGCGGCTCATACCAGTTCCACGAGAATTTTCCGGCGCGCTACATCGCCGATCTGACCAAGCGGCCGAAACTCAAACGCAGACTGAAGGTCGTGGTGGCCTGCGGCAACGGCACCGCGGGCGCCTTCGCGCCGCAGGTGATGGAGGCGATCGGCTGCGACGTGGTGCCGCTCGATACCGAGCTCGATTATACCTTTCCGAAATACAATCCCAATCCCGAAGACATGGAAATGCTGCATGCGATCCGCGACGCGGTGCTTGCGCACAAGGCCGATGTAGGCCTCGGCTTCGACGGCGACGGCGACCGTTGCGGCGTGGTCGACAATACCGGCGAGGAGATTTTCGCCGACAAGGTCGGCGTCATGCTGGCGCGCGACATGTCTTCGATCCACAAGAATGCGCAGTTCGTGGTCGACGTGAAATCGACCGGGCTTTTTCTCACCGACCCGGTGCTGCAAAAGCAGGGCGCAAGAACCGCCTATTGGAAGACCGGCCATTCCTACATGAAACGCCGTACCCATGAACTCGGCGCGCTCGCGGGCTTCGAGAAGTCCGGCCATTTCTTCTTCAACAAGCCGTTCGGCCGCGGCTATGACGACGGCCTGGTCTCGGCGATCGCGGTCTGCGAGATGCTCGATCGCGCGCCGGGCAAGTCGATGGCGGATCTGAAAAACGCGTTGCCGAAAACCTGGTCATCCCCGACCATGTCGCCGCACTGCGCCGACGAGGTCAAATACGGCGTCGTCGAGCAAGTGGTGAAGCACTTCGAGGCGCTGCAGAAGCGGGGCGAAAAGGTCGGCGGACAGAAGATCCGCGATCTCGTCACCGTCAACGGTGTCCGCGTCACGGTCGAGGATGGCAGCTGGGGCCTGGTGCGCGCCTCCTCCAACAAGCCGGAGCTGGTGGTGGTGGTCGAAAGCCCGCTCTCGGAGCAGCGGATGCGCGACATGTTCGAGGCGATGGATAAGGTGCTGCGCACCCATCCCGAAGTCGGGGAATATAATCAGAAGATTTGAGGTTTCGTGTCCCGGGCGCTGCGCAATATGAGCGAGGCGAAATAGTGCACTGCTGACCCGGGATCCGCGTTGCAGCAGCTCTTGGCTTTGTGGGTCCCGGCTCAGCGTCGCATCACCATAGCGCGTCGCAGACGCGCGTAAACGCGCTGATCGTGGTGCGCCGCGTCCGGGACACGATTGCCGCCTACGCCACCTTCAGCGATCCGAGGAAACTATCGACCTCGGATTTCAGCCGGCCGGATTGCGCCGTCAAGCCGTTAGCCGCATCGAGCAGCCGCGAAGTCGCCGCCCCGGCCTCGTCGGAAGCCCGCGTGACGCTGAGGATATTGTCGCTCACGTCCCTGGTGCCGTCCGCTGCCTGTTGGACGTTTCCGGCGATTTCGCGCGTCGCCGCGCCTTGCTGATCGACCGCCGCGGCTATCTGGCTGGATATTTCGTCGATCTCCGCAATCGTCCCGCCGATCGCCTGGATGGCATTGACGGCTTCGCCGGTGGCGCTCTGGATGCTTTGAACCTGCGCGGAGATCTCCTCCGTCGCCTTGGCGGTCTGGTTGGCCAGCGCCTTGACCTCGCTCGCGACCACGGCAAATCCCTTGCCGTGTTCGCCCGCGCGCGCCGCCTCGATGGTGGCGTTCAAGGCCAGAAGATTGGTCTGGCTGGCGATGTTCTGGATCAGCGTGACGACCTCGCCGATCTTCTGGGTGCCGCTGGCAAGCCCTTCAACCACGGAGTTGGTGCGGCGCGCTTCCTCGGCGGCCTTGCCCGCGATTTCGGCGGAACGGGTAACCTGCTTGGCGATCTCGCTGATCGAGGCGGTCAATTCCTCGGTGGCTGAGGCTACCGTGCTGACGTTTGCCGATGCCTGCGTCGAGGCATTGGCTGCCGCAGCGGTTTGCCGCGTCGTCGCCTGGCTATTGCTGCTGATCGAGGCGGACAGTCCCTGGATTTCGTTAGCCGCCACCGCGACCGCTTCGACGATGTGCCCGACATTGCGCTCGAAGCCGGAGGCGAGCTCGCGCATCGCCGCTTCGCGCTCGTGCTTGGCGCGTTGCTGCGTATCGGCGCGCTCGGCATTGGCGCGCTTCTCCGCGGCGTTGGCCGTCTCCGCCTCGGCAGTCTTCTGCGCGGTCGCCTCGAACAAGTCCGAGAGTTTGTGGGCGAGCCAGATCAATACCGCGGCCTCCATGAGGAGAATGACGGCGTGAATCACCACCCGTCCGAGATTGGACCCGCCGGGATAGATCGCCGCGGGCAGGATGAAGTTGAGCGCCAGATGATGCAGCGCGACGGCGATCGTGGCGGCGATGATCGGACGATAGTCGCAATAGGAGACCAGGCATGCCAGCGCCGCGAAGAAATACATGTGCATGTCGATCTGCCAGGGGTGGCCGGCGAGCTGGTATGTGATCACCGACACGTCGCCCATGATCGCGACGGCGAATATCAGGCGGGTGGACAATTCGTTTCCGGTGGCGCGCCACGACAGCGTCGCCGCCATGGCCATTACGGCAGTGAGCATCAAGGGCAGCAGCCAATCCGTGCCGCGCATCATGCTGATGGCGAGGCAAACCGGAACATGCAGCCAGAGCGCCACAAGCAAGGCCCTGCTGGTTGTTTCACGCAATGCCTTCAAATCATGACTTTCTATTATCATCCTCGGTTTCCCTCGCCCAGAAGCGTAAAACAGGCCGCAACGGCCTGTGGATCAATAGCAAGCCAGGCGCCGGCCTCGCGCAGCCGGGCCAACCCGGCGCCGTCGCCGTGCCGGACGACCAAAACGGCTGGAATCGCCGTCGTCCTCACAATCCTGACATTGGCGGAAGCCGCGGCCTCGAACGCCTGCTGCGTGCTCCACCAGGGCGGAAAAACGACTGCCACCACCTCAGCATCGGCGCGGATCTGAAGGGAAAGTGCGGCGATCGCGATCCAGCTCAAAAGCAACAATGCGGCCGCGTTCAACCACGCAGGCCACCGGGTCGCCTCGATGCTGTTTCCATGCCCCATCACGGTAAATTATCCAGTCAAAGCTAATTACCAGTAAAAATACCGGCGCCGACTGGTTGGGGAGGCGAAAAAAGCGTCGACCATCCAATTAGTTGTGCTGAGATGATCAGAAACGTCGCTGGTTGCATCGCGCCCATGTCGTCCCTACCCCCGGGGTATCCGGGCTTCCAGCGGAAGGGACCCCACGCTAGGCGGCCGCCGGTATCGGCAGCGCGGTCACCGACTTGATCTTTTCCATCGCAAAACGCGAGGTGACGTTCTTCAACGGAACGGCGGCGATCAGCTTCTTGTAGAAGATGTCGTAGCTCTGCATGTCCGCGACCACGACGCGGAGCATATAGTCGACGTCGCCCGCCATCCGGTAGAATTCCATCACCTCCGGCATTGCGCTGACGGCATCGGCGAATTTACGTAGCCAGGTTTCCGAGTGATCGGCGCTTTCGACCGAGACAAAGACCGTGATCCCCAGTCCGATCTTGTTCTGATCGACCAGCGCAACCCGGCGCAGGATCACGCCGTCGGCCTCCAGCCGCTGGATGCGTTTCCAGCACGGCGTCGAGGATAGCCCGACGCGGTCGCCAATCTCGGCAACGGACAGCGAGGCGTCCTGCTGCAGTACCGTGAGGATCTTGCGGTCGATGGCGTCGAGCCGGCGATTCGGCTCATGGGTGTGAGCGGCAAGGTCTGTCATGAGAAGAACTTTCTTCCAATATTTAGGTTTGTAACCCTCATATATAGAAAATTCTTCTAACACAAGCCCCGTTATCGGTCGGTCCCTCCTGGCGTGCCAGCCGCGCCTTGGCGCAAAAGTGCTTCAACTTCAGCACGTTGCGGGGCGGCGAAGGCCCCGCCGAATCGGGTGCATTTCAGCGCCGCGGCGGCGGACGCGAACCGAAGCGCGGAGCGCAAATCCTGGCCCTCGGTGATGGCAAGGGCAAAGGCGCCGTGGAACACGTCGCCGGCGCCCAGAGTATCCACGGTGTGAACCGGGAAGGCCGGGGTCTGCTGCAGGGTCTGGTGCTCATCGAGCCAGATCGTGCCCTGCGCACCGCGCGTGCCGGCCAGGAATGACGGCGTGAGTTTTGCGATCTTCTTGAGCGCCTCGCCGTCATCCGTCACACCGGCGGTTTCCTGCAAGGGTTCGCTGGAAAACACCAGATGCGATGATGCCGTGAGTAGCCCCTCGCGGAGCGACATCGCCCGATCGACGTCGACGATCACGGGAATGCCGCGCCGGGTCGCCTCGGCGCAGAGATCGGTGCAGAACGCCGCGCAGCGGCTTTCGGTCAGGATGGCGTCGCAGTCTTCCAGCAGCGTGGCGGCGGCGGGCAGGCGCACCTTCCACAATTCCGGATCGCGGAAGGTCACGATGGTGCGCTCGCCTGACGGGTCGATCATGATGTTGGAGATCGGCGTCACCAGGCCCGGCATGTGGACGAGGTGTTTGGTCTCGATGCCTTCCTCCGCCATTTTCTCGAAAATGTATCGGGAAGTCGTTTCGCGGGCGTCTCCCATCGGCCCGCAGATCGAGGCGCGGCCGCCGAGGCGGGTGATCCCGATGGCGCCATTGAGCGCGTTGCCGCCGCAGATTTCCTCGAAATAAGTGGCGTTCTCCTTGGAGCCGCGCGCGGGCAACCCCTGCACCCGAAACGTCAGGTCGCGCACCGGCATGCCGATGCAAAGGATGCGCGGAGGAGTTTTCGGCGCGCCGCCGTGGAGGTTCATATTGGAATTTATCATGGCGATTCGGCGGGATGCCGGAACCGGGGTCCGGCAACAACAGACGCAGCCGTCGTCAGGTTCCCGCTATGCATGCGCGTTCGGACCATCATGCACCCAGCGTCTGAGCAAATGGTGCGCAATCGCAAAGGGATGCGGGCCGGCAAGCCCGTCGGGGTGCTCCCGCCTGATCATCAAGGTCGCTTCCGCACGATCGAACCAGCGCGCATCCTCCAATTCCGCGCGATCCACCACAACATCCTCATTGAGCGCGCGCGCGGTGCAGCCAATCATCAGGGACGACGGGTAGGGCCAGGGCTGCGTCATGTAATATTGCACATTTGCGCAGCGGATTCCGGCTTCTTCGAAAATTTCGCGGCGAACCGCATCCTCGATGGTTTCCGCCACTTCGACGAAACCGGCCAGGCACGAATACATTCCGGGCGGGAATTGCTTCTGCCGGCCCAGCAACACCCTGTCGCCGGAGGTCACCAGCATGATCACGACAGGGTCGGTGCGGGGAAAGTGCTCGGCCTTGCAGTTCGGGCAGTCGCGCTTCCAGCCGCCTTCCTTCATCGCAGTGCGGGTGCCGCAATTGGCGCAATAGCCGTGGCGCTGGTGCCAGTTCACCATCGATTTCGCCATCGCGATCGCCGAAAGCTGGTCGGCCGGGACCGCGCCGTGCATCGCCATGCCGCGCAATTCGCTGACGGCCGCGTCGTCGCGGGTCAGCAGCTGCTCTACCGCCGCCGGCGAGATGCCCATGCCGAATACCGGCGCGCCGTCGCGCAACCCCAAAAAGATCGTGCCGGGATTGGCGCCGAATTTCAGCGCTTCCTCCAAGCTGAGCAGTGCGCGCGGACCCGCCGCCTCCCGCTTCACCACCAGCGAGTCGCGATAGACGACATAGGCACGGGCGTCGGGCTGGGTTTCCAGCGCCAGCAGCCTGGCTTCGTCGCCGCGCAGATGGGCGGCGCGATCGAGGATGTGCGAGACGAAACCCGGCTGCCCCAATGGAAACGAATCAAATGCGCTCATGTGTTCAACCAAGCCAGATTTTGCGGCGAAGCGCGCTGATAAATCTCTGGACTTCCTCCGCATCATGCGCAAGCGGCGGCATCACCCCCCAGACCGGGCGCGGCCAGGCGGCATCGCTGGAGCGGCGCGCGACGATGTGAACGTGCAGTTGCGGCACCAGATTGCCGAGCGCTGCGATGTTCAACTTGTCGCATTTGGTGACCTCTTTCAGAGCGCGGGCGACGCGGGAGATTTCCGTCATCAATTGCGCCTGCTCGACCTCGTCCAGATCGATGATCTCCACGGTCTCCGGCCGGCGCGGCACCAGCAACAGCCAGGGATAATGCGCATCCTTGATGACAAGCACCCGGCAGAGCGGCAGGTCGCCGATGTCGATAGTGTCGTCCTTGAGCCGCGAATGCAGCGACCAGGCGGTTTCAGACATGAGGGCTCCAAATGCCTTCTTCAGGCACTGATGGGTTTCATATCAAGGCGTTATGATCCGCGAAAGCCGACCGCCCTGCATCCCGAGGGACATCAACTTTCGATGGTCCAATGTGCACAGAAAACCCGGCCTTTCGCCGGGCATGACGGCCGACCCCCCGCTTGCTTTCCGCCCCGTTTGGCCCCAAATAAGGGCCGGGAGATTGGCGGTGGACGAGCCACTCGCCAACCGGGTCAGGTCCGGAAGGAAGCAGCCCTAACGAGGTCCGGATCGGGTCGCTCGTCAGTCTCCTACCTGTTTTCTCGAGCGAATCGCGCATCAAGCGGTAGCCTGTCCAGCGCCTGATTTCGCCTCAGTGCGTATTTCGCAAAAATGGGCACCGGTTTTGCTTAGCAATCAAGTTTACGCAGATTGCGTGTACTTATCTGCGGTATACGCAAAAGTTAAGTTCCGCAAAGCCAGCTTCGAGAGATAATCAATTGCGGATCGATCGATGACCGACGCTGGCGCTCCCTTGACCCCTGGCTATTCCGAAGGCGCCCATCAGGGCGGCTTCGATCTTGGCGATGCCCCTAAGGCCGGCAAGCCGTATCGCGTTCTGGCGCGGAAATACCGCCCCTCCAGCTTCGACGATCTGATCGGCCAGGATGCCGTGGTGCGTACCGTCTCGAATGCGTTCGAGACCGGGCGCATCCCGCAAGCCTGGATCCTGACCGGCGTCCGCGGCGTCGGAAAGACCACCACGGCGCGGATCCTGGCGCGCGCGCTGAACTACGAATTGTCTGACGGTTCGGTAAAGGGACCGACCATCCACATGCCCGTGCTCGGCGTGCATTGCCAGGCCATCATGGAAAGCCGGCATATGGACGTGCTGGAGATGGACGCCGCCTCCCATACCGGCGTCGACGACGTGCGCCAGATCAACGACAGTGTGCGCTACGCGCCGGCGAGCGCGCGTTACAAGGTCTACATCATCGATGAAGTCCACATGCTGTCGACGGCCGCGTTCAACGCCTTCCTGAAGACGTTGGAAGAGCCGCCGGAACATGCCAAGTTCGTTTTTGCCACCACCGAAATCCGCAAAGTGCCGGTCACGGTGCTTTCGCGTTGCCAGCGCTTCGACCTGCGACGGGTCGAGGCCGACGTGCTGATGGCGCATCTTGGCAATATCGCAGCGAAGGAGAGTGTCGAAGTTGAACCGGAGGCGCTCGGCATCATCGCGCGCGCGGCGGAAGGTTCGGTGCGCGATTCGCTGTCGTTGCTCGACCAGGCGATTGCCCATGCCGCAGGTCCGGTGCGCGCGGATGCCGTGCGGCAGATGTTGGGACTGGCCGATCGCACCCGCGTCATTGATCTGTTCGAGCATCTGGTTCGCGGCGATATCGCCGGTGCATTCAAGGAATTTCGCGAGCAGTACGACACCGGCGCCGATCCGGTCGTGGTGCTGTCGGATCTTGCCGAATTCGTCAACTTCGTCACCCGCGTCAAGATCGTGCCCGCGACCGCCGACAACGTCGCATTCGGCGAGACCGAGCGGCTTCGCGCGCGGGATTTTGCCGCAAAAATCTCGATGCGCGTACTGTCGCGGATGTGGCAGATGCTGCTCAAGGGCATCACGGAAGTGCAAGGCGCCACGCGCCCGGCCGCAGCAGCCGAAATGGTGCTGGTGCGCATCGCCTATGTCGCCGATATGCCGACGCCGGACGAAGCGATCCGCATGATCGAGCAGAATAGCGGCACCTCGGCTGCGGTTGGCGACAGTGCCGCGCCGCGTAATGCGCCGGCCGCGCCGGTTTCGTCGATGTCGTCATCGCCGCCGCGATCCGCTCCCGCGCCGCGCTCCAATGCGGAAGCCTCCGCGCGGCCGCAGATGATCGCGCCGTCATCCGAGGTTCAGGCTGCGCCGGCGCGCCGGATCGCAAGCTTTCCGGAACTGGTGGCGCTTGCCGGCGAGAAGCGCGATCTCTTGACCAAGGCCGCGCTTGAGGCGGATGTCCGGCTGGTTCGCATCGAGGACGGGCGGCTGGAGGTGGCGCTGGAGCGCAGCGCGGCGCGGACGCTCGTCAACGAGCTCTCGCGCAAACTCGAACAATGGACCGGACGGCGCTGGACCGTGATCGTTTCCAACGAGGCCGGACAGCCGACGCTGCGTGCGCAGAACGACGTCGCGAGGTCCCAGCGCGAGCGCGTGGCCGAAACCGATCCGCGGGTGCAGGAGGTGCTGGCGCGGTTTCCCGGCGCCAAGGTGGTCGAAGTCCGCAAGCTTGCCCCCGAGCCGCCGGAATCCCATGCTAGCGCAGACGATATCGCCGAGAGCCCCGAGGACGATGATTTTTAGCAATTTCAGGTGAACGCTATGGCTGATTTTCTCGGCATGATGAAGCAGGCGGCGCAACTGCAATCGAAGATGCAGGCGATGCAGGATGAACTCGGAAACCTCGAAGTGGAGGGCTTTTCGGGCGGTGGCCTGGTCAGCGTGCGCATGACCGCGAAGATGGAAGTCAAGGCCGTCAAGATCGACCCGTCGCTGATCAAGGCCGACGAGCGCGAAATCCTCGAGGACCTGCTGGTGACCGCACATAACGATGCGCGGCGCAAGGCGGAGCTTGCGGTGACCGAAAAAATGCAGACGCTGACCGGCGGACTTGGCCTGCCGCCTGGCCTCGGTTTCGGCTGACACATGGCCATTGCGGTTGCCGGTCCCGAGATCGAACGCCTGATCCAGCTGCTGGCGCGGCTGCCCGGGCTTGGCCCGCGCTCGGCACGCCGCGCCGCGCTGCATCTGATCAAGAAGCGCGAAGCGCTGATGACGCCACTGTCCGCCGCGTTGCAGGTCGCGATCGAAAAGATCCAGGTTTGCAAGACCTGCGGCAATATCGACACCCAAAATCCCTGCACGGTGTGCACCGACCCGCGGCGGGATCAATCGATCATCGTGGTGGTCGCCGATGTCGCCGATCTCTGGGCGCTGGAGCGGGCGCACGCGACCAACGGTCTCTATCACGTGCTGGGGGCAACACTGTCGCCGCTCGACGGCGTTGGCCCGCAGGATTTGACCATCGACGCGCTGGTCAGGCGCGCCCATGAGACGCAGGTGACCGAAATCATCCTGGCGCTGAATGCGACCGTCGACGGCCAGACCACCGCGCATTACATCACCGACCTCTTGCACGATGCGGGCGTCAAGGTCACGCGGCTTGCCCATGGCGTGCCCGTCGGCGGCGAACTCGATTATCTCGATGAGGGTACGCTGTCGGCGGCGATGCGGCAGCGAACCCTGTTCTAGCAATCACAAACGGAAACGATCGAAATGACGAAACGAGGATTCGGCAGACACTTGATTTTGGGCGCGCTGATTGCGGCGGGATTGGCGATACCCGCGGCGCGGGCGCAGCAGGCCGAGCCCGCGCCGCAGGCGGGCAGACTGATCAATGCCGGCGACGTGCTGTCGGGAGAACTCAATGCGGTGAAGGTTCGCGGCGGCAAGAAGGGCAAGCGCGCCGCGACCTATCAGCTGACGAGCGAGCCGCGCCGGTTGCCGCCACCGAGCGGCCTCTGCAATCTGGAGACGGGTCCGGAAACGTTTCAGCTGATCACCTCAAGCGAGGCGCAAGCCGCGCAGCTGAAGAACTTCATCGGCAAGGAAATCTCGGTGAAGGTCGACGAAGTCGCCTGCGCGCAGGACGCGGGCCAGATGAGCGAAGCGGTCGTCACCAAATGGAGCGTGATGACCAAGCATTGAGAATTTGGTCGTCCTTGCTCGCGCGTCGCTCGCTTGGCCAGGACGACGCCTTGGGCCCTATTCCTTCGCAGCCTCCAGCGCCGCAAAATGCCCGCGCCGCTGCAGCCAGGCCAGCAGGACGAAGCTCGGAATCGCCGAGGCGGCGCACAGCGCGAAGTATTCGCTCCAGCCGGTCATCTCCGCCAGATACCCGCTGCCAAGCGCAAAGATGGTGCGGCCAAACGCGGTCAGGGCCGTCAACAGCGCGTATTGTGTCGCGGTATGCAGCGGATTGCTGCATAGCGCGGAAAGGTAGGCGACGAAGGTCACGGTGCCCAAGGCGCTGGTAAAGTTCTCGGCCGTGATGGCAAAGGTGAGCCACGCGGCATCGGCGCCGACGATCGCTTGCCAGGAGAAGGCCAGAATCGCGATCGACTGCGACAGACCGCCGATCCACAGGCTGGTGTTGAGCGAATACGCGCGGGCCACGAAACCGCCCGCAAAACCGCCGAGCAGCGCAGCGGCAAAACCAACGCCTTTGATGATGGTCGCGAGCTCGATGCGCGAGAATCCGATCTTGAGGACGAAAGTGGTCGTCATCGCCGCCGCCAGCGCATCGGCGAGCTTGAACAAGGTCACGAACAAAAGGATCGTGATCGCCGCATCGCGGGTGAAGAAATCCGCCAGACTGGCGAGCGCAGTCGAAATCATCCGGTTCAAGGCGTTGTCGCGGCTATGCGCGCTATGGTCGGCCTCGGCGCGAGCCGATTGCGCCGGCTCGTTTCCGGCGAGGGTTGCAGCGATTCCGACGAGAACGAGCAGTGCCATCACCAAATAGGTAGCGTTGTAAGCCGTCTGTTTATCCAATCCCAGGTTCACAAAGCCGCTGACCAGAAATAGCGCGCCCGCACCGGAAACCAGGGCCGCTATGCGATAAGCCGCGACGTAAGATGCCATCCCGGCGGCTTGTTCGTTCTCCGGCAGGCTTTCAACGCGGAAGGCGTCGATCACGATATCCTGTGTCGCGGATGCGGTTGTGACCAGCAGCGCCGCAACAGCGACCAAAGCAGGGGAACGTGACGGGTCGCAGAGTGCGAGCAGCACAATCGCGGCAATCAACATGAGCTGTGTCAGGAGCAACCAGCCCCGACGGCGGCCGAGCAATCGCGACAGGATCGGTACGTCGAGTGCGTCGACGACAGGCGACCATGCGACCTTCGCCAAATAGGGCACGCCGATTGCCGCAAACAGCCCAATCGTCTTGATGTTGACACCGCTTTCGGTCATCCAGGCCTGCAACGTCTGGCCGGCGAGCGAGAAAGGCAGTCCGGCCGAAAACCCCAGCAACAACACGATCAAAACGCGAGGCTGAAGATAAACCATCAGCCCTTCGCGCCAGGAGGCGCGGGGGATGGGGTTTGCGGGTGACGCGGGCGCGGCTTCCGGAGCGGGCATGGTGGGGTCTTAGCTGATTCGGGCGGAACAAATGATGCTGCCATCGCCCGGCTTGACCGTGAGATTCAGCCGTAAGGTGGGTAGAGCGAAGCGAAACCCACCAATCAAGGCGATGGGTTTCGATCCAGAACTACTCCCCCGCCTGCAGCTTGCGCGGCAGCGTGAACAGCTCAGGCGCACCCGGCTTGACGAGACGGGGCGTTTCGATGGGCGCTTCGGCCTTGCTGAAATCGAGTTCCTCGATCCGCCCCGCGCGCTTTTCGATCTTGTCGGCGGAAATCAGGATCTGGCGGACGTCCTCGTTGGCGTCGGAAAAATGCTTCTGCAGCTTGAGCACGCGCTCGCGCAGACGTGAGAGATCGTCGCCGAGATTGAGCACTTCGGTGCGGATCTGGTCGGCAGCGTCGCGCATCCGCGCATCTTTCAGGATCTGCTGCATCACCTGGATCGCGAGCATCAGAAGCGACGGCGACACCAGCACGACGCGCGCGCGATAGGCCTTCTGGATCACGTCGTCAAACTGATCGTGAATCTCGGCATAGACCGACTCGGAAGGAACGAACATCAGCGCGGAATCCTGGGTCTCGCCCGCGATCAGATATTTTTCCGCGATGTCGCTGACATGCTTCATGACATCGGCGCGTAGCCGCTGCGTGGCGATTTTCGTTTCCTCGTCGGTCCGCGCGTCATGCAGCGCGGTGATCGCCTCGAGCGGGAATTTGGCGTCGATGCAGAGCGGCCGCTGATCGGGCAGGAACACGACGCAATCCGGCCGCTTATTGTTGGAAAGCGTGTGCTGGAATTCGTAAGTCCCCTTCGGCATGCCGTCCTGAACGATTGCCTCCATCCGGGCCTGGCCGAACGCGCCGCGCGACTGCTTGTTGGCGAGCACGTCGCGCAGCGTGGTCACCTGCGAAGTCAGGTCGGTGAGGTTCTTGTGGGCGTTGTCGATGATGCCGAGCCGCTCATGCAGCACGCGCAGCGAATCCATGGTGTGGCGCGTGGTCTGCTCCATCGACTGACCGACGCGGTGGGTCACCGAATCGAGCCGCTCGGTGACGGCGCGCGCCATTTCGGCCTGTCGTCCGGCCAGGGCCTGCCCCATCGCATCGACGCGGCCGGTGGCCTCGCTTTGCGCGCGCAGCACTTCGCTCAGGCGATCCTCAAGCTCGTCGGCGCGTGTGGCCTGCGCCATCGCCAGTTCGAACCCGCGCCGGCCGGACCGCGCGACCACGATCGCGATCGCCAAAAGCAGGATGAGCGCGAGCACGCCAAAACCGATCAGCGCCTCGCCGGTGCGGACCGGCAGCTCGCCGATCATGAAAAGAATTTCGTTCATGCAGCCCTTGTAGCCGATTCGGTCTTGAACACGAACGAAGAGGGAACATTTATGGTGAATGTGGGGTAAATTTTTATGGTTAACGCTTCCTCAAGAATCATGGTTAAGCGTCGGTAAACAGGTTCCTCGGGCGCATTGACCCCCGCAAATCAACAGCTTAAATCGCCCGCCGGGGCACTTAGAGAAGTCATGGCCATCCGAGAAATCATCATCCTCCCCGACAAGCAGTTGCGGCTCGTCTCCAAGCCGGTCGAAAAGGTTACGGCGGAGATCCGCAAACTCGCCGACGACATGTTCGAGACCATGTACAACGCCCCGGGGATTGGGCTCGCCGCGATCCAGGTCGCCCAGCCGCTGCGCCTGATCACCATGGATCTCGCCAAGAAGAACGAGGAGGGCGAGATCACGCCGAAGCCGCGGGTCTTCATCAATCCGGAGATATTGTCGTCGTCGGAGGAAACCTCGGTTTACGAGGAAGGCTGCCTTTCGATCCCGGAATATTACGAGGAGGTCGAGCGGCCGGCGAGGGTGCACCTGCGCTTTACCGATCTCGATGGCAAGGTGCATGAGGAAGATGCCGAGGGTCTGTTCGCCACCTGCATCCAGCACGAGATCGACCATCTCAACGGCGTGCTGTTTGTGGATTATCTGTCGAAGCTCAAGCGCGACCGGGTGATCAAAAAATTTGCCAAGGCCGCCAAGCGCACGGCGGAGTGAGTTGTCAAGCATTGCCTTCGCGGCGAACTGTGTTCGGCTCTCTCCCCCCCCCACAAGGGGGGAGGGAACGCACCGATTTCCGTCCTCCCACTCGTTTCTAGAGGAAGTCACCATTGTCATGCCGCTTCGTCTGATCTTCATGGGCACGCCGGAGTTCGCGGTGCCGACGCTGCTGGAGCTCGTGGCCCACGGCCATGAGATCGCGGCCGTCTATACCCGTGCGGCAAAACCCGCTGGCCGGGGCATGAAGTTGCAACTGAGCCCCGTCGAAGTCGAAGCAAAGAGGCTCAACCTTCGCGTCTTGACGCCGGCGACATTCAAGACGCTCAAGGTACTGGAGGAATTTCGCGCCCATGACGCGGACGCCGCCGTGGTCGTTGCCTATGGCATGATCCTCCCGCAGGCCATTCTCGATGCGCCAAAACTCGGCTGCTTCAACCTGCACGCGTCGCTCTTGCCGCGCTGGCGCGGCGCGGCGCCGATCAATCGGGCGATCATGGCCGGCGATCGCGAGAGTGGCGTGATGGTAATGAAGATGGATGCCGGGCTCGATACCGGCGATGTGGCGATGGCCGAACGCGTGACAATCACGGATGCAATGACGGCGGCTGATCTGCATGACGCGCTGGCGCCGCTCGGCGGCGACCTGATGGTGCGGGCGATGGGCGCACTGGAGCGCGGCAAATTGCAACTCGCGCCGCAAGCTCAGGAGGGCGTGACTTACGCGACCAAGATCGACAAGGCCGAGGCACATATCGACTGGAACAAGCCGGCTCGTGATGCGCTTCGCCAGATTCACGGCCTTTCACCGTTCCCCGGGGCATGGTGCGAGATGGCGCTCGAAGGCGCCGCCGCGCGGGTCAAATTCCTGCGGTGTCAAGTCGCGAATGGGTCCGGCGCGCCCGGCGAATTGCTCGATGATCGCCTCACCGTCGCCTGCAAACAGGGTGCTTTACGAATTCTCGAATTGCAGCGGGCCGGCAAGCAGCCGATGAAGGCGGAGGAATTCCTGCGCGGCACGCCACTCAAGCTGCCGCTGCGGCTAAGCTGATGCCCCGCTACAAACTCACCATCGAATATGACGGCGCGCCGTTCTCGGGCTGGCAAATTCAGGACAACGGCCCTTCGGTACAGGGCGCGCTGGAAGATGCCATCAAGGCGATCTCAGGCGAAGAGGTTCGAGCCCACGGCGCCGGCCGCACCGATGCGGGCGTGCATGCGCTAGGCCAGGTCGCGCATTGCGATATTGCCAAGGACTTTGTGCCGGGCCGGTTTCGCGACGGCCTGAACGCGCATTTGCGCCCGCATCCGATCGGCGTGCTGTCTGCCGAAATCGTGCCCGACAGTTTCGAGGCGCGGTTTTCCGCGAAGAAGCGCCATTATCTTTACCGGATCGCCAATCGCCGCGCCAATCTCGCGCTCGACATCGGTCGCGCGTGGCGCCTGCCGCGGCCGCTCGATTCGGATGCAATGCATGCCGCCGCGCAAAAACTCGTCGGCAAGCACGACTTCACGACGTTCCGCGACACCGAGTGCCAGGCGAAATCGCCGGAGCGGACGCTCGACCTGCTCGACGTCGTGCGAGACGGCGACGCCGTCAACATCCTGACCTCGGCGCGCTCGTTCCTGCACAGCCAGGTGCGCTCGATGGTGGGTTCGCTGGTCTGGGTCGGGGAGGGCCGTTGGAGCGCTGACGATCTCGCCGCTGCGCTTGTCGCTCGCAACCGCGCCGCCTGCGGTCCGGTCGCACCTCCCGAAGGGCTTTATCTGGTTCGGGTAGACTACTAGGCGAAATACCGCTCCAATATCCCGCGATAGACCCTGGTCAGTTTCTCCAGATCCGCAACCGGCGAGCGCTCGTCGATCTGGTGCATAGTCTGGCCGACCAGGCCGAACTCGATCACCGGGCAGTAATTTGAGATGAAACGTGCATCCGAGGTGCCGCCGGAGGTCGACAATTCCGGCCGGCGGCCGGTGATCTCCTCGATCGCGGCGACCGCGAGATCGGTGAAGGCGCTGGGTTTGGTTACGAACACGTTGGCGTTGGAGGGCTCCCAGGCGATGCGCGCGCGAATGCGATTTCCCGCCACCTTCGCCAGCCGATGCTCGATCAGTTCCCGCAAGGTGTCCTGGGTGTGGAGATCGTTGAAGCGGATGTTGAACTTGGCCCGCGCCTGTCCTGGGATCACGTTGCTGGCGGGATTGCCGACATCGACGGACGTAAATTCGAGGTGTGAGGCCTGGAATTTCGCGCTGCCGTGGTCGAGTGGCTCATCGCTGAGCGCGACGATCAATCGCGAAATATCCGGCACCGGATTGGCCGCGCGATGCGGATAGGCGACGTGACCCTGAATGCCGTCAACGTAGAGCGTACCGGATAGCGAGCCGCGGCGGCCAATCTTGATGCAATCGCCGAGCGACTCGACATTGGAGGGCTCGCCCAGCACGCAATGGTCGAATTTTTCAGCCCGCGCGGCTACCCATTGCAACAGCTTCACCGTGCCGTTGACGGAAATGTCCTCCTCATCGCCGGTGATGAGGAATGAGATCGAGCCTTTCAGTTTGCCGCCATGCTCGGCTAGATATTGCAGCGCCGCCGCGACGCTGCAGGCGATGCCGCCCTTCATGTCGACGGCGCCGCGGCCATAGAGAAAGCCGTCCTTGACGTCGCCTGCGAACGCGCCATGGGTCCATGCGCTCTCGTCGCCCGGCGGCACCACGTCGGTATGGCCGGCGAAGGTAATGTGTGGCGTGGAGGTGCCGATCCGCGCATAGAGGTTATCGATATCGGCAGTGCCGGGTTCGCCGAAGGTGACGCGATGCACGTCGAAGCCAGCGTCCTTCAAGATTTTTTCGAGCACGCCGAGCGCGCCGGCATCAGCCGGGGTCACCGAGGGGCAGCGGACGAGATCGCGGGCAATCGAAAGTGCGTCAATCATGCCCCCGCATAACATGCGCGGCCTCCGGGAGGCCAGCGCTGCGCGGAACAAATTCAAGCTCGCTTTGCTGGTCCCATGGCGGCCGCGCATCGACCGGTGCCAGGGGATCAGCGCCGAACCGGTTCGGTCCGCTTCGAATTCAGTCCCGCAACAGTTCGTTGATGCTGGTCTTGGCCCGGGTGCGCTCGTCGACCCGCTTCACGATCACGGCGCAGGCGGTGGCGGGGCCGGGCTCGCCATTCTTCAGCGGCTTGCCCGGCAAAGCCCCCGGCACCACCACGGCATATTCCGGCACCTCGCCAATAAAGGTCTCGCCGGTGTCCCGGTCGACGATCTTGGTGGAGGCGCCGAGGAACACGCCCATCGCCAGCACCGCGCCCTTGCGCACGATCACGCCTTCGGCGACTTCCGACCGCGCGCCGATGAAGCAATCGTCCTCGACGATCACGGGCTCCGCCTGCAGCGGCTCCAGCACGCCGCCGATGCCGACGCCGCCGGAGATGTGCACGCGCTTGCCGATCTGGGCGCAGGAGCCGACCGTGGACCAGGTGTCGATCATGGTCGATTCATCGACATAGGCGCCGAGATTGACGAAGGACGGCATCAGTACGACGTTCCTGGCAATAAAGGCCGAGCGGCGCACGATGGCGCCGGGTACGGCGCGAAAGCCTGCATCTCGAAAACGGTTCTCGCCCCAGCCGTCGAATTTCGAGGGCACCTTGTCCCACCACGACGCTTTTCCCGGCCCGCCGGCGATCGCGGCCATGTCGTTCAGCCGAAACGATAGCAGCACCGCCTTCTTCAGCCATTGATGCACCTTCCATTTGCCGTTCGCCTCGCGCTCGGCGACGCGCGCCTCGCCCTTGTCGAGCAGATCGAGCGCATGATCCACGGCCTCGCGGACTTCGCCCTTGGTGGCGCTCGAAATGCCGTCACGGGCGTCGAACGCTGAATTGATGGTGGATTCCAGGGCGGGGAGAGACATCGGATTTCCTTGGAAGCATCTGGTCGGGCGGACGGGGCTTTGTCGGGATTTGGGAAGGGAGAGTCAAGGTGGGTACTGCGACGTCCGCCACCAGGCAACCGTTATCTCCTCATTGTCAGTTGACTCTCACGTTGAAATCTCCAACGGCTTCAGGGCAGCGATGCACGGCCTGAGGCGCTTGTCGCGAGCATGCGCATCAGCGGAAGTACGGATAAGGAGCTTCGTATGAAAACCAGGACGCTCAGCAGGAGGTCACGTTCAAGGCGACCCCGAGACAAGTCTATGACCTGATCATGGACTCGAAATTGCATAGTTCATTGTCAGGCGAACCCGCCAGGATTAGCAAGAAGGTAGGCGGTAAATTCACGGCCTGGGACTCGCATCTTTCCGGAATCAATCTGGCGCTCAAGCCGGGCAAAAAGATTGTACAGGCCTGGCGCGCTACCGGCTGGTGGCCCGACCACTATTCGATTGCAATTTTCGATATTAGCAAGGTACGTGGGGGCGCGAAGCTGAAATTCAGGCAGATCGGCATCCCGCCCGGTCGGTATAGTGGCCATTATCGCGGCTGGATCGAGACCTATTGGACGCCAATGTCCGAGATATTCGCAACCGGCGCGATCAGCGAAAAAACTCGAGCAAGGGTCAAGGTCAACAAGGAGCGGCGAATCCGTCCCGGAAAGTTCCGAAGAAGGGTATCCGGAAAATCCTAGCCTGAAAATCGGCTACGGGACCCGTCATGGTCTTCGCGGGGACGACGAAATTGTGCTCGTGCCCAGCCCTTGCAAAAATCCGGTCAAATCATCCGTGACGTGATCGACGTAGGGATCGTCGCGGCCTTCGAGCTCCCAGTCCTCGCGCACGACTTCCCGCGTGCCGTCCGGCACCACCAGCACCGTGGTCATGCCAAGCTGGTGCGGAATCACGAGGTTGCGCGCCAGATCCTCGAACATCGCCGATCTTCCTGGATCGACGTCGTGGTCGCGGAGGAATTTCTGATAGGTCTGCGGCGCCGGCTTCGGCTCCAGATCAGCAGCGATGATGTCGAACACCGCTTCGAAATGCGCATCGATACCGAGCCGCTGCAAGACCTTTTGGGCGTGATCGGTCGAGCCGTTGGTCAGCACCAGCTTGCGTCCCGGAAGCTTCGCGATCGCCGCCCCCATCGCTGGGTTGGGCTCCAGCGGCGAATGATCGATCCGGTGCACATAGGCGAGAAAGTCATCGGCGCGCACGCCATGTTCGGTCATCATGCCGCGCATGCTGGTGCCGTAGCGGCGATAGTAGTCCTTCTGGATCCGGCGTGCTTCATCGGCGCCCACTTTGAGATAAGCGCCGATGAACTCGCCGATCCGCGCATCGACCTGTTGCCAGAGGTTGACGTGATGCGGATACAGCGTGTTGTCGAGATCGAACACCCAGGTGTCGATGTGGGTGAAGGGGCGGGGGGCCTTGGTCATCTTTTCGACGTCGTCCCGGCGAACGCCGAGACCCATACTCTGCGGCGGCCGCAATGGGCACTGTGCCAGTCGCTCTTTAGTGACATCAGGAATCCAAACTCAAACCGGCGGTTGGGTCCCTGCCTTCGCAGGGACGACGATGGAGATCACGGCAGCGCAAAGCGCAGCGTCCTGCCGCCGCTCGACATGTCGACGGCGGCAAAACCGGTCGCGGCTAGGCCGCGGGAGCCGCAGTCACCCTGTTCGCTGATTTCGAATTTGTTCTCGCGCGTGCAGAGTGCCGTCGCCCCGCCCCAGTTCAACGGCCGGTCCTTGAATTTGACGGTGCGGTTTTCGCCGTCGACGGCCTCAGCGAAGCTGAAAATCCGTTTCGGCTGGCCGATCACGTCGGGATGCAGGCACTTGCCGGGATCGATTCGATACCAGCCGCGGCTGGTAACGGTCTTGCCGTCGTCGATACCGACCGCGGCCATTACCTTGTGCGGCGTGTCGTTGCACCAGGTGAGCCCGGCGGGAGAGGGCGACTGCACCGTCTCGATCATGGTAGCGAAGAAATTCGGCGACTGCACGAAATCCGGCGCGAGCCCGCGGCTCTTCAGAAACGCCGCCAGCGCTCCTTGTGTCTTCGGGCCGTCGACGCCGTCGATCGGAGCCGCGTCGAAACCGGCGATCACCAGCAGCCGCTGGATGCCGGCTAGCCTTGCCTGCTCGTCGTCATATTCGCTGTCCTCGGCCAGATACGCCACCAGATTGCCGTCATCGGCCTGCGTCGGGATGATCTGGGTGAAGGGCGCTGGCGTTTGCCCCGGGCGGCACTGACGGGCGGCGGCGATCACGAAATTTTCCGGCGCGACGCAGAGCGTATCGCTGCCGTTTTGCGGAATCGGCGATGAGCCGTAGACGCCGAGCGCGCGGGCGTTGAGCAGGATGCGATCGGCCGTGAGCGTGCCCTGGACGACCACGCGGCAAGCGGCCGGATCGATGCGAAACCATCCGCGCGTGGCGGTGGCCGATTTGTCGTCGATGCCGATCGCGGCCTCGATCACATAGCTCATGCGATTGCAGAGCTTGAGGTCGGCATGAGCGGGCGCGCTCGCGAGCAGGGCGATGGCCGGAATAAACCCGGTCATGACGGCTCTAAGTTGCGTGGCCGCGTGCGTCATCACTTGTGGATCAGCGTGCCGGTGCCCTGGTTGGTGAACAGTTCGAGCAGGACCGCGTGCGGCAATTGGCCGTCGATGATGACGACGCCTTGCACGCCCTGTTCGAGCGCGTAGATGCAGGTTTCGACCTTCGGGATCATGCCGCCGGAAATGGTGCCGTCTGCGATCAGCCTATGTGCATCTTTTATCGATAGTTCGGGGATCAGCTTCTTCGATTTGTCGAGAACGCCGGGCACGTCGGTCAGCAGCATGAGCCGCTTGGCCTTCAACGCGCCTGCCACCGCGCCGGCAAAGGTGTCGGCGTTGACGTTGAACGTCTGTCCGGTTTTCGACGTCGCCAGCGGCGCCAGCACCGGGATCAGCTCGTAGCCGATCAGCTGATTGAGCAAGGTGAGATCGACCTTCTCGGGTTCGCCGACAAAGCCGAGATCGACCACCTTTTCGATATGTGAACCCGGATCGACCATGGTGCGCGTCGCCTTAGTCGCCGTCACCATGTTGCCGTCCTTGCCGCAGAGACCGACCGCCTTGCCGCCGGCCTCGTTGATGTAGCCGACCAGCTGCTTGTTGATCGAGCCCGCGAGCACCATCTCGACGATCTCGATGGTGGCCGCATCGGTAATGCGCAGGCCGGCGGCGAATTCGGACTGGATGCCGAGCCGCTTCAACATGGTCGCAATCTGCGGGCCGCCGCCATGAACCACCACGGGGTTGATGGCGGTCTGTTCCAAAAGCACGATGTCACGGGCGAACGCCTTGGCGAGGTCCTCCGCGCCCATGGCATGGCCGCCATATTTGATGACGATGGTTTCTTCGTCATACTCCTGCATGTGAGGCAGCGCCTCGGAGAGGATGCGGGCCTGATCGAGCGGACTGATATGGGGCGCGTCGGTCATGAAACGGGTCTCACAGGCTTTCGATGCTGGCGGTTTCTATCTGATTGGCGGCCACGGCGCAAAGTATGGTCTGCACGCTTTGCCGGCGTTCCCGCCACGCCGCGCAGCGCGCCGCTCTTCGCGGCATGGTGGGCTGCTGATCCGGGGTCCATCGGGCGGCGAAAAATGGGTCCAGGCTCTGCGGAGCAGCGTGAAGGCTGCACCGCGTCCAGGACACGATCAACAAGCCTCAATTCTTTTGCGGCCATGCGGCGGCGACGGCGAGCAGGAGCCAGCTTGCGATCAAAAGCGTGCCGCCGGTCGGCGCCGCCATCGGAAACAGGCTGTGGCCGGCAAAGTGCCGCAGACTGAGATCGCCGGCGAACAAGGCCGCCGCGACGACAAGGCCGAACGCAGCCACAAGCCCGATCCGCGCGTGAACGATACCGCGTTCGCTCAGGGCTACCACACCGAGTACGGCGGCGGCGTGGAACAGCAGCATCGAGGAGGCCGGCATCAGCCGCGCGGCATCGGCCTGATGGGCGGCGACCGCCGCCAGGATGACCCCGTCGGCGCCCATCAAGCCGGCCAGAATGATCAGGATGCGGAACAGGCGGAGTTCTCTCATCGTCGGTGGTCTCCAAGCAGGCGCACCATCGCGGCGCGCAGTTCCACGATCCCATCGCCGCTTTGTGCGGATGTCGCCAGGACTTGCGGAAAGGCGGCGGGGTGGGTTGAAAGCGCAGCCGAAACCTCCGCGACGCGCGCTTGCAGTTCGGCCGGCTTGATCTGATCGGACTTGGTGAGAACGATCTGATAGCTCACGGCCGATCGGTCGAGCGTTTTCAGCACCTCGAGGTCGACCTCCTTGAGGCCGTGCCGGGCATCGATCAGCACATAGACCCGCGCCAGATTGCTGCGGCCTTGCAGGTATTTGTGGATCAGCGCGGTCCAGGACGCCACTTTGGTCTTCGGCGCGGAGGCGTAGCCGTAGCCGGGCATGTCGACCAGCCGGAAGCCGGCATGGGTGGGACCTTCGAAGAAGATCAGCTCCTGGGTACGGCCCGGCGTGTTCGACGTCCGCGCCAGCGCGTTGCGCCCGGTCAGCGCATTGATCAGGCTCGATTTGCCGACATTGGAGCGGCCGGCAAAGGCGACCTCCATGCCCGCCATCGGCGGCAGCGTCTGGATCGAAGGCGCGGCCCAGAAAAACTGCCAGTCGCCCGCGAACAATTTGCGGCCCTGCTCGATCAGGTCAGCATCCGGTCCGGCGGTCATGCGAATATGTTCCGGTTGCAAATCCTCATGGTGAGGAGGCGCCTCTTGAGCGCCGTCTCGAACCATGAGGCCCAATAGAATCAAAGGCCAGCCATCCCTCGAGACGCGCGCTAAGGGTGCGCTCCTCGGGATGAGGGCTTGATCAGGTCTTCGATTTCGGCCTTCTTCGAAGCGAAGGTCGACTTCAGATTGTCGAACAGTTCAACCTTCACGCCGTTACGATGCATGATGAAGCTCTGCTGCGCCACCGAAAGCAGGTTGTTCCACGCCCAGTAGATCACCAAACCCGCCGGGAAGCCTGCGAGCATGAAGGTGAAGATCAGCGGCATCCAGGCGAAGATCATCTGCTGGGTCGGATCCGGCGGCGTCGGGTTGAGCTTGAACTGCAACCACATCGTGATGCCCATGATGAGCGGCCAGACGCCGAGCGCAAGATATGATCCGAGCAAAGGCAACTGCGTTGGGTCGACGGGCACCAGCCCGAACAGGTTGAACAGGTTGGTCGGATCGGGCGCCGAGAGATCCTTGATCCAGCCGAAGAACGGCGCGTGGCGCATTTCGATGGTGACGAACAGCACCTTGTAGAGCGAGAAGAACACCGGGATCTGCAAGGCGACGGGAAGACAACCGGCGATCGGATTGATCTTCTCCTTCTTGTAGATCTCCAGCATCTCCTGCTGCTGCTTCACCTTGTCGTCGGGATAACGCTCCTTCAGCGCGGCCAGTTGCGGCTGCACCGATTTCATCTTCGCCATCGAGGCGTAGGATTTGTTGGCGAGCGGGAAGAAGAGCAGTTTCACCAGCACCGTCACCAACAGGATCGAGATGCCGAAATTGCCGAACACATGGTAGAAGAAGTCCAGTGCCAGGAACATCGGCTTGGTGATGAAGTAGAACCAGCCCCAATCGATCAGGAGATCGAAGTGGTTGAGTTCGAGCTGCCTGTTGTAGCCGCCGAAGCCGCCGACCGGAAAATTGATTCCGACGACGCTGGCTTCCTTGGCGCCGGCGAACAGCCGCGCGCTGGCGCTGCCGGTGCCGCCGATTGCGATGGTCTGCGCATCCTGGAGATAGTCGGTCTGATAGGTTCGGATCGCGCCCACGAGGTTGGAGGAGAAGCGCGCCTGCAGATGGGCGCGGGTGTCCGGCAACAGCGCGGAGGCCCAGTATTTGTCGGTGATGCCGAGCCAACCATCGGTGACCTTGAAGTTGACCGCTTTGGCGTCGTCGATCTTCTTGTAGCTGTATTCCTGCAGACTATCGTCGCCGAGATAACCGATCAGGCCTTCGTGCAGGATGTAATAGCCGGCGACCTTCGGGGCGCCATGACGTGAGATCAGCGCGAACGGATAGAGCGTGACCGGCGCGTTGCCGACATTGCTCACGTCATCCTTGATCGTGAACAGATAACGATCGTCGATCGAAATGGTGCGGCGGAAGGTGAGGCCGTCGCCATTGTCGTATTTCAGCGTCACCGGGTGGTTTGGCGTCAGGCTGCCGGTGCTCTCTTGTTGCCAGACCGTATTCTGGTCGGGAATGCGGACCGCCGAGCCGCTGGCGGCGACCCAGCCGAATTCCGCGTAGTAGGGATGCTCGCTGCCAGAGGGCGAATACAGCACGATCGCGGGCGAGGTGGGATCGACGGTTTCGCGGAATTGCACCAGCGAGAGGTCGTCGATGCGCGCGCCCTTCAATGAAATGCTCCCCGAGACCCGAGGGGTATCGATCGTCACTCTCGGCGTGGCCGCAATGGCGGTTTCGCGGCTCACCGGGGCGCTTGATGCGGGCAGATTGTTTGCCGGCGCATTGGTCGAGGGCGCTGGCGCAGCGCCCGTCTGCGGCGCCGGCGCGTTGCCTTGCTCCTGCGCCGGCTTGGTCATCTGGCTCTGCGCGAGCTGGGCCGCGCGCTGCTTTTCCATCTGCGGGATATTGAAGAAATATTGCCAGCCGAGCAGTACCAGCCCGGAAAGAATGACGGCGAGGATGGTGTTGCGATTGTCGGTCATCGTTCAGGTCTCGCCATTCATTTCGGTTGTTCGCGTGAAGTGCCGGTGTCTTGATGTCCTGAGGCGCCTTCTTTACGCGAACCGGTTCCCACTTTGCTCGAAACCGCTATGGACGGTTTCGACGCCTGCCAGTCGAGCCGATTTAGCGCTGAGCGCAAATCCTCAAGCATGCTCGAAAATTCGCACGTCAGGGCCGCCCGGCGGCCGACTAGCACATAATCACTGTGTTGCCGCAGCGAAACGGCAGGCAGCCGCCTCACCAATTCGCGAAGCCTGCGCCGGATACGGTTGCGCTCCGTCGCGGTGCCGTTTTTCTTGGTAACGGTAAAGCCGACCCGGACCGGGCCGTCGTCATCGCGGCGGCGGCTTTGCACCACGAAGGCGGCAGCGCTCGACCGCGCGCCATTGGCAACGGCGAGGAAGTCCGCCCGCTGCCTTAGCCGATCCATGATGAGATCTCTCCGGGAAGCCCGGCTCAGGCGCTCAGACGCTTGCGGCCACGCGCGCGGCGCGCGGCAAGGACCTTGCGGCCACCGGTCGTGGCGATGCGGGCGCGGAAGCCATGACGGCGCTTGCGCACCAGTTTGCTGGGTTGGTAAGTCCGCTTCACGGGTCGTTCTCCGCTGACGATTTGCCTGCTAAGCTAAGCTGACAATTTGCCTGATATATGAGGTATATCCGCCAATGCTGGCAGGCCCAAAGTAGGCCATTTTTCGGCCCAAAACGGGCCGCCCCGGTCGAACCGGGTCACCGCGGACAGTTGGCGCGGCTTATACGGGAGCGACCCCTTTTCGTCAATGTTGCGACGATCTCGAACTGGGGTTCTTCCAATCGTCACATTTGGTGCGAATAAATCAATTTTGGCGGTGTAACTATATGAGGGGATGACGGCCCGCCTCCAAGGCTGGCGGTAGCCGGGATTGGACGAGGTTTTGGACAAAGGTTATTGCCGAGACCTGTGGGGTGGCTCAGGCGGGCAGGTTCGGATCGACCGGTTTGGATCGGACAGGTCCGGGCGCGCATTTGGTTCCAGGAAAGCGGTTGTTATCGATCGTTAATTTGACCGCTCCAGGGATCGGACGCATCCTTAAAAAGACAAGGCGCTGAAGGCAGTTATGGCGTCATCGACTGACGAACAACCAACCACGGAGGCGCTGCGGCCAAGGCCGCCGCGAAGGCTCGGGCTGTCCGGTAAACTGCTGCTCTTGACCATTCCGCTGGTCATGATCGCGGAAGTGCTGATCTACGTGCCCTCGATGGCGAATTTCTGGATGAACCGGCTCAACGGCCGGCTGGCGGCGGCGAACACGGCGGCGCTGGTGCTGGATGCCGCGCCCTCGGGCATGGTTCCGGATTCGCTGGCGCGCGCAAATCCTGCACAGCATCGATGCGCGGGCGGTGGCGATCAAGATGGGCCAGCAGCGGCGGTTGCTCGCCTCGACCGGTCTGCCGCAGGCGATCGACCACGACGTCGACATGCGCTCGCTGACGGTGTGGTCGTCGATCGTCAATTCCTTCGAGATGATGCTTGAGACCGGCAACCAGGCGATCCGCGTCATCGGGCCGCCGCCGGGCGGCGGGCAGTTCATCGAGGTCGTGATCGATGAGGCGCCGCTGCGCCAGGCGATGTATGTGTTTTCCCGCAACCTGCTCCTGGTTTCGCTGGCGATCGCGATCCTGACCGCGGCGCTGGTCTATCTCGCGCTGCATTTCCTGTTCGTGCGGCCGATGCGGCGCCTGACCGCGAGCCTTGTCGAGCTTTCACGAGAATCCCGAAAGCTCGGCGCGGATCATCGTGCCGTCGAATCGCGGCGACGAGATCGGCGTGGCGGAGCGCGAACTGTCCGACATGCAGCGCGATCTGGTATCGATGCTGCATCAGAAGAGCAGGCTTGCCGCGCTCGGCCTTGCGGTGTCGAAGATCAACCACGATCTGCGCAATCTGCTGGCCTCCTCGCAACTGCTTTCGGACCAGCTCGCCAGCGTACCCGATCCGCGCGTGCAGCGCTTTGCGCCGAAACTGATGCGCTCGCTGGAGCGCGCGATCGCGTTTTGCCAGTCGACATTGTCCTACGGCCGCGCGCAGGAGGCAGCCCCCGACCGGCGGATGATCCTGATCGAGCCCGTGGTAAGCGAGGTTCGCGAATCCGCAGGACTTGCCGCCGATGCCTCGATCACTTGGATCAGCGCGATCGAGCGCGGGCTTGATGATCGACGCCGATCCCGATCAGCTGTTTCGGGTGCTGCTGAACCTGGTGCGCAATGCCGAACAGGCGCTGGAAAGCCGCCCCCGCAGCGACGCCGCCGCGATGCAGATTCGCATCACCGGGCGGCGCGAGGGCTCGGTTGCGATCATCGAGGTGTCCGACACCGGTCCGGGTATTCCGACCAAGACCCGCGAGCACCTGTTCGAGGCGTTCCAGACCTCCGGCCGGCCGGGCGGCAGCGGGCTTGGGCTAGCGATCGCCGCCGAACTGGTTCGCGCCCATGGCGGGGAAATTCATCTGGTCGAAGGAACCATCGGCGCGACCTTCCGGATCGCGATACCGGATCGCCCGGTGGAGCTTTTGAGCGTCCGCAACGAGCGGGCGCGGGCTTAAAAGCCGCGCGAACTGTGCCTTCGTCATTCCGGGGGCATCGCCAACGGGTCCGGCCGATGGCCGGCCCGATGACAGGCTCCGCGATGAACCCGGAATCCCGAGGTAATTGCGCGAGATTCCGGGTTCGCGCTAATGCGCGCCCCGGAACGACGGACCCTCAGGCGCCGTTCCGGACCTTGCCAATTCCGGCCGGAGCGGGTAGCTAAAGCGCTCTTTCGCGACCTTCCGGTTACATTTTCGGATGCAAAGGGCCGTCAAGCCCGAATCTGACGCGAAACACGCGCCCGTAGCTCAGCTGGATAGAGCACCAGACTACGAATCTGGGGGTCAGGAGTTCGAATCTCTTCG
>CAVRKR010000006.1:10000-1774405 GCA_963722265.1 uncultured Alphaproteobacteria bacterium | reverse complement strand
GATGGGAAGGCGCGATTACGCTGCTCTCTGACGAAGCCGGACTGCCCTATCAGCGGCCGCCCTTGTCGAAGGGTTTCCTAAAGGGCCAAGTGGGCCTCGCCGGACTGCCGTTGCGCGCCGAAAAGTTTTTCCACGATAACCGCATCGACTTGCGTCTGGGCGAGAAGGCGCTGCACATCGACCGCAAATCGAAACGTATCGAACTGGCGTCGGGCGGCGTGGCACCCTACGATCATCTGATCCTCGCGACCGGCGCACGGCAACGGGTCTTGCGCGCCCCGGGCGTCGATCTCAAAGGCGTTGTCAGTCTGCGCACGATAGTCGACGCGCAAGCGATCCGCGAGGGATTGGGGCCCGGCCGCCGTGTTGTTGTCATCGGCGCCGGCTTCATCGGACTGGAAATCGCCGCTACGGCGTTGGCACTTGGGGGCGACGTCACGATCGTGGAGATCGCGGACCGTCCCCTCGGCCGCGCCGTCTCGCCCGCGATGTCGTCGTTTTTCCTCCGAGGCGCATCAAGCCTTCGGCGCCAAGTTTCGCCTGGGCGTCGGCGTAACAGCGATCCACGGCACGTCCGGCCGCACGACCGAAGTCGAACTTTCCAGCGGCGAGCACCTGCCCGCCGACATTGTCGTCGTTGGCGTTGGTGTCACTGCCGAAGACGGGCTGGCGCGAGACGCGGGCCTCAATTGCGAGAATGGCATCGTCGTCGACGAATTCCTCGCGACTTCCGACCCCACGATTTCCGCGATCGGCGATTGCGCGCAATTTCCGAGCCTGATCTTGAATGCGCCGTTGCGTCTCGAGTCGGTGCAAAACGCGACCGATCAGGCCCGCTCCCTCGCCCGCCGACTTTTGGGCAGACCGGAGTGCTACGACGCCCTACCCTGGTTCTGGAGCGACCAGGGCGACCTTAAATTGCAGATCGCCGGCCTTTCGCACGGCGTCGATCGCTGGGTGCTGCGCGGCGATCCTGCGACCCGCGCTTTCGCGACCTTCGGCTTCCGCGCCGGCGCCCTTGCCGTCGCCGAGACAGTCAATCACGGCGCCGAACACATGGCGGCTCGACGCATCATCGGCGGGGCAATGCCATTGACGCCCGAACAGGCCGCGGACCCGCAATTCGACCTGAGAAAGCTGGCGCTCGGGACGAAAGGGTGAAAGCCGCTGCGTCTCGGACGACCGCTCGTTCAAGCGTTCCGGTGTTGGCTGACCGAAACCGCATTCACGTCGATGTCAACCATCGTGTTTCGGCATGGGCTGCCTCGGATGCCGACGACCGTGCGCCTATGGTCATACCGCCTTTCATCAAATCAATTGCGTCGACCGGCAACCTTTAACACCAGTCCCTCCAGCGCGTTCAGTGACCGTAATTTGGCACGCCAGTCGGCTCTCTGGGCGCACCGAATGCGCCTCGAATTCAAGCACGTCGGCCTCGGCAGGGCCTGGCGGCCCTATGCGCTGCACTCCAAGCTTCGTCCACATAGCAGTGACAAGTTGCACAAATGCACGAGCCACCGCATTCGCCGATGATTCCCTCGACGCCGTTGCGTATCGCGGCTTGCATCGCGCTTTCGCCCGATGCGGCGTCGACCTCGCGCCGTGTGCCATTCGGTTCGATGAATGTGATTTTCGGCATCGGCCGCCCCCGATTCAATTGAACTGACGACCGCCGTCGACGATCAAAGTTTGGCCGGTGATAAAGGCAGCGGCGGACGAGGCGAAGAACAGGGCGGCGCCGACCATGTCTTCGGTTCCGGCCGCGCGCTTCAGCGCGCCTCTCGTTACGCCATATTCCGCGGCATTCTCCATCAGCCCGAGACTGGCTTCCGTCAGCGTGAAACCGGGCGCGATGACATTGACCGTAATCTTGTCATCGCCGAGTTCGCGCGCCAACGCGCGCGTCATGGCTATGACGGCACCTTTCGAGGAGACATAGTGGAGCCACATCGGTGAACCGCTCATGACGGTCGCCGATGACACATTGATGATCGCTCCGGAACCCGAGCGACGCATGACCGGCGAGATCGCCTTGCTCATCATCCAGACACCCGTGACGTTGACGCGCATGACGCGATCCCATTCCGCTTCCGCAATGGCCTCGAAGCCCATTCGCTCCAGTCCCGCGTAGATCGCGGCGTTGTTCACAAGCGTGTCGACGCCGCCCATTCGGTTCATCGCGAATTGAGCCAGCGCCTGTGTGGAGGCCTCGCTTGCGACATCGACCTCGGCCGCATAGGCCTTGCCGCCACTCTCGGCGATGAGCCGGATGGTTTCCTCGGCCCCCTTCAAATGGATATCCGCCGCGATCACCTCGGCGCCGGCCGCGGCGAACGCCTTCGCGAATCCGCGTCCCAGTCCTCCCGCGGCGCCAGTTACGATCACCCGTTTATCCGGCAATTGGATTGCGCTCATGATTTGACCTCGATCTGCAACAGATCATCCATCCAGGCGCTTGCTTCGCCGGTCGCGATCAGAGCCTCCGCCATCGTCTTGCCGGCCTCGGTCAGTATCGAAGGCAGCACGAAGCTTTCCAGCATTGCGACGGTCACCTTGGCGGGCATTTCGTACCAACCACCGATCGTCGCGATCCCATGCGTGGTGAAGCGCCATAGCTTGTCGGCGTCCTTCATCACGGCGTCTTCCCGCGAAATCGCGGCTTTGCGCGTGTCGTGTCCATCGATGATCGCCAGAATGCGATCCGTCGTCGGCCGAGGAAAGGCGAGCCGATCGAACGCCTCGCGCGCGATCTTGACGCCTTCAATTTCATGCGCGCGCTGAAGTTCGGGATATTTCGGGTTCGGACCGACGGCGTGCGCGAGTTGCTCCGGCGGAAATTTCTTCCAACCGACGTCGTGCATCAGGATCGCGGGCAGGACCACAGACGCCTCCAGGTCGGGACAAACCCGCAGCAAGGCTTGGCCCAAGCGGTAGGAAATGAGCGTGTGCTCGTCATTGGAGCGCACGTCGAGCCAAGGTCGTGCGGCGAGCCAGACCGGCAGATCCTCTTCGCGCAGGAAAGCGGTCATGAGAGCCTGGCGTCATAGGAGAGATAGATCGTCTTATATTCGAGATAGGCCTCGACGCCGTAGCGCCCCTTTTCGCGGCCGATTCCGCTTTCCTTCGTTCCGCCGAACGGAGCGCGCTGGTTCGATCTCTGGATATCGTTGACCCAGACCGAACCTGCCTCGAGTTGTTCCGCCATCGTCAGCGCGGTCGCAAGATCACGCGAGAACACGAAACCGGCGAGACCGTAGATTAACGAATTGGCCAGACGCACTGCTTCCTCGCGACTGTCGAAGGGTGCTACCCCCAGGATGGGCCCGAAGGTCTCCTCATTCATCACCAACAGGGAAGAGTCGGCGTCGGCGATCACGGTGGGCGGGAAGAACCAACCGCCGTCATAGACGCCGCCGGTCAGCCTTTCGCCGCCGATCGCGATGCGGGCGCCCTTGGCTCGCGCATCGGCAACCTGCCGCTGGCTGTTGCGATAGATCTTTTCGTTGACCAGTGGTCCGAGCGCACAAGTCGAGGTCAGGCCATCGCCGACATCGAGCTTGGCGACATGTCCAAGCAGCGCGTCCAGAAACGCTGTTTTGACGGGGCGCTCGACGTAAACGCGGTTGACGCGGTAGCAAAACTGGCCGGAATTGGCGAAGGCGTGGCGGGCGATCGCGGCGGCGGCGATATCGATGTCAGCGTCGGAGCAGATGATCGCAGGGCAATGCCCCCCCAGCTCAAGCGTCACGCGTTTCAGGGTCCCCGTAGCCGCCGCCGCGATCGCTTTTCCGGCTTTGGTTCCGCCAGTGAAAGCGATCTTTCGCGGAATCGGATGCTCGATCATATGCATGCCGATGTCGGGCCCGCGCCCGGTCACGACATTGAAACAGCCTGGAGGAAAGCCCACCTCGTGAAAGATCTGCGCGAGCATCAGTGTCGAGAGCGGCGTGTCCTCGGCGGGCTTGGCGACGACCGTGCAGCCCGCCACGAGCGCCGCACCGAGTTTGAAGCAGAGAAGGGTGATGGGATAGTTGAACGGCGTTATGGCGATCACCACACCCACGGGCTCGCGGGTCACGATGATCTTCTCGCCGGGAATTCCCGTCAGCGGCATCTCGGCATGAACCCGCAAGCCTTCTTCGGCGTAGACGTCGAGAAGCTCCGCGGAGCGTTGAATTTCCGCGATCGAACCAGCAAGCGGCCGACCGAGTTCGGAGGTCAGAACGCGACCGATCAACTCCGCCCTTTCCCGCATCAATTGCGCCGCGCGCTTCTGCAAGCTCGCTCGATCGGCGACGGGCGTCATCTTCCATATTGGGAAGGCGAGATCGGCGGAGCGGATAGCGATGTCGGCGTCGCCGGCATCGCCTTCCGGCGCGGTATCGATCACCGCCCCTGTCGCGGGGTTGATGACGTCGAAAACCGCGCCGCCTCGCGCCGGAGCCCATCGGCCGTCGATGAACATATCCATGTCTGACGCCCAATCGTCTCAAATCAGATGAAGCATCAACGCCACGCGAGTTTCCGCCAGCGCCCGTGCGGCAAGTCGCCGGCCTGCCTCGGTTTCGAGAATGGAAACTTGTTGTTCGAGGCGATCGGCATATTGGCGGGGGGTCATCTTGAACCAGTCGCAGGCCACGGCCACGCCCGTGACCGTGAAACGCCAGAGCTTGTCTGCATCGCGCACCACGCGATCGTTGAGTGAGCGAGCGTGCGGGCGGGTGTCGTGCCCGTCGATGATCTCGCCGACGGCGGCGATGACGGCTACCGGCCAGTTCGTCTTCTCCAACACCTCACGCGACATCCGGACGCCTTCGCGTTCGTGAAGAAAGCGCACGTCGGATTGCATCATATCGGGGCCAAACCCCTTCTCGATGATGTCGCGCATATCGATGGCATACCAGCCGATATCGTGAAGGATGATCGCGAGCGAAACAATATCCTCATCGGCGTCGGGATAGTGTTTCAATAGCTCGCGGGCGAACGCGTAAGAGAGCGGAATATGGACGTCGTTCTTGCGCGCGCGCATGTAGGCTTCCGACGTGCGCCAGACCTCGTCGTAACGGTTCGCAACTTCAGGCTTATCAAGCATCGCAAATTTCCCATGTGGGAGAGGACCGACATCGCCGGTCCTCTCCCCGGTCTCGGTTTAGGACAGGATAGTAACTTCGCCCGTCGAACCGTCGACGCGTAGCATCTGTCCGGTTTTGATCGACGAGCTGGCGCGGCCGGTACCGGTGACCGCGGGCAGACCGTATTCGCGGCAGACGATCGCGGCGTGGGACATCATGCCGCCGATATCGGTGACGATGGCTTTGATCTTGCCGAAGATCGGCGCCCAGCTCGGGGCGGTGACGGGCGCCACAAGGATTTCGCCCTGCTCGATCCGGCCGAGATCGTCCGCCGATCGCACAACGCGCGCGCGCCCTTCGACGATTCCCGGCGACGCCGCCATGCCCGACAACTTGGTTTTGTTGGCGGCGCCGTCGAGCCAGCGACCGATGCTTTCCGTCGTGATGCCCCACAACATGATCGTGAACGGCTCGGTGATCACGTCAGGCGGGTTGTTCAGCGCGGGCTGCGGCGGAGTGGTCGCCAGCGCAGCCATGATCTTCTTGCGCTTTTCAATCTCCACCGGCCAATGGCTCGGGCCAATCGCGTCGACGCCGACCGCCCAGGCATTGCTATAGTCGAACAGTGCGTCCCGAACTTCCTGACGGGTGAGATAGAAGAGGTCGTCCGGATCTTTCCAGAAGCCGGCTTCATGGAAGATGCGGCTGAGCTGACGCATCTTGCGCCAGAACACGCTCATGGACCAATGCTCGATATAGAAATTGTGGTTCTCCACATAGGGGAAGACCGTGCGGGCGAGGCCGAGCTTGCCATCGAACGCTGCGCGGACGTCGGGGTCGAGCATTTCCGCATATTCCGAGGTGATCCGATCCCGCTCCTTGGCGATCGCCGCCGTCGGTCGGTCGATTTCCTCACCCCGTTGGACGCGCACGACATAATCTCTGATGTAACCCAATGGTATGTCGAGATATTCGATCCAATATTTGTCGGTCGAATAGAAACCGTTGCCGGACGTGAAGTTAAACCAGGGGTCCTGGGCGTCCTTCCAGGCCTTAAGCCATTCCGCGCCTTTCGGCGCGCGGCCGACGGCGGCAAGCGCCTCGTCGACGGAGCCGTTCTTCAATGCGTCAACCACACCCAGTTTCACCGCAAGCTTGGCGAGCTTCTTCAACTCATCGTCCGGACGGAACAAGTCGACGTCCACGCCCTGCACCATCTTGGCGATGGCCTGATCCGGGATACTCGGAAACTGCCCCTTCATAAAACCGAAGAAGTCGAGATAGGCGGCGTAGCCGAGGTTCAAGAACTCGAAGTGATATTGCCACGTCTTGTATAGGAGCTGAATCGCGCGATCATAGGTCTCCATCAGCGCATAGGTGTTGTCGAGCCCGCGGCCTTCCATCACCCAATCCAGCGGAACGACCTCGGGCAATTTCTCGAAGTTCAGCGCTTCGAGGTCAGCGATGTTGGCGCGAACCTTCTTGTCCCAGTTGACAAGCAGCCGATCCCAGTTCTGGAAATAATAACCCGCGCGCTCCATGAACTGCGGAACGCGCGCGCCGATCAGTTCGGGGGCGACCGCGACCGGACTCATATAGCAATAGCCGTTGTGAATACGATAATCGATGCCGTTGGCGGGCGGAATGAGATAGTGGCGCGTGTTGTATTGGCCCAGGCACTTCACTGCGAATTCGACTGTCACCGCGTCAAAGGGTTTGAAGGGGCTCGGCCAGTGCTGCGAGTCGCAGAACCAGAATTTCGCGTCTTCCCCGGAGCGAAGATTGTCCTGAAACCTGAGATAGTAGGGATAGAGCTGTTCCCAACCTTCGGCTCCGGCGGGCGTCTTGAGGTCGTAGGGGCTTGGAAATTTCGCATGTATGGTCATTGGTATTTCCTCCACTGTCCTTTGATCTTGACTTTTCAACGCTTGGCTTGCACCGGCGCCAGGAGCGTTCCCAACACGCCGGCGATGCCTATTTCATAGGTCTTTTTGGCTCCAGCCGATTTCTTCTGGCTCCAGACGGTTTCCGGCCGGCTTTGCAGAGCGACGAGATTTTCTCCTTCGGGCAGATCAGCATCGATCGCCCATTCCACGTCCTGCGGGCCGCCCAGGCTGCGCTCCAATGACTTGGCGAGCTGGGCGACGGCCAGGACCTGAGCGTCAGCGAGAGAAGGCATCGTCCGCCGTTCCGGAGCGATAACACGCTCCACAGTCCGACGCGCGGCGGGGTCCGCGACGAGTTCAAAATCCTTCTCGGCAATTCGCCGTTTGAGGATCTGCATCAGGACTTTCTCGACGACGAAATTATCCGGCGTGATTTCCCCTGACACAACAGGTTCGCCGAGCCCAAATGCGGAATCGATGACGATCTTGGTGCGGTCGCCAGTGATCGGATCGAGAGTCATCGCCACGCCCGCTGCGGCGGCGTTGACCATTTTCTGCACGCCGACAGCCATCAGCACGTCGATTTGGCCGAGATGATTCCTGGCGCGATAGGATATCGCCCGCGCATTGAACAGGCTGGCCCAGCAGGCCTTCACTTTCTCGACGACGGAATCCTCGCCGACGACCCAGAGATACGTATCCTGCTGGCCCGCGAAGCTGGCGTCGGGCAGATCCTCCGCCGTCGCCGACGAGCGAACTGCGACCGGCAATTGTCCATCTGGCGAAATCCGGCGATAGCCCTCTCGTATGGCTTGTTCCACGATGGCCGGCATGGTCTGCGCGACGATCGCGTCGCGTATTTCATGCGACAGCGTCTCTTCCTCGTCGACGTTGTCGACCTCGATTCGTGAAAGGCGTTCGGCGATCGTTGCGCTAAGTCCGTTCGATCGCAAGTGCAGAGCATAGGCATCCGTCGTGACCGCGAAACCGCCTGGCACGCGCACCCCGCCAGCGATCATGCGGGCCAAACTCGCGCATTTGCCGCCGATGCGGGGAAAGTCAACCTCGCGCGCCGCCTCAAAGGGCAAGATAAAAGGTGTTGCAGCGCTCATGCCCATGCGTTTCCTCCCGATCGTAATGCGCAGCGGCTTATTCCCGCGGTGCGTCCAGGTTCAGGCAACGTCCCATTCGATATGGAGCGCGGTCGGTATTCGGAACGACGTATTTCGGCTGAATTCGAAGCGCTGATCCGGCTTCAGCCGAAGCCCGGGGAGCCGACGGGCGAGTTCGCGCAAAGCGATCGCGAATTCGATCCGCGCGAGCTGCTGGCCGACGCACGCATGGATGCCGTAGCCAAACGCCAGATGGCTTCTCGCGTCGGTTCGTTGTACATCAAAGCGCGTCGGCTCAACGAAGACGGATTCATCGCGATTGGCGGACCCGAGCAGAAGCAGAATGTTGGAATCTTTCGGCACCGGAACGCCGTCGATTTCGGCGTCCTTGAGCGCACGCCGCCGCCAGGCAACGATCGAGGGACTGAAGCGCAGGACTTCCTCGACGGCACTGGGTATCAATGCGGGATTGGCGATGAGAGCCTCCCAATTCTCGCGCCTCAGCAGCAGTTCGCGCATGCCATTGGCCATCAAAGTCGTCGTGGTCTCGTGACCCGCAAACAGAACGCTGTAAAGCACGCCGGCAATCTCTTCGTCGGTGATCTCGGCTCCGTCCTTCTGCAAACGTACCAGATCGCCTGGCAGATCGTCGGTGGGATCAAGGTGGCGCTGGCGCACGAGCTCGCGGCAATAGTTCCAGTAGCCAACCATGTTTCGCGCGTGAGGAAGCTGCTCTTCGTCCGTCAAATTGCCCCAGGTCAGCAAGGCGCGGCTCACGGCCCAGGACTTGACTTTCTGCACGTCGGCGTCGGGCACGCCGACCAGTTTGAACAGCACAAGCGCCGGAACGTCGTAGGCAAACTCGCGGAAGAAGTTCGCGTGGCCCCGCTCGGCGAAGCCGTCGATCGCGCGATTCACGATTGCCTTGATCTCCGGTTCAATCGACTTGAAACGCCGCGGCCCGAAACATCCTTGGACGATTTTGCGGATGCGTGTGTGATCAGGAGGAATCCGCGCCGACAATCCGGAATAGGCTGTGAATCCGCCTTCCCTCATGATGTCCTTGCCCTCCTCGCACATCGGTCGCATGGGAGCTTGCGCGTTCTCGGACGAGAACGTGCGCCAGTCCTCGAACACCGCCTTGATGTCGGCGTGGCGAGCGACGACGAAGTATTTTAACTCGTTGGAGAAAAAGACCGGCGCTTCGGCGCGAGCCCATTCATAAAAGGGAAAAGGGTCACGGATGTCGAAGGGATCAAAATCAGCGGATGCATCCGAAAAGGGGCATCGCTTTGCCTGAGCCGTCGAGGTCGACATGTCATCCTCCCGCGCGTCGCCATTAGCAGCGACAGTCTGCGCTCTAAAGATAGGTACGCATCTTTGGTTTTTCTTTAGCAAATAAACCATTGGTTTTATTTGGAATACCTTCGATCGGCGGCCCCTTCACCCTATATGGCGCCGGGCGTCAGCATGAATTCGCGATGCGAGCTTTGGATGTCGCAGGGCCAAACCGAGACCTTGGGCTCCCTTTCGACGCCCGAAAGGCGTCGCCCTAAGCCGTGAGCTTACGGTGGAGTTCCTGCAGCGACGCGCTCTTCTGATGGTCGTCAAAATGAGTCAGCGAGTTGAGATAGAGTTTGAACTGGCGATCGATCGCCTCTGGCCGACCTTGCGCACTGAACACCTTCATCGCCTCGGCATGCGCCATCTCGCACAACGGATCGATCGCCAGCGCCTTCTGACAATGCGCCAGGGCCGCCGAATAGTCCTTGCGCTCGAGATAGATACGCGCCGCGTCGCGCTGCACCTTGAAGAACATATCACGAAGCCAGTACCGTTTGCTCCAGCACCAATCGCGCTCGCTATCGTCGGCGTATTCCGCCGGAATGTCCTCAAAGAGATCGCCGGTGTAGAGGCGGTCGGCGGCTTGCAGGCAGATCAGCGCCTCGTCGCTCGCTCCGGCTTTGATGTGGCCCTGAGACTGGCGGCATAGTTGCTCGAACGTGGAAATGTCGAGCCAACTACGTTCGGGCGGAACCAACACATAACGCGAACCGTCGCGCCGAATATATTTTCTTTCGTCGCCGCGCCCATCCGTCTGCCCCAGCGCAAGTCGCAGATAGCGCACGGTGTGGTACAGGCGGTTGCGCGCGGTCTCGGTGTCTTCGGCGTCCGGCCAGAGCAAATCGGCGAGGTCATCGGTTCCAGCGCCGTGCCCCCCCTTTTGCAAGAGATAGGCGAACAGCGTCTTCGTCTTGCGGGTGGCGCCGCCCGGCGCATCCCAATTCACCTGACTGCCGTCGTTTCGATAGATGCGCAACCTTCCGAAGCAGCGGATTTTCCAGCGATCGCGGCTGTCGAGATAGGCCGCCGCAGGTTCTTCCGCTGATCGACGTAACAGCCACATCGGATCCGCGCCTTCAGCTGCGTGCAGCGCCGCGACGGAATTCGCCAATCGAAATTCGGGGGATATCCCGCCGAGCCAGAAATCCACCTGCTCTCGCAGGGCCCCGCGCAACTGCAGGCGCGAAGGGAGCCAGTGTGGGTTGTCGACGACCCCACCACCTGTCAATATCTGGGGGTGTCCGCGAAGCGCCACGAGAAGTTGCTCGTCAATCAAGACGCGCCGGTTATAGAGCGAAGCCACCGAGAGCCCCGCTTGATGAGCGAGGCTCTCGGCCAAGGCCGGCCAGTTTTCGAAATTCGCCGTGGCCGAATTGGTTTCCAAGCCCCAGCTCATATCCAGAACAAGGATCGCCAGGCCCGTCTTCGGAGTCGAGGAGATCCAGGCCTCAATCCGCGCCGCGACTTCGCGAAACGAGATCGGCACGCGCAGAAACGCCAGATCGGCAAAGCTCTTGCCCTCCACGATCAGGGTCTTGTCGAGGCGTTTCGCGAGCCGCTCGATGCCCGCTATCGCTTTGGCGTCCGGCGCAATCACGAAGACCCGGCGCGGTCGCGCGACGTTTCGATAGAGTTTAAAAAAATCCGCGAATAGCGTCTTTTGCTGCGTCGTGAAGAACGCCAGATTGGCGCACTTGCTTCGAGCCATGGAGAATAACTTCCAATACCGCACCATGATGGAAAGAACGCTCAGAGTGTAGGGGAAGCAGCGCGGAAAGCGCAAGTCTATTCCCTGCACGCTGGCACGGATTTCGCTCTTGGGTCATTAGCGACGCTAGCCGTTATGGCGATTCGGGCGCCTTTGGGATGTCGGCACTTTCTTGCTAATACGGCAACCCGACATAGCTCTCGGCCGGCGCTGTCTGCTTCTGCCCTTATCTGATCTCTATTTGATCGTTGGTGGCGCGAATTGCTCTGAATCGAATCCGAAGCGAGCCGGACCGGCTCGCTAGAACGGGAGTCCCACATAGTTTTCGGCCAACGAGCGCAAGGCGGCCTCAGAGGAGAACAGATACGTCAGCTCGGTCTGCTGCAACTTGCCGTCATAGGGAATGTTGTCCGGGAACCGGTGCAACATAGCGGTCATCCACCATGAAAAACGCTGTGCTTTCCAGACCCGCGCCAGCGCCCTTTGCGAATAGCCGTCAAGACCCGCGTCATCGCCCTTTTTGTAGTGATCAACCAAGGCGTGATACAGGTAGTAGATATCCGAGGCCGCGCTGTTGAGCCCGCGGGCGCCGGTCGGCGGCACGATATGCGCGGCGTCGCCGGCCAGGAACAGGCGGCCATAGCGCATCGGCTCGGCCGCGAAGCTGCGCAATGGCGCGATGCTTTTCTCGATCGACGGGCCAGTGATTAACCCAGCCGCGACGTCAGCCGGCAGCCGGCGCTTGAGCTCCGCCCAGAAGGTATCGTCGGACCAGCCTTCCGGCGAATCCGTCAATGGCACCTGGATATAATAACGGCTCAGCACCTGCGACCGCAGCGAGCAAAGCGCAAATCCGCGCTCGTGTTTGGCGTAGATCAGTTCGGGTGAAACCGGCCTGGTGCGCGACAGAACACCGAGCCAGCCGAACGGGTAACCTCGTTCATATTCCCGCAGCACTTCCTTTGGAATCGATTTGCGGCTGACGCCGTGGAATCCGTCGGCGCCGATGACATAGTCGCAATCGAAGCGGACAATCCCGCCGCCATCGCGGTAGGTGACATAGGGCGCATCCGAATTCAGGTCGTGGGGCGTCACGTGCTCCGCATTGTGGATGACGTTGCCCTTCATCCGGTCGCGCGCGTCGTAGAGATCGCGCGTCAGTTCGGTCTGGCCATAGACGATCACCGAGCTGCCGCCTGAATATTTGAACAGATCGACGTAATCCATCACCCCGTCATGCGCGATATGGAAGCCCTTGTGGATCTCGCCCTCGCGGTCCATGCGCTCGCCACACCGGGCCTCGCGCATCAGTTGGGCGAAGCCGTGCTCCAGCACGCCGGCCCGAATCCGGGCCAATACGTATTCGCGGCTGTATTTTTCCAGGACGACAGTTTCGATGCCCTGCAGATGCAGAAGCTGGGACAGCAGCAGCCCGGACGGCCCGCCGCCAATGATACAAACCTGAACCTTCACAAGGTCCTCCCTTATTTTGGACAAATCTATCGGATTTTTGGTCAATCAAAATGGAAGGATTTCGCATTATCTTGTATGATTCGAACATGCCCAAAACCCCGGCAAACCGAACCGTTCAGACCTACAACCTGTTTGGCGAGTCCGGCGACCTGCCCGACGTCGTCCATTGCGAAACCATCGCGGCGCGTTCAGTCCTGCACGAATGGGAATTCGCACCCCACCGGCATCCGCGGCTGCATCAGATTCTGCTGATCGAAAGCGGCGGGGGACAGGCAACGCTGGAGGGACGGATCCATGCGCTGCGGCCCATGCGGGTCGTCAATGTGCCCGTCGGCGATGTCCACGGCTTCAGTTTCAAGCTGGGAACACAGGGCTGGGTGCTTACCGTCGCCGCGGAAATGCTGGATGAGGTGCTGACGCCATCTGAAGGATTGCGGCGCGTGCTGGCGCATTCGACCGTGGTGCGCAGCACAGCCGAGATGCGCAACGCGATGCAGCAGATTTTCGCCGAATTCGCCGGGCGCCATTTTGCCAGGGCGCATATCCTGCGGGCTCTGTCCGGAGCCTTGATCGGCCTTGTCGCGCGCGAAATGGCCGCGAACGGCAGGATGCCGGGCGGCATGGCGAAATCCGACCTGTTGCAGCGGTTCGAGGCGCTGCTTGAGCAGCATTTCCTGCAGCACTGGACGGTGTCGGACTATGCAGCCGCGTTGTCGATAACGTCGACGCATCTAAGTCGCGTAACCCGTTCGGCGACCGGACACGCGGCATCGCACTTGATCCTCGACCGGGTCATTCGCGAGGCGCGGCGCAACCTCGTCTACACCAACCTGCCGGTTTCGACGATCGCCTACACGCTCGGTTTCAGCGATCCGGCCTATTTCAGCCGGCTATTTTCCGGGGCGACAGGCCTGTCGCCACGCGGCTTTCGCGACAAAGTTCACAAGACCGCATAACCGCGACGCACCGGTTTCATTCGGCGGGAGCTGTTGCGCCAGCAGGTGCAACACATGATAGCACGGCAAGTACCTGGGCGACGCTCGCATTCGGCTCGCGGCCCTCGGTGCATCGCGTTTGGCTGGGGCTTCAACGACATGCCTCATTTCAGTAGAGCTTTTAGGGACCGCTATGGATTATCGCTAAGGGCGTATCGACACAATTCACACCTTGGAATAGCCGGGCGGGTGGGCACGGCGGTCGCGGAGGCCTGAGCTCGCCGAACGCCGTCGTCGAGCCGATCCATCCGAAGGCCATGCCGGTGATCCTGACGACCGACGAAGAGCGCGACGTTTGGCTGCCTGCGCCGTGGGATGAGGCGAAGGCGCTGTAAAGGCCGCTGCCGGATGACGGGCTAATGATTGTTGCTCGGGGAGCGGATAAGGAAGATCGGGTGGCGGCATAGCGTGGGACCATCCGTCCCAAATGCGATGCGGGCCAACCAAGGACCAAAAGCGAGAAACGACAGATTGAGCTTGCGTTATATCAAATTGGCGAACTAGTTTGGTTTCGCGAACTGGTGCTAAAGACGAGCTACGAATTAGCTAGGATTAAAATAAACACAACTACGATGGCGACGTAAAAACTGATGCTATACAAAACCTGAATAATCGGGCTGCGCCTGCGACGAGCTCCGCCAATGGCCTTGGCGACCCGATCTGGAAACATATATTCAGCCCATAAAATTACTTTGCCCGGGCCGCGCAATACCCACCACATAACTGAATGCGTTTCGTCATCATCAGGGCTGAACAAATCGCCAAGAATGATTTGAGATATGCTCTTTGGTTCTCGTTCCCGATCACGATTACGAGGCGGCGATTCACCTCGTAGATTCATTATTGGTTCCGTGGCGGGAACGATTTGCTCCCGGCTAGCTCATTTGAGCGGGCGGCAATTGCCGTTTTTGGCTTCCCCAGCGACGCCAGTACTTCCCTCATTTCAGTTTGCTTTGCTGCCATAAGACGTTTCGTATCCGCCAACAACCGCCATGCGTTAGCGTCGGCTATGTGTCGATCGCGCTTGGCAGGCTCGGCATCCGCCTGCTTTCGGTACAGCGCTTCCATATCCGTAAAGTGCTTTAATTTATCAATCACTTGATTTGCTCCACGCCTTACATTGTTGCGCCAATATTACAGTAGCCACAGGATCGCGCTATTACAATTTCACCGGAGCACGCTCAACTTGCGTCATGTCGTTGTGTTGGATTGAAGCCGTGTGACCGTCATCCCACGCGATGGTGACTCCGCTCCAATTCGTTTGGACAATCGTTCCAAGATCGGTGGCACTCGCTTTTCAGCAAACGCGGTCACCTACTTTGAGAAGTCTGGATTGGTTGCCAGTCATGGCTCACGCTTTGGCGCTCTCGCAAATCCACCGAGGCACCAAGTAATTAGGTAGCCTAACGCTAGCGCCGCCAACGGCGGACCCAACATACGATAAAGCAGCCTCGCATTAAACGGTCCGGCATCGGATAAGCAAATGTCGTGCATATAAATCCCCCGCCAAAGGCGGGTGCAATTCGTATATCGATCATAGGCAACGTAAGCCGCCCAAGCGATTGAGCCAATCAGCCAGACACGGAAGAAACCGCGCCGCCAATTCATTTTGTTTGCGAACTTCTCGTTGCGCGATGATCGGTCAGCTGGGAAATCTTAGAGCCACCGCCGTGGCGAAGGTTGAGAGAGACGATCCGACCACCGTTCTTATTAGTCACGACTCACCGCTATTCGCCCCTTTGCCCGCACATTTCTCGCATCGTGTTGGATAAATCCTGCGACCCAACTCGACCGGTTGCTTCACCTTGGGAAATCCAGTGCCATTGCAAGCCGGGCATTTGACTTCTTGCAAAGGTTCTTTGGATTTCGATTTCTTCATAAAATTCATGCCTCAAAAAAGTGAATTCTACCACTTTCGCTGCTGGAGACCAGCGCCTTCGCCGCCTTTGCCATGAGGGCGGATGTACTTCTCTGGCCTGTAAGCCTCGGAGCCGTGGCGGCTCTGGGGCCTTTCTTTTGTGCAGGAACCATTGCCAGTTTCGTGCTTAAATTCCGAGTACCCTTGTGATGGGAGGTACGCATGCCGAGTAGCAGCTGGTCGCCAAGAATCGTACCCTACGGCGCGGACCAAACCGTTTGCCTCGTGATCGACCGCTTCGGCGGACTGGGTACGGTCTACCGCGAGACCGAAGTCGAGCGGGCCGACCTCGAAATTATCATCGCCGATCTGATGTCGGGACAATTCAACGACCCGCTCCGCGTTGTCGCCTTTAATACGCTTGAGCATTGGTCGGAGGATGTCACAGAATATATCGCCTTCGAAATTCAAACCCGCTGCGATATCGAAGGTGTTGCTGTCCCCGAGCATATCCGCGACTTCGTCACGAGCTACACCGGTCCTGATCGTCAGCCCACGCTGCGGTTGGTGTAGACTGTTTGGCACGGATGAGAACCTTTATTCGTGATCGGCAAACGACACCCGTGCGATGGAAATCGCGGCATTTCGAATTAGGTTAGAGCGTTGCCCAACATTCTCTTGGTTGAAGATGATCTCGAAACTCGGGTGCTAATCGCAAAATATTTACGCGGCAATGCTTGCAACGTGGCAACGGTAAACGACGGGCGTGCCATGGTTCGGGCCATGGCCGAGAATCGCGTCGACCTTCTTATCCTCGACGTGATGCTGCCGGGCGAAGATGGCCTCAGCCTGTGCCGAAATATACGTGCGAAGTCGCCAGTGCCGATCATCATACTCACCGCTCGCGGCGAGGACGTCGATCGTATTCTGGGCCTTGAGATGGGTGCGGACGACTACCTAGCGAAACCGTTCAATCCGCGCGAATTGCTTGCTCGCATCAATGCGGTGCTGCGCCGTAAGGCGGCATATCAGATTGTCAGCGCTACCAACGCGGCCTTAACGTTCACATTTCGGGGCTGGTGGGTCGATCTCAGGTTGCGGGAGCTCCGAAACCCGGTGGGCGCGCGGGTGGCGATGACGAGCGCCGAGTTCGACCTGCTGCGCGTCTTCTGCGAACGGCCCGGACGCGTGCTCTCGCGCGACAGCCTGCTCGACCTGACGTATGGGCGGAACGCTGGCTCGTTCGAACGCAGCATTGATGTGCTGGTTAGCCGCATCCGCCGCAAGATCGAAGCCGATCCGCAGAATGCAGCTATGATCAAGACGGTGCGCTCGGGAGGCTATTTGTTTACGCCAGAGGTAGACGCGGGCCCTGTGACCACGCCAAGCGCCTAAGCAACACTAGCTTGCAGCCGATCAGGGTCGGGTTCCGGTCTGGCATCCGATCTCTTGTGGGACTGCGGAGTGTCCGCATGGGTGTCGCTCTCTCTCAGAAGACGTGCGACCTCGACCAAGTATAGTTCACTCCAGACAGTCTGAAGGTTGGAGCAAAACTCAAGTCCGCGTCCGGTTAAGTTCAACATGGCGACGGGATTATAAACTGGTTGCGGCGGTTGTGCGACGGAAGTCGGGTTTGGGTCCATTTCGGAAGTCGGACAGCTTCCAGGGCAGGTCCGTTTGCCCCTCAACAGCGGAAGTGCGGCGACTGCATCAGCATTTCGGTTTTGTACCATAACAGAAGACTTGTCGCCGGTATCGGGGCGATCTAGGCTCTCCAGCTGCGAGGGCCCCTTTTTGGAAATCAAGCGGGCATTACCGCGTCCCGAACTTCGAAGCGTCGTGCGATCGTTCGAGGAGAGACGTGCGGACTTGGGAAGCGCTGTGCTGACCTGGCCAGTGGCTGCGCGACCTCATCAGATCCTCGATATCCATCTCGCTGTGTCATATCAGGTTGGCATCGACGGTGGCCCGGCAAAGGCCTCGCCGGAAACAGCCATAGTCGGACCGCAGACCTATCGTCGGGCCCACGTCCATCTGTCGGGCCAGATTCATGTTTTCAACATTCTGTTTCAACCGACCGGCTTGAATCGGTTGATCGGAATCGACATGACGTCGCTGGTCAATCAGGATCCCGCAGCCTCGGATGTTCTCGGTAAATCCGCCGTGGCCCTTGGCGACGCCGTGCGCATGGCACCGGACTTCCAACTGCGCGTCGCCGCCGTCGAACGCTGGGTCGGGATGATGCTGGACGAGCGCGGGCCGGACGGCACGATCGGCCTCGCGTCGCGCCGGATGATCGCACTCCGGGGCCGTGCGAGAATCCAGGACCTCGTTGCAAAATCCGGCCTCAGTACCAGTCAGTTCCAGCGTCGTTTTGCGACACAAGTCGGGATGACGCCAAAACTGTTTGCACGAACGATCCGGTTCGACCGGGCGCTGGTCGCTCGTCGCGACGCGCCGAGCAGGCCCTGGACCGAAATCATCCACGAACTCGGCTACTTTGATCAGGCCCATTTCATCCGCGAATGCCACGCTTTCGCCGGCTTGCCACCAAGCAGCCTCGTCGGCGACTGGAACAACGTTTTTTTTCCAGCGGATGACTAAAATATACAAGCGCTTTCGCTAACTCTTCCACAAGGTCTGCCTGAACGGGAGACCACAACGGCAATGAGAATGACGCGGCGCAAATTTGGCATCATCACAGCTGGCATCGCGGTTGCTGTGGCCGGGCCGAGAACCGGAGCAATGGGCATGTCTACGAATCTGGAACGCTTCAAGGCGATCATCGAGCGCGGCTTTTCTCAGGGTGACCTGACCGTCGCGGACGAAGTTTGTGCCGAGAACCTGATCGAACACGAGTATCTGTCAAAAATCGATGTCCCCGGCCCGCAAATACTGAAAGCGCAGATCGAGGATGCGAGGCACAGCATCAAAGAACTGAAGCTCACGATAGAGGCCATCGTGGAAACCGGCGATACGGTGTGGGCGCGCAGCAAGGCAACGGGCGTCGATCCGCGCTCCGGCAAGCCAGTGACCATCGATGTCATCGACATCTGTCGATTTGCCGATGGAAAACTCATCGAACACTGGGGGGTGCCAGACCGGTTTGCCCTTCTTCACCAGATCGGAGCGCTACCGCCTCCACCCAAACGAACGTAGCGCGGGCGTTCGCTTTTTTTCGGAAGGCGGCTCTCATGACGAGGATGTCCGTTCTACCCCCCGATAGTGTTGCAAAGGTCGTTTTGTCGAAGGTGTCAAAAATTCTGAAGGCCGCAGGCGCGGTTTTCGTGTAACGATCTGAGGGACCTCGTCACCCCACGCAAAACTCATGGGCGACTTCGGTAGCGCGATTGAGGTTATCCGAATCATCGATCGCTTCTTGCTTTAAGGTTTCACCAAAAATTCGGACTGATGCAACTTTCGACTTTTGCAACACAATCCCCCAGAGAGCAGACCTCCTCATGCCGTGCGCCCGAGCGGGTTCAGTGCCAGAGCAGACATTCGGGGCTCTATGCGATCTGCGTCTCTAAAAAGAAGTCTGCATCGGGTTTGACCATTGAGTTCATTGCTACATGCAGTGCGTGCACCCGCTCACCATGTTGTTTGACGTATTCGTATGCAGCACGCTCCCGCTCCAAGTCTGGATAGATGAGTTCACCTCGATACGTGAAGGCCGGTAGTGTTTTGCCAAAGCCGTCTAATGCCTCGCGGCGCATGATGCGATAGCCAGTGGCAAACCTCATATCTATAAAATGTTGGAAGAAGGCGTGCAATCTTGGCAAGAATTCTTCTTCACTGACACCGTCACGCAAAGCAAATACGCCACTGAAACTGACTGGTGAAATTTCCTGCATCTGCAGTCTCTGGTACCGTTGGGAATGGGCCATACTCGTAACCAAATGGAGATTGCATATTTATTTTGCTGGCTGTGGCGGCTTCGGGATAGCCGACAGCATTCGGATTTTCCATTTCCCGCCCTCGCGCACGTAGGTTGCCGTGCTAAAGCCTCTAATTTCGATAGTTGCCCCGCTTTGGTCTTTGCCAGCGGTACGAAATTGGCTAATTGCAACCGCTGTTTCTTCTGTCAGGGGCCACACCCCATCCATGCTTCCCTCTTGGTAATTCAATCCAGCCTTGAACAGACCGGTCCCGTCGCGGAGTTGGTAGGAATTGAGGGTGGCGTAGTCTCCGGGGTGATCAACCTCGAATCATCCGGCGTTGAAGCGTCGGACTGGAGACCACGCCATGACGAACAATACCACGAAGCCTGATTCTTTGCAGCCTGCAGCCGATAAGGCTGTTGATCTTTTCGACAATTGGTTCGACCCGATCGAGACGGAGGTTCGGGCTCGATCGCGTCAATTTATTGAAGAGCTGCTTCGCGGCGAACTCGACGCTGCGCTGGCACGGCCGCGTTACGAACGAAGCCAGATGGCCGGCAATGAAGGAAGAGCCGGCGTTGCGGGCCACCGCCATGGCAGCCGCACGCGATCGCTGACAGGCACGTTCGGGCCGATCGAGATTGCGGTGCCGCGCGCCCGGCTGACCACGTCCGAGGGCGGGACGACGGAATGGAAGAGCCAGGCGCTGCGGGCCTATCAGCGGCGCACGCTTGCCGCCGACGCGCTGATCGCGAGTACCTATCTCGCCGGCACCAATACAAGGCGGGTGCGTCGCGCGCTGGCGGCCTTGTTCGGCGGGGCGGTCGGCAAGGACACCGTGAGCCGGACGTGGCGCAAGGTGAAGAGCGACTGGGACGCTTGGAACACCCGCTCGCTGGCCGAGGATCCGATCGTGCGCCTGATCCTCGACGGCACCGTCGTTCGCGTGCGGCTCGACCGCAAGGCGACCTCGATCTCGCTCCTCGTTGTCCTGGGCGTGCGCGCGGACGGCCAGAAGGTGCTGCTCGCGATCAAGAGCATGGGCGGGGAGAGCGCCGAGGCATGGCGCACTGTCCTCGACGATCTCATCAAGCGCGGGCTGCGGCGGCCCGAGTTTCTCATCGTCGACGGCGCGCCGGGACTCGACAAGGCCATTGCCTCGGTCTGGGACGGAGTGCCGGTGCAACGCTGCACGGTTCACAAGCACAGAAACCTGTTCGCGCATGCCCCCGAGCGCCTGCATGACGAGATCACCGCGGATTACAATGACATGATCTACGCGACGACACCCGAGGAGATAGAGGTCCGCCGCAAGGCCTTCATCCGCAAATGGAGGCTCAAGCACCGCGCTGTCGCCGACAGCCTGGAAGAGGCTGGAGAACGCTTGTTCACCTTCACTCGCCTGCCGCCGAGCCAATGGCGCAGTGTACGCACCACCAATGCAATCGAGCGTTTGCACGAAGAATTTAAGCGACGGATCAAGACTCAAACTGTTCTGCCATCCGCCGACACCGCCGCGATGTTGTTCTGGGCGCTGCTGGCTTCAGGACAGATCAACATGCGCAAGGTGGATGGTTGGCAGACGCTCTCCACAAAACCCATTGATCAGCCGATTGACCTTGCCGCCTGAAAAGATACCTTCATGTTACCGGAGAATACGCCACACCGAATTCCAACCGCATTCCGGACGGCACCAACAGACCTCGGTAGAACTCTTTAATATCGGTTCGCGGCCCCGCAGAATTGGTGTGCACCCCGTCATCTGTGTATAGCGCAGCGATCCCTGCCGCATCCTGTCTATTGAAACTCTCCACGTATGCGGAGCTGATCCTCTCCACTTCCTGCCTCAGGTTATCGTGCATTGTATTCTCCCACATTTTGGCTAAGCGTCCCTACAAGCGGGTGATTCAATGCGTAATTCTAATGGCGTTGTACTTCACAGGAAAGAAGGCCATCGGGACTCACGCGCCGCACCGGCCCGTGCCACCGCAGGTGCCTAACTGGAGGCCGTCGGCGATAGTCATTCGTAAGCGCTTAGCTGATCCCCTCGTGCGGAGCATGATAGAAGCGTGCGAAGCTGGCCTCAGATCAACGAGGTGGCGGTATGACTGCAGACGGCAAAATGGACGTTCAATTGGACGTTCGGTCGCGAATTCCGTTGTCATTTGGCACGCAAAATTTGAAGGCCGATTGACATGGCATCACCTCCCCCTCTCTTCCGTGTGAGGTTCAAGCCCAAAACGAGAGTCGCAGATGCGGTCGCCACGCCGACCAACGAGCCAAGCTCGTCAGGGACAAGAACCACACATAAAACAACCTAAAGTCGAGATTGAAAACACTCGCAAAATTTTTCTTGGCTTCAGCCGTGGGCGTGCGGAACGTGTCAGAATGGCGTTGGAACGGAGGTCTAAGATTTTGCAGTAAGTCATTGAAATCGCTTTTGGAGCGGGTGAAGGGAATCGAACCCTCGTATTCAGCTTGGAAGGCTCCGGATTTTCGCAATGTTTTCAAGGGCTGTTCTGACATTTTTCGGCGTTCTGGGCGGTTGAGATTGCTACGGAATTTCTCTTTGTCAGAATGGCCGTTGCCAGCCCATGCCGCAGCTCCTCAATTCGGTGAGTTGGTAAACGCTTTCACTGCCACGGACAGCACATCGACGGTCGCAAACCAACCCGGATAGCCATAGATTGCCCGCATGAAGAAGATCGGCTTCCTCTCATTCGGGCACTGGACGCCCTCGTCGCAATCGCAGACCCGCTCGGCCGCAGACACGCTCTTGCAATCCATCGACCTGGCCGTCGCCGCCGAGGAATTGGGCGCGGACGGAGCCTATTTTCGAGTCCATCACTTCGCGCGCCAGCTCGCCTCTCCCTTCCCGCTCCTGGCGGCCGTCGGCGCAAAGACCAGCCGCATCGAGATCGGCACGGCGGTGATCGACATGCGCTACGAGAACCCGTTCTACATGGCGGAGGACGCCGGCGCCGCCGATCTCATAGCCGGCCGGCGTCTGCAGCTAGGCATCAGCAGAGGGTCGCCCGAGCAGGTGATCGATGGCTGGCGATATTTCGGTTATCAACCGGCCGAGGGCCAGAACGAAGCTGATATGGGGCGGCGTCACGCGGAGGTCTTCTTCGACCTGCTGCGCGGTGACGGCTTCGCCCAGTCGAATCCACGACCCATGTTTCCAAATCCGCCTGGGCTGCTGCGCCTGGAACCCCATTCTGATGGCCTGCGCGACCGGATTTGGTGGGGCGCAGGCTCGAACGCCACGGCGATCTGGGCAGCAAAACTCGGGATGAACCTGCAGAGCTCGACACTCAAGAACGACGAGACAGGCGAGGCTTTCCACGTCCAGCAAGCCGCCCAGATTCGGGCCTACCGCGCCGCCTGGAAAGAGGCAGGCCATGCTCGCGAGCCGCGGGTCTCAGTCAGCCGCAGCATCTTCGCGCTGATGGACGATCGTGATCGCACCTATTTCGGGCGCGGGCGCGAAGATGATGACCAGATCGGATTCATCGACGAGAGGACTCGGGCAATCTTCGGGCGCGGCTATGCCGCCGAGCCGAATGTACTCATCGAGCAGCTCAGGCAGGACGAAGCTATCGCCGTGGCCGACACGCTGCTGCTGACCGTCCCCAATCAATTGGGCGTAGCCTACAACGCGCATGTGATCGAGGCGATTCTGACCCACGTCGCTCCCGCCCTGGGGTGGCGCTGACGAAGCGGCTTAGCATATCTCACTTGAAGGGAGTTTGAATTGAGCGTTGCCTTCACCAAGGAAGACAGTGCCGAAACTGCGTCGGAGACTCTGCTACCCGACCGCCCGGTTTCACCTCATCCGAATCTTGTTACGAAAACGGGATTGAAGGCTCTGGAATTTCAACTCCGCCAGGCTCGCGAGGCGTACGAGACGGCGCAGAAGTTCGACGACGTGAATGAACGACGGCGGCAAGCGGCAATCCCCTTGCGTGATATGCGCTACTTTGCGGTGAGAGTTCGGACGGCCCAGGTCATCAGCAATCCTACGTCAACTGACACTGTTGCCTTTGGGAGCACGGTGACCTTCAGGCGCGACGATGGACGCGTGCAGAAATATCGTATCGTGGGAGAGGACGAAGCGGATCCTAAGGCCGGTTCAATTTCCTTCGTATCCCCAGTGGCAAGGCTTCTGATGGGCAAGGCTGTTGGGGATGTAGTCGGTGCACCCGATCAAGAGCTTGAGATTATTTCGATCTCGTAGCACGTCCCGCACCGGACGCAGGCGATGTTTGGAATGGCCGCTTTTTCCCATGAGCGGCCCTTGGCTTTCTGAGCGAAATGAGTTGACCCCCATCGTCCCTACGCAGCGCGTCCCCGCGCACGAGGTTCGAGAGAGCGAGGCCGCCGATTTCCACGCCAAGCTACGCCCCAACTCTCAGGTAGCGAGGTGGCGCTTTTCCTTCGCGCGGCCTTGGTTCAAATGGAGGCGCCACGAGAAAAGGAGCAAGCCCTGGACGGACATTGAGAAACGCTGGCGACAAGGCTTTAAGGACAGGGTGTGACTTCGACAGAAGCGCGCGAAGGATCATTTCGTCGTAATTTCCCCTACTCCCACTCAATCATCAATTGCCGTTCTAAATTCTTGTAATAGCAAATATTTTCTTGGCGCTGATTCTTCAATACTGTCATCCATGCCGTCAGATTTCTTCGCTGTTGAAATTATTGGCGTAATCTTGGCCTCCCCAGAATACGCATCTCAACATCTATCGGCTGCAGACGACTCGACGAGCCGGCAGTCAAAGACGATCAAACGCAACTTCCGTTGCGCGACGAAAGATGTCGCTGGATAGCGTTAGAACACAGAGCAATGCGCACAACGCGACTCGCATTCTGGCGAAGTGCTTTAGTAACTGGTCGAGCACTGGAATGACAATGGGAAGGCTGTTGCCGTAAGCGGCCCATGGCGGTGTTTCTACGAATAGGTTCACCGCGATGGCCCTGATGCCTCGTTGCCGTGCGCACCTGGCAACGGTATTCTAGCAATGCCAGCCCGACGTCCTTGAACACCGCATGCGTCAGCCTTCTGAATCTCGACACAGGGCCGGCTGCCCATACTTCCATGCATTAACTGTTGTTATACTCATTTTGCGAAATGAGTATAAATTGGGGTGGACGCCCTTAGTCCGGCAAGGTTATACTCATTTCGCAAGATGAGTATAACGCCCCGGAGGTCGTCATGGCCGTGTCCCCACTGGTCGCCCAGACGACCTATGCCGAGTTGCTGGAGCGCTGCGCCAGCGCTGCATTCAACGACGCCTTCACGGAAGACGGCGCCTTCACCTTCAAGACCCTCAAAGGACGCAAGTACTGGTACTTTCAGACAGGGACTGGTGCGGCGCGAACTCAACGATATGTCGGCCCGGAGACGCCTGAATTATTGGACCGCATCGCGCATCACAAGGAAACGCGTCACGACGAGCGCGAACGCCGCGCCCTAGTATCCACGCTGGTGCGATCATTCGGTCTTCCCCGGCCTATTCCCGAAATCGGCGATGTCATCGCCGCGCTCGCCAAGGCCGGCGTCTTTCGGCTTCGCGGCGTTCTCGTCGGAACAGTCGCCTATCAGACCTATGCCGCGATGCTGGGTGTCCGGCTCTCCGCCGCTCCCCTGCAGACGGGCGACATCGATATCGCTCAGTTCAAAAATGTATCGGTTGCGATCGGCGATAGCACTCCGCCGGTACTCGAAATTTTGAAGGAAGTCGACAAGACCTTCCGTGCCATTCCGCACGTCGTCGATGGCAGGCGCGTGACCAGCTATACTGCCAAAGGCGGATTGCGGGTTGATTTTCTCACCCCCAACGAAGGACAGGAGACCGGCAAGCCCCAGGCACTTCCGGCGCTGCAAACAGACGCGCAGCCGCTGCGCTTTCTCGATTTTCTCATTCACGACCCGGAACCAGCCGTGATCCTGCACGGCGCCGGTATCCATGTTCACGTTCCGGCTCCCGCGCGCTATGCGGTGCACAAGCTGATTGTTTCGCGACGGCGCCCCGAAGGATTGGCCAAGCGCGATAAAGATCTTCAGCAAGCCGATGCCCTGTTCGAAGTGCTCGGGCAAAAACGACCCAACGAGCTGAAGCTCGCGTGGCAGGAGGCCTATAAGCGCGGTCCGAGCTGGCGCGAATTACTCAACCAGGGTCTTGCCGCCGTCAGCGGCACCGGTCGTGATTGGGTGCTCAAGGCTATTGACGGTCGGCGCTCGGCGATCGCAGATATCGATCTGACCTTCAATAATCCACCCCCACGTTACGATTTCAGCCGGGATGTTGTGACGTTCGTCGGCCAGGCGCTTGGCAGCTCCGTCAGTTGTGAAATTAGCCGTGAAGCTCTTGATGATCATTTCGGGACCAATGGTCTCGACCAGAAAGGGCGGGTCGAAGCTTTTCTCAAAAACCGATCGAGAATTGAGCTTATGGCTCGCGCGAAATATCTTTCATGGCCGATCGAGGAACCTGGCACGGTTCTGATCAAGACCATGGACGTGCAGAAGCTCCTGTAAGAGATTGGCTCATAGAACGTCCCGACAAAGCACCTCAACCTTATTGAGATGCGAGCTATCAAGCGCAATAAATTTTGACTGAGTGAGGCTGCCGAGCATCAAGGGTTACTCGAAACGGCCACTGCTTGCGCGATCCTGTTCGGTCTCGCGGTTTCGCCAAGCATCAACCTCTTTCTGCAAGGCATCCTTGGCCCTTGCCAGCGGCGCCGCAAGTGCGGGCATATCGCTAAGGTCTAACTGGTCGAGAAACTTGAGCCGGGCTTCGTACTGCGAGGAGAGCGAGCCGACGCCACCCGTTGGAAACAACCGGCTGGCGGTCTCCTTAAACACAGCCTCCTGGTCCGGGGTTTTCAAGAGAAGGGTCCGTGCGATGTCTCTCCAGCCGTCCGGATTCTCGTCGTTCTTCTGATTATACAGGGTGGCAATCGCGGCCGCGAAGGGATAGCGCGCTCCAGGATCCCGGTCACACCGTGCGACCAGCGTGGCATCTGGCACCGCATCCATCGGGCTCGCGTGATGGCGCGCGAATTCGCCGATCAATCCCACGCTTCCGCCTTTGGCTTTCTTATCGCCGCTTATCAGTTCATCGAGCACGTCGTCCGGATGGACCCTGCGGTGAGCAAACCCCGACACAGCTGCCGCGCGATCGGCTTTCCCTCGTCGCCCGTTAGCGAGGCCCGGACGATGACACCCAACTCGTAATCCTCGCGCTGGTGGCGGTTGCCCATGCGCTGAAACGAATACGCCGCCAACAGCGCGCGGCCGGCGTCAGCCACTTCGGAAACGGAAGCCTTCTTATTATGCCATCGGAGTGGATAATCATTCAACGTGAAATCGATTCCGGAGCGTTCGCGAAGTGAACGTAGCCGGCCTCGCTGTTCGAGTACACCCAGATCGGCATCAAACCCGTCATGCATCGATCGCTTTTCCTCTCATATGCCGAACCGGCCCGGCTGTCCGGCTGTCCGGACTAACTTGTAATCCCACCTGTGCCCGCGGCGTTTTGAGGTCCTCCACGAAACTCCTAAGCAGGCGCTGCATCAAGCCTAAGCCGAGGCGTAGTCAATGCCATATTGCCCTTCGCGTATCTCAATCCTGATCCTCATCCACCGAAGGCAGGTCGAGCGCAGAGCGCAGCAGGCCGGCACCGCGCTGGTAGAGCATCGCCCGCGCGGCCGAGGCGAGAAGATCGCCGCGAGGCGCAAAATCCGCAATGCGCTCGTTGAACGGAATCGCGCCACAACCGGGAACCGAGCAATCCGGTTTTCCCTTGGGACATTGGTTGAACGAGCACAACCGACCAAGATAGCGATCATTCTGCGGCTCGAACAAAAACACGTCAACCTCATGGTTGGCGATGCTGGTGCCGATCCCGCCCTCATAAGCTTCGCGCAAGGCGCGATCGCGTACCCGACGCAGCTCACCGAGTCGATGCTGCGAATCGATCCAAAGAGCCAGATCGAGGTCCCTGCATTCGTGCCAAATCTCGATCCGCTGTTCGCGAAACTCCCTAAATCTCGGAACCTCCTTCCATAACGGCTTTGCGACCGAGCCTATCACGGCGAGCGCCTGAACCTCCGGAAAGGCCGTCCACGCCTTCGTCACCACGTCTGCAGCGGTCCGGAGTTCGCGCTGGCGTCTGACCATGAAACGGTTTTGTTCCTCGATCTTGTCGCGCCGCATGAAGCTACCCCCAATGACTTCATGAAATTGCACCTGCGACCAAAACACGCTTTGAGCATGAGAGCCTGGGTGACCTGTTCCGGATTTCCGCGCAGGTTCGTCAACAGCTGTCGCCCGTTACTCAATCCTGCCTCGCAAGTTGTCCGCTAGCGCCGAAAGCGCATCGGCCAGTTGTTTCGCGATTTTGGGTGATGGCAGCGGTATCTTGAGGTTTTGCGCGCCTGTGGCCAGATCGCGCTCGATCCACGGATGCGTCGCGGCGTTGGGTCCGTTGGCAGCCGCCAGCGCGCCGATCAACTGCGCACCGACCTGCACCAACGCTTGCCACGGATCGGAACCCGTATCGCGCGGTGGTGCTCCAGACCCATCAGTCTGCGCGCTCGCCATCTCGCCAGCGCCGGAGTTTACATCCGCATTTGCGTCTTCCACGGATCCGGCGTCATCGGCAGTGACGATATTCCTCACTTCCTCAGCCGGCGTCACGGCCTCGCCCTCGCCCATGCGCCCGGTGACGTTTTCCACGTCCTTCATGAAGCGGTTGAGACGCGAACCGCCGAGCGAAATCTCGCCGCTGCCGCCGTCGAGAATCCCTGCCGATAGGGAGCGTTTGAACGCCAGCACCGAAAGCATGCCCTCCTCGATGGTGCCCTTTGCCACGAAATTGATCACCCTCACCGGCCGTATCTGGCCCATGCGATGGATGCGAGCAATACGCTGTTCGAGAACCGCCGGGTTCCACGGCAAGTCCATGTTCACCAGGGTCGAGGCATGCTGCAGATTGAGACCGGTGCTGCCGGCATCGGTGGACAGGAACACGCGGCAGGCGGGATCATCGCGAAACCGCTCGACCAGTGCCGGCCGTTTATCCGACGGCACGCCACCGTGAAAAGAGACGTAGCCGATCCCACGCGCTTCGAGACGGCGGATGACGATATCGTGGGTCCGCGTCCATTGCGAAAATACCACCGCCTTGGCCTCCGGCTCGGCGAACAATTCGTCGAATAGCGCCGCCAATTCGTCGGCCTTGACCCCATGATCGGTTTCCTGGTCCAGCAGATAGGTGCTGTTGCACGACATGCGCATGTTCTGCAGGGCAATCATCAGCCGCCGCTGGTCCTTGTCCGACAGAAACTTGGTCCTGCGCCAGCGCCGGACGATTTTCGCCACTTCGTCGGCGTTTTCCTGATGATAGAGCATTTGCATCTCGGTCATCGGCACCAGCAGGTTCTGGTCGGTCCGGCTTGGCAGTTGCCGCAGCACCTCGGATTTGCGCCGGCGGATCATGACCGGCGCCAGCGTTTGGCCGATCTTCTCCAGCCCGGTATAGCCGGTGACGCGCCCGGCTTCGTCCTTGACCTGATGCTCGTGCAACAGCTTCCAGGTTGGCCCCAGCCGATGCTGATCGACAAACTGAACGATGGAAATCAGTTCTTCCAGCTTGTTTTCCAGGGGCGTCCCGGTCAGCACGATCGCATAGGAGCTATCGATGCGTTTCAAGGCGCGTGCTGCGATGGTGTTCCAGTTTTTCACCCGTTGCGCTTCATCGACGATCACCAGTTCGGGCGCCCAGGCGGCGATCAGGTCGAGATCGGGCTTGAGTTTCTCGTAGTTTGTGATCTTGCAGAAGTCGTCTAAGGCATAGTCCTTCTGCCGCTGCGCCCGGCCGCCGCTGATGACGCGCGCCGCATTTTCACCATGTCGCCCCGAGAAACGCCCAATCTCGCTTTGCCACTGGTATTTGAGCGAGGTCGGGCAGATCACCAGCACTTTCGAGACGCCAAAATTCCGTGCCAGTATTTCTGTGGCGGCGATTGCCTGTATGGTCTTGCCTAGCCCCATATCGTCGCCGATCAGTGCCCGACCGACCCGCACCGCGAATAGCGCCCCCTCGGCCTGATAGGGATGGAGTGGCGCCTTCAGAAGCGCCAGCAGCTTGGGATCGGCAGCGCCGCGTGGGAACAACTGCTCGAGCTTTGCGGCCCGCCGGTCCGCATCCCGCCGTCCCGCGAAAAAATCGAGAGCGTCGTCGTAGGCCCGTAACTCATGACCGGACTTGGACGCCATGGTCATGAAATGATCGAGTTCGCCGAGGCGCTCGTCGGGCAGCATCCCGTTGCGTTCGGCGTCGAACAAACCGGCGGCGGCCTCCCTCAGCGCTGGCGGACAATCCGTTCCGGCGCGAAAATGCACGCGGCGTTTGCCGTCATTGCGCAGATACAGTTCGGAGAATGCCGGCCGATAGCCGCGCGCAAACGCGGTCTTCGCACCGCGCTTTTTCTCCAACCGGGCGAGCGTGAATTCGATGTGCTTGCAGGTACCTAACTCGCTGGTGGCATAATCCGGGCAGGAACAGAAATTTCCGCCTGGTCCCCTGCCTCGAATTGCCACACGATAGCTTGATTTCGAAACAGGATTGCTGACCCTAAACTCCGAGAAAAACGGTTCGCTGCCTAGATTCTCAAGCCCGAAAGCCTGCTCGCGGCCGAACTGGCGGCGCAAGCCGCGCTGCCAGTCCACCGGTGAAAGATTGGCAGGCGAATGAGTGCGCGAGAGCTTCGGTTCCTTGTTCAGCTTGGTCGCGGAATTCAGGTCTCGGCGCGTGCATTTCATCGAATACATTCCGTTCAGCAAAAGTTTTTTTCGCGAGACTCTATTTGACACTCCGATCCTGACATCAACAGCGCCGTCGAAAAATCTCCCACAAGGAATATCTCGAAAAGCGCCGATTCCCCCTCACTCCCACTCGATCGTCCCCGGCGGCTTGCTCGTCACGTCGTAGACCACGCGGTTGACGCCCTTGACCTCGTTGATGATGCGGGTCGCGGTCTCGCCCAAAAATTTCATGTCGAAGGGATAGAAGTCGGCGGTCATGCCGTCGGTCGAGGTCACCGCGCGCAGGCCCACGACGTACTCGTACGTTCGCCCGTCGCCCATCACGCCGACGGTCTTGACGGGCAGCAGCACGGCAAAGGCCTGCCAGATCTGATCGTAGAGGCCGGCCTTTCGAATCTGGTCGATATAGACGGCATCGGCGTTGCGCAGGATATCGAGTTTTTCGCGTGTGATCTCGCCGGGGCAGCGGATCGCCAGCCCCGGGCCGGGGAACGGATGCCGGCCGACAAAAATTTCCGGCAAGCCAAGCTCGCGCCCGAGCACGCGCACCTCGTCCTTGAACAGTTCGCGCAAGGGCTCGACCAGCTTCATGTTCATGCGCGCCGGAAGACCACCGACATTGTGGTGCGACTTGATCGTTACCGAGGGGCCGCCGGTAAAGGAGACGCTTTCGATCACGTCGGGATAGAGCGTGCCCTGCGCCAAAAACTCCGCCGGTCCTTCGCCCTTTTTTGCGATTTTCCTGGCCTCCGCGTCGAACACGTCGATGAACAGCCGTCCGATGGTCTTGCGCTTCTTCTCGGGATCGGTGACGCCGGCAAGCTCGCCCAAAAATTGCTTCGACGCATCAACGTGAACCAGCGGAATGTTGTAGTGGTGCCGGAACAGATCGACCACGGTTTCGGCTTCGTTGAGCCGGAGCAAGCCGTGATCGACGAACACGCAAGTGAGCTGGTCGCCGATCGACTCATGGATCAGCACCGCGGCCACCGCTGAATCGACGCCGCCGGAAAGGCCGCAGATCACTTTTGCCTTGCCGACCTGCTTGCGGATTTTCGCGATCGCCTCCTCGCGGAAGGCGCGCATGGTCCAGTCGCCGGTGAGCCCTGAAACCTTGCGGACGAAATTGCGGATCAGCCTGGCGCCGTCGGGCGTGTGCACCACTTCGGGGTGGAACATCAGCCCGTAATACTTCCGCTTCTCGTCCTGGATGATCGCGAACGGCGCATTGGCGCTAACGCCGGCCACCGCGAATCCCGGCGGCATTTTGGTGATGCGGTCGCCATGGCTCATCCAGACCGGGTGCCGCTCGCCCGGCTTCCAGGTGGAATCGAACAATTGGCTGTCGGCCTTGACCTCGACATCGGCACGGCCGTACTCGCGGTGATAGCCGCCCTGGACCTCGCCGCCGAGCTGGGCCGCCATGGTCATCTGGCCGTAGCAGATGCCGAGCACGGGCACGCCAGAGTTGAAGATCGCCTGCGGGGCGCGCGGCGAGCCCTTCTCGTGCACCGATTCCGGGCCGCCGGAGAGGATCACGGCTTTCGGCTTCATCTCAAGAAACGCCGCTTCCGCCTTTTGAAACGGCACGATTTCGGAATAGACGCCCTCCTCGCGCACCCGGCGCGCGATCAGTTGCGTCACCTGGCTGCCGAAATCGACGATCAGAATCTTGTCATGCGCCGAGGCCACTGTGGCGCTCTGCTCGCCGGCGGGCTGTGCTGAAGTCATGGGGTAGGAATTACGCGACGGCGGGCGGCCTCGCAACCCTCAAACTGCGGTCCAACTGCCGTCATTGCGAGCGAAGCGAAGCAATCCACGCTTTTTTGCGCGGAGGGGTGGATTGCTTCGTCGCAAGGGCTCCTGGCAATGACGGTGCGCTGGCCTCAGGAAGCCGCCCGTTTCAGCACCGACACAAAAAACCCGTCCGTCCCGGTGCGGCGCGGCGTCATCGAGAAGTCCCTCCGCCGATTGCAGCGTAGCTGCCGTAAAATCATCCGCCTTGTCCCAGAGCACGGTCACGGTCTGCGCTGGTGGCGCCACCGCGAAATCGGGATGCCGTGCGAGGAAGGCGCGGACCTGATCGCCGTTTTCCGGCGCCAATACCGAGCAGGTGATATAGGCGATGCGGCCGCCCGGCTTGACCAGGCCAGCCGCGCGACCAAGCACTTCGATCTGGTCTTTCAGACGGACCTCGAGCGCACCCGGCCGCATCCGCCATTTGGCATCGGGATTGCGCCGCCAGGTGCCGGTCCCCGTGCAGGGCGCGTCGATCAGCACGAGATCGGCCGTTTGCCTGATGTCCGCCAGCACGTCGCCCTCGCCCTTCGGCGCGCGCACGTCGCAATTGTGGACGCCAGCGCGGGATAACCGCTCGTAGATCGGCGCGAGCTGCCGCTTGTCATGGTCGGTCGCGATCAGCCTTCCTTTGCCTTGCATCATCGCGGCGAGCGTCAGCGTCTTGCCGCCGGCGCCGGCGCAGAGATCGATCACCTGCTCGCCGGGCTTTGCCGCCGACAACAGAGCCGCCAATTGCGAGCCTTCGTCCTGAACCTCGATCAGCCCTTTGATGAAATCTTCCTCGGCATGAATGCCGGGATTGCGGGCGTCGGCGGCTAGATCGATGCGCAGGCCAATCGGCGACCACGGCGTCGGCATCGTCCCCAAATGCGCGGTCGAGGCGAGCACCTTCTCGCGTTTGGCCTTCAAGGTGTTGACGCGCAAATCGAGCGGCGCGCGGCTTGCCATCGCTCTGGCCTCGGCGACACGGTCATCGCCAAACACCTGCGCTAGGTATGGATCGAGCCATTCCGGGTAGTCGCCGGCAATCGGCGCCGGCGCCCCCTCCAGCGACCGCGAGCTCAGCGCGGCGCGCTCGGCTTCGCTGAGCGGCGACGGCGCGAAACGGCTGCCGTCGCACAACGCCGCGATCGCATCGGTATCGAGCTTGCGCTCGAGCCGGAGCATGCCGAGCAGGCGGGCGCGCGGGGTATCCTCATCCATGATCCAGGCGCTGGACGAACGCCGCCGCAGTACGTCCCAGATCAGGCCGGAAATCGCAGCACGGTCGCCGGACCCGGCAAAGCGATGCGCGGTGCCCCACTCCTTCAATGCTTTCGCCGCGGGAATGCGGTCTGCGTCGATGGTTTCGATCAGCTCGATGGCCGCGGAAAGCCGCGCTGCGGGGGTCATTCAAGACTTTCAGTTCGAGAGGCAAGGCCTCAGATCACAAGGAGAATTTTCAGCGCAAAGTAGATCCACATGGCGAGCAGCACGAGTACACCCGCAAACCATGCCAGCGACCGCTGGTTCAAATCGTTGGAGGTCACAAAAATTCCGGCATGCACGAGCCGTGTCACCACAAACACCCATGACAGAATGACGATCACGTTGTCGGCGTGACGGAGCGGCAGCGCCAGCGCGATCAAGGCGTAAAACAGCACCGGTATTTCGAACTGGTTCTTGTAGCAATTGCCGATCTGGGTGGCGCGCACCGGCCAGTTCGGCTGTCCCAAGACGATGTCCTTGATCTTGGTATCCTTGTTCACCAGCGCGTTCCGGCGGGCGCCGGCCATGGTGATCAGAAGCGCGAAAGTGAGCCCGACCTGAACGAAGACGGGCAACAAAACCATTTGAACCGACATCAGAATCCCCCGTTTGCTCGCGCGCCACCCGCTATAGCGGCCGAGCGCGCCCCTGACAATAAATCCGCGACTGTCGCGTGAACCAAAGCCACGGCTGAAGTGACCAACCCCTGGAGGGTTCCGTTCATTCCGGTTCCCTAGGCTTAACGAGGTGCGGCCATGAACCTCCCCTTCTATTCGATTTCCACGTTCCTCCAGATGCTGAACGACGCGGCCGGGTTTTGGCCGGACGAAAGCCCCGACAGCGCGTTCGACCTGCTGATGTCGGGACTGGCCGGCGTCGCGGCCGCGGTCGCGGTGGCGATTGCGCTCACCATCTACTTCCAGACGGAATATCGCAGCGCCCGCGATATGGTCCGGCACGGCGTAGCCGCCACATTGGTGCTGGCGCTGCTCGGCTTTGCGGCCTACGACATGCGCAATGCCGCGATCGCCTATCTCGGCATCGCGCCGGCAAAGCCCGCGGCCGCCTTCGAGCTTCGATGGCCAAAGACCGCGGACGCCACGCTCGGCGAGACGCTGCCCGAATGGGCGGGCGTCGCCAGGGCCGAGCTTCTCGCCGCACAACGCTGACCTGCTGTTTGAGGGCTTAGCTTCTCTCCCGCGATTCCATTATGGTCGGCGCAACGAATACCAATTTGGTACTCGGTGTGCTCGGGAGTGAAATGTCATGCGTCTGAAGGACCGTATCGCCATCGTGGTCGGTGCCGGCCAGAGTCCTGGCGAAGGCATGGGCAACGGCCGCGCCACGGCGCTTACTTTCGCGCGCGAAGGCGCCCGCGTGCTGTGCGTCGACCGCATTCTTCCATCCGCGCAGGCAACGGTCGAGTTGATCGCGGCCATTGGCGGTACGGCGGTCGCCTTCGAGGCCGATGTCACCAAAGAAAGCGAGATCAAGGCCATGGTGGCGGACGCGCAATCCCGCTGGGGCCGCATCGACGTGCTTCACAACAATGTCGGCGTTAGCCTTGCCGGCGGCGATGCCGAACTACTCCGCCATCACCGAGGAGGCGCTCGACCGCGTGCGTTGCCGTCAACCTCAAGAGCTGCATCTTCGCGGCGAAATACGCGATTCCCGATCATGCGTCAACAAATGAGCGGCGCGATCATCAACATCTCCTCGATGGCCGCGATCACAACCTATCCCTATGTCGCCTACAAGGCGACCAAAGCGGCGATGATCGCCTTCACCGAACAGCTCGCCTACCAGAATGCGCAATACGGCATCCGCGCCAACGTCATCCTGCCGGGACTGATGAATACGCCGATGGCGGTCGACACCCGCGCCCGCGCCTTCAACAAGAGCCGCGCCCAGGTCGAGGCCGAGCGCGACGCCCAGGTGCCGCTGCGCCACAAGATGGGCACCGCCTGGGATGTCGCCAACGCCGCGCTGTTCCTGGCCTCGGAAGAGGCGGGTTTTATCACCGGCGTGACGCTGCCGGTGGACGGCGGCGCCAGCGTCCGGCGCGGCTGACTATCCTCTGGGTCTTGCGCGCGGCGAAGCCACCGCCAGCCGCAAGAAGCTCATCACGCTGCCGAGCGCGGCAAATCCCGCGCCGAGCGCCAGCGCCAACGTCGCTCCGTCGCGGCCGGCAAGCGCAAAGCACAGCGCCGCAAGCGCAGCGCCAATGGTTTGTCCGGTCAGGCGCGCGGTCGCCACGATACCGCTGGCGCCGCCGCTGCGATCGGAGGGAGCACTCGACATGATCGCCCTGATGTTCGGCGTCTGGAAGAAGCCGAATCCCAATCCGCAAAGCACCATGCGCCAGACGATGTTGGCGATGCCGGGTGAAGCCGGCAGCGTTGCCAGCAGGACCATTCCGACGCCTAACAATGCCAGTCCAAGGCCGCCGAGGACGCCGGCGGAGTGACGGTCGCTCAATCGGCCTCCGATCGGCGCCATGATGGCGACCACCAGCGGCCACGGCGTCATGAAGAAGCCGGTCTCGACCTGCGTCCGCTGCAAGATGTCCTCGAAATAAAACGGCAGGGAAACGAACGCCAGTCCCTGAACCGCAAACGAGCAGACGGCGGTTGCCGCCGATAGCGCAAACATCGGCCGCCGAAACAAATCGATCGGCAACATCGGCGCCGGATGATCGGCCTGCCGGCGGATCAGGAGCAGGCCAAGGACGATTGCGGCCACGAGTTCAGCCATGACCGCACTGGGCGATGTTTTGTGCGCAGCACTTCCGATGCCGAGAACGAAAAGGCCGAGGCAAAGGGCGGCGATCAGCGCGCCGGGAAGATCGAAGGCGTGCACGGCACGCGGCGTGCCCGGCAATGTCTTCATGCCGATCCCGATCGCGATCAGGCCAAAAGGAATGTTGACCGCGAACAACCAGGGCCAGGGCCCTAACGCCAGAATGCCGGAGGCGATCGTCGGCCCAAAGGTGAAGGCGGTGGCGACGACCAGCGCGTTATGGCCGAACCCGCGGCCCAAAAGCCTGCCAGGATAGACAAAGCGGATCAGCGCCGAATTCACGCTCATGATTCCGCTCGCCCCCAACCCCTGCAACGCGCGCGCGATCAAGAGGCTCGGCAACGACCATGCGAGCGCGCAGCCGAGCGATGCGAGCGTGAACAGCAGAAGCCCACCGAGATAAATTCGTTGATGGCCGACGATCTCGCCGAGCGCGCCGAGCGGCAAAAGCGTTGCGACCAGCGCGATCTGGTAGACATTGACCACCCAGACCACATCCGCAGGGGAAGTATGGAGATCGGCGGCAATCGCGGGCAAGGCGATGTTGGCGATTGCCGTATCGAGCGAGGCCATCGCGAGCGCAGTGAAGATCGCCGCGACCGCCCACCGCCTGCGCTCCGGCGGCAAACCGTCAGTTGCGGGAGAAGACACGACCTTGGCCGCCTTTGGATCCATCAACATCCCGCTAGAGTCTCCCGGCCGGTGACCGCGCCTCGCGGCGCGCTGCGGGATGTACTATGGATACGCGGCGTTCCACAGACGGCTGGATGCATGATGCGTATGCGGCGGTTTGATGCTTGGCGGTCCGAAAGGCGCTGTCGTCTAGCCCGACTGCTCAGGCCGTGATTTTCGCCAGCACCGCATCGAACGCCGCCGCAGCGCTCGGCAAATCCTTGAACGCAAGCCCGCCGTCGGCCGATTGCTTCTGCGCTTCGGTTGCGGTGGGACGAATCTCGGCGACGGGTTTGCCGCCCACGAGCAAGGCGCGCGGCGCGATCAGGTGGAATTCGTGAGCTTCGATCGGCTGATCCTTGAGCAGGAAGACGCTGAGCGACACGATGTCGGTGCCGCGCCGGTAGGAAATGTAGCGGTCGATCGCGACCGATCCGTCGCGCTGCATACCGCCGAGTTTGGCAAAACCCTTGGCGTCCAGAAGCCGGTGCGCCTTGAAGCCCTTCACGCCTGCCGATCTTGTCTTCGCGGTCGCTTCGGAGAGGTCGTATTTTTCGGCCATTGCCTTGCCTACCGCGGCAAGCTGGGTCGACATTTCGTGCTCGAACTCCTTAAGCTCCGTGCGCGGCTTCCCCATTTTGCGGGGCTTTGCCGCGTCGCGCTTTTCCATCTCGGCCCTGCATTGCGCGACCACGCTAGCGGCGGCTTTGCGCTCGGCGTTGAAAAGCAGGTTTTTCAGGTCAGAATCCGAAAGCGCAGCAATCCTGTCGTCCGACCAGTCAACCATGGTAACCAACTTTCGTTTCTCGAATGATGTTGAGAGCAAGGATTTCAAGCCCGCGGGACGCAATAGGCGACGCATATCCGACGCGGATCGCGGCTCGCCACAGTAGCGCGTTTCGCAACGCAAGTGGCGAGGATTTGAAGCGGCGGAACTAGACCCCGCCCGGGTAGTTCGGGCTTTCGCGCGTGATCGTGACGTCGTGGACGTGGCTTTCGCGCAAGCCCGCACCCGTGATGCGCACGAACTGCGCCTTCTCGTGGAATTCGGCGAGGTTGCGCGCGCCGACATAACCCATCGCCGCGCGCAGGCCACCGGCGAGCTGATGCATGACATTGGCGACCGGACCCTTGTATGGCACCTGACCCTCGATGCCCTCCGGCACGAGCTTGAGCGTGTCCTTGATGTCCTGCTGGAAATAACGGTCGGCGGAGCCGCGCGCCATGGCGCCGACCGATCCCATGCCGCGATAGGCTTTGTAGGAGCGACCCTGCCACAGAAAAACTTCGCCCGGCGTCTCGTCGGTGCCGGCGAGCAGGGATCCGACCATGGCGATGTCGGCGCCGGCGGCGAGCGCCTTGGCGAGGTCGCCGGAATATTTGATGCCGCCATCCGCGATTACCGGCACGTCGGCTTTCTTCGCCGCCGCCACCGCGTCCATGATCGCGGTGAGTTGCGGCACGCCGACGCCCGCGACAATCCTTGTGGTGCAGATCGAGCCCGGACCGATGCCGACCTTGATCGCATCGGAGCCCGCGTCGATCAGCGCCTGGGCGCCCTCCTGGGTCGCGATATTGCCGGCGATGACTTGCACCGCGTTGGAAAGCCGCTTGATGCGATTGACCGCTTCGAGCACCCGGGAGGAATGGCCGTGCGCGGTATCCACCACGATCAAATCGACCCCGGCGTCGATCAGCCGTTCGGTGCGCTCGTATCCGTCCGCGCCTACGGTGGTCGCGGCCGCAACGCGCAGACGGCCTTGCGCATCCTTGCAGGCGAGCGGGTGCGCCACCGCCTTCTCCATGTCCTTCACGGTGATCAGACCGACGCAACGATATTGATCGTCGACGACAAGCAGCTTTTCGATTCGATGCTTGTGCAGCATACGCTTGGCCTCGTCCTGGCTGACGCCCTCGCGCACCGTCACGAGATTTTCGTGCGTCATCAGTTCGGAGATTTTTTGCCTGGGATCGGTGGCAAAGCGCACGTCGCGGTTGGTGAGAATGCCGACCAGCTTTCCCGGCCTGCCCTCGCCGCCGCCGGTGACCACGGGAATCCCGGAGAAGCCGTGATCGTTCATCAACGCCAGTGCGTCCGACAGCATCGCATCGGGGCCGATGGTGAGCGGATTGACCACCATGCCCGATTCATACTTCTTGACCTGCCGCACCTGGGCGGCCTGGCCCTCGGGATCGAAATTGCGATGAATGACGCCGATGCCGCCCGCCTGCGCCATCGCGATCGCCATTCGCGCTTCGGTGACGGTATCCATCGCGGACGCGATGATCGGAATGTTGAGCGGAATGGCGCGGGTGACGCGAGAACGGATGTCGGCTTCGGCGGGCAGGATATCCGAGAGACCGGGTTTCAGGAGCACGTCGTCGAACGTGTAGGCTTCGTGAATCCCCTGAAGTCCCTGCACTTGCGCCATTACCAACTCCATTCGGCAGCCTTTGGGCCGCGATACGAATCTCAAGGATGAGCAAATGCGCCGGGGAAGCGAGCTTCACCGTCGAATCAGGGCCCATCGGTAGGGTTGGCGGTGGTCGATAGCACGCCACCATGACGAATCAAAGGGGCCGTAGGCCCCAAATCCCGCGTCCATACGGGTAAAAAGGGGGCGGCGGGCCGCAGAGGCCGGCCGCCCATTCGGAAGGGCGCGGACGCCGCCGCGCCCACAGACCTTCAATCAGTTCATTTCCTGCGCGGTACGTATCGTACGTGCCGGCGCGCCATTGAGGCAGCGCCGGGCGGCCTCAATCTCGGCCTCGGTCGCACCCTTGCTCCGCGCATAGGCCTCTGCAGCCTCCGCGCTGTACTTCGCGACGTAGTAGCGAACCACGGAACACGACGCGCGATGAAAAATGCCCTCGCCGGCAAAAGCCTCTGCGGGGGACAGCCCAAGAACGATCGCAATCGCAAACAGCCAGCGTATCCCCATTACGGGTTGTTCCTTTTTTGGATTTGGGAGGGAAAGAGCCTGACGGCTCGGCGGGCCCTGTTCTCACAACGCCTCCGGTGAGGCAAGCCTTTTCAAGCATATCAAGCGGAGGAGCTATGCGAGGCTTGCTCTGTTAAGGTTTCCGCGCAACGGGCAGTAAAGCCTTCAGAAAACTTCTCCTCGGAAACCATTGAAATTGCAGACCAAGCACCGTTTTAGGTGGTTTCCGAGCTCCGCATTAGAATGCTTGGTTGTGGAGTGATACGCCCTCTTTCTGCCACGTCTTCGCCGCCTTCCCGCCTTGGCCCGAAAATCTCGATGAATAAAGAACGCCTGATCCCGCTCATCGTGGCCACCGCCCTGTTCATGGAGAACATGGATTCGACGGTCATTGCGACATCGCTTCCGGCGATCGCCGCCGATATCGGCACGAGCCCACTGACGCTGAAGCTCGCCATCACCTCTTATCTGCTCTCGCTTGCGGTGTTCATTCCCGCCAGCGGCTGGACCGCCGACCGCTTCGGCGCGCGGCTGGTGTTCTCGCTCGCGGTCGCCGTCTTCCTGGTGGGCTCGATCGGCTGCGCCCTGTCGGGCTCGGTCACCGATTTTGTGATCGCGCGCATCCTGCAAGGCATGGGCGGCGCCATGATGACGCCGGTCGGGCGGCTGGTGCTGTTGCGCTCGATCGACAAGAGCGCGCTGGTGAATGCGATGGCGTGGGTCACGGTACCGGCGCTGGTCGGGCCGGTGGTCGGCCCGCCGCTCGGCGGCTTCATCACTACCTATTTCTCCTGGCACTGGATCTTCCTGATCAACATTCCGATCGGGCTGGTCGGCATCTTCATGGCGCTGCGCTTCATCGACCCGATCAAAAGCGAGGACCCCGAGCGCTTCGATCTTTACGGCATGGTGCTGGCGGGCATCGGGCTTGCCGGAATTGCCTTCGGGCTCTCGGTCGCGGGCCTCAATCTCCTGCCCTGGTCCGTCGTCGCAGCGCTGGTGGCGATCGGCTCGATTTCGATGACGCTTTATGTGATCCATGCCCGGCGTACCTCCTCTCCGGTGCTGGATTTCGGACTGCTGCGGCTGCCGACCATGCGCGCGAGCATCGTCGGCGGTTTTCTGTTCCGCCTCGGCATCGGCGCGCTGCCGTTCCTGCTGCCGTTGTTGATGCAGGTCGGATTTGGGCTCTCCCCATTCCGCTCGGGACTTGTGACCTTCGCCTCCGCGGTCGGCGCCATGGGCATGAAGACGCTGGCCGCGCGCATCATCCGGACCTTCGGCTTTCGCAACATGATGACCATCAATGCCGTCGTCAGTTCAGTCTTCCTCGCCGCCTGCGCGCTGTTCACCGTCACCACGCCGCTGCTTCTGATCATGATCATTCTGGTGGTCGGCGGCTTCTTCCGCTCGCTCGAGTTCACCGCGATCAACACCGTCGCCTACGCCGAAGTCGAGCCGGCGCGGATGAGCCGCGCCACGACGCTGGTCAGCGTCAATCAGCAGCTTGCGATTTCGGCCGGCGTTGCGCTCGGCGCCTTCTCGGTCGAATCCACCATGCTGATACGTCATGTGAGTGAGCTCAGCGCGGCCGATTTCGCGCCGGCCTTCCTCGTGGTGTCGATTGTCTCGGCGGTATCGGCCTGGTTCTTCTGGCAAATGCCCGACGATGCCGGACACGAAATCTCCGGCCGCAAGGCGGTGGAGATTTCCAGCCGCAAGGGCGCGGCCACGGCGGCGGTGAAGGTCGCGAGCGAGGAAACCCAGAACGCGAGGGATCAAAGGCTGGGGTAGCCACCGAGGGGACGATTCTCTCCTCGTCATTGCGAGGAGCGGCAGCGACGAAGCAATCCACGCTTTCTTGCGGCCATATGGATTGCTTCGCGGAGCCTGTCATCGGGCGCGCATTCGCGCGACCCGTTGGCTCGCAATGACGGTCGGCTCTCAGGCCGGCACCTTCGACCCGCCCCGGAATCCCATCGCCAGCACGTAGCGTTCGGAGAAGTCCTGCCGGCTCGAGGCCGGCTTGACGTGGCGGACGCTGGCAAAGTCTCGTTTCAACTGCGCCATCAGCTCGGCGTCGGCGCCGCTCTGGAAGGTCTTGGCGAGGAACGTGCCGCCGGGCTTCAAGACCTCGGCGGCGAACGCGGCCGCGGCCTCCACCAGGCCCATCATGCGCAACTGGTCGGTCTTGCGATGGCCGGTGGTGTTGGCTGCCATGTCGGACATCACCACGTCGGCGCGGCCGCCCATCATCGCGATCAGCCGCTCCGGCGCGCTCTCCACGAGGAAATCAAGCTGCGCGAAGCTGACGCCGACGATCTCCGGCATTTCCAACAGGTCGATCGCGACGACCCTGCCCTTGCCGCCTGCTGCGCCGACACGCCTGGCGGCGATCTGGCTCCAGCCGCCGGGGGCGGCGCCAAGATCGACCACCGTCATGCCGGGTTTGAGAAAGCGATATTTGTCGTCGATCTCGATCAGCTTGTAGGCCGCGCGCGAGCGATAGCCCTCGCTCTTGGCCTGCGCCACATAGGGATCGTTGAGCTGCCGCTCCAGCCAGAGTTTTGAGGACAGCTTGCGCTTGCCGCCGGTCTTGACGGTGACGTGCAGACGCCCGGTGGTGTCTTTTGCCATTTCGGTTTTTGGTGCCCCATTGAAAGCCAGCCTTCCAGCCGTATCGGGGAAAACCCGCCGTACGGAATTGTCCTGAAGAACACTGCTCCGCAAGCGGGGCGAGGTGACCGAACTTACGCACATTTCGACCAAACGAAATCATTCATGTCCGTCACATCGCCGACCGATGCGCCTATCGGCCTCCGGCGAGCGCCCCGTCCTCGCGCATCATCTCCACCAGCATGCCTTCGCGCAGGCCGCGGTCGGCAACACGCAGCCGCGGCAACGGGAAGGCCTTGCGGATCGCGTCAAGGATGGCGCAGCCCGCCAGCACCAGATCGGCACGCTCGACGCTGATGCAATGGTTGGCGGCGCGCTCGTGATAGCTCATGCCGAGCAGGCGTGCGATGGTTGCTGTGACATCCGCATCGCTCATCCAGATGCCGTCGATCCGGCGGCGATCGTATCGCGCCAGATTGAGGTGAACGCCGGCGAGCGTCGTCACCGTGCCGGAGGTGCCGAGCAGGTGCATGTCCGCAAGTTCCCTGCCGTGCTCGGCGGCGAACGGGCCGACGTGTTTCGCGACCTCCTCCGTCATCCGCGGCGTAGGACTGCCGAGTGACGTCCCGGCCGCCGAAATGCTCGGCGAGCGTGACGACCCCGAGCGGGATCGACATCCACGCCTTGATGCGCGGCCGTGCGTGGGGTTCGCCGGGATCGCGCTCGATCCGGACCAGTTCGGTCGATCCGCCGCCGATATCGAACAGGATGGCGCCCCGCCCATGTGGATCGAGCAGCGGCGAGCAACCGATCACGGCAAGTGCTGCCTCGGTCTCGCGGTCGATCACTTCAAGGCGAATACCGGTCTCCGCGGCGACCCGATCGCGAAAGCCTTCCGCGTTGGAGGCGGCGCGGCAGGCCTCGGTCGCGATCAGGCGCAGCCGTTTGGCCTTCTTGGACCGGATCTTGTCGCGGCAGATGCTCAGCGCGGCGATCGCGCGGTCGATCGCCGCGTCGCTGATACAGCCGGTAGCCGAGATCCCCTCGCCCAGTCGGATGATCCGCGAAAAGGAATCGACCACGCGGAACCCGTCTGCGGTCGGGCAGGCGATCAAAAGGCGGCAATTATTGGTGCCCAGGTCGAGCGCCGCGTAAACCTCGGTCCCGGGCACCAGTCTTGCCGCTCCGGCATCGCTTGCCGCAACCGGTATGATCGAGCTTCCGCGCGACGCCAGGTCGTCGCGGAACCGCGTATCGTCCTTCATCAAAATGTCTTTCCCCGGCCATTGCGGCCGACGAGGAATGTCGCTTCGGGGCAAACTCTAGCAGCGCCAAGGGGCGGCGCAACAACCCATCACATAGGACCATGCCCAATCAGGCGTTGTCGTAGGCGAAAGCGTAGTCTATCTGGGGGTAAGCGACCACAAAATCGCGGAAAAACCGGTCATTTCGGATGCTTTCAATGCAAGATCACACGCCTGTCTCCTCTCTGGAAAACGCTATTGCACTGCAAAAATTCGGCGTCGGACAGCCGGTCCGCCGCAAGGAGGATGACACGCTGGTCCGCGGCAAGGGCAAATATACCGACGATTTCAATCTCCCGGGTCAGGCCTATGCCTGTATCGTGCGCTCCAGCCACGCCCACGGCATCATTCGCGGCATCGATACCGCGGCCGCCAAGGCGATGCCGGGCGTGCTCGGCGTCTGGACCGGAACCGATCTTGCCGCCGCCAATTACGGACCCTTCACCTGCGGTCTGCCGCTGAAGAACCGCGACGGCACGCCTCTGCTGCAGACCAACCGCACCGCGCTGATGACCGACAAGGTGCGCTATGTCGGTGACCCCGTCGCATTCGTGGTGGCCGAAACGCTGGCGCAGGCCCGCGATGCCGCCGAGGCCGTGGTGGTCGATATCGACCCGCTTGCCTGCGGTCACCGACCCCGTGGAAGCGGCAAAGCCCGGCGCGCCGCAGCTCTACGATCACATCCCCAACAATGTGGCGCTGGATTATCCACTACGGCGATGCCGCCAAGGTGGAAGCTGCCTTCGCCGCCGCCGCGCACGTGACAAAACTCGATATCGTCAACACCCGCGTGGCGGTGGTGGCGATGGAACCGCGCGTGGGGCTGGCTTCCTACGACAAAACCAGCGAGCGCTACACCATCCAGCTTCCGACCCAGGGCGTCGCCGGCAATCGAACGACGCTCGCCAAAAGCCTGCTGAAGGTCCCGAACGAGAAGGTTCATCTGCTCACCGCCAATGTCGGCGGCTCCTTCGGCATGAAGAACATCAACTATCCCGAATACATCTGCATCCTGCATGCGGCCAAGGCGCTGGGACGTCCGGTGAAGTGGACCGACGAGCGCTCGACCAGTTTCCTGTCCGACAGCCATGGCCGCGTCGCACAGGATTCACTGCGAACTGGCGCTTGATGCCGAAGGCAAGTTCCTCGCGGTCAAGGCCTCCGGCTACGGCAATCTCGGCGCCTACATCACCGGCGTCGCCCCGCTGCCGCTCTCGCTCAACATCGGCAAGAACATCGCCAGCGTCTACCGCACGCCGGTGATGGCCATCGACATCAAGACGGTGCTGACCAACACCACGCTGATGGGCGCCTATCGCGGCGCCGGACGTCCCGAGGCGAACTATTTCATGGAGCGGCTGATCGATCGCGCCGCCGACGAGATGGGCATCAACCGGCTGACCTTGCGCAAGCGCAATTTCGTCAAGTCGTCGCAGATGCCGTTCAATGCGTCGTCCGGCATGGTCTACGACAGCGGCGATTTCCCGGGCGTGTTCAACAAGGCGCTCGAAATTTCCGACCACGCCAATTTTGCCAAGCGCAAGAAGGAGAGCCGCAAGCGCGGCAAACTGCGCGGCATCGCGGTCGGCTCCTATCTCGAAGTCACCGCGCCTCCCAACGTCGAACTCGGCAAGATCGTGTTCGAGGATGACGGCTCGGTGAAGCTGATCACCGGCACGCTCGATTATGGCCAGGGACACGCGACACCGTTCGCGCAGGTACTTTCAGCGCAGCTTGGCGTCCCCTTCGAAAGCATCAAACTCGAACAGGGCGACAGCGACCTCGTGCACACCGGCAACGGCACCGGCGGCTCGCGCTCGATTACCGCGAGCGGCATGGCGATCGTCGAAGCCTCAAGGCTCGTGATCGAAAAGGGCAAGCGCGCCGCCGCGCATCTGATGGAAGCCGCCGAAGGCGACATCGAATTCGCCAATGGCCGCTTCACCATCGCCGGCACCGACCGCTCGATCGACATCATCGAGCTTGCGCGCCGGCTGCGCGAGGGCAAGATGCCCGAAGGCGTGCCGTCGTCGCTCGACGTCGACCACACCACCGAAGCGGTGCCATCGACCTTCCCCAATGGCTGCCATGTCGCGGAAGTCGAGATCGACCCCGAGACCGGCGTCGTGCAGATCGTCCGCTATACCGGCGTCAACGACTTCGGCACCATCGTCAATCCGATGCTGGTCGCAGGCCAACTGCATGGCGGCGTGGCGCAAGGCATCGGGCAGGCGCTTCATGGAGTGCGTCAGCTACGACGAGAACGGCCAGCCGATCACCGGCTCCTTCATGGACTACGCGCTGCCGCGCGCCGACGACATTCCGCTGATGGAAGTCGGCGATCATCCGGTGCCGGCCAAATCCAATCCGCTGGGCACCAAGGGCTGCGGCGAAGCCGGCTGCGCCGGCTCGCTCTCCACGCTCGTCAACGCCGTGCTCGACGCGCTGTCCGATTACGGCATCAAGCATATCGACATGCCGCTGACGCCGGAACGGGTCTGGCGCGCGATCCGGGATGCGAAGAAGGTGGCGTGAGGCTGTCCGTGAACGCGGTATCGTCAGCCACGGACACAGCCGTCATCGCCCGGCATAGCCGTCCGAAGGACGGCGTCGCTTCCGCTCCCCTATGACCGGACGATCCAGTATTCCAGAGCAGTCGTGATAGAGCCGTAAGGCCGCGGCGTACTGGATCCCCCGCTTTCGCGGAGGATGATCGCTGAGCCTACGCCGCGGCCTGCTCACGTGGCTGGTAGATCGCGATGTGCCAGCAATGCGCCAGCGGCGTCTTGCCGTTCGCCACCACCAGCGCGTCCAGCTCGACGAAGCGATGCCCCTTTTTCTCGTAGTTGCCGGTCACCTTCGCGCGCGCCGTCAACTCGTCGCCGCTTTTGGCGGCGTTGAGAAGCTGCATCCGGCTGCCGACGTGAATCCATGGGCCGAGGATGGCATTGTCGACCAGCACCTTGTTCATCACCCGCTGCAACAGGCCGGGATGGCCGAGGCCTTCGCGCGCGTAGATCGGATCACGCTCGCGCACATCGGCCAGATATTCCATCGCGGCGTCACCCGCCCAGGCGCGCGGCAGCGTTCCCAGCCACTTTCCGATTTCATAGGAAGCCGCATTCACCGGCTTGCGTTCCGAGACCGTCGCGGTTTCGGGAAAATCAGTTATCGAGAGCGACGGCGCGGCGGCGGGAAGCGAGGCCGTACCGGTCGCGCAGAGTTCGCCGCGGCTCTCGACCTCGATCGACAGCCGCCATCACTCTCCTCGCCCCTGACCTCGGCGATTTCGCCGTCATAGACCGGCTTGACGAAACGCGCTTCGATCAATCCCCGCTCTAGAAAAGCTCGGCCCCATTTTTTAACCGGCAAATGCATCATATAGGCCATGACATCGACGCCCGGGACCAGGCCGCCGGAAAAGCCGAACCGGCGTGCGACGCTGTCGTCATGTATCTTGTTCTCGGAAAGTTTTGAGGTGTTGTAGGCCTCGACGCGATAGGCCTCTAACCGGCTTGTCATGCCCGTTTCCCCTAATTTTGGCGGTTTTTCCGACCGCCAATGGTACGCCAAGGAAAGGCCGTGGCAAGGGTGCTCGCGGTAATCGCCTTTTCCTCGCATTTCCCGGCCCGATGGGGTACCACGCGCTCTCAAAAGCGCCTCGGTGCTTGCCTATCTATTCCCCAACCGATGACAGCGAATTTGAACACCATCCGCATCTATGTCGACGCCGATGCCTGCCCGGTGAAGGACGAAATCTACCGCGTCGCGGCCCGGCATGGACTTCCCGTCAGCGTGGTGGCGGGCAACTTCATTCGGGTACCGCAGGATCCGCTGATCGAGCGTATCGCGGCGGGTTCCGCGATGGACGCCGCCGACGACTGGATCGCCGAGCGCGCGGGAAAAGGCGATATCGTCGTCACCGCCGATATCCCGCTGGCCAGCCGCTGCGTGAAGCGAGGTGCCGAGGTGATCGCGCCGAACGGCAAGTCTTTTACGGAAGAGTCGATCGGAATGACCCTCGCGGTCCGCAATCTCATGACCGACCTGCGTTCCTCCGGCGAAGTGACCGGCGGCCCGAAATCCTTTGCCGCGCGCGACCGTTCGACGTTTCTGTCCGCGCTCGACCAGACCATTCGCCGCATCCAGAGCCGGCGGGTGGATCAACCCGCGGCGAGCCAGAGTTGAGCGATGGCGCCGCCGCTGATCCAGTTGAAAGACATTGCGCTGACTTTTGGCGGCACGCCGCTATTGTCGGGCGTCGAATTATCGGTGTCAGCCGAGGAGCGCGTCTGCCTGATTGGCCGCAACGGTTCCGGCAAATCGACGCTGTTGAAGATCGCCGCCGGCCTTGTCGAGCCGGACCACGGCAGCCGCTTCGTGCAGCCCGGCGCGACCATCCGCTATTTGCCGCAGGAGCCTGATTTTGACGGCCACGCCACGACGCTCGCCTATGTCGAAGCGGGGTTAGGCCCGGGCGACGATCACTATCAAGCGCGCTATGTGCTCGAGCAGCTCGGCCTTCACGGCGACGAGGATCCGGCGCGTCTGTCAGGCGGCGAAGCCCGCCGCGCGGCGCTGGCACGCGTGCTGGCACCCTCGCCCGATATCCTCCTGCTCGATGAGCCCACCAACCATCTCGATCTGACCACCATCGAATGGCTGGAAAGCGAACTCGACGGCCGCCGCAGCGCGCTTGTCATCATCAGTCACGACCGGCGCTTCCTGTCGAATCTGTCGCGCTCAACCGCGTGGCTCGATCGCGGCCAGATCAGGCAGATCGACCGCGGCTTTGCCGCCTTCGAGGCCTGGCGCGACGAGGTGCTGGCGGAAGAAGAGCGCGAGCAGCACAAGCTCGACCGCAAAATCGTCAACGAAGAGCACTGGCTGCGTTACGGCGTCTCCGGCCGCCGCAAGCGCAATGTCAAGCGGCTCGGCAATCTCCACGCGCTGCGCCAGCAGCGGCGCGATTATCGTGCCGCGGCCGGCAATGCCAACCTCGCTGCCACTGAGGCGGAAAAATCCGGCAAGCTCGTCATCGAAGCCAGGAACATCAGCCGCGCCTACGGCGATCGCAAGATCGTCGATGGCTTTTCGATCCGCATCCAGCGCGGCGACCGGGTCGGCATCGTCGGCCCCAACGGCGCCGGCAAGACGACGCTTGATCGAAATGCTCACCGGCGCCAATCCGCCGGACAACGGCACGGTGCGGCTTGGCGCCAATATCGAGATGGCCACGCTCGACCAGCACCGCGAAAGCCTCGACCCGAAATCGACGCTGGCCGAGGCACTCACCGGCGGACGCGGCGATCACGTCATGGTCGGCGGCAAGCCAAAGCATGTCGTCAGCTACATGAAGGACTTTCTGTTCGCGCAGGAACAGATGCGCACGCCGCTCGAAGTGCTTTCGGGCGGCGAACGCGGCCGGCTGATGCTGGCGCGCGCACTGGCAAAACCGTCCAACCTTCTGGTGCTGGACGAGCCGACCAACGATCTCGACCTCGAAACCCTCGATGTGCTGGAGGAAATGCTCGGCGACTATGAGGGCACGGTGATCCTGATCAGCCACGACCGCGACTTCCTCGATCGCGTCGTCACCTCGGTGATCGCACCCGAGGGCGACGGCAGCTGGATCGAATATGCCGGCGGCTATACCGACATGCTGGCGCAGCGCGGCGCGGACTTGAGGCGCGAGGCGGTCAAGGCCTGCCACCGTCCAACGCGAAAAGACGACGCCGGCCGCCACCGCACCTTCGGCCACACCGAAGCGGCGGCTCAACTTCAACGAAAAGCATGCGCTGGAAACCTTGCCGAAAACCATCGCCAGGCTGCAGGCCGAGATCGCCAAACAGCAACGACAGCTTGACGACCCCGATCTCTACAAGAAGGATCGCCAGAAGTTTGACCAGGCCTCTGACGCCCTTACCAAGGCGCAAAGGGAGTTGCAGGAAGCCGAGGACCGATGGCTGGAACTTGAAGTGTTGCGTGAAGAGATAGAGCAGGCTTAAGAAGCAGGCCCTTTTTCCGTCATTGGGAGGAGCGGAGCGACGAAGCAATCCATTCTGCACCTCGGATAGATGGATTGCTTCGCGGAGCCTGTCATCGGGCGCGCATTCGCGCGACCCGTTGGCTCGCAATGACGAGGCTGATAAAACTGGAGCCAACTGATGACCACTCCCCTCGCCGCCAAGATTGCCCGCGAATACGGCACACCCGTCGCCGTCATCGACATGGATCGCGTCGAGCGCAACATCGCGCGCATTCAGGCGGCCTGCGAAGCCGCTGACGTTGCCAACCGCCCGCACATCAAGACCCACAAGAGCCCGATGCTGGCAAAGCTTCAGATCGAAGCCGGCGCCCGCGGCATCACCTGCCAGAAACTCGGCGAGGCCGAGGTGATGGCGGATGCCGGGATCGACGACATCCTGATCAGCTACAATCTGCTCGGCGAAGAAAAAATGGCGCGCCTCGGCGCGCTGCAGGCCAAGGCCAACATGACGGTAGCCGCCGACAATCCGGTGGTGGTCGCCAGCCTGACGCAGGCGGCGGCCGCCTCGGGCCGCCGCTTTCGGTCGTGGTCGAATGCGACACCGGCGCAAGCGCGCCGGCGTCGAGACGCCGGCGGAAGCCATCGCGCTCGCCCGCGAGATCGCGGCATGGAAGGGATTGGAATTCGCCGGGTTCATGCTGTATCCGACCGAAACCGGCTGGGCCGAGGCGCAGAAATTCTATGACGAAGCGCTGGCCGGCGTGCGCGCCCATGGGCTTGATGCCGCGATGGTGTCGACCGGCGGCTCGCCGAACCTGAAGAATGTCGGCAAGCTCAAGGGCGCCACCGAGCACCGGCCCGGCACCTACATCTATAATGACCGGATGCAGGTCGCGGCGGGGGTCGCGACCTGGGAAGATTGCGCGCTGAACATCTATTCAACCGTGGTGAGCCGCGCCGGCCCCGATCGCGGCATTCTCGATGCTGGCTCAAAAACGCTCACCTCCGATCCCGGCGGCGGGCTCGACGGCTACGGGCTGATCCTCGAACACCCCGAGGCACGCATTGCGCGCTTCGCCGAGGAGCACGGCTTTCTCGATCTTACTCGCAGCAACACTCGGCCCGAGGTCGGCGATGTCGTCCGGATCGTGCCCAATCATGTCTGCGTCGTCGTCAATATGATGGACGAGGTGGTGATGGTGCGCGGCGAGGAGATCCTCGGCACGCTGCCAGTGGCGGCACGGGGGAAGCTGCGGTAACCGTGCCCACACGATCCTTCGAGGCTCGCAACGCTCACTCCTCCCGAGTGAGCGCAATTGCGCTCATCCGGGGATGACGCTCTCTCGTAGCCGTCACCCTGAGGTACCGTAGCGTAGCGGAGGCCTCGAAGGGCGACGGCGTTCATTTGAGCCACTTCAACGCTCCCTTTCCCGCCGCAGCCCCCGTCGCGAAGCACGCCTGCAACAGATAGCCGCCGGTTGGCGCTTCCCAGTCGAGCATTTCGCCGGCGGCGAATACGCCGGGCAAGCGGCGGAACATGAAATCGGCATCGAGTTCGTCGAGCGCGATTCCGCCGGCAGTCGAAATCGCGCGCGCGATTGGGGCAATTCCGATGAGTTCGACCGGTACGGCGTTGATCAATTCGGCGAGGTTTTTCGGCGACAATGACGGCAGCGATATGCCTAACAACTTTGCGGCTTCCTGCAACAGGCCGATCGCAACCGGAGACAACTGCGTGGCCTTGCGCAGCCAATTGGAAAATGTCTGCTTGCCGCGCGGTGCCGACAACCGCGTGACCAGATCGGAGGTATCAGGCCGCAAGGCGATGTGGAGGGTAGCATGGCCTGAACTGAGGATCGCTTCGCGCAATTCGGCCGAAAGCGCATAGATCGCCCCGCCCTCGATGCCATCACGGGTAATCATGGCCTCGCCGCGAAGGCCAAGCGTTCCGAACGCGGTCGCGATCCCCTTCAGCGGTACCCCTTCGAAACGGTCGCGGAAAATCTCCGACCATGCGACGACAAAACCGCAATTGGCGGGCTTAAGCGGGGATATTATCACGCCCCTCGCGCCGAGCGTTTTCACCCATCCGCCGTCTGAGCCGAGCCGCGGCCAGCTGGCGCCGCCGAGCGCCAACAGGGTTGCGCCAGCCTCGACGGCGATTTGGCCACCAGGGGTCTTGAACAAGAGACGGCCGCTCTCATCCCAGCCGGTCCAGCGGTGGCGCAGCGAAAATCGCACGCCTGCCGCGTCGAGGCGCCGTAACCAGGCCCGCAGCAGTGGGGAAGCCTTCAACGCTTTGGGAAATATCCGTCCGCTGGAGCCGACAAAGGTCTCCTGCCCCAGCGCCTCGCACCACTCCCGCAAACGATCTGGCGGAAATGCTTCGATCGCCGCCGCAAGCTGCGGCTTCGCTTCGCGATATCGCGCCAGAAACGCATCCAGCGGCTCGCTATGTGTCAGGTTGAGCCCGCCGCGTCCGGCCATCAGGAACTTGCGGCCCGCCGACGGCATCGCATCGTAGACGGTGACGCGGGCGCCACCTTGCGCCAACACTTCGGCCGCCATCAGTCCAGCGGGACCGGCGCCGATGATGGCCACTTGGGTTTCGGAGGTGCGCATCGATTGGGCTTACGTCATTCCGGGGCACGCGTCTTCGCGTGGACCTCAGATGTGCAATTGCACATCAGGGAATCTCGAGATTGTTGGGCGAGATTCTCCGATGTGCATCGTAGTTCGCGCTAACGCGCACCGCGGAATGACGGCGTCACAATTTAACCCCCGCCCGCGCCGCGGCCTGGGCGACATATTTCTGCGTCTGCTGGAACGCGCCTTCAAGCGCCTTGGCCGTCGACATGTCGCCGATCTCGACGAAATGATCGGCAATAGCCTCGGGCGTCCATTCGCTCTGGGCGAGGTTGATGCCTTCGGTTTCCATGATCTTGATTACCGCGAACGAACCGGCGCCAGCCCCCATGATGGTGCGGGTCGGCGCGTCCTCGGCGAGCAAATAGAGCACCGCTGGCGTGATCGCTTCCGGTTTCATCAAGGCGAGCGCCTGCGGCGGCAACAATTCCTCCGTCATCCGTGTCGCCGCCGTCGGCGAGATCGTATTGACGCGGATATTGTTCTTGCGGCCCTCTTCCGCCAGCACGTTCATCAGGCCGACCATGCCGGCCTTCGCCGCGCCGTAATTGGCCTGACCGAAATTGCCGAACAGCCCCGACGACGAGGTGGTGACGACAATACGGCCATAGTTGCGCTCGCGCATGCCGTTCCACACCGCCTTGCAGCAATAGAATGTGCCGGTGAGATGGACGTCCAGCACCTTGGCGAAATCGGCAACTTCCATCTTGGCAGAAGGATTTGTCGCGCATGATGCCGGCATTGGCAACGAGCAGATCGACGCTGCCCCACTCCTTCGTGGCGCGATCGACCATCGCCTCGAACCTGCTCGAAGTTCGAGACATCGGCGCCGTCGGCCATGGCAACGCCGCCGGCCTTGCGAATTTCCTCGACCACGGATTCGGCCGGCGTCAGCGATCCGCCGCTGCCGTCGCGCGCGCCGCCGAAATCGTTGACCACGACCTTGGCGCCGCGGCTCGCCAGCCCCAGCGCATGCGCGCGGCCAAGGCCATTGCCCGCGCCGGTGACGATCGCGACGCGTCCATCAAACCTGATTGTCATGAGTGCCGTTCCTGAGTTCTCATGCCCGGACTTGATCCGGGCATCTACCAAAATGAGAAACGTTTTTGATCAGCGATGGATTGCCGGGTCAAGCCCGGCAATGACGGGGTACTAGGCAAAATAGATCAAGCCGATCCAGTCGGCCACCAAAGCGGGCTTTTCCTCGCCCTCGATCTCGACGGTGACGTTGGTGCGCGATTGCAGCTCCTTGGGCTTGCGTAATTTCGCTTCCATCAGGGTAAAGCGACCGCGCACGCGCGAGCCGGCGCGCACCGGCGAGATGAAACGCAATTTGTCGAAACCATAGTTGACGCCCATCGTGGTGCCCTCGATCACCGGCATCACCTCATAGGACATGATGCTCAGCAGCGACATCGTCAGGAAGCCGTGGGCAACCGTGGTGCCGAAGGCGGTTTCACGTTTGGCGCGTTCGGGATCGATGTGGATGAACTGGTGATCCTCGATCACGTCGGCATAGACATTGATCCGGTTCTGATCGACCAGATGCCATGACGACACGCCGACTTCATGACCGACCATTTTCTGATAGGCGGCAAGCGATACCGGCGGCTTCTTCCAGACTTCATTCATTCATGAACCCTCTGTCGAGCCGGCCGGCCGCAGTTTCTGCAATTCCGGAAAATCCTCTTCGCGGAATTCTTCGCCGCGCAGCGGACTGCCGCGGTCGTTGTCGTGCTCCAGACGGCGCAACTGCACGCGGCGGATTTTGCCGGAAATCGTCTTCGGCAGTTCGGTCACCAGCTCAATCCGCCGGATTCGCTTGAATGGCGCAAGGCGCGTGTGCAGATGCCGGAAGATCGACAGCGCGGTCCCGCCCGAGCGCTCCGCGCCGGACACCAGCAGCACATAGGCCTTGGGGATCGCAAGCCGAATCGGATCGGGGCTCGGCACGACGGCGGCTTCGGCCACCAGCTCATGCTCCAGCAGGATACTTTCGAGTTCGAACGGACTGATCCGGTAGTCGGACGACTTGAAGACGTCGTCGGAGCGGCCGACGAAAGTGAGATAACCTTCTTCGTCGGCAAACACCACGTCGCCACTGCGATAGAGACGCGCCGTCGGCGCCGGAAAGCCTGCCGTCCTCGCCCTGATAGCCCTGCATCAGGCCGGCCGGGCGGTCGGCGCCGAGCAGCAAGGTGATCTCGCCCTCTTTGGTGACATGCCCGTCGACATCGGTGATCCGCACGCGATAGCCCGGCAGCGGTCGGCCCATCGATCCGACCTTGACCTTCTGCCCCGGCGAATTGCCGGCGAGTGCGGTGGTTTCGGTCTGGCCGTAGCCGTCGCGGATGGTCAGCCCCCAGGCCGCGCGCACCTGATCGATCACCTCGGGATTGAGCGGCTCGCCGGCGCCGCAGACCTCGCGCAGGCCGACCTTGAAGTCCGCGAGCTTCTCCTGAATGAACAGCCGCCACACCGTCGGCGGCGCGCATAACGTGGTAACGCCGCAGCGGACGATGGTCGCGAGCAATCCCTTGGCATCGAAGCGCGGCTGATTGACCACGAACACGGTGGCGCCGGCATTCCATGGCGCGAAGAAGCAACTCCAGGCGTGCTTGGCCCAGCCCGGCGAGGAAATGTTCAGATGGATGTCGCCGGGCTGCAGTCCAAGCCAGTACATCGTCGACAGCCCGCCGACGGGATAGCTGCGCTGGCTGTGCCGCACGAGCTTTGGCTTGGCCGTGGTGCCGGAGGTGAAATAAAGCAGCATCGGATCGTCCGGCCCGGTCGGTCCGTCCGGCGTAAAGGTTTCCGGAAAATCCGCGGCCTGCTCGTAGGCGAGCCAGCCATCCTGTTTCGACGACGCGTTGACGACGATGCGAACGAGCCGCTCGCTGCCGAGGCCGGCGAATTTGGCGATCTGGTCCTGCGTCGCCACCACGACCTTGGCGCGGCCGCGATCGAGCCGGTCGCGCAATTCGTCTGGCGTCAGCAAGGTGGTGGCGGGAATCACCACGACGCCCAGTTTCATTGCCGCCAGCATCGTCTCCCAGAGCGGCACGACATTGCCGAGCAGCAGCAACAGATGATCGCCGCGCTTCAACCCCTGCGCGCGCAGGAAGTTGGCGACCTGATTGGAGCGGCGCGACAGTGTCTGCGAACGACAATTTCGTTTCGCGGTTGCTTGCGGCATCGACGATCCATAGCGCCGGACGATCCCTGCTCTCGGGGCTTGCGCGCCAGTTCCGCGTCGAACCAGTCCAGCGCCCAGTTGAACGGCACCGGATCGGGCCAGCGAAATCCCTTCACCGCCGCATCGTAATCGGTGCGGTGCTCGAGGAGAAAAGCGCGGGCTTCCTGAAAGGTCGTCATCGGCGCGTCAGCTATTTTCCACGCTAGCGCGCGAACGTGCCGGATGATTCCAGAGAAATCGACCCCGCCATTCCCCGCGGCGTCGAATGCCTTGTAGATTTCCTGCGCGTGCTTGCCGAGCGGCGTCGCCGCGCCGGCGGCCTTCGCCGCATCCTGCGCCAGCGTGAGGTCCTTCACCATCAGCGCCGAGGCAAAGCCCGGCTTGTAGTCATTGTTCGCCGGCGAGGTCGGCACCGGGCCCGGCACCGGGCAATAGGAGGTCAGCGACCAGCATTGTCCAGACGAGGTCGAGGCGACGTCGAACAGCGCCTGATGCGAAAGCCCAAGTTTTTCGGCGAGCGCAAAGGCTTCGCCCACCGCGATCATGGAAACGCCCAAGATCATGTTGTTGCAGATTTTCGCAGCCTGGCCCGCGCCGGCGCCGCCGCAATGCACGATCTTCTTGCCCATCTTCTCCAGCACGGGTTTTGCTGCCGCGAATGCCTTTTCCTCGCCGCCGCACATGAAGGTCAGGGTCGCGCCCTTGGCGCCGCCGGTGCCGCCGGAGACCGGCGCATCGATCGAGCCAATGCCGTGCTTGGAGGCCAGCGCGTGAGCTTGTTTGGCGCTTTCGACGTCGATCGTCGAGCAGTCGATGATCAGCGTGCCCTTGGCCATCGACCGGAACCACCTCGTGCCAGACCGAGAGCACATGCTTGCCCGCCGGCAACATCGTGATTACGACTTCGGCGCCCTTGACCGCGGCTACCGAACTTTCCGCGATCGCGGCGCCGTCGGCCTTGGCCTGATCGCGCGAGGCCGCCACCAGATCGAACGCGACAACCTTTGGCCGGCCTTGACCAGATTGGCCGCCATTGGACCGCCCATGTTGCCGAGACCGATGAATGCGATGCTAGCCATCTTCACTTTCCTCCGCTCAGGCGCTTCTATTTTGTCCTGCTAGAATACCAGTTCGTCGGCGCCGATTTCCGCAAAATATGGCGCCAGCATTTCCGACGTCACGTCCTCGACGCGCGGCGGCGACCAGTGCGGATTGCGGTCCTTGTCGATCACGGCGGCGCGCACGCCCTCGCGGAAATCATCGCTTCGGAAGACTTCCAGTGCGGCGCGATATTCCCGCACCAGGCATTCCTCCAGCGACGAAGAGGCGCGCGCCAGCCGCAGCAACTTCGAAGCGTGACGACCATGCCGCGCGGCGATTTCTCGTTCAACGTCTTGAGCGTCGATTGCGCGAGTTCCGAACCATCGCCGCTGTAGCGCGGTCGACGATTTCGTCCATCCGGTCGTAGGCAAACCAACGATCGATCTGCGGCTGGATCGCCGCGACCGGCCCGGCCGCTTCGCCGGTCGCGAAGTTGTCGATAACAGCCTTCACTTCGCCTGAGTTTGCGCCCTGGCGAAGGTTGACGAGCGCCTCGCGCAACGTTCGAAGGCTGCCTGACGGGACGACGGCGTCCGCAAAGCGCGCATAAATCGCATCCGGCCCGTTCATGGTCTGACCGGTCAATCCGAAATAGGTGCCGATTTCGCCCGGCGAGTGCGACAGCAGCCAGGTGCCGCCGACATCGGGAAAGAAGCCGAGACCGACCTCCGGCATCGCGAGCTTCGTCCGCTCGGTCACCACGCGGTGCGCGCCATGCGCGGACAGGCCAACCCCGCCGCCCATCACGATGCCGTCCATGAAGGCGACATAGGGCTTTGCGAATTTGGCGATGCGCGCGTTGAGAATGTATTCCTCGCGCCAGAGGATCTTGCCGAGATCGCCGTTGGCCCGCGAACTGTCGTAAAGCGCCCGGATGTCGCCGCCCGCGCAAAGGCCGCGGTCACCCGCCCCTTCCAGCAGGATCAGGCCGATCGTGGGATCGGCCTCGAATTCATCGAGCGCCTTTTCGATGCCGCGAAACATCTCCAGCGTCACCGCATTGATCGCCTTCGGCCGGTTGAGGCGGATGATGCCGGCAACTCCCTCGCGCCGAACGATCAGGTCGGGTTCGGAACCCGCAACCGCGGCCGCCTGCGCCGTCATCGCGCGCCCTCGATCAGTTTCCGCGCCACGATCAGCCGCATGATTTCGTTGGTGCCCTCGAGAATCTGGTGCACGCGCAGATCGCGCACGATCTTCTCGATGCCGTATTCGCTTAAATAGCCATAACCGCCGTGCAATTGCAGCGCCTGGTTGGCGACCTCGAAGCCGACATCGGTGCCGAAGCGCTTGGCCATAGCGCACAACATGGTGGCGTCAGGATCCCTGCGGTCGAGTGCCGCGGCTGCGCGCCACACGAAGGTCCGCGCCGCCTCCAGTTCAGTCGCCATGTCGGCGAGGCGAAATTGCAGCGCCTGGAATTCGTCGAGGCGCTTTCCGAACGCCTTGCGGTCCCTCATGTAGGCAAGCGACTGGTCGAGCGCGTTTTGCGCACCGCCGAGCGAGCACGCCGCGATGTTGATGCGGCCGCCGTCGAGCCCCGCCATCGCGATCTTGAACCCGATGCCCTCATCGCCGAGCCGGTTGGCGACCGGCACTCGCGCATTCTCGAAAATCACCGCGCGGGTCGGCTGCGCGTTCCAGCCCATCTTGCGCTCATTGGCGCCGAGCGAGAGCCCCGGCGTGTCGCCTTCGACCACGAGCGTCGAGATGCCGCCCGGACCACCCTCACCCGTGCGCACCATCACCACGTAAAGATCGCCCTTGCCCGCGCCGGAAATGAACTGCTTCTGGCCGTTGAGGACATAGTGATCGCCGTCACGCACCGCGCGTGTCCGGAGCGCGGCTGCGTCCGAACCCGAGCCCGGCTCGGTCAGGCAATAGCTTGCCAGATACTCCATGGTGCACAGCTTCGGCAGCCACTTCTTGCGCTGCGTATCGTTGCCGAAGGCGTCGATCATCCAGGCCGCCATGTTGTGGATCGAGATGAAGGCCGACACCGTCGGACAGCCATGCGCCAATGCCTCGAAGATCAAGCGCCGCATCGAACCGGGTCAGCGCCGAGCCGCCGACATCGTCGCGGATGTAGACGCCGCCGATGCCGAGCTTGGCCGCCTCGCGCATCACGTCGACCGGAAAATGCTTCTCCTCATCCCAGCGGATCGCGTGCGGCGCGATTTTTTCCGCGGCAAAATCCCGCGCCATATCGCGAACCGCAATCTGGTCCTCGTTGAGAGCGAACTGCATTCAATATTCGCACCTGTCCGCGAGACCGCCGCGACAGTCAATTCATCGTCGGAATCGAGAACTCCGCGCCTTCCTTGACGCCGGACGGCCAGCGCGCCGTCACCGTCTTGGTCTTGGTGTAGAAGCGGATCGAATCCGGGCCGTGCTGGTTGAGGTCGCCGAAGCCGGACTTCTTCCAGCCGCCGAAAGTGTAATAGGCGATCGGCACCGGGATCGGCACGTTGATGCCGACCATGCCGACATTGACTCTTGCGGCAAAATCGCGCGCGGCGTCGCCGTCGCGGGTAAAGATCGCAACGCCGTTGCCGTAGTCATGATCCGACGGCAGCGCGAGCGCCTCGGGGTAATCCTTGGCGCGCACCACCGACAGCACGGGGCCGAAGATCTCTTCCTTGTAGATCCGCATGTTCTTGGTGACGTTGTCGAACAGGCAGCCGCCCATGTAGAAGCCCTTTTCATAGCCCTGCATCTTGAAGCCGCGGCCGTCGACCGCAAGCGTCGCGCCTTCCTTGATGCCGATATCGACATAGTTCTTGACGCGCTCGACCGCCTCTTTCGTCACCAGCGGGCCGTAATCGGCGGACGGATCGATCGACGTTCCGATCTTCAGGATCTCGACCCGCGGGATCAGCTTTTCCATCAGCCGGTCGGCGGTGGTCTTGCCGACGGGCACAGCGACCGAGACCGCCATGCAGCGCTCGCCGGCCGAGCCATAGCCCGCGCCGATCAGTGCGTCCACGGCCTGGTCCATGTCGGCATCCGGCATGACGATGGCGTGGTTCTTCGCGCCGCCGAAACACTGGCAGCGTTTGCCGTTGGCGGCTGCGCGCTCATAGATATATTGCGCGATCGGCGAGGAACCGACGAAGCCTACGGCCTTGATGTCGGGATCGTCGAGGATCGCGTCGACCGCTTCCTTGTCGCCGTTGACGACATTGAGGATGCCGGGCGGCAGGCCCGCCTCGATCATCAATTGCGCGAGCATCATCGGCACGCCGGGGTCGCGCTCGGAGGGTTTCAGGATAAACGCGTTGCCGCAGGCGATCGCGGGCGCGAATTTCCACATCGGGATCATCGCCGGAAAATTGAACGGCGTGATGCCGGCGACCACGCCCAAGGGCTGGCGCATCGAATAGATGTCGATGCCGGGCCCGGCGCCTTCGGTATATTCGCCCTTCATCAGCTGCGGAATGCCGCAGGCAAACTCCACCACTTCAAGCCCGCGCTGAACATCACCCTTCGCATCGGGAACGGTCTTGCCGTGCTCGCGCGCCAAAACATCGGCGAGCTTGTCGTAATCGCGCTGCGCCAGTTCAAGGAACTTCATCATCACCCGCGCGCGGCGCTGCGGGTTGGTGGCGGCCCATTCGGGTTGAGCTGCCTTGGCATTCTCCACCGCCGCGCGTAGTTCGGCTTTCGAAGCCAGGGCCACCTGGGCCTGGACGTCGCCGGTCATCGGCTCAAATACATCCGCAAATCGGCCCGATGTGCCCTTGACCTCGCGGCCGCCGATAAAATGCCCGATCATACGCATGCGTTCCTCCAAGACCTTTGCAAGGGTGCCGGTTTTGCCAGCATCTTGCAGGGTTTAGAGGGTTTGGAAAGGTTTTTCAGCGCGCGTCGGATTTGCGAAAATGCGGGCTTTGCGGTGTTTTCAGCCGGTTACGACCAATGTCGAATGCGCCGGGGCTTGAAAACACCCTCAGTGCTGCACCGATGTGGCCGCCTTTCGGGGAGCGGACTTCTTCACCCCCGGCGACTTCGCCCGGCCAAGTTTCGCGCGGCCAAGGATGGCCTCTCGGCCCGCGCTGAGGATGTCATCGGAAAAATCGCCGCTGCCGGCGATACGCGCCATCACCAGCGATCCCATCATGGTCGCGATGGTCGACATCGCCTGCTTGCGTGCCGCCTTGCGCGGGAGGTTAGGGAATTGGCCCGCGAGCATCTCGATCATCTGGTCCAGCCTGCCGGCGAAAACCCGTCGCGTCTTTGAGCTCTCGCGGGCGATTTCGGCACCCAAGCGTCGGTATGGCGCAACCGTGGCCGGGATCGTCGCGGTGAAGCGGCGTCAGGTAGGTTTTCACGACCATGGCCAGGCGCTTCTCGCGCGTCGTCTTTTCCACCAGTTTTCGCCAACGCTCGGTGGACCGGTCCATCGCATGCGTGAAGGCCTCGATCACCAAGGCTTCCCGCGAATTGAAATGCGCATAGAACCCGCCATGGGTGAGGCCGGCCTCCTTCATGAGGTCGGCTACGCCAATTCCATGCGCGCCCTTCTCACGAAGCCTGACCGAGGCTCTCCTGACGATCCGTGCGTGAGTTTCGAGCTTGTGTTCCCTAGAGTAGCGCATCGGCGGTCCTATAATATGTTTTCAATCATATAATGACGTGCACCATCCTAATATCATCCGCGGCTGCGGAATGCTGCACTTTATTTTGTTATTTCGCGCTTCGCCGGTGCTGTAAAACGGGCTTCGCCCGCTCTTGACAAGGCCCGATTTTACACGGGAACTTGCAATAACCGCCCTTTGCGCATCCTGAGATTGCGAGACCGCACATGCACATGCTCAACCCTTATTGCGGTGTCGATCGCGACGCGCGCGGCGTCGTTCGCCTGACGATCTGCAACGCCGGCTCCCTCAATATTCTGGGATCGGCAGTCATCGGCGGCGTGTGCGAAGGGCTGACATCGCTCGCGGCAGACAAGCAAATTCGCGCGCTGATCATCGCAGGCCAGAGCGAAAAGAGCATGATCGGCGGCGCCGACATCAAGGAAATGGCGCAGCTCGACCAGTCGTCGGCCGAGAAGTTCATCACGGGCTTGCGCGATCTCTGCGAGGCGGTACGAACGTTTCCCGCACCGGTGATCGCGCGGATGCCCGGCTGGTGCCTCGGCGGCGGCCTCGAAGTCGCCGCCGCCTGCGACTTCCGGATTGCGGCGCATGATGCGAAGTTCGGCATGCCGGAAGTCAGGGTCGGCATTCCCAGCGTCATTCACGCCGCGCTGTTGCCGCGCCTGATCGGATGGGGACGCGCACGCTGGCTGGTCATGACGGCTGAAAATATCGATGCGCCGACCGCGCTGGCCTGGGGACTGGTCGACGTGGTGGCGCCGGCGGGCGGCCTCGATGCCGCGGTCGAGAAGACAGTCACAGCGCTTCTGGAATGCGGGCCGGAGGCGCTTCGCGCGCAAAAGGCCCTGCTCCGGCAATGGGAGGAGTTGCCGCTGACGGAATCCGTCAACCTAAGCATCGGCGTATTCGGCCGATCGTTCCTGACCGACGAGCCGAAACGGCTGATGCAGGGCTTTATCGACCGGAAGCGGTAATCATCGACATCACCCGAAGGTTCGACCACGAGCGCCTCGGACCGGCGAGCGATGCTCATGGGATCACGACAATTTGTCATGAGACGCATGCGTTGCATTTCTTGCGCTGCATTATATGATTCTCATAATCCAATCGTACCGCCGCCTGCACAGGAAATCATCGCCATGGCCGCCACTTCCGATCCCGTCGTCATCGTTTCCGCCGCCCGCACGCCGCTTGGCCGCTTCATGGGGGACCTCTCCCCCTTCAGCGCGCACCAGCTCGGTTCCCATGTGATCGGTGCGGCGGTCGAGCGGGCAAGACTCTCGCCCGAGCGGATCGACGAAGTCTTCATGGGTTGCGTGCTGCCGGCTGGACAGGGCCAGGCGCCGGCCCGGCAGGCCGCGCGCGGCGCGGGCCTGCCGGACGCGACTGGCGCCACGACCATCAACAAGGTCTGCGGCTCCGGCATGAAGGCCACCATGCTCGCCCACGACATCATCAATGCGGGCTCCGCCGACATTGTGGTATCCGGCGGCATGGAGAGCATGACCAACGCGCCCTACTTGCTGGCCAAGGCGCGCGGCGGTTATCGCGCCGGCCACGATCGGATCATCGACCACATGTTCCTGGATGGCCTTGAGGACGCCTACGAGGCCGGGCGCTCGATGGGCGATTTCGGCGAAGCCACCGCGGAGGCCTATCAATTCACGCGCAGCGCCCAGGATGCTTACGCGATGGAGACCCTGACGCGTGCGCGAAAGGCGGTCGAAAGCGGCGCGTTCAAGGCCGAAATCGTGCCAGTGATGGTCAAGGAGAAGGCCGGCCCGCGCACCATTGCCAACGACGAAATTCCCCTCAAGGTCGATCCCGCCAGGATTCCGGCGCTAAAGCCGGCGTTCCGCGCCAACGGCACCATCACACCCGCGGCGTCGTCTGCCAATGCCGACGGCGCTGCGGCGCTCGTGCTCGCCAGGCGTTCGCTTGCGAACCGCGACGGCCTGCCTTCTCTCGCCGAAATCAAGGGACACGCAACCCATAGCCAGGAGCCGCAATGGTTCACCACTGCGCCGATCCCGGCGATCCGCAAGGTGCTCGACAAGGTGGGCTGGAGCGTCGGCGACGTCGATCTGTTCGAGATCAACGAGGCGTTCGCCGTGGTGGCGATGGCCGCGCAGCGCGACCTTGGAATTCCCCGCGAGAAGTTGAACGTCAACGGCGGCGCCTGTGCGCTCGGCCATCCGATCGGGGCGACCGGTGCACGGCTGATCGTCACGCTGTTGCACGCACTCGAAGCGCAAAACCTCAAGCGCGGCGTCGCTGCGCTGTGCATCGGCGGCGGCGAAGCGACCGCCATTGCTGTCGAGCGCGTGGTCCACTGATCGCGGGGCGGCGCGAAAGAGTATTACGGCCTGGTCGTCATGTTCGTCGGAGGACCCGGCGTGCGCAAGGGCTCGGCGAGCCGCGCGAATTCGCAAAGGAGCGAGCGGGTCTTGCGCGGATCGATAATCTCTTCGACCCAGAACTTTTCGGCCGTGCGAAACGGCGAGCGCAGTCGGTTGAGCCGATCCTCGATTTCCTTCAGCTTGGCTTGCGGATCCTCGGCCGCGTCGATATCGGCGCGATAGGCCGCCTCGATGCCGCCTTCGAGCGGCAGCGAACCCCAGTAGGCCGAGGGCCAGGCGTAGCGGATCGAGAACCGGTCGGCCGGCTGGTGCACGACACCGGCGACGCCGAAGGAATTGCGCACGATGATGGTGCACCAGGGCACCGTGCTCTGGTTGACCGCCGCCATCGCGCGCACGCCGTGGCGGATGGTGGCGGCCTTTTCGGCCTCGAGCCCGATCATGAAACCCGGACAATCCATCAGATAGACCACCGGGAGATGGAAGGTCTCGGCGAAATCGACCCAGCGCACCACCTTCTGGCAAGCTTCCGCCGTCCAGGATCCGCCATAGTGGAAGGGATCGCTGGCGAGTAACAGCACGGCGCGGCCTTCGAGGCGCGCCAGGCCTGCGATAATCGGCCGGCCGAAATTTGCGGCCACCTCGAAGAACGAGCCTTTGTCGACGACCGCGTCGATGATCGGCCGCATCTTGTAGACCTGGCGCCGGCTGCGCGGCACCGCTGACATCAACGATTCCTCCGACCGCTCCGGATCGTCGTCGCAGGGAATAGTCGGCGGCAGCTCATAGACCGATGACGGCAGATAAGAGAGGAAACGCCTCGCGCAGGCGAACGCCTCCTCCTCGGTATCGACCGCATGATCGACGCCGCCGGCACGCGTCTGAATCTCGGCGCCGCCGAGCTCCTGCTTGCCGAGATCCTGGCCAAGGCGTTTCACAACCGGGGGACCCGCGACAAACATCGCCGAGTTCTTCGTCATCACCGAATAATGGCTCGCGGCAAGCCGCGCCGCGCCTAACCCCGCGACCGAACCGAGCCCAAGCCCGACCACCGGCACGCGCGCCATGTTCGAGGTCGTGTAGGCGTACCAGCGCGTACCGCCGATGCCGCCCGGCAGATTGGCCGCACCCTTGGTTTCGATGGTTTTCACCGAGCCGCCGCCGCCGGAGCCTTCGATCAGGCGGATGATCGGCAGGCGGAAATCATGCGCCATTTCCTCGGCCATCAATGGCTTTGCCGATATCGAGGCATCGGCCGAGCCGCCGCGCACGGTGAAATCGTCGCCGACCACGACCACGGTGCGGCCGTCGATCTTGCCGCGGCCGAACACGCAGTTCGCCGGCGTCAGATGCTTCAGCTCGCCCTTCTCGTCATATTCGGCGGTGCCGGATATCGCGCCGATCTCATGGAAGCTTTCCCGGTCGAGTAACCTGTCGATACGTTCGCGGACGGTGAGCCGGCCCTGGTCGCGTTGCCGCTTGACCTTGTCAACGCCGCCCATCTCGCGCGCGAACGCTTCGCGCCGGGCGAGTTCGTCGAGTTCCGGCTTCCAGTTCATTCGGATTCTCCGTCCTGATCTTATTATTGTGGTCCGGCACCCGAAGCGCCTCGGCCCGCGTACGACCATCGAACAGTTCGGCGTCGCCGCCCTCCAGCATGGCACCGATCGCAGTACTCAATTCTAGAATTTTTGGAGCGACTTCCTTGTGCAGCCGCTTCTCATCATATATCGCGGAAAGAAGACCGATCGTGACGACGACATAGGTTTGGTATTGCGGCGACCATAACGGTACCGCAAGGCCATTGATATGCGGGCTCCACAGCCCGCAGGCAACTACGTAACCCTGTTCGCGCAAAAAGTGGCGGTTGGCTTCCAGGCGCGGCCGCAGCAGCCTGGCGTCGTCCGGCAGTTCGCGCTCCATCTCCGCGAGCAGCGCATCGCCAATCTCGGCATCGAGCGCTGCGGTATAGGCGTGCCCCGCCGCCGTGCTTGCCATGGCGATGCGGCTACCCGTGGTCAAAGACAGGCCGAGCGCATTGGCGGCACGGCCGAACTCGAGATAGACGAGATCAAAGCGGTCCGGAATGACGAAACCCACGGTGCCCGGCAATTGCTCGGCGACCTCCTGCAGACGCAGCCGGATCAAATGGCGCAACTGCAAGCCGCGCATCATCGAGGTGCTCATCGCAACCGCGCTCGGACCGATGCGGTATTTCTGGTCGCGCGGCAGATAGACAAGCTGGCCCATCCGGGTCAGCGTATGGGTCAGCCGCGACACCGTCGAGCGCGGCAGCCCGCAGCGGCTGGAGATTTCCAGATTGCCGAGCCTCGTCTCATGGCCCTCGAAGCAACGCAAGACATCGAAGGCGCGCGACACGACCTGAATCACGTCGCCCTCGCCTGCGCAATCGCCTGCGCGCATTCCCTGCCTGCTGAGCCGCTCCGAACGCCGTCCCATAAAACTCTTTTTCTGTCTATTCCGCAGTGCGGAATAAAATTCCACTTGCTGAACAAAAACTACCTCAGGCAGTCTGCGGCTACAACTAGAAGCCCGTGACCACCAGCAAGTAAAGGCGGCCGGACGTGGAGTTTTGGATTTGAAGTTCGCTCTGCGAAATCGGACCAGGTGTGGAGAGGGCAAATCCGCTCCGCTGCAACATACACGCTTCGCGATCGCGCGAGGCCACTGTCACGGAGTGCGGAATGCCTGAAATCAAAATCGTCACCGAGGTCGCCGGCCGCGTCTGCGCGCTTTCCGTTCAGACCGGCGCGAGCGTCAGTGAAGGCGACGAAATTGCCTTTGTCGAAGCCATGAAAATGGAAATCCCGGTCGCCTCGCCTGCCGCGGGGAAGGTCAAATCGATCCTTGTCAGCCTCGATGACGTGGTGGCCGAAGGACAGGTCCTCGCCATTGTCGAGAGCTAGCGCGCTCCGCCTCTCAACGCCGCCGGTCGCTTGCGCTCATCGCCAAACCCGGTGCGCTACTCGATCACCTGCTCAACCGGCTGCATGTCGATGCCAAACGTCTCCAGGAATTTCGACGTCAGGATGTAGAAGCCCACCGAAAGCTGGAGCTCGACGAGGGCCGCCGGCGTCAGTTTGGCGGCAATCGCATTGAACGTCGCATCGGTAGGACGGCGCAGGCGGACGATCTCGTCGGTGAAGGCAAGTGCTGCGCGCTGCAACTCGTTAAAGCATTTGGCCGACTGCCAGTTCTCCAGCGCCGCGTTCTGCTCGTCGGTGACCCCGACATTCCTGCCGATGCGCTTGTGGGCCACGATTTCATAGGGTGCCTCGCAAAGAATTCCCGTCCGCGTGATGGCAAGCTCGCGAACGACCGGATCAAGCTCGCCTCTGTGACGGATCGCGCCGCCGAGCCGGCAATATTGTTCGAAATAGCTCGGCGAGTGCGCCATCATGCGAAAGATGTTGGCGTTGCGGTTCTTGCCCAGAATTTCGCGGGTGCGTTCGCTCGATTTCGAAGTATCGCAATAGTCGATGCGGGCCATTGTTCACCTTGGGCTATCTTGTTCGAACCGCTTTGTCGGTTGGCGGGATGCATCGGAAAACGTATCCGGCCGGCCAAGCCGGATCAACGGCTTACAGCCGCCCGCAAGCGGCCATGACCTGGGAAATCCGCTTCCAAAATTCCTTCCCGCGCGCATAAACCGGCTGCAGCCGAGCCAAAATGCCGCCGCATTGCTGATCGATCTTGGCACCGTCGATATTCGCTGAGTGGGGACTCATCAAAGCGAATACTCGTCGAGGGGTGTTCCGAGTAAAGCAGACCGGATCGTCGGGCCTTTGCGGGCAACGATGAGTCGTGCCCAGGTTCTAGGGAGCCGAGTCTAGGGAGAACGGCATGAAGGACGCCACCAAGAGGGCGACCTCGGAGGTGCTTGCGCAGATGCTGGCGGTGACAGCCATGCTCGTCATCGCCAGCGTTGTCCTCTACTGGCGGTGATCCAAATCCATCAGCGCGAGGAGCGAATGCGACGAAGCAATCCGGGATAATAGTTTTGCGTAACCTTAGGGATTGCTTCGTTGCGTTCGCGACGCCGATCAACTCACGCCTTCGACATGCTGCCCTGAAACACCACGGCATCCACGACCAGGCAGCCCTTGCCCGCGCTGTCGAGCAGCACCGGATTGAGATCGAGACTCACCACGCCCGCCGCGGGGTCGCAGCATCAATTCGCCGATCCGCAATACCGCATCGCAAAGTGCGGCGACATCCATCGGCGGTTCGCCGCGCACGCCGGCAAACAATGGCGCAATCCTCAAGCGGCCGAGCGCTTCGCGGACGTCATCCTTCGGAAAAAGGCGGCAGCAGCAGTACGGTATCGCGGAAAATCTCGACATATTTGCCGCCGTCGCCAACCGCGACCACAGGCCCGAATACGGGATCGCGGTGCGCGCCGATCATGATCTCGCGGCGGCCGCCTGCCATCGCCGCGACGATGACGCCGTCGAACCGCGCGCCGTGCTTGCGCATGATGCCTTCCATCTGCGCCCAGACCTCGCCGGCCTCCTCGCGGCTTGCGACGCCGAGCCGCACCAGGCCAAGCTCCGACTTGTGCGCAATATCGGCCGAACATCCCTTGACCACGACCGGCCCGCCGATGGCCTCGAACGCCGCAATCGCCTCGGCGCGCGACCGGCACAGCCGGTGCGGCACCACTGGAATGCCGCGCGCCGCCAGCAAGGCAAGACTGTCGGCCTCGTTCAGCATCGCCGTCGCAGCCGACAATATCGGAGACCGGTTGATGCTCGCGCGATGCTTGCGACGCGCAAGGGTACGCGCCATCAATTCGCGATGCGCGAGAAACTGATGCAGCGCGGTGACCGCTTCGGTCTCGGTCGGAAACACGGAGGAGCCTTCGGCCGCGAATTGATCGGCGACGCTGCGCTGGGTCGCCGCGATCACAAGCGGTTTTCCGGTCTGCCTGCCGAAAGCGGCAGCATCGCGGGCAAACGCCTCCACATCGTAGCCGGGTCCAGCGACGGGGACGCCGATCAGGAATGCATCCGCAGCCGGGTCTTCGGCGATTACGGGGAGGATGTCGCCGAACAGCCGGCTATTGGACAACAGCGCCGCGGTCAGATCGATCGGATTGGTGGTGGTGGCAAAGCTCGGCAGGATGCCCTTGAGCTTCCTGTCGGTTTGCTCCGAAAGCTTCGCCATGGGCATGCCGACGGCGCTCGCCGCATCCGCGGTCATGACGCAGACCGCGCCGGAATTGCTGATGGCAACGAGCCGCCTGCCCTTCGGGTTCCAGCCCTTGAGATAGAGCTCAGTGGCTTCGACCAGACCGCGCATATCCGGCGCGCGCCAGATGCCATGCTGTTCGAAGAATGCGTCAACCACGCGGTCTTCATTGGCGAGCGCGCCGGTGTGCGATTGCGCGGCCTGTCGCCCGGCTTCCGAGCGGCCGGATTTCAAGGCGATGATCGGCAGATCGCGGTCGAGCGCGACCGCGGCCAGTTCCTCCAGATATTTCGTCTCGGGAATGCTCTCCAGATAAAGCAGCAACAGCTTGACTTCCGGATCTTCGGCCACCGCGACCGCGAGTTCGCCGACGGTGATGTCGGCATCGTTGCCGGTGGCGTGCGTATGGCGGACGCCGATGCCGCGCTGGCGCAGGAATCCAACCGGCACCGTCGAGAGCGCGCCGCTTTGGCTCAGCATTGCGACATGTCCCTCGACGCGGTCCATATCCATGAACATGGTGGAGAAGCTTGCGATCGCGCCGGTGCCAAAATTGGCGAGCCCCTGCGAATTTGGGCCGACGATACGCATGCCGGCCTTGCGCGCGGCGTCGACCATCCGCCGCTCCTTCGCCTTGCCGGCAACCGCGTCGACCTCGCCAAAGCCCGACGCCATCACCACCGCAACCTTGACGCCATGCGCGGCGCAATCCTCCACCACGCCGATGGCGTTATCGCCGGCAACCGCGACGATCACCATCTCGGGCGCCTCCGGCAGATCGGCGAGACTCTTGTAGCATTGGTGGCCCTGCACCTCCAGGCGCGACGGATTGATCGGGAAAATCTTTCCCTTGAAGCCGAACTTGTCGAGGTAGTGCACCGGCCGACCGCCGACCTTGTTGGGATTTTCCGATGCGCCGATGATGGCGATGGAGCGCGGATCAAGCGCGGCCTTGAGACGGCTCATGAATTTGTCCTCGTGAACTTTACCGGAATGACAGGCTGAAGGTCGCGTGCATGTTTTCGGCGAACCTCAATACGACTTCGGCAGGCCCAGCACCTTCTCGGCAATGAAACTGAGAATAAGCTGTGGGCTGATCGGCGCGATGCGCGGGATCAGGGATTCGCGCAAATATCGCTCGACATGAAATTCCCTGGCGTAGCCGAAACCGCCATGGGTCATCACCGCCTGCTCGCAGGCGTGAAAACCGGCTTCGGCGGCGAGATATTTCGCCGCGTTCGCCGCAGGCCCGCAGGGCTGACCCCGATCGTATTGCCAGCCGGCGGAGAGCGTCATCAGCCAGGCGGCCTCGAGCTCCATCCAGTTCTTCGCGAGGGGATGCTGGATCGCCTGGTTCTTGCCGATCGGGCGGTTGAACACGATGCGCTCCTTGGCATAGGCCGCAGCGCGCGACAACGCGACATGGCCGAGCCCGACCGCTTCGGCGGCGATCAGGATGCGCTCCGGATTCATGCCGTGCAGGATGTACTCAAAGCCGCGGCCCTCCTCGCCGAGGCGGTCTTGAAGCGGGATTTCGAAATTCTCGATGAAGAGCTCGTTGGAATCGACCGCCTTGCGGCCCATCTTCTCGATCTCGCGCGCCGTGATGCGGCTGCGGTCGAAGTCGGTATAGAACAGGCTGAGGCCGTGGGTCGGGCTCTTGACCTCTTCCAGCGGCGTGGTGCGCGCGAGCAGGAGAATCTTCTCGGCGACCTGCGCGGTCGAAATCCAGACTTTCTGGCCGTTGACGACGTATTTGTCTCCCGATCGCACCGCGCGGGTCTTCAACTGCGTGGTGTTGAGACCCGGTATTGGGTTCGGTGACGGCAAAGCAGGATCTGTCCTTTCCCGAAACTATCGGCGGCAGCATCCGCCGGCATTGCTCCTTGGTGCCGAACACGACCACGGGATTGAGCCCGAACACGTTCATATGAACCGCGGAGGCACCCGACATGCCCGCGCCGGATTCGGCGATCGCCCGCATCATGATCGCGGCATCGAGGATGCCGAGACCCGAGCCGCCGAATTCTTCGGGGATACAGATGCCGAGCCAGCCGGCATCCGCCAGCGCCTTGTGGAAATCGGCTGGGTAGCCGCCTTCCTTGTCCTTCTTCAGCCAATAGGCGTCGTCGAATCTGCGCGCAGATTTTTCCGATCGCCTCGCGAATCGATTCCTGGTTGGCGGTGAGTGCGAAATCCATGCTTCTCACTCCGTTCGGGCGCTGGCTGCGGCCGTGGTCACGCCGTCGCGCACAAGGGCAGCGATCTCCTCAGTGGAGAAACCCGCCTCGCGCAGGATTTCGGCGCAGTGCTCGTTCAGACGCGGCGCCAGCCGCGCGGGCTCGCTCGGCGTTTCAGACCACCTCGCCGATACCTTCATGCTGCGAATTTTTCCCTCGCTTGGATGATCGAACGACGGGGAAAGAATTCGGTCGCGACCAGATGCGGGTCCTGCAAAATGCTTTCGAGATCGTGCATCGGCATGACAGGCACGTCGACCTTGTCGAGCAGTTCCGTCCATTCGGCCGTGGTCCGCTTTTCGAAGATACGGGCCAATTCGGCATAGACCGTGTCGATATGGCTGGCGCGCCCGGCAAATGTTGCGAAGTTCGGGTCGCTGCGCAGATCGTCGCGACCGGTCGCCTTGAAGAAATTCTCCCACTGCTTGTCGTTGTACACGATCACGCAAATATAGCCGTCGGCGGTCTTGTAGGGCCGCCGGTCGCGCGACAGATGCCGCGCATAGCCGCCTTTGTCCAGCGGCGGGTCATAGGTCAGACCCCCCATGTGATCGCCCATGACAAAGCCTGCCATGGTCTCGAACATCGGAATATCCACCCGCTGGCCACGGCCGGTGCGGTCGCGATGGACGAGGCTCGCGCAGATGGCGCCTACCGCCGTCAGGCCGACGATGCGGTCGACAAGCGCGTTGGGAACATAGCGCGGAACGCCGTCGCCGGTCTGCGCCATCAAGGCAGGCAGCGCGGTGGCTCCCTGGATCAAATCGTCATAAGCTGGCTTGGCGGCATAAGGACCGTCCTGGCCGAAGCCGAACACGCCGGCATAGATCAGGCGCGGGTTGACCTTCGAGACGACGTCGTAACCGAGCTGCAACCGCGCCATCGCCTGCGGCCGCACATTGTAAACCAGCACATCGGCCGACCCGATCAGCCGCAGCACCGCATCGCGGCCGGCAGGCTTCTTCAGGTCAAGCGCGATCGAGCGTTTGCTGCGGTTGGTATTGAGAAACACCGGGCCCATGCCGGGATGGCGGGTCGGGCCGATCAGACGCGTCACGTCGCCCTCGGGGGATTTCGACCTTGATGACATCAGCACCATAGTCGCCGAGCATCTGGGTGGCATAGGGCCCCATCAGCACGGTCGTCATGTCGATGACTTTGACGCCCTCCAGGGGTCCCATGGTTATGCTTCCTCCTTTCGTGACAGGCTGGCGGCAGCGATCCGCAACCATCCTTTTCTGTGGTCCAGTAACGACATGAGAAAGGGAAGATCAAGGGTTTGCGTCGTATGGGCGTATGCGCCTCCGGGAGGCGTCCGCAGCGCCGGTTGAGGCGGGACGCTAACGAGAACCAATAACAATGATCGCCCTTGCATGCCGTCTCACGTCACGGTTTACTTGGCAACCTAGCCGTGTAGATTTTGGAAAATCGATCAATGACGCCCGAGCAGATCGACCTGATAAGGAAATCGTTCGATGCGAGCTGGTCGATGAGCGGCGACATCGCGGACCTGTGCTACAGCCGGTTGTTCGAGCTCGCTCCCGATGTAAGGGAGCTGTTTCCAAACGATATGGAGCAGCAGCGGATCAAGCTGATGGACATGCTCGCGGCGCTGGTCGGCTCGCTCGACCAGCGCGCGCTGTTCCAATCGCTGGTCACGCAGTCAGGTCGGCAGCACGCTAGATTCGGAGTTCAACCATCGCATTATGCCGCATTGAGCGAGGCGTTGATCTGGAGCCTTGAACGCAAATTCGGCGCGTCGTTTACCCCGGAGCTGCGGGCGTCCTGGAGCGCGCTCTACGCCACGGTGCAAGCCGAGATGCTGCGCGCGGCCGCGCGGGCCTAGACATACCCCGCCGATAGACTTCATCCCGTGTGCTTTGTGGGCTCCTGATCGGCGTGGGCTGCATACCCGTGAGAAGCGCACGGAGGATTTTACCGCTTCCCCATCATCTGCCGCAGCTCGGTCTTTAGCACCTTGCCGTAATTGTTCTTCGGCAGCGCATCGAGATAGACATAACGCTTCGGCCGCTTGAAGCGCGCGATCGAGGCGAGACAATGCGCGTCCAGTTTGGCGTTGTCAGCAACCGCCCCCTCCTCCAGCACAACGCAGGCAACAACAATTTCGCCCCAATCGGGATCGGGGACGCCGATCGCCGAGACCTCGCGCACGTCGGCATGCGTCAGTAGCGCTTCCTCCACCTCGCGGGGATAGATATTGGTGCCGCCCGAAATGATCACGTCCTTGGAGCGGTCCGACAGCGTCAGGAACCCGTCTTCGTCGAGCCGCCCGACGTCGCCGGTGCGCAGCCATCCGTCCTTCAGTGTCTCGGCATTGGCTTTCGGGTTGTTCCAATAGCCGAGCATGACGGCTGTGCCCTTGGCTTCGACCTCGCCGGTTTCGCCCGGGGCTAGCTGCTTTCCATCCGCGCCGGTGATGCGAACCGACATCACGCTCTGTGCGGGACCAACGGAGGCAAGCCGTTCGAGATAGCGCGGATGATCTGTGCGCGCGTGCCATTCCCTGCTCAGACAGGTGATCGTCATCGGCGATTCGCCCTGGCCATAAATCTGCACAAAGCGCTGGCCCATGGTCGCGATCGCGTCCCTTATGTCGGCGAGATACATCGGCCCGCCGCCATAGATGATGGTACGAATGCCCTCGCCGGCCTCGCCGCGGCGTTTGGCGACCTCGACCAGACGCCGCACCATGGTGGGTGCTGCGAACATCACGACATTGTCGAGCTGGCGCGCCAGGTTAAGCACTTCATCCGGATCGAAGCCGCCGGATTCAGGAACGACGTGCCGCCCGCCCATGCGGACATGCGGAAAGTTATAAAGGCCCGCGCCGTGCGAGATCGGCGCGGCGTAGAGCGAGGCATCGTTCGGCGTCGCCTGATCGACATCGGCAAGATAGCACAGCGACATCGCCACCAGATTGCCGTGGCTCAGCATCACGCCTTTGGGCCGGCCGGTGGTGCCGGAGGTGTAGAACAGCCAGGCGAGATCATCGACCTCGCGTTGGCGCGGCGCGGGTACACCTTCGCCCTCGCGCATTGCGCGGTAGATATCGCTGTCGACCGAGAGCGTTTTCATCGCCGCCGGCAGATCGGCCTTCGCCGCCACCAGCGCTTCGACCGTATCGTCGGAAACGAAGGCCAGTTTCGCGCCGGCGTCGCTGCATATCCAGGCGGCCTCGCGGCCGTGCAATTTGGCATTGATCGGGATCGCGACCGCGCCGGTCCACCAGATGCCATAGAGGCATTCGAGATATTGGGTGCAGTTGCTCGCGAAAAGCGCGACGCGATCGCCAGGGGCAATATCGTGGTCGCGCGAAAGCGATGCGCCGATGGCCGACGCACGCCGTGCAAAGGTCGCATAGTCCGCGTCGAGGTCGAAACCGGTCAGAAGCGCCGGCGCTTCGGGGCGAAGCCGCGCCGATGCTGCGAGCCATTCGGCGACGTTCATGACTTGAGGCCCTCGAACGCCGCCTATTTCGCCGGCTCCAGCACCGAGACATAATTGGCGACCGCAGCACCTCCCATGTTGAAGATGCCGCCGAGTGTTGCATTCTTGATCTGCATGCCCTCCGGCGCCTGGCCGATGAGCTGCATCGCCGTCATCACATGCATGGAGACGCCGGTGGCGCCGATCGGGTGCCCCTTGGCCTTCAATCCGCCGGACGGATTGATCGGCAGCTTGCCGTCCTTCTGGGTCCAGCCTTCCTTGATCGCGCGCGCCCCCTGCCCCCTCGGCGTCAACCCCATCGCCTCATATTCGATCAGTTCGGCGACGGTGAAGCAGTCATGGGTTTCGACAAAGGACAGATCGGAAAGCCTGACACCGGCCCGCTGCAGTGCCCGAGCCCAGGCCACGCTGCAGCCTTCGAACTGCAGGATGTCGCGCTTGGACATCGGCAGGAAATCCTGCGCATGCGCGGTGGCGCGAAAATTGACGGCCTTGCCCATCGACTTTGCGGTCTCGGCATCGGCCAGCACCAGCGCGGCGGCACCGTCCGACACCAGCGAGCAATCGGTGCGCTTCAGGGGACCCGCGACGAACGGATTCTTCTCGCTTTCGGCGCGGCAGAATTCGTAACCGAAATCCTTGCGCATCTGCGCGAAGGGATTGGCGACGCCGTTCTTGTGGTTTTTCGCCGCGATCATCGCCAGCGCATCGGACTGATCGCCGTATTTCTGGAAATAGGCCTGCGCGATCTTGCCGAACACGCCGGCGAAACCGCCCGGCGTATCGCCATCCTCCGGCAGATAAGAAGCGCGCAAAAGATTGCGGCCGATCTCGGCCGGCGGCGTCCGCGTCATCTGCTCGACGCCGACCACCAGCACGATTTTCGCAGCCCCCGCCGCGATCGCGCGGATGCCCTGATGCACGGCGGCCGAACCGGTGGCGCAGGCATTCTCGACCCGGGTCGCCGGCTTGAACCGCAAATGCGGATCGGCCTGCAGCACCAGCGCGGCGGTGAAATCCTGCGGCGAGAAACCGGCGTTGAAATGCCCGAGCACGATCTCGTCGACGTCGGCGGCGGCAATGCCGGCGTCGGCCAGCGCCTCATTGGCGACGCGGACCACGAGGCTCTCGACCGTCTCGGTATCGAATTTGCCAAACGGCGTATGCGCCCATCCGACGATGCTGGCTGTCATGGTCGTTTCTCCCGTGCGCTCAAGGTCAGGCGACGAACTTACCACCAAGTTCGTCCTCGATGTGAATCCGGATAATGTCGTCGAAGGTCTTTTCGGCCGTCGTGAAGCCGAGCTGAAGCGCCCGCCTGGGATCGAAATTGCGCGGCCAGCCCGCGACAATCCCCATGATAAAGGCATCCGGCTCGCGCCTGATCCGCGCCGCGACCTTTTCTCCCGCCACGCGCTTGAGCGCCGCGATCTGCTCGCCGACGGTCGCAGACAGGCCGGGCATGGTGAGGTTGCGGCGGGCGCCGACCACGGCCGTATCGATGGTCGCGGCATGGATCAGGAACCCGACCGCCGAACGCGGCGAGGCATGCCAGTGGCGGACCTCCTCCGATACCGGCAAGATCGCCTCCTTTCCGGCGAGCGGTTCGCGCAGGATGCCGGAGAAAAACCCGGAAGCCGCCTTGTTGGGCAGGCCCGGGCGAATGCAGATGGTCGGCAGGCGGATGCCGATGCCGTCCATGAAGCCGCGCCGCGAATAGTCGGCGAGCAATAGCTCCCCGATCGCCTTCTGGGTGCCGTAGCTCAGAAGCGGGGTTAAGAAAAATTCGTCGCCGATGGCTTCCGGAAACGGCGCGCCGAACACCGCAATCGAGGAGGTGAACACGACCCGCGGTCTTGTAGCCGCCGCCGGCGAGCCTGATGGCATCGAACAGCATCCGCGTGCCGTCGAGATTGATCCGATAGCCCTTGTCGAAGTCGAGTTCGGCCTCGCCGGAGACGATCGCCGCAAGATGGAAGATCACGTCAGGGCGATCGGCGACCAGCTTCTCGGCAACGCCTGCTACGGCGAAATCGCAGGTTACGGTATCGACCGGAAATCCGGCCTTGGGGCTCGCCGGCGCGACCATGTCCTGCAGCGTCATTCGCGTGATATCGGCCTTGCCGAGACGACCGTCGCGCAGCAGCCGCTCGGTCAATTTGCGGCCGACCATGCCGGCCGCGCCTAAAACCAGAATGTGCAAGAGTCGCTCCTTGTCGTTCTTGTTTTTATGCGGGCGCCAATGTTATCCGTCAAAATCCTCATGGTGAAAGGCGCGAATGCGCCGTCTCGCACCATGAGGCCCCAGATGACGGCCTCATCCTTCGAGACGCTCGTTCCGCAGGATGAGGAGATGGCGCCGCTATTGTCGCGCTTATTCCTTCACGGCTCCGGTCATCGCCGACACGTAATGCTCGACGAAGAAGGCATACAGGATCACGAGCGGCAGCGAACCGACCAGCGCGCCCGCCATCAGCGAACCCCATTTGTAGATATCGCCGTCGACGAACTCGTTCACGATCGCCACCGGAACGGTCTTGTTCGGTGTCGATTGCAGGAAGGTGAGCGCGTAGATGAATTCGTTCCAGCACAGCGTGAAAGAGAAAATGAAGGCCGAGATCAACCCGGGAACCGCCAGCGGCACGACGATGCGGGTGAGGATTTGCCAGCGCGACGCGCCGTCGATCAGGGCACATTCTTCAAGCTCATAGGGGATGGTCTTGAAGTATCCCATCAAGAGCCAGGTCGAGAACGGAATGAGCAGCGTGGGATAGACGAGGATCAGCGACAAGGGCGAGTTGAACAGGCCATAGGCCTGGATCACCGATGCCAGCGGAATGAACAGGATCGACGGCGGCACCAGATAGGCAAAGAAGATCAGGACGCCGACGGTATCCGCGCCCTTGAAGCGCAACCGCACGATGGCATAGGCGGCGAGCACGCTTGCGATGATCGAGAGCGTGGTGGCGCCGACAGCCACATACATCGTGTTCCAGAGCCATCGCGGATACTGGGTCTCGAACAAGAGCTTGCTGATATGCTTGAAGGTCGGATGCACCACCCAGAACGGATTGTAGGTGTTCATGTCGATCAACTGCTCGTCCGGTTTGATCGACGTCAGCACCATCCAGTAGAACGGGAACAGCAGCACGACCAGGATCACAGCCAGCGGCAGATAGAGCGTCACCACGCGGCGCGGCAACGATTCCAGATAGCTCATGCCCTCGCTGTCGTCGCTATGCGAGGAAGCCGCGACTTTCGCTTCGAGCACGGAATCAGTCATTGTTCGATCCTTGCTGCCACTTGCGGCGCTGCATGCCGAACCAGGAAATCGCGATCGCCGCGAGCAGGAACGGAATCATCGCGGTCGCAATCGCCGCCCCCTCACCCAGCCGTCCGCTGATAATGCCGCGCTGATAGCTCAAGGTCGCCATCAGATGCGTGGCATTGACCGGGCCGCCGCGGGTCAGCGCCCAGATCAGCTGGAAGTCGGTGAACGTGAACAGCACCGAGAACGTCATCACGACGGCGATGATCGGGGTCAACAACGGATAGGTGATGTAACGGAACCGCTGCCAGTTGGTGGCGCCATCCAGCGTCGCGGCCTCATAAAGGGAGGGCGACACCGTCTGCAAGCCGGCCAACAGCGTGATCGCAACGAAGGGCACGCCGCGCCAGATATTGGCGAAGATCACGCTGAAGCGCGCCCAGTTCGCATCGCCCAGGAAATTGATGTTCTGATCGATCAGGCCGAGTTTCATCAACGACCAGGAAATGATCGAGAACTGGGCATCGTAGATCCACCAGAACGCGATCGCCGAGAGCACCGTCGGGACGATGAAGGGGATCAGCACGACCGAGCGGATCAGCGCCTTGAACGGCATGTGCCGGTTCAGCAGCAATGCAAGATAAAGGCCGATCGCGAATTTGATCGCGCTCGCGACGATCGTATAAAGCAGCGTGTTAAAAACCGAGAGCCAGAAAACGGCATCGTCCCAAAGCCATTCGTAATTCTCAAACCCTACGAAAGCCCCTCCGCGGCCGATACGTTCGTCGGTGACGCTCATCCAGACGCCGAGACCAAGCGGATAGGCAAGGAACAGGATGAGAAACGCCGCCGCAGGCAGCATGAACCATAGCGCCATGAAGTTGCGGTTGAACTTCAGCCGCGACCACAGCGACGGCGTGTCGACGACGCGGGAAGCCCGTACAGGCACAGACGTTTGAAGAGTAGTCATTTCGCTTAAGTTCCATCCCGGGGCATAAAGCCGGGCCCGTTCGCTTGGTCCAAGGCCGAGCCTTGCCCGGATTTACAACGGAAAGGCCGGCGCGGCGATCCGCGCCGGCGATCCATCTTACCTGAAGATGCGCTTGGCGGAACGCTCCGCCGAGGCCATCGCGGTCTTCACATCCTCGCGACCGGTGCAGTAGTTGGCGAACATGTCGACCACGACGAAGTCGGCGATCGCGGCGGCCGCATTCTCGCCCATCGGGGCGAGACCAGCCGGCGTGAGCGAGGTCTCGCCCACGTCCCGGAACGGCGTGTTTTTGGGATCGGCGGTCCAGATCGGATTCTTGGTGAAGTCGCGCAGGAACGGCGAAAGATAGCCTTGGGCAGCCTCCACCCAGGGATTGAACTGGGCTGGATCGAGCATGAAGGCCGTGAAGGCTTTGCAGGCTTGCGGAAACTTGGTGAAGTTGAAAACCAGGATCGGGAAGCCGAGATTCAATTCTCTCGTTTTTCCATCGACGCCCGGCACCAGATGGGCGTGATTCATGTCCTGGGCGATTTGCGGATTCTCCCTCTTCGCCGTGACATAGATCGAGATGCCGTTGACGGTCAGGAAGAGCTGACCGGCCAGGAACGCCTTGTTGTTGGAACTGTCGTTCCAGGACGCGGTGCCCGGAATGAAGTTGTCATAGAGGCCCTTGACGTATTCGAGCGCCTTGGCGGTTTCCGGCGAATTGAGGACAACCTTGTTGTTCGCGTCGATCAAATTGCCGCCATGCGCCCACAACGCCCAATGCAGCCAGGAATTGGCATCGCCCGAGGCGTGTCCGAGCGCCATGCCCGCAGGCGTGCCGTTCTTGTTCAAGCCCTTGACCAGGTCGGCAAAGCCAGCGAGGTCCTTTGGAAACTCCTTGTGGCCTGCCTTTTCCATCGCAGCGATGCGGTAGTTCACGAGAGCGCCGGTCACGGCGACGGGGATGCCGATCCACTTGCCGTCAAGTTTGCCGTAGGCTTCGCCCGCTTTGGACCACCCACCGCCTTTCTTGCCGAGGTAGTCGGCAACGTCGCTCATATCGACGCATTTGCTCGGAAACAGGAACGGCAGAGAATAGAGGCCCCAGACGATATCGAGGCCCTGCCCGGTATTCGCCGCCACCGACGCTTTCGGCTGAACGTCCTCATAGGATTCGTTGGAGACAGTGATGGCCACGCCGGTCGCCTTCTGGAAGGCATCGACGATCTTCATGAACGCGACATCCTCGGCTTCGACGAAGCGCTTCCAGCGCAACAGGCTGATCTTGGCGCCCGCTTCCGGCTTCCAGGGCGCGGCCTGCGCCCAAGCCTTTGCGTAGCCCAGCAATTGTTCGCTCGACATCGCAGCCGCGATCGCAAGCAGGCTGCCGCCGCCCTTGAGCAAGGACCGCCGATCTGGTGTGAAATCACTCATTGTCCCTTTTCTCCCTGTTGAATTGGGTCGCGCTTCGACCAACTTGCTTTATTCTTCAATCTCAACTGCCGATCTAAAGTCGCTTGCCGGTGGCCTCGTCGAACAAATGCACCGCCGACAGGATCCGGTTTCAGCCGGATCCTGTCGCCGGGATTGAACTGGTGACGCTCGCGGAACACGGCAACGACTTGTTCTCCGCCAAGCTTGGCGAAGACCTGTGTTTCCGAGCCCGTCGGCTCGACCACGATGATCTCGGCTTCGGCGCCGTCATCGGCGATGGTGAAATGCTCGGGCCGCACGCCGTAGACCGCAGGCCGGCCGTCGGAATTGGCCGGCGCGGCAGCGAGCGGCAATTTCACGCCGTTCGGCCCCTCGAAAACGGCGCTGCCGTTCACCTTGACCTTGCCCTTGAGGAAATTCATCGCCGGCGAGCCGATGAAACTCGCGACGAACTGGTTGTCCGGCCGATCGTAGAGTTCGAGCGGCGAGCCGATCTGCTCGACGATGCCCTCGTGCATCACCACGATCTTGTCGGCCATGGTCATGGCCTCGATCTGGTCGTGCGTCACATAGACGGTCGTCGTCTTCAGCCGCTGGTGCAGTTCCTTGATTTCGGTGCGCATCGCGACGCGCAACTTGGCGTCGAGGTTCGACAATGGCTCGTCGAACAGAAACACCTGCGGATCGCGCACGATGGCGCGGCCCATCGCGACGCGCTGGCGCTGTCCGCCGGACAATTGCCGCGGATAGCGGTCGAGCAGCGGCGTGAGCGCCAGAATCTCCGCTGCGCGCTTGACGCCCTTCTTGATTTCTTCCGAATTCGCCCCGCGCAGCTTGAGCGAAAATCCCATATTGTCGGCGACCGTCATATGCGGATAGAGCGCATAATTCTGGAACACCATGGCGATGTCGCGCTCTTTGGGCTGGACATTGTTGACGACGCGGTCGCCGATCGAAATCGTGCCCGAGGTGATGTTTTCGAGCCCGGCGAGCATCCGCAACAAGGTCGACTTGCCGCAGCCGGAGGGACCGACCAGCACGACAAAGGCGCCGTCCTCGATCGGTATCGTGACGCCATGCAAGACTTCAAAGCCGCCAAAGGATTTCCGCACGTCGCGGATATGCACAGACGACATTACTTCCCTCCAGAATACGCTTCCCGCCGGCGGTAAACGCGTGGATCGCCCTTGATTTGATAGGGTCTTACCAGACTTTTTCGATGATGTCGTTGGATCAAAGTCGTAGGGCATTTGCCTCAGCTGCCAGCCGTTGCAGACCGCACGGTGGCATGCGAACATTAGCCGCCAATGCGGAAGATTACGCACAAAAATAAGGCGAGTGCGCTGCGGGAGAACCCATGAACAAGCCGCTAACCGGCGTCACCAGGCGCAAACTCCGTTCCAGCGAGTGGTTCAACAACCCCCACAACCCCGGAATGACCGCGCTCTACCTCGAGCGCTACCTTAACTATGGCCTGACCCGGCAAGAGCTGCAGTCGGGAAAACCGATTATCGGCATCGCCCAGACCGGCAATGATCTGTCGCCGTGCAACCGCCATCACCTCGAGCTGGCTCATCGGGTCCGGGAAGGAATTCGCGCCGCCGGCGGCATCGCGATGGAATTTCCGATGCACCCGATCCAGGAAACCGGCAAGCGGCCGACCGCGGCGCTTGACCGCAACCTCGCCTATCTCGGACTGGTCGAAGTCCTGTTCGGCTACCCATTGGATGGCGTGGTGCTGACCACGGGCTGCGACAAGACCACGCCTGCCTGCCTGATGGCGGCGGCGACCGTCAATCTGCCGGCCATCGTGCTTTCCGGCGGCCCGATGCTGAACGGCTGGCATAATGGCCAACGCGCGGGTTCCGGAACCGTGGTCTGGAAAGCGCGCGAGCGAGCTCGCCGCCGGCGAGATCGACTACGAGGAGTTCATGAATATCGTGGCCTCCTCGGCGCCGTCGGTCGGCCATTGCAACACCATGGGCACGGCCTCGACCATGAATTCGCTGGCCGAGGCGCTGGGCATGTCGTTGCCCGGATGTGCCGCGATCCCCGCGCCCTATCGCGAGCGCGGGCAGATTGCCTATGAGACCGGCAAGCGCATCGTCGGCATGGTCTGGGAGGATTTGAAACCGTCAGACATCCTGACGCGAAAGGCTTTCGAAAACTGCATCGTCGTCAATTCGGCGATCGGCGGCTCGACCAATGCGCCGATCCACATCAACGCGCTCGCCCGCCATATCGGCGTGGAACTCGCAATCGACGACTGGCAGAAATTCGGTCACGCGATTCCCCTTCTGGTGAACATGCAGCCGGCCGGCTTCTACCTCGGCGAGGAGTTCCACCGCGCCGGCGGCGTGCCCGCCGTGGTGCGCGAATTGATGAAGGCCAAGCGCATCCATGAAGACGCCATGACCGTCAACGGCCACACCATGGGCGAAAATTGCCGCGAGGCGCCCAAGCCCGACGGCGACGTGATCTGGAGCTACGACAAGCCGCTGGTGAAGGACGCGGGCTTCCTGGTGTTGCGCGGCAACCTCTTCGATTCCGCGATCATGAAGACCAGCGTGATTTCAAAGGAATTCCGCGACCGCTATCTGGCCAACGCAAAGGACCCGAACGCCTTCGAGGGTCGCGCGATCGTGTTCGAGGGCCCGGAGGATTATCACGCCCGGATCGACGATCCCTCGCTCGATATCGACGAGCGCTGCATCCTGTTCGTGCGCGGCACCGGCCCGATCGGCTATCCCGGCGGCGCCGAGGTCGTGAACATGCAGCCGCCGGTGGCGCTGATCAAACGCGGCATTCTGTCCCTGCCCTGCATCGGCGACGGCCGCCAGTCCGGCACGTCGGGCTCGCCCTCGATCCTCAACGCCACGCCCGAGGCCGCCGCCGACGGCGGGCTCGCGATCCTCAAGACCGGCGACAGGGTTCGCATCGACCTCAACAAGGGCAGCGCCAACATTCTGATCTCTGATGAGGAAGTGAAAAAGCGTCATGCCGAGTTGAAGGCCAAGGGCGGCTTCCCCTATCCGGCGAGCCAGACGCCATGGCAGGAACTCTATCGTTCAACGGTCGGCCAGCAGGCCACCGGCGCCTGCATGGAACTCGCCACGCGCTATCACGACATCGCCGGCCGGTTCGGCGTGGCGAGGGATAATCATTAGTTTGGCCGTCATTGCGGGCCAACGGGTCGCGCGAATGCGTTCCCGATGACAGGCTCCGCGAAGCAATCCATAGGGCCGCAAAACCGGTGAGATGGATTGCTTCGTCGCCTCGCTCCTAGCAATGACGGGATAACATTCCGACGAAAAACAAGGAGATTTGAATGTCAGACCGCCTCAAAGGCAAACGCGCACTCGTGACCGCGGCCGCGGCCGGCATCGGCCGCGCCTCGGCTATTGCTTTTGCGCGCGAGGGCGCCAGTGTCTTTGCGACCGACATCGACGAAAAGGGACTTGCGGCGCTTGCCGAGCACGGCGTCAAGGAAGTGGCTCGTCTTGATGCGCGCGACACCTCTGCGGTCGCTGCGATCGCCAAGCGCGCGGGTCCCATCGACATCCTCCTGAACGCGGCGGGCTTTGTGCATCACGGCACCGTGCTTGATTGCTCCGACGAGGACTGGGATTTCTCCTTCGACCTCAACGTCAAATCGATGCACCGGACCATCCGCGCCTTCCTGCCGGGTATGCTCGAACACGGCCACGGCTCGATCGTGAACATCTCCTCCGCTGCCGGCGTGTTCAAGGCCGCGCCCAACCGCTACGTCTACGGCGCGACCAAGGCCGCGGTCGCAGCACTGACCCGCGCGGTCGCCGCCGATTTCATCACCAAGGGCATCCGCTGCAATTGTATTTGCCCGGGCACCATCGAGACGCCGTCGATGCTCAATCGCGCCGCCGCCGCAGGCCCCGGCGGGCTCGAGATGTTCGTCGCGCGCCAGCCGATGGGACGGCTCGGCACGGCGGAAGAAATCGCCCTGCTCGCGCTTTATCTCGCCAGCGATGAAAGCGCGTTCACCACCGGCGTTGCGCATATTATCGACGGCGGCTGGACGCTATGACGTCATTCCGGGGCAATGCGAAGCATCGAACTACGATGTGCAATTGCACATCGGAGAAATCTCGAGGTTCCGGGTCTGGTCCTTCGGACCATCCCGGAATGACGGAAGAGAGATTGCTGGAAAACAGAATGTAGGACCTTCCCCATGAACAAGATCGATCTGAACGGCCGCTGCGCCGTCGTCACCGGCGGCGCGCAGGGTTTTGGGCGCGCGATTACCGAGCGTTTTGTCGCCTCCGGCGCAAAGGTCGCGATCTGGGATCACGATCAGCCGCTCGCCGAGAAGACGGCGAAGGAAATCGGCTCAGCCGTCACCGCCTTCAAGGTCGACGTCTCCGACCTCGCCGCGGTCGAGAAGACGCGCGACGCGACGCTTGCCGCCTTCGGCAGAGATCGACATTCTCGTCAACAATGCCGGCATCGCCGGCGTCAACAAGACGGTATGGGAAACCGACCTCGACGAATGGCGCAAGGTGCTGCGCATCAATCTCGACGGGCCCTTCATCTGCTGCAAGGCGATCGTGCCCGCGATGGTGAAACAGAACTACGGCCGCATCGTCAACATCGCTTCCATCGCCGGCAAGGAAGGCAATCCGAACGCGGCGCATTACTCGGCATCGAAAGCCGGCCTGATCGCGCTGACAAAATCGCTCGGCAAGGAACTCGCTGCTTACGAGATCGCCGTCAACGCGGTGACGCCCGCCGCCGCCAAAACCGCGATCTTCGACCAGATGACGCAAGCGCATATCGACTTCATGCTGTCGAAAATTCCAAAGAACCGCTTCGTTCTGGTCGAAGAACTCGCGGCAATGGTGGCGTGGCTGGCGTCGGAGGATTGCTCGTTCTCCACCGGCGCGGTGTTCGATATTTCCGGCGGGCGAGCGACGTATTGAGCTAGAGAAGGGCGGAAATGCTCCCCCGGCAATCTTGGCACGTGCTAGCCTCGGGATTCAGTTCAATCGGTCAGGACTCCCGTGAACATCACCCTCTACGACGCATCCGTCTGGATTTTGCCGCTGCTTTTCGCCATCACCTTTCACGAGGCGGCGCACGGTTTTGTCGCGCACCGGCTTGGCGACAACACGGCCTATGACCTCGGCCGCGTCAGCTTCAATCCGCTGCGGCACATCGATCCTTTCGGTACCGTGATCATGCCGGCGATCCTCTTGATGTCGCATTCGCCGTTCCTGTTCGGCTACGCCAAGCCGGTGCCGGTGAACTTCCGCGCCCTCCGCAACCCGCGGATCGACATGGTCTGGGTGGCACTTGCCGGACCGGCCACGAATATCGCGCTGGCGCTGGCCGCGGCGGCCGCCTTCCATGTCGTAGATTTCCTTCCCGCGAACGCCGGGCAGTGGCTGGCCGACAACCTGAAAAACGCGCTCGTTATCAACGTCATCCTTGCGATTTTCAACATGATGCCGATTCCGCCGCTCGATGGCGGGCGGGTTGCGGTTGGACTTTTGCCGAATGCGCTGGCGGTGCCGCTGTCCCGGCTGGAGCCGTTCGGAATGCTGATCCTGATCGGATCTTTAATCCTGCTTCCGCTCGTCGGTTCGCAGTTCGGTCTAAATCTTGATGTTATTTCGACGATACTGCGGACATCGACCGGCTATTTGATTAGACTTATCCTCGCCGTCACCGGAAACACTTAAGCCGAACGACCGAGGATTTTGCCGGAAGCAGCAGAGGCCACCTTGATCAAAGCAGCCGACATGATGATCGCGCGACGCGCCGATACCAGGGCAAGGGCCGATTTCGCGACCTGGAACATGATGGCCAAACTTAACGGCGCCTCCTCCCTGCCGCCTGAGGCTCAGTCCTTCCTCGATCGCTACCGGGCGCTGCTCAAGGAGAAGCGCGAGGCGGAGGCCAGCGACGCCATCATCCAGCTCATCTATAGGAGCTATTACGAGGAGATGGGGGGCAGCGGCGAACCACCCGACATCAAGGCCCATCCGGTCGCGGCCAGCCAGACGACCGGTAACGTCACGGCCTTCAAGCGTCCGCCTCCGCAGCGGCCGAAAACCCAGGATTTGCAGGCCAAACCCAGGCTCCCCGTCGCGCTGATCTTTGCCTGCCTGGTCGTCGTCTATACCGGCTTTCGATATTTCTGGCGGTGACCGGACGCTGGCGGAAACGCTTCAAGATCGAGCGGCATGCGTAGCCGCGGCAAATAAAGACGGCCGGATCAGATTCACATTCCAACTTGCGCGGCTTTACTTCGCCGCGACGTTGCCGGGAGGTTCGGCCAGGGCTTTGATCCGCTCCTTGATATCTCGAAGCGTCTTGAGGCTGGTTTCGATGGCCGAGGCCGGAATCGCTTGCAGCACATCGACCGCAATGGAGTCGCGAAGGCTGTCGAGATCATCGGCAAGCTGGCGCCCGGTCGCGGTGAGAAAAAGGCGGTTGGCTCGCCGGTCCCTGGGGTCACTCCGGCGCTCGACTAGACCATGTTCGACCAGCCGGTCGAGGAGGCGTACCAGCGAGATCGGCTGCAATTCGAGCACGTCGGCCAGATCCACCTGGGACAAGCCCTCCTGATCCCGCAATCGGAACAGCACGATCCATTGCGCGCGCGTCGTGCCCCGGCCTTTGGCACGGTGGTCGATATAGTTACGCAACAAACGCGAACTTTCGACAAGCTGCGTGACGAGCTGCTTTTTCAGATCGAGAGACATGCGTTCTGCGAGCCCCTAAATTGCGAATTGTTTAGGAATATCAAGCTATAGTGTGTTTACACATTAAGTGCACGCGTACTATATCTGGAATCCCTATGAACCCTTGGGAAGAGCCGCTACTTATAGTTTTTTGAATCTGCAGGCCGACATGAACAAATCGCGGACAACGCGTTGGATTTTGCTGGCTTTGGTGACCGTTGGACTGGGTTATTTCGGCTGGCAGCGCTTCCGTGGCGAGGATCAGGCAACGGCTGCGTCCCATGCGCAGAAGGCTGCCCGCAATGCGGTACGCGTCACCGTCGCTCCGGTCGAAAAGACCGATTTTCCGGTCTATCTGACCAGCCTGGGAACCGTTCAGGCCTTCAACACGGTCGTCGTGCGCTCCCGCGTCGACGGCCAGATCGACAAGATCGCCTTCAAGGAAGGCCAACTGGTGAACCAGGGCGACCTTCTCGCCGAGATCGACCCCCGGCCCTACCAGGCCGCACTCGACCAAGCGAAGGCCAAGAAAGAGCAGGACGAGGCCAATCTCGCCAACATCAATCTGGACTTGCAGCGCTTCATCAAGCTTGGCGAATTCGCAACCCGCCAGCAGCTCGATACCCAGCGCTCCTCGGTGCAGCAACTGACCGCCCAGATCGCGGCGGACGCCGCAGCCATCGCCAACGCCGCGACCCAACTCGACTATACCTCGATCAAGGCGCCGATCTCCGGCGTCGTCGGCCTGCGCCAGGTCGATATCGGCAACATCGTCAATGCCGCGACCCTGACCGGCATCGTGACGATCACCCAGATCGAGCCGATTGCCGTCATTTTCACCGCGCCGGAAGAGCAATTGCCTTACATAAATGAGGCCCAGGCCGTCACCCCGCTCAAGACCATCGCGATCACGACCGACGGCAAGAAGCCCTTGGCGGAGGGAACCTTGGCGGTGGTCAACAATCAGGTCGACACCACCAGCGGCACCATTCGTCTCAAAGCCGTGTTCGAGAACAAGGACCACGCCTTGTGGCCGGGTCAGTCGGTCTCGACGCGACTTCTGGTGCAGACGCTCAAAGGCGCCACCGTGGTTCCTGACGACGCGATCCAGCACGGCACCGAAGGCCTCTATGCTTTCATCGTCAACCAGGACAACAAGGCTGAGCTGCGCAAGGTGAAGGTCAGCCAGTCGATCGACGGACGCTCGGTGATCGAGGAAGGTCTGTCGCCTGGGCAGCAGGTCATTACGTCCGGCCAGTTCAAGGTTCAGCCCGGTACCCTCGTCAGCACTGCCGTCGCGAGCTCGGATCCCGCGCCAGCGAAGGTGCGGCAGGAATGAGCGAGGGGATTTCAGCACCCTTCATCCGCTACCCCATCGGCACCTCGCTGATGATGGCCGGTATTCTCTTTGTCGGCCTCGTCGCCTACCCGCTGCTTCCGGTCGCGCCGCTGCCGCAAGTGGACTTCCCGACGATCCAGATCACCGCGCAGCTGCCGGGCGCAAGCCCTGAAACCATGGCGTCGTCGGTGGCGCAGCCGCTGGAGCGGCAGTTCGCGCAGATTCCCGGCATCGCGCAGATGACTTCGACGAGTTATCTCGGAACCTCGGCCGTCACCATCCAGTTCGACCTCAACCGCAACATCGACGGCGCCGCCAACGACGTCCTCGCCGCGATCAACGCCGCCGGCGGCCAGCTGCCCAAGAACCTTCCCTCGCCTCCGACCTACCGCAAGGTCAACCCGGCGGATTCGCCGATCCTGCTGTTGTCGGCAACCTCGGACACGCTGCCGCTGACCACGGTGAGCGACTCCGTCGACGCCCAGCTCGCGCAGCAGATCAGCCAGATTTCCGGCGTGGCGCAGGTCACGATCGGCGGCCAGCAGAAGCCGTCGATCCGCATTCAGGTCGATCCGGCGAAACTGGTCGCCAAGGGACTGTCGCTCGAGGATGTGCGCAACCAGATTTCGATCGTGACGGTCGACAGCCCGAAGGGCAACATCGACGGCGAGAAGCGAGCCTTTACGATCTACGCCAACGACCAGATGCTCGATTCCAAGGACTGGAACGACGTCATCATCGCCTACCGCAACGGCGGCCCTCTGCGGATTCGCGACATCGGCCAGGCGGTGACGGGACCGGAAGATGCCAAGCAGGCCGCCTGGGCCAACGGCAAGCGCGGCGTGTTCCTGGTGGTGTACAAGCAGCCCGGCGCCAACGTCATCGACACCGTCGACAAGATCAAGTCGCTGCTGCCGAGGCTGGTCGCCGCCATTCCGGCCGCGATCAAGATCGAAGTCATCAGCGATCGCACCCAGACCATTCGCGCCGCGGTCGAGGACGTTCAGTTCACGCTGCTCTTGACCATCGCTCTCGTCGTCATGGTCATCTTCATCTTCCTGCGCAGTTTCTGGGCGACAGTGATTCCGGCCGTGACCGTGCCGTTGGCGCTGCTCGGCGCCTGCGCGCTGATGTGGGTGTTCGGCTATACGCTCGACAATCTTTCGTTGATGGCGCTGACGATCGCCGTCGGATTCGTGGTCGACGACGCCATCGTGATGCTGGAAAACATCACCCGCTACATCGAGGAAGGCGAGAAGCCGCTTGCCGCCGCGTTCAAGGGCGCCAGCGAAATCGGATTCACCATCGTGTCGATCAGCGTTTCGCTGGTCGCCGTGCTGATTCCGCTGTTGCTGATGGGCGGCATCATCGGACGCCTGTTCCGCGAATTCGCGGTGACGCTGGCGATGACGATCTTCGTCTCCATGGTGGTGTCGCTGACGCTGACGCCGATGATGGCTTCCCGCTTCCTGCGCGCGCATAGCGAAACGCCCAAGCATGGACGGTTCTACCAATGGAGCGAGCGCGGTTTCGACGCCATGCTGCATGCCTATGAGCGCGGGCTCGACGTCGCGCTGCGGTGGCGGTTGACGACGCTCATGATCTTCTTCGCGACGCTGGGATTGTCGGTTTATCTCTTCGTCATCATTCCCAAGGGTTTCTTTCCCCAGCAGGACATCGGCCTGATCACCGCTACATCCGAAGCCGCGCAGGATATTTCCTTTGCCGAAATGAAGCGGCGGCAGGAGGCGCTTGGCGCGATCGTGCAGGCCGACCCCGCCGTCGCGTCGGTGGCGATGGTGATCGGCGGCAACGGCCGGGCCGGCAATAACGGCAGCGTGTACATCACCCTGAAGCCGCGCAGCGAACGCGATGCCTCCGCCCAGCAGATCATCGCCCGCCTGCGTCCCAAGCTCGAGAAGGTCGAGGGCGCCCGGCTCTATATGCAGGCGGCGCAGGACGTCCGGCTTGGCGGCCGGCCGACCCGGACGCAGTTCGAATTCACGCTGCAGGATGCCAACCTTGACGAACTGAACGAGTGGGCGCCGAAGATCCTCGCCAGGATGAAGACACTGCCGGAACTGCGCGACGTCGCCACCGACCAGCAGATCGGAAGGAACGACGCTGCAGCTCAAGATCAATCGCGACACCGCGTCGCGCTACGGCATCCAGCCGCAATTGATCGACGACACGCTGTATGACGCGTTCGGACAGCGGCAGGTGACACAGTATTTCACCCAGCTCAACAGCTACCACGTGATCCTGGAGATCCTGCCCGAGTTGCAGGGCAGCTTCGACACGCTGGACAAGCTCTATATCAAATCGCCGACGACCGGCGATCAGGTGCCGTTGTCGACGTTCGCGACCTGGACCAGCGTGCCGGTCCGCCCGCTCTCGATCAGCCACCAGGGCCAGTTTCCGGCCATCACGATCAGCTTCAACCTCGCGCAGGGCGCAGCGCTTGGGCAGGCGACCGATGCGGTGCAGAAGGCGATGGCCGATCTCGGCACGCCGGCAACGCTCAACTCGAGCTTCCAGGGCACCGCGCAGGCGTTCCAGCAGTCGCTCGGCACCGTGCCGCTGCTGATCCTGGCGGCGCTGGTGGTCGTGTACCTGATCCTCGGCATTCTCTATGAAAGCTACATTCATCCGCTGACCATCCTGTCGACGCTGCCCTCGGCCGGCGTCGGCGCGCTGGCGATCCTGATGGCGTTTGGATACGACTTCAGCCTGATCGCGCTGATCGGCATCATCCTCTTGATCGGCATCGTCAAGAAGAACGGCATCATGATGGTCGACTTCGCGATCTCGGCCGAGCGCGACGAACACCTGACGCCGGAACAGTCGATCCGCAAGGCGGCGCTGCTGCGGTTCCGTCCGATCATGATGACGACGATGGCGGCCTTGCTCGGCGGCGTGCCGCTGATGCTGGGCACGGGTACCGGATCGGAAATCCGCCAGCCGCTCGGCTATGCGATGGTCGGCGGCCTGTTCGTCAGCCAGGCGCTCACTCTGTTCACGACGCCGGTGGTCTATCTCTATCTCGACAAGCTTTCGATCGCCTTTTCGAACTGGGGACGCTCCAGAGGTGACGATGATGGCCGGCCCGCCGAGCATGGCGCCGTCAAGGAAGCCGCCGAGTGACTTGACTTTGGTCGGCTGCCGCTTCATCCGAGGAACATTCCTCGGAGGGCCGACCCGTGAAATTCATTCGAATCGCAGTTCTCGTTGCCCTCGCATCCCTGGGATCGGCGGGGCTGTCTTTCGCGCAACCGGCCCCCAAGGCGAAGGGCCCGGCCGAGGCGGCACCTGCGCCAGCGCCATCACCATCCGACGCAGCCGCGACCCCTCCGCCTCCCCCGGCTGGTCCGCGCGCTGCAGCAGCGCAAGCCGCGAGGCACCCCTCGAATGCGCGATCGAACAGAACGCGATTTTCACCAAGACCGGACAGGTGGTCGTCGTTGTCGTCATTCGCGTCCCCGGCGATACCCGCGCGCCGGCCGCTTTCGTGCAGTTGCCGCTCGGGCTGAACCTTCAAAGCGGCGCGAAATTCCAGGTCGATGACGGCAAGACAGCCGACCTGCCAATCCAGACTTGCGAAAACAGAGGCTGCTACGCCAACGCCGCGATCACACCGGAGCTGTTGACCGCGCTCAAATCCGGCAAGCAATTGAAGGTTTCGTTCCAGAACCTCGCCAAGGAAACCATTACGATCCCGATGCCGCTCAACGACTTTGCCGCTGCATACGACAAGATAAAATAACAGAGCCTGGCTGGCGGGCCGTCGCACCCAGGCGCGCACCGCAATGCAGGCGTTATCCGGTGCCGAGATAGGCTTTCTGCACCTGCGGATCGTTGGCGAGATCGGTTGCGGCGCCCGACAACACGCTTCTGCCGACCTGCAGGACGGTGGCAAAATCCGAAACTTCGAGCGCGAGCTCGATCGATTGTTCGGCAAGCAGGATCGTCAGCCCCTCCTTGTGCAGCCGGCCGAAGGTCTCGTACATCGACTCGACCACCGCCGGCGCAAGGCCCAGCGACGGCTCGTCCAGCATCAAGAGCTTCGGATCGCTCATCAGGGCGCGACCGACCGCCAGCATCTGCCGTTCGCCGCCGGACATGGTGCCGGCGCGCTGGTTGCGCCGCTCCGCAAGTTTCGGGAAGATTTCGTAGACGCGCTCCAGCAGCGTCGCCACGCGGGCCTTGTCGCGCAACGGCGTCGCTCCCAGCTTCAGATTGTTCTCGACGCTTTGCTGCACGAACAGCCGCCAGCCTTCCGGCGACAGCGCAAGTCCCTTGCGCACGATCGAAAACGCGCTGTCGCCCGCCGATCCCCTGGCCGCGAAATCCGATCCTGCCGGAATGCACGGGGATCAGGCCGGCGATGGCATTGAGAACGGTGGTCTTGCCGCCGCCATTGGAGCCGAGCAGCGCGACGACGCTGCCCTCGGGCACGTCAAGCGAGACGTCGGACACGCCGATCAGGTCGCCATAGCGAACTTCCAGATGCTCGATCTTGAGCAAGGGGACGGTCATGTCGCCGGCCCGCCCATCAGCTCGATCGGAGTATGGGCCGCGGCGGCCTTGGCGGCGCGCTTGCCCAGATAGGCTTCGATGACCGCCGGATTGCCCGTGACCTCGCGCGGGCTGCCGCGCGCGATCTCGCGGCCCTGGTGAAACACCACCACGCGCGTCGCCAGCGACATGATGACTTCCATGATGTGCTCGACGATGACGAGCGTGATGCCGGAGCGATGGATGTCGCGCACGAGATCGATGGCAAGCTGCACTTCGCGCTGGGTGAGGCCCGCCATCGCTTCGTCGAGCAGCAGCACCTTGGGTTCGGTCGCAAGCGCGCGCGCGATTTCGAGCCGCTTGCGGCCCGGCGTTCCCAGCGATCGCGCCGGCGTATCCGCAAGCCTTGCCATGCCGACGCGTTCCAGCACGGCGCGCGCGCGGACCTCGGCCTCAGACCTGCGCGAAGTGCGAAGAAACGCGCCGATCATCACGTTCTCCAGCACCGACATGCCCTCGAATGTTTGCGGCACCTGGAAAGTGCGCGCGAGGCCCGAGCTCGGCGCGCGCCTCGGGCGCGAGATCAGTGATGTCCCGGCCTTCGAACAGCACCTTGCCGGATGTCGACAACAGGTCGCCGGTCAGACAATTGAAGAAGGTGGATTTGCCGGCGCCGTTCGGCCCGATCAGGCCGAGAATGTCGCCCTGCTCCAGCGTTACCGAGGCCGCATCGACGGCCTTGAAGCTGCCGAAGGCCTTGGTGACCTCGCGCGCTTCAAGGAGCATGGGCTGCTCCGCTTGCCGCTTCGCTGTCCGGCATCTTTCGGCTTCGTTTCGTCCAAATCCGGCTGACCAGCGTCAAGAGGCCCCCGGGCTGAAACCGCGCGATCAGCACGATGATCGCGCCATAGACGCACGAAGGTCAGGCCGGCGCCTTTGCCGCCCAGCAGGTTGTTGGAAATCTCCTCCAGCGGCACCAGGATCGCAGCGCCGACCAGCGGTCCGAACAACAGGCCGGCGCCGCCGAGCGCCGCCATGATCAGCATCTTCACCGAGATCAGGATGCCAAGCCCGGACTCGGGGTCGACAAATCCGAACATCATCGCATAGAGCGCGCCGGCGACGCTGGTGAGGCCGGCGCTCAGCATGATAGGCATAAAGCTTGGTGCGGCTTGCGGGAGCGCCGAGCGAGCGCGCCGCGCGTTCGGAGTCACGGATGGCGCGCAGGTAAAATCCCATCCGGCTATTGGTCATCCACCAGGTGATGCCAAGCGTGAGCATGAGGATCGCCAGGAACAGGTAGTAATACGGCAGCGCCGAGATGAACGAGAGATCGAAGACGTTGCGCGGCACGGTCGGCCCGCTCAGCCCGACCGCAGCGCCGAGATATTCGGTGTTGGTGACGATCAGCCTGACGAGTTCAGCGACCGCGATCGTCGCCATGCTGAAATAATGGCCCGATAGCCGCAGCGTCGGCACGCCGATGACCGCAGAGATCGCAACGCTCACGACGATGCCCGCGGGAATTCCCACCAGCGGCGACAGGGCGAAATGGGCGTAAGCGCCCATCGCGGCGTAGGCGCCGCAACCGAAGAACACGACATGGCCGACCGATACCTGGCCGGCATAGCCGCCGACGATGTTCCAGGCCGAAGCCGCGATCGCATAGAGCAGCACCAGCGCGCCGAGCCGCTGCTGGAACGGCGTCGAGAGCACCAGCGGATAGGCGATGAAAAGCGCGAGCAGCATCGGAGAGCCACGAACAGGCGCCGCATCACGTCTTGCCCATCAGGCCCTGCGGCCGGAACCAGAGGAAGCCGAGGAACAGGGCGTACACGACCATGTCCTTGTAGACCGCGCCGATCAGGTAGGCCGACAGGGATTCGATGACGCCGATCAGCAAGTCCCGCCACCAGCGCGCCGGGCACGCTGCCGAAACCGCCCAGCGACACCGTGACGAAGGCGACGATGCCCAGGGTCTCGCCGACCGTCGGCACGATGTAGAAGAATGTTGCGATCAGCGCGCCGGCAAGACCGGTTGCGCCGGCGGCGATCGCCCAGGCGATCGCCTGCATGCTGTCGGGACGGATGCCCATCAGTTGCGCCGCCGTGGAATCCTCCGCAACCGCCAGCATTTTCGATCCCAGCGAGGTGCGCGTCAGAAGCAGATGCAAGCCGAGCGTCACGAGCAGCGCGACCACGCCGGCCAGCAGACGCGAAGCCTGGATTCGCAAGCCCATAACATCGAACGTGCCGCCGACGAGATTTTCCGGCAATGACAGGAAGTTCGCGCCGAACCACCAGAAGACCGAATAGCGCAGCAAAAGCGCGAGCCCGAACGTGCCGAGAATCTGGGCCAGCATCGGCCCCTTCATGATGTCGCGGATCAGTCCGAAATAGACGATGACGCCAAGCGTCGCCAGCACCAGCACGGCGAGCGGCGCGCCCGCCCAAGGACCTGCACCGAACAGCGTCCAGACCACGAAGGCGACATACATGCCGAGCATGACGAAATCGCCATGCGCGAAATTGACGATGTTCATCATGCCCCAGACCAGCGTGAGGCCTGAGGAGAACAACGCATAGACCGCGCCCAGCAGGAGGCCGCCGACAATCACCTGAACAAGGATGGAGGACATGCCGGCGGAGGATCTTGCGGGTTAATTCTCGATTCGTTTTCGCGAAAGCACAAATGGGAGCGGGTCATCCGTCCCGCCCCCGATATTTCACCAGCCCTTGAAGGGTAGCACGGGTGATTTGGCGGCGTTGGCCTTCGGCCAGACCGCGACGTAGTTCTCGCCGTCCTGCAACTGGATGATGAGACCGGCCGCGAGCATGTTCTGGCCCTTTTCGTCGAACTTGACGCCCTTGTAGCCCATCATCAGCTGATCGGGCTTGAGGTCGGTCGCCTTCAGCGCCGCCTGAATCTTGGCGGGCTCGGTCGAGCCTGCGCGATCGATCGCTTCACAGAGAACGAAGAACGCCTGCATCTGCGCGTGCGGCGGTATCGTCCAGATCGTCACCGGTCTTCTTCTTGTACATCTCGGCGATCAGGGCGGTCGGCGAGCCCGGCGGGCCGACGCTCCAGGACGAGCGGTTGAAGACACCTTGCGAGATCTTGCCGACCGCCTTGATGAACGATGGGTCGGAGTATCCGGAATCGTCGGCGATGATCATCGGCGGCTTGTAGTCGAGCGACTGCATGGTCTTCTGATAAAGGATCGCATCCGACGTGTAGGTAATCATGATCACGACGTCGGGCTTCTTCTCCTTGAGCTGCAAAACCTGGCTCTGCACGTCCGTCGCATTGGAAGTGTAGGCGATATCGAGCGCGATGGGCTGGCCCCTCTCCTTGAAGACGCTTGCGATCACGCTCGCGACCGAGGTGCCGTATTCCGTGGTGTCATGGACGACCGCAACGTTGTCGGTCTTGGCACCGGCTGCCTTCATATCGCCAAGGAAGTCGATAGAAGATCTTGGCGAAGTCGGCTGCGACCGGCGTGACGCGGAAGAACCATTTGAAGCCGCGCTCGGTCAGGTTGGCGGCGACCGACTCGCCGTTGACGAAGGGAATTCCGTATTTTTCGGCAATCGCGCTTGCCGTCAGTGTGATGCCGGACTGGTAGGCGCCGGTGATCGCCACCACCTTCTCTTCCGTGATCAGCCGCAAGCGTCTGGTTCTGTCCGGTCGCCGGGCTGCCCTGGTTGTCGGCGAATACCACCTCGACCTTGGCGCCGCCGAGACCTGCGAGGCCGGCGTTCTTGGCGAGCGGGAAATTGCCGAACTCCGGGATGCGCGTTGTTGATGATATCCATCGCGACTTCGATCGCGGCCTTGGCATGGACGCCGGCACTGGCAGAACCGCCGCTGAGCGGAAATACCGCGCCGATCTTGACGGTCTTCTCCTGCGAAAAAGCATTGCCCGCCGGCAACACTGAAATCGAGGCGGCGCAAAGCAGCCCGAGAATATTCTTGAATTTCATGTCTGATCGTCTCCGAGAGGTCCCACCCGATGCCAGGCTCTTGAAGGCTGGAATGTGCGGACCATTGCCACCCGCACGTCCTTTGTTTTCTTGGCCTTTTCAGCATTGCATGCCCGGTTGGCAGGGGCAAGTTGGCAGGACTTGGCGAAGTATCGGCGGGTTACGCGCGGCAACTTCCGTTTGCGGGGTCCGCGCTCAGTCGTTTCCGATCCTCGCCACCGGCGTTAAACCACCAGCCGGGGTCCCGCGGCGAATCCGATGCGCGCCGCGGAACGTGGCTTCACCTCTTGCTTGCCAACGCCGGGACCGAACAGTAGAAGGTCTCCCACGCTTGGCGAGATTTTCTCGAAAATCCGCTCTGCGGCAACCGGCCGACAGTATCATTAACTCTTTGATTCTGAGCCGGTATTTCTTGGGGAATGGTGTAACGGTAGCACAACGGCTTTCCGCCTAAGCCGTTGAAATCTCTCACCTGGTTTTGCAAACCCCTTCCATTTTGATCCGGCTATTTCCGGTCACTTCTGAGACGTTTGCAAAACTCTTCTCGTTGTCCCCGTGTTGAGCAGATTAGTTCGTTGATGGCGAAGCTGTCATCCTTGGGGTTGACGGTGTTCCCGATTTCAATGTCCTGCACTCGCGCAAGCACGATGACGAAGTCCAGCCGTATGCCTTCGACATCCTGACGCTCGATGGCGCGCAAGACCAATCTGGCGCGGCTACTCGCGCGACGGCCATTTTCGTGTTCGCCAGGCACGGGTGCTCTTCGGCGGGACCCGCGAGCGTGGCGGGCGAGCAGCCGCGTGGTCCACAATTCGTGCGGATAACCCAACTCCTTCGCCTTCCGGCACGACAGCGATGTCAACCAGGCTTTCGCTTCCAGCTTGATCGTCGGCTCGCCGAACGACCGCTTTGCGCCACAGGACGAAACCGCTCGCGCGGTAGGGCGCCGCGGCTGGCGGCACGGCAAATAGGATAGCGCCACGGGGCGTCCTGTCTTGAGATGAGGGGTTCGCAACCTTCACCAAGACAGGAGCATCCCTCATGACCGACAAGGCCATAAGCCCGCTGCGGCGGCGCATGATCGAAGACATGACGATCCGCAAGTTCGTGCCGAAGACCCAACATGACTACGTGCAGAGGGTCAAGCACTTCGCCGCTTTCCTCGGCCGTTCGCCCGATACCGCGAGCTTCGAAGACGTGCGCCGCTATCAGCTTCATCTAGCAGCGAGTGGCGCCGGCGTTCCAACCCTCAACCAAAGCATCTCGACACTGCGGTTCTTTTTCAAGATCACGCTTGGACGTGCCGACATCGTGAACCATACCCAGTTTATCCACGTGCCACGCAAGCTTTCGGTCATCCTGAGCCCAGAAGAAGTTGCACGTTTTCTCAATGCGGCGCCGGGGCTCAAATACAAGGTGGCATTGAGTGTGGCCTATGGAGCCGGATTGCGAGTGTCCGAGGTGGTTGCGCTGAAGGTATCCGACATCGACAGCAAGCGCATGGTGATCCGGATCGAACAGGGCAAGGGCCACAAAGACCGCTACGTGATGCTTTCACCGCATCTGCTTGAGCTGTTGCGCGCCTGGTACAACGTGGCACGCCCACAGGGGTGGCTGTTTCCTGGAATGAACCCGGTCAACCCGATGTCGGCGCGCCAGCTCAGGCGCGCCTGCGATACCGCGGCCCAGATGGCCGAGATCGGCAAGCAGGTGTCCCCGCACACCCTGCGACACAGCTTTGCGACGCATCTTCTGGAGCAGAACACCGATATCAGGGTGATCCAGGTCTTGTTGGGACATGCCAAGCTCGACACCACCGCGCTCTATACGCGTGTCGCCACCAAGATCATCCGGGAGATCGTGAGCCCACTCGATCGCATTACGGGCAAGCTCAAGGAGGACACCGAACCGCCCGCCTGACGCGCGGCTCGTGTCGCGTCCATTGCTGGAGGTCGCGGACATCTTTCGCGGCCACGGCCCGGCATGGCGCCGGGCCAATGCCGGCCATGTCAGCCTCGGCCAACTCAAGGTGATGTCGGCGATCGAGAGCTGCCGCAGCGCAGCTCTCGGCGGACATGTCGCGCGCTGCGAGAAGTGCGCACACACCCAGATCTCGTACAACAGCTGCCGCAATCGGCACTGCCCGAAGTGCCAGGGGGCTGTGGCAAAGGAATGGCTGGCGGCTCGCGAGGCCGATCTACTGCCGGTGCCATACTATCACTTGGTCTTCACGTTGCCGGCGCCGGTCAGCAATATCGCGTATCAGAACAAGGCGGTAATCTACGATATCCTGTTTAAGACATCGGCCGAGACCCTGATCACCATCGCCGCCGACCCCAGGCATCTCGGCGCCCGCGTCGGCATCACCTCGGTTCTCCATACCTGGGGGTCGGCGCTCACCCATCATCCGCATATCCACATGATCGTGCCGGGAGGCGGCATCTCGCTCGACAGCGAGCACTGGGTGGCGTGCCGGCCCGGCTTCTTCCTGCCGGTGCGCGTGCTCTCGCGCCTGTTCCGCCGACTGTTCCTGGAGAAGCTGATCGCGGCCCACAAAGCCGGCCACCTGAAGTTCTTCGGCGGCCACGTCGCCCTCGCTGACGCACAGGCGTTCGCCGCGTATCTCGCCCCACTGCGCCGCGTCGAATGGGTGGTCTATGCCAAGCGCCCGTTCGGCGGGCCACAGGCCGTACTGGCCTATCTGTCGCGCTATACCCACCGCGTCGCCATCGCCAACAGCAGATTGATTGCCTGCGACCGCAACGGCGTGACCTTCCGATGGAAGGACTATCGCGCTGAAGATCGTGATCGCCAGAAGATCATGACACTCACCACCGCCGAGTTCATCCGCAGATTCCTGATCCACGTCCTGCCGCAAGGCTTCCACCGCATTCGCCACTACGGCCTGCTCGCCAGCGGCAAGCGCGCCGGTAGCATCGCCCATGCACGCCGCCTACTGGACGTGCCTGCGGTACAGCCCGAGATCAGGGATGACAGTGATGCCGAGGTCGACGAACCCAAGCCGCTGGCGCACCCGTGTCCATGCTGCGGCGGTCGCATGATTATCATCGAGAGGTTCCGGCGCGGCTGCTCGCCGCACACCCGTCCCGCGGCAGCCCCCGCCGCGATCAGGATCGACACATCATGATCAGATCACGTTCGATGCAACATCCCAGTGCTGCACTTCTGCTGCGCCGGCTATCGGTCGGCAATGACCATGCTCGCCGTCGCGCTGCCCACGATAGTCGCCGTGTCGTTCCATCTCCGCCGCGCAACTCCGATTCTGCCCCTTGCAATCGACCGACCCGCTTCGTCGCACCCGCGATCGCCTGCCGAAAAAGCTCCCAACCCACCTCGGCAAAAGACCGGCAGCGTCCAAATCCCCATAGCGCCTGACGCACCACCCCGCCACATCTTCCGCGGTTTCCTCCTTTGGAGGTTTGCGTACGCCGGCCCCCGGTGCGCGCCGCGCCACCTCCATGGGGCCGGCATCCGCAAACCTTCACAACAGCGGCCATTCGCAAATCAGAGTGGATAGCGATGTCTGCTTTTCACCTAGAAGCGGACATCGCTATCCGCGGAGCCATGTCAGCTTTGTGCCGATAGTGTTGCAAAAGTCGTTTTGCCGAAGGTGTCAAATATTCTGAGGGCCGCAGGCGCGGTTTTCGTGTAACGATCTGAGGGACCTCGTCACCTTACGCAAAACTCATGGGCGACTTCGGTAGCGCGACTGAGGTTGTCCGAATCATCGATCGCTTCTCGTTTCAAGGTTTCACCAAAAAATCGGACTGATGCAACTTTCGTCTTTTGCAACACTATCTGCCATGAAGAGACGTGGCCGATTTCATTTACCTTCGTCGCGAAACTTCGAGGGGAGAAAATGGTCACCGGCTCGTCGATCCAGGCAGGATTATCGTGCACAGACGATGACGATGCCATCGCTAAAGCGAAGGCACTTGCCGTCCAGGTCGGTTTAGACACCCCAGGGCTGACCGGCGTGACCCACCTTGTTGCTTTCGACATGCTACGCCGTGCAGCCATCAAGTAATCTACTTTTTTGCGATCCGCGGCATAGAATTTGCTTGATTTTTCGCTCAGATGGCGTCGGATTTACTCCGGCACGCGGCGAAACGGAGGGTGGCATGGCTGCTGAGGCAACGACCGAATTGGACGGCGCCTATCGCAGGATTTTCCAGCGCCTCGTGCCGTTCCTGATGCTGCTGTGGGTGCTGGCCTGGATCGATCGCGTCAACATCGGCTTCATCAAGCTGACCATGCTCGACGACCTGAAATGGAGCGAGGCGGTCTACGGCTTCGGCGCCGGCATCTTCTTTCTCGGCTACTTCTTCTTCGAGGTGCCGAGCAATCTGCTGCTGCAGAAGATCGGCGCGCGAAAGACCATCATGCGCATCACCATCGGCTGGGGCCTTACATCGATAGCGACGATGTTCGTACAAACGCCCGCGATGTTCTATGCGCTGCGGTTCCTGCTCGGCGTGTTCGAGGCCGGCTTCTATCCCGGCATCATCCTGTACCTCACCTACTGGTTTCCCAACGACCGGCGCGCCGCCGCTTTCGGCATGTTCATGTCGGCCTCCGCCTTTGCCGGCGTGATCGGCGGCCCGCTGGCGGGCGCCATCATGAACGGGATGCAAGGCATCAATGGCTGGGCCGGCTGGCAATGGGTACTGCTGTCCGAGGGCATTCCCTCCGTCATCGCCGGCTTCATCACCTTCTTCTATTTGACCGACAAGCCCGAGGACGCGAAGTGGCTGACCACGCGCCAGCGCGAACTCGTGCTCGCAGACATGGAGCGTGACCGCCAGTCGCTTGGCAGCCGCGAACACGGCATGCTGGCCGCGCTGAAAAATGGCCGGATGTGGCTGTTGATCCTGATCTTCTTCTGCATCATCGCCGCCAATTCCTCGCTGACCTTCTATGGCCCCACGCTGGTCAAGGAAGTCGGCTTCGACAATCCGCTCGCGGTGGGCTGGATCATGGCGGCAGCCTATATCTGCGGAGCGGGCGGCATGATCTGGAACGGCTATCATTCCGACCTGCAGCAGGAATCCCGCTACCACTGCGCGCTGGCCGCCGCACTCGGCTCGGGCTCGCTGCTGGTGGTCGCCATTTTCCTGAACCAGAGCGCTGCCGTGGTGCTGCTGGCGCTGACGCTCGCCATCGTCGGAACGATGAGCGCCATTCCAGTTTTCTGGCAGATGCCGAACCGTTTCCTCGCCGGTGCCGCCGCCGCCGGCGGCGTGGCGCTGATCAACTCGATCGCCAACCTCGCCGGCTTTGGCGCGCCATGGATGCTGGGAGCCATCAAGACCGCGACCAGGAGCCTCGCGCCGGGCTTGTACGTGGTCGCAGCCGTCGAGATCTGCGCGACCCTGCTAATCCTCTATTTCGTGCCGGCGTTCAACAAGCAGCCGATCGGCGCCCCGGCGCTGGCCCACTGACATGGCAGCCGCAGTCGCTCTTGCCGCGCTCAATGCGATGGATCGCGACGCCTTCGTCGCCGTGCTCGGGCCGACCTTCGAGAATTCACCATGGGTCGCAGCATCGGCATGGTCGCTGCGTCCCTTCGGCAGCGTAGAGGCGCTGCATGCGGCGATGCTCGATGTGGTGCGTCAGGCGCCGGAGGAAACCAGGCTGGCCTTCCTCTGCGCGCATCCGGAACTGGCCGGTCGCGAGGCGCAGGCCGGCACCATGACAACAGAGTCCACCGGCGAGCAAGGCAGCGCCGGCCTCAATGCGCTGACCGGCGCCGAGCGTGCTGAAATGCAGCAGCTCAATCGCACCTACCGCGAGCGGCACGGCTTCCCGTTCATCATCGCCGTGCGCGACAACACCAAGCAGCAAATCTTCGCGGCGATGCGTAGCCGCACCTCACAAACCAACGAGGTCGAGCGCCACGCGGCAATCGACCAGATCGGATTCATCACCCGCAAGCGCATCGACGCGATTGTGACCGGCTGACTATCTCGTGCCCCCTATCCGCTTCCGGCAACCCCCAAGGAGGAAAAATAATGGCGAAAAACGAATTGTTACAGCCAGCGCGCAGGCAGTTCGCACTGTCGGGCCTCGCGCTCGGCGCCGCCGCCCTGCTGCCAGCCGCGGTGGCGGCGCAAACGCCGGCACCCGCCCAAGGGACCGGACCCGTCGTGCAGGCCGGCGTCAGCCCGCGACTGACGGTTCATGCGATCGATATCTATCATGGCTCGGCCGCCGCGGGCATGCGTATCGATTTCTCGAAACGTGAAGGCGAAAGCTACAAACTGGTTCGTACCATCATCACCAACGCCACTGGACGCTCGGACGACCCGTTGCTGGTCGGTGAATCCTATCAGCCCGGCGAATACGAGTTGCTGCTGTACGCGGGCGAATATTTCGCGCGCAAGGAAGCAAAGCTGCCCACGCCGCCGTTTCTGACCAAAGTGCCGGTGCGCATTCGCATTGCCAACATCAACGAGCGCATCCACCTGCCGATCCAGTTCGGTCCGTGGAGCTACACCTATTCGCGCGGCAGCTAAGGCCGCCATCGTCCCTGGTTCCAAATTGTAAAGGCAAAAGTCCCATGACCGGCATCACCACCCATGTCCTAGACATCGCCACCGGGCGTCCGCTTTCCGGCCTTCAGATCGAACTGTACGACGTCGCAACCGAACCGCCGACCCTGCTCAACAAGACGCGCAGCAATCCGGACGGACGCACGGATGCGCCAATGCTGCCGGCGGCGTCCGCGCGAACAGGGCAATTCGAGCTGCGCTTCCATGTTGGCGAGCATTTCAAATCGGCGGACGCGCTTTCCGATGTCGTACCGGTGCGGTTTGCGATTTTCGATGCCGCCCAGCATTACCATGTCCCGATGCTCTGCGCGCCGTGGTACTTCGCGACCTATCGGGGCAGCTGAGCCAACGGATTTTGAAGGGATTTCCTAGGCAAGCCCGCGGCTGGCGCGTTCCGGCAGCGAGCGCGACGCCTATGCCGCGATGTATCGCAAGGCGCCGCTGGCGCAAACCTGGGATCCACGCTGCGAGCAAATTAGGTCTGCTGTGGCCCCGATAGCGGACATGACGCGACCACGGCTGCATGACCGGGTTGTGCCAACAAGAGACTCATGCACCGCAACAAACGGCAGAATTATTCGATCACCTCGTCAACGAGCGCGAGCATCGTTGCGGGGATGTCGAGGGCGAGCGCGGCGGCGGTTTTCAGATTGACGATTGTCTTGAACCGGGACGCCTGTTCGATGGGAATGTCGCCGGGCTTCGCGCCTTTGAGAATCTTATCGACGAAGGCGGCGGCGCGGCGATAAAGCGCGGGGAAGTCGACGCCGTAGCCGACGAGCCCGCCGCTCTTCGCGAAGGAGAACGTGCCCGCCGTCGGCAGGCCGCGACGCTCGGCGGCGGCGGCGATAGTCGCGGAGTCGGGGATGAGGTCGCTTACGACGAGGGCCGCGACCGACGCGCCGGGGCCCTCGGCCAACGCCCGGTTGAAGTCGTCGACGTTGGAAATCTCGATCGGCGTCACCGTCACGCCCAGCGCCTTCGTCGGCGCGTCCAGCACACGAAGGTAGTTCGCGGTGGCGGACGAACCTCGGGGCATAAGCAGCCCCAGGGTCGCTATCGACGGCTTGACGAGCTTCAGAAACTCGGTTCGCTTAACGACCAGTTCCGGCCCCAGGATCGCCGATCCCGTGATGTTGCCGCCGGGATGCGCGAGGCTCTCAGCCAACCCGAGCGCCACGAGGTCGCCGCCCGCGCAGACGACGATCGGCACGGTCTTCGTCACCTTGTGCGCGGCGTAGACGCCGGACGCCGCGGTGGCAATCACCTCGACCTTGAGATCGACGAGTTCTTGCGCCAGCGCGGCCAGCTGAGTCTCCCCTTGCTCGAGTAACCGGGGCAAGATTTCGATGGTCTTGCCCTCGACGTAGCCGAGATCGCTGAGGCCGGCCCGAAACGCTTCGTAGAGCGGCGCATCCTTGTCGATCGATTGCGCCGCCAGATAACCGATCCGCGCGATGCGCTGCTGCGATCCCGCCGCGAGCGGCCACGCCAGAGCGCTGCAAAGTGTCGTGAGGAATATGCGCCGTCTCATACGATCTCCTCGCCAGCGGCGGCCAACGACGTGCGAGCGAAACGAGCATCGGGGCGCCGCCGGGCATTGTCAATGTCAGAGAATTGGGTCATGTCAGAATTGGGTCAAAGGCGGAAGTCGCTGCTTCTAATTCCGATGTCTGCATCTCCCCCAACAACTGACATCCCCATCGGCATCCTTAGTCATACCAATCCTTCCGATCACGCGGCAGTCGCGCATAACCGGGCGAGACCGCAGCCCTCAGTTTCTCCAGTTCGGTTTCGAGAAAATGGTTGGCGACGATCAGCGCCTTGACCGCCTCACGCGCATCGCCGCCGCAGGCCGCGATGGCTTGGTCCGCTGCCGCCTCTAATTTGGTCGGCGTCGTCGGATTGTGGGTTGGGGGCTGACGGCATCGGGAAAAATCCCAATTGACAGGTCGGCCAGAATGTTCTGTTTTTGTTCTAATGTCAATTCGGGTAAGAGCGCCGCGCGAACTTCCGCTGCAACCATTCGATTGCTATGATGGGCTCTTGTTGATTTTGAAGGAGCTACCGGGGGCATTGGCAAAAAAAGTAGTTGGAGTTGCGTCATGCCGCGTTCAGCTTCCCTCGTGCCCGACGATACAAACCCCGACGTCTATCTCGTGCTGGACGACTTCGGCCGTCTCGGCAGGGCGTGGCGTGAGACCGACGAAGCGGGAACTAGCCGCGCGACGCTGGTCCGGAACTTGCTCGACGGGCAATATGAAAATCCGGTCCGGATCATCGCCTTCAACGCCGCCCAAGGCTGGTCGCGTGACGTGACCGTGGACATCGCGGACGAGCTGCGCCGACGCTACGTTGAGTACGACGAGGTATCGGAATCAGTTCTCAAGTTCTTGGAAGCGACCAACCGGCACTAAGCAAGTTTAAGGGAGTTCCCGGTCTGGGCAAAATAGAAACGGCGAATACGCGCCGGGGCCGCCCCTTTTGGACATTCGCGGCGGGGCATTAGGACACTACGTCAATTCGGATGCAGCCTGTATTCCGCACCGCCTCAAGCCGCACTTATACTCAATGCGCGCTAGGTTAACCCAAATGACCGGCCCCGAAACCATTGCCTTTCATGTCACCCAGATCGGCGGCAACTACCGCGTCAACGACTTCACCGTGATCTGGCGGGGGATACCGATAGGCAGGATCATGAAAGTCAGCGCCACGCATTGGTGGTGGGGCTGCAACGTGTACGATCAGCCATCGCTCGACGACGATAGCGGAAACGGCATCGACCTCGACGACTGCAAAGCCAAGTTTTTGACTTCATGGACGCGGATACGCGCAAGTCTGACTGATGAGGACATCGCGCAGGCGTATAAGATGCCGCAGCACTAACCTTGTTTGTCACCCAACAGCGCTATGGGCACCAAGTCACGCGAATCCATTTACAGCAGTTCGATCCGGGCGTCGGCTGAACGCGCCGCCGCTGGCACGCAAGCAAGCCGACACGCTATCTACGCTACGAGGTCACACGCTCAACACTTCCAACCTTGGTCGGAATAGAAACTGCATTTGTAAAAGGTTTCCTTTTCCGCAAGCGAAACCACTTGCACGAATGGATTGTCCCCATTGGTGCGCGCCCCGCCCGAGACGCCATTCAATTCTGCATCTGTCAAAATGCGATTGTCCTTACTCTGAGTATTGCTGGTCATTGTATCCTCCTAATCCAAGCCACAGTGCGGACCATCCGTCGCTGATGCGGCCACTGTGGCGCAACGCTCTCGCCACGACTGTGACCCGGATCACCTTCTCGCGAGTAGCAGATCAGCCCTCTGCCGATCCTATCTCGGTCAGCGCCTCGGGTCCGGTAACGTGCAACCGGATAGGTAACACAACTACCTGCTCTTAGTTCGCATACTTACGGGCAAGCGTCGCTCATCGATGATCTTGTCGTCGATGCAGTGGATCATCGAGGCTCTATTGAACGTAGCTGCCCAAGTCCGCTATGGAGCGCATAACAGACTAAAACCGGACATCACGCCATGTCCGTTTGGTGCCAGAAGCGAACGTCGCGGACATCCCAACCGCCCGCGGTCATTTTTAATAAATCCTTAAGACCACAGGCCGGACTATCGCGCGGGCAATTCAATGGGAGGACGTGATGGACGGCATTTCTTGGAGTGATCTCAACGAGGATGAGCAAAGTGCAATTGCGATGCTTGCAGCCGGCGCTTCCGCCGATTTGTGCGACCCTGTCGCCCTACTGACCCTGACACGCATTGGTCTCGTCAAAGGCTTGCGACTGACTCCAGCGGCGGACCAACTGCAGAAAGCGGCTCTCCTGCATGAATTGGCGGCATGAGAGGGTATCTAATAGCATGCGCTCGCTTACCCGGTGATGACCGAAAAGCCGCTTCATCAGATAGCCCTCAAAACTGCGCGTGCAAGCGTCCGGTGAAGATTGAAACCGGTCCCCGGACGGCATTGTATCCGGGATTATCGACGAACTGATAGTCGAAGGTGAGCGTTGCCCATTTGTTGAGGCTGAAGGCATAGTAGGCTTCTAGAATTTGCTCGGGGCGATAGTTGAGCTGGCCGTCGCCAATCAGAATGCCCAGGCCGCCAGCAGCGAAATATGCGCGGGCGACCGGCGAGAGACCCTCGACCAACCCCGCTACGTAAAACGCAATCTGGCCACGACTGTTGACCGGCGCAACGATCGGCTGCGAGCCCACGTCGAACCGGTCGAAATCGAGCAGCGGCGATGTTGCGGACGTAGATGACCCCGTTCTTCGGGTCGAGCCAGGCATGCTGGTCGATCTCTTCTTCCCCGGTTTATGTGAACGACCGCTTCGCGCCAATTTGCGACATTTGAATTTCGCAAGAGGCCAATGGCGTCTACCGAAAACGCTTCAACCTACCCCACAACTGGGCCACGGGTATTCGTAGGTCCCGGCAGACGAAGATTGGACGATTGTTTTCGTAGGGCATCGCATAGGGATCGCTGGTGCTGTCCACAATATCGACCGAACCGCAAATGCGCCGCCAGCGATCGGGATCGCCGCCGATATTAATGGCAAGCGAACCGTCATAGCCGCGCGGGCCCCACAGCCAGTATTGATTGTGGCCGCTCAGCGCCCGCGGCAGGCCATCAGCCGCCCCATAAACATCGATGGCAGCGGCCTGTCCGTAGTTCGAAGCCAGGATCGCCACGCGCTTTTGGTCCTCAGGCGGTAGCTGACGAAAGACCGCGGCGACCTTCTGCTCCAGTTCGCGCCAGCCAAATTCGTCCGACAAACTCTGCGTCAACGGCGCGCCGACGCCGGCGGCCTCAATCGGTGCGGGCCTGATGCCGGTCACTTCCATGTATTGCTGGAGCTGCGCGGGTGGGAATATAGGAAGCGCGATCGGTGCAAACATAAGACTGACGGCGATCGCCGCAGCGATCCAGCCGCGCGTTATCCAGACGTTGAGCCCTTCGCAGAACACAGCGCCAATGACAAACATCGTCGGATAGACCGGGAACAGATAGTAATTAGTGCCGCGCTGAAGGAAATAGAACGCCGTCGTGACGGCAAATCCCAGCGAAAGAAACCTCACCTCGGCCAAGCGGCGATCGAGGAAGGGTCCGAGCAGGCCGGCCACGCACAAGATCGCCAACAACAGGTTCATCGACATCGCCTGCCGCCACTCGAACAGCCAAAACGGGCCAGTGAAATTCTTCTGGCTGTCGAGATGCGGCAGGATAACGTCGAAGAAGGGCCAGCCATGCTGCCATTGCCAGGCAAGATTCGACGCGAACAACACGGCTGAGATCGCAGCGCCGAGCCAAAGCTGCCACCAGGACAAAATACGGCGCGCCGGCGTCACGACCGCACCTATCCCGAGCGCCACTAGCCAGACCGCGATACCCCATTTGGCTTCCATGGCGGCGCCCGCCAAAACCCCCGTCCAGATCAGATCCGAACGCCGGTCGTGCAGGACTGCCCGTGCCAAGAGAAAGGCAGCATCGGTCCAGACGATTGGCTCGAAGGTCGAGGTCGTCAGATGCGAGGTGAGCCCTGCAAGCCCCGGTGCAATGCCCGCCGCGATCGCCGCGAATGCGGCCGCTCTGGCACCGCCCCCAAGCAAACGGGCGAAGCTTGCGGCCAGAAACACCAACCCTACCGCCGCGATCGTAGCCGGCAGGCGTAGCAGCCAGATATTGACGCCGAAGGCCTGCGTGGCGGCGGCGATCAACGGAACCAGCGGCGGCTGATCGACATAGCCGAAATCCGGGTGCCAGCCGCAGGCGAGGAAATAAAGCTCGTTGCGCTGAGCATCGTAGCGACCGGCGGTGGCCGCATGCACAAGACCCACCAGGACGGCAACCACCAAGACGACAGGCTCGCGCAGAAAAGCAGCCTTCACCGGATCGGCGACACCGGGTTTGGGTTGTGGCGGGTCAACCATCGAGCCGGCTCGCTGGATCGGCATAGGTATCATCCGCCCCGTTGCGTTTTGCCCCGTCGATTTTGAGTTTGATGTCGGAGAACACCAACATCATGCACCAAAAATTCGGAGGTCATGGCGGGTGAGGATTTGGTCAAGCCTGCCGCTAGCATCGAGGCTCCTCAATTCTGAAACGCCTCCAATATGCAAGTCGCCACAGAAGATCTGCGGCAGCGTCGCGCAGCCCTTGGCACGTCGAATCATCTCGTCGCGGCGCTCCCAGTTCCCAGCAATGTCGATCTCGCGAAAGACGATGCCACGGCGTTTCAACAGCGCCCGGGCGGCGTTGCAATATGGGCAAAAGCGGGTCGTGTAGATCTCGATATCAGGCATCGTCGCCTTCAGAGGATAATGCTGGGATTGCGGATGCACTGGTCGCAATTTAGGAGGTTGACCTGTTTCGCGGAGATTTTCCAAACACCTTCAATCTTTCGGAGGCGGTGTGCGGCCCAGCCGGCGAGCACGCGGATCTCGCCGTCCCAGAACTCCGAAATCGAGAAGTTTGAGCGCACCATTTGCTGGTCGTCCCGGCCGCATCCAAAGACCTCTACATTCGAGATCATGCGCGCGGTCCGTGACGCCGGCGCTTGCGACCAGGCATAGCCGGTGCGGAGCCGGAATACCCGGTCTTCGAGCCTACGTCGGTCATCAAAGGATATCGCGATCTCGGTGCGGGGATCACCGCCTTCGGGCGTCGAAGGAATCCAATAGGCGCATTCCGGCGTGAACAGCGTGAGCCACTCTTCATATAGAAGCCGGTCGAGCAAGCGGGCCTCCTGCTCGAGCAGCTGGCGGGCAAGGTCGCGCTCGGCCGGATCGGCAACACAGAGCGCATCGTCCTGGAAATCGGTGAAATCTGCGATCAGTTCGAGATAGTATTCGTTGGTAACGTAGTAGGAGATCCGCGACGGGTTGTTGGAAGCGTGCGGGCTCATCTCAGGGCTCCCGCTGAATCGCAATGTCGAGATCGGCCTTCATTAACCGCTTCCACTCGCGGATATATTCGCGCATGAACAGCTCGTCGGTCGCCGGCCCCTTGATCGTGCCATCGTCCAGAGTGTGGATACGGCCGGGAATGCCATAGCCCCGGTTCATGTAGATCCATTCGTCCTCGGGTGCTGCTAGCCCGCGTTGGATCTGCTCGAAATTGGAGACGTCATCGACCTCGCCGAAATTCGGGAAGCCCTCCTGCGTGCGCATCCGCAGAGCGTTGATGTCGGTTACCACCTCCTCGCCCAGCGCGCCGTCGACGTCCTCTATCTTGGTGCCGAACCAGATTGCGTCCGTCTCGTCGAAAGCGACCGGCTGGAACACCTGGATGTGGTTACCGAGCAGCGACAGGTTGGGAAACACGTTGATGTTGACCGGCTCGGAGCCGGCGAGATCCAACATCAACTCGGCCCGCTCGCCATAGTTCGTGCGTAGCTTTTCCTGCACATGCTCCATGCCGGGATGCAGCGATTCTATGGCCCACAGCCCGCCCGGACGAGCTTGCAAATTCGGTCGCTTGTCCTTGTAGTGGTGGCCGTTGCCCATGTACTGGCAATACATCGGCAGTTCGTCCGGCGAGTTCTGGTAGTAGGACATGCCCTTCTGCGTCGCCTCGTCGGCGAAGCGGTTCTCGGTCATGATCAATGAGCGGTGCGAGAAAACGACATGGTAGCCGTCGCCTGAGTTGTCATACGCCAACTTCCAGTTTCCCTTGTATCTTAGCCGGTTGGCCTCGCAGACGATGACCTTGCCGCCGGGATTGCGGTCAAGCCATTCGTCGATCGGCTTCTTAATCGGGCCGAGATGCTGAAGCAGCGGCGGCGCGGCAAGATTGAGTGTGCCGAAAATGAAGCCGCGATAGGATTCCACCCTCGGCACTTGAGCGAGATTGTACTTGTCGTCGCGGACCAGCTTGCTGGCATAGCCGTCCGGCCACGGTACGCCGCGCAGCTTGCCGGTGTTGGCGAAATTCCAACCGTGATAGGGGCACTGGAACGAGCGGCTGTTGCCCTTCTCCCAGCGGCAGATCGTGGTGCCGCGATGGCTGCAGCGGTTGTAGAGCGCGCGGATCCCGCCTTCCTCGTCGCGGGTGATCAGTAGCGGACGCAAGCCGAGCTTGCCGGTGATGAAATCGTTGGGATTTGGGATCTGGCTCTCGTGCGCCAGATAGACCCAGGTGCCGCCGAAGATGTGGGTCATCTCAATGTCAAACACCGCCGGATCGGTATAGATCAAGCGATGGACGCGATCCTCCTGCACCAGTTCGTCCCAGTCGTAGAGCGGGGCGTTATGTTGGCGTACCGGCGCCTTAACGCGTTCCAGGGGCATTGCCTTGTTCCTTACCAGTTCAGTGCCGACACCTTCGCATGGCTTTGACGCTCAGAAGAAGTCGAAATATTCATCCTGCTCCCATGCCGTGGTGGCTTCGGACGCGGGATCGAGGCTGTTCTCGGTGACAAATTTTTCGAAACGTCCGATCTCGGTCTGTTTTAACCGGACGTAATAGTCGACAAAGGTCTGGCCGAGTTCGCTGCGGAAAAGCGTATCCTTCGCCATCAGCGAGAGCGCCTCGGCAAGACTCTTCGGCAGCATCGCGCGGTTGCTGGTGTAGGGATCAGTGTCCGGAAGTCCGGGATCACGCGAATGATCAATGCCGTCGAGACCCGCGACGATCTGAGAAAGGATGTAGAGATAGGGGTTGGCGGACGGCTCGCCGATCCGGTTCTCGATTCGGCTGGCTGGGTCGTTTGCACCGCCCAGCACGCGCAGCATTACGCCGCGGTGATCCGAACACCAGGCGACGCGGTCCGGTGCCAGCGAGTTGGCGCGGAAGCGCCGGTAGCCGTTAATGGTTGGATTGGCGAAGATAGTCGAGGCCAGCGCGTGGTGCAGCAGCCCACCGAGATAGGCTCGGCCGAGCGGCGACAGCAGCTCTCCATCCTCTCTCGGCATGAAGGCATTTTCGTCGCCCGCGACCAGCGACTGGTGCAAGTGCCAGCCGCTCGAATAATAACCGGGGAGTGCCGGTCGAACTCATGAACGTCGCCAGATAGCCCATGCGCCGACAGAGCTGGCGCGTGGCGGTGCGGAACAGCACGAGATTGTCTGCGGCTTCGAGCGCGTCGCGCGGCGCGAAGGTGCATTCGAGCTGGCCCGGGCCCCACTCGTTCTCGATCGAGCGTAGCGGCAGGCCCAGATGCTCCATCGCGTCGGTCAGCGCCTCGATAGGCTGCTGCATCATATCCATGTTGGTTTCGGAATGAAACGAGAAGCCGGGTTCGACCGGAAAGGTCGCGGGCGCGCGGCCCTTCAGTCCGGGAGCTCCGATATTCTCGGCTGTAAGATGATCTTGGGCGAGGCCCAGCAGATACCATTCCACTTCCAGGCCGACCACGCACCGCAGCCCGCGTACGGCGAGCCGCGCGAGTTGCCGACGGAGCAGATGCCGTGGCGAAAAATGGAACGGCATTCCCGAGGTGAAGTACTCGTCGCACAGGACCCAACCGACATCGGGCTCCCAAGGCAACACGCGAAATGTTGCGGGATCCGGCACGATGATCAGGTTCGGTGAGCCGGTCATCTCCTCGAGATCCATCCCCCCACCGCGGGTGAAGGAGGAGAAGGTACGAGCACCCGACGCATCCAGCGTCGCGGTCGCAACATTGATATTGTAACCGTTATCAAGCGCGCCGAGGAAGGCAGGGGCGGTGACGGTCTTCGCACGCGAAACGCCATGAGGGTCGGCCCATGCGACGCGGAACAGCTTCAGCTTCTCTTTGCCAACTCGCTCCCTGACAATAAGGGCCTGATGGTGCTGATCTTCAGTCCACAGACCGTGCCTTCGGATGAATCCCTCGCCACGCGCTATCGTCATTTGCTCTGAATGTCTCTTGTCCTGGAATTGCGATGCATCATTATGCATTCCGCCGTGCCAATCAAATAGCTTGCTGGCAACGACCAGTGCCAGAACTGTCATAAGGCAACTGGGTCAGGTTGTCAGCGATAGCACCGGTCGGCCGGGCCGCCTCGAACGGGATGGCTCCATGCCACTGGCACTTGGGGACAGCGTCGCTGCCGCAGATGTGCCGGGCGCGTCGAACCGCGGCACCTTCCGCATGGGAGCACTCCGAATGCACATGCCCGTGAACGGCAGCTTTGCGCCAAGACCCGACGTTCCCTGAACGTCGGCTTTTAGCCCAGGCTGTGTACAGCCTGGGCTACCGAGTGCAGCTCGTTGACGAGCACGCGCATATTCTCGTTGTAGTCGACGGGCGCCACAACGAGCTGCACGCCGCCTTCCCTGAACGCAGCTTCCAGCATCGTCGAGAGTTCCGAGACCTTGCCGACGCGGGAACCCTTGGCGCCGTATGAATTCGCATAGGCAACAAAATCGGGATTACCGAAGTCGAGGCCGAAGTCGGTAAACCCGTCGACTTCCTGTTTCCATCGGATCATACCGTAGGCGCAGTCCTCGAGCACCAATACGACGAGGTTCAGCTTGAGCCGCACGGCCGTCTCAAGCTCCTGCGAATTCATCATGAAGCCGCCGTCACCGCAGACGGCAAGCACGCGTCTGTTCGGATGGATCAGCGACGCCGCGATCGCCGAAGGAAGACCCGCCCCCATGGTCGCGAGGGCGTTGTCGAGCAGCAGCGTATTTGCAACGCTGGTGCGATAGTTGCGAGCGAACCAGATCTTGTACATGCCGTTGTCGAGGGCAACGATGCCGTCCGGCGGGATGACCTGGCGGACGTCGTGCACAATGCGCTGAGGCGTCAGTGGAAACCGATCCTCCGTCGAACGCTCGGCGAGGTGGGCTAGAATGCCTTCCCGCAAACCCAGCAATGCCGAGGCATTGGGTAGCTTGCCTTCCAGGCGATCGGCCAGGCTTGCCAGGCTGGCGCCAACGTCTCCGACGATCTCCGCCTGCGGGAAGTATACCTGCTCCACCGTCGCCGGCGTAGCGCCGACATGGATAACCTGCGGTCCATTATGGCCCATCAGGAAAGGAGGCTTCTCGACGGTATCATGGCCGATCGAAATAATCAGGTCGGCCTGGTCGATGGCCTTGTGAACCCAATCCCGTTCCGATAGCGCGGCCGTACCCATATAGAGATTGGAGCCCGCATTGACGGCACCCTTCCCCATCTGGGTGTTGAAGAATGGGATCTTGCATCTTCGCACGAATGCCGACAGTGGCTCGGCGAGCTGCGGGCGGCTCGCCGCAGCGCCCAGCATGACGAGAGGCCTGACGGCGCCCATGATCATGGCTGCGGCGCGCTCGATGGCCACTGCAGGCGCAACCGGAAGCTCGACGACATGAGAGGGAATAATGTCCGCAGCGGCTTCATCGGCCGCGATGTCCTCGGGCAGTTCGAGATGCACCGGGCCCGGCCGCTCCTGCTGCGCGACCCGGAAGGCATCGCGAACCAGAGTCGGAATACTCAGGGCGGAGACGATCTGCGTCGCCATCTTGGTGAGCGGTCGCATGGTCGCGACGATGTCGACGATCTGGAAGCGTGCCTGACGGCTGCTCCGGATCGCCTTCTGTCCGGTGATCATGACCATCGGCATCGCGCCCAAATGCGCGTAGGCCGCAGCCGTCGTCAGATTGAGAGCACCGGGACCCAACGTCGTCAGGCAAACGCCCGCGCGTCCGGTGAGACGCCCATAGGTGGCCGCCATGAAGCCCGCAGCCTGCTCGTGCCGCGTCAGCACAAGCTTGATCTTCGAGCGCCGCAGCAACTCCAGCACGTCGAGATTCTCCTCGCCGGGAATGGCGAAGATGTACGCGACGCCCTCGTTCTCGAGGGCGGCCACTAGCAGATCGGAGCCTTTTGTCACGCTGCCGAAACTCCGCTCGCGCCTGACTTAGCTTTCTCATACCGGTGCGGCAGTGTCCAGTTCGGCCGAATGAAATGACAGGTGTAGCCGTCCGGATACTTCTCCAGATAATCCTGATGCTCGGGCTCGGCCTCCCAGAACGGTCCGGCGGGTGCGACCTCCGTGACAACCTTGCCGGGCCAAAGGCCGGAAGCATCGACATCGGCGATGGTGTCTTCCGCGATCCGCTTCTGTTCGTCGCTGGTATAGAAGATGGCCGATCGGTAGCTCGCTCCCCGGTCGTTGCCCTGGCGGTTCAACGTCGAGGGATCATGGATCTGGAAAAAGAATTCCAGCAGCTTTCGATAGCTGATGGTTTGCGGATCGAAGGTAATCTCAATGGCTTCCGCGTGATCGCCGTGGTTGCGATACGTCGCGTTGGGCACCTCGCCGCCGGTGTAGCCCACCCTGGTTGAAATCACGCCGGGATACCGGCGCAGCAGATCCTGCACCCCCCAGAAGCAGCCGCCGGCAAGGACTGCTCGTTCCGCCGAATGCGTCATGTTTGTGCTCCATCGGTTCGCCGCGGGCGTCGTACCCGAAGCGCTATCAAAGACGCACAATGAGGCCGAACGGTGCAGAAGCGCAAATATCCACGGATGTCGGTTTTGCGCCAATAGGCGACATCCCGATATTATTCAATGGCATTGTTAGCTTGCGCGGCGAGCAGGACCAACGAGAGGTGATTCACGCGAAAAACCTGCCGCGCAACCCGCCGGCAAGCGTCTTAAGGGGAATTGCGGACGATCTACGGCAGCGGATGAGGCAAAATAAAAAACGTCTCTCCCTCGCGACGGTCCTAATGCAGGAGAACCGGCAGATTGAGCGGGCCGCGGAAACCGAATCCGTGCCAGCGCACGCTCGAGGGATCAGGCAAGGTCATGTTGGGGAAGCGCTCGAACAGCATAGGCAGCAGGATGACGCCAACGGTTCGCTGCGACAGGTGCGCGCCCGCGCAATGATGCGGGCCGTTGCCAAAGGCCTGGTGAGGATTAGGCTCGCGCAGCCCATTGTAGTTCTCGCCATCTTCGAAGATCTCCTCGTCTCGGTTGGCCGACGCTTGGATCGTCATCACGGTGTCGCCCTTCGGGATGAAGCAGCCGCGAATCTCCGTGTCCTCCATAACGAGCCGTGAGCTCGCCTGGATCGGCGCCACCCACCGCACCCCTTCCTCGAAGGCGGAGCGCCATTTGCCGCCTGCGCGCATGGCGTCAAGCTGATCCGGATTGGTCAACAGGCCGTAGAGGATCGTCAACAGGGCGTCGCGCGGCTCGTTGATGCCGCCGCCGATCGCGATCTTTACATTGGCGATCATCTGGCTTTCTGGAATCGGATTCTTCGCGTTCACCATGAAGGAGAGCGCTGAGGAATCCGGTTCGGCCCGCACGCGTTCGGCGTTGGCGCGGATACATAGGTCCATCTCCGCATTGGCGATGTCGGTCGCATCGAAAGGCCCCGGCGTCCAGCCGAAATTGCCGGCGCCGTCGATCAGCATCTGCGACCAACGCTGCATGTCCTCATCGCTCGCGTCCGGAACGCCCATTGCATGCGCCAGAATCCGCGCGGCAAGCGGTCCCGCGAGAGCGGGAAAGAGATCGACCACCTCGCCGCGCGGCAACCGGTCAAGATACGCCGCGGCCAGTTTTGCATACAGCGGCGCCCAGACGGATTCGATCGTCTTCGGCATCAAGGCCGGCATCATCGCCATGCGTTCGGTCCGGTGCTCGTCGTGGTCCTTGCGCATCAGCGTGTGCGCGAGAAAGGCACGCTTCATAGGCGTGTTCGGGTCGTCGGAGCTGAACAACGCCGCGTTGTCCTTCACGTATTTGGTGTCGGCGGCCTTGGTGAGGAAGGTGCGGCCCACGGATCTGACCCGTAACACGGGCGCTTCGCGTCTCAGGCGCCTGTAGATCGGATAAGGATCGCGCGCGAGCTCCTCGATCGTGATGGTCTCGTCGAGGGGGGCCAAGCCCGCGGTCGGCATGGGGCGATCCTGTTGGCTGCAGGCCAGTATAGCAGCCTTGAGCCGAACGGCGAGTGTGAAATAGCAAACAACCGGCCTGGATGCTGCTCAGGCCCGATGTCCGCGAGAGTCATTCGCGCCAGTTTAACAATCTGAGACTCACTTCCGCTTTCCCCGATAGAACTACTCCTCTAGTGTGAATCCGACTCGCAAAGTAACTTGGTAATGTCGAACAGAGCCTTTTTCGATATGGCCTCTCGTTTGGACGACTTCGAACCATTTCATCTCGCGAATGGTCTTTGATGCGCGGGTGATGGCATTTTGAACGGCATCTTCGATGCTTTTTTCGGAAGATCCTACGAGTTCTAGGATCTTATAAACGTGATCCTTCATTTCGGTTGCTGGCATGGCGAACCTCCGCTGGTGAGCCAGGTCTATTCTGAACGAGTTCCAACCTCTCGAGTTCCGCTACTTCCGCGAGGGAAGCTGGAGCGGACCGCAGAAATCGAAATCTACACCTTCAGAATGTCCGCAAGGGTCATTTCGGAAGTGACTTGCGCTGTCGGGGACGTCCGCTTCGCCCCAATGAACTGACATCGCCAGTCAGGTCGGCTACGTCCGAAAAGCGCCACAAGCAGCCATTCCATAACCGTTCATTACGCGAAGGCTCGGTGTAGACGCCAGATAGAGAAGTCACCGTTGGCCCAGATAGAGATGTCACTCTCCACGGTTTTGGTTGGGGAGTTTTGGGCCGATGACGGTGATTGCGATGAGCCGGACGGAGATCGACCGGATGAGCGTGTTGCAGGATCTGGCAGCAAGCAGGATCAAAGTAACGGAAGCCGCGGCGTTGATGGGACTTGGGCGGCGTCAGGTGTTTCGGTTGGCAAAGGCGTACGGCCAGCATGGCCCACAGGCGTTGGTGTCACGACGGCGTGGCAGGCCCAGCAACCGCTGCTATCCGACGACTTTGCATGCCGAAGTGATTGGCATCATCCGGGAGCGCTACTCGGACTTTGGCCCGACCCTGGCAGCAGAGAAGCTTGCGGAGCTTCATGACATTCACCTTGCCCGCGAGACGGTCCGCCAATGGATGATCACGGCAGGTCTATGGAAGGATCGCCGCGCCCGGTTGAAGGCTGTTCATCAGCCGAGGTACCGGCGTGATTGTTTGGGCGAGCTGATCCAGATCGACGGGTCAGAACACTTGTGGTTCGAGGGCCGCGGACCACAATGCACCCTGCTCGTCTACATCGACGACGCCACCAGCCGGTTGATGCATCTGCAGTTTGTCGAGAGCGAGAGCACCTTTGACTATTTTGCGGCGACCCGAGCCTATCTGGAGCGTTACGGCAAGCCGGTGGCGTTCTATTCCGACAAGCACGGTGTGTTTCGGGTCAACAGGAAGGATGCGATCGGCGGTGACGGCATGACCCAGTTCGGCCGGGCTCTGCATGCGCTGAACATCGACATCATTTGTGCCAACTCATCTCAGGCCAAGGGCCGGGTCGAGCGCGCCAATGGAACGCTGCAGGACCGGCTGGTGAAGGAGATGCGGCTATCCGGCATCGACACCCTCGCAGCCGGCAATGCGTTCCTGCCGGCGTTCATGGAGAAGTACAACGCCCGCTTTGCCAAGGCTCCCCTTGATGATCGTGACGTCCACCGTCCTTTGGCCGGTAATGACGATCTCGACGACGCCTTTGCCTGGAAGGAAGAGCGTACGGTTTCAGTGAACCTGACGCTGCAGTATGACCAGGTGCTGTTCATTCTTGAGCCGACTGGGATCGCGCGATCGCTGGCGCGCAAGCGGGTCACGGTGGTTGATTACCCCGACGGGCGGCTCGCGATCCGATACAATGGGGTCGATCTACCCTATCGGACCTTCGACAAACGGCCACAGGTGAACCAGGCAGCGATCATCGAGAACAAGCGTCTGGGCCCGATCCTGGCCTACATCGCCGAACAGCAAAAGAAGCTCGACATGTCCCGTTCAGCCAAGGCGCCGCGGCGACGCGGCCAGAAGAATCATATGTTCAAGGTCGGATAGATGGACACCCGGGCGTCGCGTTACGCGATCTGGAGGCTTCACGCGACGCCCTCAAGGAATTCAACCCCAACCCATAGAAAGGCGGCTATCCTGTTCCCGACCGAGTGACATTTCTAAATGGCCCAAATCGTGACTTCCCTAAACGGCGGCGACACTCGTAACATGGCGTGCGTCGCGGTGAACTGCTTAGGGCGCTAACACCTGGCGAACGCGTTCGTAGAAAATCGCAATTTGGCGCGCAAGATCGTAGCGCTTGGTAGCGGGGGAGCAACTCGAACCCCCGACCGGAGTTATTTTCGTTCTCTTGCCAAGCCGCGCTGACACTTGGTCAGAGTCAGCTAATGGAAAGAACAATGCTTTGTCCGAGGATAACGCGGCAAAGCCTACGAAAACCGTTAGATGCAGGCTGTTTCGAGGGCGATTCAACAAGGGCTGGACCGAAACCACTGGTGCAGTTATATGATCGGGACTATTTGCGAAGCCATTTGGAAAAGTTTCGACAAGAAACGCTGTAATATCAATTGTTTATGGGGAATGGTGTAACGGTAGCACAACAGACTCTGACTCTGTTTGTCTAGGTTCGAATCCTAGTTCCCCAGCCAGGCATCGCCTGCAGCGTTGACCGAGCAAAGAGAGGCAAGCGCGGTATTGCCTTTCACCGCCTGAATATCAGTCGCTCGGCGTCCAGACGTTGCTGCCAACCATGACGTTCGAGTTCGGGATCAAGATGCTCCTCTGCTGGTCGGCCGACGCAGAGGTAAGCAACGAGGGTCCATGTTTCCGGTACGTCGAGCATTCGACAAACGATGTTCGGCTCGAGGATCGAAATCCAGCCAACTCCAAGTCCCTCGGCGCGCGCGGCAAGCCAAAATGTCTGTACTGCGGCAACGACCGAATATCGAAGCGTCTCCGGCATCGTCTGGCGACCAAGGCCAGCCCCTGCCCGCGTCGTCTCGTCGGCGAACACCGCAAGATGAACTGGAGCCTCTTCTAGCCCCTCAAGCTTGAGCCTGATGTAGCGCTCGCGCTCCTGGTCGCCATAGTTCTCGGCAGCTTTCAGGTTGGCACGACCAAAACTCTCCTTTACCGCCGCGCGGCGAACGGCCGATTCGACGAGCACGAACCGCCAAGGCTGGCAATGCCCGACCGATGGGGCATGGCTGGCAAGTTCAATCAGCGAGTGAATCAGGTCGGGATCGACGGGATCGCGGCGAAACCGGCGAACATCGCGGCGCCAAAGCACGAGGTCGCGGAGCGTCTCTCGGAACTCCGCATCAAAGTGTCGGGACGATGTGTTGAGCATCTCGGTCATTCGCCACTCCGTCGATCATACGGATAAAAAACCGTCGGAACTCGCCAAGGACGCGCCCGGCGAGTGTCATGAACCCCTCTCGGGCACCGCGGCCTCCGCGAACGTCGCCATGCGATTATGCAGCGCGCATGCAAGCCGCAGGATCGGCAGCGCAAGGGCTGCGCCCGATCCCTCGCCTAGCCTGAGATCGAGATCAAGCAGTGGACGGGCATCGAGCGCATCCAGAACCAACCGGTGCCCCTGCTCCGCGGACCGGTGCGAGAACAGCAGGTATGGCCGGCAGGACGGATTGAGGCGCACAGCCGAGAGTGCCGCGACCGAAACGATGAAGCCGTCGACCAGAACTGGAATGCGGCTTTGGGCGGCGGCGATGATGGCACCCGCAATCGCCGCGATTTCCAGCCCCCCGACGGCGCTCATGACGAATTCGGGATCCGCGCCGGCCTTCCCCAAGCCATGACGAGATAATGCGGCCGCGATGATCTGCGCCTTGCGTTCGCGGCCCGCGACGTCGAGACCGGTGCCGCTGCCCGTCATCAGCTGCGCATTCGTGCCGAGCAACGCCGCCGCGATGGCGGCGGCAGCCGTGGTATTGCCGATGCCCATTTCACCGAGGATGAGAAGATCGGGTTTTTGCAAGGCAGCGCGCGCAACCGAGCGGCTCCCACAACCGAAGGCGAAGGCGACCTCAGCCGCATCAAGCGCGGCTTCCCGGCTGAAATCCCGGCTGCCTCTCCGCGGCTTGTCGGTAAAGATGCCGGGAAGCGGAGTCTCCGCGAGCGTGCCGGCATCAACGACCTCCAGCTGCGAGCCGAGCTCGCGCGCCAGCACGGAAATCGCAGCTCCGCCGCCAGCGAAATTCGCCATCATTGCGATGGTGACCTCCTGCGGATAGGCCGACACGCCTTGCGCGGCGATGCCGTGATCGCCGGCGAAGATAATTATCGGCACCCGGTCCGCGGATGGTCGACCGGTGTGCTGGAGCGCGGCCAAGTCCACCGCCAGCACCTCCAGCCTGCCGAGCGCCCCTGCCGGCTTCGTAAGCTCACTTTGGCGGCGTAGCGCGGCGGCGCGATGACGAATCGAGAGAGCGGGGCAGTCGACCTTGACCCAATCAGGAAGCATGTGTTCTGCCTTTCATATTATTGATCATGTCGATGCGCGCTTGAGAATGTAGCTGTCCATGATCCAGCCGTGACGGTCCCGCGCGTTGCGCCTGACGTCTGCGATTTCTGCGCCGACCTCGGCCAGCGGGCCGGATTTGACGATCTGGTCCGGCATGCCGAGATAGGCGCCCCACCAGATCCGCACACCGGCGGGGTCAAGCGACTGAAACGCCGCGTCGCCGTCGAGCATGACCACCACGGTGTCGACGCCGGAGGGCCAGCCGCCCTCGCGCAATCGTCGTCCCGTGGTGACCAGAAACGGCTCGCCGATATCGTTGAGCGGCAGCTTGTGCACGGCGCAAAGCGCCTGGATCGACGTGACGCCCGGAACCACCTCGATCTCCGTGAAGGAATCGATCCTGCGCGCGATGCGAAGGCTTGAAATCGTAGAGTGACGGATCGCCCCAGATCAATAGCGCGACGCGTCCCTTGTTGCCGAGGTTGGCCGTGATTTCCTTGGCCCATGTCGCTGCAACCGCGTCGTGCCAGTCGTCAACGCCACTGCGATAATCTTCATTGCGTGCGTCGCGTTGTGGCAGATCAAATTCAACCAGACGCGGCCGGTCACCCTTAAGGACCTGAGCGCAGATCGTTCGCCGCAGTTCGGCAAGATCAGACTTGTCGGCCCCCTTGCGCGGGATCAGCACGAGATCGGCCGCGTTGATGGCGCGGATCGCCGCAAGCGTCAACTGCTCGGGATCGCCGCAACCTATGCCAATCAGGGAGAGGGTCAGCATCGCTCGTCTCCGGCCAGCGCTCCGAACAGAATGACCGCGGTCGCGGGGCCGACACTTTGGGTGAGCTGTTCCGCAAGCCCGGCGATCGTCATGCGCACGAGCCTCTCGTCGGCGTGTCCGAGCGACTCCGCGAGCAGCGCCGGCGTGTCGGGAGACATGCCGTGCTCGATCAGCTTTGCGACCAGCGCGGGAAAAGTCCGCTTGCCCATATAGACCGCGGTGGTCGCATCCGGGTCGGCCAGCGCGGCGAAGTTGAGGTCGGCCGGCAATTGCCCATTGACATCGGCGCCGGTGACGAACTGCACGCGGCGCGAGGTGTGACGCCTCGTCAGCGGAATACCGGCGGTGGCCGCAGCAGCACAGGCCGAGGTGACGCCGGGAATGATCTCGTAACCAAGGCCAGACTTGCGCAGCGCCTCGATCTCCTCTTCGAGCCGGCCGAAAATTCCCGCATCACCCGATTTGAGGCGCACCACGCGCGCCCCCGTCGCCGCGTAGTCGACCAGCAAGCGGCTGACGTGCTCCTGCCTGGCAGAGGGGCGACCCGCGCGCTTTCCTACCGCGACGAGGTTCGCGCCAGGACGGGCATGATCCAGAATGGCACCCGCGGCGAGATCGTCGTAGAGCACGACGTCGGCATCGCGCAGACGCGCGTGCGCCTTGAAGGTCAGGAGTTCGGGATCGCCAGGCCCGGCCGAGACAAAGGACACGAAACCGCTCATGCCGCCTCCGCGATCAGGTGGAAGAATGTCCCGGTCACGCGCTCGCGATAGGAACCGGCCTCGGCAACGTCGGCACCGTTGGCGTCGCGCACGGTGGCGAGCGGCGCGTCAGGTTGCGCGAGGATCGAGGCGTAGTGAAATTCATGGCCGCGCAGGCGCGATCCCCGGGGGTGTCCGGGGATCGGTGCGGCAAGATCGACGACCCTGTAGCCGAGATGCATGCGGCGTTTGGCAAAACTGGTTTCCAGCCCGAGCAATCCCGTCATCTCGTGGCGCATTCCTTGCGCGTCCACGAGCCCCTCGCCCAACACGATATAGCCACCACATTCGCCGTGCACCGGCCGCGTCACCGCGAATGCACCGATCGCTCCGCGAAAGCGATGATTGGCCGCAAGCCGGCCGGCATGTAGTTCCGGATAGCCGCCGGGCAACCAGCAGACGTCGGCGCTCGCATCCGGCGCTTCATCAGCCAGCGGAGAGAACGGGATGATCTCGGCCCCGGCGGCACGCCAGCCTTCGAGCATATGCGGGTAGACAAAGGAAAAGGCCGCATCGCGCGCCAGTGCAATGCGCTGGCCGGGCGGCGTCACGGTTGCGCCGGAGGCTGTGTCTTGCGCCGACCAATCGCATTCCGCCAGCCGCAACAGCGCGTCGAGATCGATGCGCTCGGCGATCAGGCGGGCCGCTTCCGCTATCAGGTCGCCGAGACGCGCCTGCTCTTCCGCCTGGACCAGGCCGAGATGCCGCTCCGGCATCGCGATCGGCGCGTGACGGGGCAAGGCGCCAAGCACAGCGATGCCGGCGTTCGTCATCGCTCGACGCACCAGATCTTCGTGGCGCGGGCTCGCGACGCGATTGAGCACGACTCCCGCTATCCGCACGCCAGCACGGAAATCGCGAAGGCCCGCGGCCACGGCCGCCGCCGTCTGCGCCTGCCCGGAAGGGTCGAGCACCAGCAGGACCGGCCAGCCCATCATGGCAGCAAGGTCCGCGCTGGCACCGGTACCACAGGCCCCTTCTGTCGCGACGCCGTCGAAGAGGCCCATCGATCCTTCCGCGAGGATGAGGTCTGCATCCGCGCCGCGCCTCGTCAACGCGTCGATCACATCGCGCGACATCGCCCAGCTGTCGAGATTGACGGAGCTGCGTCCGGTCGCCGCGGTGTGAAAAGCGGGGTCGATATAGTCGGGTCCGCTCTTGAAACATTGCACCTTCAATCCGCGATCGCGATAGGCTCGGGCCAGCGCAAGGGTAAGCGTCGTCTTGCCGGTACCGGATGCCGGCGCCGAGATCACAAGGGCGCGGGCCATCACGACGCCTCCGGAAAGCGCGGTGCCGTTCCGACCGGCCGGTAGCGACGGTCATAATCGGCAGCATAGAGACGGCTGTCGTCGAAATCGCCGGGATCGAGCGTGCGGCCGACCAAGATGATCGCGGTTCGCTCAAGCTCGGCGCCGAGCGATGCTTCGAGCGTGCCGAGCGTCGCGCGTACGATTTTCTCATCCGGCCAGCTCGCGCGCCAGACCACCGCCACGGGACAGTCGGCGCCGTAGTGCGGCAAGAGCTCGGCGATTACCTTATCAAGCACGTGGATGGACAAATGAATCGAAAGCACCGCGCCGGTTGCGGCAAAGGCAGCGAGCGTCTCGGCTTCGGGCATCGCGCTGGCCCGGCCCGAGGTGCGCGTTAAGACCACCGATTGCGAAAGGCCGGGGAGCGTGAGCTCGGCTTCGAGCGCGGCCGCGGCCGCCGCGAATGACGGCACACCGGGCGTGATCGAGTAGGGAATACCCAGCGCGCGCAGGCGACGCAGTTGCTCGCCCATCGCCGACCATATCGACAGATCGCCGGAGTGCAGCCTCGCGACGTCTTGATTCCCGGCATGCGCGGCCACGATCTCCGCCATGATGGCGTCAAGCGAAAGAGCCGCGGTGTCAACGATCCGCGCGCCCGGCGGGCAGTACGCAAGAATCTCCCTCGGTACCAGCGAGCCGGCATACAGACAGACCGGACAGGCGGCGATCAGGTCGCGCCCGCGCAAGGTGAGCAGGTCGGGTGCGCCAGGGCCGGCACCGATGAAATGCACCGTCATGGCTCATCTCCCTCGGCGATCGCGGCGGTCACGGTTTTGTCGCGCGAGATGGTCCGCGCTGAAACGAGACGCGCATGCCGGCCGGCCGCCGCAAGCGCCGCCGCTTCAGCGAGCGAGCCGACGCCACGCATTGTCTTGATGCGCTCTGAACGGGTTGGCGTTTCAATGCCTGCGAGCTGTTCAGCCGGAATAGCCCTGATGGTGAGGCCAAGTTCGCGCGCCAGCGAGACCAGCACGGGTGCATCAGCCTTGTCGCTAACGGTCGCGAGCGCGTCGAGCCCGCCGGCGCCGCCGGCTGCAATCAGCGCTTCGCGCAGCGAATCGATGTTGGCTTCTCGTCGAAAGCCGAGGCCCGCGACTTTCATTTTGCTGCGCTCCATTGCACGAGCGGACGTACCGCCTCCCACGACCTGAAGTCTCCAAGAGGTGCGGCATGCGCGATCTCGACCCGCATCAACTCTCCGCCGTGACAGCGCTGCAGCTCGGATAGCAGCGCCTCGGTTTCAAGCGTCACCGCGTGCGCGACAAGGCGCGTTCGCTTCGCAAGGAGCGACCAGACGACGTCGAACATCTCGCCATTCAGACCTCCGCCAATGAACACGGCCTGCGGCGGCGCCAGTCCGGACAGCGCCGCCGGCGCGCGTCCCACCGCGACATCGATCTTGTCTGCCAATCCGAAGGACGCGGCATTGGTGCGGATATTGGCCGCGCGGTCTTCGCGTTGTTCGATCGCAACCGCGCTTCCCTGGCAGAGCGCCCATTCGACCGAGACCGACCCGGAACCCGCTCCGATATCCCACAATCGTTCGCCGGCCCTTGGCGCCAGCGCCGACAGCGCCAGCGCGCGCACCGGCCGCTTGGTGATCTGGCCGTCATGCGCGAAGAGGTTGTCGGCAAGGCCGCAGCTTTGCGATAGCCCGTCCGCGCCCTCTACTTCCATCGCCACAGTAACAAGCTTGGCGTCCGGATTCGCCGCGTAGCTTTCGGCGCGATCGCTTTTGATGCTCTCGCGCAGGCCGCCCAACGCGACACATGTCCACAGGCGGGAGGCACCCCAACCGCGCACGGTCAGCCAATTGGCGAGATCGGCCGCCGCCATTCCGTCGCGCACCAGGCAGATCAGGCGCGCGCCGCGCGCGAGAAGCGGCAAGAGTATCTCGAACGGGGCGGCATGGAGACCGCGGCAAATGACATCCTCAAGCCGCCATCCGAGACGCGCCGCGACCTGCGCGAAGGTCGAGGGCGCGGGATGCGCGCTCCATTCCCCGTCGCGCAGATACTCGGCGAGACTACCACCCGCGCCGTACCAGAATGGGTCGCCGGAAGCGAGCACTACCGTCGGGCGGCCACGGCAAGCAAGAACGCCGCTCACATCGAACGGTGTCGGCCACGCACGGCCGCGGCTACCGATCCCGGCCAGCACCAGATGACGTTCGCCGCCGAACACTGTCTCGGCCGCGGCGATCGCCTTTCGGCTTGCCTCCGACAGCCCGTCAAGGCCATCTTCCCCGATGCCGACAATGGTGAGCCAAGAGTTGGGCAGAGGCTTGAGCAAAGGGTCAACCACGATGCGCGCCCTCATCCTGGGCGGAACGAGCGAGGCCAATCGTCTCGCTGAAGCCGCCGCGCGCCTGGGCCTTGACGCCATCTATTCTTATGCGGGCCGCACCGAGTCCCCGGCGGCACAGCCACTGCCGACCCGCATCGGCGGATTCGGTGGCACAAACGGGCTTGCCGACTACATCCGAACCGAGCGGATCACGCATGTGGTCGACGCCACGCATCCCTTCGCAGCCGAGATCAGCCGCAATGCGATTGCGGCTTGCGCCGCGACCGGAGCCGCGCTGATCGCACTTGAGCGCGCGCCGTGGATAAAGACGCCTGAAGACAATTGGATCGAGGTTGAGAACGTCGCAAGCGCTGCCGCCGCCCTGCCCGACCAACGCGCCCGCGTATTCCTCGCCATCGGTCGCCAGCATCTCGCACCGTTCGCCGCAATACTCCAGCACGCCTACACCTTGCGCCTTGCCGACGCGCCCGAAGGTGCGCTGCCGTTGAGGGAGGCCAGCGTAATCGTTTCGCGCGGCCCCTTTACGCTTGCCGGCGATCTCAACCTCATGCGTTCGCAGGGCATCGAATGGATCGTCGCCCGCAATGCGGGAGGCACCGGCGCTGTCGCCAAGATCGAAGCCGCGCGGCAGCTCCGTCTTCCCGTGATCATGATCGCCCGTCCCGTTATGCCCGAGAGACGAAGCACGGAAAGCATCGACGACGTGCTGGCCTTTCTTGGTCATGACGCGCGCCTCGGAGCATAAATCCAGCGGCCGGCCCGTCGTGTCGCCGAATTGCCGACGATGACGAGCGTTCGCATGTCGGCCATGTCGGGCCGGGCGTCCCGCAGGGGAAGCGCGTCGATGCGCTCTTCCGGCGTGCTGACGGCATGAGCGAAGATCGTGATGCGATCGCCGCAACCCGCCTCTTTCAGGACCTTGAGCGCACGGGCAAATCCATCGGGCCGGCTCGCCGAGCGCGGATTATAGAGTGCGATTGCAAAATCGGCCTCGGCGGCCAGCCGCAAGCGCTTCTCGATCAGCGACCACGGCTTCAGATTGTCGGAGAGATTGACGGCGCAGAAATCATGGCCAAGCGGCGCGCCGGCACGCGCCGCGGCCGCCAGCATCGCAGTCACGCCCGGCAAGACGCGGATAATTAGCCCCTGCCATTGTGGCGATGCTTCCAGCGCTTCGAACACGGCCGACGCCATCGCAAACACGCCGGGATCGCCGGAGGAGACGATGACGACACGGCGGCCGGCCGCCGCCAGCCGTATCGCTTCGTCGGCGCGAAGCAGTTCCTGACGGTTATCGGAAGCATGCCGCACCAATCCTTCGCGCACCGCGACGCGAGCGACGTAGGGCGCGTAGCCCACGACGTCGGTAGCATCCGCCAACGCAGCCGCGACCTCCGGCGTAATCAGCGCCGCGTCGCCGGGGCCAAGCCCCGCAATGGTCAGCATTCCCGTCATTCAGCTGCCAGCTCCATCCGCCGCCCCTGCCCGTGGACGATGACGATCGCAAAATAGGGGCAGTCGGTCGCGGCGACGTCCTTGAGCCGCGCGATGCGTTCGCCGGGCATGGTGCCGCGCTCGATCAGCCAGGCTTCATCGAGGCGGCCGGCGTTTTCGAGCGCACGGCGGACCTTCTGCAGGTTGCGCCCGGTCTTCATGATCACGAGCGCATCGCAACTGCGTGCACGGCGAGTCAGTTCTTCTTCAGCGAGCGTACCCATCAACACCGTCATCACATCATCGCCGAGCGCAATCGGCATCCCGACCGCGTTCCAGCAGCCGGCCATGCCGGGAATGCCCGCAATCACCTCGATCGCGGCTCGGTCCTGCAATCGCGCATGGAGATGCATGAACGACCCATAGAAGAAGGGATCGCCTTCGCAGAGTACGACGATGTCGTCCTTGCGCGCGATCTCGATGAGGCGCTGCGCCGAGTCATCATAGAAGCCTGCCAGAAGCCGGCCGTATTCTAGGCCGTCGAAGGGAAGCTCCGTTGTGACCGGATATTCCATCGGATATTCGCATACATCTGGCGCCAGAATCCCATCGACGATGCGCCGTGCCTGGCCCGGCCGGCCTTTCTTGCGGAAATAGGCGACATGCCGCGCGGCACGGATTTCGCGGTCGGCACGCACGCTCATCAGATCCGGATCGCCGGGCCCAAGCCCACAGCAGATGATGCGCCCCATGACTATTCGCTCCGGCTCGCGAGCGCGTTCACAGCGGCCACCGTGATCGCAGATCCGCCGAGACGGCCCTCGACGGTCAGCGCCGGCGTCGGCGGGCTCGCCATCAAGGCGGCCTTGGCCTCGGCGGCGCCGACGAAGCCGACCGGGCAGCCGATGATCGCCGCGGGTCGCGGGCAGGATTCGTCCTCCAGCATGTTCAGAAGGTGAAAGAGAGCGGTCGGCGCATTGCCGATGGCAACGACGGCGCCGTCGAGATGCGGCCGCCAAAGTTCCAGCGCCGCGGCCGAGCGCGTATTACCCATCGCTTGCGCGAGCTTCGGGACTGCGGGATCGTCGAGCGTGCAGATCACGGCGTTACCGGCAGGCAGCCGCGCGCGCGTGATGCCTTCGAAGACCATCCGCGCATCGCACAGGATGGGCGCGCCGTCCTGCAACGCCGCGCGCGCAAGCGGCGCCATGCCCGGCGTGAAACGAACATGTTGTTCCAGACCAACCATGCCGGCGGCGTGGATCATGCGCACCACCACCGGCTCTTCGTCGGGCGTGAAGCGCGCGAGGTCCGCCTCGCGCCGGATAGTGGCAAACGACTGCCGGTAGATCGTCGCGCCGTCGGTTTCAAAGAGATGCGGCATCAGCCTCCCCCCATCAGCGCATCGACATCGGATAGGATTTTTGCCGGATCGAGTCCTTGCAATGCAGGCCGATCTCGCGCGGTACCGTGGCGGACGAGGTCGAAGCCGCTGGCAGTGGCGACCAGCGTGATCGTGGACCGTCCGGGATGGGCGCAGCCCTTGGCGCAACCGGAGACGTGAAGGCGCTCATCGGCGCCAATATGAGGCGCGAGCGCCGCCGCGAGCATACGCGTCTGCGCATGCGCCTCGGGACAGTCAGGCGCACCGGTGCAGGCGACCACGCGCAGCAGCGGGTCGTCCGCGCGCGTCACGAGGTCTTCGTGCCGCGGCATCTCACAAGCCCCTTCGGCCAAAATCATGCGCCAGGGCGTCATGCGCAGGCCAGACGCAAGAGCCGCGAGGAAGCTGAGCGTCTCGCTTCGCATCTGCCCGAAGGCAAGCCCGACCAGCGCGCCGGCTTCGTAAAGGCCGGGACGCGGCAGTGAGACGGCTTGCAACGGCTTTGCATTTGCGGCAATCGCATCCGGAAACGTTGCACCGCTGGCAACAAGGGCCGCCATGCGCCCTCGCCCGCCGCACGCGCCGCCGGAAATCACGAACCATCGCGCCAGCGCCAGCGCAATATCGACGGCTTCCGCCTTCGTCACCGCGCGGCCTTCCTGTGCGCCGTCCGCACGCACAAGCAAGCCACCATCGGCGCGGCGCTCGATCCGGATATCGGCCGGCGCTTGCGCAAGCACGCGCGCGGCGCCGCAATCGACCGCGAAACCGAACTTCTCGGGCAGACCGAGCGGCCTCCTCGCAAGCGCGCGTTCAAGTTCCGGCGCAAGCAATGGCGTATGGTCACCTTCACGCCAGAACGGTGCGACCAGTATGTTGCGTCGGGATTCGGTTTCCACATCCAGATCGATCAATCCGAGCCGCACGAGCGCTTCGACCAAAGCTTCGTGATTTTCCGCAGCGACCCCGCGGATTTGCAGATTGGCCCGCCCGGTCAGATCGATCACGCCGCTGCCGTACCGATTGGAAACATCGGCGACGCCGGATGCTTGCGCCGAGGAAAGCCTGCCGCCACGTGGGCGAAGGCGAACCACAAGGCCATCGCCCGACGCCATCGGGCGCAACGCGCTAGGGCACCAGCCTTTAATCTTAAAGCTGTTCATGACGCCTCGCGAAGAGAGGCCGCTATGGAATTGCGGCGTGTCACCCAGAGCGACGCCTCGCGCAGGTGGGTAAAGCAGTTTTCGATTGCCGAAAGCGCCGCGGGGTTCTCGCGCGCCAGAAACGCACGGACATCATCGTCGCCGAGCGTCGCATCGTAGTAGCGATCGAATAGATGTGACGGCACGGCGTCGGCAAGATGGGCGAAGGTCGCCATGTGCTCCAGCGTCGCGGCGATTTCGGCCGCGCCCCGAAAACCATGGCGCTTCATGCCCGCGATCCATTGCGGATTGGCGGCGCGGGAACGCACCACGCGGGAAATCTCCTCGGTCAATGATCTGGCGCGCGGCGCATCCGGCCGCGTCGCGTCGAGATGATAGAGTGACGGTATGGCCGAGCCGAGGCTGGCTGCGGCGGCAGCAGCGCCGGCTTCATGAGTAGCATAGTCGGCAGCAAGCAAAAGATCGGTCTCGGGCAGATCCTGGACATGCACGAAGGCATCGGCGCCGGCGAGCCGCTTCTCGATCCCGGCGCGATCGGACCTCATCTCGCCGTCGGCGGCAAAGGACCAAGAGGACGATGCGAGCCAAGCCCTGCCTGCGGCATCGCGTGAGGCTTTCGTGAAACTATCGAACATGGGCGTCGTGCCGGCGCCATACCGGCCCGGCTGCGGGCCGTACACGCGCGCGGCGCGATGGTGATACGGATTCTCTTCGCCCTCCCAATCGTGCTTCGACAGCGCTTCGGAGGCTGCTTCGAACAAATGCGCAAGGCCGGGAAACACATCGCGAAAAAGGCCCGACACCCGAAGCGTCACGTCGATGCGGGGCCGGCCGAGTAGCGCCGGCGGGACGATTTCAAATCCGGTGACACGGCCGGAGGCGTGGTCCCAGCGCGGCGCGATGCCAGCAAGATGCAAGGCCATCGCAAATTCCTCGCCGGCGGTTCGCATCGTTGCCGAACCCCAGAGATCGACGACAAGGCCTTTCGGCCAATCGCCGTGATCCTGCAGATGCCGGCGCAACAATTCTTCGGCGAGCTTGATCCCTTGTGCGTAGGCGGTGCGCGTCGGCACCGCACGGGGATCGACCGCGAACAAGTTGCGCCCGGTCGGCAGCACGTCGCTGCGTCCGCGATGCGGCGAGCCCGCAGGACCCGCCGCCACCCGGCGGCCCGACAACGCTTCGATCAGCGCACCCCGCTCTTCCTCCCCGCACGCGCCGCGCCCAAAAACATGCAGGCCGTCGCCGAACTGGCTCTCCTTCAGGTCACAGACGAAGCGGTCGATCCGGGATATCGCCTCGGCTGGGGCCGCCGAGATGGCCAGGCCGAGGTCGTCCTCCACGCCCGCGGTGCGCGCTTCGCCGCGGATCGTCGCAATCAGGCGTTGGCGCCGCGCCGTGTCGAGACCATCGGCGATCGAATATTCGTCGAGCAATTGCTCGAGCCGCACGAGATCTTGCGGCAGCGCGCTTGTCTTGGGCGGTGGCGGCAAGTGGCCGATGGTGACGGCGCCGATACGCCGCTTGGCTTGCGCCGCTTCGCCGGGGTCGTTGACGATAAAGGGATAGATGACCGGCAATCTGCCAATCAGCGCGTCGGGCCAGCATGACGGCGAGAGTGCTACAGATTTGCCGGGCAGCCATTCCAGCGTGCCGTGCGCGCCCATGTGAACCAGCGCGTCAATACCCTGCCGCCGGAGCCACAAATAGAACGCGACATAGGCGTGCCGGGGGGTGCGCGCGAGATCATGATACTCCGCGTCTCGATTGCCGACATCGCCGCGCTCGGGCTGCACCGCAATGATCGCCTTGCCGCGCCGAATCGCGGCGAAACGGAACACCCCGTCATGGGCTTGCGGATCATCCTCGGCCGCGCCCCAGGCGCCTTCGAGATCTTTCCGCAAAACGGACGGAAGCTTTTCCAGGGCTGCGCGGTATTCGGCGAGGCTAAAGTTCAACACCTCCTCGCCCAGCGCATGTCCCAACGAATGCGCGCTCTCGACATCGAAACCGGCTACGGAAAGGTCGCTCAGCAACGTCTCGACGGAGGCCAGCGCGTCGAGCCCCACCGCATGCGCGACCTGATGCGGACGGCCGGGGTAGCTCGACAAGACGATGGCAAGCTGCTTGTCACGGGCCGGCGAGGTCGTCAGCCGGTGCCAGGCGGCGACGCGTTCGGCCACCGCTACAACCCGCTCGTCGTCGGGTTGATGCGCAAGATGGGCAAATTGCAAATCAGGATCGCGGCTGCCAGGCGATTTGAAGCTGACGACGCCCGAAAAAATCCGCCCGTCGACTTCCGGCAGCACCACATGCATTGCAAGATCAGCAGGCGACAGGCCGCGTAGCGAGGCGGCCCAGTCCTCGCGGCGGGCCGTCGACAGCGCGACCTGAAACACCGGGCAGGACGCGGTATCGAACGGCGTCGTCCCATCATCAGAAATTGCCGAGAACGCCGTCGCGCTGACGATGGCGGCCGGCTGATGTTCAGCGAAGTGCCCGCGTAGCCAGTCGGCGACACCAGGGGCCTTGAGCGAGGTTGCGAAGACGCCAAAGGCGTCAAACCCTCCTTGCCGCAAGGCGCCGATCAGCGCGTCGACCGGCCCGGTATCAGCCGCCGTCAAATAGGAACGGTAGAAGATGACGAGGGCCCGCGGCCGTCCTTCGGGCGGCGGCAACCGCGCCAGCGCGCCCTTGGCTGGGTCGTAAAAACCCATCTCCGGAATTTCCGTCTCGCCGAACACCGGCCCGGCATAGAGGCCGGATGCGAGCGCGAGTTGTGCAATCGCCGCTTGCGCGGCCACGGCGCCGCCGGTATCGCAAAGCACCTTCAACCGCCGCAGCGTCGACAACGGCAGTGTCGAGAGCGCGTCCAATCGGGCGTCGTCGCGGCCATCGGCGGGCAGCACGGCCAGCGCCACCCCGCGTTGCTTCGCAAGCTGATGCAGCGCGGCGATCCCATACGTCCAATAAGATTCGCCGCCGATCAGACGTACCAGGATTCCGCGCGCTTGCGACAGCGTGCGTTCGATATAGGTGTCGACCGAGAGCGGGTGGCGCAGCGCAATCAGGTTCGCAAGCCGAAGCGTGGGCAGTTTCACGCGCCCTCTGCGCCAGCCTGTGCCGAAATTGGCGAGATCGCTGTCGGAGAACGAAAGCACCACGAGGTCGGCCGGATCCTGACCGAGATCGACGGGCGTCGCGGTCTCCTCCAGGCCATGACTCTCGCGGAAGACGACGTGCATCAGCTTTCCTGTCCCGAAATCCCCAGCCCTGCCCTGATCGCGGCCTCATCGATATCGCCATGTTCGCCGATCACCACGAGCTTCGACCGCCGCGGCATCGCCCCCCAAGGTTTGTCGAACTGGTGGCGCACGCGCTCGCCGACCGACTGCAGCAATAGCCGCATCGGTTTGCCGGCGACCGCGAGATAGCCCTTGGCGCGCAACACGTTTTGTTCGCGCGCCAGGCGGCCGATCATGGCAACCAGCGCATCGATGTCGGTAACTTCCGGAAGCTCGACGACAACCGACGCAAAGTCGTCATGCTCGTGCTCGTCCTCGCCGTCATGATGCGACGGGCGGGCGGCGAGGTCGTCCTCGGCCGCAGCGTTCAGGCCAAGAATGACTTGCGGATCGATCGCGCCATCGGTCACCGCCAGCATCGGAACTGGCCGCGATACCTCGGCCGCGATCGCGCGCCTGGCGGACGCCAGGCCTGCCTCGCCGGCGAGATCAGCCTTGGTCAAAAGCACGATGTCGGCACAACAGATTTGATCCTCGAAGACTTCCGAGAGCGGCGTCTCGTGATCGAGGCTTGGGTCCGCGGCGCGTTGTGCCTCGATCGCTGCCAGGTTCGGCGCAAAACGGCCCGCGGCGACGGCCTCGGCGTCGGCAAGGGCAATGACGCCGTCGACCGTGATGCGTGAACGGATTTCCGGCCAGTCGAACGCCTTTAGCAGCGGCTTTGGCAAGGCCAGCCCCGAGGTTTCAATCAGGATATGATCGGGGCGAACTTTTCGCGCGAGCAATGTCTGCATGGTTGGAATGAAATCGTCCGCCACCGTGCAGCAGATACAGCCGTTCGCGAGCTCGACGATGTTTTCCTCAGGACAATTGGCATCCGCGCAGGATTTCAGGATTTCACCGTCGACACCCTCGCTGCCGAACTCGTTGACGAGCACCGCCAGTTTCTTGCCGTTGGCATTGGTCATCAAATGCCGGATCAGCGTGGTCTTGCCCGAACCGAGAAAGCCGGTGATGACGGTGACGGGGATTTTGGCGAGCGAGGTCACTCTGCAGCCTCCGGTAAAGACGCGATGGGGGGAATGCGCGCTAGCGACTGCTTTCGGAAGATTTCGGGTCGCCTACGCCAGGGCACGATGCCATCGGGGGCGGCGGCATAGGCTGTAGCGCCGGCAACGACGTCGCCTGCGTTTTCTTCCGACAGCCGCCCATACACATAGGACCAGCGGCCCGGCGCGCTGAGCGCGACCGAGCAACCCTGGTTGCAGGCCGACAGGCACTCGACCGGCACGATGTTCACACCGGGTGGCGCGCCGATACGAACGACGGCCCGATGTAGCAGCGAACCCGGCGTGGGTTGCCCTTCGGGAAGGGTCTGACCGGCGCGGCAAGTGATGCAGACGTGAAGCGTGACAGTCATCGCCTTTCCCTAAAGCCTGAAGCTCGCGGCGGGAGTAGCGATGCGGCGGACGAACCCAAAGAGGAACAGGTTCGCTCTCCGGTCGCGGAACACCCCGTCCGCCGGTCCAAAAACAATCCGTTGGCAGGTCTCCCGGCTTGCGGAGCGGGATTTTTCCCTCGATCCCCGCCTTCCCGACCCTAAGGTCAGTGGCGATTGGGGATCTCTCCGGTCACGGTCGCGGGGGCGGCTGCTTTTGGGGCTCGATCGCTTGAGGCTTCGAGCCCTATCGCATTCCCTCTTCGCCTGTCGTAGGACAGGAACCAACGTGGTCCACCATTTGCCCAAGCTCAGTACTTGTCAAGCCGAAGGAGTGCCTCGAATGGTTTGCGAACAAGATGTCAGCGAGGACGCCCGCCACGCCGCCAAAATGGCCAAGAAGAAGGCCGCGCGCGACCGGATGATGGCCGAAAAGAGCGGCGAGAAGGGACTGATCATCGTTCATACCGGCGCAGGCAAGGGAAAATCCTCCTCTGCCTTCGGCATGATCGTGCGATGCGTCGCGCATGGCTTTCCCTGTGCGGTGGTACAGTTCATCAAGGGCGCGTGGGATACCGGCGAGCGCAAACTTTTGACCTCGCATTTCGGCGAACTTTGCCAGTTCCACGCCATGGGCGAAGGTTTTACCTGGGAAACCCAGGATCGCGCCCGCGACATCGCGGCTGCCCAAGCCGGCTGGGAAAGGGCCAGGCAGTTGATCGGCGATCCCGCTTTGCGCATGGTCGTGCTGGACGAGATCAACATTGCGCTTCGCTACGACTATCTCGACATCAACGAGGTCGTCGCGTTCCTGAAAGACAAAAAGCCACCGATGACGCATGTCGTGCTCACGGGCCGCAACGCCAAGCAGGAGCTGATCGACGCAGCCGACCTCGTCACGGAGATGACGCTGGTAAAGCATCCGTTTCGGTCGGGCATCAAAGCTCAGCCGGGCGTTGAGTTCTAGCGCGCCATAGATCCCATGGCACGCGCGCTGATGATCCAGGGAGCGGGCTCGGACGTCGGCAAGTCGCTGATCGTCGCAGGACTTGCGCGCGCCGCAACAAGGCGCGGCCACCGCGTGCTCCCATTCAAGCCACAGAATATGTCGAACAACGCGGCGGTGACCATCGACGGCGGCGAGATCGGCCGCGCCCAGGCGCTGCAGGCGCAAGCCGCCGGCGTCGAAGCGCATACCGACATGAATCCGGTGCTGCTGAAGCCGGAGACCGATACGGGCGCACAAGTGATCGTTCAGGGGAAACTTGTTGCGACCTTGCGCGCGCGCGAATATGCCACGCTCAAACCTTCGCTGATGCCGGCGGTGCTTGAAAGTTTCGAACGGCTCAAGGCAAGATGCGATCTTGTCCTGGTCGAAGGCGCCGGCAGTCCGGCGGAAATCAATCTGCGGGCGAACGATATCGCCAATATGGGGTTTGCGCGCAAGGCCGACATCCCCGTCGTCATCGTCGGCGACATCGAGCGCGGCGGCGTCATCGCCCAAATGGTCGGGATCAAGGAGGTGATCGACCCCGAAGACGCCGCGATGGTCAGCGGTTTCATCATCAACAAATTCCGCGGCGACCCCACACTGTTCGACGATGGCTATCGATTGATTGCCGAGCGAACGTCGTGGCGAGGGTTTGGGGTTCTGCCGTTTTTTCCGCGCGCCAAAGAACTTCCGGCAGAAGATGCGCTGGGGCTTTCGGAGGCACGCAAGCCCGGCAGGCGCAAGATCGCATTCTTGAAGCTGTCGCGGATTGCGAATTTCGACGATCTCGATCCATTGAAGCTTGAGCCTGACGTCGATCTCGTCATGGTCGCACCCGGCGAGGCCATCCCGGGGGATGCCGCACTTGTCATCCTTCCCGGCTCGAAATCTACGCGCGGCGATCTCGAGTTCCTGCGCGCGCAGGGCTGGGATATCGATCTGCGCGCTCATCATCGACGAGGTGGACATGTGCTCGGCCTGTGCGGCGGCTATCAGATGCTGGGGCACGGCGTCGCCGATCCGGATGGCATCGAAGGACCGGCGGGAGAGATGCCCGGGCTCGGACTTCTGGATGTGACAACTGTGATGTCCGCGCAGAAGAGTCTCACGCGTGTCGAGGCGGTTCATGTCGCGAGCCGTGAGAACATAAACGCCTATGAAATCCATATCGGCCGGACCGATGGGCCGGACCGCGCGCGTCCATTCGCGCTCGTCGGCGGAGCGCCAGAAGGCGCTGTCGCAGGCGACGGCCGCATATACGGCACCTATCTGCACGGTCTATTCACCTCGGACGGATTCCGGCGCGCCTTTCTTGACCAACTCGGAATTCGCTGCCTCAGACCAGAACTACCGCGCCGCCATCGAACAGGTGCTCGACGAGCTCGACGAGCATATCGAGAGGCATCTCGATGTCGAGGGCCTGCTCGCGCTTGCCCGATAGAGCATGATCCGGAAAAGTGGAAACCGGTTTCCCGAAAAAGATTATGCTCAAACAAAGAAAAGAGAAGAGATCATGATCCGATTCAAACTCGGATCATGATCTAGGGTGCGCGGCTCAGCGCGCAAGCGCTGCGGCAAGCCGTGTCCATTCTTTCTCATCGCCGGGAAGGCCAAGGCGTAACCAGCCGGGCCTCTCGCTGAAGATGCGCGACCAGATGTGCGCGGCAGCAAGTTTCGCCTGTGCGGCTCTCGCGTCACCGGTGTCGTAGAGCCGGAACAGCGGCGTTCCGCCGATCAGTGCCCAGCCCTGCGATTGGATCAAGGCGTCAAGCCGCCGGTAGTCGCGATCCAGGCGCGCCGACGTCTTGATCACCCATTCGCGGTCCAGCGAGGCGCGCCGTCCGATCGCAATCGCCGCACCCGAGACCGGCCATGGACCTGCCTGTGCCGCGAGCACGTCGATATCGGCCTCACTGCCCAGCGCAAAGCCCAGCCTCACTCCGGCAAGCCCGTAGAATTTTCCGAACGAACGCAGGATCAGCAACCCGGGTCGGCCAGCGTCCGGCGCGAGCGACAGTCGGGGTGTGGCGTCAACAAAGCTTTCATCCACGACAAGCCGACCAACGCGAGACAAGAGCGCAAGCAGCTTGTCCGGCGCGTGACAATTTCCATCGGGATTGTTGGGATTGGCGACCACGGCAAGATCAGCACCGGCCAACGAATTGAGATCGGCGACATCCGCCACATCCCAGCCCGCCGCTCGCAGAACGGGCGCATACTCATTATAGGTCGGCGCCAAAATCCGCGCCCGCCCCGGCGGCGACAATCGCGGCAGCAATTGAATTGCCGCCTGTGCGCCGGCAAGGGCGACAATCGGCGCGCGCGTGGCATAGGCCTGACGCGCCGCCTCATGAAGAGATTCAATGTCGGAGCGGGAGGGCAGCACGGACCAATGTTGCGGCGACAACGGTGGCACCGGATAGGGTTGCCGGTTGATCGCGGTCGACAGATCGATCCAGTCCTCCAGGCCCCCGCCAAAACGCTGCAGCGCCAGATCGATATTTCCGCCGTGTTCCAACATCCGCTTCCCGTTCAGGCCAAGGCCGATATTGCAAGGGCCAATATCACGAGACTTCCCGTAAGCAGAATCATGGCGCGCATATAGATCGCCAACCCCCGCGCGATGTCGGCCGCGTGAGGATCGCGCGCGGCCTCGTTCAGCCAGGGCTCATCGGCGATGCTGCCGTGATAGACGCGCGGTCCACTCAATCGCACGCCGAGCGCGCCGGCAATCGCCGCTTCCGGCCAGCCGGCGTTGATCGAGCGGTGGCGCCGCGCATCTCTCATCATACAGGCCATCGCATCGAGCCGTCGCGCCGCGAACAAAACGAATAGCAATCCGGTCAATCGCGCCGGAACGAGATTGGCGAGATCGTCGATGCGTGCGCTCGCCCAGCCGAACGCCTCATGCCGTTGCGTGCGATGACCGATCATGGAATTGAGCGTGTTGATCGCCTTGTAGCCGATGATGCCGGGCAGGCCGAACAGCGCACCCCAGAACACCGGTGCCACGATTCCGTCGGACGCATTCTCGGCGAGGCTTTCGATCGCAGCTCGGGCAATGCCGGCCTCATCAAGTGTCGCAGGATCGCGTCCGACGATTTGCGCCACGGCCACGCGCGCAGCCGCGATATCCCCGGCCTGAAGCGAACGGGTGACCGCGGCCACATGGTCGTGCAACGAGCGGAGAGCCACGAAGGGCCAGGCGAGAATACCTATCAGCAACGCACGACTCCATCCGGAAGGAAGAACGTATTGAAGTGCCCCTCCGAGACCCGCCGCGAGCGCAATGATCAGGAGCGCTGCCGCGATCCCGGCCGCGCGCCGCAGCGCGGGCGCATCGGCATCTCTGTTGTACCGCGCATCAAGGACATCGATGAGCGCACCGAGCCACGTCACGGGATGACCGATGCGCGCGAACAGGCCGGCCGGCCAACCCACCAGGGCGTCCACCGCCATCGCCACAACCATCGCACCGGCAAAGCCCAAATACCCTCTCCCGTCATCGCGCCTTCCTGATGCGCAAGAATGCGCCTGAAGCGCAAGTGCTAGTTTTCGAAATTGCTTTATCACGCCGCGCGATTGATGATACCTGCAAGCTAAGGACCTGGGGCCGGTAATGACCATTATCCTCATCACGGGAGGCGCGCGATCGGGCAAGAGCGTCAGAGCGGAATCCCGCGCGCGCAGCTTTCCGGGCCAGCCAATCTATATCGCCACGGCCGAAGAGCTCGATGCGGAGATGAGCGAACGTATCGCGCGGCACCGGGCCCGGCGAGGAAACGAATGGATGGAGCGGGAAGCCCCGCTGGCACTGGTAGAGGCGCTCGATGCGACCGATGGCGGCGGCGCTCGCCTTGTCGATTGCCTGACGCTGTGGCTTTCCAACCTGATCCACGCAAATCGCGACTGGTCGAAAGAGGCCTCGCGTCTGGCAAAGGCGCTCGGCAGCCAGAGGAGTCCCGTCGTGCTGGTCACCAACGAGGTCGGATCCGGTATCGTGCCCGACAATGCGCTGGCGCGCGCCTTTCGCGACGCGGCGGGTCTCACGAACCAGATGATCGCGAAAGTCGCCGACGAGGTCGAACTCGTCGTGGCGGGATTGCCAATGCGCCTGAAATAGCACCTGAAGTCCTTCTCAACCCCGGTTCACCGCGACTACGCGCCAGGCGTTGTCGGGACGATCAAGTCGCGTCAACGACAGTGGATCGATCACAAAGCGTAGCGCGTACTCCGGCGGAAGTTCGAGCGCGAAGGCGAGCGCTGCGCGGATTGTGCCGGCATGCGCGACGATGATGACATCGCCGGTCGGCAGCGCCTCGATTGCGCGTCTCACCCGCACGATCTGTTCCACGAAGCTTTCGCCGCCCGGCGACCGGTTGCTGGCAGGGGCACGCCAGAACTCGTCGTAAATCGCTTCAGAGTCTCGCCGGATTTCATCATGCGTCCGTCCGCTCCAGTCGCCGAAATCCTGCTCGTTGAACGCAGGCTCGGGACTGGCGAGAAGTCCGAGCGCGCTGGCAGTTTCGCGGGCGCGCCGCGCCGGGCTGGAGATCGCGACGTGTTTATCGGGAAGCTGTCCGCGCAAGCGCCGCAAGGCCGCCGCATCGCTGACATCGGCGGGCGCATCGATGTCGGGGATGATGCCGTGATGCCCACCAACGGGTGCGTGGCGGATCAGCCAAAGCCGCAACTGCTGCTCCATTCTTAGACCCGGGCCATGCGCGCGGCGAGCGTCAGGAGCACCGCGACCTCGCATACCTGTTCGACAGCGCCCAGGACATCGCCGGTCTGTCCACCGATCTGCCGTTGCGCCAGCGTGGCGAGAGACGCGGCCGCAACAGCCGTGACGAACGCGGCGGTGATGGCTGTTGCCGAGGGCAGAGCCACAAGAGCGATGACCGCCGCCACCACGCAGGCGGTCAGCGCGATCAGGGAATCCGGCCGGCCGGCCGACGCCGCGAGCCCATCGGCGCGGGCATAGGGCATCACCGCCGCCAGCACGGCGAGCGGCGCGCGTGCCAGCGCGTGGGTCGCGATCATGGCGACGAGGACCTCCGATCGCGGCAGCGCGGACAGCGCGCCGACCTTGGCGACGAACGCGATCATCAGCGCCAGTGCTCCGTAGGTGCCGAGCCGGCTGTCACGCATCACCTCGAGCCTCGCGGCTTGGTCTCCCCCACCGCCAAATCCGTCCGCGAGATCGGCAAGCCCGTCTTCGTGGAGCGCACCGGTTATCATGGCACCCGCCCCGAGCGCGAGCGCCGCGGCGCCGATGGTCGGCAATCCGATCCACAGCAACAAGAGATAGACGGCCCCGATCGCAGCGCCGATCGCAGCACCGAGAGCCGGAAACGCGCGATAGGCGCGCGCCAAATTCGTAAGGGAGGCGCGATGGGGAACGGGCACTCGCGTCAGAAACGCGGCCGCGGCCAGAAGATCGTCAAACCAGTCGCTTATGACGGGGCTCATGAAATTTCACTTCGCTTCAACATGCCCGGGTACGCAATGCGGAGCCAAAGCTGGCTTTGTCAACGACGTTTCCAGTTGCTCATAAACGCAATCCGCCTTCAAGACGATCTTGCCGCGCTTTTCAAGACGCCCCATTCGCGGGACGCCGTCGCCGTCGCCGCTGCCGTGGCCGGACGGCGGCGCATCGATCATTCATGCTTCGTCCGACGTTCTCTCGCGCTATGAGGGCGGCAGCGCGTTCGGCGTTTTGGTTCTGTCCTTGGCGGGCCATTGTTCGGAGACCGCCGGCAAAACCATTTCCTTAGCCGTCATTCGCTCGATCGAAAGCGCGTAAACCGTGATCGCGTCGAGGCGCGGGAAGAAGCCCTTGGGCCGGTTCGTATCTGGCTTGCCGTATTTCGCCATCAGCGCCTCGCAGAAGCGCTGCTTGACCGCCCTCTCCTCAACGATTCGAATTTTGCCGAATACGATCAAGCTTCGGTACGCCAGACCCGAATCACATTCAAAGCGGCCGTAGTCGAACACCTCGTCCGGCTCGTCGATCTCAAAGCAAACCCGTGACTCGCCTTCGACGTTGGCCCGGAAGTGACCCCTGGCGCTGCTGGTGTGAACGTACACCTCCCCGTCCATCAAGACGTAAAGCAGCGGAATACAATAGGGATAGCCGTCCTCGCCCACGGTCGCGAGTTGCCCGCTAAATCCACGCTCCAGCATTTCGCGAGCCCGTGGCTCGGGCATCACCCGGTCGGCGCGGCGCAGTTGCGGCGAACTCATGTAGGCCTCCGTTCCCTCGCCGAGGCGAAGGACTTTTTGTTTCCAACCTCAAACCAGTTCCATCCTTAGATGACGCCCAACTGCGTGTGCAGCGCGGGTGAGCGTCGCAAGCGTAACAGACTCATTTTCGGGATCGAGAAGCCGATCCAATTGTGCTCGGCTTGTATGCATGCGTTTAGCGAGTGCAGATTTGGTAAGCCCTTCGTCTTGCATAAGCGCATCAAGCTGGCGCACGATGACACGCTTGATGGCCTGCGCCGTTACTTCGGTATAAATACCTTCATCCTTCAGAAAATCATCGAAGGACGAGCCAACGCGACCTTTCTTTTTCATGTAATTTCCCTTCGGCGCTTTAGCGCCAGTTCAAGCTCAGCTTGAGGTGTCTTCTGCGTCTTCTTGATAAAGGCGTGCAGAAGAACCATTCGGCTATCATGCACACTAAACAACACTCGTGCGATGCGACCGCCCCTAAAAGGCAGCAGGCAGTCGTTTCACACACCCTCCGGCCATTGGATGTACCAAAAATGATACATACAAGCAAGTGGTTAGAAATATCGTCGGCTAGTTTATGTGGGCTCCCGCGCATTCAAAAGCCCAAGCCATCATTCTCGCGACGTGATTACGCCCGAGGTTTGAACGAACTGCCCGCCCAAAAAACAAAGGGCGCAAGGAAAGCCGGGCGCCAGCTGCGCCCGCAGATGGAGTAACGGGCCGCGGGGCCTTCAGGCAAGCCGCGCTAGCTACGGCGCCGTTTGATGGCGCGCGTCGCGCGGCTTGCTTGGAAGGCAGGCGGTCGTCCCTCACACTGATGGTGTAACGGAGTCGAGGATAGGCCTCGCTCCAAGCATCAAGGAGGGACGACCATGGACTATTATGCAGGAATTGACGTGTCATTGGAATGCTCAAGCGTGTGCGTTGTCGACGCCAGCGGCAAGATCGTCCGGGAGGCCAAGGTGGCGAGCGAACCGGAAGCGTTGATAGGCTGGATCGGCTCGCTCGGGTTTGGGCTCGCCAGGATTGGACTTGAGGCAGGGCCGCTGTCGCAATGGCTCTATGCGGCCATGAAGCAGGCGGGCCTTGCGGTTGAGCTTCTGGAGACACGGCACGTGAGCGATGCCTTCAAAGCAATGCCGGTGAAGTCGGACCGCAACGACGCACGCAAGATAGCGCAGCTGATGCGGCTCGGCTGGTTCCGGCCGGTGCACTGCAAGTCGATCGCGGCACAGGAGATCCGCGCGATGCTGACGGCGCGCAAGCTGGTGCAGAGCAAGCTGCTGGACCTCGAGAACAGCCTGCGCGGGATCCTGCGCGGCTTCGGGCTGAAGGTCGGCAAGACGACGCGGACCAACTTTGCCGGACGCATCGAAGAACTGGTGAAGGGGCATCCGAACCTTCAGACCATCAGCGAGGCGCTGTTGCGGGCGCGGGCCGTTCTGCTTGCAGAGTTCAACGGTTTTGAGAAGCGCGTGCGCACGATGTCGCGTCTTCATGAAAAGGCAAGGCTCTTGATGTCGACGCCGGCGGTGGGGCCGATCGTCTCGCTGACCTTTGCCTGCGCGATCGATGACCCCTCCCGCTTTACGTCATCGAAGCAGGCGGGGCCGCATTTCGGGTTGACCCCGAAGAAGTATCAGTCCGGCGAGACCGACTACACCGGCCGCATCAGCAAGCACGGTGATGCCTCAGTGCGCGAAGCGCTTTACGAGGCGGCCCACATCATGCTGACGAAGCCGATCAAGGGCTGCTCGAAACTCAAAGGCTGGGCGATGCGGATCGCCCGACGCGCCGGCACCAACAAGGCCAAGGTGGCGCTGGCGCGCAAGCTCGCCGTGATCATGCTCCGCATGCTCAAGGATAATGTGCCGTTCAATCCGGCTGCCAAGGCAGCAACGGCCTAAAACACGGAGGACAAACCGGTTTTCGGGCGGGCCACCGCACCAGGCTCTCCCCGAAGCGAAGTCCCTTCGCCGGGACGATGGACCAGGCCAGGCCGTCACGCGAGTTGTCGACGCATCCAACGATGCGATCACGTTTTCCGCAGATTGGCCGACCTGTTCCTCTCATGAACCCCATCAGGCGACGGCCTTGCGCCGATCCCGGACAGAAGCAAGTGCCCGGCGAATGGATAACGCAAAAAGGGATTGACTCTTCGATGCCCGTTACAGAAGCCTCGCGTGCGAAATAAAAAGCACACGAGTTAGTCACCACGGTCACACCGGAATCACCCGGCATTCCCCGCGCAATGGTTTTAACGGTTTCCTTCGCGCTCTCCCCGGTGACCGGGCTTTCTTGCCACCGTCGCCCGCAAGATCATCGCCTCGCAAGCTTGACGTCAGCGTCGGGACGTCAGGACCACACGACTTCGCCGTCCGCGGGTTAAGCGCATTCGTCACTTGCGCCACCCGCGTCCACCGCATCCCGCCCCACGTTCGTGACGATCGCGAGCCGCCCCTCTGTTCGAGGCGGGACGGCTGGAATCAATAAATCTGCGTCTACCAAATCGCGAAGCGAAATATTTTTTGCAGGAGGGCTGGACACGAAATTCGCCAAACTACCCGTCGGGCAAATCACTTGCGAGAAACGAAGCAATCATGGTCACTTAAGCCGATTAGGCGCGATTTGATGGTGACGCCGGCGCAAAGCAAACGCTCAAAACATTTTCAGGATTTCCAGCCAGAATTCACCGGCGTTCCATCCGCCATGACGCGTTGTCCCCTTCGCTCGACGATCAATCCATAGGCATGCGGCTGACGATGGACGTCGAAGTTGAAGGTGGTGCGCTTGTAGGAGTTGCACAAATCGAGATCACAGCGCGCAATCGCGATCTCGTCGCCTTTGGTGGCGCAGGCGGCGACGATCTCCCCTGACGGCGCCACGATACAGCTTCCGCCAATCTGGTCGACGCCCTCTTCGACGCCCGCCTTCGCCACGCCCACGACCCAGGTCCCGTTCTGATAGGCGCCGGCCTGCATGACCAGATGATTGTGGAACAGCGAGAGGTCGTCGTGCTCCGGCGCGGGCGGATTGTGCACCGGCGTGTTGTAGCCGATCAGCACCATTTCGACGCCCTGAAGTCCCATGACGCGATAGGTTTCGCTCCAGCGGCGGTCGTTGCAGATCGCCATGCCGATAACGCCGTCGAAGGCTTCGACCACGCCGAAGCCGGAGCCGGGTTCGAAGTAGCGCTTTTCCAGATGCTGAAATCGACGCCACGGCTCGTGTTCGGCGTGGCCGGGCAGATGCACCTTGCGATACCTGGAAATAATCTTGCCGCTCCGGTCCACGAGAATGGAGGTGTTGTAGCGATGGGTCTTGTCGTTCTCGATCGTCAGTTCGGCATAGCCCAGATAAAACCCGATGCGCAGCTCGCGGGCCAAATCGAACAGGGGCCGCGTTTCCGCACCCGGCATCTCGCGCTCGAAGAAGGCGTCGATTTCCGCCTGATCTTCCATGTACCAGCGCGGAAAGAACGTCGTCAGCGCGAGCTCCGGATAGACGATCAGATCGCACCCATTGGCATGCGCCTGACGCATCAACGCCGCAAGGCGCCTCACCACTTCGGGCCTCGCTTCGCTTCTGGCAATCGGGCTGAGCTGGCCTATCGCGACGTTTACAAATCTTGCCACTGTTTGTCCCTTCGCTGGCCTAGCTAGCCTTAGGGTGCGTCATAACCGGCCTTATCACCTCGTCCTGAGAGCCTGTGAAGCAATGCGCCCCGTGTCCCGGACGCGGTGCAGCGTTCTTCACGATGCACCGCAGAGCCGGGACCCAATGGACCCCGGATCAGCAGCGCACCGCTTCGCGCGCTGCGCAGCGTCCGGGGAACGCAGCCCTCATCCTGCGGAGTTTGCGGAGCAAGCGTCTCGAAGGATGTGGCCCGGGAAATGAGCAGGGGGGCCACATGGTTCGAGACGGCGCTGACGCGCCTCCTCACCATGAGGATTTAGTGACGCGTAAAACTAGACACCAATAGTGGGTAGCGCGTCGAGATGACAAGCCGCCCACTGGCCAGCCACGCTCGAGCGAAGCTCCGGCTCCTCGGTCCGGCAACGGTCGAATACAAACGGACATCTGGTGTGAAAGCGGCAGCCGCTGGGCGGATCGATCGGGCTCGGCACATCTCCTTTGAGGATCATTGCCGTGCGGACGGCCCCGGGTTCCGGCACCGGCACCGCCGAGAGCAGCGCCTTGGTGTAGGGATGTTTTGGCGCGGTGAAGATTTGCTGCCGCGACGCCATCTCGACGATCTTGCCGAGATACATCACCGCGACACGGTGCGTCATGTGCTCGACGATCGCGAGATCATGGCTGATGAAAAGCAGCGCAAGGCCAAACTCGGCCTGCAGATCCTGCAACAGGTTGACGATCTGCGCCTTGACCGAGACATCGAGCGCCGACACCGCCTCGTCGCAGATGATCAGTTCGGGTTCAGCCGCAAGCGCCCTTGCGATGCAGATGCGCTGACGCTGACCGCCCGAGAATTCATGAGGCCTGCGGCTCAGCGCGTCGCGCGGCAGACGTACCGTATCCATCAGCGCCGCCACCTTCGCCGCGAGCTCAGTGGAAGATTTGGCCAGGCCGAAATTGCGGATGGGCTCGGCCAGGATATCGCGCACGCGCATCCGCGGATTGAGGCTTGAGAACGGATCCTGGAACACCGCCTGCACCCGCCGGCGCATGCCGAGCAGTCGCACAGGGGAAAGATCGTCGATGCGCTGGCCATCGAGCACCACCTGGCCGGCGGTGATGTCGAACAGGCGCAGGATAGCCCGGCCGACCGTCGATTTGCCGCAGCCGGACTCGCCGACGAGGGAGAGGGTCTCGCCGCGCTCGACCTCGAACGAGACGCCGTCCACCGCATAAACCCATTTGGCCTTGCGGCTGAACAGGCCGCCACGAACCGGAAAATGCTTCTTGAGGTCGTTGACCTGCAATAGCGGGGGCGCGCTCATGCCGCGCTCGCCTGTTTGGCCGCGTAGTGGCAGGCGGCCGTGTGGCGGGGGCCCTTCTCTTCCAGTCCCGGCGCGACCTCGCGGCAGAGATCGGTGGCAAGCGCGCAGCGGCCTGCGAAGGCGCAGCCCTCGATGCGCTCCTTGAGGCTCGGCACTTGCCCGGGAATCTCGGCAAGGCGCCGCGCGGCGCCGGTGAGCGAGGAGCCGAGCTTGGGCACCGCGCCGAGCAAGCCCTGTGTGTAGGGATGACGGGGCGAACGAAAAAGCTCTACGACCGGCGCCTCTTCCACCTTGCGGCCGGCATACATCACCATGACCCGCTCGGCGATTTCGGCGACCACGCCGAGGTCATGGGTGATCAGAATGACGGCCGCGCCGACGCGGCGCTTGAGGTCCAGCATCAGCTTGAGGATCTGCGCCTGGATGGTGACGTCCAGCGCCGTCGTCGGCTCGTCGGCGATCAGAAGCTTGGGACTGCAAGCGAGCGAAATCGCGATCATCACGCGCTGCCGCATGCCACCGGAGAGCTGATGCGGATATTCGCGCACACGCCGTGCCGGCTCCGGAATGCCAACCATCGTCAGCATCTCGATCGCGCGGGCCTCCGCGGCCTGCTTGTCGAATCCCTGATGGATCTGCAGCGTCTCGCCGATCTGACGCCCCACCGTCAGCACCGGATTGAGGCTCGTCATCGGCTCCTGGAAGATCATCGAGATATCATTGCCGCGGATGGCGCGCATCTCCTGCTCGGAGAGCTGCAGCAGGTCCTTGCCCTGAAAGCGCACGGAGCCCGCGATCTTGCCTGGAGGCTCGGGAATGAGTCGCATCAGCGACATGGAGGTGACCGACTTGCCGCAGCCGGATTCACCGACGATGGCCAGCGTCTCGCCTTCCTCGACGTGGAAGGAGACGCCGTCGACCGCCCGGTTGATACCCTCGGGGGTGCGGAAATGGGTCTGCAAATTCCGGACTTCCAGCAATGCCATCGGATTACAACCTCATTCCCGGGCCCGCCTGAAGTTCACTACAGGCTCTTGGCCATGCGCGGATCAAACGCATCACGCAAGCCGTCTCCGACCAGGTTGACGGCAAGCACGGTGGCAGACAGGAACGCGGCGGGAAAGAACACGATGTAGGGCTTGATCTGCCACAGCGCCCTGCCCTCGGCCATGATGTTGCCCCAGGACGGAATGGTGGGCGGCGTGCCGGCGCCGATAAAAGACAGGATCGACTCCACGATCATGGCGCTGGCGCAGACATAAGTCGCCTGAACCAGCATCGGCGCCAGCGTGTTGGGCAGGATGTGGCGCAGGATGATCATTGGCGTTCGTGTACCCGAGGCCACGGCCGCGTCCACATAGGGCTGCTCGCGCAGCGACAGCACCACGCCGCGCACCAGACGCGAAACCCGCGGGATTTCGGCAATGGTGATCGCCAGGATGACGTTGCCGACGCTGCCGCGTGTCAAAGCCATCAGCGCGACGGCGAGCAGGATCGGCGGTATCGACATCAGCCCGTCCATGAACCGCATGATGATCGTGTCGGCCCGGCGCAAGAAACCCGAGACGAGGCCGATGGCAAGACCGGCCAGCGAAGCCAGTAGCGCCACGGAAAGGCCCACGGTCAGCGAGACCCGCGCGCCATAAAGCACGCGCGAATAGATGTCGCGGCCCAACAGGTCGGTGCCGAACCAGAAATCCGCGGACGGCGCGCGCGTGCGCCTGGCCGGCGCGATTGCGGTGGGGTCGACGGTCCCGAGATAAGGCGCAAAGATCCCGACCAGCACCAGGCAGAGAAGCAAGGCCCCGCCTATCGCCACCGTCGGATGGTTGCGCAGGAAGCCGAGGAAGCCGCGCCGGATTTTGACCGGCAGCAGAAGGTCCGGCAGTCGCGGGGCGACGACCAGGCCCGGCGGCACGGGAGCGGTATGGGCGGTCGAGACGGTCAATAGCGGATCCTCGGGTCTACCAGCGTATAGGTGAGATCGACCACCAGATTGACCAGCACGTAGAGGAAGCTGAACAGCAACACGATGCCCTGAATGACCGGGTAATCGCGGCGCAGGATCGCATCGATCGTGAGCCGGCCAAGGCCAGGAATGGCGAACACGCTTTCGGTCACCACCGCACCGCCGATCAGCAAGGCCACGCCGATACCGATCACGGTGATGATCGGCACGGCCGCATTCTTCAGCGCGTGAATAAACAGAATGTTGCGCTGCCCCATTCCCTTGGCGCGCGCGGTGCGGATGTAGTCCTGCTGCAGCACTTCGAGCATGGAAGCGCGGGTGATGCGGGCAATCAGCGCGATGTAGACGCAGCCAAGCGCGACGGCGGGCAGGATCAGGTTCTCAAGCCAGGGCCAGAAGCCCTCGGCGAGCGGCGTATAGCCCTGCACGGGAAACCATTCCAGCTCAAGCGCGAACACGTAGGCCAGGACGTATCCAACGACAAAGACCGGAAGCGAGAAGGCGGACACCGCAAAAGCCATGATGGCGCGGTCCACCCAGCTTCCCGCTTTCCATGCCGCCACCACGCCGAGCGGCACCGCGATGAAGATGGTGAGGACCAGCGTAATCGCCATCAGCGACAGCGTCGGCTCGATCCGCTGCGCGATCAGCGAGGTGACCGGCAGGTTGGTGAAGATCGAGGTGCCGAGATCGCCGTGCAGGATAAGCCAGACCCAGCTGCCGAACTGAACCAGAAACGGCCGGTCGAGGCCGAGGCTCTGCCTGATGCGCTCGACGTCGGCGGGGCTCGCCTGGTCACCGGCGATCACCGCCGCCGGATCGCCCGGCGCGATGTAGAGCAGGCTGAAGACGAACAGCGCGACGATCGCCATCACGGGCAAGGTCGCGAGAATGCGCCGGAGAATATACGAGACCATATCAGTTCACCGCATCGTCATGCGGTCTTCGATACGCCCCAGAAGAAGGGCAGCGGCCCCTTTACGATACCCGAGACGTTCTTGCGCCATGCGGTGTAACTCAGGAAGAAGCCGGTCGGCGCAAAAATGACGTCCTCGAGCGCCGCCTTGTTGAGACGACGGGCCGCGGCCTTTTCCTCGTCGAGGCTCTTGGCGTCAAACCAGGCCGTGACTTCCTTTTCCACGGCGGGGCTATTGGGCCAGCCGAACCACCCCTTGTCGCCGTTGCCGCGAATGGCGATGTAGACGGCGGGATTGATGCAGTCCGCACCGGCGTGCCAGGTGTGAAACATCTCCCAGCCTCCCTGGCCTGCAGGCGACTTCTGGGCACGACGATGCCCGACCGTGCCCCAATCGGTGGCCACGAAGTCGACATTCATGCCCATGCGCTTCAACAGATCCGCCGTGACGTCGCCTTGCGCCTTGGTGATCGGTTGATCCTGCGCGACGATGCACGAGACCGGCTGGTCCGTGTAACCGCTCTCGGCCAGGAGTTTCTTCGCGGCTACAAAATCGCGCTTGCCTTTCAGAATCTCGCCGCCCTCTTCGTTGTAAAGCGGGGTATCCGGCGTAAAGAAGCCGGGCAGCGGCTTCCAGAGCGAGTTATCGTCGCCGACCAGCGCCCGCATATAGTCTTCCTGACTCATCGCCGTGAGCACGGCGCGCCGCGCCCTCACATCGCTGAAGGGTGGGTGAAGGTGATTCATCCGGAACGAACCGACGTTACCGAGCGGATCGGCGATGTCGACGTTGATGTTGCGGTTCTTCCGTAGCACGGGCGCAAGATCGGCGATCGGATTCTCCCACCAATCGACCTCGCCATTCTGCAGCGCGGCGGCCGCCGTCGCGGGATCGGGGATCACCACCCATTCGATGCGGTCGACCAGCATCTGCTTGCCCCCCGCAAGCCAGGACGCCTTCTCCTGCCGCGGCTGGTAATCGGCGAACTTTTCAAACACCGACTTGGCGCCGGGCACCCACTCGTCCTTGGCAAATTTCATCGGGCCAGAGCCGACATATTCCGAGATCTGCTTGAATGGATCGGTCTGGGCGATGCGCTCCGGCATGATGAAGGCGCAAGGCGTGCTGTTCTTGCCGAGCGCCAAAAGCATCTTGGGATAGGGCTTTTTCAGCGCCCATTTGAAGGTTCGGTCGTCGACGGCGGTGAGTTCGTTCTGGATCGCCTTGAGCATCAGCCCCATAGGATCGCGCACCGTCCACCGCGTCAGGCTCGCAACCACGTCCTTGCTCCGAACCGGCTCGCCGTCATGGAACTTGAGCCCCGGCCGAAGGCGGAAGGTCCAGACCAGACCGTCATCGGAAACCTCCTCGGCCTCCACCATCTGGCGCTGCGGCTGCAGGTTGGCGTCAAAGCCGTAAAGAGTGTCCCACACCAGGACTGCGGCGTTGCGGACCACATACTGGGTTCCCCAAACCGGATCGAAATTGGCGAGGTTGGCCTGGGGCACAAAGCGCAAGGTACGCGCTGCGGCGCCTTGCGAAAGCGCCGGCATCGACAGGCCGCCGGTCGCAGCAAAGCTGCCAGCCCCGGCCAATCCTTTCAACACAGTCCTGCGGTCCATAGAGCCCTCCCGGTTTTCAGTGGTTATAGCGATTGCGTTTGAAGCGAGCCAGTTAGACCATTGGTAATCCACCCCGGATGCAAGCAAATGGTGTGCCAGCGCCGCCTGTTCGCGCCTCCGACGAGCGATCGGTCAGGTCAGTTCCTTTGTCCAGCTTCAGCGAGCCGTTTGAATTTCGACGAGTGTCCGTCGGGATGCCACCAACGACCGCCGATCACGACGCCCTCGGACACGATCTTGCGGTCCCCGGTCAGCTGTTCGCCGACGACGTCAACATAGTCGAACTTGCCTTCCTTCACCGAGATGAGGGTGGCGTCCCCGACGCTCCCTGGCTTCAGGCTGCCGAGTTCGGGGCGCCGCAGCGCCATCGCCGCATTGAGCGTCGAAGCCTTGACCACGTCAGGGAGCGGCATGCCCATGCACAGGAACTTGGACATCGTCGTCACCTGATCGAAGGCGGGGCCGTTGATGCACAGGACATGCACGTCGGACGAAATGGTGTCGGGATAGAAGCCGTTGGCGAGCATCGCGCGCGCGGTCTTGAAGGCAAACGAGCCCTTGCCGTGGCCGATGTCGAACAACACGCCGCGTTCGCGCGCCTCCAGCACGACCTTCTTCACCGTGCCTTGCGCGGTCGCGGGCGAATTCGGAAATGGCCGGAATGCGTGGGTGAGAACGTCGCCCGGACGCAGCCGGGCAACCACTTCCTCGTAGCTCGGCGGCGGATGGTCGATATGCGCCATCAACGGCATGCCGACCTCCTGGGCGACCTCAAGCGCGATTTCGAGCGGCACGATCCCCGAGGTGCCTGAGGAATTGCGCCCCACCCGCACCTTGATGCCGACAATGAGGTCGCGGTTTTTCTCCGCAACCTCGACCGCGTCAATCGGATTCATCAGCCGTATCTCTTCGCTTTCGCCAACCATCACCCGGTGCGAGAAGCCGTAGATGCCGGCATGCGAGACATGCAGATAGGCGAGAATGCGCACTTGACTGGGCTCGATCACGTGCTTGCGAAAGCCCGCGAAATTTCCCGGGCCGGCGCTGCCGGTGTCGATCGCCGTCGTGACGCCGGAGGTGCGGCAGAACTCCTCGGCATCGATGCCGAGCGAGGTGCCGCCCCAATAGACGTGCGTGTGGAGATCGATAAGGCCGGGGGTGACGATGTAACCCGACACGTCGCGCACGTCCGTTGTCGGATCCGCCTTGAGGGCGTTCCCCACCATCGCCACCTTGCCGGTCGAGAAAGCGACATCCGTCACGGCGTCGAGTTTCTGGGAGGGGTCAATCACCCGACCGCCGCGCAGGACCAAATCGAAGGGCATCCTAATCTCCGAATTCAACAGTAACGAAATAGCGGGAGCACATCAGTAGCGCATTTGTCGCCTGAAGCAATCTCGTGGGAAATTGGGCCTGACCATCCCCATCTGCACTGCAAAAAATCACCGGCGAGATGTCCGGGTCATTCCCGCTAGCTGGCGCGTCGTGCGGTGATGGCGTTGCGGATCGCTGCCAGCGGCGCGGCGTCGTCGAATTCCAGGGTCCCGTTTTTCACTCGCAATCCCAGATTGCGCCACAGCTGATCGAGATCGGGCGCGACCGGCTTTCGTCCCCATTCGTTGTGCTGATGCGTGAGCACGTCCACGCCGACCGCCTTGTCCGCGGTTGAAAAAATGCGCTCGATGGACCAGTCGACCTCGTGATTGCCGCCGGCGGCAAGCACCCCGCGCATGGCGTCCTGCAGCCCCAGCCGATTTCCCGTCGCCTTTCGAATTTCGATATCGGCCATCAGGCAGAACATCGCGCCGCCCCAATATCTGCGGCCCCAGGTGTCGGTATTGTCGAGGCCTTCGTCGCCCGCTTGCGGCAACCCTTTCGGCATGTCGCGCATCATCGCGAACCAGATTTCCTGAGGCGTGAGATCGCCGGCCTGGACGCGCGCGATCGGCTCGACATAGACCGCAAGCCCTTCCGACAGCCAGTTGTAACGATCCTCCATGTCGGGCAACGCCGTATGCACCATCTCATGAACCAGGACCCAGTCGCGGCGCAGATCGGCCTCGCTCGAATCCCGACCGATCACCACACGAATGGCTGCGCCGCGATAGCCCCACGTGGTCCCGCCGCGAACGCGCGGACCATCGACGGGGGCGAGCAACAGTCGCAGCGATTTGACCGGAAAGTGGCCATAATAGATCGAGACCGCGTTGGCCGAGGCCTTCACCCAATCCAAAATCTTGTCCTTCGGCAATGCAAGTTCGCCCGGCGCGAAGCCTACGTGAATCGCGCCGCCGGGAACGTCGAGGTCTGTCTTGGGCAGCCTGTCGAAGGCTTCGTAAGGCATCCGGTCGCCGCGCAACAAATCCGATTGTGCGTTCGCGCAAGACCAAGACCCGCCGCCCACCATCAGCGCGGCGGCCACAAACGCAAATATTTTTCCTGCTGAGGTCATGTCGAAGCGCCGCCCTGTTCTCTCCGGCCTCTTGATTTGCTCGCGCCAAGATGGGCCGTTACCTGCTCGGTCAAATCCTCGACCATGGCGAGAAGCAGAGCCTCGCCCTTGGCCGTCGTCGCCAAAGTCGGATCGCCGTAGCTGCCGGAGCGGCTGTAGTTCGGCGAGGACGGGTCGGACGGCGTCAGCGGACCCGCCGTTGGCCGTTCGACGGCAGGACTTGCCTCAGCGCGTGACATGTCCACGAGACCTGGCGCCAGCGCCAACATCAGTGACGTCTCGAGTTCGTCGGCATGGCTGCCGTGGCTTTGTTCGGCAAGCTCTGCGGCGGCGCGGCGATAGCGCGGCCCCTCATGAACCGGCAAATGCCACACATTTTCGGCGCCAAGCCGCGCCAGCGCGCGATCGACCGGCGCGCGCGTGCTGATACCTGTATCGAGCACGAACAGAGCGCGGCAGCCGAAGCCAACGATCGCGACAGCAATCTCTTCAATCACCGTTTCGAACACCGGGGCCGAAAGGCTCGCGCTCCCGGCATATGCGACAAAGGCCGGGTAGTAGCCGTAAGCCAAAGTCGGCCAGATCAAGGCATCGATGCGATCGGCGATTTTACCTGCCAGCCACTCAGCCTGGATACGGTCGGTATTGAGCGGCAGATGGAAGCCGTGCTCCTTGGCGCCGGCGCCGATCGGCAAAATAGCGGCGGCGCCGTTCTCGATGCGCCGCGCCACCTCGTCCCAACTCAATTGTTCGATGAAATTGCACCGGGTGTCGGTACCCATTGCCTGGACCCTCAATTCCCGGGCCCTCAATCGCCGCCGGCAACGCCTGTCAGCAGCTCGGCCGTGACCCAGCCGTGCAGATAGGTGGCACCTCGCGCCGCAGCGCTGTCGGGATCATCATAGGTCGCGAGCATCGAGCATAGAACCCCGAACGGAATTCCATTTGCTGCCTCATCCCACATCATCGCTTCCTCGGCGCCAAGTTCGCGAAACACCGGCGCAACGTCCTTGCGCCAGACCAGAAGCCGGCTCGGCTCGTCAAGCCTGACGGGGTCCGGCGGGTCCTCATCGGCCTTGAGTGCGAGCCAGACGGCAGAGGCGTTGGTCGAAAGGTCCAGCCTCGAGGCGCTGGGATGGGGACGAAAGGTGAGAGCCGCCCACGCCTCCGGCGCAAAACCTGCCATGTCCGCGAGTCCGATTACCGGCGCCTCTTTGGCATCGAAGGCGTCGTTGAGCGCCTTTTCCAGGGCCGCCAGATCCGACAACACCGGGTGCTTGCTGTAAGGCTCGGCGGACTTCAGGAAATCCGGCAGGCTGCTCGAAAACCAGCGCAGGTTCGGATGCTGCGACGGATTGGCGGCGACGTAGGCATGCCCCATTGCATCGAACATTTCGTCGCCGAGGTAGATGTGCAAAAGCTTGTGATCGTTGCGCATAGCCTCGACCAGCCGCGAGCTATAGGCGTAACGGTAGACGCCAAACAGGTTCTCGCGCTTTTCCTTCGGACTGTCGGGAATTTCGGCGAGAACTGAGTCGTCGCCGGTCAGGATGGCGCGCTGGAAGTCGCTCTGCTGGCGCGCCAGGTCGCTCATCCGGTATGCCCGGACTCTGCTGATAGAATCCTGGGCGGCAGAATCCTGTTGGCGATCTCCCGCGTTCGCTTCACCTCGACAAGAATTTCGTCGAGCGGAGGGATATGGTCGTCGCGCTCGATGATGGTCGAGACCCAACCGAAACGCTTCAAGGCCGCGGCATAAAGCTCCCAGACGTCTTCGCACACCGGATGGTCGTGCGTGTCGACGATATGGGTGCCCATATGGCTGTGGCCCGCCATGTGGAACTGCACCACCCGATCGGCGGGAATTCCCTCAAGAAATGTCCTGGGATCGTAGCCATGGTTGAAGGCGCTGACATAGACATTGTTGACGTCGAACAACAGCCAGCATCCGGAGCGGCGGGACAGTTCGGAGAGGAACTCCCATTCCGTCATTTCCGAATTGTTGAATTGAACATAGGTCGAGACATTCTCAAGCACGATGGCGCGGCCGAGAAAATCCTGCACCAGTTGCACGCGGTTGACGACGTGATCGAGCGCCTCTCTTGTGTAAGGAAACGGCAACAGATCGTGCAGGTTCTTGCCGTGCACCCCGGTCCAGCACAGATGATCCGAGATCCATTTCGGTTCGACGCGCCGCGCGAGCTCGCGCAATCCTTCAAGGTATTCGAAATTGGGAGGCGCGGTCGAGGCGATCGACAACGATACGCCGTGCATCACCACCGGGTAGCGCGCGCGAATTCGGTCGAGAATGCGCAGCGGCTGACCGCCTGGAATCATGTAGTTTTCGCTGATGACCTCGAACCAGTCGATCGGCGGATTGCCGTTGAGGATTTCGTCATAGTGCTGGGCGCGCAACCCAAGACCAAATCCAAGGAACGGCGGCTTGGCAGACGCCATTGAATGCCCGCCACGCGCCGAAGGCGAAACAGGCATCTGACTTGCTACGTTCATACTGCCTCCGCTCGGCTACCCCCGGCGACCGTTGCACGCATTGTCGACGAAGTCTTGAGCCTACCATGGAAGCGGGACCCGGCCCATACCGGGTCCCTTGGTCCATCGAACGGGATGGATTAGCTGGCCTTGAACTTGCCCTTGGCGGCAGCGCAGTCGCCCTTGGTCATTTCCGCAAAGCCCTGGCCCTTGCAGGCATTCTGGCCCTTGCAGGCATGGTTGCCGCCCTTGCAGGCGCTCTGGCCCTTGCAGGCGTTCGCACCAACGCAGTGGCCTTCGCCCGCGGCGTAGGTCGTCGTAGACACGGTCGCACCGGCCAGGAACAAGGTTGCAGCAGCTGCTGCGAGGGCGGCACCCGACTTGGAATTCAGCTTCATGACGATCTCCTCGATGATGACAAAAATTGACGACGTGACGATTCCCTGATCGTTCGATCATAGAACGACACGGCGCGTGGAAGTGTTGGATGCCGATCTCATCGCCGAGGACCGCTGGCCGCCTGCGATTTGAACACACATCCAGAGCTAGCTACGGGCGACCCAGCGGATTGGTTACAGAGTTTCAAAAGAATCTTTTGTTTCTTTTGGCCGGGCGTCCCGATTATTCCTAACACCGCCGTGTGAAGAGTATTTCGTTGCCTTTGGATCTCGTCACGAAGATACCCAAGCGGGAAATTATGTTGCGCTTGGGGCAAGGTTGCGCTGCACAAAGAAATTCGCGCCATGCGGCGAAATCAGTCCAGCGCCGCCCGCGACGGCTTCAGCTTCGCCATCTGCTTCACGGTTGCTTGAAGTTCGTCGGCACTGAAGGAAGGGAACGAGCAAATGCGGTTGCTGCAGGCAAACGCCGCCGGTTCCCCCAAGTCAGGATATTCCACGTCGGGATTGGGCAACTTGCCCTCGCGCTGGTCAAGCCACTCCAGCCGTTTGTAGCGCGCAGGAAGGGCCCGCGCGAAGGCATGGAGGGCTTGCGCGCGGGGATCATCCTTGGGCCCGACAATGGTCATGTGGGTCGGTTCGACGGCATTCTCCTCATCGGCGAGAAGAACGCCCGGCAGCGGGCGTATCATTTCGGCCGAAGCGCTGGTCAGGTACCGCATCGCATGCGCGGCCTGCCCGCGATAGCCGTCACTGCCGAAATAGCGGCTGAGGAGATTCATGAAGCGAGCGACCTGAATCTGGTCATCGATCAGCTTGGCCGGCTTCGCGAACACCCCAATCCTGGCTTCCGCCGTCCTGGAGGTAAAGAAGCCGCCAGCCTCGTCGCGGAACGTTGCCGCGATGAAATCGCCGGCTCGGGCGGACGCGTTGAGCCAATCGCGGTTGCCGGTCGCTGCATATAGATCAAGAAATGCCTGCCCCATCGCCAGCGTATCGCCAAGAAAGGGCCCGCCCCGATCATTTTCGCCATGACGAAATCCGCCTTCAGGCAGCGCGCGATTGTCGATCGCCCAGCGGGCCGCCCGCTCGGCCAATTGGAGAATCCGCGGTTCGTTCGTCACGTCATAAAATGCGACCAATCCACTGATCGCCCAGCCATTTTCGCGCGCATAGATGTTCTTGTCGATGCGCGGCATGCCAAGTTTGCGCCGCCCCGCATTATCCAGCGCGTAGAACTTGTGCCCGTCGGTTTCGCGATCGAGGTCGGCATCCTGGCTGACATAGAACGCGCCCGCGGGAGCCAACAGGAAGTCCGCAAGATAGCGTTCGATGTCGCGTGCGGCGCTGAGGTATTTCGCGTCCTTCCACAGCGCGTAAGCCTGGCTGTATTGGCGCAGATATTGCGCCTGGAATGACATGATCTTTTCAAAATGCGGGTGGGTCCAGCTGCCGGCTTCGGAATATTGAAAGACCCCGCCCCACACCGGATCAATCAGCGCAATTGCGGCGTCGAGCGTCTGCCGGGCGCGCTGGACGGCGGCCACCTCGCCCGCCTCGGCACGCGACATCGCATAGTCCAGGCTGTCGGCGTCGATATATTTCTGACTCGCGCCCCAGCCTCCGATCGTTTCCTCGTAGGACTCGTCGTAGTTCTTTGCGAGCTGGGCGCGCTGCGCCTTGGTCAGGAAGGTCGAGGTGGACGGCTTGACCTCGAAAGCCTCGCCGACCGAGGGCCCCGGCGAGGGATCGTCGATGCAGGCCTTGAGCAAGGCCTGCATCCGCTCGGGCTCGATATATCCCCGTATCTTGGCTATCTCGCTGCCGTCGGGTCCGAAAATGATCGTCGCGGGCCATCCCCAATCGCCGTACCGGCTCGAGAGATCGGGATTGGCATCCTGATCGACCCGGACCGGCAGGTATTTCGAGTCCAATAGCCCGACGACCTCCGGGTCCGCGTAGGTCGTCTTTTCCATAACGTGGCACCAGTGGCACCACACGGCTTCGAGATCGAGGATCACGAAGCGCTTTTCGGCCGAGGCGCGCGCGAAAAGATCCTCGCCCCAGCTACTCCATTTAACGGTATCGGCGGCCAAGACAGGCGATGCGGCGAAGCTCGCCACGGCGAAAGCAAGGATACGGATGAGCTTCATGATGTCTCCCGGGGTGCTATGGTTTCGAGAGCTACGTCGCCCCGAATTTCCCGGCTCATCATTTCCACTCGATTCCCACCTGCTCACGCGAACGTGAGCGAGTGGAATTTCGCGCGTCAGGTCGATTCCCTGGAACTGGCCACCGCGTTCACCAGAAGCCGGTCGAGCGAGGCAGCGCCCGGACCCGCGATCGCAAGCCAGAGGAATGCGGCGAAATAGGTCGCCTCCTCGAAGCCGAGCAGCGTTTCCAGCGAATCGACGTCTCCCCACTTCGCCGACTTGATGGCGACCACCATGACGACGGCCAGCATCGCCGCAGGAATTCGGGTAAAAAGCCCGAGAATAAGCATGACGCCGCCGAAGCATTCCACGCCTGAGACAAAGGGGGTCAGGATTTTTGGAAAGGGTATGCCCCACTCGATGAAATTCTGGGTGATCTGCGGCAGGTTGGTGAGTTTCTCCCATCCCGTCAGCATGAAGGTATAGCCGACGATAAGCCGCATGATCAGCGGACCTGCCCAGGCGAAATAAGACGCGATGTGTGCAGGCAGCTGAATGAGAAGATAGACAATGAATTTCACGGAAGCCCTCCCCGAGGTACGAGATCGATGTGAAGCCGTGACTTGCGGCCCGATTTAACCACGAATTGCCGATCCTGACCGGAATTTCGCTGCCGCCGATCTCAATGTTACGTGGGATTCATCCGAAATTCTGCAATGAAGGGAAGGTTTCGAGCAGCCACATGCTGATGGAGGAGACGCTGCCGGTGAGAAAGCCAATGCCCGTGATCACCATCAGCACACCCATGGCATGTTCGACGCGGGCCAGATGCCGTTTCATCCGGGCGAACAATGATGAGAACTGCTCGACCATGAACGCAGCCGCGAGGAATGGAATCCCAAGGCCTGCCGAATAGACAGCGAGCATCCCGGCGCCCTTCGCAGCCGTCGCCTCGGCGGCAGCCATCGAAAGAATTGCCGCAAGAATTGGGCCGATGCAGGGCGTCCAGCCGAAAGCAAATGCCAACCCCATTACATAGGCGCCCCACAGCCCAACCGGCTTGGGTATCGGCAGCCGGCCCTCCCGCATCAGGAGGCTAATCCGCGTCAGCCCAAGAAAATGCAACCCCATCAGAATGATAACGACGCCGGCGGCGATTGAAAGCTGGGCCGACCAGGTCCTGATCAGACCGCCGATCAGGCTGGCGGTAGCGCCGAGCCCGACAAAGACCGTGGAGAAGCCGAACACGAACAAAAGCGCCGACAGCATTACGGCGCGTTTCGACGATGCCACCGCCTCATCATTGGCGACGTGCTCGATGGTCGCGCCCGTCAGGTAGACCAGATAGGGCGGCACCAGCGGCAGCACGCAGGGCGAGAGAAAGCTGATGATGCCCGCGATCAGCGCGGCGGAAATAGAGACATTGTTCATCGCAAGGTCCTCGGCAACGCGCCCGGTTGGGCGTTCTTCTTGCCTCTACGGAGCTGGCGCGCAAAAAGTTTCGCGACGGCCGAACCTTGCGGGACCATGGCTGGGTTTTGGTGCTGCCTGCCCGCCGGGCGCGATAGATGCTAACGTGATTCGCCAATACGGTAACAAAACCCGCAAGGCTTAAGGCATTGCCATGCGCATCGGGGTTCGCTTCGCCGTTTCAGGGCTGGTGCTGGCATCGATCATCGTCAGCGCCGTCGGCGTTCACCTGTTGTGGTGGCGCACCGCGCAGCAGATCAGTCGGACACTTGCCAATACGATCAACGACCAGATCGTCTCCGCCGTCGGCGACGAACTGCAATCGATCACAACCGAAGCAAAGTCGGCGTTCACCGCAGTTCGCACCTTGCTCGTGGAAAACGTCGTCGATGCGCGCGATGCCGACAAGCGAGAGTTCGTCTTCCTTTCGCAATTGCAGGCGCAACCGACCATTTCGTGGGTCGCGTTCGGATTTCCGGATCGGTCGTTCTCCGCCGCGCACAAGCTCGGCGATGACGCCATCGAGATGCTCGATATCTCGAGCGGCGAACCGAAGCTGCGCATCGACCGGTACGAGTTCGCCGGCCTGGACGTCACCTTCGTCGAGCGCCGTTTCCAGGACACCAAATATTCCGTCACCGATCAGGAATGGTACCGCGAAGCGAGCCAATCCGACGAGGAACGCTGGTTCAGGTTGACAACCCATCCCGTCGGCGAGCGGCCGGCAGCCGCGCTCGCCGGCGCGATCGATGTCAATCAGAAGCGTGCCGGTGTTCTCGCCATCATCATCGAGCTCACGCGCGTATCGAATTTTCTTTCCCAGCTCACGGTCGGAAAGTCGGCCGGCGCGTTTATCCTCGATCGCGATGGGACGGCGATCGCGGCACCGGATTCGGAAGCCGACGAACTGAACGCCTTGAAGACCAATCACCCGCTGTTCCCGGTTGCAGTCGATGCAATCCGGCAGGCAGGCTCGGCCTACGATACCGATAGGGGCGAGGCTTTTCACACCCGCCTGGTGCGGGATGGAAAGGCCTACGAGGCCGTCCTGACGCCGATTTCCTTTCCCGGCTGGTCGCTGGTCACCGTGGTTCCGGAATCGGAATTCCTGGGGCCGGTGGAGGATACCATTCGCAAACTGCTGATCGGGCTCGCGGTCCTGATTGTCATCGCCGGGCTATTGTCGGCCTGGCTCGGCCAGCGCCTGATCGCGGCGCCACTGATCAAGGTTGTCGGCGAGGTCAGGCATGTCGAGCGTTTCGACCTCGACAGGGTCGAAAGACATGCATCGAAACTCGCGGAAATCGAGAACCTCTCGTCCGCGATCGCCGATATGGCGCTGGGGTTGGCCGCCTTCAGGAAGTACATTCCGGCCGATCTCGTGAAACGCCTGATCAGCGACGGTATGGGCGCGCGCCTCGGCGGCGAAGTGCGGCCGATGAGCGTGATGTTCGTCGACATGGCCGGCTTTACCGGAATGTCGGAACGATGGGGCGACCGCATCATCCCGCTACTGTCCCGCTATTTCGATGCGGTATCAGCGGAGGTTCAAAGTAATGGCGGCACGATCGACAAGTTCATCGGCGACGCGGTGATGGCGTTTTGGGGCGCGCCGGCGCCGAATTCCGATCATGCCGTCGACTGTTGCCGCTCGGCACTTGCATGCCAGCTTGCCGTTGGGCAATTGGGCCTGATCGACGACGAACAGCGGCGGGTCGAGATCCGCATCGGCATCAATTCCGGCGACATGCTGGTGGGCAATATCGGATCGGAGGTTCGGCTCAACTATACGGTCATCGGCGACGCGGTGAATGTTGCGAGCCGCCTTGAAAACACCAACAAGGTCTACGGAACGCGGATCATCATCGGCCCGGAGACGCGCCGACTGGCGGGCGATCGCATCGTGGTTCGCGAGCTCGATCGCCTTGCGGTCTATGGGCGCGCGGGCGGTCTGCGGGTCTTTGAACTTCTGGGCATGGCGGGCGAGAGCGAAACTCCGGAATGGGTCAGACTTTATGAGGCCGGCCTTGCCTCCTATCGCGCGCGAGATTTTGACGTGGCCATTGAAGCCTTCGAGAAGGTTCTCGGCTTGCGAAAAGAGGATCGTGCCTCGGCGTTGATGATCGAACGCTGCAAACGGGCGTCGGCAGCTCCCGCGGGCGAGGACTGGGACGACACGGCGATCGCCCTGACGAAATAGGCCCTCGCACACCCTGCGTTGCGCGAAGGCATTCGAATGCCGTGGGCGCGGCAGCCTGGCAGCGATATCGCAGACCAGCAGACCGCCCTCGGTCACGTAACGGCCAATTGGAGGTTGATCAATTCGGTCTTGCCCATATAGTCCGGCCCGGCTTGTGGAGCTTCACAACGATGCCCGAGGCGTTGTCCGATACACTGATCCCACGTTGGTGCGATCGGCTGAGGAAAAACCCGTTGGCCAGATCGGTGATCGTGGGCTTGCGTTCGCGCGCCGACGAGATCTGGCTGCACGCCTTTAAACTCCTGCAACGGGAAAGTCCCGAATACCGCAATTCCGTCGACGACGAATTTGCCCGCGAATCCAAATCCCACTGCAATGAGCTTCTGCGGACAATCATCGCCATCGCTGCCGGCGAGGTTGGAAAATCCCGGTCGGACCCGTTCGATTTCGTCCGTTCCCACGCACAGTGGCGGGCGCGCCATCACGTACCGTTGGTCGCCTCCCTGCACGCCTATCGGATCGCCCACAGGACTTATTCCGAAATATCGCAAGATGCGTTGGCAAAGCATGGCGCACCAACAGAGGTCATCGGAGCCCAACGGACGCTATCCGAATTCTGGCTGGAGTTGTTCAATCATGTCGATCACGTGCTGGCTGACGCCCACGCTGCCGAGGATGCGCTCATTGTCGCACAGCAAACGCGCAGCTTTGTCCATCTCGTCAACGGACTTTTGAGCGGGGTAGCGCCCGCAGAGCAGGAGCTGCAGCGGCTTTGCGCACTGCGGGGCATTCGCACCGGCGCACCGTTGGCTGTCGCGGTGGCCAGGCCATTGTCGGTGCCCGGCCACCACGCCGACCTCGAAGTGACGCTCCGCTCCCTGGCCCGGCGCCTCGAGCAGGCGCTTCAACCAACCACGTTCGGTACCCTTGTCGACGTTCGCGACAACCAGGTCACAGCAATCGTTTGCAGCGATGGCGATGCTGGCCGCAATCTCCTGCAAGCGCTGCGTCGCGGCGGTTTTGCCAAGCGCACGGCCAACGGTCAATCTGCCGGCGTAGGCGTGAGTGCGGACGTCGCAGAAATCGGGCTGCTGCCCCAGGCGCGTGAGGAAGCGCTGATTGCGATCGAATATACCGGCGCCAAGCAACCGCTCATGCACTTTTCGGATAGGCGCTCGGCGTTCATACCAACACCGTTTATTTCAGACTTAATCGGTTGAAAAAAATCTCCGACCTCGACCCGCGCTCTTATGCCGGCACTTCGGCCATTTTAACGGCACTGCGCCTGCTGGAGATTCATGCCGGTACGAAGGCCTCCTAGCTTCTTCGGCGTAACGGCCCACGCATCGGGCGGGCGTGAAGCCCGCGGCGGCGGCCCTCCGCAGTGATCAGCCTCCAACGACGACCGTCCTCCAACGGAGCCACCCTCCCCATTGCGGAGGTACCGCCGCCCGACACCATCGATTGTGAAGCTTCACAATCTTGGGAAGGAGCCGGTGTGGATCAATCCGAATTGAACTCATCCTTCTTCGGCGATAGCTGGAGCGGTGGCTGGATGCGCGCTCCACCGGAGCAAAGAATGTGCGGGGGGATATGGATACGACGAGTAGCAACGCTGCGCTAGTTCGTGAATTCACACGGACCTTCAAGAACGAGCACAATGTAGACGGCATCGATCATCTGTTTTCGGTGGATTTTCAGCATCATTTCGCGCCACCTTCCCGACCTGGTCTCCCTGGATTCAAGGACGTCGGCCGCATGATGAACACGGCATTCCCCGATGTCGTTGTGACCGAGCAGGATTTGATTGTCACCGCCAACAAAGTGGTAGAGCGAAGCTCGGCAAAGGCAACGCACCGCGGGGAATTCATGGGAAATCCGGCAACAGGCAAGCCGGTCGCCTGGACCGAAATCCATATCTATCGCATTGCCGATGGCAAGATCGCCGAGCATTGGGTAGAACTCGCACTCCTCCAGATGTTCATGCAAACCCGCGGCAAAGCCTGAACCGGATATCCTACGCCTGGGCGGGGAGCTGATGGTCGAGGGCGAACTTTCTCAATCCCCTGTATGAACCAAAGGGAGAAGATCATGGCCGAGATCAGGCACCAAATTCCGATCAATGCGCCGCCGGAGAAGGTCTATGCGGCGCTGGCGACACCTGCGGATTTGCGTGGCTGGTGGACGGCGGATGTGCGTGCCGACGAGAAGGTCGGCGGCAAGGCGGAATTCGGTTTCGAGAAGCACGCCTTCGTTTTCCGAATGACCATCGAACAACTCGATCCCGGGAAGCAAGTCGTCTGGAAGTGCCATGGCGAGCATCCGGAATGGGACGGCACAACGCTGACATGGAACATCAGTCGGGAAAACGACACTACCGTCTTGCGCTTTGTGCATAGCGACTGGAAATCCTTCAGCGATTTCTGTGCCAGCTGCAATTCGACCTGGGGCGAATTGATGTATCGCCTCAAGGACTATGTGGAGGGCAGGAATCCGGGACCGCACTGGAAGTAGCAGACGCGAATGGTTGACTCTCTCACGAGGTCCACCATCGGTGGGTGATGAAATTCGAGCGGCAGCGCTTCAACCTCCTGAACGACCTCAAGACCAAGCTCGAGGAGGACAGCCATGACTGAGACCAAATTCGTCTACGTCGCCTACATCGCATCGACACCGGAAAAAATCTGGGACGCGATCGTCACGGTGGACCTCGCCCGCCAATATTGGGGCCATGAGAACGTTTCCGACTGGAAGCCGGGCTCGAAATGGCAGCACGTCCGCGACGACGCTACCCGCGCGGTGATGCTCGTGGTTGAGGTACTCGAAAGTGACCGGCCGCGACGTCTGGTGATCACATGGGCTGACCCTGCCCTGGCCGGCGACAAGTCGAAACACTCGCGGGTTTCGTTTGACCTTGAACCGATTGGAGACATGGTGCGCCTGACAGTCACACACGACGAGTTCGGAGACGATTCGGAGACCTTCCGCAAGATCAGCAACGGCTGGCCTCGCGTTCTGTCGAGCCTGAAATCCTTCCTCGAAACGGGGCGTCCGCTGAAAACCTGGGCTCAATAAGCGAGCGGTCCGCATCTGCCATGACAAATCCGGGACAAATCCTTGAGCGGTTTTTGAGGCTGTGCAAAGGCGCGATCTCGACGAGGCGCGCCGATATCTGGCTGAAGACCTGGTCTTTGTCGGCCTGTTCGAAACCTATCCGAATGCGGACGCTTATTTGTCGGCGCTGACGGGGCTGCTCTCGATCACCTTGCGTCTCGACGTCAAAACGATCATCGCGGAGCGTGACGAGGCTGCGATTTTCTTCGAACTTGAGACCAAGGCGCCGGCCGAAGCAACGGTCTTGGTGGCCGAGTGGCACCGGTTTCGCAATGGCAAGATTTATCTTGTGAATTCTGCCTTCGACGCACGCCCTTACGCGGCCCTGTTCGCTAGCCCGGCGGGCGCGTAGACCGCGCAAGCATATTCCCCGCGTGCTTCGAAGGCACGCGGGGAAAATTCGTTGCCGCGCATGACGGCTTGAAAGCGTTAGAGCGGCTTGATCTCCACTTTGCGGAACTTGACCACGCCCTTGTCGTTGGCGACGCCCTTGTCATCCTTGTTGCCCAAGCCGTGCTGAAGGCCGATCCGCCCGCTCGCGAGCTTGGAATTCTGCACGCCATCAACGGTTTTTTGCCCGTTCAGGACTACCGTGAACGTCGATCCCTTCGCGGTGATTTCATAAACGTTCCACTTGCCCCCGGCCTTCGGCATAGGATTGACCTTGGCGACGTTGACGATCCCACCCGTGCCGTAGCTTGGATCGGGGCGCATATCCCAGATGTTGACCTCGTAAGCGTTTTCCGCGGTCAGTTTTTCGGGATCAGTACAACGAATGAAGATGCCGCTGTTGGAATCGGGCTCGACCCAGAATTCGGCCCTGATCTGAAAATCGGTATAGCTGTCCTTGGAGACCAGGAAGCCATTGCCCTTGTCGGCAACGATGACGCCGTCCTCGACCCGCCAATTGGCGTCACCGATCTTGTTGAAGCTGTCGAGATTCTTGCCGTCAAACAGCGTGACCCATCCGGTCTCGCTGGACGCCCGCGGCGCATACGAAAGTGCAGCGAAACCCATGAGCAGGAGAGCAATGGCGGACCGGCGTTTCATGAAAATATCCTCCCAATTGTATTTTGTTATCGATACGAGCCCCGTCGAAGCGCGCACCCTTGTGGATCGCCGCAGATGATAGCAGCCGGCGCGTTCGGCGGGAAGCCAGCCAAGACTGCGCCGCAACGCCATACACATGCGGCGGGTCAACATCATTCAAATTTCGCCGCGGTACATCGCGTTCTACCACCGCCCTGTTTCTTGTTGGCACTAGAGTTACCGCCTCGCGTCGACCGATGCCGGCCCGAAAGGCCGTCGCCAAATGCAAGCCTCCTCTCGCTAAATGAGCAGGGGATGCCGGGGTGCCGCTGCCAAGAAGGCGGACGTGACGATCCGCCGCCCGATCGCGCGCCTGAGCGCCGAAGACGCCAGGGGCGAACGACCACCTCGGGAGTTGGTAAACAAAACCTTAAGCGGCAGGCTGCGCCCCGCCGGCGCCGGCCCGTAGCCAACGAATTTCCTTGCAGAAATCAATCCTCGGGCCCGGTCAGGGCGCCCGACCACGGCGAACGCCTGCTCAAACAAATCCGCTTGCCGAATTTGGTTTAACCGTTTGTGCAACGACTGACTGCATAGTGGCGCATCGAAGCGCAATTCAGACAGCCGGGTTCAACCACTGTGACATCGTTCGGACGCGTGATTTCAGTGCGCGGCTCGCTAGCCCGGGTCGGGCTCATGGCGACGAGCCACTTGGGCATCTCCGAGATCAGGGCTACCGTCGGCCGCTTCGTCAGCATCCGCTGCACGAGTTCCACCATCGTCGCCATGATCACCGAAGTGTCGTGCGAGAACCTGCCGACATCGGACAGCTACATCGCCACCGCCTCGGTCGACCTGCTCGGTGAAATCATCGGCGGCCCGGAACGCCAGAAATTCCAGCGCGGCGTCACCCATTATCCCACCATTGGCGACGCCGTCGACCTGATCAACAATCAGGAACTCCGCACCGTCTATGCGCCGAGCGGATCGGACCAGATCAATATTGGCACGCTGCAGCAGGATCCCTCCGTCATTGCTTATGTCGATATCGAGGAAATGCTGTCGAAGCATTTCGCGGTACTCGGGTCGACCGGCGTCGGCAAATCGACCGGCGTGTCGCTGCTGCTGAACGAAATTCTCAAGTCGCGGCCGAATTTGCGGATCTTCCTGCTCGATGTTCATAACGAATATGGCCGCTGCTTCGGCGATCGCGCGCTTGTCCTCAATCCGCGCAACCTGAAACTTCCGTTCTGGCTGTTCAATTTCGAAGAGATCGTCGACGTCCTGTTCGCCGGCCGGCCCGGCGTGCCTGAGGAGCTCGACATTCTCGCCGAAGTCATTCCGGTCGCGAAGGCAATCTACACGCAATACCAGAATGCCGATCGGGTCGGGCTAAAACGCGTCGATCCCAAATCGGTCGGCTATACCCTCGATACGCCGGTACCCTATCGCCTGGTCGACCTGATTTCGCTGATCGACGAGCGCATGGGCAAGCTCGAGAACCGCTCCTCGCGCATCATCTATCACAAGCTGATCTCGCGCATCGAGACCGTGCGCAATGATCCGCGTTACGCCTTCATGTTCGACAACGCCAATGTCGGCGGCGACACCATGGCAGAGGTCATCAGCCATCTGTTCCGGCTGCCCTCCAACGGCCGGCCGATGACCGTCATGCAGCTTGCCGGCTTTCCCGCCGAGGTCATCGATTCCGTGGTGTCGGTGCTGTGCCGCATGGCTTTCGATTTCGGACTTTGGAGCGACGGCGTTTCGCCGCTGTTGTTCGTCTGCGAGGAGGCCCATCGCTACGCCTCCGCCGACCGCAACATCGGCTTCGGGCCGACGCGCAAGGCGGTTTCGCGGATCGCCAAGGAAGGCCGCAAATACGGCGTGTATCTCGGCCTCGTCACGCAGCGTCCGGCCGAGCTCGACGCCACCATCATTTCCCAATGCAACACGCTGTTCACGATGCGCCTTGCCAACGAGCGCGACCAGGCGCTGTTGCGCTCGGCGGTCTCCGATGCGGCGGCGAACCTGCTGTCTTTCGTTCCCTCGCTCGGAACCCGCGAAGTGCTGGCCTTCGGCGAAGGCGTGGCGCTGCCGACCCGGCTGCGCTTCAAGGAAGTGCCGGTCCATCAACTGCCGCGCAGCGAAGCCGCCATTTCGACGGTGCCGTCGGCCAGCGCCGGCCACGACATGCATTTCGTCAGCGCCGTGCTGGAACGCTGGCGCGGAGCCACTTCCAACCGCGACGTGCCGAACGATCCTACCTTCAATGACCGTGAGCGCCCGGCCGTTCGCACCGTCGCGGAAGCGCCGATGCTGCAACCATCGATGGGGCTTGATCCCGACCGCTTTTCGCTCTTGAAAAAGCCGCTGCGCTAAATACCCGCAACCATCCGAGGCCGATCGTCCTGACGCACTTTGCGCTGGGCACGACGCTCGACTATGCTCGTGCCAGCCGCATCGCATGAATGAGCGGGATGTCGCCATGACCCAGCCGATCGCAAGTCGTTTCCCGGTTCCTCGCATCGACACATTGCCCGAAGACATCCGCATCCGCCTGCTTGCGGTGCAGGAAAAATCCGGCTTCATCCCGAATGTATTTCTGACGCTGGCCCACCGGCCGGACGAATTCCGGGCGTTCTTTGCCTATCACGACGCGCTGATGGAAAAAGACGGCGGCCTGACCAAGGCCGAGCGCGAGATGATCGTGGTTGCGACTTCTAGCGCCAATCAGTGCCAATATTGCGTGATCGCGCATGGCGCGATCCTGCGAATTCGGGCGAAGAATCCGCAAATCGCCGACCAGATCGCCGTCAACTACCGCAAGGCGGATATCACGCCGCGCCAACGCGCCATGCTCGACTTCGCCATGAAGGTGAGCCGGAAGGCGCATCTGATTTCGGATGCGGATTTGGCCGAGATCGCCAGCCACGGCTTCAGTGACGACGACATCTGGGATATCGCCGCGATCTCTGCATTCTTCGCGTTGTCGAACCGGATGGCCAACGTCACGGCCATGCGTCCGAACGACGAGTTCTACCTGATGGGGCGCCTGCCGAAATAAGGCGACAGGCAATGCGGCGCTAGTCGGCCGCGGGTCCGCACCAGCCGGGCAAGTAGATCGCGCCCTTGTCCTTTGCCAGAGCCAGCGCTTTCTCAAGGGCTTTTTCGAAATCGTTCTCGACGCTCTTGCGGGACAATCTGCGGCGCAGGAAATCCGCCCACAGGAATTCGCTGAACGGCGTCGTATCCTTCGCAAAACCGCCGACCCGGCGCAATTCGCCGGCGAGGCTGCGGAATGGATCGTCCTTGAGATCGACGACCGTTTTCGGAATCTCTCGGTAATGCTGGCGTTCACCCTTGGCGTCGTAAGGATAGACCCATTTGCGGTCGTCGAGCACGACCCAGAATGCGTCGCGGTCGACCATGGTGAGATCGGCGACCACGGTCACGAGAATATCCTTCACGCCTTCATCGTGAAGGGCGCGCGCAAGATGGTGATGATCGATGACATAGAAACGCTTGTCCGGCCCGTGAACCACCGGGATCATGTGTGTTGCCCAGCATCTCGGCCTGCTTCTTCTTCGATTTATGCTCCCGCCAGCGCTTGCGCTTCTCCTTCACCTCCCGCATTCCGACAGTCATCTGGGTCGGGCGGAGCGAGAGAATTGGAATAGGCTGCAGTATCGGTTCGCGCACGTTCGCCATGACTTGAAATCCCCGTGTCGGATCGTGAAAAATGCCTCTGCAATCCCGGCGATTATGGCATGATGTCGCCAACGATCAATTGCCTGCCCGCGGCGCGATCGGCCGCAGCGGGGCCGGTTTTGCGTCGGACCAGGCCCCCATTCATAATGAGCGCATGAACATTCTTGCCGAGCGGTCCATACTTTGGCGGAACGTGCGCTAACGCATCAAGAGAATCGAAAACATGTTCGGAAAACTGAAGGAGCGGATGTCGAGGGCGCGTGTCATGCGATTTGGTGATCGCGAGATCGTTGCAGAGGGTCTACGTCTCAACTTCTGGGCCGATATCAGCCATCGCTGCATGACCGCCTCGTGGCCGGCCTTTATCGCCGGCGCGGCGCTGGTGTTCATAGCCTTCAACGCGTTTTTTGCCCTGCTCTACCGGATCGGAGATCAACCGGTCGCGAACGTGCCCGGAAGCGCCTATATCGACTATCTCTATTTCAGCATCGAAACGCTTTCGACCGCCGGTTATGGCGACATGCATCCGCAGACCCATTATGGTCACTTCATCGCGACGGTGGAACTGTTCACGGGGATCTTTTCGATGTCGCTGATGACCGGGCTGTCTTTGCCCGGTTCGCGCGGCCGCATGCCCGGCTGCTGTTTGCCGATCACCCCGTCGTTTCAACCTATGACGGCAAGCCGACCCTGATGGTTCGTTTCGCCAACGAGCGTCACAACATCATCGGCAATGCCAACGCCAAGCTTTGGCTGCTTCGCAACGTCGTGAGCAAGGAAGGCCAGTCGCTGCGGAGGTTCTATGAGTTGGCGCTGCTGCGAAACGAGCACCCCGCGCTGGCATTGAGCTGGACGCTCTACCATGTCCTTGACGAGAACAGCCCGCTCTACGGGCTCGATGCCGACGACTATGCCGCCATCAACGTATCACTTGTGGTTGTGGTGACCGGATATGACGTTGTTGCGGCGCAAACGATCCATGCCCGAAGGTCCTACGATCATACCGACATTCGTTTCGGCCAGCGCTATGCCGATATCCTCGACGCTACCGAAGATGGCAGGCTTCGAATCGACTACGGCAAGTTCCATGAGACCTTGGACGGATAGCGTACCACCGTCAACATTTTCTGGGAGAAGCAAAACGAACGTGCTAAAAAGTCCGGCATATCCGCGGAGCTGGCAGCCGTGAAAACCCAGCGGCCCATCATTTCAGCCCCTTCAGAAGACGAGCACCGCGTGCTCCAGTTCCGGCCGCGCACCGGGCACCCTGGGTCAGCGCAGAAATCCGAACGGGACGGTCAATCAAACTCGAGGTAGCAAGCGATTTATCCCGCTACGAGCGTAGCCGGGAAGAGCCGGACGATTTTCGGCACCGCATGCTGGCGAACGTGGCAGCTTTCGCGTTCACCGTGGCGCTGCTGGCGATCGGCATATGGCTCGCCATGAGCATCGCCCATTTGCGAAGAACCCAGGACTGCGTGCTGATGGGGCGCCACGACTGCGTCCAGATCACACCTGCGCACCCCTAGCGATTTTTGGGCCGCCAGCGCTTTTTTGCGCCCAAATCTGCCGGTAACGGCATCTGCCCAGCCTCCATTGAACTAAGGGCGGCGCTCCGATATACGGGCACTCGACTCCGGGCGGCGGATAGGGCATTCCGGGGCGCAGCGGTCGCCTCCCCCATGACCCCGGGATTTATCTTCAATATATCAAAGGCTTAGTGATGTCCTCTACATTCGATCAGGTGGCAACGATTATCGCTGAAACCTGCGACATACCGCGCGACACGATCACGCCGGAAAGCCACGCGATCGACGATCTGGGAATCGACAGCCTCGATTTCCTCGACATCGCGTTTGCGATCGACAAGGCGTTCGGGATCAAGCTGCCGCTGGAAAAATGGACCCAGGAAGTCAACGACGGCAAGGCGACCACCGAGCAGTATTTCGTCCTGAAAAACCTCAGCGCTCGCATCGACGAATTGGTCGCGGCAAAGGGCGCGTAACCGCCCGCCATGGACCTCGAATATTTCCAGCTGATCGACCGCATTATCGACCTCGATGTCGACGAGCAGTACCATTGCGGCCGAGGCTCAGGTTCCGAAGGAAAACACCATCTTCGAGGGCCACTTTCCCGGCTACCCGATCATGCCGGGCGTGTTGCTGATCGAGGCGATGGCGCAGACTTCCGGCTGGCTGCTGATCGCGCTGACGAAATTCGAGCGCATGCCGTTTCTGGGCGCGGTCAAGGAAGCCAAGATGCGCGGTTTCGTCAGCCCGGGGGAATTGCTGAAGATCGATGCGAGCATCGTCCACGAAGGTTCGGGTTTTGCTATCACCTCGGCCAAGGTCAAGGTCGACGGTGAGCTTGAGGTGCAGCGCGACGATCACCTTTCCGTTTCGTCCCCTTCCCGAATGCGGAGTTGCGCGGACACATGGAAGCCATGGCCAAGCGTATCGGCTTTCCGCAGCAGGCCATCGTCCATGACTGAGACAAAATCTCGGGATACCGGATCGACGGAAGTCTGGATCACCGGCATCGGTCTTGCGACCTCGCTTGGCGAGGGTCTGGATGCCCACTGGGAAGCGCTCGATCAGCGCCGGATCAATGTCGATGAGAAGACCTTCGCGCCCTGCATCGTGCATCCCTGGTCGCCGGTCAATCTCGACACCCAGATCCCCAAAAAGGGCGACCAGCGCCAGATGGAGGCCTGGCAGCGGATCGGCACCTACGCAGCCGGGCTCGCGCTGGATTCTGCGGGCGTCAAGGGCAACAAGGAAATCCTGGCGCGGATGGACATGGTTGTCGCCGCCGGCGGCGGCGAACGCGATCTCGCCGTCGACTCCAACATCCTGAAAATGGAGGCGAAGGGCAATTCGGCCCCCGGCTTTCTCAACGAGCGGCTGATGAGCGATCTGCGCCCGACGCTGTTTCTGGCCCAGCTCTCCAACCTTCTGGCCGGCAACATCGCCATCGTTCATGGCGTAACCGGATCGTCCCGCACCTTCATGGGCGAGGAAGCCGCCGGCGTTGACGCGGCAAGGATCGCGCTGGCCCGCATCGCCGCCGGTCAGAGCGACATCGCCTTGATCGGCGGTTCGCAAAACGGCGAACGCAAGGATTTGCTCGTTCTCTACGAATTCGGCGACTTCAATCTCAAGGACAAATTCGTTCCGGTTTGGGCGCGCGGCGACAGAAACGGCTTTGCGCTCGGATCCGGCGGCGCGTTTCTTGTCATCGAGTCCAGGGCGCATGCCGAAGCGCGCGGGGCCAAGCCCTTCGCCCGCCTGACCAACGTCGTGGCCGATATGGCTCGCCGCAAGCACCCGGGCGAAATTACCTCAACGCTCGAAAAGCTGTGGTCGAAGCTCGGCAAGCTCGGCGACAAGGGCGCGATCATTACCGGCGCGACCGGCGCCGAACCAGCCACCTCGGAGGAGCGCGCCTTCCTCAAGAAGCATCCGGATTTCGCGGTGCGAGCTACCGGTACGATGTTCGGCCATACCATGGAGACGCAATTTCCCCTGGGGCTGGCGCTGGCAGCACTCTCGTTGTCCCGCGGCGCACTGTTTCCGCCCAACGATCCCACGGGGCTGGAGGTTGAAATGTCCGCCCCGCCGTCCCAAATTGTGGTCATCGGGACAGGTCATTGGCGCGGCGAAGGCATGGCCCTGGTCGAAGCGGTCAAGTGAACGCCGCTCAACCGACGGGGGAAACATGACAGCTACGCGCGATAAGTTCGGAAGGCCGATCGTCGTCGTGACCGGCATGGGTGTCGTGACTTCGCTCGGAGCCGGCAAAGCCGACAACTGGAAGAAGCTCACCGCGGGCGAATCCGGCATCCGCACCATCACGCGCTTTCCCACCGAGGGGTTGAAGACGACGATGGCCGGAACGGTCGATTTCATCCCGGTCGAGCCGTTCTCCTCCACCGACCTTTCCGAACGGCTCGGCGAAATCGCCGCCGAAGAAGCCATTGCCCAGTCCGGCATCGGCACCAAGGGCGATTTTCCCGGTCCGCTGTTCCTTGCGGTCGCCCCCGTCGAAGTCGAGTGGCCGCAGCGCCAGGAACTCGGACGCGCGATCGGAGCCACGGCCGAAGTCAACTACGATGCCATGCTGCGCGTCAGCGGCGGCGGAAAATACACGCAATTTCACCGGCGATTCCTGTTCGGCTCGGTGGCCGATCATCTCGCCGAGACATTCGGCACCAAGGGCTCGCCGATTTCATTGTCAACCGCCTGCGCCTCCGGCGCCAGCGCCATCCAGCTTGGCGTCGAAGCCATTCGTCGCGGCGAGGCGGACGCAGCGCTTTGCGTTGCGACCGACGGGTCGGTCAATCCGGAAACCTTGGTGCGGTTCTCTCTGCTTTCGGCGCTGTCGACGCACAACGATCCGCCCCAGGCAGCCGTCCGGCCATTCTCGAAGAACCGCGACGGTTTCGTCATGGCGGAAGGTGCCGGCGCGCTGGTCCTGGAAAGCCTCGAGGCCGCCAATGCACGCGGGGCTGCGATACTGGGTATTGTTGCCGGCTGCGGCGAACTCGCCGATTCCTTCCATCGCACCCGTTCGAGTCCCGATGGCAAGCCCATCATTGGTTGCGTCCGCAATGCGTTGTCCGATGCCGGCATCGTTTCCGACCAGATCGACTACATCAACGCCCATGGCACCGGGACTCCGGAGAATGACAAGATGGAGTATCTGGGCATCTCGTCGGTTTTCGGCGAGCGCGCCAAGGAAATTCCGGTCTCGTCGAACAAATCGATGGTCGGACATACCCTCTCGGCCGCCGGCGCTGTCGAGGCGGTCTTCTCGCTGCTTGACGCTCGAGCACCAACGGATTCCGCCGACCATCAATTACGATATTCCGGATCCGGCCATTCCTTTCGACGTCGTCCCCAACAAGGCGCGCGATGCCCGTGTCACCGCCGTGATGTCGAACTCTTTCGGCTTCGGCGGCCAGAATGCCGTGCTGATTCTGACCCGTGAACCGGCATAGCCGGGACAATCCCGTCCAGTGCTGAAGCGCGTGGAACGCCGGAAAGCATCCGGCAAGATGGTCGTTGGTTTCTGATGCATCCTCTGCTGCTTCGCACCAAAGCCCGAATCCGCGACGCCGCCAAGCCCGTCAGCGAAGCCGTGGTAGGCGCACTGACCATCGGCCTCCTGCGCACCACGCGCTATTTCGATCCCATCAAGACTGCGAACCTGTTTGGCAAGGTCACCCGCCTGATCGGGCCGATGACCAGGGAACAGCGGATTGGCCGCGCCAATTTGACGGCCGCCTTTCCGGAAAAATCGCGCGAAGAAATCGAGACCATCCTGACCGGCGTTTGGGACAATCTCGGCCGCCTCGGCGCCGAATTCGCCCATCTCGATCATGTCTGGGAGCACGATCCGGCGTTTCCTGAAAAAAGCCGGATCGAAATTCCGCCGCGCACGCATGAGCTGTTTGCGCAATTGCGGCTCGACGGCAAGCCTGCGCTGATCTTTGCGGGCCACCTCGGCAACTGGGAGCTTCCGGCCGTCGCCGCGGTGGCACACGGGCTGGACGCGGCGATCCTGTTTCGCCGTCCCAATATCGCTTCCGCCAACCGGATCATTGAGAAACTGCGCGCGGTAAAAATGGGAACGCTGATCCCGGCCGGCCGCGACGCGCCGCTCAAGATGGCGGAAGCTCTGCGCAACGGTCAGCATGTGGCGATCCTGGCCGACCAGTACTTTACCAACGGCGTCGATGTGACCTTTTTCGGCCGCAAGACCAAAGCCAACCCGACGCTTGCGCGCCTGTTGCGGCAAATCGAATGTCCCGTCCATGGCGTCCGCATCATCCGCCTGCCTAATCATCGCTTCCGCGCCGAATTGTCCGACGAAGTGGAACCGGTGCGCGATGCCTCCGGGCAAATCGACGTTCAGGGAACGATGCAGGCGATCACCTCGGTGATCGAAGGGTGGATTCGCGAATACCCGGATCAATGGCTGTGGTTGCACCGCCGCTGGCGATAATTCGGACCGTCTATCTTCCCGTCTTCACTTTCGTCCAGAGCCGGTTGATGACGCGTTGGGTTGCTGGGTCGCGCGCGGTGATCACGAACAATTTCGCAAGCGTTGCGTCGTCAGGATAGATGTTCTTGTCCTCGAGAATCCTGGGATCGATGAGCTTCTGGCTCGCCAGATTGCCGTTGGCGTAGGACAGGAAATTGGAGTTCTTCGCGGCCACCTCCGGCCGGTAGAGATAGTTGATCAGCTCATAGGCCTCCGCGACATTCTTCGCGTCAGCGGGAATCGCAAAATTGTCGAAGAACATCTGCGCGCCTTCTTTCGGGATGGCATAGCCGATCGCGATATCGTTCTTGGCTTCGGCCGCGCGGCTCCGCGCCTGCATGATGTCACCCGACCAGCCGACCACGAGGCAGATTTCTCCGGTGGCTAACGCGCTCAGATATTCGGAGGAATGAAACTTGCGGACGTAGGGGCGGATTTTGACGATCGAGATCGGCGGCTTTCTCCAGATCGGCCTGCTTGGTCGAATTCGGGTCGAGCCCGAGATAACTCAATGCGGCGGGAAAAATATCGTCGGCGGAATCCAGCATATGAACGCCGCAATCTTTGAATTTTGCGAGATTCTCCGGCTTGAACACGATGTCCCAGCTGTCGATCTTGGCGTCAGCGCCGAGGATTTTCTGCGCCACCTTGACGTTGTAGCCGATGCCCGTCGTTCCCCACATGTAGTTGACGGCGTATTGATTGCCGGGATCGTAGATGGCGAGCCGCTCCGTCACCATCGGCCAGGCATTGGCGAGGTTCGGCAATTTCGACTTGTCGAGTTTCTGGAAGACATTGGCCTTGATCTGGCGCTGCAGGAAATAGGCGGTCGGCACCACGACATCGTAGCCCGATTTTCCGGCGAGCAACCGTGTTTCCAGCGTCTCGTTGGCATCGAAGGTGTCGTAGACGACCTTGATGCCGGTTTCGCGGGTGAAATCCTCCAGCACCCCCGGCGCCATATAGTTCGACCAGTTGTAGAAATTGACGGTGCGCTCGGCGGCCATTGCAGCAGTCGGCAGTGACGCGATCAACGCGGCAATCGCGGCGGCACATCGGATTTGAAAGGAGGCCGGACGGCTGCGCATCGGTCGTGCCCCCTATCGGCGGTGCACCGCATCCGACAAGCGCTCCAGCGCGGTGTCGAGGGTCGCATCCTTCTTGGCAAAACAGAAACGCACGACTGTGGTGACGGGGTCCTTCTCGTAGAAGGCCGACACCGGAATCGCCGCGACCTTGTAGTCGGTCACGATGCGCCTGCAGAACGCCTCATCGGTCTCGTTGAGGCCGAGCGGCGAAAGGTCGACCGTGAGGAAATAGGTGCCCTGCGAACGAAGAACCGGGAAGCCGATGCTCTCCAGTCCCCTGGTCAGGCGGTCGCGGCTGCGCGCCAGATCCTTGCGCATCTCATGAAAATATTCCGCCGGCTTGCCGAGGCCGTAGGCGACCGCGGCCTGAAGGTTGGGAGCGGTCGTGAAGGTGAGAAACTGGTGCACCTTCGCGGAAACCCGAAGCAGCGGCGGAGCGGCGCAGACGAAGCCGATTTTCCATCCCGTCAGCGAAAATATCTTGCCCGCCGAGCCGACCTTGATCGTGCGATCGCGCATTCCGGGTATGGTGATCAGTGGAATATGCTCGCATCCGTCGAAGACCACGTGCTCCCAGACTTCATCGCAGATCGCGATCGTATCGAACTGCTGGCAGAACCGCGCCAGCAACTCAAGCTCCTCGCGCGGATAGACGACAGCAGCGGGATTAAGCGGATTGTTGAAGAGAACGGCTTTGGTCTTGTGGTTGAAAACGCCTCGCAGCGCTTCCTCGGTCAGCCGCCAGTGCGGCGGTTCAAGGCGCACCAGACGCGGAATGCCGCCGGCCTGCCGGATGATCGGAAGATAGGAATCGTATACCGGCTGGAACACGACCACCTCATCCCCGGGCTCGACCACGGCCAGAATGGCCGATGTCAGCGCCTCGGTGCCGCCTGAGGTCACCATCACCTCGGTCATCGGATCGAGCGCGATACCGTGCCAGCGCCGGTAGTGGGCGGAAATCGCCTGCCGCAATTCCGGAATACCCATCATCGACGGATATTGGTTGTAGCCGTTCATGACGGCGTCGGCAGCGGCGCGGCGTATGTCCTCGGGACCGGGATCGTCAGGGAAACCCTGGCCGAGATTGATCGCGTTGTTGTCGCGGGCAAGCTGCGACATCACCTCGAAGATCGTGACGGGCAGATCCGCAAAGACCTTGTTCATGGAGGTCATGGCAACGGTCAGCCGCCGGACTTGGTCGGCAAACCCGCGGCCTTCCAGGCCAGCATCCCGCCCGCCAGATGCTTGTCGTAGGCAAAGCCGCCGGCCTGGGCCGCAAGCGACGCCGTCACCGATCGCTTGCCGGAGCGGCAGGCGAAGACCACCTGCTTGCCCTTTGGGATCGGGAATGTCACTGGGATCGAAGCTCTGACAGCGGAACCACCACCGCGCCGGGATAGGCATCCACGGCCACTTCGTTCGGCTCGCGAACGTCGACCAGAAGATAGCGCCCGTCGGCCATTCCCTTCGAAACTTCGTCCGGCGTCAAATCGTGAACCCGATGCCCTTGATCCGCCACTCACACATCTCCCTACGGCCGTTGGACGTGACCCGCCGGCATTCAACGTCGCCTCTCACGCGACGAAAATCAAGCGCCCGAAGGCTCAGGCAGCTGCCACGCCCTAGATGGTCACCTGCGTTCCCACCTCGACCACCCGGCCGCTCGGAATCTGGAAATAATCGGTCGCGTCATTGGCGGTGCGGCTAAGCGCGATGAAGAGGTGATCCTGCCAGCGAGGCATTCCGGAATGCGCGGCCGGCTTCAACGCACGGCGTGAGAGAAAGAACGACGTCGACATGATATCGAATTGCCAGCCGAGCTTTCGCGCGATCGCAAGCGCTTTCGGCACGTTCGGCGATTCCATGAATCCAAACCGCAACGTCACCTTGGTGAAGGTGTTGCCGACCTGTTCCAGCCTCACCCGCTCGGACGGATCGACGCGCGGGGTGGCGGCGGTTTCGATGGTGAGAATGACATTCTTCTCGTGCAGCACCTTGTAGTGCTTCAGGCTGTGCATCAGAGCGGTCGGCGCGCTGACCGGATCGCTGGTGAGGAAAACGGCCGTGCCGGAAACGCGCTGCGGCGGCCGTTTCTCCAGCATCGCCACCAGATCGGCCAGCGGAAACTCCAGCTTGCGCGATTTCTCGAACAGCAGCCGGCTGCCGCGCCGCCAGGTGTACATCAGGAGCATCACGACGGCTCCGAGCGCCAGCGGCACCCAGCCGCCCTCCAGCACCTTCAGGAGGTTCGCCGCGAGGAACGTCAGATCGAGAAACAGAAACGGCGCGATCAGCGCGGCGGCCGCAAGCGGCGACCACTTCCAAACGCGCCAGACCACGACAAAGCCCATCATTCCCGTGACCACCATGGTGCCGGTCACCGAAATGCCGTAGGCCGACGCCAGCGCGCTGGACGAACGGAACATCAGCACCAGCAGCATCACCGCGATGAACAGCAGCAAGTTGATGCGCGGGATAAAGATCTGCCCGGAATGGGATTCCGAAGTGTGGCGGATTTCGAATCGCGGCAGGAGGCCGAGCTGGATCGCCTGACGCGTCAGCGAATAGGCGCCGGTGATCACCGCCTGGCTCGCGATCACGGTGGCGACCGTCGCAAGCCCGACCATCGGGATCAGCGCCCATTCCGGGAACATCAGGAAGAACGGATTTTCGATCGCCTTCGGGTCGGCGATGACAAGGGCGCCCTGCCCCAGATAATTCAGCGCCAGCGACGGCAGAACGATGAAGAGCCAGGCGGTCTGGATCGGCCGTTTGCCGAAATGGCCGAGGTCGGCATAAAGCGCCTCGGCGCCGGTGACCGCGAGAAACACCGCACCAAGCGTGACGAAGCCGATCATGCCGTGATGGAGCATGAAAGTGACGGCCAACAGAGGGTTGAGCGACAGAAACACTTCCGGATTTTGCATGATCGGAATGATCGCCCCGATCGCGATGACGGCGAACCAGATGCACATGATCGGCCCGAAGAAGGCCGCAACACGCGCGGTGCCGCGCGACTGCGCCGCAAACAGCGCCAGCAAAATCAGCACCGTGAGCGGCACCACATACGGCTCGAACGCCGCGGTGACGAGCTTGATGCCTTCGATCGCCGAGAGCACCGACAGCGCCGGCGTGATCACCGCGTCGCCGTAAAACAGCGCGCCGCTGACGATCCCGAGCAGGACGATGGTGCCGGCGCCATAGCTGACCGCGCGCTGCGCGAGCGCCATCAGGGCCAGCGTTCCGCCCTCGCCGTGGTTATCCGCGCGAAGCAGGATCAGCACATATTTCAGCGTCACGACGATGATCAGCGCCCACAGGATCAGCGAGACCACCCCAAGCACCGCCTGAGGTTCGACGACGCCGGAGGGCCCGCTGGCGGCCACCACGGCTTCGCGCAACGCGTAAAGAGGACTGGTGCCGATGTCGCCATAGACGACACCGATGCTGCCGATCAGGAGGGCCTTGAAGCTGGCCGTGGAATGAGCCTCGCCATGCCCATTGGCCGCCGTCGTTTCCGCGGCGGGAGACTACAACTTCACTGGTCATGGGAGTGGGAGCCTCAACGTGCTTCACTGCACAATCGCAAAGCGAGGCGGCTTATAGACCTGCGCTTGAAGCATAGCCTAGCCTGATTTTGAGCCCACGCCATGCAAAATTTTGCGGTTGCGAGCAAAGGCGGCCCGCCCTCGGAAAGGGTATAATAGTAGTTCTGAGTTACGGCTTCAAGCCCGGGGGGAGCGGCGGATTTTCACGCATCAACGTGATGGTCACGCGACGGTTCGCCGACAGCGATGGATCGTCGGGAAACAACGGCTGGGTGTCTGCCTTGCCGGAGACCGCGAAGATATGGCCCGCCGGAAGGCCCTCTCTCTCGAGAATCTGACGCACCTGCGTTCGCCCGGTCCGCGGAAAGATCGAAGGCGCCGTAATCGCTCTTGGTCGGCACAAAACCCGCAGCGGTGTGACCGACGATGGCTACCCGCAACGGCGTCGCCTTGAGCGGAGCCGCGAGCTTCTGGATCAGCCGGCGGGTCCGCTCATACGGCACCTTCGATCCGTCGGCGAACATCGAGCGGCCATCCTGGTCGACGATTTCCAGATTGAGACCCTCTTTGGTCTCCTCGAACATGATGTGCTTGGAAATTTCGGTCAGCTCCGGCATGTCCTGCAACGCCTGTCGCAGCGAGGCCGAGGCCAGCGCAAATTCGCGATCGACCTTCAGCCGGGCGCCGGCGATTTGGCTTCGATCCTGCTCATCCGGGGTCGGCGTATTGGAGGATTCCTCGGGCGGGATGTGCGCGACATTTTTCAGCTTCGGCCTGGTCGGCAGCCCATCGGATTCGATGATGCCGGAGTAGCGCACTTCGGTCTGCACGCCGAACGCCTCCCGCATCGAGCCGGCGACGATCTTGAGCTTGTTGTTGTCCATGGTGGAGAACGCGACGAGCATCACGAAGAAGCTCATCATCAGCCCCATCAGGTCGGCGAAGGACACGTACCAGCCGTGCCCTCCGGCGTGTGCGTCGCCACGTTTTTTCTTGGCCATCGTTGTTGCTCCGGGCCGATGTCCGATGCTTTATGCAGGAACCGGCTCGCCCTCTTCGTGGCGGTGTTTTTCCGGCAAGTAGGCCAGCAACATTTCGCGGACCAGCGTCGGGCTCTTGGAATCCCGGATCATCAGGATGCCGTCGATGATCAGCGTGCGATTGGTCTCCTCGTCGAGCAGCTTGCCGTGCAGCTTGTCGGCGATCGGCAGACAGAACAGGTTCGCAATCACCGCGCCGTACAGCGTCGCCAACAGCGCGGTCGCCATGAACGGGCCGAGTTTCGACGGATCGGTCATATTGGCGAACATCTGCACCATGCCGATCAGGGTGCCGACCATGCCGAACGCCGGCGAGCAGTCGCCGATGGCGCGGTAGATCTTGCCGCCTTCGTCGAGATGCATCAGGAAGTTGTCGCGATCACGTTCGAGATTGTCGCGGATGAATTCGAGATCGTAGCCGTCGGCGACGTAGCGGATTCCCTTGGCGAGAAACGGCTCGTCGGTTTCAACCTTTTCCAGACCGACCGGTCCCTGCTTGCGGGCGATTTCGGCGATGCGGGCCAGCTCGTCGACCAGATCGCGCGCCGACAGCCGGCTCATGGTGAAGGCAAATTTCGCTCCTAGCGGAAGGCCGTGCATCATCGCGCTGAGCGGAAACCGGATCATGGTAGCGGCGATCGATCCGCCGACGACGATGAGGACGGCATGCTCGCTGATGAACAGGTGCAGATCGCCGCCCATGAGCATGATCGCGGCAACGACGATGATGCCGGACACGAGCCCAACGCTCGTCATGATATCCATGGAAAACTCCAACGCGCACGCGAACTACCGGCCGTCCTGGACGGTGGCGCGACCCATCCCGAGCCGCGCAACTCGAACCCTACGTTGCCCGCCATTAAAGACGCGTAAAGGTTAAACCAGTTTCAGGTGACCGGCTGCGTGGAACAATTGCGCTACCCCAGCTCTATATTGCGGCCGAACCCCAACCGCGACCCAATCCACCCGCCACGCTGACAAATCAGCAACATTCTGCTAACCATAGTCATCGCTCTGACCAGTCCCGCACTTCATGGATATTCGCCTCGCCGCCGTTCCGATCATTGTCTGCAACGTGTTGCTGGCGGCCTGCAGCGACAGCGACCGTATTGGCATGACGCCAGCTCCCGCCGCCGCGCCCGCCAGTAGCGGCCCTCGGGCCATGGCACCGCCCGTCAGCCTTGCCGGCCGATGGACGCTTTCAGCCACAGGCGCCAGCTCGTGCGGGATGAATTTTGGCGCCAGCCAGCAGGACTCTACCGACGGCACCATCGCGCCAGGCGGAGGCTGTCCGTTCAATTTCTTCACCAGCCGGAAATGGACCTATACCGAAGCCGGCCTGACCATCCGCGACCATACCGCGGCGCCGCTCGCGCAACTGACACCCGCGGGGCCTAACCGCTTTGAGGGCAAGACCGGTTCGGGCCAGGAGGTCGCCCTGTCCCGCTAAAGCGTTTTCAAGCGAAGTGGAGACCGGTTCGCGTCAAGAAAACGCGTCAAATCAGGAATTTAGAGCCGTGTTTCGAATAAATCGAAACGTAAAAGGCTCTAGGCGCTCGACACTCCTCAGGCCGCCGACAGACCCGTAAGCTCGAGGCTGAGCGCCCGCAAGCGCCGGCGGGCGATTTGATCATAGGCTTGCGGATTGGCCTTTGCCTGTTGCATGCCGTTGAAGAACAGGCCGCTCTTTCCCTCCACGTCGTCGCCGACGGCAAGGTGCAAAATAGCCTCGCCTCCCTGCTCGACCGTAGAGATCGGCGTTATTCCGCCTTCCCGCACCATCGTGGTGTTCATGTAGGTGGCGGGATGCAGCGAATTCACCGTCACGCCAGACCCGTTCAGTTCCTCCGCAAGATCGATGGTGAACATGATCTGCGCGAGCTTGCTCTGGGCATAGGCGCGCGTTCCGCTGTAGCTGCGAGCAAGCATCACGTCATCGAAGTCGATCGGATGTTGGCCGAGCGAAGCGACATTCACGATGCGCGACGGCGCGGCGGCCTTCAGCAGCGGAAGCAGCAGATAAGCGAGCAAAAATCCGGAGAGATAGTTGACGGCAAAGCGCAATTCATGGCCGTCGGCGCTGGTCCTGCGCTGCGAACCAAGCGACTGCGATCCTAGTCCGGCATTGCTGATGAATAATTCGAGCCGGCGGTGGTCGGCCTTCACCGCCTCCGCAAGCTGTCGCGTCTCCGACAGCGATGACAGATCGGCCGGATAGAATATGGCTTCGCCGCGCCCTTCCCGCCTGATTTCGTCAACGAGCGCCATGCCCCGCGCGCGATCGCGGCCATGGATCAGGACTTTGGCGCCGGCGGAAGCGAGCCTGGCGGCGACATAGCGGCCGACGCCGTCGGTCGATCCCGTGATCAGTGCTGTCTTGCCGTGCAGTTCCATGACGATTTCAACCTCAGTGAATTTCCGCCGACCGTTTCAGTGCCTCCTTCAGTTTCTCGAGGCTGAAATCCTTGCTTCGGGCAATCTCCAAGATCGGCGTTTCGCGGCGGCCGCAGAGTTCGGCGGCATCCGGAATTTTCGCGGCGATGTCGGCCGGAACGACGATCGCCCCGTGCTGATCGGCATGAATGAGATCATCGGATCGCACCGTCATGCCGGCGACGCGCACCTCGCCGCCGAAATTTTCCGCATGAACCCAGGCATGCGACGGACCGATCGATCCCGCCAGCGCCTGGAAGCCCGGCGCCCATTGCGGGATGTCGCGAATTGAGCCGTCGGTGATGACGCCGAGGCATCCGAGCGCCTTGTGCACGTTGCTTTGCACCTCGCCCCAGAACGCGCCATAGCCGACATCCGGGCCATCGATATCCTGGATCACCGTGATGCGCGGTCCCAAGCCGGTCCCCATATATTCGTAGTAGGCGATGCGGCGCCGCGCCTGTTCGTCCTGTGGAAGCGCAGACTTGAGCACCGAGCGGATGGTCACGGTGCGCGCATAGCCGACCATCGGCGGCAGACCGGGAAACGGGCACACCAGCGGCTTGGTCGTATAGCCGATCAGGCGGCGCTCGGGTGCTACGATCTCCATCGCATTGCAGATGGTCGGGGTATCGTAGCGCGCCAACGCCTCAAGCAGTGCGGCAGGCAGCGGCGCAGGCATGGAATTCGTCACGGCGTTCTCTCCAGGATTTTTTCAACGACAGGATTTGTCGTCAGCCATATAGCCGACGCCGGCGCAATCGGCAAAAACCTGTTCCGAGCGGCCAACGGTTTCGCAGTCCCGCTCGCCGCGTTTCTTGTTCTTGGCTGGTCAGTTCAGGCGCGCCGGCCGATCGTCCTGCTGGGTGTCGGCGACCGTCGACACGAAGGGCTCTGCCGTTTCCGCAGGTACGACTTGAGTAGGCGTCACCGACTGCGCGGCAGCCTTGCGCTGATGGTCGCGGTAGGATTTCCAGCCCACCGGCAAGCTCAGGAGAAAAGCCACGGTGCCGACGGAAAGAATATACCCAGGGATAACCGATCAAAAGAGCAATGAAGAAAACCACCGAGACAAAAACCGGCAGCACCATTTCCGGCGGCACGCGCATGCGTACGGTCTTGCCGGAAAACACCGGCAGCCGCGAGACCATCAGGAATCCGATCAGCAGCGTATAGAATGCGGTCAGCATGGCCGGAGGTTTCGGCAGGCCGAGGAATGCCAGATAGATCGGAAGCAGCACGGCGATGGCGCCGGCCGGCGCCGGAACGCCGGTGAAATAATTCGCGGCATAGGCCGGCTTGTTGGGATCGTCCATGGTCGCATTGAAACGCGCCAATCTGCAGACCGCCGCTGATCGCGAAAACCATCGCAGCGATCCAGCCGCCATTGTTCAACTCGCGCAGCTGCCAGAAATACAGGATCAGCCCGGGCGCGACGCCGAAATTGACGAAATCCGCAAGGCTGTCGAGCTCAGCTCCGAATTTCGACTGGCCCTTGATCATGCGGGCGACGCGGCCGTCGATGCCATCGAGCACGGCGGCGAACACGATGGCCGCCACCGCCAATTCCATCCGCCCTTCCGTCGACAGGCGGATCGCGGTCAATCCCGCGCAGATCGCCAGAAGCGTGATGAAATTGGGCACCAGCATCCGCACCGGGATCGGACGAAACCGGCGTCGGCGCACTTCCGGGTATTTAGGATCGAACGGCATGGCAAACTATATATAGCAAGCGCTGACTGGTTCCGCCATTGCGGCGGTCGCCTGGACGGTTCGACGCCTTGAAAGGTTAATTGGCGCGATAAGCGCGCCCCTGATCGCTCAACCTGAAATCGGCCAGAATGGTCTCTCCGGCGACCGCGGTTTGACCTTCCACAACCAGTGATTTGGTTCCTTCGGGCAAATAAACGTCAAGACGCGACCCGAAGCGGATCAACCCGAAGCGCTCGCCCGCACCGATCGTCTGGCCTTCCCGCACGAACGACACGATGCGCCGCGCCACCAGGCCTGCGATCTGGACCACGCCGATGCGCCCGTTGGACGTGGAGATGACGAGCGAATTGCGCTCATTGTCCTCGCTCGCCTTGTCGAGCTCGGCATTGATGAAGGTGCCCGGCCGATACGCGATGCGATCGATCCGCCCCGCAACCGGGCTGCGGTTCACATGGCAATTGAACACGCTCATGAAGATCGAGATACGCGGCAGCGGCCGGTCGCCGAGGCCGAGTTCGGCGGGCGGCAAGGCCTGCGTCACCAGCGAGACGCGTCCGTCGGCCGGCGCCACCACGATACCGTCCCGCACCGGCGTTACCCGCACCGGATCGCGGAAGAACAGCGCGCACCAGATCGTCAGCACCGTGCCGATCCAGCCGAGCGGCGTCCAGATCCAGAACAGGATCAGGCTTGCGAGCGCAAAGCCGCCGATGAACGGATAGCCCTCCTGATGAATGGGCGGAATTTGCGCGCGGATGGAGTTGGCGATCGACATCAGGACTCACTGTCATCTTTCCCTCCCGCAAGGAGGGCGTTCTCGTTGAGATTATTCCGCGGCGGCCGGAGTCACCAGTGTGTCTTCGACCGGCGGCGGCGCGCGGTTTGGCGCTTCGTTCTCGTCGGCGATCCGCGCTAGCTTCTCCCGCGCTTCCTGGGCCTCGCGCTGCCGGTTCCACATACTGGCATAAAGCCCGCCGCTTGCCAAAAGCTGGCCATGGGTTCCGCGCTCGGCAATACGGCCTTGATCGAGCACGATGATCTCGTCGGCGGCCACGATCGTGGACAGCCGGTGCGCAATCACGAGCGAGGTGCGGTTGCGCGACACCCGCTCCAGCGCGTCCTGAATTTCCTGCTCGGTATGGCTGTCGAGCGCCGACGTCGCCTCATCCAGCACCAGAATCGGCGGGGCCTTGAGGACGGTGCGAGCGATTGCGACGCGCTGCTTTTCGCCGCCCGACAATTTCAGGCCGCGTTCGCCGACCTGGGTTTCGTACCCCTTCGGCGACATGCGGATGAAACCGTCGATTTGTGCAAGCTGCGCCGCCTCTTCCACTTCAGCGTCGGTGGCGCTCCCAGCGGCCGTAGCGAATGTTGTAGCGGATGGTGTCGTTGAACAGCACGGTGTCCTGCGGCACCATGCCGATCGACGCGCGCAGCGAGGCCTGCGTAACGTTGCGGATGTCCTGGCCGTCGATCAGGATTTTGCCGCTCGAAACGTCATAAAGGCGGAACAGAAGGCGCGAGATGGTCGATTTGCCGGCACCCGATGGTCCGACGATCGCAACCGTCTTGCCGGCCGGCACCTCGAAGCTGAGCCCTTTCAGAATCGGACGATCCGGTTCATAGGCGAACTGCACGTTGTCGAAGCGCACATTGCCCGACGTCACGATCAACGGCCTGGCGCCGGGAATGTCCCTGATCTCGGGATCGCGCGACAGCACGTTGAACATCTTCTCGATGTCGATGATCGCCTGCTTGATCTCGCGATAGACCATGCCCATGAAATTCAGCGGCTGGTAGAGCTGGATCATCATGGCGTTGACCATGACGAAATCGCCGACCGTATTGTGCCCGCTGCGGACCCCGAACGCGCACATCAGCATGGTCGCGGTGAGGCCGGCGGTGAAGATGATCGCCTGACCGGTGTTGAGGACGGCAAGCGAGGTATAGGTTTTGACGCTCGCCTGCTCGTAACGTTCCATCGAGCGGTCGTAGCGCGCAGCCTCGCGTTCCTCGGCGTTGAAATATTTGACGGTCTCGTAGTTCAGAAGCGAATTGATTGCCTTGGTGTTGGCGTCGGTATCGGAATTGTTCATCTTGCGGCGAATCTCGATCCGCCACTCGGTCGCGATGTAGGTGTAGAACATGTAAACTACGACCGTGGTCATGGTGGCGGCGACGTAACGCCAGTCGAACTTCCACAGCAGCACCAGCATCAGCAGCGAAACTTCGACGATGGTCGGGACGAGTTGCAGGATCACCATCCGCACGATGACTTCGATGCCGGTGCGTCCGCGCTCGAGCACGCGCGTCAAGCCGCCGGTCTTGCGCTCGAGATGGAAACGCAACGAAAGTTCGTGCATGTGGACGAAAGTAAGATAGGCGAGCTTGCGCACCGCATGCATGGCGACGCGCGCAAAAATTCCATCGCGCCATTGCGTCAAGACCGCCATCAGCACGCGCAAACCGCCGTAGCTTAAGGTCATGATCAGGGGCGAGGCGATCAGCCATAGCGCCCAGTTCGACGCCTGCACCGGAGCGGTATCGGCGCCGGTCAAGGCGTCGATCGCCCATTTGAAGGTGAACGGCACCGCCAGCGTCGCAAGTTTCGCCAGCAGCAAAAGCACCACCGACCAGACCACGCGCATCTTCAGATCGACGCGGTCGCCGGGCCAGATGTAGGGCCACAGATGCGCCAGCGTCCCGGTCAGGGTCGCCTGTCCGAAGGATTTGTCGGGAGATGGCGCCTCGCCAGCGCCCCGGGCCGAATCAATATGAGCCATCGAGTTAAGCCCGGCACAACAAGGCGCGCCGCTCGGGCGCGTGCGCTTTCAGGTTCCGCATTCCGCAGTCATATAGAGCCTTTGAGCGCAGCGTACACCCTTGCGGGACCCAAATTCTTCTCAATTTGCAGCCATCTTTGCCGATAGATTTCATTCACCGGGCGAATCCATTAAGGCTTGACGAGTTTTACGCTGCAATGCCACATGGCCTATATGAACCAGATCAAGACAGTCTGTGTCTACTGCGGCTCCGGCCCTGGCACCAATCCACGCTTTGTAGAAGCCGCAAATGCCTTCGGTAAGATTCTTGCCGAAAACGGTATCCGTCTCGTCTATGGCGGCGGCTCCATCGGCCTGATGGGCGCGGTGGCCACCTCGGTGCTCGATCACGGCGGCGTGGTGACCGGTATCATCCCCGACTTTCTGACCACCCGGGAAAACGCCCTCAAGCGCGTTCAGGAACTGATCGTCACGCCCGACATGCACGAGCGCAAGCGGCTGATGTTCGAGCATTCCGACGCCTTCGTAGCGCTGCCCGGCGGCATCGGAACGCTTGAGGAACTGGTTGAGCAACTCACCTGGCAACAGCTCGGCCGTCATGCCAAGCCGGTGCTGCTTGCCAACATCGAAAGCTTCTGGGAGCCGCTGCTGGCGCTGCTTGCGCATATGCGCGCGACCCAATTCATTCGGGCGAGCCTGGCGGTCGACATTCTGAAGGCCGAGCGCGTCGAGGACATTCTGCCGCGATTGCAGGCTGCCGCCCGCGCAGCCGAGGGCGCTGTCGAGATGGCGCCGGAAATCGCGCGCCGCTTGTAGCCGCGGACCACTGCCGCAACGTCACGCTTGCGGGAAAGTCACCGCCTCGATGCGGTTGCCATCGGGATCCCTGACGAAGGCCGCATAATAACGCACGCGGTCATGCGGCCGCAGGCCCGGCGCGCCGTCGGAGCTGCCGCCGCTGCTCAACGCAGACGCATGGAACGCATCGACCGCGTCGGGCGATTTCGCGCGAAGACAGATGTGACAACCGCTCTCCGGGTCGACCTCTGACATCCGGCTGCGCAAATTGATCCAGAATTCGGGATAGCTCTTGCCGAAGCCGATAGTGCCCGGTCGCGTCACCAGCCGGGAAAGGCCGAGCGGCGCCAAGGTTGCCTCGTAGAAGCGCGCGGCCCTTTCGAGATCAGTAACGCCGACGGAGATATGATCGATCATCTGAACACCCCCAACACTCAATGCCTCACGCCGGCGCGCCGGACTTCACCAGCTTGTGGATGATCGAGTCCATCAGCGCCTGAAACGAAGCGTCGATAATGTTGGGTGAAACACCGATTGTGGTCCAGCGTTCGCCCGCCTCGTCCTCGCTTTCGATGAGCACCCGCGTCACAGCTTCGGTGCCGCCATTGAGGATACGCACGCGATAATCGATCAGCTTCAGGCCTTCGATGTATTTCTGGTATTTGCCGAGGTCCTTGCGCAGCGCCACGTCGAGTGCGTTGACGGGGCCGTTCCCCTCGGCCGCCGAGATCAGCCTCTCACCATCGACATCGACCTTGACCACGGCCATCGCCACGGTGACGCGCTGGCCATTGGCGTTGTAGCGTTGCTCGACATTGACGTCGAATTGTTCGACCCGGAAATAATCAGGCACGCGGCCAAGCGTGCGCCGCGCCAGAAGCTCGAATGAGGCATCGGCGGACTCATAGGCGTAGCCGGCGGCCTCGCGGTCCTTCAACTCCTCGACGAGACGGGCCAATTTTGGGTCGTTCTTCTCATAGGCAATACCGGCGCGGTCGAGTTCGGCGATGACATTTGAACGCCCGGCCTGATCGGACACCAAAACCTTGCGATGATTTCCAACTGTTTCGGGCGGAACGTGTTCATAGGTTTGCGGGTCTTTCAGCATGGCCGAGGCATGAATGCCGGTCTTGGTGACGAAGGCACTTTCGCCGACATAGGGCGCGTGGCGATTCGGCGCGCGGTTGAGCATGTCGTCGAGCGTTCGCGACACCTTCATCAAGGTCGCCAGCTTGTCGCTGGTCACGCCGATGTCGAATGAATCGGCGAATTCACCCTTGAGCCGCAAGGTCGGGATCAGCGAACATAGATTGGCGTTGCCGCAGCGTTCGCCGAGACCGTTCAGCGTGCCCTGAATCTGCCGTGCGCCGGCGCGCACCGCTGCCAGCGAATTGGCCACCGCCTGTTCGGTGTCGTTATGAGCGTGAATGCCGAGGTGATCGCCGGGAATATGCTTTGTCACCTCGCCGACGATGGTCTCGACCTCGTGCGGCAAGGTGCCGCCGTTGGTGTCGCACAGCACCACCCAGCGCGCGCCGGAATCGTAGGCCGCTTTCGCGCAGGCCAGCGCGAACTTCGGATCTTCCTTGTAGCCGTCGAAGAAATGCTCGCAGTCGAGCATGACCTCGCGGCCGGCCTTCTTCGCCACTTTCACGCTGTCGCGGATCGAGGCGAGGTTTTCCGCGTTGGTCGTTTCGAGCGCAACGCGCACCTGATAGGCCGATGATTTCGCAACAAAGCAGATTGCATCCGCCTTGGCTTCCAGCAAAGCCGCAAGCCCGGGGTCGTTCGAGGCAGAGCGACCGGGCCGGCGGGTCATGCCGAAGGCGGTGAAGCGCGCGTGCGAAAGCTTCGGCCTTCTGGCGAAGAATTCGGTGTCAGTGGGATTGGCGCCGGGATAGCCGCCTTCGACATAGTCGATGCCGAGTTCGTCGAGCATCCCGGCGATCAGCCGCTTGTCATGCAGGGTGAAATCCACGCCATTGGTCTGCGCGCCGTCGCGCAGCGTGGTATCGAACAGATAGAGGCGTTCGCGCGTCATGTCGAAGCTCCCGCCTTGGCGCTGCCGCCGAGACTTTTCAGCATCGTGGTGTTGGCAAGCCACTCGCCACCGACGGAGACGGTATTGCGCTGTTTGGCTTCGTAACCGCGCTTGGCAAAAAATTCCGCCGCATTGTCGCTGGCATCGACGGTGAGACCGGTGGCGCCGCGACCGCTCGCGAGTTTTTCCAGCGCATCGCACAGCATCGCCGCCACGCCCTGGCCGACGGCACCGGGATGCACGTAAAGCAGATCGATATGATCCTTGCCCTTCAACGAGGCGAACCCGACCGGCGAGCTCTGCAAGGTCGCGACAAGCGTAAGTTCGGACGCCAGGCGCTTGGCGAATCCGGCTTCGTCATCGGCGGCACTTGCCCAGGCCTGCTGCTGCGCCTCGTTATAGTCATCGCCAGTCAACCCCTCGATGCTCGCAGCGAAAATCGCCGCGAGCACGGGCGCGTCTTCGGCGAGGTAAGGCCGCAGCGCGGGTTTGGGCAAGGCCTGTCCCATCGTCTTCAAAATGCTCCGATCAATTTGAGCGCAATCACCACCGCCGCCGCGATCACAGCCCATTTGAGCACGATGCAATAGCGCCAGTGCTTTGGAAAAGGTGTATCGGGACGGCTCATCGCGCGATCTCCCAGGTGGTAACGGGGTTGCCGTTAGCATCCTTGCTGTCCTTCAAAATGATGCGCATCTTCGCGAGCTGATCGCGGATGCGGTCAGACTCCGCGAAATCCTTGCTGGCACGAGCCTCGTTGCGCTTAGCGATCAGGGGCTCAACTTCTTTCTTCAACTCCGCTTCGAGATCGACCATTTCCGCACTAGTTTTGTTGTCTACAAACATGACACCCGCGTCGTTCAACTGAACGACGAACCCAGCTGTCCACAATGACTTCGCTATTTCATCACTCGTTTGGAAAAAACCGTTTGCTGTAGCGGCCCTAAAGCGAACAATTTCGGCCCGCAGCTTTTCATCGATTTGCGGACCACTCAAAAATAAGTTCGCATCGAAGCCCGGGTGGAAAAATCCGGGCTTGTTTAGATTCCGAAATCCAAACCATTGGAGACTTGCGACAAATATCTCAATCGAAGCCTTGTCTTCCTTGACCAATCGATAGATTTCGCGAATACGCGCTAGTGCCTTCGGCGTATTAAAATCATCTTCCAACGCATCGATTAGTTTGTCGTCAAGTGAGCTCTTGACCAACGTCAAATCCTCAGTCGGCTCAAAGAATTCTAAAACCAGCTCTGACCAATCGAGTAGCTCCTTTCTTGCCTTTTCGAGGCCGCTACGCGTCCAATCGATTGGCTGACGATAGTGAGTCATTAGCATCAACAGACGCAATACGTCGCCCGGATATTCCTGTAGCAATTCGCTGATCGTCACGAAGTTGCCGAGGCTCTTCGACATCTTCTCGCCCTCGACTTGCAGGTAGCCGTTATGCATCCAATAGTTTGCCATGACGGAAGTACCATGGGCGCAGCGCGACTGGGCGATCTCATTCTCGTGGTGAGGAAAAATCAGATCCAGGCCACCGCCATGAATGTCGAACACATCGCCGAGATAGGCAGCGCTCATGGCCGAGCACTCGATATGCCAACCCGGGCGTCCCCTACCCCATGGGCTTTCCCAACCCGGCTCGTCTCCGGACGATTGTTTCCACAACACGAAATCGAGCGGGCTCTTCTTGTGCGCATCAACCGCAACGCGCGCGCCCGGCCGCTGTTCGTCGAGCTTGCGGCCTGACAATGCGCCGTAGTCCGGCATCGACTGGACGTCGAAAAGAACCTCGCCGCCAGCTTCATAGGCATGACCACGGGCGATCAATTGCTTGATCAGCGTCACCATATCCGCCTTGCCATCAGCCCGCGGCAGCACGAAATCGGTCGCGCGTGGCTCGAACGTAGGCGGCAAGCAACCTAGTGCAGCTACGTCGGTGTGAAACTGGTCGGCGGTTTGCTCGGTGACCCTGCGGATCGCCTCGTTCAACGGCAGGCCGGGGAAATCTCGCGCGGCGCGTTCGTTGATCTTGTCGTCGACGTCGGTGATGTTGCGGACGTAGGTGACGTGATCGTCGCCGTAGAGATGCCGCAGCAGGCGGAACAGCACGTCGAACACGATAACCGGGCGCGCATTGCCGATATGGGCGAAATCATAGACGGTCGGCCCGCAGACATATATGCGCACGTTTTTGGGATCGAGCGGCGTAAAGGCGCGCTTTTCCCTGGTCAAGGTATCGTAAAGTCGCAATTCCATGGATATCCCGTCCCTTGCGGCCGGGCGTCCAATGATCTCGTGTGAGAAAAGACGGCCTCAGCCAGCGAATCGCTAGCTCATAATCTCGCGGCAAATGCCACAGATGGCGAGGAAACCGTGCATGGAAATCACCATGGGGCAGCCCGGGGGATGCCGTCAAGAGGCCGACGCCTCAACCAAACGGGCCGAATTCGGCCATGAAACCGCCGCGGGAGCCTTGGTTAATCATTGTTTACATTTTGGGGCTATCTTTTTCGGGGCGATCCCTCATTCACCGGTGCAGCATGCGATCGATTTCAGCGCTTTTGGCGTGTTTTTTTCTGTTCGCTGGGTCGGCAGCGTGGGCCGACAGCCGCGTTTTCATCATTTCCAATCAGGCGGACGGCTACGGCGTCGACCAGTGCCTCGCCAAAGGCGAGAAATGCGGCGCCCATGCCGCCCAATCTTATTGCCAATCGCGCAATTTCGCCCAAGCCACAGCCTACCGGCGGGTCGACCCCGACGAAATAACCGGCTCGGTTCCGAAGGCCGGCGAAAATTGCGGCCATGCCGGTTGCAATGAATACGTCGCCATTACTTGCCAACGTTGAGCCAGTCCATCACCGGCAGGTGCCCTCGCCTTGCCGGCGCCCCGGAAACGGCGTGACGCTGCCCCGAGAAGCAGCTAATGGAGGCGGGCCGGGGCCCGCTCACCCGAACTTCGTGATATATCGCCGCTTGTGAAACGTACTTCGGAAGGAAATGGGCCCTGGATCGCCAAATCCTACTTTTTGATGCCGCTTTTCGATGCGAAGTTTCTGCTATGAGCTTGCCGTCATGTGCAGAAACTCCAAATCGGTAGCACCAGGCCGCGCCTTCGGGTCTCGGAAGAGGCCCGCGCGGAGTTGCCCCTCAATGGCCGGATATGCCTGAACATTTGATTGTCTCCCGGTCCAGATCGGTCGTGGCCTGTGCTGCGCTTCTCGGCGCGGTGGTGTTGTGCACTGGCGCCAGCGCGCAGGTAAATCCGCCTCCGCAGGGGCCGGCTGCCAATCCGATGTGCGCGCGGCTCGAAGCCCAACTGGCGACCGTCGATCGCGGCGGCGGTGACCCGGCCAAGGACGAGCAGATCCGCCGTTATCAGGAAGCCGCTTCAAAACAGCAGGGCGAACTTGATCGCGTCACCTCGCAGGCCAAGCGGATGGGCTGCGACAGTTCCGGATTTTTCTCGCTGTTCAACGGCCAGTCGGCGCAATGCGGACCGGTGAACAACCAGATTCAGCAGATGCGCGCCAATCTGGATCAGATCACGACGAGTCTCGAGCGGCTGCGCAGCGGCGGCCTCGGCGGCAACGATCGCGAAAACCAGCGCCGCTCGGTCCTTCTGGCGCTGGCGCAGAATAATTGCGGGCAGCAATATGCCAATGCCGTGCAGAGCCAAGGGCCCGGCAACTTCCTGACCAACCTGTTCGGCAACAACAATCCGGGCGCGCCGCCCGCCGACGTCGGCCCAATGTCCGGCACCTATCGCACCGTCTGCGTGCGCAGCTGCGACGGCGCATATTTTCCGATCTCGTTTGCGACCGTGCCCGGGCGTTTCCCGGATGACGAAAGGACCTGCAAGGCCCTTTGCCCGGCGGCGGAAGCCAACCTCTACGCCTATCGCAACCCCGGCGAAGACATGAACCAGGCGGTGTCGGTCAGCGGTCAACCCTATGCAACCTCGCCCAATGCGTTCCGCTTCCGTCAGGAGTTCAATCCATCCTGTTCGTGCAAGGCCGCCGGGCAGACCTGGTCGGACGCGCTGAAAACCATCGACGACAAGGCCGCCGCCGAACAGCAGGGCGACATTATCGTCACCGAAGAGAGTGCCAAGAAGATGTCACGGCCGCTGACAAAGCCGCCTCCGGGGCCCAAGAAGGGTACTGTTGCAGTGTCCCCCGCGCCCGACCCGACACCAACACCTTCGCCAACGAACACCGCCGGCGCCTCGCCGGATAACAAGCCGATCCGTTCGGTGGGCCCGACCTTTATCCCGGCGCGCTAGCCCCTGATCGGGTTTCTTGAATCAAGCCCGCTGCTTATTTGCCGAGCTTGATCCTGAATATAAGGCCCTCTATCCCTCAAACGCCTCGGCCGACCCGCGGCCGGCGCGCGACACCAGCGCCTCGTCGGGCTTGGGCAACGGCCTGCCGTCGTCGCGAAACTTGTTGGTGATGGGATAGCGACGATCGCGCCCGAAATTCCGGCGCGTCACCTTGACGCCGGGGGCAGCCTGTCGCCGCTTGTATTCGGCAATGTTGAGCATGCGATCGACCCGCGCCACCACCTCGCGATCGAATCCGGCTGCGATGATGCGTCGCCAGCGGCTCCTCGCGCTCGACCAGCCGCTCCAGGATGGCGTCGAGCATGTCATAGGGCGGCAAGCGAATCCTGATCGGTCTGATTTTCGCGCAGTTCCGCGGTCGGCGGCCGCGTGATGATATCAGGCGGGATGACTTCTCCCGAAGGCCCGAGCGCGCCGTCAGGCTTCCATGCATTGCGCAGCCGCGACAGCCGAAATACCTCGGTCTTGAAGATATCCTTGATCGGATTGAAGCCGCCGTTCATGTCGCCATAAAGCGTGGCGTAACCGACCGACATCTCTGACTTGTTGCCGGTGGTGACGACCATGGCGCCGGTCTTGTTGGAGACCGCCATCAGCAGCGTGCCGCGCGTGCGGGCCTGCAGGTTTTCCTCCGTGATATCGCGCGGCAGCCCGGCAAACGTGCCCGACAGGATTTCCTCAAAGCCGTTGACCGCCTTAGCAATCGGCAACACCTCGTAGCGGATGCCTAGGTGGCGTGCGAGTTTCGCCGCGTCGTCAAGCGAGACCTGCGCGGTGAAGCGAAACGGCAGCATGATGCCGCGCACGCGATCGGCTCCCAATGCATCGACCGCGATCGCCGCGCATAGTGCGGAATCGATGCCGCCGGACACGCCGAGCAGCACGCCCGGAAACCGGTTCTTCCCGACATAATCGCGCAAGCCCAGCATACAGGCGGCGTAATCGGCCTTGTCACCCTCGATGACGGTCGCGATCGTCCCGTTGCAGCGCCAGCCGGTTTCGCTCCTCGTCCAGCGCAGCGTCGTGATGTTTTCGGAAAACGCCGGCAATTGCGCCGCCACCGAAAGATCGGCATTGAGCGCGAATGAGGCGCCGTCGAAGACGAGCTCGTCCTGTCCGCCGACCTGGTTGAGATAAATCAGCGGGAGCCCGCTCTCGGTAACGCGCGCCACCGAAATCGACAGGCGGATATCACCCTTGTCGCGCGCGTAAGGCGAACCGTTCGGCACCACCAGAATTTCCGCGCCGGTCTCGGCGAGACATTCCACGACATTCTCGTAGTCCTCGGACTCTTCCAGCCAGGTATCCTCGCAGATCGGCACCCCGACCCGCACGCCGCGGATCGGCATCGGGCCCGTGACCGGCCCCCGGGCGAACACGCGCTTTTCGTCGAACACGCCGTAATTCGGCAGGTTGACCTTGAACCGGATCGCGGCGATGCGGCCTTCATCGAGAAGCGCGCAGGCGTTGTAAAGCTTTCCCGTCATCGACCCAGGGCGTGCCGATCAGCACGGCAGGCCCGCCGTCGGCCGTTTCCCGCGCGAGCTCTTCGATCGCCGAACGGCAGGCCGATTGAAAGGCCGGCTTCAAGACCAGGTCTTCCGGCGGATAGCCGGCCATGAACAATTCCGGCATCACCACAAGATCGGCGCCATCGGCGCGAGCTTGTACCCGCGCCGCGCGGGCCTTTGCGGCATTGCCCGCGATATCCCCCACCGTCGGGTTCAACTGGGCCAGCGTGATAGAGAACTGGTCGGCGCGTTCGGTCATGGCGTGATCGTGCCTCGCGCGCGGGCAAACTGCAATTGCATGCTTTAGATCGCGCCCATGCGTTCGGCGATGGAAAACAGCCAGAACAGGCCCGCGGTGACCAGCGCGACGCCGACCGCCGCCGAACCCATGTCCTTGACCCGTCCGATCTGCGGATCATGTTCTGTGGTCAGCCGGTCGGCGAGCTTCTCGATCGCGGTGTTGAGGAGTTCGACGACCAGCACCATGACAACGGCGGCGACCAGCTCGATGCGGCGCATCGTGGTCGTGCCGATCAGCCACGCCAGCGGCAAGGAAATCACCAGCGCGAAAAGCTCCTCGCGAACGGCCTGCTCGGAGCGAATCGCGAAGAGGAGGCCGTTACGCGTGTTGACGGTGGCTCGCCAAAGTCGCAGCAATTCTTAAAGCCCCGCCGCGGCCGGCATCGGCTTGCCCTTGCTGCCGCGTTCCTGCTTGAGCAGTTCGGCGATCAGGAAGGCCATGTCGATCGACTGTTCGGCATTGAGACGGGGATCGCAGACCGTATGGTAGCGATCGCTCAGATCCTCATAGGTGATGGCGCGCGCGCCGCCGATGCACTCGGTGACGTCCTGCCCGGTCATTTCGAGATGAACGCCGCCGGCGTGGGTGCCCTCGGCAGCATGGATGGCGAAGAACGACTTCACCTCCGACAGGATACGGTCGAACGGCCGGGTCTTGTAGCCGGTATTCGATGAAATCGTATTGCCGTGCATCGGATCGCACGACCACACCACCACGCGGCCTTCCCGCTTAACCGTGCGGATCATCTGCGGCAGGTGATCGGCGATCTTGTCCGCACCGAACCGGCTGATCAGCGTCAGTCGCCCCGGCTCATTGTCCGGATTGAGCACATCGATCAGCTTCAAGAGCTCGTCCGGCTTGAGCGAGGGACCGCACTTCAAACCAATTGGATTCTTGATGCCGCGGAAATATTCCACGTGACCATGATCGAGCTGGCGGGTGCGGTCGCCGATCCAGATCATATGGCCTGACGTCGCATACCAGTCGCCGGTCGTGGAATCGACGCGCGTGAACGCCTGCTCGTAGCCGAGCAGCAACGCTTCGTGGCTGGTGTAGAAATCGGTGGCACGCAGTTCCGGATGGCTCTCGAGGTCAAGTCCGCAGGCACGCATGAAATTCAGCGCGTCCGAGATGCGATCGGCGAGCTCCTTGTAACGGCGCGACTGCGGCGAATCCCTCAGAAAACCGAGCATCCACTGGTGCACGCTGCCGAGATTGGCGAATCCGCCGGTGGCAAAGGCACGCAACAGGTTGAGGGTTGCCGCCGACTGGCGATACGCCATCAGCTGGCGCTGCGGATCGGGGGTACGCGCCTGCGCCGTGAACGCGATGTCGTTGACGATATCGCCGCGGTAGCTCGGTAGCTCCACGCCATTGACCACCTCGGTCGGCGAGGAGCGCGGTTTTGCGAACTGTCCGGCAATGCGGCCGACCTTCACGACCGGCACCGCTCCAGCGTAAGTCAAAACGACCGCCATCTGCAGCAAGACGCGGAAGAAATCCCGGATGTTGTTGGCGCCGTGTTCGGCGAAACTCTCGGCGCAATCGCCACCCTGCAGCAGGAAGGCCCCGCCGGTCGCCACACGCGCCAGCGCCTTTTTCAGGTTGCGGGCCTCACCTGCAAAAACCAGCGGCGGAAACGTCGCAAGCTGCGCCTCGACATCCGCCAATGCCTTCGCATCCGGATATTCAGGCATCTGCTTGACCGGCCTGGCGCGCCAGCTGTCGGGTGTCCACCGCTCGGACATGACGTTAACTCCTGAGCAAAAACCGCTACTTATGAGGCGGTCGCGAAGGGCCGGGTTATACACAGGCAGACCGCCAACCGCCAGTGCCGCCACTGGCTGCACCGATTTTGAGACTTCCTTTTTAGGCTCCTTAAAGGCTTTGCCACAGCTTCGTTGACAACCCCTTGCGGCAAAAGCTGAATTCGCATTTGCTGGAAAATCGCGAGGGCACGGGGAAGAGCGCGATGACCGAGGCTGCGCTGGACGACGTTTTTATTGACGATATCACCGTTCCCGCCGCGGATGGCTATGTGCTGGGCGCGACGCTTTTCCTGCCCCGCGGGGCCAAGCGCCATGCCGTCCTGATCAATTCGGCGACCGCCGTGCCGCGCAAGATCTACAGGGGGCTTGCCGGCTATCTCGCCCGGCGCGGCAGCGCGGTCCTCACCTATGACTACCGCGGCATCGGCGATTCTCGGCAGCGCGCCCTGATCGGCTACAACCAGCCGAAGTCCCTGGTCGGCTTCAAGGCCACCATGGCGGATTGGGCGGTGCTTGATGCTACCGCCGCGGTGACCTGGATGCGCGAGCGCTACCACGCCCTGCCCCTCCATTATGTCGGCCATTCCTTCGGCGGCCAGGCGCTTGGACTTCTCGCCAACAATAGCGAGGTTTCGCGTGCGCTGTTGATCGCAGCGCAAGCGGGATACTGGAAGCTGATGGCCTCGCCGGAACGGTATCGCGTTCTTGCGTATTTGAATTTGATCGGCACGCCCCTCACCCGGCTCTTGGGTTATGCGCCGGGCTGGAGCGGATTGGGCGAAGACCTGCCGAAGGATGTCTTTGAGCAGTGGGTCAGCTGGGTGATGAGCGAACGCTATCTGTTCGACGATCCCAATCTCAAGGCGATTTCGAATTTCGCCAAATACAAGGGTGCGCTGCGTTCGCTGTGTCTTTCCGACGACCCCTGGGCGACACGGCCGGCGGTCGAGCTTCTCTGCTCGGGCTTTACGTCGACCAAGCCGGAAATTCTGACCGTTACCCCCGCCGATGCCGATACGACGGCAATCGGCCACCTCGGCTTTTTCCGTCCCGAACATCGGGACACGCTGTGGCGCGGCGCCGCAGAATGGATGGAGGCGGAAGAGTAGGTTGCTTCGTTTACCTCTGAATCACCTGAATGTGGTAGGATTTCCTATGTGAGAAATCTCACAGTGTGAGATAGCGCTCCGGCGTGAAATTGCGGCCACGAGGTCCACCAGCGAGATACTCGAATGCCTCTTCTCGGATTTTCGATGCGCACCCTCTGGGTCATCATTCTGACCACCGTTTGCCTGGGGATGCTCGGCAGCCCGGCCTCCGCAGATAAGCGCGTCGCCCTTATCATCGGAAATTCCGCCTATGAGAACGTCACGCGCCTGGATAATCCGAAAAACGACGCCGCTCTCATGGCCGACACGATGCGCGGCCTCGGATTCACCCTGGTCGGCAATGGCCCTCAGGTCGACCTGGACAAGGCCGGGCTTGACAAGGCGGTGCAAAACTTCGGGCAATTGATTCAGGGCGCCGACGTCGCATTGTTCTACTACGCCGGCCACGGCGTGCAGGTGAATGGCTCGAATTATCTCGTACCGGTCAACGCCAATCCGACGCGGGAGGCCGACGTCGATTTCCAGATGGTCGATGTCAACGTGGTCCTGCGACAGATGCAGGGTTCGGGAACCAGACTTAATCTCGTTGTGCTCGATGCCTGCCGAAACAACCCGTTTGGCAGCCGCGGGTTGCGGGCCACCGAAGGCGGGCTTGCGCAGATGCGCGCGCCGGAAGGGACTCTCATTTCATACGCCACGCAGCCGGGCAGCGTTGCGCAGGACGGCGCAGACGGCCACAGCCCGTACACAAAGGCGCTCGCCAGCACGGTTCGCCGCGCCGGGCTCGACATATTCCAAACCTTCAATCAGGTCGGGCTGACCGTAAAACGAGCAACCGGCGGCTCGCAGCAGCCTTGGGTGTCGTCGTCGCCAATCGACGGCGATTTCTACTTCGTTCCGCCGACGGGATCGGCGGCATCGCATCCATCGGACGCGCCGGCTCTGGCCGTGCCTCCGGCCAAATTGCTGCCTGATGAACCCACAAACCCGCGCTGGTCGTTGGAGAAGGCCGCCAACACGGGCGACACCAACGCGATGGTCAATCTCGGTTTCATGTATGAGAGAGGCAACGGCGTCCCCCGGAATCTTACCGAAGCCGTCAATTGGTACGGAAAGGCGGCGGCCGCCGGCAACGCTTACGGCATGAGAAACCTTGGCGTCTTGTATCGGGATGGCATTGGTGTCGCCAGGAACCTCACCGAGGCGCGCAGTTGGTTCGAGAAGGCAATCGCCGCCGGAAATTTCGAAGCCGCGAATAACCTCGGCCTTCTCTACCAGAACGGCATCGACGGGTCGCCGAATTTCGCCGAGGCTCGCAAGTTGTTCGAAAAGGCGGTCAGCGGCGGAAGTTCCGATGCCATGAACAGCCTTGGCTTTCTCTACGAGATGGGCATGGGCGGGCCGCCGAATTACACCGAGGCGCGCAAGTGGTTTGAGAAGGGTGTCGCCGCAGGCAACGTCCACGCCATGGTCAATCTCGGTTACCTCTACGATAAGGGCTACGGCGCCGCCCAGAACTATGCCGAAGCCCTCAAATGGTATCAGAAGGGAGCTGCAGGGGGCGAAACCGTTGGCATGAAAAACGTCGGCGTCTTCTACCGTGATGGATTTGGTGTCGCGAAGGATCCCGCCGAGGCGCGCAGATGGTTCGAGAAGGCGGCCGCGGCCGGCAACGGCGATGCCATGACAAGTCTCGGCTACCTCTACGAGACGGGCAACGGCGTTCCAAAGGACGTTGCCGAAGCCCGCAAATGGTACGAAAAGAGCGCGGCCGCGGGCAGTGCCATTGGCATGACCAATCTCGGCATGCTCTATCGGGACGGAAGAGGCGTCGCCCAAGACAAGTCCCAGGCGCGCACGTGGTTCGAGAAGGCCGCGGCAACCGGTTACGAGAGGGCGAAAATAGCGCTTCAGGAGCTGAATTCACCCAGGCAAGGTAACCGACGCTGATTGCCGCGAGACTGCAACCTCACCCCCCTGAACCTCGCGACCCCGAGCGGGCGCTTTTTGACCAGGCCTTTTGATGACCGAACTTGCGCTGAGCCCGCGCTCGCGAATTGACGACAGAGCAGCACGCGCAACCCGAAGCCGGAATGCGGGTCTTGATGCCCTGCGTGCAACCCTTACCCTGCTCGTGCTGTTTCATCACTCCGCAATTACCTATGGTGCGATCGGTGGATGGTTCTACCGCGAGGTTCCAACCGACGGACGATTGGAAACAGAGCTTCTGATTTTCTTCTGTACGCTCAATCAGGCCTACTTCATGGGCCTGTTCTTTCTGATCGCGGGTTACTTCACGCCGCCAGCCGTCGATAAGATTGGGTCGTTGGCTTATTTCCGCGAAAGAGCGCTGCGGCTCGGCCTTCCGCTTCTATTCTTCGGCTTCATTATCGGACCGGCAACAATCGCCCTGGCGTTGACAGCGGAGGGAAAGCCTTTCGTGTCAACCCTGCTAAGGCTGTGGGCTCGCGGCACCTTCGAGGCGGGTCCGCTGTGGTTCGTCCAAGCCCTGCTTATCTTCGCAACGGGATACCTCGCCTGGCGCGGTATCGCCTCGAGGTTTCGTTCGAAGCATCCTTCTGCGAGCGCCTTCCCATCTAATGTTGCGATCGCCCTTGCCGCACTGGCGACTGGCTCGGCCGCCTTCGCCCTCAGGCTCATTTGGCCGGTTGGTGTCCAGGTGTACGGTTTGCAGCTCGCATATTTTGCGAGCTACGTGGTTCTGTTCGTCGCTGGATGCGCCGGGTCATCGGGAAAGTGGCTGGAGTCCGTTCCGGAAAAACAACGACGGCTGTGGTGGGTGATCAGCATGGTTGCGATTCCGATCTTGCCGGCCGTCGTCCTGGCGGCGCCATTTGTTGCCGAGTTAAAGGGCGAGGCTTTGGGCGGATGGAATATCCCGGCCGCGGTCTATGCATTTTGGGAGCCGCTGGTCGCCTGGGGGCTGATACTCGCCCTGCTTTCGACTTATCATCGCGTTTTCCCCAGCCTGAACGCGATTTGGGCGGCGTTGTCGCGCCGGGCCTACGCGATCTACATCATTCACCCGCCCGTTCTTGTCGCGATCGCGCTCCTTTGGCGGAGCGTCGAAGCACCTCACTTCGTCAAGTTTGCGGTGACCGCCACCCTGACATGTCTGGCTTGCTTCTGGATTGCCGGCCTTCTGATTTCACTCCCGCCGGTCAGGAGGTTGGTCTAGGCCGGGGAGCAACCTTGTTCTATTCCGCAGCTTCTCTCACATGACGGGCCGCAGGCGTACGCATCGTCACCAGCTCTTCCGCCGCCGTGGGATGCAGCGCCATGGTCGCATCGAAATCGGCCTTGGTCGCTTTCATTTTAACGGCGATACCGAGCACCTGCACCATTTCGGCGGCGCCGTCGCCGACGATGTGACAGCCGACGACGCGATCGGTCGTGGCATCGACGATCAACTTCATCAGAACCCGGGTGTCGCGGCCCGATAGCGTGGCCTTCATCGGCCGGAAATTCGCCTTGTAGATATCGACCTGGCTGAATTGCGCGCGAGCCTGGGCCTCCGTCAATCCGACGGTGCCGACTTCGGGCTGGCAGAACACCGCGGTCGGAATGTCGGCATGATCGACCCGAACCTGCCGCTTGCCGAACACCGTGTCGGCAAAGGCGTGGCCCTCGCGGATCGCGACCGGCGTCAGGTTGACGCGATGGGTGACGTCGCCGATCGCGTAGATGTTCGGCACAGACGTCCTAGAAAAGCCGTCGACTGCGATCCCACCATTCTCGGGGTTGATGGCGACGCCGGCCTTCTCCAGCCCGAGATTGGCGACATTCGGATGCCGGCCGATCGCAAACATCACCTGGTCGGAGGCGATGCTCGAGCCGTTCGACAGATGCGAGGTGAATTCCTTGCCGTGCTTGTCGACCTTGTTGACGGTGCAGCCGGTCAGGATCGTGATGCCCTCCTTTTCCATTTCGCTGCGCACATGGGCGCGGACGTCCTCGTCGAAACCGCGCAGCACGTTCTCGCCGCGATAGACGACCGTGACGTCGGAGCCGAAGCCGGCAAAGATACAGGCGAATTCGAGCGCAATATAGCCGCCGCCCTGAATCAGGATGCGCCGCGGCAGCGACGGCAGATGGAATACTTCGTTGGAGGAAATCACGTGCTCGATGCCGGGGATGGCGGCGCCGTGATTCGGCGACCCGCCGGTGGCGATCAGCACATATTTTGATCGCACCGTCTCGCCGCTCGCGAGCCGAAGCGTGTTGGCATCGACAAATTCCGCGCGGGTCTTGAGGACGCGCGCGCCGACTTTTTCCACGTTGGCGGTATAGGCCGCTTCAAGCCGCGCGATCTCCTTGTCCTTGTTGGCGATCAAGGTCGGCCAGTCGAACGTCGCCTGAGGGATCGTCCAGCCAAAGCCCGCCGCGTCCTCGATCTCGTGATGGATATGGGAGGCATAGACCAACAGCTTTTTCGGCACGCACCCGCGGATCACGCAGGTGCCGCCCATGCGGTACTCCTCGGCAATCAGAACCCGCGCGCCGTGGGAGGCGGCGATCCGGGCCGCACGAACGCCACCCGACCCTCCTCCGATGACGAACAGATCCGTATCGAATTCAGCCATCTCTGCTCCGGTCCAAGCGGATCAGCCGAGCGGTTTGCCACGCTTCTTCATTTCCGCACGGAATTCGTTGGCCACCGTTTCGGAAAAGCCCTGGGCCCACTGGCTCATATAACTCATGCTGGCCTGAATTGACTTCGGCTCCTGCGCGAGCAACTTCTGCCCGAGCGCCGATCTGTAGAAAGTGGTGAGGTCCTTCAATTCCTGCTCGGTAAAGTCGTTGGCGTAAATCTTTGCCATTTGCTCGCCGATCTCCTTCTCGCGACCGGCCAGGTTCTGGGCGACGAAAACCGCGACCTCGTTCAGGTCCTTCTGATAGTTCAGGTTGTTCGCGAGGAAGGCGTCCTTGGCCCGCTGAACGATGTTGGGGACCGCGCCTGAATATACGACGCTGACATTTTTCACCGCCAAGAGGTCCCTCGCCGCCGCGAGCGCCGAGGCGGAGACCGGCTTGAGTTGCGGTTGGCCTGCGGGCTGCTGCGCCCGCGCCGGCAGGACTGAAAGCGCCAAGCCGAGCGCAAGGCCGGTGGCGAGCAAGATTCTTGATGGACCCTTCATTTTCCGATTCTCCTCGATTGCGGCGCTATCGCCGCTCAACCACACGAATTCCCTGAGAGCCGGCCAGCATTGCCATACTGGCAAGGCCAATGAACAGCCCGTGCTCGACAACACCCGGAATGGAAACCAGCGACTGCGCCAGGCGTGGCGCGTCCGCTATGCGTCCGAGATGGGCGTCAACGATCCAGTGGCCACCATCGGTGACGAAAACGTGACCGTCCTCGGCCCTTTCTGACCACCATTTGCCCGGAAATGCCACAATCGGCAAATGCTTTTGCGATCGCGCGCTGCGTGGCGCCCAGTCCGAACGGAATGACCTCGATCGGCAGCGGAAAACGGCCGAGCGCCTCAACCCATTTGGAATCGTCGGCAACCACGATCATCCGGTCGGATGCGGCGGCCACGATCTTTTCCCGCAGCAGGGCGCCCCCGCCGCCCTTGATGAGATTGAGCGAGGGGTCGATTTCGTCGGCGCCATCGACGGTCAGATCGAGCCGGTCGATCTCGTCGAGCGTAGTCAGACGAATGCCGCACCGGATGGCGTCACTGCGTGTGGCTTCCGATGTCGGCACGCCGATGATCTCGAGCCCGTCGCGCACCCGCGCGCCCAGGAGCTCGACAAAATGCTTCGCGGTTGATCCGCTTCCCAGGCCGAGCTTCATGCCATTCCGCACGAAGTCGAGCGCGCGGGCGGCCGCCTGCCGTTTCAGTTCGTCCATGCTCACGTGCGAACAATCCTTGTCGAGCCGCCGCCTTGTCGCGCGGTTGGCGCGGTCGGGTGCCGACTTATCTAGCGTCGTTTTGCGGCGGAGAATAGCGTTATGCGCCGGGCCGGAGCCAATTGGTAACCTTTAAGACAAAAGAGCCATTGCTTGGCGGTCCACTGGAGGTTCATTTTGGAAGGGTGAGACGTGCGGGATCCGGATAGTGAATGAGACCGGCCTGCTCTGTCATCACAAGCACACCCACCTTCAAATAGGCCCAACCGGCTACAGTGTAGTCGGCGGAGAACTCGCCGGCCTCGATATTGGCCACCACCGTTCCCAACAGCGTGCCGTCAGCTACGCGATCGCCAATGCGGAGTGTACCTTTCACGATTCCCCCGGCTTGTCCGACCCGCGTAACAGCGCCACCGACCAAGGCCGGAATTCTAGAAACGTCGCATGAATGAAGGCTAAATTGTACTGGACAAAAAAGAAGCGCAGCCGCGCTCCACCTCTTCCGCCCTCGTTCCGGAGCCGACCGAATGCGGAAACCCCAAAGTCATGATTTCCAGCCAATGTGAGGCCCCTCTTGCATCATCGAACGGAGATCGATAGCGCTTCTCGATGACCTCGCCTCCCACCGTCGTATTCGACCTTGACGGCACGCTCGTCGACACGGCGCCCGACCTGATCAACGCGCTCAACTTTGTCCTCGACCGCGAGGGTCTGCCGCCGGTTCCCCTTCAATCGGCGCGCAACATGATCGGTGCGGGCGCGCGAAAGCTGATCGAACGCGGCCTGGAATTGGAGGGCCGCGCCGCAAACCCCTCAGACATCTCGCGCCTGACCGACGACTTCATCGCCTACTATGCCGAGCATATCGCCGATGTTTCGCGTCCCTTCGAAGGCCTCGAAAATGCGCTGGATGATCTCGGGATACGCGGATACCGCTTTGCGGTTTGCACCAACAAGCTGGAATGGTTGTCGAAACTTCTGTTGGACCGGCTCGAATTGAGCTCGCGGTTTTCCGCCATTTGCGGCGCCGATACGTTTGGCATCTCGAAGCCCGATCCGGGCATTCTGCACCAGACGGTTGCACGCGCGGGCGGCCATATTTCCTCCGCGATCATGGTCGGCGATGCCGGCACCGATATTGGCGTCGCCCGCCGCGCGGGCGTTCCGGTGATCGGCGTCGGGTTTGGCTATACCGAGGTTCCGATCGCCGAACTCAAACCGGATCGGCTGATCCATCACATGAACGAGCTGCCGGCAGCCGTCGAAAGCTTGATGCGCCAGCGCGATTCTTCAAGATAAAGTATTGATTTTATTATATTTTATCCGGCGCTCGGGCGCGTTAACCAACAATTAACCCTCCCGGTTGCGCGGCTGTGCCGAGGCTCTTATGGTCTGGTTAGGGAATGTGGCAGTTGGCCGCAGCGGACCTTGCTGCAAGCGCGGGGCGTTCCGGGCGGAATTCATGCTCACACAAGAGATGGGATTATGGTCCGAGCCCAGTCGGATCATGGTCTGGAGTGACGGTCGATCATGCGTCGTGTCATCGCGATTGCCGCTACAGCGATAAGTCTGGCCGGTTGCTCATCGTTTTCGACGGATTACTTCAAGTCGACCCCGCCTGCCGTGCAGCTCCAGCTCGAGTCGACGCCGCCGGGGGCCGATGCACGCACCTCGATTGGCCCAGCCTGCAAAACCCCTTGCGCGGTCAGCGTGACGCCCCCCGAGGGCGGATTTACGGTCAGCTATGCCATGACCGGATTCCAGCCGGCAACAGTCCCTGTTCAGGTCATCCGAACCCCCGGCAGTCTCGTGTCATCGGGAACCACGAAGATCGAACCCAATCCGGTGTTCGCGCAGCTACAGCCTGTTGCACCGCCGCCCCCGGTCAAGCCGATGCGGCCGAAGCGGAAGAAACCCAAAGCTGCGGCACCGGCCCCGGCAGGATCAGCGTTCCCAGACCCCGGCCAAGGCGTGCCGCCGCCTCCCGCCTCCACCCGCTAGTCGCTTGATCATGATCTCCGCGCAGACGCCCGCGTTTGCCGCGGGGAAAAGCCGGTTCCGATCTTTCCCGATCGTGCCCGTAGCGGTCGCCGCAACGGGACTCTGTTTGGTCGATTGCACATCGAGGCCGAACCCGCCGATGTTTGAGATCCAGCTTGAATCGACGCCACCGGGAGCCAATGCCCGTACCTCCTTCGGCGCGGGTTGCCAGACGCCATGCTCGGTCAATACGCCGCTTCCTGATGGCAATTTCACCGTCACCTTCACCCTGGACAACTTCTTGCCGGTGACGATCCCCGTGGTGGTCAGCGGTAGTCCCGCTGGCTTTATGACGCCGGGGACGTCGAGGATCGAGCCCAATCCGGTGGTCGCGCAGCTACAGCCCCTGGCACCGCCGCCGCCCGTCAAGCCGGTGCGGCCGAAAAGGGCGAAAAAACCAGGAAACGCTCCGGCGCCGGCCCCGGCAGGGTCGGCGTTCCCGAACCCCGCTCAAGGTTTCCCGCCGCCACCCGCCTCTACCCGCTAGGTGGTTGAGCATGATCTTCTCGAAAAAACAGGGATCATGCTGCGATCGCTCGCACTGCACCACGCAAACTGTGGATTGTGCATGCTCTGCAACGTGCATAAATTGAGCTCGCGCACCGTCACCTTGGCTGCCGCGCTGAAGGTACATCTGAAATGACCGCTTTGGTATCGAGTCCCCCCGCTTTGCTGTCGCGCCCAATGATCGACCCTTTCGGCCGGACGATCAGCTATTTGCGGGTATCGGTCACGGATCGCTGCGATCTTCGCTGCTTTTATTGCATGTCCGAAGACATGACCTTTCTGCCCAAGGCCGACCTGCTGAACCTGGAAGAGCTCGACCGGCTGTGCTCGGCATTCATCGCCAAGGGGGTGCGGAAGCTGCGATTGACCGGCGGCGAGCCGCTGGTGCGGCGAAACGTGATGTCTCTGGTGCGATCGCTTTCGCGGCATCTTTCTTCCGGCGCGCTCAATGAACTGACGCTGACGACAAATGGTTCGCAACTTGCGCGTTATGCGGACGAACTCAGGGATTGCGGCGTGCGCCGCATCAACGTGTCGCTCGACACGCTGGACGCCGCCAAATTCCGCGCCATCACCCGCTGGGGCGACCTCGACAAGGTTCTTGCCGGTATCGAGGCGGCGCGCTCGGCGAGCCTGGCCGTGAAGATCAATGCCGTGGCGCTGAAAGGGCTCAATGAGGAAGAAATCCCCTCGCTGATGGAGTGGGCGCACGGCAAGGGCATGGGACTGACGCTGATCGAAGTCATGCCAATGGGCGACATCGGCGCCGGACGCATCGATCAATATGTGCCGCTGTCGCTGTTGCGCGCCCGCCTTGCCAAGCAATACACGCTGACCGACCTTGATGAGAGTAGCGGCGGCCCGGCGCGCTATGTCCGCGTCGAGGAGACCGGCGGCAAGCTCGGCTTCATTACGCCGATGACGCATAATTTCTGCGAGTCCTGCAACCGCGTGCGGATCACCTGCACCGGCACGCTGCACACCTGCCTCGGACATGAGGATGCCTCCGATTTGCGCAAACCGCTCCGGGCTTCCGCCGACAATGAACTGCTGGGTGTGGCAATCGACCGCGCCATCGGCCTGAAGCCGAAGGGCCACGACTTCATCATCGATCGCAGGCACAACCGTCCCAGCGTTAACCGGCATATGAGCGTTACCGGCGGTTGAAATCTCGTGGCCACCCGCGTTGCCGTGCAACCGTTTGATCTCACGCCAATTTGCCCATTTTCCAATTGACGGCGCCAAAGCACGCTGAAATGGTGCGGCCTGCTTCACGCTTTTCGCGCTCGACAAGCCGCTGGCCGGATCGGCCCAGTCAAGACGGCAAGAGCGTCATTGGGGGAGGACTGTCGTTGCGTTCGCTCTTGGAACTGAGCCGTAGCCCTGCGCGCGGAATCAAGATGATGCCCGTCGAAGCCGCGGGCGACGTTTGATGAGCGCCCGGGAGAGCACCATGCGTCCATTGTTGGCGTTGAGCGCTGCGATCGACCTGATCAACGAAAAAATAGGCTACGTCTGCAACCTCCTGGTACTGGCCGCCTGCATCGTGAGCGCCGCCAACGCCATGATCCGCTATGCCTTCGGCTACAGTTCGAACGGCTGGCTCGAACTGCAATGGTACATGTTCGCCATTCTGGTCATGTTCGGCGCTTCCTACACGTTCAAGCGCAACGAACACGTCCGCGTCGAAATCTTCTACCTGTTTCTCACCGAGCGCGGCCAGCTTTGGCTCGACCTGATCGGCACGCTCTTCTTCCTGATCCCGGCCTGCCTTCTCCTGGCCTATCTGTCCTGGCCCTTCTTCCTTCAGGCCTATGCCGTCAGTGAAATGTCCGGCAACGCCGGCGGATTGATCCGCTGGCCGATCAAATTCGTGATTCCGTCCGGCTTCGTTATGCTCGCATTGCAAGGCGTCTCAGAGGTCATCAAACGCACCGCTGCCCTTCAGGGTGAGCTGACGATCGATGCGAAATACGAGAGGCCGACGCAATGATTACGCTCGAAGCGATGCCGCCACTGATGTTCGGCGGCCTGGTTCTTGCGATGCTGATCGGCTTCCCGGTGGCCTTCACGCTCGCCGCAGTAGGGCTGTCGTTCGGCTTTCTCGCAATTCATCTCGGCTTCTTCGATCTGAACTTTCTCCAGGCGATCCCCGGCCGGGTGTTCGGCAGCGTGCTCTCGAACGAACTCTTGCTCGCGATTCCATTCTTCACCTTCATGGGCGCGATCCTGGAGCGATGCGGTTTGGCCGAAGACATGCTCGATTCGATGGGGCAGCTGTTTGGACCGATCCGCGGCGGTCTCGGCTACTCCGTCATCATTGTCGGCTTCATCCTCGGCGCGATCACCGGCACGGTCGCGGCGCAAGTCATCGCCATGGCGCTGATCTCCATGCCGGTGATGATCCGCTACGGCTACAATATGCGCTACATCACCGGCGTGCTGGCGGCCTCCGGCACGATCACCCAGCTGGTGCCGCCTTCGCTGGTGCTGATCGTGCTTGCCGACCAGCTCGGCAAGTCCGTCGGCGACATGTATCTGGGCGCCTGGGGACCGTCGGTTTTCCAGATCGCGCTGTTTGCGGGCTACACCTTCCTGCTCGGCATCTTCAAGCCGGACCACGTGCCGCCGGTGCCGAAGGACGCGCGTACCCTGACCGGCTGGGCACTGTGGAGGAAATGCCTGCTCGGCATCATCCCCTCCGCCGTGCTGATCTTCGTCGTGCTCGGCACGATGATGATGGGTCTTGCCACGCCGACGGAAGCCGGCGCCATGGGTGCGGTCGGCGCCATCGTGCTTGCGGCCATACACAGCAAGGATTTCTCTACGACCGGCCGCAAGATCCTCATCCTCGGGTCGATCGCCGGCGGCGTCGGCACCGTCGTCGGAATCTTCATCGCCGAAGGGCTCATCTTCAAGCTGGCTTTTGCGCTAACCTATTTTGCGGTGGTGTGGATCTGTCTTGAGGCCGTCCGCATTCCCGATCTCCGCGACCTGATCAAGCAGGGTTACGAGACCACCATGCGCATTACCACCATGGTCGTGTTCATCCTGATCGGCTCGACCTGTTTCTCGGTGGTCTTCCTCGGCGTCTCCGGGGGCGTCTGGCTCGAGCACATGTTGACCTCGCTGCCCGGCGGCGTATGGGGATTTTTGATCTTCATCAACTTGTTCATCTTCTTCCTGGCGTTCTTCCTGGATTTCTTCGAGATCGCCTTCATCATCCTGCCGATGATTGCCCCGATCGCACAGAAGATCCTCACCCCGGTGGTGGGAGCGGACGCAGCCCTGATCTGGTTCGGCGTCATGCTGTGCGTGAACATGCAGACCTCTTTCATGCATCCGCCGTTCGGCTTTGCGCTGTTCTATCTGCGCGGCGTCGCGCCAAAGGAGGTCAAGAGCTCCGACATCTATTGGGGCGCCCTGCCCTGGGTCGGATTGCAGGCGATCATGGTCGCGCTCGTGATCGCCTTCCCGATCACGGTGACGGCGTTGCTGGACAAGCCGCTCGACGTCGACCTGAACCAGATCAAGATCGACGTTCCGCAGATGGAGCTGCCGCCGCTCGATTTCGGGCCGCCCAAGCAATAGCGACCACCCGCGCGCAAATGAAAACCCCGAAGCTTCCGCTTCGGGGTTTTGTATAACAGTCGGTTGTTCGAACGCTCTAACTCTGCGAATGGCGCGCCATAAAATTGTCGTAGCCGACTTCGGCGACCTGGAACCACTGATAGCCGTTGTTTGTAAACGCCGTCAGCGAGTCGTAGACCTTCTTGAAATTCGCGTTGGTCGCCGAGACTTCGCTGTGCAATTCCTTCGCGGCCTTGAAGGAAGCTTGCATGACCGCCGGCGGGAAGGCGTGCAGCTTGGTCCCGCTGGCGAGCAGTTTGCGCAGGGCCGCCGGATTCTGGGCGTCGTATTTCGCCATCATCCAGTTATTGGCGTAGTGGCCCGCCTGTTCGAGAGCGCTCTGGTAGAATTTCGGCAGCGCGTTCCACTTGTCGAGGTTGACGATCGCCAGAAGCATGGGGCCGCCCTCCCACCAGCCGGGATAGTAGTAATGGGGAGCAACCTTGTAGAAGCCGAGCTTCTCGTCATCATAGGGACCGACCCACTCCGCGCCATCGATGGTGCCTTTTTCGAGCGCGGGATAAATGTCGCCACCGGCCAGTTGCTGCGGCACGCAGCCGAGCTTCTGCAAAACGCGCCCGGCAAAACCGCCAATGCGGAATTTCAAACCCTGCAGATCGTCGACAGAGGCGACCTCCTTGCGGAACCAGCCACCCATCTGGCATCCGGTGTTGCCCGCGAGCAGCGAGGTGATGTTGTAGCCCTTGTAGAATTCGTTGAGAACTTCCTTGCCGCCACCGAACATGTACCAGGCCTGGTTGAGGCGCGAATTGGGTCCGAACGGTATCGACGAGCCGAAGGTGAAGGTCGGATCCTTGCCGTAATAGTAGTAGGACGCGGTATGTCCCATCTCGACGGTGCCGTTCTGCACGGCGTCAAGCACCTGTAGCCCGGGAACGATCTCGCCGGCGGCGAAGGTCTGGATCTGGAATTTGTTGTCGGTGGCTTCGCCGACGGCCTTGGCCATCAGCTCGGCGCCGCCGTGCAGCGTATCGAGCGACTTGGGCCAGCTCGTCGTCATGCGCCATTTGATCTCCGGCATCGACTGAGCAATTGCCGGCGCGGCAATGGTCGCCGCCCCCGCGACGCCAATCCCCGTGACCTTGATGAAATCTCGACGCTTCATTGAAATCCCTTCCCCTGTTGATGTGACGTGTCAGCCTTCGTTTCGAGGCCTTGGCCCAGCATGGAGCATCCGGCTCCGGATTTCCATGTCGAACTGGGCTACCGCGACGAACTGACGTACCGCAGCGCAAAAAAGCCCGGCCTCTCCTGCGGCCGGGCTTGCCTTATGCGCAACAGCGTCGGCTCTCAGAACGGGGGCAATACTCTTTCGACGCCTTTTCTTAACGCGAACCAATACCCACCCCGGATCACGTCCGAGGGCATGCTTCGTTCGAAAACGCCACGATCAACCGCGGGTCCGCGAGCGGATCATGAAGCTGTCGAACGTGTATTCCGCCACCTGCCACCACAGGTACTGGTCCGAGCGATAGGCCTGCATGGCGTCGATCGATTTCTTGAAGTCGGCGTTCTTGGCGGAAATTTCAGCCCACAATTCGTTGGTCGCCTTCAAACAGGCTTCCAGGACCTCGTTGGTGAATGGACGAAGCTGCGTCCCGCCCGCGACCAGCCGTTTCAGCGCTGACGGATTTTGCATGTCATAGCGCGCCGCCATCCAGCTGTTCGCGTTCGCGGCCGCGTTGGTGACGATCGCCTGGTAGTTCTTGGGCAGCGAATTCCACTTCTCGAGATTGCAGAAGGCATGCACGGTGGGACCGCCCTCCCAGAAGCCGGGGTAGTAATAGTACTTGGCGACTTTCTGGAAGCCGAGCTTCTCATCGTCATAGGGGCCGACCCATTCGGCCGCGTCGATGGTCCCCTTTTCGAGCGCGGGATAGATGTCGCCGCCGGCGAGCTGCTGCGGCACGACGCCGACCTTTTGCAGCACCTGACCGGCGATGCCGCCGATGCGGAATTTCAGACCGGAGAGATCGGCAACGCTCTTGATCTCCTTGCGGAACCAGCCGCCCATCTGCGTACCGGTGTTGCCGCAGGGAAAACCGATCACGCCGAATTTCTTGAAGAACTCGTTGCCGAGCTCCATCCCGCCGCCCTGATACCACCAGGAATTCTGCTGGCGCGCATTGAGGCCGAACGGCACCGAGGCATAGATCGCAAAGGTCGGGTCCTTGCCGACATAATAATACGAGACGGTGTGGCACATTTCGATGGTGCCGTTAGAGGTCGCATCGAGCGCCTGCAGACCCGGAACGATTTCACCGCCGGCAAAGACCTGAATCTGAAACTTGTTGTCGGTCATTTCGGCAACGTATTTGGCAAACTCGGTGGAGCCGCCATAGATCGTGTCGAGCGACTTCGGGAAACTTGACGTCATGCGCCACTTGATCTCGGGCGAGGATTGCGCAATCGCCGGCGAGGCAACGGCCGTGCAGCCGCACCCGCTGCTGAAACTTTCAAAAAATCACGACGCTTCATTAAGGCATCTCCTTGTAGGGCCGTTTCCCAAATTGCGTGAGCTTTTCTCTCGGCGAAGCCATTTCCCTGTCGGCCGAAGGCGCTCTGCGGGGGCTTTACCACGGAAGCCGCGGGAGCGAAAACGCGACAAAGGCATGACTGCACCGATTAAACGAAAGTCGCATATGCGCCAGGCAGCGCCGTTCAGGCGGCGGCGATGGCAGCCTTGAGCTGATCGCGAACCTTGGCCCCGATCGCCCGGTAGATCGCCGCATGCGGGCCGTTCGGCTCGCTCTCGACGACTGGCGTCCCCTCGTCCGAGGTGGTCGCGGATCGAGATGTGCAAGCGGAATTTCGCCCAGAAACGGCACGCCCAGGCGCTCGGCCTCATGCCGCGCGCCGCCGTGACCGAAGATGTCCGACTGGGTGCCGCAATGCGGGCACTGGAAATAGCTCATGTTCTCGACGATGCCGAGCACCGGCACGTTGACCTTCTTGAACATCGCCAGTCCCCGCCGCGCATCGATCAGGGACAGATCCTGCGGCGTCGAAATGATGATGGCGCCCTTGAGCGGCACATTCTGCGCCAGCGTCAGCTGCGCGTCGCCGGTACCGGGAGGCATGTCGACCACCAGAACATCGAGCGTGCCCCATGCCACGTCCCGCAGCATCTGGGTGATGGCCGACATCACCATCGGCCCGCGCCAGATCATCGCGGTATCCTCCTCGACCAGAAAGCCGATCGACATGATCGCAAGACCGAAACGCATGATCGGAATCATCTTCCGCTCGTCGTTGAGCTGCGGCTTCTCGCGGATGCCGGTCAATCTCGGCACCGACGGTCCGTAGATGTCGGCATCGAGCAGGCCGACCCGCAAACCAAGATCGCGCAAGCCGAGCGCCAGATTGAGCGCGGTGGTCGATTTTCCGACCCCGCCCTTGCCGGAAGCGACCGCAATGACGGCGGCAGACGCCGGGAATTTCCGCCTGCCTCGACATCGGCGAAGGCCGCACCTTGCGGCGGCCGGTGGGCGGCAACATTCGGCACGCCCTGCGCGTGGCGATGCGGCGGTGGTGATCGTGGCGCGGCCCCCGGCTTGCGTTCGGCCGTCAGCGCGACCATGGCGACGCTGACGCCGGGAATGGCGCGCACCGCGGCCTCGGCCGCGGCACGCACGCTTTCCCAGGCGCGGGCTTCAGCGGCATCGACATTGATCGAGAAGAACACCTTGCCGTCGTTGACCGCGATCGGCGACAACACGCCCGCATTGGTCAGGGCGACGCCGCGCGGCGAGGCCACCTTGGCGAGAGCATCCAGAACCTGTTGCTGCGTTACACTCACGGCGCATCTCCTAACTAATCTCGGATGCGACCCATAGAGCGCCGCGGCTCAAAAGGCTACCTCCTCCCGACATCGTCGGCCCGCTCGGCGGGCGCCGATCCTGCATCCTGCTCCTTGGCGGCCTCGTAATTCAGCTCGATCATGACGCCGTTGGGATCGTTGACGAAGATCTGCCAGAGATCGCCGCCCGGAACCTGCCGCGAGTCGAACGCCATTCCCTTGGACTTAAGCCGCGCCTTCATGGCGGCAAACCCCCGGCTGACGAAAGCGACGTGATGGACAACGCCGGAATCGGGCTTCTGCGGCTCTTCGGTCGGCGAAATATCGACCAGATGAACCACCGCCTTGCCCTCGCTGTACATCCATGCCCCGGGAAAGGCAAAGTTCGGCCGGTCGCCCTTCTGCAAGCCCAGGATTTCCTCATAGAACCGAACGGTGTCGGCGAGCTTGCGGGTCCGGATGTTGAAATGATCGAGCACGCCTACGCTCATGCCCATGTGATCTCACTCCCTTTTTTCTTGAAATCTCGACTATCGCGCCATCCTATCATAAAACCATGCCCGCCCGCCAAACGGAGGCGTTGCCGTTGCGGCGGCACGGTCTATGGTGCGGGTTCCTTTTGGGGCCTGTTTCGAGCACCGGACCAGTCCACCGTCCCCTCTTCCATATAACGTCCGGCCAACGCAATGCGCCGGCAAACCTCAGGGTCGCACACATGGCTAAAGTCGCTTTTCTCGGTCTCGGCGTTATGGGTTTCCCCATGGCGGGACATCTGGTCGTCAAGGGTGGCCACGAGGTTACGGTATTCAACAGGACGCCGGCCAAAGCCAAGGCATGGGCCGAGAAATTCGGCGGCAAGACCGCAGCCACGCCCAAAGGCCGCCGCGGAAGGCCAGGACTTCGTCATGGCGTGCGTGGGCAACGACAACGACCTTCGCGCCATCACGCTCGGCGCCGACGGCGCATTCGCCGGCATGAAAAAGGGCGCGACCTTCGTCGACCACACCACGGCGTCGGCCGAGGTCGCGCGCGAACTCGACGCGACTGCGAGCAAAGTGGGCTTCAAATTCGTCGATGCCCCGGTGTCCGGCGGCCAGGCCGGCGCGGAAAACGGCGTGTTGACGGTGATGTGCGGCGGCAACGAGGACGCCTATGCCAGCGCCGAACCTGTGATCGCCGCCTATGCCAGGATGTGCAAGCGGCTCGGCGCGGCGGGTTCCGGCCAATTGACCAAGATGGTCAACCAGATCTGCATCGCGGGTCTCGTTCAGGGCCTTTCGGAAGGCATTCATTTCGCCAAGAAATCAGGCCTCGACGTGGCCGCCGTGATCGACACCATCTCCAAGGGCGCCGCGCAATCCTGGCAGATGGAGAACCGCTACAAGACCATGAACGACGGCAAGTATGATTTCGGCTTCGCGGTTGAATGGATGCGCAAGGACCTCTCGATCTGCATCGCTGAATCGCGCCGCAACGGGGCAAGCCTGCCGGTCACGGCGCTGGTAGACGCGTTCTATGCGGAAGTCGAGAAGATGGGCGGCAAGCGTTGGGACACGTCGAGCCTGCTGGCGCGGCTCGAACGCTGAACCGGGAAACACCCGCGAGAGGTTAATTTAACCTCTCGTTAAGGTGATTTTTTGGTTCTTTAAGGCAGCTCTTAATGATTTGGCGCCAGAGATAGACAATGCAAAAGCTCGCCCGGTTGGCGGGCAGGATTTGTGTTGTTTGATGAGTAACCCCGCTGAAAAGCCCGAAGTTGTGCAGCTTCCGGCTGAACCGCAAGTCGCAGCGCCGATTCCCAACCGGCGCGCCGCCGCTCAGCGGGTGCGCGAGGCGCGCGATCGGTTAACGTCCACCAGCGGAACCCGTCCCGCCTTCGATCGTGAACTGCTTCGGCAATATGCGCAGACGCGCCTGTCGGCATCCTATGTCGTCATGCTGCTGGTGGTGGCGACCGGCCTGTTGTTCGGCTTCTGGATGCCGCCGGTCACGGCGGCGGCCTGGACCTGCGGCCTGCTCTGCATTCATGCCGCCATCATCCGCAGTTGCGGCAAATTTCTCGCCGAGCCGTCATCGCTCACGACCACCCGCAAATGGCGGACGCGCTTCATCCTGCTCGACCTGCTTTATGGCCTGTGCTGGACCGCGCTTCTGATCCATCCCGCGAGCTTCGATGCGGTCTCGAACACGCTGATCATGTTCCTGATGCTGCTGGTGATCGCGGTATCGAGCATGCTCGCGGCGAGTCTGCCGATCGCAGCGCTGGCGGCAACCGCTCCGGTGACGTCGGCGATTGCGGTGAATTTCGTGCTGAGCGGCACGTTCGACAATTATGTGCTGGCGCTGCTTGCGCTCGCCGCCGAAGGCTATTTCGCGCTGCTTGCCCATCGCCTGCATTCGACGACCCTGGCGACGCTGGAAGCGCGTGCCGAAAAGGATGCGCTGATCGGCGAGCTTGAGCAGGCAAAGGCGATTTCGGATGAGGCGCGCCACCGCGCGGAAGCGGCCAACGTCGCAAAATCGCGGTTCCTCGCGCAAATGAGCCATGAACTGCGCACCCCGCTGAACGCGATCCTCGGCTTTTCCGAGGTGATGAAGAGTGAAATCTTCGGCGCGCATGCCGTCCCCGTCTACAAGGAATATTCCGCCGACATTCACAATTCGGGCGTGCATCTTCTCAATCTCATCAATGAAATCCTCGATCTGTCGCGGATCGAGGCCGGGCGCTATGAACTCAACGAAGAGGCGGTGTCGCTCGTCCATGTCGTGGCCGATTGTCATCATCTGTTGAAGCTGCGCGCCTCGAGCCGCGGCATCACCATTCACGAGGTGTTCGAGGAAGGCATGCCGCGAATCTGGGGCGACGAGCGCGCGATACGGCAGATCGTGCTCAATCTGTTGTCGAACTCCATCAAATTCACCCCGCAGGGCGGCGAGATCTGGCTGAAGGCAGGCTGGACCGCTTCGGGCGGACAGTATCTTAGCGTCAAGGACACCGGCTCCGGCATTGCCGAGGACGAAATCCCGATCGTGCTTGCTTCGTTCGGTCAGGGCTCCAATTCGATCAAATCCGCCGAGCAGGGCGCCGGTCTTGGCCTTCCGATCGCAAAAAGCCTGATCGACATGCATGGCGGCACGTTCACGCTGAAGTCAAAGTTGCGCATCGGAACCGAAGTAATCGTCACCTTCCCGCCGGAGCGCGTGATGTCGGCACTGGCGCCGATGTCGGAGGAAGCGCCACCGCTGCAACCGGAAAACGCGAACAAGAGTGCCACCGATGAAAAACAGAGTGCCCGTCACAAGCCGATCATGAGTGCCGGAACCGGTTTGTAGGGCCTTCCTTGGCAAGTTATCGAATCCGATTCACTATCAAGAGATGAGCAAAGAAACGCCGTGTATCGCAGTCTGCATGATGGATCCCAGGACCAACCTTTGTTTCGGTTGCGGTCGCACGCTGCCGGAGATCGCGCGCTGGCACCGCATGGAGAGCGCGGAGCGGCTGGCGGTGATGGCGCAACTGCCGGCGCGGATGGCGGACGCGGGCTTGGCGAGGCAGGAGATGGCGACCGATGCAAAAAGCGATTGACGCAAGATGAGCGAGGCCCGCTGTGAGCCGCATGCTGCTGATCATGGCGGTATTGCTGGCGACGGCGGGCGCGGTCGTCGCCTATGGCGATCCCACCCAAATTGCGCGCGCCAGGAATGCCGTCTCGAACACCTTCTCTGAATTTCTGCGCAAGCGGTCGTGGTCATCGGCGCGCGCTGTGCAGATCTCGCGCGGGCAGGCCGGTGAATTCGCGCTGCAAGCCAAAATCAATGGGGTAACCGCCCCGATGGTGATCGACACCGGCGCAACCTCCGTCGTCCTGACCTATGAGACCGCGAAGGCCGTCGGCCTGCCGCTCGAATTGCTTGAATACGACGTCGACGTCGAGACCGCGGGCGGACACACCAAGGCGGCGCGGCTGACGCTTGATCGGCTGGCGGTCGGCAAACTTGTCGAGCGTTCGGTTCCGGCACTCGTGGTACCGCACGGGCAGATGAAGACCAACCTGCTCGGCATGAGCTTCCTGGACCGGCTCGAAAGCTGGGAGGTCCGCCCCGACAGCCTGATGCTGCGCGGCTATCCCTAGAAATCACCGTCTGACGGGGTAATGCTGGCGCAAACGAGTATCCATTCCGCCCGAAAGCGCTTGGACGCGAGGACCCGCGAGACGCTCCGCGCAAGATCGTAAAGATAGAGTCTCAGGATCACTACAACCAATCCGGATCAATTTCCGCGCCGGCCGTCTTTGATCGCGACAAAGCTCGGCTTCGCCGTCAGGATGTCCGGCCTGAATATTTCCCCTAAAGGCTACTGCGATGGTTACTTGACGATCATACGACCATAAGTAGACTTGCGCCCGAGTCATACCAAAAACTGCCGAACAAGATGGCTCAAGCACTTTCCAATGCAGCAAATTGGAGAAACCCGAGGGATTCCCATGTCTGCCATAGACTATGGCCGGGAGGCGCTTGATTTCATTGAAGGATTGAACGGCTATACCGAGGTGCCGGTTGTAATGGACGCGCTTGAGCGTGCGTTTTGCCGCTTCGGCTTCGAAACCATTATCGTAACAGGGCTGCCTAATCCGGATCAGAAATTCTCACAGATGGTGTTGGCCAAGCGTTGGCCCGCCGAGTGGTTCAAGCTTTATACCGAAAACAGCTTCGATCGTGTCGATCCGGTCGTCCGTCACTGCCGACGCTCGATTCATCCCTTTGAATGGGCCGAGGCGCCTTACGATCCGGAAAGAGAACGGGGTGCGGCGGAAGTCATGCGCCGCGCAACTGACTTTCGGATGAAACGGGGCTTCATCGTGCCCATTCATGGTCTCACCGGCTACGAAGCCGCGGTGTCGCTCGGCGGAATTGATCTTGACCTCAACGTTCGCAGCAAACCCGCGCTGCACCTGATGGCAATGTACAGCTTTGAGCGCATTCGCCACTTGCTTGATCCGACACCCGATCCGCCGTCACGGCTCACGCAGCGGGAACGCGAAGTCGTCGCCTGGGCCGCGCAGGGCAAATCGGCGTGGGAGATTGGAGAGATCCTGAACATTACCCAGCGAACCGCTGAACAACATCTAGCCAACGCGGCTACCAAGCTCGGCGCGGTCAATCGAACGCACACCGTGGCAATCGCGATCCGCAACAGGATCATCAATCCCTGATCGGGAAATTACTTGGGAAAAATCCCAATATCCGACTCGCTGATTTAAGAACAAGTTCCATGAGCCTTCAAGGATCAGGGGACTTGTATGATACACGTGATTTCCGTGGCGAACCGTCACCTTTACGAGGACGTCCTCGAAGAGCATTTCCGCATTCGGCACGAAATCTTCGTCGATGAGCGGCGGTGGGAAACGCTCCGCAAGCCCGACAGGCGCGAAATCGATATTTTCGACAACGAGGATACGATTTATCTGCTGGCGCTCGAAGGACGCCGAGTCGTCGGCGGTCACCGGCTTTATCCCACGACCAAGCCGTCGATGATGAGCGAAATATTTCCTAATCTGGCTGATGTCAGGGGATACCCGTCAGACCCGCTGATCTGGGAATGGTCGCGATATTTCATCGTTCGTGACCGGCGCGATGGCAACCTCAATCTGCAATTGATGGCTGCGGTCCAGGAGTTTTGTCTCGCCGAAGGCATTGTGAAGATCAGCGCGATCATGGAAACGTGGTGGTTGCCGCGATTTCAGCAGGCCGGCTTCAATGTCGTTCCCCTCGGCCTGCCGGCGCTGGTTGAAGACGCCTGGACGATGGCCGCTCTCATCGATATTAGCGCCGCTACGCTACGGTCCGTCAGCGCGCGAACGGGGCTGCCTTCTGTCATTCAACGGAAAGGACCTCACCTGGATGCGGTCGCGCGCGCCAACCTCTACCGGGAACCAACCGAAATAGTCAGGGAAATCGCCTGATGGCTTCGAGAGTGTGAGACATGGGACCAGCCAACGAGAAATTGCTCTACATTTCGGAAATGACGGACCGATTGCTTCAGATGTCCGACGAATTGAACATGTGCATGCTTTCCTACCTGCTTCGCATGGCGAAGCTGGAAGCGGAAACCGCAGAGTTGCAGGCGCCACCGTTCGTCTCGGACGATCGCCGCCCGCCGAAACGAAAAGCACATTGAGCGTCAGCTGAACTGCGGACACGCAACAAGCGGATAGCCGTTCCGCTCGGCCCTATGCGGCGATCGGGGCCGCGATGCGGAGATCCACCCGCGCGATCGCATCGCGCAAGACATCGACGCCCGCGCCCGGCCTGACACCATGCTCGGCAAGGTGACGCCGGAATGCCCGCGCGCCGGGCACGCCGTGGAAAGCACCCACGAAATGCCGTGTGATCGAATGCAGCCGCGTGCCGGCTGCGAGTTCGCGCTCGATATAGGGCAGCATCGCCACGAGTACATCTGTCATCGATGTGTAAGGCGCAGCCTCGCCGAACAGCTCCGGATCGACTGCGAGCAATCGCCACGGTTCCTGATAGGCGGCGCGCCCCAGCATGACACCGTCGACATGAGCAAGGTGCTGCTTCACCTCGGCAAGACTGCCAATACCGCCATTGATGATGACGGGCACATGGGGCATTGAAGCCTTCAGCCGATAGACCCTGTCGTAGTCAAGCGGTGGGACGTCGCGATTTTCCTTCGGCGACAATCCGCTGAGCCAGGCTTTGCGGGCGTGGACAATCAAGGCATCAGCACCGGCGGTGACGACCCCGCGCGCGAGCGCGTCGAGCGCCAATTCCGGGTCCTGGTCGTCGATCCCGATGCGGCATTTGACAGTGACCGGGACTTTGACTTCGCGTTTCATCGCCTCGACGCAGGCCGCCACCAGCGCAGGCTCGGCCATCAGGCAGGCGCCGAAACGGCCGTTCTTCACGCGATCCGAGGGGCAGCCGACATTGAGGTTGATTTCGTGGTAGCCAAAATCCTCGCCGATTTTCGCAGCGGTTGCGAGGTCGCGCGGGTCCGAGCCGCCGAGCTGGAGCGCCACCGGATGTTCGCATTTGTCGAAGACAAGCAACCGCCGCCGATCGCCGTGAATGATGGCGCTCGTGGTGAGCATCTCCGTGTAAAGCCGCCCGCGACGCGTCAATAGACGATGGAACGTCCGGCAGTGCCGATCGGTCCAGTCCATCATCGGCGCGGTACAAAATCTATGTGATTGATATTTCATCTTTTTTATAGCAAACTCACACCGTTAGATCGCGTCGTGTGCGCTCTTTCCTACGCCACGATACGACGTTTTTTCCGGTTTTTCGACGCCTCAGCGCACACGGAGCGCACACGCGTGGCAACCATCACCAGGCTGAAATCAGGCTCCTGGAGAGTTCAAGTCCGACGAAAAGGAAAGTATGTCAATGAGACATTCCTCCGTCGGAAGGACGCCGAGGAATGGGCGATCGATATTGAGCGGCGGATCGATCGCAAGGAACCAGCCACAACCCGCAACTCCCGCGATGCGCGATGTTTCGGCGATCTCGTCGCGCTTCACCGGAAAGACTTGCATGAGGTGGGTAAAGAGATCGGGCGGTCCAAGAGGGCTAGCCTCGTCTTCCTCGATGAGCGACTCGGACACCTTCGCCTTCACGAAGCTCAATTGCTCGCCCGGGCAACCGATTCGATTTCGGGCAGAGACTTCACCCATGAGTAGTTGTGACTTGCAAGATCATAGCCGCGGTCAAAAAGCGCGTTCATATATGCGGCGTCAAACGGTCCTTTCCGGACTTTCCTAAAGTCGGGCGGAATGCTCGCGAGGTTGAAATCGACCCCGTCGCGTTTGCAGATGGAGTAGATACGATAGAGGTCACCGATCCCCTGATTCTTGATCAGTGTGTCGATTGAACGTGTCGTAATCGACATAACATTTTCGCCAATGGGTTGCCATTCGGGATCGATTCTCCCGTTCTTGATGACATACAGCCGCCGTTTGGTGACAGCTCTCCCCGGCTTTTGATTGCCGGAGGCAAACGAGAAGATCGATGGAGCGAAAAAGACCTGCCTCGTCACACCACCATCGACATGCAGCTCGTCATAGTTCTTTGCGCCAACCCGGACCTGAATCCGGACTGGCGGGAACACCCCTGGCAGCGTCGCCGACGCCAAGAGTATCTTTCGGAACAGAACGATCGCGTCGGGATTGCTGCTCATCGCGATCCGGCCCATGTCCCACAAAACAGGCCTTTGCGCATCGAGATTGGTGGTGCCGATCAGCAGGATTCGTCCCTTGGTCCGCTCCCTGGCGACTTCCTGCAAAAAGCTATCGTCGACATATTTTTCGATCAAATGCACCAACGGCGTGTCGTCGGTCAGTGCCGACCCTTCGATCAGCCCGTTTACATTGTAGGTGTAAATGTCTTTTCTTCCGTACTTCGTGAAGATTTCACGCAGTTGACCATCACGTTCACGCCCGAGAAAGACGAACGGAGCGATGAGCGCGCCCGAGCTGATGCCTGTGACCAAATCGAAATTTGGCCGTGTGGCTGCATCGCCCCATCCCACCAGCAGGCCAGCGCCGAAGGCGCCGTCCTCGGCTCCGCCAGAAATGGCCAGAAAATTCAGGACCAGCGACGGTGAATCCGCCATCACGATCGTTTCAAAGGCGGGCGCCGGTCCGTCGCCCCAGAAACGAATGTTATGAAATCCCGCAAGGTCGATCTGGCCGGCGTTCGCTTGAGGCGGAACATCGCGTGGGGAAATCGTCGCACATCCACCTGTCAGCAGGACTATCGAACAGATCAGGCCGTGAAATGCCACACGTCGTGGCAGAGCTTGATAGCGGACCTCGCGCAGCTTTTGATCGAAGGCAACAAATGCCCGCCGAACTGGCGTCATCATTAGCGGGCGCTTTTCTCGATATCATACGGACGCGATCGAAAAGTTGATCGCAAGGACATCGGAAAATTTCTCGATATTTGCAAGGGCGCCATTCTGAACCTGCCGAACTTGCACTTCAGTTCCGAATCCACGTCGAATACGTGTTGATTTTATGGTTATATCGCGGCGGCTTATGCCCGTTCCGGCGATCTGATGGTCAGGTCATCGGCGGCATGGGCTCGCTGTTCGGCCCGGTGTTGGGCGCGATCGTTTATATGGCACTGGAGGAATTCCTGTCGCAGGTCACGGAAGAATGGGCGCTGATCATGGGACCGCTGCTATTGCTGGTCGTGTTGTTCGGTCGCGGCGGCATTGTGGGACTTCTGGGGAGGCTGCGCCGTGGCTGAACCCTTGCTCCGCGTTGAAAACCTTGTGCGGCGGTTTGACGGCATCGTCGCGACCGATAACGTCTCGCTCGACATTGCGCGCGGAGAATTGCACGCGATCATCGGCCCCAACGGCGCCGGCAAGACCACGCTAATCAGCCAGTTGACCGGGCAGCTGCCGCCAGACTCCGGTGCTATCTATCTTGCCGGCAAGGACATTACCCGCGCGCCGGCCTGGCGCCGCAGCGCGCTCGGACTGGCGCGCTCGTTTCAGATCACCTCGCTGCTATCGGACTTCACCGCGCTGGACAACGTCGCGCTGGCGGCGCAGGCGCATGACGGTCACTCCTTCCACTTCTGGGGCAACGCTCGCAAGGTAACCCATCTCCGCAAGGCGGCGCAGTCCGCGCTGGATCGGGTCGGGCTCGGACATCGCGGCGACGTCGTCGTTGCCCAGTTGAGCCACGGCGAGCAGCGCGAGCTCGAACTGGCCGTCGCGCTTGCCACCAAGCCGCAATTATTGCTGCTCGACGAGCCGATGGCCGGACTCGGCATCACGGAATTGGCGCGCATGGTCAAGCTACTGCAGGAATTGCGACGCGAAGTCTCTATCGTGCTGGTCGAGCACGACATGAACGCCGTCTTCACGCTGGCCGACCGCATCAGCGTGCTGGTCTACGGGCGCATCATCGCTTCGGGTCAGCCTTCGGAGATCCGCCAGAATGAGGAGGTCAAGCGCGCTTATCTCGGCGAGCAGCACGCGGTGACCCGTCATGGCGTTGGAGGGGTCGATGGCACGCTCACTTCCAAATGAACGCAGTAACTATCTTGTCAGACTGTATCTCCAGTCTCCGCCGTGACCCACACGCTCCGACACCGCAAGACCGATCGTCTCCAGCGGGGTCAGATCCGCGTAGAGCTGATTGATCTGGAACGTCCGGGACAATCCTCGCAGGACACGCTTGTGCACCGGTAGCGCGGTGATGTCGCTTCCTTCCAGCAGGACACGACCGGCGTTGGGGCGAAGAACTCCAGTCAAGAGATTGATCGCGGTAGTCTTTCCCGCCCGTTCGGCCCGATCAGCGCGTAACGTGCACCTGCTTCGATCCGCAGCGACAGGTCGCGGATGACGACTAGCTCATCGAACTTTTTTTCAAGTCCGATGGTTTCCAGCGCTATCGTCACGAAAAGCCCTCGCCATATAGCTATTGACCGGCCGACACTTCCCTGTACTTGCGACGCAGCAGAAACCGCTGGATTTTGCCGGTCGCCGTCTTTGGCAATTCAGTGACGAAGTTGACCCAGCGAGGATATTTATAAGGGGCAAGACCGTTCTTGCAAAATTCCATCAACTCGGCGGCAAGCGCGACGCTCCCTGCCTGCCCTTCCTTGAGCACGACGAAAGCTTCCGGCTTAATTAGACCTTCCTGATCGATCCGGCCTACAACTGCCGCCTCGACGACCTCGGGATGCTCAACAAGCTTCGATTCAATCTCGAACGGCGAGCACCAGATGCCGCCGACTTTCATCATGTCGTCGCTGCGGCCGCAGTAGTAGAAATAACCCTGCGCGTCACGGCGATAAGTATCTCCTGTATTGAGCCAGCCATTGACCATTGTTGTCGCGGTTCGCTCAATGTTGTTCCAGTAGCACCGAGCCGTCGAATCGCCTGAGATGAACAGTTGACCGCTCTCGCCGTCGGCGACCTCAACGCCATGTTCGCCCAGGATGCGTGCCGAATATCCGGGGACGACACGGCCGCTCGATCCGGGCCTAATGTCCTTGGACGTATTTGAAATGAATATGTGTAGCGCTTCGGTCGAACCGATACCATCCAAGATCCAGAGGCCGGTTTCTTCGTGCCAGCGCCGAAGGATTTCTGCGGGAAGCGCTTCGCCGGCGGATACGCATTGTCGGATCGAGGAGAGATCCGGTTTCTCTCTCGAAAATTGCTGCAAGTATGCGGCATAAAGGGTTGGCACTCCGAAATAGAGCGTCGGCCGAGATTGCTTGATGAGTGGGAAGCTCGTCGCCGGGCCAGGACGATGCTCGTTCAATACCGCCGTGGCGCCGACCCAAAGTGGAAACGTAAGATTATTGCCAAGTCCATACGCAAAAAATAATTTAGCCTCAGAGTAAAATACATCGTCCTCACGAATGTTTAATGTTTCAACACCAAACCGCTGACTGGTAATGACCATATCGCGATGGCGGTGAACTGCCGCTTTTGGTTGTCCGGTGGAGCCGGATGAGTAGAGCCAGAAGCAGTCGCCATCGGCCGTCGCCGGCACGGCTTCAAATTTCGGGTCGCTATTGGCGAGGACTATGGCGAGCGAGTGCTCCGGGCCGTCAGTGCAAAGAACCGTTTGCGGGGGGCACGCAGCGCGCGCAATGCCGGGCAGAACTTCATCGGCGAATTCGGGCGAATAGACAAGCGCGGCCGCGCTCGAATCATCGATCATGAAGGCGTAGCTGCTTGATCGCAGGAGCGTGTTGAGCGGGACCGGAACAATGCCAGCTTTAATGGCACCCCAAAAGAGATAGAAGAACACCGGACAGTCCTTCACCACCATCAACATACGGTCTCCGCGGTGGAGCCCGAGGCGCGTAAGACCAACCGCACAACGATTAACATTGGCCGCAAGATCGCCGTACGTTGTCGTACTGTCACTCGTGCGGATCGCTATTTTGGCTCTGCGGCCCTCGGAGATATGTCGATCGATGAATGGAACGGCCGCGTTAAAATTCGACGCGAAGCGCAGGCCTGATGGGTGCTCAGAAGTGTGAATTTCAACAGTGTGGCTCAGCATCGCCCTAACCCGCTTTTCGGTTCAATGATATTGGTTCGAAAGCACCCGCCATTTGAGTTGGCAAAATCCATAGCACTCGCACAATGGTTTGCCCTTGACTTCGGTCAACGGGAAGACGCCGCATCATAACCTGGGCTCAGCGAACCACGGCCGTGACATTTCGCGGCGCTCGCAATCACTGGCAGCCAGCATCGGCAGCGGCGCTGACATTTCCGAGATAGACCGAGCTTCGGCGCGAACCGAAGCGATCGAAATCCTTTCGGCACTTGGCTGGATTGTGGCGTCGCTATTCGAGCGCGCAACACGGTCAGCCGCAGAGCCGTCGTGCAGCGCTACGACGCGTCCAGAGCCTATTCAGAAGCGCCCTCGTCAGTTTCCCCTCAAGATCGGCTTGGTCTTAGCGACAAAGGCCTCATACGCACGCTCGTAGTCTTTCGTTTGCATACATATGGCCTGCGCCTCGGGTGTGACGCGCGCCGCACCCGGAGATGAGTAAGCAGCGGCCTCATTGGTCTCCACCATTTGCATTGATCCCATGGTCGCGAAGCATGAAGCGTTGGAGTTTTCCGGTCGCGGTTTTCGGCAAACTATCGACAAATTCAATCCAGCGCGGATACTTCCAAGGGCCAACAGCGCGTTTCACATGCACTTTGAGTTCTTCATATAGCGCCCGGCCAACCTCGTTATTCGAACAGTCCCTGAGCACGACGAATGCTTTCGGCTTGATCAGGCCATTGTCATCTTCGGCTGGCACAACTGCAGCCTCGAGCACTTTCGGATGAGTTACCAAGGCGTCCTCGACCTCGAACGGCGACACCCAAATCCCGCTGACCTTGAACATATCGTCGGTCCGGCCGCAGTAAGTGTACACTCCGTCCGGACGCCGCGTGTACTTGTCGCCGGTGCGGGTCCACTCTCCCAAGAACGTGCGGCGCGATTTCTCGCGTTGATTCCAGTAGCCAGCTGCGGACGATTCTCCCTTTACCAGAAGCTCCCCCATCTCGTTGTCGCCGACGTCCTGCGCATTTTCATCAACCAGCCTGAGTTCGAAGCCATCAACCGGCACGCCGGATGTACCGTACTCGACGGCATCCGGAAGGTTTGTCAAAAAAAGATGTCCCATCTCGCTCGAACCAACGCCGTTCACGATGTCGAGGCCAAATCGTTGCTTCCAAGCTTTGCCGATATGCGAGGGCAACGGCTCACCGGCCGAAAAGCAAAGCCGCAGCCGGTTTGACATATTTTCCGGCTTGCATTCGGGATCAGCAAGAATTGCGGCATAGAGCGTCGGCACTGCAAAAAACATCGTCGGCTGATAGCCCCGCAGCATTTCGAATACCGTTTGCGGTGTCGGTCGCTCGGGATAGAAGACCGCAGTTGCTCCCACCCACAACGGACAGAACATGGCATTGCCGAGGCCATACGCGAAAAACAGCTTCGCGGCAGAGAATACAACGTCGTCTTCACGATAACCGATGCGACGCTGGCCGGCGCTCTGCGCCATGATCTTGGGATTCGAGTGCACGTGCATGACGCCCTTCGGCATTCCGGTCGTGCCGGACGAATAGAGCCAGTAAGCGACTTCATCGGCTACGGTTCTGGCTGGCGCCGAACCTTCGTTTTCGGCCGCCAAGAGCAAGTCCAGCCGCGGCGTCGATGCAGGGCCTCCGCCAACGACGACAATTCTCTTGATGTTCGGCAGATCCTTCGCTGCTTCCTGAACATCAGAGAGCAATGCAGTCGAAACAAAAACTGCTTTGGCTCGCGAATCTTCGAAAAGGTAATGATATTGATCGACCGTCAGCCGCGTATTAACCAGAACCGGAACAATACCTGCCCGGATCGCCCCCCAGAACAGCACGGGAAAGTCGACGGTGTCGAGGAGGACCAGGGCAATTCGGCTTTCCGGTTCGATCCCCATGCGTGCCAGCATCGGGCCGATGCGTGCAGTCGCATCACGCAGCTCCGCATAAGTCAGATTGCGAGCAGGATCTATAAATGCGGTCTTGTCGCCCCGACCTTCAGCAACATGCCGATCCACAAAATCGACCGCAGCATTGTAATCGCGGAGCGCTATCATCAGCGTCGCCCAAGAATTGTGATTACCAAGAGTTACCTGCTATTTGGGGTCCGATCCTTGACTTCGGTCAGGTCAATCAGCTGATGTTGCGTTAATCGTGGTGTGTGTGATCTTGATTTTTGTCATGGAAGGACGATGCCAAAAAGCGCAGCCTCTCTAGTCAGGGGTACTACGATGCACAAACCTAGCCCACAGCCGGAAAAGCGCTTGCTGAAATTGAAGCTCAACGGACGCTGGCGCGAAGACGCCGTATTCGAAAGAGAATTGCTCGTCGACTATCTGCGTGAAGTCACCCACCTCACAGGCACGAAAACCGGCTGCGATGGCGGTGAGTGTGGTGCGTGCACTGTCTTGGTCGACGGCGAAGCAGTGCCATCCTGTATCACGCTCGCGATGCGCTGCGAGGGGCGGAACGTGGAAACGATCGAAGCTCTGGCAACGCAAGGACGCCTCAGTAGATTGCAGCGCGCCTTCCACGCGAAGCTAGGCGCTCAATGCGGATTTTGCACGCCGGGAATGATCATGGCGGCGGAAGCGCTTCTGCGCCGCAATCCGACACCGACCGAGAGCGAAATACGGGCCGCCTTGTCGGGAAACCTTTGCCGGTGCACGGGCTATGTAAAAATCATCGAGTCTGTGCAGGCAGCCGCGGAGTCAACTCATGACCGCTGATCCAAGCGCAGACGGTAAGCTCGCCCGCCGCGGCGTTCCTTTGATTGATGGCATTGAGAAAGTTACTGGGCGCGCGCGCTACACCGCCGACCTCGACCATAGCGATGCCCTGGTCGGACGCATTCTGCGGAGCCCGGTAAGTCACGGCGATATTCTTCGGATGGATGTTTCAAAAGCGCGCGCCCTCGAGGGGGTCTGGGCGGTCATTACGGGCGATGATTGTCCCCACACTTACGGCGTGCTCCCCATCGCCATGAACGAATATCCGCTAGCCCGCGGCCGCGTACGCTATCGCGGCGAGCCGGTCGCGGCGGTGGCCGCCATCGACGCGGAGACAGCCGAGCGGGCTCTTGGCCTGATCGAATTGAAAGTGACGGAGCTCCCAGCCTATTATACGTCCGAAGCTGCGCGCGCGCCGGACGCCGTGCTTCTGCACGACAACAAACCCGGCAACGTCGAACGCGAGGTTCATCATGAGTTCGGCGACGTCGTTCATGGTTTTGCCGCAGCCGATTTGGTGCGTGAGGAGCAATTCTGTTGCGCCGAGATCAACCACGCGCAGATCGAGCCGCACGCAAGCCTTGCCGAGTTCGATCCGCTGACGGGCCGTCTCACGGTGCAAACTGTGTCCCAGGTCGGCTATTACCTGCAGCTCATGCTCGCCCGATGCCTGGACATGGAATCCTCGCGCATTCGCGTAGTTAAGCCGTTCATCGGCGGCGGTTTCGGGGCTCGCGTCGAAGTATTGAATTTCGAGATTGTTACCGCGCTACTCGCCCGGGCGGCCGCCGGGAAAGTGATGATGCAGCTCACCCGCGAGGAAACCTTCATTACCCACCGCGCCCGTCCGCAGACCGATATGCGGCTGAAGCTCGGCATGAGCGAGAATGGGCGCATAACCGCTTGCGAATTGCATGTTGTGCAGCGCGGCGGCGCGTATGCCGGTTACGGCATCATTACCATTCTCTATGCCGGCTCGTTGTTGCATGGCCTCTATGACATTCCCGCGGTCAAGTACGACGGCTACCGGGTCTACGCCAATCTCCCGCCTTGCGGCGCTATGCGCGGGCACGGCTCGGTTGACACCCGTCACGCGTTCGAATGTCTTGTAGACCGCATGGCGCGCGAGCTCGGGCTCGACCCGTTCGCCGTACGTCGCGCTAATCTGTTGCAGGCGCCGACCCGCACCAGGAACGACCTGACGGTCAATAGCTATGGACTGGCGGAATGCCTCGACAAGGTCGAGCGGGCGAGCGGATGGCGCGAGCGCCTCGGCAAACTTCCAGCCGGCAAAGGTCTCGGCATGGCCTGTTCCCACTATGTCAGCGGGGCCGCCAAGCCGATCCATTTCACCGGCGAGCCGCACGCGGTAGTCAACCTCAAGCTGGACTTTGATGGCAGCGTGACGGCGCTCACCGGGGCTGCCGATATTGGCCAAGGCTCCTCTACAATGGTCGCGATCACAGTAGCCGAGACCTTGGACATCTCGCTTGACCGGGTACGCGTCATCGCAGCCGACACCGCCGTTACGCCCAAGGACAACGGGGCCTATTCGTCACGCATCACCTTCATGGTCGGCAACGCGGCAATCGACGCCGCGAAAAGGCTAAAGGCAGTGCTCGTTGCCGCCGCGGCACGTAAGCTTGAGGCGCGTCCCGAAGATATCGAGTGCGCCGGCGAGGTGTTTCGCGTCGGCAACGGCGATCAATCGACGTTACCGTTCGCTGACGTCGTTGCCGCAGCGCTGGTTGATGAGGGCGCAATCACCGTTAAGGGGACGTTCACTTGCCCGCCAGACGCTCAGGGCGGCAAACACCGAGGCGGTGCCGTCGGCTCCACAATGGGCTTCAGCTACGCCGCCCAGGTCGTAGAGGTAAGCGTCGACGAAGCGACCGGTCTGATAACGGTCGACAAGGTATGGGTGGCGCTCGATTGTGGCCATGCAATCAATCCACTCGCGGTGGAAGGACAAATCCAGGGATCGGTATGGATGGGCATGGGTCAAGCTATGTGCGAGGAAACCCGCTATCTCGAAGGCTTGCCGGCCCATGCAAGCCTGCTGGAATATCGCATGCCGACCATCATGGATTCCCCCCGATCGAAACTCATATTGTCGAAAGCCACGATCCATATGGGCCATTCGGGGCCAAGGAAGCGAGTGAAGGTGCATTGGCCGGCTTTCCGCCAGCCTTGGTGAACGCTGTCGCCAACGCAATCGGTATTAACTTCACTGAATTGCCGGTGACCCCTGACCGGGTCATGGATGCGCTCATCCAGCGCCGGCGGCAAGCGAGGCTTGCCAGTACCTTGAAGGCCGCATCATGATCGCACCGTTGCCCAAATTTCGTCTTGCCGAGCCCACGACCGCCAAAGAGGCGATTGCCGCGCGCCTCAATCATCTTGGCAGCCGCTTTGTCGCGGGCGGAACTGATCTACTGGTAAACATGCGGCGTGGCATTAGCAGCCCGGATTTCCTGATCGATCTTTCCGGCATCGACGAACTGGCCAAAATCGAGACCAACGGACATGGCGTGACGATCGGCGCGGCTGTGACCATCGCCACTCTTGCCCGCAACGCGGTGATCGGCACCCAATATCGCGCAATCGCGCAAGCCGCCGAGGCAATCGCCGGACCCGGCCACCGCATTATGGGGACGGTCGGCGGCAATTTGTGCCTCGACACGCGCTGCATTTACTACAATCAAAGCGAATGGTGGCGAAGCGCCAATGCTTATTGCCTCAAGCACCGCGGGGATATTTGCCATGTTGCCCCGCAGGGACGGCGCTGTCACGCCACCTTCTCCGGCGATCTTGCGCCTACCCTGCTGGTTCTTGGTGCTGAAGTTAGCATTGCCGGCTTACAAGGCCATCGCCGAATTTCCCTGAGCGAACTCTATGTTGAAGACGGCAAAGCCCATCTCACTTTGGCTGATGGCGAGCTAATCGTCGCAGTGCATCTGCCGTCAAATCCGCCACCGTCGGCCTACGCAAAAATACGCACACGAGCGGCTATCGACTTTCCATTGGCGGGAGTGGCGATTGCGCTCGCGACATCCGGTACGAAAATCGTTTCGCTCCGCTTGGCACTGACAGGCACAAATTCCCGGCCGTTCCTGCTTGCCGGCACTGAAGACTTTGCCGGGCGGTCAGTCGACGAGAAGCTGTTAAACGAGATCGACCGGCTCGTGCAGAAGCAGGTACAACCGATGCGCACCACAATTGTGTCCGCCAATTATCGCCGAGTCGCCGCCGCTGCGCTGGCACGACGCTTGACCTCAAGCCTTTGCGCCGCAAGCTCGGCTTGAGCCCGGGCCACCATCACGCAGAAATGACAGCCGTTGCCTCCAGTTCGATCTTTGCCGGAGTGTCAAGCAGATCGGCAACAAAGATCATGCTCATCGCCGGATAGTGATCCCCTATCAGCAATTTCCAAATGCGTCCAAGCTCGCGGCGACCTGCGAGGTAAGCGGGCTTGTCGATACAGAATGCGGTTAGTCTGCAAATGTGGCTCGGCTTCCCTCCCGCCTCTGCAAGAATGGCGAGGATATTCTTAAGCGCCTGCTCGAATTGTGGAACGAGATCATCACTTTGGAAATGCTGATGCGCATCCCAACCAATCTGGCCTGCGATGAACACAATTCGGCCCGCCGCCACGCTGATGCCGTTTGCATAGCCGACCGGCGGTAACCAGCCGTGCGGATGAAGAATCTGAGTTGACATTGAAAAACTCCATCGTAAGTGCGGCTAGCGCTCCCGCCTCAAGATCGCAATCTCCGTGTCAATGCAACGGCCGCAATGTGCCTCGCACCGCGCTGCGATCGTCGGCCGCGATGCTACGCAGCTTGGCGATATCTTTGATTACGACCTGTGACGCGTCGATAACTACGCCGACCGCTCTTAATTTTGCAAAAGCACGGGAAAGAGATTCTGGCGTCAACCCGAGCCGTGCGGCTATCAATACCTTGTCATAAGGCAGAGCGGCTGCGCACTTACCTTGCTCGGCCAACGACAGCGATGCAATAAACTCGGCGACCCGCTGCACGCCGCTTTGCGCCTTCAGCTGTTCAACCTGTTGAACGAGATGATGCATGTGTTGGGAGACCGAGGCGATCATCGCCAATGCAATATCCGGACTGCCACGGATGCATCGGACAAGATGATCGGCGGGAATGCGTCCGACGCGCGCGGTGTTCACCGCTTCGGCGGTCGCGATATATCGATGTCCGGTAAAAGCGACAGCCTCGGCGAAGCTATCGCCTTTCTTCATAATATCGATGACAGTTTCGTCTCCTGACGGGGTATTGCGGTAAATTTTCACCCACCCGTCGATCACGATAAAAAATGCCGTCGCCGGATCGTCTTGCCTCATGATCATTTCGTGCGGCCGTAACACGACGGCTGTCGCTGGCGCTATAATGTGTTGAACGGTCTCCAGCTTGAGTCCTTTAAATACCGCGACGCGGGTGATGATTTGCAGATCGCCGGCCGTCAACCTTGAGGACATTGGAAAAGTCCCAAACTTTGCCAGCCTCATTCATGAGACGGATCGGTCGCGCCGCGTTGATCTCGATCAATTCGATGCCATCGGGCAAAATTTGTTCATGTTGCGGTGCACGCAAACCGTCGGGCACGAGCCGTTGGCGCCGGCGGCCATGATCGCTCATTGTTGATCTGGCGCTCGAAACAAAGTGATCGCCTTTGGCTTAGGCGTGCGGCTGGCACCGCTGGTGCGACGCGGCAGATTTCGAGGCCGAGCGCGGCCGGTTTCACGGCGATCGATGAGCTTGCGCATGGTCGCAATGGTGATCGACCCGAGGGTGGCGCGCGCGATATCGTCGATTTCGTTAAGAACCTCGCTCAATGTTTGCCCCTCAGGCGTTGCATCGATCGCTTCTGTACGCCGCTCAACGGAGCTTAGGTCTTCGAACAGTTGTGCCACGTCCAGTAAGGTTGTTCGCCGTGCATTACCGGCGAATTGATACCCGCCACCCGCGCCACGAATCGAGCGGACGAGACCGGCACGACCCATGACATGCATGACCTTCGCCAGGTGATGACTGGAAACGCCAAACTTCTCGCCAATTTCGGCGACGGAAAGCTGGCGGTCCTCGCGCGCGGTTAGCTCCAGAACCGCGAAAATGGCAAGCCGGGTCGAAATCTGCAACTTCATGACGCCGCCATCAGTGTGCGCCGCCACTTAAAATACGGATTATCGCCCTGCATGTTCAATCGAGATCCTTCTCAAGCTGGATGTAGGGGCCCGCGATCATTCCTTCGCTACGAAAAAACAGCAAAGGAAGGCGGCCATCCCTTGCAACCATCGTTCGCATCTTGTCGACGCCAGCTTTTTTGAATTCACCAGAAATTGCTTCGAGCAGCGCGCTCCCAATACCATGCAAGCGCATTTTCGGTTCAACCGACAACGCAAATACCCAGCCGCAAGGTGCGGATCCGAATTCCCAGGCGCGGATCTCCCCGATGATAAAGCCCAGCAGACGCGAATCCGCTCGGTCCATGGGATTCTCGGCAACCAGAAAAAACCGTTCGTGACGCCGTTGTTCGCCGTACCGACGGAAGATATCGTTCCAGTATTCCGCCTTGGGGAGTCTTGTTACGCGGGTATCTAGCGTGATCACGTGGGGGATGTCGGCGGCTTGCACGCGCCGGACCGGCACAGCGGCGTTGATCTCCGTTGTTTCGTCATTTGTATGTTTCGCCAATGTATTCACCGCCGTTTGCGTGGCTCGACAATCCATAGCGCATAATTAGGCATTGTGGTACTGATTTATACATATAAGGGAGGTATCGTCGTGACTCACGTTCGACCGGCGGAGAAACCCCGGATATGGCGAACGGCCGACGCCGTCCATATCGACCTTCGCGGCCTTGAACCGCCGGAGCCTATGGTCGCGGTCTTGCAAGCGATTGATGGCGGTGAGGTCGATACCGCCCTTATCGCCCACCTCGATCGCGAACCGATCTTTCTGTATCCAGAGCTCGACGATCGGGGATGGAGTCACGAGCTCGTGCAACCCTCGGGCGGGAGCACGGACTGTGAAGACGGAGTCATGGTCCGCATGCGGCCATGGGGTTCATGAGCATCGCGGCAACCTTTCTCGGAGGTGCAAAGAGCCGGCTATTACCGCGATCGATCCCATTTCGGTTCTTCGCGGCTGCCGCCATCTTTCACGTCTTGATGTGGCTAGCGCTGTTTATCGGTGCGGGAGAGGCCGCAAGCTTCCGCGGCGGTCTAGGTGCTGCGCTCGCCTCGGTGCACCTCTTGACCCTTGGCGTTCTGACCATGACGGCGATTGGCGCGTCGGTCCAGCTCTTGCCGGTTGCAACGCGGCGCACGCTCCGCGCCGTCTGGCCGGTCAAATTGATCTTCTGGCTTACGGTGCCGGGCCTGATTGCGCTGGTCGGCGGCATGTATACCGCACGAGCGAGCATTCTCATTCCGGCTGCGGTAATGACCGCCGCTGGCTTACTACCATTCAGTGTACTTCTGGCAGACAATCTGCGCCGCGCGAGCAGTATTCCGGTGGTTGGCGCCTACGGCTGGGCCGCACTGACAGCGCTTACCCTGGTGATCGCCCTCGGCGTCGTGCTTGCAATCGATGACGAAGCCGGCGTTCTGCACGATCATGGTGCCGTCGCGCTCGCCCACCTCATCCTCGGCGGGTTCGGGTTTATGGGGCTACTTGTGCTTGGCTTCAGCCACATCTTGATACCGATGTTTGCACTGGCGTCAGCGCCGGCGAAGCGACCGAGCTTTGCCAGTTTCGCCGCTGCCTCCACGGCGATTTTTCTCGGTACGCTAGGAGCGCTTGTCGGCAGCCGCGACCTTCTGACCGCCGCCGCGCTCGTGGGCCTCGCCGCTGCCGCGTCGCATCTCTGGCTGATGCATCGCGTACTCAAGACCGGCATGCGCAAACGACTTGGGCTCTCATTCATCCTCGTGCGCGCGGCCTGGATCATGCTACCGACAACACTCCTCGTCGGTCTTGCTGTGCTCTATGGCTTCGCCGGCAATGGCGGAGCCACTCTATTCGGCTTTCTACTGCTATTCGGCTGGCTTCTTACGTTCCTGATCGCGATCCTTCAGCGCATCATGCCCTTCCTCGCCTCGATGTTCACAACGCCGCCAGCCAGCGGTGGCACAGCCATCGTTTCCGAGCTTGCCGGTGCTCGATCGCTCAAGCTCCATGCCATCTGCCATGCGCTCGCGCTCGTCGTACTCATGCTTGCAATTCTCCTCGAAGACGCCAGGGTCGCGCGCGTAGGCAGCGCGATTGGCTTGATCGGGGCGATCGCCTTCGCCTGGTTCACGGCCTGCGTGATTTGGCGAATACTGCCGGCAAGACAAATCCCCGGCGTCGCCTAACTAGCCGGCTATCGCACGGCCGATATCCTGGCTTCCGCCAATGACGACCAGTGGATAATCAAAGGCGGCAAGAAAACTTCGATTTCACAAATATCGACGATGGTCTCAGGCGAGGGGCTTGTCGAAACACAGCCGTTGCGAAGAACGGAAACCACTATGATCGAGGTAGCCAAGCAAATCGCGGTCTTGCCAGTCGACTTCAGTGCGCACCTTCTCGACGCGCAGCGTGCCCAGGTTTGCCAGCAATTGCGACACCAAAGCGCGCCCGACGCCCCTATTCCGGTAGTCGGGGTCTACACCAATCGTGTCAATGACCGCCGTGGTTTCGACTTGACCAAACTCACCGAAATCGACGCGAGCCATGATGAAGCCGACCGGCACGCTGTCCAACTCGGCAACCAACGAGACGCGCACGTCCGAGTCGGTCAGCGCCTCGGTTAACTTGCGATGGAAATAAGCGGCCCGGTCGCGGCCGGTAATACGCCGATCGATCGCCACAAGCGCGCGCAGATCGCCTTCTTGCAACGAACGCACCGGTATCCTGTCGCGCGCCAGCGGCCCGAAATCCGCGGCAGGCTGTCCACTGTAATCGACCTCGGTGGCCTCCCCCACGTGTTGCGGAAGGACAATTCCGGTGCGAACCATGACCGTCACTCCTTGTCTTGCCATCACTCGTCCTCGATCGGCTCCGCCAGCGGCGTCAGAACAGAACGCTCAAGCATCAAGCGCGGCGCCAGTTCGAAGCCGGAAGCGTCGAAGAACCGCAGCAAAGCGTGGTTGGTCCATTCGGCCTGAGATTGCAGCGATTGTACCCCTTTACGGCGCATGGACTCGGTCAGACCGTCCATCAATGCACGGCCAACGCCGCGCTCTCGGCTGCTACTCATCACGCCGAGCGCGTCGAGCCTGGCAACGGCTTGCTCCCGGCCAAACTCACCACGCTGGATGCGGGCAAAGGCGAAGCCGACCAGCGCGCCGTTCCGGGCAACGCCAATGTGCACGAAATCTTCCGGATTCTTCTCGGCGTGAGCCAGCCGCCTTTCAAAGAAACGGCGGCGAGGTTTGCCCACATAAACCGAATCGATTGCTATTACCTGTTCGAGATCGCCGGAACGTAGTGGGCGAACATCGTTTTCCATATTCACGGCGGCATAACTCATGCAAAAGCCTCATACGTTTTCGACGTATTTTTGGTAGAGTTGGGCTTCGGTTTCGGAATCCATGTTTTCTTCGAGTAAGGGCAACAGCGCCATTTCTTCCTTCTGCACGTGCGCGAGCATACGGTCGCAGAGCTCCTGGCCGAGGCGCGTGAATTCTTCCCATTCTGTTGGCGCGAACCCTTTGGCCATAGCAGCGCGTGCAATCGCGGCGACACGCACGCCGAGCGGTCTCATGGCGGCATGCTCGCTCGTCAGGTGCGCGCCGATGTCGGCGTCGCCTATGGCTTCCAGATACGTAAAAAGATGGTTTTCCTCGAACGCAAAATGTCGCTCAACCTCCGCTTCCACGCAGGTCGACAGATCCGACAGTAAGCGCGCGACATTGCTGTCGGCCTTATCCGGAGCGCCGCGCCGGCCGCGCGCCAGCAATTGCTCAAGCCGCTCCATCAGGGCGATAGTCGCGCCATGCTCGTCATGCAGCGTTTGGCTGATCCGGTTTGTGAAGCTCATCACGGGTCCTTGGAGGGAGGTGGCCAGACTAAAATCGCAATTCTTTGGTGTTAGCCGTGCAACTGCTCGTATTTGACGAGCAGATCTTCCTTGGTTTCTTCCCAGTCCGGATTGGGAACGATGCAATCCGCCGGACAGACCAGCTTGCATTGCGGCTCATCCTCGGCGCCCACGCACTCAGTGCATTTCAGCGGATCGATTATGTAAATCGGATTGCCGACGGTGATTGCCTTGTTCGGGCATACCGGCTCGCAGGCATCGCAGGCCGTGCACGCGTCTGTAATCATCAGTGCCATTGCGTCGTCTCCTCACGTCCTCATGCTGCCTTCGGCACTCGGTTGGCCGCAGCAAGCTTTTCAAATCGGAACGCCCCCCACAATGCAGCTCCGATCGCGCCGGCATAGATCGAATCCGGATGGCTACGGACCGCGATCTTCATGTCCTTGATATGCGAGATATCCTCTTCGAGGGCGGCGACCAGCCCGTTGTCGAGTGCCAGTCCCCCGGTCACCATTACAGCGCCATCAACCACCCCGATCGACTTCAGCAGTTTGGACAAGCGAGCCGCCATCGAAAGATGGATGCCCTTCAGGATATTCGGCGTCGAAATGCCGCGCGAAACCATGTTGATCACGTCTGTCTCAGCGAGCACGGCGCAGATGCTGCTCACAACCTCGGGATTTTTGCCCTGGCGCGATAGCGACCCGATCTCCTCCTGCGCGATGCCGAGATAGCGGGCGATGTTTTCGAGGAATTGCCCCGAGCCTGAAGCGCACTGGCTCGTCATCTTGTAGCTGAGCACCTTGCCGCGCCCGTCGATCAGGATCGCGCGACCGTGCAACGCACCGATGTCGAGTGCTGCCCGCAATTCCGGGTCGAGGTAGATGGCGCCGCGAGCATGGGTCGTCATCGAGTAGAAGTGGCCGGTATGGAACGGCACGCTTTCGCCCTCGCCCGTGGTCGCAACGTAATCGACATCTTGAGCGCGAATTTTTGCATCCTCGAGCACGGCATCAAAGGCAACACGCGCCAGTTCCAGGGGGTCGCGTTGCCGGATGCGCATCACATATCGCGACAACCAGGCTTCCTCGCCGTTCTCGACCTTGAATAGCGTCGCCTTGATCGTGCTGGTGCCGATGTCAATTCCCGCGGTAATGGTCATTGTTCGCTCCCGTCCGCCTGCCCCAAATGCGCACGGCGCGCAAACTCGGCTGCGCCGAGCGCACCGGTATAGATCGAGTCCGGATTGATGTTGATGACGACGTCTCCGTAATTCTCCTTGATCACCTTCCTCAGCTCGCGCACCGCAGCTTCGTTCTTGGCGACGCCCCCGGTGAAAGTGAATTCATTGGTGACGCCACCCGAACGCGAGATGATCGAGATTGCCCGCAATATAATCGCGCGGTGCAATCCGGCCAAAATATCCTCTCGCTTTTCCCCGAGCGAAAGCCGGTCACGCAGCTCAGCACCCGCGAACACGGTGCACGTCGAGTTGATGCGCGCCGGCTTATCCGACTTCATGGCCATTGGTCCCAATTCGTGCAGACCCATGTTCATCTCGTCGGCGATATAGCCAAGATACCGTCCGCACCCCGCGGCGCATCGGTCGTTCATCTGAAAGTTTGCAACGATACCGCTGGCGTCGATCTGGATGCCCTTTGTGTCTTGACCACCGATGTCGAGCACAGTGCGCGTCTGCGGGTACATCAGATGGGCACCAAGGCCGTGGCATAAGATTTCCGAGCGGATATGCTCTTTGGAGAATGGCAGTGTCACCCGACCATAGCCGGTGCCGACGAGATAGGTTTCCTCCAAATCGATGGCGAGCGCGCCTTCTATCATCTTCTGGATATCGGCCGCCGCCGATTTGACTGACGTTTCCGTTTCCAGCAAGCGCCCGAGCGCGCGCCGGAATTTTTCACTCAGCTCGCCTGCCGGCGGCCGGTTCTCAACCTCTATGATCGACTTGTCGTAGACGTTGAGAAGCAGGTCATAAGGAAGGTTCGCCTCGCGCGCGACTTCTTCGGCATGGGTGTGGTAGCGCGATCCTGCGATATCCCGGAAGAAATCCGATTTGCGCTTGGCGCCGGGCGCATAGAGCTTGGGCGCCTCCCGGCGCAGCCGCTGGAAGACTTCGCCGAGCGAAGTCTTCACGCCGGACCCGGCCTTGGCAAAGCGTTCGCCTTGAATCTGGCCGATGCAGGTTTGCTCGAGATCGTCGAGTTGTTCCAGAAACTGCTCGAGACGAAAGGCCCGCTCCAGCGCGCCGAGGAACGTGTCGAGCTCGATCAGTCCGTGGGCGTCGGTAAGCGCCCGCCGGAACAAGGTGAATTGCCCATCGACGTGTGCCTCTTGACTCGCCACTCGCGCCGCAGTCGCGTAGTTCGAGCGCGAATTGGTGATGCCGTGACCGATCACATTGCGGTCCTCGTCGAGGAGGACAGCCTTGGTCGTTGTCGAGCCAAGATCGATGCCGACGAAAGTTTTCATGCGCCTCTCCTCAAGCCGCCGCGATGGCGCCAGCCCGCTTTTGATCGATCATCTGGAAATAACTTTCGAGACGGTTCTTGATGTTTGCCGCCGAGAAATAGCGCGGGTCCACCAAGTCGGATTCCACAAACGCAGCAGGTTTTCCGGTGCGCTTCTCGACCTCGCGCATCATCAGCAACTGCCCGGCCGAGAAGCTGTTGCAGCTCTTGATCGAATTGATCAGAAGACCGTCCGCTTCATATTCGTTGATGTAGTTCACCAACATATCGATGCGCATTGGCAGGCTGCGATTGGTATAGACGCCAAGGCAATATTCGGCCAGCGTCTCCAGCGGCTTGCTCGGGTCGTGACGGAAGCCGAAATCGTAGACGCCGCCGACCTTGGTGTAACTCGAGGCGACGACCACCGCACCTTCATCGTAGAACATCTTCCAGAACTGGCGGAAACTGGTGTAGTTGGGCGGTCCCTCGACGACTAGCCTATATTTTTCCTTGCCCATGTCGCCGTCGGGCGTAACCGGACCCTGTCCTTTGGCCAAGCGGTCCTCGACCTCCTCGCGCAGGAAGCGGTAGTAGTCGATCGCATCCTGGGTGCCGCGGAAGGCGCCGAAGATCGGTCCGATGTAGTAGATACCGCCGAAATAAGCGTCGATCGGCGCCGGTTTCGCCTTGGCGCTCTGCAGCACGCGAACGAGATCGTCCTCGGCCTTGGTCGATTTTTTCAGATGTTCGCGTAGTCGGTCGATATCGAACTTTACCCCCGAAACCCGCTCGAGTGTGGGAATGACATCTTCCTTAAGCTGCTTCACCATGTAGTCGATCATATTTTTGGTAATCTTGCCGTCACCCATGTAGGGCGTATGCAGCATGATCGTTTCGCACTTGTATTGCTCACGCAGCAGCTCAAACCACTTCATGAAGGTGAAACATCCGGTGTAGGAGAGCAGCAGAACATCGGGATTGGGAAACTTCTTCCCGTTGGGTGCGATATTGCCCTTGGCCATCATCCCGATGTCCGACTTCACGTAAGTGCAAACGTCTTCCGAATGGCCGATCTTTTCCGCTTCAAGCACGTAGCTGCCACTCACGCGGCGCAGTCCGTTCTGAATGGCATTAACCTCCGGCAGATTGTTCAGGAGATCGAAGCACATGATCAGTTCATTGAGGTTGCCGGGCACGAAGGTGGCGGCCACTTTATGGCCGGCCTCGGGCGCGCTTGTCAGGCGATCGTAATGCGCGGCCATCATCTCTTTCTGTTTCACCATGGAAGCATCCTTGATGACCTCCTTCACCGGCGCCCTGGAGGTCACAAACTTTGTCGTCGTCGTCATGCTCCGCTCCATAGTTTGATTGAATCGGCGAAGGTGCCGGCCTGCTCCCTGATCGGCTGCATCTGGCCGGAGTTCTCGGCATACTTGAACGCGATGTAAGGGATGCCGGCTTCCTTGAGCACGTGCTGCAGCATCGGCCGCTCAAGCAACGCCGGATCGCAAAAGCTCGGCGCGGCAAAGATCACGCCTTCCGCCGCGGTACGTTTGACCGCACGAACGAGATGCTGACCCTTTTCTTTCTGATTCGGTTCATACTTGGCCGCCGTCGACTCGGAATGATGCAAAAAAGCGTTCGAAAGATTCCGAAGCGGATCGCCATCGATGGCGACGTCACCGGTGAGCCATCGCGTAACCAGCAGAAGATCATCGTCCACCACGTAGCAGCCGGACAGTTCGAGCGACTTTATCAAATTGAGCGGCGGCTGCTCGCAGAACATGCCGGTTAGCACGACGCGGCAATTGTCCCGCATCGGCCGCTCGTCGGCTCGCGACGCTGCGAGATAGTCGCGCAGCAAGACGCTATGCTCCTCTACCGGGAGCAAGAGGCCGGCGCGTACGATCAGATAGACCTCGGCAGCGGGCGCCTGCCACGGCCGTTCCGCCCGAAAGGCGTAGAGCTCGCGCATCAATTTGCGGTTCTCGTTGTAAAGCGCGATCGAGTGCCGCAATTCGTCATCGGTTATCGGCTTGCCGCGCAGCTCGCCGAGATCGTGCCTGAGTTCCGCCAATTCGTTAACGTAGAAATTCCCCCCGATGTCGTCCTGGTAGTTCTGCGGAACGTCGAAATAGTGCGAATAGACCTGGGGGAACATCAATTTCCACATTCCCGACAGATTGCGGATCACATCGCAGATCGACGGAAACAGCATTCCATCGACAAAATCCAGCCGGCCCGACACGCCGAGCTCGATGGTCGACCGCGGGATGCGGCAGATATAGCTCTGGTAATAGGCATCGCCGTGAATGACCTCAAGCTGGTCACCACCGCCGACGATGCCGAGCGGCAGCATGCCGGCGGCGTGAATAATCTCGCGCGGCACGTAGATCGGCATGTAGCCGACCACTTTGCGGCCAGGCTCCGCTGCTTTCCATTTGCGGGCGGAAGCGAAAGAGAGATCCTCAAACAGCGCGTTGGCGCGTGCGACGATGTCGGCTGTGGCCGAAGGGTTCAACGATGTTGCCATTGCGGCGACCCCTTTGCGATAAAAGCCTCAAGACCCGCCACAGCGTCGTGGGTAGTCATTAGCTCGTCGAGATAGAGCCGTTCGACGGCACGGATTTTTTCCTTGACGCGCATTATGTAATCGAGGCGTGCCGCCTTGACCGCATAGCGCAGTGAGCTCGCGCTCTTCGGTTTCAGATGTTCCTCGAAATAGGCGAGCGCGGCGTGTTCCGGATCAGCGACGGCTTCATGGGCGATGCCCATAGCCGCCGCCTCGGTGCCGGTGATGCTGCGACCGGACACCAGCAAATCGAGCGAACGCGCCGGGCCGATCAGTTCAGGCAACAGGCAAGAGGCCGCTGGGGCGAACACGCCAAGCTTCATTTCCGGCTGGCCGAGGGTGGCATCCGGGGCGACGAACATAAGATGGCCGGCCAGCGCGACTTCGAGCCCACCGCCGAGGCATTGGCCACGCACCACCACCAGCAACGGCACCGGGGATTCGATCATGTGCAGCACCAGGCTGTGCAGCCCAGCCAGCATGGCAGCGCATTGTCCCGGCAGATGCTCCTCGACGCTGGCGCCGAAGCTGAAATGCGGCCCTTCGGCATCTAAAATCACCGCACTGAGTTGGCCATTGCCGCAATTGCGCAACAGCGCCGCGTCGAGCGCCGCGATCATGGCGGCATCGACGAGATTGGCCTTCGGCTGGTTAAGCCGTAGCCGCAGCAATCGGCCTCCCGCCTCGGACCAGATCTTGAGCGGCTGAGCCACGGCTATCCCCTCGCCCGCGGCTGAATGCTATCACTGAGCTCGTCAGACCAGGGCGTATTGGCGGCGAGCGCGCGGCGCAGCGCCAGGAAATCGACCTCCCGACCGGTTTCGCGCGTGCCTTCGTTGAAGGCGCGGAAACCGGCGCGCGCTTCCGTCATCATGTTGAGAGCAAGCCAGTCGCGCGCGTTTTCCTTGTTGCTGTTCCATGCGTTGAGCTTCGGCTTACGCAACTCCTCGACCGTCTTGGTCGTGCATTCGGGGAAGGTGTAAAGCAGCTTGGTGCAAAGCGCCTCGACGCTCTCGTCGAGCAGGCTGAGGTCGATGGTGCCACGCTTCAGCAGTGCCTGGCCTTCCACAGCCGCCGCACCCGTCTTGAACTCGCCGTGGACGATACGCCCATATTCATCGAGGAAACGGTCGGTGCAGACCATCGGATTGGCGACGAATTTTCCGTCGACTTTCAGAGCCGGAACGACTTCACTGATGATGCCGAGACGGTAGGCCTTGTGCGCCGAAAACGGTTCGCAGAGCAGGCCGGAGACCATCGCCTGCTCGCAGCCAATCATGTAGGGGAGGAAGTCGGTTGCCCCGCCGATCGGAGCCGAGCCGTGCTTGGGCCCAGCCTGGCCGAAGCGAGCGAGATCCTGCGCAATCGAGAAATCGCAGGCCATGCCGATTTCCTGACCGCCGCCGATACGCATGCCGTTCACCCGGCAGACCACCGGCTTGTCGCAGCCGATGATTGCCGAGACCATGTCGTTGAACAGCCGCATATACCCTCGGTATTCCTGGGGATTGCCGGAGTAATACTCTGCGTATTCCTTGGTGTTGCCGCCCGTGCAAAAGGCTTTGTCGCCGGCTCCCGTGAATACCACCGCGACGACGTCACGCGCCGCGCTTGCGGCGCGAAACGCCAGAATCGTCGCCTTCACCATGTCGGTCGTGTAGGAGTTGAACTGGCTCGGGTTATCGAGCGTGATCCAGGCATTGGACAGTCCAGCCACTGGCTTACCATCGGACCCCTTCACCGGGCGCTTCTCGTAGCGCACGCCTTTGGAAACGGTTTCACGCACCGCCTCGACGACAAGATTATGATCCTTGGCTTCAAATTTCTGCGCGGCGATAACGCGGGCTGCTTCAGCAATCATGGAAAACTCCTCATGGTGCGGGAACGAGTACGGCACGGCACTTGAGGGTGCCGGCATGGGCTGCCTCAAACACCTGATTGATCTCGCTGAGCGGATGTTTCTCGACGAACTGACTAACCTTGACGCGGCCATCCATCACCAGTTCCAAGGCGGCGGGATAGAGTTCGGGCGGGCATCCCCAGTTTCCGATCGCGCGCGCATGGAACGCCATCAGGTTGGAGAGCCGAACCTCGACCTTGTCCATCGTGAATCCGACGACAGCGAGGGTCGCACCATGATTGATCAGACTGAATGCCGTTTCCTGGCCGGCACGCGTGCCAGAGCATTCAAAAATAATCCACTCGGTCTGGCGCAGACCGTGTTGCTTGGCAAATTCCTGGACCGCCGCTTTGATTTCGCGCGACGTCATCTGCTTAGCATTCAGCGTGAGCGCGGCGCCCTGCCCGGCGATGGCGGCAAGCTTGTCCTTGTTTACATCAACCGCGACAACGATGCCTCCCAACGCGGCCGCGATCTGGACGGCATAACCGCCGACGCCGCCAACCCCGTTCACGACGACGAGGTCTCCTTTTTTGACACCGGCCTGCACAACGGCCTGGTAGGGCGTGGTCACCGCATCGGCGATTACGGAAAGGTCGGCCAGCTCGATTCCGGCTGCCGCCAGGCGGGGTTCATCGACAACACAAAGTCCGCGCGCCGGCACGATGATATGAGTGGCGAAGCCACCATGAATATCGTTGCCCGGCATCTTCTGGTTTGGGCAGATTGTCGCCTTGCCGCGGAGGCAGGCATCGCATCGACCGCACGGGATCACCGCCGGAATAATGACCGCCCGGTCGGTGTACCAAAGAGCATCTGCGCCAGCTTCGATGACATGACCGCTGATCTCATGCCCAAGCGTCAGCGGCAGTTCGTGTTTGGTGCGCACGCCATCGTAATAGTAGCCAAGATCGGTATGGCAGACCCCGCAGCCGGCGATTTCGACCACGACTTCATCAGAGGCGGGCGTGCCGATGTCGAATTCCATCGGGACAAGGGGCTTGCCTGCGCCTGTCATCATCCAACGAATCGGCTTGGCGCTCATCAATCTGCCCTCCGGTTTGCCGCTGAGCCCGTCGCCGGACACGCCGCGCCTTGATTTTCATTCTTTGATCCGTAACCGTTGAACTGCCTTGACCAAGATCAAGGAAAAGAAAAAAAACGTATTCTAGTACTTAAATACATATTGGGGCACAGCGGGCTCCGATCAGGAGGCAAATGCCATGGGAGCTTCGCCGAGCATCTCGATCGCGATCGTTGGCAGCGGCGGCGCCGGTGCCTTGACCACGGGAAATTCCCTGCTCGAAGCGGCCAGCGCCGCGGGTTGGCATGGGCTATTTACCCGCACCCTCGGCCCTCAGATCCGCGGCGGTGAAGCGGCAGGACTACTGCGCTTGGCGGTGCATCCCGTCGATTGTCTACCGGACCAGTTCGACCTGATCGTTGGCATTGACTGGCTGAACGCGCACCGATTTGGCGGTGAAATCAAAGCCGGGCCGCAGACCTTGGTGATCAGCGATCCCCGCGGCGGCGAACCGCCGCCAATGGTGACCCAATCCGGGGCGCGCGTCGTTGAAATCCCGATAAAGGAAATGGCCAAGTCCATCGAAGACGGACGGCCCAACATGATCGCACTCGGTATTACCGGCCGGCTGCTTGGCTTTTCCATCGAGCAGGTGTTCGTACCGATCGCAAAGCGTCTTGCTGATAAGGGGCCGCAGGCCGTCGAGGCCAGCCGCGTCGGAATCAAAGCTGGATTCGACGCGGCCGCGGATATCGACTTCGACGCGCAACTCGCCGCGCCAAATCCGAGCGACACCCGCAGGTGGCTGCTGTCAGGAAACGAGGCAACCGCGCTCGGCGCGATCCGTGGCGGTGTTCGTTTTGCCGCCGCTTATCCGATTACACCCGCGACAGAAATCCTCGAGTGGCTTTCGCCAAGCCTTGCCAAAATCGGCGGGGTCTTGCTGCAGGCAGAGGACGAACTCGCCGCGATCAACATGGTCATCGGCTCATCGTACGGCGGTACGCCAGCCCTGACGGCGACTTCCGGGCCCGGACTCTCGTTGATGATTGAAGCGCTCGGCCTTGCCACCGCCGCCGAAATCCCGGTCGTGGTCGTGGACGTCATGCGTGGCGGTCCCTCGACAGGCATTCCCACCAAATCGGAGCAGACCGATCTGAATATTGCCATCTACGGCTTGCACGGGGACGCGCCCCATCTCGTCCTGGCCCCGCAATCGGTCGGCGATTGCCTGTTCACGACACAATGGGCAACCTATCTCGCGGAATCGCTGCAAGCACCAGCTATCGTTCTGTCCGACCAATTCATGGGGCAGTCACGCGCCGCTATCGAGCGTCCCGCCGACGTTGCGTTTATCGGTGCACGGACGGTCGCTACCAATATAGCAGCTACCTATAAGCGCTACGCGCTTGCGTCCAACGGCGTGTCGCCGATGGCCATTCCGGGGGCGCCGGGCGGTCAATACACCGCCGACGGGCTCACTCACTCCGAGACCGGTACCCCGACCAGCGGAGCCACCGACCATTTGGCACAGCTCGACAAGCGGCGCGACAAACTCGACCGCTTCAATTTTGGCGACCACTGGGCAAGCATCGAAGGCACCGGCGACCTCGCGCTCATCACCTGGGGTTCGCTTACCGGCGCCGCGCGCGAAGCGGCCGGACGCGCCGCCGCCGATCGGTTCGATGTCCGCGTGATCGCACCGCGGTTGATGGCGCCCGTCCAGCCGGAACGGCTGGCGGCTGCCCTGGAAGGCGTCAAACGAATCCTGGTCGTCGAACAGTCGCACAGTCGCCAGTTCCACCGATACCTGCGCGCCCATTACGACCTGCCGGCGCCGGTCCGTGTTTTCAACCGCCCGGGGCCACTACCGATCACGGCTGGCGAAATTCATCGTGCAATCACGGATTGGAGATGACGGATGTCAAGTGTCAGTACGCGCCTCGCCTGCAAGCCGGCGGATTATAAGTCGGACTTGAAGCCGATCTGGTGTCCCGGCTGCGGCGACTACCACGTGCTCATGTCGTTCACGCGCGCGTTCGCGCAACTGGGTCTAGCGCCCGAAAAGATCGCCGTCATATCCGGCATCGGCTGCTCGTCGCGGATTCCCGCCTACACCAATTGCTACGGCTTTCATGGCGTGCACGGCCGCTCGCTCGCTCTCGCCGCCGGACTGAAAGTGACCCGGCCCGATCTCACCGTCGTGGTCGCCAGCGGCGACGGCGACGGCTACTCGATCGGCGGCAACCACTTCCTGCATGCCTGCCGCAGAAACATCGACATGACATATGTGGTAATGGACAACCGCATCTACGGCATGACCAAGGGCCAGCCCTCGCCGACCACGGAGCCGGAATTTGACACCGCGCTGACGCCGGGCGGCACCGGGGTGGCGCCGTTTCACCCGCTCGTTGTCGCCCTCGCCTCGGGGGCAAACTTTATCGCTCGCTGCTTCTCCGGGGAACCAAACGAAACCGCCGACGTACTGGCGGAAGCAATCAAGCACCCGGGGTTCTCTTTCATCGAAATCCTCAGCCCTTGCGTAACCTTCCGACCTGACGAAAAGGAGTGGAAGGACCAGGTGCGCCCGGCCCCAGTCGCCGCCACCAACGATCAAGGCAAGGCGGCGCGTCGACTCATGACAGACGATGGTTTCAACCTCGGAGTTCTGTACCGGGGCAGTCGTGCTCCGTTTCAGCCCGCGGTCGCCGGAGCAGGCAACACCGACTTACCGGAGTTGGAGAAGGACTTCGAGCTATGAGCAAGACATTGGACAATCCGAAGGTCTCAAGCCTGAACGATCTGCTGGCCGTCGCCTATCAGATCGAGATCGACGCGGTCGAACGCTACAATGTGTTGGCCGATCAGATGGAAACCCATAATAATCCGGAGTTGGTGAAGATCTTCCGAGACCTGGCCCGCGCCGAAGGCATTCATGGCGAGGAAATCCGTCGTCTCGCCGGCGATTTCGATGTCGAAAACGAAGCGCGCCAGTTCGCAAGATTTGGACGAACGGACAGCCCGGAAGAAGCCGAACTCGGCTCCGCGCACTATTTGATGACACCCTGGCATGCCTTGCAGCTCTCGCTCGCCGGCGAAAAACGCGCCCTCGCCTACTTCACCTTCATCGTAGAGACGACAAAGGACCCCAAGGTCAAGGCGATGGCGGCGGAACTCGTCGAAGAGGAGGCCGAGCATGTCAATCTGGTGAATCGACTACTCCGCCGGTATCCGCCGCCGAGAGATTCCTGGGCCGACGATCTGGATCCGCCCGTCTCTCAGGAGTGAAACAGTCATATTTGAAAAATATGATTTCAACCTACCGGATGCATCGGTCGATTCGCCCGACTGCTTACGCGAAATTGACTTTTCAAATTGATGGGAAATAGTGCCGCACGTGATGCCACCCGGCGCTCGACCGGCGAGATCAAGCGCCAGATTGCAGCGAGCCCGAACTGGGCGGGAACGCGCTCAACTAGCAGTTTTCCGCTGGTCCTTGACCCGTACGGCCTTGCCTTGCGAACGCGGAACCTCGCCGTGCCGTTTTAGCGCTATATCGCAGGTTACGCCGATCAATGACTTGATGTGATGGCGGATTTCGGCCTCTTTCCTGGCGCGCGCATCGTCATCATCGGGCGCATCTGGCGCCAGCTCCACTTCCACCGTGATGGCATCGAGCGCGCCCGCGCGCGTGAGCACGATCTGGTAGTGTGGCGAAAGTCCGGGAAAGCCGACGAGCACGGCCTCGAGTTGTGACGGGTAAACGTTGACCCCGCGGATAATGAGCATGTCATCATCGCGGCCGGTAACGCGCATGATGCGAACGTGCGTGCGGCCACAAGCGCAGGGTGAATCGTCCAGCCGTGTGATGTCGCGTGTGCGGTAGCGGATCATCGGCAGCGCGTCTTTGGTGAGCGTTGTGATGACGAGCTCGCCCGCTTCGCCGAACGGCAATGGCTTCTTCGTCTCGGGGTCAATGATTTCGAACAGGAAATGGTCTTCCCAGCCGTGCAGGCCTGACTGCCTCACATTACATTCGCACGCGACGCCCGGACCCATGATTTCCGACAAGCCATAAATGTCCACGGCTTTGATTCCGAGCCGTTGCTGCAAGTCGCGACGCAGTGCTTCACTCCATGGCTCTGCGCCGAACACACCGCAGCGCAGCGGCGATCGCCGCAAATCAAACCCCGCCGCGTCCGCCACCTCGGCAATATTCAGCGCGTAGGACGGCGTCGCGCACAATATATTCGCACCGAAATCGCTGATTAGCGAGACCTGCCGCTCCGTGCCGCCGCCCGACATCGGGACCACCGTGCAGCCGAGCCGCTCTGCCCCGTAGTGCGCGCCGAGCCCGCCGGTGAAAAGGCCGTAGCCGTACGCGTTGTGGACGACGTCGCCGGGCACCGCACCGGCGCAGCCGAGCGAACGTGCCATCAGCCCCGCCCAGCGGTCAAGATCTCCACTGGTATAGCCGACCACCGTCGGCTTGCCGGTGGTTCCCGAGGAGGCATGCAGCCGCGCCAGTTGCTGGCGCGGCACGGCGAACATACCAAACGGATAGTTGTCGCGCAGGTCCGTCTTGAGGGTGAATGGAAAGCGTACGATATCCCCGAGAGACGTCAGACTCTTCGGCTTCACCCCAGCCGCCTCGAAGGCGCTGCGGTAGTGCTGCACCTTGGCGTAGGCGTGCTCCAGCGTTCGTTTCAGTCGCTTGAGCTGCAGGGCGGCAAGCGCCTCGCGCGGCATCGTCTCGGCAACAGGGTCAAACATGAAGACTTCAGCGTCACGCAGTGCGGTCTGACTGCTCATGGCGTTACCTCCCGGCGGCTTCGTTGCGGTCTGCTGATCTGCCCCCTTCGGATGTCATGACAAAGTCCACCCCGGCTTCACGGCCGGACCGGCGCGGCCAGTGCCTCGCACCGGCGTGTGCAGCAGCGCGAAGCCCTGGTTGTAGCCGGCGCGAGTGATGAGCAGGAACTTGAAGCCGAGTCCCGCCGCCGCGGCCGCGAGGCCAGCAAGAACGAACATCGGCGCGGTCAGGCCGTCGACCAGCAAACCGGCGATGACGCCGATGGTTGGAACCACGAGACCACCGATCAGGAGCCACGGCCGGTAGCCCTCGAGCACGGCGAGCGCCTTTGTCGGCGCGCCGTGGAGCGCGAGTGCACGACGATAGGCGATCCAGGCGAGCGTGCGGGCGGCGGCGAGCACAACGGTGGCGACCGCCGCGCCGCGCGCCAGCGGCGCGAGCGCCGGCAGCAGCACGCAGGCGGCAAGGAACACGCCCGCCCCCTCGGTCAGGCCAGTCGCGACGATCAGCGGCACGATGCGCTGCACGCGCCAGGCCGGGATGCCCTTGGCCTCGCGCAAGATCATCCCCTGACAATAGAGGAACACCAGCGCTAGCGCGGCTGCTGCGAGCCACAGCGCCACCATTCCGGTCCACACGGCAGCCAGTGCCAGCGGAAAGAAGGCATTGGCGACCCACGCCTCGCGCGACATCCACGAGCGTTGCGGCTGGCTCAGCACCGAGATCGCCCGCAAGGGACGGCCGATTTTCATCAGCACCATGACCAGACCGAGGCCAATGAGCGCCATGGCGAGCAACCCGAGCAAAGGTGACGGCCCGACCGTCGCCGCGGCGATTGCAGCGCCGACGAACAGGCCCGGGCCGACACCACCGGTCATGAAATTGCCGGCAGCCTTCCAATCCCAATGTTTCTGGTGCCATGGCTCGACACCGCGAGAGCGAATGCGCGGCGGCGCCATCGGCGTCAACGGCTTCTCGCGATCGTCATCGCCGGTCGACGATCCCGCGTGCTCGTAGAGATAGTAGAAGCCCGGCGCGGTACCGACCTCCTCGTGCATGCGGAAATGCTTGTACTGCGTCAACAGCGTCGACACCTTGCTCGATGGGTCGTCGATATCACCGAAATGCAGCGCGTCGGCGATGCAGGCATTGGCGCAGGCGGGTGTTGCGCGCGGGTCGACGCCGGGAATGAGACCGTTCTCCAACCCGAAGTCGATCCGGTCGGAACAGAAAGTGCACTTCTGCGAGACACCGAGCCGCGCCAGATTCTCACGCTCGGCCTCGTGCTGCATCTGCCGGCCCTCTCCATAGGCGAAGTCGGCGGCATCGACCTTGAACCGCGCCTGGTACGGACAGGCGACGTCGCAATAGGCGCAGCCGATGCAGATGTCGTAGTCGATGGTGACGATGCCGTCCGGGCGCTTGCGCGTCGCTGTCGACGGGCAGACGTGCATGCAGGGGGGATCCTCGCAGTGCTGACAACCGACTGGCACATAGGTGCGCGACACCGTTGGATATGAGCCAGCCTCGATGTCCAGCACCTTGCGCCACTGCACGGCGGGCGAAGTCGCGTTGGTGTGCTTGCACGCCGCCGTGCAAGTCTGGCAGCCGACGCAGCGCTCGAGGTCGGCGAGCATCACCCAGCGGGTCATACTGCACCTCCGAGTTTCGTCACCTTGACCTTGACGAGATCGGCCGCCGAGCCGGTGGCATCAGTAAGATCGAGCAGCATCGGCACCAGCGCATTCATGCTTGGGGCGTCGAAGTCCTTGGCATAGGGCGTCGCCCAGTGTTCGAACTGCCCGATGATCAGCAGGGTGTCGGGGCGGATGCCCTCGCGCAGCACCACCCGGCCTTCCGTGGCGTTGAGCGGCGAGCGCACCTCGATGCGGTCGCCGTCTTCGAGGCCGATCTTGGCGGCTGCGCTTTCGTTCATCACCACGCTGCCGTGGCCGATGACGTTGTCGGCGAGCTCCTTGATCAATTGGAGGCCGACATTGTTGCCCCACGAGTACTGCATGCTGCGCGAGGTCACGAGCCAGAACGGATAGTCGGCGATGTCAACCTTGAAGTGCTTGGCGAGCGCGTCCTCCCACAATTTTCCGATGTCGCGCCAGTGCGGGATCGCTTCGTATTCCTCGAGCTGGCGGTCCCACCAATTGATGTCCTGCTCGTGCAGGCGGCGGCCAAGCTCCTTGCCGATGCGGAACAGGCGCTCCTGGAAGGGCTGCTCAAAGCGCAGGCCTTGCTCGACGAGGCGCGGGTAGAGGTACCACATCAGGCGCGGGAACGGGGTGACGCGGAAACCACGCTCGCGGAACCAGGCGAGGCCATCGCTCGATTTACCGTCGGTAATCTCCGCGCTCGCAGCGCGGCAGGTCGCATCCCAAATCTCCTCGACGCTGTGCGACCTGGAAATGTCGAGCGAGAAATCGTAGTTCCGGCCCGATAGTCTGACGCCGTGGCCGCCGCGATTGATCGAGGCATTGTAGGCTTCGAGGATGTCGGAGCGACGCGCCAGTTCGGTCGCGATCCAGGTGAAATCGCGCGCTTCACCCTGTGGCGTTACGGCGGGATCACGCAGCGCGAAGCCCTGATAGTCCCAGAATTGCTCGATGTACTTGGTACCGCCAATGCGCAGAAGCTGCAGGCCTTCGAGGTCGGTGCAGTCCGGCAGCAGCACGTCGGCCATGTGATTGGTCTCGTCGCGCGTGAGCGTGAAGCAGACCGTGAACGGAAAGTTAGCGACCGCCTCGCCGACCCGCTTGGTGTCCCAGAACGAGATCACCGGATTGGTGCGGTAGACGAACCACACGTCCGGAGGCGTCGCGTGCGGGAAATGTTCGAAGTCCTCGCTCTGCTGCATCCAAGCGAGATGGGTCGGCCCCAAAGCCTGGCTCCAGGCCGAGTTAGCGACCAGCGGCACCAGCGTGCGATGGCCCGAGCGCATTGGCGGGCGCGACAACCATGCCTCCTTGCTGGTCGGGTTCATCGGATAGTCCATGAACCCGTCCGGACCCGGCTTGACGCTCGACCAGCGATTGTCGGCCGGGCGGTTGATGCGCACCGTGCTGCCGAGCGTACCGCCCGGCACCTCAAGCGCGCCGAGCAGGCACGGAATCAGGGTGCGGGCCCAGCAGCATTCGTAGCCGCCCCAGCCGTTATTGACGGTCTTGCCGAAGGAGATCGACACCGGCCGGAACGGCAAGCTGACACCCTCGATCTCGATAGTTTCGCCGACATGGGCGTGATCGAGGAACTCGTTCGTCACCCGGCGGATAGTGGCGGCCGGCACGTCGCAGATCGAACTCGCCCATTCGGGCGAATAAGGCTTCACATGGTCCACCAAGTGCTCGAACGCCGGGTGCGCCTCGATGCCACGGTGCGTGATCAATTCGTTGTCCGGTCCGACCTCGACGCCATCGACCATGAACGCGCCTTCGAGCGCCGGATCGGCGCCCTTGGTGTCGAATGGCACAGCGCGCCCACTTCCGAGGTCGATCATTAGCGGCTTGCGCGAATCGGCGCTGCGCAGAAAGTAGCCGTTCGGGCCGATCAGGTAGGGCGACGAGGTGACGTTCTTCAGGAACGGTAGGTCGAGACGGTCGCGCGGATGCTCGTGCAGCAGCACATGGATTATGGCGAACAGGAAAGCGACGTCAGTCTTTGGCTTGATCGGGATCCATTCGGCCGAGGCGCCGCCGGTAACCGAAAGATGTGGCTCGATCTGCACCCGCTTCATGCCGCGATTACGCGCATCGGCGTGGCGCTTAACGCCGCAAACGCCGCCCGATGCTTCAACATTGGCGCCGAACGAGAGCACGTACTCGCATAACGGGGTGTCTGGCGCGACCGTAAAAGCACGGTGCCACAATTCGCCGTAGAGATGCTCCGAATGCGTGCACTTCACGCCCTGCCCGGAGCCAAAGCTCATGTCCACCGGGCCCCACGCACCCAGAAACGCCGGCAGCGTTCCCATGTAGGCTGTCGGCGTTCCACCACCGCCGAAGCTCGCTGCAACGCGCGGATAACCGGCTTCGTCGGTCAGACCGGCCGCGCGCGCAGCATTGAGCTTTTCTGCCACCAGGTCGAGCGCCTCATCCCACGAGATCGCCACGAAGCCCGGATCCTCACCTCGTCCCTTCTTCGGGTTGGTGCGTTTCATCGGCGTCAGTATACGGTTGGGCGTATAGGCCTTCTGCACCAGGCCGAACGCCTTGACGCACACCTTCCCGCCAGCCGGATGGATCGCCGCCGCATCGAAGTTCGGAGTGATCTCGGTGGCGATATTGTCCTCGATACGAACCTTCAATAGGTCTGGGCCAGCGACGCACTGGTAGCAGTAGGTCGAGACCGTCCGCTCGTTGTGCGCCGACTTGCTTCGCGAGGATTTGGCCGACATCGCGTCTACCCCACTTTGCCGCCGGCACGTTTGGCGGCTTTCGCCTTCAGGCGTTCAATCGTCTTGCCGACGTCGACAACGAAGCGGCCATGCGTCCCGCTGCAGATTGGCTCGATTTCGTCTTTGGCCGACACGTCGAACAAGACCTTGCGGCCTTCCAAGGCGCTCACGGTAACCGTGATCTCGACCGACATGCCGAGCAACGTCGGCGCAAGATGCTTGATGGCGATGTCGGTGCCGACCGAATCCTCGCCGGCATCACCGTGCTGCAGCAGCAACTCGCGGCAGGTCTGCTCGATATCGCGTACCAGAAAGGGGGTGCCGTAAACGCGGCCTTCTTCGCCCATGAAGCCGATGCTGCGGTCGCGGTCCACGGTAAGGCGGTTCACCCGCGAAACGCCGGGACAGAGGGTCGCTTTCATTGCTGTTCTCCTCGGTTTGCAATTAGATTGCTTTTCCGGACTGACCTACTTGACCAAGGTCAATACCCGATCGAATTTGTTCAAATTCCCAGATATGCCTCCTGGATCCGCCGATCGCCCCGGATGTCGGCAGCGGTTCCTTCGAGCATCACCTTGCCGGTTTCGAGCACATAGGCGCGGTCCGCAATGGCCAACGCCGCCGACGCATTCTGCTCTACCAGCAGAATGGTCAGGCCTTCGTCCTTGAGCGATCGGATTACCGCAATTACCTGATCGACCAGGTTGGGGGCGAGACCCATGGAGGGCTCATCCAGCAGCAACAGCCGGGGCTTTGCCATCAAGGCGCGTCCAATCGCGAGCATTTGCTGCTGTCCGCCGGACAACGCGCCAGCCGGCATTTCCCAAATCGCTTCAAGCATCGGGAACACCGCGCAGACCCGCGCAAGGTCCCTTTCCAGATCCGCGTTGCGGCGCGACCACGCACCGAGCCGCAGATTGTCCTTCACGGATAACGGCTCGAACACCTGCCGGCCTTCCGGCACTAGCGAGATGCCGGCCGCCACCCGCGCATGCGCGGGCAGCTGCTCGATCGCCTCGCCTTCGAACCGTATCGTACCGCCGGTGATCGGCTGAACGCCGGAAATGGCGTGCATCAATGTGGTCTTACCAGCCCCATTGGCGCCGATTAGTGTGACGATCTCTCCGGCGACGACATGCAGCGTGACCCCGTGCAGGACCTCGATTCGGCCATAAGCGCTTCTGACATTCTCAATCGAAAGCACGAACCGCCTCCTTCGAACCGTGAACACCCAAATAGGCTTGGATCACCGCGGTATTGGACCGCACTTGTTCGGGAGTGCCTTCGGTGAGCGTTCGGCCGTTTGCCAGAACATGAACACGGTCCGAGATATTCATCACCAGACGCATATCATGCTCGACTAACACGATCGTGATTCCGTCCTTTACGATGGAGCGGATCACGTAATCGATTTCTTGGGTTTCGACAGGATTGCAGCCGGCGGCCGGCTCGTCGAGCAGCAGCAGCTTGGGGTCGCTAGCTAGAGCGCGCGCGATTTCGAGGCGCTTGAGGGCGCCATATGCGAGCGAACCGGCGGGACGTTTGCCTGCATCGGCGAGGCCGACGCGAGCAAGCGCCTCATGAGCAGCTTCGCGGGTCGCCTCATTCTGGCGCGCCACCGACGGCAAATGCAGCAGATCGGCCAAAATCCCCGTGCGCTCATGACGATGACGGCCGACCATCGCATTTTCCAGCGCCGACATTCGGGAGAATATCTGCAGATTCTGAAAAGTCCGCGATAACCCTCGCCGCGCGAGTTGGTCAGGCGGAAGGCCTGTCACCATTTCACCGGCAAACCGGATGCTTCCGTCGTTCGGCGTATAGATACCCGACACCAGATTGAACAGCGTGGTCTTGCCGGAACCGTTCGGGCCGATAATCGAAAACACCTGGCCGGATTCGATTGCGATGCTGACTCCGTCGAGGGCCCGCACCCCACCGAAGGTAATGGACAGCCGATCAGCCTCCAGGATCATCATTTTCGCCGTCCAGCAAACGCCGCAGCAATCGACGGCACGATGCCCTGGCGCAAGAAGATCATGAAAACCATCACGATGAGTTCGAGCAGCGCCTGCTCGTATTCGTGGAAGATGGTGAGCGCCTGCGGCAACACGACCAGCACCGCTGCGCCCACCAGAGAACCCACGATCGATCCCATGCCGCCCAGCACGACCATGGCGACCAATTCGATCGAACGCAGGAACCCCGCCGCGTCGGGCGTGATGTAGCCATTGAACAGCGCCAGATAAGATCCGGCCACCGACGCGTACATTGCGGAGATTATGAAGATCGTAAGTTTCTTGCGTGCCACGTCGATGCCGAGGACGAGCGCGCCGATCTCGCTGTCATGGATGGCTTGCAGCGCACGGCCGGTCGGGCTGCCTATCAGATTGAGCGCGAGCACAAATCCGCCGACAAAAGTCGTGCCGGCGATCCAATACCAAGTATACGCCCCGCTCACGCTCCAGTCGAAAAGCACCAGCCCGGGAACGCTCATGCCGTCGGGACCACCGGTCCAGCCCGCCTCGTTGGTCAGCACGATAGCAACGAGCAATCCGAGTCCGAGCGTCGCAACGGCGAGATAGTGTCCCTTAAGCCTTAGAATTGGCCGCCCCACCAGGAAAGCGAGCGCGCCCGAAAGGATTGCGCCGGCGAATAGGCACAGCCACGAAGGCGCGCCAAAATGGCTTGGGCCGATGGCGACGGAATAGGCGCCTATCCCTAAAAAACCCGCGTGGCCAAGGCTGACTTGACCGGCAAAGCCCATGAGCAGATTGAGGCCCACTACCGCGAGCGCAAAAATAAAAACAAGCACGCCGATGCGATAGTAGTACGCAGACGAAAAGAGCAGCGGCAAGATAATAACGATTACCGCGACCACTATCGCCGGCATCAATCGAGTTTCGAGCAGTGCACGCAATTTTACACCCGCTCAACTTTTGCCCGACCGAACAAGCCCTGCGGAATGGAAACCAAGACGACGAGAATGATCAGGAAAGCGACCGCGTCCTTGTAATTCGAAGACAAATAGCCCGCGGCAAAGGCCTCAATCATGCCAATCAGAAGGCCGCCGACTACGGCACCGAGCGCGCTGCCGATTCCGCCAAGCATGGCCGCCGCGAACCCCTTCAGCGCCAACAATGTACCCACATCGTAGCTGGTCAGCGCGATCGGCGTAATGAGAATGCCGGCGATCGCCCCGATTGCCGCCGATACCGCAAATGAGAAGTCAACGATGCGCCGCGTATCGACGCCGATGAGTTCGCGCCGCCAGGCGATTGGCCGCAGTCGCCATTACGGCCTTGCCCAGCAGGGTGCGATCGATGAACAGCCAAAGCAAAGTCACGATGGCTGTCGCGCTTGCCAGCACGACGAGGCTTTGCGGCAAAATGGCTGCACCCCCGAACTGGATCGGATCGGCGCCGAACAGTGGAGGCAAACTATGGAAGCGCCTGTCGAAAACGATCTGGGCCACGCCGCGAAGAAAGATCGAGGCGCCAATCGTGATCATGATCAACGCCACCGGACCTGCTCCACGCGCTGGTTCGATCGCAAAACGGTGTAGGGCCAATCCTATGGCGGTTGTCACGATGATGGCGATGAGCGCAGCGAACGGCAACGGAACGCCTGCAAGCGCCACGAAAACGGTCGTCATCCCGCCTAGCATGACGAACTCGCCTTGGGCGAAATTGATGATATCCGACGCCTTATAGATCAACGTAAAACCAAGGGCGACCAAGGCGTAGATGGCGCCCACGGTCAAGCCCGAGGAAATGAATTGCAGCAACTCGGCCATCGCGTTAAAGGCCTCGTATGGCTTGGGTTCAATAGCAGCAAGGCGGAACGGGCAAGCTCTCGCGAGCATTCCTGATTTTCATCTCACGTGCCGGGGACCAACATCCAGTCGCCGCCGTTGATTTCCAACATACGGAACGCCGACAGGTCGAGGCCCATATGATCGGTCGCCGACATGTTCACTATTCCGCCGGTTCCAATATAGCCTTTGGTCCGCTCGATCTCGTCGCGGACCTTGGATGTGTCGACGTTCTTCGCACGCTGCATCGCCTCAACCAAAATCATGAGGCCATCATAGGCGTGGCCGCCGAAGGTCGACACCGGCTGTCCGGTCTTCGTTTGGTAGGTGCGCGAATAATTCACGACGACGGATTTCTGCGGATCGTTACTCGGAAGCTTGTCCGCAATCAGAAGCGCCGCCGCCGGCAGCCGCACGCCTTCGGCCGCGGGACCAGCGAGCTCGATAAACTGCTTGGAAGCCACACCATGACTCTGGTACAGCGGCAGCTTGATTCCGAGTTGACTATAATTGCGCGTCACAATCGCTGGACCCTGACCAAAACCCGGATTGACCACAGCCTGCACGCCCGCCTTATTGCGAATATTCGTGAGCTGCGGCGTCATATCGCTGTCGCGCGGTCCATAGTTCTCCTCGAGAGCGATGCTAATTCCCGCCTTGGGCGCGACCGCAACGCACTGGTCGCGCATCGACTTTCCGAATGCATCCGTACCCGAAATCAACGCAATCGTCGTTAGTTTGCGGCTCTTGAGGTCGGCAAAGATTTTCTCGCAAGCCATCTTGTCGGTGTGCGGCGTCTTGAAAACCCATTTGTGTACGGGCTCGACAATCTGAATCGCGCCGGCCAGCGAAATGAACGGAATTTTGGCGTCCTCGAATATCTGGATCATGGCGAGCGTCGTGCCGGTGGTGCTGCCGCCGACCATGGCGACGATTTTGTCTTCCTCGACCAGACGGGTGGCGAAGGTACGCGCGTTCTCGGCACTGCCGGCGTCATCGTAGACAACCAGTTGTAGCTTTTGGCCGTTCACGCCGCCTTTGGCATTGATCTCATCAACATAGATTTCCAGCGTTTTCTTTTCCGGATCACCGAGAAACGATGCCGGCCCGCTTACCGAGAGGACGGCACCAATCTTGATTTCGGCGGATGCCCGGTGAGGTGCGCTGAGCAGGGCAACGAGGGCAATAGCAGCGGTCACTGTAAAGCGATGCAATACCCTCATGGAATCCTCCAATGATATTCATTTCACTAATGCATATCAGAGCGGGAAGAACGGGGACTTGACCGAATTCAAGGCAGGAGCCACACGGCCAAAAGTCTGATGACGATCCTCCAGTCGAGGAATCTCCGTTCGCCGGGGTCAGGCCCTGAAGAGATTGGATAGGTTATTGGCTCGCAGCGGGAACCTGTAACGCGGACCTTAAAGACGATGGCTCCTTCCTACCGCCGGCAGACTTCAGTCGAAGCCATCGGTCATCTCCAAATTTCATTTTTTGTAGCACCTGCCACCGACATTCTTATTGACGTAGCGCAAACTCGGATGTGATCGGCCGATGCAATATACGCTTTTGCCGCGCATCTGTTCGCCGTAGGGCAAGCGGTATGATTAATGGCAAACCCGCCAAAGCCGTAGGCTGGGCGCGTGTATTTGTAAGATTAATTACCGCATTGATTTTCGCGAACACCGCTTGTTAAGCTGCAGCATGACCAACGTTCTCCCCGACACGATCCGCCGTCTCTACACCGATCCCGGCGAATATATCGATTGTGATCATCCGGCCGTCCGGGACTTCGCCAGCGCCACCGTTCCGGCGGACGCCAGCGACCGCGAGACGGCCAGTCTGCTCTATAAGGCGGTGCGCGACGGCATCCGCTACAACCCTTACGTCAACATGCGCACGCCCGAGACGTTCCGGGCCTCCAGCGTGCTTGCGGCGGGCAACGGCTATTGCGTGGGCAAGGCGGCGCTTTACGCCGCCGTCTGCCGCGTCCACAGCGTTCCCGCCCGCGTCGGATTCGCCGATGTACGCAATCACCTCACGACAGAGAAGCTGCGTCAAAGCATGGGCACGGACGTTTTCACCTGGCACGGCTTCACGGAGATCTATGTGGAGGGTGCCTGGCGCAAGGCAACCCCGACCTTCAACGCCACGCTCTGCGCCAAGGTCGGCGTTCATCCGCTCGATTTCGACGGCCACACCGACGCGCTTCTGCATCCTTTCGACGGCGCGGGCCGGACCTACATGCAATATGTGAACGACCACGGGTCGTACCACGACGTTCCTGCCAAATTTCTCATGCGGGAGATGGCGCGCGACTACGCCAATATGCAGGCCGAGGACCTGTCTGGCCGCGACATGGAGAAGGAAGCCGGCGGCATCACCAAATAGTCGTTCGCGACGCAATATCCTACGACATGCGTGGTTCAACCGTCCCGCAGCATCTCGCGCAGCCTGAACTTCTGGATTTTTCCCGACGGCGTCGCCGGCATAGCGTCGCGGACAACAAGCCGCTCGGGAATGTATTGCACGGCGAGCTTCTGCCGTTTCAGAAACTCCGTCATGGCGGCAAAGTCGATCGTGTGGCCCGCTTTCGGCACAATGACGGCACAAGCGCGCTCGCCCAGCCTTTCATCCGGGTAAGCGACGATGGCGACCTGGGCGACGGCGGGGTGCCTGTACAACAGAGCCTCGATCTCGACGACGGGTATGTTCTCGCCACCTCTGATGATGACGTCCTTGCTGCGGCCGCTGATGCGGATATAGCCGTTGGTATCCAAGCGCGCGAGATCGCCGGTTTCGAGCCAGCCATCGGCATCGGTGCCGTTCCATTGCGGACGTTTCAAATAGCCGCCGAAATTCGAGCAGGTGCGAACGACAAGCCTGCCGATCTCTCCGGGCGGCAGAGTTTTGCCTTCGGCGTCGATGATCCTGACCTCGGCACCGGGCAGCGCGCAGCCGTCGGTCGTGAAGGCAAGGATATCATCGTCCTCAGGCTTGATCAGGGTGACCGCGCCGTTTTCTGTCATTCCCCAGGCCGAAACGATCTTGGCACCGAGCGTGCCGCGGGCCTGTTCGACCAAAGGTCCCGGAATTGGCGCGCCGGCGCATAAAAAGATCTTGAGACTCGGCACGCCCCCGGTCTCCGATACCGCGCGCGTGAGATCCGTCAGGAAGGGGGTGGACGCCATCGTGAAGGTTACGCCCTCCTGGCGTATGAGTTCGGCCGCCTTTACCGGAACCCAAATATCCTGCAGCACGACGTTTGCCCGCAGCATGATCGGCATCATCAGGCCATACATGAAACCGGTCTGATGGGCCATCGGCGAAGCCATCAGAACGATATCGTCCTTTCCGAGCTTCAGACGTTCGGCATAGGGAATGATATTCGCCATGAGCGTGTTGGCCGAGTGCATCACGCCCTTCGGCTCGCCGGTCGTGCCGGAGGTGTAGATCAGTTGGGTGATATCGTCAGGCCCGGGCCGGTTCGCTGTCAGTATCCTTTGCGCATCGGGCTGTTTTTCCCATTCCGGCTGCGTCAATAGCGCATCGAAGTCGTCTGCGCCTCCACCGTTAACGACGACCACGCGTTTCAACGATGGCAGTTGCGGTTGGAGGCTTCTCGCCATCGCTTCATGATCGAAATTCCGGAATTGCCTGGGAACGACAAGTATCTTTGCCTCGCCATGCTTCAACATGAAGCTGAGCTCCCGCTCTCGAAAGATCGGCATCAGCGGATTGAGGACAGCACCCAACCGCGAGCAGGCGAGGTACAACAGGCTGAATTGCCACCAGTTAGGCAATTGCATGGCGACGACATCGTTGCGCCCCACGCCAAGGCGTGACAGTCCGACCGCAATTCGATCGGTGAGGGCCGCAAGCTGCCGGTAGCTGAACCGGCGCACCTCGCCGGTGTCCTGCCGGACCGCCGTCAGCGCGAGCTTGTCCGGGCAAGTGGCGAAGCAAACGTCAAGGTCATCATTGATCGTGCGATCGTGCCAATATCCGCGGGCAACGCTATCGGCGCGGCGCGGAGGCAGAAGAATGGCATCGAATTCCATGGGGCGTCTCCTGTAACGATTGGGCAACGCAGGTTTTTTCAGACCGGAACCGCTGGGCTGCCTGATGGCGGTCTTGAGTTTGGTTCGTTACTTGGAGAACTTGCGGAAGTCGGGTTTGCGCTTCTCCTGCAGCGCCTTGACGCCTTCGCGAGATTCCTCGGTGTCGTAGTAGAGCTTGAGCGCATACATGCCCATGCCGGCGATGCCGGCCTGATGGGCAGTATCCATGTTGAAGCTGCGTTTGGCGATCGCGATCGCGGTCGGGCTGCGCTCGCACAATTCCTCGCCCCATTTCTGGACCTCGGCGTCGAGCTGATCATGCGGCACGCAGGCATTGGCGAGCCCCATCGCGGCCGCTTCCTGACCAGTGTAGCGGCGACACATGTACCACATCTCGCGCGCCTTCTTTTCGCCGACGACCCGCGCCAGAAACGCGGTGCCGTAACCGGGATCGACCGAGCCCATTTTGGGGCCGACCTGGCCGAAGATGGCCTTCTCCGAACAGATTGTCAGGTCGCATATCGTGCACAACACGTTGCCGCCGCCGATGGCATAGCCTTGTACGCGCGCGATCACTGGTTTTGGCACGTCGCGTATCGCCGCATGCAACTCTTCCATGGGCAAGCCGACCGTACCTCGACCGTCGTAGTTGCCATCATGAGCCGACTGGTCGCCGCCGGTGCAGAAGGCACGATCTCCCGCGCCCGCGAGCACGATGGCGCCGATGTCCTTGTCGTAGCCCGCCTTGTACAGCGCCTTGATCAGTTCGTCGCAGGTCTTGCCGCGAAACGCATTCATCTTCTCCGGCCGGTTGATAATGATCCAGGCCACGCCGTTGCGGATCTCGTAGATGAGGTCTTCGAATTCCATAGTGTTTCCTCCCAAGTAAGTCGGCTGGATTGAGATTGGTCAAGCTCTCAGGACAGCGTTGGCGTTTGTAGTATTAGACGTGAAGGTCCTTTGTCCAAAATGGGTGGACCGCCAAGCACGGCTACAGCGCTGGCCAGATACCACCCGACACAGCAAGAATTTCACCCGTAGCAAGCCTCGTCACTCGCTAGAAACAGGCAGGCATTGGCGACGTCGGCCGGCTCGCCAAGGCGCTTCAACAGCGGCTTCACCGCGTAGAAGGCAAGCTCGCCTCGGGATGCTATTGACACTCCAGAATGAATGAACGATCATTCTATCGAAAGAAGAGGGTAACCGCAACCATCTCGTGGAAGGGGGAGCGGTCGGTTGGATATGCCAACGAACCAGAGGGCACGAACAGGTCCTGGGCCCGTGTCGCGGTGGCCGTCGGCGTCGCCGGGAACGCTGCCGTCAACAGCTGCTGCAGACGGTTGAGGATCACCGATGCTGGTGCAGATTCTAAATGGTTTGGTTTACGGCGGGCTGATCCTTCCCAACTACTTCGGCCATATCGGCGAACAGGGCGGCAAGCTGCGCCCAATCATCACGGAGACGATTGCGGCGAACGTAGCCACCACGCCGCCAACCGGAACTTGCAATATGGGCTCATTGTAAGCAAGACAACTGATCGGCGGCTGTGTCCTGCGGCCGCCGATTGCAACGAAGCTTCAGCGACGAAAAGGGTGAACATGAGCCTGACGGTGAAGAGCAAGGTGGAGGTACCCGAACTGATCGAGAAGCGGCGCGGACAAATTATCGCGGCGGCGATCGAGCTGTTTGCCAAGAACGGCTACCACGTGACCACGATACGCGACATCGCCAAGCGGGCCGACGTCAGCATCGGAACGATTTATCAGTACGTCTCTGACAAGGAGGACGTGCTATTCCTGGCGCTGATCGAGGTGCTCGATGCCTACCAGCGCCACGTGCCGGCCGCGATCGCAGATGTGAGCGAGCCGCTGGCGCGCTTCCACGCCGCGGTCAAGGCTTACTGCGCCGTCAACAACGCCAAGATCGGCGCTACCGTGCTCGCCTATCGCGAGACCAAATCGCTGCCCAAGATGCGGCGCAAGCTGATCCAGGAGAAGGAACTCGCCACCAATCGGCTCATCGCCGCTTGCATCAACGACTGCATCGCCGGAGGCCTGTTCGAAGAAGTCGACGTCGAGCTCTTCACCTATCAGATCATAATGTTCGCGCACGCTTGGGCGCTGAAGGCCTGGCACTTCCGCCCGATGATGACCCTCGACGACTATCTGTCGCGGGGCATAAGCCTCATGCTCAATCCGAAGCTGACGCCGCGCGGCAAGAAGGCGTTCGCCAGGCTCAACGTCTAAAGCGTTTTCAAGCGAAGTGGAGACCGGTTCGCGTCGAGAAAACGCGTCAAATCAAGAAACTAGAGCTCCGTTTCGATTCAATCGAAACGAAAAAGGCTCTAGTCCGGACCACTTCGTCGCGCGATGCACGCGCCGATCAATTGCCCTGGAACACAGGCTTCTGCTTGGCCACGAACGCCTCATAAGCACGCTCGTAGTCCTTGGTCTGCATGCAGATCGCCTGGGCCTGGGCCTCGGCCTCGATCGCCTCGTCGATGCCCATGTTCCATTCCTGGTGGATACACTTTTTGGTCATGGCGTTCGCGAACGTAGGACCGTCGGCGAGCGTCTTTGCCATCGCTTGCGCGTCAGCCAGCACGGCGTCGGGTTCTGATAGTTTGTTGTAGAAGCCCCAGCGCTCGGCCTCGGCGCCGTCCATCGTCCGGCCCGTATACAAGAGTTCGGCAGCGCGGCCCGAACCAATGATGCGAGGGAGCATGTTGCACGCACCCATATCTGCGCCGGCAAGGCCGACGCGCACGAACAGGAACGCCACCTTGCTGCGTGCGGTGCCGAAGCGCAGATCCGATGCCATCGCCAGGATCGCGCCCGCGCCAGCGCAGATTCCGTCGATCGCAGTGATGATCGGCTGCGGGCAGGCACGCATTGCCTTGACCAGATCGCCGGTCATGCGGGTGAAGGCGAGCAGGCCAGCCATATCGTCTTTGCGCTGCATTTCGACCAGCGGGCCGATGATCTCGTGCACATCGCCGCCCGAACAGAAATTACCGCCTGCGCCAGTGATGACGATATTGGTTATATCGCTGCAGTAGACCAGATCGCGGAAGGTATCGCGCAGCTCGGCGTAGGACTCCAGCGTCAGCGGATTCTTGCGCTCCGGCCGGTTGAGCATGATCGTCGCTACCTTCCCGTCGCGTTGCCATTGAAAGTGTAGCGGCTTGAAATTGGAGAAATCGACTCGGGTCGGGTTAAAGCGGGTGGCTGTTGAAGTCATGCGAAGCATCCTTTTGTTTGATAGACTGAAAGCGCTTGTCCGTTCGGCTGGGAGGAGATTCTTGCGTCGCTCAGCCGGAGAAGGTGAGGCCACCGCTGACGCTCAGTATCTGAGCCGTGACATAGCTCGATTTGGGCCCAGCGAAAAAGACGATGGCGTCCGCAACCTCCTGTGGCTTGCCAAGCCGGCGGAAGGCGATCGCCCTGATGAACGCCTCCTTGAGCTTGTCGGATCGGGTGTCAAGCAGCGGCGTATCGGTCGGCCCTGGGCACACACAGTTGACACATATGCCCTGGCGCGCGACCTCGCGGGCGAGCGATTTTGTGAAGGCGATCATCCCGCCCTTGGCCGCCGCATAACCGGTCTCGCCGGTCGAGCCGACGCGGCCCGCATCGCTCGCGACGTTGACGATGCGGGCATTGCCGGCGGCGATCATCGACGGCAGCAGCGCTTGCGTCAGATGCAACGAGCCGGTCAGATTGCCGGCGATGACCTTGTCCAGGTAATCGGGCGGTGTTTCGAGAAATGGATAGAAGACGCTGAATCCAGCGGCGTTCACAAGAATGTCGATCTTGGGATGGCGCGCCGTGACGGCAGCGGCACAACGGCGCACCGAGGCGCTGTCGGTCAGGTCGATCGGCTCGTACTCGATGTCAAGTTTGGACCGGCGCGCTTCCTCGACCAGCGCCTGCCCCGTCGTTTGGTTGATGTCGGCACAAATCACGCGCGCGCCGCTGCGCGCTAGTTCCATAACTGTTGCTTTGCCGATCCCGGACGCTCCGCCGGTCACCAATGCGATCTTGCCCGCGAAATCCATGTCGTTCTCCCTGTGTGTTGCCGATGGTCAGGTCCGCGCTCCGGCGATGAAAGCGCTGATGCGCTCCCGCGTCTCGGCGTTAGTCTGAAGCTTGCGTGTCAATTCCAGTTCGTCGCCATAACCGCCGCGGCCTGGCGTTGCTGCGGAGGTCACGCATTGCTTGGCTGCCGCGAGCGCGGCGGCTGGCAGGGCGGCGATGCGCGTTGCGATCTCGCTCGCGCGATCGGCGAGTTCCGCGAGCGGAAATGCCCATTGCACCAAGCCGAGCCGCTCGGCCGAAGCGCCGTCGACGGCTTCGGCGCCGAGGATCAGCCGATTGGCGAGACCGCGGCCGACGAGCCGCGTCAGCCGCTGCGTCCCACCAGCTCCGGGAATGAGGCCAAGCTTTACCTCCGGCAGGCCGAGTTTAGCTTCGGTGGCAGCGATGCGCAGATCGCAGGCGAGCGCGAGCTCGAAGCCGCCACCGAGCGCGGCGCCACCGATTTCCGCGAGCGTCACCTGTGGCAGCGATTCGATGCGCGCATAGAGCCGCTGGATCGAGGCGACATAGGCGTAAGTACGGTCGGGGCCGTCGGCAGCCTCGAAGCGGGCGCGCATTTCCTTGATGTCAGCGCCGGCGCAGAACACCTTTTGATCAGAACGCAGACGCAGCACTTTCCAGTCGCTTCGCGTTTCTATTCCGCTGATCTCGCGCGAAAATCCCGAGAGCCAAGCCTCGCTTAGTGCATTGACGGGCGGCGAACTCATGGTCAGCGTTGCAATCCGGCCGGCGATAGAGGTCTGGAACATGATAGATCCTATCTGCGAACAGTGTCGGGCGATGGAGTGAGGCGACCGGCGTAGCGCTCGGTCAGGCGCGGCGTGTAGGTCCGCATTTCGTCGCCTGTCCCAGGACGTTCGATCTTGATTACCTCTGCGCCAGCCTCGACCAGGAACAGTCCGGCCATCGGCCCCGGAAGCAGGGTGCTGAAGTCGAGGACGCGGATTCCGGCAAGCGGCAGCATGGCGATCTCCCTCAACCTCCGAACGAACGGCTGATCACCAGCCGCTGGATGTCGTTGCTGCCCTCGTAGATCTTGGCGACGCGCACGGCGCGAAAAATCCGCTCGACGCCGTAATCCTCGATGTAACCGTTGCCGCCGAAAGTCTGGATCGCGTCGGAACACACCTGCTCGGCCATCTCGGACGCGAACAGCTTGGCCATTGAGGCTTCGACCAGGCACGAACGGCCCGCGCTGCGCAATGCCGCGGCATGCAGCACGAGTTGACGCGATGCCTCGATCTTGGTCGCCATCTCGGCCAGCCGAAATGCTACCGCCTGATGCCCGATGATGGGCTTACCGAAGGCTTCCCGCTCCTTCGCATAGGCGAGGGCGAGTTCGTAGGCCGCGCGCGCCATACCCACTGACTGCGCCGCGATGCCGATACGACCGCCTTCCAGATTTGCGAGCGCAATGCGATATCCCTCGCCTTCCGCGCCAAGCCTGTTCTCCACTGGAATCTCGAGATTCTCAAAGCGAATCTCGCAAGTGTCCGAGGCGTTCTGCCCCATCTTGCGCTCGATCCGGCCGACCCGGTATCCCGGCCAGGCGGTCTCGACAATGAAGGCCGAGATGCCCCGCTTGCCGCCGTCCGACTCAGTGAGGGCAAAGACCAGGGCGACGTCGGCATTCTTCCCGGTGGTGATGAATTGCTTGGTTCCGTTTAGCAGATAGCGACCGTTGCGTAGTTCCGCCTTGCTCTTCAGCGCGGACGCGTCCGACCCGCTGTGCGGCTCGGTCAGGCAGAACGCGCACAGCTTTTCGCCGGACGCAAGCGGTCGCAGATAGCGCTCCTTCTGCGCGCCAGTGCCGTAATTGAGGATCGGCATGCACCCGACCGAGTTGTGCCCGCTCATAATGGTGGAGGACGCGCCGTCACCTGCGGCAATCTCCTCCAGTGCGAGCGCGTAGGCGATATAGTCCGTACCCGCCCCACCCCATTCCGGCGGCACCGTCATGCCCATGAAGCCGAGCTTGCCCATTTCGCGCAGCGCTTGACGCGGGAAGGTTGCGGTGCGTTCCCACTCGGCGGCATGAGGAGCAAGCTGCGCCTTGGCAAAATCCCGCGCCGTCGCGCGTATCATCTCTTGTTCTTCCGTCAGTATCATGACCATTCTGCCTGAATGAACGCTCATTCGGTCTGAAGATCGTCGTTTCCGAGGGGGCTGTCAAGCGTCATGCGCGCCGGCGTACTACCCCGGCACGTGCGCGACGTGGCACCAGCAAGGCTATGAGAAGCAAGGAGGAAAGATGAAATTCAATCCAATCGCTTAAAGCGCGCGTTCGGGCGATTGGGGCACAGCAGTATTGGGGGCGACGAGCTTCTCGTCGATAAACTCGGCCGTTCGCAAAATCACCCGCGACCTCAACGAAGACGTGCGAGATCGTGTCCGCGCCTTGGCCGATACGGAAGCCTTCCAGCAGTCCCGCCGTGAGCGCAAGAAGGTTGAGATTCGATTTGCGCACATGAAGCGCATTCTCCGGCTCGACGGGCTTCGGCTGCGAGGCTTGGGCGGCGTCAGAGACGAAGTGCTACTGACAGCAACTGCGAAAAACCTGAGGCGACTGGCCAAGCTCCTCTGCCGCTCGCCGCCACCTCTGGGAGCTGATTGCATCGCATAGCACCCGCGAATGGCAACCGCAGCCGAGACAAAGGGGCGCAAGCAACAGGCCGGCTAGAACTCATAAAAGTCCTGCAATCGAACCCGGCCGAGTTGTGCAACACAATCCCCCGATTAGCGGACATCCTAAGGGTCATTCGGCATGTCGCAAAAGTGCCAATAGGCGACAAGGAGCGATAGGCCTATCACGCGGTGATATTGCGGTCCGCCTCGCGCATGAAGGCTGTGATCCCGACAAGACCTCCCGCCTTGTCGGTGATAGCAATGAGCGCAACGTCGAGCATCACGCGCGTGCCATCCCGTCGCAGTCCCTCGACATCGAGCACGTGGTCGGGCCGGTAGTTAAGCACACCAGTCGCCATGACGCGCCGAAAGTTTCGCCAGTGGTCGGCGCGCTCCTCCTCCGGTACTATGAGATCAAGGGTCCGTCCGGTCGCTTGGCCTGCGCTGTGGCCGAAGATGTGCTCGGCGGTCTCGTTCCAATCGCGAATGATCCCCTCGCGGTCTGCCGAGACGACCGCGTGCGGGCCCGGCGCGAGCGCGGCTTGCGCGATGGCTTGTTCGCTTGCTGATAACACGGCGGCCTCTCCCCGTTGCGAGCGGTGAACATGCGGGCCGGATCGCGCATCCTTTAGCACGCTGGCAACGCTCGAGTCTTCCTCGGTATGCGGTCAAGGGGAGCGGTTTCGCAAAAGGGACAAAATCGAGCGCGATGGCGAAGTTGGGGCCCGTGGAAGGACGGCGAGATAAAAGCGCGCCTCGGGTCGCGCTGATTGTGGTTGTGGGAGTTGTACCTCAATTGAGAATGCAGACTTTTCGAGTCTATCGTTGCAGTTTGTACGGGTCACGCATCCGTTTCACCCATTGTTCGAACGACGCCTCCCTTGCGTCGGCAAGCGCTACAATCGGTACGGCAAGCGCCTCTTGCTGCAAGGTGACGACGGCACCGTATGGTCGGTTCCCCCACAATGGACCGATCTTGCGGGCTTGGATCCCGCGGTTGTCATGGGTGATGGGCGGGCGGTTTTACGCGCCATCGATTTGATGGAGCTGGCCAGCCTGGTGAAGCGTCTTTCTGACAGATCTGCCGCGCGACAGTCCAGTAAAATGTAATGATAATTATGCCGCAACTGTAAGACGATTGATGCCGCAAGAGGTTCTGCATGCCTGAAGATGTCCGTAAATACAGGATATATGATTCTGTTTTGAGCCAGACGAGTCTTGACAACCGCGTTTTAAGCGGCGTAAACAGACTTACGATTAAGCCTCTAGGAGCCCTCGGTGCCGGCGAAGCACGACAGCAAGCACTCAAAGGCGGATGCCCTCCTCGAAGAGGGCACGCTCAATCCGACCCCCGAGAATGTGCGCGATCCAAAGTTTCGTGGAAGCGAGTTCTTCGATCCGCACGACGCCGTGCAGGTCAAGTACGAGATGCTGCGTCGCGTCTCCATCGACAATGCGTCGGTGACGGAGGCTTCCGACGAGTACGGCGTTTCCAGGCCGACCTACTACCAGGCCAAGGCGAACTTCGATGCCGGCGGGATTGCGGGACTGGTTCCAAAGAAGCCGGGCCCACGCGGCCCCCGCAAGATCCACGGCGAGGTCCTGGCCTTCCTGCAGGCGCAGCTGGCCCCAGGCAAACCCGTTCGCGCTCGGGAACTCGCGAGGCTGATCCGCAGCGAGTTGGACATCGAGGTTCACCCCAGGACAATCGAGCGGGCATTAAAAAAAACTGCCGGATGAGCAGGCCGGAACGCCGACGCGTTCGATCCTGTCGTCCGCCATTTCAGCCCAGTATGAGGTGCTACGCGTGGCGGCTCTGGGCGAGGTGCTGCCGCCCACGGCGCGCAGCGGCCTCATGCTCTTTCTGCGCCGGGGCATGTGGGGGTGGGCGCAGACGTTGGCAACTGGAAGCCTCACTCCAGGGCCAATTTACGCATCATCTCTCACTCGGCCGGCGCGTAACGAACGCACGGCTGTCGTTCACGTGCTCGCGACAATAGCAATGAGCACCCATGATCGGAGATCGCCATGAAGGAGTCTCTCAAAGTCCAACCTTACCACCTTGAACGCAGCGCCTACCTGTACATTCGTCAGTCTTCGATGCGACAAGTTCTCGAGAACGTCGAGAGCGCCAAGCGGCAATACGCGCTTCGTGGACGCGCTATTGCTCTTGGCTGGCGCGACGAGCAAATCATCGTCATTGATAGCGATCAGGGAGAGTCTGGTGCATCGGCTGCTTGGCGCGAGGGATTTCAGCGGTTGGTCAGCGACGTCGGCATGGGGCGCGCCGGCATCGTCATGGGTCTGGAGGTCTCCCGGCTCGCAAGGAACAATGCTGACTGGCAACGTTTGCTGGAGATCTGCGCCCTCGCTGATACTCTCATCCTCGACGAGGATGGCGTATACGATCCAACAAGCTTCAACGACCGGCTCCTGCTTGGCCTCAAGGGAACAATGAGCGAAGCTGAGCTGCACATGATTAAAGCACGGCTACGCGGCGGTATCCTCAACAAGGTGAGACGCGGTGAGTATCATTGCACCCTGCCAACCGGGCTGATCTATGACCAATCCGGCAACGTGACTCTCGATCCTGACTCGCAGGTCAGGGAGACGATCGTCCATTTCTTCGAGACGTTCTCACGCGTGGGCTCGGCATGCCAGACCGTCAAGGTCTTTCGCAAGGAAGGCCTGCTGTTTCCCTCGCGTCTGCGCAATAGCGAGACAACGGTTTTTCGGCCCCTGACCGCATCGACGGCGATACGCGTCTTGAACAATCCACGCTTCGCTGGCGTCTACTCCTATGGACGGCGGCGCTATCGACGAGCCATTGACGGTAAAAGGACCTTGCAGCGGCGTGACCAGGATGACTGGCTGGCTTGCATCCCGGATGCCCATCCCGGCTACATCAGTTGGGAGCGGTTCCAGGAGAATCTCAAGGTTCTCAAGATCAACGGTCAGGGATATGAGGTGGCGCGCGCGTCGCCTCCACGGGAGGGTATGGCGCTCCTGCAGGGACGGGCGGTGTGCGGCCGATGCGGCAAACATTTCCGTATCCGCTACGCTTCCCGGCGCGGACGGCTGGAAGCCTGGTATATTTGTGACCGCGCCCATGGCTATCGCGGCGAGCCCAACTGCCAGTCGATCGCTGGGCCTCCCATCGACAAAGCCATCGGCATGCTGATTGGCGAGCAGATGACGCCGGCCGCTGTCGAGTTGGCGCTCGATATCCGCAGGGAGATCGAAGCCCGGCATGAAGAAGCAGATCGGCTGCGCCGTCGGGCGATCGACCGGGCTCAAATCGAAGCGGATCTCGCCCAGCGTCGCTTTATGTTGGTCGACCCAAATAATCGTCTCGTCGCCGACACGCTCGAAGGCGAATGGAACGAGAAGCTCCGCGTGTTGTCCAAAGCCCGTGAAGATCGGGAGCGCGCACGAGAGCAGGATCAGTTCATCCTCGATGAAGCTGTCCGCGAACGGTTGATCGCGATGACCGTGGATTTCAATAAGCTCTGGGTAGATTCAGATACGCCGAACCGCGAACGCAAACGACTACTCGCCCACATCATTGAGGATGTCACCCTCATCAAGATGCCCGCAGAAGGAACCACCAAGGTTCACATCCGCTTCAAGGGCGGCAAGATCCAGACGCTCACCATCATGAGCCCAAAATCTTCTGCGCAGCAAGTAAAGACGCAACCCGGCATCGTCGAATTGGTCGACAAATTCCTCGACAACCACATCTATTCCGAGATCGCCGAACTTCTCAACCAGCAAGGATATAGCCCGGGAGGATCAGCGCGGCGTGGCCGCCATGATGCCCGCTTCACCGCCTTGAAGGTTGCCTATCTCGTCCATCACTACGGCTTGCGATCGCGCTATGATCGACTGCGAGACCGTGGAATGCTGACAAAACGGGAGGCGGCTGCACGCCTCAACATCCACGAAACCACCCTCACCAAGTGGGCTGAAAATGGACTCGTCGCCAGGCATTCCTACAATGCGCATTATTACCTGTACGAGGTTCCCGAAACGAACCCGCCGCGCAAGCAATGCAGCCGATGGAATCGCCTTGTCGATCGAGCTGCCGCCCTCAAGATGGCAATCGTGCCAAAACCCTCAACCAAAGCTGAAAGAGGCGTAGTATGAATGCACGTAGTTGAGGTTAAGGGAGCGTCGCGTGAATCGGCGTACTGGCGCTTTCCCGCAAAACGCCAACGAAATCAATCTTCCGAGCGACAGCACGCCTCTTTGTGCGCGTTTTCAGCTCGGCAAGGACGTCAACGGCTTGCGATACCGATTGCCCGGGCGAAGCGCGCGCATCCATGACAGCGAACGCGGCACACGCCGGCAGAAGACATTTGTTGACCTGCTCGTGACGAGTGGGCCAGACCCGCGCCATCAGCTCAAGGCTCGCGCTGTTCGCGCGCCTGGCTCCGCCGGCTTAGGGGCCATCATCGGAGCAACGGAGAAACGCCAGTCTAACATATTGTTATCATTTATCTTTGCAGCGTGGACCTGTCCAACCCATTTCGGCTGACGCGTGATCAGAGCGATAGACCTAAAGCATTCTCCCTTCTTTTCAACTAGTTGAATCACTGCCGGAAGCCGCGTCGAGGGAGAACTTGACCTTCCTCAACAGGCAATAAGTTCGGCGTGATCTATTTTGCCGCATGTCAGGATATATCAGGTCGTTCCTCGAAATCGGGCTACGCGACGTCGGGCTAGTCGGCGGCAAGACCGCATCGCTCGGTGAGTTGTATTCGGCGCTTGCATCCGAAGGGGTCGCGGTTCCCAACGGGTTTGCCATCACGGCGGACGCCTACCGCGACGCGCTGTTGCAGCCGGGCATTGCGGACGAACTGCATCGGCTCCTGGATGGTCTTGACAAGCGCAACATCAAGCAGCTTGCGGCCAAAGCCGCGAAAGCCCGCGAAATCGTATATCTGGCGATGGACACCGAACACCTCCGCGAGCAGATCGTGGAATCTTATCGAACGCTTGAACGTGAGTTCGGGAGCGGCGTCGCGGTGGCCGTACGAAGTTCTGCGACAGCCGAAGATCTGCCGACGGCGAGTTTTGCCGGTCAGCATGAAAGTTTCCTCAACGTGCGTGGCGCGAAGGATTTATTCGAAGCTTGCCGGAAATGCTTTGCTTCCATTTTCACGGATCGCGCCATCTCCTACCGCCTCGACAATGGCTTCGATCACTTCAAAGTCGCGCTTTCCGTCGCTGTGATGAAAATGGTCCGCTCGGATCTCGCCGCCAGCGGCGTCGTCTTCACGCTTGATACCGAATCTGGATTTCGCGATGTGGTCTTCGTCACAGGTTGCTATGGTCTTGGCGAAACCATCGTCCAGGGACAGGTGGATCCTGATGAGTTCTACGTTCACAAGCCGACCCTCAAGCAGGGGTTTCGCTGTGTCCTGCGCCGCCAGCTTGGCGGCAAGCAAATACGCATGACTTATGGCAAGGGCGGCGGCAGTCGTGCGACGCGCATTCGCGTCGTGCCGAACGCCGAGAGGGAGAGGTTCTGCATTTCGGATTCGGAGGTGTTGAGCCTTGCGGAAATTGCTATGCGGATCGAGGATCACTATTCGAAAGATGCCGGCACTGCCATGCCGATGGACATCGAATGGGCAAAGGACGGCTCCGACGGCAAGCTTTATATTATTCAGGCGCGGCCGGAGACGGTCGCCTCGCAGCGTTCGCCCGAGGTCTTCGAGGCCTACACTCTGAAGGGGAGCGGACCCGTCATCATCACCGGTCGGGCGGTAGGGGAAAAAATCGCGTCCGGGCTTACGCGCCGCATTGTGACCGCGCGCGACCTCGCGACCTTCAAGCCCGGTGAAATTCTGGTCGCACCGGCTACAAGTCCGGACTGGGAACCGGTCATGAAGATCGCCGCCGGTATCATTACCGACAAGGGCGGCCGGACCTGCCATGCAGCCATTGTCGCGCGGGAACTGGGCATTCCCGCAGTCGTGGGTGCGACGCACGCGACAGAGAAGCTCAAGACCGGGACGAATGTCACGATCTCCTGCGCCGAAGGTGAAATCGGCAGCGTCTATCGGGGAAGGGTCGCCTTCGACGTCACGCGAACGCCGATGAGCGAGCTCAAGCAGCCGCGCACCGCGATCATGGTCAATGTCGGCACCCCCGAAATGGCATTCCGGACAGCGATGCAACCACAAGCGGGGGTCGGCCTCGCGCGCATGGAATTTATTATCAGCGAGCATATCGGTGTACACCCGATGGCTCTCGTCAAACCCGAGAAGATCGCCTCAGCCAAGGCGAAGGCCGCAATCGCCCGTCTCACTAAGGGTTATCCAAGCCCTTCGGATTTCTTCATCCGGACACTGGCGGAAGGTGTCGGCACGATCGCCGCAGCCTTCTATCCCAAGCCCGTCATTGTTCGGCTCTCCGACTTCAAGACCAACGAGTATGCCAGCCTGCTCGGCGGCGAAGCGTTCGAACCCAAGGAAGAGAATCCGATGCTCGGATTCCGGGGGGCTTCCCGCTACAGCCACCCAGCCTACGCCGCGGGCTTCGCGCTGGAATGTGCGGCCCTCCGCCGGGTCCGCGACAACATGGGTCTATCCAATCTACGCATCATGGTGCCTTTCTGCCGAACCGTCGACGAAGGCCGGCGCGTGATCGCGACGCTCGCCTCCAACGGACTCACGCGCGGCGAGCGCGGACTTGAGATTTACGTGATGTGCGAGATTCCCAACAACGTCATTCAAATCGACGCATTTTCGGAGCTGTTCGACGGTTTTTCGATTGGCTCAAACGACCTCACCCAGCTTACATTGGGGGTAGACCGGGATTCCGATATTGTCGCGTTCGATTTTGACGAACGCGATCCGGGAATGCTGGAGATGTTCAGGCAAGCGGTCGTGGGTGCCAAGCGTAACGGACGTCACGTCGGCATCTGCGGAGAAGCTCCTGCGAATTATCCGGAGATTGCGCGTTATCTGACCAAGCTTGGCATCGATTCGATCAGCGTCAACCCGGCAAGCGTATTTCACACCATGGCTGCGGTGCTTGATGCCGAAACCAGCGCGGCAAAGATCAAGGTGCAGGGCCGCTAAGCGGCGGGGACCGCTTTCGCGTGAATTTGCTCTGCCGCCGCGTTGACCCTGGTCATCGTCTCAGCCAGCTCCGCATAGACCTCATCTTCAATCGTCACGATGCCGAAATTCGAATTTTCGCCGTCAAAGCGTCCCTCAGCCGGCTGATCGGCGTGTTCGAACCAGTGATAGCCAACCACGGCCGGCTTCCTCAGCGCCGCGGTAACATATCGTTCGAAGCATTGAGCGCGCTCGATTTGGCTCGCCACCCGCGGTCCGCCACCGCTTGAATTAGGCAGGCCGGAATCGTCCCCGCGGAACGAAAATTCAGTAATCAGGCACGGTTTCTCGCCTGCCGCATAAGCATCGATAGCTGCGCCGGGATCGAAGTCGTAGTGATTAAACGAGACCACATCGAGGTAACGGCCGGCCGCGGCGATTACATTTGGATGCGGCTGACAGCCGAACCGGGAGCCGATCACGAGATGATTGGGGTCGGCGGTCCTGATCGACGCGACGCACAGCTCGAAATATTGCTCGGCGACAACCGCGACAAAGGCGTCGCAGTCCGCGAAAAATGCAGTGCGCGCGGGGTTTTCGAGGTTGGCTTTGGTTTCAAGCGCGCTGTCGAGACGGCCTGATTGCATTCTGAAGAACGGCGCCTCGACACGTCCGATGTTGCCGAATTCCTCCCATGATCGCGCCGGCGTACGCCAGACCGCGTTGAACTGGGAGAATTCCCGATAACGTTCCTCCAACCTGATAATGGCTGCGACGCGACCCGGGCGATGAGCAGGCAGGTTGAGAAATAGAGTGAGAAGCTCTTCAGCCCTTCGCCAATCCGGCGACCAATACAACTCGTTGTCGACGAAGGTACCGAGCAATCCGGCGTCATTGCGCCGCTTCGTGCAGTGATCATTCGCGCTCGCGCGGATGTGACCCAAGAATGCGGGATCAAAGACATCGGGAAAGATTTCGTCGCGCCGGTGCAGCCTGAAAGAGGCGCCAAGTGCGGCAGTGGGAGTGGTCGCAAGCGGCGACGACCCAGCACTCGCAACAAGTTCGTCCGACCAGCAACCGAGCGTGTTGAATTTCCAGTCCGCCAGCCGATTTGCGGCTGCCGCGCGCCAGACATACTGGCTCCCGTATTTTTTCCGGCAGGTGTCGGCGTATGGCACGCGATCGGTATTTCCGATGTGGTCCTGATCGAAGCGGACCGTGTTCACGCCCTTGGACAGAAAACGCCCGCCATCAGGATCGACAAACCAGAATACGCCGTCGCGCTCGTCGATGCGAAAAAAGCCGCTTCCGCGGAAGCAGCCATCGGCAATCCCTCCCCATTTGGTTCTTTGCACCCGGATATCCCTACGCCAGGATAACTATGAATCATCTATCGCACCGGCTGGCCAAGGATTCTTGATATATCTCAAGATCGTCCGGTGCACGGCCCGGTTACTAATATTGCGCTCCGCATTCTGCCTTGGCGGAAGGACTACAGTGAATTCGGACAGAAATTCGGATGGCCGGCCGTCGGGGCATTTTATGCCAGGATTGGAGCTCCCTGCTATCGCCCACCTGCGTCCAGATTTCATCTGGGGCGTCTCTACCTCAAGTTTCCAGATCGAAGGCGCAACAAAGGAGGACGGCCGAGGGCCGAGTATCTGGGACGTCTACTGCCAGAACGGCGAGATAAAGAACCATGATACCGGCGATGTCGCGTGCGACCACTACCATCGCTACAGGGAGGACGTCGCCCTGATGAAACAGCTGGGCGTTCAGGCCTATCGGTTCTCTGTTGCGTGGCCGCGCGTGCTGCCGGACGGGCAAGGACCCGCAAATGAGCCGGGCCTTGCATTCTACGACCGGCTGGTCGATGAGCTGCTGGCCGCCGGCGTCGAACCCTGGCTATGCCTGTATCATTGGGACCTGCCACAGGCTTTGGAGGATCTCGGCGGTTGGATGAACCGGGACTCGGCGGCGTGGTTTGCCGACTATGCGCGGCTGGTCGCCGCGCGTTTCGGAGATCGGATCAAGCGTTTCGCGACATTTAACGAGCCGTCGATCTTCTGCCTTTTCGGCCGCTCCCTGGGCAATCGGGATCGGAGCAGCGAAGACAATCTCCAGCGCACGATACATCATGTAAACCTCGCGCACGGTGCGGCGGTGGATGTGTTAAGAGAAAAGATTCCCGGCGCGTCGATCGGATGCATTCACAACTATCAGCCCTGCTGGTCGTCAAGCGGGGACGAAGCCGATGCAGCGGCGGCCGCGCGCCTGGATGCCTACTGGAACAAGGCGTTTCCCGACCCGCAAAGTCGCGGCGAGTATCCGCCACTCATTCGGCCTGCGCTCGAACCGCACATCAAACCGGGCGATATGGCGCGCATCTGTCGTCCGGTCGACTGGTTCGGCCTCAATCACTACAGCCCCGTCTACGTCAGAGCGCAGCCAAATTCGATGCTGGGGTTTGACTTCGCTGCGAAGCCGGCCGGCGTTCGACTGACGCCCATCGAATGGCCTATCAATCCGGATGCCTTCGCTGAAACACTGCAGAAAGTCCATGCGAGCTATGGCTTGCCGATTTACGTTCTGGAAAACGGATATGGCAATTTTGACACGCCCAACGAAACGGGAGCCGTGATCGACACCAAGCGGATTGAGTTTCTGCGGGCCTATATCGAGGCGATGAATGCAGCCGCGTCCGAAGGCGTCGATGTACGCGGCTATTTCATCTGGTCGCTGCTGGACAATTTTGAATGGGAGTCGGGATACAGCGTTCGTTTCGGCCTGACCTACGTTGATTATCCCTCGCTGCGTCGGATTCCAAAATCATCGTTCCGCTGGTATGCGAATTTGATCAAGACGGCAGGACGGCGATGACCGCAGCCTCCTCAAGTCCAGCCGTTCAGAAGGTGTTGCTTGCAGATATCGGCGGAACCAACGCGCGCTTCGCGATCCTGGCCGGCGGAACAGTCAGCCCGATTGCCCATATGGCTGTCAGCGCTTATGGCAGTTTCCGCGAGGCACTCGACAAGTATCTTGGCAATTCACCGGAAGTCGGAACGATCCGCGCCGCAATTCTTGCTGTTTCGGGCCCAATCCAGAACGGCCGCTGCGCCCTCACCAACAATCCCTGGGTGGTCGATGCTGCCGTTTTGCGCGATGCCTATGGGTTGTCCGCTGTGCGTCTGATCAACGATTTTGAGGCGGTTGCGCGGTCCCTGCCCCACCTTTCGCGTGAAAAGTTCCTCCACGTGGGCGGCGGGCAACCGGCCGTGGGCGCGCCCCTCGTAGCGCTTGGTCCCGGCACAGGCCTTGGAGTGGCCTTCAGCATACCGCATGCATCGGGTCACCTCGTGTTTCCCAGCGAGGGCGGCCATTCGACGATGGCCGGCACCTCATTGCGGGAGGATGCGGTGCTCGCCTATTTGCGGCGACGATTTGGACATGTCTCGGCGGAACGTGTTCTTTCGGGCAACGGGCTGGAAAATCTTCACGAAGCTCTCGCCGCTCTGGACGGCATGACGTTGCCAAGGCGCCCTGCAACCGAGATTACCCGGGCTGGGCTTGAGGGTGACTGTCCGACGAGCCGCGCTGCCATTGACATGTTCTGCGCAATGCTTGGGACTGTCGCCGGCAATCTCGCGCTGACGCTCGGTGCGAGGGGCGGAGTTTTTGTTGGCGGAGGCATTCTGCGCCACATGCCCGGATATTTTGCCAGCTCCTCATTTCGGGCACGCTTTGAAGACAAAGGCCGCTTCGGCAAATACCTCAAACCAATTCCGGCCTATCTCATTCTTGACGAAGATGCCGCTTTCGTGGGCTTGCGGACTTTAGCGGAGGTTGACGGCATTGGTTGAAATCGCACGGACTCAAATCGTTACCCTCACCATAAACCCCGCCGTCGACGTCTCGACGTCGGTAACGAGGATGGTGCCTTTCACCAAAATGCGGTGTGCGCAGGCCCGCCATGACCCGGGTGGAGGCGGCATCAACGTCGCTCGGGCTCTCACGCGGCTCGGCCTGGAATCAACCGCAATTTACCCCGCTGGCGGCGCCACCGGAAAATTGCTTGCGACGCTGATGGAGCGCGAAGGCGTGCGAAGCATCATAATCCCGACGCAAAATGACACGCGGCAAGATATTACTATCTTTGACGAGACGACCCGCGAGCAATTTCGCCTCGTTTTTCCGGGTGCCCGGCTCAACGACATTGAATGGCAGGAGTGCCTGGGATCGATTGCGCGTATCACGCCTCAGCCAGCCTATCTTGTTGCGAGCGGCAGCGTGCCTCCTGGCGTGCCGAATGATTTTTTCGGCAGAGTTGTCCGGGCTTCGAAACCTCATAGCAAGATCATTGTGGACTCGTCCGGCCCCTTCCTGAAGCCGGCCTTGGAAGCAGGCGTTTATCTTATCAAGCCCAACCTTCGCGAGTTTCAGGAGTTGGCTAAGACTACCGCCACCGACGAAGCCTCGCTTATCGGGGCAGGACGCGGTCTGATCGACCGATACCGCATAGAGGTCATTGCCCTCTCGATGGGGTCGGATGGCGCTCTGCTCGTCACGCGCGATATGGCTTTGCGTGCGAAAGGTCTGCCGATCGACCCCATCAGCGTTTCCGGCGCTGGCGACAGCTTTCTGGCTGCGATGTTATGGAGTCTTGTAAAGGGTAACAGTCTCGAAATCGCCCTCCGTTACGGGGTTGCCGGTGGCTCCGCCGTGCTGCTCAATCCCGGGACGGAGCTTTGCCGCCCCGACGACGTCCACCGCCTTGCGTCTGAGGTGATTGTCACGCCGATCGCTTGCGATCCTCGTTAGTTTGAAACTGCAAGGGGGATAAGCCTCTTTGGATAAGAATCGGTGGCGAAAGTCTTTATGCTAACCCGCGCGCTCTCACGCCGCCTTATCGCATACAACGGCACCGAGCAGCATTTCAATGCGGCCATTGCCCCAGAGCGGCAGCAGAAGGCGCGCGTAGTTCCTCGGATGCCTGGCGTCTTCCCTTCCACCCGCTTGGCGGTAATACGTGGGAGCACAACCCTCGACGGTCGCCTTGCTTTGCTGGATCAGATCATTGAACGGTGCGTGAGGTTCAATTTCGTCAAGAAACCTGTTGCCAATCGCCCTGCCGTACCAGTCGCTCAGATCCGCTCCTATCAGATCAAAGCGGAACCGGAGTGGATTTTCAAAGACGTCAATCAGCATGGACTCGCGCCCGAGCCGCGATCGCATCGGGAGCTTGACGTCATCCCAAAATGGAATGTCGTTTGCGCCGCGCTTTAATCCATTCCAATACGCGTGAATGTGGGTGAGATCTGATCCTAGTTCGTCGGGAAGAAAGAATTTATGAACGTTTACTGCCATTGATCAGCCCTTCTTCGCGCAGGGGTATAAAGCAATATCGTCTCATCTCGCACCCGCGGCCATGACATGCATCAAACTCGCGGGCGTCGATCTCGGCAATTGTCGGCTGACAAGTGCGCTCGCCTTCTTGACCGGAATGGTCGATGCTGTGCGACCGGTGATCCCATAAGGACAAAATCGGCGCGGAGGCCGTTAACGCATGTTGCCAGAGAGCGAACCAGAGAGTGACCGTGGAAGTCTGCTTCTTCGGTTCTGGGGCAGCGCTGTCGGTTTCTGGAAAGGCGCGTCCGGCCGCCTCAGCTGGCCTTTGAGCATAGCGTTAGTGGTGATCGCATGCGCGCAACTTACAATTCAATACCTGCTGAACTACTGGAATCGCGATTTCTTCAATGCGCTTGAGCGTCACGACGGTGCTTTACTCTGGAGCGAAGCCCTGATTTTCGTGCCGCTCGCCTGCTCCAATATTGCGCTCGCAGTTGTATCCGTGTGGGGTCGCATGACGATGCAGCGCAAATGGCGTCAATGGCTCACGACCCATATCATCACGCTTTGGTTGACGAACTATAGATACCGGCGGCTCAAGTTCGTCAGCGGAGAATACCAGAACGCCGAATATCGCATTTCGTTCGACGCGCGGATCGCGACCGATGCTCCCGTAGACCTGGCATTCGGGTTGCTTACTTCCGCAATGACGGCGCTGGTGTTCATCCATGTTCTTTGGTCGGTGGGAGGAAGTCTGACTTTCGTCCTTTCCGGACACGAGCTGACCGTGCCGGCTTACCTGGTGGTCGGCGTCGTCATCTACTCGTCAGCCTTTACCGCCGCGGTGATCGCGGTCGGTCGCAATTTGACTTCGGTGATCCAGAAGGAAAACCAGGCAGAAGCCGAGCTGCGCGCAGCCGCCAACCATATCCGCGAAATCGGAGAAGGAACACCGCCGGCTGAGGCCGAGCCAGAAGATCACCGCAGTCTCTGGCACGGGCTGCGTCAGGTCCTCATGCGCTGGCGTCAATTGTGTCGACAACTGATGGGCACGACGATGGTCTCGCAGGCTGACGTCCTGCTTGCACCCGTATGCGCGTGGATACTCTGCGCTCCCAAGTTTCTCGCAGGCAACATGATGCTCGGTGAGCTCACGCAAGCGGCAGCAGCCTTCGTTGCGGTACAGGCCGCATTCAATTGGATCGTTGACAACTACCAGCGGCTGGCCGACTGGCGCTCATCCGCCCATCGTGTGGCGACGCTATTGCGGGCGTTCGATGACGTCGATCGGATCGACTTACCAATGCCATCGCAACTCCATGCATCGAAGATTTCGGGAGAGCACCCATGAAGGTGAGGGATTTTATGACACCCCAGGTGGTGACAGTCACCCCGGAGACCCCAATTTTGGACGCGGCCCGGCTGATGCTGGACCATAACATTAGCGGCTTGCCGGTCGTAACCGATGAGGGCCGCGTCGTCGGGATCATCAGCGAGCACGACCTCTTGCGCGGCGGCACCAGCGATGTCGACGCGGAACGATCGCATTGGCTCCGTTTGATGACAGAACAGGTCAATCTAGCAGACGAGGTCGCTCGGCTACAAAAACGCAAGGTCCGCGAGGCCATGACCCCTGATCCAGTAACGGTCACCGAGACAGCTCCGCTCGAAGAAGCAGGCCGTTTAATTGGAGAAAACGATATCAAGAGATTGCCCGTCGTGCGCGACAACAAATTGGTGGGCATTATTGCTCGTGCAGATTTAGTCAGGGCGATTCATCGCGCCGCCCGCAAGGTCGCGGACGCGGCTACGCGCAATGAAATGATCGACGCAAGATTGCTTGAGTTGGAACGGCAATCGCTCCTGCATCGAGCGCGTTTGCAAGGCTAGCGCGGTAGATCTTAGTCGCGAGGAAGTCCCAAACGCTCCGCCTGGAAAACAATTAGGACCGACTGATCGTCAGGCCTCACCGCTGATCAATATCACAGGCAAATTGTATGCCGTGTCGCCGACCAGCGACGATTATTCAGGCTCGATAATCGGCCGCAACAGTCTCATCGACCGGCATCCGCCCCGCTTTCATCGCGTTGAACGCCGGCGTGAATACGATCGCCACCAATAGATTGAGTATCACCGTGTAAAGAGCAATATAGCCTGGGAACATATAGCCCCCGACTGAGAACGGATAGGTCGGTGCGAGGTTCACCGCAACGGCCATCGCAGTGCCGGCAATCGTGCCCGTGGCCCAACCGACAAGCAACGCCCAGTCGTTAAACCACCGCGTGTAGGCACCAAGCATGATCGCGGGCATCGTCTGAATGATCCAGATGCCGCCGAGCAGCTGCAGGTAGATGGCGAATTTCGTCGGGACGAAGATGATAAACACCAGCGCACCGAGCTTGACGATCAGCGACACCCATTTCGCCATCTGCGCTTCCTGCTTGTCGGTCGGGTTTTTATTGACGAATTCACGGTGGATGTTGCGGGTATAGAGATTGGACGCGGCGATCGACATGATTGCCGCCGGCACCAATGCGCCGATCCCGATTGCGGCGAAAGCAATGCCGACAAACCACGACGGGAAGCTGTGCAGGAAAAGCGCGGGCACCGCGAAATTGTTGCCGAATTCCTTGAATCCGGCCGCATATTCGGGGAGGCTCGCAACCCCGGCGGCAATGGCGAAGAAGCCGATCAGGGCGAGTAAGCCAAGCATAAAGGAATAGCCCGGAAGCATCGCCGCATTGCGGCGGATGGCGTGGCCGCTGCTGGCGCTCAGAATTCCCGTCATGGAATGCGGATAGAGGAAAAGCGCCAGCGCCGAACCGAGTGCCAAGGTCGCGTAAGAACCATAGGCGCCGGTGCTATTTGGCTCAGGCACCGCGAGCAGCAGCTTTGAAGCCGGCACGGCCGCGAAGATCTTGCCGAATCCGCCAAGCTCTATTGGAATGACAATCACCGCGGCAAACGCGGTGATATAGATCAGGATGTCCTTGACGATCGCGATCGAGGCCGGCGCGCGCAGACCGCTCGAATAGGTAAAGGCTGCCAGGATCACGAAGGCGATGATTAATGGCAAATCGGCGGCAATACCTGTGCCGGAGATGCCGAGCGCTCCTACCACGACCTGGATGCCGACGAGCTGGAGCGCGATGTAGGGCATAGTCGCGACAATGCCGGTGATCGCCACAGCCAGCGCAAGCCATCGGTTACCGAATCTGCCGCGAACGAAATCGCCTGCGGTGATATAGCCGTGCTTGTGACAGACGTGCCAAAGCCTGGGGAAGACCAAAAACAGAATTGGATAGATCACGATCGTGTACGGCACCGCGAAAAACGCGATCGCGCCCGCACCAAAGGCGAGTGCAGGAACGGCAATGAACGTGTAGGCGGTATAAAGATCGCCACCGACCAGGAACCAGGTGACGATCGTGCCAAAGCGTCGGCCGCCCAGGCCCCATTCGTGCAACAGATCGAGATCACCCTTACGCCAATTGGCGGCAGCAAAGCCCAGCCAGGTGATAAACCCGAAGATTATCACGAAGATGGAAAGCGCTACCCAGTTAACTTCCTGCACGAGCATCCCTCGTTGTTTCGCCTAACGGCGTCAATCATCGGTCGCGAAATAAACAATTGCCGTGAGTATGGCGGCCACGATCACCAAGAAGAGTTGAAACCAATAAAAAAACGGAATGCCCATCCAGTAAGGCTCGGTCCTGTTGTAGAAGGGCGGCCAAAGGGCAACGACGAATTGGACTACAAAGAGCAGGTACCACCAGCTCCAACCGCCCCGCTCTTTTTGCAAATCATTCATTGCCGCTAACTCCAGGTCCAGCGATCAGCGATGCGTTCCAAACCAGATTGCTAGTTGCATCGACTTTGCGAAGCCGACAGCTAATGAGCGTTGTGAGTCAATGTTACGTTTTGAATGATCATATCTGCACAGCAGCCTTGCCGCAACATGGAGGATTGATCCAGATTACTGATCCAAGTCAGTCGGAAGGCATCCTGAATCGGAGTTGGTCGGCGATGCCCCCCGCTACGCCGCTTCGCCCTCAAAAAAAAGCATGGCGCGCGCGGGTCAGCCGTTCCGCGCAGTTCGTCCGCCGGACAGGGGACGGTCGGAGCGCATTCAGGCTGCGCCGCGGTTCGGCCGCCATATCGGCCGACCCCGCCGAGGAGCAGAGAAGCGCGGTGTTGGTGGCGTTTCGATCAGGCCGCGCGAATATTGGCGAGGAAGCGATCGACGTCGCCGCGCAGGGTTGCGGCCTGGCCGCTGAGCTGCTCGGCCGAAGACAACACATGGCTCGCGGCCGATCCCGTCTTGTCGGCCGCCTGGTTGACGGCTGCGATATTGCCCGACACCTGGCCAGTGCCTTGGGCTGCTTCCTGCACATTGCGGGCTATCTCCTGGGTGGCGGAACCCTGCTGCTCGACCGCGACCGATATCGCCGACGCAATCTCGTTGATGGCGCCGATCGTGCGCCCGATACTCTCGATCGCCTGCACCGCTTCGGCAGTCGCGCCCTGCATGGCGCCGACCTGCGCCGATATTTCGTCGGTCGCCTTTGCCGTCTGGCTCGCCAGCGACTTGACTTCGTTGGCGACCACCGCAAAGCCCCTGCCCGCTTCGCCGGCGCGCGCCGCCTCGATCGTCGCGTTGAGCGCCAAAAGATTCGTCTGGCTTGCGATGTCGCTGATGAGCTTGACGACGTCACCGATTTTCTGCGCCGCGGCCGACAGCCCCTGTACCGTGACGTTGGTGCGGTTCGCCTCGGCGACCGCCTTGCCCGCGATCTCCGTCGAGTGGTTGACCTGGCGTCCGATCTCCGAAACCGACGACGACAATTCCTCGGTGGCGGCGGCGACCGTCTGCACATTGGCGGAAGCCTGCTCGGCCACGGCGGCCACGCTGGTCGCCTGATAACTCGCCTCGCTCGCGGTTGCAGACATGCTCTTCGACGTCGCCTGCATTTCGGTCGCGGCACCGGCCAGCGTATCGAGCGACGAGCGCACGCCACGCTCGAACTCGTCGGCCATCCTGCTGAGCAGCATTTTCCTCTCGGTTTCGGCCTGTGCCTTCAGCACGTCCTGTTCGCCACGAAGCCGGGTCGCCTCGATCATGTTGTCCTTGAAGACCTGCACCGACTTGGCCATGGCGCCGACTTCATCGCCGCGCTCCAGTGCCGGGACGGATGTCGATGTTTCGCCCTCAGCGATTTTTCGCATCGCTGCCGTCATCGCAGTGATCGGGTTCACAATGCTGCGGCTAAGCGGCACGAACAGTCCGGCGACTAACACCAGCGCCAGACCGACCAGGATTCCCATCTTGCGTGCTTCGGCCCAGAAGATCGCGGAGAGATCGTCGAGATAAATCCCTGCGCCGATCACCCAACTGTAGGGCTTGAATTCGACGGCATAGGAGACTTTCGAAAGCGCATCGCCGCCGGAAGCGCGGGGAAAGCGGTACGAGGCGAAGCCTCCGCCATTGGCGGCCAGCTCAAGCTGCTTGCGTACAAAGAACACGCCGTCGGAGTTTGCCGCGTCATACAAATTCTTGCCTTCAACCTTGGGGTTGGGATTGGCTACCGCGACGCCTTTCGGGTCTATCGCGTAAAAATAATCGTCCTTGCCGAAGCGGAATGTCCGCAGCAGCACCTTGCCGCGTTCGGCGGCTTCGGTTTCGGAAAGCCCGGCCTTGCGGGAGGCCTGATAATTGAGATCGAGCGCCTGCCGCGTCAGCAACACGAGGTCCTGGAGCTTAGCCTTGCGATCTTCCAACAGATTGCTCCACAGCGCCGAGAGACCGACGCCAGCGGCGGCAAGGATGCCAAGGACGGCAAGACCAATCATCATAAGCAACTTGTAGGAAATTCGCAGATTGCCGAGCATCGCGCACCTTATCGCTGAATAAACGCCCCCGCCGGGCGTGAGAGACTCCCTTATGGTTAGTGCAAATTAATGAAGTAGCCCCTAATGCGGCCGAATTGGCCTTGCGCGCCAAGGCTTTGATTGGATTCATGGAGGATAGTCTCACCAACTCATGGTTGCAGCACCGACCGCCAATGGGGCGGATGTGCGGGCATTTGCAGGTCTTTTCAATTACTTCGGGAAACAAGCGAAAGTTGTTCGGCGAGATCCGATCTGCGATGAACTCGGCCGTGTCCTGGCAAAAAGCCAAAAAGCCGTCTCAACCCGGCCTAACACGCAAGAACCGAAGACTAACAACCGCGCATCCGCCGGCGATGAGAACCAGGGCAGCGGCGCAGACCGCGATCGCAAGACTTCCGGTCCGGTCAGACGCGTATCCGAACAGCACCGGAGCGACCAGGCTTCCAATCTGGCCGATGCTGCTGATGAAGGCGATGCTGCCCGCGGCCTCCCTTTCGGAGAGGAAGCTGGTCGGAATGGTCCAAAACAGGGCGATAGCGGACAGGTAGCCGACAGCCACCAAGGCAAGGCAGGCGATCGAGAGAGCAGAACTTGAGGTGGAAAATGCAATGGCGATCGCCGCGCAGGCGGCCACGAGCACCGCAGCGAAAAAGTGCCAGTGGCGCTCGAGCGAACGATCCGAACTGTAGCACAAAGCGAGCATGCCGATGGCGCCGACCGTGTAAGGTACCGCCGAGAGCAGGCCGACATGCAACAGGCTTGCTACTCCCGAACGATGGATGATGGTCGGCGCCCAGAAATTGAGAAGTGTCCCGGCCCAGGTGACCGAGAAATAGCCGAAGGTCGCGACCCACAGCATCGGCCTCTTCAACGCGGACAGAAAGGCGTGAAAGCCCGAATGGCTCTCGGGTCGGTTTTGGCTCGCAAGATTGGCCGTGAGCAGATCCTTCTCGCTTCCCGAAAGCCATTTGGCGTCTCGCGGGCGGTCGCTCAGCACGAAGAAAGCGGCAACGCCCATCACCACCGGAAGCATTCCCTCGATCAGGAAGAGCCATTGCCAGTTCTTGAATCCGAGAAACCCACCGAGGTGCTGCATGATCACCCCCGAAATGGGCCCTCCGACCATCCCCGATACCGCAATGGCAAGGACGAAAAACGAGGTCACGCGGGCGCGCAGCCGGTTCGGAAACCAGTAGGTGAGATAGAGAATAACTCCCGGAAAAAAGCCCGCTTCGGCAGCCCCCAGGAGGATGCGGGCGAGATAGAATTCCACAGGTGTCGAGACGAAGGCCATGGCCATCGAGATCAAGCCCCACAGGCACATGATCCGGGTGATCGTCTTGCGCGCGCCAGCCTTCTGCAGGACCAGGTTGCTCGGCACCTCGAACAGGATGTAGCCGACATAAAACAGGCCGACGCCCAACCCGTAACTCGCATCGCTCAGGCTGAGATCGCCCTGAAACTGCAATTTGGCGAAGCTGACATTCACGCGGTCAATGTAGTTCAGGACATAGCAAACGAAGATGAACGGAATGATCCGGTAGATCACCTTCCGGTAAAGTCGGCTGTCGCCGTCATCCTTCGCGATCGCAAGATCGGTCGCCTGTTGCAAATTCCTCTCCACGGCCTCCCGGTCAGAAGGCCCTCATCTTGCGAAGATTCAGATGGCCGAAAATCCGGATGTGGGGTTCGAGCCTTTCATGGCAACGACGCGGCCGGCGCTGGGCGGATAACACCGTCCCCCAGAAACCGCTGGCGCATCGGCCTTAGAACGACGAACGCCAGAATGGCGGTCAGTATGTCGAGGCCGCTGACGATAAAGAAAACCAAGGTCCACGAGTGGCTCTGTTCGAACAGACGTGCTGCGAGCGGTCCGCCAAGAATCGAACCGACTGCGGTGGCCACTAGCAGAATGCCGAAATTGTTCGCCGCATGTTTTTGCCCGAACAAATCGCCCTGAATTGCGGGGAATAGCGAGTAAATCTCGCCCCAGCCGAAAAAGATGACGCCGGACAAAAGCACGAACAACACCGGATTGCTGCCGAACACCAACATCAGGAGGATAGATAGGCCTTCCAGCAAAAAGGCGACCGTCATGGTGTTCTCGCGGCCGATCCGGTCGGACACCCAGCCGAAAAACGGCCGTGTCAAGCCGTTCGCGATGCGATCGATAGTGAGCGCCAGCGGAAGCGCGGCCATGCCGAGGACAAGGGTATCCTTGGCGATACCGAAATCCCGTGCAAAGGCGCCGATTTGGGAAATGACCATGAGGCCACCGGTCGCCATCATGCTCATCATTACAAAGATGAGCCAGAAGATCGGCTCGCGAAGCATCTCGGCCGAGGTGTAATTGTGTTTGCCGAGATCGACCGAAACGTCGCTTTCGCGAAGCTGCCGAGCCAGGCCAGCCGGAGGACGGCGCATGCCAAGCGCAACCGCTATCGCGACAACACCAAGGACCAGCCCATAGATCAGCAAGGTCTGCTGATATCCGGAGGCACGGATCGAGGCATCGATGGGAAAGGTCGTGATCACGGCGCCGAAACCGTAGCTGCCGGCTACCATGCCGATCGCAAACCCGCGACGCTCCGGAAACCACCGCATCATCAGCTCAACCGCGGCGACATAGATCATGCCGGTGCCGACGCCGCTGAGTACGCCATAAGTCACATACAGTAATTTGAGGTCGAGCACATAGGAGGACAGAATCCAGCTTGCGCCGACCAGCGCCCCTCCCATGGCCGCAAACTGCCTGGGCGTGAATTTTTCGGCGATGTACCCGTGCATCGGCCCAAGGCCGCATTGGCAGATGCTGAAAAGCGCAAAAGTCACCTGCAGGGCTGAAAGGCTGACGCCGAGCTTCGCCTGCATCGGCGGAACGAACAGCGCCCACACATATTGCGGGCTGGACGCCGCCATCATCGCGATCATGGCAAGCGCGAGCTGCCACCAGCGCGCGGCAGGGTTGGGTTGTTCATGCTGCAAGATAGTCGCGCTCATCGGCTCGCTCCCCCCAAACAATTTTGTGCCGCGGCTCTGAATTGGCCGGGTCTTGGACTTGACTATGTTAGATGAAAACGGACGAGGATTTCATATCTTTGTTTGAGACTCTTCCAAGAAAACCGGGCTGCCCGGGCCCGGCCGTTCGAAAGAGCCCCGCCGTGGGTGCTCTCTTTAAGGTGGTTGCTTTCTCAAATGGTTGACGCGAGGCTGTGGCCCAGCTTCAAGAATACCTGCTGAAGGAGGCAGGATCGGAATCGCAGCGACCGGATAATTAGCAGGAGAGCTATGGCGTCATGTCGATTTATTTCCGCGCGGCCTCGCTCGAGTGCCCGCAGACGCCTTCTTCAATTTGGTCTGATTGCGTTCAACGGCGGCACGGACGAGAGTTTTCAAAGCACGCTCGTTGATCTTGTCACCCTCGAAAAAATCGATCGCGCGTCTCGCATTGCCTTCGAGGCCCGCGTTGAAGAGCTTGTCAGGATCTGGAAGACTCGCCCCGTAGGCAAAGGTCAGCTTCACCTTCCCCTTGTGGGCGTTAGCGAGCGCGATGATTCCGTCGCGAGACCACACCGGGCTTCCCATCCACTTCCATTCCTCGATGATTTCCCGGTCGGCCTCAAGGACGCACTTGCGGAGGCGAGCGAACGTCTTGCCGCGCCAATCGGTGATTCCTGCGATCAGCTGATCTATGCGTTCCGATGGATTCATAGGATTTTTCTCACGCCGTAACGGTTTCGCGCTATTTTTCCGCGGAAGCGATCGTGCGTTTCCCGAACCACACGCGGCGGAAAAGGCCGTCTTTCAATACAAACTGATGATAGAGGGCGGCAGCGATGTGGGCCGCGATCAGAATGGCCAACAGCGTTGCAAGAACCGCATGCGCCTGGAACGTGGGAAACACGGCGAAAGTGTCGGGCAGAGTTTCTCCATTGCGCGCGAACGCGCCGCGAATGAACCACCCTGTGGACCATCCGGTGGCGATCATCAAGAACACGATCAAATACAGACTAAAGTGCGCAATCGAGGCCAGCCGGTCGAGCACGGGCGAACCGGTCGTCGCCACTGCTGGACGGGCGCTCCATATCCGGATGATGACGCGCAGGATCATAAAAAGGAACACGAACATGCCGCCTGCCATGTGCCATACCAGGATGTCGAGTTTCCTCGGATCGGTGTTGGGCATATCCGCGAGCACGAAGAAGCCAAGGCACAGAAGGCCAATGATCATCAGCGCCAGCAACCAGTGCAGCGCGACGAGCACGGGCTGGTAACGCGAGGCGACGGCGCGGTTCACGACAGACCTCCCACCACGCGTTCGAGGCTCGCGAAGAATTTTTGCCAACCAATTCTGGCACCGTGATAGGTCTGCTCCTGGTCCGGCCGGAAGCCCGACTGCTCCATGCGCAGGTGGGTACCCGAACTCGTAGGAGTGAGAGTCCAGGTGACGACACTGTCGAGACCCATCGCCGCCCACGTATAAGACAGCGTTTTGTTCGGCTCGACCGCCATGACCTGACAGCCAACAGAACCCCAGTCTGCGCGAAAATTGAAACGGTGGTCCACGACAGGCTTGAAGTCGCTCTTCATGAGCCACTCCTCGATCAGGTGTGGTTGCGTCAGCGCGCGCCAGATCTTTTCCGGCGGATGAGGTAGCTCACGTTCGACGACGACGGAGAGCGTTTCGGTCGATTTTTCGCTCATTGGTCCATCCTTCTCAGTAGATCTTCGAGGTGATCGAACCGGTTTTGCCAGAACCCGGCCATTCGGCTTGTCCAGTCGATCAGCGGCGCCAAGGCGCCAAGTTGCGCGCTATAATGAGTCTGGCGGCCTTCGTGGCGGTCGCGCACGAGCCCCGCCTGCTTCAGCACCCCAAGATGCTTTGATACAGCCGGCTGCGAGACCCCGGCCCGAGCGGTCAAAGCCGCGACCGTCTGCTCTCCTTCGCGGCACAGTCTCTCGAAGAGAGCCCGCCGGGTCGGGTCGGCAAGCGTTCTGAAGAGCACATCGTGAGCTTTCAGCATTTTGGATCAATAACCCATTGGTTATTTATCAATGTATAACCGCCGAGATATGTATTAGTCAAGCCTGAACGAGCTCTATAAGCAGGAGCTAGATGCTGGCCGCGTCCCGAATAGCTGCATAAATCTCGCCGAGATCGGCTTCCGTGACGCAATAAGGCGGCATCACATAGATAGTGTTGCCGAGCGGACGCAGCAGCAAGTTTCGGCTGCCGAAGAAAGCCAACAGCCTGGGGCCGATGCCGGCGAGATAGCCGGCATCGCGAACGTCGAGCTCAAGCGCCGTGATCGTACCGGTGCGGCGGACATTCTTGAATCGTTCATCGGATCGGAACGGCGCGATGGCCCGTTCCTGCATCGCGGCGACAGAGGCGACGCGAGAGCGGACTTCCGCGTCCTGCCACAAATCCAGATTCGCCTTGGCGGCGGCGCAGGCGACCGGGTTTGCCGCATAGGAACTCGAATGAAAGAACGTGCGGGTACGGTCCTGCGAGAAATGCGCATCGAAGATCTCGGCGCGGCAAAGCGTGACCGCGAGCGGCAGCGACCCGCCGGTGAGACCTTTGGAATAGCAGGCGATATCGGGCGTCACGTCGGCCTGCTCGCAGGCGAACAAAGTTCCGGTGCGGCCCCAGCCGGTCATCACCTCATCGGCAATGAACCATACGTCAAAGGCTTCGCAAATCCGCTTCATCTCCTTTAGCACCCAGGCGGGGTACATCAGCATCCCGCCGGCGCCGAGGACAAGCGGCTCGACGATGAAGGCAGCCGGTTTTTGCTCGCGAACGGCGGCCTCAAGCGCATCGAGCGTTGCCTGTTCGTGGCCCGGGCGCGGAAACGACACGGTGGTCACGTCGAACAGTAGCGGGCCATAGGGAGCGTTGAAGACGCCACGCGCGCCGACCGACATCGCACCGATGGTGTCGCCATGGTAGGAGTGCTGCATCACGACAATGCGCGTTCGCGGATGGCCGATATTGTGCCAATAGCCGAGCGCCATTTTCAGCGCGACTTCCACGCTGGTCGAGCCGCTATCGGAGAAAAACACATATTCGAGTCCGCGGGGCGCGAGCCTCAAGACCGCCGCCGCGACCTCCTCAGCCGGCTCATGTGTGTGGCCCGCGAAAATGATCTGGTTGAGTTTCTCCGCCTGCTTCTGGATCGCGCTGACGATGTGCGGATGGCAGTGGCCGTGGGTCACGACCCACCAGGATGCGATCGCGTCGATGATGCGACGGCCATCGGCCGTATGGAGATAGGCGCCCTCTCCGCGCTCGATCTGGACCATATCAGGCTGGAGCGCGTGCTGCGTGAATGGATGCCAGACCGGCGATTTCTTCCGAAGCGTCATGAGTTCGAAATCTGCCGATTTGAACGAGGCGGCGAAGGCCGAACGTAGTGTTTCGTTCGTCAAAGGCGAAAGCCGCGGCAACCGTCCCAAGCGCCGCACGCCTCCGATCTCGCAGATGGCGTGCTCGCTCTCCGGGTTGCTCTCGCCAAGGAAGGCGATTCCCAAAAGTTCGATGCTGCGATTTCGCAGGGCCTCGATCGACAGCAGCGAATGATTGATGGTACCGAGCGCCGTGCGCGCGCAAAGCACGACCGGAATCCGCCATCGCGCGAAGACGTCGATGTAAAGTGTGGAGTGATCGAGCGGCACCATAAGCCCGCCGCTGCCCTCGATGACGAGCCGCCGCCCGCCGGTATCGGGCACGTCGAGCGCGTCCGCGTCGATCCGCACGCCATCGATGGCCGCGGCATGATGGGGCGAGGCCGGTGTTCCCAGGCGGTAGAGTTCGCTCGCGATGCGGTCGCCGGAAAGTCCCCCCAAACGCGCGACGACGGACGAATCGGTCTCGCCTTCGAGACCGGCCTGGATCGGTTTCCAATAGCTGGCGCCGAGCAGATCGGCGAGGCCCGCGGCGAAGACCGTTTTCCCGATTCCCGTGTCGGTACCGGTCACCACGATCCGCCGGCTCATCGGCGCCCACCTCCGGTCTCCTCGATCACGGCATCGAGCATGGCGCGCACGTCGTCTTCGCCGACATTGTTGGTGAGCGAAATTCGCAGCCGCGCGGTGTCCGCCGGCACTGTCGGGGGCCTTATTCCACGAATGTCGAAGCCGCGCGCCCGCAACGCGGAGGCCAGCGCCATCGCCCCCGCATTGTCGCCGACGATGTAGGGCATGATTTGCGAGCCCGAGAGTTGCCAGCCGCGACGCACGCCGATTTCACGATGCGCGAACGCGATCAGATTCTTCAGGCACTGCTGCCGTTCGGGCTCCTCCTGCAGAATCGAAAGTGCCTCCTGCACGGCAACCGCCATCAACGGCGACGGCGCGGTGGAGAAGATGAAAGGCCGGCAACGATTGACGATGAAGTCGCGCAAAACTTGCGTCGAGGTGACGAGCGCGCCGGCCGCCCCCAGCGCCTTGCCGCAGGTGTGAACCACGACAAGATTCTCACGCCCCTCGTAAGGGGCCGTAAGTCCTCGCCCTGCGTCGCCGAACACGCCGGTGGCGTGCGCCTCGTCCACCATCAGGAAGGCATCGTGCCGGTCCGCCATTGCAACCAGTTCTTCCAGCGGGGCGAAATCGCCGTCCATGCTGTAAAGGCTTTCAACCACGATCCAGACCCGCCCGCTGCCACCCCGCGCGCGCCATTCGCGAATAGCGGTTTCGACCGATTGAGGATCGTTATGCCGGCTCTCGCGAAATTCGGCACGGCCGGCTCGGGCGCCCTCGTGAATGCTCGCATGCACGAGCAAATCGAGCACGAGCAAATCACCTCGCTGCGGCAGGGTTGTCAGAACCGCGAAATTGGCGACATAGCCGCTGGCGAAGAAAATCGCGGATTTGGCGCCGAAGAATTTCGCAGCCACAGCCTCGAGCCTTTCATGCTCCTCGCAATTCCCGCGCAGCAGCCGCGAGCCGCCGGCGCCGATCGGAGTGCCGGCCTCGATCGCGGCCGATATCGCCTTTCGCATCCGCGGCGCGCTTGCGAGCGCGAGGTAATCGTTGGAGGAAAAATCGATTCCCTTGCGCGGCTTGAGGCTGCGCAAGCGGCCATCGTCGTTCAGGGCGCAAAGAGCCGCCACATAGCTTGAGACCTTGTCCGCCCGGAGCTGGGTCATGGTCTGCTTTCGGGCAAACGTATGTCGCGCAGCCGATCGGGGGTTAAGCCGATCTGACCTCGTTGAGGCGCGACTTGACGCCAAGCCGATCCAGCAAATTGGCATCGCGCTCGGCATGTGGGTTTTTGGTGGTCAGCAGCACATCTCCGATGAAGATCGAGTTGGCACCGGCGAGGAAGCACAGCGCCTGAAGTTCGTCGGTCATGTATTGCCGCCCGGCCGACAACCGCACAACGCTCTTCGGCATCATGGTGCGGGCGACCGCGACCACCCGCGCCAGCGCGATCGGATCGGGGCGCTCGGCGGTGTCATTGACCGGCACGCCCTTGACCTCGTTCCAGAGGTTGATCGGCACGCTCTCCGGATGGCTCGGCAGGTTGGCGAGCAGCACCAGCATGCCGAGCCGGTCCTCGACCTCTTCTCCCATGCCGATGATGCCACCGCAGCAGACCTTGATGCCGGCGTCGCGCACATGCGTCAGCGTATCGATGCGGTCCTGCAGGGTGCGCGTGGTGATGATCTTGTCGTAGAACTCGGGCGAGGTGTCGACATTGTGGTTGTAGAAGTCGAGCCCGGCCTCGCGCAGCCGCACCGCTTGCGCCGGCGTCAGCATGCCGAGCGTCGCGCAGGTTTCCATGCCGAGTCCCTTCACCGCGCTCACCATGCCGCAGACCTCATCGAGATCACGGTCCTTCGGATTGCGCCAAGCGGCGGCCATGCAGAAGCGGCTCGCGCCGGCATCGCGTGCCCGTCGCGCCGTCGCGACCACATCCGCCTGCGCCATCAGCTTCGTGGCCTTGAGGCCGGTGTCATAATGCGCGCTTTGCGAGCAGTAACCGCAATCTTCGGGACAGCCGCCGGTCTTGATGCTGAGGAGACTCGCGGTCTCGACATGGTTCGGATCGAAATGTTTGCGATGGATGCTCTGTGCGCGGAACATCAAATCCGAAAAAGGCAGATCGTAGAGGGCTTCGGCCTCCGCGCGGTCCCAATCGTGCCGGACAGTTCCGCCATCGCGGCTGCTGCTACGTTTCACGCCCACCGCCTGATCCATCGTGTCGGCCCCGGTTATTATAGATAAATTGTAGCATTATCTATAAGATGCTCAGTTGTGGCCATGCTACTCGACGAGCAGCACAAGCGCACTCGATTTCATGATAGATAATCTATGGATCACACCGACGATAATACTACGATGGCCGCGCGGATCGCCGAATCCATCGCTTTTCGGATCATATCCGGCGCACTGCAGCCGGGCGCCCCACTCCGCCAGGACCATGTAGCGCGGGAATTCAGTTCAAGCCACGTCCCCGTGCGCGAGGCCTTTCGCAAGCTTGAAGCCCAATACCTCGTGGTCAGCCTGCCACGCCGTGGCGTGCGGGTAGCCCCGCTCGACGCCAACTCGGTACGAGAGATTGCGGAGATGCGCGCCGCGCTGGAGGTGGTCGCGCTTCGGAATGCCGGGCCGAGGCTTACGTCCGCCCATCTGGCACGTATCGAATTGGCGCTGATCGAGGGCGACAACGCCGAGACGCTTCAAGAGTTTGAAGCCGCAAATCGGGGCTTTCACCAGGCGCTGGTGGCCCCATGCGGCATGCCGCGGCTACTTGCCAGCCTCGACGGACTGCAGCTTGCGAATTCCCGGCTGGTTTTTGCAATGGGTCGCAATGCTGGCTGGCGGCCACGGTCCAATCAGGACCATCGCCTGATTCTTCAGGCTCTGCGCGCGCGCAATGTCGATCAAGCCTGTGGCCTTCTCGCCCGCCATATTCAAACCATCGAGCGCCTCACCCCGCCCGTAGCATAGGGTAAATCGCCGCTCAGGACGGAAAATCGGCTGCCTTGACGTGAATTCGATCGGCGTGGAGCGACCAATCGCACAGCGACTGCTTTTCGCAGAATTCTCGCTTTGCCAGCTCCCGGGCATCGCCTTCATCGGCGGCGTCTATTTCGAGCGAACTCTGGCAGACTTCCATCTCCCGACCGTTCTCGCCGAGCACATCCTTCATGAACCGAACGACAAACCGCGACATGGGACCTCCTGCTCGTGGCCACATCCATATTAGTTCACCGCGGGGGGACCATTTTGACCGATATCAAACCCGCGCGCCCAAGTAAGGTGCAACCAGACTACTCCAATTTAACGCCGGCCGCCTTGATCACGTTGTCCCACCGTTGGATCTCCTCCTTCATGTAGGCCGCGGCCTTTTCCCTGGAACCGCCAAAGGTCTCCGCTGACAGGCTTTTCAGACGCTCCTGAATCTCCGGCTGACGGAGGGCTTCGTTCACGTCGGCGTTGATCTTTTCGGTGATGGCTTGCGGCGTCCCCGGGGGTGCTGCGATCGCGTACCAGGCAACTGCCTCGAAGCCCGGCAGGGTTTCTGCAAGCGTCGGAACGTCGGCCAGCGCGTCAAGGCGTCGGCTTGACGCCACCGCGAGAAGCTTGAGGCTGCCTGCTTTGACGAGCGGCAGCGATACGCCGAGATTGTCGAACATCAGGTCGACATCGCCGGCGAGTAGCCCCGATAGCGCCGGCGATGACCCCCGATATGGAATGGAACGCAGCTTGACCTTGGCCATCACCTGGAAAAGCTCGGCCGTGAGGTGAGAGGTCGTGCCGTTGCCTTGGGTTGCGGCCGTCACCTTGTCGGGGTTCCTCTGCAGGTAAGCGATGAGTTCGGCAACGTTCGATGCCTTCAGGTTCTTTGGATTGACAAGGAGCGCGTTCGGCACGTGGGCCATGACGATCACGGGCTCAAACCTGGCCGGGTCATATCCAAGATTGGGATAGAGATTTTGATTGATCACCAGTGGCGGCGGTGGCGTTGCAAGCAGCGTGTAGCCGTCGGGCTTTGCATGATAGACGAAATCGGCCCCGATATTTCCCGCAGCACCAGAGCGGCTTTCGATGACGACCGGCTGGCCCCATTTGCGCGACAGCCATTCCCCGACCAGTCGCGGGATGGCGTCGGCGGTCCCGCCGGCAGCGTAGGGAACGACGATCTTGACGGTTCGATCCGGGTAGTCTGCTGCTTGCGTCGCTGCCGAAGACAGCGCGGACAAGGTCAGCAGAGAGACCAGCCAGGCCGTATGCGATCGCCGCGGAGCCGAGCGGCGGACGGTCCCGCAAGACATCAGAATCCTCCACCATTCGATCTCGCTGCGCTGAGGGGAAAATGCGTGTAAGAGTACAACCGCACAATTGATTTTCCAGAAGCTTATGACAATGGAGTTGAATGACACAGCCTCGTCCGAGTGTCGCGATCGTGGGAGGCGGAATTGGCGGTTTGTTCGCCGCCAATGCGCTCGTGGCACGGGGTCTGCGGGTTGCGGTCTACGAACAGGCGCCAGCGATCGGCGAGGTTGGCGCCGGCCTCTATATGACGCCAAACAGCGTGCGGCATCTGCAAAGGATAGGACTGGGACCGGCGGTAGAGAAATGGGGAGCGCTTGTTGGCCATGATTCCCGTTATTTCCGTCACGACGGAACGCCGATCGCGCCGGTCCAGGTGACGGACTCCTCGGGCCGGAACGCCACCTTCGGAATGCATCGCGCCGATCTCGTCGAGATGTTGGCGACCGCCCTGCCCCAAGGCATCGTGCATACCGGGCATCGCTGCACTGGCTTCGATCAAAACGATGATCTGGCGCGGCTGTCATTTGCCAACGGCGCTTCCGTGGAAGCCGATGTCGTCATCGGCGCGGACGGCATCCATTCCGCGCTTCGCCCTTACGTGTTTGCTTCATCAGAGCCGGTGTTCTCAGGCTCCGTCGCTTACCGTGGCCTGGTAGCGCACGAGCGCGTTCCAGACTGGCCGACCGATCGCTGGCAAATGTGGCTTGGCCAGGGACGGCATTTCCTCGCCTTTCCCTTGCGCGCCGGAAAACTGATCAACTATGTCGGATTCGTTCCGACCGACGAGCAGATGAAGGAGTCCTGGTCGGCTCCCGGCGATCCCGAGGTCCTTCGCCAGGCCTTTGCCGGCTGGGATCCCCGTATCCATCAATTGCTCAGCGAAGTTCATATGACTTTTCGATGGGCGCTCTATGACCGGGAGCCGCTGCCGGTCTGGACCAGGCACCGGCTGAGCCTGCTCGGCGACGCCGCGCATCCCATGCTTCCGCATCTCGGACAAGGCGCCAATCAATCGATCGAAGACGGCATGGCGCTGGCGACGATTCTTTCGTGCTCCGACCGCGCGAGCGCACCTTCCGCTCTACTCGCCTATGAGCGGCTTCGCCGCGAGCGTGTGGCGCAGGTACAAAGGGGCGCGCGCGAAAACGGGCTTCGCTATGATTCAGCTTATTCCGATCTGGGTGTCAGGGATGCGGAGATCGCCGCCCACGCCGCCTTCCGCAGGACCCTTTACGATCACGACGTGGTTCCTGAGGCGCTGGCCGCCGCGGCCGCACTGATGTGACGGACGGCCGGCTTATGCGCCGACGGCCGGCAGGCTTTCCGCCGCGATCGCCACGATCTCGGCAAAACGGCGCCCGATACGAGATCGGCTCGTGCGCAACAACGCGTTCAACTGTCGCATATCCATCATTCCTGCAGCGGCTGAGATGTCGGCGCAAAGCCAACGCTCGGAACGGAGGTATGGGTTCAGCCCGGCGGCGAGTCGAGAGCATGACGAAAATAGCAATGCGGCCACCGTCCGATCCCTGTGCGGCAGCCAATTCATTGCCGAAATTCGGCCGGCAACAGAGAAATTTTTCCGCGAAATTCGGCGCATCATGCGCCGAACGGAGCCGCTATCCCGGCGCGAACCCGAAGGCACGCTCGAAGCGCTTGACATAAGCCGGCCAGACTTCGGGGTTGACGACACGCGGAGGCCGCTTGCCGTCGAGCGCGTCGAGCATTTGCTCGGCGGCGATTCTTGCCATGTTCTCCCGCGCCTCCCTGGTCACGCCGGCCGTGTGCGGGCTTGCCAGCACGTTGTCGAACTGCAACAGCGGATGCTCGGGCGGCGGCGGCTCCTTGGCCCAGACGTCAAGCCCCGCGCCGGCGATGCGCTTGTCGCGCAGCGCCCCTTCGAGCGCGACTTCGTCGTGGATGAAGCCGCGCGCGGTGGTGATGAAAAAAGCGTGGCTTTGCATCAGCGCAAATTCGCGCGCACCGATCATGCCGCGGCTTTCCTTGGTCAGCGGGCAGGAGATCGAGACATAGTCCGAGCGGCGCAGCAACTCGTCCAAGGTGACCTTCTCGCCGCCACGTTCCGCCATTTCCGTCGCAGAAAGATAGGGATCGTAGGCGAGCACGTTCATGCCGAGCAAGCCCTTGCATAGCGCGGCGATCCGGCGGCCGACATTGCCTAGACCAACGATGCCAATGGTTTTGCCCTGCACTTCCGTGCCGATCAGGCTGTTGCGGTTGACGTTCGCCTCGCGCCGAAGAGCACGATCGGCCTGAATGATCCGCTTTGACAATGTGATCAGCATTGCGAGCGCATGTTCGGCAACCGAATGGGCGTTGCCGCCGGACTGATTGACCACCAGCACGCCCGCCGCCGTGCAGGCCTGGACATCGACCGGATCGTAGCCCGCGCCGTTGCTGGAGACGATCAGGAGATTCGGCGCGCGCTTCAGCAAATCAGAATCAACGTGGAAGTGCCGCGCCAGCTCGTCGCGCGCGGCACCAATCTGGTACGCATGGGCGGCCGCCAGAATCGGCGCCGAGACTGCCTCGGGACTTTCATTCTCGAGCCGGTCGAGCCGTATGTCGGGCCGGGCCCGCAGGATGTCGGCGTAGAGCTCGTTGGCGAGGTATTTAACGTAGAACACGCGCTTGTTGTTGACGGACATGATCGACTTAACTTTCAGCTTTCAGTTTGAGAAACCTTAGGGCCTTGCGGGATTGGTCACGGGGAGATCATTGGGCCCTTATGCCGGCGGCCTTGATGATCGGCCCCCATTTTTCGTACTCGGCGTGAATCTTGGCGTCGAACTGCTGCGGCGAACTGCCGATCGGCGAAGCACCCAGCTTGGCGAGCCGTTCCTTGACCTCGTTAGTGTTCAAGGCTGCAACGAAATCACGCGAAAGTCTCGCCGCAAGGTCCGGCGACATGCCGGCGGGTCCCAACAGGCCCCACCAGACTTCCGTATCATAGCCGGGCACGGTCTCGGCAATCGCAGGCACATTGGGCAGAAACGGCGACCGCGATGCGGTGGTTACTGCAAGCGCGCGCAACGTGCCGGCTTCCAATTGTCCCAACGCTTCGGGCGCGTTGTTGAACGACATGGGAATCTGGCCCCCCAACAGATCATTGATCGCTGGCGCACCGCCCTTGTACGAAATCGCGTCGATGTCGACCCCCGCGAGGCTCTTGAGAAGTTCGCCCGCCAAATGCGTCGATGTTCCGTTACCTGCATGACCGAAGGCCAGGCTTCCCGGTTTCGCCCGCGCCTGCGCAAGGAGATCGCCCAGCGTCTTGAATGGAGAATCGGCGCGCACCAACAGGATATTGGGCGAGGAGGCCAACAGCGAAATCGGCGTGAAATCCTTGAAGGTGTCGTAGGGAAGTTCGGGATACAGAAGCGGATTTGTGGCGTGGCCGCTCGCCACAACAATGAGGGTGTAGCCGTCGGGCTTCGACGTCGCGAGCGCTTGCGAGGCAATCACGCCGCCCGCCCCCGGCCGGTTCTCGACAATTACCGATTGGCCCCATTGCCGGGACACCGCTTCGCCCAGCGTGCGGGCCAGAATATCCACCCCGCCGCCGGCCGCGTAGGGTACGAAAATATGCACGGGCCGGGACAGATACGGCGTCTGCGCGGACAAGATTCCGAATGCTGCGAGCAACGCCGATGCTGCCAGAGCCGCCCGCAGCCATCGGCCCGGCAATGTGCCGCGCAAGAACGACCTTCTCAAGGTGCGCCCTCCCAATTTTCTTTCGTTCCCTTATGGCATGCCATCGCAGCCGACATCGCCGGCGCGCGCAAGTCGCGGCAACGATCCGGACATGTTGACAATCCCGCCGATCGCGTCAAGTTTCGGCGCGGCAAGCGGGACGGCGGCGATCACGTTGCGCGCCAGGATCGTTGCGAAGGTGAAGGAGAATGCGATGGCGACCGCGGACGGACAAATGTCGCCTACCGCTTTGGGCGAGAAGGCCTGGCACGAGGTGGTGGTGCAAACGCTCAAGCGCAACGATGTCAGGCTCGTGCCCTACGTTCCCGACCGCGTGCTGACGAGGTTGATCAAGGAAATTCACGCCGATCCGTTCTTCACTACGTTTCCGACCGCGCGCGAGGAAGAGGCGGTTGGGATCGTCTCCGGAGCATGGATGGGGGGAATGCGCGGCGCGGTGCTGATGCAGACTTCCGGCTTTGCGACGCTGGCCAATGTGCTGGCTTCGCTCGCGATCCCCTATCAGATCCCGCTGATCATGTTCGTGTCCGAGCGCGGAACGCTCGGCGAGTTCAACTACGGACAGTCGCTGGTTTGCCGCACCATGCGGCCGGTCCTAGATTCGCTGGCGATGGAGCATCACACCGCAACAAGGCTCGACGAGTTCGAGTTCATCGTCGACCGATCAATCAAGCAGGCCATCACCACGCAGGCGCCGGTAGCGCTGATCCTGTCGCCGCTGTTGACCGGCGGCAAGGTGTTCGACAAGTGAGCGATCGCATGAACAGCCAGGAAAACTCCCCTGCCCGCAACACCAAGGTGATGAACCGGTTCGATCTCACCTCGCGGCTGGTTGCGAAGCTGAAGAACGAGGAAGCAGTCATCGGCGGCATCGGCAACACCAATTTCGATCTGTGGGCCGCCGGCCACCGCCCGCAGAATTTCTACATGCTGGGCAGCATGGGGCTCGCCCTTCCGATCGCGCTCGGCGTGGCGCTGGCCCAGCCGCAGCGCCGCGTCTTTGCGCTTGAAGGCGACGGTTCGCTGCTGATGCAATTGGGTTGTCTGTCGACGATTGCGACGCTCAGGCCCAAAAACCTCACGATGATCGTGATGGACAACGGCATCTATCAGATCACCGGCGCTCAGCCGACACCGGCGGCGGCCGTTTCCGATCTTGTCGCGATCGCCGTCGGTTCCGGGCTTGCCAACAGCGCCTGGGCCGCGGATGAGGCGGATTTCGAGCGGCTGGTCGATCAATCCTTGTCGGCATCCGAGCCGACACTGATCGGGGTGCGCATCGACGATAAGCCTGGCACCGGAACGACTCGTCGCGACCCCGTTCAAATCAGAGAGCGTTTCATGCTCGGTCTCGGCGTGCGCGAAGCGTTGTGATCTCGTTCAACCTCGAAAAAAAGCCAACCGGAAACCCGGGCGGCTTCGGATTTCGGCGGCCTGGCGCGCAGAGTTGTTACAGGAGGCCCGCGCCGCGCGCCCATTTGTACTTGGCGCCCAGTACCTCGACCGGCAATTCGGTTGAATAGGCATAGGCCGGGATGCCGTTCTGGTAGAGATATTCGGCGGCCTCCTCGACTTCGACGTCGCCCGCGAGCGAGGCGACTATCGGCTTGACGAAGCCCTTGGCCTCCATCTCCTTCTTCACTTCCACCATGTTGCGGGCGAACACCATCGGCGGAGTGACGATCGTGTGCCAATAGCCGAGGATCAGCGCATGAATGCGATCATCGGACAGGCCGAGCTTCACGGTGTTGACGTAGGTGATCGGAGGTTCGCCGCCGGTGATGTCGACCGGATTGCCGGCTGCGCCGAACGGCGGGATGAACTTGCGGAACGCCGCATCGAGATCAGGCGGCATCGCCATCAATTGCAAACCGTTGTCGACGACCGAGTCCGACAGCAGCACGCCCGAGCCGCCCGCACCGGTGATGATCAGGATGTTCTCGCCCTTCGGCGTCGGCAGCACCGGCACGCCGCGCGCAAACTCGAGCAGTTGTCTCAAGCTACGGGCGCGGATCACGCCGGATTGCCTGAACACGTCCTCGTAAATCTTGTCGTTGCCGGCAAGCGCGCCGGTATGCGACGAGGCGGCCTTCGCGCCAGCCGAGGTGCGGCCGGCCTTGAGCACGATGACCGGCTTTTTCTTGGCAACCCGCTTGGCGGCCTCGGCAAAGGCGCGGCCATCCTTCAAATCCTCGCAGTGCTGCGCGATGAGGTTGGTGTTCGGGTCCTGCTCGAAGAAGGCGAGCAGATCGTCCTCATCGATATCCGACTTGTTGCCGAGACCGACGATGGCGGAGACGCCCATCTTGGCGGAACGCGAAAAGCCGATGATCGCCATGCCGATGCCGCCGGACTGCGACGACAGCGCCGCGTGGCCCTTGACGTCGTAGGCGGTACAGAAAGTGGCGCAGAGATTGGCCGGCGTATAGTAGAAGCCGTAGATGTTCGGCCCCATCAGGCGGACGTTGTACTTCTTGCCGATCTCGACGATCTCGGCCTGCAATTCCGGCGCACCGGCTTCGGCAAAGCCGGAAGGAATGAGGACGGCACCAGGAATTTTCTTCTCGCCGCATTCGACGAGCGCGCCGGCGACCAACTTCGCCGGAATCGCAAATACCGCAGTGTCGATCACGCCCGGCACGTCCTTGACGCTCTTGTAGGCCTTGTAGCCCAAAATATCCGCGGCCTTGGGATGAATTGGATAGATGTCGCCCTTGTAGCCGCCGTTGATCAGGTTCTTCATCACCGAGTTGCCGATCTTGCCGTCCTCAGATGAGGCTCCGATCACGGCAACCGCCTTGGGCTGCATGATGCGATTCATCGCGGCGACGATTTCCTCGGTCGGCCGTGGCGCCGGGCGCGGCTTGTAGTCGAAGTCGACGACGATGCGCACGTCGGCGGCAATCGCGTCCTTTTTGCTGGCGAACACCGGATTGAGATCGAGTTCGACGATCTCGGGGAAATCGCTGACGAGGCGAGACACCTTGACGATGACGTCGGCGAGCGCCTCACGATTGACCGGATCGCCGCCACGCACGCCCTTCAGCATGTCATGGGCCTGGATGCCGTCGAGCATCGAGAGCGCGTCTTCCTTGGTGGCCGGCGCGAGACGGAAAGTGATGTCCTTGAGAACCTCGACCAGCACGCCGCCGAGGCCGAAGGCCACGAGCTTGCCAAACGATCCGTCGGTGATGGAGCCGACGATGACTTCGGTACCGCCGGCGAGCATCTGTTGGACCTGCACGCCTTCGATCTTGGCGTCGGCTTTGTATCTCTTGGCGTTTGCGAGAATGGTCTCGTAATTCTTCTCCGCGTCGGCGGCGGTCTTGACGCCCACCATCACGCCACCGGCTTCGGTCTTGTGCAGAATGTCCGGGGAGACAATTTTCATCACGACGGGGAAACCCATGCCGGAAGCGATCTTTGCCGCCTCAGTTGCGGACTTGGCGACGCCTTCCTTAGGGACCGGGATGCCGTAAGCATCGCAGACCAGCTTGCCTTCGGGCGCCGTCAGACTTGTGCGTTTATCCGCTTTGACCGAATCAAGTACTTTGCGGACCGCATCTTTGGAATTCGACATTGGCTTCCTCCCTGGCGTCTGTTCTTGGGTCGCAGGCAACACATGCTGGCATCAGCATCATAACTTGCCCGTCAAACTCGATCGGTCTTCATGGTGATTGCAAACGCGGCTTGCGCGTCCGCTGCGGCGATGTTCAGGCCGCGGAGAAGTTGGTTCGCATGGCATTTGGTATGCCAGAAACGAACTTGTCAAGTCACGGAAGTGCTGAAATTATGGGTAACTTGACATTCTGGCATGTGGTATGCCAAAAAATGATTCAGCTGTGGTACTGGTAAAGCTTAGCAGCCACGGAAACGATCAAACGTGATCACGCGGAAACAAACCAAGGCGCCGCCAAGCATGGCCGAGGCAGAAATTGCGGTCGTCCGGATCGTGCCGGAGACGAGCTTCAAGAACAAGGCCTATGAGGCCTTGAAGGAAGCTATCCTCAAGATGGACATCTATGCGACGCCCGAGCCGGTCATGCTCGACGAGCGGGCGCTTTCGGAACGCCTCGGTGTCAGCCGGACACCAATCCGCGAAGCGATCGCGATGCTAGAGCAGGACGGCTTCGTCAAGACCGTACCGCGCCGCGGCATTGTCGTCGTCCGTCGTACCAAGAGCGAGATCGTCGACATGATCCGTGCCTGGGCCGCGCTAGAAAGCATGGCGGCACGATTGATCACGACTACCGCGCGCAAAAAGGACATTTCCGCGCTGCGCGATTTCTTCAAGGATTTTGGCAAAGACCGCCTACCGCAGGATCACGTCGAAGAATATTCGAAAGCCAACATCGCATTTCACCAGGCGCTGATCTCGCTCAGCGAGTTGCCGGTGCTGGTCGATATGACCAACGATATCCTCCTGCATGTGCGCGGCTACCGTCAATTGACGATCGGGCGTGCTGACCGCATCGCACAATCGCTGCCCGAGCACATGGCGGTCATTGACGCCCTCGAACAGCGTGATACCGAGCTTGCGGAACGGCTCGCACGAGACCACACGCTCGGCCTTGCCGCTTACGTCGAAGCGCATGGCCAGGAACTGTTTTGACGCTCCTACATCCTGCGCAAGCGTGACCTATTGGAGGACTACTCGTCCTCATCAAGAAACGATCAAGGAGAAGCGGAATGTCCGCATCGGTACAGAGCATCGAGACGAAAACGGCTGGCGCAGAGCAGGAGCTCACAGACGGCTTTAACCTCATCATCGAGGCGCTCAAGCTCAACGGGCTGACCACAATTTACGGCGTGCCCGGCATCCCGATCACCGATTTCGGTCGCATGGCGCAAGCCGCGGGCATCCGCGTCATTTCGTTTCGCCACGAGCAGAACGCCGGCAATGCGGCATCGATCGCGGGATTTCTGACCAAGAAGCCCGGCATTTGCCTCACCGTATCGGCGCCCGGCTTCCTCAACGGCCTCACCGCACTCGCTCATGCCACCACCAACTGCTTCCCGATGATCCTGATCTCCGGCTCGTCGGAGCGCGAGATCGTCGACCTGCAGCAGGGCGACTATGAGGAGATGGATCAGCTTGCGATTGCCAAGCCGCTCTGCAAGGCCGCATTCCGCGTGCTGCATGCCGCCGATATCGGTATCGGTATCGCGCGCGCGATTCGTGCTGCGGTATCGGGACGGCCGGGCGGCGTCTATCTCGATCTTCCCGCCAAGCTTTTCGGGCAAGTGATGAACGCCGAGGCCGGCAAGAAATCGCTGGTCAAGGTTATCGACGGGGCGCCGGCTCAGATTCCCGCCGCTGGCGCGGTCAAACGCGCGCTCGATGTTCTCAAGAATGCAAAGCGTCCGCTGATCATTCTCGGCAAGGGCGCAGCTTACGCACAAGCCGACGACGACGTCCGCGCGCTGGTCGAAAAAAGCGGCGTTCCGTTCCTGCCGATGAGCATGGCCAAAGGCCTTTTGCCCGATCTGCATCCGTTGTGCGCGGGCGCGGCCCGTTCGACGGTGCTCAAGGAAGCCGACGTCGTTATGCTGATCGGCGCCCGCCTCAACTGGCTCTTGTCGCACGGCAAGGGCAAGACCTGGGGCGATGCGCCGAAAAAATTCATCCAGATCGACATCGAGCCAAAGGAAATGGACTCCAACGTCGAGATCGTCGCGCCGGTCGTCGGCGACATCGGCTCCTGCGTATCCGCGCTACTTGCCGCGATGGGCGGCAACTGGCCCGCGGCGCCAGCCGATTGGGTCAAGACCGTCAGCTCGAAACGGGAAGAAAACGTCGCCAAGATGGCGCCGCGGCTGATGAACAACAATTCGCCGATGGACTATCATGGCGCGCTCGGGGTGCTTCGCACCGTCGTCAAGGAGCGGCCGGATGCCATTCTCGTCAACGAGGGCGCCAACACGCTCGATCTCGCGCGCGGCGTCATCGACATGTATCAGCCGCGCAAGCGGCTCGACGTCGGCACCTGGGGCGTCATGGGCATCGGCATGGGCTATGCCATTGCGGCTGCGATCGAGACCGGCAAGCCTGTGCTGGCCGTTGAAGGCGACTCGGCCTTCGGGTTCTCCGGCATGGAGGTCGAAACGATCTGCCGCTACAAGCTGCCGGTTTGCGTCGTCATCTTCAATAATGACGGGATCTATCGCGGCACCGACGTCAATTCCGTTGGTTCGGACCCTGCGCCTACCGTCTTCGTCAAGGGCTCGCGCTACGACAAGATGATGGAGGCGTTCGGCGGCGTCGGCGTGAACGCGACGACACCGGACGAACTGAAGCGCGCAGTGAACGCGGCGATGGATTCCGGCAAACCGACCCTGATCAACGCCGTGATTGATCCCGCCGCGGGCTCGGAAAGCGGCCGGATCGGCAACCTCAATCCGCAAAGCGCGCTGCGTAAAAAATAACCTCAACAGATCCACCTGTTCCTGCTCGCGCAGGAGCCGATTTTAGACGGAGCAAGACGATGACAAAGGCGCTCAAAGGCGTTCGAATTCTCGATTTCACCCACGTTCAATCGGGACCGACCTGCACGCAATTGTTGGCCTGGTTCGGCGCCGATGTGATCAAGGTCGAGCGCCCCGGCGTCGGCGATATCACGCGCGGTCAATTGCAGGACAAGCCGAAGGTGGACAGCCTCTATTTCACCATGCTCAACCACAACAAGCGCTCGATCACGCTCGACACCAAGAACCCGAAGGGCAAGGAAGTCCTCACCGCACTGATCAAGAGTTGCGACGTGCTGGTTGAAAATTTCGGCCCCGGCGTGCTCGACCGGATGGGCTTCCCCTGGGAAAAGATCCACAGCCTCAACCCGAGAATGATCGTGGCGTCGATCAAGGGTTTCGGCCCCGGTCCCTATGAAGACTGCAAGGTGTATGAGAACGTCGCGCAATGCACCGGCGGTTCGGCATCGACGACGGGCTTCCGTGATGGCCTGCCGCTCGTGACCGGCGCGCAGATCGGCGACAGCGGCACCGGGCTACATCTTGGGCTCGGTATCGTCGCCGCACTCTACCAGCGCACCATGACCGGACAAGGTCAGCGCGTCACCGTGGCGATGCAAGACGGCGTGCTGAACCTGGCGCGCGTCAAGTTGCGCGATCAGCAGCGGCTCGCCCATGGGCCACTCACGGAATACAGCCAGTTCGGCGAAGGAATTCCGTTCGGTGACGCGGTGCCGCGCGCCGGCAACGATTCCGGCGGCGGTCAACCCGGCCGCATCCTGAAGTGCAAGGGCTGGGAGACCGATCCCAACGCCTACATCTATTTCATCACCCAGGCGGCGGTGTGGGAGAAGATCTGCGATGCGATTGGCGAACCCGGCTGGAAGACCCATCCCGACTACGCCAAGCCCCCGGCTCGGCTCACGCGCCTTAACGAAATCTTCGGGCGCATCGAGCAATGGACCATGACCAAGACCAAGTTCGAGGCGATGGACATTCTCAACAAGGACGACATTCCCTGCGGTCCGATCCTGTCGATGAAGGAATTGGCCGAGGATCAGTCGTTGCGCGCCACCGGCACGGTCGTCGAAGTGGATCATCCCGAGCGCGGCAAATACCTGTCAGTCGGCAACCCGATTAAGCTTTCGGATAGCCCGAGCGAGGTAAAGCGCTCGCCGCTTTTGGGCGAGCATACCGACGAGATCCTCCGGCAGGTTCTTGGCTTCTCCGACCATCAAGTTAAGGAGATTCACGATTCCGGCGCCCTCGACCCGCCACAGAAGGTGGCCGCCGAATAACGGAGCCTCGCCAAGCTAATACTAAGGCCGCTGGACCCCCGGGCGGCCTTTTTAATTACTCATCGCTCAGCCGCCTGCTATCGGCGATCGACCGTCTCCTGGTGACGAACGCTAGCATCACGCTGCGCAACGGCGACCTTCTCTATTGCTGGATAAACCGCGGCCACCATCTTGCAGCCCAAGCCCCAGCCTTCCGGGCTTCTTGCGGGCCGCTGCGGCATTGCGGCATATTGAATGATTGCCAACACGAATAATGACTTGCGCTCTGGCATATCACATACCAATATGGCGCCAGCCGGAAGCGCTGCCAAGACAAGAAGCGTACCAGGGGAGGAATCATGACAGTCACAACACAAACCTCAGCAGCGCAACTTGATGCGCGGCCGCTCGCGGTCGGCACGAAACGATGGGTGATACTCACCTTCGCCGTCATCTGCATGGTGATGATCGCCAACCTGCAATATGGATGGACGCTTTTCGTCAATCCCATTGCGGCAAAGCATGGCTGGTCCATCGCAGCGATCCAGTTCGCCTTCAGCATCTTCATTGCCTTAGAGACCTGGCTGACGCCGATCGAGGGCTGGATTGTCGACCAGCTTGGTCCGCGTGGAGCGAAGATCGTCGTCGCGTTCGGTGGGATCATGGTCGCACTTGGCTGGGTCATAAACGCGTATGCGGACACATTGACGATGTTGTACATCGGCGCTGTTGTCGGCGGTACGGGGGGCGGGGCGGTTTATGCCACATGCGTCGGCCTCGCGGTGAAATGGTTTCCCGATCGGCGCGGTCTTGCAGTCGGCCTTACCGCCGCGGGCTATGGCGCCGGTGCCGCTCTTACCGTCATTCCCATTCGCTACGTAATAGCCACCAGCGGCTACGAAGCAGCCTTTTTGTGGTTTGGGCTGTTTCAAGGCGGGGTGGTCTTCATCTTGGCTTGGATTTTGCGAGCGCCGGAGCCCGGCGAGCTGGCCGCCGCGCCCGCCGCGAAGGTCGCGCAGTCTTCGCGCAACTATTCGCCGACGGAGGTCTTGGCCGCACCGGTATTTTGGCTTCTCTACGTCATGTTCGTTATGGTCTCCGCCAGCGGCCTGATGGCAACAGCCCAAATCGCGCCGATCGCGAAGGATTTCAACGTCGGAAATACCATCATATTCTTCGGAGCGTCGACTCTCACGGCCGCACTGATCATCGACAGCGTCGCGAACGGAACGGCTCGCCCGCTGTTCGGTTGGATTTCGGACATGATCGGCCGCGAATACACGATGGCAGTCGCGTTCGGTTTGGGAGCCGCGGCTTACTGGTTGCTCGGGACGCTTGGCACCGCGCCGTGGGCTTTCGTGGTTTTCGCAGCCCTGATCTTCCTGACCTGGGGCGAGATATTCAGCCTGTTTCCCTCAACCTGCACCGACACCTTTGGACCAAAATTTGCGACAGTGAATCTCAGCCTGCTCTATACGGCGAAAGGCACTTCTGCGTTCCTGGTTCCGGTTGCCAACATGATCAAAACGTCAACTGGAAGTTGGCATCTCGTATTCTTGCTGACCGCCATCATGAACATCGTGGTCGTGGCGTTAGCACTGTTCATCCTTAAACCGATGCGCTCACGGATGATGGCCCGCTGAATCATCACGTTCAATCGGCGGTGCATACCCGCCGATCTTGAGATACGGCCAAAGGCAATTGAACGTCCATGAACGCATCACGTAGCGGGTCTGACGTGCGCGCTGCGGTTGCCGGTCAATGCGGACGCTTGATGGGGCGGTTCGACCGCAACAGGTAAGACCTCGTCGTCTGCAACACTATTCTGATTTTTTAACCATGCCTTTACAAACCCTCCGGCGAAAGCTTCCGCAGGGCGGTCGGTAAGCCCCTCTTTAAGGGAGCAAAGATACGTTCTTGCACCTGCGACCGGGGTAACTCCGGCCCAAATTCACAGGGGCAAAGGTGTAGACCATGCATAACGCAAGCAAGATGCTCTATTCCAACGGGAACAGTCTGTTCCAAACCGCGATGTTCTGCATTGCCGGCCTCTCCGCGACCATGATGCTGACGGTAGTTGCTGGCTTTCGGGCTGTGTATCCTTGGTTCTGAACCGCGTCGGGCAGCCTCGGCTGCCTAAGGACACGCAATTCCGAACCGAGAGAAGCGCCCATCCTGACGGATGGGGAGGCGCGCCAGACGCGCCCCTTTTTTTGTTCGGTTTTCTGGAATACAAAATACAACAAATAATTCTTTCTTCTGCCGAATAAGCGGTACACAATCGGCAGGAGCTTAGAAGCGTCAATATTACTGCCGCTTTGCGTCATCGATTTCTGTGAAGACCGAATTGACAATTGGTATAATGTATACCAATATTTGGTCATCCACACGCTGTCTCTTGCGGCCGACCTGAAGGAGCTTGCGATGAAAGTCGGAGACATCCTGCGCAAAAAAACCGCGCGTATTGCAACCATTCGAATGAACGAAACAGTGGGAATTGCGGCCCAACTGATGCGCGCCAGCAATGTCAGCGCGCTTGTGGTCAAGGACGTTGTCCGGACCGAGGGCAATACCGCCGTCGGCATGTTTACAGAACGCGACGTCGTTCGTGCCATCGCCGACCATGGCGCGGCCGGAATCAACATGAAGGTTTCGCAGCTGATCTCGGTTCAGCAACTGGTCTCCTGTACTTCGAGCGACTCGCTCGAAGATGTTCGGCATCTGATGAACAAGCACCATATCCGCCATTTGCCGGTCATCGACGACTACAGCCTGTGCGGCGTGATCAGCATTCGCGATATTTCGACGGCCTTCGACGAAGAGGCAATGGCTGCACAGGCCATCCCGGCCTGACGCACACCGCCCGCGCGCGGCCCATATTACTAATTACCGATCAAGAGCGCGTCATGCGTCCGCGCTGCGGTGTCGCGCACCCATAGACATTTGCTGATCGTGACGGCATCCTGTCCTTTCCAAAAAACCAAAAGAGATCAAGGCGCGCCATCCGCGCCTTAAGGAAAAGGTTCAGAGGAAGGCGATGATCAAGACACGTTTTACCGAGCTCGTCGGCGTCGAACATCCGATCGTCCAAGGCGGGATGCAATGGGTCGGCCGGGCAGAACTGGTCGCCGCCGTCGCCAACGCCGGTGCGCTCGGCTTCATCACTGCGCTGACGCAGCCGACGCCGGAGGATCTGACAAAGGAAATCGCGCGCTGCCGCGGCCTGACCGACAAGCCGTTCGGCGTCAACCTGACCATTCTGCCGTCGATCAAGCCCCCTCCCTACGCGGAATATCGCCAGGCCATCATCGAGAGCAGCATCAAGATTGTCGAGACCGCCGGCAACAAGCCGCAGGAGCACGTTACCGAATTCAAGAAGCACGGCGTCGTGATCGTGCACAAATGCACCAGCGTCCGCCACGCGCTGTCGGCGGAGCGCATGGGGGTCGATGCGATTTCGATCGACGGTTTTGAATGCGCCGGCCATCCCGGCGAGGATGATACGCCTGGACTGATCCTCATTCCGGGTGCAGCCGACAAGGTGAAAATTCCGATGATCGCATCCGGCGGTTTCGGCGACGGCCGCGGGCTGGTGGCTGCGCTGGCGCTCGGCGCCGAAGGCATCAACATGGGCACGCGCTTCATGTGCACCAAAGAAAGCCCGATCCATCAGAGGATCAAGGAAAAAATCGTCGCCAATGACGAGCGCGAGACCGAGCTGATCTTCCGCACCATGCGGAACACCTCGCGGGTCGCCAAGAACGCGATCTCCACGAAGGTGGTCGCCATGGAGAAGGAAGGCGCTACTTTCGATCAGGTCCGCGATCTCGTCGCCGGCGCACGCGGCAAGATGGTTTACGCTACCGGTGACGCCGACGAAGGCATCTGGTCCGCAGGACAGGTCCAGGGACTGATCCATGATATTCCGAGCTGTGGCGAGCTTGTGTCCCGCATCATGCGCGAGGCGGAAACCATCATCCAGGGACGGCTCGAAGGCATGATCTCCGGCAACCGCCGTCAAGCCGCCGAATAAGCGCTGCCTCCTCAACACCAACCAGGAATGGTCGCATGAAGGCCTATGTCTATGGCGCCAACGGCGCTGCAATCACCGAAGTCGCCAAACCCTCTGCGAAGGGCACGCAGGTATTGGTCCACGTGCGCGCATGCGGCCTCAATCGCGCTGACCTCGGCATGACCAAGGGGCACGCCCATGGCAGCATCGGCGGCGCCGGCACAGTGCTGGGCATGGAATGGGCGGGCGAGATCGCCGAGGTCGGGCCGCAAGCCCGGGGAGTAAAGGTCGGCGACAAGGTGATGGGTTCGGGCGCAGCCGCCTTCGCGGAATATACCTTGGCCGATCATGGCCGGCTGTTCCGCACGCCATCGAACATGAATTTCGAGGAAGCCTGCACCCTGCCGGTCGCGCTCGCCACCATGCACAACGCGGTCGTGACCGTCGGCGGCTTGCAGCCCGGACAAGCCGTCATGATTCAAGGCGCCAGTTCCGGCGTCGGTCTGATGGCGATGCAGATCGCCAAGTACAAGGGCGCAAGACTCGTCGTGGGTTCGTCAACCGATCCGGGGCGCCGCGCCCGGCTAAAGGAATTCGGCGCTGATCTCGCGGTCGATTCCAGCGATCCAGGCTGGGTCGATCAGGTGCTTCAGGCGACCTCCGGCGAAGGCGTCGACCTGATCGTCGATCAGATTTCAGGCAAGGTCGCCAGCCAGAACCTGAAGGCCACCCGGATCAAGGGCCGCATCGTCAATGTCGGCCGGCTCGGCGGCACCCATGCCGATTTCAATTTCGACCTGCACGCCGCGCGCCGCATCGACTATGTCGGCGTCACCTTCCGCAGCCGCACGATGGAAGAGATCCGCGAGATTTTCGACGAAGTCCGCAAGGACATCTGGCCGGCGGTGGAATCGCGCAAGTTGCAATTGCCGATCGACAAGGTTTTTCCCTTCGACGAGATCGGCAAGGCGTTCGAACGCATGGAAGCCAACAAGCATCTCGGCAAGATCGTCGTGACGCTTTAAAATTGGCTGGCAACCGCTTGTTATCGCTGTTGTAACTGATTTGCGATTGCGTCTCCGCGCCGTCTTTAATGTTCAATGACTGGCTGCTAAACCCGCGCCCATGGGTCACGCCGATCACAGCACCAAATCGCGCGTCGCGGCGATTTCGATTTTCGCCAGCGCCGGCATGGCCACGGCCAAATTCGTGGTCGGCATCGCCATCGGCAGTCTGGCGCTGATCTCCGAAGCACTGCACTCCTCGGTCGATGTGGTCGCAACCGTCGTCACCTGGATGGTGGTGCGGGTTTCCGACCGTCCGGCGGACGAGGAACATCACTACGGCCACGGCAAGCTCGAGAGCGTGTCGGCGCTCGGCGTCATCGCGATGCTCTATGTGCTGGCCGGCGGCATTCTGGTCGAATCCTACAGCCGCCTGCGCGAAGGCGCTCCGCCGCCGACGTTATCGGCGATTCCGTTTATCGTGCTGGTCCTCGACATTGCCGTGAATTTCTGGCGCGCCCGGGCGCTGCACCGCGCCGCGCTCGACACCAAGAGCCAGGCGCTGGCCGCCGACGCGCTGCATTTTGCATCCGACGTGCTCGGCTCGGTTGCCGTCATTATCGGACTTGGGCTTTCCGGGCTCGGCTATGCCTGGGGCGATGCCGCCGCCGCCGTCGGCGTGGCGATCATGATCGCGATGCTGGGCCTGCGGCTGGCACGCTCCACCGTCGAGACCCTGCTCGATCGCGCGCCCGAAGGCGTGGCGGAACAAGCCGCCGCCGCGATCACGCGCGGTCCCGGGCGTGGTCGATGTCGAACGGCTGCGGGTGCGGATGGTGGGTTCGACGCACTTCATCGATGCGATCGTGCAGGTGCCGCGCACCTACCCGATCGACCGCGTCGACGAGATCAAGCGAAAGGCGCAAGCCGCCGTTGCCAAGGCGCTCGAAGATGCCGACCTGACCTTCACCGCCGTCCCGGTCGCGCGCGACAATGAGAGCGTCCGCGAACGCATCATGGTGATCGCCCGCAATTCCGGTCTCGCCGTTCACCACGTCACCGTTCACGATCTCGGCGGCAAGCTCACCGTCAGCATCGACCTCGAGGTCGACGGCGACATGGCGCTGACGGCGGCCCACGACATCGCCCAAGGGCTGGAGCGGAACATTCGCGACGAATTCGGCGAGGACGTCGAGGTCGACACCCATATCGAGCCGCTGGAACCGGAATTGCCGCACGGTACCGATGCCGCGCCGGACCGGGTCGAGGCCATCAAGACAGCGCTGTCGCAATTTGCCGCCGACGGCGCGATCCATGACATCCACAGCGTGCGCGTGCGCGATACCGACGCCGGCGAAATCGTGAACTTCCATTGCCGCGCCGCGCCGTCGATGAGCGTGATCAAGGTCCACGAGAATGTCGATGAGATCGAGCGCGCCTTGCGGCGCGCCTTCCCGACCGTGAAGCGCGTGATCAGTCACGCCGAGCCGCCGAACGCCTAGCCCGCTTCCGAAGCGGCGCGCGTTCCCTTTTCGGACTCACCTGACAGGTATTTTTGCGGGAATTTCGCGAGACCTGATTCTCCGTGGACAAGATTTATTTGCCTTAACGAATTGTTGACTCTCGACAGCCCGCAAAAACTGGATTCAAATGAATCTGATTCGGAAGCAACTGGGGTTCTTCCGAACGGGGTAGAAAAAAGTTTCCAAGGGGGCCAACGGCATGGCGCGCGCACACGCGGCGAGCGCGTGCGTCCAATCCGATTCGATCAAGGGATTGGCGCAATCGATCGCAAAACCAGCCTACCACAGGCTGCTGTTAGCGGAGCCTGCGCTGCGTCGTGCCGTGCCCACCCTCATCATCGCGTTCCTGATCACCATCTGCCTTGGCGCCTTCGTGCAGGTGATCGATCAGAGCCGCCAGAAGCGCGCGGCGATCAAGCGCGACCTCGCAGCCGTCGCCGATTTGCTCGCCGAACGTCTCGACCGCATCGCTTCGGTTCGACAGGATCGCGTGGCATCATTCGATCGCCTGCAACTACTGCTGCCCGGCCTCATTCCGTCATGGGCGATCGCGGCCGGCAGGCACGTCATCGTCACCGGCATAGACCAGCGCATCCTCGCCCGTGTCCCGATCGAATCGGGGATCGGCGACACCAACCGCATCCTCGACGTCATCAGCGCGGTGCTGCCGCTCGGCCGCATCCGGCCAGCCCGCCGGCGTAACCGACATCACGCTGCCGAACGGCGGTGAAGCGCTGGCAGTTCGGCACGTCGTCAAGGTCGCTGCCCGGCCAGGTGATCGTCATCCAGGAAAAGATCGGATTCGATCTGGCGGTCGGACGCAGCCTTGTCGGTGACGCTTTCCGCCACCACGGGCTTTGTGGTGCTGATCCTGGGCTTCGCATTCCACTGGCAATCGACCCGCGCGCGCGAAGGCGATCTCATCAACGACGCCGTGCGCGGGCGGATCGATACCGCGCTCAATCGCGGCCGCTGCGGATTGTGGGATTGGGACCTCTCGCGCGGCAGAATCTTCTGGTCGCAATCGATGTTCACGATGCTCGGCCTCGAGAACCGCAGCGACCTCCTGACGTTCGGCGAGGTCAACGCGCTGGTGAAATCCGACGACATCGACCTGTTCGAGATCGCCGACCAGCTCATCTCCTCGAAGATCAATCATATCGACCAGACCTTCCGCATGCAGCACACCGACGGCCACTGGATCTGGCTGCGGGTGCGCTGCGAGCTCAGCCAGGGCGCGGCCGATGCCGGCCTGCATCTGATCGGCATCGCCGTCGACATCACCGAGCAGAAGAGCCTCGCGGAGAAAACGGTCGAGGCCGATTTGCGGCTGCGCGATGCGATCGAGACCATCCCGGAAGCCTTCGTGCTGTGGGATGCCGGAGACCGCCTGGTGCTCTGCAATTCGCACTTCCAGCGACTGCACAAGCTGCCGGATTCGGCGGTGACGCCGGGCACGTCCTATGAAACCGTGATCGAGGTCGGCAGAATGCCGGAGGTCCGCACCCGCCTGCACGAGGTCGCCAACCAGGCGCCGGGCGCGCGAACCTTCGAGGCGCAGCTCGACGACGGAAGCTGGCTGCATATCAGCGAGCGCCGGACCAAGGACGGCGGCTACGTCTCGGTCGGAACCGACATCACCCGCATCAAGGAGCACGAACAGAAGCTGGTCGAGAACGACCTTCGGCTGCGCGCCACGGTGATCGACCTGAAACGCTCGCAGAGCGAACTCGAACGGCAGGCCATCGAACTTGCCGATCTCGCCGAGAAATACTCCAGGGAAAAGACCCGCGCCGAGGAAGCCAACCAGACCAAGTCCAAATTCCTCGCCAATATGAGCCACGAGCTGCGCACGCCGCTCAACGCCATCATCGGATTCTCCGAAATCATGGAAAGCGGCATGTTCGGCACGCTCGGATCGGAGAAATATCAGGAATATTGCCACGACATCCTAACCAGCGGGCATTATCTGCTCGAAGTGATCAACGACATCCTGGATATGTCGAAGATCGAGGCCGGCCGGATGAAGCTCGACATGGAGCAGCTCGATCTGTCGAAGACGCTGGCCGAATCCTTGCGCGTGGTGTCCGGGCGCGCCGACGACAAGAACCTTGCTGCTCGACGCCGACATCGACGGCCCGATTTCGGTGGTGGCGGATCGCCGGGCGACCAAGCAGATCATCGTCAACCTCTTGTCCAACGCCGTCAAATTCACACCCGACGGCGGCAAGGTGATCGTCCGCAGCCGCTTGGTCGAGGATTCCATCGTGCTACTGATTGCCGACACCGGCATCGGCATCGCGCCGCAATCGCTGCAGCGGCTGGGCCGGCCGTTCGAGCAGGTCGAAAGCCAGTTGACCAAGACCTATCACGGCTCGGGGCTGGGGCTGGCGATCGCGCGATCGCTGGCCAATCTGCACGGCGGATCGATGCGGCTGCGCTCGAAGCTCGGCACCGGCACGGTGGTCCGGGTGTCGCTGCCGCGCGATGCCCGCAAGGCCAGGGAAAAGATATCCGCAGCAGCCTGACCTTGACGTTGAAACCTTCAGGTCTCCAGCGTCGGGGCAACTTCCCGCGCAATCTGGACCAGCGCGGCAATCAGCGGCGTCATCGGGTCCCGCTGCGGAATCACCATGCCGATGCTGTAAGTGACGTCGGGATCGACGATCGGAATGCTGCGGACGGCATCCGCCAACCCAAGCGTTTCCGCAAGCTTCGCCGGCATCACGCTCGCCCAGCGGCCGGTCTTGACGTGGGTGTAAAGAACCAGCAGCGAATTCGAGGTCAGTGTCGGCGTTGCCTCCGCCCCCACCGAGCGCAGGGCGCGATCGATGATGCGCCGGTTCTGCATGTCCGGCGTCAGCAGGCACAACGGAACCTGCCCGACCTCCGTCCAGGTGACCTGTTTGCGATCGCCGAACATGCCATCGGGCGAAGTCAGAAGCCGGTAGCTCTCCTTATAGAGCGGAATTGTGCGGACCTTGCCGATCGGCTCGTTCTCGATGTAGGTCAAACCGGCGTCGACCTCGAGATTTTCCAGAAGACCCAGCACGTCGGCCGAGGTGCAGGACACGACCCGAAAGCGAACGTCGGGATGGCGCGCGCGAAACGGCGTCGTCAAGGAAGCCACCATGCCAAGTACGGTCGGAATCGCCGCAATCCGGATTTCGCCGGATAGCTTTTCCTTCAGCGAGTTGATTTCCTGCCGCATCGCGCGGGCGTCGCCGACGATGCGCCGCGCCCAGTCAAGCGTGCGTTCGCCTTCGGGCGTAAAACCCTGAAACCGCGAGCCTCGCTGCACCAGCATCACGCCGAGGATTTCCTCGAGCTGCTTGAGGCTGGTCGACATCGTCGGCTGGGTAACGCCGCAGGCCTCCGCGGCACGCCCGAAGTGGCGTTCCTTGGCGAGCGCAAGCAGAAGTTCAAGCTTGTCGATCAAAAAGACCCCCAACGGTTTCAGGGTTAGGAATATCACGCCTCCGCCAAAACCAGGATGCAAAAAGCCCGTGCTTTAAACGCTATGGCGGTATCATCCTAATTTCATATCACTTCATTTCATATTCCTATTGATCGCCTTTCCCTATCGCCACATGAGACAGCTTTATTGATCTTTGGAGTGATTCCGATTCTCATAAGTTTGGTGACAGGCCTCTGATAGAGAGCGTGGATCATGACAGTTTACGAACCATGGAACGCCACGCGCGGAGCCGAAATCATCGCCGAGCACGCCCGCGTTGAAGGTCCGACGCTGGTAATCCTGCACGCGCTTCAGGAGGCCTTCGGCTACGTGCCGGAGCCGGCGATTCCCATGATCGCATCGGCATTGAACCTGTCGCGCGCCGAGGTCCACGGCGTATTCACATTCTACCACGATTTTCGTCACAAGCCCGCCGGCCGACATGTGCTGAAACTGTGTCGCGCTGAGGCCTGTCAGGCTGCTGGCGGCGGCGCGCTTGCCGCGCGCGCGGAAACCAAACTCGGAATAGCCCTGGGCAACACCACGCCTGATGAACGCGTCACGCTGGAGCCGATCTATTGCCTCGGGCTCTGCGCCACGGCGCCATCGGCGATGCTCAACGGCCGCGTGGTCGGACGATTGGATGAATCGCGCATCGACGCGCTGGTCGCGGAGGCGCAACGATGAACTTGCGTATTTTCGTCTCGCGTGACGCGGGTGCGGTCGCCGTCGGCGCTGATGAGGTAGCTTTAGCTCTGGCGCAGGCCGCAACAAAGCGCGGCACTGCGGTCGAATTCATCAGAACCGGCTCGCGCGGCCTGTACTGGCTGGAGCCGATGGTCGAGGTCGCTACCCCGAAAGGCCGCGTCGCGTTCGGTCCCGTGACAGCGACCGATGCCACGTCGGTCCTCGAAGCGATGCTCGCCGACGGCCCGCATCCACTGCGGCTCGGCATCACCGAGGAAATTCCCTGGCTGAAACGGCAGACCCGCCTGACCTTCGCGCGATGCGGCGTGGTCGATCCGCGCTCGCTCGAGGATTACCGCGCCCACGGCGGCTACAAGGGACTGGAAAGCGCGCTGACGCTGACGTCGGACTTGATCCTTGCCGATGTCACCACCTCTGGCTTGCGCGGCCGCGGCGGCGCCGGTTTTCCGACCGGCATCAAATGGAAGACCGTGGCCCAGACCACCGCCGACCGGAAGTACGTCGTCTGCAACGCCGACGAAGGCGACAGCGGCACCTTTGCCGACCGCATGATCATGGAAGGCGATCCCTTCGTGGTGATCGAAGGCATGACCATTGCGGGCGTCGCCGTCGGCGCCACCAAAGGCTACATCTACATCCGCTCGGAATATCCGCACGCGGTCGAGGCGATGAACGCAGCCATCGCGGCGGCGAGGCGCGGCGGTTATCTCGGTCCACGTATTGGCGATACCCCGCACAGCTTCGATCTTGAAGTCCGGGTCGGCGCCGGCGCCTATGTTTGCGGCGAAGAGACCTCGCTGCTGGAAAGCCTCGAGGGCCACCGCGGCATCGTCCGCGCCAAGCCGCCCTTGCCGGCTCATAAGGGCCTGTTCGGCAACCCCACCGTGATCAACAACGTGCTGTCGTTTGCGGCGATCCCCTTCATTCTCGCCGGCGGCGCCAAAGCCTATGCCGATTTCGGCATGGGCCGATCCCGCGGCACCATGCCGATCCAGCTTGCCGGCAATGTGAAGCATGGCGGACTGTTCGAGGTCGCCTTTGGCATCACGCTCGGCGAACTGGTCGACGACATCGGCGGCGGCACCTTTACAGGCCGTCCGGTGCGCGCCGTTCAGGTCGGCGGGCCGCTTGGCGCCTACTTCCCGCGCGCGCTGTTCGATACGCCGTTTGACTACGAAGCCTTCGCAGCGCGTGACGGCCTGATCGGCCATGGCGGGATCGTGGTGTTCGACGACACCGTCGACATGTCGAAGCAGGCGCGCTTTGCGATGGAATTCTGTGCCATCGAATCCTGCGGCAAGTGCACACCTTGCCGGATCGGCTCGACCCGCGGTGCCGAGACCATCGACAAAATTCGCGCCGGCGAACGGGTCGCTGAAAACATCGCCGTCGTCGAAGACCTCTGCAACACCATGAAATTCGGCTCGCTTTGCGCGCTTGGCGGCTTCACACCCTACCCCGTCATGAGCGCGCTGAAGCATTTCCGGGAGGATTTCGGCCCGGCTCCAACTCGCCTGCAAGCTGCGGAATAAAGGACGACCGCCATGTCGCTGATCCAGGAAATCGATTTCGGAACGCCGCGCTCCAAATCCGAGACCATGGTCACGCTCACCATCGACGGAAAGAGCGTCAGCGTGCCGGAAGGCACCTCGATCATGCGTGCGGCGATGGAAGCCGGCACGCAAATTCCAAAACTCTGCGCCACCGACATGGTGGACGCGTTCGGCTCCTGCCGGATGTGCCTGATCGAGATCGAGGGTCGCGCGGGAACGCCGGCTTCCTGCACCACGCCCGTCATGCCGGGCCTTGTGGTGCACACCCAGACCGAGCGGTTGAAGAATCTCCGCAAAGGCGTGATGGAGCTTTACATCTCCGATCATCCGCTGGATTGCCTGACCTGCGCGGCCAATGGCGACTGCGAGTTGCAAGACATGGCAGGCGCGGTCGGCCTGCGCGAAGTACGCTATGGCTATGAGCGCGAAAACCACGTCTTCGCCAAAACCAACGGCGCCGCGAACGCGGCCTGGATGCCGAAGGATGAGTCCAATCCGTATTTCACCTACGATCCCTCGAAATGCATCGTCTGCTCGCGCTGCGTGCGCGCCTGCGAGGAGGTCCAGGGCACATTTGCGCTGACCATTTCGGGACGCGGCTTCGACAGCCGGGTCTCGCCGGGCATGAGCGAGAGCTTCCTTGGCTCCGAATGCGTGTCCTGCGGCGCCTGCGTTCAGGCCTGCCCGACCGCGACCTTGACTGAAAAATCGGTCATCGAAATCGGCCAGCCCGAACATTCCGTGGTGACGACCTGCGCCTATTGCGGCGTCGGTTGCACCTTCAAGGCCGAAATGCGTGGCGAGGAAGTCGTCCGCATGGTTCCTTTCAAGGACGGCAAGGCCAATCGCGGGCATTCCTGCGTCAAGGGCCGCTTCGCCTGGGGTTACACCACCCACAAGGAACGCATTCTCCACCCGATGATCCGGGAAAAAATCACGGATCCCTGGCGCGAAGTGTCGTGGGATGAAGCGTTCAACTATGCGGCTTCCGAGTTCAAGCGAATCCAGGCCAAATACTGCCGCGACTCTGTCGGCGGCATTACGTCGTCGCGCTGCACCAACGAAGAAACCTATCTGGTGCAGCAGCTGATCCGCGCCGGCTTTGGCAACAACAATGTCGACACCTGCGCTCGCGTCTGCCATTCCCCGACCGGCTATGGGCTGGCGACCACCTTCGGCACCTCGGCCGGCACCCAGGACTTCGATTCCGTCGAGCATACCGATGTGGTGATGATCATCGGCGCCAATCCGACCGATGCGCATCCCGTCTTCGCTTCGCGCATGAAGAAGCGCCTGCGCAGCGGCGCCAAGCTGATCGTGGTCGATCCACGGCGCATCGATATGGTTCGTTCAACGCATGTCGAAGCCCGGCATCATCTGCCGCTATTGCCGGGGACCAATGTCGCCGTGCTGACGGCGATGGCGCATGTGATTGTCACCGAAGGCCTGGTCAACGAGGCTTTCGTGCGGGAGCGCTGCGACTGGAGCGAGTTCCAGGATTGGGCAACCTTCGTTTCGCTGCCGAAGAACAGCCCGGAAGCCACAGCGATAGCAACTGGTGTCGACCCGAAGGAATTGCGCGCCGCCGCGCGCCTGTTCGCGACCGGTGGCAATGCCGCGATCTATTACGGGCTCGGCGTGACCGAACACAGCCAAGGTTCGACCACTGTGATCGCGATTGCCAATCTCGCCATGGCGACCGGCAATATCGGCCGGCCCGGCGTCGGCGTGAACCCGTTGCGCGGCCAGAACAACGTGCAGGGCTCCTGTGACATGGGCTCGTTCCCGCATGAACTGCCGGGTTATCGCCACATCAGTGGCGATGCGGTGCGCGAATCCTTCGAAGCGATGTGGAACGTCAGGCTCAACAAGGAGCCCGGCTTGCGGATTCCCAACATGTTCGATGCCGCCATCGAGGGCACCTTCATGGGGCTCTACGTGCAGGGCGAAGACATCCTGCAGTCCGACCCCAACACCAAGCACGTCGTGGCGGCGCTGTCGGCGATGGAATGCGTCATCGTCCACGACCTCTTCCTCAACGAGACCGCGAACTACGCGCATGTCTTCCTGCCGGGATCGACTTTCCTCGAGAAGGACGGCACCTTCACCAATGCCGAACGCCGCATTCAGCGCGTCCGCAAGGTGATGACGCCGCGCAACGGGCTGGCCGACTGGGAAGTGACCATCCGCCTCGGCAAGGCGATGGGCTATGAGATGAACTACACCCATCCGTCCGAAATCATGGACGAGATCGCGGCGCTGACGCCGACCTTTGCGGGCGTCTCCTATGCGAAGCTCGACGAGCTCGGCTCGCTGCAGTGGCCCTGCAACGAAAGGGCGCCGGAGGGCACGCCGGTGATGCACATTGGCGGCTTCGTGCGCGGCAAGGGCAAGTTCGTCATCACCGAATATATCCCGACCGACGAGCGTACCGGTCCGCGCTACCCGCTGCTCCTGACCACGGGGCGGATTCTCAGCCAGTACAATGTCGGCGCGCAGACGCGGCGAACCGACAACATCGTCTGGCACGAGGAAGACCGGCTCGAGATCCACCCCCACGACGCCGAGCAGCGCGGCGTGCGCGACGGCGACTGGGTCAGGCTCGCAAGCCGCGCCGGGGAAACCACCTTGCGCGCGCTGATTACCGAACGCGTCGCGCCGGGCGTAGTCTACACCACATTCCATCATCCGGACACGCAGGCCAACGTCATCACGACGGAATATTCCGACTGGGCCACCAATTGCCCGGAATACAAGGTCACGGCGGTCCAGATATCGCCATCCAACGGTCCATCGGAGTGGCAAAAGGCCTACGACGAACAAGCGCGCCACTCGCGCCGGATCGTACCCTCGGTGGAAGCCGCGGAGTAGCCGGATGCGCAAGCCGGTATGCACGGTTGATCGGCGGGTCTGGCGCGATGGAAGCCTGAACGACGGCGCGCGCACCATTCCGGAGGAAACCGCGATTGCCCTCACCTATAATGGCGGCACTTATGCCGTGATGATGGGCACGCCGCGAAATCTTGCGGACTTCGCGGTCGGGTTCAGCCTGAGCGAAGGCATCGTGCAAACGCCGGACGATATCCACTCGCTCGATATCGTCGACCTCGACGACGGGATCGAATTGCGGATGTGGCTATCGCAGGCGCGGGCGGACCGCCTCAATGACCGGCGGCGGCATATCGCAGGCCCCACGGGTTGCGGAATTTGCGGGATCGATTCGATTGCCGAGGCGCTTCGCCCAGCAGCTATTGTCCCACAGGGCCGAAGCTTCTCGTCGCGAGAGATAATGGCGGCAATGCAGAGCATTCCACCATTGCAAACCATCAATATTGAAACCCGCGCGGTGCACGCCGCGGCCTTCTGGAAGTCGGGGCGCGGTATCATCGCGCTACGCGAGGATGTCGGCCGCCACAACGCGCTCGACAAGCTTGCCGGCGCGCTGGCGCTGGAAAAGACATCCGTCGAAGACGGCATGGTATTGCTGACCAGCCGCGTCTCCATCGAGATGGTGCAGAAAACCGCGGCGATGGGCGCAACCGTGATGGTTGCGGTTTCCGCTCCCACCGCGCTGGCAGTACGGATGGCCGATGCAGCCGGCATTACGCTTGCCGCCATCGCGCGCGCCGACGGGTTCGATATCTTCACGCATCCTCGCCGCATTACGTCCGCGGCCGTGACTCGAGGAGCCGTCCATGTCGCCTGACCGGCTGATCTATATGGCCAATCAAATCGGAAAATTTTTCCAGAACCAGGGCCATGACAAGGCGGTGCCGGGAATTGCCGATCACATCCGAAAATTCTGGGAGCCGCGGATGCGCGGTGCGATCTTCGCTTATCTCGAGGCCGGCGGCGCCGGACTCGACCCGAACGTGCGCGACGCCATCGCAAGGCTCAAGGCTGCCAGCGCCGAGATGCAGCGGTAGGAAAAAGCCAGAAGTCATCGCGCCGGCGGTTGGCCGCCGCTTTTGGATTCGTCGAGCGAGTCGATGGGGCGGCAAGGTCACTTCACGACCAGGACCGGACAGTGCGCGAGTTGTACAATTCGATCGGCCCGGCTGCCGATCAGGCGGTCATAAAGCATTGAATGGCCGGTCGCCCCAATGATGAGCAGGTCGACGTTCAGCTCCTTGGCAATCTCGACAATGTCCCGCACCGGATGCCCCGCGACGACATGCGTGCTGAGAGGAACACGGCTTTCTGCGGCCATCTCGCGCGCGCGTTGCAAGACCTTGTGAAAACGTCGCGCCGCCGTGCCCGTCTCCTGCCGAACCTCTTCAATGAATTCCGGCATGTAGTCGATTTCTTCAACCGAAATCATATGAAGATCTGAATTGTTCTGCTTTGCGATCGCGAGCGCCAACGCGAATGCGTGAAAGGCATGTTCCGAGCCGTCATTGGCGTGCAAAATCTTTCTGAACACGGAATCACTCCCTGTCATTCGGCTTTTCCCGTGATCGCGTGAAGCCGCATCACCTCCCGGCGACCGCCCGATACTTCTTCTCCTTCGGTCTCCGGCAAAAGGTGGCGCGGGAGGTAAAATGCATTGGCGATCACCGTTGGGATCACGGCGCTGGCTATCACCGCCGCGACCAGCGCCGAATATTGGCCTTGGCTGATTATTCCGTGCGACAGACCAAACAGGGAGGAGATCGTGCCGAATGTCAGCCCGGTCGACATCAGCAGGGTTGTGTACATGGCCTCTTTGTTCGGCGAACCGAAAAATTTCGTCACCGGATAGACGCCGACTATCTTTGCTGAAATCTTTATCACCAGAAAGAAGATGAAGGCCGCAGGCGCGGCGACAAGAGCGGATACGGAAACGAAGGAGCCGGCGCGAATAAAATAGAATGGCGTCAAAAGCCCGAACGTCAGCGTGCGCAGCCGTCGCACAAGCGCGTGATCCTTGCCGACGGTTCCCGCAAGCACCATCCCGATGAGATAGGCGGGAAGCACCGCCTCGCTGTCGGCCCACCCCGCCAACGCGCCCATGCCCAGGAGACAGAGCAGCAGAAATTTGGTCTCCAGTTCGGAAGGCCGGCCTCCATATAGTCGGAAGAAACGCGGCGTAAGCCACGGCAGGACAATGAAGACCACTACGCCAACGCCGAGGAAGATGAGTGTTTTCATCGTGAATGGCGCAAAGATAAGGCCCAACGCCACGACGGTGCCGAGGTCCGTCACGAAACAAGCCGCCAGTATGGTCTTGCCGAACTCGGTCGTGTTGAAACCGAACTCGATCATCACGGCGTAAACGACGGCGACGGACGTCGTCGACATGGCGACGCCAGCGAGCCAGCTCGGCATGACCTCCCATCCCAGCAGATAGCGAGCCGCCGCCGCGCATCCCAAAAACGGAAAAAAGAAGCTGGCAAACCCAACCGCGCCTGCCTCTTTCCACTTCAGTTTGAAGACCACCGGATCGAGCTCGGCGCCGGCGAGGAAGGTCAGAACGATTGCGCCGATGCCGGAGAGAAACTTTACCCACGACTCGTCGGTGCCGAGCACGGCCGACCCGATGGCGGCGCCGATGATCAATTGCGCGATGATTCCGACCACGATTTCCGACAAAGCAGTGGAAATGCGAAGCCAGATCGAAAGCAGGCTCGCTATCAGCGCAAGCCCCAACCACAACGCCGCAAGCGCCCAAACTCCGGTCATCCGAAAGCCTCCTGCTTGTTCGTGCAGCTAGTCACGCAAAACCGATCCCCAACGACCAAATATGACCCGCCCGCGCGACCTTCGCGGCCGCGCGGGAAACTCTGCTGTTGGTGTCGTGGGAGCTCGGCAAGCTCCTACCGACGCCAAGCGTCCGGTAGGAGTCATCAGCCTCATCGGCGGTTACGGGGGACCCCATCCCCTGCAAGCCATCCAATTGTAGTATGTAAACGACCCATGGCAAGCTCAAAGAACGCTGCAATACGTCGGCACACGCGGCCTTTCGTCAAGCTCTGCTTATTGAGGCGGGCTGCTTTTTGGATACGAGCTTTCGCAGGTCACGCAACAAATCGTCACCCAGTTCGGAGAGGCCGTTGATTTCTTTTTGCGCGTCAATTGCGTGCTTTTTGCACAACTCTGTTGATTCCTTTTTGGTCGACGCGAGCGCGTTCAGGTGCCCGGTGAGACTTCCTGCAGACGTGAAGAAATAAGCGATCTGACGCTGAAGCGAAGCGTCAAACAAATCCAGCCGATTCGCATTCGATTCGTAAACCGAGAATCTCGGCAATGCAAAGCCGCCAAGTTCGCCGAGGTTTTCCTCAGCCCCTGTCTCCATCGCCTCAAGCTTCCGAACCTCTTCAAAGCGCTCCATACCATCTATGACGGCGGCGATTTCGCCGATCAAAGCCGAGGCAAGCCCCCGTCTCGAACGAGTGCGTCCAAAAAAGAACATGGTTTCCTCCCGCTTCATTTTCGTCGGTGATCCGAGTTCGCGCGGGAGCGAGCTCGGCCATATTTTAACAGCAAAACCGCGGCGGGTGCCATTGGCGTTGGGGCAATCTGCGGGGCCAATTCACTCCTTAGACCGGTAAGGTATCCTTACTAAATCCCCGTGGAGCGGTTTGCCGACCCGACTGGCTTGGGCCGCGCACCCGGAAGGCAAGCTCTACCCGCCGCTGCCGATCAACGCCCGAAACACCCGCCGCACCTCGGCCTGCGTCTCCTTCACCCGCGCTTGAAGCGAGGAAAAATCCGGCGCGTCGCCTGCCGCGCGCCATGATCAGCAAAAGATCCTCTCCCGACGTCTCCGGATTGAATCTGTCGCTGACGCAGAGCCGCAGAATCTGCGTCAGGTCGTGATAGAGGCGTGCCGCCGAACGCAGGATTTCCGCCGAGGATTGCGCCAGCACGCCGAGCCGCGCGGCGTTGTCGAGCACGTGCAGGGTAGAGACGTCGAGGATATCGGGCTTGTCGGCGGCGTGAACGAGTTGCAGATATTGGGCGATGAAATCGATATCGACCATGCCGCCGGCGGCGTATTTCAGGTCCCAGATATCGTCCTCGCCCTTTTCCAGCGCGATGGCGCGGCGCATGTCCGCGACATCGCTGGCAACGCCGGCCGCATCGCGCGGCCGCGTCAGCACCTGGCGAATGACCGCCTCGATCCTGTCCGCGAAATGCCGGCGACGCCGAAATCACCCGCGCGCGGGTCAGCGCCATATGCTCCCAGGTCCAGGCTTCGCGGTCCTGGTACTCCGCGAACGAATCGGACATGCGAAGCCAGCGGCCCGGCCCGGCCCGACGGACGCAGCCGCATATCGACCTCGTAGAGCACGCCGTAATTGGTCCGCGTCGTGAAGGCACTGATCAGCCGCTGGGTGAAGCGCGGCGAAATAATGCGCGCCATGCAGCGACTTCGCGCCGTCGGAATCGGGATGCTCGGGATCGAAATCGTAGAGCAGGATCAGATCGAGATCGGATGCCGCCGTCATCTCGCGGCTGCCGAGCCTGCCCATCGCCAGGATCGCGGTCTGTTGCCCTGAATCCGGCCATACTGGGCGGCGAACTGCTCGGTTACCAGACCATGCACGGTATGGACGATGCCCTCGGCGACGTCGGCAAAGGCGACGCCGGCCTGCTGGGCGGAAACCGTGCCGGACAAGATACGCGTGCCGATCAGGAACAGGCTTTCCCGGCCGAACAGCCGCAATCGATCGAGGAACTCCTCGTAGGAATGCGCGTCCTGCAGGGTCGCCGCCAGCCGCGCGGACAATTCGCGCCGATCCGGCATCGCGCCGAAAAAGCGCGGATCGATCAGTCCGTCCATGATCTGCGGCTGCCGCGCCAGCATGTCGCCGAGGCGGGGCGCCGCGCCCAGGATCAGCGCCACCAGGGCGACGAGATCGCGGTTCTGGCTGAGCAGCGCAAACAGCCTCCCGCCGCGTTGCAGCGCCTGCAGGAAGCGGTCGAAGACCACCACCGCGTTGTCGGGCTCCTCGGCGTTGGCGAGGCCCGTGATCAGCGCGGGAAGAAATTCGACGAAGGCGCTGCGCGTGGATTCCACTCCTGAACACGCGATAATCGCCGTCCAGCCATTGCGGCACCGTCTCCGCCACCATCATCGGCTTCTTGAAGCCGAGCGCGGCGAGGTGCTCCATGCAGGCGCGGGTCCTCCGGACCCGACGCATAGTCCATCTCCGGCAATTTTGCCGTACCGGCGGGATCGCCTTCGAACAGCTTGGCGTAGTGTCCCTGCACGACATTGAGATGGCCGAGCAGAGTCGCTTGCGAACGCGGCGCGGCTTTCGTAGCCGAAAAAACGGGCAAAGCGCTCGACCGCCTCGCTGTCGTCAGGCAGCGCGTGGGTCTGCTCGTCCGCCATCATCTGCAGCCGGTGCTCGACCCGGCGCAGGAATTCATAGGCCGCGGCGAGCTGGTCGCGCGCCTCGAACGTGATCCAGTTGCTTGACGCCAGCACATCCAACGCCTCAAGCGTCGGCCGCACCCGCAATTCGGGATGCCGGCCGCCGGCGATCAACTGCTGGGTCTGGGCGAAAAACTCGATTTCGCGGATGCCGCCGCGCCCGATCTTGACGTTGTGGCCCTCGACCGCGATTTCGCTTTGCCCGCGATAGGTCTGCATCTGCCGCTTCATGTCGTGGACGTCGGCAAGCGCCGCAAAATCCAGATGCTTGCGCCAGACAAAGGGCGCGAGCTCCGCCGAGCAGCGCCTCGCCGGCCCTGATGTCGCCGGCGCAGGGCCGCGCCTTGATCATGGCGGCGCGTTCCCAGGTGCGCCCTTCCCGCTCGTAATAATGCAGCGCCGAGGCGGTCGAGATCGCCACCGGCGTCGAGGCCGGATCGGGGCGCAGCCGCAAATCGACGCGGAACACATAGCCGTCGCCGCTGCGTTGCTGCAGGATCCGCGACAACCCCTGCGTCAGCCGCGTAAAGAACGGCTGCGGCTCGATGTCGGGCGCAAGCGGCGTCGCATCGGTGTCGATAAAAGACGATCAGATCGATATCGCTGGAAAAATTCAGTTCGCCCGCGCCCATCTTGCCCATCGCGAGCACGATCAGGCCGCTGTCCTCCTCAGGACGATCGGGGTTCGGCGGGAACATCCTCCCGCGCGAGGCTTCCTGCCGCAGCAAAAAGCGCAACGCCGACTGCACGGAGGCGACTGCAAGCTCGGTCAGTGCCGCCGTCACCTGCATCACCGGCCAGACGCCGCCAATGTCGCAGAGCGCAATCAGCAGGGCGGCTTCCGATTTCGCGCGGCGAAGCAATTGCATCGCGGACGCTTCGCTGGACGCAGCATGAACCTCGCGGCTGGTGTTCTCGATCAGTTGCGCCAGATGTCGCTCCGGCTCGCACAGCAGCACCCTGATCCCGCGGGCAGCGTCGGAGTGAACCAGATCGAAGAGATATGGCGAGGCTTCGGCGATGCCCAAAAGAATCGTCCTGGCTCGGGGAAATTGCGCAAGAAGTCCCTCGATCTCCGCCGCCTGTCCGGGGGCGAGATCGGCCAACCAGTCCTTTAACTGCCGCTCGGACTTATCGGGGGCAGAGACGTGCGGTCCATCCACCAGCCGCGCGACCAGTGCAGTGGATCGGACATTCGCTTCACCGTTTCCGCGAATTGCCATGGCGAATGTCTAATCCAAAAAGCGGCAACAATCCCAACCGGCCAAAATCCCGCGCGGATCAGCTCATGCCGCCTTCTGTGGCACATCATGCGTTTGAACCGCAAGCCCATCACTGGCGCCGGACCGCGCGGGAATCGCCAGGGTTGCAATCAGGCCCGGATGAGCGTCGTCGAGCCTGAGATCGCCGCCATGCAGCGTCGCGACCGCCGATGCCAGGCTCAGGCCGAGGCCGGAACCCGGCTGTGTTCGGCTCGCTTCCAGCCGGACAAATCGCTCCACCGCATGTTTGCGATCGGCCGCCGGAATTCCCGGGCCGTGGTCGGTGACGCTGAGCAGCACCCGATCGCCCTCGCGCCTGGCCTCGATCAGGATCTCCTTGCGATCCGCGTCCGGAGCTGCTCCGGCGCTCAGCGGCTGCGCCGCGGAAACCGGCTTGCCGTATTTGATCGCGTTCTCGACCAGATTGGCCAGCGCCTGGCTGATCAATTCGCGATTGCCGTGAAGCGGCGCCGGCGCCGTTTTCACGTGCAGGGTCATGCCACCGTCTTCGGCGAGCGGCTCGTAAAGTTCGTGAATACCTCTGGCGACATCGGCGGCATCGAAATCATCCATATTGCCGCGGGCCTGCCCGGATTCGGCGCGCGCGATCATCAACAGCGCATTGAAGGTGCGGATCAGGCCGTCGGATTCCTCGATGGTGCGCTCCAGCGCGGAGCGGTATTCGGCCTCGGTTCCGGATTTCGCCAGTGCCTCCTCGGCGCGGTTGCGCAAGCGCGTCAGCGGCGTCTTCAGATCGTGGGCGATATTGTCGGAGACTTCCTTCAACCCCGTCATCAGGGCTTCGATGCGCTCCAGCATGGCGTTGAGATTTTCCGCCAGACGGTCGAGTTCGTCGCCGCTGCGTCCGACCGGCAGCCGACCGCTCAGATCGCCCGCCATGATGCGCTGCGTGGTGCCGGTCATGGCATCGATCCGCCGCAGCACGCGCCGTGCGACAAAGATGCCGCCGCCAAGCCCGAGCACCACCACGATCAGCACCGACCACTGCGCGGCCTTGGCGACAATGCCGAACAGCCGCCGACGCTCCTCCAGATCGCGCCCGATCAAAAGCCGGAAGCCGCTGGAAAGCTCGGTGACCCGCACCAGCGCGAAATGATCCGCGGTGTCCTGCTCGTCGAGCCGCCGGTAGGCGGTTTCCGACCATCCGGTGGTCGCCATCACGCCCGGCGCGAGCGAGCCGACATTGCCGGCGATGGCCTGCCCTGCCGGGGTGGTCACGAGATAGAGATTGGCGCCGGGCCGCAACGCGCGGTTCTCGATGGTGAGCACGAGGCCACGCAGACCACGCCGTCCGAAGATGTCGCTGATCTCGCCGGTTTCCGCATTCACCGTGGTCGTGATCTGTTCGGTGATCAGCCGGCGCGTATTCCAGGCGAAATAGCCCAGCAGTGACGCCGCAAACAGCGCGAACAGAAACAGATATACCAGCGTCAACCGGAACGCCGTGGTTCGGATCAGCTTACCGAATGCCGTCACGGATCATGTATCCCGCGCCGCGAATGGTGTGAAGCAGCGGCCGCTCGAAGCCTTTGTCGATCTTGGAGCGCAACCGCGAAATATGCACGTCGATGACGTTGGTCTGCGGATCGAAATGATAGTCCCAGACGTTCTCCAGAAGCATGGTCCGCGTCACCACTTGGCCGGCATGCTTCATCAGATATTCCAGCAGGCGGAACTCGCGCGGCTGCAGCGTCAGCTCCTCCTTGCCGCGCGTCACCCGGTGCGAAAGCCGGTCGAGTTCGAGGTCGCCGACGCGATAGGTGGTTTCCTCCGCCGGGCCGCCGCGGCGGCGCGACAGCACTTCGATTCGCGCCAGCAATTCGGCGAATGAATAGGGCTTGGGCAGATAATCGTCGCCGCCGGCGCGCAGGCCCTTGATGCGGTCGTCGACCTGTCCGAGCGCCGAGAGGATCAGAACCGGCGTGCGATTGCCCTTCTCGCGCAAGGCGCCGATCAGCGACAGGCCGTCGCGTTTCGGCAGCATGCGGTCGACCACCAGCACGTCGTAGTCGCCGCTCTCGGCAAGCGCCAACCCCTCCTCGCCGTCGCCGGCGAGATCGGCGACATATCCGACTTCACGGAACGCCTTGACCAGATAGTCGGCGGACTCGCGGTCGTCTTCGATGATCAAAAGGCGCATCTGGGTGTCGGTTGCAGTTGCGGTTGCGGTCGCGGTCACGTTTGCAGCTTTCCATCACCATGGCGCGGTCGGAAGCCTCATGCAAGGCGACATGAAAGGCGACCTGGCGCGCCCGTTGAGCCAAAAAAAGCGGGCGGTGAAGCTGGGGGAACCTCACCGCCCTTTTAACCTTCCGACGGAGGGGGGCGTTTTCCACCGGAAGGTAGCCTTAAGGGAGCGGGCTATTGACCCGCCCCCCGGAAAGAGCCGTCGGCGGGGGCGACTAATGCCGGCGACACCTTCCATTTCCATTACATCGTCCTGGTCCCGATGCTCAGCCCTTCGCCAGGGGGATCGCGACAAAGCGCGAGGACCCACCGCTCTTGACCCGCATCAGAACGCTGTTCTTGTTGTCGCTGCGCGCGGCATTGATCGCCTCGCGCACGTCTCCGACATTGGCGACGCTCTTTCCGGCGACTTCCAGAATGACGTCACCTTCCTTGAAGCCGCGCTCGGCCGCCGCGCTCTTCGGATCGACATCGGTCACAACGACGCCTTCCTTGCCGGCGCCGGCAACGCTGTTGGCGGGCGCAAGCGTCAGGCCGAGCTTCGGCACGTCGGTTCCGCGGGTGGCGCTACCCTTGTCGCCATTATCGGTGTCGGCCTTGGCTTCCAGTGTGTTCGGCAGCTGGCCGAGCGTGAGGTTGATGACCTTGTCCTGGCCCTTGTGCAGCACGCTCAGCTTGACGGCAGTGCCGGGCGCAAGACCGCCGATGGTGCGGGCGAGTTCGCGGGCATCCTTGACCGTCTCGCCATTCACCGCGGTGATCACGTCGCCGGATTCGATGCCGGCCTTGGCGGCTGGACCGTTGGCCTGGGGTTCCGCAACCAGCGCGCCTTCGGCCTTCTTGAGGCCGAGGCTGTCGGCAATGTCCGGCGTGACCGGCTGAATCTGGACACCGATCCAGCCGCGGCTGACCGAGCCCTTGTCCTTGAGCTGCGCGACCACGTTCTTCACGGTGGAAGCGGGAATCGAAAACGCGATGCCGACGCTGCCGCCGGAAGGCGAGTAGATCGCGGTGTTGACGCCCATCACTTCGCCTTCGGTATTGAAGGCCGGGCCACCGGAGTTGCCCTTGTTCACGGGCGCGTCGATCTGAATGAAATCGTCGTAGGGGCCGTTGCCGATGTCGCGGCCGCTGGCCGAGACGATGCCGGCGGTAACGGTTCCGCCGAGGCCGAAGGGATTGCCGACCGCGAGCACCCAGTCGCCGATTCGCGGCTTGCCGTCGGACAGCTTGGCGAACGGAAAGTTGGAACCGCCCTCCACCTTGATCAGCGCGAGATCGGTACGCGCGTCGGTGCCGATCACCTTGGCGCTGTAGGTCTTGCCATCGTCGGTCGTCACCTCGACCTTGTCGGCGCCGTCGACCACGTGGTTGTTGGTGACGGCGTAGCCGTCGGCCGAAATGAAGAAGCCGGAGCCCTGGCCGGTCACCATGCCGCGTCCGCGGGGCCCACCGCGCAGGCCGGGCGGCAAGATCGGGTCCGCCAAAGCGGCGGAAGAAACGCTCCATCGGCGATCCCGGCTGGAACGGCGAATCGTCATTGTCGCTGCTGTCGTTCTTGGCGACCTTCTCGTTGATGTTGACCTTCACCGAAATCACCGACGGTTTCACGCGTTCGACGATATCGGCAAAACCGATCGGTTGCGCGACCTTGCGGACCTCGTTGTTGACCTGCGCGTGCGCAGACGTGCTGAAGATATCCACCGGGCCGGCGGAAGGGCCAAAGCCATAGACGGCAACGCCGAGGCCGGCCACGACCGAGGCCATCAGCGCAAATTTACGCGCCGAAAACAGCGAGCGGCGCGGCGCTCGGAACGAAGGAAGGGACGAAAGATCGATGGGGCGGTCGGTCATGCAAATTTCTCCAGAGCCTGAAACCGGTGGTGGGGGCGTGTGGTTCCGAAGATGGGGTTTTCCGCCTTACAGCGGGCTGGCGGTGAAATTAAAGTTTGGTAATGAACCGGCCAAACCAATGCGGCGGATTATCGCAGGCCGAAATTGGCTCCTCGCGGGGCGCGAGGATGGCCGGTTACCGCGCTAGGCTTTTTGTTGCGGCGACGGCTCGGCCGCGATCAACCGCTCCAGCTGCGCTTCTTCGTCGGCCGTCAACTTGAACAGCGAAGCATCGTCTTGCGCGCCGGATTTTACCCGGCGACGGGCATGCATCCACAACGCGACCCCGCCTCCGGCCAGCGCCAGCGGCGGCAAGAACCAGAGCAACCACGTATGCGGGTTGAGCCGCGGCTTCAGCAGCACGAATTCGCCATAACGCGCGACCAGAAAATCGATCACTTGCGCATCGCTGTCCCCTGCTGCGATCCGCTCGCGAACCAATAGCCGCAAGTCGCGCGCCAGAGGCGCTTCGGAATCGTCGATCGACTGGTTCTGGCAGACCATGCAGCGCAATTCGCGCGACAATTCCCGCGCCCGCGCCTCCTTGGCGGTATCGGACATGATCTCGTCGGGCTGCACGGCATAGGCCGTTGTTCCCGCCATCACGGCGATAGCGAACAGCGCAAACGAGAATTCGCATCGCGAACATCACTCCGCCGCCTGCAATCCGCGCATTGACTTCGCTGGTTTCGGCGCACCGACCCGCAACCGCCGGTCCGACAGCGACAACATGCCGCCGAACGCCATCAGCACGGGGCCGAACCAGATCAGCAGCACCAGGGGCTTGTGGTAGATCCGCACCGCGATCGTGCCGTCGCCGGCGGTATCGCCGAGCGAGATATAGAGCTGGCTTGCGCCGCGCGTCAGCAATGCGGCTTCGGTTGTGGTCGCTCCGCGCGTGGTGAAGCTGCGTTTCGACGGCGTCATCGTGTCAAGCAATTGGCCGTCGAGCTTGACGCTGAACTGCGCGACCATTTCGTGAAAATTCGGCCCCTGCTCGCTGACTTCACGCCGTCGAGCTTCAATTCGTAGCCGGCGACGTTGGCGACATCACCGATCTTCATCGACCTGATGATATTCGCTGTTCCAGGTCGTCTCGCAGACGATCCCGATCAGCGCGACGCCGACGCCGGCATGCGCGAACATGGTGCCCCAGCTCGAACGCGGCAGTCCGCGTGCGCGCCGCATCGCGACTCCAAGCGGCACGCGAAACAGGCCGATGCGCTCGGCGAGCATCGCTTAACGTCCCGGCAATCACAAACAATGCAAGACCGATCGCGAGCGGCGCGAACGTGCTGCCGCCACCGGTCCACGCCCAGACCACCGCAAGTCGCGATCAACGCCGCGACGCCGGCAGCTGTCAGGCGCTGGGCGGCGCCAAGGAGATCGCCGCGCTTCCACGCCAGCATTGGACCGAAGGGCAGCGCGATCAGCAACGGAACGAACAACGGCCCGAAGGTCAGATTGAAGAACGGCGCGCCGACCGAAATCTTGTCCCCGGTGATCACTTCCAGCGCCAGGGGATAGAGCGTTCCGACGAACACCGTCGCGCAGGCGGTGGTCAGCAGAAGATTGTTGAGCACTAGCGCGCCCTCGCGCGAGATCGGCGCAAACAGGCCGCCCTGCTTGAGCGCCGAAGCCCGCCAGGCAAAGAGCGAGAGACTGCCGCCGATGAAGATGCAAAGGATCAACAGGATGAAAACGCCGCGCATCGGATCGCTGGCAAAGGCATGGACCGAAGTAAGTACGCCCGAGCGCACCAGGAAGGTGCCGAGCAACGACAGCGAGAAGGCCAGGATCGAAAGCAGGATGGTCCAGACCTTGAGCGCATTACGCTTCTCCATCACCACCAGCGAGTGCAACAGCGCGGTGCCTGCGAGCCAGGGCATCAGCGAGGCGTTCTCGACCGGATCCCAGAACCACCAGCCGCCCCAGCCGAGTTCGTAATAGGCCCAGTATGAACCCATCGCGATGCCCAAAGTGAGGAATATCCAGGCCATCAAGCGTCCATGGCCGCACCCAGCGCGCCCAGGCGGCATCGATCCGGCCCTCGATCAGCGCGGCAATCGCGAAGGAAAATGAGATCGAGAAACCGACATAGCCGAGATAGAGCATCGGCGGATGCACCGCGAGCCCGATGTCCTGCAAGACCGGATTGAGATCGCGGCCCTCGATCGGCGGATTGGCGATGCGCAGGAACGGATTCGAGGTGATCAGGATGAAGAGATAGAACGCACTTGCAATCCAGGCCTGCACCGCAAGCACATGGGCGCGCAGCGACAACGGCAGGTTATTGCCGAAAATCGCAACGAGGCCGCCGAACAGTGCCAGGATGGACACCCACAGCAGCATCGAGCCCTCGTGGTTGCCCCACACGCCGGTGATCTTGTAGATCAGCGGCTTCATCGAATGCGAATTCTCGAACACATTGATGACGGAAAAATCCGATGTGACGTGCAGCGTGATCAACGCGGCAAACGACGCCGCCACGAACATGAGTTGCGCGATCGCCGCCGAGCGCGCGACATTCATCAGTGCGGGATCTCGCCAACGCGCACCGAGCAGCGGCAGGGTCGACTGGATCAGCGCCAGGCCGAGCGCCAACACCAGCGCGTAATGTCCGGCTTCCGCGATCATCGCACCGCTCCCCGTTCGCTCTGCGCCGCGCGAGACGCTCCGGCATTGCTCGCACCGGCGTTCGCGTTGCCATAGGGCTTTGCACCGTATTCGTCCTTCCAATGCCCCTGCTTCTTCAGGGCGTCGGCGACATCCTTTGGCATGTAGTTCTCGTCGTGCTTGGCAAGCACGGTGTCGGCCCTGAAACACGCCCGACGCATCGAGCGCGCCTTCCGCGACGACGCCCTGCCCTTCGCGAAACAGATCCGGAAGGATTCCCTTGTAGGAAACGGGCAAGGTGGCGCTGCCATCGGCGACCTCGAAAGCGACAGCCATGTTGTCGCCGCGCACCAGCGATCCCGGCTGCACGAGTCCGCCGAGCCGGAAGCGTTTGCCCGGCTGAATATGCTTCTCCGCGACCATCGCCGGCGTCGAGAAGAACACGATCGAGTCGCGCATTGCGTTCAGCACCAGCGCCGCCGCAATCGCCAGCACGGCGAGCGAGCCGCCGATGATCGTCAAACGCCGCTGCTTGCGCGTCATTGATTACCTCTCGTCCGGCGCATCATGCTACCCGAAAACCGCTTCACACTTTTCGCTTCATCCGTTACAATTCTGCGGATGATGTTAACCCAAAGAGGCTTTTCAAGCCTTTCGGCATAGTGCTCATCCGTCAAGCCCGAGATTTTTCAGGCCCTCGTTCAGTTGCCGCAACCGTTCCGGGTCCTTGGCAACAGCCTGGCGGGCGTCCGTCAGCGCGCCCTTGGCCTTGTCGGCGTTCGCCCATGACCATATAGGCCCTCACCAGCCGCAGCCATCCCTCCACGTCATCGCCGTTCTGCTTCAATCGGCGTGGCCAGACGATCGACCATGCCACGAATCATGGCGTTGCGGTCGGTCTCGTTCATGTCCTTTGCCGCGGCCACCGCGTCATCCGACAACGCCGGAGCAGGCGAACCACCGACCCGCACCAACGCTTCCTGAACCAGCGGACGCCAGGGCGCATTTGCCGGTGCCTTGGCGAGCATCGCCCGCCAGATCGATGCCGCCTCGGCGGCGCGGCCATCCTGCTCGGCGGCAAGGCCGAGGAAGTAGCTCGCCTTGACCTCGTCGGCATTCAGCGCGATCGCACGCTCGAATTCGGCCTTGGCCTCGGCCGTGACCACGCCACCCGCCGCGGCGACCAGGGCTTCGCCAAGATCGGCCCGTCGCTCGGCGCTTTCGCCGTCATAAGTGATCGAATTGCGGAACGCCCGGATCGCGTCGTCGAAACGGCCGAGCCTTGCCAGCACCGGCGCAAGCACGCTCCAGCCCCGGCCATCGGTCGGATTTTTCTCCAGATGCTGCTCGACCTGCGCCACCAGATTGTCGAGTGACTGTGTCGCCGTCGGGCGCACGGGCGCGCTGTGCCAGCGGAAAATCGCCAAGACCCGGCGAGCCAAGCGGATAATAAAGCGCAACCGCGACAGCCGGCAGTCCAACGAGCGCAATGATCGCAGCCGCGCGGCGCAGCCTGATATTCGATCCGGCGGGCGGTTCGCGCTGATTGTCCGCCGCGGCCAGAAGGCGGCGGCTGATTTCGACGCGCGCGGCCTCGGCCTCGGAGATGTTGATCAGGCCCGCGGCAACGTCGCGATCGATCTCAGCCAAGTTGATCCCTGTAGACGGCCGCCTCGCTGCCGTCGTTTGGCGGTCGGCTGCTATGACCCAGCGGCCAGAGCACGGCGAAGATCGCCGCGGCCGTCATCAGCGCGAACACAAACCAAAGCATCATCTAGCGGGTTCCGGTGGAACGGCGCCAACCATCGAGCGCCTCGTCGCCGCTTTACACTACAGGAAGCAAGCCGGGCAATTGACAATTATCAATTTCCCTGCCTCGCCGGCCAATTCTGAAATCCCTTGAAGAATAAGGCGTTAGCCGATCTGAAAAACAGCGCTTTGGGCAGCGAGATCGCCATGCCCGTTCAACGCTCTCAGAAAATAGTCCCCGCAGGAACCGAGGCCGGCAGACTGATCCTCAGCGATCCGCTCGGCATGGGAGAGGTGAGCGTGGTCACCGGGTCTGGCAACGGGTTCCCGCTGGTCTTGTCGACGAGCTGGATCTTCGCCCCGATCATGAGGTTTCGGTAGGTCGCGGAAATTACGCGGTTCTCAAGTTCGATGAAATTGATGACGGGGTTCATGACCAGACGCTAGTTGTCTGGATTTGTCCAATCAACTATAAATTGTATTTTGCGCGATCCGCTATTCTTCAACCGTCTTTACCCGGCACGCGACGGTTTGCGTTCGCCGGTCATGCGCGTTTTCGGCGGCCCGGCTCATCAGCGATGCATAATCGGGGCCGAACAACAGTCGCAGAAACGGATCGCCGCCGCTACCTGCGCCTGCCGGTAAGCCCGGTTCTTGCCCTCGCTGCCGCGCAGGGATTGCACCAGCGCCTCGGTGGACTGCTCAACATAGTGTTGCAGATCGGAGTAGGTCCGCAGCGTGACCTCATTGATCGCCAGTTCGCTGGCATAGGTGCGGCATACCGCGACGAATTCGATCAACGCAGCGGTTTCGTCAACCTCGCCGGCGTCGACCTTGGCGCCGGCAGGAATGTCCTTGTCGGCGCGCTGACGCAGCAGGCGCCGGACGCGGCCAGGCACGCTGTCGATTTCCGATTGCAGAGCGCTGGAGATGTCGGCGCGGATCGAGGCCAGCTGCTTGCCCCAGGTTGAATCGTTGCGGAGATCGAGTTCCGTCCGCAGGCCGCGGACGCCGTCATGAAGGATCTTCAGATGTTCGGTCACATTGTCGAAATGGCCGCGCCTGATATCTGACCGCAAGCTCGCCGCCAGGCAGGAAAGATCGTGCAAAGCGATGGTGACGGCGATGCCGTAAGGCGTCGCGGCAACGCGGAGTTCATCGTCGGACGCAGCCATCTCGGATCGCCATGCGGATGATTTGCCATGGCGCGGCCAGTCGCTGCATCACCAGCGACAAGCGCAAACGGCAATAGTTGCGGCGTTTGCAAGCGTGGGAACGTTGAGCGCGACGGTGATCGAAGCAATCTGCGCGTCGTTGAATACTCGCACATAGCTGGGAAGCCGGCCGTTGAGCGTGTCGACCGCTTCGCGGGCCTGCAGAACCGAAGCGATCGACGGCAGATCCTCGATCACGTCCGGCGGGCCCAGCCGGGAGAGCGCCCGCCGCTGGTCGGTGCCCGGCGCGGTCATCGCAACTTTCAAGATCGCATCCGCCGCCGCGAGCTGGAGCTTTCGCGACCGCAACCTCGATTTCGGGGGAGGTTCCGGTCTCAGGGCCGCGGGAGAGCGCCTCTTCGAATTCACGCGCCAGGTCGGGCGCCCCTTCGCGGACCAGCCATTGCCAGACCGGCAGCAACGACGCGCGGCGAATCTGTCCCGGCCGCAACGCAGCATTGCCGTCGATCAGGAACGGTTCAAGCGGATGAAACAGGAGCCGGGCCGGATTGTCGGTGCGCGGCCGCGCGCTCTCGTCGGTTCCGCGCACGATCTTGACGCAACTGCTCGAGCACGAAGTTGGCGACCGTGGTGTCTTCACCGCGTTCGATGGCGCGCTCGAACTCCCGCATCAGCAGCGCCTGCGATTGGGGCGGAAGCTGCGCGAGATAATCCCTCAGCCGTTCGGTTGATGTCTGGCTCATGCGCCCGAATTGCACGCTTCTGTTGCGTGGACGGGAAAAACGCGTCCACCGGTCATATTAGGAGCCCCGACGTTAAGAAGTCGTTTAGGATGTAGGTCCCGCCCCGTGTCGGCATGCTGGAGTTGGAAGACAACCCCGCGGGGCAGTTATACCCCCGGCAGCAGCAGCTCCGCCCGCAGCCCTCCAATCGGTGCGCCGCCGAGCGAAAGGCTGCCGCCGTACAACGCCGCAAGGTCGACCACGATCGACAGCCCCAGGCCGGAACCCGGCTTGGATTTCGTCGAGCCGCTGGCCGCGGCGGGACACCTGCGCGCGCTCCTCCGCCGAGAGCCCTCGACCGTCATCGTCGACGATGATTCGCAGCATCGGGCCGGCGCCGGGCTCGGCCGGCCGTTCCGACCAGCACCTCGATGAATACCCGCGAGGTCGCCCATTTGCAGGCATTGTCGACGAGGTTACCGGCCATCTCCTCAAGGTCCTGCCGCTCGCCGCGAAACCTCGCTTGTGCGTCGGCGACCGACCTCGATGGCGACGCCGCGGTCGCGGTGGATCTTCTCCATGGTCCGGCGCAGGGCGTCGATCACGGGGGCGACCTCGGTGACCGTGCCGACGATGGTGAGCCGGGCCGCGATCCGCGCGCGCTCCAGGTGATGAGCGACCTGATCGCGCATCAGGTCGGCCTGTTCCAGAACCTTCTTCGCGAAGGGATCGGCGCCATGCACCGACGGCCTCGTTGACGATCACAGACAGCGGCGTCTTGATCGCATGGGCAAGATTGCCGACATGGGTCCGGGCGCGCTCGACGATTTCCCGGTTGGCATCGATCAGCGCGTTGGTCTCGCGCGCTAGCGGCGCGATCTCGACGGGAAATTCGCCCTCGAGCCGTTCGGCGCGCCCTGAGCGGATATCGGCGATCGAATCCGAAATGCGTTTGAGCGGCGCTAGGCCGAAGCGGACCTGGAAGATCGTGGTCAGGACCAGCACGATCGAAAGCGCAGCGAATGTGCCAACGAGGTAGTAATCGAAGTTGCGCGTTTCGTCGAAAATCTCCGATGCGTCTCCGGCGACACTGACCAGGAACTTGCCGTCGGCGCCGAGATCGACCGGCCTTTCCACCATCCGCAGGGTCTGACCTTCGGGGCCCTCGACATAGCCGAGACGAATGCCGGCAGCGGTCAGCTCGGCACCATGCTCCTCCAGCTTCGGCAGCTTCTTGTCCCACAGCGAACGCGATGCACGCACCTCGGGCTTGTCGGTATCGGTACGGGTGATCTGCCAGTACCAGCCCGAAAGCGGCAGTTCGAACAGCGGTTCGCCAAGCGACTGGAACTGGTGATCGGGCGGTTCGTCCGGCGTCGCCACTTCGGCGATCAAGCGTGCGCAAATAAAGATTGAGGCGGCGGTCGAAGGCGCGCTCGGTGGCATCGCGGTATACGGACGACAAGACGACGCCGGTAATGACCAGGATCACCACCACCCAGGCGGTCGCAGACAGGAACAGCCGGGTGGCAAGCGAACTGCCGCGCATCAGAGCATTATCCCGCAGGATTTCCTCTCGGGCCACGTCTCTCCGGACGGATACCGGTGCTCGGATAACGTCATCCTGGAACCAGAGCACAGGGCGAAGTCGCTGATCAATACCGCTGATCAGCTCCCCGGTGTCGGCGGCGTCAGCAGATAGCCAAGTCCCCGCACGGTCTGGATGATATCGACCTCCAGCTTCTTGCGGATGCGGCCGACGAACACTTCGATGGTATTGGAGTCGCGGTCGAAATCCTGATCGTAGAGATGCTCGACCAGTTCGGTGCGCGAAACCACGCGCCCGGTATGGTGCATGAGATAGGCAAGCAACCGGTACTCGTGCGAGGTCATCTTGATCGGATTGCCGGACGACGCTGACCCGGCCGGTGCGGGTATCGAGCGAAACCGGACCGCAGGTCAGCTCGGACTGGGCGTGGCCGGTTGAGCGACGAAGCAGCGCGCGGATCCGGGCCAGGATTTCCTCAAGATGAAACGGCTTTGCCACGTAGTCGTCGGCGCCGGCGTCGAAGCCCTGCACTTTGTCGCTCCATCGGTCGCGCGCGGTGAGGATCAACACCGGCATCGACGCGCCCGTTGCGGCGCCAGGCTTCCAGCACCGAGATGCCGTCCATCTTCGGCAGCCCGATGTCGAGCACGACCGCATCGTAGGGCTCGCTGTCGCCGAGAAAATGCCCTTCCTCGCCATCGAACGCACGGTCCACCACGTATCCGGCATCAGCTAGGGCGGTGGTCAGTTGACGATTGAGATCCGGATCGTCTTCAACGACTAGCAAGCGCACGCTGGACTCCGAATTGGGCGGTGGCAGTTTCGTTCATCAAGATGAGCCGGTCCGGCGTGAACGGGCTATGAACGGACACACACCGCAAGATTACTTTTTCTTCACAACCGTCCCTCCGCCTCACCGGCTCTGGGCCGTTAGCGGCACGGTCCCTCCCTTAGAGTTCCAGCCACCGCTCTAAGGGCCTAACACGCCGGATGGCAAAGTCCCAAGTGGGCGAACCGCAGTCCAGCTAACGTACCGCCGGCGCGCCCCTGACCGGGATGAAATCCACCGGCCCGCCGGGCCGGTCGTCGTCAAAAATGCCGATCGTGAGCCGCCCAGTGCGCCAGGCAAGCGTGTCCAGGTTGGTGCGGCCTTCGTAGAGCAGCGGGCCTTCGGGGCAATTGTCGTGGCCATGGACGACGTGAAGTTGCCCGAAGCCATCCGGAAATCCCTTCGCATAGCGCCTCCACAACAGCGTCTCCTCGTCCTGTCGGTCCAGCGGAATTGAAGGGTCGACGCCGGCGTGAACGTAGAGGCGATGCGCGTCGAGATACATCAGCCGCAATCCGTCGAGCCAGTCGATATGGGTTTGAGGGACAAGGGCCGGATCGCCACCATAGGAAGCCAGTGCGGCATCGCCGCCCTTCGCGATCCACGCTGGCATTTTTGCCGGATTTCGCAACGCCTCGACCATCATCGCGTCGTGGTTACCCTTCAGCGCGATCAGGCTAAACGCGTCGCCAACACCGGACAGCAGGAGGTCAACAACCTGCTTGCTCTGCGGCCCCTTGTCGACGTAATCGCCGATCGTGACAATGACGGCCGCCTCGCCTCGCGCGCGATCGGCAATTTGAGCCAGACCATCACAAAGCAGGTCGTATCGGCCGTGAATGTCCGGGATGACGTAAGTCTTGCTCATGGAGTTAATGCGATACCGGCGCGGGTGGCGTGGGCTTGAGACATTCAGCCAATCATCTCCGGAACAAACGCGCGACGTGACGAAGCGGTTGAGATTGGACGAGTTGTAGCTTACCTACGAGCCATGATTTAAAGAATATCCATCGTTGCGGGCTGGCTGGCGCTCGCTTTCATCATCTTCGCGACGCTATCTCCAATCAGTCTCCGTCCATCGTTTGCCAGCCCTCACGTTGAGCATTTCGCCGCTTTTGCCCTGTTGGGGCTTGCGTTCGCGCTGGCATACCCAAATCGCGTATTGCTCGTTGTGGCCGTTGTCGTGGCAGCCGCGATCGGTCTGGAGGCGCTTCAACTGCTGACGCCAGATCGCCATGGCCGCGCCGCGGACGCTCTGGTGAAGACGCTGGGCGGCATCAGTGGAATCAGCGTTGGACAGATGGCATCTTTCCTATTGCGGCTCAAATCCGTTCGGTCAGGTCATTCGATCTGATTTCCGGCCGCCGCCTTGCGCCCGCGGATGCGCCTTCTGGTGCCACGCCCATGCGGAGGCCACAATCGTGGCGAGGTCCGAAGCCTTCGGACGAAAGCCCAAGGATTGGCGTGCCAACGACGGATCGGCGACGAGAACCGGTGGATCGCCGGCGCGACGAGGCTTGACCACCAAGGGTATCCTTCGGCCGGCGGCCGCCTCGATCGCGGCGATCACCTCGCGCACCGAATAGCCCGCACCGGTACCGAGGTTGAAGCAACCGCCGATCGATCCGTTCAGCAGTTGCTCGAGCGCCAGGATATGGGCGGCCGCCAAATCCTCCACATGAATGTAATCGCGGACCGCCGTTCCGTCGGGCGTATCATAGTCATCGCCGAAAATCGCGAAGTCATCGACATGCCCTTGCAGCGCCATCATGGCGCGGGGAATGAGGTGGGTCTCGGGGTCACGAAACTCGCCGATCGAAGCGGACTTTTCCGCGCCGCTGGCGTTGAAGTAACGCAGACAAGTCGAGCTGAGCCGATAAGCGGCACGGAAGTCGGCCAAAATCTGCTCGATCATCCACTTCGAGACGCCATAGGGATTGACCGGCGAGCCGGCGGCATCTTCTGAAATGGGATCGCGCCCGGCATTGCCATAGACCGCGCCGGTGCTCGAGAAGACAAGGCGGTTGCATCCGGCCTCGCGCATAGCCGCGAGAAGGGAGAGCGTGCCGCCTACATTGTTCGAATAATATTTCTGGGGATCGGCGACGGATTCGCCCACCTGGCTGAACGCGGCGAAGTGCATCACCGCCGCGGCGCGATTGCTCCTGATCGTTTCCACCAGCAGCGCAGTGTCCCGAACGTTGCCGACGACGAGCGGCCCCCATTTCACAAAGTCCCGGCTCCCGGTCGAAAAATCGTCGACACAAACGGGCAAGTACCCGGCGTCCGACAGCGCCTTGCAGCAGTGAGCACCGATGTACCCCGCGCCTCCCGTGACAAGAATTGCTACATCACGCGCCATCGCCCCCACCCGAAAACCCCCGGCCCGTCATCATTGATGGATTTGGTACCGAATTTACGAAGCCTGCGTATTTAAGCGGCGGCTCGCCCGGCAGCCGGTCAGGCGCATTTATGGCCATCGCGTCAATAGTTCAATTGTCAGGAGACGGCGGCCGCGGGCTTGTAGTCCGGAAACCTGGTCAACGTGGCGGCCTTTAGAAACTTGAAATGGGTGATCGCCGTGGCGAGCTCGGTCAGGCGACGCTGTCCGTTGGCGATCTCGGTGCCGAACAGGTCCTGATGATGGCTGTCGAGCGCCTCGCGGTCGAGGTACTCGTCGGTCGCGTTTCCCAGCGTAACCGCAGCGCGCGCCAGCACATCCTCAACCCGCCGGTTAAGACCCGATTGTTCCTGCTCTGCCTCGTGCAGAGCATGTTCGATGGCATCCAGGATCGAACCAACGCGCGAACGGTCGGTCTCGGCGTCCCGGCCGGCCGAGCGGGCTTTGAAATCATTATCGTCGCGCCGACCCCTGAGGTAGTTATGCGCGCGGGCCCGCAAGAAGAGCTGAAACATCAATGCATGTCCCGTCCAAGCTGCGGTCGACCGCATACGCCAAGTTGCGCTATCAAGTCACGCTATCTTGCTTAACAAATCCTGAATTTTCGCAACAGTCTGTCTAGGCCGGTAGACGTCCGGCCATTTGGTGATCCGCCAACACGCAAGCTTCGCCCCGATCGCGCCCCCGCAGGCAACGTCCCGACCATAGACTCAAAATGCCCGGCGGGCGTGCCCAAAGGTCGAGGTATGAGGCCGGGGAGTGTGTGATGCGTAGGTCAAGTATTGCGCACGGTTCCGGTGCGTTCGCCATGCGCACACGGCGTATCCGAGGAGAAAACCCGCGATAAAGATCGCTGATTGGATGAGAAGGGTCAGCATGGAAATTCGCCCGGTTATCACCCCGGCGATATCTTCATCGCCGAGATGTGACGACATCATGATTCTGAACGCCAAAAAACGCTGCCACTTGCGAAACCTTATGGTGCGACAAAACCGCCGCAGAGATGGTTAGGCAAGTTTCCACGCGCCATCATGCGTGATTCGCATTTCGGGAAAAACAGCAAACCACTGGCTTTCGGAAAATCGAGCCGGGCGCTCAGGCACCCGATGACCCGCCAGATCCATTACTCAAGCGTACGCTTGGGGCAACGCATGATCCCAAATGGTGTTCATGGGGGGCTTGCCTCGCTCCGATCTGGCGCTCCCAGAGGAGGTTTATGGCTCCGCCCGCCCGCTTCCGGTGGCCGATCGCCGCACCCCCCGGGGACCGCCGGCAACCCGCCTCGGTTAACGCCGTTAGGAGATTCCCGTCCGGCTTGCTTTGAAAGCCGGGTTCCCGGTGGTATTCTTGGGTTTTTCGTGTGTTGCGTCCTAGGAGTGTCCCATGGCCCCCCGCGCCAATTGGAAGGGTTTCCTGCGCCTTTCGCTCGTGACCTGCCCGGTCGCGCTGTTTCCGGCAACGTCGGACACCGAGAAGGTCAGCTTCAACCAGATCAACCGCAAGACCGGCCACCGCATCAAATACGCCAAGGTCGACGCTGACACCGGCGAGGAAGTCGCGTCCGAAGACATCATCAAGGGCTACAGGGTCGACACCGACACCTACATCGAGGTGACGAAGGAGGAACTCGAGGACATCGCGCTGGAATCGACGCACACAATCGAAATCGACGAGTTCGTGCCGAAGGCCGGCATCGACAGCCGCTATCTGATCCGCCCCTATTATCTCGTGCCGGACGGCAAGGTCGGCCACGACGCTTTCGCGGTGATCCGCGAAACGGTTCGCAGCATGAACAAGGTCGCGATCGGACGCGTTGTGTTGACCAACCGCGAGCACATCATCGCGCTGGAGCCGCTCGGCAAGGGCCTGATGGGAACGCTGCTGCGCTATCCTTACGAGGTGCGGAGCGAAGAGGAATATTTCGACGATATCCAGGAGGTGAAGGTCACCAAGGATATGCTGGATCTCGCCAGGCACATCGTCGAAAAGAAGTCCGGCTCGTTCGAGCCCGACAAATTCGAGGATCATTACGAATCCGCGCTGATCGATCTCATCAACAAAAAGCGCAGCGGCATTCGCCCGACGGCAAAGGCCGCGCCCAAGACCGGCGGCAACGTCATCAATCTGATGGACGCACTCAAGCGCAGCCTCGCCAGCGAGCGTCAGTCAGCTCCTGCCGCCAAGGCCAAGGGCAAGAAACCGAAAAAGCGCATCGAGGGTCAGCGCGAAATGCTGCTGCCGATCAGCGGCAAGCGCGCCGCCAAGGAAGAAGCGAAAACGCAGGCGCCCAGGAAGGCCGATAAGCCAGTGCGCGCCACCGCTCGATCGAAAAAGGCCGGGTAGTGCGGCGCAGCCCGCGCGACGCTCGACGACATTGAGCGATGGCACGGCAGCGTCCCTGCCCCAACGTCATCCCAACAGATGATCCCACGCCTGCGCGATGGATCAATGCCGCCGAGAGCGGCGGCGGCGCGCTGATGTTTTACGCGGATCGCGATGATCCGGGCGTTTAATGGGGAGAAATGGGAGCCGCTATTTCAGCGAGGTATTGATCGAGCTGAAGTTGGTATTGAGCGTGCTGCCAATGCCATTGACGGCGGTGATTATCACAATGCTGAGGCCGACCGCGATCAGGCAATATTCGATGGCCGTCGCGCCAGACTCGTCCGCTCAGGAATCCTGAAATCAGCTGTCGCATCAAAACTCCTGTCGGCGCGCACCGCCTCAGAGATCGCCGGAATCTAAATAGCATTGGTTGCGAGTAGATTGACGAACACTCTGAACGATAGGTTAAATCGAAGGGCCACATTTTCTGCATTCTTCTGCGGCTGCGGTCGCGCCCAAAATCATGACTTGGGTCAAACCGAGCAGAGCAAACGGCTGTATTTGGATACTGCTGATCTCAACCACTGGTTTTGCCAATGAACCTCGCCGACACCAGCCGCCCGCAACTGGAAATACGAAGGGTCCAACTCGATACCGGACGCGAGAACGTCGTCGTCATTTCGCGGCGGTCGAAGGCGTTGCGGGCGGAAATCTTTCGCGGATTTAGCCGAGTAGAACTGCGCCGCGACTTCAAGGTCCTGCTCGCCACCCTTCTCATCACCGACGACGACGCCCTCGTCGAGCCCAGTGAAATCGGCCTTTCCGAGCCGGCATTCCGGCGCTTCGCAGAGTCCGCCGGCAGTCTGGTGACGGTGTCGCCGGCGGCTCCGCCGGAAAGTCTCGAAGCGGTGCGGTCCAAGATTCGCGGCCATACGTTAAGCGCGCAGGAGATTGGCGCGATCGTCAATGATCTCGCCCACTACCGCTACTCCGACATGGAGATCGCCGCGTTTCTGATCGGCTCCGCCAGCTTCATGACCAGCGACGAGCTCGTTGCCCTGACCCGGGCCATGGCCGAGGCGGGAACCCAGCTCAAATGGCCGGACCCGATCGTGGTCGACAAGCATTGCATCGGCGGCATTCCGGGCAATCGAACATCGATGATCGTGGTGCCGATCGTGGCGGCCCATGGGCTGCCAATCCCCAAGACGTCCTCACGCGCCATCACCTCTCCCGCCGGGACTGCCGACACGATGGAAGTGCTGGCCCGCGTCAATGTCGGCGCCGAGGAGATGAAGGCCATCGTCGCAGCGTGCAACGGGTGTCTGGTCTGGGGCGGCCACGTCAACCTGTCGCCGGCCGACGATATCCTGATTTCAGTGGAGCGGCCGCTCAGCCTCGACACCCGCGAGCAGATGGTGGCGTCGATCATGTCAAAGAAGCTCGCTGCCGGTTCGACACATTTGCTGATCGACATACCGGTCGGTCCGACCGCCAAGGTCACCCACGGCGCCGACGCGATGCGGCTGCGCAAATTATTCGAATTTGTTGGCGACCGCTTCGGTGTCGCGGTGGAGGTGATCACAACCGACGGTCGCCAGCCGATCGGAAGTGGTATCGGTCCTGTGCTCGAAGCCCAGGACGTGATGGCCGTTCTAGCGAACGACCCGGCCGCCCCCACCGACCTGCGCGAAAAGTCGCTGCGGCTCGCGGCCCATCTGCTGGAATACGACCCGAAGCTTCGCGGCGGAGCTGGCTATGCGCGGGCGCGCGATTTGCTCCACAGCGGAGCGGCACTAAGGCAAATGCAGAAAATCATTGACGCGCAGGGACCATCGAACTGCAGCACCGAACTGGGAGATTTGAGCTTCGATGTACTGGCCGGCAGCGACGGCATCATTTCCAGTATCGATTGCCTGCAATTGAACCGGCTGGCGCGGACCGCGGGCGCTCCGCTCGACAAGGGCGCCGGCATTCGATTGTTCAAGAAAATCGGTGATCGCGTCGAAAGCGGCGAACCGCTTTATCGCATCTACGCTTTCGATCCGTCGGAACACGATCTTGCCGCCGCGAGTTCGAAAATCGACACCGGCTACGCGATCAAAAACGAGACCTCGCTCCAGGGCGCGCCGAAGCCGTGAGTGACGTCGCCATTCAGTGCCTGCCATCAGGTGCCGGCGAGGCCCGGCGGCTCGCCGACTTACTCGGTCTTCCCTTGCATGAAGTCGCTCTGCATCGTTTTCCCGACGGGGAAATGCGCGTGACGGTCGGTCCTGCCGCGGCGACCACAATCATCCATGCCTCGCTCGATCAGCCGAACGACAAGCTCATTGCGCTCCTGTTTGCGGCGGAAGCGCTGCGGCGGGCCGGCACAAAACGGCTCGTTCTGCTCGCGCCCTATCTCTGTTACATGCGCCAAGACGCCGCCTTCAACGAAGGTGAGGCGATCAGCCAAAGGGCAATTGGGCACCTCATCGCAGAGATCGCCGATCGCGTCATCACGGTGGACGCTCACCTGCACCGGACGCCGGATATCCGGACGGTGTTTCCCGGTATCGAGGCTGACAACCTCTCCGCCATGCCGGCGATTGCGAACACGCTGCGCGCAACGGGGATCGATCCCGCGACGGTCGTCGTCGGCCCTGACGCCGAATCCGGGCCCTGGGTGAGCGATCTCGCCGGCCGGCTGGGGCTTGCACACGTGGTTGCGCGAAAGATTCGCCGCGGCGACCGTTCGGTCGAGATCGGCTTTGATGATCCGGCACCGCTCGCCGGACGGCCGGCGCTACTCGTCGACGATATCGTCTCGTCGGGCGAGACCCTGATCGCCTGCGCGAGGGCGCTCACGGCTGCAGGCGCCGGAACGATCGACGCCGTTGTCACCCATGCACTGTTCCCGAGTGCGATGGCAACCGAGTTTCACCGACGCCGGCATTCGCTCGATCCGTTCGACCACCAGCGTGCCCCACCCGACCAATGCGATTCCGCTCGATGAAACTTTTGCGGCCGTGCTGCGGCGTGAGATGGGCGCAGACTTCCCGGAGATCACAAAATGAGCGTAACCGTTCGATTTTGCGGCGCGGCGCACACGGTAACAGGCTCGTGCACCCTGTTCGAAACGCCATCGGGGCGTTTCCTGATCGATTGCGGGCTGTTTCAGGGCCAGAAAACCCTGAAGGAACTCAACTACGGCGACTTTCCGTTTCGGCCCGCCGATGTCCACGCCGTCCTTCTGACGCACGCCCATATCGACCATAGCGGGCTATTGCCCAAGCTCGTGCGTGAAGGCTTTCGCGGAAAAATCCTGGCAACGCGCGGAACGATCGACTTGTGCTCCTATATGTTGCCGGATGCCGGTAACATTCAGGAATTGGAGGTCGCAACCCTCAACCGCCGCAATTCGGCGCGTGGCAGAGCCGCGGTCAGCCCCATCTACACGCAGGCCGATGCGACCGCATCGCATGCAGTCGTTCCAGCCGGTCGAATACGAAACCTGGATAGACGTGATGGGCGGCGTGCGCGCCCGCTACTGGAACGCCGGTCACCTGCTCGGCTCCGCCTCGATCGAGCTCGAGTTCAACGACGATAGTGCCAAGGGTCAGCCACTGCGCCTGCTCGCCTCTGGCGATGTCGGCCCGGACGCCAAGCTGCTGGAGCCTGATCCGAAGGCGCCCGCCGGTTTCGACTACGTGATTTCGGAATCGACCTATGGCGACAGGATTCGAGCGCCAACAACGCCGCAACAGCGCCGTGAACGCCTTGCTGCTGAGGTGCGGGAAGCCGCCGCGGCGAAGGGCGCGCTGCTGATCCCCGCCTTTGCGGTCGAACGCACCCAGGAATTGATCGTCGATCTGGTCGATCTGATGGAGCAAGGCGAGATCCCGCCGGCGCCGATATTTTTGGATTCGCCGCTGGCGATCCATGCGACCGAGGTGTTCCGGAAACATTCAGCAGACCTCGAACGGAATACCGACGTCAATCGCCTGTTCAGCTCAAAGCATCTTCGATTTACCGAGACAGTCGACGAAAGCAAATCCATCGCAAAGCTGACCGGCTTTCATATCATTATCGCAGCGAGCGGAATGTGCGACGCAGGGCGGATCAGGCATCACCTCAAGCAGTGGCTCTGGAACAGCCGAGCCACCGTGCTGCTGGTCGGCTATCAGGCGCACGGCACCCTCGGCCGGTTCCTTCAGGAGGGCGCCAAGGCCGTCCGGATCCAGGGCGATGAGATCAGGGTGGCCGCCCGCATCCGCATGATGGATGATTACTCGGGGCATGCCGACGGGTCCGAGATCACGCGGTGGATCTCCGCCCGCCGCCCGATTCAACGCGGCATCTTCCTGGTGCACGGCGAAGAGCAGGCGATCGCGGGTCTGGCCGAGCGCCTCTCGGAGCGGATCGTCCCGGCGGCTAAGCTGTTTCAGCCGCTGCTCGACGACATTTACGAACTGACGACCCCCGTGCCGAGGCTGTTGGATATCGCCCACCGCCGCCGCCTCGCGCCTGAAGCGGTGACGCATCTCGACTGGCACAACGAGATGTCAAAACTCGTGCTCGACATCAACGACCAGATCGAGGCCGCGGCCGACGACCGCGCCCGCGGCGTCATTATCCGAAGGCTGCGACGGGCCTTGGCGGACCGGGGCGGACCTGCCGCCTGATGGACTGAGAAACAGACAGCAAATCGGCACGGCCGGCCCGAAATTTTAGCGGGATGACGCTGGTCCCGATACGTCTGGGATGGGATAATCCAGCCGAACATGCCGGGTGCTCCTCGTAACCGGCCCAAGCCGAGACCGGGTAAAATGGATTTGATTGGATGACCGCGCTTCCCCCGGAAGTTGAGGGCGATCTCAGGGACGAGAATGCCCGACTGAAGGACGAGTTGCGCAGCGCGCGCGATCGCGAGACCGCAACCTCCGAAATCCTGCGCACAGTTGCCGGCGCATCGGGCGATGCCGAACGCGCGTTGCAGCGGATTGCCGAGATCACCGCGGAGCTTTTTGGTGCATCGAGCGTCTCGCTGCATATCGCCGACGGCGAGCGCTGGGGCCGGACCATCTGGGTCGGCGCCGCCTCGGGGCGAATCCACTCTGCCCTTCCTCCGCAGGCGCGCGTCGCAATCACCGCGCAGTACATGCCCGGTGCGGTCTATCTCGAAAGCCGCCAGGTCCACGTTCCTGACGCCGACGATCCGGCGGCGATGGCCCGGTGGCCGGGCCTGGTTCCTGGGCGGGCCGCCGGCACCCGCACGGTGTCCGGCACGCCGCTGCGGCGCGAGGGAGGAGCCATCGGCGCGCTCCTCGTGCACCGCGACCGCCTCGCGCCCTTCACGGCAGACGAGCTCGCGCTGCTGCAGATCTTTGCCGACCAAGCCGTTATCGCCATCGAAAACGCGCGTCTGTTCAACGAAACCAAGGAAGCGCTGGAGCGGCAGACCGCGACCGCGGACATCCTGAAAGTCATCGCCAGTTCTCCCTCCGACGTGCAGCCGGTATTCGAGGCTATCGCTGCGCGATCGAAACGGCTTGTCGATGCGCTGTCGACGACGGTGTTCCGACTTGTCGACGGTGTGATGCACCTGAGGGCGTTCACGTTCACCGACCCGGAAGCCGATGCGGCCCTCAAGGCCATGTTCCCCGCTCCGCTGTCAAATTTCAGTTGGGGCGAAGCGGTCAGCAAAGGAGAGATTTTCCGGGTCGTCGATACCGAACAAGAAATTGATGCTATGCGTGGCCTGGCGCGCCTTCGCGGCTTTCGCAGCATGCTGTTCGTGCCCCTGTTGCGCGACCGGACGCCCATCGGTCTGATCGCCGTGACCCGGGTTGAGCCCGGACCGTTCGTCGAACATCACGTCCAACTGCTACAGACCTTTGCGGACCAGGCCGTGATCGCCATCGAAAATGTGCGGCTGTTCGACGAGGTGCAGGCGAAGACACGCGATCTCACGGAATCACTGCAGCAGCAGACCGCCACCGCCGATGTCCTGAAAGTCATCAGCCGGTCGACGTTCGACCTGCAAACTGTGCTGCAAACTCTTGTCGAGTCGGTTGCCCGGCTTTGCGATGCCGACATGGCGCAAATCACGCGCCAACGAGATGGCGTGTTCTTTCGGGCGGAAGCCTATGGGTTTCCCGACCGGTTTATCGAATACACCAGTACCATTCCCGTCGCGGCGGACAGGGGCTCGGCGATCGGGCGCGCTTTGCTTGAAGGGACAGCCATTCATATCTCCGATGTGCTGACCGATCCGGAGTACAGCTTCACCGAGGCGCGTCGGCTTGCCGAGTTTCGCACCGTGCTCGCGGTCCCAATGCTGCGCGAGGGTGCCCCCATCGGCGTAATCGTCATGACGCGGAAGAAAGCGCGTTCGTTCACGCAAAAGCAGATCGAATTGGCGACAACGTTCGCCGACCAGGCAGCGATCGCGATCGGCAATGTCCAGCTGTTCGATGCCGTACAGGCGCGCACCCGGGAACTCGCGCAATCCCTCGATGATCTGCGTACCGCGCAGGACCGTCTCGTGCAGACCGAGAAGCTGGCTTCCCTTGGCCAGCTCACGGCGGGTATCGCGCACGAGATCAAGAACCCGCTTAATTTCGTCAATAACTTCGCGGCGCTTTCGGCGGAATTGACCGACGAACTAAACGATCTGCTCGGATCAGCTTCGCTCGCTGAGAAAATCGCGCGAGGAAGTCGGCGAAGTGACGGGATTTCTGAAGGACAATCTCGACAAGGTCGTCCAGCACGGCAAGCGCGCCGATTCCATCGTCAAGAACATGCTCCTGCATTCGCGCGAAGGGAGTGGCGAGCATCGGCCCGCCGATATCAACGCGCTGCTGGAAGAGAGCCTCAACCTTGCCTATCACGGCGCGCGCGCCGAAAAGCCGCAATTCAATGTCACCCTGCAAAGGGATTTCGACGAGGCGGCCGGCACGATCGAAGTTTTTCCGCAAGAAATCACCCGTGTTTTTCTCAATTTGATCTCGAACGGCTTTTACGCCGTGGCCAAGCGCAAGACGGAAAACGGCAGCTCGGGTTTCGAACCAACCGTCAGTGCAGCCACAAGAAATCTCGGTCATGCGGTCGAAATCCGCATCCGCGACAACGGCACCGGAATCCCGCCGGAGGTGAAGGAAAAGATGTTCAACCCGTTCTTTACGACCAAGCCGGCAGGTGAAGGAACGGGGCTCGGCCTCTCGATGAGTTATGACATCATCGTGAAACAGCACGGTGGCAGGATCGATGTAGAGACGGACCCCGGGCACTTCACCGAGTTCACCGTTGTCTTGCCGCGGACGAACAATCCCGCAAACAATAGCGAAAATTAGAGGTCAGACGTGAGCGTTTTGGTTCTTGTGGTCGATGACGAGCCTGACGTCGAGGCGTTGTTCCGGCAGCAATTCAGGCGCGACCTGCGCGCGCAGCGTTTTGTGATGGATTTCGCCATTTCAGCCGCCGACGCCCTGACGCGAATAACCTCCACCATCGAGCAATCGCTGATCCTGATCTGTTCCGACATCAACATGCCCGGAATGACCGGACTCGAGATGCTGCCCAAGGTGAAGGAGATACGCCCCGAGGTGCCTGTGATCATGATCACCGCCTACGGCGATCCCGAAACCAGGCGCAAGGCGCTGGAAGGCGGCGCAAGTGGCCTGTTGACCAAGCCGATCGACTTCTCACTGCTGCGGGAGGAAATCGACACGAGGCTGCAGCAGGCGAGCTGAGCCCCGCGCGTCTTACGGCTTGAAGAACGCGGGATCGTTGAGCGCCTTGATCATGGTGTCCACCATGTCGGCGGCGCCGTGATCTTCGCGATCCTCCAGAAGTTCCCACATCTTGCGCAAATTGGCGCGCATCGGCGCCTTCAGCGAGGGATCGCGCTCGATCAGGGTCCGCGCGATGCAGAAGGCAATGCCTTCGGTGCCCATCCGGGTCTGCTCAACGGTGGGTTTGCTCATGGCCGGCTCCTTGAAGATTTCGATGCGAGATGAGGTCCGGGCCGCTGTAGATGAATTTCGGGCCGATTGATAGACCCGCAGCGAGAGCTCGCGTGCGCCCTACTCCGCCATGTCGACCGGCCTTGCGGGACCGGCAAGCGGCCTTTCTTCCATCAGAACCATGCACAGCGATGCACCGACCATCATGGCCGCGGCGGCGACGAACACGTAACGGAACGCCGCGACCATGTCGGCGGCCGGAATCGAGCTCACCGGGCCGCGATGCTCGCCGGCCAGCGAAATATCGGCGCCAAGCGCCATCAGCAGGATCGCGCTGAACACTGCTACCGTGAACGAGGCCATCAGCGCGCGGAAGAAATTGACCGCGCCCGGTGATGGTGCCGACCTGCGAGCGCGCCACCGCATTCTGCGCCGAAACGGTGCTGACCGGAAACGCGGTGCCCAGCCCCAGCGCGAACACCGACAGCAGCACCAGCAACACCCAGAGCGGCATCGGCGGCAAGCGCCAGCGCGCCTCCCGCCAACGCCGCGCACAGCGTCCCGACGATGGCGACCCGCTTATAGTGCTTGGAGCGCGCCATGGTTCGGCCGGCGATCGCGGCGCCGCCGGTCGAAACCGCCGCCAGCGGAATCAAGCGCAAGTCCCGCTTCGCTGGCACTGAGATGATAGACCACCTCGTAATAGAGCGGCAGATACACGGTCAGTCCCAGCATCGCGCCCATCGCACAGCCGCCGCAAGCCATCGCATAGGGCACGACCGTCCCGCCCATCAGCGGCAGCGGCAGGAAGGGCTCGTCGGCCCTCGAGGCGTGCCACACGAAGGCAAGCGCGAGCGCAATTGAGGCCCCGACCATCGCCATGATGACCGGCGACAGCCAGAGATAGCGATTGCCGCCCCAGGTCAGCACCAGCATGAACACCACGGCAGCGGCCATCAGCAGGACGCCGCCGAGCCAGTCGACCTTGCGCCTTCGGTGGAACACCGGGATCTTGCCCATCTTCGGCAGCAGCATCGCCATCGAGGTCGAGCCCGAGCGGCACGTTGATCCAGAAGATCATCGACCAGTGCAGATGTTCGGCGAATACGCCGCCGAGGATCGGGTCCGCCGATTCCGGCCGCCATCCACACGCCGCTGAAATAGGCCTGGTACTGGCCGCGCTCGCGCGGCGTCACGACGTCCGCAATCACGGTCTGCACGATCGGCAAAATGCCGCCGCCGCCGAGCCCCTGCAGGCCGCGCGCCAGGATCAGCACCGGCATGTTCGGCGCCACCGCGCACAATATCGAGCCGGCGATGAACAGGCTCATCGCCGTGATGATCATGGCGCGGCGGCCGTAGATGTCGCTCAACGTGCCGAACACCGGCGCGACCGCGGTCGATGCCAGAAGATAGGCGGTGATCACCCAGGACAGGCTGGAGACATCCCGGAATTGGCGGCCGATGGTCGGCAAAGCCGTAGCGACGATGGTCTGGTCAAGGGCGGCCAGAAACATCGTCAGCATCAGGCTCGTCAGGATGGTGCGGACTTCGCCCGGGTCAGCGGCGCGCGCGGCGCGATCGGCGGCGCGTCGCTGATATCGAGGATCTCGGCGGGAATTCGCGCAAGCTCGCCCGCGGCGGCTTCGGGCAATATCTGGTTGGTCAGCCGGTTGACGGCCCTGCCGTTCGAACTTGTTCATGCGGGAAGCGGTATTTGGTCGGCGCGACCAAGAGGCCGCTTGGAACTTCCTTCAATTTAGGCGGCGAATCGGAGTCGCGACAGCGGGTTGGGCGCATGGGTGCATCCCGCGAGCGTACCAACGCAACCGCTTGATGAGGGAATTGGAACTAACCTTCAGGATTACGGTCGCTTTTTGAGCCGGGCCCGCTTCGGCAACAGCGCCGGCCATTGCACGATGTGGTCTTCGAGGTCTGGTCGGCGATCTCGTTCTCGGTTCCCTGCACCCGCCCGCGCACCGAGACGCCGGCTTCGTGAACCGTATTGGGATCGCCCGAAATCAGCGGATGCCACCAATAGAGGTCGCGGCCTTCGGCCACCAGCCGGTAACCGCAACTCGGCGGCAGCCAGTTCAGGGTGCGGACATTGGCCGGCGTGAGCCGGACGCAGTCCGAAACCTGTTCGGAGCGGTGCGCATAATCCTTGCAGGCGCACAGCCCGGCATCCAGCAGTTTGCAGGAAACGTGGGTGAAATAGATTTTGCCGGTATCCTCGTCCTCAAGCTTTTCCAGGCAGCAGCGCGCGCAGCCGTCGCACAGGCTCTCCCATTCCGCGTTGGACATTTCTTCCAACGTCTTGGTTTTCCAGAAGAATCCCTCCTGGCCTGAGACGGCTTGAGCTTGGTGGTCATCATTTTCTGGCGCTTCCCTGGCGTCGTCGGGCTTCGGCGCCTCCCTTGGTCCTTCTAGGGGCTGCGGCGGTTAAGGCGCAAGTGGCAATGGTTCGGCGCCGCAAGCCGGGACAGCGTTGTCCCTGCCCGTCGAAATCGTGAGCCCGAGCCATTGGTTTATGGTCCCCGCTCGGTTAGATAGAGAATGAGTCCCCGTGGCGCAAATGCGCCTTGGGTTTGCCGCAACATTCCCGCAAGACGTCTCGATGGTGCCCAGCCGGGTGCTTAAGCGCTGCGAATTTGACCAAGGGTCCTAGTGCGCAAGATCGTGCCAGCCGAATGGAAGAAAAAGATCCGGCACTGGTTGCTGGATTTCGACGCGCGCATCGACTCCACGCTGTTCTCCACCGGCAAAGGCGCGCGCGAACTCTATGAGCGCTACTCCACCTTCATGGACCGCTTCTATGTCGGCCGCTGGAAGCGCTGGGTCTTCATCGAGCCGTTGTCGGAAGCCGCCACCATCGGGCTCGGCGGCCTGATCCTGATGCTGGCGCTGGCGGTGCCGGCATTCCGCGAAACCGCCGACGAAGACTGGCTGAAGAAATCCGATCTCGCGGTGAGCTTCCTCGACCGCTACGGCAATCCGATCGGCAACCGCGGCATCAAGCACAATGATTCCATACCGCTGGAGGATTTTCCGGACGTCCTGATCAAGGCGACGCTGGCGACCGAAGACCGGCGCTTCTACGACCATTTCGGCATCGACATCGCCGGCACCGCGCGCGCGCTGGTGACCAACGCGCAGGCCGGCGGCGTGCGGCAGGGCGGCTCGTCGATCACCCAGCAGCTTGCCAAGAACCTGTTTCTGAGCAACGAGCGCACCATCGAGCGCAAGGTGAACGAGGCGTTTCTCGCGATCTGGCTGGAGACGCGGCTCACCAAGAACGAAATTCTGAAACTCTATCTCGATCGCGCCTATATGGGCGGCGGCACCTTCGGCGTCGACGGCGCGGCGCATTTCTATTTCAACAAGTCGGCGCGCGACGTCAATCTCGCGGAAGCCGCGATGCTGGCGGGGTTGTTCAAGGCGCCGACCAAATATGCGCCGCACATCAACCTGCCCGCCGCGCGTGCGCGCGCCAATGTCGTGCTGGACAACCTCGTCGACGCCGGCTTCATGACCGAGGGCCAGGTGTTCGGCGCCACGGCGCAATCCGGCGACTGCGGTCGATCGCCGCGACGAGAATTCCCCGAATTACTATCTCGACTGGGCGTTCGACGAGATGCGCAAGCTCGTCGATACATTCCCGAAATCCTATAGTGAGCGCGTCTTCGTCGTCCGCACCGCGATCGACATGAACGTGCAGCGCGCCGCAGAAGACGCCATCGAGAACCAGTTGCGCCAGTTCGGCCGCGACTATCACGCAACCCAGGCCGCAACCGTGGTCGCCGATCTCGACGGCGGCGTGCGCGCGATGGTCGGCGGCCGCGACTATGGCGCCAGCCAGTTCAACCGCGCAACCGACGCCTACCGGCAACCCGGTTCGTCGTTCAAGCCCTATGTCTATACGACGGCGCTGCTGAACGGCTTCAAGCCGACCTCGATCATTGTCGACGGTCCGGTCTGCATCGGCAACTGGTGTCCGCAGAACTACGGCCACTCCTATTCCGGCGCGGTCACCCTGACGCAGGCGATCACCCGCTCGATCAACGTCGTTCCGGTAAAACTGTCGATCGCGCTCGGCGGCAAGGCGCCCAATCCCGCCAAGGTCGGCCGCGCCAAGATCGTGGAAGTCGCGCGCCGCTTCGGCATCAAGGCGCCGCTGCCCGATACACCTTCCTTGCCGATCGGCGCCGACGAAGTCACGGTGATCGAGCATGCGGTGGCCTATGCGACGTTCCCTAACAAGGGCAAGTCGGTCACCCCGCACGCGGTGCTGGAAGTTCGAACCGGTACCGGCGATCTGGTCTGGCGCTTCGATCGCGACGGCAAGAAACCGCTGCAGGCGATTCCGCCGTCCGTTGCCGCCGACATGGCGCAAATGATGAGCCATGTGGTGAGCGAGGGTACCGCGCGGCGCGCGGCGCTCGACGGCATTCCGACCGCGGGCAAGACCGGCACCACCAACGCCTATCGTGACGCCTGGTTCGTCGGTTATACCGGCAACTTCACCTGCGCGATCTGGTACGGCAACGACGATTACTCCCCGACCAACCGCATGACCGGCGGCTCGCTGCCGGCGCAGACCTGGCACGACATCATGGTCGCCGCGCATCAGGGCGTCGAGATCAAGGAAATTCCGGGGGTCGGGATGGGCACCAAGCTGCCCACTGCCCCCGCCTCCGCCCATCTGGCGGCCAATGGCGGTGCGCCAAAGCCGCCGGAACTCAAGCCGCCGCCGCCGGTCCTCACCAAACGCGGCGCGGACATCCTGGTTCACGTGGAAAAACTGCTGGATGAGGCAGCTAAGACTGCGGGCGAACCTGTGAAGCCGACCAAGCCGGTATCCTCCAGCTCCGCAGGATTTACTGATAGCTTTGCAGCCGCATTACCCGACAAACCGGCTGCGCCCGCGGCACGCACCAAGAACTAGTCGTGCGGCTGATCTTCATCACCCTGCTGGCGCTGATTCTCGCCACCGTCGTCGGCCTCGGCGCGACGTGGATGACAGCCACGCGCGGTACCGACCTCGGCACCCTGACGATTGGCGCGTGGACCGCCCGGCCCAAGACCGGCACCGCCGATGTCGATCCCTACTCGCGTGCATCGATTGCCCGCAGCGGCGAACTGCCGGTCGGCACCGGCGACGGCGTGGCGTTCTCGGCGACCCGGGACGATCGCAAGCGGCCGCTCGATGGCCGGTGCGACGTGGTCGTGAGCGGCGTCACGCCCGCGGCGCGGTTCTGGACGCTGACGCTTTACGACTCAAAAGGGCGCCTGGTGGCCAACTCGCTGCAACGCTACGGCTTCACCAGCCAGGAGATCATCCGCGGCGCCGACGGCTCTTTCGAGGTAAGGGTCGCGGCGAGATCGCGCGCCGGAAATTGGCTCCCGACCGGGGGAATTGAGCGCTATGCGCTGGTGCTTCGGCTCTACGATACGCCGGTAGGCGTGGCGACACGCACCCAGCGCGATGCGCCGATGCCCTCGATCGCCACGATGAGCTGCCCATGATCCGGCTGTTGTTCACAATCATTGCGGGCGTGTTGCTGGGCGGCATCGTGCATCTGGTCAGCGTGCTGGCGTTGCCGCGCATTGCCACCCAGGACGCCTATTCGCGTCTCGAACCGATCACGAAGCTGAATGCCGTCACTTCCCTCCCCTTGCCTGATCCCGGCAACGCGCCGCTGCCGTTCATGGACCCGGCCTTTGCGGTTGCGATCTGCCGTTACGACTTGTCCGCTGGACCGATCAAACTCGCGGTCCCCGTCAGCCAGGCCTACACGTCGGTGTCGTTCTATACGCGTAACGAAGTCGCCTATTATGCCATCAACGACCGGTCTGCCGGACGCAAGGTGATCGAACTCGATCTGATGACCGAGGCCCAGCACGCCGACTTGCCAGAGGATGAGGACGTGACCGCGGCCGACCGGCTGATCATCGATTCTCCGACCGCGGCGGGGTTGATCGTGATGAAGGCCTTGGCGCCGGAGCCTGGCCTGATGCCGCAGGCGCAGGCTTCCCTGGCGGCATCAAGCTGCAAGGTGCAGACCGAACCAACGCCCCCCAGGCGCTGATCCGAACGCCGATTGCTGAAAGTCCTCAGCCGCGCGAGTTGAGCCGATGCCCGATCACGGGCTGTGCGGCAACCGGCGGATTGGCGGTTTGGGCTGCGAGTTCGCCGATCAATCGATCGGCGTCGGCGGCCATACCGTCCGGCGCCTGGATCACTAGCCGCTCCAGCGCCCAGCGATACGAGGAAACGCGGCGCTCCAGGCATTGCTGGACCCACTGGACGATCAGAGTGTTTTCTTCCATGCGGGCGACCGCGTCGGCGCGTTCGCGCGGCGATAGTTGCGAGACGTGCGCAAGGCTTGCATTGCGCTTCCTGTCGAGATCGAGCACGCGGATGGCGGTCGCGTAGAACGGCTCGAAGCGGGTGATGTCGTCGCGCACATCGTCAATCAGCTGCGCATAGCGCGACGCGTGCGAGCGGTGGGGTTCGTCGATCAAAAGACGCCCATAGGCGGTACGATCGAACACCACTTTCTGCCGCCACGGCGACGGCAGTGGCTGGTAATCGCCGAACACGCTCTTCCAGGCGGGGCGCGAATGCGGCGGTTCGATCAAGGGATAGGCCTGATCGCGAAGCTGACGTTCGCTGTCGGTGAGCTGGAATTGCGACGCTTGCAGGCCGACGCTGCCCGTTGCCTCGGCGCCGATCCAGCGATGCATGTCGTCGTTGAGGAAATCCTGTCGGGTGCGGCCGAGATCGCCACCGCTGCAGCCCCCGAGCGCCAGGCCAATCGCAAGCCACGTCAGGACCTGCGCAGAGCGTGGCGCCTGCAATCTCGCCCGGATCGGAAAGTACGTCTCCGGCATGTCGAATGCCCGGTTTTCAGCGTCGGCGGCGGCGACGGCCGGGGGCAGCGCCCTCTTCCGGTCCACGGCCACCGCTGGTTCCCTCGGGCTCGCGCTCGATCCGGATGACCGGAAGGATCAGGACCGTTCCCGAACCCTCGCGGGGGACGCCATCCATGGTTGAGCCCAGTCGCCGCGAGGCCGCATCCGCCGGAAATTCAATGATGGTGCCCATGCCCTACTCTCTCTGGTTGCCGCTCTGACGCGATTTGCGGCGACGGCAAACATTAAGAACAGGACGTGGTTAACGGCATCTTAATGCGTCGGAGGGGCGCCAACGCGCGATGACGCGCGTTGGCACAGCCTGGTGCGAAGATAATGACGCGCGTTCAGAGATTATTTTCCTTAACTGAACGTTAAAGCAAGTGACCTAGGCTTGCGCGAAGAATTACTACAGTCGCGTACCCTGACATGACCACTTCTCCCTTATTCCCGGGCTTTGACGGGTTGATGAGCCTCTCGCGCCGAGAGGGCGTCGATATCCGCCCCACCTTGCTACGCGTGCTCACCGACCTCTACGTTCAGACCAATACTCACAGCGAAGAGGAAGCGCGGCAGTTCGTCGAGCTCACCACCCGCCTGATCGATCAGGTCGACGACGCCACCCGCGCAGCCGTGCGGGCACGGCTTGCGGTTTATCCGGACACACCCGCTCCGGTCCTGAGGCAGCTCGGGCTCAAACCCAACCATCCCGATGCGCGTGTGCCGCTCGCGCGCGAAATTCCCGTTGAGTTAGTCCCTGCAAGCTCAAATTCCGCGAACCCCTCGGCTGTGCCGGCGGCCAAGCCACCCACCGAGGCGCAATTGCGGTTGGCATCGAACTTGTCGATGCAGCCGACGGACGCCGCCGAAATCGTCGGCATGTTTTTCGGAGCGAGCTCCAGCGAGCGCGCGCTGATCCTGCACAATCTTTCCGAGACGCCGCTAAAGGCCTCGCCGCGTGTTCCCGCCGCGCGCGCCGTGCGCGCCATCGAGGCGCTTGAGATGGCCGCGTTTGTCGCCGACGTCGAAAACTTCACCCTCGAACTTGGCGAATCCCTGATATTGCCATGGAAGACCTCAACCCAAGTGGTCAACGATCCCGGTGGCGAGCCGCTGGCCTGCGCGGCGAAGGCGCTTGGCATGCCGAGCCCGGTGTTCCAGCGGGTGCTGTTGTTCCTGAAGCCGGAGATCGGCACGTCCGTTCACACCGTCTACCGGCTGTCGCGTCTGTACGACATCTTGAGCGAGCGATCCGCTCTGATCATGCTGGCTGCATGGCGCGGCTCGACAATGGCGGTGACGCGCGCCAAATACCGTCCCGCGCTCTACGACGACGAACGCAACCGCGCGCGGCCGGCCGCGGCACAAACGCGCACCGTGACGCAACTTCCCGACACAAGCGCGATCCCGCGGACGGGCGCGCAAGGCTCGTGGCGCTAGTTTCGCTAATCTTTCGCCAAATCAAGAAAGTGCCGCCCGGCCCGGTCCTCGGTCTCCACGATCCACGCATCAGGGTCGAAGCGGATTTCCTTCTGGAGACGTTCTTCCACCGACCGTTCCGGAAGCGGCTCCTTCGATGTCGGCATGAAGAAACGTTCGATCGGTCGGCTGTCATCATAGACGGTTTGCGGCGCAGGCACGTAGAGCATCGCATTGCCGTCGAGCAGCGCCACTTTCACGAACACTGCACCAGCCTCCTCGGCCCCGCGCCGGCGCACGGCGCCAAACACGCCCGCGGTCTGGCAGCGGCGCAGATAGGCCGCCACCCATATGCTCGATTTCAATCGCATGCGAACGACGATAGGCCAGCACGTCATGTCATACTAGTCGATCGGGTGACCGATCATCGCCGCCAGTTCGCGCACCAGGCGATCGGAGACCTGGCCGGTGACCGGAAGCCTCCGCGCCCGCTCGAACTTCTGGATCGCGGCCTGGGTATCCGAACCCGCAACTGCCAGTCGGCTTCAACTGGCCATAGCCGTATTCCGTAAGCGCCCGCTGCACCGCCGCCACCCGCCGGGCGCCAGCGGCAGAAACGGCCGCGGCGTCGCCGTGCGAGGAGACAGGAACGAGCGCGGGCGGTCGCGGAACACTGGACGGCGACGACCGATGCCGTACCGGCGGCCTTGACCAGATTGGTCAGGGGATCGGCAGCTTTCGGCTCTGCGGGCTTTGCTTCGGATTGAGAGGCGTCAGCCTCGACAGGACGCGGACGCGGCAGCGGATTGGCCGGCGCCAACGCCGCCGCTGGCATGGCCGTGACGGTAGCCGAACATCGGCGCCGGATGGCGCCCCGCCTGCAGAAACAGGGCATTGGTGATGATGGCACCGACCGACGCGAAGGCCATCGCGCCCGCAATCATGTCCTTCGGACTGCGCAGAAAGATCCGCGTCACGAGCCAGCGTTCGGCGTCCGCCTCGACCGCGATCGCCTTGGCGCCACGACGCCGGCGCGGCATATCGTCGTCAACTGAAATTTTCCTAGGCACTTTTCTTCACCTGGTGAGCTTGGTCGGGAATTGCGGGACGCGACGGCGGGGTAAGCGTCGCGATATTGCTTGAGGGTTGCGCGGTCTGTGCCATCAACGTCAGGGGCAGCGCGACCGTGACGGTGGTCCCTTCGTCGATCTTGCTTTGCACGGTTATCTCGCCGCCGTGCAATCCGACCAGGCTCTTCACGATCGACAGTCCGAGGCCGGTGCCTTCGTGTCGCCGCTGGTAGGTCTTGCCGGCCTGGAAGAATGGATCGCCGATCCGCTTGAGATCCTCTGCCGCAATGCCGACGCCGGTGTCGGCGACGCGAAGCATCAGCCGCGATCCCTCGACGCTGACCGAAACCGTCACCTTGCCGCCGCGCTCGGTAAACTTGATGGCATTGGACACCAGGTTCAGCGCAATTTGCCGGAACGCGCGTGGATCGCCGGTCATCGGCGGCAAATTGTCCGATGCACGGGTGACGAGGTCGATCGCATTCTCCCGCGCCTTCAGGGCGAGCAGATTGCAGCAATTGACCAGCGCATCCCGCGGCGCGAACAGCTCCGGCGTGATCTCGAAATTGCCGGACTCCATCTTGGACATGTCGAGAATGCCGTTGACGACCGACAACAGATGCTGGCCGGAATCGTTGATCAGTTGGGCATATTCCTTGCGGCGCGCCGCATCCAGCATCAGGGTGTCTTCCTGAACGATCATTTCCGAGAAGCCGATGATGGCGTTAAGCGGCGTGCGCAATTCATGGCTCATGGTGGCGAGGAAGCGGGTCTTGGACGCATCCGCCTGCTCGGCCGCGCTCCGCGCCAGATCGAGCGCCTGTTCCTGGTTCTTGCGGTCGGTGACGTCGCGCATCACCGCCACCACCTCGGCTTCGGACGCAGGCTCCGTTCCCGCAACCTGCTCGAGCGGCCGGCAACGCATCTCCACCCAGATGAAATCCACCCGATGCCCGCCCCGCTCGCGGCCGCGTGGCGCATCGCGCCTGAGGCGAAACTCGACGCTTCGCGCCTCGCCGCCGCGCGCGGCATCGGAAAGCGCGGTGAGATAGGCCGGACGATCGGCGACGTGGACGCGGTCGAACAGGCCGTGCCCGAGCAGCCGCGGAACCGGCGCACCCAGCATCGCCTCCGCCGCGGGCGAGATGAAGCGCACCGCGCCGTTGCGGCGATGGCGCGAAATCACGTCGCTCATGTTTTGAGCCAGCAGGCGATATCGGTCCTCCTCGACATTGAGCAGCGAGACGCTGGTGCGCGCCAGCGACTCGGCGCCGAACGCAAGACCCGCGGCATAGAACGTCGCCGACGCCACGCCGAATGCCACTCAGGACAGCGCGCAGCGTCGGATTCGCTTCTGCCGGCGGCAACATCTCGAAGATGCCCGAGAACGATCAGCAGCGCCGCACAACTCAGCGCCAGCGCCGACGCAAACGCAACCACGCGGCGTGAGGCCGAAAGCGCGGCCTCAAGCGGAACGACGACGAGCCAGATCGCGGCAAATGATTCGATGCCGCCGGTGGTGATGGCCAGCGTCATGACAAGACCCGCGAGCGCCAGTGACGAAAGAACGCATGCGCCCTCGTAGCGGCCGGTGCGCGACAGAAACCATGACAACAAAATGGGTGCGGTCAGCCAGGCGAAGGCCACGACCTCCAAGGCGGTGGGCGCGCCGCGCATCGCCAGATAGACCGGAAAGGCCGCAAAGGCCACGAGGCTTCCCAGCAGTCGCGGCGCGATGAACGCGCGATGCCGCGCGCGCGTCAACGCGTCATACCGTGCCGACGGGTGCAGCAGCGCATCGAGGCAATCGCGGATGATACTCAAAACTGTCACGGCTCTCGCGCCTCGGCTCTTGCGTGGAACAGACGCGCCGGAACGCCCCCTTATCGTTACCCCACCGTGTCAGAGCGAAATTAAGCGAACGCTAAGGCGCCTGACTTCGCCGCCAAAGACCGTATCTTCAAGGGGCTTTCGGACACCGTGGGGCCGCTCAATCAATGCGGATGGTGAACAGCGGGTTTCCGGCATTGCAGGTATGGTTTCGAAATAGTGGATGTGGGCTGGAGGTAAATTGCCGCCTGCAAAGCGGCATCAATCGAAAATTTACGCCGAATCAAATCATTCGAATTTTAGGCGAATTCTCCGCGATTTAACTTCAATGCAAACACTTGCGATTTATCGACGGCTGTTAGTCAGGAAGCTGCGGGATCTGCAAAAGAGGCGACCGGAGTCGCGAGATGTTTTTTCTGCTTCGCTTGGTATTCTGGGTTGGGCTCGTGCTCGTGCTGTTGCCCCGAGACAAAACCACTGAATCGGACAAGCTGCCGCAGCTTGGCGCGTCCGAAGCCGTTTCCGCCGCCACTGCGGCGGTCTCGGACATGAGCCAGTTCTGCAAGCGCCAGCCGGCAGCATGCGAAGTCGGCGGCCAGGCCGCGACCGTGATCGGCCATCGCGCCCAGGCCGGCGCGCGCAAACTGTACCAGATCATCACCGACAAACGTTCGCCCGATCATACCGGCTCGATCGGCAGCGCGGAAAGTGCGGATGCGGTGCTTGCGGAAACGGCGCCGCAAGACACGTTGACGACCGATGATATGCAGATCGAGTGGCGCGGCGCACCGTCACCGCCATGATCCTGTCCGGGCTGGAACAATTTCCGTTTTGACCCGGCAATATCGCTTTCGGCCGCCCGCGACCCTATATATGGTTTAGGGAATCGGGCGCGGAACGCGATGACGATCGACGATATCAGGGAAAACTTCGAGCTGCTGGACGACTGGGACGACCGTTATCGGTATGTCATCGAACTCGGCCGGACGCTCGAACCGATGCCGGATGCCGAGCACTCCGCGGCCAATAAGGTGCAGGGTTGCGCCAGCCAGGTCTGGCTGTCCAAACGGGTCGAGCGCAGCGGCACAGGCGAGCCGTTGCTGAAATATCGCGGCGACAGCGACGCCCATATCGTGCGCGGATTGATCGCGATACTGCTGACGCTTTTTTCGGGCCACACGCCGCAGCAAATCCTCGCGACCGACGCCATCGCCGTGTTCGACGAATTCGGATTCCGCGAGCATCTCACCCCGCAGCGCTCCAACGGGCTGCGCGCGATGGTAGAACGCATTCGCGCCGATGCGCGCGAGACGCTGGCTGCGGCCTCCTGAAACGAAACCTCAGCTGTGCTCCTTATTTTCGCCGCCGACGTTGCTGGCCGAGTCCCATTTTCTTGGCAAGCTGCGAACGCGCCACCGCATAATTCGGCGCGACCATCGGGTAGTCCGGCGGAAGACCCCATTTTTCGCGATATTGTTCCGGCGTCATGTTGTATTGCGAGCGCAGATGACGCTTCAGCGATTTGAAGCGCTTGCCGTCCTCAAGACAAACCAGATAGTCCGGGGTCATCGATTTCTTGACGGAGACGGCGGGCTTGGCCGGCTCCAGAGATGTTTCGGCCCTGCCGGTCGAGACCCGCACCAGCGCCGCGTGAATCTGGTTGATCAGGCCCGGAATCTCCGACGCCGGCGTCGGGTTGTTGCTCAGATAGGCCGACACGATATTCGCGGTCAGTTCGATGAAATTCTTGCCTGCAGTGTCGGTCATGGCGCGATCCTTATAAAGATCTTCATCACGAAAGAGAACCTTGACGACCGACAAGCAAACCGCCGCGCCAATACGCTTCCGGAGCTGCGAACTACTTCTTGAGTATGAGCGGATTACTTGGACGGTGACAAGAACGTGCCGGCAAAATTTCAGGCCCGGCCCGCCGTCAATTTTAGCCTTCAGGGGCGCTGGTCGAGGTGAGCGCGCAGCTCGTCAATCGAGGCAAACCGCATCATGCCCTCCGGCATTTGTGCCTCGATCGACCCGTCCGAGTACAATGAATAGGCCATGCCATCGACGACGCCTGACTTGAGTACGGTCACCGGCGGCTGATCTTCGTTGCCACCCGCTGCAGGACGGCGCTCGGTACTGACGGCACCGACGGCGGTCTCGTTAAACGTCGATGGCGCACGACCGCGCGCCGCTGAAGCGACGCATCGGCGGATCTTGCGCGTTCCGATTTCGGCCAGGCGTCGTCGAATGTCACCGGCGGCGGCTCGCTGGTCTCCTGTGCTGGCGGTGGTAATGGCGGCGTGGCGGGCGGCGCGACGCGAACTTCGGTTCCGGATTGATCGCGCGCCTGCGCGCGTTCGCGCTCTCGCCGCGACGTGGAGGAAAACATCAGATTGCGCCGCGGTTTGGCAGCCGGTGCGGCCTCGTCTGGCGCAGGCGGCGCCTCGTTGCGCTGCCGCTCGCGCGCCGCTGCATCATCAATCCACGGCGCGGCCGGTGGCGCCGGCGGATACAAATCTGGTTCCGCGTGCTCCGCAACCGGCTGGTCGCCGAAGGGAAAGCCGCCGCCTTCGGCGGATTGACGGCGCGGCTGCGCGGCGGCCGCGGCCAGTTGCCGTGCCGCGCCGGTCCAGTCCAGGGGCACGCCTGGTCCAAGCCGGTAGGCGATACCCCTTAGCTCGCGAACAACGACCCACAAGCCCAGGATGATCAGCCCAGTGCATGCCGCGACAGCACCCGCGAGGATCAGGGTGTTGCCGAAGCTGAATTCCTTGACCGGGATCCCGAAACGCGATCGCCAGGAGGCCGGCCAATAGGCAGCCAATCCCCGCGACCAACATCACAACCATCATCAAACCTACCCCTGGGCCGCGCGCGCAATACTCGCAAGCCCCATTTGCCACGATACCGTCATATTGTGCGCCTCGCCAACCGGCAATCGGTGGAGCGGTTCCCGCAGCGGCCGTCAGGGCTAGTCAACCGAAGCGGTGGAACAAACCATACCATTGTTGCATTGCATTAGGGAAATTACGCCACAATTCCCAATTACTTGGTAATGGAACTGCGCTATATGGATGCCGGGGATGAGGCCCAAAAGGCGCCAGCTGGGCCAAGAGGGACACCGGGTTACCAATAGCCATGTCATCCATCACTACCTCGGCTATCGATACGCCGTCGCGGCGCTCGGTGGAGCGGACTTGCGACGATCTCGCGATCCTGGTGCTGGTTGTGGTCGGATTGATCGCGAGCCTCACCTTCCGCGACTATGGGCTGGGCTGGGACGATTACACCCACGCCGAATATGCCGATCTGTTGCTGCGAATGTACGGCTCCGGCTTCAAGGACACCGGCGCGCTGTCGTTCGCCAATCTCTACATGTATGGCGGCGGCTTCGACATGGCCGCGGCATTGCTGCACAAGGTCATTCCGCTCGAGCTGTTTGAAACGCGCCGCCTGCTCGGCGCCGTCGTCGGCGTCATCGGCCTTGCGGTGACCTGGCGGCTCGGCCGTCGCGTCGGCGGCCCGCTCGCCGGGCTTGCGGCCCTGCTGCTGCTGGCGCTGTGCCCGACCTTCTACGGCCACATGTTCATGAATCCGAAGGATGCGCCGTTCGCTGTGGCGATGGTGATCCTGATGCTCGGCCTGGTCCGTCTGGCCGAGGAATATCCGCAGCCCTCGCCGCGAACGATCCTGATCGTCGGCCTCGGCGCCGGACTTTCGATCGGTTCGCGCATCCTCGGCGGGCTTGCGCTGATCTACGCGCTGGTCGGTTTCGTGCCGATGTTGATCGAGGAGATCCGCACGCAGGGCGCGCGCGAGGCGATCCGGCGGTTCGTCCACGTGGTCTATGTACTGCTGCCCGGCCTGGTCCTCGGCTACCTCGTCATGGGGCTGATCTGGCCGTGGTCGATCATCGAGCCCGGCAATCCGTTCCAGGCCGCAACCTATTTCTCGCACTTCTTCGAGAAGCCGTGGAAGGAAATGTTCGACGGCGCGCTGGTGTCGGTGCCGGACATGCCGTGGTCCTATCTGCCGACCCTGTTCGCGCTGCAACTTCCCGAAGTTTTGCTTGGCCTGTCGATCGCCGCGCGTCGTCGGCACCTTCGTGGCGCTGCCGCGCGGCCGACGTATCGGCCCGCCGCAAGACCATCCTCCTGATGCTGACGCTGGCGGCCGTGCTGCCGATTGCGATTGCGATCGTGAAGCGTCCGGCGCTTTACAACGGCATTCGTCATTTCATCTTCGTCATTCCGCCGATGACGGTGCTCGCCGGCACCGCCTTTGCCTGGGGAATGAATTGGCTGAAGGAAAACCGCCGCAGCTGGCAGCCTGCGGCGCTTGCCGTCTTCTCGTTCGGCCTGCTGTTGCCGCTCGGCGAAATGATCCGGCTGCACCCCTACCAATACACCCACTTCAATCATATCGCCGGCACGGTGCGCGGCGCCGACGATCGCTTCATGCTGGATTACTGGGGCCTCGCACTGAAGCAGGCTTCCGACAGCCTGCGCGAAGAACTCGACGAGCGGCAGGAAACCCCGCCGCACGGGCGCAAATGGAAGGTCGCGGTATGCGGCCCGCAGCGCCCTGCTCAGGTCGCGCTCGGCCCCGATTTCACCATCGGCTGGGACAGCCACGCCGCCGACTTCGCGATGACGCTCGGCGAGTTCTATTGCAAGGGCCTGACCGCGCCGGTGATGGTGGAAATCAAGCGCGACGATGTGGTGTTCGCGCGCGTCTACGACATCCGCGGACGCAGCATTTCCAGCCTGCTGGCGATCCCGCCCCCATAAGACAGAACCGCCCTTCCATCCGCATGACAGCCACACCGGCGCTGCGCCTTGCTGCGGAGCTGCGGCGGGAATAGGTTCGGAAATCAACCGCTCAATGGGAGAAACCGGTCATGTCGCCAGCGGAAGCGCGCCTGAAGGAAGTGCCGTCGGAATGACGGAGGCCGAGTGGAACCAGCGCGTCAACCTCGCCGCCTGCTATCGCCTGATCGCCCATTATGGCTGGGACGATCTGGTCGACACCCATATCTCGGCGCGGGTGCCGGGTCCGGAGCATCATTTCCTGATCAACCCCTACGGGCTGATGTTCGACGAAATCACCGCGTCGAGCCTGGTCAAGGTCGACCTCGACGGCAACCAGCTCACGCAAAGCCAATACAGCATCAACCCGGCCGGCTTCACGATCCATTCCGCGATCCACGAAGTTCGCGAAGACGCCGGCTGCGTGATTCATTTGCACACGCCGGACGGCACCGCGGTTGCAAGCTGCGTGGAAGGCCTGTTGCCGCTGAACCAGACCGCGCAACTTGTCACCTTCGATCTCGCCTATCATGACTATGAAGGCATCGCGCTCGATCATGACGAGCGCCCGCGCCTGCAGAAAGATCTCGGCAACAAGAACCACATGCTGTTGCGCAATCACGGCACGCTGACGGTCGGCCGCTCGGTTGCGTCCGCCTTCGAACGCATGTTCCATCTGGAGCGGGCCTGCACCATGCAGGTGCGCACCCGCATGCTGGGACCCGTGGCCTATCCCGTCGATCCCGCGGTGGTCGACAAGAACACCAGCCTGCTCGCCAATCCCGATCGGCAGGAACTGCGCTCGACCACGCTGGTCTGGCCGGCGCTGCTGCGCAAGCTCGATCGCCTCGACCCCAGCTACAAGAATTGAAAATCCGAAAATCCGGTGTAGGATTTCCTCAACTACCTCTGCACTACCGAATCAAAACGCCGCCCAATCCCGGGCGGCGTTTTTACGTGTGACGCGAGCAGTGGTGAAAAGACGGCGCGATCAGCGTGGCGTCCCGGCAAGTGCTGCGAGAATTCGCGCCCACGAACGAATGCCCTTGTGGAAGCTCCTCAGGTCGTATTTCTCGTTGGGCGAATGGATGTTGTCGTCGTCGAGCCCGAAACCTACCAGTACCGAATCGAGCCCAAGCGTGCGCTTGAAATCGGCGACGATCGGGATAGAGGCGCCCGATCCCATCAGCACGGCCTCCTTGCCCCACTCCTCCGTCAAGGCACGCCTGGCGGCGGCGAGCGGCTTCATGTTCCAGTCGAGCGCAACCGCCGGCGCATTGGAATGATCGGTGAATTCCGCCCGGCAATCGCCGGGCAGCCGCACAGTAACATATTCGCGAAACGCGTTCCGGATCCTGTCGGGGTCCTGTCCTTCCACCAACCGGAACGAGACCTTCGCCGAGGCTTCCGCAGGGATCACGGTCTTTGAGCCTTCGCCGGTGTAACCGCCGATGATCCCATTGACGTCGCAGGTCGGGCGCGAAGAGATCTGCTCGATCAGCAAACGGCCCTTCTCGCCGGCAGGAATTGACAGCCCGATCGGCTTGAGGAAGCTTTCGGGCGTCACGTTCAGTTTCTTCCATTGCGCAAGAACGTCGGCGGGGACCTCCTTCACACCATCATAGAAGCCCGGAATAGTGATGCGGCCGTCATCATCGAAGATGCCGCCGAGGATACGCGTCAATACCCGGATCGGGTTTTGTGCGCCACCGCCGAAGATGCCGGAGTGCAGATCGCGATTGGCGGCCTTGATCTTCACCTCCTCATAGACGAGTCCACGCAGCGAGATGGTGATCGCCGGCGTCTTCGGGTCCCACATGCCGGTATCGCAGACGAGCGCGAAATCCGCCTTGAGCTCGTCTTTGTGCTTTTCGAGAAACGGAACGAAATTCTTCGAGCCGATTTCCTCTTCGCCTTCGATGACGATGGTCACGTCGATGGGCAGCGAACCCGTCACCGTCTTCCACGCGCGGCACGCTTCGACGAACGTCATCAACTGGCCCTTGTCGTCCTCCGCGCCGCGCGCAACGATGATCTTCCGCCCGTCGGCGTGGTCGGTGACAACCGGCTCGAACGGCGGCCGATGCCAATGACTAAGCGGATCGACGGGCTGCACATCATAGTGACCGTAGAACAGGACGTGCGGCCGCGCGCCACTCGGCCTGCCGACCTTGCCATTGCTTTTGGCGACGATGGCCGGGTGACCCGCGGTCGGCTTCACCTCGCTGGCAAAGCCGAGTGTCGCGATATCCCGGGAAAGATGATCGGCCGCCGCCTTGCATTCTGTCGCAAAGGCCGGGTCGGCCGAGATCGACTTGATCCGCAGTAGCGCAAACAGCCGCTCAAGGCTGTTGTCGAAATCGGCATCGATGCGATTGAGGACCTCTTGAAGCTGCGGCGCGGCGGACATCTTATGACCTTCCTTGGGTTAGCCTTCGTAGTTCCTCGTCCCCGGCCCTTAGCCCGCCGCCGGAAGGAGATGGGGAACCGTCTTGCCTTCAAGCGGCGCGTGCAGGATATGCCAAGCCAGCCCGCCGGCAATCAGCGCGGTGGCCAAGAGGTTGTTTCCGAAAGCCTGCAGATCATTCGGAAAAACCGGAAGCGACAGACCAACCAGAACGCCCGCGAGGCCAAGCACGGTCCAGGTCCCCTTGCGTACAGCCGCCCGGGGATCATACGCCGCCCGGTGCATCAGGACGGTCAGCGGGAAGAATAGCCACATAAAATAATACTGCCGGGCGAGCGGTGACGCCACCGTCATCAGGCAAAACAGGATACCGAGTTCCTCGGCACTGGAGCGGGACGTCTGGCGCGAAGGTGGCGGCATCACGGCGAGAAAGCCAAGGCCGATCGCAATCGAAACTCCGATCACGACCCAGTTGGCCATCTTGAAATCGAGATCGACCAGATTCATGTAGGCGGGCGCCTTGGCCGGATTGTCCTGATTGTAATTGACCTGTCGCGTCAGCCGATGCGTCACGGCAATGATCGATTGATTGATCCACGACCAGTTCTGCTCGCTGCGCTGTCCAAAACCCACTTCCGAACTTGAGCCAACCATTCCCTGATACCAGGTCTTCAACTCGGCGAGATTATGCTGGAAGCCGCGCACCGGCGTCGGAACGACGAACAGAAAGATCCCGAGGAACACGACCATGCTCGCCGCCACAACCCACTGTCTCCGCCAAAGCAGATAGGGAAACACGGCGACAGGAAAGACCTTGATCGCGGTCGCGAGCGCAAACATGCTTCCCGAGGCCCATCGGCGACCGTGCTGCAACAGCCAGAACCCCAACAACATCATGGCAAGCAGAATGAGATTGGGCTGACCGAGATCGAACATGTCGAAGACAAAGGATATCGTGACAATCGCCGGCAGCGCCGCCAACCACGGCTGCGGAATTCTTCCCGACCCGGTCATCGCGTTCGAAAGCTGTACCGTCATCCACCACGCGGCCGCGTTGAGAAGAGACAAACATAAATAGAGCGGGATTTTCCCGAAATAGCTGGGGATCGCCAGCAAGATCGCCGACAATGGCGGATAGAGAAAACCGAAATAGGCGTTCGGTTCGCTCGGATAGAGATCCCCGCCCTTCAGGACCTGCTGTCCGGCCCAGAACCAAAGCGGATAGTCTTTGGTCTTGCCGTTTCCGAAAATTTCCGGACCGAGAACGTCGGCGGTCAGCACGATGCAGCAGACCAGGAAAACAATATCGAGCGGCGCTCGCAACGACGGATATCTCAGCACTCGTCACTTTCCAGAAAAATTACGGGGATCACGCCGCCGCACTGAACAGAGTTCCTGTCGCCTCAAAAGCCCGCCTGGCACGATGGCTTGGTCGACCGAGCCCCCGATCGATCCGCCGACCGACTTTCCGAGATCGGCGGCGGCGCGCATCGGTGGGCCTTGGACGCTAAGAAACGCCCCGGAAAACGCCGGAAACCCGGTCGAGCCGGGAGATGCCCGACAGGTCTCCCTTGATTTCGGCCGCGAAGACCGGAACGTCCGCACCACAAATCCCCTCGCCATTGCACCGCCTCGCCGTGCATCGGTGCCGCGGTCGCCAAGTACCCTACTTATAATGCAACTTGCCGGCCGATTGAAACCATCAACGCCAACAAGCAGATCGAAGATGCACTTCGCCGGATGCGAATTCGCCGGTTTTCTCATTCGGCACCGCCGAAGCTGGAACGAAATTCGCCCAACATGGCGGGATTCCGCACCCCGCTCTTGCATTGCTGCAACACTCGTCACGCGAATGAGGGTGAATCGCTCGCAAGTGCGGGTGATCGCTTGTAATTCGTTTCGCGGAAGATCAAGATAAAATTGAAGATGAGGACCCGGCAAGTCAACCGGCTGAGGGCGGGGCACTATGGACGAACTGATTGGGCGGCTGGCCGCAAAGGCCGGCATTGATGATGCCGTTGCCGAAAAAACCATCGGCATCATTCTGGGTTTCCTTCGCAGTGAGGGGCCCTCCGACAAGGTTCAGGCCTTGATTGACAATATCCCAGGCGCGGAAGCAGCAATCTCCGCCTCCGGCAACGGCGGCGGTCTCGGAAGTCTGATGGGCAGTGGCCTGATGGCCGTCGGCACCCGGCTAATGGGACTTGGCTTGGGAATGGCCGAGATTCAGAACGTCGCGCGTGAACTTTTCCGGTTCGGCCGAGACAAAATCGGAGCTGATCAAATGGGCGAGATCATCGCAGGGACCCCGGGCCTCAGCCAGTTCGCCTGAGCGCACCTTTCACATCGAGCACCATGACATATCCCATTTCCGAAATTGACGGCTTACCGTCCTTCGCCGCTGCCAAACTCAAATCGCAGGGCATTCGCACGACGGACAGGCTGCTTGAGGCGGCGCGGACGGTAAAGGGGCGCAAAATGCTCGCAGCAAAAACCGGCATCAGCGAGCAACAGTTGCTGGAATGGGCAAACTTTTCGGACTACATGCGAATTCCCGGGATGGGCAAGGGCAAAGGTAGGCCTGGTGCGCGCCGCAGGCGTCCCCACGGTCCGCGAGCTTGCCCTTCGCAACCCGGCACGCCTGGCGCAGAACATGAAAGAAGTGAACGTCAAGCGTAAGCTCGTCCGTGTGCTCCCTTCGGAGAAGTCGGTCGAGCAGCTGATCGCCAAGGCGCGCAAGCTCCAGCCTAAAATTACCTATTGACCGTGGTCGGCCTGCGGGCCTGAGCAGGTTTTCCGGAGCATGCCGCGCCAGCAGCGGCGCTTTCCGCGTCTTGACTCCCCTGCGGGGACCGCGCAAAGCGACCGCATGATCACGACTTCGTCCAGAGCCGCCCCCGCGGCCGTTTCGGCAGATCGCCGGGCTTGGCCGGCGCTGTTGTCCAAGCCGTATCCGGCCGTGATGGGGGTGCTGAATATCACGCCGGATTCGTTCTCGGACGGCGGGAAGTTCGTCGTGCCAGAGCGCGCGCTGGCGCAGGCCAGACGCATGATCGCCGAGGGCGCCGACATCATCGACATCGGCGCCGAATTCACCCGCCCCTATGGCGCGGAACCGATCTCTACCGATGAAGAACTCAAACGTCTGCGGCCAGTCCTGACGGACGTCGTGTCCTCGGGGATTCCCGTCTCCATCGACAGCATGAAATCGGCGGTCGTCGCCTGGGCGCTTGATGCGGGGGCAGCCATCGCCAACGACGTCTGGGGCCTGCAGCGCGACCCGGAGATGGCAAGCCTGGTGGCGGCACGCCATTGCCCGGTCGTCATCATGCACAACCGCGACCGTGCCGATCCCGGCATCGACATCATGGCGGATATTGCCGGCTTCTTCGCGCGCTCGCTCGCGATCGCCACCAAGGCCGGCATTTCGCGCGAGAACATCGCGCTCGACCCCGGCATCGGCTTTGGCAAGACGCCCGAGCAGAGCATGATGGTGCTCGCCCGCCTGGAGCGGCTCGGCACCTTCGGCCTGCCGCTGTTGGTCGGCGCGTCGCGCAAGCGCTTTATCAGCGCGGTGGCGCCTTCCGAGCCGGATCAGCGGATCGGTGGCTCGATCGCCGCGCATCTAATCGCAACGCAGCGGCGGCGCGCGGATCATCCGGACCCATGATGTGTCGGAAACCGTACAAGCATTGCGTGTGGCAGCAGCGATTTGGGACAAAGAATGAGCGATACGATCTTCATCACCGGTGTCGTGATCCATGCCCGCCATGGCGTCATGGATCATGAGACCGAGGTTGGGCAGCGTTTCGTCATCGACCTCGAACTCTCCGCCGATCTGTCGGAATCCTCGCGCACCGATCGTCTTGCCGACACCGTCTCCTATTCCAACGTGGTCGCGACGGCGACCGCCGCCTTCAAGAATGCCAACTATAAATTGCTGGAACGCGCGGCCGGCGCCGTGGCCGATGCGATCCTGGCCGCGTTTCCGAAAATCAGCGCCGTCAAGGTCACCGTCCACAAGCCGCACGCGCCGATCGCCGCGATTTTCGAGGATGTCGGCGTAGTCCTGACCCGCACCCGGCAAACAATAATGGCTAACGCCCTGATCGCGCTTGGCGGCAATGTCGGCGATGTCCGCGCGACGTTTCAAAAGGCGATCGCCAATATCTGCGGCATGACGCAGGCAGCGCTTCTGGCGCGGTCATCCGACTATGCCACGCCGCCCTGGGGAGACGAGCAGCAAGCACGCTTCATCAATGCCTGCATCGAAATCGAGACCAGCCTCGACCCCCATGCGCTGTTGTTCACGCTGCAGAAGATCGAGACAAAATTCGGCCGCGACCGCGCGCAGGAACGGCGCTGGGGACCGCGCACGCTCGATCTCGATCTGATCGCCTATGACGACGTCTCGATGCAAAGGCCGGAACTGACGCTGCCGCACCCGCGTCTGTTCGAACGTGCCTTCGTGCTGGTACCGCTGGCGGAGATCGCACCCGGCCGGGTGATCGCCGGACGCAGCGTCATATCCGCGCTGGCTCAGCTTTCCACCGAAGGCATCGAGCGGCTGCCCGACCTCACTTGAACCCGGCGGCCGGCAAATTCTTGCGACCCGCTCGCGACAGGCAGGAACCGTTCACCCTGTCCTCGCCACGCCAAAACAACTGTTTGGCTTGGCGGCCCGCCCGTGGCAATTTCGGTAGCAAATAACTGCGCCCCTGGAGCGGCCTTCCGCAATGAAACCAACTGACGACCTGCCGCTTGCTGCGGATTTTGCGCCCGCGACCTATGACGATTGGCGCAAGCTGGTCGACGGCGTGCTGAAGGGCGCGCCGTTCGAGAAGCTGGTCGGCAAGACCTACGACGGCTTGCGGATCGAGCCGATCTACCGGCGCGCCCACGATGCCGCCTCGATTGCCGGCCGGCCTGCGGCTGCGCCCTGGCAGATCATGCAGCGCATCGATCATCCGGACCCGTCGGCGGCCAATGCGCAGGCGCTCCACGATCTTGAGAACGGCGCAACCGGCCTGACGCTGGTATTCGCCGGCGCCAACGGCGCCCACGGCTTCGGGCTCGATCCAACGACGCAATCGATCGAGAAAGTTCTCGACGGCGTCTTGATCGATGCCGGCATAGGATTCGAACTTCAGGTCGGTCCGCAGTCGCGCATGGCGGCGATCCATTTGGCCGAATACGCAAAGCGCAAGGGCATCGATCCGGCCGCCTGCGACATCCGCTTCGGCCTCGATCCGATCGGCGCCTGCGCGGTCTGGGGCTCCAGCCCCTATGCCTGGGCCGAAATCGTGCCCGCGGTCACCGGCGCCGTCAATGGCCTCGCGGCAATGGGTTTCAAGGGTCCGTTTGCGGTCGCCGACGGGCGGGTGATCCACGATGCCGGCGGATCGGAAGCGCAGGAACTGGCCTTCGTGCTGGCATGCGCGATCGCCTATCTGCGCGCGATCGAGGGAGCGGGTGTTGCGCTGGAAGAGGCGCAGAGCATGGTCTATGCGCGGCTAAGCGCCGATGCCGACCAGTTCCTGACGCTGGCGAAATTTCGCGCGCTGCGTCTGTTATGGGCGCGCGTCGAACAGGGCTAGCGGCCTTGAACCGAAGCCGCTGTTCATTGCCGCCGATACCGCGTGGCGAATGCTGACCCAGCGCGACCCTTACGTGAACATGCTGCGCGCGACGATGGCGACGTTTTCAGCCGGCCTCGCCGGCGCCAGCAGCATCAATGTATTGCCGCACACGCTCGCGCTGGGATTGCCCGATCCGTTCGCACGGCGCGTGGCGCGCAACACGCAACTGGTGCTGCTGGAAGAATCCAATCTGGCGAAAGTGTCCGATCCCGCGGCCGGCTCCGGCGGCATCGAAGCCCTGACCGAAGGGCTTTGCGAAGCTGCATGGCAACTGTTTCAGGAAACCGAAAAAGCCGGCGGCGCGTTCGCGGCGCTTGAGCAAAACCTGATCCAGCGCAAAGTCGCGGCGACGCGCGCCGGGCGCGAAGCCAACATCGCCAGGCGCAAGGAAGTGCTGACCGGCGCCAGCGAATTTCCGAACCTGCACGAGGAACAAGTCGCGGTGCTGGACGCCAAAGCCGGTCAAGCTTGCACCCTATGGCGAAGCCAAATTCAAGTTCGACGCGTTGCCGCCGATGCGGCTTGCGGCGCCGTTCGAGCGCTTGCGCGACCGGTCGGATGAAATCCTCAAGACGAGAGGAACACGGCCAAAGGTTTTCCTCGCCAACCTCGGCACGCCCGCCGACTTCACCGCGCGGGCGACCTTTGCGAAGAGCTTCTTCGAGACCGGCGGGATCGAGGCCATCGACATCGGAAGGGTTTGCCGATCCAATGGCGCTTTGCCGCGGCCTTCAAGGCTTCCGGCGCGGCGCTTGCCTGCCTTTGCTCGTCCGACAAGGTCTATGCCGAACAGGCCGCTGCCGCCGCGAAGGCCCTTCAAGCGGCCGGCGCAAAGCATATCTATCTGGCAGGGCGAGCGGGCGAGCAGGAAGCCACCCTTCGCGCCGCCGGCGTTAACGATTTCGTCTTTGCCGGCGGCGACGCGCTGACCGTCCTGCAGGAAGCCTATCGGCTGGTGGAGCAACATGACCACGGCTGCAAAACCCGTTCTGACCGGCGGCTGCCAATGCGGCGCCATTCGCTTTGCGCTGTCGGCGCCGCCCAAGAAGGTCAGCATCTGCCATTGCCGGATGTGCCAGAAGGCCTCCGGCGCGCCGTTTGCGTCCTTCGCCGATATCGAAAAGAGCGATTTCACCTGGACCCGCGGCAAGCCGGCCGCGTTCCGCTCCTCCTCGATCGCCGAGCGCGACTTCTGCAGCGATTGCGGCACGCCGCTCAGCTTCCGCCGCATCGACGGCCCCAGGATCGAGATCATGACCGGCACCTTCGACCGGCCGGACCGGGTGGTCCCGACGCTGCAATATGGCACCGAATCCCGGCTCGGCTGGGTGGTGGCGATCGCCAATCTGCCGAGCCAGACCACGCTGCAGAACTACGGTCCCGAGAAGCTTGGCGGCATCGTCAGCCACCAGCATCCGGACCATGATTAAGCCGGCGGGTACCAGAGAAATGTAGGAGATTTCTGTGGTAGAGTTCCTGCCCAACGGCAAGTCGATAAGAGCTTCCCTATGGGCTTTAGCATAGGATTAGCGTTCGATGGATTAGGCTGGATATTGGCACGCCTCGTAGGTGCATGGGCGGACGGCTTGTCGAAGGATAATCGCGATGATCCCGTCTACAAAAGGAATCTCCAGAGGCTGATCGAACGCAATCGACAGTTTGAGAAGAAAGAATGAGCCGCATACCGAACTTTGCGAATGTCGCCTTTGAAAAGACCACCGGCGCGCCAGCGCCCGGCAAGGCCGAGCCGTGGCTCACGCCGGAGGGCATCCTCGGTCAAGCCCAGCTATGGCGAAGCCGATCTCGACGGCATCGATTTCCTCGAGACCTGGCCCGGCATCGCGCCGTACCTACGCGGCCCCTACCCGACCATGTATGTCAACCAGCCCTGGACCATCAGGCAATATGCCGGATTCTCCACGGCGGAAGATTCCAACGCGTTCTACCGCCGCAACCTCGCCGCCGGGCAAAAAGGCCTCTCGGTCGCGTTCGATCTCGCCACCCACCGCGGCTACGATTCCGATCACCCGCGCGTCACCGGCGATGTCGGCATGGCCGGCGTCGCGATCGATTCGATCTACGACATGCGCACGCTGTTCGCCGGCATTCCGCTCGACCAGATGAGCGTGTCGATGACCATGAACGGCGCGGTGCTGCCGATCCTGGCGCTGTTCGTGGCGGCGGCCGAGGAACAGGGCGTGCCGCCGGAAAAACTCTCTGGCACCATTCAGAACGACATCCTGAAAGAGTTCATGGTGCGCAACACCTACATCTATCCGCCGGCGCCCTCGATGCGGATCATCTCCGACATCTTTGCCTACACCTCGCAGAAGATGCCGAAATACAATTCCATTTCCATCTCCGGCTATCACATGCAGGAAGCCGGCGCGACGCAGGACCTCGAGCTCGCCTATACGCTCGCCGACGGCGTCGAATATCTGCGCGCCGGGCTGAAGGCGGGCCTCGACGTCGACCGCTTCGCGCCGCGGCTGTCGTTCTTCTGGGCGATCGGCATGAACTTCTTCATGGAAGTCGCCAAGATGCGCGCCGCGCGGCTGTTGTGGGCGAAGCTGCTCCGCCCGTTCAATCCGAAGGACCCGCGCTCGCTCTCGCTGCGCACGCATTGCCAGACCTCGGGCTGGTCGCTGACCGCGCAGGACGTCTTCAACAACGTGATGCGCACCACGATCGAGGCGATGGCGGCGACCCAAGGCCATACCCAGTCGCTGCACACCAATGCGCTCGACGAGGCGTTGGCGCTGCCGACCGACTTCTCCGCGCGCATCGCGCGCAACACGCAATTGTTCCTGCAGCAGGAGAGCGGCACCACCCGCATCATCGATCCCTGGGGCGGCTCGTATTATGTCGAGCGGCTGACCCGCGATCTCGCGGCGAAAGCCTGGGGCCATATCCAGGAGGTCGAGGCGCTCGGCGGCATGGCGAAAGCGATCGAGGCCGGCGTTCCGAAACTCCGGATCGAGGAAGCTTCCGCCAAGACCCAGGCGCGGATCGACGCCGGCAAGCAGGCGGTGATCGGCGTCAACAAGTACAAGCCGGTCAACGAGGCGCCGATCGACATGCTCAAGGTGGACAATTCCAACGTCCGGCGGCTGCAGATCGACAAGCTCAAGCGGCTGCGCAAGGAGCGCAACCAGAAGGACGTCGACGACGCGCTTGCGGCGCTGACGCGCAGTGCCGGCGAAGGCAACGGCAACCTTCTGGCGCTGGCGATCGATGCCGCGCGCGCCAAGGCCACCGTCGGCGAAATTTCCGACGCGATGGAAAAAGTGTTCGGGCGGCACCGCGCCGAAATCAAATCCATCACCGGCGTCTACAAGCGGGAGGCGTCCACCATGTCCAACCGGGTCGAAAAGGTGCAGGCGCTGATCGATGCGTTCGAGGAAGCCGAAGGCCGACGCCCGCGCATCCTCGTCGCCAAGATCGGCCAGGACGGCCACGACCGCGGCCAGAAGGTGATCGCGTCCGCCTTTGCCGATGTCGGATTCGACGTCGATATCGGGCCGCTGTTTGCGACCGCCGAGGAAGCGGCGCGGCAGGCGGTCGAGAACGACGTGCATATTCTGGGCGTGTCGTCGCTGGCGGCGGCCCATCTGACCGCGGTGCCGGAACTGAAGGCCGCGCTGAAGAAGCAGGGCCGCGAGGACATCATGATCATCGTCGGCGGCGTGGTGCCGCCGCAGGATTACGACGCGCTATACAAGGCCGGAGCCGAGGCGATCTTCCCGCCGGGCACCGTGATCGCGGATGCGGCCGAAGAGCTGATCCACAAGCTCAATGCACGGCTCGGCCACAGCGAGGCGGCGGAATAAGCCACGCGGCCGGTTTATCCGAAGGAATTCCCTTGCGCCCCGCAGCGATCGTCAACTTTGTCCGCAGAATTGCTCCTGTCGCGGCGGTCGCCTGTTTCGCAGCTGCCGCCGCGTTTGCCGCCGACCCCAAACCCGACGCGGCCATCAAGAACAAGAATATCGAGGCCAGTGTCGTGCTTGACGACAAAATCAAGGCCGACGCGGCGCTGGCTGCGGATTGTCTGGCCGAGGGCCGGAAGTGGATCGACAAGAATGCCGCGGAGGCCGCCGCTTCGCGCAGGAAGGACCCGGTGCTGTTTCGCAACGGTGGCTGGAATTTTGAACGCCAATACGCTGTCCGTTCGGAAGTCGACGGGCGTTATGTCAGCATTGTCAGGTCCGACTACATGGACACCGGCGGGGCGCATCCCAACACGGATGTCAATACCATCCTGTGGGATGCGACCGCGAAGAAGCGTATCAGCATCCGCCCCTTCTTCGCCGAGACGGCCGATAACGGGCCGACGATGACGGTGATCCTCAACGGCGTGATCGTATCGCTCAAGATCGAGAAGAAGAAACGCGATGCCACCGAGGCCGCAGACGCCGAATGGTTCAAGAGTCTCGAACCGAAACTGCTCAAGATCGGCGCGGTCACGCTGGCGCCTTCGACCGAAGCCGGCAAGAGCTCCGGCCTGACATTTCATTATCCGCCCTACGCGGTAGGTCCATATGCCGAAGGCGAGTATGTCGCTTTTGTACCGTGGAAGACCCTCAGGCCCTATCTGTCGCCGGAGGGGGTACAGGTTTTCGGCGGTACGCGACCCAAGGACGACGCAGAGGAACAGTGACCGATCGCGGTGAATGCAGCGTGAGGAAGCTCACATTGCATCGACCTGGTTCGGGATAATTGTGGACCGCGTGGGAGGCGTACCGCATTCTATGCTTCGAGACTGATCAGCGAGCCAGGGCCCTTGGGGCAAAAACATCGATGACATCCACCGATCCGCAGCTTCCTCCTGTCCCTCCGCGAATGCCGATGCTGCCGGAAGTTGCGATCGCACCACCGGCTCCGCCCGTCATCACAATCCTTATTCTGCTGGTGCTCCAGGCCGTCTTCGCGGCCGAGATCGCCTTCGGCATCGGCGCCGCGACGGACTTGTTGCAACCATCCATCGCCACGCTCGTTGCGTTCGGCGGGCTATCGAAGGATCTCATCCAGAATTCGGGCGAATGGTATCGCCTGTTGTCTGCGCCGTTTCTGCATGCCAATGCCGCCCACATCGGCATGAACGCGGTCGCGCTGTTCGTCGCCGGGCGGACGATGGAACGCCTGATCGGGCGCGCCTGGTTCGGCGCAGTGTATGCGGTCGGTGCACTTGCCGGCTCCTTGCTTTCACTCGAACTCAACCCACCCTCGATCGTCGGTGTTGGCGCATCCGGCGCCATCATGGGCCTGTTTGCTGCGATGCTGGTCATCAGCACGCATTTTCCGGCGGGCACCATTCGCAGCGCGCTGCGATCGAACGCAATTTATGTTCTGATTCCCTCGCTCCTGCCGCTGGCGAATGCCCTGCAGAACCACGGCAAGGTCGACTATGCGGCGCACGCCGGCGGCGCCATCGGCGGGGCGGTCATGGGACTTGCGATGCTCGCGATCTGGCCGCGCAGCGAACCAACGCCACGGCTGAAGCCGATCGCCGCCGCGATCGGTCTGGCCGGAATTGTCGCCTTGGCCTATCCGGCGATGTCCATCCCGCAAGCCTATCAGGCAGCGAACTTTACGACGCAGCTCATTCCCGACGCGCAGTATCCGAAAAGCGCCGCCGAGATGCGGACCCGCGCGCCGCAGTTGATTGCGCAATATCCGCACGATCCAAGGCCGCGCATCACCAGGGCCGCGGTCCTGCTGGACGCGAAGGATTTCGCCGGCGCGGAAAGCCAGGCGCGCGCGGGCCTTGCCGAAGAGAATCTCTGGCGTTCGATCCTGCCGCCGCAGGTCGGTAATAGCTTGCGCACATTCCTGGCCATCGCCGTCAACCGGGACCGTCCGGTGGAGGCGCTGGCGACCGCACGTCCGGTATGCGCCGCTCTCCGAGAGGGGCCGATGCGCAAATTGCTCGACGACAGAAGGCTGTGTCCGATGTGAGCAGTGCACATCACGTCTTTCCCCCTCGCCCGTGATGCCCCGCCATTGTAAACCAAGGCATGGTCCCACCGGATAAGTCTCGCATCGAGATCAATATCTTGGCCAAGGAGCTGCGCGCCGGACACCGCGCCGCGCTGGCGCGCGCGATCACGCTGATCGAAAGCCGGCGCAGCGATCACCAGGCGGTGGCACGCGATCTGGTGCAGAAGCTGCTGCCGGAGACCGGCAAAGCCGTCCGGGTCGGCATTACCGGTTCGCCCGGCGTCGGCAAATCCACCACCATCGATGCACTCGGCATGTTCCTGATCGAGCGCGGCCAAAAGGTGGCGGTACTTGCGGTCGACCCCTCCTCGGCGCGCACGGGCGGCTCGATCCTCGGCGACAAGACCCGGATGCCGCATCTGGCGGCTTCCGATCATGCCTATATCAGGCCCTCGCCCGCCGCAGGTGCGCTTGGCGGTGTCGCCGCGAAGACGCGGGAAGCGATGTTGTTGTGCGAGGCCGCCGGCTTCGACGTGGTGTTGGTCGAGACCGTCGGGATCGGGCAATCCGAAACCGCGGTCTGCGACATGACGGATTTCTTCCTGGCGCTGATGCTGCCGGGCGCCGGCGACGAACTGCAAGGCATCAAGAAGGGTCTGGTCGAACTCGCCGACATGATCGCGATCAACAAGGCCGACGGCGACAACATCAAGCGCGCCAATCTTGCGGCAGGCGAATACCGGGGCGCGTTGCATATCATCACCCCCCGCTCCGAGCACTGGCATCCGCCGGTCCTGACCTATTCGGCCTTGACCGGCACCGGCATCGATGCGCTGTGGCAGAAAATTCTCGACCACCGCAAGGTGATGAACGCGTCGGGCGAATTCGCAGGCCGCCGCAGAGAGCAGCAGGTAAAGTGGATGTGGTCGATGCTGGAGCAGCGGATGACGGCGCGGTTGCGCTCGGATGCCGCAGTCCGCGCCAAAGTGAAAAAGATCGAAACCGAAGTCGCCGATGGCCGCATCACACCCGCCGTGGCGGCCGAACAGGTCGCCGAAATGCTGAAGTGAATGAGCCACAGAGCGCCATTAACCCTACCCCCAACAATCAACCTCTCCCATTCGCGCGTTCACCCTGCTGCGCCGCATTTTTGCGCTACGTATTGAGGTGCGAATGCGATCAGGCGCGTTCGCGTGGATCACGCGATCATGGACGTCAATCGCCGCCATCTCCTGGGTATCTCGCCGCCGGCGCGGCAGGCGCGCTTGCGAGGCCGATCGATGCCGCGCGCGCGGCGCAGCCGATCTCCTCACTCGGGCGCGACGCCACGCAATATGGCGTGCGTCCCGGCAGCCCGGACGATCAGACCAAAATCCTGCAGCGCGCGATCGACGAGGCCGCGCGTGCACAGGTTCCGCTGGCGCTGCCACCCGGCGTCTATCGCACCTCGATGCTTCGCCTGCAAAGCGGCACGCAGCTTGTCGGCGTGCGCGGCGCGACGCGGCTCGTCTTCAGCGGCGGCGCATCGATGCTTTCAGGCGAGGGCGCGAGCAGCATCGGTCTCATCAACATCACTCTCGACGGCAGCGGCATTCCCCTGCCGACGCGGCGCGGCCTGGTGCATTGCCTCGGTGGCCGCGACATCCGCATCACCGATTGCGAGATCGCCGGCAGCGGCGGCAACGGCATCTGGCTCGAGAACATCTCCGGCGAAGTCAGCGGCAACATCATCACCAAATCCACGACGACCGCGATCGTTTCGTTCGACGCGCAGGGCTTGCAAGTCACGCGCAATACGATTCTGGGCACCAACGACAACGGCATCGAAATCCTGCGCACGACCATCGGCGACGACGGCACGCTGGTCGCGGATAACCGCATCGAGGACATCAAGGCCGGCCCCGGCGGCTCCGGCCAATACGGCAACGCCATCAACGCGTTTCGCGCCGGCAACGTGATCGTGCGCGGCAACCGCATCCGCAACTGCGACTATTCGGCGGTGCGCGGCAATTCGGCTTCCAACATCCAGATCACTGGCAACAGCGTCAGCGACGTGCGCGAGGTGGCGCTTTATTCGGAGTTCTCGTTCGAGGGCGCGGTGATCGCCAACAACACCGTCGACGGCGCGGCGCTCGGTGTTTCCGTCTGCAATTTCAACGAGGGTGGACGCCTCGCCGTCGTGCAGGGCAACATCATCCGCAACCTGTTGCCGAAGCGCCCCATCGGCACCGTCGCCCGACGATGACGGCGGCATCGGCATCTATGTCGAGGCCGATACGACGGTGTCGGGCAACGTGATCGAGAATGCGCCGTCGTTCGGGATCGTTGCCGGCTGGGGCAAATATCTGCGCGATGTCGCGATCTCGGGCAACGTGATCCGCAATGCCTTCGTCGGCATCGGGGTCTCGGTGACGCCCGGCGCAGGCACGGCGCTGGTCAACAACAACGTGATTTCGGAGGCCCCGCGCGGCGCGGTGGTCGGGCTCGATCACGCCCGTCCCATTACCCCGGATCTTGCCGCCGAAGGCGCGCAGCGCTTTGCCCAGGTGGTGGTGGGAACGAATGCGGTGCGAAGGTAAGCCCTACAGCGTGTTGCGCAGCAGCGGATAGCGCTCTACGACCGCCGCAAGCTCGTGCGCCAATTCTGACGTATCGTCGCCCGTTGCCTGCGCTGAAAAAGGCTGCTCCGCGCAAGTGGGCTCGGATTCGGGAATAATCGAGTCTTCAAGCAGCTCCAAAATTTCCACGCCCTGCGGCAGATCAGGCGGATCGCGCCAGATTTCGCGCCGCGGCATCGCCGAGGAGGTAGTACGTCCGAGCCACGACATATTGATGGCCCTGTTGTCGCGGGAGGCTTCGCGCGATGAAAGTTCACGCCAGAGTTCAACCGCGGTCTTGGCGTCCCGGATATTCTCGAGAAAGGCCTGTTCGCCGTGAAAGCGGCGCCAGCGGCCGGTCTCGAACAACTCGGTGAGATATTCGAGCCGCCGCTCGGCAAGGGCGCACCAGCGCGCCACGATATCGCGGCTTCCTGCCACGTCCAGTTGATGTGTCATGATCTCCAGCCCGCCAAGAGAGAGAGGACGCGAAAGCAACCAAGACGAATCAACTCAAACGCGACAAGCATTTCTGTGGAAATCGTTAAAAAAGTGTAGCAAATCTGCCTGACCGGCGCTGCCGCAAGGGTCCTGCACAATTGCCCGATTTCTTCTCGCTTTGGTTGTATGATCAAGGTTTTTCGCGGCCGGGGTGGCGTTTATTCTTCGAAACGGGCCACCAAAACGAAAGACCCGTCCGGGGGGACAACCGGACGGGTCAAGCCATATGGGCGCTTGGGGTGGATGGGCGCTCGCGCCGAATATAGCCTCGATGGGGAGGGATTACCGCTCCCACATCTATTGGTCGCAGTTGGCCAGCCGGACGTTCAAAGGCCGTTTGAGATTTTTTTAACTTTTCGGTTCGGCGTATGGGGGCGAACTTACTGCCCGGCAGGCTTGATTTCGCCCGGCTTGTCGGAGGTCATGGCGGCTGCTGGCGGATTGAACGCCCTCACCGTGGGAGCATCCTTGGTTTCGGGCATCTCCTTGGTGGCGGGCCTTTCTGAAACCTCGGCGACCGGCACCGGCGGGATCGAAATCGCCGAGACCGCGGCAAAGGCATCCGCCTCGCCGGCGCCGAACTGATCGTCCGGCCCGGCGGGCCGAGATCGCGCGCGGTCTTCATCAGAATTGCCCGCAACTCGATCCGGCTTCAATGCCGGATTGCGCTCCAGCATCAGGGCGGCGAGACCGCTGATATAGGCCGCGGAAAACGAGGTGCCCGACGTCATCTGATATTTTTCGTCAGGTGCCGGCAGGAAAATCTCCACGCCCGGCGCCGCGATCGCGATGTAATTGCCCCGGTTCGAGGCGGCAAACAGCTTGTCCTGGGCATCGGTCGCGCTGACCGCGATCACGTTCGGATTGGCCGCCGGATAGAGCGGCGGCGACTTCGGACCGGCATTGCCCGCAGCCGCCACCAGCACGATGCCCTTGGCCGCCGACGCCGCAAGGCCGCGTTCGATCAGCGCATCCTTCGGGCCCGCGAAGCTCATATTGATGATCTGGGCGCCATAGCGCAGCCGCGTAATCCAGGCCCTTCAGGATCACGTACGACGTGCTTTCCGCGCCCTTTGGCGCCGCACCGAACGCGCGGATCGCCAAAATCCGCGCCGCTGGCGCGCTGCCCATCAGCCGCGCATGCGATACGATCGCGCCGGCCACGCCGGTGCCATGGACGTGCGGACCTTCCTTGCTGCCGAGCGCGTCGTAGGCTGCGATCATCGAGCCCGCGAATTCGGGATGCTTGAGGTCGATCCCGGAATTGATCACCGCGACGGTGACGTTGGCGCCATGGGCCAGCGTATGCGCCTGGGGCAGCCGAAGTTTCGCGTTGCGCATATTGCGCCGGGTCGCCCTCGGTCAATTCCGTGCCCTGGTCCTGCAGGAGATATCGGAAGTTGGGCTGGAACGAGCGGACGCTGCTATCGGTGCGCAGTTCGCGGCTTGCGGCTTCCACCGTCTTGCGGCCGTTGACGCGGAACAGGCCGATGGTGGCGCCGACAAGCGGAAACTCCTGCGCTTCCAGAAGCGTCAGGCCGTGACGCCGCGCCAATGCGTCGGCCGCGCCGTCGATCTCGGCCACGATCTCATTGGTAACGCGCGAATTGAGCGAGGCCTGCAGCGCATTGCGGCGTACATCGCTGCTATTGCCGCCAATGTTCTTGCCGGACGCACCGATGGGCTGATCCGAGCACTCACCGTTCTTCTCACGGTAGGCGGCGTCGCAGGGCTGATGAATCCGCAGGCTGCTATTGTTGCCGGAACCGGTGACCGCCCTGCCGGCGACATTGGGATCAATGCGTGGAGCGACGCTCGGCGTGAAGTTCGGAATGCGCGACTGGACATTGATGCTGGGCGAGCGCATGATGCTCTGCGCGTGCGCTGTCGGACTCCCGAAACCGGCAAGGCAGGCGGCGAACAGGGCCAATACCGCATGCCGTATCTTCATCCGCCAATCGGCACCGTTGTGGATCATGAAACCTCAGGCAATCGTCACGTGTTCAGCAAATGCCGGGATTTGCGATTTCAGATGCGCAAAGCCATTCATGGGAACATGCAAGCAGCCGCGGCCTATTGCGCGGCAACCGCGAGACTGACGATCTTCTCGCTTCGCAAGCTGCTCAAGAGGTCCACACCTTCGTCCTTGCTCATCGCCTTGCCGAACTGCAACCGAAACATGCCGCCTTGCGCGCCGTCGATGATCGAGGCCTGATATTTGTCGAGCAGTGCCGTGATGTCGGCGACGCGCGCGTCCGGCGCAAACCGCACCAGCGCCCGCGGCAGCGTCGCCGCTCCAAGCTCGCGGGTGATGGGCTCGTTGTTGCTCAACGATGCCGTCTCGAACGAACCAGGCTGCTTGATCGTCAGCACCGCGCCGATGACGCCGGCCTGCAACAGCAGCAGCACCGCGCCCAGGCTCGCCGACCAGGCCAGCGTCCGCGGCGAAAGGCTGGCGAAAAAACCGGTGAAGCGCGTCGCGAAATTGAGCGAGGCCTGCGGCCTGCGCGCCGGCTCCGCGTCGATCGCCGCGAACAGCTTTTGCATGGCGCGCGCCGACGGCGCACCGAGGCTCTCGTTGAGATGAATGGTTTCGGCGTATTCTTCCCGGATCGCCGCATATTGCCTGGCGAGCTCCGGATCGCGGGCGAGCGCTTCGTCAACCTTGCGGGAATCGCGCGCATTCAGCGTGCCGGCCGCATGCCAGGGCAACAGCATTTCGATTTCACTGGGCTCTTGCTCCAGTATTTTCTTGCTCGTCGCCATCATGGCCAGCCTCGCTCCACGCCGGCTGCCTTCAGCAGTTCGGCCAGTTTCTTGCGCGCATAGAACAGGCGCGTCTTCACGGTATTCTCCGGTATGCCGACGATCTCTGCCACCTCTTCCACGGATTTCTCGTGGTAGTAGACGAGATCGACGATCTCCCGATGTTCGGCACTCAACGCGGCCAGACACTTGCGCAACGCTTCACTGGTATCCTTCTTCTGCACCGCCACTTCCGGATCGTCGGACGTATCCTCGATCGCGTTGGCGGCCTCATCATCCAGTTCGACGTCCTTCCTGCGCCGCAGCGCGGAAAGGGCCTTGAATCGCGTAATCGCCAAGAGCCAGGTTGAAACGGCGGATCGGCCTTCGAACTTGCCGGCCTGACGCCACACATCGAGGAAAACCTCGCTGATGAGATCTTCCGCGACCTGTTCGTTCCGAACGAGCCGCAGCCCGAAACGAAACACCCTGACATGGTGCCTTCCATACAGCACCTGCATGGCGAGGCGGTCGCCTTGGGCGATCCGAGCGATCAGGACTTCGTCCGAAGCCGCCTGTGTCGCACTCAATGGCCGTCTCGCAAGGTTGGTCGGATTGGGGTGGCGGGTGGTTCGATCGGAAAGGCAAGATTCTTCAAATTATAGCAATAGCCGGATTGGAACTGTGATGTGCGCCACAGAAGAATTTCTTTGCTCCGTCACCGACGATCCGCGGGCCAATGAGACCCTGAAGTTGGTATCATAATACAGTAAGCCCTCACAAGGGCCTGAGCCAACCTACCTGTTCCGTCCATACCACCTTACCAAGGCTTGGCGCACAAACCAGCATTCCGACGGCCGGTGCCCATCTGGCGACTGGGTGATCGGTCCATCGACCCAAAAATGCCGCGCCAGCCAATTTCCACAGCCAAACAAGGGCAAAGCCGGCCACGGCTGCCTGCGATTTGGCCGGAAAGATACCAAACCTAAAGGCTTTAGCTTTTAGATATTTCCGGCTTGTTCCATCAATGGCGAAAATATGGGCATCGCTGCGTCGCCTCTTCTCAATCCAGTTGCGGACGGTCAAAAAACGCGGCTCGCAAGCCGACGGGGGAGGCGCTTTCGCGCCGCGCGCAGCAGCGGCGCCAAATTCAGGGGTTGGTGGGCATCAGCTATGTCATCGATGCCGGCATCCTCTTGATCTACGCCCGCGCCGGCACGATCCCGGTGATCATCGGCCCGGCCTATGCCATATGCGGCCTGCTCACCGTCGCCTTCAACATTGCGCTGTCGGAATCAGGCTTCACCGAGCGCTTCAAGGATCACTATTTCGTCACGCCGCAGTCGCTGGTCAGCATGATCATCATGCTCGCCTTCGCCTACATGGCCCCTGCAGTCGGCGTGATGTTTCTGTGTACCCTGTTCGTCGTTTTCAACTTCAGTTCGCTGCGTTCAACACCGATGCAGACGGCAATCGTGTGGACCGCCATGGCGCTCGGTCTGGCCGCGCTGTTTCTTTTGACCGACAAGCCGATCTCGATTCCGCACGAAACCTATCTGGAGCGCTTCGCGACGATGTCGATGTTCATCCTGACCATCGGGCGCTGCATGTTTCTCGGGATCTTCGCCAGTTCGATGCGTGACTCGCTCTACAAGAGCGGCATAGCCCTCAAGGAAGCCTACAAGCGCATCGAAGAGCTTGCCGAACTCGACGATCTGACTGGTTCCTTCAACCGCCGCTGCATCATGCGGATGCTGGATGAAGAGATCGCGCGCGCCCATCGCGCCGGTGCACCGTGTTCGATCGCGCTGATCGATCTCGACTGGTTCAAAGCGCATCAACGACACCTATGGCCATCCGACCGGCGACGAGGTGCTCAGGACATTCGCCATCACCGTCTTCGCCAATATCCGCAACATCGACCGGTTCGGCCGCTTCGGCGGCGAGGAATTCCTGCTGGTGCTTCCCGATACGCCGCATGACGCCGCCGCGCGCATCCTCGACCGGCTGCGGGCGATCATTGCCGATCTCGACTGGAGCGCGTTCTCGCCGGGCATGCGGGTGACGGTTTCAGCGGGTGTCGCAACGCTCGCACCGGACGAAACAGCCGACACTTTCCTCGCGCGCGCCGACCGTGCGCTCTACGAAGCCAAGGCACGGGGACGCAACCGCATCGCCAGCGCCTGATCCGATCACCCACTTTTCCGAGGACGAAGAAGCCGTCGCCAGGTAATTCGCCAGTTACTCCAGGACAGAGTCATGAGTTCGAAATCCGCCTCCACTTCAGAAAACCTGCTCGACGAGTTGCAGGCTACGCTCGCGCATGGAACCGTCGCACGCCGGGTCGAAACCCTGCGCCGCGTGACCGATCTCTTCATCAACGGCGCGGTCGACTTTTCGGACGAGCAGATCGCGCTGTTCGACGATGTCTTCCAGTGCCTGATGCATCACATCGAGAATTCCGCCAAGGCGCTGCTCTCCAACCGGCTTGCCCCGATCGACCGTGCGCCGCCGCTGACGGTCCGCGCGCTGGCGTTCGACGACGTGATCGAGGTTGCGGCGCCGGTGCTGTCGCAATCGGAGCGGCTCGACGACGAAACGCTGATCGAGACGGCGCGCAACAAGAGCCAGGCGCATCTGATGGCGATTTCGACGCGCAAGGTGCTCAGTGGCGCGGTCACCGACGTGTTGGTGCTGCGAGGCAATGACGAGGTGATCCACAGCACCGTCAACAATCCGGGCGCGGAATTCACCGAACGCGGCTTCACGCGGCTGGTCAACCGCGCCGAGGGTGACGACGACCTCGCGACCTGCATCGGCCTGCGCCCGACCATTCCGCGGCACCTTTATCTGAAGCTGATCGCCAAGGCGTCAGCGACGGTGCGGGCGCGGCTCGAAGCCGCCCATCCGCCGTTGGCCAAAGAGGTATCGACCGCGGTGCGTGAAGCGACGCGGCTGGCGCGCTCCGCGCCCTCGGCCATCAGCCAGGAAACCGCCATCGCGCACGCGCTCGTCAAATCGCTGTACGAGGACGGCAGGCTCGACGAACATCAGGTGGCGGCGTTTGCCGAAGCTGGGAAATTCGATGAGGCCAATGCCGCCATCGCCGCGCTTGCCAGTGTTTCGATATCGATCGCCGAGAACATGATGGTGGAAACCCGCGCCGAAGGCGTGATGATTCTGGCCAAGATTTCAGGCATGTCGTGGCCCACCGTCAGGGCGATCATCAACATGCGCGATGAGCTGGCCGGCAAGGAGCCGTCCGACCTTGATGCCTGCAAGGCCACTTACGAACGGCTTCGGCCCTCGACCGCGCAGCAGGTGCTTCGTTTCCACCGCATGCAGCAGATGGCGACGCCCGCTCCGGCAGCTTGAGGGGGCATATTATCGTCCTCGCGAACCAGGTCGTGTGAGAACTGCTGGATTTTGACTGATGGTGAGGTGCTCGCCAGGACGACGGCCATTTAGGCCGGAGATGAGTGGAGTGCCTGCAGGAGCGCGGGCACTCCGAGGATGGCGATCACCCGCTTGAGATTGTAGCTCAGCACGCCCAGGGCCAGTTCGGCTTTCGCCTTGAGCAATCCGCGCACCAGGAAGCGGGGATGGCCCATCAACCATTTCATCGTCCCGAACGGATGCTCCACGATTTCCCGCCGATGCTTCATCCACGCTGGATCGGCTGTGGCCCGTCGGTGCATCGCTTGCCGCGCATCCTCGTGGAAGTCGCGCACAATCACGCGCCGTTCTGCATCAGTACATTGCGGCTTCAGCGGGCAGCTGCCGCACGCCTTGGCCGTATATTCCTTCTTCTTCTGCGTCTGGGAAGTCTTGTACAGGCTCAGCTTCTCGCCGGCCGGACAGCGCCAACTGTCGCTAGCGGGATCATAAACGAACCGGTCGCGGCTGAAGTATTGCTTGCCGCGCGGATTGACCGTCTCGGCACGCGGAACGATCGCGGTGATGCCGTCCCGCTCGCACAGCCCGCCATGCTCGCCGTTCGAATAGCCAGTGTCGACGACGACCGTCACCTCATCGGCGCCCACCGCCGCCTTGCCCTGTATCGCCATTGGATGAAGCTGCTGAAGGTCGTTGCCGTCGTTGGTCAGCTCGAAAGCCGCGATCAGCTTGTGCTTGCCATCGACCGCGGTCTGCGCGTTGTAGGCAACCTGATGTCCTCGCGGCGTGCGCATCAGCTTTGCTTCAGGCTCGCCTTCGACCTTCTGCGTAAGGCCCTCCCGGGCAAGCTCCTCGGCCTGACGCTGCAGCTCCAGGCGTTGCGTCTGCAGCGCCGCAACCGCGGCGGCCAGATCCGCCGCCGGCACCCCCGGCCTCGGCTCCTCCCGATCGGCGCCATCCATCGCAGCCAGGTATTCGGCAATCTTGCGATCAATCGCCGCATTCATCTTTGCGATCCGCTTCGGTGTGATCACCTTGTTGCGGCTTGCCACCGCCGCGATCTTGGTTCCGTCAATCGCCAGCAATTCGGCCCCAAACAGCGCCTGCTCCCGACAGAAGCGAATGAAGGCCCGGCAAACCCCGACAATCGCCCGCCCGTGATCCTTGCGGAAGTCCGCGATCGTCTTGAACGCCGGCGCCACCCGATTGATCAGCCACATTACCTGCACGTTGCGGCACGCTTCGGCTTCAAGCCCGCGGCTGGACCGAATCCGGTGCACATAGCCGTACAAATACAGCTTCAACAAATCGCCCGGCGCGTAAGGCGGCCGCCCCGTCGCTTCCGCCTCAACCTTGGAAAATCCCAATTGCGCCAAATCCAGCGTCTCGACAAAGGCGTCGATAACCCGAACCGGATCATCGGCCGCAATCACTTCGTCCAGAACTTCGGGAAACAGCGCCGTTTGGTACCGCGATTGCCCCGTCACGTGTGCCATCCCGCCCCCCGAATCAAATACCCACTCAGGGCTAACTCACAAAGGTGGTTTTCACACGACCTGGAACGTGAGGACCCTTAACCACCGACGTCAATTGGTGCAAAAGGCCTCTGCCACGTCGTCCCAATGATGAGCCGCTGCGTATGGATCCCGGCTCGCGCTCGCGAGCCTGTCATCGGGTGCGCGTTCACGCGACCCGTTGGCTCGCTTGGCCGGGACGACTAGGGATAAGGGGCGACTAAGACCGCAAAACCTTCGATCCCGCCAGCGCGCCGACGGCGACCACGAGCGCAGTGGCAATCGTGTACCAGGTCGCCACGAACAGCGGGGAATCGTCGGTGCAGTGCGAGGCGTACAACGTTGCCGCCAGTCCTGCCGACGCCAGTCCGGCGATGGCACCGGCGACTGCGGGCCGAGCTGTTGCGCCGTGACGCAGGCCGATCAAAGCCGCCGCCAATAGCGGCAGCGACAACAGCGGAATGGCCGTCATGCAGATCCGCGAATTGCTGCCGACCAGACGCACCATCATCGGCAGGTGCTGCGGCAGCATCATCTCGCTTGCGATTCCCGCGCCGAGAATTCCAAGCGGGATCAGCAGCAACCACCACCAGCCCTTCAGCGAGACTTCCGGCCGCGATAAATGCAGGCACACCACGATCGCCGAGATCGCCATGGCCAGCGTCACGACGAATTTCAGGCCGAAGAACGGATTATGCATCGCGGTCATGACGTCGGGCCGAACACCCAGCTCTGCCAGGAACATCGCCACCGAAACCAGCGCCGCAACAAGCATTGTCAATGCCAACACTACTCCGACCGAGCGGGCATGGTGCGCGTTGTCGGCAGCAAGCGTGCGAATGAGCTGTTCGGTTTCCATGCTCATTGCTCCCGCAGTTTGGCGGTGAGACTGGAAAGCGCGCGATGCAGCGCCACGCGCACGGCGCCCTCGCTCATCGCAAACTTCGCGGCGGTATCCTTGATCGAGGCACTTTCGACCGCGATCGACCGCAGTACGTCGCGCTGACGGGGCGGAAGGGACTGGAGCTGGGCCGCGATCTCGCCCGCCGAGGCTGTCTCCGCGACAGGTTCGTCCGGGATCGTTTCGGCGAAGTCGTCGATATTGACGAAAACCCGGCGGCCGCGGCGTCGCAGCGAATCGATCAGTTTGTTGCGGGCGATCGCGAACAGCCAGGGCGCGAACGGCGCGTTCGCGTCCCAGGTATGTCGCTTCAAATGCACCGCCAACAAAATGTCCTGCACGACATCCTCGGATTGATCGACCGGCTGGCCAGCCCGCGCCAGCCCCCGGCGCGCCCCGGCCCGCAGCACCGGCGTGACGGCCTTGAGTAGACGATGATACGCAGCACTATCGCCTGACATGGCCAGCCGCATCAGGCTGGTCCACTCGTCTTCAGTTTCGCGCACGCGCGCTCCCACACTTCAATTCGGTCGATCTTTCAATTTGTTACGCTACCGAGGCCCGATCACGAATTCGTGATCAAAAGCCACGGCAGTGTCGGCGGGGCCTGGACCGGGAATCGCAACCGGAGGGTTTCCCCCGCAAGGCTCATAACACCGATCAGCGCGGCTGACACGAGCTGCCCTTGCGCGGAGGCCGTTCGGCAAAGGCGCGGAGCGCGCACGGGTTCGCCCGCGACGTTGCCCCGATTTCGCCGGACTTGTCCGAAGATTCCCTTTTTTTGCCCCGCTGCGGTCATGCCCGGAGGTCTCATTTCGCATTGGGGACTGGCAAATCAAATGGGGAGATTGCCAAATGATCATCAAAGCCAGCGGGCGCTCGGCCTTGGTTCTCGCAACAGGGCTCTTTGTTTTTTTCAACCTTCCATCGCAGGCAGCGACAGGCGCCGACGACTCAAGATCGCAAAATGCCGCCGCGGCACCGGTATCACCGCACAAGCATCTCAGGCACGGCTTGCACCATTGGAAGAAGTACGCGCACGGCAGGTTTCACAGAGTTGCGGTAAAATCCACCGCCGGCCAGAAATCCGCAGCGGCCGACGCCCTCGCCGACGCCAGCGGGACTTTGTCGAGCATCCCACCCTCGGTCGCCAATGCCAACGCCGAACTGCTTTACCCCGGAACGCCCGGCGAGAACACCAGGATGATGACGGCACGAGCCAACTATCTTCTTCAGGCCGCAGGCGACAATCCGCCCAGTGCAAGCGCCGGCAACGGCACCTTGATCGCTGCCTCCGACCAGCTCAACGATGTCGATCGCACGCTGCAAGAAGGCAGCTCGTCATCGGCGACCACCAATCCGCCACCCGCGCCCGTTGCGACAAGCGAAAGCTCGACCTGGGACGAGACCTCCCTGATCGGGAAAATCTTCATCGCCTTCGGCGCATTGCTGACGATGGCTTCGGCCGCGCGCATGTTCATGGCGTAAGGATTTTCGTGCCCCGGACGCTGCGCAGCGCGGCAGCGGTGCGCTGCAGAGCCGGGGCCCATGACCGCACGGTCGAAGTCTAGGTCCCGGCTCTGCGGAGCAGCGTAAAGAACGCTGCACCGCGTCCGGGACACGAGATCAATACCCACTTGAAGCCCATCCCGCCAGCGGGCACATTGCCCACGAAATTAGGTAAAGGGTGGGCCATGAGCACGTTCGAACACATCATCGTCGAAAGCAAAGGCGCGGTCGGCATCATCACGCTCAATCGCCCGAAGATGCTCAATGCACTGTCGTTTGGGGTGTTCCGCGAGATCGCCGCCGCGATCGACGACCTCGAAGCCGACGACAAAATCGGGTGCATCGTGCTGGCCGGCGGCGAGAAGGCGTTCGCCGCGGGCGCCGACATCAAGGAAATGCAGCCGAAGAGCTTCATCGACATGTATTCGAACGATTTCATCGCGATCCGCGGCGACCGCGTCGCCAACTGCCGCAAGCCCACCATTGCCGCGGTCAGCGGCTATGCGCTCGGCGGCGGCTGCGAGCTTGCGATGATGTGCGACATCATCATCGCCGCCGACACCGCGAAATTCGGCCAGCCCGAAATCACGCTTGGCACCATTCCCGGCATCGGCGGCACGCAGCGGCTGACGCGCGCGGTCGGCAAATCCAAGGCCATGGATCTTTGCCTCACCGGGCGGATGATGGACGCGGCCGAAGCCGAGCGCTCCGGCCTCGTCAGCCGCGTCGTGCCCGCGGACAAACTGATGGCTGAGGTGATGGCGATGGCGGAAAAGATCGCCGCGATGTCGCGCCCGGCCGCCGAGATGGCGAAGAGCGCCATCAACCGCGCGTTCGAGACGGCCCTCTCCGAAGGCCTCAACGTCGAACGCGACCTCTTCCACTCCACCTTCGCGCTGGAAGACCGCTCCGAAGGCATGGCGGCGTTCATCGAGAAGCGGAAACCGGTGAACAAGAACAGGTAGGTTTTCGTGCCCCGGATGCTGCGCAGCACCACAAGCGCGTTCACGCGCGTCTTCGACGCACTATGGTGATGCGCTGCTGATCCGGGGCCCATCTGGACGCGCGCATTTTGGGTCCCGGCTCTGCGGCGCAACGCTGCGCGCTGCACCGCGTCCGGGACACGACAAATGTAAATCAAGTCGCCGGAGGCGACAGCGAACTTACCCCGTCCTGCTCCTCGCCAGCGCGGCGGTCACCAGCGCGCGGTAGGCGCGCTCGGACCACGCCGAGGGCTTGTCGAGCTTGAGCCGCGCCAAGCATTCACGGTCGACTGCGTTCGGATGGCCGGTCAGGCCCTGCCACAAAAGACCGGGCAGGCGCAGCGGCGCGCGTTGCGCATCCTGCAGCAGCTGCAAGGCCGGGATCAGCCGCTGCTCCACGTCAGTGAAGTCGCTGCCGAAGGGAAACGGCGGCAGCAGGCCGGCCTCGCGGGCCGGGCGTAGCGCGCTTGCGATCCGATCCGGGAAGTTTTCGCGATAAGCGGCCGGAATCTCAAAATTCTTCGGAAGCTTGCCGGCATCCTTGGCCTGCCGCGCGAGCTCATCCTGGAATCGGGAATCGGCAACCTGCAGCATCGCCGCGATCACGTCGGCGTCGGATTTTCCTCTTGTATCGGCGACGCCGTATTCGGTGACGACGATATCGCGTAAATGCCGCGGGATCGTTTCATGGCCATAGCTCCAGCGAATGTTCGAGTGCGGCCTTGCGCCTGTCTGCCGCGTCGCCTCGACCGTCAGAATTGCGCGCGCCCCGCGCAGCGCGAAAGCCTGCGCCACAAAATTATACTGCCCACCGACCCCGCTCACGACATGTCCGTTTTCAAGACCGTCGGAGATCACAGCTCCCATCAGGGTCGCCATCATCGCGTTGTTGACGAAGCGGGCCTCGACGCGGGCACGGCGCTTTGCATCTTCATCGCCGTAGAGTTCGTTGGTGAAGGATACCGGCATCATCTGGATTCGCGCGAGCCGATCCGGCGCCATGTCGCGTAAGCTGCGATAAAACGATTTCGGCCCGACAAAGAACGCGCCATGCAGGACAACACCATCAACCTCGCGCTTGAGGATGCCGGCATCGATCAGGCCAAGAAACGCCTCAAACAGCATTTCGCTGACGCCGTAGAGCCCCTTTTCGAACGGCCCGCTTTCCAGTGTGGATAGCTCCATGGTTGCCGGCACCAGCCGCTGCATGGTCGCGCGAAATTGCGCGCTGTCGCGGTGACGGACGATCAATCCTTGCGCGAGCGCGTCACCAATCTGTCCGATCCCGATCTGCAGCGTGCCGCCATCGCGGACGAGGCCCGCCGCGTGAAGGCCGATCGCATATCTGGTGTTGGTGATCGGCTCCGAGGGCGGCGCGAACAGCGGAAAATCGGTCTTGGGGCTGTCCAGCACCGCACTGAACTCCTCCCCCGGCAAATCCCCCGCGCCCGGCATGAAGGGCAGTTCGGAATTGACCTGGCCGATCAATTTGAACGAGGCGCGGCCCTCGTTGCGCGCACGCAGGAGATCCAACGTGATATCGGTGTTGCAGCTCAGGCTGTAACGGGAGACGCCGTCGACGACACGCTTGGCCACCAGTTGCGCGATGACATTCAGCCCGCGTGCCACCAGATATGACGAAACGTGGGTATAGTTCGCGGAGATATAATGCTGTTGCGCAAGCGGGACGTGCAGCCACCGCCCCGCCAGAAAGAAAAATTCGTTCACCCGGATATTGGGCGGCAGCGCGTTGGCACGCAGCGCACCGGCATAGGCAAGGTCCGGATAGCCGCCAAACAGCCGCTCGATCACGGGGCCGATGAAGCGCTGCTCTAGCAGATTGGACGGTTGCGGCTTTTCCAGCGTGAGCGCGGTAAAGAACGTGAGGTTGATGCTGCGGTCGGCAACCGCGCGCGCATAAAGCGCATTCACGACGTGGTTCGCCTTGCCCAATCCAAGCGGCACGGCGACCAACAGGTTGGTGCCGACATCACGGATGATGTTCTCCACGATAGCCTGGGGATCGGAAAACAGTTTTGGCATGAATACTCCGTCCTGCGCCGAGGCCAACCGGAAGGGCCGGCGGCCTGGAACGGTCAAGCTTCGCGGCATGAAGCTATTACACCTCCATTCCCGCTATCCAAAATTCATACCCGTCCACTGCTACCGCGACGCCCGCCGAGAACCCTGCGCGGCCTTGTTCCGCAATACTTCTTCCAGAGCCTTGACGTTGGCTGAACCAGCTCCCTTTCGCCAGATCAGAACGGTTCGCGCACGGTTCTCCGTTCGCCCGAGTTCATGAACACTCAAGCGTTTTTTCTCCGGAAATGTGGTCAACACACTTTTCGGGATAAGGGCTATCCCCATGCCCGCGACGATGCAGCCGAGCATGGCGTGGTACGATCCCAGCTCGATCCGGCGCTCAGGTATCTCGTGACGGCTCGCATACAGGTCCTCAAGTCGCTTGCGATGCGGGCAGCCAGGCTCAAAGACGATGATGGTTCGCGGCAGGGTAGTGTTCTTCCCAATTCGCCGATGACCGGCGGCTGCGACAATGACCAGCTCCTCGTCAAAGGCGAACGTCTTCTCAAACGGCGCATCGGCGATAGGCTCGGCAACCAGAGCCGCATCGAGCTCGCCGGCAAGGATGGCACTGGCAAGAACCTGCGGGTTGCCGGTGCGCAGTTCCAGAACTACCTTCGGATGCCGCCGATGGTATTCGCTGATTAGTCCGGGCAGCCTGACGGCCGCGGTGCTCTCCATTGCGCCGAGCCGGAGCGTCCCGCGCGGTCGCGCGTCCAGCACGGCACCACGCGCCTCTTCAGCCAGCGCGAGGAGGCGATCCGCGTAATCGAGCAAAACCCCGCCGGCCGGTGCGAGGTGAAGCCGCTTGCCCTCGCGAATGAAGATGGCGACGCCGAGATCCTCCTCAAGCTGCCGGATGCGGGTCGTCACATTGGACTGAACACGATGCAGCCGCTCGGCCGCGCGCGTCACGCCGCCTTCACGTACGACGGCACGGAAGATCCGTAAATCCGACAATTCCACTCATCTCTCCACGAGATATTTTTGATCACAATTATTCATTTTATATGATTGTCTGCCGTTGGTAAAGATCATGGCGCGGTGATTGCCCCGCCGCTCCCGTGATGAGCAAAATGAAGGAGGACGACATGTCAAAAGCCTATTGGATTGCGCGCGTCTCGGTCCGGGACGAGCAGCGGTACCCCGAATACCTTGCTGCAGCAGCTCCCGCGTTCCAGAAGTTCGGAGCAAAGTTCGTCGTGCGCGGCGGCGCATTCGAGACGATGGAAGGCAGCGCCCGCGATCGAAACGTCGTCGTCGGGTTCAAGGACCGCCCGACCGCCGATGCCTGCTATCGGAGCCTGGAATACCAGAGCGCAAAGACCATTCGTCAGAGATATGCGGATAGCGATTTCATCATCATCGATGGTGTCGCTGATTGAAGATCCCGGTTAGCCGCATCGCTGCGATGTCGGCGTTGCGGCTGGCCAGACCATCGAGTTCGGGTTAGGAATGCTACAAACGCTCGTAACTTCTATCTTCAGGGGGAGACGCCATGACAATGAAATTGTATTACGCAAAAGGCACCTGCGCGTTGGCCTCTCACATCGCTCTTGAGGAGGCCGGCGCCGAATATTCAACCGTGCGGATCAACTTCGCCGTCCACCAACAACGCTCGCCGGAATACCTCGCCATCAATCCCAAAGGACGCGTGCCTGCTTTGGTCACCGACAAGGGGATACTGACCGAGACGCCGGCAATGCTCGCCTTCATCGCCCAAAGCTTTCCAAAGGCCAAGCTCGCGCCGATGGATGATCCGTTCCGCTTTGCCGAGGTGCAGGCCTTCAACAGCTATCTGTGCTCGACGGTGCATGTGGCCCATGCCCACCGCATGCGTGGGACCCGCTGGGCCGACGATCCCGCTGCGGTAGAGGCGATGAAGCGCAAGGTGCCGGAATCCGTAGGAGCCTGCTTCGAATTGATCGAGCAGAAGATGCTGCAAGGGCCATGGGTGATGGGCGAAAGCTACACGGTCTGCGACCCCTATCTGTTCACGCTTGCGCAATGGATGGAGGGAGACAGCGTTGATCCCGCGCGGTTTCCGAAGGTCAGGGATCACCGAAACCGAATGTCCGAAAGGGCAGCCGTCCGCAAGGTGCTTGCGGAGGAGCTTGGCTAAATCGCGCGGGCTGCTTTCGCAACCGTCTTGCGGAGGGGCTCGGAAAAGTTCACGCTACCGGCAATCCAACACGCGGCAAGAAAGCGCGGAAAACGGGAGGAATGCATGGCGATTGCGGAATCTGCGCAAGGGCTCGAGCGCCGGACGATCGCAAAGGTGTCCTGGCGGCTATTGCCTCTGGTCGCCGTCGCCTACTGCATTGCCTATATAGACCGCAGCAACATTTCCTTCGCCGCGCTGACGATGAACAAGGATCTCGGTTTCAGCGCCTACATCTATGGTTGGGGTGCAGGAATTTTCTTTTTCGGCTACTTCCTGTTCGAGATTCCCAGCAATCTGGTTCTGGAAAAGGTCGGTGCGCGGCTCTGGATCGCGCGGATCATGATCACCTGGGGGATCATCTCCGCCCTCACCGCCTTTGTTACAGGGCCCGCAAGCTTTCTGATAATCCGCTTCCTGCTCGGGGTAGCCGAGGCCGGATTCTTCCCTGGCATGATTCTTTATTTCACCTACTGGTTTCCCTCCGAATATCGCGGCCGGGTGATCTCCACCCTGTTTATCGCCCAACCGGTCGCGAACGCCGTCGCTTCAATTGTCTCCGCCGTCATTCTCGGAATGGACGGCATGTTGGGCCTCAAGGGCTGGCAGTGGATTTTCATCATCGAGGCTTTGCCCGCCGTGCTGCTCGGCCTGATCATACTCAAGGTGATGACCGACCGGCCGCCGCGCGCCAATTGGCTCACCGTGGAGGAGAGAACCTGGCTGCAAACACGGATTGACGATGAGAACCGCAGGGTCGAAGGCGCCGGACGCATGACCTTGATGCGGGCATTGCCCGACCCCCGCGTCGTCGCGCTCTCGGCGATCTACCTCATGAGCGTGACCGCGAATTACGGCATCGTTTTCTTCATGCCGCAGATCATCAAAGGGATCGGCCTCACCAACATGATGACGGGTCTGGTGTCCTCGATTCCCTACATCATCGGCACCGTCGGCCTGATCGCGTGGGGTTGGTCATCCGACCGCAACAACGAGCGTCGCTGGCATCTGATCGCGGCTTCGACCGTTGGCGCGCTGGGTCTGGCTTTCGCCGCCTGGGTCGGTGCTTCCTACTGGGCGATATTGGGAATGTCCGCCGCCACCGTCGGCATTTACGGCTCGCGCGCCGCGTTCTGGCCGATGCCCTCGATATTCCTCACCGGCACGGCCGCCGCCGGCGCGATCGCGTCGATCAATGCCACGGGCAATCTTGGCGGCTATTTCGGCCCCTTCATCGTTGGCTGGATCAAAAATTCCACCAACAGTTTCGAAGCCGGGCTTTATTTCCTGGCCGCCTGTTCGCTGATGTCCGCGATCATCGCATTCATCGCCGCGCGCGCGGCGGGAGATCCTTCCGCGATGGCGCGCGCGAAAGCTGCCGCCCCCGCCGAATAACTTAAATCAAGAAAATGGAGGGGACGACCATGCCCAACAGACGCCGCCTGCTGCTCGCTTCAATCGCGGCCGGAATGGTCATGCCGAACGCAGGCGTCCGCAAAAAGATTCTGGTCGACAATCCGGCCAAGCTTTACGGATTTTGAGAGTCGGCCCGTCATTTCGACGGCTCCATCCGTTTGAGCGTTTCCTGAGTAAAGGTGCGCAACCAATTGGCGGTCTTGCGGACTCCGCCGAATGGAAACAAATGGAACCCGGCAATCGGCGCCGTCGCGGATTGGGGCGCCGATTGCAGACCGCGCACGACCTCATCGGGCCCGGTGTCGGTCAAAAGCCGGCCGAAACGGCCGATCTGGTTGCGAACCGACCGGATCGAATTGCCGATACCGCAACGGAGCGCAAATTTCGTCAAGGTCGCCGGCGTCGCCGGGCCGGCAAGACCGACGACGACGGGAAGGCCGATTCGTTGCGCATCGAGCTCGCTGATCCATCCAAGGATGGGCGCACTTTCGAAGCAGAATTGGGTGACGACATCGACGCGGATTGCGGCCTGCCTCCCCCAGTCGCGCCATGCCTCGAGCGTGTTGAAGGCTTTCGACGGCGCCAGAAAAGGATGGCCTTCGGGGTGACCCGCGACGCTCACCGATGCCATACCGTTCCGCTCGATCAATCCGCTGGCGCAAACATCAAGGCTTGACCTGAACGGACCCTTTGCCGCCGCGACATCGCCGGCGATCACGAGGATGCGCGTTACATCCGCCTCGCCCCGCGCCCTCGCCAGAAAATCGTCGAGCGCCTCCCGCGAGGGCATTTCGCGTGCGGCGATATGCGGAACCGGATGGAAACCGGCGCGGCGCAGATCGGCAGCCGTCTCGACATTGTGGCGATAGTCGTCGCCGGGCAAGAAAGTGATCGTCACATCGGTGCCGGGAGGAAAATTGTCGCGCAGCTCCGGCAATTGATGCCCGCGCGACGAAACCTCGACGGAAGCCGCCGACAGCAGTGCTGCGAATTCGCCGGAAGAACGATCAGTCGGGGGCACGTCTCCCACTCCGAAATCAGACCGGCGCGCGACGGCGCGAGATCACATAGGTCTCATCGTTGAACCACAGACCGCCGTATTTTTTCAGCACCCGGTCGGTGGCTTCGAGATAGCGGCCGTCACGGACGACTTCCGACAGCCTGACGTCCTCGATTTGCGCAACATAGATCGCGGCATTCCATGCCGCGAACAGCGTCGAGGTTCCGATCGGGCCGCTCACCTCATCGGGGAGCGTGTGCATGTTGTAACGGAAGATCGAACGGGCGTCGGAGGACGCATTGAAATTGTAGTGCCGCGCGGCAGCACCCAGTTCGTGCTTGACCTGTCGCAGGATGGCATGACGATCGGATGTGAAGGGATTGTCGCCCGGCCACACCCCATCGATGATCTCCATCCCCGGATCGCTTCCGTGCGAATGGATGCCGATCAGTCGGCCGCCCGGCCGCAATGACCGGACCAGCGGCGCCACCACCTTCGATGCCTTGAATTCAACGCTTGCGCGTGCGCGATAAGGCTGCGAGGCGATCACCAGATCGTAGTCGGCCATCACCCGCCCGGGCCGTGGCATGATCGGATCGAGCAGGAACGAGTGGTCTTCGCGCCGCAACGTCAGAATGACGGGCCGCTCATAGATCGGATTTCCGCTGGTCGGACTTATTCCGGCGCGCCAGTTTTCGGCGAGAAATTTTTCGAGCTCCCTGATCTGCTCGGCAAAACCGTGCGCGGTATTGCCGGACAGCGCGACATCCTTCCAAATCAGGCTTTGGGCCGCGGTTGCAGACCGCGGCGTCAGCCACGGCGCCTCGGCGTAATAAAGATTGGTGACGACCAGCACGGTCGCCGGATGCTCGAACAGGCGGTCTGCCATCTTCTCGAGCATCAGCCGTACATCCTCGTAACTGATTTCCTTTGCCACGGCATAGAGCGGCATGGTCGGAAAGCGCGCGTGCAGCGCGCGCATCACGCGCGACAACACGGTGCCGTCGCCGACGCCGGCGTCGAAGATCCGCAGCGCTGGCGGCGTCGGTTGCAAATTGCCGAGTTCGAGGGAAATCCGGTTTGCGACTTCGGTTTTCTCGCTGCAGGTCGACACGAACAGGAGATATTTCTGCCGATTATCGAAGAAGCGGAATCCGGCCGGCGCGACGGCGCTCGTGGCGGCAACGACGCCGTTGCCGGGCTTCCTGGCCACCGACGGTTCAGTTGCATCGGTTAATGGCGCGCGGGCGTGCTCGGCGAGGTACGCGCGAACCTTGTCGAGCGTGCCGGTCGTGATCCTGGCGCCATCGCGCAAGCGCGATACCAATTTGCCGTCGTTGACCACGAGCCGCCCGAATGTGGACTCCGCCGTTTGCGTCGCGCGACAATAGTCGCGGATTTCGCCCAGAATCTGGTCGGAGGTTTTGATTTGGCCCTGGCGTTCCGCGATCCGCATGGGCGATCTCCTTGCGGTTTCATCCCCTGGTGCATCAAGGGACGGCGCGCGGATCACGTCAACCACAATCGGAATGGGCAATAACTGTGGGCACTCGCCCACAACTTAAGCCGGCAGCCATTGCGGCGCGTGACTGCCGAGCGGCATCGCCGGACGCGTCCAGAATGCCGGCGTTTTCGATAGCTGCGCCGAATGGCGGATCGACCGCAGCGGGCCGAAGCCCGATTGTACTGCTTCCGAAAATGGCTTGACCGCCTCCCCTTTCAAATCCTCGGTCGCAAGACCATCGGGCAGACGGCCGAGATTCCAGATCCATCGCCCGGTCTGCGCCAGGGAGACGCGGACGTGCCAGCTCCCACCTTCGCGCGACTGGCGAGCCCTGGCCATCATGGTACCGAACGCCATCAAATAACCGGTCACGTGATCGAGTATCTGGGCCGGCAATTCCTTTGGGCCATCGAGGCCGGCGGCCTGCCCTTCGGCATGGTTGAAGCCGGTTGCAGTTTGCACCAGCGAGTCGAAGCCGCGGCGTTCCGCCCACGGTCCGCGATGGCCGTAAGCCGAAAGCGATACGTAAATGATGCCGGGGCTGACCCGCGCCGCGTCCTGCGGCGAGAAGCCGAGATGCGCAAGCGCCTGCGGGCGATAGCCTTGCGAGAAAATATCCGCCTGCGCGAGCAGTTCCTTCAGCGTGTTCCGACCCTCCTCGCGCTTGAGCTCCACAAAACTCGAAAGCTTGCCGCGGCCGGTATCGATCGTAAGCCAGGGAATCGCCGGCAGGCCGGGTCCGGAAATCAGCATGACATCGGCGCCATGCACGGCGAGCGTGCGGCCGGCGACGGGACCTGCGATCACCCGCGACAAATCGAGCACGCGCAGCCCCGCGAGCGGACGATCGCCCCTGGGCCAGGGTTTTGGCTCGGCCTCCCCGATTTTTTCGAATTCGATCACCGGCATGGCAGCGACTGCTTTCGCCTGCGGCAGGCCTGACCATTCGTCATGCGAGCGCATCGTCGCCACCACGCCGCCCGCGGCATAGGCCGCGGTCTCGAACGCCTCGGCGTCCCATTGCATCAGCGCGGCCTGAACCTCGTCGCGTTCCGCCTTGCAGTCCAGCGTCCGGCACACGGCTTCGCGGTGGTGGGGAAAATTGGTGTGCAGGCGGACGAAACGCCCATCGCGCGTCTTGTAGATTCCGGCGATGGCGTCCCAGGCCGCCGGAGGTGGCGTGCCTTCGACGCGCAGGTAACGCTCGCTTCGGCATTCGACCACGGCGTGGCACATGTCGAGGGCGACATCCTGGCTTTGTCCGCTCCGCAATTTCCAGACATGAGCGGCAGCGAGCCCGGCTGCGGCGATGCCGGCTTGCGCCGCGGCGGCGACACGAAACGATGACGGCACTTGCGGCTCTTCGCCCGTCAGCGTGACGGCGTCGAGCGCGGCCGGATCGCCGCCGCCGGCAGTCCAGAGGTCGGCCAGGATTTCGCGGGGGCTTTGCATAGGGAGGTCCTTGAGAGACGTAAGGCGACTTTATCATCGTCGTCACCGTCAGCGAAAGCGGGTACGCGTTCGCATTCTCGCGGCGCGATGCGTCCGAGGCAGTCAAGACATTGTCCCTCGCAAAATTGGAGGGCGCAGGGAAAGCCGGGTGAGCGATGCACCCGCAGCCTCGCGCGCAAATGAAACAAGCGCACGAGCGTAGTCACCACAGGTTCACCGGATCGATCCGGCCTTCCCTGCGCAATGGTTTTAACGGCTTCCTTCACGCTCTCCCCGGTGACCGGGCTTTCTTGCCACCGTCGTCCCCAAGAAGCTTGCTTCTCAAGAACTTGACGCCAGCGTCGGGGCGCCAGGACCACGTGACTTCGCCGTCCGCAACAAGGTCGCTCGTCTGCGACGCCGCCGCGTCCCGCCCAACGTTCGTGACGATGGCCAACGCCCCTCTTTCGGGCGAGACACGCGAAGTTGTAGGAGTGATTTGCCCGTCGAGACTGAGCAAGAATTACGGTCGTTTTCGGGAGTTGATGTACAATTCGTTTTATGACGAATCACACATTCAAGTCCGGCGAGAGCCGAGAGCAGGCTAGCCTCCTTCCGCGCCGGATTGAGGACTATGTGGGGCCGGACAATCCGGTGCGAGCGATCGAGAGCTTTGTTTGTGCTCTCGATCTAGCGAAGCTGGGGTTGCGCCATGCGGATCGTGGCGTTGAGGTGGGACAGCCGCCCTACGATCCAGCCGATCTGTTGAAGCTCTATCTTTACGGCTACATCAACCAGATCAGGTCGTCGCGGCGGCTGGAGCGGGAAGCCTGCCGCAATCTGGAACTGATCTGGCTATTGAAGAACCTGAGGCCGGGCTATCGGACGGTCGCCAACTTCCGCAAGGAGAACTGGCATGCGCTGAAGGCGACGAACCGCAATTTCGTGCTGCTGGTTCGCGAGCTTGGCCTTGTCGGCGGCACTGTTGTAGCGATCGACGGCTCGTTCTTTCATGGCGACGCCAGCAAGGCGAGCATTTTTACGCGCAGAAGACTCGCCGAACAGATCACAAAGCTGGACCAGGAGATCGAAGCTTACGGCCGGTCACTTGAAGACAATGATGCGGCGGAGGCCAGGGACCGAACCAACGATCGTCCTGACGGTCCGGGCGTTGGCGGGAGCGGAGATGGCGGCGATCTTGGCGCGAAGGTCGCGGCGCTGATGGCCAAGCGCTCGCGCGCGCAGGCCGATCTAGCTCGGCTTGATGAGAGCGGCGAGACGCAGCAGTCGCTGACCGATCCGGACGCCCGGCTTCTGGTCAAGAACGGTCAGGCTGTAGCAGGTTACAATGTGCAGGTCGCCGTCGACGACAAGCACAAGCTCATCGTCGCCAGCGAGGTGGTGAACGACAGCAGCGATGTCGGTCAGCTCCATGCGATGGCGAAAGCGGCAAAGGAGGCTCTCGACGCCAAGACGCTGCAGGCGCTCGCCGATGAGGGCTATTACAGCAGTTCTGAACTGAAGGCGTGCGAGGACGACGGCATCAAAGCCTATGTGCCAGCGTCAGAAGGCAATGGCCGGCTCGAGAAGCAGGGCCGCTTTGGCCTCAAGAGCTTCAGCTATGACGCGGCAGCCGATGCCTACACTTGTCCCGCCGGCCAGCTGCTGCATCGGATGAAGGGAAGTTGGAAGAACGTCAGCGGCCGTATCGAGAACCGTTATGCTGGCCGCAAGGCGATCTGCCGAGCGTGCCCGCTACAGGCCCGTTGTCTCTCTCCGAAGGCCGCCACCCGGACCATCGGTCGCTGGGAACACGAAGACGTTCTGGAACGTCATCGCGCGCGGATGCAAGGCGCAGGCGAGCTGATGCGCCGTCGTTCGGGGATTGTCGAGCATCCCTTTGGCACGCTCAAGTGCCGCGCCGGCTATCGCCACTTTCTCGTTCGCGGCTTCGACAAGGTTCGCGGCGAATGGAGCTTGATGGCACTTTGCTACAACTTCACCCGCGTGCTCAATATCCTCGGGTTCGAGGGATTTGTGGCCCGCATCGCAAAGTTCCTCTTATGGCTCCAATGCGCTCTCAAAGACGCCCTGCAGTGCATTCGGATCGTTCTGGAGCCATGCCGAACACATATCGAGCCACTGTTCGCAATCGGCCGCCCCGCACCTCGATAGAAACAATTCTTGCTCAGTCTCGTCGGGCAAATCAGTCAGTGCACTTCATGCTGCGCCTTGCGGCCTCTGGGTTGGAAGGCTCGATGGTAGAGGCATGCTTGTCTCTTGCCGACCGCGCCGAACCATATCCGTTATACGGGTCAAGGCGGAAACCAAGGGCCTCAAGACAGGGAAGTCCTAGCTCCAATTGTGCCCTTCTGGCTGAACAGTGAGACGGTAGGCAACTTCGGTCTCACCATCGAACTCTTCGAGAATTCGGTCGCAAATGAGACAGCGGTAAGCTCCTTTGTTTCCTCCGATGGTGGCGAGCTCGATACGCCTGTAACCGGCGGCGCAATCGGGGGCAGGTCACGTCGGACTTCCGCATGGCGGGAAGCTAGCACCTCGCTAGGTGCAATTCTACGGCATCCCGCCTGTTATCGTATTGTCATCTCGAACTGTAATCGTGATCTGTTCTGGCAGGAGTCTACAATCATGAACCGACTTGTTTTAGGATCGCGTCTCTTCATTCTTTGGTTCTTGGGTTCGGCCGCCTACTTCTGTTTTGCGTATTTTTCTCAAAGGGACATTCCGTGGTGGCTCCTTGTCTTCGGAGTTGTCGCACTCGGCATTGACTGGCGCATAAGAAATGGCGACTGGCGCTAAGGCGCTAGACCTTACGACCTGCGGCGCCGAGGACCCTACCAACAATCGAGTCGGTATTCTTCGTCGGATTGGTGCTCGCTTTGGCCGGCGCCGGAACATGGGCGTCCGCTATCGCGGTGAGTGATCCTGAATCCGAGCTGGTTGGGTTTGGTGGCGTCCAATCTATCAGTTCGGAGTTTTCCGGATACCGTTAGCCCTCAACCCAAAATCCGACACCGCCCAGCCAGAGCGGCAGCCGACCAAGCGATCGCGGCCTGCAGCTGGGATGTTCAATGTGCCGGAGCCGAACGATCGCGTGCGGATATCGATTCTTCGTGATTGAAGGTAGGCAGAGACCGCCAAGTCGCTATCTCGGCAAGCTCAGCGTCCGGCCGGGTCGTCACTGTATCGAGCTGTCCGAGATATATCTTACCACTGTCGCCGTCGATCGTGACCCAGTCGCTTGCTGCGATTGTTGTCCCGGCCAATTGCGCGCGGTCGGCGGCGACATCGAACGTCATCCCGCTGCATCCAACGATGCAGGGCTTTCCCATCTGGCGCGCGACCAGCGCGGCGTGAGAGGTGCGCGCCCCCACGCTCGTCACGATGCCGGCGGCGAGCGCGAAGCCTTCGACGTCAGCCGTGCTGGTGTCGGGCCGCATCAGGATCACGGGGTCGCCCGAGGCCGAAAGCCGTCGAGCGCTTTCGGACGAGAAGGCGGCGCGGCCGGCCGCAATCCCGCCCGATGCCGCGATTCCCGTCAAAAGCGGCTTGTCAGCGCAGACCAGGGAAACCCGAACCAGCGCGCCAAGATCGATACATCCAAGTCGATCCAGCGCTTCCCGTGGCGTGATCAGTTCCTCATGCACGAGGTCAATAGCGATGCGCAGCGCCGCACGCGGCGTCCGTTTCGCGGCGCGCGTCTGGAGGATCCACAATTTGCCATCCTCGATGGTGAATTCGACGTCCTGAACGTCGCTAAATTCCCGTTCGAGGAGCGTGAGAATATCGCCCAGTTCAGTCGCAAGCTGTGGCAGCGCGCGGGCAATGGTTTCTTCCGTGTCGGGCGTCCGGCGGCCCGAGACGACGTCTTCACCCTGAGCGTCCAGCACGAGGTCGATCATCGGTTGGCGCGACCCGATTGAAGGATCTCGCGAAAACGCGACGCCTGCGCCGGACGAGAGCCCGCCATTGCCGAACACCATGGTCTGCACTGTCACGGCGGTGCCCGCAAGGTGATCGAGTTGCTGGAGATGGCGGTAAGACTGCGCCCGCTCGCTCATCCATGAGCGATACACAGCTCGTGCGGCGCTTTCGAGCTGGGCGGTTGCGTCCTCAAGCCAGCCGTCGTCATAGCGTTCTTCGATCAAGGCACGCTCGTTCGCCGCGAGGCGTTCGAGCGCCTCGCTGTCGAGCTCGCGCTCACTGGCGACGCCCTCTCCTAAAACCAATTCGGCAAGGTGGGCAGAGAAAAAGGCCGGCTCGAACCCCAATACGGTTTCGGCATAGCTCTCCAGAAAGCGCCGCCGGCAGTCCCACGCGAGCCGTGGTCTTCCGCTGCTGCGGATCAACCCCTGGACGGCGGCCGAAGTGCAACCGACATTGAGGACGGTGTCCAGCATGCCCGGCATCGACCGTGCCGCGCCGGAGCGCACGGATACCAATAGCGGCTGCCGGTGGTCGCCGAAGCGCTTGCCGGTGGCGTGCTCGAGAAACGCGATGCCTTCCTTCAGTCCCTCATGAAGGTTACGCTCAGCATGTGGTTCCTTGCCGATGATCGCAGCGCAAAGTTTGACCGGGAGCACGAACGCCGGCGGCACCTGCAATCCGAGCGCCGCCATGCGCGCAAGGTTAGCGGCTTTGGCACCAATGGCGTCGGCCGAATGTTGTTCGGTCGATGTACCGCCAATTCGCACAATTTGCATGGTTTGAATCCCTATTACGCCGACAGATCAGTCATGATGTGCCGCCGCAGCAGATGTCCGAAACCGGCCAATCGGTCGGTGGCACGCTCGATGGCCCGAGCAAGTTCGATCACGGAAAGCGACGTCGCGACGTCGAAGCCCCCGGCAAACACCCGCGCGGTGACTTCGCGTTCGCACGCATCGGCGGCGTGTTCGGCGTCGATGAGGCGGAGGACGGCGTTGAGCGCATCTTCGGAATCCGCGCGGCGTCCCTCTGGAACCTCGACCGCGGCGGCAAGACCTGAAGCTGCGGCTTCGGTCGCGGTGGTCGCGACCGCGCATAACTCGGCAAGCGTCGAAAGCAACTCGGAATCGATCCCACCCGGCGCGAGCGAAGCGATGAAAGCGGCCTGCTCCAGTTCGTCGACGGCTTCCTCGACGCGGTCCGCCAGCTGTTCGATGATCGGTCCAGCGTTGAGGCGGCTAGCCTCCTTGCGTGCTTCGAAAACAATGCGATCGGCCTTTTGCTCGATCAGACCGGCTCTTGCCGCGAGGTGTTTGCAGTCATTCGGACGGCCTGACCGCAGCGCAGCAACGTGGTGAGCAATCGCGGCAGTGATATCGTGCGCCAAACCGACCTGCCGCAGCACGATCGCGAGCAGAGCGCTATCGACGCGTTCCAAACGTCTGATCAGGTCCGCCTCGATCTGGTCGCGGACGAGCCGCACTGAGCGCCCGTTGCTTAGCGCTTCGGTCGAAACCCGCATCGCGGTCTTGATGAAGTCGACCGCTGCATTTCGTCCAAGCGCCTGATCGAGCCGCTCGCCGAATCCGATTCGCGTTGGTGCTGCGTTACGCACCGCTGCGCCGATCAATTCGTCGCCGCCAAGTTCAAGGAAAGCGCGATGGCCGAGGTGCTGTCGGGCAGCCCAATCCAGAATGCGCGCCGCATCTTCCTTGGCGACCCAATTGCGCAGTAATTTGCGCGCCTTGTTCCAGTCGATCAGAAAGACCAGCGCCGCGCCGAGTGCGGCCAGGAAGGCATTGCGATCGGTGGCGCTGTCGGCCTGCAATTCCCCGGTGACGAGAAAGAAGGCGTTATCCTCGCCGAGCCCCGCCGCCATGTGACGATCGAGCCCGCTCCATTTCGCCTGAAACTTGTCGAACAGGGCGATGAAGAATTTGGCGCGCGCATGGTGCACGTCGGTATAGGTCACGGTCACGGAATTCTTCTTGACCACGATGACCACCACATGCGCGTCGGTGGTTCCGATGTCGTTTTGAATCAGTAGACGGCCGTTCGAGCGGGTCGCCATGGTGTCGAGGCCGGGGTGGTTGAATTTCAGGGCAAGCGTCTCGTTGAGCCCCTTCATGAAGCTTTCGACCGGCGCACGATCCTCGGCGTGCAAACCGAATACATGGGCTCCGCTCACGATCTCCTCGGAGCATTCCGTGGCCAGTCGGTTGAGCGCCTTGTGGAGATCCATCACCAGCCGGTGTAGGCTGTCCCCACCCTCCTCCGTGATGCCGGTTAGACTTGCAACGCGCGCGATTTCGATCTCGTTGGCGCCGTCAAGCAAGCCCGCGGCGCGGATCGCGGCGAGCCGTGCGGCCAGGGTTTTGCCCTCTGTGGATTTTCCGGCGCTGACGGCGCGAACCATCGTCGCCGCGTCGTCGCCGATTTCCTTCATCAGCCTTGCGAGATTTGGTGCAGCAATTCGGCCGCTTCCGGCTAGATGGGCGCCGCCGATCAGGGTTGCGAGCGCGGCGGGTGCGATGCCAGCGGCTCGGCATTCGGCGTGAAAATCTGTCGCCGGCCGAGCCGGCTCCTGCGCACGTTGCGTGGCCGCCTGCAGTGCGCTCATGTGGACCTTGATGCGGTCGTTGGCGGCAAGTCCTTCGGCCACCAGCGACGGCAACAGGATTTCGGCCTCTCCAAGTTCCTTGATGATTTGTGATTTCATGACTGCCAACCAGAGGGGATGTGCAGCCATATTCACCACATCGGCGACGCCCTCATTGCGCCAGATCATTCATAAAAATGTCATATCGGGCGCTCTAGCGGTCCGCCAGCGCGCAAGGCCGCAATAGACGCGGCGATGCCAAAGTTCATTTTCGCTTTTCGCGAGACCTGCTGAAAGCGTAGATCCGTTAACGCCGGCCGGAGGCGTTCGCGACCAGGTCTGGCTCAGTCATTTCGGGAATCGGGTCCGGCTTGATCATCTCTGGAATTGACGCTTGGTCCGAAAATGCCCGTAAAGCTACCATCGGCCCGCGTTGCATAGAGGCAACACTTTTTGGGAAAGACTGAGGTGTGACCGCTTTCGCCATTGCGTAGTTGTGCCGTGACCCGAAGAATCGGCCATTGGCATGCTTCGCGGAGCAAGCTCGCTCCGGGGGAGCGCTTGGAGATCGGGATCATGAACCCACGGCGATATGTGACAGTGGCGGCGGTGTTGTGCGGCGCGGGCGCTATCGCTTGGTATGCGGGCCTGGCTTCGGCCCCCATCGGGAACACCGCTTCGCTGGCCTTGGAGCGCCTCGCACCATTTCTCGCCGCCGACTTCACGCTCGTCTATGCGCCGCAGCTTACGGCAACGGGCAACGCCGATATTGGCAACGTCGACGTTGCGAGGTCAGCCGAACCCGTGAACGAAACGGGCACCGACAAGACGGTGGTCTCTGAAGAGCCGAAGCCGATCGTCGAGGCCGCGCTGACCGATTCGTCGCAGATGCTGCCGCTTGAAGCACCGCCCGCTCAGGCGACGACAGTGACCACGCCGAACCCGATGCCAAAGGCCACCAAGGATGCCGTGAGCTCGATCGAAATTCTCGATGAATGCCTGGTCGTCGACCCCTGCATCGACCGATACCTGTGGGCGCTCTATCAGCGGACGCCTAAGGAGGACTCCATCAAGGTGGAGGAGCGCAGGAAAGTGACGGTCAAGAGGAAAGGCAAAAGTGTGACCGTCACGAAAAGCTTTACCAAGGCCGTCGACGAGGATTTTGCGTGGAAGGACCCGAAGGCGGCGGAAAAAGTCGGCATGTCGATGATGGACTATGTGATCGGTGGCATGGACCGGAGCTTCAAACTCAAGCTCTTTCATGTGCTTCACGCCGCGGAAGAGGCCGGGCTGTCGCCCGGCATCACCAGCGCGTTCCGCGACGATTACCGTCAATCGATCGCAAGCGGCCTGAAGGCGGCGAGCGACAGGTCGTATCACGGCGGCAGCTCCCGTGGTGGCTATGGCCACGGGCTTGCGGCCGATGTCGTGAGCGTCAATGGCGGGACACGGAATCAACGACTGGTTTCCACTGAAAAACTTTGGAAATGGATCGACGCACACGAGAAGGAGTTCGGAGTCGGGCGACCCTATCTCGATCATGATCCGCCGCACATGGCACCGATCGACGGCAAGGAATATGCCGATCATCGCGGAACGAAGACGCTTCACACGGGATCGGATGCGAAAGAGCGCAAGGCTGCGCGGGACGATGAGAGCGTGGCGAAACGCTCAAGAACGGCAACATCGTCGAAGGCGCACACGACCTGACCGAGCGCACCCGGGCATCGAGCTACGGCACGCGGTTTGACCTCAATTTTTGAGATGTCCTGCGACCTGGTTCCGCGATAGACTGTCTCGGGACGTTAGGGGTTGATTTCGGTGAAACAGTCGATGATCCACAACGCAGGTTAGTCGCGATTTTTTGCGGCTGACGTCAAGGATTAAAGCCGTCTGATGGGTTTCGTCTCGCGAAAGGCTTCTCAAGAAGGCAATTGGCACGTTGGTGTCGCTTAAATCGTGGCACGGATAAAACGATGAAAACTCTCGCGCGACCGGAACAGCTCCGTGAGGTGTTTCGGTCGGTCTGCATTTCGCTTGTCATGACGATTGCGACTTTGGCGGGGCTGGAAATCTTTCTCCGTGTTGCCGACTTCCGAGAACTACGAGAAGGCGTAAACGAGCGTTCGCTGAGCTATCGCTATGATGCAGAGCTTGGATGGGCCCCCGTGCCCGGTTCAAGCTCAACCGTTACGAACATCCGTACCATCCATGTTCAACACAACAGCCTGGGTTTGCGAGACATCGAGTTCAGTCTCGATGCCAAACCGACCATCATGTTTTTGGGAGATTCGTTCGTTTGGGGTCTGGATGCTGAAGTGGAGGAGCGCTTCACCGAACTACTACGAGCGCGAATCTCCGGTCACAAAATTGTCGCCGCAGGCGTTTCCGGGTACGGCACGGATCAGGAGTATCTCTTGTTGCAGCGGCTATGGCCGAAGATTCAGCCAGCAGTTGTCGTGCTGATTTTCTGTACAAAGAACGACCGCTTGGACAACAGTACCAATATAAGGTACGAGGGCTATCAAAAGCCTTACTTCACGATTGCCCAGGATGGCTCGCTGGTGTTGGAGGGACAGCCCGTTCCCACGTCGCGTCTGCAGCAGATAAAGGAAGATTGGGTAGTACGCAATTTTTGGATCGCGCGGCTTGTTTCCGCGGTGTACCTCAGGATTCGGTATCCGGTTCTTTTTGTACCAGACCCGACGGAACGGCTGGTAGGCGAGATGCGTGACTTCGTGCAGAAGCACGGAGGGAAGTTTCTCGTTGGCCTTCAATACCGCGACCCCGACCTCATACAGTATCTCCAGGCGAACCAAATCCCTTTCGTCACGTTCGATGGCGCCGCCTCCTATCCGGACGCGGCCGCAGGCAGCCATTGGATGCCTGAAGGCCATCAGCTTGTCGCAGCGCGCATTCTTGACCTGCTGTCCGAAAACCATGTTCTTCTGCAGGAGGAAATCCGTGCCGCAGAATAACTTTTGGTCCGTTGTGCGCGTGAAAGCAGACTACCTGCACAATTGATTTTGAATTGATGTCATAAGACGCTAATGAAAATCCCGCGACGGCGGCAGGATACGCACGTTGCGGGGGTGGCGGATTTTCTGGGCCGGATGATCCTGGTGATCGCGAGGATCATCATTGAGCGGCTCGATCAGCGCGGGTCCCGCCGGCACCGCATGTTTGCGGCCGAGCGCATCATCGGCGAGAGAAACGAGATCGCGGGAGCGGTCGAACAGTCTTTCGGCCACGAGGTGGACGACCTTTTCGGGGCTGCTTTGAATATAGCCCTCGACCAGCACCAGCCGCGCGCCCATCACTTCCTTTCGAAAGCGCTCCATCACCTTGGGCCACACCACGATATTGGCGATGCCGGTTTCATCCTCCAGCGTCATGAAGACCACGCCCTTGGCGCTGCCCGGACGCTGCCGCACCAGCACCACGCCGGCACAGCGGACATATTGCCGGTCCCTGGCATCGGACACGGATGCGCAGGCGATGACGCGTTCGCGCTCAAACCGCGCCCGCAGAAATTCCATCGGGTGGCCCTTCAGCGACAGGCGGATGGTCTGATAGTCCGCCACCACATGCTCCGACAGCGGCATCGAGGGCAGCGGCTCAGCCTCCTCATCCGGCTGCTCGCGCGCGGTGGCCGTCTCGAACAGCGGCAGCGGGACGTCGTCGGGCAAGCGTCGCACCGTCCACAACGCTTCACGCCGGTCGAGCCCGATGGAGCGAAACGCATCGGCGTCCGCCAGCAAAATCAGCGCGCGCTTGGGCAACGCGGTGTCGCGGGCAAAATCCTCCAGCGAGGTAAAGGGGCGGCGCTGTCGCGCGGCGACGATGCGCTCGGCCCAGTCGTCTGTTTCCTCTAGATCGTCATTCCGGGGCGATGCGATAGCATCGAACCCGGAATCTCCCGATATGATCTCGAGATTCCGGGTCTGGTCCTTCGGACCATCCCACGGCGTCATGCCCCGGAACGACGCCTGAATTTGCTTTAACCGCACTTCGTCCGGATCGCTCCATCTGAACCCGTCGATCTGGCGAAAACCGAGCCGCACGGCACAATACTTCCCGCTCCCCTCCTCCAGCGTATTCTGGGCGTGGCTAAAGGACACGTCGATCTCGCGCACCTCGACGCCGTTCTTGCGCGCGTCGCCGACGATCTGCGCCGGCGCATAAAAACCCATCGGCTGCGAATTCAACAGCCCGCAACAAAATGCATCGGGATGAAAATGCTTCAGCCATGACGAAATATAGACAAGCTGCGCGAAGCTTGCGGCGTGGCTTTCCGGAAAACCGTAGGAGCCGAATCCCTTGATCTGGTCGAAGCAGTTTTTCGCGAATTCCGGGGCATAGCCGCGCGCGATCATGTTGTTGACCATCTTGGATTCGAATTTGCCGATGGTGCCGACATTGCGGAAAGTCGCCATGGCACGGCGCAAGCCGTTGGCCTCCTCAGAGGTGAACTTCGCCGCTTCAATGGCGATCCGCATCGCCTGTTCCTGGAACAGCGGCACGCCGAGGGTCTTGTGCAGGACCCTGCGCAGTTCATCCTTGTCGCCATGTAAAGGCGACGGCGACGGATAGACCACCTTCTCCAGTTTATTCCGCCTGCGCAGATAGGGATGCACCATGTCACCCTGGATCGGACCCGGGCGCACGATGGCCACTTCAATGACGAGGTCGTAAAAGATCCGCGGCTTCAACCGCGGCAGCATGTTCATCTGCGCGCGGCTTTCGACCTGGAAGACGCCGAGCGATTCACCCCGGCACAGCATGTCGTAGACCGCCGTCACGTCCTGGGGAATTGTCGCCAGTTCCCAGCGCTCGCCCTTGTGGTCGGCGATGAGATCGAAACATTTGCGGATGCAGGTCAGCATCCCCAGCGCCAGCACATCGACCTTCATCATGTTCAGCGCATCGACGTCGTCCTTGTCCCACTCGATGAAGGTGCGATCGTCCATCGCGGCGTTGCCGATCGGCACGTAAGTGTCGAGCCGGTCCTGCGTCAGCACATAACCGCCGACATGCTGGGAGAGATGTCGCGGGAATTCGATCAGCTCGGCGGCAAGCTCGACGGCTCGCTCCACCATCGGGTTTTGCGGATCTAACCCCGCCTGCTTGACCTGCTTTTCGTCGAGGCCCCTGCCCCAGCTTCCCCACACCGTGTCCGCCAGCGCCGCGGTCACGTCTTCGGTCAACCCCAGCGCCTTGCCGACGTCGCGGATCGCGCTGCGCGGCCGGTAGTGAATGACGGTGGCGATAATCGCCGCGCGGTGCCGGCCATACCGCCGGTAGACATATTGCATCACCTCTTCGCGCCGCGAATGCTCGAAATCGACGTCGATATCGGGCGGCTCCAGCCGTTCCTTGGAAATGAAGCGCTCGAACAACAGATCGACCTTGGTCGGGTCGACGGACGTCACATCGAGCACATAACAGACGGCCGAGTTCGCCGCCGACCCCCGGCCCTGGCAGAGGATTTTCTGCTCGCGCGCATAACGGACGATGTCATGGACGGTGAGGAAGTAATGCGCGTATTTGAGCTTCCTGATCAGGCGCAGCTCCTTGTGCAGGACCTTTTTGGTTTTCGGCGCAATCCGGATCGGAAATCTTTTATGCGCGCCCTGCCAGGTCAGGTCTTCCAGATGACGCTGCGCGGTCTTGCCCGGCGGCACCGGCTCGTCGGGATATTGGTATTTGAGCTGATCGAGCGAAAAGGCGATGCGGCCGGCAAACCGCATGGTTTCAGCGATCGCCTCCGGCACGTCGCGAAACAGCCTCGCCATTTCTTCTGCCGGCTTGAGGTGGCGCTCGGCATTGGCTTCCAAGCGCTTGCCGATGGCCTCGATGGTCGTCTTCTCGCGAACGCAGGTGAGGACGTCCTGCAAGGGGCGGCGCGACGGATGGTGGTACAGCACTTCATTGGTCGCGAGCAGCGGCACGCCGGCGGTCGTGACGATGCGATGAAGCCGTGCAAGACGGCGCCGGTCGTCGCCGCGGTACAGAAGGCTCGCGGCCAGCCACACGCCGTCGGCGCGGCTGCCCCGCAACCGGTCGAGAGTCTCGCGCGCTTTCGTTTCCGTAAAACGATGCGGCAGCGCCAGCGCGAGAAGCTGCCCTTCGGAAAATTCCAGGAGATCATCGAGCTTCAGGTGACATTCACCCTTTAGAGTTTCCTCGCCGCGTTTTCCCCGGGTGAGCAACTGGCATAGCCGGCCGTAAGCGGCGCGATCGCGTGGGAAAACGAGGATATCGGGCGTATCGTCGATAAAGACGAGCCGCGATCCGATCAGAAGTTTTGGCTTGTATTTGACGGCGGGATTGTCGAGCTCCTTGTAGGCCCGCACGATTCCGGCCAACGTGTTGTGATCGGCAATGCCGATGGCGGGAAGACGCAAATGGCTTGCCTGGTGCACGTAATCCTGCGGATGCGAGCCGCCGCGCAGGAACGAAAAATTCGTCGTGATCCCGATTTCCGCGTAAGCCTGTGTTTCGACGTAAGCCCGTGTCATGCGAACAATCCATGCATGAACCAGTTCGGTTGCACGGCCCTGCCTTCTTCCTGGACGACCTCGCGGTCATAAAGCCCGTCGCGGTAGAGCCAGAACCGCAAACCCTCCTCGTCCTCGACGCGGAAATAATCCCGCGTCAGCGTCGCGCTTTCCGTCCGCCACCACTCCATGGCGACGCGTTCGGGACCTTCGGCGCGGACCACGGCATGGGTGGCGCGGCGCCAGACAAACCGCGCCGGCGGGCCATCCGGCACTTGCGCGATGACTTTGATCTGTTCCGGCCGCTCGAACAGCCGCAACGGCCGCAATGGCGGTTCGCCCATCATGCGCGCCGGCCAGACGGCGTGGGTGGCAGCCGTCAGATGATGCTGCGCCGGCGCCGCCAGCGCCGCGCGCTCCGGAATATGGGTGTCCTGCGGCAGGTGCACGACCACGCGCTTGCCCCCGATGCGGGCGGCGATGCGATCGATCAGGGCGGAGATCTCGTCATTATCGTGCACATTGGCATCGAGATCGCGCTGCTGCTGCACGACGATTTCGGTGCGGCTTGCGGACAGGCGAATGAGGTCGAATCCGAAACCGGGATCGAGCGGATCGCTCAAGGCATCAAGCCGCGCGCGAAACAGCCAGTCGATCACCTCAGCTCTGATCACGGGCTGTCCGGTATCGACCCCGATGGTGCGGACCGTGCCATCGGTGCGGAAGAAACGGGCTTCCAGCCGCCGCGCGCCCTTGCCCTGCTGCCCCATCGCCGCGACCAGCATTCCCCCAAGCCCCGACAAGGTCGCCGAGATCACCCCTTCGGTCGCCACCGGCTCGGCGAAACGCTTCTCCACGATGTAATCGGGCAGCGGCTTGCGCGGGCTGATCGGCGCATCGCTCTCGCCCAGCGCCTGTTCGAGCAGCGTCGTGAAGCCGGCTCCAAATCTTGCGGTGATTTCATGCCGGGTGCGATCAGCGACATCGCCGATGGTTTTCAAGCCCGCGCGGCGCAGGCCCGTGACCACGGCTGCGTCAGTGCCGAGCGCCGACACCGGCAGCCGCCTGACCGCAGCGGCTTCCTCGCCGGCGCGAACGATGCGGCCATGGACATGACGCCTCAGCGTCCGTGCACAGACGGCAGTGCCGGCGATCGCGGCGCTGACCGTAAACCCCTGCGCGGTCAACACGCCGCACAAAAGCTGCATCATCGCGGCCTCGCCGCCGAACAGATGCGCGCAGCCGGTGATGTCGAGAAACAGGCCGTGCGGGGGATCGAGCGCCACCAGCGGGGTGAAGCGGTCGCACCACTCGGCAATGGCGTTCAGCGCGTTGCTATCAGCGGCTTCATCGGCATCATACACCTGCACGTGAGGGCAGATGGCGCGGGCATTGGCGAGCGGCATGCCGACATCGAGGCCAAAATGCGCGGCCGCATCGTCAAGCGAAAAAATCAGCAGCGCGTTGTGTTGCTTGGCGACGACGATGCTGGGGTTTAACGCATTTTCTTTACCCGAACCGGTAACTACTTCGCTTGAAAACGCTTTTGTCTGGTGCTTGAGCTGGCGCTTGATGCGGTCGATGGGCAGGCGCGGCAGCCACAGGCTGAGGATACGCCGCCGGTTTTCCGAAAAGGCACTCATCACATTTCCATTCCATGATCCAGCGGCCAACAGGGCCATGACGGTTGCGGACAAGTTGCGCATCAAAGAGCGGCGCGCCCCACGCGCTCCAGGGCGATTGAGCCGGCGGCGAATGCGCCGCGCGCACGATCCATCTTGTCTCGGCCGTTGACGGCTGCGGCTCCGCCGCCGTCCGCAGCAACAAGCAGGTCGCGCCCGAGACTTGCGCTGCCAGCGTCAGTTTGCGGCTGGCTGTGAGGTCGAACTGTCGCACCTCGCCCCAGACTTCCAGCACCACGACACCAACCGCGTCGCAGGCCAGCGCGTCGGCGGCCGTCCGCAACGCGTTGTCCACATCGGCCGCGCGCATGGCCACGAGAAGGCGTGGGTCGAGACCGAGTTCGACGAGCCCGCTCGTCGACACCGCACCCGATTCAAGCTCGGTGAAATCCTGGCGTATCCATACCAATGGCCGATGTGGAAGTTTCGTTGCGGATACCCTGCCCGCGAGGCCGGCGACAAAACCGGTCGCCGCGGCGCTCTGCCGGCCGGCATCCGCGAACACTTCGTGCATGGCACCCAGCGCCAGCCCGCCCTGCAGCGTCGCGTCGACGTCCGCATGGCCAAGCGGCGCCTTTCGCGGCGAATAGGCCTCGCCATGCGCCTCGATGCGTTCGATATTGCCGCGCAAAGTCGCAAGCGTGCTCGTGCGTGCGCGCTCTCGCATGCACCGCTCCTGAGAAGGGGTTGGACCCGCGTTCTGGTTCGCTGGAAGGAGAACCAGAAGCTGGCTCATTTGTTCATGATATGTTCTAATATAAAGCTAACATCCCCGGGAGAGTCAATCGGGATTAGCAGGCAGATTTTTTGCAAGCGATTCCAATGGGATCGAAGCGGCTCCCGGCGTCCTGCCCGCAATGAGCCACGGTCGGTTCGGACCGATACCTTCCGGAAACAAACGGAAAATGCCCATGACACCTTCATCCAGTCTGCAAACCCTGCGCGAGGAGGCCGCCAATTGCCGCGCCTGCCCGCTCTGGAAAGACGCGACCCAGACCGTGTTCGGCGAAGGACCCGCGCATGCGCTGATAATGCTGGTCGGCGAGCAGCCCGGCGACAAGGAAGACCTCGCCGGCAAACCGTTCGTGGGACCGGCAGGGCAGATGCTCGACCGCGCGCTGGAAGAAGCCGGCATCGACCGCAGACAAGTCTACGTCACCAATGCGGTCAAACATTTCAAATTCGTCCCCCGTGGAAAAATCCGCCTGCACCAGAAGCCGACGACGGGCGAAATCAAGGCTTGCCGGCAATGGTATGAGCGCGAACTGGCCGCGATCAAACCAGCGCTTGTCGTGGCCATGGGCGCCACCGCAGCGCAAAGCGTGTTCGGCAAAATCACGCCGATCAACAAAACCCGCGGCCGCCTGATCGATCTCGATGACGGGATCAGAGCGCTGGTGACGGTGCATCCGTCCTACCTGCTGCGGTTGCCTGATGCCGACAGCAGGACACGGGAATACAAACGTTTTGTCAGCGATCTGAGAATTGCCGCGGCTTGCTTGTGAAAACCAGCAAGCGCTGAGCTCTGTCCCGGATGTTGCACAGCAAAAAGTCATGCGCTGTTGTCGAACATGTGTACGGACGGGACATCACCGCGACTGTCACATAACCTTCAAATCCATCGTTCAATGATGAACGCTCACCGTATCAGGGGCGTCAACATGACCGATTTCACGATCAATCAAACATTGGACGGGACAGACGGTGGGCCAATCCAGCCTGCCTCGCGGCCCAATCTCGACAAGGGTTTCAACCCTCTGACGATGATCATCTTTTTTGGCATTCTCGCCGTTGGCTTATTGTTTGTGGCCTACAGCATTTACGTCGATGTCGATGCCACCGGCACCAAGGTCACGACCTATCTGCCGTATCTGCTGTTGATGGTGGCCTTGCTGATTGCGCTCGGCTTCGAATTCGTCAACGGCTTCCATGATACCGCCAACGCGGTGGCGACCGTGATCTACACCCACTCGCTTCCCGCCGAGTTCGCGGTGATGTGGTCCGGCTTCTTCAATTTCCTCGGCGTGCTGGTCTCGACCGGCGCGGTCGCCTTCGGCATCGTCTCGCTGCTGCCGGTCGAACTGATCCTGCAGGTCGGAAGCAGTGCCGGCTTCGCCATGGTGTTTGCGCTGTTGATCGCGGCGATCCTCTGGAACCTCGGCACCTGGTATTTCGGCCTGCCGGCCTCGAGCTCGCACACCTTGATCGGTTCGATCATCGGCGTCGGCGTTGCCAATGCGCTGATGCGCGGCCGCGACGGCACCTCGGGCGTCGACTGGAGCAAGGCCACCGAAATCGGTTACGCGCTGCTGCTGTCGCCGCTGGTCGGCTTCATCTGCGCGGCGGTGCTCTTGCTGCTGTTGAAGCTGATCGTTCGCAATCCCTCGCTTTACGCTGCGCCCGAAGGCAACAAGGCGCCTCCGCTGTGGATCCGCGGCCTCCTCATCCTGACCTGCACGGGCGTCAGCTTCGCGCACGGTTCGAATGACGGCCAGAAAGGCATGGGCTTGATCATGCTCATCCTGATCGGCACGGTGCCGACCGCTTATGCGTTAAACCGCGCGCTGCCGGAATCGCAAGTGGCGATGTTCCAGAAGAACTCGGCCGCGGCCTCCGCCGTGATCGCGGCCAAGGGTGCCGGCTACAGCATCATCGGCGATCCGCGCCCGGCGGTAACCCAATATGTGTCCCACCATCAGTTGAACGAGGGCACCTATCCTTCGCTTGCGGTTCTGGTGAAGGACGTCGGCGACCAGGTGCAGAAATACGGCTCGCTCAACAAGGTGCCGGCAGAAGCGGTCGGCAATACCCGTAACGACATGTATCTGATGTCAGAGGCGATCCGCTTCCTGATGAAGGACAAGGAAAACGATCTGAACAAGCAAGAGATCGGGATCCTGAACGCCTACAGGGGCTCGCTGGACAGCGCCACCAAGTTCATCCCGAACTGGGTGAAGATCGCGGTGGCGCTTGCGCTCGGGCTTGGCACCATGATCGGATGGAAGCGCATCGTGGTGACCGTCGGCGAGAAGATCGGCAAGACGCATCTCACCTACGCGCAAGGCGCATCCGCCGAACTCGTCGCCGCGGCCACGATCGGCGCGGCGGACATGTTCGGCCTTCCGGTCTCCACCACGCACGTGCTGTCGTCAGGCGTTGCCGGTGCCATGGCCGCCAACGGATCGGGATTGCAGATCGCAACCATCCGCAACATGGTGATGGCATGGGTGCTGACGCTCCCCGCGGCGATCCTGATATCGGGCTCGCTTTACGTGATTTTCTCGCGGCTATTCCAAGCCGGCGGATAAGAAGCAAGGAAAAAGGCCCGCGTTACCGCGGGCCTTTTTTCTGCCCGTTGACGCGGCGCCGGGAGGCTTCAGGCCGCCAGCGTGTTCTCGACGAGCTTGATCCAGTAGGACGTGCCGAAGACGATCGCATCGTCGTCGAAATTGTAGGCGGGATGATGCAAGCCTGCGCTGTTGCCGTTGCCGCAGAAGATGAACGCTCCCGGCCGCTGCTCCAGCATGTAGGCGAAGTCTTCCCCGCCCATCAAGGGCGCCATCCCGCGAACATTGGCCTCGCCGGCCACTTCGCTCGCGACCTTGATCGCGACATCGGTCTGCGCGGCGTCGTTGACTACCACGGGATAACCGGGTTCGTAGTTCAGATCGATCTTTGCGCCGGTCATCTGCGCCACGCCCGCGACCACCTCGCGCACGCGCTTTTCGACCAGGGCGCGCACCTCCTTCGTCAGGGTACGGACAGTACCCTTCAGCTCGGCGGTTTGCGGGATGACGTTGCGCGCATTGCCGGCATGGAATTCGCAGATCGAGATAACCGCGGATTCCAGCGGATCGACGCTGCGCGACACGATGGACTGCAAGGCCGTGATCAATTGCGCGCCGACCATGACGGAATCGATCGATATATGCGGGCGCGCTGCATGCCCGCCCCGCCCCTCGATCCGGATATCGACGGCATCCGTCGAAGCCATGATCGGACCGGGCCGGATCGCGAACGAACCGATGGGAATGCCGGGGCCGTTGTGCATGCCGTAGACCCGATCGATGGTGAAGCGCTCAAAAAGACCATCCTTGACCATCGCCGCTGCGCCGAAGCCGCCCTCTTCCGCGGGCTGGAAGATGATGACCGCATCGCCTGCGAAATTCCTTGTCTCGGAGAGGTAGCGGGCCGCGCCGAGCAGCATCGCGGTGTGCCCGTCATGGCCGCACGCATGCATCTTGCCGGGTGTCTTGGAGGCATAGGGCAGTTTGGTCGCCTCCTCGATCGGTAGCGCATCCATGTCGGCGCGAAGTCCGATCGCCCTGACGTGGCCCTTGCCAGCCGGCTTGCGTCCCCTAATGACGGCGACGACACCGGTACGGCCAAGACCGGTAGCCACTTCGTCGCAACCGAACTCCCGAAGCCGCTCGGCCACAAATGCGGCGGTGCGCTCGACGTCGTAGCCAATTTCCGGGTTTTCATGGATATCCCGGCGCCAGGCCTGAATATCGGGTTGTAGATCGGCGACGCGATTGACGATGGGCATGGGAAAGCTCGGTCCAAATTTCTTGCAGGCATCCTGTCTAGCACGCCAATGACCCTCCGCCCAATACTCCCAAGCGGAGGCCCCATACTCCTGGAGCATTGACAATAGCGGCCTTGGCCAGTCCAGCTTGGCCAGTCCAGACTGAATGAAAAACCACAGTGGCCCGCCCCGGTATGGAACCAGGCAAGACAGCCACTGGATGGGCGGAAATTGGCAAATGGCAAAGCGGCTTGAAGGTGATTTCGACTATATTGTCGTCGGCGCGGGTACCGCCGGTTGCATTATTGCCAATCGCCTGTCCGCCGATCCCGGCAACCGCGTACTGATCCTGGAGGCTGGCGGCAGCGACAACTGGATCTGGTTTCACATCCCGGTCGGCTATCTCTTCGCCATCGGCAACCCGCGTTCCGACTGGATGTTTCGCACCGAATCCGAAGCCGGTCTCAACGGCCGCTCGCTGGCCTATCCGCGCGGCAAGGTGATCGGCGGTTCGTCGGCCATCAACGCCATGATCTCGATGCGCGGACAGGCCGCCGACTACGATCATTGGCGCCAGCTGGGGCTGACCGGATGGGGCTATGACGATGTGTTGCCCGCGTTCCGCAGACTTGAGGATCACTTTCTGGGCGAGAGCGAGCATCACGGCATCGGTGGCGGCTGGCGCATCGAAGCACCGCGCCTGTCATGGGCCATTCTGAACGCGGTCGGTGATGCGGCCGGGCAAATGGGAATCAAAAAAATTGCGGACTTCAACACCGGCGACAACGAGGGTGTCGGGTATTTTCACGTCAACCAGAAGCGCGGACGCCGCTGGTCCTCGGCGCGCGGCTTTCTCAAGCCCGCCTTGAAGCGCCGCAATCTGCGGCTCGAAAAGAACGTGCTGGTCGACCGCCTGATCATCGAGAACGGCCGGGCCGCCGGCGTGCTCTTCAAACAAGGGGATGAGGTCATCGAAGCCCGCGCCAGAGGTGAAGTAATTCTGTGCGCGGGCTCGATCGGTTCGACGCAAATTTTGCATCGCTCCGGGATCGGGCCGGCCGACTGGCTGAGGCCGCTCGGCATCGAGACCGTGCTTGACCGGCAGGGCGTCGGGCGAAACCTGCAGGACCATCTGCAACAGCGCGCGATTTACAAGGTGCATGGTGTGCGCACGCTCAACGAGACGTATTATTCGCTGGTGCGGCGTGGGCTGATGGGTCTCGATTATGCCTTCCGCCGCCGTGGCCCGCTGACCATGGCGCCATCGCAGCTGGGTATTTTCACCCGCTCCGACCCGCATCGCGAGCGCGCCAACATCCAGTTCCACGTGCAGCCGCTGTCGCTCGACAAATTCGGCGATCCCCTGCACCGCTTCCCCGCAATCACCGTGAGCGCCTGCAATCTGCAGCCGACTTCGCGCGGCACCGTCCGCATTCGCGCGGCCGCGCCCGATTCTACGCCTTCGATCGCGCCAAACTATCTGTCAACGGACGAAGATCGTGAGGTCGCCGCCGATGCCATTCGCGCCACGCGGCGCCTGATGAAGCAGCCCGCGCTCGCGCCGTTCTCTCCGCAAGAATATCTGCCGGGTCCCTCGGTCGGCGATGATGATGCATCGCTGGCGAAAGCCGCGGGCGACATTGGCACCACGATTTTTCATCCCGTCGGAACCGCGAAGATGGGTGTTGCGAGCGATCCCATGGCCGTCGTCGATGAACGCTTGCGTTTTCGCGGGATTTTTGGCCTGCGCGTGGCCGATGCCTCGATGATGCCGACGATCACCTCGGGGAACACCAACACTCCGACCGCCATGATTGCCGAGAAGGGCGCGGCGATGATCCTTGAGGATTCGCGGTAACGGCGGCCCGGGTGTGCCAAACGATCGATGACGCACCCCCGCGTCCTCCTCGCGGAGTTCTGTGTCGTCGACGCGGGTGAGCGGCGCGCGAACGGTCGGGGTTCCTACGGCGCGTTTACGTGTCGGGCTACATGGTCGATAGCCATGTCGATGGCGATTTCCAGCGGGCGACTTGAATGGGTCGTCTTGGACAGAAGGAGCCCGCCCTCGACCGCGCTGAGGAGTGCGAGAGCCAGATCGTGCGGATCGGCCGAGGCGCCAAGTTCGCCGCGCTCCTGCATCTTGGCGAGCCCATTTTCGATGCGGCCGCGCCACACGGAGAAACTTTCGGCAAGGCGCTTTCGCGCCGGCTCCGAATCGTTGGTGAGTTCACCTGCGAGCGATCCCAACGGGCATCCTCTGAACTGTAAGGCCTTGTTGAGCCGAACGAGGGCGTCGCGCCAAGCCTTGAGGGCAGGCAGCGAATCCAGCGCCTCCAGATGGGGCCGCTGCGCGTCGAGAACGCGCTCGGTCTGCCTGGCAATAACCTCGAGCGCCAGCGCGTCCTTGTCCGCGAAGTAGTGGTAGAGCTGCGATTTGCTCACGCCGCTTGCCGCCATCACATCGTCGAGGCTCGTCCGTTCCACGCCATGCGCGTAGATCAAATCGGCCGCGGCCTCGACGATGCGCGAGCGGGTCGCCGCGCCTCGGGCGGTCAAGGAGGGAGGTTCGGATTTCCGATTTGTGGGCACGAGAACACGTTACATCGAGTGGACTTGACAGTCCAGATGGACGCACATAAATTGGACTCAATAGTCCAGTCGATGGAGTCCTTCGATGACGCGCTTGCAAAACGGGCAGACCCTTCCAGCTTTCGACGTGCCCACGGGTGGCGGCGGAACAATCAGCATCCCTCAATCCCTCCGCGGGTCGTACGGCGTCGTGCTGATCTACCGAGGGGCCTGGTGCCCCTATTGCCAGGCTCAGCTTGCGGGGTTTCAGCGCGCGAGTGAGAAGCTCGCCGAAGCCGGCATCAAGGTTGTGGCGTTGTCCGTTGACGATGAAGCGACGACGCGGGGCACAATTGAAAAGTTCAAGCTGTCCTTCCCGGTGGGTCATAGCGCTGATGCGGATAAAGTCGCCTCTATCATCGGCGCCTACACCAACGAGTCGCCGCGCTATCTTCAGGCAACGGATTTCTTGCTGGCGCCGGACGGCAAGATCCTGAACGCGGTCTATTCCAGCGGCCCGCTCGGCAGATTGGTCGCCGAGGACGTCATCGGCATGGTCGCCTATCTCAAATCCAAGGCCTAAGTCCCCGCATGCCGCAGTCCTCGCCGGCCTTCCACGCCTCCAGCTGCTGCCGAAAAACAGGAGTGATGAAATGAAATTCAAGTCAGGAGACATGCTGCCGACGACGGTGATGGAAGCCGTGACCGGGGAGGCTATAAAACTCCCTGATCCGGAGCGCCTCGTCCATCTGCAATTCCGGCGCTTCGTTGATTGCCCGATTTGCAACACGCATATCGCCGAATTCAGGAAGCGCGCGAGAGAGATCGTGGCTGCCGGCATCAAGGAAGTGATCGTGTTTCATTCCTCGCCGAAATCAATCCGCTCGTACCAGAAGGATGTCCCTTTCCTGATGGTCGGCGATCCGAAGAAAGCCTTTTACAAGTACTTCGGGGTCGAAAGCTCGCTCGGCTTCGTGAGCCTCAAGGCCCTGGGGGCCGGGATGCGCGGTATGGCGCACGGTCATTTCGGCCTGCGGCAGGCCGGGGGCCCCTTGGGGTTGCCGGCCGACTTCCTGATCGCTCCGTCCGGGCGGATCGACGCGGCGAAGTACGGCACCGATGCCTACGACCAGTGGTCCGTCGATGAACTGCTCACCCTCGCGAACGGCGTCACCGCACTGGCCGTTTGAAGGAAAACACCATGTCGTCACGAGACATGGCTGCTTGCCGGTGTGACCTCATCTCTTGGCGGACCGATGGAATGAGGGACCAGCGGGGAACACGCGAGAGGGCCCCGCGATAACCCGAAATGGAATGGATTTGGGAGAGCAGCGACGCTACGCGGATCTGCGCACGGCGTTGTCGACCAGCGTCTTGCCCAGCGACCAGATCGCACCGGGGACCTTGTGGCTGGAGGCGATCACGGAATCGAACGCGGTCTCGATCCAGTTGCAGTCCTCTTCGGTGATGGTCAGAGGCGGCAACAGCTTGATGGTGTGGCTGCCGTGGCCGGAGACCTGGGTCAGGATCTTGTGATCCTTGAACAGCGGCACCGTGATGAGCTGGCAGAACAAGCCCTTGTTGGCGGTTTCGAGCACATTCCATGAAGCCTTCAGCCGCAGCGATTTCGGCGAACCGAACTCGAGGCCGATCATCAGCCCCTTGCCGCGAACCTCTTTCAAGAGTTCATAGCCCGGGACCATCCGGTTCAGCGCGAGCCGAAGCTCGGCGCCGCGCTTGGCGGCCGCCTCGATCAGTTTCTCCGACTTGAGCACCTCGAGCGTGGCAATGCCGGCCGCCATGGCGAGATCGTTTTTCGCAAACGTCGATCCGTGCACGACCGCGCGGTCCATTTGATTGAAGATCTTGTCGAAGATGCTCTTGCGCGTGAGCAACGCGCCGACCGGAACATGGCCGCCCGAAAGCGCCTTGGAGAGCAGAACGATATCGGGTTCGACATTCCAGTGCTCGACCGCGAGGAATCGCCCGGTTCGCCCCATTCCGGTCTGGATCTCGTCCGCCACCATCAGGGTGCCGTATTTGCGGCAGAGCGCGGCCGCGCCGGGGAGAAATTCGTCGGTGGGCATGTTGACGCCCTTGCCCTGGATCGGCTCGACAATGAAGGCGGCGACTTCGCGCGAGGACAATGCCTGCTCGAGCGCAGCGAGATCATTGAAAGGCACCGAAGTGCACCCCGGCAGCAGCGGCTGGAATCCGCCGCGGAAATTGGGATCGTCCGTCAGCGACAGCGCGCCATAGGTCAAACCGTGGTAGGCATGCGCGCAGTAGACGATACCGGGCCGGCCGGTTGCGCCGCGCGCGAACTTGATCGCAGCTTCGACACATTCCGCGCCGGAATTGGCGAAAAACACCTTGTCCAGATATGGGACATATTTGAGCAGGCGTTCGGCGAGCACGCCGGCCAGCGTCGAAACATCGAGCTGCACGAGATTGGGCAAATCGCTGTCAAGGACGCTCTTTAACGCCTGGCGAAGGGCGGGATGGTTCCGTCCAATCGCAAAAACGCCAAAACCGCTGAGTAAATCGAGATAGCGAACCCCATCGCGATCGAACAGGTACTGGCCTTGGCCCTTCTGAAAGCCGACATCATAGCCGATCGTTTTCAGGACGCGTACGAGCTGTTCGTTCAAGTGGCGCGCATGCATGGAACTGCGCTGCGACTGGCGGTCCACAAACATCTCGGAAACGTCTAGATTTGAATATAGCATCAGCTACATACTTCGATTGTTGGCCGTTTCGTCAACTGAAAACGCCAAATGCGGCGTTTTGCCCCCATCCGGACCACCTATTTAAGCACAGGCTTTAACCATGTTGCACTGCCCACGCGACCATCATGCGTAAAGTAATCATTTCCGGGATATTTTTGTCGGCCGGTCTCGCGCCAGCGCTGGCAGCGGACCCAACCGGCGACTGGCGGGTGGCGGACGGCGTCGCCAACATCCGTATCGCCGAATGCAATGGCAACATGTGGGGCGTGGTCGCATGGGAAAAGACCCGGCGGGACACGACATCAACAACCCGGATGCCTCAAAAAAGAACAGACCGACCTTGGGCATGCCGATCCTGCTCGACATGAAAAAGAAACCTGGCGTCGATCAGTGGGAGGGCCAGGTCTACAACGCCAAGGACGGGCAAATCTACAGTTCGACGATCAAGCCCGTCGGCACCGACCAGCTTGAAATTCAGGGCTGCGTGCTCGGCTTTCTCTGCGGCGGGGAAACCTGGACCCGCGTCGCGGGTCCGATTCCCTCAAGTCCCTCAAACAGCATGGCCAAGGGGGCGCCGAAGGCACCAAGTACACGCCAAGACCACGGGATCGCTGAACCCGGCCCCGAAGACGTCTGGTCAGAAACAGGCGTACGGCCGCGACCGACCCGGTCGGCGATATCTGCCTACTTCCCGACATCGCGCGGTTTGCCCATTAGCGCGGGCTGAAACAGCAACACCGCCGCAAGCGTGGTGACAAGCGAGAGCGCCAGAAGCTTGCCCATGCTCGCCGTACCCGGATGGCTCGACAGCCACAGGCTGCCGAACGCGGTCGCGGTCGTCATGGCGCTGAAAAAAATGGCTCGCGTCAGGCTCGACTGCAGCAGATTTGTTTTGCCTGCGCGCCACGCCGTGACGTAGTAGATCTTGAATGCGACGCCGACGCCGAGCAGCAACGGCAGCGCGACGATATTGGCGAAGTTGAGCGGCAGCCCGATCAGCACGCAGATTTCCAGCGTCACCGCGCCCGCCACCAGCAACGGAACCAGCGTCAACAGCACGTCGGTGACGCGCCGCAAGGTCAGCCAGAGCAGAAAGCTGATCACCGCCAGCGCCCAGAAGCCGGCATGGATGAAGGCCTTCACCACCGTGTCACCGGACTTCAGAATGGAGACCGGCCCGCCGATCGCGGTCGGCTCGGCCTGCAAGAACGGCACCGGCAAACTTGCGCAGCGTTTCGTTGTCGTTGGGATCGCCGCGCGGCTGCGCCTCGACGCGCATCAGGCCGTCCTTGGTCTTCCACCCTGCCACCAGGTCGGCCGGCAGGGTCTTCAGACTGACCGGCTTGGCCTGCAGCGCGTTCTTCAGTTGATCGAGCACCACCTTCAACGGGTCGACGAAGATAGTCTGAGTCTTGTCTCGCGTGGCCTCGTTCGAATCGGCAAGCCTGGACAAGTCATCGGCAAGCCGCCGCGCCGCCACCGCGCCCGGCCCTTTGGCATCGCCGGCAGCCTTGCGCAGGCTTTCCGCCGTTCCCTTCAAGGCATCGACATTTTCCGCGTCCGACGGCGGCTCATCGATCGATTCCGGGTTGAGCGCAGGATTGAGAACCTTGGCGCCCTGGGCGATGAGCTTCAGCTTCTCCGGCTGGTCTTCAGGCACAAAACTGTCCAGCGACATCACGCGAAGAACTTCCGGCAGCTTGGAAAGCCTCTCTTCAATCTTCTTCGCATCGGCTTCCGAATGCGTCATCACATTGATGGCGTTGGCGCCGGTGTTCGGATCCTTTCTCAGATCGAGAAAGGTGGCGATCGATTCGACCTTGGAATTGCGCAGATTGATCGGATTGAAATCGAATCTGAGGAAATAGAGCAGCGGCAGGCCGGCAAGCGCAACCAGAAGCGTGCCGACGATGATGACGACGCGGTGCTTTTCGAGGAAATGATCGACCGGCGCCAGGAATGCGTAACCAACGGGCTCCTTTTCTCCCGGAGGATTGAGCAGGCTGAGCAGCGCCGGCAGCACGGTGATGCTGGAGAAAAAGGCCACCAGCATGCCTACGCCGGCGATCTTGCCGAGTTCCGAGACGCCCTTGTAGTCGGTCGGCAGGAACGAGAGGAATCCGGCCGCGGTCGCCATCGCGGCGAGCGACAGCGGGATTGCGGAATATTCGGCCGCCTTCTCCAGCGCCGTCTGCAGATCGTTGCTCTTGAACCGCTCCGAACGGTAGCGGACGCTGAATTGAATGCCGAAATCGACGCCCAATCCGACGAATAGCACGGCGAACGCAATCGAAAGCAGGTTGAGCGAACCCACCATCCATCAGCCCGACCGCCGTGGTGATCGAAAGACCGATGAAGAGATTGGCGAACACCGCAGAGATGATCTTCACCGAATGCAATGCCATCCAGAGGATGAACAGCACGACCAGTACGGTGCCGATCCCGTTGACGACGGCACCATCCGCAACGGTCGCGAATTCCTCATTGGCGATCGGGACCGGCCCGGTCAGCCTGACCCGCGCGCCATAGTCGCGCGCGAGGTCAAGATCGCTCGCCGCCTGCCTGATCGCGTCGGTTGCCGCTTTGCCGGGCTCCAGCGCATTGAAGTCCAGGATCGGCTTGAATTCGATGAAGGCGCGCCGGTCGGCGTCTGTCAGAGGCTTTTCGCTGGTGAGTTCGCGCCAGGAGAACGTCGCGGTGCCCTTGTTCAAGACGTCCTCGACCGTTTGGGCGATCAGGTTGAACGGCCGCGCGGTGCCATCGAGCTTGACCTGGCCGCGCTTGACGCCGGCCAATCCGGTTTCCAGAGCACCGGTCAGGCCGCGGATGCTGGGATCGCCGGCCATGATTTCGATCAGGGGCGCCGCGGATTCAAACTGACTGGTGAATCGGGCAACCTGCGCCGTCGGCAGAAACAATAGCCCGTTCTTTTCGAAGAATTCCCCCGAACCAAGCTGCTCGACAGATTCGAAATGTTTGGTGTCGCCGGCCAATTTCAGGTGGAGCGCGGCAGTGGCGGAACTCGTGAGTTCGGGCGTCGGCGCTTCCACCACGGCCAGGATCGTTCTGTCCCGGTCGAAGGCATCGTCGAACTGAATGTCGCGCTTGCGCCAATCTAGATTCAGGCGAAATCAGCGTGTTGATATCAGTGTTAATTTCAAAATGCCGGGCCGTGTAAAAGCCCGCCGCGATCGCAAGACACAAGCGCGATCAGGACAGTGGTGGCGGCGAACCGAGTGCAGGCTTTGACAATCGAAACAACAATCCTTGTCAGCACATCTTTTCTTTCTAGTGTTAACAGCCTGCCGGAAACGCCCGCTGTCTAGCGGAGTTCCGTCGGCCAATCTAATGTTGTTTTTGGGCTTTTTTACTCTGGGAGCACGCAAAAATAGCTCAAAAGACGCTGAATTCATGCCAAGCTATGTCGCGGATTGATCGCTCAATATAAGTAACAAGTGAGGGGGGAGGGTTCACGGCCGGGGATTCGGGGGTAACTGTACTATATTACCGAACCCGGCGCCTGGGGCCGATCGACACCTGCGCCCCAAGGTTTGCGATCTGCCTTTTCTACCCGATCTTTTTTTGACACAAAGCTCTGCGCCTCGATGGCCGCGGAGGTTGGTCCGGATATTGCAAATATCGGCGGATATCGCAGATATCGAAGCCAGACGGAGACACGAATGAGAATGGTGCAACTTGCGTAACGGGCGTCCCATGGAAGTATATCTTGCGCAACCCCGCGGGTTTTGCGCCGGCGTCGTGCGTGCGATCGAGATCGTCGAGCGCGCGCTCGAAAAATATGGCCCGCCGGTTTATGTGCGACACGAGATCGTTCACAATAAATACGTGGTCGAGAGCCTGAAGAACAAAGGCGCGATCTTCGTCGAGGATCTCTCGGAAGTGCCGCCGCATGCGGTCACCGTCTTCAGCGCCCACGGCGTGGCGCGCAGCGTGGAGGAAGAAGCCGCCGCGCGCGGCCTGCCCGTCCTCAATGCGACCTGCCCGCTGGTGACGAAAGTTCACAACCAGGGTAAGCGCTACATGTCCAAGGGCCGGGCCCTCATCCTGATCGGCCATGCCGGCCATCCCGAGGTCGAGGGAACCATGGGACAGGTTCCGGGCCCCGTGCTGCTGGTCCAGAATGTCGATGACGTCGCGGCCCTGACGCTGCCAGCCGACACGCCGGTGGCCTACATCACCCAGACCACGCTCAGCGTGGACGACACCAAGGACATCATTGCGGCCCTCCAGCAGCGATTTACTGACATTCAAGGCCCGGACATCCGGGATATCTGCTATGCGACACAGAACCGCCAATCTGCGGTAAGGGACCTCAGCAAGCTCGTCGACGTTATCCTGGTGGTGGGGGCCGACAACAGTTCCAATTCGAACAGGTTGCGCGAAATCGGCACAGAAGTCGGCGTTGCGAGTTACCTGATCGCCGACGGCAGCGAATTGAACCCGGAGTGGATGAAGGATGCCAAAGCCGTCGGCATCACGGCCGGTGCCTCGGCACCCGAAGTGCTGGTTGACGACGTGATCGAGGCCTTGCGGCGCATTGGACCGGTTGCGGTGTCGGTGCTTCCGGGCCGCGAAGAAAATATCGAATTTCGGCTTCCGGCTGAACTGGCCGCGAGCTGAGCAATTCCACTGTTTGAGTCCAGAAAGAAACTTGTAATGGCAATACCCTTCTTCAAGGAACTGCGCATCGGCGGCTATCTGCTGAAGCAGAAACTGCTTGGCCGGAAGCGTTTTCCGCTGGTGCTGATGCTCGAGCCGCTGTTTCGCTGCAACCTCGCTTGCGTCGGGCTGCGGCAAGATCGACTATCCTGACGCGATCCTCAATCGCCGGATGTCGGCGCAGGAATGCTGGGATGCCGCCGACGAATGCGGAGCGCCGATGGTGGCGATCCCGGGCGGCGAGCCGCTGATCCACAAGGAGATCGGCGAGATCGTTCGCGGCCTTGTGGCGCGCAAGAAATTCGTGTCGCTTTGCACCAACGCGCTGCTGCTGGAGAAGAAGCTTCATCTGTTCGAGCCGTCGCCGTATTTGTTTTTCTCGGTGCATCTCGACGGCCTGAAGGACCATCACGACAAGGCGGTCTCGCAGGAGGGCGTGTTCGATCGCGCGGTTTCGGCGATCAAGGCCGCCAAGGCGAAAGGCTTTACCGTCAACGTCAATGCCACGATCTTCGACGGGCATTCGGCGCGAGGACATCGCCAAGTTCCTCGACTTCACGACCGAACTCGGCGTCGGCGTTTCGATGTCGCCGGGCTATGCCTATGAGCGCGCGCCCGACCAGGAACACTTCCTCAACCGCACCAAGACCAAGAAGCTGTTCCGCGACGTGTTCGCGCTCGGCAAGGGCAAGAAGTGGAACTTCATGCATTCCGGCCTGTTCCTGGATTTCCTCGCCGGCAATCAGAGCTACGAATGCACGCCGTGGGGCATGCCGGCGCGCAACATCTTCGGCTGGCAGAAGCCCTGCTATCTGCTCGGTGAAGGCTACGCCAAAACCTTCAAGGAGCTGATGGACACGACGGATTGGGACAGCTACGGCACCGGCAAGTACGAAAAGTGCGCCGACTGCATGGCCCATTGCGGCTACGAGCCGACCGCGGCGAATGCCGCGTTCAGCAATCCGCTCAAGGCGCTGTGGGTAGCGCTGCGCGGCGTGCGCACGACGGGTCCGATGGCGCCGGAGATCGATCTCAGCAAGCAGCGGCCGGCGCAGTACATCTTCTCAGAGCAGGTTCAGAAGAAGCTCTCAGAGATCCGCCGTGACGAGGCCCTCGCCGCCCAGCAGAAAGCCTCGACAGCCGCGTAGGCTGCGCAGCGCGCGGTTGAAATCGATTCCGGTCGAGACCAGGTCGCGCAGCGTCAGCGGATTGCGCGCGACCCCGCGCAGCACCTTGCGCAGGTCGATGTCGCCGTTCGGCTTGATCGCGGCCATCGCGAGCGCCGGCAAGGCCCGGCTGGCGGGGTCGCTGATCACGCGCAAGGCGGCAAACGGAAGGCCGGCTTTGGCGGCATAGTCGGCCGCGATATGGCTTTCCATGTCGACGGCGGCCGCCCCCGTTTCCGAGTGCAGCGCCGCCTTGACGTGCCGCGCGGCCACCACCTGCTCCGCGCCCGCGAGGCGTCCCCTGACGATGCGCCGGCGCCCGAGCGCCAACGCTGGCGATCAGATCTTCGTTCAGGGCAGACCCGGCCAGCCAGCGGGCGTCGCCGGCCAGCACCTCGGTCGCCACCACGACGTCGCCGGATTTCAAGGCAGGATCGAGCCCTCCGGCAACGCCGAAGCTGATGACGCCCCTGATCGTAGTGGGATCGAATACCGTCAGCAGCGCGCGCAATTGCTGCGGATCGCTACTGCTGCAGATAACGGTCATGCCGGGCCCGGCCGCGATGCGGGCCTCCTGCACCAGACCAGTCACAATCAGCACCGGCCGCGGGTCAATTCTGCCCGTGGACGTGCCGTCCCCCGCCCCCAATTTCACATTCCGACCCCTACCACCCTGCTGTTGGTTTTCCTCAAATTCCGATACCGCGCCAACGCCCAGAGCGGAAAGAACTTCGGATAGCCATGATAGCGCAGATAAAATACCCGAGGAAAGCCCGTTGCCGTATAGCGCTGCTCGTCCCACAGTCCTTTTTGGGTCTGTGTGGCCATTAGGTACTCCACGCCACGGGCAACGGCCGGATGCTCGACCTCGCCCGCCGCCATCAGACCAAGCAAGGCCCATGCCGTTTGCGAGGCGGTCGTCGGGGCCCCCTCAAATCCCTTATAATCGAGTCGGTAGCTGGTGGCATCCTCGCCCCAGCCCCCATCGGCGTTCTGGATCGACAACAGCCAGTCCACGGCCTTGCGAATCATCGGGTCCTGGTGATCCGACGCCCGCGGCATTGAGCGCGCATAAGCACCGACCAGGTGCCATAGATGTAGTTCAGCCCCCAGCGGCCGTACCACGACCCCTCCGCCAGCTGGGTCCGACGCAGATAGGCGACCCCGGCCGCGACCGCCTGTGCTGCTTCGAGCGGTCTCCCCGAGCTGGGCCAGCATCGAGATGCAGCGGGCCGTGACGTCCTCGGTCGGCGGGTCGAGCAGCGCGCCGTGGTCGGAGAACGGGATGTTATTGAGATAATATTCGAGATTATTGACGTCGAAGGCGGCCCAGCCGCCATCGCGGCTCTGCATGCCCTCGATCCATTCGCGGCCGCGGGCGATCGCTGCATCGTAGGCGGGGTTTGGCTCGGCGCGCCGCGCGCGATCCATCGCCATGACGACGACCGCGGTGTCGTCGAGGTCGGGATAGTAGGCGTTGTTGTACTGGAACGCCCAGCCGCCGGGGCGAACTTCGGGCCGCTTGACGGCCCAGTCGCCCTTGACGTCCAGCACCTGCTTGGGCACCAGCCAATCCAGTCCTTGCCTCGCCGGCGGCAACGCCTCCTCGCCGCCGGCTTCAATCAGCGCGTGACAGGTCAGCGAGGTGTCCCACACCGGCGAGACGCAGGGCTGGCAATAGGCCTCGTGCTCGCCGATCACCAGAAGCTTGTCGAGCCCCCTTCGCGTCACGGCGCGCGGCGGATAATCCGGCGCCCTTGCCGAGCACCTCGTACATCATCACGGCGTTGGCCATCGGCGGATAGATCGCGCCAAGGCCGTCTTCGCCGTTCAAGCCGCTCTTCGATGAAGGCGACCGCGGCATCGATCGCGCGCGCGCGCAGCCTCTTCGGAAACAGCGGCTCGATCGCCCGCAACACGCTGTCCAGCGCGCGAAACAGCAGAAACCAGCCCCAGCTCTGATGCGGCGCCTTGGCGGTCATGCCGATCGAGCGCGGATCCTGCAGGAACAATTCGTCGATGCCGACGCCGCTTGGATTCTTCGCGCGCGGTTTCAGCGCCGCCAAAACCAGCAGCGGCACGATCGTGGTTCGCGCCCAGTAGGAAATCTTGTTGAGATGGAACGGCGACCACATCGGCAACAACATGATCTCGACCGGCAGCACCGGCACGCTGCGCCAGGTCGTCACCCCGAACATCGCCAGCATGAAGCGCGTGAAGACGTTGCTGTGGATGGCGCCGCCGCGCGAGCGGATCGCCTCGCGCGCACGGACCATGTGCGGCGCGTCGGTGGAATCGCCGATCATCTTCAGCGCGAAATAGGCTTTCACGCTGGCGCTCATGTCGAAGATCGCCGTCATGCACCAGCGGCCAGCCGCCATGGGCGCCCTGAACCCGGCGCAGATAATTGGCGATCTTGGCTTCCAGCACGGCGTCGACCGGCTCGCCCAGATAGTGACGAAGCAGCACATACTCCGCCGGAATGGTGCAGTCGGCTTCGAGCTCGAACACCCAATGTCCGTCCGGCCTGCCGATAGCCCAGCAGCGCGCGCGTCGCCGAGTCGATGCTCGCCTCCAGGGCGCCATCGGCCTCAACCCCGACCGCTGCTATTTCCGGAATGCATCTCGCCCGACATCCCCGTTTGTCCGACCGGTCTCACTCAAAGCCTGGGTCACGTCTGCACCCGATCAAGCCTGCCGCATGGCAAGGACGAGATCGGCGGCGCGGTTACCCGACCGCACCGATCCTTCGATGGTTGCCGGCAACCCCGTATCAGTCCAGTCGCCGGCGAGAAACAGATTTTTGAAGGCCGTCGACGGCGCCCGGCCGCAGGGCATTTTGCTCCGGCGTCGCCTCAAATGTGGCACGGCGCTCGCGCACGATCTGCCAGGGCGGCAGTTCGCCCTGAACGCCCGAGGCCTTGCAGATATCCCGCCAGATCGCCTGCGCGAGCTCCTCGCGCGGCATATCCACCAGCCGGTCGCGCGTTGCTGACGGTGACCGACAGGCGCTGCGGGAACGCGAACAGCCATTCCACCAGCCCGCCGACCACCCCGAGAATCGGCGGCATGTCCCTTGGCGGATCGAAGCGAAAATGGGCGTTCACGATCGCCCGGAATTTGGATCGGCGTTTTCAGGCCCGGCAGCAGCGAGGCCGCAGGGCGCGGCGGGACCGCCATCACCACGGCATCGCCAGGACCGAGCGCAATGGTCTCGCTCGCCGAACTTCAATTCGCGCGACGCTGCCTGCCGCCAGTGCCAAACTCGCGCAGTTCATGCCCGAACTGGACGTCTGGCGCCCTTGCCCTGCAACAGCTTGATCGCGGGCTCGACCAGAACCGCGCTCAGGCCCTCGCGCGCGATCAGCGGCCGGCAAGCCTGTCCGCCCGCCAGCAGCGTCTCCCGCACCACCGCGCCGGCAAGGCCCGCCGATCCCTCGGGAGGATCGACGTTGAGCGCCGCCAGCAAGCAGCGGCTGCACCAGCCGCTGATACAGCGTCCCCTTGCAGGGGATGGCGTCGCCGACCAGCCTGCGCGGCGCTGCCCAGATCAGAGGCATCAGCGCCAGATAATCGAGCAGACCCGTATCGGGGACACGCCGCGCCGCATCGAACACCCACAAGCGGCAGCCGGCTGTCGCCGAGGTCGAGCTGCCAGCGCTGCCCCGTCGTCAGGTCGACAAAGGGAAACTGGGCGCGCTTCGGCCCGACCAGCCCGGCCTCGGTGCCGATCGACCTTGCGTAAGCGACCGCGTGGTGGTTGCCCGAGAGCAGAAGGTGATTGCCGTTGTCGATGGTCAGGTTGGTCGCCGCGTCGAAATAGGACCGGCAGCGGCCGCCGGCCTGCTGCGTGGCCTCGTGGACATGCACCTTGAAATTCGCGTTCGCCAGCCGGACGGCTGCCGAGAGGCCCGAAATTCCTGCGCCGATGATGTGAACGGTCTTTTGCATCAGATGAATGCGTAGCGGAGCAGAATGGCGATACGGGCCATCTTGTTGAGGCGAACCGGCCGTGCGCGGGGTAGCGAACCCTCTGGCAACAAGCAATTCCAGAATCGCGCGATAATATTTCGACATGATCCGCGGCGCGCGCACCACGCGCCGCGGATTGCGGGCCATGACCTCGTCGGCCTTCTCGAAATGCGCCCGCGCCCGCTCCGACCAGCGGCGCGCAGACTTTCGGCAGCGCCGGATCGGCGGCGACCTTGAGCGGATCGGTCGAGGTGATGCCCGCATGCAGCAGCCCCTCGCGCGGCAGATAGAGCCGGCCGATGCCGGCGTCTTCGTCGATGTCGCGCAGGATATTCGTCAATTGCAGCGCGCGGCCGAGATGATGCGCAAGCAGGATTCCGTCGTCGCGCGGCAGACCGAACACCCGCACCGACAGTCGCCCGACGGCGCTCGCCACGCGATCGCAATAAAGATCGAGCGTGGCGAGGTCGGGCGCGCGGATGTCCTGCGGTACGTCCATTTCCATGCCGTCGACGATCGCCAGAAAATCCTCGCGCTGCAGGCCGAATTTTTGAACCGAGCGAGCGTAGTCCCGCAACCGCGCCGGCGGATGGCCCTGATACAGCGCGTCGATGTCGTCACGCCATTGCTGCAGCGCGGCCAGCCGCTCCGGCGCGCGGCCCATCGGAATCGGCGATGTCGTCGACCTGACGGCAAAAACTGTAGATCTGAAACATCGCCTCGCGCTGCTCACGCGGAAGGATCCGCATCGCCGCGTAGAACGAACTGCCGGACGCCGTCGTCCCGTAACTCGCATTGGCTGCCGCCGTCTCAAGCGTCATGCGCCGGCCGCCGGTTTTGAAACGGGCCGACGCCCGATCGCGCGCCGGGTCACCTCGCCGGCCATCCCGCCGAGGCTGAAGGCCAGCAGTTCGATCGGACCGAGATGCACCCGCTCGCTCAGGGGATCGCGCACCTTGAGAAGACGAACGATCCTGTCCGCGAAAGCCTGAATCACCGAGATCTCGAGCCCAAGCCTGAAATCCCTCACTTCGGCGCTGAGCGATTTGCTTTCCTCGAGCAGCGACCTCGGTTCGCGCGGCGAGCGAATGCAGGCATTGCAGCAGCTGCGCCGGCGCGCGGTCCCCACCGAGCTGCTCGACCGAGGCACCGGCTGCGGCGAGCGCGTCGCGCGGGAGATAGACGCGATTGAGGTTCCTGTAGTCCTTGCCGCAGTCCTGAAGATGATTGTTGATCTGCAGGCCGGCGCAGAGCGCATCCGATGCAGCCCAGGTCGACGTGCTCTCGCCGTGGACGTCGAGCATGAATCTGCCGACCGGCATCGCCGAGTATCGGCAATAATGGATCACCTCATCCCATGTCTCATAGCGAAGCTTGGTCACGTCCATCCGAAACGCGATCAGAACATCGAGCGCATGGCGCGGCGGCATCGAGCGCTCGGCCAGCGCGCGGCGCAGGTTGACCGCCTCGGGCTGGCTGTCGCCGCGGCCCAGGAGTTCGGCCTCAAGCAGATCGAGATAGGCCAGCTTTTCGCGCGCGCCGAGCGTGGCATGGTCGGCGATGTCGTCGGCGGTTCTGACGAAATTGTAGAAGGCGAGGATCAGCGCCCGATGGCGCGGGTGAATGATCCACGACGCGACCGGAAAATTTTCGTCGCGGTGAGTCTTGCCGGATCGCAATTCGCTCGCGGTGGTCATCAAGAAACTGGCTACACTATTTCTGGCTTCGCATGCCTTATGGGCCTTTCGCGCATGCGTGCGGATCGCAAACCCCATATAGGGGAATACGATACCAAAACCAATGCCATCTGCGGTTTCTCGCAGATGCGTCCGTGTCTGAAATCAGACCAGTACCAGGCCCTTGGCGGCACCAAGGGCTAAGCCGACGCTTACTGCCCGTGGTTTACCAGAACCTCATTGCAGGCCTTGGTCAATTTGGGACGATTTTGCTGCAGGCAGGCCAGAACAGTCAGGTCGTCCTGATTCATCACCGAACGACAATGCCTCTGAACATCGTGAGCGCAGGCCTTTTGCTCCTCCGGCGTGCCGCTACGCTGCTGCTGCGGCTGATCGGCGATGGCCCCGGTGGAAACCGACAAGCGACAGCAGGGTTACTACCAGGAGAAAGTTACGCATCGTGTTCCTTTGTTCTGAAGGCGGAGAATTCCAACCCGAATGGCGGCACATGGCATCACCGGGCGGACTATTCAGGTTGCGGATGCGGCGAACCGCGGCGGCGAAAACAACAACAGCGCTGCCAAATGCGGCCAAATTTACGGCGATCTCCTCGCGAACTGCATCCCCTTGAGGGCTGCCCCGATGGATCGAATAACCAATTGGTATCAAATGGCATTTTTTGGAGGGTCTTTTCGCGCGATGACCAGCGCTGGGCGAGAGCCACACGATATCCGAAGTCTTGTGGGTTTCGCGAGCGAAAAACGCGCCCCACCGGATTTGGCTCGCGCATTTTCCGAAAGCTGATGCAAATTGGTCGCGGCCGGATCGCAGAATTGGCGGCACCCTTCGATCTGCATTTGAACCAAACCCGCAGTGGCGACACCAAAGCTTCGGTGCAACGCGAAATGATAGCGCATTTGAACGTCACATTTGAAGGGGAAATTCAAGATGAAACGATTTGGTTCCGGCTTCTTTGGAGAGGTAGTCTTGGCTGCGGCTGTCGCTGCGGCGCTGATGTTGTCGGTATCGGCAGGACAGGCCGAGCCGCGTCCGTTTGCCGGTTTCGACGGCGCTTGGTCCGGCAACGGAACGGTTTCGCTCTCCGACGGCACGACCGAGCGCATCCGCTGCCGCGCGGATTACAAGGTCAATGGCACCGGACAGGGCCTGAAGCAGACCCTGCGCTGCGCCAGCGACAGCTACAAATTCGACCTCAGCAGCGATGTCACGAGCCAGGGCGATCGGATCTCCGGCAACTGGAACGAGGCAAGCCGCAATGTTTTCGGCAATCTGCAGGGAACCGCCGGTGGCGGCAAGATCGATGTGCTCGTCGAAGCTCCCGGATTTACCGCCAATCTGACGTTGCGAACCAACGGCAACAGGCAGACCGTTCAGATCAGCTCCAAGGGCGACATCAGAGGCGTTATCGATCACGATGGTGAAGAGCTAGGCCCTTTATCCGTTCGCGCCGGATTGCTGCGCCGGCTTCGCGGGACTTGCCGTCCCGCGCAGCCGTTGCGACAGATTGATCAGGAACATCGCCGTCGGCCGCAGGATGAAGAGATCCGCGACCAGCGCTGCGACCATCGAGAAAGCACTGAGCCAGCCGAACAGCCGCAGCGACGGCAGATCGGAAAACACCGTCACCACCAGGCCGCAGGCCAGCACCACCGTGGTCAGGATCAGCGCCGGTCCGACCAGCACGGTGGCGCGCTCGACCGCGAGTTCCGGACTGACGCCGGGCTTGGACTCAAGCCTCAGCCGGTTGAGGAAGTGAATCGTGGCGCTCAGCCCCAGTCCAAACGACACCGTCAGCGCAACGACGCTCGCAAATTGCAGCCCCTCCCCGAGCAACCAAAGCACCGTGCCCGACAGCACCACCGGGAAAATCCCAGGCAGGATGCACGAGAACATCACCACCACCGAGCGGAAGGCGAGCCCGATGAAGATCGCGACCAGCGCGAACTCGATGGTCAGTCCGCGATTGAGCTTTTCGATCATGTTGGCGCTGTTGCGCGCGGCGATCGCCGAAAGACCGGTGACCGCAATCTCGTAACCGGGATGCGCCTTGCGCACCGCGTCCAGCGAATGATCGAGTTTCTCGACCACGGGAAGAATCTGGCTGGAATCGAGATCCGGCACCCTGCCCGACACCACCACCGCATCCTGATTGGCCGAGATAAAACGCCGCACCAGATACTCGGGAATCACGCTGACATATTCCTTCAAGGTCGCGACGTCGGAACTGCCGGCCTTTTCCGCAAGCCAGCGCCGCAGCGTCTCCAGTGACCAGACGTTGCCGACGCCCGCCTGCTTCTCCACCAGCGCGTGAACGTCGGCGATGGTCTGCAACGTTTCGGGAGCATACAGCGACGCGCCCTTGGGGAATTCGATCAGGACGTCGATCGCATTGGCGCCGGTCAGCTTGGCGTCGAGACGTCCGCTTGCCGCCACCGCCTGCTGCTTGTCCGGCACCTGGTCGGCGAGCCGGTAGCGCGGCTCCAGATTGGCATAGATCACGGCCAGTCCGCCGACGAACAGCACCGCGATCAGGCTGAACAGTCCGGGGCGGCTGACCATGCGCACCGCGATCCAGTAGCAGAAATTGCGCAGCATCTGCACGCCGGCGTCGGCGCCCTGGAATTTGACGGCGAATACCTTTTCATTGCGCACAAACAGCACGCCGAACACCGGCACCAGCGAGAGCACGGCGATCAGCGCGATGATGGTGGCGGCAAGCCCCGCCTCGCCGAATTTTCGGATCAGGTCGGAATCCGAGAATTGCAGGGCGATGAACGATATGCCGGCCGTGCCGTGGGTGAGCACGCAGGCGGGCCCGACCACCAGCACGGCGTTGCGGAACGCGGTGTATTTGTCCTGGCCCGCGATCAGGCGGTCGCGCGCGGCAAAGGTCAGCTGCATCGAGTCCGAAAAACTGATCACCATGATCAGCGGCGTCATCACGTTCAGGAACATATTGAGGTTGAAATTGGCCCAGCCGAGCCCGCCGAGCGCGAGCAAGATCGCGATGATCGGCGGGAACGCGGCGACGACCATGAACGATATCTTGCGGAAGAAGATGATGGCGATGATGCAGCCGGCCAGGATGCCGAGGACGTTGTAGGTCAGCCCGTCGCGCTCGACCGCGTTGCGGATTTCGAGCTGCATCACGGGAACGCCGGATAGTTCCACGTTGAGCCCGGTATCGCCGAGATCATCGGCCATCAGCTTGCGGATTTCGCCGATCGTCTTGCCGAGCTTGTTGCTGGCGACGACATCGGGTTCGAGCGACAGCACGATCAGCGCCAGCGTGCCGTCCTCCGACAACAGCTTGCCGCGAATGAGCTCGTTGGTTTTGACGGTCTCGATGAACTTGTCGTAGTCGGCGCCTTGCGGCAGTTCCGACGGGAACAGCGCCGCCGGCAGCTTGCCGGGCGCCGGCGCCTGACGCGCCGAGAACAGCGAGATCAGGCCGCGCGTACCCTCGACGAGCTGCAGATCGGTGACGAAGTCGCGCAGCTTCTCGAGATTGTCGCGCGCAAGCAGCTTCTTGCCTTCGACCACCACCAGCACGTCGAATTCGGTCGCCGGGAAGCGCTTGATTTCCGATTCGTATTGCCGGTATTCCTTGGAATTGGAGCGGAACAGCTGGCTCAGCGAATTGTCGATCTTGATGCGCTCGATCCCGAAGATCGCGCCGATGACGAGCGCCACCAGAATGATGCAGGACAGGATCGGCGCCTGAACCGCGATCAGCCCGATCCGCTCCAGCCCGAAGGCGATGCTCGCCATCGGCCGCTGCTCGATCTTCTCGACGTGGACCTCGCTGTCGCTGTTCTTTTCGAGCATGCCCTGTCCAATTCTCACATCGGCTCAATTAGCTGGCGAAAGTCCCGGAGAAAACGCTGCAGGCCTGGAGACGACCATGCGCGGATGGCACTAGCCCTTGAAAACACGCGGCAAATTTGTGCGCAGAGATGTAGCAGGTCTATACGGCATCTCGCAAGCACGAGCACACAAATGGCGCGCACGCGGATAGCGGCCCTGAAGCCTCGGATTTCGTCATGTTAGCCCGAATTTGCGGTGATAGCTGGGACGGCCGGCCACCGCTTTCGTCCTTGAGCGCGACGCCGGTCAATTCCCGCGCGAGGCCCTCGCGAATCAGCCACGCAATCCTGAACGCCGCTTCGTCGTAGCCAAGCCCCGCGCGGTGGATGTTGGAAACGCAATTGCGCTTTTCATCGGTCGTGCCGACCTTGGGGTCGAAGGTCAGATAGACCCCGAGACTGTCGGCGGCGGAAAGGCCGGGCCGCTCGCCGATCAGCATGGCAATCATGCGCGCGCCGAGAATGGCGCCGATCTCATCGCCCAATGCGACGCGCGCTCCGGTCGCCACCACGGCATGGCCGATTTCGATTCCATCCGCGGCGAGTTGCGGAACAAGGCTGCGCAGAAGTGCGATGGCGTGCGCATTGACCGCCGCCGGCGAAAGGCCGTCGCCGATCACGATCGCAAGCCGGTGCGGGCCGCCGGCGCGGTTCGCCAGACGATGCCGCGAATTCCGAATCCAGCATGCGCCCGAGATCCGGACGCCCGAGATAATCCTTCCGGTTGCGGGACCCGACTTGAAACACTGCGAAGCTTCAAGGCCGAGGTCGCCGAGCCCCTGCATGATGGCTGCAACGTCGAAGCCGGCGTGGACCGCGTCGCGGGCGCGCGCGTGGTCCAGGGTGAATTCGAGCAGCGCCTCGGGTCGGCAGGCTGGCCCCGGCCAGCCCAAGCCCGACCCGCGCCGGGGTCAGTTCGCGCAGACCGCTCAAGCGAAGGGGACGACGGCGCCGGGGCCTTCATTTGCAATTACTCTGCAGGAACGGAGGCCTCGCGCAGCCTCATCGAGTAGTTCGACGCATTGTGCCGACCGCCGCTGGCGCCGCGTGCGAACATGATCAGATGATGTGCCACGAGCATCGAGCTGATGAAATGCTCGATTTCGCCGCGGGCAAGACGCCGCAGGGCGAATTTCCAGAATTCGATTTTGTAATCGCCGAGAACGCCAACCTTCCAGAAGATATTGCGCAGCATGGTCAGGCCGAGCTTGATGTTTTTCCACGACGCCCGTTGCCGCGACATCGGCCGCCTGAACTGGTTCGGATAGGTTTTGCGGATCTGATACTCGTAGCGCTCCAGCAGTTTGCGAGGTTGATAGGCGCTGCTCATGCAGGCGCGCCAGGTCCGCACGACGTCTTCATACGGCAAGCGAAAATCGACGTTGGACTCACGCCCTTCGTCCTCGATCAGCCGGTTCTCGCGCACCAGCCGATCCCACAGCGGCGTCTTCGGCAACGCCTGCAGCAGGTTGATGGTCAAGCAGCGGGATTTGCGACGCCTCGATGAACTCGAGCAGATGCTGCCCGGTCTCGGGCTTGTCGGTATCCAGTCCGAGAATGATGCCCGAGACGACCTCCATGCCGAAACTGTTGAGGGTGCGGATCGCCTCCATGATGGGAACCATCATGTTGTGATCCTTGTGCATCGCCTTCAGCGCCACGGGATCCGGCGTCTCGATGCCGCAGAAGATCGTCGAGAAAAATGCCTCGCGCATTCTTGCGAGGATTTCCGGACGCTTGGCGATGTTGAGCGTCGCCTCGCAGGAAAAGCGCAGGACGTAGCCGGTCTTCTTCTGCCACTCGATCAGATGCGGCAACAGATCGAGCGCGGCCTTGCGGTTGCCGATGAAATTGTCGTCGACGAAATAGACCGAACCGCGGATGCCGCATTCGAGCAGCTTGTCGAGTTCGGCGGTGATCTGCTGTGGCGTCTTCAGACGCGGATTGCGGCCGTAGAGGCCCGGGATATCGCAAAATTCGCACTGATAGGGGCATCCGCTCGAATACTGGATGCTGCCGAGGAAGTAGCGCTTGAGCTCGGCAAGCTCGTAGGCCGGAATCGGAAACCGGCTCATGTCGAGGCGGTCGGCGGTCTTGAGCACCACCTGCTGCGCGGGCCGAGAAGGATCGCGCGCAAGCCGTGCGATCAATTCGTCCGTGGCATCGCCGAGCTCGCCGACATGAAGATAGTCGAACGAGGGATAATAGTCTGGACAGGCACTGACCGACGGCCCGCCGATCGCAACCGGCAGATCAAACGCATGCGCGCGGCGGCAGATGTCGTTCATCTGCTGACGCTGGATGTGCATGCCGCTGACGAACACCGCCTCCGCCCATTCGAAATCCTCCGGCGTCGCGGCGCGGATGTTCTCGTCGATGAAACGGACCGGCCAATTTTCGGGCAGATAGGCCGCGATCAGCAACAGGCCCTGCGGAGGCATGAAGGCCTGGACGCCGTCGGTCAGCGGATAGGCGTATTCGAACGTTCCAAACGATGACGTGTAGCGCGGAAAGACGCACAAGATACGGCGCACCTTCTCAACGCTCTCAGCTCTCATCGCTTCCTCTGCGTCTTCAGTCCTGACAAATTAAGCACCTGCACCGAGGCTGGGCCAGAAATTCCTCAACATTGTGGCAGCGAACCAACCTCCCGATGACCCGAAAGTTGCACCGAATCCGCTCGCCACGGCCGATCATCCTCAAGCGATCAGTCGCAATGCAAAATCGGGTAGCACCCCGGCGTTGCCGGCAAGACGAAACTCGGCATCGGCAAGGCCGGCGCGGACCAACCAATCGTCGAATTCGGGGGCTCGTTTCAGGGCGAACAGGTCGCGGACATAGAGCGCATCGTGAAACGACGTCGACTGATAGTTCAGCATGACGTCGTCGGCGCCGGGGACCCCCATGATGAAATTCACGCCGGCGGCGGCGAGCAGCGTCAGCAGGTTGTCCATATCGTCCTGATCGGCCTCGGCATGGTTGGTGTAACAAACATCGACCCCGAGCGGCAGACCGAGCAGCTTGCCGCAAAAATGATCCTCAAGCCCGGCGCGGATGATCTCCTTGCCGTCGTAGAGATACTCCGGCCCGATAAAACCGACCACGCTATTGACGAGCAGCGGGTCGAAGGCTCGCGCGACCGCGTAGGCGCGGGCCTCGCAGGTCTGCTGGTCGACGCCGTGATGGGCATTGGCCGAAAGCGCCGAGCCCTGCCCGGTCTCGAAATACATCACATTGTTGCCGACGGTGCCGCGCCGCAGCGACAATCCCGCCTGATGCGCTTCCTGAAGAAGCGCGAGGTCGATCCCAAAACTCCGGTTGGCAGCCTCGGTGCCGGCGATCGACTGGAAAACCAGATCGACGGGAACGCGCTGCTCGATCAGTCCGAGCGTCGTCGTTACATGGGACAGCACGCAGCTCTGCGTCGGAATCTGCAAGCGCGCAATGATGTCGTCGAGCAGGTGCAACAACCGGCCGATGACCGCGGGATCGTCGCTTGCCGGATTTATGCCGATGCAGGCGTCGCCGGATCCCAGCAGGATGCCATCCAGGATCGACGCGGTGATGCCCTTTTCGTCATCGAAGGGATGATTGGGTTGCAATCGCACGCTCATCCTTCCGCGCAGACCGATCGTGTCGCGAAATGCCGTCACCACTTCGCATTTCTTTGCCGACAGGATGAGATCCTGATTGCGCATCAGCTTCGACACCGCCGCGGCCATTTCCGGAGTGACGCCGCGCGATATTTTCTTGAGAATTTCCGACGTCGCCTTCCCGGAAAGAAGCCAATCGCGGAACGAGCCGACGGTCAGCGAAGAAATCGGCGCAAAGGCCGCGCGGTCATGGGTATCGACGATCAGGCGGGTAACTTCGTCGTCTTCGTAGGGAATGACGGTCTCATGCAGGAACTGTTTGAGGGGAACATCGGCCAACGCGATCCGCGCCGCAACCATCTGTTCGGCGCTTTCGGCGGCAACCCCGGCGAGGCGGTCGCCGGAACGCGGCGGCGTGGCCTTGGCCAGGAGATCGCGAAGGTCGTCGAAAACGTAGGTGGTGTTGCCTATGGCGTGTCGATAGACCATGTCTGCTCCGGACCATCAGCGATCCCCGCCGACAACCGTTGCAAAGCCTATCATCTTGCACCGCGCCCTGCGACAAAGCCTCCGTGAAAGCAGCGCCTGCAATCTCGGGTAATTCCTCGCCAATCGACCAACCCCCACTTAAATGCTTGAGATATATACCCAATTTTTGGCCGGCGGGGATCTGCCCTTGTGCATTCCGGCGGGGGAGAAAATCGAATGGACACCGACGGCTGGATCGATGGCAAGATGCTGAAAGCAAAAGCAAAGGTTAACAATTTATACAGGAAAATTTCACATAGTTTCTTATGACGGCCGTCACCATACTGTCCGGCCTCCTCCGAGAGGCCCGCGATGCCAGCAATAATGAAATCTGTTCGCTCCGGCTTCGCTATCGGCTCACGCCTCTCGCTCGCCGCCAAGCTCTATTCCATTTTTGGACTATTTGCGCTTTTGACCGCGGCCATCACCGCCCTGTCGGATTACAATACGCGCTGCAGCACTGAGCTGACGGACGCCATCGAGACCGCAAGCGAGGCCGCTCTCAACGTCGAGCGGGTCAATTCACTGGTCTATGCCGTGGTGATGGAATCCCGCGGCATTTACATGTCGACCGACGCTCCTTCCGTGAAGAAATACGGCGACGGACTCCACAAGTTCAGCGACCAGCTCATTGGCGTCGTCAAGAAGTGGGAAGCCATCGTCCAGGCGGATGACGCCCAGCAGTTTGCCGTGTTCAAGAAACGCATCGATCAGTTCGTCGAATTCCGCAAGGAGCTCGTTCGCCGTGCCATCGAGATTGGTCATCAGGCCGGTCGCGAATGGGGCGATAACGACGCCAATCGCAGCGTGCGTACGGCGCTCAATGTCGATCTCGAAGCGCTCTCCAAGGTCTATGCCGAACGCAGCAAGCGGATCGCGCAGCAAACCGAAATCAACCGCAAACTGGCCTTTCTTCTGACCTTTCTCGGCGCGCTCGAACTGGCTCTGGTCGCGGTCGGCGTCTTCATCATTGCCCGCTCGGTGGCACGGCCGCTCTCCGCGATCACCGGCACCATCAAGCAGGTCGCCGAAGGCGCCGAAGGCGTCGAGGTCCCGCACACCGACCGTGAAGACGAGATCGGCGCACTGGCCCGCGCAATCCGGATCTTCCAGGAAGCGATGGAGCGCAACCGCAATCTCAATTCACAGGCGCTGCTCGACTCCAAGACGCGCGAAGAACGGGCCCGGCAGATCGAAACCTCGGTGGAAGAGTTCCGCAGCGCGATCGGGAGCGCGCTTGGCGCCGTGAACGACAATGCAGCGGCCATGCGCGCGACCGCGCAGTCCATCACCAAAGTGGCGTCGGATGCAAGCGGGCGGGCGACCGCCGCTGCGCAAGCCACCGAGCAGGCTTCAAGCAACGTCTTCGCGGTCGCCGGCGCCGCCGAAGAGCTGTCTGCGTCGATTGAGGAGATCGGCCGGCAAGTCCGCCAATCCGCGAGCGTTGTCGAGCAGGCCGGTCAGCGAACCGAAAAATCGGTCGCCGAAATCGAAAGCCTCGCGGCCGCGACCCAACGCATCGATGGCGTACTCAACCTGATCCAGGCCATCGCCGAGCAGACTAATCTTCTCGCGCTGAACGCCACGATCGAGGCCGCGCGCGCGGGTGAGGCCGGGCGCGGCTTTGCGGTGGTTGCGCACGAGGTCAAGGCTCTCGCGGGCCAGACCGCCAAGGCGACCTCCGAGATCGGTCAGAACATCAGCATGATCCAGTCGTCGACGCGCAATGCGGTGGATGCCGTGCGTGAAATCGGCACCGCGGTGCGTGAGATCAATGAAGTCACGTCGAATATCGCCGGAGCCGTCGGCCAACAGGATGCGGCGACCCGCGAGATTTCCGCAAACGCGCAATTGGCCGCCGACGGCAACTCGACGCTGGTGGCCAATATCGGGTCGCTCAATGACGCCATCGGCGATACCAACAAGGCGGCTTCCTCCGTCCTTGCGGCGTCGAGCGACCTGACGTCCACCGCCGAACTGCTGTCGCGCGAGGTCGACAAGTTCTTCCGCAATCTGCGCGCCGGCAGCGATGGGAACGATCTGGTGCGGACCGCCACCGCCAGCTAGAAGATCAGCTTCGTCAGGACGAGATTTCCAAGGCGTGCGCCGCTACGGTACTACGCGGCCCGGACGGTCGCGAGGAACTTCACCACTTCGGCCTTCAGGCGCTTGTTTTCGTCAGAAAGCAATTGAGCGGATGAAAGTACCTGCGATGACGCCGAGCCGGTATCGCCCGCGCCACGGTTGACGTCAGCGATATTGTTTGCCACTTGACCGGAGCCAACGGCCGCCTGCTGCACGTTGCGGGCGATTTCGTGGGTCGCCGCACCCTGTTCCTCGATGGCGGCAGCGATCGCCGCCGCGATTTCGGAGACCCGGCCAATCGTGCCACTGATCTCCTTGATAGCCAGCACCAACTCCTGCGTCGCTGTTTGCATTCCCGCGATCTGCGTGCTGATTTCGCTGGTGGCTTTGGCAGTCTGCGCGGCGAGCGCCTTGACCTCCTGGGCGACCACCGCGAATCCCCGGCCAGCTTCGCCGGCGCGCGCGGCCTCGATAGTTGCGTTGAGGGCCAGCAAGTTGGTTTGCTCGGCAATCGTGGTAATCAATTGGGTGACGTCGCCGATGCGTCCCGCGGCGAGCGACAATTCGGTGATCCGCGCGTCGGTTTTTTCTGCCTGACCGACCGCCTCAGTTGCGATTTTGTTGGATTCCGCTACCTGACGCCCGATTTCACTGATGGAGGTAGCCATTTGTTCCGTGGCTGCCGCGACCGACTGCACGTTGGCGGAGGTCTCCTCCGAAGCAGCCGCGACGACCGTGCTCAGCTGCTGGGTCGCTGCACTGCTCTTGGTCAGAATGACGGCGGAGCTTTCCAGTTCGCTCGACGCGGTGCCAACCTTCTCGATGATGTTGCCGACGGCAGTCTCGAAACTCTCGGCCAGGTTATGAAGCTCGGTGCGGCGCGCCATTGCCAATTCGCGATTCCTGTCTTCGCGCTCCGAAGTCTCTCGCTCAGCCTTGGCAATAGCCTGTATCTTGAATTCCTGAATCGCGTGCGCCATCTGGCCGACTTCATCCCCGCGCTCCAGACCCGGCAATTGAACATCGAAATTCCCGACGGCGAGTTCACGCATCGCCTCTGACATCGCTACCACCGGGCGGGAAATACTTCGGCCAATCAAAAACGAAACGATGATGCCGGCAAAGGCCACGACCAGCAGGACGCATGTCAGCGTCAACTGCTGCTGCTCCAGCCTCATCCCGGCGCGTGCAATCTCGCGATCCTTGCTTTCGGAGCTGCGCGTGATCAGATCGTCGGTCAACCTTTCGATCTCGGCGAAATTTCGTTCGGCGCCCTTGATGAATATCAACGCCGATCCAGCGTCGCCATCGGCCATCTCGATCGCGTTTTTCGATTGCTTGAGATAGCCGGTAACGGCAGCTTTCAGCTTCTCAGTGCGCTCCGACTTGGAATCGCCCTCAGCGGCTTCGACCGCCTTCACGGCGTCGGAGATCTTGGCGGCGGCGGCGGAAGCTTCCTTGGCGACGGCCGCGACCTTCTTTTCGTCCGTCTCGTTGGCCGCGGTTGCGGCGAGACGATAAAGCTTGGCGTGCGAAATCCAGACCGTAATGGTGAGATCGTTCGCAAGTTCCGATTGACGCACGGCCCCCGAGACCAGCGCGTCAACAGCGGCCTGATTGGATCGCAACGCCAGGAGCGCGTAGGCGCCGACGCTGATCAACGCCAGCACCAGCAAGGCGGGCGCGAGCTGAACTTTCCAGGACAGCCCGACGTTTTTGATCCAGCCGAACATGTCAACCCTTCAATACGATCGTGGGCGCGGCAGCAACTCTTGGGTTTCAGGACTTGTAGATGCCCGCGCACACGGCCGTGTTGTCCAGCTTCTCGCAGTACATCTGCTTCGGCTCGACCTTCTTGTCGACCGGATTGACGAACTTGTAGTCCTGCCAGAACGATGGTTGTTTGGCGGCGAGTTCGACGCGCTCCTTGACGTAGAGCTTGCCGTCGACGTCCTGTGCATCGATCAAGTCCTTGCCGACGAATTTTTCGTTCGACCCGTGGGCCAGCACCTTGCCGTCGAGTTGATAGACGACGACGTACAAATCGCGATCGTGGAACTTGCCGGCCTTGTTCGTGATTTCGGGGTAAGCCTTTTCAGCACCCTGCTCCTTGATAAAGCTTACCGCCGCCTTGACCATCGCGACGGCATCATCCTTGCTCGCGCCACTACCAGCCGCGGCAGCTCCCGCAAAGGCCACTGTCGTAACAAGTGCAGCAATCAGCGACTTTCCTAGCGAAGTGTTCACTTTGTCTCTCCATCGATTGGCTAGACGGTATGACCTACGGTCGATACCCGAGGAATCTCCTAAGTGAGAGAGAAGCATTAAAGAGAAAAGCATTCGTTAAGGATGCCCAACGGAAGGGCAAATGCTGTTTAAGCAGGCTCGGCGGCCCGCGGCATGTGCCATAAGAATTATTCCAACAATATCAATGTCTTATTCACTGCTGTACCAGCAGCACGTCCACCGCCACGTTGAGCTTCTGCTTGCGCGATCCCACGATGATTCCGTCGACCGGAGATACATCGGAAAAATCCCGCCCCACGGCGAGGACGATGTGATCATTCTCGACGAGAACGTCGTTGGTCGGATCGAAGCCGATCCACCCCTGGCCTTCGCCGCACCACAACGAGACCCAGGCATGCGTCGCGTCGGCGCCCTGCAGTCGCGGTTTGCCGGGCGGCGGGATCGTTCGCAGATAGCCGCTGACATAGGCCGCCGGCAGGCCGAGACCGCGTAGGCCGGCAAGCATCACATGGGCGAAATCCTGGCAAACGCCGCGACGTTTTTCGAACACCTCGTTCAGCGGCGTCGAGATGACGGTCGCTTTCGGATCGTACCGGAAGTCGGTGCGAATGCGGTGCATCAGATCGACCGCGCCGGCAAGGATGCCGCTTCCCGGCGGAAAACTCGCCGATGCGTAGGAGGTGACCGACCGCAGCACCGGCACCAAGGGGCTTGCGAAGACGTATCCGATCGGCGAGGCGGGGCCGAGGCTGGAGGCCTCGAACGCGACGTCGCGGACGCCTTCCCAGGGACGGCTATGCGCGTCGCGGCCGGGCGCGCTGCGAAACACCGACACGCGTGAGCGCGAGTCGATCCGCAAGTTGCGGTGCGGACTTTCGATCAGGACGCTCTCCGTATGCGTTCCGAAAAAATCCCGCCGCACCGTGCGGTCGGTCGGACGCGGCCTTATATCGACGGCGTGCGAAACCAGCTCCTGCCCATCGCCGCTTCTCGGCTCCAGCCGCAACGAACAGCGTGCAAAATTCACCGGGCTTTCGTAACTATAGGTGGTGACGTGACGGATGTCGTAGATCACGCCAGACCCGTCAGCTTTTCGGGCCGGCTGGCATTGGGCCCGTGCGGAAAATAGTGCAAGCCCACGGCGTCGGCGAGATTGAGCAGATCCTGTTCGAGCGCAAACAGCGTCTTGATATCGAGGCTTGCCGCCTCCGCCGTCGTCAGCGCCGCTTGGGCTGCGACCGCCAGACGCTGCGGCCGTTCGATCAGGCCTCCCTCTTTCAAGGTCGGCAGGCTCGCGATGTGTTCGTTCAGGGCGGCAAGCTGAAACGCGACCGAGCGCGGATTGTAGGGGTCCAGAACCACGAGATCGCGCACCGGCGCCAATAGCGGTCCGACGAGATAGCGCGAGCGATAGGTGATCTGGCAATCCACCAGCGTCAGCAGGATGTCGAGATCCTCGCCGCCGGCCTCGTCAAAGGCAAACTGACGCGCGAAGCGCACGGTGTTGATCGCGCGTTCGGCGCGGCGACCCATTTCGAGAAAACGCCAGCCGGCGGCCCGGTTCATGTTTTCCTGCGCTAGCCCTGCGAAGCTCGCCAGCTCCTGCAATGTCAGCTCGGCAGCGCTGATGACGCCATCGTCGTCTTCCACTTCCTGCCCAAGGCGCTCCACCATCTCGGTGATGACCTGCCAGGCATCCGGCGAAAGCCGCTCGCGCAGTGAGGTTGCGGTACGCTGTGCCGAGCGCACCAGCGACAGGGCGGAACCAAACCTTTCCTCGCTTTGCAGTGCTTCGGCCGCAATCTTCGCGGGTTGCGTTCGCGCCGCCTGCAACGTCGCACCCCACGCCACGAGAAGCCGCTGGATCCGTTCCACCGAGTGGAGCACGCTGGATGAACCCTTCACGGGATAGCGCTGCGAGGTTGCCAGCGCCCGCACTAGGCGCAACGTCGCCTCGGCGCGTTCAAGATAACGGCCAAGCCAGAACAGATTGTCGGCGGCCCGGCTCGGAACCACACCAGCGATGCGCCTGATTCGCACCGAATCGCTTGCCGGCAGTAGCGTCGTCGCCGGCACGGCGCGGTCCGAAATCACCCACACGTCGGCCGCCCGCGCGCCGTCCCCCATCGACACCGCACGGGCATCGAGCCGCTCGGCAATCCGGCAAAAGCCGCCGGGCATGACGGTCCAGCCTCCCGGCGTTGCCGCCGCGAAAATTCTCAAGACGAACGGGCGCGGCATGATCCGTCCCTGGTCCCACACCGGCATGGTCGAGAGCCGAACCAGCTCCTGGCCCACGAAATCGATGCCGCGCTCGTTGATCGCGCTCTTCAAGCGCTCGCGCTCGGCCGGCGACAATTCGCCGGCCAGCACCGACCCGTTGCCGGGGAATCCGGGAACGCCCCGGCGGTAAGCGCCTTCGATCGCCACCTCATCGAGCCGCGACAATACTTCCTCGCGGGCGGATTTTTGCCCGCACCACCAGGTCGCGATATGCGGCATCTTCAAATCTTCGCCGAAGAAGCGGCGACTGAGGCTTGGCAGGAAGCCGAGCAGCGCGCGGGCCTCCATCACGCCTGATCCCGGCATGTTGGCGACGACGACGCCACCCTTGCGGACCACGTCGATCAGGCCTGGCACGCCGAGTTGAGAGGCGGCGTCGAGTTCGAGCGGATCGAGAAAATTGGAATCGACCCGACGCAACAATACGTCGAGCCGCTTCAGACCGGCGACGGTGCGAATATGAATGCGGTCGCCGCTGACGGCGAGATCGTCGCCTTCGACCAGCAGGAAACCGAGATAACGCGCAAGCGTCGCATGCTCGAAATAGGTTTCGCTGAACTGGCCGGGCGTCAACAGCCCAATGCGCGGTTCGTCGCGGTCGGCGCTGGCGCGCAAGCCATCGCGAAACGCTTCGAAGAAGGGCGCAAGACGCTCCACATTCATCGACTTGTAGAGGCTTGCGAACGCGCGCGAGAGCACCAGCCGGTTTTCCAGCGCATAGCCCGCACCCGACGGCGCCTGGGTCCTGTCACCCAGCACCCACCAGCCTCCGTCGGGTCCGCGGCCGATGTCGGCGGCGTAAAGGGGGAGATATCGCCCGCCGGGCGGCTTGACCCCGCAAACCGCGCGCAGATATTCCGCGCTGCCAGCAATGGCGGCAGCAGGTATCGCACCCTCGGCGACAAGGCGGCCCTCGCCATAAAGATCGTTCAGAACCAGTTCCAGCAATTGCGCGCGCTGGACGATGGCGGCGCTCAATTGTCGCCACTCGGTGTCGTCGATCAGGAGCGGCAGATGGCTCAACGGCCAAATTCGGTCGGAGGTTTCGCCCGGCGCGCGATAGCTGACGCCGGCTTCCCTCAAATGCCGGTCGGCAGATCCAAAACGCCGCTCGATCTCGGCGGGCGTCAGCGCGGCGAACGCATCGAAGAAGCGGGTCCAGACTCCGCGCGGCGCCCCGTCCTCGGCTAGATATTCATCGGGAATGCCCGGCAGCCGCACATAGTCACGCATCCATTGCGCCACGCGGCGGCTGCCTGGACGGGCCCTGTTTCCTTGTCCGCTTCCCTGGTCGGCGTGTTCAGCCATCCCGACTCTCCCGCCTCACCTTCTATCCTCAATGCAGGAGCGCCGTCCTCAAGTCGAGGGTCAAGGGGAATTCAATTGTGCGTTCCTCGCGCGGCGGATCGACGTTGCCCGGCGTGTGGCCATGGTCCTGAAAACGGGCAAGCCGGCGCGCCTCGGCCTCATAGGAATTGACCGGCTTGGTCTCGTAGCTGCGGCCGCCGGGATGCGTGACATGGTAGACGCAGCCGCCTAACGAGCGGCCATTCCAGGTATCTATCAAGTCAAAAGTCAGCGGCGCATGGACGGGAATGGTCGGGTGCAGCCCCGACGCTGGCTGCCACGCCTTGAAGCGGACGGCGGCGACCGCTTCCCCGGAGCGGCCGGTTTCCGTCATCGGCATCCGCCTGCCGTTACAGGTGACGACGTGACGGCCTTCGACAAAGCCGGACGCCTTGACCTGCAAGCGCTCCACCGACGAATCGACGTAGCGCACCGTGGCCCCGGCGGAAGTCTCTTCACCAAGAACGTGCCAGGGCTCGAGCGCCTGGCGCAACTCAAGTGAAACGCCGCCATGGTGGACCCGGCCGAACACGGGAAAGCGGAACTCGAGCTGGGCTGCGTACCAGTCCGGCGAAAACTCGTAGCCGGATTGCTTGAGCTCCGCGAGCACGTCCAAAAAATCTTCCCAAAGGAAATGCGGCAGCATGAAGCGGTCGTGAAGCGTCGTGCCCCAGCGCACGAATTTGCCTTGTTGCGGCTCGCGCCAAAGCCTGGCGATCAAGGCTCGGATCAGGAGTTGCTGCGCCAGCGACATCCGTGGATCGGGCGGCATCTCGAGCGCGCGAAATTCGACCAGACCAAGACGGCCGGTGGCGCCATCGGGGGAATAAAGTTTGTCGATACAGATTTCGGCGCGATGGGTATTGCCGGTGATATCGACCAGAATGTGCCGGAACAGACGGTCCACCAGCCACAGCGGCGCCTTGATCCCCGGAGGCGGCACATGGGCGAGCGCGATCTCCAGCTCATAGAGGCCGTCATGCCGCGCTTCGTCGATGCGCGGCGCCTGGCTGGTCGGGCCGATGAACATGCCGGAGAACAAATAAGACAGCGACGGATGCCGCTGCCAGTACAGCACGAGGCTTTTCAGGAGATCGGGGCGGCGCAAGAACGGCGAGTCCGAAGGCGTGCTGCCGCCAACCACCACATGATTGCCGCCGCCGGTGCCGGTATGCCGCCCGTCGATCAGGAAGCGATTGGCGCCGAGCCGGACCTTCGCGGCGTCCTCATAGAGGCCGAAGGTGATATCGACCGCCTCACGCCAGCTTGTCGAGGGCTGGACGTTGACCTCGATGACACCGGGATCGGGCGTCACCTTGATGACCTCGACACGCGGGTCGAAGGGCGGCGGATAGCCCTCGACATGGACCTTGATCTGCATCTCCTCGGCCGTGGCCTCTACCGCCGTGACCAGTTCCAGATAGTCCTCCAGTTTCTCCACCGGCGGCATGAAGGCGCAGAGCACGCCATCACGGACCTCGATCGACATCGCGGTCCGAACACCGCCGCCGCGTTTAAGCTCTTGCTCGTGAACTTCCTGATGCGGGGCGTTTTCCGCCGGCGCTGCGTCGTAAACCGGAAGCTCCTCGCGCGGCTCCAGCGGATCCTGCTCGACGACGTAGGGATACTCGTCGGCCGGAATATGCGGCAGGGAGGCGATCGGCAGCCTCAAGCCCAATGGGGAATCCCCGGGGGTCAGGAACAAATTGCCGCGGCGAAGTTTCCAGCGCTCGCTCTTCCACCGCGAGGAAGATTTGCTTGCATCGGCGTTCCAGCGCTGGATCGGCAAGACGAACCCCTTGGGCGCATCGAGGCCCTGATCGAACACCCGCGCCATCCGCGCGCGTTCCTCAGGATCGGATAATCTGGAGTCGGTAGGATCGACATTCGGCGGCAGGCCGGCTTCCTTCTGCAACCAGAAGCTCGGGTCCTCGAACGCCGGCATGATGAATTCGGAATCGACCCCGAGCCTTTTCGCCGTGCCTTCCGCGAAGCGCTCGGCCTCATCAATTCGCGCCGCGTGCGGCCCTTCGATGCCGGCGATCAGGTCGGAGTTTTTCCAGATCGGCACACCATCCTTGCGCCAATAAAGACCGAACGCCCAACGCGGCAGGCTTTCGCCGGGATACCATTTGCCCTGCCCGAAATGCAGCAGGCCGCCCGGCGCGAAGCGTGCACGCAAGCGCCGGATGAGTTCGTCGGCAAGGCCACGTTTGGTCGGGCCGACGGCTGCGATATTCCATTCCGGCGATTCAAGGTCGTCGACCGAGACGAATGTCGGCTCGCCCCCCATCGTCAGCCTGACGTCGCCGGCGTTGAGGTCGGCATCGACCTGCTCGCCGAGCCGATCGAGGCGCGCCCAGGATTCATCCGAGAACGGCCGGGTGATCCGCGGCGCTTCGCGAATCCGTTTAACGCTCATCTCGAAGCCGAACTCGACATTGGCAAATCCGACCGCGCCGCTGATCGGTGCCGCCGTCCGGTAGTGCGGCGTGGCGGCGACGGGAATGTGCCCCTCGCCGGTCAGCATGCCCGAGGTGACGTCGAATCCGATCCACCCCGCACCGGGCAGATAGACCTCGGCCCAGGCGTGCAAGTCCGTGAAATCGTTCTCGACCTCGCGCGGCCCCTCGACCGGATCGATATCGGGACGCAACTGGATGAGATAGCCCGAGACGAAACGCGCGGCGAGCCCGAGGTGTCGCAGGATTTGAATCAACAGCCACGCCGAGTCACGGCACGACCCGGCGCCAGAGGCCAGCGTTTGTTCCGGCGTCTGAACGCCCGACTCCATCCTTATGATGTAGCGAATCTTTTTTTGCAGTTGTGCGTTGAGATCGACCAGAAAGTCGACGGTGCTCGTCGCCTCTCGCTTGATATCGGCAAGGTAGGCGGCAAAAAGCGGCCCGGATTCGATGGTTGCGAGGTAAGGTGCAAGTTCGGTCTTAAGATCGGCCGCATAGTCGAACGGAAAGCTGTCGGCATAGGGCTCGACGAAGAAATCGAATGGATTGATCACGGTCATCTGCGCCGTGAAATCGACCTCGATCTTCAGCTCGGAGGCTTTCTCCGGAAATACGTAGCGGGCGAGCCAGTTACCCTGCGGGTCCTGTTGCCAGTTCACGAAATGGTTTGTTGGCGTGACCTTGAGCGAATAGCTCAGGATCGGCGTCCGCGTATGGGGTGCCGGCCGCAGCCGGATGGTCTGGGGGCCGAGGTTGATCGGGCGGTCGTATCGGTAGTGCGTAACGTGGTGCAATGCGACGAAGATCGACACAGACGGCGTGCTCCAGCAACCTTTTTGAGCAGAACACCGGTTCCGGCCGACATCAAGCACTAACAACGGGCAAGCATTGCCTATGGCGGTGGCGGACGGCATCCGATGTTCTGGGTCGTCCCCGCGCCCGCGCACGGCTGTCCGGGGAATGATTTATTATGTCGCGGCGCATGCCCGGTTTTGCCGGCATGAAGCAGGTACTTTCTGGTTGTCGAGACTCAGAAAGGAACCGGGCATGCGATTTTGCGATAGCATCTTTGGACGGCTGCTGAAACCGATCTCGCGTTGCCAGCTTGCGAGCACTGTGGAAAGTCACGACGGCAATGCCTACGACAAGGTTTTCAAAAGCTGGGATCACCTGGTCGCGCTGGTGTTTGCCCAGTTCGCCGGCGTCGACAGCCTGCGAGCCCTTGAGGCGATCTGGAACGCCAATTCGCATCATCACTACCACCTTGGGGTCGGCAAGCTTGCGCGCTCGACGCTGTCGGACGCCAACGCCCGGCGTCCGGTTGCGATCTTCGCTGAGACCTTCGAGCGGCTTTCGGGACTTGCCGACCGGACGCTGAAGCGGGAAGGCTCGCAGATGCTTCGGCTGATCGATGCGACGCCGATCCCGCTCGATCAGCTTGTCAATTGGGCGGATTGGAACGGGCGCACCCGCGGTCTCAAGCTGCACGTGGTCTACGATCCGGCCGCGGACCATCCGCGGTGCCTCGCCATCACGCCGTCCACCGTGAACGACGTAACGGCCGGCCAGCAGGTCCCGATCGAGGCTGGCGCGACCTACGTGTTCGACAAGGCTTATTGCAGTTATGCTTGGTGGACGCGGCTTCATAACGCCGGTGCCTGCTTCGTCACCCGCCAGAAGACGAATGCGCGCTTCAGGGCCACGCGCTGGCGGCCGCTGCGGAAGCGAAACGGGGACGGCTTCACGATCATCGACGATGCCGAGGTGAAGCTCGTTAGCGCAGGCAATGCCAAGCTTCCGATTCCGATGCGCCGCATCCGCCTCAGGCGCGATGACGGCGCAAAACTGACCCTCATCACCAACGATCTGAAGCGCTCGGCCATCGAGATCGCGACGCTTTACAAAACCCGCTGGCAGATCGAACTGCTGTTCCGCTGGATCAAGCAGCATCTAAAGCTCCGCAAGTTCCTCGGCCGCTCCGAGAACGCGATCCGACTGCAAATTCTCGCCGCCATGATCGCTTATCTGCTGCTGCGGATCGCCGCGCGCGAAAGTCGCATGATCATGCCGGCCATCCGCTTTGCTGCCCTCGTGGGTGCCTCCCTGTTCGTTCGAAAGCCGCTTACCGACATCGACCGACCTCCCAAGGTCAATCCTTCCGCCGCCCGCGATCGAGCCTCCCCAGACCAGATCAGCTTCTGCTATGCATAACTTTCCCCGGACAGCCGTGCGCGAAAGCGGGGACCCATACGCCGCGGCCTCGCGTTTTTGGCAGGGTGGCTAACGGCTTCTGCTTCAAACAACACCTGTGGTTCTGGTCCCTGCGTTCGCGGGGACGACACCTACCGTGAAGAGTTCGCAGATTCAGTTTTTCAATCAACGGTACCCGTGAACATAGCTTCCCGATCTCGCCGCTTGTTTCGCGCGAGTTTTGCAGCAACGTCCCGCCCTCGAAAAGTCAGAGGGCGCAGGGAATGCCGGGCGCCCTATGCGCCCGCAGCCTCGCATGCAAAATAAAATAAGCATACGAGCATAGTCACCACGGTCACACCGGTTCACCCGGCATTCCCCGCGCAATGGTTCTAACGGTTTCCTTCGCGCTCTCCCCGGTGACCGGGCTTTTTTGCCACCGTCGCCTTCGCAAGGTTGCCCCAGCGAAAACTTGACGCCAGCGTCGGGGCGTCAGGACCACACGACTTCACCGTCCGCGGATCGATGCCGATCGTCGCCGACATCGGGCCGCGTCCACCGCATCCCGCACCCAACGTCGTGACGATGCGCAACGCCCCTCCTGAGGGGCACGGGATGGGGCGAGATATACATCTGACTTGCATTTCTGAAAAACAGAAATATTTTTTGTACGGGGGCTGGACAAGAGGTCGTAAGGCGAGTCCGCGAAAACGACCCGACGGGCAAATCACACAGGCCCTATCAGGGCGGGTTGAAGCCGAAGGGGTAACCCGCCGTCTCCCAAAACGATGGGTCGTTCATCCGCATACAAATTGAAAAATCGTGGCCCGTCATTTTGTGAAGTGGCGGGTTACGGCTTCGCCTCCAACCCGCCCGAACCTTGCTTGCGCGCTACGAAAAGGCCCAGGACGCCATGTTGGCGCTCGTCGAAAGCGGCGCGCTCAACGTCGCGTTTCGGGCCGATGAGCACATGGCCGAATTGCGCAAGCTGCTTCGCAAATATCGGAACGTTCCGATGTCGCTGACCGACGCGTGCATCGTCCGCATGTCGGAAATCCATGATCGACATGCCGTCCTGACGCTGGATTCCGATTTCTCGATCTATCGAAAACATGGCCGGGCCTCGCTCGCACTCATTCACCCGGCCGCGGGGTAGGACCGCTATTCCCCGACAGCGACAAGATTCTGCAGGGCAGCGAAATGACGCGATGTGCCATGAGCGGACCTGCGGTGTTAAAGGCCGGTAGGTGCCAACATCAGAGATGGGACGGTTAGAGTTATCGTTGACCAGAATCAGTGCCGCGCTTCGAGAACCATGTTTTGGGGCGTTTCCGCGGCGCGACGGACCAGACTGAAGCCGCCCGCCTTGATTACATCGGTCAGTTTCGCCTGTCCGGCCTGGGCGCCCAGCGCCATGCCCACCTCCTGCGATAGGGACACCGGCACGCAAGCCATGGTCGAAAACGCATAGGCGATGCGTCCGACCGGCCCGAGATTGTCTTCCGTCGCGTCGCCCGCGAGCGGCTCCATCAGCATCCAGGTCCCGTCGGGCTTAAGCGAACGGTGGATGTGGGCTGCGGCCCCCACCGGATCGCCGAGATCGTGCAGCACGTCAAAGCACGTCACCAGGTCGAGATCTTTAGCGGAAAAATCCTTTGCCTTGGCTACCTCGAATCGGATGTTGCCCGCACCGCCATTCTGGCGGGCATGCGCGGTCGCGTGCTGAACCGATGGCTGGTGGAAATCGTAACCGACAAAGGTTGAGTTTGGGAATGCCCTGGCCATGATGAAGGTCGAATTGCCGGTGCCGCAGCCGACATCGGCGACCTTGGCGCCTCGTTCGAGCTTGGCTACCACGCCATCTAGGGCCGGCAGCCAGTTTTGGATGATATTCGCGAAATAGCGCGGTCGCAGCGTCGCACCTATGGCGCAGAACAGGCACCCGGCATGTTCGCCCCAATCGACCCCGCCGCCGGACTTGAATGCCTCTTCGATTAAGGGTTGCGTCTGATGCAGAGCTGCGACAACGTCAAATCCACCACCCATGAAGACCGGGCTTTCGTCGTTTGCAAATACCATCGCCTGTTCTGGCGGCAACTCGAATCGTCGGCTGGTTGGGTCGTAAGTCAGATAACCCGAGGCTGCGTTTTGCGCGAGCCATTCGCGGGCATAACGTTCGGAGATGTTTGCCTTGGTGGCGAGTTCTGCGCTGGTCAACGGCCCGACCCCGTCCATTGCCTTGTAGAGACCAAGGCGCATACCGATCCGCACCAGCGGTACGCTCATCGCAGCGCCGATATCGCCTATCATCTTTCCCAGGAATTGCTGAAGTTTGTTTTCGTCAATCATGATGTCCCTCCGCAGGTGCCCTCGAAAAGACCACGTTTGTGCAATACCTAAAGTTAGCACTTTGGGGCGGGGCGACGAGTGGGAAACGGCCAATAATCGACCCTAGGTGCTGCGACCCGATGTCCGCTCGGGGTCAGGAGCAGACTCAACGAGCCGCGGCAAACAGGTCCCATCGGCCGGGAAGGCCCTTCAGTTCATACGACCCACGATCAGAAAATTGCAGACCTGCACCGGCAACGAGATCCGTGACAACCCGCGATACCAGCACCTCGTTCGATCCGGAATGTGCCATCACCCGAGCGGCAGCATGAACAGCGATGCCGCCGATATCGCGGCCCCTGAGTTCGATTTCTCCGGTATGAAGACCCGCACGTAGGGGCAAACCGATCTGCTGCGCGGCCGTACTAAACGATAAGGCGCATCGGATCGCGCGGCCGGGTCCATCAAAAGTCGCTAGAACGCCATCGCCGGTATTCTTAATCAGAGAGCCACGATGCTTTTCGATGATCTGGCGCGCGAGGTGATCGTGGTTATCCAGTAGGCTGCGCCAACGCTGGTCTCCCAATTCAACGGCCTTACGCGTCGAATCGACAATGTCGGTAAACATTACAGTTGCGAGCACACGCTCAAATTCAGCCGCGTCGCGGTCGCGATGCCCAGTAATGAATTCCTCGATATCCCCTAGCAAGGTCTCGGTATCACCAGTCCAGAAAGCGTGGTCGCCGTCTGGATATTCGATGTATTTCGCGCCAGGGATTTGCATCGCCATTTTGCTGCCTAACGCAACCGGCACCACAGCGTCCGTTCGCCGGTGCAGCACCATTGTCGGGATCTGGACCGTGGGTAGGATCGAAGTCACATCAATCTGGCTATTTAGCAACAAGATGGTCTTCAAGGCGCCTGGACTGCTCGCCAACCGTTCGAATTTGGCCATCAGTACGACTGCGTTTGGATCATGTGCCTGGCTGGCGACTACCAATTTCATCATGTCGCCCTTGCCCCAGTTCCGCACCCGCTGTGCAAGGCGGGCTTCCAGGGCATCCGCCGTCAACCCTGGTGGCCTGAGGTCCGCGGCACGCGCAAAACCGCCATAGAGCACCAAATGTGAGACACGTTCCGGATAGGTCGCCGCGAATAGGACGCTCATCGGGCAACCTTCGGAGAAGCCAAACAGAACCGCACGTCGTGAGCCTATTTCATCCATGATGGCACGGACATCATCCATCCGCTCCTCCAGGGATGGCGCGCCCGAAATTCGGTCCGACAATCCCTGTCCTCGTTTGTCGAAGGTCACCACCCGCGCGAACTTTGAGAGACGCCGCAAGGAGGCAGTATATCCCGTCAACTCGTGCGAACACTCAATGTGCGAACATAAGCCCGGAACTCCGACGATATCGACGGGGCCATCGCCCATCACCTGGTAGGCGATATTGACGTCTCCGTTGAGTGCGTAACGGGTCTCGGGCAACACGAAATCAGTCATAGCTAGCCCCTTACTGAGGAGGGCTATCTGAGCAAAAGAAGCCGCCTTCAGCAACATGAAGCAAAGGCAGCCCAAGGGTCGCGGTAGGGACGAGGATTTCTCCCCGCCCCCCGCACAGATCCCGGCGTGCGCTGCTAACGCACCGGGCTCCTCCCTCGGGTCAGACGTCACGCGATGGACGATTTAATCACGCTCGTCGCCCGACGCGCAGCCATTATTCGGATCGACGCGGTATTTCGGCTCAGTGTCCGAACCGCGGCCGCCTAACGGCTGTTCCCCTTGGGTGAGGCCCTTCCCTCCACGACTTCCGCCGGGAGTTGCCTCCCCTTGTTCAGTCGCTTCGCAGGTGTCGGGTCGGAGGAGGCGCCCATTGAAGGGCTCGCCTCCGTCCGCCACTCAAACGGAACGTGCAGTTTTCCCGCATTCCGCTTTCATGAATGGCTTTGCGAGGTCCGGAGAGAAGGGATCAGTGAGACAAGGCTGACCTACCGTGTCCACCAGAGAGTGGACCTCCTGCTTCTGACCTTCGAACATCAAATGATCGGATAGTCTCCTCGAAGCGTGACGTTCGGGTTTTTCACAAAGGGAACTATCCATCTTCACGCTCCTTTCTCATCTACCTCAATCGCTCAAAGCTCGATCCATTCACGAACGTCCTTCCCCGGACCACTCTCGATCCGCCGTCGCCGGTCACGCGAGTTATTCGTCTCGCGCTTCAGGTACTATTACGTTCTCCAACTCCTGGCGGTGCATCGCTTCCCATTTCGCTTTCGCTTATAGGGTCGCTTACCTGGTTTTAAAACCAGGACACCGACAGGTCTCCTGGGGTCACGCATAAATCTTCCGTATCGTGCCGCCAGCAAACACCTTGGTGCGATGGGTGAATGAGTAACGCCTTCGCCCCCATACTGCGGGCTCGACCTAACCCCATCTTTGGCCGACCTGTTCATCAGGGATCTCTCCCATTCGATTACAGCCCGATACTTCTCCTCAAACCCTTCGGATTCCAGATCGCTCCGGACACCCTGTCCTCCAGCGAGCGAACCCGCTGGCCGGCGAGGCATTACCCCCACCTTTGGATACAGCGCCCCTCATTCGGGCGCCGGAGGGACTTTAACCCTCCTAATTCATGCGCTGCCCAGCGCACACTATGGCCTCATCCGACTTCTCATCCACGTACATACTCGGCGTGCGGCTTGTCGCCTTCCCGAGCCGGCCCGGCACACAAGTCCGGGCATGGATGAGACCTCCCAGGTTCCGCGCAAAGAACTTCTCCACGTGCACAAGGTCTCCGACTGCGCGAGGTTCTTCCCATGCAAGCCAGTACGTCATGGGCGATGTTGCCTTCTCTTCAACGGAATGAGATCGGCACCTCGGAATTAGACCCGTTTCGCAGCTCAATACTTGGCCCGTGGTCTCCCCTGTGAACGCTTCACGGCTGCCCTCGCGAGCAGAACCTCGTGCATCACTCGGGGTCGGGGCGGTTGGCTAGACCTTCCCCGTGGGGGACTTCCACCTCCTATTCTTTGCCAGCTTCCTGGCGCACTCCGTTCAGGGTCATTTGCGACCAGGTCGACCCCGCAGCAAGTCCGCCCATGTCTGCAACGCTGCCGAAAGCGGAAATAAATCCAGCCGTCATTGCGAGGAGCGTAAGCGACGAAGCAATCCATGCTTCCGCCTGCGGGAACATGGATTGCTTCGCTTACGCTCGCAATGACGCATGAGGCGCGCGCCCCACCGACCCTACATCGTCGCCCCAAGCACCCAGGGTGCGAATTCGGCGCCGCCGAAGTCAAAGCTCTCGCTCTTGGTCGGCTGGCCGGAAGCCGTCTTGAGCATCAGGTCGAAGATGCGCTGGCCGCATTGCTGCACGCTCTCCTCGCCGTCGAGGATGGTGCCGCAATTGACGTCCATGTCGTCTTCCATCCGCCTGTACATCGGCGTGTTGGTCGCAAGCTTGATCGAGGGCGCGGGCTTGCAGCCGAACACGCTGCCGCGCCCGGTGGTGAAGCAGACGAGATTGGCGCCGCCCGCCACCTGCCCGGTGGCCGCCACCGGGTCGTAACCGGGGGTGTCCATGAACACAAAGCCCTTCTTGGTGACGGCCTCTGCGTAATTGAGGACATCGACGAGGTTGGTGCTGCCGGCCTTCGCCATCGCGCCGAGCGATTTTTCCAGGATCGTGGTGAGCCCGCCGGCCTTGTTGCCGGGGCTGGGATTGGCGTTCATCTCGGCGCCCTCGCGCGCGGTGTACTCTTCCCACCAGCGCATCAAGGCCACCAGCTTTTCGCCGACCTCGCGGCTGACCGCGCGCCGCGTCAGCAAATGTTCGGCGCCATAGGTCTCCGGCGTTTCGGACAAGATCACGGTGCCGCCGTGCCGCACCAGAAGATCGCTCGCAGCACCCAATGCCGGGTTGGCGGAGACGCCGGAATAGCCGTCGGAGCCGCCGCATTGCAGCGCTACCGTCAACTCGGCTGCCGGCACAGGCTCACGCTTTACCTTGTTGGCGTCGGTGAGCGCCTCGCGCACAAAGGCAACGCCTGCCTCGACCGTCTTGCGGGTGCCGCCGATCTCCTGAATCTCGAGTTCGCGCAGGCGGCCGGCCAGCTTCTGCTCCTGCATCAGGCCGCCGATCTGGTTGACCTCGCAGCCCAGCCCCAGCACGACGACGGCGGAAAAATTGGCATGCCGCGCGTAGCCGCCAAGGGTCCGGCGCAGCAGGGCCAACGGCTCGTTTTGGGTCATGCCGCACCCGGTCTTGTGGGTGAGCGCAACCACGCCATCAACATTGGGAAAATCGGCCAGCGGATTTTCGCCCGTAAACGGGTTCTTCTTGAAGACATCCGCCACGAGCCCCGCGACATGCGCGCTGCAATTCACCGAGGTGAGAATGCCGATATAGTTGCGGGTCGCGACCCGCCCGTCCGGGCGGCGGATTCCATCAAAGGTCGCGGGCAGGTCGAAATTCGGCACCGGCTTCACGTCGACCCCAAACGCGTAGTCCTTGGCGAAATCGCCCATGCCGCAATTCTGGGTATGGACGTGCTGGCCCGGGGCAATCGGCGCGGTCGCAAAGCCGATGATCTGGCCGTAGCGGCGGATCGGCTCGCCGACCGCGATTTCGCGGATCGCGACCTTGTGGCCGGCGGGAATGCGCTCGACCGTGGTCACCCCGTCGGCCACGACCATGCCGGGCGGGAGGCTGGAACGCGCGATCAGCACGCCGTCATCGGGGTGCAGGCGAATGACGGGTGCCGGGGTCATTTGGGTGTCTCCGTAAGATGTATCGCGCATCGTTCCCCGGATGCTGCGCCTCGCGAGAGCGGTGCGCTGCTGATCCGGGGTCCATGCTAACCGCATGTGAGTTCCGGATCTGCGGAGCAGCGTCGAAGAGACGCTGCACCGCGTCCGGGACACGAGACTTTACGCCTTGCCGCTGGACTCAGCTCGGGTCTTTGCGATCTGCATCCTGGCGTAGGTCGCCATCAGGCCGCTGTCGTTGAACAGGGTCACGAGTTGAAAACCCATATTGATCCCGCGCAGCGCGCCGTCGGCGCCGCTGCAATGTATGCCGGGATGCAGACCGCGCTTGCCGCACTCCTTTACGATCTTCTCGTAAATCCTGAGAATCTCTGGCTCTTCGCGGTCGAGCTTCGGCACCAGCCCATAGGAGAAGCCGAGGTCGGAAGGACCGATATAGACCCCGTCGATGCCTTCGACATCGAGGATCGACTCCATGTTCTCGATCGCGGTCCTGGTTTCCATCATCGGGAGCAACACGGTCTCCTCGTTGGCCGTCTTCTGATAGGTGCCGGCGGTACCGTAAAGGCCTGCCCGGATCGGGCCGTTCGAGCGGGTTCCGCGCGGTGGGTATTTGCTGTAGGCGACGAGCCTTTCGGCCTCTTCCCTGGTGTTGATCATCGGGCAGATCACGCCATAGGCGCCGCCGTCGAGCACCTTGCCGATGATGCCGGGCTCGTTCCACGGCACCCGTACCATCGGCGTCACCGGGTGGCCGTGCATCGCCTGGAAACATTGCACCATCGACAGGTAGTCCTGAACGCCGTGCTGCATGTCGACCGTGACGCTGTCGAAGCCGCATTGCGCGATCACCTCGGCGGAAAACCCGGAAGGAATCGCAAGCCAGGCATTCACCACCACTTTGCCCGACGCCCATATCTCCTTGACTTTATTCGCCATTGTTCTTCCCTTGCGTTTGTCCAAACCGCCGTCATTGCGAGCGAAGCGAAGCAATCCATTTGACGATAAGCAAGTGTGGATTGCTTCGTCGCGTTCGCTCCTCGCAATGACGGAAAAAAATCATTGCACGGCCCTTTGGATGCTCGCCTCGCTCACGCCGACCTCGCGCGCGGTATTGACGATGGCGGCCCAGGTATCGTCCGGCAAAGGCACGCCGTTCCTGGTGCGCTCGGCGCGCATCTTTGCCTCCGGCTCGCCCGGGATCAAAACGGCCTCGACCCCTGCGGCCGGCTTGGAGTTCTTGAAATAGTCGATGTAGCGGGAAATCTCGCCGTCGAAGAAATTGGCGGGATCGACGATTGCCGGATCGACATAGACGGCGAACATGCCGTTGGCGAAGCGGCGGTTCGGTCCCGTCGCGCCGGTACCTGTCAAGGCGCCGCCGAGCAACTCGCAGATCAGCGCCAGACCCGATCCCTTGTGCTCGCCGAACGCGCGGATCGCGCCCCTGCCCTGGCTATGATCGCGCGGCGCGTTGGCTTCATACGGCCCGTACAGAACGGCCGGGTTTTCGCTCAAGTTGCCGTCGAGATCGATCAGCGCGCCCATCGGCAATTTCTTGCCGCCGCGGCTTGCGACCAGCACCTTGCCCTCGGCGACGATCGAGGTCGCGAAATCCAGGACAACAGGTCCCTGCCCCCGGCGCGGAATGCCGACACAGTAAGGCGCGGTGGAAAGCCTGCGCTCGACGCCGCCATAGGGCGCAACCAGCACCGATCCCGCCGCATTGACGAAGTGGATCGACACCAGGCCCTCGGCGGCCGCCATTTCCGCCCAGTCGCCGACCCGGCCGATATGCCCGGCATTGCGCAGCGCGACGGCGGCAAGCCCGGACTTCCTGCATTTTTCGATGCCGATCTTCACGGCCTGGGGCGCAACCGTCTGCCCGTAACCAAACTTGCCGTCGACCACCGCCAGCGAAGGCGTATCGACCACGATCTCGGCGGTCCGGTTGGGAACGACCGAGCCCATCTTCTTCCACCGGATATAGACGGGCACGCGGATCACGCCATGACTGTCATGTCCGGTGAGATTGGCTGTCGTGAGGTAGGTCGCGATGCGCCGGGCTTCCTCCTCCGAAGAGTCGGCGTGGCCAAAGACGTCGGCAACAAAGTCGATCAGATTGGGAACTTGCAGTGTGACCATGGGCTAGGCCGAATGAACGATCGCCCATTGCTTCTTGCCGAGCGCAGGCCGGGCATCACCGACTGCAAACGGTGTAGTAGTACCTGCATCGGCCACAAGCTCGCGTCGCGTCAACTTCATCCAATCCTCCCCTGAGGCCGGCTTTGGCGTTGGCCTTCGTCATTTTCAAAACTTTGAGCGAAAATTCGCCCGCGTGTCTACGGCGTGCCGGGACAAGAGTTCGATTGGTTCGCGGACCCGCTGCGGACATGACTGCCCTTCGGATCCGCCGCTTAACTCCCGTGCCCAATCAATGTGCATGGGCTATGGTCCTCCGGCAGGATCGGGCTAAAGCTTTGCTTGATACGCCCCGCAGAATCGTTGGACTGATCGAAAGATGCCGCATTTCACGATCGAGTACTCCGCCAATCTCGACTCCCGCCTGGACATGGGCGAAGTCGTCGAGGTGGTCCGCAAGGCGGCGGTCGAGACCGGCATTTTCCCGCTTGGTGGCATCCGCGTTCGTGCCATCGCTTGCGAACATTACGCCATCGCCGACGGGTCACCGCATCACGGCTTCCTCGCCATGGTGCTGCGGCTAGGCGAGGGGCGCGATCTGGCGACCCGCAAGAAGGCCGGCGAGCATATTTTCCGCATCCTGTCCGATCACCTTGATCCGGTCTTTGCCACCAGCCAGTTCGCGCTGTCGTTCGACATGCAGATCAACGACAAGGAAACCAGTTGGAAACGCAATAACATCCACGGCGCTCTGAAGGCGGAAACCGAGCATGGGTGACAGGCAAGCTCCCCTCATCCTGAGAGCCTGTGAAGCAATGCGCCCCGTGTCCCGGACGCGGTGCAGCGTTCTTCACGTTGCACCGCAGAGCCGGGACCCAATGGATCCCGGATCAGCAGCGCACCGCTTCGCGCGCTGCGCAGCGTCCGGGGAACGCAGTCCTCATCCTGAGGAGCGCGTTCTTGCGCGCATCTCGAAGGATGAGCTACCCGGCCTCATGGTTCTCAAGGCGATGCCAGCGGGTCGCGCGAACGCGCGCCCGATGAAGGCTCCGCATCGTCCGGAGACGGCGCTATGCGCCTCCTCACCATGAGGGTCATTTGAAGATTGGAAGAGTTTCACATGCCCGTGCCGACGCACATCTTCGATCCGCCGTTCAACATCGTCAGGTGCAGCCACGCCGTGCTTGACGTGGTCGACCTGAACGCCAGCGGCGAATTCTACGAAAATGCCATCGGCCTGCATGTCGAGGACCGCGACGACAAGACGATCTATCTGCGCGGCAGCGAGGAGCATCAGCATCACTCGCTGGTGCTGCACAAGGCGGCCAACGCCGCCTGCAATCGTCTCGGCTTCAAGGTCGGCAGCGAACAGGACCTCGACAAGGCGGCGGCCTTTTTTTCCGAGAACGGCGTCGTTTGCGCCTTCGCCGAGCAACCGTTTCAGGGCCGCACGCTGCAGTTCTCCGACCCTTTCGGCTTCAAGCTCGAGCTTTATGCATCGATGGAAAAGCGGCCGCATCTGTTGCGGCGATACGAACTCTACAAGGGCTGCCACCCGCAGCGGCTCGACCATTTCAATGTCTTCGCGGCCGAGGTTCAGGACACGCTCGACTTCTACGCGCGGCTGGGCTTCCGGCTGACCGAATACGCCGAGGAAGACGGACCGCAGGGGCGCATCGCAGCCGCCTGGCTGCATCGCAAGGGCAATGTGCACGACTTCGCCATCACCAACGGCAGAGGCCCTCGCCTGCACCACTTCGCCTATTGGGTGCCGACCGCGATGAACATCCTGCATCTGTGCGACGTTCTGGCCTCGAGCGGCTATCTCAAGAATATCGAGCGCGGCCCCGGGCGCCACGGCATCTCAAACGCCTTCTTTCTCTATGTCAGAGACCCCGACGGCCACCGTCTGGAGCTCTACACCAGCGACTACTTCACCGGCGATCACGACCATGCGCCGATGCGTTGGTCGCTGAAGGATCCGCGCCGGCAGACGCTATGGGGCTCGCCAGCGCCGCGCTCGTGGTTCGAGCAGGGATCGCCATTTCCAGGACAGGCTGTACGTGAGCCGCAGTTTGTCGCCGACGTCACAGTTGCCGATTAAATCAAGGGAACCTCATGAAGATGTCTTTGCTTGCCGCCTCGATGCTGGGCATGGCGCCCATACTCTCGCCGACGGGCGGGCTGCACGCCGCCGAATTGAAGGTGCTCGCCGGCGGCTCAATGACCGGCGTGTTGAACGAACTCGGCCCGCAATTCGAGCGCGCTTCCGGCCACAAGCTCGCGATTCATTTCGATACGGCGCCCAACCTGATCAAGCTCGCGACCTCCGGCCAGCCGTTCGACCTCGGGATCGTCCCGATCGATGTCTTCAAGAACGACGCCGCCAAGGCCAAGTTCGGACCAACCATTGAAATCGCCCGCGTCGGGTTCGGGATAGCGGTGCGTGCCGGCGCCCCCAAGCCCGACGTCAGCACGCTCGAAGCCTTCAAGAAGACCCTGCTCGACGCCAAATCCATCACCTTTCTACCGGCCAGCGCCGCCGGCGCCTACATATTGAAGGTGTTCGAGCGCCTTGGCATCGATGAGGCGATGAAAGCCAAGACCGTCGTGCAAACCGCACCGGCACAAATCGTCCCGGCGCTCATCAACGGCGACGCGGAACTCGCCCTGTTTGTGAACAACCTGTTGACCGCGCCCGGCGTCGAAATCGCCGGTCAATTTCCTGCCGAAGTGCAACAGGAGCTGGCTTTTCCGGCCGCCGTGGCCGCCGATGCCCAGGAGCCCGCCGCGGCAAGGGAGTTTATCGACTTCCTCACCTCACCTGCCGCCGTCTTGGTCATCAAGGCCAAAGGCATGACACCCGGTTAAGGGCTTGCGCATCATTTGCTGGACACTTCATGACCTCTGCCCTCATCGCCACCTTCGCCGTCAATGGCTCGACCAAATACGGCGCCGTGACCGATCGCGGGATCGTTGATCTGTCCGCGCGCTGGGGTAAGGAATTTGCTACACTGCGCGAAGTCATTGCGGCCGGTGCACTGATCAGACTTGCCGAGGACTCGGTGCGGTACGACGTGGACTACCCGCTCGGTTCCATCACCTGGCTGCCGCCGATCCCGGCGCCGGAGAAGATCATCTGCATCGGCGTGAACTATCCCGATCGCAACGCCGAATATAAAGACGGCCAGGACGCGCCGAAATATCCGAGTCTGTTCATGCGCACGCCGCGCTCCTTCGTCGGTCACGAGACGCCGCTGGTGCGCCCCAAGGCCTCCACCCAGCTCGACTATGAGGGGGAATTGGTCCTCGTGATCGGCAAGGCCGGCCGGCACATCGCGGAAGGCAACGCGCTCGACCACATCGCCGCGATCACGCTGTGCAACGAAGGCACCGTCCGCGATTGGGTGCGACATGCGAAATTCAACGTCACCCAGGGCAAGAATTTCGATTCGACCGGCAGCCTCGGCCCGTGGCTTGTTCCCTACACGGATGCATCGCAGATCGCTGACGTCAGGTTGACGACGCGGGTCAATGGCGAAACACGACAGGACGACCGCACCTCGCGGCTGATCTTCGGTTTTGGTTACCTGATCCGCTATCTCTCTACCTTCACAACACTTGTGCCCGGTGATGTCATCGTCACGGGGACACCGACCGGTGCCGGCGCGCGGTTCGATCCGCCACGCTATCTGAAGCCAGGCGATGTCATCGAGGTGGAGGCCGAAGATATTGGCGTGCTGCGCAACAGCGTGATCGACGAGGCCTAGTGCGGTGAATTTTCATAATAGGCCGCCGCGATGATTTGCAAACTTCGGAATCGGAGCGCTAGTGATACCTGCAAACGTTGAGATGATACCATGACCCTGAGTTCCGGCGGCGAAGCCATCGTCAGCGGCCTTGTCGCACACGGCGTCGACACCGTGTTCGGGCTGCCGGGCGCGCAGATCTATGGGCTGTTCGACGCATTCCATCAGGCGCAGCTCAAAGTCATCGGCGCGCGGCACGAGCAAGCCTGCGGTTATATGGCGTACGGTTACGCGCGCTCGACCGGCAGGCCCGGCGTGTTCAGCGTGGTGCCCGGTCCCGGCGTGCTCAATGCGGGCGCTGCCTTGTTGACGGCATTCGGCTCGAACGAACCGGTTCTCTGCCTTACCGGACAGGTGCCGACACAATTTCTCGGCAAGGGCCGCGGCCATCTCCACGAAATGCCGGATCAGCTCGCTACGCTAAGGACTTTTGTGAAGTGGGCCGAGCGGATCGAATATCCTGACAATGCCCCGGCGGCGGTTTCCCGTGCCTTTCAGGAAATGTTGTCGGGACGCCGCGGCCCGGTTTCGCTGGAAATGCCGTGGGACGTGTTCACGCAGCGCGCCGAAGTCGGCCCGGCAAAGCTGTTCGATCCCTTCCCGGCGCCGCTGCCCGATCCGGACCGTATCAAGTCGGCCGCCACGTTGATCGCCGACAGCAAGACGCCGATGATTTTCGTCGGCAGCGGCGCGATCCACGCACGCGATGAAATTCTGGAGCTTGCCGAGTTGATCGACGCGCCGGTGGTAGCGTTTCGCAGCGGCCGAGGCATCGTCTCCAACGCCCACGAACTCGGATTGACGATGGCGGCGGCCTATCGGCTGTGGCCGAAGACCGATCTCATGATCGGCATCGGAACACGGCTGGAACTGCCGACGATGTCGCGCTGGCCATATCGTCCCGACGCGCTGAGATCGATTCGCATCGATATCGACCCGACGGAGATGCGAAGGTACACGCCGGATGCCGCCGTGGTCGCCGACGCCAAGGCCGGCACAGCCGCGTTGTTGGCGGCGGTTCGAAAGCGTGGCTACGCGAAAACCAGCGGCCGCCGCGTCGCGATCCGTGAGGCTTCCGCGGCGGCGCTCAAGGAAATTCAGCAGGTTCAGCCACAAATGGCTTACCTGAACACTCTGCGTGAAGTCCTGCCGTCGAACGCCATCGTGTCAGATGAATTGTCGCAGGTCGGCTTTGCTTCCTGGTACGGTTTTCCGATCTACGAGCCGCGCACCTTCATCACCTCGGGCTATCAGGGCACGCTCGGCTCGGGTTTTCCGACGGCGCTCGGCGCCAAGGTCGCGCATCCGGGCCGGCCGGTCGTCGCCATCACCGGCGATGGCGGGTTCATGTTCGGCGTGCAAGAACTGGCGACCGCGGTGCAGTTCAACATCGGCGTGGTCGTGCTGGTGTTTAACAATAATGCCTATGGCAATGTGCGGCGCGACCAGCGCGAACATTTCGATGGCCGCGTGGTGGCTGCCGATCTGGTCAATCCGGATTTCGTCAAGCTCGCGGAATCCTTCGGTGTGGGCGCAACGCGCGTCGCCTCGGCGGATGCGTTGCGGCCTGCGCTGGAAAAAGCCCTCGGCGCCGGTGGCCCATACCTGATCGATATCGAAGTGCCTAGGGATTCTGAAGTCAGCCCATGGGCCTTTATTCATCCGGCGAAGCCGTAGGCAGGAAAAACGCTCGTCATCGCACCTTCCGGAACGTCAGGTTGATGCGCTGCCGGCCCATCACGGGATGCTCGCCGTCGGCAAGCGGAGCAATACCGTGAAAGTCGAGCCGCGACGGCCCGCCCCACACGGCGACGTCGCCGTGCTCGAGCCGGAACCGGCGCGGTTTGTCGCTGCGCTTCAGTCCGCCGAACAGAAAGATCGCGGGCAGGCCGAGCGACACCGAGACGATCGGCGCGCCGAAATCGAGCTCGTCCCTGTCCTGATGCAGGGACATGCGCGCGCCGGGGACATAGCGGTTGATCAGACACACTTCCGGTAAGAAGGGGGCAAAGCCTGCGCGGTCGGCCGCGCGACCTGCGAGGTCGAGAAGGAGTGGCGGCATCGCGGGCCAGGGTTTCCCGGTTTCCGGATCATTGGCGGCGTAGCGGTAGCCGGCTCGATCCGTGATCCACCCGGCGCTTCCGCAATTGGTCATCGCCACCGACATCCGATGGCCGCCCGGGGTCATCATGTGACGAAACGGCGATTGTGCCACGATATCGCGCAACACGGCGATCAGTTCGGCTTCCGCGGAGCCGACAAATCCGCGCAGAAGGAGCGCTCCCTCCGCGATCAGCTCCTGCGCGGGACGCACATCGGGAACGCCGGCAAACAAGTCAACCGTCAATGCGGCTTGCCCTTACTTCGCATCGTGAAAGATCACGCCCAGTGTGTGACGATGGCCGGACCGGATCCGGCTCACGCCATGGCGCATATTAACGCGATAGAATCCGCGCGTCCCCTGCACCGGCCTGACGTGCACAGCAAAAGCCACCGCGTCGCCCTGGCAAAGCGGCACCACTTCGGCCCGCGAATGCATGCGCGGCCGCTGTTCGGTCAACACGAATTCGCCGCCGGTAAAATCGCGTCCCGGTTCCGACAACAGGATCGCGACCTGTATCGGGAATACATGCTCGCCGTAGAGATCCTGATGCAGGCAGTTGTAGTCATCTGGTCCATATTGCAACAGCAGCGGCGTCGGCCTGTTCTGGCCGGCGGCATGGCATCGGTCGAGAAATACGTCGTGTCGTTTGGGATAGCGAAAATCGATCCCCATGGTCTCGTTCCAGCGATTGGCTGAGCCGTGGAGTTCCGCATAGAGCGAGGCGCGCAATTCCGCGATCAATTCGGGAAGCGGATAGGAAAAATATTTGTACTCGCCGCGGCCAAAGCCGTGGCGTCCCATCACCACGCGGCTGCGGAAATGCGCATCATCTGGGTAAAGCGCCGCGAGCGCGCGGCATGCTTCCGCCGGGAGCAGGCCTTTCAGCACGGCGCAACCTTGTGCGTCGAGGTCGCTGGCGGCTCGTGTCCAATCGATCGCGCCCACACGCGCGGCGATACTCGGGGCGGATGGGCGAATATTTGGCTTTGTGGCTGATTTCATGGGCGCGATTTTCGCAAATCGGGATACAGAGCGCCACCCGATTTCTGGCAGGTCTGCGCTCTCGTCATTGCGAGGAGCGCTAGCGACGAAGCAATCCAGTCTTGCTTTGCGGTCGGGTGGATTGCTTCGCTTCGCTCGCAATGACGGGGCGGTTGCCTTCGTCGCATTCGTCGCCAAGGCTCTCACCCCAGCACCGGCATCTCGATCACATCATACGCATGCCGGATACTTCGCTTGAGAACGGGATCCTCCAGTTCATATTCAAAGCGGCTGGCGGGCCGGATACCGCCCTTGGCCGCGAAGGTGCCGCCGAACATGGCGCAGCCATCGGGAAGTCTCCCGTCCGCAAAGCAGCCGCGAAGGAGTTCCTTGACCGACAGCATGCTGTCGAGCGTGCCCTCCTGATAAAGGACGCGCTTGCCGCCGATCCACGCATGGGAACGCAGGATCATCCGGTCCCAATGATCGACGACGTCCTCAAGCTCCCACAGCACCGACGCCATCACCTTGTCGCACATCTGCTTGGACACCGTGACGCTGTAGGTCTCGACCTTGCGGTCGGTATGATCCGATCCAAGACCCACGAAGACCCGTCCCTGCCAGCCGATCAGCACGAATTCGACCTCGCCGCTGGAATTGCCGCCGCAGACTTCGATGCTGTCGGTGGTGGTCAGCCGCCGCGCCGAAACCCGATAGTAGATCGGCGTCGTCGCGGGCCGCGCGATCCCGATCGCCTCCAGCTCGGCGATGTGCTTGTCGCGGGCTACCGGATCGCGCCCGGTCCACCCCGCAATCACCGCCTGGTCGATGGCGAGCGTCAGCGGGGTCGTGGTGTCCTCGGCGTCGACGGTAAATGTCAGGTCAAACACGGATCACAGCCTCCATTGCCGCGGCAAGCTCGAAGATACGCCGATCCGATCCGCCGGACGCGGCCAGCATCAATCCGACCGGCACCTCACCCTCGCGATGACAGGGCAGCGAAATGGCGCAGCCGTCGATCATGTTGATCAGCGTGCAATTGCGCAGCGACAGCAGGTTCGCCTTCGCAAAGGCCTTGTCGTCGGCGAGATCGGCGATCCGCGGCGGGGAATTTGCGGTGGTCGGCATCGCCACGGCATCATAGGGCGCAAGTCGAACCGTGGCGCGCGCGATCAGCGACTTCCGCGCTTCCAGGAGATCGATATAGTCGGCGGCGCTGATGGCCTCGCCGCGCAGGATTCGCTGAGAGACGCGGGGATCGTAGATGTCGCCGTGGCTCGCGATCAGATAGCGGTGCCAGGCGTAGCTTTCCGCCGCGGCGAAGCCACCCTTGGCATTCATCACGCCGACATCGAGGAATTCCGACACCGCGATCCGCTCGATCAGCGCGCCGTGACGCGACAGCGTTTCCAGCGCCCTCTCAAAGGTTCGCGCCACCTCATCGTCGAGCTCGTCGAGCGCGACGGTGGTCGGCACCGCCAGCCGCATGCCCTTGATCGGCCGCGGCTGCAGTGGCTGCACGGGTTCATCGGCCAGCACCGCATCGAGCACCGCGCAGCAGCCGACCGTGCGCGCAAGCGGTCCGAAACTGTCGAGCGTGAACGACAGCGGCACGCCACCCTCGCGCGGCACGCGCCGCTGCGTCGGCTTGAAGCCGACAATGCCATTATAGGCGGCCGGAATCCGGCACGATCCGCCGGTGTCGGTGCCGAGCGCGCCATGGGCCATGCCATCTGCGACCGACACCGCCGCGCCCGAAGACGATCCGCCGGGCACGTGGCCGACGCCGCGCCGCCAGACACTTTTTGGCGTGCCGTAATGCGGGTTGATGCCGATCCCGGAATAGGCGAACTCGGTCATGTTGGTGCGGCCGATCACGATGAAGCCAGCACGGCGCAGCCGCGCCACCACAGGCGCGTCGGTTTCCGCCGGCGCCGAATCCTCCAGCGCGCGGGAGCCGGCGCGGGTCACCTGCCCCCTGATGTCGAACAGATCCTTGATCGAGACAGGAATGCCGGCAAAGCGCGACGGCGCGGCCTTGACCTGGCGCAGCCGATCCATCGCCTCGGCCGCCTCGATCGCGGCTTCGATATCGACATGAATGAAAGCCCGAGACCCCTCGCCCGACTTGTCGGCGATCCGCGCGAGACACTCCTCGACAAGCTTTCGCGCGTTGGTGCGGCCACCTTCGAGATCGTCGGCCAGCGCGGCAAGCGTCGCGGTATTCGGCATGGTTGTCTCGCCTCGGCGTTCGGCTATTTATCGACCGGAACGGCTTCGATTTCCAGATCGAGCAACGCCGAGCTGAGCGATTTGCCATGCGCGTCAAGCGCAAGCGACCGCGTCACCCCACCGCCCAGCGCCTGGCTCATGACAAAATTCAGCGCTGAAATGTTGGGCAGCTCATAACGGACAACCTCGCCTTCGACCACACCGGCAAAGTGCGCCTTCACCCGCGCTGCTGTGACCTGCTCAAGCAACAGCGGATAATGTTTCTCGTCATAGGCGATCACGGAAATATTTGACGTGTTGCCCTTGTCGCCGGTGCGGGAATGGGCGATCTCGCGCAGCTTCATCGCTATCCGCCCCCGACGAATTTAATCTGCGGCTTTGCCAGTTCGCGCGGCAGCAGGACGGAAGCCACCGCAATGACGTCGCGCGCAGATTTGAAGGCCCCGCCGCCGGCGGCCGGACCATTGGTGTAGAGCGTTTCGACCTCGTTGCCGATTCTGACGGCCTCGCGCAAATTTTCGGTGCGGCCGGCGACCCGCACGCGCACCTCGTAGGGTTCGCTTTTCCGCGCCGAGACCTGGGGGCCATGGAGCGAATCGACGCCGATCAGCTCGAACCGCAATTCGCTTGCCGCCACGCCCGTCAATTTCAACCGCTCGCGAACGATTTCGAGCGCAAGCCGCCCGCGCGCCAAGGCACCCGGGCCGGCATAGGAAATCTGGCCTTCCCCGATAAAGCTGTCGACATAGCCGACCGAAACCTTCAGCGTCGCGGGGCGTTTGCTGCCGCGTCCGCCGCTGACGCGCACGCGGTCCTTTCCGATCTCCTCGACTTTCACCTTTGAGAAATCCGCCGTCACGTCGGGCTGGACATATTGAGTGGGATCGTGCACCTCGTAGAGCAGCTGCTCCTTGCAGGTTTGCGCGGTCACCGCACCGCCGGAGCCTGCCACCTTGGTGATGACGAGACTGCCGTCCTCGCCGACTTCGCCGATGGGAAAGCCGAGCCGCGCCAGATCCGGAATATCCTTGTAACCGGGATCGGCGAAATAGCCGCCGGTGATCTGGCCTGCGCATTCGAGCAAATGGCCGGCGACGGTGCCCTGCCCCAGCAGGTTCCAGTCATCCATCGCCCAGCCGAAGGCATGGATCATCGGCGCGAGAAACAGCGCGGGATCGGACGCCCGCCCGGTGATGACGATATCGGCGCCCGCGGATAACGCCTCCGCCATCGGCTCAGCGCCGAGATAGGCATTGGCCGATAACAACCGGTTGCCGAGCTTTTTGATCGAACCCTCGAATTCCATGATCGGAAGGTCGCCTGCCTTGCAGGCATCGAGCACGTCATCGCCGATGACGGCGGCGATCTTCAGCGACGAAAGTCCCAGCGATTTGGCAATCTCTGCGGTCTTACGAGCGGCGCCGAGCGGATTGGCCGCGCCCATATTGGTGACGATCTTGATGGCCTTCGATGCGCAAACCGGCAGCACCGCGCGCATCCGCTCTTCCAGCAGCGGATCGTAGCCGTCCTCCGGATTTTTCATCCGTGCCTGCTGGGCGAGCGCAACGGTGCGCTCGCCGAGGCATTCGAACACCAGATACTGGATGTCGCCCTTTTCGGCGAGTTCGACCGCGGGCTCGATGCGATCGCCCGAATAGCCCGCGCCTGACCCGATCCTGATCGTTCGCATCACTTCAGCCCGAAATACGCGCGCCGCAACGCCTCATTGTCGGTCATTTCCGCCACCGTTCCGGAAAAACGGATGCGCCCGCCTTCCAGCACGAACACCCGCGTCGCCACTTCAAGAAAGCCGATATTCTGCTCGGCGATCAGCAAAGCAAGTCCCCTTCCGCGCAGGTCGCTCAGGATCCGGATCACCTCCTTGACGAACAGCGGCGATAGCCCGGCCGATGGCTCATCCATCACCAAAAGACGAGGCTCCGCGGCCAACGCCTTGGCAATGCCGAGCATTTTGCGCTGGCCGCCGGAAAGGCTGGATGCGGGCGCACGGCGCTTTTCGCGCAGCGCCGGGAAGGTGACATAGAGTTCCTCGACGCGGGCTGAGGAATCGGCGTGTCCCAGCGCTTGGGCGCCGATGCGGATATTTTCCTCGATCGACAGGTCCGGGAAAACCGCAAGCTCCGACATATAGGTCATGCCGAGCCGCATCCGCGCGCTGGAGCGCATCCGCGTCACGTCCTCGCCGCCGAGTTTGATGCTGCCATGCCGCGCCTCGACCAGACCGACCAATGATTTGAGAAACGTCGTCTTGCCGGCGCCATTCGCCCCCAACAGCAGCACAGTTTCGCCCGCTCGTACGTCGAGATCGACGCCCCACAGCACCTGCATGGTGCCGTAACCGGCATCGACGCCATCCGCCTTCAGGAGAGGTGCTGCTTCAGGCGGCATGCTCGCCTCCCAGGAACACCTCGATCACCTGCGGAACTTGCACCGCAACCGCAAGCTTACCTTCGAAAATCTCCTTGCCGGCGTTCAAGACGATGACGCGATCGGTGATGTGCTCGATGAAGCCCATCAGATGCTCCACCACGATGATCGCCACCCCGCCTCGCGCCAGCGCCTTGATGCGCTCGGCGATCCAGTCGAGCTCCGCCGGATTGAGTCCGGCGGCAAGTTCGTCGAGCAACAATAGCCGCGGCCGCGTCGCGAGCGCGCGCACCAGGTCGAGCATTTTCTGCTGCGCATTGTTGAGATCGGCCGCCGGACGGTCGGCGACCTCGTTCAGCCGGTATTCGTCCAGAAGCTCGGCCATGGTCGGCGGCGTCACCGCCGCCCGCCCATAGGCCAGTGCGACCTCGATGTTCTGCCGCACCGTTAGCGACAGGAACGGCTTGGGAATCTGGAAGGTACGGTTGATGCCGCGATGAACCAATTTGTGCGATGCCACCCCGCCGATCGAGGAGCCATCGAGCGCGACGTCGCCCCCGTCGGGCGCGTACAGACCCGAGATCACATTGATCGCGGTCGTCTTGCCCGAACCGTTGGGACCGACCAATCCAAGAATCTCGCCGGAGGCGACATGGAAACTCAACCCGTCGAGTGCGTAAAAGCCGCCGAACCGCTTCACGAGCTTCGAGACGGTGAGAATGGGCGCCTGGTCAGGGGACATGCCATCCCCGGCGGGTTGCGAGCGACACCAGGCCCGCGGGAAGGAACAGCACAAGCCCCATGATCAAGAGGCCATAGATCAGCTGGAAATATTGCGGCGTGGTGAATCCGATCAGATTGTAGACGCCATACAGAATGATGACGCCGACAATCGGCCCCGAGATCGTCGCCACCCCGCCGAACAGGGCAAAGACGATGGCGAAGATGCTGAATTCGCCGGAAAAGACGTTGTCCGGATAGAATACCGAAACGTACCAAGCGTAGACGCCGCCGGCGAGACCCGCCACCAGCGCCGAAGCAAGCCACGCGATCATGCGCATGCGCACGACGTTGACGCCCGCCATTGAAGCACTAACGGCGTCCTCCCGCACCGCCTGCAGTGCCAGACCGAAGCGCGAGTTCTTGAGGAACACGACAAGACCGAGCGTCAACGCCAGCACGACAATCGCGGCAGCGTAAGCGAGCGTCGGATTGAACGTGCCCGTGAGCGAGACGCCGTAGGGACCACGCGTGATGCTCTCAAGCGCCGGATTGGCGACGAAGTGTAGGACCGCGAGCGAGGCCGCGAGATTGGCGATGGCGAAGTAGGCGCCGGAAAGCCGCAACAGCGGCGTCAGCAACAAACCGAGCGCGACCCCGACCAACCCGGCGACGAGCACCGCGGCTATCGCCGGCGCCTGAAAATGCATCACCAGGATCGCAAAGCCGTAGGCTCCGGCGCCGAAGAAGCCGACATAACCGAATGGCAGATAGCCGGTGAAGCCATAGATGATGTTCACGCCCTGGGCGAGAATCAGAAAGATCACGAAGTTGAACAGCAGGAGATGATTTTGATAGACGCCCGGCAGGATCGCAAAGATGGCGAGCAGCGGAACGACGAGAAACAGTGTATGCTTGAAGACGCTAGGCAACACGCACCCGCCTTCCGAGCAGCCCGCTTGGACGAAGCAGGAGGATTAAGATCAAGAGCACGTAGGGCAGCAGATCCGCCCATGAGCTGAGATAGGTCTGCACCACCATATAGCAGATGCCATAGACCACGCCGCCAAGCGCGGTACCTAGGGGATTGCCGAGCGATCCCAGGACCACGATTGCAAACGATGTCACGGTTGCGTCGGCGCCGAAAGCCGGCGTGACCGAGCCGAACATGAAGGGCGCAAATATGCCCGCGACCGCGGCCAATCCCAAACCAATGCCGAAGGCGGCAGCCGAAACCCGATCGACGTCGATGCCGGTCGCGAAGGCTTCCTCGCGCCGCGACATCACTGCCCGCGTCAATGTCCCGAGGCGAGTGCGGTACAAATAGACGTAGACCAGCGCAATCGCGATCAAACTGGTGACGGCCGCGATCACCCAGGAAGCGGGAAATCCTTGACCGAAGATCAGGACTGGCCCGCCGCTATCCGGCTTGCCGCCGAACAATTTGACCTTGATGGTCGAAAGCACCGTACCAAGCGCGCGGCTTTGTATGGAGCGTTCGCTGGTGCCGAGGAAGATCGTCGTCACCGCCTCGATCACTTGCGATAACCCGAAGAACAGGATGATCGACAGCATCTCCGGATTGGCCGAACCCTGCAGCCGCGGCACCAATACCCAATACAACAGCATGCCGGCGATGAGGAAGATCACGAAGGCGAGAGGCACCGCGAACAACGGATCGATACCTATCAACGTGACCACGCCGAACGCCACGAACGCGCCAAGCATCAGGCAGTCGCCATGCGCCAGATTGACGATGCGCATGACGCCGAACACGAGATTGAGGCCGATTCCGACCAGGCTGAAGTAGAGACCGAACAGCACACCGGCGACGAGCGCGTAAGTCAGCATCGACGGGTAACTCCCGGCATCCGTTTTCCGATCGCGCTTTCGCTCATGGATGCGGATAGACCGGCTTGCCGGTGGCGACGTCGTGGGGATAGACCGTGACGAATTTGACGTGCCCGTGGTCGTCAAGCCTCAGTTGGCCGAGCGGCGTCAATTCACCGATCTGGCCACCCATATCGTCGAGAACGAAATTCCCGCAAAGCGTCTTTAGTTCTCCGGAAAGACTGAACACGGCGCGACGCAGTTCGAGCTGATCGAGATTCGTCGCAACAGACAACGCCTTCTCGATCACCAGGCCAGTGGTATAGCCGGCAACGGCGTTGAGGCCGAATTCCAATTTGCCCTCAGGAAACTTCTTTTCCCAGGCCATCTTGTAGTCCTTAAGCTTCATGCCGAAATTGACGGGATATTCCAACTCCGAAGGCGGAACATAGGTGAAGACATAATCCAGTCCATTGGCGCCAACGTTCTTCTCAAGAAGCTCGGGCTCCAGTCCCGGATAGATCGCGAAAAGCATTTTGAACTTGGCGCCGACATCGGCAACATTGCGCAAGAATGCGATGTCGTTAGGCGCGTAACCAAAATGAAATACTGCATCCGGCTGAGTGTTGTTGATATTGTTGATGATGACCGTGTAATTGGTGGTCTCGGTGGGAATGCCCTGGTCGTAGACGATTTCGATCGGCGCGCCGGATTCCTTGACGAACTTGCGGAACGCGTTCGCCTGAGTGCCGGTGAACTCGTTGGTCGAATAAAGAATGGCGATTTTCTTGATCCCCAAACCAGGCCCGTCGCGCGTGATGAAATCCGCCACAGGCTTGGGCCAAATAGTAGAGACGGGATCCGCCATCAGCGCGATATAGGGATTGTCCTTGGAGAAGAAGCTGGCGCCGGTTCCGGTCTGGTCGAACAGAAACATCTTGTGGTCGCGCGCAATCGCCACGGCGGGCGCGGTCAACACTGACCCGGAATCCGCGACCAGAAGGTCGACCTTGTCCTGGGTCACGAGCTGGTTGTAAAGCGTCGACGCAGTCGCGGTGTTGCTCTGGTCGTCATAGGCGACAAGCTTGACCGGCAACTTCTTGTCGAAGGCCTTCACATAGATGCCGCCCTCGGCATTTCTCTGATCCGCCCAAAGCTTGAGCGAGCTGAAAACAGGCATTGAGATCGAGGCAAAGCGGCCTGAGGACGCATAGAGCGTGCCGATCTTGATTTCCGCCGGCGCATCCGCAGCATATGCCGGCGCGGCAAAGGTCAAAGCCGCCAGCACCACCGCGCCCGTCACCCTCAGCATAACATCCTCCCGGTCTTTTCTTGGTACCGACCGACAATAGCGCGGGCGCTTGGGCGGATACAAGCGCCCCTGTCTAAGCAATAATGCGAGTACCGGAATAGGCCGCATGCATCAGGTCCGCTGGACCGTTGACGCGAGGGCGTCCATTATCGCATCAAGATCAAGACAGGCGGGCGGGACGACCCGCTCAGGGAGGGAAATTACCGCTATGGCAGAGCCTGCGCGTGCACGACCAAAACCGACACCCGAAACCCGGCACTTCTGGGACGGCACGCGAGCAAACGAGCTTCGCCTGCAGCGCTGCGATGCCTGCGCCCATGTTTATTTCCCGCCCCGTCCCTTCTGTCCAAGCTGCGCCTCGCGCAAGGTCAGCGTGTTCAGGGCCAGCGGCAAGGCCAGGCTCTACAGCTACGTGATCCATCACCGTCCTGTTCCCGGCTTCGCGCCGCCCTATTCGATTGCGGTGGTAGAGCTGGAAGAGGGTCCGCGCATGATGACCAATATCGTCGGTTGTCCTCAAACGCCGGAAGCACTCGAACTCGATATGAATCTGGAGATCACGTTCGAGAAGCTCGACGACGACATTACCCTGCCTTTGTTCCGTCCGGCGAAGGATTAGGTATCATGCGCAGAAATCAGGTCGCCGTCGTCGGCGCGGCCGAGACCACCGAACTCGGCGTGATCCCCAACATGTCGCAAATCCAGCTTCACGCGGATGCCGCGCTCAACGCCATCGCCGATGCCGGCTTGAAATTGTCCGACATCGATGGATTTGCAACCGCCGTCGAAACCCCGCAGCAGATTGCGCATTATCTCGGCATCACGCCGACATGGGTCGACGGCACTTCGGTGGGCGGCTGTTCATTCATGCTGCATGTTCGCCACGCCGCAGCCGCGATTGAAGCCGGGTTGTGCAAGACCGTGCTGATTACCCATGCCGAAAGCGGCAAATCGAATATCGGCCGCACCCCGCGCATGATCGGGCCGGATAGCTTGAACGGACAGTTTGAGCTTCCCTACGGCGTCTCGACGCCGGCCAGCATGTTTCCGATTCCGGTGCTGCGCTACATGAAGACCCACGGCATCACCCATGAGCAGATCGCCATGGTCGCGGTCGTACAGCGCGAATGGGCGGCAAAGAATCCGCGCGCCACCATGAAGGCGCCGATCACCGCTGAAGACGTGCTGAATTCGCGGATGATCGCTTATCCCTTCCGCATCCTGCAATGCTGCCTCGTCACCGATGGCGGCGGCGCGCTGATCCTCACCTCGGCCGACCGCGCCAGGGATTTTCCGAAAAAGCCGGTCTATATCCTCGGCACCGGCGAGAGCGTGGAGACGCCGATGGTCAGCCAGATGCAGACCTTCGACAGCTCGCGCGCATTCAAGGTGGCAGGTCCCCTCGCCTTCAGGGAAGCCGGCATCGGCCACAAGGACGTCGACCATTTGATGATCTACGATGCCTTCGCGCATCTGCCGCTTTACGGCCTGGGCGATCTCGGTTTCATGCCGCATGAAGAGACCGGAAAATTCATCGCTGACGGCAATACAAGGCCCGGCGGCAAACTGCCGCTCAACACCAATGGCGGCGGGCTCAGCTACATGCATTCGGGCATGTACGGCATGTATGCGTTGCAGGAGAGCGTGCGGCAAATGCGCGGCATCGCGCCGGCGCAGGTGCCCGGTGCGAAGATTTCGGTGTGCCACGGCGTCGGCGGCATGTTTGCGGCGAGTGGCACGATTATTTTTACGAACGAAAGATAGTGCCCGAAGAGAGAGGCACAGCGCCTTGTGCTCCCTCGCCCCGCTCTTGCGGGGAGAGGGTTGGGGTGAGGGGCTCTCTCGACTCGGTCGGACTCGCGGAGAGTCCCCCTCACCCGGATCGCGCGCTGACGCACGCAATCCGACCTCTCCCCGCAAGCGGGGCGAGGTGATCGAAAACGAACTACTCGGGAAAAAAATCCATGACCAAATCACTCCAGGACAAATCCATCATCGTCACCGGCGCCGGGCGCGGCATCGGGCGCGAGATCGCATTGCTGTGCGCCGCTGAGGGCGCCAAGGTCGTGGTCAACGATCCCGGCGTCGCCGCCGACGGCTCGGGCTCAAGCGCCTCGCCCGCCGAAGAAGTGGCGGAGGAAATCAGGAAGCGCGGTGGCACGGCGGTGGCCAATTTCGAAACCGTCGCGGAAGCCGTTCCCGCCGGCCGGATCGTCAAGACGGCGATCGACAGTTTTGGCAAGCTCGACGGCGTGGTCAATAATGCCGGCATCCTGCGGGATGCGATCTTCCATCGCATGAGCATCGATGCCTTCGAGTCGGTGATCAAGGTGCATCTGATGGGTTCGTTCTACGTCTCGCATGCCGCGGCGCGGTTGTTTCGCGAGCAGGAGAGCGGATCGTTCGTCCACTTCACCTCGACCTCGGGCCTTGTTGGCAATTTCGGCCAGGCCAATTACGCCGCGGCCAAACTTGGCATCGTGGGTTTGTCGAAATCGATCGCGCTCGACATGAACCGCTTCAACGTGCGCTCGAATTGCGTGTCGCCGTTCGCCTGGAGCCGCCTGATCGGCACCATTCCGACCGAAACCGAAGCGGAAAAGGCACGCGTTGCCAAAATCCAGCAGATGGGCCCGGAGAAAATCGCGCCGGTCGTGGCCTTCCTGCTCAGCGACGCTGCGAACGACGTCACAGGGCAGATCTTTGCCGTGCGGATGAACGAAATCTTCCTGATGAGTCAATCACGCCCGCTACGCTCGATCCATCGGGGCGAAGGCTGGACGGTGCAAACCCTTGCCGAGCATGGCATGCCGGCGCTGAAGTCTTCATTCTACAAGCTCGACCGCTCGGCGGATATTTTCAATTGGGATGCGGTCTGAAGCTGGAATTTCTCTCTATCTCAGGTTGTTCTTGAGGGGTGCCCGTTTTATGCCCGAATGCGGGCACACAGTGCCCGCCCTAACCAAGAAAATCTGGGAGAGAATAATGACAACTCCACTGACCTTCCTCGACAACCAGCCGCTCGACCGCCGCCTCCTGTTCAAGGGCGCCGCGGCGCTGGCCGCTACAGCCGTGACCGCGAGCGCGGCATCTGCAGCAACCGTAACGCCATTTGGCGAAACCGGCGTTCCGACCAGATCGACCGACAAGTTGCCGTTGGGGCCGCTATCCGGGAGCCGCTATCCGGATTCCCACGTGGAATCTCTCAAGAAGCCCAAGGGGGGGTTCGGCGCTTCGGGTTTTCCGGCCTTCGCCGGCACCATGGCGGTTGAGCGCGTCGCAACCGGATTCCGCTGGGCGGAGGGGCCGGTTTACTTCCCGGCCGGTCGCTACGTGTTGTTCAGCGACATTCCCAACAACCGCATCATGCGCTTCTCGGAGGATGACGGTCACGTCAGCGTATTCCGCCAGCCGTCGATGAACTCGAACGGCAACACCATTGACCGTGAAGGGCGCCTGATCACCTGCGAACACAGCGGCCGACGGGTCACCCGAACCGAACTTGACGGCTCGATCACCATTGTCGCCGACAAATACAACGGCAAGAAGCTGAACTCACCGAATGACGCGGTTGTCGCCTCCGACGGTTCGATCTGGTTCACCGATCCGGTTTACGGTATCGGCGGCAACTACGAGGGCATCAAGGCCACGCCCGAGCAGGAGAAGCATAACGTCTACCGGGTGGATCCAAAATCCGGTGAGGTCAAGGTTGTGGTCGATGACTTCGTGGAGCCCAACGGTATTACCTTCTCGCCCGACGAAAAGAAGCTCTACGTGATCGACACCGGCTTCACCGACGGGCCGGACAACCCGTCGCATATCCGGGTGTTCGACGTGGATGTCGCGGCGGGAAAGGTTTCGAACGGCAAGGTTTTTGCGGAAATGCCCAAACCCAGCATCACCGACGGGATGCGTTGCGACACCGACGGTCGGATTTGGTGCTCCGTGGGTTGGGGCGACCCGAACGAGGACGGCGTGCGCTGCTATGCGCATGACGGGGATCTGCTCGGCAAGATCCACATTCCGGAAACGGTCGCCAATCTGTGCTTCGGGGGAACTTACCGGAACAGGCTCTACATCTGCGGTTCGACGTCGCTTTACGCCGTTTACACCAGCGTGCAAGGCGCCATGAAGCCGTAACCAGCCGCTTCCGCTCTTCCGGGTTCACGCGAAGGACGCGTGGCCCGGAATGAGCTAGCCGCTGTTGCGCAATCCCGCGGAAATCCCGTTGATGGTGATCTGGATGCCGCGCAACACCTGCTCGTCCGGATTCTGCGCGCGGTGCTCCTTGAGCAGTTCGACCTGTACGTGGTTGAGCGGGTCGAGATAGGGAAAGCGGTTACGGATCGAGCGCTCGAGCAGCGGGCTGTTCTGCAGCAGGCGCTCCTGCCCCGTGATGTTCAACAGCATGTCGATCGAGACCTGCCATTCGCGGCGGATGCGCCCAAAGATGCTTTCGCGCAAGGCTGTATCCGGCACGAGTTCGGCATAACGCGAGGCGATCGCGATCGAGCTCTTGGCAAGCACCATATCCATGTTCGACAAAAGCGTGCGGAAGAACGGCCACTCGCGATACAGCTCTTTGAGGAACGGCATGCCCTTGTCGGGGTGCTCCTTGATCCACATCTCCACCGCGCTGCCAAAGCCGTACCAGCCAGGCAGCATCAATCGGCATTGTGCCCAGCTGAACACCCAGGGAATGGCGCGCAGATCCTCGATCTCGCGGGTTTTCTTGCGCGATGCCGGCCGGCTTCCGATATTGAGTGTCGCAATCTCAGTGATGACGGTTGAGGCCCAGAAGTAATCGGCGAAGCCCTTGGTTTCATAGACCAGCCCACGATAGGCCTTGAAGGCCAGCGCCGACAATTGATCCATCGCCTTCAGATATTCAACGCTCGGCGCACTATGCTTGGGCTGCAACAGGCTTGCCTCAAGCGTCGCCGCGGCGAGAACTTCGAGATTGTCGAGGCCGACGTCGCTGTTGGAATATTTGCTCGAGATGATTTCGCCCTGCTCGGTAATCCGAATCTGGCCGTTCACGGCGCCACCGGGCTGCGCGATGATCGCGTCGTAACTCGGGCCGCCGCCGCGCCCGACCGAACCGCCGCGGCCGTGAAACAACCGCAAGCGAACATGATGGCGCTCGAACACTTCGATCAGGCCGATCTCGGCCTTGTACAGCTCCCAGCCCGAGGTGACAAAGCCGCCATCCTTGTTGCTGTCGGAATAACCCAGCATCACCTCCTGTACGGAGCCACGGCTGTCCACCAGCTTGCGGTATTCGTGCATCGACAACAGCCGGTCCATGATGCGGCTCGAGGCCTGCAAATCCTCGATGGTCTCGAACAGCGGCACGATATTGATCGCGCTGCGGCCGGAAGGAACCACGAGGCCAACCTCCTTCAGGAGCAGCGCGACCTCGAGCATGTCGGATACCCCCTTGCACATGGAGATGATGCATTGGGGAATCACGTCTGCGCCGAATTTGGCGTGCGCTTCGGCGACCGCATGGAACACGGCGAGCTCGTCCAGCGTTTCCTCGCTGTATTTGACGAATGCCGACGTCAGCGGTCGGGCGTTACGCAATTCGCTCAACAGCAGCGCGATCCGCGCCTCCTCATTCAGCGCCAGATACGACATGCCCGGCATCGCCGCGTCGAGCAGCTCGGCGACCATGCGCTCATGCACCGCCGAATTCTGCCTTACATCGAGGCTCGCCAGATGAAAGCCGAAACAATCAACCGCCCGTCGCAGATGGCGCAGCCGCCCACGCGCGATTACGCGTGAATTGTTTGATATCAGCGAGCGGTAGAGAATATCGAGATCGGCCTTGAACTCCCCGACATTGGCGTAAGGCGCGGCTTCGCCGACCGGCGCTCTCGTGATCTCCACATCCAGCCGCACGGCGGTCGCGGTGAGCCGGGCATAGATGCCGGACACCGCCAACCGATAAGGCTCGCCACTTCGATGCGGCGAGGTGTCTGGCGATCGCTCGGCCAGCGCGCGTAAATCCTTCGAGACATCGGCAAGGTGCGCCGCAAGCGACAGTTCGGAGCCCAGCACATGGAGTTCATCGAGATAGAAACGCAGCGCGCGGCTCGACTGCATCCTCAGCGTGCCGCGCATCACTTCGGCCGTGACAAACGGGTTGCCGTCGCGATCGCCGCCGATCCAGCTTCCCATTCGCAGGAACGAGGCCAGTTCGCCCTGCACGGTGCCCTCGCCCTCGTTTAGCCGGTCCTCGAGCCTGCAGTGCAGCCGCGGCACTTCGTGCAGGAAGGTGTAATCATAAAACGAAAGGCCGTTGGCGACCTCGTCGAGCACGGTGAGCTTGGTGCGGCGCAGGAGGTTGGTCTGCCACAATGTCAGCACCGCCCGGCGCAATTGCTCGTCGCTCGCCTCGAGTTCTTCCGGCGTCAACTGCACGCGTTCGCGTCGGTCCAGGAGGGCAGCGATCTCCATTTCGCGGTCGATGGTGGACTTGCGGCGCACCTCGGTCGGATGCGCGGTCAGTACCGGACTGACGAGAGCGGCCGCAAAGAACCTGCGCAGGTCGACCGCACCAATGCCGGCCGCCCGCGCATGTGACAGCGTCAGTGCCAGCGTCCCGGGCCGCGGCGTCCCCCCGGCTTTGGAGCGCGCCCGCATCTGGCGGATGTTGTTCTGGTCCTCGGCGATGTTGGCAAGGTGCGAAAAATAGCTGAAGGCGCGAATGATGCGCACGGTCTGGCTGGTCGACATGCTGTCGAGGATGAGTTCGAGCTCGCGGCGGGCCGGCTTGTCGTCATCGCGGTGAAACCGGATCGAGGTTTGCCTGATGCGCTCGACCAGATCGAACACATCGGCGCCTTCCTGGTCGCGCACGGTGTCGCCGAGGATACGCCCGAGCAGCCGGACGTCACTCCGCAGCCTGGCGTCTTCTTCAAGCGCAGCTGTTTCCTCAGCGCGGCTGGACTTAAGCTCGGTGTCGGAAGGCATGATCTGGGGTGACATCGCTAAAATGCTCCAGAGACTGCCCGGCACCCTTGAGTTGCAATTTTTTAGACCCGGCGCAAGACCAAGAAACGGGCGAATGCGCGCAGAAAGCCATCATAGCCTATTCCGGCGAAGGCGGCCCATAAGATCAGACGAAGCGCGGGCTGCGCTTTTCGATATTGGCGCGCACGGCTTCAAGCTGATTGGCACTACCCATCAGTTTCATCTGCTCGACGGATTCGGCCAACAGCGCCGGACCCGGATCGACGGAGAGCTTGTTCAGAAGCCGTTTTGCGGCACGGATCGCATCGGGACTCTTGCCCGCGATTTCGCGCGCGACCTCGAAGGCGGCCGCACGCGGGTCTTCGCATATGCGGGTCGCCAGGCCATAACTCAGAGCTTCCTGCGCCGAGAAGACCCGGCCGGTATAGGTGAGTTCACGCAGGATATCGTCACGCACGAGGCTCGCAAGGATCGGCGTTCCCGCCATGTCAGGAACGAGTCCCCATTTGATCTCCATGATCGACATCCGCGCATCCGAGCTCAGAAAACGCATGTCGGCGCCGAGCGCGAGTTGAAAGCCGCCGCCGAAGGCGACGCCGTGGATCGCGGCGATCACTGGCACCGGGAGCTGCCGCCACCCCCAGACCGCGGCTTGCGGAAAGTTGGCAATGCCATGGGTGCGGGTGGTGAGGTCGCGCTTCTCGCCACCAGCTATCCCGTTACCGCCGCTTTCCTGCATGGCGGTGAAGCGCCCCATGTCGAGGCCGGCGCAAAACGCCCGGCCCTCGCCGGACAATATGACCGCGCGCAGCCCTCTCTCCGTGGCGAGCCGCTCAGTCGCCGCGACGAGCGCCTCGAACATAGCGGCGTCGAGCGCATTCATCTTGTCCGCCCGAACCAGGCGAACGTCGGCGACGCCTTCCGAGATCGTGACCTGCACGCGATCATCCATGCGAATTCTCCCCTGTGACTCCTTGCGGAGGCCGCCGTGGATCATCGAGAACGATGGCGCGCTCAATATAGACTGTTGGGCCGACGCGTCCAAACGCGCCGGTCCAAAAACCGCCGGATCAAGCCCCGTTTTTGGCCGAGGTCTCCAGCGTAGTTGCCGTCCCCTCCTTGCCGGCTTTGGTGTCGAACAATGGCGACTTCTGGCCCGCAGCGGTGGCTCTTACCCTGCCGTTTTCGACACCGGACCTTTGATCGGCAGCGCCTGAGGCGGTGTTGGAAGTCGACACCACGTGCGGCGGCAACGGGAGGTTGGTCTGGACCTTGGGAACCGGCGTGGCGCGGTAGCCTTCGTTCCCCTTGGTCGTCGCGACCTCGCCCGAAAGAACGCCGCCCTTTTCGATTTCGATTTCACCGTAAATGGTCGAACCTTCGATGCGGCCCGTCTTCCGCAGGGAGAGGCAAACCTTGGCCTCAATGCGGTCGAAAACCTTGCCTTGGATATCGGCCTGGTCCACGCTCACCTTGCCCGTGATGGTGCCCGTCGGCCCGACAAGCAAGTCGCGCGCAACGACTTCCCCTTCGATGGTCCCGTGCACGACTATCTTTTCAGGCGCCGTTATCGAACCCTTGAATACCACGCCTTCTCCGAAATACGCGCAGCTGGTCTCGCCCTTGTTGCCGTCATTTCGTTCAAATTCGCTCATGACAACCCCCTACACCGTCCCCACTCAGTCTCTCATTTCTACCAGAAATTGAGGCCCGCTGAGATTAGAGTTAAGGAAAGGTTAATTTTGCAAGGGAAATCTGGCTGCTGACGACAAAACGTGTGGATTTCTTGTTGATTCCTGTGAGCATGACCGCCAACCTTTGTTCTTGCAGCCGAGGCGGTCGGTTGGCGAACAGTGCCTTTTACCTACTCCTTCGGATCCCCGCGCGTTGGCCAGTCGGCCCGGAAGTCGCGACCCGCGCTGCGAACAGCCAGATGCGATCACCCAGGAGGTTCTCCGCTACGGCGCTCCGCCGTAATCGCCCCTTTGCCCGGTCTTAGTCCATCGACCAACCAAGAACACGTCAGAACGGAACCTTGCCATGTTCAGCGAAAAGCTCCTTTCGGGCCGGCGCATCCTCGTCACCGGTGGCGGCACCGGACTTGGCAAATCGATGGCGGGGCGCTTTCTCGAGCTTGGTGCCGAGGTCCATATCTGCGGCCGCCGCAAGATCGTCTGCGACGAAACCGCGACCGAACTGATGGACCTGCATGGCGGTCGCGTGGTGAGCCACGGCGTCGATATCCGCAACGCGCTTGCGGTCGATGAGATGATCGAGACGATCTTCAAGGACGGGCCGCTTACCGATCTCCTCAACAACGCTGCCGGCAATTTCATCTCGCGCACCGAAGACCTTTCGCCGCGCGGCTTCGATGCCGTCGCCAACATCGTCATGCACGGCACTTTCTATGTGACCCATGCGGTCGGCCGGCGCTGGATCGCGGGCAAGCATCCCGGCAATGTGGTGTCCATCACCGTCACCTGGGTCCGTAACGGCAGCCCTTACGTGGTGCCGTCGGCGATGAGTAAATCCGCAGTCCATGCCATGACGATGTCGCTTGCAGCGGAATGGGGACGCTACGGCATCCGGCTCAACACCATCGCGCCCGGCGAAATTCCGACCGAAGGCATGAGCAAGCGCATCAAGCCCGGCGATGAAGCCGGCGCCCGCACCAAGGCCATGAACCCGATGGGCCGCGTCGGCAGGATGGAGGAACTGCAGAATCTCGCGGTGTTCCTGATTTCCGGCGGCTGCGACTGGATCAACGGCGAAACCATCGCGATGGATGGCGGCCAGGCGCTGGCGATGGGCGGCAACTTCTACCAATTGCGCGACTGGTCCGACGCCGACTGGGAAAAGGCCCGCGAGACGATCAAAGCGCAGAACGAAAAGGACCGCGCCGCGAGGGGTTAACTCGTGTCCCGGACGCGGTGCGGCGCGAAGTGCTGCTCCGCAGAGCCGGGACCTACCCGTCGCCCGCAAAAAAGGACCCGGATCAGCAGCGCACCCTGGTGCGGCGCGTTGCGCAGCATCCGGGGAACGCAGGCGACGCCCCCATATTGTCTTTGCCGCGCAACGGCGCCAGAATTGCGCCAAACAAGAACAATCACCACAGGGGGAAACATGTCCGTTTTGCAGGAACCGGCCAACCTTGCCGACATGATCCGTTCGCAGGCGAAAGTCCGCAGCAACGCTATCGCCTATGAATTCGAGGGACGGGAGACCAGCTTCGCCGAATTCGACAAACTGACCAACCGCGTCGCCAACGGGCTCAAGGCGCTCGGCGTCAAGCCGCACGATCGCATCGCCTATCTCGGCAAGAACAGCGACATCTTTTTCGAACTCCTGCTCGGCGCGATGAAGGCCAATGTGGTGATGGCGCCGGTGAACTGGCGGCTCGCCGCGCCCGAGATCGCCTTCATCGTCGCAGATTGCAAGGCCCCCGTGCTGTTCGTCGGGCCGGAATTGGTGGCGCAGGCGCGCGCCATCCAGTCGCAATTACCCGACCTGCGCACCATCATCACCACCGAAGGCGGCGCACCGGAATGGCAGGACTACGCCGCCTGGCGCGACGCGCAGAGCGCCGACGACCCCAGGGTCGAGATCAGCCGGCAGGACATCGCGATCCAGCTTTATACCTCCGGCACCACGGGAAAGCCCAAGGGCGCGATGCTGTCGCACGCCAATCTTCTCAATCTCGTGGAGACCGGCGAGGGCGAAAAGCCCGACTGGAACAAGTGGACCGAGAACGATGTTTCGCTGGTGGCGATGCCGATCTTCCACATCGGCGGCTCCGGCTGGGGCCTGGTCAGCCTCTATCATGGCGCCAAGGGGGTCATCGCAAGGGAGTTCGATCCCACCAAGGTGCTGGATTTCATCGAGCACTCGAAGATCACCAAATTATTCATGGTGCCGGCCGCGATGCAGTTCGTGGTGCGGCAACCGCGCGCGCGGCAAGTCGATTTTTCGCGCCTGAAATACATGCTCTATGGCGCCTCGCCGATCCCCGCCGCGCTGTTGAAGGAATGCATCGAGGTGTTCGGCTGCGGCTTCGTGCAGCTTTACGGCATGACGGAGACCACCGGCACCATTGTGGCCCTTCCGCCCGAAGACCACATCGAGGGATCGGAGCGGATGCGCTCGGCCGGCAAGGCGCTGGCGGGCGTCGAGCTTGCGATCCTCGATCCCGATGGAAAAGGATTGCCGCCGGGCGAGGTCGGCGAGATCGCCACCCGCTCCGGCTCCAACATGGTGGGCTACTGGAACTTGCCGGAGACGACCGCCAGGACGCTCGGCCGCGAGGGCTGGCTGCGCACCGGAGACGCCGGCTACATGGACAAGGACGGCTATCTCTACATCCATGACCGCATCAAGGACATGATCATCTCCGGCGGCGAGAACATCTATCCGGCCGAGGTCGAAAGCGCGATCTGCGACTATCCCGACGTGGCCGAAGCCGCCGTGGTCGGCATTCCCGATGACACCTGGGGTGAAGCGGTCAAGGCGATCGTGGTGATGAAACAAGGCAAGCAGGCAACCGCGTCCGACATCATCAATTTCACCCGCACACGCATCGCCGGTTACAAGACGCCGAAGACGGTTGACTTCATCGACGCCCTGCCGCGTAACGCCTCCGGCAAGATCCTGCGCCGCCATCTGCGTGATCCTTATTGGGCGGGGAAAGACCGGCAGGTGAATTGAAACGGCGATTGGAGGGGCTGTGCCAATCTCGTCGTCCCTGCCCTCAATGTTTCCCCGCTCCCATGTATCCGAACAGGAATCCCGCGACCTTGCGCTTCTGGATTTCCTCGCTGCCCTCGGTGATGCGGTAGCGGCGGTGATGGCGATAGATGTGCTCGAACGGCTTGTGGCGCGAATAGCCCATGCCGCCATGCACCTGCATGGCGCAATCGGCGGCCTCGCAGCACAGCCGGTTCGCCCAGTAATTACACATCGAGACCTTGTCGGAGAGCGTGTGCTCGACCTCGGCCTGCGTCAGCCGGTCCATCTCCCAGGCGGTCTTGCGGATCAAGAGCCGCAGCATCTCGGCCTGGGTTGCTAGCTCCACCAGCGGCCACTGGATCGCCTGGTTTTCGGCTAGCGCCCGCCCAAACGGCTTGCGTTCGCGCGCATATTTCACGCTCTCCTCGACGCAATAGACCGCGGCCCCCAGCGAGCTCGCGGCCTGCCTGATCCGGTTCTCGTGCACGAAACATTGCGCCAGCGACAAGCCCCGCCCCACTTCCCCAAACAGCGCATCCTCGGGCACGAACACGTCGGTAAAACTGACGCGCGGGTGATCGGTCGGCATGTTGAACGTCCACATGTATTCCTCGATCCGCACGCCCGCGCTTGTTGCCGGCACCAGAAAACAGGTGATGCCGCGCGCATCGCCATCATTGCCGCTGGTGCGCGCGAACAGCGCGCAATGGGTCGCGACATGCATGCCGGTGGTCCACATCTTCTCGCCGTTGATCACCCACCCCGGGGCGCCATCGCGGGTCGCGCTCACGGCGCGGGTCTCCATGTGGGTTGCATCGGAGCCGTGCTCGGGCTCGGTCAGGCCGAAGGTGATACGGTATTTCCCGGTGATCGAGCCCTCGATCATGGCCTTCTGGTCGTCGCGGCCGTAGCGGTCGAGCATGGTCACCAGCGGCAGATTTCCCACGATGGAATGCTCATTCTGCAAATCATTGTGCAAGCCCAATCCCATAGCGGCAAAATGCTCGCGGATCACGGCCATCCAGAGGTTGGAGCCGTCCTTGCCGCCATAGCGCCTTGGTATCGCAAAGCGCAAATGGCCGGCGGCATCGGCAAGGTCCTTCACGCGGCGCAGCAGCGCTTCCCATTCCCGCCGCGGCAGCCCGCCATTTTCGAAATCGGTACGCGCCCATTCGCGGCGGTGATCGAAAAAGCGGATGTTGTCGTCTGCGTCTTCGATCGGTTTGATCTTCTGCGCGATGAAGCGGTCGAGCTCGGCGAGATAAGCAACGAGGTCGGCCGGCAATGCGAAGTCCACGGCGGTTCTCCCTGATGTCGTCCTGGTGTCGCGCGGCAATCACGAATTAGCCGCGCTGGATATGGCGGCGCTAGCTGTCCTTCCTTCCCAATTCCCTCCTGTAGGAGGCATAGTTCGGCTGGTCGACCGCGAGCTTGTCCATCGTGGTCTGCCACAAATGACCTGCGAGCCCCGGCGTTTGCAAGTCGACCTTACCCTCGGCGATACGACCGGCGAGCAAGCGGTTGAGTTCGGCGAGCGAGCCCTGCTCGCCCAGCAATTCCTCGAGCCGCGCCGTTTCGGCCGCATCGCTGGCCTGAGCCAGGCTCAGCTGACGCGCCACCAGGTCGAGCGCGTTGATCGAGACCCGCAATTTGAACGCATCATGTCCGCTGATCGCGGGCACAATATCGTTGCGCAAAAAATCTGCGACCACCTTGATCAGTTCTTCCGGTGTTGGTTCGTCCTGCATGTCATGTTCTCGTCTCTGTTGGGCATGAGCTCATCGAAAAGCCGGTTCAGGATCATGCCCGCCCTCGCGGCGCCACTAACCGCAACAAATCGATCTCGGTCTCCGACGCGCGGCGGCCGATCATCGCGCGCTCGACCGAATGCTCCGGCGAGGTGCGAAAGCGCTGCATCATGCCGCAGCACATCACGCCCCAGCGCAGCGTTCCCATCACTTCCCAGAATTTGACGCGCGCGGGATCGACGCGGTAGCCGGCCTTTTCGTATCCGCCAAACAGCTCCTCACGAGCGCCAAAACCGCCGACCGGCATGTCGATCTCGCCAAAGCGCCACGAATTGACGCAGACCCAGCCGAGGTCCTCCAGCGGATCGCCGATATGCGCGAGTTCCCAATCGAGCACCGCGCGCAGCCCCTCGGGTCCGATGATGAGATTGCCGTGGCGGAAATCGCCATGCACCAGCGTCATCTGCTCCGGCGGCCCCGGATCGTGATCGCGCAGCCAGCGAATGGCCAGCTCGAACACCGGCCTCGGCCAGTCGAAGCTGCGATAGTCCCTTTCAAGCTCGGCAATTTCGCCCGTCGCCGTCATGCGGCGAAGCTTTGGCAGTTCCGTCAGAGCCAATCCGTGGATCGCGGCCAGCACCTGGCCTAGCTGGCGCGCGAGCAGCGGCCGCGCCTGCGCATATTGGTCGTCACGCAGGATTTTGCGCGGGATCGTCTCGCCCTCGACCCGCTCCATGATGAAGCCGGTGCCGAGTTCGTCCTGGGGTTTGAGCACATGAAGCACCCGCGGCGACGGCACGCCGGCGGCGTGGGCGCGTTGCATCAGCGCCGCTTCGGCATCGAGTCCCGCCGCCCGCGCTGGAGCTCCACCATAACCGGTCGGCGCACGCCGCAGGATCGCGCCGATATTGCCGGCGGGATGCACGACATCGAACGACCAGGTCTCCTGGCTGGCGCCGCCCGATAGTCTAACAGCGCCGACCACGCCGGTCGCGCCGGAGCACCACGCGGCGACGCAGCGGGCAAGCGGCGCTTCCATTACTTGCCCTTGAACTTCGCCGGACGTTTTTCCAGGAACGCGGTGACGCCCTCCTTGAAGTCTTCGGTCGCGCCGGCCAGACGCTGCGATTCGAATTCTAGGTTGAGCTGGTCTTCGAATGAATTGCCCGGGCTGTCCCAATAAAGCCTGCGGATCAGCGACAGCGCGATCGTCGGACCGCTCGCGAGTTCGTGAGCGAGCTTCATCGTCTCCTTCCAGAGATCGGCGTCGTCAAGGACACGATTGACAAGCCCCCACTCCAGCGCCTTCTCCGCGGGCAACCGCTCGCCCATCAGTGACAATTCGACCGAGCGCGCCTTGCCGATCAGCCGCGGTAACAGCCAGGTCGATCCGCAATCCGGCACCAAGCCGATGCGGCGGAACGCTTGCAGGAAATAAGCCGAGCGCGCGCACAGGATCATGTCTCCCATCAGCGCAAAGCTCATGCCCGCGCCGGCGGCGACCCCGTTGACGGAGGTCACCAGCGGGCAATGCAAGCTACGCAACCGCCGCAGGAAAGGATGAAACGCGGTCTCGAGCGCCGCACCGGCACCGCTCTTCCCCGGCTTCTGCACGTTGCGGCCTTGGAGATTCGCGCCGCTGCAGAACGCGCGCCCTGCGCCCGTCATCACCAGGCAACGCACCTGATCTCGTTTGTCTTCCACCGCCTCAAGTGCCTCGACGAGGCCCGCCAGCATGTCGAGCGAGACGGCGTTCATCACCTCCTGATGATCGAGCTTGAGGACGGCGACCGGTCCCTCGAAATCGAGCGTGGTGTGCGCGAACTGCATTTGTTTCCTCTTCGGTTGTGGCCCCGCGTTATTTCCTACCGCGGTACAAAGGGCTCCAGGCTTGAGCCCATATTTGATTTTCCGGGAGGGCTTGTCCATGCTTGTAATGGGAAACTCCGCCCGCCATCGGACGCGCGGGCCGCGCCAGACCAGACAGGAAACGCTCATGGGTATTTTCGATCTCACCGGCCGCGTGGCCGTCATCACCGGCGGCAATGGCGGCATCGGATTAGGCATCGCGCAGGCGCTGGCCGCGGCCGGATGCAACGTCTCGATCTGGGGCCGCAATGCGGAGAAGAACAAGAGCGCCGCCGCGACCATGGCCGGTTGCGCCGGCAAGGTCGACACCCGTATTTGCGACGTCACCGATCCCGCTTCGGTCAAATCGGCGATGACCGCAGCGCTTGAGCGTTTCGGCCGGGTCGACGGCTGCTTTGCCAATGCCGGCATTGGCGGCGGCGGACGCCACGCGTTCATCGACCGCACCGAAGAGCAGTGGCGCAACATGTTCGCGACCAATCTCGACGGCGTATTCCACGCCTTTCAGGCGGCCGCCCGCCACATGACCGAACGCGCGGCCGCCGGCGATGCCTTTGGCCGGCTGGTTGCGACCTCGAGCCTGGCATCGCTGTTCGGCACCGCGCGCAACGAGCATTATGCCGCCACCAAGGCCGCCATCAACGCGCTGGTCCGCGCGCTTGCGGTAGAATTGGCGCGTCAGGGCGTGACAGCCAACGCCATCCTGCCGGGCTGGATCAAGAGCGACATGACGGCCGGCATCATGGCCAACGAAAAATTCGTAGCCAATGTGATGCCGCGAATCCCGATGCGGCGGTTCGGCGAAACCGGCGGATTTCGGCGGCATCGCCGTCTATCTGATGAGCAAGGCATCGTCCTATCACACCGCCGATTGTTTTGTGATCGACGGCGGGTATACGGCGTTTTGACAGCCGTCCGTCATCGCGAGGGCCCAACGGGCCGCGCGGCCAGGTTATTGCCCAAACCAGCGGGCAGCCTGCACGGTTTCGGCGGGTTCTTTCCTGAGACAATGCCGCGCGGCCTCGATCTCGGCTTCGGTGGCGCCATGACCGCGTGCCCATATCTCGGCGGCGCTGGCCGAATATTTGGCGACGTAATATCGAACAACGGCACAGGATGCGCGATGAACGATCCCGGAGTGCTCCGCCGCCTGGGCCTGCGAAGCCATCCCAACGCAAAGCGCCACAGCCAATCCCCCGAGGGGCAATAACCTCAACGACATCCTGCGGTCCCCGTCACACATCAAGGCTTCGAATCCGGGTTCCATCAAGGGAACAGGGATTCGAAGCGCGCCAACCACCCCAAGTCCAGTTAGCCAGCCCAACGTCTAGTGCACAAGTTACAGATCAACGAGGCCTGACTTCTCCACGATCTTTAGCCGGCAAGAGGCGTCGTGCCCTGTTCGAACGATCCTTGAACTGTTTTTGAATCTCAAGACTTCCAAGGCGTTGGGCATCACGTTCCCACTCTTAATGCTTGGCCGCGCCGACGAGGTGATCGAATAGTCGACAATTGTCACTGACGCTTCGCCCAGGGATGGTGCTCAAGATGCAGCGACCGTTCGCACCCCCTCGATCACACCCGCCATCGCAAATCCCTCATAGCCCTTCGCCGCGATGTCGTCGCAGATGCGGCGATAGATGCCGACGCCGCCGATATAGGGCATGAAGATGCGCGGCTTGCCCGGGATGTTGGCGCCCATGTACCAGGAATTGGCCTGCGGATAGAGCGTCTGGTGCGCCACTTCATTGACATGCGCAACCCATTTGTCCTCGGCCGCCTTCGTGGCTTCCATTGTCTCCAAGCCGCGATCGCGCATGAAGGCGAGGCAATCGGTGATCCAGTCGACATGCTGCTCGATCGAAACGATCATGTTGGAGAGCACCGACGGGCTGCCGGGTCCGGTGATGACAAAGAGGTTGGGGAAACCTTCGCTCATCAGGCCGAGATAGGTTTTTGGGCCTTCGGCCCATTTCTGGTTCAGCGTCTGTCCGCGACGGCCGCGAATATCGATCTTAGCCACCGACCCCGTCATCGCATCAAAGCCGGTCGCCAGCACCAACGCGTCGATCTGGTAATTCTTGCCGCCCGTGCGCACGGCGTTCGGCAATATCTCCTCGATCCGATTTGATCGGATATCGACCAGCGTCACATTCGGACGATTGAAGGTCGCGTAATAATCGGTATCGACGCAAATGCGTTTGGAGCCGATCGGGTGATTGTCAGGCTGCAACAGTTTTGCGGTCTCGGGATCCCTGACGATCTCGGCGATCTTGTCGCGGACGAAATCGGCGGCGGTGTCGTTGGAGGCCTTGTCAAGGAGGAGGTTGTTGTAGGCGAGCATGAAGGTGAGACCGCCCTTGGCCCAGCGCTGCTCATATTTGGCGCGCCGCGCATTGTCGCCGTCGTCGAGCGCGCCGCGGTCGGGTAGTTCGGCATAGATGCCGTTGCGCGCCTCTTCGCGGGCAAAGCGCCTGATCTCGGGATAGTTCTTGCGGAACGCCTCGCGCTCCTCCGCCGTCAGTTCGGCATTGCGGGCGGGAATGGAAAAATTCGGCGTGCGCTGGAACACATAGAGATGGCGCGCCTGCTCGGCGATCACCGGCACCGACTGGATCGCCGATGAGCCGGTGCCGATCACGGCGACGCGCTTGTCCGTAAAATCCACCGGTTCATGCGGCCAATGGCCGGTGTGATAAACCTTGCCCTTGAAATCCTTTAGGCCCTTGATATCCGGCACCCTTGCATTGGAGAGACAGCCGGTGGCGAGCACGACGAATTTTGCCGTCACGGTCTTTCCGTCCGAGGTCGTTACCCGCCATGTGCTGGTATTCTCATCGAAGGCGGCGCGATCGACGCGCGTATTGAGCTGGATGTCCGCTCGCAGATTGAAGCGGTCGGCGACGTGGTTGGCGTATTTCAGAATTTCCGGCTTGCGGCGCGTAGCGCTCGCTCCAGTTCCATTCCTGCTGCAATTCGTCCGAGAAGGAATAGGAATATTGCATGCTCTCGACGTCGCAGCGCGCGCCGGGATAGCGGTTCCAGTACCAGGTGCCGCCGACATCGCCGCCCTGCTCATAGACCCGTGCCGAAAATCCCTGCCTGCGCAGCCGGTGCAGCATGTACATTCCGGCAAACCCCGCGCCGACCACGACGACGTCGTAGGCCTCAGTGCCTGCGGCGTTGTCTTTGCCTGACTTGGACGGCATGGCGGACATTTATGCGCGCTCCCTGAAGTTTTATTTCGTCTGGGATCAGCATTCTACCGGGGACGGTAAAGCGCAAGAGACAAAAATGCGGGCCATCTCACTGCTCACCCGGCGTCATAGCCGCAAAAGTGGGTTTCCAGTCGTCGCCGGCAATGGATAGGCCACCGGCGGCGCGGCGTACCGGGTCATCCGCCTTCGCGGATGACGACGCCGGTATCCCGTTTGGTAGCTCGCGCTTGGCATGCCCGCCACTGATGCGCTAGCGTTCCCGGAGTTCGCCATTTCAAAACGAAGAAAAAGGCCGCACCGAAAAGGCCGCGGCAGAGAGAGGAAACACAATGAAATCGCCGGTTTGCGACATGCTGGGCGTCGAATTTCCGCTGTTTGCCTTCAGCCATTGCCGTGACGTGGTGGCCGCGGTGAGCCGTGCCGGCGGGTTCGGGGTGCTCGGGGCCACCGCGCATACGCCCGAATCGATCGAGCAGGAATTGAAATGGATCGACGATCACGTCGACGGCAAGCCCTACGGGCTCGACGTGCTGATCCCCGAAAACATCTCCACCTCAGGCGAGAAGAACGTCACCTGGAAGAGCCTTGAGGCGCGGATTTCACCCGAACACCGCGCCTTCACCCGCGACCTCCTGAAAAAATACGGCGTCGAACTGACGACGACCCCGGTCCCCGACAACCAGCCGCAGCCGTTCGACGCTGCATGCGCGCTGGAAGTGCTCGAGGTCTCGTTCCGTCACCCGATCCGCCTGATCGCCAACGCGCTCGGCGTGCCGCCGAAAGCGATGATCGAGATGGGCCGAAAGCACGGCGTGCCGGTTGCGGCCCTGGTCGGCGCCAAGGAGCATGCGATCCGCCAGGTCGCGGCCGGTGTCGATATTCTCGTGGTGCAGGGCACCGAAGCCGGCGGCCATTGCGGCGAGGTCTCGACCATGGTGCTGGTGCCGGAGGTGATCAAGGCCATCAAGGACATCCGCGACGTGCCGGTGCTGGCGGCCGGCGGCATCATGACCGGGCGGCAGATGGCGGCCTGCATGGCGATGGGCGCCGCCGGCGTCTGGACCGGCTCGGTGTGGCTTGCCACGGTCGAATCCGAGACCAGCGAAATCTTCCGCGAGAAGATGATCGCGGCTTCCTCGCGCGACGCCGTCCGCTCCAAGGGCCGCACCGGCAAGCCGGCGCGGCAGTTGCGTTCGGTGTGGACCGATGCATGGGACCGCGACCCGAAGAGTCCCGGCGCGTTGCCGATGCCGCTGCAAAGCGTCATCAGCCGTGACGCATTCAACTCGATCGACCGCGCCGCGGCCGCAGGCAATGCCAAAGCGCGCGAGCTCGTCAGTTATTTCGTCGGACAGGGCGTCGGCCTGATCGACAGCGTGAAATCGGCGGGCGCCGTGGTCCAGGAATTCAAGGAAGATTTTGCGCAAGCCATCGAACACATGAACGCGCTGGTGGAGGAGTAAAGGCTGGCCTTCATGGTGAGTATTGCGTGCCCCGGACGCAGCGCAGCGCCATAAGCGCGTTTACGCGCGTCTTCGACACGCGGGGTGCGCTGCTGATCCGGGGTCTATTGCCTCGGCGTCACACCTTGGGTCCTGACTCTGCGGTGCAGCGTGAAGAACGCCGCACCGCGTCGGGGACACGAGAATCGTACGGTAGAAAGCAATTATCTGGAAAGTGAAACAAGAACCAATGCCGCCCTCCCCCCTCCCCGCCGACCGCATCCCCGTCATCGTCGGCGTCGGCGAAATCGTCGATCGTCCCAAGGAAATCACTGAGGGCCTCGAGCCCCTCGCCTTGCTGGTCGAAGCGCTGAAGCGCGCGGAAGCCGACAGCGGCGGGCGATTGCTAGGCGAGATCGACTCGCTCGACATCGTCAATTTCCTGAGCTGGCGTTATCGCGATCCGGAAAGGCAGCTTTCGTCCCGTCTCGGCATCCAGCCGAAGCACGCCTATTATGGGCCGGTCGGCGGCGAGAGCCCGATCCGCTACCTGCATGAAGCGGCCCAGCGCATTGCGCGCGGCGAATGCAGCGTCGCGGCGGTCTGTGGCGCCGAGGCGCAGAGCACGGCGACCAAGGCCGAACGCGCCGACGTCGCTCTCCCGTGGACGCCGTTCGCGCATGACGTCGCCGGAGCCGAAACGCGGCGCGGCGTTCCAGAAGCCGCTTGCCGTCAAACTCGGCGTGTTTCGCCCCGTGAGCGTCTATCCGTTTTACGAGGCTGCGACCTCCGCGCATTGGGGCCAGACCCCGCGCGAGGCGATGGCCGAATCCGGCGCGCTGTGGTCGGCCTATTCCGAGGCCGCCTCGCAAAATCCCAACGCCTGGCTGAAGCGGCGCTTTACGCCAGAGGAGATCACGACGCCTTCGCCGGACAACCGGCTGATCGCCTGGCCCTACACCAAACTCATGGTCGCCAATCCGATGGTCAACATGGGCGGTGCGGTGTTGATGACGAGCCTTGCGAAAGCGCGCGCTGCCGGCATCAACGAGGATCGTCTCGTCCACATCCAAGGCGGAGCCTCGGCGGAGGAGCCGCGCGACTATCTCGAGCGCGATCAGTTCGTCGAGAGCCACGCGCAGAATGCCGTTCTCAGGAAGGCGATCGAACTCGCAGGCGGCGACGGCAAAGCCTTCGACGCGATCGAGCTCTATAGCTGCTTTCCCTGCGTGCCGAAAATGGCGCGGCGAACGCTGGGGCTCGGCGCCGACGTGCAGCCGACGGTGACCGGCGGTCTGACGTTCTTCGGCGCGCCGCTCAACACCTATATGACGCATGCGGCCTGCGCGATGGTGCGAAAACTTCGCGGTGGCGCCACGCTCGGCCTGCTCTATGGCCAGGGCGGCTTTGTCACCAAGCATCACGCGCTGGTGCTGTCGCGACGGGCGCCGCACGAGCCGCTGGCCCAGGAAACCAGCGTGCAGAGCGAGGCCGATCGCCATCGCGGCGCGGTGCCGCCATTCGTCACCGAGGCCGGCGGCAAAGGCAAACGGTCGAGAGCTTTACCGTGATCTATGGCCGCAACAACGAGATCGAGCACGGCGTGGTGATGCTGCGGACATCCGATGAGGACACGCACGCTGGCGCGGGTGCCCGCCCGCGAGCGCCGGACACTGGCGCATCTGTTGAACATGGACCGCACGCCGGTCGGCTTGTTGGGCGAGATCGCTACCGCGGAAGATGGACTGCTGGAATGGCGGGTGGGGTAACTTCGAGTCCCGGACGCGGTGCAGCGTCCTTACGCTGCTCCGCAGAGCCGGGACCCACGACCATCCTGTGTCGCAAATATGGGCCCCGGCTCAGCAGCGCATCGTTTCACGCTGCGCTGCGTCCGGGGCACGTCAGCAGGGTACTACCCCTTTTCGCCCTGTTTGGTGGAAACCGTCGCCGGCCTGCCCTTGGTGCTGACGACGCGGACCTGATCGCCATCGGCGATGCCGTCCGGGCGGCGCGTTGATGATGCGGTCTTCCAGCGAAACGCCGGACGCCAGTTCGATATCGCGCCCGAGATCGCGCGCAATCGTCACGGTCTTGAACAGGATGCGGTCGTCGGGCCCGACGGTGGCGACGCGCAAGCCACGCTGGTCGAAGACCAACGCGCTTGAGGGAATATGCAGCGGCACGTCATCGCGCTGCAGGCCGAGGCGCACCGTGGCAAAGCCGCCCGGCATCAACTCGCCGGCGGAGTTGTCGAGGCCCAACTGCATCTGCGTCGTGCCCGAATTGACGTCGACCGCCTGCGCGGACGCTTCGACGGTGGCGTCAAAGGTGCGGGTCGGATATTCCGGCACCGAGATCACCGCCTTGGCGCCGATCTCGAACCGAGGGCACGTAAGTCTGCGGCACGTTGACATAGACACGCAGCTTCTTGATGTCGGAGATCACGAACATCGGCGCGGCTATTGCCGCCGCCCGCATTGATCAGGGCGCCGACGTCGGTCGAACGCGCGGTGACGATGCCGTCGAACGGCGCGGTGATCTTCTTGTAGCCGGCCAGAGCCTCGAGCCGCTCGACATTGGCCTGGCTGGCATTGACCGCGGCATTCTTGTTGGCGAGATCGGCGGTGCGCTCGTCGATCTCCTGCATCGAGACGAAATTCGAGGCGATCAGCGTCCTGCGGCGCGCCAGCGTCACTTCGGAGAGTTTGGCGCTGGCCTGCTGGTTGGCGAGGTCGGCCCGCGCCTGCAACAATTGCTGATCGAGATCCGGCGCATCGATTTCGGCGATCACCTCGCCTGCCTTCACCCGCGCGCCGATATCGGCGGTCCAGCTTTGCAGATAGCCGCTGACGCGCGCAAAGATCGGCGCGCGATAATAGGCCTCCAGCCGGCCCGGCAGGTCGATGGTTGCGGTCAGGGAACCGGGGTCTGGCATAGATCACCGCCACCGAAGGAACGGCCTGGTTGTCGGTCCATTCGCGCAGCTTGACGGCGGAATCCTCGCGCGCGCGGATGCCGCTGACGACGAGCATCAGGGCGCCAATAACGGCGACCGCGCCGAAAATGCCCAGCTTCCGGCGGGATACCGGCGGACGAGATTCAGTGGGCATTCCATTTCTCCGATAAGACGGCGCCTTTGGCGTCCAGTTTCTTGTGTATCATACTGAATACCACGGGAACAAACATCAACGTGGCGACCGTGGCGAAGATCAGGCCGCCGATCACCGCCCGGCCGAGCGGCGCGTTCGCTTCGCCGCCCTCGCCAAGGCCAAGCGCCATCGGCAGCATGCCGATAATCATCGCGAGCGCCGTCATCAGAACCGGGCGGATGCGCACGAAACCGGCTTCGATCGCGGCTGCGACCGGGTCGCCCAGTTCGTCATAACGCTCGCGGGCGAAGCTGATCACCAGCACGCTGTTGGCGGTGGCGACGCCCATGCACATGATCGCACCGGTGAGCGCCGGAACCGACAGCGTGGTGTTGGTCGAGAACAGCATCCAGACGATTCCCGGCCAGCGCGGCCGGCAGCGCGGTGATGATCACGAACGGATCGGACCAGGACTGGAAGTTCACCACGATCAGGAAATAGATCAGCACGATCGCGGCCGACGAGGCCGAACAGCAGTCCGGTGAACGAGCTGTTCATGGTCTGCACCTGGCCGACCAGCACCACCGAGGAGCCCTTTGGCACGTCCTTCGCCGTATCGGCGATCACCTTCCTGACGTCGGTGGCGACGCCGCCGAGATCGCGCCCTTGCGGGGTGGCGAAGATCTGCACCATCGGCTGGATGTCGTATTGCGAGACGACCGCGCTCGTGACCGTCCGCGTGATGTTGGCGATGCCGCCGAGAATCGGCGCGGTCGGGCCACCCGATGTGATCGGCAGCGTCTCCAGCGCGCCCAGCGAATCGATCTGGTATTGCGGAGTTTGCATCACGACCGAATAATTCACGCCGTTTTCGGGATTGAGGAAAAAGGTCGGCGCCACCTGTCCGCTGCCCGACAGGTTGACCGTGAGGCTGTTGACGACGTCGCGCTCGGTCAGGCCGACATATTGCGCGCGCGTCCGGTCCACGTCGACGTTGAAGGTCGGATAGCTCGGAGATTGCTGGATGCGCGCATCGGCGACGCCGGGAATCCGGCGGATCAGGCCCATCAACCTGTTGGCATAGGCGAAGTTCGCGTTCAAATTGTTGCCCCGGATCTGCAGGTCGATCGGCGCCGGCGCGCCGAAGTTCAGGATCTGGTTGACGATATCGGCCGGAAGAAAAGCAAACGTCATTCCAGGAAAGGCGCGCGGAAGCTGTTCGCGCAACGCCTTGACGTAATTCTCGGTCGGTGGGTGGCCCTCCTTCAGCTTGATCTGGATGTCGCCGTCCTGCGGGCCGATCACGCCGGTATTGTTGTAGGTCATGTTGATGCCGCTGATGGGCATGCCGATGTTGTCGGCCATCGTCTCGATTTGATCCGGCGGAATGATCTTGCGGATCGCTTTCTGCACGTCGGCGAACTGATTGGCGCTTTCCTCCAGGCGGGTACCGATCTGGGTGCGCACATGCATCAGGATCTGGCCGGCATCGACCGAGGGAAAGAAGTTCTGCCCGAGATACGGCACGAGCAGAAATGAGGCGCCGACGAAGCCGAGAAAGCCGAGCCACGAAAGTCGGCCGGTGGCGCAGCGCAAGCGTCAGCAGATCGCGATAGCCGCCGCGAAACCGCTCAAAGCCCGCTTCGAAGCCGCGCTGGAAGCGGACCAGCGGATTGCGCGAGCGCGCCGGCTGTTCGCCGTCGGCATGGTGCCGGTGCGGCTGCAACAGATACATCGCCATGGTCGGCACCAGCGTTCGCGACAGGATGAACGACCAGATCATCGCGAAGATCACCGCTTCCGCCATCGGCACGAACAGGAAGCGGGGAATGCCCTGCAGGAAAAACATCGGCACGAACACGATGCAGATGCAGAGCAACGACACGAAAGCCGGCACCACGATCTGATAGGCGCCGTCCATGATCGCGGTACGGACTTCCTTGCCGTGCTCCAGATGCCAATTGATGTTTTCGATCGTCACCGTGGCCTCGTCGACGAGGATGCCAACCGCGAGCGCGAGGCCGCCGAGCGTCATGATATTGAGGGTTTCGCCGATCGCCGCCAACATCACGATCGAGCCAAACACGGCCAGCGGAATCGAGGTTGCGATAATGATCGTCGAACGCCAGCTTCCCAGGAACAAAAGGATCATGACGCTGGTGAGGATCGCCGCGATCACGCCTTCGCGCACCACGCCGGCGATCGCGCCGCTGACGAACAGCCCCTGGTCGCCGACGAAACCGACGACCAGCGTGTCGGGAAGCGAATCCTTGAAGGCGACGACCTTCTTCTTGATGCCATCGATGATATCAAGCGTCGAAATGTAGCCCGACTTCAGCACCATCATCAGAACGGAGCGAACGCCGTTGACATGAACGATGTTGGTTTGCGGCGGATTGCCGTCGCGCACGGTGGCGACGTCGCGCACATAGACCATGGCGCCATTGACCGCCTTGATCGGCAGGTCGCCGAGTTCTGCGATCTTCAGCGGCGAGTTGTTGAGCTGAATGAAGTATTCGAAGCTGCCGATCTTCGACGTGCCCGCCGGCTGGATCAGGTTCTGGGCCGCGAGCGCGTTGGTGACGTCCTGGCCGGACAACCCGAGCGATTGCAATTTCGAAGGGTTGACGTCGATCTGGATCTGACGCTGCTTGCCGCCATAGGGATAGGGGATCGCCGCACCCGGCACCGTGACCAGAGGCGTGCGCAACTGGTTGATGGCGATGTCGGCGAGGTTTTGTTCGGTGAGGCCTTCGCCGGAAAGCGCGAGCTGGATGATCGGAACGGTCGAGGCGCTGTAGTTGAGGATCAGCGGCGGCGTCGCGCCCGGTGGCATTGTCTTGATGACGGTCTGCGATACCGCGGTGACCTGGGCGTTGGCGGTGCGGATGTCGGCGTTGGGCTGGAAGAAGATCTTGACGATGCCAATGCCGTTATAGGAGTTCGCGGTGATATGTTCGATATCGTTGACGGTGGTCGTCAGAATGCGCTGATACGGCGTAATGATACGGCCCGACATCTGATCCGGCGGCAGGCCCGTATATTGCCAGACCACACCGATCACCGGGATACGGATGTCGGGAAAGATGTCGGTCGGCGTGCGCAACGCGGCGAGCGGGCCAATGATCAGGAGCAACAGCGCGAGCACGATGAATGTGTATGGCCGGTTGAGGGCGATACGGACGAGTTCAGTCATGGCGCAGGCATTCCTCGATCAAACTCAAGGGATTAGGGCTTGCGTCGATTTACCCGAATTCAGCCAAATGGCCAACGCCGGGCCCGCTGCCGGGCCTCACTTCGGCGGTAGCCGTCTGCGCCGTTCTCATAGCTCGCGCGATCGGGCCCGGATTTGGACGCCCATAGATCGCGCGGCGCGCCGGTGCGACACGGCAGGCCTTCCCATGGCCTTCCTCAATTTTAATTTATTTAGTCGGCAAGTCGCTCCAATCGCTTCAACAGAGCCGCCATTTCAGCAATCCGGCTCCGTGCAGACTTGCCGTCCGCGGCTCCGCTCCTCAGGCCACCCTTACCGAGTTCGAGGAACTTGCGGACTTCCAGCTTGAGGCGATTGCTGTCACCGGATAGCGATTGCGCCGCCGAGAGAACCTGCGAGGATGCCGAGCCGGTCTCGCCGGCGCCGCGCTGCACGTCGGTGATGTGGGATGAGACTTGCTGAGTGCCTTCGGCGGCGCGCTGGACGTTGCGGGAAATCTCCTGCGTCGCCGCTCCCTGCTCTTCTACCGCCGCGGCGATCGTCGACGAAATCTCAGACAGTCTTTCGATGGTGCCGCTGATCTCCTTGATGGCCCCCACCGACTCCTGGGTCGCCGCCTGGATTCCGGTGACCTGCTCGCCAATCTCGCCTGTCGCCTTCGCAGTCTGCTCGGCGAGCGCCTTCACTTCCGAAGCAACGACAGCAAAGCCACGGCCCGCTTCGCCGGCCCGGGCCGCCTCGATGGTGGCATTCAAGGCCAGCAGATTGGTCTGGCCAGCAATGTTGTTGATCAACTCGACCACATCGCCGATGCGCGCCGCCGCCTTCGACAATGCACTGACGCGGTCGTTGGTGACGCGGGCCTGATCAACCGCCTCAGTCGCCATCCGCGCCGATTCCTGCACCTGGCGACTGATCTCGTTGACAGAGGAGGCCATCTCCTCGGTCGCCGACGCAACCGACTGCACATTGGTGGAGGCTTCCTCCGACGCTGCTGCAACCATCGTCGCGAGTGCCTCCCCGCGCTCCGCGGTCGAGCTGAGCATTCCGGCCGAGGCTTCAAGCTCGGTCGAGGCCGACGACACGGTTTCGACGATTTCGCCTACAGCGGTTTCGAAGGTGTCGGCGAGCTTGATCATCTCGGCCTTGCGCCGCTCTGCGGCGTAATGATCCTGATTTACCCTGGCTTCCGCCTCATCCTTCGCTTTATGCTCGGCATTCTCGCGAATGACGACGACCGTCTTGGCCAAATCGCCGACTTCATCGCCACGATTTGCCCCGGGAATTTCGATGTTCAACTCGCCGGCAGCCATCTTTCCGAGCGCGGCGTTAAGGCGCATCAGGGGTCTTGAAACACCGACAAAAGTGAAGATCACCGAGCCAACAAGTGACAGCATCACGACCATCGCAATCACGAGACTCAAGCGGTCCGCCTGGCTCAACTCGGTCGTTGCCAATGTCTTGGCCTCTTCGGCGCTCCTCGCGGCAATATCCAGTGCCGTTTGCGTCAACTCAAGGATTTGCTTCGCAACCGGCAACGCCTTCGCGTCAACAAGCTCTTTTTTAACCGCTTCAGCCTCGATCGCCTCACGGGTAGCTGCCGAGAATCCTTTCACGGTTGCCGCGAGGGAATCAATTGTACCTAGAAGTCCCGTGTCGCTGACGATGCTCCTGGCACTATCCAGCGTGTCATCCAGTCCGCCGGTACGATTGACAATCACCTGCTTCTGGCCCTCGTCGCCGGTGGCGATCAATTGCCAGGTCGCCGAACGAACCGAATTGAACATTGAATCGGCTTCGTTCAGAACCTTTTCGACGTCGGATCGATTCCCTGCGCGTATCAGCGCCGACGACAAGAGCAGGCCTTCAAATGTCTTGGTCCATTCGGTGGAGCGATCGTTCCGCTTCTTGGTTATCTCGAAGATCTTGAGCTGGGCCTTTCCGATTTCCGATGCGTAATCGTGGTATCCGACTGCGAGGGATCTGATCTTCTGAAGGCGCTCCTTGTCTTCCGGCTTCACGACATTGGCAATCGCAACATCGAGTTCCCTGGTCAGGATCGCGAAAGCGGCGTTCAGACCGCCCAAGCTTTTCTCAAGTTCCGGGGGGTTCCGTGACTGCCTGATGTCGCGCACCGCCAGCTCCATTCCCCGCAATGCAATGTTGCCTTGAAGGGTGTGTTCGACAATCGTCTGCTGCACTCCGGCGCGATAGTTGGCTGAATTGATGGTCGACTCCGAAACCATCTGATTGGCTACCATGCCTCCTGAAAGGAGAACGCCGAACAGGCCGACGGCGCCAAGCTTGTTGCCGATACGATTGAGCTTGATCATGTTGTTGACTGTCCCCGTGCTGAATTGCAGGAGTGCCCCGATGGGTGAATCAAACCTGCGAAGCCGAATCAGGCGGCGAGAAGTATAGTCGGCGCACGTTTACTTAGCGTTAACTCTTGTTCCGCAGATTTGCGGCCGGGACGGCCTCCCCTATGGAGGCAGGCCGAAGCTGCTCAACCCATCAGCTTGAGCGCGTCGGCGAAGAATTCGCCTCCGCCGAAATTGCCTGATTTCAATGCCAGCAGCATCTCGCCGTCCTTCGCGCCGACGGCGCGCAGCACCGGCACGCCGGCCGCAATTTCCGCGCCCACCAGAAAGCCGGGAATTCGCAAGCGATCCACTACCGCACCCGAAGTCTCGCCGCCCGCGACCACCAGCCGCCGTACGCCCGATTGCACCAGGCCTTCGGCGATATCGGCCATCGCCTGCTCGATGGCGTGACCGGCGGCATCGCGGCCGTGACGCGCCTGAATTGCCTGGACCTCGTCCGGCGTCGAGCTGGACGCGATCAGGATCGGGCCTTCCTTCAGCCTTTCGCCGGCCCAGGCGAGCGCGCGGCGGGCTTCGCCCTTGCCCGCGACGACCTGCTCGGGATCGAGATGCAACACCGGCATCACCTTTTCCGCGTTGGCGACCTGCTGCAGCGTGGCCTGCGAGCAGCTGCCGGCAAGGCACGCAGCCGGTCCGCCAACCGGCGCATCGGACACCGCATTCGACGCATCCGGCTTCACCTTGCCTGACTCGATCAGGCCGCGCGCAAGGCCCAATCCAAATCCGGAAGCCCCGACCGACAAGCGGTAATCCAGCGCGACGTCGCCGATGGTCTCGAGATCGGAAGCGAACACCGCATCGATGACGGCAGCGCCAAAATCCCTGGCCGACAGCTCGGCAAGAAGCGCGCGCACCGAAGCAGGTCCGCGCGCTACCGCGGCGAGATCGACAAGACCGATTTTGGTCTTGCTCTGGCGCGCCAGCACCCGCACCAGATTCGAATCGTGCATGGGATTGAGCGGGTGATCCTTCAGCGGGCTTTCGTTCAATGGCACCGAGCCGACGAACAGATTGCCCTGATAGACGGTGCGGCCGGTCTCGGGAAATGCCGGCGTCACCAATACGATGGCGTCACCGGAATCGGCACGCAGCGCGTCCATCACCGGGCCGATATTGCCGGCGTCGGTGGAATTGAAGGTCGAGCAGATCTTGAACAGCACATGGCCCGCGCCGCGTCCGCGCAACCATTTGTCGGCGGCGCGGGAGCGCGCCACCGCAAGGCTTGCTTCGATCGAGCGGCTCTTCAGCGACACCACCACGGCATCGACCTCGGGCAGCTTGAGTTGATCCGTGGGGACGCCGATGGTCTGCACCGTGCGCAGGCCTGAGCGCGTCAGCGTGTTGGCGAGATCGGACGCGCCGGTGTAATCGTCGGCGATGCAGCCGAGCTTAAGCGTCACGGCCTCGCTCCGGCATAGGGCTTGAACCAGGCAAGGCCGTCAGTGGTCTTGCCGCGCGGGTTATATTCGCAGCCGACAAAGCCGCCATAGCCGAGCCGGTCGAGTTCGGCGAAGACAAACGGGTAGTTCAGCTCCTCGCCGTCGGGCTCGTGGCGCGAGGGAATGCTGGCGATCTGGATATGACCGATCATCGGCATCATCTCGCGCAGCCGCATGGTCACGTCGCCATGCAATATCTGGCAATGATAGATGTCGAATTGCAGCTTCAGGTTCGGAATTTTCAGCTCTTTGATCAGGTCGCGCGCGAAGGTGAAATCGTTGAGAAAATATCCGGGGGTGTTGCGCGGATTAATCGGCTCGATCACGACATCGAGTCCGTGGGGCGCGAAAAATTCCGCCGTCCACGCCACCGATTTGTAGATACGCCTCGACGGCCTTCTGATCGCTGCGGTTGGCGATGCCTGCCATCAGATGCAGCCGCTTGACGCCGCTCGCCTGCGCGTAGGGCAGCGCAGTCAGCAAGCTTTGCTTCAGGTCGTCAAAACGCTCCGGCAGCGCGGCAAAACCTTTTTCGCCGGCGTCCCAATTGCCCGGCGGCAGGTTGAACAGCGCCTGCGTCAGACCATTGGTGCGCAGGCGCTTGGCGATCTCTTCGACTGGATGTGCGTAAGGAAACAGGAACTCGACGGCGGTAAAGCCCGCCTTCGCCGCTGCCTCGAAGCGATCGAGGAACGGCACCTCGTTGAACATCATGGTGAGATTGGCGGCAAAACGGGGCATCGATTGTCCTCTTCTTCCTTCGCAAGCCTATTTCGTCTCGCCGGGGAGGTTAGTGCCGGTGACGCGGGCATACATCCGCGCGACCGAGGCATCGTCATCCCGTCCCATGCCGGAGGCTGCCGTCATCAGGAACATCTGCAGCGCGGCGGCGGCCACCGGCACCGGGAATTTTGCGTTGCGGGCCATATCCTGGATGATGCCCAAATCCTTGACGAAAATCTCCACCGCGCTACGCGGCGCATAGTCGCCATCAAGCACATGCGGCATGCGGTTTTCGAACATCCAGGAATTGCCGGCCGACGCCGTGATCACCTCATACACTTTACGGATATCGAGCCCCTGCCTGGCGGCAAACGTAATGGCTTCGGAAGCGGCCGCGATATGAACACCCGCGAGCAACTGGTTGATCATCTTGAACGCTGCGCCCTTGGCCAGCGGCATCGCCGAGTTCGTAAAGTTTGGCCGCCATTGCGTCGAGCGCGGGCCGCGCCCTGGAGAAGGCGGCAGGACTGCCTGAAGCGAGAATAGTCAATTCGCCCTGTGCCGCGCGCTGCGCGCCTCCGGAAATCGGCGCGTCGAGATAGTGCCGGCCGGTCGCCTCCAATTGCTTGGCGAGCCGCCGGGCGATATCGGGGTCCATGGTTGCCGACGAGATGAACACCGCGCCCTTGGCTAGCGTCTCGGCGACGCCGTCCTTGCCAAACAAAATCGCTTCGGTCTGGGCGGCGTTGACGACCACGCTGACCACGATGTCGGCTTGCTTCGCCGCTTCCGCCGGTGTCATGGCGCCCTTGCCGCCATCGGACACGAACCGCCCGACCGCATCCGCCGAGACGTCACAGCCGGTCACCTCGAAGCCGGCTCGCTTGAGTGAGGTCGCCATGCCAAAACCCATCGAGCCCAGCCCGATGACGGCGATGCGAGGTTTTGCAGATACTGATTCAGGCATAAGGCGTTACCTCAAGTTTCCTCACAGCCGAATTTAACAGCGGCTTTGCCCCTTGCGTATCACGGCTTGGCCGCGCTGCCAAAGCGTGAGAGAAAGCCGAAAAGAGGATGCTGCCATGACTGAATCCCGGATACGCGAGGAAATCTGCCGCCTCGGCCGCTCGCTGTTCGAGCGCGGGCTGACGCCGGGCTCCTCGGGCAACATTTCCGTCAAGCTCGACGACGGCGGTTGGCTCGTGACGCCGACCAACGCCTCACTCGGCTTCCTCGACCCGGCGCGGCTGTCGCGGCTCGACGTGCAAGGCAAGCTCGTCTCCGGCGACGCCCCGACCAAGGAAGTGCCGCTGCACACGGCGCTCTACCAGACGCGCACACTGGCGCGCGCGGTGGTGCATTTGCACTCGACGCATTCGGTGGCGCTGTCGATGCTTCCCGAGATCGACCCCCGCGCGGCGTTGCCGCCGATGACGGCCTACTACCTGATGAAATGCGGCGCGACCGCCCTCGTGCCCTATTACCGCCCGGGCGATCCGGCCGTGGCCGATGCAATCAAGGGGCTGGCCGGCAAATACTCATCCGTGATGCTCGCCAATCACGGCCCGGTGGTGTCAGGCGATACGCTCGAAACCGCGGTATTCGCGATCGAGGAACTGGAGGAGACGGCCAAACTCTATCTGCTCTTGCGCGGGCTGAACCCGCGATACCTGACGCCGGCGCAAGTGGCGGATTTGGTGAAGGTGTTCGGGTTGGTGTTGCCGGAGCATGGGGGCGAGCATTGAGGGCTGCGTTCCCCGGATGCTGCGCAGCGCGCCGCGCTTGCGGCGTGATGCGCTGCTGATCCGGGGTCCATCTAACTGGCCATAGGTCCCGGCTCTGCGGTGCAGCGTGAAGAACGCTGCACCGCGTCCGGGACACGGGATCTCACAGCCCCAGATATGCCTTCCTTACATCCGGATTGCTCTTGATCTCGCTTGACGTGCCCTGCATCTGCAACCGGCCTGTCTGGAGGATGTAGGCGCGGTCGGCGATATCAAGGCATTCGGCGATGCGCTGCTCGACGATCAGCACGGTCATGCCGGCGTCGCGAATCTGCTTCACCGAGGCAAATATCTCATCGACCAGTTTGGGCATGATGCCCTGCGACGGCTCGTCGAGCATGAGAAGCCGCGGCCGCGTCATCAGCGCCCGTCCGATCGCGAGCATCTGCTGCTCGCCGCCGGAGAGCGTTTCGGCGCGCTGATCGAGTCGCTCGGAGAGCCGCGGGAACAGCTTGAACACCAGCGCGAGTGGCTGGTCGCGATTGGTCTCACCGCGGTAAAGGTAACTGCCGAGCCTTAAGTTGTCACGCACAGACAGGCGCGGAAACAGCCGGCGATTTTCCGGCACATAGGCGATGCCGCGCGCGGTGATCATGTGCTGGGCCATGCCGTCGATGCGCGTGCCGTCGAAGGTGACGGTGCCCGCGCGCGGCCGTTCGGCGCCGGCGATGGACTTTAGTAGCGTCGATTTGCCGGCACCGTTGGCACCGGCAACGCAGACGATCTCGCCCCTGGCGACCTCGATCGAGACCTGCGAGATCGCGACCAGCCCCTGATAGGCGGTGGTGACTTCATGCACCGACAGCATGACGATCCCCAAGATAGGCAGAGATGACTTTCGGATCGCGAACGATTTCGGCAGGCTTGCCCTCGACCAGCACTTTGCCGAGATCGAGCACGATGGCGCGATCGACCAGCGGCATCACGATCTCCATGACGTGCTCGACCATCAAGACCGTGACGCCGGTCGCGCGCACTTTCCGCACCAGCTCGACGCCGGTCTGCGCCTCGATCGGCGTGAGCCCGGTGAGCACCTCGTCGAGCAACAGCAGTTTCGGCTCGGTTGCGAGCGCACGCGCAACTTCGAGGCGGCGTTTTTCGGAGGGGATCAGCTGGCTTGCGAGCACGTCGGCGCGGCCGGCAAGGCCGCAGAATTCCAGCACCTCGTGCGCCTTGCGGCGCGCCTGCCGCATGACGGTGGTGCGGATCAGCGCGCCGACGATGACGTTGTCGATTACCGTCATGGTCTCGAAGCTTTTCACGACCTGGAAGGTGCGCGCAATGCCGCGCTCGCAGCGTTCCGCCGCCGGCAGCGCGGTGACGTCCTCGCCGTCGAAGATGATCGAGCCTTGCGTCGGCGGCAACACGCCTGCGATCAGATTGAACAGGGTGGACTTGCCGGCGCCATTGGGCCCGATCAATCCGACGATTTCGCCGCGTCCGACCGAAATCGAGATATCGCTGTTGGCGATCAGACCGCCGAAGCGCTGCCAGACGCCCTTGGTTTCGAGCAGCGCCGTCATCGGGTGACTTCCTTGCGCCGGCCCGCGAACAGTCCGACCAGACCTTGCGGGCGCGCCAGCGAAATCAGCACGATCAGCGTACCATAGACGATGAGGTCGACGCCGCGGCCGGAGCCGCCGATGAAAGAGCGCGTCAGCTCCGTGAGCGGAATCAGAATAACCGCGCCCAGCATCGGCCCCCACAAGGTGCCGATGCCGCCGACCACGGCGGGCAGCGCCATCAGGAGCGAGAACTGAAAGCCCATGACGCTTTCGGGATCGATGTAGGAAACGAACTGCGCGTAAAAACCGCCGCCGACCGCCGTGAGAAACGCCGAGACCGCCGCGGCCCCCATCTTGGAGTTGAAGACGACCACGCCCAGGCTTTCGGCGGCATCCGGATTGTCCTTCACAGCGCGCCACCAATAGCCCCACTTGGAATCCTCAAGCCACCAGGTCACGAACCAGGCGATGCCGGCGAGCGCGAGCGCAAAATAAAAGAAAGGCAGCTTGCTGCGGGTGAACTGGAATTTGAGCCAGCTATCGCCACGCACGGGAATATCGATGCCGAGGGCTGCTCCTGCCCAATCCCAGTTCTGGAACAACACCAGCGCGGTCTCGGCAATAACGATGGTGGCGATGACGAAGTAATGGCCGCGCAGCCGGAAGCAGGGATAGCCGAGCGCGAGCGCAATCGCCGCCGAGATCAGGCCACCGCTCACCATACCGAACCACGGCAGCACGCCGAACCTGGTGAAGAGAAGCGCGGTGGTGTAGGCGCCGAGCCCGAAATACAGCGCATGCCCGAGCGAGATTTGCCCGCAATAGCCACTCAGGATGTTCCAGCTCTGCGACAGCGCCGCATACATCAGTGTCAACACCATGATGTTCTGGACGTAGACGTCTTTCACGAACAACGGCACCAAAGCTGCGAGCGCGGCAAGGCAGGCGGCCACGATGAGATCGCGGCGACGGCGCTGGGCAAAGGTCGTATCCATCAGATCGACCCGAACAGGCCGCGCGGCCGGATGAACACCACCAGCAGATAAACCGCATAGATGCCGACCGATTTCAGCGACGGCGGCAGGATGAGCGCGGTGGAGGCTTCGACCAGACCGACGATGATGCCGCCGGCAAAGGCGCCGAACACGCTGCCGAAGCCGCCAAGCGCCACCGTGACATAGGCGATCAGCGCAAAGGAGGCGCCAACATCAGGATAGATGTAGAAGAACATCGCCATGATGACGCCGGCGAGGCCCACCAGCGCGGCACCAAGGCCCCAGCCGAGCGCGAATACCCTGTTCTTGTCGATGCCGACCAGCGCCACCGCGCCGGCATCCTCGCGCGTGGCCTCGAGCGCGCGGCCGAAATCAGTGCGGTTGATGAAGAAATACAACCCGCCGAACGCCGCGATCGAGATCAGCGCGCCGAACAATTGCGGCACGGGGAGGAAAATTCCCGCGATCGACACCGTCTTGCCGCCGAGCCATGAATGCGTGACGCTGCGATAGTCGGGCGTGAAGAAATATTGCGCCAGCCCGCGCATGACGATGGCAAGCCCAAAGGTCGAAAAGATCTGCACCATGCCGGCATTGGCCTTCGCCCGCACCGCAAAGCGCACGATCAGCAGGTAAACTACCGCGCCGAACACGAACAGCGCAGCGGCGACCAGCGGCGCCGACAGCAAGGGGTCGATGGCGAAGAACGCGAACAGGAAGAAGGTCGCATACATCGCGATCATCAGGAATTCGCCGTGGGCGAAGTTCACCACGTCCATCAGGCCAAAGATCAGCGCCAACCCCACGGCGATCAATCCGTAGAGCAGCCCCATCAAGAGGCCGCTGGCGAGACTTTGAATGATGGTCTCGGCTGTCAAGGGTATCGCTCCGGACGAAGGTCCTGATCCTGAGAGAGTGTGAAGCAGCCTCTCTCGTTTCCCGGAGGCGGTGCAGCGTTCTTCACGGTGCACCGCAGAGCCAGGACCCAGAGCGGTACGGAGTGCACAATGGACCCCGGATCAGCAGCGCACCGCCATAGTGCGTCGAAGACGCGCGTAAACGCGCTGATGACGCTGCGCAGCATCCGGGGCCCGCATTCCTCATTCTGACTAGCGCAGGCCGCAATGTGATGCGCGCGCGACATTACTTCATCGGCCAGATGGCTTCGGCGACGGCGGCTTGCGGCGGGAAGATGGTGACGAACTTGCCGCCGGTATATTGCAGCAATACCGGGTCGGCATCGTTGTTCTGGCCCATCGCGTCGAACTTCACGCGCTTCCAGGGCATGATGGTCTGTTCGCCCGGAATGTCGGTGGCGACCAGCGCTTCACGAATCTTGTCGCCTTCGGTGGACTTTGCGCGATTGATGGCGTCTGCCATCACGATCAGCGCCATGAATTGCCGCGAGGAGTAGTCGTTGAAGTCCTTGCCCGACTTTTCCTTGTACATGGCGTTGATCTTGCTGACCATCGGCCGCTTGGCGGCGAGGTCGAGCGAGAAGGTGCCGCGCGAGATCACGCCTTCGAGCTTGTCGCCGACCGCCTCGTAGAGTGCCTTTTCGGAGAAACCCGCGTCCTGCGCGACGATGGCGTTAGGCTTGTAGCCGAGTTCGGCCATGGTCTTTACCAGGAGGATGCCGTCGGTGGTATAGCTCGAGGGCATCAGCACGTCGGCATTGGCCGCCTTGAGCTGCTGCACTTCAGCCGACAGCGACGGCGAATTGGCGCGGTATTTGACATCGGTGACTACCTTGTAGCCGCGCTCGTTGGCGAGCTTGAGCTGCGCATTGCCGGAATCGGTGCCGAAGATCGTGTCCTCATGAAACAGTGACAATGTCTCGATTTTGGTGCCCTTCTTCTTGATCGCGTCGAAGAAGTCGAACATCGCGGTCGAATACATCTCGTCGTGCGGGGCGGGACGGAAATAGAATTTGAGCCCGCGGCGATGCAGGCTCGGCGAAGAGTTATCGGCCGACATGAACGGGATCTGGTAGCGCTCGCAGATCTGGCTGACGGTGACCGCGACTGCGCTCTGATAGGTGCCGATGATGGCGCAGACCTTCTCCTGCGTGATCAGGCGCTCGGCTTCCGCGCGGCCCTTCTGCGGATCGGCCTGGTGATCGGCGAATACGAGGCGGACCTTGGCGCCGGCGAGGGCCGGCAGGCCTTCGCCCTTCGCGAGCGGCAGATCAAAATCGTAATTCTTGTTGATGATTTCGGCGGCGGTCTCGAATGCCTTCTGGGCGTCGACACCGATCTGGGCGCTCGCCCCCGACAGCGGATAAATCAAGCCGATCACCACTTCGGATGTTTGCGCCCGCGCCGCTAGCGGCAGAAGCGCAGCGCTCGCGGTGGCTCCGAGCAAGATTTTTCGGCGGGAGATGGTCATTGGGAAATCCTCTATCTGTCGGCCCCTATCGATGAGACGATTGAAGATGGCCGTAAAGCCTCAAAGAGCGGCAAGCGCTGCCCATTAGAGCACAGCCAGGTCCTTGTTGCGAAGATCGGTCACCAGCATCAAGCCCGGTGCATGCGTAATAGCAAACGGCAGCTTCGCGGCCGCGATAACCGCCTGCGGTGTGACGCCGCAGGCCCAGAACACCGGGATCTCGTCGGCCTCGACCGGCACCGCATCGCCATAGTCGGGCCTGGCGATGTCGGCGATCCCGATCAAGTGGGGATAGCCGAGATGGACCGGCGCGCCATGCACGGAAGGGAATCGCGAGGTGATCTGCACCGCGCGGATTGCCTGCGCCGGCTTGAACGGGCGCATCGACACCACCATGGGTCCGGCGAACGGACCAGATGGACTGCAGGCGATATTGGTGCGGTACATCGGCACGCGGACTTTTCGTTCGATATGACGGATCGGCAGGCCTTCCGCCATCAGCGCTTCTTCGAACGAAAACGAGCAGCCGAGCACGAAGGCGACGAGGTCGTCGCGCCAATGCGCCATGATGTCGGCCGGCTCCTCCACCACCTCGCCATCGCGCCAGACGCGGTAGCGCGGCAAATCGGTGCGGATGTCGAGATCGAGGCCGAGCGAGGGAATGCGCGGGTCGCCGACGTCGGACATGCCGATGATCGGACAGGGTTTGGGATTGAGCTGACAGAAGCGGTGAAAGGAGGACGCGAGCTTTTCCGGCAGGATCGCGAGATTGCCCTGAACGAATCCGTTGGCGACGCCGGCGGTGGAGGTCGTCATTCCCGCGCGGCATGCGAGGCGCGCCTGCCGGCTTGGAAGCGAATCCTGATCTTCGCGAAACGGCTGGCCTGCCGGCAGAATGGTCATCACATCGCCCTGCCTACTAACTCGACAGCAGTGAAGCGCAGGCGTACTATAAAGTCTAATCGTACTTTCTAATCAAGTTAAATAAGCTTATTTTATCGATGGGGCGCGTTCATGGTGGACTTCAAGTCGATCGAGACATTCCTGTGGGTGGTGACGCTCGGCAGCTTCCGCGGGGCCGGCCAGCGCCTCAACACCACCCAGCCCGCGATTTCGCAGCGGATCGCCCAACTCGAGCGCGAGTTGGGGGTGAAACTCCTGAACCGGGATCACCGCGTCGCCTCGCCGACGCCGAGCGGCCGGCAATTGATGGCCTATGCGGAAAAACTGATAGGCCTGCGCGCGGAGATGATGGCGGATGTTGGCGAGCGCTCGGCGATGCGCGGCGTGTTGCGGCTCGGCGTCGCCGAAACCATCGTGCACACCTGGTTGCCGCGGCTGGTCAAAAGCGTCAATACCGCCCATCCCAATCTATCGCTGGAGATCGAGGTCGACATCACGCCGAACCTGAGCTCCCGCCTCTTGGGGCAGGAGATCGAGCTCGCGTTCCTGCTCGGGCCACTGTCGGACTCCGGCGTGCGCAACCGTGTCCTGTGCGACTATCCAATCGGCGTTCTGGCGAGCCCGGCCCTCGGTCTCGGCTCAGGCCCGCTGAAGGTGAAGGATCTCGCGAAGTTTCCGATCATCACCTTTCCGCGCAAGTCCCAGCCTTACGAGATCGTGCGCTCGCTGTTCAACCGGCCCGACCTGCCGCCGATGCGGCTGCACGCCTCGGCCTCGCTCGCAACCGTCATCCATATGGCAATCGAGGGGCTCGGCATTGCCGTGATCCCCACCTCGATCGTGGAGAACGAACTGGCGGACGGGCGGCTCGAATTGTTGTCGACCGAACTCAAAATCCCGCCCCTGACGTTTTCGGCAAGCTGGCTGGCATCGCTCGACACGCTCGCGGTCGAACTCGTCGCCGACCTCGCCGCGAGGATAGCGCAAGGCGCCACCGCCGGTGTTGACGCGCCACTGCGGGCGCGTCATTGAAGCGAGCGCTACGCGCCTATCATCCGATTGCTGGAATGACTTCATGACCCCCGTTGCATCCAATCTGCAAATCGATTCCGCAAGACTCTGGGGCACGATCCACGAAACCGCGCAGTTCGGCGCGACCCCAAAGGGCGGCGTGCGGCGGCTGACGCTTGGCGTCGAGGACAAGCAGGTGCGCGACTGGTTCCGCAAGGCGTGCGAAGCCGCGGGCCTTGAGGTGCATGTCGATACGCTCGGCTCGATGTTTGCACTTCGCAGGGGACGCGACATGTCCAAGCCCCCGGTCGGGCTCGGCTCGCACCTGGATACGCAACCTACGGGGGGCAAATTCGATGGCGTGCTTGGCACGCTGGCCGCGCTCGAAGTCGTCCGCACGCTCAACGATGCCGGCATCGAGACCGAGATTCCGATCTGCATCGTCAACTGGACCAATGAAGAAGGCTCGCGCTTTGCGCCGGCGATGATGGCATCCGCCGCTTACGTCGGCGATTTCACCACCGACGATATCTTGTCGCGCAAGGATGCCGAGGGCGTCACCGTCGCCGAAGCATTGGACAGCATCGGCTATCGTGGCGACGGTCCCGTGGGCCGGCAGAAATTGTCGAGTTTCGTCGAACTGCACATCGAACAGGGCCCGATTCTTGAGGCCGAGGGCAAGACCATCGGTGTCGTCGATTCCGGCCAGGGCGTGCTGTGGTACGACGGCAAGATCACGGGCTTCGAGAGCCATGCCGGCTCGACGCCAATGCCGCTGCGCCGCGACGCGCTCGCGACATTGTCGGAGATCGTGCTGGCGATGGAGGCAATTGCGAAGAAGCACGGCCCCAAGGCGGTCGGCACCATCGGTGAGGCCGTGATTGCCAAACCCTCGCGCAACGTCATTCCCGGCGAGATCGCCTTCACCGTCGATTGCCGCAGCGCGGATGCCGCGATCATGGACGCGCTCAACCGCGACCTGCGCGCCGCCATTGCGGAAATTTCGGCACGACGCAAGGTCGAGGTCACGCTCGATCTGGTGTGGCGCAAACCGCCGACCCATTTCGATCCCAAGCTGGTCGATGCGGTCGAGAACGCGGCGGAAAAACTCGGCTTTTCCCACCGCCGCATCACCTCCGGCGCCGGCCACGACGCCTGCAATCTCAATACCAGGATTCCCGCCGCCATGGTGTTCGTGCCGTGCAAGGATGGCGTCAGCCACAACGAGCTTGAGGACGCAACCCAAGCCGATTGCGCGGCCGGCGCCAACGTCCTGATGCACACGGTGCTGGCGCTCGCGGGCGTCGCTTCATGACAGTCAGACCCTGATCCAACCAAGTTGAATCAGGCTCTGACTTTACCTTTTTGTTTGAGCATGATCTTTTCGGAAAACCGGTATCCACTTTTCTGGATCATGCTCTAAGGAGAATTTCAGTGCGCGGAGTTTTTGTCGATGCCAACACCTCGCTTGCGGATATTTTCGAGCGGCAGAGAAAATCGGGCGACCCCGCCGTACGCATCAACCGCAACCCCGATATCAAGCCGGACCAGATTCCGGCGCTGCTCGACGGCGCCGAGATTGTCGTGGTCGATCACACGGCCTTGCCTACCGATATTGCGCGGCGCTGCAATGGGCTGAAACACGTGGTGTTTCTGGGCACCGGTGCACGCAGCTACATGAACCCGGAAGAGCTTGATGAACTTGGCATCAAAGTCCATCTGATCAAGGGATACGGCGACACGGCGGTTGCGGAATGTGCGATTGCGCTGACGTGGGCGGCGGCGCGCGGCATCGCCCGGATGGATCGCGAGATGCGCGCGGGCAACTGGCTGCGCGAGGACGGCACGCAGCTCACCGGCAAGACGCTCGGCCTGATCGGCTTCGGCGGCATCGCATCCGAAGTGGCGCGCATCGCGCTCGGCAGCGGCATGCGGGTGATCGCCTGGAACCGGTCGCCGAAGACGTTTAATGGCGTCGCCTTCGTCACGCTGGAGTCGCTGTTGGCGCAAAGCGACGTTGTCTCGCTGCATCTGTTGCTCAATGACGAGACCCGCGGCTTCCTTTCACGCGAACGCATCGCGGCGATGAAACCGGGCGTCATCCTCGTCAACACCGCGCGCGGCGCGATGGTGGACGAGGCCGCGATGATCGATGCGTTGAAGTCCGGTCATATCCGCCATGCCGGGCTCGACGTCTTCAACACCGAACCGCTGCCGGCCGATCACCCGCTGACCAAATTGCCTAACGTGACGCTATCGGCCCATTCGGCGTTCCGAACGCCGGAAGCAAGCGAAAATTTGATCCATGCGGCGTGGGAGCATTGCCGCAGGATTGCGAAGGGGTGAGGGCCTATCTCGTCGTCCCGGCCAAGCCAACGGGTCGCGCGAACGCGCGCCCGATGACATGCTCCGCGCGAGCCGGGACCCAAACACCGGCCCATATTATTGCGCGAGGCTTGGGCCGCTGGCGAGCGCACAACATACATTTGTGGCTATCGGCCCCTGCTTTCGCAGGGACGACGAGGAAATGCGCCCCTACTCCACCATCTCCGCCACCGCCTTGCCGCAGGTGACGGTGTCGGCATTGCCGCCGAGGTCGCGCGTGCGCAGCGTACGTTCGCCGAGCGTGTGCTCGATCGCGGTGACGATCGCGGCCGCGGCTTGTTTCTGGCCGAGATGTTCGAGCATCATCGCTCCCGACCAGATCATGCCAATTGGATTGGCGATGCCCTGGCCGGCGATATCTGGCGCCGAGCCGTGAACCGGCTCGAACACGGAAGGAAAATCGCCTTCCGGATTGATGTTGCCGGAGGGCGCAATGCCGATGGTGCCGGTGCAGGCCGGCCCGAGGTCGGACAGGATGTCGCCGAACAGGTTTGAGCCAACTACGACGTCGAACCAGTCGGGATGCAGCACGAAATTCGCGGTCAGGATGTCGATGTGGTACTTGTCCCACTTCACCTTCGGATAATTCTTCGCCATCGCCTCCACGCGCTCGTCCCAATAAGGCATCGTGATCGAAATGCCGTTGGACTTCGTCGCCGAGGTCAGGTGCTTCTTGGGTCGCGATTGCGCCAGATCAAACGCGAATTTGAGGATGCGGTCGACGCCGATCCGCGTCATCACGGTCTGCTGGGTGACGAATTCGCGGCTCGTCCCCGGGAACATCCGCCCGCCGACGGATGAATATTCGCCTTCGGTGTTTTCGCGGACTACCCAGAAATCGATGTCGCCGGGTTTGCGGCCCGCGAGTGGCGACGGCACGCCCGGCATCAGCCGCACCGGGCGCAGATTGACGTACTGGTCGAATTCCCGGCGGAATTTGATCAGCGAGCCCCACAATGAAATGTGATCCGGAATTTTCGCCGGCCAGCCGACCGCGCCGAAATAGATCGCGTCGTGCTTGCCGATCCTGGCCTTCCAGTCCTCCGGCATCATCTCGCCGTGCTTTTCGTAATAATCGTAAGAAGCGAAATCGAAATGGTCGAAATGAACGGCAACGCCGTGCTTCTTCGCGGCCGCCTCAAGCACCCGAAGCCCTTCGGGGATGACTTCCTTGCCGATCCCGTCGCCTGGAATGACCGCGATCCGGTATTGCTTTTTTTCGTTGCTCATCGAGAAATTCCTTGACTGGCAGGCCGCTGGTAAAGCGATTTTATGACGGCATTGCAATGGACCAAACTTCGGCCCAGTGCCCTCTTTCCGAAGTTCGTAGTCCGCTGCAGCACCTTCTTGTACGAACTTCGGAAAGTAAAGGGCACTGGCTTAATCTACGATTCTAGTGCCGCTTTTCGGTTTGAAGTTCCTAATCGAACTCGCGGCTTGCGGTGTAGGAACTTCAAACCGGCGGCACTAGCCGCAACGCTGCACTGCAATGTTGACCGCCCCGACAGCGGCGGCCTAACAGTTGGAACCAACTGTCTCCATCGCTTCAACATCTCCCATCAAAAGAGTAGTCCCATGGATCTTCATTTGCGCGGCAAACGCGTCCTGATCACCGGCGCCTCGAAGGGCATTGGCGCGGCGGCCGCCGAAGCCTTTGCCGAGGAAGGCTGCCATCTCCGCCTGGCGGCCCGTAGCGGCGATCAGTTGAAGGCGCTGGCCGAACGCCTGCGATCGGCCCACCAGATCGACGCCGCAACCCACGTCACCGACCTGCGCAAGCCCGAAGACATCGCGCGGCTGGTGAAGGAAGCCTCCGATATCGACATCCTCGTCAACAATGCCGGCGACATTCCCGGCGGCTCGATCGACAAGATCGATGAGCCGACCTGGCGTCACGCCTGGGAATTGAAAGTGTTCGGCTATATCAACATCACCCGCGCGATCTATGCGCAGATGAAGACGCGCGGCGGTGGCGTGATCGTCAACGATATCGGCGTCGCCGGTGAAAAATTCGACGCCAATTATATTTGCGGCAGCACCGGCAACGCGGCGCTGATGTCGTTCACCCGCGCGCTCGGCAGCAAGAGCCTGGCCGACAACATCCGCGTGGTCGGAATCAATCCAGGCCCGGTCGGCACCGACCGCCACGTCACGCTGCTGAAGACCCGCGCCAGGAACCATTTTGGCGACGAAAACCGCTACAAGGAATTCCAGAAGGGCCTGCCGCTCGGCCGTCCCGCCCATGCCCGCGAGATCGGTGACCTCATGGCCTTCCTCGCCTCCGATCGCTCCGCCTATACCTCAGGCGTGATTTTCACGGTCGACGGCGGCATCGCGGCGGGTTGGGGGTAGCTTTCGTGTCCCGGACGCGGTGCAGCGCTCTTCGCGCTGCTCCGCAGAGCCGGGACCCACGTTGACGTCAATGACCTCGTGATCCCGGATCAGCAGCGCACCGCTACGCGCTGCGCAGCATCCGGGAATCCAGTCAAATCCCCTCAAACAACTGCCGAACCATCATCGTGATCCGCCCCTTCGGCGAGAGCATCTCGTCCATGATCGTAAAATGGTTGGCGCCAGGGATCTCTTCATAACCGACCGGCAATCCATATTTGGCGCGATGACCTGCAAAGTCGGCAGTCTGCCTGCGTAACAACGGCAATTCCGCAGCTCCGACCACCAGCGAAAGCGGCTTGATCGGACCGTCCGCCCGCATCATCGGCGAGTTGCGGTGCGACGTCGCCTCGTCAAGGCCGAGCTTGACGTTGAGATAGCAATGGCGGATCGGCTCGAGGTCGTAGATGCCGCTGATCGCCACGCCGCCCTTGATCCGCGGATTCGACATCGCCATCGCCGTCAGGTGACCGCCGGCGGACCACCCCGAGGCGGCGATCCGGTTCGCATCGCCGCCAAGATCGGGCAAGCGGCCGGCGAGAAAGTCGATCGCCTGCGTGAATCTCGGCGACGATCTGATCGAGCGTCGCCTCGGGCGCAAGCGTGTAGCCGATCAGCGCGACATTGATGCCATGCGCCATCGGGCCGGCCGCAAACAGCGTAAAGGCTTCCTTGGCTCGCATTTGCCAATAGCCGCCGTGGATGAACAGACAGCGTCGGCGCGTTCGTAGCCGCCTTGAAGAAATCGATGCGGTTGCGCTCGCGCGGGCCGTATCGGAGGTCGAGATGTTCGGAATGGGTTGCGCGAAATTCGGCCGAACGACGGTCCCAGCCGGCAACCATGTCGCAACTCCCCGCAACGGCATTGCTGTTGTTGAGGCCGCTGTCGAGCCCCTCTCGGCTCATGCCGCGCCAATCGGGCGCATCGAATGGCGTTGTCATGCTGAGATCTCCGGATGATGGTTGCGTTTCCACTTTGCCGTAAAATGTCTTACAGGGCTACACAATCCGCTATCTGGAAGCGAAACGTTGGGGAGATGTGAATGTCATCAGATCGGGCACTGATATGGTCAACGGCATGTGCCATCGTCGACAAGCTCAATTCCGGCGAAATCACCCCGCTCGACCTGCTTGACGTGCTGGAGCGGCGGATCGCCGAAGTCGACGGCAAGGTCAATGCGCTGCCGATCCTGTGCTTCGATCGCGCCCGCACCTACGCCAAAGCGCTGATGCAGAAGCCCAACGGCGAGCGCGGCCTGCTTGCGGGTCTGCCGGTCCCGATCAAGGACCTCACCAACGTCGCGGGCGTGCGGACCACCCAGGGCTCGCCGATCTACAGGGATAACGTCCCCGCGCAGTCCGACATTCTGGTCGAACATCTCGAAGCCAATGGCGGGGTGATCTACGCCAAATCCAACACGCCGGAATTCGGCGCCGGCGCCAATACCTTCAACGAGGTCTTCGGCGCAACACGCAACCCGTGGGACCTGTCGCGCTCCGCGGCCGGCTCCTCCGGCGGCGCCGCCGCCGCACTTGCGACCGGAACGGCCTGGCTCGCCCACGGCACCGATATGGGCGGCTCGCTGCGCAATCCCGCAAGCTTCTGCGGCGTCGTCGGCATGCGGCCGAGCATCGGGCGCGTGGCGCATACTCCCGCCTTCAAGATCGACCGCAATCTGACGGTACACGGACCGATGGCCCGCAATGTCGAGGACCTTGCGCTGTTGCTTGACGCCATGAGCGGCGAGCATCCCGCCGATCCACTGTCCCTGCCCTCGCTGCCGTCGTCGTTCCGTTCCGCCGCGCGCTCCGGACAGAGAGCCGAAACGCATCGCCTATTCGCCCGACCTCGGCATCACCCCGGTCGATCCCGAGGTCGCCGCGATCACCCGGAAAGCGGCTTGGCGATTCGCCGAGGCAGGCGCCGTCGTCGAGGAAGCCCATCCCGATTTGCGCGAAGCCCATGAATGTTTCCACGTGCTGCGCGCGTTCGACTTCGCCATCAGCAAGGCGGCGCTGCTGCGCAGCAAGCGCGATCATCTCAAACCGGAGGTGATCTGGAACATCGAGGAAGGCCTTAAACTGACGGTCGAGCAACTTGAGCGCGCCGAAGCGCCAGCGCGTCGCCATGACCGCGCGCGACGCTCGAATTCTTCAAGACCTACGATCTGCTTCTGACGCCTGCGACCATTGTCGCGCCGTTTCCGCTCGAGAATCGCTATGTCGCCGAATGCGCAGGCAAGAAGTTCGACAACTATGTCGAGTGGCTTGGCATTGTGTATGCCATTACGCTGGTGTGCTGCCCGGCGCTGTCATTGCCATGCGGATTCACTGCCATCGGGCCTGCCGGTCGGGATGCAAATGGTGGCGGCACCGCGCGGCGAGGCCGAACTTCTCGCCGGCGCCAAGGTGCTGGAGGATATTCTGGGCCTGCGCGGCACGACGCCGATCGATCCGAGGCCGGCGCCATACGGCCGGGAACTGGCCTGGAGATAGCTGCGATTTGGGCGCTGGTGAACGGCGCTCGCGCCGCTATAATCGCCGAGGAACACCAAATGCGTCGCAACAGGCGCCACGACAGGGAAACGCCGAATGTCAGGAAAGCTGAGAGTTCACGTCGATCAGGATAAGTGCCAGGGGCATGCGCGCTGCAAATCGCTGGCGCCCGATTTGTTCGAGTTCGATGAATTCGGCAACGCGCACGAGATCGGCGACGGCACCGTCCCAAAAGGGCTTGAGGACAAGGCCTGGCTGGCGCAGACCAATTGTCCGGAAATTGCGATCGAAGTGATCGAGGAATAACCAGTTCGCCTTTGGCGGCTTTCCGCCGACAGGAACGAACCAAGAGGAATTTACAATGTCCGATCATGCCCCCGTTACCGATTGGGTCCACGATTTCGACCATACCGATCCTCGCTGGACGGAAAACCCTTATCCGATCTGGGATGAACTGCGCGCCACAAGTCCCGTGGTTCACACCGAGCGTTTTCTCGGCTGCTACATGCCGACCACGTTTGAGGCGGTAAAGCAGGTCGCCTACGACACCGTGCATTTTTCTTCCCGCCGCGTCGTCGTGCGCGATTTGAGGCCCGACGTCATTCCGTCGCCCCCGATCACTTCCGATCCGCCCGAACACAAGCCCGCCAAGCAACTGCTGCTGCCGCCATTCACGCCCGACGCCATGAAGAAGCTCGAGCCTCGGGTTCGCGCGATCTGCAACGAGCTGATCGACGATTTTATCGAGGACGACGGATGCGATGCCGCGGCGCGCTACAGCAGGCATATTCCGGTTCGCGCGATCGCCCACATGCTCGGCATTCCGGAAACGGACGGCGATCTCTTCATCAAATGGATCCATGAAGTTCTCGAGCTCGGCATCAAGGATCAAGGCATCCTGATGAAGGCCGTTCAGGAAATGAGCGCTTATTTCGGCGGGCATATCGAGCATCGCAAGAAGCACCCTAGCGACGACCTGATTTCGACGCTGATGAATGCGCGGGACAAGAACGGGCAACCGCTTTCGGATGCGCATGTACTGGGCTCGCTGCGGCTGCTCCTGATCGCGGGTATCGACACCACCTGGAGTGCGATCGGCGCTTCGCTCTGGCATTTGGCAAAGACGCCGGCGGATCGCGAACGTCTGGTCGCCGAACCCGAGCTGATGTCGGGTGCAATCGAGGAATTCCTGCGCGCCTATGCGCCGGTGACGATGGCGCGCGAGGTCATGAAGGAGACCGAAATCGGCGGCTGCCCGATCAAGCCCGGCAACATGGTGCTGCTGTCGTTTCCCGCCGCCAACCGCGACCCTGCAGTCTTTCCGGACGCCGACAAGGTCGTGATCGACCGCAAGCAAAACCCGCACGCGGCATTCGGCCTCGGCATCCACCGCTGCGTCGGCTCCAACCTCGCGCGCATGGAGATGACGGTTGCGATCGAGGAGTGGCTGAAGCGCATTCCGGATTTCAGGCTTGATCCGGCCGGCAAGGTGAGCTGGTCGGAAGGCACCGTGCGCGGACCGCGGCAGCTGCCGTTGCTGTTCGGAAAAGCGTCCTGAGGGGGAGCCACTCTTTCGCCGTGGTACTGTCCGAAACCCCTTGAGGAAGGCCAAACGTGATCGATCATGCCGCCAGCCTGAGTGCCGACGACCGTCTCGAAATCCACGATGTGCAACGCCGCGTTAAGGCGATCTTTATCGGCTCCGTCGGCAATCTCGTCGAATGGTATGATTTCTACGCCTATACGGCATTCGCGCTTTATTTCGCGCCGGCCTTCTTTCCGAACAGCGACCCGGTGGTGCAGCAGCTCAACGCTGCCGTGCTGTTCGCCGCGACCTTCCTGATGCGGCCGCTCGGCGGCTGGCTGTTCGGCTATATCGCCGACCATCATGGCCGGCGGCTGTCGCTGACGCTGTCGGTGGTCTGCATGTGCTTCGGCTCGCTGATCATCGCGATCACGCCGACCTATGCCTCGATCGGCATCGCCGCGCCTGCGATCCTGGCACTTGCGCGCGTGATCGAAGGTTTGAGCCTTGGCGGCGAGTACGGCGCCAGCGCGACTTATCTGAGCGAAGTCGCCGACGCCAAGCATCGCGGCTTCTATTCCAGCTTCCAATACGTCACCCTGATCGGCGGCCAGCTCACCGCGATCATCGTCCTTTTATTGCTGCAAAAGGTGTTTCTGACCCCACAGGAGCTGCAGGCCTGGGGCTGGCGGATACCGTTCCTGATCGGCGCGCTGCTGGCGATATTCGCGGCCGTGATGCGGCGCAATCTGCACGAAACCGAGGCGTTCGAGGAGGCGAGCAAGATCGCAAGACCGACCGGCTCGATCGTCGGCCTCTTGAAATATCCGCGCGAGCTGTTGCTGGTGGTGGGTCTGACTGCCGGCGGCACTGCCGCCTTCTATACCTTCACGACCTATATGCAGACTTTCGTCAGATTGTCTGTCGGCCTCACCCCCGACCAGACCACCCTGGTCATCTTCGGCACGCTGGTTTTTGCCACCCTGCTGCAGCCGATCTACGGCGCGATATCCGACAAGATCGGCCGCAAACCGGTGCTGATCTTTTTCGGCGTTGCCGGCACGCTTGCGACCATACCGATCCTGACGACGCTGAAGGAGACCAAGTCGCCGCTGATGGCTTTTCTGCTGATTTGTGCGGCCTGGATTTTCGTCGCCGGCTATACCTCGATCAATGCCGTGGTGAAGGCGGAGCTGTTCCCCACCAAGGTTCGCGCGCTCGGCGTCGGCCTGCCCTATGCCATCACGGTATCGGTGTTCGGCGGTACCGCGCCAGCGGTCGCGCTTTACTTCAAGAGCCTCGGGCATGAGGACTGGTTCTACTATTATCTCAGCGGCATCATCTTTATTTCGCTGATCATTTACACGACGATGCGCGACACCAAGCACGAATCGGCGATGCACCGCCACGAGTAGGCGCGTCGCGAGCAATCGTGGTGTGAGAAATGGCCGAAGAGAGCAGCGAGCAGCCGACGTCGAAGCTCACGCGCACCAAGGAGCGCTGGGCGCGCGAGCGGCGTTTCCTCACCGGCAGGACCGCGCATCCACAAGATCAGCGCCTGCCGCCCGGACAGCACCTGACCAAGGATTGGCCGGTCCTCGATCTCGGACTGACGCCGAATATTTCCCGTGAGCGCTGGCGGCTGGACGTGTACGGCGCGGTTGAACATCCGATCTTCTGGGACTTTTCGCAGTTTATCGCGCAGCCGCAGACCAAATCCGTCTCCGACATCCATTGCGTCACCACCTGGTCGCGTTACGACAACCAATGGGAAGGATTGGCGACGCGCGATCTCTTGGTGGCGTGCCGGCCGCGCGAGGAGGCGCGTCACGTTTTGCTGCATTCGCACGACGGCTACACCACCAACCTCGCGCTGGAAGATTTTGCCGCCGAGGACGCCTTGCTCGCGCATAGCTGGTCGGGCATGCCGCTGGAGCACGAACATGGCGGCCCAGTGCGGCTGGTGGTACCGCATCTTTATTTCTGGAAGAGCGCGAAATGGCTTCAGAGCATCGAATTCCTGAATTCGGATGCGCCGGGCTATTGGGAGGTTCGCGGCTATCACAACCGCGGCGACCCCTGGACCGAGCAGCGTTATTCCGGCGACTAGAAAACGCGGCGTGCATCTCCCACTTAAGGGATCGGCTGCGACCATCTTGGAGAACCACCATGCCGACCGAACGCTTTCAATTCACGGGTGCGGGCGGCCAGCAATTGTCCGCCGCCCTCGATACTCCCGCAAAGGACATCCGCGGCTTCGCGCTGTTTGCGCATTGCTTTACCTGCGGCAAGGATGTGCTCGCGGCAAAGCGGATCGCGGTGGCGCTGGCAGAAAAAGGCATTGCGGTGTTGCGGTTCGACTTCACAGGCCTCGGCTCCAGCGAAGGCGATTTTGCCAATTCCACGTTCTCATCGAATGTTGCCGACCTCGTGCGCGCCGCCGATCACTTACGCGAAGCCCGGAAAGCGCCGGCAATCCTTATCGGCCACAGCCTCGGCGGCGCCGCGGTGCTTGCCGCGGCCGCGCAAATTCCGGACGCGAGAGCCATCGTCACCATCGCGGCTCCGTCCGACCCCGCGCATGTCACCGGTCTCTTTGCCGACCGCCTCGAAGACATCCGCAAGCACGGCAAGGCGGAAGTCTCGCTCGCGGGCCGGCCTTTCACCATCACCCGCGAATTCCTCGACGATATCGCCGAGCACGGACTGATGGCGCATGTCGCCAGGCTGCACCGGGCGCTGCTCGTCATGCACGCGCCGACCGACGACACCGTCGGCATCGACAACGCGACCCGCATCTTTGTCGCAGCCAAGCATCCCAAGAGCTTCATCTCCCTGGCCGGAGCCGACCATCTCTTGAGCGACAAGCGGGATTCCGCCTATGTCGCCGATGTCATTGCCGCGTGGGCCTCGCGCTATCTCGATGCGATGGCGCCGGAGCAGCTAGCCGATGTCGGCGAGAAGCCGCGCGAGGTCGTGGTTCGCGAGACCCGCCACGGCAAGTTCCAGCAGACCGTGACCGTTGGGCCGCATCGCCTCCTGGCCGATGAGCCCGCGGTCGCCGGCGGCGAAGATACGGGCCCTGCGCCCTATGACCTCGTGCTGGCGGGTCTCGGCGCCTGCACCTCCATGACCATGCGGCTTTATGCCGACCGCAAGTCGCTGCCGCTGGAGCGAACCACGGTGACGCTGAGGCACAGCAAGATCCACGCGGAGGATTGCGCCGAATGTGAAACCAAGGCGGGGATGCTCGACCAGATCGACAGGGTCATCGCCATGGAAGGACCGCTGGATGCCGAACAGCGCAAGAAACTGATGGAAATCGCCGACAAATGCCCGGTGCACCGCACCCTGACCTCGGAGATCCATATCGTGACGCGGCAGGCCGATTGACGAACCCTCAAGCCGGCGTATGATTCGATTCATAAGGAGACGGCTGATGCCGGTCGTGGCGCGCGTCGATCCCAAAACCGTGTTCTCGCCCGGGGAATGGAGCCACTTGACTTCACGCAGCTCGCTGCGCGGCCTGTGGCTGGTGGCGCACGCCTGGGCAACCGTGCTAGCTGCCATCGCGCTGGTCGCTCTTTGGCCCAATCCGCTGACATGGCTGATCGCGGTGATGATCGTCGGCACGCGCCAGCTTGGCCTTGCGATCCTGATGCATGAGGCCGCCCATGGCGGTCTGCACGCCAACAAGGCGGTCAATGAATGGATCGGACAATGGCTGTGCGCGGTGCCGGTTGGCGCCGACCTCGCAAGTTACCGGTCGTACCATCTGCAGCATCACAAATTCACCCAGCAGCCCGAGGACCCCGATCTCTCGCTTTCGGCGCCGTTTCCGATCACCAAGGAGAGTTACGCCCGCAAGGCGATCCGCGATCTCACCGGACAAACCTTCGTCAAACAACGCCTGCCGCTGTTCCTGTCGCTGTTCCGGCGCGGAAGTGGCGAGCAAGAGGTGTCGCATGAGAGCTTTGTCTCGAGCGGCGCCGACAAGATGGCGCGCTTCCTTGGCCTGAATGCGATCATGTTCGTGCTGTTTTGGCTCGCGGGTGTCGGCGTCTGGTACTGTGCGGTCTGGGTGTTTGCGATGGCGACCTGGCTGTCGCTGGTGACGCGCATCCGTAACATCGCCGAACATGCCTGCACTTCCACGGGCGAGGACCCGTTCAGCCACGCCCGCACGACGCTCGCCAACCCGATCGAGCGGCTCCTGATCGCGCCCTATTGGGTAAACTACCACGCCGAGCATCATCTCTTCATGTATCTGCCCTGCTATCACCTCCCCGAAGCGCACCGGCTCCTGGTCAAAAAGGCGCTGATCAAGCGGATTGAAGTGCGTCCCGGCTATCTCGACGTGATGCGGCTCGCGACGTCGAAGCCGTTCTAGGCGTCCTGCGCTGCGACCAACGGCCGAACCCGCAACGCGCCCCGCAGACCTGCGGCTGCGCCCAGCAAAATTCCCGCCGCCGCTACGAATGACGCAAGCGCCAGCGTCGAAAGTCCCGTCAAACCCTGACCGACCGAGCAGCCAAGCGCCATCGCGCCGCCCGATCCCATCAGCGCCGCACCGCTGATCGAGCGCAGCATGTGGCGGGGCGACGTGTAGCCTTCAAAATGAAAACGCCGCGCGAAAAGCGCCGTCACCAGGCTTCCGGCAAAAACGCCAGCCACCATGGCGATGCCGAAATTCAGCGTCAGTCCGGTCGACAGCATCGCGTATTGCACCGTGTCGGCGATCGGCGCGATGAAGGTGAGCGAGGTGACGGCCGCGGGATTGAAGTCATCGGCGCCGAGATAGCCGGTGGCGCACCATCCCGCGGTCACCAGCAGGCCGACGGCTATTCCGGCCGCGATCTGCCCCCATGCACGGCGGAACGGCACATGTGCGAAGGCAAAGATGATCAGGACCGCCGACAATACCAACGCCGCCAGCATCCGCGCCAAGGTCTCGCTGCCGGCAAACGTCCTCAGCAGCGCCGGCAGTGAAAGCAAAGCGGGTTTTGTCAGCGACGCCTGCAACAGCGCGACCCGCAACGGCGCGATCAATCCCCGCAGCGTCATCTGCGCGGCGATGCCGAGCACGATCACCACGACGAACGAACGAAGATTGCCGCGGCCGAGCAGCACCAGCGCGCGCGAGCCGCAGCCGTTCGCCAGCACCATGCCGTATCCGAACAACAGGCCGCCGACGAACATCAGCGGCGCGGAGAACGACGGCAGCAGATACACCGATTTTCCGAGATCGACGGCGCCATATCCCGCCAGAACCTGCGTCGCCAGGATCGCCACCGCAAGCGCCAGCGCAGAAACTTCGGATCAGGCGGCCGTCACCCTCGCCCCAATAACCGCGCAGGCTGCTCAACAGGCAAAACCCGCTCAACAACCCGACAACGCCATAGGCGAAGCCGATCAGCAGTCCGGCGTAAACGACGATGCTGGCGCCTGATGGCACGGGCTTTCCTTATGCCTACGGCCGCAGGATGATGCGGTCGCGCGAGGAGCCTGCGACCGCAAGGAAGGCGGCCTTGGCTTCCTCCAGTGGAAAAATAGCGCGGGGCTGGATCGGAAACGGCTTGAGATGCCCGCTGACGAAGCCGAGGCCGAGTTCCCTGAGCACGGCGCCGGTCGCGATCGACGACAGGCCGAGCGTATCGATGCCGACATAGGTGTGCTGGCCGCGATAAAACTCGAGAATATCGAACTGAACGATCCGATCGACGGCGGCGATCAGGATCTGGCGTCCCCGCAGCGCGAGCGATTTGTGCGCCGCCTGAAAATATGGATCGCCGACGGTGTTGAACACGATGTCGGCGCCTTTGCCGCCGGTGAGCTCGCGAACCCGCATCGCCACATCGGTCGTCGAAGCATTGATCATCTCAATGGGGGAATTGGTATACCCCTCGTAAGGTTCGTTCTTGCGCGCCACGCCGATCACGCGCGCGCCGGCCCAGCTCGCGATCTGCACCGCGGCTTGGCCGACCTTGCCGTTGACGCCCATCACCAGCACCGTGTCGTGCTTCTTCGGCCTTCCGGCGCGATGAAAGCCCTCGATCGCCGTGACAAAGGGAACGCCAATACCGGCAGCCTCTTCCCAGGAGAGGTTTTTCGGCTTTTCCACCACCGCGTCGGCTTCGACGACAAGGTGGGTAGCGTGGGTGCCGTCGCGCCGGATGCCGAGGTCGCCGGACGAGCCGAATACTTCGCGGCCGATTGTGCCGGGCGGGCCGTCGATCACGACGCCCGCGTAATCGCGGCCGGGCGTTCGTGGAAACACCGCGTAAGCCATCAGCCCGGTCGCCGCCTTGACGTCGGACGGATTGACCGCGGCCGCCTTGACCTCGATCAGCACTTGATCTTCGGTGCGCGACAGCAGCCGCCGCTCGATCACCGGGGCGAGCGAGGCGACGGTTTCGGCCTTCGCCGGCAAGCGCACGCAGCGCGCCTCGACGGGAACCGATCCACCACCTCGTTTGTTTTCGCCTGCCATCAGAACTTTTCCGATTTTACCTCGCAGCTACCGACGCGATCCGGCGCCTGCCCGGAATCGTTGACAGCGGGATCGCTTCGTCTCATGACTAGCCGACTGATCGTACAGTACAAGAGGGTAATTCCCGCGAGCCAGGTGAGACCTGGGAGACCGAAGTGAACCTCAAGGCCACACTTTCGCCCGACGATCTCGCCCGCGCCTGCGCGGAGGCGATGTGGAAGGAAGACGACGCAAGCCAGGGCCTCGGCATGGAGATCCTGGAAATCAAGGCGGGCGAAGCCGTGTTGGCGATGACGATCCAGCCGCATATGGTCAACGGCCATGGCATCGCCCATGGCGGTTTCATCTTCCTGCTCGCCGATTTCGGCGTTCGCGTTTGCCTGCAATTCCCGCAACGAGCGCACGGTCGCGGCACAGTGCGACATCTCCTTCATCCGGTCGGGAAATCTCGGCGACCGGCTGGTCGCGACCGCCCGGGAAATCTCGAAAGCCGGCCGCGCCGGAATTTACGACGTGCGCGTCACGGTCGATGATACCGCAATCGCCGAGCTGCGCGGCCATTCCCGCACGATTGGCGGGGCATGGGTGCCCACAAAGGCGGCGGCCGGATTGAAGTGACCAGCAGGAAACGCGCGATGACCGATCGACAATCCAGGACCCGCTCCTATCGCCCTGAGATGGACGAGACCGAAAAGGCCTCCCGCGACGAGATCATGGCGCTGCAGACCAGACGCCTCGCCTGGTCGCTGGCGCATGCCTACGACAACGTCGCGCATTACAGACAAGCTTTCGACCAAGCCGGCGTCCATCCGTCCGACTTCAAACGGCTTTCCGACCTCGCCAAATTCCCGTTCACGGTGAAGACCGACCTGCGCGACAACTACCCGTTCAATATGTTTGCGGTACCGCGCGAAAAACTGGTCCGCGTCCACGCCTCTTCCGGCACCACCGGCAAGCCGATCGTGGTCGGCTATACCATGGCCGATATCGAGATGTGGTCGGACGTCATGGCCCGCTCGCTACGCGCCGCCGGCGGCCGCACCGGCATGATCATCCACAATGCATATGGCTATGGCCTCTTCACCGGCGGCTTGGGCGTGCACTACGGCGCCGAAAAACTCGGCTGCACCGTGGTCCCGATCTCCGGCGGCATGACCGAGCGGCAGGTGCAGCTCATCCATGATTTCAAACCCGACATCATCACGGTGACGCCGAGCTACATGCTCGCGATCCTGGACGAATTCAAACGCCGGCGCCTCGACCCGCGCCAGTCATCGCTGAAGATTGGCATCTTCGGCGCCGAACCCTGGACCAACGCGATGCGCGCCGAGATCGAGACCTCCTTCGATATGGATGCCACCGATATCTACGGCCTGTCCGAGGTGATCGGCCCGGGCGTCGCGCAGGAATGCCTGGAGACCAAAGACGGCCTGCACATCTGGGAAGATCATTTCTACCCCGAGGTGATCGATCCCGAGAGCGGCGCGGTCTTGCCTGACGGCGAAAAGGGCGAGCTTGTTTTCACCTCGCTGACCAAGGAAGCCTTCCCGATCATCCGCTATCGCACGCGCGACCTGACGCGGTTGTTGCCGGGCACGGCGCGGCCGGGCATGCGGCGAATGGAAAAAATCACCGGTCGCTCTGACGACATGATCATCCTGCGCGGCGTCAACGTATTCCCGACCCAGATCGAGGAAGCGCTGCTCGCGACCGACTGGTGCGGCGGTCACTTTGTCATTGAGCTTACCCGCGAGGGACGGATGGACGAGATGACGGTGGTGGCGGAAGCGCGGCATGGAAGCTGGGACGGCAGCGGGCTCGTCGAACACACCGCGCGGGTCGCCCATCACATCAAGAGCACGATCGGGATCACCGCAAGGATCAAGGCCGTGGCGCCGGAGACGCTGGAGCGCTCGCTCGGCAAGGCCAAGCGGGTGATCGACAGACGGCCGAAGGAGTAGGCAAGTCATTGCGAGGAGCGCAGCGACGAAGTAATCCACTCTTCCCTAGTGGCTCTATGGATTGCTTCGGGAGCCTGTCATCGGGCGCGCGTTCGCGCGACTCGTTGGCTCGCAATGACGGTCAAACGTAATCGTAGTCCACCACGACTCTATCAGTCGTCGGCCTCGCCTGGCAGGTGAGAATAAATCCCTTCTCGAGCTCCCACGGCTCCAGTGAGTAGTTCACCTCCATTTTCGCCTCGCCCTCGACGAGATTGGCGCGGCAAGTCGAGCACATGCCGCCCTTGCAGGCGAACGGCAGGTCGACGCCGGCGCGCAACGCGGCATCGAGGATCGCTTCGCCTTCGGCGACCGGCACCTCGCGGCGCTTGCCGTCGATGATCAATGAGGCAAAGGCTTTCGGCGGTGCGCTCGCCGGCACCACGGCTTTCGGCCGCGGCTTGCCGCCGAACTCGGAGACGAAGCGCTCGACGTGAATCCGCTCCGCCGCGATGCCGACCTCGCGGCAGGTCGCCTCGATATCCTCGCTCATGCCGGCCGGACCGCAGATAAAAAGATGATCGACGCTTTGCGCCGGCACAAGCGAGCGCAGCAGCACCCTCACCTTCTCGCCGTCAAGCCGGCCGTGCAGGATCGGGATGTCCTGCTCCTCGCCGGAAATGACATGAAACACCGAGAGCCGCTCGATGAAGCGGTCCTTCAGCTCTTCAAGCGCCTCGCGAAACAGCATGCCGCCGGTCGAGCGATTGCCGTAGAACAAGAAGAACCGGCTTTTTGGCTCGCGCGCCAGCACGCCCTTGATAATCGAAAGAACGGGCGTGATGCCGGACCCAGCGGCAAAACCGACATAGACCCGTGCCTCCTCCGGAGCGGGCACGATTCCAAAGCGGCCGGTCGGTGTCATGACGTCGAGTTCGTCGCCGCATTTCAATTCATCTGCCGCCCAGCTTGAGAACGCGCCGCCATCGACCTTTTTTACCGCGATGCGCAATTCGCCGTCGTCGGGACCGGAACAGATCGAATAGGAGCGGCGCACCTCCTCGCCGTCCATCGTCGTTCGCAGGGTCAGATATTGGCCGGGAGAAAAATGGTAGTCGCCTTCCAGCTCTTTCGGAATCGCAAATGTCAGCGACACCGCGTCGGCGGTTTCGCGGCGCAGGTCGTTGACGACCAGGCGGTGAAAACGCGGTGTCGACATTTTTCAATGACACTTGAAATAGTCGAAAGGCTCGCGGCAGCTCCTGCAGCGCCACAGCGCCTTGCAGGCGGTCGAGCCGAATTCGGAAAGCAGTTCGGTATCCTCAGAGCCGCATTGCGGGCAGGCCACCTGCTCCACGCCGAACAACGCCCGTCGGGAGCTTGCTTTCAGCGGCGGCGCGATGCCGTACTCCCGGAGCTTGCGGCGGCCACCTTCGCTCATCCAATCCGTGGTCCAGGCCGGCGAGAGCACGGTGCGAACCTTTGAATTGCGAAAGCCCTCGCGCTCCAGCGCGAGCTCGATCTCGAGTGTAATCATGTTCATGGCGGGACAGCCGGAATAGGTCGGCGTGATCGTGACCTCGACGCGCCCATCCGACACCGCCACGTCGCGCAGCACGCCGAGATCGGCAATCGTCAAGACCGGAATCTCCGGATCGACCACGCTCGCCGCAACGTCCCAAGCGCGTTGCTCGCAGCTCGGCGTCATCAAACAGCGCAATCACCATGTGACCCCCGGAAAGGTTCGCTGCATCGACTGCAATTCGCTGAGCAGATGTCCGAGATGCTCGCTGTGCCGTCCGCTGCGGCCGCCCTGCTGCATCCAGTCGCTTTTGGGCAGGCTGAGCGTAGCTTCGCTCACAATACCGGAAATCGTCTTCAACCACTGCGGACGCAGCGCCGCGGGATCGACGGCGATGCCGGCATCGATCAGGGCGCGTTCGCTGTCGTCAATCTCGAACATCTCGCCGGTAAAAGCCCAGAGATCGTCGATCGCGGTCTGCGCGCCGGCATGGCTCTCCTCGGTGCCGTCACCGAGCCGGACGATCCACTCCGAGGAATGCCGGACGTGATAGGCGCTTTCCTTCTCGGACTTCGCGGCGATCGCCGCCAGCGTCGGGTCGCGCGATTTCATCATCGCGCGCCAATAGAGATCAGCGAAGCCGGCGTAGAAGAATTGCCGCACCATGGTGCGGGCGAAATCGCCATTCGGCTGTTCCACCAGCAGAAGATTGCGATACTGCCTGACGTCGCGAAGGTATGCGAATTTGTCTTCGTCGTTGCCCCTGCCTTCGACCTTTGCCGCGTAGGAATAAAGTTCGCGCGCCTGGCCGAGCAGATCGAGCCCCATATTGGCGAGCGCCATGTCCTCTTCGAGCATCGGCGCGTGACCGCACCATTCCGATAGCCGGTGCCCCAGAATCAATGCGTCGTCGGCGCGGCGCAGCGTGTACAGCACCAAGCGGCGTTTCGGTGACGGAGATGGAAGCGACGGCCATGGTTCACCAGTTTGCTTGCACTGACTGCATCGGCGTCATTGCGAGGAGCCTAAGCGACGAAGCAATCCATTCTTTCCTAGAGTGGGACCGTGGATTACTCGGCGGACCTGTCATCGGGCGCGCGCTCGCGCGACCCGTTGGCTCGCAATGACGAGACAAAATTACATATGCCCGACTTCCTCGGGCACGTCGTAAAACGTCGGATGGCGGTAGATCTTGGATTCCGCAGGCTCGAACATCATGCCCTTCTCGGCCGGGTCGGACGCGGTGATCGCGCTCGACGGCACCACCCAGATCGACAATCCCTCGCCGCGGCGGGTGTAGATGTCGCGCGCCGCCTGCAGCGCCAGCGTCGCATCGGCGGCGTGCAGCGAGCCGACATGCTTGTGCGCGAGCCCATTGCGGCTGCGAATGAAGACTTCCCAGAGTGGCGTGTTCGGCGTGGCCATCATAACCTTCCTGATTTTTATTCGGCGGCCTGCGCGGCCTGCCGGTATTTGCGCTTCTCGGCGTAGGCGGCCGCGGCCTCGCGCACCCAGGCGCCTTCTTCATGCGCCTTGCGCCGCGCCGCCATGCGGTCGCGGTTGCACGGACCGTTGCCGGCCAGCACCTGCTTGAATTCGTTCCAGTCGATCGCGCTGTATTCCCAGTGACCCGTTGACGCGTTCTGCTTCATGCCGGGATCGGGAATCGTAAGCCCGAGATATTGCGCCTGCGGCACCGTCGCATCGACGAATTTCTGACGCAGCTCGTCGTTGGAGAAGCGCTTGATCTTCCATTTGGTCGAGGTGTCGCTGTGCTGGCTCGCACTGTCGGGCGGCCCGAACATCATCAGCACCGGCCACCACCAGCGGTTCAGCGCGTCCTGCGCCATCGCCTTCTGCTCCTCCGAGCCGCGCGACAGCGTCACCATGATCTCGTAGCCCTGCCGCTGGTGGAAGGACTCCTCCTTGCAGACGCGGATCATCGCGCGCGCATAGGGCCCGTAGGAGCAACGGCACAGCGGAATCTGGTTCATGATCGCCGCGCCATCGACCAGCCAGCCGATCACGCCGATATCGGCCCAGGTCAGTGTCGGGTAATTGAAGATCGAGGAATATTTTGCCTTCCCCGCGAGCATCTGATCGACCAGCTCTTCGCGAGAAGCGCCGAGCGTCTCGGCCGCGGCATAGAGATAAAGACCGTGGCCGCATTCGTCCTGCACTTTGGCAAGCAGCGCCGCCTTGCGGCGCAGCGACGGCGCGCGGGTGATCCAGTTGCCTTCCGGCAGCATGCCGACGATTTCGGAATGCGCGTGCTGCGAAATCTGCCGCGTCAGCGTCTTGCGATAGGCTGCTGGCATCCAGTCGTTCGGCTCGATGCGCTCCTCGGCGTCGATGCGCGCCTGAAACTGCGCTGCTTTGCGCGGCGTCCTCGATGTTGCGGTCCTCGGCTTCCGACGTATTGAGCGCCTGGGTATACATGCGCCGACCTTCTCCGGATTGCTTCGGCTCAAATATATAACAACAATAACAACATGCAATATATTTCTGTAACATGTTAATCCCCGAAGCGGCGCGCTAGTTCCGCACTTGCCGGCGGTAAATGACCGTTTTCGTTCAAGCCGTTAGCGTCGAGCCATTGCTCGGAGGCCGGCAACAGCCCGCGATAGATCTCGCCGCAGAGCTCGCGGGCCGCCCTGCCCGGCCAGTCCGCAGGCAACAGCGCCGGCGGGAGCAGCGGATCGCGCAGCACCACCCGGCGGTAATAATGGATCAGCAGGATCCGCGCGGTGAAGGCCTCCAGGTCCGACAGTCGCGCCCGCCGGCTCGACCCAGCCGCGCAGTGGCTCGAACGTCTTCATGAATTTCAGATAGGCGTCCGCGGTGCGATCGAGCGGCCAGCTTTCGCTGAGCAGACGTCGGCCGCTGTCATCCTCGGCGGAGACTTCGAGCCGGATGGCGGAGGCGGCTTCCTCGGGGATCGGAACGCCTGACGGCGCGACCCACACGCCCGGCAAGCGGGCTGCCGAACCCGGCATTCTTGAGCGCGTCGCGCGAGGCATCGCGATCCTCGCTCTGCCGATCAGCAGCAGTTCGAAACGCCCGGTCCAATCGGAGGGCTGCGGATCGTAGATGTGCTTGGTAGCGGCATCGAAGGTCTGCCGTCCCTTCTTGACCAGGCGATAAAAACTGTTGCGGCCGACCTTCTCGCGTTCGAGCCAGCCGTCAGCGGCGAGCCGCGACATCGCGGTGCGCACCACGCCGCTGTCGATATCGATCGCTTCGAAGAATTCCAGGAGCGTACCGAGCCAGACCGAGCCGCCGCGCGGCACGATCGCGTCGCCAAATACGGTGATGACGATGGAGCCGGTGCGCGAGGGTTCGCGCTTGAGCTGGTCGATGATGCGGGCAAGCGGCTGCGGCATTGCCAACGCATAGCGCGTTTTGTCGATTTGCGACAACGTCGCTTTGAGACTAGCGCGCTGGCCCAGTTCTCCCTCGTTCCGCTTGCGGGGAGAGGGTTGGGGTGAGGGGACTCTCCACGCCTTCAACTCGTGGAGACTCCCCCTCACCCGGATTGCTTCGCAACCCGACCTCGCCCCGCAAGCGGGGCGAGGTAAGCAAACACTTCGCAACGAATCTAACGTGCGGGATCGGGATAGACGATGCTGCGCCAGCCGCTGCGGTCGAACGGCTTCCATTGCCCTTCCGCCTGGGCGAGACGATCGGCTACCGCGTAGACGACGGCGGGGTGATGGCCCATGCCGCAATGGCTGCTCTCGACCTCGATACTTTCGGAGGTCGCCGACGTCTTTTCCTTGCAGCCCTGCCAAGCGCAGATGCCGTCGGTGCGGCTGAAGATCGCGGTGGTCGGCACCGGCGGCGTTTCCGCCAATGATCCGCCGAAACGATCATCTTCTTCATCGGCACGGCGGCCGCTCGCCATCTCATAGACGCGCCAGGCATTGGTGGCCTCTGGGATGACTCGCAAACGGACTGCCGAGCGTGATCACCGAGCGCACGCGATCGGGCATCATCTTGGCGAGTTGCCGCGCGTAGAGACCGCCGAGGCTCCAGCCAATCATGCTGATCTTGCGGCCATGGGTATCGCTGAGTTCGTGCACCAGATCGACCATCGCATGCTGCACGCCATGGCGCAGGCCGAGATTGCGGCCCTGCCGCCAGCCGCTCACCGCGTAGCCGCGGTTTTCCAGGAAGCTGCGCAGCGGCCGCGTCGAGGCATCCGACGCGACGAGCCCGGGAAGCACCAGCACCGGATGGCCGTCGCCGCGCGGCGCAAGGCTCAACAGCGGCAAGGCGCCGAGGAACGCGCCGAACTCGTGGATCGCCCTTCCCTCAAGAAACATCAGGGTTCTAGAAGGCGGGCGCAGGTCTCGGCAGTGGCGGACATCCTATTTCCTCTTCATGACCAGGCCCGAAGGCCGGTCGATAAATCAGTTGTGGGAAACGCGGCTCTCACAATCATTCCGCAACGCAACATTCTCTTGATAGCTATGGCACCGATTCCATCATTCAAGCGGCTGCCATCAGGGGGGACAATAGGTCCGACAGGTTAAACCAACGCCGTGATCTAAAAGTCACAACCAGCGCAGGAGGAATTCGCCGGTGTAGAGCGCAAGGCCCGCCAAACCGCCAATCAATGATCCGTTGAAGCGGATATATTGCAGGTCGCGGCCGATGTTGATTTCGATCAGCGAAATCAACTGCCCCATGTCCCAGGCCTTGACCTGGTCGGCGATGAAGTCGGAGACGCCGCTCTTCTGGTCCGCGATGAAGTTTCGCAGCACGGCCACGAAACCTTCGTTGATCTCGCCGCGCATTTCGGAATCAGCCGCAAGCGCCTCGCCGGCTTTCACGAACATGCCGGCTAGATGCTGCTGCAACACCTGGCTCTCGCCGCTGGCGCTGCGCTCGATGAAAGACCGTGCATTCGACCACATGGTTTGCGCGAGATCGCCGAGCTCGGGGCGGGCGAGCAGATCGCGCTTCAAACCGTCGATGCGATCGGCGTAGGCCTTGTCGGTCGAAAGCCGGTCCACCAACGACAGCACCATGCGGTCGAACTCGCCGCGGAACGGATGATGGGGATCGCTGCGAACCTCTTCGAAGAAGGCGGTTGCGGAGGCGACGATCTTGTTCACCAGAAACTTGTCGGTGCGATAGAGCTTCAAGAGCGTCGGCAATTCGGCGCGAATTTTCTCGCGGATCATCGCCATGGTCTCGGCCTGAGTCAGCGTCTGGTGCACGGCGCGCAGGATGTCGTCGAGCAAACCTTGATGCCGGCCCTCGGCGACGAATGCGCGCAGCGTTCCGGCGGCAAGCGGCGCCAGATCGATTGATTGCAACTGGGTGGTGATGCGGCGGCTGATGAACGTCATCAGGCCGGATGTTTCGGTCGCCGTCACCGCCTCAGGCAACAGGCGGAGCGTGAAGCGGGCGAGATCGGTGCTGCGCTTGCGGTCGCGCAGCCAGTCGGCGATGAAGGAAGCCGAAGTCGATCTGGCGCAGCTTGGCCTCGACGGGCCCGGGCTTCGAGAAAATGCACCTCGATGAATTCGCCGAGCTTGTCGGCGATGCGGTGCTGATTGCTCTGGATGATCGCGGTATGCGGGATCGGCAATCCCAGCGGCCGCTTGAACAGCGCAACGACCGCGTACCAATCGGCGAGGCCGCCGATGGTCGCAGCCTCCGCAAAGGCCGCGACGAAGCCGAAGGCCGGATGCACCGGCAGGAGCAGCTTCGCCGCCACGAACACGTCAACGTGCCGGCGAGAACCAGCGTCGCCAGCGCCTTGACCCGCCGCAGCTCAGCCGCGCGCGCGGCATCGCCGGGCGCGTCGAACGAGAATGTCGCGGGAAGGGTCATGGCGGCTTTCGAAAGGAAGAGGGTTCGAAGATAGGTCCTGCATGCGCGGCCGTCATCTGACCCGACGTACTATCGTGTCCCGGACGCGGCGCAGCGTGCTCTTCACGCTGCTCCGCAGCGCCGGGACCTTCGGCAGTTCGAGGACCCCGGATCAGCAGCGCAACACGCCGCAAGAGCGGCGCATTGCGCAGCATCCGGGGAACGGTGCGCGTCAAAAAGAAGGCCCGCCTAAGCGGGCCTTCGAACTAACGCAACTGGTACTGAAGCGATCAGGCGGTCTTGCTGTAGACCTTGGCGAAGTTGTCCTGGGCGGTCTTGGCGCCGTCGGCGACGAGCTTGCCGAGATATTCGGTCGAGGCCTTGGCCCGCGACACGAGCACTTCACCGCGCGAACGCAGCAGGTCGGACTGGATCTGCACCGCCTCGTTGAGCGACTTGGCGGAAGCCAGCTTGTCGATGCCGGCGAAGAAGGCCTCGGCATCCTGGTAGATCGCCTGCTGGATGTTGCGGCTGATCTTGGCGACTTCGCTGACCGAACCCGCAACCGCGGACTCGATGGCGTCGGTGGCCTTCTCCGAACCCGCATAGAAGTCGGCGGCACGCTCCTTGGCGGTCTCAGCCTGCTTCTTTACGAACTCACGGGCGGCTTCGGGAACTTCCATGTTCTGAAGCTTGGTGAGCGCCTCGGTGACGGGCGCGAAGGCTTCCTTGACGGTGTTCAGCACGGAATTGGTATCGGTGGTCATGGGGGTCTCTCCATCCTCAGGTTTGAGCTATGGGCTCACCCCGTCCGGATTGGCCCGGGGCAAGGCGTATATGGCATGGTTAATGGTGCGACGCAACATTGATGTTGCATCGCGATATCACAATATCGTGATAGGATGGAATACTGGGCGATTTGCCTGGGGAAACGGCGGAAGGGCAGCCTTCAGGAGGGAGTAACCGCCCCCGGCAGCCCATAGGCCTCCATCTGTGCCCGAACCTGCGCCACGTTGTGCCCCAGCACGACAATGTCGTGTTTCCGGCAATCGACATCCCGGACATGGTCGCGCAGCAAAGCCTCGGCCTTGAAGCCCAGACTCTCGAACAGCGCGATCGCCGCCTGCTGGTCGACCGTCATCTGCACCGACAGCTTTTCGAGCCCTGCGCCGAGCGCGAGCGCAAAGGTCTCCTGCGACAGCGCCCGGCCGACCCCCTGCCCGCGGACGTCCTGGGATACCACCATGCGGATCTCGCCGACATGGGGCGACCAGGAATGGCGATCGCGCACCACCGTGCCGCAGCCGACCACCACGCCCTGCCTCAGCGCCAGCAGGCTCGTGATGTCGCCGCGCTCGATCTCGTTAATCCAGGCCGACAGCACCTTTGGCTGGCTGATGTTGCGCGGCAGGAACAGCAAATCATGGGTCGGCAGCTTTTGGGCAAACGCGAGCACGGCGGCCTCATCGGCGACGCGTCATCAGGCGGAATTCGATCTCGCCGGCATCGGTGTTCACGCGGCGGGGATAGGAACGTGTCTCACTCATGTCGATCTCTCGCATAGCCATGAATTGAGTTTGGGCCAAAGCCGCCGGATCGCGTTGGCGCCGGCGACCAGGCTGACGTGGCCGCCCTTGAGCATCACCTCTTCCTTGTCGGTCGAACTGACCTTCGGGATCAACGGCTTGGCGGCATCATAGGGAACGATGTGATCATGCTCGGCGACCGCGTGCAGGATCGGCACCTTGATTTTGGAAATGTCCGCCTTGCGGCCGCCGACCGACATGGTGCCGTCATAGAGCTTGTTGTCCCACATCAGGTCCTTGGTGATGGTGCGGAAATATTCGCCCGCGAGCGGCAGCGTATCGGTCGCCCAGCGATCGAACATCCGGTAGGATTTCACGAACTCGTCGTTCCAGATGTTTTCCCACAACTGCACCTGGCTTGCGGCGCGCGAGGCCGGCCGCAGCATCTCGAAGGACGACAGGATCATTTCGGGCGGAATGTTGCCGACGCTGTCGACCAGATGGTCGACGTCGAAATAGCGCCGGTCGGAAAAATTCTGGAACAGCTTCATCTCGCGGAAATCGACCGGCGTGGTGAAGCAGATCAGGTTCTTCATCGGCCCGTCGGCGAAGATCGATCCGTAGAGCAGCGACAGCACGCCGCCGAAGCAATAGCCGATCACGGTGACGTCGGTCTCGCCGGAATCGCGCTGCACATGGCGCACGCAATCCGGAATGAAGTCGAGGACGTAGTCCTCCATCCGCAGTCGCTTCTCTTCCGGTTTCGGCGCGGTCCAGTCCAGCATGTAGACGTCGTAGCCGCGCTTTAGCAGAAACTCGATGAAGCTCTGGCCCGGCACCATATCGAGGATGTAGCCGCGGTTGGTGGTCGCCATCACGATCAGGATCGGCACGCGGTAGATTTCGTCCGCAATCGGCCGGTAGTGATAGAGATTCATCGTGCCGCGGACGCTCAGGACGTCCTTTGGCGTCGAGCCGAGCGAGGGGCCCGACGTCGAGATATATTCGACGCCCTTGATGCTGCGCTGAATCGCGCGCTGGACCTCGGACTGAATCCGCTCGGGGATCGACGCCATGTCGAAGCCCGCCGGACTCAAGGCCGCGCCGGCGTTCATTTTTGCTCCCCGCCCGCCGACGGCGGACGCTTGGTGCGCGGCGGCCGCGGTGTCGCTGGAGCTGTGCTATTGGGCGCAGCCGAGGCCTGCATCTGAAGCAGGAGCGCCTTGATCTCGTTGAGCTGTGCCTCGATGGTGGCCAGCCGCTCGGCCATACCGACCATCTGCGCCCGGCTCGGCATATTCATGGATACGAGATATTTCTCCATGATGTCGCCAAGCTGCCGTTGCGCGCCCGCCGTGGCGCCTCCCACCTGATTGACGACCTTGCTGAATTGCGGCGACGCCATCGCCTGATTGGCGAACGCGTTAAAGCCCTTCTCCATCTCGCCGATCATGGTTTGCCACAGCGCGACCGGATCGTTGCTCTTGTCTGCCATTGGCGTCCTCCAGCATGATCGCGAAACCGACGCTTGCTGCGTCAACAGACCGGCCCGCTCGCAGCTGGTGCCGGTCATTTTTGTTATACCACACCGTTGCGTCCACCCGGTCAACCTCGCGAAGCCGATTTAGTCACGAGAGCCTTCTGCACCACGAAAATCCATGTCATAGAAACGTCTTCCCAAAGCCATTCGAGAGGGAATGCCAAGGTGAACCCGTCGACCCACCAGCCGCCGCAGATCGCCCGCGCCAACAGCATCGAGCTTTGCTACGAAATCTTCGGCGATCCCGCCGCGGAACCGATGATTTTGATCATGGGTCTCGGCGCGCAGATGATCCAATGGGACGACAATTTCTGCCGGCAGCTCGCCGCGCGCGGCTTTCGCGTGATCCGCTTCGACAATCGCGACATCGGCAAGTCCAGCAAGCTCTCCGGCGGCAAGCCGCTGACCCCGATGGAACTGCTCAAACTGCGGTTCCTCAAAATCCCGGTCCAGGCGCCCTACCGGCTGCACGACATGGCGCAGGATACCGTCGGGCTGATGGATGCGCTCGGCATCAAATCGGCGCATGTGGTCGGCGTGTCGATGGGCGGCATGATCGCCCAGGAAATCGCGATTCTGTTTCCGCAGCGGATGCGCTCGCTCACCTCGATCATGTCGAGCACGGGCAATCCGAAACTGCCGCCGCCGACCCGCGAAGCGACCGCCATCCTGATGGCACCGCCGCCAAAATCTCGGGAGGAGTATCTCGAACGCTTCGCCAAAACCTGGAAGGTGCTGCGCGCCGGCCACTTCCCAGAGGATGAGGCGCTTGACCGCGCCCGCGGCGAGCGCGCGTTCGAACGCGGCCTCAACCCTGCCGGCGTCGGACGCCAGCTCCGCGCCATCCTCGCCTCGGGCAGCCGCAAGGAACGGCTGCGCGCGGTCAAGACGCCGACGCTCGTGATCCACGGCACCGTCGATCCCCTGGCGCGCCCCGAGGGCGGCAAGGACACCGCGGCCTCGATTCCCGGCGCGAAACTCCTGATGATCGAGGGTCTCGGCCACGCGCTGCCGATTCCGATTCTGGACGCAGATCATCGACGCCATCGACGAGCACGCCCATGTGGTATCCGCGAAAGCGAACTAGGAAGGACGGAGCAGATCATGAAACTCGAAGGCGGATGCTACTGCGGCAGCGTGCGTTTTGTTGCCGAAGGCGAGCCGATGATGCGGGCGCAATGCCACTGCCGGGAATGCCAGTACATCTCCGGCGGCTCTCCCAACATGTTCATGCTGATGCCGGTCGGCGGCTTTTCCTTCACCAAGGGCACGCCGAAGCAATTCACGCGAAGCGATCTCGAGAACGCGGTGACGCGCGAATTTTGCGCCGAATGCGGCACCCATCTGACCACGCGCCGGCCCGGTCTGTCCGCGGTGATCCTCAAGGCCGGCACCCTCGACGACCCCGCGCTCTTCGGCACTTCGCAAATGGCGATCTTCACCATCGACAAACAGCCGTTCCACGCGATCCCCGAGGGGATACCGAGTTTCGAGCGGTTGCAGAAGAGGTGATGTAAGCCAACTCGTGGTCGTCCCTGCGAACGCAGGGACCTATAACCACTAATGCGAGTAACTAAGGATCATCGAGCCGCGGAATCAAATCGATGGGCCGCGGAGTATGGGTTCCTGCGTTCGCAGGGACGACCCCTGGCTAGTCTTGCGTTTCACCCGCCCGCCCAGACGTCGAGCACGTAGCGATTTTTCGCGCCGAGATCGTCGATCCAGCCTTGGGCCGCATCCGCGGCAGCACCACTGCGTTCGCGGTAGATCGCGACCAACGCGGCCTTGACGTCTGGCTCCATCTTTGAGCCGTCACCGCAGACATAGATGATCGCGTCCTGCTCGATCAGGCTCCAGACACGATCCTTTTGCGCCGCGACCAGGTTCTGCACATAAGTCTTCGGGCCCTCGCCGCGCGAGAACGCGGTGTGCAGTTCGGTGATACCGGCCGCCGCATGGGCCTTCAATTCATCGGCGTAGAGATAGTCCTGATCGGGATGACGGCAGCCGAAGAACAGAATGGCCGGACCGAGCGTCTTGCCCTTGGCCTTCAACGCGGCGCGTTCCTGCAAGAACCCGCGGAACGGCGCGAGCCCAGTGCCGGGACCGATCATGATGATGGGAACGGCGGGATCGTCGGGCAGCCGGAAGCCGGCCTTGGTTTCGCGCACCGTCGCATGGATGATTTCGCCCGCACGGCGGCCGGCGAGGTAGTTCGAACAGATGCCCTTGTAGATGCCGCGCCCCGAACTCGCGGGTCCCTCGACCACGCCGACGGTGACGCTGCAACGCGACGGATCGACCGAGGGCGAGGACGAAATCGAATAATAGCGCGGCGCCAGCAGCGACAGCATTTCGAGATAGGCGTGGAACGGCAATTCGCAGGCCGGATATTCCTCCAGAAGGTCGAACACCGATTTGCGCTTGGCGAGAATATCGGCGCGGTAGCGCTCGGTGGAAACGGTATCGTCACCGACAAACGCGAGCAGTTTCGGCTTGGTCACCGGGCAACGGGTGTGCTCCGACATGATCTGAATCTGCTTGCGGGTTGCGACCTGCTGCAATTCGACAAAATCCGTCAACAACCGTCCGACCGATACCGCCTCGCCGACCGGCAATTGCGCGCGCCGGCCTTCGGCGACCTGCAAGCGGATCTGGTCCGAGGGTAGAAAGCCGAAACGACGGGCGATCGAATCCACCAGCGCGGGATCGTTGCGCGGAACGACGCTCAAATGATCACCGACCCGGTAGGAGTTGTCGGGCGGCAATTGCACCTCGATGTGCCGGGTCGACCTTTCCGCGGCGTTGATGCCGGCCTTGTTTTGCAGTTCGGCATTGGCGAGTACCTTCATCGGCGACGCGCCGCCGAGCGCGACCACGGCATTGACCGCCGACGGCGCCAACGGCTCGATCCGGTACAGCGGCTCGTCCTCGGCACTGCGGCTGAAACTGGAGTCGACCCCGAATTCCTTCACCGCCTGGGGCGCCGCCTTCGCAAACCATTCCTCGAATTGGCCGTCGAGATCGCTGCGCGCATCGCCCTCGCCGCGCGCATAGACGCTGCGGCCGCCATGCGCGGCCATCTGCTCGTCGATGAACCGCGGGATCGACTGATAGGTCGCGGCCCAGTCGCTGTTGCCGCAACCGAACACCGCATAGCGCACCTTTGCAAACGCGTCCTTCGACAAGTCGCCGCGGAGCCATCTGACGAATTGCGTGGCGTTGTCGGGCGGCGCGCCGTTATAAGAGGCACAGAAAATCAGGACGCCGCCCTGCTCCGGCAGCTTGCCCACATGCTCATCGAGCGGCGCCAGTCTGGTCGAAAAGCCGTTGAGCTCGGCAAGGTCGGCGACGCGGGTGGCGAGTTCCTCGGCGGTGCCGAGGTTCGATCCGTAGAGCACGAGCAGCGGCGTATTGTGCCCGGGACGGGTGCGAGCGCGCGGCGCGGCGGCGCCCGTCGTCGCCGCGTCACCGCACCGGCAAACGTGCCGCGCTCCGTGTCGGCGCGCGGGCGCACCTTGATCTTGAAGCCCTCGGGCTTGATGGTCAGCGTCTCCTTCAGATGCATCTGGTAACGGTTGACGTCGATCAGCTTGAAGCGCTGCAGGATCATGCCGATCGCGAGCGCGGCTTCGTGCATCGCAAAGCCGCGGCCGATGCAGGCGCGCTGGCCGTTGCCGAACGGCTTCCAGGCATTGACCGGACGCACCGCCTCCACCTCGCGCGAAAAATTCTCCGGATCGAACACGTCGGGATTGGGACCCCAGACCGAGGGGTCCCGATGCAGTGCCAGCACCAGCACGGTGATGAACGTGTTCTTCTTTAGTTTGTATTTGCCGCCGATGGTCTCGTCCTTGAACGGCGCGATACCGTAGGCCGGCGCGGGCGGCCACAACCTTAGGGCTTCCTTCAACACCTGCGTGATGTAGGTAAGTTGCGTCACCTGCTGATAGGTCGGTCTGGCGCTGATATCACTCCCGAGCACCCGATCGACTTCCTCATATGCCTTCTTCAGCACCTCGGGATGCTTCAACAGCGCATAAAGCGTGCACGACAACAACCCGCTGGTAGTTTCGTGGCCCGCGATCAGGAAAGTGTTGATCTGGTAACGGATGTTGACGTCGTCGAGCTGGGTGCCGGTGACGCGGTCGACACCCGTCATCATGGCGGCGAGCATGTCCTTCTTGTCATCGGCCGCAGCCGCGTTCCTGCGGCGCTCGGCAACGATCTCGTCGACCATCTGGTTCATGAATTCGACGTCACCTGCCAGATCGCGCCGCCGCTTCTGCATCCACAAATTTTCCAGCGGCAGGCCGCGGATCATCATGATGGTTTCGAGCGAGCGCACCAGCGACTCGACGAAGGGGTGATAGTCGCGCCGGTAGAAGGAATTGAAACGGTAGTCGAACCCGCACAATCCGATGGTGTCGAGGGTGAGTGCGGTCATGTCGTGAACGACGTCGATCTCGTCGTCCGCGTTCAGCCGCTCCCACTTCTTCACCAGCTGCTCGGCGATATCGACCATGCTCGGGTGATAGGACTGCATCGCGCGATTGCCGAACGGCTGCAAGAGGATGTTGTGCGCCTTGCTCCAGTTCGGCTCGGTCGTATCGGCGGTGAACAGCCCATCGCCCGCGATCGCGCGCACCCGGCGGAGCGGCCCGCGTACGGCCTTGTCGAAACGCTTCTCGTCGCTGAGCTCATGGACGAGGTCGTGACCGGAGACAACGACGAGCGGCGCGCCCATCATGTCGAGCCAGAAGATCGGTCCCAATTCCCTGGCGAGCCGCGCCAGGTTTTGCACCGGCGCGGTGGAGTCCAGCGACAGCATGTTGCCCACCACGGGTTTGGTCGGCGGATGGGGAATCGGTTTCAGTCTGTTGGTCGACGCCATTGTTTTGTCAGTCCCCTGCCTCAACCGTCATTGCGAGGAGCGAAACGACGAAGCAATCCATACTTATTTTTTTCCTGGCTATGGACTGCTTCGCTTCGCTCGCAATGACGAACGCTACCCAAATCGCTTTCTCCGCCATTCGATCAGCTTGGCGCTGACCTCCTCTGGCTTTTCCTGCTGGGTCCAATGCCCGCTGCCCCGGACCAGATACTTCTCAAGATCGGGCACAATCTTTTCCATGCCTTCGGCGGCCGATGGCGGCAGCACCGCGTCGTTCTCGGCCATGATCATCAGCGCGGGCACCCGCACGGTGTGATCCAATCCGGCCGCGCGCTGCCAGTTGCGGGTCCAGTTACGGTACCAGTTGATGCCGCCGGTGAATCCGGTCTTGGTAAAAGTATCAACGAAGACCTCTTTCTCCTCCGGCGACAGGATTGGCGTGCGGGGATCGTGTTTGGCGTCATAGCCGGCGATCATTTGCGGAAATGCCAGATTGAGCCTCGGCGAAGCGCCGATGCCGGCAACCGGCTGCTCCGAGGCCGCGGAATCCGGGCGGGCAACCGGCTTGCGCATGAAAGCGTCAAAAGTCTGCTCGACCCGGCTGTTGAAGATCTTGTCGGCTTCGCGCGACGGGTTTTGAAACTGCACGATGTACATGTGCTCACCGAAGCGCTTGCGCATCAGCTCGATCGGGTCTATGGGCGCGCGGTCGAAGTGCGGCGTATTGACCCCGACGACGGCGGCGACACGGTCGGGATGTCTCATCGCCATCTGCCAGACGACAAATCCACCCCAGTCATGGCCGACAAAGACCGCCTTGTCGATCTTCAGATCATCGAGCAGACCGACGAGATCGCCGGTCAGATGCTCGAGGTCGTAGGCATCGACAGGCTCGGGCCGGTCGGTTGCGCCATAGCCGCGCTGATCCGGCGCGATCACCCGGATGCCGGCCTCGCCCAACGCCTTGATCTGATGGCGCCAGGAGAACGCGATCTCCGGCCAGCCGTGGCAAAGAATGACCGGTGGCGCGTCGGTTTTCGGACCGGCCTCGTAGAAGCCCATCCGAATCCCGTTGGTCTTCGCAAATTGTAGCGGCGGCATCTCTATCATGGCTGCTGTCCCTACTCGGCCGCGCCTTTGACGCTGGCTTCCGGCGGGGCAAAGGCAGCCTCAAGCGTGGCAAACTCTTCCGGCACCATGTCGCAGAGAACCTGGACATGGGGAATGATGTTCGCGCCGGCGATAAAGCCGAAATCAAGCTGATCGCGGTAGCTCTGCACGGTGATGTTGAGCGCAAGCCCATGGGTCGCAATCGACACCGGGAAGATGTGCAAAAGTTCGGCGCCCGCCGCGTACAAGGTCTGCCGCGGTCCGGGAACATTCGACACGGTGATGTTGGCCGCCGGCGGCAAGACGTCCGACAGGCTGGAGCGGCTGTACAGCAGCGCGAGAATCTGGACCAAAATCGGCGCGCCCAGCATCGAGACGTTCGACATCTGCGGCATCAAGGCGCGCAACGGATGCGACATCTCCTTGGACTTGGTGGACTGCGCGATGATGGTTTCCAGCCGCGTCCTGGGGTCCTCGACGTTGGTGGCGATCGAGCAGATCATGCCGAACACCTGGTTGTTGGCGTCGGTGTTGCCTTCTTCGCGCAGCGAGATCGGCACCGCCGCGGTCAGCGACTTCGACGGCAGCGCGCCGCGTTCGAGAAGATAGCGCCGCACCACCCCGCTCGAGACCGCAAGCACCATATCGTTGAGCTTGCCGCCGGCCGCCTTGGCGACAGCCTTGGCGCGCGAAAGCGGGATCGACACCCCGGCAAAGCTGCGTTCCGAGGAGATCGATTTGTTCAGGATGGTCGGCGGCGACATCATGCTGGCGATGCTGTCGCGCGATTTCGGGTCGGTGACCTTGCCGACCACGTCGGAGACGCTCTTGAGCATGGTCGGAACACTGCCGACGAACTTCACCGCGTTTTCGATCTGAAACATCGCGTTGTCGAACAGGATCGATCCGAGGTCGCTTTTTCCAGTGCGCGGCAACTCGATGCCCTTGGCGGCAGTGGAGGCATCGAACGGCTGGCGCCAAAGCTGCTGATAGGAATCAAGCAGATTGGCGGCGATGTCGCGCGCCTCCTGCCCGACCTTGGCGCGCGCCGCCGGCGGCTCGATGGTCCGCGGGATGGGCGTGACGTCATAGATCATGTTGGTCAGCGCAGCGCCGGCACCGCCGTCGATACAGGCATGGTGCATCTTGGAATAGAGCCCGATCTCGTTGTCTTTCATGCCCTCGAAAACGTAGAACTCCCAGAGCGGACGCGCGCGATTGAGAAGCTTGGCGTGCATCCAGCCGACGATGCGCTCGAGCGTAGCGCGGTCATGGGGCGCCGGAAGACTGCCACGGAAGATGTGGCGGTCAATATCGAACTGTTCGTCCTCGACCCAGGATGGATGATCGATGTCGAGCGGCGCCTTTTCCAGGCGCGCTTTCAGGATCGGCGCGACGTGCAGCCGCGAGGCGATCATCGCCTTGAAGTCTTCGAAGAAATCGCCCTTGTAGTCTTCGGGCAGGCGGAAGATGGCCATGCTTCCGACATGCATCGGCATTTCCGGCGTTTCCAGATACAGAAACGACGCATCCATTGAGGACAGCTTCCTGGCGTCACTCATGTGCTCCTCCCGCGAACAGTTACACGGCACCTTGGCGGTGCCTTTTTCTGGCGTTCAGATGACCCCCTACTCGGGATGTGGTCAGGATTGTGCCTGTTCCGGAGGCGCATATGCAATGGCAAATGGACCGGATCGGTCAAATTGGCGGAATTGGCCCTCGGCCTGCGCCAGACGATCCGCTACCGCCCACAAGGCAGCCGGGTTCACGCCAAGCCCTACATGACTGGCAAGATGTACCTCGATGTTTTCGGCGGTACCGGAGGGGCGCAGAAGGCAGGTCTGCCAGTTAACCACACCATCGGCACGGGAATAGATCGATGTGGTCGGAACCGGCAGATCGCCGGCCAGCGCCTCGCGAAGCTCGGGATTGTCGTCAACCGCCTCGCCCGACAGTGCCTCATAGAGCCGCGTGGCATTGGTCGCCCTGACATCATTGGCGAACGGACTTCGCAAGCGTCACAACGTAGCGCACCATATCGGGTGCGTGCAGCGCGAGGTCGCGCGCGTAGACGCCGCCGAGGCTCCAGCCGACGATGCTCACCTTGCGGCCGCTGGTTTCGTAGATCTCCGCAAGGCGGTCGCGCAAGGCCGAGCGCAGACGCGAAAGGCCACCGATGTTGCGGCCCATCCGCCAGGCATGGGCATCGTATCCGAGTTCCGTCAAGTACCGGCGCATCGGCGCCATCGACAGGTCGCTGGCAAGAAACCCCGGCAGCGTCAGCACCGGATGACCGTCGCCCTTCGGCGCACGCATCAGGAATGGCGACATCATCAGGCTGGCGTTGAACTCGAATATCCCTCGCATCTCGGCCAATAGCAGGCCGAGACCAGGCGGACGAAGCCGGCCAGGCTCCGGCCGTTCGCCTCCCTCAGGGGACTGCAGTCATTTCTTTTCGGGCGCGCGCGGGCCGCCAAGGCCGGTCATGGCCGCGAACATGTCGCCAAACCGCTCGGCGATCTTCGGATCGAACGAGAGCCAGCTTTGCATCAGAGCTTCGGGGGAGACTTTCTGGATATTCTCCATCATCTGGCTCTGGAGTTTCTCCATGACCGCCGTCTGCATCGGCTGCACATCCGGTAGTCCGAAAAACTGCCGCGCCTCGAGCGGCGTGCAGTCTATTTCAACGTTGACTTTCATGTGCACTCCCGATTGCATTTGACAGCTTGGTGACAGTATCGCCGCGACAGGCCCAGTTACGCAAGCGCCCTCGGGGGGTCGACGGCCTCTGACGCCTTCAATCACCACAAAGTGGTCAACCAAAGCGCTCGACGGCAAACGGCGTCGGATCGGCGAACGGGGTCTCGCCGGTCATCATTTCCGCGAGCAGCCGGCCGGTCGCGGGACCCAGCGTCAGCCCATGGTGCTGGTGTCCGAAATCGAACCACAGTCCAGCGTGGCGCGGCGCGTTCCCGATCACCGGAAGCATGTCGGGCAAGCATGGCCGCGCCCCCTTCCAAGGTTTGGCATCGATCGCCTCCCCGAGCGGGAACAAGGCGTGCGCGCTGCGGCAGCGTCCGCTGAATCTGCACCGGCGTGGACGGCGCGTCACGACGGGCGAACTCGACGCCGGTGGTGAGCCGAATGCCGCGGTTCATCGGTGCAAGCACATAGCCGAGATCGAAGTCGAGGACAGGATGGTTGAGCACGGCATTGCTACGCGGGGCCAGATGCAAATGGTAGCCGCGCTTGATGCCGAGCGGAATCGAGTATCCCGAGCGGGCGAAACACCAGGTCCGACCACGGGCCGAGCGCCACCACGACTTCGCCGCGCCGCAGCGCCCCTCACGCGCCATCCACCGGCGTCCTGTTCGAGCGTGCCCGCATCGCCCGCCAGAAAACGCCCGCCCTTGCGCTTGAATAGCGCCGCATAGGCCTTGGCCAATGCGCCGGGATCGGGAATAAATCCCGGCGTCGGCAAGTAGATCGCTCCGGCGAACTCGCCGGTCACATTCGGCTCGCGCGCGGCAATCGCCTTGGCATCGAGTAGTTCGCCGGGAACGCCATATTGCCGGGCGCGCTCGACGTCCTTCACCGCACTCGCAAGGCTCGCCTCAGAACGAAACAGCTTGAGCCAGCCGGTCCGCCGCAACAATTCCGGAACCCCCGCCTCGGCGATCAACGCCTCGTGTTCAATGAGACTGCGCCGGATTAATGGCAATTCGGCCATCGCGCTGTGCAGCGCGCGATCCGGCGAGGATGCGAGGAAGTAGCGCACCAGCCACGGCAACGCGTAGGGCAAATCGAAAAGGCGGTAATGTGCCTGTGGCGAGAGGTTCAACGCATAACGGAGAATCTGCGAAAAATCCCGCGGGAACATGTAGGGAAAGACGGAGGCACATTCGATCAGGCCGGCGTTTCCAAAGCTGGTCTCTTCACCCGCGAGTTCGTGCCTGTCGATCAGGATGACGTTCCGTCCCCGCTGCTGCAAGTGCAAGGCGGCGCTGACGCCGACCATGCCCGCACCCAGTACAAGAACATCGGCCTTCAGTTCCGCCATCCGCCACTCCCGTTGAGCATCACGCGCTTGTGCTGCCGCCCGCGCTGAAGCTAGTTATCGCGGCAACGTCGCGCAAACCTGGGCTTCCATGGGGAAATCGCGCTTGCGCGGCCGCCAAACTCTGGCAACATAGATCAACTGCCGATATCGCAAGCCCAAACAGCACACTAACGCGGAGAGCACCCACCAATGCCGGTACGTCAAATCATTGTTGCAGCGGCCGCCTCGATCGCCGCCTTCGCCATGACGCCGGCTTCAAGCCAGACCCTGCGCTACGCCAACCAGGGCGAGCTCAAATCGCTTGATCCATACACGCTCAAGGAAACCACGACCATTGCCCATCACTCTCATGTCTATGAGGGCCTGGTTACCCGCGACAGGGATCTGAAGATCGCCCCCGCTCTCGCCGAAAGCTGGGAAATCCTGGAGCCGACGCGCTGGCGTTTCCATCTGCGCAAAGGTGTCAAATTCCACAACGGAGACCCCTTCACTGCGGATGACGTGATCTTTTCCGCCGAGCGCGTCCGGGCCAAGGGTTCCAACTTTCTGACCAACGTTCCCTCCGATGCCAAGTTCGTCAAGGTCGATGACTACACGGTCGATGTGAAGCTCGACTCGCCCAATCCCATCCTGATTTCGCAATGGGATGGCTGGTTCATCATGGACAAGAAATGGTGCGAGGAAAACAATTCGGTCGCTCCGACGCCTGCTTCCGCAACCACGCCAAGCTTTGCCTCGCTTGCACGAAAACGGCACGGGCCCGTTCACGATCGAGAGCCATCAGCCCGGCGTGAAGACGGTGTTCAAGGTGAACCCGAACTGGTGGGGAAAACCCGAGCACAATCTCAAGGAGATCATCTTCACGCCGATCGGATCGGCCGCAACGCGGGTCGCAGCCTTGCTGTCGGGCGAGGTCGACGTGATCGAGCCGGTACCGACCCAGGATATCCAGAGGGTCAATGCGGGCGGCAACGCCACGGTGATGACCGGACCGGAAATTCGCACCATCTTCCTCGGCATGGACCAGACGCGCGACGAGCTGTTGTATTCCAGCGTCAAGGGCAAGAACCCGTTCAAGGACATTCGCGTTCGCGAGGCCTTCTACAAGGCGATCGACGTCGACCTGATCAAGAATCGCGTGATGCGCGGCCTCTCGACGCCCTCGGCACTGATGATTGCGCCGCAATTGTTCGCGCTCTCGAAAGATTTCACCCGGCCGAAGGCCGATCCCGATGGCGCCAAGAAGCTCATGGCGGAAGCGGGCTATCCCGACGGCTTCGAGGTCACGATGGATTGTCCCAACGACCGCTACGTCAACGACGCCGATATCTGCCAGGCGGTGGTCGGCATGCTCGCCCGCATCGGCGTGAGGGTGAACCTGCTGGCGCAGCCCAAGGCGCAATATTTCGGCAAGGTGCTCAAGCCCGGCGGCTACCAGACCTCGTTCTACCTGTTGGGCTGGACACCGGCTTCAATGGATTCACACAACGTGCTGTACGACATCCTGGGCTGCCGTAACGATCCCAAGGAGGCGACCCGCGGCGAAGCCAATCTCGGCGGCTATTGCAACAAGGCCCTCGATGCGCTCGCCGACAAGGTTCTAGTCGAGGCCGACACGGCCAAGCGCGACCAATTGATCAAGCAAGCCTTCGAGATCGTGATCAAGGATTACGGCTATATCCCGCTGCACCAGCAGGCGCTGGCGTGGGGCGTCTCGAAAAAAGTGAAATTGACCCAGCGCGCGGACAACCAGGTCCTGCTCTACTGGGCGACGAAACAGGAATAACCATATTCTAAACATCAGGTCCCGGAAGTGTCGGCTTCCGGGGCTTTTTCGTTTAGGGCTAGCCAAGCGCGCCACCTCTCAAGGTAAGTGAAAGGAAGAGATGCTCGCTTTCACCCTTCGCCGGGCAATCCAGGCCATCGGCGTCATGCTCGCCGTCGGGATCATCGCGTTCTCGATGTTCCGTTTCGCGGGCGATCCGGTCAACCAGATCGTCTCGATCGACACCTCGGCGGCCGAACGCGCCGCGATCCGCACATCACTCGGCCTCGACGATCCCGTGCCGGTGCAGTTCGCACACTATTTCGCCAACGCGGCGCAGTTCAAGTTCGGCGTCTCCTACCAGTTCCGCCTGCCGGTCGCCGACCTCCTGAAGGAGCGGATGCCGGCAACGCTGGAATTGGCCACTTGCGCCACGATCCTTGCGCTGGTCTTCGGCATTCTGATGGGGGTTTTTTCCGCGCTGAAGCGCGACTCGCTGCTTGCCAAAATCTTCCAGGCGGTTTCGCTGATCGGAATTTCGCTCCCGACCTTTCTGATCGGCATTCTTCTGATCTATTTGTTCTCGGTGACACTGGGCTGGCTGCCCTCGTTCGGCCGCGGCGATGTCGTGCGGATCGGCTGGTGGACCACCGGGCTACTTACGATCTCCGGCCTGAAGGCGCTGATCATGCCCTCGATTACGCTGGGTCTGTTCCAGATGACGCTGATCATGCGGCTGGTACGGGCGGAGATGCTTGAAGTGTTGCGCACCGACTATATCCGCTTTGCGCGGGCGCGCGGGCTGACGACGCGGGCCATCCATTTCGGTCACGCGCTCAAGAACACGCTGGTTCCCGTGATCACCGTCGCCGGACTGCAATTTGGCTCGGTTATTGCATTTGCCATCATCACCGAAACGGTCTTCCAGTGGCCCGGCATGGGGCTGCTCTTCGTGCAGGCGGTGCAAAATGTCGATATTCCGATCATGGCGGCCTATCTGCTGATGGTGTCGCTGATCTTCGTCACCATCAACCTTGTGGTGGATATTCTCTATACGGTGGTCGATCCGCGCCTGCGATCGACCATCGACCGTCCGGCCTAGTCGCGAGATTTGCATGTCCGACGCTGCCTTCCCGCACAAGACCGGTTCGAGCGCGCCACCGGGGCGCATGCATTCGACCGGCTGGCTTCGTCGGGCGCTGCGAAAGCGACGTGTTCTATTCGTTCCGCCGTTCCCGGCTCACCATGGTGGCGGCTGCCGTAACCCTGCTCTTCTTCCTGATCGCCATCGCCGCGCCGCTTCTGGCCGTGCAGAACCCGTTCGACCCGGCAGAGCTGCAACTGCTCAATTCGCGGATTGCGCCGCTCTGGACCCCCGACGGCCAAAGCCCGTTCCTGCTAGGCACCGACGAGCAGGGCCGCGACGTATTCTCGGCGATCCTTTACGGCCTGCGCATTTCGCTCGTTGTCGGCATTCTCGGCGTATTGTTCTCAGGTACGCTCGGCATCATCCTCGGACTGATCGCGGGCTATTTCGGCGGAACCGTCGATGGCCTGATCATGCGCATCGCCGATGTGCAGCTCACCTTCCCGGCGATCCTGATCGCGCTACTCATCAATGGCGTCGTCAAGTCGGTGTTCGGCAATCGCATGGATGCGATGAGCACGCTCGCGGTGCTGGTGTTTGCGATCGGCCTGAGTTTTTGGGTGCAATATGCCCGCACCGTGCGCGGCTCGGTCATGGTGGAAAAGAACAAGGATTACGTGGCAGCGGCGCAGTTGATCGGCTTGCCCGCCCCCGTGATCATGCTGCGGCACGTATTGCCAAATGCGATGGGGCCGATCCTGGTGATCGCGACCATCAATCTGGCGCTTGCGATCATCACCGAGGCGACCTTGTCGTTCCTGGGAGCGGGCATGCCCGACACCATGCCCTCGCTCGGCACATTGATCCGGATCGGCAACAATTATCTGTTTGCCGGCGAGTGGTGGATCGTGGCCTTCCCGGGACTTGCGCTTGCGACGCTTGATCCTCTCGATCAATCTGCTCGGCGATTGGCTGCGCGACGCGCTCAATCCGAAACTTCGATGAGCCGCGCCGTCACTTCAAGAACTCGGACCTCATGACCGAACCCGTTCTTTCAGTGCGTAACCTTCGGGTCGAATTCGTCACCCGCCATAATGTGCTGCGCGCCATCGACGGCATTTCCTTCGACATCGCCGAGGGAGAGGTGCTAGGCGTGGTCGGCGAATCCGGTGCCGGCAAATCCGTCACCGGCCTTGCGGTGATCGGCCTGATCGACCCGCCCGGCCGCATCGCCGGCGGCGAGATCTATCTGTCGGGACTGCGGATCGACAATCTGTCGCCGGAGGAAATGCGCCGCATCCGGGGCAAGCGGATCGGCATGATTTTTCAGGACCCGCTCACCAGCCTCAACCCGCTTTATCGGATCGGCGACCAACTGATCGAGACCATCCGCACCCACACCAATCTGTCGGAGCAGGCCGCGCGCAGGCGTGCCATCGACCTGCTTGCCGAAGTCGGCATTCCCGCGCCCGACAAGCGCATCGATGCCTATCCGCACGAGTTTTCCGGCGGCATGCGCCAGCGCGTCGTCATCGCGCTTGCGATTTGCGCCGAGCCGGAACTGATCATCGCCGATGAGCCCACCACCGCGCTCGACGTATCGGTACAGGCCCAGATCATCTCCCTGATCAAGCGGCTCGGGCGAGATCACGGCACGGCCGTCATGCTCGTGACCCACGACATGGGCGTCATCGCCGAGACCTCCGACCGCGTCGCCGTGATGTATTCCGGCCGCATCGCCGAAATCGGCCCGGTAAGGGATGTCGTGCAGAACCCGCTGCATCCCTACGCCAGAGGCCTGATGGGCGCGATCCCGACGCTTGCCAGCGACGCCGCGCGGCTGGTGCAGATTCCCGGCTCCATGCCGCGGCTCTCCGCGATCCCGCCGGGCTGCTCGTTCAACCCGCGCTGTGCGCTTGCCTTTGACCGCTGCCGGGTCGAGCGGCCGGAACCGATCGCGCACGGCACGCAGGCGGTGGCTTGCCATCTCTACGACACCGCCGCAAAGGACACCGCGGCATGACCACCAAGCCTTTCGTCGAGGTGAAAGATCTGCGCCGCGTCTTCGACGTCTCGAAGCCGTGGCTCAACCGTGTCCTCGAAGGCGGTCATCTGGAATTTCTCAAAGCGGTCGATGGCATCTCCTTCGACATCGTCAAGGGCGAGACTTTTGCGCTGGTGGGAGAATCCGGATCGGGAAAAACCACGGTGGCAAGGATGGTGGTCGGGCTGTTGCCGCCGACGTCGGGCGAAGTCCTCATCGACGGAATTTCGATGACCGACCCCGGCCAGTTGCAGGCGCGCCGGCTGCTGCGCCGCCGTATCCAGATGATCTTCCAGGACCCCTATGCGAGCCTCAATCCGCGGCTTCGGGTCGATGCCATCATTGCCGAGCCGATCCGCGCCTTCGATCTGATCCAGGGTGAAAAGGATATTCGCGCGCGCGTCGGCGAATTGCTCGGTCTGGTCGGCCTGCATGCCGATGACGGCTGGAAATATCCGCACGAATTCTCCGGCGGTCAGCGGCAACGCATTGCGATCGCCCGCGCATTGGCCTCGGAGGCCGAATTCATCGTCTGCGACGAGCCGACATCCGCGCTCGATGTCTCGGTACAGGCGCAGATTCTCAATCTGATGCGCGACCTGCAGGACAAATTCGGCCTCACCTATCTGTTCATTAGCCACAACCTCGCCGTGGTCCGGCATATGGCGAGCCGCATCGGCGTGATGTATCTCGGCCGCATCGTCGAAATCGCGCAAGGCCGCGAGCTCTTCGACAACCCGCGAATGCCCTACACCAAAATGCTGCTCGGCGCGGTGCCTGATCTTGCGATGTCCGGCCGCCAGCGGATTCCCGTCAAGGGCGAAATCCCCAACCCGATCGACCCGCCCGCCAGGGTGTGCCTTCAACCCGCGCTGCCCGCTGGTTTTCGACCTTTGCCGCCGCGAGGTCCCGGCGCTGATCGGCGGCGTCGCCTGCCACGCCGTCAACAATCCCGCCGAGGCGGCGATATCTGTATGATCACAAGTGTTGGGAGCCGGTTGGCAGACTCTCCCGGCTGTGGTCAAGTGCCGCCGCCCACAAGACCCCCTAGCATTGGATACCCATGAGCCATATCAATCCCGATCCTTTCACCACCCGGCCGGAGATCGAGGGCATGTTCGGGGTGGTCACCTCCACCCACTGGATCGCCACCGCGGTCGGCATGGGCTTCCTGGAGAAGGGCGGCAACGCGTTCGACGCCGCCGTTGCCACCGCCTTTACCTTGCAGGTGGTCGAGCCGCATCTGAACGGCCCGGGCGGCGACGTGCCGATCATCGTGCACGATAGCAAACGCGGGCGCACGGAAGTGATTTGCGGACAGGGCCCAGCGCCTGCGGGCGCGACCATCGCCCATTACAAGAGCGAGGGCCTCGACATGGTGCCCGGAACCGGGCTTTTGGCGGCCTGCGTTCCCGGCACCTTCGAATCCTGGATGTTGCTGTTGCGCGACTACGGCACGATGCGGCTCCGCGATGTGCTGGAGCCCGCGATTTCCTATGCCCGCGACGGTTATCCCCTGCTGGAACGCGCCTCCGCAACCATCCGAACCGTCGAACAATTGTTCCGCAAGCACTGGACCACGTCGGCTGCGGTCTACCTGCCCAACAATGAGGTGCCGAAACCCGGCGCGATCTTCACCAACAAGCAGCTGGCGGAGACCTATGCCCGCATCCTGAAGGAAGCCGAAAGCGCCGGCGCCGACCGTATCGCGCAGATCGAAGGCGCGCGGAAAGCCTGGTCGAAGGGCTTTGTGGCGGAGGCGATCGACAAATTTTGCCGCACCCAAGAGGTGATGGACGTCTCCGGTTCGCCGCATCGCGGCGTGCTTCGCGCCGACGACATGGCGCGTTGGCAGGCGACCGTCGAAGCGCCGCTGACCTACGATTATGGCCGCTACACCGTTTGCAAGGCCGGCGTCTGGAGCCAGGGCCCGGTAATGTTGCAACAGCTGGCGTTGCTCAAGGGTTTTCAACTCGACGGGCTCGACCCCGCAGGCCCCGAGTTCATTCATTTGCAGGTCGAATGCGCCAAGCTCGCTTATGCCGACCGCGAGAAATTCTACGGCGACCCTAACTTCACCGAAGTCCCCATCGCCACATTGTTGTCGGACGCCTACAATGACGAGCGCCGCAAGCTGATCTCGGACAAGGCCTCGCTCGATTTCATTCCTGGCTCGGTCGAAGGCTTTGGCGCTGTCGTCAAACTGCGCCGCCAGGAAGGTCATCGCGAGGCGGTCGGCGCCATGGGCGCAGGCGAGCCTACCGTCGGCCGCCTCGGCGAGGTGCGCGGAGACACCGTGCATTTCGACATCATCGACAAGGCCGGCAACATGGTCTCGGCGACGCCGTCGGGCGGCTGGCTGCAATCCTCGCCGGTAATTCCCGAACTCGGCTTCTGCCTCGGCAGCCGTGCGCAGATATTCTGGCTTGAGGAAAACCATCCTGCCTCGCTCGCCCCGGGCAAGCGCCCGCGCACCACGCTCAGTCCGACCATGGCGCTGCGCGACGGCGAACCGTATCTCGCCTGGGGTTCGCCCGGCGGCGACCAGCAGGATCAGTGGACCACGCAATTCTTCCTGCGGCACGTCCACGCCAAATTGAACCTGCAGGAAGCGATCGACGCGCCGGCATGGCATTCCGAGCATTTCCCGATCTCGTTCTGGCCGCGCACCGCGCGGCCCGGCGTGCTGGTGGTCGAAAACCGCGTGCCGAAGGCAACCGTCGAAGAGCTGAAGAAACGCGGCCATATCGTCGAGATCGGCCCCGACTGGTCGGAAGGCCGCCTCACCGCCGCCTCGAAAGTCGGTCCGCCGCCGCCGTGCCGCGGCCAACCCGCGCGGCATGCAAGGCTACGCTGCCGGACGCTGAACCGAATGACCTGGTCGATCATTGCCATAGACAATGCTACCGGCCAGATCGGAATAGCCGTCGCAACGCGCTTCTTCGCGGTCGGCGCGCGCGTGCCGCATATTGCTCCCCGCATTGGCGGAATCGCGACGCAGGCGCTGGTCAATCCCTATTACGGCATCGATGGCCTCAAGCTGCTGCGCGAGGGACGCGCGCCAGGCGACGTCATCAAAACCCTGACCGCTACGGACGCCGGGCATGCCAGCCGGCAATTGCACATCATGGATGCCGGCGGACGCATCGCCGCCCACACCGGCAAGGACTGCGTCGACTGGTGCGGCCATATCGAGGGCAAGGGATTTTCGATCGCCGGCAACATGCTGGCGGGCGGCCGCGTGCTCGACGATACCGCCAAAGCCTATGCCGCCAACGAGGCCATGCCGTTCGCGCGACGCCTGATTGCGGCGATGCGGGCGGGTGAAGCTGCGGGCGGCGACAAGCGCGGCAAGCAATCGGCCGCACTTCTGATTTACGGCGAAGAGGAATGGTCCGATCTCGACCTGCGCGTCGACGACCACACCGACCCTCTCGCCGAGCTCGCGCGTCTTGAGGCAGTCAGCCGCGAGCGCTGGGTGCATTTCCGCAAATTCCTGCCGAGCCGCAACAATCCGGCCGGGGTCACCGACCGTCAAATCATCGACGCTGGCATTGAAGCTGCGATCGCGAGCGAGCGATGACCGGCACCCCGCTGATCGAAATCCGCAATTTGCGGGTCACCTTCCATGGCGACGACGGGCGCACCACGCATGCGGTCGACGCGGTGGATCTTGCCGTCACCAATGGCGCCACGCTCGGGCTGGTCGGGGAATCCGGTTGCGGCAAGAGCGTGACTTCGCTTGCCGTCATGGGCCTGTTGCCGAAACACTCGGCGGAGGTGACGGGATCGATCCGCTTCGACGGGTTCGACCTCCTTGAAGTGCCCGACCAGATTTTGCGCGACCTGCGCGGCAATCGACTGGCGATGATCTTTCAGGAACCGATGACCTCGCTTAACCCGAGTTTCACGATCGGCGACCAGATCATCGAAACCATCCAGCGTCATCGCGGCGGAACGCGAAGCGCCGCACGCCAGCGCGCGATCGAGTTGCTGCGGCGGGTTCACATCCCCTCGCCGGAACGGCGGATCGACGAATATCCGCACAAGCTTTCCGGCGGCATGCGCCAGCGCGTGATGATCGCGATGGCGCTGGCCTGCGATCCCCGGCTTTTGATCGCCGATGAACCCACCACCGCGCTCGACGTGACCCTGCAGGCGCAAATCCTCGATCTGATGCGTGAACTGAAGGCCGAAAGCGGCGCCGCCGTCATCCTCATCACCCACGATCTTGGCGTCGTCGCCGAAGTCTGCGACGAGGTCGCGGTGATGTATGCCGGCGAAATCGTCGAGCGCGCCAGTGTGGACGAATTGTTTGCCAACCCCCAACACCCCTACACGGTCGGCCTGCTTGGCTCGATCCCGCGTCTGGACCGCCGCACCTCGCATCTGGCCACCATCGAGGGAATGGTTCCCAACATGGCTAACCCGCCATCCGGGTGCCGCTTCGCCGAGCGTTGTCCCTTTGCCGAGGAGGCGTGCCGCACCGCGCCGCCGCCACTCCGGAGTTTGAGCCCGGGTCACTGGTCGCGCTGCATCCGGGCGCCGCTGGAAAGGCTGGTCTCGTGACGGCAGCGTCAACACACTCCGTTCCCCGGGCGCGATGCAGCACAAGCCCAGCGCAGTGGTGCACCGCTGAACCGGGGCCCGGTCTTAACTCCTTCCGCTATTGGTCCCGGTTCTGCAGCGCATCGTTACACGCTGCGCCGCGCCCGGGACACGATGGGTATCGCTTGCGGGGATGGAGAAGATGACCGCCCTGCTCGAAGTCGAGAATATCGTCAAACATTTTGTCGCGGACCGCTCGTTGTTCGGGCGGCCAAAGGCCTTCATCAAGGCGGTCGATGGCGTCAGCTTCAGCCTTGACGCCGGCAAGACGCTGGCGCTGGTCGGCGAATCCGGCTGCGGCAAATCGACCGTCAGCCGGCTCGTGTTGCGCCTGATCGAGCCGGACGCCGGCCAAATCAGCTTCGAGGGCCGCGATCTCCTGGCGATGGATGCGAACCAATTGCGTGCCTTTCGCCGTGACGCGCAGATCATCTTTCAGGACCCTTACGCCTCGCTCAATCCGCGAATGACCGTCGGCCAAATCCTCACCGAGCCGCTCGTGGTGCATGATCTCGTGCCGGCAGCCCGCCGTCGCGAGCGCGTCGAGGAACTGCTGCGGCTGGTCGGGCTCGAGCCGCGTTTCGCCCGCCGCTACCCGCACGAATTCTCCGGCGGCCAGCGTCAGCGCATCGCGATCGCCCGCGCGCTCGCGGTCGAGCCGAAACTGATCATCTGCGATGAGCCGGTGTCGGCGCTGGACGTGTCGATCCGCTCGCAAATCCTCAACCTCCTGCACGACCTGCAGGGTCGGCTCGGGCTTGCCTATATTTTCGTCTCGCATGACCTCGCGGTGGTCAAGCACATCGCCGACCGCGTCGCGGTGATGAATCTCGGTACCATCGTCGAGACCGACGGACGCACAAACGCTGTTCGCCTCGCCGCGTCATCCCTATAGCCGGGCGCTGTTGTCCGCTATCCCGGTGCCCAAACCAAAGGCAAAACGCAGCCGCATGGTGTTGCAAGGAGAGATGCCGAGCGCGCTCAATCCGCCGCCGGGCTGCCGCTTTCATACGCGCTGCCCTTATGTGATCGACCACTGCCGCGTCGAAGCGCCGCATCTGGTTTCCGACGGGGCCGGACACTTGACCGCATGTCACCGCACCGCCGAATTGCCGTCGGCCGATGCCATTGTCCCGAGCGACGGCGCCTTCTCGCCGGCACTGGAGCGCCTGGTTGCGGCCTTCAGCCGGCCGAAGGAAGCTCCGCGCCGCTCCGGGGTTGATATAGTCGGAACAATTCCGGCAGCCGAATAATCCGAATATGGAGACTGCGCGATGAAAATCCTGCGTTTGGCGGCAACTGCGGCGGCGCTATGGCTATCGCTTGAGGCGGCCGCGCTCGCCCAGATCACGCTTCGGATCGGGCTTGCCGAGGACCCGGATGTCCTCGATCCGTCGATTGGGCGTACCTATGTCGGCCGCATCGTTTTCGCGTCGTTCTGCGACAAGCTGTTCGACATCGACGAGAAGCTCAACATCGTGCCGCAGCTCGCGCTGTCGCACGAGACTTCCGCCGACGGCAAGGAAATGACGATCAAGCTGCGGCCAGGCGTCAAATTCCACGACGGCGAACCGTTTGATGCGGAAGCCGCGAAATTCTCACTCGATCGCCACCTTGCGCTGCCGGCCTCGTTCCGCAAGCCGGAGCTCGCCGCCCTCGACCATGTCGATGTCGTCGATCCCCTCACCATCAAGCTCGTCTTGAAGACACCGTACTCGCCGCTGATCGCACAACTCACCGATCGCGCCGGCATGATGGTATCGCCGAAGGCCGCGAAAGAAGCCGGCGACAAGTTCGGTCTGCATCCGGTCTGCGCCGGGCCTTACAAATTCGTCGAGCGCGTCCAGCAGGATCGCATCGTCGTGGAGAAGTTCGCCGACTACTGGAACAAGGACAACATCTTCATCGACCGCATCGTGTACCTGCCGATCGTCGATTCCACGGTGCGGCTCGCCAATCTGAAATCCGGTGGCCTCGACCTGATCGAGCGCGTGCTGGCGACCGACATCGGCGAGGTGCGCGCCGCCTCCAGGCTCAAACTATCGAGCGCGCTCGAACTCGGCTATTTTGGCCTCACCATCAATGTCGGCAACGACAAGAGCAAGGGCGGCCTCAGCCAATCGGAAAAAGTCCGCCAGGCGCTCGATCTGTCGATCGATCGCGAGGCCCTCAACCAGGTCGTGTTCAACGGCGAGTTCAGGCCGGGCAATCAGTGGGTCAGCCCGGAACATCCCTATTATCAGAAGGCGTTTCCGATTCCGAAGCGCGACCTCGCCAAGGCCAAGGCGCTCTTGAAGGAATCCGGCGTCGCCCTGCCCGTCAGCGTCGACTTTATGGTGCCCAAGGGACCGGAAAACGAAGCGGTGGCCCAGGTCCTTCAGTCGATGGCCGCGGAAGCCGGCTTCGACCTCAAGATCAGGCTGATTGAATTTGCGACCTCCTTCAAGCAGGCCCAGGCCGGCGAATTCCAGGCATTCCTGATCGGCTGGAGTGGCCGGATCGATCCCGACGGCAATTCTTACGTCTTTCTGCACACCAAGGCGCCGCAGAATGACGGCGTCTATTCCAATCCGGACGTCGACAAGGGATTCGAGGATGCGCGCCTGATCACCGATCCGGCGCAGCGCAAGGCGATCTATGAAAAGGTGACGGGGTTGGTGCTCAAAGACGAACCGATCATCTATCTCTATCACCGCAAGCTTCTGATTGCGCATACCAACAAGCTCGAGGGATATCGGCAGATGCCGGATGGCCTGGTGCGCGTCGTCGGATTGAAGCTGAAGTGAGCATGTTTGCCCCATTCTCGTGTCCCGGACGCGGTGCAGCGTTCTTATGCTGCTCCGCAGAGCCGGGACCCACCAGCTCAACATGGGTCCCGGTTCAGCAGCGCAACATTTCATGTTGCGCTGCGCCCCGGACACGGATAGTCCCATGCTGAACTTCCTCGGCAAACGTATCCTGCAATTAATCCCGACACTGTTCTTCGTGTCAGTATTGATCTTTTCACTGCAACATCTCTTGCCGGGCGATCCCGCGCTGGTCATGGCCGGCGAGGAACGCGATCCCGCCGTGATCGCGAAAATCCGCGAGCAGTACCGGCTCGATCAGCCGATCCCGGTGCAATATGCCTATTGGGCCAAGGGCGTGTTGTCGGGCGATTTCGGCGAGTCGCTTCGGATCAAGGTCCCGGTACTTGACTTGATCGTGCAAAAGCTGCCGGTGACGATTCAGCTCGCCTCGATGGCGATCCTGATTGCGTTTTTGATTGGAATTCCCGCCGGCATCGTCTCGGCGGTCAAGAAAGGCACCGCTTGGGACTATGGCGCGAACGTATTTGCGCTGTGGGGAATTTCGACGCCGAATTTCTGGCTCGGGATCATGCTGATCTTCCTGTTCTCGATCGAACTGGGCTGGCTGCCAGCATCGGGCTATGTGCCGCTCGCCGAAAACTGGCGCGCGAGCCTTGCCTCCACCATCATGCCGGCCTTCGTGCTCGGCAACGCCATCGCCGCGATCCTGATGCGGCACACCCGTAGCGCGATGCTGCAAGTGCTGGAAAGCGACTATGTCCGCACCGCCCGCGCCAAGGGCCTTTCCGAACGCGCGGTCATTCTCAAGCACGCCATGCGCAACGCGCTGACGCCGGTTATCACGCTAGGGGCGCTCGAACTCGGCACCCTGTTGTCGGGCGCCGTGCTGACCGAGCAGATTTTCTCGATTCCGGGCTTCGGCAAATTGATCGTCGATGCGGTGTTCAACCGCGACTATGCGGTGGTGCAAGGTGTCGTGCTGGTGACGGCGACGATCTACATCACGCTCAACCTGATCGCCGATATCGCCTACATCCTCGTCAATCCGCGGCTGAGGGCGTGACGATGACCGACGCCGCTCTCCCCGCACTAACGGCGTCCCTCCCCGACGAGTTCGAAAGCCCGGCGCGGCGGGCGTTGCGGCGGCTAGTTGCGCGCAAGAGCGCGATGGCCGGGCTGGTCGTGATCGCTGACTTTCATCCTGCTGGCGGTGTTTGCGCCCTGGATCGTGCCCTATGATCCCATCAGCGACCAGCTGGGCGCTGGTACGCAAGCCGGCCTCGGCCCTGCATTGGTTCGGCACCGACGATCTCGGACGCGACATTCTCAGCCGTGTAATTTATGGCGCGCGCGTCTTCGCTCGTCGCTGGCGCGATCTCGGTCGGGATCGCGCTCCTGATCGGCGTGCCGCTTGGGTTGCTGTCGGGCTACCGCGGCGGCTTCATCGACGCCCTGATCAGCCGGATAACGGATGCGATGCTCGCCTGCCCGTTCCTGATCCTTGCCATTGCGCTCGCCGCATTTCTCGGACCGAGCCTCGGCAACGCCATGATCGCCATCGGCATCTCGACGACGCCGATCTTCGTGCGGCTGACCCGCGGCCAGACCATGAGCGTCAAGGTCGAGGATTATGTCGAGGCGGCGCGCGCCATGGGCAATCCGCGCTGGCGGATCGCGCTGTTCCACATCCTGCCGAACATCATGCCGGCACTTTTGGTCCAGGCGACGCTGTCGATTGCGGCTGCGATCATCGCCGAAGCCGCGCTGTCGTTTCTTGGATTGGGGCAACAGCCGCCCGCACCATCCTGGGGCAGCATGCTCAACGCCGCGCAGCGCTTTCTGACCAACGCGCCGTGGATGGCGCTGTGGCCGGGACTTGCGATTTTCCTCGTCGTGCTGTCGTTCAATCTCGTCGGCGACGGCTTGCGTGATGCGCTCGATCCGCGGCAGCGGTAGAAATCAAACCACCACTTCCCGCGTCACGCGCCGGCAATCCATTTCGAATTCGAGATCGATCACCGGCGGCCGCGCAAAGTGCCAGGTCAGGCCGGATCGCGTCGCGCCGCGGCGGACCAGTTCGTCGGCCATCACGGGGTGGAAGTCATGCACCGTGTAAGCCTGCGCCGCCGTAGTTTCCTTCCAGCCAAATCCAAACGCGGCAAGGCGGCTTTCCATTTCGGAGACCGTAAACCGAACCTTCTTCTTCAGCCCCTCCGGGCTGACGTCGCGGTAACGCACGATACGCTCGGGATAGCTTCCCGTACCGCCGCGCGCCTCCGCGCCGCCGGCGACGACAAAGTCCGGCGTCGAGGCAGACCTATGTTCCTGGACCGGACGCGTGAAGGAGAATGCGTAAAAAGACGGCTCGGTCGGCGGATCGATTTCCGGGCAGACATTGCTGCGCGCCACCGGATTGGTGGTGCCGTCAAAGATGCCCCATTCGGCCAGCGTCTTGACGTAATGCTGATTGAACGCCAGGAAGCCTGCCTCGGTAAACGCCGCCGGCGAACGCAGCTCGCAGGCGCAGAAGGAGGTCAGCGAACGCCCCGCAGCCTGAATGTATTTCGCTGCTTGCGCAAATCCTTCAGCCAGTGGGACCAGCCGATCGAAGCGCACGCGCTCGATTTCAAAGCCGGCAAAAGCGGCGGCACCGCTCGAATATTGAAACACTGCCGGAATGAAACGATAGTTTCCGGCGGCAAAATCGCTAATCATCTCAGGCATGCCGGGCTCGCGTCACTCGACCTCCATCCGAACGCCCTTGGCGCCGTTGAGCAGCCTTCTCAGATGAAAACCGGCAAGCGCATCGTCGGCATGTTGCCCAACCAGCGCGGCGAAGGCCGGCATCGCCCCGGCATCTCCGGCCTCCAGCTTGGCAAAGGCCTCGGCGTATTGCGACGTCACCGGACTCTTGAACTTCGCCGGCGGCAACGGCTCATAAGCACGCAAAGGCTCGCTGCGCCCGCGCAGCATCAGATCGCCGATGGGCCGCCCCTGAAATCCCTTTGCCGCATCGGCGACCGCGGCGCTCGCACAGATACGCGTGCCGAGGAACTTGTTGGCGGACTCGAGCCGCGCGGTGGTGTTGATGGTGTCGCCATAGGCGGTGTAGTCGAAGAACCGCCCGCCGCCGAAATTTCCGACCAGCGCGGGGCCAGCGTGAACGCCGATGCGGGTCACGCCGAAATTGATGCCCTTGGATTTCCACCGCTCGCGAAATTGTTCCGACCAGGCGTCGAGAGCATGCGCGCAGGCGATCGCGCGTGTTGCGATAATCCGGCTGGTCTCCGGGCGCATTGAAAAGAATCTGGATCGCATCGCCGATAATCTTGGCAACCGTCCCTTCATGCGCAAAGACCACGTCGGTCATGCCGCCGACATATTCGTTGAGCAGCGTGCCCAGCACCTCGGGCGCCGCCGTTTCCACCAGCGACGTGAAGCCGGCGATGTCGGTGAAGATGGCCGCGACATCGCGCCAGTGTACCTCCATGCCGTTGCTATCGGCGCCGGCGGCAAGCCGTGCGGCAATCTGCGGCGAAAAATACCGAGAAAGCGACGCATGCGCGCGCTCGGCCTCGGCCTGGCTGCGCCGAGCTTCGCGCAATGCCTCGACGTGGCGCATGGTCTTGTCGATGGTGGTTTCAAGATCGCCAAAATCGATCGGCTTGGTCAGGAAATCGAACGCGCCACGATTCATCGCGGTGCGGATATTGCTCATGTCGCCATAGGCCGAAACGATGATGGTCGATTTCTTGTCTTCGGCCTCCTGCAACTTCTGCAACAGGGACAGGCCGTCCATCCGCGGCATATTGATGTCGGACACCACCACGTCGACATGCGGATTCTGCTCAATCGAGGCCAACGCCTCCAATCCGTCATGGGCAAACATGAAGGTCACCGCGCCGTCGCGAATCTGCTTGCGGAATTTCTGCAAGACGAGAGCCTCAAGATCGGGCTCATCATCGACGACGAGGATGGTTGCGGTCATGCGGCCTGCTCGACCCGAGTATCGATTTCATGGCGCAGCAACGCGAAATCGATCGGTTTGGTCAATAGTCCCACCGCGCCGCGCTCGATCGCCTTGCGGCGTGTTTCGGCATCGCCATAGGCCGTGATCATGATGACGGGAACATCGGGGCATTGCGCGCGCACCTTCGGCAGCATTTCAAGGCCGCTCATGCCGGGCATATTGATGTCGGACAGGATCAGGATCAGCGACGGATCCTTGATCTCGGCGGCGCGGATCAGGGCTTCCGGTGCCGACGAAGCAAATTCCATCTTGAAGCGCCCGGATTTCAAATCGCGCCGAAACTGTTGGCGGAACAGGGCTTCGACATCGGGCTCGTCATCGACGACGAGAATGTAAACGCTCAATTTCCCCCTCCAGACTGCCCTTGTGCCGCCGCCGTCCGGGGCAGCGTGATGATGAATTCGGTAAATGCGCCGGGCTTGGTTTCGACGTCAATCTTACCGGCGTGTTGTTTCACGATGATGTCGTGGCTCATCGATAGCCCCAGCCCAGTGCCCTCGCCCGCCGGCTTGGTGGTGAAGAACGGATTGAACATCTTCTCCTTCACTTCGGGCGGGATGCCGGTGCCATTGTCGCGAATCCGGATTTCGACCCTGTTGCCGAGGCTTTTCGTGGTCGCGCTGAGCGTCGGCTCAAAGCCCTCCTCGCCGGCTTCTCTTGCGCTTGGTAGCGGCGTAGAAGCCGTTGGAAATCAGATTGAGAAACACCCGCGTGATCTCCTGCGGGTAAAGGTCGATCATTCCGGCGGACGGATCGAGCTCGCGCTTGAGCGTGATGTTGAAGCCGGACTTCTCCGCCCGCGCGCCGTGATAGGCGAGATTGAGGCTTTCCTCGACGATCGCGTTGATATCGGCGGGCCGATGCTCTCCCGAGCCCTCGCGCGAATGTAGGAGCATGTTCTTGACGATCGAATCGGCGCGCTTGCCGTGCTGCACCACCTTTTCGAGATTGCTCTTGAGCATTTGCGTGAGTTCGTCGATCTCTTCGCGAATTCCTGGCGTCGAGCCCGGCGGATTTGAGCACCTCGTTGAGCTCATCGATCAATTCGGTCGAAAGCGCCGAGAAATTATTGACGAAGTTGAGCGGATTCTTGATTTCGTGGGCGATGCCGGCAGTAAGCTGGCCGAGGGAAGCGAGCTTCTCCGTCTGCACCAGCCGGTCCTGCGCGGTGCGCAACTCTTCCAGGGAAAGCGAAAGCTCCTTGGTGCGCGCCTCGACCTGCTCGAACAGACGCACGTTCTCGATGGCGATGACAGCCTGGTCGGCAAACGTCTGCACCAGATCAACCTGGCGCTGGCTGAACGCCCCCGGTGCCGGCCTTCCCAGCAGCAGCACGCCTTCAACCGCCCCGTCACGCATCAGCGGCACCGCTAGCACTGCCCTGTAGGCGCCGATCGCGGGAGCGTTACCGAAATTGTACTCGGGATCGCGCTCTACATCCGCCACGTGCACGGGCTTGCCATCGCTAAAAACGCGGCCGGTGATGGTCTCACGACCAGGCCTGATCGGGTGGGCGTTCATGAAATCGATGAAGGCTGGCGTGCAGCCGGATTCAGCCTGCAGCCGCATCACCTCACCGTCGCGCAGGCAGATGATCCCCAGCGACGCGCCGCACAGCGACTGCGCGGATTCCGTCAGCGTCGTCAGCACCGATTTCAGGTCGAACGCCGAACGGCTGATGACCTTGAGCACGTCGGCGGTCGCGGTCTGCTGCTGCAGGGATTCGCTGAGATCATCGGTGCGCGCCCGCAACTCCCGGAGCAATCGTGCGTTTTCGATGGCGATGACGGCCTGCTTGGCAAAGTTGGCGACGAGGTCAATCTGCTTTTCGGTGAACGGTTTGACCTCCTGGCGGTAGATCGTGATGGCGCCGACCAGCTCGTTATCCAGTAGCATCGGCACGGCAACGATCGTGCGTGCTCCTGCAAGGTCGACATTCGCGCGCCGTATCGGATCGCCCTCGACATAAGCACGATCGGCCTTGGCATCTTCAATTTGAACGACTTGCTTGGTAGCGATCAGGCGACTCATCAGATTCTGCGAACTTGGACGAATCACCGGTTCGCGCCGGCGCAATTCGGCGAAAGCCTCGGGCGCGTTGTGAAGCGCCACGCAGCGCGTCGCATCGCCCTCCATCAGCCACATGATGCCAAACTTGGCTCCACAGATACGCGTCGCATTCTCAAGCAATTTCTTGAAAACCGGGTCCAACTCGCCGGCCGAGGCGCTGATGACTTCAAGAACTTCCGAAGTGGCCGTCTGCTGTTCGAGGGATTCGCTGAGCTCCGCGGTCCGCTGCTCGACCTTGTTCTCGAGGTCCGCATAGGATTCCTGAAGTCTTGCGCCCATCTCGTTGAATTGATTGGCCAGTCCTTCCAGTTCGTCGCCGGTCGGAATCGAGATGCGCTGCGCGAAATTGCCGCTGCCGATGCGCTCGGCGCCGGCGCGCAGGGCCTGGATCGGCCCGACCATGCGCCGGGCGAGCAATATCCCCGCCAGCACCGCAAAGGCCGAGGCCGCCGCCAGCACGATGGCGAGACGTTGCAAGGCGGCATAGAGCGAGGCGTACGCCTCCTCCACCGGCAATTCGACGAACATCGTCCAGCCAAGCGGCGCGATCGGCGCGGACGCCGTCAGCACTTCCTGTCCCTGGATGTTTTTCGTGCCCTGCAAGGAATTCGGGGTCGGCACCGGTATTGCCGGCCTGTGCCGCCTGCACCTGCACGAGCTTCGACATGTCGGTGTTGCGCAGCACCAGGCTGATATCGGGATGAGCGATCAGCCGTCCGGCGGCGCCGACGACGTAAGCGTGGCCGCGTTCGCCGACCTTGATCTGCGATACCACATCCCAGATCAGCTTGAGATTAACCTCGGCGATGCTGACACCGGCGTCCTTGCGGGTGCCCGCCAGCGACAGCGTCATGTAGGGCTCCGACTCCCGCCGGAAATACACCGGCCCGTAATAGACCTTGTGGGCGACGGCTTCGGTGAATTTCGGATCCTTGGAAAGGTCGAGGCCTGAGTCGACCACGTCCATGGCAAGGCGCGATACCCTCAAGCGCTCCTTGCCGGTCGAATCGACCTGCGCCAGTTCGGTAATCGCCGGCACCTGCCGCAACAGACGCAAGGCGTCGAAGCGCCGCTGCTCGATCGAGCCCGCCGACCACGGCAATTGGGTGGTCCAGCCGAGCTGGCTTTCGATTTCCTTGATGAACTGGCTGATCTTGGCCGCCGCCGCCACGGCCTGCTCGTGCTGGATGCGGATCAGCGCTGCCTTATGTTCACGATAGTAGAAGAAAACCTCGAAAATCCCGTTGGACAATAGGGCGATGGCCACCACTGCGACGAACAGCGCGACGTATTTAGTAAAAAGCCGGCTACGGATCCGGGTTCCCAACGGCTTGGCCGCGGGCGTAGCGCTGGCCGCAGGCGGCCCCGCCAGCGCCCTGCCATCGGCGTCGGGGTGAAGGGAGATGCTCATCCCGGCCTGTTTAGCAAGAAGGTGCGGCCTTGTCTCTTGCCGCGGCGCGGGAGGCGTCCAAGCGCCGGGCCGGACCGGCTGGAAACTCCGCCGGCCAAGCCCCTTTACGAATGCGCCTTAAGTGGGCCTCAGCGCATTGGGCGCGCGATCGAACTCGGCGATCTCCCTGGCGCGCTCGGATTCGGCCCCGGCGCGATGATCGGTCGCAATCGCCACATATACCGCGGGCAGCACAAACAATGTGAACAAGGTTCCGATGGTCATTCCGGCGACGACGACCAGACCGATCGAGAACCGGCTCGCCGCGCCCGCGCCTGAGGCGGTGAGCAGCGGCAACAGGCCGGTCACCATCGCCGCGGTCGTCATCAGGATCGGCCGCAGCCGGACGCGGGCCGCCATTTCGATGGCCGAACGGCGATCCAGCCCCTCGTTGAGCTGCAGCTCGTTGGCGAATTCCACCATCAGAATCCCGTGCTTGCTGATGAGACCGACCAGCGTCAGTAGTCCTACCTGGGTGTAGATGTTCATCGTCGCCACGCCGAAGAACAGCGGGATCAACGCGCCCACGATCGCCATCGGAACGCTGATCATGATCACGAGCGGGTCACGCAGACTTTCGAACTGCGCCGCCAGCACCAGGAAGATGATGATCAGCGCGAAACCGAAGGTGATCGCGAGCTGATTGCCCTCCTGCACATATTGCCGAGCGTCGGCGAGATAATCGTGGCTGTATCCGGCCGGCAGCTTCTTCGCTTCGCCCTCGAGGAAATCCACCGCCTGCCCTACGGTCACCCCCGGCATCGGCACCGCCTGCGAAGGTTGCGGAGTTCAACTGGTTGTAATGGGTCAGCGCGTTCGGGTCGGTTGAGGTCTCGATCGAAACCACGGTCGAGAGCGGGATCTGCTGGCCGGTCGGGGTCGACAGATAATAATTGCCGAGCGCCTCGGGCGAGAGACGCCGCTCGCGCGGCACCTGCGGGATGACCTGATAGGAGCGTCCCTCGAGGTTGAAGCGGTTGACATAGTTTCCGCCGAGCATGGTCGCCAGCGTATTGCCGATGTTGAGCATCGTCAGACCAAGATCGCTGGCCTTCGCGCGGTCGACCTTGACCCGCACCACCGGCTGGTTGAAGTCGAGATCGCTGTCGGAGACGATGAACAGCCCGCTCTTGCGTGCCGCGTCCTTCAATTTGACCATTTGCTCATAGACCGCCTGGAAACCATTGGTCGAATTGATCACCATCTGGACCGGCAAGCCGCCGGGGCCGCCGGGCAGCGGCGGCAGGTTGAAGGCGAATGCATTGACGCCTTCGATCTTGCTGAGCTGCGCCTGCACCAGCGGCTTGAGCTTGATCGAGGAGCGATGGCGCTCCTCCCACGGCTTGAGCAGCATGCCGGCGATGCCGTTTTGCGGGCCGTTGATGCCGTTCAGGACAAAGCGCAGGTCGGTTTCAGGGAAGATGGCAAATACCTTGTCGAGCTTCTCGCCGTAAAAATCCAGATAGTCGATGTTGGCGTATTTCGGCCCTTTCACCAGCGCGAACACGATGCCCTGGTCTTCTTCAGGCGCAAGTTCCTTCTTCGTGTGCAAATAAAGGAATCCGACCAGCCCGAGCATCGTCAGCGCGAACAACGCCGTGATCGGACGATAGTCGAGCGAGCGATCGAGCTGACGGCCGTACCAGCGCGTCATCGCGCCGAACACCCGATTCACGATCCTGGCGAAACGACCCTCCTCGGCGCTCTTGAGGAACACCGAACACATCATCGGCGAGAGCGTGAGCGCGATCACGCCGGACACGATCACCGAGCCCGCCAGCGTGAAGGCAAATTCCCGGAACAGCGAGCCGGTCAGTCCGCCGAGAAAACCGATCGGCGCATACACCGCGGCGAGCGTAATGGTCATGGAGATGACGGGACCGACGATCTCGCGCGCGCCCTGCATGGCAGCCTGCACCGGAGGCTTGCCCTCCTCCAGATGCCGGTGGATGTTTTCAACCACCACGATGGCGTCGTCGACGACGAGACCGATCGCGAGCACCATGGCGAGCAACGTCAACAGGTTGAAGCTAAATCCCGCAATCAGCATCAGGCTGCAGACGCCGATCAGCGACAAGCGGAATCGTCACCACCGGGATCAGCACCGAACGGAACGAGGCAAGGAACAGGAAGATCACCGCGACCACGATGATGACCGCCTCACCCAGCGTCTTCTCGACCTCGTCGATCGAGGATTGGATGAACTTGGTGGAATCGTAAGCCACCTTCATCTTCATCGACGGCGGCAGATTGCGTTCGATCTCCGGAAACAGCGCGCGGACGCCCTTCACCAGCGTCAGCGGGTTGCCTTGCGGGGTTGCCTGCACGCCGATGAAGATCGCGTGCTCGCCGTTGAAGGCGACGCTGGCGTCGGTGCTCTGGGCGGCGAGCTCGACGGTGGCGATATCCTCGATCCGGACAAAGCCGCCGTCCTTCGACTTGACGATCATCCGCTTGAACTGATCGAGGTTCTGAAGGTCGGTGTTGGCCGAGACGTTGGAGACGATGAAAAAACCCTTGGACTGGCCCGCCGCCGCCTGGAAATTGTTGGCGGCAATCGCCACCGAAACGTCCGCCGGCGAAATATTGCGGCCGGCCATGCGGACCGGATCGAGCCACAGCCGCATCGCAAAGGTCTGGCCGCCCAGAATGTCGGCCGACGCGACGCCATCGACGGTGGAAAGCACCGGCTGAACCACGCGTGTCAGATAATCGGAAATCGCCGAGCCCGACAGCACCTCGCTGGAGAAGCCGATATACATCACCGCGGTGGTCTGGCCGGTCGTCTTGGTGACGATCGGATCGATGGATTCCTTCGGGATGAGGTATTTGACCGAGTTCACCTTGGCGAGAACCTCGGTCAAGGCCTGGTTCGGGTCGAAATTCAGCTTGATAAAGACCTGAATGGTGCTTGTCCCGAGCACCGACGAAGACGTCATGTAGTCGACGCCTTCGGCGGACGCGACGGCCTGTTCGATCGGCGTGGTGATGAAGCCCTGGATCAGATCGGCGGAAGCGCCGGGATAGACGGTGGTGACGTTTACCACCGTGTTCGACAGCTTCGGATACTGCCGGATCGGCAGAACGGTCGCGGCCCGAAGGCCGATCAGAAGGATCAGCAGGCTGACGACCACCGACAGCACCGGCCGCTTGATGAAAATATCGGTCCAGACCATCGCGATACGCTCCGGCTCTTAAGTTGGCGGGTTATCAGTAGCGCGGCGGGGCCGCCGGAATCGGCGGCGGCGGGTCGGTCGAGATCGCCACCGCCGCTTCCCGATTGCAGCTTGAGCTGGCCGACTGCGACCACGCGATCGCCGGGCTTCACCCCGCTGAGGATCTCGGCGCGCCCGTCGACCCGGTTGCCGGTCCGCACGAAGGTGCGCACTGCGGTCAGGCTGGTCTTGCCGTCGTCGCCCTTCTTCTCGGTGATGAGGAAAACGGAATCGCCGTAAAGCGTATAATCGACGGCGGTCTCGGGAACGGTAATCACCGGCGGCTTGTCCGGCAGCACCACCGTCGTGGTCGCGAACATGCCGGGCTTGAGGATGTGGTCGGGATTGTCGATCGTGGCCTGAACGCGGATGTTGCGGGTGTCGGCGGCGATCTGGGGCTCGATCGCGTTGATCTTGCCCTCAAAGGTCCGGCCGGGATAGGCGTCGACCGCGATGCGCACGGTCTGGCCGACCTTGAGTGCCGCGCTGCCCTTCTCCGGCACGGTGAAGTTCGCGTACAATTGCGACAGGTCGGTCAACGTCACGATCTGCGTGCCGGCGGTGAGGAACTGGCCGACCTCGACATGGCGGACGCCGAGCTCGCCGTCGAACGGCGCACGCACCAGCTTCTGCGAAATGATCGCTTCGGTCTTGGCGATGCCGGCATTGGCCTGGTCGTAGGTGGCCTGCGCGGCATCGACTGTCGATTGCGGGCCGAACTGGCGGGCCGCCAGTTGCTTGGCGCGATCCAGCGCCAGCTGCGCGCCGATCGCCTGCGCCTTGAAGCTTGCGAGGTCGCCCTGCTCGGGACCGTCGAACAATTGCACCAGCGGACTTCCGGCCTTCACCGACGCGCCGGCGATAAACATGATGTCGGTGATGCGCCCGGAGACATCGGGGTGACATTCACCTGATGCACGGCGGCGAGATCGCCGACCGCGGTCATCAGATTCGGGATCACTTCCGACTTCGCTTCGACGACCGTCACCGTTGCCGGCGGCGGCTTGTTGTTGGCGAAGAACTGCTTGATCATCTCCGCTGCGGAAGTGTTCGAAGCAGACAATCCCGCCCGCGACCAGCGGCCAGCAAACAGCCCGACAATGATGAACCAGCGCACCATCCGGACCGGGCGCGCGTGCGGCTTCTCGGCGACGGGCCGGCCCGCAATATTGGCTTCGGTTACAACGTTCATCTCATGCACTTTCTGCAATGGCCGGCTGCCCTACATTTCCTGACAAATCACGGTTCAGGTAAGAGACAATCGCGGTTTCGTTGAGGCCAATTCCGCGGAGAATGAATTCGCAAAGCTGCCGCTCGAGATCGCCAGCATCGCCGTAGGAAAGGCACGGCGCGGAAGGCAGCCGCGTCAGCGTCGCCATCAGCACGGTGTGATGGGCAAACCAGAACAGATTCATCGGCTCGCGCCCAATTGGTGTCGCTTCTCCCGCCGCGACCGCGCGCTCCAGCGAGGCGGTGAACACCGGTCCGATCCAGTCCGCGATCTTTCCATAGATCAGCCGCGCAAATTCGCCGTCGTCGAGATGGCTCGCGAGCATCAGGCGCAGGCGCTGGGCTTCCTGCTGATCGGGAGTATCCGCCACCCCCTGGAAATGTCGCACCATTTCGCGGATCAGCACCACAAGCGTCCTGGTCGACGGCTCAAGTTCAAGCAGGCGATGCAGCGCCGGATCGGCCTCGCATTCCTCGGCTGAGGATTTCCGCGTAAAGCGCTGATTTGGTCGGGAAATGCTTGAACAGCAGACCTTCCGAAATCGAGGCCGCCGCCGCGACGCTCTTGGTCGTGGTTCCGGCAAAGCCGTGGCGGGCAAAGCATCGCTTGGCGGCGCTCAAGATCAGTTGGCGCCGAGATCACTGGTCATGCGGAGGGTACTCATGCTTGTGAGTAAGCACTCACCTCTACAAATGTCAAGAAACATTGCTGCGATGCACCAAAGCGTGACTTAGATCGGAGCGAACCCGAGCGCGCCGCGGATTCGCGTCACGATGAAGCTCCCGTCGCGGCTGGCCAGCACCCGCTCCAGATTGGCGCTGTCGATCTTGATGCTGGCGAAGCGTGGCCCGGTCGCGACGTCTTGCATGGATGGCGCAAAGGCTTCGATCTCGGCCATCGTCGCCAGCGTCCGCGCATCCGCTATCCCGCAAGCCCTGGCCACGCCGACCAGATCGGTGGTAGCGCCGGTGTGGCTCACCTGCCCGCCGGTCTCGCCATAGACCTCATTGTCGAGCACGACGATGGTGAGGTTGCCCGGCTTTTGCAGGCCGACGGTCGCAAGGCTCCCGATCCCCATCAGCATCTCGCCGTCGCCCGTGATCACCACGACCGGCAGCTTGGGCTGGGCGAGCGCAACGCCGAGCCCGATCATGACGGCGCCGCCCATGGCGCCCCAGAGATAGAAATTGCGGTCGTGGTCGCCGGCGGCGGCGATATCGTAGGTCGAGGCACCAAGGCCGCCGACAACGATGGCGTCCTTGCGGCCCGCCAGCAGGGCGGAGACCACGCTGCGCCGCTCGAGAAGATTTGCCTTGCTCATTTGGTAAAGACCTTTGCGCCGATCAGTCGCTGCGACAACAAGACCGCGGTCGGCGTGCAGGCGTTATAAGCCTGCCCGGCGGCGGCCTCGACCACCTCGCGCACCTCGTTTGGCTGCGAAGCCCGCAGCACCTTGATCCCGGACAATTCGAACACGCCTGCGGTGGTCGAGCCCATCGGCACCTGCCACGGATTGAACTCGCCCCATTCGCCGCGCATGGTCACGAGCGTCAGGAACGGAAAGCGGAAGATCTGGGTCAGCGAGAACATGTTCACGCAATTGCCGACGCCGCTCGACTGCATCAAAAGCACGCCGCGCTGGCCGCCGGCCCAGGCGCCGGCCAACAGCGCCACGCCCTCTTCTTCGGTCGTCAGCGGCACCGCGCGCATGGAAGGCGTCGCCCAGCACGCGCTCGATCAATTGCGAATGGCCGGCATCCGGCACGTAGGGCACCTGACGGACATCGAAACGCTGCAAAATCGAAAAAATATCCTCCGGCCAGGAAGGAGAGCTTTCGGCGGGCGCTTCGCTGCGGGCGTGCATTTTCATTTTCCAGTCGGTCATCGACTACATTTTGACGCGGGACTTTAGAGAAAGCCGCACTTTTCGAAAGAGCGAAAACCGCATATCCGTGTCCCGCAGAGTATGTCGGCCCCTGGGAGTATGGCAGCATGAATGCGAACGCGCGAGAGCTGGCGGCCCATTTCGACATCGAGAAACTGAGCGCCGAATTCTATGCCGATCCCTATCCCGACCTATCGTGCACTGCGGGAGCACGAGCCGGTCAAGCGCATGCCCAACGGATCCTATTTCTTGACCCGCTACGACGACCTGCTCACCGCCTACAAGAACACCAAGGTCTTCAGCTCCGACAAGAAAAAGGAATTCGCACCGAAATACGGCACTTCCCCGCTCTACGAGCACCACACCACGAGCCTCGTCTTCAACGATCCGCCCGCGCATACCCGCGTGCGGCGGCTGATCATGGGCGCGCTGTCGCCGCGGGCGATCGCCGAAATGGAGCCCAACCTGGTCGCTCTGGTGGACCGGCTGCTCGATGCCCTTGCCAGCAAAGGCGACGCCGATCTGATCGAGGATTTTGCCGCCGCGATCCCGATCGAGGTGATCGGCAACCTGCTCGGCGTGCCGCAAGAGGAACGCGGACCGCTGCGGGGCTGGTCGCTGGCAATCCTGGGGGCGCTCGAGCCCGTGATCGGCACCGAGGCCTTTACGCGCGGCAACAATGCGGTGAGAGAATTTCTTGATTATCTGGAAATTCTGGTCGGGCGACGGCGAGCCAAGCCCGGCAATCCCGACCGCGACGTGTTGACGCGCCTGATCCAGGGCGAGGAAAACGGCGAGCGGCTAACCGAGAAGGAGCTGCTGCACAACTGCATCTTCCTGCTCAACGCGGGGCATGAGACCACCACCAATCTGATCGGCAACGGGCTGGTGGCACTCTCGGAGAACCCAACGGAAAAGGAACGGCTGATCGAAGATCCAGCCCTGATCAAAACCGCGGTCGAGGAAATCCTGAGGTTCGAGAGTTCGAACCAGCTCGGCAACCGCATGACGACGGAGCGGGTCGAACTCGGCGGCGTGACGCTTGACGGCCGGCACCTCCGTGACGCTGTGCATCGGCGCCGCCAACCGCGATCCCCTGCAATTCAGCGACCCGGAAAAATTCGACGTTACCCGCAACCCGAACCGGCATCTCGCCTTCGGCAGCGGCGCGCATCAATGCGCCGGCATGGCGCTAGCGCGGCTCGAAGGCGCGATTGCGATCTCAAGGTTTCTGGCGCGGTTTCCCGCCTATGCCTTGAAGGGTCCACCTGTTCGCGGCGGCCGCGCCCGATTTCGCGGATTTTTGAGCGTGCCGTGCACCATAGGTTGAGAAACTTCCGAACCGGCAGACGTGAATTGACAGACCGTCGAATTCCGACGAGGATTTTTCCTCTCATAAGAAGAAAAGAGTCAGGGATGAAAAAAGCACCAAAAATCGCCTCGCTGCTGTCGTGTTTGATTGCGGCTCTTCTGGCCGCACCCGCGCGGGCCGACGATGCAGGCCCCCTCAAGAGCGGCGCTATGCTCGATCTGTTGTTCAAACAGACAGGTGTTTACGACAGGTCCAAAACCGGCAAGACGCCGGATTATGTCGTTGATCCCGTCTGGCCAAGGCCGCTGCCCCACAGTTGGTTGCTCGGACAGATTGGCGGACTCTATGTGGACCATCACGACCATATCTGGGTCTACAATCGGCCGCGCACACTCAACGACGACGAGGTCGGGCTCGAACCGGCGATACCGGGCGCGACCGACACCAAGGGGCAGCCGGTCAACGGGCTCGGTTTCGCGCGGGTCAACGGCTTTGGCGCCGATTGCTGTCGCGCGGCGCCCTCGGTCCTGGAGTTCGACGCCGGCGGCACGTTGCTGCGCGCCTGGGGTGGCCCATCCGATCCCGGCTTCGTCGGCGGCAAATGCAAGACCGAAGACGGTTGTATCTGGCCGAACATCGAACACGGCATCTATGTCGACCAGAAGGACAATGTCTGGATCGCCGGCAACGCCGCCGCCGCCAAGCCAGGCGACAAGCAAATACCCTGGACCACCAACAAAGAGGGCGGCGACGGCTTCATCTTGAAGTTCGACATGAACGGCAATTTCAAGATGCGGATCGGCGGCACGACAACCGCTCCCGACAGCAACAGCAAGGACGGCGGGCTAAACGGCACGCCGCTACTCTACCGGCCGGCCGATATGGTGGTCGATCCCAAGACCAATCGCCTTTACATCGCCGACGGATACGCCAATCGGCGCGTCCTGATCGTCGACGCCGACACCGGCAAATATATCGGTCATTTCGGCGCCTACGGAAACAATCCGGTCGATGACGCCGGCGCCGCCGCGGCCGGCACGTGGCCGCAGGCCTCGGCAAAGGGCGAGAAGAAACCGGCGTTCTTTCGTAACCCGGTGCACTGCGTGAAGATTGCGGAAGACGGCAAGATCTACGTCTGCGACCGCGGCAACGACCGCATCCAGGTGTTCGACGGCAAGGATCCAGCGCTCGGCAAGGAATGCAGCAATCCAAATGGCGAGGCCGGCAAATGCGCTTTCGTGACCGAACGCTTTGTCAGCGCCAACACCTATACCCAACCGGTGATGCCGGGAACCGCGGTGTCGATGAACTTCTCGGCAGACAAGATGCAAACCTGTCTTTACGTCGGCGATAACACCAACCAGACGATCTACATCCTGGGCCGCGACAATCTGGAACAGCTTGGCCGTCTCGGACATGGTGGCCGGATGGCCGGCGATTTCCACTGGCTGCATCAAGTCAGCCTGGACAGCCAGGGCAACATCTATACCGGCGAAGTAGACACCGGAAAGCGCGTGCAAAAATTCATCCGCTACGGCGCCAATAGCTGCCAGGGAACGGGTTCCGCCGTCGTCGGCGGCGAGGCGGCGGAAAGGAAATAACGACGCGGCCAAAGTGTTGCGGCTGGCCAAATCTTGCGAGGCGCAGTCAGGCGGCTCGTCCGGCTCCGTGCGCTCCGGACTTTGCTTCACAGGCGGTCAGGAATTTTGAATGGGCGCGGCACTTCCCTCAAAGTTCGATTGCCAGTGGGCTTTTGTTACACCACCGAGCGATGCCGTTCGATGCAGGTCCGCAAGACCTCATCGATCGGCCTTGCCCACCAGTCGTTGGAGAAGATCTCGATCTCGCAATAGCCGGCAAAGCCTTGTGCTTCGACCGCGCGGCGCACCGATTTGATCTCGATCACGCCGTCGCCCATCATGCCGCGGTCGTTGAGAATATCTCTGGTCGGCACCAGCCAGTCGCAGACGTGAAACGCCAGCAGGCGATCTTTTCCGGCGCGGGAAATCTGCGGCAGCAATTCCGGGTCCCACCAGATATGATAGACGTCAAGCGCGACGCCGAGCGCACCGGTGCGGCTCGGGTCGAGCCGGTCGCAAATATCGAGCGCCTGTGTCGTGGTGTTCACGCAGGCCCGATCAGCCGCATAGGCCGGATGCAGCGGCTCGATCGCGAGCGGAATTTTTGCCTCGCGCGCATATTCCATCATCTCGGCGATGCCGTCCTCGACTTGCGCGCGCGCAGCAGCGATATCCTTCGAGGCCGCACTGCCCGGCCGCGAATATTGCGGCAAGCCGCCGACCACGAGCACAATGCAAGAGGCGCCCAACGCCTTGGCCTCGTCGACCGCCCGGCGATTATCGTCGCGAGCCGCATCCCGATGCGCGGCGTCGGCCGTGAACATGCCACCCCGGCAATAGCCTGAAAGCTCGAGCCCCGCATCGCTCACCGCGCGCGCCGCACGCTCGAGACCAACGGCTGCGACCTGGTCGCGCCAGGGATCGATGGCGCGGATGCCATGCCGCGCGCAGGCGTCGATGATCTGCAGCAGATCGCCCTGCTTGCGGACGGTCGCGGTATTGAGCGACAGCCAGCGGTGATCGGCCGAAAAGTCGCGCATCAAGCCTCTATACCGCGGAGTGCGAGCACTGCTTTCATGCGTCGCGTCGCAAGCTCAGGATTGGCGAGCAGACCCGCTCTGTCCGCTCGCCGGAACAATTCGGCCAGATGCAGTGTCGAACGCGTGCTCTCCTGCCCGCCGATCATCGTGAAATGATCCTGATGCCCGTTGAGATAGGCCATGAAAACGATGCCGGTCTTGTAGAACCGCGTCGGCGCCTTGAAGATGTGCCGTGACAGCGGCACGGTCGGCCCAAGCACGTCGTGAAACCCCTTGGGGTCACCGGCGGCGAGCCTCGACAGCGCATAGGAAGCCGCGGGCGCAATGGCATCGAAAATGCCGAGCAGCGCGTGCGAAAATCCCTGTTCGTCGCCGGCGATCAGTTCGGCGTAGTTGAAATCGTCGCCGGTATACATTTTGACGTTGTTGTCGAGCCGGCGCCGCATGACGATCTCGCGCTGCTTGTCGAGCAACGAGACCTTGACGCCGTCCACCTTCGACGCGTTGGCGTTGATGACACCGACCGCGACATCCATGGCCCGGTCGAGGTCCGGCGTGCCCCAATAGTTCGCCAGCGCCGGATCGAACATGTCGCCGAGCCAGTGGATTATGACGGGCGCCGCCACCTGCGACAGCACGCGATCGTACACTTTGGCGTAGTCGTCGGGGCTTCGGCCGATTTTGGCGAGCGCGCGTGAGGCCATCAGAATGATGCGTCCGCCGGCCTTCTCGATCCTCCCGATCTGCTCCTCATAGGCACAGATCACGTCGTCGAGATTTTTGGCGTCCTCCTGCGCGAGGTGATCGGTACCCGCGCCCGAAAACACCAGCGCGTTGCCGCGAAGTTTTGCTGCTCTCACCGAGCGCTGGATCAATTCCAGCGAGGTCGGCCAGTCCAGCCCCATGCCGCGTTGCGCGGTGTCCATCGCCTCCGCAACCCCGAGGCCGAGGTCCCAGACGTATTCGCGAAACGCAATGGTCTTGTCCCAGTCAATCGCCGCGGTCAGCCAGGGATCGACGTCGGCGACGCGGGTCCGAAACCACATGCGCTGCGGAAAACGCCACGCGGTTGAGCGCGCCTTCGAGCTTTGCCGGAAACGCGCGTGATGCCGCCAGGCGATAGGTTTCGATCCCGCCATCCGCGGTAGGCAATTTGAGCGACAGCGTGGAAGCTGGCACGACTGGTTTGTTCATGTCGTGTCCTCACAGCTTGATCGGCGCGACGTCGATCCAGCGCCGCTCGCGCCAGCTTTGCAACGCGCATTCGGTGAGCTGCACGCCCTTGGCGCCCTCCAGCAGCGTGTATTTGTAGGGCGCGTCCTCGCAGACGTGGCGGATGAACATTTCCCACTGCTCCTTGAAGCCGTTGTCGTAGGTGACGTTCTCAGGCAGCTTCTGCCAGTCGGCGTAGAAATCGTGCAGACGCTTTTCGTCCGGGTTCCAGACCGGCCGGGGCGTCGCCTGCCGCGCCTGGATCATGCAATCGGTGAGGCCCGCCACCGCCGAGCCGTGGGTGCCGTCGACCTGGAAGGTGACGAGATCGTCGCGATAGACCCGCGTCACCCAGCTCATGTTGATATGGGCGATCACGCCGCCCTTGAGGCGGAAGGTCGAATAGGCAGAAGTCATCGGCGGTCGCCTTGTACTTCTTGCCCTTCTCGTCCCAGCGCTCGGGAATGTCCGTGGAGCCGAGGCAGCTCACGCTTTCGACTTCCCCGAACAGGTTGTCGAGCACATAGCGCCAGTGGCAGACCATGTCGAGAATGATGCCGCCACCGTCCTCGCTTCGGTAATTCCACGACGGCCGCTGCGCTTCCTGCCAATCGCCTTCGAACACCCAATAGCCGAACTCGCCGCGCACGGCGAGCATGCGGCCGAAGAAGCCGGAGTCGCGCAGGAAAGCGAGCTTTTTCAGCCCCGGCAGGAACAGCTTGTCCTGCACGGTGCCATGCTTGAGGCCCTTGCTGTTCGCAAGCTTCACCACCGCCACCGCCTCCTCAAGGTTGGTCGCAATCGGCTTTTCGCAATAGATATGCTTGCCGACGTTGATCGCCTTGGTCAGCAGCGACGGCCGTGCTTGCGTGGTCGCAGCATCGAAGAACACGGCGTCGTTTTTGTCCGCCAACGCCCTATCGAGGTCGGTAGTCCAGCGCTCCAGCGCGAACCGCTTGGCGAGGCGCTGGACCTTCTCGGCGTCGCGCCCGACAAGAATTGGATCGGGCATGACGCGGTCGCCATTGGACAGCGCCACGCCGCCCTGGTCGCGGATCGCGATGATGGAGCGGATCAAATGCTGATTGAGCCCCATGCGGCCGGTGACCCCATTCATGATCACGCCGAGGCGTTGCATCGTCATATGGACTGCTCCTGCAGGATTTTTGCTTTTGGTTGTGGAAGCGGCGGCATCGCCTGCCATAGCGGATGCACCTTCGTTGCAAAACCCGGCGCGGTCAGCGATTCCGTCGAGAGATCGCCGCCGTGGATCGCCAGCCGGATCGTATCGCGGCTCCTTGTATAAAGATCGGGGTGCGCCGCGAGAAACGACTCGGCTTCATCAACCGGCGTGTCGCCAAAGCCGTCGACATAATGATGGCCGTTGCGTTCGGCGTGGGTGACGCCGATCAGGGCACCGAGCGCGAGGTCCTGCTGCACGCCAAGTCCGGCCTGGCAGGTCAGGTCCTCGCCGGTGACAAAGAACGTTTCGCTTCGACCGCTCCATTTGGCGGCGCGGGTCGCGTTGATGACGGACTTATACAGACCCTTGCATGATTTCGACGAGATGCCGCGGTAGCCGAGCGCGCGCGCCGCCGGGAATGCGTTGTAGCAATCGTCGGCTTCGTCGATGATAAAATCGCAAGATGCTAGCTCGCCGAGCGCCGAGGCGCGGGTGATGTCGCGCGGCATCGGTTGTTCGATATAAAGCAATTTCGCCGCGATCGATGCGAGCGCATCGTCGCTCCTAAAACGCTCCATCAGCACGCGCAGGCCCGACAGGTCCGCATATTGCTCATTGGCATCCAGCGTCACGCGGTAGTCGTGCGGCAGCGTCGCGAGTGCATGGCCGATACGGATGAGACGCGCGGCGTCCGCCTCGGGATCGCCGTTGAGCTTGAGCTTGAAGAAGCGCGCGCCGGCATTTTCGTTCACGTCGGCGACGCCGCCTGCCCCCTCTATCGCGTCGTCGAGGCCGACGGTATGCCGGATCGCGACGCGATCGAGCCGCCGGCGCTGCGCCAGAAATTGCGTGATGTCGCCACTCCTGAGATCGGGCGACAGCCGCGCATCGACGCCGGCGACATTGCCGGCCATGCCGTCGAAGAAATTTACGCCGGCGCCCCGCAGCAGCGCGTCGAGAATCGCCTTGTCGAGTTCGGCCGGGCCATAGGCGGCCGCGAGCGGCGGGATGTCTTCCCTCGTACAAGTCTCGACCTGCGCCGCGATGCGCGAGGCATGCAGACCAAATGCCGTGTCGAAATCGGAGCCCGCCAGATAAAGCCCGCGCGCGATGGCCAGCGAGCGCCTCAGTTCGTCCACGGTTTGCTCCGGCGAAAGGCCGCCTCGCTTGTCGAACCATTTCGGCACCAATAGTTCGGCGCCGGCGCCGACGAACGTCCCCTTGCCCTCGATTTCGATCTCGGCGCGCACAAAGGCCTGCGAGGCGGCATTGATGACCACGGCGCCAAAGCGGAACGGCCGGGCAAAACGCACCGGTCGCTCGAAAAGCACAATGTCACGCACGGCCAAACGCAGCGGCATGATACAAAAACCTCAGTCCATCGCACTTTGGGCGAAGAAATGTTTGCGGATGCGCTGCACCAGTTCGGAAAAAGCAGGATCAGCCATGGCGTCGAGCGAGCGCGGGCGCGGCAGCGGCACATCATAGATCGCCGCAATCGCGCCGGGCCGCTCGGTCATGACCAGCACGCGATCCGCGAGAAATACGGCTTCCGGAATCGAATGGGTGATCAGGAGAACGGTCTTGCCGGTCTCGCGCTGGATGCGCATCAATTCGACGTTCATGCGCTCGCGCGTCATGGCATCGAGCGCGCCGAACGGCTCGTCCATCAGAATGATCTTGGGATCGTGCACCAGCGCGCGGCAGATCGAGGCGCGCTGCTGCATGCCGCCCGACAATTGCCAGGGCAGCTTCTTCTCGAAGCCCTCAAGTCCCACCAGCTTCAGCAGTGCCCTGGCGCGCGGCAGATATTCCTCGCGCGACAGCCGCTTCATGTCGATCGGCAGCATCACATTGTTGAGGACGTTGCGCCAGGGCAAAAGCAGCGAATTCTGGAAAACGATGCCGACATTGCCGTGTGGCTTGTCGACCTTCTCCCCCTCGACGAAAATCTCGCCGGCCGAGGGCGGCAGCAGCCCGGAGATCATTTTCAACAACGTGGATTTGCCGCAGCCGGAGGGTCCGACCACCACAAAGAACTCGCCGGTGTTGATATGGAAATCGAGCGGCCGCAGCGACGGCACGTCGCCGTCGCGCGACCGGTAGGTTTTCGACACGCCGGACAGTTGAATTCCCGGCGTGACGGCGACCCCGCGATCGGCCACGACGCGAAGATACGCGCCGGGCCGGCTGAGGTCGGTTGGTTTGGTCGCTGAATTCATTCAGCCATGTCCGTTCGGAAGCAGTGACGATTAGTCGTCATTGCGAGGAGCAAAGCGACGAAGCAATCTTACGCAGTCATTCCGGGGCGATGCGAAGCATCGAACTGCGATGTGCAATTGCACATCGGAGAATCTCGAGATTCCGGGTCTGGTGCTTGCGCACCATCCCGGAATGACGGAGCTGTCATTTCGGCAAATACTCATTGCTGTAAAATGCCTTAGGATTGTCCTTTGCCTTGGCATCGAGGCCGCCATATTCGACCATCAAATTGACGGTGTCGGTCATGTTCTGGTCGGTCACCTGGAACGGCCGCTTGCCCTTGGTTTCCGGCGTCCGATAAAGCGGGATCGTCAGTTCAAAGCCTTGGGTGAGCGTATCGATCTTGCCGCCCTTCGGGTTGGCATCGAGGATCGATTGCGCAGCACCCTTCGGGTCCTTCTCGGCGGCTTCAACCGCCTTGGTAGTCGCCGACATGAAACGCTTGACCACGTCGGCATTGGCCTTGACGTAATCCGTATTCGCGATGATCCCGGAACTCACCATGTTGATGCCGTAGTCGGCGAACTTGATCGGGTAGACCTCCTTGCCGATGGCGTCCTTGATCTTCATCGACTGGTCCATGACATAGCCGAGCAGCAGATCGGCCTGCGCGTTAATTACGGCGTTGAGCTTGGTCTGGCCGTCGCCGGCAACGGTGGTGAAATCACTTTCCTTCAAGCCGGTCTTTTTCAGAAACAGCGGCCAGATCTGCGTCATCGAATCGGCCGGCGTGATCGCGACCGTCTTGCCCTTGATGTCTTCGGGCTTGCGGATGTTCTTTTCGGCCAAACCCATCACCGACATCGGGCTTGTCTGCAGCAATACGCCGGTCGCGATCACGGGTGCGCCCTTGACGGCGGCGCGCATCATGGTGGGTACGTCGACATAGCCGAAGTCGGCGGTCTTGGCGGCGACGGCCTGCGTTGTCGCGGCCGAGCCGCGGCCTTCCTGAATTTCAAGATCGATGTTATCGGCCGCGTAAATGCCCTTGGCCTTGCCGTAATAGAACGGCGCGTGTTCGCCATAGACATACCAGTTGAGCATCAGCACAACCTTGTCCACGGCCACAGCCGGCTGGACCATTAGCGCTGTTCCGATCAGTACCGCCGAAATCGCAATGGTCAATTGCATGTTGTCTTCCTCCCTGACTCCGTCATTGCGAGGAGCGATAGCTCCGAAGCAATCCATTCCTTGACGTTCGGCACTATGGATTGCTTCGCTTCGCTCGCAATGACGACATTTCTTGTGGTCATTCCTGTTACGATAAGGCTACGCAGCCAAAATGATGTCCTCGCGCTGGCTGACATGCCAGGGAACCACGAGGCGCTCGATCCGGTCGACGATCCAGAACAGGACGACGCCAAGCAGCGCCAGGATCACCAGCGCCGCAAACATCGTCGGCAGATCGAAAGTTCCGATCGAACGTTGCAGCACATAGCCGATGCCGGAATTGGAACCGACGAATTCGCCGACCACGGCGCCGACTACCGCAAGCGTCACCGAGACCTTCAGCCCGGAAAAAATCGCCGGCATCGCATGCGGCAGGTTGACCGCGCGAAAAACGTGGAAACGGCTGCCTTGCATCGCCCGCGCCAGATCCACCATGTCGGGATCGACCGACTTGAACCCCTGCACGGCGGAGACCACCACCGGGAAAAATCCCAGCAGGAAAGCGGAGATGATTTTTGGAAAGATGCCGAAGCCGAACCAGACCACAAACAGCGGCGCGATCGCGATCTTCGGCACCGATTGCGAGAATACCAACAGCGGATAGACGTAACTCTCCACCGTCTTCGATCCCGCGATCAGCATAGCGGCCGGAATTCCAAACGCCGCGGACAACAGGAAGCCGCAAATCGTCGCGTAGGTCGTGGGCCAGGACTGCCGCGCCAGTTCCGGCCAATCCTGCCACAGCACAAGGACGACATCGGCCGGCGCCGGAATTTGATAGGGCGGAATCTTGAACAGCCGGATCGTCAAGTCCCAGGCGACAACGATGAAAATCAGGAACAAGAAAGGCCTGATCCACGCCGCGTTCAGCGTCTTCGACACGCCCCCATGGCTGTTGGCTTCGGCCAATTTCCTCTCCTGACTTTGTCGGCTTTGGTCGCGAAATTAACCTGTTGGATAATTACTGTCCAGTGGTTTTCCGGATGCAAATTGGGTAGCACTTCCGTCATTGCGAGCCAACGGGTCGCGCGAACGCGCGCCCGATGACTGGCTCCGCCAAGCAATCCATGGCGAGAAAAAGGACTGGATTGCTTCGTCGCTGGCGCTCCTCGCAATGGCGAAGGCGCGACTCTCGAAACCAGCCGCCCACTGCCCGGACGCATTCAACCGGTATGATGTGCCGGAGCCCGCGACCCCGGCGCCTTCTTTTTCGCAAAGGTCGCGAATGATTTCCCGGTAAGGGCCGCAAGCACCAGCGCGACCATGTGATCGCGGCGCTCCTCCCTCGCTTCCTCGTTGAGAAGATCGCGGCCGAAAATCACGCTCAGGGTCGCGCTATTCGACAGATAGAAGAAGCACAGAGCAGCGATCGAGATGTAAAGCTGCACTGGATCGACCGCGACGACAAAATCGCCGCTTTCGACGCCGCGCCTGACGACGGTGCCGATCATTTCGACAAACGGCGAGTGCATCGACTTGACCTTGGTGGAGCGCTTGAGATGGCGGGCTTTCGCAAGGTTCTCGGTGTTCAGCAGCGCCAGGAATTCCGGATTGCGCAAGAAATAATTCCACGTGAAGTCGATCAGGCACTCGATCGCCTTCGGCGGATCGAGATGCTCGAGATCGAGCCCGCGCTCCTCTGCCCTGATCTTCTCATAGGCGCCCTCGAGCACGGCGAGATAGAGCTCCTCCTTGTTGCCGACATGGTAATAGAGCATCCGCTTGTTGGCACCGGCATTCGCCGCGATCCGATCGACGCGCGCTCCGGCAAGCCCGTGGGCGGCGAACTCTTGTTTGGCGGCCTCGAGAATCCGAAGCCGCATCCCCTCAGGGTCGCGCTGCCATTTTTGTATTCGTTTTGTCCTGATCAAGACGATCGCCCATTCGTGGAACAAAAGCGCGTGTAGCATGCAAAGGGCGGTTTGAGAATGAAGGCATCATTCCCGAGCGATGCGAAAAGCATCGAACTATAATGTGCAATTGCACATCGGAGAATCCGGGGATTCCCCGATACGCAATTGCGCATCTGAGGTCTCGTGCTTGTGCACCACCCCGGAAATGACCAGGTCGGACTACTTCGCCGCTCGCTCCAGCAACAGCGTGTTGATGCCGCAGGTGCTATCGCGCACGCTCATCACCCGCGTGCCGGGCTTGCGGCCGGCGCGCACCTCGGAGACATCTACGCCCGCCGCCACCAGCCGCGCGCGAGCCGCCTCGATGTCGGCGACGCGCCAGCTCAATCCCCACAATTTGTCGCGGGCAGGATCGGCAACCGCCCCCGGCCGCTGCACAAGCTCGACGATCAGGTCGCCGCAGCGGAAGAACATCAACCGGCCCCAATCCTGATGCGAGCGATCGAGCGCCATATCGAGCCCGAGGCGCGCGCCATAGAGCGCAGCGGCGCGTTCGGGGTCACCGGTGGCAATGACGACGTGATCCAGTCCCAAAATCGGCGCGGCTGAAATGACCGGCGAAGGCGGGCGCGGTTCTACCAGTTCGAGGAAGAACAGGCGCACGCCCCGCGTCAGATCGGTCGCGGCGCGCGTCCGCTTCCACTGCAAGGTCGCGCCTGAATCACGATCGCGGCTCTCGACCTCGGCAATCGGATCGGGCTTGAGCGCGAGCCGATCGAGCCTGCGGTGGGTTTTCGCGATGTCGGAGGTCAGGAAACAAAGGCTCGCGAGCCCCTCGCCCGAACGCTTGATCACTTCTCGAATGCGATCGGCGGCGACGCTAAAGCCGCTAGGCGCCATCAGTTCCAGCGTCATGTTGTCGAGCGTGAACATCACCCGGTCGGCGCCGTCGCCACTATTGCGCCAGGCGGGGCCGCGCCCGAGCAGCAATTCGTAAGTCCGGGCGCCGGCTTCGACGTCTTCAACCAGCACGACGACGTGATCGAGACCGCTGATCACGGGAAGAGCCCCTGCGTAAGCTTGGCGGTGGTCATCGTGTCTCCCTCCCGTCTCTCAGGAACCAGGAAAGCCGGTCGCCGTTGGGTCGGCGCCGACTGACTGCCCGGGACTGGTCGTAGTCCGCCCCTCTGCCTATCTCAAGCGACTAAGGAGGCCGCGTTTGCGAATAATTTCAGCGAATGATCTCCCAAAACCGGTGCTAATGTACAAGCAGCGCCGGCCGGGACCACCCCAAGCCATGACGGGAAACGTATGCAGGCCCTCTTCATCGGACAAACCTATATCGACGTGACTTTCATTACCGACCACATGCCGACCGGCGATGAAAAACATGTCGCCTCGGACTATGCGGTTTCGTTCGGCGGTAACGCCGTCACCGCAGCATTTTGCTGCGCCAAGCTCGGAATTGTGCCGGACCTGATCGCCACCGTCGCCAATGACTGGCTGGGGCGAATGTTCCAGGATATGAGCGCGAAGTATGGTATCTCGATCCATCCGCGCAAGGTCAAGACGTCGTCGCTTTCTTTCATCATGCCGAAGGACGGCAAGCGCGCCATCGTCCGCTGCCGCGACGACGACCATATCCATCCCTTTCCGCTCCTGAACCTCGGCGGCTGTCGTGCGCTGCATGTCGATGGCCACCAGCCGGACGCCGCGATCCACTACGCAAGACTCTGCCGCGAGGCGGGCATCCTGACCTCGCTGGACGGCGGGGGCTTGCGGACCAATACCCATGAGCTTCTGGAATTCATCGACGTCGCCATCGTCGCCGAACGACTGTGCGAGCAGATGGACCTCACTCCGGAAAAGATGCTGGAGTATCTCAAGAGCCGCGGCTGCCGGGTCGGTGGCCTCACGCAAGGCGAACGTGGCTTGCTCTGGTACGACGAAACCGGAACTGTGCGCACCATGCCCGCGCTTCCGATACCGCGCGAACGCGTGCTCGATACCAACGGCGCCGGCGACGTGTTCCATGGCGCCTATGTCTATTCCTACCTCGCCAACCCCACCAAAAGCTGGCACGACCATTTCGATTTTGCGCGCGCGGCATCGACCTACAAGATTCAGCGTCTCGGCAACGAGGCCGGTTTGCCGACGCTGGCCGACATCGAGGCGGTGCGGAGGGAGTTTTCGGTCAGCGCTTAGCAGCCTACGTCGTCCCTGCGAAAGCAGGGACGCAAAACCACCGGCGTTTGTGGTTGCGAGAGGTGGCAGGCTGAAGCATTCAAACGGATGGGCCCGCGGGGTATGGGTCCCTGCTTTCGCAGGGACGACGAGATAGCAGAGACCTAAGCCAGCGCCGCCTTCAAATCGAAGCTCAGATCCGCCGCTTGCGCCGGCTCGATCGACCGGTTCATGCCAAGCACCTTGCGGCCGAACACGTGATCGGCGGCACGGTTGACCGACTCGATGCCGACCAGCCGTCCGGCTTTGTAGCAGAACGCCGAGAACGAGCGCGCCTCGCGGTCGCCGCGGACGACGACACGGTCATAACCGGTCGTAAGCCCTGCGATCTGCAGTTTGTCGTCGCCCTGGTCGCTCCAGAACCAGGGCAGGCCGTCATAGGTCCTGGCATCGCCGGTCAACCGCGCCGCGACGCAGCGCGCGTGATCGGTAGCGTTCTGCACCGATTCCAGCCGCAGCGAGCCGCCGAAGCGCGGGCTTGCGAACAGCGCGCAGTCGCCGATCGCCGAGATATTGGGATCCGCCGTCAACAATTGCTCGTTGACGATGATGCCCGATGCGACCGGAAGGCCGGCCTGCGCCGCCAGCTCGACATTGGGTAGGACACCGACGCCGACCACCACAAGGTCCGCCGGAATATGCCGGCCGTCGCTGAGGCTGACGCCCGCGACCTTGTCGCCATCGCTCTCGATACCCGTCGCCTGCACGCCGAGATGGATGCGGATCCCCGCCGCGGTATGCCGTGTCTGAAAATATTCCGAGATTTCCGCCGTGACCGCGCGCGCCATCACCCGCGTTGCGAGTTCGACCACCTCGACCTCAAGGCCTTTGATGCGCGCGGTTGCAGCAAATTCCAGGCCGATGAAGCCCGCACCGATCACCACGACATGCTTGGCGGTGCCGATGCGCTGCCGCAGCGTCTCGCTTTCATCGAGGATGCGCAGATAACGAACATCGGCGAGATTGGCGTTGGGTAGATCGATCAGGCGATTGCGCGCGCCAGTGGCAAGCACCAGATGCCCGTAATCGAGAAATGAGCCCGAAGCGAGCAGCAGCCGTTGCGCGGCGCGGTCGATAAAGGCGGCATGATCGCTGATCAGCTCGATGTTCTGGTCGCGGTAGAATTTATCCGGCCGGAACATCAGGCTATCGGGACGGCCCTCGCCCTTGAGGTAAGCCTTGGATAAAGGCGGCCGCTGATACGGCAGATGCGCCTCATCGTTGATCAGGCAGATGCGTTCGGCATAGCCGTGCTGCCGCAGAGATGCCGCCACCTGGAAGCCCGCGTGACCGGCGCCGACAATCAGAACTGTTCCTTGCGTCATTGATCAGACCGGCGCGATACGAAGCGGCAGTTTGTCGAACCCGCGCAGCGTATTGTTCAGCCGTCGCTCCGGTTCGCCTGTCAGTTCAAGCGACACAACACGCTTCGCGAGCGCGGTCAAGATCGCTTCCGTTTCCAACCGCGCCACCGCCTGTCCGACGCAGCCGTGAATGCCGGTGCCGAAAGTCATGTGCCCGGCGGCGCGCCGGGTGACGTCAAACGTATCGGGCTTTTCCCACCGGCGCGGATCGCGGTTGGCGGAGGCAAGAAACAGCAGCACCTTCTCGCCATCGCCCAATCGAACGCCGGCAACCTCGACGGGTTTGGTCGTGGTCCGGAAGAAGGTCTGCACCGGTGCCTCGAAGCGCAACACTTCCTCGAACGCGCCACGGATCAGGTTGGGGTTGTTGCGAAGAATGGCCCACTGTTCGGGGTAGCGCGCCAGGCAATAGAGCGCGTTTCCGAGCCCGTAGACGGTGGTATCGATTCCCGCCGACAGGAACGAACGCACTAGCATGCCGGCTTCCGCTTCCGACAACTCACCGGCGTCGACGGCCTCGAAAATCTGCATGCCCAACCCACGGGGCGCTAGCGCCGCGCGGCTGCACTTCGACATGATCCAGTCGCGGACCGGACCGGCATTGGCCATCGCCTGGTTAAACAGATCGTTGCGCGGGCCGAACGAGTTGAACACCATGCTGCCATAGGGCAGCAGATTCTCGCGGCCGTCCTCGGAAATCCCGACCGCATCCGGAAATACCTTCAACGGATAGGCTTCGGCGATATCGGCGACGCCGTCGAATTCGCGCTTCTCGACCAGCCGCGCGATCAGCGCTTCCGCCTCGCGCTCAAAGGTGTCCCGCAAGACCTTGATCGCCGCCGGTGACAGGATGCGCGTCAGCACCGCGCGGGTGCGCGTATGCAGCGGCGGATCGGCCTCCAGGATGATGCTTGGCGGACGCCACGGCGGCTCTTTGCGGAAGTCGCTCAAGCCTACGCCCGCCGACGAACAATAAGTCTGCCAGTCGGTCAGGGCATCGCGGACCTGCTCGTGCCGGGCCATCGTCCAGATACCGTATTGCTCGAGCCACACCACCGGTCCGGCCTCGCGCAGCTCCTGGTGATACGGATAGGGGTCGCCAAGGAAGGCGCGCGAAAACGGATCGACGGTCGAAACCGGACGGTTCAACGTTGCTTGATCGCTCACGATGCCTCTCCCCGTTTTCCCGCCGGTCCCGCGTTCTGCCCGCATTTTGCAGACTTCGCCGGGATTGTCACCTCTCGCCTTCTGCGATTTAAATGCGCGGCTATCTCCCCAAACGGAGGTTATTGCAGATGACGATGCCAGCAGATGCTACCGCCTCCTTAGCCGCCGATCCGGCGCTACTCAGGGTCGAGGGTCCGATCGCGGCAATCACGCTCAATCGCCCCGCCGCGTTCAACTCCATCGACCTTGCAATCGCCAAAAAGCTCGAGCAACTCGGCGCGGCGGTCGAATCCTCCGACGATATCAGGGTGCTCGTGATCGAGGGCGAAGGCCGTGCATTTTGCGCCGGCGGCGATCTTCAAACCATCGGCGCCGCCGCCGCGACCGACACCATAGCGCCCGTCGTCGGTGAGCTGCTGCAGCACTATCACGCCTTCATCACCACCTTGCGGCGGATGCCGAAGATCGTGCTGGCGAGCGTCCACGGCTCGGCCGCCGGCGCCGGGCTTTCGCTCGCCTTTGTCGCGGACCTCTGCATCGCCGCCGAAGACGCCCGCTTCACGCCGGCCTATGCCAAGCTCGGCGTCTCGCCGGACGGCGGCGGCACCGTCGGCGTGGTGGCCGCCGTCGGCGCCCGGCGCGCTTTACAGATTTTTCTTGCCGAAGACAGTTTCTCGGCGATGCAGGCCTTCTACTGGGGCCTCGTCACCAAGGTCGTGCCTGCCGTTGAACTGAAGGCGGCGACGCGCGAACTGGCGCATCGCCTCGCGCAAAACGCGCCCTCAGCGATCGCGGCGACCAAGGCACTGATCTACCGCGCGCCCGTCACGCCGATCGAAAAACAGCTCGAGGCCGAACGCGACGCCATCATCGACTGCATGCACACCGACGAGTTCCGCGTCGCGGTCAACAAGTTCACGAGCAAGGGGAAGTGAGGCACGACGTCCCCGCGAGTCGTCCCCACGCGCAGCATCTCGATTTCGGCGTGAAGCCTGACGACGCCTTCGGCAAACAACTGATATCGGCGGCTGGGTCCCTGCTTTCGCAGGGACGACAAAATTCAATTTGGGCAAATATAGCCAGTCCCCGCCGGCGACTTGAAGCAGCCGACCGATTCCGGAATGACGTGCTTGGGCAGCCACAGCACCACCTTGGGGAAATAGATCGTAAAGGTGATGGTCACCAGGAACACCACATAGATCGGCAGCGCCGCGCGCAGCGCCTTGCTGAAGGGGACGCCGACGAATTTCGATGCCATCAACAGCACGAGCCCGTAAGGCGGCGTGATCAGCCCGAACGCCAGCGTGGCAATCAGCACCACGCCCATATGCACGCCATTGATGTCGCCGGCCTGCGTCAGCGCGTTGACCAGCGGCATGAAAATGATGATGGTCGGCACCGGCTCGATGAAATCGCCGATCACCGTGAACAACAACACCAGGAGCAACATCATGTATTGCGGATCGCTGCCGGCGATCGAGGTGATCCAGTCGGCGATCACGATGGCGCCGCGCAAATAGGCCAGCATCCAGCCAAAGGCATTGGCGGCGCCGATGGTGATCAGCGGCAACGAAAAGATCAGACCGGCCAGGCAGAAATCGTAAGGGATCTTCCAGATGTGCCCGCGATTGAGTGCGGGGATCACGACCGTGATGATCCAGATCACAGCGACCACGCCAGCTTCCGTCGGCGTGAACCAGCCGGTGAGAATACCGCCGAGCAGGATCACCGGGATCATCAGCGGCAGTGCCGCGTCGCCGGCCGCGAACACGACCTGACGCAACGGCGCGCGCGGCTTGCGCATGCCGGAAGGCCCGAAGAAATAGCAATAGATCATCAGGCCGAAGCCGATCATCAATCCCGGCACCACGCCGGCCATGAACAGACCGGCGATCGAGACGTTGCCGACCGCGCCATAGACCACGGCCGTGATGCTCGGCGGCACCAGGGCCGCGATGGTGGAGGCCGATGCAATGATCGCGGCGATGAAGGCGGGGCTATAGCCCTCGCGCCTCATCGGGCCGCCCAGCGCGCGGCTCATCACCGCGACGTCGGCGGTGGTCGACCCCGACATCTCCGAGAAGAACATGCAGAAGACGACGACGACCTGCGACAACCCGCCCCTGATATGGCCGACCAGCGACAGCGACAGATTGGCGATCCGTACCACGACATTGGCGGAACTCATGAGTTCGCCGACCAAAAGGAAAAACGGGATCGCCAGCAGCGCCTCGGAATCCACGCCGTCAAAAATCTTCTGGATGATCGCCGCCAGCGAAACGTCGGTCATAAGCGCGCCGACAAACACGCCCGCTATCAGTGAAAACGGCACAGGCACGCCGAGATAACCGAAGAAGAGGAAGCAGAACGACATCAGCGCCAGAATGACGGGAGAGCTCACGGCCGCGCCCTCTGGATACTGGTCTCGACCGGGGATATCGAGACGTCGTCGCCCGGCGGCTCGGGATGATCGAAACCGTTACGGATGCCGTTGACGAGCTGCTCGATCGTGAACAGTCCGATCAGCACGCCGGAGAGCGGTATCGCCGCATAAAGCGAGGCGATCGGCGTGCCCGACGGCAGCCGGAAACTGCCGAACCCCCGCAAGTAATTGATGTAGCCGAACCAGATCAGGCAAAACGCCACGCCGAGCACCACGATGCGGATCAGAATCTCCACGATAAGGCGCGGCGTCCCGTGCAGCGCCTCCGAGATCGCAGTCAGATAGAGATGGTCGTTGCGGCGGGTCGCGACCGCAGCCCCAATGAAGATCGCATAGATGAAGAGGGTGGAGGTGACCTCCTGCAGCCACAGCCAGGGATGGCCGATGGTGCGCGTGACGATGTCGAACATCACCGAGAGCGAGAAGCCGAAGCACAAAAGCCCGCACAACATCATGAGTGCGAGTTCGAGCCGGTCGAACGTCCGCCATTTCAGGTGATGCTGCCGCCGCAGCACCAGTTTGTCGGCGATGGACATCGTTTAAGACTCTCCGTCGTCCCAGATCAACTCTCGTCGTCCCGGCGAACGCCGGGGCCCGTAACCCCCGGCGCGTATTGTTTGTAAGAGGCGGCTAGCCGATCGCTCCACTGATAAGCCGCGGCGTATGGGTCCCGGCGTTCGCCGGGACGACTCGCGGAGAGAGGCGGTCAGTCTAATTGATCGCCCGGATCAGCGTCTTGATCTTTTCGGCATGCGGGCCGAGCTCCTTGGCGAGCTTGTCGAGATAGGGATCGGCGATCGCCGTGAAGCCCGATTTGTCGACGTCGGCCACGACCTTCACCCCGATCGATTTCAGCTTCTCCAGCGATTGGTGCTCGAGCTCGATCGCCTTCGCCGGCTGGCTCCGGTTGACCTCGTCGGCCGCGGCCTGCACCCAGCCCTGCTGCTCCGCCGTCAGGCTGTTCCACAATTTGTCGCTCACCCAGACCAGGCTGTTATTGGCCTCGTGTTCGGTCATCGAGAGCACGGGCGCGACTTCGTAGTGCTTGTTGGCGAGGTAGACGTTGATGCCATTTTCGGCGACATCCACCACGCCGGTCTGCAGCGAGGTATAGACGCTGCCGAACGGCATGTGCACGATCTGCGCGCCATAGGCGGGGAACATGGTGTCCTCGGTCGGCGTCGCCTGCACGCGCACCTTGAGCCCCTTCATGTCCTCGATCTTCCTGATCTCGCGCCTGGCATACATGTGGCGAAGGCCGAGGGTTGCGAGCGCGATGACGTGAGCGCCCTGCACCGTGTCCGAGATCATCGCCTTGACGGCGGCCGACACGCCGGGATCGGCGATCGCCTTGATGAGATGGGCTTCGGAGCGGAACAGGAAGTGCATCGACATCACGCCGGCCTGCGGCGACAGCGTCGCGGCATTGGCGGATGAGGAAATGCAGAATTCGACGTCGCCCGCCTTCACGAGCTGCAGGACCTGCGGCTCCTGCCCGAGCTGCGCGCCCGGATATTGATCGATCAGCATGGTGCCCTTGCTGAGCGCCTTGAGCTTGTCGGCGAAGATATCGCCGAGAATTCCGTAGCCTGTGGTTTTCGGCTGATCGTAGGCGAAGCGATAGTGCTTCACCTCCTGCGCATTCATACTTGCGGTCAGCAAGCCCGACGCCACGACAATGGCCGCAACGATGCTTCTCCTTGAGCCGTTCATCCTGCCTCCCCCCTCTTTATGATTTCTTCAATCATCCCATCGGGGTTGTTGGAATGTCAATTCAACATCGGTCGCAAGATCTGGTCGATCGATTGTTGATCACCAACGAAATGATCGGTTGCGCCACAAACTCAAACCTTATTCTGAGGAGCCGCGCCCCGGCGCGGCGTCTCGGAGTTTGGCCCGCCTCATGGATCGAGACGCGCCAAGACGCGCTCCTCACCAAGAGGCTACCTTTGCCTCTTCACCCCTTCCCCCCGCCGCGCATGAAGTCGAAATCGCAGCCCTCATCGGCCTGCAAAATTGTTTCGTTGAACAGATGCGCATAGCCGCGCCGGGCCCAATCCGGCGTCGCCTCGAGCTTCAGCGCGGCGCGGCGTTTTTCGAGCTCGGCGGTATCGACCAGGAGATCGATGCTTCGCTTGGCAACGTCGAGCCGGATCATGTCGCCATTCTTCACAAGCGCCAACGGACCGCCGACGGCGGATTCAGGCGTGATGTGCAACACGATGGTGCCGAACGCCGTGCCGCTCATCCGCGCATCCGAAATCCGCACCATGTCCTTCACGCCCGCGCGCGCTAGCTTCATCGGAATCGGCAGATAACCCGCCTCCGGCATGCCCGGCGCGCCCTTGGGTCCGGCATTGCGCAGCACCAGCACGTCGTCAGCAGTAACATCGAGCGCGGGATCGTCGACCCGCAGCGTCATGTCTTCCACGGATTCGAACACCACGGCGCGGCCGGTATGATGCAGCAGCTTCGCTGTTGCCGCCGAATGCTTGATCAAGGCGCCGCGCGGCGCGAGGTTGCCATGCAACACCGCCATCGCACCCTCCGGCTTGATCGGGCTGTTGCGCGCGCGGATGACGTCCTGTCCCGGCACCTCTTCGGCGCGCGCGACGACCTCGCGCAAGCTCGCGCCGGTGATGGTCTTCGCATCGAGGTCGATGAGATCGCCGAGCTGCGCCATCAGTTTCGGCACGCCACCGGCGTGGTGGAAATGCTCCATGTAATGCGCGCCGGACGGTTTCAGGTCGATCAGCACCGGCACCTCGCGGCCCAGCCTGTCGAAGCCTTCGAGGTCGATGCGATGCGGCGTGCGGTTGGCGATTGCCGTCAAGTGAATGAGACCGTTGGTCGATCCGCCGATCGCCTGCAGCACCACTTGCGCATTCCTGAACGAAGACTTCGTCAGCAACTCGCTCGGCTTCGGCCCCTTGGCCTTGGCCATTTCGGCGGCGACCTTGCCGCTGGCCTCCGCCAGGCGAAAACGCTCGGCGTGCGGCGCGGGAATGGTCGCGCTCATCGGCAGCGACAGGCCGAGCGCCTCCGTGATGCAGGCCATGGTGCTCGCAGTGCCCATCACCATGCAGGTGCCGACGGACGGCGCAAGCCGGCTGTTGACGGCCTCGATCTCGACCTCGTCGATTTCACCGGCGCGGTGTTTGCCCCACAGCCTGCGGCAATCGGTGCAGGCCCCCAGCACCTCGCCCCGGTGATGGCCGACCACCATCGGCCCCACCGGAATGACGACCGTCGGCAGGTCGGCCGAGACCGCCGCCATGATCTGCGCCGGCAGGGTCTTGTCGCAGCCGCCGATCACGACCACCGCGTCCATCGGCTGGGCGCGGATCATTTCCTCGGTATCCATCGCCATCAGATTGCGCAGATACATCGAGGTCGGATGCGAAAAACTCTCCGCGATCGAGATGGTCGGGAACACCATCGGCATGGCCCCCGACAACATCACGCCGCGTTTCACCGCTTCGATGATCTGGGGCACGTTGCCGTGGCAGGGATTGTAGTCGCTATAAGTGTTGGTGATGCCGACGATGGGGCGGTTCAGCGCGTCGTCCGAATAGCCCATCGCCTTGATGAAGACCTTGCGCAGGAACAGCGAAAACCCTGCATCGCCATAACTCGTCAGTCCCTTGCGCAGCCCGTCAGCCATTTGGTGGGAATTTCCTGTTGGAGTTCAGCGGATCAGTTATGAGGCCCGCAGCATTATTGTCAATATCTGATTGTTTTGCCCAAAAATGATCCAAAATACCCCCTACATAAGCAGTATTATTGACAATAAATTCCGTGCGTGCTGACTTCAGGCCATGACCGAACCCGAACGCCCATGAACCAGCCGCTTCGCATTGGCCTGATCGGCGCCGGCATGGTCAGCCGCCATCATCTGATCGCCTGGACCCAGATCGCCGAAAAAGGGCGTGTAGTCGCAATCACCGATCCCTCCCGCGAAAACGCCGTGCGGCGCGCGGATGAGTTCGGGATTTCGAACATTTTCGCCGACGCCGAGGCGATGCTGGCGGCAGCCGATCTCGACGCCGTCGATATCGCTGCCCCGCGCCAATTCCATGCGCTGCTGGTGCGGCTTGCGGCGAAGCGGCATTTGCCCGTGCTGTGCCAGAAACCGCTCGCGCCAAATTTGCAGGAAGCGACCGAACTCGTGGCCGAAGTCCGGGATCAGACCCGGCTGATGGTTCACGAGAACTGGCGGTTCCGCGGCTATTATCGCGATGCGGCCGCGTGGCTGCGCGAAGGCCGCATCGGCAAGGTCAAGCAGGCGCAGTTGACGTTGTTGACCTCGGGCGTGCTGCCGGGCCCCGACGGATTGCGCCCGGCGCTGGAACGGCAGCCCTTCATGCGCGGGGAAACGCGCATGCTGGTCGCGGAAGTCCTGATCCATCACCTCGACACGCTGCGCATGCTGCTCGGGCCGTTGCGTGTGACCGCTGCGGGCCTAAGCCGCAGCTATTGCGAAATGGCGGGAGAAGACGGCGCGGTGATCCAGATGAAGACCGAGCGCGGCGGCACGGCGACCGTCTTTGCAAGCTTTGCCGCACATGGCTTTCCCGCGACTCAAGTCGACCGGCTCGACATTATCGGCGAAACCGGATCGATCCGGCTCGACGGGCCATTGCTGACCTGCGCGGGCGGTGCGCCGGCCGAGAAGCGCTACGATCTCGCCGTCGAATATCAGGGCTCCTACAATCGAACGATCGCGCATTTCGTGCAGTCGCTTCTCGAAAACACGCCGTTCGAAACCGCGCCCGAGGACAATCTCGAAACGCTGCGCCTGGTGGAAGATTGCTACCGTCTTTCAGGATGGGAGGCCGCGCGATGAAAGTGCAGGCCGCGCTGCCGGAAGCAAACGCCCCCAGCCGCGAGGAAGAGCAGGCCGAGGTGATCCGCCGCCTAGAGGAGGACATCATCTTCGGCCGTTTCGCTCCGGGCTCGCGCCTGGTCGAGGACACCTTGATGGGCCGCTATGGCGCCAGCCGGCATTTCGTTCGCCAGGCGCTGTTTCAGCTGGAGCGCCAGGGCATCGTGCTGCGCGAGAAAAACATCGGCGCCACCGTGCGGTTCTATTCGGCGGAAGAAGTGCGGCAGATCTACGAGGTGCGGGAAATGCTGACCCGGCAGGCAGCCTTAATGATACCCCTGCCCGCGCCAACCGCCCTGATCGAACAGTTGATCGAGCTGCAACGGCGATATTGCGCTTACGCCGACGCGCAGGATCTGCGCGGCATCCATGAAGCCAACGACGCCTTTCATGTTGCGCTGTTCTCGGCCAGCGGCAATCCATATCTCGTGCGATCGCTGCAGGACTATATGAACCTGACGCTGCCGATGCGCGCCAAGAACCTCGCCGACAAGGAGGGACTGGCGTTGTCGCGCCGACAGCATGAATTGATGATCGAGCTATTGAGGGGCCGCGACAGCTGGGCGCTGGCACAGCTCTGCGTCGATCACATGCAGTTCAGCAAGGTGGATTATCTGGAGCGGATCGCGGGCGAAGAAAACGCTGGCTAGGAATTATCATTCCGGAATGGTCCGAAGGACCATATCCGGAATCTCGGGGTAATCAGGACCCGCAAGACAACTTCTAGATTCCGGGTTCGCGTCTTCGACGCGCCCCGGAATGACGGCAGGCATCATTTCAAATCGATGATCCGGCTCATATCGCCGTCGAACTCCATGCCGCAGAACGTGCCGCCCTGGTAGAAGTCGCCGACCGGGTCGGGCTTGAGCTTGGCCTGTTCGGCGAAGGCGTGCTCGCGAAAGTCTTCGGCCCGGCCGGTCGGGCGATAGCCGAGGTCGAGGCGCGGTGGTTGTCCCACCATGAGCGCTCGTTGTTGGATGCGCCGTAGAAAATCTCGAAATGGATGTCGGGATGCTCCAGGCCGATGCGGCACAATTGCACCAGATCTTCCGGCTTCAGCCAGATCGAGAGCCGGCGATGGTCGAGCGGCTTCTCGCCAAAATTGCCGATCCGGATGCAGGTGACTTTGATCCCGTGCTTGTCGGCATAGAGCGCGCCGAGCGCTTCGCCGAACACCTTGCTGACGCCGTAGCGGCTGTCGGGCCGCGCCGTCACGTCGGTCCCGATCCGGTGATAGCGCGGATAGAAGCCGATCGCATGGTTCGATGACGCGAACACGATGCGCTTGACGCCCTTCTTGCGCGCCGCCTCGAACAGATTGTAGCAGCCGATGATGTTAGATTGCAGGATATTGTCCCACGGACCCTCGACCGAATATCCGCCGAAATGCAAGATGCCGTCGACGCCTTCGCAGATCGCCTCGACCTGGGCCAGATCGGATAGTTCCGCCGCCTTGAATTTTTCGCCTTTGCCGAGATCGGCGGGCGCCTTCAGGTCGCTCAAGAGCAAATCCGGATAGATCGGCGGCAACAATTTGCGCAGGCTCGTGCCGATCCCACCGGACGCGCCGGTCATCAATATGCGTGGCATTTCATCCCTCGTTCTTGAAGCATTGAAGGAGTATGGCGCGGTACGAGGGAAGCGGCAAGCAATCGGTGTTGACGAGCCCCGGACGCTGCGCAGCACGAAGTGATGCGCTGCAGAGCCGGGCCCACCTGAGCAAGTACCATGGGTCCCGGCTCAGCGAAGCGGTGCCATGCACCGCATCGCGTCCGGGACACGCAAGCTTGCCGCCACGAGATGACGATGATAGCAGACGAGGACGGTGAGGAATTCTCCAGACAGCAACGAGAACAGCAAATGTCCGACAAGCCCGCACGCCCTGGCTTGCAGCCGGCGACACAGTATCCCGATCCCGCCATCCACGCGCTCGATCCGCGTTTTGAAAAATACTGGCTGAAACTCTCGGCCGTCGAACGGCTGGCCACGGGATTGCGCTGGGCCGAAGGCCCGGTGTGGTTCGGCGACGGGCGCTATCTGTTGTGCAGCGACATTCCCAATCACCGCATCATCAAATGGGAAGAGGAAACCGGCGCCGTCAGCGTCTACCGCAAGCCGTCGGACTTTGCCAACGGCAACACCCGCGACCGCCAGGGACGGCTGATCACCTGCGAGCATGGCGGACGCCGCGTCATCAGAACCGAATATGACGGTTCGATCACGGTGCTGATCGATTCCTTCGACGGCAAGCGGCTGAACTCGCCCAACGACGTCGTGGTGAAATCCGACGGCTCGATCTGGTTCACCGATCCGACCTTCGGCCTGCTCGGCAATTACGAGGGCTATGTCGCGGAGTCCGAGATCGACGCCAATGTCTATCGGATCGACGGCGCGACCGGCAAAGCGACCATCGTCGCCGAGGGCGTGCTCGGACCCAACGGGCTTTGCTTCTCGCCGGACGAAAAAAATCCTCTACATCGTGGAATCGCGCGGCGTGCCGAACCGCAAGATCCTCGCCTATGACGTCGACGCCCAGCGGCGACAAGATCACCAACAAGCGTGTCCTGATCGACGCCGGCCCCGGCACGCCCGACGGCATGCGCTGCGACATCGACGGCAATCTGTGGTGCGGCTGGGGCATGGGCGATGCCGAACTCGACGGCGTCATGGTCTTTGCGCCCGACGGCAGCCGATCGGCCGCATCGCGCTGCCCGAGCGCTGCGCCAACGTCTGCTTCGGCGGCTTGAAGCGCAACCGGCTGTTCATGGCCGCAAGCCAGTCGATCTACGCGCTCTATGTGAACACGCAGGGCGCGCTGGGGGGATAGCGGACATTTCCGCGCATACGCCGTCTTCGCGTCGTCCCTGCGAACGCAGGGACCCATACGCCGCGGCCTCTCGGTTTGGCGACGATGGCGACGGGTTCGCTAACAACATGATCCCGTGGTTATAGGTCCCTGCTTTCGCAGGGACGACACCGACTCTGTTGCAACCATTTGCCAAAAAAAACCGCCGGAGCGGAATTTCATCCCGCCCCGGCGCTTTTGATATCGCGAAAACTTACGCCGCGTTGAAGCCGGCGACCGCCTTGACCTCGAGATATTCCTCCAGGCCGAACTTGCCCCATTCGCGGCCGTTGCCGGACTGCTTGTAGCCGCCGAACGGCGCGGTGCGGTCGTTCGGCACGCCCTGCAGGTTGACGTTGCCGGCGCGGATCCGGCGGCCGACCTTGCGGGCGCTGCTCGACGGTGTCGGCGGAGACGTAGCCGGCGAGCCCATAGGGCGTGTCGTTGGCGATCCTCACCGCGTCTTCCTCGTCCTTGGCGCCGAGGATGGTGAGCACGGGGCCGAAGATTTCCTCGCGCGCGATCGTCATGTCGTTGGTGACGTCGGCGAAGATGGTCGGGCGCACATAGAAGCCCTTGTTGACGCCTTCCGGCAGGCCGGGGCCGCCGGCAACCAGCGTGGCGCCTTCCTCGATGCCCTTGTGGATCAGCGCCTGGATCTTGTCCCACTGGATCCGCGACACGACCGGACCGATGGTGGTGCCTTCGGCGCGCGGATCGCCCGCCTTGGTCTTGTCGGCGACGCCCTTGGCGATGGCGGCGACTTCCTTCATCTTCGACAGCGGCACGATCATCCGGCGACGGCGCGTTGCACGACTGGCCGGAATTGTTGAACATGTGCATCACCCCGCCGGTGACGGCCTTGGTGAGGTCGGCGCCTTCCAGGATGACGTTCGGCGACTTGCCGCCGAGTTCCTGGCTGACGCGCTTGACGGTCGGGCGCCGCGCGCTTGGCGACGTCGATGCCGGCGCGGGTCGAGCCGGTGAACGAGATCATGTCGATGTTCGGGTGCTCGGCTCATGGCGGCGCCGACTTCGGGGCCGAGGCCGTTGATCAGGTTGAACACGCCCTTCGGCACGCCGGCTTCATGCAGGATTTCGGCGAAGATCAACGCCGAGGACGGCGTGAATTCCGAGGGCTTCAGGATCATGGTGCAGCCGGCGGCGAGCGCGGGCGCGACCTTGCAGGCGATCTGGTTCAGCGGCCAGTTCCATGGCGTGATCATGCCGACGACGCCGACGGGCTCGCGCACCACCACGGCGGAACCGACCGGCTCCTCGAAATGATAGTTCTTCAGGACCTCCAGCGTGGAGGCGATGTGGCCGAGGCCGGCGCCGGCCTGCATCTTCTCCGCCATCGGCAGCGGCGCGCCCATCTCGTCGGAGACCGCGGCGCCGATATCCTTCATGCGGGTCTTGTAGACCTCGACGATCTTCGACAGCAGCGCGACGCGCTCCTCGCGGCTGGTCTGCGAATAGGTCTCGAAGGCGCGCCGGGCGGCGGCCACGGCCTTGTCGACGTCGGCCTTGGAGCCGAGCGCAACCTCATACATCGCCTCTTCGGTCGCCGGATTGACGACCGGGCGTGGACTTCTTGACGACCGGATCGACCCAGGCGCCGTCGATGTAGAATTGCATGCGGTTGACCATCGTAAACCTCTTGATTTCACGGGCAATGGAGGGGGAACGGGCGTTCGGCAAGCATCCTTGCACGAAAGCCAAGCAAAAATGAACCCGCCATATGCGGGACGCCGCATTGCGGCCGGAGCTGGATATAAGGTCAGCGATGTGAAGGAAGCAAGACGGGAGGTTTCGCATTAACCCTGAGGTCGTTCCTGCGAAAGCAGGAACCCATAACCACCGGCGTTGGATGTTAAGGAAGTCGTCTCCGAGCGTGCAAAACAATGATCGCCGCGGCGTATGGGCCCCTGCTTTCGCTGGGACGACTCACACCGCCATCTTCCGATGCCGCACCGGCGCGCCGGCCGTGAGGCTTTCCGCCGCGTCGATGATGGCGTTGGCGTCGATGCCGTGGTGGCGATAGAGGTCGTCGATGGTGCCGGTCTGGCCGAAATGCTCGACGCCGAGCGCTTCGACGCGGTGGCCGCGCACGCTGCCGAGCCAGCCAGCGCTGCCGGATGGCCGTCGATCACGGTGACGATGCCGCAGTCGCGCGGCAGCGGCGCCAGCAGTTTCTCGATATGGCTGAGATGCGCCACGCCGCGGCGGTCGCGGCGCAAGCTCCGCGCCGCGGTCCATCCCGCATGCAGCCGGTCGGCGGAGGTGATCGCCAGCAGGCCGATATCGCGGCGGCTCTCGCCCAACAGCCCGACGGCCTCGATCGCCTCGGGCGCGACCGCGCCGGTATAGGCGATCACGACTTCGGCATTCGGTCCCGGCTTGCGCAGCCAATAGGCGCCTTCGGTGATGGCAGCCTGCAGGTCTGGCGTCATCATCCGCTGCGGCTGGTCGAGGGTGCGGGTGGAGAGCCTCAAATAGACCGAACCGCCCTCGCCGCCTTCGCGCTGCATATGCGAAAATCCGAAAGCCATGATCGACGGCGAGTTCGTCGACAAAGGCCGGCTCGAACGATGCAAGCCCATCCTGCGCCATGCCGATCAAGGGCGTGGCGATCGACTGATGCGCGCCGCCCTCGGGCGCGAGCGTGATGCCCGACGGCGTCGCCGCCACCATGAAGCGCGCATCCTGATAGCAGGCGTAGTTCAGCGCATCGAGGCCGCGCTCGATGAAGGGATCGTAGAGGGTTGCGACCGGCAAGCAGCCGTTCGCCGTTGATGGCGTGCGACAGCCCGAGCGCCGACATCAGGATGAACAGATTCATCTCGGCGATGCCGAGCTCGATGTGCTGGCCCTTCGGCGAGGCATCCCAGTTGAAGGTCGACGGGATTTTTTCGCTGCGGAACAGATCGGCCTTTTCGGCGCGCGCGAACAGCCCGCGGCGGTTGACCCAGGCGCCGAGATTGGTCGACACCGTGACATCGGGCGACGCCGTCACGATGCGCGAGGCCAGCTCGCTATCGCCGCGCGCGAGTTCGTTGAGCACGAGGCCAAACCCCTGCTGGGTCGACATTTGCGGCGACGGCGTGAAAGACAAGCCGCTCGGGAACTTCGATCACTGGCGCGGTCAGGCGGCGCCGGCCCTCGCGATTGAACGGCGCGTTTGCCAGAAACGCCTCCAGCGCCGCGGGGTCCTGCGAGAGCCCCTCGAACCTCTCCCATTCGTGGCCGGGCCGGATGTTCTGCGCGGCTCGCCATTTTTCCATCTGGGCAACCGTCATCAGTCCCGCGTGGTTGTCCTTGTGGCCCTGGAACGGCAGGCCGACGCCCTTGATGGTGTAGGCGATGAAGCAGACGGGGCGATCGTGATCGATGGCTTCGAAAGCATCGCACATGCTCGCCATGTCGTGTCCGCCGAGATTGGACATCAACTGCCAGCAGTTCGTCGTCGCTGCGCCGATCGATCAGTTGCGTAACCTGCCCCTGGTCGCCGATTTCGTCGCGCAAGTGCTTGCGGAACGCCGCCCCGCCCTGGAAACACAACGCCGCATAAAGCTGGTTCGGGCAGGCGTCGATCCACCTCTTGAGCGCCTCGCCGCCGGGCTCGGCGAAGGCTTCGCGCATCAATCTTCCATATTTCACGATCACCACGTCCCAGCCGAAATTGCGGAACATGGATTTCGAACTTTTCCCACAGGCCTTCGCGCACCACCGCATCGAGACTCTGGCGGTTGTAGTCGACCACCCACCAGGTGTTGCGCAAGCCGTGCTTCCACCCCTCCAGCAAGGCCTCGAAGATATTGCCCTCGTCCATCTCGGCGTCGCCGACCAGCGCAATCATCCGCCCCTCGGGACGATCCTTGGCCCAGCCATGCGCCTTGACGTAGTCCTGCACCAGCGAGGCGAACAAGGTCTGCGCCACGCCGAGGCCGACCGAGCCGGTGGAGAAATCGACGTCGTCGGTGTCCTTGGTGCGCGAGGGATAGGACTGCGCGCCCTTGAAGCCGCGGAAATTTTCCAGCTTCTCGCGGGTCTGGTGCCCGAACAGATACTGGATCGCGTGAAACACCGGGCTCGCATGCGGCTTCACTGCGACGCGGTCCTGCGGCCGCAACACCGAAAAATAAAGCGCCGACATGATGGTGGCGAGCGAGGCCGAGGAAGCCTGATGGCCGCCGACCTTCAAGCCGTCGACATTGGGCCGGATATGGTTGGCGTGATGGATGGTCCATGAGGACAGCCACAGCACCTTGCGCGCCAGCGCGGACAGCATTTCAAGGCGTGCGGGTTCGGTCGGCATGGCAGTGTTCCCTGCACCGGGATTTCGGCTGAGATGTTACCGCGGTCGTTTTCGCGAAAAATCTCAAATTTTGGCGACATACCCGGATATTTTGGGATATTTTACCACTCTTGAGCCCCATGACCAGAGTTTATCCCAATGCATGCGCTCGATGCCATCGACCGCAAGATCCTCGGCCTGCTGCAATCCGATAGCCGCACCACCATGGCCGAACTCGCCGACAAGGTCGGGCTGTCGGTCTCGCCCTGCCACCGCCGGGTCAAGCTGCTCGAAGAGCGCGGCGTGATCACGCGCTATATCGCGACCGTCGACCAGAAATCGTTGGGGCTGCATGTCAGCGTGTTCATCTCGATCAAGCTCGCGCGGCAAAAGGAAGAGGACCTCAACCGCTTTGCGCGCGCGATCTCGAAATGGGACGAGGTGCTGGAATGCTATCTGATGACGGGCAACCGCGACTATCTCCTGCGCGTCGTCGCCGCCGATCTCTCGTCGTATGAGGCCTTTCTGAAAAACAAGCTGACGCGGCTCGACGGCATCGCCTCGATCGAATTGAGCTTTGCGCTCAGCCAGGTGAAATATTCAATCGCGCTGCCGGTGTGAGCGGTCACGCGTTCGGGGAGAACTCGCCATCCCGCACCAAAAGCTGCGACCGCCGCACCCGTTCGCGATGGGCGGTGTAGAGGCCGCTGGCGACGATGAAGACGGCGCCGGTCACGGTCCAGACGTCGGGCACTTCGCCGAACACCACGAAGCCGAGGATGCTCACCCACAAAAGCTGGGTGTAGGAAAACGGCGCAAGCACCGAGGCATCGGCGTAGCGAAAGGCGAGCACGACGATCCATTGCCCGGCCGTCGACGCCACACCGACCAAAATCCCGAACAGCACATCGCGCCAACTCGGCGCAACCCACACGAGCGGAACCAGTGCCGAAAGAATTGCAACGCCCGCGATCGACGAATAGGTCATGGTGGTGGCGGCGTGCTCCCTTCCGCTCATCATGCGCGTCATGATCAGCGTGCAGGCCCAGGCCAGCGCCGACACCAGCGGAAAGAACACGGCGGGATGAAACGCGCCGGTGCTCGGCCGCAGGATGATCATCACGCCGATCAGCCCAACGACCGTCGCCAGCCAGCGGCGCAGGCCGACGATCTCGCCGAGAAAAAGCGATCGATAGCGCAGTGACGAACAGCGGCGAGACGAAACCGGTCGCGGAGGCTTCCGCGATCGGCAGAAACCGCAAGCCGGAGATGAACAACAGCGACGACGACAAGAAGTGCGACGCCACGCAAAAGCTGAAAGCCCGGCCGCGCGGTTCGCATAGCATAGACCGGCGAACCCGGCACCATCGCCGGCACCATGATCATCGCAAACACCAGAAACCTGATCCAGGCGATCTCGATCGAGGGCAGCGTCGCAGAGAGATATTTCGCGGTGACATCGGAGGTTCCGAGAAACACCGTCGATGCCAGGATCAGCGCGATACCGCGAAACGGCCGATCGGCGCGCGCGGGCGCGCCCTGCTTGGCCGGCTTGTTCCCGGGCAACGGCAATGGCGTCGTGTCGAGCCTGGCGGCTGCGGCGGGCGGAGGCGTCACGGCTGAACTCAAGGCAGAAAATCGAATCGGGCGGGCGCTAGAAAAACGCCAATCGCCCGATCGCGACAAGGCCGGAAAACAGAAGGCGGATATGCGCAAATCGCGCGTTTTCGCGTGAAGCGAAAAATACCTCCGCCTCACTAGAGCATTGGCAGGCTTCGCGGTTTGGGACCGCGCGGAAATGCCTTGTCGATCGAGACGATCTCATCCGCGCTCAAGCCAAGTTCGTCCTGCTGCCGCATTTTCCGCAGCGTGCTCGGGATGAGATGCCTTCGGAATGGCAAACAGCTCCGGCTCGCGCGTCAAGAAACTCAGCGCGACCTGGCGCGGCGAGGCGCCATGACGCTTGGCGATGGTCTGCAACACCTCGCCAGCCTTGCTGCGCGGGTCCGGAAAATCATTGTGACCGAACGGCGAATAGGCAACGACGGCGACGCGGTGTTTCGCGCACCACGGAATCACCGCGTGTTCGATAGCGCGTTCCTGCAAATGATAGAGGACCTGGTTGCAGGCGATCTTGCCTTCGCCGGCGACCTCCAGGATCTCATCGAGGTCGTCGGCATCGAAATTGCTGACGCCCCATGAACGGATTTTCCCCGCGCGCACCAATTGCTCGAATGCCGCAACCGTATCATTGAGCGGATACGCGCCGCGCCAGTGCAGGAGATAGCAATCGAGGCGGTCGGTCTTCAGCCGCGTCAGCGAGCGCTCGCAGGCGATAATGGTGCCGCGCCGCGAGGCATTGCTCGGCAGCACTTTCGAGACCAGAAACACCTCATCGCGTCGCCCCGTGATCGCATCCGCAATCACAAGCTCGGCGTCTCCATACATTTCGGCGGTATCGATGTGGGTCATGCCGAGATCGACGCCGCGCTGGAGTGCGGCGACCGCGCGCTTGCGATCGCCGCGGTCGATGTACCAGGTACCCTGCCCGATCGCAGATACCTTGAAGCCGGGGCTGCCGAATTCCTTCTGTCTCAAAGTTCCTCGCAACAATTGCACAAGATTTGAAGATCGTGTCCCCAACCGTCATTGCGAGCGCAAGCGAAGCAATCCACAAAGTCCGCAAAGTGGCGAAATGGATTGCTTCGTCGCTTGCGCTCCTCGCCACGACGTATCGAGACCACCTAGATCGGTGGGAGACGCCGTGCCGCCGACCGGCTCCGTCACATAAAGGCGATCACCCCCGATCGCAACAACAAGATCGCCGCGAAAATCCATTGGCGCACAACTCATTGTTCTCCTAGTCGGCGGTAGAGCCGGCACGATGAAAAGGAGATGCTTACTTCGAACACTTTTCAGGGAGGGTACCATGGCCGGACTTTTCTACGGTACGTTCAGTTATGCTCTGTTTTTGCTGACCTTCTTGTATGCGATCGGATTCGTCGGCAACATTGTCGTCCCAAAATCGATCGATAGCGGCGCCGCGGCCCCAACGATCGAGGCCCTCGTCATAAATCTTATCCTGCTTGGCCTGTTTGCCGTTCAGCACAGCGTGATGGCTCGCCCTGCGTTCAAACGAAGGTGGACGCAACTTGTGCCGAGGGCGATGGAACGCAGTACCTACGTGCTGGCATCAAGCCTCGTGCTGATCCTGTTGTTCTGGCAATGGCGGCCCGTCTACGACGTCATTTGGCGTGTCGATAATCCAACCGGTTCGGCGATCTTGACCGCGCTGTTTTGGATCGGCTGGGTTATTGCGTTGATCGGCACTTTCCTGATCAACCATTTCGACCTCTTCGGTTTGCAGCAGGTGTATGCGAACTGGCAGGGAACGAAATATCAGCCGCCGGAGTTTCGCACGCCGCTGTTTTACAAGTGGATGCGACACCCGATCTATTTCGGATTCCTGGTCGCTTTCTGGTCAACGCCGACGATGACGGCCGGCCATCTGCTCTTCGCCCTGGCAACGACCGGCTATATTTTCGTCGGCATTCTGTTGGAGGAGCGTGACCTGATAACATTTCACGGCGAAGCCTATGTCCGCTACCGCCAAACTGTTTCGATGATCATACCGCTTCCGCCAAAAAGAGGCTGATGGCGACAAACTCGCGCTTTGTCGTGGACGTCGAGCGTCGAATTGAACCAGCAGGAAAGTCCGGTCAGGACGCCGCTCGGGCGAGCTGGCCTTGTTCGTGATCTACCGCCGCCGTGTGCGCGATCAGGCGCTTCAGTTCCGGAATGCACGAGCCGCAATTGGTGCCCGCCTTGAGCTTCGTGCCGAGCTCGGCGGCGGTACGCGCACCAGAAGCGATGGCGTCGCAAATCGTATTGCGGCCGACACCGAAGCAGGCGCAGACGATGGGACCGGTAATCGCCAGCCCATCCGTCGGCTTCCCCGACAGCAGCATCCGTCGCTGATCGTCGCTAAGCGCGCCCGCCGCGAACAGGTCCTTCACGAGGTTCCAGTCGCCCGCATCCCGCGCGGGTCCCAGGAACAGGCAAGTCTCGATCTGATCGGCGGCAAAAGAAGCCGCGCGGTAAACGCCGCCGCCGAAGTCGCTGTACTCGGCGAGATCGGGGCCCGCCACCGACCGCAACCACGACGACCATCCCGAAAGGTCGGCGTTGTCGGCAATGAGATAGCCGAAGCCGCCGCCGACCGTGACGCGCGCCCACCAGGCGTGCGCGGGCAATTCAAGCGGCGCGCGGGACAGAGCGAAGCCGCGAAACACATATTCATAGGGCGCAATCGATGCCGGCGTCGCCTTGTTCTCGGGCTGGCCGGAAAACGGATCGGTGAACGGCGCCACCAGCGCGCCGACGCGGGCGGCCGATGCATTCGCTTCGCTCCAGTGGATCGGCGCGAACAGCATGCCGCGCTGCTGCCGCTCGCTGACGACGACTTTGAGAATGCATCTGTCCGTAGTCGGTGGCGACGCGCGCAAAACTGCCGTCGACCACGCCGTATTTCGCGGCATCGTCGGGATGCACCTCGACGAACGGCTCCGGCAAATGCTGGCCGAGCCGCGGACTGGTGCCGGTGCGGGTCATGGTGTGCCACTGGTCGCGGATGCGGCCGGTGTTCAGCCGCAGCGGCCGCACCGCGCTGGTTTCGGTTCGCAGCGCCGGCACTTCGGGCGCGACGAAGCGCGCCTTGCGGTCGCTGGCGAAGAATCCGCCGGCGGCGAAAAAGCGCTGCTGCGGCTCGGTATCGCCTGACCGGAGCGGCCACAGCACCGGCGCAAGTGCTTCGAACGCCTCGTCCGATATGGTTTGCAAGGCGCCGATATCGAAATCGCGGCTGCCGTCATTCTCGAATGCCGAGAGCGCCGCATGCTCGCGGAAAACCTCCGCCGCCGAGCTGAAATCGAACGCCTCGCCGAAGCCGAGCCGCTTGGCCACCTCGCCGATGATCCACCAGTCAGGCCGCGTTTCGCCGGGCGGCGCGAGGAACGCGCGCTGACGCGAAATGCGCCGTTCCGAATTGGTCACCGTCCCGGACTTTTCGCCCCACGCCTGCGCCGGCAACAGCACATGCGCGCCGGCATCGACGGTGTCGTTGGACAAGCACATTCTCCGAGACCACGAACAGCTCGAGCTTCTTCAACGCGGCGCGCACCGTATCCGCATCCGGCAGCGACACGGCCGGATTGGTGCCCATCACCCAAAGCGCCTTGATCTCGCCGCGCCCGATCGCCTCGAACATCTGCACCGCCTTCAACCCCTCATGGGTCGCGATGCGCGGCGCTTTCCAGAACCGTCGGACGCGGTCGATATCTTCGGCGTAAAAGCCCATATGCGCGGCGAGCTGATTGGCGAGCCCGCCGACCTCGCGGCCGCCCATCGCATTGGGCTGGCCGGTCAGCGAAAACGGCGAGGCCCCAGGCTTGCCGATCCGTCCCGTCGCGAGATGGCAGTTGAGGATGGCGTTGACCTTGTCGGTACCCTGCGCCGACTGGTTGACGCCTTGCGAGTACAGCGTGACGACGCGCGGTGTCGTCGGCAAACATCTGGAAGAATTCGGCGACGTCCCGTTCGGCGAGCCCGGTCGCGAGCGCGGTCGCCGAAGCGCTGCCGGCAATGGCCTGCGCGCGCGCCAGCGCCTCGTCGAAGCCGACCGTGTACCGTTCGATGTAGTCGCGATCAAGCGCGCCGCTCTCGGCAAGATGGGCCAGCAATCCGCAAAACAATGCCGTGTCGGTGCCGGGCTTCACACCCAGGAACAGGTCGGCGTCACCTACACTTTCGGTCTGGCGCGGGTCGATCACGACGATGCGCGCGCCGCGCCGCTGCTTGTTGGCGAGCATGCGCTGGAACAGCACCGGATGGCACCAGGCCGCATTGGAGCCGACCAGAACCAGCAAATCGGCCTCGTCGAGATCTTCGTAGCAGTCCGGGCACGGTGTCGGCGCCGAAGGCGCGGCGGTGGCCGGCGACCGAAGACGCCATGCACAGGCGCGAATTGGTATCGACATTGGCGCTGCCGATGAAACCCTTCATCAGCTTGTTGGCGACGTAATAATCCTCGGTCAACAATTGTCCGGAGAGATAGAATGCCACGGCACCGGGACCGTCGCGCTTGATGATATGCGCAAGCCGGTGGGCGACGTGGTCGAGCGCATCGGACCAGGCGACCCGCTCCATCGAGCCCTTGCTGCAGCGGATCATCGGATAAAGCAGCCGGTTCTCGAGACCCAGCGTTTCGCCGAGCGCGGAACCCTTCGAGCAAAGCCGTCCGAAATTCGCTGGATGATCGGGATCGCCGGAGATCGCGGCGCCGCCTTGACCGTCCGGCGTCGCCAATACGCCGCAGCCGACGCCGCAATAGGGACAGGTGGTGCGCGTGGTACGCAGCGCGGTATCGACGGCAGTCATGGGAGCAACCCCCTCACGCCGCCTCTGCCATCACCGCGACCGGTCGGCCGAACATCATGTCCTTGCGAATTCTCGCAACCTTTTCCCGGCCGCGGATCAATTCGAGATACCAGAGCGCATCGCCGACATCGCCGACCAGCACGGCGCCGGTGAGCCGCCCGTCGGCGATCACAAGTTTCTTGTAGGTGCCGCGCCTGACGTCGCTGAGCACGATGGCCTCGCTGCCCTCGCCGCCCAGGAAATCGCCTGCGGAGAACACGCTGACGCCGGAGACCTTGAGATTGGTCGCGACCACGCTGCCGTCGTAAGCCGACGTCCGGCCGGCCAGATGCTGCGCCAGAACCCGCGCCTGCTCGTAGGCCGGCTCGACGAGGCCGTAACAGATGCCGCGATGCTCGGCGCATTCGCCGAGCGCGAAAATGCCGGACGCGCCGGTTTGCAGACAATCGTCAACGATGATGCCGCGATTGACCGGAATGCCGGCGTCCTTTGCCAGCGCGATATTCGGCCGGATCCCGGCGGCGAAGATCACGGCGTCCGCGTCGATCCGGCGGCCGTCGGTCAGTTCAACGCCTTCGACGCGGCCTTCGCCGAGGATGCGCGCGGTGTTGGCATTGAGCAGGACCTTGATGCCCTTGGGCTCGACAAGGGATCTCAACAGCGCCGCCGCCGGTGCATCGAGCTGACGTTCCATCAGCCGATCCATCAGATGGATCAGCGTGACCGGCGCTCCCGCCTTGGCAAGCCCGTAAGCCGCCTCCAACCCCAACAATCCGCCGCCGACCACCACGACGCGCTTCTTGGCGGCCGCGAGCGTCAGCAACAGATCGACGTCGCGGCTGTCGCGGAAGGTATGCACGCCGGCAAGTTCCGCGCCCGGCACGTTGAGCCGTAGCGGCGTCGAGCCGGTGGCGAGCACCAGTCGCGAAAAGGCAACGCTCTCTTCGTTGGCGATCTTGAGCTCGCGGCGGCCGACATCGATTTCGGTAACGGCGCAACCATATTTCAGGGTCACGCCGCGGTCGCGCCACCAATCGGCGGGCCTGAGCTCGATATCGTGGGAGGCGGTCTCGCCCGCCAGCACCGACGACAGCAGCACGCGGTTATAGGCAAGTCTGGGTTCGTCACCGATGACCGCGATGGCATAGCGTCCGAGCGCGGTCTTCGCGAGTTCATCGACCAGACGGGCGGCGGCCATTCCGTTGCCGACGATGACAAGTGGTTCGCTCACGCCGTCACCTCACTCGGCGGCCTGAAGCCGGCCGTAAGCTTCGGAAATCATGTAACCGGAAAGCGTGCCATAGGCCGCCGTCCATGCCGCCGCGACATCAGGCGTCCAGGCTTCGCCGAGTCCCTTTTCAAGCGTCCACAGCAGGGCGCCGCCAACCACCGGATAGTGCTCGGCCTTGGCGCCATAGCTGACATGGCGTTTTGCCAGCGCGCTGGCGGCAGGCAGTATGGATTCAAGATTGCCGAGACCGTTGACCACGGCGGCGAGCATCGCCATCAGCTTGCGGCGCTGCTCGGCCATGTCGGCGGGAAACATCGATTTGACCGATGGCGCGATTTCGAACAGGCGATCGTAGAACAGCACTGCCGCCTGATCCGAAATGGGCACCACCTTGGAAAAGCTCGATTGCACGAGTTTGACTTGGTCAGGTGTCATTTTCTCCTCCTGCGTTCTTCCTGCATTTTTGCCGGCCCTCGCCCCGCAAACGGGGCGAGGGTGTTCCGCAAATCAGTGCGATAGTCTCTGTTCACGCGGCTCAGGTTCAAATGCGGGCCTGGGCGAGACTGGTCGCGCCGGCTTCCGCGGGGCTCTTGCGCAGGTAGAACCACCAGGTCATCGCCAGGCAGATCGCGTAGAACGCGAGATAGATGACCAGCGCGAGCTGCGGCCCGCCGGTGATGGCGATCGACTTGCCGAAGCCGCTCGGGATCAAATAACCGCCGCAGGCACCGATCGCGCCGATGAATCCAAGTGCGGCGCCACTCTCGATGCTCGCGGCCTTGAGCGCCAACGCCCGACCGGCTTCGCCCTTGCCGCGCGCGTTGCGGAGATTTTCCTCACGGAAGATCGACGGGATCATCCGGTAGGTCGATCCGTTGCCGATGCCGGTGGTAACGAAGAGGATGAGGAACATCGCGAGGAAGCCCGTGAAGTCCTTGACCCCGACGAAGTAGAGGACGCCGATGGTAGCGCCGGCCATCGCGATGAAATTCCAGAACGTCACGATCGCGCCGCCGACCTTGTCGGCGAGCAGGCCGCCGAACGGACGCGACAGCGAGCCGACCAGCGGCCCAAGGAACGCGATGGCAATCGTGATCGCCGGAAATTGCGTCTTGATCAGCAGCGGGAATGCCGCCGAGTATCCGATGAAGGAGCCGAAGGTCCCGACATAGAGGAGGGCCATGATCCAGGTATGCTTGCGCCCGATGATGGTGAGCTGGTCCCTGAACGAGGACTTGGCCGAGGTCAGGTTGTTCATGAAGAAAATGGCACCAACCAGCGCGACCACGAGCGGCAGAAGCCACATCAACCCGGCGTTCTGAAGGTAAGCACCCCCAACAGGGGAAGCCTGATAAAGATTGATCAGGCCGGCGCCCATCAGGACTGGCGTTAGCAACTGGACACTTGAGACGCCGATGTTGCCGCCCGCCGCGTTTACGCCGAGCGCCCAACCCTTCATGCGGTCGGGATAGAAGAAGGAGATATTGGTCATGCTGGAGGCGAAGTTGCCGCCACCCAGACCCGCGGTGGAAGCCACCAGCAACATCAGCCAGAACGGCGTATTTGGCTGGCCGACGAAATAGGCCAGCGCGATCGTCGGAATGAACAGCACCGATGTGCTGAAGATGGTCCAGTTACGGCCGCCAAACGTCGTCACCGCGAAGGTGTAGGGAAATCGCATCAGCGAGCCGATCAGCCCAGGCAACGCCACCAGCTGAAACAGTTGATCGGTCGTATAGTGAAAGCCGGCCTGCGGCAACTTGGTCGCGACGATGCTCCAGATCAGCCAGATCGAAAAGGCGAAGTGTTCCGCGACGATCGACCAGATGAGGTTGCGCCGGGCAATGAGCTTGCCCCTGGAGTTCCAGAACGTCTCGTTTTCCGGATTCCAGTCCGAAATCCAGGTCGGGTCTTTAGAGCTCATTAGAATTCCCTTTCTCAAGTGGCGTAGCCACGTGCGTCTGCCATCGCGCTCCAGGCATGGCGGCGCGTTCTGGGGAGGCCCCAGTCTGGCGTTCACAATTCGATGAGTGTTTCGACGGCGTCGCTGGCGTCAGCACCAACTATTCAAGCTTTGTGCCAAGCCGCGGAAACAGGAAAAGCGATGATACGATAATGACTTGCGGTAGAGGGTAGCGGCCGCGCGGTAGCGATGGCGCGCCCTTAAAATTTGCGATTCGCTCATTTGTTGTGCGGCGCACAACAAATGAGCAGACACTGCCTACGGATTTGCGCTTCCGGATTTTCAGGCGTCTTCAGTCGCCGCCATCATCGGCTTCGGCGCAACGCCGTGCCCCGGCTTCACCCGAAACTCGTACGTCATCAAATACCAGGGCGTGGACGACGCCGGCTTGCCATCGGGCATCTTGGGATCGGTACGCTTTTCGATTCTAGAAACCAGTTCATCCTTCACGCCGAACACCACGTCGGTGTCGAGATATTTATCGCCTTCCATGAACACGTGGGTGACCAGCGGCTCGTGGCCGGGCGCGTTGACAAGGAAGTGCACATGGGCCGGCCGCATCGGATGGCGGCGGACCTGCAGGATCATTTCGCCGGTCGGGCCGTCGGTCGGGATCGGGTAGCTGCACGGCAGGATGGTGCGGAAGAAAAACCGGCCTTCGGCGTCGGTGATGAACCGCGCCCGCGAAGACGGCCCATGGCTTTCGTAATCCGGCCTTTGCGAATCGTAGTAACCCTCATCGTCGGCGTGCCAGACGTCGACCGGAACATTTGCCAGCGGTTTGCCTGCGAGATCGGTGACCCGGCTCTGCACGAACATCCGATCGCCCGGCAAGTTGGAGGAGATGTCGGTGCCGTGCGGCATCGGCTTGTGCTCGCCGACATAGAACGGCCCGAGCACGGTCGTCTCGGTCGCCCCGCCGCGATCGCGATGGTTGACGGCGTCCACCAGCATCGAAACCCCGAGCACGTCCGAGAGCAGAATGAACTCCTGCCGGCTCGGCGTACATTTCTGGCCGACGCGAGTCAGAAAATCGATGGCATATTCCCATTCGCCGAAGGTGAGATCGGTCTTGCGGACGTAATCGTGCAGCGACTTCACCAGCTCTTCCATCAGGTATTTGACACGCGGGTCCGGCGTCTCGTCGAAGCTGCGGATGACGGCGGCAGTGAGTTCGGTGTCGTTGAATTGGGGCATGGTTTTTGTCCTGCGGGGTTACGCTATTGGGGCACAAGCCTACACCAGCGATCCGGCCAAGGTAAGCGGTCCGCGATTGGATCAGGTGGCAGTTTTCGGCTATGAAGGCCTACTTGGCGTCCGTTTTTCGGAGACGATTTCCGATGTTAGTCCCCTCCTCCGCCTCCCCCGAATCGGCCGGCATGTCCAGCGCCGCCTTCGATCGCATCGACGATCATCTCAAGCAGCGCTACATCGGCGCCGGCCGCTTTCCGGGAACCCAGCTCGTGGTATTTCGGCGGGGCAAGATCGTCCACAGCGCGGTTCAGGGCTTGTCCGACATCGAGCGCGGAAAAGCGATGAAGGATGACACCATCTTCCGCATCTATTCGATGACCAAGCCGATCACCTGCGTTGCCTTCATGATGCTGGTCGAGGAAGGCCGCGTCGCTCTCGATGAGCCCGTCCATCGAATACATCCCGGAATGGAAAAATCTTGGCGTGTTCCAGGCCGGCGTTGCGCCGGCGTTTCTGACCCGGCCGCCGTCGCGGCCGATGCTGATTGTCGATCTGTTGCGGCATACTTCGGGCCTGACCTACGGATTCCAGCAGCGCTCCAACGTGGACGCGGCGTATCGCGAAATGAAAATCGGCGAGGTCGAGAAGGCTGGCACGCTGCAATCCATGATCGACGAGCTGGCAAAAATCCCGCTGGAATTTTCACCGGGCGAGGCCTGGAACTATTCGGTCTCCACCGATGTGATTGGCTATCTCATCGGCCAAATCAGCGGCAAGCCATTCGAGCAGTTCCTCAAAGAACGTATCTTCGACCCGCTTCAGATGAAGGATACCGACTTCTTCGTCCCCGCCGGCAAGGCGCATCGTTTGGCGGCCTGTTATTCCGCAAGCCCACAAGGCGCGATGACGTTTCACGCCACCGAGCGCAAGGTCGCCCTTACCTTGCAGGATGACCCGGCCACCAGTTCCTTCCTGTCACCGCCGGCGTTCATTTCCGGCGGCGGCGGCCTGTGCTCGACGGCGGCCGATTATCTCACCTTTTGCCGGGCGCTACTCAACGGCGGCGAACTCGGCGGCGTCCGGCTGATCGGCCCGAAGACGCTGGCCTTGATGACATCCAACCACCTGCCGGGCGGCCGGACCTACCGGAAATGTCGCGGTCGTTGTTCTCCGAGGCGACCTATAACGGCATTGGCTTCGGGCTCGGCTTTTCGGTGACGCATCGATCCCGCGCTGACGCTGATCCCCGGCAGCCGCGGCGAATATGCATGGGGCGGAGCGGCTACGACGTCGTTCTGGATCGATCCGGCGGAAGAGTTGATCGCAATTTTCATGACCCAGGTGCTGCCATCGACCGCCTATCCGATCCGGCGCGAGTTGCGCACCATGATCTACGCCGGGATTACCGACAGCAATCTTTAGAGAGTCTTGACTGGCTGGTTGCGCGGCGCAAGCCCGGTGAAGGCGGCGGAACCGGCGCCACCGGCCTAAAAACCTTGGCGTGTATTGGGCAGTTCTCTATGCTTTCCACGCTGGCGCTGCCGCGCCAACGGATTGTGTGCCGGGGTTTGAGTGCCGAAGCCCTCACTGCCAGCACGTCTTGCGCTTCTGGTGGCGGGAACCGCGCTGCCACTGATCATATTTGCAGCCTACATCGTTTTCGAAGACTACAGACGCGACCGCGAGGATGCATCCCAGCGCGTCCTCGAAACCGTCCGCAGTATCCGCCTTGTGCTCGACGCGGAGGTCCAGCGCATCACCGGCGCGCTTGAAGTGCTGGCCCTTACCAACACGCTGCGCGACGGCGACTTCACCGGCTTCAGCCGCGTCGCCTCCGGCTTTCTCGGCCAATACGGCAGGGACGGCGTGCTGCTGGTGGCGGACCGTGAAGGCCGCCCGTTGTTCTCCTCGTTGACCTCGGACGTCTCCGGCCTTCCCCCGCGGAGCAACCGCGAAACCCTCGAGAAGGTCTTTGCGACCAAGGCGCCGCAATACTCCAATCTCTTCCTCGGCGCGGTGAAGCAACGGCCGATCGTGACGGTCGAGGTACCGGTGCTGCGGACTGGCGAGGCGATCTACGACATTTCGTTCAGCCCGCCGATGGAGATCTTTCAATCGATCCTCGACAAGCAGCGCCCCAGCGAAGACTGGACGATTTCGATCCTTGATGGCGCCGGCGTCAATTTCGCCCGCGTGCCAAACCCGAAAGAGACGATCGGCAAGCGCGCCTCGCCGCTGTTATATGCCGCACTGTTCCAAAAACCCGAGGCGACGCTGCAGACCGTGTCGTTGGAGGGCGTGCCGCTGATCACGACGTTTACGCGATCGCCGCTCACCGGATGGACCGTGGCCGCCGGCCTTTCGCAAAATTCGCTGGTTGGCCCGCTGTGGCGCAATCTGGCGATCACCAGCGTACTCGGAACCCTGCTGCTACTGACGGGTCTTGCCTTCGCGGTGCGGATGGCCACCACCATCGCCCGTGGCGAGATGCTCCACGATCTCCTGATCCAGGAACTCAACCATCGCGTCAAGAACACACTGGCGATCCTGCAGGCGATCACGTCGCAGACCTTCCAGAGCGCCACCAAGTCGGAACGCGAGAAGTTCGAGGGCCGGCTCGGCGCGCTGGCGCAGGCGCATAATCTCCTGAGCGAGGATAAGTGGCGGGGTTCCGGACTGCAGGACGTCATCTCCCGTGTGTTGCAGCCCTATCTGTTGAACAACCCGGAGCGGCTGCGCATGTCGGGGCCATCGGTCCCGCTGTCCCCTCGTCTTGCGGTGGTGCTTTCGATGATCGTGCACGAGATGGCGACCAACGCAGCCAAATACGGCGCGCTGTCAAACAACACCGGAACCGTGAGGCTCGATTGGGAGATCATCGAGGAAAACGAACACCCGAAACTGCGGTTGATATGGACCGAGGCCGGCGGTCCGCACGTCACCGCCCCGGTCAACCGCGGTTTTGGGTCGCGCCTGATTGAACGCAGCGCGCGCGATCAGCTCGGCGGCGAAGCCACCGTCGATTTCCTGCCGCGCGGCGTGGTCTACACCCTGATTGCTCGCTCGACGACAGAGGCTAGCGTGTCGTCCGCACCTGACGCCGCCACGCTAGCCGAAGTTCTGCAAACTCGGGAACGTCTCCAGCAGCCAGATGCTGACGGCCGAAACACTGCCGGTGAGAAAGCCGATGCCGGTGATCACCAGCAGCACGCCCATCGCATGCTCGACGCGGGCCAGATGCCGCTTCATCCGCGCAAACAACGACGAGAACTGCTCCACCATCAACGCCGCGATCAGAAACGGAATCCCGAGCCCGGCGGAGTAGACCGCAAGCAGACCGGCGCCTTTTTCCACCGTCGCCTCGGCGGCCGCGACCGAAAGGATCGCCGCGAGGATAGGGCCGATGCAGGGTGTCCAGCCGAACGCAAAAGCCAGCCCCATCGCATAGGCTCCCCACAGGCCGACGGGCTTGGGGATCGGCCACCGGCCTTCCCGCATCAACAATCCGATCCGCGTAAGCCCGAGGAAATGCAGGCCCATGACGATGATGACGATGCCGGCGATGATCGAAAGCTCCGCCGACCACGCGCGGATCAAGCCTCCGATCAGTGAGGCGCTGGCGCCGAGCGCCACGAACACAGTGGAAAAGCCGAGCACGAACATCACGGCCGAGATCATCACCGCGCGCCGGGAGGAGGCGAGCGTCTCGTCGTTGGCGACATGCTCGATCGTCGCGCCTGTCAGATAGACCAGATAGGGCGGGACCAATGGCAGCACGCAAGGCGACATAAAGCTGACAAGGCCCGCAATCAGCGCGGCGGGAATCGTGACGTCGTGGATCATGTAATCCGTCGCTTGCTGTGTGGCGCGCCAAACTGGGCTGCGGGGACATCGGACGCGCCGGGTTGTTGCGCCTCATTTAGCGGATGCACGAGAATCCGCAATGCAGGGAAACTACGAGCCGAACCTGCCGATGCCTCCGGACAAGGAAGCCGCGCTTCGCGCGCAGGGCCCGGGGCGGCTATTTAACCAACTTCAGGACCGGCGGACGCCCGCGCGGACCTTCCGGAGGCTTGGGCGCACGCAGCCTTTCAGCGGCCTCCACCTCGCGCACCATCGCATCGCACAAAGCCCTCAGTTCCGAGTCTTCGATGCGGTTGAGTTTGATCCGAAGCGCGAGAATGGCAACTGACACCAATTGCGCGATGTCCCGCTCGCCGGTGAGGGCAAGGGTCCTCTGGCACTCCTCGAGGTTTGCCAGAACCGCGTGCAATTTCTCTTCCGAATTAGCCACCAGCGTGTCTTCCGTTGTCGTGCCTTCCTGACGGGGCCGAGATGATTCAGCCGATCCCGTTCATAACCCCCGGGTTGGCGAAATAGTCCGAAAGTATCCGGCTGCCACGATAGTTTTCGTAGTTACACAGATTTGTGACATCGTGCTCGTTCAACAGCTCGCCTGGTCGGGCTTTCGCTGCAATGGCGGCGCGCGCCATGCTCCACGCCGGGTTAAGCCACCGGCGCGGCAAGAGTAACGCAGAGCCTAGCACGACATGAGGCCCGGTCCGAATGCCATTCTTTAGGGGAAGTCGAAAAACATCGGTTCGGCGGAAGGCGCCAAGACGCTGCAATCAAGACGCTGCAACCAAGACGCTGTTACCGAGGCGCCGCACCTTGGCCTGAAGCCGCCAAGGCGGTCCGGCCCGGCCGGCGCCGGGAGGACGTGGCCTGACTTTCTGGCCGGGCGAAGCCCCCCGCGCGCCGCCCTGAGGGCCGCCGCGGAGGTAAGCATGCGCGTCAAAAAGTCGTGCCCCTAGACGCGCAACGGTTGTAGTATGATCAATAACCTGCCAAAGGAGGTGGGCGAGTCGTCTTTACAGGGCTCGGACATTAGAAGACGTTTTTTGGACGAACGCTTTGGTGTCGATGTCGGTGGCTCGCGGCAAGATGCCGGACCATTGTACCGTTTGGAATCGAATTACGGACGTCATTCATTTGCGATGGCGATTAAGCGCCGGTGGTCATCAACCCGCTTGCGCAAGGCGTGAAAACCCGTAGATTTCCGGGGTTTAAGAACAAATTCCACCACTAGAAGCGAGATTGAAGCGGTGTATAAGGGATAAGTTCCAGGCCACATATCAGACGTTTCATGAGCGAAGGACGGTAAGACCAGTATGAACAAATCATTAGCAAAGAAGATGAAGCAGCGCAGTGCCGGAAAGCCGGACATTGAGCTTGGCAAACGAATCCGATTGCGGCGTGTTGAGCAGAAGATTTCGCAGGCGGAGCTCGGCGAGCAGCTCGGCGTCAGTTTCCAGCAGGTTCAGAAATACGAGAAGGGCGTCAACCGAGTGGGAGCCGCCCGTCTTCAGCAAATTGCGACCGCGCTCGATGTACCCGTCACCTTCTTTTACGATGGCGACGGCAAGGCCCGCGAGGTCGAGAGCCTCTTGTTTCTCGACAGCGCATTCAGCCTGAGGTTGCTGCGCGCCTACAGCAAGATCAAGGACCAGACCGTCCAGCGTCAGCTGGTGTCCTTGATGGAATCGATCGCCGCGAACGAAGACTAGGCAGCGAAATCGATTCTGATTGCTTCAGAACCGATGCTCCATGGTCCTATTTCAGGCGCCACGGACGCGATCGATCAACGCAAGCGGATCGGCCGGCGGGTGATCGCCGCGCCAGGCCACGTGCTGGTCCGGGCGCGACAGCACCAGGGCGCCCTGATAAGGACCGCCCGTCGGGCGAACGACGTCAAGGATTTTCAACGGCACTCCCCTGTTGCGGGCGGCGCGCTCGAACGCGGCCGCCTCCGCGCTCGGATCAAACCGCAATAGCGTGAACTCCGGCCCCATCGCGTCATAGAGCGAGCGTACCGTCGCCACACCAAAGATGCGGCGTGCGGCAGCCCGGCACGGTCGATGGGACATAAACTGCTCATCGTATAGGCGGGATGCTCGGCACCATCATAGGCAATGATCGGCGAACGATCGTAATAGGTGCCGAAGTTGAGACCGGCGCAGGCATATTGCTGGACGTTGATCTCGTAAGTCAGCCGCCCCGTTTCCCGCCGCGCCCGTTCGCCTTCGGATCCCGCATCCTCGATTTCGTCTGGCACCGCGCCGCGGCGGCGAATTTCGGCTTCGGCATGCGACATCGCAAACCGCGAAACCTGACTGGTGATCGGCCAGCGTTCCGCCTCATAGGCATCGAGGATAGAAGCCGGCGCCCAGCCGTTGAGGTGCGCGGCAAGCAGCCAGGACAGGTTCATCGCGTCCGCAATCCCGGCATTCATGCCGTAGCCGGCATAAGGCACCCAGATATGCGCGGCATCGCCGGCGATGAAAGCACAGCGGTCGCGAAACTTGCTTGGCGATCAGCCGGCGCCCGTACCAATCCTCCTTGGAGATGATGTCGTATTTGAAATCGGCGCCCACGCCGAGGATGGTCCGGATGCAGGCGTCGCGATCCACCGAATCGAAGTCGCCCTCACCCTCCTTCATGTAATTATGCACCAGCCACCGCTCGCGGCCATCGATGGCGTAGACCATCCCGGCGCGGCGCGGGTTGATGGCGCCGGTGCCCCAGGCGCGCTCGTGACGCTGACGATGGATGAGGTCAGGCGCGCGGATATAGGTCGACTGCACGCGCTGCACGACGGCATCGCCGGCAAGCTCGGCGCCGATCGCCTTGCGGACCACAGATCGCGCACCGTCGCAGCCGATCAGATAGCGGCAGCTCAAGCCCCTCGCCGCGCCAGTCTCCAGATCGCGCAACGTCGCCTCGGCGGAGGCGTCCTCGATCCTGACCTCCTCGACCGTGGTCCGGTTGACGATGCGGATGCGCGGCTGCAACTAGCGGCATGCTCAAACAAAAGGGGCTCGAGGAAAATCTGGTTGATGCGATGCGGCGGCTCCGGCGTCGGCCAGTTGCAATCCGGACCGTCCTTCATGGTGAAGCGATCGCGGCGGCAGGGAATGACGATCCGCGTCAATTCCTGCCCCGTAAACGCCGTGCGGTAACTGATGTCGTGCGGATAGTCCGCGGGCAAGCCGGCATTGCGGACCTTGTCGGCAAGGCCGAGCCGCCGGAAGATTTCCATGGTGCGGGCGGCGACGTGGTTGCATTTCGGCTCCGGAGGCTCGGCCGGTGCGCGCCGCTCGACGACCGTGACGTCGATCCCGCGCCACGCCAGATCGATCGCCAGCGTCAGCCCGACCGGCCCGGCGCCCACGATCAGCACATCGGAGGAAATCATCTCAGGCATCGGAGCACCGGAATCAAGACGGTTCAACGCGGGGCGTATATCTCATTCCGGCTCGGCGCCGGAGCTCGGGGGCTGCCCAGGCGGCCGTTTTATTCTTATCCGGGGCCAGTCCCTTGCGAACCATGTGCGTCAGGCCTGCGACATATTCAAAGCTGCCAACCCGAATCCGGGGGTATTGCGGTGGTGCAACAGCCGCAATCCCAACTTAATCAGAAGGCAACCCTCATGGGCGATATTCTCAAAGCCCAATTTCCGGATCAAACCCTATCCTGTTCACTCGATTTATTGACTTAACGCCCGCGCCATCGGCGCTTTCCCGGGACATTACCCATGCGAAGAATGACCATCCTTGCCGCTAGCGTGATGCTTGCGACCGCGCCGGCATTAGGCCAAAGCGCGGGTCAGGCCGGCGCCGGCACGGTACCGCCTCCGGCCAAACCGGCAACCGCTGTGCCCGCAAATCCGGCGCGCGCCTTGAAGCCCGCGGCCGTCGCATCCACCCCCGAAGCCGCGCTCGGCGGCAGCCTTGGCGCTATCGCACGAACCGACCTTCGACGAGGGCACCGCCCAGCGCATCAAGGAGGCGGCGCTGAGTTATTCAGACATCGCGGTGCGCGGCGGCTGGCCGATGATCCCACCGGACGCCAAATTCGCGATCGGCGTCGCCGGTCCAAACGACGAACTCCTTGCGCCGGCGCCTGATCGTCGGCGACGACCTGGCAGCCGACAAGGCCTCCGGACCGTTCGACGAGGTTGTCGCTGAAGCCGTCAAGCGCTTCCAGGTGCGTCATGGCCTTGCCGCCACGGGCACGGTAACGCCGCGGACGCTCGCCGCTCTCAACGTCCCCGTCCAGAAGCGGATCCGGCAGCTGGAGGCTTCCCTTGAACGCATCCAGGAACATGAATTTCCAGTTCGGACCGCGTTACGTGGTCGTGAACCTCCCGGCCACCTTCGCCGAGGCGGTCGAGAACGATGTGGTGGTGCGGCGGTATCGCGTGATCGTCGGCAAGACCGAAAAGCCGTCGCCGACGCTGACCGCCGAGATCACTGGCGTCGTCCTCAATCCGACCTGGACCGTCCCGTCATCGATCGCAAAGACCGAAATATCGGCGCACATGCGCAAAGATCCGTCCTACCTCTCACGCATGCACATGGAAGTGCTCGATGCGCGCGACAATCCGATCGAACCGGGATCGGTCGACTGGTCAGGCACGCGCACGCCGAATTTCACCGTGCGCCAGCAGAATGGCGCGTGGAACGCGCTGGGCGCGGTCAAGATCGACATGCCTAATCCCTATTCGGTCTACATGCACGACACCAACCAGCGCAATCTCTTCAGCGACGACTACCGTTTCGACTCACACGGCTGCTCGCGGGTCGACAATGTGCGCGACCTCGCAACCTGGCTGTTGCAGGAAGAGATGGCGAAATGGAATCGCGCCGCAATCGATGCCGCGATTGCGACCGGCCAGCACCAGGAGATCGCGCTGCCGAAGAAGGTTCCGGTCGCCTGGATCTATCTCACGGCATGGATGACCAAAGATCAGACCATCCAGTTCCGCAGCGACATCTACGACCAGGACGAGCAGCTTCTCGAAGCCACCGCCGAGGAAGCGGCTTTCTTCAATCAGGCGGCCAATCATCCGCTGACTGCGCATCTGGCGCAGTAAACGCGCTGGCGTCGGCCTTCGTACGGAAAAGCGCCTTCCCTGACGCACCCAGATTGGACGTCGAGCCGCCTCTTGCAAGCGAGGCGCGGCTGGGGGGCCTGCTCGACAAGCCGCTCCTCCAGCCTTGCGAATTCATTCAATTAGATCAAGGTGGGGGAAGGATGATGGAGGAACGAAGATGCAATTTGACCTGACTCCGGAGCAAAAAAAGCTTCAAGGAGTGGCGCGCGAAATCGCCGAGGGTTCGATCAAGGCACGCGCGGCGGAAACGGATAGAAGCGAAGCCTACCCCTGGGAAAACGTCCGGGAGCTGACGTCGGCGGGTCTGATGGGCTTTACCATCCCCAAACAATACGGCGGCCGTGGCGGCAGCTTCCTCGATGCGAGCCTGATCGTCGAGGAGATGGCGCGCGTCTGCGGCGTCACCGGCCGCATCGCGGTCGAAGCCAATATGGGCGCTATCTCCGCAGTCATGCAATACGGCAGCGAGAAGCAAAAGAAGCTTGCCGCCGAGCTCGTGCTCGCCGGCGACAAGCCTGCGATCTGCATCACCGAACCGGAAGCAGGCTCGGCCGCCACCGAGATGACGACGCGCGCGGACAAGCGCGGTTTGGGTTACGTACTCAACGGCACGAAACATTGGATCACTGGCGGCGGCGTTTCGAGGCTTCACCTCGTCTTTGCCCGCGTCTACGACGAGCACGGCAACGCGCAAGGCATCGGCGGCTTCATGATCGTGCGGAACGCGGACGCTACCGTTGAAGGCAAGGGACTGCGCGTCGGGAAGCGCGAGCCAACAATGGGATTGCGCGGCATTCCGGAGACCGAGATCATCCTCGAGGAGGCCGAAGTGCCGATCGATATGGTGCTTCGACCTCCGGGTGGCTGGAAGCGTGGCTTCGCCGAACTGATGAACGCCTATAACAGTCAGCGCGTGGGCGCCGCGACGGTTGCGCTTGGACTGGCGCAGGGCGCCTTTGAACAGGCGCTTGGGTTTTCGAAATCGCGACAGCAATTCGGCCGCCCCATCGCCGAATTCCAGGGCCTGCAATGGATGCTGGCCGACATGTCGGTGCAGTTGAACGCCGCCCGCCTGTGCATTCGCAGCGCAGCCGCCAGCGCAGATCCCTTTCCTGATCCGCTGCTTGCGGCCCAGGCAAAGATTTTCGCCTCCGAGATGGCGATCAAGGTGACGAGCGAGGCCTTGCAGATCTTTGGCGCGCGAGGTTACTCGCGCAACAATCCGATGGAACGGATGATGCGCGACGCACGCATGTTCACGATCGGGGGCGGCACCGCGCAAGTCTTGCGTAACCAGGTCGCGAGCCGACTGCTCGGCTGGAAGCTGCCGCAGGCTCGCGACGGCTACGTCACCGCTTCAAACAGAAACGCGGCCGAATAGTACGAACGCCTTCGAAGGGATGCTACTTATCCGGGCGCAATCGCTGCGTCGGAGCCGCACCACTACAGTCCGTCGGTGAGGCCCGGCTCGGTATCAACAATCTGTTGGCCGGTTCCGAGCCGCTGCTTGATCATGCCGACGACGGACGTGACGTCGGTGAAGGCGCGGTCGTGGGCGTTGTCGCCGGCTTTCTTCAGTGCCGTGAGGTCGAACACTTCGATCCGGTCCTGGGCAAACTCGGCGCGATAGGGATCCTGCGAGGGATCGACTTCGCCAAGGCGAGGTTCGCCGCCCCAGATGGCCTTCGACAGCGCGAGCGCCCTGTCATCCTGCGAGACGAACAGGAAAAAGCGGGGACGCTGCGCGCCCATCCTGCGGATCTGGGTCCGGAACACGTCGACATCGACATCAGGCGCCACCAGCATCACATTCTTGACCTTGTCGGTCATGCGGACGGGACGGATGTAGCGTGAACGCAGCGCCTCCAGCGTGACCCAGTTGCCCATGGAGTGCGCAAGCAGATTGATTTCAGTCACATTCGGATTGCGGTTGAGCGAATCGAGAAGGTCCTCGAGCGCGTCGCGAGAATAATTGGCGCTCTCGCGGTCATAGGTATAGGCGCGCAGCTTCGCCTCCCCGCGCGATGGCCACGTAAACAGGACCGGCAGCGCGGGCACCCTGGAATCGTGAACGATTTGGGCCAGCCGATAGACCGCATCGTCAAACCGGTTGTTGAACCCGTGCACAAAGACCAGCACCTTTCCCTTGTGTATCGGCTTAACCGTCGCGGCAATCGCTGCCGTGAAGGCAGGCTTTTCGATGAAATTCGCCGAGACGGTGACGAAGTTCTGTTTCGGGTCGCCCTGGGTCGATGCGGGCCATTGAATCTTGCCGATCTCGCGCGCCGAGTTGGGCGGAATGGAAACGACGATCGACGCATACGAAACGGCTTCGGCGCGTTCACCGTTGAACATCTCGCCTTGATCGGTCGTCGAGCGCGCCCGCGTCGTTGCAGCAAGGACGGCGACCTGTGAGGTGCCCTCCGCGCGCTCCGCGTTGGGTATCAGGACTCCTTGAGCGGGCCGGCCGGCGCAAGCGCTGCACGCCAATGCTGCACCAAAGGCCACAGCCAAGACCAAACGCCTGCGCAAATTGATATCAATACGCATAATCCTGCAATCAATGCATGCCGGACAACTCCAGCCGCGGACACTATCACTCGCACTGTAGTCCAAAGTGGCTGGCGACCGTGAAGCAATTCTTCGAAAAATCGGGATTCGGCGAAAAATAGCCCCCGGCAGCCAGTCGTAACTGGTGTTCGAGGTGACGTCCGCGCGCTCGCAAGCAGGTATGCGACGGCATTGCTCTGGCCCGATACCAATGCTTCATTGCGGCTGAATCCAACACGAGTTCCCGAAAGCTCGCGAACTACCCGGGTGGGAGGCAGAATGACCGAGCATGAGGCCCAGGATGGCGTTAATCGTCGCCACCTGTTTCAGACATTGGCCGCGGGTGCTGCAGTTTCCGGCGTCATCGGCTCCCCGGCGCTGGCGCAACAACCGCCTTCGGCGGCGCTGACCGCTGCTTCGGCCGCGGATTACGCGCTTAACCCTACCCGCTGGGGCAGCCCGGAGATCGCCGCGTTATTTCCGGGATTTGTGCATCAGGATATGCGGACCAGCGGGGCCGTCATCCGATTGCGCCACGGCGGATCCGGCCCACCATTGCTGCTCCTGCACGGCAATCCCGAAAATCACGTCGCCTGGCACAAGATCGCGGCGCGTCTTGCGAAAAATTATCACGTCGTGCTGCCGGACCTGCGCGGTTACGGCGACAGTTCGCTTCCCGAACCGGGTCCTAACCACATCAACTACAGTTTCCGCGCCATGGCTCAGGACATGGTCGAGGTCATGGAGCAGCTTGGCTATCGCAAATTTTTTCTGGCTGGCCACGATCGCGGCGGCCGCACTTCGCACCGCTTATGCCTCGACCACCCCGAGCGGGTGATGAAGGTCTGCCTGATGGACGTTCTGCCCAACTACTTTGTGTGGACTAATACCAACAAAGCCTGGGTGAGAGCCACCTGGCACTGGGCCTTCATGGCGCAGCCTGAACCATTCCCCGAACGTCTGATGAGTGCCGTGCCGGCCGAGTATTTCCTGAAGAGCCGAATGGTCATCCGCGGTGGAAATGGCCTGGATTTCCTCACCCCTGCGGTGTTCGACGAATATGTCAGGTGTTACACGCTCAAGACCATCACCGGCTCGTGTCGCGATTATCGCGCGACAGCGACCTGCGATTTTGAAATGGACACCGCCGACAAGGACAGGCAGATCGAAATGCCGGCCATCGTTCTGTGGGGAGCGCGCGGACAGCCGCCCGCGCGGTCGAAAGAGTTTCTCGACGTCTGGAAGAAATTTGCCGGAAATCTCGAGTATGGTGAGGCGATGGATTGCGGTCACTACAAGGCTGAGGATATTCCAGACACCATCTATGATAAGTTCAGAAAATTCTTCGTCGCGTAGTATCATGCTTGCCGCAACAGCCTCTCATCTGCGAAAGCCCGACATGCTCGACGTTCCCAAAACAAACCAAACATCGCTCGCCGACGGCAAGATCCTCAAGAGCGTCACTGAGGGTGTCGGCGTCGTCACCTTCAACAATCCCGAAAAACGCAACGCGATGTCGCTTGAGATGTGGGAGGGGCTCGGGCAGGCACTGACCGAGCTGCGCGACGACGCGGACGTGCGGGTCGTGATCCTAACCGGCGCCGGCGACAAGGCGTTCATGTCGGGCGCCGATATCAGCCAGTTCGAGAAGACCCGCCACAACGCGCAGGCGTCCGAAGAATATTCCAGGCGCAGCGACGCGCAGCGGGCGTTGCTCGCGAACTACCCGAAACCGACTATTGCCTGCATCCGTGGCTTTTGCCTCGGCGGCGGCATGCAGGTCGCGATGCTCGCCGATATCCGCATTGCGTCTGACAACAGCCAGTTCGGCATTCCCGCCGCCAGGCTCGGCATCGCCTACGGCTTTGACGGGTTGAGACATCTGGTCTCGCTGGTCGGACCGTCATGGGCTCGGCTTCTCCTCTACACGGGGATGCGGATCGATTCCGCCGAGGCACAGAGGATTGGCCTGGTGGACCGCGTGGTGGCGGACGCGGAATTGTGGAACGCGACGAGCGAGATCGCCCGTACCATTTCCGAAAACGCGCCGCTTGCGGTCAAGGCCGCCAAGATCACCATCGCGCAGGTCTTGAAGGACAAGGACGACCGCGACATGGCCGCGATCAAGGCAATCGGCACCGCCTGCATGGACTCGGAGGATTTCCGCGAGGGCCGGCAGGCCTTCATGGAAAAGCGCAAGCCGAAGTTCAAGGGCAAGTAGCGCCGAGATTTGTGGGGCGGATTGGCGACAGCGTAATCCGCCATCTTTCTCTTGGATGGCGGGTAACGCCTTACGGCTAACCCGCCCAACTCCACGGGCGGCATAGACTGCGCCATCGTTTCGATCTATGGTGAGCCTTCGGGGAACCGGATCAGATGAAGAACTCAAGAGCGTGCAATGCGCTATTGGTCTATCCCCGATTTGACGCGGACACTTTCTGGAATTTCAAACGGACTGCCGAGGTTTTTGGCGCTAAATATCCAGCATCGCCGCTTGGCCTGATCACGCTCGCAGCGCTGCTGCCAGGCCATTGGTCAATAAGGCTGATTAACCGCAACACCGAAGAGTTGAGCGACGACGACCTTGATTGGGCGGATCTGGTCTTCACCGGCGGCATGCTCCCGCAGCAGAGCGACATACTCGACGTCGTGGATTTCTGTCATGCCCGTGCGAAGCCGGTGGTCGTTGGCGGCCCCGGAGTCTCGTCATCTCCCCATATCTATCTGGCGGCCGACTTTCGCATCATTGGCGAAGCCGAACAGATCATCGACAAGTTCATTGAGGCTTGGGAAGCGGGTGCCCGCGAAGGGGAGTTCGAAGCCGAGAAATTTACGGTCGACGTGACCAAGTCGCCTATCCCCCGCTTCGATCTCCTGAAATTCGCCGATTATCTCCATATCGGCGTCCAGTTCTCGCGCGGCTGTCCATTCATGTGCGAGTTCTGCGATATTATTGAGCTATACGGGCGGGTACCGCGTGCCAAGACGAATGCCCAGATGCTTGCAGAACTCGACGAACTTTATCGGCTGGGGTGTCGCGGCCACGTCGACTTCGTTGACGACAACCTCATCGGCAACAAGAAGGCCGTCAAGGCTTTCCTTCCGGAACTCGCAAAGTGGCTGGAAGCGCGCGATTATCCTTTCGAATTCACCACGGAAGCCTCGATCAATCTTGCCGACGATGCGGAACTGCTGAAGCTGATGGTGCGCGCCAATTTCGTCGGTGTGTTTGTCGGTATCGAGAGCCCCGACACCGCGACGCTGATCGCGATGAGGAAAAAGCAGAACACGCGACGCAGCATCGCGAAGAGCATTCACACCCTCTACGCCGCGGGTCTCTTTGTCACTGCGGGTTTTATCATCGGTTTCGACAGCGAAACGGAATCGGCAGCCGAGGCGATGATCGATCTGATCGAAGAGGCGGCAATCCCGGTTTGCATGGTGGGCCTCTTGTATGCGTTGCCGAACACACAACTGACACGCCGGTTGGAAAAGGAAGGCCGTCTGTTTCCACATCCGATGCGCCAGGATGTAAAGACCGCAGATCAATGTACGATGGGGCTAAACTTCAAGACGCTGCGGTCGCGCAGAGAGGTTCTTGCCGACTACGCTCACATCCTTGAGCGGATCTACGATCCGGCCGCCTACGCAGGTCGTCTGCGGCGCCTGACGACGATGCTCGACAATTCCTACCGGAGGCAACAGACGCGCGCCGCGCAGTCGCGGCATAATTATGGCAGTCTGGAAATGCTGCACCGTATCATGACCAACCTGCCTGAGCCGCGCGACGTCTTCCGCGACACCCTTAGTCAGTGCATGACAGAAAATTCGGATTCGATTCGCTGGGTGGTCGCGATGATGGCCCTTTACTTGCACCTCGGACCATTCTCCCGCGATGTCATCGCCCGCATCGAGCAAATGATGACTACACTGGAGCCGGATGTCGTCGAACCGCGCGCGCCGGTTCGGGTCAATGGCTGACCGACGGCCCCAAGGTCGGACTTCCGCTTTTGCCCAGAAAGCCGACATTGGATCGTACGTCGCCTCTGTCTGCTTTTGTGCCACAACCGGAAGTCCCCGCTTCATTCGATCACCTCATCGGCAAGCGCAAGCAGGGTGGGCGGCACGGTGATGCCGAGTGTCTTGGCGACCCTAAGATTGAGAACCAATTCGAACTTTGTCGGCAGCACAACCGGCAAGTTAGCAATTTTCTCGCCGCCCAGAATACGTCCCACATATACGCCAGCCTGGCGATACGCGTCCGCCCGGCTCGTGCCGTAACTCATCAATCCACCCGCCTCGGCGAACTCGCGATCCCCGTAAGTCGCTAGCACGTTATATCGGGCTGAGTGCGCCGCAAGTTCGCGTCGTTGATCGAAAAATAGTGCATCGGCGCTGACGTAAAGCGTGCCAATTCGCTGTTCCCCGATGACTGCGAAAGCTGCATCGATTTGTACGGCACTATTGGCGTGGAGGAGCGTAGCCTGCAGCCCAAATTTGGGTGCGGCGGTTGCAGTTTCTTTCCCTTCCAATAAGCTTGGCGGGTTATCGGGGTTCACCAGCACAGCAATGCTCGTCGCTTTCGGCGCAAGCTGGCGTATCATCTCCAGACGTTTTGCCGAAAGTGGACTGTTGAAAAAAGTTACGCCCGTGACGTTGCCTTCTGGCCGGTTGAGGCTAGTGACAAGCCCTGAGACAACTGGATCGCTGCCAACCGCGAACACGATTGGTATGGTGCTGGTTGCGGCTTTTGCTGCGAGTGCAGCGGGGGTCCCGCTCAGAACAGCCAGCACGGAAACCTGACGACGAACTAGATCAGCCGCGAGCGCTGGCAGCCGATCAAAGTGACCTTCGGCGAAGCTGTATTCGATTGCGAAGTTGCGGCCTTCGACGTAGCCGCCTTCGTTCAAGCCTCTCTGAAAGGCTTCTGAAAGACGAAATCGATCCTTTGTTGAGAGAGCGCTGAGAAGGCCTACCACGGGCTTCGCGCGCTGTTGCGCCCGTACCGTCAGCGGCGAAGCCGCCACGCCACCTGCAAGTAGGATGAACTCCCGCCGTTTCATTTCCTGTCCCGAGCACTGATGGCATCGTAACGGTCTCGAATTAGCACATTCGAAGGGGACTGCCGACGTCTCAGTTGGGTCAAACTCGGACCTTGGGCTGCAACTGAGCCATGTCGGCTCTTTCCTCAACAGCGGACCTGCGGTGACCATCGCGGTCGATACGGATCGAGCCCGGCTTTTCATGCGTGTGCCCGGTGCTCCATGCATTGTGTTCTACCATGCTCAAACTCCCGCTAGGTCCAGTTTCCAAGTCCCGTTTCCAGAACAGCACGCGTGTGTACGGTCAGGCATGCCTACATAATGGGCGGATCTTCTCTCTCGTCGCCGGGGTGTGCAAGATCAGCCTCGATTTCCGGGTCATTCGTCAAACAAGTTCCAAACGGAGCCAGCCCGGTTGTTTAACCGGATAGAGCTATTTGTCGACGTTGGAGAAAGCCGTTTCGAGGACATCACCGATTGGTTGCCACGTGCGGCCATCGAATTGAACCAGTCGCAGGTGTTTGATCGGCCGAAAGTTCCAAGGTCCAGTGCTGATTTTGATCCCAGGGAGCAAACCGAAGCTTTGGTAGTCCTTGAGGGCCGTCGCTTGCTTCATGACATTCTCGCGAGATAGGTCATTGCCGCACTGCTTGAGTACTTGCACCAGTGTCTCGGCGGCCGCGTAGCCGAAGACGGCGGCGCCATCGTCTTTGCCTCCGGCCCGACTATATTTGGCGACAAATGACTGCCAGTCCCTTTTGGCTTGTTCGTCCTGCCAGGCTGGATCACTTGCATCCTTCAAGAAGGCGGCAGTAATTGCGCCCACGGCATTTTCCACGCCGGCAGGCTTTAGCGCCGTCGCAATCGATGAAGCCATATGGCTCAAAATGAACACAGGGTGCCAATTAAACTCCGCCGCTATCCGGATTACTTTCGCTGCGTTTGCAGGCGCTCCTGCAAAGACAAGAATCTCGGCTCCTGATTGCTTCAAGATCGATACGTGTGTTTCCAGATGCTCATCTGCGATATCGTACGCGACATCGACTCTGATCATACGCGCGACGTTACCGAGCCCGTCTTCCAACCCCTTGAATATTTCTCGACCGACTTGATCGTTCTGCCAAAGAACTACAATCCTGCTTCTGGGGTAGGACGCCTGTATGTAGTCAGCGTAGATGCGCCCCTCTTCCCGAAACGAGGGCTGCCAACCCATTGTCCACGGAAACAACGATGGATCGCTCAGATGATCGTCTCCGGAAGCGATAAAAAGTTGAGGGATTTGCTCTTGATTCAAGTAACTGCGAACGGCAAAGTTGCCTGGAGTTCCGAAAGAGCCGAACATCAACAAGACGTGGTCTTCCTCGACAAGACGGCGCGTTAGCTCCAGGGCGGTCACCGGATTGGATTTGTCATCATATGAGATAAAGCGTACCTTACGACCGCTAATCCCGCCGCGCTCGTTGATCATCTCAAAATACGCTGCTTCGGCTTTCCCAATCGCCCCGAAGACCTCCAAATTCCCACTATAGGGCATGAGATTGCCGACACGAATTTCAGTGTCGGTCACGCCTTGTTCGCGCACTCGCTCCGAGATCGCGCTCAATGCAGTGAGCGCTAGGACAATCGCAACGAGCGTTCGGGCCCACGTTTGCATCGGATGAACTCAATTACAAAAGCCCTTCGCTTGCTGACGATGGGCTCGCGCGCGATGACCGCGACGCACAGCCACGTGCGCCGCCAAGAAGCAAGAAGCATGTGCCCCCGAAAGACCAGGCCTGTTCAACGAGCCTAGCACTTTCCGACCGGTCAACGAATGGAAAATGATTATTTGTGGTCGTTCCTGCGAAAGCAGGAACCCATAACCACCGGCGACTGTTTTGCGAAGAACGTCGGCCAGCTCGTCTTATTGATAGCACAACGCGGTATGGGTCCCTGCTTTCGCAGGGACGACGCTCATTGATGTATTCCCCGTTTCAACTGACGCGGGTGATTTGCCCGTCGGGTGGTTTTCGCATACCCGCTTGCGGCCTCTTGTCCAGCCCCTTTTCGCAAAAATATTTCTGTTTTTCCGAAATGCAAATCAGATGTATATCCAGCCTCATCCCGTGCCCCTTCAGGAGGGGCGTTGCGCATCGTCACGACGTTGGGTGCGGGAGGCGGTGGACGCGGTGTGCGCGGCGGACGAGCGCGCATTTTCCGCGGACGGCGAAGTCGTGTGGTCCTGGCGCCCCGACGCTGGCGTCAAGCTCGTGAGGTGATGATCTTGCGGGCGACGGTGGCAAGAAAGCCCGGTCACCGGGGAGAGCGCGAAGGAAACCGTTAAAACCATTGCGCGGGGAATGCCGGGTGTATCCGGTGTGACCGTGGTGACTACACTCGTATGCTCACTTTCATTTGCATGCGAGGCTGCGGGCGCATCGCGCGCCCGGCATTCCCTGCGCCCTCTATCTTCCGAGGGCGGGACGTTGCTGGCAAAACTCGCGCGATTGGCGCGGCGAGAACGCGGCGGCGTGGCTGCCTGCGAAGCTGTTTGAAAAAGTGAAGCGCACCATCGTCGCCCTGCGAACGCAGGGGCCCATAGCCACCGACCTTGGTTTTGCGGAGGGCGTCGGCCCCCCCGCGTGCCCAAAGCGAGGCCGCGGAGTATAGGTCCCTGCGTTCGCAGGGACGACGAAGTGATGTGGGCCCGAAATGCGACCGCTACAACGCCCCAAGCACCGCGTTGCCGATATCCGCGGTGCCGTTCCTGCCGCCGAACTCCATCGGCTTGATGCCGCCGGCATAGGCCTTGTCGACGGCGCGTTCGATGCGCTCGCCGGCTTCCGCCGCCTGCTCGAGGCCGTGCTTGTCGGCGAGCCAGTCCAGCATCATCGCGGCCGACAGGATCATGCCGGTCGGGTTGGCCTTGCCCTGCCCCATGATGTCGGGCGCGGTGCCGTGGCAGGGCTGGAACACCGCATGGCGGTCGCCGATGTCGGCCGAAGGCGCCATGCCCATGCCGCCGATCAGGCCGGCCGTCATGTCGGAGAGGATATCGCCGAACATGTTCTCCATCACCATCACGTCGAAATCCCAGGGCCGCTTGACCAGCATCGCCGAACAGGCGTCGACATAAAGCCGGTCGGTCTTCACGTCCGGATGACGCCTGGCTGCCTCATCGAACATCTCGCGAAAGAATGCAAAGGCCTTGAACACATTGGCCTTGTCGACGCAGGTCAATGCGCCCGGCCGGCCGCGCGCCTTGCGGCGCTCGGCAAGGCGAAAGGAAAACTCGAACAGCCGCTCGGAGGTCTTTCGCGTGATGACGAGGGTTTCGCGCGCATCCTCATGGGTGACAACGCCTTTTCCCATCGAGGCGAACAGGCCTTCGGTGGATTCGCGGATCACGACGAGGTCGATGCCGCGCTGTTCCGCGCCGACGATCGGGCTCGGCACGCCGGGGATCAGCCGCGCCGGCCGCACGCCGGCGTAAAGGTCGAAATGAAAGCGCAGCTCCACCTGCGGCATGATCTCGGTGTTGTCGGGGTAGCGCACCGACGGCAGGCCGCAGGCGCCGAGCAGGATCGCATCGGCCTCCTCGCACAGCCGAACCGTCGAGTCCGGCATCGACTTGCCGGTCTCCCGATAATGGTTGGCGCCGGCTGGCGCCTCGGTGAAGCGAAACTTCAGGTCGGTCGTCGCCTCGATCTTGCGCAAGACCTCAAGCGCCGGCGCCATGACCTCTGGCCCGATGCCGTCACCGGCAAGCACGGCGATGTGGAGCGCGTTATTGGCTGACATGGAGTTTCCTTGGGGTGGGTCGAAGACAATACGGGATTTTGGCCGTCATTGCGAGGAGCGAAGCGACGAAGCAATCCATTCCTCCTTTGCGGCTCAATGGATTGCTTCGCGGAGCCTGTCATCGGGCGCGCGGGCGCGCGACCCGTTGGCTCGCAATGACGGTAATCTACGGCGTCAGCACCGCGCGGCCGACCAGCCTGCCCTTTTGCAGATCGACCAGCGCCTCATTGGCCTTGGCGAGCGGCATCGCGCGTCACCGGGATCGGCGCGATCTTTTGGCGCGCACGAGATCGAGCAGCTCGGCCGTCTCCCGGAGATTGCCGACATAGCTGCCCTGGATCGTCACCGCCTTGATCGGAATCAGCGGCAAGGCCCAGGGCGCGCCGCCGCCGAACAGGCCGACGATCACGAGCTTGCCGCCCTTGGTCAGGCAGTCGAAGCCGAGCTGCGCGGTCTTGGCGTTGCCGACGAGATCGATCACGGCGCGGATCGGCCCGCCCGCCTTCGCGGCCAGTTGCTCGAGCGCGTCCGCGCGCCGAGCCGTCGACGGTCGCGAGCGCGCCGGCCTGCTCCGCGGCTTCGCGCTTGCGCGCATCGATATCGACGACGATGGCGCCCTTGCCGCCCATCGCCTTGAGCAGCGACAACGCCATCAGGCCAAGGCCGCCGGCGCCGAAGATGACGATCGGGGTGTGGAAAGCGGACTCCACCTTTTTCAGGGCGCTGTAGGTGGTGACGCCAGAACACGCATAGGGCGCGGCGGTGACGGGATCGAGGCCCTGCAGATTGAGCAGATATTTTGGATGCGGCACGATCATGTGGTCGGCATAGCCGCCGTCACAATAGACCCCGAGTGAGGCCGGCTTCAGGCACATGTTTTCGTCGCCCGCCAGACAAGTCTCGCATTTGCCGCAGCCGATCCAGGGATAGACCAGCGCGACGTCGCCGACCCTCACGCCCGACGTGTCGGCCTTCGCGTCGGGACCGAAGGCCAGCACCTCGCCGACGGTTTCGTGCCCCATCGTCAAAGGCAGCGACACGCCGCGGTCTTTCAGCGAAAGCGGCTTGCGCCCGTGGCCGAGGTCGTAGCCGCCTTCCCAGATGTGCAGATCGCTATGGCAGACGCCGGCCGCCTTCACCCTGATCAGGACCTGCGTTCCCAGGGGCTGCGGCGTCGGCTGTTCGACCTCCTTCAGCGGCGCATTGAAATCGGCGACCTGGAAACTCCTCATCGCTTCTCTCCGTCTTTAGCCTTTCTGATAGGCCGGAACCGCCCGCTCCGGCAAGGCCCCCGCACTACGCTCGGCGGGCCGCGATTTTTCGACCAGGGCCGCGATCTGATGCTCGGAAATGCCGCTCTCGCGAAGCAGCGCCTCCGTATGTTCGCCGAGCGTGGCCGCGCGCTTTCCGGCGGCGACCTTGGTTCCGGACATTCTGAAGGGCAAATTGACGACCTTGAACGTGCCGCCGCCGTCTTCCACCTCGGCCAGCGCGCCGCGATGGGCGATCTGCGGATCGCACAACGCTTCCGCCACCGTGCGATAGGCCGAACAGGGAACGCCATGCGCATTCAATTCGGCAAGGCATGCTTCGGTCGTGATCGCGCGCGACCAGGTCTCGACGCCTTCCATCAGATCGGTCCAGTGATCGCGCCGGTCGGCATATTTGGCAAAGCGCGGATCGCTGATCCATTCCGACTCGGCCGCAAGCCTCCATCAACCCCTGGAACGTCTTTTCGCTGGCGACCGTCACCATCACATATCCGTCGGCCGTCTCGACGGGACCGAACATCGGCCGGCTCGGCGGCGTCACGTCGAATTGCGACCACTGAACTTCGTTCGGTGTCAGGGTGAGCATCGATTCCAGCATCGACACGTCGATGTGCTGGCCCTTGTGACTGCGCTCGCGCTGATACAAGGCGGCCGAAATGGCGCCGAAAGCATAGACGCCGGTCAGCACGTCGGCGTGATAGACGCCGCAATAGTCCGGGCGGTGCCGCCCCGGCTGATACGACAAATGGGCCATGTCGTAACCGGAGGCGGCATGGATCACCGGGGCATACGCCGGCAACTCCGCCGACGGGCCGGTCTGGCCGTATCCGGAGATCGAACAATAGATCAGCTTCGGATTGAGCGGCTGCAGGGAGGCATAGTCGAGCTTCAATCTCCGCATCACGCCGGGTCGGAAATTTTCAACGACGATATCGGCGCTTTTCACCAGCCGGCGGATCGCGTCGACCGCATCCGGCGACTTCAGATCGAGCACGAGGCTTTTCTTGCCGGCGTTGAGATGGCCGAACAGGCTGGAGAAGCCGTTGCGAACCGGCGGGCGGATTCGCATCGTCTCTCCGTCCGCGGACTCGATCTTGATGACCTCGGCGCCCATATCGGCAAGCATCCGCGCGCAATGCGGGCCGGCAATCGTGGTCGAAAAATCGAGGACGCGAAGCCCGTGGAAGCTCCCTGTCGTATTCGCCTCATCTGCGCCCGTTATTGTCATTGCAGAACTCCCTTTTGGGCTGCCTACGCTTTGGTCTTGTATATCCTTGGGCCTTGGCGTCACCCTAGAGGGCGGCGGTCCGCCGGAAAAGCGTTCTCCCCGGCGCGGGCCAGAGATGGTGGAGGGGTCGCGAAGAAGTCCTTCTCCAACCAGCGGAAAAACTGGAACTGTTCTTGCATAGTCGGAGCTACTTCAAGCGCCTTATGAGGTGTTTTGGTGAGAGTCCTGTTCGTTACCACGGAAATGGACGACTTCGTCCGGGTGGGCGGGCTGGCTGCCGTTTCGGCGGCACTCCCCCGGGCGCTGCGCCGCTGGTGTGACGTCAGGATCCTGCTCCCCGGATACCGCGACGCCGTCGAACAATTCACCCATCTCGAAATTATCGGCCAATCACCGGCCTTGGCGGAGATGCCGGCCTGCTCGCTCGCGCTCGGATCGACCAGGGATGGCTTGCCCGTTTACGTGCTCCTGTGCCCGGAATTGTACGACCGGCCGGGCAACCCTTACGGCGATCCGTCGGGCCGTGACTGGCCCGACAATGATGTTCGCTTCGGACGACTGGCCTCGGTGGCTGCTCAACTTGCGGCAGGTACGCTGGACAAGAATTGGGCAGCCGATCTGGTTCACGCCAATGATTGGCAGGCGGCGCTGGTGCCAGCCTACCTCGCCTGGAATGCGGTCCAGATCCCCAGCATTCTGACTATCCATAATCTGGCCTATCAGGGCCTGTTCGCGAAGGAGTCGCTGCGCCGGATCGGCGCACCCGAAGATTCCTTTCACATCGACGGTCTCGAATTCTACGACAAGCTTTCCTTCCTCAAGGGCGGCATCATCTATGCCACTCACCTGACCACCGTCAGCGAGACCTACGCCAGGGAGATCACCACCCCCGAACTCGGCTGTGGGCTCGAGGGTCTGCTTCGCCGCCGCTCCGACGCCGAACAACTGACGGGGATATTGAACGGCATCGACGAGAGCTGGGACCCGCGCGTCTGTGCCCAGCTTGCGCAACCGTTTGGCGCCGGCGACTGGGAGGGCAAGCGCGCAAACTCCGATTATGTCCGCCAGCAATTCCGTCTTGCGGTGTCGCGCGGCCCGATCTTCGGTCTTGTCGCCCGTCTCGTGCACCAGAAGGGCATCGACCTCGTGCTGTCGGCCGCCGACGAGATTATCGACGCGGGTGGACAGATCGTCGTGACCGGCAGCGGCGAACCCGAGATCGAGCAGGCATTGGTCGATGCGCGTCGCCGCAGGCCGGATGCGATCGGGGTGGCGATCGGATTTAACGACGGCCAGGCGCGGCGGATTTTCGCGGGCAGCGACTTCACGCTGATGCCGTCGCGCTTCGAGCCGTGCGGGCTCAGTCAGATGTATGCGCAGAAGTTCGGCTCACTCCCGATCGGACATCAAACCGGCGGGCTGGCGGAAACCATCACCGACGGTGAAACCGGATTTCTGTTTTCCGAACCCTCCACCGAGTCATTCCTCGGCGGCATCCGGCGCGCCTTCTCGACCTTCTTGGCAAAGGATCGCCTCGACACCATGCGCCGCAGCGCGATGTCTCGTTCTTTCAGCTGGGATGTTTCGGCAGCCTGTTACGGCAGGCTTTACAGGAGGACGGTGTCGCCCTAAGGGGCGTGTTCGGCCGGTTCGTTTTCCGGGATGGGATCGTCGTCGGCGATCGCGCGCCAAGCCGCGCCCTCGAGGTCGTCATATTGTCCGCTTTTCAGCGACCAGAGGAATGCAAGCAGGCCCGCGAGCCCCAGACCGAGCGCCAGTGGCACCAGGATTACCATCACTTCCATGACACTCTCCCTTGCGAAGCGTGGCGGGCGCGAAGCGCGTTCAGCATCACGAGGATCGATGAGCCGGACATCGCCGCCGCCGCGATCAAGGGCGTCACCACCCCGCTGATCGCGATCGGAACCGCAATGATGTTATAGCCGACCGCGAGCCAGAGATTTTGTCGCATCAGGTGCAACGCCTTGCGCGCGAAGTCGATGGCTGCGACCACCGGCGCCAGCGGCTTGCCAAGAAAAACCAGATCGGCGGTCGCCTGGCTCAAATGTGCCGAAGAGATCGGCGACATCGAGACGTGCGCCGCGGCCAGCGACGGCGCGTCGTTCAACCCGTCGCCGACCATCATCACCTTGTATCCGCTGCCCTTCAACTCCTCGATCCGCGCGATCTTGTCGGCCGGCGTCACGCCCGCGCGCCATACATCAACCCCGAGCGCCTGTGCGGCAGCTCGAACTGCCGGCTCCCGATCGCCGGAGAGAATTTCAACCGCAATGCTGCGTTTTTTCAGTTCCGAGATCATTGCGGCAGCGTCGGCGCGCAACGCCTGCCGGACGGAAAATACGTACCTGGTTTCGCAGAAACTGAAGGCAACGAGGGAGGCTTCCGGATCAAGGCTCGCGCGCTCGGCGGCCAATTGCTCTGCGCCGCAGAACGATGGACGACCAAGCCGTGCTTCCAACCCGCCGACCTTGCCGCGTACCCCCTGTCCAGGTTCTTCGCTCGCACCCATCAATGGCGATTTCACGTTGGAAGCCCGTGCCACCGCGGCCGCGACCGGATGATGGCTGGCGAGCGCCAATTGCCCGGCGATATCCAGCACGAATGCGGGCACGTCGGCCGCGTTCACCACCTCAAGGTCAGGCAAGGTCAGCGTGCCCGTCTTGTCGAAGATGACGTGGTCGACATCGGCCAGACGTTCGATTGCATCGCCCGAATTGAGCAAGACGCCAGCCTTGAACATCGCGCCCGAGGCAACCGTCTGCACGGTTGGAATGGCAAGCCCCAGCGCACAGGGACATGTGATAATGAGAACGGCGACACCGGTGACGATGGCATCATGCCAGCTCGCCCCGAAGAGAACCCAGCCCAATACCGTCAGCAGCGCGGTGACATGCACGACGGGTGCATAAAGGCGAGATGCCCGGTCCGCGAGGCGAATGTAGCGCGAACGCGCCTGCAGCGCGTTGTCGAGCAGCCGCGTGATCTCCGAAAGCAAGCGTACCTTCCGACGCCGCCGAGACCCGTACGCGCAAGGTGCCGGATATGTTGAGCGAGCCGGCATAGACCGCAGTGCCGGATTCCGCCCGCGCGTAGATGGTCTCGCCGGTAATCAGGCTCTGGTCGATCTCGGAGCGACCGTCGATCACCGTGCCATCGACCGCGCAGCGCTCGCCCGGCCGCAACAGGACGATATCGCCGGGGTCAATCGCAGCCACGGGCACAACCGCAATCTCGCCGTTGCCAATGAATTTGGTGGCGGTCTCCGACTTCAGTGCGGCAAGATTTCCAGCCACTGCCCGCGTTCGTCGCCGCATGCTTTGATCGAGATAGCGGCCGACCAACAAGAACGTCAGCAGCATGATCGCCGCATCGAAATAGGTGTGCGGGGCGTGGTTTAAGGTCTCGACGAGCGACATGCCGAGCGCGAGCAAAACGCCGAGGCTGATCGGAACGTCCATATTGACGTTGTGCGTTCGCAACGCCCGGTATGCCGACCGGAAGAAAGGCTGTCCCGCATAGGCCGCGGCCGGCAGCGCGATCAGCGCCGACAGCCAATGGAAAAAATCGCGTTGTTCGGGAAGCATATCGCTGACGTTGCCGGACCACACCGGAACGGAAAGCATCATCACGTTCATCGTGGCGAACGCCGCGACGCCGAGGCACCGCAGCAGAAAACGCGACTGCTCGTTCTCCGCAGCTTCGGCATCGGCGGTTTCGAACGGATAGGCCTTGTACCCAAGCTCGGCCAGCCGATCGATGAAATTGGCGGGATCAAGCGCGCCCTGCTTCCATTCCAGCGCGACGCGGCGGTCAGTGAGGTTGACGCGCGCAAGCGTAACATCGGGTATCGCCGAAAGCCCGCGTTCGATTTTCGACATGCAACCGGCGCAATTGACGCCCTCGACCGCCAGATCGATGTGCTGCAGGCCTGCGCCCAGATCCCTTACATAATGTGAAAAATCCCGCGTCGCTTGCATGGAGCGGTCCCGTTAGTTCAAGACCATGCGATTTTTCGACAAGAACATCCGCCTGTCCGGCAGCATCGCCTTCGATCACCAGATCCCATTGCCCGGCCGCGATCAGAGACGCAGTGCCGCGATAAATGCCAATCCCGACTTCCGCCAGCTCAACCGGCCGATCGGCGCGGCGGTCGGTTGGCCGCTCGAGACGGCCCCGAAACTTCAGGCCCGATATCGGCGCACCACCATTATCGCGCGCCTCGACCTGCAGCATCGCATCGCCATTCGGACCACGCTGAATATGGGCGTCGACCTGCCAGTTCCGCGTGTCCTGATCATGCGCGGCTGCGATCTCCTTCTCGTAGCCGAGACTTGCGCTATAGGCGCTGTCGACCTCCGTCCCCGGCAAGGTGTCGATCGCAAGCTTCATCATCAGAAAATTAACGGCAAACACCACGCCGAAAAACCCAAGCAGCGTCAAGAGCACAAAGCGCCCGGTCAAAGGCTTTGGCGAAGCTAGCGGCCTGTTCATGCATAACTCCTCAAAATCTCATGGCGAGACGAAGTTGTCGGTCGCCGAAGCAACCTCTCCCAACCCGATATCGGTGACGCGGAATTTCACCGGGATCGACTTCTCCGGATTGTCTTCGGACGGCGCGGTTACCAGAAGCCTCAATTCGGTGGTCGTGTCGCGGGCAAGAATGATCATGGGACGGTCCGGCGTCACGGAATCGGCGCCGATAACGTGGACGGTCGCGTTCGCGGGACCGTCGAGGTCGATCGCCACGACACGATCGAAAGCCCGCTTGTTCAGGAAGCGAACCGTATAGGCATTGCGAATGGAGCCATCGCTCAGTCTCACCGCAACCGGATTGCGGTCGTGCAAGACATTGACGTCAAGCAGCGAGCGCGTGAGCAGTGCATACAGCATGATCGCGGCAACGCCCGCGATCATCGCGGTGTAGACGATGGTGCGCGGGCGAACGAAACGGTAGATCGGCGGCTTGCCGGCCAGGCGCCGCTGGATGTTGATGTCGTTATCGTAGCCGATCAGGCGCGTTTCCCGACCGATCTTCTTCATGACTGCGTCGCAGGCGTCGATGCACAGGCCGCATTGGATGCAATCAAGCTGCGCGCCGTCGCGAATGTCGATCCCGGTCGGGCAGACGGCGACGCATTGATAACAATCGACGCAATCGCCGGCGGTCTGGCCGAGCGCGCGCAATTCGTTCGCCTTCTTCAGCGACGTGCGCTTTTCGCCGCGGTCGTATTTATAAGTGACGTTGAGCGCCCACTCGTCGGTCAGGGCGGCCTGGATGCGCGGCCAGGGACACATATAGACGCAGACTTGTTCGCGCATGAAGCCTGCGAGCAGGTAGGTCGTCGCCGTCAATATCGCGATCCAGATATAGGCCAACATCGGCGCCTGGAAGGTGGCAAGCTGCTTTACCAGAGTCGGAGCATCGTTGAAGTAAAGAACCCAGGCACCGCCGGTCCACCATGCGATCAAAAGCCAGATCGAATGTTTCAGGATCATTCTGCGAAGCGCTCGAGCTTCCGCGACCCTCGCGCCGCCGCCTTGCGCATGCGCTCGCGCCGGTCACCTTCGACCATGCGTTCGACGGCGTAGAACAAGTCCGTCCACACCGTCTGCGGGCAGAGATATCCGCACCAGATGCGGCCCCCCAGCGAATTCATCAGGAACAGCGTGATGGCGGCAACGATCAATAGCCCGGTGAAATAGTAAACCTCCTGAGGCCACAGCTCGATGAAGAAGAAATAGAACCGGCTATTTGGCAGGTCCACCAGCACCGCCTGATCAGGCGCCCCGAGGCCCCTGTTCCAGCGCACGAAGGGCAGCAGGTAATAGACGCCGAGGCAGAATGCCATCAACCCCCACTTGATGCGGCGGAAGGTTCCCGAGACACTCTGCGGATAGACCTGCTTACGGGCCGCATAAAGCGGCCCGTCCGCATCAATTTCGATTTCGGTCGGGAGCACGGCCTTGTTCATGTGGATTCATCTAGCCTAGGACCAACTCCGCCACGCGCGGTTGATCCAGCTCAAACAGCCGGCGGATTCCCGTGGTCCCGCTGCACGCCAGCGGTCACTGTCCTCCGCCGAGGGAGTGGACGTAAACCGCCATGGCCTTGATCGTGGAGGGATCAAGCCGCCCGATCCAGGCCGGCATGACGCCTGCGCGGCCATTGGAGATCGTCTCGACGAGAGTTGCCTCGTCGGAACCATAGAGCCAGATCTTGTCGGTGAGATTGGGCGCGCCGAGATCCTGATTTCCTTTGCCGGTATCGCCATGGCAAGATACGCAGTTTTCCGCAAAGATCTTCTTGCCTGTAGCCGGGTCATATCCCTTTGCCGTCGGCAAACCCGACAACGACCGAACGTAATTGGCGACGGTGACGATCTCCTCCGGCTTGAGGATTGCGTCCTTGCCGAAGGCCAGCATCGTGCTCTCGTGAGCTTTGGGGTGTCCCGAGCGAATGCCGTACTGGATCGTCTGCATGATCTGATCAAGCGTGCCGCCCCAGAGCCAATCGTCGTCGTTCAAATTTGGATAACCTTTTGCGCCGGCGGCGCCACTGCCATGGCATGGCGCGCAATTGTCGCCGAAGACCGTCTTGCCGCGGGCCCGCGCCAAAGCGAGCAGCGCCGGATCTTTCTCGATATCGGCGAGAGCGGCCGAGCCGAGCGCGACCATTTTCTCACCGCGAATCTTTTCCAGATTTGCCAGCTCGACCGCAACATCCGCCCGGGACGAATAATGCAGTACCCCGGTGGTGTAGCTCGACACCAGCGGCCACGCCGGATATACGATCCAGTACCCGATCGCCCATATGATGGTGGCATAGAAGGTCAGGACCCACCACCGCGGCAGCGGCGTGTTGAGTTCCTTGATACCATCCCACTCGTGACCCGTGGTCGTCTTGCCGGAGACGTGATCGATTTCGTTCTGTTCAGCCATGTTTCTTTCACTCCTCCCGCAACGGTATCTTCGACGCCTCGTCGAAAGCTGACTGGTTGCGAGGCCAAAGCGCATAAGTCACGATTGCCAGGAAGATCCCGACGAAGATCGGGGTCCAGAACATCGTGACAAAATCGGAGATAAAATTCTGAACCGTTAGAATTGCGCGCATCGTTCTGCCTTCTCAGCGAAGATTGGCTTTTTCATTGTAGAGCTTGAAATCGACTAACGTGCCCAGCATCTGCAGATAGGCAATCAGCGCGTCCATTTCGGTCGGAGCGCCGGCCTTGCCGTCAAAGTTGCGTACGGCGGCTTTCGGATAGCGCTTGGTAAAGGCATCCGCTCCGGCATCGTCTGGATCTGCTTGCGCCTTCAGATCTGCAGCGGCATTGGCGATCTGATCGTCCGTATACGGCACGCCGACACTACGGCTCGTTCGCAGGTGATCGGCGATATTAGCGGCATCGACTTCGGTTTCGGCCAGGAATGCATAGCCGGGCATCACCGACTGGGGAACGATCGAACGCGGATTGGTCAGGTGCGTGACGTGCCATTCGTCGGAATACTTGGCACCGACGCGTGCAAGATCCGGACCCGTTCGCTTCGATCCCCACTGGAACGGATGATCGTACATGCTTTCGGCGGCTAGCGAGAAATGGCCGTAGCGTTCAACCTCGTCGCGCAGCGGCCGGATCATCTGCGAGTGGCAGAGATAGCACCCCTCGCGGACGTAGATGTTGCGGCCGGTCAGCTCCAGGGGGGTATAGGGCCTGATGCCGTCGACCACCTCGATCGTGCTCTTCAGATAGAACAGCGGGATGATTTCGACGAGCCCGCCGATCGCGACGACCGCGAGAATTCCGATGACCAGAATGATCGAATTCTTTTCGAAGATATGATGCCGAGTCCAGAATGACATTTTGTCAGCGCCTCATTCCGCCGGTTGAAGAGCAACTGGCGACTGCACTTCCGCCTCGCCGGCGCGCACCGTCATCCAGAGGTTATAAGCCATGATCAGAGCGCCGATCAGGAACAACGCGCCGCCCGCCGCACGGATCATGTAGAACGGATGCATCGCTTCCACGGTCTCGATGAAGGAATATTCGAGGAAGCCGAGCGGGGTGTAGGCACGCCACATCAGGCCCTGCAGGATTCCGGATACCCACATCGCGGAGATGTAGAGAACGATTCCGATGGTCGCGATCCAGAAGTGCCAGTTGACGAGCTTGAGGCTGTAAAGCCCCTTGCGATTCCACAGCCAGGGCACCAAGCAATACAGCGCACCGAACGAAACGAAGCCGACCCAGCCCAACGCACCCGAATGGACGTGGCCAATGGTCCAGTCGGTATAGTGGCTGAGCGAATTCACGACCTTGATCGACATCATCGGGCCTTCGAAGGTCGACATGCCGTAGAAAGCGACCGACACCACGAGCATGCGCAGTACGGGATCGGTTCGCAGCTTGTCCCAGGCACCCGACAGCGTCATCAAGCCGTTGATCATGCCGCCCCAGGAAGGCATCCACAGCATGATGGAGAATGTCATGCCGAGGGTCTGGGCCCAGTCCGGCAACGCGGTATAGTGAAGGTGATGCGGGCCCGCCCAGATATAGAGAAAGATCAGCGCCCAGAAGTGAATGATCGACAGGCGGTACGAATAGATCGGCCGCTCGGCGCGCTTTGGAATGAAATAGTACATGATGGCAAGGAAGCCGGCCGTCAGGAAGAAGCCGACGGCATTATGCCCGTACCACCACTGGAACATCGCATCCTGAACGCCGCCCCAGGCGATATATGACTTCGAGCCGAACACCGACACAGGGAGCGCAGGATTGTTGCCGAGATGAAGCACGGCAATCGTGACGATGAAGGCGAGATAGAACCAGTTGGCGACGAAGATATGCGGTTCCTTGCGCTTGATGAGCGTTGCGAGGAACACCAGCAGATAGACCACCCAGACGACCGTCAGCCAAAGATCCGCATACCATTCCGGCTCCGCATATTCCTTGCTTTGCGTGACCCCGAGCAAATAACCGGTGCCGGCGATCAGGATGAAGAAGTTATAGCCGACAACGACGAACCAGGGTGCGAGATCGCCGGCGAGGCGAACCCGCGACGACTTCTGCACGACGTAGAACGAGGTCGCGATCAGGACGTTGCCGCCGAAGGCAAAAATCACCGCCGACGTGTGCAGCGGACGCATCCGGCCAAAACTGGTCCACGGCAGATCGAAATTGAACGCCGGCCAGGCGAGTTGGAGAGCGATGATCAGTCCGACGGTAAATCCGGCGATGCCCCAGAACACCGCCATGACTGCAGAGAACTTGACCGGACCCAAATTGTAATTCGGTCGGCCGTTGATTTCCTGCAGCGGCAACACGGCAGGACGGTCGAAGTACCGGTTGAGAATGACAAAAACCGATGCAAGGCTTGCCGCCGCGGCGAGAGTTGCATGGAACGCGAATGGGGCATCTACGGCTTTGGCCGCGCCGATCATGCAGAGAAAGGCGGTCACCGTAAAGAAGACCGCCAAGCCACTCTCACCAATGGTCATCGACTTCGAATTAACGGCCTGGCTCATGGGGGAATCTCTCTGAGGGAAACCAGCGCTAACAACCACAGCTGCTGGCGTCGCGATTTGATCGAGATCAACTTTTGCTGTCCGGAAAACGGAGGCGGCAACGCTGCGCGTGGAAACGAGGTCCTCACCAGGGACGCAAAACCGATGATCCGCCCCCGAGACCGTATTTGCACGGGCTACCCACGCCCGAGCATGCCCGGCGCGGCACCTGGGGAGTACCTTCTGTTCCTATTTGTCGCCCTGAGTGCTGGCGGCAAGCGCCCCGAGAACGTCCTCACGGGCAATAATGCCCGCCAATCTACTGTCACTGTCGATCGCCGGAATGCTCCTGATCCGGTGCTCGACCATGAGCTGCAGTACCCGTGTCAGCTTGGTATCGGCGTTGACGTAGATGAATGCCGAGATCATGATGTCGGCAACGGTCTTGTTCATCAAGTCGTCGTATCGCGGAACCATTTGATTGGGCGTAAAGGCAAAACATTTCAGCACGTCAAATTTGGTGACGATCCCGACAACTTGGCCTTCCTCTTCGACCGGATAGGTATTGAAATCGTCCCGCTCAAACATCTCGATTCAACTCGCGAACCGATCATTTGGCGAGTCACGCTCTTGACGTTGCGGGTCATGCAATCGGCGACCGTTTGCTGCAGAAATTTGTACAAGGCGCGATCCAATCAACTTTGTTGCACAGTAACTTCTCACTTCTAATGCGACAGCAGCGCGCAACGCCCGGTCTGGGTGATCAAATGCTGAGTCATGCCGCCGAGAACCAATTCGCGGAATCGCGAATGGCCGTAGGCGCCGGCGACGATCACCCCGGCACCGACGTCACCAGCCATCGCGTCGAGCTGAGCGGTCGCATCCCGGTCATGATTTTGCGCCGCGACGAGTTCTCGAGGCGGCAACGCCGTGGCGTGACAGCCAGGTCACCACGTCGCGAACGCGCGCGACTGCTGCCGCCTCACTGCCGTCTTTTTCCACGATCTCTGCGACGGTGACGTCCTTGGCCTTGCGCAACATCGGCAATGAGGAAGCGATTGCCCGCCTCGCCTCTGGCGTGTCCTTCCACGCCACGAGCTGGCTTCGCAAATCGAGCCATTCGACGGAATCGGGGACGACCAACAGCGGCCGCCCTGCCTCCATCACCAGATCTCTCGGGGTGACCATGGCGAACGGATCGGAAAAAGCATCGCTGCGTCCGCCGGTCACGACGATGTCGGCGGAGCGCGCTTCCTGCAAGACATAACGTGCCGGAAAGTCGGTCGCGCAACGCCATTCGATGAATTTTGCCCGATTCTTGGCCGCCTCGCGAAATTGAACTTCGAGTTCCGACATGCGCCGCTTGATCGAGGCCTCACCCTGGTCGATCACGATTTGGGCTTGTTCACCGGTGGTGAAATAAAGTGGCGGACTGAATACCGACGCCACAATGCCGATCATGACCGCGTCGAACCTTTCGGTGATCTGACCAGCGACGGCAAGCCGCGCCGCATTGGGCTGATCAAGCGCCAGACTGACCATCACGGTCGCGTATGTCATCCAATTCCTCCATCGTTGTTGAAAATCCTAGCGCCGAAATCGAGGAGCAGGATGAGATAGATCAAATTGCCGATCACTACCGGAAACAGCACGGTAACGAGCTTGGCCCGCCCCGCTCAGGAGGCGAAATCTGGGCTCGATTTCCGCCCGGGAGAACTTGCATCCGCACCCTCGTTCGGCGAAAGTTATGGTCTGTTTGCAGGACTTTGGGACCCATACGGTTTGCGGACGTCCCGCTTGCCGCGGGGGGCTCGAAGAGGCCGGCCCAGTCGTGAGGGACGGGGCGGATGAGACGGAAGTGAAGGCTTGAGCGTGCCCGGCACAATACGACCATCGCCCGAGGACCCGATCCGCAATGAGGGTCTAAGACTCCAAATCGAGGGGTTTGGCGTCGGTACCTGGGATCTCGATCTTACGACGAGAAAACTGGAGTGGTCCGACACGGCGAGGAGCCTTTTCGGGGTCACGCCCGATCAACCCGTCACCTACGAGCTGTTTCTTTCCCTCCTGAAGCCTGCGGATCGCAAGCGCATAGAGCAGGCGATCAAGCGGGTGGCCGAAAACGGCGTCAAAATGGACGTTTCCTTCAAGATTGGCGAAGGTTCGGGCTCGGGTCACTGGATTCGCGCACGCGGCGGTCTCGTCAGGGACGACAGCGGGGCCCCGCGCCATGTCAGCGGCATTGTTCTTGAAATCGATGAGGAGAAGCAGCTCGAAGACGCCCTGAGGACACGGGAGAGCCACCTCCGCTCGATCCTCGATACGGTGCCGGATGCCATGATCGTCATCAACGGCGATGGCATCATTCAATTTTTCAGCACCGCGGCCGAGAGGCTGTTCGGCTATTCTGAACACGAGGCCATCGGCAAGAATGTCAGCGAACTGATGCCTATGCCGGATCGGGTCCGTCACGACGGATATCTGTTGCGTTACCGCGCCACCGGCGAAAGGCACATCATCGGCATCGGACGGATTGTGACCGGCAGTCGAAGGGACGGCACGACTTTCCCGATGCACCTGTCGATCGGCGAAATGGAATCCGGTGGGGTGCCATACTTCACGGGCTTCGTCCGCGATCTCACCGAACACCAGCAAACGCAGGCCCGGCTCCAGGAGCTACAATCCGAGCTCGTTCATATTTCCCGCTTGAGCGCGATGGGCGAGATGGCGTCCGCGCTGGCGCATGAGCTCAATCAGCCGCTAGCGGCCATAAGCAACTACATGAAAGGCTCGCGCCGCCTGCTGGCCGGCAGCATCGATCCCAATGCGCCGAAAATCGAAAGCGCCATGGACCGCGCGGCCGAACAGGCGATTCGCGCCGGCCAGATCATACGCCGCCTGCGCGACTTCGTTTCGCGCGGTGAATCCGAGAAGCGGCTGTCGAAAGCCTTTCGAAGCTGATCGAGGAAGCCGGCGCGCTTGGCCTGTCGGGCGCCCGTGACCAGAACATTCAGCTTCGCTTCAATCTGAATCCGAGAATTCGACCTTGTGCTGGTCGACCGCGTCCAGATTCAGCAGGTTCTGGTCAACTTGTTTCGCAATGCGCTGGAGGCGATGGCGCAATCGCCGCAACGCGAACTAATCGTATCCAACGCCGAAGTCGTCGACGACATGATCGAGGTTGCGGTGTCCGACACCGGTTCGGGCTTCCAGGATGACGTCAAGGCCAGCCTGTTTCAGACTTTCTTTACGACAAAGGAGACCGGGATGGGGGTGGGACTTTCCATCAGCCGCTCGATCATCGAAGCCCACGGCGGACGGATGTGGGCGGAAAGCAATGCCTCGGGTGGGGCGACTTTTCGCTTCACATTGCCCACAGCAGCAGGCGAAGAGTTGACAGATGCCGGGCAAGGGAAAGGTTTACGTCATCGACGACGACGCGGCGATGCGGGATTCGCTCAATTTCCTGCTCGATGCTGCCGACTTCGACGTCACGCTGTTCGATAACCGCCATGAAATTCCTCGATGCATTTCCGGGCCTTGCCATTCGGATGCGTGGTCTCCGACGTCCGCATGCCCGGTATTGACGGTATCGAGCTTCTCAAACGCATGAAGACGCTCAATAACAAGTTCCCGATCGTGATCATCACCGGGCATGGCGATGTTCCGCTTGCGGTCGAGGCGATGAAGCTCGGTGCCGTCGATTTTCTGGAAAAGCCCTTCGAAGACGACCGCCTTGTCGGGATGATCGATGCGGCGATCCGCGGAAACGAGCCTGCCGCTCAAGGACGAAGCAGTCACACGCGATCATCGCAGCGCGGATTGCAAGTCTCAGCCCGCGCGAACGTCAGGTGATGGATGGTCTGATCGCAGGCCTCTCCAACAAACTGATCGCCCGAGACTACGACATCAGCCCTCGCACCATCGAAGTTTACCGGGCAAACGTGATGACCAAGATGCAAGCCGGCAGCCTCTCGGAACTGGTGCGGCTTGCGATGCGCGCCGGGCTGTTGAAGGATTGAGCTAAATCAAGCACGTTTTTCGCCAGACGTGTGCTATTTTTCAAAATGGCTATTTTTCCGCAGCGCAAGGAGCATGGGTCTTCGTGATGACCTCAGCCGCAAAACCAGCTGTTTACGTGGTCGACGACGATGCCGACGTCCTGGGCTCGCTGCGATTTCTGCTTGAGACGGACGGCTTTGACGTCCGCACGTTCAGGAGCGGCGCGGCGCTGCTCCGTGCGGTGCATCCAGCCGATGCCGACTGTTTTGTGATTGATTACAAGATGCCAGACCTGAACGGCATCGATCTCACCAGCCGCCTGCGGAACCGCGACATTGCCGCGCCCGTCATTCTCATTACCGGCTATCCTGACGAGAATATCTCGGCGCGCGCTAAGGCAGCCGGCGTACGGCATGTTCTGCGCAAACCCCTTCTCGAGGACAGTCTGGTCACGCATATTCGGGGCGCAATTCAGGAAAATCGCGCCAATCGCCTGCCGCAGTAAAGGCGCGCGACCTCCGGGGTAATACGTAGGTAAACTTCCTTAAGATATCTAGCGAAATTTCCAGACTCGTCGGGCTCCCGTAGTAATCGGCCATCCGCTGCACAAGGAGATGGTCAATGCTCACCCAGTCGCTCAGCCCTTCAGTTACCTCCATCATCGGCAACAAGGTCAGCCCGGTTGCCCACCCTGTTACCGACGCTTTTGGCGCAGTTACCGGATCATGCCGGCCTTGTCGCTACCGAATTCTCCTACCGGAAGGACGAGGAAATCTACGGCGAGGATGAACCTGCGGAATACGTCTACCAGGTGATTTCGGGTGCGGTTCGCAGCTACAAACTGCTCTCGGACGGACGGCGTCAGATCGGCGCTTTCCACCTGCCTGGCGACGTGTTCGGGCTGGAATCGGGAGCAGTGCATCGGCTGGCGGCAGAAGCCATCATCGATACCACCGTGCGGCTGGTGAAGCGTCGCAGCCTCGATCAAGCCGCCGGAACCGACGTTCAGGTTGCGCGCAAGCTCTGGACCATGACCGCCGGTGATCTGCGGCATGCCGAAGACCATATGCTGCTTCTCGGACGCAAGACCGCGATGGAGCGTGTAGCCACCTTCCTTCTCGAGATGGACCGCAGGCTTGCGGTGGCGGGAATGATGGCGCTGCCGATGTGCCGCCGCGATATCGGCGATTACCTCGGGCTGACGCTGGAGACCGTCTCAAGGGCGCTGTCGCAGCTCCACACCCAGGGTGTCCTCGGCTTTTCCGGCGCTCGGCAGATCGTGCTTCGCAACCGCCAGCGCCTGCATACGATGGATGCATGAACTCTAAGGACGCGTGCCGGGTCGGGTTTCCGGCATTGCAAGCCAGATCACGGCAAGGCCTGCAGCCGCGATGGCTGCGAGCCCGCTAAAGGCAACAGTACTGCCGAATTTGTCACTGGCGTAACCGGCGAGCACGGTGCTGAGCGAGGCGCCGATGCCGGTTGCGGTGCCGACGATGCCTTGGGCAAGATTGAAGTGACCGCTGCCAAATGCGACATCGGCGACGACCAACGGCACCATCACGCTAAACACGGCGGCGGTGATGCCGTCGAACACCTGCACCGCGACCAGCACATAGGGATCGCTGACGGTTGCAAACATCACGCCGCGAATCGCCAGTGCGGCAAAACCCATCAGCAGCAGCGGCCGCCTCCCCCATTGCTGAGCCTTGCGCCCGACCGACGGGGAGGTCAGCGCAACGATGGCCTGCGGCACGATGATGCAGGCCGCGATCAATACCGGCGCCCATTGGCTGGAGCGCGTCGTTACGACTCCCGCCATCAAAGGCAGCATCGCCCCATTGGCGAGTTGAAGCAGCAATATGCTGGCCGCAAAGATCAGCAGTGGCCGCTGGCGCACCAGGACAAGAACGCTGGTTGATTTGGCGTCGGGTGCCGTACGAGGCACAGAACCGTGGGCACGGGCGACGTCAACCTCGCGCTCGCGAATGCGCGCCAGCGCCAGCAAGGTCGGAATAGCCAGGATGAAGGTGACGAGAAACACCGAACGGCTCGACAGCAGATAGCCGCAAGTGCCCATCACGGCGGCGGCGATACCGTTTCCGAGCGATGCGAAGCGCGCATTGCGTCCCAGCCGTTCGCCGATCGCTAGTGGACCGACCAGACCGAGGCTGATCGCGGCGATCGCAGGGCCAAGCACGCAGCTGGCCGCCGCATGCAGCGTCGCGGCGGCCGCCACTACCGGAAAGATCGGCCACGCCGCATAGGCTAGCGCGCTGCAGCCGATCGTGGCAATGGCAAGGCCCGCGACCAGCCGTTCGGATCTCGCCGCATCGATGATGGCTCCGCCAGGCATCTGCCCAATCAGCGCGACCACGCCGCCGATCGACAACACCGTGCCGATTTCGACCTGTGTCCATTTTTGCGTCGTCAGATAGACCGCGACGAATGGACCGAACCCGGTTTGCACATCCGCCAGAAAAAAGATGAACCAGTCGAGACCGCGCAGGCTCTCGCGCGAGGGGGCCGGTGCGGTCTCAGCGGTTACGACTTCCGCTGCCGAGGGCGGCGTTCCATCCCTACGGTCCAGCGCCCCGTGTTCGTCAGCGCGGGCCCCATCAATCGGGTGTCGGGAAGAATGCGCAAACAGGATATCTCTCCGCCCAAAACTAGTTATCGAATTGCAGCGGCTGCAGGCTGCCCGAGGCACCGAGCACCACGATCGGCGTGCCCTCCTTGTATTCGGGCGCGGCCATGACTTGTTCCTTGGTCAATTCGAGCGTGATGCTGTCGCCCTTGTTGGCGATGCGCCCGAAATGCAGTGCATTCCAGTCGACGACGATTTTGCGGCTGCCGACGCCGAGAAAGCCGCCGAAATCGATGACCGCCGCGCGCACCGTGCCCGCGCGGTCGACGATCACGTCGACGATGCGCCCCATGTCTTCGTCGGCAGGGCTGCGGACGTCGCGTCCAAGCACGCCGTGCGCTTCGCTTGCGCCGATGATGGTGACGGACGGCGGCGGTGCAGGCTCTTTCGGCGCGCCCGGCTGAGCATTGTCGTGCTGTTGAACCAGCTGCGGCGAGGTCGCATTGTCCTGCGCCCGCGATATCGCCGCAAACCATGCCACAAGACCGACGGTGAGAAGCGTAAGAAATATTCCAGCGCGCATATCGCCTCCTCGGTAGACGGCCGGCGCGGATGGCTCCCCTAATGCGCCAGCACCAGCGAAACCTGAATCTGGCCACGCGTGCCCATCACCTCCAGCGATACGTCGTCACCGTGTCGACGGACGCGAAGATCGACGCTCGATGAGCCCAGCCTTAGTTCGCGAAGCAACACCTCATTGAGGAACGCCGGCAGGCGCGGGTTGCGCAGACGAATTTCACCGCGATGTGCGTCGAATTCGAGTCCGAGCGCTGCCTCAAGCAAGGTGAACGGCGTCGCGCTCGCCCAGGCCTGCGGCGCGCAAGCCACCGGATAGAGCGTCGGCCCCCGCCCCTTCTCTCGACGGAATCCGCAGAACAATTCCGGCAACCGTCGCAAATCCATGTAGACCGCGGCGTCGAACAGGGCCTTGAACACCTGCTCGACCGCGTGCTTGAGCCCGTAGCGCGCAAGCCCAAGCGCGATCAGCGCATTATCGTGCGGCCAGATCGAACCGTTGTGATAGGACATCGGATTGTAGCGGGCTTCGCCGCGCGCAACGGTGCGGATGCCCCAGCCGGTGAAAAAATGCGGCCGCATCAGATCGGCGGCGACCATGCGGGCGCGATCTTCCCGTACGATGCCGGTGAACAGCAACTGCCCGGCATTTGACGTGCGCACCCGGCATGGCTGCTTCTTGCCGTCGAGCGCGAGCGCATAGGTACCGAGTTCGTCGCACCAGAAGGCAGCTTCGAAACGCTCCGCAAGCTGCTGCGCCTCGGTCTCAAGCTGCCGCGCCCTGCTCCGGCAGCCCCAAGCGCAAGGCGCAGCGTGCGGCGAGCTGTTTGCCGGCATAGACATAGCCCTGCACTTCGGCCAGCGCGATATAGCCTTCGGCGAGCCGCCCGTCGGCATGGAAGATCGCGTCGTAGGAATCCTTCCAGCCCTGGTTGGCCAAGCCCTGCTCCGATGCGCGCCGATATTCGACGAAGCCGTCGCGGTCGGGATCACCCGGACCGTCGATCCACGCCCAACGCGGCTTCGATCGCCGGCCAAAGTTCGGCCAGCGTCTCGTCATCGCTCGGTGCGCTCGACGTAAAGACCGGCCAGCAGCACGAACAGCGGCGTCGCATCGACGCTGCCGTAATATTGCGCGAACGGCACCTCACGCAGCGCAGCCATCTCGCCGCCGCGCATCTCATGCAGGATCTTTCCAGGCTCGGCATCGGCCAGCGGGTCGACCGTCTTGGCCTGATAGAGTGCAAGCCGCTTCAACACGCCGCGCGCCACCCGCGGGTCGATCCACAGCATCTGCAGCGCGGTGATGATTCCGTCGCGGCCGAATGTCGTCGAATACCAGGGAATGCCCGCATAGGGATATCGCCCCTGCGGCGTATCCGTCATCAGCATATTGAGGTCGGCCATCGACTGGCACAGCACCTCGTTGAAGATGTTGTTCGACGTTTCGATGCTGGTCGCGCCCCTGGTCGATTTGGCGCATCTCGCGACGGTGCGCCAGCAGGCCGCGAAAGAACGGCACCGGCGCCAAGGTGCGTCTGCTTGTTGCAGGACGCAACGACGAACAGCGATCGGACCTGCTGCGGCGCGAGATCGAAATGATAGGTCGCCGCGTTTACCGCAAGCCGCGTCGGGCGCGGATCGAACTGCAGCGCCGTGACGCGCGGACTTGCCGTCGAGCCCGATATATTCGAGCACCACGTCGGACGCGCCGAGCAATTTGCTCGAGCCGATGCCGCGGCGCGGACGCCGTTCGCCGCGCACCTCGAACAGATCGGCGAAATCGTTGTCGAACAGCAGCGTCAGATCGAAGCTTGCCGGATCTTCGCCGTGGTTCTGCACGCCGATGCGCTGATAGGCCGCGCCGCGCCACAGGAAGATGGTGCGAACGATGTGCAGCATGTCCTTGCGCAGCACGATCCGGCCCTGGCGATAGACGTCGGGATTGGTGAGATCGACCGTCAGCGCGGAATTGTCGTCGCGCAGATTCGATCCCAGCAGCAGCGGCTGCACTTCGTCGAGCACGAGTTCGAGCCGCGCCAGATAGCGGGTGTCCGCATTGAACAGGCCATCGGGCCCGCCGGCGGAAGCGCCGATGTCGCCATGGCTGTCGAGCACGATGAAGGTGTCGTCATGCTTGAGCGAGCGCCGTGGCCGCGCCGCGGGCCCGGTCATCGGAATATAGAATGGCGATTCCGCGACCGTCTCGACAGTCCGGAGCGGTCGTGATTTGGGTTACGGCTTCGGCTGACATGTGGCTGACCTCGATCGGCTTCCCCGAGCGTTGCGATGGACGCAACTCAACGCCACTGCCGCAGGTCAGGCCGCGTGCTTCGCCAGGCGGCTTATTTCCTGCGTTACCAGTTCGCGATACGGCCCCTGGCCCTGCATCAGGCGGTCCGGCGGGCCGTCTTCGATGATCTTGCCGGCCTTCAGCATCACCACGCGGTCGAAATTGCGCAGCGTCGCAAGTCGATGGGCGATCGCGATCGACGGTGCGCCCGCGCATCAGGCGGGCGAGCGCCTCGCGTATCGCCTCCTCGGATTCGCTGTCGAGCGCGGCGGTCGCCTCGTCCAGCAGCAGGATCGGCGCGTCCTTCAGGAATGCGCGCGCAATCGCGATACGCTGCCGCTGGCCGCCCGACAACTTGACGCCGCGGTCGCCGACCATGGTTGCAAGCCCTTCCGGCAGGGTCTCGACGAAATCGCAGCGCGCCGCGATCGCCGCGCGCAGCACCTCGTCGTCGGTCGCGTTCGGCCGCCCGTAGCGGATGTTTTCCATGATCGATCGATGGAACAGCGAGATGTCCTGCGGCACCACCGAAATCGCCTCGCGCAGGCTTTGCTGCGTGACGCGCGCGATATCCTGGCCGTCGATCGTGATGCTGCCATGCTGAACGTCGTAGAACCGCTGCAGCAGCACGAACAGGCTGGATTTTCCGCCGCCGGACTGGCCCGACCAGCCCGACCCGCTGCCCCGGCTGAATGCGAAGGCTGAACCTCTCGAACACGCTAGGCCCGCCGGGATAGCGGAACGAGATATTGTTGAAGGCGATCGCCGCGCCGCTCTTGACCAACGGCTCGGCCTCGGGATGGTCGCGCAATTCGTGCGGAAGCAGCAGCGTGGCGATCGCTTCGGTCAGCCGCGCGACATGCTGGGTGACATCGACCAGCGCCACCGCGAGATCGCGCGTGGCATTCAGGATCGAAAGCCCCAGCGTGCAGACCAGCACGACGTCGCCCGTGGTGGCGCCGCCGCGCTGCCAAAGCATGATCGCCCAGGCCAGCAACGCGATCGTCAGCACGACGGTTACGGCGGCGTGAGTGAGCCGCAGCTTTTCCAGATAGCGCAGGCTGCGTCCCCGCGCCGTCAGTTCCCGGTTGACGGTGGCGTCAAAGCGGTCGTGCTCGAAGCTGAGGCCGCAAAATGCGCGGACCAGCGGCATGTTGTTGATGACGTCGACCATCTCGCCGTCGACGGCGGCGGCCTTGTCGGCGAAATCGTCGTGCAGCGGCTTTCCCGCGGCCGCCAGATCGGAACATCGCAACCACCATTCCGCCCGCGATCACGATCAGCCCGGCCGACATCGGCAGGCTGACGGTTCCAATCAGGGCGATGGCCGCAATTGTGGCGATGCATGGCGGCAACACGTTCCAGACGAACATGTTTTCGACCGAGAAAACCGCATTGGATGTGGCGGTAATGCGGCTGGTCAGCATTCCCGGCAGACGGTCGGAGAAATAGCTCGGCGCGTGACCGGTCAGATGACGAAAGATGTCGCGGCGCAAATCGCCGGTCACGCCGACGAAGGTGAAGCTCGCCGTCCAGCTCGCGATCCGCCACAGGAAATTATCCGCGGCGATCAGCGACATGAGAAAAACGAATGCGAGCCATACGCTTCCCGCGTGGGCGGGACCTGCCGACAGGCCGTCGACCAGAAACTTCACGCCGTATTGCGTGCCCACGGAACAGGCAACCGCCGCAACGACGGACATGAAAATAACGACATGCGATGCAAGCCGCCGGCGAAGGTAGCGCAGCACGAACGGAAACGGACGATTGGCGTATCCTGAGAGATTGTCCATGTGCTGCAAACCCGTTGGAGGAACGAAATCCTTGTCCGATGTGTTCCGCTTGATCGAATGCCGGATGCCTCTGCGGTTCCCGCTTGCCGCCGCATTGCGCAACAGTCGCAGCGGCAAGAGCCTGATCGGCGCGTGATGGCATCAACAAGACCATCCTGTGAAAGAAGTGCGCGTGTTCTGGGGAACTTCGCACATGCGGAAACGTTCCCTTCGCGGCATGCCGGCGCCGGCTGCGAAGACGGGGCTTCTCTTCGATGACACGGACAACAACAGGAGACGGATAGATGCGCATCGCGCAGGTTGCTCCGCTGACGGAGGCTGTTCCCCCCAGACTTTATGGCGGAACCGAGCGGGTGGTACACTGGCTGACCGAGGAACTGGTCGCGTTGGGAAACGACGTCACGCTGTTCGCCAGCGGCGATTCCCAGACCTCAGCGAAACTCGACGCGACATGGCCGAAGGCGCTGCGGCTCGACGGATCGGTCCGCGATCCCAACGCGCTGCATATGGTGATGCTGGAGCGCGTGCGGCAAAAATGTGACGATGAAGAATTCGATTTCCTGCACTTTCACCTCGACTACTATCCGTTCTCGCTGTTCTCCCGCCAGCCGACCCCGTTCCTGACCACCTTGCACGGCCGGCTCGATCTGCCCGAGCACCAGCCGGTATTCACGACCTTCGCTTCTGTTCCGGTGATTTCGATCTCGAATGCGCAGCGGCGCCCGGTGCCGCAGGCCAACTGGGTCCGCACCATCCATCACGGCCTGCCGGAAAAATTGCTGACGCCGCGCGCCGGTAACTCCTGCCTATCTCGGCGTGCTCGGCCGCATCGCGCCGGAAAAGGGCGTCGACCGCGCCATCAGGATCGCGATCCGATGCGGCATCCCGCTGAAGATCGCCGCCAAGGTCGATCGCGCCGATCAGGACTATTACGATGAGATCATCCGTCCGCTGATCGACCATCCCCTGATCGAATATATCGGCGAGATCGGCGATCACGAAAAATCGGACTTCCTCAGCGGCGCGATCGGACTGCTGGTTCCGATCGACTGGCCGGAGCCGTTCGGCCTCGTCATGATCGAGGCGATGGCCTGCGGCACGCCGGTGATCGCCTATAACCGCGGCTCGGTTCCGGAAATCGTCGACGAAGGTTTGACGGGCTTTATCGTCGAGGATGAAATCAGCGCGGTTGCCGCGGTCGAGCCGGCTGTCCCAACTCGATCGCGGCGCGATCCGAAAACAGTTCGAGACGCGATTCACGGCGCGGCGGATGGCGCTCGACTATCTCGCCGCCTACCGCAGCCTGATGGAGGCCACGGCGCCGCGCATCAAGCTCGTGAGCAGCGCCGAATAAAAGGGGCGCCTCGACGACTACTGCGCCGATTGCAGGTCGGCTTTGCCGAAGCGCCGCTCATGATCCTTGATATAGGCCTCGGGGGCCGGCTGCAGATGGCGGCGGGTCAGCGCCTCGAGCTCGTCCCGGCGCGAGGCGCGAAGCGCCTTGATCATGTCCAGATGATCCCGGCGGGCACGATCCAGCGCATCGGGAAATGCATTCGCATAAGAGCGGATGCCATAGACCTTCTGCGCGAGCAGATCGATGGTTTCGATCAGGCAGGCATTGCCGCACAGCCCAAACAGGACCTGGTGAAAACTGAGGTTGCTGTAAAAGACCGTCAACAAGTCGCCCGCGGCAATGGCCGCGGTGTGCCGGCGCTGCAACTCCTCCAGCCGCGCGATATCAACGGCTGCGACCGGAAACGGGATGATGCGAACCGCCATCACCTCGAGCTCCTCGCGCACCGCGTAAATTTCCCTTACCTCCCGCGGGGTTAACCCACGCACCAGCGCGCCGCGGTTGGGGATACGCCCGACCAGGCCCTTCTTCTCGAGTTCGAAAAGCGCAAGTCTCACATCCCCGCGGTGGGTCTGAAACAGGTCGCAGAGATCCTGCTCGACCAGCCGCTCCCGCGGTTGACGCCGCCCCAGGACTATGTCCTCCTCGATGCGCTTTGCGATGAGCGACAGCGGCCGGCTCGCGCGGTCGGGACGCCGGTGTCGGGCGGGTCTTCGACCTTCGGATAGTTGCGCGTTTGGCTGGTTTTCCGGCCATTATTTCCCCGTTTTGGACGCGATGCCCGATGCCTGAGCAGCCACCAGAATAGCAAGCCAGCCTTGGTTTTCAATTTGGAAGATAAAACTGAAAACCGTATTGTAAACAATCTTGAATGCGGTTACCATCTAAAAAATACGCCGACCGGCGGAAATAAGAAACCGCGGACGCAAGCCTGGAGCGCGACCGCGCACAAGGGGGAGATGGCATGAAAAAAGCGCGCAAGGATTCCGCTACCGACAAGGCTCGCCCAAATCAGGTTCCGCCGAAGCGGCAAAGCCGCCGCGAACTTCTGCTCAAGACCGGAGGCTTGCTTGCGGCTGGCGCATTCGGCGCGGTGCCGTTGCGCGGCTGGGCGGCCGATCCCGTCAATATCGGCGCGCTCTATCCGACCACCGGAAGCATGGCGCAGATCGGCGTCGGCTGCGTCGCCGCCGCCAAGCTCGCGGTCGAAATGGTCAACGATGCCGGCGGCATCAAGTCGCTCGGCGGCGCCAAGCTCAATCTGATCATTTCCGACGTGCAAAGCGACACCACGGTGACGCGCACCGAAACCGACCGCCTCATCACCGGCAACAAGCTTTCGGCGATCCACGGCTGCTACGCCAGCGCGCTGACCCTGATCGCGAGCGAAGTGTGCGAGCGCGCCAAGGTTCCGCTGATCACGGGATCGAGTTCGGATCAGCTCAACAAGGGCCGCACCTACACCTTCACGCCGTTCGCGCGGGCGTCGCAATTTGCCCGCGCGCAGTTGCAGATGTCCAAACTCGTCAGCGACACGCCGAAGGTTGCCGTGATCTTCGAGAACACCGCGTTCGGAACCTCGACGTCGAACGGACTGAAGGAACTCGCGCCGGCGGAGGGCGTCGAGATCGTGATGTTCGAGCCCTATTCGGCCGGATTTACCGACGCGAGCCCGCTTGATCAACAAGGTGAAGTCGTCGGGCGCCAACGCGCTGTTCTCGGTCTCCTATCTGAACGACCTCATCCTGATCGTGCGCACCGTCAAGCAATTCGGGCTCAATGTTTCGATCAATGGCGGCTCGGGCGGTTTTGTCATTCCGGACTTTCTACAAAAATGTCGGCAAGCTCGCCGAAGGCCTGCAAGGGCGTGGCGCACTGGAACCACGACGTCAGCGACGACGCCCAGAAGGTGAACGTCGAGTTCAAGAAGCGTACCGGCGAATTCCTGTTCGAATATGCCGGCGGCCTGATCGCCCAGACCTTCATGCTGGCGGATGCGCTTGAACGCGCGGGCTCGGCCGATCCGCAAAAGGTGCGCGAAGCGCTGTCGACGCTCGACGTCTCTTCCGGCTATGCGGCGATGGCGCCGGGCGGCAAGGTCAAGTTCGGGCCCGACGGCAAGAACATCTATGGGCATCCGGTCGGCGTGCAGTGGCAGGACGGAGACCTTGCCAGCGTCTTCCCGAAGGAAGATGCGCGCAAACCGCTGATGAAAATCTGAACCCGGTCCAACCAGATGTGGGAGACAGTGGCCCAGGCCGTCATCAACGGCCTGCTCATCGGCGGAATTTACGCGCTCGTCAGCATCGGCGTCACGCTGATCTTCGGCGTGGTCAAGATCGTCAATTTCGCCCAGGGCGAATTCGTGATGATCGGGATGTACATCAGCTTCTTTCTTGCCAACCAGTTCGGCATCGATCCCCTGCTCTCGCTGTTCGTGTCGATGCCGGTGCTGTTCGTGATGGGCGTGCTGATCCAGCATTTCCTGATCCGCCGGGTGCTGGGCCCGAACGACATGCCGCAGATTTTCCTGACCTTTGCGCTTTCGCTTCTGCTGTTGAATCTGGCCCTGATGCTGTTCACGGCCAATTATCGCACGGTCCATACTTTCTACTCCGATGAAGCGTTTCATGTCGGCGGGCTCTATATTCCCGTCGCAAAACTCATCGCCTTTGTGGTCGCGATGGCGCTGAGCGGCGCGCTCTGGGTCTTTCTGCACACCACCGATCTCGGCAAGGCGATGCGGGCCGCGGCCCAAAACCGCGACGTGGCGATGCTGATGGGCATCAATCCCAACCGCGTATTCTGCGTCGCGCTGGGCATTGCACTGGCGCTTGCGGGCGCCGCCGGCTCGCTGTTGATGCCGTTCTATTCCGCCTATCCATTCGTCGGCCAGGTGTTCGTGCTGATGGCCTTTGTCGCGGTGGTGCTGGGGACACTCGGCAATGTGATCGGCGCGCTGGTCGCCAGCCTGATGATGGGCATCGCCGAGTCGCTCGGCGTTCAATATGTCGGCGCGGACTCCGGATTGATCGTCGTGTTCGCCATGCTGCTTTTGACGCTGGCCTTCAAACCGACCGGCCTTGGAGGAAGGGCGCGATGACGGCGCTGGGCTTGAGCACACGCAGCGTCGTCCTGCTTGCGATTCTGAATTGCGGTCCTGATCGCCCTGCCGCTGGTGGTCACGAGTTCATTTGCGGTCGACATTTTCATCCGGATCCTCTTGTTCTCCTTCATCGGCGCCGCCTGGAACCTGATGGGCGGTTACGCCAAGCAGCTTTCGCTGGGGCACGCCGCCTATTTCGGATTGGGCGCCTACACCTCGACGATCCTGCAGATCAACTTCGGCATCTCGCCCTGGATCGGGATGATTGCCGGCGGCGTGGTCGCGATGCTGGCAAGCCTGCCGATCGGCTGGCTGTGCTTTCGCCTGCGCGGCCCCTATTTCACCATCGCCACCATTGCGACCGCGCAAGCCCTGATGCTGATCTTTCTCAAGTTTCGCGACTTCGCCTGGGGCGCCGAAGGCACCACCATCCCGAACCTCGGCAACGCGCCGTTGATGACGCAGTTCCTGATGATGCAATTCGAGTCCAAGGCGGCGTACTACTATCGTCGCGCTCGGCCTGCTCGCTGTCGGCCCTGATCGTCACTTGGCTGATCGAGCGATCCTGGATCGGATATTACCTCGTTGCCATCGGCGAGGACGAAGACGCGGCCGAGGCGATCGGCGTCAACGCGCCACGGATGAAGCGCGACATCTACATGATCAGCGCGTTTCTCACCGCGTTGGCCGGCACGTTTTACACCCAATACATCTACTTCATCGATCCGGCCACCGCGTTCTCCTTCAACATCTCGATCGAAGCAGCGCTGGTGTCGATCGTCGGCGGGATCGGGACATTGTGGGGCCCGGTGATCGGCACGGTCCTCTTGGAGACGACGTCGACGCTGTTGCAAAGCTGGCTCGGCAGCACGATCGGCGGCGTGCAACTCACGGTCTATGCCCTGATCCTGATGGCGGTGATCCTTTGGCGGCCGACCGGGACTGATGGGCATGCTCGACGAAGCCCGGCACCGCTTCATCAGCCGCAAACCGGCGCAAGCGTAGGGGCGCACCATGGCAGATGCGCTCGTCATCTCTAACCTCAGCAAGCGGTTCGGCGGACTGCGCGCTGTTCAGGAAGTCAGCTTCACCGTGAAGGAAAACGAAACCGTGGCGCTGATCGGGCCGAACGGCGCCGGCAAGACCACGAGCTTCAATCTTATCACCGGATTTCACCGGCCGGACGCCGGATCGGTGATGGCCTACGGGCGCGAGATCGTCGGCCTGAAGCCTCACGACATCTGCGCGCATGGTCTTGCCCGCACCTTCCAGGTGGCGAAACCCTTCGGCGCCATGACGGTGCTGAGCAACGTCATGACCGGCGCGTTCCTGCGCGACAAGAATTCGGCGGTGGCGCGCGACAAGGCGCGCGAGGCGATCGAGTTCGTCGGCCTTTCAGCCCGGGAGCAGACGGCGGCGAAGGATCTGACCACCATCGATCAGCGCCGGCTGGAAATGGCGCGCGCGCTCGCGACGCAGCCGCGGCTTCTGTTGCTCGATGAAGTCATGGCGGGCTCAACCCGGCCGAGATCGACCAGGCGGTCGCACTGGTCGGCAAGCTTTCACAGCGCGGGCTGACCATCGTCATTGTCGAGCATGTGATGCGCGCCATCATGGCGGTGGCCCGCCATATCGTGGTGCTCGATCACGGCCAGAAGATCGCCGAAGGCGCGCCGAAGGAGATCGTGGAAAATCCGGAAGTGATCCGCGCCTATCTCGGCTCCTACGTGCATCCACCCGCGGCGGGAGGGGTGTAGTGCTCAAACTGGAGGAAGTCAGCGCCAGCTACGGCTCGGTGCCGGCGATCTCGAATGTCTCCATCGAGATCGGCGAAGGCGAAGCGGTCGGGCTTCTTGGCGCAAACGGCGCCGGCAAGAGCACGACGCTGCGCGCGATTTCGGGGCTGGTCAAACTCACTTCCGGCACGATCACCTTCGCCGGCACCGATCTCGCCTCGTTTCCGCCGCACCGAATTCCGGAACTCGGCATCGCCCATGTGCCGGAGGGACGTCAGGTGTTTCCCGAAATGACGCGTGAACGAGAATCTCGAGATCGGCGCCTACGTGCCGAAGGCCAAGGCCGAGCGCGCTCGCACGCTCGAACTCGTCTACAGCATTTTTCCAAGGCTCGCCGAACGCAGAAAGCAACTCGCCGGCACCATGAGCGGCGGCGAGCAGCAGATGCTGGCGGTGGGACGCGGCCTGATGCTCAAGCCGCGACTCCTGATGCTCGACGAACCCTCGCTTGGCCTTGCGCCTGTGATGACCGACGTGACCTTCGAGAAGATCGGCGAAATTCACAAGATGGGCACCGCGATCCTCCTGGTCGAGCAAAATGTCAGCCGCGCCCTGTCGCTGGTCCAGCGCGCCTATGTGCTCGAAAGCGGCAACGCGATCATGCACGGCACCAGCGCGGAGCTCGCCGACAACAAGCAGGTTCAGGCCGCGTATCTGGGGATTTGACGCGGGCATCAGAATTACGAGACGCGGGTACGTAATCTCTCCACGTCGTCCCCGCGAACGCGCGCGTACGCGGGGACGACGCATTTGTATTGCGCGTTCGCTTCTTATTCAATTATCAAACAGCCAAGAGCAAAGAACCAAGCTCGTCATTGCGAGCCAACGGGTCGCCCGAATGCGCGCCCGATGACAGGCTCCGCGAAGCAATCCATTGCGCCACAAGGAAGAAAGAGTGGATTGCTTCGCTTGGCTCGCAATGACGTCGCGACACACCTCCGCATTCCCGCGGCGCGATTCGCCCGGGCTGTGCTTGCATCCTCCCCTCAAGAGACAAGAGCAACTGTGTTGGAAGTAGACCGATGATCGGCCGGCCTCAATCGGGATAGGGGGGCATCTCGCGATGCCGCCCCTCCCACACCACCGGGCATACGGGTCCGTACCACGGCGGTTCGGCGGATTAAGCGTCCACCAGCTTTTCCATGGGAAGCAAACCCAGACGTTTGAAGCGCGCGTTGGTGAAGGCGCGGTGCATTGCGTTCGTGAAGCTCATTCGCCACGGTCCCTTTGGGCTGAAGACGGCCTCGCTGGCCGCTGGCCCGGGTACTCCGAGGCGCCGGAGTTCATGATATCGCCTGCCACGCGTCTTCCACTGGACCCAGGCGACGCAACGAATGCGCCGCCGAATCCAGCTATCGAGGGATTGCAACTCACGCCACTGGCTGAAGCCGAAGTAGCCAGCCCATCCCCGCAGGTATGAGACCAGCTCGCGGATCATCCGCTCCAGGGTGATGCCCCGATGTCGCCGCGTTAGCTCACGCACCCGGTGCTTGAACCGGATGATGGCCTTGTCAGCGATGCATCGCCGGAACTCCGGTTCGTTCCTCACCGTAAAGCCGAGGAACGTCCGGTGCCACGGTCGGGCAACGGCACTCTTCTCCGCGTTGATCTGAAGCTTGAGGCGCCGTTCGATGAAGCGGGTCAGGCTCTCCATGACCCGCCGGCCGGCCTTTTCGCTGCGAACGTAGATGTTACAGTCATCCGCGTAACGCACGAACCGGTGGCCGCGACGCTTAAGCTCGCGATCCAATTCATCCAGCACGAGATTCGAGAGCAACGGCGAGAGCGGGCCGCCTTGCGGGGTCCCCTCCCGGCTGTCCTCAAACAACCCGTTGTCGAGCACACCGGCCGTCAGGTAATTCCGGATGAGCCGGAGCAACCGCCGGTCCGTGACGCGCGCCGCCACCGCGGCCATCAGCCGGTCGTGATTGACCCGGTCGAAGAATTTGGCCAGGTCAATATCAACGACGAGCCGATAGCCTTCGATGAAGTAGGCTTGCGCCTGCGCCACCGCTTGGTGAGCGGAGCGGCCCGGCCGGAAGCCGTAGCTATGCTCGCTGAATGTTGGGTCCCACAGCGGCTGAAGCCGCAGCAGGATTGCCTGCTGGATCACACGATCAATGACGGTTGGAATGCCGAGATTGCGCGTCCCGCCGTCCGGCTTCGGGATTCTCACCCGACGCACCGGTTGCGGCTGGTAGCGCCCCTGCAGTAGTTGATCTTCGATCTCCGGCCAGCGCGCTTTCAGAATGTCCGGCAGTTGTTTGACGGTGATACCATCAATGCCGGGCGCTCCCTTGTTGCGCACCACCGCATCCAACGCCGCTTCTATATTGTCTGGGTCACAGATCGCCTCCATAAGATGTTCTGTGGATGCCGGGCTTTTGGGTTCGGCCGTCGCCACGATCGTTTCGACCTCTTGCGCGTCCCGACGCGGGGCTTCACCCCGCGCGGGCATCGGCAAGTCCAACTCGAGTTGGTATGGCGGTCGCGATCCGGTCATGAGACGTCCGATCTACTTGCCCTTTCCTTCAACCCCTCATCGGGGACCGTTCGGGCCTTCAGCCGGCGAGCCGGCCTATTACGCCCTCTGCTGACTTCTGCATCGCGGTCAAAACACCTTGCGGCGTCCTCAGTCCCGAAGGACACGATGCAGATCTCTCGGAGTAAGTCCGACAGCCTTCATCGCACACCCGCCGGATTTACAACTCTGGCCATTGATGGAGATGGACTTCGCGAATGCCTGCCCGCTCGTCCGACCAGTGCTGCCTCGTATCCGATTTCTGTTCGTCGGGTCGCGACTTTGCTCCACGCTTCCTTCAGACGGTCCCTTGCGGTTCCACCCTTGCGCTTCGCTAGTGCTTCACCTCCATCAGGTTACACAGGGGACTTTCACCCCCAAGCTGTCGGACATGTCCGACACACAGGCTGGCGCTGCGCGTGCCCCCGCCTTCGGCGGCCGACGGCCTTGACCCCGCCCGCTCACCGGTCTTGAGGCTTGGCATGGGGGCTCGGTCGGAGACCGAGCTCGCAAAGGTAGGGTCGCTCAGCTCACTACGTAGCGGCTGGGATCCCATTTTTGCCGGCGAGCGATCATGGTGTTGAGGAGGATGATCAGCTTGCGCATGCAGGCGATGAGCGCAACCTTTGGCTCCTTTCCCTTGGCAATCAGGCGCTGATAGTAGGCCTTGAGGACGGGATTGTTCTGCGTAGCCGCGCCAACGCAGGGCATGTAAATCGCGTTACGGACCCAACGCCGGCCACCCTTGATGTGGCGCTCGCCGCGGCGCTTTCCACTATCATCGTCATAGGGGGCGACGCCTATCAAGGCAGCGGCGATCTCGTCGCTCACCTGACCGAGCTCCGGCATCCCTGCAACGAGGTTTGCCGAGCTCGTCTCGGCAAAACCCGGCACACTCTCGATGATCTCGGCCCGCTCGGCAAAATATCGGGCTCCCTGTTATTATCTGGACTTTCACGTCGCCGCCCCGCCGCCCTAAAAAAACAGGCCTCTCGCGGAAATACCCGGCAAAGTTAGGATGAGACATCGAGACATTCAGGCGTTGAGGCAGATCAAAATACTGGATGGCTTCAGGCTACCGCCCAATGACTGCATCGGGTCTTTCGCGATCCGGTCGAAACAGCAGCCAGCCCGGCCATGTCCGCTGTACCGCCGAAGGCGGACGTAAATTCAGGGCACTAACTCTGAGCGCCAGAATAGAACGCGGCACCCTCCCCGCTACAGCCCCAAATACGCCGTGATCGCCGCGGGATTGGCGTGAAGCTCCGCCGCCGTCCCCGCAAGCGTCACACACGGCCTGCTTCCAGCACATAGCCGAGCGTCGCCGCGCTCGCGCAGTTCAGAGACTGATTGGAAATGCGGCCCTTGATATTGGGCGTCATTCCGGGATGGTGCGCAGCACCAGACAGTCAGACTCAGACCGGCTTGTTGTCACTGGAAGCGAGAACTCTCGACAATGGCCTTACCCGTCGCGGCGGTCCCGAGATTGCCGCCGACATCCCTTGTCGCGCGGCCACCCTCTATCGCCGCCGCGACCGCATTCTCGATGGCGCGCGCGGCCTCCTCGAATCCGCGCCGCCCCGGCGCGCTCGCCATGCCAGGCCAACAGCAGCGCCGTCGACAGGATCAGGGAGAACGGATTGGCGACATCGCGCCCGGCGATATCGGGGGCGGAGCCGTGGGCGGCCTGCGCCATGGCATGGTCCGCGCCGACATTGAGCGAGCCGCCGAGGCCGAGGCTGCCGGATAGCTCCGCGGTCAGGTCGGAGAGAATATCGCCGAACATGTTGGTCGCGACGATGACGTCGAAGCGATCCGGCTGGCGCACCACATGCGCCATCATGGCGTCGACCAGGATGTCATCCACGACGAGGTCCGGATAAGCGCGGGCGGTTTCGCGGCAAGATGTCGAGGAACATGCCGTCGCCGATCTTCAGGACGTTGGCCTTGTGAACGATGGTGAGGTGTTTCTTTCGTCGCATCGCCAATTGGCAGGCCGCCTTCGCAATTCGCTCGCAGCAGTGCCGCGTGATGCGGCGAAGCGAAATCGCGACATCCACTGTCACGAGCAATTCGCTGTTGCCCTGCTCCATGTTGCGGTCGGAGTAAAACCCTTCCGTGTTTTCCCGCACCACCACCAGGTCAAATGCGCCGAAGTGATTGCGCAATCCCGGGTAGGTTCGCGCCGGCCGCACATTGGCAAACAGGTCCAGACTCTTGCGGAAAAACTTGGACGGATTGATCTCGCCGCTTTGCTCGTCCTTGAAATCGAAGGTGGCGGTGGGGCCGAGTATCAGGCCGTCCGCCGACCGCACGGTCTCCAGCAGGCCGGGCCGGACGGTGGCGCCGAATTGCTGCAGGCTTGCATGCCCAACCGGGTGCTGTTCGATCAAAACGTTGAGCTGGAAACGCTCGGAGGCGGCCCGCAGGACATTCGTTGTTGCCGCAGCAATCTCCGGCCCGATGCCGTCGCCCGGCAGAACGACCATGCGCATGTTGAATTCCTTAAAGCCCCGGCAATTGCGGTCAGCAAACGGATCTCCGTCCATATCGCGATATGCCGGGCTTGCGAAGTCGGGACCGGGTCGATCCGCGCCAATAGCGCAAATTAACCGGCCCCCCAAGCGGATTTTTTGCACGCCACAAACGCAGAATTTTGATTTGAACTGTTCCTGGTTCCGGTCCAAATTCCGCTCGAAGTTCAATCGATGGATTGGACTAAACAGGGGATCGCGATGGCAAACCTCACAATTAACGGGAAATCATTCAACGTCGATGTCGAGCCGGATACGCCGCTGCTTTGGGCTATTCGGGAAAATATCGGCCTCACCGGCACGAAATACGGATGCGGCATTGCACAATGCGGGGCCTGCACCGTCCATATCGACGGCGTCGCGATGCGCTCCTGCGGCGTCCTGGTCAGCGAAGCCGTCGGCAAGCAAATCACCACCATCGAGGGGCTGGCCGGCAACGGCGCCCTGCACAAGGTGCAGCAGGCCTGGATCGCCAACGACGTGCCGCAATGCGGCTATTGCCAGAGCGGCATGATCATGGCGGTGGCGGCGCTTCTCAAGGACAAGCCGAAGCCGACCGACAAGGACATCGACGAAGCCATCACCAATATCTGCCGCTGCGGCACCTTCCAGCAGGTGCGCGAGGCGATCCACGCCGTCGCGAACGCTTGAGGAGGCCATCATGAACCATATGCCCACACTCAACCGCCGCGCCTTCGTCATCGGCAGCGCCGCACTCGGCTCCGGCCTTGCGCTTGGTCTCGATATTCCCTTTGGCGGCCCCACCGTCGTGCGCGCCGCCGACGGCTCGCCCGAAGTCAACGCCTGGGTCGTGATCCGGCCCGACGACACCGTCGTGATCCGCATTGCCCGATCGGAAATGGGCCAGGGGTCGCTGACCGGCCTCGCCCAGCTCGTCGCCGAAGAGCTCGAATGCGACTGGTCGAAGGTCACGACCGAATATCCGACGCCGGGACAGAGCGTCGCCCGCAAGCGCGCCTGGGGCGATTTCTCCACCGGCGGCAGCCGCGGCATCCGCGCCTCGCACGATTATGTGCGCAAAGGCGGCGCCACCGCGCGCGTGATGCTGATCCAGGCCGCCGCCAACGAGTGGAAGGTGCCGGCTTCCGAATGCACCGCCGCCAACAGCATCATCACCCACACGCCGTACGGGACGCACGACGACCTACGGCAAGGTCGCCGAAGCCGCGGCGAAGATCGAGCCGCCGACCGACGTCAAGCTGAAGGATCCGAAGGACTGGAAGCTCATCGGCAAGGGCGTCAAGCGCCTCGATACCGCCGACAAGACCACCGGCAAGATGACCTACGGCATCGACGTCAAGCTGCCGGGAATGCTCAACGCCGCGATCAAGCAATGCCCGGTTTTCGGCGGCAAGGTGAAGAGCTTCGATGAAGCCAAAGTCGCCAACATGAAGGGCGTCAAGAAGGTCGTGAAGGTCGGACGACGCTGCGGTCGCGGTCGTCGCCGACACCTGGTGGCACGCCAAGACCGCGCTCGATGCCTTGCCGATCGTCTGGGACGAAGGCGAGAACGCCAAGGTCTCGAGCGCGTCGATCGCAAAATGGCTCGAGGAAGGTTTCGACCCCTCGCAGCCGGCCTATGTCGGCAACGAGAACGGCGATGCCAAGGCTGCGATCGCCGGAGCCGCGAAGAAGGTCGAGGCGGTCTACGACTACCCCTACCAGAACCACGCCACGATGGAGCCGCTGAATGCCACCGCGCTCTACACCGCGGACAAGTGCGAGGTCTGGTGCGGCACGCAGAACGGCGAGGCCGCTTTTGCCGCAACAGTGGAGGCATCCGGCCTGCCGGCCGACAAATGCGACGTTCACAAGCTGATGCTCGGCGGCGGCTTCGGCCGTCGCGGCCAGACCGACTATGTCCGGCAGGCGGTTGCGATCGCCAAGCAGATGCCGGGCACGCCGATCAAGCTGTTGTGGTCGCGCGAAGAAGACATGCAGCACGGCACCTATCACCCGGTCACGCAATGCAAGATGACCGGCGCGTTCGATGCCGACAACAATCTGACCGCGCTGCACATGCGGATTTCCGGGCAGTCGATCCTGTTCAGCCTGCGCCCGGCGGCTCTCGTCAACGGCAAGGATCCCGTGACCTTCCAGGGCCTCAACGCGACCGGCGAGACGGCGATCGGATATTCGGTTCCCAACCTCCTGATCGAACATTCGATGCGCAATCCCCACGTCCCGCCGGGCTTCTGGCGCGGCGTCAACGTCAACCAGAACGCGATCTACCTCGAATGCTTCATGGATGAGCTGGCGCATTCGGTCGGCCAGGATCCGCTCGAGTTCCGGCGCAAGCTCATGGCCAAATACCCGAAACATCTGGCCGTGCTCAACGCGGTGGCCGAAAGCATCGGCTGGGGCAACGCCGGCACCGCAAGGGCGTCTACCGCGGCCTCGCGCAGTTCATGGGCTTTGGCAGCTATGTCGCCGGAGCTGCGGAAATCTCGGTCACCGACAATGGCAGCAAGATCAAGGTCCATCGCATCGTCGGCGCCACCGATCCGGGCTATGCGGTCAATCCGGCGCAAATCGACCGCCAGGTTGCCGGCTCGTTCGTCTACGGCCTCTCCGGGTTGTTCTACGGCGGTTGCACCGTCAAGGATGGCCGCATCGAACAGGCCAATTTCGACACCTACAATTCGATGCGGATAGCGGAGATGCCGAAGGTGGAGTCGATCGTCATGCCGAGCGGCGGTTTCTGGGGCGGCGTCGGCGAGCCGACGATCTGCGTCGCAGCGCCCGCCGTGCTGAATGCTTATTTCGCGGCCACGGGCAAGCGAATCCGCTCGGTGCCGCTGAAGAATCAGAACATCGCCTTCGCATGAACCCTCTAGGCGGCGGCCTTTACGGCCGCCGCACGATTTTCGGACCGTGTTGATGGACGCGCTGCGCCTGATGACGACGCGGAGAAACGTCGTTCGTGGCATCGCGACGGCGGCAACGGCCCTTGCCTTCCCATGCCCATCCCACGCGCAATCCACCGCGCGCGTCGTCGTCATCGGCGGCGGCTTCGGCGGCTCTGCTTGCGCGCGTGCCTTGCGACGGATCAATGCCAAACTCCAGGTGACGCTGGTCGAGCCGAACCGGACCTTCACGGCCTGCCCGTTCAGCAACGAGGTGATCGCGGGCCTGCGCGAGATCGAGGCGCAGCAATTCAGCTATGACAGGATTGCCGCCGATGGCGTGAAGGTCGTGGCGCAAACCGCCGTCAAGATCGATCCGCAAACTCGGATGGTCGACCTCGCCGACGGCACGCGCTTGCCTATGACCGCCTCGTGCTCGCGCCTGGCATCGACCTGCGGTTCGATGCGTTGCCTGGCTATGACGAGGCGGCCGCGGCAAAAATGCCCCATGCCTGGAAGGCCGGCGAGCAGACGATGCTGCTGCGCCGCCAACTCGAGGCCATGGACGATGGCGGCCTGGTCGTGCTTGCGGTGCCCGCCGCACCCTATCGCTGTCCGCCAGCGCCTTACGAGCGCGCGAGCCTGATCGCGCATTATCTGAAAGCGAAGAAGCCGCGCTCCAAGGTGCTCATTCTCGACGCCAAGGATGCCTTTTCGCAACAGCGGCTGTTCGAGAAAGCGTGGAAGGAATTCTATCCGGGCATGATCGAGCGGATATCGCTGTCGCAGGGCGGAAGGGTCGTTTCGGTCGAGCCTTCGACCAACACGCTGGTCACCGATTTCGGCAACTACGATGCGCAGGTCGCAAACGTCATCCCGCCGCAGAAGGCCGGCCATATCGCAAGCCTCGCGGGCGCGGTGGACAACACCGGCTGGTGCCCGATCGACCCCGTTACCTTTGCCTCGAAGCTCGTGCCGAATATTCACGTCATCGGCGATGCCTGTATCGGCGGCGGCATCCCGAAATCGGCGTCGGCCGCGAATGCCGAAGCGAAGGCATGCGCCGGCGTCGTGGCAAGCCTGATTGCGGGAACGCCTTCTGCTGCGCCGAAGCTGGACGGCACCTGCTACAACACCGTCGCGCCCGGCTATGCCTTTTCGCTGTCGGGTATCTATCAGCCGCGGGACGACATCTTCGCGGAGGTGGAAGGCAGCGGTTTCACCAGCCCGGTCGATGCGCCGCGCGAGGTGCGCAAGCGTGAAGCCGATCAGGCGCAATCCTGGTACAAGACGATCACGGTGGAAACTTTTGGCTAGGTCAGCAATTGAAATTGCCGGTGCGTGGCTGATAGCAGCGGCGCTTACGCTGCCTTGCGCGACGGCCGGGCAGGAATTGCGGCCCTATACCATCAGCGGCGATGCCATCGCGGAATCGCTGACCGGTGCGCCGGGCGATGCGGCGCGGGGCCGCGCGCTGGTATTGGAACGCACCAGCACATGCATCCTTTGCCACAGCGGCCCGTTCCCGGAGGAAAAGTTCCAGGGCGATCTCGCGCCAAACCTTGCGGGCTCGGGCAGCCGCTGGTCCGAGGGCCAGCTTCGGCTTCGGCTGGTCGACGCCTCGCGCCTCAATCCAGCAACGATCATGCCATCCTATTATCGCGTGGAGGGACTTGATCGCGTGGGCACGGCGTGGCGCGGCAAACCGATCCTTCAGCCGAGCAGATCGAGGATATTGTGGCGTATCTTGCAACGCTGCGGAATTAGGAAGGCTCCGTTACGATGCGCAAGTCGGAAGGTTCCACACGCCGCCGCTTCCTTGGGCTTGCCGGCAGCGCCGCCGTGATCGGGGCAGTCCCCGTCAGCTGCGACCGGTCGCGGCGACGCCCGACACAATGGCGGCTGCGATCAGGACCGTCGTCGGCACCGCCGCCGTGCAAACCGGCAAGGTCAAGCTCGACATTCCCCCGCTGGTCGAAAACGGCAACACCGTGCCGATGACGGTGAGCGTTACCAGCCCGATGACGGCGAACGACTACGTCAAGAGCATCCACGTTTTCAACGAAAAGAACCCGCAGCCCAATGTCGGCAACTTCTATCTCGGACCGCGCGCCGGCCGCGCCCAGATTTCCACCCGCATCCGGCTTGCCGACAGCCAGAAGATCATTGCCATCGCGCGGCTCTCCGATGGCTCGTTCTGGTCCGCCACCGCCGAGGTCGTGGTGACGCTGGCCGCCTGCACCGAGGAGGTGATCTGATGGCGTCCGCCCTGATCAACGTCCCCAAGAAGGCCAAGCGCGGCGACGTCATCGAGATCAAGACCCTGATGTCGCATATCATGGAGACGGGCTATCGCCATACCGCCTCGGGCCAAGTGATTCCGCGCGACATCATCACGAGCTTCACCTGCCGTTACAACGGCGAGGAGATTTTCCGCGCCGACCTGTTTCCGGCGATTGCCGCCAATCCGTTCATCACTTTCTTCACGATCGCGACCGAGAGCGGGAAATTCGACTTCGAATGGATCGGCGACAACGGTTTTACTGAAACCGCCTCGGCCGCGATTACCGTCGAATGAAATTGGCCGGCACGATCATCGTTGTGGCGTCGCTGACCGCGGCTGGCATCGCCGCCTCTCCCCTCACCGCCACCGAAATTCCGCCAAGCGAGCGCCGGTCCGGCTACACCTTCATGGCGCCGGACACAAAGGCCATGCAGGATGACGATACCGCCAATCCCGGCATGCTGTGGGTGCTCGACGGCGAAGCCTTGTGGAAGAAGAAGGCCGGCACGTCGAACAAGGCCTGCGCCGATTGCCACGATGACGCGCGCGTCAGCATGAAGGGCGTGGCGGCGCGCTACCCCGCCTTCGACAAGAGCTTCGGACGCCCGGTCAATCTGGAACAACGCATCAATCTGTGCCGCGCGCGGCACCAGGCGGCGTCTCCATTCACCTATGAAAGCCGTGACCTGCTCGCCTTGACCGCCTTCGTCGCCGAACAGTCACGCGGCGGCGGCGATTGTGCCGGACAGCACCCCCGAACTGGAGCCATTCGTTGCGAAGGGGCGCGACTTCTTCATGCACCGACAGGGGCAGCTCAATCTCGGATGCACCAACTGCCACGACGACAATTGGGACGAGCATCTGGCAGGATCCGCGGTTACGCAGGCGTTGCCGACCGGCTATCCAATTTATCGGCTGGAATGGCAGTCGCTGGGATCGCTGCAACGACGCCTGCGCAATTGCATCACGGGGATGCGGGCACAAAACTTTGATTACGGCGCGCCGGAACTGGTCGAACTCGAGCTCTATTTGATGTCGCGGGCACGCGGAATGCAGATCGAGACGCCGGCCGTGCGGCCCTGAGCTAGAGTGCGATGAAATTAGGTTAAGTTGGAGGCGCGGCGGTGGCCGGCTTCTCCCTCTCCCCGCCCTTCGCGGGGAGAGGGTTGGGGTGAGGGGCTCTATCGGCAAATTCAACTCGTGGAGAGTCCCCCTCACCCGGCGCTCTCCGGACGATGCGAAGCATCGCCGGGTGAGCGCCGACCTCTCCCCGCAAGCGGGGCGAGGTGACGGAACTCGTGCGTCGGTCGATTCGACCAAAAGCCATCCCACGCTAATGCGGTGCAACCAGCGACACAAGGCGCGAGGCATCCGCAGCTTTGTCCAGCGTCCAGATCGCATTGATCAAGGGCGCGATATCGAATTTCGGATTCCATCCGGCGGCGAGCATCCTAAGCTTTTCTTCGAGATCACGGTCGGATAGCGGATTGACGTCGCTGCCGCGCGCCGCTGCTTGCGCCAATGGGTGGACATTGCCGTCGGCGGTCGTGATTTCGACGGCGGCCGCAATCGTCGAGAAGCTTTCGTCGCGCAGCACTTCGACCTTGTCGCGCAGCTTCAGGACATTCGGATCGCTCACGCAGGCGTCGGTTAACTCTTCGAGACCGGCTTTTCCGAAAACTATGGCGACTGCGACCGCGTGCTGCACGCTCACCTGCGCCTCGCGTCCGGTCGAAACATTCGCCCGGTCGGCACGCACGCTCAAGAGCGGATGGCCGCGCACCACGACGCGCGCGACTTCGACCGAGCGATTGTCACGCCGCCAGTCCAGCACGCAATCAAGCACGGGATGGATCACAAAGCCGCACGGATAAGGCTTGTAGGAAGTCGCCATGATTTCCCAGTGATCACCCCACCCATCGGTGATGCGAGACAAGTCAGGCTTCTCCGAGAGGGCATGATAGAAGCCCTGCGCGCCTGCGAGCGGTTCAGCCGGGCCATCGAATCCATTTTCGGCGAGCATCGCCGACCAAAGTCCGTTTCGCGCCGCGTTGCCGACGCTCACGCTTTTTGCCGACGTACCCAGACACTCGCAGAGCCCCGCGGATTGCGTGGCGGCGATGCCAAGCGCCCAGATCATCTCCCGCTCGCCCAGCGCCGCCAACTTGCCGTAGCCCGCGGCGGCGCCGAACACGCCGCACGTGGAAGTGATGTGCCAGCCTCTGTTGTAGTGGCTCGGCGAAATCGCAAGCCCAATGCGGGCTTGCACCTCATTGCCGAGAATGAGCGCCAGTAACAGATCGGGCCCGCTTACGACCCGCAATTCAGCACGGGCCAGGAGTGCTGCGGCGACCGGCGCGGTCGGATGAATCACCGTGGCCACATGGGTATCGCAGAAATCATCGACATTGGCGCTAGCCGCGTTGAGGAAGGCGGCGCTCAACGCATCGAGACGCTCGGTGCGTCCAATCACCGTCACCTGCCGGCCGCCGGAAAACTCGGCGAGCGAACGCAGCGCGATCTCGATCGGCCGGCTGCGGCAACCGGCGAGCGTAACGGAAAAGAAGTTGAGCAGCGAACGCTTGGCCTGATGCCGCGCTTGGGGCGGAATGTCCTCCCACCGCGTTGCAACAACATATTGGGCCAGGCTCTCGGTCACGCCGGGTTTGTGCAGCATCTTCATCCCCAATCGAAATTGCCGCGGAGCATCGCAGGGTGGTGAAAAAGCGCAACCGAGCGAGCGGTGGACCAGACAGGAAATTTTGCCCTATGGTGCGGCAAACAAGCGTTCAAGTGAAATGGCCGGACCGATGCCTACCCGTTGGAAATGTCTTGCGCTCGCCTTTGCATCGCAAGGGCTTGCGTCGCTCGCCCTTGCAACCGTCGCGCAAGCGGCCGACTACCCGTCGCGCCCGATCCATTTGATTGTGCCCTATGCCGCCGGCGGCGCGGCCGATTCTATTGCCCGCGTGATCGCCAAGCGCGTCGGCACCGCGATCGGACAGACCGTCGTGGTCGAGAACAGGGGCGGCGGCGGATCGATCATCGGCACCGAGTTCGTGAACAAATCCGATCCCGACGGCTACACCCTTCTGCTCGGACAATCCGGGCCGATTTCCATCAATCCCGCGGTCTACAAGAGCCTGCCCTACGATCCCCTGAAGGACTTTGCGCCGATCTCGCTGACAACCACCTATCCCTATCTGATGGTCGTCAATCCCGCGCTCGGGGTGAAAACCGTGAGGGAATTCGTTGCGCTCGCAAAAGGCAAGCCCGGCGAATTGAACTACGGCACGACTGGCGTCGGCGCCGCCAATCATTTGGTCGCCGAGCTATTCGACAGCAAGGCCGGCATCAAGATGACCCACATCCCCTATCGCGGCACCGCGCTTGCGGTGAACGATCTCCTCGCCGGTCAGGTGCAGGTGGTGTTTTCCGATCCGATCTCGGCGCTTCCACACGTCAATTCGGGAGCGCTGATTGCGCTCGCGGTGACGAGCCAGGACCGCTTGCCGATGGCCCCCGACGTGCCGACGATGTCGGAAAGCGGCTATCCAGGTTTCGATGCCGTGGGCTGGCACGGCATCCTGGCGCCGGCGAAAACCCCGCCGGCGATCATCGCCCGACTCAATAAGGAGATTCAGGACGCGCTGAAGGATCCGGAAACAAGGACGCTGCTGGAAAGCGAGGCGATGCAGATCGTCGGTAGCTCGCCGGAGGCCTTCGCCAATTTCATCAAGCAGGACATTGCGATCTGGAAGGAAGTGGCGGACCAGGCCAAGATCGAGGTGAGGTAGTATACCCGGCGCGCGACAACACCTGTGTCGGCAAGCCGGGGCCTCTTCGCATCGATTCCCGAAAGCCCCAAGATGGACATTCGCATCCTGCCCCAGGCTGCCAGTCTTGGGAGGTCTTGCGGCAGGAGTTCGAATCTCTTCGGGCGCGCCACTTCGGTACAGAACTGGGCACGCCAAAACCCGCCGTTTTTGCGCTTGAAGCGGCGACGAGCGTGCGCAGCAGTTCGCTTTTCGAGCCCATGATGCGAAGTTCTTCCGCGTCGACTTCGACGCGTTGGGCAAGCGCGCGAAGATAATCGCGGCGATAGCCGCCGCCCTCGATCCGCATTCGCTTGCGGGCGGTCCTGGCAAAGGTCTTAATCGACTGGATGGTGATGGTCGGACCCAGCCGTTCTATTGCTCCCTCTGCCCGCTCAGTGTCAGCACGGGCCTGGTCCCGGATCGCCTTCAGCTCAGTGATACGGTCTTTCAGCATCAGGTCGGAGAGATCAGTTACACCGTTCTCGATGGCGTCATAGAGTCGCTTGAGCTTGGCGTCCGCTTCGGTCGCCCGTTTACGCAGTTCGGCGATGTGTAACACCTGACGCTCGGATCGTTCCTCGCGGCGATCGAGGACCGAGGACAGGACTTTCTCAAGGCGGTTCGGCTGTAACAGACGGTGTTCGATGTGATCGGCCACCAAGGTATCGAGCTTTTCCATGGGGACAGTCCGTCCCTGGCAGCCGGTCTCGCCCTGGCGGGCCTTGGTCGAGCAGGTGTAGTAACGGTACCGGCCGCTCTTGCCGGTGCGTAACGTCATCGCCATTCCGCAGGACGCGCAGAAGCAGATGCCGGTCAGGAGCGTCGGACCGCTGACGATACGCGGTGCTGTCCATGCCGGGCTGCGGGCCTTGAGGTGTGCCTGCACGGCCTCGAACTCGGCCGCCTCGATGATGGGCGGCACCGTCATCTCGACGATTTCGGTCTCCGGCTTACGCTCGCGCGTTTTCCAGAATTTGGTGTTGAAGCGGTGACGGCCGATGTAAGTTGTGCGCGTCAGCACCTTGTGGACGGCGTCGATGCCCCAGCGCCCCCCGTCGCGGGTACGAATGCCGGCGGCGTTGAGATGCGTGGTGATGGATTTGACCCCCATTGGCCCCGAGGTGCCGTCGCCAGCCCAGGCCAGCCGAAAGATCAGCCGCACGGTCTCGGCCTGGAACGGGTCAATCTCAAGGGTCTTCTTGACCTTGGCGCCGCGCTGCTCGCCGGCAACGATGCGATAGCCAATCGGCGGCAAGGCGCCGTTCCAAAACCCTTGCCGGGCGTTCTCCTTCATGGCTCGCAGGGTGTGCTTGGCGTTCTCCTTGGACTGGTACTCATCGAACAGCGCCATGATCTGGCGGATCATGTTGCTCATGGGATCGTCACCGAGTTCCTGGGTAATCGACACCAGCCGGACCCCGTTCTTGGCAAGGCGCCGGACATAGAACTCGAGCTGGAACTGGTCGCGAAAGAAACGACTGAAGCTGTGGACCAGGATCACGTCGAACATCGGCGGCTTGGCCGTGGCGGCATCGATCATGCGCTGGAATTCTGGCCGACGGTCGTCGGTGGCGGAGGCTCCGGGTTCGACATAGTCGGCGACGATCTCCCAGCCGCGAGAGGTGCAGTACGCCTTGGCCTGCCGGCGCTGATCCGGGATCGAGAGGTCATTCTCGGCCTGACGGCTGGTCGAGACCCGCAGGTAGAGGGCGGCACGAAGGGGCACGGTCATGGCAGATCCTCCAAAGTCAGAGATCAGTGGCGGGTCGAGAAAAACTCATCGAAGAGGTCACCGAACCAGGCCTCGAACACGTCGAGCTCGGCCTCGGTGATCGGCACCTCGTCGGGCCAGTCATCGGTGACGGTCCAGGTCGTCGTATCCTCCGCCGCTGGCCGGCCAACGCGACGGGCCGGCGGGCGCGTGTAGTCGTAGAGGTCGGCGGGGAGCCCATCCTCCGCCGTGGTCTTCCGCGTTCGGGATTTGCGCTTGCGAGCCATGTTCGGAATCTCGCGCTGCATCTTGGCCAAAAGAATGGCCAACGCCGCGATTTCCGTCCGGGTCGAGATTGGAGCGCACTCGCTCCCACCTTGCCTTACCTGCTTGAGCAGCCCTCGCCGGGCCAGCGACATCCAGTCAAGCCCGCGAGCCGGCGAAGCCGAGCGCGCCAACGGCGCGAGGCTTGACGGGGTGGAGCAGGTCCGGCTCGCTCGAAACAAGCAGGCCAAAAAATCTCTGAGCGCATGGTGCGCCACGATCATGGGCATCGACTGCCATTCAGGAAATCGTGCTCTGGCGTAGCAACGGCGGGCCGCCATCTCTCGGCACATTGACAGCAAAGAGGAAACGAAAAAAGCGACGCCGCGCTTCGCCTATTGGAAAGCTCCGCGCAGCGAAAAACAATGTGCAGACAACTTCTTGCAAGCGAAGCGACGCGCGAACGAAGTTCGCTTTATCTTGCAATCGCTCGATGGGGCTAACTTCTCCGCAGCGATCGGATTTTTCCGGTATCCGAAATCGAGCCTCACGCATCAACGAGCCTGCGATTTTTCGCACGTCGATTGCTCACGGCAGCGTCGATCGACCGCTCTCGCTGCGTTAGATCCCCGCTGCAAACCGTGCGTCCGACCGGCAATGCTGACGATAATCGAACGCTTTGGTTGTGTCGTCGACCGGATCATTTGCGGGTTTTATGTTGCCGATTTCACTTCCGCTTTACCGCTGAAAGCAGACTCAACTCGGACATCGCGCCATGTCGGTTTTGTGCCAGACTCGGACATTAAAGACCCAAGCTATCAAAAAAAGCCGCCCGAAGGCGGCTCTCAATTAAAACCAGATTATAGCCTGCTGCGCTTTCTAATTACGGCTACTGCGCATAGACAGCACGCTCGAACCGGTCATAGACACCCATGAAACGCGGTTCAGCGAAGGGAAGCGATTGGGTCATGAGGACCGCCGCGATATTCTTCTTCGGATCGAACCAACAATGCGTGTTCAGAACGCCAGCCCAGAACTGCGAGCCGGCTGACCGCATTCCAGGAACATCCTCCTCGATACGTTGGAACGCCATGCTGTGGGTCTTTTTGCGTCCAGGGAAAAATTCCGCGTCTGCTGTGAGCGCGGGCACGACGGTCTTCAGCAGGCCGACTTTAATATCTCCGATCTGATTGGAGAGCAGGGTTTCAACCCCTTTCTCGCTGAGCAATCGCTTCCCGTCGAGTTGGCCCTCGTTTAGATACATCCGAAGAAAGCGCATATAATCTGGTGCAGTGGAATAGAGCGCGTGACCCATGCCATAAAATTCCGGATGGGAGGGTGGTGCAAGCGGGTAATCGGCAAATTTGCCATCTTCACCCCTAATCGACACTGAGGAGAGCCGATTGGCCATGCGGTCCTCAACTTCGAAGCGCGTGTCCAGCATTTTCAAAGGATCTAGAATTTCGTCACGACAGAAGCGGTCTATTTTTCGCCCGTCGACAGCCTCGACGACTTGGCCAAGCCAGTCGATGCCGATTCCGTAATCCCAGCGCTCGCCGGGATCAAAAGCGAGGGGATAAAATAGTGACGCCTTAAGTCCGGACAGGATCGAGGGATGCTTTGTCGCCTCCATGTATTTAGGAATATCGGGATTCCAGAATTCATAGACGAAACCCGATGTGTGCGTTGCAAGATGGCGAACAGTTGCCTTACTGCGCGGAGCACGAAGGCGCGGTGTTGCACCGTCGAAACCATCGAGCACCTTAATCTTAGCGAATTCTGGGATGATCGCCTCAACAGGTGTATTCGGGTCGAGCTTGCCACGATCCATGAGGATCATCGCGGCGGTTGAGCCAACCGCTTTCGTCATCGAGAAGATCCGGAAGACCGTATCTTGCGTCGCCTTTTGTCCGGGCGCGCGGTCGCCCGCCGAGCCCGACCATTTGATTCCTTCTTTATCGCCTACCATGGCAACAAGAAATGGCGCGTCCTGCGCACGAACACTCTGTTCGATAACGTCATTCAATTGAGACATGAACCACTCCCTGAAAAGACCCATCCCGAGACAGACTGCACCTTTTTTTCTTCATGCTGCCCCTCTCTAGCGATCCTGGCAATACCAAACAGTCCAACGAATGACGTCGTTCCATTGGGCCAATGTCTGCTTCGGTCAATTTCAGACCTCGAGCCGCGTCTCAGCTACGTCCGAGGCGACTGCGGCGGCATGTCGGTTTGGTGCCAATTCCTGCCGCACGCACCCGCAGCAAGAACAGCAAGCCATTTCGTCGTCGGACCACGTACGGTCGGTCACAGAACTGCCGATTGGGGCGATACCGTCTCCACATTGCAGCTCCGTGAAAAATTCCGTTAGTGCGTGGCCGACCGGGCACAGTCAAGAAAACTTTGCTGTGCTAGCGTGCGACCAAATCAGGCAATCCGGCCCGGAGGGCACCATGAAGAGGTTTTTGCTTGGCAGTGCAGCACTCTTGAATTTTGTCGGGGGCTATCCTGCGATGGCGGCCGATATAACCGTAAAGGCGGCACCGGCAGCTGCAGTGGCTACCGAATTCAATTGGACCGGATTTTATATGGGCCTCAACGCGGGCGACGGCTTTGGAAATGCTTCCTCCTCGGTGACGGGACTTCCCACCCCGGCAACCTTTGCGGGACTGGCACCGGCGGTCCCAGCCTCCTATGGCCCGCCGTCCGATGGCTTTGTTGGCGGCGGCCAGATTGGGTACAATTATCAGATCAACCAAATGATTGTGGGCTTCGAAACGGATCTGTCCTACGCGCACATTCACGGAGCCGTCGCAACGATTGGGCTCGAAAGTACCGGGCCCTTCAGTTATTCGCAGAGCCAGGAACTTGACCTGTTCGGCACGGTGAGGGGGCGCATCGGATTTACGCCGTTCAGCAATGGATTTCTGTATGCAACGGGGGGACTTGCCTACGGCGAGGTGAAGGCAGCGAATACATTGGCATTTCCAAATGGCCCGTTTTTTGGCGAAATCTATTCTGGCTCGATCTCGACCATCAAGACGGGCTGGACCGTGGGCGGAGGGTGGGAGGAGGCTCTGGTGAGAAATTGGACCGCGAAGCTCGAGTATCTCTACTACGATCTTGGAACGGTCACGATCATCGGAAATCCGACACCGCCTATTCTCGGCCAAGTTCAGACCAGTACAGCTGTAAGAATAAACGGGAACATCATCCGGCTTGGCCTGAATTACAAATTCAACTGATACGGTCCGCAGCATCCGTAGCGCTCGTTCTTGCGAACGGCCCGGCGGCGGAAGTGACGGCGCTGAAATCCGACTTCCGTTGCTACCCGAACAACAGACATGTGACGACTGCTTCGGCAAGTCGGTTTCGTGCCAACAACGGACTCATGCACTGCAGCAATTTGACAGCTTATTCCATCACCTCGTCGGCGCGGGCGAGTGCTTCCCAATGGATACGCCTCACGGTGTATTTCTTATTCCTAGAGCAGAAAAAACCCGTGATGCACTGGAGTGGGAAGGGCTTGCTCGGTCACCAGGGTGCCGCCGTGGCCGTCGCTAGCGAGGTTGAAGTTGGCGGTGACGTAGTGCCCAAGAAACGCGATGTCGGCGGTGTGCGTGCCATCGCTCACCGTCAGCGTACCGATGTCGACGCCGGTTCCGAGGAGGATGAAAGTTTCCGACGTCTTGCCGGAGATGAACGAAATGTCCTTCAGATCAATTTGATCCGGCTTGGCAAACCCGGCAATCAACCCGCTAAAATCGAACGAGTCATCAAGCTTGAGCGTCCCGCCCACAAACGTGATCACGTTGCTGCCAGCAATGGCCCCGTTTTTGAATTCGAGCGTCCCCCCGCTGATCGTCGCCCCGTTGGCGGTGCCGCCAGATTCGACGATTTCCTGACCGCCGTTGTGGATGACCGTGCCGATAGCCTTACCGCCATCCTCGACGTACTCGACGCCGCCATTCTTGACGATCGTGTCGCTTGCCGTGCCACCGGAAAGGACGTCCTGCTCGCCTCCGCTGAGTGTTGTTTTGCTGGCAGCGCCGAAGACGCCTTGGATGCCGCCGTTTTCGACGACCGTGCTGATTGCCTTGCCGCCATTGAAAACTAATTCGACACCGCCGTCATTGACCGTCGTATTACTGGCCGACCCGTGAGAAAAGATGTAGTCGACGCCGCCGTTTTCGACGACCGTGCTGATTGCCTTGCCGCCGGACTCGACATTCTCGACGCCGCCGTTTTCGACGATCGTGCTGATTGCCTTGCCGCCCGACTCGACATACTCGGCACCGCCGTCCTTAACGACCGTGTTGTTCGTCGTGCCACCGGACTCGACATACTCGTACCCCCCGCTGCCAACCGTCGTTCCAGTCGCTTGGCCGCCGTGGGAGATGTACTGGTAACCGCCATCAATCGACGCGATGACATCCGTTCCGTGCACGGTTTCAGTACCACCACCTCTAACGACGATCGCGCTTGCAACGCCACCGTTGTCAACCTTGGCTGAGCCGCCAGCGCTAACGATCACGCCGAATGCCGTGCCTCCCGATCCAACTTCCAGGTAGCCGCCGCTTAGGACATTCATTCCGAAGCTGGGATGGCCGGACGAGACGTAGTCGATCACGCCATTGGGGACGTCATAAGAAGGGAACGCAGTATCCCAACCTAGGACGTTCATCAATGTGACGTCTGTTGTCGAGAGCCTAACACCAGAACCGCCGAAGGCATCGCGGTAAACGGGGCCGCCGTTGTTAGAATACCAGTCGCCGAGATCGCCGCCGGAGAGGTAATTATTCCAATTGCCGAGTTGCGTGATGCCGTTGTCGTACGAGAAATAGGCGGTACTGCCCTTGGGACCCGATGTCAGGTCACGCGTGTTAGGGGCCGAATAGCGGAACAGGTCCATTATCGTGGGCTTTGCACTCGGGCCCTCGCCAACAAGCGATATGCGGCCCATAATCTCGGTAATCTCATGCTCGGCGGCGCCGATCAAAGACTGACCTGTCGGTGGGAGACTACCAACGTAGGGAGTGAAGGACCAAACTTTACTGCTGTTGAAGCCGACAAAACCATCGATGGAGGAACCAAGCTGTGGCGGTGTCGTGAGGGGCAGGCCAAGCGCCTTCGCTTCCGCGTCGGGTATTTGATATTGGCCAGTTGGCGGATTGTTCTGCAACAGTGTGGCAGCGGCCTCAAGCTGAGCGGCGTCCCCAGACAAACCCGCGTTGAGGACGAGAGCGGCTGTTATCTGGCTGTAGGAGTAATACTGCTTGTTTGATATGCTTGCGGATATAAGCCCACTTCCAATTGGCTGAGCGTCAAACTCGCCCCATCCGACAACAATGTTGATTGTGCAAGTGTTCGTAAAAAGACTCTCCAATTCATTGACAGCGTAGGTGACGGCGCCTTTAAATGCTGTCTCCTCAGTCGAACCACCGGTGAAATTGCTGGCTGTGACGCTGCTGTCATAGGTGATGTTGATTATCATCTATGTGCTCCTTGCAGGTTGACCACCCGACCTAGGTGCGCTGCCCTTAACCGTCCTCGCCAGACTATTTTAGTTTTTATCGAGGGCGCAACCTAGAGATATTCACGCGTTAGATTTTGTACCGGGTCAGCAGCGTTGACCTAACGGGCTTACAGCATCCACTACGCTACATCGGCTCGCCGATAGCATTGGCGCCACAATGTCTCTGTTGGGTCAAAGGCAGACCTCGACCCGCGCAGCCGCGAGGTCCGCCTTACCCTCACGAACAGACATCGTCAGTTCGGCCGCTCATGTCCGAAAAGTGCCAGAAGCAGAAGGAGGCAATGCCAGCCGACATGACCTGACCTGACTAAGCTTTTTTGGACCAGCCGATATGAGAGAATTGGCCTCACAAAGGAGCTTGGGGATACCATTCGCATCCTGTCATGACGCTGATCGTCGCCGGGATGAGTGGGATCAAGCCAACTTAAATTTTGCGACCGTCTTGAAGAGCACATAGACTTACCTCAGTGGCCGATAATCGGGGCAATGCCGAAATCGTAGGCGCGGGAGACGGAATTATGCGAAAGCTGATGTTCGCGCTCGCGCTGCTTGCCATTCTCGCGCCTGCGCGGGCGCAAGAATTTCCGACACGCACCATCACCCTCATCGTTCCGTTCCCGCCCGGCGGGTCGACGGATGTCGCCGGTCGTATCCTCGCCGAAAAGATGGGGGTGGCGCTCGGGCAATCCGTGATCGTCGAGAATGTCGGCGGCGCCGGCGGTAGCATCGGGCTCGGACGGCTTGCCCATTCGCCGCCAAACGGCTACACGATCGACATCGGTCAGTGGGATACCCACGTCGGCAGCATCGTCTATAACCCCAACTACGATCTGCAGACAGATTTTGCGCCAATTGGCCTCGTCTCCATCAACCCGATGCTGCTGGTAGCAAGGAAGTTGATGCCGGCGGACGATCTCAAAATGCTCGTTTCCTGGATGAAAGCTCATCCCGGCGACGCCAAGTTCGTCAACCAGGCTTCATCGGCGCAGGTTGGCGGAATCCTGCTGGAAAGACTTACCGGCACCAAGATGCTGTTCGTACCCTATCGCGGCACCGGTCCAGCAATGACTGATCTCATTTCAGGGCAGGTCGATCTGATGCTCGTGCAAGGTGCGGGTGGAATGCCGCAGGTCCGTGCCGGCACTATCAAGGTACTTGCTCAACTCGCGCCGCATCGATCCGCGTCGATGCCGGACATCCCGTCGTCGGCCGAATCCGGCGTGCCTGGGCTCGATATTTCGGGATGGTTCGGCCTGTTCGCACCCAAGGAGACCCCCAAAGACGTGATCGCTAGACTTGATGACGCGATGCAGCAGGCGCTCGCCGATCCGTATGTGCGCGCGAGGTTTGCCGACCTCGGTCTCGATGTTGTGCCGCGCGAGCAGCAGACGCCGGCAGGCCTTGCCGCATTCCTGAGGATCGAGATCGACAAATGGTGGCCGATCATCAAGGCTGCGGGGATTTGGGGTGAGTGACGTAAAGCACCCCCAAGGTGCGGGCGAAAAAATCCGGGCGTGCTCAATCATGGACTGTCGCGAACTTTACCCAGAGTTCGTTGACAGATCCGCCGGCTCGACTGAACCCGGTTCAGATAGCCGTAAATATAAAGCTTCAGGAGAACCGAGGGGTAGTACGAGGGCCGACCAGTCGCCGCCGGCTCAACCCCTGCAAAGCTCATCTCAGCCAAATTGCGCGCATCAACAAACACGTCGATCACGCGAACAGGGCTGCTCTCGTCAATGAAATCATCAAGGCATTCGGGCAACAGCGTCCACTGCCCACGATCCGCCTCCTCAACGAAGCGCCTCATCAATTCCCCAATAGAATCACCGGAGAATCATAATAGCGCTACCGCGTTTTTACACAGCCAGGGTCAAAATCGGAAGTCGGCGCTCGTAACCGCCATGTCCGCTCTCCCCCCGATAGCGACCGAACTGCGGACATCGAGGGAAGTCCGTTTCGTGCCAACGCCGGACTCACGCATTGTGCAGGGCGATCCGGTTGGTTCGCCCCACACAATGCGCTAGCGATGTGGTCTCTAGGGCGGAAGTCCGTTGGCCTTGCGCAAGTCCTCTTCACTCTGGCCTGTTCGCCCATTCCCTTCTTGACCGAGTCGTGCCAGCAGAGGAGCCGTCCAAAGCATCAGAAGCGGACCGTCCGTTGCATCGTCGCCCTCGAACGGTCCGCTACGACAGGCTGCCAACGGATTTCTCCAATATGGACCACGCCTCCTCACCGTATTTTCTCTTCCATTCCGTGTAGAACCCGGCCGAGCGCAGCTTCTCGCGGAACGGAGCAAGTTCTGGCTGATTGAAGGTCAGCCCCTTACTCGCAAGGTCTTCGCGCGCGGTGGCGTTGAGCTTTTCGGTATCGACGCGAGCCTTGAGCGCCGCTGCGTTGACTTTCTTTTCAACGATCGTCCGAACGTCGGCGGGCAGCGCCTCCAGGGCGCGGCGATTGGCCAGGAACCAAGGGCCGTCCCACATATGGTTGGTCAGCGAACAGTACTTCTGAACCTCGTATAGCTTCGCGGTCGAGATCAGCGCCAGCGCATTTTCCTGCCCCTCGACGATCTTGGTCTGCAGAGCAGGATAGACTTCGTTAAAATTTGTGGAAGCTGGCGCTGCATCGAATGCCTTGAACATCGACGTCCAGAGCGGCGACACCGGCACCCGAATTTTGAATCCCTTGAAGTCATCGGGTCCATTGATTGGTTTGGTGGAGGATGTGATCTGTCGAAAGCCGTTGTCCCATATCTTTTCGAATGCAACGATGTTGGCCTTCGCAATCTCCCTTCGCACGAAGGCCCCGAGATCGCCGTCCATGACCTTCCAGACCGTCGGATAATCCGGGAAGGCAAAACCCATTCCGTTGATTGAGGCCGCCGGGACCAGTATCGCCAGGATCAAGCCCGACATCGTAAAGAATTCGACGGCCCCGGAACGAAGCTGGCTCAGCACGTCCGTGTCGGCGCCGAGCTGATTGTTTGGGAAAATCTGTAGCTCAAAGCGACCATTGGTTTCGGTCTTGATAGCCGCTGCCATCTCCCTGGCGCGAATGTTCAGCGGATGCATGTCCGGCAAATTATCGGCAAACTTGTAGGTGAACTCGGCTCCCTGGGCTCGCGCGACAAACGGCGCGCCGATACCGCCCGTCACGGCAGCGCCTGCGGAAGCCTTTAATAACGCCCGTCGCGAGAACCCCATCTTTGCCTCCCTGATATTCTTGTCATAGGCATCCGGCCTTGCCCATGTCTGAGAACCGAGATTGGCAAATGGTGGCCGATCCCCAAGGCGGTTAACATCGAATCCGAGTAACCGTCGACGTCGGCCATCCATTCACTCTGGTAGGCCTGCAAGGCGGAGGCCGCTAACGTATCTAGCAAAATCTTGTGGTCGAAAGGGCCCGACACGATTTTTGATGTTGGAAATACGCTGATTTGGATCGATCTCAAGCGCTCGTGTGACGAATTTCCGGGCCTCTACTATGCGGCCGGCGCAAGCATTGCTAGCGGCGGCAATTCGTAGTGCACTCGCCAACCTTGGTTGTAGGCGGCAGGCTTGTTCGGCCAATGGCCAAGCCATCTCATTTCGTTCAGCTAAAAAATAAGCGAGCGCAAGAGCAGCCTGCGTATGAGAAATGAGATAGTCGAATGGATTAAGTCGCATTGTGTTCGTTAAATGCTCAATAGCTAAGTCCCATTCACCGTGAAAGGTTCTTAGGAAGCCGCTGGCGTTCCAGGCGCTCGCTAGATTCGGATTGAGTACGAGAGCGCGATCGACCATTTCAATACCTGCTTCGATTTCACCCACAACTCGCCCGAGTGCGAGACCACCAAGCGACAGCGCCACGGCGTCATCCCCGCCGAACTCGGCCGCGCCACGCGAAAGCCGAATAACCTCCCTGGTCTCAAAGGCACGATCGTCCGTCCAGCCGTTCACCATGCGCCAGTAGTGGCACCAGGCAGCTGCACCATAGGCAGCGCCGAATTCGCGATCTTGCTCTATAGCTCTGTGGAACAATCGCAAAGCATCGCTGACACCTTCCTTCGTCCAGCAATAAACACAAGCCATGCCTCGCAAATGGCAATCGTAGGCATTGAGGTTCTGCGTCGGCTTGCCTTTGGCGCGCCGGATTTCGGCCAGTTCCACTTTCGGTGCTATCGCGCTGACAACCTTGGCCGTAACCTGATCTTGGAGTTCAAAGATATTCTCAAGGGATCCATCAAAACGATCGGCCCAGAGATGAACGCCCGAAATCGCGTCGATCAGCTGTCCCGTAATGCGCACACGGTTACCGTCCCTACGAACGCTACCTTCCAGCAGGTAGCGAACGCCGAGCTCGCGACCAATCTGCTTTGCTTCGATTGAGCGTCCCTTGTAGATGAAACTTGAATTACGCGCGATGACAAACAGCCAACGCAAGCGCGACAGACCCGTGATAATTTCCTCCACCATTCCGTCCGCAAAATATTCCTGCTCCGAATCGTCTCCCATATTGGCGAAGGGAAGCACCGCGATCGACGGCCGCTCCGGCAGCACGAACTGCGTCGAGGCTTTTTCGGACCATTCTATCGAGGGCTTAGCCGGTTGCTCCTCGAGTACATCACCGACAAAACGGATTCCCTTGCGAGGGAACGTGCGAATGAGCCGTTGAGCTCCCCCGGTATCGCCGATCGCAGCGCGAGCGGCGTTGATCCGAGTGGTAAGCGCCGATTCCGATACGATACGTCCGTCCCAGATGTTCGCGATCAGATCGTCTTTGCTGACGACGCGAGCACGATTGGTCACAAGGTATTCCAAGAGGTCAAATGCTTTAGGTTGAAGCGCAACAATCCTCTCAGCCCGACGCAGTTCGCGACGACCCGAATTGAGGGAAAAATCTTCAAAAAAATAAATCACTTGTGCCCCATTTGCGCGGCTGACAAACGCTGCCCAGCGGGGACGCGAGCGGAATTAAAGAAGCCAAAAATAAGGAAATAGTAAGCCCGAGGTAAAGCCAAATCTTCCGCCTGGTTGCATCCTTTTTGAGCCTAGTCGCGGCAGTCGTCACCGACCGCGAAGCAGCAAAGGATGTCGCGCCATGACAATAGTATACACCTTTAACGAGGCTTTTCGTCCGCCAGCCCGACCCAAAATCCGGCAACTCTCACAATACGACGAAGCCGACCTTCGTGACCTAATGTTAGGGCTCGATATTCCGTCTCGCGTCAGTCGCTTCTCCGGTATTATCAAAGAGGCATCTCTGATACGGCATGTGCGCAATGCCATGGCATCGGCAACCTTTATTGCGGGCGCCTACGTCGAGGGTCGGCTGCGCGGCGCGGTCGAAGTTTACGACAGTCCACATGGATTCTCAGAAGCAGCTTTCGCCGTTCATCAGGATTGGCGGCGACAGGGCATTGGTTTCGCGCTGCTTAAGGTTGCCCGGCAATGGTGCAACGAATCGAGTCGGTCAACGATCCGGATGGTTTTCGAAAGAGACAATTTCCCAATGCGAAAACTCGCAAACAAGGCGGCAGCACAAATCGACTTGCTCTCGGACGAGATCGTGGCCGATGTTGCAGTCGCCACGCCTGGAATCTACCCGCTCGGTGAAGTGATAAACGAATACGCATTGGCCTAGTCCTTCTTCAGAGACATTTTAGAATCGCTTTTAGAATCGTCGACATCAAGACGAACCAAGCTCCATCGTTGCGCGGAGGCCTACGACGGTGCCGAACTGCGCTCGAATTTTTCATTCGAAGAGGTTGAACCATGGCAATATTCGCTGACACTAAATCACATTCCGGAATCCAGAGTTATGATGGTGGGATCATTGTTGGTTACGCGGCTTTCGCAGTGATTGCTCTGATCGCAATATACTTCGCATGCGGCGGCCCAACTATGACAGAAGCCGATTTAGCAAACGGGTTGGTGATGCCGTGAACAACGGCCAACTAAGGCTGGCTGGATGGTGCCTCGCGGTCTCTGTCACTATCGCGGTCAGCATATGGGCGCTGTTCGGTCCGCCCGACCTTCATAGGCGCAGCGTATCGCGGTTCTCAACAAATCAATTTAACGCGGCCGTCCGGTAGTCAATCACTGTCGCGATCAGATGGATCGCCTACCTCAATCGTACCAATCCTACCGATCACGCGGCGGTAAGCCTCGCGCATAACCCGGCGACATCGAAGCCCGCAGCCTCTCCAGTTCGGTTTCGAGAAAGTGGTTGGCGACGATCAGCGCCTTGACCGCCTCACGCGCGTCACCGCCGCAGGCCGCGATGGCCTGCTCCGCAGCCGCCTCTAGTTGGTCGGCGTCGGTGTGTGGGTTGGGCGCTGAGGACATCGGGAAGAGCTAATCATGGGTTGGGGTGCCTGTTGGTTTGCAAGATGGAAAGCAAGTTCGACATAGTGACAATAGCCAGCGCAGTAGGCGTGGCGGCATATGTGGCGGCCGCGATAGGGTATGTGGCGCGCTATGACCTAGGATTCTCCGCTGAAGCAATTCGCGGCACGGCGGTGGGAATTGCAGTCACTATGGCCGCACTTATTGCCATCGATTTCTTCGGCAAAAAGCTGCGTAAAGTTAAATAGTCTGCATGCGGAACGGTCAATCGCGATTCGTCCGCTTCGGGTCCAGACTGTGTGAAAACCTGACCGATGCTATGATTCCCTTGCTGAATCGCGGGGGGATGATGAAGGGTTTCGTTCAAGGGGCCGATCGCCAGCAGACGACACTGTTACCGGAATGCCTTGATGATTGGGTGGACGAGAGCAATCCTGTTCGGGCGGTCGATGTGTTCGTCGATGCGCTGGAACTGCGCGAGCTGGGGTTCGATGGCGTCACCCCGGCAGCGACCGGCCGGCCGGGATATCATCCGTCGCCGATGCTCAAGCTTTATATCTATGGCTATCTCAACCGGGTGCAATCGAGCCGGCGGCTGGAGCGTGAGGCGGGCCGCAATCTGGAAGTGATGTGGCTGACAGGACGGCTCGTTCCGGATCACAAAACCATCGCCGATTTCCGCAAAGACAACGGCCCTGCCATCAAGAAGGTCTGCGCGCAATTCGTCGCCTTGTGCCGCAAGATGGGTCTGCTGGCGAAAGCGAGCGTTGCGATCGACGGCAGCAAGTTCAAGGCGGTCAATTCGCGCGACAACAACTTCACGAAGGGAAAGATGGAGCGGCGCCTGGCGCAGATAGAGGAGAGCGTTGCGCGCTATCTGAGCCAACTTGACACCGCCGATCGCCAGACAGCTTCCGGTGAGGCGCCGTCGGAGGAACTTGTGGCCAGGACCACGCGGCTCAAGGAGAAGCTGATCAAGCTCGAAGAAGAGGTGAAACGCCTTAAAGCTATTGAGAGGGTGATGCTTGCCGCGCCCGATCAGCAGGTCTCCTTCACCGATCCTGATTCCCGCTCGATGGCGACCAGCGGGCGCGGCTCTGGGATGGTCGGCTACAATGTGCAAGCGGCCGTCGATACGACGAACCATCTGATCGTCGCGCATGAGGTGACCAACGTCGGCACCGACAAGTCGCATCTTGCGAACATGGCCAACCAAGCGAAGGCGGCATTGGAGGCAGAAAACCTCGAAGCCTTCGCCGATCGCGGCTACTTCAAAGGCGAGGAGATCCTCGCATGCGATGAGGCTGGCATCACGGTCACGCTGCCAAAACCCCAGACATCGGAGGCGAAGTCGGAAGGCCGCTTCGGCAAGCAGGATTTCCGCTACGTGGCTGAGGAGGACGTCTACATTTGTCCTACCGGTGAGAAGCTCACCAACCACTTCACGAACAAGGAAAATGGATTGGTCCTGCACCACTACTGGACCAACGCGTGCCGCACCTGCGCGCTGAAGGCTCAGTGCACGAAGGGACCGCAACGTCGCATCAAGCGGTGGGAGGACGAGTATGTTGTTGATGCTGTGCAGGCGCGCCTGGACAGAAATCCGGATGCAATGCGTACCCGTCGCGAGACGGTCGAGCATCCGTTTGGCACGCTGAAGATGCGGATGGGGGCGACGCACTTTCTGATGAAGACGCTGCCCAAAGTGGCGACTGAGATGGCGTTGCACGTGCTCGCCTACAACCTCACGCGCGTGATGAACATCGTCGGTATCAAATGCAAATTCGCGGGCAATGGTGACCCCCTGAGGGGGCATATCGCATCCAATTCCGACCCCTTCTGACGTCTTGTGTCAGCGTCCTTCCCTTTAGCCCTGATGGGCTAGGGAGGACTTTGGGGAATGATTGGCGTGGACAAGATCGGGGAGATACGACGCGCCTATTTTGAGCAACGCCGCTCCATCAAGGAGATCGTGCGGACGCTGTCGGTGTCGCGCGCGACGGTGCGCAAGGTCGTGCGGGGCCCCCTGACCGAGTTCAAGTACGAGCGCGGGGTTCAGCCCTCGCCCAAGCTCGGCGATTGGGTTGAGGCTCTGACGGAGATTCTGGAGAAGGAAGCGAAGCTGCCGAAGCGGGAACGCCGTTCGACCCAGCGGCTGTTTGAGGAGCTGCGTGGGCGCGGATATGACGGCGCCCACGACAGCGTGCATCGGTTCGTCAAGGCTTGGCGCGACGAACGAGCCCGCGTTCCGGTCCATGCCTATGTGCCGATGAGCTTCGCGCCTGGGGAGGCCTACCAGTTCGACTGGAGTCACGAGACGATCACGCTTGCGGGCCTGCCGCTGACGGTCAAGGCGGCGCACATGAAGCTGTCGCACAGCCGCATGCCGTTTGTGCGCGTCTACTTTCGCGAGACCCAGGAGTTGGTGTTTGACGCCCACGACAAGGCGTTCCGGTTCTATGGCGGGGTCTGCCGGCGCGGCATCTACGACAACATGAAGACGGCGGTGGAGGCGATCTTCGTCGGCAAGGCGCGCCGATATAATCTCCGCTTTCTACAGATGTGCTCGCACCATCTGATCGAACCGGTGGCCTGCACCCCCGCGTCGGGATGGGAGAAGGGTCAGGTTGAGAACCAGGTCGGCAATCTGCGCGACCAAATGTTCCGGCCCAAACCGCGGGTAAAGAGTCTCACCGAACTCAATGCGTGGCTGGAAGATCAGTGCATCGCCTACGCCCAGCGAACCAAGCATCCAGAGTTCAAGGATCGGACCGTCTGGGACGTATTCCAAGAAGAGCGTGTGAGCCTGATGGCGCTACGCGGCCCATTCGACGGGTTCGTCGAGAAGGCAGTCAGGGCCAGCACCACTTGCCTGATCATGGCCGATCATAACCGCTACAGCGTTGATGCGCGGGCCGCCGGCCGGATGGTGCTGGTGCGCTCCCATGCCGAACGCATCGTCGTGCTAATGGGGGACGAGGTCGTCGCCGATCATCCACGCCACTTCCGGCGCGACCAGATCATCTACGATCCCTGGCATTATCTGCCGGTGCTGATGAAGAAGCCCGGCGCCTTGCGCAACGGTGCTCCGTTCAAAGACTGGGCACTGCCGCCCGCGCTGACCCAGGTTCGCGCCAAGCTGAAGCAACACGCCGACGGGGATCGACAGTTCGTCAAGGTGTTAGCCGCGGTGCTCGATCACGGCCTGACCGCGGTCGAGGCCGCCTGTGCGGAAGCGCTGGAGGCCGGCATCGCTAGTGGCGATGTGATCCTGACAGTGTTGGCGCGCCGCCGTCAGCCCGCGACCCCGCCCAGCATCACTACGCCCGACGCGCTTCGCCTGAAGATCGAGCCCACGGCCGATTGTGGCCGCTACGACGGCATAAGGAAAATCGCCTGATGGAACGCCACGAGATTCTGGAAGCCATGAGCGAACTGAAGCTTTACGGCATGCGCGCCAGCTTCGATGAGATTGCCGGCAAGGGTCTTGCCCGGCGCGATGAGATCTATCCCCTCATCGCCAGCCTGATCCGGGCCGAACGCACCCACCGCCAGGCCCGCTCGATAAGCTATCGTATCGGAGGAGCCAAGTTCCCGGTCCTCAAAGATATCGACACGTTCACCTTCGCCGATACGCCGATCGATGAAGGGCAAGTTCGCGAACTCGCCACCGGCACCTTCCTGGACGCTAAGCGCAATGCAATCTTCATCGGCGGCACCGGCACCGGCAAAACCCATCTGTGCATCGCTGTAGCCTCGGCGGTCATCCGCACCCGCGCCAGGGGGCGCTTCTTCAACCTGGTCGACCTGGTCAATCAGCTAGAACAGGAAAAGGCCGCCGGTCGCAGTGGCCGATTGTCCGAGAAGCTCCTGCGCCACGATCTCATCGTCATCGACGAACTCGGCTACCTACCGTTCAGCCAATCCGGCGGCCAGCTGTTGTTCCACCTGATCAGCAAGCTCTATGAGAACACGTCGTTGCTGATAACCACCAATCTCGCTTTCGCAGATTGGCCGCAAGTCTTCGGCGACGCCAAAATGACCACCGCCATGCTCGACCGGCTGACACACCACTGCGACATCATCGAGACCGGCAACGAAAGCTGGCGCTTCAAGAACCGTGCATAACCTCACGCTCGCCACTCGCCGCCCGCCAAGACCGGCTCTGCTCCGCTATGTGGGGCTCCGCGCCGCCGGTCTCGGCTCCGTCAAAGGGGTCGTTCTTGGCCGCGAAAAGGGGGTCGCACTTGGGTGCGATTTGACAGCGGTAGTCCGTCGAATCGGCACTGATCAGGTTCGACGTCTCATATCAGAAGGTTCAAAAGATGGGGTAATCGGCCGGCCCAGCTTGTGGATAGCTGAAGATTTTGGGTGCTGCGCTTCAGGCTGATGGTCAAACGAGGTCCGTGGTTACGGCCTCAAGCATCAGAAGGAGAAGCGCAGCATGGACCATTTTGCTGGATTGGACGTGTCGGTCAAGGAGACGAGCATCTGCATTGTGGATGACACAGGCAAGATCGTTCGGGAAGTGAAGGTGGCGAGCGAGCCTGAGGCGTTGCTGGCGGTGTTGAAGAACTTCGCCTACCACTTCAAGCGAATTGGGTTGGAAGCTGGGCCATTGTCACAATGGCTTTACAGCGCGCTCGCTGAAGCAGGCTTGCCAGTGATCTGTGTCGAAACGCGGCACATGCGAGCGGTTTTGAAGGCGCAGATTAACAAGACGGACCGCAATGATGCCCGCGGCATCGCCCAGATGATGCGGGTGGGGCTTTACCGTCTGGTGCATGTGAAGACGCTACGCAGTCAGAAACTGCGGATGCTGCTGACCCATCGCAAGCTGCTGCAGTCCAAGGCGATCGCCATCGATAACGACTTGCGCGGTACTTTACGCAACTTCGGTCTCAAGGTCGGTATTGTTGGGACAGTTAGGTTCGAGGCCCGCATCAGGGAGCTAGTCGAGAACTTGCCCGACCTGGCCGCGCTGATCGAACCGCTGCTCATTGTTCGACGGACGCTTCGCGAGCAGTTCTGCATCCTGCATCGCCGCTTGCTGGCGATCGTCCGGGATGACGAGGTATGCCGGCGTTTGATGACGACCCCGGGTGTCGGCCCCGTGGTGTCGCTGACCTATCGCGCCACCGTCGACGTTCCGGCTCGCTTCCGAAAATCCAAGTCCGTCGGGGCGGTGTTTGGGCTGACCTGCGCCAAATATCAATCGGGCGAGGTCGACTGGAGCGGCAGAATATCGCGCTGTGGCGATGAGATGATGCGAACGATGCTCTACGAAGCAGCTCAGAGCATGATGCGTTCGAAGAAATGGTCCTGGCTCAAGGCTTGGGCCATGCAGATCGCCAGGCGCTGCGGGATGAAGAAGGCGATCGTGGCCCTGGCTCGCCGGCTGGCCGTGATCATGCACCGCATCTGGGTTGACGGCACCGAGTTCCGGTGGAGCCGGGAGCAAACCGCAGTAGCAGCATGAAAACCGTTCAGGATCAAACCCGATAGGAGAAAACTCGAGTTCCACCGAGCAGTGGAAGGATGTCCCTCGCGGGACGATGGATGAGGTGAGTTCGTACTTCCGCTTGGATCTGCCGTCACACTGACGGCAAGGCCGCCCAAAAGATTGTTCCGCCTCGTCCTCGGATCCTATGATGGAAGGGCCTTAGTGCCGATTCCGAAGAGAAGCGCGAGCCCGTGAGAGACATCGACACTGCAGTGGTGGATAGCCTGAAAGTGCTTGACCCCAACCGGCCGATTAGAGAAGCGGAAGTCGGCCTCTTATTCGATCCAGCGACCCATTAGGGCTCAGCTTCACCGAAACCAGTGCTGATGCGCGTATGGGGTGGGCACAAATGCTGGAGTTCCCGGCGGCGAATAAAGCGCGTTGTGGAAGCAAGCGTCATCTCCTCGGCTATCCCAACCGCCTCGTTGTCGCCATTTGCTCCACGCCTCATAGTCGTAATATGGACTAAATGGATTCCCCGGTTCTATCGTCGCACAATATGTGCTGACGGCGGGGTGTTGCGGCAAGACTACATGCCGGTGCCGAGCCATTGCCGGCCCTGCTGCCAAGGCAAGTACCACGGCAGAACTGAGAACGCTGAGTTTCATGACACGCTCCTTCATCGGCGGCGATTCGTATGCTCAAGGCTGCAAGCAGAGACGTATCCTAATCACGAATCGAAGTCGAGCTTGATATCGGCGGTAGTGTCCTGCCCGCAGGGAGCAGCTAATATTAGCGGCTAGAAGGAGAACTTTGATAGAGGGTAGAAGCTTGCCAACGGCATCGCCGTTGAGCGAGGCCAATGTCTCAATTGGGTCAATCGCGCCACCTTGACCCCCTGTCAGCCACTTCCGCTCCACCTCCAATTACGGACATCGCACCGCCCCCGGGATTGAGGGCAAAGGGACGACCGCGGCATCGGAAACTCCCCCTATGGGCGCAGCGCTAAATCGCAGGCGGCCGCATATTCTCGGGTTCTAGCGCGTGCTATCCTGCGGCATCATAGCGCGATAGCGAAACAATATTGCCCATCTTCGTCGGCCGTGGCGCGCCACTACTCCGGTACAGATGTTCGAACAGGTCTAGCACCAGATACAATTGAGGAAGCGTGTGGCGCGGTCCCGGTCGCTGAATATTCGTCGGTTCGGCGCAAACCTCGTCGCTGGGACAAGTCCGGCGTCGGCAATCCGACGCCGGACTTTCGCTTCTCGATTTTATTCCGCGGGTGCTGCGATCGGCAGGTCGTGTCGCGGAATGTAGTGAGCGCTGGCAGCATATTTTCCTACGACAAAGAATCCAGCCGCCACCACCGCGTAAGCCAGCGCGACACTGGGCGTCACCCCCCAGCCGCCACCAATACCGACCGCCTCGCCATGCATGAAGCCGAAATAGGTAAGCACCGCACCGGCCAACGAGAAGGCTGAAGCCTTCACGAAGTCGCGCTCGATGATGAACACGCCGATCGCACCGAGTATGAGTCCGGCGATGATCGAGCCCCCACCCATCACTTCCAGCCCGTGATAGAGCACGCCCTGCTGCGGCAACGACGCAATCGCGGCTGCCTTGACCGCGCCCACCTTGTCGGCGGCAAGGCCTCCGACGGCTTGTGCCGCGTTGACCGTCGCGCCCAGCATGGTGTCGACCTGCAATTTAGCCCATGCGGCGAGATGCGGCGTGAGGGCGACCACGATCGCGGGGGCGTGCTTGATCGGTGTGGTCTGGAACGCCTGCGCGCCGATCAGCATGCCAATATAGAGCAGGATTGGCGATATCGCGACGACGGGCACCAGCGCCAGCATCACCGAGATGATGCCGAACCATGAAAGCACGACCACCATGATTCCGGTCGCGGCCGAATAGCCGATCCGGCCGCCCATCGCCTTCCACCCGGGATGACCGATATAGACTGCGTTGATGAAGGGATTTCCCATCAGGCAGCCGATCAGGCTGACGACGCCATCAGCGGTGAGAACCCGCGTGGTCGGGTACTCGTCGCCCGCGGCTTCCGCGCTCTCGACATTGTCCATCGCCTCGACGAGATCGTAGATGCCGAAGGGAATCGCGGTGACGAGAATAATGCCGAGGAACTCGAAGCCGGAGAATACCTGACCGACGGCGGGAAGCGGCACCGAGAAGCCGAAGCTCGCAAACGCATCGCCCAAGCCCTTGGCGCTCAGCCCGCCGAGCCCAAGTCCGAACAAAGTCGAGCCCCAGGCGATGATCATGCCGGCCGCAATGGCGACGAGGCCGGCCGGAATTCCCCTGAGATACTTCACGCCGCCGAACCAGCTCACCAGAATGATCGCAAAGCAGATAAGGCCGATCTGCGGCGTCATGTAGATTTCGAGCGCCGGCCGCATCGAGATGAATGTGATGGACACGCCGGCAAGCGTGCCGAGCAGCGCGGCACGCGGCGTAATTCTTCGAATGACGGGAGCAATGAAGCCGCCGATCATCAGAATGAAGCTCTGGAAGAACACCCAGACAAGCCCTGCCGCCCAGCCCTTCATCGGATCGCCGGTCTTCAGCGCAATCGGCAGCATGATGACGAAGGTGACGATGAACATATGCGGCACGCTGACGCCGGAAGGAAGCGCGCAAACATCGGTGCGGCCGGTCTTCTGCGCCAACCGATAGGCAAGCCAGGCGTAGTAGAAGGTCGACAGGCACATCATCAAGCCGAGCGCCGGAAGGATGCGGCCGAACACCAGCTGGTCGGGCATCTTCAGCACAAAGCGCAACAGTCCCGTGAGCACCAGCATGTTGACCAGGATGTTGGTGCCGAAGCCGAAGAAGGCGTTCCAGTCGCCCGGCGTCCATAATGCCGGTTTGAAGTCCGGCTTTCCGGCAGAAATGCTCGTGCTCATTTTGATGCTCCTGCTGCCAAATTGTTTGAAGTCTCCGGTGTCATTGCTTTGAGGACTGCGGCGGAGTCGCTGACCCAGCCGAAGATGCCGCCCTGTGCCTTGATCATCTTCAGGCCCATCTCGTGGAATTCGGGGAAATAGGATGCGCAGCCGTCGGACAACACGACGCAGCGATAGCCGCGGTCATTGGCCTCGCGCACGGTGGTGTTGACGCAAACCTCGGTGGTGACGCCGCACACCAGCAAGTTCTCGATGCCGTATTTCTGCAAGGTATCGCCGAGTTCGGTGGCATAGAACGCGCCCTTCCCCGGCTTGTCGATGACGATCTCGCTGTCGAGCGGATACAGTTCGGGAATGATGTCGTGACCTGCCTCGCCGCGGATCAGGATCCGCCCCATCGGACCGGGATCGCCGATGCGAAGACTGGGCGCGCCGCGCTCCACCTTCGCCGGCGGCGCGTCCGACAAATCGGGCAGATGGCCCTCGCGGGTGTGCACGACGAGCATCCCGAGGTCGCGCGCAGCCCTCAATACCGACGCGATCGGCTTTACCGCCGTGGCAAGCCGCGACACGTCATTGCCGAGCGTCTCGCCGAAGCCGCCGGGCTCCATGAAATCGCGCTGCATATCGATGATGACAAGGGCGGTGACCGACCAATCCAGTTCGATCGGTTCCGGCTCCGCGGCGACGATGCCGCGTGGAAGCTGACTTGAGTTCGCCATGACCTGCACGCCCCCGGGCGAGAGAACTCTTGAGTCATGCAAAGCAAGGCCTGTGCCATTGTGCACAATGCCGCTCAGCTGCCCTGCGTTTCGGAATCCCGCTTGTTTTCAGCTAGTTGTATTTTGGGCGAGGTCCTTCTTGTTTGCCGTGCGTAATGCTTTCGGCGCGCATTTGCTTATTTGTTGAGCGCGACGCCGCTCGCCTGAAGGGCCGTCGCGAAGCAGCCAACCCGAATTCTGTCGAGCCTCGTCCAACACCCCTCGGCAAGCAGACGCTGGCCGCCGGCGCCGCGGAGAAGCCGAAGGTCGCGCGGCCAAGATTTCGGCAGGTTTCGCCAAGTTGACCGCCGGCCCGTCGCCTGAAAGATTATCTTCCATTCTATCTGAAGGTCAGGACTGACATCGGTTTCTGGCGCGGAATTTGCTGCTCTCTTGCAGCTTGACCGGAGCTTTTTTGAATGACGAGGAGCGTTTGATGGCGACAATCACCACCACTGCGCCGGTCGCGCGAAAGCCGCTTTACACATCGCTGTTTGTTCAGGTCCTCGTCGCCCTGCTGCTCGGGATTGTGCTGGGAGTTGTCGTTCCCGATTTTGCCATCAGCCTGAAGATTTTCAGCGACGCTTTCCTGAAGCTGATTACCATGATCGTCGCGCCGATCGTGTTCTGCGTCGTCGTGCACGGCATCGCGGGCGCCGGCGACCTCAAGAAGGTCGGACGGGTCGGCGTCAAGGCGCTGGTCTATTTCGAGGTGATGACGACTGTTGCGCTGGTGGTCGGCCTGATACTCGCCTATGTGTTCGGCCCGGGCCACGGCATGAATATCGATACGTCGACGCTCGATGCCAATGCGCTGGGCAACTATTCCGGCAAAGCCAAAGAGCTCAAGGGCGGGGGCATCGGCAGCTTCCTCCTGAACATCATTCCGACCACCTCATTCGACGCGCTGTCGCGCAACGACGTGCTTCAGGTACTGTTTTTCGCGATCATTTTTGGCACCAGCCTTGCACTGGTCGGCGGCGAAAAGGGCGTGAAGATCTCCTCCCTGATCGATGCGGTATCGACCGTGCTGTTTCGGGCGATGGGCCTGATCGTGCGTGTCGCGCCGCTCGGCGTGCTCGGCGCGGTAGCCTATACAGTCGGAAAATATGGCGTCGGCTCGCTTAAGCAGCTCGTCTCCCTGGTCGCCCTGTTTTACGTCTCGGTCATCATCTTCGTTATTGGCGTGCTCGGTGGCGTGATGGCGCTCGCCGGACTGAACATCCTCAAGTTTCTCGCCTACTTGCGGGAGGAATTGACCATCGTTCTGGCGACTGCCTCTTCCGATGCGGTGCTGCCGCAGGTCATGCGCAAGCTTGAACGGATGGGCGTAAAGGATTCGGTGGTCGGGCTTGTGATTCCGACCGGCTATTCCTTCAATCTCGATGCGTTCTCGATCTACCTGACGCTTGCGGTCGTCTTCATCGCGCAGGCGACCAACACGCCGCTGTCGTTCGGCGATCTCCTGCTGGTGCTCGGCGTGTCGCTGATCACCTCGAAGGGCGCGCATGGCGTTCCCGGCTCCGCCATCGTGATCCTTGCGGCGACGCTGAACGCGGTGCCGAGCATTCCGGCGATCGGGCTTGTGCTGGTGCTGTCGGTCGACTGGTTCATCGGCATGGCGCGCGCGCTCGGCAATCTGATCGGCAACTGCGTCGCCACCGTCGTCGTCGCGGCATGGGAGGGCGATCTCGACCGGGCGAAGGCGCATCAAGTGCTCGACGGCGACGAGCTGGTGGATGTGACGGCGGGTTGATGATCAAGCCGGCTTTAGCGGCCGGAAATTTTCGATCAGCCGCAGCAAAACGCGCGCGCCGGCATCGGCGTCGGCGACTTCGACATGCTCGTCCGGATGATGGCTGATGCCGCCGCGGCATCGCACGAAAATCATCGCAATGTCGGCGATGTCGACCATCGCCATGCCGTCATGGCCGGCGCCGCTCGGCAGTTCGAACACCGGATAGCCCTCCGCCGCGATGGCTTCCGCCACCTGCGCCTTCAGCCAGGGCGCACACGGCACGGTGTGGTTTTCATGGGTCACGTCGAGCTGAAGCGCAAGCTTGCGTCGCTTGGCGATTGCCTCGATCTGCCGGACGATGTCGGTCACCGCGCGCTTGCGATGCGTGTCCGTCGGCGCGCGCAGGTCGATGGTGAAGTGCGCCTGCCCCGGGATCACGTTGGTGGCTCCGGGCGTGGCGTGGATGTACCCGACCGTCCCGACCAACCCGCCTTCATCGGTGCGGCACAACTCCTCGATCCTGCCGATGCATTCAGCGGCACCCGCCAGCGCGTCGCGCCGCAAAGCCATCGGCACCGTTCCGGCGTGGCCGGCCATGCCGGTCAGCCTTGCCGCAAGACGGGTCGCGCCGGCGATCGCGGTGACGACGCCGACCGGCAAGTTCCGGGCTTCCAGGACCGGGCCCTGCTCGATGTGCAGTTCGACATAGGCCAATAGCTCGCCTCTGATGCGTGCGGCGGCGCCGACATGGTCGGGATCGAGGCCGAACTGGACGAGCGCTTCGCGCATCGAAATTCCGGCGTCGTCTTTTGTGGCGAGCGCGCTTTCGTTGAACGTGCCGGCAACGGCTCGGCTGCCGAGCAGCGTCGAGGCGAAACGGATGCCCTCCTCGTCGGCGAAACCCGTCACTTCGATCGCGAACGGCATGCGCCGGCCGCGCCGGTTCAGATCGGCGACGCAGGAGATTGCCGTGATCAGGCCGAGCGGGCCGTCCCATTTGCCGGCGTCGCGGACCGTGTCGTAGTGTGAGCCGAGCATCAGACACGGCAGGCCCGGCCGCTCGCCTTCGTAACGGCCGCAAACATTTCCGATCGCGTCGAGATGCGCGTGCATTCCGGCTTCCCGCATCCAGGCCATGATCAGATCGGCCGCCGCGCGATGTTCGGGGCGTCAGGAAAATGCGCGTGAGATCATTTGCGGTCGCGGAAATCGCCCCCAGCCGGTTGATCCGGCCGACGATCTCGTCGCCGAGGGAGGAGGATTGTCGCTCCGGCTGCTTCCGCATTCATCTCGCTCATGTCTCTTCCGAAGATGGAGTCGAAGGCGTCACGTGCTTTGCGACTGGTCGATAAAAGTCCAACTGCAAAGTCACCGCGCCGCCAGAGAGCCTATGCCCGATCGGCCTGTCGGCAAATGATCCGATGCACCGCGTCAGATTTGAGGGCGAAGGGAGCCAGGTCGGGTTAATGATTGCTTAACTCCCTTGCATACAATCCAAAAATGCCGCCTAAATTTTAATCAACAGACTTCCTGCCCAAGTTTCGAACCGCCGCCGGCTTTTGCATATTTTCTTTATTTTACAATACCTTACGTAGCATGCATTCAGCGAAAAAGCTCTGGCACGAAGATTGCGACATGACAGCCGGGCTCCGCCGTTTCAGGCGAAGCCGCGTTTTAGCGGCGGTCGATCCGCCAAAGGGAGCAGGCACATGGATTTTGGCAGGATTTCAAGACGTCATCTTTTGCAAGGAAGCGCTGCGCTGACACTCGGCACAGCCTTGGGTGCGCGCACCGCCTTCGCGGCGGACACTACGATCGGCTTCATCTATGTCGGGTCGCGCGATGACTACGGCTACAACCAGGCGCACGCGCAGGGCGCGGCGGCCCTGAAGAAAATGCCCGGCCTCAAGGTGGTCGAGGAAGAAAAGGTGCCGGAAACCGACGCCGTCGAAAAGACGATGGAGTCGATGATCAATCTCGACGGCGCCACGCTGCTGTTTCCGACATCGTTCGGCTACTACAACCCGCACGTGATCAAGATGGCCACCAAGTTCCCGAAGCTTCGCTTCGAACACTGCGGCGGCCTGTGGACCGACAAGGACCCCAAGAACGCCGGCAGCTATTTCGGCTACATCGACGAGGCACAATATGTCTCCGGCATCGTCGCCGGCTACTCGACCAAGAGCGGCAAGCTCGGCTTCGTCGCCGCCAAGCCGATCCCGCAGGTGCTGCGCAATATCAATGCCTTCACGCTCGGCGCCAGGCTTGCCAATCCGAAGGCCACCACGCAGGTGATCTTCACCGGCGACTGGTCGATGCCGGTCAAGGAAGCCGAAGCCACCAACAGCCTGATCGATCAGGGGGTCGACGTCCTGACCTGTCACGTCGACGGGCCGAAGACCGTGGTCGAGAACGCTGCGCGGCGCGGCGCGATGGTGTGCGGCTATCACGTCAACCAGTCGCCGCTGGCGCCGAAAGCGTATCTCACCGGCGCGGAATGGAACTGGGAGGCGCTGTATCCAAAATTCGTGAAGATGATGGCTGCGGGCGAGACGATCCCGAATTTCTATCGCGGCGGCCTGAAGGAAGAGATCGTCAAGGTCTCGCCCTATGGCGAGGGCGTCTCCGCGCAGGCGCGCAAACACGCCGACGATATCAAGGCCAAGCTCACCGCCGGGACGTACACCATCTTCAAGGGCCCGATCGTGGACAACAAGAGCAAGACCGTGATTGCCGCCGGAACCGAACGCGGCCAGAAGGATCCCGAACTTGAAAAGATGGACTATCTGGTGGAGGGCGTCATCGGAGCGACTTCGTGACGTCAGAAGTTGCTGATCCCGCCGAAGCAATCGCGATTTCCCCGGCTGCAGATCCGGGGTTTCTCCAGCGCTATGGCGGGACCATCGAATACATCCTCATTCCGGGCGCGGCGCTGGCCGGCGCGCTCGGGGTGTTCGGGATTTTCGTGGCGCTTTTCGGCAAGAACCCGCTCGACCTCTATTTCTATATGTATCGGGGCGCATTCGGCACCTGGTTCTCCTGGCAGAACACGCTGACGCGTGCCGCGCCGTTGATACTCACCGCACTTTGCACCGCGCTGCCCGCGCAGCTTGGCATGGTCATCATCGGCGGCGAAGGCGCACTCCTGATCGGGGCGCTGGCATCCACAAGCGTGGCGCTGGCGATGCAGTGGGCGCCGCCGCTCGTGGTGCAACTGGCGATGGCGGCCGGCGGCATGATCGCGGGCGGACTCTGGATCATGCTCTCGGGCGGGCTTCGCCAATATCGCGGCGTCAATGAAACGATTTCGAGCCTGCTGCTCGTCTATATTGCACTCGCAATCCTCAACCATCTGGTCGAGGGCGCGATGCGCGACCCGACCAGCCTCAACAAGCCGTCAACGCGCGAAATCGGCGCGGCCAATATGATGGGATCGATTCCCGGCACGGACGTGCATTGGGGACTGGTGTTCGGCATCATCGCAGCCGTCGCGTCCTATGTCCTGATCTATCACACCGTGTTTGGCTTCGCTGCGCGGGTCGCCGGCGGCAACATTCGCGCCGCCAGGATTGTTGGCCTTGGCGTCGGCAGGCTGATCATGACCATCTGCTTTCTCGCAGGTGCTTCCGCCGGACTTGCAGGAATGGTCGAAGTCGCCGCCGTGCAGGGACGAACCAATGCCAATCTCGCCGCCGGTTATGGCTTCACCGGCATTCTCGTTGCCTTTCTCGCCCGGCAAAATCCACTTGCCATCATTCCGGTTGCCATCCTTCTCGGCGGAATTGGCGCAAGCGGCGGGCTGTTGCAGCGCCGGCTCGGTCTGCCCGACGCCTCGGTCCAGGTGTTGCAGGGGATCATCTTCGTCTTCGTCCTTGCGAGCGACGCGCTCTATGGACGCATCGGATTTCTGAAAGGCAAACCCTGACATGGCTGACGGAACGATCGGACTCTGGACGGTGCCGCTGGCGGTGTTTGGCGGCGCCATTCGCGTCTCTACGCCGTTCCTGTTCGTCAGCCTCGGCGAGTGCATCACGGAGCGATCGGGGCGCATCAACCTCGGACTCGAGGGTACGCTGGTGATGGGCGCGATGAGCGCCTATGGCATTTCCTACCTTACCGGCTCGCCCTGGCTTGGCGTGCTTGCCGCCGGCTTCACCGGTGCCCTTTTGGGCGCGCTGCACGCCGGAATTTGCTCGCTGCCGCGCGTCAATGACATCGCCGTCGGCATCGCGCTGATGCTGTTCGGGACCGGGCTTGCCTTCTATCTCGGCAAGCCCTTGATCGAGCCGACCGCGCCGCGGCTTCCGGCGATCGATTTCGGTTGGTGGAGCGATATCGCGCAGGTGCGCGCCGCGCTGCGGATCAACGTGCTGTTTCTGATCGGCATGGCACTGGCGCCGATCCTGTACTGGGCGTTTCGGACGACGCGATGGGGTCTTTTGATCCGCACCGCCGGCGAAAGTTCCGACGCGGCACGCGCCATGGGATATTCGGTTCTCGCGATCCGTCTGCGGGCCACCATGGTCGGCGGCTTCCTCGCCGGAATTGGCGGCTCGTTTCTGTCGCTGTTCTACCCCGGCAGCTGGAACGAGGGCCTCTCCAGCGGACAGGGCATTACCGCGGTGGCGCTCGTGATCTTCGCGCGATGGGACCCGATGCTGTGCATGTGGGCGTCGCTTGCCTTCGGCGGCGCGGCCGCGCTCGGGCCGGCGCTGCAGTCGGTCGGCGTGACGTCGGGATATCATTTGTTCAACGCGGCGCCCTACATTTTGACGCTCGCGATCATGATCATCACCTGTTCGCCGAAGCGCACCCTGACCGGGGCTCCGGCCGAGCTTTCCATCACCCGATGAACCACCATCGACAGACGAGGCTGAAGACATGGCCGAGCGCTACCTGAAATCCGAACCCTATGCGTGGCCCTATAATGGCGATCTGCGCCCGGAAAATACCGCGCTCATCGTCATCGACATGCAGACCGATTTCTGCGGTGTCGGCGGCTATGTCGACAAGATGGGATACGACCTCTCGCTGACGCGCGCCCCGATCGAGCCGATCAAGCGGCTGCTCGCCGCGATGCGGGGAAAGGGCTACCACATCCTCCACACCCGCGAGGGTCACCGCCCCGATCTCACTGACCTTCCCGCCAACAAACAATGGCGCTCGCGGCAGATCGGCGCCGGCATCGGCGATCCGGGGCCATGCGGGCGCGTTTTGGTCCGCGGCGAAGCCGGCTGGGAGATCATTCCGGACCTTGCGCCGCTTCCGGGCGAACCGATCATCGACAAACCAGGCAAAGGATCGTTTTGCGCCACCGATCTCGAGCTGATGCTGCGGCTGCGCGGCATCGAGAACCTCGTCCTCACCGGCATCACCACCGATGTCTGCGTGCACACCACGATGCGGGAAGCCAACGATCGCGGTTTCGAATGCGTCCTGATCGAGGACTGCTGTGCGGCAACCGACAAGGGTAACCACGACCACGCGCTGAAAATGATCAAGATGCAGGGCGGCGTGTTCGGTGCTGTCGCCAGTTCCGCAGCCCTGATCGGAGCCTTGTCGTGATCATTGGCGAGACGCCGCTACCGAGCGGGCCGCTTGGCGTCGACGCCCTGAACATGACCATGCGGTTCGGCGATTTCGTCGCCCTGGACAAGGTCGAGCTGAAAGTTCGCCCCGGCTCGTTTCATGCCCTGCTCGGCGAGAACGGTGCCGGCAAGAGCACCCTCGTCAAATGCATCATGGGTTATTATCACCCGACCGAGGGCGATGTGATGGTCGGCGGCCGCGAACAGGCGATCGCCAACCCCAGGGATGCCCACGCGCTTGGCCTTGGCATGGTCTACCAGCACTTCACGCTGGTGGGCGCGATGACGGTTGCCGAAAACCTGGTGCTGGCGCGCGACGACGTTCCCGCCTGGGTGAACTGGAGCAAGGAAAAACAGGAGCTGGAAGCGTTTCTGGCGCGCATGCCGTTCAGGGTGCCGCTCAACGCCAAGGTTTCCGACATCTCGGCCGGCGAGCGGCAAAAATGCGAAATTCTCAAGCAACTATACCTGAAGCGGCGCTTCCTCATTCTCGATGAGCCGACCTCGGTGCTGACGCCCGGCGAGGCCGACGAGGTGCTGGGCATGCTTCGCACCATGATCGTCAATGACGGCCTGACGATCCTGATGATCACGCACAAATTCCGCGAAGTGATGGCGTTCGCCGACGAGGTGACGATCCTTCGCCGCGGAAAACTGGCCGGCCGCGGCATGGTTGCCGATCTCACTCCCGATACCATGGCGCGCATGATGATCGGCGCGGAGGAATTGACCCTCCAACCTCCCAGGGTTGGCGAAACGGGTACTACCCGGCTGGAGCTCAAAGCGGTCAACGCGCGCGATGACGCCGGAGCGGTCGCGGTTCACGACGTCTCGCTTGCAGTGCGGAGCGGAGAGATCGTCGGCATTGCCGGAGTTTCCGGTAACGGCCAGCGGCAGCTCGTCGAGGTACTCGCCGGCCAGCGCCAGGCCGAGAGCGGTGAAATCCGCGTCGTTGGCGAGCTCTATCAGGCCAGGCGCGAGGAAATGCGCCGGCACAAGATGTCGCTGTTGCCGGAAGAACCCTTGAAGAATGCCTGTGTCGGCGGCATGAGCGTTGCCGACAACATCGCCTTCCGCGAATTCGACCGCGCACCGTTTGCCGCCGGCGGCTGGTGGCTCAATCGCGCAGCCTTCCGCGGCGGCGCGGAGAAGAAGATCGCTCTCTACAAGATCAAGACCCGCACGCCCGACACCCCGATCTCGGCGCTCTCCGGCGGCAATGTGCAGCGTACCGTGCTGGCCCGCGAACTCGGCGGCGAGGTCGAGGTTCTCATTGCCGCCAACCCGTGCTTTGGGCTCGACTTTGCCGCGGTGGCGCAGATTCACGCGGAAATCATGGCTGCCAGGAACCGCGGCGCCGCGGTATTGCTTGTGAGCGAGGATCTCGACGAACTGCTCGAACTATCCGATCGCCTGGTGGTGATGTTTCACGGCCAGTTCGTCTACGAAGCGCGAGCCAGTGAAGCCGACCTCACAGAGATCGGCCGGCACATGGCCGGACACTGATCCGCTGCGACAAGCTTGTCCCTGCCGCACACGCTCGAATCCCGTGCTGACTATCCGACATGCGACGCATTGGCCGCAAGATGGGAAAGAGTGGCGTGCCAGTGCTGAGCGATCTGCAACCGCGTCGGCACCCAGACCCGTTCGTGATTCATGACGTAGTCGAGAAACCGCACCAGCGATGCCGCCCGTCCGGGGCGCCCGACGAGCCGGCAGTGCAGGCCGACCGACATCATCTTGGGCGACGTCTCGCCTTCCGCATAGAGCACCTCGAAACTGTCCTTGAGATAGCCGAAGAACTGGTCACCGTTACCGAAGCCCTGCGCATTGACAAAGCGCATGTCGTTGACGTCGAGGCTATAGGGGATGATCAGATGCGGCCCGGCAGGCCCCTTGATCCAGTATGGCAGATCGTCGGCATAGGAATCGGAAGAATAAAGGAAACCGCCCGCCTCCATCACGAGCCTCACCGTGTTGATCGAAGTCCGCCCGGTGTACCAACCAAGCGGGCGTTGCCCGGTCACCTCGGTGTGGACACGGATCGCATCCGCAATCTCGACCCGCTCCTCGGCTTCCGACATGTCCTTGTGCTCGATCCATTTCAGGCTGTGGCTGGCGATCTCCCAGCCGGCTTCTTTCATCGCCGCCACCACTTGCGGATTCCGCTTCAAGGCGCTCGCCACGCCGAAAACCGTCGCTGGCAATTTGCGCGCAGTGAAGATGCGCCATAGCCGCCAGAAACCCGCGCGCGAGCCGTACTCGAACATGGATTCGACATTGGCGTGACGCTGTCCGGGCCAGGGTTGCGCACCGAGTATGTCCGACAGGAACGCCTCTGAGGCGCGGTCACCGTGCAGAATGCTGTTTTCGCCGCCTTCCTCGAAGTTCACCACGAACTGCACGGCGATGCGCGCATTGCCGGGCCAGCGTGGATGAGGCGGATTGCGGCCGTAGCCATGGAGATCCCTGGGATATCCGGTCTCGGCCATCTACACTTCCTCGAAGCGGACTTTCTGCGCGCCCTTCCAGAGCACGGTCTTGCCGAGCGCCGGCAGGTTCTCAAGACCTGAGGTCAGCGTAATGAAATGATTGCCCGCGAGCTGGCCGACCTTGCTTGCGAAATGCACCCCGCCATAGGCCAGCAGAATTTCGGTTTCGCTGATGCCGCCGGGATAGAGAATGATCTGGCCGGGCGCCGGATAGCTCGTATGGTTCTCAAAGCTCACGCCGAAATCGAGATCGCCGAGCGGCATCCAGACCCCTTCGCCGCTCCAGCGTACATGGATGGCCCGGCTCTCGAACGGCATCGCCCGGCGGAAGGCGGCGCAGGTCTTGGGCGCCAATTGTTCTTCGAAACGAGCCTGAAACGTGAAATCGCCGGCGTGGAAAATGAGTTGGCTCATTCATGATACCTGTGATTGGTTTGAAAGGATTCTTTTGAACAAACAGGCCGGAGATTCCAGCGGATCGCGCAATTCTAGGACCTTTCGCGGACGCCAGCAAAGGCTGATTAGCGGCCTCGCTCGGCAAAGAGCTGGGTCCTGGTACGGATCACCGGCTGCGCCAAATTTCCCGATTTTATCGTTCGATAAACTGAGATAGGGTTTCAGATTAACGCCGTCTCCCTTGCCGTCGCAAAAGTGAAAAGAGGCCATATCGACAGGCTTCTCCACTACGGGTAGGGTCCGCGACCGAAAAATCTGGAGAAAACGCTGTTGTCGGAGAAGTTTACCTGGAAGCGCGACTACTACGCCGGCGGCCTGATGGTTCTGCTCGGCGTGGGAGCTGCGGTGACCGGCTCGGGCTATAAGTTCGGCAGCCTCGCCCGCATGGGCCCCGGCTTCATGCCGGTCGTGCTTGGCGTAGTCCTGGCATTCATTGGCGTCCTGATTGCCGGCACCGCGCTCGGCTCATCCGAACCCGACGACAAGAAGTTCCTGCCGGACAACCCGCAATGGTTCGGCTGGTTCTGTATTCTCGCCGGCCCCATCCTTTTCATCATCATTGGAATTTATGTCGGCATGATCCCGGCCGTGTTCGCCTGTGTCTTTGTCTGTGCATTGGGCGACAAGACCGCTACCTACAAATCGTCCCTCATATTGGCCAGCGGCGTCACCGTATTCGGCGTGATGCTGTTCCACTATCTCCTCAACATTCCCTTTCCGTTGCTGCGCGGGGTGAATCTGTGATCTCAACCGCGCTTACCGATCTCTGGTACGGCTTTGGCGTCGCGCTCGAGCCGCACAACCTGATGTATTGTTTTCTCGGCGTGCTGGTCGGCAACCTAGTCGGCGTGTTGCCGGGCATGGGACCGGTTGCAACCATTTCGATCCTGCTACCGCTCACCTTCGGCATGCATCCGGTGCCCGCGATCCTGATGCTGTCAGGCGTCTATTATGGCGCCCAGTATGGCGGCGCCATCTGCTCGATTCTCCTGAACCTGCCTTGCCATCCGCCTCATGCCGTCACCTGTCTGGACGGCTTTCCGCTCACCAAGCAGGGCAAAGGCGGCACGGCGCTCGGCATCACCGTTGTTGCGGCCTTTGTCGGCGCATCCTTCGGCATTACCGAGATGATTTTCCTTGCCCCGTTCCTGGTCAAGATAGCGCTGGAATTCGGACCTGCCGAGGTTTGCTCGCTGATGCTGGTGGGATTACTCGCAGGATCGACGCTTGCGAAGGGCTCGCCGTTGAAGGGCATCGCGATGACGGTTTTCGGTCTTTTGATCGGAATCGTCGGATCCGATATCGAGACCGGCCAGCCACGTTTTACCTTCGGTATCACCGAGCTGTTCGACGGCGTCGAAATCGTCGCGCTGGCGCTCGGCATGTTCGGCATCGCCGAGTTCATGAACAGCATCAACAATACCGAATCCGTCGATATGAGGTACGCCAAGGTCGGAATTTCCGACATGTTCCCGTCGAAGGCCGATCTCAAGCTGGCCTTCTTCCCGATGATCCGCGGCACCTTGCTCGGCAGCATGTGCGCGCTGATCCCGGGCACCGGTCCGACGATCGCTTCGTTCGTGTCCTACGCCACCGAGAAGAAAATCTCGAAAACACCGGAACGCTTCGGTCACGGCGCGATCGAGGGCGTGGCGTGCCCGGAGGCCTCGACGCATTCCTCGGTGCAGGGCGATTTCATCCCGACCATGAGCCTCGGCATTCCCGGCGACACCGTGATGGCGTTGCTACTCGGCGCGCTGATCATTCATGGCATCGTTCCGGGTCCGCAACTGATCAGCCAGCACGCCGACATCTTCTGGGGTCTGATCGCAAGCTTCTGGATCGGCAACATCCTCCTGGTCGTTCTCAACGTACCGATGATCGGGCTTTGGGTGAAGCTCCTGAGCATCCCCTACCGTTATCTCTATCCGAGCGCGATGTTCTTCGTTTGCATCGGGGTCTACGCCGCCAGCAACGACATGTTCCAGGTCGGCGAGACACTGGTGATCGGCGTCGTTGGGTATATCCTGCTGCGGCTCGATTTCCACCCGGCACCGATCCTGCTCGGCTTCGTGCTCGGGCCGCGCTTTGAGGAAAACTTCCGCCGCAGCCTCTTGATCTCCCGCGGCGACCTGATGACGTTCATCGAGCGTCCGATCAGCGCATTCTTCCTCTTCATCTGCGTCGTGCTGATCTCCGCCCAGATCTATGTCTGGCTGCGCAAGCCGAAGATCGTTCAGGAAGAGAAGGCGATCGAGCAAGAGGTGCCGGCGACGCCCTATTCAGAAGTGGCGGGTTGACGGCTTGCCGGATCGGCGTTGAACCACCCGGTACGGCCGGCGATCTAAAATCGCCGCCTACTTTTGCGGACTACCGCCGGACATCAGCTTAACGAGCCGATAGAGATATTCTTCGCCCTCATAGAACGATTTCACGAAGACACGTTCGTCCTTTCCATGGGCGCGGATATCGCTGATGTCGCCGGCCAGGCCGGAGTGGCCATAGGTGGGAATGCCAGCATTGCGCAGATAGCTTCCGTCAGTGGCGCCCGAGCTCATGGTCGGGAGCACGACCGCATCAGGCCAGAATTCGCGCGACAATTTCTCGATCGATCCCATGATCTCCTCGTGCAGCGCTGACGGCGCGCTCAGCACCGGCTGACCGAGCTGCGTGACGGTGATCTGGTCGTCCGCCAGTACGCGCTCCAGCGCCGCCTTGACCTCCTCGGCGGGCTCGCCCGGCATGATCCGGCAATTGACCTTGGCGCTCGCCAGTTGCGGCAACGCGTTCACCGCGTGCCCGCCCTCGAGCATCGTCGCCACACAGGTGGTGTGCAGTTGCGCGTTAAGGACCGGATTGGCCACAAGCCGGGCAAAGGACGTCGCGGCCGCATCCGGCTTCTCTGAAATCACCGAGCGCAAATCGGCTGCGGTCTGTTCGTCCTCGAACTGCGCGGCGCGCTCGAAAAAGGCGCGTGTGGTCTCGTTAAGCTTGAGCGGAAAGCTGAATTTCGAGAGCCGCACCAGCCCTTCCGCCAGATGGTAGATCGCGTTGTCCTTGGTCGGGATCGAGCTGTGGCCACCCTTGTTTCTGACGTCGAGCCGATAGCTCAGCGAGACCTTTTCGGTGGTCTGCACGCTATTTCTGATTGCTTTTCCGTTCTTGAGGCCAACGCCGCCGCCCTCGTTCAGCGCAAATTCCGCATCGATCAGGTCGCGATGATTCTTGAGCAGCCATTGGATTCCGAGCGCATCACGGTCGAGGATTTCCTCGTCGGTCTCGAGCGCAACGATGATATCGCGGTCGGGCTTGTAGCCCTCCTGCTTGTAGCGGATGAGGTTGGCGATGAAGGCCGCCGCCATGTATTTGTCGTCGCCGCTGCCGCGCGCATAGAAATAGCCGTCGTTCTCGGTCAGCTTGAACGGGTCGACCGACCAGTCCTCGCGGTTGGCCGGTACGACGTCGAGATGCGCGAGCAGCAGGATTGGCTTGCGGGCGCCGGTTCCGTGCAGCCGGGCAACCAGATTGCCCTTGTGCGGCGCCGGCGAGAACACGTGAATATCGGCCTCCGCAAAACCTGCGGCCCGCAGACGCGCCGCCATCGCCTCCGCGGCGCGCGCGGTGTCGCCGGTGGCGGTCACGGTGTTGATCTCGATCAGCTCCTTGTAGATATCGAAGGCAAGTTGTTGTTGCGGGCTCAAGCCTTCGGCCGCCATAGCGCGCGGTGAAGCCGGAAGGATCAAGAACAGGGCGGCGAGACAAGCGATCCACAAGCCATTTCGCGAAACCATGCCTTCAGACCCCGATGTCCCGAACATCATTCTCTCCCAATAACGCGCTTCTCTCTGAATTCAGACAGGTAACCCGTCGGCTTGCAAGATACCCCGCACGGCCTTACCGCTCCTCAGCCATCCGATTCGAGATCTTGCCATCGCTTGCCTGTCGCCTCTGCGCCCCGCGCTTTCGAGCGTTTCAACGGCGCACCGCCCGAACGTCTTCGGCGGTCACCGCATCCTGATAGCGGTTGCCGAAATGCGTCCGTACATAATTCACGACGGCGGCGACCTGCTCATCGTTCATCATCGCCCCGAATGGCGGCATTCCGCGCTGCCCGTTGACGACAATCCCGATCGGATATCCGCTGGACTGAAGACTGCCGTTACCGGCAAGTGACGGATAGGTCCCAGCGCCCGTCGCACCCTTGCCGTCGGACATGTGGCAAGCCTGACAGACGCTGGCAAACAGCGCTTCGCCGCTCTTCTCGATAAATCCGAATCCCAGGCTCAAAGCGGGTTCCGACGCCGAGGGCCCGGTGCCTTGCGCCAGTGCTGGAAACGCCAGCAGCAAGCACGCCGCCCAAATTGCTGCGGCGACAGCGCGGCGACGGCTCGCCTTTCCCCGCCTCACCGATCCCCGTGTTCCGCTCATAGTTTGACCACCCGATCGTGCAGCCGGGTGATGGCGTCCAGCGACGACAGGATGGCTCCCTCCTGCCAGGCGGGAATGTAGGAGGCGTGCTCACCGGCGAGTACGATCCTGCCGTCGATCTGGCAGAGACTATCGTAATGCTCGGCCCTCGCCTGATCGGTCCAGCTGCCGGCGCAGCCCAGCGTAAAGGGCACCCGATGCCAGGCGACCGCGATGCCGTTTTCGTATTCGCTCCGGTATTGCGGGTGAAGGCGGGCGCCGAGTTCGAGCGCGCGCGCGACGCGCTCGGCGGGCGGCATCGCCGTAAACTCGTAGGCATTGGGGCCGCCGTAAAGGTATCCGCCGAGAAGGACACCTTTGCCGGTGTTGTTGAATCCAGTGTTTGGGTAGGCGATTTGGCGGATAGGCAGATCGGTGTAGCTGATGCCGCCATAGATCGCCTCGTCCTCCTCCCAAAATCGGCGCTTGAACTGCAAGCCGATCTTGACGGAGGGCGAATAAGGCACCGCATCGATGGCTGCCTTCATGCGGCCGCTCACATCAATTCGAATCTGGCTGAGAATCGAGAGCGGAATCGTGCACATGCACCAGTCCGCCGTTGCCTGTTGCGGCGTCGCGGGCGATTTGAGATCGGTGTAGGTGACAGTGACACCTCGGTCGTTCTGCTGGATCCGGGTCACTTTCGCATCGAAGCGAATGAGGTCGCCGACCTCTCTGGCGAATGCCTTGCCGATCGCATCCATGCCGCCAACCGGCTGAAACATCGTGGTTTGAAAGGTATGCAGCGCGAAATTCTGCAAGTAACGCCAGAGCCGCGACTTGAGAATGTCCGACAATTGGACCGGTTCGCCGGGGACAGGTGCCGCGCCAAGACCACCGCCCGGCGCCCGGGCATATCCCCTGAAGGCACCGGAAACGAGATTCGCCTTGTAGGCATAGTTGGCATCGAGAGCGCCCCAACTCTTCAACGCTTGCAACAGGATTTCGCGATCCTCCTTCGACACAGCTTCGTCGAGCCTGCCCTGCTGAGTCACCTTGGCAAGCAGTTCCGAAATCTGACCCTGGAAATCCGTCTTGATGTCGCGAATGCGCTGCGGAACGCCGCCGAATGCGCCGGCGGCATGCAGGAAAGCGTTGTGGTTGAGCTGGATGAACGGCTCGAGCGCGACGCCGAGACGCTTGCAGTAATCGAGAAGCGCGCGGTGGTGATAGGGAATCCGCCACGGCCCGGGATTAAGGTAGAGTCCCGGTTCGAACTCGCAAGTCTGGCGGAAGCCGCCGAGTTCGGTAAATGAATCCCCGCCCCGCAGCGTCCAGTTGCGGCCTCCCGGGCGATTGTTGAACTCAAGAATGCGAATGTTGTATCCCGTCTTGCGCAGCTCCAGCGCTGCCGTCATCCCCGCAAGTCCGGCGCCGAGGATCAGCACCGAGGCGCCCTTCGGATCACCGCCGAGCGTGATCGGACCCTTGTAGCCGGAGTCGGACGCAAACCCGAGGCTGGTCATCGCGTGGTACATCGCAGCACTGCCCGACACTGCTCCGATCAGTGACAGCAGGTCGCGCCGCGTAACGGATGCGCGTTCGGTTTGCATCATGCTCAATCCGTGATCGGCACCGTATCGGATCTCAGACGAAGCGGAGACACTATTACATTGTATGTCAAGGGCCGAACTTTTGTCGTTTGCCAGGGCGCTCGCGCGATCAATCTACCGAGATTGCTTGTGCTCTGAGGGAGTACCTTCATTAGTTCGGCTGTCGGCTGGCGCCTGATCCCGCTCGAACATGGTGTAGTCGCGGATCACGGCAGCTACGCGGAGACGGTAGTCGCGAAAGACCTCGCGGCGGCTCCCCGATTGGACCGCGCGGTGAACCTCGCGGTTTCGCCAGGTGTCGACGGCGGCTTCGTCACGCCAGAACGATAGCGCTACCAGCTTCTCGGGATCGCTCACGCTCTGAAATCTTTCGATGGAAATAAAGCCGTCGAGCGTTTCGAGATGGGCCCCGAGCGCGGCCCCCATGTCGATGTAGGTCTGCATCTTCCCGGGCTTGGGCCAGGATTCAAAGATCACTGCGATCATGACGTATTTCCTTCGATCACGAGAAGCGGCTGCACTATCGGCCCTGATATAGGGGCGGCCGCCGCGCGATCCAAGCATCGAGGGCCTCGCGGAGGTCGTAGGTTGGGACCATGCGCGCGAACTGTTCGCGCTCGATCTCGAGCCCTTCCGAAATCGTCGCATTCAGTCCGCGGGTGACGGCGGCAAGAATCCGCGATGCAGTGAGGGGGGAATGCCGCAAGATACGACCGGCCAATTCCAGCGCTGACGGCAAGAGGTCATCATGGCGGACGATCCGGTTCACCAGGCCGAGTTCGTAGGCGCGTTTGGGCGAAAACGGGTCCCCGGTCAGAAGGAGCTCGAGCGCGCGCTTGCGGCCGGCAAGTCGCGGAAGCCGCTGCGTTCCGCCGAATGTCGGGGGAATGCCGATGTTGATTTCGGGTTTCGCAAAGCTCGCCCGGTCGCTGGCGACCGCAAGATGGGCGGCTTCCGTGATCTCGCATCCGCCGCCATAGGCGATGCCATTCACGGCGACGATGACGGGCTTCGGAAACGCCTCGATGCGTGCGGTCATGGATTGCCCGCGGCGGGCGAACGCCCGCACCGCGGCGTCCGGCCCTTCGCGAACACTTTGCGAAAACTCGGTGATATCGGCGCCCGCGGAGAATGCCCGCTCGCCTGCACCCGTCAAAATCACGGCGCGCATGTCCGGCGTGGCTTCGATCGAATCGAGCAGCTCCACCAGCCGGTCGACCAGGGCATAATTCAGCGCATTGAGTTTTTCCGGCCGGTTCAGCGTCAGGATCGCAACGGTGCCGCGGTTTTCATGGAGTACCAAGTCCGACATCATCTGCCTCGAGTCTGATGGACGATCGGGCCGCCATCATAGGCAAGGCCCCGGCGTTGCGTATACTCACTAGGCAGTATACATTGGAGCATGCCCGCGAATCCAGATCAGACACGAGAGCGGATCGTCACAGCCGCCGCCCGGCTGTTCTACAACGAAGGTATTCGTGCGGCGAGCGTCGATGCCATCGCCGAAAGGGCCGGCGTTACCAAGAAGACCCTTTATTATCATTTCCGCAGCAAGGATGAATTGATTGCGGCCTATCTGGAGTCGCGCGATCAGCCGACGCTTGAGGTTTTCAAACGCTGGTTCGAGACGACATCGGGATCACCCGGAGACAAGATAAGAGGAGTTTTTGCCGAATTCGCGCGATCGGCGAATTCGGCGCGGTGGAAGGGCTGCGGCTTTCAGCGCACGGCCGCCGAGTTGGCGAACGCGCCGGGCCACCCTGCGCTCAAGGCCGGCGCGGCGCACAAGAAGCGGTTCGAGGGCTGGCTTTCGGATGCCCTCCGCAACGAGGGCGTTCACGGCGCCGAGGCGATTGCGCGGCGCGTCGTGGTGTTGCTGGACGGAGCAGCAACCGTCATGCTGATCCACCGCGATCCGTCTTATGTCGAGGCGGCGGGTGAGGTGGCCGCCGCGTTGGTCGATCAGGCAAAACGATAGCGCCTGACGCAAGATCCGATCAGCGTCTTCCGTAGCAGTGGAAGCCGCCATAAATTCCCGACCGATCCTGCGCACAGCCGATTGCACTTCGTTCCTCGTCGCGACGCCAGACCTGCCGTAACGACGCGAGTTCGGCGCCCTCCAACGGAGATTCCACGCCGGCGGTACGAAAGATCACGTGAACATCATCGCTGCCGGTGCGATCGATGGCATTCCACAGCGCGCGGATTTCGTCCACCGCCATCCAATCCTGCGAGTCCAGCAGGATCACGGCATCGACCTCGCGCGCGGGGAGGCCTTCCAGAAACACGCGAAGATTGGCGTGAACCGGGATGATCAACCCGGCGCCATTGCGCATGCGCCCATATTGGCTGCGCTGCAGATATGGCGGCAGGCAACGATCCCCCGGACCGGGATAGCCGCGATGCAGCGCCTGCCAGGCAAAATAGTTGGTGTCGTTGGGGTGACCGTTGATCAGGCGCAACAGGCGCTGGTAGAGCACCTCGTTCAGCGGCGCGTCTGCTCCGAGCAGAGCCCGTTGCTGGGGTGGAATACCGAGACTGAACAGCAACGCCGGGGTGGCTGTCATCAGCCGTGCCAATGGCGAGTGAAACAGACGATCCAGCCGGTTGATCGCCTCGATGCGTTCGGGCGCATCCGGTTTGGCGTGCAACAGCGCCGAGAGGTCAATCCCGGCCAGTTTCGCCACCAGATGGGCAAGACCGATGAAGCGGCCGAGCATGCCGTGACGATAGAACCCGTTGGTAAAATAGGCGTGTCGCGGGCGCCCGATGATGTTGCGCTTGTCCCAATATCCGCGCGCCTCGCCATCAAGCAACGGGCGAAGGCGCTCGCGGTAGAGTTCGGAATTGGAGGACGAGGCAGCCTCGCCGAAGAACTGCCAGAATCTGGCGTAGTCGGGGAAGGCGCGAATACCGGCAAGCTTGAGCTTGAGCAGCGAAAGGTGCGCCTCGTTGAGATCGACCGCATAGACCTGTGCCGGTCGCGCCGTAAGATATGACAGCGCGTTGCAGCCGCCGGACGATATGGTGACGATGGTCGATCCGAGCGGCAGTTGCAGGGCCGCGAGATCGGCTACCGGATCCTCCCAGATCTGCGTATACACCAAGCGACGAAACCAGAACGCGAAAATCCTGTCCCAGACTGTCGCTTCGGCCTCGCCCCGGCTGTTGCGTACGGCGTTCGCGATAAGCTGCGTGTTCATCCATTCCTCGAATCAACAATTTGACAACGGTATCGCGAGCTCGCTGCAGTTTTGCGACAGCCGGCGGCGCAAACGTCGTTGTGATGTTGCTGCGTTAACCAGAATTTTTGTGGTTCCCTCCGCTAGCCCTCGATCTGTCACATCTCTGTCGCGCGAACATCGCAAGGAGTGAACAAACACAGCTGAGCTGAGGTGCATGGATGTCTGCGTATTCCCGCGATATCGGCGCAGATTCCTCATGGCCGATCGAAACAACCCGCCGTATGAACCGGATGTACCGGCGGCAACGGCACATCTATGACGGAACAAGGCGGTATTATCTCCTCGGCCGAGACCAGATGATATCGGGCCTGCGGCCGGAAGTCGGCGCGAGCGTGCTGGAAATCGGCTGTGGAACCGGAAGAAATCTGGTGTTGGCGGCGCGGCTTTACTCAGGTGCACGATTCTTCGGCGTCGATGTCTCGACGGAGATGCTGACCACCGCCATCTCGGCAATCTCCCGCGCCGGCCTGTCCGGCCGCATTCGTGTCGCCCATGGCGACGCAACGGCCTTCGATCCCCAGAGATTGTTCGGCATCCCCCAATTCGACCATGTGATGATCTCCTACAGTCTTTCGATGATCCCCGACTGGCGCGGCGTTCTGCGTGCAGCCGCCGGTCACCTCAGGGGCGGGGGCCGTCTCCACGTGGTCGATTTTGGCCGCCAGGAGCGATTGCCAAAGGTAGCGCGCACGCTGCTGCGGCGATGGCTCGCCGTGTTCGGCGTCACGCCGCGCGATGATCTCGAACATGAATTGTCAGTTCTGGCTGACAGCGCCGGCGCAAGGCTAGGTTTCGAAAGACCGTTCCGCGGCTATGCCCAGTACGGCGTAGTGACCTTCCCGCTCGCGCCGAGGACATCGTGAGCCCGTGGCTCGCACTGGTGGCCGCCGGTCTCCTTGAGATTGCCTGGGCGTTCGGCTTGAAATATTCCGACGGTCTCACCCGGTTCTGGCCAACCGCCGCCACCGTGGTCGCGATCCTGTTGAGCTTCGCCCTGATGGCGCTTGCCCTGCGGTCGCTGCCGTTTGGGACCGCCTATGCCGTCTGGACGGGCATTGGCGCGGCCGGCAGCATCATTGTCGGAATGGTGATTTTCAGCGAACCCACCGATCCGGTTCGAATCATTTGCCTCACGCTGATCGTCGCCGGAATGGTGGGACTCAAACTGAATTCGCCCGTGTGAGGGCAGATTTTCAGGATTTCCGCTGCGCGCGCAGATTTCGCCACCCCTCAACGACGCCGAAAAGGCCGAGCGCGAATATGAAAGGGAGGAAGTGATATAACATCCTGAACATGACAAGCGCCGCAACCAGGGGCTCCTTGTCGTCGTTGCCAAGCCCGATCAGGAAGGTCGCATCGAATACGCCAATTCCCGCCGGGGTGTGGCTTGCAAAACCGAGCAAGGTCGCGGCGATGAATACGGCCATGATCGGAAAGATCCCGATGTTCGGCCCCGCCGGAATCAGCACGTACATCGCAAGCGCCGCCGCGCCGAGGTCAAGAATCCCGATCACGATCTGGAGCAGGACCAAAGGTCCAGAAGGAAGCCGCACCGGCCATCGCTTGGTCCCGATGTTTCTCGGAGATGCCCAACACCAGGCGAGGAAACCGGCGACACCGAAAAGCAGCGGAGCTGCGAGCCATCGATTGACTTGCGCCGGCAGGAAGTCGACCTGACCGATGGCGTCGGGTGCGTAGAGAAGTCCGATGCCCAGTGCCGTCAGGTTGCCCAGCCAGAAGGTTAATCCCGTCAGAAAACAGATATTCGCCACATCGAAAGCGCCAAGACCACTATACGAATAGATCCGATATCGGATGACCGGCGAAATCAGCGACACGGCTCCAACGCCGTGCGCAATCGGATAGCTGGTAAAGCTTGCAAGGGCGGCGACCCGATATGGGATTTCGGTGCGTCCGATCGTCCGAAGTGCCAGGAGGTCATAGAGCGTCAGGCTGACATAGGATGTCACCACCAGCATCGCGGCCAGCGCAATGAGACCGGAGCTTGTATGGCGGATCACATCGATTACCTGATCGTAGTCGATGTTCCTGAGCGTATGTGTCAGCACCAATATCGCAACGGCGGCGACGGTAATGCTGACGACGATACCCAGGCCCTTTAGCCTGCCGCGGCTGCGGGGCGGCTTTGGCAGCATAGTGGCCTTCAGATTGTCAATCCGATCGGGCAACGACATCCAGCATCGTGCCATCTGATTCGCCATGGTCGATGCTGTCCATTGACACGTTGATGTGACAGCCGCGTTACTGAACGTTACGGACGCCCGGCGATTTAAGAAAACTTGCATGCGGATTCGAATTCCCGACTCATTGTGGTCGCATCGCGTTCACGCTCGCTCTGTAAGAGGTCAGCGCAAGCCGACTGATCGAGGCACCATGAGCGACGAAATCGACTATGACCTCTCGCCCGATCAATGGGAAACCCTCAAGGCTCTTCGCGCGCCGGTCTCGCGGCTTTCGGCGTTGAGTCGATTCGTGCTTGAGGATCTCATCGCACTTGGCCTTGCGACGATGAGCGACGATGCGCCGGTCATCACGCCGATGGGACGCAAGGCCTTGATAAGGGGCTCGTCCAGACTATGGGACGTTGCGGCCTGAGGATTGCCGCGCCGACGGACGTCCCGGCAGTGATGCTCCTCGCCTCGACGGGACCCACAATCTAGGCATCCAGCGCCTCGATTGGTTGCCTTGAGGCGCGGCCTTGTCGTGAGCCTCGGATAGGTTCAAAATATGCTGTTTTGGTCGAATTGCGCCTTCGGTTCCCTTGGGGCGCTCCCACGTCCGAACACATCTTGGCAGGCAGCATCCGTCTGAACCTAAAAGTTCAATCCTTTCCGATTGTTAATGCGACAACATCAATCGGAAACGTTCAAATGCGGTTGCTTATGAACCTCGGAGGCGGTTCAACAGGCAAACTGGGGAAGTCGCTGCGACCGCCCACACCACCCATCCGATGGCAGGTTCATGAACCAACCGATAAAAAACCTTAAGGAGGCGCCTTCAATTGGCCCTTCAAAGACGGCCAAGCCCCGGTCCGGTCGCCGGTTTGCACTGACATCCCTCGTCGTTTTGCTTTTGGTCGCCGGCGTCGTCTGGTGGAGCAGACAAGGCAGCGCGCCGCAGCAGGCCGGTGGCGGCCGCAATGCCGCGCCGATGTCGATCGTGCCCGAGGTCGTTGGAAAAGGTGACATCGGGATCAGCATCAACGCGCTGGGTACGGTGACTTCGCTGGCGACCGTGACCATCAGAACCCAGATCAGCGGTTACTTGATGAAGGTCGACTTCAAGGAGGGCGACGATGTCAAGAAGGGCGATCTGCTGGCGGAAATCGATCCACGGCCCTACGAAGCCACGCTGGCGCAGGCCAGGGGGCAGCTCGCACGTGACGAAGCGATGCTGAAAGGCGCCCAGGTCGATCTCGCCCGCTACCAGGGTTTGGCGGCGCAGAATGCCGTGCCGCACCAGACGCTGGACACCCAAATCGCCCTCGTCGCGCAGGATCAGGGCACGGTTGAGGCCGACCGGGCCTCGGTCAAATCCGCCGAGGTGAACCTGCAATATTGCCGAATCATATCACCGCTCGACGGCCGCGTCGGACTGCGCCTGGTTGACCAGGGCAACTATGTGACGCCCGGCGACGCCAGTGGTCTGGTGGTCATCACGCAGTTGCAGCCGATCAGTGTTCTGTTCACGGTGCCTGAGGACAATCTGCAATCGATTGCAAAACGCCTCCAGGCCGGCGCGCAATTGCCCGCAGCCGCGTATGATCGCGGCAACAGCATCAAGATCGCCGACGGCACGCTGCAGACCTTTGACAGCCAGATCGATCAGACCACCGGAACCATCAAACTGCGGGCCCTGTTTTCGAACGAGGATCGGGCCCTTTACCCAAACCAGTTCGTCAATATCCGCCTGCTGCTCGACACGCATAAGGACGTCACGTCGATCTCGACGTCAGGCATCCAGCGCGGTGTGCCGGGCACGTTCGTCTATCTCATCAATACCGACAGCACGGTATCAGTTCGCCCCGTCAAGCTCGGTGTGACCGACGGCGATCGCGTGGAGGTTCTTTCCGGACTAGCGCCGGGCGACCGCATCGTAATCGACGGCGCCGACAAGCTGCGGGAGGGCGCGAAGATCAACGTGCGGTCGGAGACCAACCCGACCAGTTCACCGCCCGCCAAGTCGCCGGATCAGGACAAGTCGGGCGGCAAGAAGAGGCGTTCCGACGGCGGACAAAAGCAATGAGCCCATCGCAGCCGTTCATTCTACGGCCGGTCGCTACTACTTTGCTGATGATAGCCATCATGCTGTCGGGCTTGCTGGCGTTCAGGTTCCTGCCGGTCGCAGCCCTGCCCGAGGTGGACTACCCGACGATCCAGGTCCAGACCTTCTATCCCGGTGCCAGTCCCGACGTGATGACTTCGTCTGTGACCGCGCCGCTGGAGGTGCAGTTTGGACAGATGCCCAATCTAAACCAGATGAGCTCGGTAAGCTCGGCGGGAGCCTCCGTCATCACCTTGCAGTTTGGGCTGACGATCTCGCTGGACGTTGCGGAACAAGAAGTGCAGGCAGCCATCAATGCCGCCGGCAATCTGCTGCCGGCCGACCTCCCCGCGCCACCGATTTACGCCAAGGTGAATCCCGCGGACGCCCCGATCCTGACGCTGGGATTGACGTCCAAGACAATGCCGCTGACGCAGGTGGAGGATTTCGTCGACACCCGTCTGGCGCAAAAGATCTCGCAGCTTCCAGGCGTCGGCCTCGTCAGCATCAGCGGCGGCCAAAGGCCGGCGGTCCGCATCCGCGCCGATATCCGCAAGCTTGCAGCCTACGGACTCAACATCGACGATCTTCGCACCACGCTGAGCAACGCCAATATCAACACGCCCAAGGGGAACTTCGACGGGGCGATGCGCGCCTACACCATCAACGCCAACGATCAGATCAGGAATGCCAGCGACTACAAGTCATTGATCGTCGCCTACAAGAACGGCTCGCCGGTCCGGCTCAGCGACGTCGGCGACGTCATCGATGGCGCCCAGAACGACAAGCTCGGCGCCTGGATGAACGAAACGCCGGCCATCATTCTCAATATCCAGCGGCAACCCGGCGCCAACGTCATCTCGGTGGTCGAGGGCATCAAGGCGCTGTTGCCGCAGCTGCAGGCCTCGCTGCCGGCCGCGATCGACCTCAATATTCTGACCGATCGCACCATCACGATCCGCGCGTCCGTCCAGGACGTGGAATTCGAGCTGACGCTCGCCGTCATCCTGGTTGTGCTGGTGATCTTCGTGTTCCTGCGCAATGCGCGGGCGACATTGATCCCGAGCCTGTCGGTCCCATTGTCGCTGGTTGGCACGCTCGGCGCCATGTATCTGTTCGGCTTCAGTCTCAACAACCTTTCCTTGATGGCGCTCACGATTGCGACCGGCTTTGTGGTCGACGACGCCATCGTCGTGATCGAGAATATCTCCCGCTACCTCGAAGAGGGCGATACGCCCTTGCAAGCCGCACTTCGCGGCTCGGAGCAGATCGGCTTCACCATCATCTCACTGACGGTGTCTCTGATCGCGGTGCTGATCCCTTTGTTGTTCATGGGAGACGTGGTCGGACGGCTGTTTCGCGAATTCGCCATCACCCTGTCGGTCACGATTCTCATTTCGGCGGTCGTTTCGCTGACGCTGGTGCCGATGGCCTGCGCCAAGCTGCTCAAGCCCGGGGCCGAGGCTCACGAAAACGCATTTCAGCGCCACAGCCGCGAGGCTTTCGACCGGATCATCGAGATTTACGGCCAGATGCTCAACTGGGTGCTCGACCGTCAGACCTTCGTGCTGATGGTTGCGCTGGGCACCTTCATCCTGACCGGCGTGCTCTACGTCATCATTCCCAAGGGGTTCTTTCCGCTTCAGGACACCGGCGTCATTCAGGCAATCTCCGAGGCGCCGGAGTCGGTTTCCTACGCGGCGATGGCGGAACGCCAGCAAATGCTCGCCAGCACGATTCTAAGAGATCCCGACGTCGAAAGTCTTTCTTCCTTTATCGGCGTCGACGGAACCAACACCACGCTCAACAGCGGCCGGATCCTGATCAATCTCAAGCCGCACGACAGCCGCAAGGACGACATCGCCGCGGTCATGCGGCGCATCCAGAAAAGCACGGCTGCGCTCACCGGCATCACTCTTTACATGCAGCCGGTTCAGGATTTGACGATCGAAGGTACGGTCAGCAAGACACAGTATCAGTTCATCATCCAGGACGCCGATCCCGCCCAGCTTGCGGAATGGACCCCCAAGCTGGTGGACAAGCTCAGGCAACTTCCGCAACTCGGCGATGTCGCCAGCGACATCTCCGACAAGGGGCTCTCGATTTTCGTCGAAATCGATCGCGATCAAGCCGCCCGTTTCGGCATCACGCCGGCAACGATCGACAACGCGCTTTACGACTCCTACGGCCAGCGCATCGTCTCCACCGTCTTCACCCACTCGAACCAGTACCGCGTCATTCTCGAGGCCGACCCGCTGCTGCAAACCTCGCTGAAATCATTGTCGGACATCTACCTTCCCTCCTCGGTCGGCAGCACACCCGTGCCGCTGGCGGCGCTCGCCAAGTTCCGCGAGCAAACCGCGCCGCTGCTCGTCTCGCATCTCGGGCAGTTCCCTTCATCGACGGTATCCTTCAATCTGGCGCCGAACGCTTCTCTCGGCGAGGCAGTGACGGCCATCAAGCGGGCGCAGGCCGATCTCGGCGTGCCGCCGAGCGTGATCATCAGCTTCCAGGGCGCCGCGCTGGCGTTTCAGTCGTCGCTTTCGAATCAGCTTTTCCTGATTCTGGCAGCGATCGTCACGGTGTATATCGTGCTTGGTGTGCTCTATGAGAGCTTCATCCATCCCGTCACCATCCTTTCGACGCTGCCGTCCGCCGGAATCGGCGCATTGCTGGCGCTGATGGCGGCCGGCGACGACCTCACCATCGTCGCCATTATCGGAATTATCCTGCTGATCGGTATCGTGAAGAAAAACGCGATCATGATGATCGACTTCGCGCTCGACGCCGAACGCCATGAGGGCAAACCGCCGCGCGAGGCAATCTACCAGGCGTGTCTGCTGCGATTCCGGCCGATCCTGATGACGACGATGGCTGCCGTCCTTGGCGCGTTGCCGCTGATGGTTGGAACCGGTGCAGGCTCCGAGCTTCGCCACCCGCTCGGCATTTCCATTGTCGGCGGCCTCCTCCTCAGTCAATTGCTGACCCTGTTTACGACGCCGGTGATCTACCTCTGGTTCGATCGCCTGGCGGCGCGGTTTGCCGGACCTTCCGGGGAAGCCCCCCAGCCGACGAGTTGAGCGCAATCATGGGCCCCTCAACGCCTTTCATTCGCAGGCCGGTCGGAACGACGTTGCTGACCTTTGGTCTTGCGGCGGCGGGAGCCGTTGCGTTCTTCAAACTGCCGGTGTCGCCGCTGCCGCAGGTCGATTTTCCGACCATTTCCGTGCGGGCGACGTTGCCCGGCGCCAGTCCGGAGGACGTTGCGACCACTGTCGCAAGCCCGCTCGAGCGTCACCTTGGGCAGATCGCCGACGTCACCGAGATGACCTCGTCGAGCACGGTGGGCGGGACCCGCATCACCTTGCAATTCGGCCTCAACCGCAACATCGACGGCGCTGCGCGCGACGTGCAGGCTGCCATCAATGCGGCACGCGTCGACCTTCCCACCAGCCTGCGGACCAACCCGACCTATCGCAAGGTCAATCCCGCCGACGCGCCGATCCTGGTTCTGACTTTGACCTCCGATACCCAAACCCGCGGCGATCTCTATGACGCGGCTTCCACTGTGCTGGCGCAGAAGCTGTCGCAGGTGGAGGGAATCGGCGAAGTCGTCGTCGGCGGCAGTTCGCTGCCGGCGGTTCGCGCCGAGCTCATTCCGCAGGCGCTGTACAAATACGGTATCGGTCTTGAGGACGTGCGGGCCGCGCTCGCAAGCGCCAACGCGCACAGCCCGAAAGGTGGAATCGACGTCGAAGGCCAACGCTACCAGATCTATGCCAACGATCAGGCCAACAAGGCCGACGAGTACAAATCCCTGATCCTCGCCTACCGCAATGGCGCGCCGGTTCATCTCTCCGATGTCGGTGACGTAACCGATTCGGTCGAAAACCTCCGCAATGCCGGTCTCGCCAACGGCAAGCCGGCCGTGCTGATCATCCTCTACAGGCAGCCGGGCGCGAACATCATCAGCACGGTCGATCTGGTGAAAGCGATGCTGCCGCAGCTCAGGGCTTCGATTTCGCCGGCGATCGACATCGGTGTGGCGGTCGACCGCTCGCTGACCATCCGTACGTCCTTGCGCGATGTCGAACGGACCTTGATCCTTGCCGTGTTGCTGGTGATCGTGGTGGTTTTCGCCTTCTTGCGAAATCTGCGCGCCACACTGGTGCCGATGGTAGCGGTGTCGGTCTCGCTGATTGCCACCTTTGCCGTCATGTATCTGTTCGGCTACAGCCTCGACAATCTTTCGCTGATGGCGCTCACGGTCGCGACCGGATTTGTCGTCGATGACGCCATCGTGGTTCTCGAGAACATCACCCGCTACATCGAAGACGGAATGAGCCCGTTGGAAGCGGCACTCAAGGGGTCAGCCGAGGTCGGCTTTACCGTGCTGTCCATGAGCATATCGCTCATCGCCGTCTTCATTCCGATCCTGCTGATGGGCGGCATCGTCGGCCGTCTGTTCCGCGAATTCGCGATGGTGATCTCGATATCGATCATGATCTCGCTCGCGATCTCGCTATCGACCACGCCAATGATGTGTGCCGTGCTGCTTCGCCACAATTCCCGCGCCGGGCACGGACGGCTTTATCGGTTCAGCGAACGCTTCTTCGACAACATGCTCAACGCTTATCGGCGCACACTGACCGTCGCGCTCCAGCACCCAGCCTCGATGATGCTGATTCTTGCCGTGGTGCTCGGTCTCAATTTCTATCTCTACCGCGTCATTCCGAAGGGCTTCTTCCCCCAGCAGGATACCGGACGCATGGTCGGCTCGATCCAGGCGGATCAGAGCATCTCGTTCCAGCTGATGCAGCAGAAGCTGACGCAGTTCATTACCATCATCAAGAGCGATCCCGCGGTCGAAACCGCCGTCGGGTTCACCGGCGGTGGCCAGACCAATTCCGGTTTTGTCTTCGTCTCGTTGCGCCCGCTCAGCGAGCGCAAGATTACGGTGGACGGCGTGATTGCGCGGTTGCGGCGTGAAATGGCGGTCATCCCGGGGGCAACACTGTTTTTGCAAGCCGTGCAGGATATCCGCGTCGGCGGCCGCGCCAGCAATGCGCAATATCAATTTACGTTGCAGGGGCCCACCTTCGAGGAGCTCAACGAATGGACGCCGAAGATCGCCGCGGCCTTGCAAGGCGACCCGAACCTTACGGACGTCAACAGCGACCAGCAGAACAAGGGGCTGGAGTCCGATCTCGTCATCGACCGGGATGCGGCCGCCCAATTGGGAATTACCGTCAGCCAGATCGACAATACGCTTTATGACGCGTTCGGCCAGCGCCAGGTGTCGACCATCTATGTTGCCCGCAACCAATATCATGTGATCATGGAGGTCGCGCCGCAATACTGGCAAAATCCGGAAACGCTGAAGGATGTTTACGTCTCTACGTCGGGTGCGGCGGTGGGCGGCTCGCAGGCGACGAATGCCGTCGCGGGGACCGTCGTGGTCGGCAAGTCGGCTCCGGCCAACTCGGCCAACGCACAGGCCGCCCGCAATCTCGCGACCAATTCGATCGGCGCCACCGGCAAGGGTGTTTCCTCGACCGGCTCGGCGGTCGCCACAAGCCAGGAGATCATGATTCCCTTGTCAGCCGTCGCGCATTTCACGCAAGGCGCAACCCCGCTGGCCGTCAACCATCAGGGCCTTCTGGTCGCCAACACCATCTCGTTCAACTTGCCGCAAAACGGGTCACTCAGCTCGGCCGTTGACTCCATCAACGCCGCGATGAACCGGATCGGTGTGCCCGCCACCATTCGCGGCACGTTCCAGGGGACGGCCAAGGCCTTTCAGGATTCGCTCAGTAACCAGCCCTACCTCATTCTCGCTGCCTTGGTCACGATCTACATCGTGCTTGGCGTGCTCTATGAAAGCTATGTCCATCCCCTCACGATTTTATCCACATTGCCTTCGGCCGGCGTGGGCGCCCTGCTCGCACTGATGGCGTTCAGGACCGAATTCAGCATCATGGCCCTCATTGGCGTCATTCTGCTGATCGGCATCGTGAAGAAGAACGCGATCATGATGATCGATTTTGCGCTCGATGCCGAGCGCAAGCGCGGGCTCAGTTCGCTTGATGCGATCCACGAGGCTTGCCTGCTCCGTTTCAGGCCGATCATGATGACAACCATGGCAGCCATGCTCGGCGCCTTTCCCCTCGCCATCGGCCTCGGCGAGGGCGGGGAGCTTCGCCAACCGCTCGGTATCGCAATTGTCGGGGGACTTATCCTAAGTCAGGTGCTGACGCTCTATTCAACGCCGGTGATCTACCTTTATATGGACCGGTTCCGGCTCTGGAGCCAACGTCTCAGGGGCGGCGGTGCAACTCCGCTGGCGTCTGATCCTACGCTGCAACCGGGCGAGTAGATGTTGGTACCCCGATGATCGGTAAAGTTTCCCAAGGGATGCTGCGTAGCTTCGGATTCGAGGTGCTGCCTTTGCTGCAAGCAGGGGCCGCAGCCTCGGGACCGCGACGGCCGACGCGGCAACCGGCGCGCGGAGAGGCGCGGGAGACGGCCGCAAGCCGGGGAGGATTTGGCGGCTGGGCACGCGTAGCTGTGCCGGCTCTGCTGCTCGGTCCGGCGCTGTCCGGCTGTATCATTGGAAGCGAACGGCCCGATCTCAACCTTGATATGCCGGCGGCGTATCGCGAAGGCGGCCACAGGGCGCCCGACGCCCAACTGCCCGCCCTCGATTGGTGGCGCGGCTTCCGGTCCGGCGAGCTGACTGCGTTGATGGATGCGGCGCAGATCTACAACCTCGATATCGCGGTCGCCATTGCGCAGATCGTCCAGGCCGATGCCCAGGTGGGGGCGGCGGGCGCCCCCTTGTTACCGTCGGCGACGGGGACAGCGACGGCCGAACAAATACAATCCGCCGCCGGCACGGCCGCCAGCGGAGGCACCGTGTTTTCGAGGAGGTCCCCGCAGTACAGTCTTGGACTCAGTGCGAGCTACATGCTCGATTTCTGGGGCAAGAACCGCGCTACGCTCTATGCGGCCGAAGAGAACGCGACCGCCTCCCGCTACAATCGCGAGGTCGTGACGCTCTCCGCGATGGTGACGGTCGCCAACACCTATTTCCAGATCCTTGCCGCCCAGGACGAGCTGCGCGTCGCGCGGCGGAATCTTGCGGCCGCCGAGCGTATTCTGATGCTGATCAAGCAACAATTTGCCGGCGGCACGGCATCGCAGCTCGACGTGTCGCAGCAGGAGACGCAAGTCGCAACCGAGCGCGCAGCAATCCCTCCGCTTGAAGTCACGTTAAGACAGAATATCGCCGCCCTCGCGGTGCTGGTCGGGCGCGCGCCGGCGAATTTCACGGTGAGGGGCGGATCGATGACGCAAATCGCTATCCCGCGCGTGACGCCGGGCCTGCCCTCGGAACTGCTCAACCAGAGGCCCGATATCCGTCAAGCCGAAGCGCAGCTTGCCGCTTCCAATTTCAGCGTCGAGTCGGCGCGCGCGGCGTTCTTCCCGCAGATCCAGCTGACGGCCCAAACCGGCGTGCAAAGCGCGGCGCTTGCCTCGCTGTTCGGGCCAGGGGCCTGGTTCTACACCTTGTCCGCGGGGCTGACGCAGCCGATCTTCGACGGCTTCCTGCTGGAGAGCCAATTGAAGCAGGCAAAGGGCGTACAGCTCCAGAACTTGCAGGCCTATCGCAAGGCGGTCCTGTCGGCCTTCTCCGACGTCGAAAAGGCTCTCGTCGCCCTCTCGCAAGCGACCTTGCAGGAGCGCCTCCAGGTGGAAGCCGTGGCCAGTGCCCGCAAGGCTTTCGAGGTATCCGAAACCCAGCTGCGCGCCGGCACGGTCAACCTCATCACCGTCCTGCAGACCCAGCAAACGCTGCTCACCAATGAAAACAATTTGGTGCTGGCGCGTCTGACCAAGCTGTCGGCGGCAAGCAGTCTGTTTCAGGCGCTCGGCGGCGGATGGACCCCGACCGGGGAGCTGTCTTCGCTGCAACCGCCGGATGGCTCCGCGCAGCCGCGGTCGGCGAACTAGGCCGGCTGCCTGTCTTGCCCTCGGCGGCACCCAGCGGGTGCGGCGATCTCGGCGGGCAGAAGTGGCCGATGGCCGCGATTTCCAAAGGAAAAACATGGCCTTAATCGTCGTTGTATTCGGTCGCGATATCGCTATACTTCCCGGCTCGGCTGCGGCCGCTTAGTTAATTGCATTGTAGGTGACGAGGCCCGTCTGCTCAGGCGGGCCGTCGCCGTTTAGGGATCCATGACTTACTCGATGGTTTTGGGATACAGGCGATGACTCGTTCAAACCGGGTTGACCATATCCGGATCACCTCGCATCCGGCGCCCGGGGGCAAGCTCAACTTCCCGATTCACTGGGGCGCTGCGAGCGCACGCGAGCGCGGACCAATCATCGGAACGGTGTCGCGACCACAGGATCGCAACGTCATCGGCACCCATGGCGGCTCCTATTCGGTATACCGCGCGCTCGCAGTATCTTCGGGAGCGCTCGACCCGATCCGGCGTCCGGATCTCACCAACACTCACCCCGCCGAAACGATTGGGCCGTTCCCGCAATGGGCCGATCCGCAACGGATTGTCTCGCTCGACCCATGGGGACATCTCGCCGCCGAAAATTTCGCGGCCGAGATCGCCGAAGGCATCGATATTCGCCCGAGCATTGCGATCACCCGCGCCCGTCTCGACTTGCCCGAGCTGAAGGCTGCGATCGAAGCCGGGCGGCTCAAGCATGATGGTGAGGTCGTTCACAAGAGCGGCAGCGTTTCGGTGGTCAAGATCGCGATCGATCCGGTGTGGTATCTGCCGGGCCTCGCGCAACGCTTCGCGACCACCGAAAACAATCTGCGCCGGCAATTGTTCGAGCAGACCGCCGGCATGTTCCCCGAACTGGTGACGCGGCCTGACCTTCAGGTTTTCCTGCCGCCGATCGGCGGCACCACGGCCTATCTGTTCGGCGACGTCACCAAGCTTCCGGACCACCACACGAAAATCACCTGCCGCGTGCACGATGAATGCAACGGCTCGGACGTGTTCGGCTCGGACATCTGCACCTGCCGCCCTTATTTGCTTCACGGGATCGAGGAATGCGCGCGCGCCGGGCAGACCGGCGGTCTCGGCATCATCATCTACAACCGCAAGGAGGGCCGCGCGCTCGGCGAGGTTACGAAATTCCTGGTCTATAACGCGCGCAAGCGCCAGGAGGGCGGCGATGCCGCGGCCCAGTATTTCGAGCGCACCGAATGTGTGGCCGGCGTGCAGGACGCACGATTCCAGCAACTGATGCCGGACGTGATCCACTGGCTCGGCCTCAAACGCATCGACCGCTTCGTCTCGATGAGCGACATGAAGCACGACGCGCTGACGAGCCAAGGTATCGAGATCGTCGAGCGCATACCGATCCCCGACGACCTCGTTCCAACCGACGCGCATGTGGAGATTGCCGCGAAGAAGGCCGCCGGCTACTATAGCCCCGAGCCGCCGCAACCGCAGGATTTGAGCAATTCGGTCGGCCGCCCGCTTGAAAAATATTGAAGCGAGCACGGGCGTGTCGATGGCAAATTCCGAGACGTCCGCCGCACTGTCCTTGCTCAATGCCAAAGCGGTACGCGAGCGTGCGCATCGCATGCTGGCGATCGGCCTTGACGACAAGCTGCCGCACTTCCGCGTTCATCTCGACAAGATGGGGAACGTGCTCGACCTGGTGCTGGAAACGACGCGAAACGCGTACCCCAGTTTCGAAGTGCCGTTTCATTCGCGCTGGCGGCATTTCGTTCACAGCCGCGACAATCGCTGGGCCGATATCGCCGGTGCAACCAAATGGTCCAATCAAGCGGCCCGGGCGCGGGCGGAATTCGACCTCGCCATCGTCAGCGTCTTTCTCGACGCGGGCGCCGGCCCGGCATGGCGCTACCATGACCCCAAGTCAGGCCTGGCGATCGGGCGTTCGGAGGGGTTGGGACTGGCGAGCCTTGCGATGTTCGAAAGCGGCGCCTTCTCGGGCGATCCACATGATCCCCTGCGCGCCGATGCGGATGTGCTGGCAAACCTCTCTGTGGCCGATCTGAAGCGCGGTCTGCAAGTCTCGGCCGACAATCCCCTGATCGGCCTCGGAGGCCGGGTCGACCTGTTGCGGCGTCTCGGGACGCTGGTGGCAAGCAAGCCCGAAATATTCGGCCGTCACGACAAGTCGCGCCCCGGCGGACTGTTCGATCGACTGGCGATGCTCGCAAACAGCAAGCAGCTACCTGCCCCAACGATTCTCTCCGAGCTGTTGCAACAGCTCGGGCCTATCTGGCCATCACGCCTCACCCTGGGCGGGATTGCGCTCGGCGATTGCTGGAAGCATCCCTCGCTGACGACCAACGATGCGACCAGTGGATTGATGCCGCTGCACAAGCTGTCGCAATGGCTCGCCTACTCCCTGATCGAACCGTTGCAGACCGCGGGCATCCGCGTCAACGACATCGACGGACTCACCGGCCTGGCGGAATACCGCAATGGTGGGCTGTTCGTTGATTCCGGCGTACTCACGTTCCGCGACAAAGAAGATGCAAGCCGCGAGCACGAGGTTGCATCGCCCCTGGTTGTCGAGTGGCGCGCACTCACGGTGGCGCTGCTTGACCGCGTCGCCGATGGCATGCGGCAGCGGCTTGGGCTTGACGCCACATCGCTGCCGCTGGCGAAAGTTCTTGAGGGTGGAACCTGGGCCGCGGGCCGGTGGCTGGCGCGCGAACGCCGCGCGGATGCTTCGCCTCCGGTGAAAGTCATCAGCGACGGCACTGTATTCTAAAGCGTTTTCGAGCGAAGTGGTTCGCGTGAAGCAAACGCGTCAAAAACAAAGGGTCATGAGATAGCAACATGGACGGTGTCACGATCGTTAGCCACCCGCTGGTGCAGCACAAGCTGACGCTGCTGCGGAAGAAAGACGTTTCGACCAAATCGTTTCGCGAACTCCTCAAGGAGATCGGGATGCTGTTGTGTTACGAGATCACCCGCGACCTGCCGCTCGCCGACGTCGATATCGAAACCCCGCTGGCCCACATGAAATCGCCGCAGATCGCGGGCAAGAAGCTGGTGCTCGCGCCAGTCTTGCGGGCCGGCGTCACCTTCGCCGAGGGCATGCTCGATCTGGTGCCGAACGCGCGGGTCGCTCATATCGGGCTTTACCGCGAACCCGAAACCTTCGTGGCCGTGGAATACTTTTTCAAGGCGCCGAGCGATCTGCACGAACGGCGGGTCATCGTCATCTCGCCGGTTTTGGCAACGGCGAACACGGCGGTTGCGGCCGTTGACCGGCTGAAGGAACGCGGCGCAACCGACATTCGGCTGGTGTGCCTGATCGGTGCGCCGGAAGGTATCGAGCGGATGCGCGGCATTCATCCGGACGTCCCGATCTGGCTCGCCGCGGTCGACGACAGACTGGACGAGCACGGCTTTATTCTGCCGGGCCTGGGCGACGCCGGCGACCGCGCCTACGGCACGAAATAGACCGGCATCGTCAGGTGCCCACCCGCAGGGGCGCGAACTGTTTCCGTAGCAACGCCACGACGGACAATGCCGTGATGCGCCCCGTCTTCGGATTTTCTGACGGAATATTCTCGATCGACATCGAAAATCGGGCGGAGTCGGATTCCACTTCCACGCGATGCACGTTGCGCGTCAGCGACGGGTCGGCCCAGATTTCCAACCTCGTCCGGTCGGGACCAATTCCGGCAAGCGACAGCGCGACCGCCACATTCAGGTTGGCCGGGAAGCCTTTGGCCGCTTCCCGCGCCGTGCCGTCGAATATCTTCAAGGGTTCGGTGATTTTATCGATGTCGATGTTGTTCTCGACAAGATAGGGCGCACCCGCAAGACCTTGAACCGGCTTGCGGGTCACCATCCGCACCGAACGAATTTCTCCGACCGCCGCCGCGGTCACCGCATCAAGGCCGATCAGCGCGCCGGTCGGCACGATGATTTGCCCGCCATTCTGTTTCGCAAGATCGATCAGGTCCTCGTTCTCGAGAAGGGCACCCGCGCTGAGCACGATCGCGGTTTTTCCCTTGGTGACGAAGGGCGCGACGATCGACCTCACGAGCTTTGCCGGCGCGCACTCGATCACGATGTCGGCGACATCGGAAAGCCCTTCGATCGGCAGGACGGCGGGCCTTCTTTTCAGATTGCCGAGCCAGTTGTGATGCTTCTCTGGGTTCTGCGCCGACACCGCGGCGAGAACCAGCCCGTCTATCCCCTCGTCGAGCGCCTCGGCGGCCTTCTTTCCGATCGGTCCCAATCCCGCAATAGCGACCCGAAACTTGGCTCCCGGGCTTCTTGTCAAATTTGCCATTCGTTGGCTTCTCCCCCGGGAACCATCATAGCGGCCTCGGCTTGCGACGGAAGCCCCTCGCCCGCCGCGAACGCCCCCGGTGTCGTGAAGCTGACCGTCCAGCGCCTGAAAAATGGACTTTTGATCCCGCCAAAAATCGGGTTTGCTTGCTTCCGGCGTTTCGACAACGGTTCTCTGCAAGGAGAGGCACATGAATGGACTTGGCGGACTCAACAAATCGCCCGAAGGCGTCGTGATCGGGCTCGTACAGCTGCAATTGCCCGTGGTCGCAACCAAGGCCGACCTCGCTCGCCAGACCGACCGAATCGTCTACATGGTCGGCAAGGCGCGCCGCAATCTCGGCTCCATGGATCTCGTAGTCTTCCCGGAATACTCGCTCCACGGCCTGTCGATGGACACCAATCCCGCGATCATGTGCCGGCTCGACGGTCCGGAAGTCGCCGCGTTCAGGAAAGCCTGCGTCGACAACAAGATCTGGGGCTGCTTTTCGATCATGGAATTCAACCCCGACGGCAATCCCTACAATTCGGGACTGATCATCGACGATCACGGCGAGATCAAGCTCTACTACCGGAAATTCCACCCGTGGATTCCGGTCGAGCCGTGGGAGCCCGGCGATGTCGGCATTCCCGTGATCGAGGGCCCCAAGGGCGCCAGGATCGCGCTGATCATTTGCCATGACGGCATGTTCCCCGAGATGGCGCGAGAGTGCGCCTATAAGGGCGCCGAAATCATGATCCGCACCGCTGGCTACACCGCGCCGATCCGCGAGAGCTGGCGCTTCACCAACCAGGCCAATGCGTTCCAGAACCTGATGGTGACGGCGAATGTCTGCATGTGCGGCTCCGATGGTTCGTTCAATTCGATGGGCGAAGGCATGATCGTGAATTTCGACGGCACGATCATCGCCCACGGCACAACGGGACGGCCAGATGAAATCATCACCGCGGAGGTACGCCCCGATCTGGTGCGAGAGGCGCGGATTCACTGGGGTGTCGAGAACAACATCTATCAGCTCTGGCACCGCGGTTACGTCGCGGTAAAGGGTGGCGCGATGGATTGTCCCTACACCTTCATGCAGGACATGGTCGCCGGCACCTTCCGCCTTCCATGGGAGGACCAGGTCAAGATCACCGACGGCACACCTTGCGGTTTTGCGGCGCCGACGCGGATGTTTGGCAAGACCGCTAAGGCCGCCGAGTGAATGTGGCGATCCAGACCGGGCACAATTTCCTATTCGAATTTCAAAGAGCCAAGACACCGACACCGTCATTGCGAGCGCCACCGAAGCATCTGTCCTGCGTCATTCCGGGGCGAGGCGAAGCATCGAACCCGGAATCTCGAGATTCCGGGTCTGGTGCTAACGCACCATCCCGGAATGACGACAAATAGATTGCTTCGTCGCTTTGCTCCTCGCAATGACGTCAGGATGCGAGTCCGCATTCCCGCGGCGCCGATAGCGCCCGAGCTATGCATTGAACGTTGCCCTCGAGAGTAAGAGGGCGCAGGGAATGCCGGGTGCTTGGCCAGCACCCATAGCCTCGCATGCAAATGAAAAAAGCATACGAGTTAGTCACCACAGGTACGCCGAAACAGTCCGGCACTCCCTGCGCGATGGTTTTACGGCTTACTTCGTACTCTCCCCGGTGACCGGGCTTTCTTGCCACCGTCGTTCGCGGCTCATCATCCGCAAACTTGACACCAGCGTCGGGGTGTCAGGACCACACGACTTCGCCGTCCGCATCAGCACCGCTCGTCTTGCGTCGCTGCCGCGTCCATCGCATCCCGCGCCCAACGTCCGTGACGATCGCGATACGCCCCTCTTGTGAGCGCGAGACGGACGAGAAATGCCTTTGATTTGGGGACGAGATCAACACCGGAGGCTGCGGCACAATGACACGACGGGCAAATCACGCGGAGGCGCAAGACGGAACACAAAACGCAGGCTGTCAAGGGCCAAGCGTGAACCCGCAAATTCGGGGCGGGTCGACCGATCTCCGTTTTGGAACGCATTCCGGACTCAAGTCGGGCGTCGCGTTAGTCCGAAGTGTGCCATTCGCATCACTTTGCGTTACAGCACGTCGCAGCGATTACAGTGTTGGGAACTTCATTGAGAAAGCATCTCGGTTTTATGAGCGGAGGGCGTTCGACCGCCTCTCCGCTTGAGATGCACGTAAGGCGGTGGCTCCGGTGGGCTGGAAGTGGCTTGGCTCTCAAATCTAATTCTGATGTCGTGATCACGCCACCTCTCGTGGTGAGGAGGCGCTAGCAGAGCGCTCCTAAACATTAATTTATTATTAGACAGACGCCTTGATCCAGCAGGTTCGACCTTTAGTTGAGTGTAGTTGATTGCCACGGATTTCGGGAGAGACCCATGAGCAAATTTGCGATCCTCACGACATTGGCCATGTGCACGACGGCGCTGGCGCTGGCTCCCATGGTCACACCCGCCAACGCCGCGACGAGCCACGGCAAGCACATCAAAAAGCATGAAAGGGCATTCGCATGGAGCCCCGGCCTCGGCGATCGCTGGTCTACCGGACAGGCAGGCCGGGTGTGTCCAGGCAACGCCCGAAGTTTCGACTGTGCGACGTGGCCTCCTCCATTCGATGAAGACTCTGATCGAGTATCAGGCGATGGCGGCGGCTAAGCCGACCTGACTGGCAGCGCCGAATTTGTGGATTCAATAGGCAACGAATAGTGGAGTCAGATCCATGACGCAGACGAATTTGAGAAACGTTGCGATAGCAACCTCGACCTTCGCGTGTGCGGTACTGCTTTCCTTTGGCTGGTCTGCGCAACGCGGTATCTCGCTGTCGATCGAGAGTGCTCAGGCGCAGATCGGTCGACCCTTGACCCCCATGAGCGTTGCCGGCGTTGCCCGTCGACACAACTGGCGGGCTGCGTACGGTGCCGGTGTCGTCGGTGCCGGCTTGGCGGCCGGACCTTGGGATTACTACGGTGGTAGTCCTTGCGATTACGAACGCACTGTTGGGGGCTACTATCGTGGCGCTGGTTGGGATAGGTACTGGTTCGGCCCAGGGGCTTACTGCGGAGATGGCCCTTGGTAAGGGGCTATAGATCACGGGCGCACAACATATGTCATCCAGTCGATCCCGGCCCCGCCGACTAGATGATCGAATGAGACTGTGGAGCCGCCGCCCAAGTGCGGAACGGGTCAATCGCTACCGAAATGGGCTCTCCGCGTGACGTCCGCTTCTCTAATCGGCCATTTGGGGTCAAGCACTTTCAGACTATCCATCAATGCGGTGTCGATGTCGCTCGCGGGCTCGTGCTTCTCTTCGGAATCGGCACCAGGGCCCTTCCATCATGGGATTCGAGGACGAGGTGGAACAATCTTATGGTCGGCCTTGCCGTCAATCGAACGGCAGATCCAAGCGGACATACGAACTCACCTCATCCATCGTCCCGCGAGGGACATCTTTCCACCGCTCGGTGGAACTCGAGTTTTCTCCTATTGGGTTCGATCCTGAACGGTTTTCATGCGGCTGCCACGGCTTGCTCCCGGGTCCACCGGAACTCGGTGCCGTCAACCCATATTCGGTGCATGATCACGGCCAGCCGGCGTGCCAGGGCCACGATCGCCTTCTTCATCCCGCGGCGCCTGGCGATCTGCATGGCCCAGGCCTTGAGCCAGGACCATTTCTTCGAACGCATCATGCTCTGCGCAGCTTCGTAGAGCATCACCCGCATCATCTCATCGCCGCAGCGCGATATTCTGCCGCTCCAATCGATCTCGCCCGATTGATACCTGGCGCATGTCAGTCCAAATACCGCCCCGACTGCCTTGGATTTACGGAAGCGGGCGGGTACGTCGACGGTGGCGCGATAGGTCAGCGCCACCACGGGGCCGACGCCGGGGGTCGTCATCAGGCGCTGGCACACCTCATCGTCTCGCACGATGGCCAGCAAGCGGCGGTGCAGGATGACGATCTGTTCGCGGAGTACCCGCCGAACAATGAGCAACGGTTCGACCAGAACGGCTAGATCGGGCTGGTTCTCGACAAGCTCCTGGATGCGGGCCTCGAACCTAACCTTGCCAACCATTCCGACCTTGAGGCCGAAGTTGCGTAAAGTACCGCGCAGGTCGTTCTCGATGGCGATGGCCTTCGACTGCAATAGCTTGCGATGGGTCAGCAGCATTCGCAGTTTCTGGCTGCGGAGCGTCTTCACATGCACCGGGCGGTAAAGCCCCGCCCGCATCATTTGCGCGATGCCGCGCGCATCATTGCGGTCCGTCTTGTTGATCTGCGCCTTCAGCACCGCCTGCATGTGCCGCGTCTCGACACAGACCACTGGCAAGCCTGCTTCCGCAAGCCCACTGAAAAGCCATTGCGATAGCGGCCCAGCTTCCAGTCCGATCCGCTTGAAGCGGTAAATCGGGTTCCCCAGAACCTTCAGCAGGGTTTGAGGCTCGCTCGCTACCTTCACTTCCTTCACGATCCTGCCCGTGTCATCCACAATGCAGACACTGGTCTCCTTGACCGACACGTCCAATCCAGCAAAATGGTCCATGCTGCGCTTCTCCTTCTGATGCTTGAGGCCGTTGCCACGGACCTCGTTTCACCATCAGCCTGAAGCGCAGCACCCAAAAATCTTCAGCTATCCACAAGCTGGCCGGCCGATTACCCCATCTTATACCCCAACAGCGTCGGTATGGCGGACATTCCGGCACCTTGGGTTTGTGCGAGTTTCGGACCTGTTAGTCCGCAGTGCAAAGGTTCATCACTAGTTTCGGCAACATCCTACCCGGCACCGAGCCAGACGGTGCTTGGCCGACATCGTACGCTCCCATCCAGCGGTAAAACGGGGCCGCATCGGGATCCGCATCGATGGTTAGTCGCGTGGCACCCAGTTTTTTCGCGACGTCGGTAGCCCAAACGAGCAGCGCCTTACCGGTCCCGCTGCGAAGCGCTCCCGGCTCGACGAATAGTTTCAGCAAATCAGCTTCACCATCGACCACTCTTACCTGTGCAACACCGATCGGCTTGCCGTCAAGTTCGGCAACTGCGATGGGCGTCAACTCCAAATCGCGCGGTTCAAACGATAGCTCGGCGCGACATGCTTCCATGAATTTCTCGTCGTAGCCCCAAGCGGCTTTAGACCTGAAACAGAGATCGGAAAGGTCGGATAGCTCACTAAACGTTGGTGCTCGGATTGTTAGAGGCAAGCTAAACCTCCTTGGACTTAAGCAAGGAGTGTAGTATTTCAGCTTACCAATGTCTCTTGGAGGTCATTTGCGACCGGGGCGAGCCAGCAGTAAGCCCGGCCAAGTCAGGTATGCCCCGAAAGCGGAAGTAATTTCAGAGCATTGGCGGCTCCACGGCTGAGAGTCCCCGCTCTAGTTTCCGTGCCGATGAAGTTGCACACGAGGCCGCGTGAAGGACGCGCGGCCTCGTTTGATACCCCAAAGCGGTTGCGCCAACGTCGCGATGGCGTCGGTCGGATTGCCTGCATCCAGACACACGAGATCTGCCGGTCCTCCGACCCTGATGCCGTAATCGTCAAGGCGCATCAGCCGCGCCGCTGAGTCGGTGATCATGTCGAGGCAGCCGGCGAGGTCGGCCGGCCGCGAGACGTGGCAGACATTCGCGTAAAGGTTCGCCATCCGGATCAACGAGCCATCGCCATAGGGCGTGAACGGGTTCAGGACATTGTTGGTCGAGATCGAACAGGTCACCCCCGCCCGCCGCAGAGGTTCAGCCGGCACGACGCCGCGCGGCACCGCATGATCATGGTTGCGTCCCATCAGGTACAAATCGGTCGACGGCAGAATCGTCACGGCGACGCCGGCATTGGCCAATCTTTTCGCGATCTCGCCGAAGCGGTCCGGCGGCAACAGCGACATCTGGGTGACATGGCCGACTGCTACCCGGCCGCCCCAGCCAAACTCCTCGGTCTTGCGGCAGACATATTCGACCTGCATGCCCTGCGTGGTTTCGGCGAGGTCGAGGTGCATATCGATTTCGGCGTCGAAGTCGCGCGCGATTGAAAAGATTCGATCGATCTGGGTGCGCGGGTCGGTGTCGAAATACGGCACCGCGCCGATCGTTCGCGCTCCGCGGCGCAGGCCATCGATCAGCAGTTCTTCCGTGCCGGGATTGTTGGTGAGCCCCTCCTGCGGGAATACGCATAATTCGACATCGATTGCCCAGGCGTAGTCGCGCGCGAGCTGCTCGACCGCCTCAAACCCGGTCATCCCTATGCCCGGATCAAGCTCGACATGGGTGCGCATCCGCATTGTGCCCTGCGTGATGCAGCGCTCCAGCGTCCGGCTGCCGCGCGCGTAAACGTCTTCCGCGGTGAAGCCGCGCTTGGCGGCCGCGGTCTCCCGAACGGCCTCCGCAACAGTGCCTTCTTCGATGCGGCAGCGGTCGAGGATGCAGGTCTTGTCGAGATGGATATGCGTCTCGATCAGACCTGATATCACCAGGCAACCGTCCGCCTTCAGTTCAGGCCCTTCCGCCGCAAGCGCCGGCGCGATGGCCGCGACGGTTTGGCCCCGGACGGCGATATCGGCGTTGACGAGTTCGCCATCCCGCAGAATGCGCGCATCGCGAATTATCAGATCCATCAGTTCACCACCGCTGGAGCGGCACCAAGATACGCATCGTCAAGCATCGCGCCATGCAACTCCGCCGCCTTGCCTTCCGCTACCACTCGGCCGCCGCCGAGCACATAGCCGCGGTCGGCAATCGCCAACGCATAGTCGGCCATCTGATCCACGATCAGCAAGGTCATGCCCTCATCGCGCAGGCGCGTAAACTGTTCGAACAGTTCGGCCACTACGGTGGGTGCGAGACCGAGTGAGGGTTCGTCGAGCAGCAGGACTTCGGGCCGAGCAAGTAACCCACGGGAGACCGCAAGCATCTGCTGTTCGCCGCCCGAGAGCAAGGCCGCCGCGACATGCAGGCGCGGACGCAGCTTCGGGAAGCGCTCGAGCATGGTCTCGATCTCCGCAGGGTCGAAATCACCGCGCCGCGTGGCGCCGAGGCGAAGATTTTCGGCAACCGTCAATTGCGGAAACACTTGCCGTCCCTCAGGCACAAGCGTGAGACCGGCGCGCGCGACCAGATGGGCCGGGAGCGAAGCGAGTTCTAGGCCGCCGAGATGGATGCTACCTTTCACCGGACGGATCAGCCCGCTCAAGGCTTTCATCAGGGTTGATTTTCCCGCGCCGTTGGGACCGAACATGGCTATCACCTCGCCGCGGCCCACTTTCAGACGGACCTGATCGAGCACCGCCAGCGGTCCATAGCCGGCGCTAAGGTGAGCCGCTTCCAGCAGCGGCGCCCCGGCGCTCCGCGGTACGGCCGATCCCGCGGGCATCGCGGCGCCGAGATAGGCCGCCTTGACGGCCGGATCGTTACGCACGACGGCAGGCGTTCCAGCCGCAATGCGACGTCCCGCATCAAGCACGATGATCTCGTCGGAAACGGACATCACGAGCGACATGTCATGCTCAACAAGGACCACGGCGAGGCCCGCGCGCGCCAGACGTTGCAGAAGGCGGCCCAGTTTGAGTGTGTCGGCTTCGTTCAGCCCGGCCGCAGGCTCGTCCAGAAGAAGTACGGCAGGCGCAGTGCCAAGGGCGCGGGCGATCTCGACCAGCCGGCGATCCACGTGCGGCAGCGCGGCGGCAAGTCTCAACTCCGATCCTGAATAGCCGACGAGAGCGAGCAGCGCGCGCGCCAGATTCGCTGGCGCCTCACCGCGCCACGCGCCGCGCAAAAGGCCAAGACGAACATTGTCCAGCACGCTCAACCCGCCGAAGGGTTGCGCGGTTTGAAATGTACGGACAAGCCCGGCGCGCGCGACTTCGTGTGCCGGCAGGCCCGTGATCTCGCGGCTCCCGACACGGACGGTCCCGGAATCCGGACGCTGGAATCCGCTGACGAGATTGAGCAGTGTGGTTTTCCCGGCGCCGTTGGGACCGATCACACTGGTGATGCGGCCCGGCGGCGCAGCCATGTCGACGCCCGCGACCGCAATGACCCCGCCGAACGCGACGCGCACGCCTTCGGCGGCCAGGCTCCCGCGGGAGCCGGTGACGTGCGCCAAGGCGAGATCGATATCCGTCTTCGGCTCTGTCTCGGGTTCCTTTGCCATCACCAGACGCGCCACCGCTCCCGCGATCCCGCCCGGCGCCGCCCAAAGTACAATCAGCAAGCCTGCGCCGAAAACCAGCAGGCGATATTCCGCAAGGCCCGCGAGCAATTCCGGCAACAAAACCACGACCACCGATCCAATCAGCGGCCCGAGCGTGCGGCCTGCGCCTCCGACGACCACCACCAGGAGAAACAGAATCGACTGCGAAAACGGAAATGAGCTGGGTGCGATGAACCCCGTCAGCGCCGCCTGCAGGCCGCCAGCAAGGCCTGCCGCCACAGCTGCCAGCACGAAGGCGGCCGTGCGTACCGGCACCGCGCTTATCCCAATGCCGCGCGCCGCCGCGGGCGCCGAGGCAAGCGCTTGCATCGCCAGACCCAGGGGGCTTCGCGCGAAATAGCGAAACAGAACGAGAGCGGCCGCGCACAGACCGCAGGCCAGTAGCGCCGTGCCGCCGGTGCCAAACGGCGCCGGAATTCCCGCAAGGCCGCTCGAACCGCCGGTGAGATCGCGCCACTCGATCGAGACGGACTCGACGATGAAGCCGAAAGCGATAGTCACCATCGCCAGATACGGACCCGTGACCCGAAGCGCGGGAATAGAAAGGGCCGCCGAAATCGCCGCGACCAGCATAACCGCGAGCGGCAGGGCTTCCCAGAAGTTCAACCCGGCCTTGGTCGTGAGGATGCCGACCCCATAGGCGCCGAGCGCCAGAAAGCCGCCCTGACCGAGCGACACCTCACCGGCAAGACCAAGCAGCACATTTAGCCCGACGCCCGCAAGGGCCGTGGTCGCCAACGTTCCGAGCAAATAGGCGTAATAGCCCGGCGCGAGCAGGCAGATAGCAACGGCGGCAGCGCCCAACAGCACCGCCGATATCACGGCGAGCATGGCTCTCATACGCGCACCCTGGTCCGGCCGCCAAACAATCCGGACGGCGCGAGCACAAGGGCTGCGATGACGGCAGAGAATGTGACGATCTGGGTGCTGCTCGAACCCAACCAGGTCGTGGCGCAGGCTTCCACCAGACCATAGGCGAGGCCCGCGATCACCACGCCCCAGGGATTGGTAAGGCCCCCAAGGATCGCTACCGCGAATGCCTTGATGCCGAACAACGTCCCCATGTCATAGGCGACGTTATAAAGCGGCGCGATCAAGATGCCGCCGATCCCGGCAAGCAGCGCGGCAGCGGCGTAGGTGAGCGCGATGAGCAAAGTCACGTCGATGCTCATGAGCCGCGCAGCATCCGGATTTTCAACTGCCGCCCGCAGTTTCAGTCCGAGCGCGGTGCGGTGCATCCCGAGATGCACCACGAATGCGAGCCCCAGTCCGACTGCCGGAACAATGACCTGCAACGGAAAGATGCCGACGTTGCCGATGACCCAGGGATCATCCGCCAGGGACGACGGAAGCGCGCGCGGCTCCTTGCCGAACACCACCATCACCACATTGTCGAGCACGATACCGAGTGCGACGGTCGCCATCAGCCACGAATTCGTGCCGCGCGCGACGAAAGGCCGGACTGCGATGCGTTCGACGATCAGACCCCAGACCGCACAGGCCAGCAGCGCGACAGGCACCGCTACCAGCATCGGCCAGCGCAGCCCGACCGCGAGCGCGTGGCAAACCACAGCCCCCAACATCACCGATGAGCCTTGTGCGAAGTTCACCGTGCCGGAGACGGCAAAGGTGAGGGTGAAGCCAAGCGCAATCAGGCCGTAGATGCTGCCCAGACTGAGCCCCGAGACAAGTGCGGTCGCGAGCATCGGCTAGAGCTCCGATTTCGAAGTTCGCAAGCTATCGCGGTGACCTCTGATGCGAACTTCGGAATCAAAGGAGTTCCAGCAATTATTGTTTTCTAGTGCAAGTTGAAATTAAGCTGAATCGGATACGTAGCGGCAGCCGACCTCTTCTTTCTCTCCCCGCCGTTCGCGGGGAGAGGGAGGGGGTGAGGGGCTTTTTCCGCAAGTTCGAACTCGTGGAGAGTCCCCCTCACCCCGACCCTCTCCCCGCAAGCGGGGAGAGGGAGAAGTGGTCCAGCTTCGACCTAATCTCATCATGCACTAGCCCGTGACGGGCTCGATCTGATCCCCGTTGTAACGCACCATGACGTAGTCATTTTCGTTCAAGGCGTCATGGTTCTCTTCCGTGAAGGGCTTTGCGTAATTCTTGATCAGCCCGTGGTAGTTCTCGATGCTCAAAAATCCCTCGCGCATTTTCGGGCCTTCGGTCGAACCGGCCTTGGCGATTGCGAGCGCGGTCAGTTGCATCGCATCGTAGGCGTTGGCCACGCCGACCGGCGGCGTGACGTCGCCGGGTCCCTTGATATCCGGATATTTCGCCATCAGCGCGGCGAGCACCCGCTTGCCGACATCATTTTGCGGCCCGAAGAAACTGTAGGTCTGGATGAAATGCACCTTCCCCGCCCAGGATCCGGCAAGCTCGGGGAAGCGTCCACCCGAGATGCCCCAATGCGAAACGATCGGCACCGTCCAGGCGGAACGCTGTAATGATTTGATGACCTGCGCGCCCGGCGCAGCGTTGCCGACCAGGATGACCGTGTCGGCGCCGGCTTCACGCAGGCGTTGCAGCTGCGGCGTCATGTCGGCGTCCTTGTCGTCAAACTTCTCCGCACCCGCAAGCTTGATGCCCGCGGCTTCGGCGGCCGCCGTCAGACCAGCCAGATTGGATTCGCCCCAGCCGTTGTTGACCAACATCAGCCCCGGCTTCTTAGCGCCAAATTTCGTCGTGGCGTATTTCATCAAGGCGCGGTCGACCAGCACGTCCACCGCCGAGACGCGGAAGACATAGTTTGGATTGGCGCCGTTGCGTGTGATTTTGGTTGCGGCGGCCCACACCCCCATGAAGGGCACCTTCGCCGAATTGGCGAGCGGCACAATGGCGAGCGAGACCGGACTATCGATGCCGCCATAGAGAATGGCGACGCCTTCCTTGTCGATCAGCTCCCGCGCCGCGGTCTGACCCTTGACAGGGTTGGATTCGTCATCGCGGCGGACAAGCTCAAGCATCCTTCCGCCAAGCACGCCACCCTTTGCATTGATCTCGTCAATCGCAATGGTAAGCCCGCGGGTGATCCCCTCGCCCGACTTGGCGGATGGTCCGGAAAGCGCTGCCACCAGACCGATCTTGACGGGCTCTACGGCCATCGCTGGCCGGCCGACGAGACCTCCCACCGCGATCCCGGCGGGAAGAACAAGAGCTTGGCGACGCGTCAGATTTGTCAGCATTTGAGCAACTCCCTTGAAATTTCGTTTCGTAGGACTGTTCTGGTAGCACAGCGTGTCAAGCGCTCACGCCCAAGTCCGCTTAGCTTCAAGCAAACGGTATGCCACAACCGTGAAAATCACAACGGTACTCCCTTAGACCGTCGGAGCCCTCGTATCCCCGGAATCGGCGGCAACGATACGCTGCATCATCGCGACGAACCGTTTTTGCTCCACCCTGCTCAAGTCGGCCAGGGTCTCCCGGTGCGCGGCGCGCGCCGATGCCTCCATCTGAAGCAGCAGGCGCGCGCCGGCCTTTGTCAGCCGGCAAATCTGGGCGCGGCGGTCCCGGCTATGGACGGCGCGCTCGATAAATTTGCGGGATTGCAAGCGCTTAAGCGCGCCGGTGGTCGTGGTCCGGTCGAGCGCCACATCGGCCGCCAGGGTCGTCTGGTCCGCGGTTCCGCGCCGGGCGAGCGCGGAGAGCAGGCTGTACTGCAGCGGGGTGACATCGAATGCGGCGCACCTCTTCTGAAATAGCGCGACATGGATTTGATGCAAGCGCCGAATTAGAAATCCCGGCCTTCTCTCAAGTGGCCAGGAATTGCGGCTCCCGTGCACTGCTTTTCCGACCATCTCGGCACTTCCCACCCTGAGTTGCACGCATTTCATGCAACCTATGGCACGAAAGTTGCTGTAAGAGAAGCTGCACCAAGAAGATACGAAGTATACTTCGTAATTGCGCGACGCGCCGGCACCACGAGGAGATTGACCATGTCCGTGAGTACCACATTCGACCTGCTTCTGCGCGGGGGTCGCGTGATCGATCCGGCCTCGGGCGTGGACGGCTTGAACGACGTCGCCATCCGCAATGGCAAAATTGCCACGGTTCGGTCCGACATCTTGCCGACAAGCGCCAGGGAGGTCGTGGATGTCAACGACAAGATCGTGCTGCCAGGGCTGATCGATACCCATGCCCATGTCTATCAATATGTGACGGGCCGCTTCGGCGTGAACGCCGACATGGTGGGCATCCAGTCCGGTGTTACGACCCTGGTCGACCAGGGCGGGCCATCCTGCATGACCTTGCCGGGCTTTCGTCACTTCATCGCGGAGAAGGCGAAGTCGCGGGCCTACGCCTTTCTATCGGCTTATCTGGTTGGAGGTCTGGAAGGACACTACTACCCCAATCTCTACAGCCCCGACTGCGTCGATATCGACGCTACCGTGAAAGCCGCTAAGGCCAACCGCGATATCGTTCGCGGCATCAAGGCCCATGCCGAGATCGGCGGCTTTGCCCGCTGGGGGATCCGCGTGATCGAGATGGCCGCGGAGATCGGACGCCGCGCCGACCTTCCGGTCTATGTGCATTTCGGACAGCTGTGGGGCCTTCCCGAAACCGGCGCCAATGGCGACGACGTCGATACGATTCTGGAGCGGGTCATTCCGTTGCTTCGTTCCGGCGACATCCTGGCGCATCCGTTCACGCGCCATCCCGGCGGCTTCGTCAATCGCCAGGGCGAAGTGCATCCCGTCATCCAGGCGGCGCTCGACAAGGGGCTGAAGGTCGATGTCGGCCACGGCAGCCACTTCTCCTATCGCCTGGCCCGCAAGGCGATCGCCGCGGGCATCGTGCCTACCACGCTGGGAGCTGACATCCACGGTTACAATACGCATGTGCCCGCTCCCGCCGGGACACCGGACGAGCATGCGGACGACGAAAATCATCCGTTCGCAGGCCAGGCCAAATTTAGCCTGGTGCAGGCGATGAGTTCGATGATGGCGCTCGGCCTGACGCTGGAGCAAGTGGTGCCGATGGTGACATCGCATCCCGCCGAAATGCTCGGGCTTTCGGATGTCATCGGCGCGTTGCGCCCCGGCATGGATGCCGATGTCACGGTGCTCAACCAGGTGCACGGCCGTTACATCTTGCGCGATAATGAGAAGACCGAAGTGTTAGCCGACAGTCTGTTACAACCGGCGTTCTGCGTGCGGGCGGGCCAACGCCACGATGCCGTCGCTCCGATCTTGCCAAACGCGGTTGCGGCCTAGCCGCCCGCGGTGCAGAAGACGACAATCGAAGATTCCCGGCGGAGGCTATGCGCGGGGAATTTTTGGCTCATAATAGGGGTTCTTAGACAAAGGTGGGGCTTGTCGAAATGCCGTGACAGCCGCTCTTCCCCATAACCGCATAAAATGCACAACCCAACAGGGAAACCGATGTCTCGCATATCCTTGAGAAGCTCGATCATGGGCGTGACGGCGATCTGTCTGTCTGTGGCGCTCACCCATGAATCGAGGGCGGACGCCGCGAGCTGCCCCTCCCCGATCCCGGTGGGTCTGACGACGGCGCTCACCGGCAATCTGGCGCTGCTCGGCACGCAGGCCCGCAACGGGGTCGAATTCGCGGTCGACGAAATCAATGCCAACGGAGGCATCGACGGCAAGAAGCTGGCGCTGACGACGGAAGATACCGGCGCGTCGAGCACGGATGCGCTCAATGCCATGAACCGCATTCTCGAGGGCAAGCCCCTTATTATCTTCGGCTCGATGATCAGCCCGCACGTGTTCGCCCAGACGGAGGTCGTCACCAAATCGGAAACGCCGTTCCTGGTCGGCGCGACCAACGCAAAGGTGACCGCGCAAGGCAGCAAATGGTTGTTCCGCACCCACGTCCATGACGGGCAGCTTGCCGATCTGATCCCCGAATATTTGGTCAAGTCGCTCGGCAAGACCAAGCCCGGCATTATCGCGGTGGCGGATGATTACGGTCTCGGTGCTTCCAAGGGCATTCAGGCCTCCCTCGCCAGGCTCAAGGTAACGCCGGTTGCGGTGACTTCCTATGCGCCGTCCGACAAGGACATGAGCGCGCAGTTGCTCGAGATCAAGGACAAGGACGCCGATAGTTTGATCGTATTCGGCCGTCCCGCCGACGTCACGCTCGTAATCAAGCAAATGAGTGACCTCGGCATCAAGCTCACCACGATCGGCAATTCCAGCATCGTGGCGCAAACCACGCTCAATAATCTCTCGGCAACGGAAGCCGATGGCAGCTATGCCATCGGCGGCATGATCCCGCAAACCTCGAAGGATGCGAAGATCCTTGATTGGGCCAAGCGCGTTCAGGACAAGTACAAGGTACCGGCCGACAATTTTACGGTGTCGTATTACGACACGGTCTATTTGCTGAAATCGATCATCGAGAAGGTGGGCTGCAACAAGCCGGCGATCCGCGATGCGCTGGCCGCCACCAGGGATTGGAAGGGCATGCTGATTTCCTATCAGGCGGATGCGCGGGGCGACCTTGCGCATACGCTTGGCATCTATCGCAACAAGGGCAAGACACCGGAACTGGCCGGTCCGATCAAGGAAAGCGGATTCTGATCCCGTCATGGGCCAGCTCGTCGTCAACGGCCTGGCGCTCGGGAGCATCTACGCCCTCGTCGCGCTCGGCCTGCTCTTGATCTTCAACACGGTTCAGATCGTCAACTTCGCGCAAGGCCAGCTGTTGATGCTCGGTGCCTTCATCGGCATCAGTTGCGCCGTCACTCATGAGTTGCCGGTGACGGCTGCCTGGGCCATCACCATGCTGGCGATGGCGCTGATCGGAATTGTATTCATGGTGCTGGTTTATTTCCCGCTGCGCGGGCGGCCGCCGTTCCTGGTGATCCTGACCACGATCGCGATGGGCATCGTTCTTGAAAATCTCGCTTTGATCATCTGGGGTCCACTGCCGGTGTCGTTACCCTCTCCGGTCCACGGCCCGCCTTTGCGGTTCGCCGGCATCGTCGTCTCGATGCATCAGCTCTTTATCTTTGCAACGCTCGCCGTGATCCTGCTCCTGCAATTTCTCTTCCTGACCAAGACGCGGTTTGGAATTTTGATGCAGGCAACCGCGCAAGATTTGCACACCGCGCGCCTCGTCGGCATCCCCGTCAACCGCACCATTGCGGTTGCTTTCGCGTTAGGGGCCGTCCTGTCCGGGATCGCCGGGCTTCTTGTCGCGCCGATCTTCCTGGCGGAGCCGACCATGGGGGGAAGTCTCGGCCTGAAAGGATTTGTCGTCAGCGTGATCGGCGGCTTCGGCAATCTGCCGGGCGCCGTGATTGGCGGGCTGTTTCTCGGCCTCGTCGAAACCTTCGGCGCCCGTTACATTTCGTCCAATTTTCGCGACGCCTACGCCTTCATTGTTATGATTACCGTCCTCATCGCCTGGCCCCGCGGCCTGTTCGGCGAGAAGAGCAGTGAAAAGGTCTGAGATGAGGCCCTTAGGGACAAAGAGCTGGCCCATTCTCGCGGCAGGCGTCGCGGCGGCCCTGGCGGTACCGACCATCGCGCAGGACGCCTACGTCGTTCAACTGCTCAACATCGCCATTCTCAACGCAATCGTCGTGCTCGGCTTGAATTTTGTGACGGGCTGGGCCGGACAGATCAACTTCGGCCAAGCCGCGTTCTATGGACTCGGCGCCTATACCACGGCGATCGCGGCCAAATCCGGCCTGCCATGGATTGCGACACCGTTTCTGTCGGCCGTCGTCGTGATCGCCGCGAGCCTCATGCTTGGGCTGCCGACCATGCGGCTGCGAACCTATTATCTCGCCATGACCACCATCGGCTTTGGCGAGATCATTCGCTTGATCATCGTGCATTGGGAGCCAATCACCGGCGGCACCTCCGGTTTGCGGGCGATCCCGGGCATCAGCATTTTCGGGATCGGACCGCAGGGGCAGGCGCAGCACTATTATCTCCTGATCGCAACGCTGGTGCTTGCCGTCGTGATCGCGGCGCGCATTCGCCATTCGGTTCTCGGCCGAGCGATGATTGCAACCAGGGACAGCGAGATCGCCGCGGAACAGAGCGGCGTCGACACCACGCGCACCAAGCTGCTCGCCTTCATGATCGGCGCGGTCTATGCCGGGCTCGCCGGGTGTCTTTATGCCTCTTCGATCCGCTTCATCAGTCCCGACAGTTTCTCCGGCACGCAGGCGATCCTGCTGATGACCATGCTCATCGTCGGTGGCATGGGGTCCATCGGTGGCTGCATCATAGGCGCGATGGCTCTGACAATCCTGCCCGAGGCGCTGCGGTTTCTCGGGCAGTGGTATCTTGTGCTCTACGGCCTCGGCGTCATCGCCGTTATCGTGCTGGCGCCGGGCGGCCTGGCATCGCTCGCCTCGTTATGGCAACCACGCCGGGCGGGTGCGCGTTGACGCCGGAGCCAATCATAGCCGCGCGAGGCGTGACCCGACGTTTCGGCGGCCTTGTCGCGCTCGACAGTGTCGACCTCGACGTGCCCAAGGGCATTGTGCAGGCTATCATCGGCCCAAACGGTTCAGGCAAGACCACGCTGCTTAACGCACTGAGTGGAGCTTCGCACGCCGATGCCGGTTCCATTCGCATCGGCGGCCAGGAGATTTTCCGCCTGAAACCACACCGGATTGCGCGGCTGGGGCTGGCGCGGACATTTCAGAACATCCGGATCTTCGACAACCTTAGCGTTCTCGAAAACGTCAAGGTCGCCGCGGCCTGCGGAAGCGCGCCTTCGCTTTTCAATACTTTGGCATCGAATGCGCGGCACCGGCAAAGCGAGGCGGATTTTGATCGAGGCGCGCGCGAAGCATTGCAAGTCGTCGGCCTCGCCGATCGCGCCGACGATCGCCCGGCGCAATTGCCGTATGCGCAACGGCGTCTTCTGGAGATCGCGCGGGCTCTGGCATCGAAGCCGCGTGTCCTCCTGCTCGACGAGCCGGCTGCCGGCATGAACATGACGGAAAGCATGACGCTGCTGGATACGATCGCCAGGCTCAAGAGCCGCGGCATCACCATCCTCCTGGTCGAACACAATGTGCGGCTGGTGATGGGCATCAGCGACCGCGTCACGGTGCTCGATTTCGGCAAGAAGATCGCGGAAGGCGCGCCTTCGGACGTTCAGCGCGATCCGTTGGTGATCGAGGCCTATCTGGGCAGGCGGCACCGACATGCTTAAGATCGATCATTTGAGGGTGTCATACGGGCACATCGAAGTGCTGAAGGGCATCTCCTTCAGCGTCGAAGCGGGTGAGATCGTTGCCCTGATCGGCGGCAATGGAGCCGGCAAGACCACGACGTTGAGCACGATCTCCGGTCTTGTTCGCCCCACCGCCGGCACCATCGCGTGGAAGGGCGAGAATATCCAGAATGCCGCGGTCGAAGCCATCGTCGCTTCAGGTCTTGCCCACTGCCCCGAGGGACGACGCATTTTTCCGGGACTTACCGTGCTGGAGAATCTCGTTACCGGCACCGCGTCGCGTCCCCGTAACAAACGCGAAGTCGAAGAGGATCTCGCGCTGGTGTTCGATCTGTTTCCGCGACTAAAGGAGCGGCTCAAGCAAGGCGGCTGGTCGCTGTCCGGCGGCGAACAGCAAATGCTCGCCATCGGCCGGGCGCTGATGGGCCGCCCAAGCCTTTTGATGCTGGACGAACCGTCGCTCGGGCTTGCGCCGATCGTGATCGAGCAGGTGTTCGACCGCATCCTCGAACTCAACAAGCGTACCGGTCTTGGCGTGCTGCTGGTCGAGCAGAATTCGGCGATGGCGCTCGAAATCGCGAGCCGTGCTTTCGTGCTTGAGACCGGGGTCATTGCCCTGTCGGGACCCTCGGCTGTCCTCGCCGATGATCCCCGCATCCGCGAAGCCTATCTTGGCGGATAATCCGTCTCAGGCGCGTTGGACGCGCTTGCCGTTGAGCACCGTCTCGGATGGGAACAGTCTCTGACGCCCCGTGCGGGTGCCCTTGTAGTTGTCGAGGAACTCGAAGCTGCCCTCCCGCAATTCCATGATCGCGACGTCGGCCGGCGCGCCCACATTGAGAGTGCCGCGGTCGTCGAACGCCGGGAAGCAGCGCGCCGCGTTGACGGTCGCACAAGCGATGATCTGGCTAAGTGGCATGCCGAACATGAAAAACTTCGACATGACGTTCGGCAAGTCGACTACTCCGCTGGTCTTCGACGTCGTGTTCCAGTCTGTGGAGAACGTATCGGGCCACAGGCCCTGCTTGGTTGCTTTCTCGACCGTGTCCCAATCGAAGTGATCGGCGACGCCGTTGCCGAAGTCGAAGATAATGCCGCGACGCCGCGCGGCCATGACTTCCGGTAGCAATACGCCCTTGTCGTCGAGGATGCCGTTCTTCCCCGGCGCGTAGATATGCGTGACGATATCGCCACGCTTGAGCAGCGCAAGAATGGCGCGCAGCGGCGTGTGGTTTTGTCCCACATGGATCATGACCGGGAGATGGAAGGGGACCGCCGCCTCCTGTGCGCGTCGCAACGCCTCGAGATCATTGTCGCCGGTAACGTTGTCCGACAGGCGTGCCTTGACGCCGATCACGACGTCACGGTTGCGGGCGATGGCGGCTTGCGCCATCGCCACGTTGGCCGCATTCAAGTCATGCAACTCGCCGCCGGGAGCGATGACGCCGGTGCGGGCGATGTTGACCAGGCAACGGCCGATCTGCGGCGCGCCCCGTGCAATCGCGGCAACCACGTCCATATTGTCCGCCCCGCCAGTGCCGGCGTCGACCCAGCCGGTCACCCCGTCCTGCAGGCACATCGGCGGGCCTTCCTTGCTGCGGCCGGCATGGGTGTGGATGTCGATCAAGCCCGGCGCGACGATCTTGCCACGCGCATCGATGGTCTCGGCCGCATCGGCCGCAATGCTGGCCTCGATCGCCGCAATCCTGCCGCCTGCGATCGCGAGGTCACGCACCGCGTCGAGCCCGGTGGAAGGATCGACGACACGCCCGCCCTTTATGATGAGATCATAAGTCGCCGCAAAAGCGTTCGGGATGCGGGCTAAGAATGCGGCTCCCGCGGCGCAAACCAATTGACGGCGGTTCATCATGATCCCTGTCCTCCCCTTGCAGGCACTCGATCGGCCCGCTTTATGACCGCCAAACTAAGCTTGGCACCCGCGGCAAAGCCAGTGGCTTTATTTCATTCCGGGCCTGCACCGATCGGCGGACCGCCGGGAGGCCGGTGCAGATAGGTGATCGAAGCGAACGCGCCGATCCAGGAGCCCGCCGCAGCGAAGGCGACATAGACCCGGTTCTCGGTGTAGCTGATCACGGCATAGGACGAGAGCAGATACCAGACGCTGCTCCAGCTTGCCGCCGGCACCCGCCTTCGCGCAACGACGGCGGAGGTGAACATCACATAGACTGCATCCGTCGCGGCCGTTGCAGCCAATACCGCCGTGGCGGTCAGCGGGTCGATCATCATCATTTGATTTGCCCTTCTTCCGATTTTCCTGCCACGGCATTGGTTTTGCAGCCGTGCCGAATTTTTCGAGCCGTGGCGCATGACGGTTTGCTTCCTCCAGCCGCAGCCAGAATCCATCCGCGATTTCGCACGCCCTATGATCGGGCTTGTGATCTATTTTGCCTATGGCGCCATCACCAAGGCCGGCCAGGCCGGCTATTGTTTCCGCGGCCGGCCGCGCTTTGCAAAGACGAGACCGTCTGAGTCGGCCGTCCAGCGCAGCAGGCTTGCCCGCTTGAGCGCCTCGTTACGTTCCGGCCCCGGAGGCAAAAGGCGGGCCTTCTCGAGGGCGTCCGCCGCGCTGATTTCCCGGTCAATTCGGTCGGGCGCCCTTTGCATTTTTTTACTCATGATCTAACTACGACGACCAAGCCCAGAATAAGCCGCGCAAACCGCCGGCGCCTATTAGACTCCACTGGGAACGGCATTATTCCTCGCATCTCATGCTTTTGTGACGTGATTATTTCGTTCCGGCGCCGGTACAGATGGGCAAAAGCCCTTGAGGCGCCAAGCACTTTCACGCGGAATTTATCGAGACCGTAGGCCGACGCCGATAACGCCACGATTCTGTAACGGGCCCGTTACAAATGACCGGAGGATTGCGAGGCGGCGCCAGCACATGGGGGTATCGCCTGATCTCGCAGAAGAGCCCCCGACGGACTTCAGTTCGTCAAGGTCCCCCACTGCGACGCCATGCGCTCGGCACCCCGCTGCGACAGCGCAAAGATGGTGAATGTCGGGTTCGATGCGCCTTCGGTCGGAAAGATGCCCGGCGCCGCAACCCATAGATTGGGGATTTCATGGCTCTGGCCATAGCTATCGACGACGGAATTCGTGGCGCCCGTCCACATGATGGTGCCGCCGAGGAGATGGCTGGTCGGCATCGCGCCCCGTGCGGACCACGCCTCTTTCGCTGCCGCCGCCTTGGCGATTTCGCGATTTTCCCGCGAAAGATTTCGGTATTACCGGGCAGCTCCGATCTTGAGAAGGGGATGCACGGCGGAGGCTGGCCAATAAGCCGGATGATATCCGCATCGCACCCATTCCCGCCCGAACGGACGATGACGAGCAGCGGAGAAGCACAAGTCAAAGCGCGCCCGCGACCATTCATTTGTATACAAACGTAAAATCCGGCTTGATCCTTTCGCCTTGCCGCGCGCAAGATACGTCTCAAGCGGCTTCCCGAAGGCATTGAACAAAAAGGAAAAAGGCAATGGCCCACGATGAGCCCCAGGCGACCGGCCCGACCAAGCTCGTGATCCGCAATATCGGGCTCATGCTCTCCGGCGCGCTGGAGCAGCCGATCCTCGACGCCGACACGATTGTCGCCGTCAATGGCAAGATCACCGCCATCGGCCGCGCAAAAGATGTCGATGCCGAAGGCGCCACCACAATTGTCGATGCCAACGGCACGACGGTGGCGCCAGGGTTGATCGACAGCCATGTCCATCCCGTCGCCGGCGACTGGACGCCACGGCAGAACCAGATAGGCTGGATCGACAGTTTCCTGCATGGCGGCGTCACCACCATGATCTCGGCGGGCGAAGTTCACATGCCCGGCCGGCCGCGCGACGTCGTCGGCCTCAAGGCGATGGCGATCTTTGCCCAGCGCGCGTTCTGGACGCTTCGCCCCGGCGGCGTGAAGGTTCACGCCGGCGCGCCCGTGATCGAATGCGAAATGGTCGAGGACGATTTCAGGGAATTGGCCGCCGCCGGCGTCAAGCTGCTCGGTGAAGTCGGGCTCGGCGGCGTCAAGGACGGTCCGACCGCGCGCAAGATGGTTGGCTGGGCGCGCAAATACGGAATCCAGAGCACGATCCACACGGGGGGCCCGTCGATTCCCGGCTCCGGGCTGATCGACAAGGATGTGGTGCTGGAGGCCGACACCGATGTGATCGGCCACATCAATGGCGGCCACACCGCGCTGCCCGACGACCAGATCCGCTGCATCTGCGAGAGCTGCAAGCGCGGGCTCGAGCTGGTCCACAACGGCAACGAGCGTTCGGCGCTCTACACGCTGCGCGTCGCGCGCGAGATGAACGAACTCAGCCGCGTCATTCTCGGCACCGATGCGCCCGCCGGCTCCGGCGTGCAGCCGCTCGGCATCCTGCGCATGGTGTCGATGCTGTCGTCGCTCGGCGAGGTGCCGGCGGAAATTGCGTTCTGTTTTGCCACCGGCAACACCGCCCGCATGCGCGCGCTCGACTGCGGCCTGATCGAGGTCGGACGCGCGGCCGATTTCGTGCTGATGGACAAGGCGCAACATTCCGCCGGCAGAAACCTCCTCGACAGCGTTCGGCTCGGCGATCTTCCGGGAGTGGGCATGACCATCATCGACGGCATCGTCCGCACCCAGCGCAGCCGCAACACGCCGCCGGCAACGAAGGTGCCGGTGATTGTTGGGCATTGATTTGTCCTTTCGGGCGCCGAAGAGCCGCCGCGCGCGGCGCATTGCTTTGGCCCTAGCGGACGTCGTCCCTGCGCACGCAGGGACCCATACGCCGCGGCTTCTCTTTGGGCACGGTGGCAACATCACCTGAAACAACATGGGCCGGTGGTTATGGGTATTGCCGGTCTTTCGCACCATGGCGACGTTTTCGCCGCCGTGTGGATCATGGCAGCTGAAACAGGTGACGCCACGCGCATACATCAGGCTGTCGACGAAGTCGTTGCCCTGCATGCGGTTCTTGTGCCCGGTTCCGTCCGCAAAATGCATAAAGTTCGTCTCGCCGAGCTTGTGCTCTTCCAGCTTCCAGCAACCGACATTCCATTCCGTCACGGTCCTGGAAGAGATGTCGAAATTGACGGAATGGCAGCCGTCGCAGAGCGGTCCTGTCGGGCGCTGGAAATTGTCGGGCGGGTAGAGCGCAGCCCACCAATCGGTGCCGTTGGCGACGAAATACCGCCGCCAGAGTTTGTGCGCGACGTCCCATTGCGCGGGCAGCACGAAATAATCGTCGCCGACTTTCTTGAAGTACCGCTGCTTCCACCGGCTGCCATAGACCAGCGCGATATCATCCCTGGTGAAGGTCAGAAGCGGGTCGGGTTTTGAGAGATCGGGAATGATGGCGTCGGGATGCTCGCGCGGGTCGCGCACCACATTCGCCATACGCGTCCTGCTCCAGCGCGCGAAGATGCTCTCATGGCAAGACTTGCACGCGGCCGATCCGACATAATGCGGATGATCCGGCGACATTGCCGTCGGAGCGGCCGCCGCCTCGGGTGCTAGTTGCGCCACCTTTGGCAGGTTTCGGATATAGCTCACGAGCTGCCAGATTTGCTGGTCCGGAAAATTCCAGGCGGGCATGCCGGTGTTACGGATGCCATTTCGGATGTGATAGAAAAGTTCGCCGTCCGATGTGACCGCAATCGCTGCCGAACCAAGCGCGGGCGGACGCGGGTATTCACCGGCGCCGATGGGGGTTTTGCCTCCGCCGTCATAGCCGTGGCAAACCTCGCACTTCTCCCGGTAAAGCTCTTTCCCCGCCGCGACGTCGGCAGGATCGGCTTTCAATGGATTGACACTCTTCTTTGCGGCGTCCGGAACGCCCTGGTGCAACAGCCAGGTCGCAATCAAGGTCTCGGCCGCCGGCGGCTCGTTGCGGGCGCTCGACAGACCGGGAACGAATATCCCGTAGAGGGCACCAACAAGGACGGCGATCGCTACGGCAAAGCAAGCAAGCCAGAGGAGGATTCTTCGTCGCAGCTTGTTCGCGGGCATGGATCCGTTTGTCGACATGGTGCGTCCTCGCATGATTCGGGACGCGATACTTGGGCATGCCGCCTGACGGGGAGATCGCAAAGCCCCATGGCAATCAAATTAGCCGGCCGACGCAGGCTGTCAAGCGCTTGGGCTTAGTTCCCAAAGCCTGGATTTGTCGACGCGCGGAGAGGTCAAACAAGCGTTACTTTTAGCCTGCGCGGATATGTCCGTTGTCATCGCAGCCTACCTCGGCAGCGCGACGATCTGCTATTGCGTCCCGATCTCGCCGGCGATCACGGGTCCGAACAGTTCACCGTGCTCGCCGTTGAATCGCGACATCTGCATCTGCTCGACCGGGAAGTAATCGGTCGGGCTGGTGTTGACCTTGATGCCCGGCAACAACAAGCCGAGTTCAACATCCCTCAGGTTGGCCGCCTGCCGCATGATGTTGTCGCGGGTCAAATCGTCGCCGCACTGCTTGAGCACCTGAACCATAGTTTGCGCGGTCAAATAGCCGTAGACGCTGAACGTGCTGGTCTTGTCCCCTTCCGGAAAATACTTGTCCATGAAGGTTTCCCATTCCTTGATGGCGGGGTCGTCCGTCCACGTCGGATCGGTGGGGTCCTTGAGATAGTTGGTAGACAGGATACCCTTGGCATTCTCAAGTCCGGCGGGCTTGAGAACGGAGCCCACGGAATTCGAGACGCTGGCAAGGAACTGGACCGGCTTCCAGCCGATCTCGGCCGCCTTGCGAATCGCCTGCGCGGCAAATTTCGGCGAGGCTTCGTTGAAAAAAATATCGGCGCCGAGGGTTTTCAGCGTCACGATCTGACGGTCGACCGTCGGGTCCGCGGGTTCATAGGGAATTTCGCCGACGATCATGCGTTTTGTCGCCTCCGCGCCGAGGCCGTCCTTGAAGCCCTTGAGATAGTCGCGGCCGGAATCGTCGTTCTGATAGAGAATCCCGATTTTCCCCTGCGGCAGGTGTTCCAGGACGTACTTTGCGTAGATCTTCCCCTCCGTCTGGTAAGTCGGCTGCCAGCCCATGGTCCAGGGAAAATTCCTGGGGTCACCGAACTTGGTGGCGCCGGTGGCGACGAAGAGTTGCGGCACCTTCTTCTCGTTGAGATATTTCTGGATCGCGTTGTTGGTCGGCGTGCCCAGGCTCTGGAAAATCAGCAGCACCTCGTCGCTTTCCACGAGCTTGCGCGCCTGCTCCACCGTCTTCGCCGGACTGTAGGCGTCGTCGTAGGAAATGAAGTTGATCTTGCGGCCATTGATGCCGCCCTCCGCGTTGAGCTTCTTGAAGAACGCCGCTTGCGTCCGGCCGATCAGCGCGTAGGCCGACAGCGGCCCGCTATAGGGCATGATGTTGCCAATCTTGATCTCGCCGTCGGTGACGCCGGGGTCGTATTTCTTCTGCGCCGCCGCGGGGATAATGCCCAGGAGAAGCCAGGCCACGATGGACGCCAGCATGACGCCGCGTGACTGCACCATATCGTCCTCCCTGTTAACGCCGCCGGCGGTTGGCCGATCATCCCGCAGTCTAGGGTTTGGGAGCTGAAATTGTCCATCGACAATGTCGACATGGTCCGTTCTCGGGGATGAAGCGGATATGACAGCGTTACCTGGATCGCTAGGGCCCGCTTCACTTCAGCTTGCCCAGGAGCGCAACCAGCGTTTCGCGCTCCCTTGCATCGAGCGGTGCTAGCGTCTCCCGCGTAATCGCGAGCGCGTGTGGGGCCACCTTTTCGGCGAGTTGCTGGCCCGCGCGCGTCAGGCTGACCAAAAGGCGGCGGCCGTCCTCGGGATCGGCGCTGGTCTCGGTCAGGCCGCGGGCGGTGAGGCGATCAATCACGCCCTTGATGGTGGCGACGTCCATCGCGGTGAGCCGGCCGAGTTGATTTTGCGAGCACGGTCCGGTCTCGGTGAGTTTTGCCAATGCCGCCCATTGCGTCGGCGTCAGGTTGACGCCGATCTCGCGCGCGAAGATCGCGGCGTGCCGCTGCCAGACCTGGCGCAGGATGAAACCGATCTGCTCGTCGAGGACATAGGCCGGCCGCGACGGTTTTGCGCTCCGCTTCGGCGAAACACTCCTGATCATATGCCTCCCCGCCCCGTTTGATGCGCGCCGCCAGTCAGAGCGCCAGATGCGCGTCGCGAATGTCCGGACGCGCGTCGAGCTCGTCCATGGTTCCCGTGAAACAAATGCGGCCGCGCTCGATGATATAGGCGCGGTCCGATATCAACTTTGCGAAATGCAGGTTTTGCTCGGAGACGAGCATGCTGACGCCCGCCTTCTTCATGGTCAGGATCGCGTCGATCATCTGCTCGATGATCTTCGGCGACAGCCCTTCCGACGGCTCGTCGAGCAGGACCAGCGCCGGGTTTCCCATCAGCGTCCGCGCAATCGTCAGCATTTGTTGCTCGCCGCCGCTCATCCGCCCGCCGAGCCGGCCGCGCATTTCGGCAAGGTTCGGAAACAGCGTAAACAGCCTTTCCCGGGTCCAGTGCGGCGCATTCGGCCGCATTGGCTGACGGCCGACCTCCAGATTTTCCTCGACCGTGAGGTCGGTAAAGATGCGCCGCTCCTCCGGCACATAGCCAAGCCCGCCGCGCACGATTGCATGCGTCGGCTGATCCGTGACATCATGGCCTTCGAACAGGATGCGGCCGGTGCGCTGCGCCACGAGGCCGACGATCGAGCGAAAGGTCGTGGATTTTCCCGCGCCATTGCGCCCCAACAGCGCGACCACCTCGCCTTCGCCGACTTCGAGCGTGACGCCGAACAGAATATGCGCCGGGCCGTAATGGCTATTGAGATCCTGGACGGACAGCTTCATGCCGGCGCCCCCTCACGATGGCGCGCGTCGTAGACGAGACCTTCGCCGAGATAGATGGCGCGCACCTGCGGGTTGCGCCGGACTTCTTCCGGCGAACCCTCGGCGATCAGCGTGCCGCGATTGAGCACCAGAATGCGACTGGCATGTTCGAACACGACGTCCATGTCGTGTTCGGTGAAGAGCACGCCGATTCCCTGCTCGCGGGCGATCCCGGCCGTGAGCCGCATCAGGTCGATGCGCTCGCGCGGCGCCATACCGGCGGTCGGCTCGTCCATCAGGAGCAGTTTTGGCTGGTTGGCGAGCGCAATGGCAAGCTCAAGCCGCTTGAGATCGCCATAGGCCAGTTCGCCGCAGGCGCGCGCCGCAAACCCACCCATGCCAACCAGTTCAAGCAGGCGATCGGCTTCACCTCGCGCATATCGCGGCGTCGAGCCATAGAGATTGAACAGTTTGCCTTCATATGACAGCAGCGCGACCTGCACGTTCTCGCGCACGGTCATGGTTGGAAATGTCGCCGTGATCTGGAACGTGCGTCCGACGCCGAGCCGCCAGACCTCGCGCGGCTTCTTGCCGGCGGTCTCCTGCCCGAGCAGATTCACCCTGCCCGCATCGGGCATGGTCTGGCCATTGAGCATGTCAAAGCAGGTGCTCTTGCCCGCGCCGTTGGGACCGATCAGCGCGAGAATTTCGCCGGCGTTGAGGGCAAACGACACGCCACGCACGGCATGAACCCCGCCATAGGATTTGCTCAGGCCTTCAACCGACAACAAGATTTGCGAATGGCTCATTCGGCGGTCTCGATTCCTGACGCGAGCAAACCCGGCTTCGGCGACGAGGGGCGGCGGCGATGCGTGATCGTTTCCACCATCCCGACGATGCCTTTGGGGAAGACGACCACAACGAGGACGATGAAGCCGCCGAGCACAAGCTTGGACAGATCGGTTTCGCTGACCAGCCAGATGCTGAGCGCCTTGTAGACGATGGCACCGACAATCGCTCCGGAGACCGTCTCGACGCCACCCAAGAGCACCATCACCAGCGCATCGACCGAGAGCGAAATGCCGAGACTATCGGGAAAGACGCTGCCCTTGAGATACGCAAACAGCGCACCCGCGACCCCGGCAACCGTGCCCGCGATCACAAAAGCGGTCCACTGGATACGCTTGCCGTTGATTCCGATCGCCTCGCCGCGCAAAGGCGAGTCGCGCGTTGCCCGCAGGGCATAGCCGAAGGGCGAGAACACCATGATCCGAAGTGCAGCGACCGCAAGCGCAGCTACTCCAAGCGAAAGCCAATAGAAATGCGCCGGCGATGCCGCCCAGCGTTCCGGCCATACGCCGAGAATGCCGTTGTCGCCGCCGGTGACGCCAACCCATTGAAACGCGATCGACCAGACGATCTGCGCAAACGCCAGCGTCAGCATCGCGAAATAGACGCCGGACAGCTGCACCGCAAAGAAACCGAACACGGCGGCGCCGAGAAGGCCGAGCAGCGGGCCAAGCAGCAACGACACGATCATCGGCGCCCCCGCAAGCTTGGCTAGGAAGGCGACGCCATAGGCGCCGAGCCCGAAATACGCCGCATGGCCGAATGAAGCGAGCCCGCCGACCGACATCAGGAAGTGCAGGCTCGCGGCGAAGATCACGAAGATCGCAATTTCCGCGCCGACGTTAAGCGCGTAGTTGCCTCCGACCAGCGGCAGCGCGGCTGCAAGCGCAAGCGCGACAGTCGCGGCGATGCGCTCATTCGAGGTGAGCGGCCGCCACGGATTGACGGTAAGCCCCTGTGTGCGGCGCGCAGGCGCCTCCTGCCTGCCGAACAGGCCCCAGGGCCGCACGATCAGCACAGCGGCCATCACCAGAAACACCAGAATAATGGAGATCTTGGGAAAGATCAGAATGCCGAATGCGTTCAGTTCGGATACCAGCACCGCCGCCACGAAGGCGCCGATAATGCTGCCGAGGCCGCCGATGACGACGACCACGAACACATCGACGATGATGCGCAAATCCATGGCGTGATGCACCGCATCGCGCGGTATCTGCAGCGCACCGCCAAGCGCGGCCAGAAAAACGCCGAGCGCAAATACGCTGGTGAAGAGCCATTTCTGATTGACGCCAAGTGCTGCCACCATGTCGCGATCCTGCGTCGCGGCACGGACCAGGACGCCCCACCGCGTTCGCTGGAACAACAGCCACAGCACTCCCAGCACCAGTGGCCCAAGCACGATCAGAAAGAGATCGTAGGAGGGAATATTCTGGCCGAAGGAATCGACCGCGCCTCTAAATCCAGGAGCCCGGCGGCCCAAGAGATCGCTCGGCCCCCAGATCAGGACCACGAGGTCCTCGACCATCAGGGTGAGGCCGAAGGTCGCGAGCAACTGAAACAATTCGGGCACATGATAGATTCGACGCAGCAGCGCCATTTCGACCAAAACGCCTACCGCTGCGACGATCAACGACGCGGCTACGATGCCACCCCAGAATCCGGTAGCGCCGGAAAACCGCTCGGTCAGCGTAAACGCGACGTAGGCGCCGAGCATGTAGAACGCGCCGTGGGCGAAATTGACGATCCGCGTCACGCCAAAGATGATCGACAGGCCCGAGGCGACCAGAAACAGCGATGCGGCACTGGCAAGTCCGGTCAGGAACTGGACGATGTAAAAAGCCATCTATGGTCCGCGTTGATGCGCAACTACTTCTCCCTCCCCCCGCAAGCGGGAAGAGAGAGAAGCCTGGGCTCACTCCTTCGGGCGCATCTTTTCGACTTCGGCATCGCTGGGCAGATAGTCGGAACCCTTGCGATAGGCCGAATCCACCATCACGCCCTTGCCGTCCTTCAGCGCGGTCTTGCCGACGAAGGCGCCGAGCGTCGACTGATGATCGATCTTGCGGAACGTAATTTCGCCGAACGGCGAGGCCACCGACAGACCTTCCGTCGCCGCGATCAGCTTCTCCGGATCGGTCGAGTTGGCCTTGGCGAGGATCGCTGCCGCGGCTTTGATTGTCTCGTAGCCGACGATCGAACCGAGCCGCGGATAGTCGTTGTATTTAGCCTGATACGCCTTCAGGAAGGCGTCGTGTTCCGGCGTCTTGATCGAGTACCAGGGATAGCCGGTGACGATCCAGCCCTCCGGCGTTTCGTCCTTCAGCGGATCGAGATATTCCGGCTCGCCGGTCAGGAAGCTCACCACCGAGCGACCCTTGAACAGGCCGCGGGTATTGCCTTCGCGCACGAGCTTGACGAGATCGGCGCCGAAGGTGACGTTGAGGATCGCTTCCGGATTTGCGGCGGCGACCGCCTGCACCACCGGACCCGCATCGATCTTGCCTTGCGGCGGCCATTGTTCCTCGACCCACTGGATATCTGGGCGCTTCTCCGACATCAGCTTCTTGAATACGCCGACTGCGGATTGGCCATATTCGTAATTCGGCGCAATCGTCGCCCAGCGCTTGGCCGGCAATTTTGCCGCAGCCTCCACCAGCATCGCCGCCTGCATGTAGTTGGAAGGACGCAGGCGGAAGGTGTAGCGGTTGCCCTTGGACCAGGTGATGGCGTCGGTCAGCGGCTCGGCGGCAAGAAAAAATACCTTCTTCTGGTTGGCGAAGTCGCTGACGGCGAGCCCGATGTTCGACAGGAACGTTCCCGTCAGCATCGCGACATTTTCGCTCGACACCAATTCGTTAGCCGCAGTCTGCGCATCCGCCGGCTTGCCGCCGTCATCCTTGGAGATGACGACGAGTTTCTTGCCATTGATGCCGCCGGCGGCGTTGATCTCTTCCACCGCGAGCTGCCAGCCCTTGCGATAGGGTTCGGTGAAGGCCGGCAGCAGCGAATAGCTGTTGATCTCGCCGATCTTGATTTCGCTCTGCGCCATGGCGCTGTGCGCCAGACCGCTGAAGGCAAGGGCCAGTGCCGCACCCAAGAGACGTTTGCTTCGTTGCATCACGAAAAACCTCCAATGTTGAAATCCGAGCTACCGCAGACCGTCTTCACCTTTTATCTCCGAAACCGTCAGCCCGCCGACCCGTGGCAGCGGCCGGCCGCTGTCGGTGACGGCGAGCGCGACCATGATCTCGTTGGCGCGCGGCGCATCGTTGATCTGCACTTCCATGCCGTCGAAATGGCTGCGCACGAACGCCGCGTCCTTGTGGCCGAGCGGAATATCGAGCGTCGTGCCCGGTCCGCTCCGCTTTTTCGACGACGGAATCAATGCCGCGCCCTTGCCCAGCACCTTTCGCACCGGCGCGCCCATCTTCGGATGCAGGATCGCGGCCGCATGTTCGAGCTCGCCGTTTTCGCCCACCGCCGCCGCCTTGCCGTAACTATGCGCTTTTGCGCCTTCGATACCCAGGGCCGCCACCGCCTTTTTTGCCAGCAATTCGCCCAGCTCCTCGCCAATCGCGATCAGCGGCGAGAGGTCCTCCACATATCTGCCGGCGAACGGGTTTTCAATCACCGCAATCGCGGCCGCCCGCCGGGTCGGCGGTGTGACGCGCTGCCCCATCTCCAGATGCGTCTCTTCGACGACCGTCACGATCTTGCGAATGACTGCGCTCATGGCTTTTCACCTCGTATGGTGATCCTCATACTCTTCTCACGCATGGATCGCACTTTCGATTCCCCGCGCGCATGCCGGAGAGGCAATTTTGCATTGAACCTTTTCAACGCGATGACGCGCGTTTCGCCTTGCAAATGCAGACTCGCGCCATCGATCAGGCCGGAGGCCAAGAGCGCGCGTGCCTTGTCGGCGCCGGCTTCAAGCGCGGTGGCGATCTCGGATTCCTCGAGTTGCCCGACATCCCGCGTCACCAGCCGCAGCGCCAAGATCGCTGTCGGGCTGCAATTCCTCCGCCGGGCAGCGGGCAATCGCGGGATGGCCGGGCAAATCAACGGCATTGGCGATGATGGTGGCGGCGGCGTCGGCTAGCGCCGCCGTACGCGCCAGAACCGTCACCGCATCCGCAATACCGAGCGAAAAGCTGCGTCCGTGGCATCCGCTGGTCGCAATGCCCCGGGAGGGATCGCCGGCGTGGACGATCATCGTCCGCATCAGGCCGAACTGGTCGGGCCGGTCCATCAGGCCGACCGTGAATTGCTCCCGATCGGCAAGATGCAGCGCGATGTCACCGCCATTATTGACATAAGCGCGATCGAGCGAGCGCTTCCTGCATCATCGCGCCGAGAATTTCCTCCGCAACGCTGCCAGCGACCGCCGCCATTGGCGTGATGAAATGTTCGGCGGCAAAGGGCGCCACCGCGGCGTGCATGCGGCGCGCAACCGTCCCCTGCAACGAGCAATGCTCGGGATCGGCGGCCTGGCGCAACAAAGTCAACTCGTCGCAGAGTTCATCAAGCAGACCGGTGAATCGGCGCGCGGCGGCCTGATAAGCGAGCGCGCAAATTTGTCTCGCTGCCATGCGCCTCCACGATCAGATCGATCGGGCCGTCCTGCAGATGAAGCCGCCTGCCGTCCGCGAGCCATCCGATCTGCGGCTGCCGCTTCATGGGCGCGACCCCGGCGAGGGTTGCGGCGGCGTCATCTGGCGGGTTTCCGTGCTCGCCTTCAAAGATGCCAGCGGGCGAACATGATCCATATGGCCGCCAAGCGCCGCATAATCCGACAACCGCAGCGTAAACTCGATCGGCGCGACCAGCGCGGGCGTCGGCACATAGCCGAAGGCGCCCGCCGGCAACCGCGTGACGTCGACCATGAAGGTAATGCCGCCGCCGGGCCAGACATAGACCGGCGCGCCGCCGCTCGTGACTCGCGTCAACGCCTCCTTCACCGAACGCGTCAGCCGCACCGGATTGTCGGTCACGCCCGCCCGCAACGAACCGCCCGCCCCGCCCATGAACAGCACGGTGCATAGCGCCGGCTCGCAATTCTCCTGGATGCGCTCGACCGATAATTTGAGATCGGCCGGCATCGCTTTTCTCGATCGGCTTGAGCGCCTCGTCGAGCTCGTAATAGGCCGCATGTTCGCCGGTCGTTGACACCATCAGCATGGTCATGCCGGGACGGGCGACCTTCGGATCGAACGGACCCGAGCACCGAGAGCGGATCGGAAATCCTGGTGCCGCCCCAGCCGGTGCCGGGCTCGGCGACCTGGAAATAGCGGCCGGGCGTCGAGCGCCGTCCCTTCATCTTGATGCCGGTGTCGGGAATATCCAGCAACTTGCCGGCCTGATGTTCGCTAAGAACACCGGTGATGTGATCGTCGACGACGACGACTTCATCGACCTTGCCGTGCCATTGCTTGGCAAACATGCCGATGGTGGCCGAACCGCAGCCGACCCGCATCCGCTCCTCGGCAACGCCATTGACGATCGGCGCATATCCGGCCTGCACGACCACGCTGGCGCCGCCGTCGATCACGAGTTCGACCGGCTTGCAATTGCTGAGATCCATCAGCGCGTCGCAGGTGACGCGTCCTTCCTTCTTCGATCCGCCGGTGAGATGATGAACGCCGCCGAGCGACAGCATCTGCGAGCCGTATTCGCTGGTGGTGACGTGGCCCACCGCCTCGCCCTGCACGCGCACCGTCGCGGTCTCGGGACCGAGATAGCGATCGGTGTCGATCTTCACCTTGACGCCGCAATAGCTGAAGATGCCTTCGGTCACCACGGTGACCATATCGACGCCGTCGATCTGCGAGGACACGATGAAGGGCGCCGGCTTGTAGTCGGGATAGGTGGTGCCGGCGCCGATCGCGGTCACGAACACGTCCTGCTCGTGGACGATCTTGCCGTCCCAGTCGCCGCCGGCCTGGAACGGCACCAGCCGCCCGCCATGCGACACCGTCCGCTCCAGGAGAATATGCGGATCGACGCGCACCAATTGGCCATCGTGATTGGCATAGCGGTCGCAGGCTCCCGCCGCGCCCGGCTTGATGTAGCACATCACGGGACAGGCATCGCAGCGGATCTTGTTGCCGGTTGCAGCAGTCGCTTCAGTCAGCATCAGCAAGCTCTCGAAGCCGCGTCAAACTGGAATCGCCGCATCGTCGCGCCGGCTCGGCGCTGTTCATTCGTATACGAACGATGTTGCGCGCGCGGCCAAAACCTGTCAAGCGCCGATGGGACGAAATCGTTCTTGCCGAATAATACCTCAGTTGCCTGGCCCTCCTGTTCATAAAGCGGGCAGCAGGTTGGCAGACGGAACGGCCAGGCTTGCACGTTTGTATGCAAACGGTATCCTCGAGAAGCATTTGAGCGATGTTTGCCGAGCAATTCCTCGCCGGAACCCTAAGCATGACGCAGCCCACGATCCGCCTGCACGTCAACGGCAGGATCCATGAGGTCGGCGCTGCGCCCGATACCGCGCTGCTTTACGTGTTGCGCAACGATCTCGAATTGAACGGACCGAAATATGGCTGCGGGCTCGGCGAATGCGGCACCTGCACCGTGCTGATCGACGGCGTTGCGGCGCGCTCCTGCGTGATCCCGATCAGCGGCTGCGTCGACCGCGAAATCCTCACGCTCGAAGGCCTCGGCTCGCGCAACGATCCCGATCCAGTGCAGGACGCCTTCATCAGCGAACAGGCCGCGCAATGCGGCTATTGCCTCAACGGCATGATCATGACGACGAAGGCGTTGCTGATGCGCAACCCGCATCCAACCGAGGCCGAGGCCCTTGAGGCGCTGCGCTACAATCTTTGCCGCTGCGGCGCGCATATCGAAATCATGCGCGCCGTGATGCGGGCGGCAGGCCATGCCGCCGAGGCGCGCGACTGATGGCCGCGCCGGACGTTCCAGACGATCGCGAGCGTCAGTCGGGGATCTTGTCGGTCGTTCGCCCGGCGGCTTCCGGCGTGGCAGGCGAATTCGAAACCTTCATCAAGATCACGGCGGATGGTTCGGTCACGGCCTTCAACGGCCATGTCGATCTCGGAACAGGCATTCAGACCGCGCTCGGGCAGATCGTCGCCGAAGAACTCGACGTGTCCTTTGCGCGCGTCGTTGTCGTGCTCGGCGATACCTGCGCGAGTGCCCAATCAGGGCGCGACCATCGCCAGCGAAACCATTCAGATATCGGCTGTGCCGCTTCGCAACGCCGCCGCGCAGGCGCGGCAATTCCTGATGGCGCGTGCCGCGGAACGGCTTGAACTTCCGGTCGAAGACCTCGCCGTCGAAGATGGCCTTATCCGCGGACATAACCGCAGCGTCAGCTATGGCGAATTGATCGGCGAGTGAGATCATCCGCCTTGAACTGGCCGACGAGGTTCAGGTCAAGGCCGCCGATGCCTACAGCATCGTCGGGCAGTCGGTGCCGCGCATCGACCTTCCGGCCAAGGCAACCGGCGAGCTTGTGTTCGTTCACGACGTGCGCGTGCCCGGCATGCTCCATGGCCGCGTCGTGCGCCCGCCCTATGCCGGCGTCGACGCCGGCGCCTTTGTCGGCACCAGCCTGATTGCGGTCGATGAATCCTCGGTGCGCGATATTCCCGGGCTCGTGGCCGTCGTCCGGATCGGCGATTTCGTCGGCGTCGTCGCCGAGCGCGAGGAAAACGCGGTCAAGGCGGCGGCGCAGCTCAAGCTGACCTGGAAGCCGGTGCCGACGCTGCCCGATCTGAAGGATATCGAGACCGCGCTGCGCGCCAATCCGTCGACGCCGCGAACCCTGATCGACAAGGGCGACGTCGACGCGGCGCTCGCCGCGCGCGGCAAAGCCGATGCAGCGCACTTATGTCTGGCCCTACCAGATGCACGCTTCGATCGGCCCGTCCTGCGCGGTCGCGGATTTTCAGCGACGGCAGGTTCGGGTGTGGTCCGGCACGCAAAATCCCCACATGCTGCGCGCCGATCTGGCGCTGCTGCTGCGGCGGCCGGAAGCCGAAATCGAGGTGATCCGGATGGAAGCGGCCGGCTGCTATGGCCGCAACTGCGCCGACGATGTTTCCGCCGACGCGGTTCTGTTGTCGCGCGCGGTCGGCCGTCCGGTCCGCGTGCAATTGACCCGCGAACAGGAGCACGCCTGGGAGCCCAAGGGCACCGCGCAACTGATGGACGTCAAGGGCGGACTGAACGCCGATGGCAGCGTCGCCGCTTACGATTTCGCAACCCGCTATCCCTCCAACGGCGCGCCCACTCTGGCGCTGCTGCTGACCGGAACGATCGCGCCGATCGCCCGTGGTCTCGGAGATGGGCGACCGCACCGCGATCCCGCCCTACGACTACGACAATATGCGCGTGGTGGCGCACGACATGCCGCCGATCGTGCGCGCATCCTGGCTTCGCGGCGTGTCGGCGCTGCCGAACACCTTCGCCCATGAATCCTATATCGACGAACTCGCGACCGAGGCCGGCGTCGATCCGATCGAATATCGCCTGCGCTACCTCAAGGACCAGCGCGCGATCGATCTCGTCAACGCCGTCGCCGAGCGCGCCGGCTGGAAGCCGCGCCCGGTACGGCAGGAGCCGGACGCCGAGGGCGACGTCGTGCGCGGCCGCGGCTTTGCCTATGCGCTCTATGTTCACAGCAAGTTTCCGGGCTATGGCGCGGCGTGGTCGGCCTGGATCGCCGACGTCGCCGTCAACAAGGCGACCGGCGATGTCAGCGTGACGCGCGTGGTCGCGGGGCAGGATTCCGGCCTTGATGATCAACCCGGATGGCGTTCGCCACCAGATCCAGGGCAACGTCATCCAGTCGACCAGCCGCGCGCTGATGGAAGAGGTTTCGTTCGACCGCAGTTCGGTGGCGAGCCGCGAATGGGGCGCCTACCCCATCATCAAATTTCCGGACGTTCCCAAGATCGACGTCTTGATGCTGCCGCGGCAGGATCAGCCGCCGCTTGGCGTCGGCGAATCCGCTTCCGTCCCGAGCGCGGCGGCGATCGCCAACGCCATCTTCGATGCGACCGGCGTGCGTTTTCGCGAATTGCCGTTCACGCCGGAGCGCATTCTCGCGGGATTGCGCGGCGAGCAGCCGCCGCTCAAGGCGCCTTCCCCGCGGCGTCGCACGTCCAGCCGGCCGGCGGCCCGCTGGCAAAATCCGTTTGCCGGACGCGCGCGGCGCAATTGCGACCGTCGCGCGCCCTGCTTGCCGGCGCCATCGGCATCGCCGCCGCCGTGCTGCCGTGGCGATCGATCGCGCCGATCGCGCGGCCGGATGCGTCGGTGTTCTCAGCGGCCACGATCGAGCGCGGCCGGCAACTCGCAGCGCTCGGCGACTGCGCGGTCTGCCACACCGAAATCAACGGCATCGTCAATGCCGGCGGCCGGGCGATCGAGACGCCGTTCGGCACGATCTACTCAGCACCAACATCACGCCCGATGCCGAGACCGGAATCGGCGACTGGTCCTATCCCGCCTTCGAGCGCGCCATGCGCGAGGGCATCCACCGCGACGGCCGGCATCTCTATCCGGCGTTTCCCTACACGCATTACGCGAAGACAACCGATGCCGATCTGCAGGCGCTCTACGCCTATCTGATGGCGCAGGCGCCGGTGCGCGCCGAGAAACCGCGAGCCGGCGCTTGCCTTTCCGTTCAATTGGCGTCCGCTGATGGCGGGATGGAACGCGCTGTTCCACAGCGCCGATACTTTCGCGCCCGATCCGACCAAATCGGCAACCTGGAATCGCGGCGCCTATCTCGTCGAAGGCCTCGGCCATTGCAGCGCCTGCCATTCGCCGCGCAACGCGCTCGGCGCTGAAAGGGCCAACGCCTATCTCGCCGGCGGCTTTGCCGAGGGCTGGGAAGCTCCGCCGCTGACGTCGCTTTCGCATGCGCCCATCCCCTGGAGCGAAGATGACCTGTTCGCCTATCTGCGAACGGGTGAATCCAGATTCCATGGCGTCGCCGCCGGCCCGATGGCGCCTGTGGTGCAAGGAACTCAAGGCCCTTCCCGACGACGATATTCGCGCCATGGCGGTTTATCTTGGCTCCTTCAACGCAGCCCGCGATCGGTCAACCGGATCAGGACGCGCTGGCCGCAAGGCTCGAACGCTCGACTCGGCACACAGGCTGCTTCCGCTTCCCCCGTGGGCCTCGCGCCTCTATGAAGGCGCCTGCGCCGTTTGCCATCAGGTCGGCGGCCCGCCGTTGTTCGGCAGCCGGCCATCGCTGGCGCTGAACAGCAATCTGCACGCGGCCGTGCCCGACAATCTGATCCAGGTGATCCTGCACGGCATCGCTGCGCCGGTCTCGAGCGATCTCGGCTACATGCCCGCCTTCAAGGACAGCCATGACCGACGACCAGCTCGCCGAGCTCGTCGCCTACCTCCGCCGGCAATTCGCCCCCGAAAAGCCGGCCTGGACCGGGGTGGAGGCGGCGATTAACCGTATCCGGCAGGCGAATTTGCGCTGACCACCTATGCCCGGCCTGGCCGGGAAACCCACTGGTTGCAGCGCCCCGGGCGGGATAGAATTCGGGCATGGCAGTCACAGATATCGCAAGTCAGGACCTACAATCACGGCTGGCGGCTCGACCCGATCGTGCGCAGCCTGCTCGATACCGATTTCTACAAGCTGCTGATGCTGCAGATGATCCGGGAATTCTATCCCGAACCAGCGCGTCACCTTTTCGGTGATCAACCGCAGCAAGCATGTGCGTCTCGCCGAAGTGATCGACGAGGGCGAGCTTCGCGCCCAGCTCGATCACGCCCGCTCGATCCGCTTCAGCAAGAAGGAATTGATCTGGCTTGCCGGCAATACCTTCTACGGCAAGACCCAGATGTTTTCGCCCGACTTCATCAACTGGCTCTCGACCTTCCGCCTTCCCGAATACGAGCTCAAAAAAGTCGAAGGCCAGTATGAGCTGAATTTCTACGGCCCCTGGACCCACACCACGATGTGGGAAATTCCGGCGCTCGCCATTCTCAATGAATTGCGCTCGCGCGCGGTGATGAAGGGGCAAGGCCGCTTTGCCCTCGACGTCCTCTACGCCCGCGCCAAGGCCAAGCTGTGGACCAAGGTCGAGCGCCTGCGCAAGCTGGACGGCTTGCGGCTTTCCGATTTCGGCACGCGCCGCCGCCATGGCTTCCTGTGGCAGCGCTGGTGCGTGGAGGCGGTCAAGGAAGGCCTGGGCGCGTCCTTCACCGGCACCTCCAATGTATTGCTGGCGATGGACAACGATCTCGAGGCGATCGGCACCAACGCGCATGAATTGCCGATGGTGGCTGCGGCGCTCGCCAACGACGATACCGAATTGCGCTGGGCGCCGTATCGCATCCTCGATCAGTGGCGACATACCTATGGCGGCAATCTTCTGATTGCGCTGCCCGACGCCTTCGGCACCAAGGCGTTTCTGCGCGATGCACCGGAATGGGTCGCGGACTGGACCGGCTTTCGCCCCGACAGCGCGCCGCCGATCGCGGCCGGCGAGGAAATCATCAAATGGTGGAAGCAGAAGGGACGCGATCCCAAGGAAAAGCTTCTGGTGTTTTCCGACGCCATGGATGTCGGCTCGATCGAGGAAATCCATCGGCATTTTGGCGGACGGGTCCGCATCAGCTTCGGCTGGGGCACCAACCTGACCAATGATTTCGTCGGCTGCGCGCCGGATGGCTCGGTCGATCTCGACCCGATCTCCATTGTATGCAAGGTGACGTCGGTCGATGGCCGGCCGGCGGTGAAGCTGTCGGACAATCCGGAAAAATCAACCGGCAGCGCGCCGGAGCTTGAGCGCTACCTTCGTGTCTTCGGCGACGCCGGCCGGGTCCGCACCGCCGTGCATGTGTGACGGACCGGTGCCGCCTTCAATCCGTGAAGTTTGAGGACTCACATGATAGGGCGGCGTGCGTTGGTTGTCGGCGCCTTCGGTGCGGTTACCATAGGAAGCCAAAAAGCCGGTTTGGCAGGCGCTGCCGAAAATACCATTCTTGGCGCCCACGCTGAACTTCCCGGCGTGAAACTGTGGTTCATGGACACCGGCGGCACGGGCCCGCCAATCATCCTGCTCCATGCGAACACTGGCACGAGCGCTGTTTGGGCGAACCAGGTCGCGAGTTTCTCTCGGGCCGGATACCGCGTCGTCGCATTCGACCGTCGAGGCTGGGGCAGAAGCATCGCCAACTCGGCAACGGGACCGCAGCCGGGAAGTATTGCGGGAGATCTTGAGCTCGCGGACTATCTCAAGCTGGAAAGGTTCCATCTGCTTGGCGTCGCGGGAGGCGGGTTTGCCGCTTTGGATTATGCTGCGTGGCGTCCGGAAAGGCTGCGAAGCCTCGTGATCGGGGCAAGTACCGGGCGGGTAACAGACAAGGAAGTCGCCGATTTCATTGCCCGTATTGAAATTCCCGAATTGAGGAAACTACCGGCGCTCTACCGGGAAGTCGGGCCATCCTATCGAGGTGCTAACCCCGACGGCACTAGGCGCTGGGCCGAGATCGATGAACATGCGCGCCAGCCGCAGGCCCCGGATCAACAGCTACGCACGCCCAACACGCTCGCGAAGATCGAGACCATCCCGACACCGACCCATATCATCGCAGCGGATTCCGATCTACTTGCACCTCCGGCGCTGATGCGCATCTGGGCCGCGCATGTGAAAAAGCATGAATGGGCGCTCGTGCCCGATGCGGGTCACGCTGTCGCGTGGGAGCGGCCGGAGGTATTCAACGAGATTGTTCTTGGGTTCATTAAACGACATTGAGTGTGTTTCTGGCGGTCGCGGGCGCTTTTCGCTAAGTTGACCCGGTCCCAGAACTACCCGAAGGCACTAGGGGCGGCGGCTCAGGAGGAGACGATGAAAACTCGACATGCGATGGCTGCAATCGTCGGATTTGCATTGCTGCTCCTTGCGGGTCAGGCACAGACGGCGGAGATCAAGGTTTTGGCTTCAACGGCCGTGAAGACGACGCTGGAAGAACTCAGACCCCAATTCGAGAAGGCAACCGGGAACAAAGTCGATCTTACCTTCGCGCCGGCCTCGGCTCTGAAAGTGAAAATTGACCAGGGGACGCAATTTGACGTCGCCATTCTCACGGCGCCCGTCACCGACGGCCTTGCCGGAGAAGGCAAGATCGACACGACACGTACCACCATCGCGCATTCGGGGATCGGCGTTGCGATTCAGAAAGGCGCGCTGAAGCCTGATATCAGCACCACGGACGCATTCAAACGTGCGCTCCTCAGTGCCAAATCCGTCGGCTTTACGGCAGGAGGCGCTACCGGCGCATATCTCAAAACGCTGTTCGAGAAACTCGGTATTGCCGAGGAGCTGAAACCCAAGCTCAAACTGTTGCAGGGTGCCGCAGGCGAAGCTGCCGCTAGCGGCGAAGTCGAAATTGGCATGACCCAGATCAGCGAGATTTTACCCTATGCCAACGCCGAACTTGTCGGGCCACTGCCGCCGGATGTTCAGTCCTACACCTATTTCTCAGCCGCGGTCTCGACGGCGAGCAAGGAGACCGATGCGGCCAAGGCCTTCATCAAATTTCTCGTTTCGCCCGCCGCGCTGGCGGTGATCAAGGCAAAGGGTATGGAGCCAGGTTGATCGACCCTTCACGCGTCGGTGCGGCTTCGGTTTGGCCGCGCTTTCCCAAAGGCGCGGGCAGATCTTGGCCCCTGTCAAAGTACTCGTTTTCGTCGTAAGGCTAACGCTTCATGAGGTTTGGGATTTCCGGGCATGTGGCGCCGCGATTTCATCACGCTCCTTGGTGGCGCAGCCGCCGCAGGCGCCTTGCCGGTTGATGCGCGCGCTCAGCGGGCGGCAATGCCGGTGATCGGCTATCTCAGCAGCGAGTCTCCCCCGGCTGACGTCGTCCGGACCGTCGGCTTTCGCAAAGGGTTGAGCGAAACCGGATTTGCCGAAGGTCAAAATGTCGCGATTGAATATCATTCGGCGAACGGCGACTACAAGCGCTTGCCGGAGCTCGCGGCCGATCTCGTTCGTCGCCAGGTGAATGTCATTGCGGCCATCGGCGGCACAGCTCCGGCGGTAGCCGCCAAGGGCGCAACCTCGACCATCCCGGTTGTCTTCAATGTCGGCGCTGATCCGGTTCAATTGGGACTCGTCAACAGTCTCAACCGTCCGGGCACCAACATGACCGGGGTGGTTGTTCTGAGCACCGAAACGGCGGGCAAGCGACTTCAGTTGCTTAAGGAGCTGTTGCCGTCGGCAACCGCGTTCGCTCTTCTTATCAATCCAGCCAACCCGGCCCATGACGCCGAAGCCCGCGTTGCGCAGGAGGCGGCTCGGTTTCTCGGGGTGGGTCTCGACGTGCTGCGGGCCAGCACCACAAGCGAAATCGAGATCGCCTTCGATGCGCTTAAGGGGTTGAAGACGAGCGGTCTCGTCGTCGCAGTCGATGCGTTCTTTACCGAGCAAAGCGAAAAAGTCGTGAAGCTGGCAGCCGAACGCGCAATGCCTACGGTTTACGGATGGCGTGCCTTCACGGATATCGGCGGTCTCATGAGCTACGCCCCCAACATTGAGGAGGGTTATCGCAGCGTAGGTATTCTCGTTGGAAGGATCCTCAAGGGCGACAAGCCGGCCGACCTCCCGGTTGAACAGGTCACCAAGGTCGAGTTCATCATAAATCTCAAGACCGCCAAGGCGCTCGGTCTAACTTTCTCATTGCCGCTGATCGGCCGGGCCAACGAGGTGATCGAGTGAGCCTGAATTTGCGGGCTGACATCGTGATTTCATCGTGCTCCAACAAGCCGCCGGCCTTACGGCACCGACCCCTGCCGCGCTGACGGCTTGCGTTCGATCGGATGGATGTCGATCGCCCGCAACCGCCCCAAGCGCAGCACGTCCATCTCTACCGTGCGCCCGATGCGGTCGCGATCGAGCACGCGGATCAAATCGTCGACGCCGTTGACGGCGATGCCGTCGAGCTTGATCACGACATCGCCGGGCAATAGTCCCGCGCGTGCGGCCGGTCCGCCCGGCTCGATTTGCGCCAGCAAGGCACCCATCTTGTTTTCGACACCGGCAATCACCGCGTGCCGTCTCGGAACCGGCGCGGTCTGGCCAGACACGCCGATATAGGCGCGCCTGACATAGCCGTGACGGATGATCTCCGAGAGCACGAATTGCGCCGTGTTGCTCGCCACCGCAAAGCAGATGCCCTGCGCGCCCGAGATGATCGCCGTATTGATGCCGATCACCTCGGCGGCCGACGACACCAGCGGCCCGCCGGAATTGCCGGGGTTGAGCGCGGCATCGGTCTGGATGACGTCCTCGATGGTCCGGCCGCTCACGGAACGGATCGAGCGGCCGAGCGCCGACACCACGCCGGCGGTGACCGTCGATTCGAAGCCCAGCGGATTGCCGATTGCGACCACTAGCTGGCCGCGGCGCAAATTCTGGGAATTGCCGAGCGCGGCATAGCGCAAGTCGCGTGCGCCGTCGGCGCGCAAGAGCGCCAGATCCGTATCGGGATCGACGCCAAGCACGCGGGCATCGGTTACAATGCCCTCGATATCCCGCAAGCGGATCTGTCGTGACGAACCGACCACGTGGCTGTTGGTCAAGACAAGGCCATCGGGGGAAATGACGATACCGGAACCCAGCCCGCCGCGCCGGCGCCCGGCCGTGTCTTTCGAGCCGGTTTCAACCCGAACCACCGCAGGTCCAACGCGGTCCGTTACGCCGATGACGGCGTTCGAATAGGCATCGAGCAGGGCCTGATCGCCGATGCCGGCCGCCTGGACGGGCTGTCGGGGGTCAAGATTATCGGATGTGTCCTGGGCAAAATCCAGCATGGTTAATTCCTTCCGGTGTCAAATGGTGGCCCGGTCTCGCCCTCGCAAGGGAGCGGTTTTGAGCTATGATGGCGGCGAAAAAGCGCGTGAATTGCCGCGGCGCCCGGGGCAACCTGCTGAATGATTACGGTTTCGGAAGAGAAGGCCGTCGATTACGAAACCACGGCCCGCGTTGCGACCGAGGCGTTCGGATCGAAGGACGTGGTTTTCTCCGTGCAGCGGATCAAGTGGCTTTACGAGCAAGGCTTCGGCAAAGGCAGCGCAATCCTTGCCGTGTTCGATGACGGCAAGAAAGTCGGCCAGATCGTTCTACTGCATCAGAATATCTATCTGGAGGGCAAGCAGGTCGCGGCGACGCAACTCATCGACCTCTTCATCCTGCAAGCCTACCGCTCGCCGACACCGGTCCGCCGCATCTACAAGGAGGTCGAGCGCCTGTGCGAGGCCCTGAGCATTCGCGTGGTCGTCGCATTGCCGAATGAGAATTCGGCGTTGCTCAATGCGCGCTTCATGAAATTGAAGCCGTTTCTCTCGTTGCAGGCGCGCGCGGGCATCGGAATTGGCTGGCCCCGTACTTCGCGGCTGAGATATTCAGGCCGCCTCAAGTCGATGCCGAAGCAGGAGGCGATCGAACTGCTCTCCCCCTTCAATACCCCGGCCGCCGAAAACGGACCGCACTGGGACGCCGAAACCCTGCTCAACCGCATCAGCGATCCAACCGGCGATTACGCGGTGCATGCCACGGCGGACTTATTGTTGATCTCATCGTCCCGCAAAACCAGGGGCATCCGATACGCCTTGCTCTGCGGCTTCTTCGCACGCGAGGGGACAACGGTCACCTCGCGTGACATCCGCACGCTGATCAGTGCCGCATGCTATTTCTGGAAATATCCGATTTTCGTCTATGCCGGCGTCAACAAGAGCCTTCCGAGCCTTCCGGGATTTGCCCTTCCCGAGCGATTCCGGCCGCCGATATTGGTCCAGCTCCGCGATTTCAATTCCGAAGAGCCAAACCTGCAATTCGACCGTTTTCAACTGACCGATTCTGATTTTGTTTGATCTCATCACGGCGTGAGCGTGAGTTTTCTACTTGATCAGATCACTGCACGCCGAGGTGTCGGAACAACAGGTCCGGCTCTCGCGCCAGCGTCGCGGCGTCGCCATGGTGCACGACCTGACCGGTTTCCAGGACATAGACGCGATCGGCAACCACCAGCGCGCTATAGAGATTTTGCTCGACCAGCAGGATCGACAGGCCCTCGCGCTTGAGATCGAGCACGATCTCCTCGAGATGCTGCACCATGACCGGCGCGAGACCTTCCGAAGGCTCGTCCATCAGTATCATTTGCGGGTCGATCATCAATGCGCGACCGACCGCAAGCATGCCGCGCTCGCCGCCGGATAATTGCCCACCGCGGTGGTGCCGCCGCTCGGCGAGCCGCGGGAACAGGCCGAAGATGCGCTCCACGGTCCATCCGGTCTTCGCGCGCGCACCTTTGAGCATCGTCAGATGTTCCGTCACCGTCAGTGACGGGAACAGCCGCCGGCCTTGGGGCACGATCGCGATTTTGCGCGCAGCGATGTCATGCGGCCGAAGGCCGAGCAGGCTTTCGCCGCGCCATGCGATCGAGCCTGCACGAACTTCCGGCGGCGTCAATCCCATGATGGAGCGAATGAGCGTGGTCTTGCCCGTGCCGTTCCGTCCGAGCACGGCCACGACCTCGCCGGCGCCGACGTCGAGCGACACGCCGCGGACCACATGCGCCTCGCCGTAACCGCAGTGCAGGTCGCGAACTTCAAGCATGACGCGGGCGCCCCAGATAGACTTCCTGTACCTCTTTGTTGCGGCGGATGTCGTCCGGCGTCTGCTCGACCAGGATGCGGCCCTCGAACATGCAGGTGACCAAATCGACAAGCCCGAGTGCAAGGTCCATGTCGTGCTCGATCAGCACCACGGTGATGTCGCGATCGAGCGAGCGGATGATCTCGGCGACCATTGAACGTTCCGAGGGCGAGAGGCCGGCAGCGGGCTCATCGAGCAGCAACAGCCGCGGCGAGGCGACCAGCGATAGTGCAATCTCGAGCTGGCGCTGCTCGCCATAGGACAGGTCCTTTACCAAGACCTCGGCGCGCGCGGCAATCCGCACGGCGTCAAGCGCAGCGGCGATCTGAGGGGCTTCGATCGAATCGACATCAGGCTTGCCGAACAGCGAGAACTTGCGCCGCGATCTGCCGCGCAGCGCCAGCACCATGTTGTCCAGCACGCTCAGCTGCGGAAACAGGTTGGTGATCTGGAAGGTGCGGGATACCCCAAGCCGGGCGCGCCGATGCGGCGGCAGGCGGGTAATATCGTGGCCGTCGAAGGCGATCCGGCCGGCGGTGGGCCGCAGGATTCCGGCAATGGCGTTGAATAGCGTGGTCTTGCCGGCACCGTTGGGACCGATGATGGCGCGGCGTTGCCCACGCGGAACCATCAGGCTGACGCCGTCGACCGCGCGCAAGGCGTCGAACGCAACAACCACATCGGAGAGTATCAGGATCGGTTCGGACACGGCAAAATTCCGGTGCGCGAGACGCGGTTCATGCCGCGTCCCGCGTCAGGCTTGATCAGATCTTCTTGATGCCCTGGAAGGTCCGCGAATAAGGCGGCTGCTTCATGTAGGTCTCGGGATCGTAAGTCCAGAACTGCGAAACGTTCGGATAGCTCGTGATCGGCACGTTCCAATATTTGCCGTCGGAACGTTTGACGACCTTGCGGATCTGGACGTCGTAGATCGGGTTGCCATAGCTGTCGAGCCGGACAGTCTTGCCGAGCGGCGAGCCGGTGAGCTCGGTCTTGAGCACGGTATCGATCAGGAGCTCGCCGTCCTCGACCTTGCCGCCAAGCTTCTCCACCGCTGCAGCGACCCACATGATCCCGGAATACATCGAGAAGCCGTAGAGCGAGGGGATCTTGCCGTATTTGGCCTCGTACTCTTTGGTGAATTTCTGCGTGACGGGGTTGTCCAGGCCTTCGGCGAAATGCGCGGCCGCGATGATGCCGTCGCATTCCTCGCCGAGCGTCCGGATCACCGACTGGTCGGTGGCGTTCATGGCGCCGAGCAGTGGTATCTTTCCCTTGAGCCCAAAGCTTGCATATTGCTGGATGAAACGCGTCGCGTCCGCACCGGTCTCCATGGCGAAAATCGCATCCACCTTGAGGTCCGCGAGCTGTCCGAGATAGGGGCTGAAATCGGCCGTGTTCAGCGGGTGCCAGAATTGCTGCACGATTTCTCCGCCGCCTTCAGTGAACACTTGCGCAAACCCGCCGCATTGCTCGTGACCGAAGGTGTAGTCCTGGCTGATGGTCGCGATTTTCTTGTAGCCCTGCTTGCGCGCCCAATCGCCGAACGGGTGCGTGAAGGCGCTTGCCGAATAGCCGGCGACGCGGATCACGTTCTTGATCCGATGCCGCTGGGTGAGATCGTCGGCCGCGATGATCGGGATGAAGTACGGCGTACCGGTTCCCTTGACGTAATTGGCGACCGCAAGGCCGGTATTGGCGAGCAGATCGCCGATCAGCATGTGGCAATTGCCCTGCTCCACCAGGCGGCGCGCCTTCTGCAATGCGGTGTCGGGATTTGACGCATCGTCCTCGATCACCAGTTCGACCTTGCGGCCGGCGATCTCGCCTTTGCTCTGGTCGAGATAGAATTGCACGCCCTCGACCATTTCCTTGCCGCCCGAAGCAACCACGCCGGTAAGCGGGGCCAACAGACCGACCTTGATCGGTCCGGCCTGCGCGAAAGCGCGCCGCCATGGCGCGCTGCCGATACTTGCGGCCGTGAACGCGGCGGTGGAGCTTTTCAAGAATTGCCTGCGGTCCATTTCAAGGTCCTTTCGTGGAAACGATCAACGTCCCTTGCGCGTCAGAATGGCGCGCAGCGTGCCAATGATGCCCTCGGGCGTGAAAATCATGATCAGAATGAAGGTGACACCGAGCACCATTTGCCAGCGTTCGGTATAGGCGCTGACGGCATTCTCGAGCGCGATAATCGCAGCCGCCCCGACGAAGCCGCCGAACAGCGTGCCGACGCCACCGGCAATCATCATCAGCACGCCTTCGACCGACTGCGCCAGCGCCACGGTGGAGGGGCTGACGAAATTGTTGAACATCGCGTAGAGCGCGCCGGCAATCCCCGCGAAAAAGCCCGACACCGTGAAGCCGACAAACAAATGCAGCGAGACATTGTATCCGAGGCTACGCATGCGGCTTTCGCTGTCGCGGATGCCAAGCAACGTCAGGCCGAACGGCGAGCGAACAAACCGCCACATCGCGTAGCTCACGACCGTAACGCTCGCCAGTACCGCCCAATAGAAGGCGCGGTGCGTCACCAGAAAGGCCGGGCGGACGTCGCCGCGCATGCCGTTCTCGCCGCCCGTCACCTGGGTCCAACGCAGGCAGATGCCCCACACGATCATGCCGAGCGCGAGCGTCAGCAGAAGAAAGTAGACACCGGAGGTGCGCACCGCGAGCAGGCCGAAAATCACCGCCACCAGCGTCGCTGCGATCATTCCGAGCAAAACGGCCACAACCGGCGGCAGCCCGGCCTGCGCCGAAGCATAGACAACCACATAGCCGGAGACACCGAAGATCGCGCCGTGGCCAAGCGAGGTACGCCCGGCAAAGCCGGCGAGAATGTCGATCGACATCGCCAGCACGCCGAAGATCAGCACCTCCGTGGCAAGCCCGACCTGATAGTTCGAAAGCACAAGCGGCAGCGCTACCGCAACCGCGAGCACCATCAGGACGACGATCAACACCGGGCCAGACATGCCGGCAATCCTGATCGGCCGGGGTTTCCCTGGCGTCATGTCGATGCCGCCCGTACGAACAGGCCGAGCGGCCGAAACGCCAGCAGCACCGCCATCGGACCGAAGATGACGAAATAGGCGAGCTCGGGAAACATCACCTGACCCAGCGTGTTGAACAGGCCAACCAAAAGACTGCCGACACCGACACCGATCAGGCTGCCGCGGCCCCCAATGATGACGATCGCGAGGCTGAACACCAGGATTTCGGCATCGGCGGAAGGGTAGAGCGACAGAAACGCTCCGCCCATCAGCCCGCCAAGACCAGCCAATGCCGAGCCCAGCAGGAATGTGACGAGGAAGACGCGGCGAATATTGACACCGGAAGCCTCCACCATCTCGGCATCGTCAACGCCGGCGCGGATCAGCGCGCCCAGCCGCGTGTGGTTCAACAGCGTCCAGAGCGATGCGAACACGACAATGCCGGTGAGCAGAACGAACAGCCGATAGGTCGGATAGAACACGCCGAACACGCGTACTCCCCCGCGCAGGATTTGCGGGATCGGCACGGTAAGGCTGTCGCCGCCCCAGATCACAAGCGCAAGATCATTGAGAACGAAGGCGAAGCCGAGCGTCAGCAGAACCTGGCGCAGATCGTTGCCGCGGACGAAGCGCAACAAGCCCTGATCGAGCACGAATCCGATCGCGGCAATCGCCGCCATCGCACCCAGGCCGCCGAGGGCGAAGCTGCCGGTTCTGGTTGCAACCGCAAAGCCGATGTAGCCGCCAAACAGGTAAAGCGCTCCGTGCGCCAGATTGACGATGCGCAGCAGTCCAAAGATCAACGTAAAGCCGCTCGCCACCACGAACAGAAGGGCGGCGAAGGTCAGTCCATTGAGGAGTTGGAAGGTGCTCATTCTTGATCGGAGTGCCTCAAGGTGCCTTGGGTCCAGTGGCGAGGTACCAGTCGAGGATCTGTTCGCCGCTCATGAAGGCGACGTCCGACTTCTGCCGGATCGTCTCGAAAATGCGGCGGAAGTATTTGGTGCGGTGCGGTGCGCCCATGATGTAAGGGTGGATCACGAGTGCCATGACGCGGGCGGACTCGGCCGCATCGGCGTAAATCTGCTCGAACTGATCAATCGCACGGTCGTAATATTCCGAGGCCTTGTGATGCTGGATCAGCATCATGGCAACGTCGTTGCATTCCTGGGTATAGGGAATATTGACGATCGGCTTCGTCGCGGTCTTGAGCCAGACCGGCTGGTCGTCCAGCACCCAATCGGCGACATATTCATAACCTTCCTGTTTCAAAAGGTCCGGCGTCTCCCAGGTCTCGGTGAGACCCGGTCCCAGCCAGCCGCGCGGCCGTTTTCCGGTCGCGGCCGCGATCACATCGGCGGTCTTGCGGATGTCTTCGCGCTCGTTATCGACCTTCTGCATGTTGCGCTGGGTGAAGCCGTGCCCCATGAACTCCCAATGGCGCGCCTTCGCTGCCTCGACGATCGCCGGATAGGCCGCCAGCGCCGAGCCGTTAATGGCGAGAACGCCCGGGATCTTGAAATCGTCAAACACTTTCAGCAGCCGCCAGAAGCCGACGCGGTTGCCATATTCATGCCAGGCCCAATTCGGAATGTCCGGGGACGGCAAGCCGCCGGCGGGCGGCGTGAGCACGGTGCGCGGCATCGAAAGCTTCGCATCCCACTCCTCGACATTGACGATGACCCATACCGCCATCCGCGCGCCGTTCGGAAGCTTCAACGCCGCTCGCCCCGAAATCGGCGAATAGAGGACGCGTTCGGTAGGCAACATGGTCATGCCTCCGGAGGCGTGATGGTGATGGCGAGCGGCGGCAATCCATCGACGTGAGCCTTGATCAGGTCGCCGGGCAGCACCAGCGCGATCATCACTTCGATCCCGGCTTTTCGATCTGGCCCTGGTACCAGTCGAGAATCTGCTCGCCGTTCCAGTGCACCACACCCTCGTGCCTGTTCACATAGTCATAGATCGCTTCGAGATATTTGATCCGGAACGGCTGACCGGAAATGTAGGGGTGAATGGCAATCGACACGATCTTCGGCCGTTCCCTGCTCTCCGCGTACAGGCGGTCGAAACTATCGATGGTGCGCTTGAGCAGATGATCGCTGCCGTGGTGCTGCACCAGCATCATCGGAATGTCGTTCAGTTCCACGGTATAGGGTAGCGTCACCAACGGTCCCTTGGCGGTGCGGATTACCGTCGGCTCATCATCATAGACCCAATCGCCGATATACTTGACGCCGGCTTCGACGAGAAACTCCGGCGTCTCCAATGTTTGTGTCAGGCCGGGTCCGAGCCAGCCGACCGGCCTCTTGCCGGTGAACCTTTCGATCACACCCATCGAGCGCGCGATCATCGCCTTCTGATCGGGCTCCTTGTGGATCGGCCCCTGTTCGTAGGCGTGGCCCATGAACTCCCAACCAGCGTCCTTGGCCTGTTGCGCGACGCGCGGATAATCCTCGCATACGCGCGCATTGATCGAGAGCGTCGGCGCTATGCCGAGCTTCTTGTAGAGATCGAAGAACCGCCACACGCCGACCCGCATGCCGTATTCGTGCCAGCTCCAGTTCGGTACATCCGGCAGCAGCGGAATGCCGGTGGGCGCCGGGATCACCTGCCGCGCCATTGGCTTTGAAATATCCCACACTTCCAGATTGACGATGGTCCAGACCACGATGCGGGCGCGGCCCGGCAACTTCAAGGGCGGACGGTCGACGATGGCGGAATAGTCGCTTCTTTCGCGCGGGATCATGGGTTCAGACATTGCAGGCACTCTTGGTCGGTTTGAAAAAACAGGTGATCATGCGGCGCTGGGTCGGCGCGGGGCAAGCGCTTCAAGCGCCATCACCGCATCCGCATTCATGACAAAGCCGAACGCGGTGCGAATGCAGGCCAGTCCCGCCGCATGCAATTCCGGCCCGTCCATGCTGTCGACGCAGTCTTCGACTACGATCACCGAGTAGTCGCGAACATTGGCGGCCGTGGTGGTGGCTAGCACGCAGGAATTGGTATTTACGCCCGTGATCAACAGGGTGTTGATGCTGTGCGTACGCAGCAGAAAATCGAGGTCGGTGGCAAGGAAGCAGTCGTAGCGCTTCTTGGTATTGACGACGAAGTCTCTGGCGTCGAGCAGTTGCGGCATTACCGTGCAGCCGGGGCCGCCGATGATATTGTGCCGCATCGCGTTCTTGCGGGTCGCGGTCGGATCCTCGGCGCAAGTGCGCCAGAACGGGTTGGCGCGGATCTCGTCAGTGTCTCGATACGACGTCACCAGGTGGATCACCGGAATGCCGGCGCTCCGGCACCAGTCGAACAGCCGCTTGTTGGCCGCTATGACGCGGAGCGCAACGTCGGGCGCGGTCGGCATGGTGGCCACCGCCATATCGAGATGCCCGCGATGCAGGTCAATAGCCACCACGGCGGCCTTGGGACGATCGACACCGAGGTTCATTGCACGCCACCTTCACCACTATTGCGGGTGCCCCATGGTTCGTCGAACCGGCACATGAGTCAATACGAGTTGCACGCACTTGGGCGCGTGGAGATACTGGTGCCCGAGCATGGCTCATTCATCAAGGCTCCGCTGATCCGGGTGCCGAGCCAGCGCACCACAGGTCAATCGGGGGGGACGGGAATTCAACCTGAAACTCGGTCCATCGGCCCCCTGATCACAGCGGCTTGATCTTAAATCCCGACGCGCTATATCGTCGTTTTCCGTTTCCCGCGAGCAGAGAAAATGACGACCGTCGAAACCACCATTGAGTCCCAACCCTTTCAGGCCGAGGTTTCCGAGCTTCTGAACCTGATGGTGCATTCGGTCTATTCGGAGACCGACATCTTCCTGCGCGAGCTGATCTCGAACGCGTCCGACGCCTGCGACAGGCTGCGCTATGAAGCGATCGGAAATCCATCGCTGATCGGCGACGGCGAAGTGCCGAAAATCCGCATCAACCCGAGCAAAAAGAACAACACGCTGACGATTGCCGATACCGGCATCGGTATGGACCGGCAGGAGTTGATCGACAATCTCGGGACCATCGCCCGCTCCGGTACAAAATCCTTCGTTTCGCGTCTCAAGGAGGCCAAAGACGGCGCCGGCCTGATTGGCCAGTTCGGCGTCGGTTTCTACTCCGCCTTCATGGTCGCCGACCGCATCGTCGTGACAAGCCGCCGCGCCGGCGCCGAAGAAGTCTGGACGTGGTCGTCGTCGGGCGGCTCCGGCTTCGAGATTGCGCCTGCGGCCAAGGAAGGCGTGTCACTTCCCGCGCGAGGGACGGAAATCGCCCTGCACCTGAAGGCGGATGCAGCCAAATATCTCGAGCCTTTCGAAATCGAGCGTATCGTCCGCGCCTATTCCGACAACATCCAGTTTCCGATCGAACTCGTGCCCGAGGAAGGCGAACCGCGGCAAATCAATTCGGCGAGCGCGCTCTGGCAGCGGCCAAAATCCGAACTCAAGGCTGAAGACTATACGCAAGCCTACAAGTCGATTGCGGTCGCCTTCGACGAGCCGGCGATGACGCTGCATTATCGGGCGGAGGGGCGGTACTCCTACGTGGTTTTGCTGTTTGCGCCCTCCACCAAACCATTCGACCTGTTCGACCCCGCGCGCAAGGGCAAGGTGAAGCTTTACGTGCGCCGGATCTTCATCACCGATGATGCCGAGCTACTGCCGGCCTATCTCCGCTTCATTCGTGGCGTCGTCGACAGCGAAGACTTGCCCCTCAACATTTCGCGCGAGATGCTGCAGAACAATCCGCAACTGGCGCAAATCCGAAAGGCCGTGACCGGCCGCGTGATCGGCGAACTCGAAACGCTCGCCGAGAAACAGCCGGAGAATTTCGCCAATATCTGGGATGCGTTTGGTCCGGTGATCAAGGAAGGCATCTATGAGGATTTTGAGCGGCGCGAGAAGCTGTTGGCGTTGTCGCGGTTCACGACGACGGCGGGCGAGAAGCGCACGCTGAAGCAGTATGTCGCGGAGCTGAAGCCCAACCAGACCGAAATCTATTTCCTGGTCGGCGACAGCATCGAAAGGCTGAAATCCAATCCCAAACTCGAATCCGCGGCTGCCCGCGGTATCGAGGTGTTGTTGCTTACCGATCCCGTCGATGCATTCTGGACCTCGGCGCCGCTCGATCTTGAAGGCAAGCCACTGAAGTCGCTGAGCCAGGGCAACATCGATTTTAGCCTGATCCCGCTGCTCGATGACAGCAAGAAGGAAGAGAGCTCCTCCAATGCCGACGAGGCGACGGTGATCGCCGTGATCAAGAGCCATCTCGGCGATCGGGTCTCCGATGTGCGTGCCTCGCAACGGCTCACCGCGAGCGCCTCATGCCTCGTCGCCGGCAGTTACGGCCCCGACCGCGAGCTCGAGCGGCTTCTGGCCCGGCAAAATCACGGGGTCGGCACCAAGCCGATTCTTGAAATCAACCTTCGCCATCCGCTGGTCACTGCGATCCCGCAGGCCGCCGAGCGCGCCGCCGACCTGTCCTTCCTGCTGTTGGAGCAGGCGCAGATCCTTGACGGCGAACTGCCGGAGGATCCAGCCGCGTTCGCGAACCGCATGAATCGCCTGGTCGCGGATGGCCTTGCGAAGGCCTAGTTCTTCCGCTGCTAGACAGAACCCCTCACCCGGCCGCTGCACGACGATACGTGGCCGGGAAATCCATCTCGGGCCGGGCCACAAGATTGAAGTAGTTCCTGTAGATGTTGAGGACGATGGTGGCGATGATTTCGGCGACCTCGCCGTCGGTGAAACCTGCTTCCATCAGCGCATCCAGGTTCGATGACGAGACGTGCCCGCGTTGCTCCAGAAGAAGCTCGGAGAAGCGAAGCGCCGCGACAATTTTTGGATTTCTTGCCTGCGCCTGCTGGGCAGCTGCGATGTCGTCGTCGTTGAGCCCGTCCCTTCGCGCGACCGCGGAAACGATGGCGAGCGTATAATCCGACCCACCGTCTGCCGCGACCAGGACAGCGATCGAGTCGCGAACTTCCGCCGGGAGCGTCGAACCGGCGAGCGCCACGGCAAGTTTCAGATACCCGTCAAGGGCCGCCGGAGAGTTTGCCATCAACCGCACCATATTGGGAATGCGGCCGTGTCTTTGCTGGACGATATCCAGAAGCTCCCTGGTCTTGCCGGTGGCAGAGGCGGGATCGATTGAATTCAACCTTTGCATGACGCTATCTCCATAGCTGTACCGAATTATTGTTCCTTGAAAACAACGACGCGGTGTCGCGTCGATGTCGCGCAAGGAAGCCGCTTCTGGCGATCACGCTGCCGCCAATCCCCTGTTCTCGCGCATGGCTCGGAGGGCTCCGCCCCACGCGACAAGCTGATCGAGCATCGCGGTGACCGAGGCCTGGCGGCTCGGCGCTGGCCTGAATGCGTGGAAATTCTCGAAGTCCGAGTAGAGCGACAGCCCTACCTGGGCGCGCACGGTGGCAACCTGCATTTCAGCCATCACCAGGCGCAGCTGTTCGACGCCACGAGCGCCATCGCCGCCGCCATAACCGACGAAACCGGCCGCCTTGTTGTTCCATTCCCTGTAGAGGAAATCGATCGCGTTCTTCAGAGACGCCGAAATCCCGTGGTTGTACTCGGGCGTTACGAAAACGAAGGCGTCAAAGGAATCGATCTTCGCGGCCCAGTTTCTGGTATGCGGCTGGGCGTATTTTCCCATGATCGCCGGCATGGGTTCGTCGAGCAACGGCAACTTGAAATCCTCGATATCAACCAGCTCGAACCTCGCATCGCTGCGCTTGCTGGCGATGCCAGAAATCCAGTTGGCAATGGGCACGGCGCGGCGGCCGGGCCGCGTACTGCCGACAATGATGGCCACATCGATCATGGGTTTTTCCCTCACTGACTGAACCAAACGGCGGGTGCCGCTTGTCTTCAGATGCGGGAAATACGGCTTCGCTGCCTGTTCGACAATCCCGCATTATCCGTATGGGATCGTCGGCAAATCCGACCAAATGGCTTTTAGGATTTGTCGAAACCAGCGCCGTCGCGTCGATCGCCGGGCGCTTCTCCCTCGCAAGCGAAGCTCGGGTCGGCGCTCAACGCGCGCCGACGCGGACGGGACGTGATCGAATTTTCACGAACCCGCTCGATCCGCGGCCATCATCTCGGACAGCGGGCGATAGCGGACTTCTCCGGCGAACCCGGATCCTGCCGACTGCGGCTTACTGCGGTTCCTTATACGCCTGCGTGATTGCTCTCGTCAGATTTTGCTGACGAAGCCACCCCGGATATTTCGTCTTGAATTCGGCGGTGACCGTACTTACGGCGTCCTCGACGCTCTTGCCCTGGCCTTTGATGGCCTGCGTCTGCGCCAGAAGATCGAGCATGTAGGCGCGCTGCTCGGCGAACATGGAGGCATCGCCGGGCGGGCTATGGTCGGGAAGGATGAGCGCGGGCTTTAATTCCGCCGCGCGATCCAGTGCCGCGATCCAGCTCTTGTAGGTCGTCTTCGTTCCGATCGGCAGGATGGTGAATTTGTTCTGGACCAGATCGCCGGAGATCATCACCTTCTCCGGCTCGACCAGAAACACGATATCGCCGTTGGTGTGCGCGGGCCCGAAATACAACATCCGCACGGTGACGTCGCCGAGATCGAGCGTCATCTCGTTGTTAAAGAGAATATCGGCCTTGTCGATGCCGGCATCGACCAACAACTCCTTGTTGACCTCGGAGCGCGACCGGAAAAAATCGATCATGCGGGCGCCGGATTCCGCCAGTTCCTCTTGCTGTGCACTGTTACGGATCACCACGGCGTCGGCTGGAAAGCCGCTTTGACCGGTGACATGCTCCGGGTGGAAATGAGTCGTTGCGACGTAAAGCTTGCCGCCCTTGCGCAACTTCTCCACGACGGCATCGACCGTCGCGCCATTGCGCTTGCCAAGGCCGGTATCAACGACCAGCGTGCCCTTGGTGCCAACCACGATCCCGATATTGGGGTTGCCGAAGATCGCCCAGACATGGGGCGTCAGTTGCTTGAGGTCCTTGCCTTCGAGCACGATGTTTTCGGGCTGCTGCGCGAAGCTTACCGCAGGCCAGGCCAGCAACCCCAGGCATAACGCGATGACGGCTGATCTTTGCATCTCACTCCCCCCTAATTCCGGTGATCTCTTGAACAATCGTTCCCGTTGTTCGTCACCTGCAGGTAGCCGATACTAGGCGAGAGCCAACCGCAACGCCAGTACCGGCGGGACGCGCCGGCCTTGATACGCTGACGGAGGAGTCAGCGAGCGGGGCTGGCATCCACGACGGATTTCTCGGGATCAATCAGGAAAATCCAGATCAGCGCACCGGAGGCCAGAACCGCGGCGGTGACGTAAAAAGGAGCAATCCACGAGCCGCGCTCGACCAGAAAGCCGAACACCAGCGGGGAAATCGAGGCGCCGACGGCGCCCACCATGTTCATGACGGCCGTTACCGTTCCGCTCGACGTTCCGCCGACATCCATCGGCACCGCCCAGGCCGGCCCCAGCACCAATTCCAGAAAAAAGTTCGAGGCCGTCAGGCACAGGATCGCAGTGATCGCGCTGTCGGTCGTTGCCGCCGGTATCAGGAGCGTTGCGGCAAGAAACAGACCTGGGGCTGCAACCACGCGACGCGCCAATCTCAAATTGCCGGTGATGCGCAGTACATGGTCGGTCAGAAGCCCGCCGGCCAAGTCGCCGACCATCGCCGAGATCAACGGCAGCGACGCCAGATAGCCCATCGACTTCAGCGAGAGATGTCGAAATTCGAGGAGGTAGGTCGGAAACCAGCTGACGTAGAAATAAGCCCCATAAAAAAAGCAGCCATAGGCCGCAGCGATGAACCACATGTTCGGCGAAGTAAAGATCGCCCGCCACGGAACGTCCGATCGAACGTTGGTCGCGACGGGGCTCGTTTCTCCATCCGGTGACTGCCCTCGGATATGGGCGAGTTCTTCGGCATTGACGCGCGCCTCGTCCTCGGGACGATTGCGGTAGAGCAAGAGAAATGCAACCGACCAGATGACGCCGAACAACGCGAAGATGTAAAACACCCAGCGCCAGCCCCACGCGTTCATGATCACCACCGCGACCGGCGGCGTGATCGCAATCGCAAGGCGGCTGAAACAATGGGTCATCCCCTGCACGAAGCCGCGCTCTGATTTCGGAAACCACAGCTGCATGGCGCGGCTTGCGGTCGGAAAGGCGCCGGCTTCCCCCAGGCCAAAGGCAAAGCGGACCCAGAAAAAAGACGTCGCGCCGGACGCCCACGCTGTGGCTGCTGTCATCAGCGACCAGAACGGGACGATCGCCAGAAGAACGCGTTTGGGCCCGAAGAAATCCGCAAGCCAGCCGCCCGGCACTTGCCCCGCGGCATAGGCCCAGGCGAAGGCGCTGAAAAACAGCGCCACTTCCGTCTTGCTAAAGCCGAACTCCCTGGCGATTTCGGGCGCGGCAATCGAGATATTGCTGCGATCCATGTAGGTGATCATGTACATCAGGCTGATCAGCAGAAGCACATACCAGCGGATGTTGGTACGCTTCACGCCGGCAAGCTTGCCCGCAGGGCGACTGGCAGCCGTGACATCTGCGGGCATGTCGTGAACAACCCCTATCGAGATTCTGCTAGACGCCGGCAGCGACACGCGCCGGCCGCTTGTTCTCGAGCGGAAGCGTCACCGGCTCGTTGAGCTCGGCCGATAGATCAGCGGCGATGTAAAGCTCCATGACGCGGCGGGCCTGCTCAGGCGTCACCAGAACCGGACGATCCAGCGCCACCGCCTCGACGAAATGTACCGTCTCGGACGCCATCGGGCCGGCATAGACGTGTCCGACCGGCTCGCCCGGCATCGTCGACATCGGGAACACCGCGCCATTCTTCATGGTATTGAGCATCACGTCGCGATGGGTATCGTCGACCATCAGGGCGCCTTCGGTTCCAATCATCTCGATCCAGGTCGAGGAGAAATTGGGATAGCCGGGCGGCAGGCTCCAGCCGCCGCCGACCACGAAGGTGAGGCCGCTGTCCATGGTCACGGTCACCCATTGCAGATCCGGAATATCGCCCCCGGTCAACTCGCGCATCGCGCCGTAATTCACCTGCGAATAGACGCGTACCGGTTTGGCAGGCTCCAGGCACCAGAGCACGAAATCAAGATCGTGCGTCGACTCCATCGCGGCGGGCGAGAGTTTCACGCGGCCGGAGATTTTCTTCCCGAGGCTGCGCGAAATATGCCGGCTTACCAGCGCGCTGACGGGCTTGCCGATGGTGCCGTCGGTGATGCATTTCTTCACATAGGCGAATTTCGGGTTGAAGCGCTGCGAGTAGCCGATGGTGAATTTGAGCCCGTTGGTGCGCGCGATCGCAATGAGTTCGTCGGCTTCCTCCAGCTCGAGCGCGATCGGCTTCTCGAGAAACACATGCTTTCCGGCGTGCAGAAAATCCCGCGCCATTGGAAAATGCGTCGTCTCGGGCGTTGCACAGACGAATACGGCGGAGATATTCTTGTTGTCGAGCAAGGCGTGATAATCAGCAGTGGCCGATTTGGCACCGATGGAAGCTGCGACCTCCTGCAATCGCGCTGGGTTAGTTTCGGCGATATGGACGCCGCTCACGAGCGGGAGCGCCGCACACGCTTGCGCCCGAATACCCCCGCACCAGCCAGTACCGACGACGGCCACCTCGATCTGATCCAGCTTCACGTCCTCCAACACTTCATTCTTGCGCGGCTATTATTGTTCAAGCCCGGCATCGTTGCTCAGGGTTCGGCCGGGCAACGCATGCGCGGGATCTCCGCTGTTTATCAATCGATTAACAAGTAGCACAGTCTGCCCAAAGTCCTATGTCAAGTGGGGACTGGGACGTTCCCCACGCGCATTCGGGTCAACGACGGTGACATGGCAGTGCCGCGGCCGCCGCGTGTTGGCGTGAGCCCTAACGCTGCACTATGATGCCGCGATCCGCATCCGGGACCAATTTCATGCAGCCAAAATTCGACCGCGCCGCCGAAGATCTCGGCAATTCGATCCATCTGGAACACGTCAACGTCCAGGTGCCCGACCAGCATCTGGCGACGCTGTTCTATGTCTCCGGACTGGGGCTTACCCGCGATCCCTATCTGATGACGTCGGACGACAATATGTGGGTCAATGTCGGCAGGAGCCAATTTCATCTGCCGAGCGGAAGGGCGCAGGTGCTGCGCGGACATACCGGGCTCGTCATCTTCGGCCGCAAGGCGCTGCTCGACCGGCTCGCCTCCGTCAAAGAGAGATTGAAGGGAACGGCGTTTGCGTACCGCGAACACAACGACCATGTCGAGGCGACCTGCCCGTGGGGCAATCGCGTGCGCTGCTACGAGCCGGACGCTGCGCGCTTCGGGCGCATCACGCTCGGAATCCCCTATGTCGAGTTCGAGGTGCCGGTCGGCGCCGCAAAAGGCATCTGCGAGTTCTATCCGAAGGTCATGGGCATACCGGCCGAACTCAGGAACGGCGACGGCACGGTGGCTTGCGTTAAGATAGGCAAGAACCAGCATCTGCTGTTTCGCGAATCCGACAAGCCGCAGGCCGAATATGACGGCCACCACGTGCAGATTTACATCACGAATTTCTCCGGTCCCTACCGCGCGCTGTCGGAGCGCGGCCTGATCTACAGCGAGGACAATCAGTATCAGTACCGCTTTCGCGATATCATCGATCTTTCCAGCGGCAAGCCCCTGTTCACCGTCGAGCACGAGGTGCGCAGCGCCACTCACCCGATGTATCTAAGACCGCTGGTTAACCGCAACCCCGCGCAGACCAATCGCAACTTTGCGTCGGGCCATGACCAATGGCTCTGGGCAATGGGGCCGGATCAGTACGATCAGGGTTGACGCGGCGCTCGACGAAATGGCCCGCCGCCCACGACCGTGTCATGGCTTCGGCCGGTAGCCGTCGGTCAACGTCATCAGGAAGGCGATGATGTCGGCTTCGTCCTGCGCCGTCATCGCCGGCGCTTCACCCCGATGGCGGTTGAAGGGCGGATCGCTCACATCGACATTGGCATGATACTTCGCCGGAATGTCGTTGAATTTCTGCACCTTCCCGTCGGCTGCGAGCGGATAGACCTTCTCCGGGTTGGTGTCGCGGAAATTGTAGAAATCCATCACCTGCTGCAAGGTCTGGAACACCCCGTTGTGAAAGAACACGTGACGCACGGCGGTATTGCGCAAGGTCGGTGTTTTGAACATGCCGCAAAATTGCGTCTGGTCGGCAACGTCCTTGCGAATGGGTCCACAGACCCCGAGATCGAAATAATTGGGGTCCTTGGTGTCTGCGAGCGCCGGGTTGCGCGGCGCACCCAGGGCTTCGTATTGAAAATCGGTAAACAGCGGCGGCCATCGATCGCGACTGGGCTGCGACGCATGGCAGCCGGCGCAATTGGCCTTTTCCGGGTCATTGAACAGGCGATAGCCCCGCATTTCGCTCTCGGAGAGACGCGCCTTTCCCTCCAGCCAATAGTCGTACTTGCTGGTGTAGGGGTGAAAGCTCGGCTCCTCGATCTGATAGCGGCCGGCCGCGAACGTCGCTTCCGCGACGAGCAACTTCGAATCCTTGAACACGCGTTCGCCGAACAATTCCGCAAATTTCCTGGCATAGGGCACGTGGCGCAGTTTTTCGGCGACAATCTCGATGCTGCCGCCATCCATCTCGCGCGGGTCGAGCAAAGGACCGGCCGCCTGGCTCTGAAGGGTGTCGGCGCGGCCGTCCCAGAACAGGCCGCCTTGCGGCACGATGTTCGCGGCGCTCTGCGCGGTCTGCGTCGCGGTCTTCTCCACGCGCGTCGCGGTCTGGGCGAGCGCAGCCTTGTCCGCCAGATTCGACGTTCTCGGTTTCCCGGTCATCCGGGCCGATGCCGAAGTCCGGTTGCCGCTCCAGGTAAGTCAGCGAGGGCACTGCACGCGCGCCCAGCAGTGTCAGCGTCGCGCCGCCGAGCATGACCGGGCCATCATTCGGTGGGCCATAGGCATGTTCCGGGCTGTGACAGGACGCGCAAGACATCTTGCCGGACGACGACAGGCTGGCGTCAAAGAATATTTCCCGGCCGAGCCTCGCCATTGCCGAAAACGGCGCGACGGGACGGCGGACCAGATGAATCGGATTTGGGTTTTCGCCGGACAAAACTTGCGGTTCAGCCGCGAAGACGGCGCCGGCCATAAGGCCGGCGCCGAGAAGCCACACGAGTGTGCGACCGTACGTGTTCACTCGTTCAGTGGCCCTTGGACTTCGTGTCGACGGTCCCCATGCTCGGATCGAGGATAACCTTCCTGACCTCGTCCTGATGGAAGTCGAACATATCCATGATCGAACCGGTGGTGACATCGAAGGAACCGCCGCCGAGACGCTCGCCTTTCAGCCAGTTGTCCTCGACGAACTTGGTCACGGAGGCTTGCGTGATCTTCGTGTGGCTGACGAAGTTCTTCTTGGCGAAGGGCGAAATCACCATGAAGGGGATGCGGAAGCCAGGACCGCAGCGTCCCGCGACCTGCTGGCCGCTAAGACCGTTTGGCTCGGTGGCGCCCGGTGTGCCGCAGTTCCCGGTGCCATTCGCGAAATCGGCAGCCGAGAACGACGGGCTGGTGATCGCCGGAGCGACGTGGTCGTACTGACCGTCCGAGTCGTCATAGGTAATAATCACGGCGGTGCTCTTCCACTCCGGCTGCTGCTGGAGGAAGTTGATCAGATTGACCAATCCCGTCTGCTCGTCCAGCGGATCCGAATTGCCGGGGTGACCGTCCTGGAAGGCCGCGTTCTTGATGAAAGAAACCGCCGGGAAATTGCCGGCATTGAGCGCCGTCGTGAAGTCAGCCAGGTCATACGCATGGTTGGCCGGATCGACCTTGTTGCTGCCCGGCACGTTGGTGAAGCCGATCGCCTTGGTCGCGGTCGGACGGGCGTGGGTCGGGTTGGCCGTCGATTTGAAGTACTGGAACCAGATATGGTGCTGAACATAGTCGTTGATAGTGGCGCCGAAGGCTTCGGTAATGCTGCTGCGGCCTCCGGTTTGGCCGGGATTGTTGAACTTACAACCGGTGCTGCCGTTTTCGTTGATGGTTTGCAGGTTGAATCCACCCACGAACGAACCCCAGGTGATGTTGGCCTTGTTAAGCAGATCGCCGATGTTCTTGCTCGTCATCGTGACCTGAAGGCCCGGGGCCGAGCAGACGTCGTTAGCCGGATCGATGTCCTGGATCAGCGTCAGGCTGCCATCGCTGTTCGGGACCGCGATGCCGGCGGCCAGCAGTTGCGCGGGCGTGAGCCCCGCGGTATTCACCGGGAACGTTGCGCCGTTGGTCTGTCCGGCCCACATGTTGAGCAGTCCGGGGGTCGATGGGCCAAAGGTGTCGGTATAAGCATTGTCGCTCATTGCGAAATTCTGGGCGTAGTTCCACAAGCCAGTGACGGTGTTGCCATCGAAATAGCCCATCACCTGAGCGGTGGTGCCGAAAGCGCCGGCGCCGCCATTGGTGCCCCGGCCCACATCGAGCGGGAAGAGATCGTTCAGGCCGCCATCATAGGCCTGCTGCTCCTTCGAGTAGTTATGGCTCTGGTCGGCCGTGTTGGCCTGCGTGCGATCGAGGCGGAACGGGTTGGAAGCGCCCGCACCGTTGGCGGGGTTCAAATTGGGATTGTTGTCAAGCAGAGACGGATTTGACAACAGGTTGTTCACGTTCGGCGTATTCCGGGCGGCGTCGAAGGGCGGCTCGCCTTCCACATTCAACGCATTGGGGTAAGTACCGAAGTAATGATCAAATGCCCGGTTCTCTTGGAAGATGACGACGAGATGCTTGATCGGGGTTGCAGTTTTAAAATCATCGGCGTCGTGGTCGTCAGCGGCGACTGGAACGCTCCAGGCCACAGCGGTTGCGATGCCAAACATCGCAACGGTGGAAAGCAGTTTCTTTCTCATCTTGTCCCTCGTCTTGTCCCTCGAAAGGGTTGGGTTGCACGCTGCGGTTTATAATCAGCGGCAAATGACGCGCGTGTGTCGGTTTAACGAACGGTTCAGAGACGGATGTGGACGGTGTGAAGAAAATCGGCGGGTGCGCCGGGTGATATGATTTTGGATTTGGTTTCGAGGGTCTGCTAAAGCCGGTAGGGTCGCTATCGGATCAGGCTCCCCGCATGTTCATCATCATGACGTTTGCATTGCTGTGTCTGCTCAGCCTTGTGCTCGCCTGGATCGACATCCGCTATGGGATCATTCCGGATTGGCTGAACCTGACGATCGCCGGTCTCGGCCTGTCAAAGGCTTTGATCATCGATGGTCCCTCGGCAGGCTTGGAAGCTGTCTTTGAGGGCGCGGCCATCTGCCATCTTCTGGCTGCTGAGGCGGCTCTATTTCGGCTTCAGGAAAGTCGAGGGGCTTGGCTTGGGCGACGTCAAATTCCTGGCGGCAGCCGGAATTTGGGTCGGCGTCGGCGGGCTTCCCATGCTGCTGCTGGTGGCCACGCTGACCGCGCTGGCCTGTGCGGGCATCATGCGGTTGGCGGGACGGTCATTGACCGGCCAGACATCGCTGTCGTTCGGACCGTTTCTCGCGATCGGTCTCTTGTTTGCTTCACTCTTCCAACAAAACTGGTTCTGTTACCAGGCGATCAATTGACGGCAGCTACCTGTCCCGCCGCAGGCGTGGAGTCAGCGACGGCAGGCTTCCATTGTCAGGCACTGCCGGCACAACTTCGTTGCGGACCTCGGTCGAGGGCGGCGAGGCAAGGCCCGGCTGCGGCAACGCGAGGGTGACGACCCGTTCATCCTTTTCGAGCGCCGTCTCACGGCCCTGAACCGATCGCAGCTTCCAGCCCTGAAAATTCTCGCCGACCTTCAGCCGGACCACCGCCTTGGTCGATTGATCGAGAAATATTCCGAACCCATCCTCATCGCCTACGATGGTGCCGACCAAAGAGAGCTGCGGTCGCTCCGGCTCCTTTGGCTTGGGCAGGGCGGCCACCTTCGGCGCCAAAACGGGAGCGACGGCAGGAACCGGCGGCCGCCGCGACGGCGAGAAGATCGGGCGTTCGCGCGTAGCGGAAAATTGGGCGAGCGGCATGGCCCAGAGCGGATTGGCGCTTAACGCCCGCTCGGCTGCCGGTGCAGCCGGCGCGGGCGACGGCGTGACCTGCACGACGGCAGCGGCAGGCTCAGTCCAACCCGAGACGGCCGAAAATTCCGTACGCGCGTTGTCGGCCTGATCGTCCGGCCCAAGGTTGGAAATCGCGGACATCGAAGCGGAGCCACCTCCACATACTGAGAGAGCCAGTACCGTGAGGCCGATTGCACAGTTGCGCGTCATTTTGCACCCTGCCACTGCCCGGACACCGCCACGAGTACTCGCAACTTCCCCTCGCCCGACGCCGTCGTCGGTGCCTGAACGTCAAGCTGGTCGATGAACAGGAACGGCATTCCAGCCTCGAGGTCATAGATGAGCGGTTGTAACGACGGCTGATCAAGCTCGCAGCTTGCGACCATACTGACAAATCCGGCCTTGGCGTGCGTGCCCTGCACATCGAGCTGTGACGACAAGACATTGCCGCCGAGTTTGGTCACAGCGCCAGCGACGCGCTGAAGCAGAGCTGCACCTGCAACCGTGACGGTAGCTCCTTCGAGCCGCCGTTGACCGATTGCCGCCCAGCGGCGGTTCTTGATCCGAAACATTACAGCTGTACGAAGGGCGCCAGGGAGTATGCAACTCACAAGAAAATGAGCCGCCGCCGCCCTCTCCCAGGCGAGAATCGAGCCTTTTCGATGCTCGCCGATGTTTGGCGGGGGGCACGCGACGCAGGAACAGGTGCCGCGCTCTGGCGCCTAAGATCCTGAAGTTCGAATCAGGTCGGGCGTGAAACCGAAGTGTACCGAACGCCGTATCTTTCAAGCGCCGGCGAATTGGTAGGACTTCTGTCATGTTCCGCCGCTACGAAGGTTGGTCCGGCTCTAATCCCACAAAGGATCTGGAGCTGCGAAGAAGAGTAGGGACGGCGGAGATGGTAGGTGTCGGCAACCGGGGTCTGTCCCCGTCGGTCGGGCGCAGCATTGGTGCTGCTTGCTTGTTGTTGTCCGTCCTTGCACTGACCTCTTGCAATTCGGCGACCGTCGGCTCCAACAGCGACTTCGATATCGACGTGCTCGACAAGGTGCGTTCACTCGACACCTTGCCTCGTTATCCACAGCAGACCGGCGCCACGGCGACCAATGCCGGACCAAAGGCCCAATCGGCGGTGTTTCAGGGCACCAAGGTAACCGATATCGCCGAGAACCGCCCGCAACCGGTCGCAAGCGGCAACGGCTTTGAACTCAATTTCGAAAATACGCCTGTGGCCACCGTCGCCAAGGTCGTGTTGGGCGACATATTGCAAACGGGCTACACGATCGATCCAAGGGTCCAGGGCACGGTCAGCCTGGTCTCGGTGCGGCCGGTGGCCAAATCCGACATCATATTCGTGCTCGAAAGTGCGTTGCGCATCAGCGGGGTTGTGCTGGTACGGGACACCGCGGGCTATCGCCTGACGCCGCTTGGCGACGCGGTCGGCGCGGGCCGGGTCGATGCCGCGGCCGCAAGCCCCGAACCCGGCTACGGCGTCTCCATCGTACCCCTGCAATATGTATCCGCTCAGACCCTGCTGAAACTGATGGACAGTTTCGCAACCAAGCCGGGCATGGTGCGCGGCGACACGACGCGCAACCTGCTTCTGATCCAGGGTACCGGCGCGGAACGTCGCGTGGCGGTGGATACCGCGCTTAGCTTCGACGTCGACTGGATGCGGGGTCAATCGATCGGAATTTTCCCCGTCGTCAGCAGCGGCCCGGAGCCGATTATTGCGGAACTCGAAAAGATCGTGGATTCGGGTGAAAATGGGCTCAGCCAAAATCTGATCAAGTTTCAGCCGGTCGGCCGGCTCAATGCGATCATGGTGGTGAGCAAGAAGCCCGCTTTGCTGCAGACGGCGGCGACCTGGATCAAGCGTCTGGACCGCGCGGACAGCTCGCGAACCAGCGTTCACGTCTATCGGGTGAAGTACGGCGATGCCCGCCAGATCGCGCGCGTGCTAACGGACATGTTCGGCGGCGGATCTTCCTCCGGCAACCTGCTCGATAGCGCCGAAAACCAGATCGCCCCGGGGTCAGGCTTGACAACGGGCTTGACCGCGAGCGACCGGTCGTCCTTCAACAACAGCAACAATCCCGGTGCGTCAGCTGGCGGCTTTGGCGCCCGCACCCCCTCGGCCGGCAATTCAGGTTTTGGCGCGGCCGCAGGCGCAGGACCGGCAGGCGCGGGCCCTGCACCGCTCGACGGCGGCCGCGGCGGCGGCTCTGGCGGTCCGCCGCTGCTGCAAGGCATCCGGATTACCGCCGACGCCGTCAACAATTCGCTCTTGATCTACGCCGACCAGGGAAATTACCGGATCATTGAATCGGCGCTGCGGCAGGTGGATCAACCGCAGCTGCAGGTCGCAATCGACGCCACGATCGCCGAAGTCGACCTCACCGACGAACTGCAGTTCGGCGTTCAATTCTTTCTGACCAGCCACGCTTTGGGACTGAGGCCCGATCAAGGGTCGCTTCTCAACACCACGTCGACGGTGGCGCCCGCCACCAACACAGCAACGGCAGCGGCGACGAACGCTGCCGGAGCTGCCGGAACGGTCGTCAACTCCTTCATCAACCAGGCATTTCCCGGATTCAATTTCCTCGTCGGCCAGCAAGCTCAGCCGGCCATGATCCTCTCCGCTTTGCACACGGTCACCGGCGTGAAGGTGTTGTCCAACCCGTCGCTGGTCGTGGTCAACAACCAATCGGCTACGCTTCAGGTCGGCAACCAGGTTCCGATCACGACCGGCTCGGCGAGCGTTCTCAATGCTGCGACCGCCGCCAGCAACACCATCGTCAACACCGTCGACTATCGCAACACCGGCATCATCCTGCACGTTTCTCCCCGCGTCAGCGCCAACGGCAATGTGAGACTCGAGATCGAGCAGGAGATCAGCAACGTCGTGCCTTCAACCAATGCGGCCACGTCGTTAACCCCGACCATCTCGGAAAGAAAGGTCAAGAGCTCGATTTCCGTCGCCAACGGCCAAACGGTGCTGCTGGCCGGGCTGATCCAGGACCAGAAGAATGAGACTAAGAGCGGAATTCCGTTGCTGGATGACCTTCAGGGGATAGGTAATGCATTCTCGAATCAAGATAACACGAAGTCGCGCACCGAATTGATCATCTTCATCCGCCCCCAGATTATCCGCGACAGCATGGACGCACATTACGTTGCGGAGGAACTTCGTTCCAAGCTCCGTGGCACCATCAGTGAGAGCACTCTAAGTGACCCGCGCAACAAGAACGTTCACTGATGCGGCAGTAGTGCTTGTCATTCTCCTGACCAGCGCCGCGCCAATTCGTCCTGCCAGCGCCGACGGGTGGACGCGCGGCACGATGGCCTACTCGAGGGGCGACTACGCGCGGGCCGTGCGCGCGCTGGCGCCTGCGGCGGCACGCGGCAATGCGCGCGCGCAGGGACGGCTCGGTTTCATGTACGAAAATGGATTCGGTGTGCCGCAAAATTACGCCGTCGCCGCCGATCTCTATCAGAGGGGCGCTGCGCAAGGCGATGCGTTTGCGCAGAGCAGGCTTGGCCTGAGCTATGACAAGGGGCACGGCGTGCCGCAGGACCTGATTCTTTCCTATAAATGGCTCGACCTTGCGACCGCAAACGCGTCCCGACGCGACCGCGACTTCTATCAGAGGCTTCGCGACGCGGTGGCCTCGAAAATGTCGTCGGGTCAGATCGTTGAGGGCCAGCGATTAGCTTTGATATGGGCACCGGGACACTGGTGACAGCTCTGCTGCGCTGATCGATCGCGTCAGGGATACGGCCAGCGCCCGCGGGCTTTTCTTGGCGCGATGGCACCAAGAATTTGAATTGCCGTAACTGGTCAGCAAATTTTCGCGAGGGACGCTCGGCTATTCGTTTTTGGCGAGCTTCGCGCGGGCCTCGACAGCCTTGGGGTCCTGCGCGACCGGATCGGCATTGACGCCGACCTTCCAAAAATCGCCGACGGCCGCCGACTGAAACGCTTGATTTCAGCCGACATTAGAAAAAATTGAGATTAAGGCTGCGCTCGATCAACCAGACCGAGGCAACCGCAACGATACCGCACGAGCCCGCGCCGAGCACAAACCGGGGATAGAGCCACCAATGACGGCACAAATACGCAACCGGCAAGATCGCGGAAACAATTACCAACTGCCCGGCTTCGACCCCGAGATTGAAGCTCACCAAGGCCACGGCAAGTGCGCCGGCCGGCAGGCCAAGCTCAACAAGCACGTTGGCGAAGCCCAGCCCGTGCACCAAACCGAAACCAAAGGCGACCACCCAGAGCCGGCCCTGGGCCACGGGACGTAGATTATTGAGCGCCGCCGTGATCACCGACAAGGCAATCGCCGATTCAACAAGACGGGATGGTAGGGAGATGAATCCAAGTACTGCCAGGCTCAAGGTAATGGAATGGGCAAGGGTGAATGCGGTAACGATCTTGAGGACGTTTCGAAGGGCCTCGCCAAATTCGGTTACCCCGATCCACCGCCCGGCGCGCTGGGACAGCACAGCGGGCAGCAACAGGGCACAAAGAAACAGGATGTGATCGAAGCCGGTCCAAATGTGCCAGACGCCTTCATTGAAATAGTCGAGGAACGTGCGGAGCCAGCTGACGGAGTCATCCTGCAGCCTCCAGGTCTTCTGGCTCGGACTGAGGACGGCGGCGTGGGTTTGCCCGTTCACCTCGAAACGCAGCAGCGCACGATGCTGAGGGTCGAGATCAAAGAAAAAATCGTAGCCGACTTCAAGAATTTGCGGCCGCCCGGCGCAATCGGCCGCGAACTTCAATACCTCGTAGGCGCCGTCACTGTGGTCATCAACAAGGTGCTCGATGACCCGCGTTTTGCAAGGCTTGCCATCCGACTGAAACGCCAGACGGGAAAGGAGATACGAGGCAATCCTTCCGTGAAGGCTGCGCAACTCACCCCAGGTGATGATCCCGTCGTTGTTACTGTCGAGGCCAAGAGCATGGTCGAGGTCACGCAGCGCGACGTCCCATTGCCCAATTATTTCCTGCCCATTCAACCTGAGACTGAGGTAGCTGTCGCTCGACTTGTGCGCCGCTACCGGCGTGAGCGAAGCCATCACCACGGCCGTGATCGCCGCCACGATATTCGCAAGCGGCCTCATCGCGTCGCCTCCACCAACCGGGAAACCAGCCTTCGGATCTGGTCGTCTTCCAATTGCGAGGTTGTCAGCCAGTCCAGCACTGGCCGAGCGGAGTTCGGCGCGCCTGCCGCTAAAGCCGCTTCGAGCAACAGGCGGGCATCCCACGGCTCGCGTTGGACCGCCCAGTTTTCCTCAGCCAACCGCAAGGCCTCCGACGCTCGATTCGATAGATGCAGCGCAAACCGGGCTTCTTCGCGCCGATGCGAGGTATCACCGCGAAGCCGGTTCATCGAGAATCTTTCGTCGAGATCTAAGATGTGGCGAGACACCGCCGAAGCTCCGACCATTTGCTCGGCCAGCGCGAAGCGCAGCAGCAGCGCGTCAATGCGCAACTCGTTTTGCAGCAACGCCAGGACCTCCTGAGGGCGCCCGGCGTCGAGCAGAAAGTCGGCGTAAGCGCCAAGCAGATATCCGTCGCGCAGCCCGAGCGACAGTGCTTTGCGAAAATGCTGTTCGGCAGCGATGCTGTCGCCGATGCGGGCTTCAATCTCAGCCAATACAGTCAATGCCCAAAGGCGGAGTTGCGGACCCTCATCGTCGGGACGGGTACCTTCAAGCGCACCTTGCAAGACCTCACGGCTTGCCTTCGCCTCCCCTCGGAGACTATTCACGCTCGCAATGCAGGTCGCTATCACTAAATTGTCTACGGACAGCGCCAGTGAGAGACAATTCTTGAGCGCTTCAGGATACTCGCCTCGGACTTGAAAAATGATGGCGCGGGTGAGCCGCGCTTGAAAGTTGCGCGGCTCGGCCGAAATTGCGTGATTGAGATCCTCTAAAGCTCCGTTGAAATCGTGGGTCGCCTGGCGCAGGGTTGCGCGAAGCAGCAATACGCCATTCGGCGGGTTCGGGAGCGCAAGCCATGGACGGAGCGCGGCTTCGGCGTAGCCGTTGTAACGTGGATCAGATTCAGCACGAGCGGCTTCGATGTCCTGCGTGGCGACGCGTATCGCCAGCGCGAGATCCGTCGGGCTGCGACCAAGTTCGGCATGCAGTCGGCTAAGTTCACGCAAATTCTGATTGCTCGCCGTTGGAAGCCGCTCCAGCGGTTGGGCATCGTATGCCGGCTCATAGGGCGCCGAAGCGGCCGAACTTGCTTCAACCATGAGCAATGCGGCGGTCACGATGATCAAGAATGGTCGCAGGCCGTCCAATCGAAAGTTGCCGCATCGAGAACCGCAGGCGCGCGAGCGCCTGCGAGAGGGTTTCGTGGATTGAGGTTCCGAGCCTGTCATGGAGTGACGGAAACTGGCTCTAGTCCCGGCAGCACTGGATTCGTCGGCAACGGCACGCTCGGTTGCACCGCTCCAGGCGAACCAGCTATCGGTGTTTTCAGGTACGGGAATGTGTTGTCGAAGAAACTGTCATTGACAATCGCTCCATCAGTAAAGTCGAGCGTGCCAGACGGTGCCTGTGCCGGCTTGCCGAAGCCGAGACTTGGGATCGTGATCAGCCGCCCCATGGCAACGCGAAGCGTGATATCCACAATATCATCGCCCGGACGCCGCCCGTTCGGGAAACCGGCTCCATCGCCGCCGATGACGCCGAGACGGTTCTGGCTTCCTGCCGGAGTGACCGGTGCGCTGGTATTAAGTCTCAGCATTTCGGCCGGCTGCACATTCGCGGGCTGGTTGATCCCTTTGATGCCCGTCAGGAATGTGGCAATCAGATCGGAACGTGGGAACAACATCGGCGCTTGGACGCCGGCGCCTCCAAATATGATGCCAACCAGCGTCGGAAAGGACGGATTGGTCACATATTTAAGGAACTGGGTATCATTCTTGGGTTCGCTGGCATTGAAAGTGTCCTTGTCTTTCAGCCCGATAACAAGCTCATTGACCAGCGGCATACCGAGACGCGAGACTTGGACGAAATCGCCGGAATCGTGATCGGCGTCCTCGGCTCTGCGGCGACTTGATGTCGTCCATGCGCCGATCACGGGGTCGTAGGCCCGCACGCAGGAAATGGGAAGTTCAAGCTCCAACGAAGTGACGTTCTTGTCTGCGACGTCATCGCGTGCCGAGTTGGCGAAAGCCTCGCCGATCGGGTGAGCATAGTTGATCAGATCGAAGGTCTCGCCCAGATTGACGACAAACGGGTCCTTACGTTGACCGACAAAAACTCGGCCGTTCGCCGCGCAGCCGGGAATCCGAATGTTGTAGGTGTGCGCGGCAGCGTAGGCGGCATAGTCAGGAAGCGTTTTGAAGCCAATATTATCGACAGGTTTCTCGAATTGGGTAGCGTTTGTGTCCGCGTTCGTGATGGCCTGGCGATCGCCGCCGCGGATCATCGAGATGGAATAGCTCTCTTGAACGTTGAGGTTCGCGATATCGTTGGGGTTGCCGCCCCTGCCAATTTGACCTATCTGGACCAATGGTATCGCGACGTTAACGCCGCCGGCATTGACGCTAAGGTTCTGCCGGGTGTTCGTGAAGCGAAACTGGAAGGTGATGTCCGCTACACCGTCTCCGTCGTTGTCTATTTTGATCTCATAAATGCCCTTGCTGTCGAGCTCGAAATAGTTGGGGCCTCCATAGGGATCTTGCAGCGGCAGGTAGTTGGCGATCAATGTAACGAAGCCAGCCCGTCCCGGCTCATAGCTGCGGAACATGTAAAAATCGGTACCGTCCAACTTCGGTAGCGAGGTGATGAACGGCGCCTCGCGGTGACTAGAGGCATTTGCCGGCGCAGTGCAGATCGAGGGGACGAGGGCCAAAGCTCCGCACAGCAACATTGACCGTATGCCGCGTGCGCCGGCGCGTTTATTGGCCAATTTGAATAGAGCCCCGAGATCTGTCGCGGATTTCTGGATTTGGATTGTTGGCATTTTGCATATCCCGTTTGAATGGAGGCTTGCTCAATTGTGACAAGAACAAACGAATCCATTGGTGAAGGTCGCCGGTGCAGCAACTGCTGCACTTGGCGGACGAGATACGTTGAGGAGGCAGCGAGGTTTCAAGCGCGCAAAATTTTCCGCGAGCAGCACCCGATCTCAATCACATTTTTCGTGACGTCATGATTTCGTCACTGTTACGTGGACCTGCCAATGGCTCCGCAGCGAACGCACGGCAGCGACAGGTGCTTCCGTCGAGATCGACGAGATGGTGAGTGCATTTTCGCCAGCATGGGTATGGCGGACAGCACCGAGCAGATCCGTATCCATCGTCATATGAATGAAACTGTCCCAGATCTTCATCGTATAGTTTTTCGCGGACCTTATCGACCCGGTTGCTCAGCTGAGACGGGACTATCAAGTCCCGCTGGCGCATCATTGCTCATGGGATTGTCGATGGGTCCGTTTCTGGCATTCTTCAGACCTAACCGGCCGGGCTGCAGGCTTTGCGTTCTGCGTCTAACGATGCGGTCGAAGAGATTGCGTGAGCTGGCTTTGATCGCGGTACTCATGCCGACGTTCCAGCACCGAACGTTCGCGCAGACGGACACTGTGCCGGAGCCTGCCGGTGCGGCGCCCGTTGCGGTACGCAGCTCGTCAAATGCCGTGCTTTTGCCTGAAACAACCGTGCAAGCGCCCCGTAATTCGGCGAAGCCGCGCGAACGGCTGAACCGCCGGGCACAGATCGCCCAACCTTCAGAACGTACCGCGACATCAAACAGTGCGACCCAGCCAACGACAGTCTCAGGCTCTCCGAATGTAGGTGCCGGACCCGTTGGGCCGCCAAACATGGCCAGCCAGTTGACGCTCGCCGGCGAAGAACTCAACGCACGCCCGGTAACGCGGCCGGGAGAGCTTCTGGAGGCCGCTCCCGGGCTCATCGTGACGCAGCACAGCGGAGAGGGCAAAGCCAACCAGTATTTCCTGCGCGGCTACAATTTGGACCACGGCACCGACCTGGCGATCTCGGTCGACGACGTGCCGATTAATTTGCGCACCCATGCGCATGGGCAGGGCTATTCGGATTTGAACTGGCTGATGCCGGAAACAGTCAACACGGTCGATGTTCGCAAGGGACCCTATTTCGCCGACGAAGGCGACTTCGGCTCGGCGGGCAATCTCCACATCGGCCTTATCGACAGCGTTAACAAAAACATTGCTTCCCTGACGGTTGGCAGCTTCGGCTATGAGCGAATCTTTGGCATGAGTTCTGCCAAAATGGGGGATGGCACGCTGCTCTTTGCCGGCGAGGCCGGCGCGTACAATGGACCGTGGGTCAATCCGGACGAGATGCGCAAGATCAATAGTCTGATGCGCTACACCCAGGGGACGGCGCTGGACGGCTTTTCCATCACGGCCATGGCTTATTCGAACAAATGGAATTCAACCGACCAAGTGCCACAACGCGCCATCACGTCAGGTCAGATTGGGCTCTATGGCGAGGAAGACCCGAGCGACGGCGGCAATACCAACCGCTTCGCGTTATCCACGCGGGTGGCCGCAACCGATGACGCCGGATCTTGGAAGGCCAATGCCTACGTCGTCAAAAGCGAACTCGATCTGTTCAACAATTTTACCTACTTTCTGACCAATCCGACCCTTGGCGACCAGTTTCATCAGCATGACGACCGCGTGTTGACAGGTTTCAACGCCTCCAGGACTCTCAACGGATCCTTCGCGGGGCGGCCGATGGATACTACATTCGGTGTCCAGACACGCTATGATGATATCAATCTTGCCCTGACCGACACCTTTCAGCGTGCGTTCCTGTCAAATGTCCGCAGCGACAAGGTGGGGGAGGCCAGTGTCGGAATCTATGCCCAGAATACGGTTCACTGGACCGACTGGTTCAGAACCACCGTGGGCTTGCGCGGCGACTATTTTGACGCGAACGTCTTTTCGATTTTCGACGGGAACAATTCGGGAAGCACGCAGGCGGCGATCGCCAGCCCGAAATTCACCATGGTGCTGGGCCCATTCAACAAGACCGAACTATTCTTTGGCGCCGGTACGGGAATGCACAGCAACGACGCGCGGGGCACGACCATCTCGGAAGAGCCGACCGACCCGACCATGAAATTGTCCGCCTCGCCGCTGCTTGTCCGGACGGAGGGAGCCGAGGTCGGTGTCCGCAGCAAGGTCATCAAAGATCTCGATTCTTCACTCAGCGTGTTTCTGCTCGACCAGGATTCCGAGATCGTTTTCAACGGCGACGCCGGGGATACCTCGGCAAGCCGGCCCAGCCAGCGTTACGGGATCGAGTGGACCAATAAATATCAGTCATCATCGTGGCTTACTCTCGATGGCGATGTTGCGCTGTCTCATGCCCGGTTCGTCGGTTTTGACACGGAGCAGGCCCAGCTTTTTGCGTCGCTTGCGGGATTTCCGCAGGCCCAGATCGGCAACGCTCCCGGGAACTATATCCCGAACGCGCCAGCCATCGTGGCGTCCGCGGGTATCACGATCGGCGAAAAGACCGGCTGGTTCGAAACCTTGCGCTGGCGCTATCTGGGCACAAGCCCACTTACCGAAGACAACGCATTCCGTTCACCGCCGACGAGCCTGTTCAACGGTCGCATCGGCTATCGCTTTGAAAACGGGTGGCGCCTCCAACTCGATGGACTCAATCTGCTCAACTCCAAGGCCAACCAGATAACCTATGCCTATGGATCTCTGCTCAAGACCGATAGCCTTTATAATCTCTGCTTCCCCGTCCAAACAGCGCCAACGGCCGTTTGCCAGAACGGCGCCATGGATTTCGTCCTGCATCCGGTAGAGCCCCTGGCGATTCGCCTGACACTTGCCGGCACTTTCTAATTATCGACATCCCGGTAAAACGAAGACGACAGCTCCGCCGAACTGATTGATCGCATCAAGGGTGATCCGGCCGAGCGAGCGTCGCGATTGGCTGTATCGTTCGGAGAACCGGGGCTCACGACGGCGTCATTGCGTGTCCCGCATTTCGCCGGCACGGCCGCTCTCCAAAGCCTCGACGCCGTCGGCTTCGACGAAGCCGGTCCGCAATTCCGCCTCCGCGATGCGCATGTCGATGCCGTCAACCCAGCGTCCCACCACCAGCGTTGCGATGATGTTGGAGGTCAGATTGGTCGCGGCGCGGATTTCCGCCATGAAACGATCCACTCCGAGCAGCAACGCCAGACCGGCAACGGGCACGGCATCCACGACCGGGAGTGTCGCCGCGAGCGCAATAAAGCCGCCGCCGGTGACGCCGGCGGCGCCTTTCGAAGTAAACAACATCACGAACAACACGCTCAATTGGTGCCAGATCGTGAGCTGGACGTTGAAGGCGTGAGCCAGGAACAAGACCGACATCGTCATGTAGATCGCGGTACCGTCCATGTTCAGGGAGAAGCCGCTCGGCATCACCAGCCCCACGACTTCCCTTGAGACGCCAAGTTTCTCGAGCTTCTGCATCGAGCGCGGCATCATGGTTTCGGCAGAAGTCGCCACGAACACAAACAGGATCTCGTCCTTGAAGTAATCCAGCACCTTCGCAATGTTGAAACCGGAAAGCCGCAGGAACGCGCCGAGCACGATCACGACGAACAGGAAGCTGACAAGGTAGACCGAAGCAACCAGTTGGCCGAGCTCCAGCAACGTCCGCACGCCGTATTTGCCCACGGTGAAAGCGATGGCGCAAAGTGCAGCGATCGGCGCGAAATACATGATGATCCGCACCATGCCGAACAGTGCGACCGAAGCCAACTCCAGAAACGCCACCATCGGCTTGCCGCGCACCTGCGCCAGGCTCAGGCCCAGTCCCAGCAACACGGCGATGAAAAGCACCGGCATGACGTCACCCTTTACGAAGGGCTCGACAAAGGATGTCGGGATAATCGAGAGGAAGAAGTCCGAGAGGGTGACGTCCTTGGCGACTTTCGCATAGGCCTCGACGGCCCTGGGATCGAACGCGGCAGGATCGGCATTTAGTCCGACGCCGGCCTTCCAGAAGTTGCCGACGATCATGCCGATGATGAGGGCGAGCGTGGATGCGGCCTCGAAGTAAATCAGCGCCTTGGCACCGACATTGGCGACGCGGCGAATGTCTCCCATCTTGGCGATGCCGACCGCGATCGTGGTGAAAATGATCGGAGCCACGATGACCTTGATCGCCCGCACAAAGGCATCGCCGTAAGGTTTGAGGTGGACCGAAAAATCGGGATAGGCGAACCCGAGGACCGCGCCGAGGGCGACCGCCACCAGAACCTGAACATAGAGCCTTCGATAGAGCGGCATTTTCGATGGAATCTTCGCGGTGACCCATCGCGGAACGGGCTTTTCGGAAGGCTGATGGTTGATTTCGAGCGCGGACATCAATTTTCCTTCATATCCGGCAAAACCGGGCCGCGATCGGCGTCGCAGCCCGGCATGCCGACACCGCTATTCTGCGGCGACGCGGTTGGCGGCCGCATGCCCATGGGTCTTGACCACGACCTTGATCGCATCCTCGATGCGTTCGCGGGCGTATCGCAGCGCGGTAGGTAGGTCTTCCAGGGCGAAGGTGTGGGTATGCACCTTGGTGGCGTCGAAGCGCTTCTGCGCCATGAATGCCTCGGCGCGATGGGTAGCGCTCTTGCCTTCGCCGCGGATACCGTAGACGTAGATGTTGTTTCGCACGAGGTAGGCGATGTCGACTTCCGCCGGCTTGCTCGGGAAGGCGGCAAGACAGATGCGGCCGCCTCGATTGACCATGCGCGCGGCTTCATTGATGGCGTCCGGTGCGCCCGAGCATTCGATGACATAGTCGACGCCCTTTCCGCCATTGCACTTGCGCACGGCCGCAACCGGATCCTCGTTCTTGGCGTTGATCACGAAATCGGCGCCAAGCTCACGGCCGATCTGAAGTCGGTTGTCGCGCGTGCCGGTCAGGATCACCGGCTGCGCCCCGAGTGCCTTGGCGACCGCGACGCCGAGCAGCCCGATCGGTCCCGGGCCGGTAATGACGACGCTCTCGCCCGCGACGAGACCGCCGAGTTCCGTCAAGCCATACATCGCCGTGCCGGCGGTGACGACGAGCGTCGCCTCCTCGTCAGACATCTCGTCGGAGACACGGACCAGCGTGTTGATGCTGTTGACGGCGTATTCGGCAAACCCGCCGTCGGTCGTAAACCCGTTGGCGCGGTGCCCCTTGTCGACGTCGCCATAGTTCAGGCCGTAATTGTGGCACGCCGTGTACATCCCCTCGCGGCAGCGCTTGCATTGCCCGCACCCGGCGTGGATTTCGACGGTGACGCGCTCGCCGATCCTGTATTCGTCGACGCCGGGACCAAGCGCTGCGACCGTGCCCATATATTCATGGCCCGGCGTGAAATTCTTGTTGAAGGGCTGGCCGCCCTGGATCATTGCCGGCGGGCCGTGATGGATGATCTCAAGGTCGGTTGCGCAAATCGCAACCGCGTCGATGCGCACCAGAACCTCGGCCCGTTTCGGCACCGGTACCGGTTTTTTGGTCAGGGTCAACTGATCGGGATCACCCAACACCCAGGCCCGCATCGTGTCGGGAATGGGAAAGTCGGGCGACGTCTTGACATGATCGGGCCTGTACATGGATTTGCTCCTGGATTTATTTGCTTATTCTGCCGCCACGCTTTTCGCTGATCCGCGCAGGATGGCGCCCGGTGCGCCGAGTTCGGCTGACAATTCGCCGGTTGCTGCGATGAGATGAACCTTGATCTGATTGATGTATTCCGGTGTGGCGCGAAAAACCGGAGATGAGACGCTGATCGATCCAACGACGGCGCCGGCGTGATCGCGGATCGCGGCACCAAGGCAGATGACGCCGAGCTGAAACTCCTCCCGATCGATCGCAAAACCGTTCCGGCGCGTGAGCCGCAAATCTTCCTTCAACCTGTCAATGTCGGTGATGGTGTGCGGCGTAAACGCCGTGAGGCCCTTGTCGGCAACGATGCGATCGAGCTCGGTCGGCGGCAGCCACGCCAGGATCGCCTTGCCGGTTGCGGTCGCGTGGGCTGCATTCGAATTTCCGCCCAGCCCCGCATCCACGCGCACGGCATGCCTTGCCTCGCGATGCAGGATATTGACCAGATTGGTATCCTGCATGATCGCCAGCTGAACCGCTTCGCGGGTCTGATCGTTCAGCCGGTCGATAAAACCCTGCGCCCGCCGCGGCAGGTCGACCTGGCGCAGACAGGCAGCGCTGAGGTAAAGGATCCGCGATCCCAAAACGTAGCTGCGGCTGTTGGCGCCGCGCGCGACGTAGCCCCAATTATGCAGGGTCGAAATGAGGTGATGGCAAGTCGATATGTTCAATCCGGCGATGTTGGCAATTTCAGTCAGTTTCGCTTCGCCGCCGGCGTCGGCGATCACGTCCAGAATGAGAAAGGCCCGGTCGAGCGCCTGGATGCCGCCAGTGTCGCGCCCCATCGGCGGACGAGCCGGCATGACGCCGCGCCGCTCCTTGCCTCTTTTGGTCTCCATCGCCGCTGTCCTCCCGGCGTCACTCTTATTTCGCCACTAGGACCAATCTCCGCTGCCAAGGCAACTGATTTTTTCACATCGCCGAGCGCATTTTCATTAGAAGAAATAGCGCTATCCAAGCGTTTTCGGCAGGGCTTGACCGCCATCACCTCAGCGACGATTAAGGTCGTCGTTCGCCTCTGGCTCCGGCAATTTGATCATCTCGTTGAGACGTTTGTTGAATTCCTCATCCGACAAGGGCGCCGCGGGAAGCCGCGAGCCGGCATCCGCCGCCATCCCCAGATGGGTTAATTGCGGGAAGAACAACACGACGAGGAGCAAGAACCACTGGGCGGCAACGAATGGCGCGAGAGCGCGCAGGAACGAGCGAAAGGCGACCGGCTCCCTGAGGACGCCGCGAACCATCATCAGCGCATAACCGAAGGGCGGCAGCAAAAAGCTCGACTGCAGCGTCAATAGCACCAATACCGAAACCCACCGCGCATCGGCGATGCGGATCAGGAGCGGCGGAATCACGATCGGCACGATCACGAAAATGATTTCGAACGCGTCGAGCACGAACGCACTTATCGCGAGCACGCCGAGCACGACGGCGACCGCGACGATGTCGCCGCCCGGAATGGACGAAACCATTTTGCCGACGAGGTCGGCGGTGCCGAGCAGTCTCAGCACCATGGTGAAGGTCGTTGCCGCCAACAGCAGCGAAAACAGCGCGCCGGTGAGCGCGACGGCGTCGCTCAAGAGCTTGTTGAGTACCGCCCCATGAAGCCGTCCGGTCACAAGACCCGCGACCAGCAATGCAAAAGCCCCCATCGCAGCCGCTTCGACCGCATAGAAATAGCCGACCGCAACTCCGCCGAGGAGAACGACCAGCGATATGAGTGCGACTGCGGCAAGCCAGGCCTGTCCGGCCGTAAGACGCTCGCGGTCAGGCGGTTTTTTCGCGGTTCGGCCGACGATCCAGGACAACGCCAGGCAAAGCGTGAGAAAAATTCCTCCGGGCACGAGCGCGGCGTGGAAAATGTCCTGTGTATTGACGACGCGGTCGCTCCTTCCCGTGGCCGTCACTGCCACGGTATGCGCCGACAGCATCGCATCACTCAGAAGAATCAGAACCAGCGAAGGCGGCACCAGAACCCCGAGCGTGCTGGCAACCGCAACAATCGCGTGCCGATCGGCCGTCGGTATTCCCTCCGCTGCAAGGCGCGGTGCAACGACGCGCGAAAGACCGAGCACGCTCGCGCCGACCGAACCGTTCATCGGCCCGAGCAACGCGCCGAGCATCATGCCCGAAACCAGCGGGGCCGAAGGGCTGCGCGGAAGCAGCGCATTGCTGGCACGATAAAGCGCGTCGGCGACCGGAAGCCGGTCAAGCAGCAAGCCCATGGTCACGTAGAGCGGCAGGGCCTGAAGCAGATCGTTCTCGAACAGATTGATCAGCCGGCTCGGCAGCGCCCACAACGTCGCCGCATCGATGCCGCCGGTAGCAATTCCGAGGACCGCGCCGCACGTCGCCACCGTGATGAGGACGACCGCGGCGGGCAGGCCGGTCGCAATGATGCCGACGCCGACCAGCACGAGAAGGGCAAGTCCCATCCATTCCATCAGCGGTCGCCCAGCACAGGAGGACGGAAAATGTCGACGAGCGACTGGCCGAGGATCAGGACGGCCATGACATAGAGGGCAAGTTTGACCAGAAAATAGCCGGGATTGCCGCTGTCCTGAAAGGCTTCAAGGTCGCGAAGGCTGGAAAAGACCGTGGTCTTGCCCGCAATCAGGACAAACAACGCCCACGGCAAAAGCCCGATGGCGCTGCCGATCTGATTGAGACGCCGCCGGGTGCGCGCGGAGTAACGACGCGCCAGCAAATCGGCGGCGAGGTGAGTTCGCGCGCGCGTCGCCGCGGTGACGCTCGCCGCTACGAAAAACGCAAAGGCCACCTGCCCTAGATCGTTGGCTTCCCGGGAGAACGCGCGAAGGAATTCCCGCAACGGCCATTGCAGGAACAGAAGGACCACGAGAGGTAACGCAAACCACTTGGTGGCGTCTACGACTTGACCGATCAGGCGGTCGAGGCCATGCAGAAATGCCATCACCGGTGCGATTCCTCTTGTTTCATCCAGCCTGAACGGGAAAGCTCCGCTGGAGGCTGACGGCGCCGCTCGTCCATTCGCGCCAACCCATGTGGGCCAAGTCTTGGGCCAAGTCCGCCGTCGGCGCCGGCACACGCTAGCTCTTGCGATACGGACCTGGCAAAGGCGCACGAAATGGTACGGCAGTATATCCTTGGAAAAAGCGCATGCTCACTTGGGTCGGTATTTTCATGATCGTCGCGGCAGCCTTGCTCTCGAACAAGGAGCAGAGAAAGCGCGCCTGGCTGCTCGCGGCAGTCGTCATCATTCTCGTCATCGTTGCCGATCGCATCCGCTAGATCCCGATGCTTCACTTACATAGAGAACCACCATCTCCGATCGTTTCGCCGGTGAGTTGGCTGGGGCGGGAGGATTCGAACCTCCGGATGGTGGAATCAAAATCCGGCTACTTCATCAATGATTTCAACGGATTTTCTGACAAAACAGCGGATTCTGTCCCTCGATTGTTCAATAGGTTATAGGCGTAGTCAGAACGGACACGCAAAAAGCTCACGGGCGGCCCTCGGCGTCCCCAGGCATCACGGCGCCTAACCCACCGACGCAGTGATCGCGTCGATTTCATTCAGCATCAGCGTCGAATCCTGCGCGAGCGCTGCGGAGCGGGCCTTTGCGAGATGCTGGCGGGCCAGATCCCGCAAATTTTCCTTCAGGCACACTCTCGCAAGATCCAGTTCGATCCGCGCCCGCGTCGTGCTCTCGGGATGGATCTGGCTGTTGAGCGAAAGCTGTTCGAGCAAGAGCCTTGCCTGCCGCAAGCCGAACAGCCTAACTTTCAGAATCGAGAGAAGGTTGAACAGAATGAACCAGATCGGCGGGCGGGGTCCCCTTGCGGACAACATACCGAGATAGAGCTCGGCGAGGGCCAGCCGATTCCATGAAGCGACCGCCAGGCTTCCCGCCGCGTCGCAAGCCAAAATGGCTGCCTTGAGCACGCGGATCCCCTCGCCGATCTGGCCGGTCATGGCGAGGGCCGGGCCGGCCGCGAAATCGACGCCGCTCGCCGCGTACGCCCAGCGGTGAGCCAGCGCCCATTTCTTCGTAGACAATAATAGCGCAAGCCCCTCTTCCACGGGTCCTTCCAGCAACAGGCCGGTCGCGCGCGCCATGGTTCCAGCAGTGCGGTCGTAGGGAGTAGCCGCCGTCCGCTGGCATCGCTCGGCATTGGCGATTCCATCGCTGAAGCGGTAGGCTTGGATGTCGATCCAGGCGAGCGTCCAGAATGCCATGCCGAGCGCCCGATTATCCTGGCGCTGTCGGCCGGCTTCCATCAACTGCACGGTCCAGCTTCGAGCCTTCGTTGTCAGGCCGCGACAGACATAGTCCCAGGCGATCGACCAATAAGCCCAATTGAGGATGTAGTTGTCGCCCGACTGCTTGCAGACCTCAAGCACGCGCTTGCCCTCGCGTTCGGCCTCTTCCGGCGTGTGCCGGCCAAGGATGATCGAGCAGAACAGAAGCGCGGATCTGGCATAGGCCTGCGCGCGGATGTCGTTGAGGTGTCCGGCAATGCGCACGGCCGATTTCGCACGGGCTTCGGCTGCGCGAAATTCGCAGAAGTGATTCAAAAGCATGCAGTGGAAATAAAGCGCGAACACCAGTTGCGGCGTGTCGCCCAGAACCTCGAGCCGCGGAATATAGGCTTCCGCGATTTCGGAAAGACCGATCAGGTCGCCCTTCAGATACAGCACTTCCAGCAGACTGACGACGACGGTCGCCATCGCGGCATTATCGGCGCAATGCGGCGCCTCCCCAAGCAGACTCAGCGCTTTTCGAAAATATCCCTCCGCCTCTTCCAGGGAATAGATTTCAAGGCATTTCGTTCCCGAAAGCGAAGAGTAGCGGAACGCCTTGTCGGGTCGGCCGGAAAGCGAGAAATGATACGCAAGCGTTTCGACGACTTCGCTCGAGCGGGACGCAGCGCGAAGCTCGATCGCGTCACCCACTTTGAGATGCATTTCGGATCGGAGCCCGCTCAACAGAGTGTCGTAAAGCGCATCGCGCATCAGCACGTGCTTGAATTCGAAATCGCCCGATTGCGGGTCTCGTTGTACGAAGTCGAGCCCCTGCAAGGCTTCAAGCCTGCTTTCGACGTCGCCAAATCCGCTCTCGACCGCCGTAAGGAGCGTCGGATCGAAGCGGCGCCCGATCACGGCGGCCGTCTGCAACAACTTGCGATTGTCTGCGGAGAGCCGATCTGCGCGCGCCGTGAGAAGCAGTTGCACACTGGCAGGCAAAGCGACTTCGATCTGGTTGGTGTCGTATCCCAATCCCAACGGCGTGACGCGCACCGTCCCGCGTTCGATCAGGAAGCTTACGATCTCCTCGACGAACAGTGCGTTGCCTTCCGCCTTTTTGACGATCAGTTGGGCAAGCGGCTCAGGCAAATTGTCGACGCCGAAGCGAAACTGCGCGATGCGCAGCGTCTCCGATGAAGAGAGTGGAGCTATCCGAAGCTCGATCACTCCCGCGCGACCCGCCCAAGCCGGCGCAAATTCCGGGCGCCGCGTATGCAAGATGACCAAAGGCGACGCGGGTTCGCTGTCGACGATCCGCAACAGTAAATCTTCCGATGCGCTGTCGATCCATTGCAGGTCTTCGAGCAGGAGAATTACCGTCGAGCGCCGGCTTTGCTCCTCGATCAACCGCAGCAAGAGGTCCCGCGTGCGGGCGCCGATCAGCGTCCCGTCAAGCTCGGCTAGTGCGTTGCCCGGCGCTTTCAAGCCTAAGAGATTGAGCAACAGCGCGAGATTCTGCGGCGACCAGCAGTTGAGGTCCCTCAAGCCTTCCTCAAGCTTGGCGAGGATGGTCGTCTCGGACTCGCCGGAGCTTAGCGAGAACCAGTTGCGCAGCATTTCGATGAACGGAAGGAACGGCGTTTCCTGCCCGTCGGCCGAACAGTTGCCCCGCAGCGTCAGGACCTCTTCGGAGCCGTGGCGCAGCGCGAACTCGTAGAGCAATCGCGATTTGCCGATGCCCGGATCGCCGACGACATCGACGACCCGCACCGAATTCAGATGTTTGAGCTGATCTTCCAGCACGGCCATCTCGCGGGTGCGACCGATGTAAAAGGTCAGTCCGCGCGCCACCGCGGCATCGAACCGCGTGACGTGATCCTTGATCGCGACGAGGCGATGAACCGGCTGCTGCTCGCTCTTGCCCTTGAAATGAAAAACGCCGGCCGGCTCGACCTTGACCATGCCTTCGACCTGCCGCAGCATTGCATCGCTCATCACAACCGTCGCCGGCACGGCCTCGGCTTGAAGTCGCGCCGCAAGATTGACGATGTCGCCATGCGCGGTAACTCCGGTGCTCTCGCCGCTATCCACGGCTCCAAGCACGACAGGGCCGGTGGTGAGGCTGATGCGAAGAAGTGGACGATGGCCGAGTTCGGCCTCGATCCTGTCGCCGGCCTCCCCAAGGCGTTGTTGGATCTCCAGCGCGGCGCGGCACGCCCGGAGCGGCCCGTCTTCGAGCGCGGTCGGCGTGCCGAACAAAGCCAAAATGCCGTCACCGGTGAAATTCTTTACGGTACCGCGATGACGGTGAATGGCTGCGGTGGTGAGGGCAGAGACCTGGCTTACGAGGGCGAAGGCCGCCTCTTCACCCATTCGCTCGACGAACGCAGTGAAGCCGACGAGGTCCGTCATCAAGACAGTTATCTGACGATGCTCGCTTTGCGGGCCGAATGCCGGACCTTTATGCGGCGCAGCGATCTCAGACGGATCGACCATCCCACCTGCTCCTGCAGTGGCGAATTTGCCTCAAATTCAACCCGAGCCGCACGAGTATAACGACGGACGCGCGTTCGTACCACACCCGGAGAGGCCCACTGGGCCTTTTCTGGCCCGAAAAAGCATGTAACATGACGTTAAAGACCTTGTGGCAGACGGCGGCGGCACGTTTGCAGCAACAGCGAAATGGGGCGACAGTTGGGAGTCCGAAAGCCCATAGAAGTCGCAATTATAGGCGGCGGCTGCGCTTCCATTGCAGCGGCATTTGAATTGACCCGGCCCAGGCACAACGGTGCCTATCACGTCACGATTTATCAGCTTGGCTGGAGACTCGGAGGAAAGGGCGCCTCGGGCCGCGGCCCTGCCGGACGCATCGAAGAGCACGGGCTGCACGTGTGGCTCGGATGTTATGACAATGCCTTTCAGTTGCTGCGCCAATGCTACGACGAGTTGAACGCTAAAACACGAACGGCGAAAGGGCGAGATCCGAAGGCGCGGGATGCGGAGAGGTTATCGCGAGATTGGAGTAATTTCTTTCTTCCGGACTCCCACATCGCAGTCGCAGGTCTCTCCACCGATGGCGGCTGGCTCAATTGGGCGGCGCATTTTCCGCCGGCACCGGGGCTTCCAGGCGACCCTATCAATGAGCAAAATCCTTTTGCGCTGACCCATTATTTCGCCCGCGCCATTTCGCTTCTGCGCACGCTTTTGCTTGGCCTTGAAACATTCCGTGCATCCGGCGCATCGAACGTGGATGCGGAAGTGGATCAGGGCACGGATCCCGGCGCAACCCGGGGCGATGCGACCGACATCGCCACGAGGATCGCCGCCCTGTTGCGCGGCGGCGCGCTGGCGTCGGCTGCGATCGTGGTTGAAGCGCTGGCCCTAGTCGAGGCCGCGCTCAACTCAATGCCAAGAGTTCCTGAAAGCATTCTGCTTCCGGTGCTGGAAGCAATTGCGTCAGCACTTCGCAAACAATTCGAAGCGATCGTCGCGAGCGACGATCGCACGCGACATCAATGGGAGATCATCGATCTGGTTCTCGCCAACATCGTCGGCGCGGTTCGCTACAAGCTGCTCACCGACCCGCGCGGGCTCGATGCGATCAATCATCTCGATCACCGCGAGTGGCTGCGGGAAAACGGCGCGTCCGAGCGCGCGGTCAATTCTCCGTTCACCCGCGCTCTGTACGACCTCACGATGGCTTATGAAGGTGGCGATCCGGACCGCCCTGCCATCGCTGCCAGTGCCGCCTTGCGCGGAGCCCTGCGATTCTTCTTCTGCTATCGCGGCGCATTGTTCTGGAAGATGCGCGCCGGCATGGGCGATGTCGTGTTCGCGCCCTTCTACGAAGCGCTGCGCGCCCGCGGAGCCACCTTCAAATTCTTCCACCGGCTTCGAAATGTCAAACTGGCGGATCCGCGCCGGCTTGCGCCGGGCGAGAAGCAATATGTCGAGATGCTCGAATTCGACGTCCAGGCCGAAACACTTGAGGGTGACGAGTATCGACCACTGATCGATGTCAATGGCATGCGATGCTGGCCTTCAGAGCCGGATCTTTCACAACTCAAGGGCGGCGCGCGGATGCAGCGCGAGAAGCGGGATTTCGAATCGCACTGGGATCGCCGAAAAGTCAGCACAAAGAAGCTTGAGGTGACGCGCGATTTCGATTTCGTCGTGCTCGGCGTCGGTATCGGCGCGCTGCCTTATGTGTGTGGTGAAGTCATCGCCACAAATGCGCGTTGGCGCGCCATGGCCGAGAACATCAAAACCGTGGCCACGCAGGCCTTTCAGATCTGGCTCAGTGCGGACCTGCAGGAACTTGGCTGGGATATTCCACCTGTCACGTTGACGAGCTTCGTCAAACCGTTCGACACCTGGGCCGACATGGGCCATGTGGTGCCGGCCGAGAATTGGCCTGATCCCCAGCCGCGGACGTCAGCCTATTTCTGTAACGTCCTTGCCGACCCGTCGCATGAGCCCGACCCGGACGAGATCGACTATCCAAAGCGCCGCCGTGAAGAGGTGCGGAAAAACGCGATCGAATTTCTCAACCGCGATATCGAAAATCTGTGGCCGAAAGCCAAGAAGAGCGGAAGCGAATTTCGCTGGGATTTGCTGGTCGATCCCAACGGGAAAACGAAGGACCGGAAGAGCGCGACGCGGGCCCGCTTCGATACACAGTACTGGACGGCGAACGTCAACCCTTCCGACCGCTACGTGCTTTCGGTACCTGGCAGCGCCAGGCATCGCATTTCGCCGCTCGACAATACCTATGACAATTTGACCATCGCGGGCGATTGGACGGATTGCAGCCTCAACGTCGGATGCGTCGAGGCCGCCGTTATGTCGGGTCAACTCGCCGCGCACGCGATTTCAAAATGGCCCGCGCTCGAAGACATTATCGGTTTTGATCACCCATAGATAGTTGATCCATGCGAGGTCCGAGGGGGAGACGACATGGCGAAAAAGACCACTAAGCGGACAGGGAAGCGAATACGGCGCGACGATCCCGATCGCGAGACGCCGGACCGACGTGCAAGCGAGCACATCCGACGCAACGCGGGATCGCGGAAGGGCGGGAAGCGCGGTGATCGCAACTCGAAGCCGCGAATTTCGAAAACCGTCGAGCAAGCGATCAGCGGCATGGTGCAACAGAGTTCCGCTTTCATCGAGGAGCAGATCCGCGCGGGCCAGCTGGCCGCAGAGCGGTTGCGCGACGGTATCGCCAATTCCAGACAGTTGAACGCCGACATCAATACGCTGGTCGAGAACCTCGTCGCCACCACCAAGGATGTCGGCGCTACCTGGCTTGACCTGATATCGATCATTATCCGTGCCATCGGCACGCAACCGTCGAATGGAGGCGGTTCCAGCGGTGGCGGCACGCCGCACACCCCACCCGGTCCTGGCGTCACGGTTACGCGATCCGGCACTTCCGGCGGCGCAACCACGCTCAGCAGCATTACGCCCGCCAATAGTACCATTGTCGGTGTGCCGCCTCAGATCGTCGTGAAGGGGGTGCATGTTAAAAGCGTGGTACTCGACTTGCGTCCGCGGTCGCTGCAATTCGTGCCGCTTGTGCAGCAGCTGATAGCCGCCGATCTGAAACGTTCGTTCGGCGCGAAGTTCGCGCTGAGCTCGGACTCGGCGAGCCTCGTCCTTACCGTAAACGTTCCAGCTGGCCAGCCTCCTGGCACCTATACAGGCGTCATCGTCGACAGCAGGACCAACGAAGCCGGAGGAACGCTCAGTGTCACGGTTGCGAGTTAGGGTTCGAAGCTCCGAACCATCCGCTTCGGACGGAGGCGGCATGTCTACGCTCGTCGCCGACACGCTGGAAGAATACGGATCGACCACGCGCGAGGCGATGGCCGGCTATTTTCCCAGCGGCTACCCGGCGCGGCATCTGTACGAGCCGCTTGCCGATTACCCGCAGCGTGCCGGCAAGATGATGCGGCCGAGCATCTGCATCGCGACCGCGCGTGCGTTCGGCGCGAGCAAGGCGGATGCCGTCCGGTCCGCCGTAGCGATAGAATTGCTGCACAACGCCATGCTCGTTCATGACGACATCCAGGACGGCAGCGAAATGCGGCGCGGCCGACCCACGCTTCACATGCTGCACGGCGTGCCGCTTGCGATCAATGCCGGCGATGCGCTATTCCTTCTCAGTCTTCGGCCGTTGCTCGACAATGTCGGCATCTTCGGCAGCCTTCTTGGCCTGCGTATCTTGCGGGAAATGGAGCAGGTCGCATGGTATTCTCTTGAGGGACAGGCGATCGAGCTCGGCTGGATCAGGGAAAATACCCTCGATCTGGAAGACACCGACTATCTCAACATGGTCCTGAGGAAGACCTGCTGGCTTTCGACCATTCATCCCTCCCGCGTCGGCGCGCTGATCGGAAGCCGAGGTGCCGCCGATCTCGACCCATTCATCCGCTTCGGCTTTTATCTCGGGGCCGCTTTTCAGATTCAGGACGATCTGCAAAACCTCGCGCCTACCCCGCGATATGGCAAGGAAATGAACGGCGACGTGCTGGAAGGCAAGCGTAGTCTTCTTCTCATTCACGCCTATCGTCACGCCTCCTCTGCCGAGCGGGCCAGACTAACCCGGCTATTCCGCCGCCCGCGCGAAAAACGCAGCCGCGAGGATGTCGCCTTTGTGTTGTCGCTGATTGGAGAGCATGGATCGATCGATCACGTGCGTCAGTTCGCCCATGCGCTCGCCGGCGCCGCTTTGCATCAGTTCGCTTCGATTTATGGCGACCTTCCGCCCTCAAGAGATAAGGAATTCATCCATGGCCTGGCGAGCTGGATATTCAACCGCTGAATCTAAAAACGCACTCTCCGAGGGAGGAAGTAGTGGAGGCAAGAGAGCCGCGGTCCTGCTGAGGAAAATTCGATGCGCCGCCGTGTATTGATCTATGGAGCGACAGGCTACACTGGCCGGCTTATTGCCGATCGGTTGCGGAATTCGCGCTGCCACAGCGTCGTCGCTGGGCGAACATCGCATCGGGTGCAAGCGCTGGCTGCCGAATTTGGCGTCGCCGGGCGTGTGATTGCAATCGATGAACCAAATGCCCTCGACCAAGCACTGGACGATATCGATGTCCTGATCAATGCGGCGAGCCCTTTCGCGCTGACAGCACCGGCATTGATCGAATCGTGCCTACGCACGAGAACTCATTATCTCGACATCACCGGCGAGCTTCCGGTATTTCAAACTGCCCTTGGTTATGACGAAGCGGCCCGAAAACGCGGCATTATGATCATGCCCGGCGCAGCTCTTGGCATCGTGGCTTCCGATTGCCTGGCGCTGCACGTGGCGGCGTTGGTTCCGAATGCGAAATATCTCCGGATCGCGTTGTTGCGGCCCAACTCGTTCTCGCGGGGTACTTTTCGATCGGCGCTCGGGCTTGCCAACTCGCGCGTCAGCATTCGCAGAAACGGGAGATTGATGTCGGTACCGGTCGGGAGATTACAGCGAACCTTCGACTTTGGCGATGGTGAGAAAGAAAGTGTTGCCGTAAGCTGGGCCGATGTCTTTACCGCCTATTATTCGACCGGTATCCGCAACATCGAAACCTATTTCGAAGCTGATTATACCGCGCGCGCACTCTATCAACTTGGCGCGGGTATCGCCGATACCATGCAGCTCGCGCCGGCCAGGACCTTGATCGACGCCGTCGCCAGCGTTCTGCCGGAAGGTCCGCATGGCGCCCGACGCCGGGCGGAGCAATGCGTCATAGTGTCCGAAGCCGAAGAACTCCTGGAGACGGCGCAGATGCGTGCGTTTGACCACGCCGGATGGTTACAGCTTCACGTCCGAGGCAGCCACGGCGATCGCGCAACGCATCCTTCAAGGCGACTTCGCCTCCGGTTTTCAAACTCCTGCAAAGGTCTACGGCGCCGATCTGGTGCTCGGCTTCAAGGGAACGGATCGCCAGGAGCTGCACCGGCCGTTTTCGGTTCATGAGAGGATGATGTCATGACTTCATTTATTCAGCGGGACGATAACCCGGAAATTCCTCCGCCATACAAATTCCCTGGCATCAACATCATGAGCTTCCGGTTGCAGGCGGATCTCGGGAAACTCCAGGGGCTCTGCGACGAGTTACTCAATATCGGATCGTTGGCGGACCGCGGGTTCGAGTACTGGGCTTTCACCGATTTTGTCGATATGGAGATTGTGACCTATCCAAAAATGATGTTCGACGAGCAACCCTATTCCAGTTGGGGATTCGCTAGTCAGCAGGAACTCTATTTTCGATTCTACGTCTGGAAACTCAACATGTTTGGTGGCCTGCTGTTTCCAGACCCACTACCGGAATTGTTCTTCCCATTTATTTACGTGGACAATTCCTGGTCAATGATAAGCGGGCGCAATGTCATCGGCTTTCCAAAAGTCATGGCGCAATTTTCTCCCACACCGGTCCTTGGCGCCAATCCGCTCAAGATCAAAGTATCCGCACTGGCGCTGGACATCTATTCACCGACGACCGAGCTCAAGTGGCACCCGATCGTAGAGATTAATCCCACGACCGCGTTGGCCCCTCAACCCATTGACGGCCTTTGGCCCTGGGTCGGACTTGCAGCCGATGCTGCCGATCCGATTATCGAAGAGGCACTGACAAGCTTTATTTCAGCACTTCCAAATGCGTTTCAGACGGTTCAATTGAAGCAATTCCGCGACCTCCCGACCGGTGCCTGCTTTCAGGCCGTCGTGAACACTCCGTTTACGCCCTACAACATTGGTGCGGTGAATCCGCTGCCGGCGGTGTCGATCACCGTGAATGAATATGACAGCCTCAAAATACCAACCAGCCTTGGATTGCAGGCAAACACGCCCTTGCAGCCATTGCTGCAATATTCCGTATCGCTGGACATGCGCATGGACAACGGGAGCAATCTTTTCATTAACAGCTGACTTCCACATTCCAAGCTGGGCCCAACCGCGACTTCCGTTTTGGATCTAGGCTGTGTGAAAACTCGCTTGGGCGAAGGATGCGCAGAATTGTTTTCTCAATTGCCTTCTTCCGAATGAAGTTTGCCAGTATAATCGATTCCCACATCGACGAAATCGAGATGGAAGTTCTACAGGCAAGTTGGCCGGCAGAGTTTTCAAACAGCCCGGATCGTAAGCGGACATCGGAGCGGTCCTGCGATGCCTCGGCAAGGGCCGTTCCATAAACGCCCATTCGGCGAAGCTCAAAGCAACCTGTCGATCGCTGACCGTTCAATCACGCTGCTCGCGGTCCAATGGGGCTGACTCTGCAAACCGCAACGGGCGGAAATATTGCGAGGTTTTTTCGTCTATGAAATATGCTATCGATGTCACACATCAAAGTGAAGAAAGTTATGCGGACATTGGTTGACCTCGGCGATGCCCAGCTTCAGGCGTTGGACGAGTTGTCGAGAAGAAAGAAGCGATCTCGCGCGGCACTAATCTGTCGGGCGATCGATGAATATCTCGCGAAGCAACGTGACAAACAGGAAGGCCGTGCGTTTGGCCTATGGGGCAAACGCAAGGTAGATGGCTTGTCCTATCAGGAAAAAGTGCGAAGCGAGTGGTGAAGGCACTCTGCGACGCCAACATTCTCGTCGACTGCCTCAGTGTTCTCAGCCGACGATCATGGCGTTCAAATGCCCTACAGATTGCGAGCGATCGCAATGATGAATGCAGATCAGAAGCGCGCAATTTTTTCTGCTACGCTTGTCTTCGCCGACTTACGCCAGGTTACGAATGAACTCGAAGAAGCGCGCCAATATTCGATCCTCGCCGATGGCATCCAACAAGATCGATGTTTTCTTTTGTCGTGGTACGAGTCAGTACTGCTTGCGCACCGAATTCGCGCGCTTGATGTTGAGGACGCTGACGAGGAAAAGAACAGGAAGACAACCGCCCGTTCAGAATGAAAATCTGCAAGGTTCGATAAGCGCGTGATTTTACTGGTTAAATCCTTGGCTGGCGACGCAGTAGGATTCGAACCAGTCTCCACGCAAATTCCCTGCTAACAGGGAATTTTACAGGGAATTCTATGGTTTCGGGCCTCAGAAAGCGAATTTCGTAGCAGCAACCATTTGCGCCGGAGCGACATTTAGATCAATTCCCTACGCTAATTAACAGGGAAAATTTTTCAAAGATCAGGGATCCCTCAAACCTAAACTGGGAAAAGCAGCCGCGAGTGGTAGCCATTGTGCGCTTTGATCAAACCCAGACATCGTGGCCTAGCCGCAGGATGTCTGCTTCACCCCGCATAACAGACATCGCGCACCACAGACGACATGTCCGAAAAGTGCCGATACTGTTGCAAAAGTCTTTTGGGGCTGACGAACGAAATTTTCTAGGACCGCTGATGCGTTTCGTGCGAAGAAGACGCGTAGGGTCTCATCGCTCATCAGAAAAACGGCCATGGAGCTTCGTATCGGCACCAAAGAGTATTGCAGCAGTGGAGTCGCCTAAAATTCGACTTTCGCGGGATTTTCGGTGTCGTCCGATTTTCGACTTTTGCAACAGTATCTGCCAACAGGCGACATCGCGCTTGCGGCGAGTTGTGGCCAAAAAAACACACCCGAATGAAATCGCCGGGTTGGTGCCATGCCTGATCGCGTCCAGCCACGGTTCCGCCCTTATTGCGGGCCGGGTTTAGGTTGGGGGTACGCTTTGGGGACGCAACATGTCTTCCATCGATTGTGCCAAGAGCTCGTCTGCCGCTATTAGAGCAAATCATTTTCCCGACGCGTCCTCGGTCTCGGCCGCTCGTGTATGGAACGTCGTTCAATTGTTTGTCGTCGTTCTTGGGGCGGCGTCGCTTGCAGCCTGCGCTCAGTCTTCCGTTGTCAGAAACTCTGAATTTGCTAGCCCCAGTCGATGGGCGTCGCTGCAACATAATCGAACGGCATCGTCCGTCACCAACAGGCGTGTCGCATCCGCGAAAAAGCATACGCCGTTCGCGCGGCTCAACAACGCGACCCCGACACAGATCGCCTCGCAGGGAGTTGCCAGCTTCTACACAGAGGGCCAACAGACCGCGAACGGCGAAAAGTTCGATACGCACGATTTGACCGCCGCTCATCCTTCGTTGCCGTTTGGCACCCGGTTGCGGGTGACAAACGTCGCGACCGGGCGGTCCGTGACAGTACGGGTCAACGACCGCGGTCCGTACGTTCCCGGACGAGTTGTCGATGTCTCACATTCTGCGGCTGATGCGCTCGGGATGGTTGGAAGTGGGATCGCAAAGGTTAAACTTGACGTTGTCCAATAGTTAGCGGAAGCGGCCTAGACGTAAGGATCGTAAGATCGTTTGGGTTATTCTCGACCGAAATGGGGTTTCCGCGCCAAGTCCGCTTTCCACCCGTTAGCGACCACGGAGCGGACATCGCAGGATGTCTCGAACGTGCCAAATACTGACATCGTACCCCTGTCCACGGAGTGTGGCGTCTTACTATACGCTTGCCGACGGCGTAGCTTTTTTTGGATGCATATTCTGTTTTCGCTAACAACAAGAACTTGCAAGATGGAGTCTTGCCATGAACATCATTCAAACAGCGGCTACTCAACCTGACGAAATAAAGCCAGACCGCCAGCGTGAATTTGTAATAATGCTATCAGACCGATCGCGTAAAATCATCCGACTGTTCGAGGAACTAGAGCGGAAGCGCCACCAGCAGCCAGAAATGAATGAGACAAAGAGTCGCTTTGTGCGATAGGAAAAACCCTTCTGATCTCGGTTTTTCCGTACCCAACGCCGTAATGCGACTTCCGCTATTCCTCCGAGATCGGACATCGCTTGCAAGGTCAGCCATGTCTCAAACGTGCCAATAGCGGAAGTGATCAGGAATCCTTCGATCACTCGTCTGCTTCGCGCACTCTCGTTTCCGGGATCAGGTCGCCTAACGCCTGCGGCTAACAACGCCGCACTCGCCAGATCAACCTCGCAATCACAAGCAACAGTACGTCAGCCGAGTTTTCTTCGTTCTGTCTTCTCATCCTTGGTACGGCCCTTGTGATGGCCCTGCACTGCAGTGGGGGGGCGTCAGGAAAGCGTCGAAACGCTCCTTGACGATGGCGTAGCATTCGCATGACGCCTTCTCCAGGCCCACTCGGTCGAGAACCTGGATGGTGCCGCGGCGATAACTGATCAGGCCCGCCGCCTGCATCGATTGTGCGGCAAGCGTTACGGATTTCCGATTAGCGCCGAGCATGTTCGAAAGAAATTCGTGCGTGTATGGTAGTGCTTCACCTCCGGCCCGGTCGTGCATCATCAGCAGCCACCTGCACATTCGCTCTTCTATCGAGTGCATCGAGTTACAGGCGACCGTCTGCTGGACCTGCGAAAGCAGGGTCTCCGAGTAACTCACGAACAGATCTCGTACATGCTCACTGTTCTTGAATTCATATTGCAGCAGCTCGATCGGGCAGCGAACCGCAGGACCTGCGAGTTGCACAATGCAGCGGTTGAACGAGACCCGGCTGTACATTGTCAATCGGCGTCCAAAATTGACCCCTGATCGGCGTCCAATTTTGGCTCTGACTCACTTTTGATGAAGTTCAAGCGCTGGCTCGCGTTGGTTTCACCAAGGAATCAATATGATGCAGCGAGCCCTACGTCCGTCGGCCCTGGTCCCTCTTGGGTTTGACGTGGAGAGCGCCTTCTTTGACGGCGCCACGACCCTGATCACCGTGCGTCCCTCGAGCAGCGCGAGTTTCTGCCCCGGATGCGGAGCCCGTTCCAGGCGTGTTCATAGTCGATATCAGCGACGCCTCACCGATCTGCCGTTGGCGGGGCGGCAGGTTCGGCTTGTGGTCGTGGCTCGCCGCTTCCGCTGCGATACCGTTCTTTGCGGTCGCCGTATCTTCACCGAGCGCTTCAATGACGGCGCTCTGGCGCCGTGGGCGCGACGAACAACGCGGCTCGACTTTGTTGTCCATCACCTTGGGCTTGCCTTGGGCGGCCGCCCAGCGGCTAGCTTTGCCCGCCGACTTATGCTGCCTGTGAGCAACGATACGTTGCTTCGGGTCGTTCGAAGGCGTGGCTGCCCGCCCTTTGCTGCACCGAGCGTCATCGGAATCGACGACTGGGCATGGCGGCGCAATCAGCGATATGGAACAATCATCTGCGACCTCGAGCGGCGACGACCAATCACTCTGTTACCCGACAGAGAACCAGCCACTGCGCAGGCCTGGCTCGCGGGGCAGCCGCAAATTGCTGTGGTCGCACGCGACCGCGGCGGCGGTTACGCCCTTGCTGCGGCCAAGGCACTTCCGCACGCCACCCAGGTCGCTGACCGTTGGCATCTCATGGAGAACGCCAGCCACGCCTTTCTCGATGCAGTTCGCAAATCCATGCGCCAGGTCCGCGCCGCGGTCGGCGCCGCCACCATCAATCCCGACTTGCTGACCGCCGCCGAGCGCATCCAGTATGATGGCTACTTACGGCGTGAGGATACCAACACGGCAATCCTCAAACAGGCCGAAACGGGTGTCTCCATCAAGGAGATCGTGCGGCTCACAGGACATAGCCGGGGCCTCGTCCGCAGGGTGCTGCGAGGTCAGCGATCCGATGTGTTCAGGGTGCGCGAGAGCTCGCTCGAACACCACCTGCCATGGCTGGACGCGCAGTGGGCTGCTGGTCATCGTAACGGCGCCGACCTGTGGCGCTGCCTCAAAGCGAGGGGATTTAGGGGATCGGTCCGGGTCGTTACAGAATGGGCGACACGCCGTCGGCGCGCCGAAACGCCCGATGCTCAGAGCCTACAGCGCGTGCCGTCCGCCAGAACCATCGCCCGGCTGATGACCAATGGCCGTGATACGCTATCAAAGTCAGAGACCGTCACCATCGCCGCGATCGAGCAAGGAGTTCCCCTCTTGGTGGAAGCTCGAGAGGTCATCACCGCTTTCCATGCGATGATCCGCAAGAAAGCTCACGCAGACCTCGACCCATGGCCAAGCTCAAGCTCGTCAAGCGTCAAATGTACGGACGCGCGAAGCTCGACCTGCTTCAGGCTCGCCTAATCGGTGTCACATGACCACGACTGCACCAAAATTGCGTCAGAGCCAAAATTGCACGCCGAAACACACCTATGGCAGCGCAGCCGCTGTCTGGTTTCGTGTCCTCAAGCGGGCTGGGTCGCCGCTGCCGTTCCTGAGCCTGCTCAGGCTTGCGTTCGTCGAGCTTTTTGCCAATCAGGCAGTACCCACCGGTGGGCTCAGTGGCAGCATTATGGTCGTGCGCGGCCTCATGCGCCGCGGCGTTGCGTCCGCAGTCGCCGTCACGGCGCTCTTCATTGCTGCGCTATCGTACTACGCCGCCTATTTCATGGTCGGCTTGCTCGCTTTTGTCCTGCTTTGGCATAGCGGCGACCTGAATGCCGCCTGGCGAGCACTATTCTTCGCCTTCGCTATCGTCGTCACGGCGCTTGGGATGGGACTTTTTTTCCTATCGCGGTCCCGGGACGATCTCATTCCCGATGCAATCCAGCATTGGCGGCCATTCGCTCAATTGGCGAGGATGCTCAGCCAGGTTCGCCTCGATATTTTGCGCGATCCGCGGCTCGTCTTCGAAACCGTAACTCTCCAGTCCGGCATCTTCCTTCTTGATGCCGCGACGCTTTGGTGCACCGGCCGGGCCGTTGGCCTGAACGTTGATGTCGGAAGCAGCTTTACGAGTTTCATACTTGCCTCGGTGGTCGCCACCCTCTCGCCGATCCCGCTCGGTCTTGGCTCCTTTGAAGGAACCTGCACGGGTCTTCTTCACCTCATGGGCGGAGGTCTCGAGGCAAGTCTCGCCGCCACCCTGATCCTGCGCGGTCTTACGCTCTGGCTCCCCATGCTACCGGGCCTCGCGATGATCCGCCGCGAAGCGATCAAAGCCGCAACAATCGGAAGCGCTACAGTTTAGACGTTCGTCGTTGCGTGTAGTCCTCCGCTTGAGGTCTGACCCACCTTGTCTTTGCAATCAATCGAACGAACATAGATGAGCGACACGTTGACGCAACGCCATAAGAAGGGAGTCCGTCGTACTCTTTGGCGAGCGCACGATTGCCGGATCGCGACGTTACGCCCTCTCCCCCGTGCGCAGGCCAAGCGGCTATTACCTTCGCACGAAATCCGCGACCGCTTTTGCGAAATACTGTTGATCCAAATCAACGATGACCGCCAGTTCACGCCGCAACTTAAAAAGTCATTCAATCACTCTCGTTCAGGCACTTCGGAGGATACAGCTATGGACAAGGATCGAGTTGTCGGATCGGCGAAGCAAGTCAAGGGCACAGTCAAGCAGGTAGTCGGCAAGGCGGTCGGCGACGCCAAGCTGGAGGCGGAAGGCAACGCTGACAAAATCGAGGGTCAGGTTCAGAATGCCATCGGCGGCGTTAAGGATACGCTCAAAGGGAAATAGCCAGCGGCGAGCCTATTCCTCTGGTTTCAAGCAGCTGTCTTGCAGATAGATCTATCCGATCGAAAGGTAATTCGCCGCGCGCCAAGCGGAAGCAGGTGCTTGCTCGGCTTCCACTTCTGGTCGAAGCTTTCGCACTTCGGGTTAATCGGCGCACCGTCGTGAGCCGCTATAGCCAATTTATCCCTGCCAGCGGCAGCACCCGTTGCAGGATAGCTACTACGCAGATCAGCACCACAAGGAGTTTGAGAAGATTTGCTAAGCGTGTCTCGTTGACAAACTTATCAATGGCCCAAAAGCAAATTGCACCAATGACGCAAATGATCAGAACCCCGATCAAGGCTGAAAGCATAGTAACCTCCTGCTGTTCAAATTCCCGTAGTCACACAAGTTGCCCACGTTCATAACGGCGGCCGGTTCTTGATTTCATCGACTGGCAAGTTGTTGGTTCTAAGCGGAAACTGCACGTCGTGCTTCTACGCCGCAGCAACCGATTCGAAGACCCATCCGAAAACGTGACCGACAAAATCCGGAGACCAGAACTGGCTTATTAGTTCGGGTCTCCAGGCTCTTGCGACGACCGTACCGGACTATGCGGCCTTGCTCGGTGTAGCGGGCTTATTCAATTCAGGGCCGGGGCTTGGCGGAGTACCCGTCTTGATATTGATTGTCTTGGTGGTCTTCACGGCCTTAGCGGGCTTCTTGATCGAGAGATGCAGCACACCCTTGTCGAAATGAGCTTCGACGGCTCCATCTTCCGGCTCGAAAGGCAACAACATCGATCGATAGAATGAGCCGTAGCTCCTCTCCTCGACATGCCAGTTCTTCTCTTCTTTCGTGCTCTCCACCTTTTTCTCGCCGGAAATTACCAGCTGGTTGTCGTCGAGGCTGACGTTGATATCTTTCTCGTCCACGCCGGGAAGTTCAGCTGTCACTTCGAAGGCGTCATTTGTCTCCGCCACACTGATCGCCGGCGCGCCAGCCCCAATGCCGGAAGACGGTTTCTGATCGAAAGCGCGAAACGCGTTTTCCATTTCGCGCCGTATCACTCGCAACGGGTCCAGCTCCTGGCTCATCGTCCACAATCTCGGAAGGCTCATCTGTTCTCTCCACAAGTTAAAGAAAATAATATGATGTTGCTATGTGCCCCGACGGTCTTGATCTGGCTCAAAACGGTCGAATTATTTCGCGGCTGGAAAGCCGGCCGTGATGCCAGGTAGCGATTGCACTACCGTCATGGCTCGTAAAAGCGAAATTGGCGCCTACGACTAAATAATCGGCCAGGCGATCGATGAAGCATCGTAAGAGCGCGTCAGGGAGCTTGACCTAATGAGCAGCAACTTTTGCATCCGCAACCGCAGCACAAGCCAGCTTTTCTGTTTGGCCGGCCTACTTTTTTTGCGTTTGAGCCGGTGCAGTTGCACTCGGCGTGGACGTCACTGACATCGACACGCTACCGTAACCGAAATAGACAAGGGTTCCGAACACGAGGGCGAACAAGATTGCGCTCATTATGGCGCTGAGGAAGCGGTTGCCGAAACCGATCGAGTTGCCGACTAAATCAATGATGAATACAACTTTGGTTGCAACAAGAACGGGCTGAAACCAGGCGTATTCTACGGGCAAAAGCATAGCTCGCCTCCACAGCATTTTCAGGATGTTCGGAAGCTAGCAGACGGAACGGCGACAAGCTATCCCCCTCGACGCGATGTGGGCGGCATCGATCGGCAACGCGATGTCGGGTGCAGATAGACGACATCTCACGCTTGGTTTGAAATGAAGGAGGCCGCCAGTTGGCGACCTCAATTTATTTAGCAGAACGCCACCGGGTTATTCGCGCGTCATGATTGTTGGGGCGCTTTCTTTTCGAAAGCCGCAGCCACCTCATCCATCTCGATACGGGCGCCCGGCGTGCCGGGTTGGTTAAGGTCTTGCTCCTCTGTACCGTCCCCCATCATTCCTATGTGCTTATCGGCAATTTTTTTCTCGGCAGCAGGCGGTCGCTTATTTGTCATGGGAGTAACTCCGTGTGCAGATATTAAAACCTAAACCAAACCGTGCTGGGTCGAGGTTGATCTAGCGCAAGGACCGCGAACGCCACCTGAGAAATTATGATCGCGTTTCGCCCTCACGTTGAGCTTTGTTTGCCGCTGTCGCGGCGATCGTGTCTATCGGGACCGTCCTGCCCAGCAATGCCCAGGCTGGCTGCTATCGGATGGGCGAGACTGGTTATCCAACGACGGTGTCTGCCGCAGATATGCTCTAATTCCCGATCAATGCCGTCCTAATGGATGGCAGCGTCCCAATTTGTAAAATTTTGATGACTGAGCAATATTGACCATAAATTCGCATTGCGCTGCGGCATTATGGTTCGGTCACTGCCTTGGTCTCGGCATCCATCGGTGACTGGGAGTGTTGTGCTCCCGCCGGATCCGTGGGGAGAGCATCACGCCCCAAATTCAGCCTAGCCAAGTTCAGCCTATCAAGGTGAGGTGCCGTTTCGAAATGACGGCGGCAGACGCGTCTCTAAGCCATGAGTTCTGCGTGTTTGATTTTCCCGGATGCGAGGGATGCCCGAAGGCGCAGCACACTTTCCAGACGGTGGGAAGTTCGGAAGATCCCATGAAGTCGGAGACCTTGCGCGCATGGATTGCGCGCGCTTTCCGCTCTAAGGAATCGGTTTTTGCTCCAATCAAGGAGGTCAGCGACGTAGAAATTCATTCACAGGGAGAACCTGGCCCTGTTCAAGAAACGTCTCGCTCGGTCGCGCAGTGACGCGGAGCGGGAAGCGCTTTTGAAGTTGATGGCGGATGAAGAGGCAAAGAAATGGCATTCTCAAGCCGCGCTGATCTGCATCAAGCAGCCGCCGCTCCGGACGTATTGAATATTGTAGCGCACTCAAGCGCCGATCTCTAATTCTGATTACATTGGGTAGACGGCCCACTCCGCAACTCAATGTAAACGCCCCGCTCAGTATCCCCCGTGCTGGGCGGGGCTACCTTGTTGGCCGCTTCAGTCGGCGGCCTCTACTTAGCGCGGTCAGATTGATCAACCCAGCGTGTAGGAGCGGTTAGTCATGCAACGTTTCATGCAAGAGAAGAATCTTTCGCATTTCACAAGAAGGCTCTTGGCTGAACAGAAAGAAATGGACGAAGAGCGGCGTCAGGTGATTTTTGAGCTGCTGGCAGAAAAAGAGGCGAAGGTCGAACGAGTAAGCCAACGGGCCTCGGAAGTGGATTTTCCACATGCTCCCTAAACCGCGCCGTCCACGCGAGGAGCGCATCGTCCCTTTGCCACCGATCATACACTCCCGTCCCACAGATCAAGGCTCGGCTAAAGCTGACGTTCGATTGCGCGCAATATTGTCATCCTGGCACCAAAGCCGCCGATATCGCTCAAAGGCCGTAAAGCAGCATCGAAGCCATCCGGTAAGGTCCTCAAGCCAGACAGACCTCAACCGAGAATTTAAGAACCCACGCTCTGAATGGCGATGGTTCCTAGTTCCTTTGCTAGTCTTCATTATCATTGATTATCTCTGCCTACCGATTTTGCATTGACCCATTTTCGCATTGGGTTACGACCGACAAGCGCCCCGCTCGAGTACCCCTACTGGGCGCGGTTACATTGATGCGTATTGAACATGGCACTTACTGACGAGAAACCCGAGGGCGTACTGCCGGCTGAAGTGCTGGCGGAAATGCCGCTACCCTCAGATCGGAAAGTGACATTCCTTGGCGGTCTATTAGTCCTTGCGCTGCTGGAAGCAGCTTATGTCGCGAGCGAGATCGTGTTGCCATTGGTCTTAGCTATCACTCTCAGGCTCCTGCTACAGCCAGCTTTGCGCCTATTGGTGCGCTTGCACATGCCACGGTCAATCGCGGCGCTATTGCTGATCCTTACGCTATTCGGAACGATTGTCGGCTTGGGTACAGCCATTTCTAATCCGGCCCGCAACTGGGCCGCCAAGCTTCCAGAGGGCATCCCTCGGCTTCAGGAACGGCTGAGTTTCATGCGAGAACCTATTGATACGCTGCAACGATTCTTGCAGCAGGTGGAAGATTTTGGAGGAACGGGACCATCACCAAAGGCCGCAGCGTCGGCGCAAGGCCCAACTCTTCTTTCGAGGCTATTCACAGGGACCCGAAACTTTGCCGACGGCTTCTTCACGACGGTGCTGTTTCTGTTTTTCCTTCTTGTGTCTGGCGACATCTTCCTGCACCGTCTCGTCGAGATACTGCCGCGCTTCAGTAGCAAAAGGCAGGTTGTCGATATAGCGCAGCAAATCGAAAGCGACATCTCAGCGTATCTGGTCACGATCACGATCATGAACGCAGCAGTAGGTATCGCGACGGGACTGGCGATGTGGGTCACGGGGGTGGGTGACCCAATCCTCTGGGGATCCGTAGCTTTTCTGCTGAACTATGTGCCGATCCTCGGGCCTGCTTTGGGCGTATTGATCTTTCTTCTTGCGGGTCTGCTGACCCATGATCCGCTTTGGCAAGCGTTGCTACCTTCGGGGCTTTACCTTGGATTTCATTTGATCGAGGGAGAATCTGTAACACCGATGCTCTTGGCCAGACGATTCACCCTCAACCCCTTCCTCGTCATTCTCTCACTCGTCTTTTGGTTCTGGATGTGGGGTGTTCCAGGCGCTATCCTGGCTGTTCCCATGTTAGCGATAACCAAGATCATTTGCGACCGTATTCAGTCGCTGGCTGCTTTTGGCCACTTCCTTGAAGGATGACAATCAAAGTCTAGTGCTGATGGGCTACCTACCACCAAGTTCACTTTGGGTGCACGAAACCGCAGCGAGATTTCACCACCATCGGCCAACAATATCCCTTTTCTTCACTCAGTTTCCAGGCTTCTGACAGAGCGAACCGATCGACCGGCAGGTCCCCGGGGGCAGTGCACACGGCAAAGACGGGCGTCTGATAAGCCGCCTGAATCCGACCGTGCAATCGAGTGCGGATCAAATTTTTTCGCGGCCATGTTGAGTTGACTGGTGCTGCGCAGCCGTGTCTCTTTAGTAACTTGGCGCTTAGCAAGTCCGCAGCTCAAGTCAGTCCAAAGAAATTGCGCGTTAAAGCCTGCCTGCATAATGGGCGGGTTCGACTTAGTGACACCTTCCACCCAAGCGGACCGCTCGATGGGGATCTTGGTTCGCAGCTGCCGATTGGAGTCTTGGTTGATTGCGCTCAAAATTCTTCATACGACGACTTATCGGTTCAACGAACAAGTAAAACTGTTGCCGCACCGCTTGATGCTTCGTCCACGCGAGAGCCGCGAGCTTCGCCTGGTTTCGAGCCAAGTCACGGTGATACCCGATGCGGTCTTGACCTGGGCACAGGATGTTTTTGGCAATGCGGTCGCGACGGCCACATTTCAGATGGCGGCTTCTAATCTAGTGATCGCGAGCGTCGCAGAGCTTCAGCTCGACGCGGTTGCATGGCCGGTGTTCGACATCGCCGTCTCGGCCATGTTTTACCCATTTCGTTATTCTGATGACGATTGGATCGATCTCGGCGCCTTGGCCGTCCCGCAGTTTGCTGACACAGCGGGGGCCCTACGAAACTGGGCGCAAATGTTCGTTCGGGGAAGCCAGACAGATACGCTATCATTGCTCAAGGACTTGAGCGTCGGCGTTTCGGAATCTATCCGCTATCAGAGCCGTGAGGATGAGGGGACCCAGACGCCGTTAGAAACACTAAATCGTGGCTGGGGCTCATGCCGCGATTTCGCGGTGCTCTTTACCGAAGCAGCACGCATGCTCGGGTTCGGCGCCAGGATCGTCTCCGGCTATCTTTACAATGCAAACCAACAGAGCGTGGGATCGACCGACGCAGGATCAACCCATGCTTGGGCGGAGGTCTTCGTACCGGGCGCCGGTTGGATTAACTTCGACCCTACAAATCGCGGCGTCGGCGGCTTTAACCTGATCCCCGTTGCGGTCGCGCGCGATATCCGGCAGACGATTCCGGTGTCGGGCAGCTTCGTCGCCAGCACTGGCGCATTCGCCGAGATGTCCGTGGAAGTTCTTGTCGCGTCATAGATCAAAATCGTCTCAGGTTCGCGAGCCGCTTCTGGGCGACAACGGGGTAGCCATGCACCGCAGCCTGAGCAACGCCTCTTTCCTTGTCTGTGCGACAGAGCGTCCGCTTTGCGCCCACAAACTGCCGTTCCATAACCGCCCATTCGGCGAATCTCAAAACAACCAACCGATCGCTGACCGATCAATCAACGCTGCTCGCGGTCCAATGGGGCTGACTCTGCAAGCAGCCACGGGCGGAATTTTGCAAGATGGATCGATTTTTTCGTCTATGAGATACAGACATTGGTTAACCTCGGCGATGCCCAGCTTCAAGCGTTGGACGAGTTGTCGAGAAAAGAGAAGCGATCTCGCGCGGCACTGATCTGTCGGGCGATCGATGAATGTCTCGCCAAACAACGTGACAAGCAGGAAGGCGATGCGTTCGGCCTATGGGGCAAACGCAAGGTAGATGGCTTGGCGCATCAGGAAAAGTGCGTAGCGAATGGTGAATGCACTATTCGACGCCAACATGCTCGTCGACTACCTCAATGCCATTTCTCAGCCGACGATCCTGGTGACCGGCTGCCCCACAAATTGTGAGCTATCGCAATGATGAATGCAGGTCAGAAGCGCGCAAGTATTTCTGCTACGCTTGTCTTCGCTGACTTACGCCAGGTTACGAATGAGCTCGAAGAAGCGCACCAATATTCGATCCTCGCAGATGACATCCAACAAGATCGATGTTTTCTTTTGTCGTCATACGAGTCAGTATTGCTTGCGCACCGAATTCGCGCGCTTGATGTTAAGGACGCTGACGTGGAAAAGAACAGGAAGACACTCGCCCGTTCAGAATGAAAATCTGCCAGATTCGATAAGCAACTGATTTAATTGGCTGAAACCTGGCTGGGGCGGGAGGATTCGAACCTCCGTATGGTGGAATCAAAATCAACCTGGATCCTCAATAATTTCAACGGACTTTCTGACGAAACAGCGGATTCTGCCCCTAGATAAGTCAACAGGTTAGAGGCGCAGTCAGAATGGACGCGCCCGTCTAGCCTCCGGCTAGTATGTTCAAATCGGACGCCCAACACCCAATTGGAGTCCGCAGCAAAGTCGTCTTTTGGATCATCTAAACTTTGTAAGGATCTGACCTTTTGCAACCGATGTGACGCGGTAGAAAATCCGCTTGGTGATTTCCACGATCGCAAGATACGCCAATGTCGCACCGATCAAGAAGACGAAGAACAGCGGCGGCGGCGCCACGAACCCCAACCACCGGCCGACGACGGGGAGTAGCGGGAGAACCATTGCGACAGCAATGACACCAAGGGCCATTGCAGCGAGAAACAGATGCGGCCTGCTCAGAAAGAGCGGTCGCCGCGTCCGGATCGCGAAGACCACCAGAACCTGGGTCGTAATCAACTCGATGAACCAGCCCGTCTGGAACAGCGTTTCGCCGGCGCCGAACAAATACAGCAGAACATAGAACGTAAGAAAATCGAACACGGAGCTGATTGGCCCAAATACCAGCATGAACCGTTCGATGAACTTGATGTCCCATTTCACCGGTCCGGCGATGGCCTCCTCGTCGACCTGATCGAAAGGGATCGCAATCTCCGATATGTCGTAGAGAAGGTTGTTCAGCAAAATCTGGATCGGGAGCATCGGCAGGAAAGGCAAGATCAGTGCCGCCCCGGCCATGCTGAACATGTTGCCAAAATTCGAACTTGATCCCATCAGGACATACTTGGACACGTTCTGAACCGTGCCGCGCCCGCAGACTACCGCGTCGCGCACGACAGAAAGGTCGTGCTCGAGCAGGATCAGATCGGCGGCCGCGCGCGCGACATCGGCGGCGCCATCAACCGATATTCCGACATCGGCCGCATGGAGCGCCGGAGCGTCATTGATGCCGTCGCCCATGAAACCGACGACATTACCAAGCCGCTTCAGCGCCAGCAGTATCCGGAGCTTCTGCTGCGGATTGACGCGGCAGAACAGGTTGACCCGCGGCAACTGCCCGATCAGCGCCTCGTCTGAGAGATTTGTCAGCGCGTCGCCCGTGAGCACTCCCGTGACCGGCACACCGATCTCGGCGAAGACGTGGCGCGCCACCAGTTCATTGTCGCCAGTCAATACCTTCACGGAAACACCTGCGGCGGCCATCGCCTGAATGGTAACGCCGGCGCTGGCCTTGGGAGGATCGAGGAAAACGGCGAAGCCGGAAAAAACAAGGTCGCTCTCGTCGCTGACCGCGGCGGTCGCATGGCTTGCATCCGACCACGCGGCTGGCTATGCCCAGGGCGCGGAACCCCTGAGCCCCGAGTTCATCGAGCGTGGCTTCGAAGGAATGGCGTGTTTCAGGGTCGAGGGGAAGCACCTTGCCATCCGCGTCCTCGTATCGCCGCGACAGCCGCAGAAGATCCTCCGGGGCACCCTTGACGATCAAACGGCGCTCGGCGCCGCGCTCGACCAGGACCGAGACACGCCGTCGCTCGAAATCGAACGGCACCTCATCGATCTTCTTCCAGCCCGCCATATCGAAGGGATGGGCGGAAAGGATTGCCTGATCGAGCGGACTCTTCATCCCGGTCTCGAACTGGCTGTTGATATAGGCGTTGGCAAATACGGCCTTGCTCTCGGCCCCGAGCCCGTCAATAGCGCGCATCAGCTTGATGGTGGCTTCCGTCAGCGTTCCGGTCTTGTCGGTGCACAGCACGTTCATGGCACCGAGATCGTGGATCGCGGTTAGGCGCTTCACGATTACCTTTCGCTTCGACATCTCCAATGCCGACCGCGCAAGCGTGACGGTCACGATCATCGGCAGCAATTCGGGCGTCAATCCGACAGCCAGCGCCAGCGCGAACATCAGCGACTCCAGCACCGGTCGGTGAAATGAGATGTTCACCACCAGAACGAAGAGCACCATCAACACTGTAAGGCGCATGATCAGCAGGCCAAAGCGACGAATGCCGACCGCAAAATCGGTGGCCGGCGGTTTTTCGGCCAGGCTCGTCGCAAGATGGCCGAGCGCCGACTTCGCGCCGGTTCGGCAAACAACAATCGTTGCGGTGCCGCTGATGACGGAGGTGCCGGCGAAGACGGCGTTCGAGGCTCCGGCGGGGTTTTCTGCGCCCGAAGGCGCATCGCTGGCCTGCTTCTCGGCGGGGTATGGCTCTCCGGTCAGTAGCGCCTGGTTGATGAAAAGATCTCGGCTTTCGAGCAGCCGCGAGTCTGCCGGCACGAGATCACCGGCAATCAATTCGACAACATCGCCTGGCACAAGTTGGTCGATGGGTATCGAGACGCTGGAGCCGTCACGCCTTACCGTTGCCTGTACCGCAACGGACCGGCGCAGCGCCTCAACTGCATTCTGTGCGCGGACTTCCTGGACGAAATCGATCGTCATACTCATCATGACGATGGTCACAACGATTGCGAAACTCGCGACGTCCCCGGTCGCAGCCGACAACCCGCTCGCCACGAGCAAGATGATTACTAGCGGATTGCGAAAACGGGAAAGAAATTGCAACCAGAGCGGTGACCGCTTGACGACCGCGGCGTCGTTGGGACCGAAGGCTTTCAACCGCGACTGGACTTCTGTGGCATCAAGGCCCGCAGTGGTCGTCTCGAGTCGCGCGAGAATCCTATCAACCGGCTCCTTCCAGATTTCTTCCGCGCCGATTTCGCCAACTACAGGATCCATAGCACCGTTCTCAAGAGTTCAGCACATCGGGAATATCGCAGCGACGAGACTACTGGGCGGAGATCCACCGGGCGATCCGTGGCCAATGATCTCTCAGCGTGCTAGCTCCCATGAACAGCCCGATATGGCCGCCGGGCACTGTCTTTTGGACGATGTGGTCTTTTGGTGTTCCTATATACTTTGCGGCATCAAGGACCTGCTCCGGTGTCGTAATGTCATCGTCGGCACCCGCCAGCAAATAGGTCGGGCAAGTGATATCGTGGAGATTGAGCTTCCGGCCGAGACCAACGAATTCGCCCTTGGCAAGGCGGTTCTCCTTGAAGATCTGATTGATCACCTGGAGATACCATCGTCCCGGCAGGTCAATCGGATTTTCGTACCAGCTTTCGAAGGTCTCCTCCTTTGCGAGGTATGCCGGATCGTCGATGTGCTCATAGAGGTCAATTTGATCTTGAATGTAGTGCTGCCCGGGATGCATGTTCTTCCAGCCCTGCAGCATGAACTTGCCCTTCATCAACCCGCCGCCGACCGCTACCAGTTCCTCGTAAAACGAAGTGGGGGATTTGTGAACCATGCGTTTGATCGAGCCGTTTCCGGCATCCGTGTCGATCGGCGCGCCCGCCAGCACCAATGAGTTCACCTTGTCGGGAAAACGCGCTGCGATCATCGCGGACATCCAGCCACCCTGGCAGAGCCCGACAAGGTTTACCCGGCCGCCGAGATCGTCGATCGCTACAACGACCTCGGCGAGGTAGTTGTCGATCTCCAGATCCTTCATATCCTCGGTCGCCGACTTCCAATCGGTGAGCGCAATATGGCTGATACCGTTGGCCAGAAGAGTCTGCACGAGGCTCTGGCCGTCATAGTAGTCCGCGATCATGGCGGTATGGCCGGCATGGGGTGCATCGATCAGCGTCGGGATCCCGCCCGGCTTTCCATAGTCGCGCAGCAGCATGGTCCGTAGATCGAGACGCACCTGGTTCGGCGTCGCCAGTTTGGGCCTCAGCTCGCCGTGGATTTTGATCTCTTCCCCGATGAATTTGAGGTTCTTCGCGTAGAGATCGGTCTCCTCCTTGACCATCGTCGCTGCCATCGCGATCGGCCAGAATGCCGGAATGCTCAGGAACGATGATGAGTTTTCAGATTTGGTCATGCTTTCTGCTTTCATTATTTCCGTGTGAATGAGGCGCGGCCTCAGGGTTCAACAATGTCCACGCGTGCAGGGCGATCATCAGATCTTCATCTGTCGGAATGACCCAGGCCGAGGTGCGGCTGCCTGGCCGCGTGATCCGTGCCCCGCCTGCAGAATTTGCGCCTTGATCCAGCTCTACGCCGAACCACGCAGCGTCCTCACAGACACGACGCCGGATTTCGGCTGCGTGCTCCCCAATTCCGGCAGTGAAGACCAAAGCATCGATCCCGCCGAGCGCGGCAGCCATGGAGCCCAGCTCGCGGCCAATTCGGTACACGAACAGCGCGACGGCTTCCTTTGCCGACGGATCGTCGCTGGCCAGCAGGGTCCGCATGTCGTCGCTGATGCCGGAAACACCAAACAGTCCCGACTCGTTATAGAGAAGATTGGTCACCTCGGCCGCGGTCATTCCCTTCTCCTGCATCAGGTAGAGAATGACACCTGGATCGAGGTTGCCGCACCGGCGGCTCATGACCAGGCCATCGAGCGCCGTAAAGCCCATGGTCGTTGCCACGCTCTTGCGCTCATGGATCGCACACAAGCTTGCGCCGCTGCCGAGATGGGCCACGACAAGGCGGCCATCGGCGGCTGCCGGACCAAGAATGTCGGGCAGAACGCTTGCGATATATTCATAGGAAAGGCCGTGAAACCCGTACCGCCGGATGCCCTCGGCGGCCAGCCGGCGCGGCAGCGCGAACGCAGTGGCGATCTCGGACTGCGTATGGTGGAAGGCAGTATCGAAGCACGCGACCTGCGGCAGTCCCGGGTGAAGCTTTGTAAGGGCGTCGATAGCGGCAAGGTTGTGGGGCTGATGGAGTGGTGCCAGCGGAATGAGGCGGCGTAGCTCGGCGGTCACCGCCGCGTCGATCAGAACCGGCGCGGTATAAAGCGATCCGCCATGCACCACCCGATGTCCGGCCGCCACCAGTCGACAGTCCTGAAAGTGGCTTTCCAGCCAGCGCAGAAGTGCGGCCAGCGCCTCCTCATGGCTGGCTCCTTCAGCCAGATATTCATAGACCAGCGGCGCTCCGGCGCGGTCTTTCGCCGTGAAATGAACGCGATGGCCGATGCCTTCGCACTCACCTTCGCAGATGATACCCTGCCGGGTCGGCCTTTCATGTCCCGGGAACATCGAGAACTTGACGCTCGACGAACCGGCATTGAGCACGAGGATCGCATCACTCACTTTTTTGTCCCCTTGTGACGCGCCAGCAGTAGCGCGATCGCACAGGATCCTAATCTGGCCAGCGTCCCGTCCGCGCGGCTTGTCAGAATAATCGGCACGCGTGCTCCGAGCACGATGCCGGCCATCTGCGCTTCCGCCAGGTACTCAAGTTGTTTCGCCAGCATGTTGCCGGACTCGAGGTCTGGCACGACGAAGATGTCGGCACGGCCGGCAACCGGCGAAGTAATTCCTTTGGTCTTGGCTGACTCTGTCGAGACTGCATTGTCGAAAGCGAGCGGACCATCGAGAATGCCGCCGGTAATTTGGCCTCGATCAGCCATCTTGCAAAGTACGGCCGCATCAAGTGTAGACTTGATCTTTTCAGTGACGACCTCGACCGCGGAAAGGATTGCCACCCGCGGTTCCGGTATCCCCAGAGCGTGCGCTAGATCAATCGCGTTCTGAATAATGTCCTGCTTGTCCGCCAGCGTAGGATAAATGTTGATCGCTGCGTCGGTGATGAAGAGCGGCCTCGGATAGTCGGGCGCGTCGATCGCAAAGACGTGACTTAAACGCCGGGCGGTTCGCAAGCCGCATTCGCCGTCGACCACTGCATGCATGAGTTCGTCGGTATGAAGAGCCCCCTTCATCAGCGCCTCGACCTTGCCGGCGCGGGCCATGGCGACGGCTTGAGCGGCCGCGGCCTCGCTGTGCTCTGTCGACACAATCTCGTAGGGCGCCAAATCGAGCTCTGCCAGCGCCGCCGCGGCGCGAATCTTGAGCTCCGGCCCAACCAGCACCGGCGTAATAAGTTTGATGCGGGCGGCCTCCACGGCGCCAAGCAGCGATGGCGCGTCGACTGGGTGGACGACTGCGGTACGGATTGGATCAAGACCGTGTGTCATCTTGAGCAAGAGTTCATAGCGTCGCCCCTTCCGCCGCAGCTCGACTTCGGGGAGAACCACGCGGGGCCGGGAGATCTTCTCGGTCGGCGCGATGACATCTGCAGTACCGGTGATGACCTCCTCCGCTTTTTGATTGACGGCCCGGCAATCGAGAATAACGCGGTGCGTTTGTTCGCTCTTGTCCCTCACCTTCACCGTGACGGTGATCGTATCGCCGAGGCCAATGACCCCCTGGAAGTGCAGAGATTGATCGACATAGACAGTCCCCGGCCCGGGGAGCTGCGTCCCCAGCACCGTCGAGATCAGCGCGCCGCTCCACATGCCGTGCGCCACGACCTTGTGGAACATATCGCTCTTGGCGAACGCGTCGTCCAGATGGGTCGGATTGATGTCCCCCGACATGACCGCGAACAGCTCGATGTCCTTGTGGGTGAGAGTTCGTACGAGGCTCGCCGTGTCCCCGAGCTTGATCTCGTCGAACGTCTTGTTTTCGATGCGTTCCATTCCGCCCCTCCGAATTCGCTCGTTAACCGACGACGTGCCTGCGGCGACATGCTGAATACCGCCAGAAATCAGGACCTTCGCGCGCCAAGAATCTCAACATCTCACTTCGCCAGCCGCCTGCGGATCACCTGCAATTCCTTTTGGCGCCTTGCGCTCGATTTGGGGTAGGTCATTTCGAGTCCTTCGAACGTATCGAGGACAATTTGAGATACAATCAACCGGGTGCTCTCTTTGTCGTCGGCAGGCACGACATACCAGGGAGCGGCGCTTGTGCTTGTGGCACTGAGGCATTGCTCATACGCCTTCATGTAGTGATTCCAAAATTTCCTCTCTGCTATATCCGCGGAGCTGAATTTCCAGTTCTTTTCCGGCGCATCGATGCGTTCGAGAAAACGCTTTCGCTGCTCCTCTTTCGAGAGGTGCAGGAAGAACTTGATGATGCGTGTACCGTTTTCGTGGAGATGTCTCTCCAAGTCCACGATCGAACGATACCGGTTGTGCCAGACCGTCCGCTTGGCCAGCAAGCTGTCCGGGAGCCCCTCGCTGCGGAGGATCGCCGGGTGGACACGGGCGATCAGCACTTCCTCGTAATAAGATCGATTGAAGATTCCGATCCGCCCGCGCTCGGGCAGATCGCGCGTGGTGCGCCACAGAAAATCGTGCTCCAGCTCCTCCGCGCTCGGATGTTTGAAACTAAATACCTGGCAGCCTTGGGGATTGACGCCGGACATTACGTGCCGGATGGCGCCATCTTTTCCGGCGGCATCCATCGCCTGAAAGATCAGCAGGACGGCATGGCGGTTGGATGCATAGAGAAGCTGCTGTTGCGAACTCAGTCGAGCGACGTGCTCTGCTAGCAGCTTTTGATACTGCTCCTTCGACCTGTACACGGGTTTCACGGTCGTCGGCCATTTTTTGAGATTGACCTCATCTCCCTCCCGCACGCGAAAATCCTTTGAATGTATTTTCATTTCCACACTTTCCGCATCGCTTGCCGCATGAGTTGCGTTAGATCATTGACCTTCAACTCCAGCCGGCCACGATCTGTCGCAATGCCAATGCACATCATTTCCGCCCGACATTCAGCGCCTCGAAGCCGGAGATGACGTCGAACAATTCCTCGTCAATTCCGCTCTGGCGCAGACGATGGAATGCCCCATTGAGGTCTTCCAGCAATTCGTCGATGTTCTTGTCGGCGCGTTGCATCGCCGCCAATCGGCTTGCGTTCTCGCTCGAGAGGGATTCGGCGCAGGCGCGGAAGAGAGAAATGAAAAGATATTCACGGATGAGCGCCCGCAAGGTGGCGGTGGTTTCGCCCATCACTTCGGGCAAGTTTCCCGTCGGCCAGGGAAGTCCGGCGAGCTTCATTCGCCAGCGTTCGTCGAGCGGGAGCAGTCGCTGACTGACCGGCGCATAAACCGCCCGGGAGGTCGGGCGGTTATAGAAAAGGTGAAGTTCGGTGACTTCGCGCTCGCGATGGCGCGCCTCGCATTCCACGAGTACCTGTCCCGACGAGCGGGGTGATGCCCTTTACGGAATTTGGTACGGTGAAGACGCCCATTATTGGCAGACCCGCGTCAATCAGACGCGCATGGGCGCGCTCACCGACGGCCCAGACCCGGTGTTTGCCAGGCATAACGGCTAGGGCCTTCACCGCGATAATCAACCACCATGTCGTTAAATCGGCCCACTAGCCCCTGGTCCGAACCGAACACGACCGCGTCGAGGAACCTCGGACCTGGTCGTCCTTTGCCTTCTCCAACGGGCGCGGGCGGCGCGCTTTTCCGGAAGCAAATGCTCAGTCCGAGCTCCACGCTGCGATAGTAGTCGCCCAATGCGAGCACCGCTCGCTCATATTGGCCGATGTTTGAAGCAGCCATGGCTTTCATCGTCCGAACGACGGATTGCAGATCGCCGGCACTGTCGATCTTACGCCGCAGGCTTGCGGTGGTGTCGCTCAAGACTTCTCCTTTGGTGCTCGCTTGGGCTCGGTTTTGGCTTCGGGTTCAGACCCGGCCCTGGCTCTGAGGTTGGATTCCGGCTTAGGCTGAAAGCGCATGAGCGCATTGCGGGCAATCTGGACAATCGTTGCGCGATCCTCGTCGCTCAATGTAACGGCGGTATTGAAGCGCGAAATCAACTCCGCCGGAATGTTCGCCGCCGCCTCCTGCACGGCGTGCTCGGCGTCCGTCATCTGGTCAATCGGTACCGCATCGAAGAGTTCCGCGGTCAACGCAAGCAAGACGGCGATTTGTCCAGGCACGGATACGGGAGCGAATTCCGACTGCTTCAGGCAGGCGCGGATTCGCTGTCCATGTTCGATGATCTTGCGGGTGTCTTCGTCCAGGCGAGCGCCAAACCTGGCAAAGGTCTCGAGTTCTTCGAACTGCGCGTAAGCTAATTTGAGGTCACCCGCCACCGCCCGATAGGCTGCCCGTTGCGCCTTGCCGCCGACGCGCGAGACGGACCTGCCGACATCCACCGCAGGTAGCACCCCCAATTCGAACAGCGACGGCGAAAGGTAGATCTGCCCGTCCGTGATGGAGATAAGGTTGGTCGGAATGTAGGCGGAAATGTTCTGCGCTTCGGTCTCGATAATGGGGAGCGATGTCAACGAGCCGCCGCCGAGCTCCTTGCGCAGATGGGTCGCGCGTTCGAGCAGACGCGAGTGAATGTAGAAGATGTCGCCGGGAAAGGCTTCGCGACCAGGTGGCCGGCGAAGCAGCAGGGAAAGCTCGCGATAGGCACGGGCATGCTGCGTGAGGTCGTCGTAAACAATCAGCACGTCGCGACCCGCTTCCATGAAATGCTCTGCGATGCTGGTCGCGGCGTAAGGAGCGATGTAGGCCAGACCGGGCGGGTCGTTACCCTCGGTCACTACAACGATGGTGTGATCCATCGCGCCCTTCTCCCGCAGGACGGCGATGGTCTTTGCCACGGCGGAAGCGCGCTGGCCAATAGCACAATAGACACACACGACATTCTCACCCCGTTGGTTGAGGATAGTGTCGATCGCAATGGCGGTTTTTCCCGTCTGCCGGTCACCGAGAATTAGCTCTCGCTGGCCTCGCCCGATAGGAATCAGCGCATCGATAACCGTCAGGCCGGTCTGGAGTGGCACGGTGACGGGCGCGCGGTCCATAATTGGGGCGGCGGGGCGTTCGATCGGCAGGCGCCTGCTCGTAATCACCGGCCCCTTTCCATCGAGCGGCCGACCGAGCGGGTCGATGACGCGTCCCAGCAACTCGTCGCCGACGACCACATCCATGACCCGGCCCGTGCGCTCGACTTCATCGCCGGCGTGCAGATGCCAGTATTCCCCGAGCAGAACGACACCGATCTCGTCCTCGTCCACGTTGAAAGCAATGCCGAGCACGTCGCCGGGGAACTTGATCAATTCCTCAAAGCCTACGCCGGGAAGGCCGGAAACCTTGGCGATGCCGGTGGCGACGCTGATGATCGTACCCATTTCCCGGGGCACCAGTAGCGGAGTGAATGCCTCCCGCACCTGGCCAATTCCAGCAAACGCGCGGTCGAAAACACTCTGCAAGCTTTCGGACGCAGTGGTCATTGGCTCTTTGCTCCGGGCTTGCGTTCTTCACGTTTAGGCGCGGCTTTGACTTCAGGCTTGGTCTCCGTTTTGGCTGCGGGTTTGGGTTCTGCTTTGGCTTCCGGCTTGGGCTCGACTTCTGGATTGGCTTCGGGTTTGTCCTTCTCTTTGAGAAGTTCGTCGACGCCCTTTTCCATCGACGCAAGGTAATCCGCAATGCTCCAAGCCACTTTTTGCCCGTTCGTGGAGAGTTCGATCCCGCTGACCAGATCCGGCGCGGTCTCGAACCGAACGCGGATGCTGGCCGAGAAGCTTTCGTTGAGCGCATTTTGTATCGCCGTGCGTTGCTCCGCGGGCAGGTCGAACGCGCTGCGCACCACTGCGGGATCCGACGCGGACTTAAGGGCCTCGGCGAGGCTGGCTTTCGCCTTGCCGTTCAGCTCCCGCAAGCGGCGCGTGAACACCTCGGCAAGGCGTTCCTCCAGACTCGTCGTGGCGAGATCCGTCAGCGCCTTGCGCGCGATGGCAAATACTTCCTGCCGGGTCCGGCGACTGATAGCTTCACTTAGATTACGCGCATCGCTCCTCAGCGCTTCCTGTCGCTTCGCGCTCAGGGCGTCGGCCGCCCGCCGCGCTTCATCAAGGAGCCGCTGACGTTCGGCTTTCGCCTCCTCCGTAGCCTTGATCAGGAGCGCGGCGCGCTGCTGGTCGAACTCTTCGTTCTTGTGCTGGAACTCGTCGCGTTCCTTTTCGGCTTCGGCCTTTTTCGCGTCGGCGTCCGCAAGTTCCGTGGCGACCCGCTTCTCCCGCGCGTCGACGGCATCGAGGATCGGCTTATAGAGAAAGCGCTTCAGCAACCACACCAGGATGATGAAGTTGATCGCTTGCGCACCGACGGTAAACCAATCGATGAGCATGGGCTACTTTCCCGCGGCTTGGGCGATGATATGATTCCAGAACGGGTTGGCGAAAATGAGAATCATCGAGACTACGAAGCAGTAGATCGCAATGGACTCGATCATTGCCAGACCCACGAACAAAGTGCGTGTGATCGTCGTCGCGGAATCGGGTTGCTGCGCGAGCGAACTCAATGCCGTGGCGACTGCACGCCCTTCGCCAAGCGCAGGTCCGATACTTCCCAGGGCAATCGTCAGGCCGGCCGTGACAATTGAAGCAATTGCGATGAGCGTTATGCTATCCATAGTCGTTCCTCTTGAGCCGGGGTTCGTGCTTTAGCGTTTTGCGGCGGGTTCAGGTTTTGGGTTGCGGACGCGCGTGGCGGACGCGATGTAAACCGCGGCCAGGATGCTGAAGATGTAGGCCTGCACCATGCCCGTGAGCAGGCCGAGCATGTTCATGGCGATCGGGAAGATGAAGGGGGTGATGGTCAGCAGGATCGCGAGAATCATCGTCCCGCTCATCATGTTGCCAAACAGGCGGACCGCCAGAGCCAGCGTGCGCGAAAGCTCACTGATGATGTTGAACGGCAGCATGATGACGGTCGGTTCCACGTAGGATTTGAGGTAGCCGCCCAGCCCCTGCTCCTTGATGCCGAAAAACGGCACCGCCACCAACACGCACAACGCCAGCGCCGCAGTGGTAGAAAGCGACCCTGTCGGCGGCTCGTAGCCGGGGATGATGGTGCAAAGGCTGGCCAGGGCAACGAACAAAAAAAGCGTCCCCAAAAAACCGATATACTTCTCCGGGTGGCGGAGGCCGACGTCACCGATTTGTTTCTCGATGCCGGTAACGACGATTTCGAGAAGGCTCTGCCAGCGGGAACGTTCCAGACCCGTGGAAAGCTTGCGCGTGATGAGCTTTGAACCGGCGGCCAACACGAACATCTGTGCCCACGTGAGCACGATTGTTCCGTTTAATTTGAATGACCCATATTGCCAGAAGATCATCTCATCGGGACTAAGGCGCATATCTGGCCTCCTGCACCAGGAGACTTTGGTTATCTCCGGAGGAGCGAGTCAGCCGCGTCACCACCAGGCGCGCGATTACAAATCCAACAAGACAAAGCAGCAACCTCTCCCACTGACCGCCGGAAACAAAGTAAAATCCCGTGAGCGCAATGCTCATCCGCAGCAACAGGCTGCCAAAGAACCAAAACGCCGGCTGCTCTGACGAAACACCCTTGCGCACCGTCCACCAGAGACCGCCGAAGAAAATAGCGCCCAGCAACACTCCCGCCGACAAGGCCAGCGCCAGCAGCAGAACCTCATTCATCGCCATCCTCCCGTTCGTCTCGCATGGCTTTGTCTTCTTTCGCTACCCAATGCCACGCATTGAGGCAGCCGATCGAAAGCCCGGCCACGAGCAGCGCCAGCGTCCAGGCATGCTTTCCCGGATAGTGCCGGTCCAGCCACATGCCTAGCGCTGCGCCGAGCAGCGTCGGAATTGCCACTGACCAGCCAATTAGCCCCATCATGCCCAAGCCGAACCAGACGCCCTGTGCGGAGTGGCGCCGCGCCCTGAGCTTGCGCGCCGCCTTCGCACCAACCTCCTCGCTGAGCGCCAGCTTCGGCTGCAAGAGCTTGTTTTGGGGTTCGTCAGGCATTGTGAAACGTCGCCATACGGCGCATGAGATCGCCTTCCATTTTTGCCAACACCGAGCGCACATTTTTCTCCTGCTCGTCCAGGTGCAGAAACTCGCGCTGCACCGCCTCACGCAATTGGCCGAGGTTCGTTCCGGCAATGGCGTTACGGACGGAAACGAGCACACCAGCGCCGGTCTTCACCAGCACACCTTCATCCACGGCGACGTAGGCCTCGCCCTCCTCATTTGTTTCGTAGATCAGAATTCCCGCTGCGAGCGCCGCTACGCAATCCAGTCGGTGCGGCAAGAGTCCAACCGAGCCCTCATGCGTCTCCGCGACAATGCGGGATACGCCGGTCTTTTCGGCGAAGATCTGGAAGGGCAAGAGAACCTTAAGATTCATAAGTGTTGCCCACGGTTGGGCGTCGGTTTGGGTTTTGCGCGCCAAGCATTGGATGCGGCTCTGGTGCAGCTTTGGCCGCTGGGGTCAGGTCGGCTTTGGCTTTTGACTTAGTTTCAGCCGTGGACGGGCCGGGTTTGGTCTTTCCCTTGGCTTCGTTGATCGCCCCGATCATGTAGAGCGCACTCTCCGGATAGTCCTTGAATTCATCGCGCAATATTCGCTCGCAACCGTCCAATGCGTCCTCCAGGCTGACGAGTTTGCCGTCGAGCCCGGTAAATTGCTTGGTCGTAAAGAACGGCTGGGTCAGGAACCGCTCCAGACGACGGGCACGGGCGACGACATTGCGGTCCTCCGGCGAAAGCTGCTCAAGACCCAGCATCGAAATGATGTCCTTGAGTTGCGCGTATTGCGCGAACGTCCGCCGGATCTCCTGCGCCAAAGCGTAATGCCGAGCGCCAACGATGCCCGGTGTGGCCATCTTGGAATTGGATTGCAGGGGATCGATGGCCGGGAACAGCCCTTCGCTTGCCCGCTTGCGCGAGAGCACGATCGACGCGGAGAGATGTGAGAACGTGTGCACGGCCGCCGGATCGGTGAAATCGTCCGCCGGCACGTACACCGCCTGAATGGAGGTGATCGCGCCGGTGTCCGTATTGGCGATACGCTCTTCCAATCTCGACAGCTCGGTGCCCATGGTCGGTTGATAGCCCAGCCGGGACGGCATCTGGCCCATCAAACCGGAGACTTCCATGCCGGCCTGGATGAAACGAAAAATGTTATCGATCAGCAGCAGCACGTCGCGATGCTCGTCGTCGCGGAAATACTCGGCCATCGTCAACGCCGCATGGCCTACGCGGAAGCGAGCGCCCGGCGGCTCATTCATCTGGCCGAACACCATCACCATGTTCGGCAGCACGCCGGCTTCCTTCATCTGATGATAAAGCTCCTGACCCTCGCGACAGCGCTCGCCGATGCCGCAAAAAATGCTAACGCCCTCGTGTTGCCCGACCATGTTGTGAATCATCTCGGTGAGCAACACCGTCTTTCCCACGCCTGCCCCGCCGAACAATCCTGCCTTGCCACCGCGCTCCAACGGCATGAGAACATCGATGGCCTTGATGCCCGTTTCGAAGATTTCCGACTTGGTGGATCGTCGTGCCAACGGCGGCGGAGCCTGATGCACAGACCGCAATTGGAAATCCGACAACGCCGCTCCGCGGTCGATGACGTTGCCAAACACGTCGAACATACGGGAGAGAACTTCTTTCCCCACTGGCACTTCTAGCGGGCCACCCGTGTCGTGCACTGCCATGCCGCGAGCGAGACCTTGCGTGGGTGTCAGCGCAATCCCGCGCACGTGACGCGCATCCAGCTGTGCCAGCACCTCGATGACAATCCGCCCTTGATCACCAGCCCGCAGCACCGAGTAGATCGGTGGCAAATGCTCATCGAACCGCACATCCACGACACTGCCGCGGACCGAAACAATCGCGCCCAGCGATTGGGTCTTCAAGCTTTCTTGTCCGGGCATATTCAGCCCTTTCGCAACAGCGGGACTGAGGGCGAGCAGTGCCCCCTCCTCTCGATGACAACGCGTTCTGACGAGCCCAAGAGATGAACGGTTCGTTAGGGCAGCTCGCTCGATCGAATGTTGCAGTAATAGTCGCGGGAAATCCCCGATCGTCTCTGAGAAGCGCCAATAACTCTAGAAATGAACGAAGGGAGGGGCGTTGACATAGCTCAATGGCGCGGATGGCCGAAACGCTAGTATTAACCTAATAATTTGAGGGACGAGCACGATTGCGTGAAGTCAGCGGTGACCACGCGCGCTTGTAAGGCGAAACAGCAGGCGCGACGCGTGAGTCTCTCTCAAACTAGGGCACGCGGCGTTGAAACTCCAAAGGATACCGCTCATGGCGACGGAAATACGAGTACCGAAGTTCGGAGTGTCCGCTACTAACGCGTCGATCGGGCGATGGTTCAAGCGGGTTGGAAGCCCAGTCAGCGTCAACGAACCGCTGGTTGAGATCGAAACAGACGGCACGACTGTCGAAGTGACGGCGCCGTCTACCGGCGTGCTGTCCGAGATTCTTTTGCCGGACGGCAAAACCGTTACTGCAGGCACGCTGCTCGGAATGATTACAGAGTACGGGAGTGCTGCGACGACCTCTGGTGCGCGCTGAATGGGTCGAAGTCTGAGCACAGTCGAGACCCCTAGGAGCCCGTCCAGATAGGTATCGCGACCGATCATTGTTGCAGGTTAGCCAGCTCAGGCTGCCTTTGCGAGGGTGAACAGCTTCAGCAGGTTGTGGGTGGTACAAATCATGGCCCATTCGGCACGCACTTTCTCGACGCCTCGCAACAGGAACTGGCGGAAGCCGCGTGCTTGTTTGATCTGTCCGAACACCGGTTCCACCACTTGCTTTCTCAACCGGTAGGGCGTTTCGAAGCCGCCATCGTCGATCTTCTTTCGCATCTGTTGGGTCAACGGTCCGCCAATTTTTTCGTTCACGGCGGTCGGGTGCTTGGCGCGTCCGGGCGCGACATAGCCGTCGATACCGTGGGCTTCGAGCGCTTCGAGATTGGCTTCACTGCAGTAGCCGGAGTCCGCTGAGGCCTGCTCCGGCTTGCGGCCGAGATTGTTCTCGATGGCCTTGATCAGGGGCACCAGCTGGCCCTGATCGTTGCCGCACTGCGTCAGTTCGTGCGCGACGATGATCTGGGCGCCTGCGTCGACGGCGGCCTGCGCGTTATAGGCCTGAACGAAGCCATCCTTCGACTTCATGATGCGGCTTTCCGGATCGGTGAAGTTGCGTTGCGACTTGGGGTCAGGTTGGTCCGATGGCGGCGCCGCCGGTTTGCCCGGCTTCTTGCGGCCATCGGCCTGGCGCTGCTGTTCCTTTTCGGCCTCGATGCGGCGCTCTTCCTCCGCCGCCAGCCGGGCCTCGGCCTCCAGCGCCGCCATCGCCTGCTGGATCTTCGCCAGCCGTTTCTGCTTGTCGCCGGCCCAGTCCGGCATCTCGTCGCCGCGCTTGTCCTTGCCGAAAGTCTCGTCCTCTTCGGCATCCGCCGCCTCGGCGGCCGCCAGCATGCGAGCGACCTCGGCTTTCAATTCCGCCTCGCGTTTCTTCATGCGCTCATAACTCATCGCTTTATGTTTCGACGCGTTCGCTTTGATCTTCGTGCCATCAAGCGCGACATGGCCGAGTTTGACCAGCCCTGCGGTCTCGCACAGCTTCAGAACCTGCAGGAATAGCGCGCCGAGCGCCTTCAAATGCCGCTTGCGGAAGTCGCTGATCGTACGAAAATCCGGCGGATCGAGCGCCACAATCATCGCAAAATCGTTCCGCTCGCGGCAGGCCCGGGCAACCCGCCGCGACGAATACAGCCCACTCGCATAGCCGTGCAGCAGAAGCGCCACCATCATCCGCGGGTCAAACGGCGGCTGCCCGAGCCCGCTCACATAGCTGCCCGTGATCTCCTTGAGATCGAGGCTCTCCCGCACCAGCTCAACGATAAACCGCGAGACATGGCCTTTCGGCACGAAGTCCTGCACATTCGGCGGCAGAAGCAGCGTCTGATCGATATTCCAGGGGCGAAAATACTTGCTCATAGCCCAAGCTTGAATCAAACTTGCTCAGAATTGAACAGGGACTATTCGGACAGGCTCCTAGCAGGCCCGCTCCGCAACTCAGCGTAAACACCCCGCTCAGAACCCCCCGAGCCGCCGACCGAGCGACGTCTACTCCAGGGCAGAAACCGGCCATTCCATAAACGCCCACTCGGCGAATCTCAAAATATCCAAGCGATCGCTGACCGATCAATCAACGCTCGCGGTCCAATGGAGCTGACTCTGCAAGCAGCAACGGGCGGAAATTTGCAAGATGGGTCGATGAAATATGCTATCGATGTCACACATCAAAGAGACGAAAGACATGCGGACATGGGTTGACCTCGGCGACGCACAACTTCAGGCGATGGACGAGTTGTCGAGAAAAGAGAATCGATCTCGCGCGGCAATGATCCGTCGGGCGATCGATGACTATATCGCGAAGCAACGTGACAATCAGGACGGCGATGCGTTCGGCCTATGGGGCAAACGCAAGGTAGATGGCTTGGCGTATCAGGAAAAAGCGCGTCGCGAATGGTGAAGGCACCTATTCGGCGCCAACCATCTCGTCGACTCCCTCAATGCCGTTTTTTCAGCCGACGATCCTGGCGTCTGGATGCTCTACAGATTGTGAGCGATCGCAATGATGAATGCAGATCAGAAGCGCGCAAGTTTTTCTGCTACGCCTGTCTTCGCTGACTTACGCCATGTTACGAATGAAATCGATGAAGCGCGCCAATATTCGACCCTCGCCAATGGCATCCAACAAGATCGATGTTTTCTTTTGTCGTCGTACGAGTCAGTATTGCTTGCGCACCAAATTCGCGCGCTTGACGTTAAGGACGCTGACGTGGAAAAGAACAGGAATACAATCGCCCGTTCAGAATGAAAATCTGCTAGATTCGATAAGCACCTGATCCTGCTGGCTGAATTCTGGCTGGGGCGGGAGGATTCGAACCTCCGTATGGTGGAATCAAAATCCACTGCCTTACCACTTGGCGACGCCCCAACAGGCGGAAAGCGGCAAAGCGAGCCGTTTCCGCGAAATCCATCTGGCCACGCCGGTCTATATAGAGAGTTAAGCCATTTCAACAGGCTGCAGGCTGAATTCAGGTCAAATCCGGCTAGCGCTTTCTCACACGGGGGCGGGACAATTTCCTTAAGGCTTTTGCAGCCGTCTGGGGCCGAAAACCCGGCCTCCAGCGGGGCATTTCCACCGGTCGGGGAGTTGAGAGCCGCCCCGTTTCGTGGGATGACCACAGGCTGTTTCCAATCCAAAGCGAGATCGTTGTCATGACCTATCGCGCGCCGATCAATGACATGCTGCTGGCCCTCAATCATGGCGCGGGCCTGTAGGCCGCCGTGAAAGCCGGCCATTACGGCGATTTCGATTCTGATATCGCTGCCGCCGTGCTGGAGGAAGCCGGGCGGTTTGCCTCCGATGTGCTGGCGCCGCTCAACCGCGTCGGCGACGAACACGGCATCAAGCTCGACAGCGGCAACGTGACCACCGCCCCCGGCTGGCCCGATGCGTACCGGCGCTGGACCGAAGCCGGGTGGAACGCGGTGTCGGGGCCGGAAGCCTTCGGCGGCCAGGGCCTGCCGCTTGCGATCAACGCGGTCTGCACCGAAATCTGGAGCGCCTCCAACATCGCCTTCGGCCTGTGCCCGCTTCTGACGCTGAGCGCGATCGAGGCGCTTGACGCCCATGGCAGCGATGAGTTGAAGAAGATCTATCTCGAAAAGCTGATATCCGGCGAATGGCCCGGCACCATGCAGCTCACCGAACCGCAAGCCGGCTCTGACGTCGGCGCGCTGCGCACCCGCGCCGAGCGCGCAGGCGACGGCACCTATCGCATCAAGGGTACCAAAATCTTCATCACCTATGGCGATCACGACATGAGCGACAACATCGTGCATTTCGTGCTCGCGCGCTTGCCCGATGCGCCGGCGGGCACCAGGGGCATTTCGCTGTTTCTGATTCCGAAATTCCTCGTCAATGCCGACGGCTCGCTCGGCGCGCGCAACGACATTTACGCCAGCGGCATCGAGCACAAGCTCGGCATGCATGCCGCGCCCACCTGCACCATGACGATGGGCGATCAGGGCGGCGCGATCGGATACCTGATCGGCGAGGAAAATCGCGGCATGCATTGCATGTTCACGATGATGAACCAGGCCCGGCTCGGCGTCGGCCTCGAGGGCGTCGGCATCGCCGACCGCGCCTATCAGCAGGCGCTGGCCTTTGCGCAGGAGCGCCGCCAGGGCCGCGCCGTCGGCAAGACAGGTGGCGATGCCGATCCGATCATCGTGCATCCCGACGTCAAGCGGATGCTGATGCAGATGCGCGCGCTCACCGCCGCCGCCCGCACCATCTGCTACGCCACCGCCGTTGCGCTCGATGTTTCCGTGCGCGCCACCGACGCCAAGACGCGCGCGGCCGCGGCGGCCCGCGGCGCGCTGCTGACGCCGATCGCAAAGGCTTTTTCCACCGACATCGGCAACGAGGTCACTTCGCTCGGCGTGCAAATTCACGGCGGCATGGGTTTCATCGAGGAAACCGGCGCCGCCCAGCATTATCGCGATGCGCGCATCACCCCGATCTACGAAGGCACCAACGGCATCCAGTCGATCGACCTCGTGACGCGCAAGCTCGCGGCCAATGGCGGGGAGTCGGTCTGGGCGCTGCTCGAGGAACTCACCGGCATCGTCAAGCAGGTCGAGGCTTCGAACGATCCGGCGTTCGGCACCACGGGCGCCAAATTGCGCGACGCTCTCGCCTCGCTCGAGCGCACCAGCCGCTGGCTGCTGGAGCGCGTCACCTCGGCGCCGAACGAAGCGCTCGCCGGCGCCACGCCTTACCTTGCGGCTGTTCGGATCGACGCTCGGCGGCTGCATGCTGGCAGCCGAAGCGCTCGCCGCGCGCAACTTCAGCGAAGGCGACCCGCAACGCTACGTCACGCTGGCGCGCTTCTTTGCCGAAAACGTCTCGGTGCAGGCGGGAGCGCTGGAGCGAACGGTGATGGACAGCGCGGAAGCCGTGAACGGCGCGGACGCGGTGTTGCTGGGTTAGCTGCTTCATCGTAGTCGTCCCTGCGAACGCAGGGACCCAGCCACCGCGGCGAGCGATAGATCAAGCTGGAGCCCCATGCTCGCGCAACATTGACGTTCGTGGTTATGGGCCCCGGATCGCGCTCGCGGAGCCTGTCATCGGGCGCGCATACGCGCGACCCGTTGGCTCGCTTGTCCGGGACGACGCCAGTTTAAATCCATTTTCAAATGACCAGAAAGACAAGCATCCACCTTCCCGCGGCGCAAATCGCCCGAGTGATGCTCAATCATTCGCGCCTCCGAAGACGGAGGGCGCAGGGAAAGCCGGGTGCACGGCCGCACCCGCAGAAGCCTCGCGTGCGAAAATAAAAGGCACACGAGAATAGTCACCACAGGTCCAACCGGTTTCACCCGGCATTTCCCTGCGCAATGGTTTTAACGGTTTCCTTCGCGCTCTCCCCGGTGACCGGGCTTTGTTGCCACCGTCGCCCGCAAGATCATCACCTCACGAGCTTGACATCAGCGTCGGGATGTCAGGACCACACGACTTCGCCGTCCGCCTTGTGCGCCATTCGTCAAAAGCGCCAAAGCGTCCACCGCATCCCTTGCCCAACGTCCGTGACGATCGCGATACGCCCCTCTTTAGTAGGGCCGGGACGGCGGGAGCTATGGATTTGATTTGGGCTCAAGCGCAACGTCGTCGGGCTGCGGCACATTGGCACGACGGGCAAATCACGCGAGTGCGGTGAACGCACAGATGAAGGCTTGTCAAGAGCCTATCGGCAGTTTGTATTTCGTAGGGCGGATTAGTCTTACTGCGTCATGAGTTTTCGTCGTGCGGTTGACGCGGCGGCGGTGCCGCAACATGGGCACCGCGGCAGGGTTTGGACCAGCGCGTGGATCAGACGCACGCGCATGGTGGCAATCGAGTTTGAGATGTGACGTTCAGGCCGCGCGGGCAGATCCTCTAGGTCGATAATTGTCGGGTAGCGGAGGCGTCTGGAACGGCGCGGCGGAACGAGGTCTTGAGGGGGGAATCGTCGCCCGCTCGGCGATCAGGAATCCATAAGCTGCGATGCACAGGGTAGCGTGATGATGGAAGCCGCGCCACCCGCGCCCCTCATAGTGGCCAAGGCCGACCTCTTGCTTGAGTTCCTGATAGTCACGCTCGATGCGCCAGCGCATTTTGGCAAGATCAACGAGCCGGCGGAAGCTGACGTTCGACGGGAGCGTCGAGAGCCAGTATTTGGTCGGCTCGGCTTCATCCTCGGGCCATTCGATTAGCAACCACTCCCACAGCAGCGATCCCGGGTCCAGCCGGTTATGCCCGACGCCGACACGCACGCGCGCGAAGCGCGAGGACAACCAATCCGTCGAACCTTCCCGCCACCGGACCGTGCGCCAGGCTCGTTTGGGCAGACCGAGCATGATCTCTTTGGCCGAGATCAGGTCGGGCTCGTCGCGACGGCCCGTATTGTTCAGCGGCTTGCCTTTCCGTCTCGGGCCGGTTCCGGATCGCCACATCAATGTATTGGGCTGAATGCCGACCACATAGGGCACTCCCAAGGCCGTCATGCCCGCGCGCAGACGCGAGTCATTGCCATAGGCCACGTCCATTAATGCGACCCCGCAGGGCAAGCCGGCTTCGCAGGCCCACCGTATCTGATCGAGTGCGATCTCCGGTTTGGTTTTGAACCCGATCTTCGAAGGCACGCCTGCCTTCTTGCGGCGTGCACGATCCTTGGTCCAATCCTTCGGCAGGTACAGCCGATAGGCCACTGGCAGGCTGGCGGAGTGGTTGGCAATCGACAGCGACACAGTCACCTGGCAATTGGCCTGCTTGCCGAGCTGCCCGCAATACTGGTGGTGCACGCCGACCGAATGCTTACCCTGCTTCGGGAACGACGTGTCGTCGATGATCCAGGCCTCGATCGGCCCGTCCTTTGTCATCGCCGGCAGCACCATCTCGCGCACCTTGCCCAACACCTTCTCGTCCGACCAGGTCGCGATACCGACAAAGTGCAGCAGCGACTGATGCTGGGCCGCCGTCCGCGCTGGAGCCGTCCTCGCCGCCATTGGCTCGACGCTCTTGCGCTCACCAGGCAGTATCAAACCGGTGCAATAATCGCGCAGCGGCCCAGCTCGGTCCGCATGACCAATGACGCTCGAAAGCCCTTCAACATACCCCGCAAATCGTACTTCGCTGTCCTTGCCGTGCTTGAGATTCATCTGGCCCTCCACGCGCCAAAATCTGAATCTCTTCAATTATTTGATTCTCAACCACAACGGCCGCGACCTTCTGACTCAGTAAGATTAGCCGAAGGCGTAATCCGCCATTTTGACGACGTAGCGGCGGATTACGCTGCGCTAATCCGCCCTACGCACTCCACATCACCTGCTCAAGTTTCACGGCTTCTGCAGTTTCGTAATCGTCCGGGTCTTGCCCGTTTCCGTGGCGGTAAAGCTGACCTTGTCGCCCGCGTGCCAATCATCCAGCGACACGCCGCTTTGCACCTTGAATTCTTCGGACGCCTCGCCCGCATTCGCGCCGACGGTGCCGTTCTGTATCTGGCGAATCGCGATGCTGTTGTTGAGCCGGTTGATCCCGGTAATTATACCGTTGTGCGCTTGTTGGGCCAAAGCCGCCGAGGTGAGGATAAGGAGGGCAGCACCGGCCGAAACGATCGTTACGATCTTCATGGCAGTCTCCCGGTCTTCGAGATTTACGAACCAAGCCGCCCGCAGCCCGATTGGTTCCTCGCGAGCGGGAACCATACCGCAAGTGTTCACCGCACTGGGCAGACTTTGCGGCTACTGCACCGGCATTGGCGGGCGCGGCACCGAGCCGAACCCTGGTTCGGGCGGAAGCTGAGGCGGCGCGGGCGGCGGCAAGGGCTCAACCTGACGTGGCGCGTAAGGTTGCGCGTAGGGTTGAGCGACTTGCGGCGGGGGAGACGCCCCCACGGTCTGCGTCGCCGAATAGGGCGACGGCGTCGGCCTGTAGGCGGGCACTAAAGCGGTCGGCGTCGGCGAATAGGCCGGCGCGGGCTTGCGGGCGACAGGCGGATGCGGCGCAGCGGAAGTGAGTTTGGCGCGCGCGTTCGGCTCCGATGACTTTTCCGATGCCTTGGCGAGGTCGCGCGCCATTTGCTGCTGGCTCGCCTTCAATTCGGCGATGCCGGCCTTGAGCGCTTCGACCTCCTGGCTGACGTTCGCAAGATCGCGCGCCATCGACTGAAGCGACGGCGCGGAATCCGAAAGGGGCGCGGCGGCGTTTGCGGCAGCCCCTTCGGGCCCGGCTTGCTCAGGCGAAACGGCTTGCGCAGGCGGCGCATCCACCGCCACCGCACTCTCGTTGGCGGGAGGCTCGTTGGCAGGCGGCGAAGATTCCGCGCCGAGGCGGAGCTTGTCGAGCGTCAGCGAACTGGTCAACGCGAATTGCGGTATCCATTTGGCGACCAGCTTTTTCGCGGCGTAGCCGGAGGCCTGCCAGGCCATCGCCGCAGCACCAACGCACGCCGCGAGCAGCACCGCGGCGAGCGCGCGCATCAATCGCCTTCCGGTCGACCGGCCGGTTGCGGGCGCAACGTCATCGTTGACGGCCGTGGGCCTGAACGTCGCATCGGCCGGCAAGACCGACAGCTCGGCCATGGGATCGACGTTGCGGACCTGTCCGTCGGAACGTTGCCGCGCGGCGGCGCGCAACAAATCGGAAATCTCGTCATCCGACGGCGCAACCCGAACCACATCGGGCGGGACCACCACGAAATCGTGCGGATCGTCGGCTTGTTTCGGTTTCAGCGAGGAATCCATTGGCTCTCCGTACTCTGTGCCACGTCGCCGGCTCATGCCGACCGCCGGCGGATCTACGGGTACCACCTGGTCCAGACTTCACCCCGGTTTGACCAAACCAAGGCGGTACGGTGGAGAGGTTGGGGCCTCTTTGGCGGGGGTATTGGGGAACTTTGGCTTCTCAAATTCGTGATGCCAGGGCAAAGCAGGAGCGTAGCCCGCATGAGCGTAGCGACGTGCGGGAATTGGAAGGAAGCCCCGGATGTCGCGGAGCCTGTCATCGGGCGCGCATTCGCGCGACCCGTTGGCTCATCCAGGCTACATTTTTTCACCCGATCGGCTTCAACCCCGCCTCGATCGCGGCGCGGCGCGGTTCGAGGAATGGCGGCAGCGCGAGTTTTTCGCCGAGCTTGTCCATCGGCTCGTCGGTGGCAAAGCCGGGGCCGTCGGTGGCGATCTCGAACAGGATGCCGTTCGGCTCGCGGAAATACAGGCTGCGGAAGTAGAAGCGGTCGACCTCGCCGCTGTTGGGAATGCCGAGTTCGCGCAGGCGCTGCGTCCAGGCGTGATATTGCGTCTCGTCGGGCGTGCGGAAGGCGACGTGATGCACGCCGCCCGCGCCCTGACGGGCCATCGGTGAATTTTTCTGCTCGACGACGTGCAGTTCGGCGGCAGGTCCTCCCTCGCCCATCGCGAATACCTGAACCTCGCCCCTCGCGTCGGGCGCGGCATAGGCGCGTACATGCCGCATGTTCATGACCGCAGTGAGCACCATCGAGGTGCGCGCAACATCGTGCACACTCAAAACGATCGGACCGAGCCCGCGGATCTGATGCTTGATCGGAACAGCGCTCCTCTCCCAGGGCGACGCGGAACCGGCGCCGCCGTCGTCGACCAGCACCAGGCGCTGGCCCTCGCCGTCTTCAAAGGGCAGCGTCAGCCGGCCACCGACTTCGGCGATTTCGCCGGTGTGAGCGCTAGCCTTGCGCAGGCGATCGCGCCAGAATCCGAGGGCTTTTTCGCCCGCCACGCGCAAAGACGTCGCGGAAATGCTGTTGGTACCGCGCCGCTCCGGAGGTGCCGGAAAATCGAAGAAGGTGAGATCGGTGCCCGGGTTGGCCTTCCCATCGGCGTAGAAGAGATGATAGGCGCTGACGTCATCCTGGTTGACGGTCTTCTTGACCAGCCGCATGCCGAGCAAGCCGGTATAAAAGGCCAGGTTCTCGCGCGGTTTCGCTGAAATCGCGGTGAGATGATGGATTCCCGTCAACTGCATTGCCTATTCCCTTGTTGTGCCGCTTCCCGCGAAGAATGCCGGGTCGTTTGGGCCTCACCGGGGATGATGTAGGCTATGATGCGAAGCTTAGCCAGCGGTAACCTTTGCCGGTTGCATCCGGAGACGACGTATGACCGACCACCTGAGAATCGCCGACGAGGACGCCGTTCGCGCAATCACGCTGCGGCGGCCGGAAAAGAAGAACGCGCTCACGCAAGCCATGTATCGCGGCATGAGCGAGGCGATCGATTCCGCACAGGGCGACGCTTCGATCCGCTGCATCACGATCTCGGGCGGAGGCGGCGTGTTCACCGCCGGCAACGATCTCGAGGATTTTTTGAAAGACGGCACGTCGAACACAGGTGCTGCCCGCGCCTCCGACGCGGTGAAATTCCTTTATTCGCTGGCCCACAACGCCAAGCCGATCGTCGCCGCCGTCGACGGCATCGCGATCGGGATCGGCACCACTATGCTGTTTCATTGCGATTACGTGCTCGCCTCGACCTCCGCCAGCTTCTCGACGCCCTTCATCCATCTCGGCCTGGTGCCGGAAGGCGCCTCCAGCCTGTTGGCGCCGCGCGCGATGGGACATCAGCGGGCGTTCGCGATGCTGGTGATGGGACGCTCGCTAAGCGCCGAAGACGCACGTAGCGCCGGCTTCGTCAATGCGGTGGTCGAGCCGGATCAGCTGGAAGCCGAGACGCGCAAGGTAGCGCGCGAGATCTGCGCGCTGCCGGCGGAAGCAGTCGCGATTTCGCGAAAGCTGGTGCGGCCGCCGCCGGAAGAGCTGACCCGCCGGATCGACCAGGAAGGCCATTTGTTCGGCGAACGGATGCGTTCGGCGGAGGCGGTGGCGGCCTTCCAGGCATTCCTGTCGCGCAAGAAGGGGTGAAGCGCCCGCCCCTCAGCGGCCGACGAGCGCTTGCAGCTGTTCGGGGTATCGGGCGCCTTGCACCGTAACTTGCGAGAGAACGCGCTCGATATCGCGAAGGTCGTTCGCCGTCAGTACGACGGCGGCGGCTGCGATATTTTCTTCAAGGCGATGCAGCTTGGTTGTGCCAGGGATCGGCACGATCCATGGCTTTTGCGCGAGCAACCACCCAAGCGCGATCTGCGCCGATGTCGCTCCCTTTCGTTTGGCGATCTGGCCAAGTAGATCGATGAGCGCCTGATTGGCCTTGCGAGCCTCGGGCGAAAAGCGCGGGACGACATTGCGGAAATCGGTCTTGTCGAACGTCGTGCTCGCGCTGATGGCGCCCGTCAAGAAGCCCTTGCCCAGCGGACTATAGGGTACAAGTCCGATCCCGAGTTCTTCCAGCGCCGGCAGGATCTCCTTCTCGGGCTCCCGCCACCAGAGCGAATACTCGCTCTGAAGTGCCGTGACTGGCTGGACCGCATGGGCACGCCGGATCGTCTGCGCGCCTGCCTCCGAAAGCCCGAAATGCTTGACCTTGCCCTCTCGGATCAGATCCTTCACCGCGCCCGCCACATCCTCGATCGGTACATTCGGGTCCACGCGGTGCTGATAGAACAGATCGATGGTCTCGGTCTTGAGCCGCCTGAGCGAGGCTTCGGCAACTTCCTTGATATGCGCCGGCCGGCTGTCGAGTTCGCGCTGCTGGCGTGTAACCGGATCGATGTCGAAACCGAATTTGGTGGCGATCACGACGTCTTTCCGGAACGGCGCCAGTGCTTCGCCCACGAGTTCCTCGCTCGTGAACGGGCCGTAGACTTCGGCGGTGTCGAAGAATGTTACGCCGCGTTCAACGGCCGATCGTATCAGTGCGATCCCCGTTTGTTTATCGACCGCCGGACCGTAGCCAAAGCTTAAGCCCATGCAGCCGAGGCCAATGGCCGAGACTTCCAGTTTGTTTGCAAGTTTGCGCTTCAGCATTGCTCTTCTCCGTTCAGGCGCCGTATTGCCCGTCGCTAACCTTTTCCATCCAGTCGACAACCTTGCCGTCGAGTTCTTCCTGGATCGCGATATGCGTCATGGCGATGGTTGGTGCTGCGCCGTGCCAATGCTTCTCGCCGGGCGCAAATCATACGACGTCGCCGGGTCGAATTTCCTCGATCGCGCCACCCACACGCTGCACCCGCCCGAGTCCGGAGATGACGATCAAAGTCTGACCAAGCGGATGCGTATGCCAGGCCGTGCGGGCACGAGGTTCGAAGGTTACACTGGCGCCGCGAACGCGCGCAGGTGCCGGCGCCTCAAACAGCGGGTCAACGCGAACCTGGCCTGTGAAATAATCGGCCGGTCCCCGGCCGGACGGCCGCGAGCCGTTTCGCTTGATTTCCATGGTCTTCCTCCCTCGCCTGTCACCGATCATTTAGGAGATGCAACGCAAGCCGATTAGGCTTAAAAATAGGCATGTACTTATGAGTTGGATTCATGAATGCGCGGCAAGAACCTCAATGACCTGCTGGCCTTCGTGACCGTTGCGAACGAGTGCAGCTTCACAAAAGCCGCAGCCAGGCTCGGACTGTCGCAGTCCGCGCTGAGCCATACCATCCGCGGTCTCGAGGAGCGGCTGGGCGTTCGTCTCCTGGCCCGTACCACACGCAGCGTCGCACCGACGGAAGCTGGCGAGCGCCTGCTTCACGCGCTTGGCCCGCGGTTTGCCGAAATCGAAGCCGAGGTTGCCGCCTTGAGCGAGCTTCGGGACAAGCCCGCAGGCACCATTCGGATCACGGCCACCGAATACGCCCTCGACACCCTGCTCTGGCCCAGGCTCACGCAATTCCTCGCCAAGTATCCGGACATCAATGTCGAGATCAGCACAGACTCCGGATTGACGGATATCGTCACGCAGCGTTTCGACGCCGGCGTGCGAAGCGGCGAGCAAGTGGCGAAGGACATGATCGCGGTACGCATTGGGCCGGACATGCGTATGGCGGTGGTAGGCGCGCCCTCATATTTCAGAAAGCGATCCGAACCGAAAAGGCCGCAGGACCTGATCGGCCACAGTTGCATCAATTTGCGCCTGCCGACGCAGGGCGGGCTATATGCATGGGAATTCGAAAAAGGCCCGCGCGAACTCAAAGTGCGCGTCGAAGGCCGGCTGGTCTTCAACGGCAGCTATCAGATGCTCAATGCAGCGTTGGCCGGATTCGGCCTCGCTTACGTGCCCGAGGATCTGGCACAGCCGCTTCTCGCGAAGGGTCGTCTCAAACGGGTACTCGAGGACTGGTGTCCGCCCTTTTCGGGCTATCACCTTTATTATCCAAGCCGCCGACAACCAACGCCGGCGTTCACCCTGCTGGTTGATGCGCTGCGTTACCGTGGGAAGTAATGGAACTTTCGTGAAATCGTTGTGCTGACCCGCTATTATAACGTCATGAGATATCCGCTTTCGCTAGCACTCGCCGCACTTGCGCTGGCTGCTGCTGCCCCGACTTCGCGGGCCACGGCCCAGACGGTGTCCGTTGACTTGCGAATCCTCGCGATCAACGATTTCCACGGCTACCTTCGCCCGCCCTCCGGCGGGATCAAGATCGCCGATCCCGACGACAAGACCAAAAAGATCGCTGTAGCCGCCGGCGGCGCCGAACAGATGGCGACGCTGGTGAAACAGCTTCGCGACGGCCACAAGAACACGATCTTCGTTGCGGCCGGAGATCTGATCGGCGCGAGCCCGTTTCTGTCGGCGATGTTCCATGACGAGCCGACGATCGAATCGATGTCGATGATGGGGCTTGCGATTGCTTCCGTCGGCAATCACGAATTCGATGAGGGCAAGGACGAGTTGAAGCGCATGCAGAACGGCGGCTGCCACCCGATCGACAAATGCCAGGGGCCGCATCCGTTCCAGGGCGCGAAATTCCACTACCTTGCGGCTTCCACCATCGAGACGGCGACCGGCAAGACGATCTTTCCTGCTTACGAGATCAGGGAATTCGATGGAATTCCCGTTGCCTTCATCGGCCTCACGCTGAAAGGCACTGCCGGCATCATTTCGCCGACCAGTGCGGCGGGCCTTGAATTCAAAGACGAGGCCAACACCGTGAATGCGATTGTCCCGGAATTGAAGGCGCGCGGCGTCGAGGCCATCGTCGTCCTGATCCACGAAGGCGGCTATCCGACCGGCGACTACAACGAATGTCCCGGCATATCAGGGGCCATCGTCGACATCGTCAAGAAATTCGATCGCGCGGTCGATGTCGTGGTCAGCGGCCACACCCATCAGGCCTATGTCTGCGAGATCGACGGGCGGCTCGTCACTTCCGCCGACAAATACGGCACGCTCGTCACCGCGATCGACCTCAAGCTCGATCCCGTCACCCGCGACGTCGTCAGCGCAAAGGCCGACAATCTCATCGTCCGCAGCGGCACCCTGGCCAAGGATCCGGAACAGACCGCGCTTGCTCGAGGCTTACGACAAGTTCGCCGCCCCCATCGCCAACCGCCGGGCGGGGTCGGTCACCGAGACGCTGTCGCGCACGCCCAACGATGCCGGCGAGAGCGCGCTCGGCGACATCATCGCCGATGCGCAATTGGCCGCGACTTCATCCGCCGGCACTGGCGGCGCCGTGATGGCGTTCACCAATCCTGGCGGCATCCGCACCGACATCGCCGGCAAGCAAGACAGCGCGGTGACCTATGCCGACGTGTTCGCGAGCCAGCCGTTCCGCAACCAGCTCGTGACGCTGACGCTGACCGGCGAGCAGATCAAGAACATGCTCGAGCAGCAATGGCTCGATCCGAAGCGGCCGCGCATCCTCCAGGTCTCGAAGGGCTTTGCCTACGCCTGGGACGGCGCGAAGCCGTATGGCGAGCGCGTGGTCGCCGCTTCGATGTCGCTGAACGGCGAGCGCATCGAGCCGGCCAAAAGCTATCGCGTCACGGTGAACAATTATCTCGCCGTCGGCGGCGACGGTTTCACGGTATTGAAGGACGGCACCGCGCCGCAATTCGGCGTCTTTGACGTCGACGCGCTCTATGCGTATTTCCAGGCCAACAGCCCGATCGCGCCGGCGGCGGCCGGCCGCATCGCGCGGCAGAATTAGGGGCGAAGTCATTCCGGGGCGATGTGAAACATCGAACTACGCCGTGCAGTTGCACATCGCAGAATCTCGAGATTCCGGGTTGTTAACGCACCATCCCGGAACGACGGTCTCAACTTCTTGCTCTGACCTTTGCTCCTGCCTCAGCTCTTTCCCCAGAGCCACCAACCCCTTACATTAGCCCTTCCTCGAAAGGCGCGCCCCACGCGCAAAGGCAGTGCATGACGACGCTTCTTCTGACCCATCCGGCGACCCTCGACCATTTGACCCCGCCCGGACATCCCGAGCGGCCCGACCGGATGCGCGCCGTCAACGCGATACTGGGCGAAAGCCGTTTTGACGCGCTGGTGCGGAGCGAGGCGCCGGAAGGCAGCCTCGATCTGGTCACGCTCTGCCATGACGAGCACTATGTCAGCGAGCTCAGGCGTATCGCGCCGCAAAGACGGCCTGATCTATCTCGACGGCGACACCTCGATGTCGCCGGGAACCTGGGAAGCGGTGATGCGCGGGGTCGGCGGCGCGGTCGCCGCCACCGATGCGGTGATGTCGGGCGCCCACAACAATGCGTTCGTGGCGATTCGTCCGCCGGGCCATCACGCCGAAACCAACAAGCCGATGGGCTTTTGCTTTTTCGACAATGTCGCGATTGCCGCCCGTCACGCCCAGCGCAAATACGGCATCAGCCGCGCCGCCGTGGTCGACTTCGACGTTCACCACGGCAACGGCACCCAGGAGATTTTCTGGGCCGACAAGAGCGTGATGTATTGCTCGACGCACCAGATGCCGCTGTTTCCCGGCACCGGCGCCAGCGGCGAGCGCGGCGAACACGACAACATCGTCAACGCACCGCTTGCCTCGGAGGACGGCGGCGCGAAATTCCGCGCGGCATTCGAAAACGTGATCCTGCCGCAACTGACCAAATTCAGCCCCGAGCTGATCATCATCTCCGCAGGTTTCGACGCGCATTATCGCGATCCGCTGGCCTCGCTCAACCTGAAGGCCGAAGACTTCGACTGGGTCACGCGCAAGCTGATGGATTTGGCCGATTCAAGCGCGGGAGGACGAATTGTCTCGGTGCTCGAGGGTGGCTATGATCTGCAGGGGCTGAAAGAATCGGTAGCAAGCCACGTCGCCGCATTGATGGGCGCAAATGCTCGCCACACGGCGACCGCGTAACTATCTCTGATTAGCTGGCAAGCGCACCTTTAGGAAAGCAGCATGGCCGAAAACACCCAGGCGGACGTCAAGAAGCTGAGCTTTGAGCGCGCGATCGAGGAGCTCGAATCGATCGTGAAGCGGCTCGAGGACGGCAAGGTGCCGCTGGAAGAATCCGTCACCATCTATGAGCGCGGCGAGGCCTTGAAGCGGCGGTGCGAGGAATTGCTGCGGCAGGCGGAAGCGCGGGTGGACAAGATCACCACCGACGCCAACGGCCAGCCGACCGGAACCGAGCCGCTCGACGTGCAGTGATGACGAAGCGGCCGGGCACGCGCAGAAGTCATGGCGCCATGCGGATATAGTTAAAGGCCGCGTGGTCGCTGCCTTGCGCCGAAAATGCTCGAAATGCGTCTCGAGCTACGCCGATTGCCGCCGTTTGGCCAAAAAAGGAACCCCGGCGCGCCGTCTTAGTTGAGAATCCTGACCCATCGCCCGCCGTGGTTTCCGGCAGCACGGAACCGCGGCGGGTTGGCTTTGGCCGCCACTTTAGTGTAATGGTTTGGGGGTTATGGGCTGGCGGAGGGTGTTTCGCGTCTTTTTCTGACGAAGATAAGTACTTCAAATAGCTCAAGAAAATTGCTGGCAAGGGTGGAACCGTCAAAGGTGATGGATATCACATTGAACAATCCGGCGCGCATCTACACTACCAGGTTGGGCTCCGGCCTGCCGAGGTGGCATCCGGCGCCTGGGTTCGCTGCGCTGAACCTGCGCAACCCATCTCCCGTCGGGCCGTTGTTCCCGACCTGCAAATTGGAAGATCGCTGTGACCACATTCAGTAAGACGCCGCTTCTCGATACGATCCACACCCCCGCCGATTTGCGCCGGCTCAAGGTGGAACAAGTCCGGCAGGTCGCCGACGAACTTCGGCAGGAAACCATCGATGCGGTTTCGGTCACCGGCGGGCATTTTGGCGCCGGTCTCGGCGTGGTCGAACTTACCACCGCCCTGCACTACATTTTCGATACACCCCGCGATCGCCTGATCTGGGACGTCGGCCACCAGGCCTATCCACACAAGATCCTGACCGGCCGGCGTGACCGGATCCGCACGCTTCGCACCGGCGGCGGCCTTTCCGGTTTCACCAAGCGCACCGAAAGCGATTACGATCCGTTCGGCGCCGCCCACTCCTCGACCTCGATTTCCGCAGCGCTTGGCATGGCGGTGGCGCGCGACCTCTCCGGCGGCAAGAATAATGTCATCGCCGTGATCGGCGACGGCGCGATGTCGGCGGGCATGGCCTACGAGGCCATGAACAATGCGGGCGCGATGAATTCTCGCCTGATCGTCATCCTCAACGACAATGACATGTCGATTGCGCCGCCGGTCGGCGCGATGTCGGCCTATCTGTCACGGCTTTATTCGGGCAGGACCTACCGCTCGGTGCGCGCGGCCGCCAAGCAGCTCAGCAAGCATTTGCCGAAAGTGCTCGCCGATCGCGCCAACCGCGCCGAAGAATATTCGCGCGGCTTCATGGTCGGCGGCGGCACGCTGTTCGAGGAACTCGGCTTCTATTATGTCGGCCCGATCGACGGCCACAATCTCGACCACCTGCTGCCGGTCCTGAAGAACGTCCGCGACATGGAAGACGGCCCGATCCTGGTCCACGTCGTCACGCAAAAGGGCAAGGGCTACGGTCCCGCCGAGGCTTCCGCCGACAAATACCACGCCGTGGTCAAGTTCGACGTCGCCACTGGCGCCCAGGCCAAGGCCAAACCGAACGCGCCGGCCTATCAGAACGTGTTCGGCCAGAGCCTCGTCAAGGAAGCCCAGAAGGACGAAAGGATCGTCGGCATTACCGCGGCGATGCCGTCCGGGACCGGTATCGACATTTTCAACAAGGCCTTCCCCGACCGCACTTTCGACGTCGGCATCGCCGAGCAGCACGCGGTGACATTCGCCGCCGGTCTTGCCACCGAAGGCTACAAGCCGTTCTGCGCGATCTATTCGACGTTCCTGCAGCGCGGCTACGACCAGGTTGTGCATGACGTCGCGATCCAGAGCCTGCCGGTGCGCTTTGCGATCGACCGCGCCGGACTTGTCGGCGCTGACGGCGCGACCCATGCCGGCTCGTTCGACAATGCCTATCTCGGCTGCCTGCCGAATTTCGTCATCATGGCGGCTTCCGACGAGGCCGAGCTGGTGCACATGGTGGCGACGCAAGTGGCGATCAACGATCGCCCGAGCGCGGTGCGCTATCCGCGCGGCGAAGGCCGCGGCGTCGAGATGCCCGAATTCGGCGTTCCCCTGGAGATCGGCAAGGGCCGCGTCATCCGCGAAGGCAACAAGATCGCGCTGTTGTCGTTCGGCACGCGTCTGGCCGAATGCGAGAAGGCGGCGGACGAACTGGCGGCGCACGGGCTTTCCACCACCATTGCGGATGCGCGGTTCATGAAGCCGCTCGACGTCGACCTGGTGCTGAAGCTCGCGCGCGACCACGAAATTCTGCTCACCATCGAGGAAGGCTCGATCGGCGGCTTCGGCTCCCACGTGATGCAGACGCTGGCCGAGCACGGCATGCTCGACGGCGGCCTGAGGATGCGCGCGATGGTGCTGCCCGACGTGTTCCTCGACCACGACTCGCCGGCCGCGATGTACGCCCGCGCCGGCCTCGACGCCAAGGGCATCGTCGCCAAGGTGTTCGAGGCCCTCGGCAAGGACTTCAAGACCGAGACGGTGAAGCTCGCCTGAGAAAGGCTCAGCCTTCCTCTTGAACGTCCGGGTGTTGGACGACTTGGTTTTGAGGGTCTTGGTTTTGAAGGCCTTGGTGGCGGATTCGCGCCAGAAACGCCGGCATATTGGGGTCAGTTGAATTGGCAAATCGCGACGGCTGGACAACGGTCCCGCGCCGGGCCGGCAATCTCGTCGCAAGTTCCGGATAGAAGTCACGGATCGTTTCGTCGAGCGACGGCCAGGTGTTGGAGCTGAATCGGTCCCAGCAAAATGCCAGGCCGACATGCGCCGCGATAAGGTACCAGACTCCTCGATCGATAGCACTGTGCCCGACCGTGCGGCTGACGACGTCGATACCAATCGAGATCACCACGAACAGCCAGAATTGCGCGCGATAGAAGATGCCGAGGCGGTTGGTGACATCGAGATTGGCGAGATACATGCTGGAACGGACCTGCGGCAGATCGGGCTCGCTGGATTCGACGAAGAGCCCGTAGGCGAACACCGAGTGCAACAGCCGCTGGTACACGCCCTGATCGACGTACCAGAATGCCAATACGCCCGCGCTCCCGACGAGGCAGATCACCGCCTTCAGATAGGCCAGGGCGTCGGCCCGAAAGTCAATTAGGCCCTCCGGATTGAGTGTTGCGTTCGGAGGTATCACAATCGGCGTGGCCGCGGTTGTGATGAGCAGCCCGATGGCGGCCAGCACCGCCGCGGTCCATGCGGACGAAATAGCGCGCATCTGGCTTTGCGACTTGTCAAAGTCACTTTCAAAAGTGCGCAGATGAACATAAAGCGGTACACGATCGGCTGCAGTGAATAGGGGCATGCGCCCTCCTCGCGTTGAGGTAGTATAGGCGGAAAATAACCCAATTTGGAAATGCGAATATGAAAATCTATCTCGCTGGACCCGACGTTTTCCTGGTCAATGCTGTCGAAGTTGGACGGCGAAAAGTCGATTTGTGCAAGCGCTACGGACTGATGGGGCTTTTTCCCCTCGATAACGAAGTTGACCTGAGTTCAACCCATCCCTCCGCGCAGATCTTCCGCGGCAATGAAGCCATGATGAACCAGGCCAGTGCCATCATCGCCAACCTGACGCCGTTTCGCGGGCCCAGCGCCGATGCCGGCACGGTCTACGAACTCGGCTATATGGCAGGACGCGGCAAACTGTGCCTCGGGTATACCAACGACCCCTCCTCCTACGCGAATCGCGTGCGCGAATTCACCGAGGTCACCCCGCACGACGGGCGCCTGATCGACGCCCAGGGCTTGACGGTGGAGGATTTTGGCCTTGCCGACAATCTGATGATGATTCACGCGCTCGACCTGCATGGCTGCGCGCTGGTGGCGCCGCGACAAAGGCCCGACGACATCTGGCATGACCTGACCGCGTTCGAGACGTGCGTTCGCATGGCCGCCGAACGACTGGCCTCCACGGATGCCCCGCGATCGAGGTGAGCTTGGCCAGGCGCGACAGCACCACTCCCCCTCTCCGCAAGCGCGCCGACATATTGCTGGTCGAGCGCGGGCTGTTCGAAAGCCGCGCGCGCGCCCAGGCGGCCATCGAGGCGGGCCTCGTCTTTGCCAATGGCAAGCCGGTCAATAAGCCATCCGAGATCATTGCCACTGACGCCATCTTGCAGGCGGAGCCGGCGCACCCCTATGTTTCGCGCGGCGGCGTCAAGCTGGCGGGCGCGCTGGAGCAGTACCCGATCGATATCGAGGGCCACGTCTGTCTCGATGTCGGCGCCTCGACCGGTGGCTTCACCGAAGTGCTGTTGGCCAACGGCGCCAGCCTGGTTTTCGCCATCGACGTCGGGCGCGGACAATTACATCACTCGCTGCGCGACCACCCCAGGATCGTTGCCATGGAAGAGACCGACATCCGCGCGTTCGAAGGCAGGCGCCTGCCGGCGCGGCCAGACGTCGTCGTGATCGACGTCAGCTTCATTTCCCTGAAGGCGGTGCTGCCGGTTGCGCTTTCGCTGGCGGCCGCCCCCATGAGCCTTCTGGCGCTGATCAAGCCGCAATTCGAGGCTGCGCGAAAACATTCCAAGCGCGGGATCATTCGCGACGCAGCAGTGCACCGGCAGGTCTGCGACGACATCGCCGCCTTTGCGGCTTCGCTCGGCTGCACGGACATCCGCAGCTTTCCGTCGTCGATCACGGGCGGCGACGGCAACACCGAATTCTTCATGGGCGCGCGCCGTGGTTGAGCGCCTCACCATCGACCATGTCGGCCATCTCGGCGACGGCGTCGCCTTTGCCGATGGAGAGACCCTTTACGTGCCTTACACGCTCGGCGGCGAGACGGTCGAGGTGGCGCCCGCGCCGGGTCACCATCCCGACCGCAGGCGCCTGTTGGAGATCGAGCAGGCAAGCCCGGAGCGCATCGCGCCGTTCTGCCAGCATTTTGGCACCTGCGGCGGCTGCGCCATCCAGCATTGGGAAAGCGAGCGCTACCGCGCCTGGAAACGCAACCTCGTCGTCGAGACGCTTGTGCAGGCGAAAATCGACTGCGAGGTGCAGCCGCTGATCGACGCCCACGGCCGGGGCCGGCGGCGGATCACGCTTCACGCCCGCATGGGCACCCACGACGTGCTCAAGGTCGGATTTGCAGCGGCGAACTCGCACGACATCGTTCCGGTCGATCGCTGTCCGATCCTCGACCCTGGTCTTGCGCGGCGCGCTTGATGCGGCCTGGGCGATCGCCGAGCCGCTGAAGCCAACCGGAAAGCCGCTCGACATCCAGATGACCGCAACCGATGGCGGCCTCGATGTCGATGTGCGCGGCTCGGGGCCGTTGCCCTCACCCCTGATCGCCACGCTGTCGCGGGTCGCCGAACAACATCGCCTGGCGCGGCTGACGCGCCATGGCGAACTGGTGTTGATGCGCATGCCTCCAACCATCACGATCGGCTTGGCACAGGTCGGCTTGCCGCCGGGATCGTTCCTGCAGGCGACCGTCGCGGGCGAAGAGACGCTCGCCGCGCTGGTACTAGACCATTGCAAGCGCGCCAAACACATCGCCGATCTGTTTTGCGGCGTCGGTCCCTTCGCGCTGAGGCTCGCCATGAAATCGCGGGTTTCGGCATTCGACAGCGACGAGGCAAGTGTGTCCGCGTTGCAGAAGGCGGCAACCTCGACGCGGGGGCTGAAGCCGGTCAAGGCCGAGACGCGTGATCTGTTCCGCCGCCCCCTGGTGCCGCAGGAGCTGCGCGATTTCGACGCCGTCGTGTTCGACCCGCCGCGCCAGGGCGCGCAGGCGCAAGCCGCCCAGCTTGCCGCCAGCAAGATTCCGATGGTCGTCGCGGTGTCCTGCAACGTCGCGACGTTCGCGCGCGATGCGCGTATCCTGATCGACGGCGGCTACAGAATCGAAGGCGTGACGCCGGTGGATCAATTCCGGCATACGCCGCATGTCGAGCTGGTGGCGCGGTTTGTGCGGTAGCATTCGCGTGTCCCGGACGCGGTGCAGCGTGCCATCAGCGCGTTTACGCGCGTCTTCGACGCGCTATGGCTGCTCCGCAGAGCCGGGACCCAAATGGACCCCGGATCAGCAGCGCACCACGCCGCAAAACGGCGGCGCGCTGCGCGCATCCGTGGCAGCTAATTCACCGCCCCCACCGGTCCTGCCAGATCTTCTCGCCGATCAGGCAGGAAACGCGCGGCTCCTTCTCGGCCACCGGCACGACAGGCCGTTTCGGTGCGAGCCCTGCGACTTCGAGCAGGAGCTTGGTGCGGATCGCCTCCTTGAATTTCTCGCGGTCCTTGATCGCCACCACGAAGGAACCCGGGCCCCCGATCACGCAATCCTCGTAGTACCAGTCGAGGTTCTCGATATCCATGGTCGACAGGACGGCTCCTTCACCATGATCGGCAGGCCGTTGATGGTGATGCCCTTGGCGAGCGCAGCATCGCGCGCAGGGAGAATGGGCGCGCCGTTGTTGTTGGGCCCGTCGCCGGAAATGTCGATGACCCGCCGCAAGCCCGGATACGGATTGGCCTCGAACAGCGGCATCGCGAAATAGATCGCGCCGGAGATCGAGGTGCGCGAGGCCCGGCGGATCGGCGTTTTCAGGATTTCTTCGGCGACCGCGTCCGCCGTCTCCGGACCGTCGATCACCCGCCAGGGAATGATGATCTTCTGATCGCTCGACGCCGCCCATTCGAAATAGGTGATCGAGATCTTGCCGTTCGGGAGACTCTTCAGCGCCTGCAAAAATTCCTTTGAAACGATCGCCTGCGCGTAACCCTCGCGCTGGACCGCGAGTTCGTCCATATCCATCGAATAGGAGACATCGACCGCGAGCACGAGTTCGACGTCGACCGCCGCGTTTTCCTTTTCCGCCGATCTCGTGCCCGGCTGATTGACCGCCTTCGGCGCAGCAAGGCCCGCGACGTCGCCCCCGGCGATCGCTCCCGCGACAAGCACCGCCCCGATCGAGACATACCAGTGCATCAGCGGCCCTCCCGACAAGTCAGACAATGTTGACACGCAATGCCGCCGACGGAAAGCAGGAACCCGCATCCGAGTTCACTTTCGAGTTAGTCGCAAACCCGCCGCACCCAACTCCGCCGCATTTTTTTCGCGGGCTTGCCGCTACCCAAGGCAGAGCCGCCGATTTTCCGGCAACGGTTTCCCGTGGCATATAGGGCCCTTTTGATCATCGGGGGTGTCATGTTGCGGTTCTGCTTTGCCTGTTGTCTGTGGCTTCTGGCGACGGGCGGAAGCTCAAACCGCCGATGGCCTATGACTATTATGCCCGGCTGAAGGCAACCGACCTCGCCGACATCATCGCGTATCTGCGCAGCGTTCCGCCGCTGCAATGATGCGATTGTGAAGTCCGCCGGTTCCATACCAGGCCCCGAGGCTGTATTCTTTTGCAGTGTCATTCCGGGGCGATGCCAAGCATCGAGCCCGAAATGACGGACAAGAATCAATGACGGACAAGAATCAGAGTAACGGACAAGAAGCGCCAGGAGGTGCTGGCTGCAATGATCGAAGCTGTCACCAAGCCGAAAACCAAGGTCAAGACCAAGACCGAACGCCCGCGGCTGCACAAAGTCATCCTCATCAATGACGACTACACGCCGCGCGAATTCGTCGTCGCGGTGCTGAAGGCGGAATTCCGCATGACCGAGGACCAGGCGCACAAGGTCATGATCACCGCGCACCGTCTCGGCGTGTGCGTGGTCGCCGTCTTCACCAAGGACGTCGCGGAAACCAAGGCGACGCGCGCCACCGACGCCGGCCGCGCCAAGGGCTATCCGCTGCTGTTTACCACCGAACCCGAGGAATAGCGCTATGCGAACTCTCTTTGCCGGCGCGCTGCTGCTGTGCTCGGCATCGGCGATGGCGGGCAACAACGCCGGCTACGAAATGGGCGGAAAATACGCCCGCTTCGATCCGGTCGTTAGCCAATACAATCAGTCCGGCGAGTTGTTCCGGATCGAGGGGCATTGCCAGTCGTCCTGCACACTTTTTCTTGGCATCAGGAACGTCTGCATCGAGCCCACTGCGACGCTTTTGTTTCACTCCGCGCACGACAACTACAGGAATGTGTCACCCTCTCTCACAGCCCACATGCTCGCTGCCTACAATGCGCCTTTGCGCGACTACGTCACGTCCCACCACTATATGGATACGCTGGCCTTTCACGAGATATCGGGCCGCGACGGAAATTCGGTTACGGCGCCTGCCCGAGGAAATGAGTAGCCGCGGCCGGTTTCAGCCGCCCGGCGTCTCGTCGAGCAGGCCGTAGACACGCTCGGTCTTCGAAAATCCCGCGATCGGAAACTCGCCCAAACCTTTCCAGCCGCCCGGACAGGCGTCCGCAAAGGCCGCCGACGCCACGACGGTGCGATGCAGGCGGCTTGCGATCTTCTCCAGCCGCGCGGCGAGATTGACGGCAGGCCCGATGCAGGTGAAGTCGAGCCGGTTGCCGCCGCCGATATTGCCGAACAGAATCCGGCCCACATGCAAAGCGACGCCGAAGCGGAAGCGTTCGACAGCCTCGCCGACCGGAAATTGCATGGCCTCGACATTGGTGCGCGACTCTCTGGCGGCTTCGAGAGCCTGCGCGCAGACCTTTCTGACGTCGCCGACATACTCGTCGATCGGAAACACCGCGAGCAGCCCGTCGCCCATGAACTTCAGGACTTCCCCGCCATGCGTCTTGATCGCCGACACCTGACAGTCGAAATATTGATTGAGAATTTCGACCACGGTCTCGGCCGGCAGCCGGTCCGACAGCGCGGTGAAGCCGCGCAGGTCCGACAGCCAGATCGCCGCTTGCATGGTTTCGGCATGGCCGCGCCTGATCTGTCCACCCATGATCTTCTCGCCGGCCCGGTTGCCGACATAGGTATCGAGCAGGGTCGAAGCGGTGAAGCGCAGGCGGGTGATTTCGATGACCCGGGCCAGCGGCGGGATCAGCGAGCGGAGAACGTTGAGTTGTTCGTCGGTGAAGCCGCCTGCTTGCCTGGTGGTCCAGCTCGACGCGTGAACCGATCCGTCGATGTGCAGGATCGGTAGCGCGATATAATCGGTGACGCCCTCCTCGCGCAGGTCATCAAAAAACGAAAAGCGTTTCCCATCGGGACCGTCGAGCAGCGCCCTGACCTCCCGCCCCTCGCCAAAGACGATCGCAAGCGGGCTGTTTCGAAATCCCGGCGAATCCAGCGTTTCGTAGTTGGCGCTGCCGACAACGACTTCCGCCCCCGGCCGCCAGATGAAATTGCGGCCGATGATGTCGGGATGCAGCGTGCGCACGAATACGCCGACGCGCCAAAGCGGCAGGCCCGCCGCGACCAGGCGTTCGCAGGTCTCCGCCATCATCCGCGGCGGGCTCGGCGCAGACCTCGCCCCGTCGATCAGCCAGTCGGTCAGCTTCTGCAAATCACTAGCGTTCATGGCGGGCACATTGCGGCGCAAGCTGCCGGAAGGTCAAGGCGGAACGGCGCGGCGGCAGCCACCCGGGCCGGCAACCAAAACTCGAAGTTCACGAATAAGTCACGTCGATTATCGAACGCGCAGGCAGCCTCGGATCACCAAGCAAAGGGAGGCCGAAAGTGGCATGAAGGGCCAGGAGGATTGCGATGACAAGGAAGATCGGCACTATTTTTTCGGTGATCGTGACGGTGTTGGTTTCGGTCTGCACCGAAACACACGCCCAGGGACAAAGATACTCGCTTTCGCCGCGCGCGCCCTTCCCGTGCGACGCCGTGAGCTTTGACGGCAGCAACGCCGTTTTCCGAAGGACGCTCGTGATCGTCTGCGATGGCAAGGAGCAACTGGAAATGCCGGCCGGAAGCATTCTCGGAGTCAACGCGGTATGCAGCGGGACGGCGCTCATCATGTCTCACGACGTTCCCGAAAGAGGAAGCTTTTTTGAAGCCGCGCGCAGATGCGGCCGCAGGCGATAACGACGGGAGCTACTTGTTGAAAAGGCCGGTCAGAAATTCCACGACGTCCTTGCGGGCGGCGCCAGTCGCTTCGGCATTATAGGCGATGGTGACGCCACGTTCGACGCAGGCGTCGTTGGCGGAGGCGGGCTGGCCGGTATCGCTGTTGACGATCATGCCCGGTTGCTTTTCCTCGAATCGGCATTTGCGCGCTGTCAGCGCCTGCGGCAGACGCATCGTGCCGGGGATATTCTGGTAGTCGAAAGCATGATACGCGCCGGGATATTCGACCAGGCTTGCGTCGGCACCGGCCTTCTTCAGCCGCGCGACGTAGTCGCGGCATGGGCCAACCGGCACCCAGTCGTCGGCTGTGCCATGATAAAGCCGGATCGGCCTGGTGCTGACCTTTTCGTCGTCGATCAACGCGACGTCGCAGGGCGTGTAGAAACCGATATGGGCGGCGAAGCTTGCGCCCTCCGGCGCGTAAGCCTTCTGGAAACGGATCATGCTGGCGCAAAGTGAGGGTATGGCGCCCTTCGAGAAACCCATTACGACGATCTTGCCGGGATCGATGCGCGGATGCTTGGCCAGCACGCCGAGCGCGGCAAAGGCGTCATTCATCATCGCGTAAGACGAAAGCTGTGATTGATCGACAATGGTATTGTTGATGCCGCGGCCGGTAAAACTGTCGATGACAAAGGTGGCAAGGCCGGCCTTGTTCAGTTCGTCCTCCCACATTCCGGAATTGAAGCCGACGCCGCCCGAGCCGTGTACAAGGATCACGGCCGGCAGCCGGTCGGTTCCGGGCTTTGGTATTCGCAACGTCCCCGCGATCGTCGTGGGCTTGCCATCGTTCTTGCCGAGCAGGAAATCGACGGTGCCGAGCGTGACCGTCTGCACCGGATAGATCTCGGTGCGGAAGATGCCTTGGGCCCGCGCCTCTTCCAATGAAATGACGGAGCTTGAGATCGCGAACAAGCCAATCAGGGCGCGGACGAATGAAGTGGCCATGAATTCCCTTTTCTCTGGCTAGCCGTCGACCTGCCCGCGATGGCGCAAAAAATGATCGGCGAGCACGCAGGCCATCATGGCTTCGCCGACCGGCACCGCGCGGATGCCGACACAGGGGTCGTGGCGGCCCTTGGTGATGATTTCGGTCTCAGCGCCCTTGCGATCCACCGTGCGGCGCGGCGACAGGATCGAGGACGTCGGCTTTACCGCAAAGCGCGCCACCACCGGCTGGCCGGTCGAGATGCCACCCAGAATGCCGCCGGCGTGATTGGACAGGAACGTGACGCCCTGATTGCCCATCCGCATCTCGTCGGCGTTTTCCTCGCCCGATAATTCCGCAGCGCCAAAACCCGCGCCGATCTCGACGCCCTTCACCGCGTTGATGCTCATCATGGCTGCCGCAAGATCGGCATCCAGCTTGCCGTAGATCGGCGCGCCCAATCCGGCCGGCACGCCCTCGGCGACCACCTCGATCACCGCGCCGATCGAAGAGCCCTTCTTGCGGATGTCATCGAGATAGTCCTCGAAGAAGCTGGCTCTATCCTTGTCCGGACAAAAGAACGGATTGCGCGCGATCTCGTCCCAATCCCATTTCGAACGATCGATCTTGTGCGGCCCCATCTGCACCAGTGCGCCGCGCACGCGGATGCCGGCTAAGATTTTTCGCGCGATCGCGCCGGCCGCGACCCGCATCGCGGTCTCGCGCGCCGACGAGCGCCCGCCGCCGCGATAATCGCGCAGGCCGTATTTGGCCTCATAGGTGTAATCGGCGTGACCGGGGCGGAACTTGTCCTTGATGTCGGAATAGTCCTTCGAGCGCTGATCGGTATTCTCGATCAAAAGCCCGATCGGCGTGCCGGTAGTGACCTGCTCGCCGGTCTCGGGATGCGCCATCACGCCGGAGAGAATCTTGGCCGCATCCGCCTCCTGGCGTTGGGTGGTGAAGCGCGACTGTCCCGGACGGCGGCGGTCGAGATCGCGCTGGATATCGTCAGCGGTCAGCGGCAACAGCGGCGGGCAGCCATCGACCACGCAGCCGATCGCAACCCCGTGGCTTTCGCCAAAGGTCGTGACTCGGAACATGTGGCCGAAGGTGTTGAAGGACATTTTGAAGACTCGGGAAACCCGCTGATTACCCAATGTCGTAACGCGGGCAGTTCATGTGGTCAAATAACCTTAAATTTCGTTATGGCCGGGCGTAGCCGCCCGAAGGACGGCGTCGCTTCCGCTCGCTTATGTCCCGGGCATGACGTCCCACGGATTAACTATACTTGCTCAATCCGCCGTCTGCGAACACGTAGACCGCGCCCTGCTCGATCATCAAATCCGCGGCACTTTCGGGGGTCTCGAAGCCGAGCGCCACCATCAGCGCCCGCGCGGTGCCACCATGGGCCACGGCCACGGTGTCGACCGCGAGTTGACTATACCAGTCGCTCACCCGCGCCTGCACCGAAACATAGGTCTCACCGCCCGGCGCCGACACGGTCCATTTATTGGCCTGGCGCCGGGCGAATAGACCGGGGTCCAAGGCCTGCGCCTCCGCCAGCGTCGATCCTTCCCATCGACCGTAGCCGATCTCGCGCAAACGGTCGTCGATGGCGTAATCATCGGCGTGCGAGCTTCAAGACATCGCGCACCAGTTCCATCGTCTGCCGCGCCCGGCCGAGCGGGCTTGCGACGAATTTCAACGATGTCTCGCTGCGCCCATCGCGCGCAAAGAGACCGGCGAGGATGTACCCTGCGCCGACCGACTGTCTGCGGCCGAGATCGTCGAGCGGGACATCCTGCACGCCCTGCAGCCGTCCTTGCACATTCCACTCGGTCTCGCCATGGCGGATGTAATAGAGGGTCGGCGCGGGCATCGGAGCTATCGGTTACTCCTTGCTCAAGGAATTGCTCAGCGAAATATCCGGCGCATCCGGCCGCTTCATGCCGACGACGTGATAGCCGGAATCGACGTGATGCACCTCGCCGGTGACGCCGCGCGACAGATCGGAAAGCAGATACAGCGCGCTGTCGCCGACTTCCTCGATCGTGACGGTGCGGCGCATCGGTGCGTTGTATTCGTTCCATTTCAGGATGTAGCGAAAATCGCCGATGCCGGAGGCGGCCAGCGTCTTGATCGGACCCGCCGAGATGGCGTTGACGCGGATGTTCTTCTCGCCAAGATCGGCCGCGAGATAGCGCACGCTCGCCTCCAGCGCCGCCTTGGCCACGCCCATCACGTTGTAATGCGGCATCCACTTCTCGGCGCCGTAATAGGTCAGCGTCACGATCGAGCCGCCGTCGAGCAGAAGTTTTTCGGCGCGCTGGGCGATCGCGGTCAGCGAATAGCAGCTGATCAGCATGGTCTTCGAGAAATTGTCCGCCGTGGTTTCCAGATAGCGGCCGTCGAGCTGATCCTTGTCGGAGAAGGCGATCGCGTGCACGACGAAATCGATCTTGCCCCATTTCTCCTTCAGCACCTGGAAAACCGCATCGATGGTCGCGGGATCGGTGACGTCGCAATGCCCGAGCAGGATACCGTCGAGCTCCCTGGCGAGCGGCTCGACCCGCTTTTTCAGGGCGTCGCCCTGCCAGGTCAGGGCGATTTCCGCACCCGCCGCGCGGCAGGCCTTGGCGATGCCCCAGGCAATCGAGCGGTTGTTGGCGACGCCGAGGATCACCCCACGCTTGCCATTCATCAAACCTGAATTTTGCGTCATTCGGTTTTCCAATCGAGCTAATTCCGGTGAACCACAGCCCGGTTTCGAGGTACACTAGCCTCCTCGGCCGGTACAGCCCCAATCGGCCAGGGTCGGCCGCGTTTGGTGCGCAACCTTGGCGGGCGGAATAAGCGCTGTATTTCGGTGTTAGTTGAATGTGGCGTTCAGAACGCCCGGTACCAAACGCCGGTCGACGGACTCCCGTCGGAAAACCCTGGGAGCGCAATGACTGCGTTTCGCGAGAGCGTCGAAGCCATGATTCCGGCGCTACGCCGGTATGCGCGGGCGCTCACGCGCGACGCCGACGTAGCCGACGATCTGGTGCAGGATACGCTGGTGCGGGCACTGCGTTCGGAACGGCTGTTTCTTGGAGGCGACGTCAGGAGCTGGCTCTACACCATCCTGACCAATCTCAACAAGAACAGGCGGCGATCGCTGGCCCGACGACCGCAATTCATGCCGCTGCTCGAGAACAATCCCGATGCGAGCGGCACCGAAGCCGAAAGCCGCGACATCGCCAAGGCGCTGGCGACGCTGGTAGAGGAGCAGCGCGCTGTGCTGCTGCTCGTCATGCTGGAGGGATTGAGCTACCGCGAGGTCGCCGACATTCAGGGCGTACCGATCGGCACCGTGATGTCACGCCTGGCGCGCGCGCGCGCCCATGTCAAGGGCGTACTCGAGGGCGAGCGCCCGGCGTTGCGGAGAGTGAAATGACGGCGAACTTGATGTGTGATCAGTTTATACATGAGCAGTTTTTGGCTGAGTTTATTGGGGTAACCGGATTGCAGACAAGGTTGTCCTTCCGTGGGGGAGAACGGAAGGCGGCCCGCAAGATTTCGAACGAGAAGAGACAACGATCATGACCAATCCAAAGATTCCCGTCACCGAAGACGAACTTCATGCCTACGTCGACAATGAGTTGCCGGCAGAGCGTCGCGGCGATGTCGAGGCCTGGCTCGCCGGCCATCCTGACGATGCGGAGCGGGTGAGAGCTTGGCGCGAAATGGCGGAGGCGCTGCACGCGCGCTACGATTCGGTCGCCGACGAGGCGGTGCCGAAGCGGCTCGAAATCGAGCGGCTGGTGCGGCGGCCGCGCAACTGGATGTACGGCGCGATCGCCGCGACGCTTCTGGCCTTCATCTGCGGAGGTGGTGTCGGCTGGCTGGCACGCGGCACGGCGGATTCACCCTCGGCAATCCAGAATTTGGCGTCGGATGCGCTTGACGCGCATCGGCTTTATATCGTCGAGGTTCGCCATCCGGTCGAGGTGCCCGGCAGCGAACGCGCACATCTGCAAACCTGGCTGACCAAGCGTTGCGGCTGGGACGTCCGTGCGCCGGAATTGGATACGACTGGGCTGAAGCTCGTCGGAGGGCGGCTGTTGCCCGGCCCCTCGGGACCCGCCTCGTTCCTGATGTACGAGAGCGCGTCGGGTGAACGCTACACGCTTTACGCCTCGAGGTCGAAAACCGGGACTGCGCAGATGCGCTACACTGCAGCCGAAAATTCAGGCGCGATGTACTGGTCCGAAGATGACGTCGGCTATGTGCTGAGCGGCCCCTCCGACAACAAGGAGCGGTTGAATCAGGTCGCGCGGCTGGTCTACGACCAGACCGAAAAAGCCGTAAAAAAGGGCGGTTGGCAGAGAGGCGGCTGAACGGCGCGTCGATTTGAGAGGAGAGGGGTCGTCCAAATTCGGACATTAAGAATCTGAAATTGGAACATGGACGCGTCTCAATATCGCTCCAGGTGCTCACGAAAAATTGTGGCGCGTTCGATCCGCCGATCGACGCAAGCGGCCTCGACTGGGGTTTTGTACCGCGCTGGTCCCCCAGGTCGAGGCCGCACTTTTTATGCCGTCGGCAATAAGACGACGCGCGCAATCACGCCAGATCCCTGCGTGGATGATAGGGATGTGCGTCGCGCCACTTCTGCATCAACGCTTCCAGTTCGGCGTCGTTCCCGTCCGGCAGCATGATGCGGGTGGTGACAAACAAGTCGCCAGTGCCGGCCGCTTTCGGCAGGCCTTTGCCTTTCAGCCGAAATGTCCGGCCGCTTGAGGTGTTCTTCGGGATCGACAGCTCGACCGCGCTGCCGAGCGTCGGCACGCGAACCTTGCCGCCGAGCACTGCCTCATACAGCGTGATCGGCAGATCGAGGCGCAGATCGCTGCCATCGACCTTGAAGAACGGATGCGGCGCGATGTTCACGGTGATCAGGAGATCGCCGGGCGGGTGACCGGGCGCGGTCTCGCCCTGCCCCTTCAGCCGGATCTGCTGGCCGGCTACCACGCCGGCCGGGATCTTGACATTGAGCTCCTTGCCGGTGGGCAGGCGGACGCGCTTCTCGCCGCCCTTGACCGCCTCCTCCAGCGACACCGTCATCGAGACGGAAACATCGAGGTCAAGCGCGATGGTGCCGGGGTCGAACTCGAAGGCGCTGCCGCCGGGGCCCGCTCCGCCACGCGGCCCGCGCGCCGCGGCAGCGCCGAACATGCTGTTGAGGATGTCCTCAAAGCCGCCGCCAAAGCCTCCCGCACCACCGGTCCGGAAGGTGTGGGTCTCGAAGCCGCCGGCCCGCGCGCGCGGGTCGCCGCCGCCAGGAAAGCCCTGGAAACGCGGCTTGCCCTCGGCGTCGATCTCGCCGCGGTCGAACTGCTTGCGCTTGTCCGCGTCGCCGACGATCTCGTTGGCCGAATTGATTTCGGAAAAGCGGGCCGCAGCCTTCGGATCGTTCTTGTTGCTGTCGGGGTGATGCTTCTTGGCAAGTTTGCGATAGGCGCTCTTGATCGCCGCAGCGCTGGCGCCCCGCGGCACCCCCAAGACCTCATAGGGGTCGCGCATCCGTCAGGTCTCCTTCAGGGAATCATCAAATGTTAAAGTTCGGGCGAAGCGCCCGCCTGAAGTTTCATTTGGGGTCTTCGTGGCATTTTTGCAACGGGCGTGATCCGCCGGGATCCGGGCCTTTGAGTGAGAGGTGATCGCGCGCCCTTTCAATAGTTTAGAAAGCGTCCCAACGCAAAGCTTAGACGTCTTGGGCTTAGCTCTGCCTCCACGGTTTCAGCGTATGGATTTCCCATTGGCCATGGCCGGTCTGGCAGGCGGCGCCCTGCAGCCAGCTTTCCGAATGGCCGTTGACGTAGCTTGCCAGGAAATCCCGACAGGTCCGCCCGTCGGAGGAATAGGCCTGGGCCAACGGCGTCACCGAGCCGCGGGCGCCGGTCTCGGGATTTTCCCAGGGTTGGCTGGCGTCCTTGTCGCCCTTGGTCAGCACGTCGGAAGCCGCGTTGCGGGCAAAGGCGAGATCGCTTTCGGTCGGAGCCGCCGGGGCCGCCAGGCCGATGGAGCCCGTGCTATCGTCGCCCATCCTGGCGAAGCCTGTGTCGGTTCGGGAAAGGCTGCAGCCGCCGGTGCCGATGCCGATCAGAACCACGGCCAACACGGGGCCGGCCGGCCCGATCCCCGATAGGCCAAAGCGTCCCCATGCCCTATATAAGGCTGACCTGACATGGGGCTGCAACGCGCTTCTGGCCGCGGGCGGGCGCAACTCTTGGACTCCAAATGACCGACACGACCTCCATCAAACACCCGACACCCTTAACATCCGGTGATTTCACCGCGGCCGAGGAGCCGTTTGCGCTGTTCGGCGAGTGGTTTGCGGAAGCGGTGAAGGCCGAACCGAACGACCCCAACGCCATGGCGCTCGCAACCGTCGACCCCGAAGGCCTGCCGGACGTGCGGATGGTGCTGATGAAGGGCTATGACGCCGAGGGGTTCGTGTTCTACAGCCACATCGCCAGCCAAAAGGGCCGCGAACTTGCCGCAAATCCTAAGGCGGCTTTACTTTTTCACTGGAAATCGCTGCGCCGGCAGGTCCGCATCCGCGGCACCGTGTCGCCGGTGACCGACGCCGAGGCCGACGCCTATTTCGCCACCCGGCCGAAGCAGGCCCAGATCGGCGCCTGGGCCTCCAAGCAGTCGCAGCCGCTGGAAAGCCGGTTTGCCTTTGAGCAGGCCATCGCGAAGGTAGCCGCCAGATACGTGGTCGGCGAGGTGCCGCGCCCGCCGGGCTGGAGCGGCTGGCGCATTGCACCGTTGCGGTTCGAATTCTGGCACGACCGCCCGTTCCGCCTGCACGACCGCGTCGAATTCCGCCGTGACGCCACGGACCAGGCCTGGTCCAAGACGCGGCTTTATCCCTGATCGATGGCTCGAAGGACCCCATGCCCACTTCATCCAACAACGGACCACGGCGAACGCTGCTTCTGACCGGTGCCAGCCGCGGCATCGGCCATGCGACCGTGATCCGCTTTTCCTCGGCCGGCTGGCGCGTCATCACCTGTTCGCGTCATCCTTTCCCGGAAGAATGCCCGTGGGGCGCGGGGCCTGAGGATCACATCCAGGTCGACCTCGCCGACCACGACGACACCGCCCGCGCGATTGCGGAAATCCGCCAGCGGCTGGAAGGCGGCATGCTGCATGCGCTGGTCAACAACGCCGCGATCTCGCCAAAGGCGGAAGGCGGCGCCCGGCTCGGCTCGATCGATACCGACCTCGAGACCTGGACCCATGTGTTCAGGGTCAATTTCTTCGCGCCGATCATGATGGCGCGCGGGCTGATCGAGGAGTTGAAGGCGGCGAAGGGCTCGGTGGTCAACGTCACCTCGATCGCGGGCTCCAGGGTGCACCCGTTCGCCGGCGCCGCCTACGCGACCTCGAAGGCGGCGCTGGCTTCCCTCACCCGCGAGATGGCCTCGGATTTCGGCCGCATCGGCGTGCGCGTCAATTCGATCGCGCCGGGCGAGATCGACACCTCGATCCTTTCGCCGGGCACCGAGAAGATCGTCGAACAGCAGATTCCGCTGCATCGCCTCGGTACGCCGGACGAAGTCGCCAAGATCATCTATGTGCTGTGCACGGAGACGAGTTCTTACGTGAACGGCGCCGAGATCCACATCAATGGCGGCCAACACGTTTGAGGTGCCTCATCCGGAGGAGCCATGCAGCATGGCATTTCGAAGGATTGATTGAAAGCGAAGACGTTGCGGCCCATCGTTCGAGGAAAGACGCACTCCTCAGGAAGAGGTTTGCAGATGCGGCAGCACCTCAGATCAATCCACGCAGGATTTGCGCGGCTTGCCAGCGCAGCGATGCCTCCATATTGGCGATGCTGGAGCATTCCTCTTCGCGCTCGCCGTCCGACAGCGCCGCGCCGCAATGCCGGCAGGCCCGCGCCGAAATCGCCTGCGCCCTGCCGACAATGTTGCGGCCCTGCTGGTAGCTGGCGAAGTCGACGACGTTCCGCGCCTGCATTATGACTTTCTCAACCATTGCGTCCTCGCGATCATGCGAGCGTTATCGCAGAAAGCCGTCGAACAAACGTTCAGTCCAACACTCAAATTTTAGCGGAGCAATTCACGCCGGAGTCCGGCAACGTGCCGCACTTTCTTAACTCTGGCCAAGCGTGCCGGCGATCTGCCTACAGCCACTTCTTCCATTTGAAAATCAGGTAGGGCCCGACGGCGGCGAGGATCATCATCAGCACCGCGAGCGGATAGCCGTGTTCCCATTCCAACTCCGGCATTATCTTGAAATTCATGCCGTAGATCGAGGCAATCAGGGTCGGCGGCATCAGCACCACCGCCATCACCGAAAAAAGCTTGATGATGTTGTTCTGCTCGAGATTGACGACGCCAAGCATCGCATCCAGCACGAAGGTGATCTTGTTGGAAAGGTAGGAGGCGTGGTCGGTCAGCGAGGTCACGTCGCGCTGCATGGTCTTGAGCTGCTCGCGCATGTCCTTGGACCATTTGACACCGTCCACTGCAGCGGCAACGAACGTCACCACGCGCCCGATCGAGACCAGGCTCTCCCGCACTTTCGAGGTGAGATCGCCTTTGCGTCCGATCGCGATCAGGATGTCGGAATAGCGCTTGGCGTGACCGGTGCGCCCGGCGCCCTCGGGCTCGAAAATGTTGTGGCTGAGCGCGTCCATGTCGCTGCCGGCGCGTTCCAGAATGTCGGCGTTGCGGTCGATCACCGCGTCCAGCAATTCCATCAGGACCATTTCGCCGGTAATTCCGGAGGCGCAGGAGCGCGCCAGCTTGTTTTCCACCAGCACGAATGGCCGCGGCTCGTCGTAGCGCACGGTCACCAGGCGATGGTTGGCGAGGATGAAGGTGACCGCCGTGGTCCGCGGGTTTTCAGTGTCCGCCCCGCACATCAGGGTGGCGGTCATGTAGCGGGCGCCGTTCTCAATGTAGAGCCGGCTGGAAATCTCGATCTCCTGCATGTCCTCGCGGGTCGGCACCGCTATTCCGGCCAGCCGCTCTACCGCCTTGTCCTCGACCGCGGTCGGCTTCACGAGGTCGACCCAGACCGCGCTCTCCGGGAGGTTGTCCAGATCGGCGATCGCGGCCTTTTTTAAGGAGGATTCGGACGGTACGAACACCGAGAACATGGGCAACTCCAGACTGGGAAAGACAGATTAGCCAACAAGAAATAGCTCGATTCTGGCAAGCCTTTCATGACCGGGCCGGCGATCCCTCGCCCTTTGCGGCTTCCCGGTGGCCGGAGCGTGGCGGGGATCCGGCAGAGGCCCATGCGAATGCCCAAGAATCGACCGTCGCGCAAGGACTTGCGGCAAAAAAGACACAGCCGGCCTGCCGCAGTGCGGGACAAGCATCTGAACGCTGGAATTGTTGCCAATTTCGACGATAATGATAATGCTAATAATCGGAATCGTGGCGTTTGAGGCGCATTGTTGGCGCCGCGTGCGCAAGGCCTCGATCGGACCTATCAATATGTCGTCGCTGAAATTGACACTGAGTGTTCTGGCTGCCGGACTGCTGCTCTCGGGCTGCATTGAAACGGCGACCTATGAGGCAACCAACACGAGCGCCTTCAAGCCGCGCGACAAGGAAATGCTGGCGAAAGTTCGCTACGAGAATGTTCAGCCTTCGGAGAACTTCCGTCGCGCGATCGTCGAATTTCAGCGCAAGGAAGCGCCCGGCTCGATCGTGGTCGATTCCGACAACCATTACCTCTATTTCGTCCTGAACGACGGCAAGGCGATCCGCTACGGCATCACGGTCGGCGAGGAAGCCATGGCTTGGTCGGGCATCGCCAAGATTGGCAGCATGACCGAATGGCCGCCCTGGCATCCGACCAAGAGCGAAATCGAGCGTCTCGGCGTGCCCACTTTCGTGCCGCCGGGTCCGGACAATCCGATGGGCTCGCGCGCGCTTTATCTGTACTCCGGCGGCAAGGACACGCTGTTCCGGATTCACGGCACCAACCAGCCGGAATATATCGGCTCGTCGATCTCCTCCGGCTGCATCCGCATGACGAACGAGGACGTGATCGATCTTTATAACCGGGTGAAGATGGGCACCATTGTTGTGGTGCTGGCACCGCACCATGGCGACTCGCCCTTTGGCTCGAGTTCGCACATGGCGCTGGGCAGCAGCACCAATTCTGGATCGGTGCAGTAACCGGCGTTTTCGGTTTTGAAGAAAAAAGCGCCGGTCTTACCGGCGCTTTTTTGTTGGCGGCTTCTCTGTCGGCAGCGTCGCAGAATGTTCCGCCTCACCGGAGTCCGGTTTCGCGGTCTCAGGTTCGGCGCCGATCTCGCGCGGCGGCGCGCCCTCCGGACGTACGGCCGGCAGCATCGGCGCTATCGGCCGGCAGCGGGTCCCATACGTTCCACTGGCATATCCTGTAGTTGTTGTGCCGCTCCATCAGGTCGAGATGGATGTGGTCCTCGTGATACCAGTCCGAGCCCGGTCCCAGCACGGTGGAAAACCGCGCGCACACCGAATGCAGCACGGCCTCGCGCAGCTCCCGGGCCACGTTGCGATCGGTGAGCGAGATCGACCGGCCGTTGGCAAGTGTGAAGGCGCGAATGTCGAGCGCATTGGCGCGGCCGTGTTCGGACAGCTGCGCGCCGGCGATCCGGTTGCGGCCCCGGCATTCGAATGAATTGAAATTGTCGAGGCCGGTGATGCCGCTGCCGAGATTCTTCGCAAGCGCCGCCATGTCGGTGCGAATCCAGTCGGCGATCGCGGAAGCCATCGTGCAGCGGAGGATCGCCGCGGGCTTGACGGCGACCTGATGCTTGTCGGGCAGAACCACGGCCTCCAGCCGCACCAGGTCCTCGCCGCCGCAACCGCCCGGGCCGTGGATGTCGGGAATGCTGGGGGCGATCGCGACCGCCTCGGTCAACGCCAGCCGGCAAGCGGAAGGCTGGGGCGCGCGCGGCCGGCGGCCGCGGTCTTGTCTGCATTCCTCAGGCGCCTGCGGGCCGGCGGCGCCACCGGGGCTTGGCGGCCGGCGCCTGGGCCGGGCGGGGTTTCGGCAGCGGCACCGCCGCAGCCGTGCTTGTATGCCAGCAGAGCAGGAGGAACGCCGCGGCCACGGTAACCATCGCCGCCTTCGCGGCCGTCCCGCCCGCGACAAGGCCATTTGCGGCGCGCATTCGGCGCGCTAAACTTGATGTCAATTCCGCAAAAGAACCGCGGAGAGCGATCGCACATTTCAGGAGGGACGTCCGTATGCTTGGGTTGATGCAAGACTGGCCTTTGCTTTGTCACCGAATTCTCGAACACGCGGCGACAATCCATGGCACGCAAGAAGTCGTCACGCGGTCGGTCGAAGGTCCCATCCACCGCACCAATTATGCCGAAATCCACAAGCGCGCGCTGAAGATCTCGCAGCGCCTGGATCGCGACGGCATCAAGCTCGGCGACCGCGTCGCCACCATCGCGTGGAACACCTGGCGCCATCTTGAGGCATGGTACGGCATCATGGGTATCGGCGCGATCTGCCATACCGTCAATCCGCGGCTGTTTCCCGATCAGATCGCCTGGATCGTCAACCACGCCCAGGACCGCGTAGTGATGACCGATATCACCTTTGTGCCGATACTGGAAAAGATCGCCGACAAGCTTCCGAGCGTCGAGCGCTACATCGTGTTCACCGACAAGGCGCATATGCCGCAAGACCACGCTGAAGAACGCGGTCGCCTATGAAGACTGGATCGCGGAGGCCGACGGCGACTTCAAGTGGAAGACCTTCGACGAAAATACCGCGGCCGCGATGTGCTACACCTCGGGCACCACCGGCGATCCCAAGGGCGTGTTGTATTCGCACCGCTCCAACGTGCTGCACGCGCTGATGGCCAATACCGGGGATTCCCTCGGCGCGAACGCCGGCGACACCATGCTGCCGGTGGTTCCGCTGTTCCACGCCAATAGCTGGGGCATCGCCTTCTCCGCGCCCTCGATGGGCACCAAGCTGGTGCTGCCCGGCGCGAAACTCGACGGCGCGTCGGTGTTCGAGCTGCTCGATACCGAGAAGGTGACCCATACCGCCGGTGTTCCGACGGTGTGGCTGATGCTGCTCAACCACATGGCCGCCAACAATCTGAAACTGCCGCACTTGCGGATGGTGGTGTGCGGCGGCTCGGCGATGCCGCGCACGATGATCAAGTCGTTCGTCGACATGGGCGTGACGACGCGCCATGCCTGGGGCATGACCGAGATGAGCCCGATCGGCACGCTGGCGGCGCTGAAACCGCCTTTCAACGAACTCACCGGCGAGGCCACAGCTCGACATTCTCCAGACCCAGGGCTACCCGCCGTTCGGCGTCCAGATGAAGATCACCGACGATGCCGGCAAGGAACTGCCATGGGACGGCAAGACCTTCGGCCGGCTGAAAGTCGCAGGCCCCGCGGTCTCGAAGGCCTATTTCCGCGTCGATGCCAACATTCTCGACGAAGACGGTTTCTTCGACACCGGCGACGTCGCCACCATCGACAAGTACGGCTACATGCGGATTACCGACCGCTCCAAGGACGTGATCAAATCCGGCGGCGAATGGATTTCGTCGATTGATCTGGAAAATCTCGCCGTCGGCCACCCGGCGGTCGCAGAGGCCGCCGTGATCGGCGTTCATCATCCAAAATGGGACGAGCGTCCGCTTCTGATCATCCAGCTCAAGCAAGGCCAGAACGCCACGCGCGAGGACATCCTGAAATTCATGGATGGCAAGATCGCCAAATGGTGGATGCCCGATGACATCGTGTTCGTCGACGCCATTCCGCACACCGCCACGGGCAAGATCCTGAAAACCGCGCTGCGCGACCAGTTCAAGGCCTACAGCTTTCCGAACGCGGCGGCGTAACGCACAGTTGATCGTCATGGCCGGGCCATAACCGTCAGCGACGGCGTCGCTTTTGCTTGCCTAAGCCGGCCATGACGATGCCAGAGGAACCAGCATACAATCCTCCTTGAATTTGGCTTTCGTCCGTGGTCTCAAACGGTGCCGGGCCGGCTTGGGCCGGCAGGATTTCAACCCGGCAGAATTGAAGCGATGGCCCGCAGGTTTTCCGCTCCCTATCAATCGGAGCCCGTGTCGAGCCTTGCGTCCTGGGCGCGCAACCTGGCGGTATTTTCGGTCGTCGCGGTGCTTGGTCTCGATCATCATCGTCCGCTTCGGCTTCCTCGAAATAAAGCCGGCGCTGGCGACCTTCTTCGGCGCGCTGGCCTGCGCCGGCCTCTCCATTCTGGTCGGCCTCGCCGGCGCTGCCGCGATCTGGCAAAACGGCTCGCGCGGCATGAGCCGCATCCTGCTGGCGTTCCTGATCGACGCGGCGCTGCTCGCCTATCCCGCCTATCTCGGCCTGCAGTACCGCAAGCTGCCGCCGATCCACGACATCACCACCGACCCGATTGATCCGCCGCGCTTCGAGGCGCTGGCGCGGCTGCGCACCGGCGACGGCGCCAACACCGCGGTCTATGCCGGGTTATATTCGGCCGAGCAGCAGCGGATCGCCTATCCGGATATCGAGACGGTCGAACTCGAGGTTCCCGTGCAGCGGGCCTATGAGATCACGCTCCAGCTCGTCACCAAGCGCAAATGGCTTGTGATCGACGAACGCGCCCCGCAGCCGCCGCGCCGGATGGGCCGCATCGAGGCGGTGGCGCGGACGCCGATCATGGGCTTCCGCGAGGACGTGTCGATCCGCGTGACGCCGGACGGCGAGGATTCCCGCGTCGATATCCGCTCGGCATCCCGCTATTTCGAGAGCGACCTCGGCAGCAACGCCGCGCGCGTCCGCAAGCTGATCGACGACATCAACAATGCCGCCGACAATGAGAGCCTCAAACCGGCGGTGAAGAAACCCGCGGTACCCGCCAAAACTCCGCCGAAGGTGGTGAAGAAGTGAGTCTCCGTCATTCCGGGGCGCGCACACGCGCGAACCCGGAATCTCGCGCGACGACTTCTGGATTCCCCGATGTGCAATTGCACATCTGAGGTCTGCGCCTGACGGCGCATCCCGGAATGACATGTGCTAGGACGAAGCCGCCAACCGATACGTCCCGCCGATCACCGGGTCGCCATCGGTCGCGACGATGCCGCGCCCGACCAGATCCTCCAGATGCGCCAGCACGGAATAGCCGGCAGCGTTCGTCAGCCGCGGATCGATGCCGATATAGATCGCGCGCACCATGGTCGGAATATCCGCCTCGCCCTTGGCGAGGCGATGCAGGATCGAGGCCTCCCGCGCCTGACGGTGGCGGATCAGGAAGCGCACATAGCGCGGGCCTTCCGGGATTTCCGGACCGTGACCGGAGAAGTACAGGTCCTCGTCGCGCCGGGTGAGCTTCTCGAGTGAGGCCATGTAGTCGACCATCGATCCGTCCGGCGGCGCCACGATCGAGGTCGACCAGCCCATCACATGATCGCCGACGAAAGAGCATTTTTCGCTCCGGCCAGGCGAACGCCAGATGATTGGCGGTGTGGCCAGGCGTCGCCACCGCCTCCAGCTTCCAGCCGGCCGCCTTCGATCACATCGCCGTCCTTCAGCAGCGACGTCCGGCCTGAAATCGCGGTCGGCGCCGGATTCCGGATTGTGCTTCTCGCTCTCAAAGCGCGGCCGCGAGGCACGATGCGGGCCCTCGGCATAGACCGTGGCGCCGGTTGCCGCCTTGATCGGCGGGGTATTCATCGAGTGGTCGCGGTGGGTGTGGGTGACCAGAATATGGGTCACGGTTTCACCGCGCACGGCATCGAGCAGCGCCTTCGCGTGGGCCTCATTGTCCGGCCCGGGATCGATGATCGCGACCTTGCCGCTGGCCGACGATATAACTCACCGTGCCGGTGAAGGTGAACGGGCTCGGATTGTTGCAGAGAATCCGCCGCACGCCGGGCCGCACCTCTTCGACCACGCCCGGCCTGAGCGGGAAGTTGCGGTTGAACGGGACGTCGTCGTTTTCGGCCATGTGGGTCCTTGCGCGCTGACCGTCATTCCGAGGATGGCCGGAAAGGGCCAGACCCGGAATCTCGACGAGATGGAGTGATGCGGATCGAGACTTCCGGGTTCGCGTCTTCGAAGCGCGGGCTCCCGGAATGACGAGCCAAAACTTACGAAAACGCCTGAATGCCGGTGATGGCGCGGCCGAGGATCAGGGCGTGGACGTCGTGGGTGCCCTCATAGGTATTCACGGTTTCCAAATTCGCGGTGTGGCGCATCACGTGGTATTCGATCTGGATGCCGTTGCCGCCGTGCATGTCGCGCGCGGTGCGGGCGATGTCGAGCGCCTTGCCGCAATTGTTGCGCTTGACGATGGAGATCATCTCCGGCGCCATCTTGCCTTCGTCCATCAGCCGGCCGACGCGAAGCGAGGCCTGCAGGCCGAGCGCGATGTCGGTCTGCATGTCGGCAAGCTTCTTCTGCACCAGCTGGGTTGCCGCCAAGCGGCCGGTTGAACTGCTTGCGGTCGAGCGTGTATTGCCGCGCGCGGTGCATGCAGTCTTCCGCCGCCCCCATCGCGCCCCAGGAAATGCCGTAGCGGGCGCGGTTGAGGCAGCCGAACGGCCCCTTGAGGCCGGAGACGTTGGGCAACAGCGCGCTCTCCGGCACCTCGACGCCTTCCATCACGACTTCGCCGGTGACGGAAGCGCGCAAGCGAGAGCTTGCCGGTGATCTTCGGCGCCGAAAGGCCCTTCATGCCCTTTTCGAGAATGAAGCCGCGGATCTGGTTGTTGTGCTCGGCCGACTTCGCCCAGACCACGAACACGTCGGCGATCGGCGCGTTGGAAATCCACATCTTGGAACCGGTCAGCCGGTAGCCGTCGGACGTCTTCTCGGCGCGGGTCTTCATGCCGCCGGGATCGGAGCCGGCATCCGGCTCGGTCAGGCCGAAGCAGCCGACCCACTCGCCGGTGGCAAGCTTGGGCAGATATTTCTTGCGCTGGTTCTCGTCGCCATAGGCATAGATCGGGTGCATCACCAGCGACGACTGCACCGAGTTCATCGAGCGATAGCCGGAATCGACGCGCTCGATCTCGCGCGCCACCAGGCCATAGGCGACGTAGCTCGCATTGGCGCAGCCATATTCTTCCGGCAAGGTGATGCCGATCAGGCCGAGTTCGCCCATCTCGTGAAAGATGTCGCGATCGACCTTTTCTTCCAGATAGGCCTTGGTGATGCGCGGCAAGCAGCTTGTCCTGCGCATAGGCGCGCGCGGTGTCGCGGATCATGCGCTCGTCTTCGGTGAGCTGCTCGTCGAGCAGGAACGGATCGTCCCACTGGAAATTCACCGGGGACGGCTTGTCCTTGGCCTGAGGGCGCACGCTCATGGAAAATTCCTTTCGCATCGTTCGACTTATTTTAAAGCGCAATGGGCGAGAAGCGCAAATGCGCTCGATACCGTCATTCCCCGGCGCGCGAAGCCGCGCAACCCGGAATGACGCCGAACCTAGCCCTCGAGCTGTTCGCTGGACACGATCTCGATGCCGAAACCGGACAGTCCCTTGTAGTCATGCACCGACGACGTCAGATTCCGGATCGAGGTGACGCCGAGATCGCGCAGGATCTGCGCGCCGACGCCGACTTCGCGCCATTGCCTGTTGCGGTCGGCCTCCGCGGTCTTCTCCTCCGGCAAGCGGCGAGACCGGGACGCCGGCGGCGCCATCGCGCAGATACACCAGCACGCCGCTGCCGTTCTTCTTGAAATGCTGCGAGCACGGCCTGCATGCGCTTCGGCCCGGTGAAAATGTCCCTGACGATGTTGGGCTTGTGAAAACGGGTCAGCACGTTCTTGCCGTCGCCGACGCCGTTATAGACGAACGCCACATGCGCGATCGCATCGAACGGCGAGCGATAGGCATAGCCCTGCAGCGGCCCGATCGGGCTTTCGGTGGTGAAGGTCGAGACCCGCTCGATCAGCTTTTCGCGCGCCTGACGGTAGGCGATCATGTCGGCGATGGTGACATGCTTGAGCTTGTTGGCCGCTGGCGAACCGCGCCACCTGCTCGCCCTTCATGACCGTGCCGTCGTCGTTCATCAGCTCGCTGATGACGCCGACCGGCGGCAGGCCGCTTAGCTTGCAGAGATCGACGGCGGCTTCGGTATGGCCAGAGCGCAACAGCACGCCGCCGTCCCGCGCGATCAGCGGAAACACGTGGCCGGGCCGCGCGAAATCGTTGGCGCCGGCATTCGGATTGGCCAGCGCCCGGCAGCAGGAGGCGCGCTCGTCCGCCGAAATTCCGGTGCCGCCGTCGGGCTTGTAGTCGATCGAGACGGTAAAGGCGGTGGTGTGGTTGGATTCGTTGTGCGCGACCATCGGATCGAGCCGCAGCCGGCGCGCGTCTTCGATGGTGATCGGCGCGCAGACGATGCCCGAGGTGTGGCGGATGATGAACGCCATCTTCTCGGCGGTGCAAAGCGAGGCCGCGACGATCAGATCGCCCTCGCCTTCGCGGTCTTCGTCATCGGTGACGACGACGAGCTCGCCCTTGGCGAAGGCATGCAGAACTTCCTGGATCGGATCGGCCATTCAAGGGTCTCACTTTGCGCGTGGCGAGCATTAACCGGACTCGAAAGCTCGCGCCAGCTTCATAACGCAGGGCAGAAAGGCTTCCGTGCGTGTAGCGATACGGTGGCGACAAAGTCTGCATACTTGCATAAGGTCGAAACCAATAAAGAACAAGGGAGATGGCGCCCATGACCGCCGCTACATTCGACTTCACGCCCTTGTGGCCTGCCGGGTTACCCGCGGCCGCAGCGAAATGGACGGGGCTCGCCAAATTCAGCTTTGTCGGCGGCAACAACGATCCGGACCAGGTCCCCCTCGAAGGTCTGATTGAAGCGGTTAACGCCGTGCTCAGACGTGAAGGCAAGACGCTCGCCACCTATGGGCTCGCAAGCGGCCCCCAGGGCTACCTTCCCTCGCACCAGTTTCTCTCTGCGAAACTAAAACGCGACGGCAGACGGAATTTTGATCCATCTGCTCCATCATGTGGAGGACGTCACCGCCGACGTCTGTCTTCGACCAAGACGGCGCACAAATGACCCTCATCGCTATCTCTGCTGCAGATAGAAATTCAGCCAACGTCGTCCTGCGCGCAGCGGATGGCGTACGCGATCCGAAGCAGCAGCACGATCGAAACGTTGCCCCTGCCCGCCTCGATCTGCGCGACATAACGCTCGGAAATACCTGATCGGGTCGCGAGCTGCCTTCGCGACATGCCGCAGAGGGCGCGCATTTCGCGCACCCGCTCACCAAGCAGGCCGAGGAATTCGCCGGCCGGCTGGGAAGCGGCCTGCCGCGGCAACGTCCGAATACCAGGGCCTGAGGACATCCGGGGTCGCATCACGTGTCAACTCTGCCATTCACTCACGCATGCTTGCGAAGCGCCTGGACGGACGCATTGATGCGGATCAAACGGCACTCTTTTCCCGCGCAACAACTCGCCCGAGGAAAACCCGGCCGGCCCAGGCCTACCTCACCGCGAACGGCGCCTGATAGGGCCTGCCGAACGGCACGCCGTTAATCACGGTCTGCACCGGTTTCAACAGAGCCTTGCCGTCGCGCTTGTTGTTGCGGGTGTCGACAAAAGTGACGGGCCCTTCCACCAAATCCATGATCGCAACGTCGCCGGGCGCGCCGATCTGAAGCGTTCCGATCTTCGGCGCGCGGTTGATGATCTTGGCGGGTGCTGCGGTCGCCATCGTCACCACCTGCTCCAGCGAAAAGCCCAGCGTCATGAACTTGCTCATGACATTCGGCAAATAGGGGATGCCCGGCGAATTGCCCGAGAACACGTGGATGTCGGAGGAGATGGTGTCCGGCGTACAGCCGCCGGGAATTGCGACTTCCGCCACGGTAAAGTCGAAACTGCCGCCGCCATGGCCGACGTCGAAGATCACGCCGCGCTTTTTTGCGGCGAGTGCCGCCGGCAACAGCTTGCCGTCCTGCACGATGTTGGTGAAGGCCCCCGCGATGTTGGGAGCTCCCGAATAGGAATGGGTCAGCACGTCGCCCGGCCGCAAGAGATCAAGAATCTGCGACATCAACTCCCTGGTCTCGACGCCGCCGATATGCACCATCATCTTGGCAGGCCAGCCGCACATCTCGCAGGCCTGAATGCCGCGCTTGAGCGGCTCAAGACCGTGCTTGAAGATCACGTTCTCCGACATCCGAACCTTGACGCCGATGAGGAAATCGGCGTTCTCGGCAAGCGCCATGGCACAGGCTTCGACCTGAGCGTTGTCGATGTTGTAGAGCTCCGCGACCGGGAACGCCGACAGGCCGTTGTTGGCGATATGGAGGAAGGCGTAAATCCGCGCGCGGGACTGCGCCACGACGTATCGCCGAAGGGCCGCGAGGTTGTTGACGCCGGCATCCCCCGCCGACACCACCGTCGTGGTGCCCTGGAATTGCACGAGCTCGTCGGCCGGAATGCCAATCGCCGAGCCATAGGGGTAGACGTGGCAATGCAGGTCGACGAGACCCGGCGTTACCAGTTTGCCGGAGGCATCGATCATCTTTGAGATGCGGGCTGCGGGAATTTCCGGCTCGATCGCCTCGATCACGCCCCAACGGATGCCGATGTCGCGTTTTCCCCGCAAGGACTGGCTGGGGTCGAGCACGTCGCCGCCCTTGATGACGAGGTCGAACTTGTCGGCCGGCCCCATCGCCGCGAAAGCCGGCGAGGCCAAATGCCCCGACAGCGCAGCGGCGGCCGAGCCCCCAAGAAAATGACGGCGTGACAATGCAGACATGCTGGCGTTCTCCCCAAGAGGTTTTGTTATCCATCGATGATGCGATGGACCGCGGCCCCGCGCAAGCCGCACTTGCATCCGCGTCAAGGGCGGCAGGCCTTGTGCAATCCCTCTGCGGCAAGGTTCGCCGCGGCGGCTGGTCGTATTCGATGCCTAGGGGCTGGCACGAAGGCGGTGTATCAGGCGATCATCGACCAGGGCGGCTCGGGCCGTGCTTTGCCACCGTAATGCCCATTTATTCGCAGCAACCAATATCATTGTCAGCTGATTCTTTCGGTCCTCCGCGGGTCTGAGGAGTCCGCGTGGCGGGGCTGTCGAAATTCCCAAAATGTTGCCCCACTACAACAGCCGATACGCGTTTCCTTGGCTATCGTTCAGCCCCTCTCGGCTGAATGCGGCGGCGTCAGGCGCGGGGCCATCTTTGTAAGCGTTGCGGGTTTGCGTGTGCCTTCCGGCAGGGGGATCGCGGCTGTTTGCACCCATCCCCTGGCCGGAAAACAAGGAAATAAATCCGAAACGAGGAGACTGTCAGATGAAAAAATGTTTGCTTCTTGCGCCGCTCGTTGCCGTCGCGATTGTGACCCCGGCTTTGGCGGGCGATTGGTCCGTGCCCACAGTCGACTGGAAGGATGTAAAGGCTGACCTGAAGGATTTGCACTCGGATATCAGGGATCTTCGGGCCGATCAGAAACTGCTTTCCGAAATGACCAAATCTACCCCAATGGATGTCAGGAATGACTTGTTGGCGGACATCCGTAAGGACAAACAGGACATCCATAACGACATTAAAGACCTCAAACACGATTTCTCAAAAGGCAAACACTGAAGCGGCTGCCCAATATGCGATTTCTGGTCATTCTGACCGCGACGCTGACTGCCGGCTGCGCGACACAACCATCGACAGAGATGTCGGCTTCGGATGTGCTTTCGAAGCTGACAAAGCAGTCGCAGGTCACCTTCAGCTCGACCGACATCGAACAGAAGGGGACGCTGCGCGTTGCCCAGCCATTCTAGGTGAGATCAGCTTAGCCACCGAACCGATTGTGCATCTCCGCTGCTTGCCTTTTCAACGACAACGCTCTTCTCGATCGAAAAAGCCTCGGACTAGGTCCGGGGCTTTTGTTGTGGTGGACGAAAAAAATAAGAACGATGCGGAACCAAATCATTGCTGAACACGCGTTCAGAATTCTTATCGCCGTTGCCGCGGAACGTCTCCTGCTTCTGCGATGTTTAATCCTCACACAATGGAGGAGGACACCATGAGGAAGCTTGGATACGTTATCGCAGCGATTGCCGCGATTGCCGTCGCGGCGCCGTCGATTGCCAGTGCTGAGACCGTCGTGGTCAAGCACCGTGACCGCGACAATATGCGTTCGCACGCCGAATTCCGCGGGCATCGCGACCATGGTTGGCACCGCGATCATGGTTGGCGCCATCACGACAAGATGGTGATGATCAAGCATCGCCGCCACGAAGGCTGAGGCCAGGAGAAAGCCAGAACCGGCACGGGAATGGCCCCGCAAGGGGCCATTTTCCTTGTGTCAGTCCCACACCGGGCCGAGCGCGGGATTCACGCAGCGTTTGTCCTTGGGCAACGCCGCGATCGCCTGCCTGTCCTCATCGTCGAGCCCGATATTCAGGGCGTCGAGATTTGCTTTCTGGCTTTCGGCGCGCGAGGCCTTCGGGATTGCGGCGACGCCATCCTGGTCGAGCAGCCACTTCAGCGCCACCTGCGAGGCGCTGGCGCCATGCTTGCGGCCGATCGCCATGAGCGTGGCGTCGGACGCCACCTTGCCTTGCGCCACAGCGGACAATAAGCCACGAGCGGGATCGATTTCGCCGAAAGATATGTGCGCAGCTTGGTCTGATCGAGCATCACATGGTACTCGACCTGGTCGCAGGCAATCGGGGCCCTGATCTCCTCGACCACGGTCTTCAACAGTGCGATGTTGAAATTGGCGACGCCGATGGCGCGGGTGCGGCCTTCCGCCTTCAATTTCATCAGGGTTTCGAACACCGCCGGCAGGTTGATGTTCCGTGTCGGCCAGTGCACGAGATAAAGATCGACCTGATCGAGCCTGAGCTTTTTCAAGGAAGTCTCGAGCGCCCGGCGGATCGCGTCCGGCGCGAGGTTTTCGTACCAGACTTTTGTCGTGACATGCAGGTCGGAGCGCGCGAGGCGCGACGCCGCGATGGCGGCACCGATAGCGTCCTCGTTGCCGTACATTTCCGCGGTGTCGATATGGCGATAACCCAGCGCCAGCGCGCTTTCGACCGCCGCGCGGCAGGCATCGCCCTGCATCCGGAAAGTTCCGAGCCCGAGGCGCGGCAGGCTGATGCCCTGCGTTTGCAGACATTCCATAGAGTTACTCCCGAAGGCAACAAGCGGCTGCTTGAGACAGAGGCGGCGCCACGTGAATGCATATGAGATGAAGCGACGGATGAGACGGAATTGTCGTCGCTTGATAGCTTGCCTTCAGAATAGCGCCCAAATCAAGGGCGGGTTAGTGGTGGTGCCGCTCAGGATATTGCAGCGACGATGGATCGCCAACGCGCTGTTTGCGATCATAGCAGCGTTGCACGGAGAACTCAGATCGGCTGCGCCAGCAATTGTCCCGGCCGCGCGTCCGGCCGCGGGACGATGTCGACCGACCAGAGCGCGCGGTCGTCGACGTCCTTGAGTGTCACCGTCATGATTGCGGAATCGCCGTCGATATCGACGCGGCCGAAAAATTGCAGCCCGAAACAGGGTGCGAGATTTTCGCCCTGATCCCCGCTGCAACCTTTCTGAAACATCGCCACCGGACCAAACGTGTTGTCGAGCTCACCCGGCCCCCAGCTGCCGGCGTGAATGGGACCTGAGACGAATTCCCAGAACGGTTCGAAATCCGAAAAAACCGCCCGATTCGGATCATAGTAATGCGCGGCCGTGTAATGCATGTCGGCGGTCAGCCAAACGGTATTGCGAATGCCGGCGCGCTTGATGAAGGAAAGCAGATCGGCGATTTCATGTTCGCGCCGCTCGGGCGGCCCGTCGCCGAGGGCGACCGCATCCAGGCTGATCAATCCGATTGGAAGGTCCGCGGCAATCACTTTCCAGGTAGCGTCGGAAGCCGCGAGTTCCCGCTTCAGCCAGGCGAGCTGCGTTGCTCCGAGGATGAAGGCTTGGTTTGGGTCCTCGCGCTTGTTCCAGGTCGAATCGCGATAGCTGCGCATGTCGATCATGAAAACGTCGAGAAGCGGCCCGTATCCGATCTTCCGGTAGATGCGGCCGGCATGTCCGGGAATCTCGCGGATCGGCATGAATTCGAAAAAGGCCCGGCGGGCACGCTCGACCAGGCGAGACTTGCCGTCCTCGGTGTAGCCGGTCTCGTCGGCGGTGCCGATCGGCGACCAGTCGTTGGTTACTTCATGATCGTCCCATTGCGCAAACATCGGCACCTGTGCGTTGAAGGCGCGCAAATTCGCATCGAGCAAATTGTATTTGTAGTTGCCGCGAAATTGCGAAAGGCTCCGGGCGACTACGGATTTTTCCTCGGTGACGACATTGCGCCAGACGCTGCCGTCGGGCAGCTTCAGCTCCGAAGGGATCGGGCAATCAGCATAGATGTGATCGCCGGAGTGAATGAAGAAATCGGGACGGTTTTGCAGCATGGTCCGGTAGGTGCGCATGCCGCCTCGGGAGGGATCTATCCCCCAGCCCTGCCCTGCGGTGTCGCCCGACCAGACAAATGAAATCGAACTGTGATCGGCCAGCGCCGTGCGGAAATGGCCGGTCTGTGTTTCGCCTGCCAACCCTGCTTCACCGGGAGCCTCGAACCGCACCCGGTAAAAAATGTCCTGACCCGGCGGCAGCCCCTCAAGCAGCACCTTCGCGGTGAAGTCATGATCGGACACCGCGTCGGACGATGCGGTGGCAACGATCGTCTTGAAGCTTTCAACCGTGGAGCATTCCACCCGCATGCGAGCTGGCCGGTCGGCGCGCGCCCACACCATCGCCGAACCCGCCGAAACGTCGCCCGACTGAAGGCCGCAGGCGATTCCCGGGCGATCGGCGGCCCGGCTGAGACAGGGCCTTGCGAGAGTTCCCATCGCTGCAAGTGTAACGGTGGACGCTGAGCGGACCAACAGCTGGCGCCTGGTTAACGTTCCTTTCGCGCGAACCGCAATCGCCATTCAGGCACCCCCAGCGAATCACGACGGAGGGTGCCCGGCCAACTTGAACTCCAGGCCGAAGGTTTTTAACTCATCGCCTACGGTTTTGCGACAGGCGGATGACTCTGAGGCGGAGAAGCTCTTGACGCACGTGCGGTCCGTGCGTTGTGGATGCCACGCGAAGCGGGTGCGCTCGCCCTACCGCTTCCAGTTGCAGATGCCGCCCGACTTGCACGGCCAGACCTGAATGCGGGCATCGAAGGCCTGGGCATCCACGGGATTGCGATGCTGATGGGCAAGCTTCGTGCGCGCCGCGTGGCGTTGTGCCTCGGCGCGCTGCTGGACGGCACGGGTGTTGTGAACCACGACCTTGGGCTCGGCCGCGGGTTCGCTATTCGCCTGGATGCGGTTGCTTCCGCGATCGACGGTCACATCGAGCGGACCCGGCGTGAAGCCGGAGGCAGGACCCAGCGGCCTGGGCGAAAGCACCGCTTTGGATAGGTCCAGGCCAAGGAATTCGTCCGCACGGTATTCGTCCGCGACCGACAGGCCGCTCCACGCCAGTACAATCACGCCGACAGTAACGATGAACACATTCCTCAGGGCCATCGAGGCCTCCTGAAATACGCAAAGAGCAGCAATTTACAGACTATCTAGGAAGCATTCAGGCCAATTCCAGTGGATCCCGCCGGCAAGGTTACTGCGGCGGAGCAAACCCCTAGCCAAGGCGGCCGGCGTTTACCAATCGGCACTTCCGTCCAACAGGGAATGCGGTGCAAAATACCATAAATTGCATGATATGCCGATACATGCAAAAGGTGCGAGCGCTGAGATTTATTTGAACGCAATCAATGGTTCACTCGATTTGTTGGGTGTTATAGGCTGCCTTCGCCGGGTTAAATCACGTGTACGCTTGAGAGGATCGCTATGTTGGTTGCGTCGTCGTTGACCCGCTTTTTGCTCGCCTCAATCGGAGCCCTGTCGCTTGTCCTTGCAGCTCCGCAAGCCCGGGCCGAAGACAAGGTCCTGCGGGTGGGCACGCTGAAGCTTATTCACGGCATCACGCCCTACTTCTATGAAAAGTTCGCGCCGCCCGGCTACAAGATCGAAGTCATCCCGTTCGAGAGCCCGACCGATGGCAAGAATGCGGTGCTGACGGGCACCGTCGACACCTGCATCCACGGTATCGCCGCGTTTCTGCTCGGCGCCGCCGCAGGCGAACCGATCGAGATCGTTGCGGCAGCGACCAACCGCGGCATGGGCATCGTCGCCGATGCCAAATCCGACATCAAGACCGTCAAGGACCTCAAGGGCAAGCGCGTGGCAATCTTCCCCGGTTCGACCCAGGAGGTCGTCATCCTCGAGCGCCTCAAGGCCGAAGGCATGACGATAAAAGATATTCAGCCAATCCGGCTTTCGTTCAGCGACATGCCGGCCGCGCTCGCCCGCGGCGATATCGATGCCTATGTCGGCGCGGAGCCCGGCCCGGGAATCAGCCTGGCAAACGGCACCGGAAGGTTGGTCGAATATCCGTACTCCACATCGATCGGCTCGCTCAACATGATCCTGTCCGCCAGCGAGAAGATGATCAAGGAGAACCCCGAGCGGCTCAAGATGATCATCGACATGCACAAGAAAGCGACGGATTACGCGATGGCGCATCCGGATGAGATGATTCAGGTCGCGATGCAGAAACTCGGCCAGCAGCGCGCATCGATCGAAATGGCGATTCCCAACGTCGAATTGACCTGGAAGATCGACGACGATTTTATCAAGCACGCCAAGGCCTATAGTGAATTGATGGTCGAAAAGAAGCAGGTTCGGCAGGCGCCCGATATGTCGCGGGCCATCACCAAACAGTTCATGTAGCGAAGCGACGTGACCGACCACGCCACCACCATCCCCGAGGGCGCCGAAACAAATCAGTCGGGAACCGCCGCCGCCAATCGCCGCCGCCAACGGCAGCGGATGGAAACGCTGCGCGCCATCGTTCTCGGCGCCGGTTTTCCCATTCTCCTGATCCTGATCTGGGACCGCACTGTCGCCATCACCGGGACGCGGTTGATCCCGAGCCCCTATCAGGTCGCGGTGATGATGTACGACTTCACCTTTGGCGGCGTCTATGACGACGCGTTCAGCGGCACGATACTGACCCATGTCTGGAAGTCGATGCAGCGTGTCTACGGCGGATTTTTCCTCGCAGCCCTGGTCGGAATCCCATTGGGGATGATGATCGGCCGCATCAAGGTGCTGCGGCAACTGCTCGATCCGACCATCTCGTTGCTGCGCCCGATACCGGTCACCGCGTGGCTGCCGCTGTCGATGATCTTTTTTGGACTTGGGCCCAACGCGGCGATCTTCCTGGTCTTCCTCGGCGCCTTTTATCCGATCCTGCTGAACACGATGTTCGGGGTGCGCTCGATCGATCCGCGGCTGTTCGAGGCGGCCTCGATGCTCGGCTGTTCCGGCACCGGAATGTTCCGGCAGATCGTGCTTCCCGCTTCCCTGCCCGCGATCTTCAGTGGACTGCGGATCGCGCACGGCTTTGCCTGGATATTGATCGTGGTCGGAGAAATGACCGGCGTTCCCACCGGTCTCGGCTCCGTGGTGATGGACGGCCGCACACTGTCGCGTACTGATCTTGTGATCACCGGCATGGTCGTTATCGGGGCCTGCGGTTTTGTCACCGACAGGATCATCGTCGCGATCAGCAACCGCCTCTTGAGCTGGAGCCCGCAACACCGTGAATAGCGTGGCCCATTCAGACATCCTCACCATCCGCGGCGTGACCAAGCGCTTTGCGGTCGGTGACGGCGAGGTCGAGGCCCTGGCGCCGGTCGACCTGACCATCCCGAAGGGCGAATTTGTCTGCCTGATCGGTGCATCCGGCTGCGGGAAATCGACGCTCTTGCGCATCATCGCCGGCTTCGAGGAGCCGACGACGGGGGACGTTTCGGTGGACGGCAACGCCATCACCGGTCCTGGCCGCGACCGCGGCATGGTTTTTCAGGACTACGCCCTGTTTCCGTGGATGACGGTACTCGAGAACATCAGCTTTGGACCGCGGCAACGCCAATTGCCACGCGAGGAGATTGCGAGAACGGCCGACGAATTCGTCAAGATGGTCGGGCTTGAACGCTTCGCCGAGCGTTATCCGAACCAGCTGTCCGGCGGCATGAAGCAGCGCGTTGCGATCGCCCGGGTGCTCGCCAACAACGCCAACATCCTTTTGATGGACGAGCCCTTCGGCGCGCTCGACGCGCTGACCCGCGAACAGCTTCAGAATGAGTTGTTGCAGATCTGGAAGCGCACCGGCGTGACCACCATCTTCGTCACCCATTCGGTCGAGGAGGCCGTGCTGCTCGCCGATCGCGTGCTGGTCATGAGTGCTGGACCAGGACGGATCGACGGCGATTTCAACATCGATCTGGCGCGCCCGCGCGACGTGTCATCGCCGGAATTCAATGCGTTGCGGCGCGACATCGCGCGCCGGCTGACCAGCCATCTCGTGCGGGCTTGACACCCGATTACGCGACCGCCCAAATGATCCACCTGTTTTTCCGGGACTTTCCGACATGACCGATCCAGCTGCACGATCCGCCGCGGCCTCTGGCGCCGGGGTTCTCGAGCTACTTCGCCGCTTCAAGGACGATTCAGCCTTGGCGGACCGCTACGCTGCGGAGTGCCTGGAAAAGGCAAAGGCCACTGAGCCCGTGCTCAGGGCGTTCGAATTTCTCCCCGTCGATGTCACGCGGCGGCCCGGGCTGCTGTCGGGCATTCCCGTGGCAATCAAGGACATTATCGCCACGTCCGACATGCCGACGACCAACGGATCGCCGATCTACCGCGACCATATTCCGGATCGCGACGCCTGGGTCGTCGAGCGCTTGCGCAATCTCGGCGCCACGATCTTCGGCAAGACCGTCTCGACCGAATTCGCCTGGCGTCATCCCGGCCCGACCACCAATCCCTGGAATTCGAAACATACCCCGGGCGGCTCGTCCTCGGGGTCTGCGGCAGCGGTCGCGGCCGGCATCGTGCCGCTGGCACTCGGCACACAGACGCAGGGCTCGGTGATCCGGCCCGCTGCCTTCAACGGCGTGGTCGGCCTCAAGCCGAGTTTCGGCGCTATCCCGCGCGCCGGCGTGCACCCCTTAAGCCCCTCGCTCGACCATGTCGGCTTCTTCGCCCGCCGCGTGGACGACGTGGCCTATGCACTGTCGCTGACGTCAGCGACAAGTGACCTCGATCCGCATGGCCGGCCGTTGCCGCGCTTTCAGGTCGATCCCGGGCAGGGCGTGACGCCGCTTGAAAAGCCGCGCCTTCGGATCGTGCGTTTCGAAAAATGGTCGCGGGCGGAAGCCGAACAAAAGGCCGTGTTCGAGGCGGCGGTCGCCAAACTGCGCGACGCCGGCGCCGTCATCGAAGAGCGCGAGTGGGAAGAACTCGATTCCAACTGGAGCGCCATCAATACCATCATGTCGAGTGAGGCCGCGCATATTTTCAACGGTCTCGTCGAACGTTACCCCGACCGCACCAGCGATTTTCTGAAGTCGGCCGTGAAAGCCGGCAAGGATCTCTCCGCCTTTGCCTATCTCGGCGCCAGGGCCACCCAGGAAAGACTGCGGGCGGCCTTGCCCGGACAGATGTCAGGCTTCGACGCCATCCTGACTGTGCCAGCCTTCGGCGAAGCGCCGGAAGGTCTCGGCCACACCGGAGACCCCGAATATTGCGCGCCCTGGACCCTGATCGGCGCGCCCGCGGTGTCGCTGCCGGCGGGATTCGGCAAAAGGGGGCTTCCGCTCGGCATCCAGGTCGTGGGCTCCTACCGGCAGGACCATCACTTGTTGCGTGTGGCGAAATGGGTCGAGAGCGCCCTGCGGTTCGACCCGGGCATTCCAAGGATCGCCTCAGCCAAATAGTCCGCCCTTGCGCTTCACCGAGACGCGCAATCGACCTGCAGGCAATAAGGCAAACCCATGAGCCGCAAAGTCATCATCACCTGCGCCGTGACCGGCGCGATCCACACCCCCTCGATGTCGAAGGCCTTGCCGGTGACACCGCAGGAGATCGCCGACGCCGCGGTTGATGCCGCCGAAGCCGGTGCCGCGATCGTGCATCTGCATGCCCGCAATCCCAGGACCGGCCAGCCCGACCAGAGCCCGGAAGCCTTCGCCCCGTTTCTGAAGATCATCAAGCAACGCTCGAACTGCGTGATCAACCTGACCACCGGCGGCTCGCCGACCATGACGGTGGACGAGCGGGTCCGGCCTGCCGCGACCTTCAAGCCGGAAGTGGCTTCGCTGAACATGGGCTCGATGAACTTTGCCTTTTTCGGCATGCTCAACCGCTTCAAGAAGTTCGAGCACGACTGGGAGCTCAAGCACCTTCAGAACAAGGACATCGTGTTCCGCAATACCTTTCAGGATATCGAATATGTCCTTAAAACTCTTTCGGAAACCGGCACGCGCTTCGAGTTCGAGTGTTACGACACCGCCCACCTCTACAATCTCAACTACTTCCTCGAGCAAGGCATGGTGAAGCCGCCGCTTTTCGTGCAGACGGTGTTCGGCCTGCAAGGCGGAACCGGGGCGCATCCCGAGGACGTCCTGCACATGAAGCGCACCGCGGACCGGCTGTTCGGCGACAAGATGATCTGGTCGGTGCTGGGTGCCGGCCGCAATCAGCTCCCCATTGCAGCGATGGCGGCCGCCATGGGCGGCAATGTCCGCGTCGGCCTGGAGGACTCGTTGTGGGCGGCGCCCGGCCGGATGGCGGCATCGAATGCCGAGCAGGTGATCCTTGCCCGCAAGATCATCGAAGGCTTGGGCCTTCAGGTTGCGACTTCGGATGAAGCCCGCGAAATCCTCCAGTTGAAGGGCGGCGACAAGCTGGAGGTGTAAGGGCTTGCAACCACGCTAGATCGCGGCATCCGCAACCCGTCGAATATCGTCCCCGACGGCGTAAAGGGCGACGTTGCTCAGGATAAGCACCGACACGGCAATAAGGCTGGGCCACGCAAACGCATTATGTGATTGCGCAAAGTAACCCACCATCAGCGGGCCCGCTATTTGGCCTATGCCAAAACCGGAGGTCATCAAGCCGACCGCCTGTGCCGCGCTCGCTCCCCCCAGACGCAGCGCCTCCCTGATGCCGGCCATCGTGATCACCATGAAGCTGCCGCCTACGCACAAAGCCGCCATCAGGAGGGTCATGGGATTGACTGTAACCACCGGCGCGATCACACCGACTGCGAGGACGTATTGGGCACCTCGCCATAGTCGTTGCGCGGAAACGCGACCCAGAAGCCGTGCGGCAACAAGGGTCGAGACGGCCGCAGTCGTGCCGAACAGAGGCCAGACCCAGCCGAACACGGCCGGATCGTCGACGTAGTTGCGCGCAAGCGTCGGAAGGAAAGTTGCCGGAATGATGTAGCCGTAGCCGAACGCGCCGTAGCAGCCCGCCGCTATCAGCAAGCTCCGCGAAAATGTGCCGCGCGGGCGCGAGGCAGCCGGCACAACGGTCAGGTCATCCGAAATTGGTAGAAGCCAGAACAGGATGGCTGGACCAAAAGCCAGGATCCCGAGCATGACCCAGGTCGTTTGCGAGCTCCAGCTCTTTACACCTGCCGCAAGGCCGATGAGGCCTGCAACCGCCACCCCGATTCCAACGCCCGAAAATAACCCTCCAGACCATTGTTCTCGGTTGTCTCGGACAAGAACCGGCATTGCCCACGCCGACACACCGACGAGCACGAACGCGGATGCAATTCCCCCCGCAAGACGAAATGCGAACCAGAGGGCGAACGAGTGCGTAAGCCCCATTGTCAGTGTGGAGATGCCGACCGCTGCCAGACCCCATCGGGTGGCGCTTAAGGGACGCGGGGGCAGAGCCGCGCAAATCAGGGCGCCCGCCAGGTAACCCAGATAATTGCTGGTGGCCAGCCAACTTCCCTGGGCGATCGTGAGGTGCTGGTCCCCTTGCATGAGCGGCATGATCGGGGTCAGGGAGAAGCGGCCGATCCCCATCGCACTGGCCAGACCCAGGCACCCAATGCAGACAGCGGCAGCGGCCGACATATTTTTTGTCTTGTTGCTCACACCCGCTTGACTATCATTCCATTTCATTCTCAGATATTGAATAATTGTGTATCTGTTATTCTCTAAATGAGAACTGGTGCCGAGATGATGGACTCCCTTGATTTCCGGGATCTTCAGGTTTTTGTGGCGGTCGTCGAGGAAGGCGGAATAATCAAGGCCGCCCGCAAACTGCATCGCGTGCCGTCCAACGTCACCAAGCGGATCAAGGAGCTCGAGCGTTCCATCGGCGTGCCATTGTTTCACCGCGACCGGCAACGCCTGCACCTTTCTCCGCCAGGTGAATTGCTGCGCGGCTATGCGGACCGGCTGATCCGGTTATCTGAAGAAGCGCGCGCCACCGTCTCTGGCTCGAAGCCGCAAGGCTTGCTCAAGCTCGGTGCGCTCGAAAGCACCGCGGCGAGCCGCCTGCCGGGCCTGCTTTCGGGCTTCCATCTTCAATATCCGGATGTTCGGCTGGAATTGACGACAGGAACCAATGATTTTCTGTTGCAGGCGGTCGCAGATCGGCGGCTTGATGCCGCTTTCATCGCTGAACCGCCCGCAAGAATACTCGCCCATATGCCGGCGTTCCGCGAACGCCTGGTCATCATTTGCAGCCCCGACCACCCGCCGATCAAACGACCGCAAGATATCAAGAGCTCTTCGCTCATCGCGTTCCCAGACGGCTGCGCCTATCGTCGCGTGCTTCAGCGCTGGCTCGGTCACGATGAATTTCCAACGAAACGGATGCTGGAACTCGGTTCTTATCACGCCATCATTGCATGCGTCGCTTCAGGGACCGGAATCGCGCTGGTGCCTGAGTCGGTGCTCGAAACGATGCAGCAAATACGGGTGGCGCGATATCCGATTGCGAAGTCGCTTGCCGACATGACGACACCGCTGGTCTGGCGCGACGGCGAGGTTTCGCCGCCCGTGCTCGCGCTCCGTACGTTGGTCGCGTCGGTTAGAAAGGGCCGCGAAAGACAAAGGTGACAGATCGTGAGCCCTTCATCGGAGGACTCGGCCTTCAGGACCTCGGACGAAGCCCGCGAAATCCCCCGCTTGAAGGGCGACGAAAAGCTGTGTGAGGTTGGGGTGTAGGAGAATCGGAAAGCGCGAGAGGCTATTGACGGGCAATGGCCGCCACCGGTCCTCCCCCGGGGGGGCCTTGATGTTCCGCACCTCCGGAAACATAGACCGCGCCGGTTCCGGCGAGGCCGCTGATCAGCCCGCCGACGGCCGCCCGCGCATGCCGCGTGGCGCCGATGTCGGAGTCGTCCAACATCGTGTGACGGAATCCGCGAATGGTTCCGTCGGGAGAAGCTTCAGCCTTGGCGAAAATATTGACCAGGCGGCCTTGCGCGCCGGGTTCGGAAATCTCCCGGAGCCCGAGCCCTACGCTTTTCAGCATTTCGACCACCGCGGGAAAATCAATGGAGTCGCGCATCACGCCATGCCCGATGACAAAGGGGCTTACCGAAATGTTCGAATTGCCAAGAACGATGACCAAATTGTGCATGAGCTCGATGCCGGCTGAGGTCGAGGCCACCGACGAATACAGATCCCAGTTCTTCAGGATTTGCTCATCGCGCACATCGCCGGTCTCGCCGAGCGCCGAGGCCACGCCCAGCGCCGAGGCACCGCGCGAGTAACCCATCGACCCGTAGGCACTGGAGGTAACGACCTTTTGCCCCCGCGCGTGGGCCGCCTCCATGCGCTCGCTGGTCAGCAGCGGGCTGTCAATCGGCGTCCAAAATTGCACGCCGAAACACACTCACCGTTGAGGGCGAGCGGCCCAGCAACCCAGCCATCGATCTTGCCGATCGATGTAGCGCAATGCCTCTCGATATCTCCTCTCGTTCCGACAGCGTCAGCGCCAACCGCGAGCGACGCCGAGGGGCTGGACGAATTCCACCGTGCGGTGAGACCTGGAAATAAATCGACGATGACTGCTTACCAAACGCCCGCCCAATCGCTTTTAGCGACTCGCCGCGCTGCCAGCGATCCCATAACTCCGTCTTCTCCGCCGCTGTAAACCCTCGACGAAATCCCTGATCCATCGCCACACTCCATCTTTTCCCGTTAAGATAAAGTGTTGCGTCGACCGGTTGAGACCACCCCCAACAACTGACATCGTCGGCACGCCGAAGCGGACTCTTTTGTGCAGCTCAGCTCGATATGGTCTGGGCACGCTTCACGTCATCCAGAAGATTGAATGCTTTAGCGGCATTCGTTGAAACCATGGCGTGAATATCGGCGTCGTCGTAGCCGAGATCGATGCACAACTTCACACCTCGTCTGAATCCCTCAAGAGGACCGATCGTGCCTGTCTGGCCCAGGTCCGAGCAAAGGATCGTCTGGGAAACTCCGGCAGCGTCGATATGTTTCTTGAGGTCTTCGCCTTCGCAGACCTTGAACTTTGAGCCGTCGAGGAACATGCAGAGTGAGTGCTCGACGAAAGCGCCCATCGCTGCGATGCCGCGAACATCGTTTAAACTAGCGCCAACGATCTCCTCCGGATGGGTCAATACCATTCGCTTCACGCCGCGTCTCTGGGCCTCCTCGAAGACAAGCCAGGTCTCGCTGATATGGAGGTGGCCGCTGGCCAGTGCCAGATCGTTCTTTGCAATGATATCGAGCACCTCTTTTACCTCGTCCCGCACCTGCTTGTTCGTGTCGAGGACCGGAATCGGGGACGCCGGGCGGATTTTTTGAGTTGAAGCAGGATGAACCCAGCCCGACGTCTTCTCCCACCGCAGGTGATTCTCCGCGGCGAGTGTCGGCATGAACACGATCTTGCCGCCCATCGCCGCGGTATGTTCCACTGCATAGGGATTAAAGCCGCCGATGACGTTGTTAAGGACTATGCTCGAATAGACTTTTGTGCGCAGCTCCGGATAATGATGCGCTATGAGGGCGGCAGTCATGACACCACTGTAGTCGTGGTCCTTCGTGATCACGGCCGCGAAACCGGCCTTCGACATTTCTTGCGCGAGCTCGAGATGATCGATCCCGCGCGGTGCGATCGAGGGGCCGGAGTGGACATGAGGATCGATGGCCCCGACGAGGATAGTGTCGATCCGGGCTTCGATGCCGTTCGCATTCAATGTGGTCATAATTGTCTCTTTTTCGGGAGGAAACTCAGGCCCGCGCCCAGGCTGCGAGCCCGGTACTGACGATGAGCGATTCTGGATCGAGGGAGACCGAAGTCACGGGCTTGCCGGCGGTTTCCACCACCCGCCCGCACCAGGCCTTGATGTAGGCTGTGCGTTCCGCGTCTCCGACCCTCGGCGCGGCGTAAGAGACGAATGGCTCATCGACATCATAGCCCATGTATTCGAGGGCGAGCCGGCGTACGGGCCACAGCACCTGATCGATGTTTCCGTAGACGTCTTCGGACTTGAACCGCTCCGGCGTACCGCCCGTCGTTACGGACATGATCGCCCGTCGTCCCTTGAAGAGGCCCGACGTGAATCGTCGCCCGTCTACATAGGCAATGCCGTAGGCCAAAACCCGCTCCAACCATCCCTTGAGGATCGCGGGCGGAGCGCCCCACCAAAGCGGAAACTGGAGAACGAGGAGGTCCGCCGATAGCAGACGAGTCTGCTCGCGCGCGATATCGGGCGCGAAGGAGCGGTTAGCCGCAGCATGCGTTTGTTCGCTCTGGTAGTGAAACCGCTCGGGATTTGCAGCCTGCAGGAAGTCGTGCCGGCTGGCCACGGGATCGAAGTGGTCGGCATAGAGGTCCGATATTGTTACTTCGTGGCCCATGTCGCGCAACGCCGCCGCGGCGGCCCTTGTGAGCGCCGCGTTGAACGATTGCGGCTCCGGATGGGCGTGGACGATCAGCACCTTCATGCCGGTACCCCTTGCGGCATGGGGGCCTCGTCGATTGAAACGTTGCTTGGCAAAAAATGGACGAGCAATGCTCCGACAATCATCGCTGCTGACATTAAGTAGAGGCCATAGTCCAGGCGCCCTGTCGCTTCTTTTGCCAGACCCAGCACATAGGGCGCGACGTAACCGCCCAAATTGCCGATGGTTGCCATAAGCGCTATGCCACCCGCCGCCGCAGCGCCGGTCAGAAGCGCGCTGGGAAGAACCCAAAGAACCGTAATCGACGCCAATGCTCCGGCCAGCGCAAACGAGAGGCTGGCAAGTGCTAACGCAGGCACGCTGCTTAGCGTTGCTCCTCCAATTAGCCCAAGGGCGCCGATCGTTGCACAAACAACGATGTGCCACTTACGCTCACGCCTGCGGTCAGAACTCCGGCCTACGACGATCATCGCCGCGCACGCGACGGCAAAGGGAATGCTGGTGACGAGGCCGTTCAGAAACACGTCCTGAACGCCCAAATCCTTGACGATTTGAGGCAGCCAGAATGAGATGCCGTAAATCCCGCCCAGCAGCGTAAAGTTGGTTATTGCCAATACCCATACCTTTGGGCTTGCAAGCGCGTCGACTAGCCGATGTCCGTGACCCATGGCACGATGTGCGGCTTCCTCGGCCTGAAGTGCCGGCACAATGATGTTGCGCTCGTTTACAGTCAGCCATTTCGCGTCGCTGGGCCCGTTGCTGAGATAAAAGTAAGTCGCAATCCCGCCGATGATTGCTGGAGTTCCTTCGAGCAGGAACAGCCATTGCCAGCCCGAAAAGCCGGACACGCCTGCCATGGATTTCATAATGAATCCGCTCAAGGGCCCACCGATGAACCCGGCAATTGGTATGCCGACGAAAAATAGCGCGCAGACTTGAGACCGCAGTTTCGACGGAAACCAGTATGTGAGGTACAGAACGATGCCGGGGTAGAAGCCGGCCTCCGCGATGCCGAGCAGGAATTGTAATGTTAGAAACTGAGCCGGTGTGGTTACGAACATGAAGCAAACCGAAATGATTCCCCACACAACCAAAATTCGTGCGATCCAAAACCGGGCGCCGAGCCGCTGCAGAAGCAGGTTGCTCGGTATCTCACATGCCGCGTACCCGATAAAGAAAATCCCGGCACCGAGTCCGAATACGGCATCGGACAACCCGATGTCAGCGCTCATCTGGAGCTTCGCAAAGCCTACATTCACCCGATCAAGAAAAGAGATGATGTAGAGAATGAGTAGAAACGGAATGAGCTTCCAGGCCACCCGATTGTAGGTTGCCGCTTCGTCATTCGTGCCGAATGACGCGCGCGAGAAAAAATTGGCCATCCTTGGTCTCCCTAAATTGGCGAGGTTTCACGATGCAGGCACGTTTGTTACCTCCTGTGCTTACTGCGTGCCCGGTTGTGGATAGTCAGAGGCGTTGAGCACAAATCCGGGCTTTGCCGATAAATCCATTCGCGGGGGCCCAAAGACATCGACGAGCCAGGTCGTGCCCTGACCTACGTCCTGACTCGTGTGGATCACCTGCGCGGGAATAACAAGGACGGACGGACTGTTGTCGTATCGCTCATGCTCGTCCTCACGCCAGCCTGTCTTGTCTGGTGACCACGGATATCGGAGATGATGAACGAAAGCGCCCTTTAAGCTAATCGAGATTTGCTCAAAATCCTCGTGTGAGTGGGGGCTAAGCTTTTTCTCATCGCGTCGGCTCACCCATGGCATAAAGATATTGATCATGAGATTTGTCGACCGGAACACGCGCATTTTTAGAGGGCTTGGGTCTGCACTTGTGGCGTTGCTGAGGTCGTAATGGCGTAGACGGAAACCACCGGTCGGGTCGGGCCAGGGCGTCAGAGGGGCCACTTCAGGTGCACCATCGGCATATGTTGCAGCATTTACAGCAGCCGCAGCCAGGTCTTCGGCCCGTTTCGAGACTACCCGCACCACAATGCCCGATTTTTGAATTCGAATTTGGCTCTCGCCTGGTGGTGCGATGATCAGACTGTTGCCCTTTGTCTCGACACGCGTGCCGCCGGCTTCGGCAACGGCCTCAGTTCCTGGAGGCAGCAGAATCATATATTCGTCCGGATTATTGCGGGCGAGAACGGCTCCCGCCGGCGCTTCACTAATCACGGTCACGAAATTGGCGGCGCGCGTTATCCAGTGGCGCGTTCCATCGGAATTGATTTTTTGCGGCGGTTCGGCGTAATGCCGCGCGTGAGTCGCAGCACGTAGGGCTTCACTCATTTTCACACCTCCAAGTGATTGTTGGGCTGGAATACCCCGCTCAAGCCAAGGCTTCGAATTCCGCAAGCACCAGACCTGCCGCCTGCCGCATCAATCCCTGATCGGATGAATAGATGAATGCACAGGCGCCGATTTCTCTCATCGCAAGTGCATCCTTGTTGCTACCAACGAAAACCATCACGGGCTTTCCCGCGCGCCGCGCAGCTGTGCTGCTCCGCTCGGCCGCGGCACGAATCTCTGGTGCCTCCGGCGAACCGGCCCCCAGCGCGACTGCGAGATCGCCTCGCCCGATGAATAAGGCATCGATGCCATCAACTGCGGCGATCGCGTCTATTTGGTCTAAGGCTTCAGGATCCTCGATCTGCGCCACCACGGTTGTTACGGCATCCGCATGCTCGACGTGCTGCTGCAGCGAAAGACCGCCGTATCGCCCAGCGCGCGGGGAATTTGAGAACCCGCGCCCGCCGCCTTTGTAACGACAGGCAGCTGCGACATCGGCCGCCTTTTGCGGGCTTGAGACGTGCGGCACCAAAACGCCTACCGCACCGGCATCAAGCACCGAAAGGAGATTGGAGGGCGATGCGGAGGCGACACGGACCAGCGCGGCAATGTTCGCAGCGCGCGCCGACACAAGCGCTTGGTCGATCGCCAAGCGGTCAAAGGGCGCATGCTCCTCATCGATCACGACGAAATCGTAGCCCAGGTCACCGAATATTTCGGTGGCGTGGCCGCTCGGCGTCTTGATGAAGCTGCCGCTCAGCTTTTCGCCGTCCATCAACCGGCGGCGAAAGGCAGATGGGTCGTGTTTCACGGGTCGCGTCCTTTTGTCTGCAGTCATGGGCGAAGATGGCCACCGGATTTTCGGTTTCATCGCATTTTTGTTCGCGATAACGATACGCTGTTTCCGATTATAGCTGGAGAAATGCCATGTCAAGCCTCTTTTATTCAATTCTTGCCACACATAGCGAAAAATGGTAGAAGCGTGTTTCGTAATCGCGAACAGAACGCTCAGGAATGGCAGATACTGGAACAGACAGCGGTGGCGTGAGGTCGGTTCAGCTCGCGCTGGACGTGCTCGAAGCAGTCGCATTCTCCAACGACGAATTGGGGGTGACACAGATCGCGGACCGCCTCGGCGTCGCCAAGGGCTCGGTCTATCGGCATCTCTCGACCCTTGTAGATCGCGGTTATCTGAACCAAAACGCAGTTACAGCGCGGTATTCCGTAGGGCCGAAAAGCCGGGTGCTCGCGCGCATCGCACCGGAAACTGACCTCGTACAGATCGCCGAAGGTCCCATGCGTGAGCTGCGCGATAAGATCGGCCAGACCGTCGTTCTCTCCTCGCTCACTCCACGCGGCGCGCTAGTTGTTTTCGCGGTACCGAGCACCTCGCCCATCGAGATCGGTGTTCGGCCGGGCAGTGAACTTTCGTTCCACTCCTCGGCGCAGGGTAAGGTGCTACTCGCATTTTCGCCCCGTCCGTTCCAGGAGCGCGTGCTAGCACGTGAACTCACGAAGCTGACCGACAAGACGATCGTTGATCGGGAAGAACTCGAGCGTGAACTGTTCAAGGTGCAGAAAGACGGCTATGCGGCAGCGCCTGAACAAGCACTTCTCGGAATCAACGCTATCGCCGGACCCGTCTTCGACAAGCACGATGCTGTCATTGGGGCTGTCGCTCTCGTCGGCTCAATCCAGTTCCTGCCCGCCACGCCCGAAAATCAATTGCTTTCCGCCCTCAAGGACTGCTGCGAGCAGATTTCGCGCAGGTTTGGCCATGGGCACGGAGATGGAGCTCTGTACCCGGCGGCACGAAGGGCCCAAAAGTGACAGCCGCCGTTGGCACATAGGTCGCATTTGAACGAATGTCCGCTTCGGCCAATGTCGCTCATCGAGTGTTATGGAATGTCGAAGTCGGACGGATACCAGCTTATCGTACTTTCGGATCAGGCTGGCTGAGGCTGATGAATCCGAACAGGCTGCGAGGCGACATGCGGAATTCTATCGAGTTGCGCATTCCGGACTGGGTCACGATTGCAACATTGCTCTGAGGAAATCGCAGAATATGGCCGCAAAATTGGACAACGTCCGCTGAGAGCTCGACTAGTCGTTTTCAGTGCTTTGTTGACAGGGATCACCGCATTGGGGCTGAATAAGCGCCGGACAATGTGCAGTCTTTCAGCGTTTTCCGGAGCGGAAACGCGAAAGACGGGGTGCGAAGGCGTCAAGAGAATTGTCGCGCGCCCCGTGGAGGGAAAAAATGCTGGACTTTGTTCAGCAGCTGGTGAGTGGCATTGCGCTCGGCTGCGTCTACGGCCTGATCGCGCTCGGTTTTGTCCTTGTCTACAAAGCCACCGAGGTCGTCAATTTTGCCCAGGGCGATCTGATGATGTTGGGCGGATTTTTCGCCTTCACTTTCATCGGCATTCTCGGGCTCAATTATTGGATCGGTTTTGCCGCCGCGGTCCTCACAATGGCGTTTTTCGGCGTGCTGGTTGAGCGGCTGATCGTACGCCCAATCCTGGGTTATCCGCAATTTTCCATTATCATGGTGACGATCGGGCTTGGATATTTCCTGCGGTCGATCACCGGCATGATCTGGGGCACCGACGACTTCAAGATCGAGACGCCGTTCAGCGAGGGGGTATTGCGGATCGGCACGCTCGTGCTGGCTTATGATAAGCTCTCGGTGATCACAGCAACTATCATCCTTTGCGCCCTGCTTTACCTTTTCTTCAACAAGACCACGCTTGGGACCGCCATGCGTGCCAGCTCCGAGAACATGCTGGCTGCCTATTACATGGGTATTCCGGTCAAACGCGTGGTGTCGATGGTTTGGGCAATCAGCGCGGCAGTCGCGACTTGCGCGGGCGTCTTGCTAGCGCCGATCACCTTCATCCACTCCAATGTCGGCCTGGTGCTGGGGCTCAAAGCGTTTCCGGCCGCCGTGCTCGGCGGCTTCGGCTCGATTCCCGGCGCTGTGGTAGGCGGCGTGCTGATCGGCGTGATCGAGAGCATGGCCGGCTTCTACTTGCCGCAGGGGTGGAAGGACGTCGCGCCCTATCTCGTTCTCCTGCTGGTGCTGTTGCTCAAGCCGGAGGGCCTGTTCGGCCTTCCAACGCGCAAGAAGGTCTGAGGGCGCACTGATGCGGTTTTTGTTCAAGACTGACTACGAAGATGACATCCGGCTGTTCCCGCACTCGGGTCATGTGATGTCCTACGGCACGCTGCTGATCCTGCTGGCGATCGCGCCGTTCGTTCTCTCAAGCTACATGGTCAGCCAGCTGGTCTTCGTCTGCATCTACGCCACCGTCGGCGTGGCGCTGTTGATCCTCACCGGGTTCACGGGGCAGGCCTCGCTCGGCCACGCCGCCTTTCTCGCCATTGGCGCCTATACCGCTGCCTATCTGCAGCAGTTCAACGTCCCCTTTCCGGTGTATTTCCTGGGCGCCGGGCTACTGACCGGCGTCATCGGCGCGATCGTCGGATTTCCTGCGCTCCGGTTGCAGGGCATTTATCTCGTCATCGCCACGATTTCCTTTGCCTTCATCGTCGAGGAAATCCTGGCACGGTGGGAAAGCGTCACTCATGGCAACGAAGGCATGCGGGTTAAGACCATCGAGTGGCTCGGCGTACAGGCGCCGCGCGATAGTCCCACATTCTATTTCCTCTGCCTTGCCGTCCTGATCCTGACCGTCGTCGGCACGCTGAACCTGTTGCGCTCGCCGACGGGTCGCGCATTTATCGCGATCCGCGACAGCGAGACGGCGGCGCGCAGTATGGGCATCAACGTCTCCCTCTATAAGGTGAAGTCGTTTGCCATCAGTGCCGCAATCACCGGCTTTGCCGGCTGCCTGTTCGCCCACAAGCTCTCCTTCATCAGCCCAGAAATGTTCACGCTGCAGCTCTCGATCGAGTTCATCATCGTGATCCTGATCGGCGGAACTTCCAGCCTGCACGGCGCGGTGCTGGGAGCGATCTTCATCGTCATGATCGATCCGTTCCTGACCTATCTGAAGGACGACATGCCTGGCCTGATCGGAGGCCTCGCTGCGGCGCTTGGCGCAGCAAGTTCGCGCGCTGCGCGTATTCAGGACAGCGTAGCCGCCTTTGCCTCTGCCAATGGCCTGAAGGGCGCGATCTACGGCGTAATTATCGTGCTGTTCGTGCTTTTTGAGCCGCTTGGCCTGTACGGCCGCTGGCTTAAGATAAAATTGTTCTTCCAGCTGTTCCCGCTCTACAAGCGTGCTACCTTTAAGCGACAGAAGATTTACGTGAAATCGGAGCGGAATTGATGAGCTATTTCCGTGCCGAAAATCTCTCCCTGCGTTTCGGCGGCCTGAAAGCGGTTGATGCCGTTTCCTTCGCGGTGGAGAAAGGCGAGATACTCTCGATCATCGGGCCCAATGGTGCCGGCAAGACCTCGATCTTCAACCTGATTTCGCGAATCTACACCGCAACCTCAGGCAGGATCTTCTTTGAGGACCAGGACATCACCAATGAGCCGGCTTACGGCATCGCGAAGCTCGGCATCGCCCGCACGTTTCAGAATATCGAACTGTTCGAGAATGCGACCGTGCTCAACAACCTCCTGGTCGGCCGGCACCGGCATTGCACTACTCGGCTCTGGCAGGAGCTGTTGTTCCTGCCGAGCGTGCGCGCGGATGAAAAAACCCATCGCCGCCGCGTCGAGCAGGTCATCGAATTTCTCGATCTGGAACCTTATCGTGACAAGCTGATCTCAGGGCTGTCTTACGGCGTTCGGAAGGTGATCGAGTTGGCGCGCGCACTCTGTTCCGAACCAAAGCTGATCCTGCTCGACGAACCGTCCTCCGGGCTGAACGTCGAGGAGACCGACGACATGTCGTTCTGGATAAGGGATATGAAGTCGGAGCTCGGCATCACCGTGGTCATGGTCGAGCACGACATGACGCTGGTGAATTGCGTTTCCGACCGGGTGATTGCCCTGAACTATGGTCGCGTGCTAGCAATGGGAACCCCTGCCGAAGTGCAGCACCATCCCGACGTCGTTGCCGCGTATCTCGGCGCTTGAGACGATGCCATGAACACACCTGACATCATACTCAAGCTTAGTAACATCGAGAGCTATTATGGACCGATCATGGCGATCAGGGGCATCAGCCTCGAGGTGCCGCGCGGACGGATCGTGACGCTGCTCGGCGCCAACGGCGCCGGCAAGACCACAGTACTCAAGACGATTTCCGGCATTCTCGATCCGCAGAAGGGCTCGATCGAGTTTATGGGCAGGCCGATCCAGCGCATGGAGGCCGACAAGATCGTACGGCTCGGCCTAAGCCATGTGCCCGAAGGACGCGAGGTATTTCCGTTCCTTTCCGTGCGCGAGAATTTGATGATGGGTGCATATCCTCGCCGCGATCGGGACGGGGTCGCTGAGGATCTTCAAGGCGTCTACGGCTATTTCCCACGCCTGAAGGAGCGGCTCGATCAGCCGGCCGGCCAGCTCTCCGGCGGCGAACAGCAGATGCTGGTGATTGGGCGGGCGTTGATGAACCGGCCGACGCTACTATTGTTGGATGAACCCTCGCTCGGCCTGTCGCCTATACTGGTGAGGGAGATTTTTGCCATTATCCGGCGGGTCAACGAAGAGCAGGGCATGTCGATTCTTTTGGTTGAGCAGAATGCGAAAGTCGCACTTGAGACCGCGCACTATGGTTATGTGCTTGAAATCGGCCGGGTGGTCATGAACGACACATGTGAGCGGCTGATGCATTCCAAGGATATCCAGGAGTTCTATCTCGGCGCCAAGGAAGCCGGCGCGAGGGGTGAACGGCGCTGGAAAAAGAAGAAAACGTGGCGTTAGATAGGCGCCGCTTCTACAAAAATAAGACCGGTCGTCAGGCCGGCACGCCGAAGCGAGCCAAACAGAGGAGGGAACGGGGCATGGCCGGACCGGCGGTGCTGACGGTCGCTGACACGATCGCGAAGAGCTTTTTACTCGCGGTTCAGACGCGAGGCGACAGCCCCGCGATCCGCGAGAAAAAATTCGGAATCTGGCAGCCGACCAGCTGGCGCGACTGGCTGCAGATTTCGAGAGAAATCGCGTATGCGCTGGACGCGGTCGGCTTCCGGCCCGGCGACGTCGCTTCCATCATGGCCAACGCCGTGCCGGAATGGGTGTTCGCAGATATGGGCATTCTATGCGCCGGCGGCGTTTCGTCCGGTATCTATCCGACCGATTCAGCCGTGCAAGTGGAATACCTCATCAAGGATTCCCGAACCAAAGTACTCTTCGCGGAGGATGAGGAGCAACTCGACAAGGTCCTGACCTGCAGGTCGCGATGCCCGACCCTGCAGCGCATCGTGGTATTCGACATGGAGGGCCTGAGCGGCTTTTCCGATCCCATGGTGATGTCGCTTGCGGAGTTCATGGCGTTAGGGCGCAACCACTTTCAGGGCCGCGAACCGCTGTGGGACGACATGATTGCAAGCCGCCACGCGGACGACCTCGCGATACTGGTCTATACGTCGGGCACGACCGGGCCGCCCAAGGGCGCGATGCATGCTAACCGCAGCGTCGTGCACCAGATGCGCCATGCCAACGACCTGTTTCCCTCGACCGATGCCGAGGAACGGCTGGTGTTCCTGCCGCTCTGCCATGTCGCCGAGCGGATCGGCGGCTATTATCTGTCGCTCGCGTTGGGGTCAGTGATGAATTTCGCTGAAAGCCCGGAAACCGTTCCCGATAATCTGCGCGAGGTGCAACCCACCCTGTTTCTCGCGGTGCCGCGCATCTGGGAGAAATTCTATTCCGGCATCACCATTGCATTGAAGGATGCAACTGCATTGCAGAACTGGGCATATCGCCATGCGATCGCGATCGGTTATCAAATGACCGACTGCAAGCTTCAGGGCGAGACGCCGTCATTGTCGCTGCGGCTTGCCAACCGGGTCGCCTATTGGCTGGTGTTCCGCAACATCCGCCGTATGCTCGGGCTCGACCGCTGCCGCCTCGCCTTTACCGGGGCTGCGCCGATCTCGCCGGATTTGATCCGCTGGTATCTCTCGCTTGGCATCGACATGCGCGAGGTCTACGGCCAGACCGAAAATTGCGGTGTCGCGACGCTTATGCCGACCGACCGGATCAAGCTCGGCTCGGTCGGCAAGGCCGTGCCATGGGGCGAAGTGGCGCTCTCGCCGGAAGGCGAAATCCTCATCAAAGGTGACTTTCTGTTCATGGGCTATCTGAACCAGCCGGAAAAGACCGCCGAGACCGTCGACGACAGGGGATGGCTGCACACCGGCGACGTCGGAACGATTGACAATGAAGGTTTTGTCAAGATCACCGACCGGATGAAGGACATCATCATTACCTCCGGTGGCAAGAACATCACGCCCTCCGAGATCGAAAACCAGCTCAAATTTTCACCTTACGTTTCCGACGCAGTCGTAATCGGCGACAAGCGGCCCTATCTTACCTGTCTTGTGATGATTGATCAGGAGAATGTCGAGAAATACGCCCAGGATCACGACATTCCTTTCACGAACTATGCGAGCCTTTGCCGCGCACCGGAAATTCAGGGCCTGATCCAGCGCGAGATCGAGGTGGTGAACGCCAACTTCGCCCGCGTGGAGACGATCAAGAAATTCTTCTTGATCGAACGTCAATTGACACCGGAGGACGAGGAATTGACGCCGACCATGAAGCTGAAGCGGAATTTTGTGAACAAGCGTTACGCCGTCGAAATCGACGCCATGTATGCCGACCGGGCGGTGGCGTGAAAAAAGCGAAGACGAAAACAGCGAAGGATTGAAGGGCCCGACCCTTCGCTCAACACGGGCCAAGGAAGAGGAGACTGCAATGTCGAAATCGTTCAAGGCGCTGGGCCTTGCGGTCGGCGCCCTTGCGCTGACCCATCTGCCGGCCACGGCCCAAACCAAGGTCACCAACGAAGGGATCTCGGCGAACGAGATCGTGATCGGCACCCATCAGGATTTGTCGGGTCCGATCAAGGTCTGGGGCGTGCCGGTTTCCAACGGCATGAAGATGGCGGTCGAGGAAATCAACGCAGCCGGCGGCATCAATGGTCGCAAGCTTCGCATGATCCTTGAGGACAATGGCTACGACCCGAAGAAGGCGGTGCTGGCCTCGCAAAAGATGGTGGAACGCGACAAGATTTTCGCCATGATCGGGCCGATGGGATCGCCGACCGTTCTCGCCGCACAGGATGTGCTGTTTGATGCCGGCGTGCTGCAGCTGTTTCCGCTTACAGCCGCTGAATTCACCTTCAAGTTCGATCCGGCAAAGCCCCAGGAGCGGCTAAAGTTCAACAACCTCCTGCCGTATGTCGAGAGCACGCGCGCCGCACTCAAATACATGATGAATTGGAAAGCCTTTAAAAAGCCCTGCATCATGCACCAAGACGACGAGTACGGCAAAAACGTGCTTGATGGCTTCAACCAGCAGCTCTCAGCTATGAAGGTGCAGCCAGCCTCGATCACCAGCTACAAACGCGGCGCTTCCGATTTCAGCGCGCAGGTCGCCAAGATGAAATCTGACGGCTGCGATCTGGTGGTACTCGGCACCGTCATCCGAGAAACCATCGGCGCGATGAGCGAGGCCAGGAAGCTCGGCTGGGACGTGACTTTCCTCGGAGCTACGCCGACCAACGTGCTCGAAGTACCAACGCTCGGCAAGGATGCGGTCGAGGGACTCTATGCCGCGTCAGGCTTCGAGATCCCCTACGAGGACACCGCCAAGGGTAAGGTGAAGGACTGGCTGGTCAACTACAAGAAGACGTTCGGCACCGATGCAAATACGCAAGCAATCATCGGTTATAATGCGATCGAAACTTTTGCCTTTTACGCGGCGAAGGCCGGTAAAGACCTGACCGGCCAGAAGATGCTCGATTCTCTGGAGTTGGGCGAGAAGTTCACCGACATTTTCAGTTCCCCGCCGACCAAATTCTCCAAGACCGATCACCTCGCCAACACCATCACGCAGGTGCAGCAGATCCAGCACGGCCGATGGGCGCTGGTGAAAGACAACTTGATGTTCTGACGATCATCGGACGCAACAATGGGCTGCGCGATTCTCGCGCGCAGCCCATTCGATTTACAGGTTGCCATTGAAGAACCGTATGGTCAAAAGAGCTCAACTAGCTCTTGTCCGCTCGCCGTCGCGCCGGAGGCGAACTCCGCTTTGGCCCGACCGCGCCAGCACTCAATACGGGACAGCTTGAACAAGGAGAAAACTAAGCCCTCTCCACTCTTGCAGCGTAGCAGCCAGCCGCCGCAAAGTGGATATGGACGTAATCGGCATTCGTCGGCTTCAGCAACTTTTCTACCGCCGGTTCGAGCTCTCGCCCGTCGACTAACAGGTTGTCGACCATCATCCCGTTTTTATCGAATGATCGCACGGCAAGGGTGCGTTTGCGCAGTTGCTCAGGAACCTCATTCACTCGATCATAGGTCTCATCGCCTTCGCGCACAAAGATCGCAAAGCGCATCCGATAAGGCGAGTTGAACTCGATGATGCTCGTAGTTGATTAGCAACAGCTCCTCACCGGGCTCCGAGTCCGTGAGGCTAACGCGGCATGGATAGTTGCCATCGACCGTTCTGCGCACTCCGCCTTGAGCCCTGAGATCAAGGTCAGACAGATCGAAAAGATGAGCAAAATCTGCGGCTGGTAGTCCCAGGATACGAAAGGCCATAGTTCTGTTCCTGTTGTATTGGAATCACCTTCGCACCGGCCACCGATCCGAACCACCCGATTTCCGAACACCCAGTGATTTTCACCGCCGGTGAAGAAATCGGCCAAAAAGGCAACATGACTGCCCTGAAATTCGACTTCCGTTTACCCCGAACAACGGACATCGTCGGCCCGGTCGCCGAGGTCCGTTCAGTGCCTCCCGGACTTTGCATCAAATCCGTCATGGTGGACGTCGCGCCAAGTTCAAGTTCCAGGCCTTGTCCAGATTGCGGGCCTCGGCGAGCGCGGCTGCGCTCGGCAAGAGCGTCGAATCGAGGTCGGTCTCGGTTAAATCGGCGCCGGCGAGATTGGCGTTGGATAGGTCAGCTCCCGCAAGGTCGGCGTGATTGAGATTGCAATTCGCCAGATTGGCGTTCTGCAGCTTCGCGAATTCGAGATTGGCGCGCGAGAGATTAGCGCCGCTCAGGTCCGCATTCCTGAGATCGGCGGACTTGAGCACGCCACGCATCAGGCCCATCGATTGGTTGTGCATGTCCGCGCTCAAATCGGCGCCGGCAAGCTTGGCCCCGACCATGCTGGCACCCGAAAGATCTCCGGTTATTCGCGCGCCGCTCAAATCGGCACCGCCAAGCTTGGCGCGTTGCATCTGCGTGCTGAGCAGCGATGCCTTGACGAGTGACGCCTCCGTCAAGTCCGCGTCGATCAGCCAAGCCTGGTTCAGGATAGCCCGATCGAAGCGCGCGCCTTTCAGATTCGTCCGGTTGAGCTTTGCCAGGCGAAGATTTCTGCCCGAGAAGTCGAGGCCCGAGAGATCGAGGTGCGATAGCCGCTTTCCCTCCAAATCTGCAGAGCGTCGGTCCCCGGTGCCTTGAGGAACAGCCGTGAGAAGCCCGTCAACCTCGGCGCGCGTCATCTCCGATGTCGACATCTCTGGACTGTTAAGGTCGACATAGCGCAGCAGATCCTGCGACACGGCGTCATGGGGATGAACCAGCAGCGTCGCCATCAAGATCACAAGAACACATACGAGACGAGACAGCATCGCTTCTCTCCATCTGCAATTATTGTAGCATAAAAAATCGGGCACCGTCTCTCGGGTTGGCTGCACTGTCCCGTTAATCATGAGACGGTGTCGCGCCAACGCGCGCCTCTATGCAGCGCAGTACGGGCATCGTTAGCTTGGCAGGAGCTTGTCCGCGTTGGGTCAAAATGCGACCTGACAACTCTTAAATGCGACTTCCGCTATACCCCCGAAAGCCGACATTGTCTGAAAAAACCGGCCATGCAGCCCGAACGGAAAAAGCGCTCCTATCCTCTCTTGCTTTGTTGATGCTTCGTTTTCTGGAATTTCCTAGGCGATCGTCAGGCGGTCAGAAGTCTCTTCGCCTGCGCCAAGGATACTGGCGCATCGGCCAGCACCAAATCGATAGCGCCCCTCTCCCAGGCCTCATCGGGCGGAGAAAGCGGATCTTTGCCTGTCAGCCGGTGTTCGAGGACAAAGCGCGAGAGTAGGAGGCGCCGCCCATCGACGTCCGGCTGGCTGCCTTCCCAGGCCAGCAGTACGGCCGAGGTCGCATGATAGAGCACGCTCGCTGCCGACCTTACAGCGGCTTCCGACTGCCGCTCCGCGGCCACTCGCTCTGCAAATGCAATAGAACGGTCAAGCGCCAGGCCGAGCCGGTTGCGGAAGTCCGCCGGCAGGTTGCTTGCCGCATCGAGCCGGCGCTTCATCGCGGCGGCAATTGCCTTGTGGGCGCCACTCTTGCCCACTCCCCGCGAAATGATGTCGAGCGCGTTGATGTTGCTGGTACCTTCCCAAAGCACACCGATATGCGCGTCGCGGACCAGCCGAGCATGAACCCACTCCTCGATATAGCCGTTGCCGCCGCGCACCTCCATCGACCCGGTCGCCACGGGGATATTGTCACGGCAGGCACGATATTTCAAAAGCGGAGTGAGGACGCGCATTAAATCCCGCGCTTCCGCCGAGCCGGCTGTCGCTTCATCCATGGTACGCGCGGCTAGCATCACCATCGACAGCGCCTGCTCGGTCGGCACCATTAACTTCATCAATTGACGGCGCAGCAGTGGATAGGTGATCACGCGCTGACCGAAGGCTGTGCGCGCGCGCGCGCTGACAAGCGCCTCATTGACACAGCGCCGCATCATTGCGGCCGCGCGCACGCCGTGCGACAGCCGCGACAGGTTGACCTGCTCCATCATCTGCTTGAGGCCGCGCTGGGGATCGCCGACGAGATAGGCGACGGCGCCCTCAAGGCGGATCTCGCCGCTCGCCATCGACTTCGTGCCGAGCTTATCTTTGAGACGTACGATGCGGTAGCTGTTGCGGCTGCCATCCTTCAGGCGGCGCGGCAGCGCGTACAGCGCGAGCCCCTTCGTGCCGGCCGGCGCTCCCTCGGGCCGCGCCAGCATCAGTGCGACGTCGGCATCGGCGTGCGAGCAGAACCATTTGTCGCCGGTCAGGCGCCAGACGTCACCGTCGCGGCGCGCCACCGTTTCGATTGCGCCGACATCGGAGCCGCCGGCTCGTTCCGTCATGAACTGCGTGCCTTTCCACAGCGTCGTCGTGTCGTTCGACAGCATCTTCGGCAGCAGATACTGCTTGAGCTCGTCGCTGGCGAATTTACGGATCAGATGGATCGAGGTGTCGGACACACTGATCGGGCACATCAACCCGAATTCGGCCTGCACGAACAGATACTGAAACGCGTATTTCGCCACGGCCGGCAGCGGCCGGTCCATGCCGAGCACGCCACCGCGATGGCTCATGGCATGGAACTGGAAATCTCCGAAGGCAATCGCCTCCATGTCGCGATAGGCCGGATGATAGTCGATCCAGTCTTCATCGCGGCCGAAGGGATCGCGCGCATTGAGTACCGGGGGATGTTTGTCCGCGATCCGCGCCAACCGGTCGAGTTTTCCTCCGGCCAATTCGCCGAGGCGGCGAAGGTGCGGTTCCAGCTTCTGCTCGTCCTCCCGCGGGAGATAGAGTTTCAAGAGGTCCCGCACGCCGCGGTCTATGTCGAAGAAATTGAGACCCGTGCAATCCGGTGCGACGTGATCGGCGGGATCCAATGGATGGGTTGTCGCGGTGCGGTGAAGGTCAGTGCGGCTGCCGCGCATGGCGCTTCCTCCTGGCTCGTCTTAATCGCGACCGTCCCCGGCAAGGCGAGGGAGCAGGTACAAGATAGCCAAGGTGATAGACTTTCGAGGTCCGCTGTGCCCGCGCAACAGACGGCCGCCCAGCGGCGACGCCTAAAATGCAACAAAAATCCCTTCGCCTCATGCCACCCTCTTCGTCAAGAGACGGTATCCTAGGCTCAATTGAGTTTCACGGAAGAGGGGCAAATGGTCTTTGCGCGTTGTTTCTTGGCCAGCGCCAGAGTCCGCTTGGGGTCAAAGGCGGAAGTGACGGTCTGCAATTTCTATGTCTGCCTTGATCCCAAGAGCAGACACCGAAGATGAATCAGCACACCGGCAGTCGCGGAGACTGGTTCGCGCCGGGGTAGATCGGTCTAATCTCAGGGAGGCTTAGAGCTCTTCGACCCGCTGGCGAACCTGTGGATTGAAGTGGAAAGGCCACCGCCGCCATACTGCCACCACGATGGATGTGTGTCTTGCGGGAACGCGCTGGGGGCAGTGATGCCAGCGCGGTCGAGTGGCCGGGCGGTGCAGTTCCTGACGGTGCGCGCCCGGCTGCTTGCGACGGGCCAGGGCCGGGTCAAAAGCGAAAATTTACTGCGGCCGAACGAGTCTACTCGCGGACATTCCATAACCGCCCATTCGGCGAATCTCAAAATAACCAGCCGATCAACGACGTTCAATCAATGCTCCGGCTGCTCTTTCCTGTGTGGCCAATATCGACTGCTTCTGCCGGGCCGCAGAAGCACTCCAACACTCGATGCTGGCTACATTCAGAATGCTGCTGAACGCCATATTTTTTAGACTGCCGTTGCGCGGCTCGACCCCGCCGAATGTAAATGGCCTGGACGATGTCCATCGCTCCGTTGATCTCGATCATGCCACGCGGGCTGTTGAGCTTCATGCCCTTCACAAGCTCGATGGTTCTTGCCGCATCTAATTGACCGCCTTGGACCTAGATCGCCAGCAGATCGACGATGTGGAGCGTGGCGCCAACGATTCCGATTGGCAGCCGGCCAAGGATGCTGCACGGCTTTTGGCCTTTGCAGAGGACCGGGCGATCTTCGATGGCTACGCCGCCGCTGACATTACCGGAATCCGCGAGGGAACGAGCAATCCGGTCCTGATTCTTCCGACCGACGTGCGCGCATCAGTCGCCTGTTGCTCGATGCGGGTGCAGACCTCACCGGCTACGATATCCACGGTCGCACCTTGCGGCCTGGCACCGAGGATCTCACGCACGAATTCAGCCGCTGGCGTCGCCAAATTCCTCCGTCCTGAGCTAATGCACATGCGTTCCCTGCCGCGCTACCGCGGTTGCGCGCGGTCGGAAGCATGGCTGCTGATCTTCAGCACTTCATGTCATTGGGGCTCGATCCTGCGCTCAAGGCTCTCATCCGCCTTCTGAATGAATGCCTTGAAGCGGTGTATGGCAAACGATGGTGCACCGTCACTCGCGATCTACTTCTCTGAAGGAATATAGCTGGCTAGATGTCGGCAACACGCAAACGTGTTCTCATCGCCCGCAACTCCTCGTGGCGACCGGGCTTGGTGGCCCGGACACAACATTCGTTGTTCAAATCATAACGGGAGAGTAAAATGTTTTTCGAACACTGATTGCCTTTACCGCCGTGGCTGCTCTTAGTTGCGTGCCGGTAAGCTCTGGCGCCCTCGCGGCTGGCCATGCTGCAGGTGGCGGCGGACGCGCGGGAGGAGGCCACGCCATGGGCGGACATGGCATGGGTGGGCACGTCCATTTTGGTGGTGCACGTAGATATGTTGGCGGCCGCCGCGTCGGACCCGGTTACGGTGGTGGTTATGGTTACGGCGGCGGCTACGGATGCAACAGCTATTACTATGACTACAATGGCTGCGGCTACAATCCAGGAGCAGCTGTCGTTGGCGGCTTGATCGGCGGCGCCTTGAATGGCTTCGGTGTTTACTAAGACATTTACTAAATAAAGCCGTTGTCGCTCAAACACGAAGAAGCCGGGACCAAATCCCGGCTGCCTTTTTGCGAATTAGCTCCCAATTCAGCGTTAGCCCAAATGTGCTGGTTCCTTATCCCATTTGACCGACGGGCGCCCACGGGCAGCGAACTGCGTTGGTCCCGCAACACATCCTGCAACCGATAGCAGGAAATTCGGCTGAATAGGTGGTGAAGGTGATGGACGCCAATGTTGGCCGTGCACCAGCGCAAAACACCCGGAACTCCAGACCTCGTCGTGGGACCAGGAGGTGTTCTCCGTTCACTGGGGGCAGACCGGAAGTTACCGGCGCAGGGTCAAAACGGCGCTTTTAACCCATTTGAGAGATCGAGACTCATCAATATCTGAGCCAGTTGGGTGCAATTTCTCGCTCGCCGCAGCCTCGTCAAAGGTGAGTCAGAGCCCATTCGCAAACCGAACAAGACTGCCGGAATAGCCAATCAAGCCGAGGGCAAAACCAAGCAAGATGAGAAGACACTTGAGCTGCTTTCCGATAGGCTTATGCGAAGTCGTTCCCAGAAAACCCCTACCACCAGTCAGAACTCAGGGCGTTTTGTAGAATTGGGTTTTTTCCGACCATGAAAAATCCTCACCCGCGCGACGTTCCGGTCGTTCGAGACTTGCCGCCCAATCTCATGGGCGAGATCGGACGCGTCATTTTCTCCCACGCATACGTAGAATGGCGGCTCAATTTGATCGTCTATGACTTCTTGAACGTGACTAAAGTGCTAGGCCGCCTAGTGGGCAGAGATATCCGCCCTATGGACCGTTTTGATCTCATATGTGATCTCATCAGCCTGAAAGACGTCAGGACGGGTGTCGATCTAATTCGTCTACGGAAGTCCCTGCTTTCAGCAACGACCCAGCGGGACCTGCTCGCCCACGGCACCTGGGTGAGACACCCGCAAACCAAGGCCTTCCTTCTTCACCTCGCTAGCAGCTCGAAACCGGGAACAATCAAAAAGGGACAAACTAAACGATCAACAAGACGGGAAGTCCCAGAATACGGGATAGAGGAATGTCGGTCCCTCAGTCAGCTCATCAAGCAGATCATTCTGACCATCGATGAGTTGTATACGGACACCTTGAGTCCCGCCCCATCTCAACAAAAATCGCCCCGACCGCGTCTTCGGCAAAATCCAAATCTAAACTAGCTATTCGGGCGCAGCATACACACTTTAAGGACATCACCGGTCAAGGCTTTGCCCATAGGCGCCGACCCGTTCGTTCTCGCGCCAGTAGTCGAAAGGTAGGAACCGAATGTTCACCGAGAAACACGTCCAATACTTCATGGGAAAGGCAAAGCGTGTTTTCGGCCTCGCAAAAACGCAGCGCGAGGGCGCAAAAACGCAACGTGAGGGCGCCGATAAATTGGAGGCGCTCGGTCACGAGCTGGAGGCCAAGGCGGACGAGATCGAGACTCAGATTCAACAAGACAAGCGGAAGTAGCTGCCTCAGAGAGCACGTCGCAGACTTGAGCTCGCAATAGCAGCTGCTATACGCGTCCAGGGCTGCCAGGTCTTCAGCTTCAAACATCCCAGCGCCGGTGAACTCCAGCACGATTTTCTCTGACGCACCACCCGCGACCTTCCGGAACGCGGGCGGATCGGCATCTTCAACCGGTCCTATTACGAGGAGGTTCTGATTGCCCGGATTCATCCCGAAATTCTGCTCGGCGAGCGCATCCCAGACGCTTCGCTCGATGACAAGACAGTCTGGCAGGTCGGTATCGTTCGATTGTGAATCTTGAGAAACACCTTCACACCAACGGCACCCGCATCATCAAGTTCTTCCTCCTCTCGGAGGAGGAGCAGCGGAAGCGCTTTCTGGCGCGTATCGACGAGCCTGAGAAGAACTGGAAGTTCACCAACGCAGACGTCGAGGAACGGAAATTCTGGAAGTATTACATGAGGGCCTACGAACAATGCCTTGGTGCAACAAGTACCAGCGCAGATCCCTGCCTCCGCGACTTTAGGAGTAAAAGGGGATATTGAGATAAGTCGGCTGTGAGGCGGATGCACTGATGAACAGCGAAGATCACGATGGAAACTTGCCCGCCGCCAATGAACGCGACTGGAGGCGAATTCATCATTCGCCGGCGTTCTGGGTCGGCATTGTGCTGTGCCTTGCAGCCATCATCATTTATGTCTGGTCCGACGATCTCTCGTGGCGGCCGCACATCCAGTGAACTTGTCGATCAAGCGAGACCTGGAGGGTACTGAGAAGCGGACGTCGCGCCTGCTTGTCCGGATTCTCGAAGGGCTCCTTGATCGCCCTTGCCCGCTCTTTTTCGCGCCGGCTGAGCACTTTTGCTCACTTTCACGATCGGGCTGAGCTGACCTTAATTCTATATGCGCTCAACGTAAATCTGCGAGCAGCCGATTTGCAAGGCAACGCCCTTGGAATCGGGAACATTTGCTACCTTTCTGTGTTTCGTTGAAGCACTAACAGCGCTGCAGTTGCAGGGCTTCCGAGAATGTTCGGGCCGAGGCCATCGGTAATTGCCGAGTTGATCGTGCCGTGGTGCAAACCCCGAGTCAGATCGAGAAGCGAGGCGTAGCGATGCGACGGGTTAAATGCACTCTATCTGAGCAGATACCTTCTTCTAGGTTCGCTCCTTCTGCGCAAGGTGGGGCTCTGTATGTCGAGGTCGAACGGTTATCGCAGGCGAAAAACACAAATGGCTTCCGTGTCGTCGGAAGTGAAGAATTGGCGAGATGCGACAGTGACGGGAAGCTAGTAGCGGGGACAAAAACCAGAGAGGAAATCTTCCCCGGCAATAGGGGATATCAAGCCAGAACCGGCGAACCGGTCACCACAAGGGGGGAGTGGTCTGCATAAGCGAGCAGCTCGCCGCCATCAACGGAAGGCCCCTGGAAACGTTCGAACGACAACGGATGACGGCCGACGATCTGCAGAAAGTCTTGTGCAGCATCGACGTCGCGACCATCCTCCTCGATAATGCTCTGAATATCCGGTTTTTTACGCCGGCGACCAAGCTGATTTTCAATGTCACGCCAGGCGATATCGGTCGTTCACTCGAGGAACGCAGTTCTTTGGCCCTCGACGGAACACTTATGAACGATGCCAAAAAGGTGCTTCGGACTCTCGAACCGATCGAGCGGGAAATCGAAGTCCGAAGCGGCGCCTGTTATCTTCGCCGCATACTGCCTTACCGCTACGAGGGCAAGAGGATCGAAGGCATTGTCATCACCTTTGCCGACATTACTCACCGTAAGGAAGCGACCGCAGCGTTAGAATACGCGAGAATGCAGGCGGATTCCGCCAATGTCGCGAAATCGCGCTTTCTCGCCGCTACAAGTCACGATCTTCGACAGCCGTTGCAGACGCTTGTGCTGCTCCAGGAGCTTCTCGCGAAGCTCGTCGTTGGCGAAAAGGCCCAGAAATTGGTCGCGCAGTTTGATCAAACCTTGTGCGGCATGTCGGGAATGTTGAATGCGCTGCTCGATGTCAGCCAGATCGAGGCCGGCACCGTTCGTACCGCGCTGAAAACGTTTCGGATCGACACCGTGCTCGACCGGATAACGGCAGAACTTGTTTATCAGGCCGAGGCGCGAGGTATTGCCCTGCGTGTGCTACCCTGTACGCTCTCGGTTTGCAGCGATCCTCATCTGCTCGAGCAAATGATCCGGAATCTCGTAGCGAATGCCCTAAAATACACCAAGCGTGGGCGGGTGCTGGTCGGGTGCCGTCGTCGGAACGGCTACTTGAGCATCGAGATTTGTGATACCGGTGTCGGAATCCCGGAGAGTCAGCTTCAGGATATCTTCGAGGAGTACCATCAGCTCGACAATGCGGTTCGAGATCGCAGCCTTGGGCTTGGCTTGGGCCTCTCGATCGTCAGACGGCTCGGAATTTTGCTGGACCATCCGGTAACCGTGCGCTCGCAGTTCGGGAAGGGGTCAGCCTTCGCAATTGAGGTCAAACGATCTCCTGGCGGTACACAGGCTCGGACCGAAGACAGATGTCCGGGAGAATGCGTCATAGTGCGGTTCAGGCTGGAACCATTCTTGTCGTCGAGGACGACTCGGAAGTGCGCGATTTACTCGAAATCGGGCTCAACGCCGAGGGGCATCGGGTGGTCACAGCCGGTGACGGCGTCGCGGCACTGAAATTGCTCGAGACGGGAACTCTTCAACCTGGCCTGGTTATTTGCGATTTCAGCCTCCCGAACGGCATGGATGGGCTTTGTGTAGCCGGGAAACTTCGCGCGAAGCTTCGTCGATCGGTGCCGGTCATCATTTTAACTGGCGATATTTCGACAAAAGCCCTGCGCGATATCGCCCTGCATAAATGTGAGCATCTCAACAAGCCAGCAAGTCTGAAAGAACTCGTCGCAGCGATGGCACGCCTTGTCCCAGTGTCTGCTCTCGAGCGAAACTCGCCTGCCTCCGGTCGCAAAGCAGCGGCCACGACCGCCCCGGTCATCTGCGTTGTCGACGACGACAGCAGCGTGCGGCAAGCTATCCGCGCCCTGTTGGAGCACGACGGCCACTTTGTGGAAGATTATGAGGACGCCGAGTCCTTCCTCTATGCTTACCGTTCCGATCGCAACGCGTGCCTGTTGATCGACGCCAATCTTCCCGGAATAAGTGGATTGGATTTGTTGAAGCGTCTGAACAAGGCTGGTTCACCGGTACCGGCGATTATGATCACTGCGCACAGCGACGTTCCGATGGCGGTTGAAGCGATGAAGGCCGGTGCATCGGATTTTCTTGAGAAGCCGATCCGCGGCGTTGAGCTTCTCGCGGGCGTCGCGCGCGCTCTGGAATTATCCCGTGACTCCGGAAAGCTGATGAAATCGCGCGCGGACGCTGCCGATCACCTCGCTCGCCTCACTCGACGGCAACACCAGATCATGGAGATGGTTCTAGCCGGTCACCCGAGCAAAAATATAGCCGCGGATCTCGGGATCAGCCAGCGCACCGTTGAGAATCATCGTGCCTCGATCATGAAAAAAACAGGAGTGAAGTCTCTTCCTGCGCTGGCCCGAATGGCACTTGCTGCAGCGGGAACTCTAATGACAGACCAATCTCTTACAATCATAGCTGAGGCGTTATCTTCGTAACCTGTCTATTTCGCAGGACGCACCATCAGCCTTGTGCAGCGTTGTACTTGTCGTCGCGATGAATCCCGCGGCACTCAGGAATATTGCCGGACGGCGGGCCGTACTACCAAGATTTGTTAAAGATGTTCAGTGCGATCTTTCTTTGTTCGTCGGAATTTGTGGCAACTATGGCGAGGCGGCCTCGTCCACAATTTGCTAACTTCGACGCTCGGACGGCTTTAGCCTCAAACTCTTCCGCAAGCGCGACCAGTCGGTGCTCTATTTCGACGTCACCGGACAGAAGCGCAAGTTTGCGGCACTTCTTGACTTTATCGCGCAGCCGTTCGACCTCGGACATGTGCTGGTCCCTTATTTCGGTGTACTATGTTCGCTATCGGGCCGACCGCCCATTTCTGATTTCATGGGATCTTTGGAGACAGCGATCTTTTTCAAGTGACCGCATTTTTGGCACTCGAAGGTACGGAAATCGAAGGCGGTTGGCCCCGAATTCGACTTCGGAAAGTATCATGCGGGATTGATTGCATGTGGGACACAGGGGCGGCTGAATGGCCGAGAGTAGATATGAAACAGGTCGATATTCGCGCATGGCGGATCCCCGTATCACGCGCGAGCGCTACTAAAATCTCAGTCGCCGAAAACGAGCGATAAAGTAAGCATGCGCATCCGAATTCAGGAGTCCGTGGTCAATATTGCTCAGTCACTAAAATTTCACGAATTGCGATCCGGTTTCCACAAACTGGACCGGAACCATTGCCTCTACGAAGCTTTTGTGTGTGTCGGATGCCATCCGCCCATGACATCCGAAGAATGACGGCCTCGGCACCCCCCCGTGCGAAGGCCGGTTCTTTTGAATAGGTTCTACTTCAAGAGGTCCGGCTCCTTTAACTCGTCGGGCGCTTTATCGACCTCGCTGTCTTAGGTAGGCGCTCGTAATTCGCCCCGAAGCCAGCCTGCCATTTCGAGGCATTTCATTGGATCGACCGGCTTGGTTACAGACTGATGGACCGTGCCGCACTCGGGACACTCGAACGTTCGAATGTCAAAGCCAGAGGGACCGGGGGTGATGCGAGCTAGCATGGTTCTTGTTTGGCATGCTGGGCAAAGCGGCCGCTGGATGATCATGATGCTTAGCCTTGTTTCAAGCGAGAGCTAACAGCGCTCTGTCGCCGGTGCCTACGAGGCGGGTTGCAACCACCATGGGACCGCCGCTTCTGTGACATTGTTCCACTTTGCTCATTTACGAAAATTTAATGTATCAGGCTGGAACCAAGCCCTACCTTGGGTCTAGAATGACGTTGTCGTAGCCCTAGCGGCGAAAATCCGCCGCGAAAGTCGGTCCTCTGCGCCATTTGAAAACGAGCAATATTGATGACCTATCCCGCAATGCGGGAGGGTATGATGGATTTCCGCACTTGACGCGCTAGTTTCTGAGACCCCCTCCCCGCTCCAACGGTCCGCCGGAGAGCCGGTCGAGCGCCAAGGAGATGCCAGTGAACAAGCCGGTCGATCCGGGAAAAGACGAGTTCGACGCAAAAGCGTTTCTCGCCAATGTCGGCACTGGCAAGACGATTCTCAATTTTCAGAAGAACCAGATAGTGTTTAAGCAGGGAGAAGCCGCCGACACGGTATTTTACATTCAAAAGGGCAAGGTCAAGCTTACCGTACTGTCCGAGCAAGGTAAGGAAGCGGTCGTCGCAATTCTGGAGGCCGGCCAATTTTTTGGCGAAGGCTGTATGAACGGTCACAAATTACGAATTTCGACGACGACGACGATGGAAGACTGTGTCATCACTGCCATCACCAAACTGGCGATGATAAAAGCCCTTCATGACCAGCCGAACTTCTCGGAATTGTTCATGGCCTACCTCCTCACTCGGAACAGCCGGATCGAGGAGGATCTCATCGATCAGCTGTTCAATTCCAGCGAACGGCGATTGGCGCGGCTGCTCTTGCTGCTCGCCAATTTCGGCAAAGAAGGCAGCCCGCAGCCGATCAGTCCCAATATCAGTCAGGAGACGCTGGCCGAGATGGTTGGCACCACCCGATCTCGGGTCAGTCATTTCATGAACAAGTTCCGGAGACTGGGCCTCATCAGCTACAACGGCCAAATCGAGGTTCACAGCTCCCTGCTGAGCGCGGTACTGCATGAGAAGCCCCTGTTGAAAGAACGCGAATAACATCGATGATGCGAACCCCAAGCAGGCCACCGGCGATTGACCTTGGTCTGTTCAAATGCGTTTCGTTCGTCGCGTGCTTCGTGGTGCTTCCGCGACACTTCCTCAGGATGTTCCTGCTCAAGCCGCCCATCATAACGAGATAATGTCGCCCGCTGTAACGGAATGATGCCGCCCACCATAACGAGATGATGCCGCCCACCGGAACGGAATAATGCCGCCCGGGGTGTGGAATAGCGACGAGCGCCTCCGCTGGCCTGTTTAGGGTCTCTCCTTTGGAAATCCAAGGGAGCGATGATGCCAGCGGAAAGAGTTGCGATGCGCCATGTGCGCGAGATCATTCGTTTGAAGTTTTCCGCCGGTATTTCAACGCGCGAAATCGCGCGTCGGCTGGGCATAGCCGCCTCGACGGTGCGCGAGACGTTGAGGCGTTTCGAGGGCGCCGGGCTGGGTTGGCCGATGCCGGACGGCATGAGCGACGGCGACCTGGAGGCGGCGCTTTACGCCAATCACAGGACCAAACGGGGCCATCGGCGCCACGCCGAGCCGGATTGGCCGACGGTTCATCGGGAGCTGAAGCGCAAGCACGTCACCCTGGTGATCGTCTGGGATGAATATATCGCCGCCAATCCCGGCGGTTACAGCTATTCGCGGTTTTGCGAGCTCTATCGCGGCTTTAAATCGAAGTTGTCGCCGACGATGCGGCAGACGCACGCGGCCGGCGAGCGGCTGTTCGTCGATTACGCCGGCGATGGGGTTCCGGTCGTCATCGACCGGCTGACCGGCGAAATCCGCAAGGCACAAATCTTCGTCGCCGTGCTCGGCGCGTCGAGCTTCACTTTTGCGCACGCGAGCTGGACGCAGGCGCTGCCCGACTGGATCGAGGCCCATGTCCGCGCCCTGGAGGTGATCGGCGGCGTTCCACATTTGCTCGTGCCGGACAATACGAAGACGGCGGTGATCAAGGCCTGTCTCTACGATCCTCAGGTCAATCGCACCTACGCCGAGATGGCGGCGCATTATGACACCGCCATTTTGCCAGCGAGGCCGAGACGTCCGAGGGATAAAGCAAAAGTCGAGCAGGCGGTGCTCATCGTTGAGAGATGGCTTCTCGGACGGTTGCGCCATCGAATTTTTTACAGCCTAGCGGAGGTCAACGCGGCGATTGATGAACTGATGACGCATCTCAACGAAGAGCGCCCGATCCGGCGGCTCGGCGTGACGCGCCGGCAATTGCTCGAACAGATTGATCGCCCGGCGCTGAAGGTGCTCCCGACCGAACCTTACGAGTTCTCGGAATGGCGCACCTGTCGCGTCGGCATCGATTATCACATCGAGGTTACCGCCCATTATTACAGCGTCCCGCATCGCTTCGCCCGCGCCGAGGTCGACGCGCGGCTGACCACGCGGACGGTCGAGATCTTCCTCAAGGGAGAACGGATCGCCGTGCACATGCGCGGGAGCGGCAATCACAAGCACACGACCGTCCCCGAGCATATGCCTTCCAGCCATCGTCGATATGCCGGCTGGACGATTGAGCGCATCCGCGCCGACGCCCGGCTGGTTGGCCCGGCGACTGCGGCGCTGTGTGAACTGATCCTCGAACAGCGTCCGCATCCGGAGCAGGGCTTTCGCGCCTGTCTGGGGGTCATTCGGCTGGCCCGTTCGTATGGCGCCGAGCGCCTTGAAGCCGCCGCCGAGCGCGCCATCGACATCGGCGCGCGCACTTACGGCTCGGTCAAATCCATCCTCGACAACCACCTCGACCGGCGATCCGCGCAAAAGCGCGCCACGGACGCAACGCCGATCCTGCACGCAAATATCCGTGGTCCGCGCTACTACAATTAGGAGAACCGACCTTGCTCAAACATCCGACCTACGACCAGCTTTACGCCCTCGGCCTGCATGGCATGGCCAAGGCCCTCGTTGAAATCGCCGCCGCCGGTGAAGCCGATGGCCTCGACCATCACGAATGGTTGGGGCTCCTGCTTGATCGCGAGGCCTCCTGGCGTCAGGACAAACGCCTCGCGGGAAGGCTGCGCGTCGCCAAATTACGCCAGCAGGCCTGCGTCGAGGATGTCGACTATCGCAGTCCCCGCGGTCTCGACCGCGCCCTGTTCCAGAAGCTCGTCGCGGGCGAATGGATGAACGCCCACGACAATCTGGCCCTAATCGGTCCAACCGGCGTCGGCAAAAGTTGGCTGGCCTCGGCGCTCGGCCACAAGGCATGTCGGGACAACCGGTCAGTCCTCTACCAGCGCGTGCCTCGGCTGTTCGAGGAACTTGCGCTGGCGCGCGGCGACGGTCGCCATCCCCGTCTTCTGCGCAACCTCGGCCGTGCCGATCTGCTCATTCTCGATGACTGGGGCTTGGAGCCGCTCGACGCCGCCGCCCGACATGATCTCCTGGAAATCCTCGAGGAACGCTACGGACGCCGCTCCACCATGATTACCTCCCAGCTTCCAGTAGACCGATGGCACGAAATAATTGGCGATCCAACCTATGCCGACGCCATCCTGGACCGTCTCGTTCACAATGCACACCGCATCGAACTCACCGGCGAAAGCATGCGCCGGACGCGAAGCAAACAGAACCAGAAGGCTTGACCAACCACCATCGCCGGTGACACAAATCCATCGGCCAGCGAGGCTCGCGACCCGGGCGGCATCATTTCTAGAAATAAATCGATATCTACACGGAACTCAGATACACGATGCTGCTAAGTGATTGAAATTTGGCGCGCCCAAAGAGATTCAAACTCCTGCTCAAGATTTATCGCAAGGATACTAAGCGACGATTTTCTCTTCGATGTTGATCTGCCGTTCCCGCTCTATAGCTGAATGAGCGCGCGAGTGGCGTCTCCTGTCGAGAGCAAATACCCGCCTGTCATTCTCGATGGACCCGGTCAACCTGCCCGCAGCCGGACCTGCTCCGTCGGTCGGTCGCTGCGTTCCTCAGACAAGCCAAAGCCGTCCCGGCGGTCAGACCGGGACGGTGAGGGAGTTATAACGAGAGTGGTTGCGGGGATAGGATTTGAACTTATAACCTTCAGGTTATGGACTCAACGAAAGCTGCTCTAGCCGAGCAGCACGTCTTTCAAGGTACGACGCGGACTTGGCGGCGCGTTGTCCAATGGCATCCCGGCGCGGAAGGCGAATGTCGCTTGCCAGTCCGGCGAACTCGTCAGCGCCTCGACTCGTCTTGCCCAATCGGTGCCGGCTCCTCGCTGTTTTTCGCGATCGATCATTTCGATCGGCTGGTTGAGGGGCTGCATCGCCACTCCGTTGACGGTCGCGTAAAGGTGAAGTCGCTGCCAGGTGCGTCCGGCCGCGATCGCCATCTCCCGGTCGTAGCGGTCGCGCACGGCTATAAAGCCGGTTAGCGACGCACTCGGCACCTGCCGGTCACGTGTCTGGGCGAGCCAGCCCTGATGACTAGCTTCCGCTGAGACTGGAAACGTCTTGGCAAGCAACAGCGTGAAGAACGACAACCCAGCCGCATCCAGCGTCGGACCGTCGCGGTGCGCTTCTATCTCGTCCCTCGAAGTCCGAAGCCAGTGATCGCTATCGGCGATCATCTGCGCATCGGCGATGATGGCTTCTGTTGCGTCTACTACCGCCGCATCGAACAACGCGCGCTGTGGCCCGTCGGCAAATAGAAACAAGCGGACGTCGTCGTTAATGTTCGCGTGCGATGCGAACTCAGCCCAGGCGGCGGGAAGTGGCTTGGCGCGGTCATACGGATAGCGGTTGGTGTGGCGGTTGGGGATTGCGCGGTAGAGCGCATCGGGCGCGATGGGTTGCGCGATCCTGGTCAGATGCAACGTGGCTGCGTGCAGTGCGGAGCGCCGGTCGGTTATCGCCGTCAGCTTGCCGGGTACGGTTTCCAATTCCACGGCATAACCGTTCTGACCCGCCGCCAGCACGGCGTTCTCGATGGCGCAGCCGAGGCCGAGATGCATTTCGCGCAGGAACGCGTCCATCGTGCCCAGATTGCGTGAAGCGTCAGCAAAGATTTCGATTGCGCTGTCACTGACCTGGAACAGCCAGGGCTGCGTATCGTGGGGGTTGGCGGCGAGGACGGCGGCTGCGACAAGTGCCAGCGGCGTACCTCGCAGCGAGGGCGCATTCCACAATTGCCAGGGTGAGTAGGCATCGCCGTCCGGCACGGACGCTGTCGCGTCCATCGCGCGAACACGGCCGCCGACGACGGTGAGAATGATTGCGCCCCCGCTCCATGCCAGCATCGCGCGGCGGTCCAGAGATTGGTTCATCGTCATAATATCTTCCTCCAAAAATGTCACCGTATGGTGACATTTCGGTCAAAAAATGTCATCGAACGGCAAATACGGCATCTACGATCGCGTCGACGCCGCTCAGCAAGCGCTCCCAATCAGCATCGCTTTTGATCGGCACGCCGCTCATCACACGGATCTTGCGCGCCCGTGTCGCCAGATAGTTGATAGCAACGCTGAGCAGCAACGAAATAACCCCTGTGTCGACTGCCAGAGGAAGCTTGTAGTGCGATGCGATCCAGGCGTTGAGCTCGAGCGCGCGTCGCTCGCGAACGGCTTCAAGAGCGATCACGAGAGGCGTTCTGTCGACGAGTTCGGCTGCAAGCACCGCCAGGGTCACCGGCCTGGCGCGCAGCGCGGCGGCGTGCCGGCGCAGCAACAATTTGATGGTGTCGACCAGCGAGAACCGTTCCGAGTTCGATCCCCGACTGCATCTCGCCCAGCGTCCACCAGAAGTCGCTCTGCGCGGCAAAGGCTCGATAGACCCCGTCCAAGTCGCCGAAATAGCGATAGATCAGGACTTTGTCGAAACCTGCCTCGCGCGCCAGCGCGTTGACGCCCATGGCCGATAATCCGTCCCGCAAGATGATCCGTCCGACGGCGGCGACAATCCGTGCGCGGGTTTCGTCGGCGTCTCTCGGAACAGATTTTCTTGCGGTACTTGTCACCATGTGGTGACACATAGAGCGAAGCCATGAGCAGGTCAAGGGAGAAGTGGAAAGTCGGTAGACCTTGCACGCGTGGAAATGCCGCGGGACCGCGGCGTGCCGGACAGACAATCTGCCTTCTCCTCTCGCGTTTCATCGTACTCAAAACAGCGTCTCCTTTACGTGCGAAAACCTGCGACAAGCTTCGATCTCGCAGGTTCATCTCTAACTCGGGATGTGCGGTGACGATAAAGGGAAATTGCCGGATCTCGGGCGAATCCGACAATCAGTTCGTCGGGGCGATGCGACTCCCGCGAATTGTTGAGATTGGGGCTGTTCCAGATGGTGAACAGAAGAGTTAGCTCGCCGATAGCCGACACGATAGATCCGTCTGCGCCGCTTCGTTTAAATCTTGCCGCAAAGATAGCTTTTCCTGATGGCTCCATGACCGCTTCCGGTTTGCGGCGAGAGAGCGCTAGGGGCCGACTTCTCCTCGAACGTATCGCGAACAAGGATTATACTACCCTTGAGGCGATCAGGACTAAGAGGGATTTATGCCGCGTCCAAGCAAAGGAGCCAGACTTTACAAACGCAAGGCGCGATACCGAAACGGAAAACTCGTTCACCAGGCCGTCTGGATCATCAAGGAAGGAGGCCGCCATATCGCCACAGGATGCGTTGCGAGCCCGTCTGAACCAAAGCCGCCTGCAGAAGCAGAGCAAGCCTTAGCGGACTACATCGCTCGGAAGTATCAACCCGAACGCCGGCGGCAGGATATCGAGGACATCGACTGCGCTGACGTGCTGTCGATCTATTTGACCGATGTCGGCGAGCCGGGCGACCAGTTCGAGATCGAGGCCAGGATAGAACGCCTTAACGAATTTTGGGGCAGCAAGAAATTGTCGGCGGTCAATGCTCAGACCTGTGCAGCCTACGGCAAACATCGCGGCAACCGCGGCGGGGCACGCCGCGACCTCGAGACGTTTCGAGCCGCAATAAACCATCATGCAAAAGAAGGCTTTCACCGGGGCGTGGTGCGCGTGTCGCTACCGCCTAAGGGCGAGGCCCGCGACCGGTGGCTCACGCGAAAGGAAGCCGCAGCGCTGATTTGGCACTGTTGGCGCCATCGGGAGAAGCAGACGATCCATTCGGGGATGTCAAAAGGCGATCCGGTGAGCACGAACCGCCGGCCCCTGAGACATATCGCCAGATTCGTTCTGATCGGCCTCTATACTGGTACTCGAGCTGGCGCGATCGCCTCAGCGTCGCCCTATGCAGAGCCCGGCCGATCTCAGGTCGATCTTGAGCGCGGCATCTTCTATCGCAAGCCGATCGGCAATCGGGTCACCAAGAAACGCCAGACGCCAGCGCCCATACCGCCGCGGCTACTCGCTCACCTGCGTCGCTGGAAGGACCGCAAGCTAATCGCCACCTGCTTTGTTGAGTTCAACGGCAGGCCGGTTGCATCGGTGAAGAAGGGGTTCAAAACGGCCGTGGGGCTCGCTCGTCTGCCGGGTAAGGTCACTCCGCACACGTTGCGCCACACCGCTGCGACCTGGCTGATGCAGCGCGGTGTGCCGATCTGGGAAGCCGCCGGTTTCCTGGGCATGTCCCCTGAGGTCCTGCAGGACACCTATGGACACCATCATCCCGACCACCTGCACGGGGCGGCAGCGGCAATCGGCCAAAAGGATCGGTACGTTTCGGTGGCCAAAACGGTGGCCAACTTGACCGAGGATCGAAATGAGAAGAAAAAACTTAATGAATTCTGGTCGGAGTGGCAGGATTTGAACCTGCGACCCCTGCGTCCCGAACGCAGTGCTCTACCGGACTGAGCCACACTCCGACAAGAACGCGGCTTATAGCCTTGGCTTTCGCGCACCGCAAGAAGCCGAATTGAGGACTTGGATCCCCGTGAATATAGGCCTGAAAACACCAATTCTGCCGGCCGGCGAGGCCGCCGTGGCAAGGGCCGCGGATTGCCTCAAGAAGGGCGGCCTGGTCGCGTTCCCAACCGAGACCGTCTACGGGCTTGGCGCCGACGCCGCCAATGCGTCCGCGATCGCCCGGCTCTATGAGGCCAAGGGCCGGCCCTCGTTCAATCCCCTGATCGCCCATGTCGGGGATATCGCTGCCGCCGTGAAAATTGCCCGTTTCGATGCGACCGCGACCAGGCTCGCCGAAGCCTTCTGGCCCGGGCCGCTGACGCTGGTATTGCCGAAGACGGAAGACTGCGCGGTGGCCGAGCTTGCGACCGCAGGCCTCGATACTGTTGCGGTCCGCGTTCCCGCCCACCCCGTCGCACGTGCCATCCTGCGCGCCTTCGGCGGACCGGTGGTGGCGCCCTCGGCCAATCTGTCGGGGCATGTCTCGCCGACCACGGCGGCGCATGTCGCAAGCGACCTCGCGGGGCGGATCGATCTGATCGTCGACGGCGGCTCCGTCACGGTCGGGGTCGAATCCACCATCGTCGGATGCTTTGATGCCCCGATGCTGCTCCGTCCCGGCGGGCTGCCGCGCGGCGAGATCGAGCGCGTGCTGGGCCGGCCGCTGGCGCGGCCACCCGATGATGCCGACAAGGAGGTGAGCCAGCCGCTGGCGCCGGGCATGCTGGCGTCGCATTATGCGCCGCGCACGCCGGTGCGGCTTAATGCTCGAGTGCATCGAGACCGGCGAGGCGCTGCTGGCGTTCGGTCCAATCGGCATCCCGGGCGCGGAGGCGGCCAGCGCGGTGATGAATTTATCCGCGCGCGGCGATCTTGCGGAAGCCGCCGCCAATCTTTTCGGTTATCTTCGTGCGCTTGATGGCAAGGGTGCGCGGGCGATCGCCGTCATGCCGGTGCCGCAGCACGGGCTCGGCGAAGCGATCAACGACCGGCTGCGCCGCGCCGCGATGGGGCGGGAATAAAGAGGCGCAAGAGAAGAAAATGAAGGTCGTTGAGCCCGCCCTCCCCCCGCTTTCACCCCAACTGATCGCGCGATTCCGCGCCATCGTCGGCGACAAATACGCGGTCACGGAAGCAGCCGACATCGCGCCCTACGTCACCGAAGAGCGCGGCCTGTTCCACGGACGATCGCCGCTGGTGCTGCGGCCGGGTTCGACGGCGGAAGTCTCCGCCATCTGCAAGCTCGCCACCGAACACAGAATCGCGCTGGTGCCGCAGGGCGGCAACACGGGCCTCGTCGGCGGCCAGACCCCGCATAATGGCGAGGTGGTGGTCTCGACGCGGCGGCTCGACAAAATTCGCGACATCGATACCGCGTCGAACACCATGACCTGCGAATCCGGCGTGGTGCTGCAAGTCGCGCAACAAAGGGCCGCCGAAGTGGACCGGCTGTTCCCGCTGTCGCTGGGCGCGGAAGGAAGCTGCACGATCGGCGGCAACCTCTCCACCAATGCCGGCGGCACCGCCGCGCTCGCCTTTGGCGTGGCGCGCGAGATGGCGCTCGGGCTGGAGGTGGTGCTGGCGGACGGACGCGTCCTCAATGCCCTGTCGAAGCTGAAGAAGGACAATACCGGCTACGACCTGCGCAACCTCTTCATCGGCGCGGAAGGCACGCTCGGCATCATCACGGCGGCAACGCTGAAGCTGTTTCCGAAACCGCGCGCGGTGGAGACCGCCTTTGTCGGCCTCAAATCACCGGCGGATGCGCTGAAACTGCTCTCGATCTCGCAAAACGAGGCGGCGGGCACCCTAACCAGCTTCGAGCTGCTTGTCCGATGTCGCGGTGGATTTCAGTGTGCGCCACGGCATCGACATCCGCGATCCCTTAGGTCACCCGCATCGCTGGTATGTGCTGATGGAGCTGTCGTCCCCGCGCGATGACGCCCGCGCCACGCTGGAATCGATCCTGGCGCAGGGGATGGAACGGGGCATCGTCGACGACGCCGTGATCGCCGCAAATTTGAGCCAGCGCTCGGCGTTCTGGAAATTGCGCGACGAAATGTCGGCCGCGCAGAAGCCGGAAGGCGGCTCGATCAAGCATGACATCTCAGTACCGGTCGCAGCCGTCCCCGATTTCATTGCGGAAGCCAATGCGGCCGTCGTCAAGCTCATTCCGGGCGCGCGGCCGGTACCGTTCGGCCATCTCGGCGACGGCAACATCCATTACAATGTCAGCCAGCCGATCGGCGTCAACACCGCGGATTTCCTGGGCCAATGGCACGCGGTCAACGCGGTCGTGTTCGAGATCGTGCTGCGGTTGGGCGGATCGATCTCCGCCGAGCATGGCATCGGCCTGCTCAAGCGCGACGAATTGCCGGATGTGAAGGACAAGGTCGCGATCGAATTGATGCGCGCCATCAAATCGATGCTCGATCCGCTCGGGATCATGAACCCGGGCAAGGTGCTGTAGGCGCCTCGGCCGAGGGACTTATCAACTCACGCGTACACCAAGGAACAGCGATGACCGTTTCCGACCGCATCCGCGTCAAGGACGTCCGCGTGCTGTCCAGCAATTTTGCCACGCTGAAGGACACCACTTTCGAATGGCGGCGCGCCAACGGCGAGTGGCAGACGCAGACACGCGAAACCTTCGACCGCGGCAACGCCGCAACGCTGCTGCCCTATAATCTCAAGCAACGCACCGTGGTGCTGGTGAAGCAGTTTCGCTACCCGGCCTATGTCAATGGTTACGACGATCTCCTGATCGAGGCGGCGGCAGGCCTGTTGGATAACGAATCGCCGGAGGTGCGAATTCGCGCCGAGGCTGAAGAGGAGACCGGCTATCGGCTCGGTGAGGTCCGAAAGATCTTTGAAGCCTTCATGAGTCCCGGCGCGGTGACCGAGAAGCTGCACTTCTTTGTCGCAGAATATGAACCGGCAATGAGGATCGGCAGCGGCGGCGGCATCGCTTCCGAGGGCGAGGACATCGAGGTGCTGGAACTGCTCATCGATCAGGCGCTCGCCATGATCGACGACAGCCGCATCGCCGACGCCAAGACGATCATGTTGCTGCAATACGCGGCGCTGAATATTTTCCCGTGACGCACGGCGGCAGAGGACATTGACACCCCGCTAGCCTGCGGCCAGATTGAACCAAATGCGCATCGCTCTCATCCACGCTCTGAAACATTCGATCATTCCGATCGAGGCTTCGTTCGCGAGGCTTTGGCCGGACGCGACCCTGATGAATGTGCTCGACGACAGCCTGTCGGCCGACGTCGCGCGCGATGGCCGCCTCACCTCGGAGATGACCGACCGTTTCCTCGCGCTTGGGCGCTACGCGGCTTCCACGCACGCCAACGCCATCCTCTTCACCTGCTCGGCCTTTGGTCCTTGCATCGAGGCGGTGGCGCGCGAGCAGGCGCCGATGCCGGTGCTCAAGCCGAACGAGGCGATGATCGAGCAGGCGGTCGCGCGTGGCCACAGGATCGGCCTGCTCTCGACGTTTGCGCCGACGCTGCAGTCGATGCCCGGCGAATTTCCCAGTTCGGTGCAGCTCGTGCCGAAACTGGCGGAAGGGGCGCTCGCCGCGCTCGATCGCGGTGATCGCGCGGAGCATGATCGCCTGGTCGCGCAAGCCTCGCGCGATTTGCGCGACTGCGACCTGATCGCGCTGGCGCAGTACAGCATGGCGCCGGCCGCAGCGCTGGTCGCGGCGGCCTCAAGCCTGCCGGTGCTCACGACGCCCGACAGCGCGGTGATGAAGCTGAAGCAGCTGCTTGCAGTTTCCGCCTGATTTGCAACGACATTGATAGGCTCAAAACAACGAGCCCTGCCCATCATCCGGCTTATCGGCGGGGGCTTGCGCGGGCTCGCGCTTCTTTACCGGCTTGGGCGCTTCGACCTCGCGCTGCTCTGGCCGTGATCGGCAAAATCAATTGCGCGTCGTCATTGGCGACGTGATTGACCCTGGTCGAAATCTCATGCCAGACGAACTCGCCTTCCTCCGGCCCCCTCATCAGCGGCGTCACCGCGTCGACGTCGTGCGCGCGGCAATCGAGCCAGCGCTCGAAATCATCGACGTCGATCGTCACCGGCACGCGGTGATGAAGCACCGCAAGATCGGCGCTTGCGGGCGCCGTGACGATCGCCACCGTATCCAGTTCCTCGCCGTTCGGGCCGATCCAGGTCTCGGCAACCCCCGCAAGCCCGATCGGGCGGCCGTCGCGGCGATGGATGAAATAGGGTCGCTTGCGCTGTTCGGACGCCTGCCATTCGTAATAGCCGTCCGCCGGAATCAGACAGCGCCGCCGCACTAATCGCATTCTTGAAGGCGGGCTTTTCCCTCACGGTCTCCGCGCGCGCATTGATCAGGAGCGGTAAACTTGCGGGGATCCTTCGCCCAGGCCGGCATCAGCCCCCAGCGCATCAGGCGAAAATGCCGTGCGCCGTTCTCGACGATAATCACAGGTATCGGTTGCGTGGGTGCAATGTTAAACCTCGGCGGGAAATTTGGCTGTTCCACGTAGCCAAAAATTTGCCGTAGGGCTTCCGGCGGCGAGGTGATGACAAAGCGTCCACACATTCTGTTATCCAAATAGGTATAAATTCAGCACCTTTTAACCCCGACGCTTAACACTGGCGGCAGATGACGACCACCGCGGCCCAACCGGCGCGATCCAATTCCGAAACCGGCCCCGATTCGCAGGCGCGGATGGCCGAGCTGCGCGCCGCCAACATCAATCCACGCACCGGCCTTGCCACCGACTATCTGAACCATTTCAACGAAGCCGTCATGCTGCTCGAGATGGTTCCGGATATGCCGGAATGCGCGGAGGATTTTCTCGGCTGGCAGCCGCTGTCCTACGCCGAGCATTTCACGGCCTCCAATTTCAAGGCGCGCGATCTCGCAATCGCAGCCTATGAATCCGCCGACGCCCGCATCCGCGCCGATTTCGACAACATCACCAGCGCAATGACCTCGATCCTCACCGCGGTCGGCGATGCGATGCGCCAAGCCCAGCAAGACAAGACCCGCGCCAGGCTGGCCGAACAGGCCACCGGCTGGGTCAAGCCGCTGGTGATGCAGGCGGGCGGCATCATCAACGGCGACACCGAGGCCGACGTCGACTACATCATGGCCCATTGATGGCTCCGTCGGATTCGACCCTTGTCGAGGTATGAGGCATAGTCTTTCTGAAGATCAGTTCCCACTTTTCGGGATCATGCCTTGGCGTCCCTCCTTCAACCCTCCCACCCTCAGCTTGCCGTCAGCGCGGCAATTTTCCGCGATGGCAAAATCCTGCTGGTGCGCCGCGCCCGATCGCCGGCCAGGGGTCTTTATTCGCTGCCGGGCGGCCGGGTCGAATTTGGCGAAACCCTCCACGCCGCCCTGCATCGCGAGGTTGGCGAGGAAACCGCGCTCAAGATCGAGATCGTTGATCTCGCCGCGTGGCGCGAGGTCGTGCCGAGTGCCAAGGGCGGCGGGCATTATTTGATCATGTCGTTCGCGGCACGCTGGAGCAGCCGGCGAGGTGGTGCTGAACGACGAACTCGACGATTACAAATGGCTTGCGCCCGATGCGTCTGCCGAGCTGAAGATTACCAGTGGCCTGCAGGAGGTCATCCAGTCGGCCCGGCGCCTGCTGGAGGCTTGATTACCGGGCTCTTTCTCCAAGTGCCTGCGCGTCCCGTGCCTTGCTTCCAGCGCATTGAAAAGGCATATCACGGGGGTCTTCCGGACCCTTAAATGTCAAAGCATCTTCTGGCCGCTCTCCTCGTCTTCTCGCTGCCTTTCTGGCCCCGCGCGGGCGCAGGATGCGGCTGCGCCGTTTGATGGCGACCTGCAGCGGCTCGCCGAAATCCTCGGGACGCTGCACTATCTCCGGGGCATTTGCGGCAGCAATGAAGGCGGCAAATGGCGCAACGAGATGCAGGCGCTGATCGATGCCGAAACCCCTTCCGGCGAACGACGTGCGCGCATGATCGCGGGCTTCAACCGCGGCTATAACGGCTTCCAGCAGACCTACCGGACCTGCACGCCGGCGGCTTCCGTCGCGATCCGCCGCTATATCGAGGAAGGCTCGAAGATTTCGCGGGACCTGACCGCCCGCTACGCCAACTAGCTCGTTTTCCAATTTTCACACAATGAGCCGGGTTCTCGCGCCCCCGTTAACCTTTCCTAAAGAACTGGTCTAGGCGGCCTCGTCCGGCATGCTAAAGGTTTGGGCATTCGACGCGTTCCGCCCGGGCACGCGTGAGACAGCCTGTTGAGTTCATGAACCATCCAGCGTCCTTCACCATCGCCCGCGACTCTGCCTGATCACGAACAGAAGCAGGCTGCGCTGAGCTATCTCAGCGAGGCCTGGGCGGAGGCGCGGCACGATGGCGTCGATGGCGACTGCCTGGCGCAGGCAAGCCTGTTTGCGGCCTTCGCCGAACTGGTCAAGACCTACGGCGAAGACGCGGTGGCCAAATTCGTCGAAGGCCTTCCCCTCCGCGTCCGCAACGGCGAATTTTCAACCTCGCTTGCGAAGCAGTAAAACCTAAGCCTTCAGCGTTTCCAGAAACCGCACCGGCTCGCCGGTCGATGGCGAGATGATCTCGCCCTGCCACATCACGCGGCGGCCGCGCACAAAGGTGCCGACCGGCCATCCGGTCACGCGCATTCCATCGTAAGGCGTCCAGCCCGCGCGCGAGGCGACCCATTTGTTGGTGATGGTCTCGCCGCGCTTCAAATCGACGATGGTGAAGTCGGCATCATAACCGGCCGCGATCCGCCCCTTGCAGGCAATGTTGTAGATCCGCGCGGGACCTGCGCTGGTGAGATCGACCAGCCTCGAAATCGACAGCCGCCCGGCGTTGACGTGATCGAGCATCAAGGGCACCAGCGTCTGCACCCCCGTCATGCCCGAGGGTGAAGCCGGGTAGATCTTGGTTTTTTCCTCAAGCGTATGCGGGGCATGGTCTGAGCCGAGCACGTCGATGATGCCCTGCTCGATACCGCGCCAGATACCCTCGCGGTGATCGGCCGAACGCACGGGCGGATTCATCTGCGCGCGGGTGCCGAGCCTCTCATAGCATTCGGGAGCGGCCAGCGTCAGATGATGCGGGGTTGCTTCGCAGGTGGCGACGTCCTTGTGATCCCGCAAATACTCGATCTCTTGTTTGGTCGAGATATGCAGCACGTGGATGCGCTTTCCGGTCTCGTGCGCCAGGTTGACGAGGCGCTGCGTCGCCATCAGTGCTGCGGTCTCGTCGCGCCAGAGCGGATGCGAGCGCGGATCGTCCTCTACGCGCAGCGGCTTCCGCTCGTTGAGGCGATACTCGTCCTCGGCATGAAACGCGGCACGGCGGCGGATCACCTTGAAAATCCTGCGCAGGCTTTCGTCATCCTCCACCAACAGCGCGCCGGTGGACGAGCCGATGAACACCTTTACGCCGGCACATCCCGGCGCACGCTCAAGCTCCGGGAGGTCCGCCACATTGTCGCGGGTGCCACCGATGAAGAAGGCAAAATCGCAATGCATACGGTGACGGCCGAGCTTCACCTTGGCGGTGAAGGCCTGTTCGGTGACGGTCAGGGGATCGGTGTTCGGCATTTCGAACACCGCCGTCACGCCGCCCATCACTGCGCTGCGCGAGCCGGTTTCCAGATCCTCCTTGTGGGTAAGGCCTGGCTCGCGAAAATGCACCTGGGTATCGATCACCCCCGGCAGGATGTGCAGGCCCTTGCAGTCGATCACCTCGGCAGCCGAGGCCTGTCCAAGCCCGCCGATTTCGGCGATGCGGCCGTTGGCAATGGCGATATCGCACACGCCCTCGCCGTCCTGATTGACCACCGTGCCGGATCTTAGGATGGTATCAAATCGCTGCTTCATGGCGCTGATTCTTGGGTCTTCTTTTCAGTCCCCGGTGCCCGATTCGCGGAACTCTGGTGTCGCGCGGGCCTTGTTCCCGGCACCTTAGCGTCTTACTTTCCGGGGTGATATGCGGCACCGGCGTTTCCCAAAGAAAACTGGGGCTAAGAAACGCGATGTGCCGCAAGAGAATCTGGCAAAAAGAACCCGGCAAGAGAACCTGGCATGAAAGCAGCGTTTCTACCCGACCGTGGCGTGGTCAAGGTCGCAGGCAGCGACGCCCGCAACTTCCTCAACGGCCTCGTCACCACGGACGTTACCCTGCTCCAGCCGGGTCTCGGGCGGTTCGGCGCGTTGCTGACGCCGCAAGGCAAGATAACCGTGGATTTTCTGATCACCGAAGCGCCTTCCGGCCATGGCGGCGGTTTCCTGATCGATTGCCCAAGGGCGCTCGCGCAAGCTCTTGCCGACAAGCTCGGCTTCTACAAGCTGCGCGCCAAGGTCGAAATCGAAAATCTCTCCGACAGCCTCGGCGTGCTCGCGGTATGGGACGGCGAGCCCGCGATCAAGCCCGATCTCGCATTCGCCGATCCGCGCCATATCGCTCTCGGTTTTCGAATTCTGGTTCCGCAGGAGCTCGCGCAAAAAGCAGCCGACCTGATCGGCGCTGAAATGGTCGATAGCGTCTGCCTACGAGGCCCATCGCATCGCGTCAGGCGTTCCGCGGGGCGGATTGGACTTCATCTATGGCGACGCGTTTCCGCATGAAACCAACATGGACCGGCTACACGGCGTCGATTTCGACAAGGGCTGTTATGTCGGCCAGGAAGTGGTGTCGCGGATGCAGCATCGCGGCACCGCGCGCACGCGCATCGTCCGCATCATTCTCGACGGACCGGCGCCGGAAGCAGGGCGCAACAATCCTCGCCGGCGACAAACCGGTCGGCACCATGGGTTCGACCGCGGGCGAGCGCGGCCTTGCGCTGATGAGGATCGATCGCGCCGCCGACGCGCTAGAGGCCGGCACACCGTTGACGGCGGGCGGCCTTGCCATTCGTCTTGCCGAGCCGGATGAGTTGCGCTCCACGCCAAGGCAGACGGTGGCATGATCAGGACCGCGCGCCTGCATGCCGATGGCCTGACGCGGTGTCCCTGGCCGGGCGAGGATCCGCTTTACGTCGCCTATCACGATACCGAATGGGGCGTACCGGAATTTGACGACCGCGCGCTTTATGAAAAGCTCATTCTCGACGGCTTCCAGGCCGGGTTGTCGTGGATCACGATCCTGCGCAAGCGCGACAATTTCCGAAAGGCGTTCGACGATTTCCAGCCGGAGAAGATCGCACGCTACAACGCGAAGAAAATCCATGCGCTGATGAACGACGCCGGCATCGTCCGCAACCGCGCCAAGATCGAGGGCGCGATCGGCAGCGCGAAATCCTATCTCAAGATCATGGAGGACGGCCCCGGCTTCTCGAAATTCCTGTGGGATTTCGTCGACGGCAAACCGAAGGTCAACCATTTCAAGACGACGGCGAGCGTACCAGCGGCGACCCCGCTTTCGATCAAGATTTCCAAGGAGCTTTCGTCGCGCGGATTCAAGTTCGTCGGCCCGACCATCGTCTACGCCTTCATGCAGGCCACCGGCATGGTCAACGACCATCTGGTCACCTGCTTCTGCCACGAAAGCTGCGCCGGAAAACGCCGCAGCCCCCGCCTCAAAGTCAAATGACGGCGAGAAAGTTACCGGCAGGCACCGCCGCGTCTGGCAGCGGATGTTGTCGGGGCGGCGGCTCGACCTTCTAGACCCCTCGCCGCTCGATGTCGAAATCGCCGATATCGCCCACGGGCTGGCGCGGGTGGCGCGCTGGAACGGGCAGACCGACGGCGCGCATATCTTCTCCGTGGCGCAACACACGCTGCTGGTCGAGGCTGTGATGCGCGAGCAAACGCCGCGGGTCGATGTCAGGTACCGGCTTGCCGCACTGCTGCACGACGCGCCCGAATATGTCATCGGCGACATGATCTCGCCGTTCAAGGCCGTGCTGGGCGGAGACTACAAGGCGGTCGAAAAGCGGCTGCTCTCGGCGATCCACATCCGCTTCGGTCTGCCGGCTGTCCTTGCGCCGGAGATCGAGCGTCAGATCAAGGCTGCAGACAGGGGCGCGGCCTATCTCGAGGCCACGGAACTTGCCGGATTTGCGCAAGCCGAAGCCAAGCGCCTGTTCGGCCGCGATCCCGGCCTGCCGGCGGCGACGCGGCGCGATTATCTGACGCCGTGGAGCGCGGCCAAGGCCGAGAAGCGGTTCTTAGCAAGGTTCAAGACATTGCACGGATGAATGCGTATTATGACGCCTCAAAAGGGAAAATCCATGATTCACGTCTGCTCGCTCGCAGCGCTTCCCGCCACCGTCAAGGCCGTCGGCGCCAGTCATGTGCTCACGGTCATGGCCAATGTCGATCAGGTGCAGCGGCCGGAGTCGGTACTTCCGGCCAATCATCTGAAGGTGCAGATGGACGACATCACCGAGCAGCTTGACGGTTTTGTCGCGCCCTCGGACTCGCACATCGAGCAGATGCTGAATTTCGTGCGCGGCTGGGACCGCAACGCGCCTCTGGTCGTCCATTGCTATGCCGGCATCAGCCGCTCGACCGCAAGCGCCTTTGCCGCCGTCTGCGCGCTCAATCCGCATCGCGACGAAATCACGATCGCGCGGCAAATTCGCGCGGCTTCGCCGATCGCACGCCGAACCGGCTGATCGTCAGCCTGGCGGACAAGGCGCTGGGGCGCGAAGGGCGGATGCTGCGTGCGCTCGACGAGATGGGTCCGGGCAGCATGACGGTCGAAGGCCGACCCTTCCGCATCGATCTCGAGTGATGTCCGGCGGCGGCTGACGGCTGCTACTGTAGGGTCAATTACTGCACTGATTTGTTGAACTTTTGTCGCCGCAATCTACACTGAGTAGACACCGCGGAGCTGGAAAGCGTTTTCGAAACCGGAAAGATATTGATGCGACAGGCCCGATGCATGGCCGATCGCCCGGAGGCCTGATGTTTGAATTCTTTGCGCTGGTGATTGCGGTTGTTGCGCTGATCGTCGCGCGCAAGACGTTCAATCAAGTCTCGATGCTGCGCGCGCGATTGGACGCGATTGAAGCGGCCGGGCTGGCAGGCGTCGCCTGCCCCGCCGCCGCTCTCCCGACCTGAAGAGCCCGGGCAAACACTCGCCCCCTCTAAAGCCGGATATGCCGGCGAACATCTGGCGAGACTGAACCGGCAGCAACTCTGCGCGAGACGGAGCCCGCCGCACCGGCCGACGCCAGCGGCGTCACGGCGGCAATGCCCCCACCGTTACCGCAAGCCGAGCCCGGCTTCGAGGAGCGCATTGGCACCCGCTGGGTGGTGTGGCTCGGCGGCCTGACGCTCGCGCTCGGCGGTTTCTTCATGGTCCGCTACTCGATCGAAGCCGGCCTGCTCGGGCCCGGCGTGCGGATCTTGCTCGGCGGCGCATTCGCGCTTGCCCTGCTTGCGGCTGGGCGAATGGACCCGGCGCAAGGAGAATATCTCGACCATCCAGGCCATACCGATCGCGAATATTCCCGCGATCCTGACCGCGGCCGGAACCGCGGTCGCTTTTGCGACCGTCTATGCGGCCTACGCGCTGTACGATTTTCTCGCGCCCGCGACCGCGTTCATCCTGCTCGGGCTGGTGGCGCTTGGCACGCTTGCCGCAGCGCTGCTGCACGGCCCGGCGCTGGCGGGGCTTGGCATCGTCGCCGCCTTCGCAACTCCCGTTCTGGTTTCTTCCGAGAAGCCGCACTTCTGGGCGCTCTATATCTACCTCGCCATCGTCACCGCGGCGGCCTTCGGCCTTGCGCGGATCAGGCTGTGGCGCTGGCTCGCGGTCACCACCATCGTGTTCGCACTGCTCTGGACGCTGCCCTGCCTTGAAATTCGATCCGCCGATGGTCGGACCTTATGCGTTCCATGTCATGGCGGGGTTTGCGCTCGCAGCCTTGCTGGTGGTGTGCGGCTTGCTGTTCGGCCCGGCCGCCGATGAAGGCCGGATCGAACAGGTCTCATCAGGATCGCTGGCGGCCTATCTGCTCGGCGCCACCATGATCGTATTGGCAAGCTCCCACGCCGACGCGTCCCTGATCGTGTTCGCCATCCTGGTGGCTGCGACCCTGCTGGTCGCATGGCTTGCGCCGGCCGCGACCGGTGCCATCGCCTTCGCGGCGGTCTTTGTCGGCATCGTGTTTCTGGAATGGGCGGTGCGCGGCAATCCGGACATGCTGGTGTTGCCGGGCGGACCGCTGCCCGGCATCGGCCCTTCGGCCACCGACAGCTCGGTATCGTCGCATCTGATCATGGCCGCGATTTTCGCCGCAGGCTTCGGCGCCGCCGGTTTCCTGGCGCAGGGCCGTTCGGCGAGCGCCATCATGCCGGTGGTGTGGTCGGCAACCGGCGTGTTCGCACCGCTGGCGCTTTTGATCGCGCTTTACGCCCGCATCGCGCATTTCGATCGCTCGATACCGTTTGCAATTCTCGCGGTTCTGTTGGCGACGGCCTTTGCCGCAGCGACCGAAATACTGACCAGGCGGGACAGCCGGCCGGGCCTTGCGATCTCGATCGCGCTGTTTGCGACCGGCACGCTCGGCTGCCCTGGCGCTGGCGCTGACCTTTGCGCTTGAAAAAGGCTGGCTCACGATCGCGATCGCGCTGATGTCGATGGGATCAGCCTGGATTTCGATGCAGCGGCCGATCCCGTTCCTGCGCGTGCTGGCCGCCATTCTGGCTGCTATCGTGGTGCTGCGTATCGGCTACGAGCCGCGCATCGTCGGCGATGCGGTCGGCACCACGCCGATCCTCAACTGGCTGTTGTGGGGTTACGGCGTGCCGGCGCTGTCGTTCTGGGCAGCCAGCTACTTCCTGCGGCGGCGCGGTGACGACGCGCCCTTGCGCGCGGTGGAGGCGGCGGCGATCCTGTTCACGGTGCTGCTGGTATTCATGGAGATACGCCATGCCGTGAACGGCGGCGACGTCTACCGCGACACCGCCGGCCTCACCGAGACCGCATTGCAGGTCTGCGCCGCCCTCGCCATGGCGATTGGCCTCGAGCGGTTGCGGATTCGCAGCCGGCAGCATCATCCACAATTTCGGCGCCGTGTTGCTGACGGTGTTCGCCGGTTTGGCGGCCTTATTCGGGCTGTTGTTTCTCGACAACCCGGCACTCTGGCGCATCGAAATCACCGGCGAATTCATCAATCAAATCCTGCTCGGCTACGCGTTGCCCGCCATTCTCGCGCTGCTGTTGTCCTATGCGGTGGCTGGCCAACGAGCTGCGGCCTATGCCAACAGCATTGCGGCCGCCGCGCTGATCCTTGCGCTGAGTTATGTGACGCTGGAGATCCGAAGGCTTTATCACGGGCCGGAGTTGGCGATCAACCTGCTGGGCAGCATAACCGGCGACGCCGAGCAATACACCTATTCGATCGCCTGGCTCGCATTTGGCGTGGCGTTGCTCGGCTATCGGCATAGCCGTCAATTCGCAGCGCGCCCGGCTTGCCTCCGCGGCCGTCATCGCGCTGACCATCACCAAGGCGTTCCTGATCGACATGTCGACCCTGACCGGCGTCTATCGCGCGCTGTCGTTCATGTGCCTTGGCCTGGTGCTGGTGGCGATCGGCTGGTTCTACCAGCGGGTTCTGTTTCGCCGGCAAAAGCCGCCGGCGGCCCCGACCGCCTAGCACGATGCCAGCCGGCAGGAAATCTAACCCACGGTCTCGGCCACCAGCCGGATCCGGAATACCGGCTTCCTGGCCTCGTCGAGCATCTCCATTTGCCATTCGCTGTCTTGCTTCAGGCCGCGCGAGATGGTGCCGACGAGGTTGGCGCAGACCTTGGTCATCTCGATCCATGCGGCCTCGCGGCTCTCGAACTCAGATGCCTGATCGGACGCCCCGGAATAGTGACCGTGGCTGATGCGGAAAAAATATTGCGGCATTCCTCGATCCATGTTTGGCCGCTTCGCCTGTCGAACGACAGATTGGGGCGACAGTCGCTACCAGCGCATGAATATTTGGACCCGTGTTACTACGGGCTCGCAAGCGAGCCGCGCACCGCGACCGCCTGGCCGCAAATCTCGACTGGGAATGTGCGGGGAATGCCGTCCGGAGGTATCACTCGGTCGAGCGACGCAACTCCAGACGCCTTTTGCCGGCTCCGACTTCGTCTCGGATCTGACCGGCTCGATCCTGGCGCTCTCGACCGGCGGGGTTTCGACCCGCGCCGACACTTCCACCGAGCCGGTATGCTCCGGCGCACGCAGCGAACGCGGGTGGGCCACCGCCCGCGCCATCAGCATCTGCGCCGCGCCCTGGTGATGGAAATCGCAATAGGCGAAGCTCATGCCCGAGACCGATCCGCGGAAGCTGCGTTCGTCTTGCTTGTCGAGATTGAAGCAGGGCTCGAACGGAATGCCCTTGAGCGACGCGCAGACCGCCTGGCCGCGGATCTGAAGCGTATTGCCGGGCAGCCGCACATGACGAATGGGACCGGAGCCGCTGAACTGCACCGCGCCGGCCGCCCCCATGTCGTCGAGGATCCGGCCCGCGCCGCGCGTGCCGTCAAAGCAGGTAAAGGCGAACACCTTGCCGGACACGAACCTGCGGGCCTCCTCGGCATTCATCTGCCCGGCCAACGCCGGCGCTATCGCCGCACCGGCCACCACCGCCCCCAACACGAAACGCGCAAGCATGCTGCAACTCCGACTTGACCCGAGCGCGGGCAACGCCTGATGCCTCTTTACCCGCTGCTTACCATACTAACCGTGGCAACATTGGAGCAGCTTGGTTGGTAAAGTCTGAACAACGTCAGACAATTTTTACCACGATTCGACCGCGAACCTGCCCGGCGAGGATTTTGGCACCGGCCTCGATAACCCCGCCGAGGTCAATTTCATGAGTAATTTCAGATAGTTTTGCCGGAATCCAGGTCGCTGGCAAGCCGGCTCCAGGCGGTCTTGCGCAGCTCAATTGGGCACATCACGGAATCGATACCCAACAGACACACCCCGCGCAAAATAAACGGCGCCACCGAGGACGGCAGGTCCATGCCGCCGGCGAGCCCGCAGGCCGCAATGGCGCCCCGATATTTCGTCATCGACAAGAGATTGGCCAGCGTGGTCGAGCCGACGCTGTCGACCCCGCCCGCCCAGCGCTCCCTGGCCAGCGGCTTGGCCGGCCCGGAAAGTTCATTGCGATCGATCACCTCGGCCGCGCCGAGGCCCTTCAGATAGGCGGCCTCCGACATCCGGCCGGTCGATGCAATGACGTGGTAGCCGAGCTTCGACAGCACCGCGATCGCGACCGAGCCGACACCGCCGGCGGCGCCGGTGACCACGACGGGACCATGCGCCGGGGTAAGGCCATGCTGCTCCAGCGCGAGCACCGCCAGCATCGCGGTATAGCCCGCGGTGCCGATCGCCATCGCGTCGCGCGCCGACATGCCCTCCGGCAGGCGCACCAGCCAATCGCCCTTGACGCGGGCTTTCTCGGCGTAGGCGCCGAGATGGGTCTCGCCCATGCCCCAGCCGTTGCAGATCACCTTGTCGCCGGCCTTCCATTGCGGATGCGACGATTGCTCGACCGTGCCAGCGAAATCGATGCCCGCGATCATCGGAAAGCGCCGCACCACCGGCGCCTTGCCGGTGACGGCGAGGCCGTCCTTGTAGTTCAGCGTCGACCATTCGACCCGAACGGTGACGTCGCCTTCCATCAATTCGGCTTCGTCGAACTGGGTGAGCGCGGCGGTGGTGCCCTTCTCCGCCTTGTCGATCCTGATCGCCTTGAACGTTGCCAACGCCAAAATCTCCCCGCGGCCTGTTGTCGTGAGTGCGCCGAGATTGAACTGGTCTAGGCCGGCTGCGCAACCGGGCGCGCCGACCGGCGCCTCGACGATCGGCAGATTGATCAGCGCCGACAGCACGCCGAACAGGACCGAAAGCCACCAGATCGGCGTGTAGGACCCGAACTTCTCGAACACGATACCGCCGAGCCACACGCCGAGGAATCCGCCGACCTGATGGCTGAAGAAGGCAAAACCATACAGCGTCGCAAACCAGCGGGTGCCGAACATCAGCGCGACCAGTGCCGAGGTCGGCGGCACCGTCGACAGCCACGTCAAGCCGCTGATCGCGCCGAACGCGATCGCCGAGAAGGGCGTGATCGGGAACGAGATGAAAGCGACGATCGAAAGCGCACGCGTGAAATAGATCACCGACAGGATGTAGCGCTTCGGAAACAGGTTCTGCAGCCAGCCGACGCTGAGCGAGCCGATGATGTTGAACAGGCCGATTGCCGCGATCACCCAGCCGCCGGTTGGACGCGGACAAGCCGCGATCGACCAGATAGGCCGGCAGATGCACGGTGATGAACGCCAGCTGAAAACCGCAGGTGAAGAAGCCGAGCACCAACAGCACATAGGAGCGATGGCCGAACGCTTCCGCCAGCGCCGTCTTGAATGATTGCTGCATCGGCGACAGGCACATTGGTGGCCGGAGCCGCCGGCGGCGTTGCCAGCGCAAGCGACAGCGGCACGAATGAGCAACATCAAGCCGGCGAACACCGTGAGCGCCGTCTGCCAGCCGAAATTGTCGATCAGCGCCACGCCGAACGGCGCAAACAGGAATTGCCCGAACGAACCGGCGGCGGTTCCGGCGCCGAGCGCGATGCCGCGCCGCTCCGGCGGCAGCAGCTTGCTGAAGGCCGACAGCACCAGATTGAACGAGCAGCCGGACAAACCGAAGCCGATCAGAACGCCGGCGCCGAGATCAAGCGACAAGCGGCGTCGCGGCATAGCGCATCATCACCAGGCCCGCCGGCATAAAGCAGGGCGCCGACGCAAACCACCCGCATTACGCCGAACCGGTCGGCGATCGCGCCGGCGATCGGCTGGCCCAATCCCCACAACAAATTCTGCAGCGCCAGCGCGAGGCCGAAGATGTCGCGGCCCCACCCAAATTCACGGCCGATCGGCTGAATGAAGAAGCCGAGGCTCGAGCGCGGACCGAACGTCAGCATGCCGATCAGGCACCCGCACACGATGATCACCAGCGGCGTCCGCCACGTGCCGGCGGCAGAATTCGGTCGGAGATTTTCTGCGGTTATTGCCATGTGATTCCTCGACGCTCGCAACGGCCGATCGAGCCGGCTCATTGATTAATGCCTACGCATGAAAACCCCAAGACCAGCGCCGGATTGCCCGCTGCAGGGCAGCCCTGCAAAATCGGTGCGTACGACAAAATCTCAGGTGATCTCACGTCGTATCTCATGTGATCTCACGTCGCCGCGGAAAAGGCCGCGACTTGCGCGCCGTGATGGCCGCGTCTTGTCGGTTGATCTAGTCTCAATCAAATGGGGTATTTAGGTGCTGACGCTCGCCGGCACGATGCCTGGAGGACCTACCGCTTTGCGCTGGCCTGTTCGGCGGAACTTTGTGCGGCCTCCGCGAGCCTGGCTGATATTTCCGCGGTCTGAGCCGGCGTTCCCCAGCTCGGCGCGTCGCTGCCGTCGCCCCAGGCGCGCGGCCGGTAGAAGGTGTGCACGCCGAATTTGTACATCTTCTTCATTTCGCTCACCCAGGACGGGCGCACCCAATAGGCATGGTAATGAGTCGACTTGCCGACTTCCGGCAGCCAAAGCTGGCCGTCCAGCATGGCTTTGGCGATCTTCTTGGCGCGATCCCACATGTCGGGCTCGCGCACGACGTCGGCCACGTTATCGCAGGCGAAGGTGAACTGGCAGGCGAGGTGCCGGTGCTTGTTCTGGTAAACGACGCCGCACACCGTGGTCGGATAAAAACCGGAGAAGGCGCGGTTCAGCACCACCTGCGCCACCGCGATCTGGCCGCGCACGGCCTCGCCTCGGGCTTCGAAATAAACCGCTTCGGCGAGACACTTTTCCGATTTGGCGCGCGACTTCTCGTCAAACAGGCCGAGGCGTTCGGCCGGTGTCTTGGCGCGCTGGTTGTCGGAATTGACTTCGCCCTTGGCCGCGATGCTCTCGCCGCTCTCCGTGGCTTTGACCGGATCATCGGCCGCCGGCAGGCAGCGACGCCATCACCTTCATGTCGGGATCGGCGTGCGCCCGGCGTCACGATGACGGGCTCCTCGCCGGGCTGCCAGCGCTCGATGCTTTCCAGCGACGCGCCGAGCGAATTGCTTCCGAAAAAAAGGCTCGCGGTCTTCACCGAAAACCCATCATGCTGACCGCGTGGGATCGAGCGGGCTCGACGCCTGCAGTCGCCGAGCGGCTGGGCTTCGAGCGACACCGACGACGTCATATTGCGGAAGCGGCGGTGCCTTCAGCGCCTCCGCGAGTTCCGGATCGAGCGGAGCAGGTTCGGATGGCGAGACTGCGTCGGCGGTCTTGGCACCCATCACCGACGAATTGGACGTCGATGGATCTTCCTTGGCCGGTGTGGCATTGGCAGGCGCGGGGGCTTCGGAAGGAGCAACGATGAGACGGTCGCCCTTGAGCGTGCGATCGACCTTGGGGAAATCGGCGGCCTGATAGCGCGGCGGCGCTTGGGCTATCGGATTGCGCCGCACGGAACCGGTGATGTCGATGCCTTGATTGTCGAGACTTGCCAGCCGGTAGGTTGCGGTTTGCGGGGAAGAGGTTCCGATCGGCCGGCCGAAACTGTAAGTGGCGAGCTGGACCGCACGCGCGGCCGAGAATACCTGGTGTTGCCAGCGTTCAGCGACGCCCGGCTGCCGCGCCAGAAGCGATGCGATGTCCTGATATCCGACTTGTGTCGGGGTCAATGCGAAGCCGCAAAGACCAAGGCCGAAGAACGCAAATCGCGCGCTCCTCGGCCGGTTACGCAACTGTGACATCCTAACGCTCACGCAACGCAACACCACGCTTACGCGATCGAACTCAGTACATCCGTGCAATTCGATCTTTTTTGTTGGTATCTAATTTAGGTTGCGAGGAAGTTAATCGGCGTTGCATGCGCGACACACGCAATCATTTGCTGAGTTTGTTCCGATCACATCGAAAACGTTGGTAAATAGCCGCTCGAATAAAGTGGTAAACATCGCGTCAACGAAGATGATGAAGAGAATTTTGTGTGGCGCGCAATTAGGTCATGATTGCGCCAAAACGTTCGCTCGCCAACTTCCGGGATGGTGCGTTAGCACCAGACCTCAGATGCGCCATTGCGCATCGAGGAACCTCGGAGATTCTCCGATGTGCAAGCGCACATCGTAGTTCGATGCTTTGCATCGCCCCGGAATGACGTTGACCTAATTTACGCCTGGCTCGCCACGGTCTTGCCGAGCGCGGCCTGCGCCGCGGCGAGGCGAGCGATCGGCACGCGGTAGGGCGAGCACGAGACGTAATCGAGCCCGATCTGATGGCAGAACGCGACGGAAGCGGGATCGCCGCCATGTTCGCCGCAAATCCCGACCTTGAGGTTGGGGCGGGTCTTGCGCCCGCGTGCCACGCCGATCTTCACCAATTCGCCGACGCCATCGCGATCGACCGAGATGAAGGGATCGATCTCGAGGATTCCCTTGGCGACATAGGTGCCGAGGAAGCTGCCGGCGTCGTCGCGGCTGATGCCGTAGGTCGTCTGCGTCAGGTCGTTGGTGCCGAACGAGAAGAATTCCGCCGTCGCGGCGATGTCGCCGGCCATCAGGCAGGCGCGCGGCAGCTCGATCATGGTGCCGACCTGATAGTTCAGCTTCGCCCCGGTTTCCTTCATCACCGCCTGAGCGGTCGCGTCGATCCGCGCCTTGACCAGATCGAACTCGGCTTTTGTCGCGATCAGCGGCACCATCACCTCGAGGCCGACGGCCTTGCCGGTGCGTTTTCCCGCCTCGACCGCGGCCTCGAAAATGGCGCGCGCCTGCATCTCGGCAATCTCGGGATAGGCGATGGCGAGCCGGCAACCGCGGAAGCCGAGCATCGGATTGAATTCGGCGAGTTCGCGGGCACGATCGGCCAGCCGCCGCGGATCGGTGTTCATCGCGCGCGCGACTTCCTCGATCTCGGCCTGGGTGTGCGGCAGGAACTCATGCAGCGGCGGATCGAGCAGCCGGATCGTCACCGGCAGGCCCTTCATGATCTCGAACAGTTCGACGAAATCCGCCCGCTGCATCGGCAGCAATTTTGAAAGCGCGGCGCGGCGCGTCTGTTCGTCCTCGGCAAGGATCATCTCGCGCACGGTGCGGATCCGGGTTTCCTCGAAGAACATATGCTCGGTGCGGCAAAGGCCGATGCCCTCGGCGCCGAATTTCACGGCGGTGCGCGCGTCGTCCGGCGTATCGGCGTTGACGCGAACGCCGAGCTTGCGCACGGAATCGGCCCAGCCCATCAGCGTGCCGAATTCGCCGGACAATTGCGGCTCGATCATCGGCATCCGCCCGGCGAGCACCTGGCCCAGCGATCCGTCGATGGTGATGACGTCGCCGGTCTTGAAGGTGCGCGAGCCGACGCTCATGGTGCCGCGGCCGTAGTCGACGCGGATGGTGCCGCAGCCGGAGACGCAGGGCTTGCCCATGCCGCGCGCGACCACGGCGGCGTGCGAGGTCATGCCGCCGCGGGTGGTGAGAATGCCTTCGGCGGCATGCATGCCGTGAATGTCTTCCGGGCTGGTCTCGATCCGCACCAGAATGACCTTGCGTCCGTCGGCCTGCAGCTTCGCGGCCTCGTCGGAGGAGAACACGATTTCGCCGGATGCCGCGCCGGGCGAGGCCGGAAGGCCGGTGGCGATGACGTCGCGCTTGGCGGCGGGATCGATGGTCGGATGCAGCAGTTGATCGAGCGAAGCGGGATCGATCCGCATCACGGCGTCCTTCTTCGAGATCAGGCCTTCGTTGGCGAGTTCGACCGCGATCCGAAGCGCGGCCTTGGCGGTGCGCTTGCCGCCGCGGGTCTGCAGCATCCACAGCTTGCCCTGCTCGACCGTGAACTCCATGTCCTGCATGTCGCGGTAATGCTTTTCCAGGAGCGTGTAGATCCGCGTCAGCTCCTTGAACGCCTCGGGCATCGCGGTTTCCATCGACGCCTTGTCGGAGCCGGATTCCTTGCGCGCATATTCGGTGATGTCCTGCGGGGTGCGAATGCCCGCCACCACGTCTTCGCCCTGCGCGTTGATCAGGAATTCGCCGTAGAGCCTGCTCTCGCCGGTCGAAGGGTTACGCGTGAACGCAACCCCGGTCGCCGAGGTCTCGCCCATATTGCCGAACACCATCGCCTGCACGTTGACGGCGGTGCCCCAGGATTCCGGAATGTCGTGCAGCTTGCGATAGGTCACCGCGCGCGCGTTCATCCAGGACGAAAACACCGCGCCGATCGCGCCCCATAATTGGTCATGCGGATCCTGCGGAAATTCCGAGCCGGTTTCGCGCGCCACCGCTTCCTTGTAGCGGCCGACCAGTTCGACCCAGTCCTCGCCGGTGAGATCGGTATCGAGCGAGTAGCCCTGGCTGTCCTTGAAGGTGTCGAGGATGTCCTCGAAGTGAGAGTGCTCGAAGCCGAGCACCACGTCGGAATACATCGTGATGAAGCGGCGGTAGCTGTCGTAGGCGAAGCGGCGATCGCCGGACAATTCGGCCAGCGCCTCGACCGTCTTGTCGTTGAGACCGAGATTGAGCACCGTGTCCATCATGCCCGGCATCGAGGCGCGGCCGCCGGAGCGCACCGAGACCAGCAGCGGATTTTTGAAATCGCCGAACGCCTTGCCGGTCAGTTTGCCGACATGATCCAGCGCCTTCTCGACCTGCGCCTTCAATTCCTTCGGGTAGGTCTTGCCGTGCGCGTAGAAATAGGTGCAGACCGAGGTCGGAATGGTGAAGCCGGGAGGCACCGGCAGCCCGAGATTGGCCATTTCGGCGAGATTGGCGCCCTTGCCGCCGAGCAGATCGCGAAGGCCCGCTTTGCCTTCGGCCTTGCCGTCGCCGAAGGTGAACACCCACTTGCCGGATTTCACCGGTGCCGCGCAGCCACACTTGCTGGCGATCGGCTTTGGCGCCGGCTTGGCCGGGCTCTTCTTCAGCGCCTTGCGGGCACTGGCGGACGGCGCGGGCTTGGCCCGGACCGCTGCCGATGGCTTTGATTTCGCAGCAATTTTCTTTGGTTTAGCGACGGCTTTGGCCATGACAGAAAATAATCCGCAAGAGATGAGGAGATGGGCGCCTTACACCACTTTGAGGGGCCCGGCGCAAGCCGCGAAACCCGTCTTCAAGCCTACAGATGAAGCCACTTCAATAGCCCGAGGCCGATCAGGCCGTTGAGGATGAGAAAGATCGCGACGATCAGATTCAACAGCCTCGGCATGATCAAAATCAGCAGGCCTGCGATCACGGAAATGATCGGTGAAATGTGGGCGACGGTGAGGGTCATTTGAGACGTCTCCGCTGGAGCGATGGGCGAAAATCTCGAATCGAAGATGCGGCACCTTATATCCCCTGGCGCCGTTCCACGACAGGAGACGCTTTGCGCCTCAACGGGTTCCCCACCGGTCAAAAAAATGACGGAACAATGCAGCGCGGACGATCCGCATTTTCAAGGGAACGATGCCGTGCGCGATGCATTGGCTCGGATTGCATGCCGGCGTCACACCGGCATGCTTCATTACGCGAAGGAGCAGAGCATGCGGAACCACATACTGGCCATCGCAGCAATCATGGCCGCCATGAGCGCACCGATCGCGGCGCAGGCACAGAGTGACACCGTCGGCATCGTGCGCGGCGGGTGTCGTCGACGCGACGCCGCCGGCATCGCGGTCGATCAGCGCCCGGCGTTTCGCGAATACATCGTGCGCGAACGGGTGCCGAACTACACCATTCCGGATCGCGTCGTCGTCGGCGGCGTGCTGCCGGAAATCGGCGTCACCTATTACGACGTGCCGCAATCATTCGGCGTCACGCCATACCGATACACCGTCATGAATGGCCAGACCGTGCTGGTCGATCCGCGTACGCGCCGCATCGTTCAGGTGATCGAGTAACGAACCTGAACGTGTCGTCCGGCTTGCCGCAGCGGCTTACCGGACAAGTAGGCCCCGCCCGGTCTCCCCCGCCCGGGCGGGGCTCTTTTTCGCTGGGATGTGCCGGCTCACCCGTTATTGCGAGCCAACGGGTCGCGCTAATGCGCGCCCGATGACAGGCTCCGCGAAGCAATCCATCGCTCGGCAACGGCAGATTGGATTGCTTCGTCGCTTGCGCTCCTCGCAGTGACGGTCGAACTGCTTAGACACCTTTCCGCACCACCAAACGGTGAATGGTCTTCCCCGAGGACGCACTGACGACTTCCTCGTCGAGCAGCATTGTCGTCGCGGATAACTCCGCTAAAACCAGCGATGCATCGAAGGCAGCATAAAGACGGCCGTGCTTGTCGCGCCGATCAGAGCCTTCGGTGACGCGCCAGCTCAGATAGAAGATGCCTCCCGGCTTGGCGATGTCGAGCATGCGGCGGACTGAAGCCGCAATCTGCGCGCGGTCGAGATGCATGATCACGGTTTCGCACAACACATTGTCAAAGGCTTTGGCGGCGATATCACGCAGGTCGGGCAGCTCTGCCCGCGCGAAGCTAAGGGCGGGATATCGTGCGCGCGCCTCGGCCAGGAGGCCTTCGGAGGCATCAAATCCGCATGCCGGAAAACCATTCGCGCACAGCCACGCGACCTCACGCCCGCTGCCGCAGCCGATATCGGCGGTCGCACCGCCCTTGATGAAGAAGCGCCTTGCAACTTCGTGCAGATCGGTCGGCGCCGGCTGCTCGTGCCAGTCTTTTGCGAACGCTGCCGCATCGTGATCGTAAGCGGCAAGCGTTGCGCGGTCCAAAATTCTAACCCTCGATCTTGGAAAAATCCGCGACCGCGCGCGTGGCGCTGCGGATTTCGTTTAAGAGCTTCAGGCGATTCTCGCGCACTTTTGGATCGTCGTCGTTGACCTTGACATTGTCGAAGAACGCATCCACTGCCGGGCGCAGCTTGGCCATGCACTCATAGCGGCGGCGAAGTCCTCGTTCATCACGGCGACGCTGGCCTCGACCTTCACCAGGTCTGCCGCGTCAGCGAGCGCCTTTTCTTCCGCAAGGCTATAGAGCGCCGGATTCGGCGCGCCTTCGAAGGTCCGCTTGTCACGCTTCTCCTCGATGGCAAGGATATTGCTCGCGCGCTTGGTGCCGGCGAGCAGGTTCTTGCCATCCTCGGTATCGAGGAATTTGCCGAGTGCTTCGACGCGGCGGATGATCATCAACAGATCGTCCTGGCCCTCGAGCGCGAACACGGCGTCAACGAGATCATGACGCGCGCCCTGCTCGCGGAGCTGGACTTTCAGGCGGTCGGCGAAGAAGGCGAGAAGGTCGCTAGAAAACTCGAACTCGATCCGCCAATCACTCCGGCTTCGCCCATGGCATGACTAAACCAAGCTGTATCGATAAATTTCAGAAGCGGAATCCTAGTTTCATTTGTCGTAACAATTCGAATGATACCAAGCGCCGCTCTCCTGAGAGCATATGGATCCTTGCTGCCAGTCGGCTTTTCGTCGCTCGCCCCAAAAACCCACCAAAGTGTCGATCTTATCGGCGATAGCGACAGCGACGCTCACTGGATCATTCGGCACGCGATCATTCGGCCCCTGCGGCTTGTAATGCTCCTCGCTTGCCGCGGCGACGGAAGCATCCTCGCCTTGCGCCAGCGCGTAATACTTCCCCATCAGGCCCTGAAGCTCCGGAAATTCGCCAACCACATCCGTCAGCAAATCCGCCTTCGCCAGATGCGCGGCGCGCTTTGCCTTTTCGACATCGGCGCCGACCAGCGGCGCGATCTCGGCGGCGAGACGCTCGATGCGTTTGATGCGCTCGCCCTGGGTGCCGAGCTTCTCATGAAACACGATCTTGTCGAATTTCGGCAAACGATCTTCGAGTTTTGTCTTCAGATCGGTCTCATAGAAAAACTTAGCGTCCGACAACCGCGCGCGGATCACGCGCTCGTTGCCGGCTATGATCGCCTTGCCACCGTCGGAGGCCTCGATATTGGCGGTGAGAATGAACTTGTTCGTGAGCCTGCCCGTCTTTGGGTCGTTGACCACAAAGCACTTCTGGTTGTTGCGGATGGTGGCGCGGATCACCTCGCCCGGGATTGACAGGAACTCACCGTCGAATGAACCCATCAGCACCACCGGCCATTCGACGAGACCGGCGACTTCGTCGAGCAGCCCCTGATCCTCGACCAGCTCGAACCCTTGCGCGAACGCGAGTTGCCTCGCGTCGGTGAGGATCGTGTCCTTGCGGCGTTCGGGATCGAGCACGACCTTGGCATCGAGAAGCTTGGCTTCGTAATCCTCGAAACGGCGCACGGAAATCGCCGCAGGCGCCATGAAGCGGTGACCGAACGTGGTCTGGCCGGCCTCGATGCCATCGACGGCGAATTTCACGACGTCAGGCTCTTCGGTCTCCAGCCCAAAGGTCGCGGTGATAGCATGCAGCGGCCGCACCCATGACAGCGCGCCCGACTTCGCCGAGCGCTCGCCCCAGCGCATCGATTTCGGCCACGGAAAGGTGCGGATGATCGACCGGCAATATCTCGGCGAGCACCTCCAGGGTGGCGCGGCCGGGCTTTTCGATCAGCGCAACATAGAAGTCGCCCTTCTTCGGATCACGCTGGATTTGCGCTTCATCGAGCGAGGCAAGTCCGGCCGATTTGAGGAAGCCCGCGATCGCGGCTTGCGGCCCGCCGACCCGCGGCCCCTTGCGCTCTTCTTTCAGGTCGGCCTGCCGCGGCGGAATGCCGTGGACCGTGAGCGCCAGCCGCCGCGGCGTCGCGAACGCTTTCGCGCCTTCATAGACGAGCCCTTCGGCGACAAGCCTGTCGGTGACCATGCGGCGCAGGTCGTCGGCCGCCCTCGCCTGCATGCGTGCGGGAATCTCCTCGGAAAAAAGCTCGAGCAGAAGATCGGGCATTAAGTGGCGCTCGGCGGAAGCTTGTTATGCGAGCCGTCGCAAATCGGCCTGGTCCCGGCGCGCTTGCAGGTGCAAAACAAAAGGCGCTTGGTTTCTGGCGCGACGAATTGCACCGGCGAAAACCCGGTGCCTTCGTGGCTGCCGTCGCAGAATGGCTGGCTCTTCGACCTGCCGCAGGCGCACCACCAGACTTCCTCGCCTGCCCTTAGCTGGACTGCGATCGGCGCCCTGCCGCCGATCGCCGGCTGTTCGCTCATGTCGCCCTCCCCGCCTCCGTATGCACCCAGGCTTCGCCGCAGGCCTTGGCGAGCTCGCGCACGCGCATGATGTAGCTCTGCCGCTCGGTCACCGAGATCACGCCGCGGGCGTCAAGCAGATTGAAGACGTGGCTTGCCTTGATGCACTGGTCATAGGCAGGCAGCGCCATCAGATGCTCCTTGCGGTTGCCGTCGTCCTTCCAGCCGGCCTCGAGATATTTCCGGCAGGCCTGCTCGGCCATCTTGAACTGCTCGAACAGCATTTCGGTATCGGCGAATTCGAAATTGTGCCGCGAATATTCCTGCTCGGCCTGGAAGAAGATGTCGCGATAGGTGACCCTCTCGTCGCCTTCGCGGCCGTTGAAGTTGAGGTCCATGATGCGGTCAACGCCCTGCAGGTAGCAGGCAAGCCGCTCGACCCCATAGGTGAGTTCGCCGGCGACCGGCGCGCATTCGACACCCGCGACCTGCTGGAAGTAGGTGAACTGCGATATTCCATGCCGTCGCACCAGCATTCCCAACCCAACCCCCAGGCCCCGAGCGTCGGGCTCTCCCAGTCGTCCTCGACGAAGCGGATGTCGTGCAGATGCGAATCGATGCCGATCGCGGCGAGCGATTTCAGATAAAGCTCCTGGATGTCCGGCCGGCGACGGCTTCAGGATCACCTGAAACTGGTAGTAGTGCTGAAGCCGGTTGGGATTTTCGCCGTAACGGCCGTCCTTCGGCCGCCGCGACGGCTGCACATAGGCCGCATTCCAGCGCTTCGGACCCAGCGCGCGCAGCGTGGTGGCGGGGTGAAAGGTCCCCGCGCCCACCTCCATATCGTAGGGCTGCAGGATCACGCAGCCGTAATCGGCCCAGTAACGCTGCAGCGTCAGGATCAATCCCTGGAACGAGCGTTCCGGGCGCATATGCGCGGGCAAGGCGTCCATCGTCGGTCAGTCTTCGCTGGGAAACTAGCTTAAGCGCGCGGGACCGTATCGGCGCACCAAAAGGGGGTCAAGGCAACGCTCGGCCCAACCCCTTGCGTGCCGGACCTGCGGGGACCATTCTAACGGGGAGATCAAACTTCAAACGGGGCGCCGCAACCCCGCGACCATGAACAGAATTTCGTCGATGTTCGGCACGGCGCTGTTTCTTGCGCTTGCGCCCGGGATCGCTGCGGGGGTCGTCCCCTGGTGGATATCAGGTTGGGAGCAGCAGGCTCCCCTATTCGGACTTCCGGTCCTTCGCGTGGTCGGAATGCTCATGATCCTGATTGGTACGCCGGTGTTGCTCGATTCCTTTGCCCGCTTCGCGCTTCAGGGGAACGGCACGCCAGCCCCTGTGCTGCCAACCCGCCACCTCGTGGTCAGCGGGCTTTATCGTTATGTGCGAAATCCTATGTACCTCGCGGTTGCCGCCACCATCATCGGGCAAGGTCTGTATCTCGGCAATCTCGAACTGCTTGGGTACGGTGCGCTTCTCGGCCTCGCCTTCCGTCTCTTCGTGCTCGGATACGAGGAACCGACGCTGCGAAGTAGCTTCGGTGCAGAATATGATGCTTTCTGCGCCAACCTGCATCGCTGGCGGCCGCGTCTGCGCCCGTGGCACAGCGATCAGGCCTCCTGATCTGGATAAGCTCTTTTTTCGGAGATTTGGTTCGCGGGATCCGCAGTCAGCCCGGGCGGTAAGCGCCGGTGTTGGGATCGCGCCGCAGCGTCGGAATTTCACGCGATCTGGCGGCTTCGGCGACCCTTGCGAGGCGGGCCTCCTCCAATTCCTGGTTGACCCTGACAGCTGTCCGGTAAGCCCAGCGAACCACTGCCAGCCCTCCGAGGGCGGCGGCGAATACGACAAGCGGCGGCATCGGTCGATCCTTGTTCATTCATCACGCCCCTACGCTCATTGTCGCCCAAGCCGGCCCGCCCTGCAATCGGATAGTCCCGAGACCAAATGGCGCGGGTCAATCGGTTCAAAACCCGAATTTGGCCCAAATTGCCCGGCTTTCGAGCGCCGAAATCAGGTCCTCCGGCAGGCTGGGCGCTCCTTCCAGCGCAGCCAGGTTCCCGCCGAGCGGCGGCCCAAAAGGCCTGACAGCATCCCGGTCGAGGGCGCGATCAGGGGGGTCTGCACCTTTTCGCCGTAGCGGGCGCGCAAGTGTCGAACGCAGATCGCCGATCGCATCCGCAAGGCCCAAGCGACACCGAGGTCTCTCCCGCCCAATACTCGCCGGTGAACAGAACATCGTCGGCAGCCCTTGAGCCGCGCACCCCGGCTCTGCTTCACCAGCGCAATGAAGATCGTATGGATCTCACGCTGAAGCGCTTTCACCCGCGCGACGTCATCGGGGTTTTCCGGCAGGAACGGATCGAGCATCGCCTTGTGCGCGCCCGCCGTATAAAGCCTTCGCTCGACGCCGACCTTCTTGATCAGCTCCTGAAAACCGAAGAAGCCGCCGACCACGCCGATCGAACCCAGGATCGAAGAAGGGTCGCAGAAAATCTCGTCGCCCGCGCAGGCGATCATGTAGCCGCCGGAAGCCGCGACATCCTCGACGAACACCAGCACCGGCAGCTTCTTTTCCGCGGCGAGTTGCCGGATACGCAGATAGATCTGGCGCGACTGCACGGGCGAGCCGCCCGGCGAATTGATCACCAGCGCCACGGCCTTTGCGTTCTTCACGGAAAAGGCGCGCTCAAGTGTCCGTGCCACTCCCGCAAGCGACATTCCCGGCCGCAACGGCGTCACGGCACCGATCATGCCGGAAAGACGTACCACCGGCACCACGGCCATGCCCCGCCGCAGCCGCGCCGGAACCCATTCCATCAGCTTTTCAACTACGGCCGGCCATTTCCGGGGATCGCTACCTTGTTCCATCATGCGGTTACCTCAAATTAACCATTTTTTATCACCCGACTGTCATTGAACTGATGAAACGCGTTCGCACTCCGGCCGTAAATTCAACTCGTCACGATATCAGCGGAGCAAGACATGAAAATCTATCTGCTTGTGATGCTGATCGGTATCCTCTTGACCGCCATTCATTTCACTTCGCGCCGAAACAAAGCTCGAAAACGCTGCCGCAATAACCTCTTGGCTGTTGTCCGGGGTATCCTTCAGGGTATCGCCAGCGGCAATGCCCCCTTCCCGGCCAAAATATCTTGCACCTTTTGATTGGGCTGCGCCGGCTCATCGTTGAGCAGCAGCGCTGGCAGCACGCGCGTCGGGCGCCCTTCCGCCTTTCACCGCGCGAACCAGCACGCGAATTGCCGGTGACGTCACATCGGCGTGAACGGGCAAGATGGCGAGGCTGCCAAAACCGCGATCGAGCGCCGCCAGCACCTCGGCAATTCCGTCCGCGCGCCAGATCATGGCGAGGTGACCGCCGGATTTCAGGATGCGCCGGCTGACGTGAATCCAGCTTTCGAGCGTCGCCGCTGTGGCCATATGGGCGATCTCGCGGGCCCTGTCCGGCGAGGCGCGGTGACGCGCGGAATCGTTGAACGGCGGATTCATCAGGACGACGTCGACGCTGTCGGACGACAGGCCCGCTCGCCGCAAAGGCGCCTGCGGCCGCGGTCACGTCGAGCACGACCGTTTCGGCCGCGATGGCGTTGGACACGGCATTGCCGCGGGCCAGCTCCGCCAGCCTCTCGTCGATTTCGACCAGAACGAGTTTGATCCCGGCCACGCGCTTGGCGACCGCGAGTCCGGCCGCGCCGACGCCGGCGCCAAAGTCAACCACGCGATCGCCCGGCCGGGCCGGGGTCGCCGCCGCCAGCAGCATCGCGTCGTGACCGGCGCGATGACCCGATTTCGGCTGGCGCAGACGCAAGGTCCCGCCGAGAAACGCGTCCTCGGTGAATTCGCCCAGGGGCTCAATCATCGGCCCGCAGCTCGTGGGCCAGGCCGGCATCGCGGAGAATCTGGCGCGCCTCGCGGTTATCGTCTTCATGGACCAGAATCCGGCGCGGCAGGACGCCAAGTGAACCCTCGATGATGCTCATATTCTGATCGAGCACGAGATGGTGGATATTCGCGCCGTCGAGCAGCGCGCCGATGGCTGAAACCAGCACAATATCGTTGGTCCGAACCAATTCCCGCACCTTGTTCTCCTCTTTGTTCGACCCGCGCCTTACGATCTGTTGTATTTGTTGTTACCACGCGCCCTTGCCGCGCTAGCCTGCTCTTTCTATGGTTATATCCGAGGATAGAGCCAATTGGGCAAATGTGGAGACCAGCGTGGCGGTTATTGTACCCTTCGAAAGCCCATCGGACGCTTCGATAGATCAGCTGGTCGGGCTTGTCGCCGCCGACATGGAGCGGGTGAACGCGACGATCCTGTCGCGAACCGGCTCGGAAGTCACCATGATCCCGGAGGTCGCCAACCACCTGATTTCCTCGGGCGGAAAACGGCTGCGTCCGATGCTGACGCTGGCGATGGCCAATCTGACCGGCTATTCCGGCGACGGCCATATCAAGCTCGCCGCTTCCGTCGAGTTCATGCACACCGCCACCCTGCTGCATGACGACGTGGTCGATGAAAGCGAATTGCGGCGCGGCAAGCTCTCGGCACGCATGCTGTGGGGCAACGAGGCGAGCGTGCTGGTCGGCGATTTCCTGCTTGGCCAGGCCTTCCGCATGATGGTCGAGGTCGGCTCGCTGCGCGCGCTTGACATCCTGTCATCAGGCCGCGGCGACGATCGCCGAAGGCGAGGTGATGCAGCTTGCGGCGGCCAAGAACACCGCCACCACCGAAGACGAATATCTCGCCGTGATCCGCGGCAAGACCGCCGAACTGTTCGCCGCCGCCTGCGAGGTCGGCCCGGTGATCGCCAATCGACCGAAGGCCGAACAGACCGCCTGCCGTTCCGTCGGCATGAATCTGGGCATCGCATTCCAGCTGGTGGACGACGTGCTGGACTATGGCGGCAAGTCCGCCAAGCTCGGCAAGAATGTCGGCGACGATTTCCGCGAGGGCAAGATCACGCTGCCGGTGGTGCTGGCGTTCCGCCGCGGCAACGATGTCGAGCGCGAGTTCTGGATCAGGGCGCTGGAGCGCGGCGAGATCGGCGACGGCGATCTCGATCACGCCGTCGGGCTGATGACCAAGCATCGCGCACTGGAAGACACCATCAACCGCGCCCAGCATTACGGCGCGATGGCGGTTGACGCGCTGGCGCTGTTTCCGGCGTCGCCGATGAAGACCGCGCTGGAACAGGTGGTGGCGTTCTGCCTGGCAAGAACGCACTGAGGTCCCTCACTCTGAGGAGCGCGCCCTCGCGCGCGTCTCGAAGGGTGGGCCCTTGAGTATGTGGCCTCATGGTTCGAGACGGCGCCAGCGCCTCCTCACCATGAGGGTCTTCAACTAGCTCAACACGCCCGCATGCACCCACCACTGGGGATGATCGAGCTGGATCTTCTGCGCCGCGCGCTGCGCCTCGGCGGTGTTCTCGTAGATCGCAAAACAGGTCGCGCCCGACCCCGACATCCGCGCCAACCATGCGCCATTGCTGGCGCAGAGCGCCGAGATCACCTCGCCGATGACCGGCTGGATGCGCGCGGCGGGAGCTTCGAGATCGTTGGTGCCGGCGGAAAGCGCTTCCACCCATTCTTCCAGCGAGCCGCCCGGCATCCGGCCACGCCGTTGCCTGAAGAACGTCGCTTGCGCCCACCAGCAACTCGCCGCTGCGCAGGCCCAGGGCCTCGAACACGTCCCTGGTCGCGACGGGAACGCGGGGATTGACCAGCACGCAAGGCAATTTGGGCAAGACCAGCGGCAGCAGCGTTTCACCAACCCCGGTCATGACGCAGGCGCGCGAGGCGAGACAGACCGGCACGTCGGCGCCGGTCATTTGCGCGACTTCGACCAGCCGCGCATCGTCGAGAGCAAGTGCGTTGGCTTTCGCCAGCAGCCGCAGCGCCGCTGCGGCATCGGCCGAACCTCCACCGATACCGGCGGCGACCGGCAGCACCTTGTGAAGCGTAAAGTTGCCCGTCTTCAAATCCGGCACACTGTTCGCCGAGCAACCGCGCCGCCTTGAGCACGAGGTTGTCGGCCGGCTCGCCGCAGGCCTGCGCCAGCGGCCCGGTCGTGTTGAGGTGCAGTTCCCGACCGGGCATAAGCGTCAGGCGATCGGCACAATCGGCAAATGCGACCACGCTTTCGAGGTCGTGGTAGCCGTCAACCCGCCGTCCAACCACCCGAAGGGTCAGGTTGACCTTGGCGCGTCCGTCTTCAACCAGCGCAGGGGCAGAGGATTTGCCGATCGCTTCAGGTGCTCCACCGGACGTCATAGCGATTGCAAAATCCAAATCGACCGTGCTGCAACTATGTTTCCAAGCGTCTCTTGTTTCAGACGGGAAGGCAAGCCTCGGCGACACGCAGCGTCCGAGCCGCAGCAGCGGCCCGACGGCCTTTTGCTCAGCCGCCCTTGTCGTCTTCCTTCTTCTTGTCCGCGGAGGCCGCCGAGGAGGTGTCGTCCGGCAGCCCGTTTTCGATCTTGGCCTCGATCTTCGGCAGATCTTCCGGCTCGGGCTTCAGGTCGCGGGCATGCGCCCACTGGAACTTGGCTTCCAGCGTACGGCCGACGCGCCAATACGCATCGCCGAGATGGTCGTTGATGGTCGGGTCCTCGGGCTTGAGGTCGATTGCCCGCTCGAGATTTTTCACCGCATCCTCATAATTGCCGATGCGGTAATAGGCCCAGCCGAGCGAGTCCACGATGTAGCCGTCATCCGGACGCTGATCGACGGCACGCTTGATCATCTTCATGCCTTCGTCGAGATTGACGCCCTGGTCGATCCACGAATAGCCGAGATAGTTGAGCACGTGAGGCTGCTCGGGCTGCAGCTCCAGCGCCTTGCGCATATCCGCTTCGGCCTTGCTCCACTGCTTGGACCGCTCCTCGCAGATGCCCCGGTAATAATAGTAGACCCAGGTGTTCTTGTCTGGAACCGGCGGCAGGATCTCGATGCCCTGCGAGTAGGTCTGGACGCAATCGGCGAACTTCTTGCGGCCGCGCTCGATATTGCCGAGCGCCATTACGGCCTCGATGTCCTTGGGATCCTCGGCCGTGACGCCCTTGAGTATCTTGATCGCCTCGTCGGTTCGGTCGGCGGCGTCGAGGTCGATCGCGAGCTGGATTTGCGCATTGCGCTTCAGCGCCGAGCTGGCCGGCATGCGCTCATAAACCTTGATCGCCATCGCCGGCTTCTTCACCGACTCATAGAGATCGGCCAGCGACAATAGCGCCAGCGGATGGTTGGGCACGAGGTAGAGCGCAAGCTGCAAATAGACCAGCGCAAGGTCCTCGCCGCCGCGGCGCGTCAACGTTGCTCCGATCCCGTAGAGCGCTTCGGCCGCGCCGGCCTGCGCCGAATCGACCAGCGGCGGCAGCTTCTTGCCGGCCTTGCTCTCGCGCAATCCTTCCAGCACCAGCGGATGGCGCGGCAGCTTCTTGTCGAAGGCCTCATAGATCGCCTCGGCCGATGCGGCATCCTTGTTGCGCGACAGCCAGCGCGCATAGTCGTCGGCCACACGCAACATGGAGTCCTCGAGCTTGTAGGCCCGCTCCAGACGCATCGCCGGCCTCTTTCTCCTTGCCCGCGAGTTCGAGGATCATGCCGGAATGCAGGTCCTTGAAGATCGGATACCATTCCGGACCGGTCAGCTTGTCGATGTTGGCGACCGCCGCCTTGGTGTCGCCGGCGCCGTAACTGGCCCAGCCCGACAGCAGCGTTGCGACCAGATCCGTGATCGGCCCGCGTATCGACTGATTGATGTTGACCTGCGCAGCGGCGTATTTCTTCAGCTTCAGATCGCGAACGCCGACGACCAGCCGGGCGACGCGATTGGTCTTGTCGACCGCAAGAATGCGGTCGGCGAGCTTGACGGCCTCGTCGATATCGCCGTCGGCGAGCGAGGAAATGAACGCGCGATCCAGCAATTCATTGTTCTTCGGGTCGGTGCGAAGCGCCGAGCGATAGAAGGCCGCGGCCGAACTGGCGTCGCGTTCGACGCTGGCGTGGCGGGCGGCCAGGTAGCTGCCGGAGGTCGTCAGCGTTTTCAGATCGTGGCTGGTCGGAAACTGCGCGGAGTTGTCGGTCGGATGCTCGGGCGTCTGCGCCGCAACGGAGCCGGGCAGCACCAGCGCGGCGAGGGCAATAGCGGCAATCGTCCAGCGATTGAAATCGAATGGAAAGCATCACGGTTCGCCTAGCTCCAGGATTTACGGCAGGATCTATGTGATCAATCTCGAATGCAAACCCAGTCGGCGGCATCAAGCAAGGCGACAATGCCGCTTTTGGCGATCAACCGCAAGGATTTGGGGTGGCAAATCGATTGGCAGGGGCAGTCCCATACACCGCCAATCCCGCCTGAAAACGCTTCCAGTATGGCGGTATCGTGGCCAGATGGCCTGCCGCGCCGGTCACGCAATCGTGGTCACATCGCCTCATAATTGGGCCCGCCGCCGCCCTCCGGCGGAACCCAGGTGATGTTGCCGTTCGGATCCTTGATGTCGCAGGTTTTGCAATGGACGCAATTCTGGGCGTTGATGACGAATCGCGGACCCGCCGCCTCCTCCACCCATTCGTAAACGCCGGCCGGGCAATAGCGGTTGGATGGCCCGGCATAGACGTCGTGCTCGGAGGTCTTCTGCAGGTTCATGTCGGCGACCTTCAGATGAACCGGCTGGTCCTCCTCGTGGTTGGTATTGGACAGGAACACCGAGGATAGCCGGTCGAAGGTCAGCTTGCCGTCCGGCTTTGGCGGGGCGATCGGCGCATGGGTTTTTGCCGGATCGAGCGTCTTGCGGTCGGGCTTGGCATGCGACTGGGTTCCGAACAGCGAGAAGCCCAGCGTGTTGCACCACATGTCGAAACCGCCGAGCGCCACGCCGAGGATGGTGCCGAATTTCGACCACAGCGGCTTGACGTTGCGCACGCGGTAGAGGTCCTTGCCGACGGCGGAATCGCGCCAGGCGTTTTCGTACTCGACGAGCTCGTCATTGGCGCGGCCGGCGCCGAGCGCGGCCGAGACATGCTCGGCGGCCAGCATGCCGCTGCCCATCGCGTTGTGAACGCCCTTGATGCGCGGCACATTGACGAAGCCCGCCGCGCAGCCGATCAGCGCGCCGCCGGCGAAGCACAGGCGCGGCACCGACTGGTAGCCGCCCTCGGTGATGGCGCGCGCGCCATAGGCAAGCCGCTTGCCGCCTTCGAGCAGCGCGCGGACCGAGGGATGGGTCTTGAAGCGCTGGAATTCGTCGAACGGCGACAGATAGGGATCGTCGTAATTGAGATGCACGACAAAGCCGATCGCCACCAGATTATCGTCGTAATGATAGAGGAACGAGCCGCCGCCGGTCGAATTGTTCAACGGCCAGCCGAACGCATGCTGGATCAGACCCTTGCTGGTGCTTTGCGGGATCGATCTGCCAGACTTCCTTCAGCCCGATGCCGAATTTCGGCGGCTCGCAGTTGCGCATCGAGGGAGAATTTCGCGATCAGTTGCTTGGTCAGGCTGCCGCGGGCGCCTTCGGCAAACAGCGTGTATTTGCCGACGCAGTTCCATGCCGCGCGTGTAGGACGATTTGTGCGAGCCGTCCTTGGCAATGCCCATGTCGCCGGTCGCAATGCCGCGCACCGCGCCCTTGTCATCGTAGAGCACCTCCGCCGCGGCGAAGCCCGGATAGATCTCGACGCCGAGCGCCTCGGCCTTGCGCGCGAGCCAGCGGCATACCTTGCCGAGCGAGCCGATATAGCAATGATGGTTGTCTTCATCAGCGGCGGCATCGCGAAATTCGGCAGCCGGATCGCGGCACCCGCCGTGTTCCAGTAGAAGCGGTCTTCGGTCACTTGCGTCTTCAGCGGACAATCGGCGTCCTCGCGCCAGTCCGGAATCAGCTTGATCGAGCGCCACCGGATCGATCACCGCGCCGGACAGAATATGAGCGCCGACCTCGGAGCCCTTCTCGACCACTACTACCGTCAGATCGGCGTTGAGCTGCTTCAGCCGGATCGCCGCGGCCAGGCCCGAGGGCCCGGCACCGACGATCACGACATCGAATTCCATGGATTCGCGCGGCGGCAAGTTCTTCGGTGCTCATGATCTGCTCTCGAGACGGTTGAGAAAGCTCCTACGTTCGTTTGTTTCCGATTTTTGCGGGAAGAACAACCATGGAAATGCCGCTTGGGGCGTTTCGTTGCAGCGCAATCCGGCCTAGATTGCATGAATGGCCTTGACCCCGTTCCATGACGCCTGATCCCGCGCCCACCGTTCAGCAATTGCTGGCCTTTTATCTGGAGGCCGGGGTCGATTGCGCGCTTGGCGAGCAGCCAGTCAACCGGCTGTCCGATCCCGACGCGGCGCCAAGTACCGTTGCCGAAGGCCCGCGAGCCGTCGGCTGGGCCTGCCAAATCTCCACCCGCAATGTCGCGCTGCGGACGCCGGCGCCTGCGCCGGAAGCGGCGATCGCGTCGGCGCGGGAAGCGGCGCGCACCGCGCCTTCGCTTGAGGTGCTGCGGAGCCTGCTTGAGAATTTCGACGGCTGCGCGCTGAAATCGACCGCCACCCGGCTGGTGTTTGCCGACGGCAACCCGCAGGCGCGCATCATGTTCGTCGGCGAGGCGCCGGGACGCGAGGAAGACATCGAGGGGCTGCCGTTCGTCGGCCGTTCGGGCAAATTGCTCGACCGGATGATCGCGGCGATCGGGCTCGATCGCAGCAAGGCCTACATCGCCAACGTGATTCCCTGGCGGCCGCCCGGCAACCGCACGCCGACGCCGCAGGAAACCCAGATCTGCCTGCCGTTCATCCAGCGGCAGATCGAACTGGTCGATCCCGGATATACTGGTGACGCTCGGCAATCCCTCCACGCAAACCCTGCTGTCGACGCGCGAGGGCATCATGAAGACGCGCGGGCGCTGGTTCGACTACGACACCGGCACGCGCGTGATCCGCGCGCATCGCCACGTTCCATCCGGCCTATCTGTTGCGCTCGCCGTCCTACAAGCGCATGGCGTGGCAGGATTTGCGCGTTGATCGCGAAGGCGCTGACGCACACGGCGCCCGCATCCTGAGAGGTACGCCTCAGCGCGCGTTTTGCGGCGTCTTCGGCCGCACGATGGCCCAGCCGATCCGCAGCAACGGCTGCCGGCCGTTCACCAGCCACTCGAATGCCCGCGGCACTTCGGGCACGAGGCCGGGAAATCGCGCGGCAATATCGGCCGGCGGCGTGCCGACCGTATCGGACGCGCGCCAGACCACGACGCCACCGGTTTCGTTGAACTTGGCCAAATTCAGCCACGGCGTTCGTTCCGGCGTCGCGGCGAGAAACAGATGAGGACGCGCCGGGCCTAACGTGATCAACGTCGCAAGCTCAGGCTCGCCGCTCACCGCGCGGAGCCGTTGATTGGTCCGCCGCTCGAAGCTTTCGTCGAAAAAATTGCGCGATCGCGGCCGCGGGCAGCGACGTCGCGACCTCGCTGCCGCCGGTCCAGGGCAGAACAGCGTGGTAGCGATTGCCGCAAGCGCAGGCGCGACGATGACGGCCGCCCAGACCGAACGCAGGACGCGCTGGCGACGCAGATGAATGAGATCGCCGGTCGCGACGACCGTCGCCAGTCCCGACATCATCAGCACGACGCCCGCACCGCCCACGACGCGATCGAGACCGAACACGCCGGAAACCAGGCTTCCCGCCAGCGCAGGAGCGATCGCGAAGAAATAGACAAAATCGCGCGCCAGCGGCTCGACGGGTGGGCGAAATATAATCGGCGCCTCTTCCGGGTTGCGGACGAACCAGCCGGAATTGAGCGCCGCCAATATCACGATGCCGGATATCGCAAGCAACAGGCCGCCAAGCAACTCGGCCCAATGCAGCGCCCTTCCGCCCAAATCCAACAGCGCCGGCCAATGCGGCCAAGACAGACGCGTCGGCACGGATCAGCCAGATGAAATAGGGCAGCGCCAGCACGATTATGACGAGGAGCGCGAACAGCGGATCGAACGACATCGCCACACGCCGCCCGCGCGAGGTTGCCAGCGCAAATCCGATCACCAATGCCAACAGGCCGATCCCGGCCGAAGTCGTCAGCAACAGCAGTCCGGCGTCGATGGACCAAGCAAACCAAACGTTGCGCCGGTTCTGGCCGATCAATTGCCAGGAATGCAGCAGCAAGATCGCCCATAGCGGGCGCGCCAGCACCAGCGGGCCGAACTCGACGCCGGGCGAACTGAACGCCAGGACTGTCATGGTCAAGAGAACCGCAAGTACCGCCTGTTGTCCGCCGACGATGGCGCGCGCCAAGAGGTACAAAATCCAGAATGTCGCGACCGAACAGAGCTGCGCCAGCAAATAGACGCCGAACATGTGATTGCCCGCGGCGCGAAACGCGATGTCGGCGAGCCAGAATGCCAGCGGCGGGCCGAGATCGGTTCCGACCTGGTATTCCCGGCCAAGCGCGAGCGCGGTTGCGAGGTCGCCGGGAGGGCTGCGATAGAGCAGCATCGGCACGAACAACCACAACGCCGCCTGCAACAATACCACAAGCCAGACGACGAGCCGCGGCCGGGCGCGGATCAGTTCGATAACCAGGGAGGTGAAGCGCATGAAATGTCCGAAAAACCTGGGGCCGGCCCGCGCGTCGACCCATTCGATCCCGGACGTGATAAAGCGCGTAAGGCGCCGAGGCAACTATGGTCAGACGGCGGCGGGAATTTCGATCGCTACCGATCCCGCCAGGCTGAACAGGTCGGGCTCGCGCTTGACCGTCCACGGCTGATGTTTTTCACGCGCGGCGATTACCGGTGCAAAGAAGCTGCGGTGGTGGGCCGAGGGGCCCAGCCGATCGAGCGCCTCAAGATGCTCCGGCACGCTGTAGCCCTTGTGCGACTCAAAACCGTAGCCGGGGCAATCCTGCGCCAAAGCGCACATCAGACGGTCGCGGGTCACCTTGGCAATGATCGAGGCCGCCGCGATCGAGACAACCAGCCCGTCGCCGCCGATGACGGCCTCGCAGTCGCAAGCCGTATCGAGCCGGTCGCGGCCGTCGACGAAGACATGCTTTGGCATTTCCGGCAGCGCCTGCACCGCGCGCTTGAGCGCCCACAGTGAGGCGCGCAGGATATTGTCGCGATCAATCCGCGCTCGCGAAGCGAACGCGACCGAAAATGAGGCGGTCGCGCAGATTTCCTCGAACAATTCCTCGCGGCGTTCCGCCGTCAGCCGTTTGGAATCGTCGATGCCTTTGGGAATCCGTTTCGGATCGAGCACGACGGCTGCGGCCACCACCGGGCCTGCCAGCGGGCCTCGTCCGGCCTCGTCGCAGCCAGCCACCGGCCAAACCCCGCGCTTGATCAGCGCGCGCTCGCGACGAAAGCTCGGCGGCTTGACCTTGACAGGTCCAGCCTCGGCATCGGCTGATTTGTTCCGAATCATGGCCGGGATCGTGCGCAAACGCCGGCTCCGGCACAACGGAAAAATCCGTCTATGCCCGTTGTTCACGAGCTCTGGAGCGCCACGCCTTGACTTCGATACAGAAGACGCTGCGGTTGGCGCGGCCGGGTTCCGTTACGTCCTTCACATAATGCAGTCCGAGCTTTTGCAGCGCGTGAATCGACGGTTCGTTTCGCGGATCGACCAGCCCGAGCAAGCGCTGGCAATTGAGGTGTTCGAATCCGAAGGCGAGTTGCGCGTTGCCAATCTCGGTGGCGATGCCCTTGCCCCAGGCATCTCGCGAAAGCACGAAACCGATTTCCAGATCGTGCGCCCCCAAAGCTTCGCAAGGGAACAAGCCGGCAAAGCCGATAATGTCGCCGGTTGGACGGTCAGCCAGAACGGCAATGCCGGTCAGGCAATCGCCAAAGGTGAAAAACTTTCGCATCACCTGTTCGGCTCTCTCCGCCGTCATGGGCCCGCCCTGAAAGACGTCACGCATGACCTCGCTGTCGCCCAGAACCCGCTCCCACATGATCGGGATATCCGGTTCCGTCGCGGTGCGCAGGACCAGGCGCGGCGTCGTCAAAATAACCAGCGGCTGCCTTTGCGAGACTGATGCAGGTTCCTCGTCCATCGGGCCGCAATACTGCAATTCACCAACGAAGAGAAGCGCTCCTCCGCCTCGCGAAGCGCGATGGGACGCATCAGTCGTTCGACGGTTTGGCCAACGATCCGCGACGAACTAGAACAGACTCAACTGCTGTCCGCTGCGTTTTGGCCGGGCGAAATGATCGGTGGTCAACTTCGAACGCCGCTTGTTGAGTCCAAGCTTTTCGCAGGCGATCTCGAACCTTCGACCGATCATCCAGGCCATCGGTCCGGTGCCCTTCATCCGCGTTCCCCATTGCGAATCGTAGTCGCGGCCGCCGCGCATGTCGCGGATCAGAGTGAAGATGTGGCGATAGCGATCGGGGTAATTGGCCATCAGCCATTCGCGAAACAGATCGCGCACCTCCAGCGGCAGCCGCAGCAAAACGTAGCTTGCTTCCTTGACGCCGGCATGGGCCGCAGCATCGAGAATGCGCTCGATCTCGTTATCGTTCAGCGCGGGAATGACCGGCGCGACCATCACCGCCGTCGGAATTCCAGCCTCCGACAATTGGCGCAGCGCCTCCAGCCGCCGCGTCGGCGTCGAGGCGCGCGGCTCCATGGTACGCGCAAGTCTTGCATCCAGCGTCGTCACCGAAATCGCCACCTTGGCGAGATTGCGTTTGGCCATCCGCGCCAGAATGTCGATATCGCGCGCCACCAGCGCCGACTTCGTCACGATGCCGACCGGATGGCCGGCGCGGTCCAGCACTTCGAGAATGCCGCGCATGATCTTCCGCTCGCGCTCGATCGGCTGATACGGATCGGTGTTGGTACCGATCGCGATCATGCGCGGCTCGTAATCCTCCGCCGCCAGCTCCTTTTCAAGAAGCTGCGGCGCGTCGGGCTTGGCGAACAGCTTCGATTCGAAATCGAGCCCCGGCGACAGTCCGAGATAGGCATGCGTCGGCCGCGCGAAGCAGTAGACGCAGCCATGCTCGCACCCTCGGTAGGGGTTGATCGAACGGTCGAAGCCGATATCGGGAGAATCGTTGCGCGTGATGACCTTGCGCGCGGTATCGAGCGCGACCGTGGTCTTGAACGGCGGCAGTTCATCGAGGCTCTGCCAGCCGTCGTCGAATGCGACCCGCGCCTCGGCCTCGAAGCGGCCGCTGGCGTTGGATTGCGCGCCTCGGCCGCGCCGCCGCTCGCGCTCGATCGCGACCGCAAGCTCCGGAAAAGGAGAAGGCGCACCCGCCGGTTCGGAGGGCGCCGTGACCGGCGGGTGCTTGAGGGCATGTGAGGATGCTCGGCTCATGGTTGGAACATAGCACGGAACGAGAACAAATCAAGAACATGATTCAATCAATCCCCAGCGCAGGGATTGGCTGGGCCGAGCCGACGCGAAACAAGTGCCTGCCGCAAAAAGCTGCAACAGCGGGCTGATTTGATTGTGACAAGGTGATAACAGTTCCGCGTTTTCGCGGTTTGAGACACGAAGCCTCATGCTGAGCGTCATCATCCCCACCGAGGGCGCCGAACAGCCGGCCGTCGCCACGCTAGCCGCGCTGGTGCCGGGCGCTGCAGCCGGCGTGGTGCGCGAGGTGCTGCTGGTCGACCGGGCCGGCAACCGGCGTGATCGAGCGGGTTGCCGATGTCGCGGGCTGCCGCTTCCTGGCCTTCGAGGGATCGCGCGCGGCGGCGCTGGCGGCGGGCGCACGCCAGGCCCGCTCGCCATGGCTGATGTTCCTGCATGCGGGCGCGGTGCTGGACTCCGGCTGGATCGAGGAGACCACGCAGTTCATCCAGCGCGTCTCCGACAGCGGCCGCCCCCGCGCCGGCGTGTTCCGTTACGCCCGCTCGCCCTATTCCGACCAGGGCCTGCGCGACGGCCTGAAATTCGTAGCGCGCATGATCGCCGGGCCCGTGGGCCGATCAGGGACTGCTGATCGCGCGCGATCATTACGAGCGGCTCGGCGGCCACGCGCCGGACGCCCGCCGCTCCGAAGCGAGGCTGCTCCGGCAACTCGGCCGCTCCTCGCTCACCCTGCTGCGCAGCCGGATCATCGTGGCCTGACGCAATATACTTGCCAAAGTCAAATAATTATTTGACAATGGCAAGTATCGAGGTGCGCCATGTCCCAACCGGATCACGACGGCCAGATATCGGCGGTGCGCGCCTTCAACCGCTTCTACACACGCAAGCTCGGCGTGCTCGGCCAGCAGCTTCTGAAAAGCCCGTTCTCGCTGAGCGAGGCGCGGGTGCTGTACGAACTCGCGACACCGCGACAGCCCTGCCGCAAAGGAAATCGGGATCGAACTCGGGCTCGATCCCGGCTACCTCAGCCGGATCGTCCAGAAATTCGACGAGGACGGCCTGATCACCCGCAAACCATTGGCGGCGGACCGGCGGCAATATCAGCTCGGCCTGACCGCAAAGGGACGGCAGGCCTTTGCGAAACTCGATCGCAGTTCGCAAGACGATGTCGCCGAGATGCTTGCGACTATTGCCGGACGGCGACCGCCAACGACTGACCGCAGGCGATGGCCACAATCGAGCGGCTGCTTTCGGCAGCTTCGCGCGCCCCGGCCGCGACTTTGCGCGAACCGCGCCCGGGCGACATGGGATGGGTGGTGCAGAGCCATGGCGCGCTCTACGCCAGCGAATATGGCTTCGATTCCTCCTTCGAGGCCCTGGTCGCGGAGATCGCCGCCAAATTTCTGGGCTCGTTCGACGCCTCGCGGGAACGCTGCTGGATCGCCGAACTCGATGGCGCGCAGGTCGGCTCGGTCTTTCTGGTGCAGGCACAGCGACGATGTCGCCAAACTGCGTTTGCTGCTGGTCGACCCGGCCGGGCGCGGACACGGGCTGGGACGGCGGCTGGTCGCGGAATGCATTGCGTTTGCGCGGGCCTGCGGCTATCGCAAGATCACGCTATGGACCCAGAGCATTCTGACCGCCGCGCGCAAGATCTATCAGGATGCCGGATTTGTGCTGGTGACAAGCGAGCCGCATCGCAGTTTCGGCCAGAGCCTGATCGGCGAGACCTGGGAGATGAAGCTGTAGTGTCCCTTCGTCCCTCGCCCTCGACTGATGATCACCGTCGCGGCCCTGCTGATCGTGCAAGCGGCATGCGCCGCCGATGTCCAGGTCATGATCTCGTCCGGCTTTCACGGCGCTTATTCCGAGCTCGGGCCGGCCTTCGAGCGCGCGAGCGGCCACCATCTGGTCACGACGCGCGGTCCCTCGATGGGCGATTCGCCGGAAGCGATCCCGGCGCGGCTGGCGCGCGGCGAGAGCGCCGACGTCGTGATCCTGGATGGCGGCGGCCGCCGACGAACTCGGCAAGCGAGGATTGGTGCGCGCCGACAGCAAGATCGAACTTGCGCGATCGCTGATCGGCATGGTGGTGCGCGAAGGCGCCGCCAAACCCGACATCGGCAGCGTCGAGGCGCTTCGAAGCACGCTTCTGGCGGCCAAATCCATCGCCTATTCAGACAGCGGCAGCGGCACTTATCTGTCGACCACCTTGTTCCGCAAGCTCGGCGTCGCCGATCGAGATCGCGGCCAAGAGCCGAAAGGTGCGGGGACCGCCATCCGGCGAGCCGGTCGCCGCCGTCGTTGCGCGGGGCGAAGCGGAGATCGGCTTTCAGCAGGTCAGCGAACTGATCCATGTTCCCGGCATTACCTTCGTCGGCGCGCTTCCGGCCGAGGTGCAGCCGATGTTCTCCTTCGCCGGCGCGCTCACCGAATAACGTCGCCGCAGCCCGAGGCGGCCAATGCGCTGCTGCGTTTCCTTGGCTCGCCGGAGGCTGCGCCGGTGATCACGAAGGCCGGACTGATGCCGCTCGAATCGATAGCGATGGGCGAGCAGCGCAAGCCGCAAGGCGACATCAGGACAGGAATTTTACGCCATACGTCCTGGCGCGGCGCCAGACGACTTCGCACAGTTCGCGCTTGGGGTGATCCGGGCACCAGCGCCAATTCGAAGTGGTCGCCGACATCCATCGGCATCATCCGATAGCGATCCTCGCGCCGCCCGGCGAAACGTCCAGAACGTGGCATTCGCGCTTGCTCAAGCCGTTGTCGACCGTCATCCAGGCCAACCGCTTATGCAGTTGCCGCCGCGGTTCGCGCTGTACCCTTGTCCTCGGCTCAACAACATTCATGATGACCATCCGTCGTTAGAGCCAGATCGGCTCCGACGATCGTCAAAGCATGTCACCAGATTGACTGCTGATGTCGTAAGGTTCCCTTAGCGCGTTGTCTTGAAATTTAGCGAAATACCCGCCATGTCGACCGAAGCAAGTCCGGTCAGGCCGACGCCCCTTTCGCCTTCGGCCGGCGCAAATGCTCGTCCAGCCGCGGCATGATCTCGACGAAATTGCAGGGCCGCGTGCGGTAGTCGAGCTGGGCGGCGAGAATGCCGTCCCAGCCGTCGCGGCATGCGCCCGGCGATCCCGGCAGGCAGAAGATGAAGGTGGCGCCCGCCACGCCCGCGGTGGCGCGGCTCTGGATCGTCGAGGTGCCGATCTTGGCATGGCTCAGCATGTGGAAGGCGATGGAGAAGCCATCCATCCGCTTCTCGAACAACGGCTCGATCGCCTCCGGCGTCACGTCGCGGCCGGTGAAGCCGGTGCCGCCCGTGGTGATGATGACGTCGACGCCTGGATCGGCAATCCATCGCTTGACGATGACGCGGATCGCATCGACGTCGTCGACGACGATCTCGCGCGCCGCGAGCTTGTGGCCGGCGGCGGCGATCCGTTCCGCCAGCGTCGTCGCCGGATTTGTCGTCGGCGAGCGAGCGCGTGTCCGAAATCGTCAGCACCGCGATGTTGAGCGGCACGAACTGTTTTGATTTCGTCGATGGAAGACATTTGCTCTACCTCGTGTCCCGGATGCGGCGCAGCGTCTCACGCTGCTCGCAGAGCCGGGACCTAGACCCTACCGCATCTGGCCCCGGATCAGCGGCGCAGCATTGCATGCCGCGCTGCAATGCCGGGCACGATCGCATCGCTACAACGACGCTGCGCCGAACGTGTCGCATGCCTTCAGCGTTCCCTGCTGATAGCCGGTCATGAACCAGCGCTTGCGCTGCTCCGCCGAGCCGTGGGTGAAGGAATCCGGCACCACCCGCCCAGTCGCCTGCCGCTGCAGCGTGTCGTCGCCGATCGCGGACGCCGTCCGCAAGCGCGCCGTCGATGTCGCCGGCCTCGATGAAGCCCGGACGCTTCTTCTCCTCGCGATTGACCCAGACGCCCGAGAGGCAATCGGCCTGCAACTCCACCCTCACCTGCAAGCGCGTTGGCTGCCGCCTTGCTGCCGGCCTGCCTGCTGCTGCGCGCGTCACCTTCGGCAGGATGCCGAGCAGGTTCTGGATGTGATGCCCGGCTTCATGGGCGATGATATAGGCCGCGGTGAACTTGCAGGCACTGCCCTGACAGCCGTGAAACCGGGTCTCGACCTCGCGGAAGAATCCGGTGTCGAGAAAAATCTGTCTTGTCCGGCGGGCAGTAGAACGGCCCCATCGCCGACTGCGCCATGCCGCAGCGGCCGCCATTGGTGGCGTTGCGGAACAGCACGATGCGTCGGACCGGTATAGGATCTGCCCGCGGCCTGGAAAATCTCGCTCCAGCGATCGTCGATCTCGCCGAGAATGCCGGCGATCATGCTGCCCATCTCGTCGGTCGGCGCGCCTGTCTTGACCGTCCCCGACCGGCGATCGGTTTGATAGCTCGGCGCCTGGCTGCCGCCGCCGGTGAGAATTTCGCGCGCCGCCGATCAGGACGCGCGGATCGATGCCGAACGCGTAGCCGATGAGGCCGAGCACGATGATGGTGCCGATGCCGAGCCCGCCGCCGCCGCCGATCGGAAGACCAAGGCCACCGCCGCCCATCCCGCCGCCGCTGTCATCGCGACGGTCCTCGATGTCGTCGCTGCGACGAAAATCATCGTAACGCATGGCCGGTCTTCCTCATTCCAGCTTGCGCGGCAGCTTCGCCGCATCGCAAGCGCTGCGAGCAGCGCAGAAATTTCCTTGCTTTAACTCAATAACCCGCCCGGCAAAAATTGCCTAGCGTGAAAGAATTACCGGGTTAAGTCGATTTTTACTTTGCCCGGTCAATGTATCGCCAGTCGGTTGTTTAGGTCCCGCGTCGCCGACAGCGTCGCCTGAGTCAGAGTATTTGAGTCATGGTTGTGTCGCGTCGCGGGGCGTCTGCAAGGGCGCCCCGCACTAAATTTGAGTCCGCAACCGAATACCCGTATCATCGTAGGCGATTGCGTCGCCGAGATGTCGAAATTGCCGGCCGGCTCAGTCGATCTGGTCTTCGCCGACCCGCCTTACAATCTGCAGCTCAAGGGCGATCTCAAGCGCCCCGACGAATCCCATGTCGATGCCGTCAACGACGACTGGGACAAGTTTTCGTCCTTCGCCGCCTACGACGATTTCACCCGCGCCTGGCTGCTCGCCTGCCGCCGCCTCATGAAACCGTCGGCGACGCTGTGGGTGATCGGCTCCTATCACAATATTTTCCGCGTCGGCGCCATCATGCAGGACCTCGGCTTCTGGGTCCTCAACGACATCGTCTGGCGCAAGACCAACCCGATGCCGAATTTCCGCGGCCGCCGCTTCACCAACGCCCACGAGACCATGATCTGGGCGGCGCGCGACGAGAAGGCCAAGGGCTATACCTTCAACTACGAAGCCCTGAAGGCCGCCAACGAGGACGTGCAGGCGCGCTCCGACTGGCTGATCCCGCTGTGCACCGGCGAGGAGCGGCTGAAGGGCAAGGACGGCAAGAAGGTCCATCCGACCCAGAAGCCCGAGGGCCTGTTGGCGCGCGTGCTGCTGTCGTCGTCGAAGCCCGGCGATCTCGTGATCGATCCGTTCAACGGCACCGGCACCACGGGCGCGGTCGCAAAGCGGCTCGGCCGCCGCTACATCGGCTTCGAGCGCGACGAGACCTACGCGCAAGCCGCCGAAGCGCGCATCGCCGCGGTCGAGCCGCTGCCGGAAGCGACGCTGGCGCCGTTCATGACCGCGCGCGAAGCGCCGCGTGTCGCGTTCTCCGAATTGATCGAGCGCGGCATGATCTCGCCGGGCACCAGACTGGTCGATGCCAGGAAGCGCCACGGCGCGCTGGTCCGCGCCGACGGCGCCATCATGCTCGGCGACAAGGTCGGCTCGATCCACCGCATCGGCGCGGTGGCGCAAGGCGCCGAGGCCTGCAACGGCTGGACCTTCTGGCACATCGAGACCAAGAAGGGCCTCAAGCTGATCGACGAGCTGCGCGCCGAAATCCGCTCCGGGATGGCGGCGGGATAGGGCTTTAGAGCGTCACCTCTCGACGTCCCATACGCCGCGGCCTCTCGTTTTGAGAGTCGCTGTTCAACGGCTTTCGCGCCGCCGCTACCGCCTGTGGTTATGGCCTGCGTTCGCAGGGACGACAGATTCAATTGTCAGACCGCGCGGACACAGCCCCTCGTTCTCGCCGCTTGTTTCGCGCGAGGTTTGCTATCGAATTCCCACCTTCTTGAATCAGAGGGCGCAGGGAATGCCGGGCGCTCGTATGCGCCCGCAGCCTCGCATGCAAAACAAAATAAGCATACGAGTGTAGTCACCACGGTCACACCGGAATCACCCGGCATTCCCCGCGCAATGGTTTTAACGGTTTCCTTCGCGCTCTCCCCGGTGACCGGGCTTTCTTGCCACCGTCGCCCGCGAGATCATCACCTCGCAAGCTTGACGCCAGCGTCGGGGCGTCAGGACCACACGACTTCGCCGTCCGCCTCAAACGCGCTCGTCTTGCACGCCATCAGCGTCCACCGCATCCCGCCCCGCGTTCGTGACGATCGCGAAACGCCCCTCTCATCGAGGCGGGACGCGCGGGAAAATGCTTTTGATTTGGGGTAGAGATCAATGCCGTCGGGTTGCGACAGATTGGCACGACGGGCAATTAATGCATAGCAGTGATGCGCGATTTGCCCGACGAGCGAGCCGGAATAGCGCCCAACGTTTCAGAATACCTTACAGCACAATCAAATTCGGTGGTCCCGAAATGATAGCACGAAGCCTGGGTAGGAGGTTCAGATGGATGATCGAACCGTGCGGGTGGCGCTGGAGCGCCATTGGTATGCTTCGGACGCGGGCGATTTCAAGGTCGAACATGAAATCTACCGCGAGGATGCTGTGCTTGATTATCCGCAATCGGGCGAGCGGATCCGCGGCCGGCACAACATTCAAGAGAGCCGATTTGTCCAACCAAACAAGAAGCGTTTTGCCATCCGGCGAATTATCGGCAGCGGCGATCTTTGGGTCACCGAATTCGTACTTACCTATGACGGCATGCCATCTTACGCGGTGAGCATCATGGAATTCCGCGAAGGACTGGTGGCCAACGAAACGCAATATTTCGCCGATCCGTTTGACCCTGCACCTTCGCGCGCGCATCTTGTTGAGTGAGTAGGTGAAATTAGGGGTGTTGTCTAACGTACGCTTTGTCCCAGCGGTGATGCGGATGCGCCGGATTCTTAGGGCACTCAGACTGCGCTTCTTGACGGCCGCAACTTCCATCGCCACGTTCTGCACGGCCGGATCGACCATCGCGATGCGGCCGATCGCCTGGGGGCTTAAAAATTGCGCGTCTTCATCGTTCACGCCCACCATGAGCCCAAAAGCTTCAACGGCGCGATGACGCATGAGGCCACCGCCGCGCTTCAAGCGGCCGGACATCAAGTCGTAGTCTCCAACCTCTACGCCATGGGCTTCAATCCGGTGTCCGACCGGCGCTGGACAAACGAAAATCAGACAATCGGATGACGAACTGATTTTCCCGTCGGGTAGTCGCAGGTGCGTAGCCAGTTCGACCCGGTCGCGATGACCACTGACATAGAGAGGTCAGCGCCTGCGCTCGATTGATACGCTTTCCCAAACTGCGCCAGGTCCACAAATGCTATACACAAATGCTATAAGTGATGGTCTGTCCAAACCGATATTGCAGCGTCGACGAGGTGATCGAAATGAGGCGTCGGGAGTTCATCACGCTGATCGGCGGCGCGGCGGCTTTCCCCCTCGCGGCGCGTGCGCAGCAGGCGGGGAAAATGCTGCGTGTCGGGACCGCCAGCACGCAACCAAGATCCTCTCCCCTTTGGAAGGCTTTCGAGCAGCGCATGGCGGAACTCGGTTATCAGGAGGGTGCCAACTACACGTTCGATTACCTGAATGTCCCCAAAGCCGAGGAATACGAAACGGGCTTTCGGAAACTCGCCGCGCGTGATGTGGACATTATTGTTGCCTCCGGCCCAGAAATTTCCTTGAGGTCGGCGCTCGCAAGTTCGGACACGAAACCGATCGTGATGGTGGCGGTCGATTACGATCCGCTCGCCCGCGGCTATGTGACGAGCCTCGCCAGGCCTACCGGCAATGTAACCGGATTGTTTCTGCAACAGATCGAACTCATGGCGAAGCGTCTCCAACTTTTGAAGAGCGCCTTTCCGGATACACAGGCCTTGACCGTGTTCTGGGACCGGACCGGCCTTGACCAGTGGAAAGCAGTGGAAGGTGCCGCAGCGAATCTGGGCCTGAGGCTTGAGGGTATCGATCTGGGCGACCCACCCTTTGACTATGACAAGGTGCTTGCGCGGACGAAACCTGAATATCGCGGAACCATTTTTGTATTGGCTTCTGGTTTCTTTCTTCGTGACCGGGAGCGCCTCGCGGACTTCGCTCTGCGCAATCGGCTCGTATCGATGTTCTGCTTTCGCGAAATCGTGGACGCGGGCGGTTTGCTGTCCTATGGGCCAAGCTTCCCCGTAATGTACCGCCGTGCCGCAGAGTACGTCGATCGGATCGCGCGAGGAGCAAAGCCCGCTGATTTGCCGATTGAGGAGCCTACAAAATTCGATTTTGTGATCAATCTCAAAACAGCAAAGACGCTCGGCCTCGCCATTCCGCCATTCCTCCTGGCGACCGCCGATGAGGTGATCGAATAGTGATGCTGTTTGCTGCGAGGCATGAATCGCGCCACATGATCAGGCGCCGAATTCTTCGGGTGCTCACCCTGCCCTTCTTGACGGCCGCAACTTCCATCGCCACGTTCTGCACGGCTGGATCGACCATCGCGATGCGGCCGATCGCCTGGGGGCTTAAAAATTGCGCGTCTTCATCGTTCACGCCCACCATGAGCCCAAAAGCTTCAACGGCGCGATGACGCGTGAGGCCACCGCCGCGCTTCAAGCGGCCGGACATCAAGTCGTAGTCTCCAACCTCTACGCCATGGGCTTCAATCCGGTGTCCGACCGGCGCAATTTCCTCACCGTCAAGGACCCCGACAATCTTCGGCAGCAAAGCGAAGAGGCCTATGCCGCCGAGCACGATGGGTTCGCCGCCGACATTCAAGCGGAAATGGACAAATTGTTCTGGTGCGACGTGCTCGTCCTGCAATTCCCGCTGTGGTGGTTTGGACTGCCGGCAATCCTCAAGGGGTGGGTTGATCGCGTCTTCGCCTCGGGAGGCCGCATCTATGGCGGCGGCAAATGGTACGATCGCGGCGTCTTCGCCGGCAAGCGGGCGATGTGCGCCCTGACCATCGGCGGACCCCCGTCGATGTATACAGAGGCCGGGCTGAACGGCTCGATTTCTTCCATTCTGTTTCCGGTCAATCACGGCATCCTTTACTTCACGGGCTTTACGGTGATCGAGCCGTTCCTGGTGCATGCGCCGGTCCGAATAAGCCAGGAGGCGCGCGTCGCCGAATTGGCGCGCTATCGGGCGCGCATCCTCTCGCTCGACTCGGCGCCGACGATTTCCTATCCGGTGCTCGACGATTACGATCAGAACTACGTTCTGAAGACGAAATCGCCTTAGGTCCGTAGAGCGGATTAGCGTCTTCGCGTAATCCGCCGTTACGTCGTCAAGATGGCGGATTACGTCTTACGGCTAATCCGCCCTTGTAATAGCAAAATCAATTATCGTCGGTTCGTTCCGAAGAGGAATGGCCTGCCGCGGCTGCAATCCACGGCAGGCCGCTGACGATCGGATCGTATCCCGCCCTGAGCCGCTTTTGGCTGCCCCGTAGCGTGATCGCGTCAGCACCTTCATCGGACCCGGATGGTTGCCGGAACAATTTGGTTCGCTTTACAAGGCAGGGTCGACGAAGATGACGCAGACTAACATAACGACGGCTGGAATCGATACATCCAAGACCAAGCTTGAACGTCGCAGTTCACGGACGAACCGAACGATGGCAAGTCCCCAACACGCGGCCGGGCTGGCGCTTGCTCGCATCCAATCTGGCCAAGGCTGGTGTCACCCGCATCGGCATCGAGGCGACGGGCGGATACGAGCACGGCGTGGTAGAATATTTGCGGGCAGCGGATTTCATTGTCCTGGTGCTGCAGCCGATGCAGGTCAAAGCATTTGGCCGAGTGCATTTGCGCCGTGCCAAGAACGACGCACTCGACGCGATCCTGATCGCCGCGTGCGCTGCGGCGATGGATCAGCCGAAGACCGAGCCTGATCCAAGATTGGCCCGTCTGGCTGGAGATCTGACCTTTCTCGAGCAGATCGAGGAGGACATCGCGCGCTTCAAAACCCGGCTTGAGCATATCGATGAGCCTCGCCTGCGAAGCCTCGTCAGCAGCGACATCCGACGACTGAAGGCACGACGGACGGCGCAGATACTTACCATTGCCAAGCATCTTCGCGGCCACGACGATCTCGCCAACCGTCTGGAACTGGTGCTGAGCATTCCAGGTATCGGCGAGCGCACCGCGCTCATCATCCGCATGCCTGAGCTCGGCCGCGTCAGCCGCGAGGAAGCCGCAGCCCTTGCCGGGCTGGCGCCATTCGACGACGACAGCGGAAAATACCGCGGGCAACGCCACATCGCCGGCGGCCGTGGCCGCCTGCGCCGATCCCTGTACGCCGCCGCGCTGCCGGCCGCCTTCCGTTGGAACAAAGCCCTCGTCGCACTCTATGCCCGGCTGACGGCCTCCGGAAAATCTCACAAGGCCGCGCTTATCGCCTGCGCCCGAAAGCTCTTGATCTACGCCAACACCGTCGTCCAACGCGGAACGCCATGGACCGAAAAGCCGCTCGGTGTTTAATGGTTGCTACGCCCTGCGCGCTACGGCATCCCGTGAGCGAGTGCGCGTTCGACGGCCTTTGGTTCGTGTTGAATAACCATGAGCAATGCCCTGGCCGGACCCTCGGGCCGCCGCCGTCCTTGTTCCCAATCGCGCAACGTACCTTGAGGAATGCCAAACCGCCGCGAAAACTCGTCTTGAGTAAGTCTCAGGCGGCGGCGAATGTCTTTTACGTCGACATCGGCCGGGACGTGAATTCGAAATTTCTTCAGATCGGCTTCTCCACGCGCCAAAGCGAGAGCCTGCTTTGCGCCTTGCAGAATACGCGAGCCGGCTTTGCTGGTTTTCTTCATGTTCAGCTCCGATGTTTGAGGGCTTTGGCTTTCATCTGCTCGCGCCAAACTCCCGGCAGTGCAGTCAACGTTTTCCTGAGTTCATTGCGCTGTAGCCGCGACAGGTTGGCCTGCGTATCCTTGCTGTATATGTCGAGCAGAAACACCGGGATGTCCGCCGCCGCGTAAAAAGTAACTACTCGATATCCGCCGCTTTTTCCTTTGCCGCGTCCCGCGAACCGGATTTTTCGCGCGCCACCGGTACCTGGCATGATCTCGCCAGCATCAGGATTTGACGCTATGAACGACACAATCGCGCGCCGCTCGTCTTCACTCAAATGCTCATCGGCCGCGGACGCCAAAAAGGCCGGAGTCTCGATGACCGTATGCATGCATCAATATACGGCATTGCCGTATAACAATCAAGTCCTTGGTCCGTGGAGCGGAATAGCATTAGCGTAGCCGGCCGTTGAACCTTCGAGATGGTGGATTATGCCTGACGTATCCTCTCGCTCGACTTAGCGCCGAAGATTTCCTATCCGGTGCTCGACGATTACGACGAGAACTACGTTCTGAAGAAAAAATCGCCAGGCCTCCCGGTCATACCGCCGCCTGCTCACAAACTCTTTGGTTGAACTGCGTTCAAATCCGACGCATGAAGCACGGCGCCATTCGCGGCAACCAGGTGAATTCCGATACACAGAGCAAAAGGAAATCTTGATGCTTAAATTTTACTTCAACGGAGCGCCGAACCCCAACAAGGTCGCGCTGTTTCTGGAAGAGACCGGCCTTCCCTTCGAACCGGTGCCGGTCGATACCCGCAAGGGAGACCAGTTCAAGCCGGAATTCCTCAAAGTGAACCCGAACGGCAAGGTGCCTGCGATCGACGATAACGGGGTCTTCGTTTTCGACTCCAACGCGATCCTGCTTTATCTCGCCGAGAAGACCAGCAAATTCCTGCCCGCCAATACGCCCAATAACCGCGCGAAATTGTTGTCGTGGCTGATGTTCATCGCCACCGGCCTCGGCCCCTATTCGGGACAGGCGGTGCATTTCAAGCACTTCGCGCCGAAGGAGCTGGAATACGCCCACAACCGCTACCAGTTCGAGGCGCACCGCCATTACAAGATTCTCGACGACCACCTCGCCACCAGCCGCTACATGGTGGGAGACAGCTACACCATCGTCGACATGGCTTTCTGGGGCTGGGCGCGGATGGCGCCGTTCGTGCTCGGCGACGACGTGTTCACAAAATATCCCAACGTGAAGCGTCTGCTCGACGAAGTCAGCGCAAGGCCGGCGGCTGCGCGTGCGATCGCGTTGAAGGACAAGTTCGCCTTCAAGACCGAGATGGACGACGAGGCGCGCAACATCATGTTCCGCCATCTCAAGACCAAGGCGGCCTGATCTGCCGCCACGACGAGACGGCGCCCTTCGCGGGCGCCGTTCTCGTTTCACGCATCGAGTGCGGCTACCGCCTCGATCTCGATCAGCCAGCCCGGCCGCATCAGGCGGCTGACGGCGACGAACGTGCTGGCGGGCGGCTTTTCCACATTGATATAACGGTCGCGTATCGGGCGCAGCTTCGGCACGCTGGCCTGATCCACCTCGGCGACGAGATAGTAGTTCAGCTTGACGATATCGGCCATGGTGCCGCCTGCCGCTTCGATCGCAATCTTGAGATTGGCGAAGACCTGCTCGACCTGCGCCTCGAAATTGCCCTCGCCGATCACCTTGCCGGACGCATCACTCGAGACCTGACCGGAAATATAGACGATCGTTCCGCTATTGACCTTGGTGATATGCGAATAGCCGGCCGGCCCCGGCGGTATCAGCGTTTTCGGATTGATGAATTCCTTCGATGGTTTCGACATGATCTTCTCCGTAGGCGGCTGTGACGCCAGCTGATACTTCAAATCGCCGCCGGAGTCTTTGCCGCCGGAAATTCGCCCAGCGCCTTTTCGGTCAGCACCGAGTCGCAATATTCCCTGACCTCCTTGATCTTCCCGTCCTGCAGGTGGAACACCAGACAATAATCGTTGTCGTAGCGGGCCCCGGTCCGGGTGACGTTATCGCCCCGCGCCTCGACTACCACGTGGTCGCCATCCGCGATGAAACGATGCGCGATCGTCCGCGCCCGCTCGACCAATAGCGAACGAACGCGTCCGTGCAGGTCGTTCAGGATCGACTCCTTGCCCGTAAACGTGCGCGACCACGAATATTGCCCGGTCACCGTCCATTTCGCGTCATCGGCGAGACTGGCGACAAACAGCGCCCGGTCGCGTGCCGCGGGGTCGGGATTTCCAGCCGCAGCAAAAATATCTTCGATCAGTTTCTTGTTGGCTGTTGTGCTCATGATGACAACTCCGTTTGGGGAACGACCCCCAATCATCGCCGCGCTGAATGTCATTCTTCCAATCGATATTGGATATGATATATATTCCTCTCATGAATTTGAATTCGCTTGACTTGAATCTGCTGGTCGCGCTCGACGCGCTGCTGCTCGAAGCCAATGTCAGCCGCGCCGCGATGCGGATTGGCCTGTCGCAGCCAGCTGCGAGCCACGCGCTGCAGCGGCTGCGCGAGGTGCTCCGCGATCCCCTGCTGGTTCGGGTCGGCGCCAGAATGGAACTGACGCCGCGGGCGCAGGGATTGCGCGGGCCGCTGGCGCAGGCGCTCGATCAGGTCCGCGGGCTTTTCGTTCCCGACCAATTCGATGCCGCAAGGAGTGAGCGGCACTTTCGCCTGATGATGCCCGACCTCGCGGTGGAGCTTCTGGTGCCGCCGCTGATGGAGAAAATCACCCACCTGGCGCCAAACGTGCGACTCGACGTCGTGCCCTGGCGGGGACCGGCGATCTTCACCGCGGAGTTTGCGCGCACCATCGATTTCGTGATCTCGATCGGTAACGCCTTCAAGGGATTCCATCGCCAGCTTCTCTATACCGACCGCGACATGCTCGCGGTGCGGCGCGGCCATCCGGCGGGCGCGAAGTTGACGCGGCGCGACGTCTTTCTCGGCGCACGGCATGTCGCCATCGTCATCCGCGGCCAGAACGCCGACCTGATCGACGACTGGCTTCGAACAAAGGGAATCGAGCGCAATATCGCGCTCGTCGTGCCCGGCTATATCGAGGCGCTGCACATCGTGGCGCGCACCGACCTCGTGGCGTTTGTTCCCGGCCGGCTGATCGCTGCACTGGCAAAGCCGCTGTCGCTGAGGGCGATCACGCCGCCGCTCGACCCCGGCATCGACGAACAGTTCATGTTCTATCCGACGCGGGCCCAGTTCGACCCGGGATCAATCTGGCTGCGCAAATTGATGCTGGAAACCGGCCGCGAACTTGACCGGCCGAAGCGGCGGGCGGGCTGATCGACGCGGGGAGATTCGAACAATCTGTCTGCAGCGAAAAATTCGGCGCCGCCGGTCACGCGCGCCAGAACGGTTTGCTGACTTCGTCCGATATCGACGACAAGCATGTTCCCATATCCTGCAATTCGTATTCGCTCCGCGCCGCGAGCGCGCGGCGAAAGCGGGCGCGGGCCCGCCAGGTCCGCACCATCGCGAGAGCGCTCCGAGCCAGGGCAACGGCGAGGCCGGGCGGCTGCGCGTGAAGATCACAAGACATAGCCATCACCACTCCTACCGAACGGCTTTCGCGGTTTCGACCAGCCGCGCGCTCGCGCTGGAGGTGGCGAGCACGTTGCCGTTGCCGCCTATCAGCTTCGCCTCAATGAAGGCGATCGTCTTGCCGAGCTGGGTCACGCTTGCCTCACCCACGATCGGCCCGACCATGGCCGGTGCAAGAAAATTGGTCGTCATGGTGATGGTCGCGGTGTAGAGCCGCCCGTCGGTCATGACGAAGACAGCCGGACCCATGGTATCATCGAGCATTGCGGAGAGGATTCCGCCCTGGATAAAGCCTGCCGGATTGCAGAATTCGGCCTTGCCGTCGAAGCCGATCCGTATCCAGCCGTCGCAAGGCCGCGCATCGAGCAGATGCCAGCCGAGCAATCTCGAAGATGGCGGAGCCTCGAGGCGGTCGAGTGCGGTCCTGACCATGGCCGTCCCTCTGTTCCGCCTTGCCTTAACCCAGGCCTGCTGACAGCATGGTGTCAGCAGCAGGCGGGACGGGGCATCATGACGGTTCTTATCGCCGGCGGGGGAATCGGCGGACTGACGCTGGCGCTCAGCCTGCATCAGATCGGTATCCCAGCCAAAATATTCGAAAGCGTCGCCGAATTGAGGCCGCTCGGTGTCGGCATCAACGTGCTGCCGCACGCGGTTCGCGAATTGATCGAACTCGGCCTGCTCGACGCGCTTGACGCCGCCGGCGTTCGCACCGCCGAACTGACGTATTTCTCAAAACGCGGCAAGCCGATCTGGAGCGAGCCGCGCGGAATCGATGCCGGCTACAAATGGCCGCAATTCTCGATCCATCGCGGGCTGCTGCAACAGATCCTGCTCGACGCCGCGATCGAACGGCTGGGCCGCGACAACATCCTCACCAGCCACCATCTGCGCGACTGGACCGAGACATCTACCGGCGTTCGCGCCGACTTCATCGACAAGGCAAGCGGACAATCGGCGCGCAGCCACGACGGGACGCTTTTGATCGCAGCCGACGGCATCCACTCCGCGGTCCGCGAACGGCTCTACCCCAAGGAAGGTCCGCCGATCTGGAACGGACGCATCCTCTGGCGGGGCATTACCGCGGGCGAGGCCTTCCTCACCGGCCGCACCATGATCATGGCGGGCCACGAAACGTTGAAATTCGTCTGCTACCCGATTTCGAGGCTAGCCGATAGCAACGGCCAATTCCAGATCAACTGGGTCGCTGAACGGCATATGCCGCCGACCTATCAATGGCGCCGCGAGGACTATAATCGAACCGCAAGGCTCGAAGAATTCCTGCCGTGGTTTGAGGATTGGAAGTTCGATTGGCTCGACGTTCCCGGCCTGATCCGCAACTGCCCGCACGCCTACGAATATCCGCTGGTGGACCGCGATCCGATTCCACAATGGACGTTCGGCCGCGTCACGCTGATGGGCGATGCCGCCCATCCGATGTATCCGATCGGCTCCAACGGCGCCTCGCAGGCGATCCTCGACGCCCGTGTCCTCACCCGCGAGATTCTTGCGCACGGCCCGACTGCGGCAGCGCTGAAGGCGTATGAGGCGGAACGCCGTCCGGCCACGACCGATCTCGTGATGCTCAACCGCCGCAACGGACCGGAGCAGGTGATGCAACTGGTCGAGGAACGTGCGCCCCATGGCTTTGACGTCGTCACCGACGTGCTGTCGCAAAGGGAGCTGGAAGACATCGCCGCCAATTACAAGCGCGTCGCCGGCTTTCAGGTCGAAGGCCTCAACGCCAAGCCGCCGATCGTGGTCATGCCGGCGCCGTAGGCGACGTTTCGTCTATGCTTCAGCTGAGCATTCAACACTTTTGATAACCCGCGAGTCGCGACCGGAGGCATCAATGATCACGAGACATAATCCTGCGGGCTTGTACCCGAAGTATTTGGGCTACAGCCACGCGGTCGAGGTCGGCGCGGGGGCTCGAATGCTCTTTGTCAGCGGCCTCAACGGCTACCTTGAGGATGGCAAAACCATGCCGGAGTTGTTCGAGGATCAGTGCCGGACAATCTGGGGACACCTCGCAACGATTCTGGCTTCGGCGGACATGACCTACCGGAACCTGGTGTTCCTGCGAACCTATCTCGCCATTACAGAGTACAGGGTCGCGGATGCGAAATTGCGCAAGGAACATCTCGGCGAGCACGAAGTCGGGCTGACCGTTGTCTGCGCGACTCTCTTGGTGCCGAGCTGGAAACTTGAGATGGAAGCGGTCGCGGCTGCGTAAGAACCCGAAGGCAATCCCCTCGCCTGCTAATCCGATCGAGGCGACGTCGTGTGTTTCCTGCCAAGCCCATGCGCGATCACCTTGCGCATCAGGTTCGGCAGCGCTTCTTCCTCAAGCGTTGCGATCGGCACCCAGCGCATGCCCTTTGGCGCGCGGGTGCGCGTGCGGGCGCGCTGGCGGTGTAGACCACAAGCTGCAGCGGAAAATGCGTGAAGACGTGGCTGACCACGCCCGCCTTGCGATGCCAGCGCGCAACGCCCTTTAACGCGGGCGCCTGCTTCAGCGCCGCCTCGTCGTCCTGCGCGGCAAGCCAGTGCGAGCCCGGCACCTCGGTCATGCCGCCCAGCAAGCCTTTTTCGGGACGGGTGCGGACCAGAAGGTGATCGCCGCGCCTGACGACGAAGGCAGCGCCCCGCCGCAGCTCGCCCGATTTCTTCGGCGCCTTGCGCGGAAAAATCTCCGGATCGCCACGCGCCCGCGCCACGCAACCTTCGTTGAGCGGACACAGCGCGCAGGCCGGCTTCTTCGGGCTGCAGATCGAGGCCCCCAGATCCATCAGCGCCTGCGCGCTATCGCCAGCGCGTGTCTCCACGTCGCCGGCGCCGGATTCGCCGAGCAACGTCGTCGCCAGTTTCTGAATCAGCGGCTTGGCCTGCGGCAACGGCTCTTCGACCGCGAACAGCCGCGACACCACACGCTCGATATTGCCGTCGACCGGCATGGTCCGCCGCCTGAATGCAATCGCGGCAATAGCTGCGGCGGTATAGGGTCCGATCCCCGGCAGCGCGCGCAAGCCTTCTTCATTGTCCGGAAACACCCCGCCACGATCGCGCACGACCGCGACCGCGCAGGCATGAAGGTTGCGTGCACGGGAATAATAGCCGAGCCCGGCCCACATCCTCAAGACATCGTCGAGCGAGGCGCGGCCCAGCGCCGTGACATCAGGCCAGCGCGCCAGGAATTTCTGGAAATAAGGCCCGACCGTTTTGACGCCGGTCTGCTGCAGCATGATTTCAGACAGCCAGACGGCATAAGGTTCGGCGCGCGTTCCCTTGGGCGGGCGCCACGGCAGCGCCCGGCGATGGCGGTCGTACCATGCCAGCAGCAGCGCGGGGCGATCGGCGGCCGACTGGTTGGGCTCACGTGGTTTGCGCTTGCGTGCGGTGGCGGATGAGACCATTCCGATACTCTATTACTTCCGGCGCCCATCTCTCCACGTCATGCCCGCGCTCGTCGCGAACATCCACGCCTTTCTTCTGTATCCCAAGACGTAGATGGCCGGGCATAGGCGAGCGGAAACGACGCCGTCCTTGGGACGGCTATCGGCCGGCCATAAGGTGAGGCAGTTCCATGCGTCCCGTACGAGATGATATATATAAGCGCATGGCCAAACCCGGTCCGATCACGGCAAAACCGCTCTCCATCCTGCTCAGCGACGTCTTTTCCGACGCCTATGCCCGCCAGGGATTTGCCGCGCGCGAGCTGGTCACGCGCTGGCGTGAAATCGCCGGCCCCGAAATTTCGGCCCATTGCGAGCCCCTGAAAATGCAATGGCCGCGGCCGGTGGAGGGACAACCTCAGGAGCCGGCGACGCTGGTGCTGCGGGTGGATGGCCCGATGGCACTGGAAATCCAGCACGCCTCCGACGTCATCCTGCAGCGCGTCAATCGATTCTTCGGCTGGAGCGCGGTCGGCCGGCTGGCGCTGCGGCAAGGGCCGTTATCGCGGCAGGAACGGCCCGACGCCGCCCGCGCGCCGGATGCCCAAGAGGTTGCGGAAGTCGCGAAAACGCTTTCCTCGGTCGAGGACGATGAATTGCGCACCGCCCTGGCGCGGCTCGGTGCTTCGATCAAGCGAAATTGAGCCCGCCGCCAAGTCTGGCGATCAAGGCCCGCCATTGCCACATTCCTGGTTTCCAGCTAGCGAACAACCTTCCATGGGTTCTTTCGGCCTCTCAAGCGCCAATTCGGGAGCACACCTTGATCATTACGCGCCGCGCCTTTACCGCCGCCCTGTCGCTGACCGGACTTGCCGCGCTCATCGGGTTCTCACCGCTGCGCCTGATCGCCGAGGCGATGGCGCAAGGCACGGCCGACGTGGCCAAGCCGCTGTCGCTGCCCGACATGGCGCTGGGGCCCGCGGACGCTCCGGTGACCATCGTCGAATACGCCTCGATGACCTGCCCGCATTGCGCGGCCTTCAACGAAAACGTGTTCCCGAAGATCAAGGCGGCCTATATCGACACCGGCAAGATCCGATACGTGTTCCGCGAATTCCCGCTCGACATCAAGGCGGCCGCCGGCTCCATGCTGTCGCGCTGCATCGCCAATGGCGATTCCGGAAAGTATTTTGCGGTCACCGACATGCTTTTCAGGCAGCAGGGCGATTGGGTGATGAAGAACACCACCGAGACGCTGACCCGGATCGGCAAGCAGGCCGGTCTCAGCCAGCAGGCGGTCGAAGACTGCCTCAAGGACCAGGCGCTGCTCGACAAGATTGTCGCCGACCAGAAATACGCCTCAGAGGTGCTGAAGGTCGATTCGACGCCGACCTTTTTCCTCAACGGCGAGAAGATCAAGGGCGACACCTCGTTCGAGGAATTCGACAAGCGGATCAAGGCGCTGCTCAAGAGCTGAGCAGCCATTGGGCATGGAACCGGCGGCCTAAGTCAGGCAAAAACCTCGACAATCGCGCCTCAAATCCCTTGGAAAAGCCGGGGGCGCCGGTTGCCCTCTGGCCCTGTCATCGCCATTGTCGCCCCATAAGAGCCGCTTAAAAGCGACTCGCCCACACACCGACATTGCCTTCTATGGTATTGTCCCGGCAGGGAGATTCGCGCCCCGCCAACAGAGAATCTGTGCCTATGAAACTGACCCGCCTGCGCCTCCACGGTTTCAAGTCGTTCGTTGAACCCACTGACTTCATGATCGAACCCGGCCTCACCGGCGTGGTCGGGCCGAACGGCTGCGGCAAATCCAACCTGGTCGAGGCTTTGCGCTGGGCGATGGGCGAGACCTCGCACAAATCGCTGCGTGCCGCCGACATGGACGCGGTGATCTTTGCCGGCTCCGGCAACCGCCCGTCACGCAATCATGCCGAGGTGGTGATGACGATCGACAATTCCGATCGCTCCGCGCCGGCGGCGATGAATGACCGCGAGATTTTGGAGATCTCGCGCCGGATCGAACGCGAGGCGGGCTCGGTCTACCGGATCAATGGCCGCGACGTGCGTGCGCGCGACGTGCAACTGCTGTTTGCCGACGCCGCCACCGGCGCGCGCTCGCCGGCGCTGGTGCACCAGGGCAAGATCGGCGAGATCATTCAGGCCAAGCCCGAACAGCGCCGCCGCGTGCTGGAAGACGCCGCCGGCGTCGCCGGGCTTCACGCCCGCCGCCACGAGGCGGAGTTGCGCCTCAAGGCCGCCGAGACCAACCTCACCCGGGTCGAGGACGTCATCGGGCAACTCGCCGGCCAGATCGACGGTTTGAAGAAGCAGGCACGGCAGGCGATCCGTTACCGCGAAGTCGCCGCCAAGGTGCGCAAGGCCGAGGCGCTGCTGTTTCACTTGCGCTGGATGGAAGCCCATGCCGGCGTCGCGGAGACCACCACGACCCACGAGTATGCGGTCCGCGAGATGGCCGAGCGGACCCGCGAGCAGGCCGAGGCGGCCCGGATCCAGGCGGTGCGCGCTTCGGAACTGCCGGCCCTGCGTGAGGCCGAGGCCCGCGCCGCGGCCGGCTTGCAGCGCCTCACCAATGCGCGCGAAACGCTTGATCGCGAGGAGGAGCGCGCCAGGGAGCGCGTCGCCGAGCTCGATCGCCGGCTGACGCAGTTTTCGGCCGACATTGCCCGCGAGCAGCAGCAGGCCGCCGACGCCGACGTGGCGTTGCGGCGGCTCGACACCGAAGACGCCGAGCTGAAGGAAGAGATCAAATCGCGCGTCGAGAAACGCAGCGGCGTCGATGAGCGGGTATCCGAAGCGGAATCGACGCTTGCCGCGGCCGAGCGCCTGTTTGCGGAACTGACGACGACGCTCGCCGACCTCACCGCCAGACGCCATCAGCTCGAGGGGAACGTGCGAACCCACCGCGAGCGGCTGGCGCGGCTCGACCAGGACATCGCCAATGTCGGGCGCGACGAGCAGAGGCTGACGGAAGAGACAAGCGGACTCGGCGATCTCGCGGCGCTGGCTGCCGCCATGGCAGCCGCGCAGCAAAGCCTCGCGCGGTCTGAAGCCGCGGCACAGGCGAGCGAGGCCGGCCACGTCGCCGCGCGATCGAGGCTGGAGGCCGCCCGCGCGCCGCTCAATGAAGCCGACAAGCGCGTGCAGCGGTTAGAGACCGAAGCGCGCACGATCTCAAAGCTCGTCAACGGCGAGACCAAGAACCTGTGGCCGCCGATCATCGACGGCGTCAATGTCGCCAAGGGCTACGAGAAGGCGCTCGGCGCAGCGCTGGGCGACGACCTCGATGCCCCGGTTGACCCCTCAGCGCCGATGCGCTGGACCGATGCCGGCGTGACCGCGGGCGACCCGGCGCTGCCGGCGGGCGTCGAGGCGCTCGCGGCCCATGTCCAGGCGCCGATCGAGCTGAAGCGGCGCCTGGCGCAGATCGGCGTCGTTGCGCGCGAGCGCGGCGCCGAACTGGTGTCGCAGCTCAAAACCGGCCAGCGGCTGGTGTCGCGGGAAGGCGACGTCTGGCGCTGGGACGGGTTCGTCGCGGCCGCGCACGCGCCAACCGGCGCCGCACGGCGTCTTGCCGAGCGTGCCCGCCTTGTCGACATCGAGAACGAACTGGAGCAGGCGCGCATCGATGCGAGCGCCAAGCGGCAGGCGCTCGAAGCCGCCGAAGCCGCGCTCAAGGCGGCTGCGATCGCCGAAATCCTCGGCGCGTGACGCATGGCGCGCCGCCCAGCGCGACGCGGACGGCGCACGCGAACGCCACGCCACCACCGAGCGGGAGATCAACCGCCACGCCGCCCGACAATCGGCGCTGACCGAAGCCCGCACCCGGCTCGCAGCCGATCACGGCGAGGCCAAGAGCGCGCTTGAGGGCGCCAATGCCGCGCTCGCCGAATTGCCGCCGAGCCTTCCCACCGAAGCCAGGCTCGCCGAAGTTCGCGGCGGTATCGATGGTCTTCGCCGCGTCGCAGCCCAGGTGCGGGGCGAAGCGCAGGCGCTGGCGCGCGAGGCCGAACTTGCCGACCGCCGTTTGCAGGCGATCACGGCCGAGCGCAACGAGTGGCAAAACCGCAAGGCAAGCGCGGCGTCGCAGATCGAAACCATCGAAGCCCGCGTCACCGAGGTCGAGGCCGAACGCGCCGAACTCGAGAATGCACCGGCCATCTTTGCCGAAAAGCGCCGCGCGCTGATCAACGAAATCGAAAAGGCCGAAGACACCCGCCGCGCTCGCCGCCGACGCGCTGGCCTCGGCCGAAAACGTGATGGCGGAAACCGACCGCGCCGCCAAGATTTCACTCGAGGCGCTCTCAAGCGCGCGCGAGGCCTGCGGCCGCGCCGAAGAGCGGATGGACAGCGCCAAGCGACGCCTGGTCGACATCGAGCGCGAAATCCACGACATGCTGGAAATCGAGCCGCAAGCGGTAGCCGGCCTTGCCGAGATCAAACCGGGCGCGGAACTGCCGCCGCTTTCCGAGATCGAGGAAAATCTCGAAAAGCTGCGCCGCGATCGCGAACGGCTGGGCGCAGTCAATCTGCGCGCCGAGGAAGAGCTGCGCGAGGTCGAAACCCAGCACAACACCCTGACCACCGAGCGCGACGACCTGGTGGAAGCCATCAAGCGGCTGCGCCAGGGCATCCAGAGCCTCAACCGCGAGGCCCGCGAGCGGCTGTTGGCCTCGTTCGAGACCGTCAACGGTCACTTCAAGCGGCTGTTCACCGAATTGTTCGGCGGCGGCGAGGCCGCGCTGCACCTGATCGAGAGCGACGATCCGCTGGAGGCAGGGCTTGAAATCATCGCCAAGCCGCCGGGCAAGAAGCCGCAGACGCTGTCGCTGTTGTCCGGCGGCGAGCAGGCGCTGACCGCGCTGGCGCTGATCTTCGCGGTGTTCCTCACCAACCCGTCGCCGATCTGCGTGCTGGACGAGGTCGACGCGCCGCTCGACGATCACAATGTGGAGCGGTTCTGCACTCTGCTGCACGAGATGACCGCGACCACCGAGACGCGCTTCATCATCATCACGCACAATCCGATCACCATGGCGCGGATGAACCGCCTGTTCGGCGTCACCATGGCCGAACGCGGCGTGTCGCAGCTGGTCTCGGTCGATCTCGAAGACGCGGTGAAGATACTCGATCAGGACGTGGCGTGAGATTGATGCCGTCATTCCGGGGCGATGCGAAGCATCGAACCCGGAATGACGCCGCTGGTGACGGCACCCATGACTGCTCCCGACCTCCCCGCCGAATTGCGCGCCGCGCTTGAGGAAAAACTGCAGGGCGTCTCACGCGCCGCTGCCGCCGAGCGCGCCGCGCTGATTTCCAGGACCTATCGCCAGGGCGGCAACTCGGGCGCGATCGCCTCCGAGGCCGACGCGCTCGCCTATGCGCTGGCGCGGATGCCGGCGACCTATGCCGCGGTGACCGCAAGCCTGAACGCGCTTTGCGAACTGAAGCCGGATTTCGCGCCCAACAGCCTGCTCGACGTCGGCGCCGGACCGGGCACGGCGGCCTGGGCGGCAGCTGAGGTGTTTTCCTCGCTGCGAAGCTTTGCGTTGCTCGACGCCAACGCCGCCTTGCGCACGCTGGCGCTGGAACTTTGCCGCGACAGCGCGCGGCTCAAGGCCCTGACCTACCACCAAGGCGACGCCGCGACGCTCGCACGGGCCGAACCGGCCGATCTTGTCATCGCAAGCTACATGATCGGCGAGATCGGCGAGGCGGAACGCGACGCGCTCACCGAGCGTTTATGGGCGAAGACAAGCGACACGTTGGTCGTCGTCGAACCCGGCACGCCGGCGGGCTATGCGCGGATCATCGGCTTGCGGGCACGATTGATCGCGTCGGGCGCGCACGTTCTCGCCCCCTGCCCGCACGACGGCCCGTGCCCGCTTCGGGCGCCGGACTGGTGTCACTTCACCCAGCGTCTGCCGCGTCTGCGCGCGCATATGCAACTCAAGGGAGCCGAGCTTCCGTTCGAGGATGAAAAATTCAGCTATGTGGTGCTGACGCGAGCGCTCGCTGCAAGGCGCCCTGCCCGCGTGCTGGCGCAGCCTGTTGTCAACAAAGTCGAAGTGTCGGCGAAACTTTGCACGGCCGACGGTCTCAAGAATGAAAAAGTGCCGCACCGCGACAAAACGACCTATGCACGCGCCCGGCGCTGGCGCTGGGGAGATGCGGTGATGGTGGAGGAAGGTTAGTCTCGGCGGCGGTTTCGTTCCCCGGACGCGGCGCAGCGCGTAAGCGATGCACCGCTGAGCCGGGGCCCATCTATCATCTAGCTCGGGACTGGGTCCGGCTCTGCGGTGCATCGTGGAGAACGCTGCACCGCGTCCGGGACACGGGGCGCATTGCTTCACAGACTCTCAGGATGAGGCCGCCACCGCTTTAAACTCTCCGAGCCTTGCGAGCGACCAAAGCGATACCCACCTCGTGACCGCTGCTCTGCGCTTTCAAATTCCGCTAAACTCGCAAGCATCGTTTGTTCCCATCAGGAGTTTTTTGCCATGTCGACCGGCTGGATTGTTATCGGCGTCCTCGTCGTTCTCGTTCTTTTCGCGCTCGGCGCGTATAACCGGCTGGTCGCGCTCAGCCAGCGCGTCAACCAGGCCTTTGCCGACATCGACGTGCAGCTCAAGCAGCGTCACGACCTGATCCCGAACCTGGTCGAGACCGTGAAGGGTTATGCCGCGCATGAGCGCGGCACGCTCGACGAGGTGATCAAGGCGCGCAACTCGGCGATGTCGGCGCAGGGCCCGGCGCAGGTATCGGCCGCGGAAAACCAGTTGAGCGGCGCGCTCGGCCGGCTGATCGCGCTATCGGAGGCCTATCCGGACCTCAAGGCCAACGCCAACTTCCAGCAGCTGGCGAGCGAATTGTCCGACCTCGAGAACAAGATCGCCGCCAGCCGCCGCTTCTTCAACAATGCGGTCCAGGAATACAACACCGGCATCCAGCAGATGCCCGCCGCCCTGTTCGCCGGCATGTTCGGCTTCACCCGCAAGGATTTCTTCGATCTCGGCGCCAGCCGAACCGAAGTCGAGGCCGCGCCGCAGGTAAAGTTCTGAACTCATATCCCGGTCATTCCGGGGCGATGCGCAGCATCGAACCCGGAAACTCGAGATTCCGGGTCTGGTCCTTCGGACCATCCCGGAATGACGACGACTACCAACGGAAAAGCGCATCATGGCCGCGTATGGTCTCTACACGCATATCGCATCGAACAGATTCCGTTCGATGCTGCTGCTCGGGGGGCTGTTCGCGCTGGTCTATGTGATGGTCTATGCCGGCGCGCTGATCGCGGAAGTGATGATCTATGCGGGGCGCCGGCCGATTATTACCTCACTGCTGCGGCCCACGACCTGATCAAGGCGTTTCCCTACGCGACCGGGGGCTGCCGCGCTGTGGATCGTGATCGCCTATTTCTTCCATCAATCGATCGTCGATGCCGTCACCGGCGGCGAGGACGTGACGCGGCAACAGCAGCCGCGGCTCTACAATCTCCTGGAAAACCTCTGCATCTCGCGCGGCATTCCGATGCCGAAGCTGAAGATCATCGAAAGCGACGCGCTGAACGCCTACGCGACCGGGCTCAACCAGCGGCAATATGCCGTCACCGTCACCACCGGTCTTCTGAACGCGCTTAATGATCAGGAGATCGAGGCGGTGCTCGGCCACGAGCTCACCCACATCCGCAACGGCGACGTGCAGATGATGGTGATCGCGGTGATCATCGCCGGCGTGGTCGGCTTCTTCGCCGAGCTGTTCTTCCGGAGTTTTACCAATTTCGGCTATTATGGCGGCTATCGCGGCGGTTCCTGGTCGTCCTCATCGTCGTCTTCGTCGTCGTCCGACAACAACCGGAAGAGTTCCGGCGGCGGCGCCGTCATTGTCATCATTGTCGCGGTCGCACTGATCGCGCTGGCCTGGCTGTTGTCGCAACTGGTGCGCCTGGCGCTGTCGCGGTCACGCGAACTGCTCGCCGATGCCGGTTCGGTCGAACTGACCAAAGAATCCCGACGCCATGATCTCGGCGCTGCGCAAGATCGAGAATCGCGGCGAGCTTCCCGGCGCGACCTCGGCGGTGATGGAATTATGCCTCGACAACCCGCGCGAGGGCTTTGCCGACCTGTTTGCGACCCACCCTTCCGTGGAAGCGCGCGTCCAGGCGCTGGTCAAATATGCCGGCGGACACGACCCTGGACCGCTGGCCCTGCCGTCGGACGCAAGTGAGCCGGACAATCAGCTGCAGCCGCCCGGCGACAGCCCGCCGCCATTGCCGAAAGGTCCCTGGAGCGATGCCGCGGACCCGGCCGGCGCGCCGCCGCCAATCGCGCCCTCGGGCCCTTGGGGCAGCGCTGCCGGCCCGTGGCGACGCCGCTAGCTCGGCAGATGCAATGCAAGGAGCTGGGCGAGGCAAGACAAGGCCGGGTGCGCGGCTTAAGCGCCTGCCGGCATTAACGACACTGGCACGATTAGCCCCGGCCCCCGTCTAATGAATTGAATTCTCCCTTGTTTCTGCCATCTTCGCACTCAAAGCAGGAAGGGGCGCTCCGATCGGTGAGGCGACCGGCCGGGGGATATCGGACTTTGATCTGGGGCAATTCCCGTTCTCGGGTAGCAGGCATCTTGGTTTATTCGAAGGATGATGCTCCAATCAAAAATGACGCATAAGGGAAGTTCATGGCGAAGCCGGTAGTGATTGTGGTAGGCGCTGACAAGGGCGGGGTCGGCAAGACGACGGTCTCGCGGACGCTACTTGGACTATTTCAGCGCCAACAATGTTCCCACCCGCGCCTTCGATACCGAATCCCCGCGCGGCACGCTGAAGCGCTTCCACCCCGACGTCACCGAGATCGTCGACATGACGACGACTTCGGACCAGATGAAGATCTTCGATACGCTGAATTCGGCCAGCCCCTCGGTCACCGTGATCGACGTCCGCGCCGGCTTGCTGTCGCCCTCGCTCGCCTCGTTGCGCGACATCGGCTTTCTCGACGCCGCCAAGTCCGGACAGATCACTTTTGCCGTGTTCCACATTCTCGGCCCCTCGATCGCCTCGCTGGACGAAATCGCGGAAACCGCGAATTTCATGGCCGGCGCGAAATACTTCCTGGTGAAGAACTTCATCAACGACACCCAGTTCTTCCAGTGGGATCAGGCCACCTACAATTCGTATTTCCACCGCATCAAGGACGCCACCGAGCTCACCATCCCCAAGCTCAACGAAATGGCCTTCGAACAGGTCGAGGTCGCGTCGGTTCCGTTCCTCAAATTCGTCGCCAACAAGGGCCCAAGCGACGAGGCGGCGAACTATTCTTTCGTGCTGCGCGGCTATGTCCGCCACTGGCTCGCCAATGTCTGGAGCGAATTCGACCGCATCAAGCTGACCGATCTGGTCGGCTCCAGCAAATCGAGCACGCGCGGCGGCGAAAAATAATTGCGCGCCCGATGTGATTGGGCTGGAATGGGCGTCCACCTCCGCCCGATATAGCGCGTGATGCGCCAGACGCCCGTTTACATCATCTGCTCGCCCCGTCCGCTGGTCGGCAAGACGTTGATCGCGCGGCTATTGAGCGAATTCCTGCTGTTGAAGAACGGCAAGGTGGCGGCCTTCGACATCAATCTGAAAGAGCCGTCGCTGCTCGAATATCTGCCGGACATCACGGAAACCGCGGAAGTCGACGATACCTTCGGCAAGATGGCGCTGATGGACCGTCTGATCATCAATGACGGGGTCGCCAAGGTGATCGACCTCGGCTTCCACGCCTTCGACGAATTCTTCAAGATGACCGATGAAATCGGGTTCATGAAAGAGGCCGCTCCGGCGCGGCGTTGCGCCGGTCATCCTGTTCGTCGGCGATACCGACCGGGTCTCGGCCCGCGGCTATGCGATGTTGCAGCGCCAGTTTCCGCCCACCGCGCTTGTGACGATCGACAACGAATATGTCGTGCGCGGCGAACTGCCGCGCGCCTTCGCCCGTGGAAGGGTGCTTGCCAATCGCGGCGCTGCCGGCGTTTTTGAAGACCTATGTCGACCGGCTGTCGTTCTCGTTCACCGACTATCTGCGGAGCGAAACGGGATTCCTCGACCGAGCTGCATCAATGGATCCGCAAGAATTACTTCAGCTTCCGCGAGCTCGAGCTGAGCCTGATCCTGCAGGGGTCGTAATTTATTGTCGTCCCTGCGAAAGCAGGGACCATGCGCCGCGGCCACTCCATTTAGCGCTGGGGCTAGACGGCTTTCCAACAGCTAACATCGGTGGTTGTGGGTCCCTGCTTTCGCAGGGACGACGTATGGATAGTTTTCGCGCGCCTCAATGCCCGTCGAACGCCATCAGCGTTCGCACCGGCACGTCCATGGCCCGCAATTTCGCGGCCCCTCCGAGGTCCGGCAAATCGATGATGAAGCAGGCCGCTACCACGTTGGCGCCGATCTGGCGCATCAGCTTGACCGCGCCCTCCGCGGTGCCGCCGGTGGCGATGAGATCGTCGACCAGGATGACGCGCTCGCCGGGATGGATGGCGTCGGCGTGCATCTCCATTTCGTCGAGCCCGTATTCCAGCGAATAGGCGATACGCACCGTGGTGTGCGGCAGCTTGCCCCGCTTGCGGATCGGCACGAAGCCGGCGGAGACCTGATGCGCCACCGCGCCGCCGAGAATGAAGCCGCGCGCCTCGATGCCGGCGACCTTGTCGATCTTGTTGCCGGCCCAGGGCTGCACCAGCTCATCGACCGCGCGGCGGAAGGCGCGCGCATCGCCCAGAAGCGTGGTGATGTCGCGAAACATTATTCCCGGCTTCGGATAATCCGCAATGGTGCGGACGACGGCCTTCAGATCATATTCAAACGTCATCTGTCTCAGTCCTGTTAATAGCTTCCCCGTGATTGCCGGCGACAAACGCAAGCGTTTGCGCAAGGGAGCGAAGCGACGAAGCAATCCATCTTCCCGATGCGGCGAAATGGATTGCTTCGCTTCGCTCGCAATGACAAGGTTTATCAATTCGTTTGCGCGCCGAGCCGGAACGCATTCTCGACGATGCGCAGGCCCACCTCACCGCCGAGCGACATCAGCGATTCCGGATGAAACTGCACGCCGCCGACCGGCAAGGTCTTGTGCTCGATCGCCATCGCGACGCCATCCTCGGTGCTCGCCGTCACGGCCAGCACGTCGGGCATGCTGTCGCGCTCGACATAGAGCGAATGATAGCGGCCGATCACGATCTCATTGGGCAGGTTCTGCATCAGCCGCCCGCCCCGCACCTGAACCCGCGACGGCCGTCCATGCGCCGGCTGCAGGAGCTGCCCGAGTTGCCCGCCGAAATATTCCCCGATCGCCTGCACGCCGAGGCAGACGCCGAAGATCGGCAGCTTCCTGGCCCAACGCCGCGTCGATGGTGTTGGAAATGTCGAAATCTTCCGGCCTCCCCGGCCCCGGCGACAGCACCAGCAGATCGTAGCTGCCGCTCTCCAGCATTTGCCGGGCGTGAACATATCTCACGACCGTCACGCTGGCACCGACCTGGCGAAAATAATCCGCCAGCATGTGCACGAAGCTGTCGTCATGATCGATCAGAAGCACCCGCTTGCCGGAGCCGGTGGCGTCCGGCGCGAAGGCCGAGAGCGGCTTCGGCGGATCGCCGCGCAGCGCCTGGAATAGCGCGGCCGCCTTGACCTGGCATTCGCGGTCCTCGGCCGCGGGATCCGAATCAAACAGGCAGGTGGCGCCGACCCGCACCTCGGCAAGGCCGTCCTTCATCCGGATGGTGCGGATGGTCAGCCCGGTATTGATGCTGCCGTCGAAATTGACCACGCCGATGGCGCCGGCATACCAGCGCCGCGGCGAGCGCTCGTGATCCTCGACGAACTGCATCGCCCATAATTTCGGCGCGCCGGTCACCGTCACCGCCCAGGCGTGGGTGAGGAACGCATCGAGCGAATCGAAGCCCGGCCGCAACATGCCCTTCGACGTGATCGACGGTGTGAAACAGTTTCGAATAGGTCTCGATCTGGCGCCGCGCCAGCACCTTGATCGTTCCGGGCACGCAGACCCGCGCCTTGTCGTTGCGATCGACGTCGGTGCACATGTTGAGTTCGAATTCGTCCTTCTCCGAATTCAAGAGCTGCCGGATCTGCTCGGCGTCGCCGATCGCGTCGGCACCGCGGGCGATGGTGCCGGAGATCGGGCAGGTCTCGACCCGCCTGCCGTCGGAGCGCACGAACATTTCCGGCGATGCCGACACCAGGAATTCGCCCTCGCCGAGATTCATCAGCGCGCCGTAGGGCGACGGGTTGATCCGGCACAGCCGCTGAAACACTTCCGCCGGCGAGCGCTCGCAGGGTTCGGCAAAGAGTTGCCCCGGCACCGCCTCGAACAGATCGCCGCGCGCAAACGCCGCGCGCGCGGTTTCGACCGTGGCCTGATATTCTCCGGGCGCGTGATCGGCAAATCCCTGCCGCGGCGTTTTGGCGTAGACTGCTGTCGGGGGTGTCGCGCGGCAGTCCTTCGGACGATTTGCCCTTCCAGGCGAAATCATAGCTGACCACCACGCCGCGTCCGGTGGCGCGGTCATAGGCCAGCAGGCGGTCGGGCACATAAAGCACGATGTCGCGCTGGTCTTTTTCGCGCGGGCGCTTCTGCACCAGGTCCTCGATCTGGAACACCAGATCATAGGCGAATGCGCCGAACAGGCCGAGCAGCGGATCATCATTGGCGCCGAAGGCCGCGACGAGATCGCGCACCAGCGACATCACGCTGGCGCGGCGGGTGCGCTGGTCTTCGTCTACCGGCGCGGCGCCACGCAGGATATGACCGGCGAGACGGCGTGGCACTTTTCTCGGTGATGACGACGCAGGGTTCGCTGACAACATCGCCGAGGAAGGCGATCAGGATTTCGCCGCGCGCATTGAGCGCCTGGAGCGAAAAGTCGGGTCCCGTGGTCTGCAGCAGCAGGGGCGGATCGGAAAAGCCGAGGTCGAAACTCTCGTAGCGGCCAGGCACCGTCGTTCCCGACGACAGCACCACGCCGCGGCGGCGATCGAGCAGGTCGATCAGATCATCGAGCCGGTTGGCGCCGCCCGAAAAATGCTCGACCGACCGGGTGATCGCGAGCCCGCCGCGGGTGCGATATTCGTAGCGGGCCGGCAGCGAAAAGACTGTCCTGTTCATGTGATCCTCTTACGAAACTTGCCGAGGGAACGCCACACAGGACAAACGAAAGGCCGTCGCGCTGCGATGACGGCCTTTAACGATTTGGGGAAAAAGAAATCGCACCGGCCACCCCTCAAGAGGTGGGCCACCAGAGACGGGTATCGTGGACGGCGGTGCTCATGGGTCACGTAAACACCATGGCGAGGCGGGACGTCAAGGGAGGATCGCCCCGCAAAGCGGCTTGCGCCCTGCCTATCCGGCGAGCATCTTTTGGGTGTCATGGGTATGCGCAGGTGCCCCCGAATTCGCTGTTTTGGGATTTCGCGAGCTGCGGGAGACGAATGATGCCATTGCGGGCTCTGGGCTATGTCGGGTTTGGCTCCGCCGCGCTGGACGACTGGCGGCAATTCGGCACCCGTCTGGTCGGCCTGCAGGCGGTCGAGCGCAGCCCCTCGCTGCTGGCGTTCCGGATGGACGACCGCAAGCAGCGCATCGTCATCGATCGCTCGTTGGCGGAGGGTGAGCGCTTCTTCGGCTGGGAGGTAGCAGATGCCGATGCGCTGGACGCGCTCGCCGCGCGGCTGGAACAGGCGCAGATTGATTGTCACGGCCGAGCCGCAGACGCTTGCCGATAACCGGCGCGTTCGCAGCCTGATCTCGTTCAGCGACCCCGCGGGCAATCGCCTCGAGGCGTTCTACGGCGCCGCGATCGACGACGCCCCATTCAGCCCCGGCCGTTCGATTTCCGGCTTTCGCACCGGCCCGCTCGGCCTCGGACACGCCGTGCTGACGGTTGAGGATATCGAGGCGGTGATGCCGTTCTATGTCGATGTGCTCGGCTTCCGTCTCTCCGACTACATGGAGAAGCCGTTTCGCGCCTACTTCTTCCACATCAATCCCGCGGCACCACAGCCTGGCCTTGCTCGAGACCGGGCACAACGGCATGCATCATTTGATGGTCGAGCTGTTTTCGCTCGACGATGTCGGCCAATCCTACGACGTCGCCCTCACCGAGCCCGACCGCGTCGGCGTCACGCTTGGCCGTCACACCAACGATCTCATGACCTCGTTCTATGTGAGGTCGCCGTCCTCGTTCATGGTCGAATGCGGCTGGGGCGGCCGCGAGATCGATCCGTCGACGTGGCAACCGTTCGAACTCAAGGACGGTCCGAGCCTGTGGGGACACGAACGCATCTGGCTGCCGCCCGCCGACCGCGAAGTGGCGCGCCAGATGCGGATGCGCGCCGCGGCCCATGGCCTCCGCGCACCGGTTCAGGTCATGGACGGCAACTACAAACTGATGTCGAGGACCTGCGCCTGGTGGGACGGGGTGAAGGAGGGATCGTCTTGAGAATCCGCAGCCTGCTACCGATAACAACCGCGCTCGATCTCTTCGATCAGGCTCCGCGCCTTCGGTTTCCAGCCGAGCTGCCGCGCCCGGACCGCTCGCACCCTGCTGTTTGACGCCATCGTATCCTCGGCGAGGCCCTCACCCCATTCGAAGGCCGCCTCTTCCATGGACATAGTCGATGGCGCCCCCTCGTAACCCAACATGCGGTTGATGGCCTCGCAAACCTCACGCATCGAATTTTCGCCGTTCTCGGCGAAGAAGAACGCTCCTGCGGGCGCCTTCTCGATGGCGAGCGCATAGAGCGTCACCAGATCGTCGATGTGCACGTTCGACCAGATGTTCTCGCCGGGCCCGGCATGAGCGGCGCAGCCCCGCTTTCTGGCAAGACCGATGAGCAGGGGCACCTGCATGCTGTGCGGCTCGACGCCATGGCCGAAGCCGTAGATCAGGCTCGGGCAGATGATGACGGGACGGCACCCCTTGTCACGGTATGAGAGAATGAGGCCGTTCAACGCGACGCGGGCTGCACGCGCCGGCGAAGGGACAATCGGCGAAATTTCATCAAAAATCGCGTCGGATCGGTGCCCCCGGGCGCGCGTGCCGACGATGCTCGATCCCGAGGTGTGGATCAAAAGCTTGCCGCTTCCAGCCAGAGCGCCAAGCAGGGCAGCAACCGCACCCCTGTGATCGGCGCTCGCCGCATTGACGACGATGTCAGCGGCATGTGCCGCTCGCGCCAGACGTTCGCCATCATCCAGCGTTCCCAACAACGGCTGGATACCGCGGGCGCGAACCGCATCAGCCTTTTCGGTGGTGCGAACCAGGCCGGTTACCTGATGGCCGGCAGCAACGAGATGAGCTGCCACCGATCCGCCGATATAGCCAGACGCGCCTGTGCAGAAGACCTTCATCCCAGCCTTTCGACCGACCCCTTCCGCACGCGGGATCGATGGCTGTGACATCGATCCCCGGCATCATGTCGACTACTGCGGATATCTCACCCCAGATGCTTCCTGAAAAACTCGGTGGCGCGGCCCCAGGCAAGTTCCGCTGCCTTGCGGTCGTGCACCGACATGCGCTGCTCGTTGACGAAGGCGTGGTCGGCGTCATAGCGAAACAGCTCGAGCGACTTGCCGGCCGCCTTCATCGCCTTCTCGAACGCGTCGACCACCTGCGGCGTGCACCAATCATCCTTGCTGGCGAAATGGGCCTGCAGCGGAATTTTCACGTCCGCCGGCTTTGCCGCCGCCTCCGGCGGAATGCCATAGAACACGACGCCCGCGGTCAGTTCGGGAATCTTCGTGGCGCCGATGATGGTAACCGCGCCCCCGAGGCAGAAGCCGGTCAAGCCGACCTTGGCGCTGTTCCGGCCAAGATATTGCACAGCGCCGCGAACGGTCTGGGTGGTCGCGTCCATGAAATCGAGCGAGTTCATCTCTTTGCCGGCGGCGTCGGTGTCGTGATACGGCACCACCTTGCCCTTGTAGAGATCGGGCGCCAGCGCGTCGAAGCCGGCCACCGCGAAACGGTCGCACAGCCCCTTGATCTGGTCCTGAAGCCCCCACCATTCCTGGATCACCACGACGCCCGGGGCGTTGCCGCGCGCAGCGTTGGCGAGATAGCCGTTGGCGTCCTTGCCGTCGGGACGCTTGAACGAGATGCTGGTGCCCATGGTTCCTCCGAAGATTTTTTGAGGGGACGGATTGGCGGGCATTCTGTCCGCAGTGGAGGTCGGAAGCAATCGTCCACCGGGTCGGTTGCCGACGCTTCCATCCTGGAACGACGGACCCCAACAAAAAAGCCCCCTCACGGGGGCTTTTTCAAGTCACATGATTGCCAGGGTCAGTGCGCGTCGGCCCAGACCTTCTTCTTGGTGAAATACATCAGCCCGGCGAACAGGATCAGGAACACGAAAACCTGCAGCCCCAACCGCTTGCGGGCCTCCATGTGCGGCTCCGCCGCCCACATCAGGAATGTGGCGATGTCCTTGGCGTATTGCTCCAGCGTCGCCGGCGACCCGTCGTCGAACGTGACCTGACCGTCGGTCAAAGGCTTCGGCATCTTGATGGCGTGGCCCGGGAAATACTTGTTGTAGTAGGTGCCCTCGGGCAGCGTGACGCCGGCCGGCGTCTTTTCATAACCCCGCAGGAGCGCCGTGACATAGTTCGGGCCCTGTTCCTGGAACTGGCTGAAGAAGTCGAAGATGAACCAGGGGAAGCCGCGCTCATAGGAGCGCGCCTTCGTGATCAGCGAAAGGTCGGGAGGCAAACCGCCGCCATTGGCGGCACGCGCCGCCTGATCGTTGGGGAATGGCGCGGGGAAGTAGTCGGCGGGCCGGCCAGGCCGATCGAACATCTCGCCCTGATCGTTCGGGCCGTCCTTGATCTTGTATTCGGACGCGAACGCCGCCGCCTGCGCCAGCGAGTAACCGGGCCCGCCGGGGTCGGCGAGATTGCGGAACGCGATATATGACAGCGCGTGGCAGTTGGAGCAGACTTCCTTGTAGATCTTCAGGCCGCGCTGCAACGCGCCGCGATCATACTTGCCGAACGGACCCGCGAACGACCATTTCTGCGACGGCGGCGTTTCCTGCTCCTCGGCCCGCGCGTTCTGCGCGCTGCCGGCGAACAGGGTACCGGCGAGCGCGAGCGCGATCACCATCGACGCCGCCTTGCTTCCGTATTTCGCGAGCACGTCGTCGGCGATCGAGTTGGGGACCGGCCTCGGCTTTTCGATCCGGCTCAGAAGCGGCAACAGGATCAGGAAATAGGCGAAGTAGCAGACGGTCAGGATACGCGCCGGCGATCACATAGATGCCTTCGGGCGGCTGCGCGCCGAGATAGCCAAGAAGCACGCAGACGACGACGAAGATCCAGAAGAACTGCTTCGCCAACGGGCGATACTTGGACGAGCGCGTCTTCGCGGTATCGAGCCAGGGCAGGAACACCAGCACGATGATCGCCGAGAACATCGCGATCACGCCGGCAAGCTTGTTCGGGATCGAGCGCAGGATCGCGTAGAACGGCAGATAGTACCATTCCGGCACGATGTGCGGCGGGGTCACGCCGGGATTGGCGGGAATGTAATTGTCGGCGTCGCCGAGATAGTTCGGCATGTAGAAGATGAACCACGCGTAGAAGCAACAGGAAGCAGGACACGCCGAACCCGTCCTTGATGGTCGCGTAGGGCGTAAACGGCACGGTGTCCTTTTCCGTCTTGGCCTCGACGCCGGCCGGATTGTTCTGACCCACGACATGCAGCGCCCAGACGTGCAGCACCACCACGCCCGCGATCACGAACGGCAGCAGATAATGCAGCGAGAAGAAGCGGTTCAGGTCGGATTGCCGACGGAGTAGCCGCCCCACAGCAGCGTCACGATGCTGTCGCCGACATAGGGAATGGCGGAGAACAGGTTGGTGATGACGGTGGCGCCCCAGAAGCTCATCTGGCCCCACGGCAGCACGTAACCCATGAAGCCCGTCGCCATCATCAGCAGGTAGATGATGACGCCGAGAATCCACAGAACCTCGCGCGGCTCCTTGTACGACCCGTAATAGAGGCCGCGGAACATGTGGACGTAGACGGCGAAAAAGAACATCGAGGCGCCGGAGGCATGCATGTTGCGCAACAGCCAGCCATAGTTGACGTCGCGCACGATGCTTTCGACCGACTTGAAGGCGAGATCGGCATTCGGCGTGTAGTGCATCGCCAGGATCACGCCGGTGACGATCTGCAGAGCCAGCATCATCGAGAGGATGGCGCCGAAGGTCCACCAGTAGTTCAGGTTGCGCGGCGTCGGATAGGCGACGAACGAGGAATGCATGAGACCGAAAATCGGCAGACGCCGTTCAATCCATTTCAAGACGGGATTGGTCGGCTGGTAGTCGGATGGTCCGCTCATGGTGCGATCCCTAGGGAAGAAAGACGACGCGACAGGCCTAAAGTCCCGGACACCGATCCGGGGCTTTAGCCTATCTGGATTTTGCTATCGGAGACGAATTGATAGGGCGGGACTGCCAGGTTGGCCGGCGCCGGTCCCTGGCGAATACGACCGGAGGTGTCGTATTGCGAACCGTGGCAAGGGCAAAAGAAGCCGTCGTAATTGCCTTCATGGGCGATCGGGATGCAGCCCAGATGGGTGCAGATGCCGATCACGACGAGCCATTGGTCGTGGCCCTCCTTGACCCGCGCCTGGTCCGCTTGCGGGTCGGGCAGGCTCGAGACCTGCACGCTGCGGGCCTCCTCGATCTGCTTCTTGGTCCGGTGGCTGATGTAGATCGGCTTGCCTCGCCAGAACACCTTGATGTCCTGCCCCTCGGCGATCGGCGTCAGATCGACTTCGATCGGCGCGCCGGCCGCAATCGTCGTGGCGTCCGGATTCATCTGGGAAATGAACGGCCAGAGCGTGGCCAGATCGTACCGACCGCGGCAACAGCTCCCGTTGCAACAAAGAGGAAATCACGGCGTGTCGGATGGTCCGCCGAAGACGCTGTCGTCACGATTCCAAACCCTTTCTTAAGCTGCAGCCGGTGGAACCGCCCCGGAGAAGATGACCGGGAGGCTGCCGGCGCCCGCGACCCCCGCGGCGGCAGAAAGACCGCCTTTTCCGGCCCCACCCGGAGACAAGGAACAGTCCAGAATTGTTCTATTGGCACCCTTGCCGGGCGAGCGCAAGCCCGCTATCGGCTGGCCAGCGTGCAATGCACTAATTCCGTACCGAGTGAATATTTATCCTGACATTTCGGGAGGGAGACCCGGAAGGGCCGTCACAGAAATGCAAATCGCGCTTTTCCAGCCCGACATTCCCCAGAACACCGGGACGATTCTCAGACTTTGTGCCTGCATGGAGGTGGCAGCGCACATCATTGAGCCCGCGGGTTTTGCGGTATCCGACCGGAATTTCCGCCGGGCCGGCATGGATTATCTCGATCAGGTCAACTGGACGCGCCACGATTCCTGGGCGAAATTCGAGGAATGGCGCAAGCAGGCGGGCCGCCGGCTCATCCTGTTCACCACCAACGGCGCTATGTCCTATCTTGATTTTCGCTATCATGCACCGGACATCCTGTTGTTCGGGCGCGAGACCGCGGGCGTTCCGCAAGCCGTCGCGGATGCCGCCGACGCGCGGCTGGTGATCCCGATCAAGCCGGGATTGCGCTCGCTTAATGTCGCGATGGCGGCGGCGATGGCGTTAGGCGAGGCGATGCGGCAAACCAATCCCGGGGGTGGCCCGCGGGGTCAGGCATTGTAAATGGATATTTCCCCACTCGAGGAACGCAAAGCGCGCGCGAGGGCCTGGTTCGAGCGCCTGCGCGACGACATCTGCGCAGCCTTTGAGAAACTGGAGCATGACGCACCGGCATCGCTTTATCCCGGCGACGCCGCGCGCTTCGTGCGTACCCCCTGGAATCGCACCGATCATGGCGGCCAGCCCGGCGGCGGCGGTGTGATGAGCATGATGCGCGGACGGCTGTTCGAAAAGGTCGGCGTGCATTGTTCGACGGTGCATGGCGAATTCGCCCCCGAGTTCCGCGCCCAGATTCCCGGTGCCGCCGAGGATCCCGCCTTCTGGGCGTCCGGCATTTCGCTGATCGCGCATTTACGCAATCCAAATATTCCGGCGGTGCATATGAACACCCGCTTTGTGGTCACGACCAAGGCGTGGTTTGGGGGCGGCGCCGATTTGACGCCGGTGCTGGACCGACGGCGGACCCAGGACGATCCCGATACGGTCGCTTTTCACGCCGCGATGGCGGGCGCCTGCTGCGGCCACAATGGCGTTGCGGACTATCAGAAGTACAGGAAATGGTGCGACGAATATTTTTATCTGCCGCATCGCAAGGAGGCGCGCGGCATCGGCGGCATTTTTTATGACTGGCACGATTCGGGCGATTGGGACGCCGACCTCGCCTTCACGCAGGAAGTCGGCCGCGCCTTCCTGAAAATCTACCCCGAACTCGTCAGGCGCAATTTCGAAACGCCGTGGACTTTGGCCGACCGCGAGGAGCAGTTGATCCGGCGTGGGCGCTACGTCGAGTTCAACCTGCTCTATGATCGCGGCACGATTTTCGGCCTCAAAACCGGCGGCAACGTCGATTCGATTCTGTCGTCGATGCCGCCGGAAGTGAAGTGGCCGTAGCCCGCAATTAAAGATTGTGCTACGATCCATTGACGGCGGGGACGATGATGACAGAGCAAAACGCGGGGCCAACACCGACGACCCAAGCCCCTGCAGGACACCCCTCTCTCCTGCAGCGCCTGCGGGACCTCGGCATCCTCACGCTGGCAGCGAGCCTGGTCGGCGGCTACTTCCAATATCTCAGCACGTATGAACAGAAAGTCAGCGAGCTCGCGCAGTCGGACATGAAAGCCGCGACCGACACGTTTGTCGAGATTTCAAACGCCTATGCGGAAGCGCAGATGCTGCAGCAACTGATCTACTTTGACTATCTGGCTGCAAGCAGCGACGAGTCGGACGGCGACAAGGCCATGACCACGACGGCCGCGCAAACCGCGTACCCCGATTACGTCAAGGCGCGGATCACATTGCGCCAGAACAGCAACGTGCATGCGCGCAAGGCCGAGCTCTACATCGATTGGACGAGCGATCTCAAACACGACGCGGCCGCCTCCAGCGCCGCCGACAGCGATCCGCTGACGGAAGCGATGCTTGGCAACTACAATTTCAATTGCGACGCTTCGGCCAATTTTGCCCACTACGAAGAAGACACCGCCGACGGTCCGAAATCCGACATTTGCGCGGCTCCAAGCGAAACACGCAGGGAAATTCCAACGGGACCCCGTACCTTGATTTGCGCCTCGGACAAAAACGGCAACATTGTTCACGGCAGGGAAGCAAGAACGATCAATTGGCAAAGCGCCAAACATCACCTGCTGGTCATGCATTACTGCTTCGAGAGAGCGCACGGCCAAATCGAGACGGCACGAGTCTGGGCCTCCGGCAACACCGTCAGCGACAAGGAAAAGAACGATTTTCTGGCAACGGACAAAAGGGACAAATCTCAAACGAGCCTCGACAACCAGGTGATCAGGCTGGATGCTTTCATGGGCCTCGTTATGTCGCAGCTCGAAAGGATCAGGGTCAAGTACCGGCCATCGGGTCCGTTCTGCCATGTCCCTTTGGTTCGCGAGCTGATCGGCATCTTCGACCCGAGCTGCACACCGATCAAAACCGCCGCAAATAACACAAATAAGTAGCGCCTGACCTTCAGAGCAGCTGCTTCGCCGCCGCCGAGATCATCACGGCGCCGCCGGCAATCACGGCGGCGTCGAGAATTGCCGTGTGGATATGCACCGGCATGCGTTCGACGAAGGCTCTGGCGAAAAATGCGCCGGGCAGCGCGATCGCGCCGATCAGGAACGCAAACGCGAGCACCTGCGCGCTGACGACGCCGGCCAGTCCGAACACCGAAATCTTGATGATGCTGGTTACGACCGAGATCAGCGCGTCGGTCGCGATCACGGCGGCGCCTTCAAGGCCGGCGGCCATCAAGAGTGACAGCAGGATCACGCCCGAGCCTGTGGTGCCGCCAACCACGACGCCATAAGCCACGGAACCAAAGCCGAGCCCGGCATCGCCGATCCGGATGTCGCGCCGTCTGGCCAGACGGCGCAGCGGCACGCTGACGATCAACATGGTGCCGATCACGATCGCCGCACCGGCATTGGTCAGCCGCGTATAGCCGTAAGCGCCAAGCGCGGTCGTCAATGCGGACGCCACGATCACGATCAGCGCACGGCGGCCGTCGGCGTAACGGCGATAGGCGGTGACGCGGCTGAGGTTGGTGAAAATGGCCGATATCGCGATGATCGGCACCACGCGCTCGGCGCCGATCAAGGGCACCAGTACCAGCGGCATCAGCGCGCCGGTGCCGTAGCCGGCCAGACCTCCAACCACCGACGCAAACAATGCGACGGCTGCCACCAGCACCAGTTGAGCGAACGAAATGTCGGCAAAGCCAGAGATGAGGTTCACGGCCTGCCGTCGCGGCTAAAACGAATAACGGTCTGGTCGGCGATGGCCTTGAGCGCGAGCTGATCGAGCGGGAAATTCGCCGCGAGCCAGGCGTCCTCGGCGAGCCCAAGCACCTGTCCGAGTTGAGGGCCTTGGGCAATGCCACGCGCGATGAAGTCGGCGGCCTTGAGCGGAAATTTCGGCGCGCTCCAGCGCTGCGGCAAGGTCGCCAATTCGCGCCACAGCGACGCATCGGCTTCGCCGCCCGACCGCGCCCAGGCCAGCAACAATCGGTCGCGGTAGCGATCCTCGCCCAGCCGGTAAAGCCTGCGCCGCGCCGTCGCTTCATCCATTCCTGCAAGTCGCCACCAACGATGGCCCATGGAATCGAGCGCCTTGGTCTCGGCATTGGCCAATCGCAGGCGCGTCGAAAGGCGCCTGGCATCTTCGGTGACCGCGACCGCCAGCGCACCGAGCCGGCGAATCGGGTCCGGCGCGAGCCCCAACGCGCGCTCCGCGGAAATCATGGCCCTCAGCGGCCCGCTATAGGCAACACCGCCGAATATCGGCAGCAGCAATCCGCCGTCCACCATGGCGGCGACGGAAGCGGCGGCGCCGTCTGCGACCAGAAGCTTGAGCATTTCAGCGCGCACGCGCTCGGCCGAAAGCGTCGCAAGGCCTGCGCGCGCATTAATGCACGCGAGATATCCGGCGCGATCGGGTTCGCCGGTGCCGTAGGCAGCATGGATGCGGAAGAACCTGAGGATGCGCAGATAATCCTCCGATATCCGCTGGTTCGGATCGCCGATGAAGCGCACGCGTCTTGCCGCGATGTCGTCCAGCCCCCCGACATGATCGTGCACCCGTCCGTCGGCGTCGACCGACAGGCCGTTGATGGTGAAGTCGCGCCGTTCCGCGTCGCGCACCCAGTCGCGGCCGAACGCAACCTTGGCCTTGCGGCCGAACGTCTCGGTATCCTCGCGCAAGGTCGTGACCTCGAACGGGTGCGCATCGATCACGAGCGTCACCGTGCCATGCTCGATGCCGGTCGGCACGCTCTTGATGCCGGCCGCCTTGGCGCGGCGGATGACCTCTTCGGGCAGCGCGGTCGTTGCGATATCGATGTCGCCGATCGGGATACCCAAGAGCGCATTGCGGACGGCGCCGCCGACCACGCGGGCTTCCTCGCCGTTGCCGTTCAACAGCTTGAGCACGCGGGCGGCCGGGCCGGATTTGAGCCAGGGCGCGCTCGAGCACCGGCGCGCTGCTCATTTCTCTACTCCGGGAACCAGCCTGCCGTTCTCGAGATGGGCGGGAACGTAGGTCGAATTCGGCGGCGCGCCGGAGAATTGCGCAAGCAGGACGAAACTGGCAATCACCAGCAACAATGCGCCGAGCAACAGCTTGCCGATGACCTGCAACGGCCAGGACGACTGCACCAACAATCCGGAACGGGTCGCGATCAGAAACAGCGCATAGACCGCGAAGGGAATCAGGAAAATTCCGATCTCGGTGAGGGCCGGACGGATCATGGCTGATAGATCCGCTCATACAGCACGCGCAGGATTCCCGCCGTAGCGCCCCAGATGTAGCGCTCCCCGTACGGCATGGCGTAGTAGGAGCGCTCCATGCCGCGGAATTCCTTGCTGTGCAGCTGATGGTTGGCCGGGTTCATCAGGAACGCCAGCGGGACCTCGAACGCATCGTCCACTTCCGAATGGTTGATGTGCAGCTTGAAGCCGGGCGTTACCCGCGCAACCGTCGGCAGGATGCGAAATCCGAAACTGGTTCCGTAGAGATCGAGATAACCGATCGGATCGATGAATTCCCGGCCCAGACCGATCTCTTCCTGCGCCTCGCGCAACGCCGTTTCGAGCGGGGAGGCGTCGGTCGCGTCGATCTTGCCGCCGGGAAAGGAAATCTGGCCGGCGTGTTCGTTGAGGTGGGCTGAGCGCTGCGTCAACAGCACGGTCGGTTGCGGATGGTCCACCACCGGAACCAATACCGCGGCCGGGCGAATCGGCTGTTCGCGCGCAAGGATTTCCAGCATGCGGTCGGTGCCCTGATCCCCGCTCGCGGGAATGAGGTCAGGATCGGTCAGGCCTGCGGGTATGTCGAAGCGCAGCCGCGCGCGCGCCCGATCGAAAAACTCCGCCGAACTGATCGCGGCGGGATCGTTTCTCACCATCGCCTCGTTCAAACCAGTGCCCACTTTCCCAAGTTCGTACTCCATCGCCGCGCCCACCCTTCACGAACTTCGGAAAGTGGGCACTGGCAACCTATATTTACTAGTGGTCCCTTGATTCTAACATTCGCAGAGTGCCACCCAACCGGGATGCGAATGTCAGAATTGGAGCACTAGCCCCTCACCTGCTCCGCATCCGCCATCGCAAAGAATTCGCCGGCCGACGCGACCCCGAACATCCGACGACCATCGACCATCCGCTCCTCGCCCATGTCAACCAGATCATAATAGAGCGCGCGGGTGACCTTGGCCCAAAGATCGGCGCGGACGTGAAGATAGGGCGTCAGACCGCCGTCGGCGGAGGCCTCGAACCGTAGCCGGTGGGCTTTGTCACAAACGACCCAGTCGTCGACATTGGTGCGGAAGCGCAGCAACTGGCCGCTTCCATCGTGCTCCCTTAGCATCTCGACGGCCAAAAACGGCGCGTCGTCGACGCGGATTCCGACCTTCTCGACCGGCGTTACGAGAAAGTGCTTGCCGTCCTCGCGCTTGAGGATGGTCGAAAACAGGCGAACCAGCGCTGGCCGCCCGATCGGCGTCCCCATATAATACCACGTACCGTCAGCAGCGATTCGCATATCGAGATCGCCGCAGAACGGCGGATTCCACAGATGCACCGGGGGCAATCCCTTTCCGGTCGCGTGGGTGTTTGCAGCGTTGCTGGCCGCAGCCGTCAGGCCTTCGAGACCTTGAGTCGGTTTCTGCCCTTGCTTCGCCATTGTTTGCCCTGAGTTTGAGCGCCTCGGTTTGGCACGATTGGTGCAAGCGTTCTGCGAGCGTCTTGGACGAGTTCCGCCCTTAATTAATCCGGATCAAGTCGCCACATCGTGATGCCGTTCATACCCCGAAATGCCGATAATGTGGGGATAGTTTAATTCAACGAATACATGGCCTTCGCATCAGTTTAGCATGGGGTTCATGGCATGACGACGTTTCGCGCAAGAGTTTGAGGCGAAGGAGAAGGAAATGGCTGGCGCTGACAGTGTCGAAAAACTCGAGGACGTGATCGTCCGCTCTGCCGAACAGGTCGCCGGCCAAATCCGCGCGGCCAAGGAAGCGATCTCCACCGTCATCTTCGGCCAGGACCGCGTGATCGAAAATACGCTGGTGACGATCCTTTCGGGCGGACACGCGCTTCTGATCGGCGTGCCCGGCCTTGCCAAGACCAAACTGGTCGAAACCTTGGGCACTACGCTCGGGCTTGACGCCAAGCGCATCCAGTTCACGCCGGACCTGATGCCATCGGACATTCTGGGCGCCGAAGTTCTGGACGAGAGCAGTTCCGGCAAGCGGTCGTTCCGCTTCATCTCGGGGCCTGTGTTTGCGCAGCTGTTGATGGCCGACGAAATCAACCGCGCCAGCCCCCGTACCCAATCCGCGCTGCTGCAGGCGATGCAGGAACAACACATCACCGTTGCCGGCGCGCGCCACGATTTGCCGAAACCGTTCCACGTGCTGGCGACGCAAAATCCGCTGGAGCAGGAAGGCACCTACCCGCTGCCGGAAGCGCAGCTTGACCGCTTCCTGATGGAGATCGACGTCGACTATCCCGATCGTGACGCCGAGCGGCGAATCCTGTTCGAAACCACGGGCGCGGAAGAAACGCTGGCCAAGGCAGCGATGAACGCCGACCTCTTGATCGCGGCGCAGCGGCTGGTGCGGCGGTTGCCGGTCGGCAATTCCGTCGTCGAAGCGATCCTCTCGCTGGTCCGCTCGGCGCGTCCGGGTCCGGAGGGCGGCGAAGCCGGCAAGCTGATCGCCTGGGGACCGGGTCCGCGCGCCAGCCAGTCGCTGATGCTCGCCGTTCGCGCCCGCGCTTTGCTCGACGGGCGTCTGGCGCCTTCGATCGACGACGTGCTCGATCTCGCCGAACCCATTCTCAAGCACCGCATGGCGCTGACGTTCTCCGCCCGCGCCGAGGGCCGCACCATTCCCGACGTAATCAAACAATTGAAGACGCGGATCGGTTGATGGCCGCTGCTACCGAGCACGAAGCCAGGGAGATCGTAGCAATCCGACGTGCCGATGGCGAAAGCCGAACGCTCGCCGCATCGCTGCCTCGCCTCGTGCTTGAAGCTCGCCGCATCGCGGCCAATGTCATCCACGGCCTGCACGGACGGCGCCGCGCCGGCGCGGGCGAAAGCTTCTGGCAGTACCGCCGTTTCGTTTCGGGCGAACCGTCGCAGAGCGTCGACTGGCGCCGCTCGGCGCGCGACGATCATCTTTACGTACGCGAGCAGGAATGGGAGGCCGCGCACACCGTTTGGCTTTGGCCGGACCGCTCGCCGTCGATGGCATTCGCCTCCAAAGGAGCGCGCGACAGCAAGCTGGAACGCGCGCTGATCGTCACGTTCGCGCTGGCCGAACTATTGGTCGCGGGCGGCGAGCGTGTCGGCATTCCCGGCCTGACAAACCCGACCGCCAGCCGCAGCATCATCGACAAGATGGCGCAGGCGATGCTGCATGACGACGCGGCGCGGCTGAGCCTGCCGCCGTCATTCGTGCCGTCGGCGCTCTCCGAAATCGTGGTGCTGTCGGACTTCTGGTCTCCGATCGGCGAAATCCGCAACATGCTCGCCGGACTGTCGGCGTCCGGCGCCCACGGCACGCTGGTTCAGATCGTCGATCCCGCCGAAGAAAGTTTCCCCTATTCCGGACGCGTCGAATTTGTCGAGCCGGAAGGCGGCGATGTCATCGTCGCGGGGCGCGCGGAAAATTGGGCCGGCGACTATGTTGCGCGGGTGGCGCTTCATCGCGAGCAGATCCGCAACGAGACCGGCAGGCTCGACTGGCTGTTCTCGACCCACACCACCAGCCGCTCGGCGGCCGAACTACTGCTGTTCCTGCATTCGGGCATGATGGTGAGCAAGGGCGGCGTGCGCGCCGCGACCGTCAAAGCGGGACGCAGCGCATGATCGCAGGCCTGCCGCTCTCTTTCGTCGAACCGGCTCTGCTGCTGGGCCTGTTGAGCCTGCCGCTGCTTTGGTGGCTGCTGCGGGTGATGCCGCCGCGGCCGCGGCGCATCGAGTTTCCGCCGACCCGGCTCTTGTTCGACATCGCGCCAAAGGAAGAGACCCCTTCGCGCACGCCGTGGTGGCTGACCGCGCTGCGCCTCGCAGCCGCCGCGCTCATCATCCTGGCCGCTGCCGGACCGATCTGGAATCCGCTGATCAGTGCTGTGGGCTCGAGCGGTCCGCTCGCCATTCTGATCGACGACGGCTGGAGCGCGGCCGGCAGTTGGGATGCAAGGGTAAGGGCCGCGGACGAATTGATCGCGAATGCCGACAACGACCGGCGCGGCGTTGCACTCATTCCGCTGTCCGAGCCTGCCCGTGACATCACCATCATGCCTGGCGGCACGGCGCGCGTCGCGTTGCGCCAGATCGCGCCCAAACCCTATTCGGTCGAGCGGGTCGAAACGCTGCCCGCGATCGAGCGCTTTCTCAAAGCTACCGGCGATTGCGAGATCGCGTGGCTGTCGGACGGCGTCGATAGCGGCCGCGGCGCGGAATTTCTCCAGGGCCTGGGCAAGACCATCGGCGATCATGCGCTGACGATTTTCGAGGGCGGCGCCCCGCCCGCGCTTGCACTGGCCGCGGCCGAAAATGCGGCGGCGAAGATGACGGTGAAGGTGCTGCGCGCCGACGGCGGCGCCGCAGCCGGCGTCGTGCGCGCGCTCGACCAGAAAGGCTCGCCGATCGGCGAGGCCCGCTTTACCTTCGCGCCGAAGGACCGCGAGACCGACGCGGCGTTCGACCTGCCGGTCGAGCTGCGCAACGACATCGCCCGGCTTGAGATCTCGGGCGAACGATCCGCCGGCGCGGTGCAGCTGCTCGACAAGCGGTGGCGCCGGCGCGCGATCGGCGTCGTCAGCGGCTCGACCAGCGATACCGCGCAGCCCTTGCTGGCCTCGACTTTCTATCTCACGCGCGCGCTAGCGCCGTTCGCCGACGTGCGGTTGGGAGATCATGGCGCGCCGCAGCAGGCGATCACGCAGTTTCTCGACCAGAAACTGCCGATGATCGTGCTCGCCGATGTCGGCACGCTGTCGCCGGAAATACGCGAACGCATCAATGCGTGGATCGAGCAAGGCGGCGTGCTGGTGCGTTTTGCCGGACCGCGTCTGGCGCAGGCCGACGACGATCTGGTGCCGGTGAAGCTGCGCCGCGGCGGCCGCAGCCTCGGCGGCAGCCTCACCTGGGAAAAGCCGCAGCACCTCGCCTCCTTCGCCGCCGACGGGCCGTTCGCCGGGCTCGCGGTGCCAAAGGACGTCACCGTCAACCGGCAGGTGCTCGCCGAGCCGGACGCGGTGCTTGCGACGAAGAGCTGGGCGTCGCTCGAAGACGGAACGCCGCTGGTGACCGGCGAGCGCCGCGGCAAGGGTCTCGTCACCCTGTTCCATGTCAGCGCCGACATGCGCTGGTCCGATTTGCCGATGTCCGGCACCTTCGTCGAAATGTTGCGCCGGATCGTCGATATGTCCGGCTACACCTCCACCCCCGGCGCAGGCGTCGCCGGCGAGGCCAATGCCGAAACGGTGGCGCCGCTGCGCACGCTGGATGGTTTTGGCGCGTTCGGCCCGCCACCTTCGACCGCAAAGCCGCTTGCCGGCCGATTTCCGCGATCGCGCGACGCTGGATCATCCGCCCGGATTTTACGGCCCCGCCGACGGGCCGCTTGCGGTGAACACGCTGGCGGCGGCGGACCGCATCGCGCCGCTCGATACTTCCGGCCTGCGCGCGCGGCGCGCGAGCTACACCAATTCCGAACCGCGTGACTTGCGCGGAATCCTGCTGTCGTCGTCGCTGGCGTTGTTCCTGATCGACGCCGTGATCGTCGCCCTGCTCGGCGGCGGCATCGCAGCCTTGCTGAGACGGCGCGCGGCACCGGCCGCGCTGGCGATCGCCCTGTTGTTGTCGACCTGCAATGGTGCCGTCGGCCTACCCTTGCCGACGAGCACCGACGATTTCGCGATCAAGGCGACCACGCAAACCCGTCTGGCCTATGTGCGTGACCGGCAATGCCGACGTCGATTCCATCGTCAAGGCGGGGATGTCCGGGCTGACCCTGTTTCTGGCGCAACGCACGGCGCTCGAGGCCGGCGACCCCGTCGGCGTGGATCCCGCGCGTGACGAACTGGCGTTCTTCCCGCTGATCTACTGGCCGGTCGTGCCCGGCGCGCCGAAGCCGCCGCAGGACGCGATCAACCGCATCGACGCCTACATGAAACAGGGCGGCACGGTGCTGTTCGATACCCGCGACGCCATCGAGGCGCCGCCGGGAGACAACGGCGCGTCGCAGACGCCGGGCATGCTGACGCTGCGCAACATCCTTTCGTCGCTCGACGTTCCCGAACTCGAGCCGGTGCCGCGCGAGCACGTGCTGACCAAGACGTTCTATCTGCTTGCGCGACTTCCCTGGCCGGTTCGACACCGGCCAGACCTGGGTCGAGACCCTGCCGCGCGAGGACGACGAGGATACCGCGTCGCATCCCGCCCGCGGCGGCGACGGTGTCTCGCCGATTATCATCACCTCCAACGATCTTGCCGGCGCCTGGGCGATACGCCCCGACGGCCAGCCGATGCTGCCGCTGACGCCGGGCGAACCCCGGCAGCGCGAATTCGCCTTCCGCGCCGGCGTCAACATCGTGATGTATACGCTGACCGGAAACTACAAGGCCGACCAGGTGCACGCGCCGGCGCTGATCGAACGGCTCGGGCAGTAGGGGCGCGGCATGAATTACGGCATCGCCTTTACCCCGCTCGTGCCCTCGCTGGTGCTCTGGATCGCGGTTGCCGCCATCGCCGTGATCGCCGGCTTGCTGCTGCTCGGGCGCCCGCGCGGCGCGGCGGTGCGGCTATCGGCGCTGGCGCTGATCCTGCTGGCGCTCGCCAACCCGTCTTTCACCCGCGAGGAGCGCGAGCCGCTGTCGTCGGTGGCCGCGGTCGTGATCGACAAGAGCCCGAGCCAGAATTTCGGCGACCGCACCCGCGAAACCGCGAAGGCCCAGGAGGCGCTGGTCGACAGCCTGAAGAAGATCAACGGCCTCGAAGTGCGCGTGGTCGAGGCCGGCCAGGCCGACGGCGAAACCGACGGCACCAAACTGTTCGGCGCGCTGTCCTCGGCGCTGTCGGACGTTCCGGTCGATCGCGTCGCCGGCGCCTTCCTGATCACCGACGGCCGGGTGCATGACATTCCGGCGAACGCCGCAGCGCTCGGATTCCAGGCGCCGGTGCATGCGCTGATCACCGGCCGCAAGGACGAGCGCGACCGCCGCATCGCGATTTCCGCCGCTCCGCGCTTCGGCATCGTCGGGCAGGCCCAGACCATCACCTACCGGCTGGACGATCAGGGCGTCAGCGGCGCAGCGCGCCAAGGTCGTGGTGCGCTGCGACGGCGAGGTGATCAACGAGCGCACCGTGCTCAGCGGCCAGACCGTCAACGTCGACATCGACATCAAGCATGCCGGACCGAACATCGTCGAGATCGAGGCATCTCCGCTCGAGAACGAACTGACGCTGGTCAACAACCGCGCGGTGGTCGCGATCGACGGGGTGCGCGACAAATTGCGGGTGCTGCTGGTCTCGGGCGAGCCGCATTCCGGGGAGCGCACCTGGCGCAACCTGCTTGAAATCCGACGCCAGCGTCGATCTCGTGCATTTCACGATTCTGCGCCCGCCCGAGAAACAGGATGGAACGCCGATCAATGAATTGTCGCTGATCGCGTTTCCGACCCGCGAACTGTTCCAGCAGAAGATCAACGAATTCCAGCTGATCATCTTCGACCGCTACGCGCGCCAGGGCGTGCTGCCGATCGCCTATTTCGACAATATCGCGCGCTATGTGCGCAGCGGCGGCGCGGTGCTGGTGTCCGCCGGTCCCGACTACGCTTCGTCGACGAGCATCTGGCGCACGCCGCTGGATTCGGTGCTGCCGGCAGAGCCGGTCGGCGTCACCGAGAAGCCGTTTTACGCCATGCTGAGCGACGTCGGCAAACGCCACCCCGTCACGCGCGGGCTCGAAGGCTCGAGCTCGGAGCCGCCGCACTGGAGCCGGTTCTTCCGCACGGTCGACACCCGCAACGCGACCAGCCCGCCGGTCATGACGGGCGCCGACGGCAAGCCGCTTGCTGCTGCTGTCGCGGTTTGGCGAGGGGCGCGTCGCGCTGCTGTTGTCGCGACCATATCTGGCTGTGGGCGCGCGGCTATGAAGGCGGCGGTCCGCATCTCGATCTGCTGCGGCGGATGTCGCATTGGCTGATGAAGCAGCCCGATCTCGACGAAGAAGCGCTTGCATCTGCAAGTGCGCGGCCATGATCTCGTGGTGCAGCGCCAGACCATGGCCGACAGCGTCGCGCCGGTGACGGTGACCTCGCCCTCCGGGACGACGCGCGAGCTGACGCTGAGCGCCGGCGAGCCGGGAACCTGGACGGCCGACGATGCCCGCCAACGAACTCGGCCTGTGGCAGGCAACCGACGGCACGCTGAAAGCGCTGATCAATGTCGGGCCGACCAACCCGAAGGAATTTTCGGAAGTCACCTCCACGACCGAGACGCTGAAGCCGCTGGCGCAGGCGACCGGCGGCGACGCACGGCGCGTCGTTGACGGCTCGAGCATTGACCTGCCGCGCATCGTGCCGGTGCGGGCATCCAGCGTGTTCCGCGGCGACGGCTGGATGGGCGTGAAAATGCGCGATGCGAGCGTCGTCAGGGGCGTCGGCGTATTGCCGATTTTCGCCGGCCTGATCGGCCTGTTGCTGCTGCTTGGCGCGTTTGCCGCCACCTGGCTGCGCGAGGGGCGCTGAGCGTCACCGATGCCGCGCGTCCTTCGCGGCTTGATGTTTCGAAGCATGCGCTATCGCGCGAAGTTCCAATCCGGACGAATCGCGCCGGAAACGCCCTCGAACGCGCCATCGACAAGCTCCGCCACCAACAGGCGGCTGTAGTCGACCGGTCCCGGCATGGTTGCCCGACCATTCGGTACCGCCTTGAAACCGACGCAGCTGTAATAGGCCTCGTCGCCGACCAGCAGCACGAGGCGATGCCCTTTTGCTTTGGCGTCATGAAGCGCGCGCTCCAACAGCGCGCGACCGACGCCATGGCCGCGAAAGGGCGGCTCGACCGTCAGCGGCCCCAGCAGCAAAGCCTTGGTTTCACCGACAAGAACCGGCAACTGGCGCACCGAACCGACCAGCAGCGTCCCGATCCACGCGGTGAACGAAAGATCGAGCAGATGGTCGACATGCTCGCGAAGCCGATAAGCGCTCAGCACAAAGCGTCCGGGCCCGAAGGTACGGTCGTGCAAACGTTCGATCGCCTGGGCGTCGTTGGCGGTTTCAGCCAATATGGTGAGAGAGAGGTCGTTCATTGCGATCGCGGGATAGCATCTGATGGGCGCGCGGTCCATCGCTCGCGCGGCCAGGATTTTCGTGCGCCATCAATCCTTGCCGGCGGGGGTTTGGGCCAGATAGGCCAGCAGTTTCATCTCGCGGCGGCCGCGCGTCACCGTATCGAGCACCAGCCCCGACGATACCGAGAGCATCGCCAGAATCATCATTCCCATCGACAGGACCGCGGTCGGCAGACGGGGAACGATGCCTTCCTCGAGATAGGTGACGATAATCGGGATCGCGAGGCCGACCGAAACCAGGGTCAGAAAGACGCCGATTGCCGTGAAAAAGCGCAACGGCTTTTCCGACCGGTAGAGCTTCAGGATCGTACCGAGAATCCGGAAACCGTCACGCCAGGTGTTGAGCTTGCTGACCGATCCTTCCGGGCGCGCGTAATAGGGCGTATCGACCTCGGCGACCGGCATCGCCAGCTCGAGCGCATGGACGGTCAATTCGGTCTCGATCTCGAAGCCATCCGACAGCACCGGAAAGGATTTGACGAATCGTCGCGAGAATACCCGATAGCCGGAAAGAATATCCTTGAAGGCCTGACCGAAAACCGACGACAGAAACCCGGTCAGCATCCGGTTGCCGGTGCGATGGCCCGGCCGATAGGCGGCCACCGCCTGATCGACGCGCAGACCCACGACCATGTCGAGATGATCGGATACCAGCGCCTCGATCATGCGCGGAGCGCTCGCGGCGTCATAGGTCGCATCGCCGTCGACGAGCACATAGATGTCGGCGTCGACGTCGGCGAACATTCGGCGGACCACGTGACCCTTGCCCTGGCGCCGCTCGCTGCGCACCTCGGCGCCGGCATCGCGCGCCACCGCGACGGTGCGATCCGACGAATTGTTGTCGTAGACGAAGATATCGGCCGTGGGCAGCGCTTTGCGAAAATCGGCGATGACGGTTGCGACCGCGGCTTCCTCGTTGAAGCACGGCACCAGAACAGCAACCCGCATCGATGATGGTGTCATTGCCGAAACGCTCGCCTCTCAAACACTGCCGACCCAGTTTCCCATAACATGATCATGCGCGCGCCGCCTGCCCGATCCCGCTTCCGTCCACCACTTCCGCCGGCTCGATCAGGGAGGCAAACAGCAGGCTCCACAACGAGAGCATGGCGACCGGTATGGTATAATAGGGCGTGAAGATGGGGTGGCTGAGGAAGAAAGCCAGATTCACCAGGAGATTTCCAGCCGTCACCGCGGCGACCTGTCGCATGGCCGCCCGCAGCTCGAACGCCACATCACGACCGTCCACACGCCCGCGAGCAGAAGCAGGACGAACTGCATGTCCGCGACGTACTGCCAGAGGATGCGAAAGCTGAAATCCGGTAGGGTCACATCAACCCCGCCGTAGGTCGTGGCGAACGGACTGCCGGCATTGATCGCGTTCGCGACCAGCGTCGGCATCATTCCCAACAAGAAAAGCGCCGCAAACAGCGCGCCTTGCAAAGCGACTGCGACCTTTCGGGAAAACAACAATGACACACCAAAAAACAGCAAATATCCCGACGGCGAGAAACAAATTCGGCAATCTGAAATTCACGGAAAGGCCGATGATGAGACCGACCAGCGCGGCCAAGAGCGAGGCGTTGCCGCTGCTGTCCGGCCGCGAAAAAGCCGGCCGTAAGAAGCCCTGCGAGCGCGCAGGTCACCATGGTGGGCGCCATCGAATAGCTCGCCTTGGCGGGATTGATCATCAGATAGACCGCCAGACAACCAAAGCCGGCCGTCAGCAGGATGGAAGACGCTGGAGCGCGCATAAAAAATGGCAAGCAACGCCAATCCGAAAAGCGATGACCGTCGCCGAAACAAATAGCGGGATCACCTGAAAGCCTTGCGGAAACAGCGCCAGCACGAAGCCTGTCCCGGGCGGATATTGCAGCACCCGCTTTCCGGTCGCCGGCATAAGATTGTGGCAGGGTGCCGCCGCCGGATCGTTCGGCAGATTCGTAAAGCCTATCTCCTTCAGTTTTGACGCCAGATAGTGATCGTCATCCCGGGAAATATCGGTGTCCAGGCCGCCAAGCCCAAATCTCTGGAACAGATGTGCCTGCCGCAAATAACAGATATCGTCGTAAACACCGCGGCTCTCGCTCCAGCGCGACATCGACCAGACATTGCTGGCGAGCAGCAGAAAGCAGACGAAGCCGCAGACAACTTTCAAATAACCCATCATTTCACCCGGCACGCAGTGTCGATATCCTTGTCGCCAAATCCTGCGACGCTCGCAAGGGCCTAGCGCCAGGTTGCGATCGGCGCGCGGCCTTCGATCACTTCCGAAATCCGCAGGCGCGTGCCCGTGGTCGTCTCCGCCGGCAACGCTCCCGTTTCGAAAAATCCGCAGGCGACGATCTCGTGGTTCGGCTCGGGCAAGCGGTCCTGCGTGAAATGCCGGACCAGATAGACCGCGACGTGATCTCGCCGGGAAACGTGGCTGTTGAAGAACAGGCCATGCAGCGCCGGCTCGCTGGTAAGTTCGATTCGTCCCTCTTCCGCCAATTCGCGCCGCAAGGCTTCGCGATAAAGTTTCGCCGGCCTCCACGCCGCCGCCCGGCAAATGCCAGCCGCTGACATAGCTGTGCTTGACCAGAAACACGCGATTGTCTCCGTCGAGCACGACGGCGCGGACCCCCAGCGTCATGCCGCGGGCGAGCCGCCAATAGAAATGGAATACCCGCCGCAGCGCCGGCTCGAGGCTCTTTCGCAGGCTCTGCAGCTTGGTCGTCACGGCAACCCCTGATATTCGGACGATCGAGCTTGATCCTTGCATCGCAGCCGCCGGCTTGCCAATACATTCGCAAGGACATTGCAGGATATCATGAGGCGATCGATGCGGCTCTCTCGCGCTGGCAATGGCGGCGGATGCAAGTGATGGCGGCCTTCACCCTCGCCCATTTGTCCGATCCGCATCTTCCGCCGCTGCCGGCCCCGCGGCTTTCCGAACTCGCCGGCAAGCGCGTGCTCGGCTATCTCAACTGGACGCGCAACCGGCACAAATTCCACAGGCGCGATGTGCTCGATGTACTGGTATCGGACATGCGGGCGCAGACGCCGGATCACATCGCGGTCACCGGCGATCTGGTCAATCTGGCGCTCGAAGCCGAGTTTGCGCCTGGCGCGGGCCTGGCTGGAAAGCGTCGGCACGCCGGACCGGGTCACGGTCATCCCCGGCAATCACGACGCCTATGTTCGCGCCACCCGGCATCGCTTTGCCGAGGCATGGGGCAACTATCTCGCCGGCGATCGATGCGCCCGATCAGCGGCGCGGCATTTCCGGCCGTGCGCCGCCGCGGCCCGCTCGCACTGATCGGCGTGTCCTCGGCGGTCCCGACGCCGCCGCTTCATGGCGACGGGGTGGCTCGGACGCAGCCAGTTGGACGCGCTTGCGCGGCATCCTTGCACAGGTTTCGGCCGAACAGGCGTTTCGCGTTCTGCTTGATCCATCACCCGCTGCGTTCGGTGCCCGCGCCAAGCGGCTGACGGATTCGTCGGAACTGCTGGCAGCTGCTGAAGCAGCATGGCGTGGAGCTGGTGCTGCATGGGCACGATCACGTTCATTCCACGATCTGGATCGAAGGGCCGAAGGGATCGATCCCGGCGATCGGCGTGCCGTCGGCCTCGGCGCTCGCGCATGGCCACTATCCGGCGGCGGCCTATAATCTGTTTTCGATCAGACGCGATGGCGCGGCTTGGCGCTGCGAGCAGACGGTGCGCGGTATCGACGATGCGCTTCGGGTTCGCGAAATCAGGCAGATGCAGCTGATTTAGTACGACGCATCCCCGGTCATTCCGGGACACGCGTCAGCGTGGACCCGGAATCTGGATTCTCCGATGTGCCATCGCTTATCGTAGTTCGCATCTTCGATGCGCCCAGGAATGATGATGAGAGGTGGAGCTCAGAGACTGCTCAGGCTCGCAAGCAGCGCGAGGCCAAACAGCGCAACCGCGCCGAGGACGAAGCCGAGCGCGAACGGCCAGAATCCGGCTGCGGCGCGGCTGCTCGACGACGGCGGCGGGCGCGACAAACGGCGTAGCCACCAGCGCGTGTTCGCGCTCGACCATGCGGCGGGCGACGTAATCGGTGACGGCATCGACGATGACGGGGACATCGTGGGACTCGGCGAGCACGATGCGGCCGAAGCGGGTGTCCTGCACGAAGCGATAGATTCGCTTGTCGCGCCCCATCACGACGTGGGCCACCACGTCGATCCACAGCCGCGGAGTCTCGCCCTGGCTGATGCCGCGATCGAACAGATCGACGGTATCGGGAATCTGCGCGAACAACGGATCGAGCGCCTCGTTCAGAATTTCGAGCCGGGCGACTTCGGCATCGCGCAGGTCGACGACGACGCCGGTGCGATCGGCGGCCTCGATCCGCGCGCTGCCGCAGCGCGTCGCGCAGCCGCATCGGACGCGCGTCGCCGACCGCTTCGCTTCCGGTATTTTGTGCGTCTGACATCCGCTTGATCGCCCTTGTCCTGATGGGTCGGAACCGAGTTAACCTATCAGTAACCAGGCCGTCAGCAAAGGGCCTTTGTTCCCAAAGACTTACGTCTCATGCCGGTCCGAGATACAAGCGGCCCCCACCGGATTGACCCGGATGAGGGCCGCTGCGCTCCCTGGACGTCTTCTTGGGGGTTACGCCACGAACGCGGGAGGGCTCTTCGACAATCGAGAAGCGCACGCCGGCCTTGTGGCGGTTCTCTTCCGAGACCTCGCGCCAGCATCCTCCGCCTCTTTGCGGGTCTTGAACGGACCTCTGACCTGCGCCGAGCCTTCCACGAGCTTGTGGAAGTTCATCGAACCGAACTCGCCGCCAATCACCCAGAAATTACTGCCATGCTTCATGATAGCCTCCTTCTATTCCGCCGCCTGAATGTGGATGTCGGAACCGGGCGTCTTGAATTGCGCGGCTTCGGTCGAGTCGTGGAGCGCGGTGGTCGATGAGGTGCCGCCGGTGATGGTGGTGGACACCAGATCGAAGTAGCCGGTGCCGACTTCGCGCTGATGCCGCGTCGCCGAATAGCCGAACTTCTCCGAGGCGAATTCGGCCTGCTGCAGGCGGGAATAGGCCGCCATGCCTTCGGCCTTGTAGCCGCGCGCCAGTTCAAACATGCCGTGGTTGAGCGAGTGGAAGCCCGCCAGCGTGACAAACTGGAACTTGTAGCCCATCGCGCCGATTTCGCGCTGGAACTTGGCGATCGTCGCCTTGTCGATATTGGCTTCCCAGTTGAACGACGGCGAGCAGTTGTAGGCCAGCATCTTGCCGGGATAGACCTTGTGCACGGCTTCCGCAAACTGCCTGGCCTCCTCGAGGTTCGGCGTCGAAGTTTCCCACCACAGCAAATCGGCATATTTTGCAAACGCGATTCCGCGCTTGATGCAGTGCGCAAGGCCCGTGCCCGGCTTGAGGCGGAAGAAGCCTTCCGCGGTGCGCTCGCCGGTGATGAACTCGCGATCGCGCTCGTCGACATCGGCGGTGATCAGCTTGGCGCTTTCCGCGTCCGTGCGCGCCAGCACGAAGGTCGGCGCGCCGCAGACGTCGGCGGCAAGCCGCGCCGCGATCAAATTGCGCTCATGCGCCGCCGTCGGGATCAGTACCTTGCCGCCCATGTGGCCGCATTTCTTCTCAGAGGCGAGCTGGTCCTCGAAGTGAACGCCGGCCGCGCCCGCCTCGATATAGGCTTTCATGATCTCGAAGGAGTTCAACGGACCGCCGAAGCCCGCTTCGGCGTCCGCGACGATCGGCACGAACCAGTCGATCTTGGCGCCGCCTTCGGAGTGCTCGATCTGGTCGGCGCGCTGGAAGGTGCGGTTGATGCGGCGGCAAAGTTCAGGGCCGGCATTTGCCGGATAAAGGCTCTGGTCCGGATACATCGCACCGGCCGTGTTGGCGTCGGCGGCAACCTGCCAGCCCGAAAGATAGATCGCCGGCAGACCCGCGCGCGCCTGCTGCATCGCCTGATTGCCGGTGACAGCGCCCAGCGAATTGACGTAAGGCTCCTTCTTCAGCGATTCCCAAAGCCGATTGGCGCCCTTGGTCGCCAGCGTATAGGCGATCGGCACGGAGCCGCGCAGCCGCTCCACCTCGGCCGGGGTGTAGGGACGGGAAATGCCGTCGAAACGCCCGGCGGGCGCGGGAATCAGCTGTTCAAAGGTCTTCGCCATCTTCATTCTCCAATCGACATTCGTGACAGTGCGTTGCGAAATGCGTGGCGAGAGCTAAACGCTAAACTTCTTAATTCGTATAGAGAGCTTGATTTCGAATGGTGATGTCATGTAACATCTGAACATGTAATAGATGTTATTTTGTCATTTTTGTCAAAAGCTGCCGGTTTCGGACCTAGTGACAGGGATTACAGGGATTAACGAGGCGGCCATGCCGAGCGACTCCGGAAAGAAGCTGTTTGTCGGTCCCCGGTTCCGGCGCATCCGCCAGCAACTCGGGCTGTCGCAGACCCAGATCGCCGAAGGCCTCGGCATTTCGCCGAGCTACGTCAACCTGATCGAGCGCAACCAGCGTCCGGTGACGGCGCAGATCCTGCTCCGGCTGGCGGAGGCCTATGACCTCGATTTGCGCGACCTCGCCACCGCCGACGAAGACCGCTTCTTCGCCGAGCTGAACGAGATCTTCTCCGATCCGCTGTTCCGGCAGATCGACCTGCCGAAACAGGAGTTGCGCGATCTCGCCGAGCTTTGCCCCGGCGTCACGCACTCCTTGCAACGGCTCTACGCCGCCTATACCGAAGCCCGCCGCGGCGAAACCATGGTCGCTGCCCAAATGGCCGACCGCGACGAGGGTACGCGGTTTGAGGCCAATCCGATCGAGCGGGTCCGCGATCTGATCGAGGCCAACCGCAATTATTTCCCCGAGCTCGAGACGGCCGCGGAAAACCTGCGCGACGAATTGAACGTGCCCGCGGAAGGGCTGTTTGCGGCGCTCGCGGCGCGCTTGCGGGAAAAGCATTCGATCCTCACCCGCATCATGCCGGTCGATGTCATGCGCGAGACGCTGCGGCGATTCGATCGCCATCGCCGACAGCTCCTGATTTCGGAACTGGTCGATGGTCCCGGCCGCGCGTTCCAGCTTGCTTTCCAGATCGGCCTTGCCGAATGCACAGGCGCGATCGAGACGATCATCGGCCGCGCCGGACCGCTCGATGACACGCCGCGCCGGCTCTACCGGATCACGCTTGCGAATTATTTCGCGGCGAGCGCAATGATGCCCTATCAGCCGTTTCATGCAGCGGCGGAGCAACTCGGCTACGACGTCAACGTGCTGGCGCAGCGTTTCAATGCCGGCTTCGAGCAGGTTTGTCACCGCCTGACCACGCTGCAGCGGCCCAATGCGCGCGGCGTGCCCTTCTTCATGCTGCGCGTGGACAATGCCGGCAATGTCTCCAAGCGATTCTCCTCGGGAACCTTCCCGTTTTCCAAATTCGGCGGCACATGCCCGCTTTGGAACGTGCATTCCACCTTCGACACGCCGGACCGTCTGCTCAAGCAGATCATCGAGCTGCCCGACGGCGTCAGATATTTTTCCATCGCGCAAATCGTTCGCCGGCCGGTCGCGCCGCATCCGCAGGCACAGCCGCGCTTTGCGATCGGACTGGGGTGCGAAATCCGCCATGCCGCAAGGCTTGTCTACGCCAGCGGCCTCGACCTCGAGAAGACCGAGGGCACGCCGATCGGGGTCAATTGCCGGCTTTGCGAACGCGAAGACTGCAGCCAACGCGCCGAGCCGCCGATCACCCGCAGCCTGATCCTTGACGAAAATACCCGACGTGTGTCTTCGTTTGCGTTCAGCAATGCCAGGGAGCTGTGAAGAACTGGAGGGAAAGATGCAAAACAGGATGAGTTTCATTGCCGGATTTCTCATCATGACCGTCAACAGTTCCGCGTTCGCCCAGATGGTGGTGAAAGAAGAGCCCCCGATGGGGGCGATGCGGGAAGGCGAGGTGCTGCTGGTGGATGACGGCAGTTGCCCGCCCGGAAAAATCAAACGCGTTGTCGGCGGCAATCACGTCAAAGTCGGCGGCACGAAACATATCGTGCGCACGAGCAGCTGCGTCCCGCGATAGCGTTTCGGCAACGCGCGCGAACTGTGAGGACACCGCTTCTCCGGGAGCCATCATGCTCCCGTCGTTACGCCAACGTGTGCACGATCACCGGGCCGGCTACCGCCGTGGCTGGTCCGACGAGGAGAGGCCCGAGGTTTTTCTCGATCCAGGCAAGAGCGCGCTTGTTGGCCTCCTCTGCTCCAGCGAAATTATTGAAGAGGCTGATCGCAGTCACGGTGTCGTCGGGTGCGTAGACCACGTAGTAGGCCATAAAGCCTTCGACATCGCTGATGATCGGAATGGCGCCCTCCTTGATCCGGCGCGCCAGTTCCTCGGCCGTGCCGGTCTTTGCCTTGCCCTGACGGATAGCGGCGTACATGAGACCTCTCCTTCCGGCTGCTTCAAAAATCCCGGGCGGGTTGCCCGCTTGCGCATCGCCATTCTACGTCCTTGACGTCGACTTCCCGACTCAAATTTCGAAGAGCGGCCGCATGACTTCGCGTTCCCGCGACGCGAATGCGCCCGGATTGTGCACGAACTGCCCGCCCAAAAAACAAAGGGCGCAGGGAATGCCGGGCGCACGTTGCGCCCGCAGATGGAGTAACGGGCCGCGGGGCCTTCAGGCAAGCCGCGCTAGCTACGGCGCCGTTTGATGGCGCGCGTCGCGCGGCTTGCTTGGAAGGCAGGCGGTCGTCCCTCACACTGATGGTGTAACGGAGTCGAGGATAGGCCTCGCTCCAAGCATCAAGGAGGGACGACCATGGACTATTATGCAGGAATCGACGTGTCATTGGAATGCTCAAGCGTGTGCGTTGTCGACGCCAGCGGCAAGATCGTCCGGGAGGCCAAGGTGGCGAGCGAACCGGAAGCGTTGATAGCTTGGATCGGCTCGCTCGGGTTTGGGCTCGCCAGGATTGGACTTGAGGCAGGGCCGCTGTCGCAATGGCTCTATGCGGCCATGAAGGAGGCGGGCCTTGCGGTTGAGCTCCTGGAGACACGGCACGTGAGCGATGCCTTCAAAGCAATGCCGGTGAAGTCGGACCGCAACGACGCACGCAAGATAGCGCAGCTGATGCGGCTCGGCTGGTTTCGGCCTGTGCACTGCAAGTCGATCGCGGCACAGGAGATCCGCGCGATGCTGACGGCGCGCAAGCTGGTGCAGAGCAAGCTGCTGGACCTCGAGAACAGCCTGCGCGGGATCCTGCGCGGCTTCGGGCTGAAGGTCGGCAAGACGACGCGGACCAACTTTGCCGGACGCATCGAAGAACTGGTGAAGGGGCATCCGAACCTTCAGACCATCAGCGAGGCGCTGTTGCGGGCGCGGGCCGTTCTGCTTGCAGAGTTCAACGGTTTTGAGAAGCGCGTGCGCACGATGTCGCGTCTTCATGAAAAGGCAAGGCTCTTGATGTCGACGCCGGCGGTGGGGCCGATCGTCTCGCTGACCTTTGCCTGCGCGATCGATGACCCCTCCCGCTTTACGTCATCGAAGCCGGCGGGGCCGCATTTCGGGTTGACCCCGAAGAAGTATCAGTCCGGCGAGACCGACTACACCGGCCGCATCAGCAAGCACGGTGATGCCTCAGTGCGCGAAGCGCTTTACGAGGCGGCCCACATCATGCTGACGAAGCCGATCAAGGGCTGCTCGAAACTCAAAGGCTGGGCGATGCGGATCGCCCGACGCGCCGGCACCAACAAGGCCAAGGTGGCGCTGGCCCGCAAGCTCGCCGTGATCATGCTCCGCATGCTCAAGGATAATGTGCCGTTCAATCCGGCTGCGAAGGCAGCAACGGCCTAAAACACGGAGGACAAACCGGTTTTCGGGCGGGCCACCGCACCAGGCTCTCCCCGAAGCGAAGTCCCTTCGCCGGGACGATGGACCAGGCCAGGCCGTCACGCGAGTTGTCGACGCAACCAACGATGCGATCACGTTTTCCGCAGATTGGCCGACCTGTTCCTCTCATGAACCCCATCAGGCGACGGCCTTGTGCCGATCCCGGACAGAAGCACGTGCCCGGCGAATGGATAACGCAAAAAGGGATTGACTCTTCGATGCCCGTTACAGAAGCCTCGCGTGCGAAATGAAATAGCACATGAGCGTAGTCACCACAGGTTCAAGCGGAATCATCCGGCTTTCCCCGCGCAATGGTTTTAACGGCTTACTTCGCGCTCTCCCCGGTGACCGGGCTTTCTTGCCACCGTCGCCTGCGAAGGTTGCCTCCACAGACTTGACGCCAGCGTCGGGGCGTCAGGACCACACGACTTCGCCGTCCGCGGGTCGGCGCTCCCGTCGAAAGCGCCGCCCGCGTCCACCGCATCCCGCCTCAACGTTCGTGACGATGCGCAACGCCCCTCTTATCGAGACGGGACGGGGCAAGATATACGCCTGATTTGCATTTCGGAAAAACAGAAATATTTTTATCAAATGGGCTGGACAAAAGGCTGGCCACGTAGTCACGAACGGCACCCGACGGGCAAATCAGTTCGACGCAAGCAATGGCATCGGCGACGTCGTCCCTACGAAAACAGACGAACGGCACTGACATCACCGCCTTTTCAGAGAGCTAGCCGTTGGCTAATCCGCCGCACCCGCTATGGTGCCTTCAGGCCACTGCCGCACCTGACCTCCCGAAAGTGGATATCCCCCAAATGTTCGTTTCCTTCTTCCCCCGCCCAAAACCGTTCTTTTTGTCGGCCATCGCCTGGACAGCGCTTTCGATGGCGCTCTGGTACGGCTATGCCGACGATCTGATCGGATCGTCGGCCCCCGGCGTCGTCGGGGTGTCGCTGTTCTGGTCGGCACGCTCGCTCTGGTTCGACCTCTATTTTGCGCTCAGCGTCGCCATTTTCGCCGGCGCCTGGACCGCGTTCGCGCCGCATCCCTGGGCGCCATGGTCGATTGCAGGCTCCGCGCTGATCCTGTTCACCTCTTACTTTCAGGTCCAGGTCAGCGTTGCCATCAACAGCTGGTACGGACCATTCTACGACCTTGTGCAGGCCGCGCTTTCGAAATCAAAGCCGGTCACGATCGAGGAGTTCTATGCCGAATTATCGACCTTCGCCGGCATCGCGCTGGTTGCGGTCGTGGTCGGCGTGATGACGCGGTTCTTCGTCAGCCACTACATCTTCCGCTGGCGCACCGCGATGAACGATTTCTATGTCACCAATTGGCCGCGTCTGCGCACCATCGAGGGCGCCTCGCAGCGGGTGCAGGAAGACACCATGCGGTTTGCGACCACGATGGAAGGTCTCGGCGTCAATCTCATCAGCGCCGTGCTGACGCTACTCGCCTTCCTGCCGGTGCTGCTGAGGCTCTCCAGCAATATCACGGAGTTGCCGCTGATCGGCTCGATTCCCTATCCGTTAGTGTTCGCTGCGGTGATCTGGTCGGTGCTAGGCACCGGCGCGCTTGCGTTGATCGGCATCAGGTTGCCCGCAATTGAATTCTTCAATCAGCGCGTCGAGGCGGCCTATCGCAAGGAGCTCGTGCTTGGCGAAGACGATCCCGCCCGCGCCCAGCCGCCGACACTGGATGAGCTGTTCGGCAATATTCGCCACAACTATTTCCGGCTCTACCTGAACTTCCTGTATTTCAACATCGGCCGCATCGTCTATTTGCAGACCGACGTCGTGTTTCCCTACATCCTGCTCGGGCCGACCATCGTGGCCGGCAAGATCACGCTCGGTTCGATGAACCAGATCCTCAACGCATTCACCCAGGTGCGGACCTCGTTTCAGTATCTCGTCAATTCCTGGAGCACCATCGTCGAGCTGATTTCGATCTATCAGAGATTGCGCGGCTTCGAGGCCAGGATCCATGATGAGCCGCTGCCTTCGATCGAAACGCGGGCGGAGCCGATGTCGTTGTGATAGTAGTTCGCCTTCGTCGTCATTTCGGGATGGCGCGTTAGCGCCAGACCAGGAATCTCGAGATTCTCCGATGTGCAATTGCACATCGTAGTTCGATGCTTCGCATCGCCCCGGAATGACGGCAAGGAAAACCGGGCGATTTCGACTCGGATGTAAACGCCACGCCTTCGCAACCGAGCGATGCATCGACGAAGCCGTGGTGTGGTCGGCTCGCCCCACACCTCTAATCCTAGTGGCGTTGCGCGGCGGCAAAAGCGCGGCTGTAATGCTGCGCCATGAGCACGAAGTCTCGCCAATCGATCTATGGCGGCACGATCATGGGCGCGAAGATCCGCGCCAAGAACGCGCGCGAAGCGGCCATCATGGCCCTTCGCGAAGCCGACCGCGCGGAAGCCGAAGCGTGGTCGATCCGGATGGAGGGTTATGGCGGGCCGGCGCAGCCGTCACCGACGATCGCGCAATGCCTCAATGGCGGGCTCGGCTGGCTGGAGGTCGAGTGCAACCGCTGCAAGACGCGAGCGAGCCTGCCGCTCGACGCCATCCGCCGGCCGCGCGACACGCCGCTGTGGAAGCTCGAGGCATCGTTGAAATGCCGATCGTGCCGGAAAGGTCGCAACGCGCCGCCGGTGCACATGATCAAGCTGACGGAGACGCGCGAGATCACGCCATATCTCTGGGCGCATCCAGACGAGGAGCGTTGAGCCCATAGCCCGCACGAGCGCATTGTCGCGCCGTCGCCCAGTTCCAACATCGCGCCCACGTGCACCGCATCCCGCGTAATCATTTTACCGGCATGGTTGCAACTATCCGCATACGACTTCCGTTGGTCGGGCAGCCGATGTTGGTGTAGGATCGGGTTCAGGAGGTTCCGATGAGGAAACAGCTTCTCGCGGGCACGGTGGTCGTGGCTCTCGCAACAGGTATGACGACCAGCGCGATGGCCTTCGACCATGGCGGCGCCGGTGGCTTGCATCGCAGCGGCTTCGGACATGGCCGGCATCATGGCTGGAGCGGCCGGCACATTGTCGGCGGCGATAGCGGCTGGGGTTACGGCTCCACCTATTATGAAGGGGTCGCGCCCTTCGGCCGCTTAGTAGGGCGGCCCGCTACGGACGGATTGACCTTCTTCGTCAAGTAAATTACGCCGGCGTCACGTCGCGCTAACCACGCCGCCGCTCAAGGCATCGTTGAAATGCAGATCGTGCCGGAAAGGCCGCATAGGGCCCGCCAGCGTACATCATCAAGCTGACCGAGACGCGCGAGATTGCGCCGTACCTCCGGGTGCATCCGGACGAAGAGCGGTAGAACTCGATTCATAATATTAATTTTACCTGCCGGACTTGATCTCCCGCGCAACCACTTCATTGCGGGGGCGGTTGGTTCATCAGCCAATATTGGTGAACGACAAAGTCTAAGGAGATTCTCATGAGGAAGCAGTTTCTCGCAGGCGCGATGGCGGTGGCGCTTGCAACGGGGATGACAACGAGCGCGATGGCCTTCGGTCATGGTGGCGGCGGCGGTCATGGCGGCGGTGGCTTCCACGGCGGCGGTTTTCATGGCGGCGGCATTGGCGGCGGCGGCGGTTTCCGCAGCAGCTATGGAGCCATGCGTGGCAGCAATTTTGCCGGCGTCCGCGGCTTCAGCGGCTATCGCCACGGCGCCTGGGGTAGCCGGCGCTTCATCGGCGGCTATGGCGGCTATGGTTATGGCGGCTACGGCCCCTATTACGATGACAGCGGCATCGATGTTGGCCTTGGCCTATTAGGCCTCGGCGTTGGGCTGGCTACGGGTTACGGTTACGGCTATTGCTCGCCGTACGCATTCGACCCCAGCTTCTGCGGATCGAGTTATACCGTCGGCTGGTGACTAACGGCGGTTACGCGAGACGTTGCTGCGACGGCTTGGAGAGGGCTGCCCGGGGTGAGCGGCCCTTTTTTCTTGCGCCTACTTTTTCACGTTGGCGCCGGTCGTCACGGCGCTCGCAGGCTCGGAGGCATGGTCTAACAACGCGTTGCTGCGTGTGACCCCGGGCCCGTCCAGAATCGCGGCACGCGAAGTGCCCGCCACGCCCGGCTCGCCATGATTGAGCTTCGAATAGAGCGCGCGGTCCATTGCCGCCAATTCAAAATGCTGCCGCTGCTCGGCTGTGGGCCCGACATGCGGCTCATCGGCGAGAGCTTCCTGCCGCGGCGTCGGCCGCGCCGCTGTTCCCCTGCTTCCACCGTTGAAGCTGAGGCGAGCGGCCTTGCTGCCGGCTGAGGTCGCCTGATCGTAGACGTTTGCAACGCGGAGCGGTCCAAGATTGTTTGCAGCATTGTTGTAGAAGAAGGATCCCTTCTCCCAGCGGCCGCCTTGATACCCGTCACCTTCATAGCCGCAGCCATAATCGATGCCGCCGTAGAAGCCGACCTCCTCCGCCCAATAGCCGGCGTGAAAGACATAACCGCCGTCGACCCGGCTCCAATAGGCCGGTGTCCACAGTAACCCGCTACGCGGCGGCTTTACCCAGGTTCCGGGCACCCAATAATAATCCGGCACGGCTTCACGCCAGGCCCAGAAGCCGGGAACCCAGAGCAAACCCTCTTCCGGCAAGGCCGGCTGCGCGTAGACCGGGATCAGCGGCGGCGCGACATTTACCTTTGCCGCAGCATTGGCGCGGCGCGGTTGAAAATGCGGCGGCAGTGGCAGGTATCCGGGGTGCGGAAAATTCGGTTTGGCCGCACTGTCAGTTTCCTGTGCCAACGCGCAGGGCCCGCAGGTGAGAGAAAGAGACATCAGACCGGCGACCAGCTTTCGCATGTCTTGTCCGATCGTTGTTCGGCGCCGCCGTTCCTCGAAGAAAATCGCAATACGCAAAAACAAATCAAGCCAAGCAACGCTGCGGCGGACTTGAAATTGTAAGACCATATCCGCCTGCCCGATTCTAAATTAATCATTAAGGGTTACGGGGCGAGCGCGAGGAAACGCCTGTGCATCAAGCCTTACTAAACATTTCTTTAGTTAGGATTGGCGGCAGCCCGGGGTAGCATTTCAACATCGGCTGGGACCCCCAGCGCGCTATGGACTACCAACATCCTCGGCCGTTGCCCTTTTTGCCAAGGAAGGGATTAGCCAGGATCCAAACGGTCCCCAGTCTGCGTCGTTTCCGGCCGGTGAATTGCGGCGAGGTCCCGTGTGCTGCCAAGAGCACGGAACCTCGCCGTATTGATTCTGGCGTCGTCACGTCTCCGGCTTCGCGTGCGCTCGTTCGATCAGGAGTTGCATCGCGGCCCCTGCGGCAACGGCGCTGGGCTCCTTCTCGCTTATATCGGCCACACCGATCGGACAGACCAGCCGCGCGATCTGATGCTCGCAGACGCCGAGCTGCGTCACCCTAATCCGAGAAAAATGATCGGCCCGGAAATCGAATCAGCGCACTGAACACGGAAGCCGCCAGCGCGAGGACGACTGCGCGGCCGACATCGCGGGCCCCGAGCTGCAGCTCCGTCTTGCGCAACTCGCTTAATCGTCCCAACCGCCGCAGCACCGGTCGTTTCGACAAGGCCGGACATGACGGCGGGGCCCGAATGGTGCTACCAGAGGACGACCTCCGTTCAATTCACCCAATCGGAAAGTGCATGCGGACGTCTTCGACAACACGAATTTTTCCCGGCGCCATTTGCCTGGCGATGCTTTGCCTATCCCAGCAGGCCTCCGCCCAACTGCTCCCGCCGCTCGGTCAGCCGGCAGCTCCAGCCAGACCACCCGCCTCACCTTCTCCGCGCGCGGCGGCCTGCCATAACGGCGCGAGCTTCGACCGCTTCCTGGCTGATTTGAAGCAACAGGCCGTCGCGGCCGGCGTGTCGCAGCGCGCCATTGCGGAAGCCTCGCCCTATCTCGTCTACGACCAGGGCATCGTCAACCGCGATCGCGGCCAGCGCGTGTTTGGGCAGGTGTTCACCGAATTTGCCGGCCGCATGGCCGCGCCTTACCGGATGCAGCAAGGCCAGGCGCGCATCAAGACCTATGCGGCGGCGTTTGCGCGCGCCGAGAAGGAATACGGCGTGCCGCCGGCGGTGATCGCCGCGTTCTGGGGACTTGAAAGCGATTTCGGCGCGAATATGGGCAACCTGCCGACGCTGCGCTCGCTGGTGTCATTGGCTTATGATTGCCGCCGCTCCGAGCGGTTCGTCGGCGAAACCATCGCCGCGCTGAAAATCATCGACCGCGGCGATCTTTCGCCGGAAGAAATGATCGGGTCCTGGGCCGGCGAACTCGGCCAGACGCAATTTTTGCCGACGCATTATTTCAACTATGCGGTGGATTACGGCGGCCGCCGCAATCTCCTGCACAGTCCGGAGGACGTGATCGGCTCGACCGCGAACTATATCGCCAGCGGCTTGAAATGGCGGCGCGGCGAACCCTGGCTGCAGGAAGTGCGCGTCACGGCGCCGGCCAATTCTACATCTAATTTTCCCTGGGACCAGGCCGACCTCGCGATCCAGCTACCGCGCTCGAAATGGGCGCAGCTCGGCGTCACCTACCCCGACGGCAAGCCGTTGCCGAACGACGACAAGCCGGCCTCGCTATTGCTGCCCATGGGACGCACGGGCCCGGCATTTCTCGCCTATGCCAATTTCGCCGCCTATACCGAGTGGAACAACTCGCTGATCTACTCGACCACCGCCGGCTATCTCGCCACCCGTATCGCGGGCGCACCGCCGATGCTGAGGCCCTCGGCACGGGTCGCGCAACTGCCCTTCAACGAACTGAAGGAGCTGCAACAGCTCCTGGTGCGCGCGGGATTTAACGTCGGCAAGGTCGACGGCGTGATGGGCCAGCAAAGCCGCACCGCAGTGAAGGCGATGCAGATCAAATACGGTCTGCCGGCGGATTCCTGGCCGACCGCCGAATTGCTGGCGCGGATGCGAGGGCCCCGTGCGGTGCCAGCGGTGCAGGGCGCGGCTGTGGTGCGGTAGGCCGGCCCGGTCACTGAGGCCAGCCGTTTGCCGTCATTGCGAGCCAACGTGTCGCGCGAACACGCGCCCGAAGACTGGCTCCGCGAAGCAATCCATAGCGCTCGCGGGAGAGACCAGATGGATTGCTTCGGTCGCTTCGCTCCTCGCAATGACGAAAGGAAAATGATATCCCGTCATTCCGGGTTCATCGCTGCGCGATGCCCCAAATGAAATCACATCGAAAGAGCATCTCATGTCCTTCTACGACGCTTCCGTTCCCGCCTTCCTGCAAACCCTCGGTGCCCTCTCAGGCATACTGACCAAAGCCGAGGCGCACTGCGCGGCTAAGAATATCCAGCCCGACGTGTTGCTTGCGTCGCGGCTCTATCCGGACATGTTCCCCCTGTCGCGTCAGATCCAGCTAGCCTGCGATTTTGCCGCCAAGGGCTGCGCGCGGCTCACCCATAGCGAGGTGCCCTCGACGCCCGACACCGAAAAGACGTTTGCGGAGTTGCGACAGCGGCTGGCGAAGACATCCGACTATCTGAAGGCCTTCAAGCCCGCTCAATTCGAAGGCGCCGACGCTCGCGACGTTACCTTTCCCGCCGGACCCGAGCGAACGATGACGCTCAAGGGCCAGGACTTCCTCAACCGCGTTGCATTTCCGAATTTCTTTTTTCACGCTGCGATCGCCCACGGCATTCTCCGGCACAATGGCGTGGAGATCGGCAAGCGCGATTTTCTGGGGGTGAGTTGAAAGACCCTCGTGGTGAGGAGGCACCTTTGCATGAGGTAGTTGCGGCGTTGACCCAAACAAAACCAACCAACGACCACCCGCCGAGTAGAATGCTTCTACTGCCCCCTGCCCGACGTCGAACGTATCCTCCTCCACCGGCACTTTCATTCCTTCACCAACAACCGTGAGCCGCAATCTTGTGCGGAGCTAGCCTGCGGAATCGTGATAGCTCGCGGGCATTGCCATAAGAGGCAGGAATGTACATGTCGGTGGTCTGTCGCTTTCCCTTCCGCCTTGCCATCCACCGAGAGCCCAACAAATGAGCACGCCGTCCAAACTCTTCGAGCCGTTCAAGCTTGGCCCGATCACGCTACCCAACCGCCTGGTGATGGCGCCATTGACCCGCAACCGCGCGGTCGGGGGCCTGGTGCCCAGTCCCCTGGCGGTCGAATATTACGGACAGCGAGCCTCCGCGGGCCTTTTGGTCACCGAAGCAAGTCAGGTTTCACAGCAGGGACAGGGCTATCAGGACACCCCCGGCATCTACTCCAAAGAACAGGTCGCGGGATGGCGCAAGGTTACGGATCGCGTGCATGCGCGCGGCGGCCGCATCTTCCTCCAGCTCTGGCATGTCGGCCGCATCTCGCACGCTTCGCTGCAGCCGAACGGCGGCGCACCGGTCGCACCGTCCGCGATCCGCGCCAGGGGCAAGACGTTTGTCGGCGGCACCTTTGTCGATATTTCGGAGCCGCGCGCGCTCGAGCTTTCCGAGATTGCCGGGATCATCGAGAGTTTCAGGCGCGGCGCGGCGAACGCGCTGGAAGCGGGATTCGATGGCGTCGAAATCCACGGCGCGAACGGCTATCTGCTCGATCAGTTCGCCAAGGACGGCGCCAACAAGCGCACCGATGCCTATGGCGGATCCATCGAGAACCGCGCCAGGCTGATGCTTGAAGTCGCTCACGTCGTGACTTCCGAGGCGGGTGCCGAACGCACCGGCATCCGCATCGCGCCGGTGACCACGTCCAACGACATCTCCGACTCCAACCCGCAGCCGCTGTTCGACCATATCGTCGACCGCCTCAACGCACTGAACCTCGTTTATATCCACGTCATCGAGGGCGCGACCGGTGGCCCGCGCGATGTCGCGCCGTTCGACTACGGCTCCCTGCGTCGCCGCTTCAAGGGCGCCTACGTCGCCAACAATGGCTATGATCTTGAGCTCGCCAACAAGGCGCTCGCCGCCAACGAGGCCGACCTGATCGCATTCGGAAAACTCTTCATCGCCAATCCCGATCTGGTCGAACGCTTCAAGCGCGGCGCGCCACTCAATGCGCCGGACAAGGCGACATTCTACGGCGGCGGCGCCAAGGGCTATACGGACTATCCGTCGCTGGAAGCCGCCGACGCAGCGGAGTAGAGAGCCCCTCTTCCTGCAATGACGGAGAAAAAAGGCCGGGATCGCTCCCGGCCCTCGCTGTTTGCGTTCCCAACGCAGCGCAGCGCCATTAGCGCGTTTACGCGCGTCTTCGACGCACTATGCTGGTGCGCCGCTGATCCGGGGTCCACTTGTGCCGTCGGTCCCGGCTCTGCGAAGCGGCACAAGCGCGCCGCATCGCGCCCGGGACATGTTTCTCTATCAGTTCAACGACGCGCGCTTGGGCGGCGAGGCCGACCACGACTTGATCAACGTGTCGTAGTTCACCGTTTCGCCCTTCGGCTTCTCGTTTCCGAGCCTGCGCTGGGGCGCGATATTTCCCTCCTTGGCCGACTTCGCGAACCAGTGTTCCACCGATTGCTTCTTGTTCAGCTTCGGTCCGCAGGCACCTTGCACGCCGGCTCTCTCCAGACGCTCCATCACCGAGTCCTGTGCCGCGGCAAGCGAATCCATCGCCTGTTGCGGCGTCTTCACACCGAACGACGCATCGCCGACGTTCTGCCACCATAGTTGCGCAAGCTTCGGGTAATCCGGGACGTTGCTGCCGGTCGGAGTCCACTGCGCGCGCGCCGGCGAGCGGTAGAACTCGATCAGCCCGCCGAGTTTCGGCGCGCGCTCGGTAAACGACTTGTCCCGGATGTCGGATTCACGGATGAAGGTGAGACCGACATGGCTCTTCTTCAAGGATACCGTCCTGGAGACGATGAACTGCTGGTAGAGCCAGGCCGCCTTGCGGCGGTCCATCGGAGTTGACTTCAACAGCGTCAGCGAGCCGACGTCCTGGTAGCCGACCTTCATGCCTTCCTTCCAGTACGCGCCATGCGGTGACGGCGCCATGCGCCACTTCGGCGTGCCGTCCGCATTCATCACGGGAAGACCGGGCTTCACCAAGTCGGCGGTGAAGGCGGTGTACCAGAAGATTTGCTGGGCGATGGTGCCTTGCGCGGGCACCGGTCCCGATTCGGAGAAGCTCATGCCTTGCGCCTGCGGCGGGGCATATTTCTTCATCCAGTCGAGATATTTGACAATCGAATAGACCGCCGCCGGGCCGTTGACGTCGCCGCCGCGCTCGACGGACGAGCCGACCGGACGGCAGCCTTCCACGCGGATGCCCCATTCGTCGACGGGAAGCCCGTTCGGGATGCCCTTGTCACCGTTGCCTGCCATCGACAACCACGCGTCGGTGAAGCGCCGTCCGAGCGATGGGTCCCTCTTGCCGTAGTCCATGTGGCCATAGATCCTGACACCGTTGATTTCCTTGATGTCGTTGGTGAAGAATTCGGCGATGTCCTCATAGGCCGACCAGTTCACGGGAACGCCAAGGTCGTAGCCGTATTTGGCCTTGAACTTGGCCTTGTATTCAGGATTGGAGAACCAGTCGTAGCGGAACCAATAAAGATTCGCGGACTGCTGGTCGGGCAACTGGTAGAGGCGGCCATTGGGCGCGGTGGCGAACGACTTGCCGATAAAGTCATTCACATCGAGCCCGGGATTGGTCACGTCCTTGCCCTCGCCGGCCATCCATTCCGTGAGATCGACGGTCTGGCCATATCGGAAATGCGTGCCGACGAAATCGGAGCCGTTGATCCAGGCGTCGTAGAGATTCTTGCCCGATAGCATCTGGGTCTGGATCTTCTCCATGACATCGCCTTCCTGGATGACGTCATGCTTGACCTTGATACCCGTGATCTCCTCGAACGCTTTCGCCAGCGTCCGCGATTCATATTCATGTACCGTCAGCGTTTCGGAGACCGCCTTGATCTCCATCCCCTTGAAGGGCTCAGCGGCCCTGATGAACCACTGCATCTCCTTCATCTGGTCTTCTTTGGACAACGTCGAGGGTTGAAATTCGGTATCGATCCATTTCCTGGCGGCAGCCTCGTCCGCGAAAGCAAACTCAGTGATTGCAAATGATGCCGCCATCAACGCAAGCGCGCCTGTCGTCATCAGGATGCGCGTTCTTGTCGCAGGACCGTTGCTTATCTCCAAATATCGCATGGTGACCCCCTCCATTGCGGCAACATCAGGCCCATCCCGGATCTGCTCTTTTCACTTCCCCGAAACGATGCAGAATATTGCAACCGCTGAAACAAACAAAATCACGCGGGCGAGCCAAGGTTCGACAATTCAATCCCCTCTCCGACCGGCGTTGCCACCCTATCTGTGCCGACAAGGCCGATCCACAACAAACGAATGACGGCGGCCATCATCGGTGAAATGAACAAACGACCCCCGCCCGCGGTGGGGATCACCAGAATTCTGGCGTGCTCCGCCCGTCGCGCGTCTGCTGCAGCGCCAACGAAATGCGCTCCGGCTCAACGCTCACGTCCCCTACCCCTTTCAGGCAAGGGACTTTCGAGCGCGACATGATGGGCGGATATCCAGTCGTCAATGACGGCAATTTCCAGTGGCGATAATCGCAGTCCGAGCTTTGATCGCCGCCAAACAATGTCTTCGGCGGTACAAGCCCATTCCTGCGATATCAGGTACCTGACTTCGGCCTCCGTCAAGCTGGCGCCGAACCACTGGCCGAGATCGCCCTCCGATTTCGCGTTGCCGAGCAGTCTACCGGCGCGCGTGCCATAGGCATGCGCCAAGCGATTGGCGTGCGCCGCCGTGAGGAACGGATGGTTGCGCATCAGCTCGGCGGACAAAGCCCCAATCGCCGAGACGTCGATGTCGCCGCCGGGTAGCGGCGTCTTGCCGGTCCAACCCTCGCGCGCCCTGGTGCCGCTCAGATAGGGCGCGAGTTTTTCCAGCGCCTCCTCGGCAAGCCGCCGATGGGTAGTGATCTTGCCGCCATAGATCGAAAGCAGCGGCGCGCCGCCGGGGGTGTCGAGTTCGAAGACATATTCGCGCGTGGCGGCCTTGGCTTCGCTTGCGCCATCGTCGTAGAGCGGGCGGACGCCGGCATAGGTCCAGACGACATCCGCAGGCTTGACTGGCTTTGCCAGATATTCGCTGACGGAATCGCAGAGATACTGGATCTCCTCATTCGAGGCCTTCACTTTGGCCGGGTCGCCGTCGTAATCGCGATCGGTGGTGCCGATCAGCGTAAAGTCGTCCTGGTAGGGTATGACGAAAACGATACGGCCGTCGCCGTTCTGGAACATGTAGGCGCGATCGTGCTCGTAGAGTTTGCGCACCACGATGTGGGAGCCCTGCACCAGCCGCACCCTTGCCCGCGCGTTGACACCCGAGCCTAACGCCAGCACGTTCTCCACCCATGGCCCGCCGGCGTTGACGAGCACGCGGGCGCGGATGGTGGTGTGGGTGCGATCCAAAGTGTTCTCGACTGTGACCTGCCAGATTCCATCCGCCTGCCGAATCTCGACCGCGCGGGAGCGGGTGCGGATTTCGGCGCCACGCTCGGCGGCGTCGCGCGCGGTGAGCACCACCAGCCGTGCGTCGTCGACGAAGCAATCGGAATATTCAAAACCCTTGCTGTAGCGGTTGAGAACGAGCGGCTTTCCGACTTCGTCGCACCTCAGGTCGACCGAGCGCGTCGGCGGCAGCAGATGACGACCGCCGATATGATCGTAAATGAACAGGCCGAGCCGCAGCAGCCAGGCCGGGCGAAGTCCATCGTGATGCGGCAAAACGAAGCGAAGCGGGCGGATGATGTGGGGCGCGATTCGCCAGAGGATTTCGCGCTCGATCAGCGCCTCGCGGACCAGGCGGAACTCGTAATATTCGAGATAGCGAAGACCGCCATGCACGAGTTTCGTCGACCACGACGATGTCCCGCTCGCCAAGTCGTTCATTTCACAGAGGAAAACGGAATTGCCGCGCCCGACCGCATCGCGCGCGATGCCGCAGCCGTTGACGCCGCCCCCAATGATCAAGAGGTCGAAAATACGGTCCAAGGAGGCTTCCTAAATCACAACCAAATGTGAAAGCAACAGCAAAGCAGTTTTTCCACCGGACAACGGTCGGATTGGGGGCATTCTCCCGCGCCGCGCGTCAGCGAAGCCGGGTGATGGTGGAGACGGTCTTCGCCACCGGCTCGTCAATGTCGGCCGCAGGTTTGGTCATCGCCTCGATCACCTGGATGCCGCGGGTCTGGCAGATGTTGGCAAGTCCCGTCGGCAGCGCGACGTCGGTCACAAAGGTGTTGATCTGGCTGATATCGGCGATGCGAACCGGCGCGCTGCGCCGCAGCTTGGTGGAATCGGCGACCAGCATGACGCTGCGTGCATTGGCGATGATGGCTTGCGCCGCCTGCACCTCGCGATAATCGAAATCGAACAGCGCGCCCTCCTCGTCGATCGCGGATGCGCCGATAATGGCATGGTCGACCTTGAACTGGCCGATCAGACTGATCGCGGTTGAACCGATCACCGCGCCGTCGGCCCGGCGCACCGCGCCGCCCGCCACGATCACCTCGATGCGCGGATGGCGGTAGAGCAGCATCGCGACGTTGAGGTTGTTGGTGATAACCAGCAAATCCTCATGCGAGGTGAGCGCGCTCGCCACCTCTTCCGTCGTGGTGCCGATATTGATGAACAGCGAACAGCCGTTCGGGATCAGCGCGGCCGCCGCCGCCCCGATCGCCTTCTTCTCCTCGGCGGCAACAAAGCGGCGCGCCTCATAGGCGAGGTTCTCGACGCCGGATGCGATGATGGCGCCGCCATGAATCCGCGTCAGCGAACGATGATCGCAGAGATCGTTGAGATCCTTGCGGATGGTCTGCGCCGAAACCTCGAAACGCCGGGCGAGATCCTCCACCATCACCCGGCCCTGGGCGCGGGCGATATTGAGAATTTCGGTCTGGCGGTTCGAAAGAACGATCACAGCGGTACCCCTTCCACAAAGCTACCCCATGGTGCGGCGGTTCCGCCGTCCGGTCAACGCGGCAGATTGGTTGCTTGCATCAACGGAAGAGCCGGAGAATTGAGAATTTAGTTGGCCGTCGGGCGAGGCCATCCGCGCGGCTCCGCGCCGGGCCGCCGGCCAATGAGCGTCCCTCACGTTGGCGTGAACGCCCGGGAATGTTTGCACCGGTGCGGTGTGACATTATCGGACCACCGCTAGACCGCTCTAACCACCTCGGGAGAGACGCATGACCAAATCTGTGATCCGGATTTTGACACTGGCCATGTACGTGACGGCGCTGGCGGCGGTTCCCGTGGCCACACCAGCTAAGGCTGCGGGCGGTGGTGGTGGTGGTATCCCATCGCCACCGCCGGAGGAAAGCAAGGAAGTCAAGAAGAAGAGGAAGCACTACAAGAGTTCCAGCGTCGACGATCCCAAATTCCTCGAAGGCTATCGCGCGGCCTACGCCACGATCTACGATCACAACGACTATGTTTCCGCTATCGAGCAGCTGAAAGCGCTCGGCCACGACGACCGCGCCGATGTCGCCAATCTGATCGGCTATTCCTATCGCAAGCTCGGCGACTACAAGGTTTCGCAGATCTGGTACGAGCGCGCGCTGCGGGCCGACCCAAACCATGTCCGAACCTGGCAGTATTACGGGCTATGGCAGCTCGAACAGGGCAACCGGGACCAGGCGCAATACCACCTGAGCCGGATCGGCAAGATCTGCGGTACCGATTGCGACGAATATCGCTCACTTGCCCTGGCGCTCGACCAGCCGACCGGCACGAGCCTCGTCTAGTGACGCCGTCGATTTGTCCGTGGCGGTCTGACATCAACATCGCCACGGCATTTGCCTTGAACCACATCGGGAGCGACGCATGCGACAATTTGCGATCCGGCTGTTAATGCTGGCGATGTATGCCACCGCACTCACGGCAGTTTCCTTTGCCACGCCCGCCGAGGCCGCCACGGACAGCGGCAAGGTAACGAAACGGCATATCAAGCGGAGCCATGGTAGCAACCATGTCGAGGCTCCGAGGTCCTACCCCGAAGTGCCACGCAACATGTCCGACGATCCTGCCCGAAAAGTAGGCGGCTACTGAAGCCCGGGGGCGAGCGGTAGCTGACGCGTCGCAGGTCTTGCCGCGAGCTTTTTCGTTGACAGGGTCAGACGAGATCACGAAGTTCGGGCAGCACAGATTCTGACCGAATCGAACCGCATGCGTTGCAACAGGGTCGTCATGTCCGCCATCTCAGGGTTCGCCGGCATGGCGATGACCTGTGTCGTGGCGACGTCCGCCCTCAAGGCGGATCAATGGGACGACCTCGCGCAAAAGTTCATCGAGCAGGAGCAGGCGCGCCTGGTTCGCCGCGCCGTAGACCAGGACGACACCGTTATCGTACTTTCCCATCCTCTGATCACCGAGAGGGTCGTGCTGGCCATCAACAAGGGTAGACCCGCGATATCGTTTCAGTTCAATTCGGCGGCGCTGCCGGACGACGATGCGTTCCAATTGATGGCCCGGGCCGGGCATCTTGTCACCGGAAAGGACACCGCCGCGATCATGCGCGATCTGCATCGGGCCCATGAGGCGGCGGGCAAGGAGGTTTACGGCGTCGGCTTCGTCGTCGCCGACGGGCTTGCCATCAGCTGTGTCTCACCGCACGATTCCGACAAGCTGAGCTTTCTGCTGGCCGCGGACTAACTTGCACTGCGCCAGAGCCATATCGCGAGCGAGCCCGAACGCCCCCGAATCTGCGTTTCGCTCGGCCCGGCAAGAATACCCGATTTTGATAGAGCACAATCGCGTCCAGCCGCGTCGAGAAACTCGTCGCTCACGGCAAGCTTCGCTTCACGGCTGGCTGCCACTTCCATCAGGCGGCTCGCCACGTTGACGGTATCGCCCGTTGCGGTGATGTGACGATAGCTTCCGCCGCCGAGCCTGGAGGCAACAACGATTCCGAAGTGAGCGCCGACCTTGAATCCAAGGCTTGATCCGGTCGACGGGGGGAACGAGGCCAGCCATCGCTGAACGCTCACGCAAAGCCGAAGCGCGCAATCCGCCGCTCTCGAAGCATCGGTAATCGCCGCCACCGGCAGGCCGAACAGGATCATGGCGCCGTCACCCTGGAAACTCATGACCATTCCGCCGCAGGCGACCACCTCCTTGTCGACCAGGGCATGAAAGTCCTTCAACAACTCGCGTGTCCTGTCCGGCCCAAGCTGCTCGCTCAGCGCCGTGAATCCGGACAGATCGATAAAGACGACGGCTGCATTTTGGCGAACCGGTTCGGCAAGAAACTTCGGGTCCCTGGTCAACCAATCCTGCAAGGCCGGCGCCTGAAACTGCTCGAGCAATTCGCTCCTGAAGGCAAAGTACTGCGCCTGCCGCCTGCCCGACCACAATTGAACGGCCCCGAACAGGACAACCGGCGGTACGACGGCAGCGACCGGTACGGCCGCGCTCAACCATAGTCCGGACGAGAAAGCCACGAAGATCGTCACCGTCCAGATCAGAACGACTACTGCTGCTGCAATCAGGCCCACGGCACTTCGTCGCCACGCCAAGAGACCAATCAGAACCACAGGCAGCAAGACCGCCACGACACCATCCGCAATGCGCACCGACCGATTTCGCGACACGCCATCTCCGGCCATCAGGTGGGTAATGGCCGTCGAAATGACTTCCACTCCCGGCAACCGCGGCTCGAACGGGGTGGAAAAATAATCTCCGGCACCAGTGACGGTCGCCCCGAGGACGACGATCCGGTTTCGAATGGCGTCAGGCGCAAGTTCTCCGGCAAGCACCGAGGCCGCGCTCACTGTCCGGATCGTTCGGCGCGGACCATAGAATGTGATGGGCAGGACAAGATCAAGATCCGTGGAAACCGATCGTTGATCAAGCGTCACGCGATTTGACTCGATTTCAGGCTCCTTTCCGATCGCCGTCGCTGCAACCCGAAGCGGCAGCGACATCTCGACCGTATCGTCTGTTCGAAACAGCAGCGGGATCGATCGGGGTACTCCCGTCTGATCCGTGGCCACGTTGACCACGCCAATTTTCGCACGATCAGCAAATTTCTGCAGCGGCAGCAGGAAACTCTCAGCCACCGGAAGACGGGCAAGCGGGCCGCGGTCACCTTCTGCAGACAGCGACTGGCTGGCTTCCGGAAAAACCGCGGCCGCCGCAATGACAGCGGGGCGCATGCCGAGCGATCTCGCCAAGGCTTCATCGGCCTGGTCGGGTCCCTTGTCGACCAGCAGAATATCGACCGCAATGACTTTCGGCTCCAGCCGCGCGATCGCGTCCACAACCTTCGCAAGCTCGGCCCGCGGGAGCGGGTAAACGCCCTCCTGCTTCACGATGGCGTCGTCGATCGCAACAATGGTCACGAGGTCGGGCGGCACCCTCACTCCGCGAACCAGCGTTCTAAGATCAAGTGTCGTGGATTCGACGCGATCGAGAAATCGCAGATGCCCGCGGCCGTGTTCGAAATAGATGCCAAACCCCCAGACTCCAGCCAAAACCACGGCGATGATGGTCTGGAGATGGCGGCCTGTCATTCGCCGCTTACTGTCCGAGGCGCGCCATCAGCGCAGACACGCGCGCAGCACCCCAACGCTTCACGGTCAAAGGGCCACTCGCCTCGACATCCACGCCTTCGCCTGATCCAAGCGTAACGCTATGACTGCCGGTTCGCCGTCCGACGGCGACCCTTCCGTTGACGACAAAGACGGACGTCTTGTTTTCGGCGGCATCCACCGCCCACTTGGTGCCGCGCACCGCAGCGATCGCTTGCGGCGTGATCACCTCGAATCTGTTTCCCGCCGGCTTCTTCGAAACCTCGATCAGCAGGGCCTTGCTGTTGAGTTCGACCCCATCCACGCGACCCTTGCCGCTCCTATCGAGCAGGGTATATTGAGCGCCCCATTCAGCGACGATCGTAACCCCGCCTTCGCAATGCAGCGTTTGCGCGGCGATGGTCGAACTAGCCGGCGCGCAGCCCATGTTGGACTGCGCGGCGGCGATGTCCATTGAGGCGAGCGCACATATCAGCAAAACATATCCTGAGTGGAATATCCCTTTCATGACAATACCTCCCGACTCTCACTAACCGACAGGGGATCGCGCGGGCGTATTCTGCCATGTTGCCAAGCCGAGGGGCAATGAAAAGCGCGGTTCGGGCGCGGCGCAGAGAGGATGACGACGATCGACCGTCACGCCGAAATCGGCGGCTGATCGTACTGGACGGCCTGCGGATGGCCCTGATCGTCGATCGCGACATAAGTGAAATTGCCGTCGGTCACCAGGATCGACCGCATCTCCTTGCGGCGCAAGACCCAGGCTTCGAGATGGACCGTGATCGATGTCCTGCCGACCTTGACGAGATTGGCATGGACGGAAACGAGATCGCCGACATACACCGGTTTGCGGAAATTCATCGCCTCGATCGCAACCGTCACGGTGCGTGATTTCGCGATCTTGGAGGCGAACACCCCGCCGCCGATGTCCATCTGGCTGAGCAGCCAACCGCCGAAGATATCGCCGTTCTGGTTGGTGTCGGCCGGCATCGCCAGCGTTCGGGTACAAAGATCGCCGCAGGGTTCGGTTTCCGTGACCGGCGGGGCGTGAATGGCTTGGGTGTCGGTCATCTCCAGGAGTCCATAGGAGCAAAATCGAATTATTTGAAACTATCCCAGCCGGCATCCGGCGTGAACCGGCCGCCGAATTTTTGCGCGAGCGCGCGCAAGGTTGCGGCCACATTCTCCGCGCCCCGGGTGCGGGCATAGTTCAACGGGCCGCCGCGAAACGGCGCGTAGCCGGTGCCGAAGATCATCGCGCCGTCAACCGCGTCGGGATTGTCGACAATACCCTCGCGCAGGCAGGCGACGCAGACATTCGACATCGGCAGGATCAGGCGGTCGATCATTTCGTCGGTCGGCCGCGCCGCGGAAGGCGCGCCGGAGGCTTTGTCGGCCTTGCCATCCTTCCAGACGTAAAATCCCTTGCCGGTCTTGCGGCCGAGTTCGCCGTTGGCAACCTTTTCGCGCAGCCATGCCGGCGTTGGCGGCAGGAGGTCGCCGAATTTCGAGCGCAGCATGTCGCCGACCGCGAGGCAAATATCGAGGCCGACCTGGTCGGCGAGTTCGATCGGTCCCATCGGCATGCCGAATTTTTCCGCGGCGGCATCGATGGTGACCTTGTCGATGTTCTCATCGAGCATCACCATCGCCTCGAGCATGTAAGGCGTCAGCGCGCGGTTGACGACGAAGCCCGGCGAGCTCTTGACCGGCAGCGGCAGGCGATCGATGGCGCCGACAAAGGCCAGCGCCTCCTTCAACAATTGCGGATCGCTGCCGTCATGGCTGACGACTTCGACCAGTTGCAGGCGCGACACCGGATTGAAGAAATGCAAGCCCAGCAGGCGTTCCGGGGATTTCAAGGTCGAGCGCAGATCCTGCAGCGGAATGCTTGAGGTGTTGGTGGCGAGAATCGCCCCCGCCTTCATCCTGCGGCTCAAGCGCCGCATAGACCTTCTGCTTCAGTTCCAGCTTCTCCGGCACCGCCTCGATGATCAGGTCGGCGGTGCGGACGCCCTCGCCGTCGAGATCGGGAACGAGCCGATCCAGCGCGTCGCGGATATCGGTGCGCTTGCGCATGATCTTGCCGAACAAATCGGCCGCGCGCTTCATGGCGCCGGCGATCGGCTCCGGCTTCATGTCGGCTAGCGTCGCCCGTAGCCCCTGATTGGCGCACCAGGCCGCGATGTCGCCGCCCATCGCGCCGGCACCGATGACGTGGACATGGCCGATCCTGTTGCCGGACCCCGCGAGCTTCTTCATCTGGTCGCGCAGGAAGAACACCCGGATCAGGTTTTGCGCGGTCGGCGTCACCATCAGATTGGCAAACGAGGTTTTCTCGGCCGCGAGCATTGCGGCCTTGTCGCCGCCATGTTTTTCCCAGAGTTCGATCAGGGCATACGGCGCGGGATAATGCTCAGGCGGCGCGGCCTTCCCGGCTTCGGAGCGCATCCGCGAGGCAAGAAGGCCCCTCGCCGGGCCAGAATTCAAAATGGTGTTCAGAAGTCCCGGACGGGCGCGCTTGAGACGGCCGAATACCGCGTCCTTCACGGCGTTGCGGACATGCCGTTCCTGCGCCACCGCATCGACAAGCCCGAGCGATTTCGCCCTTCGCGCATCGATGGTCTTTCCGGTCAGCATCAGCGTCATCGCCTGCATCGGATTGACGAGCTGAGTGAAGCGCGCGGTGCCGCCGAGACCGGGATGCAGGCCGAGCATCACTTCCGGAAAGCCAAAGCGCGCGCCGTCGATCGCGATCCGCGACTGGCAGGCGAGCGCGACTTCGAGCCCGCCGCCGAGGCAGAAGCCATGGATCACGGCAACGCTCGGGAACCTCACAGCTTCGAGGCGGTCGATCACCGCATGCGCCCGGCCGATGGCCGCTTCGACGGGACGCGGATCGGTCGCGCCACGGAATTCGTTGACGTCGGCACCGGCGATGAAGCCGGAGGTCTTGGCCGAGCGAATGACGAGCCCGGTCGGCCGCTCGCTCTCCAGTGCGGCAAGCACCGAATCGAGTTCCGCAAGGACGTCGGCCGACAGCGTGTTGGCGCTGGCACTTTCGCGGTCGAACAACAGCCAGGCGACGCCATCGGCGTCCCGCGTCAGCCTGAAATGGCGATAGGGACCGGTGGCGGCCGGCGTTGGCCCGAGTTCAAGCACACGATCGGCGAGTACGTCCATGATTTTGCTGTCCATGGCGTTCCCTATGCCGTTTCGATCAGCATGGCGCCGCCCTGCCCGCCGCCGATACATTCGGTGGCGATGCCGCGCGTGGTGCCGAGCCGCTTCATGGCGTTGACGAGGTGCAGCACGATGCGATTGCCGACGTGCGCCGACGGGATGGCCGAGGCTGATGGCACCGCCATCGACATTGAGTTTGGCATGATCGATCTGCCCCGCCGCGCCCTCGAGTCCCAAAATCTCCCGACAGAATTTTTCGTCATTCCAGGCCGCAAGGCATCCCAGCACCTGGGTAGCGAACGCCTCGTTCAATTCCCAGGTCTCGATATCCCCAAGCGATAGATGATTGCGCTTCAAGAGCGCGGTCGCCGACAGCACCGGACCCAGCCCCATGATCGAGGGATCGAGCGCCGACCACTGGCTGTCGACGATCACGGCCTTCGGCGTCAGTCCGTGCTCCTTGATCGCCTCTTCCGAAGCCAGGATCACCCAGGACGCGCCGTCGGTGATTTGCGAGGAATTGCCCGCGGTGACCTGGCCCCAGGGCCGCTCGAACACCGGCTTTAGTCCGGCCAATTTCTCCGGCGTGGAATCCGGCCGCACGCCGTCATCGTGGTCGTAGAATTTGCCGTCACGGTCAAACGCGGTCTCGACCTCGCCTTTGAGGAAGCCCTGCGCTTGTGCATTCGCCAGCCGCCTGTGGCTTTCGGCGGCATAGGCGTCCGACTGCTCACGCGTAATGCCGAAGAGATGGCCGACAACTTCGGCGGTTTGCCCCATATTGAGTTCGGTGATCGGATCGGTCAGGCCGCGCTCAAGGCCGATGACCGGCTTGAAGTAAGCCGGGCGCGCCTTGGCGATCGCCGCCAGTTTGGCGAGAATCCCCTTGGCGCCGGCCAACCCGGCAAACCAGCGTACCCCCTGCTGCGGCCACACCAGCGGCGCGTAGCTCAGGGCTTCCGAACCGCCCGCCAAAATCAGATCTGAAACGCCCTCGCGGATATAGCGATACCCGGTGTCGATCGACTGCATGCCGGAGCCGCAATTGATCTGCACGGTGAAGGCCACCATCGCCTCGCCCATGCCGAGCCGGAGGGCTGCGACACGGCCGGGGTTCATCTCGTCGGCAATGACATTGACGCAGCCGAGGATGACCTGGTCGAAAGCCGTGGGTGCGAAGGGTTGCCGGGCGAGCAGCGGCCGGCCGCATTGAACGGCAAGATCGACCGGGGTGAAAGGCCCCGGCCCGCTGCGCGCCTTGAGGAACGGCGTCCGGCTGCCGTCGACGATAAAGACCGGTCGCGCCATCAGCTTGCCGCCCTCGTCTCACCGAGTTCCTGGAAGAACTGATGCACCTCGGCCGGCTTTTTGTAGATCGGCGACAGCGTTTCCGGCGCGAAGTCGTCGACCTCGATCACCTTCGCGACGGCTTGATGCGCTGCCGCAAGCCTTTCACCTTCGGCTTGCGTGATCACGCCTCGCTTCACCGCCTCCTGCCAATCATGAATACGGGCGGCATGCAGGCGCTTGGCAATCTCTTCAGTGCCGGTGACCAGCAGAAATGCCTTTTCCAGCCGTGCGACGCCGCCGTCGTCCTCGACATGCGCGAGATCCGGCGTCAGGCGATCGCGCGCCGCCGATGGCTCCAGCACAAGCTGCGCGCATTCGTGCACCACGCGATCGGACGGGCCGAGCACATGCGCGCCGAAGGGCTGGATCAGGAGCTTCAGGACGACGGCGACAAACCGATTTGGCAAATTCGCCAGAATTTCCGCGAAGCGGTTCTCGATGGTGCGGAAGCCTGAAGCCATGCACCATTCCAGCGCCGCAAAGTCGGGCTCCCGGCGGCCCTCGTCCTGCCAGCGCTTGAGCGCCGCCGAGAGCAGATACAATTCGGACAGAATGTCGCCGAACCGCGCGGAAAGCATTTCCTTGCGTTTGAGCGCGCCGCCCAGCGTCAGCAGCGCCATATCGGCACAGAGCGCAAAGGCCGACGAATAGCGCGAGAGCTGCCGATAGAACCTTGTTGCGCCGCCGGCATCGGGCGCCGGCGCGAACATGCCGAAGCTCCAGCTTCGGCCCCAGGCGCGGAACATCGTCGTAAAGCTGTGGCCGACATGCTTCCAGAACGCCCGGTCGAAGTCGTCCAGTCCCTTGGCACGGTCCTCGTCGCCGAGAGCGTTCATCTCCTGCAGCAGATACGGATGCGCGCGGATCGCGCCCTGCCCGAATACGATCAGATTGCGGGTGAGGATATTGGCGCCCTCCACCGTGATACCGACCGGCACCGAGCGATAAAGACTGCCCAGATAATTCTGCGGGCCGTCGATCACGGCCTTGCCGCCGTGGATGTCCATCGCGTCGTCGATCGCGATCCGCATCCGCTCGGTGGCCTGCAGCTTCATGATGCCGGAGATCACCGCCGGATGATGACCCTGGTTGAGCGCCGCACAGGTCAGCCGCCGTGCCGCGTCGAGCAGATAGGCGGTTCCGGCGATGCGGGCGAGCGGCTCCTCGATGCCTTCGAACTTGCCGATGGAAATGCCGAACTGCTCGCGAATCCGCGCATAGGCGCCGGTGGTGCGCGCGGCAAAGGCCGCACCCGCTGCCGACAGCGAGGGCAGCGAGATGCCGCGGCCGGCGGCAAGCGCCGTCATCAGCATCTTCCAACCCTGGCCGAGACGCGTCTTGACCGCCGATGATGTAATCCATCGGGATAAACACGTCCTTGCCCCAGTTCGGGCCGTTCTGGAACACCTGCATTGCCGGCAAATGCCGGTGCCCGATCTCGACGCCGGGAAGATGAGTCGGGATCAGCGCCACGGTGATGCCGAGTTCGTCCTGCGACCCCACGAGATGGTCGGGATCATAAGCCTTGAAGGCGAGCCCGAGCAGGGTCGCGACCGGGCCGAGCGTGATGTAGCGCTTGTGCCAGTTGAGCCGTAAGCCAAGCACCTCGCGCCCTTCGAAAGTACCCTTGCAGATGATGCCGGAGTCGATCATCGAGGCGGCGTCCGAGCCCGCCTCCGGGCTGGTCAGTCCGAAGCAGGGAATGTCGCGGCCATCGGCGAGCCGCGGCAGCCATCGCTGCTGCTGCTCCTTGGTGCCGAAGCGCATCAGGAGTTCGCCGGGCCCAAGCGAGTTCGGCACCATCACGGTGACGGCGGCGGCCAGCGAGCGCGACGAAAGTTTGCGCACCACTTCCGAATGCGCATAGGGCGAGAAGCCGAGCCCGCCATATTCCTTCGGGATGATCATCCCGAAGAATTTCTTCTGCTTGATGAAATCCCATGCCTCGCGCCGGCAGGTCGCGCCATTCCCAATTGATCTTCCAGTCGTCGAGCATCGCGCAGAGCTCGTCGACCGGGCCGTTGAGGAAGGCCTTCTCCTCGGCCGTCAGCGCCGCCGGCGCCTCGCGGAGCAGTTTCGACCAGTCGGGATTGCCGGTGAAGAGGTCGGCGTCCCACCAGACATCGCCGGCCTCCAGCGCCTCGCGCTCGGTATCCGACATCGCCGGCAAAACGCCGCGAGCCCAGGAGAAGATCGGCTTGGTGATGAAATCGCGGCGGAAGGAGCTCATGGCGATGTCCTCTTGGTCGGCGCAGACGGCGCGATTGAAGCAGCTCCACTTATGCCAATAGACGAAGCACTCTAGCGCAATGCGTGAGATTCGGTTGAAACTTCGTATTCAAAATAAAACGAAATTGATGCGGAAATGCGTGCAGATAACCGCCGGTAACCCCAACGGTTCCGAAATGTGATCAGCAACTTAACGCAAAAGGAACGATCTAGTCCGGCCGCGGCATCTCGAACATGGCGTCCTGCCTGATTTCGAAATAGTCGCCCTTGCGGCCGGCGCGTACGATGGGGTGCGCGAGCGCGGTCTGGTAGACGCCATCCTTGATCATGGCCTTGTCGATATGGACGGCGACGACCTCGCCGAGGGTGAGCCAGGCGTTTGCCTTCCTGCCGTCGGCGCCCTGCAACTGAACGATCTGCGACAGTTTGCATTCAAACGAGACCGGGCTTTCGGCAACTCGGGGCACGTTGACGAGCTTGCAAGGCGCGGCCGTCAGCCCCGCAATCGAGAATTCGTTGACCTCGTGGGCGACATGGGCGGCGGTGGCGTTCATCTGCTTGGCCAGCGTCCATGGTCGCGAGATTCCAGACGAATTCGCCGGTCTCCTGGATATTGGCGACGCTGTCCTTCCAGGAGGTCGAGGAAAAGCCGATGATGGGCGGCGTGTAGCAGAAGCCGTTGAAGAAGCTGTAGGGCGCGAGATTGACGTTGCCCCTGGCATCGCGCGAGGAGATCCAGCCGATCGGCCGCGGGGCGATGATGGCGTTGAACGGGTCGTGCCTTAGGCCGTGGCCGTTGCGCGGCTCGTAATAATGCAGGTCCTTCGGGCTTGATGCGTCCACGTCGCTCTTCCTGCTACATTCCGCCGGAGGCTACCCGTTGGCCGTGCGGCGCGAGCCCCGCGAGAACAAAGTCGATCATCTGGTCGATCGACGGGCCGGGCTTGTTGACCGATTGCGCGATCATCTGCGGATGGAAGAACCGGATCATCGCGGTGCAGGTGCACAACGCCGCCAGCGGCACGTCCGCCTTCTCGAATTCACCCGAGGCCATTCCTTGCGCGATCACCGCGCCGATACTCTCGGTGACCCGCTGGATATGGGCGACGCAGACCTCCCAGCTTTCCTCCATCGCGATCTCGACCATCTCATGAAGCTTGGAATTGCCGACATAGCGCTCCGAATTCATGCGATGGACGGTCTTGAGCAGCTCGCGCAAGCGGGGCGTCGCCGGACCCGGCGTACTCGCAATCCGCTGGGTCTCTACCTCGACTTCCCCCATCAGGCTGCGGGCGACGCCTTCGTGGATCGCCTTCTTCGAATCGAAGAAGCGGTACACGTTGGCCGGGCTCATCCGCAGCATCTTGGCGATGTCGCCGACGGTGGTCTTCTGGTAGCCGATCTCGCGAAACAGCCGTTCGGCAACCACGAGAATACGTTCCCGGGTGTCCGGCTCGATATGTTCCGAAACCAGCGTCATGTCCGTGCGCCCAAATCAATGCCTCAATCTTCAATTATTCCGCCGCCGCAGCAAGTGGAAATGCGGGTTGGGCGGCGTCGGGATGTTGCGGCGCAAGCTCAAGATGTTCGCTTCCACCGCTTTCTTCAAGGCTCTTGCGGAACCAAAGCGCATAGAGGCCCGGCAGATACAGCAAGGTGAGGAAGGTTGCAACGAACAGGCCGCCCATGATGGTGATCGCCATCGGGCCCCAGAACGCCGAGCGCGACAGCGGAATCATCGCCAGGATGGCGGCAAGCGCCGTCAGCACCACCGGACGGGCGCGCCGGACGGTGGCCTCGACGATGGCCTCCCGGCGGCGTCAGGCCGTGGGCGACGTCGGTCTCGATCTGGTCGACCAGGATCACCGCATTGCGCATGATCATGCCGGCGAGCGCGATCAGCCCGAGCAGCGCCACGAAGCCGAACGGCTGATTGGCGACGTTTAGCCCCAGCGACGCCCCGACGATGCCGAGCGGCGCGGTCAGGAACACCAGCACCAGGCGCGAGAAGCTCTGCAGCTGGATCATCAATAGCGTCAGCATGACGATGACCATCACCGGGAACAGCACGAAGATCGAGGCATTGCCCTTGGCGGATTCCTCGAACGCGCCACCCGGCTCGATCCGGTAGGCCGGCTCGAGGTGGTCGCGGATCTCCTGCAGTTTCGGCCAGATCTGGTTGGTCACGTCGGGCGCCTGCACGCCGTCGACGACGTCGCCGCGCACGGTGATCGCCATGTCGCGGTTGCGCCGCCACATGATCGGCTCCTCGTGGGCGTATTCGATCCTGGCGATCTGCTGCAGCGGCACCGCGACGCCATTGCGCGAGGTCACGGTGAGGTCGCCGACATGGGCGAGATCGAGCCGTTCGGACGGCACCGCGCGCGCCACCACATCGACCTTCTCGATGCCGTCGCGCACCGTCGTGACCGGCGCACCTGAAATCAGCATGGAGAGCGCCTGCGAAACGTCCTGCGGGGTCAAGCCGAGCGCGCGGGCGCGGTCCTGATCGACCACGAGCTTCAGATAGGGCGACTGTTCGTTCCAGTCGAGCTGCGGATCCTTGATATTCCTGTTCTGTTTGACGATGTCGCGCACCTTGTAGGCGATGTCACGCACGATTTGCGGATCCGGGCCGATCACGCGGAACTGCACGGGGAAACCGACCGGCGGGCCGAAGTTGAAGCGATCGACGCGCACGCGCGCTTCCGTCAATTCGCCGTCATCGACCGCCTTCTCGATCCGCGCCTTGATCCGCTCGCGCGCCTCGACGTTCTTGGCGACGATCACGATCTCGGCGAAGGCTTCGTTGGGCAGCTGCGGGCTTAGCCCGAGCCAGAAGCGCGGCGAGCCCTGGCCGACATAGGACGTATAGGTCGCGATGTCCTGGTCACCCTTCAGAAGCGCCTCGGCCTTCTTCACCGACTTTTCCGTGACGTTGAACGCGGTGCCCTCGGGCAGGCGCAACTGCAGGAACAATTCGGGCCGCTCGGACAGCGGGAAGAACTGCTGCTGGACGTGACCGAAAGCCAGAATCGACAGCACGAACACCCCAACCGTCGCCAGCACGACGGTGAGGCGGTGGCTGACGCACCATTGAATCATGCTGCGCAGTGCACGGTAGATGCGGGTCTCATAGACCGCATGCGGATCGTGGTTGTGGCTGACCGCGATGTTCGGCAGCAGCTTGACGCCGATATAGGGCGTGAAGATCACCGCCACGAACCAGGACGCGACCAGCGCAATCGCGACGATCCAGAAAATGCCGCCGGCATATTCGCCGACCGCGGAATTGGCAAAGCCGATCGGCAGGAAACCGGCCGCCGTGACCAGCGTTCCCGTCAGCATCGGAAAGGCGGTGGATTCCCAGGCAAAGGACGCCGCGCGGATGCGGTCCCAGCCCTGCTCCATCTTCACCACCATCATTTCGACCGCGATGATCGCGTCGTCGACCAACAGGCCGAGCGCGATGATCAGGGCACCGAGCGTGATGCGATGCAGATCGAGCGACATCGCGTTCATCACGATGAAGACGATCGCAAGCACCAGCGGCACCGATGCCGCCACCACGATGCCGGTGCGCCAGCCAAGTGCCACGAAAGAGACGAACAGCACGATCGCCAGCGCCTCGATGAAGGAATGCACGAATTCGCTGACCGCGTGCTCGACGACTTCCGGCTGATCGGCGATCCGGTCGACATTGATGCCCTGCGGCACCGCCTTCATGAATTCGGCCGTGGCGTTCGCAACATCCTTTCCGAGCTCGAGGATGTTGGCGCCCTTGGCCGTGACCACGCCGATACCGATGGCGGGCTTGCCTTCCTGGCGCACCACGAAGCTCGGCGGATCGGCGAAGCCATGGGTGACGGTAGCGATATCGCCCAGGCGAAACACGCGGCCGTTGCTCTCGACCGGCGTCTCCGCCACGGCCTTGACGCCGTCGAGCGCGCCGGTGACGCGCAGCGGCACGCGCTGCGAGGAAGTTTCGACCGTGCCGGCCGGCACGACGTTGTTCTGCTTGGCGAGCGAATCGAACAGCGCCTGCGGCGTGATGCCGAGCGTAGCTAGCTTGGCGTGCGAGAATTCGACGTAGATCTTCTCGTCCTGGGTGCCGTAGAGATCGACTTTCGTCACGCCCGATACCTTCAACAGCCGCTGGCGCATGCCTTCGGCGGCTTTCTTGAGCTGCGCGTAGTCGGCGCCGTCGCTCGTCATCATATAGAGGATCGAATCGACGTCGGAGAATTCGTCGTTGACGACCGGGCCGAGCAGGCCGGCGGGTAACTGGCCCTGCACGTCGACCAGTTTCTTGCGCAGGAGATAAAACAGATACGGCACTTCCTTAGGCGGCGTAGAATCCCGGAACGTGACCTGCATCGCCGTGAACGCGGGCTTCGAATAGGTCTGCACCTTTTCGAAATAGGGCAATTCCTGCAGCTTCTTCTCGATGGGGTCGGCGACCTGTGTCTGCATCTCGGCAGCGGTAGCGCCCGGCCAGATCGCCGAGACGTTCACCACCTTGACCGTAAAGAAAGGATCCTCGGCGCGGCCGAGCCTCTCGTAGGAGAAGAATCCGGCCGCACCCAGCGCAATGATCAGGAACAGAACAAGCGACGGATGGCTGACCGCCCAGCCCGACAGATTGAAGCGCTTCATCACACCCTCCAATGAATTGGACTAGAACGACAGCGACGACACGACCCGGACCTTCTGGCTCGGATCGAGTTTCTGCACGCCGAGCACGACGATCTTGGCGCCCTCATCGACGCCGCCCGCGATGACGACGCTGCTGCTCTCGTAGGATTTGACGGCGACCGGCTTTAACGTCAGCTCGCCCTTGTCATCGACGACATAGAGCGAGGGATCGCCGCCCTGGCTGTACAGCGAAGACAATGGCAGCCGCGCCACCCGCTCGGTCTGCGCATCGGCCAGCGTCAGCGTCGCTGTCATGCCGAGCGAGACCTCCTCGCCGGCGTCTGGCAGCGAAAATTTCGCCAGATAAGTCCGCGTCGCGGGATCGGCCGATGGTGCGATCTCGCGCAGCTTCGCGGCGTATTTTCTGTTCGGCTCCGACCACAGCGTCACGCTCGCCGCGCCATGTTTGGCGCGTCCGACCAGCGTCTCGGGAATCGCGACGACGGCTTCCTTCTCGGCAAAGCGTGCGATGCGGATCGCGGCCTGTCCGGAGGCCACGACCTGCCCGGGATCGATCAGGGTTGCGGTGACGACGCCGCGGCTGTCCGCCAGAAGTGTCGCGTAGGAAAGGGAGTTCTTGGTGAGCTCGACCGAGCGTTCGGCGCGATTGAGCCGCGCCCGTGCCTCATCGGCGGTGGCCTTGGCCTGATCCAGTTGGGCGTCGGTGGCCCAGCCCTTGGCGCGAAGGTCCTTGGCGCGTTGCTCGGCGGCACCCGCCTGCGCCAGCACGCCGGTGGCGGCGCTGAATTCGGCCTCGGCCTGCTCGGCCTGCAATTTCAGATCGATCTCGTCGAGTGTTGCGAGCGGCTGGCCGACATCGACGGTCTGGCCGACCTCGACCAGGCGGCGGGCGACCTTGCCCGGCACCCGGAAACCCATATCGGTTTCGATCCGCGGCTTGATGGTGCCGACAAAACTGCGCTCCGGCAATTCCTGCTCATAATGGACGGTGGCGACCAGAACGGGCCGCGACGGCGCCGGTTTCTCGGCAACCTTGTCGTCGCAGCCGGCCAAGGCGATCGCGATCAGCGCCAACGACACCCCAGCTAAAAGCCTGAAGTAGTTAGCAAAAATGGAACGGGCGAACATCGGGACTCTCCTTCGGCTTAGGCCTATGGGGAGTGTTGATTATTGAATGATAAATGTCAATATTCGTCAGTAATCAGGATTTCGTGAGCGACAGTTGATCGGCCGGGGCATTGCACTGCGGGTGGCGGCGGGTTGCTACGGCCTGCGGCGCGGCGCCTCACTCCGCGAGCTGAAACCGCTCGAAACGGTGCAGCTCTTCCTCGATCCGGCGCTTTAAGTCCTTGCGCGAGCTCTTTGCCGCGCCGGCGCCGACCCAGTTCCATTTCTGCAGCAAGAGCTTTTTGTTCTGGCGGTCGGTCTTGAGATCAAGCGCTGCGACGATGTCGTCGCCGACCAGAACCGGCAGCGCGAAATAGCCGAAGCGGCGCTTTTCCTTGGGCACATAGGCCTCGAAGCGATGTTCGTAGCCGAAGATCAGATGCGTCCGCTTGCGCTGGATGATGAGCGGGTCAAACGGCGAAAGGATATGCACGAGATCGGCGGCCGCCTCGCTCGCCGCCTCCAGCGTCTCTTGCAGCGCCCAGTGCTCCTGTTTCCCTGCGCCTTCGAGCGCGACCGGCACCAGCTCCTTGCGGCGGACCTTGGTCTCGATCAGGCGCCGGACCGCAGGCTTGCTCGGCGCATCGAGATGGCAGATCGAATCGAGACTGACGACGCCTTGGGCTCGAAGTGCGCGGTCGAGCAGGTATTGCGTGATCTCGCGCGCGGAGGCGGGCTTCGGTGGCCTCTGCCAACCGAAATGCCGCTCCATCAGCTCATAGGTCTTGAGCATGCCGTTGCGCTCGCTGATGGTGACCCGGCCTTCGTAGAACGCCAGTTGCAGCGCCCGCTTCGACGGCTTGCGGCTGGCCCAGGCGTGCACCTTCTCCACCAGCACGTCATCGTCGATATCGCGGATGGTCAGCGCGCCATCCTTCTTCAGGAGCCGCATCACCTTGCGCAGGCTCGCCGGCGTGACCTCCTTGAACCATTGGTGGCCCTCGCGCCGGTGAAGCTTCATGGCCGGCATGAAAAACCGGAAATCCTTGGCCGGCACATAGGACAGCGCATGGGTCCAGTATTCGAACACGCTCTTGTCGAGGCTCTGGGCCTGATGCAGATCCGCGCGTCGATAGGCGGGGATGCGGTTCCAGAGAATGTGATGGTGGCAGCGCTCGATCACATGGATGGTGTCGATCTGCACATAGCCGAGATGTTCGACGGCCGCCGCCGTCGCCTGCGGCCCGTCACCGAACGGCGCCTGAATGTCGAGCCGCTGGGCGCGCAGCCAGATATGCCTGGCTGCGGCCTTCGTCAGCGAAACGGGTTCTCCGGCACGGGACATCGCGCGGCAATCTAGCCGGATTCGCGATTTCGAAAGAGGCGGATTTCCGGCGCGGCCTTCAGACCCGGACGACGATCTTGCCGTTCGCCTCGTTCAATTCCATCAGTCGATGGGCTTCGCGGATCTGCTCGAACCGGAAGACCTTCGCAGGCTTGGCCTTGTAAGCGCCCGACGCCACACGATCGACGATGCCCTGGAACGGGATTCCCGAGAGCGGGACATCCGGCGTGCCCAGCGACCAGCTCACAAAGCCGCTGAAATGAACGCCGCCATGCGGCATCTGAAACAGCGGATTGAAGTCCGGGAGGGACGCCACATGATCGAGCAGGCCGACCACGCAGGTACGGCCGCCCCTGCGCGCCATGGCGAGAGAATCGAGCACGGTCGAGTTGCCGATCACATCGAGCACCGCATCTACACCGCTGGGATGCAGCTCGCGCACGCGCTTCGACAGCTCCGGCTGCTCGACCAGCACTTCGCTGGCGCCCAGCGATTCGAGCGTCTCGCGGCGCTTGGCGTTTCGCGTCGTGGCGATGACGCGCGCACCAAGATCGACGGCAATGTTGACCGCGGCCTGACCGAGCGAAGAGGTCCCGCCACGAACCACCAGCGTTTGTCCGGGCAGCAGGTCCAGATTTTCGCGCACCGCACTCCAGGCCGTTGCATAGGACTCCGAAATGGCGGCGAAATCCTCCCAGGGAAGGCTGGTGACGATCGGGACGACGTTGGTCGCGGGGATGTTGACCTGCTCGGCATAGCTGCCGTTGATAAGTCGGCCCATGCCGCCCATCAGGCCCGCAACCTTCTGGCCAGCCGTGAACCTGCCGGCGGGATCCGACTTGACGATGCCGACGCACTCGATCCCCGTGATCTCGGCGACGTCGCCCCAGGCACCGGACCGCATGTAGCTCTCAGCCCGGTTAAGCCCGAAAGCTCTCACGTCGACGAGGATATGGCCCGGTTTGGCCTCCGGCTCCGGCCGGTCTTCGATGGTGAGAACATCCGGTTCTCCATATTGCTTGATAACAATGGCACGCATGATTGAGCTCCGTATTGGGGTTGGGTGAAGCCCACGGAAAATGCTCGATTGCGCCATCTAAAAAAATAATGTAATCTTGATAATCTATATAGGATTATTGAATAATGTTTGATGGCGGCTCCCTCCACCAGCTGGTCTGCTTTGAAGCCGTCGTCAGCGAAGGAAGCTTTCAGGCGGCCGCCGAAAAGCTGCTGCGCTCGCAGCCGAGCGTTTCCTCGTCGGTCAAGAATCTGGAAGGCCAACTGCAGCTCAGCCTACTGGACCGCAGCGGTTATCGGGTCACGCTGACGGAAGCGGGCCGCTCCTTTTACGAGCGCACGCGGGTGTTCCTGCAGGATGCGAAACGGCTGCGCGATCACGCGACCCAACTGGCAATGGGCGAGGAAAGCGAACTCAGGGTCGTGATCGGCGACCTGAGCCCGCTGTCGGAAACGCTTGGGCTGTTGCGCAGTTTCTTCGATCGCAGTCCGGGAACCCGGCTGCACCTTCATTTCGAAGCAATATCAGGGCCATGGGAACGCCTGTTCAAGGACGATGCCGACCTCATCTTCCACCACATCGACAAGACCGATCCGCGGCTCGAATTCGTCGATCTGCTTGCGGTAGAAGTTGTGCCGGTGGTTGCCCCGAATTTCCTGCGCTTTCCCGTTTCCCGGTCGATTACACCGGAGCAGATGCGCGACTACGTGCAATGCGTGATCCGCGATACCGCCCGCAATTCACCGCCGGCGGATTATTTTCTGGTCGAGGGTGCGCGAAGCTGGACCGTCAGCGATCAGCTGATGAAAAAGGAACTCATTCTCCAGGGCATGGGCTGGGGCCACATGCCGCGCCATCTGATCGAGGCAAATCTGCGCGACGGGAGCCTGATTTCGATCACGGGCCAGTATTTCAAGGGGGGACGAAACGAACTGGTCGCGGCGCGGCGGCGCGACACGCCGCACGGCCCGGTTGCCAATGGGCTATGGCAATTCATCGCCGACCAGGCGGCGGAATTCGTTGCGGCGGTCAATTGACCGGCGTCAGCTTCCGATTTTCGACATGCTGGCCCGCTCCAAAATCGTCCTCACGTAATTGTCGAGACGCGGCCAACGACCGGCATCCGGAACGTGCCCCGCGACCTTCAGGCTGGCGAACGGACTTGCCACTGCAAGATCGGCAAGACTCAGGGTCTTGCCCACCAGGAACGCACCATCGATCTCGGATTCTAGATAGTCGAATAGCGGCGGAAGCTCCTCGTTCGCCGCGGTGCGCACCGCCTGCATATCCGCCTCCTCACCGCGCATCGGTTTGACGACGAGGTTGATGACGATCTTGCACTCGGCCGTTCCCAAAAAATGGTCGGCAAATTGGTCGAACCATACCATCCGGCCATACGATCTGGCGTCCGCCGGGAACAGCGGCGGATCCGGATAGCGGCGTTCGAGATAGTGACAGATGGCGGCGCTATCGCACAGGTCCACGTCATCATCGCTGAACGCCGGTATCTGACCAAAGGGGCTCACCAGCTTGAACCCCGGCGAAGCATCGTGCGGCGCGACAGGACGGTGTTCGGCGTCGAGACCCTTCTCGGCGATGAAGGCCAACACCTTGCGCGCGGCGGGAGCCAGACTTGAACCGTAGACGATCATTGCGGAATCAGGCGCGGTGAATTGGTTGATGGAGGTAACTGATCGACAATACGGAAATGGCGGGGACGCTTGTATTTTGCCAGCCGTGTCGCCAGCGCCTCGTTGATACGATCAACCAGATCGTCGCCCGAAGCGCCGGTCGCCGGTACGAGATCGGCAACCAATGTCGCGCCCCATTCCTTGCTATCCTTGCCCGTGACTCGAACGGCGGCAACCCCTGAAACCTGCATGATCGCCTCTTCCACTTCGCCGGGATAGATGTGGTAGCCGGTATTGATCATGCGATCCAATCTGCTCTGGTAAAACAGATAGCCGCCGGCGTTCTCGCGCATGAGATCGCCAAGCGAACACCAGCCATCCGGATCGGTATAGTCTTTGACGGTCATTTCGCCCGCGACACACAATTCACCGCAGTCAGGCAAGCTGCCGGCGCTTCGCAATTTTGTCCTGATCCCAGGGATCGGTCGGCCGCAACTTGCCGCCAGTTCGTCGTCGCCGGCAAGAATGCCGCGGTGTTCTTCAATTCCAAGCGTCGAAATCGGCCAACCGCCTTCAATTCGGCCGTAGCCTTGCGTTAGAATCGAACCGAAACGCCGCATCGTCCGCCGGATTTCGTCCGGCGGAACCGGCGCGCCGCCATAGATGAGATGTCCGAGAGAGGCGCAGGCGCCGGGTCGTTGCACTGCGGCGTCGACCAGGCGGCTCATCATCTGCGGCACCAGGACGGTCGTGGTCACCCGATGCCGATCGATCGCTTCGAGGATCGCGGTCGCATCGAATAACTCGGCAAGCACCTGTGGCAATCCCATTTCAAGGAAGGGAAAGGTGCCCACGAAGCCGGTGCCGTGCATGATCTGCTGGGCAGCCAAAAAGCATTCGTTCGCACCAAGCCAAGCGCCATAATGACCGGATTGGTAGAGGCCGATGTTGGTGCGCATCGTCGCCCGCCAATTCGCGTAGGATACTGGGATCGCGAATAGCTGACCGAAATTGACCGCACGTGGATACAACAACAGCGCCTTGTCGGGGGACACCGTGGCCGCGGGCCAGGTCGGCGGTCCTAAGAGCGGCGCGTCGTCGTCATGGATGAGCGAGGGTCCTTCCAGGACGTCATGGTGGGCACGATCGGCGAGTACTAGATCGACGCCCGCCGCGGCGAAGACCTTTTTGGCCTCAGCTGAAGGCGCATGCGGGTCCATCGGCACGCGTGTGCCGCCAATCCATTCGACGGCCAGAAACGCCTCGACCGCCGAAAGGCTATTGCGATACCAAAGTCCTATCTTTCCGCCATGAGCGCTCCGAGCGATTAGCGCGCCGGCGATACGGTCGACGTTGTCGACCAGCTGCCACGCCGTGCGCGTCCGGCCGGCCATGTCGTATAACAACACCCGATCGTCCGCCCGGATGAGCGCCGCCCTGATCTCGTTGCCTGCATGGAGCATGGTCGCTTCTCGCTAGGTCGCAGCAGCCAGACGTTTTTGCAGCACCTCGCGCTGGACCTTTGCGCCGCCAAGGACCGTCGGAAGATCGGGGACAAAGACTATCCGCTCTGGAACCTCACACGCGGCCAGCGCCGATCGCGCCGCTTCCAGAATCTCATGCTCGATAGCGGAAGTTGCCGAGATATTCGGCTTGAGCAGCACTGCGGCAACCACTTCTTGAGTCCCGTTCGCTTCCAAGCCGACGACACCGCAATGCGCCACGGCGTCGTGCCTCAGCAAGGCGGAACTCGACAACATGCGGATAGACGATGCCGGCGGCAGTGTGGATACGATCCTTGGCGCGGTCGAGGTAATAAAGGAAGCCTTCCTCATCCAGATAGCCGATATCATTTGGCCGGAACCAGCCGCCGGGAAGGAACGATACCTTCGTCTTTTCCGGCAGGTTCCAGTACTGGCTCGTGGACATCGCGCTTCGCACGACGATTTCGCCGACCTGTCCCGGTTTAAGGCGAATTCCGCGCTCGTTGACGACCGCCATCTCAAAAAATGGGGAGGCGTTCCGGCCGACGCTGGCCAATCGCGCCGGTTTTTCTTGCGCTTCCTGCCAGGTCAACCGCGTCGTCGGCGCGCCCTGCTCGGTCGAACCGAAACCATGACACCACACTGGACCCAATACCGCGGTGACCGCTTGCAATAGCTCCGGGGTTGCGAAGAAGACCACCATTCTTCGCAAACTGTGCTTGATGCCGCCACGGGTCTTGATCAGTTCGAGAACAGGCGGAAGCATCGGCGCCGGCACGAAGACACCAGTGACGCCTTCGGCGACGATCGTGTCAACGATCTTGACGGGGTCGAATTGCGCGTCGTCCAGAACAATATTCTTCGCGCCGCGAAGCATATACGGCATCATCGTTTGAGCACCGCTCGCCCATTGCAGCGCGTGAATATGCAGGTTGACGTCTTCGGGACAGACGCTCCGAATGTCCGGACTAAAGTTGTCGAAGTGATCGAGGTTATTGGCGATCAGCGCGCGCCAGGCCCTGTGCGTCACGATCCAGGGCTTGGGAAATCCTGTCGTGCCCGTGGTGAATTGAATCGCGCAGATGTCGCTTTCATCGGCATCGAGCGCCGGATCGTCCGTCCCTGCCTCGCTAAGGAGGGTTTCGTAAGCAATCGCCCAGCTCGGGGTATTTGGGCCAATTGCCACAAAAAAACGGACCGACTTCATATCCTGTTTGTGCGCTTCGACTGCTGCGGCGAAACGCGTGTCGAAAAAAAGGACCGCGGCGCCGACGTCATTGAGCGTGCGTGCATGGACCGCCATTTCGAAATGAGTATGCATTGCGACGCGTGCCAGACCCGCCAGCTCCAGTCCGATCCACAACTCCACGACCTCAACGCGATTGTGCGAGAGCACGGCAACTCGATCGCGGCGCGCTATTCCGAGGCGCGTGATTCCGGAACCGATGCGATTGGCCGCTTCTCGAAGTTGACGGTAGGTCAGCGACCGCTCCGCCGACTGCACGGCAATCCGGCTATCGAACTTCACCGCGGCTCGCGTGAAGTGTCCACCCAGCTCGATTTGCATGATGTCTCCCTCCCCGTTCTGGACCGTTCTGATCGACGCAAGGCGTGAGCCCGGCACACACCGACCTTCTTGGCCATTCACGGCCCAGAGTACGTGGAAGATTCTTGATAAAAAGAATGAAATCACGAAAGACATTGTCGTATCTACGAACAATGGCTCGAGGACGGTGTGTGCCGGGGCGGGTATCTTTTTTGGGACGTGAACGTGGACGCGGATCCAAATGTTGATCCGGAAACAAGCTATTTCGGCGGCTCGCGCGACGAGCGTCTGCATCGGACGATTGTCGATGCGCTCGATCCGTTGGGCCGAAAGGCGAGGACCGCTTCCAAGCTTTCATTTCGCCCGGCGGCGCGCCGACGCCGATTTCCTGCGACTGCCGGTGCCGACGCCGGCCTGGCCAGGCGGACCCAATCGACCTTTGCCAGCCGGCTTCGAGTGGCTTACCAATTTGATCGTCGCCTCCAGGGCCGGCGCATGCTCTTCGATATACTGCCAAAGCCGATAGGCGACCGGCCCGTGCGGTCTGTCGCGTCGTCGCGCTGCTACGATCTCACCACTACCGCCGCGCAAATGTTTTCCCGCTATCGAGATCAAGCGGCCATCGCGCAACTCGTCGGCGACCATAAACTCCGGCATATGGCCCCACCCCATTCCTTGCAGAATAGTCTGCTTCTTCATCAGCTGATCGTTCACCGTCCAGCTGCGGGCTCCCTCGATCAAGTAATAGTCACGCGAGGTCGAGTGCCGCGCGGTATCACGGATGATGCACTGGACCAGATCGCGCATTTGTTCCGGAGTGATCCGATCCGAGACCGGGAAAGGCAAGAAATTTGGCGCGACGACAGGAATGATCTTGCCAGAAAACAGGTCGATGAATTCAAGGCGCGGATCGCTCTTGTCAATATGATGGATGATGAGGTCCGCCTCGTCGTCGAACAGCCGTTCCCACGGGCCGGCTATAGCCTCGAAATGCAGGTTCAGGCGCGTTGTGGGGCAACCATCGAAGAATTGACGCAAGAAGCCCAGCACCTCAGGCAGCGGACAGGGATCGCCAATGACAATTCGAAGTTCGCTTTCCTCGCCCATTGCTAACTGACGCGCATGATTTTGCAGCAAACTTAGTTCATGCAGAAAGACGCGCGTCCGGTCATGGAAAGACTTACCGGCCTCGGTCAACCCTACCCGGTATCCGTCCCTGTCGAGCAGGCGAAGCCTGAGTTGGTTTTCCAGATTTTTGACCGAGGTAAAGACCGTCGAATGGCTGCGCCCCAACCTTGTGGCCCCGGCCTGGAAGCCGCCCTCGTTCACGACCGCATCGAAGCAAAGCAATTGGTGAATCGTAAGACCATCCATTGTCTATTTCTCCAACAAAGTTTTTCGAAATTGTGTCCTTTTTATCAAATTTTTCTCACATACGGTAGGGGGAGCGCGCCGAACTTGCCCGCGGTTTTCGCGTCAGCCAGGGAGAAGGAAAGTGATCACCCTTTACAAATTCGGACCGTTTCTGGGCACTCCCGATTCAAGTCCGTTCGTGATCAAGGTCATGCTGCTGCTTCGCCTTGCCGGAGTGCAGTTTCGCGAGGCGCAGGGAAATCCGTTCAAGGCCCCGCGGGGGTTCCTGCCTTACATCGAAGACGACGGGGTGAGGGTCGCAGACTCGACGCTGATCCGCTTCCATCTCGAGAAAAAATACAGCGTCGATTTCGACCGTGGCCTCGACGACGGGCAACGGGCAGTTGCCTGGGCCGTCGAGAGGATGTGCGAAGATCATCTCTATTTCGGCATGCTCGAGATGCGATGGCTCGATGCTGATAATTTTAGGATGGGGCTAGGCCGGCATATGTTCGGCCCGATACCGGCTCCTGCCCGCCCGATCGTCAAGTCGGTGTTGCGTCGCACGAACGCGAAGCGGCTTCACGGGCATGGTATCGGCCGGCACCCGCGGCAGCAGATTGCAGAACTCGCGACGCGTGACGTGGAAGCGTTGGCGGCAATTCTTGGGAACAAGCAATTCCTGATGGGGGACAGGCCCTGCGCGACCGACGCGTTCGTCTTCGGCATCATCACAGCCATTCTGACGCCGCCGCTCAAGTCACCTATTCGCGTAGCGATGGAGCGGCATGCGAACCTTGTTGGCTATCGAGACCGTATCACGAGCCAGTATTTCTCGGGACCAACCTTGGCGCCGGCGGATCCGGCAAAGAGCCCTGCATTGCGGCCCGCCACGCTGAGCAGTTAAGCCGTCGCGCAGTGCCCCGGCATTCCCATTCAATCCCGATTTCGAGAGCAAGTGTCCGATGATCGACCTTTACACCGCACCTACGCCCAACGGTTGGAAAGTCTCGGTCGCGCTGGAGGAACTGGAACTCGCCTACACTGCCCATTTCATCAATATCCTGGAAGGCGAACAGAGGAAGCCCTCGTTCGTCGCTATCAATCCGAACGGCCGTATTCCGGCGATTGTCGATCGCGACGCCGGCGACTTCGCCGTCTTCGAGTCCGGCGCCATCCTGGTCTATCTGGCAGAAAAGACCGGCCGTTTGCTGCCGACGGACTCAAAGGGCCGCTCCCTGGTCTTGCAATGGTTGATGTTCCAGATGGGTGGCGTCGGCCCGATGATGGGGCAGACCAACGTGTTCTTTCGCTACTTCCCCGAGAAGATCAAGCCGGCGATCGACCGTTACCAAAATGAAACGCGGCGGCTGCTTGGCGTATTAAATAGCCGCCTTCAGGACCGTGAATATCTCGCCGGCGATTATTCGATTGCCGATATTGCCAATTGGAGCTGGGTACGAACGCATAAATGGTCCGGTGTCGAAATCGACGACCTGCCGAACCTGGAGCGCTGGCTGAAGCAAATCGGGGCACGGCCCGCGGCGCAGAAGGGAATTGCGGTGCCCTACGAGATCAAGACGATGGATCATGGCGAAGGCGACGAAGCAAGGCAGCTCGCCGTCGAAATCCGCAAAATGGTGCAGCGTTGAGCGAAACTCGTCATGTGCTCCTGGCGGCCGTCGATTTGCGTCGTTCGCCGCCGGCCGGGCAGCACGGATCATTCCCGCCTAGGCTATCCGGCACTCATGGCTTTGCCCGCGGCGCAATGCTTCCGGTCGCGATCTCCGCCTCGCATGCCGCCTTGCCGCGCTCTGGCGCCTTGCACCTGTAAACGCTGCCGGTGAGTCGGTCGATCAGCCACACATTGTCTTCGGTGGGGCTCTCCATCCCGACGAATCGGGTGCCCACCGCCGTAATCAGCGTGGACAGCAAAATAGCGGCCGCGATGAAGGCCGCGCCGATCAATACGGATCCCGACGTCTCCAAGCGCCCCGGCACGATCGGACGTTTCCCCTGATACTCGCTATGTCTTTTTGGTGTCTGAAACGGGGTCAGGTTATCGTGCCCACTCTACGATTTCAAGGCTACCCGACTTTTCTAGAGACGCATCTGGCCAAATTTTTGTCCGCACATCGGCGACGGCGCGACGGCTATGGGAACAAGGCCATCGCAGCTCCGCGTGCCGGCGGACGAAAAAGGGCGGCCCGTGGGCCGCCCGCGCCTGAGATATTCAACTCGCTTCTTTCGATCGAATCTTACCTGCGGAACAATCCGCCCATCATGTGGCCGAACAAGGCGCCCGGTCCGTCACCGCCGCCGCCGCCGCGATAACGGCGGCCGCCGCCGGTGTGGCGGGAATGCGGCTCATCGTCTGAGTCGTCGGAGGCCACGCGGGTCGCCACGATCTCCGACTGAAGCGCCTTGAGCTGCAGCTTGTTGAGGAAGCCGGTCTTCGGGTAACCGCGCGCCGCCTGCCAGCGGGTGATCACGGCGCGGGTGTCGTCGTCGAACTTGCCGCTGACCCTGGTGTCGAAGCCGAGGCCGGTGAGGCGGCGCTGTACGTCGCGGCGCTGGCTCTTGCTGAGCCCGAGCTGATCTTCCGTGGTTTGGTCGGCTTCCTCGCTGAAGGTGGCGGGATCGACAGCAGCGCTCAGGTTACGGGTTGTGGTCGAGGGGCCGTCCTGCAGCGAGGCGATACGGGCGAGCGCCAGCGACTTGAACGTGCCGTTCGGATAGTTGGTGAGATAAGCGTTGAGTTCTTCGACCTTGTTGGAGTCCTTGATTGAGCGCCAGAACTCAAGCTCGACTTCGGAGGCCGCGCTCGCGGTAACGGCGGGCGTATTCGGGGCTTCGGCCTGGCCGCCGGCGGCGGGAGTCGGGTTGAGATACACGGTGCCGATCAGGTTGGTGTGACCCCAGGGCAGCTGGCCCTTGTTGGTCTCTTCGTTGACCTGGGCGCGAACCTTGGTCATCGCCTGCTGGATTTCCACGCCGGGCGCGGCGATGTTGGCGATCAGCGCGCGGGTGAACGGGCTGTTGGTGCCGACCTCGCCGTCGAGCGCGGTCTGTCCGGGGCCGGTCGCAAAGGCGATCAGGGTGCCCTTCGCCGGATTTCATTTCCGCCAACCCCTGCTGCACCGCGACACTGCGGGTCGCCGAATTCGACTTGATCTTGGCCGCGAAGGGATTGTCGCGGCAGGCATCGAGGAACACCAGCTTGACCTTGGCATCGCTCATGGTCTGTTCGAGGGTGAGGTCGATGTTGATCGCGCTGCCGAGCTTGACGTCCATTTCGGATTTCAGGTCGGCGTCGACCGGCAGCAGATAATTGGTGCCGTTGATCGCGATGCCATGGCCGGCATAGAAAAACAGCGCGACGTCGGCGCCTTGAGCTTTCTGGCCGAATTCGAGTAGACGCTCGGTCATCTTGTCGCGGGTGAGGTTGGTGCCTTCCACGACGTCAAAACCCACATTGCGCAGAACCTTGGCCATCGACTTGGCGTCGATCGCCGGGTTGGGAAGCTGCGCGACGTTCCTGTAGGCGCCGTTGCCGACGACGAAAGCGACGCGCTTGTCGGCGAAAGCGGCGTTCGCGCTGAAAAGAAATGCGGCGGCTGTGAGTGCTGTGACCAAGAAGCGCATGATCATTCTCCCCTGATAACCGAATTGCTTTGGACCGATGCCGATCCGACGGGGACAATGTGATCCGGTTCACTTTGAAGAACTGTGACTTGGATCACGCTGGTGGGAAATGGCTTCGAACCCGCATCCAGGCGCAGACGACGCGGGCCAAATCTGGCGGCGGCAGACGCCCTTGCCGAATGCGGAAGGCGGATTACTTGAATATAATAGGGCGGGGCTGCGGACTTCACCAAGCACGGCCAATCCTGAAATTGCTGAGCTTTCCAGACCTCGATCTGCGTGCCGGGATCAATGTGACCTGCATCACATCTGTCGAATCGAACCCGTCGTATCTTCCGAGCATCCAAATGCCATCAGAAGTAACCAGCGAGGATCAGGACCATGACCAGCTTTCTCAGACTTTCCGGTTTAACGGCAATTACGTTCGGTGCCGCGCTGTCGATGACGGCCGGGCTTGCCATCGCGGGTGACAATGTCTCCGCGGATCAAATCATCAATGCCCTGCAGCCGAAGCCGCTGACGCGCGGCCTGTCGACTGGGCCGCAGGTCGATCCTTCGGTCAAGGCCAAGGAGATCAGCTTCGTTGCCACCTTGCGCAACAGGAAGACCCGATCACTTTCGCTCGGCGAGCGCGAGGAGATCGCGGAAATCGCGGCGACCAAGCCGAAGATCGATCTTAACATTCAGTTTGATTACAATTCGGCCGACATCAGCAAGACCTCCTTGTCGTCCGTTCAGGAGCTCGGCAAGGCGCTCTCCAACCCGAGCCTCAAGGGTTCGACCTTCGTGGTCGCCGGCCACACCGATGCGATCGGCGGCGAGGCCTATAATCAGGACCTCTCCGAGCGTCGCGCCGATACGATCAAGCACTACCTGACCGAGAAATACGGCATCAACGGCAGCGATCTCGTCACCGTCGGCTACGGCAAGACCAAGCCGATCGACCCGAACGCGCCGCTGGACCCGCTCAATCGCCGCGTCCAGGTCGTCAATCTCGACACCAAGACCGCGTCGAAGTGAGTGCCACAACTACCTGACTGCCCGCCCGCTTGTGGCAGGCAGTCGGGACGGCTCTTCGGGGGATATGAATTTCGCGCGACCCGCACTCCACGGTTCACCATGCGCGATGACTAAATCAAGCACAGGATGCCCGCCATGAAATCCCGTCTCAGCGGGCTTGCCATCGCTACGCTGCTCGTGATTGGGCCGATCTTCCCGGGGCACGCCCAGGACGCGCCCGCGCCCGCAAGCCCCGCCGCAACGCAGCCCGAAACACCGCCTCCAAGCGTGCCGCGCCCCTCGCTGGTACCGAAAGCCGCCGAGCCGGCATCACCCGCGGCCACGACCGAACCGACCCAACCCTCGCAGCCGCGCGTTGCGCATCGTTACCATCGGCGCTGGGGCTATTATCACACGGCCTACTGGGAGCCGTTTCCGATCTACTTGCCGCATCTCTACCACCACCGTATCTACTGGAGTCGGGTTCCCTGGGTCTTGCGTTTCTGACGCAAGACGTCGGCCGCAGACAGACAGCGCTGCGCAGCTAATCGATGCCGACGCAGCGGGCTCCGCCGCGGGCGGCTGCCGGGGGTTCAAATCCAGTTCTGGAAAATCATCAGCCTGTTGAACGTCTCCTTCGACGTTCCCACGAACGCGGCGGAAATCGGCAGCATCGCGGCGAAGCCGGCGAACGCGACCACCACGAAGCCCCATAGCAGCCAGCGCGGCATATTGCGCCTGCTCAAGGCATAGACCAGGGCAAGACTCGCGAACGTTGCTGGCGGCATATAATAATACAGGAAACCGAGCGTCCGCGGCAGCAATGCCCACGACAGATAGGGCGCGAAATAAAACGCCAGGATCAGAAACGCATCATAGCGCCGCGTCACGATCCAGTCGCGCAGACAGAATGCGAGCGCCGGCAATGCCGGCCATAGCACCACCGGATTGCCGAGCAGCACGACGGCGGCGATCCGGTCCTCGCCGATCTTGTCGAAGAGATACCAGACCGGCCGCACCAGAAACGGCCAGGACGGCCAGGCGCTCATATAGGTGTGGCCGGCTATCGCGGTCGTGGTGTTGTCGCCAAAGATCCGGCGCTGCGCCTCAAGGATATCGGAAATCGAAAACCCGTAAATCGGGACGAAGGTGGACAGATAGACTGCCGCCGGAATCAGCACGAAGCAGATCGCGAATTGACAGGATTTGAAGTCCGGCCAAAGATCCGGCCGGTACCAATCGTCTGGATTGCCGTCGGCGAACCCCGTATGCCAGCTCTGCATCAGTCGGACCACGGCGACGATGACGATGCAGGTCGCGAGCACGAACAATCCACTCCATTTGCACGCGATCGCCAGGCCGCAAGCAAGTCCTGTGAGGCCGAACCAGAGCAACGGCCGCGGCTTGCGAAAGCCGTGCATGAAAGCCGCAACTGCGAGCAGGACAAATGCCAGAGCAAAAATATCGAGCATCGCGAGTCGCGACTGCACGAAAATCATCTGATTGAAGAAGGCGATCAGGGCGGCAGCGATCGCGGGGCCCTGGGCTTCAAACAGTACGAGGCCGCAGAGATAGACGGCTACGATCGCAAGCGCCCCAAACAACACGCCGGGATATCGCCAGCCCAGCGCCGTGTCTCCGAAACTTTCGATCGACAACGCGATCAATTGCTTCGCAAGCGGCGGGTGCATCGGATTGAGCAGCGCCTCCGAATTTGCCGGCGCCAGCATTTGCCTTGCTGCCGGCACGTAGTGCACCTCGTCGAAATAGAATTTATCGGGGGTGGTGACACCAACCAGAAGCGCGAAATGCGCCGCGACAAAAATCATGATGGCAATCATGATGCTTCGCGCGGCAGAATAAGCGGGAACAGAAGGTGATTTGGACACAAGGGTCACGAAATATGAGCGTTACCGGTCTTTGAGTGTGGGCGACCAAAAAATTTAAGTCCACCGCATTGAACGCATTTCAAATTGGCGATCACCAACCGTTCGGATTCATGCGCGCCGCTTGTTGTATATTTACAACATCGCGCGGGGGCACCATGGGATACGATCAACGGGACAATCGATCGGTAGCATGATGAACTGGCGTTACGGCGTTCTCTGTGTTTCGGCGTTTTTTCTGACAGCGGGACTCACCTGCGGTTCTGCCCACGCGCAAGCCCGGGTCGGTGAAGCGGTCGTCATCCAAAATCAGGTTGTCCGCGTCGCGGGATCGGCGAGCAGGCAGATCAATGTCGGTGACGGCCTGTTGCGCGACGAAGTCGTGCGCACGGCCTCGACAGCGCCGCGCGGCTGGTGATGGCCGACAATACCAATCTGTCGCTCGGCCCTAACGCGACGATCAAGCTCGACCGCACCGTGTTCAACGACGAACATAGCTATCGCGCGATCGCGATCAGATTGACGACCGGCGCGTTTCGCTTCGTCACGGGAAATTCGGAGAAGGCCGCCTACAAGATCACCACCACAGTTGCGACGATCGGCGTTCGCGGCACCATCCTCGACATTCTCTCCCAAAAGGGCAAGACGACGGTGGTGCTGCAGGAAGGCATCTCGCGCGTTTGCGCGGTCGGCGGGGCATGCGTCGAACTGACCCATCCCGGCGACACCGCCGTCATTATCCTGACCGGCGGCAAGCTCACGATACAGAAATTCAACACCCGCCCTGGAGTTTCGCCGCAAACTGCGTCGCATTGCCTGGGCTCTGCGCCGTCACGCAATACGCCGATGCCGCACCACCGCCCCCTTACGATGACGGCAGCGATCCCACCGGCATGCTGTGCGGGCGCTGACGATGGCAAAATTCAGGAGAAGCTGGGTAATAGCAGCAGAACTGGCAGCGGTGGCGCTTTCGCTTGCGCTGATCGGAGCAAGTACCACCCAGTCATACGCACAATGCGATGGCCCTTGCCCATCACCATCACCATCACCCTCCCCGACGCCAAGCCCTACCCCCACGCCTTCACCGACGCCAACCGGCGCGAATTCGAGCGGCGCGTCGATCAATGGCCTCGCCAACCAGCGCTTCAACCAGTTGATCACCAATCAGGTGCTCGGCAACGTGCTTCTGGGCGTCAACGAACAGATCAATTGCAGCGACTGCATTAGCGCCTTCGGCTCGGCCGGATCGTTTTCGGCCGGCGTTCACGGCCGCAAGGAGATCACTTCCAACCTGTCGCTATTGGCCGGTATCGCCTACACCCAATACAGCGAAGGCGGATACAACGTGACCAGCGCACCGATTGGCGCCCTCGCGCCGCGCTACGATTTTGTCGACTGGGGTTCATCCCGGCCGTTTTTCGACGTCGGTACGATCCTCACCCCGTTCGAGAAGGTAAGCTATAGCCGGAGCTACATGACGAGCCTCGGCGGGGTTGCGCTGCAAAGCTCAACCAACGCCAGTGATTACGGGACTTACGGAAGAGCTGGCTGGATCGGTTGACTCTCGTCGCGTGACGAGCTCGCAGTCTCGGCTGAGGTCTGGCAGTTGTGGCAGCGGGTGAGCGGTTACAGCGACCCAACGGTGGCCTTCGATCCGTTCAACGCGGCCATCGCGTCGGGTACCGATCGGACCAATCTGGTCAAGATCGGCGGGCAGTGGACGCATCTCTTCGGTGGCAGCATCGAGGCCAACATCAATGGCCGATTTGTGCAATCGTTTGCGAACCAGTCCGGCATCGTCGCCACCGTCACCGGCGATGGCCTCGTGGTGCCGACGATCGGAAACCAAAGCTGGTTCGAATATGGCGGCCGCCTCGGCTTCCGCATCACCAAGGGCTGGGTTGCCGACCTTTTCGTCGATGGCACGCTGGGACCGCAGCCGGTCGGCAACACCGTCCATGGCGGCGTCGGGTTGCGGTTCAATTATTAGAGCGTTTTCGAGCGAAAGCCTGGCCCGGACCTGATCCGGGGTGGATACCCGTTCGCGTGAAGAGAACGCGTCAAAACAAAAATCCAGAGCTTCGGTTCTGATTCAAACAGAACCGATCATGCTCCAGGCGCAACCCGCCTCAATGCGTTCACGCCGCCGACTTGCCCTCATAGGCCTTCCGCAATTCGGCGATGTCGAGCTTGCCCATCTGCAGCATGGCAGCCATTGCCCGCTCCGCGCCCGCGCGATCCGGCCCGCCGAGCAGGGCCGGCAGCGCGGAAGGCACGACCTGCCAATACACGCCGTAGCGATCCCTGAGCCATCCGCAGCGTTCGGTCGAGCCGCCGTTGGACGACAGCGCGTCCCAGAGCCGATCGACTTCGGCCTGGTCCGCGCAGTCGATCTTGAACGAAACCGCATGGGTATATTCGAACCGTGTACCGCCGTTCAGGGCCATATATTCCTGGCCCGCGAGCGTGAATTGGACCACCAGCACGGTGCCGGCCTTTCCGGCGGGACCGTCGACAAGGTTTTTCTGGATCCGGTCGATGCACGAATCCGGCAACAGCGAGACATAGAATTGCGCGGCCTCCTCAGCCTCGCCGTCGAACCACAGGCAGGGTGAGATTTTGGACATGGGCAAGCTCTCCTTCTTGATGAGGTCGACCCTAAGGACGAACGCGCCGGTCCATATCCGACATCGGATTTTTGAAAATCTTTGACCTCGTCGCAGACGCCTAGGTTGCGATCGGCGTCGGCATAGTGAGGAACGCATTGGTCACATGCCAGAACAACTGCCGGTTGGTGGCCAGCGCGACCGAATGGGCAGTGCCCGGAAGAATAATGAACTGCCGGTCGCCATTGGGCAGCTGATTATAGAATTCCTCGAGATCGGCGACGGTAGCGATGCCGTCATACTCGCCGCGCACCAGAAGCACCGGCGACAACACTTTTTTGGGATCGACGACCGGCAGATTGGCTACCATGTCGAGATAGGTGCCGGTCGGAATCTGGTCGCCGAATTGCATTTCGACGTCTGCCAGTACTTCGACGGCGGCCTGATCGCTGGTGCCCGGCTTGTCGCGGGTGGCGATCGAGCGGATCATGTCGCGGTCGCGTTTGCGCATATTGTGGGTACGGTAATAATCGACCTGCTCGGCGCGTTTCTTCAGGGTCGGAGAGCCCTCGCCCTTGTAGGTGAAGGCGGCGAGCACCAGCCGGTCGGCGCGCTCTGGCGCCACCATCGCATAGGCGCCGGCGCGCAGCGCGCCGGAGGACTCGCCGAGGAAATGATATTTCTGCCGACCGGTCTCACGGGCAACGACTTCAACCGCCGCCTTGAGGTCCTCAACGCCGCTGGCAATGTCGGAATTGCCGGAGGTGCGCCCGGACTTGCCGTAATTCTCGTGATCCATGGTCCAGCAATCGAAGCCGTAGCGGGCAAACGTGTTCATGACGGAATATTCGCCCTTGCCCGGCACATTGAGATCGAACACCCGCGAGGTGACCGACGAACCATGGACGAAGAACAAGACCGGCCGTGATGGCTCGCCAGCCCTGGGCGCGCCGATCCGCTTGCGGAACATCCACAACGGCACGTCGCCCTTCTTGGCCCAATATTCACCGCTCCAGATCTCGGTACCTTCGGTGGCGGCGGCGGCGTTTTGGGCAGGAAGTGCCGCGGAGATCCCTCCGGCAACGAGGCCCAGTCCCGCGCCCTTGATCACGGTGCGGCGTCCCAGCGATTGATTGAATTGCGTCACGATTCCTCTCCGATCTTGATCTTGCGGATTTTCTTGCGGCACTGCAGCGCAACGGCCGATTTGAAGTCGACAGACCTCCAAGAGTCCCGACATCGTCTCAATGTACCAGACCGCGCATTGAGCCGGAAGCCACCGCGTGCTGCAGGACGGGGGTGCAGGATCGCATGCGAGAGACGGTGACGGCGGGCTGCCGTCCCTTCAATCCCTGGAAGCGAACGCGCGTCAAATCGATAAGACCGGTCTTTTGTCTTTTTCGCGGATCAGCCCTTCACCTCGAGCAATTCGACCTCGAAGAGCAGCGTCGCATTCGGAGGGATCACACCACCGGCGCCGCGCGCGCCGTAACCCAGCTCCGGCGGAATGATCAGCGTGCGCTTGCCGCCGACCTTCATCGAGGCGACGCCTTCGTCCCAGCCGGCAATCACCCTGCGTTGTCCGATCGGAAATTCGAACGGCTCGTTGCGGTCGACCGAGCTATCAAACTTCTTGCCCTTCTGGCCGTTTTCGTAGAGCCAGCCGGTATAATGCATCACGCAAATCTGGCCGGGCTTCGGCGTCGCCCCGGTGCCGACCTTGCTGTCGATAATCTGTAGCCCAGTAGCTGTGGTCATGGTTTTTCCTGCGGTTTGCGCCGCTGCCGTTGTTGGTGCGGTGAGGAGAAAGGCGCCGATCATGGCGACGAGAAAGGCGGACGAGAGAATTCGAAGATGCGAGCGCGGCATGTTTTGGCTTCCTGCGGTTTACGGGAGAAGGGGCAGATTGTTCGTTCAATATCCGAGCGCGCAACCATCCTTGCGGGGATCGGAGCCACCGGTCAGCGTACCCTTTTCCCAGTCGATCCAGATCGCCTGACCGCCGCCGAGCGGCGGGATGATCTTGGTGGTCTGATGCCCGAGCTTCCTCAGGCCCTCGACGATATCGGCCGGTATGCCGTCCTCGAGCTGAAAGACATTTTCATAGTGCAGGCCGCGCGGCATATCGATCGCTTCCTGCAAGTCGCAACCGTAGTCGAGCATGTTGGTCAGCACATGCGCCTGCCCGACCGGCTGATATTGCCCGCCCATCACGCCGAACGGCATCACAGCGCGGCCATTCCTGGTCGCCAGACCCGGGATAATGGTGTGCAGCGGCCGCTTGCCCGGCGCGATACAGTTCGGATGGCCCGGCTGAATGCGGAAACCCGCGCCGCGATTTTGCAGCAGAATGCCGGTCTTGTTCGAGACGATCGCCGAACCGAAGGAGTGGGCGATCGAATTGATGAAGGAGCAGGCGTTGCGATCCTTGTCCACCACCGTAATGTAAATCGTCGACGGATTCATCGGCGGCGAGACCTTCGGCAAGTCGAGCATCCGGTCCATGCGGATCTTGCCCGCCCATTCGTCGGCGAATTGCTTGGCCAGGATTCTCGCGACATCGACCTTGACGTGAGCGGGATCGCCGATGTTCTGCTCGCGCATCATGTAGGCGACGCGCGCGGCCTCGGCTTCGAGATGAAACCGCTCGACGCTCATCGGCGCGAATTTCGTCAGATCGAAATGCGACAGGATGTTGAGCATCACCAGCATGGTGATGCCCGGGCCGTTCGGCGGGCACTGCCAGACGTCGAGGCCCTTGTACATGGTGCCGATCGGCAGCGTGGTTTCCGTCGTGTGCGCCGCGAAATCGTCGGTCGTATGCAAGCCGCCGATCCCGCGCAGGGTCTCCACGATATCCTCGGCGATCGCGCCCTTGTAGAAGGCATCGCGGCCGCCCTTGGCGATCGCCCGCAACGTCTGGCCAAGTTCCGCCTGCCGGATGACGTCGCCCGCAATTGCGGGTTTGCCGTTCGGCAGCAGATAGCGTTCGGTGTTGGTGCCCTTCTTCAGCTTCTCAAAGCCGTTCTTCCAGTCGAACGCGACGCGGGGGGCGACGACATAGCCCTCCTCCGCGGCCTTGATCGCCGGTTGCAGCAAGGTATCGAGCCCGAGCTTGCCGTGATCGCGCAAGATAGTCGCCCATGCATCGACCGCGCCGGGAATGCTGACGGCGTGCGCCGAGGTCAGCGGGATCGCGTGCATCTTGCGCTCGACGTACCATTCCGCCTTCGCCGCCATCGGCGCGCGGCCCGAGCCGTTATAGGCAACGATCTTGCCCTCGCCCTTTGGTTGAATCAGCGCGAAGCAATCGCCGCCGATGCCGGTGGATTGCGGCTCGATCACCGCGAGCAGCGCACTTGCCGCCACCGCGGCGTCCGCGGCGGTGCCGCCGGAACGCAGCACGTCGATCGCCGTCAAGGCCGCCAGCGGGTGCGAGGTCGCCACCATCGCATTCTGGGAGTGGACCGTCGACCGGCCGGCGAGATGGAAATTCCTCATGCCAAATTGCTCACGTTGTCGCTGTTTTTCGCGTTTTCCTCACCCGGCGGGCGGCGCGGGTTTGCCGGGGGTTATTGGCACATTCGTCCGGTACTGAGCAATGCTTGGGATGCATATCGCTTGCTCATCTTCGTCCTTAACGCGAGGCGTTGAGGGTCGCGTGCCCTGGGGATCGGACCTGGATCCGTTGAGCCGCGCAAGCCGCGTTTCGGGATGCGGCCGGGACGGCCTTTCCCCTCCGCCATCCCCCTGTTAAACCACCGCCATGCCGTATGAGGTCGCCGCCTTCTATCAATTTGCCGCCCTGCCGGACTTCCGCGATCTGCGGGAGCCGCTGCGGGCGCTCTGTGCCGGTCTCGCATTGAAGGGCAGCGTGTTGCTGGCCCGGGAGGGCATCAACGGGACGCTTGCCGGCAGCGCCGCTTCGATCGGCGAGTTGGTCAATGCGTTGCGCCAGGGTGAGTTGTTCGGCGGACGGCTCGACAAGCTCGAACTGAAATTCTCAAGCGCATCGGGATTGCCGTTCCAGCGCCTGAAGATCCGTCTGAAGAAAGAGATCGTCACCCTCGGCGATGCGCAAGCCGACCCGACGCGGCAGGTCGGCATCTATGTTGACCCCGCCGACTGGAACGACCTGATCGCAGCGCCCGATACGCTTCTGATCGACACCCGCAACGGATTCGAGGTGGCGATGGGCACCTTCGAAGGCGCCGTCGATCCCGGCATCAAGAGCTTTGGTCAATTCAAGGAATTCGCCGCGCGCTACCTCGATCCGGCACGGCATCGGAGAATTGCCATGTTCTGCACCGGCGGCATCCGCTGCGAAAAAGCTTCGAGCTATCTTCTCTCGCGCGGGTTTGCCGAGGTCTATCATCTGAGGGGTGGCATTCTGAAATATCTGGAAGGCATTCCGGAGGCGGAAAGCCGCTGGCGCGGGGAATGTTTTGTCTTTGACCAGCGCGTTTCACTTGGCCACGGATTGAGGGAGCGCCGAATGAGACATGGTTCCAATGAGTGAGACCAAGACACTCAGCGATCGCATCGACACGCTCGAGACAAGGCTCGCGTTTCAGGACGACGCCATCGAGACGCTGAACAAGACCATTACCGAGCAATGGCTCAAGATTGACGCGCTCACGCGCCAACTCATGCTTCTGAACGAGCGCCTGCAGGAGGCCGAGACGCAAATGCCGCGTGCCGCCAACGAGCCGCCGCCGCATTATTGAATTCGCGACTTGGCCGAATCCACCTCGGCAGTGTATCAGGAACAGCACGTTTCTTTCGTTATTCATCGGACCCAACATTTGGCCCAGATTCGCACGACAAGACCCTTCCTCGAAGTGCTGGCCGGTCAACGACAGCCGACCCCGCCGATCTGGATGATGCGGCAGGCAGGCCGCTACTTGCCGGAGTATCGGGAGTTGCGTGCCAAGGCCGGCGGCTTTCTCGATCTTTGCTTCACGCCGGAATACGCCGCCGAAGTCACCCTGCAGCCGATCCGCCGTTTCGGCTTCGATGCTGCGATCATCTTCTCCGACATTCTCGTCATCCCCCATGCGCTCGGCCGCTCCGTAAGGTTCGAAGCCGGCGAAGGCCCGCGGCTCGATCCGCTGGACACGCCTGAGCAGGTCGAAACGCTGGCGCCGCGCGCCGACTTCGCAAAGCTCGAGCCGGTGTTTGAGGCGCTGCGGCGCGTCCGCCGCGAACTTGATCCACAGACGGCGGTGATCGGTTTCTGCGGCGCGCCATGGACGGTCGCGACTTACATGGTGGCCGGGCATGGCACGCCAGATCAGGCGCCGGCGCGAATGATGGCCTATCGTCATCCCGACGCGTTCGCAAAAATCATCGACGTGCTGGTGGAGAATTCGATCCAGTATCTGCTGGCCCAGCTCGCCGCAGGCGCCGACGCGTTGCAGATTTTCGACACCTGGGCTAGCGTATTGCCGCCGCGCGAATTCGCGCGCTGGTCGAGCGAGCCGACCAAGCGGATCATCCAGGGCGTCCGCGCCAAGGCGCCCGATGCAAAGATCATCGGCTTTCCCCGGGGCGCGGGCGCGCTGCTGCCGGAATATGTGGAGGCAACCGGCGTCGATGCCGTTAGTATCGACTGGACAGCCGAGCCGTCATTGATCCGCAAGCGGGTGCAAAACCGCGTCGCCGTTCAAGGCAATCTCGATCCGCTGGCGCTGATCGCAGGCGGCGCCGCGCTCGATCGCGCGATCGACGACGTGCTTTCGAATTACGCCGCCGGCCGCCTGATCTTCAATCTCGGCCACGGCATTTTGCCGGAAACCCCGATCGCCCATGTCGAGCAGATGATCAAACGCGTGCGGGCGCATAGCGGATAGAACCTAACCCGGCCGGGTGCGCTCGATGAGTTCGGCCGCACCCTTCGCCAACAGTTCGAGCCCGACCGCGCGGCCGAGTTCGCGCGGGCGGTCGGCGGGCCCGGAGCGCGAGGCTTCGATGAAGAGGCCACCTGCTTCATCGAGCACCGAAGCGGTCAGCGACATCTGCGCACCAACGATTGCGGAAAATCCCGCGATCGGCGAGTTGCAATGGCCGTTGAGCACCCACAACACCTCGCGCTCGGCATCGGCGCAGCGATGTGCGGCGAGGTCGTCGATCGCGGCCAGAATGCCCCGCGTATGCCAATCGTTGATCGCGCATTCCACCGCGACGATCCCCTGCCCGACCGCAGGCAACATCTCCTTTATCGAGAACTCATAGGCGATGCGCGCCGCAAGGCCTACGCGCTCCAGTCCAGAGCGCGCCATGATCAGCGCGTCCGCGGGACCTGCTTCGCCGCCGCCGGGAAGCCGCTGCTTCTCCAGATGGTCGAGCTTGCGCACACGCGTGTCGGCCGCACCGCGGTAGTGGATCACCTCGACTTGCGGAAACAACCGGCGCGCATAGGCCGCGCGGCGCACCGCGTTGGTGCCGATCTTGAAACCCTTGCCGCGCGACCGCCTGAATTCCTCGAGCGAAAGCCCCGGCCGCAGCACCAGAACATCGCTCGCGGAATCGCGCGCGAGCGTGGCGCCGATCACCAGCCCCGGGGTGTCCTCGTTACCCGGCATATCCTTGAGCGAATGCATTGCCGCGTGCAATTGTCCTGAGCGGACGGCATCGCGGATTTCGGCCACGAAAGCGCCGCCCTTGCCGCCGTGCTTCAGGAGCTTGCCGGTCTGATCGTAATCGCCCGTCGTCTCGAACTTGACGATTTCGATATCGATACCGGGGATAGCCGCGGCGAGCCGCCGGGCGATTTCCCCGGTCTGCGCCAGGGCCATGGTGCTCTTGCGCGTGCCGATCCGCATTCGAACTGCCACCACTCAGGCTCCAAATCTCTGCCGTAGGCTGGGAAGATAGAACGCGCCGCCGCCGAATGCAAAACTGCTCTAGCGCGCATCCTGCAAGATCATGTCGGAGGCTTTTTCCGCGATCATGATAACCACCGCGTTGGTATTGCCCGACACCAGGTCCGGCATGACCGAAGCATCAACCACGCGCAGGCCCTCGACCCCTCGAAGGCGAAGCCGCTGGTCGACGACGGCGAGCGGATCGTTTCCCATCCGGCACGTCGAGGTCGGGTGATAGATGGTGCTGCCCCGCGCGCGGCAATAGCCCAACAGCGCCTCGTCACTTGCCACCTTGGCGCCGGGATCGACCTCTTCGACAACGTAAGGCTGGAGCGCGGGCGCGTTCAAGATCTTCCGCAACAGCTTCAAGCCTTCGACATTGGTGCTGCGGTCGACTTCCGTCGAGAGGTAGTTGATCCGTATTTCCGGGGGCGCGGCCGGATCCGCGCTTCGGATACGAAGCGAGCCGCGGCTCTCGGGCCGCAACTGACAGACGGAGGCAGTGAAGCCGGAAAACGAATGCAGCTTCTCTCCCATCTTGTCGGTTGAGAAAGGCAGGAAATGAATCTGGACATCCGGCGTCGCAAGGCGGGGATTGGTCTTGACGAATGCCCCCGACGTGCCCGCGGCGATCGTCAGCGGGCCGGTCCGGAATGCCGCATATTGCAGCCCGGCGAGAGCCTTGCGGACGGGGTTGTTGACGATGTCGTTGAGCGTGATTGGCTGGGCGCAGCGCATGACCACTCTGACCTGCATGTGATCCTGCAAATTATGACCTACGCCCGGCGCATCCAGAACGACCTCGATGCCGTGCCGACGCAACAATTCCGCCGGACCTACCCCGGAGAGCTGCAGCAATTGCGGGGAGTTGAACGCGCCGCCGGCGACCAGGATTTCCTTGCGCGCCCGCGCTGTTTTCACGACGCCAGCCTGGCGGTATTCGACCGCATCCGCGCGACGTCCGGCGAACATGATGCGTTGCGCGAGCGCCGACGTCTCGACATGCAGATTGCCACGCCCCTTTGCGGATCGAAGATAGGCGACCGCCGCGCTCGCGCGTCTTCCGTGGCGCGTCGTGGTCTGGAAAAATCCGGCGCCTTCCTGCGACGCACCGTTGAAATCGCGATTGACCGGTAAGCCAACCTCGGCCGCTGCCGTAATAAAAGCCGCGGAAACCCGATCGGGGTGCCCCAAATCGGAAACCGGCAGCGGACCGCCGGCGCCATGAAAATCATCCGCGCCGCGCTGCTGGTCCTCGGCCTTCTTGAAATAAGGCAGGACGTCGTCGAAGCCCCAACCCTGGTTGCCGTGCTGGCGCCAGCGATCATAGTCCTCGTGCTGGCCGCGAACATAAAGGAGGCCGTTGATCGAACTCGACCCGCCCAGAACCTTGCCGCGCGGCTGAAACACGCTGCGTCCCTCCAGTCCCGGCTCCGGCTCGGTTTGGTACATCCAGTTGACGCTCTTTTCCTTGAACAGCCGGCCATAGCCGAGCGGCACGTGAATCCAGAGGTTGGTGTCTCTAAGGCCTGCTTCGAGCAGCAGCACGGAATTCTTTCCATCCGCGCTCAAGCGATTGGCGAGCACGCATCCGGCCGAACCCGCGCCAACGATGACGTAGTCGAATTCACTGTTCATTTTCTTGTTGCTTCATATCTTGCGGTCAGCGCGTCCCGGCATGCGCGACGTTCGCTCATGCGCTTGCGGCGCGCGGCGCCGATTGACGCGACGCAACGCGGCGGATCAGATCGGCGGTCGCATCGGGCACGGTCACCGGCAGCATGTGACCGTGCTGATCCAGCAGCACCAGATCGAGCGCCGGGCATTGTTGTTTCATCGCCTCGCCCTGCCTGCGGTAGTCGAGAATCCGGTCACCCTTTGCGAACAGTATGCCGAACGGAATGGTCAGCCCGCCATAACGCTTCATCAGGCCAGGCATATCTTCATTGGCTGCGTTGAGGTCGGAGGAGGTGTTGTAGAAACTTTTCGGCCGCAGGCTCAGCAGACCGCCGCCACGCATCGGGAAATCGGCCGGCACAGCGTCCGGCCCGAACACGACTTTCAACAGTTCCGGCGCGTTGCGGATCGACAGCGGAATGGCGAGCGTCCAGGCGATGATCTTGCGCACCAAGGGCGAGTTGACGACCAGACCCTTGAATGCTTCCGGCACGTCGTCCTGGGCTTGCGTGAACGGTGCGATCAACGCCAGAGCACCGGCACAATCCGGATGATCGAGCGCGATCGCGAGCGACAAACCGCCGCCCAGTGAATGGCCGACCAATAACGGCCGCTTCAACCCCAAGGCGCGAATGAATTTTGCCAATGTACCCGCCTGCGCCACGAGATTTGCCGGCGCATCCTGCGGGCGCACCGAATAGCCGGCGCCGGGCCGGTCGACCGCGATGACCCGAAACTCGCCCGACAGCTTGTCCACCAGGGCGTAGGTGAAGTTCCACAGCGTGCCACCGAGGCCGTGGATCATCACAACGGCCGGACCGGCACCCCCGGTGTCGACGTAGTGCAGCCGCTGGCCGTCGATATCGATGAACTGACCCCGCGGCGGCACGGCGGCCTCGACCTTCCGCGCGGTGTTGGCGGCAAACATAACCAGACCCGCGACGATCAGGGCAATGATCAGAACCAGCGTCAGTAGAATGCTCATGTGCGGCCCACCAATGACAATTCGGAAGACTTTATCAGTACGACACTCGCGCAGGCCGCTCCAGCGCCAAGATCGACTTGCTCGCGCATTGATGCCGCGCTGCGGAATATCTCGGGCGGGAAGAATGCCTGTTCGGGCGACGGTGAGTTTTCTGCGGCGGCCTGTTAAACAACGAGCCGCCTGATCGAGGTGTCGATCGAAACGGCTCGTCGTTAATCGCCGGGTTTTCAGCAGACCGGAGGAAAGAAGCCCGCCTACTTGATTTCGACCTTGCCAACCTGATTCACCAGGCTGTTGGCCATGACGGGATTGCCGTCGGCCGCGACACTCATATTTCGCACGATGTCACCGCCGCCGGGGATGGCCCAGCTCTGGAATTTCTCCGTAGCCGGATCGAAACGCACGACCGTGTTCGGTTTGGCGTTGGATTCGCTGTACCACACCGCGCCCTTGGTGAAGACCATGCCATAGGGTTCGGACTTGGGTCCGCTTGGCGATGGCCATTCCTTGACCGCGCCGGTTCCTAGGTCGAGCTTGCCGATATGTCCGCGCGCAAAATCGGCATACCAGATCGTGCCGTCGGGGCCAACCGCCAGGCGCCGCGGCCGCGCCGCCGCATCGGGCAGCGCGTACTCCTTGATCGCAAGGGTCTGCGGGTCGATCGTGGCGATCTTATTGGTGCCGAATTCGACAAACACGGGCGTGCCTTGCGCGTTGATCTGGATTCCGTAAGGCCGCGATTTCGCGGTCGGCGAGGTCATCAGCTTGATCGCACCGGTTGCGGGCTCGAGCCGGCCGACAAAGTTGCCCTGCTGCACCGTGAACCAGAGGATTCCGCTCTGGTCGAAGGTCAGACTGTGCGGATCCTTCGCCTTTGGATCCGGCAGCGGATATTCCGTCACGACACCGGTGCTGGGGTCGAGCTTGCCGATCAGGCCTGTGAGATTTCCGGTGAACCAGATGTTGCCGGCCTTGTCGTCGACCAGCCCGTGCGGCCCGGTAAACGCCGACTTGAGGGTATATTCCCTGATCGCACCGGTTTTGGGATCGACCCGGCCGAGCTTGTTCGCCAGTTGGGCGGCCCACCAGATCGAGCCGTCGCGGGCGCCCAGCGGATCGTGCGGGCGCGCGCCCTGGGTCGGCACATCCCACATCTTGATCTCAACCTTCGCAGGACCATCGATGAGAACCGCTTCCGGGCGCTTGCGCTCGGGAAAATTCTTCATCAGGTAATCGGTCATCGCCCCCCACTCATCGGCGGGAACCGACGCATTCATGTTTTGCATCATGCGCACAACCGTCAGCCAGCCGTCGGGGGTATAGCCGCCGCGAACCCGGTTGATGTCGTGACAGCCGTTACAAGTGTCGACAAATCTTTGCTTGCTCGGGCCGTCCGGCCATTCCTTTGCGGTGTATTGCGCGTGCGCGACCGAGGTGCCGAGAAGAGCCGTCCCGACGACGGCCGTGGCCAACAGAAAAAAAACTGATTTGCCGCGCATCATTTCATCCGTCTCCCCATGGGCCCGGTTCGCGACCAGGCCATCTTGATATTGCTTGGCGCCAGCTAAGCTGCGGTGACGGCGTCCGTCAAGCATGCAGCACGCAACAAAGCCATGCAATGAACTTGAACTTAAGCTTTAGTTCCAATGACTTTTGGGATGAATGCTTCCTCCGCCGGCGACTCGCCAAGGAAGCGAGCCAGCCACCGCTTTTGACATTGTGAAAAAGCGCACGAGCCCACAAAAAGCACAGACCCTGAAGAATCCACTTCAGTTCACTGCTGGCACGGCCGCCGCGTACCAATCCGCCAACTGGCCGCCGGTGAAGAAGCCGACGTCGGACGATGCCGTCAGCAGGTCGAGCATGCGCTCCAGCTCGTGGATGCGATGCGGCACCGATATCAGATGTGGATGCAGGCCGATCGCCAGAACGATCGCGCTGTCGCGGCATTCCTGCTCGAAGCGACGGAGCGTGAATTCCAGCCGCTTGGCCATCTCGCCGGTCGCGTGCCGCTCGACGGCGTAAATGATGGAGTCGTTGACCTCGAGGTTGTAGGGCATCGCGATCATCGGCCCTGCGGTCGTCTTCATCCACGAGGGCCGATCGTCGACAACCCAATCGCAGAGATATTCGATGCCGTTGCGTTTGAGGAAATCGGGTGTGTCGACGGTCTCGCGCAGCCCCGGAGACAGCCATCCGCGCGGACGCCGCCCGGAAAAATTTGCAATCTTGTCGAGACTTGCACGGATGACGGATTCTTCGTCCCCCTCGACGTGATTGATCGCCTTTTGGTGCATGCCGTGACCGATGAACTCCCAGCCCGCTTCGCGCATGGCGATGGCGGCTTCTGGGTACGCGTCGATCACGCTTGCATTGAAGCTCGTCGACGCCGGCAGGTTACGTGATGAAAAGGCTTTCAGAATGCGCGGAAGTCCTGCGCGCATGCCGTAGTCGGCCCACGAGAAATTCGGTACGTCCGGAACGGTCTCGCGTCGATGCGGCGGCGTGATAATCGTGCGCGGCATCGGCTGGTCGAATTGCCAGTTCTCGACGTTGACGACCAGATGCACCAGGATGCGTTTGCCGTTGAGCGCCGGCAAAGCCGCGCGATCAGATGAAAGCACATAGGGAATACGCGGATTAGCCATGGCCACTTTCACGCTCAGGAGATGGTTTCGACCTTCATATCGGACATGATGGCGGCCTTGTAGGCCACGAATTCCGGGCTGGTGAGGCTTAGGATGGATCGCGGTCGCGGCAGCGCGATGGGAATGGTCCGCATGATGCGGCCGGGACGAGCCGACATGACGCAAATGCGATCGGACAGCAGGATCGCCTCGTCGATGTCGTGGGTGACGAACAGGACCGTCGTGCCGAGCGATTGCCAGACGTCGAGCAGCAATTGCTGCATGGAAAGCCGCGTCTGGGCGTCCAGCGCGCCGAACGGCTCATCCATCAGAAGCGCGCGCGGCGACATCGCCAGTACCCGTGCAATGCCGACGCGCTGCCGCATGCCGCCCGACAATTGCACGGGCAACGCCTCGGCAAATGCCTCCAGCCCGACCAGCTTCAGCAAATTGCGCGTCTTCGATTCGTAATCGGCACGCGCGACACCCTGAACCTGCGGGCCGAACACGACGTTCTGCCAGACATTAAGCCAGGGAAAGAGCGCCGCCTCCTGAAACACCACGCCGCGGTCGGGACCGGGACGGGTCACGGTCTTACCGTCGAAAAGCAGCGTGCCTTCCGTCGTGTTCTCGAAACCGGCGAGCAGATTGAGCAGCGTCGACTTTCCGCAGCCGGACGGGCCAAGAAGTGCGACGAATTCGCCTTCGCCGATGGTCAGACTGATGCCGTCGAGTGCCCGAACCTCGGTCTGGCCCGAAAACGTCTTCGATACATTTTCAAAGGTGATCGTGCCCATGACACTTCACGACTGGAACGATTGCAGGCGCCGCCATGTCAGCACCCAGCGCTCGATCAGCAAAATGACGCGGTCGCTGGCGAGGCCCAGCAGACCTATCGTTGCCATGTCGGCAATCACGACATCCATCCGCCCGACGTAATAGGCGTCCCACAGCACATAGCCGAGGCCCGATTTTACCGCGACCATCTCGGCGACGATCACGGCGGTCCAGGCGATGCCGAGACCGATCCGCAGTCCCGTGAAGATCGACGGCAGCGATGCCGGGAGCACGACCCGGCGCAAGATCGTCCACCTGCCAGCGCCCATCATCATGGCGGCGCGAATGAGATTGCGCTCAACGTCGCGCGCGCCCTGCGCGGTGTTGACCACGATCGGGTAGAACGCGCCAAGCGCGATCAGAAACACCGCACCCATATCGCGAATGCCGAAGACGGCGATCGAAAACGGAAGCCAGGCCGTAATCGGGATCGGCCGAAGCAATTGAACCGTGGGGTCGAGCGCGCCCGAAGCGATCCTGTTCCATCCAATGGCAAGACCGACCGGCACGGCGACCAGAATGGCGGAAACAAAGCCCTTGCCGACGCGGTCGGCGGAAAACAGCAGATTGGCGAGCCAGGTTCCGCTGTAAGGGTTCAGGCTGAGGCCGGTTGTGCCGAAAGCCCAAATCTTCCAGGCCTGCCATACCCGATCCGGCGTCGGCAGCACGCCGCCGAACAGCGAACCATCCCTGCCTGCGATCTGCCAGGCGACAATCACCATTGCCGGCAGAACAACCGCCAGCAGCGCCTGCCGCAACGTCCTGCGGCTTGCGGGCGAGAAGACCGGCGATGCAAGGCCTGCGGCGCGCGACCCAACCGGCTTTGAAGCTATGCGTTCAGTCGAGATCGACATCGTCCCGATCCTTCACGGCGGCAAGTGGGTATCCGGGAGCCTCCCAACGTTACTTGCCCAGCGCCTTCTCCACGAAAGAGCCGTCCCAATGCGCATCGATCTGGTCCGAAACATCTTTCTGGATCACACCGAGTTCGGCAAATCCCTTGGCCTGACGCTTGATCTGGTCGGGCGAAATCACCTCGCCGAGCTTGATAATCTGCGACGCTTTCGCGGCGATGTCTGGCGCCATGCCGGAGAGCTGCGCGTAGGCGTCGGCGAATTTTTCAGGAGATTGGGTGAGTTCTTCCTGCTTCTTGAGATAGGCCCAGACAAAGCGCTCAAGCGCGGCGCGTTTGGTGTCGGCGGCACGCTTCGATGCCATGAACATTCCAAGCTCGGCGCCCACCGCCTTCGATGAGCTGTATTCGAGGCCCTTGGCGAAGTAACCGTAGCCGTTCATGGCCGGAATTGATTCGAAAGGTTCCCAGGTGACGAGACCATCGACGTCACCCTTCTTCAAGGCCTGATCGAAATTTGCGCCGCCGCCCTGAATGTTCACGGCCTCGAAGCTGTTATAGGGGATGCCCTTTTCGACCAGCGTGGCCGCGAACTGAAACCACACCGCCGAGCCGGGCGCGATCGCGATCTTCTTGCCTTTCAGATCATCCCAGGATTCGAACGTCACGCCCTTTCGGCCGATCACATATTTCGGCGACGAGCCGACGCCCATCAGCCCAACGACATCCGTCGAGCCCTGCGCCAGCGCGATGGCAAGATCGGCGGGGCCGACCGAGGCAGCATCGAGGGAGCCCGCGAGGAGCGCGGTGCGCGCATCGGCATAGCGGACGAACTCGACGAGCTTGAGATCGACACCCAGCCGTTTCAACTCGTCAGCGATCAGGATCACGGGCGCCAGATGGCCGACCTTCTGGTAGCCGACCGTCAATTGAACCGGCGCCGCCAAGGGAGCCGGCTCCGGTCCGACGGCGCCCACGGGAAGCGGCAACAACCCGATCGCCGCCGCGATAAGGAGAAGCTTCATGACCCGTCTTGATATCTGCACCTTACGCCCTCCGATCAACCCCTAGACTATTGTTGCTCGATCTTATGCGAGCTTATGCAAGGAGTGCACCATATCACAGGCCGGCGCGCAACTTGTTGACCCGACCGTTTGACCCGGCAAATCATTGCTCATCCGATATCTCGGCTGCGACGCCCTCGGGAACGCGGCCGTGCCAATCGGTCAGATTCTGCAAGGCGACGCCGATTTCGAGCAGCGACGCCTCGCTGCCCGGCCGTCCCACGATCTGGAGACCAACCGGCAAGCCCCTTCCGTCAAAACCTGCCGGCACGGCGAGCGCGGGCAAGCCCAGATAATTGACGAAGCGGGTGAAACGGCTCAGCGCATACAGCACGTGCGCCTTGAAACGCGGTGATGCCGGTTCGACCTCTTCGACATCGGGCGTTCTGATCGGCATCACGGGGAGGAGAGCCGCGGTGGCGCCGTCAAGATAATGCGACACAAAATGATTGCGAAGCCGGTCGCGGGCGGCAAGGGCCAGCTCAAGCTTTTCGTCGGAAATTGCGAGACCCTTGCCAAGGCGCTTTCGCAGCGTGGCATCGATGCGCGGATCGTCGATGCGCCCCCGATGCTGACGGGCAGCTTCCGCCTGCAGGACCAGCAAGGCATATTGATCCGCTTCCTCGGGAAAGTCAGACCTTGCCTCGACCACCACGCCGCTGCCGGCCAGCACATCGATGGCGTTGCGGCAGATTTTGGCGAGCTCGCCGTCGCAGGCACCGAACGCGTCTTCCAACACGGTGACCTTCGGCGGCGCCGCGGCCACGCTTGCGGCATCGCCGCAAACCGACCGCCATATCAACGCGAGATCGGCCGCGCTCCGGGTGATGATCCCGATGGTGTCGAGGCTCGGCGCGAGCCGCATCGCGCCATCAAGCGGCAGGCTGCCATAGCTCGGCTTGAGGCCGGTCACGCCGCAGCAGTGTGCTGGAATCCGCACCGAGCCGCCGGTGTCCGAGCCAAGCGCGGCGAAGCAGCAACCGGATGCGACAAGGATGGCTGACCCCGTCGATGACCCGCCGGGAATCGCGCCGGCACGCCAGGGATTGAGCGCGCGCCTGCGCGAGATACCCGACGGCTCGTAAGCCAGTTCCGTCATAACGGCGGTGCCGATGAGACAGGCCCCGGCCCGGTCCAGCCGATCGATCATCGACGCGCGTGGCAGCGCGGCGGCTTGTGGCTCGGAACATCCCCACGAAGGCGCGGCCTTGCCGGTTGCGATCATGTCCTTTGCAACATAGGGCATACCCGACAGCGGCCCCCGGCCTGAAACGTTACCCGGAAAGACCTGCTCAACGGCATTGAGCTTGCGCCCGATGCGCGCGAGCCGCTGTTGGCACCTCACAAGCGCGGCCGGACGGTCTGCTTCCGAAAGTGAACACCAATCCGGAAAGCGGGCGACCGATGTCATGGCTCTCAGCACGATGGTTGGGAATGGAACCGCTTCCTGCCGCAGGCCTTACGGGAATTCATGCATTCTAAGCCCGAGCGTCATGTGGTCGCGGGAAGCGCCCGAAAAACAAGCCGCTCACTACATCAAATCCTTCTCGATCTCAATGCTTTGCGGGGAAGCGCGCCAGCCCGTGAAGCCAATGCCGGGCACGCTCATGCTCACTCGGGAACCTCCAACAACGAGAGGCCGATGCGGTAACCGCGATTGAGTCCGAACGCCAGGCGCACGATGATCATCGCCGCGGGTTCGGCGAAGCGGGCATTGGAGAGCGGTCCGAAATCCACGGCCTTGGATGGAAGCGCCTCCACCAGCGAAGCCACAGTGGCCTTGGCTACGGGATCGTCACCGCACAAGAAGCTGGCTACAGGCTTGCCGTCGACCATCGGATCGTCGCTTGCGAGTAACTGCGCGGCGGGTGGTATCGACTTGACGACCCGGGCACCGCGCGCGAGCCCCGCGACCGTCTCGGCGCCCGACGTCGTAACGCCGACGACAAGGTTCGTATAGTCGGGGTTAGCGGGGATGGTGCAATCCCAGAGCACCTTGGCCTCCAGTGAGCCTGCCTGCTCGAGCGCCGCGCCGACCGCATTCCACGGCACGGCCAGCACCACCACGTCGGCAAACTTCACGGTCTGGGCGACCGTGCCGGCCTTTACGCCAAGGCGGCGCGCTTCGGACTCGCTCGCGGCATCGTCGTTGGAGCTCAGCATGAGTTGGTGTCCCGCCCTGCTCAGGCGCTTGGCCAGAGCACCGCCAAGATTTCCGGCGCCGATGATTCCGATCTTCATGCGGTTTCTCCATGGGTTGGACGCGTGACAAAGGCCAAAGCAAGTCGCCGAGCGTAACCGCGCATGATCGCGCACCGCGAGTCCTGATGAAATACAAGTTACGGTAGTGTTTATTCCAAAGGTCGGGGTTTTTTTGCGGCGATCGATCCGCGCGACCGAATCTTCGCAAATACGCCGCGGCTGGCGCGCGGCGTCGGCCGTGCGCCGCGCCTTCGATCACGGCGCTATGCATGTTATCGTGACTATGGATGCAGACGTTTGTCGTCAAATCGATCGAATCGATTTGAGCGAGCCTGCGGCGAGCCGCGCGCTGTCACGTCTGCGTGAATATCTTCTTGATTTCAAATCTTGCCTGGATCGGCGTGCCGGTCCGAGAGCGGCTTTCTTTGACGAAAGTCGAATCCAAGACCGCCACCGTCATCGCGGGCAATCGAAAGCCAAAACGCCCGCCTTCGACGAAGTTCACTCGTCCGCCGGCGCGAGTAGCGCGCAGATTCTGAGCTGAACGGGATCACGCTCGCCCTTTGCGGCCGCTGCCAGAATGCGCGAAGCGAGCCGTTGCCTCATTGCGGGGGTGCGATTGGGGACCGGCAAGATGTGCACGACCTCATCGAGCGTGGTCCGCATCAATTCGATGTCTTCGGGCTGGAAGGACGCCCCGGCTGCGATTCCCATCGTCGCCTCTCAATCCCGGAGCATGGTTGGTACACGCCCCTGTCGACGCCGGATTTGCACTTCCGGTATCCTGGCCTTCTTAGTCGCAAATTCGAATTGGAAATTCCTTGCCCGCGATTGCGGCCTTTTCGAAAAATGAAAGCTATTTTGTCGGCGACCCATGCAACGAGGCCCCGGTCACGAAGGACGCCTGGTCCTCCTAACGCGACAAAGGCACGAAATAGGACTGGGACGGGTAAGGCTGAGGCGAGCGCCGGGGATTGCTTTCGAGGAATCCGGCGGCTCCGATCGGCGCGTAGAATGGATTTCCTGCGAAATTGCCCGGGAAATATCCATTGGTTGGATAGTCGCGGTCGTCGTTGCGGCCGTCAAAATGAAAACTGCTGGTGTTGCCGTAGCGGACCGGGCGCTCGCCAAAACTCTGAGCGGACGCCGTGGCCGTGGCGGCGATTGCCACGACGGCCGCAACCAAAATGCCTGCTGCCCGCTTGATCACCATGACCGGCTTACCGTTCCCCAATCGCCTTTCCATCCCGTCAGCTTTCCGTTTCGAAACTGCAGATATAGCCCATCGCTGCGGCTCGATAATGCACTTCCCTTGACGTTCGGTATGGCGAGAAGCAATTCGTCGCCGTAGCCGCCGCGAACGTAAGTGAGCGGTACACCCAAAGCTTGCGACGCCTGCTCGGCGTTCATGCCGAATTGCAGCGGGGCGCCGGATGCCTGGGGTCCCCGCAGGAGCTGCTGGCTCCAGGCCGGTGTCAGCGAGGCGCCGGCCAGCGCCAAGCATGCGATCGCGGTTCTGACGATCAATCTTTTCCGAGGAAAACTGTAACGCATCGGCATTTCCGACTACCTGGACCCACCGCATATCAAGACCCGTGCGCACCGCCGGTGACTTGAGCGTATCATCCCTACGCGAAGCCGCTCCATCCTTTTCCTTCATTCCGCGAGGCATTGCAACCACGAGGATGATCAATCCGACGGCGATCGCAAAGATCCTTCTCCCGGACCAGCTGCTTGATCATTGATCCGGAGAATTTCTTCAGGTTTTGAAGCGTGAGCGTGTCGGAAATATCTCCTCCTCGTCCCTACCCACTGAGTGGATCAGATCGGCACGCAACGGCCATAGGCAGGAGCATAGGCATAACCATACGGACAGACGCGCGGCGCGACGACTACGGGAGGCGCGACCACGACGGGCGCTACATATCCGGGCGCTACATATCCGTATGGAACGCCGTTGCGCACGCAGTAGCCATAGGGACCGCGGTGGAAGCCGAGGCCACAAAAGCCCCTCACTTGCAACACTTCAGGCGTCGGCACTTGTCCCGGCACAATTGGAAAGGCCTGTGCGTCAAATGCAGGAAGCGAAACCACCACGCCGCAAACCAAAATCGAAGCTGTCTTTAACATTGATACTTTCCCTTCATGGCATTTGACCAATGGATCACTAGACCTCCCGGAAATCCTGCCGACTGAACTGCAGCAGCTATTTCTCCTCCGACGCCAGCGACTGAACTTTCGCAATCGCCTCCGTGCACCCGGCCGATGCGGTCGACCTGTTCTCGAGTAGACACGTGGCTATTCTTCCCTCTCCCGGCTTGATCTTTCCGCACACGCCGTTGATCTCGGCCTTGCAAGCGACGACGCCGTCTTTTAAGGCGTTAGCCGCAGCGAGTATGCTGGAGGCGGCCTCTTCCAGTGCAAACGCGCATTTCGGGCTTATCTTGTCCTCGAACGCTTGCATGCAATAGATCATGCGGCCCTCGCCGGGCGTTACCTTGCTGCAGTATTTCTTGATGTCCGTCGCGCAGGCGCTCTCGACCTTATCGGCTCTCGCTTTCAGCTTATCGAGAATCGTCTTGCCGATTGATGTCTGCGCGGAAACGGTGCCGACTGACAAGACGGCCAGCAAAGGCAGTGTCCAAAGCTTGGCCAGCAATTTGATGGTGATTTTCATCGAAAGTCCTTTTAACGGCTCCAAGCGAAATGGCCTTGTTGGAGGGGCCGCAATCCGCGACTTAAGGCCGCTTCTCCCCCATGTCCTCATTGCGCCAATGCAAGAGTGAGGCTCGAAACTCCGAGCGATAGATTGACCCCGACCGATCCTTCGACCGAAAGCGGCTGCAAGGCGATCGAGCGTCCCGTTCCGCCGAACAGAAGGTTGGCGCCAACACCGACACCGACGCCGACTGCGCCGCTTGCGCCAACATAAGTGCCGGCCAGCTTTCCGCGCATCGGGCCGGCGTTCGGCGCCAGGACACCCCAAGCCAAAACGCCGCCAGCGGTGATTCCGATATCGAGACCAATGGTGCCCATCACGCCGACATAGGCCTCCGGCGGAAACGAGCCGTTTGGAACAAACCGGCAGGCCATCCTTTGACGCGATCCCAGGATCAGGCCGATCGAGGGCGCCATCTGACAGGTCAGCGTACCGGCCGCGGTCGTCGGCACTGTCTGGGCAAAGGCCGGTGATGCGGATGCCAGAGCCAGTCCTGTCAACATTGCTGCCGCGAATTTCATGAACATGATGGCTTCCTGGATTGTTCGCCTGCGGGTTCGTCTGCGCTCGCATGCAGCGACAAAGGACGCTCCATGTATCCGATTGAAATCTGGATTAGCCGCCGAAGCGCCAATTCAGGCCAGCTGAGGGAGCACTTTAGAACCGATAATTGATGCCGGCGCGGATGGTATCAATATGATCCGTACTGACACCGCTTCCCATGGTTGCGATGTAGAGATATTCAAACTTTGCGCTCCAATTCTGCGCAAAACCGTATTCAAAACCCAGGCCGGCCGCGAGCCCAGGACGCCATGAGGAAGCAGAGCAATTGGGAAGAACTCCAAGGGTTCCGCAGGGCATGCCGGCTATCGAAGTACCATTGGCGCTGGACTTATCGAATGCCACGCCGCCCGTAACGTAGAGCAACAAGTTATTCATGGCGACGCCAGTGCGCAGCCTAGCCGTCATTACGGCGCTGGTGTTGGTGGCGACGTTGAGAGTAATACCGCCGCCCGGGGGGAGTATACCAAGGATACTTGGTTTTGAAATTCCGCTGCCCGAGATGTTCGCCCAATCGAGATCGCCCTCGAGGCCGAGCACAACATATCCCTGCTGGATTTGCGCGCCCACGGTCCCACCGAACATTCCGCCACCGATATTGAAGGATGAACGGTCGAACGCGTTGGAGAACAGTATCAACGGATCCTGGGTACCCCAGCCGTATCCGCCGTTCACACCGACATACCAGCCGGTCCAATTATAAACCTGAGCCACCACGGGCGCGCTCTTATAGGTCTGCATCGGAAGGTCCGCTGCAAAAGCGCTAGCCGAACTTATGGCGGCAATTGCTGCCCCAATCAAAAGTTTCTTCATGATTTTTCTCCGACAGCTAACACTGAAGTCACAACTTTCCCAAGAAGTCATTGAAGGCCGGCAGTGAGGCCGGCCTTCATGATTTGACCAGCCGAGGCTCAGTAGCGCGCGGTGACCGGACCGCCGAACTTGTAGTTCACGCCGACGGTGAACATGCTGATGTTCTGGCTGATGGTATTGGCAACGGCTGCGGCGTTCGCCCCCACCCCCGAGAAGGAGTTGTTCGAGTTGCCCATAAATAGGTAGTCATACTCAACTCTCGCCGTCCAATTCGGGGTGAAGCCATATTCAAAGCCCACGCCGACAGCGCCACCCAATCTGGTCGAGGAAGCCGACACCACGCTGCCACCAGCTGAATTCGCGATCCAGGAGTTGTTATTCGCCAACGCCCCGCCGCCCTTCAAATAAAGCAAGGCTGCGTTCCAGGCATAGCCGATCTGACCGGTGAAAAGACCGACGCCGTTAACGGTGGAATTATCCGTCCAATTCGGCTGGCCGAGGTAGGCAGCCAATTGGCTCGGCACGGTGGCACGCATATTTGCCCAGTCGTACTCGGCCTCAAGACCGAACACTACACCACCGAACTGCCAACGGTAGCCAACCTGGCCACCCACCATCCCGCCCCACTTGGTATTGCAACCTTCCGTGGGGTATAGGGTACCCGCGATGCTAATATTTCCCCAGCAAGCACGGTTCCCGCCATAGCCGCCGTTAGCGCCGATGTAGAAGCCGGTCCAGTCGTAGAGGTAAGGCATCACCACCGCGGGAGCCGCGACAGGAGGCGGCCGCTGCGGCAGGTCGGCTGCAAACGCGGGCGCAGCCAGAGCGAAAAGACCAATCGTACCCAGCAATACTTTCTTCATTTGAAATCTCTCCAACTCTCATTTTTTTTTAGTTTGATCCCCGATCAAGCCGTTTGATCTAGATCAACCCAATAAATCTCGGTGGCGCTCGCATTTCGTGTGCCGCCGATTCCAGGCTCAAGAACTAAAGCGCCCAATTGAAGGCGCATGACTATCCAGAATCAATCAAACACTTGCGTTGCGGCAAATTGTTCGATCTTGTTGCTCCATTATCACTGTCGGTCGCGCGCAAAAAGACTGAACGGTATCGCTTCACCGGCCGATCATTTTCAAATTGGCATTTCAAGAGTGGATGTGGCGTAGAATGGCAAGCGTCATACATTTGACATTCAACGACCCGCGCGACTACGAGCGGGGCGTACGCCTGGCAAGGGTCAGCGACCTTGTCGTATGCGAGAGCGGCGTGTTCGCCGCCACACTGACGATCATGAATGTGGGTCGTGTGTGGCTGCAAAGTGGCAGCGAGAGTCTTGCGCGAACGGCGCGCATTGCGGTCGGGGATTCGCGGCGATCGCTTGCGTTCCTTGCCGACTCGGAGGCGGCGCCGATCATCCAGTCCGGCGCAGAGTTTGGTGCAAGCGACATCGTTTCATTCGGCCAGCACACGAGTCACTTTCAACGAACCTTTGGCCCGATCCGCTGGGCAGCGATGTCACTCCTCCCCGGCGATCTCGAAACAGCGGTGGCGGCGATTGCCGGCAGGGATTTGGGAGACCCGTCGACCTCCCTACGCATGAAGCCCTCCGTCGCGGGCCTTACCCGGCTACGCCAGCTCCATCGGGAAGTGAATCGAATGGCAATTTCAGGTGAACAGGTTCTCGATCATCCCGAAGTCCGGCGATCGCTGGAACAGACGCTCACCGTTGCAACGGTCGCGTGCCTCACGGGTGATGCCGAACAAGCCCATAGCTCCGGATGGCATCGTCACCAGCAAATCATGCTGCGCTTCAGGGAATGGCTCGACGCCAACAAGGATCGCGCGGTCTATCTCGAGGAAGTCTGTACAGCGCTCGACGTCTCTGCACCGACCTTGCGACGCTGCTGTGAGGAGCATCTCGGCATGAGCCCGATGCACTACCTCGCGCTGAGGCGAATGAATCTCGCCCGCCAGGAGCTGCAGCGGCGAAATTCCCAAACCACTGTAACCGCCACCGCCATGAACTTCGGCTTCTGGCACCTTGGCCGCTTTGCGGAGGAGTACCGATCGATGTTCGGCGAGTCACCAAGCGCGACTTTGGCGGGACAATATTCTTCCCACTGAGACAACTCGGCGCGAACTGACTTTGCCAAACAACCGTTGCTTCATAAAGCTCGTGAACGCTTGATTCAGGTCAAGCCCACTTCGCAGCCACGACTATACGGTAAAAGCCTTTTCATTCGTGCAGACTGGAGAACTTTCCATGCGTAAACTACTGCTTCTTATGACCGCCGCCTTCGCGCTCGCAGGGTCAAATGTTCAGGCGCAAGTACCACTTAGTGCATACACCGACGCAAATGGATTCATCGATGTTCAGACGCTGATGTGTGCCCAGCTTGCCGGCACATATCAGGAGGATGCCGATATGCTGACGACCTGGTACAGCGGCTGGTACAATGGTCTGGCAAAGAAGCACTACATCCACGTAACGCGGGCTAAACTGTTCGAGCACGAAGTGATCCTTTACTGCAAGGCACATCCCGACGTTAAGATTATCTCCGCAATCGACGTCCTCTTGAAGGACGAGCGGCTATCGGGCGCATACAAATAATTCCAGTCGCGCCCACCATTGCGTCCTTTGTGGGATTCCTACGAGCGCGCGGTCACCAAGACCTCAGTCCGATAGCCTTTGGGCATGTCAGTGCGGCAGTCCTATCGTCGCACCGGATGTCCGTAACCGGTATCTGCGCCCCACCTCGTGCGCGTCTGGGTTCCGAGCGATATTAGCGGCCATTCTCTGATATCGGGAGGCGGCTCGGTGGTAACTTCCACGCTTGATGACAGGAATGATGCCAGGAACGAAGGTGGCGCTTATCAGCGGGTCGAGGTGATTACGGGGCGGCAGCGCCGGCGACGATGGACGTCGGAAGAGAAGGCGCGGATTGTTTCGGAGAGCTTTGAGACTGACGCGAACATATCGGATGTGGCGCGCCGTCACGGTGTGGCTCGCGGATTGCTGACGATATGGCGACGTCAGCTATCGAGCGGGGGCCAGGAGCCAGTCCAAAGGTTTGCGGCGGTGAAGATCGATCCGGTTTCCGCGGTATCAAACGATGCTCCACGTCGTTCAGGGGAACCGGACGCCATGGCAATGACCTTGCCGGCGGTAAGAAGCCGAGGACGGATCGAGATCGATATTGCCGGCGCCCGGATCCGGGTTGAGAGCGGCGTTGATCAGGCGACACTGGCTATGGTGCTGGCGGCGGTGCGGGGCGACAAGTGATTTCGTTCCGGACGGACCTGAAGATCATGCTGGCCGCCCAGCCTGTCGACTTTCGTAAGAGCGTTCATACGTTATCGGCTCTGGTGAGCGAAGCACTCCGGGCCGATCCCTATTGCGGCGATGTTTTTATTTTCCGTTCGAAGCGATCGGACCGCGTGAAGCTTTTGGCATGGGACGGCAGCGGTATGGTTCTGGTGACGAAGTGGCTCGAGGAAGGTAGCTTCACATGGCCGCCGATCCGCGACGGCGTCGTGTCTTTGACGGCGACACAATTGTCGATGCTGATCGACGGGCTGGACTGGACGCGCGTGACACCAAAAAGCGTGAAGCGCCCGTTTGGGATGATGTAAGAAGTGCCCATTTTTGCTGGCGATTCTGACGAATCTGAAGTATCATTTGTTGATGGCGCTTCGCCCCGAAGATCTTCCTTCAGATCCTGCTCGTCTCGTCGAGATGGTGCTCTCACTTGACGCTGAGAACGATCGGCTGCGGGCCGTCATTGGTACCTTCAAGGACATGGTGTTCGGTTCGCGATCGGAGAAACTCTCCGCGGTCGTTGCCGGTCAACTCGCGCTCGATCTTGCTGATCTCGCCACGGACGTGACGCTACCGGCCGCGGCCAACGACGATCATGTGCCGAGCAAACCGGCTGGCGCCACCAGCAAGCCCCGCAAGAAGGCCCAGCGCAACATCGGCGCGCTGCCCAAGCATCTGCCCCGCTGTGAGCAGGTGATCGAGCCCGAGACGACCGCGTGCCCGTGCTGCCAAGGCCGCCTGCACAAGATCGGCCAGGACGTCAGCGAGGTGCTGGACGTCATTCCGGCAATCCTGCGGGTGTTGCGCATGATACGTCCCAAATATGGCTGCCGGGACTGTGAAGGCGCGGTGGTCCAGGCGAAGGCCTTGCCGCGGCTGATCGAGAACAGTATGGCGTCGACCGCCCTTGTGACCCATGTGGTGGTCTCGAAGTTCGCCTGGTTCTCGACGCTGTACCGGCAGGTGCAGATCCTGGCCGGTCATGGGGTCCATCTCGATCGCTCGACGCTCGCCGGCTGGGTGAAGCGAACAGCGTGGTGGCTGAAGGGGCTCTATGAACTCCAGTTGCGAACCATCCACGCTGCGCCATTGTTCTTTTGCGACGAGACCCCGATGCCGGTCCTGGATCCCGGAAGGGGCCGCACCAAAATCTGCCAGTTCTGGGCTCATGCGGTGGACGACCGACCGTGGGGAGGACCGTCGCCACCCGCTGTGGCTTACGTATTTGCGGACGGCCGCGGCAAGGCTGAGATCGCGGCGCAATTGATCGACTATGCGGGCATCCTGCAGGTCGACGGCTATGCGGCCTACAAGTCGCTGGCCAAGGGCGCGCGTGAGGCCGGAACAATCCGGCTCGCCTTCTGTCTTGCCCACGCGCGGCGCAAGTTCGTGAAGATCTACAAGTCGACAAAATCGCCATTCGCCCAGGAAGTGATCGAGCGCATCGCGGCGATCTATGCCATCGAGGGGCGCGTCCGGGGAACGAGCGCCGACATCCGGCTTGCAGCCCGCAAGTCCGAGAGCAAACCGCTCATGGACGAACTGAAGTCGCGGCTGACCGAGGTGCTCAAGGACATCTCGGCCAAATTGCCCCTTGCAGAAGCGATCAGGTATACGCTCGGCCATTGGGACGGTCTGACGGTGTTCCTGACCGACGGGCGGGTAGAGGTGGATACCAATACGGTGGAACGCTCGATGCGTCCTATCGGCCTCGGAAGAAAGAACTCGTTGTTCAGTGGCAGCGAAGGCGGTGCCGAGAGCTGGGCTATTTTGGCGTCGGTGCTCAACACGGCCAAGCTCAATGGGCTCGATCCGCAGACCTATCTCTGCGACGTGCTCGAACGCATCGTCTCAGGTCGCACCAAAAGCCATCAGCTCCACGAACTGTTGGCCTGGAACTGGAAGGCGGCCCGTGAGGCGGCTGGCCAGCTCGCCGCATGAGGGCGCGACGCCGCCGCTCCGCGCATGCCCCAATGACGGCGGTGGCGATGCCGCTCGACAAGCTCGACGTGTGGCTGCAAGGTCGAACCGGCGCCGCCGCCAGGAATTTATCCATGCTCGACGGCTTCGTGACTGCGATCGTGGCGGGGCCAATATCGATGGACCCGCCCGAGTGGATCTGCCCTCTGCTCGGCATCGGGATCGACGCGTTCAATCATGGTGGGACGCCGGAGTTCGCGGCGATCTCGGCCGTGGCGGTCCGTCACAATGCGATCGTTGAGACGCTCACCAACGCACCCAAGACCTTCGAACCGATCTTTGCGTGCAAGCCGAACCACGACATCGATGCGGGTCCATGGTGCGAGGGCTTCTACGCCGCAATGAAGTTGAGACTATCGGCGTGGGCTCCGCTCAGGAATCTCGCCGACATCAATCACGGTCTGTTGTTACCGATCCTGTTCCACTGCGTTGACGATCAGGGGCGCCCGATGCTCGGCCCGCCCAGGAAGGGGCCGGAAACCGAACAGTTCGCGCGAATAGCCTACAAGGACATTCCGGTCGTCGTCGAAGAGATGCGTCAGTACTGGATGGCTGCACGCTTCAAGACCCGATCGTAGCCGCCGGCCGGACGTGGAAGCTCGTACCGCTTACGGATGTCCGATCTTCGGTCGGCGAAAAAGGGGAAGTTCGATCCAAAGCGCACCTGACGCGTCGGCGCGGACCGTTGGGCAAGTTGCGTGATTAAGCAGGAACGTACGTCTTCTCAGCGCATTAGTTCTCTCGCGGTTCGGCTACGCACATGGCTGCGCTGTCATCGTTCATTTCGATTTGGTGGCGCGCCGAAGTTGCTCAATAAGCCCTGCCAGATTCCTGTCATCCGGTGTCACCGTGGCCAACCGCTCTGCATAAACAAGCGCTGAACCAATGTCCCCGGCTGCGCGATTGAACGCAATCAACGCTGAAAGCGTATCGTGATCACTGGGGTGACGCGCCAGGCTTTCCTTCAGCACCGCGATAGCTTTTTCGGTTTGACCGCCAGAGTTCAACGCAACGGCATAGACGTAAGCATAACGCGCGTTGTTCGAATCGAGCTCGGTCGCCTGCCGGAATTTGGTTAGCGCCGCGTCAGATCGTTTGAGCCTTGTCAGCGTCAAGCCGAGCGCATGGTGCGCCGCGGCCTCGCGCGGCAGAACGGCAATTGCGGCGCGAAGCACTATTTCCCCTTCGCTGTCCCGGCCGAGTTGCCGGTAGAGATCCGCGAGATTGATCGACGCCGGGAGATATTGCGGACTGAGTTGCAGAGCCGCCCTGTACTCGGTCTCGGCGCCGACTGACTGACCGCGCCGGGCGAGGAAACTCCCCAATGTGGTGCGAGCTTCGGGCCGGTCGGCGTTGGAGCGCTGGGCATCGACAAATTCGGCTGCGGCGCGCTCAAACGGCTCACGATCGGGTGGAGGCTGGCTTTGGGTTGGGACGGAAGCGAGCAGCGAAGCGGTCCTGATCCGGACGCCGCGTACCGGATCCGACAGTAGTGGCGCTACCCACGGCCAAACCTGTCCGGCCGGTACATTTGCCAGCATGTCCAGCGCGCCTATCCGTACCATTGGGTCGGGGTCGGCGAGTGCGCCGCGGGCCACGTTGATGTTCGCGGGAGATACGCGCGAGGCAAGCTCGGTCAGGGCGCTCGCGCGCGCGATGCCTGGCGTATTTCCATCCGCAGCGACCGCCGCAAGGAGTGCACCGGCATCGGCCAAGTCGGCCCGCGAAGCATGGAAAGCGGCCCCGTAGGTCTGAAATCCCTTACGGTCAGGGCCGAACCAACGTTCGACCGCAGCGGCGGCCCATTGCGGATCCTTGTCACTGTGGCAATCGTTGCACGCGTTCGGGGTGCCAAGCTTGACGGAAAGATCAGGCCGCGGGATTCGAAAGCTGTGATCATGGCGCTGATCGACGATCATGTAGGTGCGGACCGGCATATGGCACGATATGCACGTGGGGGCCGCATCGACACCGGCGTGATGGCGATGGCTAACACCGGCATATTTATCGGCCGCATGGCATTGTAGGCAGACACCTTCGCCCGAGGCCCGAAGCTTCGCAGCGTGGGGTTCGTGGCAGTCGCTGCAGGTCACGCCAGCGGCGAACATCCTGCTTTGCTTGAAGGGAGCGTAGTTATAGGCCTCCTCCACATCGCGAATCTCGCCGTCCGCGTGATAGGTGCTGGACACGAGCGGTTCGACGACGTGCGTTTGCGACAGCCACTGGCCGGGAATCCAACCTTCGTGGAATCCGCCACGGCGCGCGTGACACAATCCGCAAGTCTCGACTTCCTTGCGAAGCGTGACCGGCGCGGTACTGCGGTGCGCATTGCCCGTTTGAGGATCGATCGGCCAGGTCACATCGCGGCGCTCGTCGAAACGGACAAGCAAGCCCTTGTTCAAGTCTTCTCGCTTGCCAAACGACCACCAGCTCTTCTGATCGCGCGCCCAGGCTTCATGGGATGAGCCCCGTCCATGGCAAGCCTCGCAGCCGACGCTGATCTCGGCCCAGCTCGTGGCGAAGTGATCGGCCTTGGCGTCGTAGTTCTTAGCGACGCCGGTCGAGTGACACTCCGCGCACATGAAATTCCAGTTCTGGTTCAGCTTCGTCCAATGCAGGATGTCGTCGTGTTTGATCTCTTCGTTCGGGTAAATATGAAACCAGCGCTGGCCGCCCTTGTCTTTCGGTCTGGTATCCCACGCGACCGACAGTGCCTGAATCCGGCCGTCAGGAAATTCAACGAGGTATTGCTGCAGCGGATCGACGCCAAAAGTGTATTTCACCTCGAATTCAGCTGGCTTCCCGTCCGGCCCGTCCGTCTCGACCAAGAATTTTCCGCTCCGACGGAAGAAGCGCGAATGCACGCCGTAATAATCGAAGCTGGCATCGCTGAAATCGCCGAGCACTGCCTTGTCAGTCGCGTGTTGCATCGCGACCTTATGCTGCGAGACATCCCACAATTTTGCTTCCGCCTGATGGCAGCCTGCGCAAGTTCCGCTGCTGACAAAGCTTGCCACCGGCATGATCCCGCTTCCGCCGCGCAGGTGGAAGAGGAGGCCGCCGGCAACGACGATCAGCACAGCGACCGATGCAATGACCCATGTCAGGCGCCTCGACAGCAGAGCGGTTCCGAGGTCGTCAGGAACGGTCTCTTGCGACGGCGGGGCAAACGTCACCTCTCGGGCAGGTCTCTTCCGTGATCCATCCGCATTGCCGGATTTGCGTCGCTTGCGTGCCAACCGCTGTCCCTCGGCGCAGGGATCGCAAAGTGCGATCGTTTGGTCCTGCATGAGGACCGCGCTCTATCTTCAGCCGGCTCTGCCCCAAGTCAAGAGGTGCAAGCCGCAGCGCAAGCGGGTTAGTTCGGGCAGCGCGAATATTTGATGCTAAGCTCGTCGTCCATTCCGGGAAAAATCCGCGTGATGGTATTGTCGTCGATCACCTTCGCACTGAACTGAATATTCGATGCCATGATGTCGCTGGCGCACGCGGCAAGAAAATGAATCACGTCGCCGACTTCCTTCCGCGACTTGATAGTGCAGGTCTGCATCTGGCCGCGGACCTTGTTACCCTCCATGATGAAGCCACCGCCGATCTGGTCGGAATCCTGGGCAAACGAGATCGTGGTTCCCTTTTTCACGAAGACCTTGTTGCACACAGAGGCGTCGGTGGCCCATGAGCCGTTCAAATCGATCGCAAGCACAGGACCCCCAAGCGCGATCCAATTCGCAACGCAAATCGCAATCAGTGCCGACCGCTTGATCTTCATTGTATTCGTCCTGTTTCTGACTATGCTTGAGTTATAAGAGCAATGCTCTTGAAACATCGATTCAGTTTCTGACCATTGCTCAAGTGTCGGCATCGCAAACGGTTCGCTCGCCTTGCGCGCGAGAGCCGCCTTCGATGCTTTATGGATTGCTTGCACGCACAATCGCCGGCGCGGTTGATCTCAATCAAGTCGGGTCGAAATAAAATCCGACATTGGCCAAGTTGGGTGCTTTCGGGAGAAGGGATGGATGATGACCACCATGACTCCTTTGCTGATGTCCCTGGCGGCCTTCGTCTGCATTTTCGGCGGCACGTTTCTGGGGATATTCGTCCGCCATAGACTGCCCGATCGGCATCTGAGCGGGGACACCAAGGATATTGTGAGGCAAGGCACCACGCTGATCGCCACGCTGGCCTCTCTCGTCCTCGGCCTGCTGATTGCTTCGGCCAACGGAAAATTCGAGACCGAAAGCGGCCAGATCAAGCAAATGACTGCCAACATCGTGCTGCTGGACAGCACACTGGAATTGTATGGGCAGGATGCTGAACCGATCCGCGCCCTGCTGCGGCGCGAGATTGGCGTGTTGTCCGATCGAATCTGGGACGAGAACCGCCAGAGCTTTGGCAAGCCGCGACCTTTTGAGCCGAGTTCTCTCGGATTATCGGTCTATACCGAGCTTCTCAAACTCGTGCCGAAGACTGACGCGCAGCGCTCGCTTCAGGCGCGAGCCAGCGATACCCTCATCGACATCGGAAAGACGCGCTTACTCCTGTTCACCAGCGCGGGCGGCACAATCCCCATTCCTTTTCTGATTGTTCTGGTTGGCTGGCTTGCCCTCATCTTTGCAAGCATCAGTCTTTTTGCAGAAAGCAACACCAGGACAATTACCATTCTCTGCATCTTTTCGTTTGCAGCTTCTGCCGCAATCTTCCTGATCCTGGAACTCAGCCAGCCATTTACGGGATTGATGATGATTTCCGATGAGCCATTGCGAAATGCGCTTGTAGCGCTGCCGCATTAGGGCAAGGTCGAGATGCCGCGGCCCGCGGCCTTTAGAGTGGCCCCGGTCGGATTGACCTGCGTCAATTAAGGGTATCGCTTTCTCAATAAATTTGACCAGTAGCGCCAAGCTTGAATTCCAGCATTTGGAGCAATGTTCATGATTTCGATCAGATTGCCGCTCTGGCTTCGCGCCGTGTCGCTTGTTGGCGTCATGGTTGTTGTGACCGGCGCGGGTCTCCTCGCGTATCGCTGGTACTCGCGTCCGGTGACGCTGACGCTTGCCGTCGGCTCGATCGATGGCGAAGGGGCCAGGGCGATGTCCGCGTTGGCAAGCCAGCTCGCATCGGACGGTGCCTCGGTGCGATTCAAGGTCATCGACACCGGCACCGCGCTCGAATCGGCCAAGGCGTTCGCCGCAGGAAATGTTGATCTTGCCGTGGTACGCGGCGACGTCGGCGACCTGTCGAAGGCCCAGGCGATCGTGGTGCTTTCCCATATGGCCGTGCTCGTCATCGCGCCGCCGGGCTCATCGATCGACAGCATCGAAAAGCTTAAAGGGCGGACCGTGGGCGTGGTCGGCGGCGAGACGAACAGCAGGATTGTCGATGTGTTGAGCAACACGTACGACCTTGCCGCGGGCAAGGTCGTCTTCAAAAACCTCAACTTGCAGGACGCCCGGCAAGCCGTTCAGTCAAAGCAGGTCGCTGCCCTGCTCGTTGTGATCCCTCTGACGGAAAAATATCTGTCACTGGTAAAGGGATTTTTTCAACAAGGTGCGAAAATGCTGCCGGTGCTGATTCCGATCGAATCGGCAGCCGCCATAGCCGAGGCCAATCGCGCCTACGCGAGTTTCGACGTGCCCAAGGGCACTCTTCGCGGATCGCCTCCCGTGCCTGATGACGATCTGACGACCTTGAGGACTTCCGTATATCTGGTTGCGAGCAAGAAGCTCAGCACGGATATGGGAACCAGCCTCACCCAGAGCATTATGAAAGCCCGCCGGGAACTCCTGCGCGAGCAGCCGATCTTCGCGCAGATCACGGCCCCAAGCACCGACGCCGATGCCCACCTCCCGGTCCATCCCGGAGCGCTGGCCGTCTACAACGGTACGCAGCAGAGTTTCATGGATGAATATAGCAACTACATCTATCTGGGTCCGATGATGCTGGGCGCCATCGCCTCGGTTCTCGCGGCGGCCTGGAAGTTTTTGGGCATCGGACAGCCCGAAGTCAGGGAGGGTCCCCTCGATACGCTTTATGGCCTGGCGCGGCGGATACGTGGCGTCAATTCGGAGGGCGAACTTTCCAGCATCGAGGAACAAATCGATGACATCCTCAGGGCCGAACGTCTCAAGGCCGAGGGTGGCGATGAAGGTGCGGTTGATGCCGCGACGTTGAACGTCGTCGCGCACCGTCTGGAAAATCTGATCCATGACCGGCGGGCGATTCTTGCGGCAAGACCCCCGGTCACTTCGGTCGCGTAAGAATCCGGCGTGCTGGAACACCGCCGTGAAGATCTAGAAGGCGAGGTTGAACCGAAGTTGCGTCTTTATGTTATAGACCGGGTAGTCCTTGATGATGGGCACGCCGAGTTCGAATGAGATCGCGGCATTTTCCTCCAGTTTGTGTCCGATTCTGGCATCGAACGGAAGGAAAAGCCGGCCGGTCTGGCCGGTGATCGGGTCTCCATAATTTACCCTTATGTCCGGGCTCGGATAAAAGGTGATGAACCATTGATCCGGCAAGCCGACGTTGAAGGTCGGTGCAATCTGCAGATTGCTGATGTTCCTTCTGGTCGGATCGCCAGCGAAGCTGACGTCGTATCGGAGGATTGGCTCGAAATAGCTGGAGGAACTGATCTCCCACAACGCGTAGCGCGCGCCGACAATGGGCATGATCTGCCATTTTTCCGAACCGAACGTATCGCCGCCCGTAGGGGTGATCAGGCGGGCGCCGAAGCCGACCGCAAAGCGCTGGCTCAAATTGTGGATGATCGCGGCCTGGACATCGGTATCGCCAACGCCAACCAGGTAATCGCCATTGGGATTGCTCGACGAAACCGGATTCTTGGCAAGCACGGGCAGATCGGAGCGCAGCGCCAGGATCCACATCGGCGCCAAATCCAACGAATGGTCATAGCGGAAATTGAAGGTCTCGGTCGTGGCGCTGGTGATGGTTCCGTTGCTGTCGCTTGCGGGCGCCGTCTTATAATAGGTCATCATTTGAAATAGATTTAACGGCGGCCTGAAAAAGTCCTCGCCGGCGTTCGCGCCTTGATCGTGTGGGGATGCCTCTTGTGCCGCTGCCGCGATCGGCTGCAAAATCATGACAATGAGGAAGCAGACGCCGGAAAATGTTCGGGCAATTGTGGTCGTGACATCCCTCCCCATTATCGGACGGAGATTTCTGCCTTCAAGATACTCCGGATCGGATCTAATGGCTGCAGCAAATTTGGCAGCTCCGCGGAGCACCGTGCGAACATAAAGCAGCGGGCGGCACGCGTGCCGCCCGCCGTTCTCCACTAATTGCTTGGGCCCTTGGATGCTGCCTCCGCCTGCTCCATCCGCTTTGCCATCTCCGCCTTAACAGCATCGAGATTGAAGCTCGCCCCGCGCTGCATCGGTGGGAATTCGAGGAAGGTCTGGATTTCCTTGGCCATGACCTGTTGGACGAAGACGAAGCGCCAGAACTGATATTTGAACCAGTCGAAGTATTGCTGGCCGCCTTCTTTCGTTCCATTGTTCGGCCAGCCGGTGCGTTCGAACGGATCGAGCCGAAGATTGGTGATGTAGGGGACGTCAGGCTTGGTCTTTTCGCCCAACCAGCCCTGAGGCTGGTCGATGAAGCGGAACTTGTAGTCGTCGATACGCACCGCACCGACCGTGCTTTCACCGAGGTAGAAAATCTCGTGACGCGCGGACGGCCCCTTGCCAGTGATGGCGGCCAGCTGGTTGTAGCCGTCCAGATGGTTCTTGTAGACGCGGCCGCCGATTTCCTTGCCCTTGAGCAATTCCTCGACGATGTTCGGATTACCCGCCGCGGCGACGAATGTCGGCAACCAGTCCAGCCCGGAGAAGATTCCGTTCTGCACTGAGTTCCGCCGGCACCTTGCCAGGCCAGCGGATAAGGGCCGGCACGCGGAAGCCGCCTTCCAATACCGTCCCCTTGGATTGGGCGAACGGCGTCTGACCGCCATCGGGCCAGGTAAAAACTTCCGTGCCATTGTCGGTGGTGAACACCACGATGGTGTTGTCGTCGACGCCCATGTCCTTGATCTTCTTCATGACCAGCCCGATGTCGTCATCGAGCTGAGCCATGCCCGCTTCTTCTTCCGACCAGCCATTTTCCGCGTTGCGCAATGCTTCATATTTCGCCGACAGATGCGTCACGATGTGCATGCGTGTCGGATTGAGCCAGACGAAGAACGGCTTGTTGTCCTTTTTGGCCTTGTCCATGAAGTTGATCGCGAGATCGCGAATCTCGTCGTCGACCGTCTCCATGCGCTTCGGATAGAGCGGACCGGCATCTTCGATCTTCTGCTTGCCGACCTTGCCCCAGCGCGGCATGTCAGTGGGATCGTCCTTGTCGGTGGCCCAGCTATGAACCATGTTGCGCGGGCCGACGACGTTCAGGAGGTTCTGCGGATAGTTGGGATGCGCCGGATCCTCCATCGCATCGAGGTGATATAGGTAACCGAAGAACTCGTCGAAGCCGTGGACAGTCGGCAGGAACTCGTTCTTGTCGCCAAGATGGTTCTTGCCGAACTGACCGGTCGCGTAACCCATCGACTTCAGAACTGTGGCGATTGTCACGGCTTCCGCAGGCAGGCCGACGGAAGCGCCTGCCTGGCCGACGGTGGTCATGCCGGTGCGGATCGGTAACTCGCCCGTGATGAAGTTCGCGCGGCCGGCCGTACAACTCGCTTCGGCGTAGTAATCCGTGAACAACATGCCTTCCTTGGCGATCTTGTCGAGGTTTGGCGTTCTGCCAGCCATCAGCCCACGGTGATAAGCACCGATATTCCACATGCCGATGTCGTCACCCATGATCACGACGATGTTCGGCTTCGATTGCTGTGCTGTTGCCGGCGCACAGGCGACCGCCGTGGCGGCAAAACAAGTGGCTATCAGCCCGATCCATTTTGTTTTCTTCATAGGCGCTCTCCTCTCAGTGACAAATTGATGACCTCGAACGGACGATGATCCGTTCGGGTTCTTTATTGTGGTCAGCTTAGCCAGAGTGGCCTTTAACTTGACTTGATCGCACGATCAAGCGAAGGCAGTTTGATCTGCGTCAACGCGCGGGAGCCCGCTACCTCTCTCGGGGCATATCAAGCGCTCGTGGCCGTCCCGAACGGCCTGGCCTCGCGATTTGGCGGACTTGGCGAGGCTGTTGGCCTCGGGGCCCTGTCCATCTTCTTCGACCAGGAGCGGTACCACGCCAGCAACGTCAGCAAGGTAACGCCGACCACACTGACGAGAATCTGCATCCAGATCTCATCCGATACTTCCACCAGCACAAAGTGGCTCGCAAAGGACAGGAAGGTTCCGACGCAGAAGACTTCCAGCGATTGCTGCCCGCAAAGAATGGCGGGTTTGAAGACACGCCATTCGAGACCCGGCCAATCGCGGGGCAAGAACCGAATGACGAGAGCTGCGATGACGATGAAGTGGATGAAACGATAGGGGGGAAGATTGGTCTTGTCGTTGGGGTTGAAGATGCCGACGAACCAGGGCGGAAAGAACTGCGCGATTTCCGGGTGCCGGCCGGCCATCGCCATCACGAAGGCGAACACCAGATAAGCCACGCCGAAGACCAGAAACGCTCGCGAGCCGATGAATGCCATCGATGCCGCCGCTCCGCCCACCGCGAGCCATGCGCCGGACACGTACAACAGCTGCCAGGCGAACGGATTGAAGTACCACACGTTTCCTTCCGGATAGGAAGGAAGATTCCAGCCGAATTGCCGCGCCGCAAAATAGAGCGCGATCGAGGCGAGCAGGGTGAGGTTTCGAAAGCGCAGGAGCCCCCACAACATGACCGGACCGGCCAGCATCAACACGATGAAGAGCGGAAGCACGTCCATGTTGACGGGCTTGAACTTGAGGATCAGGCCTTCAAAGAGGACCTCCGCCGGCCGATCGAGGAAAATCTTGACGTTGAAGGAGGCTGCATGCTCGGCCTCGCCGAATTTCTGGCCGAAATAGCCGATCTCCACGAGATAGACAACGAAAAGAAACACATGCGTGACGTAGATCTGCCATGCGCGCTTGAGGATTCGCGTGGCGGTTATAACCATGCCGCGCTGGGCGAGCATCCGCGCGTATACAAACGCCAACGTATAGCCCGAGATGAACACGAACCAATCGGCCCCGTCGCTAAAGCCGTAGCGCCCTGTCCCCAGCAGGAGCAAGGCAACAACGTTGTTGGGAATGTGAGCGATAAAGATCACCCAATTCGCCAAGCCACGGAACAGATCGAGCCGCAAATCGCGGCCCTTCGGAGGAAGAGTGACTTCCATTGCGCGCTCCGCTGATCGATGGGTCGATGAGGCTGCTTTGATCACCGTTATTTGGATGGAACAATAGAAACAGCCTCCGCGCAATCCTTAAGCATGACCTTGGCAACGGGATCGTCAGGGAAACTTTCCAGAATTGCACGATAGGCGCCCTCTGCCGCTGGAAAATCGCCGACCTCCAACAATTGCGAGGCTTTCCATGTCATCGCGCTCAGTTCCTCATGCCGATCACGTATCTTGAGTTCCGGATCGTCGCTGCCGCGTAGAGCCAGCAATTCATAGATCATGAATTCGGCCTTGCGTCCCTTTACCTGAACGCGCTTTAGCGGCCGCGCCAATATTTGTGTCTTCACCTCATCGTAAACGCTGTCGCTAATGCAGATGGTGGTGCCAAACAGCTTGTTGATGCCCTCTAGTCGCGCGGCAACGTTTACGCCGTCTCCCAAGGCGGTGTAACTCAATCGAGCGGAAGAGCCGACGTTGCCGACCAGGACGTTAGCGTAGTTGAGCCCTATGCGAATACGGATCCGGGGTCGGCCTTGCGCCTGCCAGGCGTCGTTCACTCGTTCCATACGCCGTGCTGCCCGTAAGGCGCCAGCGCAGCCACGCAGAACATGGTCGGGGCGTGGCACAGGCGCATTCCAAAATGCCATGACGCCGTCGCCGATAAACTTGTCAACCGTTCCCCCCTCCTCCGCAATCGCAGCGGAGACTTCCTCGAAATAAGTCGAGATCTGTACGAGAAGGTCATGGGGCGCGAGATTCTCGGCACGGCTTGAAAAATTCTCCAGATCAGAAAAAAGAACAGTCAGAAAGCGCGGCTCGACACCCGAGGTCAGTGGGATACCAGACTTGATGAGTTGGCGGACCACGTCGAGCGGCACGAAGGAGGAAAACGATTTCAGCGAAGTCCGAAGCAGGGAAGCTGCGGATTCTAAACGGGCGATCTCCTTGATGTGGGATGGCGGCGCCTCCGGCGTTTCAAAATTCAGGCTTTCGATAGCCTGCAATTGGCGTGATACATCCTCAACCGGCCGCGACAGACGTGTTGAGGCAAAATAGATGAAGAACAGCTCTACAATCGTCAGTATGATGATGACCAGCATCATCAGCCGATTGGTCGCCTTCAGCGTACCTATGAAATCGTCGATCGGTGCGAGCGTGATGACCTGCCAGGGTTGACCGAAGCCACCGGGGAATTTGGCAAAGGCGGCGATCACGTCTTCTCCGTTTATGGGCGACCGAAAAACAAAGCTCTCCGTTTCAATCAAGGAATGCTGGCGATAGGCTTCGCGCACATTTGGATCATCAATGTCAGTCACCGTTGCTATTTGGAGCGTCCCCTCTTCCATGTGAACGCCCTTCTGTTTGTCGGGAAATGCGATAACCTTTCCGCTCTTGCTGTCGACGATGAGTGTGGTGCTATGCGCGCTTGTCCGATGCTTGTCGAGGAACCTCGACAGGACATCTACGGTGATGTTGGCCGATGCGCAGCCAAGGAATTCGATTCCGTGGAATATGGGAACCCGCAAAGATAGAACGGGAAAACCAGTATCGGGATTGATTGAGGGCTCGGTCACCGCGAGCGTCCGAGTTGTCTTGGCGGCCTGATAGCCGGGCAAGGTACGAATATCGGTTTCGGTGGCTACGTTGTAACCGCCGACCTGATGGGGCCATATGTCGAAAAATGCCCGATGACGGGTCCGTCGCAAGCCGTAGGTGATCGCATCGATATAGCTGGAGTGCCAATTAGCTGTCGTTGGGATAGCGGCGTCTGAGCGCCTGCGGTCCTCGTCGATGCGAGTGACTACACGGTGATAACCATCGTCGAAGCTGACATAAACGGCGTCGATAAATGTGGCTGCGGTCAGAGCGCGGTACAACAGATTGCGGCTTTGCTCGGTTCGGAAATAGTCAGGATCAGCAGCAGCCACCTCCGCAAGAAGGCGCAGTGGACCTTCGGTATTCTCGATCAAAGTCTCTGTGCGTTCCACGCTGGCCTGGCTGGTCTGGGTGACCGCTTCGTTCAAGATCGAAACCATCCCGGCCGAGTTCTTGTTGTAATTGTAGATCAGAATAAAAATGAGAATGGGGATGCTAAGGCCGATGAATAGCAGCGACATGATCAGGCTCAGCCTTGGCCGCCCCAACAAGAACGGAAGCTCGCTCAATCGGGCCAACGCGTGCCAAAGAAGAAGACGGTTTCGATAAGCAATCAGGGTTGCAGTCGCCAGGCCGATAGGGATGAGAAGCAGGAGGATCAATCGCCACCGCTGGCTGCCATCATTTCCTTCCCAAATCAGACCCGCGGGCAGATTATCGTCCGTAAGTAACCCGAGCTTCTGATAGGTCGAAGCGATGCGTTGCCAGCGCGCAGGATCTTGCTCACCGATTAGGTCGGATTCCCGCCCGACCAATGTCTCTGTTCTTTCCGCTTCAAACAGCAATGCATTGCGGCTCTTTTTTGCACCATAGGTCTTCAGAATAAGATCGACCGTTGCCCCCTTATGCGCGAACGCATAGGCCCAGCCTTTTGTGCTGGCGGCCCTGAATGCTGCTGCCCGATCCGGATGGGCTTTCACCTCGGTTTCCGAGGTGCACAAATTGTCACCATAGAAATCGATTCCGTAAGTCTCGGGCGAAAAGATGCGGTACGCCGCGCCAAGTTGATCAAGGACGAACGGCTCGTTGGTGCTGTAAGCGACCATTGCGTCGGCCCTGCCGGCCAGGAGATCGCGCGCGTTGCCATCGTGAGTGACGCGCAGCATAGCCTCATAGTCGACGCCCTCGCGCTTGAGCATGGCCGCTATTTCATCGCTGCCCGGAGAGTCCATCAGCCTCCGGCCGCGCAAATCCGATACGCTGGTGATGTCGGCCCGGCGAGGCACCAGGATGACGACCGGGGAGTGCTGGAAGATGGCAGCCAATACGACTAGCCTGCGGCCAAGCTTCCATTCACGAAGAACACTCGCGCTACAGACGCCGAAATCCGCTTTGCCGCTGGCAACCGCTTCAGCCACGTCAATACCGGGACCTCCCTCGCGGATCGTGACGTCGAGGCCAGCTTCGCGGTAGAAGCCCTGCTCAAGCGCGGCGTAGTAGCCAGCGAATTGAAACTGGTGCTTCCACTTGAGCTGCATCGACACCTGATCCAGCGCAGTCGCCGAGTGGGGAGTCAGCAGGACCAAGCTGGCAGCCACTGTGGCCCGCGACAAGATAGCTAGGCGCCGGCAATCCCGCATTGCTGCTCGAACGAAGGTTTGGCTGCAAGCCAACGCTATTTCCCAACTAGTCTGGCGTGTTTTGCGTCCGCTATCGAGGCGACTGCACCACACGGTGGCGCGTCTGAACACAAGGCTATTATCCCAAGTTGCGTCTTATTTGATCTACGTCAAAAGAATGCCAGAAGAGACTGGCGATATCGTGAAGTAGTCTGCTTTCCGGTCAAAAAAACGCTGGGAGCCAGGCGACATCGCGAGAGTGAAATGACGGCGGACTGTCATCAGGGCAGCGAGAACTGACCATGTATGCAGGAATGGATCTGCCAAGGCCACACACTGCCCTCGTCCGATCGAGTTGGTTGACGTAGATCAACGGGTTGATGATCGCACAATGAGAACCTTGTTTGGCTCCCGGTTGGAGCGAAGATCGACTGAGAACGAAAGGATCATTTCCATGAAGCGTCTATCGCTCCTCGTAGGCATCGTTGCCGCGCTGACAACCACCGCTGCGTCGGCCCAATCCGTCGACCTCACCGGCACCTACCAGTGCGTTCAGATGTGTCGGGGCGACGCGCTGGCCCATATCACCCAGAATGGGCCTGAGCTCAATCTGGTGACCGAGGCCGGCGTGCCTTCCCGTGCCTGGCCGGACTGGTACTTCCCTGCGAACCGCATCTGGATCGACATCTACAATATCAGCGCGGTGTATTCACCGGATGGCACGTTGATCCAGTTTGATAACGGGACCATCTGGCAACGGTACGTACCGCCTCCGCCGCCGCTTCGTCGGCGCGGCTAGGTCGCGACAAGTTTCTTGGCTCGCGCGCGGCGTTGACGACCGTGGGCTCGGGCCGTGAAGCTGCATGCACTATGATCTCGGATATTTCGACCTGGACCTTGCAACCCCTCGACAACCCGTTCGGCTCGAGGTTGCCACCCATGTCTTAGGTACGATCCGTCACCCACGTCTCCGGGCCGAACAAAGGGAAAGTTGGTAGCGGGGGTCCGCTACATCGCGAAACCCACTCTTGTGGAAGCACTGTTTTCCTATCGGCGGGCAGCCTAGCTCGCTCGATGACGATTTCATAGTCCGCCAAAGAACCGCCGTTCATACGCGATCCACGCACGCGAGGGTCTCGACGCGGGCATCCGAAATTCCGACGGAACCGCTGGTTAAGAGGGCGTGTGATTTTCGTTGTTTATCAATGTCCTCTCTGAAAAATGTGTTATTCAAGGGCAGCACTCAATATCTTCAGTTATCCACAAGCTGGGTCGGCTGATTAGCCCATCTCTGCGCCACATAAACTGAAATCGTACGCCCTTTCATGGGCTCGGGATCTGCCGTAGCATCATCGCCCGCAAGCATCCCGGGACCGCCACCTTATGACACGTCGCCGAATTGGCCTCGCACTGGGGAGCGGCTCTGCCCGTGGATGGGCGCATATCGGCGCCATCGATGCACTGACCGAGGCGGGAATTGAGCCCGACATCGTCTGCGGGACCTCGATCGGCGCGCTGGTCGGAGCGGCCTATGTCGCGGGGCGGCTGGCCGAACTGCGGCAATGGGCGGAGGCAGCAACCTGGCGGGAGATTATCGGGCTGATCGACGTCCGGTTTTCGGGTGGCGGGTTGATCGATGGCAAAGAGGTGGTCCAATTCCTGCGCAGGCTCGAAGTTGGAGCGCCAATCGAGAGCTATCCCAAGGCCTATGCTGCCATCGCCACGGATCTCGCCACCGGCCGCGAGATATGGCTGCAGTCCGGGCCAATCCATGAAGCGGTGCGCGCCTCGATCGCGCTGCCCGCGATTTTCAGCCCGGCAAGGATTGACGACAAATGGCTTGTGGACGGTGGCCTCTCCAACCCGGTACCAGTTTCGGTCTGCCGTGCCCTTGGAGCGGACGTGATCATCGCGATCAATCTTAACGGTGACCTGTTGGGGCGGCGGTTCGAGGCTCAGCCCGACGCATCGGCGCCGGCTGCGTCGGCTGTTCCACACGAAATTTTCGATCGGGTGCTAAGCCATTTGCCGCCAGCGATGCGTGAACAGACTGCGCAGATCGCCCAGCAGTTACTGCCGAAGCAGCCGTCGGCGCCTGGATATTTCGACGTGCTCGCCAATTCGATCAACATCATGCAGGACCATATCACCCGCACCCGCCTTGCCGGCGAGCCACCACACGTGATGCTGCTCCCGCGACTGCGCGACATGGGCTTGATGGAATTCGACCGCGCCAAGGAGGCGATTGCCGAAGGCCGCATCTGCGTCGAGCAGGCACTGCCGATGCTGCGGCGTTACATGTAGAAATACGACAGCACGGAAGCGGCGTAGTTGCGCTCTTTCAGCACTTCGCAAAAAGGGCGGCGCCTGATCGGCCGGTTCGCTTAGGTTTTTTGGGCGCGGCTCTCGTGCCAGTGCCGCCAGAGCACAACGCCGACTGCGAGTGCCGCTATCGAAATCAGCGCGACAGTCAGAGCTGAAGCTTCAATCCACGCTGCCGCCGGAACGCAAAGCGCCATGATGGCTCCGAGAAGACAGATCTGCCAGGAAAGGATATGAACACCTGCGGTAAAGGTGCCGAGCGCCAATAACATAAGAACGGCGAGCCCGGTCGCATTGGCATTGAGGATCGTCTGGACACTAGGCAGCAGGATCATATTCATCACGAGCAGGAACGCGGCCCAGTGCAGCGCCTGCGTACCTATTAATTGCATTCGCGCTTTTTTATCGTAGGCACTGGACCATCCGGAGCCAACACAGACCAACCCGATCACCGGCGCCAGAAGCTCCCAATAGCCCATGATCGGTTGTTTCAACAGACTGGTATAGGCAACGCCGAGCAAGGTCAGCATCAACACAAGGCTGAAGGGTAACTCCCTGATCCAGAAGCTGACGTGTGGCCCGTTGCTGACGACGGTTTGCGGGCCTGATCGCCCATCCCGGGGGTCCGCATCCATGCAGCTCACGGGCTTCTCCGCTTCGGCGGTTCTCAGAGTCGAATCTTTCTTGCGATATGAAGGGGAGAAACCGCCCACCGGGCGGTTTCTCCGACCAATAGACTGTTTGAATCAGGCAGCTCGCTTGAACGCGTCGCGCGCTGCCTGATTGGCACGATCAAATGCAGCGCGGGTTTCCGTCAAGACCGCCGTCAGCGCGGACCATGACTGGGTCCCCATCTGCTCCATCTGCTTCTGGAGTTCTTACTTCTGCTGCGGCGGCGTCGGCCTGCATGCGCTTCACGGCAGCATCGATCTCGGCCTGACGCTCGGTGGTGAATTGCTTGGTATCGCCGGCAAGCTTGTCGGCGGCTTCTCGCCACGCCTTCAGTTGCGCCGCCGACTGAAGTTTGAACGTCGCCCGCTGCTGCTCGACCTGCTTGCTGAAGTTCTCGACGTATTTCCTGACCTCGGCCTCGAACGCGTTCCACTCTGGCTCCAGTTTTGCCTTTGCGCTAGTCCACGCGGCCTCGTTGGCCTCCGCCTGCTTCTTGACGGTATCCCTGAAGATATCTCGGCTTTTGCGCAGATCAGTGAGTGCTTTCTTGGCCTTGTCGCGGGCATCGGCCTGCACTTCGCCAACTTTGCTTTCAAGCGACGTCAGCACGGCCTCCATTTCATCGAGCCGTTCCTTGGCCCAATTTACATAGAAGTGGATATTGCTCTGCGTCTGCATTGCTCATCTCCGTCAAACACTATGCCCCTTGAGCCCATTAACATGCCTCCTGTTTTTCTCCTTGATATGGGTCAACGCTTGGCGTGATCCCAACCACACATATCGAGGTCGATGATCCCAATTGAATTCGCTTGGCATTATCGGGATCGGCATTCAGGCGTGCTGAGTTTTTTCCAAACGCCCCTTCAGCTTGAATGCCAGCACGATCAGCGCGACACCGAAAACCAGCGCATAGGCGCCGAGCCACCAGGTCAGCACTACTGCTCCAATCATCGGCGCCGCGACCAGCAACGCGCCGTAAATCAGGGACACGAGGCCACCGAGAACAAGCCACCAACGCCCGTCACCGCTCTCAAGACGAAAGGCGGCCCCGAGCATCAGCGCACCCGACAAAATCGCCCAGGCGGCAATGAGGAGAACAAAAGCAATTACCGTAATTCCTGGCCACAACACGGCGATAGCGGCAGTGCCGATATTGACAAGCCCTTCCAATACGAGCAGGCCCCAACGCTGACCCTCGCGCGCCGCTCGCACCGCGCTGACTATTCCAAATATGCCGTCGACAAAGGCGTAGGCCGCAAACAGCAGAACAAGCGACAGCATCGTAGCTCCCGGCAGAAAAAGCGCGACCAGTCCGAACAAGATACCTAGAGCGCCACGTATCGCGATCGCCCACCAGTTTTCGGCTAGCGCAACGATCATGAATTCGTTTCTTGATGTCGTACCACCGCGCAGATTCAAGTCAGCCATAACATCCTCCTGCTTGGTTTGGTGGTTCACATCGCGCGCAAGCCAAGCGCAAGCGCAATCCAGGCGCAGCCGTAAAAGATCAGGTCAATGCCGACAAACAAGCCGATCGCCCACAGGCCCGAGACCGGCCACTGCGCAAGGACGAGTGCCCCCAGTATGAATGTGATTACACCGTCAGCGACCTGCCAACCCCAGCCCGGCAGCGCGACTGCGATCGAGCCGATGATTTGGAACAAGCCGCTGATCAGGAAAAACATCGCCATGAAAAGCGTCAGCGTCTCGGCACTGATGATCGGCCTGGTGACCAATAAGAGGCCGACGACGCCAAACAGGATCGCGGCGAATAGATGATGAAAGAAACCCGCCCAATGCCCCACCAGGACGGCTTGAGCGATTTCGATCCCGGATGCCAACACCAGGAGCCATCCAAAGAATATCATGGTGGCAACGGTCGCCGTGATCGACCTCGCCACGGCGGCAAGACCCAATACCACCAGGGCAATCCCGAGCACCAGGAACCACCCCCAGTACTGGACGATTTCGTGCGGGATTTGGACTTCGAGAGCCTGGACGTTACCCATCGCCATTCTCCTGTGCTCGGTTTTGCCTAAAAGCCCAATTATCGAAAGATCTTTTTTATTACCAGCCAGCGCAATCGAATTTAATCTAGATCAATTTCCGCGCGATATTTCGATGTTAGCGTGTTGTTGGAATTTTCATCGGCGGATAATTCGATACGCCTGCGAATGGCCATTTCGAAGGGTCGGTGAAGACGCCTCTTGGAATTTGGGGGCTGATTCAATGAAGTCCACTTAACCGAAAGGCTTGAAATCATGAGCAAATTTGTTGTGACCACATTTGGTAGCGAGGCCAACGCGTTTGAAGGTACGCGCGCTTTGAAGGAGCTTCATGCACAGGGCGATCTCACGCTCTATGGAATGGCGGTTGTCACCAAAGGCGCTGGTGGCAAGCTCTCGGTAAAGGAGGGCCCGGATCCGCTGGCTGGCACAGCGGTCGGCAGTCTGGTCGGCACCCTGGTCGGGGTTCTCGGCGGGCCGGCCGGCGTAGTTGTCGGCCTCACCACCGGCATGCTGCTTGGGGGCGTCAGCGACCTTCTCAACGTCGGCGTCGGCACGGAATTCCTTGACAAGGTCTCTCGTGATCTGGCTCCGGGCAAGGCGGCGGTGATAGCCGAGGTCGATGAGGATTGGGTTACTCCGCTCAACACACGCATGGAGGCGATCGGCGGCTCCGTCGTGCGTGAGTGGCGTTCCGACTTCGAGGAAGCTGAAATCGAGAAGGAAACTGCTGCACGCAAGGCAGAACTCAAGCAGTTGAAAGCTGAAATAGCTCAGTCAAATGCTGACGCAAAAGCGAAGCTTCAGAAACGAGCCAGCGAGGTTAAGGCAAAGCTCGATGAACTATCCAACCAGGCGCTGACGAAATTGCAAAAGCTGGAGAAGGACACCAACGCCAAAATCAGCGCAATGAATGACCAGATTGCAAAGGCAAACGCAACAAACAAAGCGCGGATCAAGCAGCGCCTTGAGGAACTACGCGCCGACCATGACCGCCGAGCTGCCAAGCTGAAGCAGGCGGGCGCGTTGATCAAGGAAGCCCTCGCTGCATGAGTCCATATTAGCGGCGTAGCAAGGGTAGTAGTCTTATCCTTGGAGCGGCAAGGGCGACTTTGCCGCTCCTGTGTTTGATCATCTCAAACATGAGTCGTCGCGCATATACAGCGCGATATCAAAACGCATCCGCAAGATAAATGGTGGCCAGGGGTATCGCGAAACGTTTTGTGACCATGCTTCGCTGAATGCGAGCACCCGATTTCTGCTCTGGTTCTCGGCCGGTCTGATCACCGCGATCAATCCGGGCCTCAACCCTTGCGAAATCCTCTAACGCAAAATTCCAACATCTGACCGGACGTTGGTCGAGCAAAGCCTTCGCTTGCTCTGATCAGTAGTGGGTTCGTATAGACATCCGTTGCGGCAAGCACGCAGCGGGCAATTGTCATCGAGTCGCCGTTGCGAAATTCCCCATGAGCTTGCCCATCCGCAATGACCTGTGCGACGACGGATTCGATCGCCTCAGAGTAAGGCCGTACGCTCGTCCAATTTTCGCGCATTGCTGTCACAACCAGATCGTGTAAGCTCTTGTCTTGTATGAAACGTCGCCAGTGAAGCCGTTCGACTTCCCGCAACACGGCTTCCAGCCGCACGGTGGCAGAGCCGGCACTGCGAGCGGCGCAGATTGCCGCAATGATCACCTGCTCAAGCAATCTCCCTACTACGGCTTCCTTTATTGCCTGCTTCGAGCGAAAGAACCGATAGCAGTTTGCAGGAGACATCGATATTTCGCGAGCGATGTCGATTACAGTTGTCTTTCTGTGACCGAGCCGACGATACAATCGCAAAGCCACTTCCAGAATTCGACGGCGCATTGGCAACATGACTGCATATCCGCGATCTGCTTGCGTATCGGGCTGCAGCGAACGCCGACCAGCGCGTCCACGGCCCGCGCCGATATGCGCGTGGGCGTCGATGCGGTGTGGCGAAACGTTCATACTTAATCCTTCCACCGGGTGTCCCCGACGATCATGCCGTGACCCGGCCGGTCGTCATCGCACGCAGCGCGTGCGCGACCGCGGCTTTGGTGCGTCCGGCACCGGTGAGCGCGTAGACGAACTTGTCTGGACGGATGAGCGCGACATATCCCGGCTTCGCGCCGGTGTCGCGCAGCCAGGCGACTGCCTCGCCCGAGAGATCCTCCACCTCGACCAATCCCGCAGGCGCGGGCGAACCGACGCCCTTGTTGTCCTGCGGCCGGCCGCCGTAATCGTACAGCGTGACAAAACGCGTCCGCAGCGCCGCCAGTCCGGCAAGCTCCTCCTCGGCGAGGCCGGCTCGCGGATCGACGCCGTAGCCGAGCAGCGCGAAGTCCTCGCCAAGAATGTCGTCGAGCAGTTCGCGGCGGCCGTCATAGGTGCGGACTTGCGGCTGCGGCACCGGCCGTCCTTCCGCGCTGTTGCGACGGGTCCTGGCGAGCCCGAGGTAGGCGCCGTTGGGATAGGTCGGCGGCGGCTTGAACCGCGCTTCGCGGATATAGGTGCCCACTTTTGGCGTCTTCAACAAGGTTCGAACCACGACGTTGCGCAACATGGCTTTGACAGGATTGGCCTGGGAGACGAACTCCTTCATCCGCACCGAGACGTCGATCATCTCCTTGGCGTGGGGCTTGCGCTCACTCTCGTAGGTGTCGATCAGCGCTTCGCCGGCGCGGCCCCGCACGATCGCGTCGAGCTTCCAGGCGAGATTATGGGCATCGCGCACGCCCGAACTCATGCCTTGCCCCATGAATTGCGGCGTCATGTGCGCCGCATCGCCGGCGAGCAGCACGCGCCCGGCTCGCCGGCGCTCGGCGATCAGCGCGTTGAAAGTGTAGACCAGCCGGCGCAGCACCTCGACCTTCTCGACGTCAATATGCCGTCCGAGGAACGCGCGCACCGTCGCCGGATCTTCCATGTAGTCGCGAGTCTGGCCCGGCATCAGCATGAATTCGAAGCGGTGATGCCCCTTGGGCTGGGGACACGACACCGTGGGCCTCTCTGGATCGCAGTAGAAATTGAAATAGGGGATGTGCCGGAAACAGTCCGTGCCGTCCTTCGCCCTGATGTCGACGACCAGCCACGGCTCCGGAAAGCTCTTACCGGTCATTTTGATGCCGAGACTGCTGCGGACAAAGCTGCGACCGCCATCGCAGGCGACGAGCCACCGTGCGCGCACGCGCGTCGCATCCTGCGGCGTCGGCGTGCAGGCGTCTGCCTCGCCGTAGTTTGCGCCCTCGCTCGGCACATGCGCAATGACGACCTCATCCTCCGACTGATCAAAGCCGACGACGTTGCGGCCACGCAACGCCGTGACATTCGGATAGCGCGACAACAGCTCTTCCATCCGGGTTTCTAGAAAGGGCTGGTAGAAGAAATTGCTCATGGTCCAGCCATTGGGTCGATCGAAGCGCCTGAGCTGGCCGAGCACGGAACCGTCCTTCAGCACCCATTGCACGGGGCAGTCGAGGATCATGTCGGCATCGAGCTCGTTCGCAATGCCCGCGGCCTGGAAGATCCGCATGCATTCGTCGTCGGTATAGACAGCCCGCGCATTGCCGTAGAACTGCGGCTCGCGTTCGAGCGCCAGCACCTTCAGCCCCCTGCGGCCGAGCAGATGCGCGAGCGTCAATCCCGTGGGCCCGAGCCCGATGATCACGACGTCCCATATGTCTTGCGGTGCTTTGGTGGTCGCGGACCCTACCATCGATCTGTCCCGTATATCCAACATGTGCTCACCCGAATTGACAGGCGACGCGGCCGAAAGTGCCGAAGTCGGCCTCGATGACGTCGCCCGCTTTCACTGGGGCTGTTGGCCCCAGGGCGCCCGACAGAATGACCTCGCCGGCGCGCAGCGTCTTGCCGCGTGCCGCCATTTCGCACGCCAGCCAGTAGGCCGCGCGCAACGGATGGTCGAGGCACGCGCTGCCCTCGCCGCGCGAGACGATCTCGCCGTTGAGGCGCATGATCATGGCGACCTCGGCAAGCTGGACCGCGTCGACCGCAACCGGCTGATCGCCGAGCACGTAGAGCCCGGCCGACGCGTTGTCGGCGACCGTGTCGGCGATGGTGATCTTCCAGTTCTCGATCGCGCTATCGACGACCTCGATCGCCGGAAGCGCATGGTCGATCGCGGCAATGAATTCTCCCCAAGCGGGCGCTCGGCCGAAGGCGAGATCGCGCGCGACGACAAAGGCGATCTCCGCTTCTACCTTGGGCTGCATCAGGTCTTTGGTCGGCAGCGTCGCGCGATCGAGAAACTCCATGTCGTTGAACAGAACGCCGAAATCTGGCTGGTCGACGCCGAGCTGCTGCTGTACCGCTCTTGCAGTGAGACCGATCTTCCTGCCAGTGACGCGCGCGCCGGCGGCAAGCCGTGCCGCCGTATTGATGGCCGCGACGGCGTAGGCCTCGTCAACCGTCGAAATGCGACAGGACGACGATATCGGCGCGCATTGTCGGCGTTGACTGCGTGCCTCGCGCAGGGTCCGCGCCGCAGCATCGAGATCCGGATTGGCAGACACAGTGAACCTCCCTAAAACGGCGTGTATTCGTCGCGGAACAACGACACCACGCCGTTGCGAAATTGTGCGAGCTGGTCGCCAAGCGTGTGATCCTGCGGTTTGTGGCCCCAAAGGCTGATTCCCTGATGGACAACCTGTGGCCAGGCTTCACCTTCTTCGTCGCCGGCGGAACTCCAGCCCAGCTCGAAATAGAAGCCAGACGGCGTCACCGCGTAGAAGGATACGTCGCGGTCGTTGGTATGCTGCCCCACCGCCATTGCGATCTTGAAGCCGAGCGCGCGGCAACGCTGGTATGCTGCCGCGACATCGTCCAGGGTCGCTGCCTGCATCTCGAGATGCTGAATTTTGGTCGCGAACGGATCCATCGCGAGCCCTTTGGTCGCTGCGACGGCGATCGAGTGGTGGCGCGGATTCACGCGTAAAAAGGTGATCTTCAAATTGACGCCGCTAATGCGGTCTTCGATGAAATCCGAGATCTTCGCGTCAAAAATTTCCTGCCAGAATTTGACCATGGCGTCGGGCTTGAGCGTGGTGATCGCGACGTGACCGAGACCGCGCGCGCCGGTCACGAAGCCACCACCATTGACCTTCGCAGGCTCTGCCTCGAGCCGCGGTGTAGTGAAGAGCTCGAGGGCCTGCTTCTTCGGGCCGCGGAAACGCCAGAACCGTTCGACGCCGCGCAACGCTGCCTCCTCGCCCGCGACCTCCTCGACCGGAATTTTCCGGGCAGTGAGCCGCCTGAGGATCGTCGAGAGCGCGTCGTCGCCTTCGACCTGCCAGCCGATCGCAACGTCTTCGTTCGGGCTTTTTCGCACGATAAGGCGGCGAGCGTGGGCGTCGGTTCGTAGCGCAACCACGCTTTCGGTGTTTTCCACAATCGCCATGCCGATCCCGTCCGCTGCAAACCGTTTCCAGTCGGCAAGGCGGGAGGATTCGACCAGGAGGTAGCCGAGTTGCACTCGGCCATAGACGGAGGGTGTTACTTTGTTGACGGACGCGATCATGATGCCTCCTGTGGAGTGGCTGTCCGCGTGTGCGGCTCACTCCGCATCGCGGTGGATTTCGAGAGAAAGGCGATCGTTGCTGCGTTGAATTCTTCGGCGCGCTCCCACTGCACCCAGTGGCCGGTGCGACTGAAAAGGTAGAGATCGCAATTTGGCATGCGCTGTTGCAGCGAACGGCCCCCGCTGGCGCGATTGACGCGATCTTCGAGACCCCAGAGCACCAGTGTCGGCGTCGGCAGCGCGGAAAGGCGCGGGTCGCGAGTGAAGTCGATGGCGCGAAATTTCGGCAGGCCTTTCGGCCGCACCAGCGGCGGCTTTACGACGATATCCGGATCGATGCTGGCCTTGAAGCGGGCGTCGATCAGCGCGTTGGGGATCCCCGCGCCATCGAACACGAGGTCCTGGCGCAGAAAGGTCGCAAGCTTGTCCCGCGTGGGCCCCTCGCCGCTGTAGTAATCGAGAAGATGCTTCAGCCCCGTCGTCGGCAAGCTGCGCGTGGTGTCGACGCCGCCGGGGCCGAGGAGCACTAGGCGATCGATGCGTTGCGGCGCGTCGAGCGCCATCCGCAACGCACACGCGCCGCCGAGCGAGTTGCCGAGCGCATGGGCCTTGGTCACGCCAAGCGCGTCGAGCAGACCGAGCATCGCGTCCGCGAGATCGCCGAACGGATCCTTGCGGTCGAGGCCCTTGGTCGAGCGCCCGTAACCGGGCATGTCGGGTACGATCAGTCGAAAGCGTTCGGCCAGCGCATCAAGATTGCGCTCGAAAACTGGCGACGCCGGCCGCACCGGGACCGCCACCGTGCAGCATCAGGAGCGGCGGACCGTTGCCGGCCTCTACCACCCAGATCTCTCGCCCTTTTACCCGGACGGTGCGTCCCGGCGGAAGTTTAGTTGACGAAAGCGTCCTCATGTGTTTTATCCTCCCATTCTCATAATGACATATTTGTCATCATGATACAAGAGGATTGTTTGACTGTGTATTCGATATGCTATTCAGGGGTCTGGAGCCGAAATGCTGGATTCACCCTCGAAAGACCATCGGCCGCGTGTTGCCGCCGAACGGCGCGCGCGCATGCGCCGCAAGCTGGTGGAAAGTGCGCTGCTCGTCTTCGCGGAAAAGGGCGTCGACGCCTCGGTGATCGACGACGTGATCGCGGCGGCCGGCGTCTCCCGCGGCACCTTCTACAACTACTTTCGCACCAACGTGGAGCTGCTGGTCGCAGCCAGCGAGGAACTCGGCAACGAGATCGTGCATCTGATCGAGGCGCACGTGCATGCGATTCCCTCGCCCGCCGCCCGACTTTTGACCGGACTGCGTCTCTACTTCGATGTCGCGCAACGCTTCCCGCTGTTCGCGCGATTTGTGGCACAGGCCGGAGCGCGGCCGCTGAGCCCCGACAACCTGATCTACCAGTATCTGCCGATCCACATCGCCGAGGGCGTCAAGGTCGGCGAGTTCACCGACGCGCCGGTCCTGGTCATGCTCGATCTTATTGTCGGCGCCGGTGTCGTCGCGGTCGTGCGTCTTGCGGCCGGACTGGCGGACGAGGCCTATCTCCGCGCGGTGTTGTTGACGCTCATGCGCGGGCTCGGTCTTCCGTCCGACCGCGCCGAGCAGCTGATTGCCACGCCGCTGGCGCCGCTCGGCCTCAGTCCAGACTCGCTGTTAATGCGAAGTCAGGCGCGCTTCGAGAAACACAAGCGCAACAAGCGCAGATCAAACGAGCCGCGCTTGACGACGGCAAAACGCAAAACCTGATGCAGCGAGAAGCCCCGGAGGTCAACGCCTCCGCCATGCTTGAGTTTCGTGATCGGGCCACGGTCAAGGAAGCATAAAATGCGCACGCGCCTGAAATTGACCGGAGAACCCCTCACATGAAACGCATTGTGATTGTCGGCGGTGGTTACGCCGGAACCATGCTGGCCCGCGCGCTGGACCCCGTTGCCGAGGTTCTGTTGATCGAGCCGAAGGAGGCATTCGTACACAACGTCGCGGCCATCCGCTCCGTCGTCGATCCCTCCTGGCTCGATAGACTCATCCTTCCGTATGATCGCCTCTTGAAGCGCGGACGCGTCCTGCGGGATCGAGTGGTCGCGATCCAAGGCAGCGGAGTTCGTCTCGCCACGAGTGGCACGTTGGAGGGTGACATTCTCGTCATCGCGACCGGCTCTACCTACGCCCAACCTTTCAAAGCCTCCAGCGATAGCATCTCGGACTTCCGCGCCGCGCTCCTCGAAGCCCACACAAGGTTGAAAATGGCGCGCAGCGTCGCGATCGTCGGCGCGGGCGCTGTCGGCGTCGAACTTGCCGGAGAAATCGCGGTGGGGATGCCTGGTAAACGAATTGATCTCGTTTCCTCGACGGCGACGCTCTTTCCGAATTTCGCGCCGGCGCTCGGTCGACGCCTGCTTGCGGAACTCTCGGCGCTGAAGGTTTCCGTGCATCTGGGAGCCACCGCCGAAGGCCTTCGCAAGGTGGCGGGTCCGACGTCAGGCCCACTCGCCGTGGTCGGACAACCTCCGATCGTGGCCGACCTGATTTTCCCCGCGACAGGCGCCAGACCCGACAACACCTTGTTGAAAGCGATGCCCGGCATCGGATTCGACCAACTGGGACGCGTCATCGTCGACGGTTGGCTGCGTCCCGCGGGCGCGCGCAATGTCTTCGCGCTCGGCGATGTCGCCGCGACTGGCGACCTAATGACGATCGTTGCCATTACGCGTCAGGCGCCCTGGCTCGCCAAGGCTATCAAAGACGTCATCGCAGGCCAATCGCTCGAAACACTGCCGCGCTATTCACCCTGGACCGCGCCGCCCATTCTCGTTCCGCTCGGGCCCAAGCGCGGCGCTAGCGTGCTTCCCCTTACGAAACACGGCTTAACCGTAGGCGGCTTTGTTACGTCGCAGATAAAGGGGAAATCTCTCTTCATCCCGCGCTATCGCAAGGAATTCGGGATCAAATGAAGACCCGCAGAGGCGTCGGACCGGAAACCTCGGTGCAACGAAGTGAGGTTCTGGTCATTGGAGCCTGCACGCCTCTCGCGCACGATTAGCTCAGAGACACATGTCTTGTCGTGCTTCGAACCTTTGTGCGCCAGTCAAACCCAGTCGGATTTCGTCGCCTCGGGTATACCACTTGGAGGGCGATTATCCCTCGGCGGCGTTGGTCAGCCGCTGGCGACAGCTGAATCCCCAGCGTATTTCCGTTTCAACGCAACCTGCTAAGGTTCGGTGAAAAGCACGTGTCCGTTAGCCGATTTTGACGAGTTAGAATTGACTACTCAACTTACGCATGGCTTGCTAATTCGCGGCGAATTCGAACTACGGCTTGGGAGGTCCGACGGCGCGCGATCGATGGGTGGGTGGTATTATGTTCTACTTGCGTATGTGTTGCTTGATTGCGGCGGCAGCTCTTTCGCTGGACTACGGTATCCGAAGCGCCGGGTCGCAGCCCGCTTCCGCCAGTGACGAATACTCTAGTCGCATCGAGCCGATCTTCAGCAGCCGCTGCGTCGCCTGCCATAGCTGCTACAATGCCCCCTGTCAGTTGAACTTGCAGAGCTATTCCGGCTTGGCGCGAGGCGCCACCAAGCTAAATGTCTATGACCGATCTCGACCCAAGAGCGTCGCGCCCTCACGGCTAGACATCGATGGCCACAGCGTTTCCGACTGGCGCGCCAAAGGTTTCTTCGACGTGGTCGGCGATACCAAACCTGCCCGCACATTGCTGATGCAATTGTTAGCCCTGAGGGCTGCGCATCCGACCGCACAGCCGCGAAAGCCGGTCGACGAGAGCAATTACTGCCCGGCAGACAGCGACCAAGCCGCGCTCATCTCACCGAGTACGCCAGAGTTGGGCATGCCCTACGGGCTGCCGCCACTGTCGCAAGCAGAGATCGCGACCCTCCATGATTGGGTCTCAAATGGCGCGCCGGGCCCGACGGAGGCAACTTTGGCCACCCGAAACGCTGTTCCACCAGAAGTGCAAACCCAGATGCGCGCCTGGGAGACCCTCCTCAATGGCAGTTCACCGCGCGAGAAGCTTATGGCTCGTTATCTCTTCGAGCACCTCTTCATTGCGCATCTCTATTTCAGGTCCGACGTGACCTCCCAGCGACCGCCGTTTTTCCGCCTCGTGCGTTCACGCACCCCTTGCGAGGCGGGCATTGATGAGATCGCGACACGGAGGCCGAACGACGATCCGGGACAAGCTGACTTCCACTATTGCCTGAGCAGGCTCGGTGGCGTCATCGTCGACAAGACCCACATTCCCTATGAACTTTCACCGCACAAGCTCGACCGGATTCGAAGTCTGTTCCTTGAAGCAAAATGGGACGTGGGCAGATTGCCTGGCTACGATGAAGATATCGCCGGCAATCCGTTTGCAACCTTCGCCGATATCCCCGTGCGCTCGCGCTACCAATTTTTGCTCGACGACGCCGAGTACGAAGTCAACACCTTCATCAAGGGTCCGGTTTGCAACGGCAGCATTTCGGTCAATTCAATACAGGCACAATTCTTCGTTTTTTTTCTGAGACCTGATGCCGATAACATGGTGACGTCGGCAGAGTTTGCGCGGCAGGCTCAGGACATGCTGATCCTGCCCGGCGTGTGGGGCAGCGACGTGCCGCTCATCGACGACGTTTCCTTCTTTGGCCGCCTGATCGACCATCGCGAGGCCTTCCGCAAGTCCAGGGCCGAAAATGCCCGCATACTGCGACCGGCCGGCTACACGCTCGACGACATCTGGAACGGCGATGGCCACAACCCGAATGCAATACTCACCATATTCCGGCACTTCGACACCGCGGTCGTTGCGCAAGGTGCTGTGGGAGACCTATCGAAGACGCTATTCGTTCTCGACTACTCACTTTTTGAACGTTTGGTCTACAATCTCGTTGTCAACTACGATGTGTTCGGCAACATCGGCCACCAATCGTTGACGCGGCTCTACATGGACCTGATCCGAATGGAGGCGGAGGAGCTATTTCTGGCCTTCATGCCACTGTCGCAACGGGCCAACCTGCGCAATGCCTGGTATCGGGGTGGTCCCTTTACCGACATCAAGCTTCGTTATGTGTTCCCGCTCGTCAACACTTCGGCGCCAACTGGGGTCGTTTATCGAAACGAAGCTAACGCCAAAGGGGAATTCGTTGAGCGGCTGTTGAACGAGCATCTACCTCTTCAAGTGCGCGGACAGCCAGACGCGCTCAATTGGAAAGCGCTGCAATTGTCTCAAGGTCCTGGGACGGTATTCGAGCTCACTGCGCCGGAGCAGGCCCTACGCCACATAGCTTCAATCAAGGCGGCTGACGCCACCCCGTTCGCGCGTTTCTTTCCCGATCTCGCCGTGACGCTGATACGCGGTAAGGACGGCCGGGCGAGAATTTATAGCCTGGTACACAACCGTGAGCACGCCAACGTGTCCTGGATCCTGGGAGAGTCGGAGCGCTTCGCCCCGCAGGAGGACTCGCTCACCGTGCGAGCTGGCGTGCTAGGTGCCTACCCCAACATGTTCTTCGTGGTGCCAGAGGACAAAATCGACCTATTTGCCAGTGCTATCTTGGGCCTGAAATCAGCGGATGACTACGAGCGGCTGGTCGACAGTTTCGGCGTGCGGCGGTCGAACGAAAACTTCTGGTCGATCTTCGATGCGATCAACTCAATCCACATCGCTAACAATCCCGTGCAGTCTGGTGCATTGGATCTCACGCGTTATGCGTTGGATGAGAAATAGCCGTTTCTTTTTCGTTCGGGAAGAACCCGTCAACGCACTATTGTCGCTAGCAGCATTGCCACGACGCTAGCCGCGCCCGTTTTGTGCCCAGAAGCGGTCATTCGCGCGAGCGAACAAGCATTCGTCGCACGGGAAATAGCGCAACACCGTACCGCTGAGCGACATATCCCCAAATGCCCTTCGGGGCGAACAGCATGGTAACAACCGCCAGTGCGCCCAGCAAAATAAGATACCAGGTACCAAAATCCGCAAGGTAGTGCTGCAGCGCGCAGAACACGATCACGCCGATGATCGGGCCTTCGATCGTGCCGACCCCACCGATGATGACGACAAAAATCACGTAAGCGCTCCAGTCCAGCACGGAAAACGCGGCATCCGGAGAGATACGCGCCTTCTGCAAATAGATCAGCGCGCCGATCATCCCTGTGGCGGCCGCGACAAGCACATAAACGCCGAGCTTGGTTCGGAAGCTGTCGACGCCCGCACTTTCGGCGGTCGCTTCGGAATCGCGGATCGCAAAAAGCGCCAGCCCGTAGCGAGAGCGCAACACGAGATAGGCCAACCACAGCACGCCGGCGGCGAGTACCAGAGCAATCCAGTAGGTAATGATGTCGCGCGCAGCCGGCGAGCGCACGTCGAACGCTGCCTTGACCCATTCGATGCCGAAGATCTCGTTGGTCACTGAAGGCGGAAGCGATGTGCCGGTGCCACCGCCGAGCTGCTTGAATTGGGCAAACACGAGTCGATACACCTCGGCGACCACCCAGCTTCCGATCGCGAAATAGGGACCGCGAAGCCGAAAGACCACAAACGCCGTCGGCACAGCGAATATCGCGGCGATCAATCCCGACAGCAACACCGCGGCAATCGGATCGATGCCGGAGCCAATCGAAAGCGCAAACAACAAATAGCCGCCGAGGCCAACAAACGCCTGCTGCCCGACGGAGACCAGACCCGCATAGCCCGCCAGCAAATTCCAGCACTGCGCCAGCGCAAGCATGTAGAAGACGAAAATCAGATCCTGAATCAACCCACGACCAGCAACGGCCGGAAGGGCAGCGAGCATCAAGACAAGGACAATGCTCGAAAACGCCAAGAGCGCTGATGCGCGTGTATTTGATGCCACGTGATACTGGGTCGGCTCCATCATCTGCTTCCCGTCGCCGTCATCACCGCGGTTCAATCCAATGCGCGCGGAAACAGGCCGCGCGGCCGTAGCACCACCACCGCCAGGAAGGCGATGTGGCCCGCAAGTATTTGCCATTCAGGGTTAATCTTCGCGCCCACCGTCTGTGCCAGACCGATAATGACGCCGCCCGCGAGCGTGCCCCACAGGCTGCCGAGGCCGCCGATGATCACCGCCTCGAACGCATAGATCAGCCGGGCGGGACCGATGGTCGGATCGAAATTGGCGCGGATACCGAGATAGAGGGCGGCGATCGTCGCCACCAGCATCGCGATCCCCATGGCGATCGCGTAGATGCGATGATGGTCGATCCCCATCAACTGCGCAATTTCCAGATCGTCGGAAGTTGCGCGAAATGCCCGGCCAAGAGCGGTACGATAAAACAAGAGGTTGAGCAGCAGGATCACCGCGAGGGCCGAGCCGAGCGTGAGCAGCGGCATCACTCCGATCGCCAGATTGCCTCCGAGGTCGATTGAAGCGGTCTCCATCGCACCTAACCGCAGCCGCCGGCTGTCGGCGGTAAAGACTTCGAGCAGCCCGTTCTGAATGACGATAGATAGCCCGAACGTCACCAGCAGCGGCGGCAGCAGATCGCGTCCCAAGGTCCGATTCAGCAGCACATATTGCAGGACAAAGCCGGCCGCGAACATCACCGGCATGGCGAGTAGGGCCGCGAGAAAGGGATCGAATCCAAGCCATGTCGTCAGCGAGAGGATCGCGAACGCCGCCAGCACGATAAGGTCGCCGTGGGCGAGATTTACCAGCCGCATGATGCCAAAGACCAGCGACAGGCCGGCAGCAAATAGCGCGTACAGGCCTCCCAGCAGGACGCCCTCGATGATGGTGCCGAGCCAGAGCATGTTCAACGTCCGAAATAGGCGAGGTGAATTTGATCTTTCGTCAGTTCCGCCGGGCGGCCCGACAGCGATACCCGTCCCTCCTGAAAGCAATAGACGCGATCGGCGACTTTCATCGCCTGCACGATGTCCTGCTCGACCAGCACGATGCTGGTGCCGTTCTGTTTGATGCGCGGCATCGCATCGTAGATATCGCGGATAACGATCGGCGCCAGACCCAGGCTGATCTCGTCGCACAGAAGCACGCGCGGGTTCGACATCAAAGCGCGCCCGATCGCCGCCATCTGCTGCTCGCCGCCGGACAATGAATGGCTCGGCACGGTGCGACGCTGTTTCAGCGCCGGGAACAGTGCATAGATGGCATCGAGCGACCATATCCCGTCGGTATCGCGGCCATATCTGCCGATCAGCAGGTTTTCCTCGACCGTCAGCGAAGAGAACAGCCGCCGTCCCTCCGGCACCATCGCGATCCCAAGCTTAAGAATGTTCGCTGCGCCCAGCGCGCCGATCGGCCTGTCCTCGAACCGCACGCTGGCGGGCTCGGCACGGATCAGGCCGGTAATGGCCTTGAGGTAGGAAGACTTGCCGGCGCCGTTGGCGCCAATGATGGCAATCGTCTCACCCGGCGCAATCGTAGTGTCGATACCGTACAGGACCTGGAAGTCTCCATAATAGGCTGTAAGGCCGCGGGTTTCGAGCACCGGCAAACTCACGCCAGTAAACCCGTGTAGAATTGTCGGACCTCGGCGGAGGCCAACACCTGCTGTGGATCTCCCTCGGCGACCTTCCTTCCGAAATTCAGAACGCTCAATCTGCCGACCACCGCCAGCAGGGCATGTACGATGTGCTCGATCCAGACGATGGTCATTCCCGTCGCATGGACTGCCCTGATGGTCTCGACGAGTTCGAGGCACTCGCCCTCGGTCAATCCGCCGGCAATCTCATCGAGCAGCAATAGGTGCGGATTGGTTGCAAGCGCGCGCGCCATCTCCAGCCGCTTCCGTTCGAGCAGCGTCAATGCGCCGGCAAGGGTATTGGCCCTAGCGATCAGGTGCAGACGCTCGAGAATCTCCGCGCAAGGACTGGCAGCATCGCGCTCGGTCAATCGCCCGCCATGCACCGCGGCCACCAGCAAATTCTCGAACACGGTGAGACCCTCGAAGGGTCGCGGAATCTGAAAGGCGCGTCCGATCCCGGCGATGCAACGCTGGTGCGGCCTGGCAACAGTGATATCGCGGCCGTTGAGGCGGATCTCGCCGGCGTCGGGTGTAAGCCCGCCGGCGATCAGGTTGAAGAGCGTCGTCTTGCCGGCACCATTCGGACCGATGATGCCGAGCGCCTCGCCCGGCGCGACCGTGAGGTCGATATCTTCCGTCGCGACGAGCGAACCGAAGGTCTTGCGTAGGCCTGTGATCCTCAGCATGCGCCTGAATTTAGCATCAAGTTGGACCTGCCGGAACGAGTTTGCACCCTCGTCGCCGCTCGCCTCGCACTGGGCTTAACCGATCGCCTCCATCTTGCCACCGGTCGGAATGTTTGGCGCCGTCCTGTTGTCGGTAATGACGATGTCGTACTTGCTGCCGTCCTTCACGCGCCATTGCCCGCCGACCAGCGGCGTCTTGGCCACGTTTTTCACGGCGAACGGCGGCAGATTCGCGCCGTTCCACTGGACCTTTCCGACCACGGTATCGAGATTGGTCGCGGCGATCGCACTGACCATGGCTTTGGCGTCGCGCTGCGGAGCGCGCTTGAGCGTGTCGACGGCGACCTCGAACAGCGCATGCACGAAGCCGATCGGCTGGGTCCACTGCTTCTTGCTCGCGGCCTCGTAGCTGGAGGCGAGATCTCGCGCGCTCATGCCGGTGAGCGAGGATTTGAACGGATGGTTCGGGGACCACCACACTTCCGACGACAGGTTGTTGCCGTCCTTGCCGAGCGCCTCGACCGCCACTGGGAACAGGATAGCCTTGCCTATCGATGCCACTTTTGGCCGGAAGCCTTGCTGCAGCGCCTGTTTCCAGAATGTCGTGAAGTCGGGCGGCAAAACCACGCCGGTGATGATCTCGGCGTTGGCGTTCTTGAACGCACTGATCTGGGCGGAAAAATTGTCGGTGAGATTCTGGTAACGGCCGGGGTCGGTGAGCTTGTAGCCGGCTTTCTCCAGTACCGGAGGAAATCCGACCTGTTTGTCGCCCCAAGCGTTGCCGTCGCCGTCGTTCGGAAACAGTCCACCCACCGATTTGTTGGTCGCCACCTGGCTCCACATGTTTGTAAAGACTGCGATGACATCCTCCAGACCCCAGAAGAAGTGGTAGGTGGAATTGAAATTCTTCCATGCTGGAGGTCCGCCGGCCGGATCGGCCTGGCGGCCGATGAACCACGGCTGCCACGGCGCCATGGTCGAGATGCAGGGCACCTCCTCGATCTCGCATTGCGTCGAAACCGGATTGGTCGTCTCCGGCGTCGAGGCCACCAGCATCAGGTCGATCTTGTCCTGGACGATCAAATCCTTCGCAACTTGTGCGGCGCGATTGGGATTCGACTGGCTGTCCTTGACGACAACTTCAACCGGAACGGTCGCGTTGCCAAGTTTGACGCCGCCCTTTGTGGCTTCCTTGAAATTGGCGATGATGAAGTTGTCGGCCTCGGCGAACGCGGCAAGCGGGCCGGTCTGCGGGCTGACATAGCCGAGCTTGATCGGGCGGGTCTGCGCGATCGCCGGCATCGCGATGCCGGTGGCGAGCGCCGCGCCGGCCGCCGCCGTCGATTTGAGCAAAGCGCGACGATCGATCGGAGTGATGATCCTGGTCAATGAAGCCTCCCCTTTTCAAATAATTTTGTGACACCGCCGGATCCTTGGACGAAGCCTTGACCGCAGAACCGATAGTGTTCGATAATCGAACTTGTGTTCGTTTTCGGTAGTTTCAATGAGTGCCTTGATGGAGTCAACCGCTCCCGACGGCACGGGTCGCAAGAGATGACGTCTTTCGAACCGGACGACGGCCACGACAAGGAGTTCATGAGCACGCTCGCCAAGGGGCTTGCCGTGCTCAGCGCCTTTGGCAAGCAGCGGCCGTCGATGACCTTGTCGGATGCGGCCGCGGTCGCGAAGCTTTCGCGGGCAACTGCTCGCCGGGTCTTGCGCACACTTGCCCAACTCGGCTATGTCACCCAGGACGGGCGCGCATTCTCCTTGACCCCGCGGGTTCTTGAGCTCGGCTTTGCCTACCTCTCCGGTCAGGACTGGATCGACCGCGCGCTGCCGATGATGAAGGAAGTCAGCGAGCTACTTGGCGAATCCTGCTCCGGTTCGATTCTGCAAGGCAACGAAATCGTGTATGTCGCGCGCGTCAACGCGCGGCGTATCATGTCGACCGCGCTCGCGGTTGGCAGTCGTTTGCCGGCCTTTTACACATCGCTAGGCCGCGCCCAGCTCGGCTATCTCGACGACGCGGAAATCTGGCGCCGCCTGCGGTCGTCACGCATCGAAGCCCATACGCCTTATACGATCACCGACATGCAGGCGCTGTTCGATCGCGTCCGCGCCGACCGCGAGCAGGGATTTTCGATCGTGGACGAAGAACTTGAGCGCGGACTTCGCTCAATTGCGGTGGCGGTGCTTGACCGCACTGGTCAGGCGGTCGGCGCCCTCAATCTCTCGGCTCACAGCACCCGTACAACGCGCAACGAGATGCGCGAGAAATTCCTTCCGGAGCTCAAAGTCATCGCGCAGCGGATTTCGCACGCCCGACCAAAATAGAAACACGGCGATTGCTTTGCGCATCGAACGCCTTGTCAGGGCGCCCGAGAGGTTTTAGCATCCCAGTTCGCTTTCCGCACACAAGTTCGCATATCGAACGAGCGCATAAATTCAAACGATCGAATTTCAGGGGAGGTCACGATGGCAAGAGCAGGCAATGGGACCGGGGCGTCCGGCACAACATCGCCCAAGTCGAAAAGCGGAGGCAGCGATGACCGCGTCGCCTTCGCGCGTCGGCCCGAAAATATCGGACAGATGGAAGTGACGCGACCGCAGACCGGCGCGGAGTACATTGAATCCCTGCGAGACGGCCGCGAGGTCTTCATCTATGGCGAACGCGTCAAGGACGTCACGACCCATCCTGCCTTCCGCAATACCGCCCGCATGGTGGCGCGCCTGTTTGATGGCCTGCATGACGACAAGCGGAAGAAAAAGCTGCTGCTGCCCACAGATACCGGCAATGGTGGACTGACGCACGCCTTCTTCAAGGCGCCCAAAACCGTGCAAGACCTGATCGCCGGCCGCGACGCCATCGCCGAATGGGCGCGCATGACCTATGGCTGGATGGGCCGCTCGCCGGACTACAAGGCGGCGTTTCTCGGCACCTTGGGCGCGAATTCGGATTTTTACGATCCGTATCAGGGCAACGCCAAGCGCTGGTACAAATTCTGCCAGGAGCGCGTGCCGTTCATCAACCACGCCATCATCCATCCCCCGATCGATCGCGACCGGCCGCCGAACGAGGTCAGCGATGTCTGCTGCCATGTGGAGAAGGAGACCGACGCCGGTCTGATCATCTCGGGCGCCAAGGTGGTCGCCACCGGCTCGGTGCTGACGAACTATACGTTCGTCGCCCACCACGGCCTGATCCCGGTGCAGGACAAGAAATTCGCTGCGGTGTTCATGTTGCCGACCAACTCTCCGGGCGTGAAATTCATCTGCCGCACCTCTTACGAGATGACTTCGACGGTCATGGGCAGTCCGTTTGACTACCCGCTATCGAGCCGGCTCGACGAAAACGACGCGGTCTTCATCATGGACAAGGTGCTGGTGCCCTGGGAAAACGTGTTCGTTTATGGCGACCTCGAGAAGGCGAACAACTTCTTTCCGCGCACCGGGTTTTTGCCCCGCTTCGTTGTGCACGGTTGCACGCGACTTGCGGTGAAGCTCGATTTCATTGCCGGCCTGCTGCTCAAGGCTACCGAAGCCGCGGGCACCAAAGATTATCGCGGCGTGCAGGCGAACGTCGGCGAGGTAATCGCCTGGCGCAACCTCTTTTGGGGACTTTCGGATGCCATGGTACGCGATCCGAAGCCGTGGATCGGAGACTATGTCTTGCCGAATATGGATCCCGGCAATGCCTATCAGATCATCGCCACTATGGCCTACACCAAGGTCAAGTATCTGATTGAGCAAACCGTTGCCTCGGGCCTCATCTATCTCAATAGTCACGCGCGCGATTTCAAGAATCCGGAAATCCGGCCCTATCTCGATCAATATCTGCGCGGCTCAAACGGTTACAAGGCTGAAGAGCGTGTCAAGCTGCTCAAACTGTTGTGGGACTGCCTGGCGAGCGAGTTCGGCGGCCGGCACGAACTCTACGAAATCAACTACGGCGGTTCCACCGAGGAAATCCGGCGCTACTGCCTGTTCGGCGCACAAGCTTCGGGTAATGCCGATAGATTCAAGGGATTCGCCGAGGAGTGCATGGCCGAGTACGACTTGGATGGCTGGAGGGTCCCCGATCTCAGCGATCCGGGCGAGCTCAGCTATCACGTCATGCGCGGATCCAAATAAGTCGCGAACTCACGTCCGGCAAACCGTCTGTCCTTCCGTAACTGCTCATCGCTCAGATGTCCGCGTTGCGAGCGGCCCTTCACCGAAGATAGGCGGGGACGATCGTGGTTGGCTGACTGGCATCTGACCTTCGATCGTAGATTCGGCAGGATCGTCGCTAGAGTCGTGTTTCTCACTAGCTAAATTCCGTCGCCGTCGCGGCGGCACTAGCTGTGCCGGCCGGCCGGTTAATCCACTCCTCTTTTATCCAATCGGCAATCGGCAGATGTCGCCGGCTATTGCCTATTGGCGGGCAACGTCGTAGTCAGCGCGATCTCGCCGCACAAAAATCTCGGTCCCACCATGGCAAAGGTAGATCCTGAGCGTCGTGCTCAGATTGGTCTGGAAAAGCGCGCAAAGACGCGAGCGCTGCTGATTTCTGCAGCGACTTCGCTTTTTGCCAGGCGTGCCGTCGAATCAATCACCGTTGATGACGTTGTGGAGGAGGCGAGCGTAGCGAAGGGAACGTTTTATGTTCATTTCGAGGACTTGAGCGCTTTGACCGCGGCTGTCGCGGACGAGTTGGTGAGGACGTTTGACGAACTGCTGCAGCCTCAGCGCGTGTCGATGCCCGACCCGCTCATGCGGATCGCCTTCGCCTGCAATTCCTTCATCGAAAAGGCCCTAGAAGATAGACCTTGGGCCGCCGTAGTCGCACGGATGGCGTGGTCCTATCCCACGGTGGGTCAGGTCGCTCGAAGCCGACTTCGCGAAGATTTGAAACTTGCTCTCAAGGAAATGCCTCAACAAAACTGCTCGCTGGAGCTATGCCTTGAAGTAACGTTAGGAGTCATGCTGCAAGTGCTGGCCGCAATTAGCCAAGGGCGACTATCTTCCGGTGATCAGCAAGCAGCGATCGGCTCTATCTTGCGTGCGATTGGTGCAGAGAGTCGGCAAGTGAAATTAACGTTGGCACATTTGCCGCAGATCGAACTCGCCGCAGGTAGCGCGGTGGCTAGGAAACGCCAAACAACTTCGATCCAAAGGAACAAACGTCGGACAACGTCCAATTGACAGCCGCAAGGCTTAGCCCCTTATCTCCGGGCGGCGGCGGCCGGTCCAACGACACGTCGGCAATCTGGTTGGCTCAAGACCTTCGTCATCTGCTCGCCAAGATCGATGCGACCATCCGCGCTGTGTATGCAAGCGTTAATGACGTCTCCAGGCTGGAGGTATTGCGGGCGGCGACGCTGGGCCTTGATAAACAAATTCCAGAACTGCCGCTCCGGAAGCAACTGAAGGAGCTTCCGAATCGGGGCAGGCGGTACGCGAAGCGCACATCCGGAGGGCGTACCCGTCAGCAATACATCGCCCGCTGTGACGTTTGCAAAAGTCGACAATTCGGAAATCGTTTCTGCGGGCTTGAACACGAGATTTTTTGTTGTGTCGCGCTGACGAGGGGAACCGTTTACGGAGAGTTGCAGTTCGAGCTGATCGAGGTAGGCGAATTCGTCAGGCTCAAGAACCGTTAGCCAAGGACCGATTGGGCAAAATCCACGATAGCTCTTGCCCTTGAAGAATTGCATCTGCGGAAGTTGGACGTCCCGTGCGCTGAGATCGTTCGCGATCGTGACGGCGAACACGTAGTCCTTCAGCGTATCCTGGGTGACGGCGACAGATGACGAAATTGGCCGGCGAAAAACCAACGCAAGTTCGATTTCGTAGTCAAGCAACATGACGTGCTTTGGCCGCTGTACCGAGCCCTTTGCGGGGCTGATCGACGCATCCGACTTGGTAAAGAACATGTTGAACGGCTTTGCATCTGGATCCATGCCGGATTCAATCATGTGTTGTCGATAATTGGCGCCCTGGCAGTAAACGCGGCAGGGCGCCGTTACCGGTGAAAGAATCTTCACTGAAACCATCGGTACACTGGCCGCTTTTCCCGATGCTGCGCGCCAGTCGGCCTCGCCTTGCTCGATCAAGGCGGCCGTCGTCGGATAGACGCCGTCCAGGGGTGATATTCCCAACGCTGATACGACACCCCAGTGCGTGCACTCCCTCAATTTCGTAGCGAGCTATATTGGTAGCCATGTTTTCAGGTCCTTTTTGCTTGGGTTGCTGCTCCGATCAGCGGAAGTAGCGATCGGAGATCGTTTTCTGGATTTCGTCAGGTAGGACGGTTCGGGGAGACGGCGAACGATCTGATCTGTTTCGTCGGCGGCCACACCGAGCCCGCGCAAGACGCCGGAAACGACAGCCGCGACATCCGAGCATGGCAGCCGTTTCTCACTGGCTGAACGCATGGCCTGAAGGACAATACCAACGGCGATATCAAACCCGACTTCCGCGGAAATCTTCGCTATGCGTCCTTGCGCTATCGCGGCCCGCAGGTCCTCGTTGAGTCGCGCCCTGGCGGCGGCGGCGACCGCTGGCAACGCCCATACTCCCCGCGCGGCGAGCCCTCCCCAAGCCGGATCGCGCAGCGCTTGCCTGACGAACGCCGCGCAGCCCGTCGCTATCCGCTCGACGGGGTCGGCAATCGCGGTTCGATGAGGCTGGATAAGATCGTCGAGTTCGCGCGCCAGCTCATCCGCCACGGCCGCGCGCAGATCGTCGAGATGCTGAAAGTGAACGTAAAAAGTCCCTTTCGCCAGTTTGGCCTCCTTGGTCACGTCATCGACAGTGATGGAATTGACTGGCCGGATCGCAAACAGCGCACGCGCCGCTCGTATCAAATGGGCGTGGCTCTTTGCGCGGCGCCGCTGCCCGATTTGCGCTCGGCGCACGAGGTCGACCCTGGCCATATCTGCTTACCTTTTTCGACTGTTCGAAAATTTCATATTGACTTTTTAGTCATTCTGACCAAATAGTGCAACATAAATTTTTGAAGCCAGTGAGCTCGACGTCAGAGGAGGCGCAAATGTCGGGGGAAATGGAACTCAATTGCGGACCATTGCAGGAGCGCGAGGTCGCGATTGTAGGCGCAGGCCCGGTGGGCCTGATGTTTGCTAACCTGCTTGGCTTGGCGGGCGTTCGAGTTGTCGTTTTCGAACGCAACAAGGGACTTCTAGGACTGCCGCGAGCCATCGCCTATGACGCCGAGACCCTACGTCTCTTCACTCAGGTCGGCCTGTTCAACGAGATCGCGCCAGGCCTTATTCAGAATCCGCATGTACGTCACTTGAATGCGCGCAATGTCACATTGATGGACGCGGATTTCCCTGTCCGAAGCCAATTTGGTCACTCCGCGTTGGGCACCTTCTATCAACCGGAATTCGAAAAAGTGCTGCTCAAGGGCCTGTCCCGGTTCGACAATGTTCGCATGCTGTTCGATCACGCTGTTAGCGGCTTTGAACAGGACGCAACCGGGGTCGTTCTGAAAATATCAACGCCAAACGGCCCGCGTTTGCAGCGCGCTAGCTACGTGGTCGCCTGCGACGGAGGCGCCAGCGGAATCCGCGAACTGCTTGGTGCACAGCTCAAAGGTTCTACTTTTGCGGAACATTGGCTGGTAATTGACGCGATCGTCAGGAATCACGACGTAAGCCAGATCACCTTCAGCTGCGACCCGCGTCGTCCGCGCGTGGAATTGCCGGCAGTCGGAGAGCGGGTGCGCTGGGAATTCATGCAGTTGCCCGGAGAGTCCGAAGAAGATCTCATGAGCGACGAAAAGATTCGCTCTCTGGTAATGGAGAACACCAAGTATCGTTCGTTCGAGATCGAGCGGAAGGCGATCTATACGTTCCATGCGCGCGTCGCGGATCGTTGGCGGCTGGGACGCGTATTCCTGGCGGGTGACGCAGCGCATCTGATGCCGCCTTTCGCAGGTCAGGGCATGAACGGCGGCATGAAAGATGCCGTCAACCTCTCGTGGAAGCTTGTTTCAGTTCTGAGAGGACAGGCCCCCGACTCCATCCTTGACACATACCAGGTCGAACGCGCACCGGTCGTGCGGAAGATGGTCGAGGTTTCGCGTCGTCTTGGCGCATTGATCATGCCGACCAGCCGGATCACCGCAGCGGCACGAGACTTCCTCTTTGCCTGCCTCAACCTGTCCGGCAAATTTCGGGCTTTCATCGGCCGCGGCGGGGTCTTGCCCCCGCCCGAGATCCATCAAAGCGCGCTGACAGACAAAGGGCGGGACGCGCTGATCGGTCAGATGATGCCCCAGCCGACTGTCAATGCGGCGCAAGGGAATGAGCCGCTTGATGCATTCCTTTTTGACGCGTTCCTTTCTTGTCATCAATGGCTGGCGCTCGGCATCGGAATCGATCCGGTCTCCAGGTTGTCCGCCCGTGACTTGGCTGTTCTCGACGCCCTCCAGGCAAGATTTGTTTGTCTGAACGGGCCTACCAAGGACGCCAGGACGCTGTCTCTGCAATGTGTCGACAGCGGTTTTGCCGACTGGGCCAAGCGGCACCAGGTTCGGGCTGTCCTCGTTCGCCCGGACCGGTTTATTGCCGCCCGGCTCGAACCGGACCAGGACATTTCGGTCCTCACACCCTTCGCGCTTCCACTGGCTGCGTGCTCACCGCGCGTCGCCGCCTAAGCAATCCAAAATCAGGAGACCACCATGTCGCAAGTTGCAAAGCTCAACGACGGACCCGGCAGCATCAAGCTGCCGCGGAGCCGAGAACCAATCGTCAGAGCGAACGAACTTCTGTTTGTTCATTTTGAGCGCCCGGACATCAGCCAGGCTGAGCGCTACCTGCTTGACTTCGGCCTGACCGTCCTTGCGAAAAACGGAAATGAACTATTCATGCGAGGAACGGGGTCGCAACCGTTCATCTATCGCGTCACACGCGGTCCAGAAGCCCGGTTCCTCGGTCTTGGATTGTCAGTCCCGACAAAGGACGACCTCAAAAAACTGTCGAGAGTTTCCGGTTGCCCGGTGGAACAGGCGAATACTCCGGGTGGAGGCTCTGTCGTACATCTACGCGATCCCGAAGGCGTAGCGGTCGACGTCTTGCATGGCTTCGTGCCGAACAAGCCACTGCCCGTTCGCTCGGCAATCCCCCATAACGCGCCAAACCAGATCGTTCGAGTGAACGACACCCAGCGGCCGGCGCTGGAGCCGCCTCAGGTCACCAAACTCGGACATCTCGTGCTCGAGGCACCCGACTTTGACGTGAGCGTGCGCTGGTACATGGACACGCTGGGGTTCATTCCCTCTGACGTGATGTGCTTGCCCGACGGTACGCCGGTTGGTTCCTTCATGCGTCTCGATCGCGGCGATGAGCCGACGGACCATCATACGCTGTTCGTGGCGATGGGGCTGGAGTCCAAAGTTGATCATGTCGCCTTCGAAGTGGTCGATCTCGACGCCGTGGAAATGGGACAACAAGTGCTGCTTGCCAACCGTTACCGCCATTCATGGGGTGTCGGCCGTCACTTGCTGGGTAGCCAGATATTCGATTATTGGCGCGACCCATGGGGCCAAAAGCACGAACATTATGCAGATGGTGACCTGTTCGATTCCTCGCAGGAGCCCGGTTACCACCTGTTGGACCGGCAAGGCCTTTACCAATGGGGTCCCGATCTGCCGGATGATTTTATCGATGCACGGCTGACACCGCGGCGGCTCTGGACGATCTGCAAGACTGCCGTGAGAGATAAGGCACGGCTGAAAAAAATGCTGGCTCTCAAGGAGAGCCTTTCGAAACCGGGTCGTCAGTGGCAACGGTGAGAACTGTAACCTCCCCGTGATTGTGCCGACACTTCAACTCGCACCAGAGTGCTCTGCGATGCCGATCCGAAATTCTGCCGACGTTCAGGTTTTCGAAGCCGAGCCGCTGGCCCGCCGCGCCCTGCCCCGTTCGACCTACGATGCGCTCGTGGCCTCAGCCAGGCGGTGGCCGGAGGTGAAGGCGTTGTCGTTCTTTCTGACGGCCGATGCCTATGATCGCGCTTTCACCTGGACCTATGCCGAGTTGCTGGCGGATGTGACGCGAGCCGCAAACCTCTTTCACTCATTGGGGGTCGATGCGGATCATCCGGTTGGCCTTGTCCTGCCGAATCTGCCCGAAACGCATTTTACGATTTGGGGCGGTGAGGCAGCAGGTGTGGTGCTCACGATTAATCCATTATTCGAGCCGGCCCAAATCCGCGATCTCTTGCGCGCAGCGCGTGTGCGCGTGCTGGTCACACTTGCGCCTTCTTCCCTCACCGATCTATGGGCTAAGCTGGTACCGCAGCTTTCCGATTTGCCCGATTTGAGGTCGATCGCCCTTGTTGATCTTTCGGTTTATCGACCCGCGGACCTGGCGGCGCCTTCGTTTCGGTCCGCTCAGTCCATATCCGGCATTGAGATGGTCGATTTCGGGGCAGCGATGCGCGCACAGCCAGCCGATCGACTTGTCGAACCGCGGACAATTACGGAAGGGACCCCGTCATCCTATTTCTGCACGGGCGGTACAACCGGCGCGCCCAAGATCGCCATCCGCACCCATGGCAATGAAGTTTTCGATGCTTGGGCGGCCGCCCAGTTCATCGAGGCGAGCGACGGCCCGCGCACCGTATTCTGCGGATTGCCGCTGTTTCATGTCAACGCACAGCTCGTGACCGGGCTGTTGCCATGGATGCAGGGCGATCACGTTGTGCTCGGGACGCCGCAAGGATATCGGGGAAGCGGCATGATTGCTTGCTTCTGGGAAATTGTCGCCCACTATCGCGTATCGAGTTTTTCAGGCGTGCCGACCATTTATTCGGCGTTGCTTGAGGTGCCGGTCGGAGACAACGACATCTTCAGTCTGGAGTTCGCCTTGTGTGGGGCCGCACCGATGCCGCCCAAATTGATCGAGCTCTTCGAAGCGAAGACCGGGCTTAAGATTGCCGAGGGCTACGGCCTCACCGAGGCGGCATGCGTCTCTTCGGTCAATCCAGCCTACGGCAAAACGCGTCCGGGCTCGATTGGGATAAGGCTTCCCTACCAGCAGATGCGCGTTGTCGTCCTTGACGAATCCGGACGCTTTAGGCGCACGGCGAAAACCGATGAAGTCGGAACGATAGCGATCAAGGGACCGAACGTGTTCGTGGGCTACCTTGACCCGCGCCATAACCATGATCTGTGGATCGAGATCGAAGGCGAGAAGTGGCTCAACACGGGTGACCTCGGCCGTCAGGATTCCGATGGGTACTTCTGGCTTGCGGGCCGACGCAAGGAGCTCATCATCAGAGGCGGACACAATATTGATCCGAAGCTCATCGAGGACGCTCTTCACAAGCACCCCTCGATCGCCCTGGCGGCTGCTATCGGCAGCCCGGATCCTTACGCGGGAGAGGTCCCGGTGGCCTACGTCCAGACCAAACCTGGGGTTTCCGTCTCTGAGCAGGAATTGCTCGAGTTCGCTGCCACCCACATCCTCGAACGCGCGGCCGTGCCAAAGCGAGTGAGGATTGCGCAACAACTTCCCCTGACGGGCGTCGGCAAGATCTTCAAGCCCGCTTTGCAGCAGCAGGAGATCGAATCTGTCGTCCGGTCAGAGGCGGAGACAGCGGGCGTAACGATTACCAGCATGGCGCTTGATCGGAACCCGCAGCTCGGTGTGGTGGTTCGAATTCAAGCGCCCCAAGGAGCAAAACTGCAGGCAGCTCTTGACCGTTACGCATTCAGGTCAGAGGTTCTGGAATAGTCGCTTACGAGAGTTTTGTTGCACGCCGCCGGCGCTTACTCTGCTTGCTCGACGCGGCCAGGTTTCGTTCGTGCCAGGCAACGAATTTGCCGGGTCGGTTTTTGGCAGTCAAAGCCGGAGTGTCGTCGTTGCGAAAAGGCGACCGAGTCTACGGCGTAGAACGACCCCCGGTCGGGGACACACACTCGCCACGTGGTCGTCAAGGCCGCGCGTGCGCCGCCAGCTCCGACCAGCCGCGACCTTCAGGAGCCAACGGCGCTTCCTTACAGCTTCACGACTATGTGGCTAGCGGTGGACGGGACCGGATTGACCCAGCAGAACGCTTCTGGGCTGGAGCGCCAGAAGCTCCTTGGTGGAAGTTCCTGGAAACGATGCTCTCGCTCTTGGCGATTTGCGCGCTGGTAGATGTGGGTACGAACCGGTGCACACCACTGTCGTCAAGCTGAAATTTCGGAATCGCTCTCGTCATATCGGTATCACGCACCAATGTGAGGTGGAGATTATCCAGAATCAGCCACTCTCCGTTCACGCGCGCCGCAGCCACCGCGTGGTCTTCGCTCGGAAAGAGCTTTCGTAAGATGACGATCTTTACGTCTGCACTTGACAATCCCGCCTCTCGCAGCGCGACATACTTAACGATCGCATAGTCCTCGCAGTCGCCACGATGGGTTTGTAGGGTCTCCAAGGGGGAGCTCCAATGGTCCTCGACTCCCCATTGGGCCTCATCGGCGGTTGGGGTGATCGCGAGATCGACCGCCCTGTTGATCAGACCAACGCGCGCTCGGCCGGTGCGGCCCCCAGCTTCGGCGATAATATTCAAAAGCTCTCGCGCGGGCTCAGGACAAGATTTTTGCCCGCGACAGCCCGCGAGCACCATTTCTTCATGGCCGATTTCAAGCTCGACGGCATGCCATTTCGATGCCAGACCTCCGACGACGAGTTCAGTCTCCATGCCAAACAACGAGCGCACGGGCGGGCGGTCCACCGCCGCCGTCTGCTCCTTCACCTCAGGAGACCAAACGTCAATCATGGCGGCGGGTTGATAGCCGCCGTCAATAAGACGAGATACTGTTGATGGAGGCAGCGCCGGGCGTTGCCGGGGATAACCAGCTAGGCATGCGCAAACGATAAGACCTGTGACACCAATATACTTCAGGCGTCCGCTTCCGGCGTCTGCCATCCTTCGGCCTCTAACAAACATTGCGACGCGATTTGAGGGGGCTCATTTCGATGATTGCGCCCACTAGTTTCGTTGCGCAGTCCAATATCCCGAACAGCGCTCGTCTCCCGCGCGGCCGCTCCAGAGCCCGCGGCCTGCGTCTGCAGTCAGCTTTCCCGAACCTGACGCGTATTTGTCGTGAACCGTCACCGACGCGCGAACCGCGCCCGATCTTCCGACAAACCCCCTGAACTTCACTAGATTGGGGTGGGTCAGGACGCCGTCATTTATATTCACTGAAAAATTGTAGGTGGAATCGCACACGCCCCGTTGCGTGAAAAAGACGAGGCTCCAGGAGCCATCGTAAGAGGAGTGGGCGTTGGCAGTCGTCGCCAAGAGCAAGGTGGCACAGCTTATGACAGTCGAAAGCAGATACTTTTTCATTTGGTCTTCTCCAGAGGTTGTTTGACGAGGGGGGACTGAATTTTATTTTTGTGTCGTGGGTGAAGACCGCTCGGAGCAAGTCGTTCTCGAGTGGCCGGAGTTGGGTCGCGCTGATGCAATCACGCTTTGAGCTGTCACGAACCCAGCTCCGGCCGAATGCGGCAGCAATACCGCGAACATGGCGCTAACCGGCCCTTAGCGCCAACGGACCATTCGCAATTCGCGACGGCACGCGTCGCTGAAGTCATGCAATGGATCCATTTCGCTGATCAAATCGGGCAGATCAACAAACGTTCTGTTAGGAGAGAGGTAGGTCGCGATGATGAGGCGACCTGCATTTTCAGCCGCAACAATGACTTCATCATTCGACACGATTTTCATTCTGCCGATCAGCGCGTACATGTTGACCAGTTTGGAAATCTCTGACTTGTCGCTTACAAGCGCGTCCGCATACAGCCTGGATGATTCTTCGATGAAGCTCTTGTACAGCTGTTGACGGTGGGAAATTGTCTCTCTTACACGGCGCAGGCGGTCTTGGCGGCGCCGCACCACCCAGGTCGTTAAAAAAGTAGCGAAGCCTCCGGAAGCCGTGCCAAGCGCGGCGAACGCAGGAAAGTAGCTCATTTCCATCTTATCCTCTCCATCTGTGTACTGCGGTCTCTCATGAGATCGTGTTTTTGTGCTCGACGCTGCAGGTCAGAAACCTTTGCGAGCGCTGGTTCTCGGGGCTTGCCGCGGGCCGCTGCGCGAACGCTTTGCGGGCGAAGAAAGCGCTACAGGCATTGCTGAGTTCGGCCTGTTTCTGCCTCAAGCAGCTTTCGACCTTCGCTGCATCGGGAATGAGGCTGCTACAAAGTCTGAATGCATCGGGGGCGCATGCCGCCCTTTGCCAAGGTGCACTCCGGTTCTCCTCGGCGGAGGCGGTGGCCGCGCAAACGAGCAGCGCTAAGCCCAAAAAAAGACGGCTTAAACGGTCGATCATTTCGGATCACTCCTCAGGTGCTTTGCTTGTGAACTTCATTCCAGCTGGGCAAGAAGCTGATTTCATCAACGGCACATTCCGAAGGGCTAAACGCGGCGCTTGAACATCGACACTTGACAGGACCACCGGCCATCTATATAAACTATACGGTGTAGTTTATCACCGATCCTTTCATTGTCAAGCCTGCCTTTGCCTAACCAGGACAGGCGTCGCGGTGAGAAATCGTCAGGTGGAAAAGAGCCCGGAAATGAATGACTTCCAGCTTCAATCAGTCTCGCACATTCGAGGCCGGCGGCGCCCCTTGGGAGGCGTTATCCCGCTTTTGCAGGGCGGCGTTGCATTAGGCGCCGACCACGGAGGCGACGAGGCATTGGGGGAAGCGAATGACCATCCGTACTGGATCGTCGCGCCAGGGGAGCAAGTAAAATGAGGAGAGCTTGGACACGGCGGGCACGTGCAAGGGCAGAAGTGCAATTGCCGCTGCAGCGATACTTCCTGTTTGCTGGTGGTGCCTTGCTCATCCTGCTTTTCGCAACGGATTGGGTTGTCCCTCCACCGAAAGGCGAACACGTCAAGTCCGAAGTCAGGCTTCCCGTCATCCGTATCCATTCCGAACGGAAGGGTCCGGAGCCCGTTGTGTTTGACACGACCCAGCCTACCTTTGTGGCGCCCGTGGAGCAGGACGGCGCTGCCCGGCCGCGAGCCGTCGCGTCTGCCGAGAGGTCTGTGACCGAAGCAGTCGTTCAACTGTCTGACTTACCGCCAGAGTCGGCGGAGCCAGCAAAGCCAAGCAGTTCGAAAACCAAGCATCGGGAAATCGGTTTCAGCGCTCACGCCCCCCTGATGCATCAGCCGCTCCATCATCCAGCATCGCTCGCGTCCAGCAACACGATGTTTGCAGCTCCCGAAAGCCGCATGCGCGAAGCGTTCGCGCTCGTGCCTGCTTTCCCGCATGTACCGCCTTCACGCACACCCGATCAAATCAACCGCGCAAATCTGGATTGAAGAGAATGAACAACAATCTGTTTGCGACAATGATATCGATGGCGGCTCTTGTTTCTCCAGGCGTGACCGCTGACATACCGGAACCAGCCGGTGCGCCCCGGAATAACAGCGCACCCAGCGACGCGCAGAAGATGATCCGCCAGCTATTCGAGCTGTCGCGCCAGGCGCGCGTGTCCCTGCGCGACGCGATAGCGGTGGCCGAGGAGCGGCACGATGGTTCACGGACAGTCCGGATCGGTTTCGACAGGTCGGCTTCCCCCTGCTATCGGCTGAGGACGGCCAGGGACGCCGAGATCTGGGAAAACAATGTCGACGCGAAGACCGGACGCATCAGGGGTGTCGAGAGGGTACTCTCTTTCCAGAAGCTTAACAGTGAGGATCGCACCAACATCAAGGCTCTCAGGCATGTCACGCAGAAGATGTCGGAAGCGGTGCTGGTCGCGGAGAGGGTCGTGCCGGGAATGGCTGTCGGCGGCTGCCTGGTCGACGATTCCGTCACTCTGAACTTTGTTGTCCTGGTGGTCACCGGCGATCGGCTAAAGCAAGTCATGCTCGAGGTTGATCGCCACCCAGTAGCCGTCCACATCTTGCGACGTAATCCTTGATCCCTCCGCCGCGCCTCATGCCGCGCCAGCACAGCGCATGCGTTTGCATGGCCCTACTCGGCTGTCCATCCGCCGTCGATCGAAAGGTTGGCGCCGGTAATCTGCGCGGCATTCTCGCTGCACAAGAACAGCGCAAGCGAAGCCACCTGCTCTACCGTGACGAATTCCTTTGTAGGCTGAGCCGCGAGCAGGACGTCGTTGATCACCTGATCCTTGGTCATCTTGCGTGCCGCCATCGCGTTTGGAATCTGCCTCTCCACCAGCGGCGTCCAGACGTAGCCGGGGCTGATGCAGTTGCAAGTGATCTTCGATTTCGCGAGTTCCAGCGCCACCGTCTTGGTTAAACCCGCGATACCGTGCTTGGACGCGACATAGGCCGACTTGAACGGGGAGGCGACCAGCGAATGCGCCGACGCCGTGCTAATGATGCGGCCCCAGCCACGCCGCTTCATGCCAGGAACGGCCGCACGGATCGCATGGAAGGCTGAGGACAGGTTGATCGCGATGATCGCGTCCCACTTGTCGACCGAAAACTCCTCGATGGGAGAGACGTGCTGGATGCCAGCATTGTTGACGAGCACATCGACGCGGCCGAATGTTTTCTCCGCGAGCGCGATCATCTCGGCAATTTCTGTCGGTTTGCTCATGTCCGCAGGTGAATAGATAGCCTTCACGCCGAAGTGTTTCTCGATCGAACATCGCGCTCTCTCGACGTCGGCGTCACCGACGCCGTTGAGCACGATGTTGGCTCCGGCGCCTGCGAAGGCACGCGCGCACGCGAGACCGATACCGCTGGTCGAGCCGGTCGCGACGGCCGTCTTGCATTTCAGAATACCCATTTCGTTTTCCTTTTTGGTTTTCTTGCAGGTCGCGTTTGAGGCTATGAGGTGACCAGACTTCTTTCGTGACCCCGGAGCGGACGTCGGATTGGCGGTTGCAGGTAGTCGTGCACGACCTTGCCGAGGCCGAGCGTAAGGTCGGCGAGAATGTGGACCGCGGACACGATCTCGAGCACCGGCAATTCGGCGACGGGTGCCAAAGCGTGGGGTGACAGGTGTAGCGCCGCGGGTCCGGTCCACGCGCCCTTTATCGTGACATCCTCGAGATGGTATTCGACGAGCTCGCAGATGCGCGGCCTGCCGTCGACATGCGGAATGATCTTGAGCAGAAAATTTGGAGCCGCTAGCGAGGCTTTGACTTGCGCCAAATCAGCTTCGCGGTGTTTGTAGCCCATCGTGCCGGTCGCGACGCGAAGCGGCCCATAATCCAGGGTTCCGAGAAGCGTGTCGACCTCGGTCCGCAGCGTCGGCTGTGCCAGCTTTTTGGGAAAGCCCCAGAGTTCACGGCCTCCGGCGATCGGCCCCTCGTCATTGAGGAACATGCAGTGGGTGTAGCTGCCCCTGCAGCCGCGGAAAGAGACCGGAATTACCTGCCCGCTCTCCGTATAGTCACCGAAGCCGTTCGAATCCGGCATGCGGATGAATTCGTATTTCACCAGCGACTCGCGCGCGTCTAGTTCGAGCGGCTCGGGCACGACCGACCGCAGTTTCGCCGGATCGGTGCGATATGTGATGATCAGGTATTCGCGGTTGACGAACCGGTACGGTCCCGGCGGATAGGCAGGGCTGGTGAGCGGCATCGCGAACGCCCGCTCCAATAGTTCTTTTTCGCGCATTTTCAGAACCTTCTCTACGTTAGAATTAACTTTCTCTCACTCACGACCATCGCGTTCGAGATCGAACGTAAAGACGCCATCCAGGCTCGTGGGGCGGGTAAGAACCTCGGGATGTCGTAGCGTGCGTAATGCGTCGTGATAACCGGCGCGCCAATGGTCCTGCATCGACAGGCGGGAAAACTCGTAATCCTTGGAGTGACCTTCGTAATTACGGGCGCGGTAGATCAGATGGATGATGTTGTAGACCTTGTCGCTTGCGACCGACTTCAGGATCTCCAGATCGTCGTTCTCCTCAAGATCTGCAGGAAGCCTGCGCAACAGGGCGGCAAGGGCACGCTGCACCCGGTGCACGCTCTTGAATTGGCCGGTGCTTGCGCGCGTGCGGCTTGAAAACTGAATTTCTTTGTGACGGGTGGTGACTTCCGCCAGGTTGCGCGGAAGCGCCCCTTGCGAACTCCAGAGATCGACCTGAAATGCGAGCGTATCCTGTCGGCGGGGGTTGCTCTCGATCACCCATTGGAGCGGCGTATTGGAGACGAGGCCGCCATCCCAGTAGTGCTCGCCGTCGATCTCGACGGCCGGAAAGCCCGGCGGCAGTGCCCCGCTCGCCATAACATGCTCCGGGGTGATCTTGTGAGTGGTGGTATCGAAATAGACAAAGTTGCCGGTCCTGACATTGACAGCGCCGGCACTGAAGCGCGTCATCCCGGCATTGAGGCGATCGAAGTCTACCAGGCGCTCCAGCGTTTGCTTGAGGTGCTTGGTATCGTAGAAGCTGATCGCCGCCGGCGTGCCGCCCGGTTGCAGCCACGGCATCAGCGGCCGCGCGAAGAAGAATCCTGCCGCGCCGAAAGCAGCAGCCAGATTGGCGCTCATTTGATTGAGAAGATTGCGTGCGTCGTCGCTTCGGGCCAAATCAACGAATGGGTTGCCCGACCAGTCCCAAGGCGCGGTTGACGTCACCTGGGTCCAAAATTCCCGTAACCGATCGACGCGGGAATTGGGCGGGTTGCCGGCAATGATGGCGGCGTTGATCGCTCCGATCGAGATTCCGGCGATCCAGTTCGGATGGATATCAGCCTCCGCCAGCGCCTCGTAGACGCCTCCCTGATATGCCCCCAGCGCCCCGCCGCCTTGCAAAAGCAAAGTTATGCAATCGAATGGCAGTCGCCCGTCAGTGGTTGAGAGATGTGATCGAGGTTGAAAGTTCATAGTTTTGCGCGCTTTCATTTTGCGGTTGCCGTTAATCCAGCGTTCCGTCTGGATCGGGATTGGGAAGGCTGACGATCTGAGGCGCTCAGCAGGTCTAGGTCTGCACGATCTAGGCGACGATCGGCTGAGAGCGCTGATCAGCGCTAACGCCTGCCCCTGACTGCTTGATATCGGTTTTGGCGTGTCGCGCTCTTTCGCGCTGCTGCGGTAGCAGAGCGTTAGATCTGAGAGCTGACTTCGCGTGAAGGAAACCCCAAGTGGCGAGGCTTAGGGCGCATCGCCCCCCGACGGGGCCCAGAACCAGGGTTGCGCACGTCAGCAGAACCGCCAGGAGCAAGTTAGTGCACGCAATCCGTGACTCCGGTCCAAGTCTGTATCGTCCGGCCGCAATCCAGTGAGTTGACATTCTGCGTCTCATCATTTATTAAACTATACCGTATAGTTTGTTTAAACCACGGATCGACAGACCTGTCAAGCAAGCCGAGTCAGAAGGGCGTTCTTCAGCTGTCTTGAGCTTCACGATTGCTTGATGAACGCTCTTTCGGCAGGCCGCCGGCCCGGATGCAGAGATTCAAAGGGAAATGAAACGAGGAGAAGAACGTCGAAACACAACTTTGCCGTGATCATCTTGATCACAGCCTGCACCTTCAGGACGGTCGCTATCGCTCAAGAGAATCGGGGAACGCCGGAACAGCAGGCGGCATGTGCGCCCGATGCATTCAGGCTTTGCATCAGCTGCATTCCTGATCCCACCAAGGTCGAGGCATGTCTGCGGCAAAGAAAATCGGATCTGAGTGACGCTTGCAGGTCGGTATTCGAGTCCAGCGCGGCAACTGCTTCGATCAGAAGCAAATAGATGAACGAACGCCAGCGATCGCGAGTAAGAGCTGCGCAAACTGGTCAGACACCGACTACAGAAAGTTTGTCACAGGTGCGAACAGCGCGCCGACAGGGGCGATTTAAATTCCTTGCCTTAGCCTGATTTGGCAGCTCAGCATTTGGCGCAGCGTCGACGATAATCAACAGACGGGCGAACCGAGACCTCCTGGGCCTCGACGAAAAAGTGGGCCTATGGCCAGGTGAACGGGCTTCTCTAGTGCTCACCGAGCCGCTTGAATGGCGCTTACGCTGCGTCCGATCTTCGATTCCAGGTGCTTCAGATCGATGAACTCGTCGGCCTGCCGGCAAAGCTCATCCGCTATCATGGTCGGTTGACACACAAATGATGAAACGACTGTCACGCGTACGCCGCGTCGCTGGACAGCTTCGACGAGTGACCGAAAATCGCCGTCGCCGGAAAACAAAATCATGTCGTCTATATGCGCCGCGAGTTCCATGGCATTGACCGTGAGCTCGACATTCAGGTTGGCCTTAACCTTGCGCCGGCCGCTAGGATCGACGAATTCCTTGGTCGGCTTTGTCACGACGGTGTACCCGTTGTAATCCAGCCAATCGACCAGAGGTCGAACCGACGAATATTCCTGATCCTCGATGACGGCTGTGTAGTAGAAGGACCGAAACAGCTTTCCGCGGCTGCCGAACTCGGACAGCAGCCGCTTGAAGTCTACATCGAACCCAAACGTTTTGCTTGTTGCATAAAGATTTGGCCCATCGATGAAGATCGCGATCTTGTTAGTGAGAGATGACATTGGCCTCAATGATGTGGAATTTGCCTGCATGAAAACTCGTTTCGAAGCTCTACAGTGGTTTCAGGAGTTTTGGCGGGAGGCCGGCGTGGACTTGGCCAACTGCACACCAAGCAAAGCAAAAGCTCCTGTGATTTCCATCGTCATGCTCAAAGCTGAAATCAGCTGAGCATGAGTTCCGGTGAGCTGACCAGCGGCGTGCTCTCGCAAGCGGTCGCCGCCCGGGAGTTTTTCGGCTCCTGACTTATCCGGAACCAAGCCACATAGAGTGCCGGTAGGAACAACAACGTCAGCAGCGTGCCCACAATGATGCCGCCCATCATCGCGTAAGCCATCGGACCCCAGAAAATTTCTCGGGCAATCGGAATGAGCGCAAGACTTGCTGCAGCTGCGGTCAACAGAATTGGCCGCATACGATGCTCGGTCGCCTCCACAACGGCATCCCAGGCCGGGCGTCCCTCCTTCTTCAGGTCTTCGATCTGCACGATCAGGATCACCGAGTTGCGGATCAGGATGCCGATCAGCGCCAGCACGCCGAGGATGGCGACGAAACCAAGAGGCGCGCCGCTCGGCAGCAAGGCCATGACGACGCCGATCACCGCGAGCGGCGCGACCGCAAAAACCAGAAACAAGCGATGGAAACTTTGCAGTTGAACCATCAGGACCGTGGCCATGATAAAGAGCATCAGCGGCACGACGGCAACGATCGGCGTCTGGCTCTTGGCGCTCTCCTCGACCGAGCCTCCGACTGCAACCGAGTATCCGGCTGGCAATTCCTTGGCGAACGTCACCACCTTCGGAGCCAATTGATCCACGATCGTCTTCGGCTGTACGTTGCCGACGATACCCGCCTTCAGCGTGATTGTCGGTATCCGAGCGCGCCGCCAGATTGTCGGCTGCTCGATTTCGTAGCGCAGATTGGCGATGGCCCCGAGCGGCACCGCTTGGCCGCCCAGCCCGGTCAACTGTAGATCCCGCAGCGTATCAATGGACGAGCGTTCCGGAGCGGTGGCGCGTCCGATGACATTGATGAGGTAAATGCTGTCTCGCACTTGCGTAAGAGACGAGCCCTCAAGCACCCCATTCAAGGTCGTAGCGATGTCCTCCGAGGTCACGCCAAGTTGCCGCGCCTTGTCCTGGAGGACGTCGACCTTGACGACGCGCGCAGGCTCCATCCAGTCGAACACCACGCTTTCGAGATCAGAGCTACTCCGGAGGATACCGGCGAGCTTCTGCGAAAACTCCCTTACTCTTGTGAAGTCGGGCCCACTCACGCGGTATTGCACCGGACGTCCCACCGGCGGACCTACCTCAAGCAACTTGACGTAGGTGTCGGTCCCAGGAAAGGTCTTGCTTAGGTAAGCTTGGAACTGCGCCTTGGCGCGGTCGCGAGCCTTGATGCCGCCCTTGGTCTGGACTACGAGCTGGCCAAACCACGTGTTGGCCGTCTGCACATCGAATGACAGGACAAACCGCGGGGCGCCGATGCCGATATAGGTTGACCAATAGTCGACTGAATCGTTGCCCTGCAGTTGCTCCCGTTCGAAGCGGGAGATCTGAGCGGTGGTGTCGGCGATTGAGGCGTTCTGTGGCAGGTTCCAGTCGATCACCAACTCAGGCCGGTCCGACGAAGGGAAGAACTGCTGCTGAACGAACGTCATTCCGAACAGAGCAATGAGGAAGGCTGCAACCGTCACCGAGATGGTTGTCCAGCGGCGATGCATGCAGACGAGAAGCAAACGGGAGAACATTTGCGCGAACCGGCTCTTCTTGTCGTGATGGCCTTTTATGGTGGCCGGTAAGATGGTGACCCCGAGCAGCGGGGTGAACAGCACCGCGACAATCCACGACACGATCAAAGAGACTGCAATGACCACGAACAATGTGAAGGTGAACTCGCCGGCATTGCTGCTGTTGAGACCAATCGGGATGAAGCCAGCAACGGTGACCAGCGTGCCCGTCAGCATGGGAAAGGCGGTCGACGTATAGACGTGTGTCGCGGCTTTCTCCAGGGGATCGCCGACTTCGAGCCGCGCTACCATCATTTCGACGGCGATCATCGCATCATCAACCAGGAGGCCGAGCGCTATGATCAATGCGCCCAGCGAAATCCTCTGCAGCGAGATGCCGGTATAGGCCATCACCACGAAGGTGATGGCAAGTACCAGCGGGATCGCAATCGCAACCACAAGACCCGCCCGTAGCCCCAGGCTGAGAAAGCTGATGCCGAGAACAATGATCACAGCCTCAAACAGCGCTTCGGTGAAGCCCGATACCGCATGTTCCACCACGACCGGCTGATCCGCGACCAGATGAACTCCGACGCCAATCGGCAGGTCGGCGAGGATCTTTGACATCTCTTCCTTCAGCGCCTGGCCGAATTTCAGGAGATTGGCGCCGGACTTCATTCCGATCGCGAGGGCGATCGCAGGCTGGCCATTGTACCTGAACAATGTCCTGGCCGGATCGAGATAACCGCGCGTGACAGTTGCGACATCAGTCAGCGGAAAGAAGCGGTCGTTGACGCGCAGATTGACCGCCTTCAGGCTGGCTTCGGACGTGAACTGCCCGTTCACGCGGACGCTGATCCGCTCGGGGCCGGCCTCGAATACGCCGGACGGCGCGACCGCATTTTGTCCCTGCAGGGAGGCCATGATCGAGCGGATGTCGAGACCAAGCGCTGCGATCTTCCGGGTGGAAAATTCGAGATAAATCACCTCGTCCTGCGCACCGAGAATGTCCACTTTGCCGACATCCGGCACGGTCAATATTTTGGCGCGTACGTCTTCGACCTGGTCACGCAGCTGGCGTTGGCTCAAACCGTCGCTGGTGAATGCGTAGATATTGCCGAACACGTCGCCGAACCGGTCATTGAACCCCGGCCCGATCACCCCTTGCGGGAACTCGCCCTTGATATCTGCAATCATGTTGCGGACCCGAGCCCAGGTTGGGGTGACGTCGGCCGCTTTTGTGCTGTCTCGCAAATAGACGAACACCGTTGTCTGGCCCGCGACAGTCACGCTCTTTGTGTAATCGAGCGATTCTAGCTCCTCGAGCTTCTTCTCGATCCTGTCGGTAACTTGGCGCGTCATCTCTTCGGGAGATGCACCCGGCCACTGCGCCTGGATCACCATGGTCTTGATGGTGAAGTCGGGATCTTCCTGACGCCCAAGCTGAAGGTACGAAAAAAGCCCGGCCGCCATGAAGGCGATCATGAAATACCAGACGAGCGAACGATGTCCGAGCGCCCAGTTGGAAAGGTTGAATGACTTCATGGGTTTGAATCCTGTTCGATGCGGACTTGTTGTCCCTGCTTGAGGCTATGGATCCCGGCGATAACGATGCGCGCGCCGGGAGCAAGGCCACCGCTTACGCGGATGCCTCCCTCGTCTGTCGTTAGATCGACCCTGTGCAGCGATACCGAGTTCGTGGGGAGATCGATGAGCCAGACGAAATTGATGCCGTCTTTGGCGAGCACCGCGGACGCGGGTACCCGTAAGATCGGGCTTTGCTCTTTGTTAAGCTTCGCGCTCACGGTGGCGCCGAGGCGAAAGCTTGGAGGCGGATCGTTCAGGGCGATGCGAACCCGGCGCGTGCGCGTCACAGGATCGGCTTGCGGCGCGATCTCACGGATTTGGCCTTCAGCCTGGACGGCGGGCAGGAGCTGCAAGCTGACCATGAAAGGCAGGCCAATTTCCAGGAGAAGCGGGAAATCCGCGCCGATATCGACGACCGCTTCTCTGATATCGGGCCTTGCGATCGTAAGCACGCTCTGGCCAGGTGAGACCACCTGTCCGACCTCAGCGCCCACCGCGGTGACAACGCCCGCGAAATCGGCCTTCAGCTGGGCATATCCGAGTTGTTCGGTTGCCTTCGTCAGGTTTGCCTGCGCGCGAGCCACCGATGCTTCGGCACCGGACCGCGCTTGTTCGGCATCGTCCAGCGTCTGTTTTGTGGTCGCTTCGCTGGTAATCAGAACTCGCTTTCGTTCTTCGGCCGCTTGTGCGTTCGCAAGTTGCGCTTCCGCCTTTGCGAGTTCCGCTCTGGCGGCGCGCACAGCGAGCTCAAGAGCCGTTGGATCGATAGTGCCGACGGTTTCTCCTTCTTTAACGAGATCGCCAACGTTAACTGGACGTCCGGTAAGGCGTCCCAACACGCGGAAGGCAAGATTTGTCTTGAACCGGGGCTCAACAACGCCGACAGCTGTGGTGCCGTCCGAGCGGCTTGATTCAAGGACCATCGACATCACGGGCCTCACCGGCTCGGGCACTTTCGTCTCCTGCTGACATCCAGACAATGCCAACGCCGACGCCGTGATACCGAGTGCAATCATGGCGCGCTTCTTCATGACTGCTCCCCCTCGTAACTAACCGGCTGTCCCGGGCTCAGCAGCTTGCCGCCATCGATCACGACGCGCTCGCCGGGCTTGAGACCTGCCTCGATCAGTACGCCGCCCGCTTCATAGCCACCGATCCTTACCGGCTGCAAAGACGCAGTCCTGGTGGCTGGATCAATGATCCAGACCGCAGGCCTGGATCCCGCCGCCATCAATGCGGTCCAAGGCAATGCGATCTGCTGTTGGGCTTTCGTTTTGACCGTTCCTGCGACGGCGCTTCCGAGCGTCATCGCCGGCGGTGAATCCTTGACTGCCACCCTGACGCGGATCGTCGAGCTTTTCGCATCGATGGCGGGCGAGACTTCCCTGACATACCCGCTCGCGGTTACATCGGGGTCAGAGATCAGCGCCAGCGATACCCGGCTGCCATCGAGACCGCCAAAAAAGATCGATTCGTAGACGTCAAAGACGGCGTCCCGCTCCCCGTCTTGTGCGAGCGCAAACACCGGTTGAGCAGCCTGGACGACCTGACCGACTTCCAGACTGCGTGTGGTAATCACGCCCGCAGCTTCGGCACGCAAAGCGGTATAGCCAAGAGCTTCGTTCGCCGACCCTAGCTGCGCTTTCGCGACCTCAAGCGCACCTTCCGCGGTTCGCAATCCTTCCTGCGCCTGATCGAAACTCGGTCGGGTGGTAAAGCCACTCGCGATCAGAGATTTCTGCCGCTCGAAAGTCGCTTTCGCCACCCGCAACTGAGATTCTGCCGCGGCCACAGCTGCGCTCGAGGCATCGACATCGGCCTGTTGCTCGGCGGGATCGAGCAGCGCGAGCACTTGCCCGGCCTCGACGTGACTGCCAACATCGGTGAAGCGCTCGATTACGCGCCCGCTGACACGAAAGGAGAGGTCGGCCTGGAAACGGGCCCGGACTTCGCCGGTGAGCGTGGCAGAGACTTGCATGCCGCGCGGCTGCACGATTTCTGTACGGACGAAAGTAGCCCGGGTGGTCGGAGCCGCCGCGTGATCATTGCAGCCGCTCAACATGATCGCGACAAGCGCGACTGCGAGCCCGCCGAAACTCCTCAGCTTGCGTTTGCCGTTGGCTTGAACGACACGCGTTTGATTGAGAGGGTATTGTTTCATAGCACGACCATGCGGTGACAGGATGACAACACTTCGCCAAACACTCCGTAGAGCGGCAGCCTGCCCTGAGGCAGGCTTGCTTTAATATACTAAACCGTATATTTTCTTTTTATTGCATTCCCGCCCCGACCATGTCAAGAGGGAATCGCGCTCGCACAAACTCGTGATTGAGGGATGAATTGATGGCAATGAACAAAGGCTCGAAACGCGGTAGGCCGCCAAAGGACCTCGCCGGTGATGTTCAGACGCGGATTCTCGATGCAGCCCAGCAGCTATTTCTTGAAAGAGGTTTCCGCAGCACAAGTATCGACGAGATCGCCGAGATTGCTCCGGCAAGCAAGCCGACGATCTATGCCCATTTTCCGGGGAAAGAGGCGCTTTTCACGGCTGTGGTAGGCCGCACTATCAACGGATTGACGAATTTCGAGGGGTTTACGCCCCAAGGTCGCACGATCCAGGACAAGCTCGCCAATCTTGGCACGGAGATCGTACAGAGATTTATCGAGGATACGCGCGACCTAACCCGAGCAACTATCGCCGAGGCCCGACGTTTTCCGGAATTGAGCCGAAATGTGCACGACGCTGCGCGGGACCGTGCGGCAGGTGCCGTTTCACAGCTCTTAAATGAGGCGGCCCAGAGACTCGCGCGCTCACCAAAGGGACCATTCAGCGGTAAGCGAAAACTCGCAACCGCGCAGATGTTCATGGACCTCATTCTGCTTCCAATGCTTATGAGATCCCTGATGGGTGAGGAACTGAAGGACCTCAAGAAAGAGTTGCCGTCCTTCTTGCATGAACGGGTGAGCTTTTTTCTTGCGGCTTGTGAAGCAGACTGGACACCATAATGGACTGCTAAACTCCAACAGACCACGAGCTCTGGCTAACCAACTGCAACGTGGACGTCTACGAATTAGGAGCATAGGGCATTGACGCAGAAGTCCATCATGTCGTCGAATACCGACGGACACCTGGATTAAGTCCTGCGCCGCGCGCTCCCCTCTTTCGCGAACGGCCGCGCGCCTCGCTCGGGCTTTCGGGAAACGCGGTCCAACGGCACCCGATCCATGGTTTGCGCTCCCTCCTCTGATTGCTTCAGCCGATCGATCAACCAGCGTCCGGCGGGACCCGGCGGCGTATCCGTCCGGTAGATCGCCGACATGGAAATCGAGGTGGCCGCGTCCGATTCCGCAAGCGTAAGCGGGACGAGAGTGCCGTTCGCGAGATCGGCCTCGACGAGATGCAGAGGCATGCCTCCCCAGCCAAGGCCTGCCCGCAGAAAGGCGTGCTTGGCCCCGAGGTCGGAAAGCCTCCAGGTTTTGGGCGACATCACGCGCAGGTCCTTGCCCTGGGTCAGGCTCGATCGATCGGTCAGAACGAGCTGGACATGGTTCGCCTCCACCTTCATCGTCGCCATCGCGCACGATCTCAACCGAGAAAACGTTCGTCCACCGCGGGGGCGTCGATGGAACGCATCGACGATCAATGGCAACGCCCAACGTGGGGCCGGGCTCATCTTCAACGAGCTCTATGCCGGCCGTATCGTCTGGAACAAGGTCCGAATGGTCAAGGATCCTGACACCGGCAAACGACTATCTCGCCCGAACCCTCCTGACGAGTGGCAAAGCATCGACGCGCCTCGACTACGGATCGTCGAACAGTCCGTTTGGGAGCAGGCTCACGCTCTAAAAACCCAGAAGAGCCATCTAGCCAGCCACGTGAAGCGACGGGCGCCGCATCTTCTCTCCGGTCTCCTTCGCTGCGGTTGTTGCGGATCGGGGATGTCGGTTCACGACCGTGACAAGACTGGAAAGACCAGGATTCGCTGTTCGGCGATCCGCGAGAGCGGCAGTTGTTCAAATCGCAGGATCATGTACCTTCGCGACATCGAAAGGCCTGTGCTCAGCGTATGGCCGAGGAGCTGACGGACCCGCGGCTGATTGAGACCTATGTGCGCAACTACAACAGTGAACGAGAACGGCTTGCCGGAGACGCAGCCGCAGTGCGCGCGCGATTAGAGGCGAAACGTGATCGGATCGAAGGCGAGCGGCAGCGCAATCAAGTACGTGATTTCCGAGGAGGACGCCAAGCAACGGATCGCCGGGTTGAAGGAGGAGAGATTGCGTGTCGAGGCGGAACTGGCTGCGCTCGAAGAGGCCCCCGTCCCCATCGCGCTGCATCCGGCGACCCTGGACCGCTACATCCAGACCGTCAACGCGCTTGCCGAGACGATGGCCGGCCACGCCGGCGCAGAGGATGACCGCGGGCCTCTGATCGACCGTTTCCGGGCGCTTGTGCACAGCGTCATCGTCCACCCGAAGGAATCCTCGCAAGGCTTTGAGGTCGAGGTGAAAGGAAAGCTGGCTGCTTTGGTTGGAGGAGGGCTGTTCCCGCAGGCCCGCCATAGTAGTGGGTCACGCGTGGTAGCGGGGGAGGGACTCGAACCCCCGACCCCAGGATTATGATTCCCGTGCTCTAACCAGCTGAGCTACCCCGCCACGGCGTCGGACAACGCGGCTTTCTAATGCGCGCGGTTTGCGAACGCGCGGCATATAAGAAGCAGGTCTTGGTCCTGTCAAGCAAACCAGCGCGGGCCCGTCCAGCGGCGAGGCTTTCCGAAAAACGGCGCTATCTCCTTAGGTTACGCACCGCTTTGCTCCGACGCCAGCCGGCGGGAAGCGGTTATTTCGCCCCGGCCGGATTCAAACCTTACGGTAACGGATCATCGAAAAATGCCCCATCGGCGGCATCGGCCGACGCTCCGTCAGGCTGACGCCGCCATGTTTGGCGGCCCAGTTGACCAGACGCGCCCAGGGAAATTCCGGCCGCCAGCCGAGTCGGCGCGCCAGCGGTGCGAACGCCAGTTCGAAGGCGCGACGCGGGCCGCTCTCGGCGCCGATGTGATTGACTAGGATGAGTTCGCCGCCGGGCTTTAACACACGAATGAAGTCATCAAGCGTTGCTTCGGGATCGGGCACCGCGGTGATGACATATTGCGCCACCACCGCGTCAAAAGAGGCGTCCGCAAATGCCAGATTTTTGGCATCCATCACCGCGAGCGTCTCGATATTTTTCAGACCCAGCGTTCGCACTCGGCTCTGCGCCTTGCGCAGCATCGGTTCGGAAATATCCACGCCGGACAATTTCGTGGCGGGAGAATAATCCGACAGCGACAGGCCGGTGCCGACGCCGACGTCGAGAATCCGTCCGCCGATCCGATCCGCTTCCGCGATGGTCGATTGCCGGCCGTGATCGAAAACCTTGCCGAACACCAGATCATAGACCGGCGCCCAGCGCCCATAAGCCTTTGCGACCCCCGCCCGGTCGATGTCTGACGTCATGCCCCCGTCCTGAAACTTATCCGCGCATCGCTTCGACAAGCGGCGGCGATGTGGCGGCGGCACCTGCCGTGGCTTTCGCTGAAGCGCCCTTCGCGCTGGCGCTCTGGATGAAACCGCCGCCGAGCACGCGCGCCCGCCCCGAGGGCGCGTCGTAGAACACGCAGGCCTGGCCTGGAGACACGCCCTCTTCGCCCGCGACGAGTTCGACCTCATAGCCGCCGCCTTCTGCCGCGCGCAGCCACGCCGGCTGCGGCGCCCGCGTCGAGCGCACGCGGACAAACATCTCAAGACCCTCGCCGACCGCGCGATCAAGCGGGCCGTCGCCAATCCAGTTGATGTCGCGCAGCGCGATGCGATCCATCCGCAGCGCCTCGCGCGGGCCGACCACGACGCGGCGGCTCGCCGCATCGAGCCGCACCACGTAGAGCGGCGCGGTCGAGGCGATGCCCAGGCCCCGCCGCTGGCCGACGGTGAAATGAACGATACCCTGATGCCTGCCGATGACGTGACCTCCGAGATCGACGATATCGCCGGGCTCAATGGCATTCGGCCGCAGCCGGCCGATGATATCGGTGTAGCGTCCCGTCGGCACGAAGCAGATGTCCTGGCTGTCGTGCTTGTCGGCGACCTCAAGTCCGAAGCGGCGCGCCAGTTGACGCGCCTCGGGCTTGGTCATGTCGCCGAGCGGAAAGCGGAGGTAGTCGAGTTGTTCGCGGGTGGTTGCGAACAGGAAATAGCTCTGGTCGCGGTCGGCATCGGCGGCGCAAATCAGCGCCCGCGATCCGTCGGCCAGGGAGCGCGAGGCGACGTAGTGCCCGGTCGCAAGCACCGCGGCACCAAGTTCGCGCGCGGTCACCATCAGATCGCGAAACTTGATCGAGCGATTGCACTCGATGCACGGCACCGGCGTCTCGCCCAAGGCGTAGCTTTCGGCGAAATTATCGATCACCGATTCACGAAAGCGATCTCTCGTAATCCAGCACGTAATGCGGGATGCCGATCCGCTCGGCGACATTGCGCGCGTCGTGGATATCCTGGCCCGCGCAGCAGGCGCCTTTGCGGTGCGTGGCCGCGCCATGATCGTAAAGCTGCAGCGTAATGCCAACGACGTCGTAGCCTTCCGACTTCAACAGCGCAGCCGTCACCGACGAGTCGACGCCGCCGGACATGGCGACGACGACGCGAGTGTCCTGCGGACGGCCTTCGAGATCCAGACTATTGAGCATGGTTCCGGTCATTGACGTCATCGCGAAAGCGCCATGCGCTCCTGCGACCAAAAAAGTCACCTTGCGATCAGAGGCTTTGGAGCGTTCCCCGACAAGCTGGCTCGCTTCTTGGAACGGCTGAAAAGCCACTCTTTAATATAGGCCGTATTCCCGCGAGGCAATCACACCTCACCCTTTCGGCGCGCCCTGGACGGCAAATCTTGCCGCCGGGCAGAAAAGGGAGCCCCCGCTGCAGGGTCGCGTCCAGCGTGGCGCCATCATAAGCTATTGAAAGGTTTTGGTATTTTTTCACTGCGGCGGTGGCCCGGTCCTTGCTGATCCCCAGGCAGTTCCATGGCCGGAGACTGTCCTGTGTTAAGCGTTACACCAGAAGCCACTGCAAACGCAGCATTCCAAGCCGCGCCGCAATGGTCCACGCGCTCCGACCAGTCGCCGGCAAACGACATTTTCGGGGCGCTCGTCAACCAAAACACTCCCTCCGACAACGCTGCCGCACCGGTGCCGCCTCCGCCAGCGCGCCGCTCCGACGATACGCCGCCGCCTGCCGACAACTCCGCGGCGACGAACAACACATCCAATCAGCCGGCAAGCGACGATTCCAGCTACAACGCCAACGCCGGATCGCCCGCCAACGCGAATACCAATGCGAACGCCGGCGCCAATGCCAATGCGGGCTCAGCCGCTGGCAGCGGTACGACCCAGGCATCCGCGACGGCGAGCGGCACTCCCAAGACCGGCTCCGCCAAGTCAACCGACAAAGCGGCCAGCGACGACACGGCAACGGTCGACGCAACGATCCTGGCTCAGGCCAGTCTCACCACAACGACGCCGAACCCGGTCGTCGTTGCAATTCCGGTGATCACGCCGCCGACCAACGTTGCCACGGCGACACCTTCCACCGGCAGTTCCACGGCGCCGCTCGCGATTGCAGCCGCCGCCATCGCCGCCAGCGCGCAACCGGCCTCCGGACAGCCCGCCTCACCCGGCCAGGTCAAGACCGATCCGACCGCGGCTCCCGCGGCGGCGGCAACCACCGCCGATGCCACCGGCACAAAGATCGTGGGCTCCGCGGTTCAAAGCGCAACGGCAAAAGCGCCCGTCATTCAACAAGCGCCAACGCAGGCCAACGCAGCTGCCGTGAACTCCGCCGCACTAACGAGCGCGGTGGCCGCCACGGTGCCCGTCCCACCAAAGGCGACATCGGCAAAGACAGTGGCGACAACCGCGCCAACCGACGCGGCGACGCCGCCGTCAGGCACGACCGATCCTTCCGCAACCAGCACGGCAGCGGGAATCGTTCAAAACGCTCCGCAGCAGGCCGCGGCCGCGGGCAAGCCTGAGCCGGCAAACGCGGCCGCCGAGGGCGCACCCGCGGATACGACCGCCTCGACAACGGCCATATCGGCCCATGAGCATTCGCCGGTCGCCGGCGCTACCGAACATGCGGTCGTCGACACACCGGATCCGGGAACGCAGGCGATCGGCACATTCCAGCCGCAGCCCAATTCCCCAACGGCTGCCGCGCCCTCGGGCGCATTGACGGTAACGGCCGCGACCAATGGACCGGTGCCCTTGAGCGGGCTGGCGGTCGAGATCGCCGCCACGGTCAAGAGCGGCAAGAGCAGTTTCGAAATTCGGCTCGACCCGGCCGATCTTGGCCGCATCGACGTTCGCATCAACATCGATCGCAACGGCCAGGTCACATCGCATCTGACGGTGGAAAAGCCGGAAACATTGTCGATGCTGCGTCAGGACGCGCCCCAGCTGCAGCGTGCGCTGGACGATGCCGGGCTCAAGACCGGCAGCGGCGGCCTGCAATTCAGCCTTCGCGATCAGTCCTCTTCCGGCCAGAACAGCGGCAACGATTCCAGCCCCAACGCGCAGCGTCTGATCATCAGCAACGAAGATACGATCCCCGCCGCGGTCGCGGGACAAAGCTATGGACGCTCGCTCGGATCGAGCAGCGGCGTGGACATTAGAGTTTGAGGAGACGGATATGACAACGGCAGCCGCGACATCCAACCCGGTCGTTTCGGGGACGACAACCCTGCCACCCTCTGCGTCCGGCACCTCGGCCGCGGCTACAAGCGCGCTGGCCTCCTCCCAGATCGCCGGCAATTTTCAGAGCTTTCTGCAGCTGTTGACGACACAATTGCAGAACCAGAATCCGCTCAGCCCGCTCGACACCAACCAGTTCACCCAGCAGCTCGTCGAATTCGCCGGCGTCCAGCAGCAGCTCAACACCAACGACTCGCTGGCGACGCTGGTCTCCCTGCAGCAGACAGCTCAATCGACCCAGGCGCTGGGATTCGTCGGCAAGACGGCGGTGGTCAATGGCAATACCGCGACGATGACCAACAGTCAGGCGACTTGGCAGCTCAACGTGCCGACCGCTTCGACCGTCACCGTCACGATCACCAGCAGCACCGGTCAGACCGTCTTCAGCGGCAGCTTCCCCGCCAACGCCGGAAACAACCAGCCGTTCAACTGGAACGGCATCGGCAGTGACGGCACCCAGCAGCCTGACGGCACTTACAAGCTCACGGCCACCGCCAAGGACTCCGCCGGCAATACGGTTGCCATCGGAACCCAGGTGGAGGGCGTGGTCAGCTCGGTCGATCTTACCCAGTCGCCGCCGCTGCTGTCGATCGGCGGCCAGACCTTCACCGTCAACCAGATCCAGAGCATCGTAAACTGACGCCCGCCATCGTATGGCGCGCCGATTTGCGGCGCCAACCCATGCCAAGGGGCCCAGGAACGGCCGGCGGGGTCGCCAAAAGCGGCTTCCGGAGGCCGCTAACGAGGCATTTTCAAGGAGATTCGTATTGAAGCCTTGGGCTTAGGCAAATTTTAAGTCACCGGGCGTAGGTTACTGGCGTGAGTTCAGTGGTTGAGAGTTTGTGAGTACGCCATGACAGAGCCCCATCGCCCGAGGGTAAAATACGTCATCGGGCCTGATGGCAGTCCGTTAACAATTGCGGATTTGCCCGCACCCGGCACCAAGCGGTGGGTCATCCGTCGCAAGGCCGAAGTCGTTGCCGCGGTTCGCGGCGGTCTGCTCTCCCTTGAGGAAGCCTGCAGCCGTTATACGCTGACTGTTGACGAATTCCTGTCCTGGCAGTTTTCCATCGACCAGCACGGCCTTGCTGGGCTGCGCACCACCCGGATCCAGCAATACCGCCAATAAGCGGTCGCTCGTCAAGCCAATTGCATTTGAGGAAAATCGGCTTTGCGCTGCGAAGCCGATTTTTTCCGTTTTGAACATTCGCTTCGCCGCTTAACCATCGTTAACCATATCGAAACCATAGCGTAGGCAATAATTGCCCAGTCGGCTCCTGGAGCCGAATCTGAGGGGCGGTTGGTTTGCAGAGTCTCGTAAGCTTCCTGAAGGGCTTGGGTGCTTCGCGGTTGATGGCGATGGTCGCGGTGACAACCGCGCTGACTCGGTTTCTTCGCGTTCGTCATCATGCGCGTCACCACGCCACAGATGACCACCCTCTTTACCGACCTCAGCATCGAGGATTCCTCAGCCATCATCAAGGACCTGGAACGCCAGGCCATTCCCTTCGAAATCCGCAACGACGGCGCCGTGATCATGGTGCCAAAGGACAAGGTCACGCGGCTGCGCATGAAGCTCGCCGAAGGCGGCCTGCCCAAGGGCGGCGGCGTCGGCTACGAGATTTTCGACAAATCCGACGCGCTGGGCACCACGAGCTTCGTCCAGAACATCAATCATCTGCGCGCGCTTGAAGGCGAGCTTGCCCGCACCATCCGCGCCATCGACCGTGTCCAGGCGGCGAGGGTGCATCTGGTGCTGCCCGAGCGCCCGCTGTTTGCGCGCGAGGCACCCGAACCGTCGGCCTCGATCGTCGTGCGCGTGCGCGGCACGCTCGAACCGCAGCAGATCAGGGCGATCCGCCATCTGGTCGCTTCCGCCGTCAACGGCCTGAAGCCGCAACGGGTGTCGATCATCGACGAAGCCGGCCAACTCCTGGCCGACGGCGCCAGCGGGGCGACCGACAACGCCATCGGCGATGAACGCCGCGCCGGTTTCGAGAAGCGGATGCGCAGCGAGATCGAGGCGATCGTCTCCTCGGTGGTCGGCGCCGGCCGGGCCCGCGTCCAGCTCTCGGCCGATTTCGACTACAACAAGATCACCCAGACGTCGGACCGCTTCGATCCGGAAGGCCGCGTGCTGCGCTCGAGCCAGACCCGTGAGGAATCCTCAGCCACGGCCGAGAGCAACGGTCAGGTCACTGTCGGCAACGAACTGCCCGGCAATCAACAGAACACCAACCCGCCGGCCGCGCGCGACCAGAGCAAGAAGACCGAGGAAACCAACAACTACGAGATTTCCCGCACCACCAAGACCGAAGTGACCGAAGCCGGAAGGGTCAACCGGATCTCGGTCGCGGTGCTGGTCGACGGCAGCTACGGCAAGAATGAAAAAGGCGAGATGGTCTATCAGGACCGCAGCAAGGAGCAGCTCGACCGCATCGCCGCACTGGTGCGCTCGGCGATCGGGTTCGACCAGAAGCGCGGCGATCAGGTGGAGGTCGTCAACCTCCGATTTGCCGAAGGGCCGGTCGTCGCTCCGGTCGCAGAGCCGACGGGACTACTCGGGATGCTGCAATTCACCAAGGACGACGTGATGTACGTCATCGAGCTCGGCGTCATGATGCTGCTCGGCCTTGTCGTGCTGTTCATGGTGGTCCGGCCGCTGGTCAAGCGCATCATCACCGAAGAGCCGCCGCCTCCAGCCGCCGTTCGTTCGGCGCCCGAGCTGACCGACGGCAGCCAGCAGACGGCCGCCGGCCAGAACCTCGTGCCCAGCCCCAACAACACCGCGCAGCTGATCGATGTCGCCCAGGTCCAGGGCCAGGTCCATGCGCAATCCGTGCACCGGGTCGGCGAACTCGCCGACCGAAACCCCAACGAAACCGTTGCCATTGTTCGCCAGTGGCTCTCTGAACCCGCGACGTGATCTGACATGGCCTTGCCGCAAGCCAACAATGTAAACGACATTACCAGCGTGATTTCCTCGCTGGCGGCTCGTCAGAGCAGCCACCCGCAAGTCGAGCCGATCAAGGGCCCGAAACGCGCCGCAATGCTGATGCTGGCGCTCGGCGAACAATATGGCGGCAAGGTCTGGTCCCTGCTCGATGACGATGAAGTGCGCGAACTGTCGATTCACATGTCGACGCTTGGCACGGTCGACGCCGAAGTCGTGGAAGACATGCTGCTCGAATTCGTGTCGCGAATGTCGGCGTCCGGCGCGTTGATGGGTAATTTCGACGCGACCGAGCGGCTGCTGCATCAATATCTCCCGGCCGAACGCGTCGTCGGCATCATGGACGAAATCCGCGGGCCGGCGGGCCGCAACATGTGGGAGAAGCTCTCCAACGTTCAGGAAGAGGTGCTGGCCAACTATCTGAAGAACGAATATCCGCAGACCATCGCGGTCGTGCTGTCGAAGCTCAAGCCGGAACACTCCGCGCGGGTGCTCGCGATCCTGCCAGAGGACATGGCGCTCGACGTGGTCAACCGGATGCTGAAGATGGAGGCCGTGCAGAAGGAAGTGATCGAGCGCGTCGAGCAGACGCTGCGCGTCGAATTCATGTCGAACCTGTCGCAGACGAGGCGCCGCGACGCCCACGAGGTGATGGCCGAAATCTTCAACAATTTCGACCGCCAGACCGAAACCCGCTTCATTACCTCGCTGGAAGAGGAAAATCGCGAATCCGCCGAACGCATCAAGGCGCTGATGTTCACCTTCGACGATCTGATCAAGCTGGATTCCGCCTCCGCGCAGACGCTGATGCGCAATGTCGACAAGGACAAGCTCGGCATCGCGCTGAAGAGCGCCAACGAGGACGTCCGCGGCTTCTTCCTCGGCAACATGTCGTCCCGTGCCGGCAAGATGCTGCTCGACGACATGGCAGGCGATGGGCCCGGTGCGGCTGCGCGACGTCGACGAGGCGCAGGCGCTGCTGGTCAACCTCGCCAAGGACCTCGCGGCCAAGGGAGAAATCACGCTGACCAAAAACCGCGCCGACGACGAGCTGGTGTACTGATGGCCGCCCCCGCAAAATTCCTGTTCGACATGGATTTCTCGGCGCCCGACAAGATGCGCGAGCGCGCCGACCCCTGCGGAAGTCGCCCAGAAGGTCGCCGCGGCCGAAGCCCGCGCCTACCGCGACGGCTACGACGCGGCGCTGCGCGAAGCAAAGGTGGAAAGCGACCGCCGCGCGGCGCTGGCGCTGGAGGAAATCGGGATTGCCATCAAGGGCATCGCGGCGCGCTTTTCCGGCGTCGAGACCCGGATGGAAACCGAAGCCGTCGACGTCGCGGTCGCGGTTGCGCGCAAGCTGTGCAGCGAGCTGATCGCCCACGAACCGCTCGGCGAGGTCACCGCCCTTGTAAGCGACTGCTTTGCACAACTGGTTTCGACGCCGCATCTGGTGGTCCGGATCAACGAACAGCTCTACGAGGCGGCGCACGACCGCATCGAGAAGCTCGCCAAGCAAAGCGGCTTTGCAGGACGCCTCGTCATTCTGGCCGAACCCGAGATCGAGACCGGCGATTGCCGGATCGAGTGGGCGGATGGTGGCGTCGTGCTGGAACGCGCGGCAATCGAAACCAAGATCAACGAACTTGTCGGGCGCTACATAGCGTCCCGCAATCAGGCCTGAACCGATGGCCAAGAGGAATGAACCATGAGTGACACCGACGCACAGGTTCCGCTCCCCGATCTCAACGCCGCTGAGGCAACGGCGGCCGATGACGTGGCCTATGACGAAGACGAGCATGCCGCGCGCATTGCCGCCGATCTTGAGGCCGTGTTCGACGTGCCGGTGCAGGTTTCCGCCGTGCTCGGCCGTTCCAAGATGGATGTCGGCGAATTGCTGAAGCTTGGCCCCGGCACCGTCCTCGAACTCGACCGCCGCGTCGGCGAAGCAATCGACATCTACGTCAACAACCGACTGGTGGCGCGCGGCGAAGTGGTTCTGGTGGAAGACAAGCTCGGCGTGACCATGACGGAAATCGTCAAGGCGGATCGCAGCTGAGGCTCTCTCTAACGAAACGCGCCTAGCGGGCGCGAACAGACGAACAGGAGATTATCATGCGGCTTCTCATCGTTGGCACATTGAAGGGCCAGCTCACGACAGCCACCAAGATCGCAATGGAAAACGGCGCTTCCGTCACCCACGCGGAGGACCACGAACAGGCCATGCGCGTGCTGCGCGGCGGCAAGGGCGCCGACCTCCTGCTGGTCGATGTTTCGCTCGATATCCGCGATCTGGTGATGCGGCTTGAAGCCGAACACATTCACGTCCCGATCGTCGCCTGCGGCATCTCCAACGACGCCCGCGCGGCGGTGGCCGCGATCCATGCCGGCGCCAAGGAATACATCCCGCTGCCGCCGGAACCGGAATTGATCGCCGCGGTGCTAGCCGCCGTCGCCAACGATTCGCGCGACCTGGTCTACCGCGACGAGGCGATGGCCAAGGTGATCAAGCTCGCCCAGCAGATCGCCGGCTCCGACGCTTCCGTGATGATCACCGGCGAATCCGGAACCGGCAAGGAGGTACTGGCGCGCTATGTCCACACCCGCTCCAACCGCGCCAAGAAGCCGTTCATATCGATCAATTGCGCGGCGATCCCCGAGCATTTGCTGGAATCCGAGCTATTCGGCCATGAGAAGGGCGCGTTCACCGGCGCGGTTGCGCGACGCATCGGAAAATTCGAGGAAGCCACCGGCGGCACGCTGCTGCTCGACGAGATTTCCGAAATGGACGTGCGGCTGCAATCCAAATTGCTGCGGGCGATCCAGGAGCGCGTGATTGATCGCGTCGGCGGCACCAGGCCGGTTCCGGTCGACATCCGCATCATCGCGACCTCGAACCGCAACCTCGCCGATGCGGTACGCGAGGGCAGCTTCCGCGAGGACCTTCTGTTCCGGCTCAATGTCGTAAACCTGAAGATCCCGCCGCTGCGTGAACGGCCGGCCGACATTCTCGAACTGGCGCAGCACTTCGCCAAGAAATACGCCGACGCCAACGGCGTGCCGGTGCGGCCGATCTCGGCCGAGGCACGTCAGGTGCTGACCACCAACCGCTGGCAGGGCAACGTCCGCGAACTGGAGAACACCATTCATCGTTCGGTGCTGATGGCGCAGGGCGACGAGATCGGCGTCGACGCCATTCTCACGCCAGACGGCGACCGGCTTAACACGCCAAAGACCGTGCCCGCGGTGGCGCATGCCACATTCGCCGCCGAGCAGGTGACCCGCGCGCTGGTCGGACGCACGGTTGCCGATGTTGAGCGCGATCTCATCCTGGAGACGCTGAAGCATTGCCTCGGCAATCGAACCCACGCAGCCAATATCCTGGGCATCTCGATCCGCACGCTGCGCAACAAGCTGAACGAATATGCCGATGGCGGCTTGCCGATCACGCCGGCGGGGGCCAGCGACCTTCATCGCACGACTGCGGCGATGTAGTCGGGTTTTGCGGCCTTCGAATAATTCGGCGCGTCCGGCCTGCGGAAGATGTGGATGGGATCGCCCGGCGCCGGCCCACGCCCGGTGAAGGCTGCATAGGCGTAAAGCGCGAGATAGAGAATCGCGAGTGCGCCGATTCCGTAAAATGTCCAGATCGCAATGCGTTTCATCAGATGGCGCGACCTTCCCCGGTTTCCGTGCCGCTTACTTAATGGCTTTTAGGTCGCGGAAGCGAAAAAGGCCACTTTCTCCGGCTAACAATCGAAGTGTTTTTATGGCACACCGTACCGCAGCCCGTGACGGCCGGAGAACACAATCGCCTTTCGAGTTCAATATGCCTGCGCCCAAGCCACCCGCCTTTGAGACCCTGAGCCTCCACGCCGGCCAGCATGCGGATCCCGTGACTGGTGCGCGCGCCGTCCCGATCTATCAGACCACCTCTTACGTCTTTCAGGATTCAGAGCACGCCGCCGCGTTGTTCAATCTGGAGCGCGCCGGGCACATCTATACCCGCATTTCCAATCCGACGACCGCGGTGCTCGAGGAGCGGCTTGCCGCGCTTGAGGGCGGCGTCGGCGCGATCTGCACGGCGAGCGGCATGGCGGCGCTGCATCTGGCGATCGCGACCCTGCTGAACGCGGGCGACCACATCGTCGCCTCCTCCTCGCTCTATGGCGGCAGCATCAACCTGCTTACACACACGCTGCCGCGCTTCGGCATCACCACCACATTCGTCAAGCCGCGCGCGCTTGACCAATTCCGCAGCGCCATCCAGCCCAATACAAGGCTCGTGATCGGCGAAACCATCGGCAATCCCGGTCTCGAGGTACTGGATATTCCCGCTGTCGCGGCAATCGCGCATGAGGCAAAAATTCCGCTTCTGATCGACAATACATTTGCAACCCCCTTTCTCAGCCGGCCGATCGAGCTTGGCGCCGACATCGTGATGAATTCGGCCACCAAGTGGATCGGTGGCCACGGCATCGCCATCGCCGGGGTGATCGTCGACGGCGGCCGGTTCGATTGGCGAGCTTCCGGAAAATTTCCGGCTTTGACCGAGCCCTATGCCGGATATCACGGCATCGTCTTCGACGAGCAGTTCGGCCCGGCGGCTTTCATCATGCGGGCACGCACCGAAGGCCTGCGCGACTTCGGCGCGTGCCTGTCGCCCACCAATGCCTTTCAACTGCTGCAAGGCGTCGAGACGCTGGGCATTCGCATGGAGCGCCACATCGCCAATACCCATGCGGTGCTTGAGGCTCTGGCTGCGAACAAGGCCGTCGAGTGGGTCCTGCATCCGTCGCTGGCAAATCATCCCGACCACGAACTTGCCAGGCGATTGCTGCCACGCGGCGCCGGATCGATCATAAGTTTCGGCATCAAGGGTGGCAGGCCGGCGGGGCGGAAGTTCATCGAATCCTTGCGGTTGATCAGTCATCTCGCCAATGTCGGCGACGCCAAGACGCTGGTCATTCATCCGGCCAGCACAACCCATCAGCAGATGGATGCCGCCCAGCTCAAGGCTGCCGGCATCGGCGAAGAGCTGGTACGGCTGTCGATCGGAATTGAATCCGCCGCCGATATCATCGATGACCTCGGCCAGGCACTCCGCGTTTCGCAGAAGGCCTGAGCCATGCAGTTGAACGTGAACGGAATTGAAACCTTCGTCGCCACCGGCGGCAGCAAGTTCGATTCCTCGCAACCGACCGTCGTTTTTCTCCACGGCGCCGGCTTCGACCATACTACCTGGGCCTTGCACAGCCGGTGGTTCGCCCATCACGGCCACGGTGTGCTGGCACCGGATCTGCCCGGCCATGGCCGATCCTTTGGCGCGCCATTGCCCACGATTGCCGAAATGGCGGACTGGACCGCTGCGCTACTCGACGCCGCCCGCGCCGCAAATGCGCATCTGATCGGTCATTCCATGGGTTCGCTGATCGCGCTTGAGACCGCCGCGCGGCATCCGGAGAAAGTCTCCGCGCTCAGCCTGATCGGAACGGCGGCGACCATGTCGGTCGGACCTGACCTGCTCAAGGCGGCTGAGGCCAACGATCACGCCGCCGTCGACATGGTCTCGATTTGGGGGCTCGGCTATCAGGCGGAGCTGGGCGGCAGCCTCGCGCCGGGCTTGTGGATGCATTCGGGCGCCCAGCGCGTGCTTGAGCAAAGCCGACCGGGCGTGCTGTTCAACGACCTTTCTGCGTGCAACGCCTACCAGAATGCGCTTGCCGCCGCCGCCAAGATCACCGTCCCGACCACGCTCATTCTCGGCGAGCGCGACATGATGACCCCCGCTAAGGCAGGTCGGGCGCTTGCCGCCGCGCTGGCAAACTCACGCACCGTCATATTGCGCGGCGCCGGTCACATGATGATGGCCGAGCGGCCCGACGAGCTTCTCGCGGCACTGCAGGGTTGATCAGCCGCCAGGCTTCCGCCGAGAACCGCTACCACGAAAATGGCGAGACCACCCTTAACGCTCGCCGCGATTTCGCGGCAGCGCGCAGTCGATGATAAACCCGAACTACAGCTACAGCTTGATCGGAAAGAAATGGTTCACGGCGATCAGAACGATCAGCAGGGCAATTCCCAAGCCGAGACTCCAGCCAATCAGCTTCTTTTCGATCGGCAGCAGCGGCTCTACTTCCACGGCGTCGATTTCTTTCCCGAGGTCGGATTGCGACATGGTTTTTTCCCTGGAACTAGCTGACGAGCGGCGGTTTGAAGCCGCTGAAGAACAGCCATGAAATCAAAAGCCCCACCCAGATCACAAACCCGAACAGGCTGACGAAATAGACCGCGGCAAGCTTGCCGAAACCCTGCTGCCAGAGTTTGCGGAAATCCGACAGCACGCCGATCGAAAAGAAGGTCAGGACGAAGAAGATCACCCGAAACACATTGGCCTCGCCGGCCGCGGCCGGGAGCGCTTTGGCGATTTGCCCCGTCGAGCCCAGCGCGAGCCACAGCGATACCGCAAACACCAGGACGAAGCCGAGAATGAATTTCGGGAAACGCTGCCAGATCTCGACGGGCTTCGCCTTGTCGGGGCCCTTGTCGATATGGTTGGTCCAGATGTAGCCAAGGATGAACGCCCAGATGCCGATGAAGATGTCGATGAAGATCTTCACCGTGGTCGTCGTCGCGAGAATCCAGCCGGGCTGATATTTGACGCCTTCGGCGGCTGCTTTCGCCATGATCAGCGACTCGGTGATGCCGCCGCCGGCGACCGCCGCGCCGTCGGTCTTGATGGCAAGCCCGATCCAGGCGCCCGCCACCAGCGGCTCGTGCCACAGGAAAGTCTGCGCCAGAAACGGCAGAATCAGAACTTCCACGACCGCGAACACGACGACCAGCGACGACACCAGGATCGGCACCGCCGGCCGCGCCCTGATCGCGCCGCCGGTTGCGATAGCAGCCGCCACGCCGCAAATCGAGATGCCCGACGCGAGCGGAACCGACCATTCCCGCGAAAAGCCGAACCATTTGCGCGCGATGAAATAGATCACGGCCCAATAGATCAGATAGGCCTCGACGATTGCGGCGGCGCCCCGCAGCAGCAGCGAGGATGCAAGGTTCAATCGGCCCGCTGCCGTGACCGCGACGGTGGCGCCGAGAATGACGATCGCGATCTTGATATAGAGTTCGGGCCGGATCGCTTCCTTGAGCCAGTCGGCAAAGCGCGGAAAGAAATTGGCGATCACAAGCCCGGAAAGCAGGGCGACGATGAAGCCGCCTTCATTGGTGAGCTTGAGCGACCAGGCGATGCCGAATTTCTGCTGCTCGGCGGGCGTCACCGCGGCAACATAAGCATAGCTTCCGGCAATCCAGCTCGCATAAGCAAGCGCAAACACCGCCGTAAACGCAAGCGCAAATTTCCTGATATCTCCGCCAAGCGTGAACACGCCGACGCTCAGCACAACAAGCAACGCGGCATAGGTCGAAAGCAATGCGCCGCCGCCGCCAAACCAGGCGTAGGCCTTGGCAAAGGGACTAAGCGCATGCGAGAGATCCGTATAAACCGAGGCGGTGACGGCCCATCCCAGGAGGTCAGTGCCGCTGATGCTCACAAGAGCCAATCCGAAGACCAAAAGACCGATGACGACCGCCAGCCAGTCCTCGTTCAATCGCGCCTGCAGCGCGACCGGCTGCGAGACTTTGATCGCGATGTCCGACATTCCACTTCCCCAACATGAGCCTTGCGGAAGCGCTTCCGCGCTCCGTTCATTCCAGCGTGAGGATGATGGCGGCTGCTCGCTGTGTCGAGGACCAGGGAAAAATAGCGATATCCGCACTGCTGCGTCCGCGGCGGACGCAGCGTTTTTTCCAACGATCCGACCGATGGCAGATTAATTCTTCCCGAAGGCGAAAGGCCGGCTTCCGCAAAAAATGTCAACTATTGGGCCGCCGCGGATGCAGGTTTCGGCGAGGCGACATTGACCGCGAGCTTGCCGTAGCGATCCGTAAAGGCCTCGGTGTCGATCTCCTCGAGCTGGATCGCGCCGTTCATCACGCCGGCCTTCCAGGCGTCATGTTCCGGGTCTTGCCGGAATTCCGGCATCACTTCGCTGGCGAACAGTTCGAGCGATTCGCAGATGTGCTCATGGCTGTTCTTGCCGGCCTGGTTGAGCAGGATGACCTGATCGATGTGAGAGGTGCGAAACCGCCGCAACTTCCTGGCGATGGTTTCCGGCGAGCCGATCAGGCCGCCGCGCAGCGCCGCCTCCTGGGCTTGCGGGTTCTCGCGCTTCCACTTGTTGTATTCGTCCCACATGTTGACGGTGCCGGGCGCCGGACGCTGGCGGTTCTGCGAGGCACCGTAAAAGCGCAGCGCGAACTGGAAGAACGTCGCGCCGTCCGCGCGCGCGCGGGCCTCCTCATCGGTCCTGGCGCACATGAAGAACGACACCAGCGCCATGTTCGGATTGATCTGATAGTCGGCGAGCTTCTTCAGCCGCTTGGTGATCGCGTTGTAATAGGCGTGCACCCATGCGTGCGCAGCATCGGCACTGACAAACTGGAAGCCGAGCGCACCGAAGCCGTTTCGGCCGGCGCGCTCGATGGTCGGAAGCTGCGAGCACGCCATCCAGAGCGGCGGATGCGGCCTCTGGACCGGCTTCGGCACCACGTTGCGCAGCGGAATATCGAAATATTTGCCGTGATGCTCACAGCCTCCGTCCTTGAACATCGGGAAGATGGCGCGGACGGCTTCCTCGAACACTTCCTTCTTGGTTTCCATGTCGCGACCGAACGGCGTCAATTCGGTGATCGAGGCGCTCTCGCCCATCCCGAATTCGCAGCGGCCGCGGCTTAGGAGATCGAGCACCGCGATGCGCTCGGCAACGCGCGCTGGATGGTTGGTCGTGAGCTGGAAAATGCCGTGGCCGAGCCGAATTTTTTTGGTGCGCTGGCTCGCGGCGGCGAGAAAGGATTCCGGCGAGGGCGAGTGCGAATATTCTTCGAGAAAGTGATGTTCCACCACCCAGGCATAGTCGTAGCCGAGCCGGTCGGCGGTCTCCAGCTGCGTCAGCGCGTCCTGATAAAGCTTGAGCTCATCGCCGGCCTGCCATGGGCGCGGCAATTGCAGCTCATAGAAGATGCCAAATTTCACGACGTTCCTCCCGCGACCGGCTGTTTTTTTCGCAGTGTATTCGCGCGAAGAGCCAAGGGAAAGGCCAAGCGAAAGGCCAAGCTCGAAAGGCAAAGTCCGAAAGGCCAACGACCCGGCGGGATTTTGATCCAAATCAACACCGCCGCTGATTCCCTGCTTATTGTTTCAGCAGGTAACGGCCCTGATGCCGTCCAATCCCGGAAAATCCGAAAAGAAACGAGATGTCCGCCGCTGGCGACGACGCGCATGGACGACCGCGCCGCAGGCGTATGGAAATCTTTGCGTTCCTTTTTCTGACCGCGGTGCTGATGCCGGGCCTGGCCGTTGCGGTGGTCGGCGGCTACGGGCTCACCGTGTGGGTCTATCAGATGGCGGCCGGTCCTCCCGGCCCTCCCAAGCGCTAAAGCAAAACTCCTCAAGGACATTCGCGATGGCCAGACCTCATGCAGCGATCGATCGCCGGGCCCTGATATCGGGGCGTCTCTTCGCAAAAGATCGCGTGATAGCGGCGTCCGGAGAAGTCGCCAGCATCCTGGTACAGGCGCGAGCGGAGCGCCTGGTCGATGTCGAGGCCGCGATCCTCGACCTTGCCGGATGTGAGATCTACGGCCGCGACCCCAGGGGCAAGCTCGTCGTCGTGGTCGACGCGGCGGATGCCGGAGCGTTGGGGACGACGCTCAACACCATTGCCTTGCTGCCGGACGTTTACGCCGCCTCGCTCGTCTTTCACGCTATCGATGCTGGTTAGAGCAACAAGAATACGCCAGGAGAATCGCAATGACCGCATCCAATCTCGATCGCCGCCAGGTTCTCAAACTTGAGGCCGCCGCGATGGCGGCTCTGGCGGGCGGCATGCCGGTGCCCACACTCGCCGCGAACCTCGTCACCGAACGCGCCGAGAGCGAACTCAAATGGGACAAGGCGGCGTGCCGCTTCTGCGGTACGGGGTGCAGCGTGATGGTGGCGACCAAGGAAAACCGCGTGGTCGCAACCCATGGCGACATCAAGTCCGAGGTGAATCGCGGGCTGAACTGCGTGAAGGGCTACTTCCTTTCCAAGATCATGTACGGCCACGACCGTCTCACCAGGCCGATGCTGCGCAAGGCGAACGGTAAATACGAAAAGAACGGCGAATTCACGCCGGTCACGTGGGATGAAGCCTTCGACGTCATGGCGGAGAAATTCAAGGCGGCGCTCCGGAAGCGCGGACCCAGCGGCGTCGGCATGTTCGGATCCGGTCAATGGACGATCTGGGAAGGCTATGCCGCCTCCAAATTGTTCAAGGCCGGTTTCCGCAGCAACAACATCGATCCCAATGCGCGCCACTGCATGGCGTCGGCCGCCGCCGGCTTCATGCGTACCTTCGGCGTCGACGAACCGATGGGCTGCTATGACGACATCGAGGCGGCGGATGCCTTCGTGCTGTGGGGCTCGAACATGGCCGAGATGCATCCGATCCTGTGGACGCGCGTGGCCGACCGTCGCCTCAGCGCGCCGCATGTCAGGGTAGCTGTGCTCTCGACTTTCGAACACCGCTCTTTCGACCTCGCCGACATCGGCATGGTGTTCAGGCCGCAGACCGATCTCTACATCCTCAACGCGATCGCCAACCACATCATCAAGACCGGCCGGGTCAACGAGGACTTCGTCGCGGCGCATACCGTGTTCAAGCGCGGCCAGACCGACATCGGCTACGGCCTTCGCCCCGAACATCCCCTGCAGAAAAAGGCGACCGGCGCCGCCAACGCCAATGACGCCACCGATATCATTTTCGAGGAATACGCGAAATTCGTCGCCGACTATTCGCTCGAAAAGGCGGCCGAGATGTCCGGCGTGCCGCTCAACCGCATCGAGGCGCTCGCCGAACTCTATGCCGACCCCAAGATCAAGGTCACCAGTTTCTGGACCATGGGATTCAACCAGCACACCCGCGGCGTCTGGTGCAACAATCTCGTCTACAACATCCACCTGTTGACCGGGAAAATCTCTGCACCAGGCAACAGCCCATTCTCGCTGACCGGCCAGCCTTCCGCCTGCGGCACCGCACGCGAGGTCGGTACCTTCTCGCATCGGCTTCCGGCCGACATGGTGGTGACCAACAAGGCCCACCGCGACAAGGCCGAGCAGATCTGGAGGCTCCCCGAGGGCACCATCCCCGACAAGCCGGGCTATCACGCGGTGCTGCAGAACCGGATGCTCAAAGACGGTCTGCTCAACGCCTATTGGGTTCAGGTCAACAACAACCTGCAGGCCGCCGCCAATTCGAACGAGGAGACCTATCTCGGCTACCGCAATCCTGACAACTTCATCGTGGTGTCCGACGCCTATCCTTCGGTGACGGCCTTGGCCTCCGACCTGATCCTGCCAACCGCGATGTGGGTGGAAAAGGAAGGCGCCTACGGCAACGCCGAGCGGCGTACTCAGTTCTGGCATCAGCTGGTCGCCGCCCCCGGCGAGGCGCGATCGGACCTTTGGCAAGTGATGGAATTTTCCAGGCGCTTCAAGATCGAGGAGGTCTGGCCTGAAGAACTTCTCGCCAAGAAACCCGAATATCGCGGCAAGACACTCTATGACGTGCTTTTCAAGAACGGACAGGTCGACAAGTTCCCGCTTGCCGACATCGAAGCAGGCTATGCGAACGACGAATCGAAAGCCTTCGGCTTCTACGTGCACAAAGGCTTGTTCGAGGAATATGCCGCCTTCGGCCGCGGCCACGGCCACGACCTCGCGCCCTTCGAAACCTATCATCGCGAACGCGGGCTGCGCTGGCCGGTCGTCAACGGCCAGGAAACCAAGTGGCGCTTCCGCGAGGGCTTGGACCCCTATGTGGGAAGCGGCAAGGACGTCGAGTTCTACGGGTTTCCCGACGGCAAGGCGCGCATCTTCGCCCTGCCCTACGAGCCGCCGGCAGAGTCTCCCGACGGCGAATATCCGTTCTGGCTCTCGACCGGACGCGTGCTGGAGCACTGGCACTCCGGCACCATGACGCGGCGTGTCCCCGAACTATACAAGGCATTTCCCGAAGCGGTCTGCTTCATGCATCCGGACGATGCCCTGGAGGCGAAATTACGCCGCGGCGATGAAATCAAGGTCGTCTCCCGCCGCGGCTATATCCGCACCCGCGTCGAGACCCGCGGACGCAACAAGCCGCCGCACGGCGTGGTGTTCGTGCCCTGGTTCGATGAGTCCCAGCTGATCAACAAGGTGACGCTGGACGCCACCGATCCGATCTCGCTGCAAACCGACTACAAGAAATGCGCCGTGCGCATCGAGAAGGTGTGAGAGCCATGATCCAAAAACCGGTCATTCTGGCGCTCGCGCTCATTCTTGCAGCAAACCTCTCCGCGTCGGCCCAGACGGTCTACTCGGGCCTGCGCGGGTCGACCCCGCTCAACGAGGAGGGACCCGCCGCGCCGATGGCGCCGACGCGCAACACGGCGGAAAAGGAAACCCGAAACTATCCCGAACAACCGCCGGTGATTCCGCATTCGATCGATGGCTACCAGATCGACATCAACGGCAACAAATGCCTGTCGTGCCATGCAAGAGCGCTCACCGCCGAGACACAGGCGCCGATGGTCAGCATTACCCACTTCATGGACCGCGACGGGCAGTTCCTGGCCTCGGTGTCGCCGCGCCGCTTCTTCTGCACCGAATGCCACGTTCCGCAAAATGTGGTGACCCCTCCCGTCTCAAATGACTTCGTCGATATCGACACCATGCTGAGCCGTGCCGCGCCGGGTGGACGCCGATGAGCACGGCTGAACCGGCTGAGGCGCGTCCGTCTCGACTGGCCGGGATCTGGAAGTTTATCGTCGAATTGTGGGACGTGCTGCGGCGGCCGAGCTCGGTGTTCGGGCTCGGGATGCTGGTGCTCGCGGGCTTTGCGGCCGGCGTGATTTTCTGGGGCGGCTTCAATACCGCGCTGGAACTGACCAACACCGAAAAATTCTGCACCTCCTGCCACGAGATGCGCGACAATGTGTTTGCAGAACTGAAATCGACCATCCATTTCTCCAATCGCTCCGGCGTGCGCGCCAGTTGCCCGGATTGTCACGTGCCGCACAACTGGACAAACAAGATCGCGCGCAAGATGCAGGCCTCCAAGGAGGTCTGGGGCCATCTGTTTGGCAGCATCGACAGCCGCGAGAAGTTCATCGATAGCCGGCTTGAACTCGCGCTGAACGAATGGGCGCGATTCAAGGCCAACGATTCGCTGGAATGCCGCAACTGTCACAGCGCTGAATCGATGGACATTACCAAGCAGTCGCCACGCGCCTCCGTGGCGCATGAGCGCTTCCTCTTCAATGGCGAGAAGACCTGCATCGATTGCCACAAGGGCATTGCCCACCATCTGCCGGATATGCGTGGCATACCGGGTTGGCAATAGCGCCCGGCTGCCAAGTCAGTGGCTTGCACCGCACGCATGAATGGTTAGTTTTGGCGGTGTGAGTTGTAGCCCCCACGGCCCTCCCCCACCGAGACTCCAAGAAACTTTCACGTGACAATTTTTACGCCGCATCAGGATTCCGCGCTGAAGGCCGTCGCCGACTGGCTGAAGGCAAAACCTGGCCGGAACGGCACGCCACCGGTATTCCGCCTGTTCGGCTATGCCGGCACCGGCAAGACCACGCTGGCGCGCCACATCGCCGAGGGCGTCGACGGCGAGGTGAAATTCGCTGCCTTCACCGGAAAGGCGGCGCTGGTGATGCGCAACAAGGGTTGCGACAACGCCTCCACGATTCATTCGCTGATCTACCGCGCCCGCGAAACGGGGGTCGAGCAGCCGAGTTTCGAGCTGTGGGACGACGCGCCGGCCTCCAAGGCAAAATTGATCGTGATCGACGAATGCTCGATGGTGGACGCCGAACTCGGCCGCGACCTGATGTCGTTCGATTGCCCGCTATTGGTGCTCGGCGATCCCGCGCAACTGCCGCCGATTCAAGGCGGCGGCTTCTTTACCGATTGCGAGCCTGACGCGATGCTGACCGAAGTGCATCGCCAGGCGCAAAACGATCCGATCGTGCGGATGTCGATGGATATCCGCGCGGGCCGCGAGCTTGAGATCGGCCGCCATGGCGAAAGCGAGGTGGTCTCTCGCACCGAGCTCGATCCGGACCGGGTGATGAGCGCCGATCAGGTGCTGGTCGGGCGCAACAACACCCGCCGCGCCTACAACATGCGGGTGCGGCAAAAGCAGAACATCGAGGATCCCTTGCCGGTGGCCGGCGACAAGCTGGTCTGCCTGCGCAACAATCGCAAGAAGGGACTGTTCAATGGCGGATTGTGGCGCGTGAAGTCGCGCGCCGCGTCACGATCGAAGTCGCACATCATCGGCATGCGGCTCGCGCCCGACGAGGAGTTCAGCCACAAGGTGACCAAGGTTTCCGTGCGCAGCGACTGTTTCGAGGGCGGTATCGAGGCGATCCCGTGGGAACAGCGCAAGCCCTATGACGAATTCGATTACGGTTACGTGCTCACCGTGCACAAGTCGCAAGGCTCGCAATGGGACGACGTGGTGCTGTTCGACGAGAGCTTTGCTTTCCAGGACAGCCGCGCCCGCTGGCTCTACACCGGCATCACGCGGGCGGCGAAGCGGCTGAGCGTGGTGGTGTAAGGTTTGCGTTCCCCGGACGCTGCGCAGCGCCATCAGCGCGTTCACGCGCGTCTTCGACGCGCTATGGCTTAAGGCGTGGTGCGCTGCAGATCCGGGGTCCATGCTTCCCGCATGCACGTTGGCGGGTCCCGGCTCTGCGGTGCATCGTGAAGAACGCTGCACCGCGTCCGGGACACGAGAACTTACTTCCCCGCAACGAAATAAAAATCCTCCCGCCCGGGCGGTGAGCCATAGGTGAATGGCTGCTGCTGATGCTTGGTCGTGGTCCAGACATCGTCGCGGACGATGTCGAACAGTTTGCGGACCTCGACGCGCGGCTCCTTGATGTCGTGCGCCACTGCGGAGGCGAACGGGCTGTCGACGCCGTCGCCGTCGAGCGCGGTCTCGCCATGCTTGGCGGCGTACACGACCATGAAGCCGGCGGCGGGCTCGATATTCGAAAAGCCCTTGTCGACCAGTTTCAGCGCGATCGTATGCTGCATCGTCGGCGCGAACGGATTGTCGCGGCAGGCGTCCAGCATCACGAGCCGCAGCTTGCGCGCGCCGCCGACCGCGGCAATCACCTGTTCCAGCGCGACCGCCTCGGTCTCGGCGTCCTTGTCCGCGGCCAGCTTGGCATCGACCGGCACCAGGTAATTGATGCCGCCGACTTCGAAGCCGTGACCGGCATAATACACAACCGCCCAGTCGGCCTTTTCCGCCTCGCTCGCAAAAGCATGAAGTACTTCGAAGAATTTGTCGCGGGTGAGATCGTTGGTAACGGTCACCGTCTGAAAGCCGACATCCTTCAGGGCAGCGGCGATCAATTTGGCATCGCGCGGCGGGTTGCCGAGCTCATGCACGTTCCGGTAAGCGCCGTTACCGATGATCAGCGCGACGCGGCGAATCTTGTCTGGCGTCGTGGGAGCTTGCGGGGTGAGCGCGGCCAGCCGCTCGCGTGCAATCTGACGCGCCAGCCCGGTTTCGAAATTGTCGAAAGGCGTCAGTGCAAAGGCGGCGGACCGGTAATCGGCGCGCGCCTGGGCAAGGTCGCGTTTCTTCTCGAACAATTGACCCCGCCCTGAATGGGCCCGCACGTTGTTGGGATTGAGCCCGAGCACAAAGTTAAAGTCCTTGAGCGCTGCATCAATGTCGCCCTTTGCCAGTTGGGCCTCGGCACGACTCACCGCGGCGAACTGAAATTTCGGCGCTTTTTCAATCACGCTGTTACAGTCGGCGATCGCCTCGTCGAACTTGCCCATGGCGGTATAGGCGAGACAGCGATAGACGCGGGCCTGCGACCATGCCGGATTGATCCGCTCCGCTTCGGCAAAATCCGCAAGCGCCCCGTCAAAATCCTTGTTGATGGTCAGCACGCGGCCACGGTCGGCATGCGCCAGGTATGCCAGCGACGATGTGTTCGGCACGAATTTCAGCGCCTCGTTGAAATCGTCAAGCGCGCTTTGCAGCGCCGCCTTGCGCAGATACAGCGTACCGCGGTTGTAGAGCGCGCGGCCATCCCTGGGATGAGTTTGCAGCACGAGATTGTAGTCCGCCATCGCGTGGTCGTCGTCGCCCTTTTCCTCGGAAGCAAGCCCGCGGAAAGTGACGTATTCGGGATTGTCTGGATCGGCGGCATGAGCGGCATCGAACGCCGACACCGCCTTGTCATAGTTGCGTTTGGTCCGAAACCACTGCCCACGGACATAATTGGCGACGGCCAGATCCTTGCCGGTCGTGCGCCCCGCCGCGACCACCCGCTCGCATGCGTCGTAGCGCGTCTTGGCATCGGGCTGCCGCTCGCGGCAGGTCGCGATGTCATCGTCGAGTTCTGGGCCGGCGAGGGCCGGCGCGACGGTCGAGGCGACCCCGATGACGCTCAATACGAACAAGGCGCGCCACATCTGCAGGAATGCTCCAATGAATTAACGAATTTGTCGCAAGAATCGCCGTCGCGGTTCACCCTTCGGGGACCGCTCCCGCCATTGTACCAAATTTCTCGCGGAGCGACGGTTTGCCGGGCCGGAATGCTCGGAAAAGCCTTGCGGCTTTTTCTCACGAACTCGTGTGGATTGGGCGGTAACAAGTCCAGCTTTATCCCGTATCTTGGCCAGGCCCGGCGGAGGCCCGATTGCGTACCGCCGCCCCTGCTTTAAACGTTGAGTTCCACCGTCAAGCCTCTCATCCGTTGAGCCCAAAGGCAGTCAAGAGGAAGCCCCCATGTCACCTCACCAATTCAGCCGCCTATCGCTTTGCGTTGCCGCCGTCGGCGCGCTGGCGATCACGGCAATTACGGTCACCCGTTCGCTGGCCGCCGAAGACGCCGCGATCATCCCCGCGCCCGCCATGGACGCTCAGGCAAGCGGTATTCAGACCGCGGTGGTTGCGGGCGGATGTTTCTGGGGCGTGCAAGGCGTGTTCCAGCATACCGCGGGCGTCGTCAACGCGGTGTCCGGATATGCTGGCGGCAGCAAGATGACCGCCGACTACAACATGGTCTCCACCGGCACCACCGGGCACGCAGAATCCGTCGAGATCAAGTACGATCCGAAGAAGATCAGCTACGGCAAGATCTTGCAGATTTTCTTCTCGGTCGTGCACGATCCGACGCAGCTGAACCGGCAGGGACCGGACACCGGAACGCAATACCGCTCGGCCATCTTCACCACCAATGACGAGCAGAAGAAGGTCGCGGAGGCCTATATCGCCCAGCTCAACGCCGCAAAGGTCTACAAGAAGCCGATCGTCACCAAGGTCGGGCCGCTGGAGGGTTTTTTCCCTGCGGAAGCCTATCATCAGGACTACCTGACGCTGCACCCGAACCAGCCTTATATTGCCTATAACGACATTCCGAAGGTCGAGAATTTGAAGAAGCTTTTCGCCGACAATTATCTCGAGAAGCCGACCCTGGTGAGCAGCGCCAAGATCACCAATTAGCGACAAGAATTGAAGTTAGGAGCTTCCATGCCCGACGCCAAGACGATGCCGAAAGTCGACAAGAGCGAGGCTGAGTGGCGCAAGGATCTGACCCCGATGCAGTATGCGGTGCTGCGCGAGAAGGCGACCGAGCGGCCGTTCTCGGGCGAGTACGAGCATGAGCGACGAGCGGGCACCTATGTCTGCGCCGGCTGCGGACAGACGCTGTTCGAATCCGACGCCAAGTTCGATTCCGGCTGCGGCTGGCCGAGCTTCACCCAGCCTGCGGCGGAGAGCCATGTCGACGAGGAGCGCGACATCAGCCACGGCATGATCCGCACCGAAGTGCTTTGCTCCCGCTGCAACGGCCATCTCGGCCATGTGTTTGAGGACGGCCCCGCGCCCACCGGCCTGCGCTATTGCATCAACTCGGCGGCGCTGAAGCTGCAGCCGAAATAGCCGCTCCTGCCTCCTGCCTCCTGCCTCCTGCCTCCTGCCTCCTGCCTCCTGCCTCCTGCCTCCTGCCTCCTGCTTCCCTGGGGCCCTGTGGACGCGCCCTGCTTGAGCCGTCGCTCAGCTGAGACAGCGCGTCCTTCGAGCTTGCAGCACGCAATCCTCATCATCCTGCGCGGCGCGAACCTTGCCGGCGCCAATCTCGAAGGCGCTTATGGCGGCGGGCCGCAATTCGACGGCGCCAATATGAGTGAAGCCATCTTGCCCGACGGCAAGAAATGCGCCGCCGGCGCCAAGGCCGACCGCTTGCATGATTGCTGAGGGGGGGACGCTGCGCCGGCGGCAGACCTTAGATGCATAGTTCCTGCACTGGAACCAAATCGCGGCCTATGCTTTTCTCATCGCTAGCGGCGCGGCAGATTTTTCGGCCAGCCGCGCATCTATCGGGGAGAGTGCCATGTCGCTCGGAACGATACTCATCATCATCGTGATCCTTTATCTGCTCGGCGGGTGGAGCGGCCGGTTTGGCGGCTACGGCTACGGGCTCGGCCATTCCGGGATGGGGCTTGGCGGCGTGATTTTGGTCGTGCTGCTCGTCCTGCTCTTGCTTGGCAAGCTGTAAGGCTTGTAAGCTCTTGAAAATAAATAGATTAATTCAGATCTGGGGCCTGGGAACCCGGATTCATCATCAGGGCTGTCAGGAGTTGCATTTCTCGCAAACAGGCCTATATTAAGGGCTGTCCTGAAATGACGTGTATCGGCGCATCGGTTGTTTGTGCGCCCTTGCGATCTGTTCGCGATTTCGTTCGCGTTCTCACTAAAAAGAACAGAGGTCCCCGACCATGGCTTCCTTCAGCTTCAACACTGCTGCCGAATTGTTTCCTGCCGCGATCCGCAAGAAGAAGCGGGCGGGATTTGCTTATCGACGTTTTGGCACCGCGGCCGAGGCGGTTCGCTTTGCGATCGAGGAATTGCCGGCGGATTCGCTGAACGGCGCCTACCTGCAAGTCGACGAGGCCCGTTTCGACCAGAGCGGCATCCGCTCGCTCTATGAGAGCCAGGATTTTCCGCTGCCGCGCCGTCCCCGCGCGCCGCAGCCCACGCCTTCCAGCGACAAGGCCGACACCGAAGCCGCGTAACTTCACGCTTTGGACCAATCCGCCCTCGGAGCAATCCGAGGGTGTTTTCGTGCGGCGCGGCGGGTCATTTTCCGACGCATGATCTTCGCGCAAACGCTTTCGCGTTTGTCGCGAGGGAAAAACCGCGCCACACTTTGCGCTAACGTGGCCCAGCGGGTCCGGATCATGCGCTATCGCGGCTGCCTGTCGAGCCAGCGCTGCAGCAGACGCAGATTGCGCATATTGGCGCGGAACAGCACGTCGAAAGCGTCGCCTGCGACCGGGACCATTCCGACCACACCATCGACCGCGACATTGCCGAGCATTCGCGCCGTGACGTGCCAGGGTGCGCCGAGCGTGCGCGCTTCGCGCACCAGCCACAGCGAAAGCGCCGTCGCCAGGAGATCGCCGACCACCGGTATCAATCGAAGGATGCCGTCGATGCCGTAACGGATCTTGGTGCCGGGCAGGATGAAGGCGACGTCGAGCAACTTCGCCACCGCCTCCAGCCGCGCCAGCCGCTGCTCGCGGGTAAGATCGCCGAACGGGTTGGCGCTGGAATGGCCGAAATCGAAACGGGCGCGCTGGAACCGGTCTCCAAGCGATTCTTCGGCAATCTCCCGTCCGTCCTGATCGATGATCGGGCCGCGCGGTTGCGCTGACCGAGACGATCCGCCGCGGGAGCTCCGAAAAATTGTGCCGCCGGGCACCAAGATTTCTTCGTTCGACATCGCCATCAGATGGGTAACACGAAAGCCGGCCGCAAGTTGCGTCACGCGGTCGCGGCTTCACTCACCATTGTCGGCCCCGCGAACGCGTCGCGAAAGCGGGGACGACCGCCGCAAGGTATTAGGAAGCCCCCTCACGCCTCCGCCGGCTTGTCGATGACCCGATGCGCCAACCACGACGATACCGCCCCCGGGATGAAGCCGACCAGGCCGTAAAGGACAAATTGCAGCGCACCGCTGTCCGGCCCGCGCGAGCCGTATAGAAGCTCCGTCGCGGCGAAAGCGATCGCGCCCACGATCAGCATACGCACGACGGGACCAATTCGTTTGACGTGAAACAGAATATCGTCGACCGCGCCGAGCATCAGCGCCGGAATGATGCCGAACAGATAGCTGAATTGCATCGTCACGGCGAACACGGCGAGCAGCTTCTCCGCCTCCGAGAGGCTCGGAGGATGGCTCCAGTAGCCGGACATCACGGTGGTGGTCAGCAAGAGCCAAAACCCGCCGAGCAACGGCCCCAGCGCCGCAAAGATCACATACCGCTTCATCAACCACCCCGCTCGTGTTGAGCCCACGCCGATAATGACGAGGGCGCGGGCAGATTTACAGCACCGGTTGAGAATTTTTCGGACCGTGAGGATCGACCCGAACCAAGCCAGGGAGGCCCCCCTACTCGCCCCAGGCTGCAAACGCATCGTTGAACGCGCGGTCGCCGGGAGACCCGCCGGACCGGCACGGACTTGAAATCGGTAAGACGGTAAGATAACTTACGGGTATGGATCGCCTCTCCCGCCGGCCCGCTGCGTTCTCGAAGGTTTCGGTCAAGAGCCAGACCGTAATTCCGCGCGAGGTACGCGAACGACTTAAGCTGAAACCCGGCGACACCCTGCGGTATCGCGTCACCGACGACGGCATCCTTCTCGATAAGGCGAGCGAAGCCGGCGACGATCCATTCGCAGCGTTTTCCGAATGGACATCAGAAGCCGACGAAAAGGCCTATGGCGGATTGTAACCGAGGTTTCTTCAGCCAGCCGCGGCCGGGCATAGCCGTCCAAAGGACGGCGTCGCTTCCGCTCGCCTATGCCCGGCCGTCCGGGTCTTGTTTCTCGCATCGTGAGTGGACGCAGTGAGCAAACGCGCACTTCCCGTTTCCGATTCTCGCTTTGACGCGTTCGACATCGTCGTGATCCCATTTCCTTATGCCGACCGTCTTGCCGAAAAACGTCGGCCGGCCCTGGTTATTTCGAATCGCAAGCTAACGCCTTTCGGGCTGATCTGGGTGGCGATGATTACGAGCGCCGGCAAAGCCCCATGGTCGTGCGATGTGACGATCGCCGATCTTGCGCGCGCCGGTCTGCCCGCACCGTCCGTCGTGCGCGTCGCGAAAATCGCCTGTATCGAACCTGCCCGTATCGAGCGCCGCGCCGGGCGCCTGGACAAGGAAGCGGGGAAGGCGGTTGCGCAAAAGCTAAGGGGATTTTTGGGAAGCGCGTGAGGCGCGTGCCCCCCTACTCGCCCCAGGCCGCAAACGCATCGTTGAAGGCGCGCTCGCCGGGGGCGCCCTTCTCGATGGCAATGATGGCGCGGCGCTGGTTGACGTAGACCAGCGGCACGTCGAACCACGAGCGCTCCTTCAGTAGCTGCAGGTTGCGCGAGCGGTCGGCATCGACATTCGACAGGCCGACCAGGAAGAAGCCGTCGGTGACCTTGACGGCGACGCCCGCGAGCGGCGTGCCCCGCGCCTGCTCGTTGGATTTCATCAGGATGCCCGGCACATTGCTGACGCCGCCGCCGGAGAAATCCGCCGGCAGGATGAAGGTCAGCTCCGCGGTATGGCTCGCCGGCATCGACGTGTCGGTGTTGCGGCGGAACGACATCGTCATCTTGAACTTGCGATCGGGGATCTCGATGTCGGCGCGCACGGCGATATCCGGCTTCTGGTTGCCGGACGCCTTGACTTGCTCGGTGCGCCAGATCACCGAGCCGACATATTGCTTGCCCTTGGGATCGGCGGGATCTTCGTCGTACAGCACGACGCGCTGCGCCACCGGCGCGATCTGCTCGCTCGACGACGGCTGGCCGACGCGATCGGGGATCTTCGGCTTGGCCAGCGGCGCGCCGCCCTCCTTGGGCGCCTCGACCTGCGTCGGCGAGGACTTGAACAGCCCGCTCACGCCTGTGACCAACGACTTGCCCCACAGGATTGCGGCGCCGACCAGGATCAGAACGACGCCGACCGCGATCGCGCTCTTGAACGGGAAGACGGTGCCGGCGCGGACGGCTTTCGGCTCGCGGCCCCGTTCCTGTGCCAGACGCGGACGCGGCACCGGCGGCGGTGCATTGCGTCCGGCTTCCTCGATCGATTCGTCGTACGAATAGGGTGCATCCAAATCGGCATCGTGATTGTCCATGCTCGGCTCGAGCCGGTCGAACTCCGGCGAGGGCGAGGGCACGTTGGCATAGGTTTTTCGCGCAGCGCGGCTGGCCTGTGCCGCCGCACGGCCGAGATCGTCGGCATCGGCCGTGATGTCGCGGAAGCCGCGCACGCCGGGAGCTTGCGAAGCATTGTTGTCCAGACCACGGCGCGACGCGCCCGGGCGTTCGCGCGTCGGCGGCAGCTGCGGGTCCTGCATCGAGACTTGCGGCTGGCGCAGCGGCGGCGCCTCAGGACGCGGGCTGCGCGCCGGGCGTTCCTCCTGCCCGAGCGGCGGGCGCTCGTCACGCGGCTGCGGGGGTGACGGCGGCCGTGGACGCGGCGGCGCCGAAGGCGGACGGCCGCCGGTTCGGCGGCCCGCGCGTTGAGAGGCCGGCTGTTGGCACGGAACGAATCGCCGGCCCGGGCGCGCTGACCGTCTGCCGGGCGCGAAGCGTCCCGGGCACGCTGGGCGGCCTCCGACTCCACCTTGCGCACGGCCTCTTCCAGCGACAGCCGCTCGCGGGTGATTTCGGATTCGCTCAAGGGCGGATCGACGCTGCGCAGCTGCGCGATCAGCGCCGCGCGCGCCCGTTCATAAAGCGCACGACGGCTCTCGCCGGGAGCACTGGGATCCAGTCCGGCGATGGCGCGGGCAATCAGCGGGTAGTAATCAGCCATTTCTACTCAACAATGCAGGCTTTCCGGTAACATCTCGTTAAGCCTCGAACGGATTCTGGACCAGGATAGTATCCTCGCGTTCGGGGCTGGTGGAAAGCAAGGCGATCGGACAACCCACCAGTTCCTCAACCCGGCGGACATATTTTATCGCCTGCGCCGGCAAATCCGCCCAGGAGCGGGCATTGGCGGTCGGCTCCTTCCAGCCCTCGATGGTCTCGTAGATCGGCACCACCCGGGCCTGGGCGCCCTCGCCGGCCGGCAGATGGTCGATTTCCCTGCCGTCCAGCATATAGCCGGTGCAGACCTTGATGCCGTCGAAGCCGTCGAGAATGTCGAGCTTGGTCAGCGCAAGGCCATTGATGCCGCAGGTCCGCACGGTCTGGCGCACCAGCACCGCATCGAACCAGCCGCAGCGGCGCTTGCGCCCGGTGTTGACGCCGAATTCCTTGCCGCGGCGGCCGATCTCCTCGCCGATCTCATCATGCAGTTCGGTCGGAAATGGGCCCTGGCCGACCCGGGTCGTATAGGCCTTGCAGATCCCCAGCACATAGCCGACCGCGCCGGGCCCAAGGCCGGTGCCGGTGGCCGCCTGGGCCGCCACCGTGTTGGACGAGGTGACATAGGGATAGGTGCCGTGATCGACGTCGAGCAGCGCGCCCTGCGCGCCCTCGAACAGGATACGCTTGCCCTCGCGCCGCTTGAGATCGAGCAGCCGCCACACCGTTTCCGCGTAAGGCAAGAGCTGCGGCGCCAGCGCCGTCAGCTCGCGCAAGATGACGGCGCCGTCGATTTCCTCAAGCTTGAGGCCGCGGCGCAGCGCGTTGTGATGCGCCAGCAGGCGATCGATCTTGTGCGGCAGCGTATCGAGATCGGCGAGATCCATCAGGCGGATCGCGCGGCGGCCGACCTTGTCTTCATAGGCCGGGCCGATGCCGCGCCGCGTGGTGCCGATCGCGGTGACGGCGTTGGAGGATTCCCGCAAGCGCATCAAGCTCGCGATGCAAGGGCAGGATCAGCGTGACGTTCTCGGCGACGCGAAGATTTTCCGGACTGACGGCGACGCCCTGCCCTTTCAATTTCGCCACCTCATCGAGGAAGGCCTGCGGATCGAACACCACGCCATTGCCGATCACCGCAAGCTTCGAGGGCCGAAGCACGCCGGACGGCAACAGCGCCAGCTTGTAGGTCTCGCCGTTGATGACGAGCGTATGCCCGGCATTGTGGCCGCCCTGGAAACGCACGACGATATCGGCCTGCTCCGACAACCAGTCGACGATCTTGCCCTTCCCCTCGTCGCCCCACTGGGCGCCGACGACGACAACATTGGCCATTTCGCGCGTATTCCCTCTGCCACTCACCCTGTTCGAGCATGATCGTTCGAAAAACCGGTCCCCACCCCCCGATCCAGCCGGCGAGGAATTCCGGATCATGCGCCCAGCCCAAATCACGGCCGGGGCCGGTCGCATGCGAGGCACACCACCGGATAAAGGAAGCGGGCTATCGACGCAAGCAAGAAGGCGCCCCCGGCCGGTCCCGGGTACCGCTCCAACCAATTGATATTACGTGACAATTTGTTCCTGACGGCGGCCTGCGACCAAGCCGGCCCGAGGAGGAGCCCCGTCGACCGACGACACGGCCACGGCGGGCAATCGCCACAGCGCCATACGCCGATTCCCTGGGAACAAAAGAACCGACCCGCCTTTTGCTGCGACCTGAGAACGGCGCGTTGTCGAACGGTCGTCAGCTCGGCTGTTTGACGGAACAGGTGGAGATTCCGAAGGCCGTGTAGACAGGACAATAGGCAAATGTTCCGCTCAGCAGGGGCAAAACGCCGACCCAGCCGACCCAATTCCTGCCGGTGTGAGGGAAACCGACGGGAATGGCGAAGGCGATCAGAAGAAGCCCCACCAAGACCCGCGCGATCGGATCCACCGATCCAACATTGCTCATGGCGCTGTATCTCTTTCGAACCTGGAAGATCGCAATTTGCATCGGGTCACTCGGTGGTCATTGACGAGCGCCAAATCCGGCGAGCTCGCTCGACTGACGGCCGGCGCATGGTCGCGTTGCATCCAGCGCCATTGATGCGGGACAAAATCCGTGTCTGTGAAGCGGCCGGGCAAGAATATGCCGGCCGGATGCCTCGCGCCCCGCCGGGCCGCGGCGCGTCATGAACCGGACCGAGAACGTCTGCGCATGTCTGCTTCCGATCAGCCCTCCGATGCCGCCTCTATGGGTCGGTGGCTTGCCAACCAGCCTTATCTGCTGCTCTCGATCACCGCGCTGTGCTGGGCCGGCAACGCCATCGTCGGCCGCCTTGCCGCCGGACATATTCCGCCGGTGACGCTGTCGTTCTTGCGCTGGGGTTTCGCGTTCCTGCTTCTTCTTCCGATTGCCTGGAAACATCTTAAGCGCGACTGGCCGGCGATCCGCGCCGACCTCGGCACCATGATCCTTCTCTCCCTCACCGGGATAGCGATCTTCACCTCCATGCAATACTGGGCGCTGGAACATACCACGGCGCTGAACACGCTGCTGTTGCAATCCGCCGGACCGCTGTTCGTCGCGGTGTGGTCGCTGATCCTGCTTCGGTGTCCGGCTGACGCTGGCGCAAGCCGCGGGCGTTGCGGTGTCGATGACCGGCGTGCTCGTGATCCTGCTGCACGGCGATCTCACGGCGCTCACCGCTATCGAGTTCAACAAAGGCGACATCATCTTCACGGGGGCGCTGGTGATCTTCGGACTTTACTCGGTGCTGTCGCTGAAGCGTCCGGACATCCACGGCCTGTCGTTTGTCGCCTTCACCTTCGGCTGCGGCGCCGCATGCCTGATCCCGCTGTGGATTTTGGAACTGCTCTCGCGCCCCGTCATGCAGCTCGATGCGGGCAACCTGCTGACGCTGTTCTATGTCGCGGTATTTCCCTCGACGCTGGCCTATCTGTGCTTCAATCGCGGGGTGCAGCTGATCGGCGCCAACCGCGCCGCGCCGTTCTTTCACGTCGTTCCGGTTTCGGGGCCGCGATGGCGATCGCCTTTCTCGGCGAGCGCCCGCAATCATTTCACGTCATCGGCTTTGCTCTGGTGCTGATCGGCGTCTTCGTCGCGTCGCGCAAACCATCCGCACAGCCCGGCTGAACCGCTTCACATCGTCGCCGCCGAACGAACATGCGCGAGGAGCAGCATCGGCGATGGGTGGTCCGGACATTGTAGCCCTGCAGCCGCGGCACTTGTCGCGCGGGGCTATTCCGGCACATGCTGGTGCCGTGCAATGAAACTGCCTGCGCCGCAACCATCGTCCTTCGATCCGGTCCGATGGCTCAACCACCAGCCCTATCTGCTATTGAGCCTGACGGCGCTGTTCTGGGCCGGCAATATCGTACTCGCGCGCTACGTCGCGGGACACTTGCCGCCGGTCACACTGACCTGCATCAGATGGATTGGCGTCTTCCTCATCCTGCTGCCTTTCGCGCTGCCGCACCTGAGGCGCGACTGGCCGGCGCTGCGTGCGAAGCTGCCGCTGATGGTGCTGCTGTCGGCAATCGGCTTTGCCTTCAACAACGCGATTTCCTACTGGGCCATGCAGTACACACAAGCGCTGAACGCGCTTCTGATCCAGTCCTCCGGACCATTGTTCGTCGCGCTGTGGTCGCTGGCATTGTTTGGCGTGCGCCTGACTTGGGCCCAGCTTGCCGGCATCATCATCTCGCTCCTGGGCGTGCTGACGATTATCCTGCGAGGTGACGTCTCGGCGCTGGCCAGCATTCGTTTGAACAAGGGCGACGTGATGTTTGCGAGTTCGCTGCTGGCTTTCGGCCTTTATTCGTCGCTGATGGTGAAGCGGCCGGTGACGCACCAACTGTCGCTGATCGCGTTCACCACCGGCTGTGGTGCAATCCTGCTGCTCCCGTTCGCGGTGTGGGAATACACGACCGGCCTCACGCTGAAACCGGATGCAATCACGGCCGCCACCCTGATTTATGTCGTGATCTTTCCGTCAACGCTGGCCTATCTGTTCTTCAACCGCGGCATCGCGATCATCGGGCCGAACCGCGCCGCGCCGTTCTTTCATCTGGTGCCGGTGTTCGGCTCGGCCATGGCGATACTCTTGCTTGGTGAGGAGCCGCGGCTGTTTCATCTGATTGGATATGTGTTGGTGCTCGCCGGCGTCGTGATCGCGTCGCGGAAAGCGTCTGCTGCCGGATGACCCCGTTTGCCCATGCCGGGCGGCAGATCGGAACTTGATCCGCCGCCCGGCCAAATGGATTAGCCGGCCGGTATCAGGACGATGCCCTTGTCCTTGGGCCAGCGCACCCGCCAAGCGAATGCGATGTCCCTGACCTCACCGGGGCCGGCTTCGAATGCCCATTCCAACACGCCGCGCTTGTCGCGCAAATTGGTCGCGGTCGGCGGCGTCGTCGAGGCAACATTTCGACCTGGATGTCGTCGTTCTCGCTGATCGGCAATTGGTCCTCGATTGCTATCCTGATCGGGAAATCATGGCCGTTGCGAATGACGGTCTTGAACGCTCGCTCGTCGGTCTTCGACGTCGTCACGATCAAGCCTGCCGAGCCTTCATTGCGCTTCACGACGGTTCGCACGACCTTGACCTTGTCGTCGGCCCCGAAGCCGAGCCGCACCTTCTCGTCCTTGCCGGCGGCAGCCATACGGGTGCGGCCGACGAACGCGCCGTCGCGATAGATCGCAACCCGGCCCGGCAACAACGGCGCGTCCTCGCTTTGCGTGAAACTCGCTTCGAGAAACGCGGTGGGGTCCATCACCGGAACGGAACGCACGGCAAGATCGGGCGCGATGGTCGCCGTGGAGATTCGCAAGGCTTTGGCGCCCTCGCTCGCGCCGATGCTGACGCGGCCCGGAATCGCGAATACCACCTGAAACCCACTGACGTCGGCTGATGCCTGTTGCTCCTCGGCTCGCAGCGGGGCCGGCGCGGCAGCCACATCCGTCATCGCTCTTGATTTTGACATCGGTCTTGATTGTTCAAGGACGGCGTTCGCGGGCGGCGATGGCGGCGGCGGATATTGCACGATCAGCGGATTGAGCTCGGGCGCCTTGCCGCCCAGCGCGCTGCGCACGGTGGAGACACTCAGCGCGATATTCGACCAGTCCTCTCCGGTGGCCTGGGTGATTTCGGCGCGGCGGACCAGCTCCAGCTTTGGCTTGCGATCCTTTGTGCCGGTGTCGAGACGGGCGTCATAGAGCGGCGTCCATCGCGCGCCGCGCACGGCATAGGTCACGCGCAGCGTTGCCCTGGCCGGGCTGGCTGCGGCCAGATCGATCCTCACCTCCAGCTTGCTCGGCGGCTTGACGGCGCGGTCGGACTCCAGCCGAACAACCTCGCGGTCGATGTCGCGTTGCTTGCGCTCTGCGTCGCGAATAGCGGCATCGGCTGTGGCAACCTCGTCCGCGACCGCGGCAAAGGCTGCGCGCCAATCGGCAATCGGGCGCGCCTCACCCTTTTCTCCGATTCCCGCCGGCGAGGCTCTCGGCAAAGCGTTCGGCGAATTTGCGGCGCGCGGTCGCCGCCGCGATCGCGCCTTGCAGATCGGCGCGCTCGTCCTTCAACGCTTCGATGCGCTTGTCGAGTTCAGGCAGATTGACCGGCGGCGCCGCGCGGGGCGGTCTTGTATCGATCGCACCGATGGTAAGCTCGGCGTCCGCCTCACCCTCCACCCGCAGCGAGGACGGATCGAGCGTCAACGGGAAATCCCTTAGCACGACGGAGTTATTGCCGCCCGGCAGGTCGACCGTAACGGCGCGTGCGACGCTGGCGCCATCGGGGTAAACGATGACGGCATCGACGGTCGATGTCGCCTCCACATTCGCCGCCCTGGCCTCCATCGACGGCAAACGCCGCAAGGACGACAAGGCTCGTCGTGACGAGCCGGTTCGCGACAATACGCATGATTTCCTCCCGCAAGTCTGCGCCCGTCATCGGCAAGATCGGGGCTGGTCCCGGCCCGGCGCATGGAAAAGCGTACCGCCCCTGGTGGTGAGACGTCGCGGCAAAGGAACCGGTTCGATTGAGGTTTCCGTGGGGCGCGGTTGGGGCGGGACTGCGGCGAACGAACTTCCACCAGACGGCGCCCGGAAGAAGCTCGCTTGCTGCGGCTACCTATCGCAATTCAACGGCCAAAAACCGCCGCGGATTCGAGGCGCCTTAGAACGCCAGCGCCTTGGCCTGCTTCACCTGCGGCAGCGCCTGCACCTTGGCGAGCACGTCGGCCGGCACCGCGCCGTCGACCTCGACCAGCGCGATGGCGTCGCCGCCCGGCTTGTTGCGGCCGAGATGGAAGGTCGCGATGTTGATCTTGGCATCGCCGAGCAGGCTTGCGAAGTGGCCGATGAAGCCCGGCTTGTCCTCGTTGGTGACGTAAATCATCGACTTGCCGAATTCGGCGTCGACCCGGATGCCCTTGATGTCGACGAGCCGCGGCTTGCCGTCGGCATAGACCGTGCCCGACACCGAGCGCTCCTGCCGTTCGGTGGTGACGGTGACCGTGATCAGGCTTTCATAATCGCTCTGCGCGGCGCGCACGATTTCGTCGACCACCATGCCGCGCTCCTTGGCGACGACCGGCGCCGAGACGACGTTGACGTCGCCGAGCATCGGCCGCAGCAGCCCCGACAGCACCGCCGAGGTCAGCGCCTTGATCTTCATTTCGGCGACGTGGCCCTTCATAGGTGATCTGCACCTTGATGATGCCGGTCTCGGTGAGCTGGCCCGCGAACGAGCCGAGCTTTTCCGCAAGTTCGATGAACGGCCGCAGCTTCGGCGCCTCTTCCGCCGTGATCGAGGGGAAGTTGACCGCGTTCGAGATCGCGCCGCTCAGCAGATAGTCCGACATCTGCTCGGCGACCTGAAGCGCGACATTCTCCTGCGCCTCGGTGGTGGCGGCGCCCAGATGCGGCGTGCAGATCACGTTGGGATGGCCGAACAGCACGTTCGACGTCGCCGGCTCCTCGACGAACACGTCGAACGCCGCGCCCGCGACCTGTTTGGAATTCAGGGCGTCGACCAGCGCATGCTCGTCGACCAGCCCGCCGCGCGCGCAATTGATGATGCGCACGCCCTTTTTCATTTTCGCAAGCGCCGCCGCATCGATGATGTTGCTGCGTCTTCTCGGTCAGCGGCGTATGCAGCGTGATGAAATCGGCGCGGCTGGAACAGTTCCTCGAGCTCGACCTTCTCCACGCCGATATCCTTGGCGCGCTCCGGCGACAGGAACGGATCGAACGCGATCACCTTCATGCGCAAACCCAGCGCGCGGTCGGCGACGATCGAGCCGATATTGCCGCAGCCGATCACGCCCAGCGTCTTGCCGGTGATCTCGACGCCCATGAAGCGGTTCTTCTCCCACTTGCCGGCCTGGGTGGAGGCGTCGGCCTGCGGGATTTCCCGCGCCAGCGCCAGCATCAGCGTGATCGCGTGTTCGGCCGTGGTGATCGAATTGCCGAACGGCGTGTTCATCACGATGATGCCCTTGGCGGTGGCGGCGGGAATCTCCACATTGTCGACGCCGATGCCGGCGCGGCCGATCACCTTCAGCCGGGTCGCCTTCTCGATGATCTTGGCGGTCGCCTTGGTGGCCGAGCGGATCGCAAGACCGTCGTAATTGCCGATGATCTCGGCGAGCTTCTCCTTGTCCTTGCCGAGATTGGGCTGGAAATCCACCTCGATGCCGCGGTCCTTGAAGATCTGCACCGCGGCCGGCGACAGCGCGTCGGAAATGAGAACTTTGGGTTTGGTCATTTGGTGTTCCTGAAACGAGAATGTTGATGAGTGGAGCGGGAGGCCGCAAGCGATGCAATCTCTTCTCCCTCTCCCCGTTCTTACGGGGAGAGGGTTGGGGTGAGGGGCTCTATCGACAAACCGAGACTCGCGGATAGTCCCCCTCACCCGGATTGCTTTGCAATCCGACCTCTCCCCGCAAGCGGGGAGAGGCTAAAAAAGGAAACTCACGCCGCCTTCGGAAGCTGCGCCTTGGTCTCGGCGAAAGCCCAGTCGATCCACTGCGTCAGCAACGCAACATCGTTCGCTTCCACCGTGGCGCCGCACCAGATGCGCAAGCCCGCCGGCGCATCGCGATAATGCGCGAAATCGTAACCGGCGCCTTCCTTCTCGACGAGCGCGACCAGCTTCTTGGCAAAATCGGCCTGCGCGTCCGGCGGGAACGAGGTGATCGCGGGATCGACCACCTTCATGCACACCGAGGTGTTGGAGCGGATCGCGGGATCCCTCGCCAGGAAATCGATCCACGGCGTTCTTCGCCTTCCAGTCGGCAAGCACCTTGGCGTTGGCATCGGCGCGGGCGATCAGGGCCTTGAGCCCGCCGACCGACTTGGCCCAGTTCAGCGCGTCGAGATAATCCTCGACGCACAACATCGACGGCGTGTTGATGGTCTCGCCCTCGAAGATGCCTTCGTTGAGCTTGCCGCCCTTGGTCATGCGGAAGATCTTCGGCAGCGGCCATGCCGGCTTGTAGGTCTCGAGCCGTCTCAACCGCGCGCGGCGAGAGCACCAGCATGCCGTGTGCGGCCTCGCCGCCCAGCGCCTTCTGCCAGGAGAACGTCACCACATCGAGCTTGGCCCAGTCCAGCGGTTGGGCGAACGCCGCGGAGGTCGCATCGCAGATGGTAAGGCCCTCGCGATGAGCGCTGATCCAGTCGGCGTTGGGGACGCGGACGCCGGACGTGGTGCCGTTCCAGGTGAAGACGACGTCGGACGCCGGATCGGCCTTGCCGAGATCGGGAATTTCGCCGTAACCAGCATGCAGCTTCGTCACGTCCTTGAGTTTCAATTCCTTGACGATATCGCTGACCCAGCCTTCGCCGAAGGATTCCCAGGCGATCGTCGTCACTGGCCGCGCGCCCAAGCAGCGACCACAGCGCCATCTCGACGGCGCCGGTATCGGAGGCCGGCACGATCCCGATCCTGTAATTGGCCGGAACCTCAAGCACCTCGCGCGTCAGCTCGATTGCAAGCTTGAGCTTGGCCTTGCCGATTTTCGCGCGATGCGAACGGCCGAGCGCGGCGTCTTTGAGATTTTGGGGATTCCAGCCGGGGCGCTTGGCACAGGGGCCGGACGAAAAATGCGGCACGTGAGGCCGCAAAGCGGGCTTCGCTGCAGTCATGATCTATCCTTCCAGATAGCAAGCCTCCCGTTGGGGGGAGGTGTCCCGCCGCGGTGCATAAGGGAATCATGGCGAATCGTCAAGGAACTTCGTCGGGATCAGTATTATCCGGGGGATCAAGCGTGACCCGGGGATCAGGTGTGCTCCTGGGGATCAGGCACAAACCCGGGATCAACGGCGGCGATCGGCTCGGCGTCGAGTGCCGGCTGCGAATTCAGCAATTCGGCCGCATCGTTTACCAGCTGCGCGGCGCGCCGGCGGCTTGCGACCTTCAGAACGCTCTGATCGTCCGCCTGCACGACATACTCATTGCCGATCCTGACAATCGAATAGTTTTTCATTTGCGGTCCCCAAACTGCCCAGGCCCCACCGGAGACGCAGCAGTGTCACGGATCGTTCCACCGATAAAATGCCGATGATCCGATTAGTTTAACGTGCCTTAACCGGAACGAATGGCAAAGCCGGATTCTGTAATGGACACAAGGCCGCGCCGGCGAGCGAAGGAAAATGGCTGTATCAAAACCGCAATGTCATCCCGACATGGTTCGGCTGATACCCTGCGCGCCATATAAGTGCGCGGCGCATCGACGCGCGTATGATGCGTGAAGAGGGGGTAAGCGGTCATAGTAATTGCGGTCGGATGTTGCTACTTCAGCCGATATCTGGGGTTTGATTTAGATCAAGTCTTTTTTTGACGCGCGCAAGCAACCTCAGTTGTTGCAAGCCACTTGAGGAAACGCGCCATGAAATTCCATAACGTCGCATTGGCTGCCATCGGTTTTGCGCTCATGACTGGCGGCTTTGCCACGGCGCAAGATGCCCAGCAGACCGACGTCAAGAAGAACGTTGAACAACGCAAGCCCGATTATTCTCCTTACCCGGAGCAGAATTTCCCCAATCGCGTCTTCTGGGGCGTGGCACACATTCACACCGGCTACTCCTTCGACGCCGGAATGTTCGGGATCACGCTAACCCCCGACGACCTGTTCAAGGCCGCCCGCGGCGGCGAAGTCGTCGTTGACAACGGCCAGCGTTTCAAGCTGGACCGGCCGCTGGACTGGCTCGCCATCACCGACCATGCCGAGTACATGGGCGTCGCCGATGAAATTCGCGCCGCCAGCCCCGAATGCCTTACCGACGCCACGTGCAAGGGATGGTACGACGCTTACAAGACGAGCCCGGCGGCGGGGACCAAAGCCGCCATCGACGCCGTCATCGGCATGGGGACCGGCAAGGCTGAATTCGACGCCAGCAAGCTCGTGGCCAAGGCCTGGGCGCACGCTACCGCGGCCGCCGAGAAGTGGAACCAGCCGAGTGTTTTCACCGCGCTGCACGGCTTCGAATGGACCTCCGCGCCCGGCGGCAAGAACCTGCATCGCACCGTCATTTTCCGCGACAATCTGGACCGCGTGAGCCAGACCGTTCCTTATTCCCTCTTCGACAGCGAGGATCCAGCGGAGCTGTGGAAGTACATGGACGCCTACGCGAAGAAGACCGGCGGCTCGGTGCTGGCCATCCCGCACAACCCGAACTTGAGCGCGGGCTTCATGTTCACGGCGGAGACCTACGAGGGAAAGCCCATGGACAGGGCCTATGCCGAGGCGCGCATCGGCCACGAGCCGCTCATGGAGGTGACGCAGGTCAAGGGTGACAGCGAGACCCATCCCTTCCTCGCGCCGACCGACGAATTCGCCAATTTCGAACGGTGGTGGGCCGTTGATCTTCGCACGATGGAGCCGTTGGCGAACAACGCGCTGGCCGGTATTACCGCCCGTTCGGCGCTCAAGCTGGGACTGGAACTGGACGCCAAACTCGGAGCCAACCCCTACCAGTTCGGCATGATCGGCGGCAGCGATAATCATACAGGTGTAATCAGCGAGAGGGAGGACAATTTCTTCGGTGAGTTTGCCAACGGATTGCCGTCGCCGGAGCGTTGGAAAGCCCCGCTCCTCGCGACTAAGGAGGGCAAGCCTGTGGTTTCGGTCTGGCAGGAACAATCGGCCGGCCTCGGTGGGGTGTGGGCGCGCGAGAACACCCGCGAGGCGATCTGGGATGCGCTCAAGCGCAAGGAAGTCTACGCGACCACGGGCGACCGGCCGGTCGTGCGCCTGTTCGCGGGCTGGGACTTCGTGCCGGCTGACCTCAATCGCCCCGAGCCCGACTTCGTGGCGAACGGCTACGCCCATGGCGTGCCGATGGGCGGCGATCTCAGCAAGCCGCCGGCCGGCAAGCAGCCGGTTTTCATGGTCCAGGCGCTGCGCGATCCGGACGGACCCAATCTCGACCGTATCCAGATTATCAAGGGCTGGCTCGGCAAGGACGGCAAGACCCAGGAGCGTATCTTTGACGTGGCGGTCTCCGGCGGCCGCAAGATCGGCCCGGACGGCCGCTGCAATACCTCGGTCGGCAACACCGTGGATATAGCGAACGCGACCTACACCAACTCCATTGGAGCCGCTTACCTGTCGGCGTACTGGAAGGACCCCATGTTCAATCCCGCGCAGCGCGCGTTCTACTATGTGCGCGTGATCCAGATTCCGTCACCGCGCTGGACCGCTTACGACCAGAAGCGTTTCGGCATCAAGATGGCCGCGAACGTTCCGATGACGGTAACCGACCGCGCCTACACCTCGCCTGTCTGGTACACGCCTTAACTTAAACAGGTGGGAACCTGACATGAATGAACCGAACCAACATCTGCGGGCATCTGCCGTCGTGATGCGGGTGATGGGCTGGGGAATTATTCTTGGTGGGCCAATCCTGGCGCTCGCATATGCGCCGGGCTTTTTCTGGGGTGAACTACCGCCCGGATTTCCACTTTTGGGCCCAGCGCACCCACCATCACATTATGATGGCGTGCACCCCTATTTATTCATGCTCTTTTCGCTTTACCTGGCGTGGGGCATCCTGCTGGTTCGCGGGCGCGAAGGATCCTTTGGCTGCTGCTTCGTTATTCGACTGGGGTATTCTCGCCAATGTATTGCATGGCTTGCTGATGGTGTTTCAGGCGTTCGCCACCCCGAACGAACATGCGCATCTTTGGGCCGACATCCCCATGCTGTTCGCCATCAGCGCCGTGATGTGGCATTGGCATCCAAGACGCTTTCACGACTCTAACGCTCTGGCTCAGGGATGAAGCGCCTCCTTCATGAACCGCTGCTGCATTTCCTCCTGCTGGGGACGGCGATTTTCGTTGCCTACAGCCTGGTATCGAAGCCTGTCACCAGCGAGCCGGGAAAGATTGTCATCACGCAAGGCCAACTCGCCTCCATGATGGAGAGCTTCAGCCTCACCAGGCAGCGGCCACCCACCCCCGAGGAGCGCACGGCTGTCCGGGGAATGATTTATTATGTCGCGGCGCATGCCCGGTTTTGCCGGCATGAAGCAGGTACTTTCTGGTTGTCGAGACTCAGAAAGGAACCGGGCATGCGATTTTGCGATAGCATCTTTGGACGGCTGCTGAAACCGATCTCGCGTTGCCAGCTTGCGAGCACTGTGGAAAGTCACGACGGCAATGCCTACGACAAGGTTTTCAAAAGCTGGGATCACCTGGTCGCGCTGGTGTTTGCCCAGTTCGCCGGCGTCGACAGCCTGCGAGCCCTTGAGGCGATCTGGAACGCCAATTCGCATCATCACTACCACCTTGGGGTCGGCAAGCTTGCGCGCTCGACGCTGTCGGACGCCAACGCCCGGCGTCCGGTTGCGATCTTCGCTGAGACCTTCGAGCGGCTTTCGGGACTTGCCGACCGGACGCTGAAGCGGGAAGGCTCGCAGATGCTTCGGCTGATCGATGCGACGCCGATCCCGCTCGATCAGCTTGTCAATTGGGCGGATTGGAACGGGCGCACCCGCGGTCTCAAGCTGCACGTGGTCTACGATCCGGCCGCGGACCATCCGCGGTGCCTCGCCATCACGCCGTCCACCGTGAACGACGTAACGGCCGGCCAGCAGGTCCCGATCGAGGCTGGCGCGACCTACGTGTTCGACAAGGCTTATTGCAGTTATGCTTGGTGGACGCGGCTTCATAACGCCGGTGCCTGCTTCGTCACCCGCCAGAAGACGAATGCGCGCTTCAGGGCCACGCGCTGGCGGCCGCTGCGGAAGCGAAACGGGGACGGCTTCACGATCATCGACGATGCCGAGGTGAAGCTCGTTAGCGCAGGCAATGCCAAGCTTCCGATTCCGATGCGCCGCATCCGCCTCAGGCGCGATGACGGCGCAAAACTGACCCTCATCACCAACGATCTGAAGCGCTCGGCCATCGAGATCGCGACGCTTTACAAAACCCGCTGGCAGATCGAACTGCTGTTCCGCTGGATCAAGCAGCATCTAAAGCTCCGCAAGTTCCTCGGCCGCTCCGAGAACGCGATCCGACTGCAGATTCTCGCCGCCATGATCGCTTATCTGCTGCTGCGGATCGCCGCGCGCGAAAGTCGCATGATCATGCCGGCCATCCGCTTTGCTGCCCTCGTGGGTGCCTCCCTGTTCGTTCGAAAGCCGCTTACCGACATCGACCGACCTCCCAAGGTCAATCCTTCCGCCGCCCGCGATCGAGCCTCCCCAGACCAGATCAGCTTCTGCTATGCATAACTTTCCCCGGACAGCCGTGCCGAGGAGCGGGAAGGCTTGATCCGGGATCGAGTGCGGCAGGAAGTATATTACCGCGAGGCGCTGGCGCTCGGTCTGGACAAGGATGATGTCATCATTCGTTGCCGCTTGCAGCAGAAGATGGAATTCGTTTCCGACGACATTGCTACCCAGGCCCCGCCGACCGACGATGAATTGGGCGCCTATCTGGCAGCGCACCCCGATAAATTTCGCGTGGAGCACCGGTTCACTTTCCGCCAGTTGTATCTAGACCCGGAGAAGCGTGGAGCAAACCTCGCGCGTGACGCCGCACAATTGCTCGCGAAACTGAACCAGACCGGCGGCAATACCGGTCTTGCGGTGCTAGCTGATCCGTTCATGCTGGATCGTGAATTCACTGCGGTGCCCGCCAGCGAAGTGGCAAGACAATTCGGTGAAAAGTTCGCTGCAGAGCTGGCCGAGATTTCGCCGGGCCAATGGCAGGGGCCGATCGAGTCGGGTTACGGTCTGCATCTGGTATTGGTCAGCCAACATATCGAAGGCCGCCTGCCGGCGCTTGCGGACGTCCGCGACGCCGTGCGCCGCGAGTGGCAAGACGTTCGGCTACTCGAAGCGAGCGAGAGGTTCTACCAGGAGCTTCTCATACCGGCTCCAGAACAGCATGAATCGGCGTATTTATTACCGGAGAATGCGGTCGATGGGGGAGTTGTTTTCGGGATTTGAGGTGTGATTCGCTGTGACCATCTGATTCGGGAGGAGCAGATGGTCAAATGCAATAAAGCCGAGGTCCGGCGGCTCCAGACGGCGCTGCGATGGAAGCTCCCGTCGACGCAGCGAGAGCGCATCCAGATGGTGCTGCTGCGCGAGGGCGGGATGACGCAGCCGGCGATTGCGGCGGCCATGGGCGTTTCGCTGAGCACAGTAAACCGCGCGCATATGGCTTACGATGACGGGGGCATAAAGGCACTCAAGCCCAGGGCGAACGGCGGACGCAAGCGCGAGAACATGACCTTGGCCGAGGAAAAGACCTTGCTGGCGCGTTTTGCCCATGCTGCAGGAGCCGGCGAGTTGTTGAACATCCACGATCTCAAGACGGCTTACGAAGAGGCGATCGGGCACCCGACCAGTGACAGCACGGTGTACAATCTGCTGCATCGGCATGGCTGGCGTAAGCTGATGCCGCGTCCGTTCCATCCCAAGCGGAACCTTGCGGCGCAAGACGCCTTTAAAAAAACGGCTTTCGTGATGCTGTAAGGAAGGCCAAGCGGGCGGCGGCCAAGCGCGGTCGTCGCTTACGTGTCATGTTCGCCGACGAAGCGCGTTTCGGACGCATGAACCGCCCGCGGCCTTGCTGGGCTCCAACTGGTGTCAGACCCGAGGTCGCCGCGCAACTCATTCGCCAATACATCTACCTATACGGCGCGGTCTGCCCCAAGGATGGAAAGTGCGTCTATCTGATCATGCCCGCATCGGATACTGTCTGCTTCCAGATCTACCTCGACGTTCTATCCAGAAAGTACCGCAGGCAACACATTCTCCTGGTTCTCGACGGTGCCCCCAACCATCAGTGCGGCTTGCTCGCGGTCCCCGACAACATCTCGCTTCTGTTCCTGCCACCCTATTCGCCGGAGTTGAACCCGAAGGAGAACCTCTGGGACGAAATCCGCGAAAAGATATTCAAGAACATCGCCCTCAAATCCATCAACGCCGTGCGTGCAAAACTCAGGGAGGCAGTTCTCTACATCGAGCGCAATCCAGAGCTCGTCAAATCCGTCACAGCTTTCCCTTACATTGCCAAGTCAATCTGATATGGAGGCGGTATCAAACGCTACGCCGTGACCATCGAGCAGCCGCCGGAGGCGGTGAAAAAAATCGCAGAGACAAAGCAAGAATGAAACGCGCGCTCCTCATCTGCGTTCTGCTGGTCACGTTCGCGCCTCGCGCATTCGCGCATGAGGTGCGTCCCGCCTATCTCGAATTGCGGCAGACCGGGCCGGAGACTTATGACGCGCTGTGGAAAGTGCCGGGTCAGGGAGAAGACCTGCGTTTCGGACTCTATGTCGAACTTCCAACCGGCTGCGCCAACGTCAACGAGCCGCGAGGTTCGATGGTCAACAGCGCCTTCACCGAACGTTGGACCGTAAAGTGCGCGGGCGGCCTGACCGGCGGTACAGTTCACATCGCCGGTCTCAGCGCGACACTAACCGACGTACTTGTCCGACTGGAGCGCTTCGACGGCACCGCTCAAGTGACGCGCCTTACACCGTCTACCCCTTCGTTCACGGTGGAGGCCGCGCCAGGCGCGCTGGAAGTGGCCCGAACCTACCTCGTGCTCGGAGTCGAACATATCCTGTTCGGCGTCGACCACCTGCTGTTCGTCCTCGCGCTGTTTATCCTGGTCGAGGGAACGACCCGGCTCATTGCCACCATCACGGCCTTCACCATCGCTCACAGCCTGACGCTTGCGGGTGCAACGCTTGGCTTCGTTCATGTGCCGGGGCCCTCGATCGAGGCCGGCATCGCATTGAGCATCGTCTTCGTGGCCGCGGAAATCGTTCATGGCCGGCAGGGAAGACCAGGTCTCACGGAGCGTTATCCGTGGATCGTCGCCTTCGCGTTCGGCCTGCTGCACGGTTTTGGCTTCGCCAGTGCGTTGAGCGAAGTGGGGCTGCCGCAATCGGCGATTCCCGTCGCGCTGCTTTTCTTCAATGTTGGCGTCGAAATAGGACAGTTGCTCTTCATCGCTTCCCTCTTCGCCGTTATTGCACTCGGGCATCAGATCACGCAGCGCAACGGCGTGTCGCAACCCGCATGGGCATGGCGCGTTCCTGCCTATGCCATCGGCGGCGTTTCGGTGTTCTGGATCATCCAGCGGATTTCGGTATTTTGAAGCAAGGTTTGAGGGGCTATTACGCCACGAAGCCAATCTTGGTCGGCACGCTTCTGCGCCGTCCGCCCGGCAGATTTGTGGGTTCACGGCTTAGCGCGCCGGCGGCAATCCAAGCGATTTCTCGGTGTCGCCGATCCAGCGCCGCAACGAGGCGTAGCCATCGAGGTGAAAGCCGCCTTCGTGCGCGAGGCGGGTATAGGCGAGCAGCGCGATATCGGCGAGGGACAGGGTTTCGCCGACCAAAAATCGGCTCAACGCGAGCTCGTGTTCCATCCGCGCCAGAGCCGCATAACCGCGTTTGACCTTGTCGGAGTCGAGATCGGACGCCGGCCGGCCCAAATAGACCAACTGGAAACGGCAGCCCGCGATATAGGGTTCATGGCTGTACTGCTCCCAGAACAGCCATTCGTCCATCTTGGCAGCGGCGAAGGCGTCGACGGGGATGAGGTCGCTGTCGCGAGCAAGGTAGCAAATGATGGCGTTCGATTGCGCCAGCGTGCGGCCGTCGTCGAATTCGACCACCGGCACCTGCCCCGCGCTGTTGCGCTTGAGAAATTGCGCCGTTCGGCTCTCCTGCTTGAGGATGTCGATCGGAATCCAGCTATAGGGTAGCGCAAGCCGGTCGCAGACCCATTTCACCTTGAGGCAATTGCCGGAATTGATATCGCCGTAAATCTTCATGGCTCGCCGCCCGCATCAATGGAACGACAGAGCAACAGGCGGGATTGGCGATGTCAATCAGCGCAGGCCGTGGGGGCGATATGCGAAATTCCAGTCAGAACTTGTAGGCGAGCCCCGCACGCACCGTATTGATGTTGGTGTCGACGACGGAAGTGAAACGGACGTACTCCCACTCGCCGCGCAGGAACAGCCCGCCGATCAGATTGATGTCGATACCGACACCGAGGGTATAGCCATAGATCAGGTGATTGTGCACGGCGTCGTCGGCGGTTAGCGGCTGCAGCGGGGTGAAGACTCCAAGCGCCGTCAAGCTCACAGCGTCGGTAACCAATACCGAGCGCGCGATGTTGGCGTTGCCGAGGGCTACCCCGGCGAAGGCGTAGGGGAGAAAACATCCGAACGAATAGGCCGCCCGGGCGCGAAACGTTGCCATATCCGTGATCGAAATCGCCGCCGATGACGTAACCGAAACATCATGAAAGAAGTTGTCGGATAGCGCCGCACCGCTAACAAGTTCCTTGGAGGCGGTCGACTTGCCCCCGAACGAGCCGTGCAGATAGGACATTTCGAGGCCGGCGACGACGTCATCCCATTGCCAGTTGTATCCGGTGAAGGCGCCGTAACCGGGCGCGCGCGCTGACATCCCGCCGAGACCGAGATTCCAGTTCGCAACATCCATCTGCTGAATGACATTGTGGTCAAGCAGAGCGGAAAGCATCGTCGAATTCGACCCGCTGAAATTCTCGTCCGATGATCCGTAGCCGACCTGGCCTCCGACATAGAAGCCGCGCCAGTTGACCGCCGCGACGGGGCCGGGAAGGTACGAGCCGCGAAGAAAGTCGGGCATGTCGGCCGCCTGCGCACAGGTCGCCGTTCCCAACATCGCCGCCGCCAGCAGGACCCTACGCATCGAAATACTCCCATCCGATACTCTGAACTTGGCGTCGATCATCGCTCGTTAACCTTAACCAATCGTTGTCGCGCGGGCGAACGCCGACGCAAAACAAAACGGCGCAGGAAGGTCCCGCGCCGTTAACGGAGATTAAGCAATCAGGCTTCGATCAGCCCTTGGTGACGAGCGGCGGCGCGTAGGCCGGCGGGCTTTCGAGATTCCAGCGCACGCCCAGCTTGAGGTCCTGCGAGGTAATGTTCTTGAACGTGAACACGTGCGCCGCGCCGCCGAGTGATCAAACGTAGTGTCGGGACCGGTCACGCCATCGCCAAGGCTGACATAGCTGTAGCCAAGTTCGATCGCCATGTTGGGGGTGACCTTGTAGGCGAGGCCGGCGTGAAGCGCCCAGGCGAAATTCCACTGGGAGCCGGTCGTGGCCGCGACGACGCTGGGACCGACGCCGGAGCCCGGCGGGAACAGCGTGGCGACACCCTGGTCGGTGAAATTCGCGATCGTGACGCGTGCGGTACCGATGCCGGCGCCGATGTACGGCGTTATGCACCACCAGGTGCCGAGATCGACGTAAGCGTTGGCGAGGAACAGCCACTCGGACTTCTGGGCGTTGTAGATATCCGAACCGAACCCGGTTTGACCGCCGTTCGGGAAGCTCGTCAGGTCAAGCCCGTGAAAATTCGAGTTGCCACGATACTGCCCGGTGATATCGACGCGCAGCCAATGTTGAACTGATAGCCGACGCCGAGATCGAAGATACCGCCGGTGTCAAAACCAGTCCTCTCGTCGAGCGAGAGAAGATTGGCATAGAGCGCGGGGTTCGAATTTCTGATGTTGTCGATTCTCTGATTGCTGAATCCGATGTCGCCGCGCAGATACCAGCCGCCGAAATCGGCGACCGGGGGCGCATACGGCATCGGCGGGGGCGCGATGGCCAGGTCGGCGGCAAAAGCCATCGACGACAACAGAGATGCCGCTCCGGCGGCGATGAGAGACTTAACGCTACGCATTGGCTTCGTCCTTTTGGCCGGTGAGGCAGACAAGGCAGGCCCCACATCTGAAAACTCACGGCCGGACGATCGCACCAAATGCTTAAGCGGCGCTTAACCCTAATTTTTAAGGTTGATATTCTCCGAACAAAACTCCGGGGCTGCGGAACCCGCATGGGCAAAGAAGGCAGGAATCGCCACATTCGCTAATAAATCATTGATGGGAACCGGGCGAAGGGCGGTGCCTGAAGAAGTCAACTTTAGCGCGCCGCTCTCGGCATCCTCGGCAGGAACACCGCGAGCAGCCCGATCGCCGGCAGGAACGCGCAGACCTGATAGACGAAGGCGATGCTGGTGTAGTCGGCGAGCTTGCCGAGCGCGGCTGCGCCAAGGCCGCCAATGCCGAACGCGACGCCGAAGAACACGCCGGAGATCATCCCGAACCGGTGCGGCACCAGTTCCTGCGCAAACACGATGATCGAGGCGGACGTCGAGGAGATGATGAGGCCGATGAACACGGTCAGCACCGCGCTGGCGTGAAGCCCCGCATAGGGCAGCGCCAGCGTGAACGGCAGCGCGCCCAATATCGAGAACCAGATCACGATCTTGCGGCCGAAGCGATCGCCCAGCGGACCGCCGAGGAACGCGCCGACCGCGTTCGCAGCGAGGAAGATGAAGAGATAGATCTGCGCCGCCTGAGTCGAGACGCCGAACCGGTCGATCAGATAGAAGATGTAATAGCTCGACAGGCTCGAGACGTAGAGCTGCTTGGAGAACAACAGCGCCACCAGCACCGCGAGCGCGATCAGGACGCCGCGGCGACTCGGCGCGTCCGGATGCGGATCGATCGGCGCGGCCTTCCTGGCCTTGATCTGCGGCTTGTACCATTTGCCGATCCGCCACAGCACGACGATCGCGAGAAACGCGATGGTCGAGAACCAGGCGATGCTGGGCTGGCCGAAGGGCACGACGATCAAGGCCGCGAGCAACGGGCCCATCGAGGTACCGAAGCTGCCGCCGAGCTGGAACACCGATTGCGCGAAACCGTAGCGGCCGCCCGAGGCAAGCCGCGCGATGCCGCGCCGATTCCGGGTGGAACACCGCCGAGCCCAGACCCACCAGCGCCGCGGCGAGCAGGATGACGGAGTAGTGCCGGGCGACGCTGAGCAGCAACAGACCGAAGAAGGTCGAGGACATGCCGATCGCCAGCGAAAATGGCTGCGCCTTCTTGTCGGTGAGATGACCGACGGCCGGCTGCAACAGCGACGCGGTGAACTGGAACGCCAGCGTGATCAACCCGATCTGCGCGAAATCCAGCGCATAGTTGGCCTTCAGGATCGGATACACCGATGCGATCAGCGACTGCATGGTGTCGTTGAGGAAATGCGAGAAGCTGATGCCGGCAAGCACGATATAGGCCGGTCCGGCCGCGCCTGCCTTCAGGCCGGCGTGTCGCGCACCTCGACCGGCGCGGCCAGCGCTTGCTCGGAGACGGCGACAGACTTGTTCAATGGATCATTCCCGGAAAGGATTCGTAGGGCTCAAGCGCACTTCCTACGCTGGCGGCGTTTCGCCGACCACCACCATTACAAAATGGCTGTGATGCGCCTGGCGGTAGAGCATGATCCGGAAAAGTGGAGACCGGTTTTCCGAAAAGATCATGCTAACAACGAGATGAGATCATGGTCCGATTCAATCTAATCGGATCGTGATCTATGCCGCCGCCTCGCCGAGCGCGGAGACGATATGATCGACCACTTCCTCGACCAGCCGAGCGGTCGTCGCCCTCGCCCATCACGCGGATCACGGGCTCGGTGCCGGAGGAGCGCACCAGCAAACGGCCGTGGCCGTTGAGCCGCTTCTCGCCGGCATCGATGGCGGATTTGACGTCGGCGTCATCGAGTGGTTTGCCGCTGCGATAACGCACATTCTTCAGTATCTGCGGCAGCGGATCGAAGCGGCGACAGACTTCCGAAACCGGACGGCGGAGTTTTTGCACGACCGCCAGCACCTGAAGCGCCGCGACGAAGCCGTCGCCGGTGGTGGTATAGTCCGACAGGATAATGTGGCCGGACGGTTCGCCACCGAGATTGTAACCGCCGCCCAGCATCCGCTCCAGCACGTAACGGTCGCCGACCGGCGTGCGGACCAGCTCGATGCCGTGGCGCTCGAGGAAGCGCTCCAACCCAAGATTCGACATCACGGTGGCGACGATGCCCGGCTTGGAAAGCCGGCCGTCTTCCTTCCAGCTTTGCGCGATCACCGCGAGCAGCTGGTCGCCATCGACCAGATGTCCGCGCTCGTCGACCAGGATCACCCGATCGGCGTCGCCGTCGAGCGCGATGCCGATATCGGCGCGCATTTCACGCACCTTGCGGCTCAAGGCCTCAGGCGAAGTCGATCCGCATTCCTTGTTGATGTTGAAGCCGTCCGGATCGACGCCGATCGAAATGACGTCGGCGCCCAGTTCCCACAGCGCTTCCGGCACGACCTTGTAGGCGGCGCCATTGGCGCAATCGACCACGACGCGCAGGCCGTCGAGACTGAGTTCGCGCGGCAGCGTCCGCTTGGCGAATTCGATGTAGCGGTCATGGACGCCGTCGATGCGGCGAGCGCGCCCGAGGCTCGCGCTTTGCGCCAGACGCCGGTCGAGGGATTCGTCGAGCAGCAACTCGATCTGCTTCTCGACATCGTCTGACAGCTTGAAGCCTTCCGGGCCGAACAATTTGATGCCGTTGTCTTCGAACAGATTATGGGAGGCGGAAATCATCACGCCGAGATCGGCGCGCATCGACTTGGTCAGCATCGCGACCGCCGGCGTTGGCATCGGGCCGAGCAGCAGCACATCCATGCCCACGGAGGTGAAGCCGGCCACCATCGCATATTCGATCATGTAGCCGGAAAGACGCGTATCCTTGCCGATGACGACACGATGGCGATGCTCGCCGCGCTGAAATACCAGTCCGGCGGCCTGGCCGACCTTGAGCGCCAGCTCAGGCGTGATCAGTCCGTTGGCGAGGCCACGAATCCCATCCGTACCGAAATATTTGCGGCTCATATGACCCCCAGCACCGCCCGTACTTCTCCAACCACCAGGCGGGAAGCACGAAACGCCCGCACATCCTAACGTGCCAGCGGTTATAATGCTTTCGGCGCTAAAATGACTTCAAAAAATATAATAAATCATTTCGGGCCGCTGCGGCAAGGACCGATACTTAAATCATTGATAACAAATGAAATTATCTGTTACTGCCTTCCACGGATGCCGGCTTAGTCCTTGCGTTTGACGTGATGGTCAGCCCTGGAGGGAGGCGGCTGGGTGACATTGACCGGGTCTGATCCGGGAAAGGTCTCTTCCAGCCCCTCCTCCAGGACCTCGTCGAGCTTGCGCTTTTCCGTAGCTTTGGCACCGGCGGGCTTCGAGCGTGATCCGGTCATGCGAACCTCCCTTGCTGTCGCGATTTTGCGAGGCGCCCAAGCATGCTAGATGAACAGAGAAGGCGGCAAATACAAGAAGGGCCGGGAACTCCATGAAACACATCACCTGTATCGAGGATCTGCGGCAGCGCCATATGCGAAAGGTGCCGAAGGCATTTTTCGATTACGCCGACCGCGGCTCCTACGCCGAGGAAACGCTGCGCGCAAACCGTGAGGATCTTGAACGGATCAAATTCCGCCAGCGCATCCTGGTCGATGTATCCAAGCGCGATCCTTCCACCACCATTCTAGGCGAACCTGCGGCACTTCCCCTGATCCTGGCGCCGGTGGGACTGACCGGCATGCAATATGGCGACGGCGAAATTCATGCCTGCCGCGCCGCGAACGCTGCAGGAATTCCTTACACCCTGAGCACGATGTCGATCTGCTCGATCGAGGATGTCGCCGCCAATGTCGACAAGCCGTTCTGGTTCCAGTTGTACGTGATGAAGGACCGCGGCTTCATCAAGGCGCTGATCGAACGCGCGATTGCGGCCAAATGCAGCGCGCTGGTTTTGACCGTCGACCTTCAGGTGATCGGCCAGCGCCATGCTGACATCAAGAACGGCATGACGGTGCCGCCGGAATGGACGCTGTCAAAGCTATTCGATTTCGCCACCAAGCCGGCCTGGGTGGCTGGCGTCCTGCGCGGCAAGCGCCGCACCTTCGGCAATCTCGTCGGCCATCTCAAGGGCACCGACGACATTACTTCGCTCGGAACCTGGATCGGCACGCAGTTCGACACCACGCTGAACTGGAGGGACGTCGACTGGGTTCGCAGCATCTGGCCCGGCAAGCTGATCCTGAAGGGGATTCTCGACGCCGAGGACGCCAATGAGGCGGCGAAATCCGGCGCGCAGGCGCTGGTGGTTTCCAACCATGGCGGCCGTCAGCTCGACGGCGCACCTTCGTCGATCGAAGCCCTGCCCGAGATTGTCGATGCGGTCGGCGACAGGATGGAGATCATGTTCGACGGCGGCATCCGCTCCGGTCAGGACGTGATGCGGGCGCTCGCGCTCGGCGCCAAGTCCTGCATGATCGGTCGCGCTTATATTCACGGCCTCGGCGCCTTCGGAGGCCCGGGCGTCACCAAGGCGATCGACATCATCCGCAACGAACTCCTGACGACCATGGGTCTGTGCGGCGTCAACACCATCGCCGAAATCGACGACCACGTGCTGGCGGTGTAACAAACTTTATCGTCGTCCCGGCCAAGCGAGCAAAGCGAGCGCGAGCCGGGATCCATAACCACAGGCGGAATTAACCTCGGGGTTATGGGTCCCTGCTTTCGCAGGGACGACGCGTTGAGGGCCTTCCCCTTCACCTCACATCGGCGGCATGATTCCGTCGCGGCCGACGTTGACGCGGTCGGCTTCCAGCGTGCCGTCGTCCTTCTTCACCGCGCCGAAGATGATGATCTTGGCGCCGGCCTTCACCTCGGATTTGTCGCCGACGACGAAAGTGACGATCGGCGTTCCGGGCGGCACCATGACTTTCTTTTCGCCGTCCTTGTATTTCACTAGGATGTTCTGGCCGTCGGTGCCCTTGACGGTTTCGGCGACGGTCGCGTTGGTCATGGTGGAGTTGGGCTTGAGGTCCCAGGGCCGGAAGCCTTCGGCCCTGCCGCGCTGATTTTCGGGGAAGATGTGAACGGCAAGCGCCTTCTGGGTGCCGTCGGGCTCCGGCATCGCGGACACGCCGATGTAGGATCCCGGCTTGATTTCCGACAGTTCGGTCTTGGCGACGCCGAACACCGCCACATTGTCGGTCATGCGCACCTTCACATCGGTGCCCTCGCGCGTCTTGATCATCAGCATCGGACCATCGACGCTTTCGATGGCGCCGCGGATGCGGACCGTCTGCGGTTGCTGGGCCCACGCTGCCGAGGCGAACACGGACATGACAGCGAACGAGGCCACGAGCGCACGCGGCGTCCACGAAGAGATTTTCAGCATGGTCTTTCCCTCAAAGGTTTCGGTTGAGCAACGAATCAGAAAGGAAATACCCCGCAAAGGGCGGGGTTATTCCTGGTCTTCACATCGGCGGCGTCAGCCCGTCGCGGCCGATGCTGATGCGGTTGGTTTCGAACGATCCGTCGGGCAGTTGCTTGACAAAGGCGATGATCTTGGCGCCGGCCTTCAATTCGGACCTGTCGGCGGGAACATAGGTCACCACCGGAGTGTCGGGACCAACCACGACTTTCTTCTCGCCGTCCTTGTACTTGATCATCAGGGTCTGGCCGTCATTGCCGGCGACGGTCTCGGCGACCGTCGCGTTGGTCATGGTCGAGTTGGGACGCAGATCGTAGGGCCGCGATCCCTCGCCGGTGCCGCGCATGTTTTCCGGAAAGACGTGGACCTCGACCGCGTCCTGGCGGCCGTCTGGCCCGGGCACGGTGGTGGTGCCGATGAAAGAGCCGAGCTTGATGTCAGCGAGCGATATCTTGATGATTCCGACCAGCCGGATATCGCCGGTCATGTGCAATTTGACGTTCTCGCCGCTGCGCGATTTGACCGACAGCACATCGCCGTCAACGCTCTCGATGGTGCCGCGCACCCGCGACGGCGTGGGTGGCTGTTGGGCGACCGCCAGCAGGGATGATGCAACCACCATCGCGGCGGCGACGAGCGGACGAGTGAGGGTGGAACGATAAATGGCCATGTAGTGTCCTCCAGCACACGCACCTTAGCGATGGACGCCGACGCTATCATGATATTCCCCCTCAAACATTCGTGAGATCGGCCTCGACCAGCGCCCGGAGTTCGGATGTGACCTGCGGACGCCGGCCGAACCATAATTCGAATCCGCGCACCGCCTGATGCAGCAACATGCCGAGTCCGTCCGCCGTTCGCAGTCCGCGGGCGCGCGCGGCGGCCAGCAATGGTGTTTCCAGCGGCACATAGACGAGGTCGGCGACGATCGCGTGCGCAGGGAGCAGGCCGATGTCGACGTCAAGTGCCGGTTGGCCGTGCATGCCAAGCGAGGTGGTGTTGACCAACACTCCGGCGTTCGGCAACGCACCGCGGATCGCCTCCCATGGAAGAGGGTGCACCGTCTTACCGAATTGATCCGCAAGCGCCCGCGCGCGGTCGATGGTTCGGTTCGCCAGATGTATGCATTTGATGCCGCGCTCAATCAGTCCGAACACCACCGCGCGCGACGAGCCGCCGGCGCCCAGCACCAGCGCGTCTTCGATTCCGTCCCACCCCTTCGCGCTCGCGTCGAGATTGTTGATGAAACCTTCGATGTCGGTGTTGGTCGAGCGCAGCTCACTGCCCTCGTACCACAGCGTGTTGGCCGCGCCGACCGCACGCGCCCGCGCGTCCGGCACCGTCAGCGCCAGCGCACGCTCCTTATGCGGAATGGTGACGTTGGCGCCGACAAAGCCATGCGCCGACAGGTGCATCACGAATTCGGCAAACCCTTCGGGCGGCACCGCCTCGATATTGTAGCCGCCCTCGATGCCCAGCGTTCGCAGCCAGTAATGATGGATCAGCGGCGAGCGCGAATGCGCCGCCGGCCATCCGATCAGGCATGCTGCGCGGGGTTTGATCGTGGCCGTCATCGCCAATCCTGTTGCGGCGTCCACCGAGAGACGCGTCGATGTTCAAATCGGGCAAGCCGGGTTAGCTGTCAATGCCACCAGCGAACTATGGCGGCGACGCTCGTTTTCAGCGCCGGGCCTCAAAAGCACGTCGACAAAGATAGGCCCCCGATCTTGATGCAAATCAGAACCCGGGCTCGGGCGATAGGCTTCATGGAGAGCATTCGATTTGCGGCAGTGCCCGGCGCGCCCAAGTCTATTTACGCCCGCGATAACCGTTAAAATACCGGTCCATATCCCTTAGATTAGATATCTGAAATATCATTTATTGACATTCTAACATCATAAATTATCATGCATAGATGATGCCTAATCCCGTCCGGGGTCCCTGCAACAAGGCAAGCCAATGATCACGGCGGCTCAACTGCGAGCCGCGCGGGTGCTTCTCGGCATCGATCAGCGCCGGCTCGCGGAGCTGTCAGGGCTTTCCGTACCAACCATTCAGCGGATGGAGGCCTCTGAAACGATGGTCCGTGGCAATGTCGATTCGCTGGTCAAGCTGATCGCCGCATTCGACGCGGCGGGGATCGAGATGATCGACGAAGGCGCTGCCAGCCAATCGCAGGGGCGCGGGGTGCGGCTGAGAGCGAATCCGGGTTCGGTTGCGCCCAATCTCGCGGCGCGGTCGACGGCCAAATCGTCGGGCAGAACGAGGGCGCGGAAATAATGTCGGCCGTCACTCTGCAAATGGCGTGCGTTGCCGGATTGCTCGGGTTGGCGATTCTGGCGATCGTTCTGAGCGGCTCAAGATTCTCTACGGCCATTGTCTACGGCGCAACTTTGGCCGTGTCCGCGATCAACTTGATCGCATCCTTACAGTGGCTGCTCGGCGATCATGCGATCGACGCCGGTCTGACATTGCCGATCGGATTGCCGTGGCTCGGCGCCCATTTCCGCCTCGATGCGTTGGCAGCGTTTTTCCTTGTCGTCGTCAATCTCGGAGGAGCCGTGACGAGCCTCTATGGTCTCGGCTATGGGCATCACGAGCCGGCGCCGGGCCGCGTGCTCCCCTTCTTCCCGGCCTTTCTCGCCGGCATGAATCTCGTGGTGCTGGCGGACGATGCGTTTTCCTATCTGCTCTGCTGGGAATTCATGTCGCTGGTTTCCTGGGCGCTGGTCATGGCGCACCACCGCGAAGCGGGCAACGCCAGGGCCGGCTACGTCTATCTGGTGATGGCAAGCTTCGGCACGCTCGCACTTCTGCTGGCCTTCGGCCTGCTGGCGGGACCGGCGGGAGATTACGGATTTGCCGCCATTCGCGCCGCGCAACACACACCTTACGCGGCAGCATTGGTGTTGATCCTGATGTTGCTCGGCGCCGGCTCCAAGGCCGGCCTGGTGCCGTTGCATGTCTGGCTGCCGCTCGCTCATCCCGCGGCTCCCAGCCACGTGTCGGCGCTGATGAGCGGCGTCATGACCAAGGTCGCGGTCTACGGTTTCATTCGCGTCGTATTCGACCTCCTGGGACCGCCGACATGGCAGGAGAGTGTGGTTGTCCTTTTCCTCGGCAGCATCACCGCCGTCATGGGAATTCTTCACGCCATGATGGAGAAGGACCTCAAGCGCCTGCTCGCCTACAGCACGATCGAAAACGTCGGCATCATCTTCGTCAGCCTCGGCCTTGCGCTAGCCTTCAAGGCGAACGCGATGCCGGCGGCAGCCGCGCTCGCCATGACCGCGGCCCTGTTCCACGTTCTCAATCACAGCATCTTCAAGAGCCTGCTGTTCTTCGGTTCCGGCGCCATATTGACGGCGACCGGCGAGCGCGACATGGAGCATCTTGGCGGCCTCATTCGGGGCATGCCGCTCACCGCCTTCACGTTCCTCGTGGGATGCGTGGCGATCTCGGCCCTGCCGCCGCTCAACGGCTTCGTCTCGGAGTGGCTCGTCTTCCAGGCGATCCTGCTGAGCCCGATCCTGCCGCAATGGGGCCTGAAGTTCCTGGTCCCCGCGGTCGGCGTGATGCTGGCATTGTCGGCAGCGCTCGCCGCGGCCTGCTTCGTCAAGGCGTTCGGCGTCAGCTTCCTGGGGCGGCCGCGCACAACCGTTGCGGCAGGCGCGCAGGAGGTCGATCGCTGGTCGCTCGCGGCAATGTTCATTTTCGCCGGCCTGTGTCTGCTGATCGGAATCATCCCGGCCCCGATCATCGACGCGCTCGCGCCGGCCGTGAACATGCTGGTGGCTGAGCGCATGCCGGTCCAGTTCGCCAACCCGTGGCTGTCGATCGTCCCGATCGCCGAGAGCCGCAGCTCCTATAACGGGCTCCTGGTCTTCCTCTTCATCACGATATCGACGCTCGCGGCGATCGAGGTCATCCACCGCTTCGCCTCGCGCGCGGTGCGTCGCGGTCCAGCCTGGGACTGCGGCTTTCCGGATCAGAGCCCGGCCACGCAATACACCGCCGGCGGCTTCGCCCAGCCGATCCGCCGCGTGTTCGGCCCGCTGTTTGACCTGCGCGAGGATGTCGCGATGCCGGCGCCTGGCGATACCACGGCTGCGCGGCTCACCATCAGGCTACGCGATCTCACCTGGGATGTGCTCTATGCTCCACTCGGCGGCGCCATCTGGTTCGCGACCGATCATCTCAATCACCTGCAGTTCCTGACCATTCGCAAATACCTCAGCCTCGTATTCGTGGCGCTCATCGCTCTGCTGTTTGGGGTGTCGGTATGGCCGTGATTCCCGATCCGCGGCTGCGGATAGCCTGCCATGATGGCGGAGGAAAAATCGGATGACGCCTGTCGTCGTCGCCCTGTGCAGCGTGTCGGCCTTCCTCGGCCTGCCCTTGCTGGCGGCGGCCACGATGCGATGGTCGGCCGCGACGCGCCCGATTTACGGGGCTTGTCTTGTCATTTGCCTGGTGATCTTGGTCGTGGCGCTCACGCAGTTGCTGAGCGCTGGCAGTACGGCATCAGCGCTGACTCTGCCCCTCGGATTGCCGTGGGTCGGCGCGCATTTTCGGATCGATGCGCTCGCTGCGTTCTTCCTCGCCGTGGTGAACCTGGGCGGCGCCAGCGCGAGCCTTTTCGCCATCGGCTATGGCAGGCACGAGGAAGCGCCTGGCCGGGTCCTCCCATTCTATGCGGCATTTCTCGCCGGCATGAACCTTGTGGTGCTGGCCGACGACGCCTTCACCTTTCTGGTGTCCTGGGAATTCATGTCGTTAACCTCCTGGGCGCTGGTGATGGCGCACCATCGTGATCCCGATAACCGCCACGCTGGCTACGTCTACATCGTCATGGCGAGCTTCGGTACGCTCAGCCTGCTGCTCGGGTTCGGATTGCTGGCGGGCGGCAGCGGCGGTTATTCGTTCGACGAGATGCGCAGCGCGCCAACCGCTCTCTCCGGGCTAGTCTTGATCCTGGCCATTCTCGGCGCCGGCTCAAAGGCGGGACTGGTGCCGTTGCATGTCTGGCTACCGCTCGCTCATCCCGCGGCTCCCAGCCACGTGTCGGCGTTGATGAGCGGCGTCATGACCAAGGTCGCGGTCTACGGCTTCATCCGTATTGTATTCGACCTCAGCGGCATACCGGCCTGGTGGTGGAGCATCGTCATAATCCCGCTTGCCGGCATCACCTGCGTCATCGGGGTGCTTAGCGCACTGATGCAGCACGACCTCAAGCGCCTGCTCGCCTACCACACCGTGGAGAATATCGGCATCATCTTCATCGGCCTCGGCCTTGCGCTAGCCTTCAAGGCGAACGCGATGCCGGCGGCAGCCGCGCTCGCCATGACCGCGGCGCTGCTCCACGTCGTCAATCACAGCATCTTCAAGAGCCTGCTGTTCTTCGGTTCCGGCGCCATATTGACGGCGACCGGCGAGCGCGACATGGAGCATCTTGGCGGCCTCATTCGGGGCATGCCGCTCACCGCCTTCACGTTCCTCGTGGGATGCATGGCGATCTCGGCCCTGCCGCCGCTCAACGGCTTCGTCTCGGAGTGGCTCGTCTTCCAGGCGATCCTGCTGAGCCCGGCCGTCCCGTCCTGGGGCATCAAGCTGATCGTGCCCACTGTCGGCGTGATGCTGGCATTGTCGGCGGCGCTCGCCGCGGCCTGCTTCGTCAAGGCGTTCGGCGTCAGCTTCCTGGGGCGGCCGCGCACAACCGTTGCGGCAGGCGCGCAGGAGGTCGATCGCTGGTCGCTCGCGGCAATGTTCATTTTCGCCGGCCTGTGTCTGCTGATCGGAATCATCCCGGCCCCGATCATCGACGCGCTCGCGCCGGCCGTGAACATGCTGGTGGCTGAGCGCATGCCGGTCCAGTTCGCCAACCCGTGGCTGTCGATCGTCCCGATCGCCGAGAGCCGCAGCTCCTATAACGGGCTCCTGGTCTTCCTCTTCATCACGATATCGACGCTCGCGGCGATCGAGGTCATCCACCGCTTCGCCTCGCGCGCGGTGCGTCGCGGTCCAGCCTGGGACTGCGGCTTTCCGGATCAGAGCCCGGCCACGCAATACACCGCCGGCGGCTTCGCCCAGCCGATCCGCCGCGTGTTCGGCCCGCTGTTTGACCTGCGCGAGGATGTCGCGATGCCGGCGCCTGGCGATACCACGGCTGCGCGGCTCACCATCAGGCTACGCGATCTCACCTGGGATGTGCTCTATGCTCCACTCGGCGGCGCCATCTGGTTCGCTGCCGACCAGCTCAGCTATCTACAGTTCCTGACCATTCGCAAATACCTCAGCCTGGTGTTTGCGCTGCTCGTCATCCTACTGTTCTTTCTCATGCTGGTGATGCTGGTATGGTCCTGATCCTCAATCTCATTACTCAAGGCGCGCAGATGATGCTTGTGCTCATTCTGGCGCCGCTGCTGCTGGGCTATACGCGCAAACTTAAGGCGCGCCTGCTGCGGCGCCAGGGACCGCCAGTCCTGCAGCCCTACCGCGATCTCTTGCGTCTGATCCGCAAGGAGGCTGTACTGGCAGAGAACGCATCCTGGCTGTACCGCAGCGGCCCATACCTGATCTTTGCCGCAACGTGGGTGGCCGCCGCGCTGGTCCCGACTTTCGCGGTGCAACTGCAGTTCAGCTGGACCGCCGACTTGATTGCGCTCACGGCGCTGATCGGCTCGTCGCGGTTCTTTCTGGCGCTTGTCGGAATGGACGTCGGCACCAGCTTCGGCGGCATCGGCTCAAGCCGCGAGATGATGTTCGCCTCGCTCGCCGAGCCGGCGATGATCATGATTGTGTTCACTCTCGCCCTCCTTGCCGGTTCAACTCAGCTCTCGGTGATCGCCGAATTCATGCAAACTCATGCCAGCCTGCGCGTTTCGCTTGGGCTGGCGCTCATTGCGCTTGTGATCGTCGCGCTCGCCGAAAACGCTCGCATTCCCATTGACAACCCGGCCACCCATCTCGAGCTCACCATGGTGCACGAGGCCATGGTGCTGGAATATTCTGCAAGGCATCTTGCGGTCCTGGAGTTTGCCGCCGCCCTCAAGCTGTTACTCTATCTCTCGCTGATCGCCTGCATCTTCATGCCATGGGGACTGGCGCTCGCAGGCGGCGGCCTGGAAGCCTATGCGATCGGCTTGATCAGTTACCTCGGAAAGCTCGCGGTAGGCGGCTTTCTGTTAGCCCTGTTCGAGACCTCGATCGCAAAGATGCGCGTCTTCCGTGTTCCGGATTTCTTGGGCATCGCCCTGATGTTGGGATTGCTGGGCATGCTTCTGCTCTTCGTGTCACGGAGCTTCTGATGAATACCTTTCCCCTCGACGTCGCGCATATGCTGGCGGGCACCATGGTGCTGGTGAGTTTCATGCTGCTCTACCAGGACCGTATGTTTGCACTGCTCAACGTCTTTGCGATGCATGCGGTGGTGCTCTCCGCCTCGGTGGCTTGGCAGGCTCACATCCAGAATGCGCCGCATCTTTACGTTCCAGCCGCGATCGCACTCGTGCTCAAAGGCATCATCATTCCAGTCGCGCTGCACCGCGTCGTGATCAAGCTCGGCATCCACCGGGGGATCGAGACTGTCGTCGGCATTGGACCGACCTTGCTCTTAGGTGTCGGGCTTACGGCGCTTTCGATGGTCGTCATGCTCAAGGCGGCCGAAACGGCCGATCCCTTGGCGCGCGAGGATCTCGCGTTTGCCTTGTCGATCCTGCTGCTTGGCCTGCTCATGATGGTGACGCGGCGCAACGCGGTCAGCCAGATCATCGGTTTCATGTCGATCGAGAACGGTCTGATCCTTGCTGCCACCGCTGCCAGAGGCATGCCACTCGTCGTCGAAATCAGCGTGGCATTCTCGGTTCTGATCGCCTTCATCGTGATTGGTGTGTTCCTGTTCCGGATCCGCGAGCGGTTCGATTCCGTTGAACTTGAGGCACTCGACGAATTTCGCGGAGAGCGGCGGTGAACAATTTACTCGCCCAACTTCCTATCGAGCCGCTGACGGCGGTACTGTTCATTCCCGCGGTGACTGCCGCGGTGCTGGCGCTGCTGCCCAACTATTGGGTGGCGGCTCGCCTCAACGTGCTGGCCACCTTCGGCACTCTGATCGCGGCGGTTTTGCTCCTGTTCGATAGGCCTCCGGCAGGCGGTTACCTTTTCATTGACGATCTGAACAACGCCTTTATCGTGCTGACGACCTTCGTCGCCTTCACGACCAGCGTATTCAGCGCCAGTTATATCGCTCACGAGTTGGAGATCGGCCGACTAACGCCCAATCACTTGCGCTTTTACCACGCCATGTATCAGACCCTGATGTTCGCCATGAACCTCGGGCTGGTCGCAAACAATATCGGCCTGATGTGGGTGGCCGTCGAGCTCGCGACCCTCACCACCGTATTGATGGTCGGAATCTACCGCACCCATGAAGCGCTGGAGGCTGCGTGGAAATATTTCATCCTTGGCAGCGTCGGCATTGCCCTCGCGCTGTTCGGAACGATCCTCGTTTACATGGCGGCGCGACCGGTGATCGGCGAAGGTGCCGACGCCATGGTGTGGACGACGCTTATCGAGCACGCCAGCAGATTCAGCCCAGAACTCCTGAACGTGGCGTTCGTCTTTTTGCTGCTCGGCTATGGCACCAAGATAGGGTTGGCGCCGCTGCACGCCTGGCTGCCCGATGCGCATGCCGAAGGTCCAACGCCGATTTCGGCGGTGCTGTCGGGGCTCCTGCTCAACGTCGCACTCTACGCGCTGCTGCGTTTCAAGATGCTGCTCGCAGTGAACCCGTCCGCTCTCGCATCTGGCCCGCTGATGGTGACACTGGGTCTCATCTCGGTCGTTTTCGCGGCATTCATGCTTTACCGGCGTCGCGACATCAAGCGCATGTTCGCCTATTCGTCGATCGAGCACATGGGCATCATCGTGTTCGCCTTCGGCATGGGCGGGCCGATCGCCAATTTCGCCGGACTGTTGCACATGGCGATGCACAGCCTGACAAAGTCGGCGATCTTCTTTGCGGTCGGTCACATCGCGCAGGCCAAAGGCACGCAGAAGATCGCCGAGATGGGTGGGCTCACCGAAACCAACCCCGTGCTTGGTTGGGGTCTCGTGCTTGGCGTCGTCGCGATCGCCGGCCTTCCCCCGCTCGGTATCTTCATGAGCGAGTTTCTCGTCGTCAGTTCCACCTTCGCCCGCCAGCCGCTGCTCGCTATTGTGTTGGTTGCCGGCTTGCTCATTGGCTTCGGTGCCTTGTTCCTGCGGTTGAACAGCATTGCTTTTGGCGAGCCACGCGGCACGAGCGCCGAAGCAAAGGCATCCTATGTGCCGATGTTCGTCCATTTGGCGCTGGTGTTCATGGCTGGAATCTACCTGCCGCCGCAATTGGTCTTGTGGTTCCAGAACGTCGCAAAGCTTCTAGGATAGGCCCATGCTGATCGAAGAAATTCCGGGTCAAAGGGTCGAAGGGCACAGGCCCACGCCGCGCGTCGTCGTGAGCCCCGAAACATGGCGTATGCTCACCGGCGAACTTGCGGCAGGCCGTATGACGTTGTTCGGACTTTGGGGTGACGCCGATAAGGTGCACATGGCGCTGTTGCAGGACGCCGAGATCGTCGTCGTGACGATCGAATGCCGGGACGGCAAGTTCCCGTCGGTCGGACAGGTGCATCCGCCCGCGATCCGCCTCGAACGGGCAATCCATGACCTCTGTGGGTCAGAATCGCCCGACCTTCGAGACCAGCGGCCTTGGCTCGACCATGGCCGCTGGGGCGTGAAGCGCCCACTAGGAACTCGGGTCGAAGTGCCCTCGATTTCGACGACGTATCAATTTTTGCCGTCGGAGGGCGAAAGCCTGCATCAAATCGCGGTTGGTCCGGTGCACGCCGGCATCATCGAGCCCGGTCATTTCCGCTTCACCGTCAACGGCGAAACCGTGGTCCGCCTCGAGCAGCGTCTCGGCTACGTTCATAAGGGTATCGAATCGCTCATGGCCGGAGCCTCGATCGAGAAGGCGTCACGCCTCGCGGGGCGCACCTCCGGTGACAGCACGGTAGCGTACGCACTTGCGTTTGCGAATGCAGTCGAAGCTGCGGCCGAGGTGCAGGTTCCACCGCGCGCCGTCTTTCTGCGCGCCTTGATGGCCGAGCTCGAACGGCTCGCCAATCACTTCGGCGATATCGGCGCGATCTGCAACGACGCCTCTTTCGTCCTGATGCATGCGCAGACCGGCATCCTGCGCGAGCGCTGCTTGCGGGCGGCGGACGCTTGTTTCGGCCATCGCCTGATGATGGATCGCATCGTGCCCGGGGGCCTTGCGCGCGACATCGCGCCGGAGGGACCGGCGCAACTTCGCATGTTGATCGCCGAAATCCGAAAAGCATTTCCGCAGCTCGTGGAGCTCTACGACAACACCGCGTCACTCCAGGATCGAACCGTGAGTACCGGGTTTACACAGCCGTCACTGGTGCGTCAGTACGGCGCCGGAGGCTATGTGGGCCGTGCAAGCGGCCGCGCCTTCGATGCGCGGCACAACTTGAGGTACGCGCCATATGACCAGCTCAGATTTGACATTCCGCTGCTTGATGCCGGTGACGTCGATGCCCGCGTCTGGATTCGTATTCGCGAAGTCGACCAGAGTCTGTCGTTGATCGAGCAAATCCTCGACCGGCTGCCGGGCGGACCTGTTGGCATCAGTCTCAATCCGGCCGGCGACCGCGAGGGTTTCGGAGTTACCGAGGCATTCCGGGGCGATGTGTTGGTCTGGGTGAGCTTAGCGGGCGATCGCGTCGTGCGCTGCCATCTCCGCGACCCCTCCTGGTTTCAATGGCCGCTGCTCGAGGCGGCGATCGAGAACAACATCGTTGCGGATTTTCCACTCTGCAACAAGTCGTTCAACTGCTCCTATTCAGGTCACGATCTCTAAGGACAGCACGAAATGCGCAAGCTGCTTTTTAAGAGCCTGTTTTTTCGGCCGTTGACCGAAACGGCACCATCGCCGGATGATGCCGGCTTACGCGAACTCGCCACTGCCGTCGGACGCGTCGCGCGGCGACGTCTTGGCCGCAGCCTCTCGATAAGGGAGGTCGACGCGGGGTCCTGCAATGCTTGCGAACTTGAAATCCACGCGCTCAACAACGCCTATTACGACGTCGAACGCTTTGGCCTGCGCTTTGTCGCCTCGCCGCGCCATGCCGATGTCTTGATGGTGACGGGTCCCGTGACCAAGAACATGCGCGAGGCGCTGATGCGGACCTATGACGCGACTCCCGATCCCAAATGGGTGGTCGCGATCGGAGATTGCGCGAAGGATGGCGGCTGCTTCGCCGGCAGCTATGCGGTGGTCGGTGGCGTCGGCGACGTCATTCCGGTCGACCTCCACATTCCCGGCTGCCCGCCTTCGCCAACAGCGATGCTGAAGGGCCTGCTTGCGCTGCTCGAACGGGTGGACAAGGGAGCCGTCACACCTTGAGATAATCGTGGGCGAAGATTATCGCGATCTTTGCTGATATTTATCGCGCCCGCTCCATGGCTCGCGCGGAAGGCTGCTTGGGCTGGCGCACGCTCCTTGTCTTCGGGTTGGCGACATGTTCACGCAGCCGGACGCCCCGTCCCCCTGACGCGCTCTGAGCCCCCGGATTGATCAATTCGATCCCGGCGTTCTCCAACGCCGTCACCAGCTTCATGAGAGAATCGACATTGGCACGGATGACGCCTTCGCTGGCTTCCATGCGCTGAATGGTTGGAACCGAAAGGTCCGCCAGCTCCGCAATTTCCCGCTGATCGACGTTCAGGAGAGCGCGCGCAGCCCTGAGCTGATTGGCGGTGATCATGGAAGGTCTTCTCTCAATCCTTGCCGAATATAGATATATCGTATGAATACCAGTTTCAAGCATCAATTTTAAACTATGAAGTATCAATAAGACCCGCCGTTCCAAACCGCAAAAAAGATAAAGCGCGCCGCTCTTGCACAAGCAAGAGCGGCGCGCTGAAAAGGCCGATAACCGGCGAAACTAGGCCGCGACGCGGTGCGCGGCGATGATCTGGTCGGCGGCGCGGCCCGTCACCTCGGCCATGCGGTCGAACTGCCGCGTGAAGCTGCCGGCACCGGCGGTCGCCGATCGCAATTCCACGATCAGTTCGCCGATCTCGGCTTCCGGCATCATCGCGCGCACGCGATCCCAGCCCTGCCAGCCCTCGCGGGTGTCGAAGCCGAGAATCTGTCCGCGCCGTCCCGACAGGATGGCGTTGATCTTGGCCGTGGCCTCGGTGGGACAGACGATGTCCACCAGATGGATCGGTTCCAGCAGCACCGGCTGGCACTGCGGCAGCGCTTCGGTAACGCCGATCCGCGCCGCGGTCCGGAAGGCAAGGTCCGAGGAATCCACGCTGTGGTAGGAACCGTCGGTCAACGTCACCTGCACATCGATGACGGGAAAGCCGAGCGGCCCGCGCACGAGCCCATCGACGACGCCTTCTTCAACCGCGCCGATATAATTCCGCGGTACCGCGCCGCCGACGACCTTCTCCTGGAATTCGAAACCGCGCCGCGCGGCATCGGCTTGATCTCCAGCACCACGTCGCCGAACTGGCCGTGTCCGCCGGACTGCTTCTTGTGTCGTCCGCGCTGGGTGATCGCCTTGCGGATGGTTTCCTGATAGCCGATCGCCGGCGGATGCGACTTGACGTTGACGCCGAAACGGTCGTGCAGCCGTTCGAGCGCAACACGCAGATGCATCTCGCCCTGCCCCCACAGCACGGTGTCGTGGGTTTGCGGGTTCTGGACCATGGTCAGCGACGGGTCTTCCTCGTTCAGCCGCAGCAACGCCTGGCCGAGCTTGACGTCGTCCTTGCGGTCGGCCGCTGCGACCGCCATCGCCAGCACCGGCGCCGACGGCGTGACGCTCACCAGCGCCTTTGGCGCGGTCTTGCCGCTCGACAGCGTGTCGCCGGTCTTGATGGTTTCGAGCTTGCCGAGCGAAACCGTCTCGCCGGCCTCCGCGCGAGGGCGCTTGTTCTCGTTGCCGCAGTTCAGCACCGAAATGCCGGACACGCGGCCGCTTTCGCCCGAAGACGATTGCAGCGTGGCGCCGTCATCGAGATGGCCGGCCAGAAGCCGCGCCAGCGACAGCTTGCCGCCATGCTGCAAATGCACGGTCTTGAACACATAGGCCAGCGCATCCTTGGCCGAGGACGCGCCGAGACGCTTGGCGGTTTCCGCAACGCCGGGCGATTCGTGGCGCAACGCCTTCATCAGGCGCAGCACGCCGTTCTCGCGGATCGCCGAGCCGAGCAGCACCGGACAGATCAGCCCTTCGCGCAATTCGCGGGCGAGATCGTCGAAGACGGCATCGCGCGGCGGCGGGATGTCCTCGAGCAATTGCTCCATCAGCGCGTCGTCGTGATCGGCGAGCTTCTCCAGCATCGAGAAGCGGGCTTCCTTCTCGCGGTCGAGATCGCCGCCCTGAAGCTCGATGACTTCGGAAGCCTTGTGCTCGCGATAGACAAAGGCGCGTTCCAGCGCCAGATCGACGAAGCCCGCGATCAGATCGCCGTTCCAGATCGGAATCTGGCGCAGCACCAGCGGAATGCGCGACGCCGGCTGCAATGTCGCGAGCGTCTCGCGGATGCGCTTGTTGGCGCGATCGATCTTGTTGAGAAACAGAAAGCGCGGAATGCCGAGATCCTCGAGCTCGCGCAGGATGATCTGAAGCTGCGGCAGCTTGCGTTCGTCGGCCTCGCAGACCACGACCGCGGCATCGACGGCAGGAAGTGCCGCGCGCATGTCATGCGCGAACTCGATCGAGCCGGGACAATCGATAAAAGTGTAATTGTCGCCCATGAAACTTGTGGTGACGGCGGAAAGCCCGACGCTCATCTTGTGATGGCGCGCCTCGGGGCTGGAATCGCCGATGGAAGTTCCGGCATCGACGCTGCCGGCACGCGGGATGGCGCCCGTGCGCGCCAATATCGCTTCTAAGAGTGTGGTTTTACCGCTTTGGAAAGGGCCCACCAGTGCGATGCACCGTGGACCGCGGGGACTTCTGACGTCTTGTCCCATTGCCGCCTCCTCATGTGGAGCTCGGCCCTTGATTGGGTCGGCAAATCGGATGCTCCCCCTACACCGAGGTTTTGGCAAGAAGGAAATATGTCGCTGCGGTGCGAGGCGAGGCTCTTGACCTCGTCCGCAAGCGTTAGCCGCAAGGCAGAAGAATTACCGTCCCGGACGAAGTTCCAGGCTCTCGAGCCCCGCCGCGACGCTAAGACCGACCTGGCCCTGCAGACTCAGCGGCTGCAGCGCGATCGAATTGTTCGAGCCGCCGACCAGCACATTGCCGCCGGCGCCGACACCGAGCGCAGCACTGCCCTGGGCGCCGGCGTAATTGCCGGCGAGATTGCCGGGCCCGAGGTACTTCGTAGGCGCAAACACCCCCCAGGCGAGCGCCGTTTCCTGGGTGATGCCGATATCGACGCCCACTTTGCGAATGGTCGCGACATAACGATCCTCCGGATGACCGTCGACGCGGAGCACGCACCCAAGATTGGTGACCGAGCCGACGATGAAGCCGATGCTGGCGCCGCCGCGGCATTCGAGGACGCCGACCTGCACGAGCCCCTGCTGCTGCGCGATCGCGCCGGCCAGGGGCGTAACCAGCATGGTGAGGGCAATACCGGCAAGGACTACTAAACGACGCATGAAGAAATCTCCGGCTGGAAGGATGTGATGCGAGCAGAGAACCAGAAAAGGCGCCCGCAGCCGGGCGCTTTCCCTCTCTATGACACAACTCCAGCGGCCGTACCAGATTTGCCATGTGGCGCGAACGTCGTTCCGGGGCGATGCCAACGGGGTCCGCGCGAAGCGCGGCCCGATGACAGGCTCGGCATCGAACCCGGAAATGACGGGATTGTCTTGTTTGACGGGCCTGTGCGCGATGCGCCTTGGCTATCGCAAATTGCCGCAAAAGCGCTGGATGCGTTTGCAGGCGTCCTCAAGGTCAGACGTCTTGGTCGCGTAGGAGATCCGGAACGCCGGCCCAAGCCCGAACGCCGAGCCCTGCACCACCGCGACACCCTCGTTTTCCAGGAGTTCGGTGACGAAGTCCTGGTCGTTGGCGATCATCTTGCCGGACGGCGAGGTCTTGCCGATAGTGCCGGCGCAGGACGGATAGACGTAGAAGGCGCCCTCGGGCCGCGGACAATCGATGCCCTTGGCCTGATTGAGCATCGACACCACGAGGTCGCGCCGCTCCTTGAACACCTTGTTGTTCGCGGGAATGAAATCCTGCGCGCCGTTGAGCGCCTCGACCGAGGCCCATTGCGCAATCGAACACGGGTTGGAAGTCGATTGCGACTGGATCGTTGCCATCGCCTTGATCAGCGGCGCCGGGCCGCCGGCATAGCCGATGCGCCAGCCGGTCATGCAATAGGCCTTCGAGACGCCGTTCACGGTCAGCGTACGGTCGTACAGTTTCGGCTCGATCTGCGCCGGCGTCGTGAATACGAAATCGTCGTAGACCAGATGCTCGTACATATCGTCGGTCATGATCCAGACGTGCGGATGCTTCACCAGCACGTCGGTGATCGCCTTCAATTCGGCGCGCGAATAGGCGGCGCCGGTCGGGTTCGACGGCGAGTTCAGGATGATCCATTTTGTCTTCGGCGTAATCGCTTTTTCCAGCGCATCGGGCTGCAGCTTGAAACCATGCTTCGCCGTGCATACGACCGGCGACCGGCTCGCCGCCGGCCAGCGCCACCATTTCCGGATATGATGACCCAATAGGGCGCGGGGATGATCACCTCGTCACCCGGATTGATCGTGGCCATCAGCGCGTTGTAGAGCACCTGCTTGCCGCCGGTACCGACGATGATCTGGTTCGGCTTGTAGGTGAGGCCGTTCTCGCGCGCGAACTTGGCAATGATCGCCTCTTTCAGCTCGGGAATGCCGTCCACCGCGGTGTACTTGGTCTTGCCCGCCTCGATGGCACGGATCGCCGCCAGCTTGATGTTGGCGGGCGTGTCGAAGTCGGGCTCGCCCGCGCCAAGGCCGATGACGTTGCGGCCGGCCGCCTTCAACTCGCGTGCTTTATCCGTGACCGCGATCGTCGCGGACGGCTTCACACGGTCGAGAGCAGCGGACAGGAACGGCATCATGGTCTCCTTGCAGGCGTCGTGAATTCGAAAGGCTCCACGACTCTCTATTGATGGAATAAACTCACACTAAGACGAGGCACGCTTCATCGCAAGAAGCTTGGCCCAAAGGGCGAAAACTTTAGGGATCGTTAAAAGGCGGCCGCTAGATTCGCGCAACATTCATAAATTTAAGCGGCGAAATGGCTCATTTCTGGCAAGGCCTGCAATCCGGCGATTGGCTGACACGAGCGCGTGCGCGCGGCTACAGCCTTATCCTGCTCGGCCTCTGCGCCGTGGCCATCGCCGGCTGGATCGCCTTGTCGGACGGGCTCATCGACCGCAACGGCAAACCCGTCGGCACCGATTTCTCCAACGTCTATGCCGCGGGCCAACTGACCTGGCAGGGCCGCCCCGCCGAGGCCTATGATCCTCCGCGTCAGCATGCCGCCGAGAAGGCCGTGTTCGCAGGCCGCGAGGTTCCGTTTTACGGCTGGCACTATCCACCGTTTTTCCTCGCCATCGCCTTTCTCGTCGCCGCCGTTCCCTATGCGTGGGGGCTTTCGATCTGGCTTTCTACCAGCCTCATTGCCTATCTGATGACGATGCGCGCGATCCTGCCGCGCCCGGAGACATTGCTGATCGCGGCCGCCTACCCGGCCGTCTTCATCAATGTCGGCCATGGCCAGAACGGCTTCCTCACCACGGCGCTGCTCGGCGGCGCATTGCATCTTCTCGATCGAAGGCCTTGGCTTGCCGGCGTGCTGATCGGCCTTCTCGCCTATAAACCGCAGTTCGGCGCGCTGATTCCGATCGCGCTTCTGGCCGGCGGACGATGGCGCACGATCGGCGCCGCCATCCTCACCGTCGCGACCCTGTTCGCGCTGAGCGTCGTGACGCTGGGAGGCGGCGTCTGGCACGCCTTTGCCGATTCCATGACCTTCACGCAGACGGTGGTGCTCGAGCAGGGCAACACCGGCTGGGAGAAAATCCAGTCGATGTTCTCGGCGGTGCGGATGTGGGGCGGCAGCGTTCAGCTGGCCTATGCGTTCCAGTTCGCGCTGGCCGCGGCGCTGGCCGCGACCCTCGCCTGGCTGTGGCACAGCGACGCCGCATTTGAACTGAAGGCCGCGGCCCTTGCGGTGGCGAGCCTCTTGGCAACGCCTTACGTGCTCGACTACGACCTCGTCGTATTGGGGATCGCGATCGCCTATTTCGCGCGGCTCGGACTGAGTCACGGATTTCGCGCCTATGAGATCAGCCTTCTCGCCGCTGCGTGGATCGCGCCGCTACTGTCGCGCGGCGTCGCCCAGTCCACCGCGATTCCTCTGGGCCTGCTCGTGCTGCTGGTCCTTTACATCTTCATCTTGCGGCGTGCGGCGATGGATCGCGCCGGCGTTACAATCGGCGCGGAGATCGCGAAGGCGTGAACTGATTTGCCGCCGCGCCGCGGGATGATCTTCTTCGTCGTTGCAGTGCGGTAGAGGTTTTCGACTTTTCCAGCGTTCGGCACTTGCGAGCAATCCGCATCGGCATCATTGTTTGGCCAAGTTGCCGGGGGACAAGGCAAGCCTCGCGACTCGCGACGTCCAACCAACCGCCCGAACCATTTCGAAATGTACAAGCTCTATTCAATGCAGCGCTCCGGCAACAGCTACAAGGTCCGCCTTGCGCTGGCGCTGCTCAATGCACCCTACCGTGCAATCGAGATCGACATCCTGCGCGGCGAGAGCCGCACGCCGGATTTTCTCGCCAAGAATCCGAGCGGACAGGTTCCGCTGCTGGAAGTCGCCGAGGGCCGCTACCTCGCCGAATCCAACGCCATTCTCTGGTACGTCGCCGGCGGCACGCCGCTCGCTCCGGAATCGCGCGTCGAACGCGCCGAAGCGCTGCAATGGATGTTCTTCGAACAGCACGCGCTGGAACCCAACATCGGCGCCGCCTATTTCTGGCTCGCGCTGGTCAAGGGCGGCCGCGACCTGCAAACCCACGCACTCGAGGACTGGATGGAGCGCGGCTACGCCGCGCTGCAGGTGATGGAAAACCACCTCAAGACCCATGAATATTTTGCCGCCGGCCAGTTCACGGTCGCGGATATCGCGCTCTATGGCTACACCCATGTCGCCGAACAATGCGACTACGACCTTTCGACCTTTCCGGCGATCCGCGCCTGGCTGAGACGGGTCGAGCAAGTCCCGGGCTTCTGTCCCATGGACTGGCGGCCCGGCACCGATTCGGGCGACCCGGCCCGGCTGGTGGTACGGGCCTGACAGGACCGAATAGCGGGGATAACGGGTATAATAGGAAGGAGCGGGCATAACCGCCCTCTTCGCCCTCGTTTTGCCGTTTTTGGCGTGCGTCCGCCGCAATATTGCCGGCTAAGCTTGCAAAAAAATTGTTTTGGCGCGCGGCTGATTCGCCCGCGCCCTGAAGGATTTACGCCATGACCCGGTCTACAGGCGCGACCGGCTTTAGCGGCCGCGCGGCGCCCGTTGCCTCGACCCGATTGATCGACGCCGTCGCGGCCTCGCTCGCGATTGCCTCGCTGTCACTTTGCCTGATCGTCACGCTCACGGTGTTTTCGATCCAGGTCGGCATGGCATTGCCTGTTCCGGCATAACCGGAAAATTCATTTGCTCAACGCCACTCGCGATTTTTCGCGGCAACGCGCGATGATCCGCAACGCGATCGGACACGGATGAAGACACCTACCGCACTTGTCACCGCGGCGCTGACGGCAGCTATTCTGCTCGCGGTGTTTTTCCTGATCGCCACGGAAACGCGCGGCGAAGGCGCATTGTTGCGTGCCGGCGATCCTGCGCCGGTGGTGCTAGCGGCTTCGAAGTAAGGGCGGCTCCGGCGCATTCGTCGGCTCGGCACCGCGCAAGCTCTTCTCAACCCCATTTGTGGAAGACAAAAAATGCGCCCAGCGCAATCAGCGCAAAGCCAAGTCCGTGATTCCAGCCCATCGGCTCCTTCAGATACAGCACCGAGAATCCGGCGAACACGATCAGCGTGATCACTTCCTGCATGGTCTTGAGCTGGGCTGCGGTGTACACCGCGCTGCCCCAGCGATTGGCAGGCACAGCCAGCCAGTATTCGAAGAAGGCAATGCCCCAACTCGCCAGAATTGCGGCCGGAAGCCAGATCGTCTTGAATTTCAGATGGCCATACCAAGCGAAGGTCATGAAAACGTTGGAGGCAAACAGCATCAGGACAGGCAAGACCGAGGGCGGTATGGTCGGCATGGTTATCCTTTCGAAAATTTGAGCGCAACACCTCAACTGGAACCCCGTTCCAATCGATCGATATCATTCGATCTAAAATAACGCCTTCCCGTTCAACCGCTTTTTAGGGTTAGCGCCAGAAAGCCCGTCACAAACAGGCTGCCCGCCTTATTCTCGTCGTCGAAACGAGAACAGGCATGCAGTTCGACTGGCGCGCAATCCCCGGGCCGGCTCTCACGGCAGCGACAGCACTGACCACGCTGATCATTGACCGCACCCTCATAGCCGTGCCCAATCCCGCGCCGCTGCTCGTTTGCATCGTGGCCTTCGCCGGCTCCCTCTCCGGCCTCGCATCGGGCATGATCAGCGCCGCCATTGCGATTGGCGCTTCGGCACTGTTCTTCCTCAACCATCACGCCGCCCCCGGCTATGACCTGTCGGATCTGATTCGCCTGTCGATGCTTGTGGTCACCGTCGCGGGCACCGCGGCCATCACCGGACTGCTGCGAAAGCGGCTGATGGATACGCTCGCCTGGGAACGCAAGCATCACGCCACCGCCGAGCGGCTGTCGGCGGCGCTCGATCAGGTCGATATCGGCATCGTGCTGCTGGATTCCGACACCCGCGCCGAATTCATCAATCGCGCCTTCCGCCATTATTTCTCGCTGCCCGACGAAAAGGCCGACAGCAAGCCGCCGTTCATCGCGCTGATGTATCACGGCCGCGATACCGGCGCCTATGAATTGCCCGAGGAAGAGTTGAGCGCCTTCATCGCGCAACGCACCGAAATGATGCGGGTCGGCGATTCCACGCCGATGAACATCAATCTCAGGGACGGGCAGGTATTGCGTTTCAGTTGCACGGCGTTGCCTGACGGCGGACGGATGCTGAGCTATACGCCGGTCACCGACCTCGTCCGTCACACCGATGATCCCGCTTGCGCCGACTATTACCGCTCGCTGCGCAACATTCATGCTCCCGGTGCAGCACCGGCTATGCACGCTGCGGAGTAGCCGCGACGCCCACTGCAATTCGATTGATCCATTCCGGCGCTCCGTCTAAGAAGGCGGCGGATCATCTTTTGCCGGCCGATCATTCCTCTCTTCCAAGCAAAGAAATGTCTGACGATCTCACCATCCGATTCGTGACCCGGCAAGACTACGACCAATGGCTTCCGCTGTGGGACGGATACAACGCGTTCTACGGTCGATCGGGCGCAACCGCGCTTGCGCCGGAAATCACAGGCATGACGTGGGCGCGCTTCTTCGATGCCTATGAACCCGTCCATGCTCTGGTCGCCGAGAGCGGCGGAAAGCTGCTCGGCCTGACACATTATCTGTTTCACCGCTCCACGACGGCGATCGAGCCGGTCTGCTATTTGCAGGATTTGTTCACCGACAAGGCCGCGCGCGGCAAAGGCGTCGGCAGGGCCCTGATCGAGGGGGTCTATGAACAGGCCAAACGAGCCGGCTCGCCGCGCGTCTATTGGCAGACGCACGAGACAAACCGCACCGCGCAGCAGCTCTACAACAAGGTAGCGGAGCACTCCGGTTTCGTGGTCTATCGCAAGCTGTTTTGACGCGCGGCTGCAACGGCCTGTGGATAAGTGCAGCTGTCATGGCTGCGTTACAAAGCGGGGCTAGGTTCCATTGCGTCTGATCAGGCCCCCCGTCAACGATCACGCGCCCCCAAGCGGTCCCCGTCAGTCGCCGCGTCTGACCGGGGCCGCACTTTTTTGTGTGGTCGCCAGCGCGCTGCAAATGCCGTCAGGCACGGCCGCCCCGATTTCCCTTTTGCCGCTTTGCTCGACCCGACTGACCGGGGAGATCGTCGCCTTGCGCGGCGATGTTGCGCGGGCCAGACTATCGCTGTCCATAACGCTGCTTCGCACGGGATAGATCCATGCAAATTCGCAACCTTGGCGGCTCGGGCCTGCGCGTTTCCGCGGTCGGGCTCGGCTGCAACAATTTCGGCCAGCGCATCGACCTCGAAGCTTCGCGCAAGGTGATCCACAAGGCGATCGACCTCGGCGTCACGCTGTTCGATACCGCCGACATCTATGCGGGCATGGGCGGCTCGGAGACCGTGCTCGGAGAGGTGCTCGGCGACCGGCGCAAGGACCTCGTGCTGGCGACCAAATTTTCCAAGCCGATGAGCAAGGACGGCACCAAGCAGGGCGCCTCGCGGCGCTACATCATGTCCGCGGTCGAAGCGAGCCTGCGGCGGCTGAAGACCGACTACATCGATCTCTACCAGCAGCACGATTATGACCCCCTGACGCCGATCGAGGAAACCTTGCGGGCGCTCGACGACCTGATCCGGCAGGGCAAGGTGCGCTACATCGGCAATTCGAACTTTCCCGCCTGGCGCCTCGCGGAAGCCGAGCACGTCGCGCGCGCCATGAACGTCAATCATTTCATCTCGTGCCAGGACGAGTACTGCACTCGTGGTGCGCGATATCGAGAAGGATCTGCTGCCGGCGGCGCGGCAATATGATCTCGGGCTGTTGCCGTTCTTCCCGCTCGCCAGCGGACTGCTCACCGGCAAATACCAGCGCGGCGCGGCGGCGCCGGAGGACACCCGCTTCGGCAAATGGCCCGCGTTGCGCGATCGCTATGTCACGCCGCGCAACGAGGAGATGGTCGGAGAAGCTCAAGGCCTTCGCGCAGGCGCGCGGCCACACCATGCTCGAACTGGCATTCTCATGGCTGGCGGCGCGACCGCAAGTGGCAAGCGTCATCGCCGGCGCCACCCGCGTCGAGCAAGTCGAGCAGAACGTCAAGGCGATCGGCTGGAGCTTGAGCGCGGAAGAAAGCGCAGAGATCGACGGGATCACAAACGGGTAGAGGCGGCAGCGACGGTCGACCGCGGGAATGACTTCGATGACATCGCCAACGCTGCAGTGGACAAATGTGACGATTGCCTTGGCGGGCCCCCTTGTTGTTGCGGTACTCGGAATGCAATTCACCGGGATGCCCGGTCCTGCTACCCATGCGATCGGGCTGGCAGCGATCATTCTGATCGTGATCGGCGTCTACACATTCGCCGTATGCGGCGAAGGCTACTCCCTGCGTCATCTGGGCTTTGCGCGTCTGTCATGGCAGGCAACACCTCTGCTCGGAATTGTCCTCGCTGCCTTCTACATGTTCGTATTTGGTCCGCTCGCGTTCCAGGCGCTTGCGAAATTCAACGCGGGGGATTTTGGCAAGGGGCTTGAGATTACCCGGCAACTGCCGACCCCATATCTGGTCCTGACCGTCCTGCTCGTCGCGCCCGCCGAAGAGCTACTCTATCGCGCCTATGCCATCGAGCGTATCTCGGACCTGATCGGCTCATACGCCCTGGCCGCTACCATCTCGATTGTCGCCTTTACGCTGGCTCACGTGCCGATGTGGGGCTGGGGCCCGGCGCTGACTACCGCCGTTTCCGGCGGCATCGCGACACTTTGCTATATCTGGCGGCCCGACGTCGTTGCGCTCATCATCGCGCACGTTGCGACTGATCTGTACGGCATCGTGCTGGTGCCATATTTCGATCTTCCCGTGGGTTGAAATGGAGTAAAACGGAATCGGCAAACCCGGTAAACTTCGGGCTGCAAGCAGCAGGAGAATTTAAAATGAAGTGCGAAAAATGCGGCAAAGAAATGAGTATGGAAGATAAGGACACGTCATCGGGACGGGACATGCGAACCTATCGTTGTGATCATTGCCAAGAAACGCTCATCGTGGATAACGGGATCGCGCTCTGGCAAGCACTCTCTGACGCGCGTAAATCCGACCAATGACGGCTCACAATTCAAATTAGGACCTTGCCGAATTTCCCGCTAAGCGGACCCCGCAGTGCCCATATTGCCGAGGAACTACACTGCGACATGGCGCCGACCAGCACAAAAAGCAAGGCGATGTTTCGCTTTTATTCATGACAAATCGTTCGGAAATCCAGGCCTCGCGCCGCCTTGCCTGTTCCCGATGTGGAACGGAATTCACCTGCGCGCCCACCGGGCCATGCTGGTGCAAGGAAGAAATCGCGCGTCTGCCGATGCCGCTGGATGGCGAGAATTGCCTGTGCCGCGATTGCCTGCGCAAGGCCGCGGCGGAAAACCATCCAGACAACGCCACATCCTGAGACGCTGGTCGCCGGCGCTTCGCGAATCGGCAGCAGCCGGCACCGATCATTTCTTGATCTAGAACAAGACGCCCGCCCCGGTTTTGCGGATGGATAAGTCCCAATGATACTTGCGCGAATGCGCGCGTATCCACCATTGGGAGATTCAGATGAGTACCCTGACAAAAATGGCGCTCGGTGCAATGGGTAAACTGCGTCCCAAGCCGGCGCAAGGCAGCGCTGTCCCGATCATTGCGCTGCCCAAGCCGGAGAAAACCGGCGGCATGCCGCTGATGGAGGCCTTCGCGGCGCGCCACTCGGCCCGCGGGTTTTCGCGCAAGGAATTGCCGCTGCCGATGCTGGCCAATTTGCTGTGGGCGGCCTTCGGCATCAACCGCCCCGACGGCGGGCGAACCGCGCCATCGGCGCTCAACGTGCAGGAAATCGACGTCTATGTCGCGTTGCCTTCGGGCGCCTATCTCTATGATGCGGCCGCCAACGTGTTGGTGCTCGCGGCCGGCAGCGATCTGCGGCGCGTTACCGGCTACCAGGATTTTGTCGACGAAGCGGCGCTCGATCTTGTTTACGTCGCGGACCACGGCCGCATGAAGCTCGTGCCGGCCGCGAGCCGCGAGAGCTACGCCTCGGTTGCGGCCGGCGCCATCACGCAGAACGTCTATCTGTTCGCCGCAAGTAACGGGCTTTCCACCGTGATCCGTGCGTGGATCGATCGCGACGCCATTGCCAATGCGCTGGGGCTCGCCCACGACCAGCAGGTGCTGTTGTCCCAGACGGTCGGCTTTCCGAAGAGCTGATATTGACGTTATCGATGAGCGCCGACGCCGCCATTTTCCTGGTCAAGCTGTTTCACACGGCGGTGTTCCTGTTCGCGTCCACTTGCATCCTCTATGCGCTCGGTTGCGGCATCGTCGGCCGCGCGCCACGCAAACTGCTTCCCGCCGCAATCGCCGTACCCTCGATCATCGGCATTCTCTGGTGGCTCAACGGGCGGGAATGTCTGTTGTCCAGCATCATCTATCGCCTGTCCGGCGGCGATCGCACGCAAGCGGATATCTTCCTGCCCGACTGGGCCGCAAGCAGGATCATGCCGGTCTCGACGCCGCTGCTCGCCGCCGCGATCGCTCTCGTACTATGGCGACAGTTCGCCCACCGTTGGCGCCCGCGGCGCTAGTTCGGATGAAAGCGATCCCGCGGCCGTTCTTGCGGCGCCCGCGGATCTCTCGGAGGCGCAGCCGCCGCTCTTATCTCATCGGGAGTGACACGGCAGTCGCCGTTCCTGTCGAACCGCAAAATGAAAGCGCTCGGCTTTTCGACGAATTCCTTGCGCGAAATCTTGCCATCCTGATTTTCGTCAAAATAGCCGAAGTCCGCTTCCGCCAGTGAAGGATCGGCTTTCTTGACGGCTTCGAACTCGGACGGGCTGAGAAAACCGTCGCGGTTGCGGTCGGCCGACTTGAACAGCTGATCCATGAAGGCCTTCCATTCGTCGCAGGTGTAAATGCCGTCGTGATTGGAATCCCAAATTGGCGGCCCGTTGTTGAGCATGGGGTCTGGCCGGGAAGCGGACTGGGCGATGGCAAGAGAGCTTCCGGTCAGCAGCAGCCCCAACGTGATGCCAATACCAACAACCGATTTTCTGTAACGCAAATTTTTCTCCTGTCGCTGCGGCCGATAGCCACGAGTGTTTGCCGCGGCGCGCGCCCACGCCTCTTCCCGGCGAAGAGGGTGATGTCAGCCGCAGCCGCCCGCCTATTTTGGATCATCCAATGCGGCTTGTCATCGGCGCCTCAGCGATGGCCGGCGAAGCGCGGTCGGCGTTCGGCTATAAAAAAGCTATTTCACCACCGCCGCGGTCTGCCCGAACAGGATCTTCCGCTCTTCCTCGGTGCGGATCGCCGGCTGTCCGAAATTCGGATTGACCTCCTTGGCCTTGGCGTAAGCGCGCACCGTGGCCGGCCGCACGCGGATGGTCTCCAGCCAGCGCTTCAGATGCGGAAACTGGTCGATGTCCTGGCCCTGGTTCTTGTACGGCACGACCCAGGGATAACAGGCCATGTCGGCGATCGAATAATCGCCGCCGATGAACTCGCGATCGGCAAGCCGCTTGTTGAGCACGCCATAGAGACGGTTGGTTTCGTTCACATAGCGGTCGATGGCGTAGGGAAGCTTTTCCTGACCGCGTAATTGCGGAAATGATGGTTCTGCCCCGCCATCGGCCCGAGACCGCCCATCTGCCAGAACGTCCATTGAATGACGTCGTAACGGCCGTAGATGTCGGCGGGCAGGAATTTGCCGGTCTTCTCGGCGAGATAAAGCAGCATCGCGCCGGATTCGAAGATCGAGATCGGCTTGGTCCCGCCCTTGGGCTCGTGATCGACCAGTCGCCGGGATGCGGTTGTTCGGCGCGACCGCCAGAAACTCCGGCTTGAACTGCTCGCCCTTGCCGATGTTGACCGGGAAAATCTTATACTTCAGCCCGGTCTCTTCGAGAAACATCGTGATCTTGTGGCCGTTCGGCGTGGTCCAGTAATAAAGGTCGATCATGGCGCGTTCCTGTCGTGACGGAATTTCGGAATACATTCGAGGGTGGATGCGGATGCATGAATGTGTGGATACTACGCGCCCAAGTCAATGGGTTGCGAGCGGCCGCAGGCGAATGTGATCGGCGGAACTGGCGCGGGCGTTGCGCGGTCCGCGGCGATCAGCCGATGCGGCCATGCGCGCGCAGCAATTTCTCGCCGTCCCGGTGACGGTCACGACGATACCGACACCGGCGATCGCCTCACGGGTGACGTAGCCGGAATCGGCCGCATCCTCCCAGATCGTCAGCCGCGGACAGGACGTCCGCCAGGTCGCGATCACCTCCGAATAGAGCCGCGGCTCCCGCGCGACCCATTCGACGAAATCGAGCACCAGCGGATCTGCGGATCGGCCATCGGACCTCTCCGTCCGTCAGAAAGCGAACGCGCTGCTGCGCGCCACCAACAGCCAGCTTCCGTAGATGATGTAATAGCTCGCAACGGTGGTGATCAGCCGGTTGGCCCAGATGCGAAATTGCAGATCGGTCATGGCTTCGAGAATGCGCCGCGCCAGCGTCGTGCCCGTCATTGAAGCGGCGATCGCAATGGCCGCGAGCGTCGGATCTACCGAGGCCGCCGAATCGATGATGCCGCCGAAATAGATCAGCTTCAGGAAGTGGCTCGCGACCTGGCAGATGGCCTTGGTGGCGATGATGGAGCGGCGCTCGAACTTGCCGCCGAGAAAGAAGGTGTCGAGCAACGGCCCGGAAACCCCGGTCATCAGCATCAGCCCCATGCAGACCGAGCCGTAGAAGGTGCCCTGCCAGACGCTGTCGGGATCGGGCCTCAGATGCGGCGTCAGGCGGGCCATGAAGGGCGTCACCCCCAGCAGCAACAGGGCAATCGGCTTGTCGGGCACGTAGCGCATGATCGACCAGAGCGCCAGTGCAAGCGTGCAGCCGATCAGATAGACCGCAACCGGGCGCCATCTGATATGCCGCCGCCACAGGAAGGCGCGCCAGCCGTTGGAGGCCATCTGCGTGATCGCATGCAGCACCATCGCCGCCGGCAGCGGCATCAGGGTCAACAGCACCCCGATCAGGATCAGGCCGCCGGCCATGCCGAAAATGCCCGACAGGAACGATGTCGCGACCATCAAAAGGCCGAGCCCGGCGATCATCAGCGGCGTCATGCGAAATCTCCGGGCATATCTCTGCCCTGCTTGGACCGATTTCGCAAACTGAGTTATCTTGCCCTGGCATCAGTTTTCCTGAGGGTGGGATGCGAATGTTGGAATCGGACCACTAGAATGCGGCGACTGTTGTTTCTCAACGGCATCAAGGCCTTCGAGGCCGCGGCCCGTGGCGGCAGCTTTGCGGCTGCCAGCCACGAGCTCAATGTGTCGCCGGCCGCGGTCAGCCGGCTGGTGCATCTGCTCGAGCAGCGGCTCGGCGTCGCCTTGTTCGAGCGCAAGGCGAACCGGCTGGTGACGACGGCCGCCGGCCGCGCCTACCAGAACGGGTTGACGCCGATCTTCGATGCGCTGGCAAGCCTGACCGCGCAGGTAACGGCTCCGGCAAGCCTGCGGGTGCTGACGATCGGCGTCGGGCCGACGTTTGCGATGAAGTGGCTGATCCCGCGATTGGCGGATTTTCGCAAGGAGGAGCCCGGCATCGACGTGCGTATCACCACCGGCGGCGCGGCGGCGCCGTTCGGCGACGACTGGAGCTGCGGCATCAAGCTCGGCGACGGCGAGTGGCCGGGCCTCGTCGCCGAACCCCTGTTCGCCGCCGATTTGTTGCCGGTCTGCGCGCCGCGTCTCGCCTCGCAGCTGAAACGCGCGAGCGATCTGCGCGGACCCCATCTGCTGCGCGTGGCGCATGCGCAAGAGGACTGGCCGTTGTGGCTGAAGGCCGCCGGCGTGACGCGGGTGACGGCGCGCGGGCCGGAATTTCAGTTCTACGGCCAGGCGCAGCAGGCGGCCGCCGACGGATTGGGCGTGGCGATGGGCATCCGCCCCTATATCGACGACGACCTTGCCGCTGGGCGGCTGGTCGCGCCGTTTGCCCTGAGCGTGCCGAAAGGCATGCGCTGGTATCTGGTCTATCGCGGTTTCCGCACCGATCAGCGCGATTTCGCCGCGTTCCGGCGCTGGATCAACCGCGCCGCGGCGGGCCCGGCCGCGCCCGGCAAGATCGCCGGCAAGACTCGCCGCAAGGCCGCCGCGGCAAGCTGATCCTCAGGCGTTGCGCCGGCTCCAGGGCTGAAAGTTCGCCGCAGATGTGAACCAGTTCACATTCGATCGAGCGGACTCATGTTTTCTTGCCCCCTGTATCCGTAACTCTGGGGACACAACATGAAATATGACGGCTTCCAAATCGAGGCTTTCGAGGCAGGAAGGGGCCTCTGGCACGCCAGGATCAGGCGTGCGGATTTCGAACCCGTCGTGATCGACGGCGTCTCATTTCCCGAGCTGGAAGTCGGTTTCGCCTGGCCCAACGCCGGCGCGGCGATCGCGGACGCCAAGACCCGGATCGACTATCTCAACCAGCGCTCGGTCATCGAAGAAAAGCGGCAAGCCAGCCATGCATGAGTTCGAAGCCAATTCACCGGACGAGGTGCGCTCCCATTGCCCGGATTGCGAAGGCCAGTTGCGCGTCCTGCGCGTCATCACCGGGCGGGCCGGCGCCGAATACTGGACCATGCGCTGCACGCGATGCGGCGGCATTCACCTCGATATCGTCAAGGGCGCGGCGCCTTCCCCATCGCCGGCAGCGTAGCCGCGGCTTGATGATGGGCGCAGCCCATCTGCCGTTCTGGTCATCCACGTCTTAAGCTTCCCCCAAGCTTCAAAAAGACGTAGGTGGCCGGAACGTGCCGGCGCAATTGCCTCGCCTCACCCCCCGAACGCCCGCGCGATCGCTGATTGGGCTTCGTGCTGGATTTGCCTGAGATGCGCCTCGCTGCGAAAACTCTCGGCATAGATCTTGTAGACGTCCTCGGTGCCCGAGGGCCGCGCGGCGAACCATCCGTGCTCCGACGACGACCTTGATCCCGCCGAACGGCTGATCGTTGCCAGGCGCTGCGGTGAGCGTCGCGCGCACCGGCTCGCCGGCGAGTTCCTTCATCGCGAGCTTCTCGGCCGACAGCGCCTTAAGCAGATTCTTCTGCTGCGGCGTCGCGGGCGCGTCGATCCGCTCGTAGAAGGGCTGGCCGAGTTCGCTTGTCAGGGAATCGAACAACTGGCTCGGGTCGCGCCCGGTCCGCGCCGTCATCTCGGCGGCGAGCAAGCCCAGGATGATGCCGTCCTTGTCGGTGGTCCACACCGATCCGTCCCGCCGCAGGAACGAGGCGCCCGCGCTTTCCTCGCCGGCGAATCCGAACGATCCGCCGATCAGCCCATCGACGAACCATTTGAAGCCCACGGGGGTCTCGACCAGCCTGCGGCCGAGCTTGCCCGCGACGCGGTCGATGATCGCGCTCGAGACGATGGTCTTGCCGACCGCGCTGTCCTTGCGCCATTGCGGGCGATGCTCGAACAGATAGGCGATCGCGGCGGCAAGATAATGGTTCGGGTTCATCAGCCCGTTGGAGCGCGTCACGATGCCGTGGCGGTCGGCGTCGGTGTCGTTGGCAAAGGCGACATCGAAACGCTCGCGCATTCCGATCAGCCGCGCCATCGCGTAAGGCGAGGAGCAATCCATCCGGATTTTTCCGTCCCAGTCCACCGTCATGAAGCGGAAGGTCGGGTCGACCTCGTCGCTGACGATGGTCGCCGCGATCCCATAGCGCTCGATGACCGGCTGCCAGTAGCGCACGGCGGCGCCGCCGAGCGGATCGATCCCGATCTTCACGCCCGCGGTGCGGATCGCCTCCATATCGACGACATCAGCGAGGTCGGCGACATAGGGCGTGATATAGTCATAGCGATGCACGCAAGGCAGCCTTGCGCGCGCGCTCATAAGGGATGCGCTTGACGCCGTTGAGGCCGTCCTCGAGAGAGCGGTTGGCGGCGCGCTCGATCGCGCCGGTGATGTCGGTATCCGCCGGTCCGCCGTTCGGCGGGTTGTATTTGAAGCCGCCGTCCTCGGGCGGATTGTGCGAAGGCGTGATCACGACGCCGTCGGCGAGGCCGCTCTTGCGGCCTTTGTTATAGGTGAGGATCGCATGCGAGATCACCGGCGTCGGCGTGTAGCCGTCGTGCCGCGTCGATCATCACCTCGACGCCGTTGGCCGCGAACACCTCGAGCGCGCTCGCCAGCGCCGGTTCCGCCAGCGCATGGGTGTCGATGCCGACGAACAACGGCCCGGAGAGATTCTTGTCTGCGGCGGTGATCGCACAGCGCCTGGCTGATCGCGAGAATATGCGTCTCGTTGAAGGCGTTGTTGAACGCGGAGCCGCGATGCCCCGAGGTGCCGAACGCCACCCGCTGCGCCGCGAGGCTCGGATCGGGCTGGCCGGCAAAATAGGCCGTCACCAGCCGCGGAATATTCGCCAGCATCGACGGCGTGACGGTCTTGCCGGCCAGCGGATGGATTTGGGCAGCCACTGGGATTCCTCACGAGTTCGTCGAAATGATCCGGCGCGGGATTGTAACATCGTGATTGCCATCTTGTCCGGTTCTGAAATAGCCGTCGGCGAGGATGCGAATTCATATCGGCGTTCTTGTCGTGGTCCATCCTTCGAGACGCGGCCTCTCGGCCGCTCCTCAGGATGAGGACTTCATATGCGGCACGAAGTTGACCCTCATGGTGAGGAGGCGCTTTGCGCCGTCTCGAACCATGAGGCCAAGATGCTGACATCTGCTGACAATCCAACGGGGGCGCGGCGAGGCTGGTTACTTCGACACCTTGCGCGCCGGCTTTTGCCCTTTCCTCTCCCCCGGACTCATCCCATATTCGGCTGATGGCGAAGACTCCCGACAATCCCAAAAAGCCCGGCAAAACCCCGAAATCGAAGGCGTCCAAGTTCCAAGGCTTCGCGGCCCGATGTGCAGCCGATCGGGCCGGCTTTGGCGGAGTTGCTCAATCCCGCAATCAACCGCGGCGAAAGCGGGGTCGGTTCCTCGACCGGCCTGCAGCCGCCGCCGGATAATTCCTGGGACCGCCGCGCCGGCGGCGAGGCCGCCGCCCATCGCGCCCGAGCCTCGACCAGGGGAACGAGCGAGGATGTGGCAAAGCGCGATGCGGCTGTTGGCGAGGGGGCGGCTCCCCCCGGCCTCGCCGAATCCCCGCAGCGCGAATTCGCACCCGCCAATTACGGCACGTCGGCGACCATCCCGACGCTCGATCCGGAACTCGCCAGGCAACTCGGCTTCACCACCGAGGAGGAAGACGCCGCAGCGCTGGCGCGGCCTCCCCGCAACAAGATGGAAGCGCTCGGCGTTGCCGCCACCGCGGATGCGCTGGAGGCGCTGATCCGCGACGGCCGCCCGGAATTCCGCGGCGAGGACGGCCAGCTCAAGATCTGGACGCCGCATCGCCCGCCGCGCCCGGAAAAGTCCGAAGGCGGCGTGCGCTTCGTCATCAAGTCGGAGTACGAGCCGAAGGGCGACCAGCCGACCGCGATCGCCGAACTGGTCGAGGGCATCGAGCGCAACGACCGCACCCAGGTGCTGCTCGGCGTCACCGGATAGCGGCAAGACCTACACCATGGCGAAGGTGATCGAGGCCACGCAACGCCCCGCCCTGATCCTCGCGCCGAACAAGACGCTGGCCGCCCAGCTCTATGGCGAGTTCAAGAATTTCTTCCCCGACAACGCGGTGGAATATTTCGTCAGCTATTACGACTACTACCAGCCCGAGGCCTATGTGCCGCGGACCGACACCTATATCGAGAAGGATTCCTCCATCAACGAGCAGATCGACCGCATGCGCCATTCGGCGACGCGCGCGCTGCTCGAGCGCGACGACGTCATCATCGTCGCCTCCGTGTCGTGCATCTACGGTATCGGCTCGGTCGAGACCTATACCGCGATGACCTTTGCGCTGAAGAAGGGCGAGCGCATCGACCAGCGGCAATTGATCGCCGACCTCGTCGCGCTGCAATACAAGCGCACCCAGGCCGATTTCACCCGCGGCACGTTCCGGGTGCGCGGCGACGTCATCGACATCTTCCCGGCGCACTATGAAGACCGCGCCTGGCGCGTGAATCTGTTCGGCGACACCGTGGAGAATATCGAGGAGTTCGATCCGCTCACCGGCCACAAGCAGGACGAGCTCGAATTCATCAAGATCTACGCCAACTCGCACTATGTGACGCCGCGGCCGACGCTGGTGCAGGCGATCAAGTCGATCAAGGGCGAATTGAAGCTGCGGCTCGACCAGCTCAACAACCAGGGGCGCCTGCTGGAAGCGCAGCGGCTGGAGCAGCGCACCACCTTCGATCTCGAAATGATGGAAGCCACCGGAAGCTGCGCCGGCATCGAAAACTATTCGCGCTATCTCACCGGACGCCGCCCCGGCGAGCCGCCGCCGACGCTGTTCGAATATGTGCCTGATAATGCGCTGGTGTTCGCCGACGAGAGCCACGTCACCATTCCGCAGATCGGCGGCATGTTCCGCGGCGATTTCCGGCGCAAGGCGACGCTCGCCGAATATGGCTTCCGGCTGCCCTCCTGCATGGACAACCGTCCCGCTGCGGTTCGAGGAATGGGACATGATGCGCCCGCAATCGGTCGCGGTGTCGGCGACCCCGTCGGGCGTGGGAATTGAACGAGTCCGGCGGCGTGTTCGTCGAGCAGGTGATCCGCCCCACCGGGCTGATCGATCCGCCGGTGGACATCCGTCCCGGCGCGCACGCAAGTGGACGATCTCGTCGGCGAGGTCCGCGCCACGGCGCAGGCCGGCTATCGCTCGCTGGTCACCGTGCTGACAAAACGCATGGCGGAGGACCTCACCGAATATCTGCACGAGCAGGGCATCCGCGTGCGCTACATGCACTCGCGACATCGACACCATCGAGCGCATCGAGATCATCCGGGATCTTCGGCTCGGCGCGTTCGACGCGCTGGTCGGCATCAATCTGTTGCGCGAAGGCCTCGACATTCCCGAATGCGCGCTGGTCGCGATCCTCGACGCCGACAAGGAAGGCTTTTTGCGCAGCGAGACCTCGCTGATCCAGACCATCGGCCGCGCCGCGCGCAATGTCGACGGCAAGGTGATCCTCTATGCCGACGCAGATCACCGGCTCGATGGAGCGCGCGATCGCCGAGACCAACCGCCGCCGCGAGAAGCAGGTCGAATACAACACCGCTCAACGGCATCACGCCGGAGAGCATCAAGCGCTCGATCCACGACATCATGAACAGCGTCTATGAGCGCGACCATGTGCTGGTGGAGATCGGCGACGGCGGCTCTGTCCGACGACGTGATCTCGATCGGGCACAATTTCGAGGCGGTTCTGGCCGACCTCGAAACAAGGATGCGCGAAGCCGCCGCCGACCTGAATTTCGAGGAAGCCGCCCGCCTGCGCGACGAAGTCAAGCGCCTTCGCGCCACCGAAATGGCCGTGGTCGACGACCCCACCGTCAAGCAGCGCACCGTGCAAGGCAAGGCCGGCGCCTATGCGGGCGCGAAGAAATACGGCGAAGCGGCCAATCTGCCGGCAGCTTCGATGAAGAAGCGTAGCGGCTCTTCTTCCCCACGCACCGGCGCCCCTTCCCCCTCGCCCCGTTCTTTACGGGGAGAGGGTCGGGGTGAGGGGCAAAGCCGCATCGGCGGTGTGGGAGAGCGCCGGGGCATGTCCGCCGAAGCCCGAAGGGCGAAGGCGGATGAGGGGCAGCCCACGGACAGTGCCTCCACCTCCCGCGTCCACAAACCCCATCTCGACGAAATGCACGGCCCCGAATCCCTGCCCCATCGCCCGGGCCGCGCGCTTCCGGCCAAACCGTTCGGTGAGGGAAGCAAGATCTTCCAACCGACCGACTCCCACCAGTCCGGCCCCGAATTCGGCCCCGCCCCGCGCTCCACCGGCGGCGCGCCGGGCCATCGCGGCGGGTGGAAGAAGCGGTAGCGCGGCAGCGCGAGAGCACGATGGCTCTTGGGTGAGGGGGACTCTCCACGAGTCGAATTTGCCGATAGAGGCCCCTCACCCCAACCCTCTCCCCGCGAAGGGTGGGGAGAGGGAGAAGTGGGCCGCCGCCACTTCTCTGACTCAACCTAATCTCATCCTGCGCTAGCTCCCCTGACCACACCGCGGAGCTTCAGGTCCGTTTGGTCAAACGCGCAAGCCCATGTCCGATCGCCGCGGCCGCGAGCAGTACGACGTAGGACGGCACGCCGATCAGGACGACCGTCACCGGCAGCAGGCCAAAACCGTTGCCGCTGCGATGGACCAGCAACAGCCCGACAAACAAGCCGCCGACCATCCACAATGGCTGGCGGAAAATGTTCTCGCTGCCGATCGCGCCCGCGGCCACCTGCACCAGCAACACCAGCGGAATGCCGATCTGGAGAAACGGCTTCGTGTCCCAGGCCTCAACAATCCGGAACGGCGCCGTCTGGTCACTCAAGGCGGGCAGCAGCGAAAACAGGGTCCAGGCCGCGAAGCCTACAACGGCCAGCACGGGCCCGACATAGGCAAAGCGGCGCTGCGGTGGCGTGTCGGGGAGCGGCGGCGGCATCGTGTGCATCCGGCCAATGGCGATAGGGAGCATCGGGGCGGGTGAAACAAGAGGTAGCGATACCGCCCTGCCCGCTGGTGGTTAGTTACTTAGTCGCTCAAGGTATAACGGGACCCTTTTTCTCTTGCTAGCAACTTGTCCGAACAATTGCGGAATTTCGTCTTCGTGGAATCCAACCGCCTGAAGCACTCGAATGGCCGAAGATAACACTTCGGTGGCGATCTCGTACTTATCCGGATTTTCCAAGTATGGCGGCGTTGGTTGCATTGCACGCTCCAGCTGTGACCCGTGTTCTCGATCCAAAACGGTGTGGCGACGATTGCCCCTTTGCGACTAAACTAGCTCGGGGGCTAGGTGTTTAGTCCCAGGCTTTGATGGTGCATTCTTATCGCACGATTCGAAGGATGCGCTATGGGACAAATTTTACACGGCTGCGCCACCACGACGGAGGCAGTCCGTCGAGCAATACAAAATAGTCAAGAGAGCCTGAGAGCGCTTTCCAAGCGCTACGGGATCAACCAGAAGACTGTCGCCAAGTGGAAGCAACGCGAGACCGTCGGCGATCTTCCGACAGGCCCCAAAGAAGCCAAGTCGACCGTCCTTTCCATCGAGGAGGAGGCGATCATCGTCGCTTTCCGGCGGCATACGCTGCTGCCGCTCGACGATTGCCTCTATGCGCTGCAGCCGACCGTCCCGCATCTGACGCGGTCATCCCTGCATCGCTGCCTTCAGCGCCACGGCATCAGCCGATTGCCGGAGGTCGAAGGCGGCAAGCCGTCGAAGAAGAAGTTCAAGGCCTATCCGATCGGCTATTTCCATATCGATATCGCTGAGGTGCAGACCGCTGAAGGCAAGCTCTACCTCTACGTCGCCATCGATCGCACCAGCAAGTTCGCCTTCGTGCAACTGGTCAAGAAGACCGGAAGGACCTCCGCCTCAGCCTTCCTCGAAGCTCTGATCGCGGCTGTCCCCTACAAAATCCACACGGTTCTCACCGACAATGGGATCCAATTCACTTTCCCGCCGCGCTACGCGGATGGCCCGACAGCAAGATACGCGACGCATATGTTCGATATGCGCTGTCGGGAAAATGGCATCGAGCATCGGCTGACCAAGATCAAGCATCCATGGACGAACGGCCAGGTCGAGCGCATGAACCGGACGATCAAGGAAGCGACCGTTCAACGCTATCATTACGATCGACACCATCAGCTCGAAGCACACCTTGCCGACTTCATCAACGCCTACAACTACGCTCGGCGACTGAAGACCCTGAAGGGCCTCACGCCTTACGAGTACATCTGCAAATGCTGGACTTCCCAGCCAGAACGATTCAAACTTAATCCGCTCCAGCAAATGCCGGGACTAAACACCTAGCGCATGATCAACTTGTTCATTGCGAACACCGATAACGCTTGGTTCGACTTTCTTTCGGCGGAAAGTGACGTGACCGAGGTCAATTTCTGGTGGCCCGGCGAAACAAACTTTAAAGCACTTCAACGGGGCAAGATTTTAGCTTTCCGCCTGAAAAGCCCACGAAACAAAATTGGAGGCTTTGGAATATTCTACAATCACACTCGTCTTCCGATACAAATGGCTTGGGAGACGTTTGGTCGAAGCAATGGCGTGTCGTCTCTTGAAGATTTGCGCAGCGCCATCGCGCAATTACGAACCAATATCGCGGTGGGCCCGTCGACGGACATCGGATCAACGATTTTGGTGCAGCCAGTTTTCTTTCCACCCTATCTTTGGTTCGACGTACCGGCGTCGTGGTCGCAGAGTATTCAGCGAGGGAAACTATATTCGACAGATAGTACCGAAGGTTTTCAACTATGGGACCGGCACTCGATCTTCGACGCCGGCTACGTTACTATCAAAGACGATTTCACTTTTTCCGTCAGCAAGAAGGTCAAGGAAATCTTCAATAACGGCGAAGAATACTTACGCTTGCATGGCGCTCTCGTTCGGCGTCCCGAAAGAAGGGCGGATTGGCCGGATACTGAGTTTCTCAAGTGGCATAATAAGGAACGGTACCTCGGATAGCTAGCCGGCCGGACTTCTCAGGTCTATGAAACTCGAATTCGACGAACCACAATCCTCCTACGCGAGCGGCTCGCAGAACGCCCGCTCATGGACGGAAGCTTGGGTACACGCTTGGGCCTATTGCCCGCATTGCGGCAATGCCAAGATTTCGGCCTTCCCCAACAACAGTCCACTTGCCGATTTCTTCTGCACGTCCTGTAGCGAGGAGTTCGAACTAAAGAGCCAGAAGGGCAAATTCGGCGCAAAGGTCTTGGACGGAGAATTTGAGACCAAATGCGAGCGCCTTGCCGCAAGCAACAATCCAAACCTTCTCCTCATGAACTACGATCTCAAATCTCTTGCGGTCGTGAACCTGTTCATCGTGCCGAAGCATTTCTTCGTTCGCCAAATTATCGAGAAGCGCAAGCCGCTCGCGGCTACTGCACGTCGCGCCGGATGGGTTGGCTCGAAAATCCTGCTCGACCGGGTCCCAGAGTCCGGGAAGATTCACATCGTGCAGGGCGGAATAGTTCGGCCGAAAGAACTGGTTCTTGCCGAATGGCAAAGAACGCTCTTCCTCAGAAGGGAATCGCCCGACACGCGCGGATGGCTGCTCGAGGTCATGAAATGTGTGGAGTCGCTGGGAAAACGCGACTTCACCCTTGACGAAGTCTACGCGTTCGAGCGCCATCTTGGCGACCTCTATCCCGGCAATCAGAACGTCAAACCAAAGATACGTCAGCAGCTTCAATATTTGCGTGATCGCGGATTCATCGAATTCGTATCTCGTGGTAACTATCGCTTGCGATCCTAGGAGACCCGCATGGCCTGGTTTCTTAATCACTACACTTGCTATCGCTGCGATCGGGACTGGTCCGATCCCTGGTCTTGCATGTGTGACGACGACTGCCCGCACTGCGGTGCTCGTCACTCTTCCCCGGTCGAAAGTGACGATCTGACGGTTCTTGTCGAGGCTGACGGCACGGATGTGCCGCAACCCGACGGCGTTGCGCATCAACCCAAATCAAATCCATAACTCCCGCCGTCCCGGCCCTACCAAAGAGGGGCGTATCGCGATCGTCACTTACGTTGGGCAGGGGATGCGGTGGACGCTTTGGCGCTTTTGACGAATGGCGCACAAGGCGGACGGCGAAGTCGTGTGGTCCTGACATCCCGACGCTGATGTCAAGCTCGTGAGGCGATGATCCTGCGGGCGACGGTGGCAAACAAGCCCGGTCACCGGGGAGAGCGCGAAGGAAACCGTTAAAACCATTGCGCGGGGAATGCCGGGTGTTTCCGGTGTGACCGTGGTGACTACACTCGTATGCTCACTTTCATTTGCATGCGAGGCTGCGGGCGCATCGAGCGCCCGGCATTCCCTGCGCCCTCGATTCTCTCGAGGCGAGTGGACTGACGCAAGACTCGGGTGCTGTACGCGCCGCGGGAATGCGGAGTCGTATCCAAGCGTCATTGCCTGCGACAAACGCAAAGCGTTTGCGCACGGGAGCACTTGCGACGAAGCAATCCATCTTCCTTGCGGCGGCAACGGGTTGCTTCGCGGAGCCTGTCATCGGGCGCGCATTCGCGCGACCCGTTGGCTCGCAATGACGAATGAGAAGTGGCTGTTTGAAAAGTGGATCGAAACTGTAGATCGAGGCCGATGCGCCACTTCGCGTCGTCCCCGCTTTCGCGCACGGCTGTCCGGGGAAAGTTATGCATAGCAGAAGCTGATCTGGTCTGGGGAGGCTCGATCGCGGGCGGCGGAAGGATTGACCTTGGGAGGTCGGTCGATGTCGGTAAGCGGCTTTCGAACGAACAGGGAGGCACCCACGAGGGCAGCAAAGCGGATGGCCGGCATGATCATGCGACTTTCGCGCGCGGCGATCCGCAGCAGCAGATAAGCGATCATGGCGGCGAAATCTGCAGTCGGATCGCGTTCTCGGAGCGGCCGAGGAACTTGCGGAGCTTTAGATGCTGCTTGATCCAGCGGAACAGCAGTTCGATCTGCCAGCGGGTTTTGTAAAGCGTCGCGATCTCGATGGCCGAGCGCTTCAGATCGTTGGTGATGAGGGTCAGTTTTGCGCCGTCATCGCGCCTGAGGCGGATGCGGCGCATCGGAATCGGAAGCTTGGCATTGCCTGCGCTAACGAGCTTCACCTCGGCATCGTCGATGATCGTGAAGCCGTCCCCGTTTCGCTTCCGCAGCGGCCGCCAGCGCGTGGCCCTGAAGCGCGCATTCGTCTTCTGGCGGGTGACGAAGCAGGCACCGGCGTTATGAAGCCGCGTCCACCAAGCATAACTGCAATAAGCCTTGTCGAACACGTAGGTCGCGCCAGCCTCGATCGGGACCTGCTGGCCGGCCGTTACGTCGTTCACGGTGGACGGCGTGATGGCGAGGCACCGCGGATGGTCCGCGGCCGGATCGTAGACCACGTGCAGCTTGAGACCGCGGGTGCGCCCGTTCCAATCCGCCCAATTGACAAGCTGATCGAGCGGGATCGGCGTCGCATCGATCAGCCGAAGCATCTGCGAGCCTTCCCGCTTCAGCGTCCGGTCGGCAAGTCCCGAAAGCCGCTCGAAGGTCTCAGCGAAGATCGCAACCGGACGCCGGGCGTTGGCGTCCGACAGCGTCGAGCGCGCAAGCTTGCCGACCCCAAGGTGGTAGTGATGATGCGAATTGGCGTTCCAGATCGCCTCAAGGGCTCGCAGGCTGTCGACGCCGGCGAACTGGGCAAACACCAGCGCGACCAGGTGATCCCAGCTTTTGAAAACCTTGTCGTAGGCATTGCCGTCGTGACTTTCCACAGTGCTCGCAAGCTGGCAACGCGAGATCGGTTTCAGCAGCCGTCCAAAGATGCTATCGCAAAATCGCATGCCCGGTTCCTTTCTGAGTCTCGACAACCAGAAAGTACCTGCTTCATGCCGGCAAAACCGGGCATGCGCCGCGACATAATGAATCATTCCCCGGACAGCCGTGCGCGCACGCGGGGACCCATACGCCGCGGCTTATCTTTGGGCACACCAGGAGACGTCTTCGATCAAATCCGGCGCCGGTGGCTATGGGTCCCTGCGTGCGCAGGGACGACTACTATCTTTGCCAATAGCGATATGGGCGCCACGCGGAAGCAGACCCCTCACATCCCGGTCTGGCCGATATCCGTATTCGGCAGCCTGCTCTGATGCTGCGGCTGTTGCTCTTGCCGTTGCCGCTCCTGCTCCCTGGCGCGGTGGCGGCCGTAGAGACAGCCGGTGGCGGCGCCCAGGATACCGTGATGGCCGGCATAATGACCGGCGACGCCGCCGACCACGGCGCCCTTCAGGCAACCCTTGGCCTCGGCGCTGTGAGCCGTCAGCGCCAGCGCGGCAATGGCGAGCAAGGCGGGAAGCGTCTTCATGGCGGCAATCTTCTGCCCGGAGACCCGTGTGATCAATCAATCGCGCGGCGGGCGATCCGTTCCATCCCGCCACCACGCCGCTTTGAGCTATGGTCGCGTGCGGGCGGTTCAAGGCGGACGCTGCATGACGGCTTCGTATCCCGGACGCGGCGCAGCGTGCAACGCTGCTCCGCAGAGCCGGGACCCACGACCAACAAGATGGACCCGGATCAGCAGCGCACCAACCTAGCGCGTCGAAGACGCGCGTGAACGCGCTGATGGCGCTGCTCAGCATCCGGGGAACGCGCCGCTCATCTTTCCGCTAGCGCGCGCATGTTCCGGGTCATATCGGAACCCGCCGGCTGCGTCGCCCAATTTTACGGCAAGTTGCACGCGGTGATTGCGGATATTGACGGTTGCATACAACGAAACGGCGTGGTGTGAGGATAAATTTTTTTGCCGTTGATCGCGGCTCAAATCGGATCACAATCATACCGCTTTGACAATGCGAGTCGGGCCCAACACCGACGGAGAAGACAATGGTCGAGGATCTTCACCGGCAGCGCGTGCTCAAGTTTCTCGAGGTGTTCTCTTCTGGCGATATCGAGGGGGCGCTGTCACGCTGCAGCGACGATATCGACTTTTTCTCCAATGCGCCGGTCGATATCCTGCCGCATCTCGGCCACCACAAGGGCAAGGATGAAGTCAGGGAAATGTGGAAGACGGTGCATTCCCGCTATTCCAGCATGCGCTATGAAGCGCGCATGATCGTCGCCGAAGGCGACAAGGTCGCAGCCAACCTTCGGGCGTTCTTCGGCAAGCGCACCAACAACCGGATCGTGCAGTTCGACATGGCCGGCTTCTACACCCTTCGCGACGGCCAAATCACGGGGATCCGCGAGATCATAGATACCTTCGATCTGATCCAGCAGGTGGTCGAGCGCGATCTCGCCGCGCTCCTGACCGACACCGCGACCGGCAAGTTCTGACCGGCGGAGTTCGCGAAGACCATCACGTCGTCATTCCGGGATGGTGCGCCAGCACCAGACCTCAGCTGCGCAATTGCACATCGTAGTTCGATGCGGAGCCCGTCATCAGGCGCGCATTCGAGCGACCCGTCGGCATCACCCCGAAATGACGTTCACCCATTTCGGCGCCGACGTTGAACCTCAGGCCATCCCGCGGCGACCAAGCACCGGGACTGATGCGTCAACGGACGAAGGCACCCCTATGAAAATCGCGTTGCTTGCCTTTTTGGGTCTGTTTTTGGGCGCGCTCGGCGGCGCGGCACTCGGCATCGGCGCCGGACTTGCCTGGGTCGAAATCTTCAAAACCTCCAGTTTTGAAGGCTATAGCGGCATGCTGGTGTTTTTCACCTTCATGCCGCTCGGTGCCATGATCGGCGGGCTCGGTGGCGCGCTGCTGTTCGGCGTGATCGCGACCCGCGATGCAGAAATCGCCATCAGCCGGGAGCCCCCTGCCCCGTTTGACCGCAAAACCGGGGGCTGATCGGCAACTGTGCAATGCAAAATTGCCCATTGCGTTTCTGGTATATTGTATTATTTGAAGCTTGAAATAATTCAGCCGCCAGGCACGGCGTCGCCAATGACGCCCATCAGGGCCGGTCGCTGAATCGCAAATCCAGTTCAGGACACAGATATCATGACAGAGCACAGTCTCTGGCGTTTCTCTCGCGCGTTGCATCGCGCGATCAACGAGCGCCAGCGCGAAGACCTCGAGGCCCTGATCGACGAGGACGTCGACTGGGCGATTTATGGCCCGATCGACATGTTTCCGTTCTTCGGCGCGCGACGCGGCAAGGCCGCCGTGCTCGAGGTGATCCGGCAGATCGCCGACAATGTCCGGGTGCACCGCTTCGACCGGGAATCGATCATGCTGGGCGTGGAGTCCGCGGCTTCGATGTTGCGCTACTCGCTGACCATGCTGGACGCGAACAAGCCGATCAGCTTGCGTCTTGCGCATTTCGCGCAATTCAAGGCCGGCAAGCTGTCAAGCATCCGCATTCTGATCGATACTTTCGATCTGGTGGAGCAGGCGCTGGGACAGCCGATCCACCTGCCGAGGATGGCGTAGGCTGGCTGAACGCCGTTTCCGGGGCGTTGCCAGGGCATTGAACCTCGCCGCCACAATTTCGCACTGATGTGCACGCATTTTGTAGACGCTGGCACGCGGGCGGGGTTATGATTTCCAGGACCGGATCTGGTTTTGCCGGGCTGCTTTTGCTGGCGGCCGGCCTCGCCGTGACGATGCCGCCAGCGCACGCGCAGGCCCCGCCGGCGAGCGAAGAAGAGGAAGCCGACGATGCGCCGGCAACCGAGGCCGCCGCCAAGCCCGACGACGCCGACATCAAGGATCTGGAGCTCGACTGGAGCCAGCTCAACGTCGACGCATCTACCTTGATGGCCATGAGTCCGGCCTCGAAGGCACGCCTGGCGCCGCGCGCGAGCCCGACCAACGAGATGACATGGTCGTCCACAGACAAGCCGAACGGGTCGGCCGTGTCGGTGAAGCAATCCGTTTCGCCGTTTTGGGATACGCGGATCGGCGCCGACATGACCGTTGTCCGCGAACCGTCGACGCTCTCCGAGCTGCTGGCGGAAAAAGCCGCCAATGGCGGCAACGAGCCGCAATCCTCCGGAGCGGCATGGGCGGCGATCACTGCCCCCGGCGTCGCCTCGATCTGGGACAAGACGGCGGTCGAAGCCCGGCTCGATCCCGCGCTGGATCAGAGCAAGCTCGGCACCTCCTTGAGCAAGTCGCGTGACGCTCGCCGAGCAATATTCGCTCACCCTGCAAAACGCCTACAACATGATCCAGCTCGGCATCATCCCAGCGCCGGGACTCGCCGCGCACACCACGCACAATTACGAAACCGAGCAATCGGCGAAGCTCAATATTGCCGAGACCGGCACAAGCTTCAGCGCCGGGCAAAGCCTCTCCACAACCGACGATAAATGGCTGCGCAAGATCGGCGCCGAGCAGAAGATATTCGGCGGCGTCAGCATATCCGGCTCGATCAGCGAAACCCCGTTCGGCGCCGCCACCAAGAGCATCACCGCGGGATTCAAACAGAGCTGGTAGTCACCCGTCATTTACCGGATGAACCGGCAAATCCCGCGAAAGAACAGCGCATTGCCGTATATTGGCCGCGATGCGGTCAAAATCGGAAGCCCAGATGGCCCGGCGTTGCTTTCGTCGTGCGGGGACAACCGCGCTCGCTATCACGCGCAACAGGGAAAAAAGCCGATGAACGTCATTCGTCCTGAGAAGATTGAATCGACCGAAGAGGATAGTGACCTCGCCGCGGCCTCCGAGGTCGAGGCCGGAATCCGTGATTTCGTTCGCAACGATGTCGCTTATTTGCGCCGTCCTGGGCCAAGCATGGCGGGGGGCACCGATGCCCCGGTCGATCCGAACGCCGAGGCCACCGTCAACAGCGTCAACTCGCTGATCCAGCGCGTGGCTGGAACGTCGCTTGCGGAAATCGAGAACCTGATTTCCGAGCTTGAGAGCCTTCGCGACCTGCTGCATGACGAAGGTCAGCGCGTCCAGCGCGAAATCTCCGGCTATGCCCAGCTCAGCCAGGCGGCCATGAAATCGACCCGCATGATCGCCGACAACGTCGCGCAGTGGAAGCGCGCCGCGCACGGAATCCGCAACGGCTGAGGCTTTCACTCCAGTCTTCGATCGCTAATCGCATTCCGGGTTGGTCCAAGGGGCCAGACCCGGAATGTCGCATTTGGGGGCACTCGTCATCAGCGACAAGCGCCAGGGCCGAATATCGCGACGAGGTTTCGCCCCTAACCTCTTGAACCTTCCAGGACCGGCCCGCGACCAAGTGCAGGCGCCGTCAAGCGGCGGCAACTCGGGGAAGTACCTGCATGAAAACCGTTCGGCCCGACAACAGCGATCCCATCCCGATGCGGAGCACGCCTCCCAATATGGGTACCATCATGATCCGCTTTGTCGGACTGCTGCTCGCAGCAGTGGTGGTTCTGGCGCTGATCTGGAGCCGCTGATATCTCGCAAGATGAGCGCCATTAATTCTGGACCGGCGCTATTCGATGGTGAGATCGATTTGGGCATGCCCGAAGTTGTACTTTTCGGCAGCTATGGTTAGCGAACTCCAACCTATCGGACGCTGACCCGTTCGCCTTCCAGCGAGTACGACCCGTCTGCGTAGCCCTTGACCACCATGCCGGTGACAAGCATGACGGCGAGCGTGATGGTTGCGAAGATAAAGCCAACAAATTTCAGACCGCTGCGGTCCGCCATGATCGTTCCCTCACTACCGTCCTTATGTCGTATTTGACAGGCACAGGTTCAAAATGAGTTAGCGAGGAAACGGTTCCGTCCGCGGTTCAGTCTTTGCTGTTCCGCCGCGGCACGAAGGCCGTCGCGAGCATCGAGAACACCAGCTCGCCGCGCTGGTTGGTTCCGGTATGGCGGCCCTCCAGGATTCCCCATTCGGGGCGGCTCGAAGAAGAGCGCATCGACAAGACTTCGGTTGCGAAACTGATTGTGTCGCCCGCCAGCACCGGCCTGACCCAGCGCAACTCACGAAATCCCGGCGACGGTCCCCAGATCGCAATCCTTCTCGCCGCGCGCCACGGCCTCTCTGGCGAGACGCTGGCCATCGGCTACCAAGAGCTTCATGCACGCCGACCCGACGTGCCAGCCCGACGCGGCAAGTCCTCCGAACAGCGACTTGCGCCCCTCCTCTTCGTCGAGGTGAAAGCGTTGCGGATCGAACTGGGCCGCGAATTTCTTGATGCCCTCGGCAGTAAAGCGTAAACGAGCCCAGCTCGCGCCGCTGTCCGACCTCGATGTCTTCGAAGAATCGCATCAGCCCGCCTGCTCGGCCGTCGCCTCGTCGCGCCGCTGCACGATGATCGGCGATACCATCTCGCACAGCGGCTCCCCGGCCGCGTTGTTCACGACCGCCCTGAACGTGACGATGCCCGTTGTGGGCCGGCTGCGGGAAACCCTCGCCTCCGTCACATCGACGTCGAGCATGAGATCGTCGCCGGGACGAAGCGGCGCGAGCCAGCGCAGCTCGTTGACCCCCGGCGATCCAAGCGACGCGGTTCGGCCGATAAAACCGTCGAACATCATCCGCATGATGATCGAGCAAAGATGCCAGCCCGAACCGGAAAGCCCCTTCAACATCGAACGCGAGGCGGCCTCTTCATCGAGATGCATGGGCTGCGGATCGAACTCGGCGGCGAAGGCGAGTATTTCCTCGCGCGTGACGCGGCGCGGTCCGAAACTGCCGAAACGGCCGGGCTTGAAGTCTTCGAAAACAAGCGTGTTCATGACGGAGGACATCTTGAAAGCAGCCCGATTGTGGCCGTTATTTGTGGCAATCTCAACCCGCCTAGGCGCATGGCTCGTTCCCGACTTGCCCGAAGCCAAATTCGGCGCTAGCCCTTTGCCATCAGGGACAGGTTGGACGCGAATCAAATTTCGACTTGCCGGGAGGAGCACCGATGTTCGATTTTCAGGATCTGTTTCAGTGGGACCGTTTCATCACACCCACGATCATCAAGACATTTTACTGGCTGGTCATCGCGTTAATCGGTCTGTTCGGCATCGCCGGCATCTTTTCCGGCCTTGCTGCGATGGCGATCAGCCCGTTCAGCGGGTTTATCCAGCTGTTGTCCTCGATCGCCAGCGTCATCGTCGGCATCATCTTCTCCCGCATCGCGGCGGAATTCGTCCTGATCGTGTTTCGCATCAACGAGCATCTCGGCGCGATCCGCGACCAGGGCGCCGGGCATTAGACCGGATCAGTTGTTGAATCTGAAATGCATCACGTCGCCGTCGGCGACGACGTACTCCTTGCCCTCCAGGCGCAACTTTCCGGCATCGCGGGCGCCGGCTTCGCCGCCAAGCGCAACGTAATCGGCATAGGCGATGGTTTCGGCGCGGATGAAACCCTTCTCGAAATCGGTGTGGATGACGCCTGCGGCCGCGGGCGCCTTGGTGCCGCGGTGGATGGTCCAGGCTCGGGCTTCCTTCGGGCCGACGGTGAAATAGGTGATGAGATCGAGAAGCTGATAGCCGGCGCGGATCAAGCGGTCGAGCCCGGCTTCCTCCAGCCCGAGCGTTTCGAGAAATTCGGCGCGCTCCTCGCGCGACAGCGTCGCAATTTCCGATTCGATCTTGGCCGAGATCGTCACCGCAACCGCGCCCTCCTTTTTGGCGCGCTCGGCAACCGCGTCTGAGAACCTGTTACCCTTGGCGGCGCAGGCCTCCTCGACGTTGCAGACGTAAAGCACTGGCTTCGACGTCAACAGGCCGAGCATGCCGAAGGCGCGTTCTTCCTCGACCTTGCGCTCGAGAAGCCGCGCCGGCTTGCCCTCGCGCAAGCAGGACCAGCGCGCGGTTGACGAGGTCGAGCTGCTCCTTGGCCTCCTTGTCGTTGCCCTTTGCCTTCTTGCTCAGGTTATCGACGCGCTTTTCCAGGCTGTCGAGGTCGGCGAGCATCAGCTCGGTTTCGATGGTGTCGATGTCGGCCAAAGGCGCGATCTTGCCCTCGACATGGGTGATGTCGGAATCCTCAAAGCAGCGCACGACGTGGGCGATCGCATCGACCTCGCGGATGGTGGCGAGAAACTGGTTGCCGAGCCCCTCGCCCTTGGAGGCGCCGCGCACCAGCCCCGCGATATCGACGAAGGTCAGCCGTGTCGGAATGATCTGCGCGGACTTTGCGATTGCGGCGAGCTTTGTCCAGCCGGGGATCGGGCACCGCAACCTCGCCGACATTCGGCTCGATGGTGCAGAACGGATAGTTCGCCGCCTGCGCCGCCGCCGTCTCGGTCAGCGCATTGAACAGCGTCGACTTGCCGACATTGGGCAAGCCGACGATACCGCATTTGAATCCCATGATCTGTCCTGAAAAATCCGTATCGTGACCCGCCGCGCGCTACGCGTCGCCGCCATCGTCCTTGTCGAAAAATCCCTTGGCCTGCATCGCCAGATGCACCTTGTTCTGGAACGTCGAGTCCTTGCCGCCCGCCAGCAGCCCGGCATTGTCGGCAATCGCCGCGCACAGCGCCTCGACCCACGGCCGATCGCTCCTGGCGAAGTCCGAAAGCACATAGCCGTGCACGAGTTCCTTGATGCCGGGGTGACCGATCCCCAGCCGCACGCGGCGATAGTCGTTGCCGATATGCGCGGAGACCGAACGCAAGCCCGTTATGGCCGGCGATGCCGCCGCCGACCTTGACGCGAACTTTGGCGGGAGGCAGTTCGAGCTCATCCTGAAACACGATGATCTCGCCGGCCCCGAGCTTGAAGAAATTCGCAGCCTCCTGCACCGCACGGCCGGACTCGTTCATGAACGTCGCCGGCCGAAGCAAGACGACCTTTTCGTGGTCGAGCGTGCCTTCCGAAGTCTCGCCCTGAAAACGGCGGCGCCATGGTGCGAAACCGTGACGCCGCGCGATTTCATCGACGGCCATGAAGCCGATATTGTGCCGGTTATGCGCGTATTTCGCGCCGGGATTGCCGAGGCCAACAAAGAGTCGCATGACGCGGCATCCCGCGCCCAATTACTTCTTCTTGTCGCCGCCACCGGCGGGCGCCTTGGCGCCGGCCGCGGGCGCCTTCGCACCAGCAGCCGCGGCAGCACCAGCCGCCGGAGCAGCGGCACCGGCCGCGGGCGCGGCGGCGGGCGCGCCCGCCGCAGGCACAGCTCCCGCCACGGGAGCCGCACCGGGCACAGCCGCCGCAGCACCGGCAGCCGCCGCGGCGGCTGCCGCAGCAGCGGCCTTCATTTCTTCGGCGTAGCCGGACGGCGGCACGATGGTCACCAGCGTCACGTCCTCGCGCATCAGCGACTTCACGCCGGCGGGCAATTTGATGTCGGACAGATGCAGCGAATAGCTGATTTCAAGCCCGCTCGACATCGGCATCGATAAATTGCGGGATGTTGTCGACCGAGCATTCGAGGTCGATGGTGTGAGTGACGATGTTGACCGTGCCGCCGCGCTTCACGCCGGGTGACGACTTCCGCCTTCTGGATGTGCAGGGGAACGCTGACGCGGATGGTCGCGCCTTCGCCGAGCCGCATGAAATCGACATGGATCGGAAAATCGCGCACCGGATCGAGATGGAAGTCGCGCGGAATCACGCGGTGCTTCTTGCCCTCCAGATCGATGTCGTAAATCGTGGTGAGAAACCGGCCGGCCAGAATGCGCTGGCGCAGGTCGGCGTCGTCGACCGAAATGGTTACCGGGGGCTCGTTGTTGCCATAGATCACTCCGGGCACTCTCCCGGCGCGACGCTCTGCCCGGGCGGCCCCCTTGCCGCTCTTCGGACGTGCGGTCGCCTTCAATTCCTTGACGGTCGCCATTGTCTTAAGTCCTTGTTTTTTAAAAAGTTAAAGGCCGCATCGCGGCCCGTTTGGCGTTCGCAGCAAGCCTCCAGGGGTGCGGGGGCCGCGGACGTGGCGGCGTTCTAGCCCCAAAGTCCCGAAATGACAAGGAAATGCAGGGATTTTTCTCACGGTTTGGACACTTCGATCCGCCGCCGGATATCCACGCCTTTACCGCGTCAAGAAGGCAAGACCGAGCGGAAGGCTAACCGCCGGACTTGGCCTCCAGCGCGGCGATACGCGCTTTCAGCGCCTCGTTTTCCTCGCGCGCCAGCCGCGCCATGTCCTTGACCGCCTCGAACTCCTCCCGCTTGACGATATCGAGGTCGCGCAGGATCTTTTCGGCCTGGTTGCGGACGAGGGTGTCAACCTCGCGCTTGACGCCCTGGGCGGCGCCGGCGGCATCATTCATCAGACGCCCGATCTCGTCGAAAAACCGATTGCTGGTCTGGGTCATCCCTCAAATCTCCGGTCGGCTGAACAGGGTGGCACAGCAAGACAATGGCGATCCGGACGCCGCGGTTCAAGACCGCATTGTGCCCAATCGGCAGCTTGCCTTGTCATGCGCCGGTTTCCTTGCAATCGTATCGAATGCCGCGGCCCGCGAAGTATCAATCGAGAAGCGAGTAGAAGCGCCCCATGATCGACCAGCAGATCGAAATTCCGACCAAGGGACGGCCACACCACCACCTTCATCACCCATCCCGAGCGCGGCGGCCCCTTTCCGGTCATCCTGTTCTACATGGACGCACCGGCGATCCGCGAGGAACTGCGCGACATGGCGCGCCGGCTCGGCACCTCGGGCTATTACGTGATGCTGCCGAATCTTTATTACCGTTCGGGCGTCATGGAACTCGGACCATTGCCGGCCGATCCGGAATCGCCGGAGCGCAAGCGCATGTTCCAGTTGATGGCCTCGATCAACATTCCCCTCGTCATGGAGGATACGCGCGCTCTTCTCGCCTTTGCCGAAGGCCAGCCTGCCGCGCGAACCGACAATGTCGGCGCCGTCGGCTACTGCATGAGCGGTCGCTATGCGATCAATGCGGCGACGCATTTTCCGGACCGCGTCAAGGCCGCCGCGTCGATCTACGGAACGCATCTTGCGACCGATCAGCCCGACAGCCCGCATCTTGCCGCGAACAAGACCAGGGCCGAACTTTATTTCGGCTGCGCCGAGACCGACATCTACGCGCCGACGGAAATCATCGAGAAGGTGAAGCAGTCGATGGCCAACGACCGCGCCAATGCCGAAGTCGAGATCTTTCCCGGCACCCATCATGGCTTCGCATTTCCGAAGCGGCCGGTCTACGATCGCGACGCGGCCGAGCGGCACTGGGAGCGGCTGCTTTCGCTCTATCGCCGCAACCTCTGGTAGCCGGCGCGATGCCCTTCCTCACCATCGCCTTTCCGGTTTTCGATCCCGTCGCCATCGCGATCGGGCCGTTCGCGATCCGCTGGTATGCGCTGGCCTATATCGGCGGCATCGTGCTCGGCTGGATTTATGCGCGCGCGCTGCTCAAGAACGAGAAACTGTGGGGCGGGCCCGCGCCGATCACGCTCACCGCAGATGGACGATTTCATCCTCTGGGTGACGATCGGCATCATCCTCGGCGGCCGCACCGGCTATGTGCTGTTCTACAACCCCGCCTTCTTCATGCAGCATCCCGCCGAGATTTTCGAACTGTGGAAGGGCGGCATGTCGTTCCATGGCGGCTTTCTCGGCTGCGTCGCCGCGGTGATTCTGTTCTGCCGCAAGAACAACCTTCCGATCCTGTCGCTCGGCGATATCACCACCGCGGTCGGGCCGATCGGGCTGTTTCTCGGGCGGATCGCCAATTTCATCAACAGCGAGTTGTGGGGCCGGCCGGCGGACTCCAGCCTGCCCTGGGCGATGGTATTTCCCAATGGCGGGCCGCTGCCGCGCCATCCCAGCCAGCTTTACGAGGCGACGCTTGAGGGTATCGTGCTGTTTACGATCCTGGCGGTGATGATCCGGATGGGCGCCTTGAAGCGGCCCGGCCTGATCCTCGGCAGCTTCATCGCGATTTATGGTATTGCGCGTATCATCGGCGAGTTTTTCAGGGAGCCCGACCCGCAGCTCGGATTTTTGTGGGGCGGGCTGACCATGGGCATGCTGCTTTCGGTGCCGATGATCATTGCAGGAGCAATCATTATTGTGGTGGCATGGCGCCGCAAGACCGCGGCGCAGATGGCGCCGCCCGTCTAGGGAATGTCGTGACCGAATATTCACCGCTGCAGTCCGAGATCAAGAAGCTGATCAAGTCGTCCGGCCCGATGCCGGTGTGGCGTTATATGGAGCTGTGCCTGATGCACCCCAGAGCACGGCTATTATCTCTCCCGCGATCCGCTGGGCCGCGAGGGCGATTTCACCACCGCGCCCGAAGTGAGCCAGATGTTCGGCGAATTGCTGGGGCTGTGGGCGGCCTCGGTGTGGAAGGCGATCGGTTCGCCGCTCGCTGCTGCGGCTGATCGAACTCGGACCCGGCCGCGGCACCATGATGGCGGATGCGCTGCGCGCGCTGCGCGTACTGCCGCCGCTCTATCAGGCGCTCAGCATCCATCTGGTCGAGATCAATCCCGTGCTGCGCGAAAAGCAGAAAGCCGACGCTGTCGGGCGTCGCGCAACATCGCCTGGCACGACACCATCGACGACGTGCCGGACGGTCCCTCCGTCATCTTCGCCAACGAGTATTTCGACGTACTGCCGATCCACCAGGCGGTGAAGCGCGAGACCGGCTGGCACGAGCGCACCGTCGAAATCGACGGCAACGGCAAGCTGGTATTCGGCGCGGCCGCCGAACCAATCCCGCGTTTCGAGGTGCTGCTGCCGCCACTGGTGCGCGCCGCGCCGGTCGGCGCGGTGTTCGAGTGGCGGCCCGACGCCGAGATCATGAAGATCGCAAGCCGCGTGCGCGATCAGGACGGCGCGGCGCTTGATCATCGATTACGGCCATTTGCGCAGCGACGCCGGCGATACGTTTCAGGCCATCGCCCGTCACAGCTTCACCGACCCCCTGAAAAATCCCGGACAGGCCGACGTGACGGCCCATGTCGATTTCCAGGCGCTGGTGCGCGCCGCCGAGGATATCGGCGCGCGCGTCCACGGCCCGGTGCCGCAGGGCGAGTTTCTCAAGCGGCTCGGCATCGAAACCCGCGCGGTGACCCTGATGGCCAAGGCCACGCACGAGGTTTCCGAGGATATTTCCGGCGCGCTGAAGCGGCTGATCGGCGGCGGCCGCGGCGGCATGGGATCAGATGTTCAAGGTGCTCGCGGTCTCGGAACCGCACCTAACCTCGCTCGCCGGCTTCGCCGCGGAGACGGCCGGACGACAAGGCCGAAACGCCGATGACGCTGGATTCGCCGCTGCTGTCGGCCGTTCCCGGCCTGCGCCACGCCTTCTTCAGCCGCGATGGCGGCGTCTCCGATGGCATTTACGCCAGCCTCAATGGCGGCATCGGCTCGAACGACGATCCCGGCCAAAGTCGCGGAAAATCGCCGCCGGATGGCCGAACAGATCGGCGTTGCGCCCGAACATTTTCTCACCGTCTTCCAGATCCATTCGCCCGATGTCGCGGTGGCGTCCGCGCCATGGGACAGGTCGCGCGCGCCCGCGCGCCGACGCCATCGTCACCCGCACCGAAGGCCTCGCCATCGGCGTCACCGCCGCCGATTGCGGACCGATCCTGTTTGTCGATCCGAACGCGCGCGTGATCGGCGCCGCGCATGCCGGCTGGAAGGGCGCGCTGACCGGCATTGTGGAATCCACCGTCGAGGCGATGGAAGAAGCTCGGCGCGGAGCGCGGCCGACATCGTCGCCGCGATCGGCCCCCTGATCCGCCAGCACTCCTACGAAGTCGGCAACGAATTCGTCGAACGGTTTTTGAGGCGTGATGCGGAGAACGCCCTGTTCTTTCTTCCCGCCGCGCGCGAGGGCCATGCGATGTTCGATCTCGCCGGCTTCATCCGCAAGCGGCTCGAAAATGCCGGCGTGCTTGTCGATCGACGACATCGGCGTCGACACCTATTCCGATGAGCGCTTCTTCAGCTACCGCCGCTCGGTGCATCGCAAGGAGCCGGACTACGGCCGCCACGTTCACGCCATTGTTCTGGAGGCCCAGCCTCTTGTTTGACGCGTTTGTTTCACGCGAACCGGTATCCACTTCGCTCGAAAACGCCATGGCCTTTAGCGGAAGTCCTGCTACGGGAACGAAAATCATCGGTGCGCCCTGCGGCTCTGTTTTCCTCTTCGGGTGATGCGCGCCTGCCCTAGACCTTAACGCATTTTCACGATATCGCTTTGATCAAATGAGGGATGCGTCAATCATTCTCTTCCGGGCCTGCCGGTCGGCGCCGCGCGGTACGATCGCCGCCGCCCTGCTGGTCGTGGCCTGCGGGCTCGGCGGCTGCGCCGGCAGCGGCTCGATCGGCAGCTCGTTTGCGATGGCGAGCACCGCAAGCGGCCCCACCGTTGCATTCGAATCCATCGACGGGCCGCCGCCGCAGGTGTTCGAGCGGATGGTCGGCGTGCTCGACAGCGAATCCAAGCTTCGCAGCCTCTCGATCGTGTCCCGCGAGGGCAGCGCCTCCTACCGGGTGCGGAGCTATCTTGCCGCCCAGGTCAGCCGCGGACGCACCACCATCGCCTGGGTCTGGGATGTCTATGACCAGAACCAGCAGCGCGCGCTGCGCCTTTCCGGCGAGGAGCCGGCGGGCAAGGCCGGGCGCGACGCCTGGGCCGCCGCCGACGATCTGGTGCTTGCGGAAAATCGCGCAAGCCGGATTGAGCGGGCTGAGCGGCCATGGTCAACGGCACGGTCCCGATCGCGCCATACGCCCGCGCCAGCCAAACGCGGACCTGCGGTCGCGAGTGCCGATCAGCCCGCGCCGGCCTCCGGCGAATGGCGCGTCAGCGCGCTCGGCTACACCAGCCATTAGCCAAATCGCCGCGGAAACAGCCATTTTTGCCGGGAAAACCGCCCCCACGGGTTGCCAGCCGGGCCACCCGCTTGATATCACCTCGCTTATCGAAACGCGCTCGTTCCGTGGGAATTGCGATATGCTGAACGTTGTCTCCAGCAAGGCGCGGGGAGAAGCCTCGATGTCGGCCAAGAACGGCTCCATCAAGCTCGTTGCCGGCAATTCCAACCCGGCTCTGGCGCAGGCCATCGCAAGCGGGCTCGACCTGCCGCTGACCAAGGCCGTGGTTCGGCGCTTCGCCGACATGGAGATTTTCGTCGAAATCCAGGAAAACGTCCGAGGCTCGGACGTCTTCATCATCCAGTCGACGTCGTACCCGGCCAACGACCATCTGATGGAACTCCTGATCATCACCGATGCGCTGCGCCGGGCCTCGGCACGCCGCATCACGGCCGTGGTGCCGTATTTCGGCTATGCCAGGCAGGACCGTAAGTCGGGTTCGCGCACGCCGATCTCGGCAAAGCTGGTCGCCAACCTGATCACCCATGCCGGCGTCGACCGCGTCATGACGCTCGACCTGCATGCGGGCCAGATCCAGGGCTTCTTCGACATCCCGACCGACAACCTCTATGCCTCGCCGGTGATGGTGCGCGACATCCGCGAACGCTTCGACCTCACCAATGTCATGGTGGTGTCGCCCGACGTCGGCGGCGTGGTGCGCGCGCGCGGGCTTGCCAAGCGCATCAATACGCCGCTGGCGATCATCGACAAGCGCCGCGAGCGCGCCGGCGAATCCGAAGTCATGAACGTGATCGGCGAGGTCGCCGGATATACCTGCATCCTGGTCGACGACATCGTCGATTCCGGCGGCACGCTGGTGAACGCCGCCGACGCGCTGCTCGCCAACGGCGCCAAGGACGTCTACGCCTATATCACCCACGGCGTGCTGTCCGGCGGCGCGGTGACGCGCATCGCCTCGCTCGCGGCTGAAGGAACTCGTGATCACCGACTCGATCCAGCCGACCGAAGCGGTGCAGCAAGGCTTCCAACATCCGCACGCTGTCGATCGCCACCCTGATCGCGGAAGCGATCGGCCGCACCGCGGCGGAAGAGTCGGTGTCGAGCCTGTTCGACTAGAGCATTTTCGAGCGAAGTGGGTACCGGTTCGCGTGAAGAAAACGCGTCAAAACAAGAATCTAGAGCCGCGTTTCGATTCAATCGAAACGAAAAAGGCTCTAGAACGCCGCGAATACACGTCATTCTACCGTAGCTCTCAATGTCGTCCCAGCGAAAGCTGGGAACCATACGCCGTGGCCTTGCGTGTTGGCACGTTGGCTGAAGCTGGTGCTCCAACAAAGCCCTGTGGTTATAGGTCCTTGCGTTCGCAGGGACGACCCTTCAATCATTGCCCTTACTTGCTTTTCCTCAACGAAGCTCTCCTTTTGCTGGCCGCGATCTTGTACGCCGGGCCGGAGGCGGGCTTGATGACGCCGATGACGCGCGGCGCGATCGGTGTGCGTTGGTGAGGAATGACGGGTCTGGGTCCATTTCAGGACCTCGATGTGCACGACGTAACTCCCGCCTTATGGGGGAGCCGACGCCGGGTCGAACGCAGGCGGAGCCGAGTTAGCCTCCTGCGCACCAGGGAGGCGCTGATCGGACTTCGACATAACGGATGTGCCGCTACCAAACCGGAAGCGGTAGACGGCCAGATTCTCGATGACCCGCTGGACATAGTTGCGCGTTTCCGAGAACGGGATACGCTCCACCCAATCGATCGGGTCCACATTGGGATCACGCGGATCGCCGTACAGCTTGACCCAGTCGCGAACGCGGCCGCGACCGGCGTTATAGCCAGCAAAGGTCATGATGTGCGAGCCGCCATATTCCTTCAGCAACGCGCTGAGTTCAGCCGCTCCCATCTGCGTATTATAGACGGGATCGGAAACCATCCGGTCCCAATCATATTCGACGCCGAACCGCTTGGCGGTGTCGCGCCCGGCTTCCGGCGTGACCTGCATCAGGCCCACCGCATTGGCGGACGATTTGTCGTGCTGATCGAAAGCGCTTTCGGTGCGTGCCACCGAATAAATGATGCTGCGGTCGATCTCGGGACCGATCGGGCTGGCTTGCGGAATTCCGATGGTCGGGAAGGCGTAATGTGCGAGCCCGAGGCCGCGGGCGAGCGCCGGCTTGCCGATCTGCAACATGGCGCGTGCGTCGTTGCGCCGGCCGGTCAGCTCGGCGAGTGCGACCAGCACCGCAACGTCGGCGCTCTGTTCGCCAAGGTCGGCGACGAAGCTTAGGGCCACGTCGCGTTCGCCGAGCGCGTAGAGCATTTCGGCAGCGCGCACGCGCTCGTCCGAAAGCGCTGCATCATCTGCCGGGTCAGGCGCGCGCAGCTCCAGCCGGTGGAGGCCGAGCTTGGCGCGTGCGAGCTGTCCGTAATAGGCGGTGGGATAGCGGGCCGCGGCCTCGTAGCCGGCGCGCATCGCCTCTTTCTCGCCGGTTGCTTCGGCGACGCGGGCGCGCCAGTAATTGGCGCGCGCCAGCACGATCGGATTGGTCGAGCCGTCGTCGATGTGGGCGAAATGCGCCCGCGCCGCCGCGGGATCGTTGCGGTAGCGCAGCGCGATCCAGCCGCACATGAAATGGAAATCCGCCCGGTAATGTTCGCTGGCAGGCAGGGCGGCGTCGCGCACGACCTGGTAGGCGGCTTCAAACTTCTTTTGATCGAGCAGCTTGCGGGCCAGGCTGCGCCGTTCGCGCCACCATTCGTCGGTATCCTGAAGCGCCTTGGTTTCGGGTGCTGCCGCCAGCATCAGCTGGGTGGCTTCGTCAATCCGGTCGTGTCGCACCATCCAGCGGATTCGGCAAAGCGTGTATCCCAAATCGCTGCGGGCCTCGGTCGCGACGTCGTTGAGCAGATCGAGCGCCTTGTCGTCGTTGCCGGCCGCGCAGGCCTTTACGATCGAAAGCTCGTCGCTGCCGAGGTGTTGCGCGGCGCGCCTGGCGCCCGCCAGGTCCTTGGCGCCGATGCGCTTGTCCATTCGCGCCCGATGGTCCTCGCGCGTGAGCAGGTCGCGGAACATTTCGAACGCGTCCGCTTCCGAGCGCTCGGACAGTTCATCCGAGCGCCAGGCTTGGCGAACCAGCTTTGCGGCGCCCTCACGGTCACCGTCGGCGAGCAGGACGCGCGCGAGCGCGAAGCGGCCCTTGGCGCTTGTCGGCTGGCCGCCGACAAAATCGCGGACGGTGGCGGCATCGCCGCGCTCCTGCCACAGGCACGCCTCCGCGCGCTTGCGCAAGAGCGCGATGCTTGGCCAGCCTGGATCGTTGGCGATGAACGTCGCGTATCGGCTGAAGTTCGCGTCCGCCTCCGGATAACGAAGGATGAACCATTCGACGAGCTTGCGCGCAGCCGGATCGCCGATCGTTTTCTGTATCGCGGTCGCGTCAGTCATCTTGCCTTTGCGTGCCAGATCGATCGCATCCTTGACCGCCGCGAGATCGCCGGTGAGCGGAGCTACTTCTGCGGCGCGGGGCGGCGCGTCGCTGGACCGTGCCGGCTCATGCTTTGACGCCGCATGCTTTGCATGCCCGGCTTTCCTGATCGCCGCGTGGTGGTGGTGCCGTGCCGCCGTCGCTTCATGCGCCTTCTTCGCCGCCTGATGCTTTTGGCCGGCCCGCGCAACGGCATCGGATGACCATGTCGCCAACACGGCCAAGGTCAGCAAGCAAGATAGCAGACGCAGGCGCTGATACATTCCGTGATCTCCCCCGCGAGCCAACCGGATGACGCATGATTCATGAGACTGAATCGATCCGCAAGCTACCACGGCGCCCATACGCCGGTGTCTCGTTTCGGCAACAGCATCGGGAAACTTGACGCCGATGGTTACCGACGCGGCTCGATGAAATGCACCGCTGAGAGACCGCGCGCGCTCGATCATCACAAGCATTGCGGCGGAATAACGGTGCAGGGTCGCTTCGCCGATATGGTCATGATGCGGGATCGCCAGCGACGCGGCGGCGTCTTATTTTACGGTCTTGATCTATCAAGTGCTAATGACGGCGCTGGTGATCATTCCGCTCACGGTGTCCGCGTCCGCGGTGGCCGTGAAGCGGCTGCACGCTACGCTTGCTGCCCCCTTCCAGGTGAACTACCGTACTTGCCGGGACAGGGGGACATTATGCGCGTTTCCATGCTCCTGGTCGGGGTTACTGCCTGGTGCGCGTTTGGCGGACCAGTCTTTGGATCGCGGGCCTTCGCCGATGACAGGACTACTTGCGGCGTCGGCAACTTTACCGCCCGCATTGCAGCCTGTTCGGCATCAATCAAATCCGGCAACTGGCGCGGCGCGGACCTCGCCTGGGCCTACGTCAACCGGGGTCAGGCGTATTTTGACAAGGGTGACGCCGACCTCGCCATCGCCGATTTCAACGAAGCAATCCGGCTCAATCCCGGATACGCCGACGCATACGTTAGCCGGAGTGTCGCCTACCGCGCCAAGGGTTATAACAATCGAGCGATCAGGCTCAACCCGGCTGAGGCGGACAGGGGCACTTGCACACATGAGTTGGGTGATACGGCGATCGCCGCCTGCAATCGCGCCATCACATCCGGTAAGTTCCAGGGCAACAGACTGGCGTCCATTTTCGAGAATCGCGGCATCGAATTCTCGAAGAAGGGTGCGATAGAGCGCGCCAGAGAGGACTACAACGAAGCGCTTAGGCTCAATCCATCGTCTTTCAGCGTATACAACGACCGGGGCGACGATTATCGCCTCGCCAAAGACTACGATCGCGCTATTCAGGATTTGAACGAGGCAATCCGGCTCAATCCGAGCTGTCGTTCAAGACCCGCGCCGACACCTATCGCGACAAGGGTGACAACGACCGCGCCGTTCAGGACCTGGATCAGGCGATCAGGCTCGACCCGAACTATACGCAAGCCTTCCGCAGCCGCGCGAACCTCTACAGGGAAAAGAATCAATACGACCGAGCCATCGCCGATTACGGCGAAGCGATCAGGCTCGATCCCCGGGGAATGAGGGCGTATTTCGATCGCGGACGCCTAAATCTCTACACGGGCGCGGTGCCAAACGCGCTTGCCGACCTCAACCAGGCGAGCATGCTCGCGCCAAAATATGCCTATGTGGCGCTCTGGCTGTTCCTGGGCCAGCTGACGCCTGCCGCCTTGTTCGCCGCCGCCGGCAATGGCGATGCCGACACCAGCAGGAACCAGGTGTGCGAAGCCAACTTCCACAGCGGTGAACTGGCGCTGCGGCAGCACGACAAGGACGAGGCGACCCGTCTGTTTCGCCTTGCGACAAGCGGCTGTCCGAAGAGCTTCATCGAAGCGGAGGGCGCAAGGCCGAACTCAAGTCACTTGGCGTGGCGCCGTAATCGGCTATGGCTTGGTGCCGCGCTGTCCGCGCCGCCGCTCCACCGTGATTTCCGCCAGGATCGACATGGCGATTTCTTCCGGCGTGATGGCGCCGAGGTCGAGGCCGGCCGGCGCCTTGATGCGGTCGAGCGCTGCGGCCTCGAAGCCTTCGCCGATCAGCTTGCCGCGCAGCGCCGCCATCTTGCGGCGGCTGCCGACGAAGGCGTGATAGGCGGCTTGCGTTTTCACCGCCGTGCGCAACGCCGCTTCGTCGCCCTTGCCTTGCGTCGAGACCACGATGAAGCGTTTGGCTTCGTTCAGCTTGCCGAGCGCAAAGCCATCGATCAGCACATCGGCGTCGGGCGCACCAACCACATCGGCCGCGGGCGCGGCAACCGTGACGTGGTAGCCGAGCTGGCGGGCCTGCGACCGCGAGCGACAGCGCGACCGGGCTTCCGCCGAGAATGACCAGCGAGGGATGCGGCAGCACCGGCTCGACGAAGACGTCCATGGTGCCCTTGCTCGGGCACATGTTGGTTGCAAAGCGCACGCCGTCGCGGTTCTCGCCGGGCTTGACGCCGAGCTCGGCCAGCAGATTTTCCGGCTGCACCGAGACCATGCGCGGCTCGCCGTCGGCGAGCGCGTCGCGCGCGGCTTTGAGCACCGCGCCGCGGGCGCAGCCGCCGCCGATCCACCCCGCCACGATGGTGCCGTCGGGGCGGATGATCGCTTTGGCGCCGGCCTTGGCCGCCGTCACCGACACCGTCCGCACCACGGTTGCGAGCACGAAGGCTTCCTCGGCGGCCTTCATCTGGGCCACCAGATCCATCACTTCGACATGCTTGGTCATGGGCGTTGCTCCCTTACTCATACTCACAGCTTCGCCAGATAGGGTTCGAGTTCGGTCAGGCTCTTCAGCGTATTGGCGGGCGCATAGAGATCGATATGCGGCAGCGCCGCCTTGATCCCTGCGGCTTCCGGCGCGTAACCCTCCCACGCCATCATCGGGTTGAGCCAGACGATGCGGCGGCAGCGTTTTGCGAGTGCCGCCATCTCGCGGCCGAGCAGCTGCGCGTCGCCGGTCTCGTAACCGTCGGATACGATCATCACGCAGGAGCGCGAATGCAGCACCCGCGCGGCATGCCAGCGGTTGAAGGTCTGCAACGACTCTCGCCGATCCTGGTGCCGCCACCGGCGCCCTGCGCCATGATCGACAACCGGTCGAGCGCGCGGCCGGCGTCCTTTTCCTTCATCGCGTCGGAGACGTAGGCAAGGCGGGTGTGGAACAGAAACGCCTCGGCTTCGCGGAATTCATCGAGCACGCCGTGGATGAAGCGCAGGAACACGCCGGTGTACATGCTCATCGAGCCGGAGGCATCGAGCAGCATCACGAGCCGCAGCGGCTTTTCCTTGCGCTGCCGCTTGACCAGCGAGATCGGCACGCCGCCATGGCTGATATTGCCGTGGATGGTGCGACGGAGGTCGAGCCGGTAACCGTGCCGGCGCGCCAGATCGCGCCGCGTCAGCCGCGTGCGCATGGTTTTGGCGAGCCGCGCCGCCACTTCATGGGCCTGTTCGATCTGCTCGGGGTCGGCCATCTTGCGGAAATCGATTTCGGCAAGATTGTCGGCGCGCGAGGCGCCTTCCTTGCGCCCCTCACCGGCACGTTCCTCGGGCGCTTCGTCGGCGGATGGAATCTGATCGGTGGCCGCTTTTCCCGCGGGCGGCTTCCGATTTGTTGTCCTGCAGGATCTTCAGCGAGGGACTGTTGGCGGACTTCGCCGCGCCGATCGTCATCGAGCGCGACCGCACGCGCTTGCCGAGCCAGAACGCATCGAACAGCCCGTCGAATTTGTCCCAGTCGGATTTGCGCGCCGAGAACAGATGCTTGAAGGCCGAACGCAACAGGCCCGGCCTTTCGGCATAGCCCGCCGCCATCAAGGCCGCGGCATCCCGGCCCTCCTGCGAGGCCGACGGCAAATCCGACTATCGCGCAGGGTCTTGAGAAACGCGGCAAGCTTCGCCGCGACGAGGCGAGAGACCTCGTCGATCTCGTCATAACCGGGAGTGGCGCCGCAACAGCTCATGCGACCTTCCCCAGTATCCGCATCGCCACCTCGCGCGTCAGGCGCGACTTGTCCTCATGGGTCTTGAGCAGGCACATCAGGGTCTCGTGCACGGCTTCCGGCGTGTCCCGCAGGTCCGTGACGCCGACGCCGACCAGCGCGGCGGCCCAGTCCAGCGTCTCCGCGACGCCCGGCACCTTGCGGAGTTCCTCCTTGCGGATACCTTCGACCATGCGCGCGATCTGCAGCGACAGCGAGGCGCTCGCACCGTCGATCCGCGCCATGATGATGCGGGCCTCGCGATCGACGTCGGGATAGTCGACATAGTGATAGAGGCAGCGGCGACGCAGCGCGTCGGAGAGTTCGCGGGTGCCGTTCGAGGTCAACACCACATGCGGAATGGTGGTTGCGGAAATCGTGCCGAGTTCGGGGATCGACACCTGGAAATCCGACAACAGTTCGAGCAGGAACGCCTCGAATTCGTCGTCGGCGCGATCGATTTCGTCGATCAAGAGCACCGGCGGCCTGGCGCGCCGGATCGCGGCCAATAGCGGCCGCTCCAGCAGGTACTTTTCCGAGAAAATCTGGTCCTCGATCGTCGTCGGCGTCCTCGCCGCGATGCGCCTGGATCGAGAGCAATTGCCGCTGGTAATTCCATTCATAGAGCGCGGCGGATTGATCGAGCCCCTCATAGCATTGCAGGCGGATCAGCTCGGTCGAATGCGCCGCGGCCAGCGCCTTCGCCACCTCGGTCTTGCCGACGCCCGCCTCGCCTTCAAGCAGCAACGGGCGCCGCAGCAACTGCATCAGCGAGACCGCGGTCGCCAATTCGCCGTCGGCGATATAGCCGGAAGCGGCGAGTGCTTGCGCGATCTCCTCGCGGGTTTTCATGGTCAGAGTATTTTCCTCTTTTACCTCGGTCATTCCGGGGCGATGCGAAGCATCGAACTACGATGCGCGGTTGCACATCGGAGAATCTCGAGATTCCGGGTCTGGTGCTGACGCACCATCCCAGAATGACGGAAGTTGCGGATCTCCTACGCCGCGAACACTCCCAAACTCTTCGCCGCCTTCCAGTTGCGCCAGTAGTCGTGCGGCATCTGGATGTGCGTGCTCCCCAGGAACGAGAAGGCGTCGTTGACGGCGTTGGAGAATGCCGGCACGCCGCCGACATTCGGGCTTTCGCCGACGCCCTTGGCGCCGATCGGGTGATGCGGCGACGGTGTCACGGTGAAGTCGGTCTCCCAATGCGGGGTTTCGACCGCGGTCGGCATGAAGAAATCCATGAACGAGCCAGTTACCACATTGCCGGTCTCGTCATAGCGGATTTCCTGGCCCATCGCGATCGCAAACGCTTCGGTCAGTCCGCCATGCACCTGGCCCTCGATGATCATCGGGTTGATGCGGGTGCCGCAATCGTCGAGCGCGTAGAAGCGCCGGACCTTGTAGACCCCGGTATCGACGTCGATATCCATCACGCAGATATAGGCGCCGAACGGATACGTCATGTTCGGCGGATCGTAATAGCTCACCGCCTCCAGGCCCGGCTCCATGCCCGGCGGCACGGAGTTGTAGGCCGCCCAGCAGATGTCCTTCATCGACATCGTCTTCTCCGGCAGACCCTTGACGCGGAACCCGTCGATATCCCATTCGAGGTCGCCTTCGTGCACTTCGAGCTTGTAGGCGGCGATCATCTGCGCTTTGGCCTTGATCTTGCGCGCCGCCATCGCGATCGCCGCACCCGCGACCGGCGTCGAGCGCGAGCCGTAGGTGCCCAAGCCGTAAGGCGCGGTATCGGTATTGCCCTCCTCGACCATGATGTTGTCGGCGGGGATTCCGATCTCGGTGGCGATGATCTGCGCCCAGGTGGTCTCATGCCCCTGGCCGGTGCTCTTCGAGCCGACCCGGGCGATGCCCGCGCCGGTCGGATGCAGCCTGATTTCGCAGGAATTGAACATCGCGATCCCCAAGATGTCGCAATTCTTCGACGGGCCGGCGCCGACGATCTCGGTGAAGAACGACACGCCGACACCCATGATCTCGCGGGTCTCGCCGCGTTTGAACGCCCCGCGCTTTTCCGCCTGTTCCTTGCGAAGCTCGGCGTATTTCACCGTTTCCATCATCTTCTTCATGGCGGTGTGGTAGTTGCCGGAATCGTATTCCCAGCCCAGCGCCGAGTGATACGGGAACTGTTCGGCCTTGATGAAATTCCGCAACCGCAGCTCCGCCGGATCCATTTTGAGTTTCTGGGCCAGGATGTCCATCGCCCGCTCGATGCAGTATGCGGCCTCGGTGACGCGGAACGAGCAGCGATAGGCGACGCCGCCCGGCGCCTTGTTGGAATAGATGCCGTCGACCACAAGATGCGCGGTCGGGAAATCATAGGAGCCGGTGACGATGTTGAAGAAGCCGGCCGGCCATTTCGACGGGTCGGCGCATGCGTCGAACGCGCCGTGATCGGCAAGCACGTGGACGCGCAGTCCGGTGACCTTGCCGTCCTTGGTCGCGGCGATTTCGGTGGTCATGTGATAATCGCGCGCGAACGAGGTTGCGGTCAGGTTCTCGATGCGGTCCTCGACCCATTTCACCGGTTTGCCGGTGACGATGGAGGCGACCGCCGCGCAGATATAGCCGGGATAGGCGCCCACCTTGTTACCAAAACCGCCGCCGATGTCGGGCGAGATCACGTGGATCTTCTGCTCGGGCAATTTCGCGATCAGTGAAACCACGGTGCGGATGACGTGCGGCGCCTGGAAGGTGCCCCAGATCGTCAGCTCGCCCCTGATCTTGTCGAACGAGCAGACGCACTGGCAGGTCTCCAGCGGCGACGGATGGGTACGGTGGTAGGAGATCATCTCCTTGATCGTGACCTCGGCTTTTCGGAACGCGGCGTCGGTCAGATCCTTGTCGCCGACGGTCCATTCGAAGATATGGTTGTGATGCTTGCGCGGCCCGTGCGCACCCGTGGTCTTGCCGGCGAGGTCCTCGCGCAGCACGGGTGCATCCTTGTCCATCGCCTTGAACGGATCGATTACGACCGGCAGCGGCTCATATTCGACCACGACCTTGTTGATGCCGTCATCGGCCGCGTAGCGGTCGGTGGCGACCACGAAGGCGACCTCCTGGTTCTGGAACAGCACCTTGCCGTCGGCCAGCACCATCTGCACGTCGCCCGCAAGCGTCGGCATCCAGGCGAGGTTGACGGTTTTCAGCGTCTCGGCGGTGATCACCGCCAGGACGCCCGGCACCTTCAGCGCCTCCTCGGAATTGATCGACTTGACGCGCGCGTGCGCGTGCGGCGAGCGGACGAAATCGCCGTGCAGCATGCCCGGCAGCTTCAAATCGTCGACGTAGTTGCCCTTGCCTTGCGTGAAGCGGGCGTCTTCGACGCGCTTGCGTTTGCAGCCCATGCCTTCGAGGGCGGCGGTGCGTTGTTCCCGCGTGGGAGTCATGTCGTTCATTCCGCGGCCTCCTTGAATTCAACGCCGTTGATCTTGCTGGCGGCGTACTGGATTGCCTTGACGATGTTCTGATAGCCGGTGCAGCGGCAGATGTTGCCGGAGATGCCGATCCGAATTTCTTCTTCCGTGGGCTGCGGGTTCTCCTTCAGGAGCCGCTGCGCGCGCACGATCATGCCGGGCGTGCAGAAGCCACATTGCAGCCCGTGCATCATGCGGAAGCCTTCCTGCAAGGCCGACAGCGAACCGTCGGCGTTGGCGACGCCCTCGATGGTCAGGACCTCGGAGCCCTGCGCCTGTACCGCGAACACCGTGCAGCTTTTCACCGACATGCCGTCGAGATCGACGGTGCAGGCGCCGCAATGGGTGGTTTCGCAGCCGATATGGGTGCCGGTGAGCGCGAGATTTTCGCGCAGGAAATGCACCAGCAGCGTCCGCGGCTCGACGAGGCCCTCGACCTCGGCGCCGTTCACTTTCATGGTCACATGGGTTTTGGCCATTGTCTGATCCCCTCTCATTTCGCGCGGGAAGCGGCGCGCTTGAGCGCCCGCGTCACCATGATGCCGCCGACATGCTTGCGGTATTCGACCGGCCCGCGGGCGTCCGCCGCTGGCGACATGATCGCTTCCGCAGCGGCTGCGGCCTTCTTCAGCGTCGCCGCGTCGAGGCTGGTTCCGATCACGGCTTTCGCCGCATCCACCGCAAGCAAGGGCGTTTCGTGCAGGTTGGTCAGCCCGATCGCGCAGGAAGCGACCTTGCCGCCCGACATCGTGAGCACTACGGCGGCGGCCGCCGTGGCATAGTCGCCGACCTTTCGTTTCAGCTTCTCGTAGGCCGAGCCGTGACCGGCCGCCGGCACCGGAATTGAGATCGCGGTGAGGATTTCGCCGGGCTCGAGCGCGGTGAAATAGGCGCCCTGATAAAATTCGGAAGCCGCGACCTCGCGAGCGCCGGAGGCGCCTTCGAGCTTGTAACTGGCACCGAGCGTCATCATCAGCGCCGGCATGTCGTTGCCCGGATCGCCATTGGCGACATTGCCGCCGATCGTGCCGCGATAGCGCACCTGCGGATCGGCGATCAGGCCTGCAGCCTCATGCAGGATCGGCAGCGATTTCTTGATGTCGTCGGATGCCAACAGCTCGTGCTGGGTGGTCATCGCGCCGATCACGATCTTGTTGCCGTCGCGGCGGATGCCCTTCAATCCGGCGATCCCGTGCAGATCGACCAGATGTTCGGGGGTTGCGAGCCGAAGCTTCATCATCGGGACCAGACTGTGGCCGCCGGCGAGGGGGCGGGCTTCGTCGCCCAATGTCGAGAGCAGTTTGACCGCGTCGGCGAGCGTCGCAGGCCGGTGATAGCTGAACGGGCCAGGAATTATCGTCTCCTCCATGCGTCTTTATTGCTTTGGCGCGTATTCTGGCCGCAAAACCGGAAGTCCACTTTTGCGGAACGCGCGCGTTTAAAAACAGACGTGGGGCCGAGGCTCTTCCCCGAATTTTTCACAGACAAGGCAGCGGCCGCGACTTCGTCACAGGTGGGCGGAATTCGCACGAAATGCGCCCTGGCACGCACGAAATGCGTCAGGATTTGCGACCTAATCCCCGAGCGTACCCCGGACGCTGCGCAGCACCATCAGCGCGTTTACGCGCGTCTGCGACGCGCTATGGTGGGGTCCACTTGGATGCATCTATGGGTCCCGGCCCTACGGAGCAGCGTTGCACGCTGCACCGTGTCCGGGACACGAGCATTGAACGAATTTTCCGGCTAAACGTGGTGATTGCGCCTGGCGAGGCCGAGCCGGGCCTTGACCTCGGCAATCTTGGCGCGGCTGACGGGAACGCGGTGCGGCGACGGGCCGTCGAGCTCGATCACCGCGCCGTCCCCCTCCTTGCGGACGAAGGAGACGTGCGGGATCGCCACGATATGGCTGCGATGCACCCGCACGAACAGCCCGGGATCGAGCTGTGCCTCGGCTTCGGAGATCGACCACGGGCACATCCGCTCGCGCGTGCCGTCATGCACCCTCGTATAATGGGCGTCGGCCCGGACGCTGCGCACATCGGCGGTATCTATAAAGTGTGTGCCGTCGGCGCCCTCAACCGGCAATCTCGGCGCCGGCGCCGGGCGCGGCGGCTGGCCGAGACCACCGAGCGGCGCCGAAGTCAATCTCGGGAAATTCATGCCCGAACTCCCCGCCTCGGGCGAAGCCGCGGCAAGCGTTGCCTCCGCAGCCGGATCGGCCATGAGCGCGGCCGCGCCGGTCTGCCGGCGCGGATCGGGCACCAGCGACAACAGGAACCCCGCCGCGATCACAAAGCAAAGCACGGCAACCACCACCGAAAGGATTTGCGGCGAGGCGACCAATCCTCCCCCCAACTGGTGGTGGGCCGCTTCCGATTTGGGAGCGAAATGCATGCCATACATCGCGGTGTAATGCATGCCGGACACCGCGATGCCGAACGCGACCGCACTTAACGTCAGGCGGATGCCGTCCTGGCGGGCGAGAAAGGCGCGAAGGCCGCCATAGGCCGCGGCAATCGCGATCAGCACCGAGAGCACGACCATCGCACCATCATGGGTGATGGAAAAATTGCCGGCCAGCCCGTGAATGCCGACATAATGCATGCTTACGATGCCCGCCCCGAGCAGCACCGCCGAGGAGATCACGCGCTGCTGCGAAGGCTCGCCGATGCTCAGGAAGAACAGCGACACGCCGACCACGAGCGCGCAGATCAGGAACGAGACGATGGTGGGAAGCACGAGATAGCCGGCATCCGCCGGAATCGGCGCCGCCAGCACGCCGACGAAATGCATGGTCCAGATGCCGACCGCGAGGAACACTGCCGCACCCGACAGCAATACGCGACGGCTCACGCCTGGCGTCGCGCGGATGCGCGCGGCGAGGCCGAATCCGGTGTAACCTCCCAGAATCGCGACCACCACCGAGAGCGCGACGAGATAGGGATCGTGTCCTTCGAACATGATCTTCTCGGCCGCCCGTCTCCACGGGCAAGCCTCCTCCCGCTACCGAGTTTATCGGCGGCGGTGGAAATGACAATCGACTGATTGTGGCCATGGTTTGTTGCGACCGGTGCGCGTTGGCGCGCCTGGAAAATCATTCAGTCCAAAAAACGCAGCGAAACAACCGACGGACGATCGGATGAGGTTTTCAAACGCTTTCGCAACCGAAATTGGCCACAAGGCCTATTCGGCGGCATGCAAGCGCTCCTCATTTGGCGCATGTGCCTTCATCGCCGCGCGTGCCGCCCACCCGCCCCCGAGGATGGCGCCGGTGAAGCCGCCGCCGGCGGTGAAGGCCGAGGCCAGATAGAGACCGTCGATCGCGGTTTCCGGCACCGGCATGAACCCACGGGTCTGGGGCGCGAAGCCGTAAGTCCCGCCACCGGGGGTGTTGAGATAATGATGAAATGTCTCGGCGGTCGACATTTCCCGCTGGACCACGGCGCCTGCGATCCCCGGGAACTCGCGATCGAGATCGGCGATGATCCGATCCATCCAGCGTTGCTTGCGCGCGCGTTTTGCATCCGCGTCGATACCGGTCCAATTCTCCATCCGGTCGACGCCGACCATCGATAAGAGATACGGGCCGTTCTGATTCAGCCCGGAGTTGATCTGGTCATAGGCGACGAAACCATAGGGCACCATCCGCGTTCCCGGATCCTCGCCAAGCAGCCGCCAGCCATCCTTGAGGTCCGCAAGTTGTTTCATCCAGTCCGGCAGGATCGTTGTCGAATAACCGCGCACGCCAAATTCGCGGGAAGGCCGGCTGAGCCCCAATGCGACCGTCCATAGTGAAATTGATGGACGCTGGTCCCGATAGCGCCCGTTGAATCCTGGTCGCACCCGTCCCGGCAGCATGGCGGCGAGCGCGGATGGGGCGGCATTGCCGAAAATGACGGGCGCCAAATCTTCCTGTGGGTCCCCGCCGTCCCGGGCGGAGTGACGCACGCCGCGAACCCGATCGCCCTCAAGAAGGATCGCGTGAGCTTCCCGTCCTACTTCAATTTTGCCGCCGCCCTCACGCACGATCGCGGCCAGCCGATCGCTCAATATCTGCGAGCCACCGCGAACGTAATGGCCGCCGCCCAACAGGTAGGAAGCCTGCGGTACGGCAAAGGCGATGAACGGCATCGTGTCGGGATCGTCGGTGTAATAGGCAATATTCGGTGCCAGCGCGAGCTTGACCGCCTCGTCGTCGCCGAACAGGCGCCGCAGCACCTCGCCAAGTGTTGTATGCCGGTCGCGAATGAGCGGCCAAAACCGCCGCGGCAAGAGGGGCGCATTCCACAGCCACCAGCCGCGGTCGTCGCGATGCTCGCTCAGTACCGCCACCGCGTGGCGAATCGCGCCGATGCGCTCGAAGTACCGATCAAGCCCTTTCGCCTGATGCGGAAAGCGCGCCTTCGTGGCGGCCAGCGCCGCATCGAGCCCGCGCGGCAAAACAAAGGGCTCGCCGAGCAGCGGGCTTCGTACCTCGTGCAAATCCCCGACATCGACGAATGCGATGTCGCGATCAAGGCCGAGCGACCGCAGCACCGGCGTCTTCGGATCCTCGGCGTCAAGCCCGTCGATCTCGTGCAGCGAAGCCTCGATCGCCAGCGCGCCATGCCAGTAGACCGTCGCCGCGCCGCCGAAATTGTCGTTGCGCTCCAGCACCAGCACCCGATGCCCGGCGCGGGCATAGAGGGCGGCGGCGGTCAAGCCGCCCAGCCCGGAGCCGATCACGATGGCGTCGAATTGTCGGGACATGAAACCCTCCATAATGGTGGGTTTCTTCATAGCCGTCCGGCGGCACCTCCACATTGATTCCGCTCAATGTGGATCGAGGCGGCGCGAAACGGTCATTGGGGTGTCACAGTCGCCGGAACCCGTTATGGGCCTTACACGATTCCGGCGGCAACCTGTCCGCGCAGCCGTTCCAGGCTGAGCAGCGTGTCGGCGCAGGCCTGCGCGACCTCGACGCCCTTTTTCGCGAAATGCTGGCGGAAGAAGTCGAAATGCGCGGCCGTCTCGTGGAACTGCTGCGGCGTCACCACCGCCGAGAACACCGGCACCTCGGTGCGCAATTGCACGTCCATCAGCGCCTTGATCACGGTTTCGGCGATGTATTCGTCATCGATCACAAGCCCGGCGGCGACGATCGCGGTGTAGCGGCGGGTCTTGGCCAGGAGTTGCACATGCAGCGGAATCTCGAAGGAGCCCGGCACCTCGAACACATCGATCTGCGCGCGCGCAATGTGGCGTGCCTCGATCTCGGCGAGGAAGGCAATGCGGCATTCCGCCACCACGTCGCGATGCCGGGCGGACTGCACGAAGGCGACCCGCTGCGGCTTTGTGAACCGCGGGTGCTCGGGAGCCGGCGGTGCGGGTTTCGAAGGCTCTCTTGCTTCGGAAGCGTCCTTTGCGTCGGCAGGTTCTTGCGACATCTGAAAACGAACCCTGGCGGAACACGCGCCGACACAAATTGTGGGCGCGGGTGCGGAACTATGCCCAAGCGCCGCGCTCCCAGCAAGGCACGCAGCATCGGGAATCAGCATGCCCCCATGACGGCACGGTCGGACACCATGACCATGGCGAGATTCGGGTGAAAAAAATTAACGATTTGGCCCCGAACGAATCCGATTCCGGTTTGTTCTCATGACAAAAGTTAACGGCCGCTAAGAGCTGTGGAAAGATTTGCGCTTTGTCTGTGGATGGACTCTCCGTGCGGTTGCACGGATTCCGCAAATCACATCACTTCGTCCCGGCAAGCCCTGATCCCGAACTTGGACCATCAGGGAACTGCAATCGGCAGCGACGCGAAGGACTGGCGCGGGTCGGCGTGCCGCGTGGGTATCACTCGTATCGAATAGGCAAGGTCGAGACGGCATGTCCCTCCTCGAAGGCACCATCGATTCCCGGAACAATCCGCTCGCGGTGGTCGAGGATGTCGCCACCGACAACAATTTGCCGTTCGAGCGCTCCGGCGAAGACGAGGTGACGATCGTCTCCAAGGGCGACTGGACCGATTATCAACTCTCCTTCACCTGGATGGCTGAGATCGAAGCGCTGCATCTGGCGTGCGCCTTCGACATGAAGATTCCGCAGGCCCGAAGGGGCGAGGTGCAGCGGCTGATCGCGGCGATCAACGAGCAATTATGGGTCGGGCATTTCGATATCTGGACCCATACCGGCATGATCATGTACCGGCAGGCGCTGGTGCTGCCGGGCGGGATGACCGCTTCGAGCGCGCAATGCGAGACCATGCTGGTGAGCGCGATCCACGCCTGCGAGCGCTATTATCCGGCGTTCCAGTTCGTGGTCTGGGCCGGTAAATCCGCGGGCGAGGCCATGAGCGCGGCGATGTTCGACACTGAGGGCGAGGCGTAGTCGTGTGAGTTAGCCCCTTGCGCCGCCCATGTTCGGTGTCGTCCCCGCGCACGCGGGACCCATACGCCGTGACGGCGGAGTTCAAGCAAAGTGCTTGTGGCCTATTCTGCGTTTCACTAGAACCGGCTGTGGTTAGGGTCCCTGCTTTCGCAGGGACGACTTCATTTGTGGTGACGGCTTTGGCCTCCGCTGACGCTTTACGAAATATCAACGGCACCATTGTCCTCGCCGGCGCGGGGAAGATGGGTGGCGCGATGCTGTCGGGCTGGCTGGCGCAGGGGCTCGCGGCAAAAAGCGTCGCGGTGATCGAGCCGCATCCTTCCGACGACATCCGCGCGCTCGCCGCCAAAGGCGTGCGCCTGAATCCTTCCGCGAAGGATGCGGGCAACGTCGCAGCCTTCGTGGTCGCGCTGAAGCCGCAGGCCTTCCGCGAGGCCGCACCCGGCCTCAAACCCTTCGTCGGACCATCCACGCTGGTGGTGTCGATCATGGCGGGAACAACCATTGCCTCGATCGCTGAAGGCTGCGGCGGCAGCATCGTGCGTGCGATGCCCAATACGCCGGCCGCGATCGGCCGCGGCATAACGGTCGCGGTGGCGGCGAAGAATGTCGCCCCACCACAGCGCGCGATCGCAGATCACCTGCTGCGCGCTACCGGATCGGTCGAATGGGTCGAGGATGAGGGCTTGATGGACGCGGTGACCGCCGTCTCCGGCTCTGGTCCGGCCTATGTGTTTCTGCTTGCCGAAGAACTCGCGCGCGCTGGCGTCGCGGCCGGGCTTCCCGAGGGGCTTGCGACCAAGCTTGCGCGCGAAACCGTCGCGGGCTCCGGCGAATTGCTGCATCGCTCCGACCTTTCCTCCGCCGCGCTGCGCCAGAACGTCACCTCACCCGGCGGCACCACGGCTGCGGCGCTAGAAGTGCTGATGGGACGTGACGGCCTGCAAACGCTGCTGACCCGCGCGGTCGCCGCCGCGACGAAGCGCTCGAGGGAATTGGCGAAGTAGATCGTCGGACCCGAAGAAAGGGTGCAACGCAACCACCCTATCGGGGTGAGCAGCATTGCACGTTAGTGGTCCAGCTTCATGGCTGCCTCCAAGACTATGTCTCGGAAGTCTCATTCATCAGGACATTAGCTTCCAGAGGGGCTGAGCGTCGGATCTTTGCCGCCCACCCAGGACCGGTCAGGCAATTCTGGTGTAACAGCGATCGGGCCGTCCCACAGATTATAGGCTCGCCGAAGATCCGACCGATCATAGACTCGGTCGAAATGCGCTTTGCGCGCGTGACGCTCGGACGCTGTGGCCATCTGAACTGCCAATCCAGAAATCAGCAGCGCGCCGAAAAAAGTGAAAGCTGTCTTCCGCATGCTCGCCTCCATTGGTTGACATTCAGGTCGAAGCAATTGCCTCGCCTGGTGAGACTCTTGTCGTGATGAGACAAACACTGACTCATCAACTGCCACCATGGCCGAGCGCGCGCGGAGTACGTGTTGCCCATCCCACATTTCACGAAGTCTTGACAAACGATCGTGGGGCATTTCCGGACGTCAAGGCATGTGCATTGGAACGTCGCCTCGACGGTGAGTGGCACTGCCGCGAAGGAACTGGCGAAGTAGGTCGCCTAAGCCGCGCCAAGGCGTTTGGTGAAACTCTCGACATTGACGAGGGCGCGGGCGTGGCGGCCCTCGCCGATGCGGCGCTTGTCGTCGAAGGCCTCGACCTCGAAGCGGATCACCCGCCGCTCCACCGCGAAGACCCGCGCGGTGGTCCGCACCGTCATGCCGACCGGGGTGGCGGCGAGATGCCGAATATCGACCTCGATGCCGACCGTGATCCAGCCAGATTCGAGGCCGGACTTGATGGCGTCGGCGGACACCAGCTCCATCTCCAGGATCATCATCGGCGTGGCGAAGACCATCGGCATGCCTTTGACGAAATGCCCGACCGTCCGCTCCTGCGGCACGATCAGGCTGCGCTCGGCGCTCATGCCGACTTTGATGACTTCGCGTGCGTCCATTGGTTTTGCCAACTTAAGGTTTTGCGGCGGAAACAGCAACACCAGCATTCCGCGGCGTGCACAGCACGAGCGCGGAATCCACAGTTTCGATCGTGGTCATGGATTTCCGGGCCTGCGCCTGACGGCGCACCCTGAAATGACGAGGGACCTACTTCTTCGCCGCGGCGGCGCGCTCGACGAAGGTCCTGCCGCCCTTCATCTTGTGGACCAGCGGCGCCTCGTTGATCTGGATCACGACGGCGTCGGCGTCGACGCCGAGGTTCTTCACCAGCGCCTGGGTGATATCGCGCATCATGCCGACCTTCTGTTCTTCGGTGCGGCCGGCGGCCATGCTGATGGTAATTTCAGGCATTCTTGTCTCCTACTCTTTTTCTTTTCGTCATGGCGGGCATAGTAGTCTGTTTTCGCAGACTACGTAAACTTGCCTGCGATCCCCGCCATCCACGATCTTCCCTATCAAACAAGACGTGGATGCCCGGCACAAGGCCGGGCATGACGACTTGGGCCAAGCTATATCCATTTCACCTGATGTCGCGCCAGTACCTCGCGCACTTTGGCGACAAGCTCATTTTCACGGCATGAAAACTGCGCGGGCCTGCTCTCGCGCCACTCCTGGTTGGAGGCGATCGCGGCGGCCGCCTTGGCGCCCTCGATCAGATCCTTGATCTGCACCTCGCCGCGCGCCTTTTCGTCACTGCCCTGAATGATCACGCAAGGCGAATTGCGGCGGTCGGCATATTTGAGCTGGTTGCCCATGTTCTTGGGGTTGCCGAGATAGAGTTCGGCGCGGATGTTCGCGTTGCGCAAACTCGCGACCATCTTCTGGTAATCGGCGACGCGGTCGCGATCGAACACGGTGACGACGACGGGGCCGAATTCTGGCCTGGTGTCGAGTTTGCCGAGCATCGCGAGCGCGGCCTGCAGCCGCGACACGCCGATCGAAAAGCCGGTCGCCGGCACCACCTCGCCGCGAAAGCGCGACACGAGCCCGTCATAACGCCCGCCGCCGCCGACCGAGCCGAAGCGAACGGGACGGCCCTTTTCGTCCTTGGTGTCGAGCAGGAGTTCTACCTCGTAGACCGGGCCGGTGTAGTATTCGAGGCCGCGGACGACGGAGGGATCGATGCGGACGCGCTGAACGTCGTAACCACAGGCTTCGCAAATTCTTGCCAGTTCGGACAGCTCGCCGACGCCCTCGCGAAACATCGCGTTGGCCTCGAACATTGCCCGCAATTCGCCCAACGTGATCGCTTCGTCCGAGAACTGCGCGACGCGCTGATTGTCGATCACGGCCCATTTGATCGCTTCGGTCTTGAGGCGTAGGTCGGACGGATAACGTTTCGGATCGATTTGCTGTCCCGTTGGGATCATCGAACTTATGTAGCTTAAGATCGCACGTGATTGCAGGCCGGAGAGCTCAGCTCCCTTGGTGAAATCCCCGCTCTCGTCCTTGCGTCCTTCCTTGAGCAGCGCTTCAACGCCGGCAGCGCCAAGCCGATCGTACTTGTCGATCGCCCGTAGCACCGTCAGTCGACGTCCCGCATTTTCCTCGCCGCCGAGCCCGATGCTTTCCATCACCCCATCAAGCACCTTTCGATTATTCACCTTCACCACATAGCTGCCGCGGGGAATGCCGAGCGCCTCCATCGTGTCCGCCGCCATCATGCACATCTCGGCGTCGGCGGCCGCAGCCGACTGACCGCCGGAGGCCGTACCTACGGTATCGGCGTCGAACTGCATGAACTGGCGGAAGCGACCAGGTCCCGGCTTTTCGTTGCGATAGACGTAGCCGAACCGGTAACTGCGGTAGGGCAGCACGATGTTTTCGGTTCCGTATCTTTCCGCCACGTAGCGCGCCAGCGGCGCGGTCAGGTCGTAGCGCAGCGAAATCCACTGCTCGTCGTCGTCCTGGAACGAGAACACGCCCTCATTGGGCCGGTCCTGGTCGGGCAGGAATTTGCCGAGCGCATCGGTGTATTCCATCGCCGGCGTTTCCACCGGCTCGAACCCGTAGCGTTCGTAGACCTCGCGGATTTTTTCGACCATCGCGCGCGTCGCCGCGATCTCGGCAGACCCGCGATCGGCGAGCCCGCGCGGCAGGCGGGCTTTGAGTTTTTGCGGCTTTTTCGGTTTCTCGGCCATGGGCGGGCGTTGGTATCAGCCGGCAAGCAAAGCGGCAACCGGGCTTGTACTTAACCTCGCCCCGCTCGCGGGGAGAGGTCGGAATTCGAGCAAAGCTCGAATTTCGGGTGAGGGGGACCATCCACGAGTCGAACTTGCGGAGAGAAACCCCTCACCCCAACCCTCTCCCCGCAAGCGCGGGGCGAGGGAGTGACAGAGCGTGCCTACCCTGCGCCGCGCCGCGTCCGCCGCCGGTCACAGGACCTTTCTGATCCAGTTATGCGGATCGGCAGCGCGACCGTACTGGATGTCGATCAGCTTCTTCCGCATCCCCATGGCGACAGGGCCGGCCGCGCCGCCGCTGATGAGAAAATTCGCCGCTTCCCGAACACACCTTGCCGATCGGCGAGATCACGGCCGCCGTGCCGCAGGCGAAGGCCTCCTTCAGCTTTCCGCTTGCCGCATCGGTGCGCCACTGGTCGATCGTGTAGGCCTCCTCGCGAACGCGGGTGCCGGAATCCTTCAGGAGCGCGATGATCGAATCGCGGGTGATGCCCGGCAGGATCGTGCCGAGCGGCGGCGTTGCGAGCGAACCGTCGTCGAACACGAAGAAGATGTTCATGCCGCCAAGTTCCTCGATGTAGCGGCGCTCGATCGCATCGAGGAAAACAACCTGATCGCAGCCGTGATCGATGGCCTCGGCCTGCGCGCGCAGGCTCGCGGCGTAATTGCCGCCGCATTTGACGGCGCCGGTGCCGCCGATCGCGGCGCGCGTGTAGTTCTCCGACACCCAGATCGACACCGGCGCAGGTCCGCCCTTGAAATAGGAGCCGACCGGCGAGGCGATGACGGCGAAGATGTATTCCGCGGAAGGCTTCACGCCGAGGAAGACCTCGCTCGCGATCATGAAGGGCCGCAGATAGAGACTGCCCTCGCCGCCCGGCACCCAGGCGCGGTCGATGCGCACGAGCTGCTCGACCGCTTCGATGAACACGGGCTCGGGCAACAGCGCCATCGCCATGCGCTCGGCCGAATTCCGGAAGCGCCGGGCATTGGCGTCGGGACGGAACAGGTTCACGCCGCCGTCGTCGCGCTTGTAGGCCTTGAGGCCCTCGAAGATTTCCTGCGCGTAGTGCAGGACGGCGGTGGCCGGATCGAGCGGGAAGTTCGCGCGGGATTCGACGCGCGCGCCATGCCAGCCTTCCGCCTGATTGTAGCGGACCACAGCCATGTGATCGGTGAAGATCCGGCCGAAGCCGGGGTTCACGAGCCTTGCCGCGCGCTCCTTCTCAGGACGTCGGACTCGTCGCGGGCTGGATTTCGAATTTCAAACTCGCTCCCTTGCTTCCCGCGGTCGGAACCGGCGCGATTTCCGGCGCCGGCCTGTCTCTCCGGGCCTGTTCGAACGAAACTGCCATGGGCTCCCTCCCGGATCGGCGCGAGTTAGCGCGCCTCGCGCCGCAGCGCGGTTGGTTACGTCTGGGCCCCCATCCCCCTCCACACCGACGTCCCCCGAGGACATGCTTTTGTGGAAGGCGGAAGTCCAGTATGTTTGCCGAGATGCCGCTCGACAATCGTACGGTCAACAAATTCGCGGCTCCGGCGCCATCTCACGGCCTTCCCGGGCCACCTGCAGCGTCACCACGATCGAAACGATTTAATATTTCGTCGTGATTGACTGTTTTGTAACATTGAAACCAAGATATGTCAATATGGCTGACATAAATTTTTCGAACCCTTCCGGCCCGATTCGCGGGCTAGCGAGGGGCGTCCCGCGACCGCCGATCTGCGCTGGGACATCATCGAGCTCTTGTTCTTTGCCTACCGGGATTTTGTCGGCGATGCCGACCACGAGCTGGAGGCCTTCGGCTTCGGGCGGGCGCACCATCGTGTGCTGCATTTCGTCTACCGCTACCCCGGGCTGAAGGTGGCCGATCTGCTCGACGTGCTGCGGATCACCAAGCAATCGCTGGGGCGCGTTCTGAAACAACTGCTCGACGAGGGCTATATCGTGCAAAAGGCCGGCAATAACGACCGCCGGCAACGCCTTTTTTCGCCACCGCCAAGGGCGAGGCGCTGGTGGCAAAGCTCGCAGGACTGCAGACCGACCGGCTGAACCGCGCGCTGCGCGACATCGCACCGGCCGGGCAGGATGCGATCCGTCAGTTCCTGCGCGCGATGATCGATCGCGACGATCCCGACAAGGTGCTGGAAACGATTTTCGGCACCGGCCATGCGAGTGCAAAAGCAAAGGAATAAGAGTGGCCGAAGCAGCAACCATCTCACGAACGCCGCCGCAACCGGCCGACGATGCCCCGCATCTGCTGCTGGTCGACGACGACCGCCGCATCCGCGATCTGTTGTCGCGCTTTCTTTGCGGCGAGGGCTACCGCGTCACCACGGCGATGAGCGCGAAGGACGCCCGCGCCAAGCTCAACGGCCTGCATTTCGACCTGTTGATCCTCGACGTGATGATGCCGGGCGAAACCGGGTTTGATCTCGCCCGATTCATCCGCACCTCGTCGTCGGTGCCGATCGTCATGCTGACGGCGCGGCACGAGGCCGAAAGCCGGATCGAGGGCCTGCAAATCGGCGCCGACGACTATGTCGCCAAACCGTTCGAGCCGCGCGAACTGTCTTTGCGGATCGGCAATATCCTCAAGCGCACCGCGCCGCCGCCGGTGGAAACGCTGGAGCAGGTCGCGTTCGGACCTTACCGTCTATCACCTCGACCGCGGCGAACTTCGCCAGGGCGAGGAGGTCGATCCATCTTACCGATCGCGAGCGCGACATGCTGCGCGTACTTGCGCTGGCGCGCGGCGAGACCGTACCGCGCAGCGCGCTGACCGGCGGCGGCACCGTCAACGAGCGCGCGGTCGACGTCCAGATCAACCGGCTGCGGCGCAAGATCGAGCGCGACCCCGCCAACCCGCTGTTCCTGCAGGCGGTGCGCGGCATCGGTTATCGCCTGGTCGCTTCGCCCTGAGCCGCGCGCCATGAATCCTGTGCCATGAATCGTGATCGGATGAATCCCGCCCGATGAGCACGCTCGATACCGGCCTGACGCTGATCCGCACCGCCGCGGGGCGCGTCTCCGCGGCCAATGGCTGGATGGGCAACGCCTTCAAGAGCTGGATGCCGACCGGGCTCTACGCCCGCGCGCTGTTGATCATGATCGTGCCGATGGTGGTGCTGCAATCGGTGGTGGCGTTCGTGTTCATGGAGCGGCACTGGAATACGGTGACGCGGCATCTCTCCGCGGCTGTCGTGCAGGACATCGCCGCCTTGATCGACGTCTACAAGGGATATCCGCAGGACAAGGACCGCGCGCAATTGCGGCGCATCGCCCAGCAGCGGCTGGGGCTGGTGGTGGACTTCCTGCCGGTCGGCGACATGCCGCCGCCCGGCCCAAAACCGTTCTTCTCACTGCTCGACCAGACGCTGTCGGCGCCAGCTTGGCCGGCAGATCGCAAAGCCGTTCTGGATCGACACCGTCGGCCGGTCCAACCTGGTCGAAATCCGCATTCAGCTCGACGACGCGGTGATGCGCATCTTCGCCCAGCGCAGCGCCGCCTACGCCTCGAACTCGGAGATCTTCCTGTTCTGGATGGTCGGCACCTCCTCGATCCTCCTGATTGTCGCGGTCCTGTTCCTGCGCAACCAGATCCGGCCGATCCTGCGGCTGGCGGACGCCGCCGAAAGTTTCGGCAAGGGCCGCGAGGCGCCGAACTTCCGTCCCCGCGGCGCGCGCGAGGTGCGCCGCGCCGCGCAGGCGTTCCTCGAGATGAAATCGCGCATCGAGCGCTCGATCGAGCAGCGCACCGCGATGCTGGCCGGCGTGTCGCACGATTTGCGCACCATCCTGACCCGTTTCAAGCTCGAACTGGCGCTGATCGGCGACAGTCCGGAAGTCGACGCCATGCGCAAGGACGTCGACGAGATGTCGGGCATGCTGGAGGACTATCTCGCTTTTGCGCGCGGCGACAGCGGCGAGCAGTCGCAACCGACCGACATGACGCTGGCGCTGGAAGAATTGCGCAGCGACGCCGAACGCAACGGCCATACCGCAACCGTCGCCTTCCACGGACTACCTGTGGTGACGGTGAAGCCGGCCGCGTTCAAGCGCTGCCTCGCCAACCTGGTGTCGAATGCGGCGCGGCATGCCAATACGATCTCGATCACCGGCCAGCGCGACCACCGCTATCTGACGGTGACGGTCGATGACGACGGTTCGGGCATTCCACCCTCGATGCGCGAGGAAGTGTTCAAGCCGTTCCTCCGGCTCGACGACGCCCGCAACCAGGATGAGGGCGGTACGGGGCTGGGGCTCGCAATCGCGCGCGACATCGCGCGCTCGCATGGCGGCGACATCATGCTGGGCGACAGCCCGATGGGCGGACTTCGCGCCACGGTGCGGATACCGGTGTAGTGATATGGTGATCAACTTTCGCGGCAACGGCGGTGAACTCCCTCGCCCCGCCCTTGCCGGGAGAGGGTTGGGGTGAGGGGCAGCCACAAATCCGGACCGAGCCCGCGGAGCGCCCCCCTCACCCGGCGCTGACGCGCCGACCTCTCCCCGCACGCGGGGCGAGGTGAAGCACTACTTCGGCACCAGGCCCTTGAGTTTTTCCGCGTCCTTGACGTTGAGCTTGAAGCCGCCCGGCATCACGATGTCGCCGGGTTTCTGATCGGGCTTGCAGGCGCCTAGCCACTTCGCCTCGATCGTGGTGGTGGCATCCTTGATGCCGGCGACGCCGTGATCGCTATGCGCGGTGGTCTTGACGGTGTAGGCGGAATTGAAATCGCCTGTGATCTCCGAATGCGAGGTCATCGACACGCCCGCCGACGCTGCACACGGAATCGGAGACGTAGCCGGTCGCGGTCTGCTGGATGTCGCGCTTGGAGCAGATTTCCTTGGACAGCGGCGAGGACGCGGTCGACATGTCCTTGTCGGTGGTCTCGTCGGTGCAGTGCTGCATGGTCATCTCGGGCATCGGCGAGCCGGCCCGCACCATCTTCATTTCCCACAGACCCGGCTTGCGAAGCGGCAATTCCGCCGCACCCGCTTGCAGCGCCGGCAACAGCGACTGTCAGGCAGGCGGCTGCAGCCAAATGAAACAAGCTGTCGCTTCATGCTCTACACCCCCAGTTGGCCGCGAGAGGGGATCGTTTGTTCAGTAACGGGTGCGCAACGGCCGCTCGTTGGCGCCATACGGCACCCAGCGGCAGGCAAAGGAAATGATAGCCGCCATATTGCGCGTCCACCGCAAGGAATTTCACCACCTTGCCGTAGCGGGCACAGTGATCGACCGCGAGCTGGCGGGCATCCGCCCTGGAGGCCAACTCGATAGGCGATGATGCCGCCGGTATCGTTGCCCTTGAACGGCAGCACCCAATCGGCCCGTGCCGGCGTACACGCCAGCATCCCGCAGACGGCAATCAGGCTCGCAGCCCCCATGATTCGCATCGCTCACTCCGTTTCGCTTCAAGCGCACCTTAAAGCGCATCGGCTGCCCTGAAAAGAACGGCCAGGGCCAGCCTGCGGAGTTGTTGGCAGGTGTTGCCGCGTTGCACTTGACCTTGGCGGGGCTTCGCGGCACGGTTTCCCCTGTTCGATCATCCGGCGGACCGATTATGCGCGACCTCTTTTCATTTTCTGGAAAAAATGGCGCCAAGGCCAATCTTAAGGCCAATCTTGGCGCTGCGTTTGGTGCCCTGCTCGGCCTGCTCGCGCTTGGCGAGAGCGCCGAAGCGGCCAATCCGTTTGAGCTGAATTTCTGGCTGTCGGCCCGCAATATGAGGGGCGGCTTGCCCCTTGCGAGTCCGCACTCGGCACCATCACCTCTCAGTTTCAGGAAAAAGAGAGCACGTTCTGGAATTCGACGCTTGCAAATCACCGCCTATGGCCGAATCCACGAAACCGCCTACCGGCCCTGGCAATCGGACAACATCCCGCGTCGTTATTGCAGCGGCGACGTGATGCTTAGCGACGGCAAGGTACGCACCGTACATTTTTCGATCATCGAGGATGGCGGTTTCGCCAGCTACAGCCAGGGCGTCGAATGGTGCGTGACCGGGCTTGATCGCAACTGGGCCTATAACCCCGCCTGCAACGCCGCAAAGCCCTGATTTCAGGAGAATTTTTCGGGTTAGGAACCGGGGCGCCGCACCCGGCTCCATTTTATTTTGATTTTTGTTCTTGAAATGTTCTGGTGCGGTGCTAGGCTCCAGTACAGGTTGCATCATGAGGGCATCACCATGTTTGAGTTTTGTTTCGGCTGGCTCACGCGCGATTCGGCTGGTTTCATCCGCATCGCTTTGGCCGCGCTGATCGGCCTCGCCGCAGCACCGGCCGCTTGGGCGCAGGACCGCCGGCAGAACACACCCGGCGAGTTTGATTTTTACGTGCTGTCGCTGTCGTGGTCGCCCTCCTTCTGCGAGGAGGCCGTCGAGCGCGGCAATAACGGGCGGTCGACCCAGGCCCAGTGCGGCGAACGGCCGTTTTCCTTCGTGGTCCACGGCCTGTGGCCGCAATATGAGCACGGCTTTCCCGGACTATTGCGAACGGCCCGCGCCGCGGCTCGAGCGGAATATCATGACCTCGATGCTCGATCTGATGCCGGCGCCGGGGCTGATCTTCAACGAATGGGACAAGCATGGCACCTGCTCGGGCCTGGGCGCGCGGGCCTATTTCGAGACCATCCGCAAGGCGCGCGCGGCGGTGAAGATTCCCCCGGAATTCATCGAATTGGCCGACCCGAAGACCGTCGCGCCCGCCGAAATCGAGGACGCCTTCGTCAAGGTCAATCCGGGTCTCACCACCTGCCGCGATCGCGGTGACCTGCAACCGGACCCGGCTCAGCGAAGTGCGCATCTGCATGAGCAAGGATCTCCAGTTCCGCGCCTGCGAGGAAATCGATCGCCGCGCCTGCCAGCGCGACCAGGTCGTGATGCCGCCGGTGCGCGGCGGCTGAGCAAGTCGGAAACCCGTCATTGCGAGGAGCGCAAGCGACGAAGCAATCCACGCCACTACTCCACGGCCAAACATGGATTGCTTCGCTCCGCTCGCAATGACGTGTTAACCCCTCTGCCATGAATTACCGTCACGCGTTTCATGCCGGCGGCTTTGCCGATGTCATCAAGCACATCGTGCTGGTGCGCATCCTGATCTATTTGCAGGAGAAGCAGGCCGCGTTTCGCGTCATCGACACCCATGCCGGCGCCGGCGTCTACGATCTCACCGGCGAAGAGGCGAGCCGCGGCGGCGAATGGCTCACCGGCATTGCGCGCATCATGCAGGCGCGATTTTCGGAAACCACGCTGCCGCTGATGCAGCCCTATCTCGACATCGTCAGGGCCTTCAATCCGCAAGGCGAGCCTCACGACCTATCCGGGATCGCCGCTGATCGCGCGCGCGCTGCTGCGGCCGCAGGATCGCCTGACCGCATGCGAGGTCGAGCCGAAAGCGCGCAAAACGCTGATCGACGCGCTGCGCCGCGACACCCAGGCCCGCGTGGTCGACCTCGATGGCTGGACCGCGTTGCCCGCCTTCGTGCCGCCGAAGGAGCGGCGCGGCCTGGTCCTGATCGATCCGCCATACGAGCAAAAGGACGAGTTCGAGCGCCTGGCCGCGGGCTTTTCGCAGAAGCCTTCGCGAAATGGCCGACCGGCAGTTATTTGTTGTGGTATCCGGTCAAGAGCCGCCGCGCCACCGACGACCTGGCGCGACATGTCGCCCGCCAGGTCGCGGCCGCGCAGGCCCCCCGGGAAATGCCTTGCGTCTGGAATTCAGCGTCGCGCCGCAGACCGCCGACGCCGGCCTGTCCTCGGCCGGCCTTTTGATCGTCAATCCGCCGTGGACGCTGCCAGGCGAACTCAAGGCGATCCTTCCCGAACTCGAAAAGCCGCTCGGCCAGGGCGGCGCCGGCCGGTTCAGGCTCGAGACGCCCAAACCTTAGCCAGCTCGCGCCCGCTTGCGCCGCGAAAAGTCCGATAGGCAATTTGCCGCGAACCGTATTATGCTCAAGCCTATTGGGATCGGCTTTACGTTCCGCTTCCGCGAATGGTAGCGGCGGAGTGACAAGGCCTCGTATTATTTTCAAGGCGGATCGGCAAGCGCATTGCCGATCCGCAACGGATGGCCAAGCTTTCCGGCAGCGAATGTCCGGTCGGCCGATGCGCGGGGCGCGTAGCGGCGGAGCAATGCGGGGGAGGAGTTTCCCGATGGCCATGACTGGAACGGTCAAGTTCTTCAACGGAGAACGCGGCTATGGCTTCATCAAGCCCGATGACGGCGGTCGCGATGTTTTCGTCCACATCACCGCGGTCGAGCGGGCCGGGTTGAAGGACCTGACCGAAGGACAACGCATCACATTCGAGGTCGAGCCGGACAAGAAGGGCAAGGGGCCCAAGGCGGTCAACCTCGTGATTTCATCCTAAGCCCGGGATAGAGCAGAGATTCGTAAGCGGCGGATCGATGCAAAAAAATCCCGGCCGCGATGCGGCCGGGAGTTTGTGTCCGGAATTTTCTTGTTCTTCAGAAGTGATAGTTCACGCCGGCGCGAACCAGCCCGAACCGGTAGCCGTTCTGGACGCCGGTGATGCAGTGAAATTGCTGTCGTTGAGATCGACATAGAGATATTCGATCTTCGCGCTCCAGTTCTGGGCGCAAAGCCGAATTCGGCGCCGAGCCCCGCGGTCCAGCCCGCGTTGGTGTGGGTTTCCGACAAGCCGAATGTCTGCGCCGCTCAGTTCGCCGAACGCCAGACCGCGCGGTGCCGTAGAACAGGATGTTGTTGAACGCATAGCCGGCGCGGCCGCGCACCGTGCCGAACCAGGGGTTGGAGAATTTCCACGGCGCGAACGTATCCGAAGCGCCGGTGGCCTGCATGTCGCCTTCGACGCCGAACACCCAGGGACCGGTTTGCCAGTTGTAGCCGGCCTGCGCGCCGCCGACGAAACCCGATGGCTTGGTCGGATTGTTGTCGACCGAACCCCAGGCCCAGCCGATATTGCCGCCGAGATAGGGTCCGGCCCAGCTATACATGTTGAGCGGCTGGTTGACGGTGTAGGGAGCGCGCGATCCGTAAGGAAGGTCGGCGGCCTGCGCCGAAGCCGACCAACAAGCGGCGATCAATGCCGCCGCGCCCAAGGCGATCCTGCTCATCACTCAACCCTCCCCAACACAACTGCCGCGATTCCCTCGCCTCACACGCCACGAGGAGGTGTCGCGGTGACCGCCGGCATGGTTACGGAATTCCACCCTTTACCGATAAGATTTATCGAGACTTTTAAGTTAAAGGCTTGTTAAGGCCTGCCGACGGCCACTTCTTAGTCTTAAGAGAGCGTTACCGGGCGCGCGCCGGCTCGAAATCGCGGGGCGAGTTTCGGCTGCGGCAGTCATTCCGGGGCGATGCCAACGGGCCGCGCAAAGCGCGGCCCGATGACGCCTCCGCATCGACGACGATGTGCGGTGCACATGGTAATCCAGGTTCGCACTTGCGAGCCCGAATGACGGCGGTGTTTGCCGCTGGTGCGCGCGGAAAAATATCCGGCGCGGCGCAGGTCTTCCTTGCCGACGCGGCGCTGGCGGTGCGGGGCGGCGGCGCTTAAATTTGAAACATGGCTCACGATTCTACCGATCAGGCGAAGGCATCAGGCCGACGCAAGGCAGCGCCCGGTTCCGAACCGGCGCGCCCGCAACCGGACTTGCCGCCGCAAGACCGTCCGCAAGATCCGGCCGCAGGCGATATCGATCCCGCGACCGTCAACGCCGAGGAGGAGGACGAGGCGCGGCTGCCGGAGATAGCCGAGGAAAGCAATGAGGCGGTCGCCGAGGGCCCGCTCGCGGTCGGCCATGCCGCGATCGAAAACGCGGTGCGGCTGGCGCCGACCTCGCCCGGCGTCTATCGCATGCTGAACGCGGCGAGCGACGTGCTCTATGTCGGCAAGGCCAAGAATGTCCGCAAGCGGCTTTCTTCCTATGCCAGGGTGAGCGCGCCCCAGCCGGCGCGCATCCTGCGCATGATCGCAGCGACCGTGTCGGTCGAGATCATCTCGACCTCGACCGAGACCGAAGCGCTGCTGCTCGAGGCCAACCTGATCAAGCAGTTGCGCCCGCGCTTCAACGTGCAACTGCGCGACGACAAGTCGTTTCCCTATATCCTGATCACGGGCGATCATTGGGCGCCGCAGATCCTCAAGCATCGCGGCGCGCAAACCCGGCCCGGGCAGTATTTCGGGCCGTTCGCTTCCGCCGGCGCGGTCAATCGCACCATCACCGCGCTGCAGCGCGCCTTCCTGGTGCGCTCCTGCACGGATTCGTTTTTCGAAAGCCGCACGCGGCCCTGCCTGCTGTTATCAGATCCGCCGCTGTTCCGGACCGTGCACCCGCGAGATCGATTTTCCCGGCTATACCGAGCTCGTGCGCGAAGCCAGGGATTTCCTGTCCGGCCGCAGCCGGGCCGGTAAAGCAGGAACTCGCGGCCGAGATGGAGAAGGCTTCCACCGAGCTCGAATTCGAAACCGCAGCGCTCTACCGCGACCGTCTCGCCGCGCTGTCGGCGATCCAGTCGCAGCAGGGCATCAATCCGCGCACGGTCGAGGAAGCCGACGTGTTCGCCATCCATCAGGAGGGCGGATATTCCTGCGTCGAGGTGTTCTTCTTCCGCACCGGGCAGAACTGGGGCAACCGCGCCTATTTTCCGCGCGCGGAGAAATCGTTCACGCCCGAGGAGGTGCTCGCCTCGTTCCTCGCGCAGTTCTACGACGACAAGCCGCCGCCAAAGCTCATCCTGCTGTCGCACGCGATCGAGGAAGCCGAGTTGATGGCGAATGCGCTGTCGATCAAGGCGGGCTTCAAGGTCGAGGTCTCGACGCCCCGGCGCGGCGAGAAGAAAGAACTGATCGCGCACGCGCTGACCAATGCGCGCGAGGCGCTGGGACGCAAGCTCGCCGATACCGCAACCCAGGGCCGCCTGCTGTCCGGGCTCGTCACCACGCTCGGGCTTTCGCATCCACCGAAACGCATCGAGGTCTACGACAACAGCCACATCCAGGGCACCAACGCGGTCGGCGCCATGATCGTGGCGGGGCCGGACGGCTTCATCAAGAACCAGTACCGCAAGTTCAACATCCAGTCCGAAGGCCTGACGCCCGGCGACGACTACGCGATGATGCGCGAGGTGCTGCAACGGCGCTTCAAGCGGCTGTTGACCCCTCCAACCGAGACGCGAGGCGGCCAAATCGCGGCCCGAAGACGACGGCGTTCCGCAATGGCCCGACCTCGTCATCATCGACGGCGGCCGCGGCCAGCTCAACGCGGCGCGGGAGATTTTCGAGGGGCTCGGATTGAGCGCAGGTCGCGCTGCTGGCGGTGGCAAAAGGGCCCGACCGCGACGCCGGCCGCGAAACCCTTTTCATGCCCGGCCGCGAGGCCATCAAGCTCGAGCCGCGCGACCCGGTGCTGTACTTCATCCAGCGGCTGCGCGACGAGGCGCACCGCTTCGTCATCGGCTCGCACCGCAAGCTGCGCAAAAAGGACATTCGCGAAGCCGGATTGCAGGAAATCCCCGGCATCGGCCCCTCACGCAAACGTGCCTTGCTGCACCATTTCGGAACCCTGAAGGAGATCGAGCGGGCCTCGATCGCCGATCTCGGCAAGGTTCCGGGCGTCAGCGCCGAGAGCGCGCGCAAGATTTTCGAGTTTTTCCACGCCCAGCCGGGGTAAAGCCGGCTCGGCCTGAGGTAAAGATGGGTTCTCGAGTCATCCGGGCGTCGTCACCAACAGATCATGTGCGTCGCCCGGTTGACCTTCAGGCTTCAGCGGTATTGGTAAGACGGATGAACATCGCAACGACAAGGGGGCTAGCCAAAAGCTCGCTGTCCCTGCCCAATATTCTGACCTATGCCAGGATTGCCGCCATCCCGGTGGTGGTCGGCTGCATCTATGTGCAGGCCATCATGGACGGGCCGCTTTGGCTGCGCTGGGTTGCGCTGGCCGTCTTCATTGCCGCCGGCGGTAACCGATTTCCTCGACGGCTACTATGCGCGGATCTGGGACCAGCAGTCGGCTTTCGGCCGGATGCTGGATCCGATCGCCGACAAGCTCTTGGTCGCCTCCTGCCTGTTGATGCTGGCCGCCGACGGCATCATCCACGGCTGGACGCTGTGGGCCGCCATCGTGATCCTGTGCCGCGAAATCCTGGTATCGGGCCTGCGCGAATACCTCGCCGCGCTCCGCGTCAGCGTGCCCGTCACCAAGCTCGCCAAATGGAAAACCACGGTTCAGCTGGTGGCGATCGGTTTCCTGCTGGCCGGCGAAGCCGGCGATCAGGTGATCCCGTTCACCACCCAGATCGGCCTGTTGCTGCTGTGGGTCTCCGCGATCGTCACGATCTACACCGGCTAGGACTATTTCCGCGCCGGCATCCACCATCTCATCAAGGAGGATGAGGGATGAAGCTCAAATATTTCGCCTGGGTGCGCGAGCGGATCGGCAAATCCGAGGAAACCATCGAGCCGCCGCCGAGCGTTCGAACCGTCGAAGAGCTGATGGCGTGGCTGGCCAAGCGCGGCGAGACCTATGCCTACGCCTTCGAGACGCCGAGAGTGATCCGTGCCGCGATCGACCATGCCCATGTCAAGTCGGATGCCGCGATCGCGGGCGCCCGCGAGATTGCGTTTTTCCCGCCGATGACCGGCGGCTGATCCATTCAGGGCGCAGCGATGTTCTCATGACCGCCAACGTCACCATCCGCATCCAGGAAGCCGATTTCGACATCGCGCGCGAGATAGCGGCGCTGACCAAGGAACGCACCGATATCGGCGCGGTCGTGAGCTTTAGCGGCATTTGCCGCGGCAGCGAGGGCGGCGAGATCATCGCAGCACTGACGCTCGAGCATTATCCAGGCATGGCGGAAGAAGAAATCGCCCGCCACGCCGACACCGCGATGGCGCGCTGGCCGCTGACCGGCGTGAGCGTCATTCACCGCGTCGGCCGCATCATTCCGGGCGAAAATATCGTGCTGGTCTTGACGGCCTCGGAACATCGGCAGGCGGCGTTCCAGGCCGCGGAGTTCCTGATGGACTATCTGAAGGCCAACGCGCCGTTCTGGAAGCGCGAGGAAAGTGCCGGCCGGACCAGCTGGGTCGAAGCGCGCCATCATGACGACGACGCCGCGGCGCGCTGGACCAAATCCTGATGGCCAAGCGCGTCAAAGCTGCCAAGCGCTCCGGCGCCGCACTGAAGTTTCCGAAAGTGAAGGCCGGCGAACTTTTGACGCTGCTCGATTTCGTGCGTTACGCGGTGAGCCGCTTTGTCGAAGCCAAGCTGACCTTCGCCCATGGCACGACCGATCCGGTGGCGGAGGCGGCATTCCTGGTCTGCGAGATCGCTGCATCTTCACCCCGACCAGTTCGAGAGTTTTGCGACCGCGCGGGTCACCGCGCGCGAAGCCAAGTCGATCCTCGAACTTGATTGCGCGCCGCGTCAGCTCGCGAAAACCCGCCGCCTACCTCGTCAACAAGATCTATATGCGCGGCCTGCCCTTCTATGTCGACGAGCGCGTGATCGTGCCGCGCTCCTTCATCGGCGAGCTGCTGGATTCGCATTTCAGCGGCCGCGATGACGGGACCGGCGCGCTGATCGACGATCCCGCACGGATCGAAAGCGTGCTCGACCTCTGCACCGGTTCCGGCTGCCTTGCCATTCTTGCCAGCCGGAACTTTCCGAACGCGCATGTAGACGCGGTCGATATTTCCGGGGACGCGCTCGATGTCGCCGCCCGCAATGTCGCCGATTACGGCCTTCAAGATCGGGTGATGCTGCACCGCGGCGACCTGTTTGGGCCGATTGGCGACAAGCGCTACGACCTGATCATCTCCAACCCGCCCTATGTCGATGCGGAAGGCATGGCCGCGCTGCCGCCGCGAATGCCGCGCCGAGCCGAAACTCGCTTTCGACGGCGGCGCCGACGGGCTCGACATCGTCCGCCGCATTCTGGACGAGGCCAGGCGGCACCTGACCGCGCAAGGCGGGCTGTTGTGCGAGATCGGCCGCTGCCGGGGGGCGCTGGAGGCGGCCTATCCAGAATTGACCGATTTTCTCTGGCTCGACACCGAGGATTCGCAAGGCGAAGTGTTCTGGATCGCCGCCGCCGATCTTTGAATGGGTAACACCGCCGCCTGTCCTTAAAAACCGCCCGAATCGGTGGAGATAATCCGCCGCGTGGCGTTCCCGTCGCTGAAGCTGCTAGTTTGCCGGACAACCGCTACGCCGCAAAACGTGAAGAGGCCCGCCATGCTGGACAAGAGCCCACGCCCATCCCCCGTCAACGTGCCCAACGACCTTGCCGCGCACTGGATGCCATTTACCGCCAACCGGGCCTTCAAGAAGGCGCCGCGGCTGCTCGCCGGCGCCAAGGACATGCACTACTTCACCGTCGACGGCCGCAAGATCATCGATGCCGCCGCCGGCATGTGGTGCACCAATGCGGGCCACGGCCGCACGCAGATTTCCGAGGCGATCGCCAAGCAGGCCGCGGCGCTCGATTATGCGCCGCCGTTTCAGTTCGGCATCCCGCAGGCCTTCGAGCTTGCGAGCCGCATCGCCGATCTCGCGCCGGCCGGCCTCGATCACGTGTTCTTCTGCAATTCCGGATCGGAGGCGGCCGACACCGCGCTCAAGATCGCGCTCGCCTATCACCAGATTTCCGGCCAGGGCGGCCGCATCCGCCTGATCGGCCGCGAGCGCGGCTATCACGGCGTCGGCTTCGGCGGCACCTCGGTCGGCGGCATCGTCAATAACCGCAAGATGTTCGGAACGCTGCTCACCGGCGTCGACCATCTGTCCGCATACCTATGACCGCGAGAAGCAGGCCTTCACCAAGGGCGAGCCGGAATACGGCGCGCATTTTGCCGACGAACTGGAACGGCTGGTCAATCTGCACGGCGCCAACACCATCGCCGCCGTGATCGTCGAGCCGATGGCGGGATCGACCGGCGTGCTTCCGGCGCCGAAGGGCTATCTCAAGCGGCTGCGCGAGATCACCCAGAAGCACGGCATTCTCCTGATTTTCGACGAGGTCATCACCGGCTTCGGCCGGCTTGGATTTGCCTTCGCGGCGGAGCGCTACGGCGTGCTGCCCGACATGATTACCTTCGCCAAGGGCGTCACCAATGGCGCCGCCCCGATGGGCGGTGTCGTGGTGCGCGATACCATCCACGACGCCTTCATGAGCGGCCCGGAACACGTGGTCGAGCTGACCCACGGCTATACCTATTCGGCCCATCCCTTGGCCTGCGCCGCCGGCCTTGCAACGCTCGATATCTACCGCGACGAAAAACTGTTCGAGCGCGCCCGTGCGCTCGAACCCAAATTCGCCGACGCGGTGATGTCGCTGAAAAACGAGCCTAACGTGGTTGACATTCGCACCATCGGACTGACCGCCGGGATCGACCTTGCGTCGCGCCCGGACCAGGTGGGCAAGCGGGGCTTCGACGGGCTCAACAGCGCCTTCTACGACAACGACCTGATGCTGCGCATCGCCGGCGACACGCTGGCGCTGACCCCGCCTCTGATCGTCAGCGAGGACCAGATCGGCGAGATTGTGGAGAAAGTGGCCAAGGTGATCCGCGCCGTGGCCTGACCACGCGCGGGTTCCCGACGGACGGTCGAGCAGAAGATTTATCCGCCGAATCAGCAATGATGATAGGATCGGTGCCACACAAAGCAAAAGCGGGCACCGCGACCGGGGGACGATTGCGCTAGATGATTCGTATTTCCACGATTTTCATTGCCGTTTGCATGGTGCTGGTCGCCGCGTCCCTTGGCCTCGTCCTCTACTCGATGGCAGGAATCAACGGAACCGAGTCCGCAATCATCGCGCTCACCGCGCTTACCTTCCTGATCCTCTACAACGCCGTGTCGATGCGGCTGCGCGACCGCACCGATGTCGGCAGCCAGATTGCGGATTTGTCGCGCGGCACTGCCGATCTGGCGCGTCAGGTCGCTGAATTCGGCCGCCGGCTCGCCGCAATCGAAGCCCGCCTGGCCTCGGTCAATTCGGCCGGTGCCGATCGTATCCACGCGGTGGTCGGCGAGATCAACGAGCTCGGCGTGCTGGTCAAGCAGCTCGCGGTCACCGTCGCAAGCCATGACGATATGCTGTCCGCGGCCGCGCCCGCGGCCGCACCTGCCGGCAAGATAGATCGCGAACCGCAGAACCCATCGCAGACGGAAATACCGTCGTTCCTTGCCGAGAGCCCGAAAGCGGTGGCCCCGCCCAGCGCAGCTGCCAGCGAAAAGCCGGCACCTTCCCGCAGCGAAACACAAATCCTCGCCGCGGTGAGAGCCGCCATCGATGCCAACCGGCTCGACATCTACCTGCAGCCGTTGGTGACCCTGCCGCAACGCAAGGTGCGCTTTTATGAAGCGATGTCGCGGATGCGGGACGAGAACGATTCTGTGCTCGCAGCCGACGATTTCATCGGAATTGCGGAGGCCGCCGGACTGATCGGGCGGATCGATCACATGGTCATGCTCCGCTGCGTCCAGGTGCTGCGCCGCCTGATGGTGCGCAACAAGGAAGTCGGGATCTTCTGCAACGTGGCCGCGGCGACGCTGGCCAATTCCGCGACTTTCGCGCAAATCCTGGATTTCCTCGAAGCCAACCGCGCGCTGGCGCCGTCATTCGTGCTCGAGTTCAAGCAGGCCACATTCCGTAATCTCGGCCCGACGGAGAGCGAGCATCTGGCGGCGCTGGCGCAGCGCGGCTACCGCTTCTCCATCGATCACGTCACCGACTTGCGGATCGAACCGCGCGAATTGGCCGACCGCGGCGTCCGTTTCGTCAAGGTACCGGCCGCGCTGTTGCTCGATCCGCGCCTGTCTTCGACGTCGGACATTCACCCCTCGGATCTCTCCGACTTGCTCGGCCGCTTCGGCATTGACCTGATCGCCGAGCGGATCGAGGGCGAGCGCGCCGTCGTCGATCTGCTCGATTACGATGTGCGGTTCGGCCAGGGCTTTCTGTTTGCACCACCGCGGCCGCTGCGGCCCGAGGCGGCATCCGCCAATGGCGGGGCACAGGCCGGCAAGACGCAGGAATCCAATGGCTCCGGAAAACCGGCTTCCGTCGATAGGCCTGCGATCGACCCGCCGCGCGCAACCGGCAACGCCGCGCTCGCCCGGCGCGCCGCCGGCCCGGGCTGACCGGCCGGACCATGACAACGCTGAAATTTGCCGAAAGGCTGCGCGACCTCGTCGGCGACGTCGATGTACTGCTCAGCGATATCTGGGGCGTCGTTCACAACGGCCTCGTTGCCTTTCCCGAAGCTTGCGAAGCCCTGCACAGCTTTCGCGCGAAAGGTGGCGTCGTGATCCTGATCACCAACGCGCCGCGGCCGGCGGATTCGGTACAGCGGCAGTTGCGCAAGCTCTTCGTCGCGGACGAAACCTATGACGCCATCGTCAGCTCGGGCGATCTGACCCGGCACTTCGTTGCCGATCATGCGGGTGAGAAGATGTTCTGGATCGGACCTGAACGCGACAATTCGATTTATCGCGGTCTGGATCCGGTGCTGGCCCCGCTGGAGACGGCCGACTACATCGTCTGCACCGGCCTGTTCGACGATGAAACCGAATCGGCGGAAAACTATCGCGCGATGATGCTGCAGGCGCGCGAGCGCAAGCTGACGCTGGTCTGCGCCAATCCGGACATCGTCGTCGAACGCGGCGACCGGCTGATCTATTGCGCGGGCGCCATCGCCGAACTCTACCTCGAACTCGGCGGCGAAGTGATCTTCTACGGCAAGCCGCACCGACCAATCTACGAGCGCGCCGTTGCGCTCGCCGCTGAGCGCCGCGGGCAACAGGTGCCGTTGAACCGCGTTCTGGCGATCGGGGATTCCGTGCGTACCGACCTGGCCGGCGCCCACGGTTTCGGGATCGACTGCCTGTTCGTGACCCGCGGCATTCATTCGGAGGATTTCGAGGGCCTCGATCAGCTCGACCCCGCTTCCGTCAAGGAATTGTTCGGCCATCCGCCGCGCGCGCTGACGCGGGAACTGAGGTGGTAGGGAGTCCGCAATAACCTCCCGCGCGTCGCCCCGGGGAACGCCGGGGCCCATAACCACCGGCGCATCGGCTTAAAGCAGGCTGGAGCCCCATCTCGCGTAGCGACAAGGAGTTGTGGTGATGGGTCCCTGCTTGCGCAGGGACGACGAAGAGGACGTGAGAGCTTTGAGTAATACCGCCTCCATATCAGATTGACTTGGCAATGTAAGGGAAAGCTGTGACGGATTTGACGAGCTCTGGATTGCGCTCGATGTAGAGAACTGCCTCCCTGAGTTTTGCACGCACGGCGTTGATGGATTTGAGGGCGAGGTTCTTGAATATCTTTTCGCGGATTTCGTCCCAGAGGTTCTCCTTCGGGTTCAACTCCGGCGAATAGGGTGGCAGGAACAGAAGCGAGATGTTGTCGGGGACCGCGAGCAAGCCGCACTGATGGTTGGGGGCACCGTCGAGAACCAGGAGAATGTGTTGCCTGCGGTACTTTCTGGATAGAACGTCGAGGTAGATCTGGAAGCAGACAGTATCCGATGCGGGCATGATCAGATAGACGCACTTTCCATCCTTGGGGCAGACCGCGCCGTATAGGTAGATGTATTGGCGAATGAGTTGCGCGGCGACCTCGGGTCTGACACCAGTTGGAGCCCAGCAAGGCCGGGGGCGGTTCATGCGTCCGAAACGCGCTTCGTCGGCGAACATGACACGTAAGCGACGACCGCGCTTGGCCGCCGCCCGCTTGGCCTTCCTTACAGCATCACGAAAGCCGTTTTTTTAAAGGCGTCTTGCGCCGCAAGGTTCCGCTTGGGATGGAACGGACGCGGCATCAGCTTACGCCAGCCATGCCGATGCAGCAGATTGTACACCGTGCTGTCACTGGTCGGGTGCCCGATCGCCTCTTCGTAAGCCGTCTTGAGATCGTGGATGTTCAACAACTCGCCGGCTCCTGCAGCATGGGCAAAACGCGCCAGCAAGGTCTTTTCCTCGGCCAAGGTCATGTTCTCGCGCTTGCGTCCGCCGTTCGCCCTGGGCTTGAGTGCCTTTATGCCCCCGTCATCGTAAGCCATATGCGCGCGGTTTACTGTGCTCAGCGAAACGCCCATGGCCGCCGCAATCGCCGGCTGCGTCATCCCGCCCTCGCGCAGCAGCACCATCTGGATGCGCTCTCGCTGCGTCGACGGGAGCTTCCATCGCAGCGCCGTCTGGAGCCGCCGGACCTCGGCTTTATTGCATTTGACCATCTGCTCCTCCCGAATCAGATGGTCACAGCGAATCACACCTCAAATCCCGAAAACAACTCCCCCATCGACCGCATTCTCCGGTAATAAATACGCCGATTCATGCTGTTCTGGAGCCGGTATAAGGTGGCGACGCCTACGCGCTCGCCAGATCGGGGAATACCGCCTCGATCTTGGTCTTCAGCGTCGCGGCGTTGAACGGCTTGACGATGTAATTGTTTACGCCGGCCTTCTTGGCGGCGATCACGTTCTCGGTCTTGGATTCGGCGGTGATCATGATGAAAGGGGTGGTGGCGAGTTTGGGGTCGGCCCTGACTTCCCGGAGCAGGTCGTAGCCGGTCATCGGCTCCATGTTCCAGTCGGAGATCACCAGCCCATACTTCTTGCCGCGCATCTTGTTGAGCGCCGCCGATCCGTCGCTGGCGTCGTCGATATTCTCGAAGCCGAGCTGCTTGAGGAGATTTCTGATGATGCGAATCATGGTGTTGTAGTCGTCCACCACCAGAACCGACATCGACAAATCTACCGCCATCTTCAATCCCCTGAGCAACACACGAACAATGCCGCAAAACCACCTAAGGGGCCTGCCCGGGCGAGAGCTGCCCCCACAGTCCACCTCAAGCACTACCATCAGCCATTAAACAGCCCGTTAACCGGCTACCGGCCCAAAAGTCCAAGGCGCCCTCCATTGGGGGTACGAATCGGCTCCGGCTTGACTTCATCCGGCGCCCCAAGCCACCGTCCCGCCCCACCCAGCAGATTGAAGAATTCCTAAATGACTCCTGACTTTATCGTGATACGCGACACCACCCCGGCGGCGGCGGTCCCGAAGGGCATGGTCGTGGCGATGGGTAATTTCGACGGGGTCCATCTCGGCCACCGCGCCGTTATTTTGGCGGCCCTGCGCATGGGGCAGGCGCATGGCAAGCCGGCGCTGGCGGTGACATTCGAGCCCCACCCGCGCAGCTTTTTCAGTCCCAACACCCCGCAATTCCGGCTCACCGACGAGACCGGAAAGTTGCGGCTATTGGCGGGCGCCGGACTTGCGGGCGCCGTGGTGATGACCTTCGACAAGCGCCGGGCAGGGACCACGGCGCAAGATTTCATTCACCACGATCTCATCGAGCGACTCGCGATCAGCGGCATTGCGGTCGGCTACGACTTTCATTTCGGCAAGGGCCGGGTCGGGTCGCCGTCCCTTTTGGTCTCCGAGGCACCCCGGCTCGGCATCGAGGTCGATGTCCAGGCTCACGTCGACATCGCCGAGCGGCCGGTCTCCTCGAGCGCCATCCGCATGGCGCTCGCGGAAGGGGAAATCGAGGACGCCATCGCGATGCTTGGCGGCCCTTGGTTCATCACCGGCCAGGTGATCCATGGCGAGAAACGCGGCCGCGACCTCGGCTATCCCACCGCCAATATCCGGCTCGACAGGAATTGCGGCCTCAAGCACGGCATCTATGCGGTGCGGGTCGGTCAGGGCGACCAGCGCTTGGAGGGCGTCGCAAGCTTCGGCCGCCGCCCGACCTTCGACAATGGCGCACCGCTCCTGGAAATCTTCCTGTTCGATTTTGAAGGAGACCTCTATGGAAAAAGCCTCGATGTCGCCTTCATCGCCTTCATCCGCGACGAATTGAAGTTCGACAGCGTCCCGGCGCTGATCCGCCAGATGGATGACGACAGCGCCCGCGCCCGGCAAAAGCTGGCCGCAGCGCCTGGGGCATTTCCGAAGCTCGGAACGATTGGCTGACGGGCTTTCGGGCCTCTCCGGCGGGGCTTTGCGATTCACGCCCCTGCTGCTATGGAAAGCCCATGTTTGCGCGGCGCACCATCAGCATTAGCGGCCCGGCTTCCGCCTGAGCTTTTCGCTCGGCGCAAGACCGGGATTTCATCGTTTATCCGCGATCGATCGCGTCTCGGCGCCCTCTAAGCCAAACAGAGCCCTTATGTCCGAAAAGCCGCCAAAGTCCGACGCAACCGACTATTCCAAAACCCTGTTCCTGCCGCAGACGGAATTTCCGATGCGCGCCGGCCTGCCCCAGCGCGAGCCGGAAATCCTCAAATCCTGGAACAGGATCGGCCTCTATGAGCGGCTGCGCAAAGCCGCCGCCGGGCGGCCGAAATTCGTGCTGCATGATGGTCCGCCCTATGCCAACGGCAACATCCATATTGGGCATGCGCTCAACAAGATCCTCAAGGACGTCGTGACCAAGAGCCAGCAGATGCTCGGCTTCGATTCCAACTACGTGCCGGGCTGGGACTGCCATGGGCTACCGATCGAATGGAAGATCGAGGAGGAGAACTACCGCTCCAAGGGCAAGGCGAAACCGGATTTTCGCGATTCTGCCGCGATGGTGGCGTTCCGGAAAGAGTGCCGCGCCTATGCCACGCATTGGCTCGACGTGCAGCGCGAGGAATTCAAGCGGCTCGGCATCATCGGCGACTGGGATCACCCCTACGCCACCATGGATTATTTCGCCGAAGCCCAGATCGCGCGCGAGCTGATGAAATTCGCCGCCAACGGCACGCTCTATCGCGGCTCCAAGCCGGTGATGTGGAGCGTGGTTGAAAAGACCGCGCTCGCTGAGGCCGAGGTCGAGTACGAGGACTACACGAGCGATACGGTGTGGGTGAAGTTTCCGATCACCTCGCCGGCGCACGGCTTGCTCGCCAATGCCAGCGTCGTGATCTGGACCACGACGCCTTGGACACTGCCCGGCAACCGCGCCATCAGCTTCTCGCCGAAGATTGCTTATGGCCTTTACAAGATCACCGATGCGCCCGCCGACAATTGGGCGAAGAACGGCGATCTCTTGATCCTCGCCGATGCGCTAGCTGAAAGCGTGTTCAAGCAAGCCCGCGTCACTGCATACGAAAAAGTCCGCGCGCTGCCGGCCGAGACGCTCGATGTGGTGGAATGCGCGCATCCGCTGAAAGGCCTTGCGGGAGGCTACGCGTTCACGGTCCCGCTGCTCGCCGGTGACCATGTTACCGACGACGCCGGCACCGGCTTTGTGCACACTGCGCCCGGCCACGGCCGCGAGGACTTCGACATCTGGACGGCGAATGCGCGCGAACTTGCATCGCGCGGCATCTCGACCACCATCCCCTATACCGTCGATGAGAACGGCGCGTTCACCGATCACGCGCCGGGCTTCACGGGAAAGCGCGTCATCAACGACAAGGGCGAGAAAGGCGATGCCAACGAGGCGGTGATCAAGGCGCTGATCGACGCCGGCATGCTGTTGGCGCGCGGGCGGCTGAAGCACCAGTACCCGCATTCCTGGCGCTCGAAGAAGCCGGTGATCTTCCGCAACACGCCGCAATGGTTCATCGCGATGGATAAGCCCATCGCCGATCACGGCAAAGCCAAGCCCGGTGACACCTTGCGCGCCCGCGCGCTGCACGCGATCTCCGTCACCCAATGGGTGCCGCCTGCGGGCGAGAACCGCATCAACGGCATGATCGCCAATCGCCCCGACTGGGTGATTTCGCGCCAGCGCGCCTGGGGCGTGCCGATCGCGGTCTTCATCCGCGAAAGGCCAGACGGCTCCGCTGAAATCCTGCAGGACGCCGGAGTGAACAAGCGCATCGCGGATGCCTTCGAAAAAGAAGGCGCCGACGCCTGGTACATGGACGGCGCCCGCGAGCGCTTCCTTGGGCCCCTCGCCAAAGAGGAATGGAAGAAGATCGACGACATCTGCGACGTCTGGTTCGATTCAGGCTCGACGCATGCGTTCGTGCTGGAAGACCCCGTGCACTTCCCGGGGCTGGCCGGCATCAAGCGCAAGGGCGATGGCGGTGTGGATACCGTGATGTATCTGGAGGGTTCGGACCAGCACCGCGGCTGGTTTCATTCCTCGCTCCTGGAGAGCTGCGGCACCCGCGGCCGGGCGCCCTACGACGTCGTCCTGACGCATGGTTTCACGCTGGACGAGAACGGCCGCAAGATGTCGAAGTCGCTCGGCAACACGGTCGAGCCGCAAAAGGTCATCGCGCAGTCGGGTGCCGATATCTTGCGGCTGTGGGTCTGCGCCACTGACTATGCGGACGATCAGCGCATCGGCCCGGAAATCCTCAAAAACACCATCGAGACCTACCGCAAGCTGCGCAACACGATCCGCTGGATGCTCGGCACGCTGCATCATTTCAAGCGCGAAGACGCCGTCGCGCCCGCCGATATGCCGGAGCTGGAGCGGCTGATGCTGCATCAGCTTGCCGAGCAGGCGGCCATCGTGCGCAAGGCCTATGCCGAGTTCGACTACAAAACGGTGGTGGCGAGCTTGTCGGCGTTCATGAACACCGAATTGTCGGCATTCTACTTCGATATCCGCAAGGACACGTTGTACTGCGAGCCGCCATCGTCGCTGACGCGGAAAGCCGCGCTGACCGCCATCGACATGATCTGCGACGCGATCCTGCGATGGTTCGCGCCGGTCATGAGCTTCACCTGCGAGGAGGCCTGGTGGCTCTACAAGCCCGGCGCCGAGCCATCGGTGCACCTGACGCTGTTTCCCGACGGGCTCGAAACCTTCCGCGACGATGCGCTGGCTTTGAGGTGGGAGACCATCCGCGATGTGCGCCGCGTCGTCACCGGCGCGCTGGAAATCGAGCGCGCGGCCAAACGCATCGGCTCCTCGCTGGAAGCATCTCCGCTGGTCTATGTCTTGGACAAGGCGATCTTGGCGACGCTGTTCGATGTCGACCTCGCCGAAATCTTCATCACCTCGAACTATGAGGTGCGAGAGGGCGAGGCGCCTGCCGGCGCCTTCCGTCTGGACGGAGTGCCGGGTGTCGCCGTTGAGGTCGAAAAGGCGGTTGGCATCAAATGCGCGCGATCCTGGAAAATCCTGCCCACCGTGGGCGAAGATCCCGAATATCCCGATGTGTCGCCGCGCGACGCCAAGGCGCTGCGGGAATGGAAGGCAATGGGGGTCACCATCTGATATCTATCGTCGTCCCTGCGAACGCAGGGGCCCATAACCACCAGCGTTCGAGGCAAATTACGGACGATGACCCAGAGTCTTTCAAATAATATCCGACAAGGCGTTGCGATGAGCGCAATTGCGCTCACGCTGGGGGTCCCCACTTTCGCGGGGACGACGTCGAGTTTTGTACCGGTCGCCAGATGACCGCTCATCTCCGCCTCGGGGTCATCGCAGCCGTCATCGTGCTGGCGCTTGATCAGGCCTCGAAATTTTGGCTGTTGCGGGTGTTCGATATAGGCCACCGCGGCTCGGTCAGGCTCGCGCCGTTCTTCGATCTGGTGCTGGCCTGGAATCCCGGGATCAGCTTCGGCTGGTTTCAGAACGACAGCCCGACCGCTCAGATCGTGCTGATGCTGGTCAAGGCCGTGGCCGTGTTAGTACTGGCGCTCTGGATGGCGAGGTCGCGCACCCTTGTGGCGACGCTTGCGCTCGGCCTGATCATTGGCGGGGCCGTCGGCAATGCGATCGACCGCCTTGCCTATGGCGCAGTGGTGGATTTTGCCCTGTTCCACGTCCAGATCGGCGGAAATACCTTCAATTGGTACGTGTTTAACCTTGCCGACGTCGCGATTGTTGCCGGAGTTGCGGCCCTGCTGTATGATTCATTCCTAGGGATACCCGCCGCAAAAGCGCCCTGATCCCGGCAGAAACCCTCTAATCCAGGGCTTGCCGGTATGCTAGATTGGGGCGCCCAGTAGGTAGGGGCCGCGGGAAATTTTGGACAGGAAAAACGCTATGCGCCAGACCGAAGCTAGCGGTTGGAATGTGGGGAATTCGTCGAGGACGATGCGTGCCGCCCGGCTCGCAATCGTCCCTCTTTGCGTTGGTCTTGCGATGACGGCCGCGCCGGCGCGCGCCGGCGACGACGACAGGACCATCTCGGAAAAATTCATGGACGGGTTCTACGGCACGATCCGCGGCACCAATATGGACAACCGCGGCATCGATTATCGCGAGCGGTCTCCGCTGGTGGTGCCTCCGAAGCTCGATCTGCCGCCGCCGGCCGCATCGACGGAGGACGTCAAGATCGCGAACTGGCCCAAGGATCCGGATGAGCGGCAGCGCAAGGCCGTCATCGCGGCCAAGAAGAAAAACGCGCCTCCCCCGCCCCGGGTGACAACGGTCGCCGTGGCTCCGGGTGCCGCTGTTGCTGCTCCGGCTCGCCCGATCAACATCGCGCCGCCTGTCGAAGAGCCCGTTGCACCCAAGCCCGATACCATTCGCCCCGCTTACGGGAACGACCGCAACGGCACCACTCGTACCGATCCCGTCTACGACCAGGCAGGCGACTTGTTCAACGGCGGCGCTGCTAAAGCGTGGTTGCCAGAGAGCGTGAGCGATGCCTTCGACGTCAGTAGCTGGTTCGGCAAAAAGAAGGCCGACCCGGCCGACGTGGTGCAGCCCGGTACTGAGCCAACGCGAGAAGCGCTGACGCAGCCGCCTGTCGGCTACCAGACGCCGTCTCCGAACTATCCCTACGCCCTCGAATCGAAGGGAATCTTCGGCGGGCAATCCAATCCGGATCGCAATCCGCTGGCCCAGCGGTCCAGTTCAACAAGCGTCGTACACTAGAGCAATCTGTCTCCCGGTTTCCTGACGTAGATCGGATGCCGCGCATGTGCGGCGCCGTAGCTTTCTCCCGAAGGTTCTCGGGCATTCAGATAGGTGATAATGTCGTCGCGCCGCTTCAGGACTGCTCTGGCTGCCGCCGTGCTTACGGGGCTTGTCGTCGCCGCCGGTGGCGCTTTCGCCGAGGCGACGGTGACCTCGGCGCCTCCAGCCACCTTTACCCTTGGCAACGGCCTCCAGGTCGTGGTGATCCCGGATCACCGCACCCCCGTCGTCACGCAAATGATCTGGTACAAGGTCGGCTCGGCCGACGAAACGCCCGGCAAATCCGGACTAGCGCATTTTCTTGAACACCTGATGTTCAAGGGCACGAGCAAACATCCGGCAGGCGAATTTTCCCAGACGGTGTTGCGGGTCGGCGGCAACGAGAACGCCTTCACCTCGGCCGATTACACCGGCTATTTCCAGCGCGTGCCGCGCGAAGAGCTCGGCAAGATGATGGAGTTCGAAGCCGACCGGATGACCGGCCTCGTCCTGAAGGACGAGAACGTGCTGCCCGAGCGCGACGTCGTGCTTGAGGAATTCAACATGCGGGTGGCCAACAACCCGGAAGCGCGGCTGACCGAACAGATCATGGCGGCGCTCTATCTCAATCATCCGTATGGCCGTCCCGTGATCGGCTGGCGCCAGGAAATCGAGAAGCTCGATCGCGAAGATGCGCTGGCGTTCTACCGACGCTTCTATGCGCCGAACAATGCGATCCTGGTGATTGCCGGCGATGTCGATGTCGGCGAGGTCCGCCCGATGGCGGAACGGACCTTCGGCCCTATCGCCGCACAACCCGGCATACCGGCGCGGCGCCTTCGTCCGCAAGAACCCGAGCCGGCCGCGCCGCGCACCGTGACCCTGTCCGATCCGCGCGTCGAGCAACCGAGCGTGCGGCGCTATTATCTGGTGCCTTCCGCCGCCACGGCCGCCGCCGGCGAAGGTCCGGCACTCGATGTGCTCGCGCAACTGATGGGCGGCGGCAGCAATTCCTATCTTTATCGCAGGCTGGTGGTTGACCGGCCGCTCGCCGTTGGCGCAAACGCGAGCTATGTTGGCACCGCGCTCGACGCAACGCAGTTCATGATATCGGTCGCGCCAAGGTCGGGGGTGGAGTTCGCGCAGGTCGAGCAGGTGGTCGATGAAGTGATCGCCGATATCGGGCAGAACGGGGTTCGCACCGAGGATCTCGAGCGCGTCAAGACCCAGCTCATCGCCGAAGCCATCTACGCCCAGGACAACCAGGCCACGCTGGCCCGCTGGTATGGCGGCGCGCTCTCGACCGGTCTGAGCATCGAGGACATCAGGAGCTGGCCGGAACGCATTCGCGCCGTGACCGCCGAACAGGTCCGCGAGGCCGCAAAAAAATGGCTCGAAAAGAAACGGTCGGTGACCGGGTATCTGATCAAGGACAACACGCCCAAACGCGAGGAGAAGCGATCTTGATACACCCCAAGCTTGGCACGTGGCGCGTTGGCCTCCTGATTGCCGGATGCCTGGCAATGACGGCGATGATGTCGGCACCCTCGCGCGCCGCGACGAAGATCCAGCATCTGATTTCGCCCGGAGGCATCGAGGCCTGGTTCGTGCAGGACGCCACGGTCCCGCTGGTGGCGATGGAATTCGCCATGGGGGGCGGCGCCGCGCAGGACCCGGACGGCAAGCCGGGCGTCGGCAACATGGTCGCCGATCTGATCGACGAGGGGTCGGGCGATCTGGATTCCAGGACGTTTCACGAGCACCTCGACCGCCGGGCCATCGAGTTGAGTTTCAGTGTGACGCGGGACTATTTCCGCGGTTCGTTGCGCATGCTCAAGGACGACAGGGACGAAGCATTCGAGCTGCTTCGGACGTCGTTGACGTCGCCGCATTTCGACAGCGCGGACGTTGAGCGCATCCGCACCCAGATCATCTCCGGCCTGAAGCGCGATACGTCCAATCCATCCGCGCTGGCCAGCCGCAAATTCCTCGAGATCACCTTTGGTGACCACCCCTACGGCCGCCCGACCATCGGTTCCTTGCAAAGTGTTCCGAACATCACGATCGCCGACCTGAGGGATTATGTTGGCCGGGTGCTGACGAGGGAGAAATTGAAGATTGCCGTGGTCGGCGATATCGACGCTGCCTCGCTCGGAGTGTTGCTGGACCGGACATTCGGCGGATTGCCGGCGCAGTCAAATCTTGCAGTCCTGGCCGACGTCCAACCCACCAGGCCGCCGCAGCGCGAATTCATCGCGCTCGACGTGCCGCAGACCGTGGTGATGTTTGGCGGCCCCGGCATCAAGCGCGACGATCCGAATTTCATGCCGGCCTATGTGGTCAACCACATTCTCGGCGGCGGGTCGCTGTCGTCGCGGCTCTACAATGAGGTTCGCGAAAAGCGCGGTCTCGCCTATTCGGTCTCCGACTCGCTGTTGTGGATGGATCACTCCGCCTTGTTTGTCGGAACTACCGCGACCCGCGCCAATCGCGCCGGCGAAACGGTCGACGCCGTCACCAGGGAGGTCCGCCGCATGGCCGAGGACGGCCCGACCCAGCAAGAGTTAGACGAGGCCAAATCCTACCTCAAGGGTTCGCGAATGCTCTCGCTTGATACCTCCTCGAAGCTCGCGGCGGCACTGCTGCAATACCAGCTCGATCATCTTCCGATCGACTACCTCGAACGGCGCAACGCGATCGTGGACGCCGTGACCCTCGATGACGCCAGGCAATCCGCGCAAAGGCTGTGGGGGCACGGGCTTCTCACCGTGATCGTCGGCCGCGCGCCGCAGGCTGCCACCCAGCCCGCGGCCGCGGCTGCGGCCCCGTCTACTCGCGCGAACTGAACCCGCACTCGTGTCCCGGACGCGGTGCAGCGCCCTTCGGCGGTGCGCCGCTGAACCGGGATCCGCACTCCTTCTCATGCGGCCATGGACCCCGGATCAGCAGCGCACCGCGCCGCAAGACATAGCGCGTCGAAGACGCGCGTGAACGCGCTGATGGCGGTGCGCTGCATCCGGGAGGGCGTTCTTGGCCTTCAGCGCCAATAACAAACCCGCTATCCTCCGCGCGCCCGATTCCATAACGGAATCATTCCCGCCCGGTGATGCCATGCTGCGGATTGCCCGCGACCTCGTAATCGACGAGAACGACCTCGATATTTCCTTCGTGCGCGCCTCCGGGCCGGGCGGTCAGAACGTCAACAAGCTATCCACCGCCGCGCAATTGCGCTTCGACACCCGCCGGATCACGTTGCCGGCGGATGCGCAGGCGCGTCTCACCCGGCTCGCCGGCCAACGCATGACCAAGGACGGCGTGATCGTCATCCACGCGCAGCGCTTCCGCACCCAGGAACGCAACCGTACTGATGCGATCGATCGACTGGTCGAACTATTGCGCGAGGCGATGACACGCCCGGTTCCACGGCGGCCTACCAGGCCAACGCTGGCATCGAAAAAGCGCCGGCTCGAGGGCAAAAAACGCCGCAGCGACATCAAGGCAAGGCGCGGCTCGGGCGGCTTCGACGACTGAAAGCCACGTGTTCCCATGCACCCACGCCGCAAGAGCGGCGCGCTGCGCAGCATCCGGGGAACGGCGCGGTTTGTTGAAGAGCGGGGAGAGCGGCGCGGCGACCCTCCCGCCGGGACGCAAATGCCCCTAAATTGGTTGCGAATTCCACGAGTAGCTCCAATGCCCGTCCGACAGCTTCCTGAACAGGTCGTCAACCGCATCGCCGCCGGCGAAGTGGTCGAACGTCCCGCGAGCGTGGTCAAGGAACTGGTCGAGAATGCGATCGACGCCGGCGCCAGCCGGATCGACATCTTCACCGACGGCGGAGGGCGGCGGCGGATCGGGATCACCGACGATGGCAGCGGCATGACCAGGGCTGATCTGGCGCTCGCCGTCGACCGCCATGCCACCTCCAAGCTCGACGACGAGGACCTGTTGCGCATTCGCACGCTGGGGTTTCGCGGCGAGGCGCTGCCTTCGATCGGCGCGGTGGCAAAACTCAACATCGTCACGCGTCACGCCAGCGAGCCGCATGCCTGGTCGTTGTCGGTGGAAGGCGGGGCGAAGTCGGCCGTCATGCCGGCGGCTCTTTCCAAGGGCACCCGCGTCGAGGTCAGCGATCTCTTTTATGCAACGCCGGCGCGGCTGAAATTTCTCAAGACCGATCGGACCGAAGCCGAGGCGATCCGCGAGGTGGTGCGGCGGCTGGCGATGGCGCGGCCGGATATCGCCTTCACACTCGCCGGCGAGGAGCGCGCGCCCGCCACCTGGGCCGCGGCGCTGCCCGGCGCTCCCGGCCGGCTGACGCGGCTCGGCGACATTCTGGGCGCGGATTTTCGCGCCAGCGCCATCGAAGTGCGGGCCGAACGCGAAGGCGTCGTGGTCGAAGGTTTTGCCGCGGCGCCTTCGCTGACGCGGGCCAACGCGCTCGGCCAATATCTGTTCGTCAATGGCCGCCCCGTGCGCGACAAACTCATTCTCGGCGCGGTGCGCGCAGCCTATTCCGATTACCTGCCGCGCGATCGCCATCCCGTCGTGGCGCTGTTCGTGACGCTCGATCCCGAGGGCGTCGATGCCAACGTGCATCCGGCCAAGACCGAAGTCCGCTTTCGCAATGCGGGCCTCGTCCGCGCATTGATCGTGCATGCGCTCAAGGAAGGGCTTGCCCGCGAAGGTAGGCGCACCGCGGCCAACAGCGATGGCGCGGCGATCGCCGCGTTCCGCCCGTCGTTTGCGCCGCGCCCGACCAATTGGGATTGGCGGCGCTCGCCGGCCCATCCCGGGGGGCCGCTGCCGGCGTTCGAAGCAGCCGCCGCTGCCGCCCTTGCCGAACCCGGTCAAGCCGCGTTCGACGTCGGCAGCCCGACTGCGGACGTGCGCTTTGCCGGACAGCCTTCGGCCGATCTGCTCGACCGTCCGCTTGGAGCTGCGCGAACGCAGATTCACGAGACCTACATCGTGTCGCAGACCCGCGACGGTCTCATTGTCGTGGACCAGCACGCCGCGCATGAGCGCATCGTCTACGAAAAGCTGAAGGCCTCGCTGGCGAAGAACGGCGTGCAGCGGCAGATCCTGCTGATTCCGGAGATCGTCGAGCTCGACGAGGCCACGGTGGAGGGGCTGCTGGCGCGCAGCGAAGAGCTCGCCTCTTTTGGCCTTTCGATCGAATCCTTCGGCCCTGGTGCAATCGCGGTGCGCGAGACGCCCTCGCTGCTCGGCAAGACCAATGCCGGCGGCCTCTTGCGCGATCTCGCCGAACACATGGCGGAATGGGATGAGGCGTTGCCACTGGAACGCCGCCTGATGCATGTCGCGGCCACCATGGCCTGCCATGGCTCGGTGCGGGCGGGACGTATCCTCAAGCCGGAAGAAATGAACGCGCTATTACGCGAGATGGAAGACACGCCCAACTCCGGGCAATGCAATCACGGCCGGCCGACCTATGTGGAATTGAAGCTCGCCGATATCGAGAAGCTGTTCGGACGTAGGTAGATGCGATCCAGATTTGCGGCCATCGGCGCCATTCTCTACCTGCTGGCTTTTGCTGTCGCCTATGTATATCCGTTCTTCAGCCACAAGATGTTCTCAGTTGTTTTGTCGCTCTCCTGGCTCTGCCCTGGAGCGAGTATCTTCCGAGCGGAGGGTCGTGGCTGTGGGTCGCCCCCGCACTCAATGCCCTGCTCATTTATTTTCTTTTGGCGATCCTGTCGCGGCTGTTTTGTTCGCTTCGGCGATCTCCGCCCTAGGTCAGAACCGTGCGCGGAGAAACACAAACTCCGTGTCGTCGTAGACACGCCGTTCCAGTTCCTCAAAACCTTCAGGCGCCTTGAACGCGGCAGCAATTGCTTCCTCGACCACGAGCAGGGCGCCCGGCGTCAGCCAGCCGCCGTCGCGCAGCGATATCAGCGCCTTGTCCGCCAAACCCCTGGCATATGGCGGATCGAGGAACACCAGCGAGAACGGCTCGACGGGGTGGGCCGGGCCCAAATTCGTGGCGTCGCGGCGATAGACCTTGGTTGCGCCACCAAGGCCCAATGCTTCGACATTGTTGCGCATGCAGAGCGCGGGCCTCGGCGGCGTTATCGACAAACAGCGCGAATTTGGCGCCGCGCGAGACCGCCTCGATACCGAGCGCGCCGGTGCCGGCGAACAGGTCGAGCACGCGCGCATCTGCAATCGGATCGTCGTAGGCGTGGATCAGGATGTTGAACAGCGACTCGCGCAGACGATCGGCCGTCGGACGAATGTCGCGCGAGGACGGCGAGGCGAGATTGCGGCCCTTCAATCGTCCGCCGACGACGCGCATGCCGCTCCTACTCGTCTCGCGGCTTGAGGTCGCGCTTGCCGTGATAGCCGCGCTGCGGACGCCGTGGCGGGCCGTAGCCACTGGCCTCCAGCTCGTTGCGGGCGCGCGCCTCCTCACTGCCGGTACGCTGCACCAGCACGCGGCGGCCCTTGCGATCGGCGATCAGGCCGCTCTTGCCGGCGGGCTTGAACGGCTTTTTGCCGCGCGGCGCTTCGGCCGCCTCATCGTCAGGCTTTGCGGCCGCTTCACCCGGCATCGGCCGGTTGAAATCCGCTCCCGCCAGCGTCGCGATCTTTTCGCCGAGCTGCTCCCGCAGCACCCGCGTCTTGACCTCCTCGACCGCGCTTTCGGGAAGCTCAGCCAACTGGAATGGGCCATAGGACACGCGGATCAGCCGGTTCACTTCGAGACCAAGATGCGCCATCACGTTGCGTACCTCGCGGTTCTTGCCTTCGCGTATCGCAAACACCAGCCAGACATTGGCGCCGGAATCGCGCTCCAGTGTCGCATCGATCGGCCCGTATTTGACGCCATCGATCTCGATGCCTCGTTTCAATGCATCGAGCTGGGCCTGGGCCACTTCGCCATGCGCCCTGACACGATAGCGCCGCAGCCAGCCGGTCTCGGGCAGTTCGAGCGCACGCGCGAGCCCACCGTCATTGGTCAGCAGCAAGAGGCCTTCGGTGTTGAAGTCGAGCCGCCCGACGCTGATCAGCCGCGGCAGGCCTTCCGGCAAATGGTCGAACACGGTCGGCCGCCCTTCCGGATCGGCGTGGGTGGTCATCAAGCCACGCGGCTTGTGATAGAGAAAAAGCCGCGTGCGCTCGCGCGGCGGCAGCGGCTTGCCGTCAACCGTGATGACGTCGTTGGCGGTGACATCAAGCGCCGGTGAATTGATCACGCGGCCATTGACCGTGACGCGCCCTTGCACGATCCATTCCTCGGCGTCGCGGCGCGAGGCAAGCCCTGCGCGCGACACCACCTTGGCGATACGCTCGCCGGATTTCTTGACCTGCGGCGGACGCGCCGGGCGACGCTCTTCAGCCTGACGCTCGCGATAGGCGCCGCGGCCGCCGAAGGCCGGGCGCTTGGCAAAAATCCTGCTGTCGTCTTCATTGTCGCGGCGCGGCCGATCGGCTTCGCGGCGAAATGACCGGCCCTCGCTTCGCGGGTGTTCCTGCCAGTCGGTGCGCCCTTCGGGGCGTTCGCGGGGCCGGTCAAATTTTGGCCGCTCACGGAATGGCCGATCACCTTGGGGGCGATCCTCGCGTGGTCGCGAAAATCGCGGGCGCTCTTCACCACCGCGGCTTTCACGCGGTTGTTCGTAGCGGGGTTTGCCAAATCTGGGCTTGTCGAAACTCCGCGCGCCTTCACGCGGAGGTCGCGAATTGCGCCCGACGTGGTCGGGCGAGGAAGCATCGCGCTTCTGCCAAGGCTTTGAATCGCCGCGATCGGGGCCAAACTCCTTGCCGCGATCCGAACGGCTGCCGAAGTCCTTGCGGGGACCTCTGTCGGGCGCGCCGCGCGAAAACTTCTTGTCGCCGCCGAACTTTCTCTCGGGACGGTCGGCGAAGGGCCGATCGCCACGAGGCCGGTCATTTCGTGGACGATCGCCATCGCGCGGCGGTCGCGCACTGTAAGGGCGGTCTCCGCGCGGCCGGTCACCGTCCTTGCGAAAGCCTTCGCCGCGCGGTGTGTAGGATCGCTTCTCCCCTTCTTCCCGCGGCGCATAGGGCCTGCGGTCGCCAAACTTCTTGTCCTGGAAACGTGAAGCCGGGCGGGCATCGCCGGCGTCGCTCTTGCGATCGCCACGGTTATGGTTCGGTCGATCCCCGCGCGGCGTGTATGGACGCTTGTCGCCGTCACGGTCCCCACGCGGGGTGAACGAACGCTTTTCTCCGTCGCCGCCGCGCTGCGGACGATCCTCGCGTCTGCCGGCGTAGGGCTTGCCGGAACCCGAATAAGGTTTCTTGTCAAACGAACGGGCGCCCTCTCGCTTGCCCGCATATGGGGATCGCTCGCCCTCTGCCTTGCCGGCAAAGCCGCGTTTGGCGAACTTCTTCTCCGGTCCCCGGGGAACGCCGGAGCGGCCCTTGCCGCCCGACGGACGGTCACGCCGGCCGCGGGAATCGTTGTTTTTGTCGTTGTCGCGGGGCATGAAGGGTCTCTTTTCGGGGTGCAGGGGCAAATCGCAGGGATGCGCGCGCTCAAAAAACGAGGCGCATTCTCACGCAAAACCGGTATCCACTTTTGCTGAAGGCAGGTCTCTTAGCAGGTTTATTCCGATGATACGAGGTATGACGGCCCCATCCTTCATGGATTTGGCGCTAAAAACCGCGAAAAATGCCGGCAAAGCGGGCGAAGTTCCGATTGGATGCGTGATCGTGCGCGATTACGAGGTCATCGCCACAGCCAGCAACCGGACATTGACCGATCGCGATCCAACAGCCCACGCCGAAATTATCGCGATCCGGCAGGCCGCTGAGGCCATCGGCACCGAGCGGCTGGTCGAATGCGACCTCTACGTCACGCTGGAACCCTGCACGATGTGCGCGGGCGCGATCTCGTTCGCGCGGATCAGGCGGCTCTATTACGGCGCGGCCGATCCCAAGGGCGGCGCGGTGGAATCCGGCGTGAGGTTCTTTGCCTCGCCGACCTGCCATCACATTCCGGAAGTCTATTCGACGGTCGGCGAGCGCGAGGCGGCGGCACTGCTGCGGGATTTTTTCAAAGCGCGGCGGTGAAAAACTCCCGCAACGCCTTCGCCGTGGCCTCCGGATTTTCCTCGGTCAGGAAGTGACCGGAATCGATTGGCGCGCCCGAAACGTTCGTCGCCCAGTTCTTCCAGGTATCGAGCGGGGTTGCCGCGGCGCGCGCGATGCCGGCATCACCCCACAGCGCCAGCATCGGGATCGTTATTTTCTTTCCCGCATCGCGGTCGGCCTTGTCGATATCGAAATCAGCATAGGCGCCGGCGCGGTAATCCTCACACATCGCGTGCACGCGCGAGGGATCGCGGAAGGCGGCGAGATAATGCGCCAGCGCCCGCTGATCGATCGCATCGAGATTCTTCGACTTGGTCTGGCTCGCCATTTTCTGCCTGAGGAAGAAATCGGGATTGCCGCCGATCAGCGTCTCCGGTAGCGGGAACGGCTGCGCCAGAAAGCTCCAGTGATAGATTTTCAGCGCATAGAGCCGGTCCATGCGCACCCAATAGTCATAGGTTGGCAGAATATCCAGTACCGCGAGCCGCGACAGCCGGCCGGGATGGTCGAGCGCGAGCCGATAGGCGACGCGGCCGCCGCGGTCGTGGCCTGCGAGCGCGAAATGCACATGGCCAAGCTGTTCCATCGCCTCGATCATGGTTTGCGCCATCACGCGCTTGGTGTAGGGCGTGTGATCGCTGTCGCTCTCCGGCATATCCGACCAGCCGTAACCCGGCAGGTCGGCAATGATCAGCGTGAAGCGGTCCGACAGCTGCGGCGCCACGCGATGCCACATCACATGAGTTTCGGAGAAACCGTGCAGCAACAACAATGGCGGCCCCTTGCCGCCGACGCGGGCAAAGATGCGGCCGGATTTGGTGTTGATCCATTCGGAGGCATAGCCGGGGAAGAGGTCGGCGAGATCGGACATGGGTCTACTCAATTCCTTGTCTGCGGCGTTACTTTTGCGCCTTCTCCCGTTCCACCGCCTGCCAGCCGATGTCGCGCCGGCAAAAACCCTCAGGCCATTTGATCCGCTCGACCGCCGCATAGGCGCGCTGCTGCGCCTCCGCCACCGTCTTACCCGACGCGCAGACGTTGAGCACGCGCCCCCCATTGGCGAGGATTTGGCCGTCCCTTGCGACCGTGCCGGCGTGAAAGATCTCGACACCTTCGACCTTGGCCGCATCATCCAGTCCGTCGATAGGCGTCCCTTTGGCGTATTCGCCGGGATAACCTTTCGCCGCCATCACCACCGTCAGCGCCGACTCCTCGAACCAGCGGACGTCGAAATTCTTCAACTGGCCGTCGCAGACGGCGAGCATCGCCGGCACGATATCCGACATCATACGCAGCATCAGCACCTGACATTCAGGATCGCCGAAGCGGACATTGTATTCGAACAGCTTTGGCCCCTCCGCCGTCAGCATCACGCCGGCATAAAGCACGCCGCGAAACGGCGTGCCGCGCGCCTTCATGCCGGCCACCGTCGGCAAGATGATCCTGGCCATGATCTCGGCATGAATTGCACTGGTCACGAACGGCGTCGGCGAATAGGCGCCCATGCCGCCGGTGTTCGGCCCCTGGTCGTGATCGAAGGCGCGCTTGTGGTCCTGGGCCGAGGCGAGCGGGATCGAGGTCTCGCCGTCGGACAGCGCAAAAAAGCTGATCTCGCGGCCGGTAAGGTATTCCTCGATCACGACCTCGCTGCCGGCCTTGCCGAACGCGCCGTCGAACATCATGGCAATCGCGGCTTCCGCCTCGGCCAAAGTCATGGCGACCACCACACCCTTGCCTGCGGCGAGACCGTCGGCCTTGACCACGATCGGTGCGCCCCTTGCGCGCACATGGGACAGCGCGTCGGCTGCGTTGGTGAAGCAGCCATAGGCGCCGGTCGGAATACCGAACTCGGTGCAGAGCGCCTTGGTGAAGCCCTTGGAGCCTTCCAGCAGCGCCGCCTGTTTGCCGGGCCCGAACGCCTTGATGCCGGCGCGCGAAAGATCGTCGACAATTCCCGCGGCAAGCGGCGTTTCCGGACCGACCACGACAAGTTCGACGGCATTGGCTTTGCAGAAATCGATCACCGCGGCGTGGTCGGTGATGTCGAGCGCCACGCACTCGGCTTCGCGCGCGATGCCGGCATTGCCAGGGGCACACCAGAGCTTTGTCACCAGAGGCGAGGCCGCGACCTTCCACGCCAAAGCATGTTCGCGGCCGCCGGAACCGAGCAGAAGAACGTGCATGGGAAAACCAATGAAGGGTCTGCGGAAACCTCACGTCGGTCGCACAAAACTCCCTCTTCCCGCAAGGGGGATCATCAAAGACCGGGCATTCCCAGCGACAACCAATGCGCCCCGGAATGACGGCGGTCAGTTGCCGCGCGCCGGGGCCGCGATGATCTCCTGCAGGGTAGCGACATGGCGGGCGAAGGCGCCGCGCCCGACCGCCGTGGCGGTCACCGTGGTCTGCGGCCGCTTGCCGACAAAGGCCTTGTTGACCCCGACATAACCGGCTTTCGAAAGCGTCTCGATATGGGCGCCGAGATTGCCGTCGGTGGCGCCGGTCAGTTTCTTCAGCTTCGAAAATTCAAGTCCAGTGCCTGCCGGCAGCGCGTTCAGCGCCGCCATGATTCTTCAGCCGCAGCGGCTGATGGATGATGTCGTCGAGTTCGGCCATGGATCAATTCCTGCGCATCCAGAAGCCGCCGAGAATCAATCCACCGCCATTGACGGCCGCCATCCACAACAGAAAGGCGGCGCCGGCGACGAAGAAATAGCCGACCAGCGTCAGCACCGTGATGCAAAGGCCGATGGCAACGAAGGCGTGGCCGAACCACAAGCCGGCCAGGCAATACATGAACATGAAATAGATCGGCCAGAAGGCTCCCATCTCGCGCGGCCCGAAATGGCCGAGCACCGTACTGCAGAGCAGACCGAAGGCGAAAAACAAGAGAAAGGCCATCGCCACCCGGAAGTCGAAACCGCGCCCGCGGGCTCCAGGAAGCTGAAACACAATGACCGCGATCGACCCCAAAGCGCCGAGCGTGTTGACGCCGATCCAGATGTAGGCGCCGTAACGCGGCCAGGCATAGTTTGCGATGTTGCCGGCGAAGACCAGGACGCCCGACAGGATCATAATCCGGCTGGCGATGTCGTAGGTTCGCGACCGGCGAACGCGCTGCACAATCTGCTCAATGTCGCTCAAGGCCTGCGCGGCTTCCTTGGCGTCGATGTTGGTCATGAACCGCTCCCCGGCTTCACCACGTCATCGGCGATCGCGGACACGGCCCTTGGGTCGCTGACGATTTCCATATGGTTGATGCCGTCGACCAGCTTGACCCCAACCGACGGCGCGACCCCGTGCACCGCATCGGCGTACTTGTCGGAGAGCATCAATTCGTCAGCGGCGCCTGCAATGAGGGTGATGGGTTTGGTCGCGGCGGCGAAGTCGGCCTTGTAGCCGCGCGTGGCGAAGTTGCGCGTCAAGCGATAGGAATAGGTCGGCGCCAGAACCTGGCTCGAATTCGGCGGAACCGCGAAGGCAAGGGTCGGAAGCGATTCGCAGCAGAGGATTCCCAGGCGGTGCAGCACCGCGAGAGCGAGGAAACGCGGAACGTCGGCACTGGCCCAGCCGCCGGAGTCCGGCCGATTGGTGGGCGCATCGTAGCCGAGATAGGGCGCGAGCAGCACGGTGTGCACAAACAGATCGCTGATCTCCGAGGATGCGACGCGGAGCGCAAAACCGCCGCCCGCGGAGTGACCGATCAGCGTCAGCGGCGTGGAGGGGCTGGTCTTGCGGATCATGCCGACGAAATCTGCAAGATCATCCTCGAGCTGGCCGATATAAACGATATCGCCGCGGGTGCCGGATGCGCCATGGCCGCGAATGTCGGGTGCGTAGGTTTCGACGCCGCGATCGGCGAGCCCCTGTGCCAGCGCGTGAACGGCGACGCTCGATCCCGATGAGCCGTGGATCACGATGGCCACTTGTGCGCGGGCGGGCTCACGCGCCGGGTAGTGCCGATACCCCATAACAGTGCCGTCACGCGCCTGGAAACGTTCGATGGCGGGCATCGTGCTGCGATCGACGGCCCTCGCCGTCTTTGAAATGGAGGTCAATTCGGGGGGCCGTCGCAGCGGCGAGGCAATCAGTGCCCCCAGCAGCAGACCTGCGAAGCCGACGACGGCGAGGCACCAGACAACGGCTCTGAGGCCACCTGAAACGATCATCCTGACCATGACGAACTCCCTCTTGCTGAGCCCTTTGATAGATAACTCTGTATTACAGAGTAATCTGACAGTCAAGCCCCGATTTGCGGGGACGGTTGAAATCCCTACCTTGTGCCCAGCCTGAAAAACCCGATTCGATGGTCCGAGATGACCGCCACCGAAGCCCTGATCAACGCGCCGGAATTCACGGTGTCCGAACTTTCCTCCGCATTGCGCAGGACGGTGGAGGACGCCTATGGCCACGTCCGGGTGCGCGGCGAAATCTCTGGCTTCAAGGGGCCCCACTCCTCCGGCCATTGCTATTTCGCGCTGAAGGACGACAGCGCCAAGATCGAGGCGGTGATCTGGAAATTCGCCCACGCCAGGATGCGCTTCAAGCCGCAGGAAGGTCTCGAGGTCATCGCCACCGGGAAACTCACCACCTATCCCGGTTCCTCCAAATATCAGATCGTGATCGAGGCGCTGGAGCCCGCCGGCGTCGGCGCGCTGATGGCGCTGATGGAGGAGCGCAAGAAGAAGCTCGCCGCCGAGGGGCTGTTCGACGAGGCGCGCAAGCAGTTGCTGCCGTGGTTGCCCGAAGTCATCGGCGTCGTCACCTCGCCGACCGGCGCGGTGATCCGCGATATCCTGCATCGACTTCACGACCGTTTCCCGCGCCGTGTGCTGGTGTGGCCGGTCAAGGTACAGGGTGAAGGTTCGGCCGAACAGGTCGCCGGCGCGATCCGCGGCTTCAACGCATTGCCGGAAGGTGGCAGGATTCCGCGGCCCGATCTCCTGATCGTCGCGCGCGGCGGCGGATCGCTCGAAGACCTCTGGTCCTTCAACGAAGAGATCGTGGTCCGGGCCGCCGCCGACAGCATGATCCCGCTAATTTCGGCGGTGGGCCACGAGACCGACATCACACTGATCGATTTTGCCGCCGACAAGCGCGCACCGACGCCGACGGCGGCGGCCGAAATGGCCGTACCCGTGCGCAGCGAGCTGTTCGTCGAGGTCGCGAGCCTGGCGCGGCGGACCATGCTGTGCTGGCAGCGCGGCTATGAACTGCGCCGCAACGAGTTGCGCGCTGCCGTGCGCGCGCTACCGGCCTTGAGCGAACTGTTGGCCGTTCCGCGACAGCGGCTGGATGGTGCCGCTTCCGCCCTGCCCCGCGGCCTGAAGGCCAATACGCATGCGCATTTCCGCAGGTTTGCCGGCATGAGTGCCCGGCTGACCGTGCGTGTGCTGCGCGCGCAGCTCACGCAGGCCCAACACCGGCTGACGGCCTCCGGCGAACGGATGGCGCATTCCGCCAAAATCCTGCTGCGAAACCGGCGGGATCGCTTCGCGGGCCTGGCGATCCGGCTGAAGGCGTCAAAGCTCTCCAATGCGCAGGCCCAGCGCCAGGCGATCACGCGCGACCGCGAGCGCATCCACCGCCTGACTGAGCGCGCGCGGCGCGCACTGGCAACTTCAACCCAGAGGCTTCAGGCGCGGGTTAGCCATAGCGGACAACTGCTCAGCGCGCTGTCATATCGCAGCGTTCTCGCGCGTGGCTTTGCCCTGGTGCGCGACGCAGACGACCTCGCGGTGCACGCCGCTTCAGGCATCGAGCCGGGGGCACGATTCAACGTCGAATTTGCCGATGGGCGGGTCGCTGCGACCGCGGACGGCAATCGGCTAGCGGCGACGTCAACCCAATCAAGGCCGGTTACCAGTGAACCGAAACCGGCCGCGCCCAAGCGCGTCACCAAACCGGTCGGCCAGGGGAGCTTGTTTTAGGAAGGCCCACAACGTCAATTCCGGGGTGCTCCCGACCATGACGATCAAGATTAAGCGGTCGTATTCAGTCTCACCGCGCCAGCCACTCGGCGACGCGCTTTTGTGAATTGGCGCGCGCGTCGGGGTCGGTACCAAGGTGACCCTTTTCAGGGTCGGCCGCATCCGCGCCCGGGCTGATCGCGTGCACCGGCAAATTGGCGCGGTCGAACTCGTGATAGGCGCTGGGGTAGACGACGATACGCGCCAGCGCGCTGCGGCCATGCGCGCCCTCGACCATCTGGCGGCAGGCGGGCGGCGAACTGACGTCGTCCTTGGCGCCGATCAGGACCAGGGTCGGGACGCGCGCGCTCCACCCAAGCCCCGACGAGATGCGGCAATCCGGATAGAACGCGATCGCGGAGCGGAAGTCCGGCTCGATATGGTGCGAGGATAATTGCGGGCGAACCGCCCACAACAGCGCGCTGGCGCCGTTGGCCCAGCCGAGCAGGCTGATGCGGTTGTGCGCGACCCAAGACTGCTGCATCAACCATTGCCGCGCGGCCAGGATGTCCACCACCCGCTCGCGCCTTGCATATATGCGGCGCTCCTTGACGCGGCATTGTGGACCAAGTTCCCGCGAAGCGTAGCTGTCCGGAAACAACACGGCCTTGCCGTCCTTCAGCAGCTCTTCCGCCCAATCCCGGTAACGCGGCTGAACCGGCTCGGAATGCCCAACCAATCCGTCGCATCCGTGCAGCGCGATCACGACCGGAAACGGGCCATCACCCTCGGGCTTGTAAAGCTGGGCGCGTAACATCCCGCTGCCGGAGGGAATCTCGACCGGATGCGGAGCGGATATCGGCGCGGCACGCACGGCGGACGCCGACGCAAAAAGTGCCAGCAAGAAAATAGCGGATGAAAGGGGCATCGTCGGCAAGCTAACATGCGGAAGGCACGAGATTTCATCACAAATCGGTGGGTTTGACGGGCGGACACGGCGAATGCTAGATCGACATCATGGCGTTGGCTCAGAAATAGCCGGAAACGATCGGAGAATTTTACCGTGCTGAATAAATTCGGCCCCTCGGGCCACGGCGAAGCCAAGCTGCAATATCTCGACGGTGATTTCCGCGTGGTCTCGCCGGGAACCTATGTGCGTTGCGCGGTGACGGGCGCTCGGATACCGTTCGACGAACTCAAATACTGGAGCGTCGATCTGCAGGAGGCCTACGCGCTGCCGAGCGCCGTGCTGCAACGGCATTTTCCCGGAGCACTAAAGCCGCAGAGCTGAGCGTACCTGTGATCGCGGCAGTCGCCGTGACGATTCTCGTTTGAAAATTTATCTGCTCTTCCTGAACTTCTTATCGCGCGCGCGAAGGAGTTGCTCGGAGACGAACTTGCGCAATTTCACGGGGTTGTCGAACTCAAGCCTCACCGCAAGCGGCACAATATCTTGCGCCCAATGCGGAAGTTCGCCGGCAGAACGCAGCCGCGCCAGATCCTTTTCGGTCGTCACCGGCGTCAGCGCTTCACGCCTGGCTTCTTCGATCAGCGTTTCGATCTCACCTTGCGAGAACGGATGATGGTCGGCGAAGGCGCGCTGACGGACAATCTCGATGCCGTTGGCGCGCAGCGTACGGAAGAACCTGTCGGGATCGCCGATGCCCGCGAAGGCCGACACGCGCTTGCCGCGGAGCGAGGCCAGCGAGGATTCCTCGGCCTTCAGATACGCAGTCAAGACCGGCTTGTCCTGTGTCATCACGGCGGCCACGACGGCGTCGGCCGCACCTGCCTCGCCGACCACGATCAACGCATCCGTTCGCGCGATTTGCGACGGCAACGGCGCGCGCAGGGGGCCTGCAGGAAACACGCAGGCATTACCGAGGCCGCGGAGGGCGTCGATCACGATCAGCGAAGCATCCTTGTTGATCGCCGGATTCTGAAAGCCGTCGTCCATCACGATCACGGATGCTTCCTTCGACCGCGCCAGGGCGAGCCCGTCGATGCGCTCGCGCGCGACGACCACGACTACCGTCTGCGCCAGCATCAGCGGTTCATCGCCAACGTCGCTTGCCGCGTGGCGGCCGGGATCGACGATCACCGGCCCTTGCAATCGTCCACCATAACCACGGCTGAGCACGACCGGCGTCTCGCCGAGATCGCGCAGCAGCTTGACAAGAGCAAGTACCGTCGGGGTCTTGCCGGCGCCGCCGACGTGATAATTGCCGACACAGAGCACCGGAATGCCGGCGTCAAGTCCTTCGCGCCGCAACCGATGGCCGGCAACCGCGCCATAGACGGCCGCGAGCGGCATCAACAATCGCGACATCCATGACGGCGGCCGGTACCAAAAGGCCGGCTCATGCATCCGCCGCCCCCATTTCGAGGCGCAACTGCAACAAATAGGGCTCGAGCGCCGCCATGGTTCGCTCAAGCGCGCCGCCGAGCTGCGAGACCACGCGCTCGGCCGCCGCAACCGACAGATTGCGCGCCGCGGGGTCGGCCAGCAACTTGCCGAGCTGTTTTACCAGCGCCTCCTGCGTGTCGGCCTGCTTCGCGCCGCCGGCATTATCGAGCGCCTCGTAAACATCGGAGAAATTGAAGACGTGAGGTCCGTGGACGATCGACGCGCCAAGCTTGACCGCCTCGATCGGATTCTGCCCGCCATGTTCGATCAGCGATCCGCCCATGAATACGACCGGCGACAGCCGGTAGAACAGTCCCAGTTCACCCATGGTGTCGGCGACATAGATCTCGGTTGCGGCGGTCGGAAGCTCTTCGCGCGACCGCACGCTCACTCCGGCGGCAGCGATCAAGCGCGCGATCGCCTCACCGCGCCCGGGATGGCGCGGCACGATCACGGTCAACAGCGATGGAAAAAATCCGGCGAGCGTACGGTGCGTCTCGAGCAGGATTTCCTCCTCGCCCGGATGGGTCGACGCCGCCACGACGATCGGACGGCCGCGCGTCACCGACATCAAGCGCTCGAGCTTGTTGAAATCGGCCGGCGGCGCCGGAACATCCAGTTTCAGATTGCCCGTGACGACAACGTTGCGGCTGCCAAGCGCGGTGAAACGTTCGGCATCGGCGCGCGATTGCGCGAGGCAAACGTCGAACCGGCCGAGCAGCGCCGAAATCGTATGGCTCACCCTGCGCCAGCGCGGAAACGAGCGTTGCGACATTCGCCCGTTGATCAGGACCATCGGCAGGCGCCGCGCCGCGCTCGACAGGATCAGGTTCGGCCACAGATCGGACTCGATGAACAGCGCAAGGCTCGGCCGCCAGTGATCCAGAAAGCGCGCGACGTAGCGCGGAGAATTGTAAGGCACGTATTGATGGATAATGTCGGCGGGAAACCGTTTGGCGACGATGGCCGCCGAGGTCACCGTCCCGGAGGTGAGCAGGATGCGAACATTCAGCGCACGCAATTTCTCGATCAAGGCCGCCGCTGCCAGCACTTCGCCGACGCTGGCACCGTGAATCCAGACCAACGGCCCGTTCGGCCGGGCATCCCCGCTCATGCCGCGGCGCTCGCCGACCCGTGTGGGGTCCTCCTTGCCCTGTTTCAGCCGCCGCTTGATCAGCGCAGGCGCCAGCGGCGCGGCCGCAGCGGACAGCCGCTGATAGACGCGCAGGGTCATCGGCAAGGAATTATCCATGCCTCGCCTCTTGCGGGCGGCCCACTTGCGCATAGGCGCGATCGGTCGCTTCGTTCAGGGTCGCCTCCAGCCGGGCGCGCAGCTCTTCCATCGTCTCTGCGTCGGCGTCGGGTGGAACCATGATAATGTCGCCTCCCACCAATGCCCCTCGCCCGAACGGCAGATTGATCGTGGTTCGGTCCCAGTTTTTCAGGCGCCAAAAACGGCTGGTCGCCATGGCAAACGGCATGATCGGCCGTCCGGATTCGCGCGCCAGCATGATGATGCCGAGGCCGACTATCCGCGAGCGTTTCGGCACGTCGGCGGTCAGCGCAACGTTATAGCCTTCTTCAAGGGCCCGCACCATCTCCCTGAACGCTCCGACCCCGCCCTTGCGGTGAAACGCCGAGCCGTGATCCCCGGAGCCCCGGATGGTGCCGATCCCTAACCGTTCGGCGGCCACCGCATTGTATTCGCCGTCGCGATGCAGCGAGATCAGTACCTTGGTGCGATGGATTTCCTTGCTCTTGATGAACGGCGTGAGGAAATGCTGGCCATGCCAGAATGCAAAGATCGCCGGCATCTGCGGCTCCACGATCTCATAACAATCGGGCGGATCGAAAGTGAACCTGTTGGTCAGCCACACCAGCCGCAGCAGCGCGGCCGTGAGCGATCCCACCACGCGCTGAAACCAGCTGCTGCGCAGCACATTGCGGAGTAGTTTTTTCAACGGGCAGGCTTCGCGTCTTGACCTGGATCGAGCAACCGGTGGAGATGAACGATGAAATACCGCATGTGGGCGTTATCCACGGTCTGCTGCGCCTTCGCCTTCCAGGCCGTGTAAGCGGTGGCGTAATTGGGGAACAGGCCGACGATTTCCACCTTGGAAAGGTCTCTGAAAGTCGTGTGCCCCAGATCCGTCAGTTCGCCTCCAAGGACCAGATGGAGCAGTTGCTGGGGCGCGCTATCCGGCATGATCTCTTCCTAACGCGATGGGCGATGGGCGTTGAGCACAATTTTCAGGGCGCATCGGAGCGCTCAGGGCAAAGGGCGGCTTCGAAAATGCTCGACGATGCGTGCATGACGATCGCGCCCCGCTGCCACCAGCACCCCGTGCGTCACCTCGCGGCGATTATACAGGATGTCATCCCCTGAAAGTGCCGTCATAATACCATTCGCTTCCTGCACGATCAAATTGGCCGCAGCAAGGTCCCAGTCGCGGCTCTGACCGCCCGCAAAGGCGGCATCCAGCCTTCCCTGCGCGACCCGGCATAGCCGCAGCGCGAGCGATCCGATTCGGGGGTGCAAAGAAATTTCACCCGAACTGCGGTTGAGCCGCTCGACCAGCGGTTTCGGACCGGCGATACGGGAAAAGTCGAGTTCGGTGCCGGAAGTCGCATGACATTGGCACGTCGTTGAGCAACGCACCGCGGCCGCGCTCCGCGAAAAAGAATTCGTCATTGGCAGGCGCAAACACGGCGGCCAGCAGAGGTCGCGCGCCCTCGACCAGCGCCACGCTGACGCACCAATCGTCGCGACCGGCAAGATAGCCGCGGGTGCCGTCGATTGGATCGACGATCCAGACCAGCCGTTTGCCGAGACGACCGTCATCGTCGGCACTCTCCTCCGACAGCCAACCATAGTCCGGCGTAGCGGACCGCAACCTCCCCGCGATCAGTTCGTTGACCGCGATGTCCGCCTCCGACACCGGCGAGGAAGCACCCTTGGTCCAGTTCTTCAGTTCGGTCCGGAACAGCGACAGCGCCAATGCGCCGGCCTCTCGTACCGTATTCGCCAGTAGCGCCGCATCGCGGCTTACCTCATCGCGCAGCAAAATCTTCGCGTGCCCGCTGTCCCGGCTAACGTCCGCCAAGCGTCAATCCCTCGATCCGCAGCGTCGGCGCATTGACGCCGTAGCGGAAGGTCAGATCGTTGGCCGGCACCAGCGATTTGAAAATTTCCAGAAGGTGGCCGGCGATCGTCACCTCGCTCACGGGATAGGTGATCTTGCCGTTCTCGATCCAGAAGCCCGAAGCCCCGCGGCTATAGTCACCGGTCACGCCGTTGACGCCGGAGCCGATCAGGTCGGTGACATAGAAGCCCTGGCGGATGTCGGACATCAGTTCGTCCGGGCTAGGCTCGCCTGCCTCCAGATGGAGATTATACGATCCCGGCGACGGCGAGGACGATACGCCGCGGTGGGCGTGACCGGTGGTGACCAGCCCGAGTTCGCGCGCGGTCGCGCAATCCAGAAGCCATGATGTCAGAACGCCCTGGTCGATGATCGCCAGCCGTTTGACCTTGACGCCCTCGGCGTCGAACGGTTGCGAGCGCAACCCCCGCACCCGCAACGGATCGTCGATGATGCGGATATTCTTTGCAAACAGCGGCTCGCCAAGGCGATCTTTCAGGAAGGAGGTCTTGCGCGCGACCGAGGCGCCGTTGATTGCTCCCACCAGATGGCCGACGATCGAACCGGAGACGCGCGGGTCGAACACGACCGGCACCTTGCAGGTTTCGACCTTGCGCGGATTGGCACGCGCGATCGTGCGCTCGCCGGCGGTGCGGCCGACGCTTTCGGGCGAGGCAAGATCGGCCGCGTGCGGCGCAGCCGTGAAGTCGTAGTCACGCTCCATGGCGGTGCCCTCGCCCGAAATCGCGGTCACCGAGATGCCCTGGCTCGAGCGCAAATAGGAGCCGTGAAAGCCGGTGCTGGTCACCAGCACCATGCCGCCAATCCCGGTCGTTGCCGATGCGCCGCCCGATTTGGTGACGCCCTTGACGGCAAGCGCGGCGGCTTCGGCTTCGCAGGCGCGGCGTTCCAATTCCGCCGTAGTCGGAACATGCGGGTCGAGCAGATCGAGATCGGGAAACTCGTGCGCCAGCAGCGACGGATCGGCGAGGCCGACATATTTGTCATCGGGCGCGACGCGCGCCATTGCGACCGCGCGCTCGGCGAGCCGTGCAACCCCGTCACCGCTGACGTCGTTGGTCGACACCACCGCCTGGCGCTGTCCCACCAGAACGCGCAAGCCCGACGTCGTCACCTTCCGAACGCTCCGATTCCTCGACGCGCCCGTCGCGGACCTCAACCCCTTGCGAAACACCGCGCACCGCCACCGCATCGGCGGCATCCGCACCGGCGCGCCTGGCGGCCTCGACCAAACGCTGCGCCAGCGTACTCAGCGCGGACTGATCGAACAGACCGGACGCGGCCGCGTCAGGTGCAACCGGCGATGCGGTCGATGGTGAAGAGATCACGAACAAAATCCCTAGGATTCAACAAGGATGGAAGGGGACTTGGCGGCAGATAAGTCGATACACCAGATGTGCCTGATTCACAGGGATTTCAAGCATTTTCACGCGACCAAAACCAAAGATTTTCGAATGCTGAGCGCAAGGGCTCGTCAATCATGCGAGCCAAGCTCTTGTCAATCATGCGGGCGAATGCTGGGCAAGTGACGCCGGATTAACCAGCCTTTTTAAGCGAAATCGGAAGCGGCTCTGGCTAGCCTCTCGCGTATCGACCGGGAACATAATCCCGGCGGGGAGACTAAAGCCGTGAGGCGTCAAACATCAACAAGCGGGATCAATCCCGCCGGGTCGAGCCGCGCATTGCGGCTCGACCCTCTCTCTCTGCCCATCAGTTTCGACGCGCATGATGTTCGCGCCGATGGCGGCGTGCGTAGGGTCGAACTCCACCGCGAACGCGTTGTGCTGCGACGTGCCGTGCAGGGCATGCGGATGGCCATCAATGTTCGCGTCAGCGATTTCCGCGGCGTCGCGCTGCGCGGCATCGACGATGCCCAGATGCTCGTGCTCGCTCATCGCGATCCGTCACTGACGATTCCCCTGTGCGTGAGTTCTGACCGCGATGAGATCGTGGCGGCCTGGCAAATGTGGAGCGATATTTTCGCCCTGCCGCAATTGCCGGAAGACCAGGCCCGCGAGCCGGCGGCTCGTCGGCGGCGGCGCAATGCGATCCGGGCCCGGCGTCCGAAATTCCTGGTGCGGCGGCGCGGCGGCGGTCCGCTCGACCCCGCCAACGTGCACCGCGGCGAGCGCGAGATCATCGCGCGAAACTAGAGGCCGTCATCGCGATCGGGCCTTCAGTCTCGATATCAGGCGGCGGCCATCCACGCATCGACCATTAGCCCGCAAACAACAACAGCCCGGCATCGCGGTTGGACTTGAAGATGCGCAGGCAGAGTGCGGGGTCGCCGATGTTGAGCCGCGTGATCTGCCAGGCGAGATGCGCGGCGAACGCGGCAAGCCCGATTCCTGCCGCAAACGCCTGCGCCGGCGAGCACAGATCGCAACGCCGATCAAAACCACCGCCATGCCGTAGAACACAACCAGCGCCGGTCGCGTATGCGCGCCGAACAGGCGCGCGGTCGATCTCACCCCGATCAGCGCATCGTCCTCGGCATCCTGATGCGCATAGATGGTGTCGTAGCCGATCACCCATGCAATCGAACCGGCATAGAGAAAAAGCGCGGCCGCATCGATCCGCCCGAGAATGACGGCAAATCCCATCAGCGCGCCCCACGAGAAGGCAAGGCCCAGCACGACCTGCGGCCACCAGGTGATGCGCTTCATGAAGGGATAGATGGCGACGATGACGAGCGAGGCGATGCCGGTCGCCACCGCGAAGCGGTTGAATTGCAGCAACACTGCAAGGCCGATCAAGGCCTGTGCGACCAGGAAGGCAAGCGCTTGCCGCACGCTGACCTGCCCTGCCGGGATCGGCCGCGATCTCGTACGTTCTACCTTGGCATCGAGATCGCGATCGGTGATGTCGTTCCAGGTACAGCCGGCGCCGCGCATGGCAAAGGCGCCCACGAAAGAACAGCGCGATGACGAGGGGCAACCGGCTCAGATTGTGGGCGAGCGCCGGCGGCGAGCGCGGCCGACCACCAGCACGGCAACAGTAACAGCCAGGATCCGATCGGCCGGTCGAGGCGGGCGAGCCGCAGATAGGGCCGCGACCATGGCGGCGCGAGCGTATCGACCCAGTTTCCGGTCGCGTCCGCGACGCGGGCCGCAGCCTGGTTCATCTGGGCCGGGCGTCCTCTGTTCGGAGATTCGTTCAGATCGGCGGCGTCATCGCGCCAGCACGTTGCCGCTCAGCGTGTCGAAGGTGCCGCCGCCGCTCTTCTTCGCAGGCGCAGCCTCCGGGAGAGCCGTCGCAGAACCCAGCACGTCGCTCAGGCTGGGACCTGCGGGTCCCTGCTTTTGCACTTGCTGGGCCACGGAACAGACCTTCTGCTGCATTCCCTCGGTGTGCTTGTGTCCACCCTTCAGCTGTTCCAATATCTGCGGCGGAATCCCGCAACTCGCCGTGTGGGCTTCGACGTATTTGATCATCTTGATTTCGACCTGGGCGAAGTTTTCGATCAGCTTGCAGGCCTCAGCCGGCGGAGCGTGCCGATCGCTCGCCGCCTTGATCAGCTTGCCGCGCTTCTCCGCCTCCTCGCGCAGCGGGAGAAATCCCTTCATGCAATCATCACTTGGACCCGCCTGGGTCGGGGGCGCCGCTAGGGGGGTGTTTCCGAACGGCGAGCCACCGGCTCGCCGGGAACGAACTGAGCGAGGGCGCGCCGCCAAAGGACGGCGCGGGCGCTGCGCCGTTCACCGGGGGAAATGGCGAGTTATTCGCAGCACCGGTCTGGCCAGGCAGCGGCGCCGGGAAGCCACTCTGCGCGAAGACCTGGCCGGCATGAAGCGTAACGATGGCCGCGGCGAGTGGCACGATCAGGCGACGGATCATCAAAGCTATTCCCTCAGGCAAAGGTGCAACGGCCCCTCGCGTCTTCCCGATAGGAGAGCGACTCCGGTAGGCCATTTTACGATTGCTCCCGGACCTTAACAACCCGTGGAATTGGGCAATAGCGCGGCGTTGGGCCGCGCCCGGGGGCCGATAATCGCGCATTTCCTCATCCTTTGGGCTAAAACCCGCGCGGATCGGAACTTTGACAATGCCCCAGCGCGATTTTCGGCAACCCCGGCTGTTCGTTGACGCCGCCCTTGGCGCCGGGGGCCACGGTCACGCTCGCGCGCGACCAGAGCAATTATCTTGGCAATGTGCTTCGGCTTTCTGCGGGCCAAACCATTCTCGTGTTCAATGGACGCGACGGCGAATGGCAGGCGTCGATCTCGGGACGCAAACGGCCCGAAAGTCTCACCATGATTGCCCAGACCCGGCCGCAGGACCAGTTGCCCGATGTCGCCTACGTCTTTGCGCCGCTGAAACATGCCCGGCTCGACTACTTGGTGCAGAAGGCCGTCGAAATGGGCGCGTGCTCGCTGCAGCCGGTCTTGACGCGCTTCACCCAAGTCTCGCGGGTGAATGGCGAACGGATGCGGGCCAATGTCATTGAGGCGGCCGAGCAATGTGGCATCCTGAGCATTGCCGATGTCGCAGACCCAGTACCGCTCGATCGCTATCTTGAACGGACGCAACACACAGCGTCTCCTGGTCTTCTGTGACGAGGCCGCTTGTGTCGCAAATCCGTTGCAGGAGTTGCGTGGCGAAGCCGCCGCCGACGGGATCGATATACTGATCGGTCCGGAGGGCGGATTTGCCGAGGAAGAACGTGCCCTCCTGCTGCGGCAGCCGCGAATTTTGCGGCTTTCGCTGGGGCCGCGAATTCTGCGCGCCGACACGGCTGGCGTCGCTGCGCTGGCCCTGGTCCAGACTGCGCTCGGCGACTGGACCGCGGGCGGCGCGGCCGGATAGATAGGCCCTTAACCAGTCCCTCTCGGCGCTTGTTAAGCCACTTGGCTGATCTTGGTCGAAACCCCGCTCGCGCCATGCTATGGGGCTCGCCAGCGTTCTCGGGAAAGCCTTTGCGGCCAGCGAAAAATGCTGCGACACAAGATAAGTGTTCTAAATCAAACAGTTATACGTATTCCCGACTGCAGGCCGTGTTCGGGAGATTTGGACTTCGAGATGAGTGTGACCGCCGCCCCTCGTGCGACCGGATCCGCCGCGTGGGCGGACGCGCTGCTATTGTCGTTCGCCCAGGCCGGCTACACCCTGGCCGAGCCGGCGATCCTGCAGCCGGCTGAACCCTTTCTCGACCTCTCGGGCGAAGACATCCGCAAGAGCCTCTATCTGACCACCGACGCGGGTGGCGAGGAATTGTGCCTGCGTCCCGACCTAACCATTCCGGTGGCGCGGGATTATCTCGCATCCGCCAAGGCCGGAAAGCCCGCGGGCTTCAGCTATCTCGGCCCGGTGTTCCGTTATCGCGGCGGCCGGCCCAGCGAATTCTTGCAGGCCGGCATCGAATCCTTCGCCAGACAGGATCGCTCCGCAGCGGATGCGGAAATGCTCGCGCTGGCGCTCGAGGCCACAAGCGCGTTCGGCTTGACCGAGGTCGAGATTCACACCGGCGATGTCGCGCTGTTCACCGCGTTGATCGACGCGCTCGATCTTTTTCCGGTCTGGCGGCGGCGCCTGATCAAGGATTTCAACCGCAAGATCAACCTCGCGCAGGACATCGAACGGCTGACGCTCGCAACGGCGCCGGGCCACAACGAATATGAGGGCGTGCTGGCGGCGCTTGCCGGCTCCGATCGCAAGGCCGCGTTGGCCCTGGTCACCGACCTGATGTCGATCGCCGGCACCACCAATGTCGGCGGTCGCAGCGTTGCCGAAATCGCCGACCGCTTCCTCGAGCAATCGACCCTGAAGGGCGGCGCGCTGCCCCGCGACGCACTTGGCCTCATCAAGCGGTTCATGGCCATCGCGGGCGACCCGGACTACTCGATCGCTCAGTTGCGGGCGCTTGCCGCCGACGCCAAACTCGACATCAACGCCGCCATCGATGCATTCGAGAGCCGCGTCGGCTTCATGGCCGCGCGCGGCATCGATACCGGCTCTATGCGCTTTTCCACCTCATTCGGCCGCGGCCTCGACTATTACACCGGCTTCGAGTTCGAACTGCATGCCAAGGGTAACGGCGTCGAGCCGCTGGTGGCGGGCGGACGCTATGACGGGCTGATGACCCAGCTCGGCTCCAAGACGCCGATCCCCGCGGTCGGTTTCTCGGTCTGGGTTGAGACCTTGACGCAGCTTGGCGGCAAGCCTGCCGCAAGCGGCATCGGCGGGAGCGCGTCATGACGCGCCATTCGTTCTCGCGGTTCCCTCCAAGGGCCGTCTGCAGGAAAACGCCGAAGCATTCTTCACCCGCGCCGGACTTGCGCTGGCCAAGCCGCGCGGCGCGCGCGACTATCGCGGCACCATCAACGGGCTCGACAATGTCGAAATCGCCTATCTCTCTGCAAGCGAGATCGCCTCCCAGCTCGCGCGCGGCGCGGTCCATCTCGGCGTCACCGGCGAGGATCTGGTGCGCGAAAGCATTACCGATGCCGACAAGCGCGTGCTGTTGATCGACAGCCTCGGCTTTGGCAGCGCCAACGTCGTGGTTGCAGTGCCGCAGGCCTGGATCGACGTGCGCACGATGGCCGATCTAGACGATGTCACCACCGGATTCCGCGCCCAGCATAACCGGCGGATGCGGGTGGCGACCAAATACATCAACCTCACCCGTGCGTTCTTTGCCGCGCATGGTATCGTCGATTATCGCATCGTCGAGAGCGCAGGCGCCACCGAAGGTGCGCCGGCGGTCGGCACCGCCGAGATGATCGTCGATATCACGACGACCGGTGCGACCCTTGCCGCCAACGGCCTGAAGGTGCTCGACGATGGCGTGATCCTGCGCAGCCAGGCCAATCTTGTGGCGTCGCGCGACGCCGAATGGTCGAACGAGGCGCGCGAAACTGCGCGCGTGATCCTCGATCATATCGCTGCGCGAGCCCGCGCCAGCAAATACCGGGAAGTCCGCACCCGCTTTGCTGGATACGACGCGGCGCTATTGGCCGAGGCCCACAACCGCTTCGGCGTAGTGTCGCCGTTCGGCGGGCCGACATCGTCGGGAATGGTGACGCTGCACTGTCCGCCGGCGCAGCTCTACGCGCTCGGCAGCTTTCTGCGCGCCCACGGCGCGGAAACGGTTTCGGTGGCGTCACTCGACTATGTGCTCGACCGCGACAATCCGCTGTTCGCCAGGCTTGAGGCTTTCCTGCGGCGATAGGACGTAAGATGGCGGTCCAAGCCCGTGGCGACAATTCCAACCCATTTGCCATATGTTGGGTATCCGGAGGTTGGAACCTGATCGATGATGCTGGGTACTGACGTCTCAAGCCTTTCAACGACCGCGGCGACGGCCGCGGCGCAGGGGTTGTCGATCGTGGTGCCCCTCTACAACGAGGCGGCGGGGCTTGCGTTTCTGCACCAGCGGCTTTGCGGGCTGGCGAAGACGCTGCGCGAGCGCTATCGGCTGGCCTGCGAGGTCGTTTATATTGACGACGGCAGCGCCGATGCGACGCTTTCCATCGCGCGCGGGCTTGCCGCCGATTCGCTCGATGTTCAGGTGGTGTCGCTGTCGCGCAACTTCGGCAAGGAAGCCGCGCTGATGGCGGGACTGGACCATGCCAGGCGCGGCGCCGTGCTGTTCATGGACGGTGATGGCCAGCATCCACCTGACCTTGTGGAAAAGCTCGTCGGTCACTGGATCGATGACGGTTACGACGTGGTCTATACGGCGAAAGCGCATCGCGACAATGAACCGGCTGCTGCGGCGTCTTGCGGTACGCGGCTTCTACGCGCTGATCAATTGGGGCGCACGGCAGAAAATCCCGGAGGATGCCGGCGACTTTCGCCTGCTGTCGCCGCGCGCCGCCGCGGCTTTGCGGCAGCTCCCCGAACGCAATCGCTTCTTCAAGGGGCTTGCGAGCTGGATCGGCTTCCGCCAGATCCGCGTCGACTATGAGCCCGCCGCGCGCGCCCACGGCATTACCACGTTCAGCGCCGGCCGGCTGGTCGGACTTTCGATCGAAGGCCTGACCTCGTTTTCGGTCGCGCCGCTGCGTTTTGCCAGTCTGCTCGGAGTCCTGCTTGCTTCCGGCGCCTTCCTGTTCGGCCTCTCGATCCTCTGGGAGACCCTGGTGGATGGAAAATCGGTTCCCGGCTATCCCTCGCTGGTCGTCGGCCTGATGACCATCGGCGGCGTGCAGCTCATCATGATCGGCATCGTCGGCGAATATATCGGCAAGATCCTTTCCGAGCTGAAGGCGCGCCCGATCTATTTCGTCGCCGAACATAGCGAGAAGCACGCCGATGCGCGCATCGACAACGGCGCCGGCGAAAGGACCGCGGCCGAATGAACGGTGCCGCGGTGGCAAACGTCAAATCCGCTCCACTAGCACGCCGCATTTGGTTGTGCGCCGATGACTACGGCATCAGTCCGGGCGTCAACCGCGCGATCCGCGATCTGGTGGAACGCGGCCGTCTCAATGCGACCTCGGCCATGGTTGTCGGCCCGGCGATCGGCCGCGACGAAGTGGGCGCGCTCAAAGCCGCTGCCAGCAATAATCCGCGCTGCGCCGTCGGCCTCCATGTCACCCTCACGGCACCGTTTCGACCTTTGACCATGCACTTTCGCCCTCTGGACGGCGGCATGTTCCTGCCGTTTGCGAAATTGCTGCGCGCAGGCCTGATGGGAAGGCTGGACCCCGAACTCATCTACACCGAATTGATGGTGCAGTTTTCGAGCTTCAACGAATTGTTCGGCCGCGCACCGGACTTTGTCGATGGCCACCAGCATGCCCAGCTGTTTCCGCGGCGTGCGTGACGCCTTCCTGGCGGCGGTGAAGGAAGCTGCCCCCAACGCCTGGGTTCGCCAGTGCGGCCGCAATCGGCCCTTGGTCGAGCGGCTCGGCTCACCCAAGGCATTGGTGCTCGACGTCTTGAGCACGCAGTTCCGCTACCGCGCCCTCCGCGCCGATATTGCCTTCAACCCAGCCTTCGCTGGCGCCTACGACTTTTCCCGACAAGCCGATTTTGGCGCGCTGATGCAACAATTCCTCGATGGATTACCTGAGGCCGGTGTCGTCATGTGTCACCCAGGCCTGGTGGATGATATTCTCATTAGCCTCGATCCGCTGACAGACCAGCGCGAACGCGAATACGCCTTTCTCGGCGGCGAGGATTTCCCGCCTTTGCTGGCAACGAACAAAGTGACCCTGGGCTAACCATCCGGGTAAGCGGCTTTTCTGATTTTTCAGCTTGCAATCAATCGTTTGCGCGTTCCGTCGGGAACGCCGTTTTCCAGCGATCGGACGCTTTGCCGGATACCTAAATTTAATGCGCGGTCACACTACTGGCGACACAAAGGGCACCTACATCTGCCCCGCGCCGCGAAGCGAGGGAGAAGCTCGATGACACCGCAAGAACGCCAGATGGTTGACGACCTTTTCGACCGGCTCTCGAAAATGGAAGGCGCGCCGCGCGATCCGGACGCCGTTGCCGCAATCGCGCAAGGTATGCGCGTGGCCCCAAACGCAATTTACGCCCTGGTACAAACTGTCCTGGTCCAGGACGAGGCGCTCAAACGCGCCGACAGCCGGATCCAGGAACTGGAGGCGGCGAACGCGCCCCAGCAAGGACAGGGCGGCGGCTTCCTCAATTCGATGCGCGACACGATATTCGGGCAAAATCAGCCGCGCGGTTCGGTGCCGAATGTGCGGCCGCCTGAAGTCGGAAACCGTCCGGTCTGGAACAGCGGCCAGGTGTTGCAGCAGACGCAATATCCGGGACAGTACGACCAGGGCGCTTATGGGCAGTCATATGGCGGACCTCCGCCTGGGATGGGTGGAGGCGGCTCGTTTCTGGGCACCGCGGCAGCCGCTGCGGCCGGGGTCGTCGGCGGCTCGCTGCTGCTCAACAGCATCCGTTCGATGATGGGAGGCGGCCATCACAGCTTCGGCGATGCGAGCGTGATGAACGAAAGGGCTGCTGGTGCGAATCCCTGGACCGATCAGTCCAACAGCAGTCTGGCGCGCGATGCCGGGATCAACGACATCGGCTCGTCCGGCGGACGGACCGACGATAGTTCGCGCGCGGGATTTTTCGATTCTGCCTCGAACGACGAATCACGACGACATGGATATGGATTCGGACGACTTCGGCGGAGACGGAGACAGCGACTTCGCCTGAAAAGATGGCTCTGTAAACGAAAACGGCCGCCCCGAACAGGCGGACGTTTTTGATTCTCGTCCTGGTTATTGCTCAGATCACGACAACCCTGGTGCCGACATTGACGCGGCTATAGAGGTCGATCACGTCCTCATTGCGCATCCGGATGCAGCCTGACGACACGTTGGTGCCAATCGTCCAGGGTTCATTGGAACCGTGGATGCGATAGAGCGACGACCCCAGATACATCGCCCGCGCGCCGAGCGGGTTTTGCGGACCGCCCTCCATGTGCCGCGGCAGGTCCGGTCGCCGCACCAGCATCTCCGGCGGCGGCGTCCAGTCCGGCCATTCCTTCTTGGCGGAAATCTGCTTGATGCCCGACCAGGTGAAGCCGGGACGACCAACACCGATGCCGTAGCGTATCGCCCTGCCATTGCCCTGCACCAGATAGAGGAACTTGTTGGGAGTATCGACGACGACGGTGCCGGGGCTTTCCTTGCCCGAATAGTCGACGACCTGCTTCTCGTATTTCGGATCGAAGGCAGGACGCGCCGGCTCGCTCATATCCTGCCGGCGCATGACCTGCTGCGGATCCATTTGCGGCAACAGCGGAGACTGCGACTGGTAGTGATGGCTGCTGCCGATAGCGATCGCCTTGATTTTGTCCATCGCCGAACAGGAACTCGATAAAGCCGCCTCCCATATTGGAGCGCTCCGCCGATGCCGTTCGCACCGGTGCGGCGGCGGGCCCTGGAGCGGATTGATCGGGGTGGAGCACCATGGGCTCGGTGACAAACCCGGCTTCATTCGCGGTCGTCTGCTGGAAGTCCGGAGCTGAGGAGAGAGGCGCCGGCAAGCAGCGCAAGGTACATTCGGTTCGACATCGACGTACTCACACTATTTCGTCGTGGCAGCGCCGAAAGCGGCGCCCTTCGCACGCCACCAGCTAAGATCGAAAACCTCATCGGTTTGGTAAACGGAATCGACGTTTCGATTCACCACGTCGTCAAATGCGCGCGCTTTTCTCCGGTAGCGTTTATTTTCAGTGAACACAGCGAGCACATGGTTAATCGTTGGTATGCGCTATTCGATACGCATTTAGTAACGGGCTCCCGGTGTGAACTTCATGTTAAATCGGGTCTGCTTTAAAAGCTGCGGAGTGGAGTTCAGGGACAAAGTCGCATGCCGGTTCACCGCAGACGTTTTCGTATCGAAGAAGCCATCGTTGGCGACATCGCAATGCCGCCGGGCCTTGACGGCGAGATCGGTCCCATGCACCGCGAGATCATGACCGAACTGCGCGCCATCCGCGCCCAGATGGCCGCCCATCGCACCGGCACCGCTGCCAATGCGACCGACGATTCAGTCGTCCACGAAGCCGCCGAGGCGCAGGCGCTGCTTGATACCTACCGCGCCCAGATCGAGCAATGCGCGAAGCTCAAGGTCGAGCTTGACCTGATTTACGACGCCATCAGCCGCACCAAGCGCGAAATCGCGGTGCTGCACGGCAAAAGCTTCAACGGCGAGGAGATGGCCAAGGTCAACGGCGAACTCGGTGCCGTGGTCGGCGGCACCGAAGAAGCCACCCAGCAGATTCTGGAAGCCGCTGAATCGATCGACAACGCAGCGACCGCGCTAAGCAGCGTGACCTCGGTAGACCAGCAGAAGCTCTTGAGCGAGGAAATCCAGGAACGCGTCGTGTCGATCTTCGAGGCCTGCAACTTCCAGGATCTGACCGGCCAGCGCATCAAGAAGGTGATGACGACGATGAAGTTCATCGAAAATCACATCACCATCATGATGGATATCTGGGGTGGGGTCGACGCCATCAAGGCGCATGCACCTGTGATCGCCGACACCCGCGAGGGCGACGCCAGGCTGTTGAACGGTCCAAAGACCGAAGGCGACGTCGGCCACGCGTCGCAGGACGACATCGACGCGCTGTTCGACTAGCGGTGGGATTTTTCGAGTTGGAAAAACAAAACGCCGGCGCAATGCCGGTGTTTTGCCTTGACGGGGATGGTGCAAAGCATCGCCCCGCAATCACGGTTGAAGAATCGAATCGATCAGCTCACGCGCGCGGTGCGCAGCGGACGTAAACCATATTGCCGTAGCGGGTCGCCGCATCCTTGTCGATGAAGCGGGTGATCAGGACGCGCCCGTCGAACGAGACGACCTCGCGGTCCTGTTCGCCGCCGGCGGGCCCCGGAGGACCAATATAATTCTTGCCGCTCGGGCTGCCCTTGAGGCGCAATTCCTGCGGCGTCGCCTGATCGGCCAGATGCATGACCACACCGCCATTGGCACCGGCACCGATCACATAGGGTTGCTTGCACTGCGCCTTCGCCGCGGCTTCGGTGCGCGCGCGGTCGTTGGGATTCTGGAACGAGGCAAGACCCCATTTGCCGACGATTTCGTCGGAGCGGATCGTCGCCGGCATTTCGGCAACAGGCGCTGGCGCAGCTGGCGGGGACGACGAAAAGGAGGGCAGACTCATGCTGCTGCACGCACCCAGAAGGATCGCCAGGGCCGAAGCGATCCCCAGATTGGCAGACGCGTGTGCGCTACGTGAACCGACCATGTTCTCCCCCAAGCAAATCCTCGGGCCGCACCCGTCCTGCAGCCAAGCGCAAAAAACCTGCCGGAGCAATGACGTCCACTAAATTACGCCGGCGCTCCGATTTAGTTTCCGAAGCATCCTATATCCGCCTCACCAAGGCCTTAACCGGTACTTTGCTTGACAGGATCGGCCTCACGCCATATCCCGGGCGCACAATTGGCACTCTGAGAGTGCGATTGCCAAAAATATCAGCTAATCTGCCCTCGGCGGTGCCGAATACGCCCGTATTCCCAACCACTTTCGATGGCAACCCGACCAGCAAACCAGGCCTCCAGAGGAACTGTCATGGCTAAAACCAAATTTCGTCCGCTGCATGACCGCGTCGTGGTCAAGCGTATCGATGCCGAGGAAAAGACCAAGGGCGGGATCATCATTCCCGACACTGCCAAGGAAAAGCCCTCGCAGGGCGAAATCACGGCGGTGGGTCCGGGCGGCCGTGACGAATCCGGCAAGCTGATCCGGATCGATCTCAAGGTTGGCGACCGCGTGCTGTTCGGCAAATGGTCGGGAACCGAAGTCAAGCTCGACGGCGAGGATCTCCTGATCATGAAGGAGAGTGACATTATGGGCGTGATCGCCTGACGCCACGCCGGTAACCCCTCACCCTGAGGCGGCAGCAAAGCCGCGGTCTCGAAGGGTGAGGCAACGTCGGTACCCACCCTCACCAACCTCATCCTTCGAACGCGGGGCAAGTGCCCGCTCGTCAGGATGAGGCATTCATCCAGACACCAATGGAGTGATTTCAAAATGGCTGCCAAGGAAGTCAAATTTTCAGGAGACGCGCGTGAACGCATGCTGCGCGGCGTCGATATTCTCGCCAACGCCGTCAAGGTGACGCTCGGTCCCAAGGGCCGCAACGTCGTCATTGAAAAGAGCTTCGGCGCGCCCCGCATCACCAAAGACGGCGTCACCGTTGCCAAGGAAATCGAGCTTGACGACAAGTTCGAGAACATGGGCGCGCAGATGCTGCGCGAAGTTGCCTCCAAGACCAACGACACGGCCGGCGATGGCACCACCACCGCCACCGTGCTCGCCCAGGCGATCGTGCGCGAGGGCGCCAAGGCGGTTGCCGCCGGCATGAACCCGATGGACTTGAGACGCGGCATCGAAGTTGCGGTCACGGCGGTGGTCAGGGATCTCGAGAAACGCGCCAAGCCGGTCGCTTCGTCCTCCGAAGTGGCCCAGGTCGGCACCATCTCGTCCAACGGCGATACCGCGATCGGCAAGATGATCGCGCAGGCGATGCAGAAGGTCGGCAACGAGGGAGTCATCACTGTCGAGGAAAACAAGTCACTCGAGACCGAGGTCGACATCGTCGAGGGCATGAAATTCGACCGCGGCTATCTGTCGCCCTATTTCGTCACCAACGGCGAAAAGATGACCGCCGAGCTGGAGGACGTCTTCGTGCTGCTGCACGAGAAGAAGCTGTCGGGCCTCCAGGCGATGCTGCCGGTGCTGGAAGCCGTGGTGCAGTCGGGCAAGCCTCTGCTGATCATCGCCGAAGACGTCGAGGGCGAGGCGCTGGCGACGCTCGTCGTCAACCGCCTGCGTGGCGGGCTCAAGGTGGCTGCCGTCAAGGCCCCCGGCTTCGGCGACCGCCGCAAGGCGATGCTGGAAGACATCGCGATCCTGACCGGCGGCCAGTTGATCTCGGACGAACTCGGCATGAAGCTCGAGAGCGTCACCGTCAACATGCTCGGTCGCGCCCGCAAGGTGCTGATCGACAAGGAGAATACCACGGTCGTCCACGGCGCCGGCAAGAAGAAGGACATCGAGGCCCGCGTCAATCAGATCAAGGCGCAGATCGAGGAGACCACCTCCGACTATGACCGCGAGAAGCTTCAGGAGCGCCTGGCCAAGCTCGCGGGCGGCGTCGCGGTGATCCGCGTCGGCGGCGCGACCGAGGTCGAGGTCAAGGAGAAAAAGGATCGCGTTGAGGATGCCCTCAACGCCACCCGCGCGGCCGTGCAGGAAGGCATTGTACCTGGCGGGGGCGTGGCGCTGCTGCGCGCCAAAAAGGCCGTCGGCCGCATCCACAACGAAAACTCCGACGTACAGGCCGGCATCAATATCGTGCTCAAGGCGCTGGAAGCACCGATCCGCCAGATCGCGGAGAACGCCGGCGTCGAGGGTTCGATCGTCGTCGGCAAGATCATGGAGGACAAGTCCGAGACGTTCGGCTTCGACGCGCAGACCGAGGAGTATGTTGACATGGTCGCCAAGGGCATCGTCGATCCGGCCAAAGTAGTGCGCACCGCGCTGCAGGATGCTGCCTCCGTCGCCGCCCTTCTGGTGACGACCGAAGCCATGGTCGCGGAATTGCCAAAGGAGCCGGCTGCGGCGGCGCCCGGCGGCGGGCATGGCCATGGCGGCATGGGCTTCTAAGGCGCCCCGTCATCAACGCCAACTCGCGACCAGGGCCGCCTCCGGGCGGCCTTCTTTTTTGGCGATTTGTCGCAAGCTTTGCTAGGAAGAACGCTTTTGCTAGGAAGAACCCTCGGCTTGCGATTCAATCGCGACCCGCGAGGCCTCATGTGAGGCCATGTCCCATGCCTCCCAAGGAACCGCATATGCGCGCGCTTCAGCTTCTCCTGGCCGGACTGATCACGGCCTCGACCGGACTGGCCTACGGCCAAATGAAGCTCTCGCCGAAGGCCAGCCCCGCAGCGAACGAAACCCGCTACTTCACCGCCATCGATGGATTGATGGACGGCAACGCCGACGTCATCCTCAAGGAAACCCGGCAGGGCAGGACCGTCACCGCGGCTGTGCTCGACGTGTGCTACCCCATCGCCAAAGGATCGGACCGCAAGGATCGCCTTGTCGCCAACCTCACCGTCAACGGCCAGATCTTGAGCGGCACCACGCAGAGCATCGGCGGCAAGTTGCCGGTCACGGTGAAGCTGGTGCGAAAGCCTGCCGGCGACAATTTTGAATTCAAGGGCCAGATCAGCATCGGCCAGGCGGTGACCGAGGTCAACTCGACCGACAATTCGGACCTCAGCGAGAGAGAATTCCAGGAAAGTCAGACGGTCGACGACGGCATCACCCCACAGCCCAAGGATTTCACGGAAGTATCTCCGGAATTGATCGGCGTGCGCGTCAAGCTGGATGCGGCTTCGGATTTTCTCAAAGCCCTGAAAGGGCAGGACGTCGAGATTTCCTTAAGCAGCCTCACGGTCGCCTGTGACGCGTTGCGCGCCGGCGAGCAGACGATCAATCTTTCCGCCGATCCCGATCGCGCCGCCGCTCTGATCGCCAAATTCAAGTCGGCGCCCGGCGTGGTCGCCGCCGGCTGGACCACTGGGGTCGTCGAGATGGATCGCACCATCCGTTTTCCGGCCGCCGAATGGCGCAGCGGCGATCGGCTCAACAAGGAAAAACTCTCTTCCGCGATCTCCGGCGTTCTGGCCGGAACGCTTTCCGCAAAGCCTGCGTCTGCGGAATGGAGCGCCAGCACGGGCAAACTGCAATTGACGTTCAAGCGGCCGAGCCAGATGTTCCCCGCGCTCGAACTCACCGATACCATCGAGGTGACGGCGCTCGCAGCACCTGACAAGCCGGGGGCGTCCGACCGGCTGATGCTGTGGATCAGCACCCCCGTCGTCTCAACGGCGGACGAGACGGCCGGACCAAAGCTCAATCTGGCCAACGATTCCAGCGGCGAGGAAGAAGGCGAGCAACAGGACGACAACGGCTCCGTCGATGCCCTGGCGAAGGAATTCAGGGGACAACGCTGGGACGCCGACAAGTCGGTCTGGAAGTAGCTTGCTTCAGCCACATCCTGCTTTTGCGGCGTGCGCGACTTTGACCGCTAGTTGGTATTGATCCGGAATCGCAGCGGCTTTGCTCCGATAAAGGACACCAGATCGCCGCGCCGCTTCCAGGTTGCAGCCTCACTCAGCGCAGCTATGAGTTCGTCGTCGGCTTGTGCCCGCGCCGACGGGCAGTCGCGATCCTGAAGCTGGCCGGGCACAAAGACCACGGTGTTGCCGGCCACCGAAAACTGGCCGTTGCCGCTCTTGCACCACAAATCGAGCTTCGCCTCGCCATTGTCGCCGATCTCGAGCGTCGGAATGCGCTTCGACCCGGCTTGACGGGCGGCGTCCAGTGTCAGCTCGAAGCCGAACGGAAATCCATCCTCGGCGCGCGCCGCACCGGCCGCGATGTTTGTCGCCGCCAGCGTTGCGAGGGCGACGCGCCTTAAACCTGTCATTGAAAGCATGCAGTTCCCCGAAATTTCCGGACCTCGCCGGCCGCGCCCTTGTAATAGGCAAGCGTGACATTGACCAGTTTGGCGGTGACAAAAATCATCCGCTTCGCAAAAAAATCCCCGCGTCGAAAGGACGCGGGGATTTTGATGGTCGACGTGTCAATCCCTGCCAGTTCGGCTGGTGCTGCTAATGTCCCGCCAATACCGCGATACTCGGGAAAAACAGATAGCAGGCCACCCCGATGATCACCAGATAGACCAGCAGCACGAGGGTCCAGCCGAAATTATGGCGGATCACTTCGCCCTCGTTGCGCACGAACCGGCTGGTCGAAACGCCGACGCTTGCAGTTTGCGGCGCGATCGGTTTGCCGATCTCGGCGCCGACCGAGTTCAACGTCGGCAACAGCAGCAAGGGGAAGCCGAGCACCTTGCCGACCAGCGCCTGGAACGTGCCGAACATGGCGTTGGTTGAGGTATTGCTGCCCGACAAAGCTACGCCAATGAAGCCCAGGATAGGCGCCACGATGATGAAGGCGGCTCCGAGCTTGGAAAAGGCGCTGGCGAGCGAGCCGGCCATGCCTGAGTAGTTGAAGACATAGGCGAGACCGAAGATGAATACGCCAACCAGGCATGCGCCCCACATCTGCGACCAGGTCTTGGCGAAGATTGCCCCGATCTGGTTGATGCTGACGCGAAGCACGATCACATTGATGATCCAGGACACCAGGATGGCTGTGCCGCCGACGAACGGCGTCCAGTTGAACACGGCGCTGATGGTCGCTCCCGGCGTGATTGCTGATTTGGCCGCTACGACATAATGCAGCACCACGATCGAGGGCAGGTGCGACCAGGGTCCGGTCCAGGCGACCACCACCGCAATCAATATCCCGATCGGCAGCCAGGCCATGCCAACTTCGCTGGCTGAGAGTCCATGCGCCTCCGCCTCCGTATCGCCTGTCGCAGGTGCACCGCCATACGCCACGATTTGCGCAGGTCGCCATACCTTGAGCAGCAGCAGCAGCGCGGCGAAGCACACGATCGCGCCGATCACGTCCGGCAGATAGGGCCCGAGATAGACGGCCGTCGGCAGCTGGCCGGCGATATAACCGAGCGAGCCCACAATCGCGAGCGGCCACGCCGTCCACATGCCTTTGCTACCCGACACGAGATAGAGCAGGATCCACGGCGGCAGCAAGGCCAGGATCGCCACGATCTTGCCGACCGAGGCCGAGTAGATCGGCAAGAGTTCGGCGAAGCTCACGCCGAGCGTGCCGGCGGTCACCGTAGCGAGCGCGATAATTGGTGCTCCCAAGGCGCCATAGGAAACCGGTGCATTGTTGGCAATCGCCGCAACGCGGATCGCGTCGAGATCGGGGATGCCGATCGCGATCAGGATGGGTGCGACGAACGCCCACGGGTAGCCGAAACCAACCAGTCCTTCGAGCAGCGCGCCAAAGGCCCAGGCAAATAGGATGGTCTGCACCCGCACATCACGGGTGCCCTGCTGAATGAGCCAGCGGCGCAGTCTGTCGAACCCGCCGGTCGTCACCAGCGTGTTGAACAACATCACGCCCCAAAAGGTGATCCAGTCGACATTCCATACGCCGGTGGCGGCGCCGTAGAGGTAGGCGCGGATGCCATCGTCAAGCGGCATCTTCCAAACCCATAGCCCGAGCAGGAAGGTGACGATGGAGCCGATCAGCACGGCGAGCCAGGCCGACATGCGCAGCCCCGCCAGCAGGAATAACAGCAGCACTACCGGAATGAGCGCGACCAACCAGGTCAGGAACAGGTTTCCGGTCGGATCGAGAATTTGCGTGAACATAGACAATTCCTCCCCTTCGTCCCCACGCGCTTTATGGGCGCATCGACCCGCGTGAACGGTCCATGCGCCTGGCGCGATTGCCGAGAGCCTTTAGCAAAGCGCGGCGTCGAAGGCGAATTTGGCAGTGCCAGACCCGCTCACAAGCGCGCGAAATATGAAGGCCCCCTGCCCCCCTCGCCATTACGGGCATGCTAGAGTTGACTCCGAGGCCGGGACAAGCGAACGCAGACCGCAGAAGTTACGACTTTAGTCTAGGCACTCTTATTTCCTTCATTTTTTGAGCCTTTTAGCCATCCGCTCGGAGACCGCAATCTGTGAACAACATCCGCTTGTCGCCTGCAACCGTATGGCGGATCGCTGCTCCCTATTTCCGTTCCGAGGACAAATTTGCAGGCTTCCTGCTGCTCACCTCGGTGATCGCCATCGAACTGATGGTGGTCACGATCAACGTGCTGCTCAACCAGTGGAACAACCGCTTTTACAACGCGCTGCAGGAAAAGGATTGGGACGGCTTCGTCCGCGAAATCGGCGTCTTTTGCGTCCTGGCCGCCTGCTACATCGCGCTTTCGGTTTATCAGCTCTATCTCAACCAGTGGCTCCAAATTCGCTGGCGACGCTGGATGACCAACCGTTATTTGGGAGAATGGCTGCATGACGCCAATCACTACCGCATGCAGCTTCTGGGCGATGCCGCGGACAATCCGGACCAGCGCATCACCGACGACATCAAGCTGTTCGTCGACCAGACGCTCGGGATCTGCGTCGGCTTTTTGAGCGCGGCGGTAACGCTGGTTTCCTTCGTGGTCATCCTGTGGGGTCTGTCGGCCGATTCACCGCTGACACTCTTCGGCCACGAGTTCGCAATCCCGGGCTATTTGGTGTGGGGCGCGTTGATCTATGCCGTGTTCGGGACCGCGCTGACGCACTGGATCGGCTCGCCGCTCGTCCTGCTTGATTTTCAATTGCAGCGTCTGGAGGCCGACTTTCGCTTCAATCTCGTGCGGGTTCGGGAGAACGCCGAACAGATCGCGCTACTGCAAGGCGAGAGCGCCGAACGGGCGCGGCTTTTGGAGCGCTTCGGCCGTGTCGTCCACAACTGGTATGAGATCATGACCCGGAACAAGCGTCTGACGGCATTCACATCGAGCTATGCGCAGGCCGCGGTAGTGTTCCCCTATATCCTGGTGGCGCCGGCCTATTTCGCCGACAAGATCCAGCTCGGCGGCATGATGCAGACCGCGTCCGCGTTCGACAGCGTCCAAAAGTCACTTTCATTTTTCGTTTCGATCTATCGCGCGCTGGCGGAATGGCAAGCGGTGGTCGCGCGCCTGGAAGGTTTTGACCAAGCGATCGCCGGCGCCAGGAAGCTGCCGACGACGGCCAAATCGATCGATGTCGTGCCTTCGGCCGTCAACAAGATTGAACTCAGGCAACTTCTGGTCCGATTACCCAATGGAACTCCGCTGGTGGCCGCAGATGGCCTCAGCATTCGCAGCCACGAGCGCACGCTCGTCACGGGTCCGTCCGGCTCCGGCAAGTCGACCTTGTTTCGCGCCATTGCCGGCGTCTGGCCGTTCGGAAGCGGTGAGATCGCCATCCCCGCCAAGGCGACGCTGATGATGCTGCCGCAGCGGCCTTACTTTCCGGTCGGTTCGCTGAAGGCCGCAATCGTCTACCCCGCCGAACCCGGCGCATACAGTTCGGAACTCGTCGGGCGCGCGCTCGCTTCAGTAGGTTTGCCGGGGCTCGTGCCCCGGCTGGAGGAGGAAGCGCATTGGAACCGGATGCTCTCGCTCGGCGAACAGCAACGGCTTGGTCTGGCGCGCGCGCTTTTGCACGCGCCGAAATATTTGTTCCTCGATGAGGCGACCGCCTCGCTCGACGAACCCTCCGAAGCGGCACTCTATCGTCTCCTGGCCGAACAATTGCCGGCAACGACCGTGATCTCGATCGGCCATCGCAGCACGCTTAAGGCCTTCCACGAACGCAATGTCGCACTGACCCACGACGGCGACCGATTTACGTTGCAGGACAAAGGCGGCAAGCCGTCATAACCAGCGCGGAGGGCCAAGGCCCGCGGCAAATTAAGCGGTGAAGGCGGCCGCGCCCCGACCACCCTTGCCAAACAAAAGCCGAAAATTGCTAGCTTGGCCAAATGGTTGATCGATCAAGAACCTGCTCGCGCCTTATCCCGGATCGACCTTTCGACGGGCCCAACAGAAAAGGCCGCAGCCGTGACCGCTGCGACCTCTTCAACGCGATAACGGGTCAGCCCCCGACAGGCTGCCCTAGTTGTTGTCATCTCCGCCGGGTGGTCGCGATGGCGAATGCTCCCATGACGGCGCAGGACTTGAGGTATGACTTGACGGGTGGTGACTTGGGGCAGCCGGACTGGGCGTTGCCCAACTCGATGACATTGGAGCGGGAGCAGGCGCCGGCTTCGGCGCTGGCGCTGGCGCGGGCTTGGGTGCTGCCACAGGCTTAGGCGCCGCAGGCATGGGAGCAGCCTTCTTAGCGGAGGCCTTCTTCGCCCTCTTGGGAGCCGCCTTCCTGGCGGATTTCTTCGCGGATTTCTTCGCTGATTTCTTGGCCTTTTTCGCCGATTTTTTGGCCGATTTCTTGCCGGATTTCTTCTTCGCCGTCAGAAGCTTTCTACTCTTCTTAGCCTTCTTGCCTTTTTTCTTTTTGCCTTTAGCCATCATAGTCCTCCTGTTGCCGCTGAGCCGTGTCTATCGAGCGCTCAAGTCGTCCGCCTTCCACAAGGCCAAATCGATCAGTTCAACCCTGGCCGCGGACCGCCCGTCGCCCAATCGAGAAGCTCAATCGTGTGCACGACAGGAACTGACGTGCCGCCGGCAATCTGCACCATGCATCCGATATTGCCCGCAGCAATCATGTCCGGCTTGACCATCGCAATGTTGGCGACCTTTCGATCGCGCAATTTGTTCGCAATGTCAGGCTGGAGAAGGTTGTAGGTCCCCGCCGAACCGCAACACAAATGGCTCTCGGGTACATCTTTCACCACGAATCCGTTCTTGGAAAGCAATTCTTTCGGGGCTTGTGTGATTTTCTGACCGTGTTGCAGCGAACATGCCGCGTGATAGGCGACCACAATGTCGCCGTGGTGCTGCTGAGGAGGCTGCAGATCGACGCCGCTCAAGTATTCGGTGATATCCTTGGCCAGCGCCGAAACTTTCGCGGCAGCGGCCGCAAAAGCGGGGTCTTCGCGCAGCATGAAACCATAGTCCTTGATCACGGTGCCGCAGCCCGAGGTCGTGACCAGGATGGCGTCGAGACCGCCCCGCTCCGCCTCGGCAAGCCAGGCGGTGACGTTGGCGCGCGCGCGCGCCAGCGCGTCGCCGTCGCGGCCGAGGTGGTGGGTCAACGCACCGCAACATTGCTCATCCCTGACCAGGACCACCTCAACGCCATGACGGGTCAAGAGATTGATGGCGGCCTGATTGATGCGCGGCGCCAGAACCTGTTGCGCGCAGCCTTGCAGCAGGGCGACCCGCCCCCGCCTCTCGGCGATGGCCGGAAAAACACTGCCGCCGACGGGTCCGGGCGCCGGCAGACGGCCCGGCGACAGCGTCAGCATCGCCCGAATTCGCCGCAGCAAGGATGGTGACGCCGCGGCCTGCCCGGTCTCCGGCAGCAGCGCGACCAGCGGTCGGCCGAGGCGCGCCAGCATCATGCTCGCCCGAAATAAGGCAGGACTCGGCAGCACGAGGGCAAGCACCGCGCGCAGCAGCCGCTCGGTCAGCGGCCTCTTGTAGTCCCTCTCGATCCTTACCCGCGCCTGGTCGACCAGATGCATATAATTTACGCCTGACGGACAGGTGGTCATGCACGCGAGACAGGAAAGACAGCGGTCGATGTGCTTGACCACCTCCCTGGTCGGCGGCCGGTCCTTTTCCAGCATCTCCTTGATGAGATAGATCCGCCCGCGCGGGCTATCGAGTTCGTCGCCGAGCAGCACATAGGTCGGACAGGTCGCGGTACAGAATCCGCAATGCACGCAAGCCCGCAAAATCTTGTCCGCTTCCGCGATATCGGGATCGGCGAGCTGAGCCAGGCTGAATTCGGTCTTCATGCCACCGATCCCCGTATCATCCGGCCACGGTTGAGGATTTTCTTCGGGTCGAAACTGTTGCGAACGCGCTCGCTTAAGGCCGCAACGCCGTCTCGGGGCGGATGGAACACATCGACATCGCGCCTCACCGCTTCGGGCGCGCGCAGCAACATGGCATGGCCGCCGGCGGCCTCGACGCGCGGGCGCACCAATGCCGCCTGGGCGTCAGCCGTGGGAGGCAGCGCCGCCCAGATCAGGCCGCCGCCCCAGTCGTAGATCACGTCCCCGCCGGTATCGCGCGCCAGCCGCTCTCCCAAGGCGCCGCCCTTGGCGGGCGGACAGACGATGCGCCACACCGGCCAGGCGCCGAGCATGCCTTTGGCCACGAACGGCTCGACGTCGCGAATGGAACTCCAGATCGCGGCCGACACCGCGTCTGCCAGAGTTTCGACCGCGCCGAATGGCGACAACGCCTTTGCCAACGAAGCCGCGCGATGGGTGGCCGACGCCGCGATGCCCTCCAGCCGCAGCAAGGTGACGGCGTTTCGCGGCGATCCAAGTTCGCCGAGTGCGCCTGCGGCGTCGTGAAAGGCCGAGTTCGGCACGTGCGCCGCGCCGGAAACGTCGAATGGCGAGCCCAAGGCTGCCGTCATCGCCCTGTTGGCCGTGACATCATCGAGACCGCGTAGCACCAGGGTGCGCTCACTCTCCGGCTTCGGCATGACCTTCAAGGTCACTTCGGTCATGACCGCGAGCGTGCCCCACGACCCCGCCAAAAGCTTGCAAAGATCATAACCGGTGACGTTCTTCACCACTCGGCCGCCGGCCTTGAAACTGTCGCCGAAGCCCGACACCGCATGGGCGCCGAGCAGATGGTCGCGCACCGCGCCGGCCTGAATGCGGCGCGGCCCCGCGAGACCGGCGCCGATCATGCCGCCGATGGTTCCCGCACCCGGCGTCCCCAAGAGGCGAGCGGTGTCAACCGGCTCGAAAGCGAAATGCTGATTCTTGGAATTGATCAGCGACTTGACGTCGGCGAGTGGCGCGCCAGCCTCCACGGTGATGATCAGCTCGTTCGGCTCATAGGATTTCACCGCATTGAGCGCCGACAGATCGAGCAGCGCGTTGGTCGCCATCGGCTGGCCGATCGACCGCTTTGAGCCATGGCCGATGATTTCCAGCGGCTGTTCGCCGGCGATCGCCGCGCGCACCGCCTGCTCGACATCCCCGGCATCACGTACTTTGAGAGTGTCCACGCTTGCTGTCTCGCGCTCCTCGGGCCGAAATGACCGCGTTTATCTCGGCCGCCCATTCCAGACCATCCCTTCTAAAGGCGTGGCTGACGGGCACAAGGGCTGAACCGATGCGCGGCAGCGCGGACATCCGCCTGCGCGCCGCATAGCCGGATCGATGGACTCCACCATCGGCCCTCACAGCGCGCCGTCGCGCCCCAATCTGGGACAATCAATCACTTTACTTCGATCGTTATCGAAGCATCTACATGAACAATTCGGTAAATATCGAATTGTACCTGTCAATCACGGGCGATTGCCAGGCCCGGTGATTGAGCCAGAGCAGCAAGGAGAAAAATCATGGGTCAATATGCAATGAACAAGAGCATTAACGAAGCCGTCAATGGCGGCGGCCTGCTGGTGGTCGCACAATGGGAAGCGAGGGAAGGACAAGCAGACCGGATCGCCGAGATCCTGTCGCGCTTCCTGCCCGACGCACAAAGCGAACCCGGCGCAAAACTGTTCCTGATTTCGAGAGCCAAGGAAAATCCCGCACAGTTTCTGTTCTACGAACTGTTCCGCGACGAAGCCGCCTTCAAGGCACATCAGGAGAGCGCGCATTTCAAGACCTACATCGCCGGCGAAGCGCTGCCGCTGCTTGCCAAACGCGAACGCGCGCAATACGCACTGCTGTGATTGACGTCCAGGCGCCCGCAAGCCACCGGCTCGCGGGCGCTTCGACCAGCGTCACCTCCGCACCTTCAAAACCGCGGGATATCCGGGAATGCCAGCTTGCCGGCGTGCACATGCATGCGGCCGAGTTCGGCGCAGCGGTGCAGGGTCGGGAACACCTTGCCGGGGTTGAGAAGCCCTTCCGCGTCGAAGGCGCATTTGATCCGCTGTTGCTGATTGAGATCGATCTCGCTGAACATCTCGCCCATTAGGTCGCGCTTTTCGATGCCGACGCCGTGTTCGCCGGTCAGCACGCCGCCAAGTTCGACGCAGGCGCGCAGGATATCGGCGCCGAAGGCTTCCGCCCGCGCCATCTCGCCGGGCTGGTTAGCGTCGTAAAGGATCAGCGGATGCAGATTGCCGTCGCCGGCATGGAACACGTTGGCGCAGCGTAGATCGTATTTTTTCGACAACTCGCGGATTTTCGCCAGCGCCTTTGGCAGCGCGCCGCGCGGGATGGTGCCGTCCATGCACAGATAATCCGGCGAAATCCGCCCCACCGCGGGAAACGCCGCCTTGCGGCCGGCCCAGAACAGGTTGCGCTCGGCTTCCGAGTTGGAGATTTGACAGGAGGTCGAGCCGCAATCTTGCGCGATTTTCTCGACCCGCTTGATCAACTCGTCGACCTCGACGCCGGGTCCATCGAGTTCGATGATCAGGAGCGCCTCGACGTCGAGCGGATAGCCGGCATGAACGAAGGCTTCGGCGGCGTGGATCGCGGGCTTGTCCATCATCTCCATGCCGCCGGGGATGATGCCGGCGCCGATAATCCGCGCCACGCATTCGCCGGCCGCCTCGACCTGCGCGAAGCCGACCATCAAAGCCCGCGCCGTCTCCGGCTTCTGCAGGATTCGCACCGTGACTTCGGTAATGACGCCGAGTAGGCCTTCCGAACCGGTGATGATCCCCATCAAGTCATAACCGCCGGCCTCGGCGGACTTGCCGCCGATGCGAAGGATTTCGCCCGTCATCAGCACGATCTCGCAGCCCAACACGTTGTTGGTGGTCATGCCGTATTTCAGGCAATGCACGCCGCCGGAATTTTCCGCGACGTTGCCGCCGATCGAGCACGCAATCTGCGACGACGGGTCGGGCGCATAATAGAACCCGGCGTGCGCAACCGCCTGGCTGATCGCAAGATTGGTCACCCCCGGTTCGGTCACGACCACGCGGTTGTCGAAATCGATCTCGCGGATGCGCTTGAATTTGCCCAGCCCCAACAGCACGGCATCGGCGAGCGGCAGCGCGCCGCCGGAGAGCGAAGTGCCGGAACCGCGCGGCACCACCTTGATGCCTTGCTCGAGGCAATATTTCAGGACCTGCGACACCTGCTCGGTGGTGTCCGGTAACACCACCACCATCGGCGGCTGCCGATACGCCATCAGGCCATCGGACTCGTAGGGGACCATTTCGGCCGCGCTGTCGATCACCCCTTCGCCCGGCACGATCGCGCGTAAGGCTTTGACGATCGCCTCGCGGCGATCCAGGACCGCCTGATCCGGCGCAGGCATCATGATGGTCATCAGAACTTCTCCAGCCCACAGACCTAGGACGCCTGCGGCTTGATCTTTTTATCATGAGGAATCAAGCACGTCTGGATCGCTTTGGGTAGGCCATCCAGCGCCGATCGGGCCGGCCATATCCAAAAGGCTAAGGCGAGACGACGGCGGCCGAAGCCTTTCCTGGGTTGTCCATCCTACGCACGTTGTGCAACAAACAGGTCCCGTGCAACCCCAGCAATGAAGAGCCCGAGAATGAAAAAACTGACACTGAGCGCACTGGTCATCATCGCATCGGCGGCGGTTGTCCCCTCCGCGCTGGCGCAGGACGCCACGGCCGGCAAGACTTCGTTCAACAAATGCCTGGCCTGCCATGCCATCGGCGAAGGCGCCAAGAACAAGGTCGGGCCGCAGCTCAACGGCCTTGACGGCCGCAAGTCCGGCACCGCGCCCGACTACAATTACTCTGACGCCAACAAGAATTCCGGCATCACCTGGAACGCGGCCTCATTCAAGGAATACATCAAGGACCCGAAGGCGAAAGTCCCCGGCACCAAGATGGCGTTTGCCGGCATCAAGAACGACAAGGACGTCGATGACCTTTGGGCCTACATCTCGCAATTCGACAAGGATGGCAAGACGAAGTAACGCCAGGGGTGCGACAACTCCTTTCGTGATGGCCGGGCTTCGTCCCGGCCATTTGCGTTGTCAAGAAGCCCATAGGCGCGGCTTTGATCGGCGAGTCTTCATCTCGCCATCATCCGGTCTCTCAACAGACCGTACTTGCCGACGATGCGGCTGACCTTCTTCCTCTCGCCATAGACCATCACGCCGAGGTAGCGGATCTGATCCGGAGCTGTCTCACCCATCATCCTGCGGAACTCACCATAATCGTTGGTCAGCTGTCCCTGCGCTGGAAAGTCGATGACCTCCAGACCAGCCTGTCTCGCTCTGTCGCGAAGGGAGGGCAGATCGACAGCGGGAGCACCGAGCACGGGTATGCCGATCGGGATCAGGCCCGGATGTTGATTACCCGCCGCATCAACGAGTGGCTCCCCGACAAGATGCGGCTGCCGTGCGCCCATGGTTAGCGCCATGACCGCTGCCGCATTGGCGGCCTTGCCGATCGGGAGGGCATCATCGACAATGGCGACGCATCGCATCGACACCGGCCAGGAGCCCTGGTCGAGTTCGTCTTGCGCTATGGGCATCGGTCCGTTCTCCTATGCCGCAAATCTCGCAGAGCGGCCGGACCGAGTCTTGAACGTCCTTGCAGTTATCGGATCGAACGGGCGTAGAGGCCCGGCGTATAGCCAAGCGTGCGCTTGAAGGCACGCGTCAGATGAGCCTGGTCGGCGAACCCGCAGAGATGGCTGATGCGGGATAGCGGTATCCGATCGCGTATCAGTTTCCGGGCGACGTCAACTCGCCGCTGCATGTGGTAGCGATGGGGAGGTATTCCGAAGATCCACTTGAAAGCGCGAACGACGGTGTAAGGCGGCAATGACACGAGCTTCGACATATCATTGAGGCGAATTTCTTCGAACAGGCGGTCTTCGATATAGTCGCGAATCCGCTTGGCTTCGGTAAGGCTTCCGGCTAGCCCGCGTGGCTCTTCGATGCGAGATGTCTTGGCGTCGGCCGCGAGAACGAAAATCAGCCGCTGCAAAAACTCATCGCGCTTCAGCCGATCGTCATTGGTCTGCGCGCAGGCGTGAATGCCGAAAAAGAGAGTGGCAAGCTCGCGTTCGTTGCGGACACCGCTTCTTACCGGCGAATCCGCATCAGCCCGAAGCCCGCAGGTTCGCATCTCCTCGGCGAGGTCGCCCGGCGCGACATGGAGGGTCCGCATGGTCCAGCCCACGGTCGGCGACGTCGCATGTCCCGCATGGACGTCCCCGGCATTGATGAGTACGAAGGAGCTCTTTGCCACGGTTTCCGTCTGATGTCCGATCGTGAGTTGCAATTCACCCGACACGATGAGAGCAAGGCAGATAGTGCTGTGGAAGTGCGGTTCGAAGGCAAAGCTGTGATGTCGTGCACGCGAAAATTCCGCGTGAGACAGATCATCGGTTGACCAAATCGAGACGAGACTATCCCGCATCGCTGCTGAGTCCCCACAATACGTTGCCGGCCTGAAGGATACCTGATCGGGCGCGTGGCGATCAAGCGAAGGTCTTCGCAAGGGCGACTTCGAAGACTTCGTTGACCCGTTAAATCTTGGAGAGGCGTTCTGCCACTAACCAGTAGCTAGTTGGCCGCAGCCGCCCTCCCGCGCGCGACTTTGCCGATCATTGCCTCGATCTCGGCGACCACCAGATCGGGCACAGCATTCTGGATCATGTGACCGACGCCCGGCAGCACGATCAGTTTTGCATCGCGGACCGCGGCGGCGAACGGGCGGGAATGAATATTCGTCGACACGGTCTTGTCGACGTCGCCTGAAATCACAACGGTAGGGGCCTTGATTTCGGCGTAGCGCGGCGCCTGTTCCCTGACCGCTTCTTTCAGCGTTACAAGATCGCGCGCATTGGCGAGGAACTCGCGCGGACGCAGCAACAACAGCGTCGCGGTATCGCGCACGAAATTTTCCGGCACTACTTGCGGCAGAAACACGTTGCGGACGCCTTGCTCGGTCACGAAGAGACCGAGCGGTAGCGTGATCGTGTAGGCAAGCAGCGGGCCGATCACTGGCTTGGTGACGAGTTCATTGTACCACCCGACGCCGCCGGGCCACGGATAGGCCACCGGCGCCAGCATCACGAGACCCGCAACACGCGCGGGATAATCAAGGGCCATCCGCGCCCCAAGCGCGCCGGCCCACGAATGCACGACAAGGATCGCAGGCCCGACGCCCAGTTTCGCCAGCACCTCCTCGATCATTTGGCCCTGGATCGCCGGCGTCGAATCGCCTTCGTCCGCACGCGTGCTCCAGCCATGACCGGGCCGATCGATCAGGATCACGCGATATCTGGCCGCCAGCCTATCGCCCAGCGGCCTCCGCATGACTTCAAGGTTCGAGCTAGCGCCATGGATCAACACGACAGGTTGACCGTCGCGCGGCCCGATATCGACGACGCGGAGCGTTGTGCCGGCAACCTCGATCATCTCACCTTGCGCGGGATGGAGGCGCTGCACGACCATGATACCGGCCTGCGTGATCAGCGCCAGCAGCAGCAGCGCCGTCACGAAAACGACTGATATCATTGAAAGGATCCGGATTGGTCTGGGCACACGGAAGTTACGGTTTGGAACGCTTGCGGGTTTCGCGGGCGAGTTGACGCTGGCGAGTTTTCCACCGTGCGGCGCCCACCCAGCGGCTATCTTCATACAACCGTCATCGGCAGCTTTCTATAAGCATAAGCGGCGCTTTTGCGCTTCCGTGAGTGCGCGCTTTCGAAGCTTTCGCAACCTTGGCTATCCACATAATCCACAGCAACGCGTGGGCCTCCATTGGGTTATCCCGCAGGAACATCAGAGGGTTTTTCGATGACTTCCGGACAAAACGAAACCGCCATCGACGAAATCGTCGCCAGATGCAACGGCGACCTGCGAGGTGCGTTAAAGGCCCTCCTCCTGGTCAATGAGCAGTTGGAGGCGGAGCTTCAACAGCTCCAGGCCGTGGTGGAACATGGCGAATTGGCGGGACTGGGCAAGAACGTTCTGCACTAGGTTCTGATCGGTTTTGACTGAATCAGAATCGGGGCGACATTTCCTGCAAAGCGATGCCCGCCTCGCTCGAAGACGTTCTAGAGCCTTTTCCGTTTCGATTGAATCGAAACGAGGCTCTAGATTCTTGAATTGACGTGTTTTCTTGACGCGAACCGGTCTCCACTTCGCTTGAAAACGCTTTAGATGTCGCGGCCTTCGACCTTCTCGGTCAGGGTCTTGACCAGTTCCGGCACCTTCTCCAGGTGCGGATTGATGGCGAGCGCCTTGCGGAAGGCATCCAGCGCACGCTTTTCGTCACCGAGGTCCTGCATGATCATGCCAAGCCCCGCCAGCGCCCCGAAATGGCGCGGCTCGCGGATCAATACTTGCTCGATGTCCTGCAGCGAATGGGTGTAGTCGTTCCTCAGGTAATACAAGGTGGCGCGCCGGTTCCAACCCTCGATATAGTCGGGGCGCAGCTTGATGACGGCATCGAGCAGCTTGAGCGCGACATCCATTTGCTGGGCGTCCATCGCAGCCTTGGCGCGCAGCATCAGCAATGCGGTGGTATCGCTCGGCGTCTGCAGCCACAGCGCCCAGATCTTTGCCTCGACGTGTTTCGCACTGGCTTCGTCGGGTGCGGCCTTCAGCGCACCGAACAGGAAATCCAGCCCGCGAGCTGTCTTGCCGGCGCCGGCCTTCGGCAGCTTGCCGGGCGCATCCGGTAATTTCTTCTGGTGCCTCTGTGGCAAATCCTGCGCCAGCGCCGCAACCGGCACCGCGGTTGTGATCGCTGTGAGGAGAATTGCTAGCCGGCTGCCGCCCGGGCCAAGGAATCTCGATGCCATAAAGCAAGTCTAGACGCAGCAAAAGCTGCTTGCAAAGCGACAAGGCGTCAAAGGCCTGTGATGGGGAACACCCGCATACCCACCCCCGGCGGGGGCGGGATTCCAGACCGATTCGGCCCTAACGGCGCGGCTCAGCCCTGACGCGCCTTGAAACGGCGCTGAACCTTGTTGATCACATAGACCCGGCCCTTGCGGCGGACCAGACGGTTGTTGCGGTGGCGACCGCGCAACGATTTCAGCGAGTTACGGACCTTCATGGGACAATCCTGATGCTTTGAAAGGCCGTATTCGGCGCGATCGTTCTGGAAGATCGAAATAGCAATATAGGCTTTTGTCCCGCCGGCGGACGTACCGCCCGGGACGCGCGGTTTCTATGCCATTGGGCGGTCGAATGTCAATCCGAACAGGCGGTTGAAGGTCCTCCTCGGCGGGTCCAACCGAACTATGGGGCCTGCTTTCATCCCGGCGTCCCGGCACGTAAATCAGTGCGGCGGGAACTCGACCATGGCCTCCCCGGTCGCGACCTTCTCGCCCGCCTGATTGCAGACGAGGACATCGATCAGCACCCAACGCGAGTTCGAGGTCAACTGCTTGGATTTCACGACCCCTGCGGGCTGGATGGTGTCGCCGGGCCGTACCGGCTTGACCCAACGGGTTTCAAGGCGGCGGTGAATGGCGCCCAAGGGATAGGCCCAATCGGTGATCATCCGCGAGATCAGCCCGAAATTATTCATGCCGTGCATGATGACGCCGCCGAATTTGGTCTTGCCGAAATCGCCCATCATGAACTCGTCGTCGAGATGCAGCGGGTTGTAGTCGAGCGAGGCGTCGCAGAACAACCGAATGGATTCGCGGCTTACCGCGAATTTCGGCCCCTCGATGGCGTCGCCGCTATGCAGGCTTTCGAACGTCGTCGTCACGGTCGCTCTCCCCTTACGTTGGCCGGATGGTCCAGCCGCGGCCCGAGCAAATCACCTCGCCATGCTGGTTGAAGAAGACGTTGTCATGCACCACGAACAATCTCTCGCGCTTGATGAACTTGTCCAGTGCGCGCGCCTCAAGCGTGATCACGTCGCCCGGTCGCGCCGGAATGTTGTAGCTCCAGGACTGCCCGGCATTGATGGTGCCGGGCGAGCGCATCCAGTCGTCAGCCGGCGTGCAGGCAAACATCAGGAGGATGTGGATCGATGGCGGCGCGATCAATCCGCCGTACCGCGTGGTCCTGGCGTAGTCCTCGTCGAAATAAAGCGGATGGTCCTCGCCAACCGCGGCACAATAGAGCTCAATGGCGTCTTTCGTCAGCGTGTAGGGAATGGTCTTGCGCGGCTCGCCGGGAACGATGTCGTCCCAAACCTTTCGCAGATTGGCATGCTTCCAGAAATCGGTCTCGAAGGCGTTCGGCTGCACCATGGCATCCACCCATTTTCCGCCGGCTCGTTCCACTGTCTTGCCAATTTGTTATAGGGTATAATCAATTCCCAGAATTCTACAATCAAGCCGCCCCCGGGAACCGGAAAATGTCCAACTTGAAGCTGCCCAATATTGAAGACGTCGTGGCGATCGACATTCATACCCATGCCGAGGAGCCCTGTGGCCTGCACGGCGACGACGGCTATGACGATTTTCAGGCAAAGATGGCCGAGTACTTCAAGTCGCCCAACAAGCATCCCCCGACGGTCGCGGAAACCGCGGCCTACTACCGCGCCAAGAAGATCGCCGCGGTGATTTTCCCGGTCGACGCCGAGCGCGAGACCGGCTTCCGCCGCTACAACAATTACGAGATGCTCGAGGCAGCCAGCGAAAATTCCGACGTGCTGATCCCCTTCGTCAGCATTGATCCCCACAAGGGCAAGCTGGGGGTGCGCGAGGCAAAGAAGATGATCGAAGAATTCGGCGTCAAGGGCTTCAAATTCCATCCGACCATGCAGGGCTTTTATCCCAACGACCGCATGGCCTATCCGCTGTACGAGGCCATCAGTGATGGCGGCGCCATCGCGCTGTTCCATACCGGACAGACCGGAGTAGGCAGTGGGATGCCGGGCGGCATGGGGATGCGGCTGAAATATTCCAACCCGATGTACCTAGACGATGTGGCGGCGGATTTTCCCGACTTGAAGATCATCCTGGCGCATCCGTCCTTCCCCTGGCAGGAAGAAGCGCTTTCGGTCGCGACCCACAAGCCGAATGTCCATATCGACCTCTCGGGCTGGTCGCCGAAATATTTTCCGCCCATCCTCGTGCGCTACATCAACTCCATCCTGCAGGACAAGATGCTGTTCGGCTCGGACTGGCCGGTGATCACCCCCGATCGCTGGCTGTCGGATTTTGCCAAGCTCGAGATTCGCGACGAGATCAGGCCAAAAGTGCTAAAGGCCAACGCGCGCAAGCTCCTGAACATCTAGCGCGGTCGATCAGGATATGGTCTGCGGCCCGCGCAAGTTCCCGGCATTTGTCAAGCTGTCCGCAAGATAATTGGCAAGCTCGCTGACAACGCGGGAATTGCTGCGAGCACCGAATGAATAGGCCAATTCGACGGTCGGTAGCTGCGGCAACCGCAAGCCATGACGAACTACGCGCAGCGGCGGCGTGACGAGTGCTCGCGCCAGCACGGTGATCCCCATGCCTTCCACCGCGGCTGACTTCAGGCACTCGAAACTCGGACTAACAAAACTGACGTGCCACGGCCGTCTGTGATCCCGCAGGGCCGCGACCGCGCAATGGCGATAGGCGCACCCTTCCGGAAACAGGATGAGCGGCACGGAGTCCCCGATATCCGACGCATAGTTCGGACCGCTGACCCAAACCAACTGCTCGCGCAGCGCAACGGTGCCGTTCTTCGCGCCGGCCTGCTGTTTGAAGAAGGCCAGGTCGAATTCCCCGCGGGCGCTGCGCTTTATCAGATTCTCCGACTGGTTGGCCTCGACCTCCAGCCCCACCATCGGATGCCGGTTCTTGAATCGCGCCAGCCACGCCGTGAAGTCGCGGCCAAAGAAATCAAGCGGCACGCCGAGACGGACGAAACCGGTCAGCACGTCGTCGGACATCGAGGCATAGGCCTCGTCGTTGAGCTGGAGAATGCGCCGCGCATATTGCGCGAGCTTGCCGCCCTCGGAGGTCAGGTTGATTACACGGCCCCTGCGCCGGGTCAGCAGACCCTTGCCGATCTGGGCTTCGAGCTTGGCGATCTGCTGACTCACGGTAGACTGCGAGCGGCCGACAGTCTCGGCAGCACGCGAAATACTCATCGTATCGGCGACCACCATGAATGAGCGAAGGCAGTCGATGTCGAAATTCATTCACCGTCCCATCATCGTAAAATACGATACCGATCATCGCGATTATTCATTTTGTCACTTCAAGGGCCGCCGGTAAAGAAGTTCGGTCCGGCCTGCGTATCACCACGCGCTCAGCCGTTGGCCAACCCGCTGCAGTGCGGGGCAAATCAAGAGATTGGGGGGGAAGTAAACATGGCTCGCAACGAAGCATCTCTTGAGGTCGCGCATGGCGCGGTCAGGCTGCTGATCGCCGAAAAGTTGAGATACCTGGTGCCGATGACCACCATATTCATGGTTGGCTATATCGGCCTGACCGCGCTTGCCGGGTTCGCCAGGGACTTGATGGGAACCAGAGTAGTCGGCGCGATCAATCTCGGCTTCATCCTGATCGCATTCAACTACCTCTTGTCGTGGGGGCTTGCGATCATCTACGGGCGTATAGCCGCAGACAAGTTCGATCCGCTCGCGGCGAAAGTCGCAATGGAACTTTCGGAGTCGGGGAAACCGACATGAACCTCACATTTGGCATTTTCCTCGTCATTCTCCTGGTCACCCTTGCCATTACCTATTGGGCGGCAAAGCGCACGTCGACGACAGCTGGCTTCTACGCCGCCGATAGTGGGCTTACCGCCGCGCAGAATGGCTTTGCGCTGGCCGGCGACTGGTGCAGCGCGGCCGCTTTTCTGGGATTCACCGGATTGACCGCGCTCTACGGCATGGACGGAGCGCTCTACGCTCTGGGACCGCTTGTGGCATTCTGCACCGTGCTGTTCCTGATGGCCGAGCCGATTCGCAATACCGGAAGATATACGCTCGGTGACATTGTTCGCAGCCGCATGCAGACGCGGACATCGCTGCTGGCCGCGATTGCTGGGACCGTGGTCGTCAATTTCGCCTATCTGATGCCGCAGATGGCCGGCGCCGGTGTTCTATTGCGTCTACTCACCGGCATCACGTATGACTGGGCGGTAATCTTCGTCGGCGTCAGCATGATCGTATACGTCGCCTTCGGCGGCATGCTGGCAACCACCTGGGTGCAGATCGTCAAGGCCGTGCTGATGTTGAGCGCCGGCGCAATCATGCTTGTCATGATCCTGATGCTGGTGCACTTCGATCCGCTGACCTTGTTTGCGCAGGCAGAGCAAAAATACGGCGCCAAATACCTGCTGCCGGGCAATTACCTGAAAAACCCGTTCGACCAGATATCGCTCGGACTTGGTTACACGCTTGGCCTTGCCGGATTGCCACACGTCATGACGCGGTTCTACACCGTCCCGGATGCCAGGACTGCGCGGCGCTCAGTGGTGTGGGTGATGTTTCTGGCCGGCTCCTTCTTCGCGGGCACCACGTTGTTCGGGCTCGCCGCTGCCGACTTTGTCGGACAGGATGTTCTTCGCGCCGCCGACAAGGGCGGCAACCTGACGCTGCCGCTGCTCGCGCAATATCTCGGTGGCGGCAAAGGCACCTTCGGTGGCGACCTCATGCTTGGCTTTGTGGCCGCTGTCGCGGTAGCGACCATTCTTGCGGTTGTCTCGGGCCTGACACTTTCGACATCGGGTGCAATTGCCCATGACTTCTATGTCAACTGGGTCAAGGGCGGTCGGGTGGAAGGCAAGCAGGAGGTTTGGCTAGCCCGAATCGCGGCAGTCGTAATCGGCCTTCTGGCGATTGCGCTTGGCATTCTTGCCCAAGGCGTCAACGTCGCCGTTCTCGTGATCCTTGCCATATGCGTCGCTGCCAGCGCCAACTTTCCGGTCCTGGTCCTTTCGCTGTTCTGGCGGCGGTTCAACACCGGCGGCGTCGTCGGCGGAATGACGGTCGGGCTTCTGTCATCGGTGGTGCTGGCGATGATCGGACCGGCGATGCGCGGCAGCGAGGCATCGTGGCCGCTGGTCAATCCGACCGTCGTATCGCTGCCGCTCGGTTTCCTGGGCGCCCTTCTCGGGACCTTCGTGTGGGGGCGCGATGCGGAGAACGAGCAACGTTTCGACGCGTTCCTCCTGCAGGTCCATACCGGCATGACGCCGAAATAGACGCGCAAAGGCAGGCCCCCATCGGTTCACTTCGTGAAAGAGAGAGTATCCCGTGACGATCCAAGCTATTGTTTTCGATGCCTATGGCACGCTCTATGACATTCAGTCGGTGGCGGCCGTCACCGAGGAGGCATTTCCCGGCTATGGCGAGATCATCACCCAAATCTGGCGCATCAAGCAACTCGAATACACCTGGCTTCGCTCGCTGATGCGACGCTACGAAGATTTCTCCGTCATCACCAGGGATTCGCTCGCCTACACCATCCGGTTGCTCGGGCTGACGCATGATGCGGCAACCTTCGAGCGCATCATGGATAAATATCTGCACCTCGATCTCTATCCGGACGCGATCGCCACGCTTGAAACGCTGAAGCGTTGCAAGCTCGCGATACTCTCCAACGGCTCTTCCGCCATGCTCAACACGCTGGTGCACAATACCGGCCTGGACCGGGTGCTCGACGCCACCATCAGCATCGACGCCCGGAAAATATTCAAGCCGGCGCCGGATGCCTACGCCCTGATCGAGGCGAAACTCGGCGTGCGGCCGGTCGAGGTACTGTTCGTGTCGTCGAATCCGTGGGATGCTTGTGGCGCCAAATCCGTTGGATTAAACGTCGCCTGGATCGAGCGGGTCACGCCGGAAGCGATGGCGCTAGCCTGTGTCAAGAGCGACGTCATCCCACCGCTCACGATGTTCAAGGCGATCCGCACCCAAATGGACGAACTTGGTCTTGAGCCCGACTACCGTATCCATGCCTTGTCGGAATTGCCCGAGCTGATCGCCCGTCCATGAGCCTTGAATCCGTCCGCGCGTTCTTCGCCGAAAAGGCGCCCGACATTTCCGTGATCGTATCACCGAAGAGTTCGGCAACGGTAGCGCTGGCCGCGGAGGCCTACGGCGTCGAGCCGGCGCGGATCGCCAAGACGCTGTCCTTACGGATCGGCGAACAGGTGATCCTGATCGTCGCCAGCGGCACCTCACGGATGGACAATAAGAAGGTCAAGGCGCGTTTCGGCGGCAAGCCGAAGATGCTCGGTCTCGATGAGGTCGCCGACATCACCGGCCACGAAGTCGGCGGCGTCTGTCCGTTTGGTCTGAAGGTGCCGCTGCCGGTCTACTGCGACATCTCGCTGAAGGAATTCGACGAGGTAGTTCCTGCCGCTGGCTCGATCCACAGCGCGGTGCGCATCCCGCCATCGCGCATGGCCGAACTGGTCGCCGCCGAATGGATCGACGTCTGCTGAGAGCTTCCGTCAGTCTCAGCCGATACGACGATCACGCGCGCTCTACTGATAATATTGATAGTTGTACTGATAGTCGCGTCGTCTCGGCGGTGCCTGCTGCGGAGGGCCTTCCGGCGATGCGCCGGCACTTGAATCGAATACTGCGCGGCATGCCGGACTCAACTGCGGCGTATTTTGCTGCAGACACGCGACGATCCGGTTGGCGTCGGGTATCTGTGCGCCGCAGAGGCGGAAAACGTCCGGCGTGCAGGCCATCTGTTGCTCAAGGGTTCCGCGGTATTCCTGCGAAAACGCAGGTACAACGCCGCAGACGGTCGAAATCACAAGGCTCAGCCAAAATCGCTGCGTTCGCATGTCCGATCCCTCCTCTGAAATTGCAAGGGGACGTGCATATTCGCTCAGACAAAGCGGTCCACGCATGTTTCAAAATGAATGAGGCCGGCGAAGGTTCGCGCCAAACAACTAAATGTGAGGGGCCGCGTCTTGCTTCGCCCGCCACGGATACCGTCGTTCCGGCGCTACTTTGCAATCGCGCGTCCCGCTATTCCACTCTGCCGATTTTCTTCACGGCAGCGACCAGACGTGCGCTGTCGGTTTTCACGAATTCCGAAAATTCGGGCGCATCCATATAGGCGACCGGACTGCCTGCGGTCTCGAACGTCTTGATCACCTCGGGACTTTTCACCGCCTGCGCCATCGCCTCGCGCAGCCTCATCATGATCGGTATCGGCAGTGCGGCTTGCACGAACAGGCCTGCCCAGATGTAGAATTCGACGTCCTTGTAGCCGAGTTCCTTAAACGTCGGCAGGTCGGGAAAACTCGCGATACGCTCCGCGCCCCAATTGGCGAGCACGCGCATTTTTCCATCATCGACTTGCTGCTTCAGCGTGCCCGGCGCCGATGCCAAGGCCTGCACGGTTCCGGTGAGAATCGCGTTGAGCGCAGGACCGGCGCCGCGGAATGGAATGTGAAGCAGTTTGATGCCGGCGGACGCGGCAAACATTTCCATCGCCACATGCAGCGTGCCGTAGGGACCAGACGAGCCGTAGGGAATTTGACCGGGACGTTTCTTGGCATCGTCGACAAAGTCGGCCAGCGTCTTCCACGGCGCCGAGGCCGGTACCGCGAGCAGCGTGGGATCGGCGAGCACGCGCGCTACAGGCGCAAATTGCGAGACCTCGTAAACGGGCGGACGATCGAACAGGCGATCAGCCTCCGGCAACACCGCCAGCGACGACAGCGTCATCAGTAGCGTATAGCCATCGGGCTCGGCGCGCGCCGCCGCGGCGTTGCCGATCGCGCCACCCGCGCCGCCGGCGCGATTGTCGACGATGACGGACTTGCCGAGAATCCTCTCCAGCGCCAGTGCCACCGGCCGGGCGGCAAGATCAGCCTGACCGCCGGCCGGAAACGGTACGATCATCGCGATCGTGCGGGCCGGCCAGGCGGCCTGCGCCAGGGCGGACGCCGGGCGCGCGGTTTGCAACAGCGGCAGCGCAGCCGTTGCCTTGAGAAGTTCACGTCGATTCATCGGCTGCTTCCTCCCGGAGATTTTCGCCTTGTCGTTGGATGCAGCCTATAGCCTGAACTGAGCAAGGGGCAAAGCTTGGCGCCGATGCGCCGTTCATACGCGGCGTGGTGACTTTAGTCGCTTTGCCTTGGCAAAATGCTTGGCCAGGAAATCCGCCAGCACCTCGACGCGCGCCGGACGCGGGCCGCCCGGCGGTGTCACCAGATGCACCGCGCCTTCGGGCTGCTTCCAGGCCCTCAGGATCACTTCGACTTCGCCGGCTTCGATGGCGTCGGCGACGATGAAGTCCGGCAGATCGGCGATACCAAGGCCGGCGATCACCGCCGGCAACAGCGCCTCGCCATTGTTGACGCGTAACTGGCCGGAGGGACGAACGCTGGCCTTTTCGCCTGCGGCATTGCTGTAGTGCCAGACGTCCGGCGCGGACATATAGGCGTATCCAAAGCATTTGTGTTGCGCGAGATGCATCGGGTGCGTCGGCAGGCCGTGGCGTTTCAGATAGGAGGGCGCCGCAACGGTGTGACGCGACACGGGGCAGAGCCGGCGCGCAATCAGCGAGGAATCCAGCAGCTGCGCCGTGATGCGTAAGCCTGCATCGAACCCTTCGCCAATCAGATCGACCATCGCATCGCTCAGGTGAAGGTCGATGGCGACATCGGGATAGGTTTGCAGAAATTCCGGCAAGACCGGCGCCACCGCTTTGATCCCGAACGTCATCGGCACCGCGAGGCGGACGAGACCGCGCGGTGAGACCGATTGCGCCACCGCCTCGTTCTCCGCGGCCTCGCCATCGGCCAACAGACGCTCGGCGCGGGCGGACAATTTCTGCCCGGCATCGGTCAAGGCGAGCCGCCGCGAGGTGCGGTTGAACAGCCGCGCGCCGAGCCGCCTCTCCAGCCGGCCGACCGCTTTCGAAACCGTCGCCTTCGACAGCGCAAGTTCGCTGGCTGCTGCCGCAAATGACCGTAATTCCACGACTTTTGCGAAAATCGCCAGGCCTTCGAAATCGGGAAGTTTTGCCATCGGGGTTGTCTCACAAGCGAAGAAATGGAAACAATATGTTTCCATTGTTTCTATTTATGCATGATCCGAAAATGCTTATCCAGAGGGTCATCAGAACTCAAGGAAGCATCCCATGATCGAACTCAGACCTTTCAATAAACTCGGCGCCGCCGACCACGGCTGGCTGAAAGCCAAGCACCACTTCTCATTCGGCAGTCACTACGACCCCGGCAATATCGGCCACGGCGCCTTGCGGGTCTGGAACGACGATGAGATCGCTCCGAACACCGGCTTTCCTCCGCATCCCCACGCCAACATGGAGATCATCACCTATGTACGGGAGGGCGCCATCACCCACCAGGACAGCCTCGGCAACAAGGGCCGCACCGAAGCGGGCGACGTTCAGGTGATGAGCGCCGGCTCCGGCATTCGTCACTCCGAATACAATCTGGAGCCGAATCCGACAAAAATCTTCCAGATCTGGATCGAACCGACGACGGAAGGCGGCCAGCCAACCTGGGGCGCGAAGCCATTTCCGAAGTCGGACCGCTCCGGCAATTTCGTCACCATCGCCAGCGGATTTGCCGCCGACAAGGAGGCGCTGCTGATCCGCGCCGACGCGCGGGTGCTCGCCACCACACTGAAAGCCGGCGAGAGCGCGCAATACGCGCCCCACAAGATGCGCAGCCTTTATCTGGTGCCGGCGGCCGGCAAGGTCGAGATCAACGGCGTTCGCGTCAATGCGCGCGATGGCGTCGCGATCCGCGATGAGGCGGAGCTCAAGATCACCGCGCTGGAAGATTCCGAACTGGTGCTGGTCGACGCGGCGTAACCGTCCGAGCCGCCACAACCTACTCAACTTCACACGCCGGGGGCAAAGCGCCGAAAGGTCCGCGCAAGAGCGCGGCCCGATGACAGGCTCCGCGCGTCTTCGCGCCGGATGACCCCGGACGCCCATGTCGTTGCCGGGTCAGGCCCGGCAATGAGACTTCCTCAACAAATCAAACCGGAGATCAATCATGACTAAAGTTCTCGTTCTCTATTACTCGGCCTATGGTCACATCGAGGCCATGGCGAACGCAGTTGCCCAAGGTGCCCGCGAAGCCGGCGCGACGGTCGATATCAAGCGCGTGCCCGAACTGGTGCCGCCCGAGGTCGCGAAGGCCTCCCATTACAAGGTCGATCAGGCAGCCCCGGTGGCGAAAGTCGAAGAGCTTGCGAATTACGATGCCATCATCGTTGGCACCGGCACGCGCTTTGGCCGCATGTCATCGCAAATGGCGAATTTCCTCGATCAGGCGGGGGGACTCTGGATGAAGGGCGCGCTGCACGGCAAGGTCGGCGGCGCCTTCACCGCCACCGCGACCCAGCACGGCGGCCAGGAAGTCACGCTGTTCTCCATCATCACCAACCTCCTGCATTTCGGCATGACCATCGTCGGCCTGAATTACGGCTTCCAGGGTCAAATGAAGCTCGACGAGGTTACCGGTGGCGCGCCCTATGGCGCGACCACGATCACCGGCGGCGACGGCAGCCGCCAGCCATCCGAAAACGAACTCGCAGGCGCGCGATACCAGGGCCGTGCGATCGGAGAGACGGCAAAAAAACTGCATGGTTGACCCGATGGGGCGGCATTTCGCTTCCGAATTGCTGCCCCATCCCGATTTCGGCGATTTCGTGGTGCCTCGACGCTCGTCAGGCAAGCAAGGCCATCGGGAACCAGACCTAGGTCGCAAAGTTGGGGACACGCCGCCCCTCTGCCTCCCTTCGTGCCAAATTCAGCTCCATGATTGGCGCTGGGGGAAGGCCACGACCGTCTTCATCGTGCCTTGGAGGATGCCGATGACAGCGCAACGGTGATGCATGAGTAACGTGCCCCCCTGGCCGGAATTGCCCACCGCCGCCTGGCGCGAGACTTACGCCACGCTGCATCTGTGGACCCAGATCGTCGGCAAGATTCGGCTGGCGCGTTCGCCCTGGCTGAACCACTCCTGGCATGTCGCGCTTTACGTCACGACCTACGGCCTGACGACTTCGCCGATTCCCGATGGCGGGCGCGCATTTCAGATCGACTTCGACTTCATCCATCATCACTTACGGATTTCGACCAGTGGCGGCGCCACGCGGCGGTTGGCGCTTGCCGGTCATTCGGTCGCGAGTTTCTACACGGCCGTGATGACGGCGCTCGCCGAACTCGACATCCACATCGCCATCGACGACATGCCCAACGAGTTGCCGAACCCGATCCGATTTTCAGACGACGAACTGCACGCAACTTACGACCCGGGCGCCGTACAACGCTTTCTGCAAATCCTCGTCAGCGCCGACCGCGTGCTCAAGCAATTCCGCACCGGTTTCCTCGGCAAGGCAAGCCCGGTGCATTTTTTCTGGGGCAGCTTCGACCTTGCAGTTGCGCGTTTCTCCGGCCGCCGCGCGCCGCGCCATCCCGGCGGCGTGCCGCATCTGTCCGATGCGGTTGCTTGCGAGGCGTATTCTCACGAGGTGAGCAGTGCGGGCTTCTGGCCCGGCTCCGGGGCGATCGATTACCCTGCGTTCTATTCCTATGCCTATCCCGAACCGGCCGGATTCCGATCCACGCAGGTGCGCCCCGATGCGGCCTTCTTCAGCGAGACGCTCGGCGAATTCATCCTGCCCTATGACGCGGTTCGCACCGCGCTCCGGCCAGACCAGGCGCTGCTGGAATTCCTGCAAAGCACCTATGAGGCCGCAGCCAATGCCGCCAAATGGGACCGCGATGCGCTGGAATGCGCAGCGGGCAGACCCGGCGTGGTGCGGGAGGTCTGACTTCCCTCGCCCGCTGAAAACTTGCCACAGGCATGCGGCCGCGAAATCCGCTGCAGTTCATTCCGCCGGCGACCTGGACAACTGCGATCGCGCCCGCGAAGGATTCATCGTTAATGCCGGGATAAGCGGGCGGAAGTGCGCAACGAACCCAGGCTTGGACAGATGGTGGCGCTGGAGGCCCTGAACCGTCATATCAATGTGAAGAAGACCGATCGTACCTTCATCGTCGACATCGATGTCTGGTCGTACGACCCGGCAAAGGCGGCGATGCTCGCCAATGCGATCTCCAACGCCTATCTGGCCGAATCAAAGAATTCGCAAGCCACCGCCGCACGGCGCGCGACAACGCGACCTGTCGGGCCGGCTCAAGGAATTGCAGGAGCGGCTTCGCACCGCGGAGAACGCGCTTGCGGTCTACAAGGCGCAAAACAATTTCGTCGGCACCCAGGACACGCTGATCAGCGACCAGCAGCTTTCGGCGAGCAACCAGCGTCTTGCCGCCGCGCGCGCGATGACGCTCGACGCGCAAGCCAAATACGACCAGATCGAAGCCAGCCGCCGCGCTGCCAGCGACGCCGGCGCCATTCCGGAGGCGCTGCAGTCTCCCACCATCGCCAATCTGCGCGCGCAATATGCCGAAGCCCGCAAGCGCTTATGCGGAGCTGACCAGCGAATTGGGCCGCTGCATCCTTCGCTGCGGCAGATGGAAAAGCAGGTCGAAGATCTGCGCCGCACCGTCAACGAAGAAGTCGAGCGCTTCGCCCAGTCGGCGAAAAACGACCTGACCCGCGCGCGCGACTACGAGGCCTCGCTGAGCAAGGCGCTGGAGGCGCAAAAGCGCCAGAGCGTCCAGCTCAGCCAGGCGTCGGTACGGCTACGCGAACTCGAACGCGACGTCGAAGCCAGCCGCGACGTCTATCAATCCTTCCTCAAGCGCTCGCGCGAAACCGAGGAACAGGAAAGCCTCAACACCTCGAGCGCGCGCATCATCGGCGAAGCCACCGTGCCGCAGCGGCGCGCGTTCCCGCCGGCCATGAGCCTGCTTGCGATGATCGGTCTTGTGCTCGGCGCGCTGGCCGCAGCGGGCTGGTTCGTCGCGGCCGATCGGCTGCTCGCGCGACGCCGGCGAGACCACGTCCGGTCGGCGCCGAAAGCGTCACCGGAGCGCCGACACCGAAAGCTCCGCCGCCGGAAACCGCTACCGCGACAGACCGGCTGCGCCGGTCGAGAAGCCTGTGATCGCGCGGCTGCAGGAATCCGACGTGATGCGGACGCTGGGCGGAATCCTGGCAAACGGCGGCATTCCCGACTTGACACGGCTGGGCTGGCCGACGCTGCGGGCGGGCTCGCCGCTGACCACCTTCCTCAACGCCATGCGCGAGATGCGCGAGACGCTCGGCAGGCGTTCGACCGGCGAAGGTGACGCCGGTTCTGGCCGTGATCGGCGCCGGCGCCAGCCGTGATCGCACCATCGCCGCGCTGAATGTCGCGCTGGCGGCTGCCCGCGACGGCGCCAAGGTACTGATGATCGATGCCGATCACGCTCATCACACGCTCTCGAACAGGTTGGCCGGCCTCGGCAAACGCGAGGCAAGCCGTCTCGGCTGGCTCAGCATCGGCAGCAAGGCTTCGCGCGCCATCAAGACCGCAAATGGCATCTCGATCCTGCCGTCGGCCGGCGACATGCCAAAGCAAGCGATGCCATCCGCAAGGCGATCGCGCAGGCCCGCTCCGCCGGCGGCTATGATCTCGTGATCCTCGACGGCCCGGCGATGCCCTGGAGCGTGGCCGACCGCAAGCTGCTCGACGTCGCCGACGGCCTTGTCGCGATCCTGCCGGCAAATCTCGACATCAACGACTGCATGGAAGACATCATCGCGGCCCTCGGCGGCGCCGAGCGCAAGCTGATCGGCGTCGATCCTCAACGAACTCCATCCAGCGGCCAACAACTCGCCAGCGAGACAAGACAATATGCTTGAGCGCCGTGCTAATCCCGTAGGCAGGGCCGCCACGGCCAGCGTCCCCAGAATCTCGCTGGGCGGACTGCGGCTCGCCGTGCTCGACCTCGAGCAGACCGCCAATTTCATGATCGACGTGGTATTCCCGAATTCGCCGCACCGGCCGTCCGCTGTATCTGACTTCCGCCAATGGCGAGGTGCTGGCACGCTGCTCGACCGAACCCATGACGGACCGGCTGTTTCGCGCCGCCGATCTCATCAACGCCGATGGCCAGCCGCTCGTCACGGTGTCGCGACTGAATTCGCCGATGCCGCTGCCGGAGCGGGTTGCGACCACCGACCTGTTTCACGTCGTCGCCGGCAAGGCGCAAGCGGCGGGGCTGACATTCTATATGTTCGGCGCCGACGAAGACGAGAATGCCGCTGCGGTCGCCAACGTCCGCAACATGTATCCCGAAGCTTGCGGATCGTCGGACATTGCCACGGCTATCTCAGGGGCGACGCGCTGCGCGCCAAGGTCGACGAAATCAACGCGCTTGCGCCGGACTATCTGTGGGTAGCGCTTGGCGTTCCCTACGAGCAGGCGTTTGTCGCGGAGTTCACCCCGCGGCTTGTCAATGTCGGCGTCATCAAGACCTCTGGCGGATTGTTCAACTTCCTTTCAGGCCGCCGGCGCCGCGCGCCGCAGTGGATGCAGGACGTCGGCCTGGAATGGGCCTGGCGAATCTGGCTCGAACCGCGCCGGCTGTTCTGGCGCTATCTGACCACCAACCCCCGTGCGCTCTATTTGCTGCTAAATGGCAGCCGGAGTTCGAGGGCCGAACGGACGCGGCGCAACAAGCACCGCTAGTGGCAGCGCGCGGTGCGATAAGCGCACCTTGTGTCCCCTCTCCTTCTGCTATTTCCCGATCTGCGATCTCGCGCGCCACGCATGCGAGGCCGCCTCTTGCACCGCTGGAGCGAGACCGGCTAGCATAAAATGATGTTAGAGAGAAACACGCGGCAGTGGCAATGTCCAATCCGCGGAATTCGAGGGAGGAAATCATGAAATTTACGCATCGGTTTTGGCGATATCTGCTGATGCCATTGTCGCTTGCCGGCATGTTGAGCATCGGCTCGGCCGCCGAACTCAACCCGGCCGCGGTAATCTACAAACTTCCGGATCAGATTCCGTGGAGCGCGGTCGATGCCCGCGGCGCGCAAAATGCCGTCGTTGTCGGCGATCCGAGCAAGCCCGGCTTTTACATGGTTTACACTAAGTGGACCAAGGGCAATCATTTCAGCCGACCCCACTTCCATCCCAACGACCGTTACATCGTTGTTCTGCAGGGAACCTGGTGGGTAGGTTCGGGACCGAAATTCGATCCGGCCAACACCACGCCCATGCCGGCCGGAAGTTTTGTCACCCATTTCGGCAAGCAAGTTCATTGGGACGGCGCCAAGGATGAGGACGCCGTGCTCTTGATCATGGGCGAAGGCCCGGCGACCGCAACTGCGGCGGAAGAGAAATAACCCCAACGAAAGCGGTCTATTCCCGTGTCGAGATCTGATCGTTTTTCACTCGGAGAAGTACCGTTTGGAGAATTGAATGCATCCGGCTTTGAACGTGCAATTCGAGCGCGCCGTAAGCGAATTCACCCGCTGGCGCGCGATTCCGCAGCCGACGCGATCGCCTGCGCCGGCGTGGTGGTGGGGCACCGCTCTCGAGCTGCGCGACGTGCGGCAGCCGATGCCTCGCGCTTGGTGCGCAAGTCTCGAACTGCCTGATGGAGCGACTTACGCCGACGGGGCGAAGTTCTTCCTCGAATGCTTCGCCGACCAGACGACGTTGCCATCGCCCGGCGGCTTTCCGGGCCATGCAGCAGCCGAGGCGGGATGAGGGGATAGCGCGTGCGCTGGCTTAGGTTTACCGCGAACAAGCAGATATCCTGGGGCATCGTCGAAGGTGACCGCGTGATCCCGGTCAGCGGCGATCCCCTCGGCGAATGGCAACGCACGACACGCACATATCCCTTGGCCGATGTGAAGATCGAACTGCCGCTCGTGCCGCGCACGTTTTACTGCGTCGGCCTGAACTACGTGAAACACCTCAAGGAAGCCGCCGATAAACGCGGCGAGATACCAAACATCCCGACGCGGCCCGAGATCGGCTATCGCGCGCAGAACGCGTTGATCGCCCACGACGAAGAGGTGGTTATTCCCGCGACCGCGACCGAGAAGATCCACTACGAGGGTGAATTAGTCGTCGTGATCGGCAAGAAGGCAAAGCACCTTGGCAAGCACGACGCGACGTCCTGCATATTCGGCTACACTATCGGCAACGATGTCAGCGAGCGCTCCTGGCAGAAGGCCGACCGTGGACTGTGGCGATCCAAGAATACCGACACCTTCAAGCCGATGGGACCGTGGATCGAAACCTCGGTTGATCTCGACAAGATGGAAACCATCGTGAGGTTGAACGGCAAGGAGAGCAACCGGTTCCGTACCAATGACATGATCTTCGGCATCAACGAATTCATCGTCGAAATGACGAAATATTTCACGCTTTGGCCGGGCGACGTGATCTGGATGGGAACCGACGGCACATCGCCGGATATCAAGGCCGGTGATGTCGTCGAGATCGAGATCACCGGGATTGGCACATTGCGCAACAGATTTGTTGCGGAAGCCGCAGTGGGGAAGACGGCATGAGCCGCCACTCGACCGCGCACCATTTCCTGCAAGGCCTCGTCGATCTCGGCGTCGAATATATCTTCGCCAATCTCGGCACCGATCACGTGTCGCTGATCGAGGCGTTGGCCCAGTGGGACCGTGAAGGGCGTAAGCACCCCGAGGTGATCCTGTGCCCGCACGAGGTCGTCGCCGTGCACATGGCAGCCGGCCATGCGCTGGCAACCGGGCGGGCGCAAGCGGTGTTGGTGCACGTCGATGCCGGCACCGCGAACGCATGCATGGCGATCCAGAACATGTTTCGCTACCGGCTGCCGGTGCATGCTGTTTGCCGGCCGCGCGCCCTATACGCTGCACGGTGAGCTGCCGGGATCGCGCGACACCTATGTGCATTTCGTGCAGGACCCATTCGACATCGCCAGCATCATCAGGCCTTATGTCAAATGGGAATATTCCTTGCCGTCGGGCATCGTGGTGAAGGAGGCGCTGGCGCGCGCCAGCGCCTTTGCCCAGAGCGACCCGCCGGGCCCGGTCTATATGATGCTGCCGCGCGAAACGCTGGCGGAGGAATGGGACGATGCCGACATGCCGGCCTATGCGCCGGCGCGATATGGCAGCGTGCAGGCAGGCGGGATCGAGCCCACGCGGGTCGACGCGATCGCGCAAGCCCTGATGGCGGCGGAAAATCCGATTGCGCTGACGGCCTATCTCGGCCGCAAGCCGGAGGCGGTTGCGGTGCTGGAGCGACTGGCCGAGAGCTGCGGCATCCGCGTTGCCGAGTTCAATTCAACCGACCTCAACATTTCGCAGGCCTCGCCATGCTTCGCCGGCTTCGATCCCCTGCCCTTGCTCGAACACGCCGATCTCGGCCTGCTGCTCGATTCCGGACGTACCGTTCATCCCGCAATATGCCAAGCGAGCCGCCGCGCTCAATTGGATACAGATCGATATCGATCCCCTGAAGTCGGATTTTCCGATGTGGGGATTTCCGACCGACATGCGAATCCAGGGCGATTGCGCGACCGTGCTGCGGCAAGTGCTCGAGGCGGTGGAAGCGCGCGCCGATGACGCATGGCGCCGGCGCGTCGCCGAGCGCATGGCGGGCTGGAGCGGCTCCCGCGATGCGGCTGCCAAGCGACGGGCGGCCGCAAGCGCGAACAAGGGTGCTTTCGACGCGCTCAATCCGGCGTTCCTGTTCGCGACGCTGAACGAAAAATTGTCGCAGGACGATATCGTCGTGAACGAAGCGATCCGCAACGCGCCTGTCCTGCAGGAGCACATCAGGCGCACCAAACCGGGCAGTTATGTCGGGCTCGCCGGCGGTGGCCTCGGCTTTTCCGGCGGCATGGCGCTGGGGCTGAAGCTGGCGCGACCGGAGCGCCGCATCGTGCAGGTGATCGGCGACGGCGGATTTCATTTCTTCTCGCCCGACAGCGTCTACGCGGTGGCACAGCAGTACGGGATTCCGATCCTGACGGTCGTGGTGGACAATGGCGGCTGGCAGGCGGTGAAATCGGCGGTGCAGCGGGTCTATCCCAAGGGCGTGGCCGCCGAAGCCGATCAGTTTCAGTCGCGGCTGATGTCGGGCCGTCAGGGCGAACGGCGGGACTTTTCCGCCGTTGCACAAGCCTTCGGGGCGCATGGCGAATGCGTGACAGAGCCGGATGAACTCGCACCGGCCATCGACCGCTGCCTGGCGGCGCTGGACGATGGCCGGGCCGCCGTACTCCATGTTCACGTCACGCGGCTTTGAGACGAAATGTTCGTCGTTAGCCGTCAAACAAGGTCCGCGAAACTTTCGGGAAGATACGCCCTGATCGGCGGATGTCTCGGACTGATGATCTTCACCGCGGCGATGCTTGGATACGCGTACGCCCAGGAAGTTGCGTCGAAATATCCGACACGCGCAATTCACATCGTCGTCGGGTTCGCGGCCGGCGGTGGCAACGACATCATCGCTCGGATCTTCGGACAAAAATTATCTGAAAGTCTTGGGCAGCCCGTCATCATCGAGAACAGGCCGGGCGGCGGCGCGATCGTCGCCACCGAACACGTCGCCAACTCGAATCCCGATGGCTACACGCTGCTGGTCAGCGCCAGCGGCATGGCCATCAATCCCGCGGTCTATGCCAAGCTGCCATACGACCCGATCCGTGATTTCGTAGCGGTTTCCGAACTTGCTTCGTTTCCGCTGATTCTGATCGTCAACGCGGCCTCCCCCGTCAAATCCGTCGCCGAACTCGTCGCCTATGCAAAAGCCAATCCGGACAAGACGAATTACGCGAGCTCGTCGGCCTCATTCCAGCTCGTGACCGAGCTGTTCAAGCAGAAGACCGGCGCTCCGATGCAGGTCATTCCCTACAAGAGCGCAACCGAGTTGGTCACGGCCGTCATATCCGGTCAGGTGACCCTAACGATTGCCGATGCCGGCCCGGTATTGAGCCAGGTGCAGGGCGGCCATTTGCGCGCGCTTGCGGTTGCTGCGCCGGCAAGGTCTGCGGATTTTCCCGATGTTCCGACCATGATGGAGGCCGGCGCCGACGTCGATGCGGTACTCTGGACCGGGCTCTTTGCGCCCAAAGCAACGCCGCCCGCAATCGTGAAAAAACTTGAAAGCGAATTGATGCGGATCGCCAGGCTACCGGACGTCATCGCCCGTCTGAAGCCGCTCGGCGTCGTATCGGTGGGCAATTCGTCGGAGGAGTTCGCTCAGATTCTGGCATCCGATATCGCGCGGTGGCGCGAAGTGGCGAAGGCCGGCAATATCAGGATCGACCAGTAGCGCTACGGGACGAGAAAAGGTCGAGGATCACCGTTGCGTAAGCGGATCGCAGTGACGCCGCGGACATTACCCCGCCGCGGCGTCTAATAGTCTCAGAACGAATTTGTCTCGGCGCAATCTGGCGCGCCGGGACGGCAATGCGTTTATTTTACGAGATCGGCGCCAACCTTGCAGATCAAGGCATCCTGATCGCCGGTGCCGCCGCTGCAGCCGATCCCACCGATGAGCTTGCCGTTCTCGACCAGCGGGAATCCGCCGGGGCTTGCGACCAACGTGGGATCAAGCGTTGCGACATAGCCGTGGCCGCCCTCGAAGGCATTGAAGAACAGGCGGGATTCGCGACGGAAGCGCGCCGCCGTGCGGGCCTTGTTGACCGAAATCGTACCGGACGCAATTTGCGCGCCTTCCATCCGCTCGAACAATACCGGCTCGCCATTGGTATCGACGATGGCGATGTTCATCTTCCAGTTCCGCTTCTTGGCCTCGGCTTCGGCCGCGGCCATCAACTGCTTGGCGTGCTCCAGTCCGATTGAGGTGCCATACGGAATGTCGAAAGGCATCTTGTCGGGCGTTCCGCCCGCCGACGGAGGCGCCGGCGGCGTGGCCGGTGTCTGCGCCTGTGCGAGGGCCAGCGAACTCACCGCTGCGACGGCGCAAGCCGCCAATGTCATCGAAATAATCGGACGCATAATACTCTCCCGTTTTGTTGTTTTCAAAGGTAGTGCGTTAAAGTCGACGCCCCGTCACATCGGCGGCGTCAACCCATCCTTGCCGTAGGTGACGCGCGGGGTTTGCACCGTGCCATCAGCCTGCTTCTTTCCAGCGCCGACAAAGATCTTGATACCCGGCTTGAGATCGCTCTTGTCGCCCATGATGTAGGTGACGACCGCGGTTTCCGGGGTCACCAATACCTTCTTTTCGCCGTCCTTGTATTTGACCGACAACACCGGTCCTTCGACACCGGCAACGGTCTGCTCGACATTGGCATTGGTCATCTTGGTGTTGGGCTTGAGGTCCCAATCGTAATGGCCTTCGCCGGTGCCACGCATCGATTCCGGGAAGATGTGGACCTCGATGGCCTTCTGGCTGCCGTCGGGTTGCGTCGTTCCGGTCGCGCCGACGAACATGCCGGGCTTGATGTCGGCCATGGTGGACTTCACGATCGCCACATACAGGCCCGGGTCGCTTACCGTCACTTTGTACTCCGCGCCGTCACGGTTCTTGACAACGTAAGCCGCGCCGTCGACCTTCTCGATGGTGCCGCGGATGCGGACCGTATCCTGTGCCGACGCCGGCAATGCGAAGCAGATCAAAGCAAAACTCGCAACAGCGAGCGAGCGCTGGAGCGTACTGGACATTGTGATCCTCCATGGTTTTCGAATTGCCGGCTGACGGGTTGATACCGGGCCGAAGGCCGTCCCGCCAAGTGCCCGAAAGACGCCCTCTCTGCAACCCCGGTATTCCCCCAATATTCCGCCGCACTGCAACAGAGCGTCATCCATCCGTCATCCTATTCGACCTTGATCCCGGCGTCCTGGATCACACGGCGCCAGCGTTGCTCCTCGCCGCGGACGTATCGGTCGAGCTCCTCAGGGGGACGCGCAATCATCACCAAACCTTCGTTCGCGCCGAGCCTCTTGAACGCCTCGGATTGGACCGCAAGGGCCGCCGACTTATTGAGCCGGTCGATGATGTCGGTCGGCGTCCCTGCGGGCGCGAACAGGCCATACCAGCTCTCGGCGGCATAGCCGGGAACACCTGCTTCTGCCACCGTCGGCAGTTGCGGAAAGGCGGGCGAACGCTCCGCCGACGTCACCGCGATCGCGCGCAATTGCCCGCTTTCGACCAGCGCGGCCGCGCTCGCAACCGTCGTAAACATCACCTGGATCTGGCCGCCGATCAGATCGGTGATCGCAGGCGCCGCGCCCTTGTAAGGCACGGCCGTCAGATTGACCTTGGCGAGATCCTTGAACAGCTCGCCCGCCAGATGAGCCGAGGTGCCGACGCCAAACGTCCCATACGACAACTTGTCGGGATCGGCCTTCGCTGCCGTGATCAGGTCCGCGATCGATTGAATGGTGGATTGGGGATTGACCACGACGATGTTGAAGGAGCGCGCGATCATGGCGACCGGCGCGAAATCCCTATGCGGATCGTACGGCAGGCTCGCACTGAGACTGGAATTGACCGCGTGCGAGAACGTCCCCATCAACAGCGTATAGTCCATCCGGCCGGCTGACGGCGACCGCCTGGGTTCCGATGATGGTCCCTGCCCCGGGCTTGTTCTCTATGACAACGGAGACGCCGAGGTCCTTTGCCATCTCCTGCGCGAGCGTGCGCGCAACCACGTCGGTGCCGCCGCCCGGCGCAAAGGGAACGACGATCCTGATGGCCCTTTCCGGGTAGATAGCTCTGGCATCGGTGACCGAAAAAACAGCGACCAGAAGAGCGGCGAGCAAGGAGAAAAGCTGCGGTGTCGTCGTCTTGCCTTTGATGAGCGTGAACATTCGCACCAGGCGGTTTCAAGCATAGCTTGGCAGATTGCAGCCTTCCGCGGTCGCGCCGATTCACACCGCTGTGGCGCGGGCGAAATCGATATAGATTTCGCGCAGGCGCGTCGCCATCGGCCCGGGCTTGCCGTTGGCAACCGTCTTGCCGTCGATGCTCACCACCGGCTGCACGAACAGGGACGCGCTGGTGATGAAGGCTTCCTTTGCCGCGAGCGCCTCGTCAACGGTGAAGGGCCGCTCCTCGACGCGCAGCTGACGCTCCTCGGCAAGCGCGACCACCGCCTTGCGCGTGCAACCCGGCAAAATCGCGGTCGAGTTCTGACGCGTGACCAGCACGTCGTCCTGGGTCAGAATGAACGCCGACGACGATCCGCCTTCGGTCACCTTGCCGTCCTCGATCATCCAGGCCTCGCCGGCGCCGGCTTCCGCGGCCGCCTGCTTGGCCAACACCTGCGCGCAGCAGCGCGACGCTCTTGATGTCGCGCCGCGCCCAACGGATATCGGGCACCGTGATCACGCTGATGCCGGTCTTGGCCGCCGGCGCGTTGACGATGTCCTTGACCGCGGTGAACATGACAAGGGTCGGCTTGACGTTGCCCTTTGGAAACGCAAAGTCCCGCCCAACGTCGGCGCCGCGCGTAACCTCCATATAGACCAGCCCGCTTTCGAGCTGATTGCGCGCGATCAGCTCCCGCTGGATTTCCACAATGCGCGGGAGCGTCTCCGGCAGCGCAAGCGCGATTTCGCCGACCGAGCGTTCCAGCCGCGCCAGATGCGAGGCATTGTCGACCAGCTTGCCGTCGAGGACGGCTGAAACCTCGTAGATGCCGTCGGCGAACAGAAAGCCGCGGTCCAGGATGGAGACCTTGGCCTCCCTAAGCGGCACGAACGCGCCATTGACGTAGGCGATCTGATCCAAGCGATTTCTCCTGTCGCGGGCGTCATAAGCGATATGCCCGCATGATATACGAAAACTCTTGGCGCCTGATCGACGAATTTTGGGTCACGAAGCGCAAAATTGCATAGCTTCGTCATTGCAAGGAATATTCGCGCGATCCGTCGGCGCGTAATGACGGGTCGTTCTAATGCGACAATATCTTCGACAAAAACTTCTGTGCGCGGTCGCTGCGGGGTTTGCCGAAGAAATCGTCCTTCAGCGCGTCTTCGACGATTTCACCCTGGTCCATGAAGATGACCCGATGCGCAACCTTGCTGGCAAAACCCATTTCGTGGGTGACGACCATCATGGTCATGCCGTCGCGCGCCAGATCCACCATCACGTCGAGCACCTCGCTGATCATTTCGGGATCGAGCGCCGAAGTGGGCTCGTCGAACAGCATGGCGATCGGGTCCATCGCGAGCGCGCGGGCGATCGCGACGCGCTGCTGCTGGCCGCCGGACAGTTCCGCCGGATATTTATGCGCCTGGTCCTTGAGGCCGACGCGGTCGAGCAGTTTCGAACCCTTCGCGACCGCCTGCGTCATGCGACCGGCCGAGGACCTTTTCCTGCGCCAGGCAAAGATTTTCGCATGATCCGCAGGTGCGGAAAAAGTTCGAAATGCTGGAACACCATGCCGACTCGGGCGCGCAATTTCGGCAGATTGGTTCGGGGATCGTTGACCCTGATGCCGTCGACGATGATCTCGCCGCTCTGGAACGGCTCCAGCGCATTGACGCATTTGATCAGCGTCGACTTTCCCGATCCCGATGGGCCGCACACCACCACCACCTCGCCCTTGGCGACGCTGGTCGTGCAATCCTTCAGCGCCTGAAAGCTAGGACCGTACCATTTATCGACGTGGCTGATCTCGATCATCAATGACCCTGCTAGTGGACGAAGGCGATGCGCGCCTGAAGGCGCCTGACGCCGAAAGAGGCAACACAGGAAATCAGGAAATAGACGACGGCTGCGAACAGATACATCTCGACCAGCCGCCCATCGCGTTGCGCGACCTTGCTGGCTGCGCCCAGAAAATCGGTAATCGACAGCACATAGACCAGCGAGGTGTCCTGAAACAGCACGATGGTCTGCGTCAGCAACACCGGAAGCATGTTGCGGAACGCCTGCGGCAGCACGACGTAGCGCATGGTCTGGCCATAAGTCAGGCCGAGCGCCTGTGCGGCCGCAGGTTGTCCCTTCGAGATTGACTGGATGCCGGCGCGCATGATCTCGGAGAAATAGGCTGCCTCGAAGATGGTGAAGGTGATGAGGGAGGACGCAAAGGCGCCGACACGAATCGGCCGTGACGCCCCCGTCAACCACTGCCCGATATAGGGCACGAGGAAATAGAACCAGAAAATCACCAGCACCAGCGGCAGTGACCGCATCAAGTCGACATAGAGGCCGGCGATGCGCGAGAGCAGCCAGATGCCCGACAACCGCATCAGCGCAATCAGCGTTCCAAAGATGATGCCGCCGAAGGTAGCGAGACCCGTCAGCGTCAGAGTGAACGTCATGCCGTCGAAAAACAGATAGCTGAGTGAGCGGCGGATGACGTCGAAATCGAAATTGGCAAACATCGTACTACTTCCCCGTGATGTAGCCGGGGATCGCGACGCCGCGCTCGACAAAGCGCATGGCGATGACGACGACGATGTTGACCATAAGATACAGCACGGTCGCGGCGGTGAAGGCCTCGAATACCTGAAAGGAAAACTCCTGCATCGCACGCGCCTCGGCCGTCAGTTCGACCAGGCCGATGGTGATCGCCACCGAGGTATTCTTGATGGTCGAGAGGAATTCGGAAGTCAGCGGCGGCAGGATGATGCGGAACGCCATCGGCAGCAGCACGTAGCGATAGCTTTGCGCGGTCGTCAGCCCGAGCGCGGTGGCGGCGAGTTTCTGGCCGCGCGGCAGCGCGCCGATGCCGGAACGTGTTTGTTCGGCGACGCGGGCGGACATGAACAGCCCGATCCCGATCGCCGCGGTATAGAACGGCGCGTTCTGCAATTGCTTCAGCCAAAGTCCCCAGGAATGCGGTACAAGCTCCGGCAAGACGAAGAACCAGAGGAACAACTGCACCAACAGCGGCATGTTGCGGAAGAATTCGACATAGGCAAAGCCGAACCCCGACGCGGCCTTCGACGGCAGCGTGCGCAGCACGCCGATCACGGCTCCGGTCAGGAGCGCAATGATCCAGGCGCAAATCGCGGTCTCGATCGTCAGCACCAGTCCGGACAGCAGCATGTCGAGATAGTCGCCGGTCCCGCTCGGGGCCGGCTCCCAGAAAACGCGCCAGTTCCAGTGATAGTTCAAGACGGCAGCTCCCGCGCCGCTGAGGATGAACCGGGCGTTCGCGCCCCTCGCTCAAACAATGTCCGTGCCATCAGTTGGCTCCACAAGCCTTACATTTCCTTGTAGGAGTCAGGATCGGGCGAATCGGTAGGCTTGGCAAACGCCTTCTTCAGCTCTGTCCCGATCGGCACATTGAGATTCAGGCCCTTCGGCGGAATCTTCTGCATAAACCATTTGTCGTAGAGTTTTTGGCCTTCCACGCTTTGATAGAGCGCCGCGGTGGCTTCGTCCGCCACCTTCTTGAAGGCCGGATCGTCCTTGCGCAGCATGATGCCGTAGGGCTCCGGCTTCGAAAAGGCGTCCGTGGAAATGACGTAGGCACCGGGGTCCTTCGATCCGGCGGCAAAACTCGCAAGCAGGATGTCGTCCAGCACGGCCGCGACTGCGCGGTCGGTTTCGACCATCAAGAAGGATTCGGCGTGCTCCTTGGCCGGGATGATATTGATGCCAAGATTGCGCGCGGCGTTGGCTTCCGTGAGTTGCTTGATATTGGTGGTGCCGGAAGTGGAAGCCACCGACTTGCCCTTGAGATCCTCGATCGAGCTGAGCTTGCTTGACTTCTTCGAGATGAAGCGGGTCGCAGTCAGGAAATGGGTGTTAGTGAAGGCCACTTGTTTCAGCCGGTCGGGATTGTTGGTGGTCGATCCGCATTCGAGGTCGATGGTGCCGTTGGCGAGCAAGGGAATGCGGGTCGATGACGTCACCGGGTTGAATTCGACTGTGAGCTTGTCGAGCTTGAGTTCCTTCTTCACGGCATCCACGATCTTGAGGCAGATGTCGATCGCAAAGCCGATCGGCTTCTGGTTGTCATCCAGGTAGGAGAACGGGATGGACGAGTTGCGGTAGCCGATATTGATGACAGCGGTCTCCTTGATCTTTTTGAGCGTCCCCGTCAGCTCCTCGGCGTTGGCCTGCGCGGCACAAAAAGCCACGGTGAACACCAGACCCATGATACGCAGACGTTTCATTCGAACTCCCCCGGCTTCGTCAAGTTCAGCCATGCTTGCATAGTTCAATCCGGAATAGAATGTAACCTTCGGCGACCGTGCGGCCCAAAGCCCTCGCGAACCCCCTCGCGCGGGGGTCATTCATGCAAGGACCGGGCCGCCACCTGAGCCAACAACCCCTACATCGCCTTATAGGAATCGGGATGGGGGGAATCGGACGGCCTGGCGAATTCATGCTTCAGCTCGGCGCTGATCGGCACGTTGAGATTCAAACCCTTGGGCGGGATTTTCTGCATGAACCACTTGTCGTAAAGCCTCTGGCCTTCCTCGCTCTGATAGAGCGCGGCGGTGGCGTCATCGACCACTTTCTTGAAAGCCGGATCGTCCTTGCGCAGCATAATCCCGCAGGGCTCTGCTTTCGAAAAAGCGTCGGTGGAAACGACGTAGGCGTTCGGATCCTTCGAGCCGGTGACGAAGGCGGCAAGCAGTATGTCGTCCATCACGAAAGCTACTACCCGATCGGTCTCGACCATCAGAAACGCCTCGGCATGATCCTTGGCCGGGACGATGTTGATGCCGAGGTTGCGGGCGGCGTTGGTTTCGGTGAGCTGCTTGATGTTGGTGGTGCCGGAGGTAGCGGTCACCGACCTGCCCCTGAGATCATCGATCGAGTTGAGCTTGCTGGATTTCTTCGAGACGAAGCGGGTCGCGGTCAGAAAGTGGGTGTGGGAGAAGGCAACTTGCCTCAGCCGCTCGGGGTTGTTGGTGGTCGATCCGCATTCAAGATCGATGGTGCCGTTGGCGAGCAATGGGATACGGGTCGACGATGTCACTGGTTCGAACTCGACAGTGAGATTGTTGAGCTTGAGTTCCTTCTTCACGGCATCCACGATCTTGTAGCAAATGTCCATGGCATAGCCGATCGGCTTCTGCTTGTCGTCGAGATAGGAAAACGGGATCGACGAGTTGCGGTAGCCAAGCGTGATGATGCCGGTTTCCTTGACTTTTTTCAGCGTGCCCGAGGGCTCTTCGGCATCGGCCTGCACCGAACAAAACGCTGTGGCGAGCAGCAGGCTCATCATGCGCAGACGTTTCATGCCCACTTCCACCACTTGAACGATTGCGTCCATCCTTGCATATTCCGAGCCGGATTTAAGTGTAGCTTTGGGCGGCCGGACGGCCGAAGCCTATGCAAGACTCCGACCGTCGCCCGCGCACCAAAACCTACATCGCTTTATATGAATCCGGATCGGGAGAATCGGACGGCTTGACGAATTCATGCTTGAGCTCCGCGCCCATCGGCACGTTGAGATTGAGGCCCTTGGGCGCAATCTTCTGCATGAACCATTTGTCGTAAATCTTCGCGCCTTCCCCGCTTTGGTAGAGCGCGGCGGTGGCGGCATCGACCACCTTCTTGAAGGCGACGTCGTCCTTGCGCAACATGATGCCGTAGGGCTCGGGCTTCGAGAATGCATCCCTGGAGATGACGTAGGCGCCGGGCTCCTTTGAACCAGCCACCAGGCTCGCCAGCAGAATATCGTCCATCACGAACGCCACCGCGCGGTCGGTCTCGACCATCAGGAACGCCTCGGCGTGATCCTTGGCCGGGATGATGTTGATGCCGAGATTGCGGGCGGAATTGGCTTCGTTGAGCTGTTTGATGTTGGTGGTGCCGGAGGTCGAGACCACCGACTTGCCCTTGAGGTCGTCGATTGAATTGATGTTGCTCGCCTTCTTCGAGACGAAACGGCTTGCGGTCAGGAAGTGCGTGTTGGTGAACCAGACCTGCTTCTGACGTTCGGCGTTATTGGTGGTCGAACCGCATTCGAGGTCGACGGTGCCGTTGGCCATCAAGGGAATGCGGGTCGCCGAGGTGACGGGGTTGAGCTTGACCTCAAGCTTGTCGAGCTTGAGCTCCTTCTTCACGGCCTCGACGATCTTGTAGCAAATGTCCATGGCGTAGCCGATCGGCTTCTGATGGTCGTCAAGATAGGAAAACGGAATAGACGAATCGCGATGGCCGAGCGTGATTGTGCCGGTCTCCTTGATGTTCTTCAATGTTCCCGTGAGTTCATCGGCATTCGCCTGGCACGCGCAGAACGCAAGAGCGAGCGCATAGCCAAAAACACGCGTGCGTTTCATACATATACTCCTTTTTTGACGGACATGGTTGGCTCGAGAATCCGGTTCAGAACCGGCGCGATGTATTGGCGAGATTGTTCAATCAGCTGCATCCATCTTATGGTCCGAACGGCCGGCCATCGCAAGACGCCTGTGCCCGCAGTACGCCACTCTGTCACGCGCCGTCCGAGACGGCGGAAATGGCACCAAGGGTCAATTGGTGTGGCCACAGGGAGGATACAAAGCAATTTCGGTTAATGCCCCGCCCCGTGATCGCCGATCAGGTACGATGCAATTCGGCGTGAGGCGCTTGACGAGTCCGGCATTTTATAGTATTTCTGAAAAAATCGAAATATCGGAAATATATGAACCTGTCCCCGGTCACCGAAAAGTTCGTATTGCACTGGGGCGAAATGGGAACGCGCTGGGGCGTAAGCCGCACTGTGGCCCAAATTCATGCCCTTTTATATCTCTCGGAGCGCGCGCTGAATGCGGAGGAGATCTCCGAGACGCTTTCGGTTGCACGCTCCAATGTCAGTACAAGTCTCAAAGAGCTGCAGGGCTGGGGTCTCGTCAAAATAACGCATGTGATGGGCGATCGCCGCGATCATTTCGTGGCCCTGCAGGACATCACCGACTTGTTCCGTGTCATCGTCGAGGAACGCAAGCGCCGGGAGATCGATCCGACGCTGGCATTGCTGCGGGAATGCGTGAATGAGGTCGATCCCAAGATCGAATCGTTTGCACGACGCAAGATCAAGGCGACCCTGGATTTTCTGGAGTTGCTGAACAAATGGCATGACGAAATGAAGGGCGTGCCGGTTCCTCTGCTGGTGACGCTTTTGCGCATGGGCGGCAAGGTGCAAAAGTTTTTGAGAAAAGCCGCCTGAGCGAATTGTCTTTGACCCGGATGAGCGCGCGAGCGTTCAGTTGAACGCGCGCAAATTCGACGGTCGCGTGATCGACAATGTGGGAGTTGGGCATGCAGGTCATCGACTGCGATATCCCGCATGGCAGCGCGCTGGGTCGCGACCTGATCGAAAACGCATACTTCCACGATTCGTATTTTGCGCCGTTGACGCGGCCGGAACTCGGAATCGTCGACATCTACACCGCGATCCTTGGGCATACGCCGCTGACACTGAAATTGTTGTTGATCGTCCGCAACGCGATCGTCAGACCTTTCGGGTTGAAAGCCCCGCCAGCCGCCGAAATCATGCGTGGCGGCTTCAAGACCGGGCACGCCGTCGGCGACACCATCGGCCGGTGGCGGATTTTCTTCATCAGCAAAGACGAAATCATCACCGGCGGCGACGACAAGCATCAGGACTTTCGTGTATCGGTGCTTCGAGTGCGCCATCCAGAAACTGCGGGCGTCGTGATGACGACGATCTGCACCGTCCATAATCTGTTTGGCAAGCTCTACCTGTTTTTTGTGGTTCCATTCCATCGCTATGCCGTTCGGAAGTTGTTGTCGAACGCGGTCGCGGCGAAGCGGCTGTGAGTCCTCGAACGTCGCCAGCGGTTAGCGCCGTTACGTGTCTTGCAGGGCTATTTCAGGCTCGCTCGATCTCAAACCGTCGGAGACCGTGAGATGATGAAACTAGAGCAAAACAAGGCGATCGTTCGCGACTACCTGAATGAAATCGTCAACAAGCGAGACTTGACTCTATTCGACAGCTATTTCTCCGAAGATGTCGTGTTCAACGAAGCCAAGGGTTTCAAACTAAGACTTCCCGCCATCTGGCAGCCGATCCTCAGCGCCTTCCCGGACCATCATTTGACCATCCAGGATCAGGTTGCCGAAGCAGATCGGGTAGTAACCCGGGTAACCAATTACGGCACGCACCAGGGAGCGTTCAACGGTATCGCGGCAACGGGAAAGCCGGTGCAATGGTCGGGGATTGCCATAGACCGGATCGCCGACGGCAAGGTGGTGGAGATGTGGCACGTGCAGAACATGACGGCGTTGATGCAACAAATCAGAGGCACGCCGCTGTCAGCTCCAAGGGCATAGGATGGGTGTTGTTACCTGCACGGCCTCTTACAACGCCCGCGGCATCTCGCCCAGGTCCCAGAACAGACCCGCCATGATACCGAGCGCCTCTTCGGTGACCGGCAGCAGAATATGCTCATCGGGCGCATGCTGCGAGCAGCCGGGATAAGAGTGCGGCACCCACATCGTCGGCAGGCCAAGGATGTCGGTAAAGACATCGTTCGGCAGCGAGCCACCAAAATTCGGCAACACCGCCGGCGTCTTCCCCGTCGTCTTGCGGATCGAATCCGCCGTCCAGTTGATCCAGGGGCTGTCGAAATCGGTACGTGACGCGGCAAACCTCTGCGTCGCCTCGACTTCCACCATCGGGAAACCGCGATCGCGCAAACGCGTCCTGATCACCTCGGCAATGTTGTCAACCCTGGTGCCGACAACAAAGCGGAGCTGCAGGACGGCCGAAGCCCGTCCCGGAATGGCGTTGGCCGGCTTTTCGATATTGCCGGCGGAGAGCGCCAGCACTTCGAGCGTGTTCCACGCATAAAGCCGTTCGGCAGCCGATAAGCTTTCTTCGCCCCAGTCTTCGGCGAGCGCCGGCTCATCTGCCATCGGCTCGATTTTCACGTCGGCAAGACTCGCACGAATCTGGTTGGACAAGCGCGGCGGCTTTAGCTGTTCCAGCTGCAAGCGCCCGTGACCATCGACGAGGCTGGCGATGGCCGCGGCGAGGATGGTTGCCGGATTGGCGAGGATACCGCCCCAATTGCCGGAATGATGCGCGCCCTCTCGTAGCTTCACGTCCAGATGAATCCGTATGCCGCCGCGGCACCCGAGGAACAATGTAGGACGGTCCGCTGAAAGCCTCGGCCCGTCGGACGCGAGAAGCAGATCGGCCTTTAACTCTTCACGATGTATCTCGCAGAACTGTCGCAAGTCCGGCGATCCAATCTCCTCCCCGGTCTCGATCAGAAACTTGGCATTGAAGCCGAGCCGGCCGCCGCGCGCCGCGCGCACCGCCCGCAGCGCCGATATGTTGATGCTGTGTTGCCCCTTGTTATCGGCGGTGCCCCGGCCATAGACCCGATTGCCCGAAATCGTCGCTCGCCATGGATCGAGATTATCGCGCCACTCTCCGGCCATGCCGTCGACGACGTCGCCGTGTCCATAGATGAGAACGGTGGGTGCCGATCCGTTCTCGCCGTATTCCGCCAGAAGGTAAGGATTCTTTCCGGTTGGGGATTCGATCAGCCTGGTCGAGAAATCGAGTTTCGAGAACGCAGGCTGAAGGTCTTCGGTGAGGTAAGCGCGCAACGCGTCCCACTTCTCCGGATTCTGGCTTTCGGTCGGATAGGCGACCCTTCGATCGAGCTCGGCGAGGAATTCGCCGGAATGAAGCATCTGGTGAGCCCGGGCGATGGCATCGGTTCTGGACATATCTTCTTTTCTTGTTTCGGTCGTGGCGTTTGGATTTTCTCACGTTATCGGGATACGCCGCCGGCTGGAAGCCTAAAGGATTTGCCTTTGCTAAACCGGGCCGGAATGCAACAATTTGAAAAAATTGCCCGGCGCTCGACTGGAGCGAATTCAAAGGGAGAGCCTCATGAAAACAATCCTCCGCGCCTCGGCCGTCTGCATCCTGTTTGCAGGTTCTGCGCTGGCCTTGACCGGCGAACGCATGCCGGAAATCCCGCTCGACAAGATGACGGCAGCCCAACGCAGCATTGCCGATGCCATCATGTCCGGCCCGCGAAAGAGGATGAGCGGCCCCTTCAATACATGGCTGCGCAGCCCGGAGCTCGCCGATCGGCTGCAAAAGGTCGGCGAGTATGTCAGGTTCAACACTTCGCTCGACAAGCGGATCAACGAAATGGCGATCCTGATGACCGCGCAAGCCTGGGGCTCGACATATGAATGGTACGCGCACGCCCCGCTGGCACTCAAGGCCGGCCTCGATCCCGCGATCGTCACGGCCCTTGGCGCCGGCCGGAAGCCCGACAACATGAAGGATGACGAGGCCATCGTCTGGGAGTTCACCACGCAGCTTCGGCGCGATCACGGCGTTGACGATGCGGTCTATGCACGCGCGCTGGAAAAATTCGGTGAACAGGGCATCGTGGATCTCATCGCGGTGAACGGGTATTACGACGTGGTCTCGATGACGCTCAATGTCGCGCATGTGAAGCCGCCGGCGGATGCGCAATTGCCGTTCCAGCAGGCGGGCCGCTAGTCTGTGATGTTGTAATCGTCGCGCAGGGAACCACGCTTTGTGCGACAAAGCGTCGAAGGTCATTCGAACATGAAAAAAGAAATCCGGCTCAACGCCTTCGCGATGAACTGCGTCGCGCATCAATCGCCGGGGCTGTGGACCCATCCGCGCGACCGTACCGCCGTTATAACCGGCTGCCCTACTGGATCGATCTCGCCAAGACGTTGGAACGGGGGCGGTTCGACGGATTGTTCCTGGCGGATGTGCTTGGCGTCTACGACGTATTCGGCGGCAGTCCGGACGCAGCGCTGCGTAACGCCGCGCAGACGCCTGCCAACGATCCGCTGCTGCTGATTCCGGCGATGGCCGCGGTTACCGACAATCTCGGTTTCGGGGTGACGTCCAATCTGTCCTACGAGCCGCCCTATGCGTTCGCGCGGCGGATGTCGACGCTCGACCATCTCACCGAGGGACGGGTCGGCTGGAACGTCGTGACCGGCTATCTCGACAGCGCCGCCAAAGGCGCCGGCAAGGAAAAGCAGACCGCGCATGACGACCGCTATGATGTCGCCGACGAATATATGGAGGTGGTCTACAAGCTCTGGGAAGGAAGCTGGGAAGATGACGCGGCATTGCGCGATCGCGCGCGCGGGATATTCGCCGATCCTTCGAAGGTGCATCGCATCCGGCATCAGGGAAACAACTATCGCCTCGACGCGATTCATCTTTGCGAACCGTCGCCGCAACGCACGCCCGTGCTTTATCAGGCCGGCACCTCGCCGCGCGGCCGCCAGTTCGCCGCGGAGCACGCCGAATGCGTCTTCATGTCGGGCCCGTCGGCCAAGGTCATTGCGCCGCGCGTCGCCGGCATTCGCGAACTCGCCGCCAAGGGAGGACGCAACCCGGCCGAAATCCTGATGTTCAGCATGTTCACCATGATTCTGGGCCGCACCGAAGCGGAGGCCAAGGCCAAATATGACGACTACCGCAGCCATATCAGCCCTGAAGGCGCGCTGACGCTGATGTCCGGCTGGACCGGTGTCGATTTCTCCACCTACGACCTCGACCAGCAAGTGCGCCATGTCGAGAACGACGCCGGCCGCACCGCGATGGACAACATCACCCGGGCCGATCCGGACCGGGTCTGGACCGTGCGCGAGGTCGCCCAGCATGTCGGCATCGGCGGCATCGGACCCGTCGTGGTCGGCACGCCGGAGAAAGTTGCCGACGCGATCGAGGCGTGGTTCGACCAGACCGATGTCGATGGGCTGAACGTTCCCTTTGCAATCTCGCCCGGCGATTTCGAAGACATCACCGACATGCTGGTGCCGGAGCTTACGCGGCGCGGGCGGTACAAGGCCGCGTACCGGCCAGGCACCCTGCGCGAAAAACTGTTCGGCGCCGGCCGCGCTCGGCTCACAGCACCGCATCCGGCCGTGCGGTATCGGCCAGGCATTGCGGCGAAAGCGGCGGAGTGAATCGTCATTGCGAGAAGCGAAGCGACGCAGCAATCCACCTTTATGCCGCTGGTGGGATATGGATTGCTTCGCGGAGCCTGTCATCGGGCGCGCATTGGCGCGACCCGTTGGCTCGCAATGACGGGGTTAGAGCGAGCCATCAACCATCACCTCGATCAATTTCGCGCCCGGCCGCTTGAACGCCGACGAAAGCGCCGACTTCAAATCCGCAGGATCTTCGATCCGCGTCGCCTCCACCCCGAGCGATTTTGCCATGCCAGCAAAGTCGACGGGCGGATCGGCGAAATCCATGCCGACGTAATGGTCGTCGCCGTGAAAGGCGAGCAGCCTTTGCTTGATGATGCGATAGCCCCCATTGTTGACGATCACCACCGTCAGCGGCAGCCTGTGATGCGCCGCGGTCCAAAGCGCCTGGATCGAATACATCGCGCTGCCGTCGCCGGAATAACAAACCACCGGCCGATCGGGATTGGCCATGCTGACACCGACGGAGGCCGGCAACCCCCAGCCGATGCCACCCGAGGCGAGCGCGTGATAGCCATAGCGATCGCGATGCGGCCGCAACGCGAGCATCTGCCGCGAGGAGGTCAATCCCTCATCGACGAGGATGGCGTTTTCAGGCATCGCCTCGACCACCTGCAACGTGAGATATTCCGGATCGATCGGCGAACGATCCCCAAGCTTGGCGATCTGCCCGACCAGCGTTGCGCGCCGTGCCGTCCAGTTCTTCGACGCCAGCGCCGCGATCCCCTGTTTCGCGCGAGCCTCCAATGCCGCGCCACCCTTGGATTTGAGCGCGGGCAACAGCGCCCGCAAGGTCTCCTTGACGTCGGCCTTCAGTGCGATTTCCGCGCCGTAATTCTTGGCGAGATCCCATTCGACGAGGCCGATCTGCACGATCGGCAACCCTTCCGGCAACGGCTCGACCTCGCTATGCACCGACATCCGCAATGGATCGGCGCCGAGCACGATCAGGAGATCATAGGGCGACAAGAGCTCGCGCACCTGCGGCTGCGAGCGCGACAGCGCGCCCATGAAGCACGGGCTCTCCGACAGGAAATGCGCGCCGTACGGCGCCGACTGCTGATAAGCGGGGCAGCCGAGGAGTGCCGCCAACGAAGCTGCCTCCTGCAGCGCATCGCTCTTGACGATCTCATCGCCGGCGATGATGACCGGCCGCTCGGATTTGAGGATGCGTGCGGCAAGCGCCTGCAGCGCCTCGTCGGAGGGTTTGACACGGGTATCGACCCGGGTCGAGCGGCCGAGCTCGATACCGGCCTCTGAATTGAGGATATCGCCCGGCAGCGAAATGAACACAGGTCCCGGTCGGCGGTGTGGTCGCGACCTTGGCGGCGCGCCGCACGATCCGCGGCAGGTCCTCCAGCCGCGTCGACCTCGACCGCCCATTTCACCAGCGGCTCGGCCATCCGCACCAAGGGCCCATAGAGCAAGGGCTCCATCAGCCCGTGGCCCTGCTCCTGCTGACCGGCGGTTAGGATCATCGGCGTGCCGGTGAATTGCGCGTTGTAAAGCGAGCCCATCGCATTCCCGAGCCCCGGCGCGACATGGACATTGCAGGCAACGAGGCGGCCCGAAGCCCGGCTGAAACCGTCGGCGATAGCGACCACGAGGCTCTCCTGCATCGCCATCACATAGGTGAGGTCCGGATGGTCCTTCAGCGCATGCATGATCGGCAGTTCGGTGGTGCCGGGATTGCCGAACAGATGCGTGATGCCCTCGTCCTTTAGCAGGGCAAGGAACGCCGAGCGCCCGGTGATGCGATTCTTCATGTTTCCTCCTGCCCGCCTTGCGGCCGGGCATCATGATCAAACTTGACGGCGTGAGGCAAGAAACCACCCTCATGGCTGCCCTGCGCAGTCGAGTCCCCAATACTCGTGTCCCGGACGCGCTGCAGCGCTCCCATAAGCGCGTTCACGCGCGTCTTCAACGGGCTATAGCGGTGCGCCGCAGAGCCGGGACCTATGCGGCTTGCGACTAGTCTGAAACGATGGGCCCCGGCTCAGCAGTGCAGCACTTTGTGCTGCTCTGCGTCCGGGGCACGGGTGACACGCGGTACAGCTCAAAACATGCCCTCGCGGTCGCTGCGAATTTTCTTTTTTGAGCGTTGCCAGACCACGCCCGGAAAACCCTTCAGCGGCACCAGCGGCGCGCCGGCATAGGTCCATTCCTGCAACTCTTCGATGGCGACATGATAGAGCGGCTGCCGGCCGGTGCGGCCGGAAAACAACGCGCGCGGAATGTTGACCATGTGCGGCGAACGCGCGCGCTCGTAGATCAGCGGCGTGCCGCAGCGCCTGCAGAAACTGCGCGTGGCCTTGGCCTCCTTGTCCTCGAACCGAGCAATCTCCGCCTCGCCTTTGGTAACGCGAAAACGCTTGCGCCAGCTTCCGACATAGGTCGCATACGCCGCGCCATGCGCCCGCCGGCTCGCCGCCGAATGATCGTGCCAGGCCCAGCGCGCCGGCACGTCGATCTCAAAGCCAACACTGCCGCACAGGCATTGGCCTTTTGCGATTCCGGCTGCGGTTGGTGTTTTGTTCATTTGCTTCTGTCGCCTCAGTCGTCATTGCGAGCACAGCGAAGCAATCCATTCTTCCCCGCGCGGCGACGTGGATTGCTTCGCGGAGCCTGTCATCGGGCGCGCATTCGCGCGATCCGTTGGCTCGCAATGACGGTTGGGTCACTACGCCGGCTCCAGCTCACCATAGACCGGATAGTCGGTGTAACCCACCTCCTCGCCGCTATAAAACGTCGCGCGGTTGTAGGGCGTGAGCGGAAAACCGTGCCGCAGGCGGCGCGGCAAGTCGGGATTGGAGATGAAGATGCGGCCGAACGCGATGGCATCGGCATAGCCATCGGCAATCGCGGCTTCCGCCGTCTCTCCGGTGAAACCGCCGGCCGGGATCAGGACGCCGCGCCAGATCGGCCGGAACAGCACCATCGCCGACGGCACATTCTGGTGATTGACTTCGGCGCGCCCCGCGCCGCTCGATCGCGGCTCGATGAAATGCAAATAGGCGAGCCCAAGCTGATCGAGCGCTTTGATGACATGGGTATAGAGCGGCATCGGATCGGCTTCGCCGCTGCCGTTGGCGACGCCATACGGCGACAAACGTACGCCGACGCGATTCGTACCCCAGACGTCGATCGCGGCTTGCGTGATTTCCAACAATAGCCGCGCGCGATTTTCGATTGATCCGCCATATCGATCGGTCCGCAGATTGGTGTGCGACTGCAGGAATTGCTCGATCAGATAGCCGTTGGCACCATGTATCTCGACGCCGTCGAACCCGGCCTTCATGGCGTTCCTTGCCGCCTGCCGGAACGCCTCGACGATTTGCTTCACTTCACCGGTCTCAAGCGCGCGCGGCGTCTCGTAGGGCGCCACTTTGCCGTCGGCCGTCATCGCCAGCATCCCGTTGCCCGTGATCGGCACCGCCGAGGGCGCCACCGGCAACGCACCGCCGGGCTGGAACGAGGAATGCGAGACGCGGCCGACATGCCAGATCTGGAGGAAGATCAATCCGCCCTTGGCGTGGACCGCATCGACGACGCCGCGCCATCCCCGGACCTGTTCGTCCGAATAAATGCCGGGAGTAGCTGGATTGCCGCGTCCGGTCGACATGACGGGCGAAGCCTCGGCGATGATCAACCCGCCCGGCGTGGTGCGCTGGGCGTAATATTCGGCGTTGAGCGCCCGCGGCGCGAAGCTCGACCGGTCCGCGCGCATCCGCGTCAGCGGCGCCATCACGACGCGATGCGAAAGCCGGTAAGGGCCGACCTGAAGCGGCGAGAACAACAAAGGGAAATTCATACGTGCCCCGAATTTTCTTGTTAGGTGCGGATTTTTAACCGCTTCGCCTTTCTAGCAAAAGGCCTGCCGACGCGAGAGCGCCAGATGAAGGTCTCCCATGCCGTTTCGTGCATGGTAACATCTGTCCGTCGTCCCCGCGCGGGGACCATCACCACAGGCGTTGATTGTCGCGCGAACGCCGTCGGACAGCGTCTCTCAAAACTAGCGACACGGCGTATGGATCCCTGCGTTCGCAGGGACGACCGTGTTGGGCAATCGCGGACGCAGGACCACGCGTTCCCGCGACGCAAACCGCGTCCGAGCTCTGCTTCATTGTCCCGCCCAACAAACAGGGCGCAGGGAATGCCGGGTGCCCGATGCACCCGCAGCCTTGTGTGCAAAATGAAGAAGCACACAAGCAATAGTCACCACGGTCACACCGGTTTCACCCGGCATTCCCCGCGCAATGGTTTTAACGGTTTCCTTCGCGCTCTCCCCGGTGACCGGGCTTTCTTGCCACCGTCGCCTGCGGGATACCTCCCGCAGGCTTGACGCCAGCGTCGGGGCGTCAGGACCACACGACTTCGCCGTCCGCGAAAATGTGCGCTCTCGTCAGCAGCGCCGCCCGCGTCCATCGCATCCCGCCTCACGTTCGTGACGATCGCGAAACGCCCCTCTATGAGGCGGGACGGGGCGAGCTTGTAGAGATGATTTGCCCGACGGGACAAGCGGGAAATTTTTTCAGATAGGACTGGACAGGTAAAATCAGTTTGATCCGATTGAATAATTCGCGTTTTCGGCGCAATCGGTCCGACGTCGAAACGAATATTTGGCGACGACCTTGTTACCTCGATCGCGATCGACGCAAGGCGAAATCGGTCACAGCGTCTCTTGCTTGTGGCCACATTGCTTGCAAGTGAATTTCACCCGCGTGGCGCCTCGTTCCGCCAAGACGCGGTTTGGCGCGCCGCATTTCCCGCAAACCGCCTCGATGCGGGTGTTGCCCTGCTTCACCACGATGGTCTTGCGCGCCATGGTTTCGCGGATCAGGCGTTCGGCCTCCTCACGCATCGACTGCTTCGACATTCGCTTCATACCTGCCGTGGTCAAGGAGGCCGCCTTATAACACGTGAAAGGCGGGATGCGAGTGGCCGGGTGCGTATTTCAAGCGAGCCGACGGCATGCAAACGCAACGCGTGCCGTAGAGAACTTCACGTCTCCACGATGACGTAGCTGTCCTCGATGTGAACCGGGAAGGTTTCGGCGACATAGGGGCCCTTGGCCAGCGTTTCGCCGTCCTCGATGACGACCGGATAGGTTCGCACCTTGACGCGGCCAGGATCGAACCAGGATTGCCCGTTGCGCATGTCGAATTCCCAGCCGTGCCAGGCGCAACGGAGCAATTCGCCGATTCTAGTCCGCTGATAGACGCCGGGCTCCGGCGAGGTCAGCCGCGCGACACACGCGGCTTTGTCGAGCGGCGCGCCGGCGTGCGGGCAGCGATTGAGCAGCGCGAAGAACTCGCCGTTGACGTGGAACACGACGATGTCGCGGCCCTCCAACGTGACCACCTTGTTGCCGCCAAGCGGGATTTCCGTGGTGCGGGCGACAATGTGACGAGCCATCGACTTAATCAGAGCTTGTACAACGCACGCGCGTTGCCGTTGAAGATTTTGCGCCGTTCGGTCTCCGTCAGCGGTGTCCTGAAGGCGAAACGCGGATCGTCGAAATCCCAATGCGGATAATCCGAGGAGAACAGCAGGCGATCGACACCAACCCATTCGATCAGGGATCGCAGGTGTCTTGCCTCGTCGGGCTCGTCGATCGGCTGGGTCGTGAACCAGAAATGCTCCCTCACATATTCGGACGGACGCCGCTTGAGATGCGGCACCTCGCTGCGGAAGCGTTCGAAATGCTGGTCCATTCGCCACATGGTCGAGGAGATCCAGCCGAACCCGCCCTCGATAAACACGATCTTGAGCCGCGGGAAACGCTCCGGCACGCCTTCGAGAACCAGACTCGTCAGCGTGGCCGCCATCGTATGCGCGTTCGACTGGTGCTCCTCGGCATAGTAGGACGGCCAGCCGCCGCCGGCCGGCGCGTGACCGCCATAGCCGCCGACATGGATGCCGAGCGGCAAGCCAAGTTCTTGCGCGCGCGCATAGATCGGCCAGTAGCGATGCCGGCCGAGTGGCTCATTGGCGCGCGGCGAGACGTTGATCTGGACATATTGGCCGATCTTGGCGCAGCGCTCGATCTCGGCGACCGCGGCTTCGGTGTCGTCCTGCCCCACCAAAATGGCCGCCTTCAGCCGCGGTTCGCGGCTGGTCCAGTGCGCGAGCTGCCATTCATTAACGGCGCGCTGGATCGCCGCGCCGAAATCGAGGTTCTGCTGCGAGAAGATGAACATGTCGAGCACCTGCAAAAGGCCGAACTCGACATCGAGCGGATCGAGGTGCTGCTTGCGCATGAAATCCAGATCGGAGCCGGGCGGGCCGCCGGTCGGCGGCCAGGCATCGCGGCGCGCGATCAGCGGCGAGGACCGCGGATAGGGCGTGGTGCCGATATAGGGCGTGCGCAGGTGATCGCCGTAGGTCTTCAAGTGCTCCTGCCAGCGTCTGGACAGAAACGGGTTGAGGTCGGTGCGCGCATGCAGGCTCGGATGGATGTCGCAGTCGATGATCCGCAAGCGGCTGTTTGCAGAGGCTTCCTGGTCGAGCGCGGGGCGGTCGATGACATCACTCATGCGATCCTCCTTGGTAACGGTTCATGCGGCGAGCTTCAGCCGCGGAAAGGTTTCGAGCGGATTGTCGGCACACATGCGCGAAACGATATCGGGCGGCAGATGCGGCGGTATCGCGTCGTCGCCGTCGAATTGCCAGTGCGGATAGTCCGACGCGAACAGGAACATCTTGTCGGAGCCGATCATGTCGATCATGTCGGCAACGGCTGCCGCGTCAGGCGGGGCATCGAACGGCTGCGTGGTCAGGCGAATATGATCGCGCATGATCGAAGCCGGCTCGCGGTCGATCCAGGGCACCTCGACACGGACGCCGCGCCAGGTCTTGTTGGCGCGCCACATGAAGGCCGGTAGCCAGGTGACGCCGGATTCCATCAGCACCACCTTGAGAGCCGGGAATTTCACGAACACGCCCTCGTAGATCAGGCTGAGCACCTGGGCCTGAAACGCCTGCGCCTCGGCGAGATAATATTCGTAGCGATAAGACGGCCAGCCGATCGAACTCGGCGCCTGGCGGTACTGGCTGCCGGCATGGATAGCGATCGGCAGTTTGTGCTTCTCGGCCGCCTGCCAGACCGGCCAGTAGTGCCGCCGCCCGAGCAGACTCTCGCCCTGCGCCAGCACCAGTACAGAAACGAACCTGTTGTCACCGGCGCGGCGCTTGATTTCGTCGATCGCAAGATCGGGCGCCTGCAAGGGGATGACGATCGAGGCGCGCAGGCGCGCATCGCGCGAAAGCCATTCGGCCGCGATCCAGTCGTTGATGGCCTTGCAGAAGGCGGAAGCCATGTAGGGATCGTAGACCGCCTGCGCGCCGTACAGCACATTGCAGATCGCGTGGCTTGCCCCTAACTGATCGAACGCGCCACGCTGGACCATCGCCAGATCGCTGCCCGGCTTGCCGTGCGCGGTGCGCCAGTCGGCGCGGCCTGACAGCGGCATGTTCGGCGGATAGCTGGTGAGATCGAGACCATCGATGGCCCGGCTCACCACCTGCTCTTTCCAGTGATCGTCGAGATAGGGCAACAACGTGGTGCGCGTCCCACCAACGGCGGGATGGATATCGCAGTCGATCCGCGTGGCCGCCATGCGGTTTCCTGGTTATCGTTATTGGCGGCCTCGCGGGCCGCGCCGCCAATCGAATGTGCAGCCGACCGGCGGCGAGCGCAAGGGCTTGGCGCCGGCAGACCGGGCTAACCGCCAGTCAACAACCGGGATACGCGGTCGCCTTTCCGGCGGAAAGCCCTTGCGGTGCATCAAATCCTTGCCTCGCGAAACGTGATCCCTAATTGCATCAAGGTTCGATAACGATTGGGAGACGACAATGCTCATCGGCGTTCCCAAGGAAATCAAAATCGACGAATACCGCGTCGGTCTGACGCCAGCGACCGTCAAGGAGCTGACTGCGCGGGGCCATCGGGTCGTGGTCGAAACCATGGCGGGCGCGGGCGCAGGCATTGCCGACCAGGAGTACGTTGCCGCGGGCGCAGAGATCGCCGCCGGCGCGGAGCAGATATTTCAGCGCGCCGGGCTGATCGTGAAGGTCAAGGAGCCGCTTGCCTCCGAACGGAAGCAATTGCGCCGGGGTCAAATCATCTTCACGTATTTGCATCTGGCTCCCGATCCCGCACAGACCCATGACCTCATGGCATCGGGTGTCACGGCGATCGCCTACGAAACCGTCACCGACGCGGCCGGAAAATTGCCGCTGCTGACGCCGATGTCTGCGGTGGCCGGCTGCATGGCGCCTCAAGTTGCCGCCCAGTTCCTGCAACGCCCGCACGGGGGACGCGGCATCCTGCTCGGACGTATCGAAGGCGTGCCGTCCGCTGAGGTCGTGGTGCTCGGTGGCGGCATCGTCGGAACCAGCGCAGCAGGGATGGCGATCGGCATGGGCGCCAATGTCACCGTCGCCGCACGCAGCGTCGAGACACAGCGTCATTTGTCACAGCTTTTTGGCTCGCGTATCGGATTTGTCAGGGCCGATCCGGCGGCAATCGAAGCGCTCTGCGTCTCCGCCGACGTCGTCGTCGGAGCCGCGCTGGTTCCGGGGGCGACTGCGCCCAAACTGATTCCGGCGCGAACAGTTGCTGCCATGAAGCCCGGCTCCGTCATCGTCGATGTTTCGATCGATCAAGGCGGCTGCGCCGAAACCTCGCGGCCGACGACACATTCACAGCCGACCTTCGTGGTGGATGGTGTCGTGCATTATTGCGTGGCGAACATGCCCGGCGCGGTGCCCAGGACCTCGACATTCGCGCTCGACAATGCGACGCGGCCGTTTGTCTTGGCACTGGCCGATAAAGGTTTCCCACGGGCATTGATCGACGATGTGCATCTGCGGGATGGTCTCAACGTGCATGACGGCAAAGTCGTTTACCGTGCCGTGGCAGATAGCCTGCGGCTGCCCTACAGCGCAGCGGCCGATGTATTGGGACGGTGATCCGCGCAGAGCTGGCGGCGGATCCACAACGCGAGCTCGACCTGGAAACAGCATAATGGGCCAATGGGGGTGCGGCGGGTGGATGTGACGCCGTGACCGACGCAACGGGCTCGAAAACGCCGGCATGGCACGATCAATGACGCGTGTACGCCGTCAAATCGCCAAAAACGCGGATCGAGATTTCATCCATGGGCGTGTAGAAAGCAGGGAATCCACGCTCAGGACGTGTGAGGCCTGCCATGAAGAGATTGCTGGCGCTTTGTTTCCTGCTGACGGCGGTCCCGGGCGCGTCCGGCTCCGAGCCAGGCTTGCCCGACGTCAACGCTCGCCTGTTGACGGCGGGACTAAAACTCGACGATTCATCAGGTGCTGCGCCAGACAATGCTACGGCGGATGATGCACAACCCTGCGCGCACGCGTCGTTTTCAAGAAACCTGAAATATGGCGAGAACGACCTGAACGTCCTGGACGTGGCAACCGGCGACTCCAAAGAAGCAATGCCACGCCCTGTGCTCTTGTTCGTGGCCGGAGAGAGCTTCACCGGCGAAGAAGGAACGAACGGTGCCACCGGCACGCGCCTTGATGAGGCGGCTTGCTTTGCCGTGCGCCACGGAATGGTTGGCGTAAGAATGACCTACAGACCCGCTCCCGCAGACCAATGGCCCGCCGGCGCCCAGGACGTCGCGGCAGCAACCTCGTGGGTGCACCAGAACATCGACCTGTTCGGAGGAAATCCCAACGAGATCGTGACGATCGGCTATTCGGTGGGAGCATTTCATGTCGCAAGTTTTCTTGCCCACCCCGAATTCCAGGAACAAGATTCCAATGTTGCCGGTGCAGTTCTGGTGTCGGGCATTTACCGCACCAGCACAGATGCCAGCGCGACCGAAAAGTCGTATTTTGGCGCTGACGCCGGTAAATATGACGAGCGATCGGCATTCCCGGGCATACTGAAAATCGAGATGCCGATCTTGCTTGCCTGGTCAGCTCGCGACCCACCCCGTCTGATAGCTCAAGCCGAGAAGCTCAGGGAGCAGCTGTGCAATTCTACGGCCCATTGTCCGCGCACAACCGTACTGGACAAGCGCGAAAGTCTTCCGTCCATTCTTGGGAACGATGCCTCCGGTGGGAGCCTTGCCAAGCCAACGCTTGAACTCGTCCGGGAAATCGAAAGCAGGGGCCTGCCGTGAAACGCGCAATGCGGCGACGTCCCGGCTAGCTCAGCCCATATCTGCGGTGCGGTCTTGATGGTGCGGTCTTGATGGTGGGCACGACAGGGATCGAACCTGTGACCCCTACCATGTCAAGGTAGTCTGGAACACGAATTCTCGCGCAAAATCAAAGCGGAAAGGGCAGTAGACGCGCAAACAGAGTAAGAACAAGATCGGAACGAAACGCAATTTGCTGTTGACGTGCTGTTGACGGAGCAGCTGCTGTCGAAGTCAGCTTCTACGTCAATTTCCCCGGGCGGGCGTGGCCGCGATGCGGGCAGACGAACGTGAACGTAGAGCTACCATCCAACTCGCGAACGCCAATACGCAAAGGCCCCGGTTTTCACCGAGGCCTTTGTGATATTGGCGGGGGCGGCTCTTCCGGCTATTCGTGTTTCCGATCGCACGAGGAAGGACCAAGCGGAAGGAAAGCAGAAGACTGCGATCATTATCCTGACCGCGAAGGAGCAGGGAAGCGAAGATCGTCTCGACCTATACGAAGATCATCTCTCGGCGACGAGACCCTTGATGGATTCCAAAGGCACGCCGACGGGACGCTCCTCCACCGTCGAATTCGTCAAGCGCGAAACGATCGGCGACAAGGTCTGGGTTCACGGCAGACAGTTCGAATCCGAGGTGCCGAACTACTACACCGATTATTTCGCGACCGTGAGCGATCAGATCGCGATATTGGTGACGTTTTCGGCCTATCGGGACAACTTTCAAACCGCGTTCGAGCGCTTCTATCCCAGCATGGCTACGATCCGGGCGGAGACGCACCCGAACCACTAGGGCGATGCCACGCCAAGAACCAAAGGTCCATTTGCCCTCCGAAGGGGCCACACGTTCGAATCATGTCGGGCGCGCCACTTCGGTACAGAACTGGGCACGCCAAAACCCGCCGTTTTTGCGCTTGAAGCGGCGACCAGCGTGCGCAGCAGTTCGCTTTTCGACCCCATGATGCGAAGTTCTTTCGCGTCGATTTCGACGCGTTGGGCGAGCGCGCGAAGGTAATCGCGGCGATAGCCGCCGCCCTCGATCCGCATCCGCTTGCGGGCGGTCCTGGCAAAGACCTTGATCGACTGGATGGTGATGGCTGGTCCTAGCCGTTCTATCGCGCCCTCGGCCCGCTCGGTGTCAGCACGGGCCTGGTCCCGGATCGCCTTCAGCTCAGTGATACGGTCTTTCAGCATCAGGTCGGAGAGATCAGTTACACCGTTCTCGATGGCGTCATAGAGTCGCTTGAGCTTGGCGTCCGCTTCGGTCGCCCGTTTACGCAGTTCGGCGATGTGTAACACCTGACGCTCGGATCGTTCCTCGCGGCGATCGAGGACCGAGGACAGGACTTTCTCAAGGCGGTTCGGCTGTAACAGACGGTGTTCGATGTGATCGGCCACCAAGGTATCGAGCTTTTCCATGGGGACAGTCCGTCCCTGGCAGCCGGTCTCGCCCTGGCGGGCCTTGGTCGAGCAGGTGTAGTAACGGTACCGGCCGCTCTTGCCGGTGCGCAAAGTCATCGCCATCCCGCAAGCCGAGCAGAAGCAGATGCCCGTGAGCAGCGTCGGCCCGCTGACGATGCGCGGCGCGGTCCACGCCGGGCTGCGGGCCTTGAGGTGTGCCTGCACGGCCTCGAACTCGGCCACCTCGATGATCGGTGGCACCGCCATTTCGACGACCTCGGTCTCCGGCTTGCGCTCGCGGGTTTTCCAGAATTTGGTGTTGAAGCGGTGACGGCCGATATAGGTCGTGCGAGTTAATACCTTGTGGACGGCGTCGATCCCCCAGCGTCCGCCGTCGCGGGTGCGGATGCCGGCGGCATTCAAATGCTTGGTGATGGACTTGACCCCCATTGGTCCCGAGGTGCCGTCGCCCTCCAAGGCCAGGCGGAAGATCAGCCGCACGGTCTCGGCCTGGAAGGGATCGATCTCCAGGGTCTTCTTGGTGCGATGGCCGCGCTGTTCGCCGGCGATGATGCGGTAGCCGATCGGCGGCAGCGATCCATTCCAAAACCCTTGGCGGGCGTTCTCCTTCATCGCCCGCAAGGTATGCTTGGCATTCTCCTTGGACTGGTACTCGTCAAACAGCGCCATGATCTGGCGGATCATGTTGCTCATGGGATCGTCGCCGAGCTCCTGGGTGATCGACACCAGCCGGACGCCGTTCTTGGCAAGCCGGCGGACATAGAACTCGAGCTGGAACTGGTCGCGGAAGAAGCGGCTGAAGCTGTGGACTAGGATCACGTCGAACATCGGCGGCTTGGCGGTGGCAGCATCGATCATGCGCTGGAACTCGGGCCGGCGGTCGTCGGTGGCAGACGCGCCGGGCTCGACGTAGTCGGCCACGATCTCCCAGCCGCGCGAGGTGCAGTATCCCTTGGCCTGGCGGCGCTGGTCGGGAATCGAGAGGTCGTTGTCGGCCTGACGGCTGGTGGAGACCCGCAGGTAGAGGGCAGCACGAATGGGCGCGGTCATCGCAGATCCTCCAAAGTCCAAACTCAATGGCGGGTTGAGAACAGCTCATCGAAGAGGTCGCCGAACCAGGCCTCGAACACCTTGATCTCGGCCTCGGTGATCGGCACTTCCTCAGGCCAGTCATCGGTGACGGTCCAGGTCGTCGTACCCTCCGGCGCCGGCCGGCCTACGCGACGGGCCGGCGGGCGCGCATAGTCGTAGAGGTCGTCGGGGAGTCCGTCCTCCGGCGCAGTCTTGCCTGTTCGGGATTTGCGGGTGCGAGCCATGACCGGAGTCTCGCACCGCATCTGGGCCAAAAGAATGGCCAACGCCGTGGTCTCCGTGCGAGTCGAGATTGGAGCGCGTCGCTCCTACCTTGCCTTACCCGCTTGAGCAGCCCTCGCCGGGCCGGCGACATCCAGTCAAGCCCGATAAGCCAGCGGAGCCGGGCGCGCGAACAGCGCGAGGCTTGACGGGGTGGAGCGGGTCCGGCTCGCTCGAAACAGGCGGGCCAACAAATCTCTGAGCGCACGGCGCTCGCGCAATCGCGCTCATCGACTGCCATCCTCAGTAATTATGGAAACCCCTCGCAACGCCTTCAGAACGTCAACCAACACGCAAATGAATTTTCTAACTCTGGCGTAGCAACGGCGGGCCGCCGTCTCTCGGCACATTGATGGCAGAGAGGAAACGAAAAAAGCGACGCCGCGCTTCGCCTATTGGATAGCTCCGCGCAGCGAAAAACAATGTGCAGACAATCTCTTGCAAGCGAAGCGACGCGCGAACGAAGTTCGCTTTATCTTGCAATCGCTCGATGGGGCTAACTTCTCCGCAGCGATCGGATTTTTCCGGTATCCGAAATCGTGCCTCACGCATCAACGAGCCTGCGATTTTTCGCACGTCGATTGCTCACGGCCGCGTCGATCAAGGGCTGCAGAACCGTCGCGCGCCCGTCGCAAACAGTGGGTTCGGACAGCATTGTGGGCGCCGTCCTCTGCGCGAGTTGCCAATCCAGGGACGTTGGTTTCATGTCCGACTTTCATCCAACAACGGACTCCTGCCGGACATCGCGGCATGTCGGCTTTGTGCCAACAAGCGACATCGCAATATTGGCCTAAGTGAAAGAGGCCGCCAACTGGGCGGCCTCACAAAAATCCAAAGCTACTTTTGTCGCGTCGAAAGAAGAAGACTTAAAGTATCACTTCACTTTGGTGACTACTATCTCTGATACCGATGGAGCTCCGCCAATGCCTCGCCCTACGCCCCATGAAAAGCCACCTGATGCCTTTTCCAGCTCTTGCTCGCCTAGTTCGTCCTTGGTTGGGGCAGCAGGGGGTTGCTTGGATTTGTCAATTGTTTCGGTCTTCGTCACTTTATTTTTGGACTGCTTGGTCATTGTCCGCACTCCTGAGAGAGGGATCAGCCTGAAGCGACGCAGCGCAAGGGCTCACTCGCTACTGGGCCCACCATCAAACGTGTTTGGCGGATAGCCCAAGGGTTTGCCATCCGGACCGAGGACCTTGGCTTTGTCGGCGGTGGGTATCAATTTGACCTTGTACGCCCCAGCTGGGGCCGTCCCGCCCGCCACGGTGCCCAGTTGTTCTTCGGTCAACTCGGCTTTGGCCTTTTTATTCTCGGACTGCTTGTTCATTGTCTACACTCCCATTTCGGCAGTGGACACCATTGTCCGCTAGCCAACGAGCGTAGACTACCGCCGATGTCGCGGCAATTGATGTGATGTGGATCACGAGGAGAGTTAGGTCAGCACATCTGACAGGAAGCTGAAGAAGGGTTGTCTTATATAAGACATCGGCCGAGACCCTGATCACCATCGCCGCCGACCCCAGGCATCTCGGCGCCCGCGTCGGCATCACCTCGGTTCTCCATACCTGGGGGTCGGCGCTCACCCATCATCCGCATATCCACATGATCGTGCCGGGAGGCGGCATCTCGCTCGACAGCGAGCACTGGGTGGCGTGCCGGCCCGGCTTCTTCCTGCCGGTGCGCGTGCTCTCGCGCCTGTTCCGCCGACTGTTCCTGGAGAAGCTGATCGCGGCCCACAAAGCCGGCCACCTGAAGTTCTTCGGCGGCCACGTCGCCCTCGCTGACGCACAGGCGTTCGCCGCGTATCTCGCCCCACTGCGCCGCGTCGAATGGGTGGTCTATGCCAAGCGCCCGTTCGGCGGGCCACAGGCCGTACTGGCCTATCTGTCGCGCTATACTCACCGCGTCGCCATCGCCAACAGCAGATTGATTGCCTGCGACCGCAACGGCGTGACCTTCCGATGGAAGGACTATCGCGCTGAAGATCGTGATCGCCAGAAGATCATGACACTCACCACCGCCGAGTTCATCCGCAGATTCCTGATCCACGTCCTGCCGCAAGGCTTCCACCGCATTCGCCACTACGGCCTGCTCGCCAGCGGCAAGCGCGCCGGTAGCATCGCCCATGCACGCCGCCTACTGGACGTGCCTGCGGTACAGCCCGAGATCAGGGATGACAGTGATGCCGAGGTCGACGAACCCAAGCCGCTGGCGCACCCGTGTCCATGCTGCGGCGGTCGCATGATTATCATCGAGAGGTTCCGGCGCGGCTGCTCGCCGCACACCCGTCCCGCGGCAGCCCCCGCCGCGATCAGGATCGACACATCATGATCAGATCACGTTCGATGCAACATCCCAGTGCTGCACTTCTGCTGCGCCGGCTATCGGTCGGCAATGACCATGCTCGCCGTCGCGCTGCCCACGATAGTCGCCGTGTCGTTCCATCTCCGCCGCGCAACTCCGATTCTGCCCCTTGCAATCGACCGACCCGCTTCGTCGCACCCGCGATCGCCTGCCGAAAAAGCTCCCAACCCACCTCGGCAAAAGACCGGCAGCGTCCAAATCCCCATAGCGCCTGACGCACCACCCCGCCACATCTTCCGCGGTTTCCTCCTTTGGAGGTTTGCGTACGCCGGCCCCCGGTGCGCGCCGCGCCACCTCCATGGGGCCGGCATCCGCAAACCTTCACACAAACGGACTCATGCGCTGCAGCAAAATCGGAGCGGTTTCGGAAAATTGATTGTCAGGAATGCAGCTCATCGAGCAGCGCCTTGGCCTCCTTTAAATCGAGCGTGTCGAAGCCTTCGGTGAACCAGCCGTAGATCGGCGCGAGAAGATCGTGGGCCTCTTGTCGCTTGCCCTGATCGCGCCAGAGCCGCGCCATGCTCATCGCTGCCCGCAGCTCCCACGATTTTGCCTGCTGCGCCCGCGCTACCGATAGCGCGCGTTCTAAATAGGCTTCCGCCTGCGCGGCATCCGGCTCCGGGGACTTCAATGCTATTTCGGCGGCCATACGATGAACTTCGGCTTCGAACCACCTTTCTTTTTTCGTTTCCATGACGGCCACCGCTTCGCCCATGCAGCGCCAAGCGTCCGTGAATTGACCGATTTGTGCATGAGCGGTCGCCAAATGTGCTAGGAAGACCGGCATAAACACCGTGGTTCCCGTTGACTGCACCGCGGCGATCCCGGAAGTGATGATTTGAACTGCGTCCGCGGCGTTGCCGCTCAATGCAAAAACGCAACCTCGCGACAACATTCCTAACGCTTTCCATAATACGGCGCCCTTCTCGTCCGCCAATGCGACGACTTCATTCGATTGCGCGTTCGCTTGCACCCGATCCCGGCAGCACATGTGGGTATAGGTTGTATTGTTAAGCGCATACATCAAGGTAGCGGCTTGGCCGATCTCGCGCGCATCCTTGATCGCGTGGACTGTGTCCGGTTGGGCGGCTTCGGGATAGCCGAGCAACCACAGAGCCAATGACCGCCAGGACAGAATTGCCACGCCGACGTCTTGACCAAATCGCGTTGCCAGCGGGCGATGCGATGCAGGATCGTAGAGCGCGAGAGCTTGATTTAGGTGCATTCGCGCTTGCGCGAAATCTCCCGTGAATAACAGCGAAATGCCCATCAAGCGATGTCCAATCATAAGTGGGACTGTCGCCCTCCGCTTCTCCGCGAACGCCAGGAACTGCGCCGCAAGCTCGCACACAACATCGCCGTTGAATGCCACGTAGTTCGCGACCCAAAAACCGTAGAGGACGGAGAACAACAGTAGCGGATCTTCGAGGGGTTCTCCCAGCGCCTCCGCCCGCTCTATCAATGAACGTGCCTGATCGAGTGCCGTTTTTGTCTCGGGCGCCGCATAACCCTTGGTGTGCATCAGTGGGTTCACGAGCGCGACCTGCAGCTTGATTTGCTCGCGACGCAGCCTAGGCGTGGCAGGCAAGACCTCGATCTGGGCAAGCGCGCGGGTGAGTTGCTCTGCGGCTTCGACCAGCGCCGAGCGCGCCAGTGACCGCTGCCCCGCTTTGCCCCACAGGTCCGCAGCCTTCTCGATCAGGCCCGCCTCGGTGCAGTGACGCGCCAGGATCTCCGGCTGGCTCTCGGCAGTTTCAGCGAATTGGGTTGCAAGGGCCTCGGCGATCCCGGCGTGAAGCGCGCGTCTCGGCTCGCGCAGCAGCGTGCCATAAGCCGCGTCTTGCACCAGCGCATGCTTGAACAGGTAGCTCGCCTGCGGCGGCATACCCTGCCGGGACAGCAAGCCAGACTGAACGAGACGCTCGAGTGCCGAGCCCAACTCCGCCTCGGACTTGCGCGCTACCGACGCCAGCAGGAGATGGGAGAACTCCCGTCCAATCGCAGAGCCGATCTGCGCCACCTCCTTGGCCGGGCCGAGCCGGTCGAGCCGCGCCATCAGCGAGGCGTGCAAGCTTGCCGGCACCGCCAAGACCGAAGACGGAACCGCTGCAACCGTACGCCGGGCCGCTCCCTCGCTCTCCGCCTCCAGCACCGCCTTCGTCATCTCCTCCACGAACAGAGGAATGCCGTCGGTGCGCTCGACGATCTCCGCTAGCACATCCGCCGGCAGCGCTTTATTCCCGACCAGGCGCGCGATAATGGCGGCCGCTTCACGCTCCCCAAGCCGGTTCAGCGTCACGCTCGTCACATGCGACTGTCCCAACCACGGTGCGGCGAATTCGGGACGGAACGTGACGATTAGCAGAACGGGAAGCGTCTTAATCCGGTCCACCGCCCGACCGAGCACTTCCAGGCTCGTGGGGTCGGTCCAATGTGCATCCTCGAAGATCATCAATACCGGTCGCTGGCGCGCCAATCCTGCGAGTTGTGTCGACAGCGCTTCCAGCGTTCTTCGCCGGCGCTGTTCCGGGGCCAGCTCGAACGCGGGGTAGCGTCCGTCATTGGCGAGCGACAGCATCTCCGCCAGGATTGCGGCATCCTCCGGCGAAGTCGAGGTCTGCGCGAGAACCGCATCGACCTTGTCGAGCTTGGCCTGCGGTTTATCCTCATAGGTAAGACCGGCGGCCCGTTCCATCTGACCGATGATCGGATAGAATGCACTGTCGGTATGCTGCGGCGAGCAGAAATAGCGCAAGCGCGTGTGCGTTTCGTCGGCGAGGCGCCCCAGGAGCGCGGCCGTGAGCCTCGATTTGCCGATGCCAGCCTCGCCGGAGAGCAGCGCGATCTGGCCTTCGCCGGCCTTTGCCCTGGACCAGCGCCGCATGAGCAGTTCCGATTCTTCTTCCCGCCCGACCAGCGCGGCCAGGCCGGTCATGTGCAACGCTTCGAAGCGGCTCTCCACGGAATTCGCCCGCAGCGCGGCCCAGGCCCGCGCCGGTCCGGCGATGCCCTTGAGGTCCCTGGGTCCGAGATCTTTGAGTTCGAACAGATTGCCGAGCAGCCGCCGCGTGCCGTCGGCGATCACGACCGTGTTCGGCTCGGCCAGTGCTTGCAGGCGCGCCGCCAGGTTCGGCGTGTCGCCGACGACCGTCTGCTCCTGGGCAGCACCCATGCCAATCAGATCGCCGACCACGACAAGCCCGGTCGCAATGCCGATACGCACCTGCAGGGGCGAGCCGGCCATGGTAGAGAGCTTCGGCACCGCTTCGACCAGCGCAAGCCCGGCAAGCACAGCGCGTTCGGCGTCGTGCTCGTGGGCCTGCGGATAGCCGAAATAAGCCAGCACCCCGTCGCCCATGTACTTGGCGACGAACCCCCCGGCCTTAGTGATCTGCTCGGCGCAGCTACGGTGATAGGCACCGACGATCTCGCGCATGTCCTCGGGGTCCAGCCGAGCCGAGAGCGCGGTCGAGCCGACGAGGTCGCAAAACATGACTGTGAGCTGGCGGCGCTCGGCAGCGTCTTGGGGCTTCGGCTCGGTCGATGGCGGCAACGGAGTGGCGTTCGCGACAGCACCGCTGAGGTCGGCGATCGCCGCCAGCATCTTCCGCCGATGTCCGAGCAGGACGCCCAGTGCTGCCAGATCGGCATCGGTCAAATGCCGCAGGACGGAGACGTCGATCCCATTTTCGTCAAAGCGCTGGGTGTATTGGCCCAGACCGAGAACTCCCCAGCCATTCCCCAATCTGCTGCATCGCCGCCCCGGGATTTATCGTGGCCTAACCGCGCTGTCGAACCAGGCGAAAAAGAGTTTATTCAACAATTTCGCTTCTGAGTAGCCGGCTTGACTAAACAGCCATAGCAGAGGCGATTGGCGTGACCCGCTACGTAGCCCGGGATTGCGCCAATTGTCTCGACTGCTGCGATGCACCCTCCACTTCCGATGTGGTAAAGTCGAGGATGGGCGCGGTAGCTTAGGCCATTCGGCAACGCCCCGTTTCCCATCCCCGCTCATCGAACCGGACGTGCCGATCTCCGGCATCCGGCTCTCCGACTGGCTTCACCGTGAGACACACGGAGAGCAAACTAACCGCACGCGGCTGCGGCACGGTGGGGAACTCTCCTTCGCCCCTCGACACAGCAATCTCCGGCGGCTCCTGTCTTTGATGGTGTTTGCAGGCTCATCGCCAATCACCACGACCTCGCCATCTTCGAAAGCGCACCAGAAGTCAGGGCCCTTTCCTCAGCCAGCATTACCCGGCTTCAACGGTGTCGGGTCGGAGGAGGCGCCCATTGAAGGGCTCGCCTCCGTCCGCCACTCAAACGGAACGTGCAGTTTTCCCGCATTCCGCTTTCATGAATGGCTTTGCGAGGTCCGGAGAGAAGGGATCAGTGAGACAAGGCTGACCTACCGTGTCCACCAGAGAGTGGACCTCCTGCTTCTGACCTTCGAACATCAAATGATCGGATAGTCTCCTCGAAGCGTGACGTTCGGGTTTTTCACAAAGGGAACTATCCATCTTCACGCTCCTTTCTCATCTACCTCAATCGCTCAAAGCTCGATCCATTCACGAACGTCCTTCCCCGGACCACTCTCGATCCGCCGTCGCCGGTCACGCGAGTTATTCGTCTCGCGCTTCAGGTACTATTACGTTCTCCGACTCCTGGCGGTGCATCGCTTCCCATTTCGCTTTCGCTTATAGGGTCGCTTACCTGGTTTTAAAACCAGGACACCGACAGGTCTCCTGGGGTCACGCATAAATCTTCCGTATCGTGCCGCCAGCAAACACCTTGGTGCGATGGGTGAATGAGTAACGCCTTCGCCCCCATACTGCGGGCTCGACCTAACCCCATCTTTGGCCGACCTGTTCATCAGGGATCTCTCCCATTCGATTACAGCCCGATACTTCTCCTCAAACCCTTCGGATTCCAGATCGCTCCGGACACCCTGTCCTCCAGCGAGCGAACCCGCTGGCCGGCGAGGCATTACCCCCACCTTTGGATACAGCGCCCCTCATTCGAGCGCCGGAGGGACTTGAACCCTCCTAATTCATGCGCTGCCCAGCGCACCATACGACCCCGTCCAACTCCCGCCTTGGCCGCCGCCTTTCGCGACGTTGAGGCCGCTACCCTCGCCCTTGACGGGCCTCCCCCGATTACCCGAACCACCTTTCCGACGTGCCGTGCCCACTACCCCGGCGGATCGAGCGGGTGCGCGTGTCGATTGCTTCCCCGCTCATGCTGCCTTCCCCAAATGACCGGCAGGTCGGCATCCGCATTGTCACTTTCGAGGCCTGCTCAGGCTTCACTCACGTTACGGCCCGCTAGATTGCTCAACCGCCTAAAGCGGCCTTTGTCACGAGGCTCCAGCCCTGCCGGTTACCCGACCGAACCGCTCGTCAGCTACCAGATCAATCGACAACTCTCTGGGTGGAATCTTCCTCCACTAGTGATCCGCGCCTTCGGGGCGCACGGTCATTTTCAGACTTCGAGTCGCGTCCCAGCCAAGTCCGTTGATCCCTCAGCAGCGGACGTGCGACTACTGCATCGGCATGTCGGTTTCGTGCCAGAACCGGAAGTCAAGTTCAGCGGTAACTCATCCGTTTGGAATAGGCCATCCCTCCGCGGCCAGTAGACCACGCTTCAATCGCCGCAACCGGGCCGCACTACTTGCAAGGTGGCCTGGTGCTCGCCATGCGTTGGCAAGTTATTTCGCAACCTTTATAGACGGACTTAGCGTTACATTCCGAGACGCAGTTTACACTGTAACAGTATGGGTAGGAATTTCTCGGATTTTGTGCCGCCAAAGCGCCCGTGCCAGTCGTCCCAAACAGAATTAGTAAAGCAATTAATGCTGAAATCCGAAGCATAGGAAATCCTCCATCATCGGTGAACCACCACGGCAAGATTATCCCGAGTTGTACCACCTCGACAATCTACTTCGGTTCAGGGTCAACAGCTGCCGAATCGGGCCTTTCGGCCGATGTCCGGTTTACCCCCGGTAGGGACCGGATAGCAGACATCCCGGATCGGCAGCTTCGTGCCAATTCCGGACTCATGCACCGCGGCAAAGCGAGCCATCATTCGATCACCTCGTCGGCACGACCGAGCAACGTGAGCGGGAAGTTGACGCCGAGCGTCTTTGCGGCCTTGAGATTGATGACCAGTTCAACCTTCGTGACTTGCTGGACCGGCAGATCGGCCGGATTCTCGCCCTTGAGAACCCGGCCGGTGTAGATGCCAACGAAACGCCACGCCTCTGCAATGCTGGGGCCGTAACTTATCAGCCCACCCGCGACAGCGAACTCGCGAACGGAGTAGATCGCCGGCAGGGAGTGGCGCAGCATCAATGCGACGAGTTTGCCACTGCCGTTTGTGAAAAGTACGTCAGGGCTTATCACGAGCACCGCGACTTGCTGTTTGACTAACGTTTCAAAAACCGATGCGAATTCGCGCTCACTGCTCGCGTTCAGGACATTGAGCTGCAGCCCGAGATTGTTGGCCACCAATTTCGGAAGTCGGCGCTCGCAACCGTCATTTCCGCTTTCCCCCCGTTAGCGACCGAACTGCGGACATCACCCGAGGTCCGTTTCGTGCCAACAGCCGACATTGAACACTTGGTTTGGAATGAAAGAGGCCGCCAACTGAGGCAGCCTCATCAAACCGTCGGGTTAGGGGGTTAGTTCAGTGTCGTCTGAATGGCCCCCACCCCTTTTGCTTTTAGAGACTGAACGTACTTTTCAAAATTAATCTCGGCTACTATATTCTTTAACGTAGTAATGAGGTTGAAGCCGCCACTCACTGTGTCCAGCTCGTCGATGGTCAGTTCGCGAACTTCCTTGTTCAAATCGGTCATGGCATTTCCCTTTTGCCTCGGGACGGGACCATTCCCGCCAGCCGTGACGACAAGGGGTATGCGGGCCGGTTCATTGTCACCGTGATCTGAGTCACATTTTCAAAATAGGCCACTGCAAAAAACAAATTAGGCCACTAGTCTTACTGAGTCAGAAAGTCGCATTTTGGGAGCTTGGGATCCTTGATAATTTTGGGAGATTCGGTTTTCGGCATGAGGAGCTGAGATGGATCACCCAATAGTGGCTGACAGTGCATCGCGATTTGAAGCATATGTCGAGGGACTTGTGAGCATGATCGGCCATGCGGACCGTGCCCGGCCGCTGCGGGATTACTGCGTTGGGCTGATGATGCCATGCGAGCGCAAGAGCGTAGAGCCTATGGCGGCGATGACCGCACCTGAGCGGACGGCAGCGCAGCATCAATCACTCCTGCATTTTGTCGGCGAAGGGCGCTGGTCGGACGAGAAGGTCTTGGCCAAGGTGCGCGAGATGGTCCTGCCGGAGATCTTGCGCCATGGGCAGATCGAGGCCTGGATTATCGACGACACGGGTTTCCCCAAACAGGGCCGGCATTCGGTAGGGGTGGCACGGCAGTATTGTGGTCAACTCGGCAAGCAGGACAATTGCCAGGTCGCGGTGTCGCTATCGATTGCCAATCGCCACGCCAGCCTGCCGGTGGGGTATCGCCTGTATTTGCCGGAACAGTGGGCGGCGGACGATGAACGCCGGCGCAAGACAGGCGTGCCCGGGGATATCCGCTTCAGGACCAAGCCCGAGATCGCGCTCGAGCAGATCCGTGCGGCCAGTGCAGCCGGCCTGCCGCTCGGTGTGGTGCTGATGGACGCCGGATATGGCTGCAACACGGAACTGCGCAGCAGCATCAGCGCACTGGGGTTGACCTATGTGGCCGGCATCTTGCCGAACACCACGGTATGGGCGCCGGGCATGGCGCCCTTGCATCCCAAAACCTGGTCGGGCCACGGACGTCCGCCGAAGTTGATACGGCGCGATCGCAATCATCGGCCGACCTCAGTCAAGGAGCTTGCTTTGGGCTTGCCGGCAAAAGCCTGGCGCAAGATCGCGTGGCGCGAAGGCTCGGCCGAACAGTTGTCCTCGCGCTTTGCCCGGTTGCGTATCCGTGTCGCCCATCGCGATTACAATCTTACCAAGAGCCGCCCGGAAGAATGGCTGTTGATCGAGTGGCCGAAAGGTGAGGCCGAGCCGACAAAATATTGGTTCTCGACGCTTCCGCAAAATATCACCTTCGGCAACCTGGTAGATCTCACCAAGCTACGCTGGCGCATCGAGCGCGATTATCAGGAGCTCAAGCAGGAGGTCGGGCTCGGGCATTTCGAAGGGCGAGGATGGCGCGGCTTCCACCATCACGCCACACTCTGCATCGCGGCCTACGGATTCCTGATCTCCGAAAGGGAGACGATTCCCCCCTCAGCACCTCGTTCCACCGCGGTGCTCCAGGCGCCTGCCATTCCCAAAGGTTACAGACCCAGAGGCTCCACCGCTGCGGCCCGAGCGGCACATTCCAAACTCGATTGCGACCATGCGCCGACGGCTCGTTCTCGCCCTCGTCAAAAACTTGCCGCGATGTCCGTGCTGCGCCGCTCCGATCAGGAACCTGCCGAAGTACAAAATTTTATGACGCAGTAAGACTAGGAGCCTGTCCGAATAGTCCCTGTTCAATTCTGAGCGAGTTTGATTCAAGCTTGGGCTATGAGCAAGTATTTTCGCCCCTGGAATATCGATCAGACGCTGCTTCTGCCGCCGAATGTGCAGGACTTCGTGCCGAAAGGCCATGTCTCGCGGTTTATCGTTGAGCTGGTGCGGGAGAGCCTCGATCTCAAGGAGATCACGGGCAGCTATGTGAGCGGGCTCGGGCAGCCGCCGTTTGACCCGCGGATGATGGTGGCGCTTCTGCTGCACGGCTATGCGAGTGGGCTGTATTCGTCGCGGCGGGTTGCCCGGGCCTGCCGCGAGCGGAACGATTTTGCGATGATTGTGGCGCTCGATCCGCCGGATTTTCGTACGATCAGCGACTTCCGCAAGCGGCATTTGAAGGCGCTCGGCGCGCTATTCCTGCAGGTTCTGAAGCTGTGCGAGACCGCAGGGCTGGTCAAACTCGGCCATGTCGCGCTTGATGGCACGAAGATCAAAGCGAACGCGTCGAAACATAAAGCGATGAGTTATGAGCGCATGAAGAAACGCGAGGCGGAATTGAAAGCCGAGGTCGCTCGCATGCTGGCGGCCGCCGAGGCGGCGGATGCCGAAGAGGACGAGACTTTCGGCAAGGACAAGCGCGGCGACGAGATGCCGGACTGGGCCGGCGACAAGCAGAAACGGCTGGCGAAGATCCAGCAGGCGATGGCGGCGCTGGAGGCCGAGGCCCGGCTGGCGGCGGAGGAAGAGCGCCGCATCGAGGCCGAAAAGGAACAGCAGCGCCAGGCCGATGGCCGCAAGAAGCCGGGCAAACCGGCGGCGCCGCCATCGGACCAACCTGACCCCAAGTCGCAACGCAACTTCACCGATCCGGAAAGCCGCATCATGAAGTCGAAGGATGGCTTCGTTCAGGCCTATAACGCGCAGGCCGCCGTCGACGCAGGCGCCCAGATCATCGTCGCGCACGAACTGACGCAGTGCGGCAACGATCAGGGCCAGCTGGTGCCCCTGATCAAGGCCATCGAGAACAATCTCGGCCGCAAGCCGGAGCAGGCCTCAGCGGACTCCGGCTACTGCAGTGAAGCCAATCTCGAAGCGCTCGAAGCCCACGGTATCGACGGCTATGTCGCGCCCGGACGCGCCAAGCACCCGACCGCCGTGAACGAAAAAATTGGCGGACCGTTGACCCAACAGATGCGAAAGAAGATCGACGATGGCGGCTTCGAAACGCCCTACCGGTTGAGAAAGCAAGTGGTGGAACCGGTGTTCGGACAGATCAAACAAGCACGCGGCTTCCGCCAGTTCCTGTTGCGAGGCGTCGAGAAAGTGCGTGCCGAATGGGCCATGATTTGTACCACCCACAACCTGCTGAAGCTGTTCACCCTCGCAAAGGCAGCCTGAGCTGGCTAACCTGCAACAATGATCGGTCGCGATACCTATCTGGACGGGCTCCTAGGGGGTCGAAACAGGCCAGTACCCGCTACCCCATAGGAACATATTGTGATCTTGGACCAATTCGGGAACATGGCGCGGGTCGTTTAGTCGTACTTCCGGTGTGGGTCAATCGCGCCACCTTGACCCCCTGTCAGCCACTTCCGCTCCACCTCCAATTACGGACATCGCACCGCCCCCCGGGATTGAGGGCAAAGGGACGACCGCGGCATCGGAAACTCCCCCTATGGGCGCAGCGCTAAATCGCAGGCGGCCGCATATTCTCGGGTTCTAGGTGTTTAGTCCCGGCATTTGCTGGAGCGGATTAAGTTTGAATCGTTCTGGCTGGGAAGTCCAGCATTTGCAGATGTACTCGTAAGGCGTGAGGCCCTTCAGGGTCTTCAGTCGCCGAGCGTAGTTGTAGGCGTTGATGAAGTCGGCAAGGTGTGCTTCGAGCTGATGGTGTCGATCGTAATGATAGCGTTGAACGGTCGCTTCCTTGATCGTCCGGTTCATGCGCTCGACCTGGCCGTTCGTCCATGGATGCTTGATCTTGGTCAGCCGATGCTCGATGCCATTTTCCCGACAGCGCATATCGAACATATGCGTCGCGTATCTTGCTGTCGGGCCATCCGCGTAGCGCGGCGGGAAAGTGAATTGGATCCCATTGTCGGTGAGAACCGTGTGGATTTTGTAGGGGACAGCCGCGATCAGAGCTTCGAGGAAGGCTGAGGCGGAGGTCCTTCCGGTCTTCTTGACCAGTTGCACGAAGGCGAACTTGCTGGTGCGATCGATGGCGACGTAGAGGTAGAGCTTGCCTTCAGCGGTCTGCACCTCAGCGATATCGATATGGAAATAGCCGATCGGATAGGCCTTGAACTTCTTCTTCGACGGCTTGCCGCCTTCGACCTCCGGCAATCGGCTGATGCCGTGGCGCTGAAGGCAGCGATGCAGGGATGACCGCGTCAGATGCGGGACGGTCGGCTGCAGCGCATAGAGGCAATCGTCGAGCGGCAGCAGCGTATGCCGCCGGAAAGCGACGATGATCGCCTCCTCCTCGATGGAAAGGACGGTCGACTTGGCTTCTTTGGGGCCTGTCGGAAGATCGCCGACGGTCTCGCGTTGCTTCCACTTGGCGACAGTCTTCTGGTTGATCCCGTAGCGCTTGGAAAGCGCTCTCAGGCTCTCTTGACTATTTTGTATTGCTCGACGGACTGCCTCCGTCGTGGTGGCGCAGCCGTGTAAAATTTGTCCCATAGCGCATCCTTCGAATCGTGCGATAAGAATGCACCATCAAAGCCTGGGACTAAACACCTAGCGCGTGCTAGCCTGCGGCATCATAGCGCGATAGCGAAACAATATTGCCCATCTTCGTCGGCCGTGGCGCGCCAGTTTTCCTTATTTTACAGCACGATATGCGCACCCGCTCCGATATTCGAGTTCTGTCTCACTCGTGCGAGTAAGCAATATGGAGAAAATCGTTAACGGGTGGAAAGCGGACATGGCGCGGACAGCCCAGTTCGGTCGAGAATGACCCGCAAGCGGACCTTGCCTGTTAAATGGTAATTGCTGCCTGAGAGGTAGGCGGCGGGCCATGCCCGGGTGGACCCCGCTACTTTGATCCGAGTCAACATGCTTCCAAGACCCCGTGCCATATTTCAACCTCAAACCCAGACAGGTGAGGTATGTCATGAGGTGCGTGGTAACTCTGAAGAACGGCGGCGCGATGGAAAGAGCGATGGGTGCGCTGGCGAAGTATAGATACACCGTAGGTGGCGAGCCCGTCGCGCCCTCGGGACATCCCAGCGAGTGGAACAGGTGGCTTCTTGAGATTGACTCGGCAGAATTCGAGACGATCCGCGACCACGTCGATGACGGCGATATTGTTGATATGAAACCCGTCAGCGAGCTAGCAAGCTCCGCGATCCACTGAAACGTGTTGCAATTTCTACTTCTTCTTGAGACTCAGGATATAAGCAATCAGGTCATTTGACTCGGCGCTCGAAACTATGAGATCGGGCATATTCCTGTGGTTTGAATGGAGAAAGACATTCAGCGAAATTCCAGTGGTCGAGGGTTGGTCAGCAATGCTCTGGAAGCTCGGAGGATCAGCCTTATCAGGTACGATCATCGGCAGAATATTATGGCATGAGCTGCACAGCTTCGTTGCGATCTGGCTACCAGACGCTGGATCGTAAGCGGTACGAGCTTCCACGTCCGGCCGGCGGCTACGATCGGGTCTTGAAGCGTGCAGCCATCCAGTACTGACGCATCTCTTCGACGACGACCGGAATGTCCTTGTAGGCTATTCGCGCGAACTGTTCGGTTTCCGGCCCCTTCCTGGGCGGGCCGAGCATCGGGCGCCCCTGATCGTCAACGCAGTGGAACAGGATCGGTAACAACAGACCGTGATTGATGTCGGCGAGATTCCTGAGCGGAGCCCACGCCGATAGTCTCAACTTCATTGCGGCGTAGAAGCCCTCGCACCATGGACCCGCATCGATGTCGTGGTTCGGCTTGCACGCAAAGATCGGTTCGAAGGTCTTGGGTGCGTTGGTGAGCGTCTCAACGATCGCATTGTGACGGACCGCCACGGCCGAGATCGCCGCGAACTCCGGCGTCCCACCATGATTGAACGTGTCGATCCCGATGCCGAGCAGAGGGCAGATCCACTCGGGCGGGTCCATCGATATTGGCCCCGCCACGATCGCAGTCACGAAGCCGTCGAGCATGGATAAATTCCTGGCGGCGGCGCCGGTTCGACCTTGCAGCCACACGTCGAGCTTGTCGAGCGGCATCGCCACCGCCGTCATTGGGGCATGCGCGGAGCGGCGGCGTCGCGCCCTCATGCGGCGAGCTGGCCAGCCGCCTCACGGGCCGCCTTCCAGTTCCAGGCCAACAGTTCGTGGAGCTGATGGCTTTTGGTGCGACCTGAGACGATGCGTTCGAGCACGTCGCAGAGATAGGTCTGCGGATCGAGCCCATTGAGCTTGGCCGTGTTGAGCACCGACGCCAAAATAGCCCAGCTCTCGGCACCACCTTCGCTGCCACTGAACAACGAGTTCTTTCTTCCGAGGCCGATAGGACGCATCGAGCGTTCCACCGTATTGGTATCCACCTCTACCCGCCCGTCGGTCAGGAACACCGTCAGACCGTCCCAATGGCCGAGCGTATACCTGATCGCTTCTGCAAGGGGCAATTTGGCCGAGATGTCCTTGAGCACCTCGGTCAGCCGCGACTTCAGTTCGTCCATGAGCGGTTTGCTCTCGGACTTGCGGGCTGCAAGCCGGATGTCGGCGCTCGTTCCCCGGACGCGCCCCTCGATGGCATAGATCGCCGCGATGCGCTCGATCACTTCCTGGGCGAATGGCGATTTTGTCGACTTGTAGATCTTCACGAACTTGCGCCGCGCGTGGGCAAGACAGAAGGCGAGCCGGATTGTTCCGGCCTCACGCGCGCCCTTGGCCAGCGACTTGTAGGCCGCATAGCCGTCGACCTGCAGGATGCCCGCATAGTCGATCAATTGCGCCGCGATCTCAGCCTTGCCGCGGCCGTCCGCAAATACGTAAGCCACAGCGGGTGGCGACGGTCCTCCCCACGGTCGGTCGTCCACCGCATGAGCCCAGAACTGGCAGATTTTGGTGCGGCCCCTTCCGGGATCCAGGACCGGCATCGGGGTCTCGTCGCAAAAGAACAATGGCGCAGCGTGGATGGTTCGCAACTGGAGTTCATAGAGCCCCTTCAGCCACCACGCTGTTCGCTTCACCCAGCCGGCGAGCGTCGAGCGATCGAGATGGACCCCATGACCGGCCAGGATCTGCACCTGCCGGTACAGCGTCGAGAACCAGGCGAACTTCGAGACCACCACATGGGTCACAAGGGCGGTCGACGCCATACTGTTCTCGATCAGCCGCGGCAAGGCCTTCGCCTGGACCACCGCGCCTTCACAGTCCCGGCAGCCATATTTGGGACGTATCATGCGCAACACCCGCAGGATTGCCGGAATGACGTCCAGCACCTCGCTGACGTCCTGGCCGATCTTGTGCAGGCGGCCTTGGCAGCACGGGCACGCGGTCGTCTCGGGCTCGATCACCTGCTCACAGCGGGGCAGATGCTTGGGCAGCGCGCCGATGTTGCGCTGGGCCTTCTTGCGGGGCTTGCTGGTGGCGCCAGCCGGTTTGCTCGGCACATGATCGTCGTTGGCCGCGGCCGGTAGCGTCACGTCCGTGGCGAGATCAGCAAGATCGAGCGCGAGTTGACCGGCAACGACCGCGGAGAGTTTCTCCGATCGCGAACCGAACACCATGTCCTTGAAGGTACCAATGACGGCCCGCAGCCGATCGTTCTCAGCGTCAAGTGAGAGCACCATCTCGACGAGACGAGCAGGATCTGAAGGAAGATCTTCGGGGCGAAGCGCCATCAACAAATGATACTTCAGATTCGTCAGAATCGCCAGCAAAAATGGGCACTTCTTACATCATCCCAAACGGGCGCTTCACGCTTTTTGGTGTCACGCGCGTCCAGTCCAGCCCGTCGATCAGCATCGACAATTGTGTCGCCGTCAAAGACACGACGCCGTCGCGGATCGGCGGCCATGTGAAGCTACCTTCCTCGAGCCACTTCGTCACCAGAACCATACCGCTGCCGTCCCATGCCAAAAGCTTCACGCGGTCCGATCGCTTCGAACGGAAAATAAAAACATCGCCGCAATAGGGATCGGCCCGGAGTGCTTCGCTCACCAGAGCCGATAACGTATGAACGCTCTTACGAAAGTCGACAGGCTGGGCGGCCAGCATGATCTTCAGGTCCGTCCGGAACGAAATCACTTGTCGCCCCGCACCGCCGCCAGCACCATAGCCAGTGTCGCCTGATCAACGCCGCTCTCAACCCGGATCCGGGCGCCCGCAATATCGATCTCGATCCGTCCTCGGCTTCTTACCGCCGGCAAGGTCATTGCCATGGCGTCCGGTTCCCCTGAACGACGTGGAGCATCGTTTGATACCGCGGAAACCGGATCGATCTTCACCGCCGCAAACCTTTGGACTGGCTCCTGGCCCCCGCTCGATAGCTGACGTCGCCATATCGTCAGCAATCCGCGAGCCACACCGTGACGGCGCGCCACATCCGATATGTTCGCGTCAGTCTCAAAGCTCTCCGAAACAATCCGCGCCTTCTCTTCCGACGTCCGTCGTCGCCGGCGCTGCCGCCCCGTAATCACCTCGACCCGCTGATAAGCGCCACCTTCGTTCCTGGCATCATTCCTGTCATCAAGCATGGAAGTTACCACCGAGCCGCCTCCCGATATCAGAGAATGGCCGCTAATATCGCTCGGAACCCAGACGCGCACGAGGTGGGGCGCAGATACCGGTTACGCTGGATCACCTTCAAGAGGCTGAGCGAGTGCTGACGACAGCACCGTTAAAATTGCTGCGGCAACGAAGTATGGCAAGATCATCCGACACATGGTGATCGCTAATTCTACACCAATTTTAGCTCATGTCACTTTGACGAGGGGTAGAATTAGCCAACGTCGTTTTTTCATCGTGTTGCCTGACGATCTCTGTCATCAGATAGAACCGATAGATCAGATGAAATCCGGGCCTTGCTTCTTAGCAGGATCATTCGTTCCGGTCTTCCTACCCGCCGTCACCTATTATCAGCTTGGTAATTGTTCACATTCGCAAAATGTGAAAACTCGTCTAGCCTTGCAGATTCGCAGCCGCGATTGACCTAATTGGTTTGCTTTCGACAGGTTGATCGCTGTGCAAAAGCTCTTTTGCATCATGCACAGCCTGCAGCGCAGCGGCTTTCCGGTCGAACTTAATGATGCCGATGTGCCCCTCGCAAACGATCCAGTCTTGATCGACGTGAATGATTTTGTACACGACGAGGCTCCTCTCAAATTTGAAGAAACTATTGCCTCAAACAGGAACGTTCTAATTCACACCGGTTAATGCAAATCGCGCCGGACCAAATAAATTCGACCATATAAAGGTTAATAAGACAGAGAAATTGTAACCTTCGAGGTTGTGCCCAGAACTAAGCTCACGTTAGTTCTCGTCAATAGCACTCGACCGATCTATTCCGGCAAGTCGCTTGTCTAGTGCCAAATCGAATTTGAAGTCACATGCCGCACAGCTGTAGCGATCATTGGCTCGCACCCAAGCAATCGTTTTTGGCGCCGTCATACCGCATCGGGGACAGGTGATTTCAACGCTATTATCGTCGAACAAAAAGAGAGGCATGTGTCGCAGCCTCTTAGGCCACAATATCAATCAGCGAATTGGGCTTCGCCATTTCTTCCGCGCCGGTCAGAGCTTGCTGGTCGGCTTTGATCGTTACCGGCGCGGCATTTTGGGTTTGATCAGCAACAAGGCGTATCTCGGCTTCCACCACGAGAACTTGAGCTGGGTATACGGTGCCAACTGTCGTCATTAGCGAACACCTCCTTTTCTCAAAATAGAGACGGTCTGTTCTTATCTTGTTAAGACGTTTGGTTAACGCGATGCGTGTCAGGACCAAAGTACCCCGGCCGGTCGCGGGCCTCGGAGCGATCCGGGGCCTTATTTTTTCGCAGGAACGAGCCTCAACGTTGCCGTATAATTTCAGCCTGACGGCCAAAGCCGCGATCTACACAGGCTGTTCGCCGGGAGTACCATCATGGCTGATGACGAAAACTACACAGTTACTTTGGCGCAGCAAATATTCGGAAAGGCTACAGCGATACTCGGACATGTTCCACAGGCACATGATCCTTCCTCGGGTGAAAGCTCGCCTACTGTTTCCTTGGCAACAACCGAAGCTGAAGCTCAGCAAAAGCAACTCAAGACGGCGACGGAGCTTGCCGAGATGATTGAATTCGATCTAGCCCGTCATCCTGACTGTCCCAAAGCCGGATTTCGGGTGACGGTCTATGGCTGGCCCTATTGGCGAGCGATGCTAACGATTACGCCTGCGGCAGGCCCTGTTCGCAATCCTCAAGAATGGCGTGACCTTACCGAGGACCTCGCTGAGCGACTTCGGAAGCGTTACGATTTGGCTTAGAAAGAGTGAATGACGCCCTACTGGTGATCGGGGTCGCGACTTCGAGATAATCTGGCGATTGCGGACTCAAATCGTTCCACGGCACGCCGCTGGCTTATTGATGAGATTCGCTCGTTCTCGAAATAGTATGCTTGGCATACGATTCAGCCAGACGAACTTCCTGCCGAAGGCGAAGCAATTCCGCGTATCTAACGGCGAGACATTGTTCGGAACCCTTGCGGATCACCATCTTCGGCTTTGGTATCGGACGATCTTCAGTGGTCATGATTCTGGCTCTATCTTCCAGTTTGTTTTCGGTTGTCGTAATGAGCTGCTTTCGGGTTCATTTACGTTCGAAAACAAACACAGTGATCGCGAATCTTAGCCGGTTTTGCGAAATGCCCCAACGAAGCCAGCCGCTACCCAGTCGAAGTCGAACTTTACTTCGGCAATGATGAATAGTGGCAGCAGGTTCGCTTCATATTCGGTTCATTTTCACTCAAAGTATGGGCGGGGTCGCCGGGGGTGGGAAAAACGACGACCCCTATCGCGTGATTTTGAAAATGAAGCCGGTGACTTGGGGGTCGTCGGCAAATCTTCGCGATGAAACGACGATAATGCGCTGCCGCGACAACACAATAAAACTCGCACCTTAACCTAACCGGTCAAGGTTACCGGAGCAGCCGACCGTCTACGGCAACGTCAACATGTGCAGTTCAAAGGGGGACGAAGAACTTCGGGAGTTATGGGATCGACACTGCGATCACGACATCATGCACTGGGAGATGCAGGCGCTGAACCGGCACGCCGAGCGTGTATTCAACCCGGAGCGCAAGGATCATCATTGGGGCCGGCGGAAGCTGGTCGGGCTCGGTGACCGCGTTCCATTTCAGCTTTGCGCCATACCCTTTGATTTCGCACCGGATAGTTGTCATAACAACGTATGGTCAAGGCAAAAGTAAGTTTCAAACCTGTGCGAATTGCCGAAGACGATTGGAATATCTTGGCCGAGTGTCCGGGCGTCGAGCCGGTTCACATCAGGGGTTTCAAAAACAAAGCCGAAATCGACGATTGGATGATCAGTGATCGCCGCATAGCTTGGCTGCGTTCACAGGGTTACGCCAAGTAGTCCTAATCGTCGGACAAACCGGTGGTTCCGTAGCGGGAACAATTCGTTCGTTCCCTAGCGAGCTAGCTCATCTGAGCAGCAGGCGGCAATTGCCCTCTTGGCTTACCCAGCGACGCCAGCACTTCCCTCATTTCGGCTTGCTTTGCGGCCATAAGACGTTTGGTATCCGCCAACAACCGCCATGCGTCAGCGTCTGCTAAGTATCGTTGGCGCTTGGCAGGCTCGTCATTCGCCTGCTTTCGGTACAGCGCTTCCATATCGGTAAAGTGCTTTAATTTATCCATTACTCGCCCCATGCCTTACAGCCCGCGCCAATATTACAGTAGCCACAGGATTGCGCTATTACAATTTCACCGGCACCCGCTCAACTTGCTTCATATCGTTGTGGTGAATGGAATTAGTACGACCATCATCCCATGCTATTACAACGCCACCCCAGCCGTTGCTCTTGACCGTTCCAAGGTCGGTCGGGTTTGCTTGCCAGCAAACGTCCCTAGACCGCAAACAGTGTTGCTACCATACAGGCCTTGGCTAAAATCATTCAGCGGACGTTGCCCCTGCACTTTTTCGGATTAACCGGTAGGGCTGACGATGTCCGTTCACGGGGGTAAACCAGACCTCGTGGTTGCGCCCGCCGAGGTCCGAGTTTGACCCGTTTCGGACATTGCGTTTAGCGGCACTAGACAGACAATTTGGCGTATTGGATGATACTTCGAACCGGCTATGGACTAGCGCCATGGATCTTGGAGATTGGCTGCGGAGCGTGGGCCTCGAGCAGTATGAGGCTATTTTCCGCGAAAACGCAGTTGATGGCGATGTGCTGTCGGAACTGACCGAGGGCGATCTCGAAAAGTTGGGTATCCCGCTTGGGGACCGAAAGCGGCTAATGCGGGCCATTAGGGCCGGCGATACGGCTAGTGTCGACCAAACGTCGGTCCAGGCAAGGCGTCCGGGTGATGAATCGTCTCGGACCTTATCCGCGGAGCGCCGCCAACTCACAATCGTTTTTTGCGACCTTGTGGGGTCGACTTCTCTCTCAACCAAGCTCGATCACGAGGATATGAGAGACGCGGTCCATAGGTATCATCGCTGCTGTGATGCGGTGATTGGTAGCTCTGGTGGTTTTGTCGCAAAATATATGGGCGATGGTGTGCTTGCTTATTTCGGTTATCCGCAAGCGCATGAGGACGATGCGGAACGGGCGGTCAGCGCGTCGTTGGCTTTGGTAGACGAAGTCACGCGATTGCCGACAGTTCATGGCATGCCGATGCAAGTCCGGATAGGAATTGCAACGGGTTTGGTGGTCGTCGGCGATCTCATCGGGGAAGGAGCGGCGCGGGAGCAATCCGTTGTGGGCGATACGCCTAATTTGGCGTCTCGGCTACAAGGCCTTGCCGAGCCAAACCAGGTGATCATTTCGCACCATACACGTCGCCTAACGGCTGGCTTGTTTGAATATGTCGACCTAGGACGCATAACGCTTAAGGGGTTCGATCAACCTTTGCAGGCGTGGCGGGTTGTAAGGCCAAGTGCAGTGCAGAGCCGCTTTGAAGCGCAGCATGAGGAGACGCTCACGCCCCTTGTCGGGCGCGAAGAAGAGCTGGAGCTGTTGCTGCGACGATGGCGGCAAGCAACCGCGGGTGATGGGCGTGTCGTCATCCTGACGGGCGAGCCGGGTATCGGAAAATCTCGCTTGAGCGCGGCGCTGCAAGAACGCCTGAGGTCCGAGCCGTGTGCTCTCGTGCATTATTATTGCTCATCACAGCATTTAGAAAGCCCTCTTTTTCCGGTGATCAATCATCTCGAACGCGTTGCTGGCTTTGAACGCAGCGAGCCCGGGCCACAGAAGTTTGCGAAACTGGAAGCGCTTCTCTTGCAATCGGGCGCGAACGGAGAAGCAGTTGCGCTAATAGCCGACATGATGTCGGTCCCGACCAACGGGAGGTATTTGTTGCCCGAGCAAAGTCCGCAGCGACGCAAGGAAAAAATGCTGACGGCTTTGATCGCACAACTTGAAAGCCTCACTGTCCAGCGTCCGCTGCTCTTGATCGTTGAAGATATTCACTGGATCGATCCGACTTCACTAGAACTAGTAGGCCTTCTCGTCGAGAAAGCGTCTCAGCTGCGGCTGTTGCTCGTCATTACAACCAGGCCCGAGTTTTCGGCGCCTTGGCCGAATGATGCTCACATTGGAACAATCGGTCTGATGCGCCTCAACCGTCAGGAGGCCGTCGCGATGATGAACCGCGTCGCGGGAGGAAAACAACTTCCGGCCGAAATCTCGGACCAGATCCTATCGCGCACCGATGGCGTACCGCTGTTTCTCGAAGAGCTGACTAAAACTGTGCTTGAAGGCGGTCTCCTGGAGGAGCATCAGGATCATTATGAGCTCGCGCGGCCGTTGTCGGCCATCGGCATACCCACCACACTCCACGCTTCGCTTATGGCGCGCCTAGACAGGTCGGTGCTCGTCAAAGAGATTGCACAAATTGGTGCCGCGATAGGACGACAATTCTCTTACGCGCTGCTTCGTGCGGTTTCTGCCATGGAGGAAAGCGTCCTTAAGGATGCCCTGTCCAAGCTCGAAGAGGCTGAGCTGGCGTCTTGCCGCGGGAGACCTCCGGAAGCTACCTACAGCTTCAGGCACGCGCTGGTTCAAGATACGGCTTATTCGAGTTTGATTAGAAGTCGGCGACAAGAACTGCATCGCCAGATCGCCGAGGCACTGCGCGACCGATTTGCGACGCTGGCGGAATTGGAGCCTGAGATCATTGCGCATCACTTTACCGAAGCCGGCCTACCGGAGTTGGCCATCGAATGGTGGAGCAAGGCGGGTGAACTAAGCCTCAAACGCTCATCGATTGCAGAGGCAAATTCGCATCTTAGGCGGGCAATTACCCTTGCGGAGCAAGGGGCCGCGGTGCCGCCAAAGGACCGGCTTCGTTTGCAGATTGCCTTTGGGCAAACATTACTGGCTGCCAAGGGCTATGGGGCGCCGGAAACGGCCGCCGCGTTTGCCCGAGCGCGCGAGTTGGTGTCCGGGATTGAAGACGCTGATGAGCGCTTTTCAGTCTACTACGGCCTCTGGGTCGGAAGCTACATTCGCGGCGAGCTTGCTCCCATGCGCGAGCTTGCCGCGGCGTTCCTGGCCGACGTCGAGCAACGACCCGGACTGCCGGAAACCGCTACCGCTCATCGGATTGTGGGGCTGACGCATTGGGTCGAAGGGCACTACCTTGAGGCCAAAGGATACCTTGAAAAGGCGGTCGCCGAAGCTGACCCCGAGCTAGACAGCTCCCTTGCTTTTCGGTTCGGTCAGGCCCCGCGAATTGCAGCCTTGCTCAATCTGGCGCTCGCGCTCGGACCGTTGGATGAGGTCGACCGCATGCAGGAACTCCTCTCTGTCGCGTGGGCTGAGGCGCAGAAGGGCGGACACATTCCGACAATTGCTTATACCCATGGCCAGACCTGTCTCACTGGAGGATCGTTCGGTTATTCCGAGTTGATAGCGCCTCACGCGACTGCACTCATGGCACTCGGTCGAGAACACGGGCTACAATTGTGGACCCCGGCCGCAGTTTTCTTTGATAACTGGGCTCGTTGGCACCACTCTCGCGCGAAAGTTGACATAGGCGAGATGCGCGCCGCATTACAGCAGTTCCACGTCGGGTTTCAGCCCATCGTTTCCGTCGGTGCGGTGCTACTGGCGGAGGTCGAAGCCGACGTGGGAAGTGTCGATTCTGCGATCTCGTTGCTCGACGATGCACTCGTAGAGGTTCAACGCACGGGGCAGCGTTGGTACGACGCTGAGATACATCGTCAGCGTGGCAGGCTCCTGCTGCGAGACAAACACAGTGTGGCCGGCGCGGCCAGGATTGCTTTCGAAAGAGCCCAGGTGGAGGCTCGTAATCAGAAGGCCAAAATGTTTGAATTGCGAGCCGCAACTGATCTTGCTCGTCTCTGGCAAGCCCATGGCCAACCCGCGCGCGCCCGAGAGCTGCTACTGCCCCTTTGCGATTCGCTACCAAAAAACCACCACAGTCCTGATTTCAGCGCGGCGATAGAATTGCTTGAGACGCTCACGTAATCGGCAATCCAGACCGCGGAACTTCGCTGGTGGATCGCTCAAACCGCATCAGGCGGGCTGCTTACCGAGCGCGGTTAACACGCCCGAAAGCCCGGCGCTTGGCACGCTGTGCCGACTTCCGTCGTTGGCACCAAACCGACATTCCGATGCAGTCGCGCCATGTCGGTTGTTGGGGGATGAACGGACCTGAAGCGAACGCGGTCCGAGGTCTGAAATTGACCCAACCCGGACATTGTCTCCCGGCATGCGTGATCTTCGCCGTGGTGGACTACGTTGAAACGTGTATGCTTGGTCGCTGAGCATTGCCGCTTGTCCGCACTTGGAGATGCCATGGATCTCAATGGAAAGGTCGCATTGGTGACCGGAGGCTCGGGCGACATTGGAAAGGCAATTGCCGAGGCTCTTGCCGCTTCTGGCGCGGATGTTGCGGTTTCCTATGTAGGTGAGGCGGGGCGTGCTGGTGAGCTGGTTGAGAGGGTACGAAGGGCTGGTCGGCGCAGCCACGCCGTACAGCTCGACCAACGAGATCCCAAATCGATTGATGGATGCGTTGGAAGTGTACTCGGTCATTTTGGGCGGCTTGACATTCTCGTCAACAATGCGGGCTGGAACATCGGCATTCCGTTCGGCGAGCTTGATGCACTGACGCCGGAGATTTGGGATCGGGTTCTCGAAACAAACCTTCGCGGACCGTTTCTGCTCACACGGGCGTTGGCGTCGGAACTTCGGCGGCACAAAGCCGGTCGCATCATAAATATCGCTTCGCTCGCCGGTATCGCTCCGGGGGGCAGCAGCATCGCTTACGCGGCGAGCAAGGCGGCACTGATCCATCTCACACATTGTTTGGCAGTCGCATTGGCGCCGGATGTGACCGTTAACTGCGTAGCGCCTGGATTAGTTGAAGGAACGCGCATGGCCGAGCGGGTGCCGGAGACAATGAAGCAAATGGCTCGCGCTCAATCAGTCCTTGGACGAACCGGAAGCGCTGATGACATCGCCCAGATGGTTGTCGGCTATTGCCAAATGGAAAGCGTAACCGGGCAAACGGTTGTCGCCGATGGCGGGAACCCGATGGGGATGCGTTGAACGATCCTTGCATGCCTCAGAAATTGCAGGTGCGGGAGGGTCGGCTCCTGGGCACAAAGCGGACATGCAAAACATTAGCTCTGGGGATTTTTTATCTCGCAGTTTTGGTTGCGGTCTTCGATTTCGGAGTTGATCCCGCAGCAGATTTTGTGCGAATGCGCATGGAGCCCCCTCTTGGATGGTCGATTTCGAACGAATTCGTCCTTCGCACCAGATCGCTCAACTTCCGAAAGCCGAATGTTCTCGGATCGAAGTCGGATGCTAGGTTGGCAAGCTGTTTCCCAACCTCTCCCAGAGACACCCACCCGTCTTCGCTTTCCATCTGTGTAATGACCTTCATTATGATGGGCGTGGCTGCGCTAGGGGGCTGAAGAGGTTTTGAAGTTGAGGCGGCATCTTGACTGTTCGCAGGACCGGTAACCAGGTTCTCGGTGTACACGAACCTACGGCAGGCCTGGCGGAAGCTCTCAGGAGTTTTCTGCTCACCGAACCCAAAAACATCGACACCTTGCTCACGGATGCGGGCGGCAAGGCGGGTAAAATCACTGTCCGAGGAAACCAGACAGAATCCGTCGAACCGACCGCTATGAAGCAGGTCCATTGCATCGATGACCAACGTGATGTCGGACGCATTCTTCCCGGTAGTGTAAGCAAACTGCTGTTGAGGTATGATGGCATGTTTGGATAGCGTATCGGCCCAGCCCTTGGAGCGAGGATTGGAGAAGTCGCCGTAGATACGGCGAACGCTCGCCTCCCCGATCTTCGCAATCTCCTCGAACAGTCCGTCCACGATCTTCGCGGAAGCGTTGTCCGCATCAATTAGAACAGCGAGACGAGGCGAGCGGAGTTCAGAAGGCATGACGTATCCCCAAGACAGACGGTGATCTAAGCAGAAATTTTGGGAGACGACGATGGTGTTGGGTCAGCCAGCCAAATGGGCGGGTTCATCCCATCGGAGGACAGGCAGCGGATGCAAGCCTGTGTGACTGCGATTTTACCCAAGGCCCTGATTTGTTCTTCTGAAAAATCCCAATGCCTGGCTGATCCATGGAACGATGGCGCGTCAATAGGGCCTCGGCTTCTCGAAACGGCTTTACCGGCCATTGTGGTCCGCCGCCTAGCAGTGCGTCGGAGACCGGCTCCGCGAGAACTAGATTGGTCACTATCCCGACATTCGCAAGATATATCGTCGATCGAAAAGGAAGAGCAAATGAGCGAATTTCGGCTGTTCCAGATTTCCGACACCCATCTTGCCCGTCGCCTGACCAAGCTGACCAGCAACTTTCATCGGGTGAGCGAATACATCGACGCGAGACGTCCCGACCTCGTCATTAACAGCGGCGACGTCGCATTCGATGGTCCGACCAATCGCGACGATCTCGTCTTTGCCAAAACGCTGCACGATGCGCTTCCCATCGGCTGCCGTTACCTTCCCGGCAATCATGACATTGGAGACAATCCGACGGCGGTAGGTCCGGCCCCGTCTCAGCCGACCACAGAACAGGACCGGCGGAATTTTGTGGCGATCTTCGGCGAAGACCACTGGCGTTTCGAAGCCGCAGGCTGGTGTTTCATCGGCCTTAATTCGCTTGTGATGAATACAGGACTTGCCAGCGAAGCCGAGCAGTTCGACTGGCTCGCCTCCCAGCTTGCCAACACTGATGGACGGCTGGTGGCGCTCTTCCTGCACAAGCCGCTTTTCCTTAATTCGCCCGGCGATCCCGAACTGGCGGCGACCTCGATAAGATACGTCCCGATGCCGGCGCGAACGCACCTCGTGGAGATGTTTCGCGCGGTCGACCTGCGGCTGGTCGCCAGCGGGCACGTCCACCAGCGCCGGGATTTCACTTTTGGCCACACCCGTCATGTTTGGGCGCCTTCCACAGGCTTCATTATTTCCGACAGGCGGCAGGAGGTGATCGGCACCAAGGAAGTGGGACTGGTGGAATATCGCTTCCAACCCGAAAGCTTCGAAGTGCATTACGTCAAAGCACCGGGCCAGATCGATGTCGACCTAGATTCGCTGATCGGGCCGAACTAACATTTGACCACAAATTGGCGGCACCTGAAAACTGCCAGGACCATCGACATCCCGGCATCGCTGCTTGCTCTCGCCGACGAGGTGACCGAATGACAGGCATGTGTCTGCCTTTTGGCACCTCAGAGACATCCTGCGATGTTCGCTCCGTGGTCGCTAACGGGTGGAAAGCGGACATGGCGCTGACAGCCGAATTCGGTCGAGAATGACCCAACTAAGACATCGAGCCTGATCGCGTTTGAGGCTGGTTGGATGCCATTTGTTCCTCAATGGCCCATGGCAAAGTGCTAGTCTTGGCTATCGCACACCGTGAACTTTCGTGAGGTTGGCATGAGAAGGCGCGAGTTCATCACGGTTCTCGGTGGCGCGGCTGTCGTGTGGCCGCTAGCGGCGCGCGCGCAGCAGACGACGATGCCGGTGATCGGATTTCTCGGAAGCGAGACGCCCGATCTGTTCGCGGGCCGTTTAGGCGCGTTCGGTAAGGGCCTGAACGAAGCCGGATTTGCTGACGGCCGCAACGTAGCAATCGAATACCGCTGGGCGGAGAGTCGATACGATCGACTGCCGGCGTTAGCGGCCGATCTGGTTCGTCGGCAGGTCACCGTTATTGTCGCTCCAACTACTCCCTCAGCATTCGCGGCAAAGGCGGCGACCACGACGATTCCGATTGTGTTCACGACCGGCAGCGACCCGGTTGAGATCGGCCTTGTCGCCAGCCTCGATCGACCGGGCGGCAATATCACAGGCGTGGCGAACCTGACCGTGGAGACATCAGCGAAGCAGTTGGAGCTACTGCACGAATTGGTCCCTTCGGCGACCGTGATTGCCCTGCTCATCAACCCGAACAATCCGATACTTGGCGAGATCTTGTCAAAGAACCTTCAGGCGGCGGGCCTGGCAATCGGAAGGCAAATCCGCGTTGTGAGCGCTGGCACTGAACGCGACATCGACGCAGGATTTGCAGGCCTCGTCCAACAGGGAGTTGGTGCAGTTGTTGTCGGCAACGATTCTTTCTTCAACAGCCGCCCGGATCAACTCGTCGCGCTGGCAGCGCGCCATGCGGTGCCGGTGATCTATCCTTACCGTGAGTTCGCAGCGGCTGGCGGCCTGATGAGTTACGGAAGCAGTCTTACCGAAACATACCGCCTGGTGGGCAACTATACCGGCCGGATTCTCAAGGGCGACAAACCCGCCGACTTGCCGGTGCAGCAGTCTACTAAGGTCGAGTTGGTCATCAATCTCAAGACCGCGAAAGCGCTCGGCATCACAGTGCCGTTGCCGCTGGTGGGCCGTGCCGACGAGGTGATCGAATAAGCCTCAGCACTTCCGGTTTTGGGACGAAACGGACCTCCCGCGAAGTCCGCAGTTTGGTCGCTATCGGGGGTAAAGCAGACTTGGCGGTTAAGTGGGTCGAGGTCAGAGTTTGACCCAACTGTATGGACCGGCCGTGCGTTGCAAGCCGAATTTGAGTAAACGGAGGGGGTTGGTCTTGCGCATCTGTATCCGGCCCTTGCACGGAGCGTTTGTGCTCCTGGCCATCATGGATATCCGCGCGCACCCGATCTCATTCTCGGAAAGGCCCTGAGAGGCCGTTTGGGTCACCAGATCACGGGTACGACGGCGAGACCGTTTCTCCATTTCCTCAATCCAACTCGCAGACCTCGGCGGGTATCTTCTCGTCTTGTTAGTTGACGCGTGCTTCGTAGCTGCGTGCCTGCATCAACACGGTCCAGGCGATCCGCGCCAACTTATTGGCAAGAGCAGTAGCCAACACATTGTGATGCAGGCGGTTTGCCGCGGCCGTTAGCCACGGGCCAAAACTGTGCTTTGCCCAGTTTGCCGGCCTGAGCAGAATAACGCGCGCGCCCTGCATTATCATTGTGCGTAGATAGCGATTGCCGCGCATGCTGATGCGCCCGAGGATCGTCCGATCGCCGGTCGACATCTGCTTCGGCACCAGGCCGAGCCAGGCGGCAAAGTCACGGCCCTTGGCAAAGGCGGCACCATTACCAATGGCCGCTACCATGGCGCTGGCGATGAGCGGGCCGATGCCCGGTACCGTCATCAATTGGCGGCAACCCTCGCTGCCCTGCGCCAGAACCTCGATCTCCTCGGTGACGGGTTCGATACGCTCATCAAGATGCCGCCAATCGGCGCTGAGGTCTCCTATGATCCTGATCATGCGTGGTGACAACACGTCGCCGCGCTTGGCCAGGATGTCCGGGAGCTGTTGGCGAAGGAAGCGAAGCCCCTGACGTACCGCAATGCCATGCTCCAGGGGAAAGCCGCGGATCTGATTGATCACGGCCGTTCGTTGGCCGACCAGGCGAGATCGCACCCGATGCAGTGCCTGTAGATCAAGCTGATCGTCGGTCTTCACTGGAACGCAGCGTGTCGACGGCCGCTGAACAGCCTCCGCGATCCGGCCGCGTGAAACCTTCTCCCGCAAAACGATTGCCCCTTTGTCGTCGAGGCCGATCAAATGCATGGTGTTCTTGCCCGTATCGATGCCGATGGTGTGAGCGACTGAAGCGGTTGTCTTATGGGACATAGCGATGTGCTCCTCGTGCTTCTAAGCCCCCCGCTCATTCTCTGAGCGGTTCTGGGCGGGAGCACGGCCGGTCCATCCCATTCTCGGAAGTGGACGGTACTACTCGTGAGATCGACAATAAATGTCGAACTTGGTCGGGTGCATCACCGGCAGATGTCGCCTAACTCCGTTCGCGGATCATGGCCGCAATGGGCGTGGCAGGCGGGGCGGCGCCGGGCAGAATACCTCCCGGCGGTACAGAAACTGGGCATTATCCTTCCTGACCTGGTTCGCCTCTTCCGCCGATACGCACACGTAATCGCCCATGTAGGCTTGGCGATACACATTGGGTCCGAGTGATCTCGTCGATGGAAAGCAGACACCATACGGGACAATGCCATTTGGAATGCTCGGAACGGGCGCGGGCGTGTAGCCGGTGTAGTACGAGGAGTTGGTGTAGTTGAACGCATAGGTCGTGCCCGCTGCAGCCGCGTTGTTATCTGTGTTGACCTGGCTCGCCTGCGCCTGCGTGACGCAGACGGGATCGCCCTGGAATGCCCCGCGCGGCACGTAGGGCGAGGGGCAACAGATCGAAGGGTAGGTCACGGGCTCCGCGGTCTGAGTTAGGATTACCTCGCTCGCGATGTTGAGCAGCTGCTGCGCGGTCAGTTTGCTGCCCAGCCCGGGGCCCCCGTTGACGGTGTGGCTGCTCATTTTCTCGTGCATGCACCCCGGGGGTGGTCCTCCTGGCTTCGCCGGGGCGGTCATCAACTGCTGCCAGGTGCATGGCTGCCATCCGCGGGCGTATAAGATATCAGCGTCCCAAATCTGCAGATAGTTGAGTGGCGCGTCGACGACGGTTTCCGACCCAACCGCAATTGTGCTCGTGCCTCCATAGGGGAATGTGCTCGTGACCCCCTTGGGGAAGGCGCCACCGACCGAAGTGCCTGAAAAATAGGCTGTCAGCACGTTGAGGAGCGCTTGCTCCGGCGTCATTGGGCACGGGGGGGAGCTGAAGCATCCCTCCGTCTGCATCGACGAGACGCCTTGGGCGTCGGGAATCGTGTCGGAAAATTTCCCGGCCAACTGCAACCCACCCAGCATGCGCGACACGAGCACCATGCTGCCGGTGCCGCTGCTGCCGCTGCTGTAGAGCACCGAAGGGCCGTCAGTGGTGTTGTACGTAAGCCACTTGACGCGTCGGCTGCCCGACCCCTCCCCAGTCGTAGCCGTGAGGTCTCCGGCCTTCAAGCCAGCCATCGCAGTCGCCTTGGCATTGGCTCCGCCGATGGGCGGTCCGGCGAAATAAGCCACGATCGCCGTTTCGGCCGCGCAATCCATCGTTGTCGTTGAACTGGTGCCGCAATCCGGCCCAAATGCAAGCGGTGCATTCTGGAGATACGAATTGTTTGCGTTCGGAAAATTAGGAAGCCCGTTCCCCGTGGCAACGATTAGCGTCACTCCGCTGAATACCTCACCATACATATCGATCGCGGCCGCCCACTCCTCGACGAATGCGCGATCCGAATTAATGTAGGACGAGGTTGTGCCGTAGCCGGGCGAGAGGCAATTTCCCGGGGCTCCATAGGCGTTTCCCAACAGACAATTCCACGCCGTGTACACGTCCACCGAGTGAGCACCGGAAACGCCGGGCAAGGTCAGGAGGCAGGCATTCGGATTCTTCGGCTTCTTGCTTGTACAATCGCTAGCGTTGGCGCCATTGGGAAGAATGATTTCCGTCGAAGAGGCCGTCGGGCCCCCCACTCCAATCGACACGAAGCTGGAAACGTATTCGCGGTTTGACGCTATATGCTGATTGAGCGCCGTCAGAAAGACCTTCCAGTAGGCTTTGTAGATCGGATTCCACGGCATCGGGAGCGGAATTTGAATATGGGGTAGGTCTTCGGTCTTAAAGAAAATGGTGGTGTATCCGCACTCGGTCAGGGCGGGATTCGGTAGCACCACACTCGAACCCACGAACAAGCCGTCGCACGAGCTCAAATAGTTAAGCAGCCAGCCCGATCCTTGCGTGTTTAGCGGCGAGTTGAAGCCTGGGGTTACGCCGAGCTGGAGCGTCTTCGGCGGTTTCGAGGGATTAGCTTTGTTCCACGCTATGATTGCGTTGAATGCATCGTCAACATAGTTGAAGTAAAAGCTGCCCGGATTTGGGGGGGACGAGAGTGGGCCTGGGTCTGACGGCTGCAGTTGTTGCCATTCTGTTTCGAGCAAGAGCCCAGAAACTGCTTCGTTGTCCAGCAGGTAACCGAAGTAGTTGGTAAGATATTGGTCCACAAGCTCGGAAAGCTCGGACTTGTTCAAGCACACTTCAAGGCTAGGACAGGCCAGGTTTTGTGCCTGCGTGAGCACTGTCGCCAGCCGCACGTTGGCGTAGATGCCCATGGGACCGCGAATGGTGATTCCCGGCTGCGGCAGCACGGTGCTGGCACCGCCCATGACCTGCTGCATGTACTGGGCCCAGGTGGTGCCATCAGTGATCTTAGCCGCGTTGGTGTCGTCGCCCGCGCGGACCGGCTGCGTCAGTGCCAGACCGGCCAAAATGCAAACCAGCGCCCGGAAACTACCCTGCAACGATATGCGCATCGCTACCTCCGTCTTCTGAGCTTCAGTCGGGTCACCCTTTTATTTTTTACAGGACTTCGGCACGTCCCTCTTGCGGCGAAGTTATCAGGCTACCAGTTTGCTCTGGTGCTTGAAAGGGAATGGCGGCTGTTTTTGGCACGAAACGGACCTCCAGCGATGTCCGCTCAACGGTCGCTAACGGGAGGAAAGCGGACATGGCGATTGCGTCCGCCGAAGTCTGAGATTGACCCAAAAGCGACATCCGTCGCTCTTCAACGTCCTCGGGCTGCAGACCTGGGGTCGATCAACGGGATGCGGGCGTCACCAGGTGCCCCACGTGTGAAGTTGCGTCAATTTCCTTCTCTGCCGATTGCAATCGATAGAGTTTCCAGGAACTGTATCGTACGCAAGAAGCACACAAAGTGATGGGAGACTTATGCCATGCCCTTTTTGCTTTACGACGCAACTGTCGCCAACTACCTCCAGATTCTCGGCGCCGTTGACGGCTTCCTGCAGAAGAGTCTCACACATTTCCGCGAGAAGGGTATCGATCTGGCCGAAATCGTCGAGGCGCGCCTTGTACCTGACATGCTGCCGCTCCGTTTCCAGATCGTCTCGGTCGCACATCATTCGCGCGGCGCAATGGATGCGGCTAAGAACGGAGTGTTCACCCCTTCGTCGGGTAAACCGGACCTCGACTATGCCGCACTTCAGGCACTGGTGACGGAGGCGCGCAATGAACTCTCGGTTCTAACACCAGAGGCTGTCAACGCACTCGTCGGCCAGGATGTCACCTTCAAGCTCGGCGACCGCGCGCTCCCGTTTACGACGGAAGGCTTCCTGATGTCGTTCTCGCTGCCCAACTTCTTTTTCCATGCGACCACGGCTTACGACATTCTCCGCCACAAGGGCGCGCCGCTTGGAAAGCGCGATTTCATGGGCAAGCTGAAATTGAAGGGCTGACCGAGCGGGCGCTTTTGTAGCACCCCTTCCGCGATGTGCGCCGCCGGGTTGCTAACGGGGAAAAGCGGACCTCGCTCGCTGTATGCAATACCGACTGACTTAAAAGGACTGCTCGGCCTCCGTCAGGATCGGCCATCGATGACGTGGCCTTGTTTACAGGGAGCGCCGCATTCCGCATAATTGCTGAATGGCATCACGCTCGACGGCCTCGCAGAAATCGGTACTTATGGATGATCCGGCTAATCCGGTCGGCGATCTGCTGCGATTTTGGCGGAGCCGCCGCACCTTAAGCCAAGCTGAGTTGGCCTTTCAGGCGGGGATTTCGATCAAGCACCTGAGCTTCGTTGAGACTGGAAAAGCGGCCAGCAGTCGCGAAATCCTAATCAAGCTTGCGGCTGCACTTGGTTTGTCTTTGCGCGACCGTAACGCGCTGATAGAAGCTGGTGGCTTCGCCAAACAATACGGCGAACGAAATCTTTCGGCGCCAGAGGTTGCGGGTGCAAAACGAGCCATCGATCTTTTGCTGAACCGTCACGAGCCATTCCCGGCGATTGTCACCGATCGGCACTGGGACATAATCGAAGCCAACCGGGCAGCAAGAAGACTGATCAGCTTGTTGCTAGGTCCTGAACGTATGATGACTCCGCTCAACCACATGAGGATGTTTCTGGCACCGGACGAATTGCGTCCGTTTGTGGAGAATTGGCCAAGTGTGGCCTCGGCCCTATTGATGCGCGCGCGGCACGAAGCCATGGCGGCACCGCTAGATCATGCGTTGCAAATAACGTGGCGCGAATTAACCGAACTACCTGATGTCGCGATCCCTCAATTGAACGAAAACGAGACACCGGGCTCACTATGCGAGGTACGTCTGCGATCGGGAGGCCTTTCTCTCGGACTAATTGGGACTGTGCTCACGCTCGGTACGCCGCAGGACGTCACACTTCAGGAACTGCGCGTCGAGATGTTTATGCCGTCAGACGCAGCGTCTGAGGCTGCCCTTGTGGCTTTGGCGGTTGGATGAAGGTTCAAGCAGATTGCCGCCTTTCGAATGTCATCGCTTGCATCACTTCGGCAAAAGGTCCGTGGCTGTCGCTCAAGGTTGCCATCGTCAACCCCGCGCCGTTGACGCCAACTCGAGTGCGCGAGCGCACCAATATCCAGTGGTCCTCGGGGGGGCGAAAGAAATAAAGACTGATTTCGGGGTTTATGAACGTCCATTCGCGCATATCCACGATCTGTCCGACTCCACTGGCAAAATCCGCGGTCTGCACCGCCTGAATAAGCGGCGTGTTTGCTTCACCCTCGACTATCGGCGCTTCGAGACGCATCCAAGCGGCGGCAGGCCCCGGCTTCTCCAGCGCACCTTCAATGAGTCGCACTGAAACGTTTTGGAAATAAAGGCTCCATTTTTGCGCGAAGGCCGGAGGCGGCGTACCGCTTTCGGGGCCAGAGTCAATCAGATCGCTCTTCGAGAACGGATCAATAGGCGTATCTAAGCTTTTCGCAGTCAACAGCGCGGTACAACGACCGATTTCGACTCCGTTATCCATTAGCCGAACCTGAAGAGTCTTCGCTTTACGGCCATCGCGCAGCTTGTCTTGCTGCAAACGGAAAGCGCTCAATCCCGCCGGGCGCCATAGATCGAAGGTAAGCCGGCGCACCGCAAAACTCAGATTCAACCGCCAATCGTTCGACCTCGCGTGCCATTAGTGAGGTCGTAGCGCTGCCTTGCAGCATTTCCGGTGACCACGGACCGCCCGCATGCTTCGTGGCTCGAAAGTAATCGCCGTCGGGAATAAATATTGCGGACATCGCGGGTTCCTTTATCGAGACCCGCCCAATAAACGCTACGCTAGAATAAACAATAACCTCGCAGGTTAAGCGGCAGCCGGTTTTGGTAGTCCACTTCTGAGTTTGGCACATAGCGCCCGTTATTGCGGAGCAGCGCCATGTCCGGAGTTGGCGATAGACCGGAAGTTACCGGCACACGGCCGAAGTGTCGCTTTTGACCCCATGGCCGCGAACATCGAGTCATAAGGCCAGCTTCAGGTGGCAAAGGGACCTCGGACGTGGGCCAAGGTCCCGATAAAACACGCTTTCCGGTCACGACCAACTAGAAGCCGTCAATTCCCCCTCAATTCCCCTGGGAATGCCAGCTCCAGGAGTTCTGCCAGGTGCGGCCGCCGGGACCGACAATCGTCCGTTCGCCCGTCCATTCTCCGGGCGCGACTTGATGCGCATTACCCGAGTGGTGCCAGACCCCGCCATTCGGACCCGTGAACGTTCCGGAGCCTTGACAGGCGCCGTTAGCGCAGTTTCCGCTGCCTTCGTAGACGCCGCCCAGCGGCCCGGTCCAGCGCGTCGTCCAGCTGCCAGCCTGGGCTTCCAGCGCCGTCGCGACGGTGAGCGGAGCGGCCATCGAAGCTACCAAGATTAATGCTTTCATGATTGTCCTCCTCAAGTCTGATGTGCCGCCCATGCGCGGACGACGATGGCGGCGACCATTCCCGAGGTCCTTTGCGAAGGTTTTGCCGGCTGCACATGAAATATTGCAATTTGTTGCAGGGCGGACTTGCCACTTGCCACCGGCTGCGCGGTAAGGACAATGACGTGAATGACGAAACCGTCGGCGAAAATCCTCGTTGTTGATGACGATGACGAGATCCGTTCCTTGCTGCAGGTCGTGCTGACACGCGAGGGCTTTGACGTTCAGCAGGCCAAGGATGCGGCAACGGCGCGCCGAAACCTGGCGCGGAATGCCATGGACCTGATCATCCTCGACATCATGATGGCCGGCGAGGATGGCTTGACCTTCTGCCAAAGGCTACGGGAAACCCAGGACATCCCCATCCTCATGGTTTCTGCGCGCTCCCTCAGCGTCGACCGGTCGATTGGGCTAGAGACCGGCGCCGACGACTATCTGCCCAAGCCGTTCGAGCGACGGGAACTCGTGGCGCGGGTGATAGCGCTCCTGCGACGTGCAGGCCCCGCCAGGCATGCCGGCAAGTGCCTGGTCGGCGGTTTGGCGGTCGATCGCGACCGTCGCGCGGTGCTCGACAGCGAGGGGACGTTGCTGCCCTTGAGCTCCGGCGAGTTCGACCTGCTGGGCTGTTTCGTCGAACGGGCCGGACGGACCCTGACGCGCGATCAACTCATTGACTGGACACGTGGACGGGCCTCCGATGTGTTCGACCGCAATATTGATGTCCAGATGAGCCGGCTACGCAGGAAGCTGATTGACGCCGGCTTCCCGGAAGACGGGATCAAGACCGTGCGCAATGTCGGTTATATTCTTACCTTGCCCGTGGAAGATGCGTCGTGACGCTTCCGCGAAGACGATTGTGGCGGGTCTTTTTTTGGATAGCCATCGTCGCCATGCTGGTTGAGGTGCTCGGGCTGACGTCGACCTTCGTCGAAGAGCGCCGACGGCGTGCTGGTAGCGCCGCCGGTCTTGTGCCCGACCAGATCGCGGCTCTCGTCCATCTCTGGCCAGGCCTCAATGAGTCGCAACGGAAGGACGTGCTCGGCGCGATCTCGTGGGCAGGCCTCAACTATCGCGTGACGCAGTCAGTCCCTCCGGTTTCTTCCGACCTCGCGCATGTGCGCGAGGTCGAAGACGCCGTTCGAAAGCGCCTCGTCGGGGCGGATGCGGACTCCGTGGTCGCGCTGATCCGCGCGCGACCGTTCGGCCAGGAGCACCGCGCCTTCAACTGGGCGTTATCGAGCGAGCCCGTTTGGGTGTATGTGCGCCTCACGACGGGCAATTGGTTGGTCGCCGAGGTCCGCGGCGACCTCGTGCCGCGGATTCTGGGGCTTCCGACAGGCTTTTGGGTGGGGGTCGTTGGGCTATTGCTTGCCAGCGGGGTCTTATTGGCGATCCTGCGTGAGGGGCGCGCGGTCGAGCGTATCGCGAATTCGGTCGAGGGTTTTGCTACGACCGGCGTTCCGCAACCGATGGCCGTGGGCGGCTCGCCTGAGATAGCTGCGCTCGGCAGGCGCACGCTTCGCATGCAGCATCAGGTAGCAACTCTGTTGAATGAGCGGAACGCCATGCTCGGCGCGATCGCGCACGATATCAAGACCTACGTGCAGCGGCTCAAACTACGCCTGGACCTTCTGGACGATCCGGACCAGGTTCAAAAGGCATCGCGCGATCTCGACGCGATGAACAAGCTCCTGGAAGATGCGCTGCTCCTCGCTGTGCATGCCAATCCGCTCAAAAGCAAGGAGACGGTTGATCTCTTCGCGGTCATATCCCACGAGGTCGAGGCGGCACGGCTGGCTGGCGGCGAGGTAATTCTCCACCGCTTGGGCGGCGGACCATTTCTGGTCGCAGGCGATCGTTCGGCGCTCTCGCGGGCGCTCTCGAACATCATCGGCAACGCGCTGCGCTACGGCCGACAGGCGCGTGTATGGGTACAGCGAAACAACGAGATGGTCGAAATTGTCGTCGATGACGACGGACCCGGAATTCCGGCCGCCGAACGCCAAGCCGTATTCACGGCCTTTCATCGCGCCGAATCGTCCCGCGACCGTTCAACCGGCGGCACAGGTCTTGGGCTTGCCATTGCGCTCGGGATTATCGAGCGGCAGCACGGCGGCTCCATCGAAATCGCTGACGCGCCCAGTGGCGGCGCAAGGCTGAAAATCAGCGTACCGAGCGAAACAAGCGCCGCGGCGTGAAGCGGGGATGTCCGGGTTTGGCACGTTTCGGACATGCCTAAGCAATCGCCGCATGTCCGCTGCTGGGGGAGGAACGGACCTAGCTCGGGCGCGCCGCGAGGTCTTAGTTTGACCCTGAGCGGAAAAAAAATCACGGGCCTGCTTGCGGGGCTTTGACCCATCCGGGACGTTCATATCCCTACAGATACCCTTTAAACACATATTGCAGTCGGTTAGCCTGTGAATACCTCGCGGGGCATTTGGGTGACCTCGGTCCTGACGTTCCCATCTGAAAGGACAGCAAAATGAACCTTGTCATTACAAGCGGTCGTAAAACGGTACGTCTAATCGGGTCGCTTGTTTTAATCTCAGCTCTTTATGCATTCGGCATTCAGCATGCCGCGGCCGCAGAGCCTCAATTGGAAAAAGCGATCCAAGACGGGAAAGCTATTTTTGTTCATGAGACTTTCGGTGGCAACGGAATGACCTGCGACGGGTGTCACCTGAATGGCGGCGTAGGATCAGGCAAAACGGCAAAACGGCAAACTATTCCCAGCCTGACGAACGCTGCGACGATTTACCCGCAATTCGAGGTCAGGAAGAATAAAGTGATCACTTTGGAAGAAAAGATTCAGAACTGCGTAGCGGGTGCACTGCAGGGGAAGCCACCAGCGAATGGCAGCGAGCAAATGACGGACCTCGTTGCGTATGTCACGTCCCTTGCTCAGGGTAAGCCGGTCAATCTGGGTGGGAATCCGGAGTAATGCGGCAGGAGCGCATTCCTTCAGCTCATGGCACAAAACCGACACGGCGTGATGTCCGGCTTGAGTCCGTTGTTGGATGAAACTCGGACGTGAACCCGACATCCCTAGATCAGTAAATGCGGTCTGATTGTCATCCGTGTCGGTAGCCGATCGCTTGTTTTCAACGGGCGCGCGACGGCTCGGCGGCCGCTCACCGATGCATCGGCATGCGCATGAATCGCACGACCTCACGTGTGATGCACAGTTTCCGAGGAGGGAAATATCGTAGCGTGGAGCAGACGTTGGGCGCTCGATGAGGACGGCAAGAAAAAAGCGCCGCCGTCGGCCGGGCGCATGTGGTTGGGTTGATTTGAGTTTTCGAGCACCCGCAGAAACGCCCCTGCCAGACGTTTTGCTCAAGACCTCAAGCATTTCAACGATCCGAGCGCCATCCGCCTACCCTTAGCAATGATGCGAGCAAGACCGCTTGTCGCGAAGAGGCCGGGCCCGCGACCTCCCGTCAATCGGGATAGGGGGGCATCTCGCGATGCCGCCCCTCCCACACCACCGGGCATACGGGTCCGTACCACGGCGGTTCGGCGGATTAAGCGGCCACCAGCTTTTCCATGGGAAGCAAACCCAGACGTTTGAAGCGCGCGTTGGTGAAGGCGCGGTGCAGGGCGTTCGTGAAGCTCATTCGCCACGGACCCTTTGGACTGAAGACGGCCTCGCTGGCCGCTGGCCCGGGTACTCCGAGGCGCCGGAGTTCATGATATCGCCTGCCAAGCGTCTTCCACTGGACCCAGACGACGCAACGCAGGCGCCGCCGAATCCAACCGTCGAGGGATTGCAACTCGTGCCACTGGCTGAAGCCGAAGTAGCCAGCCCATCCCCGCAGGTATGAGACCAGCTCCCGGATCATCCGCTCCAGGGTGATGCCCCGATGTCGCCCCGTCAGCTCGCGCACCCGGTGCTTGAACCGGACGACGGCCTTGTTGGCGATGCATCGCCGGAACTCCGGTTCGTTCCTCACCGTAAAGCCAAGGAACGACCGGTGCCACGGTCGGGCAACGGCACTCTTCTCCGCATTGATCTGAAGCTTCAGGCGTCGTTCGATGAAGCGGGTCAGGCTCTCCATGACCCGCCGGCCGGCCTTTTCGCTGCGCACGTAGATGTTACAGTCATCCGCGTAACGTACGAACCGGTGGCCGCGACACTTAAGCTCGCGATCCAATTCATCCAGCACGAGGTTCGAGAGCAAGGGCGAGAGCGGGCCGCCTTGCGGGGTCCCCTCCCGACTGTCCTCAAACAACCCGTTGTCGAGCACACCAGCCGTCAGGTAGCTCCGGATGAGCCGGAGCAACCGCCGATCCGTGACGCGCGCCGCCACCGCGGCCATCAGCCGGTCGTGATTGACCCGGTCGAAGAACTTGGCCAGGTCAATATCCACGACGAACCGATAGCCTTCGATGATGTAGGCTTGCGCCTGCGCCACCGCTTGGTGAGCGGAGCGGCCCGGCCGGAAGCCGTAGCTATGCTCGCTGAATGTTGGGTCCCACAGCGGCTGAAGCCGCAGCAGGATCGCCTGCTGGATCACACGATCAATGACGGTTGGAATGCCGAGGTTGCGCGTCCCACCGTCCGGCTTCGGGATTTTCACCCGACGCACCGGTTGCGGCTGGTAGCGCCCCTGCAGTAGTTGATCTTCGATCTCCGGCCAGCGCGCTTTGAGAATGTCCGGCAGTTGTTTGACGGTGATACCGTCAATGCCGGGCGCTCCCTTGTTGCGCACCACCGCGTCCAGCGCAGCTTCTATATTGTCTGGGTCACAGATCGCCTCCATTAGATGCTCTGTGGATGCCGGGCTTTCGAGGTCGGCCGTCGCCACGATCGTTTCGACCTCTTGCGCGTCCCGACGCGAGGCTTCACCCCGCGCAGGCATCGGCAAGTCCAACTCAAGTTGGTATGGCGGTCGCGATGCGGTCATGAGACGTCCGGTCTACTTGCCCTTTCCTTCAACCCCTCATCGGGGACCGTTCGGGCCTTCAGCCGGCGAGCCGGCCTGTCGGGTCGGAGGAGGCGCCCATTGAAGGGCTCGCCTCCGTCCGCCACTCAAACGGAACGTGCAGTTTTCCCGCATTCCGCTTTCATGAATGGCTTTGCGAGGTCCGGAGAGAAGGGATCAGTGAGACAAGGCTGACCTACCGTGTCCACCAGAGAGTGGACCTCCTGCTTCTGACCTTCGAACATCAAATGATCGGATAGTCTCCTCGAAGCGTGACGTTCGGGTTTTTCACAAAGGGAACTATCCATCTTCACGCTCCTTTCTCATCTACCTCAATCGCTCAAAGCTCGATCCATTCACGAACGTCCTTCCCCGGACCACTCTCGATCCGCCGTCGCCGGTCACGCGAGTTATTCGTCTCGCGCTTCAGGTACTATTACGTTCTCCGACTCCTGGCGGTGCATCGCTTCCCATTTCGCTTTCGCTTATAGGGTCGCTTACCTGGTTTTAAAACCAGGACACCGACAGGTCTCCTGGGGTCACGCATGAATCTTCCGTATCGTGCCGCCAGCAAACACCTTGGTGCGATGGGTGAATGAGTAACGCCTTCGCCCCCATACTGCGGGCTCGACCTAACCCCATCTTTGGCCGACCTGTTCATCAGGGATCTCTCCCATTCGATTACAGCCCGATACTTCTCCTCAAACCCTTCGGATTCCAGATCGCTCCGGACACCCTGTCCTCCAGCGAGCGAACCCGCTGGCCGGCGAGGCATTACCCCCACCTTTGGATACAGCGCCCCTCATTCGAGCGCCGGAGGGACTTGAACCCTCCTGATTCATGCGCTGCCCAGCGCACAATACGCCCTCTGCTGACTTCTGCATCGCGGTCAGAATGCCGCGCGACAATCAAGGTGAGACAGCAGCGTCAATCAGGATGAGGATGCGCCGGGGCTGGACGGACGGAGCGAGGGCGTAGCCCGAGCGAAGTTCGTCCAGCCCCGGCGGCGCACTTTTCCCCAAGGGGGTCAGTGCGGTCTGGCGGTCGTGAGCGACCGGGTCAAGTGTCTGATTCGTCTCGAAATTGAGGAATCAGCGATTGCCCGGCCTTCACATCACCGACCACCAGATGAGGCTGTACATGATTTACCGACATAGCAAAGATGCCACCGTTGCTGCCGCCAAGTCCGGCTTCAGCCGTGCAACCGGCTACCGCATCGAGGATGATCCGCGGCTGCCTTCGCAGAAGAAAGCGCCGCGAGGCCGCCGGCGTCCGGACCCATTGGCCGAGGTTTGGGACGGCGAGATTGTGCCGATCCTGAAGTCTGCTCCCGGCATTCGGGCCATTGCGGTGCTCGACGAGATCCGGCGGCGCCATCCGGAGATCAGCGCCGGCATTCGGCGCACGCTGGAACGGCGCATGCGCACGTGGCGAGCCCTGGCCGGCCCCGAGCAGGATGTGATCTTCCGTCAGGAGCACGAGCCCGGCCGGTTTGGCCTGTCCGACTTCACCGACACGAGTGCCCTCGGCGTCACCGTCGCGGGTGTCGTGCTGGGACATCGGCTGTACCACTTCCGGCTCGCCTTCTCGGGCTTTGAGCATGCCCACGTCGTGCTCGGTGGCGAGAGCTTTGTCGCGTTGGCCGAGGGTCTGCAGAATGCGCTGTGGGTACTTGGGGGAGCGCCGCGCGAGCATCGCAGCGATAGTCTCTCGGCGGCATTCCGCAACTTGGACAGCGACGCTAAGGAGGATCTAACGCTGCGCTATCAGGCGCTGATGCGTCACTACGATATGACACCGACCCGGAACAACCGCGGTGTTGCGCATGAGAATGGCTCTATTGAGAGTTCGCATGGGCATCTCAAGAAGGCGCTGCAGGACGCACTGCTGCTGCGTGGCAGCCGAGACTTCGACCACTTGGATGGATATCGCCGCTTCGTCGACGAGATCGTTGGCCGACGCAACGCCAACAATCGCAAGCGGATCGAGTTGGAGCGGCCGATGCTCACCCCTCTACCCAGGCGGCGGACGGCCGATTACGAGGAGAAGATTGTCACCGTCACCTCGAGCGGCGGCTTCATCCTGCGTCGCGTCTTCTACACCGCGCCATCGCGGCTGATCGGCCATCGCCTGCGCGTGCACCTCTACGACAACCGGATCGAGTGCTTCCTCGGCGCAACGCCGATGATGACGCTTCGGCGTGGCCGGCCGGTATCGCAGAGCAAGGGCGGTCACGTCGTTGACTATCATCATGTGATCCACGCGCTGCGCAAGAAGCCGATGGCGCTCAACAATCTGGTCTACCGCGATCAGTTGTTCCCGCGTCCGGCCTATGCACGAGCCTTCGAGGCATTGCACCAGGACGTGGGCGACAAGCGCGCCTGCAAGTTGACCGTCGAGTTGCTGGCGCTCGCACACGATCGCGGCTGCGAAGCTGAGCTGGCAGAACTGATCGACGCCGAATTGGATGCCGGTCGGTTACCAGATCTGGCACTACTGCGTGAGCGGTTCGGTCCAAACCCGGCATCCGTACCGGCGATCAAGGTGGAGTTTGTAGCTCTCAGCATCTACGACGAACTCGCGGTTGTCTGCACCGTCAGCCCGACCTCCAACCTGGAGGCCGTGGTATGACGACGACCAACACTGTTGATGCCGCCCGCGTCGAACTCTTGTTGAACGAGCTGCGCCTGCCGAGCATCAGGCTGATGTGGGCCAAGCTCGCCGAGCAATCCGACAAGGAAGGTTGGCCGGCGGCCCGCTTCCTCGCGGTGCTCGCCGAGCACGAGATGGCCGACCGTCGCCGCCGCCGCTTCGAGCGGCATCTCACCGAGGCGCGTCTGCCCGCCGGCAAGACGCTCGCCACGTTTGACTTCGAGGCCGTGCCAATGGTCTCGAAAGCGCAGGTGATGGTGCTGGCGTCCGGCGACGCCTGGTTGGAGAAAGGCGCCAATATCCTGCTCTTCGGCCCACCTGGCGGCGGCAAGAGCCATTTGTCGGCGGCGCTCGGGCTCGCCCTGGTCGAGAATGGATGGCGCGTGCTGTTTGCCCGCACCACTGATCTCGTGCAACAGCTCCAAATCGCTCGTCGCGAGCTGGCACTCGAAAGCGCGATCGCCAAGCTCGACCGCTACGATTTACTCATCCTCGACGACATCGCCTACGTCACCAAGGATCAAGCCGAAACCAGCGTACTGTTCGAGTTGATCGCCGCACGTTACGAGCGGAGATCCATGCTGATCACGGCCAATCAGCCATTTGGCGAATGGGGCAAGATCTTCCCCGACCAGGCTATGACGCTCGCTGCCATCGACCGCCTTGTCCATCACTCCACGATTCTGGAGATGAACGTCGAGAGCTATCGCCGCCGCGAAGCCCTCGATCGAAAGCGCGGCCGCGGCCGGCCACCAACCCACGCGACAATCAAGAAAACAGAAAAAGCCGAAGACTGATCGACGCTCCGCGTCGATCAAAGCTTGCCAAGACGTCGGATAGCGTCAATTATCCCTCCGCTCCGCCGCCTCGTCTCACCCAGATTGACGCGCCGTTCTCATCCAGATTGTCGCGCGATAGTCAGAACGCCTTGCGGCATCCTCAGTCCCGAAGGACACGATGCAGATCTCTCGGAGTAAGTCCGACAGCCTTCATCGCACACCCGCCGGATTTACAGTTCTGGCCATTGATGGAGATGGACTTCGCGAATGGATGCCCGCTCGTCCGACCAGTGCTGCCTCGTATCCGATTTCTGTTCGTCGGGTCGCGACTTTGCTCCACGCTTCCTTCAGACGGTCCCTCGCGGTTCCACCCTTGCGCTTCGCTAGTGCTTCACCTCCATCAGGTTACACAGGGGACTTTCACCCCCAAGCTGTCGGACATGTCCGACACACATCCTCGCGCTTGGCGCGCCCGGCTCCGCCGGCTTGCGGGACTTGACTGGATGTCGCCGCCCCGGCAAGGGCTCGCCAAGCGGCCATGGGCTCACGATGAGCGAACCGCTCCTCTCTTGATAGGATCAACCGGCATCGCACCCACCGATCGTGTACCGTGTCGTGGCGGCGAGCAGCGTGGAGCCAGGGTCAAGAAGAAACAGAGATAGATCCGTTCCACGCCGAGGCGGTGCTGCCGCTCGCGGCAACACCTAGGCCAGCTGGTGATTTTTGGTAGGTTTTCCTGACGTTCCGGTTCCGGACCGAATTGCGTTTCTGTTTCAACGCTAATGTAGGCGGCGCCATGTTTCGACCTTGCGGTAATGCGGCTTGGGCGCAATCTCTTCGGCATGAGCCAGGACGAACTCTCCAGCTTACGCCCGCGTCCGGACCACAGCTGTTCCTCACCTTGGCGACGGTTCAAAGCGTAGATCGAAGCGGCCGGCCGGTTAAGGACCCAGACGCGGCGACATCTGGATCTGATTCCCAGAGCCGGATGTCACCGGAGGCCGTATTTGACCGACCAACAACGGCCGCTCACAGAGACCCAGGCGCTGGCGTGGCTGCACAGTCAACCGGACGGCACTATCGCGACCACCGTGTCCGATCTCGCTCGCTACTGGGGCTGGAACCGGTCGACCACGTCGCGGCGCGTCAAGGCGTGGGTGGCATCTGGTCAGCTCGTGCGCACGCCCGGTCCCGACGGTCGTTCTATCTTCACAGCGAGGACACCCGATCTGCCACAGGCGTGCGACGCCGCGGCCACCATCGCTTCTCCACCGGCAAAAGCCCTTATGATCCCAACCGTGCAGCCTGTGCAATCCGCTGCACAGGGTGAAGACCTCGTGAACGGGGTCGTGCAACACTTCCGATCATCGATTGCCCCATTACGAGTCACGCGAGCCGCAGGGGGTGCGGCGCTTGCGGCGCTCGCCGTGGTAGTGGCTTGGTTCGGAATCCGGATCAATGCCTGGTATGGCGGCACGCTCGGCCGTAACTCCGAAGCCAGCACCCTGCTCTCTGGCCTGAGCGTCTCGGCCGATGTCCTGGCGCTGATCCTGCCCACCGCAGCCCGCACACTGTGGACCGACCGCCAGCACATGGCGGCGGCGGTCGCGTGGGCCTTGTGGACCATCACGATCGCGGTCGCCCTGATGGCCACGGTTGGCTTTGCCGCCCTCAACATTGCAGACACGACTGCGGCACGGGCCAAGACGGTAACCGAGCGTGCTGCACTCACGGCTCGGATCGAGCGACTACGCACCGAACGTAGCGGCATCACGGAGAGCCGATCGGTCGCGGCAATCGAGGCCGAGCTGCAGCGCGCTCAGCCAGGCGCGGCAGCCGTATGGCGGGCGACCGCCGGCTGTCGCGATGTGACGCTCCCGGCTTCGGGAGAGGTCTGCGCCCCCGTTCTGGCCTTGCGGCACGCTCAGGCTACGGCGGAGCGGCGCGACGTCCTCGATGCCGATCTGCGCGAGGCCGAATCGCAGTTGCGACTTCTTCCTGCGGTCATCGCCACCGACCCGCAGATCGACGTTGCGGCCCGCCTGATCAGCTGGATGAGCTTCGGCCTGATTACCGTCACGAGCAACGACATCAACCTCGCCCGCATCGCCGGTATGACGCTCGTGCCGCAGCTCGCCGGTCTCGTCCTCATGCTGGCGGCTACGATATGGCAGTCGCGCGAGTAGAGCAGGTGCGGCGCAAAATTGCTTGTTATGGCGTAGCGACGGCGGCCTCACCAACGCGCGTCCGACGCCGCCGTCTCTCGGCGTATTGTAAGCAAAGCGAAAAACCAAAAAAGCGCCGCTCGCCGTTGCAGCTTAGATCGCTCCGCGCAGCAAAAAACAATGTGCAGACAAATACTTCAGGAGCGAAGCGACGCGAGAACGAAGTTCGCTTTATCTTGCCGTCCAAATCGAGCGCCTAACGTCTGCTCCACGCTACGATATTTCCCTCCGCCGAAACCGTGCACTACACGTCAGTCCGCATGCGATTCATGCGCACGCTGATTGCTCGCCGATGCGTCGGTTAGTAGCCGATGCGTCGGTTAGTAGCTGCTGAATCTTCGTGCGCCCGTTGAAAACAGTGCGCTCCGACTCCGCCACGGATGACAATCGGACGGCATTTTAAGCGCTGCCGGCTGCATGATTCTCCGAGTTCGGAATGCCGGTTTCACGTCCGATCTTCGTTCAACAACGGACTCAAGACTGACATCCTGGACATGTCTCAAATGTGCCAGAAAGAGACTCATACTCCGCAGCAAACAGCGTGGCTATTCGATGACCTCATCGGCGCGGGTCAGCAGGGTCGGCGGTACTCTCAGGCCCAGCGCATTGGCGGTTTTGAGATTGATGACAAGCTCGAACTTGGTTGGCGCTTGCACCGGAAGATCAGCGGCCTCTCACCCTTGAGGATGCGATCGACGTAGAACGCTGCTTGCCGAGACTCGTTGATCTGGTCGACTCCATAGGACAACAGACCGCCGTTCGTGGCGAAGAGGCGGATTGGATACACCGCAGGCAAGCGGTGCTGCGCTGCCAGCGCTACAAAATGCTCCCGGTTACGATAGGCGACCAAGTCCGGTAACACGATCACGCCACCGTCCGGTCCACGGGCGAACGTTTGCGCGCTCGATGTCCGCAGCATCGCGCCCGGCCGTCGGCGTCACCTGTACGCCTAATGACGGCGCCAAGGCCTCTATCGCGCCCAGATATCCGGACGCCGTCGGATTATCTGGATTTAGAATAACGGCCACCCTTCTGGTATCGGGTGCAATTTCCTTGAGCGTGTCCAGCCATTTTCCGCCAATAGCGAATTCGTACTGACTGAACCCAGTGATGTTGCCCCCGGATGCGCCAGACTCGCAACAAAGCCACCACCGACTGGATTGGTAACCTGGACAAATACGATCGGTATCGAGCGGGTCTGCAAGGCTCTCGCAGCAAGCGGCCACCCGGCCGCCGCTCCGCCCAATAGCATCATGAACTCGCGCCGCCGCATGTCCGCCCCAAGCTCAGGAGACAAGAATGTACCAGTTCAAACCAGCCCTTTGATAGGGGCCGACACCGGCAACCGCACGTGTTCGTCGCGCACGGCTAAGGTTGCTGTTGGGTCACAAACGGACCTCGACCCACGTAAACGCCAAGTCTGCTTTACCCCCGATAGCGAACAAACTGCGGACATCGCGGGAGGTCCGTTTCGTGCCACGAGCGGACGTCGCCCCTCATTCGATCACCTTAACGGAGCGGTGCGCGAGGTCGGCAGGATGGTGTGAGGCCGAGCAGCTCGGCGTCGCTGCTGGCTCGCAGATGGTGGCCCACGTCAATCCGTTACACCATTGCACGTGAGGCGGGTGCAATCCTGGTAAACATTCTGACATTCGAAGGATGGTATTTGCTTTTTCGAGAGACAGTCGCGATATCGTGCACGACAGGTGTTCGTGCATTGCTGTTTGGCAGTCTGAGCCGCCGCGAAAGTGAGCGGGGCGGGATCGGCATCACGGGCAAGTGTTCCTGTGCTCAATGACAGAAGCACGGCGAAGAGCAGATAGACGACTGCAACCGGTTTCTTAGAGAATTTCATGGCCCAACCTCCTTTGATTTGAACGGGTCTGCAACAAGATCATTCCTGGATTCGCCAGCCGCACTTTGGTCGTGCTGCGATCGCGCAGCTCGCGCCAGGAGGATTCCTCCGATCGTCGGGAACAGCAATACGGACAATACGACGGCGCCGACGAGCACTGCGGCTTCTTGCGTGCTCATGCTCTTCGCACGAACGCCGATTTCGGTGACCACCACGACCAGCGACAGCGATGCGACCGAGCTGTAGAGGGCAAAAGGAAGGCGTTCGGCGGCCGGCAAATCGTTACGATATAAAAACGCCGGCGCACCGCGCACGAGCAGGAAGAGCGCGAGGAAAGCTGGGATCAGAAGCATGGTCGCGCCGCTGTCGGTGATCGACAAGAGATCGAATTTGAGGCCGGTACCGATAAAGAAGAACGGAATGAACCAGCCGAAGAAGATGGCATCGATCTTGACCCGCAGTAGCTTGCCTTCGGCTCCCTGCGTCGTCAGCCCCACGACCATACCGGCGGCGAAAGCGCCAAGAATGCTCTCGAACCCGAATTCCTCCGAGAGCACGAAAAACGCCGCCAGCATCAGCAAGGCCAATCGTATCGGAAGCTGCGAGCTTGCGTGCATGGTGCGTTCGAGCAGCGCGACGATACGTGGGGGTCGCAGTCCGATGCCGATGGCTGTGGCGCCAAACACGACTGCAAGGAACACCAGCAGGAAGCCTATCTCCTGCAGGGTGCTATACTGCGTGCTCAGAAGCAGCGACATCGCCACAATGGGTCCGAGCTCTCCGAGCGTTCCTGCGGCGATGAACATCCGTCCGAGTGCCGTGTCCAGCTGGCCGGCGTCGCGCAGAATCGGAAGCAGCGTACCGAGCGCGGTCGTGGTAAGGGCCAAAGCCATGATCAGTGGTGCGTGCAGCGGGCTAAGATGAAGTCCGGCCGCGACCGCAAGGCCAAGCGCCAGCGATATCCCCCACCCGCCCATCGCGAGCCACAAGGGCCGGCCACGAATTCGATCGAATTCGAGCTCCATACCCGCCATGAAAAGGGTTGCGGCCATTCCGAACTTGGACATCGTGGCCACGAAACCGTCGAAGTGCACCAGCCCAAGCACCTGCGGTCCGATGATGATCCCCAGCACGACTTCAATGACGACCGTCGGGATTCGAAATCCGACCGTAAGCTCGGCGATTAGCGGCCCGGAGACGGCCACCACCAGAACCAGAAGAATGGGAAAATGAGTCTCGGCGAACATATGTAGGGTTCCGACGGCCGTCAGGAGATCCCGTGACGAGGCATAAGCTATCCCGCCACTCGATTGCACTTCGGTCAAAACTCGACGGGCGGCCTGTGGAGGCCGCCCGTGTTCTCTTTAAGCCAACACTAATGCGCGCCGACGGTCTTAGGTACCTTGACCGGATCGTAAGGCAGCGGGTTCTCCGGGTTCTGCAGATTCGGGAGCATGTCGTTCGAGGCCCCGCCGGGGAATCGTTTCTTGTTCGGATACTGGACGATGGACTTGTTGAACTCCGAGAGCGGAATATCCAGCAACGAGATGGCCCAACCATTGTCCATGCCGGCGTAGCGGCCCGGCGAGGTGGTCGGGTTGCGGACCGCCACCGCGCCGTTGAACGTCATGTCGTATTTCTCGTACGGGTCCATCGTGAGGTTGTACGTGGAACCGATGGCACCGACGTCCAGTGTCGGCCCCAACCAGGTGTCTTTCGACGTGTAAAGCATTTTCCACGCGATCTTCAGATCGGGATTTTCCGGGTCACCACCGACATCGTAGCGCATGCCGAGGAATTTCTCGCCGTCGGTATAGATCCAGCCATCGCGCGCTGAATGCTTCGCCTTGCCGGTCACGTAGGCGGTGTTGTCGATGCCGTCGAAATAGATCGCCTTGCCGTTGTTATCTTTCATTTCGCCATGTGGCGGCGGTGTGAGGCCAGCCATTGTTGCGGTGGTGGGCCACACATCCATGTGCGACATCATTTCGCTGAGCACCTGGCCTGCCGGAATTCTGCCCGGGGACCACATGATTCCCGGTACCCGGAAGGCGCCTTCGAATCCCGTGCCTTTCTCGCCGCGGAACGGATTGGTACCGGCGTCGGGCCAGGCATCCTGCCAGGCGCCATTGTCAGCCGTGTGGATGACGATGGTGTCAGGTGCCTCGGCGCGGATGGCATCCATGATGCGGCCGATGTTGGCGTCCATTTCCAACATCTTGTCGGAGTAGTTACCAAGGTGCGACTTGCCCTGGAACGCCTTGTTCGGGCTGGTCGGCTGGTGCATGCCCATGAAGTTGATGCTCATGAAGAACGGCTTGCCATCCTTGGCGTGCTGCTTGATGTAGGCGACCGCCGAATCCGTCTGGCGGACATCGAAATCGGCAAGATTCTCCAGCGTGATCACGGCTCCGTTGTTGCCTTTCACAGCCGGCTTGCCCGCGGTGCCTTCCCACTCATACCGGTTGACCACCTTCTGATACATCTCCCAGTATGCAGCGTTGTATTTGGGGAACCACGGGTGCGCGTTGGTTGACGTGTCTTCATAGCCATAGACACCCGGGTAATACGCCGCGAATTGCTTCATCTCGTCGAAGCCGTGATTGATCGGGTAGAACTTCTCCACATCCCCGAGATGCCATTTGCCGGAGAAGTAAGTGGAATAGCCGTTCTTCTTGTAGAACTCCGCGATGGTCGGCGTGTCCGAGTCCAGCCCGTTGGGGTCGCCAGGAACCACCACGACCGACAGCGCCGTTCGCACTGGGATGCGACCGGTCATGAAGGAAGCGCGGCCCGCGGTGCAGCTTGCCTGGCCGTACCAGCTCGTGAACGTTGCGCCTTCCCTGGCAATGCGGTCGATGTTCGGCGTGGGATGCCCGAGCGCCGCGCCACCGAAGTAAGCTCCGTAGTCACCCCAACCAACGTCGTCGCTCATGAGCATGACGACATTGGGTTTCTTCTGCGCGCTGGCGGGCGCCACTGCCATGGTTATCGCCGCCAGCGATGTCAGCAGGCCGAGCCAAATACTTCGTTTTTCGCTCATAGATCACCCTCACGTTGTCCAAGCGACGCATCAGACCATGGCGGTGGAAGCATAAATTTGATCGAGATCAATTTGGTCGGGTCTGGAACACGCACAATAGAAAAGTGCCAAAACCGAAATGGAGATTCCCGTGTCAAGAAACCGCGACATTGCACTGGATTATCGCTCGTTCTAGGCGTGGGGGTTATCTCGACCTCCGCTGTCGCTCAGAGAGCAAAAATGCGAACACGGCAGCAACCCGTGACGCTTATGCTTATTCCCAGGTCTTTACGGATCCGATGGATGCAACATGTCCGAACCCGAGGCATCGCAAGGTCAAGACATCGAAAGGATATAAGTGGCGTTGGGTGTGCTAGAGACATTATTTGATCCCGGAACGCGATGTCTGGTAAAGTCGAGGATGGGCGCGGTAGCTTAGGCCATTCGGCAACGCCCCGTTTCCATCCCCGCTCATCGAACCGGACGTGCCGATCTCCGGCATCCGGCTCTCCGACTGGCTTCACCGTGAGACACACGGAGAGCAAACTAACCGCACGCGGCTGCGGCACGGTGGGGAACTCTCCTTCGCCCCTCGACACAGCAATCTCCGGCGGCTCCTGTCTTTGATGGTGTTTGCAGGCTCATCGCCAATCACCACGACCTCGCCATCTTCGAAAGCGCACCAGAAGTCAGGGCCCTTTCCTCAGCCAGCATTACCCGGCTTCAACGGTGTCGGGTCGGAGGAGGCGCCCATTGAAGGGCTCGCCTCCGTCCGCCACTCAAACGGAACGTGCAGTTTTCCCGCATTCCGCTTTCATGAATGGCTTTGCGAGGTCCGGAGAGAAGGGATCAGTGAGACAAGGCTGACCTACCGTGTCCACCAGAGAGTGGACCTCCTGCTTCTGACCTTCGAACATCAAATGATCGGATAGTCTCCTCGAAGCGTGACGTTCGGGTTTTTCACAAAGGGAACTATCCATCTTCACGCTCCTTTCTCATCTACCTCAATCGCTCAAAGCTCGATCCATTCACGAACGTCCTTCCCCGGACCACTCTCGATCCGCCGTCGCCGGTCACGCGAGTTATTCGTCTCGCGCTTCAGGTACTATTACGTTCTCCGACTCCTGGCGGTGCATCGCTTCCCATTTCGCTTTCGCTTATAGGGTCGCTTACCTGGTTTTAAAACCAGGACACCGACAGGTCTCCTGGGGTCACGCATGAATCTTCCGTATCGTGCCGCCAGCAAACACCTTGGTGCGATGGGTGAATGAGTAACGCCTTCGCCCCCATACTGCGGGCTCGACCTAACCCCATCTTTGGCCGACCTGTTCATCAGGGATCTCTCCCATTCGATTACAGCCCGATACTTCTCCTCAAACCCTTCGGATTCCAGATCGCTCCGGACACCCTGTCCTCCAGCGAGCGAACCCGCTGGCCGGCGAGGCATTACCCCCACCTTTGGATACAGCGCCCCTCATTCGAGCGCCGGAGGGACTTGAACCCTCCTGATTCATGCGCTGCCCAGCGCACCATACGACCCCGTCCGACTCCCGCCATGGCCGCCGCCTTTCGCGACGTCGAGGTCGCTACCCTCGCCCTTGACGGGCCTCCCCCGATTACCCGAACCACCTTTCCGACGTGCCGTGCCCACTACCCCGGCGGATCGAGCGGGTGCGCGTGTCGATTGCTTCCCCGCTCATGCTGCCTTCCCCAAATGACCGGCAGGTCGGCATCCGCATTGTCACTTTCGAGGCCTGCTCAGGCTTCACTCACGTTACGGCCCGCTAGATTGCTCAACCGCCTAAAGCGGCCTTTGTCACGAGGCTCCAGCCCTGCCGGTTACCCGACCGAACCGCTCGTCAGCTACCAGATCAATCGACAACTCTCTGGGTGGAATCTTCCTCCACTAGTGATCCGCGCCTTCGGGGCGCACGGTCATTTTCAGACTTCGGCAGACGCGACCGCGATGTCCGCCGCATAGATTTCGGTGGCCGGTATTTTTGAACAGGGGTGATCATCATGCAATTCTCCCGGCCCAACGAGCCCAGTCGTCGCCTCGTTCTAGGCGCACTCGCAGCACTGCCCGCATTCTCCGTACCATTCGTTGCCAGTGCCCAGACACAAACTACGACTGCGCAAGCATCGCTTCCCGCAGCCGCTGGGTTTTCGTTCGCCGCGGTCGGCGACACCCGACCCATGATGTACATCCCTTTGAAAGAAGGGCAGCCGGACCTCAACAAATTCTTCGTTGAGATGTTCGGGTTGGTCATGCCGGAAAAGGTCGCGGAGGATCTTGTAGCGAAGAACGTAAGAATGATCTTCGATCCGATCACAAAGGACCTGATCAAGGTGGTCATGCCGTTTGCGTCGAAGAGCGAAGTTATGACCCTGACGGTAGACAAAGGCTGGATCACCGAGGCCTCCGTTGAGGACGTAAAACTGCTCCCTGGCGTGCACCGCACGATGTATCGGATGCAAGGCGGCGAATGGGTAGCGCGTGAAATCGTGAGGGACGTGCAATCGGGTCGCGCCAAATTCGTGATTAATAGTGGTGACGCCGTGTGGTGGGGCAATCAGGGCTTAACCGTCAGCGACAGCCCATACTGGAAGCGCGTGAACGACACGATGTTGAAGAAGCTGCCCGCGCCGGATGACGAAATGCGCGCAGCCGGGCTGGATGGGCGCTTTTTCATTAGCGCAGGTAATCATGAGGTGTGGGCCGACCCGAAGATAGAGGGCCTTCTTTCGGCTGTGCCGTATCTAAAGAAGTTCGGCGTCACGCCGGAAAACCTCATCTACAAATTCGATTTCAAAGGCGCCCGCTTCATCTATCTGTGGAGCGGCAAGTACGATTACCGCTCGCCGTCGCTGTGGGACGCTGATCGGCCGAAGTATGCCGAGCAGATGACGCAACTTCAGAAGTGGATGGACGAGGCCAAGGCCAACGGCATTCGCAAGGTTTTTATCGTCTTCCACTATCCCGTATTTGCCCGGTCGGGCTTAGGCCCAATCCCGGCTCCCGACAATCCGCACAAGGTGATTGCGTCCTATGCCAAGGACATGGAGGTCGTCGTGTTGAACGGCCACGTTCACACCACGGAACTCTACGAAGTAGATGGGGTAAAGTATCTAATGCTGGGCGGTGGAGGCGCAGAACAAGACCCAATCCTGCCGGGGCGAACCAGCATCAAGGTGCCCGCTGACTATCCGCAGGACCTTTACTGGAAGGGCCAGCCTCCGCAAGAGGAGTACAACTACGTGCTGGTGGACGTTGAACCCGGCCAGAAGACGAAATTCACCCTCAATCGCTTCCGGCCGTGGTCGGCAGAGCCATTCGGGACTGAGGAACTCTTCAAGTGAGCAGGATGCCGGTGTTTAGGGGAGTGAGGTTCTGGCGACAGCTCTTCTGATCATTCACGGCTTGGTCGCGGTCGCACTGCTCGGCGCGATAACGCACCAAACTTTAGCGGCATGGGGATCGTCGGACGCGCGACCCGGCTCGTTCTTTGGCCGCTTTCGTTCCATACCGTCGGCCTCGTTCGCCAACGCCGTGGTAGTCCTCTATGCCGTTTCCACGCTGCTGGGTGGGATCATTTACCTTTATTTCCGTGTGGATGTCAGGCCCGAATTAGAGCGTGCGGGTCACTGGTATGTCCTCGGCTTCTTCGACCTCAAGGAACATTTTGCAGCTATCGGGTTGGCGTTGCTGCCCGCCTACTGGGTTTGCTGGCGACGGCCGCTTGCCAACGAACCTGCTCAGACGCGCACGGCACTCACCTCGATACTTGCCTTCATCATTTGGTGGGGCTTTCTGTCCGGTCACGTCGCTAACAACATCATGGGTTTCGGCTCATGACATCATCAGCCCCGTTCCGCCGCTTTGCATTCGCGTTCGGGACCACGTTCGCGGTCCTCTACGTGGTTGCACTCGCTAAGGACCTTGCTCTTTTCACCGTTTTCCCGTCGCTCGGCATCGTGCTCTCGGGCACGCATCATTCGCGAGACGTTGCTGACCCTGCGATGGGATTTCTAGCTCCAGCGATGTACTGGTACGGGTGGGCCACGACGGCCGCGCTCGGGGCACTGATCGTCGCCCTCGTTGCTGCGTCGTTCGCCGAACGTTTGGCGCCATACGTTTGGCCGGGATGGGTGTGGGTAATTCCCGTCCTCTCGATGATCGCTTGCGTATATCTCACTCTGCCTTGGTTTTGGCTCTGACTTGGGTGCGACTTCCGCAGTGGTAGAGTCGAGGATGGGCGCGGTAGCTTGGGGCCTATGGCCAACGCCCCGTTTCCCATCCCCGCTCATCAAACCGGACGAGCCGATTTCCGGCATCCGGCTTTCCGACCAGCTTCACCACAAGGCACACGACGGGACCGCTCGGGGCAGGCGTTGGAGGCACAGAACGCCGAGTTCTCGATGAATGACATCGAATGTGAATCGGCGATTGCCGCGCCCTTGCACCTTGTGCCTTCGCGTGAGGAACCTGCGCACGCGCTCAAAGACGTATTGGTCGACGCTACGGTATGCCTTGCTCCGCGAGCCGTAGCCAAAGTAATTGGACCAGCCTCGCAGTGACCTGTTCAGCTTGTCACATACTTCCGGCCATGGATCGATATTGCTCGGCACCAGAAGATCGCCGATCCTTGTCTTGAGCCGTTGCACACTCTTCTTGGACGGGCTCGCGCCTAGATACCAATTCCCGTTCGCCTCAAACCGATGTGCGCCGAACGAGTAGCCGAGGAAGTCGAAGCGTTCCTGTCGGGCGTTTCTCAACGAAGTTTTCGCCTCGTTGATCGTCAACCCGAGCTTGGTCATCACCGCCTTCGTCCACGCTAATGCCTCCGCCGCGCGACCGCGACTGAGGATAACGAAGTCGTCAGCATAGGAGACGACGTGAGCATGGAACGTGTGGCCGCATCCGGTCAAACGCCAATGCTTCAGGAACCGGTTCATGTAGATGTTGGCCAGCAGTGGACTTGCGACGCCGCCTTGCGGCGTGCCGCGAGCGTTTCCCTTGCCGCCACTCATTCGCCGGGTTCCGTCTGCGTCCCGTTCCTCGATCGGCGCCCTCAGCCACATCTTGATGAGGCGCAGGACGTTTCGATCCACGACACGCCGGGCTACTGACTTCATCAGCTCGGAATGCGGAATCGTATCGAAGTACTTGGACAGATCAGCATCAACCACGTCAGCATAGCCCCGGCATAAATGCCGATGCACTTCCTTGACCGCGTCCACCGCCCCGCGAGCGGGCCGGTAGCCGTAGGCATTGTCCTCGAAGTCAGCCTCGAAGATGGGTTCGATCACGATCTTGGCGGCAGTCTGAATCACACGATCACAAACGGTCGGAATGCCGAGCGGACGCTCGCCACCATTCGCTTTGGGGATCATCACCCGCCGCACCGGATCAGGTCGGTATGTCTTCGAAACCAGTTCCGCGCGCAAGCCCGCCAACCATGCTTCCAGGCCCTGCTCCTCGATGCGAGCAAACGTCATCCCATCCACACCCGGTGCACCCGCATTGACGCGGGCGAGCCGATAGGCGTGGACCAGGATGTCCTCGCGACAGATCTTGTCGTAGAGCAGATAGAAGCGGAAGGTGGGCTCCGCCTTGGCTTTGCAGTAGAGCTTTCTCTGAAGGCTCCGGATCTTATCAGGCGTTGTCAGGCTCATCACCAATCACCTTCACCTCACCATCTTCAAAAGCGCACCAGAAGTCGGGGCCCTTTGCTCCGCTGGCATTGCCCAGCATCAACGCTCCTACTGCCCCGTCCGACTCCCGCCGTGACCACCGCCTGATGCGATGCTGAGGCCGCTACCCTCGTCCGCGACGGGTCTCCCCCTGTAACTACGAACTACCCTTCCGACGTGCCGTACCCACTACCCCGGCGGATCGCGTGGGTGCGCGTGTCGATTGCTTCCCCACACGTGCGGCCTTCCCCAAATGACCGGAGGGTCGGCATCCGCATTAGAACTTTCGAGGCCTGCTCGGGCTTCACTTTGTTACGGCCCATCGGATCGCTCAGCAGCCCAAGGCCGCCTTTGTCGCAGGGCTCCGACCCGGCCAGTTACCCGGCCGTGCCGCCTGCCAGCTTCCGGACCAATCGACAATTATCCGGGTGAGACCCTCCCTCACTGATAGTTCGCGCCCTCGGGGCGCACGGTCATTCGCGTCGTTTTGGCATCCTCCCGTCAACTTCCGGTCTACCCCCAGGACCGGACATGACGCCAATTGCAGGGAATTTTCGCACCCGAGGGCTCAAAGGGGACGAGCGCAACGCCCGAAACTGCCCCGAGTTGGCGGAGTGCCAGTTCGTAGACAGCGGTACGTCCTCCAGGTCAGGCGTGCTGTAGGCTTCGGCATCATAGGGCTACGGCGAAGCAGTACTGCTCATCATCGTCGTTCGTGGCCCCCCACATCCGTGGTCGCGGTTGTCTCGCAACAAGACTGAAAAATAGCCGCTTTTTCTATGCTGCCGCGTTCGCCCGATAACGCGGGTAAGTGCGTTGGGGACCTGGGTACAAATGCGGGGAAGATATCGGGGCTGGCCCGACGCATCTGGTGGAGCAAGAGGGATTCGAACTCGTGATACGGAAATCGCATTTTTCGGCCTCGGATCAGCGTAATCGCGGACCATTTGTCGACCGGCTCCCACTTCCCCAGAAATCCACAGCCGTCCCGGCGGTTAGACCGGGACGGTGAGTGAGTTATAACGAAAGTGGTTGCGGGGATAGGATTTGAACCTATGACCTTCAGGTTATGAGCCTGTTGGCGGCTCGCGCAAGCGGAGTTAGCTCAACGACATTGGAGCAACCCGCCTATTTGCACGACTTAACCGCCGACTCAACGACCTCAACACTAACTTGTTCACCCCGGTCAGCCCTCTGCGAGCGTGATGCGTCGCCCGAGCTCATTGCTCGATTAGTCGTGAGAGAGATTTTTCGATGCTTGTCATTGATCCGGCGGATTTCTTGTTTGAAAACGAGGTACTCAAGCGATGGCCCATGCTGACGAAGGCGGAGCTGCGGCGCGCCCGCCGAGCAAACCCGCCAAGGATCGAGTTCTACAGTTTCCGAAAGAAAAGCGGCGGGCCTCGCTATACGCCAGAGCAGGTTCAGAGCTACATTGACCGTACATATCTTAGGATATCCGAATGCCAGCAAATGGACAGCAGGGCGCCTCAGCAGGCACTCAGCAGCAGTGGAGATTCGAGCTCGGCGGCTACTATCTCGAGCGCACGCATCCAGAGCATCTCGGCCACTGGTACGCTTGCAGATATGACCCCGGAACTCGTCAAGTCCGCCGCAGAAGTCTTAAGACAACAGATCTCGAAGAGGCCAAAGTCAGGCTCGCGGCGCTCGTCGCGTCCGCTCCCAGCAGCGCGAACCGGGTAGGACCGCCTGGCCCCGACCAGATCCTCAGTGTGGCCGCGCTCAAGGCGTATCTCGACGAACGCGGCTCACACATTGCATCGGAGGATGCGGCCGAGCGGGCAGTGGAGCTGTTCACGGACTATCTCGCCAGCATAAGCAAGATCGATGCGCCTGTCGCATTTTGGACGCCAGCCCGGCAGCTCGAGTTGGCCAAATGGTGCTTGGAAAAACACCAGCATTCCGCGGGCTACATCGAACGGTTGTTCAATGTGATGCGATCTGCATTCAACGATGCCTGCGTCATCAAAATTAGATTGGATGCTGTCGGTAACAAGGTCGAGACGGCGCTGATGAGCCACGCGCCGAAAATAGTGTGGAAACGCGAGGCAATCGCCACTGAACTCAAAATCCCAGCACGACGGCCGCGACCGGTGACACTCTCCGTCGAGCAGATGGCCGCGGTGCTGGAATCGCTCAAAACACCCCATCTCTTCCGTTTCGCCATAATGAGTCTGTGCACCTGGGCTCGGCCACAAGCCATCATCGATTTCGATCCGGCAACTCAGGTCGATTGGAATGGTGGCTTGATTGATCTCGCTCCCATCGGTTGGGTACCTACGAAGAAGCGCAGGCAGGCCCCGCCAGCCGCTCACAGGGTGCCTCGCGGGCTGGCTACCGGCCTGGAACAAAGAAGATGAGGCTCGGCGAGCAGCCGCGCTTGCCGAAAATCGGACCCCACCTGAGCTCGGACTCATCGTGTACAAGGGCAAGCGCGTCGCAACCGTGAAGCGCGCCTTTCGACGTATCGGTACAGAGCTCGGACTGATGGGCTTCTCGCAGTACAGCTTGCGCCATTTCATGGCCGACCAAATAAAGAAGCTGTTCCGGGATGTGCCGCGCGAGCAGCGCTCATTGTGGATGGGTCACGTCGTCCGTGACGGCTCGCGCACAACGGCGAACTACGAGTTAGACGATCCGGAAATGCTCGCGGATGTCGCGCTGGCCACCGATTGCGTAATCGCACTGATCCAGCAGCACTGCGGCAGGCCGCTGTTTGCTGTTGACGTACTGTTGACGAAGAAGGATTTGCACGCGATCGGGGCGAGGGTGATTCCAGAAATGCTGAGAAAACAGAGAGTTGGTGGTGGGCACGACAGGGATCGAACCTGTGACCCCTACCATGTCAAGGTAGTGCTCTCCCGCTGAGCTACGTGCCCTATCGCAATCGGGTGAGGTTCGTATATCGGCTCCAAGGGGGGCAGGCAAGGTTGCCCGGCCGCGATAATTGGCCCCGAATCAGGCCGCCAACATCTTGTTCACTTCGTTGACCAATTCGCGAAGGTGGACCGGCTTCGACAGCACTTTTGCATTTTTGGGCGCCTCGAAGTCGGAGTTGAGCGCGACCGCGGCAAAGCCGGTGATGAACATGATCTTGATGTCGGGATCGAGCTCGGCGGCGCGGCGCGCGAGCTCAATGCCATCCATCTCGGGCATGACGATGTCAGTCAGCAGCATCTCGAACGGCTCCTCGCGGAGCCTTTGATAGGCCGACATGCCGTTGTCGTGCGGGGAGACCTGAAAGCCGGCGTTTTCCAGCGCCTTGACCAGGAAACGGCGCATGTCGTTGTCGTCTTCGGCGAGGAGGATTTTGTGCATGGCGGTCGGTCGTCGAATCCCGATTGGAGGATCAATCCCTTCACTAAGCCCGACAGAGGGTAAATTTCGGGTGAAAGGAACAGCGTCGGTCGCGTTTACTCCTGGGGTTATTTCTGGACCCGAATGCGTCTCGAATCAATGAAGGCGGTCAATTTCCGCCGCGCCAGGCAATGTTCCGGCCGCTTGGCTGCTTTTTTCGCTTGGCAGAACCGCCATCATTATCGACAATGCCTGCTCGCAAAAACCCCAATTTCTGGCAGAATCGGAAGCTGCTCCAGAACGGCGGATTTCGATGGACGGCACCCGACAATGACCCTGTTTGACGGAGAACTGTCGCTCCCGTTCGAGATTGTCGAGCCGCCGGCCTGGCGGGGTCCGATCATCTTCAACTCGCCGCACTCCGGATCGGTCTATCCGGACCAATTCCTGATCGCCTCGCGGATCGATCTGCCGGCGCTGCGCCGCTCGGAAGATTCGTTCATGGACGAACTGATTGGGGGCTTGAGCGATCGCGGCTTTCCGACCGTGAGGGTCAACTTTCCACGCTCCTATGTCGACGTTAACCGGGAGCCCTACGAACTCGATCCGCGGATGTTTTCTGGAAGGCTGCCAAGCTTTGCCAATACGCGGTCGATGCGGGTGGCCGGCGGGCTCGGCACCATTCCGCGCGTGGTGGGCGATGGGCAGGAAATCTATCGCGAACGCATCGCGGTCGATGACGCGCTGGCTAGGATCGAGACGCTCTACAAGCCCTATCACCGCGCGCTGCGGCGACTGATCAACCGCGCGCATCACGTGTTTGGAACGGTCGTGCTGGTGGACTGTCATTCGATGCCCTCGGTCGGCGTATCGCGGGACGAGCCGCGGCGGCCGGACGTGGTCATTGGCGATCGCTATGGCACCAGTTGCGCGCCGATGCTCGCCGACATGGTGGAGGAGACCATGAGCAGGCTTGGCTATTCGGTCGGACGAAACAAGCCCTATGCCGGCGGGTTCATCACCGAGCATTACGGTAATCCGGCATCCGGACTGCATACCATCCAGCTCGAACTGAACCGTGCGATCTATATGGACGAGCGGCGACGCGCGCGCGGTGCGAGGTTTGCACAGGTGGCGAGCGATTTCGCGGTGCTGGCCGAGGCCCTGGCCACCGTTCCGCTCGACGACCTCGGGCCATTCCAGGCGGCGGCGGAATGATCGCCATCATCAGGCCTGAAGGATAGATGACAGTCAGAAGAAAAAAGGGCCGCTTGAATAAACAAGCGGCCCAAGTCTAGGGAGGAAACGCCCAAGGAGGGCAGCGATAGCGCAGAAGCGCTACCGCACCGCAACAATATGCGACCGCGCTGCACAAAGTGCAAGGGCTTTTGAGTCGTTTTCAGTGCATAATTGCTACGCGGCTGGCACAAGTTGCAAAAGTGTCGCAGAATATAATTTTTATAAATAAAATCAACGATATAGATAAGGAGATGCTTCGCCGTACCGGCCTCTTCCCAGCTGCTCGCGAATTCGTGATCGAGCTGGTCTCCAGAAATTCAGACGAGGTGCCAACCGAATCAGCCCCCGGGAAAAAAGGACGGTCAAAGCCCCCGTCCGCGCCGTGTTAACCGTGCGGAATTTGCAGGATTGCGCTACGCAGGAACCTCGACACTCCCAAGCCGGCAACTCAAGGAACCGCCGTGACGGTCATTGATTTTACAGCCTTCATTGGCCGCCTTGCGACCGCTTCCGGCGAAACCATCCTGCCATTCTTCAGGACCTCCTTAAGCATCGACAACAAGAGTGCCACCCATGATTTCGATCCCGTGACGGAAGCGGATCGCGCGGCGGAGGCGGTGATGCGCCGCCTGATCAAGGCCCATTTTCCCAAGCACGGCATCGTCGGCGAGGAATTCGGTAGCGAAGGCGAAGACGCCGAATATGTTTGGGTGCTGGATCCGATCGACGGCACCAAATCCTTCATTTCCGGTTTTCCGATCTGGGGAACGCTAATCGCGCTATTGCACAAGGGCACGCCGGTGTTCGGCATGATGCACCAGCCCTTTATCGGCGAGCGATTTTCCGGCGACGGCGGCTCGGCGCATTATTCCGGATCGACCGGGGAACGGCGACTGGCGGTGCGGCGATGCGCCTCCTTGCGGGACGCGACCCTGTTCACGACCAGTCCGCTGTTGATGAAGCCTGCCGACCGCGCTGCCTTCGACCGCGTCCAGCAAGCGGTGCGGCTGACGCGCTATGGCGGCGACTGCTATTCCTATTGCATGCTCGCCGCAGGCCATCTTGATCTCGTCATCGAGACCGAGTTGAAGCCTTACGACATCGCCGCACTGATTCCGATCATCAGAGGCGCCGGCGGCGTGGTGACGACCTGGGAAGGCAAGCCCGCCCAAAGCGGCGGCCGCATCGTCGCCGCCGGCGATCCGCGCGTGCATGAAGCGGCGTTGAAGCTGCTGAATGGTTAGCGGGGTTTGCATGAGATCGTTCCGCGCGCTCGCGACCGCATTCTCCCTGCTGCTGCTTCCGGCATCGGCCATGGCGGAGGATTTTCCCGATCACCCCATTCGGCTGATCGTGCCGTTTCCAGCCGGCGGCCCCAACGACATCATCGCGCGCGTGATCGGTCAGCGCATGTCGGAACTGACCAGGCAGCCGGTCGTCATCGATAACCGCGGCGGACAAGGCGGCGTGCTTGGGACCGACGTGGTCGCCAAGGCCAAGCCTGACGGTTACACCATCGCGATCTCGAGCGCGGGCGCGCTCGCCATCAGCCCCTCCATGGAAAAGGTGGCCTACGATCCGTTGAAGGACCTGCAAGCCATCACCCTGGTCGCGAAGGTGCCGGAAATGCTGGTGGTCGCCGGCAACGTTCCCGCCAGGAACATGAGCGAACTCGTCGCGCTCGCCAAGGCGCAGCCCGGAAAGCTCAATTTCGCATCGTCCGGTCCCGGCAGCTTGCCGCATCTCGCCGGCGAACTGCTCAAGCTGACGGCAAAGATCGATATCGTGCACGTGCCCTATCGGGGCGCAACGCCGGCCCTCAACGACATGTTGGGACAACAGGTTCAGATGGTGTTTCTCGACCTGCCGATCATATTGCCGCAAATCAGGGCCGGCGCCTTGCATGCGATCGCGATCGGTGCGCCGGAACGCGCGCCGACGGCGATGGAAGTGCCGACCACGGCCGAAGTCGGAATGCCGGGCCTGCTTGCGGAAAACTGGTACGGCATGGTGGCGCCCGCCGGCACGCCGCCCGCGATCGTTGCGGCGCTGAACCGGATCGCGACCGAAGCGATGCGCGATCCCGTCGTCAAGGAAAAGCTCGCCGTCCAGGGCGCCACGCTGATCGGCGACCGCCCGGAGCAATTTCACGATTTCATCGGCACCGAGATCGAGCGGTGGGCGAAAGTGATCAAGGACGCAGGCGTCGCCACCGAGAAGTGAGGTCTCATCGCGCCGCCTTGCGCAGATGCTCGACCAATTGCTTTGCCGGTCTTGGCAGCGTCTTGAAGCTGCGGGCACAGATCGCGAGCCGCCGGTTGGCCCAAGCGTCGCGGATCGAAAGCAGCGTCACCGGCACGGATTGCGCGCAGCGTCTGGCAGTGGCTTCCGGCTGCCTTCGTCGTAGCCGAAGGCTCATTCAATAAGCTCCAGATTGTGCCGATCCCAAGCTTCGGTCAATGTGGACGTCATGTTCGAGCCTCTGCTGCTTTTCATCGCCGCGGCCTTCCTGCTCGCCGGATTCGTCAAGGGCGTGATCGGGCTTGGCCTGCCGACGGTGTCGATGGGCCTGCTTGCGGTAGCCATGCCGCCGGCGCACGCGCTTGCCATCGTCATCGTGCCGGCCGTGGTCACCAACATCTGGCAGACCTTTGTCGGGCCCTATTTTGCGCAACATCATCGGCAGGCTCTGGCCGCTGATGGCGGGCACGGCCATCGGCATCTGGGCAAACGGGACCATGCTGACCGGGCCCTATGCCCGCTACGGCACGATTTTCCTCGGCATTCTCCTGGTGATCTACGCGGTCATCGGCCTGCGCAAATTTGTCTTCAGCGTCGCGCGGCGCGATGAAAAATGGGTCGGCGGAATTGTCGGCCTCGTCACCGGCGTCATCTCAACCGCGACCGGTGTGCAGGTGATCCCATCCATGCCCTTCCTGCAGGCGATCGGCCTGGAAAGGGACGAACTGGTGCAGGCGCTCGGCGTGTTCTTCACCGTTGCAACCGTGGCGCTCGCCTTTAACCTGACCACCGAGGGCCTGCTCAATGCCGCAACCGCGCTGCCCGGCAGCATCGCCATGGCGACCTCCTTCGCCGGGATGTTCTTGGGACAGGCGCTGCGACCGCGGATGCAGCCGGACACTTTCCGGCGCTGGTTTTTGATCGCGATGATTTTTCTCGGGATCTATCTCGCGGGAAGCGCGATCTAAAATCTCGCGCAGACCTGACGGACCCGTCAGCCGAATAGCGGCGTGCCCGGCACGAAGGCGTCGAACGCGGCCCAGAATTGTGCGCGGTAACGGTCCTGCTCCTGGAGGATTTCGTGCTTGGCGCCGGCAATGACCAGATGCGAGCCGGCCCGCAGATGATAGGCGAATTCCTCGATCGCCGGCGTCGAGACGACGGTGTCGTTGCTGGCGGCAAGCATTAGGATCGGCTGGCGAATTTCCAGAGGATAGGTCGTGGCGCGAAAGCCGTGCATGGCGCTGAAGGCGCTATCCGCCCAAGCCACCGTCGGGGACCCAAGGCCCAGCGTCGGGTCCTCCTCGAGAATCGCGGCATTTCGGGCGTAGCGCACGGGATCGCTGGTCAGGGGATTATTCACGAACGACTCGGAGCCGGTCAGCGCGTCGCTGCCGCCGGGAATGTACCTGCCGCCGAGTCCCGCATAGCGCGCGACCCGCAACAGCGCGCGCACCGGAGACGACGTCAGGTACCCGGGCAGATCGATCATCGGCGCCGACAACACCACGCGGTCGAACCAGCGCTTGCCGGCATGCGCGATCCGCAGCATCACCGCCCCGCCCATCGAATGCGCCAGCGCAAAAAACGGCGGCGGACAATCGGGCAGCACCACCTGCTGCACGAAGGTTTCGACATCGACCTCGTAGTCGGAAAAGTTGCGGACATAGCCCTTGCGCGGATCACGCAAACGGCGCGACGAATGGCCCTGCCCGCGCCAGTCGATCATGGCCACCGCAAAGCCGCGGTCGCGCAGGTCCCGTACCGTCTCGAAATATTTCTCGATGTGCTCGCTGCGGCCGGTGAATACGCAAACCGTGCCCTTGCGGCCCGCCGGCGGCGCCCAGCGCGCGAACCGCAATTCCGCGCCGTCAGGTGTCTTGATCGTGCCGGAGACGACATTCTCCGGCACGGGATTGGCGGGGATCGACACAAGCGTCATGGAATGGAACCGGCTAGGCGAAAAATGCCGAAAATCAAGGGGCGGGCGCGTCAAAAAAGGGCAACCTGCCCCTCACTTGAACGCGTTTGGACCCTTCCCATATCACCTTCGTGCAGGCCGCTACCAGTGCGTCGGGGAACCCGCGCACCTGTGTTTCGGAACCGAAACACAAGGCTGCACAATAGACGAAAGCCCGGCCCGATGGCGGGCGGGTTTACTTAACAGTCGCTCAATGGAGGACTACCCATGCGTACCTTTGATCTCACCCCGTTTTATCGATCCACCGTCGGCTTCGACCGCCTCTTCTCCCTGCTCGACCAGGCCAACGCTGACGGCAGCCCCGGCTATCCCCCCTACAACATCGAACGGACCGGCGAAAACGCCTTCCGCATCAGCGTTGCGGTTTCCGGCTTCTCGCAAGGCGAGCTCTCGATCGTCGCGAAGGAAAATACGCTGACGATCAAGGGCGAGAAAACCGTCAATGAGAACGGCAAGGACAAATCCGAGGTGCTCTATCGCGGCATCGCCGCGCGCGCCTTCGAACGCGTGTTCCAGCTTGCCGATTTCGTGGTCGTGAAAAATGCTTCGCTCGAAAACGGTCTGCTTCACGTCGACCTTGTTCGCGAGATCCCCGAGGCGAAGAAGCCCCGCAGCATTCCGATCGCGTCCAGCGCGCAAGCTGCGCCGGTGATCGAGAGGTCGGCCGAGAAGGCCGCCGCGTAATCTCGTTTGACGAAGCGTGGAATACGAAAGCGCCCCGGGAAGCCGGGGCGTTTTTTGTGGTCGTCCTCGCGGAACGCGAGGACCCAACCACAGACCTTTGTGATTGCGCCAGATGGTCATCCCAGCGCGATCGAATAACCGCCGGTGGTTATGGGCCGCGGCGCAAGGCCGGGGCGACCAATACCCGCTAGTCCAGTCCCTGCACCTGCGGCATCGGCTGCGTCGGCAGAATCTGCGGGGCGGCCGGCTTGGCCGCGGCGACCGGCGGTGGCGCTTGCGGCAATGCCGGCGGTGGTTCAACCGGTTTGGCCACCACGGCTGCGGATTGCTGCGAAGGCTGAGGCTTCTCGGCAATCGGCTTGTCGTCGGCGGGACGCGGCGGCGCGGCCTTCGGGATCGGCACTGCTGGTGTACGGCTTGCCAGTTTCGGCACCGAAGCCGGCGGTTGCGGCGGGCCCCTCAAATCGCTGATCGGAGGCAGCCGTCCAGCCGGCGGATACGGCGCCGCCATGCCGCCATTGAAATTGCTGCCCATCCGGTAAGCCGGCACAAAACGCACGATTAGTCCGTCGCGGGCATCGATGACCAGGCGGCCGTCCTCACCGCGGCGATCGACCACGGCGATAGTGTAGAAGAACCCGTGCAGTCGCGGAATTCCAAGCGGCAGGAACCCACTCTCGCGCAAGACGCTGTAGACCTCCTGCGGCGGCAGCAAGATAGGGCCCTGGCCCTGTATGGGAGGGCCCTGCACGGGAGCGTTTGGCGGCCCGGCCTCATAGGGTCCGCTGAAATCGGACGCCGCCTCATATCCGGGGCGACCCCCTGTTTGAGGTGCCCCTTGCGCATTCGCGGACACCGCCGCGAAAACCAGCCCGGCCGAGATGGCCCACCCTGTGAACAACTTCATTGTCCCTGGCTCCTGTAACGCCCCTGCACCGAGAGCATGTCTGCCCTTCCCGGGCCCGAATTTCGCCGCGGAATCCGGCGGTCCTTGGGCCGGATCGCGGCGCGCTTGCTTCAAATCCGGGGCGTGCCCACCACCGAGATGAACAACCCCATCGGACCAGCCGGCGGGCGACTTTCACAAGCTTGTGTGATAGAAAAAAATTTGGCATGGTCGGCGTTATGACAGTATTACTGTCTCAATTTCGGCCGCAAACCCGGCACGGGGATTGCAGCCCCTAGCGTGGGCGTCTTGGCGCCAAAGATTAAAGGCAAGGCCGTTCGTCGGGGACGCTGAACGCCCGGGCCTGAATTTAGGACATTGCGGCTCGCGAAGGACGAGCGGTGGCCCGACGGGTGCCGCAAACGCCCAAGGTGCGCCGACGACGGTGAGGCCCTTAGCCTTATTGAGAGGACGCGAAGAAGATGAGCGGGTCGGGGTTCGAGCGCGAAGACATCATGACGGATGCGCTGTCGGCGGCCGCGGCTTGCAAACCGGCCCTGCCTTCACGCGCGCCCGAACACCGCTGGCGACCGGCCGCCGAAGGTCTCTACGATCTCGGCCTCGAGAAGGATTCCTGCGGCGTCGGCTTCATCGCCAATATCAAGGGCAAGAAGTCGCATCAGATCATCGCCGACGCGATCAGCATCCTCTGCAATCTCGAACATCGTGGCGCGGTCGGCGCCGATCCGCGCGCAGGCGACGGCGCCGGCATCCTGGTGCAGATTCCGCACGCATTCTTCGCGCGCCAGGCAAAGAAACTCGGGTTCACGCTGCCGCAGCCGGGCTACTACGCGGTCGGCGCGCTGTTCATGCCGAAGGAAAAGGCCTGGCGCAAAGTCATCCAGAGCATCGTCGCCGACCAGATCAAGGCCGAGCAATTGACCCTGCTCGGCTGGCGCGATGTGCCGACCGACAGCTCTTCGCTCGGCGAAACCGTCAAGCCGACCGAGCCCGCCAACATGCAGGTGTTCATCGGCCGCGGCGCGCATATCAAGAACGAAGAAGAGTTCGAACGCCGGCTCTACATTCTGCGAAAGTCGATCTCGCAGGCGATCTATCAGCGCCGCGACCGAGGGCTTGCCGGCTATTATCCGTGCTCGCTGTCGTGCCGCACGGTGATCTACAAGGGCATGTTCCTGGCCGACCAGCTCGGCAAGTACTATTCCGATCTGCACGAGCCGGATTTCGAGAGCGCGCTGGCGCTAGTGCATCAGCGCTTCTCCACCAACACCTTCCCGACCTGGTCGCTGGCGCATCCCTACCGGATGATCGCCCATAACGGCGAGATCAACACGCTGCGCGGCAACGTCAACTGGATGGCGGCGCGGCAAGCTTCGGTCTCTTCCGAGCTCTACGGCAAGGACATAAGCCGGCTGTGGCCGATCTCCTATGAGGGCCAGTCGGATACCGCCTGTTTCGACAACGCGCTCGAATTCCTGGTGCAGGGCGGCTACTCGCTGCCGCACGCGGTCATGATGATGATTCCGGAGGCCTGGGCCGGCAATCCGTTGATGGATGAACAGCGCCGCGCCTTCTACGAATATCACGCCGCGATGATGGAGCCGTGGGACGGCCCCGCCGCGATCGCCTTCACCGACGGCCGCCAGATCGGCGCGACGCTTGACCGCAACGGGCTTCGTCCGGCGCGCTATCTCGTCACCAGAGACGACCGCATCGTGATGGCGTCGGAAATGGGCGTTCTGAAAATCCCGGAGGACGAGATCATCACCAAGTGGCGGCTGCAGCCGGGCAAGATGCTGCTCGTCGACCTCGAACAGGGCCGGCTGATCCCGGACGACGAGATCAAGGCCCAACTTGCCAAGAGCCATCCCTATCGCGACTGGCTCGACCGCACGCAGATCGTGCTGGAAGAATTGCCGGAAGCAGCGACCAAGGGCATGCGCTCGAATCTGCCGCTGCTGGATCGGCAGCAGGCGTTCGGCTACAGCCAGGAGGACATCAACATCCTGATGGCGCCGATGGCCTCCACCGGCGAAGAGGCCAACGGCTCGATGGGCAATGACACGCCGATCTCGGCGCTGTCGGACCGGCCGAAGCCACTCTTTACGTACTTCAAGCAGAATTTCGCGCAAGTCACCAATCCGCCGATCGATCCGATCCGCGAGGAACTGGTGATGAGTCTCGTCTCGATCATCGGACCGCGGCCGAACCTGTTTGATCTGGAAGGCGTGGCCGGCACCAAGCGTCTTGAGGTTCGCCAGCCGATCCTGACCGACGCCGATCTGGAGAAGATAAGGTCGATTTCGGAGATCGCCGACACCCATTTCAGGTCGCGCACGCTCGACACCACGTTCGATGCAGGCCTCGGCGCGGCGGGACTCGAACAGGTGCTCGACGAATTATGCGCGCGCGCGGAAGCCGCCGTCCGCGAAGGCATCAATATCGTCATCCTGTCCGACCGCATGGCGGGCTCGGATCGTATTCCGATCCCCTCGCTGCTCGCCTGCGCGGCCGTGCATCATCATCTGATCCGCACGGGTTTGCGCACCTCGGTCGGCCTCGTCGTCGAATCCGGCGAGCCGCGCGAGGTGCATCATTTCGCCTGCCTTGCCGGCTACGGCGCGGAGGCCATTAATCCCTATCTCGCGTTCGAGACCATCATCGCGATGAAGGACAGCCTGCCGGGGGCGCTGGACGATCATGAAATCGTCAAGCGTTACATCAAGTCGATCGGCAAGGGCCTGTTGAAGGTGATGTCGAAGATGGGCATCTCGACCTACCAGTCCTATTGCGGCGCGCAGATTTTCGACGCCGTCGGGCTGAAGGCCGATTTCGTCTCGAAATATTTCGCCGGCACCCACACCCGCATCGAGGGCGTCGGCCTTGCCGAGATCGCCGAAGAAACCGCGCGCCGCCACGCCGACGCATTCGGCGATTCGCTGCTCTACAAGAACGCGCTCGATGTCGGCGGCGAATATGCCTACCGTACCCGCGGCGAGGATCACGCCTGGACCGCCGAGTCGGTCTCGACGCTGCAACACGCCGCGCGCGGCAATTCGCTGGAGCGCTACAGGGCGTTTGCGAAGATTCTCAACGAGCAGTCCGAGCGGCTGTTGACGCTGCGCGGCCTGTTCAAGCTCAAGACTGCCGAAGACGAGAAGCGCAAGCCGGTTCCGCTCGACCAGGTCGAGCCGGCCAAGGAGATCGTCAAGCGATTCGCCACCGGCGCGATGTCGTTCGGCTCGATCTCGCGCGAGGCGCACACAACGCTGGCAATCGCCATGAACCGGATCGGCGGCAAGTCCAATACCGGCGAGGGCGGCGAGGAAGCCGATCGCTTCAAGCCGCTGCCGAACGGCGATTCGATGCGCTCGGCGATCAAGCAGGTCGCGTCAGGCCGCTTCGGCGTCACCACGGAATATCTCGTCAATTCCGACATGATGCAGATCAAGATGGCGCAGGGCGCCAAGCCCGGCGAAGGCGGACAACTGCCCGGCCACAAGGTCGATGCGACCATCGCCAAGGTGCGGCATTCGACGCCCGGCGTCGGCCTGATCTCGCCGCCCCCACATCACGACATCTATTCGATCGAGGACCTTGCCCAACTGATCTACGATCTGAAGAACGTCAACCCCGACGGACACGTGTCGGTGAAGCTCGTCTCCGAAATCGGCGTCGGCACGGTTGCCGCCGGCGTTGCGAAGGCCCGCGCCGATCATGTCACCATTGCCGGCTTCGAAGGCGGTACCGGCGCCTCCCCGCTCACCTCGATCAAGCATGCCGGCAGCCCCTGGGAAATCGGGCTTGCCGAAACCCACCAGACGCTGGTGCGCGAGCGGCTGCGCAGCCGCATCATCGTGCAGGTCGATGGCGGCTTCCGCACCGGACGCGACGTCGTGATCGGCGCGCTGCTTGGCGCCGACGAATTCGGCTTCGCCACCGCGCCCCTGATCGCGGCCGGCTGCATCATGATGCGCAAGTGCCATCTCAACACCTGCCCGGTCGGCGTCGCCACCCAGGACCCGGTGCTGCGCAAGCGCTTTACCGGCCAGCCCGAACACGTCATCAACTATTTCTTCTTCGTCGCCGAGGAAGTCCGCGAGATCATGGCCGCGCTCGGATACCGCACCTTCAACGAGATGGTCGGCCAGACCCAGATGCTCGACCAGTCGAAGCTGGTGGCGCACTGGAAGGCCAAGGGGCTCGATTTCTCCAGACTGTTCGTGCGGCAGAAGGAAGAGAAGGGCCAGAAGATCTACCATGCCGAACCCCAAAACCATCATCTGGAGGCCGTGCTCGACCGCAGGCTGATCGAAAAGGCGCAAGCAGCCCTTGACCGCGGCGCGCCTGTCAAGATCGACATGGAGATCAACAATACAAACCGCTCGGCCGGCGCGATGCTGTCGGGCAACGTGGCCAAAATCTACGGCCATGCCGGCCTGCCGCACGACACAATCGGCGTGAATTTCAAAGGCACTGCCGGGCAGGCTTTCGGCGCCTGGCTCGCGCGCGGCATCACCTTCGATCTCGAAGGCGAAGCCAACGACTATGTCGGCAAGGGCCTGTCAGGCGGGCGCATCATCGTCAAGCCGCCGCGCAATTCCGGAATTGTGCCGGAGGAATCCATCATCGTCGGCAACACCGTGTTGTACGGCGCGATCGAGGGCGAATGTTATTTCCGCGGCATCGCCGGCGAGCGCTTCGCGGTGCGCAATTCGGGCGCGATCGCCGTGGTCGAGGGTGCCGGCGATCATTGCTGCGAATACATGACCGGCGGCGTCGTCGTCGTGCTCGGCAAGACCGGCCGCAACTTCGCAGCCGGGATGTCCGGCGGCATCGCCTATGTGCTCGACGAGGCCGGCGACTTCAAAAAGCTCTGCAACATGGCGATGGTCGAGCTGGAACCCGTGCTGTCGGAAGAGATGATCAACGAGGACACCTACCACCAGTCCGGCGATCTCGAAGCGCATGGCCGGGTCGACGTGTTTCAGAATCTGCTCGGTTCCGACGTCGAACGGCTGCACGTGCTGATCACCCGCCACGTCAAACTGACGGGTTCAAGACGCGCCGCCGAGATTCTGTCGAACTGGAAGGTTTGGCTGCCCAGGTTCCGCAAGGTGATGCCGGTGGAATACCGCCGCGCGCTCAGGGAATTGAAGGCGAGTGCCGACGCCGAACCCAAGATCGCGATCGGGGCGTAGCAACAGGGGATATCAGCCGTCATTGCGAGCGCAGCGAAGCAATCCATCCATCGGTTAATGCGGCTACCAATGGATTGCTTCGTCGCTTACGCTCCTCGCAATGACGGGAAAGGGCCGTGAGACGTAACGGATCGTCCTTCGACGCACAACAGTGCGCTCGGGACGACGGAGAGACGGATATTCAGAGGCTTCAGGTTTAAATGGGCAAGGTCACAGGTTTTCTTGAAATCGAACGGCACGACCGCAAGTACAAGCCCGTCGCCGAACGCTTGAAGCACTTTGAAGAATTCGTCCTTCCCCTGACGGAGAAGGAAACGCGCGACCAGGCCGCGCGCTGCATGAATTGCGGCATCCCCTATTGCCACGGTACTGGTTCGGTGGCGCCGGGCACGCCGGGCTGCCCGGTCAACAACCAGATCCCGGATTTCAACGATCTGGTCTACCAGGGCAACTGGGAAGAGGCCTCGCGCAATCTGCATTCGACCAACAACTTTCCGGAATTCACCGGCCGCATCTGCCCCGCGCCGTGTGAAGCCTCCTGCACGCTCAACATCGACGACAATCCCGTCACCATCAAGACCATCGAATGCGCGATCGTGGACCGCGCGTGGGAGAACGGGTGGATCAAGCCGGAAATCGCCACCGTCAAGACCGGCAAGAAGGTCGCGGTCGTGGGCTCGGGCCCCGCGGGAATGGCCTGCGCGCAACAGCTCGCGCGCGCCGGGCACGACGTGCATCTGTTCGAAAAATACGCCAAGGCCGGCGGGCTCTTGCGCTACGGCATTCCCGATTTCAAGATGGAGAAGCACATCATCGACCGCCGCGTCATCCAGATGGAAGCCGAGGGCGTCACCTTTCATTACGGCGCCCATGTCGGCGGCAACGCCGCGGCCGCGCTTGATCCGCGCGAGATGCTCGACGAATATGACGCGCTCGCCTTGACCGGCGGCGCGGAGGCCCCGCGCGACCTGCCGATCCCCGGCCGCGATCTCCAGGGCATTCACTACGCGATGGATTTCCTGCCGCAGCAAAACCGCCGCGTCGGCAACGAACCGCTCGGCTCCGTCGCCGACATTCTTGCCGGCGGCAAGCATGTGGTGGTGATCGGGGGCGGCGACACCGGCTCGGACTGCATCGGCACGTCTTTCCGGCAAGGCGCGCTGTCGGTGACCCAGCTCGAGATCATGCCGGCTCCACCCGAGCACGAGAACAAGGGCCTGACCTGGCCGAACTGGCCGCTGAAGATGCGGACCTCCTCGAGTCAGGCCGAAGGCGCGCGACGCGAATATGCGGTGCTGACGCAGCGTTTTTCAGGCGACGGCGGCAAGGTGGCAAAGCTGCATTGCGTCGAGGTCGACGACAAGTTCAAGCCGGTTGCCGGCACCGAGTTCGAACTTGAGGCGCAACTCGTGCTGCTGGCGATGGGTTTCGTGCATCCGGTGCATGAGGGGCTGTTGAAGACGCTCGGCGTCGAACTCGACCCGCGCGGCAATGTTCGCGCCAACACCGCCGACTACCAGACCTCCCGCCCGAATGTGTTCTCGGCCGGCGACATGCGCCGCGGACAATCGCTCGTGGTGTGGGCGATCCGCGAGGGAAGGCTGTGCGCGCGCGCGGTCGACACGTTTTTGATGGGGGCGACGAGCCTGCCGCGGTAAATTGCATTCCTGCCCGCAGACATGTTGATGCCGGACGCCGCTTGGTTGGTGACGCATCTCACTCAGCGCCGCGACGATGTTGACACCGTCAATACGCAGACGCGCTCAAACTTTACGCCGTCGCCAAGTGATACCGTCTGCACGATGGGCGACGCAGCGCTCGCGTAGACATCTGACCCGTGGTCGCCGGCGGCTTTCTTGAGCTCGAAACCTGAAAGGCTGAAGCTCCGCCCCGCGTAGGGCCCAGCGGTAAAGGCTCCGCTGGTCATTCCGGCACGGAAGGTGCCGCCGCTTTTGTCTCCCGGATCGGCGATGACAACGGTGAACCGGTCTTCATAAGCGTGCGCGGCGGGGGTATGCATTCGTGGCCCAACGCCGAAGGAGGCGGTGTCCACGGCCTGGCCAACCTCAATGGCGGCGCCGTGATCGTCAACGCTGCCCGTGCCCGCAAATGTCGTGGTCCAGGCAACGCCGGAATTGACGGGTTCCAACTTGGCGTTAAAGCCTGCCGGCGAGGCCAAACAAGTTCCCGAGCTGCGAAATGTAAACGCCGGAGTGTTCGCATTCGCGCCGATCGGATCGGCCAGCGCTGGGATGACAATGAGCGTCGTCAGCAGGCGGGGGCAAAAGGTGATCCTCATTTTGCACCTCCTTCCGTCGCCACGTTGGGCGGCGTCGCGAATGGATAACACCATCATAATCGCCTCGATCGCAAGAAACCAGAATGGTCGGCCGTTGCCTGCCTGAGCCCCGGTGCGTGGATAAATTTAAGTGTCCAATTGGAACTTGAGACGGCCCTCACCCGCGCCGCCGGACAGCGCCGTTCTCAAGATCGACGAGACAAAAGCCCACTCAATTCTGCACCCGCACACCCAGCATCACCACCGTCGAGGTGGAGCTCGCGAGGGGAACGTTGGAGTCCAGAATATTCCGCTGCAGCGTGCCCTTGATCCAGAAATCACGCGTGAGCTTGTAGATGAGATCGCCTTCGAGCGTATAGGTTTTGTCGAATCGGCCGTCGCCCTGATAGTCGTAGGTGCCGTAGGTGAATTTTCCAATTCCCGTCAGCCAGCGGCGGAAATCGTGATCGACCTCGAATGTGTAGGTATGCGTCAACACGCCGGAGACGCCGGGCACGATGACTTCGTCGATCGAGGTGGTGGAATAGAATTTCGCCGTAGTCAGCGGCGTCGCGGTCCAGGTCAGCGAGGACGCGGTCAACAGGCCCGCCAGACGGTCGAGGCGGGGATCGACATAATCGCGCGCCAGGTAGCCGAGCGAGATTTCGCCGGTCAGGAGCCTTGAGAATTCGAACGAGGTCCCGGCCTTGGCATAGCCGCCGTCTGAATTGCGCGCGAAGCCGGAATTGTCGAGATACTGATCGTGGAAGCGGCTGTCGCCCTCGACCTCGACGAAGGGCTTCACCCCCGGCGTCAGGTCGTAGCTGGCGCGGACCACGCCGCCATATTGATTGAAGGCGCGGTCGGCGTTGCTGGCAGTGGTGCCGTCGGTGAGCGTTGAGTTCTGATAGACGGTGCGGTCGAAGGTAGCACCGCCCGCGATCTCGAGCCGGTTGAACCTCTGATCGACGCCGACGGTGGTGCCAAACGTCGCATAGACCGGATAGGTCGCAAGACCAGCCTGGATGTTCGGGCTGCCGGGATTGTCGATCGCCACGCGCAGGCGGAGCTGCGAGGTGACGCTTGTATCCTCGGTGACGTCGAGCCTGCCGTCGATGTGACCGAGGAAATCCGGGTGGTTGACATTGGTCGGCGCCGGGGAAATCGCGCCGTCGACGATCGGCGGAAGACTGTTGCCGTATCCTGTAAACGAGCCGCGCAAGTCCGCGACCAGCGCGTGGCGGTCCCAATTGGAGACCGCGAGAAATTCCGGCGCGACCACCCAGAACGGCGCGCCTTGCGGTGTCGGTAGCCGGCCAGGATTGGTGTCGTAACCGCCGCGCAGTTCGACCGCCGATTTGACCAGAAAGCTGCCGGCGTAGTCGCCGACCGGTCCGAACGGATCGTCGTCGGCCTTCAGCCGCTTGCGCGGCGGCTGGCCGTCCACCGTGCCAGCCATCGACGGCGGAATCGGCGGCTTGTTGGCGGTCTCCGACGGCGGAGGCGACACTCGCACCCGCCCGTTCGTGATCGCAGGTCTTCTCGCGTTCGGCGCCGGCGTGCCTGGCCCCGGCGGCGGCTTCGGCTTGGCTTGGCCGGGATAGTACTTCGGCTTCTTGCGCGCGCGATTGAGCGAGTCGAAACCTGCGTCCGAGGCGCCGCTCGCCGCGGGAAGGCCGTAAGTCGGAATGTGGCCGATCCGCGACGGTGCCGGTCGGTTGCTGTCGCGGAGTTGGTCGTCGCCGGTACCATCCGCGGTCTTGTCGCTGAGGTTCTCGCTCGTCCTGCGCAGCGGCGAATTCTGGGGCGCGATGAAGCCGTCAGGGACGGGGCGCAACAGGTCGGAGGTGATGGTTTGGGCGTTCAGGCGAGGCGTATCGAAGGCGATCAGCGCAAGGCAAGCCAACAGCGCGCGTAAAGCGATCCCGCGCTTGCGGCGGCCCGTAGCTGGACCCGACATCACGATGGGAATACCTCAACGAATTCATACGCTTGACCGCCGGGTTCCAGGGCCGTCGACGAGGCTTCTGGAAAACGTCGTTAACGGAGTTAAAACAATTATGGTTAATGAGCCGTTGAGAAGGGTGACCCCGCGTCGCCCCGCGGGTTCGACCATGCTAAGGAAGGCTCCCGTGCCGCCGGAAACGGGCGCGTGGGTCAAGCCCCCTCGGAACCACACATGCCCAATTCGATGGCCAAATCATCCGGCACTGACCCCGTGAGCGACGCCGTCCAATCGGCCTTGCGCACCCTCGATGCCGAGGGAAGCGGGATCGCCGCGATCACGGCGGCGCTGCAATCCGACCTCGGAGGCGCCTTCGCGCGCGCGTCCGAACTCATTCGCAACGCCAAGGGGCGGCTGATCGTCACCGGGCTCGGCAAATCGGGCCATATCGGCCGCAAGATCGCCGCGACCTTCGCCTCCACCGGCACGCCGGCGTTTTTCGTGCATGCCGCGGAAGCCGGCCACGGCGATCTCGGCATGATCACCCCCGACGACGTCATTCTGGCGCTGTCGTGGTCCGGCGAGCAGCCGGAGATGAAGACACTCATCACCTATGCCAAGCGCTTCCGGATTCCCGTGATCGCCATGACGGCGGAGTGCGAATCCACCCTGAGCCGGGCCGCCGAAATCGCGCTGACGCTGCCGAAGGCGCGCGAGGCCTGTCCGCACAATCTCGCCCCCACCACTTCCTCGCTGATGCTGCTCGCTTTGGGAGATGCGCTGGCGATCGCGCTGCTCGAAGGCCGCGGCTTCACGAGCGTGGATTTCGGCGTGCTGCATCCCGGCGGCAAGCTCGGCGCCATGCTGAAATATACCCGCGACCTCATGCACACCGGCGAGGCGGTGCCGTTAAAGCCGCTTGGAACCAAAATGTCCGACGCGCTAGTCGAGATGACGTCGAAGGGTTTCGGTTGCGTCGGCATCATCGACGCGCGCGGCGCGATCGCGGGCATCGTCACCGACGGCGATTTGCGCCGCCACATGCTGCGCCCAGACCTGATGACCGCGGCCGTCGACGACGTGATGACCAGGAATCCAAAGACCATTCGCGGCGACCTGCTCGCCAGCGAGGCGTTGGAAATCCTCAACTCCTCGAAGATTACCGCGCTGATCGTGACGGAAGCCAACAAACCGGTCGGCATCGTGCACCTGCACGACATCCTGCGCGCCGGCGTGGTGTAGGACGGACACTCTCGGACGTCGTCCCTGCGAACGCAGGGACGACCAAAAAATTATTAACTGGCCCTCGGAAACCTCGCCGCCTTCTCCTCCAGCGGAAGGTCAAGCCCGTTCGCCAGATACGACACTGTCCGATAGAAGCCGCAGAGCAGGATGATTTCAAAGATCTTCGCATCGTCGTAATACCCCGCCAGCGCCTTGAACTCCGCCTCGCTCAGGGTGGCGCGGGCATGCAAGGCATCGACGGCCGCGATCAGCGCCTGCTCGGAGACCGACCAGCACGGCGCATCGGCGGCCTCGCGCACCGTGGCGCGGACCTGCGCCTCGGTCAAACCCGCGGCTTTGGCAAATATGGCGACATGCACGCCCCATTCATACTCGCATCCCGTGAGCGCGCAGGTGCGGTCGATGACGATTTCGCGTTCCCGCAAATCAAGCGGACCACCGTCGAGCAGGCTGGCGGCGCGGAATTTTTCCCAGGCACGCGCATTGGAGGCGACCACGCGAAACAGCATCAAGGGCGGGGCACCGCGCATGATGCGGTCGAACTCCCCCTGGATTTCCGGCGCGTAAGGCGGCTCAAGCGGGGCAATTCGTGACATGGCCTCTAGTGACATGGCTCCTCGTGACATGGTCTGTCGTGACATCGCCTGCTCCTATGCTACAATAAACGTAGCAATGCTACATTATTTGTAGCACGATGCAAGCCGCATGATGGAGTTCCCGATGCCGAAAAAGCCTGCGATGTCGAACAAACGGCGCGTGCGCGGCTCGCGCACCGGCCGCCCGATCATGGTGCTGCTCGACCTGTTGGGGCGGCGCTGGAGCTTGCGGATATTGTGGGAGCTGCGCGACGCATCGCTGACTTCGCGTGGGCTCCGCGCCGCTTGCGATGAAGCCTCGCCGACCGTGATGCAGGCGCGGCTGTCGGAGCTGCGGGCCGCCGGCCTCATCGAACTTGCGCCTGGCAGCGGATATGGCCTCACGCCCCTCGGCCGCGAATTGCTGGAAACCTTCCTGCCGCTGCATCGCTTCGCCGAGCGATGGAGCAAGACGCTGAATTAAGCCGCGGCCACCGTCAGGCTGGCGCCGTCGGCGTGCACGATCCTGACCCGGCTGCCGGCGGGCGCATCGGGCCCGGCGATTCGCCAGATCGTATCGTCGATCCGAACCGTGCCCGAACCATCGATGATCGGCTTTTCCAGCGTGAACACCCGGCCGACCAGCGCATCCGCGCGTTTGTTGAGAAAGGGATTGCTCTCGCTGACCGCCTTGTTGGCGCGCGCGATACGCCGCCACAGCGGCACCGCGGCCGCCGCGAAAACGGCGAACATCAGGATCTGGGTCTGCCAGGACGGGCTGAACGCGAACGACAACAACCCCACCAGCAAGGCCGCCAATCCCAACCAGAACAAAAAGACCCCCGGCGCGAGCAACTCCAGCGCCATCAGGATGACGCCGAAGATCAGCCAGTTCCAGGTGCCCAAGGTGGCGAACATCTCGGTCATGGTCAGGTCCTTAGGCTGACGGAGGCACCGGCGAAACGGCACCGGCGCTCGGCACTGACCCGCGCCGCGCGGCGGCTTGCGCCGACATCGCGCTCTCGCCGAAAGTGGCTTTCGCGATCTCGCCGATGCCGGCGAGCGAGCCCAAAATGCTCACCGCCTCAATCGGCAACATGATGATCTTCTGGTTCGATGAATCCGCTAATTGCCCGAACGCCTTGATATATTTGTCGGCGATAAAATAATTCAGCGCGGCGACGTCGCCCTTGGCGATGGCCTCGGAGACCATCTGCGTCGCCTTGGCCTCGGCCTCTGCGGAGCGCTCACGGGCTTCGGCGTCCCGGAACGCGGCTTCGCGACGGCCTTCGGCCTGCAAGATCTGGCCCTGTTTCGCACCTTCAGCACGAAGAATCTCCGATTGCCGCTGACCCTCGGCCTGCAGAATATCGGCGCGCTTGACCCGCTCGGCCTTCATCTGCCGCCCCATCGCCTCGACGAGGTCGGCGGGCGGCACGATGTCCTTGATCTCGATACGGTTGACCTTCAGCCCCCACGGCGAAACCGCGGCATCCACCACCCGCAGCAGGCGCTCGTTGATCTCGTCGCGATGCGACAGCACCTGGTCGAGGTCCATCGCGCCCATCACCGAGCGGATGTTGGTCATCGTCAGCACGATGATCGCCTGGTTGAGATTGGAGACCTCGTAGCTGGCTTTCGCGGCATCGAACACCTGGAAAAACGCGACGCCGTCGACCGTCACCGTGGCGTTATCCTTGGTTATCACCTCCTGTTCGGGAATGCTGATCACCTGCTCCATCATGTTCATCTTGCGGCCGACGCGGTCGAAATAGGGCACGATGATGTTCAATCCCGGCGCCAGCGTGCGGGTGTATTTGCCGAACCGCTCGATGGTCCAGTCGTAACCCTGCGGCACGGTCTTGATGCCGGCAAACAGCGTGAAAATCACCAGAAGAACCAACGCAATGGCGAAGATGTCGAAACCGGTCATGCCAATCTCCTAAAGGCGGATACCATCCCTTGAACGCGAAACGCCGTGCGACAACGAATAGCCTGCGTTGCAGCGCGGCGAAACCCTCATTTGGTCGCCGGGCCAAGATGTAAGGTTCGACGCGCTGAAAAACGAGTGGCAATGCCGATCATGATCCGATCTGAATCGGATCATGATCTATTTCTTTGTTTGAGCATGATCTTTTCGAAAAACCGGTCCCCAATTTTTCGGATCATGCTATGATCATATCCAGCCCTGAAGCTCACGCAGCACGAGCTGGCGGATGACATCCATGCCCGGCTCGCTGTCGTTCAGGCACGGGATGAAGGTGAATTGCTCGCCGCCGTGATGTTTGAAAATCTCGGCGTTTTCCTGCGCGATTTCTTCCAGCGTTTCCAGGCAATCGGCTGAAAATCCGGGCGTGATGACGGCGATACGCCTCACGCCTTCCCTGGCGAGCTTTTCCATCGTCTCATCGGTGTAGGGCTTGAGCCATTCGTCGAAGCCGAAACGCGACTGGAACGTCAGCAGGAGTTTTGAGGCATCCAGCCCTAGACGCCGACGCAGGCTTTCGGTGGTCGCAACGCACTGGCGTTCATAGGGATCACCCTTGTCGACATACTTCTGCGGCATGCCGTGGAACGAGGCCACGATCAGTTCGGGCTTGAACGGGAGGCTCGCCAAGTGCGTGTTGATCGAGACCGCCAGCGCCTCGATGTAATCGGGATCGTCGTAAAAGGGCGGCGTCACCCGCAGCGTCGGTTGCGCGCGCATCTTGCCCAGCACGCGAAACACCTCGTCGCAAACGGTCGCCGACGTTGCGGCCGAATATTGCGGATAGAGAGGCACGACCAATAAGCGGTCGCAGCCCTGCGCGGTCAAGAATTCGATCCGCGAGGCGATCGACGGATTGCCGTAACGCATCGCCCAGTCGACCACGATATGGTCGTGGTCCAATATGGCGGCAGCCAGCTTTTCGGATTGTGCGCGCGTAATGGTCTTGAGCGGAGATTCGTTTTTCGCGCTGTTCCAGATCTTCAGGTAATCGCGCGCCTTGCGCGCCGGACGGGTTCGCAGAATGATACCGTGGAGCGCCAGCTTCCACAGCAGGCCCTGATCTTCGATCACGCGGGGGTCAGATAGAAACTCTCTGAGATAGACGCGCACGCCGCGCGCATCCGCAGTGTCGGGGGTGCCGAGGTTGACCAGGAGAACCCCGATGCGCTCCGCCCTCGCGTCAGCCGCAGGCGTTGCCTTCTCTCTGGGAATGACTGTTGTCATGATATCGCTGGCTTCGCGCGTCGGGCCATCCTTGTCAAGATAACCGCGGTTTCGATACTGTCGCTTATTGCCAGGCGATGCGAGGCGTCGTCGGCCGCCACGTGCCGGGGGGAGCCATGACAATCGCCGAATGGTGCGTTTTCGGAAGCGTGATGCTCTATCTGATGTCGATTGCGCCCATCAAGTGGATCGGATTTCGCAGCTACGACAATTCCAAACCGCGCGATCCCGCCTTTTTTGAAGATCCACTTCGCGCTCGCGCGCTGGGTGCGCACCAGAACGGCATCGAGGCCTTTCCGTTTTTTGCGATCGCAGTGTTGTTCGCGGAATTTCGCGCCGCGCCGCAGAATTTGATCAACGAGTTGGCGGTGCTGTTTCTGATCGTGCGGATCGCCTATGTTCTGACCTATCTCGGCAATCGCCCGCGACTGCGGTCGATCCTCTGGAACATCGGCTTCATCATCAACATCGCGATCTTCTTCCTGCCGTTGATCCGCCACTTTTTGCCGATCTGAAGCCTAGAAGCACGTCACCCGTTCGGCCGTGAGATAGCCGAACAACAGGCCGAAACCGAATAGCAGCACGAGCCCCGCGGCGCCGAATTCGATGCCGCGCATGAACAGCGCGCCGCCGCCTTCCTTTGCGCCGCTCAGGCGACGCGCGACGTCCTTGGCCGACACCGCCATGACCGCAATCGCCGCCACTGTGATCGCGGTGCCGATCCCCATCACGAAGGTTGCCACGATGCCGGCCCAGAACAGCCCCTGCGCAAGCGCGAACACCAGCACCAGGATCGCGCCCGAACAGGGTCGCAATCCCACCGCGAAAATCGCGCCAAAGCCGCGCCGCCAGCCGCCGGGGCCGGCGAGCTCGCTCGGCTCCGGGCCGTGGGAGTGGCCGCAATGCTCGTCATGGAGGTGGTCGTCGTGATCATGGTCGTGGTCAGGACGGTGATGGTCGTGGCCATGATGATGCGTCGCCGCGACAATCGCGAGTGCCGGCTGCGGCCGCTGCAACGCACGGATGAAGCCGCCACCCTTGGTCCAGACCAGCCTTGCGCCGAATGCCGCGATCAGGGCGTAGCTCGCAATCTCGATTGTCTTCTCCGCCCCGCACATGGTCTTGGCGGTGGCGTTGAGCAGCCAGGCGCCGATGGCGACGATCACCACCGCGACCAGCGACTGCATCAGCGCGGACGCAAACGACAGCACGACGCCGCGCCGCGCTGTTTCCTGATTGGCGACCAGATAGGACGAGATCACCGCCTTGCCGTGACCGGGGCCGGCGGCATGAAAAATGCCATAGGCAAAGGAAATCGCAAGCAGCGTCCAGACCGCACTGCCGTCGGATTTGGCGGCGCGTATGGTTGACGATATCTCGCGGTAGAATTCCGATTGCTTTGACAACAGCCAGCCGACGATGCCGCCGACTTGCGGCTCGGCGGTCGGACGCGGGCCGCCGAACGGCATCTCGGCCATCAGGCCATGCATGAGGCCGTCGAGCAGCAGAACCGCAGCGACGGCCAAGACGCCGATCGCCAGGCCAAGCGCGAGGTCCGGCCGCCATGTCCGGACAGACCGTAACCTCATGGGCAGGCCACCGTGATCTTGTTGGCGAACATCGCCCCAAAGTTGGAATTGTCGCCGCTGAGGAAGTTCTGCTCGCCGAGCTTCTGCGCGCTGACCGTGCCGTCGTTCGGCCGCCGGAAGCTGATCTGGCAGGCGGCGGGCGCCCCGACCAGCCTGACCGGATCCTTGTCGGCGAATTTGAAGTCGACAAAGAACGTCGGGTCGAAAACCTCAAGCGCCAGCTCTTTCGGCTTCACCGGGGTCTGCAGCGGCAAGGTGAAATGCAGGATCAGAAGGCCATCCTTGTAGTCGAGGAAGTAATCGACCGGCTCGGTGAATTTCTGCTTCTTGCCGTCGGCCTTGGCGAAGGTGAAGTAGCCAAATTCCTTCAGCGATTCGACATTGGTCTGCGCGAGCGGCGCCAGTTCCTCGTGGCTGTAGACGCCCTTGGTCTTGCTTTCGATGCCCTGCAGGGCGTAGGTCGAGAACATGTCGTCGAAGGTCCAGGCGTGACGCACGCCGGTGATCGAACCGTCCGGGGCGTAGATCAGCTCGCTGGTCGATGTGATCCAGACATGGGGGTGCGCCTGCGCTGCCTGTGGGCCGAACACCAGCGCGCCGGCTAACAGCAACAGAGCAAGGCAGCGGTGGGTCGCGTTGTCCACCTCACGCCACCTCGGGCGCTTCCAGAAGGCCGCGGCGGCGCAGCAGCGCTTCCGCTTCCGGCTGCCGGCCACGAAACGCGACATAGGCGTCTTCCGGATCGCGCGAACCGCCCGAGGAATAGATGTCGTCGTACAGGCGCTTTGCGGTTGCTGGGTCAAAGATATTGCCGGCTTCCTCAAAGGCGCCAAACGCGTCGGCATCCATCACCTCCGACCACATGTAGCTGTAATAGCCCGAGGCATAGTATCCGCCGGAGAAGACGTGCCCGAATTGCTGGGGCCGATGCCGCATCGAAATTTCCGCGGGCATTCCGATCTTGGCCAGTTCCTCGCGCTCGAACGCCCGCACATCCCGGCTGGCGGAAGCCGGTTGGGTGTGGAATTCGAGGTCCAGAAGCGCGGAGGCCACGAATTCGACCGTGGCGAAACCCTGGTTGAATTTGCGCGCGGCGATGAAACGCTTCAACAGGTCGTCCGGCAGCGGCTCCCCGGTCCGGTAATGCCGGGCAAATTGCCGCAGCACCTGCGGCTGTTCCTGCCAGTGCTCGTAGAGCTGCGAGGGCAGCTCGACGAAATCGGTGAATACGCTGGTGCCCGACAGCGAAGGGTAGGTCACGTCCGAGAGCATCCCGTGCAGGGCGTGGCCGAATTCGTGGAACAGGGTGCGGGCGTCGTCCGGCGACATTAGCGAGGGCTGGTCGTCGGCGCCCTTGGAGAAGTTGCAGACATTGATGATCAATGGCGCGACCTCGCCGTCGAGCTTTTGCTGGTCGCGAAGCGACGACATCCATGCCCCGGAACGCTTCGAAGGCCGGGCAAAGTAGTCGCCATAGAACAGCGCCTTGTGCTTGCCGGCGCTGTCGCTGACCTCCCAGACCCGCACGTCCGGATGCCAGACCGGGATATCCTTGCGCTCGGAGAAGCTGAGGCCGAACAGGCGGCTGGCGCAGTCGAAGGCCGCCTCGATCATGTTGTCGAGCGCCAGATACGGCTTGATCGCGGCGTCGTCGAAATTGGCCCGGCGTTGCCGCAGCTTCTCGGCATAATAGCGCCAGTCCCACGGGGCGAGCGCGAAATTGCCGCCCTCCTCCGCCACCAGCGCCTGGAGATCGTCGCGATCGGCGAGCGCGCGGGCCCGCGCCGGCTTCCAGACCCGCTCAAGCAGCCCCCGCACCGCTTCCGGCGTCTTGGCCATCGAATCCTCGAGGCGATAGGCGGCGAAGGTCGGGTAGCCCAGGAGCCTGGCACTTTCCTCGCGCAGGCCCAGGACCTCGACAATGACCGCATTATTGTCGTTGGCGTTGCCGTTGTCGCCGCGCGCGACAAAAGCCCTGTAGACCTTCTCGCGCAGCTCGCGGCGGCCGGAGGTCTTGAGGAACGGCTCGACCGAGGACCGCGACAGCGTCACGATCGCCTTGCCCGCCATGCCCCGCTCCTCCGCGGCCGATCTGGCGGCGGCGACAAAACTGTCCGAAAGGCCGTCGCGATCGGCCTTCCCGAGCTCCATGAACCAGTCCTGCTCGTCGCCCAGCAGATGGTGGCTGAAGGTCGTGCCGAGATGGGCCAGCCGTTCGTTGATCTCGGCCATCCGCGCCTTGGCCGCCTCGTCGAGGCCGGCGCCGGAGCGGTGGAAACGGGTATAGGTGCGCTCTAGGAGCCGTCGCTGTTCGCCGGTCAGGTCGAGCGTCGCCCGATTGTCGTGCAATAGCGCGATCCGGCCGAACAGCACCGCGTTCATCATGATCGGGTTCCAGTGCCGCGCCATCCTGAGCGACACCTGCTTGTCGATCTCCAGAAGCGCCGGGTTGGAATGCGCCGAAACCAGGTCGTGGAAGACCGCCGAGACCTTGTCGAGCAGCTTGCCCGAGCGCTCGAGCGCGGTGATCGTGTTGGCGAAGTCGGGCACCGAGGGATCATGGGTGATGGCGGCGATCTCGGCCGCGTGGTCGGCGAACGCCTGCTCGAAGGCGGGAAGAAAGTGCTCCGGCGCGATGTCGGCGAAGGGTGGGGTCTCGAACGGCGTCTGCCACGCCTTGAGCAGCGGATTGCTTTGCGCCGTGGCCGTCTTTTCCTGGGTCTCTGACATCACAATTCCCGCATGCGTCCCAATTCTACCGGGCGACGCTATATCACGCGATCAGGCTTTTTTGGGCCTTTTGCGCTTGATAGCGCCGCCCTTTTCATGGAGATTGCGGCCCCGGAAACAGGATTTTACCCATGAGTTCGCAGACCACCCCGACGAGCGGCAGCCAGATCGTCTGGCCCAGTGTCATCACCGTACTCTCGGCGGCGATCCTGATCGGCGCCGAGGTCTTCGGCGCGGCGTTCGCCGGCGGTTGGGCGCTCGCAATCCTGCTCGGCCTCGACGACTTCGGCGCGCACATCCTTCAGGCCGTGCTGTTTGCGCTTGGCGTCGTGATCATGGCCGCCTTCATCCGCGCCGCGCAGCGGGTCGAGCCCTTCACACGCCGCGCGTAAGCTACACCGCGCGCGATACTGCGAGGCGCGCGCTTCGAGCGCTTACACTTCGTTAAAGAAACTTAACGCTCGTTCATGTTCGACCTCGCTCGCGCGCCTCCGAGCGTGACGACGTAAGCAGGTGTTAGGGAAATTTTCCCTCAACCTAAAAAAATTGTTGCGAAGCAGACTCAAAACGCTTATTTGCAGAATTGCCCAATTTCGCACGTGCCTGTGGTCGTGTGTCAGTCGGTAGGTATCCGGACAAGAGGCCGGACAGCCGCCAAGGGACGAAGAACCGAGGGTCGCTCAAGTCCGAGACTTCTTAGGTCGAAGATTTGAGAGGCCAGCATCTCTCTCAAGAGATGCCGTTGAAGGTCTCCTCGCTCTCCTTGCAACCGTGACTGGCAGCCGGAGGCGAACCGGCGCACCTCGTTCTCAACGGGGGACGCGACTTAAAGCAACGACGGATCGGGCTTTTTTGGTCTCTGCCGGCTTTCCACCAGCCGGCGCGAATACCGAAGAGGCTTGTCCTTCATTGCCAGGTGTGCGGGCGGGATCCTTCCCAACCAATCCACGGCAGCACAATTCGGTTTGAGTTTTTCCGCCTCGTGGCGCCTCCATCGCGCGAAGTGGCCGAAGCGCTCTCATCCGAGATCACATTTGAACGGGTCCCGTCGCTGGGCCGTTTGGAGGGTGCTATGACCGAACGCATTCAGGAATTCCTGCGCAACCGCCGCAGCGAGGGCCAGGACGTCGAGCCGTGTCTCGTCGTCGACCTCGAGGTCGTGCGCGACAACTATCAGAGCTTCGCCAAGGCGCTGCCCGACAGCCGCGTGTTCTACGCGGTGAAGGCAAACCCGGCCCCGGAAGTGCTGGCGCTGCTGGCCTCGATGGGCTCGTGCTTCGACTGCGCCTCGGTGGCCGAAATCCAGATGGTGCTCGCCGCAGGCGCTTCGCCCGAGCGGGTTTCCTTTGGCAACACGATCAAGAAGGAGCGCGACATCGCCCGCGCCTTCGTGCTCGGCATTCGACTTTATGCCGCCGATTGCACCGCCGAGGTCGAGAAGATCGCCCGCGCCGCCCCCGGCTCGAAGGTGTTCTGCCGCATCCTTTATGACTGCGCCGGCGCCGAATGGCCGCTGTCGCGCAAGTTCGGCTGCGATCCGGAGATGGCGGTCGACGTGCTCGATCTTGCCAAGCGCTCCGGGCTGGAGGCTTACGGAATCTCGTTCCATGTCGGTTCCCAGCAGCGCAAGGTGAAGGCGTGGGACCGCGCGCTGGCCATGGCCTCGACGGTGTTTCGCGACTGCGCCGAGCGGGGGATCAACCTCTCCATGGTCAACATGGGCGGCGGGTTCCCGACCAAGTACCTCAAGGACGTCCCTCCGGTCGTGCAATACGGGCGGTCGATCTTTCGTGCCCTGCGCAAGCATTTCGGCAACCAGATCCCGGAAACCATCATCGAGCCGGGCCGCGGCATGGTCGGCAATGCCGGCATCATCGAGACCGAAGTCGTTCTGATCTCCAAAAAGAGCGACGAGGACGATGTGCGCTGGGTGTATCTGGACATCGGCAAGTTCGGCGGTCTCGCCGAGACCATGGACGAGTCGATCCGTTACGCCATCCGCACGCCGCATGACGGCGCGGAAATGACGCCGTGCGTGCTCGCAGGCCCGACCTGCGACTCCGCCGACGTGCTGTACGAGAAGATGCCGTACCCGCTCCCGGTGACGCTCGAGATCGGCGACAAGGTGCTGATCGAGGGAACCGGCGCGTATACGTCGACTTACTCGTCGGTGGCCTTCAACGGCTTCCCGCCGCTGCGGACCTACCACATCTGATCCCGCCTCTTTAAGGGCTCGATATCATCGGGAGCCGGCCCGCCGGCTCCCATTCCCTAAACCTGCAGATTTGCTGACAACGCTTCCCTTGGCCTTGCCGCCATCGGACGCGAGGACTGACGTGCCATGACTGCTTTGCGAAAGACCCCTCTTGCCCTCACGCCGAATGCCGCTCCGTTCGCGATCGGTACCGAGCGGGCTTCCGACGTCGCTGCGCGTGAAGCGCTGCTGGATGCGAGCTTTGGCGAAAACCGCCATCAGCGCACCTGCCAGCGCCTGCGCGAAGGACGTGCGCCAGCCGAAGGCCTCGCCTTCTCGGCCATGCGGCAGGGGAGATTGGTGGGAACGTTGCGGTTGTGGCACGTCAGCGCCGGGGGCACGCCAGCGCTCATGCTCGGCCCGCTCGCGGTAGACAGTGACTGCCGCATGCTGGGGGTCGGAGCCGCGCTGATTGCCCGTGCGCTTGCGGCGGCAAGGGCGCGTGGCCATCGCGCGGTTCTCCTGCTTGGGGACGCGCCCTATTACGCCCGGTTCGGCTTCTCCAGCGCCAAGGCCGGCGCCCTGTCGCTGCCGGGCCCGTTCGAACGCGACCGCCTGCTGGCACTGGAGCTCGACGAGGGCGCGCTCGATGGCGCCTGGGGCATGATTGTGCCGACGGGTGCGTCGATGAAGACGAAGGCAGCTCGCGGCAAGAAGACGCTGCGCGCCGAGCCGCGCGCGGCTTGAGCGGCTCACCATGCCGGAGACCCCGACCACGACGCGTGCCGCCGCGCCTTCGCGCGGCCGCAGCTTCATCACCACAACCCTCCTTGTCCTGTTGGCGGTCATGGTCGTCCGGGACATCCTGGTGCGCCGATGGGGTTCGCCGACCCCGCCATCCCCCGACGTGACACAACCTTCGCACTGATATAGCGAAGGGTTGCGTATTTCAGCCAGCCAATTCCCGATTTCTCCGGGTCAGGCTCCAGACCGAGGTTTCAGATGTCCCGCCGTCTTGTTTCCACCGGCTCGCCCTTTGAAAAGACCGCCGGCTACAGCCGCGCCGTGATCGACGGAGACTTCGCCTTCGTCGCGGGTACGACCGGCTACGACTACGCCACCATGACCATGCCTGCGGATGTCACGAGCCAGACACGAAACTGCTTCAAGACGATCGAAGCCGCGCTGAGAGACGGCGGTTTCAGCTTGGCCGACGTCGTCCGCGCGACCTATTACGTCACCGACGTCAGGAATGCCGATGCGGTATTGGCAGTCTGCGGCGAGAAGCTTGGAGATATCAGGCCGGCCGGAACCATCCTCGTCGTCGCCGAGCTCCTGAAGCCCGAGATGAAGGTCGAGATCGAAGTGACCGCCAAACGGCGAACCCCCTGACCCCACCCCTTTGCCCAGCGCCCACTTCTCCGGAGAGACCCGTCCATGAGCACCTCGCAAATTCACGCGAAAATTTCCGGCCCCATTGTCATGATCGGCTTCGGCTCGATCGGCAAGGGCACGCTGCCGCTGATCGAACGGCATTTCGAATACGACAAATCGCGCTTCGTCATCATCGATCCGCATGAGGACGGCGAACTCGCCAAAAGCCACGGCGTGCGCTTCATCAAGCAGGCAGTGACCCGCGACAATTACCGGGACTTGCTGGTGCCGCTCTTGACCGAAGGCGGCGGCCAGGGCTTTTGCGTCAATCTGTCCGTCGACACCTCTTCGGTCGACATCATGACCATGTGCCGCGAGATCGGCGTGCTCTATATCGATACCGTCGTCGAGCCGTGGGCCGGCTTTTATTTCGACAAGAAAATCAGTCCGGAAAGCCGCTCGAATTACGCGCTGCGTGAAACGCTGCTAGCGGCCAAGCACAAGAGCCCGGGCGGCCCGACCGCGGTCTCCACCTGTGGCGCCAATCCCGGCATGGTCTCGTGGTTCGTCAAGCAGGCGCTGCTCGACGTCGCCCGCGACACCAACACGCCGTTCAACGGGCCGAACACCCGCGAGGGCTGGGGCCGGCTCGCTCAAAAGCTCGGCGTCAAGGGCATCCATATCGCCGAGCGCGATACCCAGCGATCGAGGAATCCGAAGCCGATGGAGGTGTTCGTCAACACCTGGTCGGTGGAGGGCTTTGTTTCCGAGGGCATGCAGCCGGCCGAGCTCGGCTGGGGCACCCACGAAAAATGGATGCCGGAGAACGGCCGCAAGCACGAGACCGGATGCCAGGCCGCCATCTATCTGCTGCAACCTGGCGCCAACACCCGCGTGCGCTCCTGGTGCCCGACACCGGGCGCGCAATACGGGTTCCTGGTCACGCACAATGAGTCGATATCGATCGCCGACTATTTCACGGTGCGGGACGGCCAGACCGTGGTGTACCGCCCGACCTGTCACTACGCCTACCATCCGGCCAACGACGCGGTGCTGTCGCTGCACGAGATTTTCGGCGCGACCGGCAAGATGCAGCAGAAATGGCACATTCTCGACGAGCACGAGATTGTCGATGGCATCGACGAGCTCGGCGTCTTGGTCTACGGCCATGCCAAGAATGCCTATTGGTATGGATCGCAGCTCTCGATCGAGGAGACACGGAACATCGCGCCCTACCAGAACGCCACCGGCATGCAGGTGTCCTCGGCGGTGCTCGCCGGCATGGTGTGGGCCTTGGAAAACCCCACCGCCGGCATCGTCGAGGCGGACGAGATGGATTTCCGCCGCTGCCTTGAAATCCAGCGGCCCTATCTCGGCCCGGTGAACGGTTTCTACACCGACTGGACGCCGCTTTCAGACCGGCCAGGGCTATTCCCGGAGGATATCGACACCTCTGATCCCTGGCAGTTCAGGAATGTGCTGGTGCGGTGAGGCGGCGGGCGCGTCATATCGTGCTGTCATACGCGGGCTTGACCCGCGTATCCATCATGAAGGATGGATCAGCGGGTCAAGCCCGGTGATGACGATTTGCAAGAGGCCCCTCACCTCTTCATATAATCGAACGCCACGCTGCCCAGCCCCAGCGTCAAATCCGCCTTGAAATGCAGCGCCGAGACGACCTCGCGCACCGGCAGCTTTGCGACGTCGGCCAGCGCATGCGGAAACAGGCCGAGCGCCGCCGGTCCGGTCCAAGCCTCCTTCAAATTGATGTCCTCCAGATGGAAGCGCACCAGCTCGCAGATGCGGGCGCTGCCGTCGACATGCGGGATGATTTTCAGGATGAAGTTCGGCGCCCTCAGGCTCTTCAGCACGGCGTCGTGGTCCATATAGCGGTGTTTATAGCCCATGGTGGCGGAGGCGCAGAGCACCGAACCGTAGTGCAGCGTTCCCACCAACACGTCGCTCTCGACCTCGATCTTCGGCCTGGCAAGCTTCTTCGGAAATCCCCAGAGCTCGCGGCCGCCGGCGATCGGCCCTTCATCGTCCAGGTACATCGCGTGGGTATAGGCGCCCTCCTCACCGTTCAGGCGAACGGGGATCACCTGGCCGGTTTCCGTGTAGTCGCCGAAGCCGGTTGAATTGGGCATGCGGATGAATTCGTATTTGACGACGGAATCCGCGACCTCAAGCGGCTCCGGCACGACACGGGCGAGCGCTTCCGGATCGGTGCGATAGGTGATGATGAAGTATTCGCGGTTGAAGAAGCGATAAGGCCCCGGCGGAAACGCCGGGTTGGTCAACGGCATCGAATAAGCGGCTCTTCTGACATCATCGATTTTCATCGTTTGCCCCCTGCTCTCAGCTTCCATTGAAGGACACAGTATGAGGCAGCACGGTGACACAGGCGAGACTGTGGAATTGACAGCGCTATCTTCACACGTTCGTCATTCCGGATACGGCAAGTTCCCGGAGCCGGTGAGGAGCGCCGCTAAAGCGCCAGCAAGCCCGCGTCGCCGTCCTCCGCGGCGAAAGCGAGAAGCGTGCCCTTGCCGTTCCAGGCCAAAGCCGCAACCGGCGCGGTGCCGTTGCGACGTACCAGGATTTCCGCGCCGTCGGTCATCCGCACCATCAGGATGGTGCCGTCGCTGTAACCCGCGGCGAAAATGTCCTGCCGGGGATGGCAGGCGACCGTGGTGACGCGCGCTTGCAGTGGCGCCAGCATCGCCGGCTCCTTGCCCATCGGGCCGTCCTTGCCGGCGAACGGCCACAGGATGACGGCGTCCGCGCCGGAGGTCGCCAGTGCCTTGCCGCCCGCGCTCCATGACATCGATCGGACGCGGCCGGGATAGCCGGTCATGCGCATGTGCCTGTTGTCGGCAAGCCGCCAGCCGTGCAGCGCCGGCTCGTGCATCGCCGTGACCAGAAACTTGTTGTCAGGGCTGAAGGTGACGGAGAGGTGCGAGCCGGCCCATTCCAGGAAATCCGGCTTGGCCGCCATGTTGGGAAACCACAGCGTCGCACCGTTATAATGCGCGACCGCGAGCCGCAGGCCCTTCGGCGCGAACGCGAGCCCGCCGACCGTCGAAGGCACCTCGAGCGACTTCTCCTCATTCCTGCCGCCGCGGACAAAGGCCGTCTTGCCGGCCGACCACGCCACCGCGCCATCCGGATGCAGCGCGACGTTGTCGATCCAGCGCCGTTTGGCATCCGTCGCAAGCCCCGTCACCTCGCCCCTGGCGTCGAGGGAAACGACCTTGCCGTCATCGCCACCCATGACGACGCGGGCGCCGTCGGATGCCGCGCACAGGATGCCGCCACTCAGAACGGCAACGGTGGAGAGTTCTCCCTCGGCGCTTGCTACGAACACATTTTCCTCGGCGCCGACAAAGACCGCTTTGTCGCCCAGAAAATGCACCGAAGTCAGCGGCGCGCCGATCGCGATCGCGCGCACCTGATCGGTGACGGAAACAATGGAGGCGGATTCGCCCGGATCGAATTCTGTCATCACGTGGTGATACAGCGCTCAAAGCCTTCGCGGATCGTCTGCTCCGGCAATTCGCGGCCGATGAAGATGAGGCGGCTCTGGCGCGGCTCGCCTTCCTTCCACGGCCGCTGGTGATCGCCTTCCAGCATCATGTGCACACCCTGAAAGACGTAGCGGTCGTCATCGTCGCTGAAGGCCAGGATTCCCTTCGAGCGCAGGATCTTCTGGCCTTCGCTGGCGACGAGGTTTTGCAGCCAGGGCATGAATTTGGTGGGATCGAGCGGCTTGTCGGATCGCAGCGACAGCGATTGCATGTCCTCGTCATGATAGTGCTTCAGGCCATGGCTGTGGTCATGATCGTGGTGATGATCATGGCCGTGATGGTGGTGATCGTGGTCATGGTGATCGTGATCGTGATCGTGATCGTCAGCTTCGAGAAATTCCGGTTCGATCTCCAGAATGCGGTCGAGATCGAACGCGCCACGCTCCAGAACATCCGATAGCGCGACCTTGCAGCGCTCGGTACGATGCAGTTTGGCGTAAGGGTTGATCGCCCTGATCCGCGCCTCGACCTCGGCGAGTTCACCCCCGGAGACGAGATCGGTCTTGTTGAGAACGATGACGTCGGCAAACGCAATCTGGTTCTTGGCCTCCGGCGCGTCCTTCAGGCGGTCGCTCAGCCATTTCGCATCAGCCACCGTCACCACCGCGTCGAGGCGAGCGTTCCTCTGCACGTCCTCGTCGACGAAAAAAGTCTGCGCCACCGGCGCCGGATCGGCCAAACCGGTGGTCTCGACGATGATGGCGTCGAATTTTCCCTTGCGTTTCATCAGGCCGTCGAGAATCCGCACGAGGTCGCCACGCACCGTGCAGCAAACGCAGCCATTGTTCATCTCGAAGACTTCTTCGTCGGCGCCGATGATCAAGTCATTGTCGATGCCGATCTCGCCGAATTCGTTGACGATGACGGCGTATTTCTTGCCGTGATTTTCAGAAAGGATGCGGTTGAGCAGCGTGGTCTTGCCGGCACCGAGATAACCCGTCAGCACGGTCACGGGAATTTTTTGGGACGTCAATTCGGACATAGTTGCTCCGGAAAGGTAACTTTGGGCTGCCGGCAGCAGGGAGGCCCCTGCCCTAGTTAGCCAGCGCGCTCGTCAGCGTCCTTATATTGTGCCTGACCATGTCAATGTAAGTGGGGGCATCGCCCTTTTCATCGGTCAGACTGTCGGAATAAAGCGTTCCGCCGACCTTGGCGCCAGTCTCCGCCGATATCCGTTGCATCAGCCGGGGGTCGATCATTTTCTCAAGAAACACGGCCGGGATTTTCTCGCTCCTGATCTGGGCGATAATGCCGGCGATATCGCGGGCGCTGGCCTCCGATTCGGTGGAAACGCCGAGCGGCGCGATGAACTGGATGCCATAGGCCGACGCAAAATAGCCGAACGCATCGTGGGTCGAAATCACCTTGCGGCGGCTTTGGGGAATTTGCTTGATCGCCGCGCGCACCTCGCCGTCCAGCGCATCGAGCCTCTCCAGATAGGCTGCCGCGTTCTTACGAAAGACCTCGGCGTCCGCAGGGTCGGCGGCCATCAGCCCGTCGCGAATATTGACGACATAAATTTTCGCGTTGGCAACCGATTGCCAGGCATGCGGGTCGGCATCGGAGCCGAGCTTGAGCGGCGCAATACCCCTGGTGGCCGTGATGATCGGCGCCTTGCCGCCCGATGCCTGCAATAGCCGCGGCAGCCAACCCTCAAGGCCAAGCCCGTTGATGACAAGAAGCTTTGCGTCGGCGACCTTGCGGGCGTCCGCGGGCGGCGGTGCATAGACATGCACGTCGCCATTGGGGCCGACCAGTGTCATGACATCGACGCGCGCGCCGCCGACATTCTTCACGAAATCGTCGAGGATCGAGAAGCTTGCGACGACCTTCAAGATTTCCTGCGCTTGCACCGGTGCGACAAAAATTGCTTGCCCCAGGCAGATCAGCCACAGAAAAAAATGCCGCTTCGTGCGCATCGCTACGCCTCGAGGTGGCGGCCGGGAAACAATTGTCTGATCACGCCGCGAACATTGCCGAACAAGACCGAACCGGCATAAAGCACGGTAGCCACCAGGATGATCGCCGGCCCCGACGGCACCCTGGTCTGAAACGACAGCACCAAACCGACATAGCCGGAGACGATCGCGCTCACCACCGCGATGCAGATCATGCCGGTGATGTCGCGCGACCAAAACCGCGCGATGCCCGCGGGCAGGATCATCAATCCGACCGCGAGCAGCGTGCCGAGCGCCTGAAAGCCATTGACCAGATTGACCACGACAAGCGCGAGAAAGGCGAGATGCGCGGGCGCGCCAGCGCGGCTCACGGTGCGCAGGAACAGCGGATCGACGCTTTCGATCACGAGCGGACGGTAGATCACGGCCAGCACGGCAAGGGTGATGGTGGCGTTGAACGCGACGACCAGCAGGGTCGGGTCGTCCATGGCGAGAATATTGCCGAATAACACGTGCAACAGATCGATATTGGTGCCCTTGATGGAAACGATGGTGACGCCGAGCGCCAGCGACGCCAGATAGAAGGTGGCGAGCGAAGCATCTTCCTTCAGATCGGTGGTGCGCGCCACCACGCCGGCAAGGATCGCCACCGTGAAGCCTGCGATCAGTCCGCCCACCGTCATCGCAAACAAATTCAGGCCCGAGAGCAGGAAGCCGATCGCCGCTCCCGGCAGAATCGCATGCGCCATGGCGTCACCGACCAGGCTCATGCGCCGCAGCATCAGGAAGACGCCGATCGGCGCGCCGCCGAGCGAAAGCGCGATCACCGCCGCCAGCGCCCGGCGCATGAATTCGAATTCGGTAAAGGGCGCGATCAGCGCATCGTAAATCATCGGTCAAGCTGCCTTCGAGGCCGCATCATCGACGGCGCAGGCGGCCGCGCTGTCGTCGAAGGCTTCGCACATCCGCCGCGCTTCCATCAGATTTTCGACGGTCAGCACTTCGTTCGTCACGCCCCAGGCGACTTCGCCGCGCGCCAGCAGGAGGGTCTCTGGGAAATTGGCGCGCACGAGGTCCATGTCGTGCAACGCGGCCAGCACGGTGCGTTTTTCGCCGTGCCAGCGTTTGACCAGCGCGAGCAAATCGGTTGAGGTCCTGGCATCGAGGGCGTTAAAGGGCTCGTCGAGCACGATCAGGCGCGCATCCTGCAACAGCACCCGCGCAAACAGCATGCGCTGCATCTGCCCGCCGGACAGCGTGCCGATGGTGCGGTTCTCAAATCCGCTGAGACCGACGGCTGCGAGCGCCTGCGCGATTCTCTCGCGCGCCTCCTTGCCGATGCCGCCGAAAAAGCCGACCCGGCGCCACAGCCCGGTGCCGACGAAATCAAAAACTGAAATCGGAAAGCTGCGGTCGATATCCACCGTCTGCGGCAGATAGGCGATATCCCTGATGTCGAGGCCACCGGTCAGAATCGTGCCGGCCAGGGGTTTGAGGATTCCGACAATGCCGCGAAACAGCGTCGACTTGCCGGCACCGTTGGGACCGACGACCGCGAGCAACGCGCCGGGCGCGACTTCGCCGTCGAGGTGATGCACGGCCGGATGGCGGTCGTAACCCAGCGTGACGTCGCGGAATTGCAGTTGGGCGGTCATGCTCATCTCATCGCGAGCCAGACGACGGCCCAAAGGGCGGCCCCGACCGCAAGCGCGGCGGCGAGCCGGGAGATCACCGCCATGCGCAGGATCGACCAGGAAATCGGCTGTGCCGGGTGGGGCGAAGCCGGCCCGTGGCTGTGTGGATGCCCGTGGTCGTGGCTATGGGAATGGGAAGGAGAGATCATCTTGGAATGTTATATTATAACATTTCGGAAGTCCACGGGGGTGCCGGGTACTATGGCTTCCCGATCGCCATGGCGACGGCCGCGGCCAGAAACGGGATCGACAGGCAAACCGCGGCGCGGAACCAGACGAAACGGGCCGGCATGAATGGAATTTCGAACAATAGCAGCCGCTGAAAGGCAGGGCCCAAGCCACCACATAGGCGATGATCTGGGGCATGCCGCCGCCAGCCTTCATGGCGGCGGGCGCCGGATCTTTCAAAGGGCGTTCTGACAAGGGAACAGACCGCGCGGGCGAAACGGCTCACGTCAGTTGGCGGATCAATGCAAGGCCGGCGAACAGGCCCAGGATCGAGAGCACGACCGACCCGAGCACGTAGAGCAGCGAAAGCCCGATTTCACCGCGCTCGTAAAGCAGCGCCGAATCCAGCGAGAACGCCGAGAAGGTGGTGTAACCGCCGAGAACGCCGGTCATCAGGAACAGCCGCCAGGACTGCGACGCATCGCCCTTGAAGGCGAGGTAGCCCGCAATCAGACCCATGATGGTCGAGCCGGTGATGTTGATGATGAAGGTGTGATACGGAAAATGCGTTCCAAGGAAACGCGGGCTGGTGATGTTGACCAAATGGCGCAACGTCGAACCAAGACCGCCACCGATAAAAACCAGAAGATAATGCATCTTAGTCATTTCCCGAACGAGGCCACCGGCACCGCCGGTTTTGCCGCAAGCATAAGAGCGCCGCAAGCACAACAGAGCGGCAACGCAAATGAAAAAGGCGGCAGCTTGATGCTGCCGCCTTTTCGGGATTGATAACCGATCAATTCAGGCCTTGGAGAACAGCTCGTCGACATATTCCCAGTTCACCAGATGATCGACAAAGGCCTTCAGATAGTCCGGGCGGCGATTGCGATAATCGATGTAATAGGAGTGCTCCCAGACGTCGACGCCGAGGATTGGCGTGGCGCCGTGCACCAGCGGGTTCTCGCCGTTGGGGGTCTTGGAGATTTCGAGCTTGCCGCCTTTCACCGATAGCCAGGCCCAGCCCGAGCCGAACTGGCCGGCGCCGGCCGCGGCAAAATCGGTCTTGAACTTCTCGAGGCCGCCGAGGTCCTCGTTGATCTTCTTTTCCAGACGACCGGGCAGTTTGCTGCCGCCGCCATTGGGCTTCATCCATTTCCAGAAATGGATGTGGTTGTAGTGTTGGCCGGCATTGTTGAAGAGCGGCGCGTTCTTGCCGAACGAGCCCTTGACGATCTCCTCCAGGGACTTGCCCTCAAATTCGGTCCCCTTCAGCAGATTGTTACCATTGGTCACATAGGCCTGATGATGCTTGTCGTGATGATATTCCAGCGTTTCCTTCGACATATGGGGTGCGAGCGCGTCATAGGCATATGGAAGGTTGGGAAGCGTGAAGGTCATGGGGTGATGTCCGAAAAATGGTGGGAGACGTGGCTTAACGAGAACCCTTATAGAAGGTTCCCGCGCCTCAAAAAACTGAATTCGACCAGGCGCCCGCCGTCGCCGCAGGGCCCGCATTTACCAATTTGCGCACGATCGAATCAAGTCAAAATTCTATTTGGAATGAGGCATTTAATGGGGGTCTGAAGTGTTGAAAACCGATTTTGTCACTGCCGTCGCTCTGCTTACCGTCTCGATTGTGACGATGCCTGCTTCAAGTGAGGCCGGAGAAGCTATCATCCGCGGCAAGTTCAGCGTCGATGGGCTCGCCAGCTGCGAAAATCCGCCGGTCCAGAATTTTCCGATCCATACCGAAGGCACGGCCTCTCTGTCCACGGATCGCAGCGCCACTGTGGACATGTCATCCAACGTCGAAGGGATGGTTCAATATAAAGGCAAATTGGGCGGCAAGCCCATCGAATTGCCGAACGGAACGGCTTCCCTCCATGTGGCAGGCAGACACACGCTCCGCGCGGTTCGCGAATTTCCGAACAATAGTCTGATCGTGAACCTCACAATTATTGGCAACTCCTGTTCAATAAGGGTCGAGAGCCGGCTAAAGCCGGGCAGGACGCAATACACGTTCAATACGGCAATCGGCCTTGCCTATTGTTCCAAGCCGCGGTTGGTCAAGGCGGAGTGCAGCGTCATCCCTTGAAGCCTGGCCGCACGCGATAGTGAACTCGTAACTTACCGTCGTCATTTCGCGTAATGAGAGGTGTGCAGCGCGCGAGGTCGGCCATGAGTATCGAGATCGAGGTTCTAAACGGAGATACGTCCTGGGCGCGTGCCGAGCCGCTGCTTGACACGGTCTGGCCCGACGAAGTGCTCAAAAAACTGTCCTGGGGACAGGTTGAATGGGCTCATGCGGACCTGCGCGTGCTGATCGAGGCGCCCGAAGGTGGCCTTGCCTGTCACGTCGGCATCTATTTCAGGACCGTGACCTGGAACGGACGCCAGGTTCACATCGGCGGCATTGGCGGCGTTGCGACCCACCCGAATTGCCGACGCCGGGGATATGCCAGTATCGCGCTCAACGCAGCCGCCCAGACCATGCGCGATCACGACGCCGCGCAGTTTGCGCTTCTGTTCTGCGAGCCGCACAATTTCGAATTGTACCAATCTCGTGGCTGGCAGCCCTTCGCCGGCGAAATTTATGCGGAACAGAAGAGCAGAAAAATCCGCTTCGAGGTAATGGCGCCCTTCGTCTTCGATCTCAAACGGCGTGCGCCGCGGCAAGGCACAATGGACCTGTGCGGCCTGCCCTGGTGACCGCCGCGCCGGCCGACGCAGCGTTCGTTCGGACCGGAACATTCAACATCTAATGGCGTCGGCCGGCACGGACTTCCGGTGATGCGCGGCTGACCACTGACGCCCGCTCGACGTGTCCGCACGCGCCTGCATCCGTCAATTCCCAAAACTCCCGGCCGGCACTCGTGTCCAGTTCGAGAGAGCCGGCAAATGCCGCGCCCGGACGGCAGATATGGCATTGCACAAATTTGATTTGTTGTTATTCAAGCGCGGTTCCCGGGAGAGGTGCATGGCTGGCAGGTTTGGTATTGTTTTCGCGATTTTGATGGCGTTTTGGACCGCTGCGTCAGGGGAGGCTCGTGCCGCGGGGGGACCGGAGGGTATCTGGCTAACACAGGCCGGCGACGCGAAGGTGCGTGTCAGCCGATGCGGCGCGGGGATTTGTGGTGTCGTTGTCTGGCTGAAAGAGCCGATCGATCCCGCGACCGGAAAGCCTCAGGTCGACGACAAGAATCCCAACCCGGCGCTGGCAAGGCGCCCCATCATCGGGCTTGCGCTGTTCTCCGGCATGCGGCCTGCGGGCGCGAACAAATGGTCCGGCAAGATTTACAACGCCGACGACGGCAAGACCTATGCAAGCACTATCTCGGTTACCGGCCCCACCACGTTGCGGGTCGAAGGCTGCGTCGGCTCGTTGTGTGGCAGCGAAGACTGGAGCCGGACCACACGCTGAGTTTTCGTCAGGACACGATTCAGGCCGCCGCCGCTTTCAGCGCCGTCGCCGCCGACGCATAGCCGCCTCGCGCCCCGTCGATGAAATGGACGTGGTCGCTGCGCAGCGCCGACGGGGTGAAGCAGGTCATCATCGCGGCATCCTGCCGGTGCAGTCCGTATCTTGCGATACCGGCTGAAGCCGCCGCGGCGAGGCGCTCGCTCAGCGTGCGCTCGAGTTGCGGCGTGCAATCGAGGATCATCCGCAATCCGTCGTCGTATTTGCGGAAGTCGGAATTCTCCACGACCTGCCGTACATAGGTTTTCGGCACGAAACCGCCGACCTCGATGTCAAAGCGCATCACCAGATAAGCAAACAACGTATACGCAAGAACGCTGGCGCGCCGCCTGAGCAGGGACCCTCCGCGCTGCGCACGCGCCTCGAATTCCACCCCGGCCGGCGGCCAGCGCAGCGGCGGCCCGCCTGATGGCACCGGCCGCCCCGAATCCGGACTGCGCTCGACCAGCGCGATCAAATCCTCGATCAACCGGCGGAAGGCGGCGGGATCGGCGTCTTTCGTCGGCAACACCAGCACCGAGAGGATAAGGCCGCGCACGGCCGGAATCTCCTCGAACCGGCACGAAAGCCCGGAGAGATCGGGCTGTGTACCGGGCGGCGCCATCGGCACCGCGAACTCGCCGCGCTTCATCGCGGCTTCAGCCCAGCCAAGACCGCCGCCGGAAAACATCGCGTAGGAAAGATTGGGCGACGGACCAAAGCGCGCAACCCGTACATCCAACCCCTGCGCCCGTATGGCATCGATCGGCACCAGGGCCACCCGCATCACGAGGTCGAGATCTTCCTTGACCCAGACCGCGGTCGCCGCCAGAGCCTCACGGGCAAGTTCGGAATCGTCCGGCGCCACCGCAAAGCTTGCGCCGTCGCCGCCGAACACGAACGGGAATTCGCGCCCCTCAAACGCGTTGGTGACCGCCGCGATAACGGAGGCGCCCGCCATATTGACCGCCTTGTAACGGGCTTGGGCGATTGCCTTGGTCGACTCGACGATATCGGCGACGCCGATACTCCAGCCATCGGGCAGCGGGGAGTAGAGCGCCGGGTCCATCAATCTGGCGAACCCGCGAAACACCGGAATGGAGCTGTAGAACTTGTCGCTGCCGTTGAGACTGGTCATGGTGGGAGCGTTCCGGATTTTGAAATCCCCAAACAGTTATTTGAGAACAGATACGCACGCAGTCCGAAGATCGGTTCGAGCGACCGGTCGAAAACCACATGTTGAATAAACTAGCTCCCGAAAACAAACGTTTTTAGGGGCTTCGCCTGGCTCCGCGTGCTTTTCCGGAAAGGTCTAGGGGCGGCCTTTGGCCAGGCGCTGCAGGCCGTTCTGCTCAATCCGCCAATAGGCGGACCGATACATGACCTGGATGTGCACGGGGACACCCCGGCATCACACGGCCCGCGCCCAAATCGCCGGACGGGAGCATAACGCCGAGGGCATGCTTAAGGCCGGTGTGCCGGAGGAATGAGCGGCCAGGTCGCTATCGGCCCATAGCCCATGGGTTCAACAGGGCCTTTAACGTCGGCTTGAAATCCTGGGCATTGCGAGTGACGAGCGTCAGCCCGTGAATTTCAGCCGTCGCGGCGATGAAGGCATCCTGCGCGTTGATCGGCCTCCCCACTGCCTCGCGACGCGCCACGATTTTCCCCCAGACATCGGCAATCGAATTGTCGATCGACAGGATCCGCCCTTCGAAGCGCTGCGGCAGCTCGTTCCGTAACCATTCATCCAGTCGTCTTTGGCGATGGCCCGCCGCCATGCGTTCGATCCCGTAGCGCAGTTCGGCGAGCGTAATGACACTGAGGAAAATGCGATCCTCGTCGGCTTGCGCCAGCCACGCAACGACGCCGGCGTGAGGGTGGGGCTTTACCCATTCCGACACCACGTTGGTGTCGAGGAGAAAACTCATAGATCGACCTTGCGCGGACGGTCTTTGACGCGCTTGATCTTGATCCCCGATCCCCGCAGCGGGGAGGTCGCAAAGAATTCCGCGAGGTTGCCCGCCCGCCTGGTCTTGCGTTCCCATTCCTCGGCCGCAACGATGACCACGGCCAAGCGCCCATTGCGCGTGATGGTTTGCGGCCCGCCCGACTTCGCGCGCTCGATGACTTCGCTGAATTTCGCCTTCGCTTCAGCCACGGTCCAGGTATCGGTACCCACGCGCAATGCTCCTCATGAAAGGTCAAGATAGTCATACTAGTCATTTTTGTCGGGAAAACAAGTGCGGCGCTCAGCGCTGACGCATCCGCAAGGGCTTGCGCATGGCCGGGCCACCGGAAGCGTGAGCGCCTCGGAGGCGTAAGCTCCTGCCGCCCAAGCTATTGAGGTGATGTTGTGGCCGCCTCCGGCGGACATTGAACCACTCGGACGAATCGATCACGGCGAGACAGCGCAAATGCGTGCAACGCGCCTCGTTTTTGATCGGGATCAAATCGTCAGCATCGAAAGACGGTATAAATCAATCTATAGCGTCGATCGGCGGATTTGAAGGTGTAAGGCCCTGCCAAGAAGCGAACCGAACACATGATTCGTCGTCCGACTTCCGCTCACGGTGCCGTCAGTGCGGTGAAAATGTCCGAAGGACTGACCGCAAAGATCGACGCCTGGGCTGAAGCCCATGGAATGGCCCGCTCCGACGCCATCTGCCGGCTGGTGGAGCTTGGCCTGAGCGCCAGTCCGGGTGACGATGCTGCTGCCGCCCCGGCCAATCCCCTTGACCTTGAAGGTCTGGCCGTCAAGCAGATCAGCCAACTGCTCGATTCGTCCCTTTCCTCCGACGAACGCGAACGCCGTATCCGCAGGCTCATCGAAGGACCCCCCGAATTCTCCGCCGAGCGCATCGACCTGCCCAAGCCGAGGAAATAGGCGCCGGGAAACAAGCGCCGAGGCCACTCTCGCTATCGGCGCGTGCCTAACTTGCTACGCCGCCGTCCGCGCCGCCACCGCTTCATAAATATCTTCCTCCTGCGCCGTGTGCATGCGCACGAGGGTTTCGATCGACTGGATCACACGCTGGGCATCACGAAGCAGATAGCGGTCGAGTTTCTCGGTCGGCAGGTCCTCGACCAGGCGGCCAAGCAGACGGGCAAGATGCAGGATCTCGCGGTGCGCCCGGCTCATCGCCGACAGGCTGTGGGTTTCGCGCAAAATCCGGGCGAGCCGCGGATAGACACTGCCCTCATCATCGCTTTCATGCACGACGACCTGCTCCTGCACCAGCCGGTTGGCCTCCACGATCAAGGCCGTTCCATTTTCCGCATCGGCGTCGTCGAGCGCGTCGACGATTGACCGCAAGCGGTCGAGGCTGCCCATCAACACCAAATGGTTACGATGCAGCTCACGGCCGTCCGCGACCGTGATGTGCGGGCCACCATGGCCATAGCCGGGCGACAGGGCGCGCAAGGCATTGAGAATCACGGCCACATCGATCACCTCCTGAACGATCGCCGCCGGCACCGGCTCGAGCCAGCCCAGGCTCGCCGCCAACATCGCCAGCAACGAAAGGCCCATGCCTGCGACAATGCTCTCGACCGCGATTGCCCGCGCGCGTTGCGCGATCACGATCGCTTCGCCGACGCGATCGAGGCGATCGGCCAGGATCACCACGTCGGCCGCTTCCGAGGAGGCACTGGCGCCGCGGGCGCCGAGCGCAATCCCGACATCGGCGGACGCCAGCGCCGGCGCATCGTTGATGCCGTCGCCTACCATGATGGTCGGGTGCAGCCGCTGCTCGGCGCGGACGGCATCGACCTTGTCGGACGGCACCCGGTCGGCCAGCACTGCGTCAAGATCGAGCGCCTCGCCAATGGCGTGCGCGGCCGCGGCGCGGTCGCCGGTAACCATGACCATGCGGGCAACACCGGCCTCGCGCAGCATCCGGATCGCGCGCGGCGTGTCGGTGCGAAGCTCGTCGGCAAGCAACAGCGCGCCGATGGCCCGTCCCTCGACCGCGACGAAAACGACCAGCGCCGAGCGCCAGGAGGCGCGGCGAATGGCCCGCGACGCCCATTCGCTGGCGGGTGTGGCGCCATAAATCATGTCGCGGGACCCTGCCTCTATCCGGCGACCATCGATCACGCCACGCAATCCCGCGCCCATGGATTCCCGAACCTGCTCCGGCACTTTCAGGCGCAAGCCGCGCTCGATCCCCGCCTGAACGATGGCGCCAGCAAGAACATGGTGGGACGCCTGCTCGAGCGAGGCACCGAGCATCAGCACCTCCTCGGCCGATTCTCCCGGCGCCGCTTCGACCGAAAGCAACCGCGCACCGCCGATCGTCAGCGTTCCGGTCTTGTCGAACAGCACGGTATGGGCACGCGCCAACGCCTCCAGCGGGCCTCCGCCCTTGACCAGAATGCCGCGGCGCGCTGCCTGCGCGACGCCGGCGATGAAGGCAACGGGGGCTGCCAGAATCAACGGACATGGCGTCGCCGCCACCAGCACGGCGAGGCTTCGGATCAAATCGCCCGAAAACAGCCAGGCGATGAAGGCAAGCGCGAGCGTCACCGGCAGGAAGATCAGCGCATAGCGGTCGGCCAACCGCACGAAGGGCGCCTTCGCGGTCTGGGCCGCCGTCACCATCCGCACAATGCCGGCATAGGTACTTTCACCGGCCACCGCCGACACCGTCAGTTCGAAGGCCTCGCCGGCATTGAGCGAGCCGGACATTGTCGCTGCGCCGCGCGCTTTCACCACCGGGATCGGTTCGCCGGTCAAGGCAGATTCGTCGACGGTGGCCGCATGCGAGGCGACCACGCCGTCGACGGGAATGATTTCGCCGGCCCGCACCAGGAGCCGGTCGCCGACCGCCACGGCGGAAACCGGCACCTCCTCGATATGGTCGTCGATGCGACGATGCGCCTCGCGCGGGGCGCGGTCGACCAGCGCGCGCAGATCGTGCTCGGCGCGGGCGACCGCGATATCCTCAAGCACATTGCCGCCGGAATACATCAGCGCCACCACGGCGCCCGCGAGCGGCTGGCCGAGCGCCAGCGCCGCGCTCATCGAGACCAATGCGATGGCGTCGACACCCATCCTGCCGGCCAGGAAATCCCGCAGGATCGAAACGGCAAGCCCCGCGACCACCGGCGCGGTCGCGAGCGTCCAGAAGAGGTCGGCAAGATCCCGTCTGTGAGCCGCTTGCGCAGCGATACCAGCCCCCAATCCCGCTACGGCGATCAAGACGAGTGCCCACCGCAGGACGCGCTCAAATGACATTGGTTAATTTCCCAAGCTGTTTGTACAGCTTGGCGGAAAACGCTCTTGTCGCCTTTGAGGGAAATCAAGCGCCGCGGAAGCCGTCGCTCGCGGGCAGGACCGCACTTACGCGGTGTTGCCGGCGTCGATGGTCAGGACGGCGCCGGTGATATTGCGGCCGCCATCGCCCAAGAGATATTCGACCATGCGCGCGACGTCGTCCGTCTCCGGCAGACGGCGCAAGGCGCTGCGGCCGGCGATGCGTTTGCGTTGATCTTCCGAAAGGCTTTGCGTCAATTCGGTATCGACAAAGCCGGGGGCGATCGCGTTCACGGTGATGCCGAGTTTGCCGACCTCGCGCGCCAGCGACCGGGTAAAGCCGGTAGCGGCGGCCTTGGTCGCGCCATAGACCGAAAGGCCGTTATAGCCGGTGGAAGCAATGATCGAGGACATGTTGACGATGCGGCCGGCACCATCGGCCATCATGTGCCGCACCACATATTTGGTGAGAATGACCGGCGAGAGCACGTTGAGGCGCAACAGCGCCTCGATTTCGCTGTTGTGCATCGTCGCCAGCAGCCCCTCGGTGCCGATGCCGGCATTATTGACAAGGCCGTAGATCGCGCCGAACTCGTCGCGCAGATCCTTGACGAAGGCCGGAATAGCGTCGATCTCGCTGAGATCGAACGGCCTGAACTGAAGGCCGCCCTTCCCTCGCTCCACCACGGCGCGGATCGCGTCGCGCAGCTCGTCGCTCTCGCGCCGCGCGACCGCAATCACGTGATAGCCGGCTCCGGCCAATCTGCGCGCGATCGAAAGCCCAATGCCGCGGCTGCCACCGGTCACCAGAACATTATGCATCGGTCCGCGCCAGCTTTCCGGCCGCTGTGACATCGAGGGCGTCCACGAATTTGATCATGGCGGGCACCTTGTGGGGCGCAAGATGCGTCCGGCAATCGGCGAGAATCCTGTTTTTGATCTCCTCGCTCCGGGTAGCATCGCAGCCATCTGCCAGGATGACGTCGGCGACCACGATTGCGCCGGTGATCGGGCTGCGGCGTGACCTTGCGCGGGACATGCGCACCTCGACGAGCCGGTTAATGACCGCTTCGATTTCCTCGGGGTGAACTTTTAGGCCTCCGATATTGATGATACCGCCACGCCGGCCGACAAAGTGGTACCGTTCGCCGCGCAGCTCGACCATGTCACCGGTATCGACGTATCCTTCCGCGTCGGTGAGGGCGGCCGCCTGCCGGCCGACATAGGCGTGCGCGGCGCGCCTTGAGCGTATCCGCAGCGACCCGTCCACGACTTTCATTTCGACGCCGTCGCGGCCCTCCCCGATCATATCAGCGGGGAAACCCTCAAGCCCGTCGTTCACGGCAAAGCCAACGCCGGCTTCGGTCGACGCATAGGCGTGACCGATCGAGGCCCCGGGAAAAGCCTGGCGCAAACCGTCGAGGACGGCTTGATCGGCAATCTCGCCCGATAGCCGAACGTAATTTGGCGAAAAGCCGGAAGCGGCGCCGCTCATCAGAAGCTTGCGCCAGTGCGACGGCGTGCCCGAAATATGCGTGACGGATTTTTGCCTCAGCCGCGCGACATGATCGGCGATCGTCTCGCCCGGCTCGGACAGGACCATCGAACCGCCGCCGATGATCGCGCGCAGGAAAATCTGAAGGCCGCCATAGCGCCTGATGTCATAGAAGGTCGCCCATACCGGCGGAGCGCCGCGCGCCGGACCGTCGGCGACAATCGCGCCGGTCAAGCCCTCTAGCGTATGGCCGACGATTTTCGGCAACCCCGACGTTCCCGACGTCAGCATCAGCCATTCGGTCGCCCGTTCGGTCTGCGCCCGCGGCGCCGGCCTTAGGAATTCCTCGGCCACTACAATCAACTTGATCCCGGATGGGGCCCATCGCTCCGGCTGGTCGGTGACCACGGCGTCGATTTCGGCATCTTCGATAAGCGCCTGAATATGATCGGCGGCAAGATCGGGCGGACACAACAGCATGCGCCGGGCTATGCCGTCGATCTCGAGCATTGCGAGCGCGGAGAGGAATTGACCGGCCGCCGCGAGCAGCACCGATCGGCCTGAGAGTTCGCCGAGCCGGCCGTTGAGACAGGTTTTGCCGGAAATGTCCGTCAGCGAAACGATCCGCTGCGCGTCCGAAAGGCTGCGTCCCTTCAGGCTGGGATCGAGATAGTCACGCAGCGCGAAGCTTTCACGCGGGGACATTTTCATAGGCCCTGATGAAGTCGCCTATCGTGAGAGGAAAGCTCGCGTCCTCGGATATGGTAAACGGATCGATGCCCAGATCGTCTTCAAGCCGCGCAACCAGAATGGCGAAGCCAAGGGAGTCGAAGCCGGTCTCGTGGAGAGACAGACTATCCTCGAGCGGCGGCAGGGTGACCTGCTGCTCGGCCGCGATCTGCCGAATCGCCGCAATGATCCTTAACCTTACCGACATCGATTGTTCCGCTTTCTCATAAAATTTTGAAGGTCCAATGATAGAGCGAAAATGTGAAATATCACCCTCACGCTGCGATCTTTTACCTCCGTTGGTAAACACCATGTCCGCCGTCAAACCGCGTTTTCGCGAGATACATGAAAGCGATCTTGAAGCGGTCGGCGATCTCTTGACGAGGGGCTTTGTCCATCGCAGCCGCGAATACTGGATGCGGGGCCTTCGCCATCAAGGCTCACGATCGCTCTCGCAAGGCGCGCCCCGCTACGGTTATTTGCTGGAGCATCAGGGCGCACCCGTCGGTTGCCTGCTCTTGATCTATTCGACCAAGATCATCGACGGCGAGGCCGCAACCTGCTGCAACGTCTCAAGCTGGTACGTCGATCCAGAGTTCCGCAATTACGCGGCGCTGTTTGCGTCGATGACGCAAAAACGCAAGGACGTCACCTACTTCAACGTCACGCCGGCGGCGGCGACGTGGCCGATCCTCGAGGCACAGGGATTTATGGCCTATTGCCGCGGGCTCTATTTCTCACTGCCCGTGCTGTCGCGCGGCGGCCGCGGCATGACGGTCGAAGCGATCACGCAGGAGGCGGCTCCCATCGCCGGCCTGCCGGATGAGCATCTGGCGATACTCAAGCGCCACGCGGGATATGGCTGCCTCAGCCTGGTATGCCGCACCGGTGAAGAAGTCTTTCCGTTCGTTTTCTTCTCGCTGCGGAAGCGCCGCGACATCGTTCCGCTGCCCGCCATGCAGCTCGGCTATTGCCGCGACATCGCCGACTACGTCAAATGCGCAGCCGCAATCGGACGCTATTTGTTTTGGCGAGGCAAGCCCATTGTCATCGTTGACGCAAACGGCACTATGGCGGGCCTCGCCGGCGTCTACAGCGAGGCGCGTGGCCGCAAATATTTCAAGGGCCCGCACCGACCCCGGCTCGGCGATCTCGCCGACACCGAACTTGCCATTTACGGCATGTGAGAACGCGAACCGGTCTCACAGCCGAATGGCGCCTTCCGATATCCGCGCGTAACATGCCGCATCGACCGGGAAAAAATCGCCGGATTTTGGATCCCTGTAGAAGAGCGGATCGGTGATGCGGTTCGGGTCGAAGCCTGCGCGAACCAGATCCTGCTTCTTCTGCTTGAATGTTTCGGTGCTGTCCAACGCCGCGGCAATTCGGACGAAAACCGGGCACGCGTAAGCAGGGAGCCGGCGCGCGAGGTGGTTTTTGAATTCGCCGAGATCGAACCGGTCATCGGTCACGATCGCAACCATTCCGGCGCGGCCGTCGGCGCCTGGTACCTCGACGCCGTAGGTCGTCGCCTCGACGACGCCAGGGCAGCTTACGACAGTTTCGTTGACCTCCGATGTCGCGACGTTTTCACCCTTCCAGCGAAAAGTATCGCCGATCCGGTCGACGAAATGGAAGTAGCCGCCTTCGTCGAGCATCATCAGGTCGCCGGTTCGAAACCAGGCATCGCCTTTGGCAAACACGTCCCGCAGAATCTTCTTCTCGGTCTCCGCGGCATTGGTGTAACCCTCAAAGCGCGCGCCTCCGTCGTCGGCCATTCCGATCCGCCCGATGGCTTCGCCGACCTCGCCGCGGGCGCAGGCGACGCAAAGTCCGTCCTCGCCGCGAAGGGGCGCACCTGGCTCAGCGTCAACGCGAACGATCGCGGCGGGAAAACGATGCGCCAGCAACGGCGGAATCCGGCCGATCGCGCCCGGTTTTCCCTCCACATTGTAGAGCGAGAAATTGCCTTCGGTCGCCGCGTAGAATTCCAGAATTTGCGGAATCGAAAAGCGCGCCTGAAAGGCCTCCCAGATATCACCGCGCAGGCCGTTGCCGCAGACCAGCCGCAACCGATGCCGGTTCTCGAATTCGGACACCGGCGCCTTCAGGAGATAACGGCAGAGTTCCCCGATATACTGGAACAGGGTGCAGTCGAAGCGCGCGACGTCGCGCCAGAAGGAGCCCGCGGAGAATTTGTCGGACACAACCACGGATGCTCCCGCCGTCAGCATGCTGCAGGGTGCGACCACGCCGCCGACGCTGTGAAACAATGGCAAGCAATCGAACAACCGATCCTCGGGCGCAGCATTGGTCAATCCGGCAAACCAGCTGCCCCAATTCAGGATGCGGCGATGGCTGACACTGGCGGCCTTCGGCAGGCCGGTCGTGCCCGAGGTGTAGATCAGCAGCGCCCGATCGTTGATGGTGACTTCACGCCGCTCGGCGGCCGACAGCGGACTTCCATCGAGTTGCTCCAGCGCAGCCTCGATGCCGGTTCCATAGAGGCTGCTTCCATGCCGCCAGATTTTCGGCGCCCGCGTCAAATGAGGCAGGACCTCGTCAAAGGCGGCGGCAAGGTCTTGCCCGAGAATGACATGGCCCGCGCCGGCGACATTGATGCAGTGAGAAAGTGAGGACCCGACCAGCCTTGTATTGACGAGCGCCGCAACGCCTCCGACCCTGGTGATGCCGAGCCAGGCGGCAATGTAATCGGGGCAGCCCGGCATGAAGAGGCAAACCGTGTCGCCGGCGCCGATGCCTGCGGACAACGCCCAACGCGCATACCGATTGACCCGGTCGGCGAGGGCCCGGTAGCTCAGCGTCTCCAGGTCAGATATCAGGCAGGGCCGGTCCGGTTGGCGTCCCGCCCAAGCCTCGACGAGGTCGGCAAACAATTGGCGAGGGTTGGCCTCAATCCGCGAGGTCAGCTCAATGGCCTTCAGCCAGCTCTTGGCGGCCGATGGTTTGCCGCGCGGCCGCGTGCCGGCCGACTGCTCCATTGTGGGGGGTTCAATGACGCCTGCGTTCATGGCCGTCATCTATAGCCACCTCGGCCTGACCAAGGGTTAATCAGCAGAGTTAAGAACGCCGTCCCGCGCCCGGCGATAGCGTGCTCAGCAGGGTCGAGCACCGGCTGCCGTCGAATTCGTAGCCCTTTCGGCGGTCTTGCAAGTCATCCGGAAAGGCGCGAAGATTCATGCCTCGCAATTCCGGCTAGTGGTTTGGGAGCCACCGATGATGCGTCGCATTCTGCTGCTGGCCGCAGTGATGACTGCGGCGGTGATGTCGGGCTCGCCGGCATTTGCGGACAAGCGCATAGCGCTGGTCATCGGCAACTCGGCCTATCAGAATGTCTCGCGGCTGGAAAATCCGCGCAACGACGCTTTGCTGATGGCGTCCACCTTGCGGGAGCTTGGCTTCACGCTGATCGGCGACGGCGCGCAACTCGATCTCGACAAGGCTAGCCTCGACCTTGCGGTCCAGAAGTTCGGCTCCATGCTACAGGGCGCCGAGGTCGGAATGTTTTACTACGCCGGCCACGGGGTTCAGGTGCGCGGTTCAAACTATCTGGTGCCGGTAGGCGCCAATCCGACCCGCGAGGCCGACGTCGACTTTCAGATGGTCGATGTCAATCTCGTCCTTCGGCAAATGGAAGGGGCCGGCACCAAGCTCAACCTCGTCGTTCTCGACGCGTGCCGCAACAACCCCTTCGGCGGCCGCGGCCTGCGGGCCACCGAAGGCGGGCTGGCTCAAATGCGCGCGCCCGAGGGAACGCTGATTTCCTTTGCAACTCAGCCCGGAAATGTCGCCATGGACGGCGAAGGCAACAGCCCATATACGAAGGCGCTTGCGGCAACGGTACGCAAGAGCGGCCTCGATATCTTCCAGACCTTCAACGAAGTCGGCCTTGCGGTAAAGCACTCCACCGGCGGCTCGCAGCAGCCCTGGGTTTCGAGTTCGCCGATCGATGGCAATTTTTACTTTGTGCCACCGCTGCCAGCGGCCAATGCGCCGTCCGGCAGTGCCAACGATGCCGCGCTGGCCTGGGCCGCGACACGAGACACCACCAGCATCGCGGTGATTGACGCCTTTATCCAGCAATATGGTGGCAGCATCTACGGGCCATTCGCGCGCGCCAGACGCGACGAACTCAGGAACAGCCAGGTCGCACTGGCGACACCGAAACCTGCGCCCGCGAGCCGGCCCTCCATGCCGCGCCTGAGCAGAGCCGACGTCGGGAATCTGTTCGAGCCGTTCAACCAGGTCATGGCGCAGGTCCGGGCAAACTATATCGACAAGCGCGACGACAAGGATCTGTTCGCGGCAGCCTCGGGTGCCATGCGCAGGGCATTCCCGCCGGCTCAGCAGATCTCGAGCGCGGGGCAACCGGAGGTTCGGTCCGCCGCGAATGATAACGGCAAGGGCGATCTCAACACCGTGTATGAAACGGCACTGGCGATCATGAACGAGCAGCCATCCGGCAGCCAGGACGTCCACATCGTCGAGGTCGCCATCAACGGCGCGCTGGCGTCGTTGGACCCGCACTCCAGCTACATGGACGCCAAGGCATTCCACGACATGCAGGTTCAAACACGCGGTGTCTTTGGCGGCCTCGGAATTGAGGTGACGATGGCGGACGGCCTGCTCAAGGTCGTTTCGCCGATCGACGAAACGCCGGCCGTCAGGGCCGGGATTCTTGCCAACGACGTCATCGTAAGTATCGACGATGCGCCGGTTCAAGGCCTTACGCTGAACCAGGCCGTGGAAAAAATGCGCGGGCCGGTAAACAGCCGGGTCAAGCTCAAGATCATCCGCCCGAAGATCGACAATCCGCTCGAAATCACCATCGTTCGCGACACCATTCGGGTTCGCGTGGTGCGCTCGCACGTCGAAGCCAACGACGTCGGCTATATCCGCATCACGTCCTTTAATGAGCAAACTGACCAAAGCTTCAAGCAGGCTGTGGCCGATATCGCCAGGCAAGTCAGCAACGACAATTTGAAGGGTTACATCATTGATCTGCGCAACAACCCCGGCGGATTGCTCAGCGAAGTGGTGTCGATCTCGGACGATCTGCTCGAACGCGGCGACATCGTCTCGACGCGCGGGCGCAACGCGGAAGAGATGCAGCACTTCAAGGCCAAGCCGGGTGACCTCTCCAGGGGCAAACGCATCATGGTGTTGATCAATGGCGGCACCGCCTCGGGTGCGGAAATCCTCGCCGGCGCATTGCAGGACAACAAGCGGGCAACTATCATCGGCACGCGGTCTTTCGGGAAGGGATCGATTCAGACGATTATTCCGTTAGGCACAGATCGCGGTGCGCTGCGGTTGACGACGGCCCGATACTACACACCTTCCGGCACTTCAATTCAGGCCAAGGGAATCTCGCCCGACATCGAGGTCCAGCAGGACGAGCCGGACGACGTCAAGAAAAAGGCTGCGCCCCTGGGCGAAGCGACCCTCTCCGGCCATCTGCCAGGAAAAGGAGTAGAGCTGCCCGCATCGCAATCCTACGTGCCTGCGGATTCCAAGGACGATAAGGCGCTCAGCACGGCCGTGAACCTTCTGCACACCGCCGCCGCTGGGCGGGCACCGGCCAGGCGCTAGGCCGCATTGGACGACAGGGGCCTTCGGATATACGCGCGGTGCCGGACGCAATCTCCTGCCCGGCGCTTCAGAGTTTCAGCCCTTAGAAAAAACCCGTCCGCATGATTGCGGACGGGTTCATCGCGATTTCCGCTGAGAACGGAGAAGGTACGACCGCCAAATACCTTGAAGCAATCTCCAGCCAAGCGCCGAGCAATTATTTCAGCGACGTATTGATGGACGAGAACATGGTATTGAGATTGGAACCAAGACCATTGACCACGGCGATGATCGCGAGGCTGATGCCCGCGGCAATCAGGCCGTATTCGATCGCGGTGGCCGCCGACTCATCGATGCAAAATCTTGCAAGAATATTCTTCACGATAGCTCCTGCCATCACCCGCCCGATTCTTCGGGCACGACACCAGCGAATATGACGTTAACTGATTAAAATCGGACGAATTAGCGTAATGAACGATTAATTAAACCGATCTCCGCCGTCGTCGCGGCCGCCTCTTCTCGCGTCAAGCAGAGTTGTGACGACAAACCGCGATCGCGCGTCGTGGAATCCTTGAGGTTAATTGGCGTGAACGGCCAGCTTCTCTTCGGCGAAGAACTGGAGCGCGCCATAGCCCTCCATGTCGACCGCGTAACGAAAATTCCCGTCCGTGGTTGGAAAAACCGCGATCACGACGCCGTCTTCGTGGTCGTCGGCGGCCTTTTCAACCCTTTCGCCAATCGCAAATTTGGCCATTGCGAACTCCTTCTGGAATCGTTGGCACGATTATCCGCACAAAATAGTTAACGCATCTTAAGCAAACGCGCGGGGCCGCGCCGGCGCCTGGACCGGCGGCAGTGGAACCGTGCCAATTCCGCGCTCGCCGATCCCGTCATCAAACTTTGGACCGCCGACCAGGCACCGTTCCGATTGCCGCCAACGCCGGCCACAGTCCAGCGCCACGCTTGCCGTCGAAATCGCGTGCTGGCGCGAGGTCGCGGAAATATCGGGACAAAAGAAAAAGAGTGAGGGGCCGACCGTTTTCGGGTGGCCTGCATGGTGAGGCCACGCTATCCTCCTTGATCCTTGTCAACGATCCGCCGGATTGGCCTGATATCGAAATCAAATGATCAGACACAGAGCTCCTTGGGATAGCCGCTCCACCCTCAGCAGATCGGCGCACATTCTCGAACGGACCGGACTGGCGCTCACCGGAGCATCGTGCGGGTTGTTCGTCGCCGCGCATGTCGGGAGAGCCGATATCGACCTGATCGGTTCGGCAGCGGCGGTCTTCGCGATGATGCTCTACGGGGCCGCCGGCTTCTATCTTGGGATCGACCTGCCCCCGACCCCGCCGGATCATCGCATGCACCTGCCGCTGCGGGCCGGGCTTGGCACCAGGGCGGATGCCGTGGAACTGCTCAGTGCGGCCGGCACCTTCCTTGCCGCGGTGGCGGCGGTCGTGTCCGTCTCCAGCATCGTTCTGGACGAAACCGCCCATGCCAGCACCGCGATTCTGATCTGGCTAAGCTGGTCGGTCGGCGCCACCATGCAAATCGCCGCCGGTATCATCGCGCGAATGAAGGCAGAGTCTTCGGCCAAGCTATAGCGTCGCCGCACGAAACCTTCCTCGTACAGTTGACCCTGATCAAACCGTCACCGCTTTTTTCCCATTAGCCTGAGCCGTCTTTAATAAATAGTCGGTTCGGAGGCCTCGATGCGTGCGCACCAGATCATGACGCCGCAAGTGATTACGGTCGGCGCCGATACCACCATCGTCGAGGCCGCCAATATGATGCTGCGGCACCACATCAGCGGGCTTCCGGTGGTGGACGCCAAGGGCAGGCTGATCGGCATCATTTCGGAAGGTGACTTTATTCGCCGTGCGGAGACCGCGACACAACACGAGCGCGGCCGGTGGCTGTCGTTCCTGACCAGAGCCGATCGCGTCGCGGCGGAATTTACCCACGAACACGGCCGCAAAGTCGGCGAGATCATGACGCCTGACCCGCTCACGGTGACGGAGGGTTCGCCGCTGGATCAGGTCGTGCAGATCATGGAAACCAATAACGTCAAGCGCCTTCCGGTCATGCGCGGCGGCCAAATGGTCGGAATTCTCACCCGCTCCGACTTGCTTGCCGCCGTCGCCAACCTTGCCCATGCCGTTGCGGGCCCGTCCGCGGACGACGACCATATTCGCAGTGAGGTCTTGGCCGTCATCAGGCAAGCCCCGTGGCGCCCCAGCCGGCTCAACATCACCGTTCGCGATGGAATCGTAAGCCTCAATGGCGTCATCGAGAAAGAGAATGCCCGCAAAGCCGCGATCGTCGCGGCGGAAAATGTCGCCGGCGTCAGGAAAGTGCAGGACCATCTTTCCACGGCGCCCGTCCATCCGCCGCCGGAGGAAGATTTCGGCGGAGGTGACTTTGTCTCGCTGCAGGAGCAATCTTCGACTGCCGACGACGAGCCGCTTTGAGACATGGCCGGCCGAAGCTTGTTCAGGGAAATCCGATGCGCATTTTGACATTTCAGCTCTCTGTCGCACTGGCGCTCCTTGGAGCAAGCACGGCGGCCCTGGCGCAAGACATTGAAAACGGCCGGAGGCTGTCGGAGCGCTGGTGCGTAGAGTGCCACGACATTGGGACACCTTCGGCCAAACCCGGCCGGGTCATTTCCTTTGCGGCCATCGCTAACCGGCCGGACGTCAGCCCGGACATGATCGCCTCCTTCCTGCTCATGCCGCACGCCGCGATGCCGAACCTGCCGCTGAGCCGAAAAGGCGCCCAGGATATTACGGCGTTCATCATGAGAATGAAGAAGTAGCGGCCGCCGAATTCGCCGCGGCGTCTGCGGGCGGCGGATAGGTTTGAGGTGGATCAAATCACACCCGCGATCTTGCCCTCTAATGGGCATGCGACCGCAACCGCGGCGCTACCAAAAACAGGCAGCGGCCATGCTGAAAAACCTCCTCGTCCAAATTCCCTCCGAACGTCCCGTCCGTCCGGTCGTCGACGCTGCGATTTCGCTGGCGGTGAATTCCCAGGCGCATCTCGACGCGCTCTCGATCGGCTTTGAGAGTACAAATGTCGGTCTTGCGGTCGACGGCGCCGCCGCTGTGGCAGCCGTATTCGATATCGAACGCGAGCGCGCGTTGCAACGCGCCAATGCCGCACTCGCGGTCTTCGAGGCCGAAGCGCGCAACGCCGCCATCGCCTATACCTGTCAGGCGCTGACCGCCGTTCCCGTCGATGGCTTCGCAACGCTGGGTGCCATGGCGCGGCTATATGATCTGAGCATCGTCCAGCAGCCCGATCCCGACTATTCCACTTCCGACAACATGGTGCCGACCGAAATGCTGTTCCAGGCCGGCGGGCCGGTGCTGTTCATTCCCTATACCCACAAGGGAGCGTTCAAGCCGCGCCATATCGGTATCGCCTGGGACGGTGGCCGGCTGGCGGCGCGCGCCCTTCGCGACGCGGCGCCGTTTCTGCGCCACGCGCAATCCATCACCATCATCAGCATCAACGAGGCGCAGAAGCCGGGCGAAGCCTCCGCGGCTACTCTGGTGGAGCACCTGGCAAGGCGCGGGCTTACCGCGCGGATTGAGAGCATGGGCGCCGATCACGCCAATATTCAGCCGTCCATCCTGTCGGTTGCAGCCGACACCGGAATTGATCTCATCGTCATGGGCGGCTACGGGCATTCGCGGCTGCAGGAGTGGGTTCTTGGCGGCGTGACGCGTGGTATGCTGCAATCCATGACCGTGCCGACGCTGATGTCGCACTGATCGCGTGGGATGCATAGATAGTGGCGCGCCGGCTTCGGGACGCATGCCACTATCGACACCGCATACTTACAAAACGGCCCGTCCCAGATGATCGAGCATGTTGGTCCAGCCGATGCCGTGGCCGTCGCGTAGATCGGCGGTCGGCAATTTCTCGTGGCTCACGGTGAGTTCGGTCGCATTCTCGACCAGCGCGAGTTCCACCGTAACGAGCCTATCCGCCTGGCCGGTCGGGGGACCGGACCACGTAAAGACAAGCTTGCGGGGAGGATCGATCGCGACATATGCCTTTTCGATCTCGCACCCCGACTGCTCCGACTACATTTCGAGTTTGTATCGTCCTCCGATGCGCAGCTCCGCCTGGGCGACGCAGCGCACCTCGCCGGGATAGGGACTCATCCAGCGAGCCATGAGTTGCGGCTGCGTCCAGAGATCGAACACGCGCTGCGGGGACGCCTTGATGATCCGCGTGAGGCGGACAGAAGGAACACTGTTCGGCGTCATCGCTTGCGCTCTTCCCTTTCCATTTGCTGCACCAACCGTTCCATCGCGTCCAGCCGCCGGTTCCAGAAGCTGCGAACCAAAGCGATCCATGTTTCGACGTCCTCGAGGGAACGCGGATTGATGGACAGGAAGTGGTCACGACCGGATTTGCGCCGCCGCACCAGGCCACTCGTCTCGAGCACCCGAATATGTTTGGAGACGGCGTTCAGCGACATCGCGAACGGCTCGGCCAATTCCGTTACGCGCGCTTCATCATGGCCGAGGCTCTCAATGATGGAGCGACGCATAGCGTCGGCAAGCGCGGCGAAAACCGCATCAAGGTTTGCGGAACGTCGGTTCTGCGACAACCCTTTGCGGATGTTCGCGATCATGTGGGCTGCCAAACTCCTTCAAGAAGACCCTGAATCACCCGATATTTCTCTAAGGACGGCGCGAGATTGGCCGTCGTCTGCGATCTTCGCCAGTTGCAGGCAATGAGTCGCAAAGGCAACATATTGTTCTCGTTTGTCGATCGATCGGTCTAATACCGCCTCCATATCAGATTGACTTGGCAATGTAAGGGAAAGCTGTGACGGATTTGACGAGCTCTGGATTGCGCTCGATGTAGAGAACTGCCTCCCTGAGTTTTGCACGCACGGCGTTGATGGATTTGAGGGCGAGGTTCTTGAATATCTTTTCGCGGATTTCGTCCCAGAGGTTCTCCTTCGGGTTCAACTCCGGCGAATAGGGTGGCAGGAACAGAAGCGAGATGTTGTCGGGGACCGCGAGCAAGCCGCACTGATGGTTGGGGGCACCGTCGAGAACCAGGAGAATGTGTTGCCTGCGGTACTTTCTGGATAGAACGTCGAGGTAGATCTGGAAGCAGACAGTATCCGATGCGGGCATGATCAGATAGACGCACTTTCCATCCTTGGGGCAGACCGCGCCGTATAGGTAGATGTATTGGCGAATGAGTTGCGCGGCAACCTCGGGTCTGACACCAGTTGGAGCCCAGCAAGGCCGCGGGCGGTTCATTCGTCCGAAACGCGCTTCGTCGGCGAACATGACACGTAAGCGACGACCGCGCTTGGCCGCCGCCCGCTTGGCCTTCCTTACAGCATCACGAAAGCCGTTTTTTTAAAGGCGTCTTGCGCCGCAAGGTTCCGCTTGGGATGGAACGGACGCGGCATCAGCTTACGCCAGCCATGCCGATGCAGCAGATTGTACACCGTGCTGTCACTGGTCGGGTGCCCGATCGCCTCTTCGTAAGCCGTCTTGAGATCGTGGATGTTCAACAACTCGCCGGCTCCTGCAGCATGGGCAAAACGCGCCAGCAAGGTCTTTTCCTCGGCCAAGGTCATGTTCTCGCGCTTGCGTCCGCCGTTCGCCCTGGGCTTGAGTGCCTTTATGCCCCCGTCATCGTAAGCCATATGCGCGCGGTTTACTGTGCTCAGCGAAACGCCCATGGCCGCCGCAATCGCCGGCTGCGTCATCCCGCCCTCGCGCAGCAGCACCATCTGGATGCGCTCTCGCTGCGTCGACGGGAGCTTCCATCGCAGCGCCGTCTGGAGCCGCCGGACCTCGGCTTTATTGCATTTGACCATCTGCTCCTCCCGAATCAGATGGTCACAGCAAATCACACCTCAAATCCCGAAAACAACTCCCCCATCGACCGCATTCTCCGGTAATAAATACGCCGATTCATGCTGTTCTGGAGCCGGTATAAGAGGTTGCCCGCATTTAGCGATCGCCCTTAGAGCCCTTGTGTCTGTGCTCAGCATTTCTTTTGCGAAATGCAACCCCGATAAATCCGATCACGACCAAGACGACTCCGGCTACGATCAACCAATGCGGATATTGCATTGCGGCTGTCAGTCTGAGGTCGAACCGACGGGCCCTAGTTTCCGCTTACTGCGTTGAGCATTTGCATGGGCAATTGCCAGTCGCTCCGAAGGAAGAAGGGGGTATTGCGCGCCTGACAACAAATCGCGCGGCTTTTTGAACGAACTTACGCGAGCGTAGATAGCGCCTGGAGAACGCTTGAGCTTTCGAGCGATCAAATCAACCTTCAGCCCGGACGAGATCAGCGCATGCAGTCGTGCTACTTCCGCCTCTGTCCAGGGGCGGCCCGCCGGCCGTGGACCCGCCATTGGAAAAATCCCCATTTAATGTGGCTATTCAATCTCAATGGACATGCTGCCGCAAGATGGTTGGGCCTCCAAAACTGCGCAAAGATGGTCGCCGGGCTCAAGCGCGACAGTGCAAGTTTTTCGAGGCACGGGCTCAGGTCGGCGCTCCAAATCCATGAAGTTCCAAGCCAAATTGCTAATCGAACTATATCGACCTGGAGCGCGCCACGAGTGGCGCCTCCCTGTTGCAAACTCGACGTGCGATCGCGCTTACTTTCCTGACGATTCCTTGCGCCTCACCATGAGCGAAGTTTAGAAGCTAATTTTGCTCATGTCCTGAGAATCGCACTTGCCAGAACCTGAGCAAGCGAGCTGCATTTTCGCTGGTTGTGGAGGCGAATTGCCGTTGCACCCTGGCTAATTCGAGGGACCTCATGGAACCAGTCGCAAAATCGGCTGTTCAGGACTGCACTGACCGTTTCCCAGCTCAGTTCCGCAGCCTTACACGGGACGAGGACACCGTCGTCGCGAAGGCTTTGCATCAAAGGGCGCGTGACTTCCGCGCGCTACGGTTCCGACACGGCATCCTGGTCCCCAACAACCAAACCCCTCCGAACTGCCAGCGTGTTCCAACAACGGCCTGGACGCTGTATTTCGGCGGCAATAACGAAGCTCATCAAGGAAGGCGGGTCGGCGCCCACTTGCTTAAGCAGCTTTTGCCGTGACCCGATAAGGTTGCACGAGAAGATCGGCCGGGATCTTCCATTTTGCATTGATCTTTTGGATCATCTCAAGGCTAAGCAGTCGGCGCCGAGCCAGGACCTCGGCGGCGCGCGACCGAGAACCCAGAATGTCGGCGAGCTCCGCCTGACTGTGACCGAGTTCCTCGATCGCATAATGCAGCACATCGACCGGGTCAAACCGCCGACGGCTCTTGAGCGGCCAACGCCTCTCCTCATACGTCTCGGCCAGCGTGACGAGAATGTCGAGCTTATCGCCCTCTTGTGTCCCACTGGAGGCGCCCCAAAGCTTCTCGATCTCGGCGAGTGCGGCGCGGTGGTCCTTGTCATTGCGAATTGGGCGGATTTGCATGGCGGTCCTCATCAAAATCGAACGGCAGTCAAAGCGTCAATGGCATCGTATCAATTCCTGAGCCATTGAATTATCGAAACAATTTGGCTTCGTTCTGCCAAAAATACAGCATTTCAGCGCAATTACAGAGTGTATCAATTGATATGTTCTACCTAAGAACAAATTCGAAACCAGAGATACGCTCCCGATATGCTGGGAGGCGAGGAAGGCGTGAAATTTCGTTGGAATGACAGGTGGTGCAGGCTCAGTGGCGATTTTGCCGTTTCGCCTCATCGAGAGCTCGAATAGCAAATTTGCGCCGTGACCATGCTCGCCGTTCGTAGACGCTCCAGACTTTGCCACGATAAGACCCAACAGACGCACCCGATCCCTGTGGGCGGCCCTCTTAACCGTCCATTTACCATAAATGGTCAAGATAATCCCCGTAGTCAAAGGGTTTCAACTACATGGCAAAGCGCTCGAGAATGTCCGTAAGCAGCGAGAAGAACGTCCTCAGCTTTGCTCGGCCGTCAGCGTCCGAGGCGGCTCTCAAACTTGTATACGAAGCGGCCGAAATTTTTCGAGGCATGGAGGACCATGTCCAAGAAATCGAAGCCCGCGCCCAGTCGCTGTGCAAAAGCGCCTTAGAAAGGCTAAGGCACGCCGAAATACGGGCTGAAGCTGCCGAGCGCGCGCGGCGTGAGCTCATCACTGAGGCCGAATGCAAACTGCAGGATGCATCTCGAGCTTTGAAACAAGCTCAATCGCGTATCGAAGCCGCTGAAGATCGGCTAACGGCAGTGGAGTTCCGCGGCCAGGTCGCTGAGGCCGAAGTACGGGAAGCCAAACAAGCGCTCGCACTTGTTGAGGAAGCAATTCGTAGACGCCTGCTTTGTACCAACCCGGAAGCCGATAGCAGGTTGAGCGCCGTCGCCTGACCTTTTCTGGGGGAGGCCTTTGCCCCCAATGCCCGAGGTGATCATCGCTCCCGGGATGTCCGCGTTGTGGCCCGAGGCGGCATGGGTCGCGGAGCCGGCCGATCACCCACTAACCGAACACGCTTTCGTTAGGCCCGTGCCGGAATGATATCAATAGCATGCGCTCAGCGGTAGTTTTTGCCAGCACGTAAGCAAAGCAGTCGCCGAAATTCAGTTTGGCGGGACGTCCGCTGCCTTTTCCGCAGTTCCTCGATCCTTTTCGACCACGCCTGTTACAAATTTGCCCTGCTCTCTCGCTTTTTTGCAATCGCTCGCTTTACTCATGTCCCGAGGTTCGCACTTGCCAGAACCTGAGCAAGCGGCGTGCGTTTTCAGTGGTCATGGAGCCGAACTGCCGTTGAGCCCGCGCTAACTCAAGGGAGCTCATGGAACCGGTCGCAAATCGACTGTTCAGGACCGCGCTAACCGTCTCCCATCCAAGTTCCGCTGCCTTGCAGGGAACGAGGACACCGTCGTCGCGAAGGCTTTGCATCAGCGGCCGAACCACCGCAACGCTGGATTGCGATAAATGTGCAAGGGCAACGATGGTCTCTTCATATTGTCGTTGTTTGGCGAAGCGAAGCAAAGCCGCTTCATTTAGTTCGCCCTTGTTTTTTAGCAAGGCAACGACGCGCTCGGCCTCTGTGAAGTCGTGTGCCTTGGACATATCGCGGCTTACACCCTCCGCGACGGCCGCAATCGCAGTTCGTATTTCCTCAAAGACGTGTGGAGGTGCGCGCAACAACAATCGCGATCGGACCGTTTCGGTCGCCTTGCGCAGGAGTTTATCGCGAAGGGCCGACGGCAGATCGACCCGGATCCCGGTTTCTACTGCCAATTCAGGGTCGGATTCCGCCTGCGCGACGACGATTGCAAACCCGCTGGCGGAAACTCTTGCCCCTGGGTTATTGACAATCCGCCGGCTCACGGAGGGGTACCGGCGAGCCAGCAGGGCGTCAGTGACAACTTCCGTCAACCACCAACGTCCTGCGATTGCCAGGAGGTGCTGCTCGCTCTTGGTTTGGGCGAGCTCAATCAGATCTTCCGCGCTCAAGCGGGCAGATTCTGTCAAGACGGGTCGGGCGACGGTGATTTCGTCGTTCCTGGCGAGGCGACGAACGACCGATGGCGGTGCCTGGGAAACAGGCGCAAGTTGCGCGCTCAATTCGGCCAGAGCGATCCGGGCGCTCACGTCGGCAATCGCCCGGATCTCGATCGTCTTGACGAGACGCTCGAGCACCTTGTCGAACAGCTCAATTTGCTCGCTTTGGTATTTGCCGGCGGATAACAGGAACAGATCGGTGACGCGCTTGACCGTTTCCAGGTGCGTTTCCGGCGAGCTCGCGCCTAAGGCTGCTTCGACCTCGTCGACAATTGAGAGATTTGTAGCTGGCATCGCTCGTCCTGAGCGTATTCATGGAAGCGCTGTTCTAGGCGGAGGTGAATCGTACATCGAATCCTTGAACGATGTGTAAAGCGGGAAGCCTTGGACAGCGCACAAAGAAGCCTTGCCATCGAGACCGGCCCCCATTTGCAACAACATCACTCCGAAAATGGACATTCCAAGGATGGAATTCCGTAAGTGCCGATAGGTGACCTGTGCCTTACCGTGGGCGGCCGACCTAAGGCGACCGCAATCGATGAACTTCGATTGTTTGACATCTGACGCGCATAGCAGAGAAACGCCTGCATCATCGTTCGGTAAAGGCCACATCCAGGGAATTGAAAACGGGTTTAAACATATATCGAATGATTGATTTTGAGCCGGTCTGAATATGGGCTTGCAGAACCATTCCCGGCGTAATTGGGTAGTTGGTGGCGCCGGAGCGCACATGGTCCTGCAGAAGACGTATTGTGGCCTTGTAGTAGGGTTCAGACGTATTCTGGCCCGGCGCATTTTGCTGACCCGGCGGAGGCGAAAACGTCGTAGCCGACATGTATTCGACCTTTCCCAGAACGGGTCCGAAGATTGTGCTGTCGTATGTCAAGAGCCGAATCTCCGCATCGGCGTCGACCCGTATATGACCGGAATCTTTCGGATCGATGTGCACTTCGGCAACCAATTCGCTGTCCGGTACAATGCGTGCGACAAGGTCACCCGGTCGAACGACTTCTCCGATCGACTTCGGTGCGAGTTCCTGGACAATTCCATCCGATGGCGCCCGAACTAACAGTCGATCGGAGCGATCTGCTAGTTTGACCAGCTGTTGTTCGGTTTCTGCCAGATCAGACGCTGCCTTAACCCTCTCCTCACTTAGTTTTTGCTGCGCCTTGGCATCTCCTTCAGCCAAACTGCTCTCAGCCTCGATCAAGGCCTCTTTCGCTGTATCGAGCTTGCCCTGGAGATTGAGCCAGTCACCTTCGCTGCGCTGGAGCGCGGATTTGGCTTCGAGCCACATCTTCCTTGATCCGGTCCCCAGGTTTTTGAGGGTTTCCTGCATTTCGACTAACTCCCGCTGGACGTCTACCTGTGCCTTCGCGGATTCAACGCCAGAGGTTAGCGTAGCTATCTCGCCGCGCTTTTGAGCAACCTTGGCGGCTAGCGTTGCGCGTTCCTGCCGTCTTTGAATAAGGGCACTGACATAGAGCTTTTCCTGCTCCATAGCCAAATCCGGAAATTTCCTGGCCAACTGGCCAAACTCCGGTGTCTCATCGCTGCTCTGTGCCTCAAGTCGGATGAGTTGAAGCTTCAAAGCTGCGCGTCGGGCTTCAAACTGGTTTCTTTCGCCGACCGACGATTTCGGGACGCAGCCGAATGAGCGGCTGTTGCGCTGTCACCCTCGACCCTTCCTTGACGAAAAATTCGGCGACGATCCCGCCTTCGAGGTGCTGAACCGCTTGAACTTGACCCCGGGGTAAGATTTGACCCTGAGCGATCGTGACTTCACGGACGCGGGTTATGGACGCCCAAACAATCGTGGCAATGACAAAGCCAGAAATTGCAATCAGGGTTCCCACCAACACCCGAGGCGGCCGGCCGTCTTCCAACACGAGCGGTTGGGTAAGACGTCGCGTGATTTCAATCCGCCGGGTGAGTATTGGCAGCACAGCGCTAAGATCTCAGATGTAATATCAGGAAAGTTACTAATCGTAGACAGTTCGCATTAATAAAATATTAGGCAGCCGCCGACATGCGCTCCAAGACCTTATCGGGAGCGCCGTCTAGGGCCACTTGTCCATCCTTCAGCAAAATCAGGCGATCGGCCAGCCGCATATGGCTTGGCCGGAAGGTCGTAAACAGAACGGTTGCATGCCCCTTCAGCCCACTGAGCTTTTTGAGCAGATGCAATTCTGACGCTGTGTCGAGCGCCGCCGCGGGGTTGTCTAGCAGATACAAGGGGGCATCTTTAATAAAGCAGCGCGCAAGCGCCAGCCTTTGTTTCAAAGCATCCGCAAAATTCTCAAAATCCGCAGCGGTGAGTCGACGATCGATTCCCTCGCTCATCAATCGTTCCTCGCGGTCCAGCCCCATTTCCCTTAGAACTCGCATCACTTCTGCATCGCTGGCGTCTGGTCGGGAGAGGCGAACGTTTTGTGCCAAGGTGCCGTAGAAGAAATTCGCCATTTCGGGCAAGAATGCTATCTGAGAACGCCATTCGGTAGGGTCAATTTGCCGCAAATCCATATCGTCGACCAGGACGGAACCGAGAGCTGGTGGATAAAGACCGGCAATAAGCCTGAGCAGTGTTGTTTTGCCGACACCGCTCGGGCCCGTTATCGCGATCATCTCGCCTGGCCTAATATCGAGCTGCACACCACGCAGCACCGCTTCTTGGCGTTGCGCGTACCGAAAGGCCAGGCGCTGCACGGAAATCTTTCCTTTAAACTGACGAAAGAAGGATCGTGGCGCCCGAGTGCCCCGCTCGCTCCGTATTTTCATCAGCCTGTCAATTTGCGCAAAGGTCTGAAGCGCCTGCGCTATCCGAGGCAGGGAAAGATAGGTCGACTGAAGTGGCGACAACACTCGCCACACCAGAGCCATGGTGCCAATCAGCGCTCCAGAGGTCATCGAACCCTTACTTACGCTTAGGGCACCAAGACCAAGTGTCGCAACGCCAGCAATGCTAACCAGCATCTCGCCTATATGTTGTACAATATTATTGAATCTATGCGCCCGATGGCTCTGGTCCGAGATTAGTTCGACTAAATCACGGTGCCGCGCAATCCAAATATCTTCGGCGCTGAGCGCTCGTATCGCGCGGCGCTTCGTGAATATTTCGTGAAGCAAAATATTACGACGCTGCTTGGCGAAGCTGATCACGCGAACATGGTTGCGCGATATCGGAATCGTTATGGCAGAAAGTACGACATAGACAACAATGAGCGATACCGGAACCCAAACTAGATTTCCACCCCAGAACGCAATGGCAATGAGAAAGATGAATATAAAGGGAATGTCGACAACTGATGAGGCCAGGGTTCCCGTGAAAAAGTCTCGCATGCTCTCAAACTGCTTCAGCCGCGAAATTTGAGTGCCGACTGGCGCAGCTTCGACCATTGAAACCGGCATGTTGAGGATAACCTCGAATGCCTTCATGCTGATCAGCGCGTCGATCCGCGCACCAAAATAGGCCATCGCGCGCGCCCGAACGCTGCGTAATGCCAAGTTTGTGGTGATGACGATACCGGCGCCTATGGCGAGCATAACAACAGTATTGATTGACTTCGTGCCGATTCCCAAATCGTAGACGCATATGACAAAGATCGGCAACGCAAGTGCTGCAAGATTTCCGAGCAGACTAAGTCCAAGAGTTGCGATGATTGTTGGCTTGAATTGCTTGACCGCAGCAAATAGCCAGGAAGCGCCTTGTTCGAGGCCTTCAGTCTTGACCGACTGATCCCAAATGAAAAACGCCCAGCCTGGTTGGCTTGAAGGTTCGATTCGTTTCCAGACAGCAGATTTGCCGTCAAATGCAAGCAACGTTCCGTCGGGCTCGCGGTCAACGATCAACGTGACGTCGGTGCCGTCACGGGTAAATAGACAGGGAATCGAGCCAGGCTCTATATTTGATAGGTTCAGGATTTTTCGAGTTGTGCCGTAACCCAGTAAAGACAGGACGCGACGTAGAGCCTCGATATTATCGATGCGGTCGAAATGCGGCAGGGCTTCCTGAATGAGACGCCCCTCGCCGGCCCATCCAAACAATACGAGCGTAGGCGCGAGACAAGCTTCCGCAGCGGTCTCGGGATGAACAATATCATTGATTGCAGAGATCAGCGACTCTTCCGCGGAGCCCGACGAATTGACGGAGACGCCACCGAACTCGGCAGCGAGGCGCGCCAGGTTAGCATGAACCTGATTTTCGGTTGATCCCGACACAGCTGGATTTGCGCCGTCTGGATGCGGTCCCAGGTTATCAGAGGTCGTCACGTCGCCACTTTCCGCGGGTCGCTGAGGCAGGGGATGAACCAATCAGCACGGCCGTCCTGAATAATGATTTGCCGGTCGCACAGTGCCAACAGGGACGGACGATGCGTTACAACAATCACAGTTAGGCTGCCGCGGAGAACATTCAGTGCCTTGATCAGCGCGGGCTCTGCAACAGCGTCCAGGAGCATATTGGCTTCATCCAGAGCAAGAACACGTGGACGATTTGTAAGAGCGCGGACGATGTTCACCTGCTGAGCAATCGACATCGGAAGGTCATCTGCGATGCCCTCTCCGAGCTTCGTTTCATATCCATCGGGGAGAAGATTGATGGTTGCTTCGAGACCCAGAAGTTGCGCCATCTTGCGCGCGAAATCCCGCTTCTCGGGACCAAACATCGTAAGGTTTTCCATAATGGTGCCGGAAAATATGACTGGCGCAGCCCCGACATAGGCGATGTGGCGGCGTATCGACGCAAATCGGGGATTCGATGTCGCGACACTGTCGACCATGACGGAGCCGGCAGCTGGCTCGATCTCCCCCTTTATTAACTTCAACAGCGTGGTCCGCCCTGAGCCTTCCTTTCCCTTCACGCCTATGATTGTGCCGGCTTCGATTGAAAAGTCGCCCACTGAGAGAGGGTGTTTAATCTCGTTAGGGTATCTATAAGTGACGCCTTCAAATCGGATATTGCCGCTGACCGTCGTATGGACTTCCGAAGGAGCCTCAGCTGACGGCAGGTCGAGAAAAGATTTAACTTCGGCTCGACGATGATCGACAGTTTCCTGCTCGGTCCACAGAGAAATCGCCCGCAGCAGGGGTTGCAGAATTTGACCCGATAGCATCGTGCAACACGCAAGCGCGCCCATGCTGAGCTGGTCGTTGATGACCTGGGCGCCTCCGATCGCCACCACGACCAATTGCGAAGCACTTCCAAAGAGCAGCGCTGCGGTTTGGTTGGCCTGACCAGTCGAGATTGAGGACATGGTGGTCCCTGCTACCGCTTCCTGCAGCCTTTCAAAACGTCGCTGCATCTGCGGTTCCATCGCCATTGCCTTGACCGTGTGAATCCCAGTCAATACCTCGGCGATGAAGTCATATTTTCGATTGTCCTGTGTCGTGCGCGCATCGAGTATTTTGCGGAATTTGCGGGCTCGACCGATGGCAAGTGCAGCGAACCCTAAGAAGAGGCTTGCGGGCACAAGCACCATCAGGCCGCCAACGATTGCCATTACTATCAGCGCGATAGCTACGAACGGGAGGTCGATCAAGACCAACCGTGCTTGGCCGCTATGATAGTCAGCCAATGCTGCTGCCGCGGCATAGCGGTTCGCATGTACGGCGGCCGGCTCGCGCTCAAAGACCCCATTGGGCGCACGAAGAAAACGAGCGACTCCTTCGTTTTCCACATTTCGGGCGAACCGTGTCGCCTGCCATGACAAGAGAGCTGATCTCAGGATCTTCAAGATGAAGTCAACAACGAGTGCTGCCGCGAGACCAAGAAATAGCCAGGCAAGCGTCGCCAACGCGCGGTTTGGAATAACTCGATCGTATACCTGCATGATCGAGAGCGGCAGCGACAAGGCCAACAGATTAATGACAAAAGACGCGATATAAACAGCCACCGGAACCGTTGGCTCGTGAACGAGGCTTCCGCCTAACGATACAAAGCTAACCGCGCTCTTGCGCGCCGACCGCCGACCTAGAGGCCGCTGTCTCGCATCCGGCCGTAAGGTGGCGATGTATTTTGCGAGGGACACAACAAGTACGCCAATACTTTATTAAACACTCCGCCGACTATTGACGGATTTGCTTAGCGCCGCGTTAAGGTAAATCGATCTCTCGAACACCGGACGAAAAACCCTTTCCAGACCCTTAAAGCCAGGTCCCCGCCAACCAGTGGGTTGGTTGGAACTGGTTTAATCTATTGCCGGTAGATTTTTCGGAAATTGCTCTCGACGGACAGCGGTCTGACGGTGCCAACATGATCGACAATGACCTTTTGACCAACGTACTGGACCGCCCGGACAAAGCTGTCCGGAAAGTGGAGGGGATCGTCTCACCCGCAGACAATAGGCAAGGGGATGAAAACGGGTACGACCTGACGAATCCGAACCTTCACCACGGTGCGGATGCAAAATATGGCCCAACTATCCAGGCCCTGAATTCATCCGGATCCGCCATCTCTCCGGGCGAAGAGGTGCTCGCTGACCCCGGCAAAACAAGCGTGCAAGTGCCGGCCGCCACCCCGGTCGGTGACCCGAACGGTTATGGGGACCAGGCCTTCGCTCTCGATGTCTCCAGCCACTTCACCCCTCACATCGCCGGCAATACCCTGACCTTCTCGGCCTCGCTGCCGGCCGGCCTCAGCATCGATGCCCATACCGGCATCATCTCGGGAACTCCGACCGACGGCGACTTCGGCACCAACACGGTCACGGTCACGGCGACCGACGCCCATGGTCAAGCAATCAGTGAGAGCTTCCATCTGGTCGTTGGCGACAGCGGGCCGACCGCCACAGCCATCGCCAATCAAAGTGCCTTTGAGGGCCACGCCTTCTCCCTCAACGTCGCCAGCCACTTCACCGCTCCCGCCGCCGGCGATACCCTGACCTTCTCGGCCTCGCTGCCGGCCGGCCTCAGCATCGATGCCCATACCGGCATCATCTCGGGAACTCCGACCGACGGCGACTTCGGCACCAACACGGTCACGGTCACGGCGACCGACGCCCATGGTCAAGCGATCAGCGAGAGCTTCCATCTGGTCGTTGGCGACAGCGGGCCGACCGCCACAGCCATCGCCAATCAAAGTGCCTTTGAGGGCCACGCCTTCTCCCTCAACATCGCCAACCACTTCGCCGCTCCCGCCGCCGGCGATACCCTGACCTTTTCGGCCTCACTGCCGGCCGGCCTCAGCATCAATGCCCATACCGGCATCATCTCGGGAACTCCGACCGACAGCGACTTCGGCACCAATACGGTCACGGTCACGGCGACCGATGCCCATGGCAAGACGATCAGCGAGAGCTTCCATCTGGTCGTCGGCGACAGCGGGCCGACCGCCACCGCCATTGCAAACCAGAGTGCCTATGAGGGCCAGGCCTTCTCCCTCAACATCGCCAGCCACTTCGCCGCTCCCGCCGCCGGCGATACCCTGACCTTTTCGGCCTCGCTGCCGGCCGGCCTCAGCATCGATGCCCATACCGGCATCATCTCGGGAACTCCGACCGACGGCGACTTCGGCACCAACACGGTCACGGTCACGGCGACCGACGCCCATGGTCAAGCAATCAGTGAGAGCTTCCATCTGGTCGTTGGCGACAGCGGGCCGACCGCCACAGCCATCGCCAATCAAAGTGCCTTTGAGGGCCACGCCTTCTCCCTCAACATCGCCAACCACTTCGCCGCTCCCGCCGCCGGCGATACCCTGACCTTTTCGGCCTCACTGCCGGCCGGCCTCAGCATCAATGCCCATACCGGAATCATCTCGGGAACTCCGACCGACAGCGACTTCGGCACCAATACGGTCACGGTCACGGCGACCGATGCCCATGGCAAATCGATCAGCGAGAGCTTCCATCTGGCTGTTGGCGACAGCGGGCCGACCGCCACCGTCATCACAAATCAGAGTGCCTATGAAGGCCAGGCGTTCTCCCTCAACATCGCCAACCACTTCGCCGCTCCCGCCGCCGGCGATACCCTGACCTTTTCGGCCTCGCTGCCAGCCGGCCTCAGCATCGATGCCCATACCGGAATCATCTCGGGAACTCCGACCAACAGCGACTTCGGCAATGACACGGTCACGGTCACGGCGATCGATGCCCATGGCAAGACGATCAGCGAGAGCTTCCATCTGGTCGTCGGCGACAGCGGGCCGACCGCCACCGTCATTACAAACCAGAGTGCCTACGAGGGCCAGGCGTTCTCGCTCAACATCGCCAGCCACTTCACCGCTCCCGCGACCGGCGATACCCTGACCTTCTCGGCCTCACTGCCAGCCGGCCTCAGCATCAATGCCCATACCGGAATCATCTCGGGAACTCCGACCAACAGCGACTTCGGCAATGACACGGTCACGGTCACGGCGACCGATGCCCATGGCAAGGCGATCAGCGAGAGCTTCCGTCTGGTTGTTGGCGACAGCGGGCCGACCGCCACGGCCATCGCCAACCAGAGCGCCTATGAGGGCCAGGCCTTCTCGCTCAACGTCGCCAGCCACTTCGCCGCTCCCGCGACCGGCGATACCCTGACCTTCTCGGCCTCACTGCCGGCCGGCCTCAGCATCAATGCCCATACCGGAATCATCTCGGGAACTCCGACCGACGGCGACTTCGGCACCAACACGGTCACGGTCACGGCGACCGACGCCCATGGTCAAGCAATCAGCGAGAGCTTTCATCTGGTCGTCGGCGACAGCGGACCGACCGCCACAGCCATCGCAAACCAAAGTGGCTATGAGGGCCACGCCTTCTCGCTCAACGTTGCCAGCCACTTCAAGGCTCCCGCCGCCGGCGATACCCTGACCTTCTCGGCCTCACTGCCGGCCGGCCTCAGCATCAATGCCCATACCGGAATCATCTCGGGAACTCCGACCGACAGCGACTTCGGCAACAATACGGTCACGGTGACGGCGACCGATGCTCATGGCAAGGCGATCAGCGAGAGCTTTCATCTGGTCGTCGGCGACAGCGGACCGACCGCCACGGCCATCGCAAACCAAAGTGGCGATGAGGGCCACGCCTTCTCGCTCAATGTTGCCAGCCACTTCAAGGCTCCCGCCGCCGGCGATACCCTGACCTTCTCGGCCTCACTGCCGGCCGGCCTCAGCATCAATGCCCATACCGGAATCATCTCGGGAACTCCGACCGACAGCGACTTCGGCAACGATACGGTCACGGTGACGGCGACCGACGCCCATGGCAAGGCGATCAGCGAGAGCTTTCATCTGGCTGTTGGCGACAGCGGACCGACCGCCACGGCCATCGCAAACCAGAGCGGCGATGAGGGCCAGGCCTTCTCGCTCAATGTTGCCAGCCACTTCACCGCGCCCGCCGCCGGCGACACGCTCGCCTTCTCGGCGTCACTGCCGGCCGGCCTCAGTATCGATCCTCATACCGGTGTCATCTCGGGAACTCCGACCGACAGCGACTTCGGCAACCACACGGTCACGGTCACGGCCACCGACGCCCATGGCAAGGCGATCAGCGAGAGCTTTCATCTGGCTGTTGGCGACAGCGGACCGACCGCCACCGCCATAGCCGACCAGAGCGGCTATGAGGGTCAGGCCTTCTCGCTCAATGTCGCCAGCCACTTCACCGCTCCCGCTGCCGGTGACACGCTAGCCTTCTCAGCCTCGCTGCCGGCCGGCCTCAGCATCGACCCCCATACCGGCATTATCTCGGGAACTCCGACCGACAGCGACTTCGGCAACCATACGGTCACGGTGACGGCGACCGACGCCCATGGCAAGGCGATCAGCGAGAGCTTCCATCTGGCTGTCGGCGACAGCGGGCCGACCGCCACCGCGATTGCCGATCAGAGTGGCTATGAGGGTCAGGCCTTCTCGCTCAATGTCGCCAGCCACTTTACCGCTCCAGCCGCCGGCGATGCACTGACCTTCTCGGCCTCACTGCCGGCTGGTCTCAGCATCGATCCTCACACCGGCGTCATTTCGGGAACTCCGACCGACAGCGACTACACTAGCAGCGCGCACGCATTCAATTTCAATTTCACGTCATTCGACGGTTCCTTTACGGTCAGCGGACAGCTCACGACAGCCAACTCGCTTGATGCGGCCGGGGGATATGACATCACTGGAATTGCAGGATCTGTCGTCGGACCGAACGGTGCGGCAATAAGCGGTCTCGTAAGCAATCCCAATCCTTCAGCCGAATCAACCAGTCCTGACGGCGTATTCATTTACGATAACGTTCTGCTTGCAAACAGCAGTCCTCCGCTTGACTACGGCGGGATCCTGCTCACGTCCAATAATCTTGAATATAATATCTATTACCAAGACGGCCGCTACCAACTGGTCGATACTCTTGCTCCCCACGGGACAGCCTGGTCCGAACACGACGGCTCGTTTACAATCTCTGCCGTTCCTGCAAGTGACCCGATCACCGTGACGGCGACCGATGCTCATGGTCAGGCGGTCAGCGAGAGCTTCAATCTGGCCGTCGGCGACAGTGGACCGACCACCACGGCCATCGCAGATCAGAGCGCCTATGACGGCCAAGCCTTTTCGCTCAATGCATCGAGCTACTTCAGCGCCCCTGCCGCCGGCGATGCCCTGACCTTCTCGGCCTCGCTGCCGACCGGCCTCAGCATCGATCCCCATACCGGCATCATCTCGGGCACCCCGACCGACGGCGACGTAGGCAACAACGCGGTTACGATTACGGCCACCGACGCGCATGGCCAGTCAGTCAGCGACAACCTAAACCTAGCGGTAGCCGACCACAACGATACGTTTTTCATCGCTTCACACACCGGGAACATTACCATCACTGGCAACACCAATTGGACCGATGCTGTCGATCTTCATGGTATCGGTCAGAATGCAAGTTTCAATCTGGTGGATTACGCGCCCGATGGCCATGTAGTCCAAAGCTGGACAGGCTTGGTCGTCGATGGATCTTCCCAGTCCGATCACAATCTAACGATTGCCCAAGGTGACCATGCCTTGATCACGGTCAATCACATGGATGGCAGTGCGGCCGACCACATAACCCTCCAGCACATTGATCACATTAAATACTAAACCACCGTCAAGGTGCAGTAGCCATCGAGCGATTGAAGTCAGGAATAAGTTAGTCGCACTGGTGAGCAGATCGTAGTTCTTGGACATACGCTACGCGCACCTCATTGCCATCGCCGGATCCTTAGCATACCAAAGCCTGAGATGGTTAAATTGAGCGTTGATCGTAGCCCAACGGCCGTGACGGTGCCGGCTTTGCAAGACTTAATGGATCGAATCGGTGCCGAACACGTAGAGCGGCGACTGCAAGTTGAGGCCAAACATGAAGCCCAACTTTTTGGTCAGGGATTGATCTTCTTTAATCTCGAAAATTGGTACTCGGCCCCATTGATTATCAGAAGTGCGCTGAAGCTGACTGGACTGTACAAGCGTGCGCGGCGCAACGCCGATCAGATCGTCATCAGGCAAAACGCCCTCAAATTCGCGAACTTGCCTCCAGCATTCGAAGGTTTCACGATTCTTCACCTTAGTGATCTACATGTAGACATAAGCGAAGGTGCGATGCGGCACCTGGCCGGCATCGTCAGCGACCTCAAATACGATATTTGCGTATTAACGGGCGACTACCGTGGAAAGACCTACGGACCGTTCGACAGGAGTCTCAAAGGCATTGAAGAGCTTCGTGCACAGCTGAAGGGGCCGGTGTACGGAGTACTCGGAAATCACGACAGCATCCAGATGGCGCCGCCGCTCGAAGCCATGGGTATCCGGATGCTATTCAATGAGTGCGACAGGATTGCTCGCGGCGACGACGAGGTCTATCTGGCCGGCGTCGACGACGCTCATTTCTACCGGGCTGATGACATCCAGAAAGCTGCAAGGGGCATTCCGTCAGGCGCTTTTTCAATTTTATTATCGCACACGCCCGAAGTTTATGACCATGCAGCAAGAGCTGGTTTCGATCTTCTGCTCAGCGGACATACCCATGGAGGACAGCTTTGTCTTCCCGGTGGATTTCCGATCAAATTGGAATCACGTTTGCCGCGAAGGATGGGTGCTGGCCCCTGGCATCACGTTGGCATGGCTGGTTACACTTCTGCAGGGGCTGGAACCAGCCTGTTGCCAGTTCGATTGAACTGCCCTCCAGAAATAACCCTGCACACGTTTCGCCCGGCTGCAGTAATGTCCTGCGGCTGCGTAGTGCACGCGGCAACCCGCGCTCGCCCCGATCTCAACCAAAATTCTCCAGAGTGAGACAAGATTTTCCCAAAGCAGATTTTGACGGCGGCGTTATACTGATATCGCTGATCATCAATTGCGCACTGTCAACCGCATGTGGCACGGTCGTGTCGGAGCGGTTTCGCGGGCGCATGCACGCAGCCCTTCATTCGTCCTGCCCAAATGACCAGTCGATGATCTCGAAGATCATTCCACGTCCAAGCATTTCAGCCTCGAGTTCGATGGCGTGTTGCTTCCAGCTGGGGGTGTCGCGAACCCGAAATGGAGGCTCGTGGCCGTCCCGTTCGAGCGAGTCATCGGCAGCCAGGGCTCCACGTATTCCCTCATACATCATCGTGAGGCTACTATTCGTGAACGCTTGATAGTGCATTGAAACACCTATGAAAAAACCGCCACTGATATGCAGCGACGGCTTTTCAAACTCACAAGAGACCATCAGAAGGTCACATCGAATATCCGCCCGAGCGGTTAAATCCAGGTTACAAGAGATGCGGAGCGGAGCCCGGCGCACTTGCTCCAGGCTGGCTGGCCGCTTTTGCTGGTCCCTCTCCGGCAGCATTGGGGTCAGGGGCAGCCCAAGCCCGGCGCACTCACTGGCCGGTAGGCCTGTCGCTGGCGCCCATGCAGCTATGGAAATAGATCTTCCATTTGTAGGCGCATTAACCGAACCTCTTAAGAAACAATGAACGAATCCCTGCAAAATGGAGGAACTCCAGAAGGGAGGCACGCATGAACACCATTGGTCCCACATACCCCGCCCATATCATCGTGAGTGAGGCGGAAGTCAGGCTGGTCGCGGACGAGACTACCAACGCGAGCGCTGCAACGATCAAGTCCGATCAACACGAGGTTGAAGCCGCTCAGGAAGTCGAAGCGGAGGAAGCCAAGGCAACTAGCGTGGATTTCGTCACCTGACAGGATCGGCGACGAGGAGCATCAACCCGCAGCGTGGAGCTGAGGCAAGCGGCGCTGATCTTGCTCGGCTGCCATCGCGTTCTTGCGCGACTGGTAGGCTCTCAAAATGCCGCGAGACGTCTCGGTATCGAGGCGAGCGAACTGTTGCCTCATGTCGTCGAGGTCGCCTGCGGCGATGCGATGATCTTTTGCGACGAGAAACAACAACGCCATTGCGGTCTCCCACTGGAAGCCGAGAGCCTTTGCCAGAATGAGTACCATCTCCCTGTTATGGACCAACGTTCGCTCTACGACGTCAACAGGTAGCGAGCTCAACAGAGAGAGTCCAACCGTGGCTTCTTCCATCTTATGGGCTCGGGCGTCTTCCAGGATGCTGTTCTCATTCAAATTGCCATATCGATGCCGGGCATTCACGACCTTCTTCGCGGCAAAATAGCTGTTCGATGCCGGACCGAACTTGGATTGCAGCGCGCCTGTGACCTCGGTGACCGAGTTCTGAATCTGGTCCACTAAATCCGGACGCTCACGTTCGAGCTTGCGCTTTACGTCGTCCGAAGCCTTTGCGATCAGCTGTTGGAACATGTGTCTTGGAATTTCCTTACGAAGGCCGAGGTGCTCGGCGAGGATTGAATTGCCCTCGGACCTCTTAATCATGTGCAAAAAGCCGAAATTCGAGAAGCGAGCGCCATCATTCGCCGCGACTGACTGCAATACCTCCCGATTGCCCCGCGTCACCAGTTCGTCCGTCACCCCATCAGGAATCGCGCTTCGCTTGGAGATCGCCAGCAGGTGGGCTTGGCTTTTACTTCTCGCATTTGTAACGAGCGAATTGGTATCAAGCCGCTGGGAGAATTGAAGGACGGGGCCCGCGACATCAATCGAATTGTCGAAAGCCAGTATCATGACTACATTGAAAGGGGCATTATTGGAGTGGGCCAAACGCTTCGAGAGCTTTGCTCGGGCCGCCTGCTCGATTTCCTCCGATAGCCGGCCGATCACCTCCCCGAAGATCCAAATTTGATCTTCAGTGTAGCGGCCCTCTATCAAGATATCGGTCGCGCGCCACAATGCTCTGGCGCGACTTTCGGGAGACCCCTTCGAAATTGCCTCGTTCAGCTCTTCTAAAAAATGATGGCTGGCTTCAGTCATCGAGCAAACCTCACGACACGCCATGAATGTTTTCGCTCTCACAAATAAGCGAAAACTTTTAAGGACCTCGTTGTGACGCCACCGGCATTTTCGACCTGGCTGCTACGATACGTTAACCGACATCCTGGCGAGCTTTTTGCCCAGTAGAGCGGCTCGGATTTGTCCAAGACCTATGCAACCGGGAAGCATGCTGAGGCCTACCCTGACCTAGGTCCCTACTCCCACGGCGGGGGCTGCTTCTTAGTCCGTCGAGGAATGATTGGACCCGCGACTGCAGCCAATTGGTCTGAGAGTCAGTTTTGTCTAAATTGGCGAGCTTGAGTAACCTTCAAAAGCAACGTTAAAACGCGAGTCAGATTGCGCGGCGAGGCGGAAGCTGTATCGCTTTCGAATGTCCTCGTCATTCCACAACGCCGACAGAAGGACCTATCGCAAAGTTATGCTGGTAGGCTTGCTATTTTGCGCGGCATTCATCGTGATCAGTTTCTTCGCGAGGGAGCAGCCTTCAAACACCTATGTTCTGCAAAAGTCGGACAGGTTGGTTCGTAGCGCAGGTTCACCCCAGCCTGCTAATTAATTGTCCAAGACATAGAGTCGCCCGCAGCGGGAAGGGAGCAGGGCAAACCCGGCCTGGAACGGCCAGTTTAATCCCCGAACGGCTATCGAATGCGTGAACTGGTCCGGTTCGACTAAGTCAAACAATTCGGGCAAGTTTGGCTTGTTTTTTGCCGGATTCGACTATTGAATAGGCCGCAAATCACTCCTATTAATGTTGGAGCGTTTGGCTCCGCGCTTTTCTTGTACCCTGTTGCGTTTTGGTCGCCCTCTTCCGAGCAGCCATCGCAGCCAATAGGCCCAACCGCCATGCATTCGAAACTTGCGCTGGCCCCAGTCATTGGGCGGCCCGCACTTTCAATGGACCACTGAAAACATGAAAATACACGATTTAAAGGTGTTGTCGGTAGACGAACTTTGGTCTCTGCACCTGGAAGTAAGAAGTGTGTTAGCAGGCAGGATTTCTGCTGAAAAAAAGAAGCTTGAGGAGCGACTGGAGCAACTCCGGTCAAACGGCGCGTTGGACGGCTCGCCGCGCGAACGGCGCCCTTACCCCCGTGTATTTCCCAAGTATCGCAATCCTGCCAAACCCGAGGAGACTTGGGCGGGTCGTGGGAAGCAGCCGCGCTGGCTGGCAGCGCAACTTAGGTCCGGCAAGAGCCTTGACGATTTCCGCATAAAATCAACGTCTGATCGAAAGCTGCGCTCGGCGAGGCGGTGAAATATTCTGCCGATGGATGGTGATCTGACGGCACGCGAAGAGGGCAGCGGCTAGCGATCAATGAAACGAATGCTCTATCTGCCGCAGCATTGATAGGGTGGCATCGGTGTAAGTGCCATTCGTAAGAAATTGGTCTGCCAAAACGACAGCACCAATGATCACGACCGCCTTCACAATGCCGTTGAGCATGGGATCCTGCCCAGAGAAGCACCAGAAACAGCCGTCGCCGCTTTGAACCGGCGACGGGACGTTCTCGTTTCAATGACCACCGGAAAGGTCCACTATATTTTGGATCCGGAGAGTTAATTTTCAGTCAAAAGAAAGGGAGGCAGCAGCCGATAGCCCCCTGCTCCCTCCATCAATTGAAGAAGTCCATGACCACATTCAGGTCGGATTGCGCAGGAGCAAGGCCGCTCAGGCTCGCATCAATTACACGGCGGCATACCTCGACCGTGACGGCATCGCGTAGATCGCTCGCCGCATCGAGGACGGACCAGGCACTGTCAACCAGCATTCGTTGTGGTGCCGTTGAGTCTATTTGATCGATGATCATGATCGCCCGTACGAGGTTGGGTAGACCATTTTTGGGCCTTCCAGCGCGAACATGCGATCAATGGCCAAAGATGCCGGCTGCCAAAGTCGTATCCATGAGCGACCTTTGGCGCGGCCGTGTATGTATTGCCCGGACAAAACGTCCGAGCGGCGCTCGTAAGCAATTCTCGCGAGCGCGGTCGCGGCGAATATAAAACCCAGAATTCCAAGTGTTTGAATATCCATTTGAGGCCCCTGCCCTATGCTTCAATAGAGCGTCTAATACACCTAAATTTCTAAGGTTCGGAGATCGCCCGCGCCGGCAATTGAGCGACCGTTTTAGCGAACTTTAAACCATTCGATTTCAAGGGCAGCAGCCCAGCCGTGGACCTAACATCATGTCTGCAAAGCAGAAAATTGGGTTCGTTTTGCCATTTGCAGAATTCTGTAGTTTACTTTCGATTGCGTACGATAATCCAGACTACTTTAGATTGGCGCGCGCGAGCGTTCTACTCGGGCGAAAGTTGCAGATAACTTTATCCATTGGAACGAAACGAACTGCTCAGCGCTTATTGTGATGACTAACGCAATCGAGCGAAAAGCTACGCGAAAAAAATGAAACTTTCATCAGCCAGCTAAAGCGAGCCTGGGTGACGGCTGACCGTCCTTCAAGATTAAGGCGCCCATTGGGTATTTCTCGTCCAGCAATCGTTGCCGATGTCCCGCGCTGCGAATTTTCTCAATCGGAACGTTGAGCTTGGGAATTCTTGATTTTCACTTTGGACAGACGAGCAGCCCTCCCCGCTGAAAATCGCCGATCGAGCTGGATACGGGCGCGAAAGCCGGCGCCGCCGAGAACGGCTACTTCATAGACAGGGCGAGCGACGAGCCAACGCGTAAGGCTACTCCGATGAAGGGGAGAGTTGAACAAAATGGCGGGCGATGATCCACGGAACGCCGGTCTAATCTCATTACGACGCGCCCGATGGTTGATCGCGCAACCGCAACGGGTCCTTCCTGTCACCAATAGCAAGTAGCGCGCCGCCCCCAAAATATCGCCCGGAAATTTAAAAAAATAAAGAGCCGCGCGCGATCCTGCCTCGCAGCCAATCTTCTTACCTTCGTCAAACTGGCAGCTATCCGCATCTGGCTACGCCGTTATGAGTGCACGCCCCAATGTCCTTTAACGGCGCCGATGCCCCTAAATATGAACGATTTTCCTGCACCATACGTCGGCGTCTCACTTCTTAGAAAAAAACCAAAGATCACAATAGGATCACTCCTCAAGAAGCGGGGGATCGCCGCCAAATATTCGTGGATCGCGAGATTGGGTTCGTTTTGTCAAAGCGCGATCCAATGACGCGCAAATTGTCATGGTCCAGAACCTCTTGCCCTGTTGCCGATCACAGCGAACTATTGTATATACGTCGTATCTACTTTGTGGAGAGCTCGGATGATTGTCGAATTTTGCCGTTGGGGTAATAGCCTTGCCGTGCGCATACCGAAGGCAGTTGCGGACGCGCTCAAAGTCAGCAACGGAAAGCGCGCCGAAATAAAGATTGAAAACGGAACATTGGTGTTGCGCCCCATCCTTAAGCCGGCGCGTAAGCCGCGTTACACGCTCGATGAATTGCTGAGCGGAATGACCCGAGATAACGTTCCGCAGGAGATCGATTGGGGCCCACAGCGCGGCAATGAGGCATGGTGAGGTGGCCTCCTACTGCCCCGATACAGGCGATGTTATTTGGCTCGATTTTCTTCAGTCGGTTGCCAACGAGCAAGCCGGGCGGCGACCAGCGCTCGTGCTTTCCCCGCTCGCCTTTAACGAACTGACGGGTCGGTGCATCGCCTGCCCGATCACGCGGCGTGATCGTGATTGGAGCTTTCACGTCGCGATGCCAGATAGCGACGAGATCAGCGGCGTTGTGCAAACCGATCAATTGCGCAGTGCCTCGTGGGAGCAGCGAGGGTCGCGGTTCATATGCAAGGCTCCCGCAAGCGTGCTTGAAGAAGTACGAGCCAGGCTCAAACCGTTGCTCTCGCTCTGATCGATTGGACTACGACGCGTCCGATGGTTGATCGCGCAACCGCAACGGGTCTTTCCTGTCACCGATAGTAAGCAGCGCGCCCGCCCAAAGTATCGCTTGGAAACTAAGAAAGTTCCGTGCCCTTCACTAGGGCCTGTCGTCATTTAAGCCAAGCGAGTGCGCAGACCAAGTGCAGTCCGGCAAGGAAGTTGCGCGCGGTTTTTTCATAGCGTGTCGCGATGCCTCGATAGTGCTTGATAGCATTGAAGAATCGCTCGACGAGATTACGCTCGGCGTAGAGGGCGAAGTCGCAGGCCCGTTTGGCCTTGCGGGTTGATTTTGGCGGGATGACAACTTTGATGGCGCGCACCTGAAGGCTGGCGATAAAGCTGTCGGTGTCATATCCCTTGTCACCGAGAAGTGCTTCGGGCTCGACCTGGGCCGCCAACGATTCCGCCTGGGTGATGTCATGAGCGTTGCCACCGGTGAGGCTAAGCGCCAGAGGATTGCCAAGGGCGTCGACGATCACGTGAATTTTCGTCGTGAGACCGCCGCGGGAGCGGCCGATGGCTTGGTCGTGGCCCCCTTTTTACGGGCCCCGGCACTGTGCTGGTGCGCCCGGACGATGGTGGCGTCGATCATCGCGTATTCGTTATCTGGATCATCGGCCAAGGTCTTGAAAAAACTCTCCCAAACCCCGCTCGCGGCCCAGCGCGAAAAGCGTTTGTGGATGTTCTTCCAGTTGCCGAAGCGCTCCGGCAAATCGCGCCACGGGGCGCCTGAACGGAATTTCCAAATCACCGCCTCGACAAACAGGCGGTTCCCAAGCTCGCTGCTGCGGCCAACCGTGCCGGGACGCCCCGGCAGAAGAGTCTCAATCCGCGCAAACTGGTCGTCGCGCAATCCATAGCGCTTCATCGCAAAGCCCCCTAAAAGAAGGCTCCCTATAAATCACGCTTCAGATGATTTGCGAATCCTCTAAATGACGACAGGCCCTAGCTGAATTACAGGGTTCGGTGGGTTAAAGGTCAGCCGTAATCGCCATGATTGTATGGAGCGCCCCAAATATCGGTGTATTGTTGGCCTTGGGGCTGGCGCAGGTTATCTGCAGTGGGGCAGGTCGCATCTACATTGTGCAGCCGCGCATTCCACCGGAGGAGGTCGGATGAATAATCTAGAAATTGTCGAGATCCTAGAAATTGCCGTTATCGGAATAGCAGTCGCGCAAGCACTGACGATACTTCTCACCTTCCGTCGCGAAAGAGACATCAAGGAACTGCGCGAACTTGTCGATGAGCAGCGGCTACGCATCGTCGAGCTAAGGGCTTGGTTAGCTGGCCGGAACTCTTTTCAGCCAAGCCGAATAAAATCTGAACGCGAACCAGTAAGCGAGCCGATAGCTAACATCATCAAAGCATCGGAGCCAGCGATCGCACCGAAAGACTTATCTGAAGCCATACAACCACGCACCGTTGAAGATGAAGCTGCACAGTCTGGTCATGCTGATTTTGGCGGTAGTCGCCCATCGGGTCAAGCGCAATGGCCAATTGAGGAGCTTCAGCGCCACGTCGCCCGCCTCAAGGCAGGCGCACCGTCGCAGCCAGCGATACCAGTCAAGGAGCCTGAGATAATGCGGAAGGACTTACTTGATACCATACCACCGAGTACCACGGGAGATGAGCTTGGACGAGCGACTAAAGCCATCAATTGGTTGAAAGACGATGCCGAAAAAGCGCGCGAGATCGGGGCCAGCTTGCATGATCCACCAGCGGAGAAGAAGGTCGGATAACAGCCAGTTATCAAACAAGCCCGGTGAACGCCCCCGCAATCCACCTTGCTAAGGTCGGGGTCGAGCGTCCGAACCCCCTCGCCGGCAGCAGTTGTCGAGACGGCCGTTGGCCGCAAAAGCATTGTCGTAAGAGAGAAGACGCTAGAATCCTGCAATCATCGATTCGGCCGCATATTCGATCTCGCAGCTTGGAACGATGCGCGCCACAATCTGCGCCAAATCCACTATGCGATACTTATGGGCGGTCTGACCGACAATGAACGCCTCGTTGAATACCACGTCAGTGGGCGCCTGGAGGAATGGAAGGCGATGCTCGAACCAGGACGTCAACGATGTTCTTAATTTGCTCCGGATCGAGATTGAAGGCGGGCATATTGGTCCCATTTGCAAATTTGGTTGGATCGGACAGAAATTCAAAAAGTAGATCCTTGGTCCAAGTCCCCTGCTTCGCGCGGAGACCCGGCGAATATCGAAATGCATCCGATGCGATGGGCCGGTTGAGCAGATTGCTGAGGGTCGGAGCAAAATCTCCGGAACTAGTCGATCCAAAGTGATGACATACCAAGCAGTGGCTGTCGACCATCGCATCGCTAACCACGGCTGGATAACGCCGATTCAGTGCAAGCTGGTCCTTATCGACAGTAAGGAAGAGAAGCTGCGTATCGTCAGTCCATAATATGATTGTTCCATTTGTCATTTCCATAATGTCGCGAATCCTCTGTCCAATAAAAATCGGCTCAGAGTACAACACTCGACCAGCTTCCAATCGCAGACGATAGAGCGATGATGCCTTCAATGACCCGAGGAGCAGATCTCCGTTCCAGCGTTGATCAAAATTGTTGACCTCAATGAGCTGTGATACGGCGATACTCGGCACCCACGCAAATAGAGGAGCCGTATACCCGGTATGACTTCCGGGTAATGATTTGCCAACGGGGTAAGCTCCGATCTGCCGCCAATTGTAGCTGTCATATTCGGTGCCCAACGTGACATTTGGCCAACCGTAATTACTACCTTCTGTAATAAGGTTGAGCTCGTCGCCGCCGTGCTCACCATGCTCGGTGGAAAGCAACTCTCCAGATTTGGTAAACGTCAATCCTTGTGAGTTCCTAACACCGCTGGCAAAATTACGCGACCTTTTCGCCGAAATGTCTATCTCAATTATCTTTCCAAGCGTTGTGCTGGGGTCTTGCGATACGTTGGGATCAGTTAACACCTCATGGTCACCAACAGTGAGGTACAGTTTACCATCTCCGTGATAGGCCATCCTGCCGCCACCGGACCACGACGTCGTGGGTGCGTACGGGTCACTAATAAAAACCTGCTCCCAGTCACCGGTCGGGTCGAGAGTGGCAATGTCAATTGGGATAACTGAAACAGCCGTGTTCAATTTATCGAGCGTCGCATCGTATTTGTCATAGGAGACGGCGAGTTCTTTCCGATCTGATAAGAACACAACGTCATACGCTCGGAATTCATCCTTTGAATTGGCGTCAGCAAGGTCGTAGCGCGAATTGGGACGATGATGAACGTAGGCCTCAAGGTTGTTTGGCAATCGAGGAATTTGCAACGGCGCGAACGAGTCCGTCGTCAAGTTGTAACGATATAGGCCGCCAAGTCGATCCAGGATGATGACCGATGAACCGACCGATGTGATTGCTCCACCGATTTTTGGAACTGGGTAAGAATCCGAAAGCCGCTTTCCGTCGATGACAAGAGGGAGAAGACCAGTCTCTATATACCGGCGGAAATAAACACCTCCGTGGTCTCGCGTGTATTGCAGCGTATCGAATGCATCCCAGCCTCTGCCGTTAACTCGCAGGACTGCCCCCGGCGACTTGATGAGGTCGACCCCGGATACAGCCAAGTAGTACCGAAGGGCCTGGCCAGCGTACTTGTGAAATACAACCCCGAGTTCAAAGCACGCAGCAAGACTAACTGCAACAAGACTGACTTCTGAATTTACTGTTATGGCGCATGAGCGGTGACCGGCGTGGCTAAATGGTCGATGTTCGGCTGTCATATTTCATATGAACAATAGTTTCAATTGGTAGCTCGAAGCCGTAGCGGCGAGGCAGCAACTCCCCCTGAGCGCCGGCTCGCCGGCACCACCGCCGTTCTCGTCGATGAACTCAACGCCAGGCCGTTTCAGAGGCGCGGCGGACGACATCAAGAGTTGTGCGGCGCAAAAGGCGCGATCGGCCTTGGGCAATGATTCCTAAGCAAAACAATGCAGCCGGCCCGTTGAGGGCTCCGGGCCATTCATGAGCGCTGATAATCGTCCTCGATGCGGATGATGTCGTCCTCGCCGAGATAGCTGCCGGTCTGAACCTCGATCAGTTCCAGCGAGATCTTGCCCGGATTTTCCAGCCGGTGGACGGCGCCGATCGGAATATAGATCGATTCGTTCTCGTGCACGATCTTGACGGCCTCATTCACCGTCACGCGCGCGGTGCCGCGCACCACGATCCAGTGCTCGGAACGATGGTGATGTTTCTGCAGCGAGAGCCGCCCGCCGGGCTTGACGATGATGCGCTTGACCTGATGGCGGTCTCCCATGTCAACCGACTGATATGAACCCCAGGGCCGATGCACCTTGAGGTGCTCCTCCGTCACCTGCGGCGCGACGGTCTTCAGCTTCGCGACCAGCCGCTTCAATCCGTTGGCATCCTTTTGCCGCGACACCAGCACGGCGTCCTGGGTCGCCACCACCACCAGATCGTCGACGCCTTCCAGCGCGACCAGCGCCTTGTCGGTCGAAACGTTGCAGTTGCGGGAATCCTCGAACACGGCCGTGCCCTGTGCGGCATTGCCCTGACCGTCCTTGTCCGACAGTTCCCAAACCGCGTGCCAGGAGCCGACGTCGGACCATCCGCAGGCAACCGGCACCACCGCGGCACGCGCGGTCTTTTCCATCACGGCGTAGTCGATCGAAATGGCTTTCGCCGATCCGAAGGAGGCCGCATCGAGCGTCACGAAACCGAGATCGCGCCCGGCTTTGGTGACAGCGTCGGAGACCGCCTGCACGCTTTCGGCATCGACGGTGCGGTATTCGTCAAGCAGGACGGCGGCGCGAAACATGAAATTGCCGCTGTTCCACAGATAACCGGCCTTGATGTATCCGGCAGCCGTTGCGGGATCGGGCTTCTCGACGAATTTCTTCACCGCGCGGACTTCGCCCGCCACCACATCGCCCGGGCTGATATAGCCGTATTCGGTGGCGGCGCGCTCAGGCCTGACCCCGAATGTCACGATCCGTCCCGCGTCCGCCGCGACCAGCCCCTCCCGGCAGGCGGCGACGAAGGCTGCGGTATCCCGGACGACGTGATCGGCGGCGAGCGCCAGAACCATCGCCTCGCCGTCGCGCATTTGCGCAAACACCGCGCCCGCCGCAATCGCAGGTCCCGAATCCCGCCGCATCGGCTCAAGAAGAATATCGGCCTCAAGCCCGATCTCGGCCAGTTGCTCCAGCACCATGAAGCGGTATGCGGCGTTGGTGATAACGATCGGACGCTCAAACAGCGTCGCATCCGACACCCGCAGGATCGTGTCCTGGAAGGTCGAACGCGTCCCGAACAGCGGCAGGAACTGCTTTGGCCGAACCTCGCGCGAGGCCGGCCACAGCCGCGTCCCAGCGCCGCCGCACATGATCAGTGGAATGATACGTTGATGCATTTTTCCCTACGTATAAATCTTATCTCCGTTACTTGTACGTGTTATTTAATAGGCTTTTCCTTCCCTCGAGTCTTACACCGGGTCTATCACCGTTCTCGATGATCTTCACGCCGGCTGCCCTCCATGCACTCTCTCAAGCTGCGCTAGCGGCGACCCTATAAGGCTGCACAAGGAGATCGGCCGGAATCTTCCAACTTGCAGTGATCTTTTGAATCATCTCGAGGGTCAGGGGCCGCCGCCGAGCCAGGACTTCGGATGCACGCGACCGGGAGCCCAGAATGTCTGCAAGCTCCGCTTGACTATGACCGAGTTCCTCGATCGCATAGTGCAGCACATCCACCGGGTCAAATCGCCGCCGGCTCTTGAGCGGCCACCGCCTTTCCTCATAAGTCTCGACCAGCGTCACGAGAACGTCGAACTTGTCACCCTCTGGCGTCCCAATGGGCGCTCCCCAAAGCTTCTCGATCTCCGCAAGCGCGGCGCGGTGATCCCTGTCAGTGCGGATCGGGCGGATTTGCATGGTGGCCTCATCAAAATCTAGCGACGGTCAGAGCGTCAATGGCATCGTATTCAGCGTGCGTTCCGACAAACTTTACCAACGCAATTTGCCGACGGAAGTCGAATGCGGCGATCAACCGGTAGTCTCCGCCAGCAACTTCGAAGCGGACCCGATCACGATTGAGCACCTTGGATTTAGGGACGGCACGACGAATATGGTCCATCGAAGTCCAATTCGCGGCCTTCACAAGCCTATACCAACGCTCAAGCGGAACCGTTGTTTCAGGATGCACACGGGCATAGGCAAGAAGAACGTTTCGCGCGATCACCCGCATGATCGCATTATAGCGCTGTTCCCACGTTGGGAACAAGGGGGCAGATCAACAGGAAGTGCAGCAAAATCTAAATTCCGAACAAAGACAGGAAGCCTCGTTCTCCCGCCAACCGACTGCCCTTCCGCCTGACGCCGCAGTTGAGGTGCGTCGGGCGCGACATTCGCTGGAGCGGCTTATTTGAGAAGCTTTTCCTTCCCGGACTTTCGAAGCCGCACACCCGGGCCCCCGCCGTTCTCGTCGATGAACTCGACGCCGGCCTCTTCCAAGGCACGGCGAACGGCGAGGTCGTTCGCTGCTGTCATGGACGTCTCGCTATCGGTTAACTCGGCGCGGCGAATGGTTGTAAGCCCTACGGCCGACGCCCGCGCCAGATCCTCCGCGCTCCAGCGGATAAGAGCTCGCCCGGCGCGGAGCTGGGAGCTCGTCAGAGACGTGTGCGGGTGACTTGACTTATTCATTCCATATGATATGTTTCATTCCATTCGGATGAAATAAATCCTCGAGGTCGGCGAATTCGGACGCCGCCTCGGCGGTGGAGTAAGCCATGAATTCAAAGATACTAGCAAAACCTCAGAGCGATCGCCGCGCCTTCATCGGCGGCTCGGACGCCCAAATCATCATGGGCGACGACGAAGCCGAGCTGCATCGGCTCTGGCGGGAGAAGCGGGCGAGGTCGAGCCCGAAGATCTCTCCGACAATCTGATCGTCCAGCTTGGCACCGTCACCGAGGACCTCAACCGGAGCTGGTACGAGCGCAATACCGGCTACACCATCAAGGACGTGCAGCGGCGGATTCACACTCCGTCCATAGATGGATGGCCGCGACGCTGGATGGCGTCGTTGATCCGGCCGGCGCTGTGTTCGAGGCCAAGTTCATGCTGCCCTGGACGTTCTCGGAGGAAGCGGCGGCCGAAAAACACATGGCGCAACTGCAGCACAATATGTGGGTCGCGAATTCCCGCTTGGCGGTGCTTTCAATCATCACGGGCGGTGGCAAATGGGTGGAAATGACAATTCAAGCCGATCCGCTCTATCAGCACCTCCTCCTTACCGCCGAGAAAAAATTCTGGCGCTGCGTTCAAGATGGTGAGCCCCCTCGCCTGTTCGGGGTCGAGCCGCCCCGCCCGCGGCCCGAAGCCACCCGCGTCGTGGACATGAGCACATCCAATAGTTGGGTGGAATTGACGGCGATCTTCCGCCGGACCCGCACGGCCTATCAGGAGCATGAAGGCGCCAAGGCGGATCTCAAGAAGCTGGTTCCGGAAGACGCCAGAGAAGCCTTCGGACATGGGTTGCGCGCCAAACGCTCTAAATCGGGGGCTCTCAGCTTTGACCTCGTGGATATGGAGGCCGGAGATGCACCGCTCCAGTGAAAGCATCGGCGCGATCGCTGCGGCCCTCGCCAAGGCCCAGGGCGAGCTCAGCAACCCGGAAAAGTCTCTCACGGCCACCATCCGCTCGCCTTTTCCCAGGGAGGCGGATCGGACCTTCCGATATGCTCCCCTGGCCAGTGGCCTCGATATCGTGCGCAAGAGCCTAGGCCAGCACGAGATAGCTACCATCCAGACAACCAGGATCGACCAGGCTACAGGGCAAATCCGCCTCACGACCCTCCTGGCGCATGCCTCGGGAGAATGGATTTCTTCGGATTGGCCAGTCTGTGCGTCGAGCGAAACCGCAGCGCCGCACCGCATGGGAGCTGCTCTCACCTATGCTCGGCGTTATGCGCTGTTCACCCTGGTCGGGATTGCCGGAGAAGACGATGTTGATGCGCCGGATCTCGACGCGATTACAAAGGCTGATGCCGACGAGCCGAGCGGCCCGAACGGGCAGGAAGCTAACAAGCTCGTTCGCGCTGGCGGCAGCGATCGGGATGTTCGCCGACGAACCGCGCCTGGGCGCTCCGCGAGGGTCATTCTATCCACCGAGCAGTCCGCGCTGGCGCGGGATCGTCTGCTTGCCGAACTGGACGCTCTGCACTCCAGCGAGGAAGCAGCCAACTGGGCGCATCAAAGTCTGTCATCAAAAAATACACTGACGCTTGCCGATGCCCAACTTGTCGAAGCGAGCTTCCAGGCGAAACTGGCCACCTTCGGCGATCAGCAGCTCGGCGAGCGCGTGGAGGCCGCCGAAAACCCGGCTGCGGCAGCAATGGCCCGATCTAATCCGGATACTACAACTCCCCCAGCACCTCCTTCAGAAGAGCCACGCGTCAGCCGTGGCCGCGTGATGGCCAAGACCATTCGCCTGCGCGACAGCGACCACCGAAAATTCGTTGCCACCCAGCCCTGCCTGGTGTGCGGCCGTACGACTGCCGATGCGCACCATCTGCGTTTTGCTCAGCCTCGGGCGCTCGGCCGCAAAGTCAGTGATGAGTTTACCGTCCCCTTATGTCGGGCCCACCATCGCGAGCTGCACCGGCACGGTAACGAGGCTGCGTGGTGGCGGAGTGTCAAAATCGAACCGCTGCCGGTCGCGTATCGGCTGTGGCAGCACTCGCGGCTCAATGGCTCAGCCGCCACGACTGGCGGGATAGTCGAGGGCTCAACCTTCATCAGGGCCGAGGGAGATAGCAGCCAATGACCTCTCTTCGACAAATCGAAGCCAATCGACGAAACGCCAATAAAAGCACCGGCCCTACCACCGAAGAGGGCAAACTTCGGTCCCGACGAAACGCTGTCCGTCACGGGCTATGCGCCGAAACCGTTGTTGAGATCGTTGAGGATATCGACGACTACAGAGGCTTCGAAGCGGCTATCATTGCAGACTTTGACGCTCGAACGGCAGTCGAGCGTGAACTCGTGCTTCGCCTGGCATCGCTGTTATGGCGGCTGCGGCGAACGACCGCGATCGAAACCGATCTACTGAGGATTCAGGCCGAGATTTTGCGCGATCGCAGGCTCGGCCGCTTTCCGGAGCGATTGTCAAATGTCTCTCCGCTAATTCTCGGGGTTTCAGCTTGCAATATCCAAAACGTAGACGAGACGAAGGACAATAGTCTGGAGGCGGCCGGTAATTATTTCGGCCCTGATCCGCGTCAAACGTCTCAACCGATCGGCTCCGCGCGACACCTGACCCTTTGTTTCCAGCGGCTCGCCAATTTCGACAACGGCTTATTCGAGCGGCTCGGACGGTACGAGTCGGCAATCGCGAGGCAGGTTCTAAAAACGCTTTATCTGCTGCGGTCGGTGCGGGCCCGATAAAGCTGAACTGTCTCTCTCGCCCTGGCGATCGGGCGCTCAGCGAATGAACCCTTATTAGAGCCGGGAATTCGGTAATTCCATCGGCGTGTCCGAGAAAGGTGCCACGACATCGCGGATGCAAGCAGCACAATCGGGATAGGGGGAAACCTCGCGGCTCCCCCCTCCCACACCACCGTACATACGGGTCCGTATACGGCGGTTCGCTGGATTGAGCGGCAATAGTTGCTCTATTGACGCCGTAGTTTGGATGTCAGCCATCGTCGCATCGGCTTCGACTCCGCTGATCAGCGCCAGTCCGGGTTTCACCCTTTCCCGCCAGCCGGAGGCCGGTTGCCCGGAATTCAGCCGCATGGTCGTTGCGATATCACTGCATCTACTCGTCACTTCCAACGTTCGGGCCTTCGTACGACAGATGTCGCCTAATAGTAACCGGTATCTGCGCCCCACCTCGTGCGCGTCTGGGTTCCGAGCGATATTAGCGGCCATTCTCTGATATCGGGAGGCGGCTCGGTGGTAACTTCCATGCTTGATGACAGGAATGATGCCAGGAACGAAGGTGGCGCTTATCAGCGGGTCGAGGTGATTACGGGGCGGCAGCGCCGGCGACGATGGACGTCGGAAGAGAAGGCGCGGATTGTTTCGGAGAGCTTTGAGACTGACGCGAACATATCGGATGTGGCGCGCCGTCACGGTGTGGCTCGCGGATTGCTGACGATATGGCGACGTCAGCTATCGAGCGGGGGCCAGGAGCCAGTCCAAAGGTTTGCGGCGGTGAAGATCGATCCGGTTTCCGCGGTATCAAACGATGCTCCACGTCGTTCAGGGGAACCGGACGCCATGGCAATGACCTTGCCGGCGGTAAGAAGCCGAGGACGGATCGAGATCGATATTGCCGGCGCCCGGATCCGGGTTGAGAGCGGCGTTGATCAGGCGACACTGGCTATGGTGCTGGCGGCGGTGCGGGGCGACAAGTGATTTCGTTCCGGACGGACCTGAAGATCATGCTGGCCGCCCAGCCTGTCGACTTTCGTAAGAGCGTTCATACGTTATCGGCTCTGGTGAGCGAAGCACTCCGGGCCGATCCCTATTGCGGCGATGTTTTTATTTTCCGTTCGAAGCGATCGGACCGCGTGAAGCTTTTGGCATGGGACGGCAGCGGTATGGTTCTGGTGACGAAGTGGCTCGAGGAAGGTAGCTTCACATGGCCGCCGATCCGCGACGGCGTCGTGTCTTTGACGGCGACACAATTGTCGATGCTGATCGACGGGCTGGACTGGACGCGCGTGACACCAAAAAGCGTGAAGCGCCCGCTTGGGATGATGTAAGAAGTGCCCATTTTTGCTGGCGATTTTGACGAATCTGAAGTATCATTTGTTGATGGCGCTTCGCCCCGAAGATCTTCCTTCAGATCCTGCTCGTCTCGTCGAGATGGTGCTCTCACTTGACGCTGAGAACGATCGGCTGCGGGCCGTCATTGGTACCTTCAAGGACATGGTGTTCGGTTCGCGATCGGAGAAACTCTCCGCGGTCGTCGCCGGTCAACTCGCGCTCGATCTTGCTGATCTCGCCACGGACGTGACGCTACCGGCCGCGGCCAACGACGATCATGTGCCGAGCAAACCGGCTGGCGCCACCAGCAAGCCCCGCAAGAAGGCCCAGCGCAACATCGGCGCGCTGCCCAAGCATCTGCCCCGCTGTGAGCAGGTGATCGAGCCCGAGACGACCGCGTGCCCGTGCTGCCAAGGCCGCCTGCACAAGATCGGCCAGGACGTCAGCGAGGTGCTGGACGTCATTCCGGCAATCCTGCGGGTGTTGCGCATGATACGTCCCAAATATGGCTGCCGGGACTGTGAAGGCGCGGTGGTCCAGGCGAAGGCCTTGCCGCGGCTGATCGAGAACAGTATGGCGTCGACCGCCCTTGTGACCCATGTGGTGGTCTCGAAGTTCGCCTGGTTCTCGACGCTGTACCGGCAGGTGCAGATCCTGGCCGGTCATGGGGTCCATCTCGATCGCTCGACGCTCGCCGGCTGGGTGAAGCGAACAGCGTGGTGGCTGAAGGGGCTCTATGAACTCCAGTTGCGAACCATCCACGCTGCGCCATTGTTCTTTTGCGACGAGACCCCGATGCCGGTCCTGGATCCCGGAAGGGGCCGCACCAAAATCTGCCAGTTCTGGGCTCATGCGGTGGACGACCGACCGTGGGGAGGACCGTCGCCACCCGCTGTGGCTTACGTATTTGCGGACGGCCGCGGCAAGGCTGAGATCGCGGCGCAATTGATCGACTATGCGGGCATCCTGCAGGTCGACGGCTATGCGGCCTACAAGTCGCTGGCCAAGGGCGCGCGTGAGGCCGGAACAATCCGGCTCGCCTTCTGTCTTGCCCACGCGCGGCGCAAGTTCGTGAAGATCTACAAGTCGACAAAATCGCCATTCGCCCAGGAAGTGATCGAGCGCATCGCGGCGATCTATGCCATCGAGGGGCGCGTCCGGGGAACGAGCGCCGACATCCGGCTTGCAGCCCGCAAGTCCGAGAGCAAACCGCTCATGGACGAACTGAAGTCGCGGCTGACCGAGGTGCTCAAGGACATCTCGGCCAAATTGCCCCTTGCAGAAGCGATCAGGTATACGCTCGGCCATTGGGACGGTCTGACGGTGTTCCTGACCGACGGGCGGGTAGAGGTGGATACCAATACGGTGGAACGCTCGATGCGTCCTATCGGCCTCGGAAGAAAGAACTCGTTGTTCAGTGGCAGCGAAGGTGGTGCCGAGAGCTGGGCTATTTTGGCGTCGGTGCTCAACACGGCCAAGCTCAATAGGCTCGATCCGCAGACCTATCTCTGCGACGTGCTCGAACGCATCGTCTCAGGTCGCACCAAAAGCCATCAGCTCCACGAACTGTTGGCCTGGAACTGGAAGGCGGCCCGTGAGGCGGCTGGCCAGCTCGCCGCATGAGGGCGCGACGCCGCCGCTCCGCGCATGCCCCAATGACGGCGGTGGCGATGCCGCTCGACAAGCTCGACGTGTGGCTGCAAGGTCGAACCGGCGCCGCCGCCAGGAATTTATCCATGCTCGACGGCTTCGTGACTGCGATCGTGGCGGGGCCAATATCGATGGACCCGCCCGAGTGGATCTGCCCTCTGCTCGGCATCGGGATCGACGCGTTCAATCATGGTGGGACGCCGGAGTTCGCGGCGATCTCGGCCGTGGCGGTCCGTCACAATGCGATCGTTGAGACGCTCACCAACGCACCCAAGACCTTCGAACCGATCTTTGCGTGCAAGCCGAACCACGACATCGATGCGGGTCCATGGTGCGAGGGCTTCTACGCCGCAATGAAGTTGAGACTATCGGCGTGGGCTCCGCTCAGGAATCTCGCCGACATCAATCACGGTCTGTTGTTACCGATCCTGTTCCACTGCGTTGACGATCAGGGGCGCCCGATGCTCGGCCCGCCCAGGAAGGGGCCGGAAACCGAACAGTTCGCGCGAATAGCCTACAAGGACATTCCGGTCGTCGTCGAAGAGATGCGTCAGTACTGGATGGCTGCACGCTTCAAGACCCGATCGTAGCCGCCGGCCGGACGTGGAAGCTCGTACCGCTTACGCCTGTCGGGTCGGAGGAGGCGCCCATTGAAGGGCTCGCCTCCGTCCGCCACTCAAACGGAACGTGCAGTTTTCCCGCATTCCGCTTTCATGAATGGCTTTGCGAGGTCCGGAGAGAAGGGATCAGTGAGACAAGGCTGACCTACCGTGTCCACCAGAGAGTGGACCTCCTGCTTCTGACCTTCGAACATCAAATGATCGGATAGTCTCCTCGAAGCGTGACGTTCGGGTTTTTCACAAAGGGAACTATCCATCTTCACGCTCCTTTCTCATCTACCTCAATCGCTCAAAGCTCGATCCATTCACGAACGTCCTTCCCCGGACCACTCTCGATCCGCCGTCGCCGGTCACGCGAGTTATTCGTCTCGCGCTTCAGGTACTATTACGTTCTCCGACTCCTGGCGGTGCATCGCTTCCCATTTCGCTTTCGCTTATAGGGTCGCTTACCTGGTTTAAAACCAGGACACCGACAGGTCTCCTGGGGTCACGCTTGAATCTTCCGTATCGTGCCGCCAGCAAACACCTTGGTGCGATGGGTGAATGAGTAACGCCTTCGCCCCCATACTGCGGGCTCGACCTAACCCCATCTTTGGCCGACCTGTTCATCAGGGATCTCTCCCATTCGATTACAGCCCGATACTTCTCCTCAAACCCTTCGGATTCCAGATCGCTCCGGACACCCTGTCCTCCAGCGAGCGAACCCGCTGGCCGGCGAGGCATTACCCCCACCTTTGGATACAGCGCCCCTCATTCGAGCGCCGGAGGGACTTGAACCCTCCTGATTCATGCGCTGCCCAGCGCACAATATGCCCTCTGCTGACTTCTGCACCACGATCAACGCTCCTTTCGGCGGGTTCAGTCCGGCAAACCGGACAACGGCACAGATCTCCCGAGGTAAGTTCGACCGCCTTCACCGCGCACCCGCCGAATTTACCACCCCGGTCGTTGATGACTGTGGACTTCGCGATCAGTTGCTCGCTCGTCCGGCCGGCTAGGCCTGCTTATCCGGTTCTTGTCCATCGGGTCGCGGCTTTGCTCCACGCTTCCTTCAGACCCTGCCTCGCGGCAACGCCCTTGCGCTTCGCTAACCCTTCGCCGCCATCAGGCTGGGTAGAGGACTTCCACCTCCAAGCTGTCGATCATGCTCGGCACACAACAAAAAGACCGCCCGAAGGCGGTCCTAGACTTGCGATCCTATAGTAGATTAGGCCGCCATGAATTCCGGTTTCGCCTTACGTCGATAAACCACGAACCCAAAACCGGCGAGGCCGATTAGCATCATAGTCCACGTGGGCGGCAGCGGGGTAGCAGACACTGCGAGGGTGATCGGCGTACCGTCAAAATAGTATCCGACGCTGTCAACCGAAGACTTTACTTCGAAGTATCCAGAATTCGAAAACAGGTTTACGGCGCCCAGGTTCGGTTGGCTCGTTAGGAAAGAGATTCCGTTGAAATCAACGAATGGCTGCGTTGGATAGAATAGTAAATTGTCAGCGTTTGCATAGCCGGTAAGTCCGGTAATGGTGGAGCCATCGAAGGTCCCGGTGATGCCAGTTAGCGTATAGATGCCAGATGAGGTCAGGTTTCCGGTAAACGTTCCGGAAGCGATATCGCCGGGGGAGCCAACGCTACTTACCGAAAAGTCAAATGTCATGGCATGAGCAGGAACAGTTGCGATGATCCCGAGAAAAATCGCGCCCGCTGAAACAGCACTCTTGATGGAAAATTTCGGCATTTTAGCCCCTTAAAGCCTCTTAAAGCTAAAGCCTCTTAAATAAAGCTAAAGCCTCTTAAAGCAACATTGAATGATTTTAATGTTGCTCGAATATTTAATCAAGCCTTTGACGCAATTTTTATGCGGTCCTCCCCAGCCTTAGCCGCTTACCGGTCGCTTAACCTCAGATCGTCCGGCCATTGGTCCGCGCTGATCGCAATCGACTGGCTGCAGGCGCGACTTCCGAGAATGTGGGTCAATTTCGGAAGTCGCATAGCTTCGCGGCAGGTCCGTTGATCCCCCCAAACAGCAGACATGCGGCGACTGCACCGCCATGTCGGTTTCGTGCCAACCTGAACATCGGAGAATTGTTGAAGAAGAACGCAGCCGGGCAGCCGGGATGGCTGGCCTTTGAACGCACAAGCGGCAGCAGACCTGTGAATTCGTGCGCAGCAGGTTGCTGTTGATCACCGAGATTACCGGTTTTGCGACTGCGGATAACCTCGCGGCCTGCGCTCTCGACCCATAGTCACAGCCATCTCATTCCGTCCTTGCCCGGAAGGCTACGGTAATTCGCGCTAAATGCATATGGCGCCCCTCGGAATTAATCAGCGACGCCAACGTCAATCTTAATGGGCGAGTTTCATGGCGGCGTCGCGAAAACCAGCTAAAAGAGGTTCCCGCAAAGGCAATCACATTCTTTTGTTTTCCGCTCGCAAAGTGAACCCGGAAACGGTTTGTTGCGACCACCGGAAGCAAACTCAAGGCAGGGCCGAAACCGTGGTGTCCAAAAGGCGTCCATTACCGTTACCCAAGCTGAAGACCGCCATAGTTAGTTCCGCGGAGCATTTAACCTTTCGGTACGCGGAGTTGCTTCACCTTCGGCAGGCTGTTCGGGAGGCCGAAATGCTAGCCGGCGGGGTCGACCACAATCCCGGCCCTAAAGTGACACAACGAAAACCGTCGCCAGCCGCGGATTAGGATTAAATTCGCAAGTGAGCCGGCCGATTTCCCGATTGTGGTGCCAGCTGATCTATTCTGCTGCTGGTCTCGCCCATTGCAGACGATTCTTGTCCCGTTCCGTATTGCTGATCACGAAATCCTCGATCGTGCGACCACCCTTGAGAGCCGCAGTCAACCAACGCGGCTTTTTTCCACGCCCTGACCAGGTTTCGGAAGGTTCATTTGGATTTCGGTATTTTGGAAAAACCTTCGGATAGGCACGTCGCTGGCTGGACGCACCTTTTTTCAAATTCCGATTCACCGGATCTGATTGCGGCATTTCGCCTTTTTCCCGACGAAGCTGCGCGAGCCTCTTTTCCAGCTCGCGTTTTTCCGAAGTTAGCCGAGTGGAAAGGACCCGGATGATGTCCTCGTGAAGTTGCCACATCTCATCAATCGACATCGCGTCGAGGTTCAGTTTCTTGCTCATCCGCGGTTTCCCAAGCATCCGCACATACCGGACCCCATGAAAAATTATACTAACTCTTTCCAGGAGTGTTGTCGAAAAATTACCGGTTGATAACTTCGTAAGGCCTGTCCACCCACCAAAAATAAACCCTAAACATCTGTGTTCATTTACATAAGTCACTGTAGTTGAAATTTCGGAACGCGCCGAATTTAAGTGCCAGTGTTGATGCCCCCCGGAGGTTATCCGCATCCGCAACTAAGCCGGTGAGCTACTCAGTAAGCGTTTCGCTTTCGCAGCACCTCAAAAAACGTCTTGATCAGAATCAGGAAGTCGAGCCAAAGGCTCCAATTATTAATGTACCACAGATCAAGCTTCACGCGCTCCGAAATATGTTCGATGGTTGGGGTCGCGCCTCTGGCACCGTTGCATTGCGCCCAGCCCGTGATGCCTGGCTTGACATGATGGCGATGGGCGTAATCACCTACGATTTTTTGGAAATAGTCGTCGTGGGCCAAGGCGTGAGGACGCGGCCCTATCAACGACATATCGCCGTTCAACACATTCCAAAGCTGAGGCAATTCATCGATACTTGAGGACCGAAGCAGCCGTCCGATAGTCGTCACTCGCGAGTCATCACGTGTCGCCTGGACAACATGGTGTCCGTTTTCCTGAACAGTCATGGTCCGAAATTTCAAAATATCGAATTGTTTGCCGTTAAATCCCTTTCGGGCCTGCCGAAAAATCACCGAGCCCGGACTATCAAGCTTGATCGCAACGGCCGTCAGCGCCATGACGGGCAAGAAGAATAGTAACGCCAAGGAGGCCAAGACGATATCCAAGATTCTCTTGACGAACTGTTGGGGGCCGCTAAGGGGTGCCCGTTGGACCTCGATGGCCAATACTCGCTGACGTGCTGACGACGTAAACTGCGTCAGCGATCGAACATGCATGTCCGGCAACAACCGGGCAGCCACCGGCAAGCACTTGATCTGATCTCGGACGAACTCAATGCGGTCGACATCGTCCCAGGGCAATACCAGCAGGAGCTCTCGGCAATTATTGCGCCGTACAAATTCACCGACCGCATTCATAATGCGAGCGTCGGTTGATGAGCGTGCTGAAGGTACGTCTTCCCGGCTCAACGTGAAGCTGTCGACCTTGGATGCACCAAAGAAAGCCAGCAAATCTTTTGGCTGCAACGCGGCCATTTCATTGAAATCGCCAACCAGCACCGAGTTGCGCCGGCCGATCGCTCCCCGCGTTATAGCTTCTGCCAAGGCTAGCTTCGAAAACTTGCGCAGCCCCAGCAGGCCAACAGGCGCAAGCACAAAAAATATGACAAAAGCACCGCGAGAAAAATCGACGCCAATTTTGAGTAGGAATGCGATGAATGCAAGCAATAACCCTGTCGTGCACCAGCAAACCAGTATTTCCCCGATCTCGACCCCTGGCTTGGCGCTGTCTGGAAAATTGTAGTGACCGCCGCCTTTCATTCGCAAGATGTAGAGCATGCTTGCGAGCAAGCCGACCGCGCAATGCGGCAGAATATTGGTCACGCCATTGCCAACCAGCAATTGATAACCAATCCCGCCCAGCAAACTCGAAATCAGAATGATAACTGCGTCAGCAGTCGACAAAATATAGGGGATAGCGTCGCTGGAAAAACTCGACAGTGGCGCTCGCGAAAAATCCTTTAGCGGTCCGGTCTTGTCGCGAATATCCGACCCAACTGACATAATCACCGCCACTTACGATTTAATTCTGGAGGATTAAAAACGCAATTTACCGATTTAAATTTTGGTTAACGAAAACCAGTATAATGTGAGAGCTTGCGCAACGCAACATTAATCTCGTCAGCCGCCGCCAGCGATGTCGTATGAAGGGCAACATTTCAGATATTTTGGTACCGCTGCAATTTCTTTGTAAACCAGTCGGCGCAGTAGTTCTTCGCCACAGCCCTTTTGGTGTCGATTCACCCAAAATTTCGGGTCCAGCAGCCTCGCACTCGGCCAGACGGTACGCAGCGAGATTTACGCAGACACTTGCGAGTTTGAATATCGGCCAATCAAGTGGAACGATCTCTCTGCTTCAACGTTGAGGACGCCAGAGGCTAATAGCGCCCGCCATAAGGTCGCCATGGCCTCCTAAGCAGATGGCAAGGCCGGCAAAAGTCCAGTGAATTCATAAACAATTCATGAACTCTCCAAATCATCACCTGAATTCTGCCGAAATGCGACAAGCAGACTACTTTTCGACGGTATCTGATTTGGAGGTTACAATACTGCGCCGCAGCAAAAGTCAAAATGAAATCAGCGATCCGTTTCACGAAAAATTAACGGGTGAGACCAGAACTTAGCTGCGGTGGGAGACGCCATGATGACACTCTCAATGATCAGCTTTTTGGTTGGGGCGGTTCTTGGACAGCGCTTCAAAATTGTTGTGCTGATTCCTGTTTTCGCAATTGTGCTGGTGGTTGCGGTCGGAACTGGGATCGCGTTTGCGCAGACGCCTTGGTGGATCGTCCTGATGGCCACCGCAGCCGTTACATGCTTGCAAATCGGCTACCTTTTTGGGATCGGCGTTCATCACGTTCTGGCGGCCGGTCTATCAAGGAGGTCGTCGTCCCTAACCCCCACGACAACTTCGGCGCGGCCTGCTGCGCACTAGCAGGCTGTCAAATTAAGCGTTTGAAGATCCAGAGCAACAGATACGAGCCAGCCGAGCTCGTTTCGCCGAACTGAGCAAGATCCGCAAAATCAGGCGCTCGCATACGGGCCTTTCGAGCACGACCTCAATGCCCGTCTGATATTGTTCAGATATTTTGCAATTGCCGCAGGTCCTATGCTCTGATCTGATCCAGACGATCGATCCCTTTCACTTGGTGGATCAGGCGCCGCGTATGGTTTTCGTCGTATCGTTCGGATTGCTGTGCCTGCTCGGCGCTATCCTTGCCTGGATCGACATACGCTACGGGATCATTCCGGATTGGTTGAATCTGACAATTGCCGGTCTCGGCCTGTCAAAGGCCGTGATCATCGATGGTCCCGCCGCAGGTTTGGAAGCTGCCCTTGAGGGCGCGGCCATTGGAGCCATCTTCTGGCTGCTGAGGCGGCTCTATTTCCCTTTCAGAAAAGTCCAGGGCCTTGGCCTGGGCGACGTCAAATTCCTGGCGGCCGCCGGAATTTGGGTCGGCGTCAGCGGGCTTCCCGTGCTTCTGTTGGTTGCCACCCTGACCGCGCTGGCCTGCGCGGGCATGACGCGATGGGCGGGACGGCCATTGAACAGTCAGACGTCGCTGTCGTTCGGACCGTTTCTCGCGATCGGTCTGTTGTTTGCATCTGGGCTCCAACAATACTGGCTCTGCCGCTCCGCGATCCATTGGTGATATCTATCGACCCGGTCGCGACTCTGGCGTTGCCGGCCGCATCGGGCGGCCGGCCGGTGATGGTGGGGACGGCGGTGGGGGTGGTGGGGGAGAGCCTTCAGTGGAGATCTGCCCAAGACCCGGCTGCGGCAACACCAGGGTGACGACCTGTTGATCCTTCTCGAGCGCCGTTTCCCGGCCCTGAACCGATCGCAGCTTCCAGCCCTGAAAGTCCTCGCCGACCTTCAGCCGGACCACCGCCTTGGTCGATTGGTCGAGAAATATCCCGAATCCTTCGTCGTCGCCTACGATGGTGCCGACCAAAGAGAGCTGCGGACGCTCGGGCTCCTTTTGTTTGGGCATTGCGACCACCTTCGGGACCATCACAGGTGCGACAGCGGCGGCCGGCGGCCGCCGCGACGGCGAAAAGATCGGCCGTTCGCGCGTGGCGGGAAATTGAGCCAGCGGCATCGCCCACAGCGGATTGGCGCTCAAGACCCGTTCAGGTGCAGGTGCAGTGGGCGCAGGGGGCGGCGCGGTCACCTGCACCGCGGCAGCGGGGGACTTTATCAGGCCCGGCGCTGCCGGAGAGTCCGCACGCACGCCATCGGCCGGATCGTCCAGCGCGAGGGTGGAAATGGCGGAGAGCGCGACAGACCCGCCTCCGCACATCGAGAGAGCCAGAACCACAAATCCGATCATAAGTTTGCGCATCATTTTGCACCCTGCCATTGCGCCGACACCGTCAGCAGAATTCGCAATTTCCCCTCGCCCGATGTCGTGGTTGGGGCTTGAACGGAGAGCTGATCGATAAACAGGAACGGCATTCCGGCTTCGAGATCGTAAATGAGCGGTTGCAACGAAGGCTGGTCGAGCTCGCAACTCGCGACCATGCTGACAAATCCCGCCTTGGCATGCGTGCCCTGCACATCGAGCTGGGACGAAAGGACGTTGCCGCCGAGTTTCGTCACCGCGCCCGCAACGCGCTGAAGCAGGCCGGCACCTGCGACCGTGACCGTTGCCCCTTCAAGAAACGGAGAACCAGAAGGCATGGCGGCATCGGCTGATCGGCCGCCCGGCGTCTTGCGCCCCTCAAGCTGCTCCAGCATGGCCGCCGATGCATCCACCGCAGCTTGCTGGCCGAGCAGATCGACCACAGAGCTCACAACCAACGCAAGCAACACAAGAACGAGGCCCGCGTAAACCGTCGCCGCTACGATGGGCGAGGTTGTGAGCAATTTTCTCCAGGTGGCCGCGGAATTCATGAGCCAGATCCAAAAGACGGCGTGATGCGGGCCTCGATGTGGAACCGCTCACCCGGCTCATTCTGCGCGCGCGTGGTCGGCGCAAAGAAAGTAGCCCGGGCAAATTGCGGTGATTTCTCGATCAGTCGAATAAGGGACGGCGCATCCTGCGTCATGCCGACAACCTGAACCTTGTCGCCTTCGATCCGCAGCTCCGTCACATAAGTGCCGTCGGGCAGCGCCTGCGAAAGCGCTTCCAGCACAACGACGCTCGATGGGCTTGTCTGCTTGCGCTTGGCAAGCAGGCTCAACGCCGATCCGCCGGCGCTCGGGTTGAGACGCAACGATGCACGGCGCTCCGAAATCCGGCGCATCAATTGCTGCTGATCGGAATCAAGGTTACTGCCGACATAGGCCGCAACCATCAGGGAAACCGCAGCAGCAATGCCGGCGGACAGCAGCGCAAACCGCAAAATGCGCGGCACGTCCATGGCGCGGCCCCCTGCGCCCTGCAGCATCTGTTCGAAAACCCTGATCTTCACCGCGGCGGCCGTCGGCGGCACGGCGAATGCGGCAATCGATGCCGCCCCCACATTGGTGGCGAGCTGAACCAGAGGCTGGATTTCCTGCTTCGAGGTCGCGGCCAGCGTCAGCTCAACGCGCTCGTTGGCAATGGCCGAGGGCGCGCTCCAGCCGAATACGACATCGTCCGCGGCCCATGGCGTCAGGCGATCGATCTGTGTGCGGATCATGCCGTCGAGAAAATCGACGGCCTGTTTTGGAAAATCGAGCGAACGAAACAGTACCTGACCGGAGGCCATCTGCGCTTCAACGCGGCTGCCGCGAAACGCCGCCACCCAATCCGCCGGCAACGGCGGATTGGGCCGGCCTCCTTGGAGACGAAAGGAAACTTCCGGCAGACCCTGGCCCTTTCCCTCCGATATCAGCCTCGCCATGAACGAGTGGTCGCCTTGCTCGTTGAGCAGTATCTGCCGCGGGGGCACGAACCAGCCGATTGCGGAATAGACGGCACGGGCCACGGCCGCGATCCATTGATCGAACAGCGCTTTGATTTCAGAAATCATGATCGTCAACCGCTCGCCAGTTTGCGCGTTCGCAGACCGGTCACGTCGTCCTGCCACGACAGCACATGGAAGGGGTCCTTGTCTCCGCCCAATGTGATCACGACTTCCGAAGCGGTTCGACGGCCATTGTCGAACTGCAGCGTCGTCAGGACACGGAACGATTTGCTCTTGGGCAGGGTCGCGCTGGCCTTGGCCGGGCCGAGCGCGGCTGCGATCGCCGTCTGGTCCCTCGGCAATGACGCCCGCTGCTTGAGGAAATCATTCAACGCCGCAGGGGTCATCCCAGGCAATGCGGCGATCACCTCGGGCGCGGCAATCAGGACATCGACGTTGGTCGACCCGCTAAAAACCGTAACAAACGGCAAGGCGCGATCGAGCAAGGCAGGAGGCACGCCCAGAACAAGGCCGAGTTCGTTCACATGGGTAAACGGTGATTGTCGTGGAGAGTAGCTAAGGCCTGCGGTCGCATACAGCGCCTGTTCCGCGTCGATGGAATTGGCCTTGGGAGGCGTCCGCCATCCGACGATCCGGTCGGCCGCTTCGCTGGCGACGCCTTGATCCGCGCCGAGCACCTCAAACAGATTGGACAGCATCTCCTTGGACGCGGAATTGAGATCGACGCGCGCGCCTTCCGACGTAAAGCTGACGAGCACGTCCGCGTTGTCCAGCCGGAAGTGGAACGACCCTTGCGCGGGGCGCCCCTTCTCGCCCGCAAGCAGCAACTGATAGGCCGTGAGTTCGAGACTGGCCGACACCAGGGCTTCTGTCTTCAGCCCGACATCGGTGACAGCGAGCGCCAGGGCCGAATTGGCCAGATAGACCGAAAAGATCGTCGCCAGCGCCGACAAAGCCACAAGAATCCAGAGCACGGCAATGATGACGAAGCCGCGTTCGCGAGGACGATGCAGCCGCGCATCGATGATCCCTCCTCACGACCGGCCTCCCTGGTTACCCATTGGCTGCGGATTACCCTGAGGGTTTCCCTGTGTACCGCCTTGGGGATTATTCTGGTCACCCGGCTTGCCGTCGCAGTTACCGCCCGGCTGCGCATCACAGTCACCCTGCGCGGGCGAATCGACATGAACCGGCGTCACGGTCGAAATCGAGAGGATCCGTTCGCTCGCCGCGTCGCGCACCGTCAGCTTGATGGCGGACGGCAGCTTGTCGGCATCGTGCCAGCTGCTTTTCCAGACCCGGTCCTGACCCGCATAGGCGAACGACAGCCGATACGGCGGCCGCAACAATAAGACCGGCTCACCGAAATGAAGTTGTTCGGAAAGCGACGATGCCAGCGGCAACGGCCGGAACGGCGTGCGCGAACGGACCGTGACAAAGCCTTGCCCTTCGCTAGTTTCACCGAGCCGCACCACGTCCAGCCCCGGCCCGGTGTTCGGACCCAACGCCGTACGCACGAACGTGACTGACAGCTCCGAGCCATCAAACAGCGGCCGGCGCTCGCCGCGATTGGCCGGCACATATTCGGCGGCCGCGAGGTCGGCGCCGATCCGCTGCAACGCGATGCCGATCAGCTCGCTGCGCTGGATGCGCTCTAGGCCGCGATTCCAGTTCGGAAGCCATTGCGCGGTGAGATTGGCCAGCGCCGAGAGCACCAGCCCCATCAATGCCAGCGCCACCAGCGTCTCGATCAGCGTAAAGCCGCTCTCGCGAGCCCGTTGCCTTGCAGGCGAGCCCTTCATTTTGATGGCCCAGATTTTGGTGGCTTAGGCATCAGGCGAACCGTCTTGATGTCCGAGACCGCGCCGGTGGGGGAGCGGACCTGGACCCTGACGAGCGCAGGAATCCAGGCGACGTCCGCATCGGGCACGGCCCATTCCTCGCCCATCGGTCCGACGTCAATCTTCCACCGGTAGTCGTTGGCCTGCCCCGACAATGCCCCAGGACCAAGCTCGGCACGCGGCGGGATTTCGGTCGCCATGACCGACCGCGCTGTCTGCATCAGGGTCACGTGCTGCTCGAGCGAGCGGACCCCGCGCACATTGGTCGACATCACGGATCCGATCGCGACAATTGAAACGGCCACCACCGCCAACGCGATCAATACCTCGATGATCGTGAAGCCGGCGTCGCGACCGTCAATTGGTGGAGGAGTCGTACGAAACAATTTCGATCCTTCCAGTCAACCAGTTGACGCGAACCTCATAGCCGGCATCGAGCCGCGTCAGCGCGATGGTCCCGCCGCATGACATTCCGCTGGCAAAGAAGCTGATGGTCGACAAGGCCTGACGCCGGTTGCAGGTTTGCGGCAACAGTGCCTCGAAGCGGACATCGTCGGGTATGATGACCATATCCGCGCTCGCGCCCGACCGGATCGAGCGGCCTGACGCGTCGACCAGCGTGGCGACGTCCACCCCGCGGCGAATGGCCGCGTTGCGATCCGCCTTCAGCAGCGTCGCGGCCTGCAGGGCATAGGCCTGCAGGCGGGAGCGCGACGTATGCTGCGGGATGAACGGCAGCAGCACCGCCGCCATCATGGCGATGAGCGCGAGCACGCACACCATCTCAAGCAAGGTGAAGCCGCGTTGCGAAGCCCTATTCATTTTTGGCGCTGGTCAGGTTTTCGATCGAAATGTCCGCCGCAAGCCCGCTACCGCCTTCCTGACCGTCCGCTCCGTACGACATGATATCGAAGGGTCCGCGTTCTCCGGGCGAGCGATACAGATAGGGATGGTTCCAGGGATCGTTCGGGACGTTGCCGCCCTTGAGATATGGCCCGTTCCAGGCAGCGACACCCGGCGTGCGCTGTACCAGGGCGGTGAGACCTTCTGCCGTCGAGGGGAAACGGCCGGCGTCGAGGTAGAACAGGTCGAGCGCGCTTGAGAAGCTCTGCAGCTGAATCTTCGCCGCCTTGACCTTGGACTCTCCGAGATAATTCAGAACGCGCGGGCCGATCAGGCCCATGATGAGACCGATGATCGTAATCACCACCAGCATCTCGACCAGCGTGAACCCTTGCTGGCCCAAGCGGTTGCGCTCTGCGCTCCTGTCGAAAGACCCGCGAATGCGTGCCACCGATTTCATCATGACCAACCCCTGCTCTATCCGACCAGTTGCGTAACCGACAGCAGCGCAGTCATGACCGATACGATCAGTCCTCCGACGACCGCGCTGATGGTGATGATGGCGAGCGGCCCGATGATCCCGACGATGCGGTCAAGGCTGCGCTGCAGTTTCGCCTCATAGAATTCGGCAACCCGGCCTGCCAGCACCGGCAATTGCCCGGTCTCCTCGCCCAGCCGCAGCATGCGGATCGCCATCGGCGGCATGTTGCTCGAGGCGAGCAGAGCGTCCGAAAGCTTGCCGCCATGGCGGACGCGATCCGCCGCCGCCGTCCAGGTCGCGACGCTTCCGGTCACCGCCATGATGTCGACCAGGATGCGCAAGGTGGCCGAAAGATTGACGCCGCTGCCGAGCAGAACGCCGAGGTTCCGGCAGAAGAGACTGGTGCGATAGAACTGAAAGACAGCCGCGATGCCGGGAACGCGGGAGATCGCGGTCATGATCGCGCCAGCGGCGCCCGGCCGGCGAAGCAGCCACCAGAGGCACGCCAACACCAAGGCGACCGTAAGCGTCACGGTGACGGCGTTCGCACGAAGGAATTCCGACAGCCTGATGAAGACGCTGAGCGCGGAGTCCGACTTTGCGCCGAAGTCCTGCAGCACGGACGAAAACTGCGGCAAAACGAACAGAATGAAGAACAGCATGACGCAGACCGCGGCAATCAGGACGAAGGCCGGATATTGCATCGCGTCCGTCAACTTGCGGCGCATCAGTTCGGCGCGTGCTCGCTCCATTCCCAGCATCTCAAGCACCTGATCGAGCGTTCCCGAAACTTCACCGACGCGCACCAATGCGACATACATTGCGGGGAACAGCGATGGATGTTCCGCCACCGCGCCGGCAAAACTTTCACCCGACAGAACCGAGGCCCGCAATTTGCCGACCACGGGACGAAGTCGGCCGACATCGTTGTCGCTGGCCAGCAATTCCAGCGCATCGTCCAGACGCGCGCCCGCCTTCAACAGAAGAGCGAGATCGCGGGTGAATGTCGTCACTTCCGCCGAGCTTGGCCGGCGGAAGAAGCCAAAGCCGGACCGGTCTTTGGCCTTGGCCGCCTTGTCTTCGACGGTTTCGATCGGCAGCAGCCGAAGATACTCGATGCGATGCGCCACTTCGCTCGCCGTCGGCGCCGAGAGCGTGCCATGCACGATCTCTCCGTTCTGCGTCAGGGCCCGGTAGCGGAAATTCGGCACGATCTCTCCTCACCGCACGCTGGTGACGCGGAGCAGTTCCGCAGGCGACGTCAGGCCGGCACGACATTTCGCGATGCCGTCGTCGACCATCGTCGTCATGCCGGCACGGATCGCGGCCTGATCGATTTTCAATCCATCGGTCTTTTCCCCGATCAGTTCGCGAATCTCATCGGTGAGCTCGAGGATTTCGAACACGCCCAGCCGGCCGCGATAACCCGTCCCGCCGCAGCGTTCGCACCCGCAAGGCGCCTGAAGCATCTCGCCGTTTCGAAAGCCGAGCGCGCCCAGGCGCGGGTCCTCGGCAAAATCGGCGGCGCTGAGTGCCTTTGGCGTCTTGCAGCGATCGCATAATTGCCGGACAAGCCGCTGCGCGACCACCGCTCTCAAGGTCGACCGCAGCAAATATCCCTCGACGCCGAGATCGAGCAGGCGAGGCACCGCAGCCGCAGCCGATTTCGGTGTGAAGGGTGGTCAGAACAAGGTGACCCGTGAGGGCCGCGTGAACCGCGACGTGCGCGGTTTCGGCATCGCGTACCTCACCCACCATGATGACATCAGGATCCTGGCGCACGAAAGAACGCAGTGCCGCGGCGAAGGTTAGTCCGATCGCGGGCTTGATCTGAGCCTGATTGACGCCGGGCAAGTCGTATTCGACCGGGTCCTCGATCGTCAGGATTTTCCGGCCCGGCTCGTTCAGGATCGACAGCACAGTCGCCAGCGTCGTGGTCTTGCCGCTCCCGGTCGGGCCCGTGACGACGATCATGCCGTGCGGCAGCTTCAAGAATCGTCTGAGCGTGACGTCGTCGGCCGGCGAAAAACCCAGTTTTTCAACGACCAGGAGCCCGCGATCCTTCGGCAAGATACGAATGACGGCGGATTCCCCGTGCTGCATCGGCATGATCGCGACACGAATGTCGATATCGGCGCGCCCGACCCGCAACCGCGCCGCGCCGTCCTGCGGCAGCCGGCGCTCGGCGATGTTAAGATTTGCGATGATCTTGATGCGTGAAATCAAGGCCTGCGGCAACACGCGCGCTGGCGCTGCGATGGGCCGCAGCAGCCCGTCAATGCGCATGCGGACCACGAGCGCGGCCTGAAAGGGTTCGATGTGAATATCGCTGGCCCGCAGCTCTACCGCCTTTTCCAGTAGATCGTTGACGGCGCGGACCACCGGCGCGCCGCTCGCAAGATCACGCAGGCTTTCGATATCGTCTTCGCGCGGCTGGTGCGGCCCATTGCCGTCGGCGAGTTCGACGTCGTCGTCCCCCAGCCGCCGTCCGAGAACAACCGCAAGGTCCTCGACCGATGCCACCTTTATCGTGACATCCTGCCTGAGCACGATCTCGGCGGCGCGTTGCGCCGCGGTATCGGTCGGGTCCGCGACCGCCAAGACGGCGCCTCCATCGGCGGCCTGATAGGGAAACACCATCATTTCCCTCAAGAAACGCTGCGAAAAACCTTCGTTTAGTGCCGGAGCCGATAGCAGGTCCTGGAGCGTGACCCGATCGAGTTTGGCAAAGCGGGCGGCTTCGTCAGCGAACTCGCTGGGCGAAAGGTCGGTAAGCTCCCACAGCTTGGATTGCGGGCGTCCAGACCCAGTCTGCTCGGTCGGCTCGCCGTTAGGGGCGGCCTGGATTAGATGATTCTGACGACTAAGATGTTCTAAGAACTGCGAAAATTCGTCGCCGGTCATGGTGTCTCCAGTCGCGCCGCTTTTCCTGAGGCGCCGATCGGCGGAGACTGTCGGGCCGCCGCTTACCGCCGGTCATCGGCCTTCAGAAGGTTATCGATCTGAAACGTTACAAAAGTACGAAGCGCGAGGGTTATCCGCTTCGGAAGGGAACCAGCCTCCCTATAGCGCAATAGCGCTGGCGCCCGATATTGTCTTTTTTGTGCAAACGTCCGCAAATGTCGTTGTCTTTTTTAGTTAATTTCGTCATGTTTCCGCCGCTAAGAGGTGCCGTTTGGCTTAGACTGTGTGGGGGATTCTTTGGCCCCGTAAATTTTAGAACGGCGGAAACATGATAGGTGTCGGCAACCCGGGCCTGTCCCCGCTGGTAGGTCGCAGTATTGGTGCCGTCCTGCTATTGGCGTCGTTGGTGGCACTCGCGTCCTGCAATTCGGCGACCACCAGCTCCAGCAACGGCGATGTCGACGTCATCGACAAGGTGCGTTCACTGGACACCTTGCCTCGTTATCCACAGCCGAACGGCGGTGCGGCGACCAATGCCGGGCAAAAAGCCCAGCCGGCGGTGTTTCAGGGCACCCAGGTAACCGATATCGCCGAGAACCGCCCGCAACCCGTTGCAAGCGGTGGCGGCTTTGAGCTCAATTTCGAAAATACGCCGGTGGCCACCGTGGCCAAGGTGGTGTTGGGCGACATACTGCAAACCGGCTACACGATCGATCCAAGGGTCCAGGGCACGGTCAGCCTGGTCTCGGTGCGGCCGGTGGCCAAATCCGACATCATCTTCGTGCTCGAAAGTGCCTTGCGCATCAGCGGGGTTGCTCTTGTTCGGGACACTGCCGGCTATCGCCTGACGCCGCTTGGCGACGCGGTCGGCGCGGGCCGGGTCGACGCCGCCGCCGCAAGCCCCGAGCCCGGCTACGGTGTCTCCGTCGTACCCTTGCAACATGTATCGGCGCAGACCCTGCTGAAACTGATGGACAGTTTCACGACCAAACCTGGCATGGTGCGCGGCGACACGACGCGGAATCTGCTTCTGATCCAGGGTACCGGTGCGGAACGTCGCTCGGCAGTGGATAGCGCGCTCAGCTTCGACGTCGACTGGATGCGGGGTCAATCGGTCGGAATTTTCCCCGTCGTCAGCAGCGGCCCGGAGCCGATTATTGTGGAACTCGAAAAGATTGTGGATTCGGGTGACAACGGTCTCAGCCAGAATATGATCAAATTTCAGCCGGTCACCCGGCTCAACGCGATCCTGGTGGTGAGCAAGAAGCCGGCCTTGCTTCGTACGGCGGCGACCTGGATCAAGCGTCTGGACCGTGCGGACAACACGCGGACCAGTGTTCACGTCTATCGGGTGAAGTACGGCGACGCAAAGCAGATCGCGCGCGTGCTGACCGACATGTTCGGCGGCGGATCTTCCTCGGGCAGCCTGCTCGACAGTCCCGAAAACCAGATCGCGCCCGGGTCAGGCTTGACAGCGGGCCTGACGGCGGCCGACCGGTCGTCCCTCAACAACAGCGGCACCGGTAACAACAGCAGCACCGGCAACAATCCCGGTGCGTCAGCTGGCGGTAGCTTCGGGTCGCGCTCGGGTTCAACATCGGGCTTTGGCGCAACGCCGGGCGGCGCAGCCGGCGGAAATTTCGGCCAACTTGACAAGGGAAGTGGCTCCGGCTCCGGCGGGGGGCAACCTCTGCTGCAAAATGTCCGGATTACCGCCGACGCCGTCAACAATTCGCTCTTGATCTACGCCGATCAGGGTAACTACCGGATCATTGAATTGGCGCTGCGGCAGGTGGACCAACCGCAGCTGCAGGTCGCAATCGACGCCACGATCGCCGAAGTCGACCTCACCGACGAACTCCAGTTCGGCGTTCAGTTCTATCTGACCAGCCACGCTTTGGGACTGAGGCCCGATCAAGGGTCGCTTCTCAACACCACGTCGACGGTGGCGCCCGCCACCAACACAGCAACGGCAGCGGCGACGAACGCTGCCGGAGCTGCCGGAACGGTCGTCAACTCCTTCATCAACCAGGCATTTCCCGGATTCAATTTCCTCGTCGGCCAGCAAGCTCAGCCGGCCATGATCCTCTCTGCCTTGCACACGGTCACCGGCGTCAAGGTGTTGTCCAACCCGTCGCTGGTCGTGGTCAACAACCAATCGGCTACGCTTCAGGTCGGCAACCAGGTTCCGATCACGACCGGCTCGGCGAGCGTTCTCAATGCTGCGACCGCCGCCAGCAACACCATCGTCAACACCGTCGACTATCGCAACACCGGCATCATCCTGCACGTTTCTCCCCGCGTCAGCGCCAATGGCAATGTGAGACTCGAGATCGAGCAGGAGATCAGCAACGTCGTGCCTTCAACCAATGCGGCCACGTCGTTAACCCCGACCATCTCGGAAAGAAAGGTCAAGAGCTCGATTTCCGTCGCCAACGGCCAAACGGTGCTGCTGGCCGGGCTGATCCAGGACCAGAAGAATGAGAGTAAGAGCGGAATTCCGTTGCTGGATGACCTTCAGGGGATAGGTAATGCATTCTCGAATCAAGATAACACGAAGTCGCGCACTGAATTGATCATCTTCATCCGCCCCCAGATTATCCGCGACAGCCTGGATGCACATTACGTTGCGGAGGAACTTCGCTCGAAGCTCCGTGGCACCATCAGTGAGAGCACTCTAAGTGACCCGCGCAACAAGAACGTTCACTGATGCGGCAGTAGTGCTTGTCATTCTCCTGACCAGCGCCGCGCCAATTCGTCCTGCCAGCGCCGACGGGTGGACGCGCGGCACGATGGCCTACTCGAGGGGCGACTACGCGCGGGCCGTGCGCGCGCTGGCGCCTGCGGCGGCACGCGGCAATGCGCACGCACAGGGACGGCTCGGTTTCATGTACGAAAATGGATTCGGTGTGCCGCAAAATTACGCCGTCGCTGCCGCTCTCTATCAGAGGGGCGCCGCGCAAGGCGATGCGTTTGCGCAGAGCAGGCTTGGCCTGAGCTATGACAAGGGGCATGGCGTGCCGCAGGACGTGATTCTTTCCTATAAATGGCTCGACCTTGCGACCGCAAACGCATCGCGACGCGACCGCGACTTCTATCAGAGGCTTCGCGACGCAGTGGCTTCGAAAATGACGTTGGGTCAGATCGTTGAGGGCCAGCGACTGGCCCTGATATGGGCACCCGTTCGCTGGTAACAAACGATCCCCTTATGCCATCGAAGGGCCAACGCGGTGCTTTCGGCCAGGCCTCGGCCTCCCGGTCGATGCTCGAACCGCCGCGCATCGGCCCGTTTGTCGATCGCAGGAAATCCGGGATCGCGTGCTTGTCGGCCGCCGGCACCATCCGCCGGCTCCTTAAATGAACCCGAAGCGGAGACATCAAGCTTAATGCACGCTTTTAGTTGCGGCATTGCGCAGAACCGCTACCTCTCAATCCGGATTTGCTTACATTCCGGGAGTCCCTGGAAAGCCGTCAGGCGATTGCATTGCGCTTTGGCGCTTTTTTCTAAGGCGTCTGCTGACATGATCTTTCAAGAAATTGACGAACATCATTTGTTTGAGCGGCGGTTGATCGGTCGAACTAAGATCACCAAAGGAGCGTTGTTATTTTTCGACACTAAGGTTGGCGTTTTTTCCTGTGCCGTTCGCGATATTACAAACCGGGGCGCCGGCATTCACGTGCGGAGCCTGAAAGTGTTGCCGCTCGAATTTGAACTATCCTTCGATAATTTCCATTCCGCTCGAACATGCAGTTTGATCTGGCGCCAGAGTGATTTTCTCGGCGTGGCGTTCTTAAATATGGCGGTTTGATCGAGTTGAATTTGACAACAGCGACAGCGGTGCCAATAATTCGGAATGGCGCTGTCGGGCGGATCCCCCGGCGATCGCGGGCCTCGGAGCGATCCCCGGGCGTTGCTTTTGGGCAAGATCAGCGCTCAGTTTTGCGTTAAGAGCGCGACCCTGTCTATGGTGGAGTATTGGCGGCGCCGGCGGGACCGTGCACGCCGCATAACCGGCTTCAGACGGCGACCATTCGCAGGCTCGGATCTCTTAACTGTCGCTCGACTTTCAGCCGTGTCGCCCGACCAACGCTCAAGCTGCTCAAGATGTCCGCGGAGACGAAGCAACTCGGCATACTGAGCGCGGAGGGTCTCAACACCAATCTTCGTAGTTGGTCCTACCGGTTTCAATTGCCACTCCCGTCATGGATTGCGATGGTTTAAACCTAATTGATGCCCCTTCTGCCGTCTGTGACTTAGTTCACAAAACCCGCCTCAACCAAAATATGTTAATGAACATAAGTAGGTGGAACCCATCCCTTCATCGAACCTTAAATGACATCGTGCAGACGAAAATACACCGGGGGATTTCAGAGGCTCCGGGACTGACCAACGCCGCCGGGCGATCATATTCCGCTCGGGCGGCGTTGTTCATAAATGTGGGCTGTTGAGGGGAAGGGCGGACGTTGCGCGGTCCACGTCTTTTGACCTGCCTTTGACCCCGACTCAGACATTTTCGATCCGAGAACCCCAGACCGAACCGTTCGAGGGGTCTGACCTCACACGCCCCAAGCGAAATTGAAGGGCATCGGCTCCGCAACCAACGCCCTCATAGATGAAGCCGCAAGCCTCGATCTCCTGCGGGCTGTAAATATTACGGAGGTCGATAAATAACGATCCCGCCATTTCCCTCTTTAGGCGAGCCAAATCAAGCGCCCGGAATTGCGTCCACTCTGTCACTATGACCATGACATCAGCACCGCGCGCGCATTCGTAAGCGTCGTCGCAATATTCGATGTCGGGCAATTCGCGGCGCGCCTGCTCCATGCCGACCGGATCATGCGCGCGAACCTTGGCTCCCATGTCGAGCAGACCCGTGACCAGCGGGATCGACGGCGCCTCGCGCATGTCATCGGTATCCGGCTTGAAGGTGAGGCCGAGTACCGCAACCGTCTTGCCGCGCAGGCTGCCGCCGGCGGCGCTCGATACTTTGCGCGCCATCGCGCGCTTGCGGTTATCGTTGACGGAAAGCACCGCCTCAACGATCCGTAGTTGCACGTCGTGGTCCTGTGCGATCTTGAGCAGTGCACGCGTATCCTTCGGAAAGCAGGAGCCGCCGAAACCGGGACCTGCATGCAGAAATTTCGAGCCGATACGGTTGTCGAGCCCAATGCCGCGCGCGACCTCCTGCACGTCGGCGCCGACTTTTTCCGAGAGATCGGCAATCTCGTTGATGAAGGTGATTTTGGTGGCGAGGAATGCATTGGCCGCGTATTTGATCACCTCTGCGGTGCGCCGCGTCGTGAACATCAGCGGCGCCTTGTTGAGCGACAGTGGCCGGTAAACATCGCCGAGCACTTTCCGCCCGCGCTCGTCCGAAGTTCCCACCACGATGCGGTCGGGAAACTTGAAGTCGCGGATCGCCGCACCCTCGCGCAAGAATTCCGGATTGGAAGCGACCACCACGTCGGCGGTCGGATTGGCTTCGCGGATCAGGCGCTCGACCTCATCGCCGGTGCCGACCGGCACGGTCGATTTGGTGACGACCACCGTGAAACCGGAAATTGCTGCTGCAATCTCGCGTGCGGCGGCATAAACGTAAGTGAGGTCGGCGTGGCCATCGCCGCGCCGCGACGGCGTACCGACTGCGATGAACACCGCATCGGCCTCAGTGACGGGGGCGGCAAGATCGGTCGCAAAACTCAGACGGCCCGCCCTCACATTCGCTGAAACCAGCGCATCGAGGCCCGGTTCGAAGATCGGGATCTCGCCGCGGCAAAGCCTCGCGATCTTATCGGAGTCCTTGTCCACGCAGACAACCTGGTGGCCGAAATCGGCAAAACAGGCGCCCGAAACCAGCCCCACATAACCCGTGCCAACCATGGCGATGCGCATAATCTTTCTAACTTTCTAATTGTGGAATTTGACGAACTTCACAAAGTGCATGGAAATTACCCTCGCAAACTGCTGTTGTCGCCGAATTCGCTTGTTAAGCTAAATAGGAGTCGCTCTTGAACGCCTCCTCTCGACCTTAGCTGCAATCCGCAGCCCGCAACGGGCCAACTATATGGTCATCGGCACGCCGTTTTCCTGAGCAAGTCAGGTGCAATTTAAAGGCAGCCTGAACTGGGTCTCTCCAACCTTTCAAAATCGAGAGCGCAATGTCGTCTATCGGACACGAAACGGACATGGCGAGATGTCCGCTGAGTTAGCCAACTTAAGGGCCGTCAGGTCAACTTTTGACCCCAAGCCGACACTGAGGAGGCCGAGTTTTGTTCTATGAATTTGGCTTGGCTCTGAGCCGAAGCCAGTCTGGTCCGCGCGCTCTATCTTTTTCACTTTCGAAATGCGGCCGCAAGTGATCGCGGCTTGGTCAAGCGGCGTTCAACGTACGTATTTAGCCAAAACACGAATGTATTGTGCTTGATAGGCCGTTGATGGCTCCGTGACCTCCCAAGAATTCGCCGGCCAGCCCTCGTTGAACTGTCGGTATGATTTTAGCGGTGGCTGCCCAAGAGGCGGCGTATAGCTATTGCGACACAAAGCAAATGCCCAGAAGAAGCATCGGGGCGTTCCAATTGGCGCTGTGCAGCACTTGTCCATTGAATAATCTTGATTGGGCCCGCCTACGAGATATCCGGGTGGAGGACCCGGCGCGGCATTGCTGACCTCACTCCAGCGCGTGCTACCGTGAGCAAACCAATTGTGAAACATCGTGCTCGCGGAGTGTTCCGCACCCGCTGATTTCATATTCGTGAGATAAACAAGTCCGAGCGGATTGACGCCATGAATATAGTGGATGTACCCCAGTGCCGCCATATTTCCCGTGGCCGCGCTAACAGCATCGCCGCCATACAATGCCAAGAGCTGATACAGTCTCGCTTGCCGCGCCTTGGACGAGTTACTACCCCAGAGGTGGGCCGCAATCGGCGCGCGATAAGGGTCCTTGTTGTTGATTACCATTGGGAGCTGATCTGCGTTTCCGGTGACACTCGCAATGAATTTCGTCAGGATTGCAGATCTCAGCTGCACGGAAATGCCCGGCAAGCTCGTATAGTAGAGCAGCGTTTCTTGCTTTTCCGAACTCCACAGCAGCTGGCCCCCGCTCGGAACAATTGACATGTAATTCGATTCGACGAAGCTTTTGTAAATTGCGCCGTTGGTCAGTTCGTAGAGATAAACTGCAGCCTGAAATTTCGCAAACAAACGCTCCGCATCGTCCATTTCCTGCTGACCCGCAGCAAGTCCGCGAGAGCCCGGCTGTTTCCTTTCATCATTATTGTAGTATAGGACTCTGCGGATTGGCATTCGCCCAATCCCATGCTCGCTTGGCGCGCGATGCGAGATCATTTGCGTAGCGCCTGAGAGTTTCCTCAGCCCGTGCAGAGTAAATTTTGGACGCATACGCAAATACCGCTGCGCCCATCAGACTTGCGGCCGTCGTTGCCGGACCATAATAGCTCGGACCAGTAGCGGCGGAAGGCGGGCTCGCGTGGTCCAATCCTTGGACACAGAGGAGCGACCCATCCTCGTTTTGCATGCGCTCAAGCCAGTCCAGTGCCCACTTAACCTCGTCGAGAAGATCAGGGATGCCGTTGCCCGATTCGGCTATTCCACTGTCGTCGCCGAACGCATTCTGGTTTTCGTCGTAAGCTCGGAGCAGGACAATAACATTTTGGGCCGTCCAACTTGTGTACTTGTTATAATCGCCAGCATCGAACCATCCGCCGTGAAGGTCCTTGACCTTCGAAATATCGGGTTTGGCCAATGAGATTTTGTACTCCCACGGGCGGGATTGAGGGTCTTGTCCGTAACGCATGTGGCTTGCAGCATCAGCCCAATCAGCTCCGGCTATCGCTGCGGATTTTTCGAAGCCGGCGCGCTGATAGAAGTACATCCTCACGGCATGTCTGAGGACGTCTTGATACAAATGATCGTTGATCTCGAACTCGACGGAACGCAATCCGTGGTCAAGATCTACGATCGCATACGTCCCTGGAGACGTGACATCGGAGAAATCAAACCACCAGGTCTTGTCGCCTGAGATGGGGTCGGTGGCGCCGTCGTTCCAAACACTCGGAGCGCCTCGCTTGACGATAGCACCCGTAGCCCGGTCGACAACCGCGTAATTTTCTCCCGGCGTGAAATGGACCATGTTATCGTAGCCAACCTGCGGATTCCGGATCACAGCAATTTTAGCGGCCTTTGTAGGGTAGCCGAACTGATCGACAACGATCACAGGTATGGGTCCATTGACGCCCAATGTGAGGCCTCGGCTCCAAGTCGAGTTGGTGCTTCTGTCGGCAGCCCAACAATTCGCCGCCCGGACGAGCAGTATCAAAAGACAGAGGCAGAGTTGTCGCATCAGGGACTTCCGATACCCATGTTTTGCTAACCCCTCTATCGACGTAAACCACGCAAACGTCTCTGTATCATTTTTCTTTTGAGAGAACGAGAATGCGCTCGCGACACCCCGCTCCGCCCGCCGTTGCGGAACTGGAGACGAGCCAACATCCCACAACCGCCGGCACAAACTGCAGCCCGTCCGCCCCGAAACGTCGCGCCTCAGATTCTCTCAATTGACGTCGCCCAGCCAAACAACTGCTGCGGCGATAATCCGTGGCGTCGAGCCACCGCACACACCGAGTCTCCGCTCGTCCCGACCTCGGCAACAATTCGCGCCTTGTCCACGAATTGAAGTCGCGGGTCCGGTCATTTCGACTTGCGACTTCGGTACGGCACGCGAAAACTTCCAGCCGGCGAACAGGCTCGGTGATAGCACTATGGTCAGTGTCCATTCTAAGCCCAACGGTCCAAACCAAACCGCAAACTCGCAGATCAGGCCATCAGTCGGAGGGTGGCAGCCGAACAGCGCTTACTCTTGATCAGCCGATCAGCGCTCATTCCTGCTTCTTGACGGACGACTCTTCGAGATACGCGGCACAACATGAGGGCCATTGGCGGCCGAGGGCGTTGCCTCAGGGTTCGGCAAATCATCAGGTTTTATGATCCGGCTCAAGCACGGCTATCGGAGCGCCAATCACCAAACGCCGCGGCTCCCACCAGCGGTTCTGATTGACCAAGTACACGGCCTGCCCCGGCGACCAATATTGTCGGAATCAACCAAAAAAATCGAACCTGTGACCACTTTTGTCTATCGCCGCGAAGCGCATACGATAGAACTTTTGCGATAGTAGCCATCTCCTGTCTCCAAAAAAAGTTCGATAGAGGATTTTCGTTTCGGGCCTGCTTCGCCGAGTGTTGCAAATTGTTTCTGTACCGCACCGTTTCACCTTTGAGTTAGCGAGCAAGCCCCGCGCTCGAGCAGCAGAGCTGCCTGATGCTTCACCGCACACGTCATATGTACATACGCCAGCAGGATGGCGAGACCGGTGGACGGTGCAACATTCATGAAGGCCGAACTGAACTACTGGCAGGCGGGCCCGACGAGAAGGTTCGGATCAGCCGGTCTAGTCGTCCAGTACCCCCGCTGATTGAACCCTAGAGCGTTTGTTGTCGGAACGCATATGTAACTTGTCTTGCCAATGCAAAGAGGGGAGCCAATGGAGTAGATGAGATTACCATATATGCAGTAATTGCCGATCCCGGTCGACAGATCTGTCGGCGGTACTGCGCCGCCGGGAAAAAACTGTGGGGCAAGCGATTGATCTTGCGCCCCGGCTGCCTGCACGAAAATCAAAAACGCCAAACTCGTGATGAAGCGTAGCATGGAGTCCCTCCGCTCAAAGAATGTCTTTGAAGTGGTTATACCGCCTCCATATCAGATTGACTTGGCAATGTAAGGGAAAGCTGTGACGGATTTGACGAGCTCTGGATTGCGCTCGATGTAGAGAACTGCCTCCCTGAGTTTTGCACGCACGGCGTTGATGGATTTGAGGGCGAGGTTCTTGAATATCTTTTCGCGGATTTCGTCCCAGAGGTTCTCCTTCGGGTTCAACTCCGGCGAATAGGGTGGCAGGAACAGAAGCGAGATGTTGTCGGGGACCGCGAGCAAGCCGCACTGATGGTTGGGGGCACCGTCGAGAACCAGGAGAATGTGTTGCCTGCGGTACTTTCTGGATAGAACGTCGAGGTAGATCTGGAAGCAGACAGTATCCGATGCGGGCATGATCAGATAGACGCACTTTCCATCCTTGGGGCAGACCGCGCCGTATAGGTAGATGTATTGGCGAATGAGTTGCGCGGCGACCTCGGGTCTGACACCAGTTGGAGCCCAGCAAGGCCGCGGGCGGTTCATGCGTCCGAAACGCGCTTCGTCGGCGAACATGACACGTAAGCGACGACCGCGCTTGGCCGCCGCCCGCTTGGCCTTCCTTACAGCATCACGAAAGCCGTTTTTTTAAAGGCGTCTTGCGCCGCAAGGTTCCGCTTGGGATGGAACGGACGCGGCATCAGCTTACGCCAGCCATGCCGATGCAGCAGATTGTACACCGTGCTGTCACTGGTCGGGTGCCCGATCGCCTCTTCGTAAGCCGTCTTGAGATCGTGGATGTTCAACAACTCGCCGGCTCCTGCAGCATGGGCAAAACGCGCCAGCAAGGTCTTTTCCTCGGCCAAGGTCATGTTCTCGCGCTTGCGTCCGCCGTTCGCCCTGGGCTTGAGTGCCTTTATGCCCCCGTCATCGTAAGCCATATGCGCGCGGTTTACTGTGCTCAGCGAAACGCCCATGGCCGCCGCAATCGCCGGCTGCGTCATCCCGCCCTCGCGCAGCAGCACCATCTGGATGCGCTCTCGCTGCGTCGACGGGAGCTTCCATCGCAGCGCCGTCTGGAGCCGCCGGACCTCGGCTTTATTGCATTTGACCATCTGCTCCTCCCGAATCAGATGGTCACAGCGAATCACACCTCAAATCCCGAAAACAACTCCCCCATCGACCGCATTCTCCGGTAATAAATACGCCGATTCATGCTGTTCTGGAGCCGGTATTAGATGGTCACGGCCTCTATCCGATTATCGAGTCCCGGTTCACCTGCCAAGTCTTTGGCCGGAAAGTGCGCACGTCCGGCTGCATTTCCATCGGGAAGAGCAGGCCCAGCGTGTTTTATGCTTGACCGATGCGCTCACACCGTCGAGCACCATCCGATCCAGCGGCCCCATGGTTGCAGTGGCCTCGGAGCGACCCCCGCCTTACATTTTGGGCAGGATTAGCGTTCGGTTTGTATTGAGAGCACGACCCCGGCGGAGAGGGTATCGGGGCGTCGGCCGGACCATACAGGCCGCGCAACCAGCAAATCAGTCTTCGCCGCTAAGTGCTGGTCGGACACGGCGGCCATTCTCAGATTCGTATGGCTCAACTATTGCCCGATGTTCAGCCGTGTCGTGCAACGAATGCTCATGCTGCTGGCGAAAGTACGCCCTCATAGCTCGGTTTTGTTGAACGGCGATCACCAAAGCAAGACGCCAGCGAGCCACGTGCTCGCTGGCGCCACACTCCTCACGGCCCGTACTTGGGGGCCGGCGTCTGGTTGAAGTCGGGCTCGTCAGCGACGCAGGTGAAATTCGCCGCAATGCTGGTGCTGCCGCTGCCGTTATACTTCGCGACCTTGGGGAAGACGCAGAGCGGCCGGGTCATCTGGACCGTGGGCGGCGTATCGTTGACGAATTTGGTGGCAACGATCGTCTCCGGCGCCACACCAGTCTCGACCCAGGTGACGAGCGGCGTGAGCGCATCGAACGCGTTGGGGCCGGGCCCGCCGGAGCAGTGGAACATCCCGGGAACCATGAACAGCCGAGCATCTTTCTGCGTCTTGTCGAGCCCGGCGTCGCCCAGCATGAAGCTCGCCTGTTGCATGCCGGAATTTTCACCTCCGACCAGCGCATTGAAGTAGTTGATGCTGCTCTGCGATGGGATGAGCGGGTCGGCCCAGCCGTGATACATTAGGAGCTTGCCGCCATGCTCCCGGAACTCGCCGAGATCGGTGCTGTCCGCGTTCAGTACCTTGGCAAGTTGGTCATCGACGGTGTCGACGTCGCGGTGGAAGTCGAAATTCGCGAAATTGACCGCGCTCGCCGGATAGCCGAAGCTTGGGCCAAACACCCAGTAGAACAGGCCGTCGAACGCCGCCTCGGGCAGATTCTCCTGGAGCGCCAAGCCGAGCGCGCCAATGTTGTCGGTCTCGTTACCGCGTTCGGAGCCCGGATTGATCACCTGCCCGTTCACCGGGTCGATCGTGCCGGCATAGTATTTCTGCATGGTCGTGACTTGGTCGGCCGTCAGGCATGCCGGGGGTACCTTGCCGCCGGTGCACAGCAGCGCCTTGGGATCGAAATGGCAGTCCCGCGGATCGGTCAGGAACGGGTCGGTGCTGGCGCCGCCGTCTTGGCCGACGCACTGCGCGAGCACGGCCTTGTTGATCAGCGTCATCTGGCCGGGGAGGATGAACCGACTGGCACTCGCGTGGGTGTCCTGCCACGAGGCAAGCCCTGCCATGTGCAGATGCGTGCGGTTGAAGGCCGCCGCGCCCGCCAGGATGCCGTCGTAGTCATTGGGGAAGCGCTGCGCCTCCATCAAGGCGTTCTGGCCGCCGGTGGAGCATCCGGCGAAATAGGCCTTATGCGCGTTCTGCCCGTAGAATGCGTTGGCAATCTCCTTGCCGCGTAAGGTCATCAGGTGGATCGCCCGGTAGCCGAAATCCTTGATCCGCTCAGGATGCCCGAACAAGCCCGTCGCGGGCGCGGCCGGATCGCCGAACGCAACCGCCAGCGGGTTGCCCATGTTGCCGTCCGAGCCGCAATACAGCGGATTGCATCCGGATGAACCGGTGCCAAGATCGCTGTTGGTCGCGGCAAAGCCCGCCTGGATTCCACTGGCGAGCTCAGTGTAAGTAATCACGCCCTGGAAGCCGCCGCCACCGGTGCCGAGGAACCTGCCGTTCCACTTCGTCTCCGGCAGCCAGACCTCGATCTGGATGTTGGAATCCGAGGTCGGGGTCAGGGTCGCGGTGACCCGGCAGAAGTCAGGAAGACCGGTGATCGGGGCGGAGCCGGGGGGGACGAAGACGCCGGTGGTGTTGTCCGTCGCCTTGGTGATCGTCGTGTCCGGTAGGTTCAATGACAGGAGATTGGTGCACGGCGTCGCCACCGCGGGCGTGCTGGCAATCGCGACAAAGGCAAACAGGCTCATAGCCGCGCCGACGAGATGAGGTCGATGACGCATCATTCTGTCCTCCCTGATTGTTGAATTTTTGTGGACCGACAGGATACTCGATCGAAATGACAGCTCAAGGGCGATCTCGATAATAAGCCCTGGTAAACTTGCCCGGTCGCCTATCGTTCTTCGTCCATATTTTGATTTTGGGCCGAGACCACTTGAGACCCGGAAAAACGGCCGTGGAAAGGCAGAATTCGCCCAGTGGCCCCCTGCACCCCACGCGCACTGCCAAAGGTGAGGCGTTCGGCGGACTACCTGCCAGACTTTTGCTGTCACCTTTTTGATGAGGAAGGTCCTGATAGTCTTCTGTATCTGCCTGATGGCTTCGCGATTACCGATGGCACAACCGGCAAACGTGCCCACCTTTTCCGTGCCCGGCGATATGACATAATCACCCGACGCGATTGGGCGTGTGCCTCTTTCTCACGGCATGCCTCTAAGTTGGCGGTGAGATCCCAGGGCAAAGCGGCCGGCAAGTTCGGAATCAGTGTCTCACTTGGCGACACATCAGGTCTGGTGCGCCGCTACCCCAAGGCCATAGAGTCCAACAAGCCAGCCGGTAGGGTTAACCGTCGTTCCACCGCCTGAAACGATGTTCGTTGAAGTAGGTTTGTCGTCTTCTAACCGGTCCATTTTTGGGAATTAGAGAATGTCTGTGTTTGAGCCTGAGGAGACCGTTCAAAGTCGAGCGCGGATGGAGGCATTGATTAATTCCGCATTCAAGCGAGAGGTTATTCGCAAGGTTGAGGATGTAATTTTACCGCTTAACGACATTGGCTTTGGTCCGTCGTTCTACTGCGTCCATTCGATTGGAGGCGGAGCTACTGAGTTCCAGCATATGGCGAGGATGCTCGGGCCAAAACAAAACTTCTACGGCGTTCAGGTTCCGACCAATAGGCGCAACGCTGAATTTGGGCGATCGATTAAGGAGATGAGCAGGTATTACGTAGATGAGCTGGTGAAATTCCAGCCCAAGGGCGCTTTTTTGCTGGGTGGTTACTCGATAGGTGCGACGATCGCATTGGAAATGTCGCACCAACTGATCGCCAGGGGCCGAGAGGTCAGCCTGCTTGTCGTCTTCGACGGAGAGCTATTCAACACCGGTGCCGAGATGAGCTTGCGAAATCCACTCTACTGGCTGAAGCTTCTGCTTAACATGCCGCGATGGATCGTTGACGAGTTGGTGAAGAATCCTCGCAGCTTCGCAAGCACCCGACTAAAATTTGTGGCTTCCAACGTCCGCCGAGAGACCGTCCACGCGGTGGAACGCTTCATAGATCTCAGTTGCTTTTTGCCTGATCACGCCGCGTTCATTAAGACCCTTTACGATACCTACCTTGATTATGTTCCGGAACGCTACGGGGGTCGCGTTCTGGTGTTCGTCGCGAAAACGCAGGCGCCTTTGCGTCTTCGGCAGGTAGAGGCAGCTTGGAAGAAGATCGCACCGTCGTCCGAAGTCTTCGAAACAAGTGGCACCCACGGTAGCATTATGGAGATGCCGCACGGAGTACCTGTTGCCGAGCGACTAAGCGAGAAGATCAAAGAAGTAATCAGACGAACCGATTAGTTTTCAGCGAGCCGTGACCAGGCGATTCTTGAGCCGCGATTTACCTGCAAGGCTTGCGGTCGGCGACGCGGCTGACTTATTCCGTTTTCAATTGGTGACTACAACAGTTCCAACCCGGAACGTTTGGCCAGATCCTGTTGGCTCCAGCCAATTGGTCCCCGGGCCGCTCTGCATTCGGCTGACCTGATCATACAGCCAAGATGCAGCGACGTTTCGCTGCAGGCGACCGCTGGCCGTTCAAGGTGTTAGGATCACCTCGAACAACAAGGTCCGCCGCAAATGCGTGTCCGTCGTGCAGGTCTATTGCAGTGGTTTTCAATGCAATCACTGGACGCGATTGCGTCATGATAACGCGTCAAGCCATGCGAGCCATTACATGGTTCATACCGGCTCTGCTCGTCTCGAACTTGGCGACGGCCTACATCGTCAAGAAGAACTCGAGCAACCCCTACCGCGACACGATTAACGCGATGCAGTTGATGTCGCGGGCCGATGGATCTTTCGTGGTTATCATCGGTGACAGTATCACCAACAACGCCCGTTTCCCCTCCCAAATATGCAAATACCGAACGATCAATATGGGAATTGCAGGCGCAAGAGCCTCAACGTTCATTCAATATGCCGAGCAAATGTCGTTTAGCAATTTGCATCCTTCCCTGGTTGTCATCGCCATCGGTGTCAATGATGCGATTCAAACAAGCGGATCGGATTTCAAGGATTTACTGGAGCTACTGCTACGAAACCTGCCCCGATCTCCGTTAGCGCTCACAACAGTTTTTCAGAACGTTGCTTCGGCTGGCACGATCAACGAGGAAATAAGGAAAGCCGCCAACCGAAGGGGGGCAATTTTAATTGAAACCGAATCTCTTGGGATATCGACATCTGATGGCATTCATCCGACCCGTGCTTCGCAACCAACATGGGAGAATGCCATTGTGAGCGGAATAAGACGCGGGCTCGGTTGCTCAGACTAGAGCAGTTTTCCACTTAACCTGAAGCATATCCGGAGTTCCGGAAGTAGTTGGCGCATTCATCTGGCTGGAAGGCATCGAGAAGGCATGCGATGCGGTGCCAGAGACCCTCGACGGAGCGCTCGGCGGCTTTTCGTAGCAAGGCTTTGAGTTTTGCGAAGAGCTGCTCGATCGGATTGAAGTCCGGCGAATAGGGCGGCAGGTAAAGCAGCCTTGCGCCAGCGGCTTCGACCGCTTCGCGTATCCCCGGTACCTTGTGGGCGCTGAGATTATCCAGCACGACGACGTCACCTGGCTTGAGGGTCGGCGCCAGAACTTGTTCGACATAGGCGAGGAAGGCATTGCCGTTCATCGGGCCGTCGATAACGCATGGTGCGGTAAGCGCTGTGGAGCGCAGGCCCGCAACAAAGGTGGTGGTTTTCCAATGACCATGCGGGAATTTTGCCGACCAGCCGTTCGCCGCGTGGAGCCCGGCCACGCAGCCGGGCCATTTTGGTTGAGGTACCGGTTTCGTCGATGAAGATCAGCCGGTCGGGATCGAGCTTGGGTTGATCGTCCGCCCATGCCGTTCGCGCCGCTGCAACGTCAGGCCGATCCTGCTCGGCCGCTCGAACGCTTTTTTTTGAAGCTGATGCCGTGGCGGTCGAAGAACCGCCAGACCGACCCGAGCCCCGCCTTTTGTTGACGCTCATCGAGCAGACGGCGCTGGATCTCTTCCAGCGTCAGGTCGGGTTCCTGCCGAACCAACTCAAGCAGCCATTCCTCGTGTTTCTTCAGCGGCGACCGGCTCTGGCCCCTGTCCGATCTGGCCTCGAAGCTGCCGGTCTCCCGCCAGCGCTTCACCCAGCGGATCGCCGTCGCATCCCCAATCACAAACTGCCGCGCCGCCGCCCGTGCCGCTACGCCACCCTCTACAACCCGGATCACTCGAACCCGCAGATCGTTCGAATACCCCATTGCAGCCTCCTCAGCTCGAGAAGGCCACAGAATCTTATTCGCGGCTCCTAGGGAATCCCTCGATTCACAGAAATTGGAAAATGCTCTAGAGAGCGGTCAGCGCTCCTATGATGGCGTTCTTATAGACCGGTTTGGTCGGGGCAGACGTGTGTCGTCCGGAAATCAAATAAAAGCGGTGACACCAATTGGTGCCGATCAGGCGACAATCGCCGCGGCAGCGGGCCTGACGAGGCAAACCCTCGTGCGCCTGGAGGAATCGGGATCCAACCCCGTAGTCAGCCGTGACAGGACGATGGCGGCCGTCCTCGTCGCTCTCGGGGTTCATGGCGTAATATTCGTGCCGCATGAGGTAGTGCTGGTATTGAAACGCGGCAACCTACGACAAAATGAACGATTGCCCCGGTTGCGCTTTTAGCGCGCCGGGTTTTTTTGCGCTTCAGGCGGATTAAGCAATCAAACGGAACTGGATCGCGGGTGTCGGCCCAGAGGTACGATTGCAGGGCACGTGTTCGAATTGCCTTGATCGTTGCGGAAGGGTCACAGTCAAACCGGGGGCTGCGTGCTACGATAAACGACAAAATGGTAGCTCGGCGACCTCCATTCGTGCGCCGATGATGCTATCTTTGAACGAGGGGGCACCGTGAAATTTCAGACATTGGTCGCAAGCGTCGCGTCTATTGCGCTTGGAACAGCGGTCGCCGGAGCGGCGGACCTTCCGGTCAGAGCCCCGCCGCCACCGCCGGTGCCCCAGGGGTTCAGCTGGACAGGTTTCTACATCGGCACCAATATTGGCGGCGCTTGGGCCAACAACAGCTGGACGGACACGCTCTTCCTGACGAACTTCAACGGCAACAACGGCGTCTTCATCGGCGGCGGGCAGATCGGCGGCAATTACCAGATCGGCAGCTTCGTCATCGGAGGCGAATGGGACGTTGACGGGGCCGCCAACAACAGCGGCGGCACTGGGGTCGCCATTCCGGCCGTCGGAACCGTCGTGGTCACCAATAACAATCACTGGATCACGACAGTGGCTGCCCGCTTCGGCTATGCCTTCGATCACTTGCTGTTCTACGGCAAGGCCGGTGGCGGCTGGGTCGGTAGTAATAACCCGGCTATCAACAACGTCACGACGGGTGTGTCGCTCACTTGCGGTAACTTCACCAACTGCGGCAACAGCAACGGCGGCTGGTTAGTAGGCGCTGGCGCCGAATGGATGTTCGTGCCGAATTGGTCGGTGAAGGCGGAGTATGATTATCTCGGGTTAGGCAACCGGACTTTCTCCATTCCGGCCACGGCCCCGTTTCTTGCAGGCGATACGTTCACCTCAAACAACCGCAATGTCCAGATGTTGAAATTTGGGATCAACTACCTGTTCAACTGGGGCACGCCGGTTGCCGCCAGATACTACTAATTCCGTTTTTTACTTCAGCGCGCCATCACAGGGGCTCCGGATATCGCACCGGAGCCCGTTCTTTTTCTTTAACGGCGTAACACCATTCAACGGCCCACCCGGGCTGCGGCTCAACGATCGGCAATGTCTGGGCCGTGCGCAACAGCAGTACCTTTGCCGCGACTTTACCGCTGGCTACTGTTCCCATTTTCGTGCTTAAATCCAATTGCGTCGCGTCTTTACTTGGTTTCAGCGTCGGCGCAATTCGGCACGCGGGAGAGCTCGATGTCGCGGGCGGTTCTCTTTGGGACACTACTATTTGTTGGCCCATTATTGAGCATGTCTTGGGCTCAAAATAAAACCGACCCGACCGAAGCTGGGCCACCCTATCCGGCTACGTCAAAAATGACATTTCAGTGGAATTATTCGTGCCCGGGCGGCAGAGATTGCTCATTCACTTGTCCGGGAGGAGGAGGAGCCAGCCACGTAGTCAAGTTGAGGATGTACTTGGGAACGATAACTGTCGGTAGCAGCGAAAACGCTCCGGCTGTGTTTTACGATTTCTCTACGATAGAAATTCCGCAGGCGAGCGGCTTCATTATAAGCGCTGGGCTCGGCACTTTGGCATGCCAAGTTAATGGCATGACGTTGGATTATTCTGGTCCACCGAAATAGACGCGATATCGGGGTGTCGTCCAGGCGGATGAACCCCGCTGGAATTATTGGTTCGCCAGCCGACCTTAAAAAAAGCCGGGGCCTATTCCTTCTTGGGCTGCGCATCATCCACCCGGCCGCCATTTGTCACGCACCTCTTGAAATAATCCTGTTCGTCTAGCCCTGAACCTTTCGTGCTACCGGCTGCGGGATTGCCGGGCTCGCGCGGAGGGAATGCTTTCGAAGTCAAGGCCTGACACTTTCGTGCGACCTCCACGGTGATTGCCGACGCGTCGTTTATATGCGCGAACATCGCGGTGCAAACTAATGTGAGCGCGGCAATTCCAAATAGAATTTTATCAAAGGCCATGCCTCCTCCTCCTGATGAAGCCTTTCGAGCGGGTAAATGTTACTTCCCTTAGCCCGGCCGGACCTTCGATAGGCTCGAAATGGCGCGCTTTCAGTTTGCGGTTTCATCATGATCGAGAGATCGTATACCAACATTAACACATTAAACCGCAGGCGCCGTCCCTGAACCCTCAACATAGGCGATGCTATTTCCCAGTGTTCGAGCGCGTCGCGATCGGGGCAGGTCCGGGCGTCGCAAGTTCATAGAAACCAGGCCGTACATGCGACCAGCAGAACGCCAGTCACCGCGATCGGCCAGATTACGGTAGCCGGCATAGCCATCGACCTGCAAAATTCCCTTGAAGCCCTCGAGGTGGGCGATCGGCCGCTCGGCTTTGCGGTCGGGCGCGTAGACATAGGCAATGCCCGGTGGATTCGACCCACCCCAGGGACGGTCGTCGGCCGCATAGGCCCAGAGCTGACCGGTCTTGGTGCGGCCTCGGCCGGGATTGAGGACGGGCGCAGTGGTCTCGTCCGCGATCAGCCTGGGCAATTGCCCGAAACTCATGAGGAGGCCTCCATGCGGCGGGCGCAGGTGCCAGGCGGCATGGCCGACCCAGTCTGCGTCGAGCGATCCAGGTCAATGCCCCGGCGGGCGTAGTTCTGGGCCTGGCGATAGAGCGGCAGAGATGGTCGGCATATTTGGACACCAGAACCTGGGCAAACGTAACCTCGGCCGGCAGGCCGCCCTCGATTAGTCGCGCCGGCGCCGGGGCTTGCACGACACCTTCCTGGCAAGTCCGCCAGTCGGCAGCGCGGCGCGGGCCAGATTGAATTTGGGTTCCGGCGCGGTGTTGAGAATACCGCCGGGCTCCTCACCGCATTTTCCTCGTTAAAATCCTGCCAAAGCTGAGCCCGAACGAGGGCTTTTAAATAGTTACAATTGGGCAACAGTTTTGAGCTATTTTCAGCTACTTTTATGTCGTTCCTTGTTGGGTGCCGGCAAGCCGTGTAAGCCCAGTTTTGGGGAGTGGTCCATGGGCGGGGGTGAGGTGGTGGTAAAGAGCCGGCGCAGCTTCCGAAAAAGCCTTGTGATTGCTTCGGCTTTCCTCCTCGGTGGCTGCTCGCTCATGCCTGCCAACGGCCCCGCAGGCGACGACGTTGTTTCGGCCAGCACTGACCGGGTCTCTCGCGCCGCCCAGAGTCTCCCGTACGCCCTCGTCAGGCTCACCCCCGAAATCGTCGAAATCCTCGACCAATACGAGCCCCGATTTTCCAATTCCTTCACCGATAGCCGACCTCCCCTGGCCTTCCGTTTTGGCGTCGGCGATATCGTCAGCGTGACGGTTTTTGAGGCCTCGGCGGGCGGCCTTTTCATTCCGGCAGACGCCGGCGTACGTCCAGGCAATTTTGTCACCATACCGAACCAGGCTGTGGACGACCGGGGCAACATTTCAGTGCCCTACGCAGGTATTATTCGCGCAAAGGGGCGAACGCAAGTCGAGGTCCAACAGACCATCGTTGATGCCATCAAGAACCGGGCCATTGAACCGCAGGTCGTCGTGTCCCTGGTCGACCAAAGAACATCGCTCATCAGCGTGCTGGGCGAAGTCAACAAGCCGTTTCGATTTCCGGCCAACATGGAAGCAGAGAGGGTTCTCGATGCTGTCACGCGTGCCGGCGGGCCAAAATCCCAAGGCTTCGACACATTTGTCTCGCTCGAGCGAGGGGGACGCCGGGCAACCGTCCCCTTCGGCACCCTAGTGTATCAGCCGTCGAACAACATATACGTGCACGCCGGCGATACAATCTACGTGTACACCGAACCACAAACCTTTTTGGCATTTGGCGCGACGACGACTGGCGCCGTTGGCGGTGGCGGTGGCGCTGGCGGTGGTGTTGCCGGATCGCAGCTCAGGTTTGACGCATGGCGAGTTTCGCTTGCCGAGGCCGTTGCCAAGGCCGGAGGCCTTACCGATGTGGTTGCCGAACCGGCATCTGTTTTTCTTTATCGAGGGGAGCCCCGCGAAGTTGCTCAGCGCCTTGGAATTGACTGCTCAAAGTTCGAGGGACCGATCATTCCGATCATTTACAACCTGAATCTTAGAGATCCGGCGGGCTTTTTTTTGGCGAGGGCGTTTGAAATCCGCAACAAGGACGTCCTTTATGTATCGAACGCGACGTCAGTCCAGATCACGAAGTTCTTAACTTACCTGCGAACCATTATGGCGACCGCGAACGACCCGATCGCCTACGCCACCGGTTACTACGCTTTGAAGGGATTAATAAATGGAGCCGGTAACGTAGCGACTATCGCCGGCGGGGTTGCGCCGATTGCAGCGCACTGATGGAACTCTGATTGATGGATTGAAACGTCGTGCGAATAAGGCCTTTGCGGTCCGCTGTGGTTAGCGGACGCGGGAGTATATGGAACGGAGCGCCCCAAAGGCCTCTTAGAATGCTGTCAAGGGTAATGCCCTTCCGCGGGAGCTTCGGTAGATCGGGTGCATCCGAGCCCCGGGACGCCAGCGGGTTCCCGAAGAATAACAAATTCCCTGCCCCATGTGCAGCTCGAACACCCGGTGGACTCCCCTCGGCCGACAGCCTCGTATTAGCGGTTGGACGGACCACGGGGGTTTTTAACAAGCCTCCAGCCTAATTTTAATTTGGCAACTCTTTGAGCGCGTGAAGTATTTCCTTCTCCAAGTCACTATCCGGGGCAAGTGACTGCGCTTTCTTCAGTTGTTTAACACCGTCTACAATTCGCATAGATGCAATGTAACTCATGCCGAGATGGTAATGCACCGCGGCTGAATTCGGCAGCGCAGCTGCCGCATCTTCAAGAAGCGAAACAGCAACTTTGTGCTCCCCTACGCGATAGCTAACCCAGCCAAGCGTATCCTCAAATTGAGGCACCGGCGAGTTTTGCAGGCTTTTTGCGAGGGAGTGTGCGCGTCTAAGATTAGCATTGTCATTGCGGTGATCGGATAGCAGGCTTGCCAGATTGTTCGCCACGATCAGGGAGCCGGGTTGTTGCCTCAACATATATTCATATTCGGTAATAGCAGCCTCGTATTGCCCAGTTTTTTCAAGTGCTCCCGCCAACGTAAAGTGCAAGATCATGCTATCGGGCAGCACCTGAAGTCCTGATCGAATTATGTCGAGAGCTTCATCAAATTTTTTCTGACCAATGTAGAGTTGAGCGAGCGCTTGATAACCAACGACGTCCTTCGGTTGCTTTACGACAGCCAACTTAAAGCTTTTCAGAGCGTCATCCGAGGCTCCGGTTTCTAGTTGAATCGAACCCATCAGCACATACGCTTCGGCATTGTCTGGGTTTGATTGAAGGGTGGATTTCAAAAAAGCCATCGCCTGGTCAGTTTTCTGCGCTCGGACAAGAGTTCCAACCAGAGAGGCTAGCGGCTTTGTCGCCGATGGAGAAGCGGCAATGGCACTCTGAAAAGCCGCGATGCTCTCGTCGTATTTTTGTTGGCCAATCAGGGCCGTCCCTAGGACTTGGTCCGCGACACCACGCGTGTCGCCCGCACTGCGGATCGCATCCGCAATTTCCTTTGCTTCGTTCCAATTCCGGCCGATCAGCTTGTTCTCCGCCAACGCTGATAGGATATTCAAATTTTTCGGCCAGCGCCTGGTCAGTTCGGCTAAAATAACCTCTGCACGATCCTTGCGCCCACGGCGCTCCAAGAAGCTAACGTAGTTGAGCCCGACAACTGGATCGAAATTAGAGATTTTTATCGCGTCGGAATAAAGCTTTTCTGCCTCGGCAATAGACCCGCCGCGCTCATAAGCTCCTGCCAACAGCAACATCAACTCGGTGGATTGAGGTTTATTGTTGAGCGCATGGCGCAAGTCGGTAGTGGCCGCCTCCAGTTGACCGCGAGCCATGCGAACGGAAGCGCGCAACTTCAATGCATCTGTATTTTCGCTGTCCCTGCGAAGAACATCAGACACGAGCGCCGCAGCCGCGTCAATCCTATTGCGCTTGATGTCCATTTCCGCAAGTTTGACCCGCGCTATCAAAGCTTGCTCAGATGAACTTGCGCTGGTTAACAGCTGAAGCAACTGTTCACCATCCGCGAAATTACCCTGAGAAAAGTTGAACTCGGCCAGTGCGATCTGATACGGGAAAACCTCACCTCCGGCGTTTATACGAGCAAGAAGCTCCTGCTTTGCTGCCGTCGGCCCTCTGGTCAAATACAAAAGGCCTACTAAATCCAACTCGGCTTCAGGATTTCCCGGACTTGCCTCGATTACCTTCCGAATTTCTGTTTCCGCATCATCCTCGCGATGGTGATCCACATAGAACCTGATTAGTTGCTTTCTGAAACCGCTTTCTTCGGGATGGAGTTTCGTCAGGGTCCGCAATAGATCTTCAACCTGGTTCAAGTCTCCTAGCCGCTCAAAAAGCTTCAATCTTATGAGCTGAATTCCAAGGTCCGCATTGGGGAAATGGTCGAGAATCCTTAGAGCCCCCTTTACATCGTCTTTCGCCAGCCGATCCGTGGCAAGCACAACCAGCGCATCTAGGTTGCTCGGCTCGACGCTCAGCGCTTCCTGGGCCTGCTGAACGGCCTTAAAAGGAAAGTTGAGCTTGTAGAGGATGGTCGCCTTTAGCCCAAGAAGCTTCCCATCACGTTTATCGGCCTCCTTTGCCGTATCGACCAATGTGAGTGCTTGATTGGCAGAGCCACTGAGCAGTAGCAGTTTGGCAAGTTTGATCCGTGTTTCAATGTCGCTTGGATCAAGGCTCACGATGGACTTGAGAGTTCCGATTAGGTGCGGCCAGTTCTTGGTAGTCTCATCGATCTGCGCAAGGCTGCGCCAAGCCGGCAGCAGATCGCTCTTGAGGCTCACCGCATTTCGCAGCTCTATGCTCGCTTTCGCATAGTCGCGCTGTTCGACTAACTTCACTCCGTGTTCATAATATCTCTGCGCCCGTTCCTCTGGTGAACCGCGCTCCGAAAGCAGAAGTGCAGCGATGGCGAAAAGGCCGAGAACAGCCAGAGCGAGAAGGGCAAAGCGCATTTTGGCAGATGGCCATTTAAATAACTGTAACTGTGTCATCGCTATAATTGACTGTCCTTAGGCGCAACACGGACCGCCTCGGCTTGAGATGTAGATTTGGCGGGCAAGTATTCCGACAGTATCGGCAAAGCATCGCCGATGAAGGCCCGCAGGCGTTCGTCAGCGTCGCGTTCAGTCTCGTCGCGTTGAATTTGTGTAACGAGACGAACCAACGCGCCGTCGGTTCGATTCATGAAAATTGTATCGAGATGTAAATACCATCTGGCTAAGTGCTCATTTGCAATCTTCCTGCCGCGTTCATCGAACCAGTAGTACACCAGCTGCTCAGTTGAATTCTTTTCAATGACTGCGCGATTTAAAGGTAGTTCTGCGCCATTTTCCCTGTAGCTGATTGGTTCGAGCTTAGTAATGCGCCAACCGCTTGCTGGGATGCAATCACTCGGAGAGTGTGGCTGTCCGTCTTTTCTCTGGGAAGCATAATACCCGACATAAAGATTGATAATTTTGCCGTCCGACTCCTTGTAGTCCGACAATATGTAATCATCGAGACCCACCAGACCACGTTCGACTTGTGGGTCCAGTAAGGAAGTCTGCCCTTGCCAATGCCCAATCCGAGTGGGGAACGTAGCAAAGCGAGAGCGATCCGGGATGACCTCCGCCCGACTCGAGATGAAAAATGTCACTATCCCCGCTAAACATAGAATGACCAAAGAAGCTGCGAACTTAATTCGGGCTACCGGTTTGGCCCGCTGTCCTAGAGGCAGTTTGGCACAAAGGATCGGAAACCGAACGACATCAGAAAGGGTTTTGCCTGACATACGGGCTAGAAACCACATCTCCAAAACCAATATGCCGGCACATGCGAGGAAAATGACCCAACCTTCGAAGAAGTGAAGAAATCCTTCGGCCGCCTGAGTACCCCAGTAGTTGACTGTCACGCCGACCAAGCCAATCCTAATGCTGTTCATCGCAATGGAGATCGGGATGCTTGAGAGAAAAACAATGACGCGCTGCCAGAACGGTGCGTGGAACATATAAGCGGCAAGAAAGCTGAGGCTCAGAAGAGGGTACATGTATCTCAGGCCGCTACATGCATCGACGACCTGAAGGCTATAATAGCCCAGATCGATGATATTCCCGTCTCGATAGACCGGAATTTGAAACATCCTGATGAAGGCAGCCCCGAGTTCCGATGATATGAGTTGAAGCCGAAGTGAGATTGTAGAAACTACAAAATCCGGAGCAGGAATCGCGAACAGCAGAAAAAAAATTGGAATGCCTGCCGTGCGCAGCAAGGAATATCCGCCAAGTGCGAGAACCAGTCCAGCGAGTGCTAGAACGAATCCGACTTGCGAAAGAGTTGGAGTCGCACTCAATTCACCCATGATATGCATTGCCAATGCAAGCAAAATCATAATCGAGCCTGCCCAGACCGGCGGACCGAGACTTTCACGCAATGCGTCGCGTCGTGTCCAGAGCAGCCAAGCGGCCACAATGGGTATCAGAAATCCGTGGCTGTATTCTTCACGTTGAATCCAGCGAGTTACCAACTTCAACAACGCACTACTGAATACGACCAAGGTAACTAGTGTGGCGAAGAGAGCAACAAGGCCAGCGTGACGCGCGCTGGTTTGCTGTGCTCCAGTCGCCTGCATTGACATCACATGTCCCTCGTTGAGCACAAACAGTTAAGCACGGGTTTTCGTTTCCTGAGCCAACCGAACGGCCGAATACGACGAGGCCAGTAGCTAGGAAGTGTGGTTCGTGGAACAGCATCTGGTAGGCAGACGAGGCCAAAACACGCAAAGGCCACGACTGCCAATAATGACTTTGAGCGCGATACAGACGAACAGTGGCGCATTGCGTCGTGGATCATGTTGCCACCAGTTGCTGGCTTTGATTTCCGGCGATAAGCCACGAAGCCAAAATCGGCGAGGCCGATCAGCATCATTGTCCAGGCGGGGGGCAACGGGGTCGCAGCAATCTGCGTTTCGAATGCAGCGTCAACACCGCCTATTGGCCCCTGACCCGTCAGCTCGGAAATAAATGGATACCAACCAACCATGGTCCCGCGATCAATAGCTGGCCGCCAGTGTAATTCGATTCGCGGGCACCAATCAGGCCGTAGCTAACCGCGACCTTTGCGTCGCTCGAAACCCCATGAAGCCGAGAACACCCAATCCAAGGATCATCATTCCCCATGATGCGGGTAAAGGGGTGGCAGTGATAGTCAAAGTTCCATCGGCAACGCAATTAGAGCAGACCCCGGCAAAACCCAGACTGCCCCACAGGTATCCGCCACCGTTGGTTGCCGAAAACCAAGCATCCGATGTTCCTACACCCAAGGTCTTGCCAGTAGGTGCAAAAATGTTTGCGAAAAAATTTGAACTGCTGCCGGTGCCCTCAAACAAAAGACCAGCAGAGCTATCAATTGGATACACGTTATCGGAACTCAAACCCGCGGTGTCAGCAGTTACCGGGAACAACGTTGTCCCTCCAGATACCGAACCTATAGAAAAGATACCGCTCCCGGAAATAACCAAATTATTAGCGGCATTGGTAGTGAATACTCCCGACCCACTGACGGTTTTGTCCTGGGGGCCTCCCACATAAGTGAAATCATATGTGGTCGCACTTGCGGGAACCGCGAATGAAAGCAGTGCGGCAACGGCAACCAGACTGATTTGACGCGACATCAATGGCCCCACTTCGCCGAATGTTCGTAAAAAATGGCTTCGCCATTTAAATACACCTCATGATTGCGAAAAAATAAGGACATGTCAATAGTTCGTTACGCGGTGGTTCCTTTGAAAAAAATCATAATAATTAATTTCAAATAGTTAAACGGTGCTGCCAGACAGGACAGGATTGTCATTTGTCGTCATGGGGAGGTCCGCCGTTTGATTGTAAGCGCCCTATTTTCCGAAAAAGGCGCCTAGGATTAGGTGCACGGCAAAGAAGATCAATGGCATGGTTGGTAATTAGGGTATTGAAACGACTGCTTTGATGCGTCCACTAAGAGGAAAAAGGGGTGATTAGGTCTTCTCGCACTTCGCACATTGAATCGCCTCGGCCTTACGTGCCCAAGGGCACCCGAATTTATGCTATTGGGGACATCCATGGGCGCCTAGACCTTTTGGACGAGGTTCTCGCACAAATAGAGGCAGATAAGGCCCAACATCCCACATCGAACGCAACTCACGTTTTTCTGGGGGATTATATCGACCGCGGTCCCGATTCCAGGCGTGTGCTTGATCGGCTCATCAGTTGTTGCGTTGCCCAGCCCACCGTCTGTCTTATGGGAAACCACGAGGCATATCTCCGCGAGTTCTTAAAGAATCCCGATATTCTTTCAGTCTGGAGACGTTACGGCGGACTAAACACCCTGTTGTCATATGGACTAGCTTGGACGAGGAAAACCGACCGAAAACTCGCTTCCGAGCTTAATATGCTCCTTCCGCCCAGCCATCGCGAGTTCTTAAGCAGCCTGAGGCAATATTTCATCTGCGGCGATTACTTCTTCGTCCATGCAGGAGTTCGACCGGGAACTTGCCTCACCGAGCAATCTGAAGACGACCTCCTCTGGATTCGAGAGGATTTCCTCCAATACGAGGACGACTTTGGCAAGGTTGTGGTGCATGGCCATACTCCCGTCCTGGAGCCGGATGTTCGACCCAATCGTATCAACATCGATACAGGTGCCTACGCGACCGGGCGACTAACGTGTCTTGTGCTGGAGAGTGATGAGGTCAGATTTATCTGAGATGGGGTTCGCGAGCGAGCAGCTCACTCGCTCGATTTCAACAATTTGCTCTTGAAATGCGATATCATAAGTACATGTGGGCGCGTTCGCGCCTCGGTCCTAGACGTATCCGTCGGGAAATTCCGATCACCCCGTTCTGTAACTATTTTATTTCGGGCTCGATGGTCTGGTCCCGCATTAAGCGTCGGACATTCTAGCCGCGGCATTGATTTGACAGGTCAATCCTCACGTCCCGCACTTCAGCCTGACAGACCGCCAAATTGCTCCCAGACAACCAAAGCGTGCGAACGATAATCGAGTTGAATAGGAACCGCTGCCTTTTCCCGAGCGTGGTATGTGCCTCGGCGCCTGAGGCTCGATTCTCTCTGTTTCCCTACTCGCAAGGGTCACGTACACGCGTTAACTATAGATGTTAGACTTGGCCTGCTATCTCGAGAAAGAACAAAAATCGCTGCACAACGTGAAGAACCACCGTTATTACGATTATCTCGGATTTCACCACGGCAATTTAATCGATTGAAAACAAGAGTTTCGTTGATTATATTGTCGAAAAGGAAGTCTTATGTGCACATGCTCCCTTAACAAGCTTATTTTCAGAATTCAGCAAGCACCTTCAACTGAAATATGTGGGAACGGCGGAAGGCACAGGAGCATGCGTTGAGCATTGATGAAGGCTATCAGAAGCATGATCAAGTTGCCGCTCATCCCGCGCGCTACGCTGCCGAACCGCAACTCGATTCCGGCGGGATCGACCTAGGGTCGATCCTTGACTTCGCCCGCCGCCGACTCTGGATCATTCTGTTTTGCGTGTCGATCATGTCCGGAATCGGATTCACCTATTTTATGGCCGTACCAGCGCCCTACGTCGGGAAAGCAATCCTCAAGATCGATACTCGAAAATTCCAGCTTTTCCAGCAGCAAGGAAACCAGCCAGGAGGTTTTGGGGATCAAATGATCGATGCTGGGGCAGATGTAGAAGGCCATATAGAGGCACTGAAGTCCGAGAATCTTGCTCTGAAGGTTATTACCGAGCTTCATCTTGCGGACGATGCCGAATTCGGGCTGGCCGCGGCAATTCCTGTCATTTCGAACTTGATTGAAACGCGGAAGCCCGAATCGGAGGCTTGGCGCTTACGAAACGCCCTGCGAATTTTCGAGAAGCGTCTCACGGTCGAGCGGCAAGGTATATTTCTGATTGCAATCAGTTTCGAGTCGGCGAACGGGGGGCGTTCTGCCCAAATCGCTAACACTATCGCCCAATCCTACATCACACTGCAGTTGGATGCGAAATATGAAATCACGCGGCAAGGCAGCAAATGGCTTGAGCGTCGTATCAGCGAATTACGTGATCAGGTCTCTGCTACGGAGAAGGCAGTCATCGACTACAAGGCAGAGCACAAGATTGTCGATGCCGGAAATGGCCGTCTGACTACGGAGCAGCAGGCGACCGATCTCAATAATCGGCTTACGGCAGCTCGGACCAAAACCTCGGAGATGCGGGTCCGCCTCGGCCGTATCGATGCAGCCCTCAATGATTCGGCCAACACGAATCTCATCAACGCGACAGCGGACGAGGCATTAAGCAACCAACTTATAGTGAAGTTGCGAACCCAATATTTGGACCTCGCCACCCGCGAAGCGGAGTTGTCAGAAAAGTACGGCGGCGATCACCTCGCGGTGGTAAGTGTGCGTGATAACATGCGCAGGATCCGCGCCTCCATTCTCAATGAAGTGCAGCGGCTTCGGGAGGCATACAAGAGCGATTACGAATTCGCGCGTGAGACTGAAGAGCTCATTAATAAGCAACTTCTAGGGGCAATCGCCGAATCTCACTCAACGAATGAAGCTCAGGTGAAATTGGTCAACCTCGAAACCTCTGCCGCGACATATAAGACTCTGTACGACAATTTCGTCCGACGATATGCGGAAGCCAGTGAGCAACAATCGTTTCCTTACACGGAAGCCACGCTTATCACGGAGGCGGTGCCTCCCATCAAAAGGACCTATCACAAGAGCATGTTGATTGCTGCGATGACGCCCTTCATTGGATTAGTTTTTGGAATTGGCCTGGGCGCACTGCTCGACTTCCTAGACCGCGGTTTTCGGACGAGCAGTGAAATCGAATCGATTCTCGGCCTAGCATGTATCGCTTTAGTCCCTCTGCAACGGGAACCCGCGGGTAACACAAAGAGTCAGCGCCCTCCGACCATAGCAGGCCCCAGGCGTGGTCTGATTTCGAGCGAGCTAGGCCCTGTATCAAGTGTTTTAGAGCAGCCGTTCTCTCAATTCGCCGAGGCTATACGTACGATAAAGCTCGCCGCAGACTTGAACGGAATCTCCTCCAACAACAAGGTCGTCGGGATAACCTCCACGCTTCCAGACGAGGGTAAATCCACGATTGCAGCCGCTCTGGCGATAAGCATCGCGCGAGTCGGTGGGCGCGCCCTCTTGGTTGACTGCGACTTGCGAAATCCATCTTTGTCCCGGGCCATAGCGCCGAGCGCAGAATTGGGGATTCTCGAGGTGCTTTCTGGCAAGGTCGCTCTGGACCAAGCTCTCTGCAGGGACGTGTACCTCAGCATGGCATTCCTGCCCGTCCGTAGCAAATCGAGAATTGCCAATTCCAGTGAGATTCTGAGTTCAAACGCGATGAAAAGGTTGTTCGAGAGGCTTCGACACAGCTACGACTATATCATTGTCGATTTTCCTCCGCTTGCTCCATTGGCGGACGTTCGTGCGACGTCTCATCTCGTGGATTCATACCTCTTGATCGCGGAATGGGGCAAAACATCCACGTCCATCGTTCGACACGCGCTGCGAACAGCGCCGCGCGTTTACGAAAGAATTGTCGGCGTGGTCCTCAATAAAGTGGATATGAAGGCGCTCAGCCTTTATGACGGAAGTCGAGCCGGCTACTATTACAACAAGTCATACGGTCGCTACGGATATACGGACTGAAGGACGAGGGCACGCGTCTGGCTAGGCTGCTAAGGGACTCAAGCCCTCTCAAAAATAATCCGGTCGATCTGATCTATCTGCAGCCCATCTTGCAGACGTGTATCTAGCCGGCTTTCATGTCAGGTAGCGACGGCAAGCCAATCCCGTCCGCCGTTAAGTTAATTTGCTGGGCCGAAAGGCTTCGCGCTCGCGGCCGGCGCAAGATCAGGCCCTGCGCCTGCGGCCCCCTAGGAATTCACGTAAGCGGTTCAACGACCACACGGGTGGGCCTGATCGGCTTGACGAGTGGCCGCGATCAAGCCGCGAGGCGCGCTCGGTTCTGGTCGGCCCAGGCCCACGGCAGTAGTTCATCGATTTTCTGCACAGGCCAGCCATTGACGAGCTTGGCGAGGATATCGGCCAGATAAGCCTGAGGGTCGATGCCGTGGATCTTTGCGGTCTCGATCAACGATGCAAGGCATGCCCAGTTGACCGCACCCTCATCGTGACCGGCAAATAGGCTATTTTTTCGATTTAAAGCAATCGGGCGCATCGTGCGCTCAACGCTATTTGTATCCATTTCGATACGGCCATCGTCCAGGAAGCGCACCAGGCCGTCCCAGCGGCTCAAGCCGTAGCGGATCGCCGTCGCGATGGTGCTCTTCTCCGACACCGCGACCAGCCTGGTCTCGAGCCAAGCCTTGAGCTTTTCCACCAATGGTTTGGTCTCGGCTTGCCGGACGGCACGGCGCTCCTCGGCGCTGCGGCCGCGGATTCGGCTCTCGATGGCATAGAGGGCCGCGATCCGTTCCAACGCCTCGTGGGCGATCGGTGCCGGGCCAGCCTTGTCGATGTCGAAGAAGTAGCGTCTCCAGTGCAGCCAGCAATGAGCGAGCGTCACCGCTCCTCCGTCTCGCGCCGGATCGGCCAGTTGCTCGTATACTTCGTAGCCGTCGCACTCGACGATACCGGAATACCCTGCCAACAAAGCGGCCGCGTGCACGCCGCCCCGTCCAGGCGCATAGGTATAGACGACGGCGGGAGGATCGGATCCACCCCACGGCCGGTCGTCGCGCGAGATCGCCCAGAAGTAGCCGGTCTTGGTCCGGCCGCGACCGGGATCCAATACCGGAGCCCGCGTCTCATCGACCGCGATCTTGGACGAGCCGAGCAGAATCTCCTTCATGCGCTGATAGATCGGCTTGAGTTCCGCCGCCGCGACACCGACCCAGAAGGCCAGCGTGGAGCGATCGACTGGCAAGCCCTGCAGCTTCATGATCTGCGCCTGGCGATAGAGCGGATTGTGCCAAGCAAATTTGTCGACCACGACGCTGGCCACCAGACGTTCGGTCGGGATACCGCTCTTGATCAGACGCTCGGGTGCCGGTGCCTGGACAACCGCGCCCTCGCAGGCCCGGCAGCCATATTTGGGACGATGCGTAACGACGACCTGGTACTGAGCCGGGATCTTGTCCAGACGCTGCGAGCTCTCTTCCCCGATGACATGCATCGCGCCGTGGCAGCACGGGCAGGCCGTGCTCTCAGGCTCGATCGTAAGATGAACATGAGGAAGATGTGCCGGCAGCGCGCCGCGGTTGCTGCGTCGCTTCTTACGTTGATCCGCTGGTTTGCCGGCGGTGCTGTTCTGCTGCGGCTGTTCCGCATCTCGGTTGGCAAGTGCGGTCTCGATATCCTCCAATGCCAGCTGCATCTGATCGCGATCAAGCTGCTCGGACCGTTGACCAAACTGAGCACGCTGGAGCTGCTTCAACAGATGTCGAAGCTGATCATTCTGATCGATCAGTCGCCGGCTCTCCGCAATGGCCGCGTCACGCTCGCTCGTCAGCTGGCTCACCAGAGCCCGCAGGGCATCAAGATCGTTTGGAAGAGCGTCGATCGGCATACCGGCAACTGAATCAGATTCGTGCTCCGTTGTGAGGCATAATTTGCAACCTGATTCAATAAGTCGCAACTCTCACGACGTTGCGGTCGGTGGTGTCACATCGCGTGCGTGCAGACGCGACCAATCCATGCCGTCGACTAATGCAGCGAGTTGCGCCGACGTTAGCCGCATCATACCGTCGGCGATCGGCGGCCACCGGAATGCACCGTGCTCCAGGCGTTTGTACCTCAATTGAGAATGCAAACTCTTCGAGTCTATCGTTGCAGTTTGTACGGGTCACGCATCCGTTTCACCCATTGTTCGAACGACGCCTCCCTTGCGTCGGCAAGCGCTACAATCGGTACGGCAAGCGCCTCTTGCTGCAAGGTGACGACGGCACCGTATGGTCGGTTCCCCCACAATGGACCGATCTTGCGGGCTTGGATCCCGCGGTTGTCATGGGTGATGGGCGGGCGGTTTTACGCGCCATCGATTTGATGGAGCTGGCCAGCCTGGTGAAGCGTCTTTCTGACAGATCTGCCGCGCGACAGTCCAGTAAAATGTAATGATAATTATGCCGCAACTGTAAGACGATTGATGCCGCAAGAGGTTCTGCATGCCTGAAGATGTCCGTAAATACAGGATATATGATTCTGTTTTGAGCCAGACGAGTCTTGACAACCGCGTTTTAAGCGGCGTAAACAGACTTACGATTAAGCCTCTAGGAGCCCTCGGTGCCGGCGAAGCACGACAGCAAGCACTCAAAGGCGGATGCCCTCCTCGAAGAGGGCACGCTCAATCCGACCCCCGAGAATGTGCGCGATCCAAAGTTTCGTGGAAGCGAGTTCTTCGATCCGCACGACGCCGTGCAGGTCAAGTACGAGATGCTGCGTCGCGTCTCCATCGACAATGCGTCGGTGACGGAGGCTTCCGACGAGTACGGCGTTTCCAGGCCGACCTACTACCAGGCCAAGGCGAACTTCGATGCCGGCGGGATTGCGGGACTGGTTCCAAAGAAGCCGGGCCCACGCGGCCCCCGCAAGATCCACGGCGAGGTCCTGGCCTTCCTGCAGGCGCAGCTGGCCCCAGGCAAACCCGTTCGCGCTCGGGAACTCGCGAGGCTGATCCGCAGCGAGTTGGACATCGAGGTTCACCCCAGGACAATCGAGCGGGCATTAAAAAAAACTGCCGGATGAGCAGGCCGGAACGCCGACGCGTTCGATCCTGTCGTCCGCCATTTCAGCCCAGTATGAGGTGCTACGCGTGGCGGCTCTGGGCGAGGTGCTGCCGCCCACGGCGCGCAGCGGCCTCATGCTCTTTCTGCGCCGGGGCATGTGGGGGTGGGCGCAGACGTTGGCAACTGGAAGCCTCACTCCAGGGCCAATTTACGCATCATCTCTCACTCGGCCGGCGCGTAACGAACGCACGGCTGTCGTTCACGTGCTCGCGACAATAGCAATGAGCACCCATGATCGGAGATCGCCATGAAGGAGTCTCTCAAAGTCCAACCTTACCACCTTGAACGCAGCGCCTACCTGTACATTCGTCAGTCTTCGATGCGACAAGTTCTCGAGAACGTCGAGAGCGCCAAGCGGCAATACGCGCTTCGTGGACGCGCTATTGCTCTTGGCTGGCGCGACGAGCAAATCATCGTCATTGATAGCGATCAGGGAGAGTCTGGTGCATCGGCTGCTTGGCGCGAGGGATTTCAGCGGTTGGTCAGCGACGTCGGCATGGGGCGCGCCGGCATCGTCATGGGTCTGGAGGTCTCCCGGCTCGCAAGGAACAATGCTGACTGGCAACGTTTGCTGGAGATCTGCGCCCTCGCTGATACTCTCATCCTCGACGAGGATGGCGTATACGATCCAACAAGCTTCAACGACCGGCTCCTGCTTGGCCTCAAGGGAACAATGAGCGAAGCTGAGCTGCACATGATTAAAGCACGGCTACGCGGCGGTATCCTCAACAAGGTGAGACGCGGTGAGTATCATTGCACCCTGCCAACCGGGCTGATCTATGACCAATCCGGCAACGTGACTCTCGATCCTGACTCGCAGGTCAGGGAGACGATCGTCCATTTCTTCGAGACGTTCTCACGCGTGGGCTCGGCATGCCAGACCGTCAAGGTCTTTCGCAAGGAAGGCCTGCTGTTTCCCTCGCGTCTGCGCAATAGCGAGACAACGGTTTTTCGGCCCCTGACCGCATCGACGGCGATACGCGTCTTGAACAATCCACGCTTCGCTGGCGTCTACTCCTATGGACGGCGGCGCTATCGACGAGCCATTGACGGTAAAAGGACCTTGCAGCGGCGTGACCAGGATGACTGGCTGGCTTGCATCCCGGATGCCCATCCCGGCTACATCAGTTGGGAGCGGTTCCAGGAGAATCTCAAGGTTCTCAAGATCAACGGTCAGGGATATGAGGTGGCGCGCGCGTCGCCTCCACGGGAGGGTATGGCGCTCCTGCAGGGACGGGCGGTGTGCGGCCGATGCGGCAAACATTTCCGTATCCGCTACGCTTCCCGGCGCGGACGGCTGGAAGCCTGGTATATTTGTGACCGCGCCCATGGCTATCGCGGCGAGCCCAACTGCCAGTCGATCGCTGGGCCTCCCATCGACAAAGCCATCGGCATGCTGATTGGCGAGCAGATGACGCCGGCCGCTGTCGAGTTGGCGCTCGATATCCGCAGGGAGATCGAAGCCCGGCATGAAGAAGCAGATCGGCTGCGCCGTCGGGCGATCGACCGGGCTCAAATCGAAGCGGATCTCGCCCAGCGTCGCTTTATGTTGGTCGACCCAAATAATCGTCTCGTCGCCGACACGCTCGAAGGCGAATGGAACGAGAAGCTCCGCGTGTTGTCCAAAGCCCGTGAAGATCGGGAGCGCGCACGAGAGCAGGATCAGTTCATCCTCGATGAAGCTGTCCGCGAACGGTTGATCGCGATGACCGTGGATTTCAATAAGCTCTGGGTAGATTCAGATACGCCGAACCGCGAACGCAAACGACTACTCGCCCACATCATTGAGGATGTCACCCTCATCAAGATGCCCGCAGAAGGAACCACCAAGGTTCACATCCGCTTCAAGGGCGGCAAGATCCAGACGCTCACCATCATGAGCCCAAAATCTTCTGCGCAGCAAGTAAAGACGCAACCCGGCATCGTCGAATTGGTCGACAAATTCCTCGACAACCACATCTATTCCGAGATCGCCGAACTTCTCAACCAGCAAGGATATAGCCCGGGAGGATCAGCGCGGCGTGGCCGCCATGATGCCCGCTTCACCGCCTTGAAGGTTGCCTATCTCGTCCATCACTACGGCTTGCGATCGCGCTATGATCGACTGCGAGACCGTGGAATGCTGACAAAACGGGAGGCGGCTGCACGCCTCAACATCCACGAAACCACCCTCACCAAGTGGGCTGAAAATGGACTCGTCGCCAGGCATTCCTACAATGCGCATTATTACCTGTACGAGGTTCCCGAAACGAACCCGCCGCGCAAGCAATGCAGCCGATGGAATCGCCTTGTCGATCGAGCTGCCGCCCTCAAGATGGCAATCGTGCCAAAACCCTCAACCAAAGCTGAAAGAGGCGTAGTATGAATGCACGTAGTTCCAGAACAGCACCAGGCCAGAGCCGTCCCACGCAACGATCTTCACCCGGTCGGCTCGCTTCGAGCGGAAAACAAAAATTGTTCCGGAAAAAGGATCCTGCCCAAGCGTCTCGCGAACCAGTGCGACCAGGCCATCGGCACCACGTCGGAAATCGACCGGCTTGGTTGCCACCATCACCCGCACGCCTGCCGGAACCGCGATCATGTCGCCGCCTTCACCGCCCGCAGGACATCCCTCAGCCAGACAACGTCAACGCCGGGTTCGGCACGTACCAGCGCTCCTCCGATCTCGATCACGATCGATCCACGATTAGCAATTCCACCCGCCGCGTTAGGTTCGCCTTTGGCGGTAACCACCGGCACAAACATCGGCGTCGCCGCATCAACCGGCAGTGCCAGCCGGCCACTGCGCGCTGCCTTGCGCCATGCAAACAGATGTTGTGGTGCGATCTCGTGCCGACGGGCAACTTCTGAAACCACCGCCCCAGGTGCGTAGGATTCGGCGACCACCCGACCCTTAGCTTCGACGCTCCACCGCCGCCGCCGCCCAACCCCGATGCGGATATCCATGCGGCCGCGCCGCTCAGAAGCGTCAACTATATGGTCAACCATATATGCGAACCGATCCGGAAGTGACGACGTGTATCTTCAGGATCAGGCAGTTCAATGCAAGGTGGGGCCAGAGCACCGCTTACGAATTCACCCTTCGGTGCCTCCTAGCAGCAGCCGCCATCCACCAATCGTCCGCAAAGCACACAATCCCAATCTCACGCAAAGCTGCGAGCCAGCTATTTTTTTCTCCACTCCAAACAGATGAAGTAAAAAATCCTGGGACATTCAATCAAATAACGTCGAGCAAGCCGTTGCGGATCGGATAGAAGACGATGCAGCCATTCCAGACCAACTTTCTGAAGCCAAATCGGCGCGCGACGCTGTTCTCCGGTAAGAAAGTCAATCGAAGCGCCTATACACAATCCGACGCCTTGGGCTTGCGGATGATCGGCAATGTGGTTCGCGAGAATTTCTTGCTGCGGCATTCCTACTGCGAGAAAAACCAAGGGAGCCTGTGTCTTGACAACGAAATCGACACACTTCTGGACCTCGAGCTCCGATTTTATAAACCCCATTGGGAGCGTGTGAACCACAACATTGAGGCCAGGGTACCTGTTTTGCAGTCGGGCGCAAGCCGCGCCGGTCGGACCGATAACCGCTATCGTGAGACGTTGCTTCGCGGCGCGTGTGATGAGATCGGCTGTAAGATCACTACCCGTAATGACGGGAAGCCTATGACCGCTGACCCAAGCCAGGCGGCTCAGCACGCGGCTATCGCAAAACACGCGCCACGCCCGCTCGTAAAGCGGCCGCATGGTAGCAGGATCCTCAAGCAATTTTACCATGTGGTGCACGTTCGGTGTTACGACGTACCTAAAGCGTCCGTGCGTCTCAGCGAGAATGTTGCAAACAGCTTCTTCGATCGATCCAGTATCGAAACGAGACCCGAGGAAATAAGCGCTTTCTCCCGTCGACATGACATTCCTCCGGCAAAGCTAAGCCGCTCAAAGCGTCGCTGGGTCGCGATGAAGTTCCGTTTCTCTCTCCGTGCACACCAGCCAACTAAATGAAACCCGTTCGGCAGATAGGTCCGATCCTCTCAGGTGTCGGTCTCACCCTTCACGGCCTGTTTGGTACCTGGAAATCGACGCGATGCTGGCGGCTACGCAATTGGCTCTTAAAATATTTGCAATTAAATTGATAATAAATCTAACGTACGAAATCAAATGAAATATATCATTGGAGCATATATATTCCCATTCGATGCTGGTCTGATCGATGTTTACCATAATTCATGTAGATTGAAGGCGACGGCTCCAGCTGCCCGAAGCGGTGCAACTCGCCATCCTCGCCTCGATCCCTGGGCTCGAGCGCGTGCGGATGGTTCGTCCAGCTACGGCATCGAATACGACCATGTTGACCCGCGGAACTCGAGGCGCGGCGACTGCACCAAGGGTGCCGCTGGGCGGGCCAAAACGGGGCGCACGCTCAGCCGACAGGGTTTTCCTGAAGGGCCGCCTCACCGGAATACGCAGTTGCGGTGGCACCATCGAACCAAGACGTATACCGCCCAGACTCGCGACCAGTACATGCCGGGTGCCCCGTCGAGAAAGGCCTGCCAGAGCCGCTCGACCGCCACAGGATTGAGGCCGGCTCGAACGATGGCCTGCGGGTCCCGCAGGGTCTGATCCATGGTGACCTTGAGGCCGCGTCGGATCCAGCGATCGAACGGCAGCACGAAGCCGCTCTTGGGTCGCTCAAAAAGTGCGGGGTCGAGGCCGCGTAGGCCAATCCGCCGAAGCATGGCCTTCCGCCCCAATGGCTGGTAGCGCGCCGGATCCGGCAGGCGGTCAACGCTTTCAAAAAGAAGTTGGTCTACCAGCGGCACTCGCTGCTCAAGCGAGGAAGCCATGCTGGCCGCATCGTTGTCGCGCAGAAGCCGCTCGCCCAAGAAGAGGCGCTGTTCCATGACGCTGATCGCCGACAGCGGGGTGCGAGCCCGCGTCTCTGCTACGATCTGCTGCCGCAGGGCCAGCGGTAGCCCGTCGCCCAGATCCTCGACAAAGTCCGGAGCCAAGAGTTCACGCTGGAATCCGGGGAGGAAGAGCGCATAGGCGAGTTGATAGAGCGCCAGCAGATCGTCGCCGTGGCGGACCATCTCGGGGAGCTTGGCCCAACGGGTCTGAGGTGGCACCGCCCCGCCGGAGCGGCGCAGCGGCCACGTCGCCAAGGTGGCCGCCGCGGCCTGCAGATCGCGCGGCACTCGGCTGGCGCGACGGGACCAGCGTTGCAGTACCGGCAGGTCGCGGAAGGAAGCGTAGCCTCCGAAGAGTTCATCGCCACCCGTCCCAGACAACGCCACGGTGAACCCGGCGCTGCGGATGGCATGCGACATGTAGTAGGCGTTAAGCCCGTCGAAGGTCGGCTGGTCCAGGCTATCGAGCGCGGCCTCCAGCTTTTCTACAAAGTGCCCCTCTGTCAGCACCACCTCATGGTGCTGGGTACCGATGGCAGTGGCGATCCGTCTTGCGATGGGGGCCTCATTGAACTCCTGCTCCTCGAAGGCCAGAGTGAAGGTGTGGACGGGGTTCTGGGCGGCGCGCTGGGCTAGGTTGGCCATGACCGACGAGTCCACTCCGCCTGAGAGGAAGACCGCCAACGGCACGTCGCTGGCGAGGTGGAGCCTGAGCCCCTCCTCAAGGACCGCAGCCAGCTCTTCCTCGCCCATGGTCGGTTCAGGGGCGCGGTCGGGGATGCACCAGAATTCTTCCTTGCGCATCTCCTTGCCAACTCCGTCGAGTTCGAGAAAGCTGCCCGGCTCGAGCAAATTGATGCCCTTGACCGAAGTACCAGGACCGACCACGAAACCGTTCCATACGCCACTGGCGACGGCCTGCGGGTCAAGGCGAGGCGTGCCCAGCAGCCCGGAGGCTAGCAGGGCGCGAAGCTCCGAGGCGAACGCGACCGACCAGCCCGCGTCCGGATTTGTCGATCGTGCCAAGTAAAGGGGTTTGATGCCCAGTGGGTCTCTGGCCAGCAGGAGTCGGCGTCGCTTTGGGTCCCAACAGGCGAAGGCGAACATGCCGCGCAACCAGCTCACCGCTGCTGGCCCGTGGAGGCCAAGCGCGCGCAGCATAATGGCCGTATCGCCTGTGGATTGGAACTCCTGTCCTTCCGCGGCCAGGCGCCGCCGCAGGTCGCCGAAATTATAAATCTCGCCGTTGAAGACGATCACGTGCCCGGTCACCGGGTCGACCATCGGCTGATCGCCGGCCGCCGAAAGGTCAAGGATGGACAGCCGACGGTGCCCCAGCAGCGCTCCCCAGCCGCGGTCGTCCGGCGTGGAGAACCACATCCCCCCGGCATCCGGGCCGCGGTGGATCATGGCGTGGTTCATGCGCTGGAGGGCTGCACGATTGGGCTCGTCCAGTCGTCCTATGATCCCTGCAATGCCACACATCAACTAGGTCCTTCGCGAAAGCTGACGTCAAAATGGATGCAGAATAATATCGAGCGCGAGCTTCTGGAACTCTACGATTTCTGTCCGGATGCCGCTGCGCGTTTCCCACCATCGATCTGGATCAAAGCTTGAGTATCGTGCGGGTTGAACAATGACGCGCGTGGGGTGGCCTATCATAACTCGATTGAGTACGCGGCGTATTCGTCGGGAATGATCCCTAGCGGCCACGAATACAATGGACCGGAACTCATGCTGGTCGCACCATTGCGGAAGAACTAGGGCTTCGCCTTCAGTTCCAGCTTCGGTCCTGGGAATTTGCATGATATCCGCTACGCCAAGCCACCTCAGTTGGCGAATTTGCCTTGCGCTTGCATCCTCGTAGGGGAGCCCCCGCCGGATGAACTCGAGATCTTCTCCACCGGGCGGGTCGGCAAAAACCGCTACTCGCTTCGCGATGCCGCCTCGCACGAGGTCCGCCGCTTCAAGCGCCCCCGCGCCCTCGGAATCGAGCGATATGACGATGATGTCGGCAGGTGCAACCGGTTCGTCAACAACGAGTGCCCATCCTGTGGCTCGCAGAACTGGCTCCAGAATAGAGGGAAAAGCAACGATTGTTGTCGCGGCTAATGCGACCACTATTAGCGTCGAACCCCATATGGGTCGCAGGGAGCTCATGCTCAGGTTGAGCTCCAGATTTCGCGTTTGCGACGCACCGATTTTCGGCCTCTTAGTCAGCACATTGGCGCATATTTAGGTATTTTGGGCAAGGAGCACGAGATGGCGGCTGACGTGAGGGAAAAGAGGTCGTTGGTTGCTGGATGATCATACATACATAAAGAATATTCCGCCGTCCTGATTAATTAATGTTTATTCAGCGTCCGAGGAAATGCCGCCCTAACGCCTTTGATTAATAGCAGATAGCAGGATAGAATTTTATTTGCTCGACGTATTAAGCGCCAGGGCATCCAACTCGGACTCCAACAGAGTGCCAGAATGTCCAAAGCGCCGACAAATTCCTTCAAGCTAGGGCGTCCCGAATTCTCCACGTCGACATTTGACATGTGTGCAATGGTGCCGATCTTGGCATGTGCTTACGCTGAAATAGTATCGCCATTGTTGATGTATCTCACCTTTTCTCCTACTGACGCGTCGCTGCCGCCTGCGGATAGGCTGCTGCTCATGATGAGGCCCCGCCTGGAGAACAAGATCTTCTGGCCCACGTTGGCTGCGATTACGGTTGTTTTGGTCTTGCGAAAAAAGTCCAGACTTGCTTTGGCTCCCCACATTAAATGCCTTTTCGCGTATCTTGCATTTGCCGGAGCGAGCGTCCTGTGGGCTTTCAATCCGGAAATCTCTTTCAGTAGGTTTGTTTTGCAGACCACCATTGTTACATCGATTGTTTTGACTGGCCTGCTGGCGGCGCGAACAGCGGATTTGATGCGCGGCTTGTTTCTATGCTTCGCATTGGCTTGCGTCCTGAACATCCCTTTCGTACTCAATCAAGAGCCCATTGTTTATCAAGACTGGGAATTGGGGCGCCGGATCGACACGATCGTAGGTTATCCAGGATATTTCTCATTTAAGGGCATTCTGGGAGAATGTGCAGCAGTCGCTTTTTTGCTGTCCCTTCACGAATTGCTTCATTCCGGCTGGCGGCGCGCGCTGAGTATCATCGTTATCGTCGTTGCCCTTTGGCTCGTGTACCTAAGCAAGTCCAAAGGATCGTTTGGTCTAGCAATTCTTGCTCCAATCCTCGCTTGGCTTACGTTGATTATCGGAAAGAAAATGCGCATTTCTCCCGCGCTTGTTATATTGCCCATAGCAATTTTCTACCAATTATTAACCATAATTCCTGGCTTAAATCTTTTAAATCGCATATCATTTATGATTTACGGAAATTATACCCTATCGGGTCGAACAGTTATATGGGATTTTGTGAATTATGAGATCGGACGTAGCCCGCTCATCGGATGGGGATACCAATCCTTTTGGCTCGCAGGACCTAACGCGCCCAGCATCGTTGACGCTCCAGGTTGGGTCAAGGGCATGCCATCGGCCCACAACGGCTATTTGGATACGATAGTGGACACGGGGTATGTTGGCTTTGCCTTGCTCGTAATCTTCATCTTCGCCACGCTCCACGCCATTGGGCGCGTGGCAAACCGTGAACCCACTCGGGCGTGGCTTCTGCTCACACTTGCTCTGTTTGTTATGCTCACTAACATGCTTGAGTCCGCGTGGATGCGCGGAATGGAGCCATTGTGGTTGTTGTTTTTGATCGTCGCTGCCGATACTGGCCGATATTGGCGGCCTTTGCACCGCGGTGTGTCTGAGCCGATGCGTCGGGGTCCTATCATTGCGAAATGGCGCCCAGGACTTGCGCGAGCGTGGGACCCTAATAAGCCGGCCCGATTTCAAAAAAGGCACACGTGAACACGCCATCGAATCCAGACGCAGCAGCAGTGTTGGGTGCGCCGGCGAGTGCCGACCTACCCGTCAGCTTGCGTGGACACCTGCCAGCGCTCGACGGGGTCCGGGGCTTGGCCGTTTTGATGGTCCTGGTGTTCCACTTCGTCGGCCAAATGCTGCCCTCCAACTGGGTCGAGCGCGCCATCGTCGGCGTGACCAAGTACGGGCTGCTCGGCGTCGACCTGTTCTTCGTCCTGTCCGGCTTCCTAATCACCGGCATTCTCTACGACGCCCACCACAAGCCGAACTACTTCGGCAACTTCTACATGCGGCGTCTCCTGCGCATCTTCCCACTCTACTACGGTGTGCTGGCGCTTGTCTTTTTCATAGCCCCGCTGATCCCGCTGCTGCGGGGACCGACGCTCGACTACCTGCTGGACCGCCAAGCCTGGGCATGGCTTTACGGCATCAACATCTACCTCGCCGGACATGAGGAGTGGTCCTTTTCCTACCTCAACCACTTCTGGTCACTGTGCGTCGAAGAGCATTTTTACCTCTTTTGGCCGCTGGTGGTTTACCTTTTGGCGCGGCGGCCGCAGGCGCTTATCGCAACAAGCGTGGCAATCTCGCTCGGAGCTATGCTCGCCCGCGTGATCGGCATTCTCATGGGACTGAGCTGGTGGGCGACCGTAGTTCTGACCCCCTTCAAGCTGGACGGCTTGGCACTGGGCGGCTTCCTGGCGGTGACGGCGCGCCAGCCCGGGGGCTTGGAGTGGCTGGTGCGGGCCCTGCCACGGGTGGTGGCCGTGGTGGGCGGGCTGGTAGCGGTCACCTTCGTCTGGACCGTTCTGGTGTCGCGCCAAGAGTTGGAACTGGTAGGGTCCGTCCGGGCGGCACTGTTTCAAGTCCTGCTGGCCTGCTTGTTGGTATGGGCCCTGATCTCCCCGAAGCGGTCGGTCACCTCACGCTTCTTCTGCAGCCGCTCCATGATCTTCCTGGGCACCTACAGCTACGGCCTGTACGTCTACCATCACTTCATCTCGTATTATCTGACAACCAACCGCACCGAACTGGAACTGGCGCGCTGGCTCGGCTCTCACGGGGCCGCAGTGGCACTACAGGCCACGCTCGGCGCGTCGGCCTCGCTGGCCGTGGCCTATCTGAGCTACGAGCTTTTCGAGAGACGGTTCCTCAGCCTGAAGCGGTTGTTCGAAACGGCCAAGGAGCCGGCGTCTCCTTCATCGCTGCTGGCGCCCCCCCTTGCAGGCGCTCCGTTACGCAAGGCGCCGGGCCTGTAAGCAGTGGTTCTGCGTATTTCGCAAAACAGTGGTTCTCTGTCGGACGCGTTCCATGAGAGACCTTAACCGCAGCGGGATTTGCTCCGGACGTGTGTCTTGTGAACCACCTTACATCATACAGGTCGGCATCTTTCCTTGTTCTAGGCACGCCTTGGCTGGCAGGATGCTGGTGGTGCCATTCGCGGGAATTACCCAAGGCCAGGGATTCGAACCGAAAAACGCCGGCTTCGCCGTCAGATAAAGCGTTTCCGGAATCGCTCGTGGGAAGCCAGAGCCAATCTGTCCACCGATGCCGTGCCACCGTTGCGATCGAGTAACCCAATCCCAGTTCCCCTCGCGAAGTTGCGTTTGGTAGGTCGTCGGCACCCAAGTCCAGCCGCCGGCCTGCTGTGAGCCGATCGACCACATCGTCACTTCTCCATTCTTTGGAAATCCCCCGACTTTTTCGTATGACCAGGCGTTCTGAACGTAGGAGTAACCGCTGCCGGTATAACTCAAGAACGACTGTCCCTGAAATCCGAGCACGTTGCCGACGAAGTTGGTGTAATCGCTATGCGCCTGTACGTCCACGGCGGTGCGGCCCTGGAGATCCATGTAGGGATAGGCGCCATATTTATATGTGTTTAGGGGCGGTCGGGCTGCGCGAATACCAGACAGCTGATTGCGGAACACTGTGATGTATATCGAGTTGCCCCAAAAACTATCGCCCTTGTAATTGTGGCTGTAATTGCCTTCCAGCAATTCCATGTGCGGTGTCGTGTAATGCCCCGCGTTCAGTCCTGCTTCTGGCAGGTTCGGGTATGACCCTCCATAGGCGTCATCCATGTAGTTGTAAGCGACAACGTTCCCGCCTCCGGTAGCTCGCATCACAATGTTCTTGTTGCCGTTCCACATGACATTGTTTTCGACGAGATTATCGGAAGCGCCGCCATTGAGGCCGACTAGGTATCCGGCGCCGCCTGGATTCGGGTCTGGTGTCTCGTGGATGTATGAATCTCGTAGCACGCTTCGGAATGTCGAGTAGAAGCCGACCGAGGTACCGATGGACCAGTGCGCTTCGATGTTCTTGACCCAGCAATAGGCGCAGAGGCTTATCGATAGGTTGCCATGACCGTCGCCGCCCATTCCTCCATAAACGTAAAGATCCTCGATACCCACACGATGTAAGACCGGGTTTGCATAACGCGAAAGTTGGGCCGCGTACTCTGCCTTGTATGTTATATGGAAGGGCGTTGAGAACGTAATGGTGTTACCGTTCACCGCGGTCACCTCCATCATCTGCGCAAGCGAACGGTCTTGGCGCGCGAACCATCTCCGCGACCCGCCCCCGGGAGGATTGTGTTGTGGCCCCCACCACACGCGCGGGTCGTCGTCCGTCACTTGATCGATGAGGACGATGTCACCGGCCTTGACTCTCGGCGTGCTCACGAGCGTAAGCGAGTTTGTGCCCTTTATCGCATCCGCGGCCAGGTTAATCGAGGATGAAAACTCGCCCCGATTATTTCCCACATAGAGGACAGCGAAGTTGCGATTAGTGTCGCGATCGGCTTTGATGAGACGAGTACCTCCATCCCCAGATCCGAGCGCGCCTGTGCCCGAGCCTCGTAATGTGCAGTCAGATCTCCTGAAGTGCAGACCGCCCCCGTTGATGTTGAAGGTACCAGGACTAAGCTTTACCACCTGATCGCGTGGACAGGTATCGAGAGCTCTCTGGATCGCCGCCGTGTCGTCCAGAGAGCCTCCTCGCGGAGAGAGTGTCTGGTATATCGTCGTCCGATTGGGAATGCCGCCCACAGCGTTGAGCCCCGGGTTCCACGTAGTCATTCGATCTGCCGGAATGATTCCCGCCATTGGTGTTTTAGCGTTTTCTCTCTTTGAGAGCGAAATGTCCTCCGCAAGAAGGCGGCGGTCCTTCCCCCAGCGGTCGCCAGCGAAACCGCTAGTTTCAGTTACTGCACTCGTAACGGCCAAGAGCGCATCGAGGACAACGAATAGCGCGCCGAGCACGACAGGTAATTTACGACGCACATCGGCGATCAATTGAATTCCTCCTCTGAGCGAGTTGCTGATTGACAGACCTTAAAAAAAGCCAGTTAACGTGTTTAATTGCATGAATATATGGTTAATACTTAACCTGGACCATTTGATGACGGTCACACAATGACAACATGTGCATCGTCGCGCCGGCGAATCCTCCAATGAGATTTTCAACTTGAACCCGTCGCGTGGCTACATGCTTTAGACGAGACCTGCTAACTCCGTGGGTGCCGCCAACACTCAGGGTAGTCGTGGACGCCGGTTCGACTGATGACCCCCGCCTACGCCTGCCTCAAAGCGGTCGACACGGAGGATTTCGATTTTCTGTGATATAGGACCTCGCCGAGCGAGCCGCCCACTAACTTGCCAGCCATCCGGCCCCCGATGACCACCGAGCGGCTTTGAGGCCGTGAGATGGTCCGGACTCAGGCGAGTGGAGCGGTTCATTGGTTCATTGGCCTTCCGTCCGCACTTGTAACCCCGGACCAGTATTTTGCGCGGCTCGGAGGGCGCTGAAGATCGTCTCGCGAACTGCCGGTGGGGTCCGAGACTTCGATGAAATTACCGCGGCGACGTCGGTGCGCCGGACGCCGCGGATGAAGTGGGCCGCGCTATCCGGGTTCAGCGGAGTGGGCTCCCAATAACTCAGGCAAAGCGGGTCGTCCGAAGCGAATGAGTTGGTCGGCGCACCGACTACATTATCGACGAACACGCCATAGAGCACACACTCGGAAAAGTGGAGTTGCCCGGCAATTGCCGTGGGCCAGGGGCACCCGGTCGTGGCCTCGACCCGAGCCAACATCCGCCTGACGATTATTGGGTCCCAGACAAGAAGCGCCGAGATGTAGTCAGGGTACGGTGGGTCGGCCGGCGGCAATCCCAAGAGTGCGCGGGCGACCCGATGCCACGTCATATGGCGCGCCAACCGCTCGTCGATCTGATTGGGATTGCGAAAGAAGCGCACCTTGCTATCCTGGACGAACGTTTCGGAGGTGAACCGCCGGAAGAACTCAACATCGGAATCAGCGATCAGCACCGCGTCATCTTCCGAAGCCGCGACCGCGGCGAGCTTGATCACTTGCTGTTGAATCCAACCACGCACCGGTGGGAACGGCCGACGCAGATTGACCTTGATGTTAATGAACGGTACCGGCACGAACGTGCGTGGCAGAAAGTCAGCCTGAAAGTGGATTTGCGTACGTGGTCCGGCGAGCCGACCGAACAGCTTAAGGTCCGACCGAGGCACGATGATGTGATGTTGGACCGTGTCTGGGGAGTTATCGAGCACCGACCGGTTTAGCTTCACGCACAGTTCGAAGTCGGGTGCGAAGCTTATCGTAGTCACATCAAGGCGCCTCATGCCCGACCTCCCAAGGATTTCAGTTTAGCAATCCGTCCAAGGTTCATATCGAATTGCACGGCTTCGAAGCATGAGCTGCATTGAAGCAAACCACAAGAAGGCGCGCAGCAGGGGCCTTCAGACGACCGAGGTGCTCCCGCGCTTTCCGGACTACCTCGCCGATCCATCCAAGATCCCACGATAGAAGCTCTCAAGCGCTTTGGCTCCCCCGCTCCAGGCATACCGCTGCACGGCCAGCTGTCTTGCCGACTGGCCGATGCGGGCCGCCAGGCTGGGCTCGGCCAGCAGGCGGTTCACCGCGTCCGCGAACGCCGCCGGTTGATCCTCAACCAAAAGGTCGCGCCGCGGAACGGCCTCGATGCCCTCCGCTCCCAGAGTAGTCGACACAATGGCCTTACCCATAGCCATAGCCTCGACGATCTTGAGGCGGGTCCCGCCGCCCAGCCGCAGCGGTACCACAACGGCTGCCGCCTCCGCGAGGTGCGGCCGGAGATCCTGCACAAAGCCGGTCAGCTCGACGCCCGGCCGAGCCAACTCCAGAAGGGGTCGTGGTGCCTCGCCACCGATGATTTTGAGGCGGGCCTTAGGGTGCACTTCAACGATGCGTGGCCAGATCTCCTGGACGAAGTAGCTCACACCATCGACGTTGGGGAAGTAAGAAAGGTGCCCGAAGAAGACCACGGTACGAGCATCCGGCACAGGGTCCGTGGCACGCGGCTGATAGTATTCGACGTCCGCCGCGTTGGGAATCACAAGGGTCCGGGCTCCAGGGACCTCTTCGAGAAGCCGCTGTTGGTCCGCCACGCTGCATAGATACACTCCGTCAGCCTGGCGATAGGTTGCCAGCTCTTCCCGCCGCAGCTTTCGCCAGTTGACCCCCGCGTACAAACGGCGGACGAGGCCGCCAGCGCGGGCGTATTGCCTGGCTAAGTCGTAGTCGATGTTGTGAGAGTCCACAACCAGAGCCGGCAATCTGTCCCCGGGCGGAGCTTGACGCAGATTGCAGTCGCCAAGGAACGTGAACTCGAGATTAACGATGTCAAATCGCCTGGCGCGCAGAAGCCAGTCCAGGGCCTGTTGCAGCGCTGGCACCGTGACCCGCAGCCGCTCAAAGCTTTGGGTCGAGGCGAGAGACCGCAGTTGCAGCAGCCGCTTGAGGGGGCCGTCCCGACCATAGGGGTTTCTGAACAGCACCACCTCGCGACAATAGACCTGCATGGCCCGGCGGCACTCCTCGATGTCGAACGCTTCGTCAACCAGCATAACCGCTGTCAGGTCGTGGTGCCGTGCGAGCTGGGTCATTAGCCCATGCATACGCGCCTGAGCACCAAAGCGCGGCGGGCTGGCTGGCATCTGGGAAACGTAGAGGATGTTGAGGCTCTGTGGGGTCATGGATCCGACTCTAGGCCGCTCAGCATGCAGCGCGTTAGCGGGGCGCACTTAGAGGTTACCCTGCCCCAAACATTTGAGCGTCGGATTCACAAGGCCGGATCATTTTAACACGCCCAGCATTTATTCGCACAGAAGTAAACACAAAAGCTCCCCATGGGTTCGACTGGACGGTCGCACACAGACATTATCTCCCGTTGCGCACACCTACTTCACTCGCATTATTGATTGCCCGCTCTACGCGACACATCGTTGAAAATAAGACTGTATTGCTCGTCTAAAGCCTCACGAAATTCCCCCACTTTCCCTCTGATTAAAGCCTTAAGCCTGTCGGCATTTAGCTCTACGTCGCGGAATGTTTCAATCAGCCTGTCTGTTTTCAAATCATTGATATCCAGGCAGTAACCCGACAATCCCATTGCGGCCATCAGCGATACGCACTTATGATGAAATGAGATAGAGATCACTGGCTTTTCGCACAGTAATGCCAAAAGCACATTATGAAACCGTGTTGCGACTACGATGTCAGTCGCTGCAATCTGCGATAATAGGTCGTCAACAGAAAGGATCGGCTCATCGATAATGTGCGCTTCACCGGACACTGAAGGCCGCTTTCGCAGCAAACAAGCAAACTCTTGCCTCGTGCGAATATCTGCATGATCCCCAATTAGCAACCTAACATCATTTTCTCGACCCAGCAGCCACTCGGCAAGGTTCGCGAGGCTCTCCAAATAGGCAGGATTGCTCGCATTGGTGTGCTCAAGGATGCTATTCTGTTCATTACTAGGAACCTTCTTATACTGTCCAGAATAAGCCATCAGGCCGAGACCAACCACGGTTTGCCGACGTCTCTCCGTGGGCGTTTGAGATATCGCTTCCGTAGGAAGACTAAACACTAGATCTGGATAAACCCGATCATCGTCCGTCCGGAACCCAATACCATTCAGGTATTCCACGGACGAATTGTCTCGATAACTTCGAAAATCCGCCAAAGAGAGTGCCGATTTAACAAGCCACCTGCCCGCAGCGCTATCGATGGGACCAGCTCCGACGCTTACAAAAAACAATTTGCAGCGGCAGAGTTTTGCCACCAATGACCATTTAAATAGATTATATGGACCCCAGCCTGAAAGCCCATAAGCATCCGTTAGCAGTCCCGTTCCTGCGACGATGAGAGCGTCCGTACGTCTGAGCTTCATGAGACAAGCAATCCACCGGTAAAGTTCGCTCGGTATCCCGATGGCAACAATACGCATCAGTTTGAGAAGGCGAATTCGGGGGCTCCAGAATTTAACGAGGTTCTCCGAGATCGGAATAGCTTCAATTTGATGCCTTGCTCCGATAGCCTCTGAGCCCGTACTGATGCATGTGACTTCCGCGTCCGGTTGATAGCGACGAAGATGGTGAAGGATGGCTTGGAGAGTACTTTCATTGCCCAAATTGGTCGCGTCGAAATGCCCGAAAAGGGCAATCTTCATACGCGTTTCTGCGCGCTCTTTCATGTTGCGGTTCGACTGGTACATATGACGCAAGATAACAACTGGGGGGCAACCTTAAACACTGAGAGGGCCTATCGAGGCACGAGAACGCTTACCGTATGATTTGGCTCGTTCAAGAACCCCACTCGATTCTTCATTTCTTCCCGATCTTCCGGCCAGATCGTACTTTCATTAAAGTAGCACGTAATCGAATCAACTTGTTTGCTTGGTTTCGTAACCGCTATTGCCCAAATTGCCAGGGGACTGGCGCGCCGAATGGCTCGCGCATCGATAGGCCGGAGTTGCCGATGCCCCACTCCCACGCCGTCTTCACTCTGCCGACGCAGGCGGGCTAGATCGCCTTCCAGAACAAGGCCACCGTCTTTGGGATCCTCTTCTCGCGCCGCCGCTGAGACGCTCACCACCATTGCCGCCGATCTAAGGCGTCGTCCGTGACGAGAGGGCCGGGCTGCGATCGCTCTGCGTGTTTCATGAGGACGCAGCCCGGTGGCTGGCACGCCAGAGCTGGGCCTGCTCGGCATTGATCCGAGCCGTGGCGGCCCGCTTGCCCATACGCAAGCAGGCATGCTGGTAGGAACGGAGGAAACGCCTGAACTCGATGTCATCGTAGCGCGGTAGGCCCATCAGCCAACTCCTGAGGTAGCCCCACAGCATGGCCACGCTCCCGATGAACACCGGATAAGCCGGCAGGTGGTAGATAACCACCGCGAGGTAATAGAGGGGCGACGTGCCCATGAAGTATTGGCCAAATCCCTTGCGAAGCCGTCCCGTCCAAATGCCCTTTTGGCTCGCACCCTGAGGGCGCAGGTGCACGAAGCGGAGGGGTTCGAGATCGACGCTCTCGGCGATCCAGCCAAGCATGCGGGCGCGGTGGCAGTCGATGCCATCCCACATGACCTGGCGCACGAAGCCACCGATCTCCTTGAAGCAGGCAACCCGGTAAAACTTGGTCATGCCTACCGACATCTCGTCCCCACAGACCTCAGGCATCAGCGTGCCGCTCTGCGGATGGATGAACCAAGGCTTGCCGGAGGTGGTCCCAACGCGCTGATCGCTCTCCATCCGCTCGATGAGCAGCTCAAAGTACCGGACCGGCAGATCAAGGTCCGTATCCAACTTGCACACATAGTCGAAATCCTGGAGGCACACCGTCTCTAGGCCGGCGTAGAATGCCTCAATAACCCCAGGCCCGACTTGCCGGCGGCCACGATCATTGCGCCGTACCACGCGCAGGTAGGGTAAACGAGTGACGTAATCCTCTAGTATGGCGGGCGTCTCGTCGGTGGAGCCGTCATCTACGACCACCCAAAGCGCAGGCCGCACCGATTGCGCTGCTACGCTGTCGAGCGTGTGGCGAAGGTATTGAGCCTCGTCCCGGCAAGGCGATATCAATAAATAACGTCGCGACGGATCCACTGCGCGGTCTCAGGTAAGGGTCAAAACACCTAAATTTTTAATTCTTGGCTTTTAATAACATACCAAGCTTGGGTCAAATATAATCGCTCCGTACGCTTGACTAAATTCATTATGTTTAAAACACCTTCCTGAATGAGAACAACTAATGCAGGCGGCCGAACCGGATTCGGGCGATGGACATCACCTACATCCCGATGGCGCGCGGCTGCGTCTATCTGACGGTGGTGCTCGATTGGTTCGGCCGCCGCACGGCGTAATGGCGGCGGTCGATCACAATGGGGCGACATTCTGCGTAGAGACGCTTCAAGGAGACGCCGCAAGATGGCGCCGGCTCGTCCCGGCAAGCCGGGCAAAGCGCGTCCTCGCGCAGCAACAACAACTTGTCCGGAACGAACTTCACGTGCTTCGCACCCGCATACATGCCGAGATCGGAACGATTGCGTATTTGTCAAGCCTCGGAGCGGGGGATCCAAGCTGACACAATTTCGGCGGGATGCCTTCAGAGTTTGGCCAGTGCCCGAGTTCACGTTGGATACACCGTGGGCCGGAATACTAGCCCGCTGCTCGCCGTTGATCAAACCGTAAAGCGATCCGATCGAGCCGTTGCGCGCGAGCGCGCATTTCGTCAGTGGGCGCCAAGCCGAGGGTATCGAATACCACTTGAATTCGATGCAGCCAGTCGTGCCTGAGCGCAGCCTCCCGCGCATTGTTGCGCCGAACCGCTCGCAAGCGCTCGCTGTCCTGATTCAGGTCAGCTAGGATACGGCCAATATCCGGAGAATCAAATGGCACGTGAATCACCGCGTCCGGCCAATCGAACTGCCGTTCGAATTCTTCGGCACGCGGCGCCTCGCCAATCATAACAGTACCGGCCGCTGCACCCTCGTAGAATCTCCCCGATGTCTCTTCACGACCCCGCGTGAACTCGGGTCTGTTGATATAGCTGCGATTGGCGGTGAAGTAGCGGCTGTGTTTGAGTATTGCCGCCAGCATGCGGCGATGTTCATGCGGGCTGTCGACGCGAAACGTGCGGTGCTTCAGGTCAGAACCACTCGCTGCCACCGTGTCGTAGTAGTAGAAACTCTGCTGCCGCTCCGCCTCATCCAGCAAAGCCTGATGCGTGACCGACGAGCGTCGGCCGATATTGCAGACATCGATCGGGCGCTGCTGATCAAGTGATGCCGGCGCAAACCGCAGCACATCAACCGCTAGCGGCAAGTAAGTGCAAGGTCGACCGGTGACGCGCGCCATGTCGGGGACGCAGTGATGGTGCCCAAGGAAGACGTGGTCAAAGGCAGATAAGAGCTCAAGCAGATATTCCGGCAACATTTCCGACCAGACTTCAGTAATATAGCAAGCCGCCTTGTGGCAGTGCTGGCGCCAGTTGGGAATCATGGCAAGCGAGTACAATTCATACGGGTGGTTGAACACCGGAAAAAAGAGTTCGAAGTCATTCTCCAAGACCACCTTGCTCCTCGGGTAAGGTGCAAGTCGCCGCGCAAGGCCGGGCGAGCCGGATGCGAGGCGCGCGAATTTGTAGGCTCGCCGGGAGAACTCCAGACCCGACAGGTCAGTCACGTCGATCCGCTGGGCAGAGGTAACGGCCGCGAAAACGTCCTCAAATTCATAAGCGGCACAAAACGCGACGAGGTCAGCTATCCGGCGCTCCGACAATAGCAATACCTTAGCTTGCACGGCTCTGCGCCTCCGATCAATTCGACATTCATGGGTCCATCAACGGATTCAGACGAACATCAAGGCACGTTTCCGCTAGGGTGACAAGGCGCCGGCCGTACAGTTAACATTATCCAGCTCAATCGGGTTAAGTTTTAGATGCCATGAGGAGAGCATTTTTTAAGAGGGGATTTACCGAGCGTTATTTTAAGAGGGGGTCACCTACGACTTTCTAAACCAACAGTCAGAAGTGGCAAAATACGCCGGTCGGTTTCGCCATGCCAAATTCGCATTACCTGCAGACCAAGCCATCGTTTTTTCAGCCACCCTTGGCCGTGGGTGAATTCGACGAATGGTTCGCTCGTAACCTTGCATGCCAAGGCGCGCTTCGATAGTGGCACCTACTTCTGCAACAGCGGTTGTTGAGCCTCCCGCACCACCTTCTGCTTGATTGAGGACCAACATCCATGGATTCTCGGCGGACATTGTTGCCCTTGCTGACAGAGCTCGTCCGGCATAATCCACCCGATGAGGGGTTAGTCGTCTGGTGCAATCAGCGGCCTGCAGGCGGCCAAAACCCCGCAATCGCCAATTTCGGCAGCCCAAAATTGCAACATTCAACGTCGCTTCCCGGGTTTTCCGCCCGGTCAAACGAAGCATCAACTCCAGTTGTGGACGATTGCGGTGAAAGAAGGTACCGATAAACTGCCTGCGGTCCGCACGACGGCAAACAAGCTTATGCATATGCAAAATTGTCCCGCACTCGCGCATCCACTCCATTTTTTGCAGCCTGGAAGGAAACCCGTTTCCGTAGCTGCGCATTCAGCCCTGTACACAGATTGACGGGAGATCTCCTCCGCGTCAGGATGCTGCTATCCTGCCATTGTGTGAGCTAGCAGGCCGTTGTGGGCTATCGTACACGATCCATGCATCTATCAGTTACCCAAGAGGGGCGCTCCGATGGGACGCGCCGCACACTACGTATCACCGACACAACGGATGGTCGGGCAATAGATGCTTATTTCGACTTCATTGGTGAGTCATTTCCAGAACCATACGTACTCGATGGTTTCGTAAACGCCGTCATTTTTTATGCCATGGGTTCCGGCCAGGACGTTTTTGTCGACGGCCCAATGACTCGATCATCACTACTAAACCTGGCAGCTTTCCAGGAAGCATGGTCATGTTGGAAGCCGGATATCTACAGGCCAATCAAGATAGAGCCGTCGTCGATCGCAGATGACGCCCCGGGCGGTCAGGCTCAAACGATCGCGGCATTTTCTGGGGGCGCCGATTTAATTTTTTCGGTGCTACGCCACGCAGGCGATCAATATGCCCTCAGCTCAGCGATGCTGGTTCACGGTTTCGATGTGCCGACCGATCGTGCTGACTATTTAAATTTGCTCATTGAGCGGGTGCGACCACTACTAGATAGCCTTAATTTGCGGCCGCGAATTGTACGGACGAATCTGGCTGAACTGCGTCTCCAGAATTGGCACGACAGCTTCTTGGCACAGCTCTCATGCTGCCTGCACAATTATTCGCACGAGTTTCGATATGGCCTGGCGGGAAGTGGAGAGCCGTACAATGCGCTCGTGCTCCCGTGGGGACAGAATCCCTGTACGGATTATCTCTTGTCTGGCGACGGGTTCTCGATTGTCCATGACGGAGCGGCATTTTCGAGAACCGAAAAAATTGAAGCCATAGCGCGAGATCCTATCGCGACAAAGGCGGTGAAGGTCTGCTGGTCAGCAGCTGACAGATCCAAGAATTGCGGGATTTGCGAAAAGTGCATCCTCACCAGGTTGAATTTCAAGGCTGTTGGGGTTGATAACCCGTCATGCTTCGATGGTGATATTACGCAAGATCAGATACGTCTAACCCCTCTTGGCAACAAAATCTACCGGGCAGGGTTTCGATCGATACTAGACTATGCGAACAGACGCGGGATACGCGGCGATTGGCTTAATTCCGTGGAAAAATGCCTGCGTTATAACGAAAGAGGCCCGTTAGGCCGCGCACTCACTCACTTAGCGTACGGCGACTTCGGCCTGCTCGCGGCGAAGATTAGGCGTTAGCTGCCAAAGTCTCAATTGGGTAGACGGTTGAATTGCCACCCATAACCAATACTGATCCAGAGCAGTTCAAAATATGCATATTCAAAGCATGGTGGAATTAAGCGATCCGGTGCTTCGCGATAAAGACGAACTTCATATCCGCCGCAATCGATTCGTCACTAGATCCCGTAAGATCGAGCCGGCCACCTTGATCGGCTCGGTAAGCCGGAACAGGCCAACAACTACGCCAAGGTAAACGCAGCTACAGAAGCCGGCCGACAAAAAGATACGGACGAAGCTGGAGCAATCGGTGAGAGTTGCCGTCTGCAGCCACCAGCCACTAGCCGCGGCGCAGATTGCCCCGATCAGCTGCGGGCCCACGGCCCGGATTACGAGCGCGGCGCCAACGCCTATCGGGCGGCCCGCATAACTTATCGAGGGCACGGCAATGAGAACGCTCGCGATGACGCCCGCGACGGCGACCCCCGTGGCCCCAAAGGGTAGACCTCCGAGAACCGTCGTGACCTGCGCACCGAGCGAAACGATTCCCCAGTTTCGCCAGCGATCCGCTCTCCCGATGGAAAGATGTAGCCAGCCCTGTGAGCCTTCAATGGCCTGGAAAATACCGCGCAAGGCAATAATACTCAGGAGTGAACCGGCCGCCCGCCACTTTTCCCCCAACAATATGACCGTCAGGTCCTCCGCCGTCACTGACAAGATCGCCGCCGCCGGCATGACGAAGAACGCTACTGCAGACAATGCCGCTTCGTATTTTTGCCGAAGAGCAGCCGGCTTAGATTGAAGTTTGCTGAGGGCCGCGCTTCCGACCGTGTGCAGCTGAGCGATTGCCGAGAAGATGGAGTTCTCATACAGCGTTGTTGCGTTTTGATAATAGCCAACCTGGTCGGGCCGGTAGAACAGGCCCAGCGCTGTCCGGTCCACTGCTTTGGCCAAAGTATAGGTGACCGAAAAACCCACCACGTGCAGCCCAAAGCGGACCATTGACTTCACTTCTCCGTCGAAGATGGGAAATCCAGGCCTCCATCGGCATATGAGCCAGGCTCCGATGGCAACGCAGAGCGAGTTCGCAATCGGACGCAACACCAGCGCCCAGTAGCCATAACCGCAAATAGCGGTGAGGATAGCAACGGCAATTCCTGCTAGAGTGCCAAGAACCTGTATTCTGGCGATTCTGCCAAATTGCATTGTTCGTCGCAAAAGCGCTAAGTGCTGATTTGATACTCCCCACAGCACGAAAGTGATCGCTGTATAAAGTGCGATAGGCTCTAACCTGGGTTCGCGATATATCGCTGCAATCAGCGGGCTGCAGGCAGCCACGACCACCGCAATGGCCAACCCAATCCCACTACTGAGCCAAAAAAGGCTGCTGACCTGGCCTTGAGTTATCTTGTTTCTTTGTGTTGTAGCGTCTCCAAGGCCAAAATCGATGAGCAATGGCGCAAAGCTCGTCAGAACCGTGACGATCGCTACTAATCCAAAATCCTCTGGCGCCAAGAGGCGTGCCAAGACGACCGCAGCGGCGATCTGAAAAGCGCCGTTACCGTATTGCATTGCGACCGATGCAGCGCCGCCACGCAAAGCCAGGCGCCCTAGGTCTCCCGATTCCTTGTGGTCCTCGAAATATTTTCCCGCGCCTTCGGCCATGCTCGATCAATCATCCTCGTTCAGGAAAGCGGATGCATACCGCAGCCGCCAATCGGCTCTTTATCTTGTTGAGAGGCTCTAGGCCCCGCGCCAATCATTGGCTAGTTAGTGCTCTCAGCCTAAATCAGCATTAACCAGACCTGATTTGCGACCCCTTAGATAGTCGCAACTAAAAGCCAAGGCAAATATCGCGCTTTAAATATCGCGCTTTTGAGCCGTTTATGATCGCACCGCTTGTCACCTAACTTGATCGACTTGTGGGTGGTCTTCGACGCATCTGGCAATCGCCGACGAAAATTCCATGCTCTGCTTGGTCAAGTCGTAGGCGCGTAAGCCGTACGCTTTTGTGAGCGTCCGCGCTCCCAGGCAAGAATAAAGTCGATAGAGCTCATTAGTTGTGATCACAATCGATGGTCGGGATGCCCCGCGCTTCTCGAGCGCTGCGGCGCCGGACTGACATTCCAGTGGTGTCGCAAATGGATCTAGGGACCGCTCACATCTAGCGCCGCCGTTCGTGGAGTGCGATTCCCGCCAATCTGCGGGCCTTTCCAGCAGTTTGCGAGAGCCGAACGCAGCGGCGCCGAATTAAGGATTAAATCCGATTTTCTGAACCGCCCGACAATGAGCCGTCTTGTCACGCGATTTAATGTGCTTTAAATGCTGAAAACGTATCCCTGCCGCACATGAAGGGACTGCGACGGGCTAATTTGTCGTTTCGGCGACAAATGGCGGATCGGCACACAAATAGCGAGGTTAGCACAATGCGTGTATTGTTGACCGGACATCTCGGCTACATCGGCACAGTCCTTTCACCGATGTTGGTTGAGGCGGGTCATGAAGTGGTCGGCTTGGACAGCAACCTTTATTCGCGCTGTACATATTCGGCCGGCGGCGAGCTGTGCAAGGTGCCGACCATCAGAAAGGATACGCGCGATATCGTGGCTGATGACCTTGCCGGTTTTGACGGGATTATTCATCTCGCTGCTCTGTCCAACGATCCTCTTGGCGATCTGAAGCGAAATCTCACTGACGAGATTAATCATCGCGCAAGCGTCCGCTTGGCCGAACTTGCTAAAAAGGTCGGGGTCCGTCGCTTCGTGTTTGCCTCGTCCTGCAGCAATTATGGTCAGGCTGGCGAAACAATGATTGACGAGACTGGTGAATTAAATCCCGTTACAGCCTATGGCGAATTGAAGGTGATGTCTGAACGCGGCATCTCGCTTCTGGCAGGCAACGGCTTTTGTCCGGTTTATTTGCGGCCCGCCACCGCCTATGGTCTGTCGCCGCGGCAACGCTTCGATATTGTCTTGAACAATCTTGTGGCTTGGGCGTTCACCACCGGGAGGATTCACCTGAAGTCAGACGGCACTCCATGGAGGCCGATCGTACATGTTGAGGATATCTCGCGTGCGTTCGTTGCGGTGCTCGAGGCGCCCGCCGATCAGGTTTTCAATGAAGCCTTCAATGTCGGTCAGACCGCCCACAATTATCGCATCCGAGACTTGGCCGAGATTGTCGCTGGCGTCGTGCCCAACTGCGCGATCGACTTTGCAGATGATGCTGGACCTGACAAAAGGTCGTATCGTGTGAGTTTCGAGAAAATTCGTCGCAAGCTGCCGGAATTCAGGCCGGTCTGGGACGCGCGCATGGGCGCCGAACAGCTTTACAAGGCCTATCGTTCGTCGGGCCTGACGCTGGAAGAGTTCGAAGGGCCTCGATACCAACGCATCGGCCATGTTAAGAAGTTGTTGGCGGAAGGAATCCTTGATCCCGAATTGCGGCACTTGCAGCTTCAGCACCAAGCGACGTCATGAATGTTCGGCAACAACTTCGCGAAAATCGACAGGCAGGATATCGGCGAGGAAATTTTTGACCTTGCTGCAGAGATTTATCCGATCTGCCGCAGCATCACCGGCAACGGCGTGCGGGAGACCATACGCGCAATTGGCGCGCACATTAACCTGGAAGTTAGCGAGGTGCCGACGGGAACTTCGGTCTTTGACTGGGTAATCCCGCGAGAATGGAACATTCGCGAAGCATATATAAAAAACGAACATGGCGAAAAGGTCGTCGACTTTGCTCGATCCAATCTGCACGTCATGAGTTATAGCGTGCCGGTGCGGCAGCATGTTTCGCTGGCTCAGCTCAAGCAGCACATCTACACGCTGCCTGATCAGCCCGACCTGATCCCCTACCGAACGTCCTATTATACCGAGAACTGGGCGTTCTGCATGCCCCACCGTTTGTTCGAAAGCCTTCGGGATGAAATCTATGAGGTGGTCATCGACTCGAGCCTCGCGGATGGATACCTGACATATGGCGAGTATCTGCACCGAGGGGAAACCCAAGAAGAGGTTTTACTCTCGGCCCACGTCTGCCATCCCTCACTTGCCAACGACAATTGCTCGGGCGTCGCGCTGCTGACCCATCTAGCGAAGCGGATGACTGGTTTACGGACGCGATACAGTTACCGATTCCTGTTCGCACCCGGCACGATCGGTGCAATCACTTGGCTCGCTCGCAATGAGCGACGCAGCCAACGCATCAAATATGGACTTGTCGTCTCTATGGTCGGAGACGGCGGCGGCCCGACCTACAAGAAAAGCCGACGCGGCAATACCAGGATCGATCGGGCTGTTGTCCACACCCTTCATCACTCGGGGCTGACGCCCTCAATCCTTGATTTTTCTCCGTACGGTTACGACGAGCGCCAGTATTGTTCGCCAGGCTTCAACTTGCCGGTGGGCCTCTTCCAGCGTAGCAAGTTTGGTGAAATTCCTCAATATCACACGTCGGCCGACAATCTCGATTTCATCGCTTCCGATCATCTAGCCGAATCTTACCGCATGATCACTGAGGCGCTCAACGTAGTGGAAAATGATGCAGTGTATCGCAACACGATGCCGAAATGCGAACCGCAGCTTGGACGGCGAGGGCTTTATGGAATGGTCGGGGGGGACAAGAACGCTGCAGCCGCCAATATGGCCATGCTCTGGGTTCTCAATCTTTCGGATGGGATGCATTCGCTACTCGACATTGCCGAGCGAGCGGCGTTGCCATTCGCCGTGATCCAAAACACAGCGCAACTCCTGAAAAACCGGGGGCTCTTGACCATCTGCGACAATGGTCTCGATGACATTGGTGTGCTTGGCGCAGAGCAACGAGTGGTTATTTAAAGAAGTCGGGCCAATGTAGATCCTTCTCGGAAATTTCCGTTACCGATAAGGGCCAGCTGATTCCAAAAGCCGGATCGTTGTAGCGAATGCCGTGGGCCAATTCCGGCTTATATGGTGCAGAGATCAGGTAGTTCACCTCGGAATCATCATTTAGCGTTTGGAAACCATGGGCGAACCCTTTCGGGATGTAGAGCTGGTGGCCGTTCCCACTTGAAAGCTCGAATCCCTGCCACCGGCAGTAAGTTGGCGAATCTGGTCTGATATCGATGATGACGTCCAGAATGGCACCTTTGGTGCAACGGACCAGTTTTGCTTCACTGTGCGGATCGCGTTGATAGTGCATGCCTCGCAGCGTTCCTCTGCGAGCCGAAGACGAAATGCTATGTTGCGGGTAATTGGTTTCTAGCCCTCGGTCGGCAAACTCTTCCACACAGAAAGTACGAGCAAAGAAGCCGCGGCTATCACGCGCCGGCTCCAGCCGAACGAGATAGGCCCCGCGGAGCATGGTCGGGTCAAATTGCATGGAGGCACGTCAGAGTCATCTTCAGACCCCTCACCCAATGTTGGCCTTGCTTGGCTTGGTCGTGCCTGCCAGAACTCACTTCCGGTCACGTCTTGATCATAGGCCTTATGTGGATGTCGGTTACCTCAGCGGTGTGTGGCAGACTGAGGGCGTTCATGATCACTGATGCGACGTCTTCAGGCTGCAACAGGAGTTCTGGCCGATAAGGCTTGCCCTCCGTCCGGTGGATTTGCGCTTGCATCTCGCTCGCCGTTCGTCCGAGATATACACTCAATACCCGGACGCCATGTGGGTTAACCTCGCCACGCAGGGCATCGGCGACGGCTTTAAGGGCGTGCTTGGTCGCGTCGTACTGCGCCGTCAGCGGCTTTGACAACACTCCGCTGCTTGAATTAATGAATACCACCTGCCCGCGCCGGGCCTTCAACATCGGGAGTAGAGTTTGCGTCAGAGCATAGGGCGCTCGGACATTGGTTTGAAAAAGCCTGTCAAACTCCGCGAGATCCGCGTGCTCTATTGGTCCCGAGGAATGCATCGCCGCATTCTGTATGAGAACGTCAACGTGGCGAAGATCGCGCGCTAGCCGTTGAGTCAGGTCCAGTTGACCGCAGGTTGTCGAGAGATCGGCGACATGGCTGGTCGCCTGGACGCCCCTGCCGCGGGCCTTGGCGACGATTTCTTCCAGCAACTCCAGCCGACGCCCGATGAGGTGGAGATTGGCCCCAGCATCGGCAAGGGCAAGAGCCACTGCCGCCCCAACTCCAGTGCCTCCCCCGGTGATTACGGCCGTCCTGCCCTCGAATGCGCGGGTTTGCGGGCTCATCCAGTTAACCTTTTAGGGATCCGGCTTGACTGACCAAGTATCATTCCGAGCCTGAAATGGTTACCATATTCCAGCATCCCAAATAAATCCTATTTATTTTGCTAGGAGTAATTATTATAGTCTTATTATGCTGGGAATATCTATTATATCCGAAACTTAAATTAAACGATTATGTCTAGCTGAGATACGAATTGGCAGGAGGCTTTTGTCGAGCAGAACTGCCGAAACATAGTGGATGCGCGCTATGATGTTGACCACCAATCAGATGAAATCATTACCGATGGGCATTCAGGAAAGCTCCACCAAAGGCCATGGGGCGTCTAGACATGGGCATTGCCGATTATGTCACACGCAGCTTTCGACGACGTTCATCGATCTCGGTATGTCCCCTCTGTGCGAAAGCTTTTTGCCCGCTGACCGGCTCGATCAGATGGAGCCTTATTTTCCCTTGCATGCGCTGGTCTGCGGCCGATGCTTTCTGGTGCAACTGCAGGAGTACGTCAAACCGGAGCATATCTTCACCGAATATGCTTATTTTTCGTCGTTTTCGACGTCCTGGGTGGAGCATGCGTTTCGTTATTGCGAGATGGTCACGACCCGTTTTGGTCTTGGCTCGAATAGTCAGGTGGTTGAGATCGCAAGCAACGACGGATATCTGCTTCAGCATTTCCAGCAATTCGGCGTTCCCGCGCTCGGCATTGAGCCCGCCGCAAACGTGGCTGAAGCGGCACGCCGCAAGAATGTCTCGACGCTGGTCGAGTTCTTCGGACTGAACCTCGCCCGTCGCCTAGTGTCGGAGGGACGGCGAGCCGATCTCATCATCGGCAACAATGTATTGGCGCAAGTCCCCGACATCAATGACTTCACCGCGGGAATGGCGCACCTGTTGGCGGCGAAGGGAGTGATTACACTGGAATTCCCCCATCTCGAACGGTTGATAGATGAAAACCAGTTCGATACCATTTATCATGAACATTTCTCGTACTTTTCACTCGTCACGATTGATCGCCTCGCACGCAAGCACTACCTCAGGATATTCGACGTCGAACAACTTGCTACCCATGGCGGGTCGCTGCGCGTTTATCTTTGCCATGCTGACGGCGGGCACGTAACATCGCCGCGCGTCAACGCACTACTGGCGCACGAGCGCGAACTTGGATTTGAGAACATAAGCAGTTATGCGCGGTTCGCGGCGGGGGTTCATCGCACGAAGCGACAGCTTCTGTCGTTTTTGATTGAGTGCAAGGAGAAGAGCGCGAAGATATGTGGGTACGGAGCTCCAGGCAAAGGGAATACATTACTCAACTATTGTGGCATCGGCACGGATTTTCTTGATTTCACTGTCGATCGCAATCCATACAAACATGGACGCTATACACCCGGAATGCACATTCCGATTTATCCGGTGCCTGCTATCGATGAGGTGCGGCCGGATTATCTGCTTATCTTGCCGTGGAATTTGAAGAATGAGATCGTTGAACAGATGCGCCACGTTAGCACATGGGGCTGCAAGCTGGTCGTTCCTATCCCCAGTGTGGAAGTGATAGATCCAGGGGAGTTTGCGTCATGAAAGTCGTCCTGTTCTGCGGGGGGCTTGGCACCCGTATTCGCGAGTACTCGGAAAGCATTCCGAAGCCGATGGTGCCAATCGGCCATCAGCCGATCCTCTGGCACATCATGCAATATTACAGCCAGTATGGGCATCAGGATTTTATTCTTTGCCTCGGGCACAAGGCAAACGTAGTCAAGGACTACTTCCTGAACTACAAGCGGACAGCGAATAGCGACTGTATAATCTCGAATTTCGGAAAGAAGATCGAGATACTTGGCGAATCACCACCGGATTGGCGTGTCTCGCTGGTGGATACCGGCATCTGGCGAAATATTGGAGAACGGCTGGTTGCCGTCCGTCATCTCGTCGACGACGAAGAGATTTTTCTCGCCAACTACAGTGACGGCCTGACCGATGCACCGTTGCCTGACATGATCGACCGTTTCAGGAAGAGCGGCAAGATTGGTTGTTTCATAGCGATCCATCCGCCGATCAGTTTCCATCTCGCCGAGTTTGACGAGCAGGGCGTCGTGCAACGGTTGCGTGCGAGTCACGAATCCGAGATATGGATCAACGGTGGGTATTTCATTTTCCGCAACAGTATCTTCGACTACATCCAGGAAGGTGAGGAACTCGTGCTTGAGCCGTTCAACCGTCTGATCAAAGCCGGCCAACTTATGGTTTACAAATATGAGGGCTTCTGGCGAGCAATGGATACCCTCAGAGACAGACAAGTGCTCGAGGAGATGATTGAGCGCGGCAATACGCCGTGGCGATTGAGCTCCGAAGCGCGTGCCGCGGTGGGTTAATAGAGGGACCAACGTTGGCCTCGGCTGCGGACCGGCTGTCGTTTTTCTGCGTGGGTGCCCATCCAGACGATATCGAGCTCGGGGTCGGGAGCGACGCTACCTGGCTTTTGGCGCCCGCTTCGACGCGCATTGGTGTCTTTCCCCTCCGCCATGGCGAAGTGGAGCGGTTGCTTCGTTTGGCCATGTTGCCCGTTGTCGACATCCTCGACGCCAGCCAAAGGGCCCGTGATCGAATTGCGGCGAGAGCGGAACTGGCGGATATGTAGTATCCGGCGGAAGCTACGCGTGCGATTGATTGCTAGCGACCCCCATAAGGGGTCGCAGTCCTGTAATAGGAATAGGTACGCCGCGCTCGTCAGTGCGGGCTCACGGTCCAGCCTCGCCGGAGGGATGTGTATCTGTACCAGTAAGGCCACCCGTAACCAGAGTTAGCCCAGAACGGCCCGAACTCCGTGTGGTAAGGCCTGCAAATTTGCCGACAGCCGTTGTAACCGCACCGCTCATGGCAGACCAACCCAGCGTTGGCCGAGTTCGACCAAATTGCACAAATGCCAAGAGCCGCAATGATCGCTAAGCTACGCATCGAAATCTCCTCGTGGGGTCGCTCCTATCCTAGTGGCATTGCACGGCCCGGCCTAGGCGTTCCTACGAAAAATTCAGTTCCACAATGCATTCAAGGCTGAATTCCTTATCAACCTTGATTTTGTTGGCAGCAAGCTCCTTCCCTGTGTCCGTTGACAATGGGTTCGCTACTCACAATAACTAGCCCCAGTATTGCTTGACCACGCAATTTTCCCTGAAAGGGATGTCATGAGAACGCTGCAATTGGCAGCCCCCGGAGAGCGTTTGGCGGTGCTCTGTTTGGGAGCCCATTCTGACGACATCGAGATTGGAGTGGGCGCAACACTTTTATCAATGATGGATCGCGGCATTCGCCTCGACGTCCACTGGTGCGTGCTGAGCGGAGCCGGCGAACGCGAACAGGAAGCCAAGTCGTCAGCGGCGGATTTCTTATCCGGCGCGGCCAGCTCGAAAATAGAGGTGATGTCGTTCCGGGATGGTTTTTTCCCTGAGCAGGGAGATGCTATCAAATCCTGGTTTGAGACGCTAAAACAGCGCGTCAATCCCGATCTTATCCTCACCCATCGTCGAGACGACGCTCATCAGGATCATCGTCAAGTTTGTCGCCTGACGTGGAACACGTTTCGCGATCATTGCATCCTTGAATACGAGATCCCCAAGTGGGATGGAGACCTTGGGCAACCCAATCTTTACATGCCTATTTCCACGCGCGCGCTGCAGCGCAAGATCGAGCTATTGATTGCGCACTTCGGAAGTCAGCGCTCCAAGCAGTGGTTCGATCGGGAGACCTTTGTGGGATTAGCGCGGCTGCGAGGTATGGAATGCCGGGCCCCCGAACGCTATGCAGAGGCGTTCTTTGCACGAAAGCTCAGTCTCGTTTGACAGTAAAGAAATCAGTGATCAGCGCACGGCGCTGAAAAACAAACAATTGAAAGGCGCGCCTCGATCAAGCACGAGCGGCTCACGCACCCAGCTCTGGCGGAAGATATACTTAACTTACTTTCGACTTTCGAGGGAGCACCACGTAGTAGCATACCGACAAAATCGGGCTGGCAAGGCGTCCCGTACCAGCACGAGAAGCACCTGAAATGGCATGCGTTCACCGAGAAATCCGGCAACTACGGTTACGTATGCGGTCATATATACAAAAGCCAACACAATGATCTTCAATACTGCGGACATCTCCGCGAGAAGCGTGAATCGCAACGTGAAACCAATTGCCGCTGCCAATAAGGACGCCACCATCGGGCGCCAAACGGCCGCGATCACGTCGATTGCGCTGATGCCGAGAGGGCGCCCTGAATAGGCGGTCGCCGGTATAAAAAGAATGAACGAGCATACGACGAACGCGACAACCACGCCCGTAGGGCCGTAGGGTAGACCGCAAAGCAACGCTATCAACTGCGCGCACATCGCAACAACCCCCCAGCGCATCCACCGGTCGGTTCTGCCGGCCGATACGTGGAGCCACCCTGCTGTGCGCTCAACCGCATACGGAATGCCGCGCAGGGCGAGAATGCTGATGAGAACTCCCGCCTGTGACCATTTGTTTCCGAACAGCACAACTATCAGGTCTTGGCCCACCACCGCCAGAATTCCGTACGCCGGCATCGCAAAGAACTCGAGTGTCGAAAGGCCCTTGCTCCAAAGCCGTCGAAGCTCGTCCCGATTATTTTGCGCCTTGCTGAGGCTAGCGACCACAACATTATGTGCGGACGTAACTAGCAAACCACTCAAATTATCAAATATGAACATGGCATTCTGGTAGTAGCCCAGTAGACTAGGACCACTTCGGTACCCGATTGCAATGCGATCAGTTGAACCCGCGATATAATCTGTAACCAAGAAACCCGCAGTGTGAAGTCCCTGTCGCAGCATTTCCTTCGCACCAGCCGATATTGCAGGGCGCCCTGGGACCCAGGGACATAGAGCCCAAACTCCGAACGCTATAAAAGAAGTTGCCAACACCGGTCTCAGCACCAGGGCCCAGTAGTGGAGTCCGTAGAGAGCCATGGCGATCGCAGCGCCTGCGCTTAGCAAATTAGCGACAAGGTCCACGGCGGCCAGTTCCTTGAATTTCAACGCTCGTCGCAAGAGTGTACTATGCTGGCAGTACAATGCGGACACGACAAAGGTGAGCGCCGAGACCTCCGCGATCCATATCAATCTCGGTTCACCATAGAACCGCGCGATCAAAGGTCCACAAGCTGCCATCATCAGCGCCGCACTGCACCCAACCGCTACACTGAGCCAAAACAGCGCGCTGATCTCCTGCTCCGTGATCCGGGCGCGCCGAACCACGGCGTCCGGTGTCCCGAGACTGACCAGCAATGGCGCAAACACCGTGATCGCGGTCACCATGCCGGCCAGGCCGTAATCCTCTGGAGAAAGAAGGCGCGCCAAGACGAGAAGCGTGAGGAGTTGAATTACAGTGACCAGCACCCGTGCGCCAAGCACCACGGCGCCCGCGCGCAACGAGCGGCGTCCGTGGTCGGGTTCGACTGAGTGGTACTCAAAGTAGGCAGCCATCGCTATTCCCGTAACCGGATCACGCGGCGGGGCCGACCAACAAAGAGCAATTCGGGGCAATCCGCGAAAACCCGTCCGAGACTGGTCGTATGTGTGGTTTCCTCTTCGCTGCGTTCTGCTTTGCGGCCACCGCTTGTTCTTTCAAGTTCGTCAATCGCGTCTGCGGAAAGGTCGTCTTCACGCTTACTTATGCCAACGCGCGTGCAAGCGCGGCGGGTACGATTGTATCTCCTGCACGCCGATGTGGCGGCGGGCCTCAGCTCCCGTGGAGGTCGAGATAGACAAAATGGAGTTATATCCTTGGACCCTGTTCGTCTGCAAGCCGACGCCCCCATCCCGAGCTGTGCAGGAGATTGGGTGACGAAGTCGATCAGGCGGGCGTGGTGGGCCGGCATTTCGATGACCTCGGTGCCGTTTTGGAATTTGGCATCTACGACGATCTTCGGCAACTGGTTTTCGCCCTTCAATCGCCGCCAGGTTTTTGCTGCCGCCATGACCAGCTTGGAGACCATTAGCTTGGCGGTTTTTGTCGACAACGCTCCCTTGGTCCGCACGGTTTGATGGCGCATAGTGGCGAACACGCTCTTGGTGGTTTGAGGTACGCAGGTGGTCCCAGTGCTCCGCGGGAAAGTCGAAGAATGCGAACAAAGTTTCCCTGTCCTTCGTCAGGCAAGAGACCGCCCTGCCATACTTGGCGCGGTATTTGTCGGCGAACAATTGCCGTATCGGCAGCTGCACGAGCGGGCGCGCTGCTCGCTCGAACCACGTCACAATGTTACCATTTTAAATCATCTTGGGGCGGTTGGAGGGGTGCCGGTAAGAACAGGTGACCTATAGTTCTTGGCGATACCGTAGGTCCCGACGGTGACGGGGAAATTGGGACAGACGCAGAATTCTCTCGATGCGTTCTTGCCAGCGGCGCTATGCAGCGGCGCCATTGACATAGTGCATTTGGTATTGCTACCGATAGGAACCGAAACGAACGTCGTACCAGTCTGCAACTTCAAATATTTCAACGTTCGTCCTCAGCGCGCGGCCTTTGGCAGGATCGATGACGTCGCCGATACTCACAGTCGCTCGTACGAGTTTCGACGGCTGTGCTGCCGGCACGGAACCCCGGCCTTCAGTTGTACAATGGTCGAGTACATTGGAGACAATCGCGCGCGTTCTGATCCTTAGTGAGCGACATGGCTGCGAAACGGGCGCCGTCGACCCCGGACGGAGTCACTAGCTGACCAGCTAGGCCGGTTGAACAACCGATGGCAAGTGCCAAAGCTGCAAATACAATTATTTTTAATCCCGCTCCCATTTCCCGACCGTCGGCTCGGCAGTTTCCTAAACTGACACAAGTGCGAAGCGGATTCGTGAGGCCGATATTCGCATTTTTGAAACCTGTTACCTGCAAGCAACATCTCCTGATTCCATTCAGGTTTAAGTTGGCAGGGTTGAGACCGGCCCGCCGGAGTATTGGGAAGGAGCAACTAGCCGCGATGCCCGATTTGGTTCAAAGTAGATGTCGGTCGGCGTCCCACCCGTCGATTTGGGCCTCGATAGCGAGCATGCTCAGGCTCGCCCGGCATGGTAGGGCCCGCCTCGGGCGCGACGTTCGTCTAATTGGGCGTGTGTGGATCCATGGCGGCGGGAAGGTGGTGATCCGGGATCGTGCCCGCATTGGCGCGGCCGATCTTCCGATCGAGTTGCACGCCGAACCTGAGGGCGAGATAATCATCGGCGAGAGAGCCGAGATTGGCGGCGGTACCTCAATCGAAGCTACCGCTCGGGTGCAGATCGGCGACGGGGCACGCCTTGGCCGGCTATGCAAGGTGCTCGACAACAGCTTCCACACCCCCGGCGATCTGAACCAACGTCCGCCGTCCCAGCCAGTCGAGATCGGGGCGGGGTCGACCATCGGCGACCGCGCAATCCTCCTCCCAGGCGCGAGCGTGAAGCCCGGCCAGACGGTTCCGCCCGGCGCCGTGGTGTGGGGCCCTCGGCGCGCGGCCGCGAGCAACGCAGCGCTCATGCGCTCGTCACCGGCCGAAGCCCCTGGACGCGATCGGGGCTGGCTCTGGGAGAGGCTAAGAGATCCCCTGGGTTTGTTCGAGCTATTGTTCGCATGGTTGCGAGCCTTCCTGTTGTTTCGGCACGAGGAGCGGTCTTCGCGTATCCAAGTCCGCGGCAGCCTGCGGGTAGAGCGCGGAGGCACTTTACGGGTCGGTCCACGGGTGACATTCGGCGGTGGAATGATCCCGACCTTCCTCGCCGCCCGGCCCAGGGGCGCGCTCTCTATCGGCGAGGGGTCCTATTTCAACTATGGCGTGACGCTGGACGCCTCCGTGGAAATAATAATCGGCGTCCATTGCAAGTTCGGCTCAATGGTGGTCCTGCGGGACGACGATGGGGAGAAGCGCCTGCCCATCGTGGTCGGCGACCGGGTCTGGCTTGCGCACGGCGTTATTGTAAAGCCTGGCGTGCGCATAGGCTCCGGATCGGTTGTCTCGGCGGGGAGCGTAGTGGTTCTCGACGTGCCCGACGGCTCCTTTGTGGCTGGGAATCCTGGAATATCCCGACCGATGTTGACGCAGGCGCGCGCGACGACAAGCGCGCAGGGCAGAACAAATTGACGCGGGGAGTTCGTGCCCGCACCTTAAAGGTGCCCATCCGTTGATGGGAATGGTCCGGCCGTGCACCTGCCCACCAGCAATAGGATGCTGGGAAGGAGCGCCAAAGACAGGGAGCACACCATGTCCCAGAAGTTGGAGAGTATTCCTCCGCGGTAGGCCGCCTTGTTCAGTGACCGGTTTCCGACGAAGCATGTTGACTCTAACAGGTTTGCCTTCCCCCAAGTAGAGTAATTTGGAGATGGAGCCGAACGTCAGGTCCTGGCGGCCGAGGTGGAGCCTACTGGTGGGCGCATTGACGGCGGCTGCCGTCATTGCTGTTCCCTCCGTGCGAAACCCACTCTTGCGAGCTGCGGGATGGGCGCTTGTCGTCAGCGACCCGGTCGCGCCCGCCGACATGATTGTAGTATCGCTTGACACAGGGGGCGTGGGCGCGCTCGAAGCGGCGGACCTCGTCCAAAGCGGCATCGCAACGCGGGTTGCTGTTTTTGCCGACCCTCCGCGTGGAGAAGACCTCGAGTTCATTCGCCGGGGACTGCCTTACGAAGATACGGCTGAAAGGCAAACTCGCCAACTCAGATCGCTTGGCGTGAAGGATGTCGTGCAAATCCCGAGAAGCGACGTTGAAAACGAAGGTGCGCAGCCTCAAGTGCTTCCGCAATGGTGCGATCAGCATCAGTTCCGATCCATTGTGCTTGTGACCTTCAAGGAGAAATCGCGCCGATTGCGGTTAGAGTTAAATCGAGTCATGACAGGCCATCCGACACGCGTCTCGGTCAAACCGTCGCGGTATTCGAGCTTCGACCCAGATCAGTGGTGGAAAACTCGGGATGGCGTCCGCAAAACAATCACGGAGCTCGAGAGGCTCGCCTTGGAAGTCGTGCTGAACCCCATGTCACTTTTGACATATAATCGCCGACTTTAAAACTGTCTGCGGCGGTTAACCAGCAATGGCGCGGGGACGGTATGTGCCGCTACCGGTCGGGTCCGCGATCATCATCCCTAGCGACGGGCGGTCGTCCGCGGCGGCCTCGAAGGCGACGCTGGCTTCAACTCTACAAATGAAACCAAACATTCGCCGGCCGCCCAGTCAATGACGATCACATCTCCCTCGTGGTTCATGAACGTAGGACGGAAGGCTTGCGGGTCGTCGGCGAGGGTGATCGAGACTTCGTTGTAACGATTGAAGATCGTGTTGACTGCAAGGTGCTCAGGCGTGCCCTCGATCACCGCTAGCACGTGGCCGGCGAAGATGATCGGCAACCATTCGTCAGGGTGCACGAATGCAGGACCAGCTACGAGCGCTGCGATCATCCCGTCGATGGCGCTGGTTCCAATATTTCCGCTAGGGCCATTGCCGCGGAAGATCTCATCAAGCTCGTCGTAGCTGTAAGCTGGCTGCTTCACGCAGTTATAGGCAGCCTGCTGTTTGGCCCGGGCCCACGGCAGTAGTTCATCGAGTTTTTGCACAGGCCAGCCCTTGACGAGCTTGGCGAGGATATCGGCCAGATGCCTGAGGGTCGATGCCGTGGCGGTCTCGATCAACGATGCAAGACATGCCCAGTTGACCGCACCTTCATCGTGACCGGCAAATAGGCTATTTTTTCGATTTCAAAGCAATCGGGCGCATGGCGCGCTCGACGCTATTGGTGTCCATCTCGATATGGCCATCGTCCAGGAAGCGCACCAGGCCGTCCCAGCGGCTCAAGCCGTAGCAGATCGCCGTCGCGATGGTGTTCTCAAATTCGTGTTTGGTTGTGAGGCGTAATTTGCAACCTGATTCAATAAATCGCAACTCTCACGACGTTGCGGTCGGTGGTGTCACATCGCGTGCGTGTAGACGCGACTAATCCATGCTGTCGACTAATGCAGCGAGTTGCGTCGATGTTAGCCGTATCATATCGTCGGCGATCGGCGGCCACCAGCCGTCCCACGCAACGATCTTCACCCGGTCGGCTCGCTTCGAGCGGAAAACAAAAATTGTTCCAGAAAAAGGATCCCGCCCAAGCGTCTCGCGAACCAGTGGGACCAGGCCATCGGCACCACCTCCGAAATCGACCGGCTTGGTTGCCACCATCACCCGCACGCCTGCCGGAACCGCGATCATGTCGCCGCCTTCCACCGCCCGCAGGACATCCCTCAGCCAGACAACGTCGTCAACGCCGGGTTCGGCGCGTACCAACGCTCCTCCGATCTCGATCACGATCGATCCACGATTACCAATTCCACCCGCCGCGTCAGGTTCGCCCTTGGCGGTAACCACCGGCACAAACACCGGCGTCGCCGCATCAACCGGCAGTGCCAGCCGGCCACCGCGCGCTGCCCGGCGCAATGCAAACAGATGTTGTGGTTTGATCTCGTGCCGACGGGCAACTTCTGAAACCACCGCCCCAGGTGCGTAGGATTCGGCGACCACCCGACCCTTAGGTTCAACGTAACCGGTATCTGCGCCCCACCTCGTGCGCGTCTGGGTTCCGAGCGATATTAGCGGCCATTCTCTGATATCGGGAGGCGGCTCGGTGGTAACTTCCATGCTTGATGACAGGAATGATGCCAGGAACGAAGGTGGCGCTTATCAGCGGGTCGAGGTGATTACGGGGCGGCAGCGCCGGCGACGATGGACGTCGAAAGAGAAGGCGCGGATTGTTTCGGAGAGCTTTGAGACTGACGCGAACATATCGGATGTGGCGCGCCGTCACGGTGTGGCTCGCGGATTGCTGACGATATGGCGACGTCAGCTATCGAGCGGGGGCCAGGAGCCAGTCCAAAGGTTTGCGGCGGTGAAGATCGATCCGGTTTCCGCGGTATCAAACGATGCTCCACGTCGTTCAGGGGAACCGGACGCCATGGCAATGACCTTGCCGGCGGTAAGAAGCCGAGGACGGATCGAGATCGATATTGCCGGCGCCCGGATCCGGGTTGAGAGCGGCGTTGATCAGGCGACACTGGCTATGGTGCTGGCGGCGGTGCGGGGCGACAAGTGATTTCGTTCCGGACGGACCTGAAGATCATGCTGGCCGCCCAGCCTGTCGACTTTCGTAAGAGCGTTCATACGTTATCGGCTCTGGTGAGCGAAGCACTCCGGGCCGATCCCTATTGCGGCGATGTTTTTATTTTCCGTTCGAAGCGATCGGACCGCGTGAAGCTTTTGGCATGGGACGGCAGCGGTATGGTTCTGGTGACGAAGTGGCTCGAGGAAGGTAGCTTCACATGGCCGCCGATCCGCGACGGCGTCGTGTCTTTGACGGCGACACAATTGTCGATGCTGATCGACGGGCTGGACTGGACGCGCGTGACACCAAAAAGCGTGAAGCGCCCGCTTGGGATGATGTAAGAAGTGCCCATTTTTGCTGGCGATTCTGACGAATCTGAAGTATCATTTGTTGATGGCGCTTCGCCCCGAAGATCTTCCTTCAGATCCTGCTCGTCTCGTCGAGATGGTGCTCTCACTTGACGCTGAGAACGATCGGCTGCGGGCCGTCATTGGTACCTTCAAGGACATGGTGTTCGGTTCGCGATCGGAGAAACTCTCCGCGGTCGTCGCCGGTCAACTCGCGCTCGATCTTGCTGATCTCGCCACGGACGTGATGCTACCGGCCGCGGCCAACGACGATCATGTGCCGAGCAAACCGGCTGGCGCCACCAGCAAGCCCCGCAAGAAGGCCCAGCGCAACATCGGCGCGCTGCCCAAGCATCTGCCCCGCTGTGAGCAGGTGATCGAGCCCGAGACGACCGCGTGCCCGTGCTGCCAAGGCCGCCTGCACAAGATCGGCCAGGACGTCAGCGAGGTGCTGGACGTCATTCCGGCAATCCTGCGGGTGTTGCGCATGATACGTCCCAAATATGGCTGCCGGGACTGTGAAGGCGCGGTGGTCCAGGCGAAGGCCTTGCCGCGGCTGATCGAGAACAGTATGGCGTCGACCGCCCTTGTGACCCATGTGGTGGTCTCGAAGTTCGCCTGGTTCTCGACGCTGTACCGGCAGGTGCAGATCCTGGCCGGTCATGGGGTCCATCTCGATCGCTCGACGCTCGCCGGCTGGGTGAAGCGAACAGCGTGGTGGCTGAAGGGGCTCTATGAACTCCAGTTGCGAACCATCCACGCTGCGCCATTGTTCTTTTGCGACGAGACCCCGATGCCGGTCCTGGATCCCGGAAGGGGCCGCACCAAAATCTGCCAGTTCTGGGCTCATGCGGTGGACGACCGACCGTGGGGAGGACCGTCGCCACCCGCTGTGGCTTACGTATTTGCGGACGGCCGCGGCAAGGCTGAGATCGCGGCGCAATTGATCGACTATGCGGGCATCCTGCAGGTCGACGGCTATGCGGCCTACAAGTCGCTGGCCAAGGGCGCGCGTGAGGCCGGAACAATCCGGCTCGCCTTCTGTCTTGCCCACGCGCGGCGCAAGTTCGTGAAGATCTACAAGTCGACAAAATCGCCATTCGCCCAGGAAGTGATCGAGCGCATCGCGGCGATCTATGCCATCGAGGGGCGCGTCCGGGGAACGAGCGCCGACATCCGGCTTGCAGCCCGCAAGTCCGAGAGCAAACCGCTCATGGACGAACTGAAGTCGCGGCTGACCGAGGTGCTCAAGGACATCTCGGCCAAATTGCCCCTTGCAGAAGCGATCAGGTATACGCTCGGCCATTGGGACGGTCTGACGGTGTTCCTGACCGACGGGCGGGTAGAGGTGGATACCAATACGGTGGAACGCTCGATGCGTCCTATCGGCCTCGGAAGAAAGAACTCGTTGTTCAGTGGCAGCGAAGGCGGTGCCGAGAGCTGGGCTATTTTGGCGTCGGTGCTCAACACGGCCAAGCTCAATGGGCTCGATCCGCAGACCTATCTCTGCGACGTGCTCGAACGCATCGTCTCAGGTCGCACCAAAAGCCATCAGCTCCACGAACTGTTGGCCTGGAACTGGAAGGCGGCCCGTGAGGCGGCTGGCCAGCTCGCCGCATGAGGGCGCGACGCCGCCGCTCCGCGCATGCCCCAATGACGGCGGTGGCGATGCCGCTCGACAAGCTCGACGTGTGGCTGCAAGGTCGAACCGGCGCCGCCGCCAGGAATTTATCCATGCTCGACGGCTTCGTGACTGCGATCGTGGCGGGGCCAATATCGATGGACCCGCCCGAGTGGATCTGCCCTCTGCTCGGCATCGGGATCGACGCGTTCAATCATGGTGGGACGCCGGAGTTCGCGGCGATCTCGGCCGTGGCGGTCCGTCACAATGCGATCGTTGAGACGCTCACCAACGCACCCAAGACCTTCGAACCGATCTTTGCGTGCAAGCCGAACCACGACATCGATGCGGGTCCATGGTGCGAGGGCTTCTACGCCGCAATGAAGTTGAGACTATCGGCGTGGGCTCCGCTCAGGAATCTCGCCGACATCAATCACGGTCTGTTGTTACCGATCCTGTTCCACTGCGTTGACGATCAGGGGCGCCCGATGCTCGGCCCGCCCAGGAAGGGGCCGGAAACCGAACAGTTCGCGCGAATAGCCTACAAGGACATTCCGGTCGTCGTCGAAGAGATGCGTCAGTACTGGATGGCTGCACGCTTCAAGACCCGATCGTAGCCGCCGGCCGGACGTGGAAGCTCGTACCGCTTACGGTTCAACGCTCCACGTCGCCGCGCTCAACCCCGATGCGGATACCCGCGCGGCCGTGCCGCTCGGAAGCGTCAACTATATGGCCAACCATATATGTGAACCGATCCAGAAGTGACGACGTGTATCTTCAGGATCAGGCAGTTCAATGCAAGGTGGGGCCAGAGCACCGCTTACGATTGAAGCGCGTTCGGTATTCAGAAGCCGCTGGATATTGGGGTTTTACCCCGCCGCGCGAAACATAGAGGAGGGCGGATCGCTGACCATTATCGTCACCGCGCTGGTCGATACCGGCAGCCGCATGGACGAAGTGATTTTCGGAATCACCACAAGTTTCCCCTGGTGTCACATTCCCACATTCCCAGCCGCGAGCATAAAAGGAACGGCCCAGACCACGTTGAGAACGCGCCGAGGCCGCTTGCCTATGGACGTCACTGCGCGCCGGATCAGCTCCCGGCTTGTTGGCCGCGCTGTGTTCCTAACCCCAACAGGTCGGGGCCGACATCTTGCTGCGGAGGATCACTTCGCAGCGAAGTACATCGAAATCATTGGATATCCAGGTGCTCCCGGAGAGGTACCAGAGCCGGACGTAGAGAATGCGCCCATCCGTGGGGAGGTTGCTGACGGCCGCACTCAAATTCGTTCCGGTCGATTGATTGTAGAGATCAGTACCGCCAACGGAACTGCTGACAGTAAGCCAATACTGGCTGGCGCCGGTGCTGGCGGACCAACCAAAGGTCTGGGAACTGCCAGCCATGGTCAATCCAGGCGCCGGCGCGGTCATGTGGGGTCTCTGCGCAGCGCCGCTCGCCGTGTAAAGGTAATCGGAATAGAGCCAACTACTCCCGACGAGATACCAGAACCGGACGTAGAGTGTGCGGCCATCGGTCGGTAGACCGCTGACGGTGGCCGACCGCGCTGTGCCGGTGGACTGGTTGTACAGCTCATCCCGCCGAGGCTGGTTCCGCTGACATACGAGCCAGTATTGGGTCGCGCCAGTTGCAGCATTCCAGTTAAACGTCACGGCTGCTCCGGACAGAGCAGATTGCGGAACCGGGGAGGTGAGACCGGGCCCGGACGTATACGTATAATCGTTGAACAGCCAAACTCCCGAAACCAACGAATAGAGCCGCACGTATAGGAGCACGCCCATCGGTGGGAAGTCCGTTGACTGCAGCTGACAGGTTGGTGCCGGTTGACGCGTTATAATATTGAGCGCCGCCAATATTCGTACCGACATACAACCAGTATTGGGTGGCGCCTGTACCTGCCGTCCAGTCGAATGTCACCGAGCTGCCCGGCAGCAAAGATTTAGGCGCAGGAGTTGTCAGGCTCGCTATTTGGCCTGTCCCGGCCGTATAGGTGTAGTCGTTGAACTGCCAGCTGCCGGCGATCAGCGACCACAGTCGCACATAGATGGTTTGACCATTCAGAGGCACCTGAGCGGAGGCCGACAAAGCGGTCCCGGCCGAGGCACCGTAATACTCGGTGCCTCCCGGCGTCGCGCCAACGCCTAGCCAGTATTGCGTAACGCCGAGGCCCGAAGTCCACGTGAACGCCACCGACGAAGAAGTGGCAGGCAGCACCGACCCAGGCGTCGGGGTCATCATCACCGCCTTCTGGGGGTTAGCTGCCTGGTAGGTGTAATCGGCGAATGCCCAAGCTCCCGCCGTCAGCCAATAGAGCCGTACGTACAGCGTCTGCCCGTTAGCCGGGAGTCCGTTGACTGTGGCCGACAGGTTGGTGCCGGTCGACTGATTGTAAAGATCGTAGCCGCCCTTTGTCGTTCCCACATAGAGCCAATACTGGCTGTTTCCTTGCCCGGCAGTCCACGTGAACGTCGCCGAGGTGCCCGTAAGGGCCGAGCCCGGAGTCGGCGTCGACATCGCAGCCGGCTGTTCTCCCGTACTCTGGAAGTTTGCCACCAGGTTGAGGTTGCCGGTGAGCGTGAAGGTGTAGCTCGCCGCAGAGCTGACCACCGTGCCGTTATTGGTCCAGTTGGTGAACGTGTAGCCGCTGTTGGCTGTCGCCGTCACGGTATGTGGCGTGCCCGCCGTGAATGTGCCGCCGCCGGCTCACTGTACCGCCGGCACTGGGGGAGGCACTGAGCGCAATCGTGTAGTTCACGGGATTGACGGTGAAATTGGCGACCAGGTTGATGTTGCCCGTGAGCGTGAAAGTGTAACTCGCCGCGGAGCTGACCACCGTGCCGTTCTCGGTCCAGTTGGAGAACACGTAGCCGCCGTTGGGAGTTGCGGTGACGGTGTCCGAACTACCCGACGCAAATGTTCCGCCGCCAGCGACCGTACCGCCAGCGCTGGGGGACGCACTGACCGCAATCGTGTAGCCGCCCCCATTCGCGACCTGATTGGGGGTGCCGGCCTCAAACCTTGCTTTGGCAGGAAGGGTGTAGGTTGTTCCTGTCGTCGGGTCGACCCACGGCCAGGTGTTCGAGCCGAAGAAGGCGGGCGCGTTCGAGAGGTACATCGAGTTGGGGATCGTCAGCGCCGGACCACCGCCCGAGCCCATGCCGCCGATGCCGTCCCACGACTGCGTCTTGGTGTACCAGTCCCAGTTGCCTTGGCGCAGTTGCGTCTGGTAGGTCGTCGCCACCCAGGACCAGTTACCCGTGGTGTTGACGGTCGCCTGATAGGCACCGATGTACCACATGTCGACAAGATTGGTTGCGTCGAAATTACTGAGCGTTTCATAATTGAAACCGGTTTCGATATCGCCGTTACACGAAGCACCAGACAAGAGCTGCTGGTTTTGCATGCCCAGGACGTTTCCGACCAAGTTCGTGTAGTAGCTGTAAGCTTGAATGCGAACTCCTTCACGATCAGTATAGTCGCCATAGAGCAACTTGCAGCCATTGGCATTGTACGTATAGGTGTTGAGCGGAGGATGTGCGGCGCGCAAGCCCGAAAGCCAATTGCGGAACACCGTGATGTAGATCGAATTTCCCCAGTAAGTATCACCCGAGTAGTTCTGCGAGTAGTTTCCTTCCAGAAGCTCCATGTGCGGGGTCGTGTAATGGCCGGCATTCAACCCGTTCTCGGGCTCATCGGGGTATGAAGTCCCGAACGAATCGTCCATGTAGTTGTAGGCGATAACGTTGCCGCCGCCGGTGGCGCGCATGACGATCTCTTTGTTGCCGTACCACATGATGTTGTTTTCAAAGAGATTGTCGGCAGCGCCATAATTGAGACCGGTCAAGTAACCTGCACCGCCCGGATTGGCGTCAGGTGTCTCGTGGATGTACGAATCGCGCAACTCGCTGCGATAGGTGCCATAGAAGCCGACGGACGTCCCCACGGACCAAAAGGATTCGACGTTCTTGATCCAGCAGTAGGCGCAGAGGTTCATCGCGACATTGCCATGAAAATCACCGCCCATGCCGCCGTAAAAAAAGATGTTCTCGATGCCGATCCCGTGCATCACCGGCTGCGCGTAACGTGAGAGCTGGGCCTTGGATGCAACGCCGTACGTGTAGTGAAATGGAGTGGCGAAGGTGATCGTATTGCCGTTGACCGCGGTCACCTCCAGCATCTGGTTGAGCGAACGGTCCTGACGCATAAACCAACGCCTGGAGCCATCACCAGGAGGACCAAAGCTTGGCCCATATACGACGTCAGTGCCGCTATAGGTGCATCCGATGGCCGAATTGGTATCCGTGCACATGTCAATGAAGACGATCTCGCCGACCTGTATCCCTGGATTGCTCGCGAGCGTTAATGAATTGGCGCCCTGAACCGCATCGGCCGTGAGGTTGATGGAAGTCGAGAACTGGGTCGGGTCATTGCCGATGCCGAGGATGCCGTCATTGGTGTCGCTCTTACGGTCAGCCTTGATCAATTGGGTGGCCGTTGAATTGGTTACAAAAGACCCGGCTGTATCGGTCGTGGCAACACCATTATTCCCCGTATTCAATCCTTGACCAGCGCCGGCGCCGCGGAGCGTGCAGTTGGGGGAGACGAAACTCAGACCACTGCCGTTGATTTTGAAGACCCCCGCGGTGAGCAGGACGACCTGGTTCGCAGGACAGCCGTTGAGCGCGGCCTGGATCGCCGCCGTATCGTCGCCGCCACTGGGCGACAGTGTCTTGTAGATTGTTGTCCTATTCGGAATGCCGCCGTTGTACGTCACGCCCGGCTGCCACGTCGTCACCCGGTTCGCGGGGATGACCTGTGCGCAGACTGTCGTGCTCAACAGCAATAGCGCTATCAGCTGGCTGGCTATTCCAGCCCCAAGTCTTCCCCAAGCGCTCGAACGCGCAATCGGACAGATGCCGCCGGTCATTATTTAGTGCCCCCTGAGAGCGTGTCGGTCAGTTGATAGCGCCAAGATTTCAATCTGAGATTTCAACTTGGCTGCTTGATCTCGTCTAAGGTACTTCGGTCGCGTATCCGTTGGTTGTGTTACGGCTCGATTGCCACCCCAGAGACCGGGGAGACCGGGGAGATCATACGAGCGGTGTGTTAGAAATGTGTCTATTTGGGACATCGAATTGGATCGGAAAAACCAATCAAATACGCAATAATTCGGCACCATACGCGTCGCTAAATCTCGTCAAATCAAGGACTTAAGTGACAGGTCGCCGCTCCGACCGCACACGACGCGATCTGAGTAACACCAGAATATTGCTACCTGTGATCTTGGAGCCACTCCCCGAACGCAGCCTGAGGGCGCCGGTGCGGACGGGCTTGCTTGATAACGGCGTTGAAGCTGATCGGGCGTATGGGCGCAAGATTAGTCAATTGACGGTGCCATTTTCCGGCCCCGGCTGGACCGGCGCATTCGGTCCCTCACCCGGGAGCTGCCGCAGCCGGTACAACGACGTCAGCCAAACATTAGACAATCAGGCTCGCTGTTGGCTTTTTGCCGGGCAGATTATAGACCCTTCTCGAGTTCGATTTTTTCCGCGGTCATACCATCGGGACAAAACCGAGCTGATCTCTTCTCACGGAGGCTAGAGTTGATTTGCCGACCTTGAATAGAATTCTACCCTTCGCTGACACGCTGTCGCCTGACCGCAGCCCATCCAACGATCCAACAGAATTTACTATCAAAATAGGTTTCAGCCACCAACGCTGACGAAAATTGGGCGACTATTTGGCTCTGACGGACAGTTCGACAATATTCTGACAAACCGCATCCCGGACAAGCCGCAAACTTCTCACGTCCATTCTTCCTTCAGCAGGTGAGATCTGCTTATGATCCACTCCGGTGTGCCGCTGTTTTGGAGAAGTCGCGATTTGGGCCATTTAGAAATGTCACTCGATCGAGAATAGGATAGCCGCCTTTCTACGGATCGGAGTTGAATTCCTTGAGGGCATCGCGTGAAGCCTCCAGATCGCGTAACGCGACGCGGCTAACCCAGAGATCGAGCGCCTTCTCGCCCAGATCGACACCGCGTTGTCTCAGGGTAGCTTGTTCGGCATTGCCTTTAAGCGCCTGGATAAACTCGAAAACAGTATGATGACACTTCCAGCGAGTTCGGGAATTCTACTCCAGTGCAGCCCAAACGTAGTCCTCAGCAAAAGAGCGTCAACCTGGTGCAGGGAAACTGCACGGACAAATATGAAACCGAAAATCATACCTGCACATGCCAACGCGATTGCGCACTCGAGTGATGTGCGCCGCGCAGAAAGAAGAAGCCCGAGGCTGACTACGACAGTTGTGGCGGCCCCGATCTTGGTGAAAGCGGCTTGGATACCCTGACGGTGCCAATACCAACCTTCGTCGATTGCGATCGATCGCCCGAAGTTGGTGACGAAAGGCTGAAGTTGAAGCAACTCTAAGACGCCAAGGAGTGCGAGAAGGAGCGCAATCGCTGTCCAGGCACCAGTCTCAAGTGATCCGACCTTTAGACGGATTGCCGTTGCCCGACAGCTGTAAGCCCCCCAAAAGTACAAAGCTGCTGTGATCCACGATCCAAGGCTTGGCATCAGGCTCGCTACCCAAAGTGTCTCTTCCCTGACCATGGGGCGTTCAAGTCTTTCGAACCAGGCAAATCATGGGGCTACGTCGGGCGCGTATTTGACCCAGATCGGAAAGAACCGCATGAGGGCCAGCGCAACCTGTCCCGAATTATATGTTGAAGATCATCGGGCGCGCTAGATCCTTTTCCGCTCGCTTCAGCCGCACTCTCGCCACTTCCGCAAATTTTTTCACGTCTGAGAGCATTTGAATACAATGCGGCGGATCAAGCTTAACTAGTGAGTTTAGTTGCGAAGACAATTTGAAATTCTATGGTCCTCAAAGTCGTGGGGCTTGCAGGCCGTGGGTGATGGCATTTGGCCAATCGATTGTCCCAACCGGGAAAGGTTGTCGCGATGCAAGAGATCAATGACGTCATTAGCTTTGCTGATTCGATGTTTGTGATGGTCTTTGTTGTCCTTTGGTGTGGATTAGGATTAGTTAGTGTCGTAGTTTCTTGGAAAATATTGGCCCGCCTGCAGAACCAACTTGACGAGTTGAGCCGTGACGTCCGCCAACAGCAAATAGAACTGGAAGAGACTCGTCGTATTTTTACTCAATTTAACGTTTAGCTGCGGGGAGCCGATTGCACCAAGAAGACGCCTCTTCCATCACTCCGTTCTCTATAATCACAATACCAGCATATCTCGCCGGCTCGTCGAGATTCAGGCTGAAGGCAAAGAAGTGAGCGTCCCGCATACAACGCGGCGCCTCAGTGGGCACGCGAAGAAGACGCGTTGCTGCGATCAATGGCGGCGGCCGGTGAAAGCGTCGCCGTGGCGCGGCGCACTGCGTTGGCCTTGTGCGAGCCGAGATTGTCCATGATCACGATGTCGCCTTGCCGCAAGGTCGGGACCAGAACCTTCTCGATGTAGAGAAGGAAGGTTTCGCCGTTGATCGGTCCATCGATGAGCCACGGAGCGGTGATGCGATCGTGGCGCAAGGCGGCCAGGAAGGTCATGGTCTGCCAGAGACCGTGCGGCACCTTGGCTTTGATCCGCTGACCGCGCGGCGCCCAGCCCCGCAGCGGCGCCATATTGGTTTTGGTCCAGGTCTCGTCGATGAACACCAGGCGAGAGGGGGTCGATCCGCTCCCGATATTTGGTCCATTGCGCCCGCCGGCGGGCAACATCGGGGCGGTCCTGCTCGGCAGCAATATCTTTTTTTGACTGAGCTTCTCAGCGTGAACGAACCCCCACACCGTACTGTAATCGACCTTCAGGCCACGCTCGGCGAGTTCAGCCACCAGCCCGTGCAGGGTGAAATCCGCCTTCCGGCACTTGCACCAGCCAATCACGGTGCGGCCCCGCAATCTTCTTCGGCCTATAGCCGCCGATTTTGTCTGGCTTGACGCTACCGGTCTCGCCGAAGCGCCGTACCCAGTTGATCGTCGTGCTGATGCCTACACCAAATTGTGCCGCGGCCTGATTGAGGCGAAGCTTTGGTCGGTTTTGTCTACTCGCATGGCGATGCGTTTGAATTCCTTGAGCTTGCAGAAGAAGTTCTCGATCAGGTGGCGCCACTTGTAGATTTCCGCGTCGATCGGCAGAGGCGAGGCTGTGGCCGGGTGGGACTCGCACCCGCTGCAAGGCGAGCCTGTCGGGGGCGCAAATCAAAACGCAACTCGCCGGGTTGCATGGCGGTTAGGGACCCTTCCTGTTCGAATCGACTTTCGGAGCTGCTGGCGTATTGGCCATGATCGTAAGATGCAGTACTGCGTCGCCACTAAAGGGTGGCTGGAAAGTTATGAGCGCACCTCCACCTACGATTGGGCCTGGGACTTTTGCTCCTGTTGCGGGGTTCATCCATTCAACGGCGAACTGACTTTCAATGCCAGATAGATCGACGGTAAAGTTGCCACCGTGGGGAGAATATACCAGGAATTCAGCGCTAAGCGGATTGGTGTTGGCAAGAGCGTGACCTGTGGAAGAAAGAGCTCCCTGCGCTGTCATGGCGGCTAAATTCATCCGTTCAGCGTAATAGCGGATAAAACCTAAGGTATCCCGCACGCCATCCCAGCGCGGATCAGGTTCAGAACAGATCCCGTTAAGAGGAGATAGGCAGAGATTGCGATTTTCGCGTGGATAATAAACGACATAGGGATCCATGAAAATAGTTTGGTTTCCGGTAGTGAAGTTGATCCAGAAGAAATTTCGGTTGACCTGCGCGGAGTCGTTCCACATCCCAAAATAACTATGATCAGAATCGTTGATGATTACTTTACAGGGAGGGTGACCTTTCCCGCAGTCGGCTTTTCGCCGGTCAACGAAATCGCGAAGACGAGATTGTGGAATTCGCGCTGCGGGCGCAATCCAGTCGGCGTCGCTGTCGAGAAGAACAGAGTCGTTGAAATCGTCAAGCACTCCATAGCCGATCGGGTGCTGAACCGGTTTCGCGGCCTCATAGGAGCGTGCGAAAGCAATTAGATGGTTGTTCCACCATTTCGAGTGAGAGGGCGCCTCTTCAGAGACGATCCACAAGACATTCGGTAAATCGGTAAGCGTGTCGATAATTTTCTTGACCAATGCGTCCTGAATCGCCGTTATCGCATTGGGAGCAGTCATTGTGACTGACCCAGTTCCACCACCATCGTCGATTCGGTTCACATTGTTGGACCCGGTAAACGGATATCCATCACCAGGACAGCGAAAACGCAGCAGAAATTCGCCAGAGAAAAAATAAACCCCTGCGTAAATGCCAGCCGCGCCCAGCTTGCGGACCCGATCGCGAAGCCGGTCAAAGTACGTTTGGTCGAACTTCGTGAAATCGAATTTCAGTTTCCCGTCCGATGCGTTGCCGGGACCGGTGCGCTGCCAAGGCAGTGGTGCCACAGAAAAATCCGGCGGCGCACTTGCCGTAGTCGGCAATCCACAAAACCTTGGCAGTTCTGTCTGCCACAACAAAGTGAAATTATGGCTGTGGCCAACGAGCATTTTTACATACGCGTCAAAATCGAACGGCACAGGAGAATCATGTGTTCCCCAGTCCTGAAACGCGTTCCAGGTGTGAGACCCCATCAAATAGACGACTTTGCCGTTTGTATCGCTAAAGTAGTTGGGACTAATTGAATGAGCTCTCAGGGGAGCCATGATTGGATCTGATGAAATCGTGTCAAGCGGTGACGCACCCCGCACCAAATCGGTCAGCTCAAACATCGCGCAGAGAAACATCCAAATTCCGGCTCGCTGCCACATGCTCGATCACTGCGTTAGAGCGTTATCGTACCTGTAGTGGAGATTTTGTTCTCGTTTGAGGTTGAAGTCACGCGGCTTTTAAGCCGGCCTTGGACGAGGGTATCGAAGGCGTCCATCCGAGGCACCGAGCGCTAAACGCCGGCCGTCGGCCGCCTGCGCCACCACTGGCGTAGGTCAGGCAGCGTTTCCCGGTGCCAGCGAATTTGGTCCACCAGGCGTGGGGTCGAACCGCATAATGCCGTTGTTCATCGGTACGCCCGTTTGGCGCGATTTCCCTAACTGCGCGGCCGGCGATTTCTCAGTATGTAATCCGCCAGATCGTTCCGTTGGCGTCTTCCGACACAAGGAGTGCGCCGTCGTGTGCGACTGCCACTCCTACGGGCCTCCCCCACACGTCGGAGTCGTTCGCGACAAATCCGGTAAGAAAATCCTGGTATTCCCCGGTGGGAGATCCGTCTTTCAAGCGAATTCGGATGACTTTATAGCCAGTCCGTTTGGATCGATTCCACGATCCATGTTCAGCCGCGAATCCATCACCTCTATATTCAGCCGGAAACATTTCGCCATTGTAAAACGTCATACCTAGGGACGCAGAATGGGCTTGGATAAGGACATCGGGAACGGTGATCTTCGCCCTTAAGTCGGCACGCTCTCCAAGATGTCGCGGGTCTTCATTGTCGCCAATGTAAAACCAGGGCCATCCGTAGAATGCGCCTTTGCGCACCCGAGTAATGTAGTCCGGCACCAAGTCATCTCCCAAACCATCGCGCTCGTTGGTCGAACAATACAAATCCCCACTCGCGGGATGAACTGCGAGACCAACGCAGTTGCGAATGCCTGTAGCGAATACGCCAATGCGCGTTCCATCCGGATCGAACGTCAACACTGCTGCACGATCTGTCTCGCCTTCCAAACTGTCCGTCCAAGACTGACTTCCCGTTATGCCCTCCGCGTCATTACTACTGGAACCAACCGATACCAGCATCCGCTTGTTGTCGGGCGTGAAGACTAGGTTTCTCGTCGCGTGACTTCCCCCACTCGGTAGCCCGGCAACGATGATGTCAGGTTTTCCGGCGGCTTTGGTATCGCCAACAGCATAAGAAAAGCGAACGATACTGTCCGTGTTGGCGACGTAAACCCATTGAGGGTTATCTCCACTTGGGAAAAAGGCAATCCCGAAGGGCTGGTTGAGCCCACTTGCGAAAATCTCATTTAAGAAAGGTTTTGAGTCTCCATCGGCACCTCTCAAGACACGGATTCTGTCCGCGTGAGTTTCCGCGACGAAAATGTCACCATTAGGCGCAACACGCATCTCGCGCGGCCCGCTCAGCCCCTCGGTAAATAGCTCAACTTTAAAGCCAGGAGGGACTTGGGGGACGGCATTCGAGATTCGGGGCACCACATGAGGACCATTGGCGACCGAGGGCGTTGCCCCAGGTTTCGGCAAATCATGAGGTCTTATGATCCGGCTCAAGCCCGGCCGATCGAAGCGCCAATCGCCAAATGCCGCAGCTCCCACCAGCGGTCCTGATTGACCGAGTGCATGGCCTAGCCCGGCGACCAATAGTGCCGGAGTCAACCAAAAGAATTGAATGTGTGACCACTTTTGTCTATCGCCGCGGCATTTCATAGACATTTTCTCTGGTCGTCTGAGGCCGATCAAAAAATGAACCCTTAGTTACAGCTCGTTCAACTCGATCCCAAGAACCAAAGCTTCAATGGTGCAAGGAAAATTGATTATTTGGCCGCCTGCCCTAAGCACACCCTACAAACAGAAGATCGAGTCGAGCGATGTCGCCTATTGGTACAAGACATGCCGATGCAAGAATACGGACATTCTCGCGGAGGTGCAGCAATTCGGCATAGCGAAGGCCAAGCGTCTCGTCGTTGCCTTCGGCCTCATCCGTCGCGCCATCAAAGTTAAAACTGAATATCAACTTAGATGACGTTCCTTTTTCCGTCCAGTTAACTAGGTAACACCCAAGCCGAAAACGCCAAGTCCGGCGCATGTATCCGGCACGGTCGCAGAGCACTCAGAGCAAATTTGGGGCCTTACTTTTTCGTGAACCATTGCCACTTTCATATTTATATTCGGGGGCCGGGCCAGCGCGGCTCCTGGGCGCGTTTGCGAGCCAGATCGAGACGATGCGACGCCTCCCTAATGGAGGTTTCCATTATATGCAAATTCAACATGTCCATCTCGAGCCGAGTGCTCTAGCAGTTATCGAAAATGTGAAAAAATCCAATGGTTCATGAGGCCACTCTCGGCGAGCTGCGGTCAGTTGGGACATTGCAGGTCCTTCTGTTGACCTGCAATACTGGCTGCTTCTCGCTCCGGCAGTGCACATGAACGTCATCGATTCTAATAGCGGAAGCGTGCCACCAGGTGCTCTTGCCCGTGAGCGTGAAAGTGTAGCTCGGCGCAGTGCTGACCACCGTGCCGTTATTGGTCTAGGGCCTGTCGTCATTTAGAGGATTCGCAAATCATCTGAAGCGTGATTCATAGGGAGCCTTCTTTTAGGGGGCTTTGCGATGAAGCGCTATGGATTGCGCGACGACCAGTTTGCGCGGATTGAGACTCTTCTGCCGGGGCGTCCCGGCACGGTTGGCCGCAGCAGCGAGCTTGGGAACCGCCTGTTTGTCGAGGCGGTGATTTGGAAATTCCGTTCAGGCGCCCCGTGGCGCGATTTGCCGGAGCGCTTCGGCAACTGGAAGAACATCCACAAACGCTTTTCGCGCTGGGCCGCGAGCGGGGTTTGGGAGAGTCTTTTCAAGACCTTGGCCGATGATCCAGATAACGAATACGCGATGATCGACGCCACCATCGTCCGGGCGCACCAGCACAGTGCCGGGGCCCGTAAAAAGGGGGCCACGACCAAGCCATCGGCCGCTCCCGCGGCGGTCTCACGACGAAAATTCACGTGATCGTCGACGCCCTTGGCAATCCTCTGGCGCTTAGCCTCACCGGTGGCAACGCTCATGACATCACCCAGGCGGAATCGTTGGCGGCCCAGGTCGAGCCCGAAGCACTTCTCGGTGACAAGGGATATGACACCGACAGCTTTATCGCCAGCCTTCAGGTGCGCGCCATCAAAGTTGTCATCCCGCCAAAATCAACCCGCAAGGCCAAACGGGCCTGCGACTTCGCCCTCTACGCCGAGCGTAATCTCGTCGAGCGATTCTTCAATGCTATCAAGCACTATCGAGGCATCGCGACACGCTATGAAAAAACCGCGCGCAACTTCCTTGCCGGACTGCACTTGGTCTGCGCACTCGCTTGGCTTAAATGACGACAGGCCCTAGTTGGCGAACGTGTAGCCGCTGTTGGGAGTTGCGGTGACCGTGTGTGAACTACCCGACGCAAATGTTCCGCCGCCGGCGACCGGACCGCCACTGCTGGGTGACGGACTGACCGCAATCTTGTAGTTCACGGGCACGGTGAAATTGGCAACTCGGTTCCGGTTGCTGCTGAGCGTGAAGGTGTAGCTCGCCGCAGGGCTCACCACTGTGCCGTTATTTGTCCAGTTGGTGAACGTGTAGTCGCTGTTGGCTGTCGCTGTCACGGTGAGTGGAGTGCCCGCCGTGAATGTGCCGCCGCCGCTCACTGTGCCGCCAGCACTTGGTGACGCACTGACCGCAATCGTTTAGTTCACGGGATTGACGGTGAAGTTTGCGACCAGATTGAGGTTCGCCGTGAGCGTGAAAGTGTAGCTTGCCGCGGTGCTGACCACCGTGCCGTTATTGGTCCAGTAGCTGTGCCATGGGCGCGCTTTTCGTTCGATAGCTGGCGCATTGCAGAAGTGCTCGTTGTTAAAGCGGATGAAGCCAGTTTGAATCGATGGGAATCCCGGATCGATAAAAACTGACTTCATCCGGATTTATAGCTAAATGGACTCCGTCATTGGAGGCTTCCATATAGCGACCAGTGAGTCGTGCCTTGCAGGCCAACTTTGGGGAACTTCGCCGGCATCGGACCAAACCGAAGATGGGCGGCCTTAAAGGAGCCGATGCTGCGTTCCACAGGGAACTGCAGGTTGTTGCTGCTCGGGAAGTAGGCGAGCCAGTATTTGCCCGACGGGAGTATCACCGGCGTGGTGACGCTGCTCGTGTTCCATCCCTCGACGGGGGTGAAAGACGCGGTCTGCGCTTTGAGTGCGCCCGGGCCGCCATTGGGGCCGGTGGCGTCATAGATCCCAAGGCGCAAGCTTCCTGCTGGGGCATCGATGTAGAAGGATAGGCTCTTCAGGGTTGCCGTCTGCGAAAGGGTGGCGTCTTGCACCACGAGCAGGTTGCCATTGTCCCCATCCTCATCCGAGAATACCGTGGTCTCGCCCAACGTAGTGGACGTTGGAGCGGGAACAGGGATGAAATTGGCGAGCAGGCTCACATTGCTGTTGAGTGTAAGCGTATAGCTCGCCGATGTGCTCACGACGCTCCCGTTCGCGGTCCAATTGGCAAATGTGTAACCGCTGTTGGGAGCAGCGGTTACCGTTTGCGAACTACCGGCTGAGAACGCTCCAGCCCCGGTCACGGTACCGCCGGCAGTGGGTGAGGCACTCACCGCGATGGTGTAGCTCACCGGATTAGGCGGCAGTGGATTGGCGGTGAAATTCGCGATTAGGACAACATTGCTGTTGAGCTTCAACGTGTAGCTCGCTGACGTGCTCACGACGCTGCCATTCGCGGTCCAGCTGGCGAATGCGTAGCCGCTGTTGGCATTTGCGGTAACGGTGTCCGAACTACCGGACGCAAATGTCCCGCCGCCGGCGACCGTGCCGCCACTGCTGGGTGACGCACTGACCGCAACCGTGTAGTTCACGGGATTGACGGTGAAATTGGCGACCAGGCTGAGGTTGCCCGTCAGCGTTAAAGTGTAACTCGCCGCAGTGCTGACCACCGTGCCGTTATTGGTCCAGTTGGTGAACGTGTAGCCGCTGTTGGCAGTTGCGGTGACCGTGTGTGGCGTTCCAGACGTGAACGTTCCACCACCCGTCACCGTACCGCCCGCGCTCGGTGATGCACCGACCGCAATCGTGTAGTTGACCGGATTAACCGGGAAATTCGCGGCCAGATTGCGGTTACCAGTGAGCGTGAAACTATAACTGGGCGCGGTGCTGACGACGCTACCGTTCTCCATCCAGTTTGCAAATGCATAGCCACTGTTGGGTGTTGCTGTTACCGTTTGCGTGCTCCCTGGGGCGAACGTCCCAGCGCCCACCGTGCTACCTCCAGCACTGGGCAACCCGTTGAGCACAATCGTGTAGTTGCTGTTGTTGCCACTCTGATTGGGAGTTCCGGCCTCAAACCTTGCTTTGGCAGGAAGGGTGTAGGTTGTTCCTGTCGTCGGGTCGACCCACGGCCAGGTGTTCGAGCCGAAGAAGGCGGGTGCGTTCGAGAGGTACATCGAGTTGGGGATCGTCAGCGCCGGACCACCGCCCGAGCCCATGCCGCCGAGGCCGTCCCACGACTGCGTCTTGGTGTACCAGTCCCAGTTGCCCTGGCGCAGTTGCGTCTGGTAGGTCGTTGCCACCCACGACCAGTTTCCGGTGACATTGACTTCAGCCTGATAGGCACCAATGTACCACGTATCCACGGTGTTGGTTGGATCAAAAGTACCTAGCGTTTCATAATTGAACCCAGCTTCGGTACTGGCGAAACAACTGTTGGAATTGTACCCTAGCAGCTGCTGGTTCTGCATACCCAAGACGTTTCCGACCAAATTAGTGCGGTAGCTGTAGGCTTGGATACGAACTGCTTCACGATCAGTATAGTCGCCATAACGGAGAGTGCAGCTAGAACTCGCCTGGTAACTATAGGTGTTAAGTGGAGGATGGGCAGCGCGCAGACCCGAAAGCCAATTACGGAATACCGTGATGTCTATCGAATTTCCCCAGTAAGTATCACCCGAGTAGTTCTGCGAGTAGTTCCCTTCCAAAAGCTCCATGTGCGGGGTCGTGTAATGGCCCGCATTCAGCCCATTCTCAGGATCGTGGGGATAAGACGACCCGAACGAATCGTCCATGTAGTTGTAGGCGACAACATTACCGCCGCCGGTGGCGCGCATGACGATCTCTTTGTTGCCGTACCACATGATGTTGTTTTCAACCAGGTTGTCGGAAGCACCAAAGTTGAGACCGACCAGGTAGCCGGCGCCGCCCGGATTCGCATCTGGCGTCTCGTGAATGTATGAATCGCGCAGTTCACTGCGGTACGTACCATAGAGACCAATATTTGTTCCTACTGACCAGAATCCCTCGACGTTCTTGATCCAGCAGTAGGCGCAGAGGTTCATCGCGACATTGCCATGCCAATCACCGCCCATGCCGCCGTAAAAAAAGATGTTCTCGATGCCGATCCCGTGCATCACCGGCTGCGCGTAACGTGAGAGCTGGGCCTTGGATGCAACGCCGTACGTGTAGTGAAATGGAGTGGCGAAGGTGATCGTATTGCCGTTGACCGCGGTCACCTCCAGCATCTGGTTGAGCGAACGGTCCTGACGCATAAACCAACGCCTGGAGCCATCACCAGGAGGACCAAAGCTTGGCCCATATACGACGTCAGTGCCGCTATAGGTGCATCCGATGGCCGAATTGGTATCCGTGCACATGTCAATGAAGACGATCTCGCCGACCTGTATCCCTGGATTGCTCGCGAGCGTTAATGAATTGGCGCCCTGAACCGCATCGGCCGTGAGGTTGATGGAAGTCGAGAACTGGGTCGGGTCATTGCCGATGCCGAGGATGCCGTCATTGGTGTCGCTCTTACGGTCAGCCTTGATCAATTGGGTGGCCGTTGAATCGGTTACAAAAGACCCGGCTGTATCGGTCGTGGCAACACCATTATTCCCCGTATTCAATCCTTGACCAGCGCCGGCGCCGCGGAGCGTGCAGTTGGGGGAGACGAAACTCAGACCACTGCCGTTGATTTTGAAGACCCCCGCGGTGAGCAGGACGACCTGGTTCGCAGGACAGCCGTTGAGCGCGGCCTGGATCGCCGCCGTATCGTCGCCGCCACTGGGCGACAGTGTCTTGTAGATTGTTGTCCTATTCGGAATGCCGCCGTTGTACGTCACGCCCGGCTGCCACGTCGTCACCCGGTTCGCGGGGATGACCTGTGCGCAGACTGTCGTGCTCAACAGCAATAGCGCTATCAGCTGGCTGGCTATTCCAGCCCCAAGTCTTCCCCAAGAGTTCAAACGCGCAATCGGACAGATACCGCCAGTCATTTTCAGTGCCCCCCTGAGAGCATGTGGTTGCGTTAGTGATTCAATACGGTTTGTTTGAACCACCCCGCAGAATGGGGGGACCATACGAGCGATTTGTTAGAAACAACTCTTTTCAGAATTTCCAATTCGAATCAGAAACTGAATCAAATGCGAAATAAATTCGGCACAACATTCGCAGTCGGACCTCGCAAAGCGAGTACGAGCGCCGGCAGAAGCGCGATATGTCGACGCGACGGTGCGTGTGGGCCGACGGAGTCTTATCGAAGCAAAATGCGCTCGATGAGTTCGCTTCGGAGTGCGCGCAGTGTGTGACACCCATTCTTGCTGTGAACAGCCACTGATTTGTTAGCAGTGGTCAGGTTCAGGACGTGAAAGAGTGAGTATCGCGAAGGCCCCAACCTCTTCCATCAACCGCAAAACTCGACCGGCAAAGCGGCGGGCATTTCCGATAAGGCCACAGATGCCCATTTTGCACTGGTGCGTGACCCCAGATGTCTTCCTTGTCCAAAACCTTCTGCCCCCCAGACAAATTTCTGCATTGCGGAAGCGGCCAGTCACAATTGACCAGTCGACCTCCCAGAGGCTACGACTTTTCGGTGAGCAGGTAGCGGAATGCTAACGTAATACTGAAGGCGAAAAATTTACCAAGTGACGGAAGAAAATAGCCAACACTCCGCGGAAGCAGATGGCAGCCAAGAAAGCCGGCCAGAGGTGAGCGCTGGGTACGACAGCTATCGAAGCTTGGCCGATTCCGATCTCATCATCTTCGTCCCCAAACACACCGTTCCACCCTTCCGCTTCAAATTTGGCGGCTGGGAGCTGTTGCGAGCGTCGATTGACCTGGATCCGGCGGCGAGAGCCCGCGTTGCCGAAGAGGGCTTCTTCATCGAAAGGGCAAACCCGGAGAGTTCGGGCGAAATAGTACCAAGTGATCACGACGAACCAGCACCGCCCTCCTCCGAGGTCGAGTTCGCGATCGACCTGGATCCGGCGGCAAGAGCCCGCGTTGCCGAAAAGGGCTTCTTCATTGAAAGGGCAAACCCGGGGAGTTCGGACGAAATAGTACCAAGCGATTACGACGAGCCGGCACCGCCTTCCCCAAAGGTCGAGTTCGCGATTGACGCGGATTTGGCGGCGAAAGCCCCCGTTGCCGAAAAGGGCTTCTTCATAGATACCGCAAGCCCGATCAGTTCGGGCGACCTGATACCAAGCGATCACGACAGGCCGACAAAGCCTTTCCTTGAGGTCGAGTTCGCGCTTGTCATTGGCCGCATGATCGACTCGGTAAGAAATAGCCCCGAAGAAATACGTCAGGTCATATACGATTTGGCGCGGTTCAAGCTGCAAGAGCAACTTCTGCAAGTCAACGCCGAGGAAAGACAGCATACCCAGCAGGCCCTGGAAGTTGCTATTCGCGGCGTCGAGGCATTCTCAGAGAAGCATCCACACATTCTTTCCCCTGAGCACCAGCCGCAGCTCCGCGGCCCCGGTACTGGATCAATCCATCAAGAACGGATTCCTCAAGCCGCATCCTCTCCTCACCTCGAATCGGTTCCTCAAGTCGGACCAGGCTTGCGCCTGGTCTCTGAACGGAGCGCTGGTGGGTCGGCACATAATTCAGGTCTGAGGCTGTATCTGGCGCGAACGTTTGCGATGATCATCATTCTCGCGGCAATATTGGTGGCCATCCAGCAACGAGAGGCCTTGCAGCATTTGGCGCATAATCTGCCTAAGCTCGAATGGAAAACCGCAATTGAGCAACCTAGCGCACTATCTCAGGCCAGCAACCCCGCCGTGTCGGCTCCGCCTCCAGTAAAGCCCGCTACGTTGCGGCCAACAGACTATGGCGTCTATGCGATTAGCAACGACGCGCTGTTCGACCTAAGCCTGCTACCAGGCCGGCCTCCCGATATTCGAATCGCAGTTTCTCCGCCGCTGACGGCACCGAGCCGGACGATCCTCCCGAATGGACACCTAAAGTTCATTGTCTTCACCCGCGATCTCGCATCGAGCATTGCAGAGCGCCCTGAGGTTCGAATAGTAGCCAAGGTCGCCCGAGAATTCTCGCCCACAGTATCCGGCAAGAAGCTAGCTGACGACGCATGGGTCATGCGAAACACCTCGTTTCCCTTACGGTCGTCCCCTGTCAGTGACAGTCCTGAAATGATCGAACTCCATAGCGAAGATCCTGCACTAGAATTGACCCCTGGCCGCTACGCTCTTGTTCTGAAAAATCAAGCCTACGATTTCAGCGTTGAAGGCAATGTCGTCGATCCAAGGCAATGTATTGAACGAATAGTTGGATCGACAGGTATCTTTTATTCCGATTGCAAGAACCCCTGATGCCGATGCTGGGCAACCGCGACCAGTCAGGCTCGTCGGCGCTTGGTCCCCTCTTTAGCATTCAAATGGACGGCCTACGCGATGCCAAGCAGCGCTGTAGCCCACATCGAATCTTGGCATTTCCTTCCAAGGACCAGGAATTCGGTACTTTTTTCCACAAGCGAATTTCGATTGGGGGGCCCAGCCCGACCTGCGAGAAATTTCCTACCCTTCGAGGTAGTACTTTCAACCGTTTCTGGTCAGAGCGCTCTGGAGTGGTGAATGCAGCACTCAATCTTAGGGGCTGCCCACATTAAAAACCGATAAAAGCTAGCGCGACCCAGCTGATTGCTGCTGCCAGCGGTAGGCTAACCGCGACCGAAATTATCAGTCTAAACAGGCGGCTCATAACGAGTTCCTCAGCGAAAATTGACAAAGAATGCAACTCTGGTGAATTCAAAAAGCCGGGCGGTGCAAAACGGCGACGAGAGATTAATGAGCTCCGGAATATTTGTTGAACCTCGCCTCTATCCTGTCGAGATGTCTGCTATGGGCTCGACCCGCTACTACGACAAAAAGCAGGGCAGAGAGAAGTGCGCATACCCAGGTCACGGCAAAACTCCTCCATTCGGGATATGGACAACCATAACGCGCTTACGTGGCTCCACAACAAAACCCGTGCTTTATGGTGACCAGTCAACCTTACTTCTGGCACCGTGATGCTGCGCGAGCCCCGCCCGCGCAGCATCAATAGACCAAGATGACCAATTGCGGCGGCGCGGCGAACGCCAATTTGCGGGCGTGTCTAGCTGATGTAGCTGTCGATCAGCGGCGTTAACCCGCAGCGCCGATATCAAGCTTAATGGAAGAGTTTCGTTGCGGTGTCACGATCATTCGCTATTGATGGCGCACCGGACATCAGTTCGGCCACGCGTTTACCTTCGATGCCCGCGAGTGAAACGATTTTCATTTTCCAGCACCTAGGTGAAACTCAAGAGCCTCCTGGCGCATCGCTCAGGCGCAGGCTTGCATTTGCAATTTACATTCTGTCAATTGCGACCACAACGCTGGGCTGGCTATCGCTCATCGCATTGTGCGATGAAGTTGATCTGAGTTAGTTGGCAGTCTCGGGAATGCACGCCAAACCACGCGAGACATGGCGATAGGAGTAGATATTTTTGACCGACGACACCTCCATTCAATTTGAAAATGACGTTCAGTTTGAGGGCGAATGCATAACGGTTTGGGCCGTTACCGAGCAGGGTCGGATCAAATGCAAGATTCCGCGTGCTACGCTCGATTCACTTCCAATTTTCCGCGACCTCATTACGCGTGAAATCAATCGGGATCGCCGGGAGATAGTTGATCGCTTGCGAACCGTGTTGGTTGCAAAGCTAGGCAGAGCTAAAACGGATACAGTCGAACTTCTGCCTCAAGATTTGATTTGAACTCGCGAGGCCGCTCGGTTCCGTCGGCCGGTGTCTCCAAGCCGAGACCCTCGCATCGCTCTTGCGAGCTTGTTTTGCTCCTGCGGCGCCATGCTCGAGATTTCGCAGCTACAGAAGCACCCAATTCTCCACTTACGCCGCTGGTTCCAGAATTAACCCGCAGCAACGGTATCAAGCTTAACAATTGGTTTTCGTTGCGGCGTCATTTAAATGCTCTATCAGTAGCCATATTTCATGTTGTCCAAAACCTGGAAGCCCCCAGAAAGCCGTCATGCGATCGTCTTCCGTTTGGTGGTCTGTTCGACGTGATTGAACCGCAACGATTTCTCAAATGACCTCTTCCAATTTTCGGCGTGGATCGAAGAATCGGACGCCAAAACCACGCATGACGCCGAGCGACCTTGCCGAGCAATTTCGTGAGCTGCAACGGCTACGCAAGAAGGTTTTTGAACTCGAAAAGCGCCTTGCGGGCGAGACGCGGCAGGTTAGGGGCGACGACCAAACGGATCCTGCGGGAAAGCGGAAATGACGACGAAAAGCCCTGGAAATTTGCAGATGTTCGGCTTAAGCGCGAAACCCGCGTGGGCTCAGACATGGCATCTGTGGACAGTGTATATTCCGCGGCGATCGATCACCGGCCGTCTCGTTGTTGGAAGAGTTTGGCGGCGTCACGATGGCCGCCATTGGATTTACAAAAGTTTCATTCAGTGAAAGTGGGCGACCTAGTTTGTGTCCCTGCTGCAACAGGTCGTTTGTTCCTTCCGTGAAACCCGATTTTTAATTAGCTACCCCGGCCGGCCGGTGCAAATCTGCAAGGTGCGGGGGTCTTCTCGGGCAATCAATTTTGAGATGGGTAGATCGCGAAATTTATTCGCGGGGCTCTTCCTGCTTGATTGCGAATATGGCGACACCGCAGCGGCGGCTTCTTTTGTTGGGAACCCAATCAGTGAAGGGGATTATCATGGAGCGCCAAAGATCGACACCTGCGAAAATCGCTCGGAAGCTTTCCGACACCATCTTGGCAAGTCGTTATCTCGATTTGCAGAGGCTTCGCGACGAAGTTCGAAAGGCAGAGGCAAGTCGCACTCCGCGACGCACGAAGAAAACCTCGATATCGAAAGCAGCCCCCCCGCTCGGTGTGCCGCAAGAAACCCGAACTCCTTAGTGCATCCGAGATATTAAGAGGTCGTCGACTTTCATTCCAGACCGAAGTTGCGCTCCCACCCAGCGCGGCTGTTTCCCACGTCCGGACCAGGTTTCAGAGGGTCTCTCCGGATTGCGATATTTTGGATGAACCTTCGGATAAGGTCGACGCGCTTTTTGTTTCTGCCCAGTGATTCCGTTGAGTCGAGCCAACCGACTTTCCAGCTTTTGCTTTTCTGCATCCAATTTGGTTGACAAGACCACATCGATTTCCTCGCGCAGACGCCAAAGTTCGTCGGCGGTCAATAATGCGAGATTCTTGTCCCTCATGTTCTTACTCCCCCATTCCATCGATCACTGGCTTGCAGGGTCCGCGTGGGGTACGGCGGAATCGCGGCCTAATTGCGCCATACCGCTGGATTTATCCGTACAATCTTGAGCTGCCCGAATACCGGCGGCCGTTCTGAAAACTCACTTAGGGAAAATGGGTAGCGAGGCGCCGCACTGGTGTGCTCCCCGTTAGGCCGGGCCCTCAGCGGGGTAGATCCGAATTCGCCGCCTGTGGGATTGGCGGTGACCCTAAGGCGCGAGCTTTGTTGCGGCGTCAGCTAGATCCGTCAGGGCGTTGAACTCTGCACAAGGGCAACCGATACCGAAACCGCGAGGATACTCCTGCGTGGAATCCACTGTTCTCTGACCCTCGACGCTGCTTCTTGACTTCGCGAGCCTTCCCGTCACGCCCTGTCCCTGCATTGATGGCTGCTTGGTCACTGATGATCGGATTTCAATTGAGAGGGCTTGCCGATCTTCGGTCCTTCAACAACGTTTCCGTGCATCGCGAAATTTAGGCTAACCAATTTAATTTTGTCATGTCGCCGCAACAGGCGATGGAGAAGATGAATTTGAGCAAAAAAGCTGCTAAGGGACGATACAAGGCGGGTCGGGAAAATGGACCTTTTTTGCCCTGGGAGTTTTTCTATGAATACTGATGCCGGCTTTCAAATGGTATGTGGTAATTGCGGCAGTCTCGGAATTAAGATTGAAAATCCAGAGCGAGCTTCCCGAGAAGCAATCGTTTCCTGCGGTAATTGCGGCGCTTCACGAGGGACAATAGGCGCGCTAAGGGACTTGGCCATTCGGCCGGAAGCGCATGCTGGACCGCCCATGAAACAACGGGTGTAGAAGACAAAATCCACCAGCGAGATCATAAGGCGGCATAACGAACTTCAGACCCTTCGTCGAAAAGGTCAAATGGATGTATCGCCTCGGAAGTAGGAAGCACTGTGACGCCCGAAGGGGGAAAAGCCACGGTTCTTGCCGCAACATGAGTTTCGATGATGGTTGCATTCCTAAGTTCGATAACCCAAGACGCGAACGAACGCACGGCACCATTTCCTGACGTTGCGCTTTTTGTCGTGTCGCCAGCTTGCCGTCGCGCGCCGGCTGGATATCGCTTGTCGTAATCAATCAGAAAATTATTGGTCTTCTTACCAGCCTTGAGCTGCTCTACCAGCCAATGCGGCTGTCTGTCCCTGCCTGTTCAGGTTTCCGTGGGGCGGCCGGATTTTGAAACTCTTGAAATGACCGAGCCATTGATCTTGATCGCAGAACAAGGCGGTGACCAATGATGGCGAGAATTGCGACCGACGCCAACTTAAACCTTAAGAGGTGTTGTTTTTAGGTAACAGGTTTCAAAAATGCGAATATCGGCCTCACGAAAGCGCTTCGCGCTCGTGTCAGGTTTAGGAAACTGTTGAGCCGACGGTCGGGAAATGGGGACGGACATGAGAATAGTTGTATTTGCAGCTTTGGCATTTGCCATCGGTTGCTCTGCCGGCCTAGCTGATCAGGTAGCGATTTCGCGCGGGGTCGAAGGGGCCCGCTTCGCAGCCATGTCGCTCACTAAGGATCAGAGTGCGCGCGCGATCATTTCCAATGTACTCACACCCGCGGAGGGTACTCATCTCACCCCATGCCAAGTACGGGTGAGTTTCTTTGACGCTGACGGTTCCCTGATTGGCGATGCGACCACCGTACAATTGAAGGCCGGGGAGTTGATTTCGGTGCCGGCGGCACAGCCGTCGAAACTCGTGCGAGCGACTGTAAGTATCAGCGACGTCGGCGATCCTGCCAAAGTTTGCGCGCTGAAGACGACCGTTGAAATATTTGACGTGCAGACTGGTACGACGTTTGTCTCGGTTCCGGGCGAGCCTATCGGTAGCAATAGCGAATGCAGCTCATCAATCTCGCCGCTGCATAGTGCCACCCGCAAGAGCATAACCGGCCGCGAGAATTCTGCGCCTGTCGCAATCCCCTCATCACTTTCGGGACGTACGGCATCGCCAAAGACTAGGTCACCTGTTCTTGCCGCTACTCCAACCGCCCCAAGATGATTTAAGAGCTGATCTCCCGGCGATTTGATCGGGTAATTAAGTCGTCGAGGAAACCGCAAAGCGATTGTGCCTTCAATTCGCTCCTAGAGCGCATCCAATCAGTCAGGATTACCGGCTTTGCCTTGGGGTGGATCGGCTCGTCGATGGCATTCGGACGAGGTCGTTAGAAAGCCATCGATCGCGGCCGGTTTGTGGTGGTCGATTGCACATTAGCGCACCGACAAAGATACAATGGCTAGTCTAGCGCGCCGAGCTATCCGATAATGGTGCACAAGAACGCCGTTCGCATCTGCGAACCACAATTTACACACAATGGCGGTCATGCTTGAGGATGGGGGCGGGAAGTTTCAATGTCGGTGCCCGCTTATAGAGACGGGGGACGTAACAATGCGGGTGGCTCTTGAAGTCAACTTTGCCCTATGGGGCATGATCATTTGCGCAGCGGTTCAAGCAGTACAACAGTTCGAAGTCTTTTAACCCCAAAGCCAGCGAACGAATGTGACGGCGGCCCAGCCTATCGCGAGCAGCCATCCAACCGTGGCGACACCTATCAACGCCAGCCATACCCATGGCCACATAGCCCCTCGCGTCCGCAAGCCGGTTGCAGGTGCAGGCTCGGTAGGCAATTTCGATTCAATCTTCACTGGACCTGATATAGCGCTCTGCACAGCTTTGTCCCCCCCTGAGTTTTGCCTGAATATTTAGTCGGGATCGGAACAACAGGGTTCGAGCGCACACCTTACCGTGAAGCAGCAACGGCTCAACTAAAGCTGATAATTAAGCTAACTGATCAACCTTACCGCTTGTGCCTTCCCGTACCGTCACCTGTCGGGTATCCGACACCCAGTGAAGGTTCGGCCGGCCGGACATCCGTCCGCGCCGGCTGCAAGCTTGGCAGGAAAGCCGCGGCTCGGGATCGGATTTTTATGATGCCCTTACGTCTGCGAGCTGTGATTGAGTTGAACATGGTGTTTGGGTGTGGCCGCTAGAGATGTTAAAGGCCGGGCCGACTAGAGACGTCATTTAAGGGGTGCAGTTTCGAAACCTCAAATATTTTAAATTAGATAGCCCGACACCGTGAGGCTGGGGACCATAGTTTCGCGCCCTTATCCTTAAGCTTCACCCACTTTGCTGGGCCTGCTCACTCGCGGCGATCGCCGCTGCCTTAAACTCAAAAAAGGACAGGAGGGGGTTGTCGCAGCCTGCAGTCGTCTGTTACTTTTTATGAGCCAGCGTCGAAATAGATTGATCCTACTCGCTTAATCGTTCGCGACATTGCCGTCATGGCAAAGTCGGAAGGACGGACAACAACGCACGGGAGGTCTCTCATGGTTCACGCCGCAAGCGGTGCGTCATTTTTGCGCGCATCTTTCTCCAGTAAAATCAACCTATCTCGGCTTGGCGTTGCAAGCCTTCTGGCGACCAGTGTCCTGGCCGCAGCGCCCGTAGCGCACGCGCGCATCACGCAAATCCAGATCCTGACCAGAGGCACTGCCTTTGGGGGCCATTCATTTGCCGGCGTTGGCCAATATGAGTTCATCACCGGCATCGCGACGGGCGAGGTGGACCCGGCAAATCCGCAGAATGCTCTTATCACCGACATCCAGCTTGCGCCGAAAAACGCCCAGGGCCACGTTGTCTATCAGCACAATTTCTACATTTTGCAGCCTTTGGACCCAAGCAAGGGCAGCGGCAAAATGATGTATGAGCCGCCGAACCGCGGCAACAAGACGTACCAGACACTAAACAACACGCCGACTGGCACCAGCGATCCGGCGGCGCTCACCGACCCAGCGGTTCTCGACGATTCCTTCCTGTGGACCCGCGGCTACACCACGGCATGGTCCGGCTGGGAAAACAATCTCGGGCCGCTGAACGGTCTCACGGCGACGGCCTCCTTGCCAATAGTGGGTACCGACCCCAACAATCCGATCACCGGGCCAGGATACGAATATATCGTGACTGGAGCTGCCACTTACGCGCTGACTTACCCGCCCGCCTCGGCCGATCAAAGCAAGGCGGTCCTGACCCATCGTATCCATCTCGACGACCCGCCCGTGCCTGTCCCGGCCAGCGGCTGGGCCTATACCAATGCGCCTGATCCCACAAACCCTAGCAACACGATCACCAACGGCGCGATCAAGTTGACCGCGGGGAATTTCGTCAACAACGACATCTACGAATTCTCCTACACGGCCAAGAACGCGACGGTGAACGGGTTGGGACTCGCGGCCATCCGCGATTTCAATTCGTTCCTGCGGTTCTCCTCGCACGATGATTTTGGCACACCCAACCCGATCCGGGGTCACATCGACCGCATCTACACGGAAACGTCCTCACAGCCGGCGCGAACCCTCAATGACTTCGTTCATCTCGGATTCAATGAGGACGAAAACCACAGGAAAGTTTTCGACGGAATGATGCAATGGATTGGCGCCGGCGACGGGCTCAACATGAACTACCGATGGTCGCAGACCAAGCGCACCAACCGCAACCGCCAGGAATTGCTCTACCTTGAGGGTCTTTACCCGTTTGCGAACGTACCGACCTTCGATCCGATTTCCGGTACAAGCGACTGGCGCTACAAAAAATGTGAACAGACCAACACCTGTCCACTGGCGACGGAGTTCTATTCGGCCAATGAATTCTGGGTAAAGGCAGGTTCGCTGATGAGCACCGACCCGACAGGAAGATTCGATCTGCCGGATCATCCGCTCACGCGGCTGTACCTGTTATCCAGCAAGCAGCACGGTGGCGCGGGCGATCCAACTTCGAAGGGCGTATGTCAGCAGTTCCTCAACCCATTGGACTCTGCTCCAGTGCAGCGTGCACTGTGGACGGCGCTGGACGAATGGTCGACGCACGGCATCCAACCTCCGGACTCGGAGGTGCCGAAGCTTCGGGACCACACCCTAGTGCTGCCCTTGCCTCAGGACGGCGTTGGATTCCCGCACATTCCGGGCGTCACCTACACCGGTTTGAAAACGACCCGGTACCGGTTCAACTTCGGACCAAATTTTTATCAAACCTTTGTGCCGACGATAAACCCGCCGGTCATCACTCCGCCGTATGAGGATAATCCGGCTAACGGTGCGATTTATCCAAGCTACGTGCCGAAGACCGACAGCGACGGCAATGATATTGCCGGCATTCGGTTGCCGGAACTGGTTGTGCCGCTGGCAACCTACACGGGCTGGGGATTGCGTTCGGGTGTTTGGGCGAACGACGGATGCGAGGCGTCCGGCCAATACATCCCGTTCCAGGCAACGAGGGCGGCCCGTTTAGCTGCGGGCGATCCACGGCCTTCGGTCCAGGAGCGTTATGCTTCCTACGATGAGTATCGGGCGAAAGTTGTATTAGCGGTCGACAATCTGGTAAGAAACCGCTTCCTGATCTGCGACGACACTCAGGACATCGTGAACCGATTGCTGCAGGCTGGGCTTAGCGCGGGCGTCCCCGCGCCGGACGCAAACGAGAACGCGTCTGCTCCCGATCCCGTGCCCGCATGCAAGGGGCGCATGCCGCCCCAGTATCACTACCATCTAGTCTACGATCATGATGATCATGACCATGGTCCGGATTCGCACTAGGCCGAAAACCGGTTAGTCAAACCACGTAATTGCGGGTGGCAAGCACAGGCTCGCCACCCGCACGACTTTTGAGCGGTTGCGTCGCGATCGCTGTGGCCACTGGACTTCCGCCGCCGTTGGGAGATTAAACGGGACGGCAACCCGCGTCGGATGCAGCATGCCTATCGGAAGACCGTTGTCGAACGATCCGATTTTAGAAAAACGTCGCCTCCGATCTTATTTCCTACCAATACGACAACCCGGTACGCGTCGTTGCCTTTAACACCGCCGGGCGTTGGCCGAAGACGTCTCCGAAGATATCGCCCGGTAAAATCACCCGTAGGGTTAGCCTTTCGGGTGGAGCGTTGACGTCATCGCTTGAGGCCTTGGTCGATAGCTATCTCGGTCCGGTATTGCGGATCACCCCGATTTCCGGCCGGATCGCTGGGCCAGCGCATCGAGCGCGTGTTCAATCCAGAACGCAAAGAACCACATGGGGGACGGCGCAACTTGGCGTACAAAATATGTTGAAGATCATCGGGCACACTCCCTCATTTTCCCCTCGCTTCAGCCGCACATTTGGTCGTTTCTCCGGGCATTCGAACACAATGAGGCGGATCAAGCTTAGTTGCCGAGCTTAGTTGAGACGACAATTCGAGATTCTATGGTCCTCAGAGCGATGGGGCCCGCAAGCCCGAAGGTGATGGCATTTGTCTCAACCGGGAAAGGTTGTCGCGATGCAAGAAATGAATGACATCATTAGCTTTGCTGGTTCGATGTTTGAGCGTTTCCCGCAGCAAATTTTATGCGACTGCTCTTTTTGTTCTGTGGTGTGGATTTGGGTTAGTTGGCGTCGCAGTTTCCCGGAAGAGATCGGCCCGGCTGCAGGAAGAAATAGACGAGTTGAGGCGTGACGTCCGCCAGTTGGAAGCGGAAGAGAGTCGTCGCGTTCTAGAGTCAATCAATTTATCGTCTCGCTCTGGAAGCGAGATACAGCAAGAAGACGCCTCGTCCATCGCACCGTTCTCGATAATCGCGATGCCACCGCTCCATGCGGTACCAACACCAAGCCATGAGCCCCAAGTGCCTGGAGGACGGCCGCCACCGTAACGTCCCGACTGAGAGGAGTGGCGGATCGCGGAATCCTCCAGGCGCACGAGGGTTTGCCTCGTCAGAAACGGCGCGGGCCGATGTCCGGCCGACCTTCTATTGGGAAACAGCGCGGGCTGCGCATTCGCCTATTGCGCGGCACTTCAACGTCTCCATTCGCGGCATTTAGGAGACCAAAAGCTCTTGGCACAACGGAGCGAGCGTCAACCGCAGCGTAAGCGTATCAACGAGGGTAATGGCACGGTCGCGAGTGGCTTCGGATGACGAAGTCGACCGGGCCACCCAGCAGGGAGCGAGGCGCGGAATTCGGATTGCGATCGCGCTCCGGTTGCGATTAAATTGGCGCTTTCGTTAGGGATTTTAACAATGACAGGACCTCGGTCGGCGGGCCGCCCCTGGACGCAGGCTGAAGCGGCCCGGCTGTGCGAACTGATCGCATCCGACACTAGGGTCGGTTTGATTGCTCGAAAGCTGAAGCGTTCTCCAGGCGCGATTTACTCTCGCATAAGATGCTCAAAGAAAACGCCAGGCGAACCGGTCAAGGCGCAACCCCTCTCGCTCCCTTCCGTGCGTCTCGCATTTGCCGATGCAAATGCTCGAAGCCGTAAAATCGTACACCGGGGCGCCCTGGTCGAGCTGGGGCTGAAGGCAAAAGCCAGGTGATGGCTCGTCTTGGCATGATCGTTTATTTGCTCGGTCTGATAATCGCTTTTATGTGCGAGATAGCAGCGATTACGATTCTTGCGGCACTTGTCACAAACAAGCTTCAGGACTCTGAGGCTTGGATGGCAGTAGTGTTTTTTGCGGTGTTCGGTGGTTTTGCCTGGATTGTTGGTCGCTCGGCGAGAGCGCTCTCGCGCTGAAGGCCAAACGGGAAATGAAGGCTGTTTTCTTGCGTGTGGATCGACCATGAAGATGATCGCCGCACCATTCGAGTTAGACCCTCGCGATTAGACTTGCCTGCCATTGTGTGTCCGCCCGGGTAAACCACAATCCCTAGCGGCTTCACGTCCGGTGAAATCAGCGGAATCATTGCGCATGCCCGTCTTTACCCGCCGAAGCTCCGGAGCAGTAGCAATGCGCAAGTTGGTTTCAGTTGTAGTGTTTTCGATGGTGATTTTTTCGATGAGGATGAACGCTTGTGAGGCAGCAGATCGTGAATCTGAAGGACTGGTGAGCACAGCTATTATGCGCTCGTCGTCATATTGTGGCATCGAACCCATTAAGCAGGAAAAGGACGGGACTGGGGATTGTAACCGCAAGGGTGTTTTCAGAAACTACAGGATCCAGAGGCTAAACGGTGTCCCCGTAAGGAAATGGTCAGTCCTAGGATCGGTGAGCACCCTAGAAATCGCGACCGGCTGCTATTGCGTTATTGATGAATGAAGACCGCCGCCCGGTCGGGCTGGGGCTGAAGGCGAAGACCAGATGATAGCTCGTCGCAAAGAATACTCCCATGCCCTATTGTAAGGCCCAATATCCACTCGCCTGCAATGACCTTTTCGGCGACGACCAAACGTTCCAGGGCTGCATAGACGCGCTGCGAAAGGCGCCCTTGAATATCTTTGACGGTGCCAGCACCTAGCTTGGCTGTTCCAAAATCACCTCGTCGAACTTCAGTTTTCCCTCCTCCCTTTTTCCGCATAGCACGGTAAGTGAGTTCGAAACTCGCCTGCCAACATGAAACGGCCCTGCCTTACTGAGAACAAGGGCAGGGCCGCCAACCCGACGGAGGGGGGCATTCGGTCTTGGGGGAGCCGAAAGTCCGCCGAGCGGAATCATTTTATAACTAAACCTTGAATTGCGCTTGTCCTGTTTTGAAACAATGACGGGCCTCACGCCTGCGACGCAGCCGTCTAAACGCGGCGCTTGCCTGATCATGGAAGCGCAAGCTGAGCAACTGCCGCCTGCGTCGCTACGCCAGCGATGACCGCATATGCTGGTATTCGTCCATGACCCGCCCCCATAAGATCACCCTGAAATGCGTGGGTCAGCGTGCGCGCGTGCTGATTTATTGCGCGGACTACCGTGGCTCACCAGCATCAGGATCAGCGCCGACCAGTGGCCTGACGAGACGCCGCTGAGCGCACCCTGTCCTAGAAAGCGTATTGCGTCACTTTGATTGCCGAGCAGGCTATCATCCCCCACAAGGCAAGGTTGATCTGCAAGACTTCCCGCATGCACTTCTCCCGAAGTCGCAATTCACCGGAGTCAACCGGCAACTGCGAGAACTCTGCCCTCCTATGGTGGGTTCCGCTTCCGGACGTGGAACTGGTTATCCGCATATCAGGCATGCATCAGCGAGTTCCAGTCTCTAGACTGCGTTGACTGCGAATGGCTCGAAGCAAGACCGACCAAGAACTCTACCGGCTGATGTCCGAAGTGATTTCCCTTCGGGAAAGAGTGGCTCAAGGTGAACTTGCAGCCACGGAGTCGAGATCGCCTTCGTCGGCGGCGACGAACGGGGACGAAGGCGATGACTTGCGAAAGCGGAACAAACGAGCAAAGCGCAGGCGAAAACCGACTTCCCCCATCCCTAAATAATCCGCTCGAAAATCACCCTCGTCGAGATGCGCGACGACGACAGCGGCTGTTCCAGACTTAACCTTTCGGACGGGCGTCAAGATTAATCACCGACTTTAGTTGCCGGACTAACTGCGCCCGTTATCCTCGCGGCAGGCCGAGCGTTCACTAAAGGATAAGTCAACCTCCAATGTCCGCCAGCGCGGAAAGCCTTGAATGGAACCGGGTCGAGCGGCGACGGGCCAAACGCAAGCTCGTGAACGAAACCTTGCTCCTCTCTCTTCCCGGTCAGATCACGTTCCAGCCCTGTAGGGTCCGGGATTTGACGGCTTTTGGAGCGGGCCTTTGGCTGAATTGGTTCGCGCTGCTGCCGACCGAGTTCGAGCTGTCGTTCGATGAGTTTCGGACTGCGTTCGAGTGTCGCCTTGTCTGGCGCAGCGGAGACCGTGGGGGAGTGGAATTTCGATGACCGATTCCTCCAACAATACCCTCTGACGGCGCTATGATGCCTCTCGCCTGGGGGTAGAACAGAAACGGCTCGCCTAAGGCGAGCCGCTCGTCCTACTTCTTTTTGTCTGACCCTAACGTCGGCTGCCATCCCGTCGCCGAGCCCTTTTGGCCTGGTGCTGCAGCGATTGTCTTGATCTTTTCTTTCTTAGGCTTCTTTTTTTCCCGATTGCTTTTTTGTTCGCCTTTGGCCATGTCAACCTCCTTCGGCTGATTCATAGGCTAGCACGTCCGGGCGGCTAGACGAAGGTCGGCGGCACTCTCGACTACCAAACCGCGACCATGGATATTGGGGATTATCTTAAACAAGGCGGTCAAACCGCTGGGGACCGCGAACTATGGCGGTTGTAAAGACGCTGTTCAATCAGGGCAACGATGCTGACCAAGTGGCCGAATAGCCGTTACCGCTTCGCCAGTCTCTTGGGTACGTTCAGCATCCTGCGCCTAGCCTTCGCGTCCGCCCGCTTTTTGATTTCGTCCTTGATCTTTTCGATCAGGCTTCTTGTATCGGGCCTGTGAATTTTGAGGGTTGAGGTTGAATTCATGGCGTCCCCTCCTCCGACAGGACAAACGATTCTGCGAGACTAGCCAAATCTCTGCGCTAAGCAATCGCCATCTCGGCGACAAACAAAAAGCGCGACGCCAATGATGGGCTGATGCCAGCAGAGCCATGGTTGTCACTGAGCCGTCGTCTCACTTACGGAATGGGTGAAAGGGGCTGGAATAACAAAAGTCCATTTCTTCATCGTCGTTCACCCGAACTTCCCCGCGGCGGCGGGGATTTTTCGAATGCATCAAGATGCGCTACGCCCACCCTGAACATGCTTCGTGAATATGCGAACGACGTACCCTTTAATGCGAGGGGATTTATCGTACAAGTCAGAGGCTATTCGCTCGATAGCGTCGCGATAGATAACAAATTGCTCTTGCCTCTCAATGCTTGGCGTACCCTTTGTCTCTGCCAACTCATCCATCGCGGCATCGCTGATCTGGCACAGCACAAGTTGGCCGTCGTTCATCATTGTAAATGCGAACGCCAGTCGCTCGTTGTCGTATCCCAAAATTTGGCCACGGGTCAGCGGCACAGAAATTCCCATGCGTCTGAAGCTATAATACGTCGTCCCGTCGTTTTTGCCAACCAACTGTGCCATGAGAGGACAGTGCGCTGATTGCAATCTCTATTCGCTCACCACGAACCAAGCAGCCATCGCCGCACTCTTCCGAGTAATCAACCAATACGTCCGCAACTTGCCACCAACTCGTCCCGGGCCTCGGGATGATCCGGGCCTTACTTTTTTGATCAACACTTGGTTTGTTTCGGCGTGAAAAACAGCAAGGCACGGTCCCGCCCGTGGGCATTGAGGGGGCGTCGGCGGGACCGTGCAGACCACCGATGGGAACGGCGGTTTGATCCTGTTAGCCGGGTGTCGTGACACTTTTGCAAAACCCAATACCGATATGCCCGCGCCCGTCCTGCTGCCGCTTTGGCTTCGCCTGCCTCGGCTTCACGGGGAGCCCAACAATTACCGGTTGTCGGTTTTGCGCTGTGTGGTATTCTTTGGGAACCTTCAGTTCGATGGGAGAAAAGAAAGCCCGTTTGGTGGCCACGCCGACCGCAAATTTGCGAGCAAGGTCAACCCCAGCGACCCTGATTTCTGCGTTGGAGGAAACGATGAAACAGAGGTACGACACAGTCAAACGATGTTCGAATGTTGATTATCAATCCCTCGCCCAGCGACTAAGCGAATTACGCGAGCTTCGAAAATTGGTGCGGGAAGCGGAAAAAAAGCGGCGAAGAAGCACAACGAGGCTCACGAGCCAGCATTCATTCAGAATCCGAGAAAACGTTTGAAATTAAAAGCCGCCCTCGGGCGGCTCTTGTTTTGCATTGCTCCGCACAAGGAAGCCGCCAAGGTTTTCCCTGACGGCTCTCACTTGGTCCGTTGCGTTGTGATCGTTACGAAGCACACGCGGTGACCTGTCTGGCGACTACTGTCGCCTTGGTTGTCGATCTAGGGGAACGACAGTCACATCATCAACCGGTCAGCGACAGATACAAGACAGGGACACTGACGGAAACCGATTTGAGCCAGAGCTGCACTTCGGCCACGGTGCTTAGGCTGCGGCGCTCCGCTTTGCAACAACGACCGTTATGACCCAGCGCACAGGGTTTCTCGACTTGTCTTCGCTGAGAGAACGGACCAACCCCGTGATGACCATTTCCTTTGCTCTTAGCGTGGTTGGTAGACCCCGATATTGCGCATAGCGGCAGCGGCTCACCACTTTTAGGTCGGTAGTCAGGAACGTTTGTAACGTTTGCATCACGTCACCAATGGTCGCGGTACGCGATACAGGTCCGCGACAGCCAATAGAACCACACACGGGTTAAAGAAATGTGCCTTGAGCGGCAGGTTGCCTGTGGCTCAGCTTAGGCCAGCGGCGTCAATGCGGCGTGTCCCAAGCATTTCCAATTTTCGACTCAAATGTTTGGTCATTCAATTTCTCGGTGAACTGAGGGAGCGTCATCGGCCTTTTCGCAGCCGTAGTGGCAGGTGCTTCAATATTGCTCAACTTACTCTGAATTTGGTGCAAACGTTGGGGAAGTTCGATAAGCTTACGGCGGTCTGTGCGCGACGTGCCACTTTTTTTGGGATACTATCTTCTTTAAGGAGGGAGGGCTGGCCATGCTCGATGAAGACGTTAAGCAAATCTTGATTGGCTCGACCGCGATGATAATTTTCGCACTCGCACTGGTCTACTTCCAACGACTGTGACGAGCCCATGGAAATTCGGCGTGATGCAGGTGCTGAACCGGCGCGTCGAGCGGGTATTCAACCCGGCGCGCAAGGATCATCATTGGGGACGGCGGAAGCTGGTCGGGCTCGATGACCGCGTTCCATTTCAGCTTTGCGCCATATCCTTTGATTTCGCATCGAATAGTTGTCATAACAGCGCGTGGCCAAATCAAAAGTAATTTTCAAACCTGTGCGAATTGCCGAAGACGATTGGAATATTTTGGCGGAGTTTCCGGGCGTCGAGCCGGTTCACATCAGGGGTTTCAAGAGCAAAACCGAAATCGACGAGTGGATGAACGGCGACCGCCGCATAGCTTGGCTGCGCTCTCAGGGTTACGCGAAGTAGTCTTGTCTAACTGCAATAAGGTTCCTTGGCATGAAATTGCGCAAAAACGAATGGTCCGAAGAAGATTTGAAACGACTCGCTGCCATTGTTGCGATTGGCGGCACGCCGTTACGCGCAGCGGCTAAATTCAAGCGCACTATGGCCAGTTGCCGAAAACAGGCATGCAAAATGGGCGTGCCGTTTGCAGATTTAAGGATCAGGCGAAAAGAGATGTTGGCAAAGAGTGCGGCGGATTAAAAAGGGGTATCTCGTTAGTCGCTATCGGAGTCACACCAGCTTCGTCGGCGCTCGTTCAACTTTCGCCATATCATTGAGCGAAACTGAACTTGTTTCTCCGTCATTCCATGAAATGGCGACTTCGCTCCTGCGACAACTGTACCAAGATCGGTCGTGCTGGCTTGCCAGCAAACGCGGTCGCCCACTTTGAGATGTCTGGATTGGTCGCCGGTCGTTGGCGCGACTTTAATCAGCTGCCCGCAACCACCGCATCGTAAGTTGAATCTGTCCGTCCCGTAGCTGCCGTCATTGCTCGACAATAGTCATGTGGTCGCCCTGCGGAGATTGGCGAACAAAGCAATGTCGGAGGCACAAACCCGCCTTCGAAGAAGTTAATACCTGTTCACACTTTTTTAGAGGTCAAAATCTGGAAAAGAAAAATCCCGATAACTCATTGAGTTAACGGGATTAATCTGGTTGCGGGGATAGGATTTGAACCTATGACCTTCAGGTTATGAGCCTGACGAGCTACCGGGCTGCTCCACCCCGCGATAAACCTTTGCGTGCCTTACCCAAAAACCGCTACCGATACGGGTCCATCAACGCCCTGGGGCGCCGTTTCCGTCCGGTGGCTTCCTGAGAAGGCAATCCCCTGGCAAATGCCCTTGGGGTCGCGGGGGGTATGTACCAACGCGGGCCCGCTTTGGAAAGGGCCGCAAGGCGAGTTTTGAGGATTTTATGACGGCCAAAATACGGGCTCAATCGCGCCATTTTGCGCCATAGGCCGCGACCGCCAAAGTACACTTGCCAGAAGTTGCACAAAGGCCCAGGCTTCAAGCCAAAAGCCGAGCAAAAGCGGGAGGAAGTCAGATGGAAAGCGTTGATTTCATCGTGGTAGGCGGCGGCTCCGGGGGCTGCGCGGTGGCAAGCCGCCTGTCCGCGGATCCCGCCACCTCGGTGGCGCTGCTGGAAGCCGGCGGCAGGGACGACAATTGGGTGGTCACGACGCCAGGCGCGATGATCCTGATGATCGCTGGCAAGGTCAACAACTGGGCGTTCGACACGGTGCCGCAAGCCGGCCTCAACGGCCGCATCGGTTATCAGCCGCGCGGCAAGGGGCTCGGCGGCTCGTCTGCGATCAACGCCATGGTCTATATCCGCGGCCATCGACGCGACTACGACCAGTGGGCCTCGCTCGGCAACTCCGGCTGGTCTTATTCCGACGTGCTGCCCTATTTCAAGCGCTCGGAGGACAATTCCGAACTCGACGGCGAGTATCATGGCAAGGGCGGCCCGCTGCACGTCACGGGCTCGCGCAGCGACAATCCGGTCCGCGAGATCTATCTGCAGGCCGCGCGCGAGGCCCAATTCCGTATCCGCGAGGATTTCAATGCCGAGGAACAGGAAGGTCTCGGCCCCTACCAGGTCACGCAGAAAAACGGCGAGCGCTGGAGCGCGGCGCGCGGCTACATTCACCCCTTCATGGCCACGCGCACGAACCTGCGGGTCGAGACCGACGCGCACGCCAGGCGCATCCTGTTCGAGGGCAAGCGCGCGGTCGGGGTCGAGTACCGTCAAGGCAAGGAGACCAGGCAAATTCGCGCCCGCCGCGAGGTGATCCTGTCCTCCGGCGCCTTTCAGAGCCCGCAACTGCTGATGCTCTCGGGCGTCGGCGACAGCGCCGCGCTCGCCAGGCACGGCATCGCAACCACCCATCATTTGCCTGGCGTCGGAAAGAACCTGCAGGATCATCCGGACTTTGTCTTCGGCTTCACCTCCGACGCGCCGCATTTCGCCGGCCTGTCGTTTGGTGGCATCGCGCGGATCTTCAAGGGGATCGCGCAATACCGGCGCGAGCGGCGCGGCCCGATGACATCGAACGTTGCCGAATGCGGCGGCTTTCTCAAAACCCGGCCCGACCTCGACCTGCCCGACATCCAGCTGCATTTCTGCATGGCGATGGTCGCCGATCACGGCCGCAAGCCGCGCTGGGGCACCGGCTTCTCATGTCACGTCTGCGTGCTGCGCCCGAAAAGCCGCGGCAGCGTCTGGCTGCAAAGCGCCGATCCGCATTCTCCCCCTGTGATCGATCCGAACTTTTTCGGCGAGGAATCCGACCTCGACACCATGGTCGCGGGCTTCAAGACCACCAAGCGCTTGCTCGACGCGCCCGCGCTCAAGGCGCTGCAATCATCCGACGTGTTCACGGACGGCGTCGAGACCGACGACCAGATTCGCAAGGTCCTGCGCCAGAACGTCGACACCGTCTATCACCCGGTCGGCACCTGCAAGATGGGGGTCAATGATCCCACCGCCGTGGTCGATCCCAAGCTCAGGGTCTATGGGCTCGAGGGGCTGCGCGTGGTCGATGCCTCGATCATGCCGACCCTGATCGGCGGCAACACCAACGCGCCGACCATCATGATCGGCGAGAAGGCCGCCGACATGATCAAGGCCGAGCTGCGGGTGAATTGATGCGGAACCAACGACGCCGTCATTGCGAGCGAAGCGAAGCAATCCATTTCTGAAGTACGCGCATGGATTGCTTCGTCGCTAACGCTCCTCGCAATGACGGGTGGGGTCGCTACTTCATCACGTCAGCAAAAATCCGCCATCCACGGTGACGACGCTGCCCGTCATGTAGCGCGAGGCGCTGGACGCAAGCAGCATGATGGCGCCGTCGAGATCGGATTCGGTGCCGACCCGGCGTTGCGGAATCCGCTTGGTCAGTTTCTCGCCACCCGGCGTCGACCAGAAATCGTGATTGATTTCAGTATCGATGTAACCTGGCGCCAGCGCATTGACGCGAATGCGGTTGCCCGCAAGTTCCAGCGCCATCGCCTTGGTCGCCTGGATGATGCCCGCCTTGGAAATGGCATAGGGCGAGAGAAATTTCATCACGCCAAATCCGAGCACGGAGGCAACATTGACGATATTGCCCTCCTGCTTGCGCGCAATCATCCGCCGCGCCATTTCGGTGGCGGCGAAATACGCGCCCTTGAGGTTGGCGTTGATCACGGAATCCCAATCTTCCGCGGTCTGATCGACCGCGAGTTTCTCGATCGCGATCCCGGCATTGTTGATGAGCACGCTGACATGACCAAGCGCGGCCTCGGCGGTATCGATCGCCTTGCCGATCGAAGCCGTATCGGTCACGTCCATTTGCACCGCAACCGCGCGGCCGCCTTTGGCGCGTATCTCGTCCTCCAGACTTTTCAACTTTGCGGTCTGGCGCGCGACAAGCGCGACCGCGGCCCCATGCGCGGACAAGACGCGCGCGAATTGACGGCCTAGCCCCTGCGAGGCGCCGGTGACAAGAATGACTTCCTTACTGACGTCGAATAGGCCGGGCATGACTTAACTCCACCGAATGCGTGGATCGCATTGATACAGACGATTTTAGCGATCGCAAACCCGTTTCGTTGACGAAGTCCCGCTACCTGAGAAACTCGCAGAGATAAAATGGTCGCTCATGAATCCCTTCGACGTCGTTGTTTGTGTTGTCTTGATCTCCGCCGCCGTCACCGGTTTCAAGGCCGGTTTGCTACGCAGCGCGGTAACAATCCTCGCCTATCTGATCGCCCTGCCGACGGCGGTCTTTCTGATGTCGCTGGCCTCGACGAATGCCGGTGGTACGCTCGGATCGCCGCTGGCACAGAATTCGCCGATGCTCTTTGGAGTTTTTCTGATCACCGGCATCGTGTTCGCAAAATTCATGCGAATGGCGCTTGAGGACGTCGTTGGACCAGACGCCGGTATCGCCGATCGCTTCGCAGGCGCCGCCCTCGCCATCGTGCGCACCGGCCTTGTTGCCATTACCTTTGTCTTGAGTGTCGATCAACTCTCCTCCTCCGGCCGCCAGCCTGCGTACCTCGCCGGTTCGCAGCTACGGCCGCTCTTGTCGGAGGTAGGACAAAGGGGTTTCAATTCCTTGCCCCCCGACGTCGTCGTCTATATCGATCGCCTGAAACAAGCCCGGCGGATTTGAAGCCGACCCGCCTCTGATATGCATTTCGGCCGTCTCAGGTCCCTTATCAGGGCGGTCCGCCTTGGCTAAAGTGAGCCAACCGGTTACAAAAAATCATCCGAACCGACGGGAGTGAGACAGTGGATCTTGGGATCAAAGGCCGCCGCGCCATCGTGTGCGCATCCAGCAAGGGCTTGGGACGGGCCTGCGCCATGGCGCTCGCCGCCGAGGGCGTGCATGTCGCGGTGACCGCGCGCGGCGCGGAAGCACTGGCAAAGACGGCGTCCGAAATACGCAAGCTATATCCCGGCGTGACGGTGACGGAAGTATCGGGCGATATCACCACGCCCGCCGGCCGCGAGGCCGTGCTGAAGGCCTGTCCCGATCCGGACATCCTGATCAACAACGCTGGCGGTCCGCCGCCCGGCGACTTCCGCAACTGGACCCGCGACGACTGGATCAAGGCGATCGACGCCAACATGCTGACCCCGATCGAGCTGATCAAGGCAACCGTCGACGGCATGATGGCGCGCAAGTTCGGCCGCATCGTCAATATCACTTCCGCCGCGGTGAAGGCGCCGATCGAGGTGCTGGGATTGTCCAACGGCGCGCGCGCCGGCCTCACCGGATTTATCGCAGGCATTTCGCGCAAGACCGTGATCAACAACGTCACCATCAATGCGCTGCTGCCGGGTCCGTTCAATACCGACCGGCTGCGCGGCGCGGTCGCCAAGGCGGAAGCCGAGAAGCGCGGCATCACCGTCGACGAAATGCTGGCCGAACGCGCCAAACTCAATCCCGCCGGACGCTTCGGCGAGCCGGAAGAATTTGGGATGGCTTGCGCGTTTCTGTGCGGCGCGAAGGCGGGCTTCATCACCGGACAGAACATCCTGCTCGATGGCGGCGCATTCCCCGGCACGCTGTAGTTAAAACCAACGCCACCGGCGACTGAACTATTCGGCGCCGGCGCCATCGCGAGGGAACGCCACATGCGCTGGAATGTCGGCAAGGTCAGAATCACAAAAATCGTCGAGCTGGAGACGGTCGGCAGCACGCGATTCATCCTGCCGTTGGCCACGAATGAAGAAATCCGGAAATTGCCGTGGCTCATTCCCCATTTCGCGACCGAGGAAGGCCGGCTGAAAATGTCGATCCATTCGCTGGTGGTCGAGACGCCTTCGCGCCGGATCGTGGTCGACACCGGGCTTGGCAACGACAAGCAAGGCCGCAACGTGCCGACCTGGAATAACCGGAAAACACCCTTCCTCGAGACCATGACCGCGGCAGGCTTTCCGCCCGACAGCATCGACACCGTGCTCTGCACCCATCTGCATGTCGATCACGTCGGCTGGAACACGCGGCTCGAAGGCGGACGATGGGTACCTACCTTCGAAAAGGCGCGCTATGTATTTGGGAAAACCGAGTACGAATACTGGCGCGACCATAGCGTCGAGGCCGACACAATGGCGATTTTTCACGACTCGGTGAAGCCGGTGATGGATGCCGGCAGAGCCGATCTCGTCGAAAGCGACGCCAGGATTTGCGATGAAATCACCCTGATCCCGACGCCCGGCCACAGTCCCGGGCATATGAGCCTTCACATCCAATCCGCCGGCGAGGAGGGCCTGCTGACCGGCGATGTCGCCCACCATCCTTCCCAGATGGCGCATCTCGACTGGTCTTCCACCGCCGATTCCGATCCCGCTCAGTCGACGGCAACCCGGCGCGATCTGTTCGCTCGCTTTGCCGATCGGCCGGTTCTTGCGATCGGCGGACATTTCGATGCCGGCCATATCAAGCGCAATGGCGACGCCTTCAAATTCGTCGTTTAGCGTAAGCCCGGGCCGATTTCCCGCGGTTCGCTCGCCGTCACGGCTGCCCGGGATAAGAGGGGCAGCAATGCGCCAGTGGTCCTATTCTAAAGCCAGCCGGCAGTTGAATTTCACCGCGCACTGTTCCATGAAGCATCTCAAGCAATGGAACCACCCTAGGGAGTGATGAGAAATGAAGCTTGTTCGTTATGGGGAAATTGGCAAGGAGAAGCCTGGCCTGATCGAAAAATCGGGCCAATTGCGCGACCTTTCGGCATACGTCCAGGACTTCGCCGGAGCTGCCTTTTCGCCGGCCTCGCTGGCCACGATCGCCGGCCTCGACCCCGCCAAGCTTCCCGCCGTCGGCGGCAAACCGCGGATCGGCTCGCCAGTGGGCGGCCTGCCCAAATTCATCGCCATCGGCCTCAACTATTCGGACCACGCCGCGGAAGTCGGACTGCAAATTCCGACCGAACCGATCGTCTTCATGAAGGCCAATAACAGCCTGTGTGGACCGAACGACCCGGTCGAGAAGCCGCGCGGCTCGACCAAGCTCGACTGGGAAGTTGAACTTGCGATCGTCATCGGCACGCGCGCTAAATATGTCTCCGAGGCCGACGCCCTCAACTACGTGGCCGGCTACTGCATCTGCAACGACGTATCCGAGCGCTTCTTCCAGATTGAACGGCTCGGTCAGTGGACCAAGGGAAAATCGCATGACACGTTTGGCCCGCTCGGTCCCTGGCTCGTGACCAAGGACGAGATCGCGGACGTCCAGAAGCTGCCGATGTGGGCCGACGTCAATGGCAAGCGCTGCCAGACCGGATCGACCGCGACCATGATCTTCGGTGTCAAGAAGATCGTTTCCTATCTCTCGGAGCTTATGACGCTGATGCCCGGCGACGTCATCGCGACGGGCACACCGCCCGGGGTCGGCATGGGCATGAAACCGCCGAAATTCCTCAATGTCGGCGACGTCGTCACGCTCGGCATCGAGGGACTGGGCGAGCAGCGGCAGGAAATCATCGCGGCGTGAAGTTGGGGGTAGCGTCGAAGCAATCCATACTTCCTCCGTCGCGGTGAATTGCTTCGCGGAGTTTACATCGGGCGGCGCTGTGCGCCGACACGGTGGCTCGCAATGACGGATGAATTTCGCCTAGCTATCTCAAAGGACATTCGAATGAAACTCACATTCTCCCCGGCTTCGCCATTCGCCCGCAAGGTACGCATCGCCGCGATCGAGCTCGGCCTGATCGACAAAATCGAATTCGTGCCGACGGCAGTGGTGCCGGGCCAGGCCAACGATGAGTATAAGCGGATCAATCCGCTGAAGAAGCTGCCGGCACTGATCCTCGACAATGGCGACGTGATCATCGATTCCTACGTCATTGTCGAATATCTCGACGAGCTTGCCGGCGGTGGAAAACTGATCCCGGCGTCAGGTCCCAACCGGTGGAAGGTCAAGAGCGATCATTCGCTGTTGCAGGGCATGCTCGATTCGATGCTGCTCTGCCGCTATGAGAAAATGGTACGACCGCAAGGACTGCAGTGGCAGGCATGGTCCGACGACCACTGGAACCGGGCCTGGAGCGGCATGGCGCGTTTCGACAAACAGGCGGACGTGCTGTCGCGTCCCCTCGATATCGTGCAGATCGCGCTCGCTTGCGTGCTCGGCTATGCCGATTTCCGCTTCGCCGATTGTGGATGGCGCAAGGCCTATCCCGGTCTCGATGCTTTCAACGAGCGGATGCTGAGCCGGCCCTCGGTCAAGCTTTCCGTTCCGCCGCCGGCCTGAGACGCGCTGACCATGGCACACGAGCTCTCGGTCGGCGACCTCACCATTCATCGCATCATCGAGCAGGAAACCACCTTCCTGCCCGCGCTGGATCTGTTTCCGGCGCTGACGCCGGACTCGCTTGCCGAGAACAGATCGTGGATGCAAGCGGCCGGCGCGCTCGATGCCAATGACGTGCTGATCCTGTGCTTTCAGTCCTATATCGTCAAGACGCCGCATCACACCATCCTGGTCGACAGCTGTATCGGCAACGACAAGCCGCGTCCGCATCGCCCGAAATGGAACATGAAGACCGACGATACCTACATGCACGCGCTCGCGGCTGCCGGGTTTTCGGTCAAGGACATCGATTTCGTGATGTGCACGCATTTGCACGTCGACCACGTCGGATGGAACACGCGGCTGGAGGGTGGCCGTTGGGTACCGACTTTTCCAAACGCGCGCTACATCTTCGCCAAGACCGAATTTGACTACTGGACCGAGCAGCACGCGAACACCCCGGTGCCGCCTTTCGGCGACAGCGTGTTGCCGGTTGTCGAAGCCAAGCGGGCCGAGATCGTGGCCAACGACTACGAGATCGGCGATCACGTCCGCATCCTGCCGACGCCAGGTCACACCCCCGGACATGTCGCGTTTACAATTGGCCGCGGCAAGGATGACGCCGTCTTCAGCGGTGATTTGATGCATTCACCGCTGCAGACCCGTCATCCCGAGCTTTCGGCAAAATTCGACGTCGATCAGGCGCAGGCCGCGGCGACGCGCCGCAATTTCCTGGAACGCTACTGCGACACCGACACGCTGTGCTGCACCGCGCATTTTCCTTCTCCCTCGGCAGGCAAGATTCGCCGCCTGAGCGGCGGATTCGCCTGCGAAGCGGTGGCGACGTAAGAGGTTGGCCACATGGTTCTCAAGGCGATGCGAAGCATCGGCGTTGCCGCGCTCTCACCATGAGGGTCTCGGACCTCATCCTGAGGAGCGGCGGCTTCGCCGCGTCTCGAAGGATGAGGCCACCGACCTCGCAGCAGCAGCTCAGTCGAACAGGCTCGGCGTGTGATCGACCGCCGCACCTTCGATCGCAAGCATTTTCAGCTTGGTGGCCACCCCGCCATTGGCGGAAAATCCGCCGGGCTTGCCGCCGGCGGCGAGCACGCGGTGGCACGGCACCACGATCGGACAGGGATTGCGCCCGAGCGCCTGGCCGACGTCGCGCGATAGCTCCACGCCGCCGAGCCGCCTGGCAATGTCGCCATAGGTCATGGTCTTGCCCGGCGGAATGGTGCGGGCGATATCGTAAACGCCGCGGTGGAATTCCGGAACGCCATCGAGGTCGAGCGCCACGTCTCTGAGGTCATTCGGCTTGCCTTCGAGCAACTCGACGATCCCCTCGATCGCGTGTTGCACTTCGGCCGGCGGCGGCGCTTCCGCGATGTCGCCATGGCGCTGGCGAATCCGGGTGCGGGTCTTTTCCTCACTCCCCATCGGCAGTTGCACCCCGTTGATTCCGCGAGGACCCCACTCGATCCCGCAGATGCCGATCGGGGTGTCGAACAGGGTAAAATACTGGTCTGTCATGGCCGGCTCCAATTGGCTCGTGCCCCCTATCTCAGCTCTGGAAACGGAATTTAGACTTGGAAATTGTTGCGATCCACCCGGATTCCGGGGAAACCGACGCCGTTCCACCGAAAGGTTGGCCGGCCGGAGGTCTCGATCCTGCCTAGAGAACCGCCACGCAATCGACCTCGACGTCGAACGGCCCGGGCCATGACGGCACGTGGAGAAAGATGCGGGCCGGCGATTCCGCCGGGAAATAGCGCGCGTAGATTTCGTTGAATTTACCGAAATGCGACGGATCGGGCGTGCAATAGACATTGCATTTGACCACCTTCGCGAGCGACGAACCGGCCGCTTCGAGGCATAGTTTCATTTGATCGAGCACGAGCCCGACCTGACGCTCGAACGGGGCAGGCTTGATCTCGCCGGTTTGGGGATCGAAGGGCGGCAGACCGGACAGATAGACAAAGCCGTTGGCAATGACCACAGGATAGATCGGGCCCTTTCGGCGCCGTTCCAGATAGCTCGAGATTGGTTCCACGCGCAGCCGTTTGATCATGCCGTCCTCGCATATTGAGCAGGCCGCCATCCTACCGAAAAAGCGTAGAATATAGTTCGACTAAGGACGAAGTGTCGTTGGCTGTGAAAGAGGTATGACAAAGTTGCCCAGTGCGGCGACCGCTCACATCGCGGGCTCGGAGGCGCTGCGCCGCAAGGCATTTTCCATTCCGCGCCGTTCCGGCGAACCGCATGGCGCGGGTTGGTAAACCCTCTCCCGGGTGCTATCCTGTCATCAACAAAAGATTTGGGCTTTGCCTTTAGGATGCGAGGAGGAACCGCCATGAAACTGACCCAGCAGCAGATCGACGACTTCAACCGGGAAGGCTGGCTGTTTCTGCCCGAACTCTTCAGCCAGGAAGAGGTCGCGCTCCTCGCCCGCGAGGCGGAAGGCATTTACGACACCAAGCGGCCGGAGGTGTGGCGCGAGAAGAGCGGCGCGCCGCGCACGGCCTTTGCCGCCCATCTCTACAACGAGGCGTTCCGCCTGCTCGGCGCCCATCCGCGCATGATCGAACCGGTGGAGCAGATCTTCGGCGAGAGGCTCTACATGCACCAGTACAAGATCAACGCCAAATCGGCCTTCACCGGCGACGTCTGGCAGTGGCATCAGGACTACGGCACCTGGAAGCGCGACGACGGCATGCGAGAGCCGCGCGCGATGAACATCGCGATTTTCCTCGACGAGGTGATGCCGATCAACGGCCCGCTGATGCTGGTGCCGCGGAGCCAGCAGGCCGGCGACCTCAAGGCCTCGCACGACCTGCAAACCACGTCCTATCCGCTGTGGACGCTGGACGAGGAGACCGTGACGCGCCTGGTGAAGGAAGGCGGCATCGTCGCGCCGACCGGAAAGGCCGGCGGCCTGTTGATGTTCCACGGCAATCTGGTGCATGGCTCGGCCGGCAACATCACGCCATACCCGCGCAAGATCGTCTATCTGACGCTCAATGCCGTCTCGAACTATATCCGTACGCCCACACGGCCGGAATACATCGCCCATCGCGATTTCACACCGATCCAGACGGTTGACGACGACGCGCTGCTGCGGCTGGCGCGCGCCCAGCGTCAGGCGGCGGAGTAGAGGCGTCGCCGTGCCCCGGATTCGGTGCACTGCAAGCGGTGCACTGCTGATCCGGGGCCCGCACTCAGCCAGAGTGACCCTCATGGGTCCCGGCTCTGCGGAGCAGCGTCAAGGACGCTGCACCGCGTCCGGGACACTCCCAAGCCGATCGGATCATTCGTCATGAACCTTTCTCACCTGCTCAACGCCCGCCGCTCGGCCGGCAAGCCCGTCCGCGTCGCGCTGATCGGTGCCGGCAAGTTCGGCTCGATGTTCCTGTCACAGGTGCCGCACACGCCCGGGGTGGAAGTCCCCGTCATCGCCGATCTCGATCCGGAACGCGCGCGCGAGGCCTGCCGGACCGTCGGCTGGGACGCCGCGCGCGTCGCCGCGACGACCTTCACGTCGGACGCAGCCAGGGCGACGACCGGAAATATCGAAGTGGTCGTGGAGGCGACCGGCAATCCCGCCGTCGGAATCAAGCACGCCCGCGCGGCGATTGCGGCGGGCAAGCACATTGTCATGGTCAATGTCGAGGCCGACGTGCTGGCGGGGCCACTGCTCGCAGAGGAAGCGCGAAGAGCCGGCGTGGTCTATTCGCTGGCCTATGGCGACCAGCCGGCGCTCACCGCCGAGATGGTGGACTGGGCCCGCGCCACCGGTTTTCGCGTGGTCGCCGCCGGCAAGGGCACCAAGTACCTTCCGGCCTATCATGACGTGACGCCGGCGGGTGTCTGGAGCCATTACGGGCTGACGGCGGACGAAGCGCAATCGGCCGGCATGAATCCGCAGATGTTCAACTCGTTTCTGGACGGCACCAAGTCGGCGATCGAAATGGCGGCGATCGCCAATGCGACCGGGCTGGACGTTCCCACCGGCGGACTGCTGTTTCCGCCCTGCGGCGTCGACGACCTGCCGCATGTGTTGCGGCCGCGCGACAAAGGCGGCGTGCTGGAGAAGGCCGGACTGGTCGAAGTGGTATCGTCGCTGGAGCGCGACGGTCGAGCGGTGTTTCGCGATCTGCGCTGGGGCGTCTACGTCGTGCTGGAAGCACCGAACGACTACGCCGCGGACTGCTTCAGGCAATACGGCCTGAAGACCGATGCCAGCGGCCGCTATGCGGCGATGTACAAGCCGTATCATCTGATCGGGCTCGAGCTGAACATCTCGATCCTGTCGGCCGCGCTGCGCAAGGAGCCGACCGGGCAGCCTTTCGGCTTTCGCGGCGACGTGGCAGCGGTGGCGAAGCGGAGTTTGCGCGCGGGCGAAATGCTCGATGGCGAGGGCGGCTACACGGTGTGGGGCAAGCTGATGCCGGCAACCGCAAGCCTTGCGGCCGGCGCATTGCCGATCGGGCTCGCGCATCGAGTGAAGTTGAAGCACGACGTCGCGCACGGCGCGGTGGTGCGCTGGAGCGATGTCGAGATCGACGAGAAGGACGAAACGATCAAGACACGGCGGGCGATGGAAGCAAGGTTCGGCACGGTCCTTTGAGGCCCGCTTCCCCCGCTCCCTTCGCAACTGCGTAGACCTCGCCGCCCTTGATTCCCTGAGATCGATTGGTCATGCTGACCGCGATCCGGAGTTCTACTCCGGCATCGATCAACGTCAGCCGTCGGCGAAACAAAAAACGACAGTCAAGATCGTTGTCCCTCGTCGAGCTATCGGCACCAACGGAGGGGAAGCGTATGAAACGTCGTGAATTTCTTAAAGCCGGCGGCATCGGCCTCGCGGCGAGCACGGTGGCCGCGCCGGCGATCGCGGAATCGATGCCCGAGGTAAAGTGGCGGCTTGCCGCGAGCTGGCCGAAGTCGCTGGATACGCTCTACGGCGGCTGTGAATTTTTCTGCAAACGCGTCGCCGAAATCACCGACAACCGGTTTCAAATCCAGTCCTTCGCCGCGGGCGAAATCGTGCCGGGCCTTCAGGTGCTCGATGCGGTGGCGAACGGCACGGTCGAGATGGGCAATACCGCGCTGTATTACTACTGGGGCAAGAACGCCGCTTTCACCTTCGGCACGGCGCTGCCGTTCGGCCTCAACACGCGACAGCACATCTCTTGGCTGTTGTGGGGCGGCGGGCAGGATCTGCTCAACGACCTGTTGAAGGAGCAGAACGTACTCGGGATTCCGACCGGCAGCACGGGCGCGCAAATGGGCGGCTGGTTTCGCAAGGAGATCAAGTCGATCGAGGATTTCAAGGGATTGAAATTCCGCGTCGGCGGCTTCGCCGGAAACATCATCGCCAAGGTCGGCGGCGTGCCGCAGCAAATCGCGGCCGGCGACATCTATCCGGCGCTGGAGAAAGGCACGATCGATGCGGCCGAATGGGTCGGTCCCTATGACGACGAAAAGCTCGGCTTCGTCAAGGTCGCCAAATATTACTACTATCCGGGCTGGTGGGAGGGCACCGGCCAGGGCCACAACCTCATCAACCTCACGCGCTGGAATATGCTGCCGAAGGCCTATCAGGCGGCGGTCACCGCGGCTTCCAACGATTGCTTTACCTGGGTCACCGGCAAATACGACTTCGTCAATCCGCCGGCGTTGAAACGGCTGATGGTCGCCGGCGCGATTCTGCGCCCGTTTCCGCAGGAGGTGCTGGAGACCTGCTACGGCGCCGCCAACGAGATCTATGCCGACCTCTCCAAGAGCAATCCGCATTTCGCCAAGATGTATGCCAGCCTGACGGCGTATCGCACGGATTCGCTGATGTGGATGCAGGTGGCCGAGCTGAGTTTCGACAGCTTCATGATGCGAATGCGCACGCGCAGCTGAAGTCCATACCCGCAACGAAAAAGCCCCGGAGCATGCTCCGGGGCTTTTGTGATGATGCTCGCTTGGTCGCGGTTTCGAGGATCAATCGGGACGCTCACTTCAAGACCGTCATCCCCGTGCAACGGCTTCCTCAAACTGGTCGTGCCGGCGAGCGCCGGCACGAGTCCGAACGACCGCCTTATTGCTGGTCGTCACCCATGATGACGGAAAGCTTGTCGTAGTATTTACCAACCAGATCGATATTGCCTTTGTTCTCGATCGGCGTCTGCGGCATCTTCAGCGCCTGATTGAGATCGGCAAGCGCATCCTTCTTGTCCTTTGGCGACATTTTCTTGTCGGCCTGGACCTGGGCGATCTGCGCCTTGATGACGGCTTCGGAGCCGACATATTTCTTGGACACCGGATCGAAACCGCCAAGTACGACGCTGATGTTGTCGATGACGTCGTTATATTCGTTGTAGCTTGCAAAGCCGTTTTTCTTCGCCACCGCCTCGAGCTGCGCGACGACCTTCGCATCCGGCTTGGCGTTAGGTTGCAGCTTCTCGGTGATCGCATCCATGTCCTTGGCGGCGGCGATCACACCCTCGATCTGCTTGTCGGTCAGGGCGATCTGCTTCAGCGCCGGCGGCTGACCGGGCGCACCCTGCGGGGCCGGGCCCATTTTGGCCTGCGCCAATGCCGTTCCGGTGGATGTGACGGCAAGCGAGGCGGAAAGGCAGGCAATACTCAACGCGACGGCAACGGGGCGAATGAACTCACGCATGGGGGGCTCCTTGAGCTGTGGGACGCTTCTAGTTGCAGTGCAATTCCAGTACGTCGCGTGAAATGAATAGGCAATGAACTCGGCATTTATCGGTCAATCATGACACAAATCCAGCGGCGCTGCCCGCCTTAAAAATCGGGATAGGGGGAAACCTCGCGGCTCCCCCCTCCCACACCACCGTACATACGTGCTGATTCCTGCTCAAGCCGCCCATCATAACGAGATAATGTCGCCCGCTGTAACGGAATGATGCCGCCCACCATAACGAGATGATGCCGCCCACCGGAACGGAATAATGCCGCCCGGGGTGTGGAATAGCGACGAGCGCCTCCGCTGGCCTGTTTAGGGTCTCTCCTTTGGAAATCCAAGGGAGCGATGATGCCAGCGGAAAGAGTTGCGATGCGCCATGTGCGCGAGATCATTCGTTTGAAGTTTTCCGCCGGTATTTCAACGCGCGAAATCGCGCGTCGGCTGGGCATAGCCGCCTCGACGGTGCGCGAGACGTTGAGGCGTTTCGAGGGCGCCGGGCTGGGTTGGCCGATGCCGGACGGCATGAGCGACGGCGACCTGGAGGCGGCGCTTTACGCCAATCACAGGACCAAACGGGGCCATCGGCGCCACGCCGAGCCGGATTGGCCGACGGTTCATCGGGAGCTGAAGCGCAAGCACGTCACCCTGGTGATCGTCTGGGATGAATATATCGCCGCCAATCCCGGCGGTTACAGCTATTCGCGGTTTTGCGAGCTCTATCGCGGCTTTGAATCGAAGTTGTCGCCGACGATGCGGCAGACGCACGCGGCCGGCGAGCGGCTGTTCGTCGATTACGCCGGCGATGGGGTTCCGGTCGTCATCGACCGGCTGACCGGCGAAATCCGCAAGGCACAAATCTTCGTCGCCGTGCTCGGCGCGTCGAGCTTCACTTTTGCGCACGCGAGCTGGACGCAGGCGCTGCCCGACTGGATCGAGGCCCATGTCCGCGCCCTGGAGGTGATCGGCGGCGTTCCACATTTGCTCGTGCCGGACAATACGAAGACGGCGGTGATCAAGGCCTGTCTCTACGATCCTCAGGTCAATCGCACCTACGCCGAGATGGCGGCGCATTATGACACCGCCATTTTGCCAGCGAGGCCGAGACGTCCGAGGGATAAAGCAAAAGTCGAGCAGGCGGTGCTCATCGTTGAGAGATGGCTTCTCGGACGGTTGCGCCATCGAATTTTTTACAGCCTAGCGGAGGTCAACGCGGCGATTGATGAACTGATGACGCATCTCAACGAAGAGCGCCCGATCCGGCGGCTCGGCGTGACGCGCCGGCAATTGCTCGAACAGATTGATCGCCCGGCGCTGAAGGTGCTCCCGACCGAACCTTACGAGTTCTCGGAATGGCGCACCTGTCGCGTCGGCATCGATTATCACATCGAGGTTACCGCCCATTATTACAGCGTCCCGCATCGCTTCGCCCGCGCCGAGGTCGACGCGCGGCTGACCACGCGGACGGTCGAGATCTTCCTCAAGGGAGAACGGATCGCCGTGCACATGCGCGGGAGCGGCAATCACAAGCACACGACCGTCCCCGAGCATATGCCTTCCAGCCATCGTCGATATGCCGGCTGGACGATTGAGCGCATCCGCGCCGACGCCCGGCTGGTTGGCCCGGCGACTGCGGCGCTGTGTGAACTGATCCTCGAACAGCGTCCGCATCCGGAGCAGGGCTTTCGCGCCTGTCTGGGGGTCATTCGGCTGGCCCGTTCGTATGGCGCCGAGCGCCTTGAAGCCGCCGCCGAGCG
>CAVRKR010000006.1:0-5000 GCA_963722265.1 uncultured Alphaproteobacteria bacterium | reverse complement strand
GCGGACGATAATTTTTGCTGGCCGGTTGCTTTGGCGATCGTTGGATCAGCCCGTCTTCGCTTCATGGCGCGTCAAAGACGCGCGTGAACGCGCTCTACGGGCTACCCCGGGGCACCACGCGTAGCCCGAAGGGCGAAACATGGTGGAGCCAGACGGGATCGAACCGACGACCTCATGCTTGCAAAGCACGCGCTCTCCCAGCTGAGCTATGGCCCCATTTCCCGAGACGGCGCCCGTGTTCGCCCATAGCGCGCCAAAGACGCGCGTGAACGCGCTTTTCGGGCCTCGCCGGGCACACTTCGCTTCGTCTTGTGTGGCTGCGCCATGCGTAGCCGAAGGCGAAGCGTGGTGGGCCTGGGAAGACTTGAACTTCCGACCTCACGCTTATCAAGCGCGCGCTCTAACCAACTGAGCTACAAGCCCCTAACGCTTACCTCATGGTGAGGACCGGGGTCCTGCTCGCGCACCGGCCAAGCGGCCCAATGCATCGCACAGCGCAAGCCCCCTGGCGCGTGTTCGTCCGCGAAGAAAGAGAAACGAAGACGGCGAAATCCCGCCTATGGAGCTCAACGATCCTGAAAACCGTTGGCCCCTGATGTTTCTAAAACGATCCGATAGAACTGCGTGAGCTGTTCTTAAAGGATCATCCTTAGAAAGGAGGTGATCCAGCCGCAGGTTCCCCTACGGCTACCTTGTTACGACTTCACCCCAGTCGCTGACCCTACCGTGGCCGGCTGCCTCCTTGCGGTTAGCGCACCGTCTTCAGGTAGAACCAACTCCCATGGTGTGACGGGCGGTGTGTACAAGGCCCGGGAACGTATTCACCGTGGCATGCTGATCCACGATTACTAGCGATTCCAACTTCATGGGCTCGAGTTGCAGAGCCCAATCCGAACTGAGACGGCTTTTTGAGATTTGCGAAGGGTTGCCCCTTAGCGTCCCATTGTCACCGCCATTGTAGCACGTGTGTAGCCCAGCCCGTAAGGGCCATGAGGACTTGACGTCATCCCCACCTTCCTCGCGGCTTATCACCGGCAGTCTCCTTAGAGTGCTCAACTGAATGGTAGCAACTAAGGACGGGGGTTGCGCTCGTTGCGGGACTTAACCCAACATCTCACGACACGAGCTGACGACAGCCATGCAGCACCTGTCTCCGGTCCAGCCGAACTGAAGGACTCCGTCTCTGGAGTCCGCGACCGGGATGTCAAGGGCTGGTAAGGTTCTGCGCGTTGCGTCGAATTAAACCACATGCTCCACCGCTTGTGCGGGCCCCCGTCAATTCCTTTGAGTTTTAATCTTGCGACCGTACTCCCCAGGCGGAATGCTTAAAGCGTTAGCTGCGCCACTAGTGAGTAAACCCACTAACGGCTGGCATTCATCGTTTACGGCGTGGACTACCAGGGTATCTAATCCTGTTTGCTCCCCACGCTTTCGTGCCTCAGCGTCAGTATCGGGCCAGTGAGCCGCCTTCGCCACTGGTGTTCTTGCGAATATCTACGAATTTCACCTCTACACTCGCAGTTCCACTCACCTCTCCCGAACTCAAGATCCTCAGTATCAAAGGCAGTTCTGGAGTTGAGCTCCAGGATTTCACCCCTGACTTAAAGACCCGCCTACGCACCCTTTACGCCCAGTGATTCCGAGCAACGCTAGCCCCCTTCGTATTACCGCGGCTGCTGGCACGAAGTTAGCCGGGGCTTATTCTTGCGGTACCGTCATTATCTTCCCGCACAAAAGAGCTTTACAACCCTAGGGCCTTCATCACTCACGCGGCATGGCTGGATCAGGCTTGCGCCCATTGTCCAATATTCCCCACTGCTGCCTCCCGTAGGAGTTTGGGCCGTGTCTCAGTCCCAATGTGGCTGATCATCCTCTCAGACCAGCTACTGATCGTCGCCTTGGTGAGCCGTTACCTCACCAACTAGCTAATCAGACGCGGGCCGATCTTTCGGCGATAAATCTTTCCCCGTAAGGGCTTATCCGGTATTAATCCAAGTTTCCCTGAGCTATTCCGAACCAAAAGGTACGTTCCCACGCGTTACTCACCCGTCTGCCGCTGACGTATTGCTACGTCCGCTCGACTTGCATGTGTTAAGCCTGCCGCCAGCGTTCGCTCTGAGCCAGGATCAAACTCTCAAGTTGGACTTGAAACTTCGAACCGGCTGATCACAACGTTTGACGAGGTCCCACCATATTTATTGAACGCGATTCACATCGCGAACAACGATGGTGTAACCTTTTTCAAAACGTGTACCGCCGAAGTCTTTCGTCCGATCTCGAAAGATGAAAACCGAGGTTTCCAAGTATTCGAGATCCGCAAGGACTCCGCCGTCCACGTTTCTCTTTCTTCATCTTCACTTGTCAAACAGCCCGGGGTCCGAAAACCCCTCTCCCGTCGCGGGAGCTTTTCAGCCGGAACACCCCCGAAGGACGCGTTCCGAAGACCTCACTCGACGACAAATGACAACCGATTGGGATCGGCTGTTGAATCACTCATCTTAGTGAGGAGCTTCACGGGCACGAAAACATGCCTTGGCCGAGGACCAAGGCAGCGCCGCGCTCAGTGGGGCGGGTTATAAGCCCGCCGGATCGGCGTTGTCAACGGTTGATGTCAACAAATCGGATCATGCAGGGGAATCTCGTATCGCAAGAAGTCCCGAATTTTAGGAACTTGGCGCCGTACTTGAGCCACAATCCTGCGACGTTCTGGCATGCAAGATAGGTACTGAATCGTCGGACTGCCAGTGGGGGCTGCCGGCGAGGCGTACCGGGGGAGGCGATCATTCATGAGCCCATTGCTTTTCCCGACGACCGGCTAACATCGAAGAGATTTGCAAACCATTAACGTTCGTGACTTTGGGCACCGTTTTGGGCCTTTCCTTCACGAACCTCCGCGCGGTGCGCCGTGCTCCCGAATCTCCCCTCAAAGAGGGCGAATGCGGGCTCAAGAATGGACGCAGGTCTCGCCGATTGGCAATGGAATTTGGGGGGATGGTGGTTTGAGCCACAGGACGTCACGCGGGGGCGGTTACGGGCGCGAGACCGGGATCATCGATCTCGGTCACGAGCCGCCGCTTTCGGTCGATGGCTCCGAGGCCGCCGTTATCGACCGCCGCCGGGTCTCCGTACAGTGGTTTAGCGGCACCATTCTGACGGGTCTATGCGGCGCAGCCCTGATCGGCGGCGCCGTTTTTGCGTCACTCGACGGCGAGATGACCTTTGCCAAGGTCCCGGAGCGGGTCGAGGGCGCGCTGCGCGGCGCGTTCGGCGCCAACGACCATTCCCTGAAGAAGAGCGACCGGTTGCCGCCGCCCGGCGAGGCCACCGCGGCGCGAAATGTGGTGCGGGTTTCGACGGTCACCCGGGTCGGCAATCGCGATGTCATGCGGGTACGGCCGTTCATCCGCATCTCCGGCAATCTGTCGATGACGACAAGCGACCTTTCCGCCAAGATCCCGCCCTTCAACGCCCAGCGCATGCTAAGCGACGTCGGTAGCCCCGCTCCTGCCGCCTCCGACGATGCAAACAATCCCGACGCGGCCGAACCCGACGCCGAAGTGTCATTCGTCACCAAGGACCTCGCGCCGATCCTTCCCAAGGCCAGGCTCGCCGCGGTGATCGCGCTCGACGAGATCGTGATGCGGGTGCGCGATGCCTCCAACTGGCGCGGCAATGGCGGTGTCCGCTACGCAGCACTTGCCAATGCCACGGCAGACGCGAGCGGCGCGCAACCCGGGTACAAACTGGCCTACGCCACCGAAGGCACCGTCACCGATCCCTATGCCGGCTTCGAAACCCGGGTGGTCCCGGAAAACGTTACCCTGCTGCCCAAGACCAAAGACCAGATTACCGGTGGCAATCCGACGGGTGAGCGCGTCCACGTCGTCAAGAAGGGCGATACCGTCACCTCCATCCTGCGCGATCAGGGCGCGACGCCGGAAGAAGCCAGGTCGATTGCCTCAACGCTCGGCGCCCGCGGCCGCGACGGTGGCCTGAAGGAAGGCCAGAAACTCCGCATCCTGATGGCGCCCGCGGGTCCCGGCCAGCGGCTGCAGCCCTACCGGGTGATTGTCGCCAACGATGCCGCCGTCGAAGCCGTGGTGGCGCTGTCCGATCTCGGCAAATACGTCGCCGTCGACGTGCAGAGCCTGAACACCGCCACCGATACGGCCGACGCCAGCGAGGACGAGGAAGATGACGGGTTGGGCGTGCGGCTCTATCAGAGCATCTACGAGACCGCGCTGCGCAACAAGGTGCCGGCGGCCGTGATCGAGGACATGGTTCGCATCTATTCCTACGACGTCGACTTCCAACGCAAGGTCCAGCCCGGAGACTCCTTCGACGTATTCTTCGCCGGCGAGGACGAGGGCTCCACCAGCAACGAAAAGTCCGAAGTTCTGTTCGCATCGCTCACGGTCGCCGGCGAGACCAAGAAATATTACCGTTTCCAGACACCGGATGATGCCATCGTCGATTACTACGACGAGACCGGCAAGAGCGCGAAAAAGTTCCTGGTCCGCAAGCCCGTCAACAACGCCATCATGCGGTCCGGTTTCGGCAGCCGCCGCCATCCGATCCTGGGTTATGTCAAGATGCACACCGGCGTCGACTGGGCGACCCCCTACGGCACGCCGATTTTCGCATCAGGCAACGGCGTGGTCGAAACCGTCGGCTGGGAAGGCGGCTACGGCAAATACGTCAAGCTGAAGCATAATAACGGTTACGAGACCGCCTACGGCCATATGTCGGCCTTTGCCAAGGGGCTCGAGGTCGGCAAGCGGGTCCGGCAGGGCCAGGTCATCGGCTTTGTTGGTTCGACCGGACAATCGACCGGGGCCCACGTCCACTATGAAATTCTGGTCAATGGCCGCTTCGTCGATCCGATGCGCATCAAACTGCCGCGCGGCCGATCGCTTGAGGGCCCGCTGCTTTCCGGCTTCGAGAAAGAACGCGATCGTCTCGACGCCATGATGAGCAACCGCGGAAGTGCTGCGCGGATA
>CAVRKR010000005.1:0-477664 GCA_963722265.1 uncultured Alphaproteobacteria bacterium | reverse complement strand
TCAATCGCGTCACTTTAACCCTGCGTCGCTGACTTCCGGTCAAGCCCGATGAACGGACATCATCAGTTCGACAGCTTGAGTCCGAAAAGTGCCAAAGCCGGAAGTGGCGGATACAAGTCACGCAAAGAGGAGCCACCCGAAGGCGGCCTCTCAATTCAATCTGCCGAACTCAGATCACGCGGCCATCAATGCGGGCTTGGGGACTATCCCGGCACTACCCTAATTACCGCATGGCAACGCTAGCGCCGTGGGTAGAGCTTTGTTAACCTAAGTTATTAGACGCGATGAAACTACTTCGAAACTACGGTTCCGACATCTGCGGGAACTGCGGTAAAACCTGTGATGGTGGAAAAACGGAAAACACCTCGGCAACGAAGCTTCCTGCGCGGATTTGTTCGTCTGGGCGATCAGAATTATTCGATGAGTTGCGTGGTGCGCGACGTTTCCGAAAAAGGCGCGAAGTTGCGATTCCAGTTTCCAATATCGTTTACCGGCAAAATCGAATTGCATATTCCTGAAAAGCAAAAGATTATTCCGGCCAGCGTCGTGTGGGTCGATAATTGCGAGGTGGGAGTTTCGTTCAGCGCCCCTGTTGTGATTCTTGATCCGGTCCCGACTGCGGATTTCACCGACGCCGAGCTGTCGGACCGAGTGGCCCAACTCGAGGCTGAGATTGCTGCACTCAAACAAATGTTGAGGCATCCGGAAAAGCACAGAGACAGCAAGGCTAAAGTAGCCTAGTCCCTGTTGCGGTTGTTGCCTGCTCACGCGCCACAAGCGACCATACTGCCGCCGCGCGGCCCCGCTAAATCCTCGCCGTCTCATCCCTCCACTCCCGGAACGGCAACGGTACGTCGGGGGATCCGTGAGCGGCGGTCCCAGTCATTGTCCGCCGAAGTCCGTGGTGGGTCAAACCCGGAAGTCCCCGCCCGGCGGCGTCATGTCCGCCTTGCCCCCACGAGCGGACGTCGTCAGCCCGGCCGGTTATGTCGGTTAGGTGCCAACAGCCGACATCGCTTTACACAGATTGATCCAAGACAAGGCCGCTGCCGTGGACTTGTGCCTAGATCCCCATTGACGTTGAGCAAGGTCGCAGCTGATGCGAAGTGCTTGGGCGTTGATGGGTGAAACCGATGGCTACCAACAGGATGACCATCACGCGCGTTGAACTATCTGATGTGCTCTACCGGACGAAAGTCGGGCTAACTCGGAAGGAGTCGTCTGCCCTGGTTGATCTCGTTTTGAAGCAGATCACAGACGCCATTGCGCAAGGCGAAACGGTGAAGTTGTCGTCGTTTGGGACATTCACGGTCCGCAAGAAGGGCCAGCGCATTGGCCGAAATCCCAAAACAGGCGTCGCAGTCCCAATTTTTCCGCACCGCGTGGCGGTCTTCAAGGCTTCGGCCAAGATGAAGCAGAAAATCCAGAATAAAGCCAAATCCAACGCACCAAACGAGGCGACCGTACCGAGCCTTCGGACAACTGCTACCGAACCGGTTTCATGATCGGCGCAAATTCCGGGTCTCGACAGCAAATTTGATCGGTTCCGCCGTGTGAATAACGTGCATAGCCCAAGGGCAACGCTGGACAATGTGTAGCATGGCCCTCCCTGATCGGAGGGTATGGCCATGGCTCGCACCGTGATTTACTGCGACCTAGATCGTCCTGACGCCACTATCGATGAGATTGTCGCCGCCTGTAGCGGCGACATGATTAGCGCGGTAAAAGCCCTGCTGCTTGTCAACGAGACGCTTGAGTCCGAGCTTCAACAGCTTCGCGCCGGGGCGGCTTACCGCGCGCCGACCAAACGTCAGGCGAAATGTTCGCTGCATTGAGGTTTGTCGCAGCAAGCCCAGTTTGAACTGCGCGATAGCGGCGCGGGTGTTGCATCACGAGCGACTGACCGCGCGCCGCTCACTTCCGGTCTTCCCCACTTAGCGGACTTTCTCAGGATCATTCGGCATGTCTCAAAAGTGCCATTAGCGACCGATGCACCGCAGCAAACAGCACCTCTATTCTATCACCTCATCGGCGCTAGTAAGCAGCGCGGGCGGCACGACAAGGCCAAGCGTCTTGGCGGTCTTGAGGTTGATTACCAGCTCGAACTTGGTCGGCTGCTGCACAGGTAACTCTGCAGGTTTCGCCCCTTTGAGGATTTTGTCTAAATAAATAGCGGTCGCACGAGACAAGTCGGGCAAGTTCGCTCCGTAGGAGGCGAGACCTCCTAACTCTACCGCCTCCCTCGCTGCGTACATCGCCGGCAACCGGTTTTGCTCCGCGAGGCTTACGATGCGCGGGTATAGGCCAAATAAAATTGGACTGGGGAATACAACGAATGCGTCGGCTCGCTCTCTGGTCATCGTGGAAAAGGCGCCGGTGAGATCGTCAGGGCCAGCGGCCGGCACGAGTTGATATTTTATTCCTAACGATTGGGCCGCGCGCTCGATCTCCTTCAACATGCCAGCCATCGTGCGTTCCCCATACGCGCGGGGGTGCCAAAGGACAGCTACGCGAGTGAGCCCCGGCACGATCTCTCTGAGCAACTGTAGGCGCTTGGCAACCAACTCCGGGCCGAGAAAGCTGGTCCCTGTGACATTCCCGCCTGGCCGCCCAAGACTGGCGACCAGATCGTCCTCGACGGGATCGGCCATGCCTATTGCGACAATGGGGATTGTATTGGTCGCTTGTTTGGCTGCGCGAGCGGCCGGTGTACTCAACGCGACGATGGCATCAACCCGACGTTCAACCAATTCAGTCGCGAGCCTGCGGAGCCTATTCGTATCCCCTTCTCCGAATTCACGCTCAATGAAGATATTCTGTCCTTCTGTGTAACCAAGCTTCCGCAAAGCAGGCACGAATGCGTTGAGGGTTGCGAGACTTGCATCAGAATTATTGGATCGGCCGGGTGATAGGATGCCTATCCGAGGCATCTTCACTGTCTGTTGCGCACCCACCGCAAGCGGCCAGGCCGCTGCCGAGCCGCCGATAAGTGTGATGAACTCCCGCCGTCGCATGCTCGCCCCTTGGCTCTGGATGAAGCATCCTAACGGCTCAATCTAGCGCTTTGATAGGGGCTAAAATCGGCATCAATAACATTGCCGCAGTGCACCGCCAATGTCCGTTCCGGGTCTAGGCTGTGTGAAAACGCACATCAGCTAAAGATGCGCAGAATTGTTTTCTCTCCTGCCTTCTCGCAACAGAGCGAGCCAGTACAACTGATTTTCGTATCAAGGAAAACGAGATAGATTTTCTACCCGCAAGTTAAGTGACGGAGTTTTCACACAGCCTGGTCGGGTAGGATCGAGGCGCGGATCGGGCTTCGAATGATGCCGACGTTTCCTCGATCCCCCCTATCATTCCGTACGGCGAGTTTTCCCCAGTACGGCTGAAAGGCTGGCTGTCCAAGCGGTGCCTTCCTGGATGATCGGCGGCTTAAGCCTGCTCCCGGCATCCGCCGTCCGCCATCCAGTTTGCATCCACCCTTCGTGCATTTCGTGGTCGCTACGGTGGTCCGCTCTGAGTCGGGCCTGAGGACTCGATCATGCACCGCCATGCGGTGGAATACTCCACCTACCCCAGGGGCCCTCGCTCGGGTCCGGGTTGTAGTGTCCCGGTCCGTCATCACTTAATCGGCCCCATCCGCCCCACTCGCGGGCACATCGCGATTTCACCGCATGGCGGCTTATACGCGATGCCTTCGCTGTGCGGGAGCGCCTAGGCGACCCGCGAGTGGTTCCGAGCTTTCACTGCACATTCCTTCCTGGCATGCCGTCCTCTCCGACCCCGGGGAGTCCGACATCGATATGTTCCAGAACTTCGATGCCGACATGGCCTTCGCCGTTTGACCACCGGCTCGGCACTCCCAACACTCCCGCAATCCGTTCCACGCGGGCTTCCCATTTCGTGGCTTCACTGGTTCGCTTCCGCTACGGCCTGCCAGGTTGCTCGCCCCCCTGTACGGATCAGACTGGATCGCCCAGCCTTCGGGGACTTTTACTTCCAGGCTTTCAACGGATCAGTCTCCCTCTCCGTTGCTGGATATAACTACAACAGTGGCTGGATCTCCTTCTGTTGGCGGGACTTGCACCCGCTGGAATGGCAGCTAGCTTCGCTGCACGGTCAAAAACGGAAGTGGCGGCCCCGAGGACCGACTTCCGCCTTACCCCTGAAAGCGGACTCCGGGAGGACACCGCACCATGTCGGTTTCGTGCCAAAACCGGAACTCGCCGTTCATTCGATCAACTCGTCCGCCGCAAGTGTGACGATCGAACTTTAGGAGCCGAACGTGAACCGCTTCATATTTCGTAGGCGCTTTTCGACGTAATAATTCGGTTTAGCTGGCCGCCTGCGATTACTCGGTCGTCACCTATTGCCTCGGCATTTTTCAAAGGGAGATTTTTTCGAAGGGAGAATTGCCATGAACATGCGGCAACGCGTTGCCTATGCTTGTCCTCAGCTCATCAATGTCAGGAGAATTTCCGCCATCGGCGCTATGGTCGTCTGGCTCACGAGTAGCGTGTCGTCGCTCGCGATTGCGCAACAGGTCAGCACCGCCGCCGATGCGCAATTCCCGGCCTTTGCTCCCGGTATGATCGATCATATGCAAGCCATGCGCCGCTTTGCGGACCCCGATCAGAGCGTTCAAAAAGCCCCGCTGATCATTCCGAGATTCCAGATCGATGACAATCCGGAGGGCGCGGTCGCGACCTTCCAGCCCGCTGGCGCGACGTTCCCGGCCAGCAACGCGTTCTTTCAGAACCTCGGAACCAACGGAAGAACTTGTTTCAGCTGCCATCAGCCCGCGAGCGGCTGGACCGTCAGCGCGGCCGATGTCGCGGCGCGGTTCGAGGCGAGCGGGGGGACCGATCCCATCTTCCGCCTCGTTGACGGAGCTACTTGTCCTAGCGACGACGTCTCGACCCTCGCCGCGAAGCGGCGCGCCTTTGCGCTACTGATCAACAAGGGCCTGATCCGCATCGGCCTGCCGATGCCAAATCCGACGCAATTCGAGGTCACCGCGGTCGACGATCCTTATTCCTGCAACACGAATTCCGTGACCGGCCTCACCAGCCCGACGACCGGCATCGTATCGATGTACCGGCGGCCGCTGCCATCCACCAATCTCGGATTCCTGAGCACCATCATGTGGGACGGTCGTGAGCCCAGCCTCACTAGCCAAGCGAAGGATGCCACGCTCGGCCACGCACAAGCCAATCCGAATCCGGGTCCGACCGATGCGCAACTCGCCGATATCGTCGCCTTCGAGAGCGGGATCTTCACGGCTCAGGAGATCGACAGCATCGCCGGGGTGTTGCACCGCGACGGCGCGCTGGGCGGTCCGGTGGCCCTCTCGCTACAACCGTTTTTCATCGGCGTGAACGATCCGCTCGGGCACAATCCGACTGGCGCGTCGTTCAACCCCAACATCTTCGACATCTACCGACCGTGGCTGAGCGCGAGCGGAGAGGATGAGGACGACGTCGAGCGCCGCCTGTCGATCGCGCGCGGCGAAGAGGTATTCAATACGACGAACATCAACATTACGGGCGTTGCAGGCCTAAACGATGTTCTCAACGTCCCGAGCATTCCAGGATTCTGCGGCACCTGTCACGACACCCCCAATGTCGGGGACCATTCCGTCAAGGCGCCGCTCGACATCGGCATCGCCGATGCGGGGGCCAAGAGCCCGCCGGGGCTCGACATTACCGGACTGCCGGTGTTCACCCTGACCTGCAAGCAGGGGCCGCTCTCCGGGCAGGTGTTCAAGGTCACCGATCCGGGCCGCGCGCTGATTTCCGGACAGTGCGCCGACATCGGGAAGCTGAAAGGCCCAATTCTGCGTGGGCTCGCCTCGCGGGCTCCGTATTTCCACAATGGCTCGGCCGCGACCTTGCTAGACGTTGTAAATTTCTACGACCAGCGGTTCGGTCTCGGGTTCACGGAGCAGAAAAAAACTGATCTCGTGAATTTCCTCAATTCGCTCTAAGGACGAAAAAAGGACCGGCTCCGGTCAATCAAGCCAAGAGACCCTCGCCGAGCCGAGGGTCCCTTACCTTAAGTCCGGCTTAGGTCTCTTGGACTCTTTGCGGTTTCGTAAATCATCCGGCGACTTTTGGACAAGGCCGACGTCTTCTTGCATCAATGCTCGTTTTGAAAACGCTCAAGGGTTTCTCCATAGCGCCGCGCGGAGACGCAATGGAAATCTACACACCGCTCCAGGCAAAAAAATATGGACAGATTAAAATTGTTGGTCCTTGTGTCCATCAGCATCGGTTCAGACTTTCGCGTTCCGTTTCGTGAAAGTTTTGGCCCGATCCCTGACGCGATTTCTTTTTAGTGTCCCCAGTGTTCCCAGCGTCCCCGTCCGAAATCTTGATTTTTCGCAAGGTGATGATTCTGGTTTTATTCGGTCCCGGCGCTCTCTCGTGCGTTATCTCGATGCCGGCATTGCGCAGCGATGCTGCGACAGCTCTCACTCGGTGACCGAAACGCGTCGCATCCTTCGGCCAATCTCGCTGCCTCGACACCTGCTGCTCGGTACGGTCGCGGTGGGAGAGCTCGACCATCAGCGCCGTCGCCGTCCCGCTCCACTCAGTTCGCTTCACCATCAACGCAGTGATCGCTTTCGCGACTGGGTCTTCTTCGATGATCGCTTCGTTCAGCTCCGTCGCATTGGCGGCAAGGGCGGCAGCGAACGAGCCTGCCGCGGCGTAGGCTCCCTCGCAGGCGTGCCCGAACAATTCGAAATCTGCCATCCGCGACTTGCCGTCCAATCGAACGCTCGGGAGTTGCTTCAAGCCGTGTGCCAGCGCATCGAGCAAGGCACCTAGTATCAACGGACGCGCCTCATTGAACCCCGCCCATAGTTCAACCTCGGACTTGCGCGCGTCGTCCCTTATCGGTTGGAGCGACAGCATGACGGTGCGGCTGGCAAGGTCAGGGCGAGTGGCGCAGTTAGTCAGACCGGTGAGGATTATCGAGCGTGAGCCTCGGATGCGGAACTCATCATCGTCGGTGTACAGTTTCCGAGTACCGAACCCACTGCCATCCGAGAGTTGACACAAGGCGTCGCTAATCGTTCGCTCGATCTTGCTGACGTTGTCCCAAACGCGCACCCGAGCATTATGCACCGCTATGAATATCTCGCGGAGAGTACCTGGCAGGGGACGCAGTTCCGTTTCGTCGGGGTCGACGAGCTGCTTGAACATCTTTGCCAGTGTCGATTTGGCTGTACCAAATTCTCCGACGAGATTCAGAATTGGATGCTTTCCCGAACGGAAGGCATCGAGAAGCACGGCGACAAACAGCACGAAGCTGCCGTCATCCAGGTTGACGAATTGCCGCAGCAGGTCGATGCTGCCGCCGCGTTGTGGTACTGGCAGCTCGCGCATTCCTGGCGTCCGGCGGAACCGAACCAGGGATGGAGCATCGACGACCTGCCATCCGTTCTCGTCCACCTCGGCGCACTGCCACTGCTCGTTGCAAAGGTCGATGCAAATCCGTCCATCGACTTCGGTCGCCCGCAAATCGACGCGATGTCTCGGCGTCTCGGGTCCGAATTCGGCCATGGCGGCGAGCGTCCGAACGGCAGTCTTTATCGCCGAACCAGCCGGAGCCTTGTTCTTCTCCGTAAAGAACTGATACAGCAGCCATTTCGCGAAAGCCTTGCTCTCCACCGCAAAAGTGTTGCGATGCCCGTGAACCATTACATCGGCAAACACCGCATCGTTGCAGAAATACGAAGCTCGCTGCTGCCCGATCTTGAGTAGCACGTCCACGTCATCGGTGAACAGCGCGGCGATAAGCGCGGCGAGCTCGTCCTTCTTTTCACTCCATCCCATTTCCCACAGGTCATGGAGGTCTAGACCTGCCGCCTTCAAGATGTCAGTCATCTTCGCTGCGGCGTTAGCAACTTCCTCGCGCTTGTCAGAACTCAACATGGCAAACAGTTTCCCAACCTTTTCCAGGATGGGCGCTAGGGCCTCGCGTTTATCGGTCACGGCTCACGTCCCAGCTTTTTTGGAGCAAGCCTTCAGCCTTCTTCTCGGCCCTTCGTCTCTCATCGCCGAACGTGTCCGACATCCACGCTGCACGGGAGAAGCGAGACGGCTCTGTCCGTCCCTTGCGAGTTGTTCGGTGCGTTGCCATCCTACGGTTGCGAGCCTTCTTCATAGATTACAGATCAGGTCCAGGCGGAGATTTCCGCGCCGTGCCCTCGGTTTTCAGCAAATTTCAAAGCCGCCACACTCCCGCAGGAAGGCAATGAACTCGACAACGCTCCCGACGAAGCGCGAACCTTCGGGAGCCAACGGATTTTGCTCCTCAGCCGAGGCCAACCTGGTGGCATAAGCGAGCGTCCGGTTCTCGTTGACTTCGTTTTGGAGCGCCGTCGCAAGGGCGGCTGCGCCATCTGCGTCTAGGCCGTCGCCGTCGTTTGAATACCAATGTTTGCACGGCGCGCAGATGTCGGGAGCTACCTGGATGCAATAGTCGGCTATTGGTCGCCAACCCCAAATAGTTCTTCCGAAGTATTTCCCTTTTTCACCCGTAGGGCTCCGTCCGTGGACGTCCGTTCCCATTTCAGTTTGCCTTTCGTTTTCGGTTGTCGGCGGCGTCGTGGCCCGCCGTTCCTTTATGGTCGTTGTGTGAATTTCCGTCCCCGTTTCGGTCGCTCGTCTTTCAGACGCCGTGTGTCAGAAGTCGACCGGCTGATCGGGCGCGATTAGGCGCTTGCGCACCGCAAATTCGCGGGTGATGATTTTCACGCCGTTGACTTCCACGTATTCGATTTCGCCCGATTTCATGCCGCGCCATACTGTCGGACGCGATATGCCAAACAGGGCGCAGAATTCTGGGATGCGGAAGCCAAGCCTCTGATGAGCGGTCAATGGGACAGCGGCATCGCGCTGCCGTTGCTGGGCGGCCGGGTCGGGTTGGCTGTGGGAGATGGCATGGCGTCCGCCCCGACGCCGCTTCGGCTTGCCGTCTAGGCGCTCAAAAGCCGTGCGAGGCGACTTCTTGGCCGCCGGCGGTGCTTCGGATTCTGACATGAGTGAAAAATCCACCTTCGCTTCGGTGGATATCTATTTCTCACATACCCAGTGGGACAAGAAAGAGCGTTTAATTGGGATCGCATCTTTTTTTTGCGATCATTCTGGTCACGTATGGCCCGGGAGAGAGGAGTCTGCGCAGCAGCACGATCTCGAATTTGATTACTTTGCCCATTATCTCGATCTCATGTTGCGGCCACGATTCAAGGTTGGAGTCTAGCGGCGCGTCAGGTCGTTGTTTTAATTCGCTGACCCAGTCATTCACGAAATCCCGCACCAGGTTATCGTTCCATTCATCATCGCATTTGTCCGGAGGAAATGTCAGTCGGTGAACTCTTTCTGCGCGCTCAGCTAAATCAGGTGTTGCTTTCGTGAGATCCAGCTCGGTCAGCGGTAGCAAAACCCGGCGCGCCCATGCGTCTTCGCCCACGAAGGCGGCGCGTCCCACGATCGCCTTCTCTGCGTTGATCCACCAAAGGTCCTTCCCGCCAACGGCTACAATGAAGGTGTTTATGATGGCCTCGCTTGTGGCTTCCCGCCACCCCATATCATCGGGTGTGTCATAACGACGAGCCGTCACGCGGAAGCGCTCAACGGACTTGCGCAATTCCCGGTCCATTCGTTGCTGGGCAAGACTTCGATCTTCCGACCCGACCATCTCTCTCGCTCCGACCACCTCTTCCGCGGCCAGGCGCCCGCTCGCCCCTAGGATGGTATTTGCATCGAGACAGGCGACCGCAAATCGCCATGGCTGCAAGCGCAGCCCTTTCGGCGGGCGTCCCTTGCCTCGTTTCGGCGGCTCAGCGGACTTCGGCTTCTGTGGCCGACCGCGCTTCGCGCCGGGTTTCGGCTTGGTCATGGCGTTCCCCGTCGGAACCTGCTCCGTCTCATCGGGACTCCCCGAGGTTCGCGTGAGGCAAGGCTGGATTATACTGGAGCGTCGTCGTCATGGGAATTTCCTGCTGCCTTGGTGCAAATTCAAAGTCGCTCTCTCGCAGGAAGCAATAAACTTGACAGCGGCAACTCGCTGCATGTCGGGCTAGATCGCATGGCGTCCGCCCCGACGCCTTTTTGGTTTGACGTCTAGGCGCGCGTACGCCATGCCAGCCGGCTTCTTCTCATACACTTGGCGGGACAGAAAATACCGTTTAAATCGGATCGCATCTGTTTTTTGGATTATCCTAGACAACCTTCGCCGGCATCAAGGATCGGAGCGCAGCAGTACCCTCGCGTTCATCGAGCATTCTTTGCTTGAGTTGAATAACCTAATCATTCACGAAAGCCCGGCTTGGGCTGTCGTCACGGTCACCGTCGCACTCGTCCGGCAGCTCTAGCGTCAATCGGAAACTCTTTCTCCGCACTCTGCAATGCCTTCGAGAGCTCCGGCTCGGTCCGAGCTCGCTACGTTTGGCAAATGAAGTTTAGGACTGCTTTTCGCGCTTGATCACGACCGCTTAGTCCGGTGTTGCAATGCTCTCACCTTGACTAGATTCGGTGATGGCGCAGCAGTATTCTGCCCATCGATCCATTAACGCGCGCCGTTTATCGAACAGATCGCCGCGCCGGTAAGCCGCCTCGACCTTGTCGCCAACGGCATGAGCTAACGCCATCTCGGCAACTTCGTTAGGAAAGTTCGTGCGCTCGGCACACCAGTCTCGAAAAGTCGAGCGGAAGCCGTGGGCAGTTAAATCGCTGCGCCCCATTCGGCGCAGCAGTATCAGCATAGCCATGTTGCTGAGTGGCCTGCCACGCTTTTGGCCAGGAAAAACGTAATGGCTCTGGCTGCCAGCTTTCATCAGATCAAGCACACGAATGGCCGCGTCCGATAAGGGCACCCGGTGTTCGCGATCCGACTTCATTCGCTCCGCTGGCATCGTCCAAATTCGATTTACAAGGTCGATTTCTTCCCATCGGGCTTCGAGCGTCTCTGAGGTCCGAGCCACCGTGAGGATGAGAAACTCTAATGCTCGCGCAGCAACTGCACCCCGTTCGCGCAGATCACGCATAAAAGCGCCGACCTCTGCGTAGGGCAGAGCGGGATGGTGCTCAACCTTGCGTACCTTAGATGGCGGCGCGAGCAGCTGGTCTAAATGACCTTTCCAGCGCGCCGGATTCTCCCCGTGCGATAGCCCCTCACCTTCGCCCAATCCAGCACGGACTCGATCCTGCCGCGCAGCCTGCTTGCCGTTTCCGGTTTCGTTGCCCAGATCGGTTCGAGCGCGCGCAATATTTGGCCGGTATCAATTACCGACACGGGTAGCGAGCCGAATTTTGGGGAGACGTAGGTCGTCAGCGTTGCCCTCCACTGCGCGACATGCTTCTCGTTCTTCCAGCCATTGCTATGGGAATTGATGTACGCTGTGGCAGCAGCATCAAATGAGATTGCCTTGGCTGCATCGAGCCGAGCCGCAGTTCTTGCGGCTCGTTTAGCTTCGATTGGATCATGGCCATCCAGTCGCACCCGACGAGCGTCTGCGGCTCTTTCACGTGCCTGTGCAAGGCTGATGGCGTGGAGCGGTCCAAGGCCGTGCCAGCGGTCCTTGCCCCCTACCTTGTACCGATAGAGCCAGCTTTTTGAGCCGCCTTCGGCAATCTGCAAGTACAAGCCGCCGCCGTCGTTATACATGCCTCGCTTGGAGAGCCGAGCGACCTGCATCGCGGAGAGCTTTCCGAAAGCACGTGCCATAAAATTCGTCCAGCCTACATACCCTTTCACCTACATATGGGTATGAGATTGGGAGAGGCAAGGCGAAACGTCAAGAAAGCAAATACGACAAAATAAGGCTTGATATCAGTGCCTTACGAAACACACTGAAACAGCTTGAAATGCTCTGAAAAGGGAAACTGGCGGAGAGAGTGGGATTCGAACCCACGGTACGGTTTCCCGCACACACGCTTTCCAAGCGTGCGCCTTAAGCCACTCGGCCATCTCTCCGCAGGCCCTCTCTTGAAGGGGCATGAGGAGTTTTGCAAGTGACCGCGGCGGCGATGCCGACTATTTCCACAATCGCCTGAAAATATTGAATTTTTTGGTTCTCGGCCAGGCTTCCAAGCGCGGGGCTCAATCTTTCCTGAATCGAAGATGGCTCGCGTCCGACAGCCGATCATGCGACAAACCAGCTAGCCGGAGGACAACATGGCGATCAAGCGGGCATTGATGGCGGCGATTTTCCTGTCGGCACTGGTTCAAGCCGGGAGCGCGCTGGCGCAAATCTGCCACCGCGAGGGATCCGCCGTGACCTGCGACGACGGGCGGCGGGGCATCCTGTCGGGCGACGCCATCCTCTGGCCCGACGGCACGCGATCGAGTTCGACGCCGCATCCCAGCGTCATCATCGGCAACAAATCGTCGGTGACCATAGGACCCGGCGTATTCGTCGGCCAGGGCAAGGGCTCGGTACCGCTGGATGACCCGAACGCGCCGAACAAGACGCGCTGCGCCATCCTCGATGGCGTCTCATATTGCTATTGAATCTTGCGGTCGAACTCGCGCGGAGCGCGCCGGGGCGACGCGCCAACGCTCTTTACTGATAACGAGCACCTGCATTGGCCGAGCGAAGCGGCCACAAGGTCGGCGGCGCCGCGGCGGGCATCACCGCTTCGGTCTTGCCGGTCGGGGACTGCTGCAACGCCTCGACAAATTCCGTAAACCATTGCTGGATGGTATGATGGCGAAGTTTTGCCATCATCGCTTCCCAGCGCATCCGCCGCTCCAGCAGCGGCATCGACAGCGCGAGCGCGATGGTCCGCGCCATCCCGTCGATATCGTGGGGGTTGACCAAAAGCGCGGTTTCCAGCTCGTTGGCCGCACCGGCGAATTTCGACAGCACCAGCACGCCGGGATCGGCCGGGTTTTGCGCGGCGACATATTCCTTGGCGACAAGATTCATTCCGTCGTGAAGCGGCGTGACGACGCCGACCTGGGCGGTGCGATAAAACCCCGCCAGCACGGTCTGGCCGAATCCCTTGTTGAGATAGCGGATCGGGGTCCAGTCCACTTCACCGTGGCGGCCATTGACGTCGCTGACGAGCTTGGCCAGTTCGCTTTGCAGATTGCCATAGGCTTCGATCGCGCCGCGCGAGGGTATCGCGATCTGCAGCAGCGATACGGTGCGCGCGAGCTGCGGCTGCATGGTCCACATCCGGTCGAACGCGTTGATGCGATTGACGAGCCCCTTGGAATAATCCAGCCGATCGACGCCGATCGCGAGCTTCTCGCCGTTGAGGCTTCGGCGCAATCGCGAGACGTCGGGGTGAGCGGAGGCTTTCGCGGCTTGCCGGGCGAATTTTTCCGGGTCAATGCCGATCGGAAAAACCGCGATGCGCGACTTGCCGTGGCGCGAAGTCACCGCGCCGTCTTCGATCACAAGGCCGAGAAAAGCCGACAGATATCCGAGAAAATTCTCGCAATCGTCGCTGGTCTGGAATCCGATCAGATCATAGGCCAGCATCGCCTCGACCAGCTCGTGATGATGGGGCACGCCTTCGATGACGTCGCGCGCCGGCCACGGCGTGTGCAGGAAGAAGCCGAGCGGCTGCGTCACGCCGAGTCCGCGCAATTCGGCGCCTAGCGCCAGGAAATGATAATCCTGAATCCAGAACGCGGTTTCCGCCTTCCTGAAACGCAGCAAGGCGCGCGCCATGAAGGCGTTGACTTCGCGATAAGAGAGATAGTCCTCCTGCGAGGCGCTGATCAGATCGGCGCGGGAATGCAACGCCGGCCACAAGGCCGAATTGGCAAAACCTTCATAGTATCCGCCGTAATGCGCGGCCGGCAGGTCCAACATGGCAAGCGCACCGGTCCCCAGCGCTTCGATTTCGGCGAATGGTTCCTTCTGGGCGCCATCACGGAGCCGGCCGCTGGAACCGACCCAAATCGCCCCTGATTTCTCCACTACCGGCAGCAACGCGGCCGCAAGGCCCCCTGTTATGGGTTCATTGACGTTTCCACGGGTGACGCGATTTGAAACGACGACGAGGGCCACAGGGATCCCCTCCTGATACTTTCGCTCGCGTGTTTAACAAACGTTCATCAATATGGTTCCCAATGCCCCATTTCCGAAGTTCGCGAAGTGCCGCGGCAATCGCTGACGCGAACTTCGGAAAAACACGGGGGCATTGGACAACTAATCTCTTCCAGTGCCGCTTATCGATTTGAAGTTCCTAAGCCGAACTCTCGGCCCCGCTGTAGGAACTTCAAATCGGCGGCGCTGGTCACCATTTCAACGAATTGAAACCAAATTCGGGCTGCGCAGTGATTGGAAAACGGTGTTGCCGCGGAAAGAAAATTTCAGTGAGGGCGGGGATCACCTTCCCGCCCCGGCTTCGCCATCAGTGAGACGGGCAAGCCAAGCGCGCACGTCGCGCGGTTCGTCGAAATGACTGGTCACGCCTCGCGCGCGCCGGCCTACCGAGAAAGCAAGCCCGCCAAGATCGGGCATGATTGCGAATACCGCTTCGTCGGTAACATCATCACCAATGAAGATCGGACGGCGGCCACGAAACGGCTCGTGCGACATCAGTTCGCGGACGCCCGTTGCCTTGTCAAAGCCGGACTGCTTGATCTCGCAGACGCATTTTCCAGGCAGAACTTCGACCGGCGCATCGGGCAGTTCGCTCCTGATAAGCGAGACCGCCTCGTAGATCGCCTTCTCCGCATGCGGCGCCAGGCGGTAGTGAAGCGCCAGCGAATAGCCTTTGTCCTCGATCAAAATCCCCGGGCTGAGCCTGCGCGATAGCGGCAAGGCGCCGCTTCAATTCCTTGTCCATTGGCGGTGCATAGCCGCGCCACGGCCTCGTTGTCGATCGAGATACGCATCTCCGCTCCGTGGCCGCCGACCGCCGCAAATTGCTCGGGCGCAAAGATCAGATCGATATCGTTCAGCGAGCGTCCGCTGACGAGCGCGAGTGCGCCTGACGTCTTGTCGCGCAGGCGGCTCAGAGTTTCGCCAAGGCCCGGCGGTACCCACACCTCGCGTGGCGTCGGCGCGAGATCGAGCAACGTGCCGTCAATGTCGAGCAGGATGGCGCATTCACCCAAGCGCTGCGCCAATTCGCCAGCATTCAGCTTCGGCGACACCTTCCCCGCTTGTGACGTGTCTTCCCGCACGGCTCCCTCGGCGTCCCGATCCAATACATCCTCGTTCATTGCATTCTACTCCACAAAAGCCAGCGGCCGTGCGACCGATTCCAGCGTGCGCCGCTCGGCCGCGATGCAATAGCGCCAGGCGATCGCGGCGGCCGCGAGCATCAACGCCGCGCCCAGCAGATAGCCTGCGAAAACGCTGTCGCGGGAGCCGGTATCGATCAGCGCCCCGAACAGGGCCGGTCCGGCGACGCCGCCAATTCCTGTCCCCACCGCATAGAAAAGCGCGATCGCAAGCGCGCGTACCTCCAGCGGAAAGGTCTCGCTGACGGTGAGATAGGCGGCACTCGCAGCCGGAGAGGCACAGAAGAAAATCACCATCCAGGCGATGGTCTGGGTCTCGGCGCTCAAGACGCCGATCGAAAACAGATAGCCCTGAAAGCGCAAGCAGAATGCCCGATACGCCATAGGTGATCGTGATCATCGCACGGCGTCCCAATGTGTCGAACAGCCGGCCGAGCACCAAGCGGCCCGAGAAAATTGCCGGCGGCAAAGGGCAGGATGTACCAGCCGATCCGGTCGGCCGCGATGCCGTAGAAGTCGGTCAATACCAGCGCGAAGGTGAAGAAGATCGCGTTGTAGAAGAACGCCTGCGCGACCATCAACGCCAATCCGACCAGCGAGCGCTGCCGATAGGTTCCAAACAAGGTGCGCGCGACCTCGCGCAGCGGCGTGTGATCGCGCATTCGCAGCTTCAGCTTCGGCCAGGCGTGTTGCGGCGTGTCTTGTTCAGGTTGATCTTGTGGATGCCCTGTCACCGACCGTTCGATATCCCGCACGATTGCATTGGCGCGGTCGGGATAGCCGTGGATCGCAAGCCAGCGCGGGCTTTCCGGAATCCACAGACGCATCACAAACACCACGAGACCGAGGCAGGCGCCGGTGAGATAAGCGAGCCGCCAGCCGAGATCGGCACCGGTGCGCTCGCGGATCGAGCAGCAAGATGGCGCTCGCCGCGCCCAGCGCAGCGCCGATCCAGAAACTGCCGTTGATCACAAGGTCGGTCCATCCGCGATAGCGCGCCGGCACCAGTTCCTGGATGGTCGAATTGATCGCCGTGTATTCGCCGCCGATGCCGGCGCCGGTCAGAAACCGGAACACCGCATAGCTTGCGACGCTCCACGACAACGCCGTGGCCGCGGTAGCCGCCAGATAAAGCGACCAACGTGATGAAGAACAATTTCCGGCGGCCGATCCGGTCGGTGAGCCAGCCGAATCCGAGCGCGCCTAGCACCGCGCCGGCAAGATAGGCGCTGTTCGCAAACCCGACGTCGAGGTTCGAGAAATGCAGCGTTGGGCTTTGCTTCAGCGCGCCGGACAATGCGCCCGCCAGCGTGACCTCAAGCCCGTCGAGAATCCAGGTGATTCCGAGCGCCATCACGACGCGGGTATGGAAGCCGCTCCAGCGCAGCGCGTCGAGCCGGAAGGGGATGCTGGTTTCGATAACGCGTCCATCGTTCGATGTCGCAGACCTGGTTGCGGCAACCGTCAAATCGCCCCGCCGTCGCTGCAATTCCATCGAACCGAACCAATGAGGAATTCCCCGGGAAGCCGGCACCAACATTCAACGCGCTTGATGCCTCCGAGTTCCCGCATTATGGCAGCTGGAACTGAATGCGCTTGCGTCCGTTGGCGCCAAAACGGGACGAATTTACGATGGCCAAACCTCGGAAATCGACGGCTTCCCGCAGCACGACCGCGCGCAAGAAGACGAGCAAGGCGGGCGGCCGAAAGTCTGCGGCCTATCGCTGGTCGCAACGCGTGACCCGCGAAAGCGACGCGCTCGATCTGAAGCGCGGCGTGTTCACGCTGCACGACCCAAAGCGGATCGCGGCTTCGCTCAAACGCTCGGCCGAGCGCAGTTCGCGCCGCAAGGCCGGCGCCTATCGTTCGGCACTCTCGATGCTGACCTTTTATATCAACCGGGCCGGCAAGACCTTGCCGAAGACCCAACGGCAGCGGCTCGAGCGCGCCAAGCGCGAACTGAAGCGGCAGTTCGGACGGGAATGACGGATCAGGCCGCGCGGATATTGGCCATGAAGCGGTCGAGTTCCTCGCGCAACCGCGTGCTTTCGGCCGATAGCGTGCGTGCCGACTCCAGCACGTCCCCTGAAGCCGACCCGGTTTCCGCCGCGCCGCGATTGACTTCCATGATATTGGCGGCGGTCTCGCTGGTTCCCTCGGCGACGGTTTGAACGCTGCGCGCGATTTCCTGGGTCGCAGAGCTCTGTTCTTCCACCGCGCTTGCGATCGTCGATGCAATGGTCGAGATCTGCCCGATGGTTCCGCCGATCTCCTTGATGGCGGCAACCGATTCCTGCGTCGCCCCTTGCATGCCGGCGATGTGCGTCGAAATCTCGTCGGTCGCCCTGGCGGTCTGGCTTGCCAGCGACTTCACCTCGGAGGCGACGACGGCGAAGCCCCGGCCGGCCTCGCCGGCACGGGCAGCTTCGATGGTGGCGTTGAGCGCCAGCAGGTTGGTCTGCTCGGCGATCGCCGTGATCAGTTTGACGACGTCGCCGATTTCCTGGGCGGCGCGCGACAATTTGCCGATCCGGCCGTCGGTTTGTTCGGCCTGAAGCACCGCTGCCTCCGCGATCCGGTTCGATTCCTTGACCTGCCTTCCGATTTCGTCGACGGAAGCTGAAAGCTCCTCGGTTGCGGCGGCGACCGATTGCATGTTGTCTGGAGGCCTGCTCCGAAGCGCCGGCAGCCTTGCCGGACAGGGTTTGCGTGGTATCCGCGGTTCGCGTCAATGTTCCAGCGGCCGCTTCGAGCTGAACGGCCGATGCCGAAACGTTGGCGACGATGCTGCCGACCGCCGCCTCGAACTCGTCGGCAAAGCGAATGAGTTCGGCGCGACGCGCGGCGGTAGCCGACTTGTTCTGGGCATCCTGCGCGGCGGCGTCGCGTTCGGCCTTGGCGATTGCCTGCAGCTTGAATTCTTCCACCGCGCCGGCCATCTCTCCGAGTTCATCCTTGCGGCCGAGACCCGGCAGAACGACGTCGAAATTGCCGTTGGCGAGTTCGCGCATCGCCTTGCACATCGCGATTATCGGCCGGGAAATTCCCCTGCCAAGAAGCACGGCCAGCGCTCCTCCGAGCAGGAAGCCGCCGAACGCGAGCATCAAAACCAGCTGCTGCGCCGCGCCGATGTTGGCACTGGATTCGGAATCCAGCCGCTGTTGATCGGCAAGCAGATCCGCTTTCATTGCGTTGGAGGCTTTCATGAATCGCCGTGGTGGAATCTGCCATTTCCAGGGAAAGCTCGTCGATCTCCTTCGCATTTTCGATCAGCTTGGTCAGCGCTTTCCGATATTCCTCAAGCTGTGCGGAAGCTTCCTTGACGGCCTCGGCGATTTTTTCTTGAGCCGCCGGAATCGCCTGCAACGCGGTCTCGACGAATTTGAGACGCGCCATCGCGCTGGCGGCGACAGACTGGTCGGAGTTAACGACGAAGGTGTTGGTGAGCGCCATCGCCGTCTGGAATTGCGAGGCCACCTTTTTGGCGGCGAGCGTGACCGCGGCAAGCTCCGAATCGTCATCGACGCCGCTCGGCAGATCGTCGAGCTTGTAGCGCAGCATATTGCCGCTGCGCATGAGCTGATTTTGCGTCAGGAGCTCGTTATCGTGCTTGACCTTCACGACATCGGCGAAGATTTTCGTAAATGCGTGGAATTCCCTGTGCAGGCGCGTGATCTGGTCGATGCGCGCCGGATTCCTCGTGTTCTTCATCGTCTGCTCGATCGCGTCTCTCAGACCGGCTTCGGCCGAAAGCGCCGCCTTGGCATCGTCTTCCTTGCCGGTCGCAGCGTAATATCGCGCCAGCGCCCGGTACGAGATCAGTTCGCGGTCGATATGCTGGGCCAGATCGGATTCCGGCTACGCTGTTTCGGTAGGCCACAACACCGGCTGACACGCGCTCAAATCCCATATAGGCGAAGCCCATGCTGACCGCCGAGATGGCGAGCACGAACACAAAGCCCAGCATGATTTTTGCGCGAAATCGCAAGGTCGGGAGTTTTAGCGATATCGATCGTGGCCAAGCGCGCTTTAAGAACCCCACCTCGATCCCCTGTCGTTTCCGAAAAGCCCAGAGCGCGGGATCGGGAACCTGGCCCCGGAGCCGCCCAGGAAACCTAGAGTAGAATGGATAAGAGGTCGTAAATCGGGGGCGAAACCCTGCCCTCGCAAACGCGCTTGTGAACCAACCGGCGGCCCCATACCGGTCCGGACCTCCAGGGTTTCAGGAAGCGCGAATATTCAAGGGGTTGGCGCCAATTGCAGTCTCGGGCCCGGTCACGGCCCGAGGCATCTCTGGCTTCGCCCCGGTGGTCGTAAAGGGCTTCAAGCAAACGGTCTAACTGGGACCAGCCGCCAATACCATTGAACCGCCACGCCCGCCCTTGGGGCCTGGCCTTGACCCTGACGTCACGCGAGTCGATCCGGCAATGTTCCCGCGATCCGAGGGCAACATCAACCGTCGGGTCCAGGCGGAGAAAGCCACCGAAAACACCCATGATGGGCGACATCCGCTCGCGCGAAAACGAAGTGGCCGCGTAACCCTCAGCTTCATCGGGACAAAACGAGCAAGCCGCGCCCGCCCTTACGGCTTTCATTTGACCGGTGTTCCGCCCTGGCGCGAGCGTCACCAAGCGACAAGCCGTCCAATCAAGCGACAAGTTGCCATCGCTACCAAAATCTAGTTGCAAAGTTCCCTTCCCGGGCTTCTATTTGATATTTGAAACAATCAAAAACATTCGGGAGGAAACAGGCGTGTCAACCATCAAACTGACGGTGAACGGCAAAGCGGTCTCGGCCGATGTCGAAGACCGGACTCTTCTTGTCAATCTGCTGCGCGATCATCTGAACCTGACCGGCACCCATATCGGCTGCGACACCAGCCAGTGCGGCGCCTGTGTCGTGCATATCGACGGGCGAGCGGTGAAGTCCTGCACGGTGCTGGTCGGACAGGCCAATGGTGCCACTGTCACCACGATCGAGGGTATCGCGAAGGGCGATGAACTGCACCCGATGCAGGCCGCGTTCCGCGACAATCACGGCCTGCAATGCGGCTACTGCACGCCCGGCATGATCATGTCGGCGATCGACATCGTCCATCGCCACGGCGGCAAGCTCGACGAGACGACCGTCCGTCACGAACTGGAAGGCAATATCTGCCGCTGCACCGGCTACCACAACATCGTCAAGTCGGTCCTGGATGCCGCCGGCCGCATGAAGGTTTCGCAGGCCGCGGAATAGACGCCAGGCCAAGGTTTCCGACTTTCGACTTACAAAACCGGCCGCGATCGGCGTTTTCCGTAACGGAGCTCATGCGGCCCGACAGGGAGAGATACAATGGGTGTTGAGGGAATTGGCGCCAGAGTGCTGCGCAAGGAAGACCGGCGTTTCATTACGGGCAAGGGTCGCTATGTCGACGACATCAAGCTTTTGGGCATGACTTATGCCCATTTCATCCGTAGCCCGCACGCCCATGCCAAGGTCAAGAGCATCGACTCCTCTGCGGCGATGAAGATGCCGGGCGTGGTCGGCGTGCTGACCGGAAAGCAGATCGTCGATGACAAGGTCGGCAATCTCATCTGCGGTTGGGCCATTACCTCCAAGGACGGCACGCCCATGAAGATGGGCGCGTGGCCGGCAATGGCGCCTGAGACGGTGCGCTTCGTTGGTCAGGCCGTCGCGGTCGTGATTGCCGAGACCAAGAATCTGGCCAAGGATGCGGCCGAGGCGGTTGTCGTCAATTACGAGGAACTTCCCGCGGTCCCCGACATTCGCGCCGCGATCAAGCCGGGCGCGCCACAGCTTCACCCGGAAGCACCGGGTAATGTGATCTACGATTGGGCACTCGGCGACGAAGCCGCGGTCAAGGATGCCTTCAGCAAGGCCGCCAATGTGGTCACACTGGAGCTCACCAACAATCGCCTGGTGCCGAATGCGATGGAGCCGCGCTCGGCGATCGCGGATTACAACGCGGCCGAAGAGCATTTCACGCTTTATACGACGTCGCAGAATCCGCATGTCGCGCGTCTCGTGCTGTCGGCCTTCTACAATATCGCGCCTGAACACAAGCTGCGGGTCATCGCGCCCGATGTCGGCGGCGGGTTCGGCTCGAAGATCTACATCTATCCGGAAGAAATGGTGGCGCTGTGGGCCTCCAAGAAGGTGGGGCGTCCGGTGAAGTGGACCGGCGATCGCACCGAGGCCTTCCTCACCGACGCGCATGGCCGGGACCACATCACCAAGGCGGAAATGGCGCTCGGCAAGGACAACAAGATCCTTGGGCTCCGGGTGAAAACCCACGCCAATCTCGGCGCCTATATGTCGCTGTTTTCGTCGGCGGTGCCGACCTATCTCTACGCGACGCTGCTGTCGGGCCAGTACAATATCCCGGCGATCCACGCCGAGATAATCACGGTCTATACCAATACTGTGCCGGTCGATGCTTATCGCGGCGCCGGACGCCCCGAGGCAAGCTTCCTGATCGAGCGGCTTATGGAAACCGCAGCGCGGCAGTTGAAAGTCGATCCGGCCGAGTTGCGCCGCAAGAATTTCATCACCCAGTTCCCGCATCAGACGCCTGTCATCATGGCCTACGACACCGGCGACTTCGGCGCTTCGCTCGACGCGGCCATGAAGGCAATCGATTACGCCGGTTTCGCAGGCCGCAAGGCGAAAGCCAAGTCCGAAGGCAAGCTGCGCGGCATTGGCTTCTCCTGCTACATCGAGGCCTGCGGCATTGCCCCCTCCAAGGCGGTCGGCAGCCTGGGCGCTGGTGTCGGCCTGTGGGAATCAGCGGAGATTCGCGTCAATCCGGTCGGCACCATCGAGGTCCTCACCGGCTCGCACAGCCACGGCCAGGGCCATGAGACCGCGTTTGCACAGCTTGTTTCCGAACGTCTCGGCGTTCCAACCAGCCAGGTGCAGATCATTCACGGCGACACCGACAAGGTGCAATTCGGCATGGGTACCTATGGCTCGCGCTCGATTGCGGTCGGCGGCACGGCGATCGTCAAAGCCCTCGAGAAAGTCGAAGCCAAGGGCAAGAAACTTGCGGCACATCTCCTGGAGGCATCGGAGGGCGACATCGTCATCGAAAACGGCGAGTTCAAGGTCGCCGGCACCGACAAGTCGATTGCGCTGCCGATGCTGGCGCTCGCCGCCTACACGGCGCACAATCTGCCCGAAGGCATGGAGCCGGGCTTGAAGGAAAGCGCGTTCTACGATCCCTCCAACTTCACCTTCCCGGCCGGCGCCTATATCTGCGAACTCGAGGTCGATGCAGGCACCGGCAAGACCAGTTTCGTCAATTTCGTCGCAGCCGACGATTTCGGCCGGCTGATCAATCCGATGATCGTCGAAGGCCAGGTCCATGGCGGCCTCGCGCAAGGAATTGGCCAGGCCCTGCTCGAAGGCGCCATTTACGACAGCTCGGGCCAGCTCGTGACCGCGTCGTTCATGGACTACGCGATGCCGCGCGCCGACGATCTGCCGTCGTTCAAGTTGAACCACACGACGACGCTGTGTCCGGGCAATCCGCTGGGTGTGAAGGGTTGCGGCGAGGCCGGCGCGATCGGCGCATCGGCCGCGGTCATCAACGCGATTACGGACGCGATCGGCAACAACAAACTTGAGATGCCGGCAACACCCGACCGGGTGTGGCACGCCATCCACGGCAGCGCACAGTAAGAGGGAGATGAACCATGTATTCAACAACCTACCATCGTCCCTCCTCGGTTGACGAAGCGGCCGCGCTGTTCGCCAAGGGCAAGGAGGCAAAGTATCTTGCCGGCGGCCACACGCTTATTCCCGTGATGAAGCAGCGGCTCGCCTCGCCTTCCGACGTGATCGACCTCGGAAAGATCAAGGACCTCGTTGGGGTCGAGGCTTCCGGCGATACGCTGACCATCAAGGCCGCGACAACGCATTACGATGTGGCCACAAGCACGGCTGCGCAAAAGGCGATCCCCGCATTGGCTCACCTCGCTTCGGTGATCGGCGACCCGGCGGTACGCCACCGCGGCACGATCGGCGGTTCGATCGCCAACAACGATCCTGCCGCCGATTATCCCGCGGCGCTGCTAGCCCTCGGTGCGACGGTCAAGACCAACAAGCGCAGTATTTCAGCCGATGATTTCTTCAAAGGCCTGTTTACAACCGCGCTGGCCGATGGCGAGATCATCACGCAAGTCTCGTTCCCGATTCCGGCGAAAGCGGGTTATGCCAAGTTCCCGCATCCGGCCTCGCGCTTCGCCTTGACCGGCGTGTTCGTGGCCAAGACCAAGTCCGGCGACGTCCGCGTCGCGGCCACCGGTGCATCCTCGAACGGCGCAATGCGGGTGCCATCCATCGAGGCGGCGCTGAAGACCAATTGGTCGCCGGGCGCGCTCGATGGCGTGAAGATCTCCGCAAGCGGGCTTTTGTCGGATATCCACGGATCGGCGGACTATCGCGCCAATCTGATCAAGGTGATGGCGCAGCGCGCGGTCACTGCGGCGGGTTGATCGCACAAGACCGCATCCATGCAAGCGGCGCGCGGACGAAGCGCGCCGCTTTGTTTTTGGTCATATTCGCCGCAAAAGGTCCTTGCACCATCTTACGCAAGGCGAGACAATTTCGCTTCAGGAAATGCGCAAGGAATAACAACGTGCTCGACAAATCAGAGCCGCAATTATCGAGAGGAGTTTCGGGCCCGCTGGCCGGTATCCGCATCGTCGAGTTTGCCGGGATCGGACCCGGCCCCTTCGCTTGCATGCTGCTGGCGGACATGGGCGCGGACGTGGTCACGCTCGACCGGGTCGGCGCCAGGAAGAACCAGAAGTCCTCCGCCGGGCGCGGACGAAAAGTGGTCGAACTCGACCTGAAGAACAAGGCCGCGATCGCAGATGTGCTTGACCTGCTCGATCATGCCGATGCGCTGGTCGAGGGCTTCCGCCCTGGTGTGATGGAGCGGCTCGGGCTCGGCCCCGATGCGATGCTGGCGCGAAATCCGCGTCTTGTCTATGGCCGCATGACCGGTTGGGGTCAGGAAGGCCCGCTGGCGCAGGCCGCCGGCCACGACATCAACTATATCTCGGTCACCGGCGCGCTAGCCGCGATTGGGCCAGCGGAAAAGCCGGTTCCGCCGCTCAATCTGGTCGGCGATTTCGGCGGCGGCGCTCTTTATCTTGTCGTCGGCGTGCTCGCCGCCCTCCTGGAGGCGAAGACATCCGGCAAGGGTCAGGTGGTGGACGCCGCGATGTGCGACGGCGCGGCCTCGCTGATGTCGATGTTTTTCGACTTCACGGCCACGGGGCGCTGGAGCGAGGGGCGGGAGAGCAACTTCCTCGACGGCGGCGCGCATTTCTACGGCGTCTATCAATGCGCGTGCGGCCATTTCATCTCCATCGGTTCGATCGAACCGCAGTTTTATGCATTGCTCCGACAATTGGCGGGGCTTTCGGAGCAAGCCTTCGACGCGCAGATGGATCGCGCGGCCTGGCCGGCGCTCAGGCAAAAGCTGGCGGAAATCTTCAAGACCAAAACCCGCGATGAGTGGTGCAAGATCATGGAAGGCACCGACGTTTGCTTCGCGCCGGTGCTCACCATGGCGGAAGCTCCTCTGCACCCGCACATGGCGGCGCGGAAGACGTTTGTTCATCGCCACGGCGTCACCCAGCCCGCGCCGGCGCCGCGCTTTTCGCGGACGCCTTCGGCGATCCGCGAGCCCGTGACGGCGGATATTTCCAATCTCCTCAGTGAGTGGAAGAAATCGTAGGGTGGGCAAAGCAAAGTGTGCCCACCACGGCCATCATCATTCAGAAACCGGTGGGCACGGCGCGAAACGCGCCTTTGCCCGCCCTGCAATTATCGCCACCCTTTGCGTGTCCGAAATGGAGGGATATTTGCCATTCGAATCGCGCGCCTGATTTGCGATGATCATGTCCCCTGTGAGGACACGATCATGGCGTTGCAGCTTCGGCCGAACTGCGAATATTGCGACAAGGACCTTCCGCCCAATTCGACGGAGGCGCGCATCTGCACCTACGAGTGCACCTTCTGCGCGGACTGCACCGAGAGCAAGCTCAGCAATGTCTGCCCAAACTGCGGCGGCGGATTTGCCCCGCGGCCGATCCGGCCCGCGCGGGAATGGCGGCCAGGCGTATCGCTCGCAAAGCAGCCGGCTTCGACGAAACGCGTGCATCTTTCATACGGTCTCGACGACGTTGCGGCGCATTCGGTCCGGATTCGGGATATTGCGCCGGAGAAGAGGTGAGTCTACTCACCGTCATTGCGAGGAACGTCAGCGACGAAGCAATCCAAGCCTTCTTCGCGGCCCGATGGATAGCTTCGCTCGCGCTCGCAATGACGAAGACTAGACCGCCGGCACAATCGTTCCCTCCACCTCGCCGAAGCCGATGCGGTAACCGTTGCCCTGGCACCAGCCGCGCATCACGAGCGAATCGCCGTCTTCGAGAAAGGTTCGCTTGATGCCGCCTGCGAGTTCGACCGGCTCGGTGCCGTTCCAGGAAATTTCAAGCAGGCTGCCGCGCTGGCTTTTCTCCGGGCCGGAGATGGTGCCGCGACCCTAAGAGATCGCCGACATTCATGGCGCAGCCGGATGATGCGTGATGCAGCAATTGCTGCACCGACGACCAGTACATGTATCTGAAATTGGTGTGGCAGATGCGCCAAGGCCTCTTCATCGAAGCCGCGCGCAAGCCGACTTCGAGCTCAAGGTCATAATTGTTCGGCTGCGTCTGCTGCAGATAGGGCAGCGGCGCCGGATCCTGTTTCGGCCCATGACGCCGAAATGGCTCCAGCGCCTCGCGAGTGACGACCCATGGGCTGATCGAGGTCGCAAACGCCTTGGCCTGGAACGGGCCGAGCGGCACATATTCCCATTGCTGGATGTCGCGCGCGCTCCAGTCGTTCAGGAGCACGAAGCCGAAGATCATTTCCTCCGCCTGCGCCTCGTTGAGCATTTCGCCGATCGGCGACGGCTGCCCGATCACGACTCCCATTTCGAGTTCGAAATCGAGCCGCTTGCACGGCCCGAAAGCTCGGAAGCTCCGCATTCGGCGGCTTCAACTGGCCGCGCGGCCGGCGCACTTTGGTGCCGGAGACCACGACGGTCGATGCACGGCCGTTGTAGCCGATCGGCATATGCAGCCAGTTCGGCTGCAACGCGTTGTCCTTGCCGCGGAACATGACGCCGACATTGGTGGCATGCTCCTTCGACGAATAGAAATCGGTGTAGCCGGCGACCGCGAACGGCATATGCAATTTTGCGTCGGCCATCGGCACCAGCGCGCGCTCACGCAGTTTTTCGTTGTCGCGAAGTTCGGGATGATCGTGACGCAGCAACTCGCTGATCCGCGCCCGCGTGCGGCGACCATACCTTCGGCCCCAGCGCCATGAAGGGATTGAGCGTCGGGCCGGCGAAGACGCCGAGGTCGCCGACATTCAGCCGGCGATCCTGTTCGAGCTCCCAGAGATCGAGCACGAATTCGCCAATCGCAACGCCGACCCGCGGCGCCGGCAACGCCGCCGTGGAGAACACGCCGTAAGGCAGGTTCTGGATCGGGAAGTCGGAGCCGGCATCGACCGGAATGAAGGAGCGGAGCGAGGGATCGTTGGGATGGGACACAATCTTTGGTCCTGTTCGTTAGTCAACTCATCGTCGTTCGGGGGCATCGCCGAGCGATGAACTACGATGTGCAATTGCACATCCGAGAACCTGGAGATTCCCCGATGCGCAATCGCGCATCTGAGATCTGGTCCTTCGGACCATCCCGGAATGACCGTGAAAAAGTCGGCATAGCTTCACGGCTTGTCCGGATCGAAGCGCTTCTCCAGCCCCTTCCAGCAATCCGCATAATCGTCCTGCAGGGTCGCGGATTTTGCCGCATGCGCGGTGATGCGCTGCGGAAAGCGCGTCTCGAACATGAAGGCCATGGTGCCGGTCAGCTTCACCGGCTTCAATTCGGAATTGCTGGCGTGATCGAAGGCTTCGCGGTCGGGGCCGTGCGGCAGCATCATGTTGTGCAGGCTCATGCCGCCGGGCGTGAAGCCTTGCGGCTTCGCGTCATAGACGCCGTAGATCAGCCCCATGAACTCCGACATGATGTTCATGTGATACCAGGGCGGACGGAAGGTGTTTTCCGCCACCATCCAGCGCTCCGGGAAAATCACGAAATCGATGTTCGCGGTACCGGCGGTCTCCGACGGCGAAGTCAGCACGGTGAAGATCGACGGATCGGGATGGTCGAAGCCGATCGCGCCGACCGGCGAGAAGCTGCGCAAGATCGTATTTGTACGGCGCGTAATTGCCGTGCCATGCCACCACGTCGATCGGCGAATGCGGCAGCTTCGTCACGAACAGCGAGCCGCCCCATTTCACGAACAGTTCGGTCGGCGTGTCCTTGTCTTCATAGGCCGCGACGGGGGTCAGGAAATCGCGCGCATTGGCAAGGCAATTGGCGCCGATCGGGCCGCGCTCCGGCATCGTGAAGGCGCCGCCGTAATTCTCGCAGAGATAGCCGCGCGCCGGGCCGCTCGTGATCTCGACGCGGAATTTCACGCCGCGCGGGATCACCACGATCTCGCCGGGCTCGGCGTCGATCCGGCCGAACTCGGTGACGAAGCGCAAGATTGCCCTGCTGCGGCACGAACAGCATCTCGCCGTCGGCATTGTAGAAATGCTGATCGACCATCGATTTGGTGATCAGGAAGACGTGCGCGGCCATGCCTGCCTTGGGTGCCGGCATCGCCGGCGGTGGTCATGGTCTGCACGCCCTGCAGGAAGGTCATTTCCGCTTTCGGAATCGGCGTCGGGTCCCAGCGCAATTGCTCGACCGAAATCTCCTGCTCATGGCACGGCGCGGTGCGCCACAGCCCGGCATCGACCTTGGCGAAGCGCCCGGAGTGCCTGACCGAAGGACGGATTCGATAAAGCCACGAGCGTTCATTGCTGCCGCGCGGCGCGGTGAACGGCGAGCCGGAGAGCTGCTCGGCGTAAAGCCCATAGGCGCAGCGCTGCGGCGAATTGCGCCCGATCGGCAACGCGCCCGGCAGCGCCTCGGTCTCGAAACTGTTGCCGAAGCCGGACATATAGCCTGGCGTGATATTGAGCGGAGCTGCGGCTGATTGCGTCAGGTGAGGTATTGATATTCATGGTCATCCTCCTTGCAGGGCCGCCCACATTTCCCGATCGCGCTTGTCGGTCCAGATCACGGGGTCGTCGATCCCCGAGGCCTCATCGAAGGCGCGCGAGACGTTGAACGGCAGGCAGTGCTCGTAAATCGCAAAGCTTTGAGAATTTCGGGTCCATCACTTCGCGCGTCGCCGCCATCGTTTCCTTCAGATTTCGGCCCTTGGCGACGGCAGCTTCCGCCGCGCCGTAGAGCGTGGTGACGAAATCCCGCGTCATCGCGATCGCCTCGCGCCCGGTCGATAGCCCCTTGAGCGCGTCGCCGCGTCCCGGCGCGATCGCCTTCGGATTGAAGGCGCGAATTTCGTTCAGCGTCGCCGGCCATTCGCGCAAATGCGCGTCGCCGCAATAGCAGGCCGAGTGATATTCGATCAGGTCGCCGGAAAACATCACTTCCGCGTCCGGCACCCAGGCCACGATATCGCCGGAGGTATGTCCCGCGCCGAGCTGCATCAGGCGCACCTCGCGCTTGCCGAGATAGATCGACATGACGCCTTCGAAGGTCAGGGTCGGCCAGGTCAGGCCGGGAATGCTTTGCGCATCCTGGAACAGACGGGGAAATCGGCCATATTCGGAATCCCAGTCCTGCTGGCCGCGTTCCTCGATCAGCCGATTGGTTTCCTGCGACGCGATGATGGCTTGCGCCTTGTAGGCCGACGCACCGAGCACCCGCACGGCGTGGTAATGCGACAGCACTACATACTTGATTGGCTTGTCGGTGACGGTACGCACCCGTTCGATCACCTTATTGGCCATCGCCGGCGTTGCCTGCGCGTCGAACACAAGGCAGCCGTCGTCGCCGACGATGACGGCCGAGTTCGGATCACCCTCCGCGGTGAAGGCATAGAGATCGGTGCCGATCTCGGAGAAGGTGATCTTCTTCTCGGCCATGTCGGTCGTGGATGCGAAACCCTTGGCCATCAATTCCATTCCCTTACTACTGTTGCTGCTGCTACTGTTGCTGGCTCGCTTCCAGCATCCGCCGCTTTGCGAGCCCAATGGCTTCGCTAAGCACGTCAAGATCGCCGATATGGTTGGCGAGAATGAGAACCAGCGCCGCATTGAGATCGGCGCTTTGCTCATCGCTCAAGCCGCGATGAGCCTCGACGACGGCGCGAAATGCGTCGTCGGGCTTGGCGAAATTCGAGCGGGTGGATAATGCCATTGCTAACCTCGGCGTCGTGAATCTCAGTTATTACCGGCGGCGCGCGCAAGCGCGGCGTCAATCACGCTTCGTGTCGGATGGCGGAAGCGTGCGGCGACATAGCCGTCGGGCCTCAACAGATAGGCCGTGCCGGGCTCGGCATCGTAGCGCGAAGCCACGAGCCCTGCGGAATCGGCAAGCCCGCCTTCGCCGCCGATACGGATCACGCCGACGCCCGCGGGCGGATCGAAGGCCGCGCCGTTTGCAAATTCAAGCAGCGTAAAGCGTTTGCCGCACCCGATGAAAGCGTCGGTCAAATATTCCGATTCGCCGGCGGGCGCGGTGAGCGGCGCGTCGAGCATGAGATGCACCGGGGCGCGGGCCGCCGTGCCAATCATCGCGGTCCGCGGTCGATAGCGGCGAGTCGTAAATTGAGGGGACCGAGAGCCGGCCGCCATTGACCATGCGCTTGCCGAATTCGGTTTCCCCGGCAAGCGACAGCACCGCCTTGCGCAGCCGCGCCTCCTGACGCGTCGCGGGCGCCATGAAATCGGTCGATCGCGTCGATTCCCGAATGTTCTCGTCGGCCGCAGCACTGCGCTCGACGTGATAGCTTTCGAGCAGCGCCTCTGGCGAACTCTTCCTCAGCACGCGGTCGAGCTTCCAGGCGAGATTCTCCGCGTCCTCTAGACCCGAATTGGCTCCTCGCGCGCCGAACGGCGAGACCTGGTGAGCGGCGTCGCCGGCGAAGATCACGCGGCCATGGATGAATTTATCCATTCGCCGGCACTGGAATTTGTAGAGCGATATCCATTCGAAATCGAATTTGTCGTGGCCAAGCATGCGGGCAATCCGCGGCCGCACGTTTTCGGGCAATTTCTCGACCACGGGATCGGCGTCCCGATTGAGCTGGAGGTCGATGCGCCAGACATCGTCGGGCTGCTTGTGCAGCAAGGCCGACCGCCCGGCGTGGAACGGCGGATCGAACCAGAACCAGCGTTCGGTGGGAAACTCCGCGCTCATCCTGACGTCGGCGATCAGGAACTGGTCCTCGAAGACTTTACCAGCGAATTCCGCACCCACCATTTGCCGCAGCGACGATCGCGCGCCGTCGCAGGCGATGACATAGGCCGTGCCGATCCGGTAGGGCCCGTCCGGCGTGTCGATGGTCAGGATCGCGTGGTCGTTGCGTTGCTCGAAGGCGATCACCTTGTTGCGCCAGCGCAGGTCGATCGCCGGCAATTCGCGTACCCGATCCACCAGATAGGCCTCGGCGTAGAATTGCTGGAGATTGATGAAGGCCGGACGCTTGTGACCCTGCTCCGGCAACAAATCGAATTGATAGAGCTGCGAGGCGCCGTGAAAGATCTTGCCGACGCTCCATACCACGCCCTTGTCGACCATGCGGTCACCAATGCCGAGCCGGTCCCAGAATTCGAGCGAGCGCTTCGAGAAGCAGATCGCGCGCGAGCCCTCGCCGATCCGGTCGGCATCGTCGAGCAGCACGACGCGCTGACCGCGCTGCGCCAGATCGATCGCAAGCGACAGCCCGACCGGCCCGGCGCCGACCACCGCCACCGGATATTGCGAAATGTCGCCGCCGGTTCGATCCTGGTCGGAGTTGCGACGATAACCGAACTGGGCCTTTGACTGGAACTTGGTCTGCGCCATGCTCGCCTTGCTCTGGCCAAGGAACAACGTCCCCGGTATGATAGTCGCGCCTGCAACTATCTAAACTCCCCGCGCGTCTCCCCGTCAACTCAAATTGGAGCGACTCTTGCCAAAAGCGTTTTCGAGCAAGGCCATTGGAGGTTTGCGCAAGGGAACCGTGTCGAACAAGGGCGTGAGGCTGGATCTCTTCAAATTTGTACCCTTCCGCCTCAACCGCCTCGCGGCCGAGGTTTCTTCCGCGCTCTCCAGCGAATACCGCGAGCGCTATGGGCTCGATATTCCGGAGTGGCGGCTGCTGGCGACGCTCGGCTTTCGCAATGAGGCGTACAGCGCGCAATATATTGCGCATTGCACCCGGACCCACAAATCGACCATCAGCCGCGCGGTCACGACGCTGATGACGCGGCAATTGGTGGAACGAGTCGAGAATAAGGACGACCGGCGCGAATTCAACTTGCGCCTGACGCGGCCGGGCAAAACGCTTTACGAGAAACTGGTCCCGCGTCTCTTGGGCAAGGAGCGGGAAATCATGACCTGTCTCACCGTGGGGGAACGAGAGGATTTTGCGCGCCTGCTCGGCAAGATCGAGCGCAGTCTCGATCTGGTGCAGACGATCGAGGAAGCGGACAAGGCGGGCGGCTATTGAGGACCTGCCTCGTGGTGAGGACGAGCCGCAAGCCTATTTCACGAAGGAGCGTGACGGCGCCTTGTGCAAGGCGAAGACATCGACCTTGTCGCTCGCGCGCGGGTAAAGCTCTGCCACCAGCGGATCGTGGCCGGGGATGATGCGGTCGGGATGACCTGCAAGGCGCTCGACGATTTCCCAGCCCTGACACATGTCGCCGATGTTGTAGAGGATTGGAAACGGAATGCGGCGATGCAGATTGCCATAATAATGCGCGGCATCCGACGCCAGCACCACGGGCCCGCGCGCGGTCGCAACCCGCACCACCTGCAAACCGTCCGAATGGCCGCCGACGCGATGCACCGTGACGCCGGGCGCGATCTCGCCTTCGCCGGAATGAAAGGTGACGCGTTCGCTATAGACGTGGCGCACCATCAGCGTCACGTGTTCCACCGAAAATGGATGGCGCAGGTTGCCGAAGCACATGCAGCGGCCGGTGGCGTAACTCATCTCGCGGTCCTGCAGATGAAATCGCGCGTTCGGAAACAGATCGAGATTGCCGGCGTGGTCGTAGTGCATATGGGTTACGACGACGTCCCTGATCGCCTCGGCGTTGACGCCGAAGCGCGCCAGCGCATCCACCGGATTGAGCGTAAGCTTGCGGTTTCGCAAACCGGCTTCCATCGCGTTGAAGCCGGTATCGACTAGAATGTCGCGGCCGCCGCCCCGGATCAGCCATACAAAGTAATCGAGGTCCGACGCCGTGGTCTCGTGCGGGTCGGGCGAGAGGTAGTTCATGTGCGGGGTACGCGGCGACATCGTCGCATACCGGAGCGCATAGATTTCGCAGGCGTTTTCCATCGGCTTGACTTCTTTCAGGGCTTTTTGGCTTGCCGCAGGAAGCCACCGCTATGTCAAAAGGTCAAACCCTCAAACGTTGGGCGTATTGGGAACGCCGGTCATCAACAATGTGTCGTGGCGATGACACGTTGGAGTTGCCTCTGCCCGAGAGGTTCGCGGTGGTAGAGTCGAGGATGGGCGCGGTAGCTTAGGCCATTCGGCAACGCCCCGTTTCCCATCCCCGCTCATCGAACCGGACGTGCCGATCTCCGGCATCCGGCTCTCCGACTGGCTTCACCGTGAGACACACGGAGAGCAAACTAACCGCACGCGGCTGCGGCACGGTGGGGAACTCTCCTTCGCCCCTCGACACAGCAATCTCCGGCGGCTCCTGTCTTTGATGGTGTTTGCAGGCTCATCGCCAATCACCACGACCTCGCCATCTTCGAAAGCGCACCAGAAGTCAGGGCCCTTTCCTCAGCCAGCATTACCCGGCTTCAACGGTCATACGACCCCGTCCGACTCCCGCCTTGGCCGCCGCCTTTCGCGACGTTGAGGCCGCTACCCTCGCCCTTGACGGGCCTCCCCCGATTACCCGAACCACCTTTCCGACGTGCCGTGCCCACTACCCCGGCGGATCGAGCGGGTGCGCGTGTCGATTGCTTCCCCGCTCATGCTGCCTTCCCCAAATGACCGGCAGGTCGGCATCCGCATTGTCACTTTCGAGGCCTGCTCAGGCTTCACTCACGTTACGGCCCGCTAGATTGCTCAACCGCCTAAAGCGGCCTTTGTCACGAGGCTCCAGCCCTGCCGGTTACCCGACCGAACCGCTCGTCAGCTACCAGATCAATCGACAACTCTCTGGGTGGAATCTTCCTCCACTAGTGATCCGCGCCTTCGGGGCGCACGGTCATTCGGCGACATGGCTCGATCGCCGGCCAGAGGGCGAAGGCCGCTAAAAAGGAGCGCGAGACATGGTTATTGACGGCTTTCACAGCCAGTTGACAGCGCCGACGGGCACGGTTTGATAATGCGATTTTCGTGGGGTAAGGTCGCCGAGGCGCGAGGCTGGGATCGGCGCCTTTTTGGTTGGACTGACGTCGAATGAGAATCCGCCCTTCATTGTTTGCGTTTTTGGCCTTGTCGATCGTGTCGATTTTGCCGGCGGCCGGGGTGGCCGCCGACCGATTTGCCCTCGTCATCGGCAACGCGAAATATCCCGACGCGGAGGCGCCGCTGAGGGAGCCCGTCAACGACGCCCGTGACATCGCCGACGAACTCAAACGCGATAGCTTCACTGTCGAGGTCGGCGAGAATTTGACCGGCGACGGCATGCGCAAGGCTTTCGACCGGCTCTACGGTCACGTCAAACCCGGCAGCGTCGCGCTGATCTTCTTCAGCGGCTATGGCGTCCAGTCCAACCGCCAAAGCTACCTGATCCCGGTCGATGCGCAGATCTGGACTGAGTCGGATGTCCGCCGTGATGGCCTCAGCCTGGAGACGGTGCTGAGCGAAATCAACAACCGCGGCGCCGGCGTCAAGATCGCCCTGATCGATGCCTCCCGACGTAATCCGTTCGAACGCCGGTTCCGAAGCTTCTCCGCCGGCCTCGCGCCGGTGATCGCGCCCAATGGTACGCTGGTGATGTATTCAGCGGCGCTCAGCTCGGTGATTTCCGATAATGGCGGCGACCACAGCCTGTTCGTTCAAGAACTGCTCAAGGAAATTCGCGTTCCCGACCTGATGGCGGAAGAGACCCTGAACCGGACCCGCGTCGGCGTCACCCGCGCCTCCCGCAGCGAGCAGGTCCCCTGGATTTCGTCGTCGCTGGCGGAGGATTTTTCGTTCATTCCGGGGGCGCGTCCGATGGCGGGCCTCCCCCAACCGCAGATCAATGAACCCCTGCCTCCGCCGCGCGTCGAGCCGCCGCCGCCTCCGCCGCCGGCAAAGCCAGACTTCCCGATCCCGCCGCCCGACCGGCCGGCGCAGAATCCGCCGCCGAGCAACGATCTGCCGCCGCCTCCCGCCCAGCCCTCGCTCGCCGATGACCCCACCATCAAGAGCCTGAGCATCAGGATCGCAGATAATCCTGACGATGCGGGCGCGCTCTACCGGCGCGGGCAAGTCTATGCCAGCAAGGGTGCCTATAGCCTTGCCATCAAGGATTTCGACGACGCAATCCGGCTCAACCCGAAGGACGTGGAAGCCTACAACAACCGCTGCTGGGCCCGTACCGTGATCGGCGATCTGCAGTCGGCGCTGAGGGACTGCAACGAGGCGCTTCGGCTGCGCCCGAACTTCGTCGACGCCCTCGACAGCCGTGGTCTTGTCAATCTCAAGAGCGGGCAGACCAAGAACGCGATCGCCGATTTTGACGCCGCCTTAAGAATCAATCCGCGGCTGACGTCGTCGCTGTACGGACGCGGCCTGGCCAAGCAGCGCAACGGCGCGATTTCGGAGGGCGATGTGGACATCGCCAATGCGAAGGCCATGGACCCAAATATCGTAAAGGAATTCGCAGGTTACGGGGTACGCTGACGGCAATTTGATCTCCGGCCACGCGCCTCCCGCGAACCTGTGGAAAGACGTCAGAGACATAAGAATTTGAGTGCCGTGGCCAGTTTGGGGTTATTCTGGCCTCGGCGTTGAGTGGCAAATTCACTGGAATCGCGCAACGGCGCGCAGGAGGGACTGGCAATGTTTAAAACTCATGGAAGGAGAAGTTTTGCTGCGATCCTTTCGCTACTCGCTATCGGCGGCGCGCTCTCGATCGGTGTGGCCAAAGCTGCCGAGGACGTGACGGAAGATCAGATCCTGAAGGCACTGACCCCCGCAAAGAAGCCACCTCTGACGAGAGGTCTCTCGACCGGCCCGCAGGCGCAGCCCGATCCGATAGCGGCCGCCGCCGAAGGAAAATTCGTCCAGTCGATTCGCAACCGGGCCACGCGCTCGCTGTCGGGCCTCGAGCGCGAAGAGATTGCCACCATTGTCAAGGACAAGCCGAAGATCGATCTGGAAATCAACTTCGACTACAATTCCGCCGAGATCAGCGCCAAGTCGCTGTCCTCGGTCCAGGCGCTAGGACAGGCGCTTTCCAATCCCGATCTGAAGGGTTCGGTCTTTGTCGTTGCCGGCCATACCGACGCCATCGGCGGCGAGGCCTACAACCAGGATCTCTCCGAACGCCGCGCCGATTCGATCAAGCGCTATCTGGTCGACAAATTCGGCATTGCCGGCGCCGATCTCGTGACCGTCGGATACGGCAAAACCAAGCTCAAGGACCCCGTCAACCCGACGGCGGAAGTCAATCGCCGGGTCCAGGTCGTGAACATGGAAAACAAGGCCACCGCGTCCAAGTGAACGGGGATGGTTCGGGTAAAGTTTTTTGCAAGCTAAGCGCGTCCCGCGCCCCCGCGGGACGCTTTTCTCTGTCATGCTCTCCGTCGTTTGCGGGATGGTCGGCCAGTACTGCCCCGAATGGATGGCCTCAAAACGTTAGGTCTGGATTGATCCGGCGATGAACCTCTCCGATATACCTGAAACCTGCGATGGCGGTGGCCTTCTTCGCGGTCCTGGCTACTGTCTGGTATTGGTTCGAGCACCGTTCCCGGCCAGAGGAGAAGGATACGCCCGGTACCGCCGTGGTCAGTGTCACGAAATCCACCAATGCCTGCTTCTCTGATCAGGTGCGGGTCACCGGCTTTGTCGTACCGCGCCGGGAAGCTGTGGTCGGGGTCGACCAGGAAGGATCGAAGGTTACCGATCTGTTGGTCCGCGAAGGCGAGATGGTCACCGACAATCAGGAACTGGCGCGGCTGACCCCGCCGCCGGCTCAACCCGGCGGTGGCGCACGCTCCAATGCACCGGTCTCGCTGCGCGCGCCGGCGGCAGGACTTCTCACCGCAGGTCAACACCATCGTCGGGGCGCCGGCCTCGCCCCAGGCCGGGCCGATGTTCCGCATCGCCGTCAACAATGAAATCGACCTCGACGCCGAGGTACCCGCGGTTCACATGATGAAGCTCAATCCCGGCGCGAACGTGAGGGTCAGCCGCGACAGCGGCCAGGACGTTGTCGGACGCGTGAGGCTGGTTTCCCCGCAGATCGACCGCAACACCCAGCTCGGCCATGTCAGGATCACCCTGACCAGCAATCCCTCGCTCAAGATCGGCATGTTCGCCCAGGCCAGCATCGACGCCAAGCGCAGCTGCGGCGTCGCGATCCCGCGCACCGCCATTGACCATCTGACCGTTCAGGTGGTCAAAGGCAATACGGTTGAGACGCGCAGGGTCCAGGTTGGACTGGTGTCCGACAAGATGACCGAAATTCTTGAAGGCCTCGACGTCGACGAAACCGTCGTGGCCGACGCCGGCTCCTCGCTGCATGACGGCGACCAGATCAAGACCAAATTTCGCCGAGGACTCTCGATCGAACGCAGGTGCGCTGATGGCGCTGAATATCTCGGCATGGTCGATCCGCAATCCGCTTCCATCCGTCGTATTTTCGATCATCCTTTTGGTGCTCGGCTGGGTCAGCTTTACCAAGCTCGCGGTGACGCGGCTGCCGAGCGCCGATATCCCCGTGATCTCGGTTGCGGTCTCGCAATTCGGCGCGGCGCCGGCCGAACTTGAAGCGCAGGTCACCAAGACCATCGAGGACGGCGTGTCGGGCGTCGAGGGCGTGCGGCACATTTCATCGTCGATCACCGACGGATTGTCGCTGACGACGATCCAGTTCGCGCTCGAGACCAATACCGACCGCGCGCTCAACGACGTCAAGGACGCCGTCACGCGGGTTCGCGCCAACCTGCCGCAAAACGTCAACGAGCCCCTGATCCAGCGCGTCGACGTGATCGGCCTGCCGATCGTCACCTATGCGGCGATCTCGCCCGGCAAGACGCCCGAGCAGCTCTCCTATTTCGTCGACGACGTCGTCAAACGCGCGCTGCAGGGCGTGCGCAACGTCGCCCAGGTCGAGCGTATCGGCGGTGTCGAGCGCGAGATTCTCGTCTCGCTCGATCCCGACCGGCTGCAGGCCGCGGGGCTTACCGCCGTCGACGTCAGCCACCGCCTGCGCGGCACCAATGTCGATCTTGCCGGCGGCCGCGCCGAAATCGGCAAGAACGATCAGGCGATCCGCACGCTTGCCGGCGCCAAGACGCTCAACGACCTCGCCGGCACCATGATCAGCCTGCCGACCGGCGGCGAAGTGCGCCTCGACGATCTCGGCACCGTCACCGACACCATCGCCGACCGCCGGACCTTCGCCCGCTTCAACGGCGAGCCGGTGGTGGCGCTCGGCATCAAGCGCTCGAAGGGCGCCAGCGACGTGGTGGTCGCTGCCGCCGTGCAGAAGCGCATCGACGCGCTGAAAATCGCCCACCCCGACGTCGATCTCAAGCTGATCGACACCTCGGTTGAATTCACCAAGGGCAACTACGAGGCCGCGATCTCGACCCTGTTCGAGGGCGCCATTCTCGCCGTCGTCATCGTGCTCTTGTTCCTGCGCGATATCCGCGCCACCATCATCGCCGCGATCTCGCTGCCGCTGTCGATCTTCCCGGCATTCTGGGCGATGGACATCCTTGGATTTTCGCTGAACCTCGTCAGCTTCCTCGCCATCACGCTGTCGACCGGTATCCTCGTCGACGACGCCATCGTCGAGATCGAGAACATCGTGCGCCACATGCGGATGGGCAAGTCGCCCTATCGCGCGGCGCTTGAAGCCGCCGACGAAATCGGCCTCGCCGTCATCGCGATCTCGCTGACGATCATCGCGATCTTCGCGCCGGCAAGTTTCATGTCGGGAATCGCCGGGCAATTCTTCAAGCAGTTCGGCATCACGGTTTCGGTGCAGGTGTTCTTCTCGCTGCTCGCCGCGCGCTTCGTCACGCCGGTGCTCGCCGCCTATTTCCTGAAAGACCATGCGCATGACGACCCGCCGCCGGGCCGCGTGCTGCAAAGCCTATACCCGGCTCGTGACCTGGTCGGTGCGGCATTATCTCATCACGGTACTGATCGGCTTTGGCATTTTCGCCGCATCGATCTGGAGCATCACGCTGTTGCCGCAGGGCTTCCTGCCGGCGCAGGACACCGCGCGCTCGCTGCTGGCGATGGAGCTGCCGCCCGGCTCGCAGCTCGCCTACACCGAGAAGGTCACCGAGGAAATCGTCGCGCGCCTGCGCAAGCGCCCCGAGGTCAGAAGCGTATTCGTCGATGGCGGACGGGTGCCGCCGGGCACGTTCGAGGTGCGCCGCGCCGCGCTGATCATCAACTACACGCCGAAGACCGAACGCAAGATCACCCAGCGCGAGCTCGAGCTTGAGATCAGCCAGGAGCTCGAAAACGTTCCCGATATCCGGTTCTGGTTCCTCGACGAGAACGGCCTGCGCGCGATCTCGCTCGTCGTGACCGGCGCCGACAGCAACATCGTCAGCAACGTCGCCAGCGAACTCGGCAATCAGATGAAGCGGATTCCGCTGATCGCCAATGTGATCTCCGAAACCTCGCTCGACCGGCCCGAGCTTCGCATTCAGCCGCGGGCGGATCTTGCCGCGCGGCTCGGCGTCTCCACCGAAAGCCTGTCGGAGACCATTCGCGTCGCCACCATCGGCGACGTCGGCCCGGCGCTCGCCAAATTCGACGCCGGCGACCGGCAGGTGCCGATCCGCGTCCAGCTCGAGGACGGCGCGCGCGGCGACTTGCAGATTCTCGAGCAGTTGCGGGTGCCGCTCGGCGGCGGCCGCGGCGGCGTGCCGCTGTCGGTCGTCGCCGACATCAAGCTCGACCAGGGCCCGACCAGCATCAACCGCTATGACCGCGAACGGCAGGCCACCGTGGCGGCCGACCTCGTCGGCACCGCGGCGCTCGGCGATGCCACCAAGAAGATCAACGAACTGCCGGTCATGAAGACCCTGCCCAAGGGCGTAACGGTGAATCCCTCGGGCGACGCCGAAAGCCTCAATGAATTGTCGGCGGGCTTTGCCACCGCCATCACCGCCGGCCTGATGATGGTCTATGCGGTGCTGGTGCTGTTGTTCGGCACCTTCCTGCAGCCGATCACCATCCTGTTCTCGCTGCCGCTCTCGATCGGCGGCGCGATCGCGGCGCTGCTGGTGACCGGCAAGCAGCTGACGACGCCGGTGTGGATCGGCATCCTGATGCTGATGGGCATCGTGACCAAGAACGCCATCATGCTGGTGGAATTCGCGGTGGAATCGATTCGCGAAGGCAAGCCGCGCGACGAGGCGATCATCGACGCCGGCATGAAGCGCGCCCGCCCCATCGTCATGACCACGATCGCCATGGCCGCCGGCATGATGCCCTCGGCGCTGGCGTTCGGCGCCGGCGGCGAATTCCGCTCGCCGATGGCGCTTGCCGTGATCGGCGGCCTGGTGTTCTCGACCATCCTGTCGCTGGTGTTCGTGCCGGCGATGTTCATGATGATGGACGATATCGGCGCGCTGATCTGGCGTTTCGGCAAGAAACTGCTGGCGACAACCGATGGCGGCGAGCACGGCGACGGCGGCCGAACACGGTCGCGAGCACCAACCGCCGCCGACCATCGTGCATTCGCCCGCGGCGGAGTGAGGGCCGGCCGGCTCTGCCCGTCTCCGCTATTCGTTGCGCGCCACCGCCGTCAGCTTGGTCATGTTCTGCAACAGGATGCGGCCGCGCTGCAGGTCCAGAATGCCGTCCTTGCGCCAGTGCTGAAGTTGCCGGTTGACGCTTTCGCGCGCGGCGCCGACGAATACGCCCAACTGTTCCTGCGAAATGTGCACCTCGGAGCCGAAATCGGATGCCAGCGCGCAAAGCCTTCGCGCCAGGCGTACCGGCAGCGGCTGCAGCACCGATTCCTCCATCCGCTCGCTCATCCAGCGAATGCGCTGGCACAGCAGCATGATCAGCTTGACCGCGACGCGCGGCTCGCGCTCCAGAAAGCTCAAGAAATCGTCGCGCCGGAGCACGAACAATTCGGTCGGCTCGCCCGCGGCAGCATCGGCAGTGCGGCTCTGGCCGTCGAGCACGGCGACCTCGCCGAAAAGATCGCCAGGTCCCAAGAAAATTCAGGGTCAGCCGGCTGCCGTCGGAGGCGCCGGTTTCGATCCGGATCTGGCCGCGCCGGACCCCGAACAGGGCATCGCCGGCATCGCCCTTCTGAAACAGCATCTCGCCGGCATCGAGGTGCTGGGTATGGCAAAGCGCTGAAATCCGCTGCAATTCGTCGGCGCCAAGATCCGCGAACATCGGATTCATCTTCAAAATAACCGCAAATTCGGCCTGTTTGCTCATTGCGATCCCCTCAAGTACCCGCCCCAATAGCTGGAAGGGTCCTCCCGGAGGCGAAGTGTGTCATAAGTCACATACCTTTGCAGCACCCTCGGATTATTTTTGCAGGCTTTGAGCCACCTCCCCTTTCCGGGATAAGCTTGAAAAAAAGGGCCTCGCCGGGTGGCGGCCGGGCCGCATCCGACGCCGGGTCTGGAAGATCGACATGAGAGCCCTGAAAATTGCAGGCGGCGCCATCGCTGCCATTATCGTTATCGCGGCGCTGATCCTGATCATCGGGATCCCCTCGGGCTTCCTGACCTCGGCGATCCAGGAGCGGGTCGAGCGCGAAACCGGATACCGGCTGACGATCGCGGGCTCGACCAAAATCGGCCTGTGGCCGTCGCTGAACGTGACCATCAACGACGTCACGCTGGATGGACCGAAAGACCGCGACGCCAGCAATCGCCTGACCGTCGGCAGCATCCAGGCCGACATGACGCTTGGCAGCGTGTGGTCCGGCCACCCCGAGATCACCGAACTCGCTGATCAACCACCCGGTGCTCAACGTGCCGCTGCTGCGCGAGCGACGGGCGGCGGCCAAGCCCGCCTCCTCCAGGCAGGCCCCGTCCTCCGGCGCGGCGCATCAGGACGCGCCCAAAATCGAGCGCGTCACGGTGACCGACGGCACGGTGGTGTTTTCCAACCTGCGCGACCGCGTCGAAAACCGCATCGAAGGCATCAGCGCCAACGCCGTCATCGGCGCCGACCGCAAGATCAGGGTCACGGGCAGCGCGCGCGCCGGCGGGCATCCGCTCAAATTCGACATCAAGGCGGCCGTGCCCGCGCCGCCGCTGGAGCGGCAGAACGTTCCGCTCGACTTCTCCCTCGACGCGCCCGGGGTGCTGCAAGCGCCGCTGTCGGCCAAGGCCGAGGTCCGGCTCAACGGCTCGGTCGTCATGATCAACGGCCTCTCCGGCACGGTCGGCGACGGCGCGTTCAACGGCTGGGCCTCGGTCGACGTCTCGAGCAAGCCGCTGGTGAAGCTCGACCTCGATTTCCAGCGGCTCGGCATTGCCACGGCGAATACGCCACCGGGCGCGCCGGATTCGCAATCCTCTTCGCAGCTGGCGTCGCAATCCTGGAGCAACGCGACCATCGACCTTACCGGACTGAACTATGCCGATGCCCAGGTGCGGATCTCGGCCGCCGAACTCAACATCGGAAACGCGCATTTTGCCCCCGCCGCGATCGACTCCACGCTCGCCAGCGGCGTGTTCAAATGCGTCATTTCCAATCTCGGCGCCTATGGCGGCCAGGCCAATGGCGAGGTCGACATCGATGCCTCCAGCAGCACGCCCGCTTACACCATGCGCAGCGATCTCGTCGGCGTACGCGCGCTGCCGCTGTTGAGCAGTGCCGCCGGCTTCGACAAGCTCGACGGCAAGCTGCAGGCGAAAATCACGGTGCGCTCGACCGGCCAAAGCCAGCGCGCGATCATGTCGAACCTTGCCGGCACCGTGTTCGCCAATTTCCAGGACGGCGCGATCCAGGGCCTTAACGTCGCGCAGATGATCCGCTCGCTGACGTCGAACACGCTCGTCGGGCTGGCAGGAGGGCCGGGAGCAGACCACCGACCTCAGCCAGCTCTCGGCCTCGTTCCGCATCGACAGGGGGCAGGCGGTCACGACCGATCTCAACCTGGTCGGCCCGCTGGTGCAAGATGACGGGCGCCGGGACGGTCGACCTCGGCACCAAGATGCTGGCGTTCCGCGTCGAGCCGAAGCTCGTGCTGACCACCGAAGGCCAGGGCCGCGCCGCCGATCCGGTCGGCTTCGGCATTCCCGTGAGTGATCGAGGGTCCCTGGGCCGAGCCGAACATCTATCCTGAGATGGCGGGCATACTGGACAATCCGGATGCCGCCTATGCCAAGCTCAAGGAGATGGGCAAGGGCCTGTTCGGACAAGGTGGCGCTTGGCGGATTGGGCGGCAACACGTCGAGCGGCGGCGGGCCATCTGATTTGCTCGGCGGCAAGCTCGGCGAAACCCTGGGCAATCTGCTGCAGCAGGGATTGAGCCAGGGAGCTAGCCCGCCTCCCAGCCAAGGTTCCAATACCGGCCGGAACCAGGGCCGCGGCCTGCCGGCACCCGCGCCGAGCCCGGCACCCACAGCACAAGCGCCCGCGCAACGCGATTCCCAGCCACAGGCGCAGCAGGACAGCCAGCCGATGAATGACGTGCTGCGGCAGCTGTTCAACCGGTGAGATTTTTCGGTCCATTCCAGAGCACTTCCGCTGCAACTCTCCCCTTCCCCTTGCGGGGAGGGGTCGGGGATGCGGTAGCCACACGGCTTGCGACCTGCCCGAATTCCCCGCCCAAAATGCCCGCAATTGCGGCTAACCACGCTGTCAGACCCCCGGCCCTACCCCTCGAAACGTGCTAAGAGGGCATGACTGACGACATTATGATGCGCGTCCCCGCAGGGTTAACGGGAGGCTCGCGCACGAGGGTCTGGATGATCGGGGTCAAGGACAAGAGGTCTGGTTCCTGCGCGAGGGCCTGTTCGCCAAATACGTCACGGCGCTGGTCGGGCTCGTGGTGTTCGTGCTGGCCGTCAACGGCGCGATGGAAACCTGGATCAGCTACCGCGCCACCAAGAGCACGCTGACCGACGCCATGGGCGAGAAGGCGGAAGCCACCGCCCGCCGGATCGACCAGTCGATCGCCGACCTCGAACGCCAGATCAGCTGGGTGACGCGTGCGAGTGCGGTGACCATCGACCAGCACCGCGCCGACTACGCGCAGCTTCTGAACCAGGTGCCGGCCGTCTACCAGCTTTCGCTGCTCGACGGCTATGGCCGCGAGCAGCTCCGCCTGTCGCGCACCTCGATTTCGATCGGCAGCAAGGCCGACTTCTCCCGCGACTTCCGCTTCACCGACACCAACGGCAAGAGCGTGAGCTACGCACCGGCGACCTTCCAGGGCTCGCACGCCTTCATGTCGATCTCGGTGGCGCATTCCGGCTTCAACGCCGGCGTCACGGTGGCCGAAATCGACCTGCGCTTCCTCGCCGACTTCCTTGGCGATGCCCAGGTCGGCAAATCGAGCTTTGCCTATGTGATCGACCCGCACGGCCAGGTGCTGGCGAGTTCGAGCAAGGGCCCCGAAGTGGGCAAGTTCCTCGCCGGCACTCCCCAGGTAGACGCCGTGCTGCCGAAGGACGGCTCTTCAATCGCGCTTCGGCACCGACCTCGACGGCAATTCGGTGCTGACGGCCGCAAGCGCCGTGCCCAAACTCGACTGGCACGTGTTCTTCGAGCAGCCGACCGCGCAGGCCCTGGCGCCGATCCGCGATCAACTGCTGCGGGGCGCGCTTCTGATCGCGCTTGGGCTTGTGGTCGCGATCCTCGCCGGCACCGTCCTCGCCCGCCGCATGCTGGTGCCGATCACGGCGCTGCGGAGCGGCGCGCGGCGGCTCGGCGAAGGCGATTTCAGCCATCGCATCGAGGTCCATACCAAGGACGAACTGGAAGAACTCGCCGACCAGTTCAACAGCATGGCCGGCCAGCTGCAGGAAACCTACTCCGGCCTCGAGGCCAAGGTCGAAGCGCGTACCCGCGACCTCGCGCAATCGATCAACGAGCTGAAGGTGCTGGAGGAAGTCGGTCGCGCGGTCGCCTCCTCGCTCGATCTCAACGCGGTGCTGCCGACGGTGGCGAGCGCGCGCGCTGGAAATCACCCATGCCGATGCGGTGTTGATCTATGGCTACGACGCAGACCAACGCCGGTTCAACCTTGCCGAGGCGATCGGCATCAACAATTCCGGACGAAGGCCAGCATCTTGCGATCGACGAGGGCGGGAGCGTGCTCGGCGAAGCCGCCAAGACCGGCGAACCGGTCGCGATCGCCGATCTCGCCAGCGCCGGCGAAACCCCGCTGCGCGATGTCGCGGTGACGGCCGGTTTCCATTCGGTGCTGGTGGTGCCGCTTAGTCGACCAGCAGGGCGTGCTCGGCTCGCTGGTGGTGCTGCGGCGCGCGGCCGGCGACTTCTCGCCGAATCTGATCGGGCTGATGCGGACCTTTGCGCACCAGGCGGTGCTGGCGATGCGCAATGCGCGGCTGTTTTCCGAAGTGGACCAGAAGGGCCGCGAACTTGAGGTCGCCCATACCACGGTGCAGCGCCAGGCAGGCAAGTTGCAGGAGCAGACCGAGCAGTTGAAGAACTGGAACAAATCGCTGGAGGAGCGGGTCGAGAAACAACTCGCCGAGATCGAGCGCATCCGCAAGCTCGAGCGCTTTCTGGCGCCGCAGGTCGCGCAACTGATCGCCTCCTCCGACGGCCACGAAGGGCTGCTCGACAGCCACCGCCGCGAGGTCACGGTGGTGTTCTGCGACTTGCGCGGATTTACCGCCTTCACCGAGGCAACCGAGCCCGAAGAGGCGATGAATGTGCTGCGCGAATATCACGCAGCGCTAGGCGAACTGATTTTCAAATATGAAGGCACGCTCGACCGCTATGCCGGCGACGGCGTGATGATCCTGTTCAACGCGCCGATCCAATTGCCCGATCACACTAAGCGCGCGGTGCAGATGGCGGTGGAGATGCGCGACACCATCGGCGCCTTGACCGAGCGCTGGCGCAACCGCGGCCATTCAGCCTCGGGTTTGGCTTCGGGATCGCGCTCGGCTATGCGACGCTCGGGCAAATCGGTTTCGAGCAACGGCTCGAATACGCCGCGATCGGCAGCGTCACCAATTTGGCTTCACGCCTTTGCGACGAAGCCAAGGCGAACCAGATCGTGGTGAGCAGGCGCGTCTACGGCATGGTCGAGCAATGGGTCGAGGGCCGGCCGCTCGATGATCTCGTCCTGAAGGGATTCAACCATCCGATCCTGGCCGCAGAGATTTTGCGCTGGCGCGGGGAAGGCGAAGTGGCGGAGCCTGCGGAAGCCGCGCCCGCGGAGGCCGCGCGGCGGAGGAAGTAGGAGGTTAGACCTCGCCTCGCCCCGCTTGCGGGGAGAGGCCGGCGCACAGCGCCGGGTGAGGGGGACTCTCCGCGAGTCCGGTGTTTGTGGCGAGCCCCCCTCACCCCAACCCTCCCCCCGCACGCGGGGAGAGGGAGTCACCGCGCTCAATCCAAATCTGTCAAACAGCTCCGACATCCGGGGTCTCGTGGTTCGAGACGGCGCTTTGCGCCTCCTCACCATGAGGGTCTCGACCTCATCCTGAGGAGCGCGCCCTTGCGCGCGTCTCGAAGGATGCAGCCACCGTAATGACGTCAAGACACACACCTTCGCATTCCGCGACGCCGATCGCGCCCGGGCTATGCGAAGAACATCCGCCCAAGAAACAGAGGGCGTGGGGAATGCCGGGTGCCCATTGCACCCGCAGATGGAGTAACGGGCCGCGGGGCCTTCAGGCAAGCCGCGCTAGCTACGGCGCCGTTTGATGGCGCGCGTCGCGCGGCTTGCTTGGAAGGCAGGCGGTCGTCCCTCACACTGATGGTGTAACGGAGTCGAGGATAGGCCTCGCTCCAAGCATCAAGGAGGGACGACCATGGACTATTATGCAGGAATTGACGTGTCATTGGAATGCTCAAGCGTGTGCGTTGTCGACGCCAGCGGCAAGATCGTCCGGGAGGCCAAGGTGGCGAGCGAACCGGAAGCGTTGATAGCTTGGATCGGCTCGCTCGGGTTTGGGCTCGCCAGGATTGGACTTGAGGCAGGGCCGCTGTCGCAATGGCTCTATGCGGCCATGAAGGAGGCGGGCCTTGCGGTTGAGCTCCTGGAGACACGGCACGTGAGCGATGCCTTCAAAGCAATGCCGGTGAAGTCGGACCGCAACGACGCACGCAAGATAGCGCAGCTGATGCGGCTCGGCTGGTTTCGGCCTGTGCACTGCAAGTCGATCGCGGCACAGGAGATCCGCGCGATGCTGACGGCGCGCAAGCTGGTGCAGAGCAAGCTGCTGGACCTCGAGAACAGCCTGCGCGGGATCCTGCGCGGCTTCGGGCTGAAGGTCGGCAAGACGACGCGGACCAACTTTGCCGGACGCATCGAAGAACTGGTGAAGGGGCATCCGAACCTTCAGACCATCAGCGAGGCGCTGTTGCGGGCGCGGGCCGTTCTGCTTGCAGAGTTCAACGGTTTTGAGAAGCGCGTGCGCACGATGTCGCGTCTTCATGAAAAGGCAAGGCTCTTGATGTCGACGCCGGCGGTGGGGCCGATCGTCTCGCTGACCTTTGCCTGCGCGATCGATGACCCCTCCCGCTTTACGTCATCGAAGCCGGCGGGGCCGCATTTCGGGTTGACCCCGAAGAAGTATCAGTCCGGCGAGACCGACTACACCGGCCGCATCAGCAAGCACGGTGATGCCTCAGTGCGCGAAGCGCTTTACGAGGCGGCCCACATCATGCTGACGAAGCCGATCAAGGGCTGCTCGAAACTCAAAGGCTGGGCGATGCGGATCGCCCGACGCGCCGGCACCAACAAGGCCAAGGTGGCGCTGGCCCGCAAGCTCGCCGTGATCATGCTCCGCATGCTCAAGGATAATGTGCCGTTCAATCCGGCTGCGAAGGCAGCAACGGCCTAAAACACGGAGGACAAACCGGTTTTCGGGCGGGCCACCGCACCAGGCTCTCCCCGAAGCGAAGTCCCTTCGCCGGGACGATGGACCAGGCCAGGCCGTCACGCGAGTTGTCGACGCAACCAACGATGCGATCACGTTTTCCGCAGATTGGCCGACCTGTTCCTCTCATGAACCCCATCAGGCGACGGCCTTGTGCCGATCCCGGACAGAAGCACGTGCCCGGCGAATGGATAACGCAAAAAGGGATTGACTCTTCGATGCCCGTTACAGAAGCCTCGCGTGCGAAAACAAAAAGCACACGAGTGTAGTCACCACAGGTTCGCCGGTTTCGCCCGGCCTTCCCTGCGCAATGGTTTTAACGGTTTCCTTCGCGCTCTCCCCGGGGACCGGCTATTCGATTCACACATTTGGGAGCCTCAGAGTGGTGCCGAATTTGATGCGGCGGAAGGCCTCGAGGCCTATTCGCATTACCTTTGGACCGGGCTTTCCATAATAGGCGGTCCATCCTCCGAGCCGAGCAATGACCCATGCAGCGAAGGCAAGCGTACCTTTTGGATGTGGGTTCTTTTGCCTCGCGGTGGCCCCTTCGAGTTGAGAAGACAGGGCTTCGAGCACAGGCTGGTCATCCGGGTCGAAAGCCTCGACCAGTTCTTCCTCGGTCGTTCCGTCACGGGCGCGGACCAACTGCATGATCGTGACCGCCGCCACAGCGGCTGCGGCGACGAACTTGATCATGACCTCGGGTTCGCCAATGTCAGCCTCCTCGATATCAAAACCCGCTGACTTGAGCGTGCGGAAGAACTCCTCGATGGTCCAGCGCCTGCGGTAGAGATCTACGATCCGGCGTGCTTGTTTTGGGCTTCTCACAACACCTGTGGTGAGGAGCCGCCAATGGATCGGCTCGCCATTATACTTCGATGGCAGTTCCCGAACGTCCACCATGGTCAGGCGGATCATAGCGGGTAGATCAGGGGCGGGGCTTGGATGTGGCCTGCACAACGTCACAGGCGAGAAGCGCAAGGCAAGCTCAGCCGTCCGCTCCTTGCGGCCCGGCGCCGCAGGAATCTTCACGCTGAACCGGGCCGCCTCCGGCAAGCCATCAACAAATGCAAACAACTGCGCAGATGTCCCGGATGGCAGTTCGATCTTGCGGTTCCAGGATGCCCGGATAATCAGCTCCACATTCGCCGGACGTCGCGCGAAGTGCTCATAAATGTCGCTTTCCCGGTCGGAGATGACGGTCACGCTACGCGCGGTCGATAATACCGCGCCGGATTGTGCCACGACCGAGAGCCAACGTTGGGACTCCTTGTCCGCTGTTGCGCGCGAGCGCCGGGGCGTCACCACACCCTTGTCCCGATTCCAGACCTGGGCATCAACAAGACCCAGCAACGCACCATTGCCGGCATCAAGCGCGAGCGCTGCATGCAACAGCAGCCCACGTACTCCGCCGCCCTTGCCAACAGGTCCATACCCATTGTCTCGCGCCCGCCGTCCGCCAAGCGCCAGTTCGCTGCTATCCTGAACCACGATGATCTCGCGACCAGCAACACGCGCCGCCGTGCGCGAAGCCGCATGGCTCGCCATCTCTGCGACGCCTACCCTTTCGTTGCGCAAAAAACGCGTGAACCGCACCTCCTGCGCCCGGTTTCCTGCAAGGCGCCGAATGCACGGACAAGGCCGTCGAACAAGGGCCGCATGCAACGACGCCCCCCTTTTTCCAGGCGACGATCGCCAAATCGTCCCAGTCCAATCTCCATCGACATAAGACCGCCCTCCGCGAATCCAACACCCACCAGGGAATCAGTCTCCGTCAATCTCTGCAACAAAGATGTGTGCATTCGATAGCCGGTGACCGGGCTTTCTTGCCACCGTCGCCCGCGAGATCATCACCTCGCAAACTTGACGCCAGCGTCGGGGCGTCAGGACCACACGACTTCGCCGTCCGCCTGACGCGCCATTCGTCAAAGGCGCCAAAGCGTCCACCGCATCCCGCACCCAACGTTCGTGACGATCGCGAAACGCCCCTCTTGGTGAGGCGGGACGGGGCGAGCTTGTAGAGATGATTTGCCCGACAGGACCAGCGTAATATTTTTTGGGAAGGGACTGGACAGGTAGCATCAGCTTGATTCGGTTCAAAAAATTCGCCGTTAGGCGCAAGGCCGATCAGCGTCCGAACCGGCTGCCGCTCATCGTTCGTTAGCCGCGTCGCGATCGAATTTGTAATCGGCGGGAAGCGTCCAGTTGCGGTCGGCCAGGCGTTCAATCGCGGCCTTGCGCAGGTCTTCTGTTTGGACAACCAGTGTTCGTTCGACAACGTCGACGATGTTGATTTCGTCGCCGGCTCTCAAACCCATCCTTTCGACCAACGCGTTGGGTAACTGCACGGCCAGGCTGTCGCCCCATTTCAAGACCCGCATGATCGCCTCCTCGGACATATGATATCGTTGCCCATCACGCCGCCCAATCCGTCACCAACAGTTCCCGCACGCGCTCGAATTCAGCAGTATTCGCCGTGACCAGCGTCGCCCCGGTCCTCCGCGCCTGTGCCGCGATCAGCACGTCGTACGGACCGATCGGCTCACCCTGCCGTTTGAGATGCGCGCGAATGTCGGCGGCTTCGCGGGCATCTTCCTCGGCAAAAGCAAAAATCGTCAAATTGCCTCCGGCGATGAAGACCGCCACCTTGTCCTGATTGGACTGTTTCCGGTCGCTTTTGGCCGCACCATACATCAGTTCGTGATAGACGATGACGGACATCCCGAGCGCCGTCGCCGACCGGGCGGCATCGAAGCGCGCGCGAACCTGCGGAGCGCTGTTGTTCAACAACGCGATCGCGACATTGGTGTCGAGATGGATCATTCCTCGAACACCACGTGGTCGGCGGGCAAGGCAGGCTGGTCGCGGCCTTCCGGCATGAAGGGCTTGTCGCCGAGCCCGTCGATCAGGTCCCATGGCATCGGCTTGATCTCGCCGATCGGCTCGAGGATTACCCTGTCGCCGACCTTGCTGATACGCACCTCGGTTCCCTCGAAGCGAAATTCATTGGGCAGGCACACGGCCTGGCTACGGCCATGCATGAAGAGCTTGGCGGTTACACTCATGATCCGCCCTCCTGGTTGTGAAGGATACCTTTCGTTGCGTTGATGCCCGAGCACAGCGCGGCGCGCGCCTGCTCGGGATTGCCATCGGCCAGCGCCTGCATCGCCTCGCCGAGCAGTGCCTGACGGAATTTGACGTCGCAGCGAGCCCGCGCCCGCACCGTCTCGCGAAAGCTTCTCGTCAGGGGCTTCGCTTATGCTCTTTTTCGATTCGGATCGGATGGTTCATATGGGGTAGCATACCGCAACCCCAGGGCGATTTCACGCGCCACTCGCTATTGCGGTGTGGGTCATAGCGTGGTACATTGCCTCATATGGGGTTGCGACATGATTCTGAGCTTCCGGGACGACTGGTTGCGGGAGTTCTTCGTCAACGACGTTCGTTCAAGGAAAATCCCGTCCGATCTGGTGGATCGCCTATTCCGCAAAATCCAGATGATCGACGATGCCACATCGGACCGCGATTTGAGATCGCCGCCCAGCAACCATTTTGAGAAGCTGCGCGGCAAGCTTGACGGTCTTCACTCGATCCGCGTCAACAAGCGATGGCGGCTGATTTTTCGATGGGATAGCGGCCAAGGCGAGGCGAGAGACGTATATCTGGACGATCACAGCTATGTATGAGGCAAGCCATGTTGATGACAAAGCGCAAGCCGGCGACGATCGGCGAGATTCTGGTCGAGGAATTCATGAAGCCGATCGGCCTGACGCAAGGCGCGCTGGCGCAAGCCATGGGCGTGCAACGCAAGCACGCCAATGAACTGTGCAACGATCGTCGCAACGTGACCGCGGCGACGGCGCTCATTCTTGCCCGCGTGTTCGGCAACGATGCGGATTTCTGGCTCAATGTGCAGCGGCGAAGCGACCTGTGGGAAGCGATGCATTCCCCGCGCGAACGCAAACGGATCGAACGCGCGCGGCCTCTGACAAAAGCGGCATGAGTTTCGTCGCCTTGCTCCTCGCAATGGCGATTATGCGTGACTCCGCATAATCGCCCTCGCAATGACGGGATGAGGCTGGACACGAATACGCCAGAGCAGGCCGTCGGGCAAATGAACGCCGTCCTGCGATCCCAGTGTACGATCTCGGCGCTTTTCCGCCTTTTGCCTTCGGCCGAACCGTGGATTACGCTGCGATGGCTGCCATTGGATGGTTACATGCAAAACGCGCGGCGAAAGTTAATTCCACCAACTTGACGCTAGCGTCGGAGCGTCAGGACCACATGACTTCGCCGTCCGCGCCGACGAGGGTGAGCTATAACGATCAAGAAAACGAAGCGCGCCAAGTATCGGGACGCAGGTGGAGCGCTTCATTCAGAGGAGGTGTTATTAGAAAGATACGCGGGTTCTGAACGAATGAATGGACGCGATATAAGCGCCACGATTCTGCAGATGCTACAGCCCGCTGGCGTTCATTTTCGGACAGGAAGAACGGCGTTCTAGCTGCTCCATTTGTGGTTTTTACTTCTATCAAACGCTCTCGGCCGTCTGGCTCAAAGGAAAGGATATCATATCCTGCGCCATCGCCCTCCTCCGCCGAGACCCACCTTATTTTTTTCAATAGATCGGGGCGCCGAAGTTTCTCTAGCCTCCTCTTTTCCACCGCTAATACAAATTCCTCGCCCGCTCGTCCTAACGATCGGTTACGGAGGTCTCGCTCCACGGGATCGAACTTCTTGATCAAACGGTCAAGCTGCCAAGGTCTATCGGATGGAGGCTGCAATCTCGGAGTATCTACAAACGTACTTGCGTCATCGCTAACTGCGAGTACCTTCGGAGGCAGTTGTTAGTAGACCACATCTTCGTTCGACGAAAGATATCGGTCAATTGCGCCAAAAATTGCTGCCTGATAATTTCTCTTGGGCTTGTAGCCAACGATCCAAGGCAGTCCCATCTCTTCCAAGACGGCGGATATGTTTTGGTGCTTGAACTCCACAGATCGATGCGTTCGCCCGACCTGCTTCATGAGGATCGCACTATGGTGAGATTTTACATACGGCTGCTGCGATAGCTCAGCCCTCAGCATCGAAAAGTAGTCGGCGACAATGGCGTCGAGCTCACCATCGTTCCACGGTCTTCCGATTTTCTCTTCGTCAGCCATACCCTCGAACTGCATTAAGGTCGAAGTTACTTAGCGCCATGGCTCGAGCAGGAGTTAGTCGCCTGATCTTTGCGGCACCCTTCTGACCTCCTGGCCAGATCACTCATTCAAACTCGCCCGATGCCCTGATATCTTTACACTTACTTTTCGGACTCTGCTTGGCCCCAACGCCCCCCGTCTGCTATCGATAATCCTGTCAACCGCACGGGACCGCCGATGCCTCCTTTCTTCTCTCCCCACCCCTCGCGCCACCTCCTCGCCCCCCTCGCGGCCACCCTCGTCTGCCTCAGCCTCGCCTCCCCCGCCCTCGCCGCGGACGATTTCGACAACCCGAAGGACGCGGCGAGGGGCGCATCGGTGACGGTGCTGAAGGCGGCGAAATACTGCTTTCCGGCCATCGTGGAGGCTTCCGGCACCATCATCGCGCGCGAGGAGACCATGGTCCGCCCGGAGCGGCAGGGCCTGAAGGTCTCGGAAATCCTGGCCGAGCCCGGCGACAGCGTTACCGCCGGGCAAAATCTCGCCCGGCTCACGCTGCCCGAAGGCGGCACATTGGTGGTGCAGACCCCCGTCGCCGGGCTGGTCTCGGCTTCCACCGCCGTGATCGGCGCCAACGCTTCGCCCCGCGGCGAGGCGCTGTTTTCCATCATCGCGCGCAGCGAGTTCGACCTGGTCGGCGCTGGTGCCGACGCAACATCTGAACCGGATCAAGGTCAACAACACCGCGCGGGTGAAAATCGTCGGCGCCGGCGAGATCGAGGGCAAGGTCCGCCGCGTCGGCTCCACCGTCGAGCCCAACGTCCAGCTCGGCCAGGTGTTCGTCTCCCTCACCACCAACCGCAAACTGCTGGTGAATTCGAGTGGCCGCGCCTGATCACGATCGGGCAGAGCTGCGGCCTCTCGGTGCCGCTCACCGCCGTGCTCTATGGCGCCGGCGGCACCGTGGTGCAGGTGGTGCGGCGCGCGCGCGTCGAGACCAAGCGGGTCGAGGTCGGGCTGATGTCCGGCGGCCAGGTCGAAATCAAGGAGGGGCTGACCGAGGGCGATATCGTGGTGGCGCGGGCCGGCGCGCTTTTGCGCGAGGGCGACCCGGTGCGGCCGGTGACGGCAGCCGCGGAGGGGAATTAGGGCTTCACCTCGCCCCGCTTGCGGGGAGAGGTCGGATCGCCCCGGCGATGCGAAGCATCGTCCGGCGCGATCCGGGTGAGGGGGACTCTCCGCATAGACTTCATTCAACCCGGATGAGGCCGGCTACCGCGCTCACTTGAATTTCAGAACTTGCGGTAGCAGCCCCTCACCCCAACCCTCTCCCCGCGAAGAGCGGGGCGAGGGAGTCCGCCGCCGGTGAGGGCGGAATGAGGATGAGCGAGGGACGGAGAACCCTCAGCTTCCGGCGTTGATGCCGAAGCGGACGTCTTCGAGGAGCGAGGAGGAGACCGAGGGCACCTGGGCGCCGTCGGAGGCGCGGGAGATGGCGACGCGGGTCTTGTTGAAGACGGTTTCGGCGGCTGCCGACTTCGCGGCGGCGCGGCCGTTGAGGTTATTGAGCAGTTCGGTCACCAGCACCGAATGCTGGCCGCTGGAATCGTCGGCCACCTGGCCCGGCGTCGCCGAGGTCAGGATCAGGGCGTTGTCGGGCGCGCTGATCGGCGCGAGCCCATGGGAGAAGGTGCGGAAGCGCCGCTCGTAAGGATTGCGGCGGGAGGCGTCGAGCACGACGAGCTTGGCGCAGGCGCCGTGCTCCTTCATGGCGTCGAGCACGGATTCGACGCTGACGCCGTCGCGGCGCACGTCGGCTTCCTTCCAGATCGTGGCGTCGACCGGGATCATGTAGCTCTCGCGGCCGGCCTGGATGCCGTAGCCGCCGAAGAACAGCATCACCACCGAGTCGGGCCTGACCTTGGACTTCAGCCGGGCGATGGCGCGGGCCATGTCGTCCTGGGTGGCGTCTTCCACCACGTCGACGTCGAAGCCGTCGTGGCGCAGCGCAGCGGTCAAGGCGCGGGCGTCGTTGATCGGCTGGGTCAGGGGCGCGTTGGCGTCGGGGTAATGGCCGTTGCCGATCACCAGCGCGATCCGGGAAGCGCGCTTGCCCGCGAAGTCGGCCTGCTCGGTCGCGACCGCCTTGGCCGCATCCAGCGCCCGCTTGTTCAGCGCCGCATGGGCGCCGATCGCCAGCGACACCATGCCGACCAGCGCCGTGGCAATGGCGAGCGAACGACGGGAGATGCCGAGCTTGTTGAAATTCATCGCGATTCTCATCCCTGTCAGTCATCCGAGCGCGCGTCACTTAGTCGCGCCAAGGTCGCTTTGGTTTTCGGGGGTGCGGGTCGTTTGACGTTGAATTATGCTCAATTTGCGGCACCGCAACAAACAAACCCTTAACCTGCCGGCTCCTCTCCGACAACCTTATTCGTCCGTTAACGCTGGCTTTTTACTCACCCAGATACCGTCCGTGACCCTGATTTGCGCCTGGGAATGTGCCCGCCACTGCCCTGCCCGAGCTGTGATTTTCCTCACACAGACCATTCTTTTGTGCGTGCTTACGCATTTTGTTGTCATTTCCCGGCCTTCCCCTTGGCCTTCTCCTTGTTCTTGGCTTCCCTTTCGTGCCATTTTTCAAGGGCTTGCAAACTTGCAAGTCTGGGGATGGGACCGAGCTGGATAGGGGGTCAAAGCCCATTCGGCTGAGATGGGCGGAACGTGCGGCCAAACCGCGCGGAAAGAAATTTCATGGCGTTTCACGATGTCGCCGGGGCCGCCTACCGCGCGCTGACGGCCGAAAGGACGGCCCGTCGCTCTACGACGTCTGCGATCCCCTGCTGCTCAACGGGGCCGGCGGCGACGCTCATCTGGCGAAATTCTACAAGACCGCGCTCGGCAACGCGCCGCTGCGCGCCGCTGTTGCGGCGGACCGGGCTGATCGAACTCAACGACACCTCCAGGCTCGACGGCCTGCGCGAGGCGTTGGTGCGGGCGCGCGACGATGCGGCGCCGGACTGGGCAGCGATCGGCGCGCCGGTGGCGGAACTGCTCGACACCATCGAGCTGAGGCACAAGCAGGCCAGGCCGGCCGGCCGGGTGGCGGCGCCGCCTACCTTAAGCGAGATCGAGCTGACGATCCGCACCTGCGGCGCGCATCTGCTTGCGCTGCTTCGAACGAAGCGGCTTCATCCCGGCCTATGCCGCCTTCAACCTGATCGGCGATCCGGATATGCGGCGGCCGCGAATTCCTGATGGCGCTGACGGGGCTGAATGCGCGCGGCTACAAGAACTCGACGCTGCTGTTCAACCTGGCGCGGATCTTCATCGCGCGCTCGCCGGCGCGCGACCTGATCAACCCGCCGTGGACCGGCATTGCCGAGCCGATGTGGCAGCCGATGCAGATCCGCCACCGCTCGGCCTATTACGACGCGTTCTATACCGAGGCGCTGTTGAGCTTCATCGAGACCGGGCTTGCCTCGGCTGAAGAGACCGGCGCGGCGCGGCGTGCGATCGCCGAGATGGTCGATTTTTGCCTTGAGGCCGAGCCGCGAGGAGGTGCGCGGGGCCAGACGGCCGCGCCTTCAGCGTCGTCACCGCGATGGCGCCGCCGCCGCATCCGCGCTTTTCGCGCTTCTTCACCGAGATCAAGCAGGACCTCGGCTTCGGCCTCTACGTGCCGGATTGCGACACCACCGCCTGCGCGTTCTCGGCCGCAACGCAGGCGGGAGCTGCGACGATCCGATGCTCGATCAGCCGCTGCTCGATTTCTACGCCGGCCATCAGGTCAGCGCCGGCGTCAACGAGCCAAGGGTGACGGTGCCGCTCAACGACAATATCGATTATGAGGGCGGCGTCGTCACCTGGATCGACAGTCTTGCGGGCGAGCGGCCCTATGGCAACGACCTCGACCCGACGCTCAATCTCGACATTCTCGAGGTCTCCTTCCGCAACCTTGCGCGCTGGAAAGTGCTGGAGACGCCGCAGCGGCTCGATACGCTGCGCGGCATCGTCGACTTCCAGCGGCGGCTTGCGGCCAGCGGCGCCTTCGCCGACCCGCGCTCGCATATCTATTATCTGCCGGAGCTTTACTGCGCCTATTTCGGCCGCTGCTACGCGGCGTTCGCAGCGCTGCCGCATGCCGCGCGGCAGGCGATCGACCCCGACGGCGCGTTCGACTCTGATCCGCGAGCATGTGCTGGCCTATGTGCAGGGACGAATTGATCGCAAGCGAGATGAACGTCTTTGACGCGGCGCTGGCGCTGATCGCGCTCGGCCATCTCGGCGCCGAGGTCGCAAGCTTTGCGCCGGCGCTTAATTGCATCGTCAGCCATCTCGGCGAAGGCGGCCGCCACGGACCGTTCAAGGCCTATGAGTGGAACAAGATGAAGACGCCGACGCGCATCCTGGTGGGCGGGCCTGAGGCCACCTCCGCCTTCGTGCTGATGGGACTCGCGCTGGCGCGCAAGGCGATGTTGGGCGCGGGGGGTGGCGGCTAGGGCCTGGCAGCGCAAGGAAACTTTGCGTCGCCCCTGCGAAAGCAGGGGGCCCATAACCACAGCAGTCAGTTGGTACGAAGGACGTCTGCCGGCTGCGCATGAACCGAGGGGCCGCGGCGGATGGGCCCCTGCTTTCGCAGGGGCGACGGGTGAATGACGGTCCGCATGGCATAAAATTGAAGGCGCATTCCCGCATGAAATGCTGGCGTGGAGGCCCAATCCGCACCACAATCCGTCACCATTGTGCTGCAATTACATTTTGCACGGGCCGCTTTCACATGCGCCGGATATTCCTGTTCGCCATCGTTGCATTCCTCCTGCCTGTGATGGCGCGGGCCGCCGACATCACCGGACCTGCGAAAGTCCGCGAGGGCGACCAGGTCAATGATCGGCAGCAGCCGGATTCGCCTCGGCGGCATCGACGCGCCGTCGGTGGATCAGCTCTGCCTCAACAACAATGGCGAGCGCTGGACCTGCGGCGTTGCCGCGCGCGACGAACTGATCAAGCATGCCGACAACAAAATCTGGACCTGCCATGTGCGCCAGACCGCCGATCGCCGCGGCCGAACGATCGCGCGATGCGAGGTCGACGGCGAGGACATCCAGAAATGGCTGGTGCGCAACGGCTGGGCGCTGTCCTATACGCGGTTCTCCCACGACTATGACGAAGACGAGAAGGCGGCGCGCGAGGCCAAGGCCGGCATGTGGCAGGGCGCGTTCATCGCGCCGTGGGACTGGCGCGTCCGCAACAAGAAGACGACCGATCTTGGGCGCCGCCAAGGCGCCCGAAAGTGCGCATGCGATCCTGCTTGCGTCGGCGTCCGGATCGGTGGCGCCGTCGCCCGAATGCACCATCAAGGGCAACGTCAATCGTGCCGGCGAGTGCATCTACCACAAGCCGACCAGCCGCTGGTATGCGAAGATCGAGATGAAGATCTCCAAGGGCACGCGCTGGTTCTGCTCGGTGGAGGAGGCCGAGGCCGCCGGCTGTCGCGAGACACGGCGATAAGCTGAGGCCGCATGGTTCGGACGCGCGCTCATCATGAGGTTGATCTTCTCCCCTTCCCCCGCGAAGCGGCGGGGAGGGAGGGGAGTTCATGCCTCATCGCTGAGGAGCGCCCCGTCGGGAGCGCGTCTCCAAGGATGGAGCCCGTGAAAACGATAATGTGAAAGCACGACGCATTGGCCGACGATCCAGCAGAGCTATTCCTGCCGCCGCACCACGCCCATGCGCGGCTGGAGCGATTCCTGCTCGCGGCGCTCGGCATCGTCCTTGCCTATACCACCCTCGCCTACCTCGCGCTGCCGGCGCTGTGGAGCCACCACGAGCATCAGCGCGGCCTGGCCGACCTTCCGATGGTGACGCGCACCGCGCAGGGCATTCCCGGCGATCCGATCAATGTCGGGCTGATCGGCGACAAGCTCGACGTGCTCTGCGCCATGCAGGCCGCCGGCTGGTATCCCGCCGATCCCGTGACGTTGCGGTCTTCGATCGAGATCGCCGGCAGCGTGCTGCTCGACCGGCCCTATCGCGATGCGCCGGTAAGCCCCTTGTTTTATCTCGGCCGGCGCGAGGATCTGGCGTTCGAAAAGCCGGTCGGCGCCAGCGCCGATCGCCGCCATCATGTGCGATTCTGGAAGGTGCTGGACGAGGGCGAGGAGAAGCGCCCGGTTTGGCTCGGGGACGCGACCTTCGATCGCGGCGTCGGCGTCAGCCACTATACCGGCGCCATCACCCACCATATCGCCGCCGATGTCGACGCCGACCGCGATCTGCTCGCCGCCGACCTCGAAACCGCGCACTTGGTCGATGCCAAATATCAGGTGACCGGCATCGGGGTCACACTGACCGGGCGCAATGGCGGCGGCGATCCCTATTACACCGATGGCGAGGTATGGATTCTGCGCCTGGTCACAGCCTGCCAAAGGCGAACGGGGCCGGCCGACATCATTCCGAGCCCGGCCGCGACCGAGATCAAGGATCAGATCTGGCACGCGATCGTCGACCCCTTGGCAAAATAGCGCGGCGCATGACTGCCTCACTCTAATATCAGCCTGATCTCACTTGAATTTCCCGCCATTCCCCGGCATTCCCTTCCCCGAAGCCACCCCCAAGAGGAATCACGAAAATGGTCGTTCGCGCCGGGCGGGAATTCCTGGCAATCCCCGGGCCCACCACCATGCCCGACGAGGTGTTGCAGGCGATGCACCGCCCGGCACTGGACATCTATTCCGTCGAGATGATGCGGTTGACGGAGAGCCTGCTGCACGATCTCTCCAAGCTGTTCGCCACCAAGGGCCGGTCCTACATCTACATCGCCAACGGCCATGGCGCCTGGGAAGCCGTGATCAGCAACGTGCTGTCGCGCGGCGACAAGGTGCTGGTGCTGGAAAGCGGCAGGTTTGCCGTCGGCTGGGGCAATGCGGCGGCCGCGATGGGCGCCGAGGTCGAGGTGCTGAAGGGTGACTGGCGCCGCGCCATTCGCCCGGCCGAGGTCGAGGCAAGGCTGCGGCAGGACAAGGAGCACAAGATCAAGGCGATTCTGGCGGCGCAGGTCGATACCGCCTCAGGCGTCTTCAACGACATCGAAGCCATCGGCAAGGCGATCAAATCGGCCGGTCACCCCGCGCTGTTCCTGGTCGATACGGTGGCGTCTCTTGGCTGCATGCCGTTCGAGATGGACGCATGGGGCATCGATGTTGCGATGTCCGGCTCGCAGAAGGGCCTGATGACGCCGCCGGGCCTGAGCTTCTGCGCCGTCAACGACCGCGCCCACCAAATTCACAAGACCGCCAATTTGCGGACGCCCTATTGGGACTGGACCGAGCGCGACATGGCCGAGAACTACCGGAAATACGGCGGCACCGCGCCGATCCATCTGTTGTTCGCGCTGCGGCGGGCGATCGACATGATCTACGAGGAGGGGCTGCCGAACGTTTTCCTGCGCCATCGGCTGCTCGGCGAAGCGGTGCGCCGCGCGGTCGCGACCTGGGCCGAGGGCCAGGTGCTCGGCTTTAATGTCACGGAGGCCGGCGAGCGGTCGGACACGGTCACCACCGTGATGATGGCGGGGAGTCACGACCCCGTCCCGCTGCAGCGTTATTGCAAGGAAAAATGCGGCGTGGTGCTCGGGGTCGGGATCGGCGAGCTCACCGGGCAGGCGTTCCGGATCGCCCATATGGGCCATGTCAATGCGCCGATGATCCTGGGGACGCTGGGCGTCATCGAAGTCGCGCTCAAGGCGCTCGATATTCCGCACGGCAGCGGCGGCGTCGAGGCCGCGATCGGCTGGCTCGGCGAAAGTGTTCCCGCCTGACGTCGCAAAGGCTAGCTATCCGGTCAAGCAGAGGCTCGCGACCTCGTCCGCGATCGGTAGCGGCGGACGCGGAAAGGACTGCGCCTCAATTGATCCGAAAAAAGAAGTCGGAGCCCGTTTGGATCTGACCGTTGTGGCGAAGCACCCAATCCGTCGGCATGCCAAAAACGGATGCGGTGCCTTTCCATGTCGTCACCGTCCTGCATTGGACGAAGTTGACTGTGAAGGTTGTCGGCCCCGGAGTGGTAGTTCCGGCTATCGGATAGGGAATCCCTTGGCACTGAAAACCGGCGGCGTAATTCGTGAACGTGCCGCGAAGGCTTCCATTACTGCCCACAGCAGTAATTCTAAGTTCGGACCCCCGCTGATTCTGCCAGAGTGACGGAGCGGTTAGTTGATCCGCAATCCCGGCACCGGAAAACCCGACCAAAAGGCCCAACGCGAGCAGTAGCTTTTTCATGACCAATTTCCCGCTTTAGTAGTACTATATAAATGCCTCTACCATAAAATGAATGGGCGATCAATCGCACGATGTGCGATTTGTGCGCGGTCGATCTGCTCGGCGAAACGCGACCGCCAGAGACCCGACAAGGCTTTTCGGCCGCCCTGCATTCGTGCTTATATTGATCTGGCGATAAATAAGCGGCCGGCAACGGCGCGCGCGTATTCCGCAACAGATGTGGGCACCGTTTTTCGTCCCAATCAGGTTGACAGCGATGGCGTCGGCCTGGTCACGGCAGATGCGCGCGGCAGGGAACAGGGAGTGATGTGATTGGCGTCCGTTGAATTGCGTGGCCTGACCAAGCGTTTTGGATCGCTGGCGGTCGTGGACAATGTTTCCTTGCGGATCGACCACGGGCAGCTGATCTGCCTGCTAGGGCCCTCGGGCTGCGGCAAGACCACGACGCTGCGGCTGATCGCCGGCTTCCTCGAGCCGACGGATGGGGAAATCCATGTCGCCGACCGGCTGGTGTCGTCGGCCGCGCGCACCTTGCCGCCCGAGCAGCGCAAGATGTCGATGATCTTCCAGAGCTACGCGCTGTGGCCGCACATGACGGTGGCCGAAAACATCACCTACGGATTGCGCCTGCGCAAGCTCGACCGCGACACCATCGGCAAGAAACTCGCTGCCATCCTTGCCACGACCAAACTCGAAATCCTGGCGCAGCGTTATCCGGGCGAATTGTCGGGCGGCCAGCAGCAGCGCGTCGCGCTGGCGCGCGCGCTCGTGGTCGAGCCGGAAACCCTGTTGCTCGACGAGCCGCTCTCCAACCTCGACGCCAATTTGCGCGAGGAAATGCGGTTTGAAATCCGCCGGCTGCACGACGAATACCGCTATACGACGGTCTACGTCACCCACGACCAGTCGGAAGCGATGACCACCGCCGACCTGATCGCGGTGATGAACGGCGGCAAGATCGACCAGCTCGGCACGCCCGAAGACATCTACGACCGGCCGCAATCGGAATTCGTCGCGCGCTTCATCGGCGCGAGCAATGTGATCAAGGGAACCGCCCGCGACGCGAACCACATCACGTTTTCCGGCGCGACGCTGCGCGTGGTCGGTGCGAAACTGACCCCCAACCAAAATGTCGCGGTCGCCATCCGGCAGCATGACATCCGGCTCTCGACGACTGCGCCGCAAACTCCCGACAACGCCGTCAAGGCGACCGTGACGCGGCAGGTGTTCCTCGGCGCCAACCGCGACTACATGGTCGAGACCGCCGACGGCACGACATTGCGCGCCGTTACATCGACGCAAACTGCCGTTCCTGCCGGCACCGAGGTCTGGCTGACGCTGCCGGCCGACCGTTGCCGGGCGCTCCGCCGGTAACTGGAAGGCTATGCGATGAAGCGGCGAAAGTGGTCCAGACGCAACGTCATCAAGGGATCGGCGGCGCTTGGGCTTTCGCTTTTCGCCGTTCCGCTCAAGGCGGCCGCCCCGGAACCGGTTGAGATCACGCCGCAAACCATCGAGGCGGCCAAGAAAGACGGCAAGGTCATATTGTATTCCGCGATGGATTTGCCGGTGGGAGAAAAGCTCGGCAAAGCCTTCGAGAGCCAATATCCGGGAATCCAGGTGCAGATCGAGCGCTCCGGCTCCGAGCGGCTGTTTCAGCGGATCGAGCAGGAATTTGCCTCCGGCATCCGTGCCGCCGACGTGGTCTCTACTGCCGATGCCTCTCACTTCATTTCATGGAAGCGGAACGGCTGGCTGGCGCCGTTCGTCTCCGGCGACATCGCGAAATATTTTCCCGAAAACTCCCGCGATCCCGACGGCATGTACGCGACCTCGCGGATCTGGCTGTCGTCGATCGCCTACAATACCAGCCTCGTCAAATCCACCGACGCGCCTGCAAGCTTTGCCGACCTGCTCGACCCGAAATGGGCCGGCAAGATGGTCAAGGGCCATCCCGCCTATAGCGGCACCATCATGACGGCGACGTTCCAGCTCGTTCGCGAACTCGGCTGGGACTATCTGGAGAGGCTGTCGAAGCAACGCGTCATGCAGGTGCAATCGTCGACCGACCCGCCGAAAAAATTGTCGCTGGGCGAGCGCGCCATCATGGCAGATGGCAACGATTACAATGTCGTGCTTTTGAAAGAGGCCGGCCAGCCGGTCGAACCGATATATCCGGCCGAGGGCACGCCGACCATCTCGGGCCCGACCGGGATCTTTGCCGCGGCTCCGCATCCCAACGCCGCACGACTGTTTCAGGCTTGGCTGCATACGCGCCAAACCCAGCAGTTCTTCACCGATTTCACGGCGCAATATTCGGTTCACCCGCAGGTGCAGGCGAAACCGGGACGCCGCAAGATTTCCGACATCAAGCTGATGAAGGAAGATGCCGCCGGGGTCGAAAAGATGGCGGAAGAGATCAAGACTCGCTATGCGCGGCTGTTTCGGGTGTAACGGATAACATGACCATCACCGAAAGCATCGACACTCCCAAGGCCAGGATCGACTGGACCAAGCCGGTCCTCTGGCTGTTCGCGGCGTTCATGATTGCACTGATCGTGCTGCCGATGTCGTGGCTTGCGATCTACAGCGTCACGGACAAGACCGGTCACCTGACGCTGCAAAATTTCGTCACGTTGTTCACCGACCCCGATTTCCTCGATCCACTGCTGACGACCGCAATCATTGCGACCACCTCCGCCATCGCCTGCTGCACCGTCGCTGCTCCGATGGGATGGCTGGTATCGCGCACCGACATGCCGGGACGGCAATTTATCCGCACGCTGGTCACAGCTTCGTTCGTGACGCCGCCCTTTCTCGGCGCGGTAGCCTGGGAGCTGCTGGCGGCGCCCAACAGCGGGCTATTCAATCAGCTCTATCGCGTCATCACGGGCGCGGACTCCGACGAGCACCTGTTCAATATCTATTCGCTGGCCGGCATGATCTTTGTCATTTCCTGCTACACCTTCCCCTTCGTGTTCGTGCTGGTCGCGAACGCGCTCGACAACATGCCGGGCGAACTCGAGGATGCCTCCGCCATTCTCGGCGGAAGGGCGTGGACCACGGCGCGGCGGGTGACGATTCCCTTGGCGCTGCCTGCCCTGGTCGCCGGTGCCTTGATCGCGTTTCTGCAGGCCATGACGCTGTTCGGCTCACCGGCGATCCTGGCGCTGCCGGCCGGCTTCCACACCATGACCACGAAGATCTGGAGCCTGTTTCAGTATCCGCCGAAACTCGAACTCGCCGCGGCTGCCGCGGTGCCGCTGTTGATTCTGACGATCCTGTTGCTGCAAGGCCAGAAGTTCATTCTCGGGCGTCGCGGCTATTCGGTCTTGGGCGGCAAATATGGCGCGCCGCGCCGCGTTGAAATGAAGAAGTGGCGCTGGGCGGCGCTGGCTTTTTGTCTCGTGATGCTGCTCAATCCGGTGTTTCTGCCCTATTTTGCGTTGTTCAACGCCGCATTTTCTCCGAACGCCACCACGCTGGTGATGCCCTCGACGTTCACGCTGCACAACATCGTGTTCGTGTTTACCGAATTGTCGTCGACCCAGCTTGCGCTCAAGAACACCGTCATCCTCGGCACCGCGACCGCGACCGCCGGCACCCTGCTCGCGCTGGTGATTGCTTACGTCACGACCCGCAAGGTGATCGCGGGACATCGCGTGCTCGGCTTTCTCGCCACCGCGCCGGTCGCCGTTCCCGGCATCGTACTCGGCGTCGGCCTGTTCCTGAGTTACACGCGGCCGCCCTTCGTTCTGTACGGCACGCTGTGGATCCTTCTGATCGCGTTTCTGACCATCAACCTGCCGTCGGCCTATCAGCAATTGCAGGCGGCGTTTGCCACCATCCATCCGGAGCTGGAAGACGCGAGCCGCATTCTCGGCGCGACGCGGCTGCAATCCCTGCGAAAGATCACCGCGCCGTTGTTGCGCACCGGCGTGATCGCGACATGGTGCTTCATCTTCATCGGCGTGATGCGCGAGCTTTCCGCGGCAATCGTGCTGTTCACCTCGCAGACCAAGGTAATCAGCGTCTTGATCTATGACCTCAACGAGAGCGGCGACCTTGCCGCGATCTCCGTGCTCGGCATCGCGATGCTGGTGATCACCTTCGCGGTGGTGCTCGCGGTCAACCGGATTCCGGTGTTCGGCGGCAATGCCGGCACGCGGCTGCGGAATTAGTGCGAGGTTATGGAGAAATTCTGAGCCTGCTTCACCTCTCCCCGCTTGCGGGGAGAGGTGGACTGGCTATCACCGCCCGACATCCTCCATCCGGTACGCCTCGACCTGCGCCTTGAGCCGATCGAGATAGGCCGTCGGCGCGGCCGGATCGACGCGATACTTGCCCTGCGCGAGCCAGGCAAGAATCTTCATGTCAACCGCCGGTGAATGGTGGATCACGTCGAGGTAGTTATCCAAATTGTGCGTGACTTCCTCAATGCTGCGAAAATCGAAAAGACGGACGTTCGGAAACGCCGCCAGCCGCCGGCAGAAATAGGCCGAAAAATCGTAGACGCTTTTCAGAATTTCCGGCGAAGTGTCCCGCAGCGCGACCCATTGCAATATTGAATAAGGCGGCATGTAGATGTCGAACGCCACGTCCGGGTTTGCTGCAATGAGGCCGACCGCGTCGCGCTCGAAAACGCGAACCTTCACGTCATAATCGGTATCATCCGCCAGGTATTTGCTGCGTACCGGATCGGTGATGTGTCTGAAGGCGACCATCGCCTGTTTGGCGTTGTAGGTCCCGACGATGTCGAAATCCGGCCGCAGAATATTGATTTCATCAACGCGGGAAATCGGGAATTTGAACATCACGCCATTGGTCAGGCGCGCCACGATCGGCTCGAGCGGTGGAATCGATCGCGCCAGGATCCACGCCGATTCCCGTGCCATGCTTCCGCTCAGCAAATAGCCGGCGAATCCCCTGGCGTTTCGCCGGTAGAGATCGGCCGGCATGTAGACATTCGAATCGATGTCCGGGCCATCATGGAAGATCCAGTCATCCACCTCCCAGAGCACCCGCCGCGGGTGCTGCCCAAGCGCCGCCGCGAGGACAAAGCTTTGTTCGTTTGAGGTTGAGCCGTTCAACGCCAGCTTCAATGACTTCACGCCGAGAAACCGGTCGATGTCGCTCTGCCGGAAATGAATCGCCAACGACGTGCCCATGAACACGGTATCGTATTGCTGGCTATGGATCAGCCCGGCATCCTGCATGCGGCTGTCATTCGAATACATTGCCGCGAACAAACGTGCGGGCCTGAAAATCTGCAGGGGATCGACGGCGAAATTGAGCGCGGCCGCGGCGGCCATGACGAACAGGCTCGCGCACAGAAACCGGATCAGATTCCTCGTCGGTGCGCTCATTTGCTTGAGTATGACCTTTTCGGAGAACTGGTAGCCACTTTTCCGGATCATGCTCTAAAATCTGAAGTAAATGAATTCGCTGTGCTGCTGGATTCCGAGAATCCCGAACACAAGCACCGCCGCAGTGACATAGATAAAGACCGGACGTCTCTGCCACGCGCCAGGCTGCTCGCCGACGGCGCGATTCCTGTGGTCGTAACCCATGATCGCCTGTGTATTTGGCGCGAACCAGGCGATCGCGGCATAGCTCATAACGAACACGCTTTGGAGGACCTCGCCGCGGCCGAAAACGATGTGGGAAGGGTCGGCCATTTTTGACAGCACGAACAGCGCCGATGTCAGGCTGTCGGCGCGGAAAAACACCCAGGCGACGACGACCGCGACGAACGTCAGAATGGACGCCGCGATATTCTCAAGCCGCGCAAAACGCGGCGCGACCGCGGGGCCGTAATTGATCCAGGCGTGATTGATGCATAGATACGCCCCGTGCAGCGCCCCCCACACGACGAAAGTCCAGGCCGCGCCGTGCCAGAGGCCGCCGAGCAGCATCGTGATCATCAGGTTCACATAGCGCAGGAACGGACCGTGACGGTTGCCGCCGAGCGGGATGTAAAGATAGTCGCGCAGGAACTGCGACAGCGTCATGTGCCATCGCCGCCAGAAATCGATGATATTGCAGGCCTTGTAGGGTGAATTGAAATTGAGCGGCAAGAAGATCCCGAACATCAGCGATATGCCGATCGCCATGTCCGAATAGCCCGAGAAATCGAAATAGAGCTGGAAGGTGTAGGCCAGCGCGCCGATCCATGCCCGATCGAACGACGGCGTGACGGGGCCAAAGGCGAGCGAAACCAGCGGCTGGATGCCATCGGCGAGGCCGGTTTTCTTGAACAGGCCGATCCCGAAAATGATCAGGCCGCAAAGAATCAGATGCGGATCCGGTCGCTTCGATTTCGCCGCTTCGAATTGCGGGATCATATCCCTGTGATGAAGGATCGGCCCGGCGATCAGATGCGGGAAGTAGGTGACGAACAGCGCGTAATGCGGCAGGGCGTAATGCGCGACCTTGCCGCGGTAGGCGTCGACCAGGAACGCAATCTGGGTGAAGGTGTAGAAGGAAATGCCGACCGGCAGCAGGATGTTCACCACAAGGCCGGTCGCGAACAGGGCATTGAGGTTGGCGGCGAAAAAACCGGCATATTTGAAAATGCCGAGCACCAGGAGATCGCCGGTGACGCCGAAGGTGAGGACGGCAAATCGCGGGACGGCGCGCAGGCGGCGCGAAATCAACGACAGGCCAACGAGATAGTTGAAGGCGACCGAGCCCAACAGCAACAGCACAAACTGCCAGTTGCTGAAGGAATAGAAGGCCAGCGACGCCAGCGCCAGCCAGATCACGGGTGCCAGATTGCTCCTCCGGCCGAGCGCGAAATAGCCCAGCAGTACGACCGGCAGGAACACAAAAATGAACGGGTAGGAGTTGAAAAGCATAGGGCTACTCGGGGGCGTGCCGGAAAGCCTAACCATACAACCCCGTGATCAACAAGCCGCGCGGGAGGCTCTGGCGCAGGCGCGGCATATCTGGCAATCCGCTGGCGAAACCCGATATGACACCGCGTACAACGGGAGCCGAGTGACAAGCCCATGGACAAAAAGAGCCCCCTGACACCGCCGGTCGCCCCGCGCCGGCCGCATTCCTTCACCACCCACGGCATCACCCTTGTCGATGACTACGCCTGGCTGAAGGACGAGAACTGGCAGGAGGTCCTGCGCGATCCCTCCATCCTCAGCTCCGATATCCGCAAATATCTGGAAGCGGAGAACGACTACACCGAAGGCGTGCTCGGCCACACCGCTTCGTTGCAGAACAGGCTGGTCAAGGAAATGCGCGGGCGCATCAAGGAGGACGATTCCAGCGTCCCCTCACCGGACGGCGCATTTGCCTATATGCGGAAGTTCCGCGAGGGCGGTCAGCACGAATTGTTCGCACGCTGCCCGCGCGACGGCGGCGAGGCCGAAATCATTCTTGACGGCGACGAGCTCGCCGCAAGACACACCTATTTCAAGTTCGGCGGCGCGCGGCATTCACCCGATCACCGGCTGGAGGCGTGGAGTGCCGACGTCAAGGGCTCGGAATATTTTACAATCCGCGTGCGCGACTGGGCGGGCAAGACCGACCTCGACGATCTCGTCGAGGAAACCGACGGCGGGGTAGTGTGGAGCACGGACGCGAATGCGTTCCTCTACGTCAAGCTCGACGAAAATCACCGCCCGATGCAGGTCTGGCTTCACCGCCTGGGGACGAAACAAGCCGACGACGCCCTGGTCTACGAAGAACATGACCCCGGCTGGTTTACGCACATCCACGAAAGCGCGAGCGGCCGGTATTGCGTGATTGCCGGCGGCGACCATGAAACCTCCGAACAGCGCCTGGTTGATCTGGCCAATCCCGCCGCGCCGCCGCGCCTTATCGCGGCCCGCGAGAGCGACGTGCAATATTCGGTCGCCGATCGAGGCGACGAGCTATTCATTCTCACCAACGCCGACGGGGCAATCGATTTCAAGGTCGTCACCGCGCCTTTGCAGGCGCCGGAGCGGGCGAACTGGCGCGACCTGATTCCGTATCGCGAAGGCATCTATGTGATCGATCTCGAACTTTATTCCGGCCACATGGTGCGGTTGGAACGAGCCAACGCGCTGCCGGCTATTGTGATCCGCGATCTCGCAAACGGCGAGGAACACGCCATCGCCTTCGACGAGACCGCCTATTCGCTTGACACTATGGGCGGCTACGAATTCGAGACGACCAACCTGCGCTTCTCTTATTCGTCGATGACGACGCCGTCCGAAGTCTATGATTACGACATGGCGCGCCGCACGCGAAGCTTACGCAAGCGACAGGAAATCCCTTCCGGACATAATCCGGCCGACTATGTCACCACCCGCATCATGGCAACCTCGCATGACGGCGCAGAGGTGCCGGTGTCGATCCTTCACGCCAAGGATTTCAAGCGCGACGGCACCGCGCCGCTGCTGCTCTATGGCTACGGCTCCTACGGCATGGCGATGCCGGCGTCGTTTTCCGCCAACCGCCTGTCGCTCGTCGATCGCGGCTTCGTCTACGCGATCGCCCATATCAGGGGCGGCGCCGACAAGGGCTGGAACTGGTATCTCGACGGCAAGCGTGAGAAGAAAACCAACAGCTTCGATGATTTCGCCGCTTGCGCGCGCGCGCTGATCGCCGCCGATTACACCGGCGAAAAGCGCATCGTCGCCCATGGCGGCAGCGCCGGCGGCATGCTGATGGGCGCGGTTGCCAACCGCGCCGGCAAACTATTCGCCGGCATCGTGGCCGAAGTGCCGTTCGTCGATGTGCTCAACACCATGCTCGATCACTCGTTGCCGCTGACGCCGCCGGAATGGCCGGAATGGGGCAACCCGACCGAAAGCGAAGCCGCTTTCAGGACCATCCTTTCCTATTCGCCCTACGACAACGTCGCTGCGAAGAAATACCCGGCGATTCTGGCGATGGCCGGCCTGACCGATCCGCGCGTCACCTATTGGGAGCCGGCGAAATGGATCGCGCGGCTGCGCGCGACCATGACGGGCGGCGGCCCGGTGCTGTTGCGCACCAATATGGGCGCGGGTCATGGCGGCGCGTCCGGCCGCTTCAACCGGCTCGACGAGGTCGCAATCGCCTATGCGTTCGCGCTATGGGCGGTGGGGTTGGCGGCAAAGGGCGAGGCGTGAGATATCGTGTCCCGGGCGCGGTGCATCGCACTTAGCGATGCACCGCAGAACCGGGACCCACTGCTACAACGGATGGACCCCGGATCAGCAGCGCACTACGCCGCAAGTCATAGCGCGTCGAAGACGCGCGTGAACGCGCTAGTGGCGCTGCGCAGCATCCGGGGCACATCACCGCCCCTTCTCCTTCCGCCATGCCGCGAAATCAACCAGCGTCTGCTCGTCGGTTGCGGGATAGAGCCCCAAAATCGAACGGCCCCTCTTCACTTGCTCGGTGACGAAATCCTCAAACACCGTCATCTCGAAGGCTTCGTTGGCGATCTCCTCGGCAAGATGCGCGGGGATCACGATCACCCCGTCGGCATCGCCCAGGATGACGTCGCCGGGGAACACCGGCGCGTCGCCGCAGCCGATCGGCACGTTGATCTCGATCGCCTGATGCAGCGTGAGATTGGTCGGCGCGCTCGGCCGCTGGTGAAAGGCGGGAAAGCCGAGCTTGGCGATTTCGGCCGAATCGCGAAAACCGCCGTCGGTGACCACGCCGGCGACGCCGCGCTGCTTCAAGCGTGTCACAAGGATCGCACCGGCTGAAGCGGCACGCGCATCCTTGCGGCTGTCCATCACCAGCACCGCGCCGGGCGGACAATCCTCGATCGCCTTGCGCTGCGGATGGCTACGATCTCGAAACACTTCGATCTTGTTGAGATCCTCGCGCGCCGGCATGTAGCGAAGCGTGAAGGCTTCGCCGACCAGCACCGGCTGGTCCGCGCTCAAGGGATGCACGTCCTGAATCATCTGGATTCGAAAGCCGCGCTTGTACAGGGCCGTGGCGACCGTCGCAGTGGAGACGGTTTTGAGCTTTTTGCGAGTGCCATCGCTAAGTTTTGACATAAGTTTCCCTCCCAACTGTCTCCATCTGCGCGGACCCCCACCGTCATTGCGAGCCAACGGGTCGCGCGAATGCGCGCCCGATGACAGGCTCCGCGAAGCAATCCATAGCGCGGCATGATGAATATGGATTGCTTCGTCGCTTGCGCTCCTCGCAATGACGGCGAAAAGGTGTTCCCCTGAACGACAAGCGCTGCGCGCTTGCGTGAGGAACGGCGGTGGCTAAAAAATCGATGGCTCGCCGACTGGCGCGCCGAATGAAGTTTCGAGAAAATCAAAGTCGCAGCCTTCATTGGCCTGCTTGATGTGCCTGGTGAACATCCAGCCATAGCCGCGCTCATAGCGCGGCTCGGGCTGCTTCCATTCGGCGCGGCGCTTTTTCAATTCCGCTTCCGGCACGTCGAGATTGATGCTGCGCGCGGCGACGTCGAGCGTGATCTTGTCGCCGTTCCGCACCAGCGCTAGCGGTCCACCGATATAGGATTCCGGCGAGACATGCAGGATGCAGGCGCCATAGCTGGTGCCGCTCATGCGCGCGTCCGACAGCCGCACCATGTCGCGCACGCCCCGCTTCACCAGCTTTGTCGGGATCGGCAGCATGCCCCATTCCGGCATTCCGGGGCCACCTTGCGGGCCCGCATTGCGCAGGATCAGCACATGGTCGGCGGTGACATCGAGATCCGGATCGTCGATCGCCTTCTTCATCGATGGATAATCGTCGAACACCAGCGCCGTCCCGGTGTGCTTGAGAAAGCGCGGTTCGCAGGCGGAAGGCTTGATCACACAGCCGTCGGGCGCGAGGTTGCCCTTCAGCACCGCAAGCGCGCCTTCGGCATAGATCGGGTTCTCGACGCTGCGGATGACATCGTCATTATAGACCTCGGCGCCGGCGATATTTTCGCCCAGCGTGTGGCCCGTCACCGTCAGACAGTCCAGATGCAGGTGATTCCTGATCCGGCCCATCAGGCCGGGCAATCCGCCGGCATAATAAAAATCCTCCATCAGATATTTGTCGCCGCTCGGCCGCACATTGGCGATCACCGGCACCTTGCGGCTGGCCTTTTCGAAATCATCGAGCCCGATGTCCTGACCCGCGCGGCGCGCTTGGGCGATCAGGTGAATGATCGCATTGGTGGAGCAGCCCATCGCCATCGCCACCGTGATGGCATTTTCGAACGCCTTTCGCGTCTGGATCTTTCGCGGCGTCAAATCCTCCCAGACCATCTCCACGATGCGGCGGCCGCATTCGGAAGCCATGCGGATGTGACCCGAATCGGCGGCCGGAATCGACGAAGCGCCGGGCAGCGTCATGCCGATGGATTCGGCGATCGCCGTCATGGTCGAGGCGGTGCCCATGGTCATGCAGGTGCCGTAGCTGCGGGCGATACCGGCCTCGACATCGACCCAGTCCTTGTCGGAAATCCTGCCCGCTCGCCGCTCGTCCCAGTATTTCCAGGCGTCCGAACCCGAGCCGAGCGTCTTGCCCTTCCAGTTGCCGCGCAGCATCGGACCGGCGGGGAGGTAGATCGCCGGCAAATTCATGCTGGTGGCGCCCAACAGCAGCGCCGGCGTGGTCTTGTCGCAGCCGCCCATCAGCACCACGCCATCGACGGGATGGCCGCGCAGCAATTCCTCCGCGTCCATCGCCAAGAGATTGCGGTAGAGCATCGTGGTCGGCTTCAGGAAGGATTCCGACAGCGACAACGCCGGCAATTCCATCGGGAAGCCGCCGGCCATCAGGACGCCGCGCTTGACGTCATCGACGCGCGATTTGAAATGCACATGGCAGGGCTGCGCGTCCGACCAGGTATTGAGGATCGCAATGACAGGGCGGCCTTTCCACTCCTCCGGCGCGTAGCCCATCTGCATGGCGCGCGAGCGATGGCCAAAGGCGCGCAGATCGTCAGGCGCGAACCAGCGCGCGCTGCGCAGCGTATCTGCGCTCTTTTTTCGGTGATCCGTCATGGTGACACCCGTTGGAGACCTCAAGCTCAAGTCATCTCACAGGCAATCCATGCCGAGCAAGTCCCGCGCGGATCGTTCGGAGGAATTTTGTAGCGGCCCGCTTCGCCGATTACGAGCCATCGCGGGCCTATGGGTCCACGAGATTTCCCGTCAGGACCTCGCGCAGCCGCCCGGCAAGCTCCGCTTTGCGGTATGGTTTGCTCAAGATGATGGATTTCCCCGGCGCGCGTCCCATAGGAAACGTCCGCAAGTCCTTGCGCGGATCCAAGCCGGATTTGAGCGTTCAGGAAACCCGCGAGGCCGTCATCACAATCCGAACCAGATCGGCGGCATTCCTTGCGCCGAGCTTTTTCATGATGTTCGCGCGGTGATCCTCGATCGTGCGCGGGCTGATCCCGAGGTGACGCCCGGCCTCCTTGTTGGAAGCGCCGGATGTGAATTGTTCCAGCACTTCGCGTTCGCGCCGCGTCAGCGGTTCGCGGCCCGGAAGATGCAATGACGAGATTCTCGATGCGGAATGATCGGCATGGCGGCGCGCATAGGCATCGATCGCCTCGTGCAGCCGCGCGACGATTTCGTTGCCCCGGAACGGCTTTTCGATGAAGTCCAGCGCCCCACTCTTGATCGCATTGACGGCCATCGCGATATCGCCCTGCCCGGAGATCATGAAGATCGGTGCGGGATAGTCCTCGCCGTGCAGCTCTTTCAGAATGTCGAGGCCCGATTTGCCGGGAATATGCACATCGAGCAGGATGCATGCGGGAGTCCGGCTTCGCGCCACCGACAGCAGCGCCGCTCCGTCGGCAAAGCAGATGACTTCATAACCCCCGGCCGACAAGACCATGGAAAGGGTTTCGCGGACTGCGGATCGTCATCGACAACGAATATCTCGCCGCGGCCGGGCGGTTTTTCGGTCATGTGAGATCGTTCCTCGACGTTGAGAAAGTGACGCTCGCTTGCGAAACGCAAGCTGCGTCCGGAACAGATTCGTGCACGCCAATATTAGTAAGGGACGACGCTTTAGCGTACAAGTAGCGTCGAAGCAGGGAACAATCCAGACCATCATTTGATCCTGACAACGAATTGCAAACGCGGTTCTGGAACCCCGTGACGACCGAGGGCCGAAGCTTCGCCAGGTCGAGAGTCGCGCTCCGGTTCCATGCCGGGAGCATGTCGCACGCGGTACGCGAGTACGCGTTAGGTACGACGGAAACCGCATCCGAACGCGAGAATCGCAAGCATCGTTTCGCGAGGTCGGTCTCGCGCATCATCCCGCTCGCCATTCGCCACAACCGCTATCTCAACTTGGCTATGCTCGCGGGGCGAGACCTGGCTTCCGCTATGCATTCGTTGATCACCGTAAGCAACGCCACCGGCGTAAACGGCTTGCGCAGACACCGCGACGCGCCGAGTTCAAGCGCCATCCTCAGGAAGTCCGGCGCCGGCGAGTCGAGATTTGCAAAGGCGTAGCCGGACATCGCGATCAACGGGATTATCGGCGCCCGCTCGTGAAAAATGCGGATCAACTCGAAGCCGCGCATATGCGGCATGAAGATATCGACGATCATCAGGTCGAAGACCGTACCATCAAGCGCGCGAAGTCCGGTTTCGCCCCCGTCGGCGATCGTGACCTGAAAGCTGTGTCGTTCGAGATAGACCTCGATGGCCATGCAGACCATCGGATCATCGTCGACCACCAGAATATGCGGTAGCGGCGCCACCCGAACCTGCCCGTTTGTCGGTATCGAAGCTTCTGAATCGTAATGCAAGCGATCCCCCTTTGTCGTACTCAACGCACAACCGGGCGTCAGGTTTCGCCGAAGCGCCGAACTGGAAGGCCTCGTGCCAGCTTCTTGTGAGCCGGACCTCTCAGAGCCGCCAGGTCAAATGACCATTACCGGAGAAGCGTCAGGTTTCAGTTCGTCAGCATGCGCTCCCATCGCATGCCATGCTTTCCTGTCTTGTCGCGTCGTTCTGACACTGCCTCGGCAACAGAGGCCAGCGTAGCTGTGTAGCTGCGACGCCGATCCGCCTCGGACAGGCATTGATCGATTGCGCTCAACTTCGTCGCCGGTCTGAAGGGTTTTCGCAGGCAGCACGTGGCGCCCAGGCTGAGGGCCAGTTGAAGAACGTTGGGGCAGGACATCTCAAGATTGGAAAAGGCGTACCCGGAAATCGCGATCAGCGGCACTTCCGGCGCCCGATGGTGGAACAACCCGATCGACTCGAGGCCGCGCATGTTCCGCATGAAGACGTCGACAATCATCAGATCGAACGCCGTTTGGGCAATAGCGAGGAGTCCCGCGGGATTACTGTCGGCAACCGCGACCTCAGATTCATACCGCGTCAGCCAAGCCCGGAGGGCAAGACAGATATGCGGATCGTCATCCACCACCAGAATGCGTCGCCTCACGGCTGCTCTCCCGCCGCACCCACGCTTCGCCCCGCCCGCACATTGATTGCGTTGGGTTTTCGTGAACGCGAATCAGTGCGCCCCTCACATATCGGCCCGATTTCAGCGGGGTTGTCTGCCCTTTACCGTGTATAAATGCTCCGCTACAACTTATAGGCTTGTGCAACCGATGGGCGTGCCTCATGGTTGTCGCGTCATTGGCGGAGCCGTGGGCGCAGGCGGCCATGCGGCTGTTTGGGTTCAGGCCACATTGGACGTCCCATGTCCTCAGTCGTTCCATGGCGCAATCAGCTACTCCAATCATTGCCCGCGGCGGAACTCGATGCGCTGCGTCCGCATCTGGCGTTTTTCGAAATGGCCAAAGAAGCGGTTCTGATTGCAGCCGGCGCACCGCAGACGCATGTCTATCTGCCGCACAGCGGCGTCATCTCGATCATGGTCAGTCTCGCGGACGGACAATCGGTAGAGGTGGCATTGATCGGCCGCGAAAGCGTTTTCGGCGCGGCAGCAGCACTCGGCGGTCAAGTATCGCTCACCGACGCCGTGGTCCTGCTGCCCGGTACTGCCTCGGTCCTTGATGTCGCGCAGCTCCGCACAGCGGCGGAACGAAACGGCGCGTTTCGGACGACCTTGATCAGGCACGAACAGGTGCTGCTGGCGCAAGCCCAGCAATCAGCCGCCTGCAACGCTATTCACGCGGTCGAAGCCCGCCTGTCGCGCTGGCTCTTGCGCATGCGCGATATCCACGATGGCGAAACGCTGCCGCTGACTCAGGAAGTTCTGGCTCGAATGATCGGGGTACAACGCAACGCGGTTTCGCTGGTCGCGCATTCGCTTCAGCAGGCCGGGATTATCAGCTACAGCCGCGGCCATATCCACATAACGAGCGTGGAAGGTCTGATGGAAACTGCCTGTGAATGCTACCATGTAGTCAAGGCGCATTATGACAGGCTGCTGAAGAGGACGCACCTAGAGCGTTTTCAAGCGAACTGGAAACCGGGTTCGCTCGAAAACGCTCTGGTGCCGTGGATTTGACGTTCGCTTCACCGCCGGTGCGCGCCGCCGTACTTCTACGGCTTTGTATTTTCACAAACAGCTAACTCTCCGAGCCGATAGTTGCCGCGGCAAGAAATGGAGAGCCGCATGGTTACTTTCGATACGGCTGACCCGAAAGAAGTTCGGCGTTTTCGGATCGCGCAGTTCAACGGCCGCGTGGTGTTCGTGCGATCGTGTGGAGCGATGATCACCGGCCATGTTCGATCGGTGCTCGAATCGAAGTCGAGTATCCCGCCGAAGTGGACGATCACCATCGTGCGAAGCGTACCCAAGATCAAAGCCCCCGTGCTGCGGCCGGCGCCCCGCGTCCGCGCCTTCGAGGACTTCTACTGATCGGAGCTGCTTCACGCTCTGCCGACGACTTGCCTCCCTGGAATGGCTCCCGAGAGTTCCGAACATGCGAGCCTTAAAAAAATCCAGCCAGCGGCCGAGAACCGTTCTGCTCGATCCCGCCCGGATAGGTCGTTAGCTCGGTTGACGCCCACTGAGCGGCCACGCATTAAACTCATATTTAACCTCCCGTCCGTCGCCACGGTTAATTTTTGGCTAACGGCCGCGCTGGAAAGATGGAAGAGAAAAATGTCGCTTTTTGAGTAACATGGCGGCGGTCGGCTGCCGGCCGCCGCCTGTTGCTTAACATGATGAAGGCCCGCGCCCTGAAGCCAGGTGGCCATCTTACAACTTCCTTTACGACTTAATTTACGGCGGCCTGTTCTCATGGTTCACGGGCACGAGGCCTTCGGCCTGCGGGCAGCTCTTAACGTTTCGTTAGTCGCCAATCATGTTGTTGCAACGAATCCAGGAGTATCTGCAGCGATTGACGCCGCTGGCGCGGAGCAATCTGCTGACAGAACTCGAGCGGCTGGAACTTGGCGGCGCCGAAATACCGGGCTCCGCTGCTGTCATGGAAACGTTGCGCGCCGAATTTCGCGCCAACGGAGAGACTCAGAAACGTCTCGCCAACCCGGTACGTTACTTCTTCGCTCCCCTGGAACCGTTGCTGGTTGACGGGGCGCCCGAACACGCCAATTCCGGCAGGATACAACGCGGTTTGCTGTCCGCGCTGTGGGAATGGATAAGCCGCGATTTGCTGCCGACAATGGCGCGCGACTACACCAAGCAGGTGACCGATCTGATCGCGGCCGACAAACAGCGGGAAGCGCGGCAAGCCGCTTCGACGTTCCAGACCAAAGTCGTCAAAAGCCTTGAGAATATCATCGGCTCGCCGGACAACGTGGCTCAAATCCGCGGCAAGCTCGCGGCCTACACCGCCTGCCCAACGGCCTATGACGACCTGATCAAAATGCTCGGCGCGTTGCGCGCCCGTGACGCGCTGGCGAAACTTAACGAGGCGCTGCCAGCCAACTTCAACCGATTCGAGGACAATCAGGTCGCCAAAGTAACGGCACTGTTGGATGCGTTCGCAAAGTTACACGCCGACCAGGTTCCATTTGCGTTGACGCTGGTGGCCAACCGATTGAAGACACTCTGGCAGTTGATCCGCCTCGCCACCAAGGCGGCGCCCACCAAGAACGTGGCCGATGTCGCGGCCACACGCTTTGCGATCGCCGTCTCGATGGTGCTGGACCGGATAGAAGACAAACGCGCGATATTGCACGTCGCTCTCAAGAACGAACGGATTCTTGTCGCCAAGGAAACCCTGGTCGAGGTTTACGATACCGAATATGCACTGCGGGTCCGCCTCGACGGGCTTGAGGAGTCCGATTGGGGGCGGCGGCTCGACGCGTTGATGGCTTCGATCGCGGAACTTGTGGAACGCGAAGTCAGGCGGTTCCCCGACAATGTCGGCCACGTCTTGGGATCGCGCAGCTTGCGCAGCCATCAATCCCTTGCGGGGCGTGCAACCTATTGGGCCTGGAAGGGACGGGACGCCGTGAACGACGGGGTGGCCTTCTGCAAGAAAATGGTCGGCGGGCTCGAACGGTCACGCGCCTGAAAGCGGCGCCGCGATCGCCAACCTGAAAGGTGCGCGGCTGCTTCCTCGTCAGGCGGCCAATAGCGCTACGAGCGCCTGGTGCGACGCAAGCCCAAAAATTTCTCGAAGAATCGCCCCGAGATGACAAACCTGAACCACCAATACGCCATTCGCTGCGTTTTCATTGATCCATCCTCACGCTGACTTTACTCTGCCGCATCGGGAATAGCGCCAAAACCGGCCAGCGGATGTGACGTACTTCACATCTGACAAGACAATAGCGGCGATGCCCGGCTGTGTCGGGGACCTTCGACCGGCTCAAACCCTGTCCATCGGTCGAAAGGTCAAGCCGCCGTTTGGCACCCCCCTCCCCCCGCGGAACCGTCCTCAGCCACGCGCGTTCCTCTGCAAAATGCCCTTTCAAGCATTCGCCAGCTGGCATCGAAGTCGTCAGCTGGTATGTGATGATGGGCATCGGCCAGGTCGTCACCCTTCCGGCCAGCCGGCTTCGCGAGGTCAATCGCATCCTGGAGAATACTGCCTGGGGCAGCTATTACACGGAATTCTATCCGACCTATGACTACAAGCCCACGGGCCTCGCCTCGCACGAAAAGGCGCAGACGAAATAAGGTGCCGCCCGTAGCCGGCGAGGCGACCGCTATCTACGCAAAAGACCCGCCGGAATGACCGGCGGGTTTTGTCCTGGTGTCAGCATGCGATCGATCCGGAGATCCCGGTACATCCGCGGTAATCTCCTGATCGGCTAGCGCGTAGTCCGCACAAGCGACTTCCGGTTTTGCGAAAATACCATGCGCAAAACGTACTAGCATTACATCGCGCGAAGATTTTCCGCGCTGGTTTTCCCGCGCTGGCTGTCGACCTTCGATTCGAATGAAAGCTTCTGGCCTTCATTGAGTGAACCCATGCCGGCACGCTCGACGGCGCTGATATGGACGAACACATCGTTGCCGCCGTCATCCGGTTGAATGAAGCCGAAGCCCTTTGTCGCGTTGAACCACTTAACTGTTCCGGTAGCCATGTTGCTTCTCCAAGATGCGCAAAAGCGCGTTGTGCCCGCACGACCCTCGCGCGGGCTTGATCCGATTTCAGCGATGTCTTGGGGGTAGAGCCGGTTCGGCGCGAACAACAAGGCAAACGATTATTCGAATGAGCGGCATATACGCCGTTACCCCGGAAATAGCAAGCTAATCCCGACAACATGACCAATTGCTCACAAAGCGAACTACGCCAGATCAGCCGAGCCGGCTGATCTGCTCCTCCGTCACCACGCGCTCGATGTTCTCGGTCTTGCTCCTGATGCGGTAGCGCGTGCGCCCGTCCGCTTCGATCGGCAGGCAGGTGACAATGGTGTAGACGCTGCGCTGCTTGACCTCGGCGCGGCCCTGCGGCCCCTGAAGCTGGTGGTGGACGTCGTCGTTGATTGCGAAATTGTGGGCCATAGCCGGCTTCCTGTTGAAGGGTGGGCTTTTAGGCGCAATGGTCCTACAAGGCAACATATCGTTGGTTTGTGCCGCAACATGGAAAGCAGCGGGATTTGCGGACGGCTACTCACCATGGCGGGCGAAAGCCGTGGACCTCATCCGGTTTTGCATGTTTATCGGTTACGGCCGGGTTATCGTTCGACGCGCGTTGATTCTATTTCACACGGCGCGGAATTCGGCAATCGATAGAGTTGGTAACGTTTTCATTGCGGCTTCAGCCTTTTTCCGGACTGCGGCGGTAATTTTGAGCGCCGCGATGCGTACTCGCAATTGGGACAAGCCCTTCCCCTGATGCCGCTTCGTCCGGCATCGGTCTAGTGCCCCGTTTCCGAAATTCGCATTCCATGGCGGGGCCGCCGACGCGAACTTCGGAAACGAAGGGCACTAGCAAGGATATGTTTCTAGTACCGCTTTTCGATTTGAAGTTCCTAACGCGAAGGTGGTGCGGCGGCCACGGTAGGAACTTCAAATCGGCGGTACTTCGGTGAAACCATGGCGGCCGACCAGAACCATAGCGACGCTTCTCAACTTCTTCTTGATCTGCTCAAGAACGCCACCGCTTACCATTCCAGCGGCGACCTTGAGCAAGCCGAAGAAGCCTATCTGCGCCTTCTGGATCAGGACTATCGCAAGGCCGACATCCTTCTGTTGCTGGCGAGGGTCGCCACGGAGAGGGGAAACCTCGAAGCAGCGATCGGTCATCTCGACGAGATGCTCGAACTCGCGCCCCACCATCTGGATGGCCTGATCGAAAAGGGCGCGTTGCTCCACCGTGCCGGAAGGCCAGAAGAGGCTGCGCGCTGTTTTGCGCTCGCCCGGTCGATCGCGCCGGACAACGAACTGGTGCTGACGAATCTTGCGGTCGCGCTGGCGGATTCGGGACGACGCCAGGAGGCCTTGATCGAGTTTCGCCGGATTCTGCAACGGCGACCGGACAATATCTATGTCCGCCACCAGATGCGGCGGCTGATTTCGTTGATGGTGCCGTTCTGGCATATGCCGATGCTGAACGATCGGCGTAGAAACGATGCCCTCCAACGGGCGATCCGCAAGGCGATCGAGAAGGAGGGACGGGACGCCCGGATTCTCGATATCGGTACCGGCAGCGGCCTGCTGTCGATGATGGCGGCGCGCGCCGGGGCGCGCAATATCGTCAGCTGCGAGAAGGTCCCGCTCATTGCCGAGACCGCCGAGCACATCATCGCGTCGAACGGCTATCGCGGGCAGATACGCGTTCTCAACAAGAGCTCGCGGGAAATTGTCGTCGGGAAGGACATCGAGGCACGCGCGGACATCCTGATTTCGGAGATCCTGTCGAGCGATCTTCTTGCCGAGGATGTGCTGGTAACCTTCGAGGATGCGCATGCGCGGCTGCTGCGCCCGGGCGCCACGATCGTGCCGCGTGCGGCAACCGCCGCCGGATGTCTGGTCGAAAGCGAAGCCCTTTCGAACTACGCTTTCACCGGCAAAGTATCGGGATTTGACCTCTCGCCGTTTGGCGCGTTGGCACCGCAACGACTTCCGGTGCACGGGTCCATGACATCGTGGCGCAGGCTTTCAGCGGATATCGATCTGCTCAGGATCGATCTTTCGGCCAAGCAACATGTGGCGGAAATTCGCAAGCTCGCGGTCCCGATCGAGGTGGACGGTGTTGCGGTCGGCATCGTGCAGTGGATGAAGGTCGATCTTGCGGACGGCGTCGGATTTTCCAATCACCCCGATGAATATTCCGATGGCGGCTGGTTGCAGGTCTTGCACTGCTTTCCACAGCCGATGCCGGTAACCGCGGGCGAGCATCTCAATGTAATGGTCGGCCATGATCGCAGCAGTCTCATCGTGATGCCGGCGCCGTAAGGCATTGACCCGCGAGAAGCCCCCTTTAAGGTATTATGGTGGTGTGACCCACATTATCCAATCTGACTGGTCAGTTTTTGAGCTTTTAGGATTGAATTAAGTCAACCGGTCTTATATCTGTCATCTCTAAAGAAGGATTCTCCACGGGAGGAGCTTCGATGGCCAGACCGAGCTTGCGTGAGAAACTGGCAAGCAGTGCGGTTGAGACCCTGCATGCCTGCGGCTTCAGAGGGTGTTCGATTCAGGACATCACCGAGGCTGCCGGCGTTCCCAAGGGATCGTTTTTCAATCATTTTGAAAACAAGGAAGACTTGGCGATCGATTCCGTGCGGCGCTACCTTGAAGGGGCGCGGTCGGATATTTTGTTCGAAGCAGGCGTCGCGCCGCTGGATCGTTTGCGCAATCACTTCAATTTTTTGGCGGAAAGGCTCGAAAAAAACGGCTTCGAACGCGGCTGCATGATGGGGCTCTTCGCCACTGAAATGGCCCAGGACTACCCGCGGATGCGGGAAGAGCTCCGCTCTTTGTTTGAGACCTGGTGTGGCGGCGTAGAGACGGTTTTGCGCGACGCGCAGGCCGCCGGTGATATCGATCCGCGTCACGATCCGGGCCAGCTCGCGCGCTATCTGGTGAACGCCTGGGAGGGTGCCACCGTTCGGCTCAAGATCACCCGCGATCGAAGCCCGATCGACGATTTCTTCACCACCAGCTTCAAGGTGCTGTTGAAGTAAACGTGATGCTTTGTGATTCCACTCCCCGTTGACTGTCTAAACTGACCGGTCATATTGGACGCACTGCGTTGCCTGGGAAGTCAGATCGAGTGCGCCTTCGTTTTAAGCTGACCGGTCACCTTAATATCACGTTTCCGGTATAGGAATACTCTATCGCCCGAGCCTTAAGCGGCGCGTCAACCGAGAGAAGGACATCGTCATGCTGAAACTCATCCAGAACACCCAAAAGCTAAGCGTTCTTTTCGGCTCCGCGGCCCTCATCGCACTGATTTCGGTGACGCCGGTCGCACCCGCGTCGGCTCAGTCCGCGCCGGCCGGGCTGCTCCGCCTGGATCCGCCGCAGCCGTCGAATGACGGCGCCAAACAGCTGACCGAGGAGCAGCGTGCAAAGGTGCGCAGCGCCTACGCCCGCACCCGGAAGACCACGGTCAACCAGCAGTGATGCCGTTGTGCCGCCGGTCTTGAAAGTCGGCGCATCAACTCGATGAATGCGGCCGCCCTGCGATTTGGCACAGGGCGGCCGCTCTTTTGTCGGGACACACGATTCACGTCGATTTCAGCCCGGGCCGGAACCGGCGCGTTGCATCGCTGATACGACGCCTGGAGGCCCGACGACGCTCGCTTTCTCCTCGGCGGCGTGGGCCACGATCCGGAACGACACCCGCGTGGAATTGTACCAGCTCAATAGCGCACTTACGGCGGTCATCGCCGCGATGCCGAAGACGCCCACCACAAAGCGAGTCATGACGCTGCCCGGCGTTCCGACCACCGCGACCTGTCCGACAAAAGCAAGCGTCACCCCGAGGCAGAAGACCTCCAGCGAATGCTGCCCGCAGAGAATGAGCGGCCGCAGCACCCGCCAGCCGAGCGGCCGCCAGTCCCAGGGAATCAGCCAATCGGCGACGATCGCCAGCGCCAGAAAGTGCAGCAGGCGCAGCACGCCGAGATTGGTCTTGCCGAATGAATAAAGGATCCATTCCGGAACGAAGGCGCCAAGGTTCAGGCGATCCCAGGCAAGAAACATCACGAAGACCGACACCGCGTAGATAGCCGCGAGAATCAGCACCAGCCGCGATCGCGCCATTGGCCACACCCAGTCGGCCGCGCCCAAGCCGCACCACACCCCCAGCACGAACAGGAATTGCCAGGCCAGCGGATTGAAGTACCAGTATCCCTGCGGGAAAGACGGGAAGTTGAGCCCGAACAGGTTGGCCGCAGCATAAACCGCAGCGGATAACGCCAGTGCCAGCGCGGGCGCCTTTCGCAGCAGCCAAAGGGCCACCGGCGAGACGGCCAGCACCACGACATAGAGCGGCAGCACGTTCATATTGACCGGCATGAACTTCAGTTGCAGCAGCGCCAGAATGCTTTCGTCCGGCCGCTCGTGGAGAATGCGGATGTTCATGGTGTCGTCGAGCGCATGCGAACCGTGCGACAGCCAGAACACCTCGCCGATCAGGACCACGAACAGGACGATCTGGGCGAGGTAGGCCTCGACGGCGCGCCGCACGATCTGCGCGCCGCCTACCACGAAGCCGCGCTGTTCCATCACGCGACCATAGACATAGGCGTTGGCATAGCCGGAGACGAAGATGAAGACCTCGGCCGGATCGCTGAAGCCGTAGTTCCACGGCGTGATCCGGTTGAAGATGGTGCCGGGGACGTGCGCCAGGAAAATTAGCCAGAGCGCAAACCCGCGATAAAGGTCGAGCCGGAAGTCGCGCGGTATTTCGACCGGATTGACATTAACCCCGGGCATGTTGATCAAGTTCTTCTATCGCGCGCCGACTAATTGTTTATGATAGCGCAAAAAGCGGAATCGCGCCTTGACAAGGGTCAACGATTTTACCGTTCGTGGGCGCGGCAATTTAACCCTGTCACGACCTTGTGTTCGGACCGCCCGCAACCATCTAATGTTGAAGGCAGGAGGGGTCAGATGCGTACGCTTTTGAGATTCACCTGGAAATTGACCAAGTGGACCGGCATTGCGGTGCTGTTGGGCTACGTTGCGGTGTGCACGGGAATGTACACGATGCAGCGGACGCTGGTGTTTCCGAAGCTGGCGGATCACGTCACCGCCGCCGCTGCGGGCTTCCCCGAGGCGCAGGAGGTCGCGTTGCAAACCTCCGACGGCGAACGTCTCGTCGCCTGGTATGTGGCGCCCAAGCCAGACAAGCCCTTTTTCATCTATTTCCATGGCAATGGCGACACCCTTAACTGGCGCGTCGGCCGGGATCGCAGTCTCGTAGCCGACGGCAGCGGGCTGCTCGCGATTTCGTACCGGGGCTACGAGGGATCAACCGGCAGCCCGACCGAAGACGGCATGCATCTGGACGCCGCAGCCGCTTATGCGTTCGCAGCCGAGCATCAGATTGCGCCGGACCGCATCGTGGTCTGGGGGCATTCGCTGGGCACCGGCGTTGCCGTCCGGCTTGCCGCCGAGCAGAAGATCAAGGCGCTGGTGCTGGAAGCGCCCTACACTTCAGTTGCTGACGTCGCAGCGATGAATTACCCGCTGTTGCCCGTGCGGTGGCTGCTCAAGGATCAATTCCATTCCGATTGGCACATCGGCAAGGTGACCGCGCCGGTGCTGGTCTTCCATGGCGACAATGACAATGTGATCCCGATCTCGTTCGGGCAACGTCTCTACAGCCTGATCAAGGCGCCCAAATGTTTCGTTCGCTTCGCACAAGGCGGCCATGTCGATCTCGACGACGGCAAGATCCTCGCGAGCATTCGCAACTTCATCGCCAGGCCGTGGCATCGCTCCTCTGAGCCGGCCGAAGCGGACGGCTGCGAGCGCGGCAGCCTGGCGAGCTGAACTGAGCCTCACTCGACAAGAAGAAAAATCGGCTACCCGTTGCTTTCGGCTCGCGCCGGATGGAGCGGGAAAGCGCGGGCGTTGAGGGACGCTCACAGCCGGACGTGTTGTGTCCGTTAATGTGGATAGCGGACGCTAAGGCAAAGATCGCAAATCGACGCGAGTGACGCCAAGGCGGCCTTCTTATGCCGGCGCCGCGCTGGATGAGAGAACGATGGCCGACACAGCAGATCAGCGCGGAGCATTGGGCCACGTTGAAACAAACGGATCGTTTCCAACATTGTGGCGACAGCGTCCATTGCGCCAGACGAAACCGACCGAGCAGACGTGGCTCGCAGATGCCTCGGCTCGATAGAAGTGACATCGACCATGGGCGTCGCGATACAAACCGGCACCGCATCCATCTGCGGCGTTCGCCTCGTTCCCTACGAGCAGCAAAGAAAGCGAGAGTGCCGTGACAACAAGCCAGAGTTTCGTCATAAGCGCCTCCGCGGTCGTGGTGCGGATAACCAAATGCTGAAAATCACCGCTGCTTGCATTGATTTGCGTCAAGGGTTGCTGCGAGTGCGGCAGCGTTGCGAGTTGGCCTCGGCCTAACTCGGCAGGAAGAAAACGACTCCCGCCGCTTTCGGCCCGCGCTGGATGTAGCGGGACAGTCGGTGGCAGCGTTGCCGTCAGGAGAAGGCGTCAGGAAAAACTCAGACGGACAGAACGAAACTGGCGGAGAGGGAGAGATTCACAGAGCCAAAAACATCTCTATATAACAATATCTTAAGGCATTGAGAGACTTCTTTGTCCACAAAAACCCCTACAGAGATATCACGCATGAATTGCTTTTTCTGGCACTCACGACACGGCGGCGGCCAAGTTAGCGCTCGATAATCCCCTCTCGTTTGTCGGTACAGTCCGAGGCCTTGATGAATGAAACGGCCGAACGCTCGGCGTCATCCCTGAATTGGATCCGCCGTTCGGGTAGCGCCATCGGGACTTTCAAAACGTCACACCGTCACAACCGCTGCGGCTGTAGGCTTGTTACGTTTTTCAATCCGTCACAACATCAACGGCTGTGGCGGATTGAAAAACGTCACAATGCCCGTGGTTATTGGGTTGTGACGGTGTGACGTTTTCAACGTCGAGATAACGCTCGAAGGCGTCCCCGAAGGACACCAGGTAGTACCCTTTTAGTGTCAGCCCGTTGTCGAGTCGGATTGTTCCCGACAGAATTCCAAATGGAGTAAGCAGGCGCGCCAGGCCGGATTTCGCGAGCGGCAGGCCGCGGCGCCATTCGGCCCATGGCCGCTCATCCAGGCCAGTCAGGTATTCGGTAAGCTCCTCGCTCGACAACCGGTCAGTTCCCTTTGCCTTGAATGCGGCCTGGATGTCGCTCAGCAGCAGAACCCGGGTCGACTGCTCGGAACGGGTCGCTACGGCTGCGGTCGCGATCTGCCGCATGCGGTCCGGCCAGGTTCCGCCGGCGGCGTCCGCGATCGCCAGCAGGGAACGCCAATTGTCGGCGATCCTGTTCTGCAGCCCCTCCGTGGTCGGGTCAGCTGCGCGAAGTTGCTGATCATGATCGGCGGCCCAGCGCGCCATCTTCTGGGCTAGCACCATCAGGGGCTCCGCACGATCAACGCGAAATGATTGCACGCGTTCGCTCACCTTGCGACGACGCATGCTGCAGCTTATTGAGCGGTCCTCCAACGTGTCCGGCAATCGTCCGATCATCGCGATTGCGGCGGGCGCCCAGGTCGAGAATTTGCGCGGCTCGTGATCGTCGCCGACGGTGCGCAGTACGGAACCACCCTTGCGGTGACCGGTGTTGAGGATCCCCCGCAGTTCGTCGTTCTCCTTGAGGAATGTGTCGGCCTCGTCGATCAACAAAGTCGGCTGGGCCATCTCGACCACCCGAAAGATTGCCGACACCGTGGCATTCGAGGTAGAGAGCGGTCGCGCCACGAGACGCGCTGCCACATCAAGCAGTGTGGTTTTTCCACATCCCTTTTCCGGGCTCGTGATCGCCAACCGGGGCGAATGCATAAAGCAATCGAAGCAGTGCGTATGAAGGATCCAAAGAGCCACGATCTCTGCTGCGCCGTCTGGCATGACCACGAACTGCCGAATGGCCGCGGTGATATCCAGGAGTAGCGCGGCGCCATCGAGAGCCTCGGGCCAGGGCTCGATTTCCGGAAGCTCAAACGGCCGGCCCTGACCCTTGACGTCCACGCCACCGCGTCGCGCCTTAACCTCAACGTCCAGGGTCGCTGCTCGAATGCCGAGCCGCTTGGCGGCGCCACTGCGTTCGCGGTCATACTCAACCGATGACAGCTTGGCGAGCCGCGCAATCTCGGCAATCGTTTCGGAGCACGTATCGATTGCGACGGCCGTGGCGTCCAGGTCGGCATTGCTAGCGTAATCGTCGGCCACCTGGTCCGGAAAGACCTTCAGGAAAATCGTGTCGATCGCTGCCGCGCTATGTCGATCACCCAGGTGATCGTCGGCACAACGCAGCAAGGTGCCGATCACAGTGGTCCGGAATGAATGGAAGCGCGGTAAGCGCTTTGCCATGTCGGCACATGCTTCTTGCAACGTTGTCAAACCGCGCGCACCGGTCGCATCCTTTGCGATCTTCCCGCACCATAACAGCAACGCTGTTTGCAAGTCGCTGCAATCTGCCGGATTCGCCGGAAGTGCCGCGCTAATCAACGATACGCGGTGCGTCTCTCCGTTATCGGTCTTATGACCATTGACGTACCCGACCATTTACCTGCCTCCCGGCACGCGATCGCCGGCCTTGCCTATGCGCGGCGAGCGCCGACCGGGACACGACTTCGCGCCCGTCTCAGTATCGGGCTCAAGCAACATTTCCAAAGATCGATAGTTGATCAGAATGCGACGGCCGATACGGACTGTTTGCAGTCTCCGATCCCTAATCAGGGCCCACAATGTCGTATTGCCGAGCCCGCTGATCCGACGGGCCGTGGCGACTGTAACGGTAAGCGGCTTTAGGGTGCACAGCTCATCGACTGCCAGGATGCGCGCGCGCACCGCCATATTGTCGCGTGGGGGAGAAATAGTAGGGGATCTCGACGCATGCTTGGTCGGGTGCGCCGCTTCTGCAATGAAATCGTCAGCGACGGAGCGATCTAGCGCGCCCGCCGGTGTGCCGTCTCGTGATGACTTGCTGACCACAGCTGCACCCTCCGCAAGGCGCTCCGCTTTGGGTGGTCGCGGCGGCAGTGCGGAGCGGAAACCGCACGTTCGGGGATCAGCCTAGCCGCCGCGATGGGCAAGAATGGTCGGTTGTGACGTGGCATCCGTCGATTGTCCGAGGAACTGGAACGCTCTTTGCGCAACCGTCGGTACGTCAGGTTCGACGATACGGTGCCACATGGGCCGGGACGGCCAAACGGGCCAAAAGCACGCTATCTTACGATGCGTAGAACTATTTCGAGGGCTGCATCGACATGCGTGCCGCCACCTGCGCCGCCGATCATCACAGTGCATCCAATTCTGGATCTCCGGATCATGCGGCGCGGATCGACGAGACGCTAGTTGCGCGGTCCGCCATCCGCTGCGGGGGAGGCCGGTCGTTGCGCAATCCCGGCCAGCTCCACGACCGACCTCTCCCGCACCAGCCGCCCGTTCTCTCGGGAGCAAAATAGATGAGGCAACGTTCGCGCTCATCAAACCCACGGCCGGGGAGATTTGCCTTGGCGAATGCCTCGAAGGCCACCGCCTCGCTGTGGCGACATCGTACTTCTGGTTATGTGCAGAAGCTCACTTCCTGGAATGCCCGCTCAATGGTCGCTAACGGGGGGAAAGCAGATACTCGAAGCGGACGCGCGCGACTTGTCTAACAATACGGCCTCGCAAGCTCGACGCGTTGCCTGCGAGGCCAATTGCTTGATGCACCAATTGCTTGATGCAGAGGAGTTTCAGGCCGCGACCTCGGCCGTGGTCGGGTCGATCACCGAACGAACCCGAGCGACGCTGTTGGCGGGAAAGCCGCCTTTCTGCGCATGCGCCCGGACTGACGCTTCATCTGGCGCGACGTAGACACAATAAATCTTGTCATCCGTCACGAAACTCTGGACCCACTGGATTTGTGGCCCCATGCTCTGCAGCACGCCGCAGGACTTTTGGGAAATCGCCTGCAACTCCTCTTTCGGCAATTTGCCGGCGCCGGTCAGTTCACGCTCGATCACGAATTTGGGCATTGTCCTCGCTCCGCATGTTGATGAGGCGCGGCTTGCGCTCTCGCGGACAAGGATGCGGACTGATACGCACTTGTCGTGAGGCCCAGGTCCTTATCGAACAAGATAGTCGAGACCGGAACCCGGGACAGTTGTCCCTATCGGCGGGCGGCCGCCCGCGTGCCAAGTCCGGCGTCGCGTGCACGTACAATCGCCTGATAGCGATGTTGCACCTTAATCTTGTCGAATACGCGGGTAATGTGATTGCGAACCGTTTTCTCGGAGAGGCCGAGAATGCTTGCGATCTCGGAATTGTCGAGTCCGTCGGCGATACATTCGAGAACGCTGCGTTCGCGGTTGGTCAGCTCTTCGAGCGGCAGGTCGTGACGCGTCGATGTCACGGCATCAGGCTTGGCCAGAAACGACTGGATTTCAGCAATGAGCCGAGGCCATTCAGGTTCATCGAGCAGTGGCATGTGATTCTGGCTGTCGAACTGAAGGAAGCGGCAGTCCGGGATTAGGCTGGCAAGGAGGCGGCCTTCCGCGACCGGAACGGCGCAGTCGCGCTCGGCATGGATCACAAGAACCGGGCACTTCAGCTTGCGCGCGGCTTCGCGAACATCCGCGCTCCAGCCAATTTCGAGCAGGCGCACGGCGTTCTCGGCGTTCGTCGCAAGACGCATCTGCTCCGCCCAGGAGCGCAGATAGTCCAGCGTTCCGCCGGGTTGAAACGTCGACGACCAAACCTGCATGAAGGCATCGTTCTCCTTGCCCCATCCCAGTCGCGTGAGCTCAAGCATTAATCGCGCTTTTCTGGTCACTTCTGGCTCGCCAACCTGCAAACGTCCGCGCGCATAGGTGCCATAGAGAACGAGGTGACTGACGCGGTTTGGATGGCGCGCCGCATATTCGACGGCGACGGGACCGCCCCAGCACGTCGCAAGGATTGGAAAGCGATCAAATCCGGCCGCGTCGACCACGCGAGCGAGATCATTCACCCATCTCGATTGAGAGTTTATCCGTGTCGCGGTCCGACAAACCGCAGCCCCGCAAATCATGGCGCAACACCGTGAAGTCCCGGAAAGCGTCGAGCCAAGGGCGCCATGCGAGGCTTCGCCACTGATGCTCAAGGTGCGTGAGCCAGGTCGATGCCATAACGAGTGGCGACCCATCACCAGTCACGGCATAGGCCAGCTTGACACCGTCACCGGCTGTGCAGAAGCGAATGTCCTGGTTCGTGGCAATCGGGCAGTTCATGAAGCGCACTATATTGATATTGAGACGGCGTGCACATCGGTAAATGCCCCCGACTGAGGTCTGGCAGAAGCAATCAGACATCCTCGCGCCGTCGTAGTGTGTCCGTTCAATTAGGCTAGAGGTGCGCAGTGTCGCCTATTGGCACGAAACGGACCTCCCGCGATGTCCGCAGTTTGGTCGCTATCGGGGGGAAAGCGGACACGGCGGTCGCGAGCGCCGACTTCCGAGTTTGACCCAATGTATGGTCCGGCCGTGCGTTGCAAGTGGATTTTGCCGAGCTAGCGGTCAGCGGTCTTGCATCAATGTATCCGGTCTCTGATTGGAGCTGTTTTGCTCCGGACCATCATGGATATCAGCGCGCGTGCGATCTCATTATGCGCATAGGCCTCAACCGGGCCAGTTGGGTCACCAGTGTTGGCGTGCGCCGGGAAGCGGTCCTCCGTCTCGTCTTATCCTCTCGCAGACCTCGGCGGGTAAGAGTATATTGAGCTGGCTACGTCATCGCGGGCTCCTCATTGTAAGCGTTTCCCTGTGGCCGTTGGCGTAGAACAACGTCAGGCAGACTGGGTCGCGGCCTCATCCATTTTCCTCACCTCGAAGGCTCGACCACGAGCCAGGACGCTCCAGGCGATGCGGGCCAGCTTGTTGGCCAGCGCGATCGCGAGCACGTTGCGGTGCAGTCGCTTTTTCGCCTCGATCCAGGGACTTGAGCCCGTGGCGCTCCCAGATTTTCGGTTTGATCAGCGCCGCCCACGCCGCCTGCACGAACAGAACCCGCAGGTAGCGATTGCCGCGTTTCGATATCTTGCCGAGAATGGTGCGGTCGCCGGTCGAGATCTGTTTGGGAACAGCCCCAGCCAGGCGGCAAAGTCACGGCCCTTCGTGAACACATCCCCTGCGCCGATCGCTGCCACCATCGCGCTGGAGATGATCGGCCCAATACCGGGCACACTCATCAGCCATTCGCAACCGGCATCCTGGCGCGCGATCACTTCAATCTCGTTCGACAAGCCCTCGACCCGCTCATCGAGCCGGCGCCAGTCGCCAGCCAGGTCTTCGACGATCCGCACCATAGGGGTGACCTAACATCTGGTGGCGTTGCCAGGATGCGCGGCAGCTCGGCGCGCAAAAACCGTAATCCCTGGCGCACCGCTATGCCGCGCTCCAACAGGAAGGCGCGGATTTGATTGATGATGCCGGTGCGCTGGCTGACCAGCCGCTCCCGTACCCGGTGTAGTGCCTGCAGGTCGAGCTGATCGGCGGTCTTGGTCGCCACGAATTTCATCGTTGGTCGCTGCACCGCCTCGGCGATTGCCTCGGCATCGCGGAAGTCATTCTTCTGCCCTTTGGAATAGGGACGAACATACTTCGCTGGCATCAGCCGGGCATTGTGTCCAAGGCTATTGAGTTTGCGGCTAAGATGATGCGCGCCGACGCAGGCTTCCATGCCGACCAGGCACGGTGGCATGTTGGCGAAGCGTGCTTCAATCTGGCCACGCGACCACTTCTGCCGCAGCACGATGGCACCACGCTCGTCGTGGCCTACAACGTGGAACGAGTTCTTGCCGATATCGATGCCGATCACGGCGATTGCGCTCTCGAGTTTCTGGGACATGGCGTGCTCCTTGTCTTTGGCGCCCCTTCCCGGCATTCTATTGCCGGTGGGGTGGGAGCAGGCCGGACCATCCCATTATGAGACATGAGCCTGATCGCGTTTGAGGCTGGTTCGATGCCATTTGTTCCTCAATGGCCCATGGCAAAGTGCTAGTCTTGGCTATCGCACACCGTGAACTTTCGTGGGGTTGGCATGAGAAGGCGCGAGTTCATCACGGTTCTCGGTGGCGCGGCTGTCGCGTGGCCGCTAGCGGCGCGCGCACGGCGGACGACGATGCCGGTGATCGGATTTCTCGGAAGCGAGACGCCCGATCTGTTCGCGGGCCGTTTAGGCGCGTTCGGTAAGGGCCTGAACGAAGCCGGATTTGCTGACGGCCGCAACGTAGCAATCGAATACCGCTGGGCGGAGAGTCGATACGATCGACTGCCGGCGTTAGCGGCCGATCTGGTTCGTCGGCAGGTCACCGTTATTGTCGCTCCAACTACTCCCTCAGCATTCGCGGCAAAGGCGGCGACCACGACGATTCCAATTGTGTTCACGACCGGCAGCGACCCGGTTGAGATCGGCCTTGTCGCCAGCCTCGATCGACCGGGCGGCAATATCACAGGCGTGGCGAACCTGACCGTGGAGACATCAGCGAAGCAGTTGGAGCTACTGCACGAATTGGTCCCTTCGGCGACCGTGATTGCCCTGCTCATCAACCCGAACAATCCGATACTTGGCGAGATCTTGTCAAAGAACCTTCAGGCGGCGGGCCTGGCAATCGGAAGGCAAATCCGCGTTGTGAGCGCTGGCACTGAACGCGACATCGACGCAGCATTTGCAGGCCTCGTCCAACAGGGAGTCGGTGCAGTTGTTGTCGGCAACAATTCTTTCTTCAACAGCCGCCCGGATCAACTCGTCGCGCTGGCAGCGCGCCATGCGGTGCCGGTGATCTATCCTTACCGTGAGTTCGCAGCGGCTGGCGGCCTGATGAGTTACGGAAGCAGTCTTACCGAAACATACCGCCTGGTGGGCAACTATACCGGCCGGATTCTCAAGGGCGACAAACCCGCCGACTTGCCGGTGCAGCAGTCTACTAAGGTCGAGTTGGTCATCAATCTCAAGACCGCGAAAGCGCTCGGCATCACAGTGCCGTTGCCGCTGGTGGGCCGTGCCGACGAGGTGATCGAATAAGGCCCCGACTTCCGCAGTTGGCACGAAACTGACGTGGCGGGTCTGGCTGGCGATGTCCGCTATCAGGGGGTATTTCGGAAGTCTCGTTTTAGGTTCGTCAGGACCTGTTTTGCCAAGGTCTTTTCGGTGCGCACGATCATGGTCTTGGTCGCGGCCACTTCGTCGTAGGTGCGGGCCGGAGTGGCTTCCACGTCAACGACGACCGCATGTTCGATGTCGATCAGGTAATTGAGCCCGATTGAGACATTGGCTGTGCACTGCTGCAACGATTTTGATGCCGGTCAGTTTCAGCCCTATGCTCGTATGGGGCGATAAGATACCCTCGCCTGAGCTTGGGGGCGGCGATGAGGCGGCGCGAGTTCATTATCTTGCTTGGCGGTGCTGCCTCTTGGCCGGTCACCGTGCTTGCGCAGAAGGCCGAGAAGTTGCCAACACTAGGGTACTTGGGTGCGCATCCAGGCCGCCGACCGCTCACGGCGCGCTGCTTTTGCGCAGCGGCTCGGCGAACTTGGCTGGGTGAGGGCCGCAACGTTAAGATCGAATATCGCTGGGCCGATGGCCGCGCAGAGCGCGCTGCCGAGATCGCGTCTGAGTTCGTCCGACTCCAGGTCGACGTTATTGTGACATACGGTGACGCATATATCCTCGCGGCAAAGCGGGCTACATCGACGATCCCGATAGTTTTCGCGGCCGCAGGGGATCCTGTTGGCAACGGTCTGGTCGCAAGTCTGGCGCGGCCCGGAGGCAATGTCACAGGCCGGTCGCTTCAATTGACGGACACCGCCGGTAAGCGGCTCGAACTCTTGCGCGAAGTTGTGCCCGTTCTCCGCCATGTTGCGATCTTGTTTAATGCGTCGGACCGACAGGTCATCCCGGAACTGAGCGCGGTGCAAGAAGCGGCCCGCACGCTCAATCTCGAAATCATCAGATCGGAAATCCGGCCGGCTGAGGAAGTCGCATCTGCAATTGAGCCACTCAAGGGGCGCGTAGAAGCGCTCTATGTCTGTACTGATCCGCTCGTGAACACTATGGCGGCTCGCATCAATGCCTCGGCGTTTGCCGTGCAACTGCCGGTTATGCATAGTTTTCGGACGAATGCCGAAGCCGGAGGTTTGATCTTGTACGGACCAGACATCCCCGATTTGAGCCGTCGCGCCGCCAACTTGGTCGGTAAGATTTTGCGCGGTACGAAGCCTGCTGATATGCCGATCGAGCAGCCTACCAAATTTGAACTCTTCATCAATCTCAAGACCGCCAAGGCGCTTGGCCTCACTCTGCCACCGTCGCTGCTCACCCGCGCCGACGAGGTGATGGAATAGCGATGTCACTTCCGCTATTGTGAAGGTTTGCGGATGCCGGCCCCATGAAGGTGGCGCGGCGCGCACCGGGGGCCGGCGTACGCAAACCTCCAAAGGAGGAAACCGCGGAAGGGGGCGGGGTGGTGCGTCAGGCGCTATGGGGATTTGGACGCTGCCGATTTTTCGAGGTGGGTTGGGAGCTTTTTCGGCAGGCGATCGCGGGTGCGACGAAACGGCTCGGTGGATGGCAAGGGGCAGAATCGGAGTTGTGGGACGGATATGTAACGACAGGCGACTATCGTGGACAGCGCGACGGCGAGCATGGTCATTGCCGACCGATAGCCGGCGCAGCAGAAGTGCGACAATGGGATTTGCGTGATCGTGATCTGGTCATGATGTGTCGACCCTGATCGCGATGGGGCTGCAGCGGGCGGGCGTGCGGCGAGCAGCCGCGCCGGAACATCTCGATGATGATCATGCGACCGCCGCAGCATGGACACTGGTGCGCCAGCGGCTTGCGGTTCATCGACCTCGGCAGCGCTGTCATCCCTCATCTCGGGCTGTGCCTCAGGTACGGCCAACAGTTGACGTGCTTGGGCGATGTTGTCGGCGCGGTTACCGCTGGCGAGCAGGCCGTAGTGGCGGATGCGGTGGAAGCCGTGCGGCAGGACGTGGATCAGGAATCTGCGGATGAACTCGGCGGTAGCGAGTGTCATGATCTTCTGGCGATCACGGCCTTCGGCACGATAGTCCTTCCATCGGAAGGTCACACCGTTGCGGTCGCAGGCGATCAACCGGCTGTTGGCGATGGCGACGCGATGGGTATAGCGCGACAGATAGGCCAGTACGGCCTGTGGCCCGCCGAATGGGCGCTTGGCATAGACCACCCATTCGGCTCGGCGTAGTGGGGCCAGATAGGCGACGAACGCCTGTGGGTCAGCGAGAGCGGCATGATCGCCGAAGAACTTCAGGTGGCCGGCCTTGTGGGCCGCGATCATCTGTTCCAGGAACAGCCGGCGGAACAGGCGCGAGAGCACGCGCACCGGCAGGAAGAAGCCGGACCGGCATGCCACCCAGTGCTCTCCGTCGAGCGAGATGCCGCCTCCTGGCACGATCATGTGGATGTGCGGATGATGGGTCATCGCCGAACCCCAGGTATGGAGAACCGAGGTGATGCCGACGCGGGCGCCGAGGTGTCTGGGGTCGGCGGCGATGGTGATCAGGGTCTCGGCCGAGGTCTTAAACAGGAAATCGTAGATTATGGCCTTGTTCTGATAGGCGATATTGCTGATCGGCGCCGGCAACGTGAAGACGAAGTGATAGTATGGCACCGGCAGTAGGTCGGCCTCGCGCGCGGCCAGCCATTCTTTTGCCACAGCCCCCTGGCACTTCGGGCAGTGCCGGTTGCGGCAGGAATTGTACGAGATCTGGCTGTGTGCGCACTTCTCGCAGCGCGCGACATGACCGCCGAGCGCCGCCCTACGGCAGCTCTCGATCGCCGACATCACCTTCAGTTGGCCGAGGCTGACATGGCCGGCATTGGCCCGGCGCCATGCCGGGCCGTGGCCGCGAAAGATGTCCGCGACCTCCAGCGATGGACGCGACACGCGCCGTGCGTCAGGCGGGCGGCTCGGTGGCCTCCTTGAGCTTGGCCGTGATGCGATCGAGTGGGCTCATGATCTCCCGGATGGTCTTGGTGGCGACACGGGTATAGAGCGCGGTGGTGTCGAGCTTGGCATGTCCCAACAAGACCTGGATCACCCTGATATCGGTGTTCTGCTCCAGCAGATGCGTCGCAAAGCTGTGACGAAGGGTATGCGGGGACACCGGCTTGCCGATCTCGGCCATCTGGGCGGCGGTATCGCAGGCGCGCCTGAGCTGGCGCGCCGACATCGGGTTGACCGGGTTCATTCCGGGAAACAGCCACCCCTGGGGGCGTGCCGCGTCGTACCAGGCGCGCAACAGCTCGAGCAGATGCGGCGACAGCATCACGTAGCGGTCTTTGTGGCCCTTGCCCTGTTCGATCCGGATCACCATGCGCTTGCTGTCGATGTCGGATACCTTCAGCGTGACTACCTCGGACACGCGCAATCCGGCCCCATAGGCCACACTCAATGCCACCTTGTATTTGAGCCCTGGCGCCGCATCGAGAAAACGTGCAACTTCTTCCGGGCTCAGGACGACCGGCAGCTTGCGTGGCTCGTGGATGAACTGGGTATGGTTCACGATGTCGGCGCGCCCAAGCGTGATCCTGAAAAAGAACCGCAGTGTCGAGACGCTTTGGTTGAGGGTCGGAACGCCGGCGCCACTGGCTATCAGATGAAGTTGATAGCGACGCACGTCCTCGAAGCTCGCAGTATCCGGCGAGCGGCCGAGGAAAGTGGCGAAGTTCTTGACCCTCTGCACGTAGTCATGTTGGGTCTTCGGCGTTAACTTGCGGATCGTCATGTCTTCGATCATGCGCCGCCGCAGCGGGCTTATGGCCTCATCGGTCATGGGGGATGCTCCTGTCTTGATGAAGGTTGCGAACCCCTCATCTCAAGACAGGACGCCCCGCCGCGCTATCCCATTGCCGTGTCGCCCGCCGCGGCGCCCTACCGCGCGAGCGGTTTAGTCCTTTGACCCGAAACGGACGTCAGTACTGATTTATTTCTAATCGTTGGCCGGTAGAGTGCGCTCCTTGTTCCTTTCGAGAAGAGACGGCACATGGCACGGCTTCTTCTATCGATTGCTGGATTGTTGGCGGTTTGTCTGGCGCGGCATTCGGGCAGACGTCGCCCGCCTCGGAGATCGCTCCTGGCGGAAAGCTGCGCGTTGGCATGATTGCCATTACGGTGCTCGGGGCGTGGCGGAGCCGTCGCGGGTTTCGTCGGACAGAAGCTCGGCGCGGCCGTCGAACCGGTGATGTATCCGAACCCGGATGCCTATCTAGAAAGCTTCGGCAAGGGTGAATGGGACATTGCCATCGGGCCGCGCGTCCTTGCCCCCGCCGACAAGGCGGATTTACGGCAAACCTTTGGGCATCAGCCTCGTCTATGTCGCCGCGCCGGAAACAGAATTTCCCGATATCGCCTCCGTCGACAAGGCAGGGGTGAAGATTGGCACGATCCGCGGCGCTCCCTCCGACCGCGTGCTGACGCGGGAGATCAAGGCCGCTGAGATCGTCCGTATCCCTCTGAGCCCGACCATTGCGGCGATGCAGCCGACCTTCTGCGCTCAGGCAAAGGAACGTCTTTGGCGCGGTTTCCGGCGTCGGGTATCCTGCCGCCGAAGCCCTGGCCGGTGCCAAGATCGTGCCGGGTGCTTTTGGGACGGTTCTCGTGGCCGCTGCGCTGCCGAAGGGCCGCTCTCCAGCGGCGCAGGCTCTACTCGCGACACTCGTCGACGAAGCGAAACAGACCGGCGTGGTGCAGAAAGCCATCGACGCGAAGAGTCTCAAGGGCGTGAACGTCGTCGCAAAATAGGAGGACACCCGGTCAAGGCCGCTATTGGCACGAAACCGACATGCCGGTGTTGTCGCGGCATGTCCGCTGCTGGGGGATGAACCGACATGGCTCAGTCGCAGCTCAAGGTCCGAGTTCTACCGAAACGAGACAACGGCACGCCACCACCTAGAGTCTTGAGAGAGGCTCTCGCGCTTCGCGATCAGTGCCTGTTTTCGCACCAATAAGGGCACCTGTTCGTAATGCCCGACTTTTGGCATTTCGCCATACACTTATCAAATGCCGCGCCGGTGTAAGCCGATGCGGGTGAGACGCTGATGGCGGTTGTCCCTGTCAGCGCCAGCACGGCAACAAGAACTACTGAAAATCGAATTATGGCAGAACTCCTAAAGTGATGATTGATAAAAATAAGACGTCATCTCTTCGTCAGTCTTGTTGGCGCCACTAACTATCCCGCCGGTTCCTAGATTGTTAGCATGATAGCCTTATTCTGCCCGATAAAAAGATAGAATGGCAAGGTGGAGGTCCGGACCTTCGTCTTCCATTTTTGGCTTCGGCGTGAACACAACGACCGACCGTCGTTGCCAAGTACTGAGTTACGTACGCTCATCTTGACGATTTCTGCTTTTGGCACCTTTCGGACATGCCGCCGTGGTCGCTCTATGTCCGGTGTTGGGGTAACAACGGAAGTCGGATTTCAGGGCCGTCACTTCCGTTTTTTTCCCGAACGGACATCAAGGCCGCTGAACCGGCGTGATCACCAAGGCAGCCGCCCAGACGCGCCATCGGGACAAGACATCTAGAATTTTATCAATTGTGGTCGGCAACTCTTCAGCATTTCTAGCAGCCAAACTAAAAAACCTTTTAGGGAAGCGTCCGCTCAAATTTACCGGTCTTTAGTTTCGCAAGACCGATCCTCCCTTCGCACATTTTCTCGAAAGCCAAAGGACGAAACATGAATCCGATTTTTGTAAAGTTCCTCGCCGACGAAAGTGGCGCTACTGCCATTGAATACGGACTGATCGCAGCGGGAATTGCGCTTGCGATCATTGCCGTCGTCAATGGGCTCGGCAGCAACCTGAATACCATGTTCAGCTCGATCAACAGCTCGCTGAAGTAAAGTACACATCATACTCGATGGCCGCCTTATCCACGGTCGTGGGGGTTGAATTGAAGAGCCGCCCTTAGGTGGCTTTTCTTTTGGCGCGACAGGGCTGCACGCAACGTCGCATGTCGGCACCAAACGGACCTCCCGCGATGCCGGCAGTTTGGTCGCTATCGGGAGGATAGCGGACATCGCGGTTACGAGTGCTGACTTCCGAGTTTGAACCCACTAGCGGACATGCCGACCCTTCCGATTGGTATTGCCTCCGGGGATAGACCGGACATGGCGAAGTAAACTGCCACTTCCGCCAATTGACCATGGCCAGAAATTTTCGAACCCAGCCGGCCGCACCGGCGTTCGAAAATTGCTAGCACGCAACAAATTCCGCACCTCGTGAACATAAAACATTTGACGCGCTGAATTTTCTCTGCGTTTAGATCATGACATTCGTCGCGGGTGAAATTGCCTGCACTCTTGAGGACCGTAATGCGCAAAGCACGCACGCACATCGCAGAGACTGCCGTCCGCGTCCGGCCGCTTATTCGGCTGGCCGATTGGTCGTGCATGTCCGTGATGACACGGGGTCCGAATTTTCAGCTCGAAGCGGGGCTGATCCGCAAATCAAGAGTGTAACTCTCGGCGCAGGGCGCTCCCTCCGCCGAACCGGCAGGAGGGCAAGATGAACGCCCACAACGACGTTAAGAGACCATCTGATCAGAGCTTGGACGCGAGGCTTGTGCTGGCAGCGGCTCAACTGCGATTTGCCGCGCGTGTTGATTTTCTCGTGGCTCGCTGGCTCGAGCGCTGTGCCACGAACGCCGAGGTCGCACAACGGTGGTTCAAAACCGATCGGAAGCCCACATCTGAATTCGGGATGGGCGTGAGCCTTGTCGTTTCATCTCCACGTTGGGATGAGTCCCCATGACGGGGCAGGCGGCGGGGTGGGGGATAGCATCAAGGTATAGGGTGAGGCTGCCCACATGGCAGCCTCCCTGCTATGCTGTAACAGCATTGGCTGCTTCAGCCCCTACTACGCACCCCTTTTAGCAGCTAAAATGCCATCCGCTGAAGCCTGGGGTCGGACATGCAGCGGCGCGAGTTCATCGTTGGTTTGGGTGGCGTGGCGGCCGCGCGGCCGCTCTCCGCGCAAGCACAAGGGCCGAACCGCCTGCGCCGCATCGGCGCAATGATGCCTGAAGCCGAGAGCACCATTGAATCTCAGACGCGAAAGACGGCGTTCGAGAAAGCTTTGTCGGAATTGGGTTGGAAGTCTGGCCGCACGATTGCGATCGACTACCGTTGGGTGGTCAGCGATCTTGAGCGAGCGCGAGCCGCAACAGCGGAATTGCTCGGGCTCAATCCAGATTTGATCTTGGCTGTTGCAACGCCAGCCGCGAAGGCTGCACAGGCAGCGACCCGTACCGTACCGATTGTCTTCATCGGCGTGAGCGAGCCGGTGGCGCAAGGCATTGTGACGAGTCTCGCGCGTCCAGGCGGCAATATCACTGGGTTTACGAATTTGGAACCGACATTTGGCGAAAAGCTGATCGAGCTGCTCAAGGAAATGGCGCCGGCCGTCAACCATGTTGGGTTCATATTCAATCCTAGCACGGCGCCCTACGCCCCATTATTCGCGCGCTCCGCTGAAGCAGCCTCTCCAAGGATGCAGATTAAAATGGATAACATGATCGTTAGCACCCCAACGGAAATCGAGAGTGCGATGGTGAAGATTGCCAGCGAACCGGGAGGCGGCCTCGTGTTTCCGCCGGATACATACACCGGCAACCTTTCTAAATTGATCGTCGAATTTGCGACTCGCCGCAGCTTACCCGCGATCTACAGCCTGAAATTTTTCGCGACGGATGGCGGCTTGGCCTTCTACGGCATTGATGTGGCCGAGGAGTTTCGGCGAGCAGCTGGGTATGTCGATCGCATTATGAAGGGTGAAAAGCCCGCTGAGTTGCCCGCGCAACAGCCGACCAAGTACGAGCTTGTCATCAATCTCAAGGCAGCGCATGCGATCGGCCTTACCATAGCGCCGACGCTTCTCTCCCGCGCCGACACGGTGATTGAATAACCCCCGCGACTTCCGGTGTTGGCACGAACCGGACCACTAGCGATGTCCGCAGTTTGGTCGCTATCGGGAGGAAAGCGGACATGGCGGTTATGAGCGCCGACTTCCGAGTTTGACCCAGATGTATGGTCCACGTATTGATAATGAGGGGGCGGTCAGAAAGTACTGCCCGCTTCAATTGGTCAACGAACTGCGACGTCGCTCCAAATCGCCATGTTTTTCAACATAAAGGGGCTGGCCATGAAAAGTAGCACGCGGTCGTTTGCGGTCGTATTCGTCGCAGCGCTTCTGTCATCGGGTGCGGGAACACTCAATGCGCGCGACGCCGATCTCATCCCTCTCACCTTCGCGGCGGCTCAGACCGCCAAACAGCAATGCACAAATACCTGTCGTGCACGATATCGCGACTGCCTGTCCAAGAAACAGATACCATCCTTCGAGTGTCAAAGCGTTTATCAGGATTGCATCCGCTTCAATTGTAGTGCCCTGCAGTGATGACTGGCGCTGCTCACTCGCGTAGATGAGGTGATCTAATAGCAGGCCGACTTCTGATGCCCGAGTTGAGTCCGTTTTCGGGGGCGAAGCGGAAGTCGGACTTCTGGACCGTCAGGACTGCTTTTGACCCTTAAGCGACATCGGTGACCATCAAAGATATCTCACTAGACCGTCCCCAACGCCTTTCGGATATCGAAAGTAGAGCGCACACTGCCAACCTCTGATCCGAGGGGCGGACATGAAGCGGCGCGAGTTCATCGGGTTGGTCGGCGGTGCGGCAGCATGGCCTCTAGCGGCCCACGCACAACGAGTCCACGACAAGCGTGTCGTTGGTGTCATCATGAGCGTGGCCGAGAATGATACCGAAAGCCAGACACGCATTGCCGCATTCCGTCAGGGTTTCGAGGAACTGGGCTGGAAGGATGGTCAAAACGTTCACATCGAGTATCGCTGGGTAGCTGGGAATAGCGACCTCCTCGAGCGATACACACAGGAGATTGTGGCGCTCCGTCCCGACGTGATTTTTGCCAACGGCACTGGGGTTGTCGTCGCGCTCCAGAAAATCACAAGTACCACTCCAATCGTCGGTGTCTTGGTAAATGATCCAGTCGGCCTCGGCTTCGTCAAGAGTCTTGCCCATCCTGGCGGCAACATCACGGGTTTTACATACATTGACTGGGAAATGATCAGCAAATGGATGGGGCTACTCAAAGACGCAATACCCGACCTCAACCGTGCCGCGCTGCTGTTCAATCCAGCCACGGCTCCCTACTATCGAACATTTCTCAGTGAAATCACCGCCGCCCAGCGAGCGGAGCCGCTCAATCTCGTAGCTATGCCGGTGAGCAGCCCTCAAGAAATGGAGATGGCCATCAAAGTTTTGGGCATGACGCCGGGGGGTAGCCTTATCATCCCCTCTGACACTTTTATCGTTGTTCGCATCGAGAAGATCGCGCAGTTCGCCGTAGCCAACCGATTAGCCGCGATTTCAATTTACCGACCCTTCGCCGTTGCCGGAGGCCTTATGTCTTATGGACCGGACACGGCAGACATATTTCGACGCTCGGCTACGTACGTTGATCGTATCCTTAAAGGCACAAATCCAGCCGAGCTGCCTGTGCAGCAGCCAACAAAATTTGATTTCGTAATCAACCTCAAGACCGCCCAAGCGCTCGGCCTGACAATTCCGCCGGGAGTGCTTGCTATCGCTGACGAGGTGATCGAATGAAGCGACGGGAGTTCATTGCACTCGTCGGCGGTTCAGCGGCAGCGTGGCCGCTCGTGGCGCGCGCGCAGCAGGGAGAACGGGTGCGGCGGATTGGCGTGCTGATGTCAGGGGCCGCATCAGATCCGGAAAATCAACTCCGTATCGCGGCGTTTCAACACAGGCTTCAAGAATTGGGTTGGACAGACGCCAGCAAAGCGCGGATCGATTACCGATGGAGCGGTAACAATGCCGATCGCCTCCGAAGCTCCGCTGTGGAGCTTGTAGGGCTTGCGCCGGACGTGATTTTTGGCGGAACAACCTCAGCTACGGGAGCGCTCCTGCAGGTGACGCGTACCGTACCAATCGTGTTTGCGCTCGTCGCCGACCCGGTGGGCGCGGGCTACGTTGATAGCCTGGCGCGACCCGGCGGCAACGTCACCGGTTTCCTCCCCTTCGAGTATGGCATCGCCGGAAAATGGCTGGAACTCCTCAAACAGATATCGCCGGCGGTGACGCGAATGGCAGTCATTCGCGATCCCAACTCACCAACCGGTATTGGCCAATGGGCCGTAATCCAGGCCATGGCGCCATCGATTGGGGTTGACCTCAGTCTGATCAATATCCGCGACGCCGGCGAGATAGAGCGCGACATCACCGCCTTCGCGCGCTCCCCGAACGGTGGTCTCATTGTAACCGGAACCCCATTGGCAACTCAATATCGCGAGCTAATCATCAAACTGGCGGCCGATCATAAGTTGCCCGCAATCTACTATGAGCGCTACTACGTCAAGGGCGGTGGCCTGATTTCTTATGGACCACATATAGTCGACCTGTTCCGGCGCGCCGCTGGTTATGTCGACCGCATACTTAAGGGCGAGAAGCCCAACGATCTGCCGGTGCAAGCCCCAACCAAATACGAGTTAGTCGTCAATCTGAAAACTGCCAAGGCCCTCGGCATCGACGTCCCACCCTCCCTGCTCGCCCGCGCCGACGAGGTGATCGAATAACGGTCAACCGACTTCCGGCTTTGGCACAAAACCGACATGGCGCGGTGTCCGCTCTTAGTCCGCTATTGAATGAAGATCGGAAGTGAAACTGACATTCCCCAGGTCAGTAAATCGTGCCCCGGGCAGCGTTTACGTTGCTGTCCGATTGTCACCCGCATCGCTGGCCGAGCGCAATGTTTGCAGTGGGCACACGACGTCTCGGCAACCACCGACCGATGCTTCGGTGAGCGATCGGCGTGCAGATGAATTGTAGGCCCGCTCACGCGTGATGCACGATTTCGGCGGAGGGAAATATGGTAGCGTGGAGTAGACGTTGGGCGCTCGATTTGGACGACAAGATAAAAGCGCCGCCTCCGGTCGCGCCGATTGTGGTTGTGGGAGTTGAGGTTAAGTAGACGTCGCATGAATTGGCCTGATGGCGCTTTTCTGCGAAAAGCCTTTCAATTCAACATTCCCAGCGACGGCAAGCGGTTTGACTCGACTTTTGGGGGCTCGCCGTTGCATTGAGCTCGATTGAGCTTGTTGAGGTCCAAAGCGCGCTTGCCGTGCACTATTCTGGTGGCGTCGTGACGTTGCAGTCGGTGCGTCCCTTGGGCGTACCGCAGAACGTGGCCCAGGCCTCCATCAGGCGCTGGCGTCGCTCATACATGTCACCGCGGCGATAGGCTTGCTCGACCTTGCTGCTGACGGTGTGGGCCAACGCCATTTCAGCAACTTCGCTTGGGAAGTCGGTGCGCTCGGCGACCCAGTCCCTGAAGCTCGAGCGAAATCCGTGCGCCGTCAGATCGCTCCGCTCCAAGCGGCGCAACAGCATCAAGAATGCCATGTTGCTGAGCGGTTGGCCGCGCTTGCCGCCGGGAAACACGAAGGCTTTAGCCGAGGCCTGGCTGTCGCCGATCCCGATCAGCGGCTGCATCTCGAGCACAATGGCCAGCGCCCGCTCGCTCAGCGGCACGCGATGTTGCTTGCCGGCCTTCATGCGCTCGGCCGGTACGGTCCAGAGCTTCTCGGCAACGTCGATCTCGTTCCATCGTGCACCGATGACTTCGCTGGTGCGTGCGGCCGTCAGGATGGCAAACTCTAACGCTCGTGCCGCAACTCCCGGCAGCATCTTCAGCCCGGCGATGAAGTCCGGAGTTTCGCCGTAAGGCAATGCGGCATGGTGCCGGACCCGCCGTACCTTGCTACGGGCCGGCAGCAGCTTGTCGAGGTGGCCGCGCCAGCGGGCCGGGTTCTCGCCCGAGCGATGCCCACGGACCTTGGCCCAATCAAGGATCGATTCAATCCGGCCGCGCAGACGGCTCGCGGTTTCAGGTTTCACACTCCAAAGCGGCGAAGCCGTCCCATTCGGCCTATCTTGAACCTCTTGCTCCAGCACCTTCATGACGAGGCTGGTGTCGATGGATTGCACCGGCAACGCCCCAATGATCGGCTCCGCATAGGTCGCCAGCGTTGCCTCCCACTGCGCCCCATGTTTGGCGTTCCGCCAACCGGCGCGGTGCGCCTTGATGAAAGCCTCCGCGCATTGCTTGAACGTGATGGCTTGCGCGGCTTCGATTTGCGCCTTTGCCCGGACGGCTCGCCGCGCTTCGATGGGATCGACACCTTCGTAGCGAAGCCGGCGCGCATCCAGCGCCTTCCCACGTGCCTCCTGGAGGCTGAAGAGCGCAAGGGGTCCCAGTCCCATCCAGCGTGGCCTGCCGTTGAGCATGAATCGGTAAACCCAATGCTTGGTGCCTTCCTTGGCGACGCGCAGGTAAAGACCGCCACCATCGGCGTACATGCCGGGTTTCTTCGTCTGGCTCACCTTCATTGCTGTGAGCCGACTGGTTGTTCGAACCATCGCCCTCTCTCGTCCACAGTTATATCCACAATGGCATCGCGGATCATGGCGAATGGCCGGGAACGTGTCCAGCTCAATAAATGCTTATTTTATTAGTATTTTGGAGGGCTTTAGCGAAGATTGGAGGGGAATTTCGCGCTCTATTCTGGCGGAGAGGGAGGGATTCGAACCCCCGATAGGCTTGCACCTATGCCGCATTTCGAGTGCGGTGCATTCAACCACTCTGCCACCTCTCCAGGTGCCGAGACGGAACGAAGCGCGCCGTGGTCGGGGCGTGTTCTAGGCGAGGACGGCTGGCCAGACAAGGCGCCTGGGCTGCGAAATTCCGCTGCATTTGGGATGGCGGGAAGGGTGGGACCGCCAGACGCGAAAAAAACCGGCGGTCCCGTGTCGCTCATTGAAATTGCGGGCCGGAAGTGCGGCTTCGCTGGCCAGCCTGGGCGACGGCCTGACGGTAGCCATCGGCTCGCGCGCAGCAACGCGATCCCTGTTTTAACCTAACCGCTCAAGGTTACCGGGAAGCGCGATCCGAAAGGCACATGACGCATTTCAATTCGCGTTCTTTCCCATCGTCCTTGTCTTGCGAGCCGCTTGAGGGGCGCCCTCCCGCGTTGGCTCATCATCGGCATGGCTGAGAGTTCGGGTCACCGCCGTTCGAATGGCAAGCCGCAAGCGGGACCGCCCCATTTGCCTTTCTTGGCCCCAAATCCCCCGGATTTGGCGGGTTTTGGGGCCAGTTTGCCTTGACTTACCGCCTTTAGCGGCTATAAGTCCCGCACCCGGCGCGGGAGGTTTCTCGCGCTGTTTGTTTTTTGCGCGGCGCTTTCCAAAGGGTTTTGCCCGAACGCGCGGAAATTCGCGATGATCTTGATGGTTGTCGCGTGAATCCATAACGACTGTAGAAAAAGCCGGCCCGGACCTGTCCGAGGCCGGGATCGAACACGAAGGAATAAAACGATGTTCGCAGTCATCAAAACCGGCGGCCGGCAATACCGGGTCGTTCCGGATGATGTGCTCGAGATAGGCAAGATCGCCGGCGATGTCGGCACGATCGTGCAGCTTGGCGAAGTCTTGCTGGTCGGCGGCGAATCGCCGGTGCTTGGCACACCCACGGTACCCGGCGCTTCCGTTGCAGCCGAAGTGCTGCAGCACAAGCGCGGCCCGAAGGTGATCGCATTCAAGAAGCGCCGCCGCAAGAATTCGCGCCGCAAGCGCGGTTATCGCGACGAGATCACGGTGCTGCGGATCACCGAGATCCTGACCAACGATAACAAGCCGTCCATCGGACCGCGTCCGAAGCGCGAGAAGGTTGAGGCCAAAGCGCCCGCGCCTGACGCCGATGAGGCGCCGAAGGCCGCCAGGAAAAAGGCGCCCGCGAAGAAGCCGGCTGCCAAGAAGGCCGCGGCAAAACCGCGCGCCAAGGCCGAGACGAAGAAGGCGCCGGCCAAGAAGCCGGCCGCGAAGGGCAAAAGCGGCAGGAAGTGAAACGCTTCCGTCAAGCGTGATAAAAAGTGAAATGATTCCGTCAAGGAATTGATCTAAAGATCAGATAGAAGTTGGAGACGAGCCATGGCTCACAAAAAAGCAGGCGGATCATCTCGTAACGGCCGTGATTCTGCGGGCAAGCGCCTTGGCGTCAAGGTCTATGGCGGGGAGCATGTGATTCCCGGCAACATCATTGCGCGCCAGCGCGGCACCACCTGGCACCCAGGCCTTAATGTCGGCATCGGCACGGACCATACATTGTTTGCCAAGGTAGAAGGCCATGTCGAGTTTCGTGCGAAAGCCAACGGCCGCACCATCGTATCGGTGGTCCCGATGACGGAAGCCGCGGCCGAGTAGACGGTGGACATAGTTTGAGTCCGCCGGATCCTGTTGAACCGGCGGGGCTCTCAAGGGCTCCAAGGGGAGGCGGGAAACCGGCCTTCCCTTTTTCTTGCGTGGTCAGTGAATGCGCAAGATCCAAGAGTTTAAAGCTCAAGGAGCCCGACATGCTGCAGGATATCCCGCCCCCGACATTGCGCGAGGCTGGGCGTTGCGTTCTCGAGACCGAGCGGCTGATACTGCGCAAGCCGACGCTCGCCGACGTGAAAGCGGTCGTGCGGCTCGCCAATGATCGCCGCATCGCGGAGAATACCCGCCGCCTGCCGCATCCCTATTCGCAGGATCATGCCGTCGCGTTCGTGCGCGGCTTGGCAAGCGGCCGGCGCGAAACCGTATTCCTGATCGAGAGCAACCACACACCGATCGGAATGGTCGGCGTCGACTGGCTCGAGCCGGAGACACCGGAGCTCGGCTACTGGCTCGGCGTGGATTTTTGGGGTCAAGGCTTTGCCACCGAAGCTGCGCGCGCGGCAATCGACTTCACCTTTGAAGAGTTCGACGTCGAGCTGATGAGGTCGGGCGCACGCGTTGCCAACCCCGCTTCGCGCAACGTTCTGGAGAAGTGCGGCTTCCAGTGGAGCGGCGTCGAGCTGCATCGCTTCGAATCGCTGGGATCATCGACCCCGGTCGATTGCTTCCGGCTTTCTCGAAGTGTTTGGGCCTCGCTGAAGAACTGGGGCAATTCGACAAGGCGTGAAGGGTAACAACAACAGCTGGTCGTCCCCGCGAAAGCGCCGCGAAAGCGGGGACCCAGCCACAAACGTCGATTGTTGCCCGGATAGCTGCCCCAGCTGTTCGCATTTACAAGCGGCGGTGGTTATGGGCCCCGGCTCGCACTCACGCTTGGCCGGGGCGACGATTGTGTTTGTTGCTTCTGCCCTACGCCGGCGGGTTCACCGCGGTTTCCTCATGCCCAAGATTTCGCTCGCGCAGGAAGATGTAAAGTCCGGCGCCGATGATGATGGCCGCGCCGAGCGCCGTGGCGACCGGCGGAACATCGCCGAACACGATGTAGCCGAAGATCGCCGCCCAGATGATCATGGAATATTGATAGGGGACGACCACGCTCGCGGGGGCGAGTTTCAGCGAGCGGTTGACGCAGAGCGATGCAAGAACGGCGAGGCCGCCCGCCAGCAGGAACAGGCCGAAATCGCGCGGGCTCGGCGTCAGCCACGCTGCTGGCGCCGTCACGGCTCCGAACACGATCGTGCCCAGGAACTGCATTGTCGCCAGCACGATGTCGGGCGTGCCGCGCAACGAGCGCGTTACCACCATCAGGAACGCAAACCCGACGCTGCCGCCAAGCGCAATGGCGGCCGGCCAGTCAAACACGCCGGCCGACGGCCGCAGCGCGATCAGGATCCCGCAGAAGCCGATGCCGACCGCGGCCCAACGCCTGGCATCGACATGTTCGCCGAGCAGGACCGCCGATAACGCCGTGACGAAGATCGGCGCCGCCAGGTAGAATGTGATGATATCGGCGAGCGGCAGGTAGACGGCGGCGGCAAAGAACGCGGCGATCTCCGCTATCGAGAGTGCGACGCGCAGCAACTGCATCGCGGGCCGGGACATCCGACGAAAGGCGTGGCGGCTGCGCCAGATCAGCGGCGTAACCAGGATCAGCGACACTATCGCGCGCAGCAGCAATAGCTCTCCCACGGAATAAGTCTTGACCATGAACTTGCCGAGCGCATCGCCAAGCGAGAAGAAGCATACGCCCGCGAGCATCAAGCCGATTCCGGCAAGGCGTGCGGCGCGTTCGTCGTTGCGGGTCGATATTTTCTCAAGCAGGGTCATGGCGAGACGGTTTTAAAGGCGTGGTCGCGCCGGACAAGCCTGATTGCCGTCACCCCACCTCTGCGATACCGGTAGACCAAGAGCCAAATTCGCAGGAAGACAGGCATGACCGATTTCGATCCCGCCGCGCATCGCATGGTGCCGCAGCAACGCTGGTTCGAGGATTTTGCGCTCGGCGAGCGCTTCGTGCTTCCCAGCCGCACCATGACATCAGCCGTTTTCGCAGCCTTCCAGACCGCAAGCGGCGATACCCATCCTGTGCATTACGATGTCGAATATTGCCGCGCCCGCGGCATGCCCAATCTCCTGGCCCACGGCTTCCAAACCCTGATCCATACCGCACCGGGCGCCGGGCTATTTCCCTTCATGGTGGAGCAATCGCTGATCGGCTTTCTCGAACAGTCGAGCCGCTTCGTAAAGCCCGTGTTCGCCGACGACACGATCTATCCCGCGCTCGAAGTGACGGAATTGACGCCGGGCCGCACGACCGGTGTCGTTACCTTGCGCAGCACCGTGTTCAATCAGCGCCGCGAGCTGGTGCTGGAGGGATTGCAGAAGTTTCTGATTCGGAGGCGGCCCGTCCGGCCATAAACGGCGCGATTGATGCGCCAAATCTTCCGAAAGCGCCGTCGTCGGGCACTACCAACACGGCGGCTTACAGAAGTCCAGAGAAGGCCGATAAATTAAGGCTTTTCGCCAATTTGGCGTCGTGTGGAGGTTGTCGCAGCGACGCCGCTGCCTTACCTATACGCCATGAAATTTCTCGACGAAGCAAAAGTCTATATCCGCTCCGGCGACGGCGGCAACGGCTGCGTGGCGTTTCGCCGCGAGAAGTATGTCGAGTTCGGCGGTCCCTCCGGCGGCAATGGCGGGCGCGGCGGCGATGTCATCGTCGAAGCGGTCGACGGACTAAACACCCTGATCGACTATCGCTACCAGCAGCACTTCAAGGCGCAAAAGGGCACCAACGGCATGGGCAAGGATCGGCACGGCGCCAACGGCAAGTCCATCGTGCTCAAGGTACCGGTCGGCACCCAGATTTTCGACGAGGACCGGACGACGCTGATCCACGATTTCACCTCGCTTGGCGAGAAATTCGTGCTCGCGGAAGGCGGCAATGGCGGTTTCGGCAACGCGCATTTCAAGTCCTCCACCAACCGCGCGCCGCGCAACGCCAATCCCGGCGAGGTGGGCGAGGAGCGCTGGATCTGGCTGCGGTTGAAACTGATCGCGGATGCGGGTCTCGTCGGCCTTCCCAATGCCGGCAAATCGACATTTCTCGCCAAGGTCAGTGCCGCCAAACCGAAGATCGCCGACTATCCCTTCACCACGCTGCATCCGCAGCTCGGCGTAGTGAGTATCGATGGCCGCGAGTTCGTGCTCGCCGATATTCCCGGCCTGATCGAGGGCGCCCATGAGGGCGCGGGCCTCGGCGACCGGTTTCTCGGCCATGTCGAACGCTGCCGCGTGCTGTTGCATCTGGTGGACGCAACCAGCGAGCACGCGGGCAAGGCGTACAAGACGGTGCGCAACGAAATCGAGGCCTATGCGGGGCATCTTGCCGAAAAGCTCGAAATCGTCGCGTTGAACAAGATCGACGCGGTGACCCCGGACGAACTGAAGAAACAGAAGGAACGCCTGAAACGCGCCGCCAGGAAGGCGCCGCTCTTGATTTCGGGCGCGTCAGGCGAAGGCGTCGAGATGGCGCTGCGCTCGCTCGCCGATGTCATCGGCGAAGCCCCGGTGTCGGGCAAGGCCAAGAGCGGCGCCGAGGCCGAGCCGTGGGCGGCGACGCCATAACCGTCAATAGCAGGCCGGTCTTTTTTGAACGGACTCTTTGACGGCAACTTGCGCAGCTTTCGTTCAGCTGCGAAACTTCATCATCCCAGCCTTCAGGAGGAAAAGCATGATCGGTTACGTCACCGTGGGTACCAACGACTTGAAAAAGGCCGGCGAATTCTACGACAAGATTTGCGGCGAACTGGGCATGGCCCGCTTCATGGGAAATGATCGCATCATCGCCTGGGGCGGTCGGGGCGGCGGCGCCGGATTTGGCGTAGCACTTCCCTTCGACGGCAAACCGATGACGGTCGGTAACGGCGTGATGGCGGCATTCGGGGCCAAGGACAGGGACCAGGTCGATCGCGTTTACAAGCTGGCCCTGTCGCTCGGTGGCTCCTGTGAAGGCCCTCCCGGCCAGCGCAACGAGCGGTTCTATGCCGCCTATTTTAGGGATCTCGACGGCAACAAGCTCAATGCCTTTGTGATGGGCTGAAACAACGAAGATATTCCCATCGCGCCACTTCCAAATTGCCGAGGTGGCGCGTATCGCTTGGACACCATATGTCAAACAAGACCAAAGCCATGGCCCGCCCGAGCCTAAAAAACTTCCGCCGTATCGTCGTCAAGGTCGGCTCCTCGCTCTTGATCGATTCCGACGCCGGCGAGGTCCGCACCACCTGGCTTGCGGCGCTGGCAGCCGATCTGGCCAAGCTGCATGGCGAGGGACGCGAGCTCTTGATCGTCTCTTCGGGGTCGATTGCGCTCGGACGCAGCCGGTTGAAACTGCCGCGCGGGCCGCTGAAGCTCGAGGAGAGCCAGGGTGCGGCCGCCGTGGGACAGATCGCGCTGGCGCGGATCTGGTCGGAAGTGCTCGGGGCTCACGGCATCGGCGCCGGACAAATCCTGGTGACGCTGCAGGACACCGAGGAGCGCCGCCGTTATCTCAACGCCCGCTCGACCATCGCCAAGCTTCTGGAGTGGCGCGCGGTGCCGGTCATCAACGAGAACGACACGGTTGCCACCAACGAAATCCGCTACGGCGACAATGATCGGCTGGCCGCCCGCGTCGCCACCATGACGAGCGCCGATCTTCTGATCCTGCTCTCCGACATCGACGGCCTGTACGACGCGCCGCCGGCCGCCAATCCAAACGCAAGACTGATTCCGGTGGTGGAATCCGTGACCTCGGAAATCGAAGCGATGGCGGGTAAAGCGGAATCCGAATTGTCCCGCGGCGGCATGTTCACCAAGATCGAGGCGGCGAAGATCGCAACCAGCGCCGGCACGCATATGCTGATTGCCTCGGGCAAGATCGAGCATCCACTACAAGCCATCGCCAATGGCGGGCGCTGCACCTGGTTCCTGACCCCGGCCAATCCCGTGACCGCGCGCAAGCGGTGGATTGCGGGCTCGCTCGAACCAAAGGGCACATTGACCATCGATGCCGGCGCGGTCAGCGCGCTGCGCGCGGGCAAGAGCCTGTTGCCGGCCGGCGTGATCCGGATCGACGGTCAGTTCGCCCGCGGCGACGCCGTGGTGGTGCGCGGGCCCGACACCCACGAAGTCGGCCGCGGCCTTGTCGCCTACGACGCCGAGGACGCCGAGAAGATCAAGGGCCGCTCGTCGGGCGATGTGATGGCGATCCTTGGCATCAGCGGGCGGGCGGAAATGATCCATCGCGACGATCTCGTGGTGGGCGCAGCTCCGCCGGAGCGCTAGCTAAAGGAGAGCAAAGGCGTATGATCTTTGCACTTCGTGTCTTGCATGCGATGCTGGGGTTTGTGGCCGTCGCAATTTGCCTTTCGGTCGTCCTTCTCGGCCCGTCCTGGACCGCCGGCTTCTCCGAAGCACAGTTCGACTGGCTGACGGGCTCGACCCATCCCTCAACCGGCCCATGGCCGGCCACGATGGACAGCGAATTGCGCTTTTACGCGCCGTTCTGGGGTGCCTATGGGCTGGCGCTGCTTGCGGTAGCGCGCGATTTGCCGGCCAAGCTTGGTTTCGTTCCGCCGCTGGCCGCGCTCTTTTTCATCGGTGGAGCGGGGCGTGCGGTGTCTTACACGGTGGTGGGCCCACCGCACCCGTTCTTCACTCTCCTCATGGCTATTGAGCTGATCATGCCCATGGTCTTTATTGCCCTCTGGCACGGCGCCAGGCGCTGAGACCCGGAAGGAGCCGGGCGGCCAATGGCCGACTGGCTCATCAGCGATGTTCCGCCGCCCTTCGCAAAACAGGGATTTCCATGCTAGGACATGGCCTTAACTGAGGCTCGAACCGACATGACCGCGCCGCTGAAGGCGATCGAGGCAAACGCCGATCTGCCGGAACTAATGACCAACCTCGCCGCTCAGGCGCGCGCCGCCGCGCGGGTGCTGGCGCTTGCCACCCCTGCGCAGAAGAACCGCGCGCTGGAAGCGATCGAGCGCGCCATCCGCGCCAATGCGCCCGCCATTCTCGCCGCCAATGCCGAGGACGTCGCGGAAGTTCGCGCAGGCGGCGCCACCTCGGCCTTCATCGACCGCCTGACGCTGACGCAAGGCCGCATCGATGCAATGGCCGACGGTGTCGCAACCGTGCGTGCGATCAAGGATCCCGTGGGCGTCGTCACCGAGAGCTGGCAGCGCCCGAACGGCATGACCATCGAACGCGTGCGCGTGCCGCTCGGCGTCGTGGCCGTGATCTTTGAAAGCCGCCCCAATGTCGCGGCCGATGCCGGCGTGCTGTGCCTGAAATCCGGCAACGCCGTGATCCTGCGCGGCGGCTCGGACAGTTTCCGCTCCTGCCGTGCGATCCACGACTGCCTGGTGCAGGGATTGCGCGAAGCCGGTCTCCCCGAAGCTTCGATCACGCTGGTGCCGACCCGCGATCGCGCCGCGGTCGGCCTGTTGCTGACAGGACTGAACGGCGCCATCGACGTCATCGTCCCGCGCGGCGGCAAGAGCCTGGTCGCCCGCGTCGAGGCGGAAGCGCGCGTGCCGGTGTTCGCGCATCTTGAAGGCGTCAATCACGTCTATGTCGATCATGCCGCCAATCTGGAGATGGCGAAATCGATCGTGCTGAACGCCAAGATGCGACGCCCCGGCGTCTGCGGCGCGGCCGAAACCCTGCTGATCGATCGCAAGGGCGCGCCAAAGGCCCTCAAGCCGCTGGTCGAGATGCTGATCGATGCGGGCTGCGAGGTGCGCGGCGACGACGCCGTGCAGCGCAGCGACCCCCGGGTGAAGCCGGCCTCCGAAGAGGACTGGGACACCGAATACGAAGACGCGATCATTGCGGCGAAAGTCGTCGACGGCGTCGACGAGGCGATCGCCCATATCCACAATCACGGCTCGCACCACACCGACGCCATCGTGACCGAGGACGAGGCCACCGCGCGCAAATTTCTGAACGAGGTCGATTCGGCGATCGTGCTGCACAACGCCTCGACGCAATTTGCCGATGGCGGCGAATTCGGCTTCGGCGCCGAAATCGGTATCGCTACCGGCAAATTCCACGCGCGCGGGCCCGTGGGCGCCGAACAACTGACGAGCTTCAAATACCGCGTCCACGGTACCGGACAGACCCGGCCGTGATTCGCCGTTATTTTTTCGGGCGAAGGAAACGGGGCACTCGTTGAATAAGGTTTCCGTCCCGCGGCATTCCGTCACTGCCGCCATTCCGCTTTATTCCAACGGCATGCGCATCGGCCTGCTCGGCGGCTCCTTTAATCCGCCGCATCTCGCCCATCGCGCCATCAGCCTGTTCGCGATCAAGCGTCTGAAGCTCGACCGCGTGTGGTGGCTGGTGACGCCGGGCAATCCGCTCAAGGATGACAAAGCGCTGCACGATCTGAAGGAGCGCAGCGAGGCGGCACGGCGCATGGCCAGCGACCCGCGCATCGACGTCAGCTGTCTCGAATCCGTCATCGGGACGCGCTATACTATTGACACCGTAAGATATCTGCGCCGCCGCGCTTCCGGCCTGCGCTTTGTCTGGATCATGGGCGCGGACAATCTTGCGCAATTTCACCGCTGGCAAAGCTGGCGGGATATCGCATCCGAGGTGCCGATCGCTGTGATCGACCGTCCGCCGCAAAGCTTCCGCGCGCTGGCCTCGCCCGCTTCACAGGCACTTGCACGTTACCGTCTGCCCGAAAATCAGGCCAAGAGGCTCGCCGACCTGCGCGCGCCGGCCTGGGTCTTTCTCACCGGCCTGAAGCTAAGCCTCTCATCGACCGGGCTTCGGAACCAGGACGGCAGCTGGAGAACAAAGTGATAGGGCGATCGCGGCCCCTCGGCCAAATCGATAAACCGCACCACATAAGGTTACCGGCACCCCTGGCCTTTTTCCGAAGTTCGCTTCAGGGGTCGCCGCGAGGAAAAATCCCGAACTTCGGATGCCGGGTGGTGGATATTGAAACCGTTAACCCCACATGCATAGTATGGTGAGCGGGCGGCCGAAGGATTCGGCGTCCGCGATACAGTGAAAGGAATGGTCCCTGGCCACATCTGTATTGTCCAAGTCTGTTTTACCCAAGGCAACCAAACCCGCGCGTAAAACATCGACCCAAGCTGCGGCCTTGAAGGCGCAACCCGACGCCGACAAGACGCTGAATATGATCCTCTCCCGCCTCGACGATATGAAGGCGGAAGAAACGGTCACCATCGACCTTCGCGGCAGATCTGCATTTTCCGACTACATGATCGTTACCTCGGGCCGGGTTAACCGGCACGTCGGCGCGATCGCGGAAAATGTCGCCAAGGCCCTGAAGGAAACCGGAATCACAAGCATCCACATCGAGGGCTTGCCCAACTGCGATTGGGTGCTGATCGATTCCGGCGATGTGATCGTGCACATCTTCAGACCAGAGGTGCGCGAGTTCTACAATCTGGAGAGATTGTGGACCCAGGGCCCGATGGCGGCGAAGGCGATCTAGTCAGTCGATTCTGGCGAATCGGCCGAGCGCCTGCTTGCGTCAGCGCATGCTGCATAAGCGGATTTTTCCGCTTGTGCGGAGGAAATGCGCGCAATCGATTGAAAGCCGTCGGTTGATTTGGGGCATTTTCTGCGGCAAACCCGATTCTAGCCTCGCCGGGCCTCGCTCCGACGGCGTGCCTTTGCCGGAATAGGATTTATGCGCCTCGTCGTCATCGCCATCGGGCGGCTGAAGCAGGGCCCGGAGCGGGAACTGGCTGAGCGTTACCGCGAACGATTCGACGACATCGGCCGCAAACTCGGATTTCGCGGCCTTGAAATTCATGAAATTGCGGAAAGCCGCGCGCGCGACGCCGGAACGCGAATCGCCGAGGAGGCCGCGGCAATTTCGGCCGCGATCCCGCCGAAATCCGCCGTCGTTGCGCTGGACGAGCGCGGCGACAACCTCGACAGCGATGCTTTTGCCCGGCATCTTGCCCGCTGGCGGGACGACCAGGTTGCCAACACTATTTTCGTAATCGGCGGCGCGGACGGACTTTCGCCTGAATTGCGGCGCATGGCAAAGTTGAGACTGGCGTTCGGCTCCGCGACCTGGCCGCACCAAATGGCTCGCGTCATGCTTCTGGAACAGCTTTACCGGGCCGCGACCATCCTGGCGGGGCACCCCTATCACCGCGCCTAAGGGCGCGTAGCTAGAGTGCATAAGGCACCGATTTGGAATAGATGCAGCCGGCGCGGAACATTCCCTCCTACCCTGACACCGCCCGCGGTGGCGGGCTTGCCTCGGCCCGCATTTCGCTCTCGATTGCCCTGCTGTCAGCATCCTTTGCCGGATTGAGCGGGCCTGTGGCCGCACAGGTCGCCGAATCGACCCCGCAGGCGGCCACGCCCTCGCCCGATGCCATCAAGCAGCGAGAGCAGGAACTCGAGGCGACCCGCGCGCAGCAAAGAGGCGCCGCGGAATTGCAACAGAAGCTGAAAGCCGAAATCGCGACGATCGGTCAGGACCGCAGCAAGCTCAACGCGCAGTTGATCGATATCGCCGCCCAGGTTCGGACCGTCGAAACCAGAATCGGCGATGCCGAGGCGCGGCTTCGTCCGCTCGATCTGCGCGAGCAAGAGATCAGGGGTTCGCTCGATTCGCGTCGCGCCGAAGTGGTCGAAGTGCTGGCAGCACTGCAGCGCGCCGGCCGGCGGGCGCCTCCCGCCCTGCTGGTGAGACCGGAAGATGCATTGCAATCGCTGCGGACCGCGATGCTGCTCGGGTCCGTCGTGCCCGAGTTGCGCGCGCGCGCGGAAAAACTCGCCAACGATCTCTCCGAACTGGTCTCACTGCGCAAGACCATTGCCTCGGAGCGCGATCGCCTTGCGTATCGACCGCGACAAGCTAAGGTTAGATCAGACCCGGCTCGCCGCGCTTGTCGATGAGCGCCAGCGAAAGCAGAGCGCGGTCGAGAAGGACATGGAGGCGGAAGGCGCGCGCGCCATCGCGCTCTCCAGGCAGGTCGACAGCCTCCAGGGCCTGATCGGCAAGATGGAGCAGGATCTCAAGAGCGCGGCAAAAGCGGCAGCTGCCGCCAGCCAGCAGGGAACTCCGGCCACGGTTAACGGCAAGCCGAATCTGGGCGGGCTGAAAGACCCGGCCCGCCTCAGCCCGGCGATTGCGTTCGCCTCCGCCAAGGGTTTGCTCGCTTTGCCCGTGAACGGCGTCAAAATACGCGATTTTGGCGGTTCCGACGGCGCGGGTGGCGTCGAAAAAGGCATTTCTTTGGCAACTCGGGCCGGCGCCCAGGTCACAACCCCGTGTGACGGCTGGGTGGTTTACGCAGGCCCCTTTCGCAGCTACGGACAACTCTTGATCCTCAATGCCGGTGGCGGGTATCATGTCCTGATCGCCGGGATGGAGCGCATTTCGGTTAACATCGGTCAGTTTGTACTTACGGGGGAGCCGGTCGCGACCATGGGGACGAAGTCCCAGGTCGCTTCGATACTCGCGACCAACGCGAGCCAGCCCGTGCTCTATATCGAGTTCCGTAAGGACGGCACTCCCATTGATCCAGGCCCATGGTGGGCCGCAAATGAAGGCGAAAAGGTTCGCGGATGATGCGCAAGACTTCTGTAATTCTCCTCAGCGCCGCCACCGGCGCAGCGTTGACGCTCTTCGTGACCCAGCCGCGTTCGGTGATGATGGGATCGAGCGCACGTGCCTCGACCTCGGACACCTATCGCCAGCTCAATCTGTTCGGCGATGTGTTCGAGCGGGTCCGCAGCGACTACGTCGAGAAGCCCGACGACAGCAAGCTGGTCGAATCCGCGATCAGCGGAATGCTGAGTGGTCTCGATCCTCACTCCAGCTATATGGACGCCAAGAGCTTCCGCGACATGCAGGTGCAGACCCGCGGCGAATTCGGCGGCCTCGGCATCGAAGTCACCATGGAAGACGGGCTGGTCAAGGTGGTGTCGCCGATCGACGACACGCCGGCGTCCAAGGCCGGCATCCTGGCCAATGACATCATTACCATGCTTGACGACGAGCAGGTGCAGGGTCTTACCCTCAACCAAGCCGTCGAAAAAATGCGCGGGCCCGTCAACACCAAGATCAAGCTGAAGATCATCCGCAAGGGGCTGGACAATCCGATCGAGGTCACGCTGGTCCGCGACAACATCCGGGTCCGCTCGGTGCGCGCGCGTACCGAAGGCGACGATATCGGCTATATCCGCATCACCACCTTCAACGAGCAGACCACCGAGGGGCTCAAGCGCGAGATCAGCAATCTCAACAACCAGATCGGCGACAAGCTGAAGGGCTTCATCATCGACCTGCGCAACAATCCGGGCGGCCTCCTGGAAGAAGCGGTAACCGTCTCCGATGCTTTCCTGGAGCGCGGCGAAATCGTCTCGACCCGCGGACGCAATGCCGAGGAAACCCAGCGCCGCTCCGCTCACCCGGGCGATCTGACCAAGGGCAAGCCGCTGATCGTTCTGATCAACGGCGGCTCGGCATCGGCGTCCGAAATCGTCGCCGGCGCGCTGCAAGACCACAAGCGCGCAACCCTGGTCGGCACGCGTTCGTTCGGCAAGGGATCGGTGCAGACCATCATACCGCTCGGCTCCGGCAACGGTGCGCTGCGGCTGACCACCGCGCGCTATTACACGCCGTCAGGCAAGTCGATCCAGGCCAAGGGTATCGTTCCCGATATCGAGGTGTTGCAGGAGGTGCCCGAAGAGTTGAAAGCGCGCACCGATACCAAGGGCGAAGCATCGCTGCGTGGCCATCTGAAGAACGACGGCGACGAGAAGACCGGCTCGCAATCCTACGTGCCGCCGGACGCCAAGGACGACAAGGCACTGAAGATGGCAGACGACCTGCTTCACGGCGTAAAGGTCAATGCCAGCGCGCCTGCCACCGGCGACAAGGCCGCGATCGACAAACCTTCCAACGAAAAGGCCAACTGATTCGGTTTGGCGTGCTTTTCTCGGGCAAACAAGGGGCGGCCTTTGGGCCGCCCCTTTTGTCTTGAGCGTCGCGAGAAGGCCCGGCTCGCGTGAAGAAAGCGCGTCAAAACAAAAGATTAGGACCTCGCCTCTGTTGCCCTCGAAAGCCATCAGGACCCGCGCGAAAAGCGAATTGGCGGGTTCCCCGCGAATACGGTAAGGGCCGCATCTGCGGCGCTTTTGCGCTGCCGTGGTATCGTCGGCCCGGTTGATTTGGGGAGTTCAATGGCAGAGACGGCCGATGATCTGAGCGCTCCGCTTGGACAGAATACCGCGCGCCGAAAGCGCGGGTTTCGGCTGCCCTTTACCGGACTTCAGGCCCTCGCCGTTCTGCTGGGCCTGTTTCTGGCCACCTTCGCCGGCTTCGCCCTCTTCAACGATAATCCGCTCGGCGGCGAACCGCTGACGCGGATTGCGATCCGGACCTCGCCCCACCCCGGCGACGAAAAGCCGGCCATGGAACGCGCGCCCGGGGCGAATTCCACGGCCAAACAGGCGGCGCCGCCCGATCAACGGACCATCACCATCATCGACGGCTCAAGCGGCGCGCGCCACGACGTCACGATCTCCGGCGAGACTCCGGAAAAGGGCGCCGCGGACGCCCCGGGTCAGATGGCCGGCATCGATCCGCGCCTGCTGGAGAAATCACGCTACGGCATGATTCCGATGGCGGCGGACGGACTAAAGCCGTTCACCGTCTACGCCGCCGAGGCCGACCGGGCGAAGGCTGCAAAAATGCCCGCTATCGCCATTGTCGTGGGCGGCCTCGGGGTCGGCGCGGCCAAGACCGTCGATGCAATTCTGAAACTGCCTGCGGCCGTGACGCTGGCGTTCACCCCCTATGGTTCGGACCCCACCAAGCTTGCCGAGCGGGCCCGTGCGCAGCGCCACGAAATTTTCCTGCAGGTTCCGATGGAGCCGTATGACTATCCCGACAACGATCCGGGCCCGCAGACCCTGCTGACGACGCTTGCACCCGAGCAGAATCTCGATCGCTTTTACTGGCACCTCAGCCGGTTTCAGGGTTACGCCGGAATCGCCAATTTCATGGGCGCACGCTTTGTGGCCACCGACGCCGTGATGCAGCCGATCGTCCGCGAGGCCGCCAAGCGCGGCCTTGGCTATTTCGACGACGGTCTTGCGCGCAGCGTCGCCCCCGCGCTCGCTGCCGCCCAGGCGATGCCCTTCGCCAAGGCCGATGTCGCCATCGATGCGGTTCCAACCGCCAGTGAAATCGACCGTGCATTGGCCAAACTCGAAGGGCTGGCGAAGGAGCGTGGAACGGCGGTCGGCGTCGCCTCGGCGTTGCCGATTTCGATTGAGCGGATTAGCGTCTGGACCAAGGCGCTCGAAAGCCGCGGCATCATGCTCGTGCCATTGACAACTGCGATGCTGAAATCAAAATCGAGCTGAAGCACGTGCCGACGGTAGGACCACGCAGGAGTTTTTGACGGAATGGCGCGTTACGAGGATCTGCCCTATCGAACATGCGTAGGCATGATGCTGATCAACGCAGCCGGGCTGGTCTTCATCGGTCGTCGTGCCGGCGGCGTCGAGCACGTCGACGAATCTCATGTCTGGCAGATGCCGCAAGGCGGCGTCGATCCCGGCGAGGACACCTGGCAAGCCGCCAAGCGCGAACTGTATGAGGAAACCAGCGTCCGCTCGGTCGAGAAGCTCGGCGAGATCGCCGACTGGCTGATTTACGACATTCCCCGCACCATCGCCGGCCGGGCGTGGAAGGGCCGTTACCGCGGCCAGCGGCAGAAATGGTACGCCGTTCGTTTCACCGGCCCGGACAGCGAGATCAATGTCGCCAATCCCGGCGGCGGCCACAAGGCGGAGTTCGTCAGCTGGCGCTGGGAGCCGATGAAGAATCTACCCGACCTGATCGTGCCGTTCAAGCGCCCGGTCTATGAGCGGGTGGTCAAGGAATTTTCCAGGCTTGCCGGGAGTTAGCCGATATCAATGCGCCGCCGGGTTTGGCCGCAATTCAACGCGTTCGACACTGCCATCCCGCAGAAACGCCGTTGTCCGCAACGGGTGCGCCCGCGTCCAATCCGGGGCTTTGAAATTCCAATCGAGAAAAACGGTATCGTCCTTTCGGCTTGCGTGAACGCTGCCGGCGAGCAGATCGCGGAAGCCGTCAAGCGATATCCCGTAGCTTGAATCGATATCGGCGGTGAGGCTGCCCGGCGATGGCAGCGGCGGCGTGAAGCTGACTTCCAGCGCATGCGGACCGTTACGATGCCGATAGAACTGCAGTGCCGCATCCGGCCCGGCGACAAGCTCAACGCTGCTACCGTCGGGCTGCCTCGCCACGTAGCCGCCGGGCGCGGCGTCAGGTATGAAATGCGCAACGCTCCTTTCTTCGCCGGCCCCCGCGGGTACAAAGCTGACGCGTTGATCGCCAAACGGGAAGTAGGCGACAAAGATATTGCTGCTATAGGCCGCCGGAAAAGGCGTCGGGCGGCTCTCGCCCGGCTGCGGCTTCGTCGCATCGGTGCCGGCGATCGTGACGTGCCAGGTTTGAGCAAAGGCATTCTTTTCCCGGAAAAACATCAGTAGTATTCGATCTCCGCTGTGACCGATCTGGTTGGTTAACCCTGCGCCCGTGGTTCCGAGGCGGACACCGGGGCTAAAGCTCGCTCCGATCTCGATCGACCGCCCCGCGTTATCCACGAGCGAGACGGAGAGGCCCCTCGGCTCGCTTTCGGCCCCGGTCATCGCAAAGGCGATGTCGCGCGTTTGCGCGCCGGTGGCGGCGGCTATCTTGGGATCGTTGTAATAGTGAGTTTGCCGTTTAGGGCCGTCACGCTCGGTGAAAAATACCCAGACCAGGGGAGCGGTGTTAGGGCCTCGTTCTGCAGCCATGACCTCCACGGCCTCATACACGGGATCACCGGGCAACCACATGTACCAGTGATGATCCCAGTGGTGCAGACCTGAAACCAGCGGCACCAGAGGTGCTTCCGCCGCGCCAGACGATAGTATTGTTGCGATCATGAGCCAGAGTACGGCAGCAAGGCCTTTCAATGTTCGGTGCGTCACGATCGTCCCTCGCTCATACGCGTCAGATTGCTGGCAGCGACAATGCTGCCTTGCCGATCTTCGGGCTTCCCCGCATCCTTGGAAAGATCGATACTACCGCCGAAAATGGCGTCGCAAAGGCTGCCAACGATACCCCTGAAGACATGGCCCGACCCTTGCTGCCAAACACCAAGCCCTATCGTCCCAATGTCGGCATCGCATTGTTCAACGCTGTCGGTCGCGTGCTGATCGGGCGGCGCTTCCAAGACGATGGGCCTGAGATCATTCTTCCCGGCCTTGAGTGGCAAATGCCGCAAGGCGGCATCGATGCGGACGAGAATCCGCGCGAGGCGGTGATGCGCGAGCTTTGGGAGGAGACCGGCGTGTCGAACGCCGACTATCTCGGTGAGACCGATTGGCTCACTTACGAGTTCCCGGAATATCTCGGAGCCCCGTCACACCGCCTCGCGAAATTCCGTGGCCAGCGGCAAAAATGGTTCGCGCTGCGCTTCACGGGCACTGAGGACGAAATTGACCCGCTGACGTCCCGCGACGGCCAATCGGCGGAATTCGACCAATGGCGATGGGAGAGGCTCGACCTGGTCGCCGATCTCGTTGTGCCGTTTCGTCGCGAGGTGTACCGAATTGTGGCGCAGCATTTCGCGCGATTTGCCGAGAACGTGACCTCGGCATCGCCGGACTAGTTCGGCCCCACCAAAAACGGACCGATCGCGATGATGCGGCAATCGCTGTCGCGCCGGGCGCAGTTACCCAGTGCCTCGTTGACGGCATTCTGCTCGCTGACCGCCTTGAGCGCGAGGCCTGGCCGTCCTGCTGCGCCGACAGCGACCGCATTCCATCCGCTCGATGCGTCCGCAAGCTTGCGCGCGGTATCGTCTCTTGCATCGGGTGTGATCGAGGGATTTCTGCCCGCGTCGAAAATGCCGATAGCCTTCATAGTCGTCGGCACCGGGACGACAAAGATATCGTCAAGCGCCACGATCATGCAGACCACCGCGGCAAACGCGCCGCATGTTTCGAGATTCCGGCGCATCGATTCCTCGGCGGATTCCTGCCCAAGGTTGAAAAAGAACTGTCCTCCCGGCCCGACTGCGATCGATTTGGCTTTGCGGCCCTGCACATAGAGCGCCTCGAGCCTCCCCTTTCCAGGATCGTGCACAAGCGGCATGTCTTTTGCGGCGAAGGGCTTTTCGGTCAACGGGTCGCGCCTGACCCATGGCAGGTGCGGCACCGGCGGGCGGCCATGCGGGTAAACCACGGTGTCGCCGACCGCGTATACCTCGCATTTGCGCGATGGTTGAATGGCGTCCGCATTTCTCTGGCATTGTTCAAGCGCAGCACTTCTTGCGGCGTCTTCGCTGGGCTGGCCGACGACAAACGCAATGACGCCTGTCACGGTGAGGGCCAACGCCTTGCTGCCCGGCGCGGGCGCATACTCAGACGCCAAACGCAGGTGGCCCCGATCGCCTACGAAGGGTACGGATTGGGCGGCGAACCTCTCACCCGAAGGCATTGGTGGCGGCGCTGCAACCGCAGCCGGCGGAGGCGGCGCGGGCACCGTTGCGCTGCTTGCCGAAGGTGAGCCCTTCGAGCTCCCCTGAATCTCGATCTTGGTAAAATACAGAAATCCGCCGACGCCGATCGCAGCCAGACATACGATCATCACGACCGCCGGCCACAGCCAGGTCGGCGCGCCTGAAGCCTGCGGCGGCGGCTTCTTCGGCTTCGGCATCGCATAGGTGCCGTCCTCGCGGCGCATCGAGACCATGAAGGCGTGAACGGGATTTGGAATGTTCTTCACTTCCTGCGCGCCGATATCGGCGAACCGCACCGACAGCTTGTTGGCGACCTGCTCATGCACCGCTCGTGAAATGCAGATGCCGCCGACCTCGGCCAGACCCTCCAGACGCGCCGCGATGTTGACGCCATCGCCGAGCAGATCGCCGTCACGCTCGACCACATCCCCGATCGTGATTCCGATGCGAAAACTCATGTGACGGCTGGCGGGATAGGCGAGGTTGCGGGTGCGCAAGCTTTCCTGGATATCGATCGCGCATCGCACCGCTTCGACCGCGCTTGGGAATTCAGCCAGCACCGCATCGCCCGCGGTATTGAAAATGCGACCGCCGTACCTCGCGATGAAGTCGTCCGTGACCTGCCTGTAAGAGGCAAGGCGCCGCAGCGTTTCCTCTTCGTCCTCGGCAACCAGCCTCGAGTAGCCGGCAATATCGGCAGCGAAAATCGCCGCTATCTTGCGCTTCATGAGGCCAGCCCCGACATTAATAATGCGGGCCAAGCATGGCGTGAGAAGACCCCGGGTGCAACCGGGTAGCGCGCAATCAGTGATAGCTGCCCGGCGACCACGGACCTCGCAGCGGCGTGCGTTCTAATGCAGCGCCGTCGTGCTGAGCTCGTTCTGGATGGTCTTGAAGTGATCGAGCCGCTCGAGCTCATGGTCGAGCTCCGAGCCTTCCTTTTCCGCAAGCTTGGCCTGCATCTCCGCAATGGTATCGGCGAACATGGCCCGGTCTAGGTCCTCGAGCGAGGTCGCGACATCGGCCAGCACCGTGAGGCCCTTGCCGGACATTTCCGCAAGCCCGCCAAGCACGATGATCTTCTGCCTGGTGGCGCCGGTGATGACCGTCAGGATACCCGGACGAACCGCGGCGACGATCGGCGCATGCCCCGCCAGCACGCCGAAATCACCCTCGAGCCCGGGGACATCGACTTGATCGACCTCGCCGGAGAAGGCGAGGTTTTCGGGGGAGACGAGGTCGAAGTGGAAAGTGGCCATGGTGAACCTGCGAGTAGCGAATAGCGAATGGCGAATAGTGACTGGAAAAGGAGCAGCGAGGCACTTGAACTATTCGCTCTCGCCACTCCCTATTCGTCTCTTAGGCTGCTTCGGCAGCGAGCTTCTTGCCCTTTTCGACCGCCTCTTCGATCGTGCCGACCATGTAGAACGCCTGCTCGGGCAGATGGTCGTACTTGCCTTCGCACAAATCGCGGAAGCCCTTGATGGTGTCGGCGAGATCGACGAACTTGCCGGGCGAGCCGGTGAAGACTTCGGCGACGTGGAACGGCTGCGACAGGAAACGCTCGACCTTGCGGGCGCGCGCCACGGTGATCTTGTCCTCTTCGGACAATTCGTCCATGCCGAGAATGGCGATGATGTCCTGCAGAGATTTATATTTCTGCAGTATCTGCTGCACCAGGCGCGCGGTGTTATAGTGGTCTTCTCCGACGACGAGCGGAGAGAGCATGCGCGAGGTCGAGTCGAGCGGGTCGACCGCGGGATAGATGCCTTTTTCCGAAATCGCACGCGACAGCACGGTGGTCGCGTCCAGATGGGCAAACGACGTCGCGGGCGCCGGGTCGGTCAAGTCGTCGGCCGGCACGTAGATCGCCTGCACCGAAGTGATCGACCCCTTGTGGGTGGTGGTGATGCGCTCCTGCAGCGCGCCCATGTCGGTGGCAAGCGTCGGCTGATAACCCACCGCGGAGGGAATACGGCCGAGCAGCGCCGAAACTTCCGAGCCCGCTTGCGTGAAGCGGAAGATATTGTCGACGAAGAACAGCACGTCCTGGCCCTGGTCGCGGAAGTGCTCGGCGACGGTCAGTCCGGTGAGGCCGACGCGGGCACGCGCGCCCGGCGGCTCGTTCATCTGGCCGAACACCAGCGCGCATTTCGATTTCGCGTTGGGATCGGGATTATGCGGATCGGCGTTGACCTTCGATTCGATGAACTCGTGATAGAGATCGTTGCCTTCGCGGGTACGTTCGCCGACGCCGGCGAACACGGAATAACCACCGTGCGCCTTCGCGACGTTGTTGATCAGTTCCTGAATCAGCACGGTCTTGCCGACGCCGGCGCCGCCGAACAGACCGATCTTGCCGCCCTTGGCGTAAGGCGCCAACAGGTCCACGACCTTGATGCCGGTGACCAGAATTTCGGCTTCGGTCGACTGGTCGGTATAGAGCGGGGCTTCCTGGTGGATGGGACGCCGGCCCTCGGCCTTGATAGGGCCGGCTTCATCGACGGGCTCGCCGATGACGTTCATGATGCGCCCGAGCGTGCCGTCGCCGACGGGGACTGCGATCGGCTGACCGGTGTCGCTCACTTCCTGGCCGCGGACCAGACCTTCGGTGGCGTCCATGGCGATCGTGCGCACGGTGGATTCACCGAGGTGCTGCGCAACCTCGAGCACGAGGCGGTTGCCACCATTCTTGGTCTCCAGCGAGTTGAGAATCGCCGGAAGGTGACCTTCGAACTGCACGTCGACGACGGCGCCCATGACCTGGGTGACGCGACCGATCTGGTTGGCTGCTGTAGCCATTAAGTGTCTCCTTCGATCCGAATTTCGTTCCCGGTCAGACTGCCTCCGCACCGGAGATGATTTCGATCAGTTCCTTGGTGATCATGGCCTGACGCGTGCGGTTGTAGATCAGGGTCTGCTTGCGGATCATGTCGCCGGCGTTGCGGGTGGCGTTGTCCATCGCGCTCATCTGCGCGCCGTAGAACGAAGCGTTGTTTTCCAGCAGTGCGCGGAAGACCTGAACCGCGAGATTGCGCGGCAAGAGCCGCGGCAAAATCTCGTCTTCTTCCGGCTCATATTCGTAAGCGACCGCTGGCCCGGCATTGCCTGCCGACGGTTCCACGACCAGCGGAATGATCTGCTGCGCGGTCGGGATCTGCGCGATGACCGACTTGAAGCGCGAATAGAACAGCGTGCAGACGTCGAATTCGCCGGCATTGAACCGCGCGATGACCTTCTTGGCGATGTCCTCGGCGTTGACGAAGCCGAGCTGGCGGACCGACCGCAGGTCGACGCTCTCCACGATCTGCTTTTCGAAGGTGCGGCGAAGCTGGTCAAATCCCTTGCGGCCGACGCAGAAGAACTTGACCTCTTTGCCTTGGTTGATCAGCGATAGTGCGTGCTCGCGGGCAAGCCGCACGATCGACGAATTAAACGCGCCGCAAAGGCCGCGCTCGCCGGTGCAGACCAGCAATAGATGCACCTGGTCCTTGCCGGTGCCGGCCAACAGCGCCGGCGCGCCGGGCGAGCCCGCGGCGGCAGCGGCAATGTCGGAGATCACCGCGTCCATCTTTTCGGCGTATGGCCGCGCGGCTTCGGCAGCGCTCTGCGCGCGGCGCAGCTTCGAGGCGGCGACCATCTGCATCGCCTTGGTGATCTTCTGCGTCGCCTTGGTGGAGGCGATGCGGACCCGCATGTCTTTAAGTGACGCCATTCTTCGTTCACCCCGGCGATCTGATCCCCGATCAGGTCGCAAACCTCTCTTTCGTCATGCCCGGCCTCGTGCCGGGCATCCACGTCTTAACCTTTCGCCCGGCCGTGACGGCGTCAGGCAAACGTCTTGGCAAAGCCCTCGACCACGCCCTTCAGCTTGGCGGCCGTATCATCGCTGAGATCGCGGCTGTCGCGGATGGTGTTGAGGATGTCGACATTCTTGCCGCGCAGCACCGACAAGCAGACCGTCCTCGAAGGCTTTCACTTTGTTGAGCGGAAGCGGGTCGAGATAGCCGTTGGTGCCGGCCCAGATCACGCAAACCTGCTCTTCCATCTTCAGCGGCGAGAATTGCGGCTGCTTCAACAGTTCGGTCAGGCGCGAGCCGCGGTTGAGCAGGCGCTGGGTCGAGGCGTCGAGGTCGCTTCCGAACTGGGCGAACGCCGCCATTTCGCGGTATTGCGCGAGCTCGCCCTTGATTTTGCCGGCGACCTTCTTCATCGCCTTGGTCTGCGCCGACGATCCGACGCGCGACACCGAAAGGCCGACGTTCACCGCGGGGCGGATGCCCTGGAAGAACAGGTCGGTCTCGAGGAAGATCTGGCCGTCGGTAATCGAGATCACGTTGGTCGGGATGTAGGCCGACACGTCGTTGGCCTGGGTTTCGATCACCGGCAGCGCGGTCAGCGAGCCCGAGCCGTGATCCTTGTTGAGCTTGGCGGCGCGCTCGAGCAGGCGCGAATGCAGATAGAACACGTCGCCCGGATAGGCTTCGCGGCCCGGCGGCCGGCGCAGCAGCAGCGACATCTGGCGGTAGGCGACGGCCTGCTTGGACAAATCGTCATAGATGATGACCGCGTGCATGCCGTTGTCGCGGAAATATTCGCCCATGGTGCAGCCGGTGAACGGCGCGATGTACTGCATCGGCGCCGGATCGGAAGCGGTGGCTGCGACGATGATCGAATATTCCAGCGCGCCCTGCTCTTCGAGCACCTTGACGAACTGCGCCACGGTCGAACGCTTTTGCCCGATCGCGACATAGACGCAATAAAGCTTGATGTTCTCGTCCTTCTGCGCGTTGAGCGGCTTCTGGTTCAGAATTGTGTCGAGCGCGATCGCGGTCTTGCCGGTCTGGCGGTCGCCGATGATCAGCTCGCGCTGACCGCGGCCGATCGGGATCAGCGCATCGATCGCCTTCAACCCGGTCGCCATCGGCTCGCTGACCGATTTGCGCGGAATGATGCCGGGCGCCTTGATGTCGACGCGCTTGCGTTCGGTAGCCTGGATCGGGCCCTTGCCGTCGATCGGATTGCCGAGCGCATCGACCACGCGCCCGAGCAGGCCTTTGCCCACCGGCGTATCGACGATGGCGCGGGTGCGCTTGACGGTCTGGCCTTCCTTGATTTCGCGGTCGGCGCCGAAGATCACGATACCGACGTTGTCGGTTTCGAGGTTCAGCGCCATGCCGCGGGTGCCGTTCTCGAACTCGACCATCTCGCCGGCCTGAACGTTGTCGAGGCCGTAAACGCGGGCGATACCGTCGCCGACGGACAACACCTGTCCGACTTCGGAAACCTCAGCCTCCTGGCCGAAATTCTTGATCTGGTCTTTCAGGATCGCGGAAATTTCCGCGGCGCGAATGTCCATCAGCCTGCCTCTTTCATCGCGTGCTTGATCGAATTGAGTTTGGTGCGAAGCGAACTATCCACCATGCGGCTGCCCAGCTTGACCACGAGGCCGCCGATGATCGAGGGATCGACATTCACATTGAGCGAAACGTCCTTGCCCGTCACCGACTTCAGCGCGGTCTTGAGGGCGTCGAGATTCCTGTCGCTGAGCTTTTCGGCCACCGTGACATCGGCGGTCGCCTCACCCTTGAACTTCGCCACCAGCGCGCGGAAAGCGCGGACCACCTCGGTGACCGCAAACAGGCGGCGATTGGCGGTCAGAACTTTGAGGAATTTTGCGGAAATGCCGGAAATACCGGCCTTGTCGAGCACCGCTGCCAGTGCCCTTGATTGCGTTTCGGCGGAAAAAACCGGGCTGCGGACCAGACGCTTCAGGTCGGCGCTTTCCGAAAGCATGGCCTCGAACTTGTCGAGATCGGCCCTGCACCGCGTCGATGGATTTTTCGTCGCGCGCCAGTTCAAACAAGGCCGTTGCATAACGACCGGACACTCCCGAAACGGACGGATTTTCAGCAGCCACAAGCGCGCTCTTTATTGCTGTCAAACTCGCAAGGGAAAAACCGTCGCCATAATGCGGCGCCTAGCGATCCAAGCCCTTGGAATTCAAGCGGGACTTCGATTTTCGACCGGCACGGGCTGTACCGGAACCGTTAAAATCGCGGCTTTGCTAACATAGCAAGAGCGCAGGTGCAACATGACGGGGAAGGCCGGCGATGCCTTGCCGCAGGCGGTTTTCCGACATTCCGACAAGCTGTTTTTCAGCACTTCGTTGCCGACGAATTTCGTGATTCGCGCAACCATCCTCTGGAAGGTCGCGTCCGCCGCAAAAGCAATCGTTCCAGGCGCGGATGCATAGGTCGCATGCCGCTTCGAAGGGGAACCCAACCCGGGGTGCGCCATTCCCTTGCCGCATTACTTGCAAAGACCAAGGCGTTGCGGACGATAACTTACGTCATCAGTATTTTCAAGTAATGCAGTAGTTAATAGTGAGTTAATCTGCAAGATTTCGGAATATCTACCGATTACCCATACCAGATAACAAGATGTTTCAAACGGAGATAATTCAGTCTACTGCCGCTTTTATGCCTCAATAGGTCACCAAACGGCAGCCACTCAAATTGGAGCGGGGGTTCCACTTGTCACATATGTGGCAATACTACATTGAGGGACTGATATATGTTGAAACTCAAGAAGCAGACATCGGGAAATGTAACCCGATCGCGTACGGCGCTATTTCTTTTCGCCGCAACTGTACTCGCAGGGGGTGGTGCTAGCGAAGCCTCGGCCAGATCCGAACGACACCACGGCCACCACCAACATTCCCACCATCTGGCCCGCTCGTCGGACACCTCGTCGGCCTGGCGTGAGTCCAACGCCTCGATCGGCTCGGGATCGGCGCGGACCTTCTCCGGAATGGCGTCCTATTACGGCAATGAAGCCGGCAGCAAGACCGCCTCCGGCCAGCGCTTCAACCAGAACGCCATGACCGCGGCACATCGCACCCTGCCGTTCGGCACCAGGCTCAGGGTTACCCATGGCGACCGCAGCGTTGTCGTCACCGTCAACGACCGCGGCCCGTTCGTACGCGGCCGGGTGCTTGACCTGTCCACGGGTGCTGCCCGTGCGATCGGCCTGACCGGCGCTGGCGTCGGCCGCGTCGTCGCTGAGGTCATGTAACCTCTCCAGGGCGTTTCGAACGCTCTTCCTTTCAGGATGGGAATGTAGGCGTAGCGTCTGCTTGGGCTGAGGAACTTGTCTCGCACGCCAAAAAAGAGCCTGCCGTCGCAAATGGCGGCAGGCCTTTGCTCGACGCCATCTGCGCTTCGATGTGCCAACATCGAAGCGCAACGACAGATCACAAGAAGCTTTGCGGATCGACGTCGACCTCGAGCTTGAGATTGCCTTTGGTCTTGGGACCGGCGGCGAGCCATTCGCGCAAATATTCCGACAGATCGACATTGCGCAGCGATTTCACCAAGAGCCGAAAACGATAGCGGCCCTTGATCACAGCAAGCGGCGCCTCGGCTGGGCCCAGCACCTTGATGCGCTCATCGATCGGGGCGACCGCGGCAAGCTTGCGCGCAAAGCCTTCCGCGGTGGGCCGGTCGCCGGCGGAAACGATCAGGCTCGCCAGCCGTCCGAACGGCGGATAATGGGCGCGCTCGCGGGCCTCGATCTCGCTGGCATAAAACGCTTCGCGGTCGCACGCGACCAAGGCCTTCATCACGGGATGCTCAGGCTGGTGGGTCTGCAAATATCCGACGCCCCTGCCCTGATCGCGCCCGGCGCGTCCGATCACCTGGTTGAGTAGTTGAAATGTCCGCTCGGCGGCGCGCGGATCGCCATTGCTCAAGCCCAGATCGGCGTCCACTACGCCGACCAGATTGAGCCGCGGGAAATGGTGACCCTTGGCGACCAATTGCGTGCCGATGATGATGTCGACGCGGCCTTCGGCAATCTCGTTCAGCTCGCTGCGCATGGTCTCGATCGAGGTGATGAGGTCGCTCGACAGCACCATGGCGCGCGCGTCCGGAAACAGGCCTGCCGCCTCCTCCTGCAGGCGCTCGACGCCGGGGCCGACCGCGACCAGCGATTCCTCGGCCGCGCAATTCGGACAGACATGCGGGCGCGGCATCGAGAAGCCGCAATGATGGCAAACCAGTCGCTGGCGAAAGCGATGATCGACCAGCCAGGCGTCGCAGATGTTGCAGGCAAAGCGATGGCCGCAAGCCCGGCACAGGGTCAGCGGCGCGTAGCCGCGGCGGTTGAGGAACAACAGCGCCTGTTCGCGCCGCTCGACCGCGAAGCGAATCTGCTCGGCGAGCCGCGGCGAGATGAAATGGCCGCGCGGCGGGGCTTCGCGCCGAAGATCGATCGCCTCGATATGCGGCATGTGCTGGCCGCCGAAGCGCGACGGCAACACGATGCGCTGATAGCGGCCCTTGCGCGCATTCACCTCGGTCTCGACCGAAGGCGTCGCGGAGGCGAGCACGATCGGAATTTTGGCAATATGGGCGCGCACCACCGCCATGTCACGGGCGTGATAATGCGCGCCGTCGTCCTGCTTGTAGGCCTGGTCGTGCTCCTCATCCACAATGATGAGCCCGAGATCGGCGTAAGGCAGAAACAGCGCCGAGCGCGCGCCCACCACGACCAGCGATTCGCCCGCCGAAATCGCCGCCCAGTTGCGTTGCCGCGTGCGCGGAGTGAGTTCCGAATGCCATTCCAGCGGCCGCACGCCGAAGCGCCGTGCGAAGCGATCGAGGAACTGGCCGGTGAGCGCGATCTCGGGCATCAGAATCAGCGATTGTTTGCCGCGGCTGATGACTTCCGCGATCGCCTCGAAATAGACTTCGGTCTTGCCTGAACCGGTGACGCCGTCGAGCAGCGCGACATGGAAGCTGCCATTGGCAGCGAGCGCGCGCATCGCGTCCACCGCGGTACGCTGCTGACGCGAAAATTCCGGAATCGCGAAGGACGGATCGGGCGGGGGCGGCGCGAGCGCCCGCGGCATGGCTTCCGCCACCAGCGTGCCCTCGTCGACAAGGCCGTCGATCACCCCAACGCTGACGCCGGCTTCCTTCGCGGCCTCCGATTTGCCGTGCAACAGGCCGTCCGACAAGAGCTCGATCAATCGTCGCCGCGCCGGCGTGATGCGCTGCGGCGCTCGGCCTGCCAGGCGCACGCCCATCCGCACCCGCTCGGGTCCGAGATGTTCGCCCATCCGCAGGCACATCCGCAGCACCATGCCGCGCGCCGACAGCGTGTAGTTGGCGACCCAATCGACGAGCGTGCGCAGTTCCGCCTTCAGCGGCGGCACGTCGAGCTTTTCGCCGACATCCTTGAGGCGGTTATGCAGCCTCGGATCGGGATTGGCGTTCTCGGCCCAGACCACGGCGACCACTTCGCGCGGCCCGAGCGGCACGCACACGACGTCGCCCGGCGCAAGCTCCATGCCGCGCGGCACGCGATAGGAATAATTCTGATTGAGCGCGACCGGCACCAGCACATCGACGACTTTGGTCAACGATGCGGATGAGGTGCCGGCGCGGGTGGAGTGGTCCATCGGAGAATCAGATGAGAGGTGTTTGAGCCAATCTAGGGGCGCGCGATGCGCTGGGCCAGCAGCCACGGTGTTTGTTGGGACGAATATCCGCGCCTCGCCACCGTGGTTCACCAATAGTAAAGGAGGCAAGTGTGATAGTATTGGCTGTTCGATCGAGATTCCCAGGAATTAGAGATGGCCAAGCCGGTCCCCGCGATAGAGCCCATCGAACTTGCCTGCGCGGCGGGCGATCTGACGCGCGAAATGCTGCGCTGGCTTGCCCATTTGCGGGCCGAGCGCCGGCTGTCGCCGAAGACTTCCGAGGCCTACGCCCGCGACCTCCGCCAGTTCCTGGAATTTTTGGGCGAACATTGGGGAGCGCGCGTGACGCTTGCCGGCTTTGCCGCGCTGGAGGCGAGCGATATCCGGGCATTCATGGCGATGCGGCGCGCGTCCGATATCGCCGGCCGTTCGCTGATGCGCGCGCTCGCCGGCCTGCGCTCGTTCGGACGTTTCCTGGAGCGCGAAGGCACCGGCAGGGTCGGTGCGCTATCGGCGATACGCGCGCCCAAGGTCGGCAAAAGCCTGCCGAAGCCGATTCCAATGGCGGCGGCCAAACGCATGACCGACGCGGATGAACGCGCCGGAGAGGAACGCGAGCCATGGATCCTGGCGCGCGACGCTGCCGTCATGGCGCTGCTTTACGGATCGGGCCTGCGCATCTCGGAGGCACTGGGCCTGAAGCGCTGCGACGTGCCGTTACCCGGCGCCGGTGACGTCCTGGTCGTCACCGGCAAGGGAAACAAGACGCGCATGGTACCGGTGCTGCAAAATGTGCTAGCGCTGATCCAGGATTATGTGGCGATGTGTCCGCATCCATTGCCCGCGGAGGGGCCGATTTTCGTTGGCGCCCGCGGTGGCCCGCTGAAGGCCCGCATCATTCAGCTCGCCATGGCGCGGCTGCGCGGCGCGCTGGGCCTACCCGACAGCGCGACGCCGCACGCGCTGCGGCACTCCTTCGCCACCCATCTTCTGTCCCGCGGCGGCGATCTGCGCGCGATCCAGGAGCTGCTCGGCCACGCTTCGCTCTCGACCACCCAGATTTATACCGGGATCGACAGCGAGCGGCTCCTGGAAGTGTACCGAAGCGCACATCCCCGCGCCTGAAGACCGGCTATCCTTCACATCCCGATGAACTTGCTCTGCTTGGCTCTTGCCTTGGCCGCGTCGTTCGGTCAATCGTTGAACGATCCAGCAGGGAGGGAACCATGAACGCTCACGAAAGCATGGAACACGCCGAACACGCCGAACATGCGTCCGGCGAAAACAAGAGGATCGCGTTGTTGATCGCGGTCATCGCGCTGTTCCTTGCGCTGTCGGAGACGCTCGGCAAGGGCGCCCAGACCGAGTCGATCAGCAAGAATGTCGAGGCTTCGAACCTGTGGGCGTTCTTCCAGGCCAAGAGCATCCGCCACACAACGGTCCAGACCGCCGCGGAACAGGGCAAACTGGGCCTTGCCACCACCGGCGACGATGCGGCGAAGGCCGTAATGCAAAAGCAGATCGACGATTGGCAAAAGACCGCGGCTCGCTACCGCTCCGATCCCAAGAGCGGCGAGGGGCAGGAGCAATTGTCCGAACGCGCCAAGCATGCCGAGGAAGAGCGTGATCTCGCGATGGCAAAGTATCATCACTTCGAACTCGCTTCGGCTGCGTTTCAGATCGGAATTGTGCTGGCTTCGGCGACCATCATCACCGGCATGATCGCGCTGGCCTGGATTTCGGGGCTGCTTGCCCTGGCCGGTCTTGCCTTTACCGCGTTCGGGATGTTCGCGCCGCACGTATTGCATCTTGCGTTCTAGATCATGGTCCGATCCGATTGAACTGGATCACGATCTCGTCTTTTTGTTTGAGCATGATCTTTTCGGAAAACCGGTTTCCACTTTGCGCTAACGCGGCCCTCCGGATCATGCTCCAGAGGCAGCGCCCGGTTACCGCGCTTCGCGCACGCTCTTGCGGAAGCGTTGGACCAGCCGCATCATGCGCGCTGACCAGCCGCCGCCCTCACTGCCCAGAATTTCAAGGATTCGCCGCTTGTAAGGCTCGACCAGCTCGGCCGCCTTGGCCCGCAAGCCCATGATAAATTCGTAGAGCTTTTCGAACCAGCCCATCTCCAGCAATTTCGGGCGCGTCACGTCGAAGACGAAAGCGGTGATGCCGACACCGACGAATTTTGCGAACAGGATGGTCGTGATCGCGCTCATCCAGTACTCGTGGGCGAGCAGCCAGAAGCCAATCAGCTTCAGCGGGAACAGCGGAATGATCGGTACGACGAACACAATCAGCGTCATCGCCGGCGACAGCGTATCGACGCGATCGGCGAGCCAGTGCTTGACGGCGCGCAGCGGAATCTTCGCCACTACCCAAGCCACAAGCGGCTCAAGGTGATCCCACAGCCAGGCCTCGATCAAAAAGATGACCGCCAGCAGGACCCAGACCGGTTGAAAGAGGCGGCGCAGCATCAATTCTCATCCAGGCCCAGTTTCCGCCGGGCGTCGGTCACATATGGATTGTGCGCTTTCCAACTGCAAGCGCGGCTTCCTTCACCGCTTCGGAGCGGGTCGGGTGAGCATGGCAGGTTCGCGCCAGATCCTCCGCGGAGCCACCAAACTCCATCAAAACGGCGGCTTCATGGATCATTTCGCCGGCCTCGCGACCGACAATATGCACGCCGAGCACCCGGTCTGTCTTCGCATCTGCGAGAATCTTCACAAAACCGTCAGTAGTCTGGTTGACCTTGGAGCGGCCATTGGCGGTAAACGGGAACTTGCCGGACGTGTAGGGTATGCCAGCCTGTTTCAGCTCTTCTTCGGTCCTGCCGACCGAAGACACTTCCGGCGTGGTGTATACCACGCCCGGAATGACGTCGTAATTCACGTGACCGGCCTGGCCGGCGAGAATTTCGGCCACCGCAACGCCCTCGTCCTCAGCCTTGTGCGCAAGCATCGGACCGGCAACGACATCGCCGATCGCATAGACGCCCTTCAGGCTGGTCGCAAAATGCGGATCGGTCTGCACGCGGCCGCGATTGTCGAGCGCGACGCCGGCTTCCTTCAAACCGAGGCCGTCGGTGTAGGGAACGCGGCCGATCGCGACCAGCACGACATCGGCTTCGATCTTTTCGGAAGCCCCGCCCGCGGCCGGCTCGACCTGCGCGACCAGCGTCTTGCCCGAAGTATCGACGGCGGTGACCTTGGCGCCGAGCTTGAAGGCAAAGCCCTGCTTCTCAAGGATGCGCTGAAATTGCCTGGCGACCTCGCCGTCCATGCCCGGCAGAATGCGATCGAGAAACTCCACCACCATCACCTGCGCACCGAGCCGGTGCCACACCGAGCCGAGTTCAAGACCGATCACGCCGGCGCCGACGATCAACAGCTTCCCCGGCACCTTGGCGAGCGACAGCGCGCCGGTCGAAGACACGATGCGTTTCTCATCGATCTCGATGCCTTTCAGCCGCGCGACGTCCGAGCCGGTGGCGATGACGATGTTCTTGGTTTCCACGGTCTGCGTCTTGCCGTCTTTGCCTGACACCTCCACCTTCCCGGTGCCGAGTATCTTCCCCTTGCCGCTGATGACGTCGATCTTGTTCTTCTTCATCAGGAACTCGACGCCCTTGACGTTGCCGTCGATGCCCTGCTGCTTGAAATTCATCATCGCGGGCAGATCGAGTTTCGGCGCGGGAACGCTGACGCCCATCTTGGCAAAGGAGTGCGCCGCCTCCTCGAACATTTCGGACGCATGCAACAGCGCCTTCGACGGCATGCATCCGATATTGAGGCAGGTGCCGCCGAGGGTCGCGTTCTTCTCGACCACGGCGACCTTCATGCCGAGCTGCGCCGCGCGGATCGCGCACACATATCCGCCTGGACCGGTGCCGATAACAACAAGATCGTAAGTGGCCATGATCGAAGTCCTGTAGCTGAAATGTGTGGTCGGGCTCTCAGCGTCCGCCCGACACGTCGAGAATGGCGCTGGTCACGTAGGACGCGTCGTCCGACATCAGCCAGACAATGGCGTTGGCGATTTCGTTCGCGCTGCCGACGCGCTTCATCGGCACCATGTGGCTGAGCCGGTGCGCGCGATCGGGCTCGCCGCCCGAGGCGTGAATTTCGGTATCGATCAGCCCGGGCCGGATCGCGGCGACGCGAATCCCCTCGCCGGCGACTTCATATCCGAGCCCCAGGGTGAAGGAATCGATGGCGCCCTTGGAGGCCGCATAATCGACGTAGGTGTTGGGAGAGCCGAGTTTCGCCGCGACCGACGACAAATTGACGATCACCCCGCCCTTTGCCGCCGTGACGCGTCGACATCCGCTTCACCGCCTCACGGGCACAGAGGATGCTGCCGGTGACATTGACCGCCATCATGCGCTGGATGCGCTCGGCCGACATCTCGTCGACCCGCGACGTGGTCCCGACGATGCCGGCGTTGTTGACAAGCGCCCCCAAGCGTTCCGAACGCGTCGGCAGCCTTGAACAGAGCGAGGATGTCCTTCTCGCTGCCGACATCGCATTTCACGGCGATCGCCTTGCCGTTCTTCGCCTCGATCGTGGCGACCGCGCTCTTCGCCGCGGCCTCATTGCTCGCATAGCCGATGCAGACCCGGTAGCCGCGGGCAGCCGCGGCAAGCGCGGTGGCGCGGCCGATGCCGCGGCTTCCGCCGGTGATGATCACAACCTTGTCGGTCAAAACTTGCCCCCAATAGTCCAAACGCAGTTTCGGAAAAAGCGCCGTAGCGATGCTGCGGCGGGTACGGATACGACAGGTCGCCCGTTAGAGGTCGAGCACCAGCCGCGCCGGATCCTCCAGGCTTTCCTTGACGCGCACCAGGAACGTCACCGCCTCCTTGCCGTCGATGACGCGGTGATCGTAGGACAGCGCCAGATACATCATCGGGCGAATCTCGATCTTGCCGCCGATCGCCATCGGCCGTTCCTGGATCTTGTGCATGCCGAGAATGCCGGACTGCGGCGCGTTCAGGATCGGCGTCGACATCAGCGAACCGTAGATGCCGCCATTGGTGATGGTGAAGGTGCCGCCCTGCATCTCGTCGATCTTGAGCTGGCCGTCGCGGGCGCGGCGGCCGAAATCGGCGATGCTCTTTTCGATCTCGGCGATCGACTTGTGGTCGCAGTCGCGCACCACCGGGCACCACGAGGCCCTTGTCGGTGCCGACGGCAACGCCGATGTGGTAATAATTCTTGTAGATCAGATCGGTGCCGTCGATCTCGGCATTGACGGCCGGAATGTCCTTCAGCGCCTGCACGCAGGCCTTGGTGAAGAAGCCCATAAAGCCGAGTTTGCTGCCGTGCTTCTTCTCGAACACGTCCTTGTACTGCGCCCGCATCGCCATGATGTGGCTCATGTCGACCTCGTTGAAGGTCGTCAGCATCGCGGCGGTGTTCTGCACGTCCTTCAGGCGGCGCGCGATGGTCTGGCGCAGCCGCGTCATCTTCACGCGCTCTTCGCGCGCCGCATCGTCGGCCGGCGAGGGTGCGCGGACCTGCACCGCCGCGGCGGGCTGATTGACCGGCGTCGGCGCGGAGGCTGCCTTCTCGATCGCGGCCAGCATGTCGCCCTTGGTGACGCGGCCATCCTTGCCCGAACCGGGGACGGTCGCGGCATCGATCCCGCTTTCGGCGGAGAGCTTGCGCACCGACGGCGCCAGCGGCGCGTCGGCCGGCGGCGCCTTTGCGGCGGGCGCCGGCGCGGCCGCCGGAGGCGGCGGTGCGCGGCCTTGGCAGGCGCCGCAGCCGGCTTGGCGGCGGCTCCCGCCGCGCCATCATTGATCTGGCCGAGCAGCGCGCCGACCGCGACGGTCTCGCCGTCCTTGGCGATGATGTCGCCGAGCGTGCCCGGCCGAAGGCGCCGGGACTTCGATGGTGACCTTGTCGGTCTCGAGTTCGACCAGCGGCTCATCGACCGCGACGGCGTCGCCGGCCTTCTTGAACCAACGGCCGATGGTGGCTTCGGTCACGGATTCGCCGAGCGTCGGCACGCGAATTTCAGTCATGGTTTGCTTCCTCAAGTGCCCTGTCTGGCCATGGCCCGCGGCGCGGGCGCTGGCGGTGATCCGAGACGGTCGTGATCGAACAACGGTGACGCAGCTTACCGGATGCCCCGCTTTCGCGGGGCATGACGGCTTTGGATTTCTAGTTCAGCGCGTCATCCAGCAGCGCCTTGAGCTGCGCCAGATGCTTCGACATCAAACCGGTAGCGGTTGCCGCCGACGCCGCGCGCCCGGCGTAGCGCGGACGCTTGTGCGGCGCGTTGACCTGGTTCAGCACCCATTCGAGATAGGGCTCGATGAAGTGCCACGCATCCCATGTTGCGCGGCTCTTCCTGGCACCAGACCAGTTCGGCGTTCTTGAAGCGGCCGAGTTCCGCTACCAGCGCCTTCAGCGGCACCGGATAAAGCTGCTCGATGCGCATCAGGTAGATGTCGTCGATGCCGCGCTTCTCGCGCTCCTCGTAGAGGTCGTAATAGACCTTGCCCGAGCACAGCACGATGCGGCGGATCTTGTCGTCGCTCACCAGCTTGATCTTTTCGTCGGGCAGCATCTGGGCGTCATCGTAGAGAATGCGATGGAACGTCGTCCCCTCACCGAGTTCGTCGAGCCGCGAGACCGCGCGCTTGTGCCGCAGCAGCGATTTCGGCGTCATCACGATCAGGGGTTTGCGGATTTCGCGATGCAGCTGGCGCCGCAGCACGTGGAAGAAGTTGGCCGGCGTGGTCGGATAGACCACCTGCATGTTGTCCTCGGCGCACATCTGCAGGTAACGCTCGAGCCGGGCGGAGGAATGCTCCGGCCCCTGCCCCTCATAGCCATGCGGCAACAGGCAGACGAGCCCGGACATGCGCAGCCATTTGCGCTCGCCCGAAGAGATGAACTGGTCGAACAGCACCTGCGCGCCGTTGGCGAAATCGCCGAACTGCGCTTCCCACATCGCCAGCGCGTTCGGCTCGGCGAGCGAATAGCCGTATTCGAAACCGAGCACCGCCTCTTCGGACAACAGCGAGTTGATGACTTCGTAATGGCCCTGATCGCCGCCCAGATGATTGAACGGCGTGTAGCGGCTTTCGTCTTCCTGGTCGATCAGCACCGAATGGCGCTGCGAGAACGTGCCGCGCTCGGAATCCTGCCCGGACAGCCGCACGTGATGGCCTTCCTGCAACAGCGAGCAGAACGCCAGCGCCTCGCCGGTCGCCCAGTCGATGCCGATTCCCGGTGTCGATCGCCTTCGCCCGGTTGTCCAGGAAGCGCTGGATGGTGCGGTGAACCCGGAAACCGTCCGGCACCTTGGTGATCTTGCGGCCGATATCCTTGAGCACTGCAATATCGACGCCGGTAACGCCGCGGCGCGGGTCTTCTTCCTGGTCGGCGATCTTGAAGCCTGCCCATTTGCCGTCGAGCCAGTCGGCCTTGTTGGGCTTGTAGCCGGTGCCCGCCTCGAACTCGGCATCGAGCCGCGCGCGCCAGTCGGCCTTGGCCTTATCCACCTCGCCTTCGGTCATCACGCCTTCGGCGATCAGCCGCTTGGCGTAAATCTCCAGCGTCGAGGGATGCGAGGCGATCTTCTTGTACATCACCGGCTGGGTGAACGCCGGCTCGTCGCCCTCATTATGGCCGTGGCGGCGATAGCAGAACATGTCGATGACGACCGGCTTGTGGAATTTCTGCCGGAACTCGATCGCGACCTTGGCAGCGAACACCACGGCTTCCGGATCGTCGCCGTTGACGTGGAAGATCGGCGCGTCGATCATCTTCGCCACGTCGGACGGATAGGGCGAAGAGCGCGAATAGCGCGGATAGGTGGTGAAGCCGATCTGGTTATTGACGATGAAGTGCAGCGAGCCGCCGGTGCGATAGCCCTTCAGGTCGGACAGGCTGAAGCATTCGGCCACCACGCCCTGGCCCGCGAAGGCGGCATCGCCATGCATCAGTAGCGGCAACACCGAAATCCGCATGTCCGGCGGATCGCCATGCTGGTCCTGCTTGGCGCGCACCTTGCCGAGCACTACGGGATCGACGATCTCCAGATGCGAGGGGTTGGCGGTCAGCGACAGGTGGATCCTGTTGTTGTCGAACTCGCGATCCGACGATGCGCCCAGATGGTATTTGACGTCGCCGGAGCCTTCGACCGCGTCGGGATTGGCCGAGCCGCCCTTGAATTCGTGGAACAGCGCGCGATGCGGCTTGCCCATCACCTGGGTCAGCACGTTGAGCCGGCCGCGATGCGGCATGCCGACGACGATTTCCTTCACGCCGAGATTGCCGCCGCGCTTGATGATCTGCTCCAGCGCCGGGATCAGCGATTCACCGCCGTCGAGACCGAAGCGCTTGGTGCCGGTGAATTTGATGATCGCAGAACTTCTCGAAACCTTCGGCTTCGACCAGCTTGTTGAGGATGGCGCGGCGGCCTTCGCGGGTGAAGGTGATTTCCTTGTCCGGGCCCTCGATGCGCTCCTGGATCCAGGCCTTTTGCGCAGCATTGGTGATGTGCATGAACTCGACGCCGAGCGTCTGGCAGTAGGTGCGCTCGCAGATCGCGACGATTTCGCGCAAAGTGCCGTATTCGAGGCCGAGCACGTGATCGAGGAAGATCTTTCGGTCGAAATCGGCTTCGGTAAAAGCCATAGGAGCGCGGATCGAGTTCTTCGCGGTCGCGCGGCGGCTCGATGCCGAGCGGATCGAGCTTGGCGTGAAAATGCCCGCGCATGCGGTAGGCCCGGATCAGCATCAATGCGCGCACCGAGTCGCGCGTGGCCTGATGGACGTCGGCCGCCGTGAGCTCGGCGCCCCTGGCTTGCGCCTTGGCGGCAAGCTTGGTGCCGACCGCCTTTTCGACCTCCACCCAATTGCCATCGAGCGCGGACGTCAGGTCGTCGCGCGGCGTCAGCGGCCAGTTGTTGCGGCCCCAGGACGGTCCCTCGGCGTTTTTGCGGACGTCGGCCGGGGTGTCCTTCAGGCTCTTGAAGAACTCCTGCCACTCGGCGTCGACGGAGGACGGGTCACTCTCATAACGGGCGTAGATTTCATCGATGTAGGTGGCGTTTGTGCCCTGCAAGAAAGACGAAAGGGCAAAAGCAGCGTTCGCGTCCTGGCGAGACATGGCAGCGTCCTGGTGATTTTCACTTCGCGCATGGAAAACGGCGCGGCGGCCGGTCCGGAATCACGGATCGACGGGGTAAGAACCCTTACCCTATTTTGGGCTAATTATCGCGCCGAAAAGAACGAAAAAATGAATTACCACTTCAACTTTTCGACAAGGGTCTTCCCGAGCCGCGCCGGCGACGGAGAGACGGTAATTCCGGCCGATTCCATCGCCGCGGTCTTCGAACCGGCGTCTCCCTTGCCGCCCGGAAATGATCGCGCCGGCATGGCCCATGCGGCGGCCGGGCGGCGCCGTGACGCCGGCGATAAAACCGACCATCGGCTTCTTGCGGCCGCGCTTGGCCTCGTCCTTCAGGAACTGGGCGGCGTCTTCTTCGGCCGAGCCGCCGATTTCGCCGATCATGACGATCGAGGTGGTCTTGGGATCGGCCAGAAACATCTCCAGCACGTCGATGAATTCGGTGCCCTTGACCGGATCGCCGCCGATACCGACCGCCGTGGTCTGGCCGAGGCCCTCCTGGGTGGTCTGGAACACGGCCTCATAGGTCAGCGTGCCCGAACGCGACACGATGCCGACATTGCCGGGCTTGAAGATATTCGCCGGCATGATGCCGATCTTGCATTCGCCAGCCGTCATGACGCCCGGACAATTCGGCCCGATCAGGCGCGATTTCGATCCGCTCAGCGATCGCTTCACCCGCACCATGTCGAGCACGGGAATGCCTTCGGTGATGCAGACGATCAGCGGGATTTCGGCGTCGATCGCCTCGCAGATCGCATCCGCAGCACCGGGCGGCGGCACGTAGATCACGGAAGCGTCGGCGCCGGTCTTCTCGCGCGCTTCGGCGACGGTGTCGAACACCGGCAGGCCGAGATGCGTCGATCCGCCTTTGCCCGGCGAGGTGCCGCCGACCATCCTGGTGCCATAAGCGATCGCGGCTTCCGAGTGGAACGTGCCGTTCTTGCCGGTAAAACCCTGGCAGATGACCTTCGTATTTTTGTCGATCAGGATGGACATGATGGAGGTTGCTTTCGCGGGACGTTAGGTCGAGGGGTCAGTGAATCCGCCGGTAGACGCCGGTGAGCACGTCGGCCCAGCCCTTCCGCGTCAGGCGAAAACTGGATTTTCATGGAATAGCTGTTGTCGTCGATGATTTCGTAGACGTGGCGCGCATTGCCGCGCAGCGAACCGCGCACCAGGATCAGCGTCTTGCCGGTCCAGCCGCCGGAAGCGGGCGACGGCGGATAATAGCCGAGCGAATCGTGCCAGAATAATTTGTAATGCCGATCCTCGCGGTCATAGGTGAACACGCCGTGGGTAGCGAAGGCTTCCTTGCCGTCGCGCGACTGACGGGCATCCTGAATCAGGTAAAAGCCGTTAAGGTCCATGCGGGCCACAACATGCGACGTGGCCGGTCCGCCCTCGGTCCAGCGCGAGGGAAACACCATTTCTTCGCCGGTCCACTCGCCCGCGAACACCGCGAGCTTGCGATGCTCTTCCAGCGGCGTCGGTGCGGCGAGATGGTCTGCGGCCATTGGCTTACCCTCCCTTGACGGCCTTGACGATCTTCTGCGCGGCGTCGTCGAGATCGTCCGCCGACAGCACGTTGAGGCCGCTTTCACGGATGATCTTCTTGCCGGCCTCGACATTGGTGCCTTCAAGCCGAACCACCAGCGGCACCTTGAGCCCGACTTCCTTCACCGCGGCCACCACGCCTTCGGCGATGATGTCGCATTTCATGATGCCGCCGAAGATGTTGACCAGGATGCCCTTCACATTGGGATCGGCGGTGATGATCTTGAAGGCCGCCGCGACCTTTTCCTTGTTGGCGCCGCCGCCGACGTCGAGGAAGTTCGCCGGCTCCATGCCGTAGAGCTTGATGATGTCCATGGTCGCCATGGCAAGGCCGGCGCCGTTGACCATGCAGCCGATGGTGCCTTCGAGCGCGACGTAATTGAGGTCGTATTTGGAAGCTTCGATTTCCTTGGCGTCTTCCTCGGTCTCGTCGCGCAGCGCCGCCACCTCCGGATGACGGAACAGCGCGTTGTCGTCGAACGAAACCTTGGCGTCGAGCACGCGAAGCTGGCCCTGCTTGGTGACGACCAGCGGGATTGATCTCCAGCATCGCCATGTCCTTGGCGGTGAAGGCGTTGTAGAGCTGCGTCACGAGTTTTTCGGCCTGCTTGGCGAGATCGCCGGACAGCTTCAGCGCCTTCGCGACCGTACGGCCGTGATGGGACATGATGCCGGTCGCGGGATCGACCGAGAAGCTGACGATCTTTTCCGGGGCTATTGTGTGCGACGTCCTCGATATTGACGCCGCCTTCGGTCGAAACCACGAACGACACTTCGGAGGTTTCGCGGTTGACCAGGATCGAGAGATAAAACTCCTTGTCGATGTCGGAGCCTTCCTCGATGTAGAGCCGGTTGACCTGCTTGCCGTGCGGACCGGTCTGCACGGTGACGAGCGTTGCCCCCAGCATCTGCTTGGCGAATTCATTGACCTCGGCGACCGACTTGGCGATGCGCACGCCGCCCTTGTCGCCGGCTGAGGCCTCCTTGAACTTGCCCTTGCCGCGGCCGCCGGCGTGGATCTGGCTTTTCACCACCCAGACCGGGCCGGGCAGTGTCTTGGCCGCGACGTCGGAATCGGCGGCACGCAGAACCGGCACGCCCTTCGAGATCGCGACCCCGAATTCGTGCAGCAGTGCCTTGGCCTGGTATTCATGGATGTTCATCTGGACGCTCCCCGAACCCTGATCCGCTCAACCAGCGGCACTAACACGTTTCGCACTTGGTATACCATATGCCACGCCTCGGGCAAATTTAAACCTCGTTTGATTTCATGGCGTTAGCTGCGCTCCGATTTCGCTTCCGCCTCCGTTGGCGGCGAACCCGCAAAAATTCGAGCGGCTGAGGATTTGGGTGGCCCGACCCCTCAGCCGGTCTTTTCTTGTCTTGGCGCGATCAGCGGCCGAGCAGATCGGGCGCGATCTTCTTGCAGGCATCGACCAGCCCCTGCACGGCGCCGACCGACTTGTCGAAGGCCTCGCGATCCTTGCCGGCGAGTTCGATCTCGACAATGCGCTCGACACCCTTCGACCCGATCACGACGGGTACGCCGACATACATGTCCCTCACGCTGTATTCGCCGTTGAGGTAGGCGGCGCAGGGCAGCACGCGCTTCTTGTCCTTCAGATAGCTCTCCGCCATCGCGATCGCGGAAGCCGCCGGCGCATAGAATGCCGATCCGGTCTTCAGGAGGTTGACGATCTCGGCGCCGCCATTGCGGGTGCGATCGACGATCTCGTCGATCCGCGCCTGCGAGGTCCAGCCCATCTTGACGAGATCGGGCAGCGGAATGCCGGCCACCGTGGAATAGCGCACCAGCGGCACCATGGTGTCGCCATGGCCGCCCAGCACGAAGGCGGTGACGTCCTCGACCGAGACGTTGAATTCGTCGGCGAGGAAATAGCGGAAGCGCGAGGAATCCAGCACGCCCGCCATGCCCACCACCTTCTTGTGCGGCATGCCGGAGGCCTTCTGCAGCGCCCATACCATGGCGTCGAGCGGGTTGGTGATGCAGATGACGAAGGCATCGGGGGCGTATTTCTTGATGCCGGCGCCGACCTGTTCCATCACCTTGAGATTGATGCTCAGGAGATCGTCGCGGCTCATGCCGGGCTTGCGCGGCACGCCGGCGGTGACGATGCAGACCTTGGCGTTGTCGAGCGCCTCATAGGAATTGGCGCCGGTGAAATGCGCGTCGAACCCGTCGACCGGCGAGGACTGCGCGATATCGAGCGATTTGCCCTGCGGCACGCCCTCGGCGATGTCGAACATCACGACGTCGCCCAGTTCCTTCAGGCCGATGAGGTGAGCCAGTGTTCCGCCGATCTGGCCGGAGCCAATCAAAGCAATTTTGTCGCGCGCCATGGGAAATCTGTCCTTTGAACGTACGGAGGTGGAAGAAAGGAGGTTTGACTGGCTGGTTATCCCTTTCGACCGACCCGTTCAAGCCGGGGCATGCTCAATTGTCGCTCTTGCCTCGATTTCGATCAGAGCCGCCCAAGCTAGGTTTCCACCAGCCCCGTGCTCGCCCCGCTGGCTGCGGAATCCTTGTGTCCGTGCGGCAGCGCCAGATAGGATTCCGAGCTCATCTCGATCAGTCGCGACGAGGTCCGCTTGAACTCGTTCGCCTCATTGCCCTCGGTTGCGACATATAACGACAGCGGATCGGCCTCCGCGGAGGCCATCAGCTTCACGCCATTGTCGTATAGCGTGTCGATCAGGGTGATGAACCGCTTGGCGGCGTTGCGCTCGGCATAATCCATCACCGGAATGCGGTCGATCATGATGGTGTGATAATCGCGCGCGAGCCGAAGGTAGTCGGATGCGGCGAGCGGCTGCTCGCAGATTTCGGCGAAGGAAAATCGCGCGACGCCATGCGCCGAACACGGCACATGCAGGACGCGGCCCTTGATCGAAATATCGCGCGGCTTGCAGCGTGCGTTGCCGGTCATGCTTGCCCAGGCCTTGTCGAGCGCAGCCGCCGCGGCGGCATCCGCCGGCACCAGCCACATTTTCACGCCCGCGAGTTTCTCCAGCCGGAAATCGGTGCGGGCATCGAGCCGCAACACTTCCATGTGTTCGGATATCTGCGCGATGAACGGCAGAAACAGCGACCGGTTCAGGCCGCCTTTGTAAAGATCGTCGGGCGCGACGTTGGATGTCGCAACCACCACGGTGCCGAGTTCGAACAGCCGGGCGAACAGCCGCCCAAGGATCATGGCATCGGCAATGTCGGTGACGTGGAATTCGTCAAAGCATAACAGCCAGGCCTGCTCGAAAATCGCGGCCGCGGTAAGCGCGATCACGTCGCCGTCGGCAATCTCGCCGCGCGCGATGTTCTGACGATAGCCGTAGATCCGCTCGTGCACCTCGGCCATGAATTCGTGGAAATGAGCGCGGCGCTTGTGCTCGACCGGGCTCTGCTGGAAAAACAGATCCATCAGCATGGTCTTTCCGCGCCCGACCTCGCCGTGAACGTAGAGGCCGCGCGGCGGCGCATCGTCCTTGTCGGCAAACAGCCGGCCGAGCAGGCCCTGCTTGCGCAGCGGCTTGTAGCGCGAAAGCCGCTGCTCGAGATCGGCAAAGGCTTCCGCGACCTCTTCCTGCGCGGCGTCGGGCTCGATCGCGCCGGAGGAGACGAGAGCCTGATAGTGGGCGCGGAACGAGGCGGAGGGAGGAGACAGCATGGCCCCATCTTACGGCCCTAGCTTTAAGAAAATTGCAAGCCGAGATTTTAAGCCGGAATTTGGTGCAGGGGGCGGCAAGCGCCACACCCCCTCCCGGGGAGGTAAGTTACGCGCTCAGCGCGTAGGAATCCTCAACCACATAGGGCCCGCCGCCGGTCGAGGCGCGCGAGGAAAACAGCACGAAGCGCGAGGCCGTAAAGACCCGGGTCGGGAAATAGCCGCGCACCGACAGATAGTCCGCGACGTCCTGGGTGGAGGCGTCGCGCAGCCGCGCCAGCGTCACATGCGGGGTGAATTTGCGGCCCTCCGGATCAAGCCCGATGCGCTGCATCAGCCGTTCAAGCTCGGCCTGCAAGCTCGATCAGCGGCCGGCTCGGGGCGATGTTGGCGACCACCGCGCGCGGCTTTCTTCCGCCGAAGCTGGAGAGGCCCTGCACGGCCACCTCGAACGGCTTGCGATTGACCCGAAACAGCATCGAGGCGATTTCGTTGGCAGCGACGCCGTCGATATCGCCGATGAAGCGCAGGGTAACGTGATAATTTTCGGGGTCGATCCAGCGGGCGCCCGGCAGGCCGCCACGCAATGAGGAAAGGGTCTGGCCGATCTCGGCCGGAATTTCCAGTCCCGTGAACAAACGCGGCATCGCAAGACTCCCGATGCTGGAGCACGACCTTACGGAAAGATCACGCCCTGTAACAAGACCCGGCAACGAATCACCGATGCCGATTTCTACCGTAGTTATATGACTCTGCGAAGCATCTCGGCGTTAACACATCGGAAAGCTCCCGCAAATCCATCGCGTTAGGGTTATCGCTGCCGGGTTTTTCAACTGGGCTGCCCGCGATATCGCGCCGAGAAATGCCTTAACGGTGGGCAACATCTTTTTGACGATGACGTCGACGCCTTCCGCGGTCGGATGCATGCCGTCCGCCTGATTGAGCTTGGCATCGGCAGCGACGCCCTCGAGGAAAAACGGATACAGAGGCACGCCTGACGGATTTGGCGAGATCGGGATAGATCGCATTGAAACGGGCCGCATAATCACTGCCGTAATTCGGCGGGGCGAGCATTCCGCACAACAGCACCGCAATTCCGCGCGCCTTCAGCGCGCCACAATGTCGGTCAGCGCCGCGCGGGTGACCGCAGGATCGGTACCGCGCAAGGCATCATTGGCGCCGAGTTCGACGATCACGGCCTGCGTCCCCTCGGGCACCGACCAATCGAGCCGGTCGCGGCCGCCGGAAGCTGGTGTCGCCGGACACCCCGGCGTTGATCATATCGACCTCTATCCCTTTGGCTTTCAAAGCTTTTTGTAGCTTTACTGGAAACGCATCGGATACTCGGAAGACCATATCCGGCGCGTCAGCGAATCACCGAACACAACCATCTTGATCGGCCTTGCTGTCGACCGCCGCTGCGGTCTGCGCGAAAGCCGGTTCCGACCCCATCAGCGCGAGGGCACAACACGAGCATGTGCACGAACATCCGCGACAACCTCTCGACCGCGCCAAGGGAAGTACCATATGACCGAACCATGGACAGTCTCATCGAACCCTCTTCACTGGCCGGCATTGCGCCGGACACCATTTCCATCTCGAACGTCAATCTCTCGCTCGGCTCGGGCGCGGCGCGTGTCCACATCCTCAAGGACATCAGCCTGCGCGTGGCATCGGGCGAAGCGATCGGCCTGATCGGACCGTCAGGCTCGGGAAAATCCACTCTTCTGATGGTGATGGCGGGACTGGAGCGTCCTGACAGCGGAGAGGTGGTGGTCAACGGCACCCCTTTCAATGCCCTCGACGAGGACGCGCTGGCGCGCTTTCGTGGCCGCCAGGTCGGCATCGTCTTCCAGTCGTTTCATCTGATCCCGACCATGACCGCGCTGGAAAACGTCGCGGTGCCGCTGGAACTGGCCGGCGATCCCGATGCGTCGCGGCGCGCGGCGCAGGAATTGACATCGGTCGGTCTCGGCGATCGGCTGCATCACTATCCCACGCAATTATCTGGCGGCGAGCAGCAGCGCGTCGCGCTCGCCCGCGCGCTCGCGCCCGATCCCGCCATTCTGGTGGCTGACGAGCCCACCGGCAATCTCGATGAAGCCACCGGCAAGCAGATCGTCGACCTGCTCTTCACCAAACATGCCGAGCGCGGCATGACGTTGGTGCTGGTGACCCACGACGCCTCGCTGGCGCAGCGCTGCGATCGCGTGGTGCGGCTGCGTTCGGGCCGGATCGATGGCCAGGTCGCCGAGCACGACGCCGCTTCATGACGATAGCCTCCGAACCGGTTTTTCGCGGCCGCCCGGCGTCGCTCCCGCTGCGCTTCGCCTTGCGCGAATTGCGCGGCGGCTTGCGCGGCTTCTACGTCTTCATCGCCTGCATCGCGCTCGGCGTCATGGCGATTGCCGGTGTCGGCTCGGTCGCGGCGAGCCTTGGCGAGGGGCTTGCGCGCGAGGGCCGCACGCTGCTTGGCGGCGACGTCGCCTTCTCGCTGTTTCAGCGCGAGGCCAAGCCCGAGGAAGTTGCATTCCTGCGTTCCCGTGGCGATGTCTCCGTCACGGCCTCGATGCGCGGCATGGCGCGCGCCGACGACGGCCGCCTGGCGTTGGTCGAGATCAAGGCCGTGGACGGCACCTACCCGATGCTGGGCGAACTTGCGCTTGAACCGAAAATGCCGCTGGCGGATTTGCTGGCCGAGCATGATGGCGTGTTCGGCGCGGCGGCCGATTCGACATTGCTGGCCCGGCTCGACCTGAAGCTCGGCGACCGTGTCAACGTCGGCAGCGCGACATTTCAGATCCGCAGCATCGACAGCGCCGAGCCGGACAAGCTCGCCGGAGGTCTCGGTTTCGGTCCGCGATTCCTGGTCAGCGAGACCGCGCTTCGCGCCACCAAGCTGTTGCAGCCGGGCAGCCTGGTACGCTGGACCTATCGGGTGAGGCTGCCCGACAACGCAAGCAGCGATCGCAGCGCGGCGCAGGCTGGTCGATGACGCGCGTGGAGCGCTGCCGCATGCCGGCTGGGAGATTCGTACTCGCGATGCCGCCTCGCCGCAGCTTGAACGCACCATCAGCCGTTTCACCCAGTTCCTCACACTGGTCGGCCTTGCCGCGCTACTGGTCGGCGGCGTCGGCGTCGCCAATGCGGTGAAGAGCCATATCGACCGCCGCCGCGACGTGATCGCCACGTTCAAGGCGCTGGGCGCCACCGGCCGCGACGTGTTTGCAATCTATCTCACGCAGGTGATCGTGCTTGCCGTGATCGGCTCGGCGATCGGACTTGCGGCTGGCGCGGCATTGCCGTTCGTCATTGTCGATGTATTCGGCAAGCTGTTGCCGCTGCCGGTGGTGCCGGCGCTGCATGTCGAGGAGCTCGCCTTGTCGCTCGTCTATGGCCTTTCGACCGCGCTCGCATTCGCGCTGTGGCCGCTTGGCCGCGTGCATGACGTGCCGGTGGCGGCGCTGTTTCGCGAAGCCGTGACCAGCGTGTGGCATCGCCCTCGCTGGCGCTATCTCGTTTTGATGGCGCTGGTGATCGCGTTTCTGATCACGATCGTGATCGGGCTCGCCTATGACAAACGCGTCGCGACCGTGTTCGTTGTGTCCTCGATCGCCGTCTTTGCGCTGTTGCGCGGCATCGCCGCTGGCCTGATGGCGCTGGCGCGCCGCCTGCCCCGGACCCGAATCACCATGCTGCGGCTCGCGATCGCAAACATCTACCGGCCCGGCGCGCTGACGCCTTCGGTGGTGATGTCGCTGGGTCTGGGATTGGCGGTGCTGGTCACGATTACGCAGATCGACGGCAATCTGCGGCGGCAATTCCTGGCGGCGCTGCCGGACCGCGCGCCGTCGTTCTATTTCATCGACATTCCCGCCACCGAAGCCGACCGCTTCAGCGCCTTCCTGAAGCAGACCGCGCCGGATTCGACGGTCGAGGAGGTGCCGATGCTGCGCGGACGCATCGTCGCGGCGCGCGGCGTCAGGGCGGAGGATCTCAAACCCTCCACCGACAGCGAATGGGTGCTGCAGAGCGACCGCGGCCTCACCGCCACCGGCGAAATCCCGAAAGGCTCGAAGATCGTCGAAGGCCAATGGTGGGGCCCGGATTATGACGGACCGCCGCTGATCTCGATCGAAAAGAAGATCGCCGACGGCCTCAAGCTCAAGATCGGCGACGAAATCGTCGTCAACGTGCTCGGCCGGGATATCCCAGCAACAATTGGAAACATGCGCACGATCGACTGGCAGGGGCTCGGCATCAATTTCGTGCTGGTGTTTTCGCCCAACGCTTTCAAAGGCGCGCCGCATACCCACATCGCGACCTTGACCGAGGCCCACCCGGACTCCGCCGGCGACGCGGCGATCGTCAAGAAGGTGGCCGACGGCGTTTCCGATGGTCACCAGCGTACGGGTCCGCGAGGCGCTGGAAACCATCGGCACAGTCGTCACCAATCTCGTGCTGGCGATTCGCGGCGCCAGCGCAGTTACCCTGATTTCGGCGATTCTGGTGCTGGGCGGCGCGCTCGCCGCCGGCCATCGCCACCGGGTCTATGACGCCGTCATTCTCAAGACGCTCGGCGCCACCCGGGCGCGGCTGATCGGCGCCTACGCGCTGGAATATCTGATGATCGGGTTTGCCACCGCCGTTTTCGGCGTGATTGCGGGTTCGGTTGCCGCCTGGCTGATCGTGACCCGGCTGATGACCCTAAGTTTCGTCTGGCAGGCCGGCAGCGCCGCCGGCGTGGTGGCGGCGGCTTTGGTGGTCACGGTGGGATTGGGGCTTGCGGGAACGCTGCTGGCCTTGAACCAGAAGCCAGCTGCGGTTTTGAGAAATTTATAATAAATATTTTATGGGGCGCGGCCTCAGGTACCGGTCTCGGCGTGCGATAGCCGCGCAGCGACATTCGGCCGCGCATCGCCGCTTGCAGCGAATGTGATAGTTTCCCACATATCAGCGTGGAGCCAGACGCCGTTTCATGACGCAAAATTAATGTCAGCAAACGGCGGTATCTGGGATAACTTTCGCTGGCGACGCAAAGCCTTTGCGCCCCGCCAGACACAACCAACAGGAATTCGACCATGTCGGACCTAGACCGCAACTATGCTTCTCCTTTCGGCCGGGCCGCCGGGCGCGTTGACGCCGCGACCGTCGACGCCGGTCTGCGCGCCTACATGCTGCGCATCTACAACTATATGAGCATTGGCCTTGCCATCACTGGCCTCGCCGCGCTCGGCGTCTATATGGCGGCCGTGACCGCCGACCCGTCCGGCGCCGCCGCCAAGATCGGCAACGCCTTCCTGACGCCGTTCGGCTACGCGATGTTCGTGAGCCCGCTGAAATGGCTGTTCATCCTGGCGCCGCTCGCCATGGTATTCGTGATCTCCGCCGGCATCAACCGTCTGGCGCCCGCGACCGCGCAGATGCTGTTCTGGGTGTTCTCGGCGCTGATGGGCGTCTCGCTGTCCTCGATCTTTCTGGTGTATACGCACACCTCGATCGTGCGGGTGTTCTTCATCACCGCGGCTACGTTCGGCGCGCTGAGCCTTTATGGCTACACCACGCGAGCGTGACATGACCGGGATGGGATCGTTCCTGATCATGGGCCTGTTCGGCATCATCATCGCGAGCCTGGTCAATCTCTTCCTCGCCAGTTCGATGCTGCAGTTCTTTGTGTCGGTGATCGGAGTGCTGGTGTTCGCGGGCCTCACCGCCTATGACACCCAGCGGCTGAAGAACGACTACATCTACGGCTACGCCTCGCAAGGCGGTGTCGTGGCGGAACGTGCGGCGATCACCGGCGCATTGTCGCTCTATCTGAATTTCATCAACCTGTTCACGCTGCTGCTTGCAACTGCTCGGTCAGCGCGACTGATCGACCCCCGCGAATTGGCAGAAGTCTCAAGCCCCGGCCTCTCGGCCGGGGCTTTTCTTTTCCGGTAGGTGAAAATAATCTTTAGGCATGTCCTCGCCTCAAATCAGACCGGCCGTCGCAGCCGACCTTCCCGCCATCACCGATATCTACGAACACGCGGTTCGTTTCGGCACCGCGACCTTCGAGCTGGTCCCGCCGGACCTCGCCGAGATGACGCGGCGCTTCGAAACGATCGTGGCCAGTGGCTTCCCCTATTTCGTCGCAGCGGCGGACGGCCGCGTGGTCGGATATGCCTATGCGGCCCCTTACCGGACACGACCGGCCTATCGGTTCACGGTTGAGAATTCGATCTATTTGCTGCCCGCGATCCACCGGCGCGGGATCGGCCGGCAATTGCTGCAGCGGCTGATCGCCGAATGCGAGGCCCGCGGCTTGCGTCAGATGATCGCGGTGATCGGCGATTCTGCCAACGCCGCATCGATCGGCGTGCATTCGAGCTGCGGATTCCAGATGATCGGTACCCATCCGAATGTCGGCTTCAAGTTCGGCCGCTGGCTCGACATCGTCATGATGCAGCTTGCGCTCGGCGAGGGGGCCGCGAGCCTGCCGGCGGACGGTTCAGTGCCGGCACGGGACCAGCCGGATGTCCCCTGAAGGTGTGGAGTGCGCTTCGAGCGTCTAAACCACCGCCAGCTTGCGGTCGATTACCAAAAGCACCCGATCCAGCTCGTGGCCGCGGCGCAGGATCAATCCGCTTGCCGAAATCACGCTGTAGATCCCCTGCTTGCGCGCAAGCCGCGGATCTTTCTCGATGCGGTAAATTGGAACCTCGGAGGCGCGGCGGAATATCGAAAACACGGCGCGGTCGCGCAGAAAATCGATGGCATAGTCGCGCCATTCGCCATCGGCGACCATGCGCCCGTAGAGATTCAAAATGCGATTGAGCTCGTGGCGACTGAACGTCACCCGGTATGGCAATGTGCCCGCAGCGGCAACTGCGGGCCGCTGCGCGGGCCTCGCTTGGATCGGTTTCCTCCGATATCGAGCTCATGGCGCTTCTCCTGTCATTTGAACGACATGATTGCGCCGACTGACCTCCGCCGCAAGGGCCGTTAAAGGGGCCGCCGGGGCGACCCGGCGACCCGGAGTTCCCTTAGAGCCGGTGGGGCAGGATGTCCGGCGAGAAACATGGCGTCACGGGATCGTTAGCGGAATCATAATACCGCCCCACTTCCGCCAACCGACTGCCCCGCTAAATTGCGAGAAGAGTCCATTGCGTTGGCCCGGTCCTTTCGATGCCGGATTCCTCAGCCCCCAGCCCCCCGGGGTCGTCGGGATCGGGCCTATCGCAAAGAGTTTATCCCCATACTGGGCCAACGCGAGTTGGTCCTTTTCTTTTTGGGCCGGCAGAAGCACGCAGCGCCTCGATTCCTGCAAGCGCCCGCTCGATCCGCCGCATGTGGCCCTGGCGCGGTCCAACACATGCCAAGACCCCGTCCCACCTTTGAAGATTGGGTGATATCGTCATCCGGTCAGTCGCCCAGTCGTCGATCGTTGGGTCTTCAAAACAGGGGGGTCGAAAATGCTGAGGTTCACGGCGGCTCTGATTAGCCTTCTCTTGTCCGGTTTCGGCGTTGCGCGGGCTGGCGCGGACGATCTCGCGGGCCGCTGGAGCGTCACCTGGGCCAACACGTCGAAGAACGCGATGTCGCTCGCCAACAAGGGCGGACGCTTCTCGGGCACTTACGAAAATGACGACAAGGAATCTTGCTCGGTCACCGGGAATTTCCTGGTGTCGAATAACCATGTGGCCATCCAGATCGTGTGCCCGAAATGGGATATTCGAATGCAGGGGACCGCTTCGAAAGACAGCAAGACCATCCGCGGCAGCTATCAGGCCTATGTGGACGGCGTCGGCAAATTTGTGATGACGAAGCAGTAGCGCGTCATCGCGCCAACGAAGCGTTGGCAGCGGTTGCCGAGAAGCAGGTCACACCGATGTCGCGCCTGGATCAAACGCTAGTGAAGGGACGTATAGGCCGCACCCAACATCGGGCCCGGCCTGTCGCGGCTACCGTCCTGGACAAAGACCGCGGCGGCATCGATCCCTTCGCGCGAAATGTTTTCCAGCGGCACAGTCCAGGTACCGGCACTGCCGTTCCAGTCGCCGACCTTGAGCACGTTGCGAACCACATTATAGTAGGTGAGTTCGCGCCCGCGATTCTCGCCGCGAGCGATCGATATCGGCACCGCTCTGGAAATCGAACAGATCCATATTTCGCCGTGCGTCGCTACCGGGGCCTTGTTGGCGGCCGCGACCGACACCGTAATCTGCTCGCCCGAGAGCTTCATCGAGACCGGCACCGACATGACGCCGTCGGCCCTTCGGGTCGCGCCGATCGCGCGTTCGATCGCGGCACGATCGCTGCCGACCACATGCGCTGAACCGTTGATGACTACCTGCGGCGTGTAGACATCGCGATCGCCGCGCATCAGCGAATAAGCTTTCTGACGGGCACTGAAGCGCGCATCCGCCAGCGTATCCTTCCACCCGAGATAGTCCCAGTAGTCGATCGGCATGCTGAGCGCGATCACCGAAGGGTCCTTGGCGAGTTCGCCGATGATCTTGTCGGCGGGCGGACAGGACGAGCATCCCTGCGACGTGAAGAGCTCAACCACCGCGCGGGGCTCTGCAACCGCCGGCCGGATGACTGCCACAATCGCGCAGACGCCAAGGGCGCCGGACCACCGCGAAATAGAATGATAGGCCATCATCGCTGTCATACTGGAACCGAAAATATTCGTGTTGCCGCCGTTAACACTTTTCGCCGTTATACCTAACGGCGCATACGCCCGTCGGCTTGGGAACAAGTGAAGGCGGACCTTCTTAGGCCGCCTTCAAATCACTCGCTACTCACTTCGAAGTGAGCCGTCGATCACAATTACGCGGCGAGCTTGCGCAAGACGTAATGCAAGATGCCGCCATTCCGATAATAGTCGAGTTCGTCGAGCGTATCGATCCTGCACAGCAGCGAAATGCGCTGCAACGAGCCGCTGGACGATACGATCTCCGCGGTCAGCTTTTGGCGCGGTTTCAGGTCGCCCTGCAACCCCCGTATTGTTACGGTCTCGTCGCCCTTCAGCCCGATCGACTGCCAGGACGCACCCTCTTCGAAGGTGAGCGGCAACACACCCATGCCGACCAGGTTGGAGCGATGGATGCGCTCGAAGCTCTGGCAGATCACGGCGCGGACGCCGAGCAGCCGGGTCCCCTTCGCCGCCCAGTCGCGTGACGAGCCGTTGCCGTATTCGGCGCCGGCGAACACCACCAGCGGCACGTGCTCGGCCTGATACTTCATCGCCGCATCGTAGATCGACATCTGCTCGCCGTCGGGCCAGTGCTTGGTCAGGCCGCCCTCAGGAATGTTGCCGTCGGCGCCCTTCAGCATGAAGTTCTTGATGCGGATATTGGCGAAGGTGCCGCGCATCATGATTTCATGGTTACCGCGCCGCGTGCCGTACTGGTTGAAGTCGGCCGGGCGCACCTGATGTTCGCTGAGGATACTTGCCGGCCGGCGAGGTCAGCTTGATCGAGCCGGCCGGCGAGATGTGGTCGGTCGTGATCTTGTCGCCGAACATCGCCAGAATCCGCGCGTCGACCACGTCGACGATCGGCTCCGGCTCTTTCTTCATGCCTTCGAAATAGGGCGGGTTCTGCACATAGGTCGAGCTCATGTTCCAGCGATAGGTCTCGCTCTCGACCGTCTTGATCTTGCGCCAGTTGGTGTCGCCCTTGAATACGTTGGCGTAGCGCTTCTTGAAGATCGTCGCGGTCACGAATTTCTTCATGAGCGCGTTGATCTCCTTGGCGGTCGGCCAGATATCCTTCAGATACACCGGCTTGCCGTCCTTGCCGGTGCCGATCGGTTCGACCGCGAGATCCTTGGTGACCGTGCCGGCGAGCGCGTAGGCGACGACCAAAGGCGGCGAGGCGAGGTAATTGGCCTGCACGTCCGGGCTGACGCGGCCTTCGAAATTGCGGTTGCCCGACAGCACCGCGGCGGCGACGATGCCGTTGTCGTTGATCGATTTCGAGATCTCTTCCGGCAGCGGGCCGGAATTGCCGATGCAGGTGGTGCAGCCGAAGCCGACCAGGTTGAAGCCGACCTTGTCGAGATCGTTCTGCAATCCGGAATTGGCGAGATATTCGGCGACCACCTGGCTGCCCGGCGCCAGCGATGTCTTGACCCAGGGTTTTGCCTTCAACCCCTTGGCCGCAGCATTGCGCGCGAGCAGCCCCGCGCCGATCAGCACGCTCGGATTGGAGGTGTTGGTGCAGGAAGTGATCGCCGCGATGACGACGTCGCCATGGCCGAGATCGAAATTGCGGTTCTCGACCGGGTAGCGCTTTGAGGCATCCGCAGCCTTCTTGTACTCGCTTGCCATCGCAGCCGCGAAACCTTCCGCCACCGCGGGCAGCGCGACGCGGCCTTCGGGACGCTTCGGTCCGGCCATCGACGGCACGACGTCGGCAAGATCGAGCGTCAGCGTTGTCGTGAATACCGGGTCAGCCGACTTCGCGGTTCGGAACAGGCCCTGCGCCTTGGCATAGGCCGATACCAGCGCGACGCGGTCGGCCTTGCGGCCGGAAGTCTTGAGGTAATCGATGGTCGCGGCATCGACCGGGAAGAAGCCGCAGGTCGCGCCATATTCCGGCGCCATGTTGCCGATGGTCGCCTTGTCCGCGACCGACAGATGATCGAGACCGGGGCCGAAAAACTCCACGAATTTCCCGACCACGCCCTGCTTGCGCAGCATCTGCGTCACCGTCAGCACCAGGTCGGTTGCGGTTACGCCTTCCTTGAGCTGGCCCTTGAGCTTGAAGCCGACCACTTCCGGCAGCAGCATCGACAATGGCTGGCCCAGCATGCAGGCTTCCGCCTCGATGCCGCCGACGCCCCAGCCGAGCACGGCGAGGCCGTTGACCATGGTGGTGTGCGAATCGGTGCCGACCAGCGAATCCGGATAGGCGACCTCGAAGGTGCCGGTCTTCTTGCCGACCGTCATCTTCTCCTTCCTGGTCCACACCGTCTGCGCGAGATATTCGAGATTGACCTGGTGGCAGATGCCGGTGCCGGGCGGCACCACGGAGAAATTCGAAAACGCCTTCTGGCCCCATTTCAGGAATTCGTAGCGCTCCTGATTCTGCTTGTATTCCTCGACGACGTTCTTGCCGAACGCCTTGTTGTCGCCGAAGAAGTTCACGATCACCGAGTGGTCGATGACGAGATCGACCGGCACCAGCGGATTGATCTTCTCGGCATCGCCGCCGAGCGCCTGCATCGCGTTGCGCATCGCCGCGAGATCGACCACCGCGGGCACGCCGGTGAAATCCTGCATCAGCACCCGCGCCGGGCGGAACGCGATTTCATGCTCGAGCGCGCGTTTCTTCAGCCATTTCGAGACGGCGATGATGTCGTCCTTCTTGACGGTGCGGCCGTCCTCGTTGCGCAGGAGGTTTTCCAGCAAGCACCTTCATGGAATAGGGAAGTTTGGCGATTCCCTTCAGACCATTTTTCTCGGCGGCGGGCAGGCTGTAATAGACATAGGTCTTGCCGCCGACCTTGAGGGTTTTTTGGCATTTGAAGCTGTCGAGAGAGGTCATGTGAGGAAATCCCAAATTGTCAGTTCCACCCGTAAGGGTATTTTAACACCGGCGGAGGGGTCTGGCCGATAGGCTTGCAGCTGCGGATTGTGTGCTGCATCAAGTTCCGGCTTATAGAATCTTTCACCAAGCACCGCCACACCGGCATGCGGTTCGCAGCAATGCGCTAGCCATAAATTCTTATGCGGTACCCCTGGTTTCCAGAGGGCTGTAAAGGGGCAACATGCGGCTCTCAGGACGCGATGTCAGTTGTGCGCGGGGCGGCCGGGAGGTTTTTTCCGGCCTTGCTTTCGAGGCTGCCTCGGGCGAGGCGCTCGCGGTAGTCGGCCCCAACGGATCGGGCAAAACCTCGCTGTTGCGCCTGATCGCGGGCCTGCTGACGCCATCCCGCGGATCGATCCATCTGGAAGGCGGCGAGGCCGAGCTGACGCTGCCCGAGCAGTCGCATTATCTCGGCCACCGCGACGCCATCAAGCCGGCCCTGAGCGTTGCGGAAAACCTCGCGTTCTGGCGGGATTTCCTTGGCGGCGCGCCTATTCGACCCGGCGGAGACCCTTGCCGTCGTCGAACTCGATCACGCCGCGCGGTTGCCGGCCGCCTTTCTGTCCGCAGGACAGCGGCGAAGGCTCTCGATCGCCCGCTTACTGGCCGTGCGGCGTCCGGTCTGGCTGCTCGACGAGCCGACCAACGCGCTCGACGCAAGCGGGCAGATCATGTTCACCACGCTGATGGGCGATCATCTGTCGCGCGGCGGCCTGATCATCGCCGCAACCCATGCGCCGCTGGGAGTTCCGGCGCGAACGCTTGCGAATCGGAGATGCATCGTGACCGCGCTTGCCGCCCTGATTCGCAGGGACATCAGAATCGCGCTTCGCGTCGGCGGCGGGGCGCTGATCGGCGTATTGTTCTTTCTCACCGTCGTGGTGCTGATGCCATTTGCGGTCGGGCCCGACCTTGCGCTGCTGGCACGCCTTGGACCTGCGATCCTCTGGCTCGGCGCGCTGCTGGCAAGCCTGCTGACGCTCGACCGCCTGTTCATGGCCGATCATGAGGACGGCTCGCTCGATCTGATCGTGATGAGCCGGTCGCCGCTGGAACTGGCGTGCGCGGCGAAAGCGCTGGCGCATTGGCTCGCCGCGGGATTGCCGCTGGTCGTCGCGACCCCGGTGCTGGGACTATTGCTCAATCTCGACGCCACGGCGACATCGGCCGTCGCGCTGACGCTGCTGGCCGGCACGCCGGCGCTGACATTCACCGGCATGATCGGCGCGGCGCTTGCCGTGACGCTGCATCGCGGCGGCCTTCTGCTCGCGGTGCTGGTGCTGCCGCTGTCGATTCCCGTCCTGATCTTTGGCGTGGCGGCCTCGCAAGCCGCGATCATGGAACCCTTGTCGTTTGGCACGCCGTTTTCGATCCTGTGCGCACTGTCGCTGGTCAGCTTTGTCATTGGGCCGTTCGCGGCGGCCGCGAGCCTGCGCCACGGGTTGGACTGACCAGACATGATCTTTAAGAAAATGGAAACCGGCTTTTGGATAAGCGCCCAACTTGATGCCGATCAACTCTCGCTGAGAACCTTCATGCTGATTGCCTGCGACGGCTACGACCATTAACAGGATGCCATGACGCTGATCGATCTTGCCAATCCCACCCGGTTCCTGTCGCTGACCGCGCGCCTGTTGCCGTGGCTTGCAGCAGCGACCGCCGTCCTGCTCGCGATCGGTCTCTACCAGTCGGCGATGGCGCCCGACGACTATCAGCAGGGCGCCACGGTGAAGATCATGTTCATTCACGTGCCCAATGCCTGGCTGTCGATGTTCGTCTGGGGCGTGATGAGTGTGGCTGCGCTGGGCACGCTGGTGTGGCGGCATCCGCTGGCGGACGTCGCCGCCAAAGCCGCCGCCCCGATCGGCGCGGCGTTTACCTTTCTCGCGCTGGTGACCGGCTCGCTGTGGGGCCGGCCGATGTGGGGCACCTATTGGGAATGGGATGCGCGGCTGACCTCGGTGCTGATCCTGTTTCTGATGTATCTCGGCCTGATCGCGCTGTGGCGCGCGGTGGAAGATCCCTCGCGCGCGGCGCGCGCCGCTGCGATCCTGACGCTGGTCGGCGCCATCAATCTTCCGATCATCAAATTCTCGGTCGATTGGTGGAACACGCTGCATCAGCCGGCATCGGTGATGCGAATGGGCGGACCGTCGCTCGATCGCGCCTTCCTGATTCCGCTTCTGGTGATGGCGGTGGCGTTTTCGCTGTTGTTCCTCACCCTGCATCTGGCGGCGATGCGCAACGAGATCCTGCGCCGCCGGGTGCGCGCGCTGCAATTGATACAGGCGCAAGCCGGTCAGCGTTCGGCGTGAACGCGATGTCGCTTGGCCCCTACGCGGACTTCATCGTGACCTCCTATCTGGTGGCGGCGGCGGTGGTGGCATTGCTGATTGCCTGGATCGGGATCGACTATCGCCGCCAGAAGCGACATCCTGCAGCGAACTCGAAGCCGGGGGCGTCGTCAGGCGCTCCGGGCGCAGTGCGGCGGACATGAGATGAACGAACCCTCGGCAACCGATACTGCACCCCGAACCTCGCGCTGGCTGATGGCGCTGCCGCTGATCGCCTTCGCTTGCCTTGCCGCGATCTTCTGGTTCCGGCTCGGCAACGGCGACCCGTCGCGAATTCCATCCGCCCTGATCGGCCATCCGGCGCCACAAACCGCGCTGCCGGCACTGGAGGGGCTGCTCAACAATGGCGCGCAGATGCCCGGGCTTGATCCTTCCGCATTCAAGGGCAAGGTCAGCGTCGTCAACGTCTGGGCGTCGTGGTGCGTGCCGTGCCACGACGAGGCGCCGCTTCTGACCGAACTCGGCCATGACAGCCGGCTGCAGATCGTCGGCATCAACTACAAGGATTCCCCCGACAACGCCCGGCGCTTTCTCGGCCGCTATGGCAATCCGTATCGGCATTGTCGGCGTCGATGCCAACGGCCGCGCCTCGATCGAATGGGGCGTCTATGGCGTGCCGGAAACCTTCATCGTCGGGCGCGAAGGCACCATCGTCTACAAGCTGGTCGGCCCGATCACGGCGGAAAATATCAACACTGTGCTGAGGGCCGAGATCGACAAGGCGCTGAAGTGACGGCGTGGTCCTCATTTCCGGGCACGCAGGGAATGCAACGCGTCATCCCTTGCTGACGTCCCCTTCCGCCGCCTCGCTCGCCTCCAGCGAGGCCGGCTCGAGATGGTAGCGCTTGATCAGCGGCATCTGCGTGACCGCGAAAACCATCGTCAGCGGGATCACGCCGAACGCCTTGAACGCAACCCAGAAATCGGTGGTCTGGGTGCGCCAGATCATCTCGTTCAGGACCGCCATCGCGAGAAAGAAAAGGGCCCAGCGCAGCGTGAGGATGCGCCAGCCCTGCGGGGTGAGATTGAACATCTGATCGAACAGGATGGCGATGAAGGAACGGCCGAACAGCAGGCCGCCGCCCAGAACCAGGGCGAACAGGCCATAGATGATGGTGGGCTTGACCTTGATGAAGGTCTCGTCGTGCAAAACGAGCGTCAGCGTGCCGAACACGATGACGACGGCACCGGTGACCAGCGCCATCAGCGGCACGTGCCGCGTCACCAGATAAGACGCGATCATGGCAGCCACGATCGCCACCATGAAGGCCCCGGTTGCGACAAACAGATGAAACTTGGCGTTGGCGGCAAAGAACACCAGGAGCGGGCCGAGTTCGGTCGCGAGCTTGAACAGTGGATGCGGCTGGGTCTTGTCCATTATCGGTCCATTAGCTTGTGTCGTTCGCATCCTTCGAGGCCTACTCTATCCCCGCAATCGCCAGCGCAAAATCCCGTGCCGTGAAGGGCGCGAGATCGTCGATGCCCTCGCCGACGCCGATGAAGTGTACCGGCAGCTTGTGCTTTTCCGCCAGCGCCACCAGGATGCCGCCCCGCGCGGTGCCGTCCAGCTTTGTCATGGCAAGGCCGGTGACGCCAGCCGTACGGTGAAACGCCTCGACCTGCGACAGCGCATTTTGTCCCACCGTGGCATCCAGCACCAGCAGCACCGCGTGCGGCGCCGTATCATCGACCTTGCGGATGACGCGAACGACTTTTTCCAGCTCATTCATCAATTCGGCCTTGTTCTGCAGGCGGCCCGCGGTATCGACCAGGAGCACGTCGAGCTTTCCGTCCCGCGCCGCCGACAGCGCGTTGAACGCAAGGCTTGCCGAATCCGATCCTTGCGCGCCCGCGATGACCGGCGATTTGGTGCGTTCGCCCCAGACCTTCAACTGCTCGATCGCGGCCGCGCGAAAGGTGTCGCCGGCCGCCAGCATCACCTTGCGGCCTTCGGCGGAGAATTTTGCCGCCAGCTTGCCGATGGTCGTGGTCTTGCCGGAGCCGTTGACGCCGACCACGAGGATGACGAACGGCTTTTTCGTCTCATCGATGACAAGCGGCTTTGCCACCGGCGCAAGCACCTTTTCGACCTCGGTCGCGACCACGGTTTTCACCTCATCCGCGGTGATCGACTTGTCATAGCGGCCGACGCCCACGGCCGATGCGATGCGCGATGCGACCTCGGTGCCGAGATCGGCGCGGAGCAGCACGTCCTCGATATCCTCGAGCATCGCGCGGTCGAGCTTGCGCTTGGTGACGAGATCGGCCACCGCGATACCGAGCGAACTCGATGTGCGTTTCAGGCCGCCCGACAGTCGCCGCCACCAGCTCTCTTTTGCTTTTTCCGAAGAGGTATCGTTCATATCTAGTGGTCCAACGCACGAGGGGTGTGTTAGCGGTTTCGGGCCATGAGCGAAAGTCTTGACCGGGCGATAGAAGTTCCTGAACTGACCGCGGAAGAAATCCAGGCCCGCGTGCTCCATCGCGACGGTTTGATGCTGGTGATCGACAAGCCCGCCGGTCTGCCGGTGCATCGCGGCCCCAAGGGCGGCGCCAATCTGGAATCCTCCTTTGACGGCTTGCGATTCGGCCTGCCGCGACCGCCGGTTCTCGCCCATCGGCTCGACAAGGATACCTCCGGCTGTCTCGTGCTCGGGCGCCATCGCAAGGCAACGGCTTCGCTCGGTCTGTTGTTCAAGCATGGCAAGATTGCAAAGACCTATTGGGCGGTCGTCGAAGGCGGCCCGGCGGAGCACGAAGGCACCATCGACCTGCCGCTCGGCCGCCTCAATGCCGAGCGCGGCTGGTGGCAGAAGCCGGACCCGGAAGGACAGTCGGCGGTCACCAACTGGAAGGTGATGGGCCGCGGCGACGGCCTGACATGGCTAGCCTTGGAGCCGGTCACCGGCCGCACCCATCAATTGCGCGTACACTCGGCTTCGATGGGCTGGCCGATCGTTGGCGATAATATTTATGGAAACGGTCCGCGCTTCGGCGAGCCGCGCCTGCATCTGCATTCCCGCAAGATCGTGATCCCGATTTCGAAGAACAAGGAGCCGGTGCGCGTGACGGCGCCGGCGCCTCCCCACATGCGGGAACGGTTGAGAGCTTGCGGCTGGAACGGGGAGTGAAAGCGCTCCGCGACTACACCGTTAGCCGCAGGCCATCGCTGCCCTTGATGACGAGGCTCCGCACCGCCCCGGGCGTATCTCCATTGATCGCCACGGGCAGGAAATGCTCGGTGCGGCCCTGGGTCGCGCTTTCGATCAAAACTTCTCGCCTCGCGCCGATTTCCGACAGCAACCGCCGCTGCAACGCGACCTCACCCGTAGCCCGCAACCGGCTCGCGCGCTGCCGGATTTCATTTCCCGCGACCTGCGGCATTCGCGCCGCCGGCGTGCCGGGACGCGGCGAATAGGGAAACACGTGCAGGAAGGTCAGGCCGCACGCGTCGACCAAATCCTGCGAGCGGCGAAACATCTCCTCGGTTTCGGTCGGGAATCCGGCGATGATGTCGGCGCCAAGCGCGATATCGGGGCGCAGGCGTCGCACCCGCGCGCAGAAATCGATCGCATCCTTGCGGGAATGCCGGCGTTTCATGCGTTTCAGAATCAGATCGTCGCCCGATTGCAGCGACAGATGCAGATGCGGCAACAGCCGCTCTTCGCCGGCGATCACATCGAACAGGTCAGAATCGACCTCGATCGAATCCACCGACGAAATCCGCAAGCGCTTCAGCTCCGGCACGTGCCGCAAAATCTGCTTGGTCAGTTGGCCGAGTTTCGGCGAGCCCGGCAGGTCCGCGCCATAGCTGGTCAGATCGACGCCCGTCAGCACGATCTCGGCATGGCCGCGCTCGACCAGCGCGCGGATTTGGTCAACCACCGCGCCCATCGGCATCGAGCGCGAATTGCCGCGGCCATAGGGGATGATGCAGAAGGTGCAACGGTGATCGCAGCCGTTCTGCACCTGCACGAACACCCGCGGCAGGCCCTTTTGAAATCCCTCCACCAGATGCGGCGCCATCTCGCGAACCGACATGATGTCGGTCACCGCGATCTTTTTCTCTGGCTCGACATCAAACCTGCTGGCCATATCGAGCGCCGCACGCGTCTGGCGCCAGGCCTCGCTTCGCATCTTGTCGTCATTGCCGACGACGCGGTCGACCTCCGCCATGCCCGCAAACATCTGAGCTTGCGTCTGCGCCGCGCAGCCGGTGACGACGATGCGCAAGTGAGGGCGCTCGCGCTTCAGCCTGCGGATCGATTGGCGCGCCTGCGCGACGGCCTCGTTGGTGACGGCGCAGCTATTGATGACGACGGTGTCGGCAAGGCCAGCGCGCTCGGCCTCCACGCGCATCACCTCGGATTCAAAGGCGTTGAGACGGCAGCCGAAGGTGATGATCTCGACGCCCATGGTCTTACGCGACGGAAGCAAACAGCGCGGGATCGAACCGGCCTTCATATTCGAAGGTCGCCGTGCCCGTCATCAGCACGTGATCGTCGCGCTCGCGCCACTCGATGCAAAGCTCGCCTCCGGGCAAGGCGATCTGCACGGTGCGATTGGTACGCTTCAACCGCGCGGCGGCGACCGCGGTGGCGCAGGCCGCCGAGCCACAGGCTTTGGTCAATCCCGCCCCCCGCTCCCAGGTGCGGATCGTGACGTGATCGCGATCGACGATACGGGCGAGCGTGATGTTGGCGCGCTCCGGAAAGATCGGATGATTTTCCAACAGCGGCCCAAAGCGGGCGAGATCGTAGGCGTTGACGTCCTCGACCCAGAAGATCGCATGCGGATTGCCCATGCTGACCGCGGACGGCGAATGCAGCACCGGCGCGTCGATCGGGCCGATCTGCAACTCGATATATCTCGTGTCGCGAAACTCCTCGGCGAGCGGAATATCCTTCCAGCCGAATTTTGGTGGTCCCATGTCCACGGTGTAGAGGTCGCCGGAGCGCCAGCAATTCAAGAGGCCCGCCTTGGTCTCGAAAGTAGCCTGGGTCTGGCCCGAGGCCTCGAACAGCCGGCGCGCCACGCAGCGCATGCCGTTGCCGCAGGCGGCGGCTTCCGAGCCGTCATTGTTGTAGATGCGAATAAAGGCCTCGGTGCCGGCAAGGCGCGGCGGCTGCAGCACCATCAACTGGTCATAATGGACCCCCTTGGGAGACGCCACCGCGCGCGCCTCGTCCGGCGTGACGACACCCGGCTTGTCGCGCAAATCGACCACGACGATCTCGTTGCCGATCCCGTTCATTTTGGCAAACATGTGGTCGGCGAGTGCGCTCACGGATGATCCAAATTGGCCACGCGACTTATATGGCGAATGACGGCGGATTGACTAGTACGCACTGCCCGGCAAGCGGCGGGGCACCAGTGTGGTGAATCTGTGTCGATGGCCTCAACGGAGCGGGAAGGCCCATGAAATATCTGCTATGGGACGAAGGGCGAGCGGGCATGGTAGCATGTTCAAGGGTCGCCGGGCTTGCCGACGCCACCCGCGACACCCGAAGAATGGCGCGGGGGCTGACCGAGGTTATGGAGAATACCCGATGAACTGCCCCCGCCCCTTCCGCCTTGCCCTGATCGCGTTGGTCCCGGTGGCGGCGGTTTCATTGGGCATCGCCACAGGACTGGCGCAATCGCCGACGCCGGCGCCTCCCGCGGCCAGTACGCCAGCGCCGGCAGGCCCCGCGACGCCTGCCCCGGCCCCGTCGGCCAGCCCGACACCGTCAGCCAGCCCGACACCATCAGCCAGCCAAACGCCCGCGCCTCCCGCAGCCGCGGCGAGGCCAGCGCCGCCGGCTCCCGGCTTGGTCCAGAAGGCGGATCCGTTCGGCGAGGAAATCACGCTGACACCGAAAACCGTGGTGATCACGAAGGGCACCGCCAACTGGGATACGGCGTTCGACACGCTGGTCGAGTCGCTCAAGACATTGTCGGCGCTGCTCGACAAGCAGGGCATCAAGTCGTCAGGCAATTCGATGATCGTCTACACCTCCACCGACGATACCGGGTTCACTTTTCTGGCCGAAATACCCGTCGAACAGGAGCCGAAGAACCTGCCAAAGGCCATCAGCATGGGTAAATCGCCCGATGGCAAGGCGCTGAAGTTTGTCCATCGCGGATCCTACGAGAATATGGACAACACCTATGAGGCCATCACCAATCACCTCGACGACAAGAAGCTCGAGGCAAAGGACACCTTCATCGAGGAGTATATCACCGACCCGCTGAAGACGGCGGAGGACAAGCTGGTGATCAATGTCTACGTGCCGCTGAAATGACGCCCACGAAACAACGCGTCACTCTGGCGATGATTGTTGCGGCCGTCGTCGCAGCGGGAGCGCCGTTTGCGGCGTCCGCGTGGGCCCAGGCGCAGCCTCCGGCGGCAATTTCCGTCACTGGCGAAGCGCACATCTCGGTGCCGCCCGATCTGGCGCAGATCGATGCAGGCGTCACCTCGGAAGCCAAGACCGCACGCGAGGCGTCGGAGGCCAACAACGCGGCGATGAGCAAGGTTCTCACGGCGCTCAAGGGCGCGGGAATCGAACAAAAGGATTACCAGACTTCGCGCCTGTCGTTGCAGCCGCAAATCTCGTCGAGCAAAACCAGCGCGCCGTCCGCCATCGTCGGCTACCGCGCCAGCAACCGGGTGACGATCCGGCTGCGCGACATCACGAAAGTGGCGGACGTGATCGATGCGCTGGTCGGCGCCGGCGCAAACGACATCGGTGGCATCAATTTCATGGTGTCGCAGGCGTCAAAACTTCTTGACGAGGCCCGCGAACAGGCAATCGCCGATGCCCGCCGCAAGGCGGAAATCTACGCCAAGGCCGCCGGCGTGACGCTCGGCGCGCCGCTCAGCATTTCCGAGGCCGGGAGTCCGGGTCCGATCGCGTTCGGCAGGTTGTCGGCCGGCGTCCCCCAATCCGTGCCGATCGCGCCGGGCGAGGAAACGCTCCATATCACCGTAAGCGTTTCCTGGGCGATCAAGCCAGCACCGTAAGCCGCAAACGGAAATGTCGTCCCTGCGAAAGCGGGGACCTATAACCACCGGCGTTTGTGGTTGCGCCAGCTGTTGCTCCAGCATTTCGTAAGCATCCACGCCGGTGGTTATGGGTCCCGACTCAGCGTTCGCTGCGCTCACTTGGCCGGGACGACGAGACTGGTCGCTATATCTCCACCACCTGCCCCGGCTTGAGCGCGACAAACCGCTCGCGCGGAATCTTCGCCTCGTCGAGCGCCGCATGTAAGCCCTCGACCGGCGCGTGGATCGCCTCGCCCGTCAATTGGAACGTGCCGTGGTGATGCGCCAGCGCCTGCGCGGCGCCACAATCGGCCAGTGCCTTGACGGCGTCGGAGGGGTTCATGTGCTGATCGCGCATGAACCAGCGCGGCTCATAGGCGCCGATCGGCAGGATCGCGAGCCTCAAGGGACCATGCGCCTGCGCGACACGGCGGAAATGCTTGCCCTCGCCGTAGCCGGAATCGCAGACGACGTAGACTTTGCCGGTCGGCGTCTCCAGCACGAAGCTCGCCCACAACGCCTTGTTGCGGTCGAACAGCCCGCGCGCCGACCAATGCCGGGTCGGCACCAGCGTCACCGCGGCGCCACCGAGGTCGACGCGGTCGTGCCAGTCAAACGCCTCGGCCTTGATCGCGGCATCAGCGCCGCGCATCGTCACGTCATTGCCAAGCGGCGTGATCACGCGCGGTGCGAACCTTGCCGTCAATCGCGACAGCGTGGCGGTGTCGAGATGATCGTAATGGCCGTGCGACACCAGCACGACGTCGATCTTCGGCAGCGACTCGAACGCGATGCCGGGATCGTTGACGCGTTTCGGCCCGGCCCAACCGACCGGCGAGACCCGTTCCGACCACACCGGATCGATCAGAATGTTGAGGCCCGCGGTCTGGACCAACCAGCTGGCGTGGCCGACATAGGACAGCCGCGCCTTGTTGCCGTTAACCGTCGCCGGCGGCGTGTCGGCGTGCGAACTCGGCGCCCAATCCGGCCAGGCCTGCCGTTGCCTGCCGCTCCCGAGTTGCCAGCGCAGCAAGTCGACCAGTGATTTCGGCGGCACGCCGTCGGGATCGAAAAACTTCGTGCCGTCGAAATGATCGGACACCGGGCCGGCATAGGTTTTCATCTGCGACATCCAGACCAACGGCGCGCCGAGAGCCGCGGCCGTTCCGGCCAGCCATCCGAGAGCCCTGCGGCGGGTGATGTTCATGGCCCGATTGGACCCAAAAAGTGTGTTTCGGCAAGGGGCAAGCCTGCCGTCCAAATTCACGAAAACGCCATTTGGCGGTGACTTTCCTTGACATTTAGGGCTTGGCGGCGTTTAACGCGCGCAATCAATCGGAAAGACTGATCTTTTCGAACAGCCGCCCGGCCCGAGAGACCGGAGGTCAACGCCCGACAGCGCGATGCGCCCTCGGGCGCAAAAGTGTTTGAATTAGCCCTCATGCTGAGGAGCCGCGAAACGGCATCTCGATGGATGAGGCAGCAGGAAGACGGGAAGAAGATATAAGTGTTCGACAATCTGTCGGAAAAGCTTGGTGGCATTCTTGATCGGCTGACCCGGCGCGGGTCGCTTAACGAGGCCGACGTCGATGCCGCCATGCGCGAGGTGCGCCGCGCGCTGCTCGAGGCCGACGTCTCGCTCGACGTGGTGCGAAGCTTCACCGAAAGAGTCCGCGAGCAGGCGATCGGCGCGACCGTTGTCAAGTCGGTCACCCCCGGCCAGATGGTGGTGAAGATCGTCCATGACGAGCTGATCGCCACGCTGGGTTCCGACGGCCAGAGCATCGACCTCAACGCGGTGCCGCCGGTCGCGATCATGATGGTCGGCCTGCAGGGTTCCGGCAAAACCACCACGACCGCGAAACTCGCACGCCGCATGACCCAGCGCGACAAGCGCAAGGTGCTGATGGCCTCGCTCGACATCTATCGTCCGGCGGCGATGGAACAGCTCGCGGTGCTCGGGCGCGACCTCGAGATCCCGACCTTGCCGATCGTCGCCGGACAAAAGCCCGCGCAAATCGCCAAACGCGCGCTGGAAGCCGGAAAGCTCGGCGGCTATGACGTGGTGCTGCTCGACACCGCCGGCCGCACTACGCTCGACGAAGAGATGATGACGGAAGCGGCCGAAATCAAAGCCGCCTCTGGTCCCCACGAAGTGTTGCTGGTCGCGGATTCGCTGACCGGCCAGGACGCGGTCAATCTCGCGCGCGCCTTCGACCAGCGCGTCGGCCTCACCGGCATCGTTTTGACTCGGGTGGACGGCGATGGCCGCGGCGGCGCCGCGCTATCGATGCGCGCGGTCACCGGAAAACCGATCAAGCTGATCGGCACCGGCGAAAAGACCGACGCGCTGGAGGATTTTCATCCGAGCCGGATTGCGGGGCGCATCCTCGGCATGGGCGACGTCGTGTCGCTGGTGGAGAAGGCCGCCGCCAACATTGACGCCGAAAAGGCCGCGCGCACCGCCGAACGGATGCGCAAGGGTCAGTTCGATCTCGCCGACATGCGCGAGCAATTGCTGCAGATGGCCAATATGGGCGGCATCTCCGGCCTGATGGGCATGATGCCCGGCATTGCAAAAATGAAGAACCAGATCGCGAATGCCGGAATCGACGACAGAATTCTAAAGCGTCAGATCGCGCTGATCGATTCGATGACGCGACAGGAAAGAAAAAATCCCGACATCCTGAAGGCGAGCCGCAAGAAGCGGATTGCGGCGGGTGCCGGCGGCAAGGTCGAGGACCTCAACAAGCTCTTAAAGATGCACCGGAACATGGCCGACATGATGAAGGCCATGGGTTCGGGCAAGCGCAGCCCGCTCGCCGGCATCGCGCAGGCGATGGGCTTTGGCGGCGGCATGCCGACGCCGGAACAGATGAAGGCGCTGGCGGAAAAAATGCCGCAAAGCGCGGCTCCCGGCGGCATGCCCGCGCTGCCGAAAGATCTTCCCGCCGGCCTGCGCTCGGGCTTGCCGAACCTGCCGGGGCTTACGGGCCTGGGCAACAAGCCGCCCTTGCCCGGGCTCGGCGGCTTCCCCGGACTGGGGAAGAAGAAATGACCTTTCTTTCGTCATTGCGAGCGAAGCGAAGCAATCCATCGTGCCGGGTATGGCGACATGGATTGCTTCGTCGCGGAGCCTGTCATCGGGCGCGCTATTCGCGCGACCCGTTGGCTCCTCGCAATGACGGAACTCATTCCGTTCAAACCAGCAAGCTTCGTATTTCAAAGGAGAACTAAATGTCAGTCGTTATCCGCCTCGCGCGCGCAGGCACCAAGAAGCGCCCGGTCTATCACGTCGTCGTCGCCGATTCGCGCTTTCCCCGCGACGGCCGCTTCATCGAGCGTCTTGGCCACTTCAACCCACTTCTGCCCAAGGACAACACCGAGCGGCTGAAGCTCGACATGGACAAGGTCAAGGCCTGGCTCGCCAAGGGCGCGCAGCCGTCCGATCGCGTCACGCGTTTCCTCGATGCCGCCGGCGTCGTGAAGCGCACCGCACGCAACAATCCGGTCAAGGCCGTGCCGCGCAAGGAGCGCAAGGCGCAGGCCGAAGCCGCCGCCAAGTCGGCCTAAGGCGTAACGGCGCGCGACGGTGGCAGCACCGATTTGCGTCGCCCGTATCGGTGCCGCGCATGGCGTGCGCGGCGCGGTGAAGCTGTGGACCTTTACCGAAGACCCGCTTGCCGTGAAGCACTATGGGCCGCTTGCGACCCAGGACGGCGCGCGTCAGTTTGAAGTGATAAGCGCCCGCGAGGCCAAGGGCCATCTGGTTGCAACGCTTAAGGGCGTCACGACGCGGGCGGAGGCCGAACGTCTCAACGGCGTCGAACTTTTTGTCGCGCGCGAAAAGCTGCCGGCGACCAGCGAGAATGAATATTACCACGCCGACCTGATCGGGCTCGCCGCGGTGACGGGGACGAACGAACCGCTCGGCCGCATCGTTGCGATCCATAATTTCGGCGCGGGCGACATCATCGAGATCGCGCCGCCGCAAGGTGCGACCATGCTGCTGCCATTCTCCCACGCCGTGGTGCCTGCGGTCGATCTTGCAAGCGGACGCGTGGTGATCGAACTGCCCGGCGAGATCGAGGGCGACGAGCCTGCAGGCGCGAGGAGCTGAGCATGGTGAGCGATCTCAAGACATCCAAAGTAAGGGTCTGGCGCGCGACGGTGCTGACCTTATTCCCCGAGATGTTCCCGGGTCCGCTTGGCATCAGTCTGGCGGGAAAGGCGCTGGCATCAGGCATTTGGGCGCTCGAGGCGCGCGATATCCGGGATTCGGCAACCGACCGCCACCGCAGCGTCGACGATACGCCGGCCGGCGGTGGCCCGGGCATGGTGCTGCGGGCCGATGTGCTGGCGGCCGCGATCGATGCGGCCGACGGCGGCCCGGATTTTGCAAAAGGTCGCCCGCGCCTGCTGATGAGCCCGCGGGGTCGGCCATTGACCCAGTCCCGGATCGTGGAACTTGCCGCTGGCCCAGGCCCGCTGCTCGTCTGCGGCCGGTTCGAGGGCGTCGACCAGCGGGTCATCGAGGCAAGGAGCCTCGAGGAAGTTTCGATCGGCGATTACGTGCTTTCGGGAGGCGAGATTGCCGCCATGGCCCTGATCGACGCCTGCGTCCGGCTGCTGCCGGGCGTGATGGGGAAACCGGGTTCCGGCACCGAAGAAAGCTTCGCCGACGGCCTATTGGAGTACCCGCAATACACCCGCCCGCAGGAATTCGAGGGGCGCTCGATGCCGGAAATCCTGACCTCGGGCGATCACGCCAGGATCGCGGCTTGGCGGCTGACCGAAGCAGAGGCCCTCACCAGAGCGCGGCGGCCCGACCTCTGGGAGGCCAAAAACAAGGGCCAAAAACCGCCAAAAAACACGACGAAAGGGTGACAAGCCCCCGCCTTTGCCGTATACGGGCGGCCAAATCCGCGCAGGATAAACCAATATTCGCGCAGCCCGCGCATTTTGCGGCTGGGGCGCGCCGCCGATGGAGATTTTGCGATGAACCTCATTCAACAGCTCGAAAAAGAGCAATTCGAAAAAATGTCCGCCGGCAAGGAAATTCCGGAATTCGGACCCGGCGACACCGTGATCGTCAACGTCAAGGTGGTTGAAGGCGACCGCTCGCGCGTGCAGGCCTATGAAGGCGTCTGCATCGGCCGCTCCGGCGGCGGCATCAACGAGAGCTTCACGGTGCGCAAGATTTCCTACGGCGAGGGCGTGGAGCGCGTATTCCCCGTGATGTCGCCGATGATCGACTCGATCAAGGTGGTGCGCCGCGGCAAGGTGCGCCGCGCCAAGCTGTTTTACCTTCGCAATCTGCGCGGCAAGTCGGCCCGCATCGTCGAGAAGAGCGAGCGCGCCGCTGCCGTCGGCGAGTAATTTTCGGATCACTGAGTTTGACGAAGGGCGCGGGGTTTTCCCCGCGCTTTTTGTTGCGGAGTTACCGTCATTGCGAGCGTAGCGACGACGGTGAAAGCTATCGCGCTCCGAACCTGGCGTGATATACATTGACCATGGTTCCGGATCACACCAGCGCCGCCTCAGAGATCGTCAGCCGCATTGTCATCGACGACCGCTCGCGGCTGCCCGGCCGCTTCTTCGGGCGCTTTGCGACCTCAGCGACGTCAGAGCTTACGCGCGCAGCCTGATGCTGCGCCCACTGCTGCTTTTGCAAGCGCGTCGCAGCGCCTAACCGCCCAATCAGAATCCCATGGAGCTTACGCTCATGTCCAAACCGACCACTCTCTACGACAAAATCTGGAACGATCATCTGGTTCACGAAGCCGATGACGGCACCTGTTTGATCTATATCGACCGGCATCTGGTCCACGAAGTCACCTCGCCGCAAGCCTTCGAGGGCCTGCGCGCGACGGGACGAAAGGTCCGCGCCCCGCAAAAGACGCTGGCCGTGGTCGATCACAACATCCCGACCACCGATCGCTCCAAGCCCAATTCCGATCCGGAAAGCATCGAGCAGATGCGGGTGATGGCCGAGAACGCCAGGGAATTCGGCATCGAATATTTCAATGAGTTCGACCGCCGTCAGGGCATCGTGCACGTGATCGGCCCGGAACAAGGCTTTACGCTGCCCGGCACCACCATCGTTTGCGGCGACAGCCACACCTCGACGCATGGCGCGTTCGGCGCGCTGGCGCACGGCATCGGCACCTCCGAAGTCGAGCATGTGCTGGCGACGCAAACCCTGATCCAGAAAAAGGCCAAGAACATGCGCGCCGTCGTCGACGGCAAATTGCCCGACGGCGTCAGCGGCAAGGACATCATTCTTTCGATCATCGGCGAGATCGGCACCGCCGGCGGCACCGGCTATGTGCTGGAATATGCCGGCGAGGCGATCCGCGCGCTGTCCGTGGAAGGCCGTATGACCGTCTGCAACATGTCGATCGAAGGCGGCGCCCGCGCCGGCCTGATCGCCCCCGACGAAAAGGCGTTTGAATTCCTCAAAGGCCGCCCGAAATCGCCGAAGGACGCGAACTGGGACGCCGCGATGCGTTATTGGGAGACCTTGCGAAGCGACGATGACGCGCATTTCGATCACGAGATCAGGCTGGATGCGGCCAAGCTGCCGCCGATCGTGACCTGGGGCACGTCACCGGAGGACGTGGTGTCGATCACGGGCTTTGTGCCCGATCCCGACAAGATCGCGGATGAGGCCAAGCGCCTCTCCAAGCATCGCGCGCTGAATTACATGGGGCTGAAGGCGGGCACCAAAATCACCGACATCAGGCTCGACCGCGTCTTCATCGGTTCCTGCACCAACGGCCGCATCGAAGACTTGCGCGCGGCGGCGAAGATCGCGGAGGGCAAAACAGTCAATGCCAATGTCAATGCGATGATCGTGCCGGGCTCGGGGATCGTGAAGGAGCAGGCGGAAGCCGAAGGCCTCGACAAGATCTTCATCAAGGCCGGCTTCGACTGGCGCGAGCCGGGCTGCTCGATGTGCCTGGCGATGAATCCCGACAAGCTGAAGCCCGAAGAGCGGTGCGCCTCGACCTCGAACCGCAATTTCGAGGGCCGCCAGGGTTTCAAGGGCCGTACCCACCTGGTCTCGCCCGCCATGGCGGCGGCCGCGGCCATTGCCGGGCATTTTGTCGACATCAGGGAGTGGCAGTAAGCACGCCTTCCCTCAACATCAACGCATCAGTGAAGGAAGTCGTTAAGCACTTCCGGGCAGACTTGCCGGGCAACAGGTCGCGAAGTTTCGCGAGGGAAACCCGCCATGGCCGACAAAGCTGAATTCGTCGATATGATCAGCGAGGCGACGCAGCAGCGGCGGCGCCGGGTGATGCCGCGCGTGATCAAGAAAGCGGTGCAGGTAGAGACGTCGCGTCTCAGCCACTGGCCTCCGGAGCGCTGGGCGCAGTGGCGGCTGGAGACACTTACGCCGTGGAAGCTCAAGGCCTGGAAACTCAAGGACTGGCTATAGGGCACTTCGGGCGGGCGCCACCCTCGGATCAAGCCTCTCGTCATGGAGAAAAATCAGGCGCCCTCGCGGGCGCCTGACTCATCTCACCAACCGCTCGAACCTCAACGATAGGCGCGATGATGCCTGCGCTGATGGTGCCGCCGGTAATAGTGGTGGTGGCGCCACGGGCGATAATTGCAAACCTGCTGCAGACCATTTTCGGTCTCGATGATGCGGCAGCCAGGAGCCGCGGAATAGGCCGGATACTCCTCGTAGTACGGGTAATCGTCATCATACGGGTAATCGTACCAGACGCCTCCGACAAAGACGCGCCTGAAGTGGCGGCCATGGGCGAAGTGCCGCCCGCCGTAACGGGTAGCGCCGCCAGCAACCGCCGGGCCGGTACGGAAGGCGCCGCTCTGAAACGAAGGGCCGCTATGGAAGTTGCCACCGAAACCGGCATGCCCACCATATCCACCATATCCACCGTGGCCACCACTACCGCCACCTCGGCCGCCGCCACCACCTCCTCCTCGAACTTCGATCGCAAGTCCGCTTGCCACAACATTGCCTGCAGCCGCGGCACCAGGATTGACGAGCGACAAGGCTTCGGCGCGATCGCCCGCGAAGGCCGACAGCGTGAGGAACGCTGCAGCCGCAAAGCCCAGCAATCGCGTCGAAGTTCGCAGTGAATAGCGTGAGAAAACAGCAATCCCGGTCATGCGTGTAGTCCCCCTTTGTTGAAGGAAACGGCCAGCGAAGACCGCGCCGCGGCCCGCTTTCGTCGCGCCCAATGTGTTGATCGTGGTGTTATTTCGCACCCAGTATCACATTAGAGAAAACAACCTGAACGTGCCATGAATGAACGCGTCCCAATTTTGGCAATCCAGTTCATGCAGCATAAGCTCGCGAAATTGTGAGAGACGGCATGAGAGGACATGACATGACGGTTTATGCAATTGCACAGCTCAAAATGACGGACCGCGCCGCCTATGACCGCTATCAGGCGCGATTCTTCGACGTGTTCAGGAAATTCAGCGGACGGCTGTTGTCGGCCGATGAAAGCCCTGTCGTTCTGGAAGGAGCGTGGGATCGCGACAAGCTGGTGTTGATGTCGTTTCCCGATGAAGCCGGCTTTCGCGCGTGGGCGGATTCGCCGGAATATCTGGAAATTCTCAAGGACCGCAAAGCCGGCGCGCAAGCCGTCGTGCTGTTGGCCAGGGGACTTGGCTGAGGCACTTTCAGCAAATGGCTGACGCGTGATCAAAACCGGCGTAGGCTGCCAAGCGTATCTTCTGCAAACTTCGCGTCACAGGAGATGGTCATGGCTTCATCTCGAAAATGGCGTTGGATTTGGATATCGCCGTTGACGGTTGCGGTGGCCGCGGCCGTGATATCGATCTTCGCCGGAGCGACAATTGCCTCTCAAGGTCCGGGCGGAGGCCCCGGCACCGCGAGCCCCTTCCTGCAATTGGTCGTGGCGATCGTCGTCTACGGCGCCGCGGCCCTGATCGTCGGCGTCGGCTTGATCGGTGCCTTGCGAAAGCGTTGAGAAGAAGGTCAGCCGCGGCGCCAGACACAGCTCATATGGGGCACGATCACCGTGCCGCTCGGCCGGTATTCCTGCACAAGGGTCGCGTTGCAAACCCGCACGGCGTTCGGGCCCGGGTAGTAGCGCGGATAAACGTCGTCCGGCTCGGCCCGGTATCGGGGATAGATCGGAAGCCGCTTCGGTGGCCGTCGGACGGGCTGCGCGGACGGCTCATCGCCAGGCCCCGGCGATGCCTGCGCGGTCCGCGTCCCCTGCGGCGCGGTCTGCGCCTCGGCTCCGGCCGCGATCAGCGAAAAGGCCGCCGCAAACGCCCCGGTTATTGCCACCGTCCTGACACGCATTTTCACGCCCGCCCGAGCCTGTTTTTCCGGTCCTACGGTCTCCGATTGCCGCGGCAACGTCAACTGCGCCGCCGAGCCATTTTGGCCGGCGACGGCGCGCAAGGCAGCAGTTTGCCCTCTTGGAAGGATTTTTTTTGCGAAAACCGGTTCCCTCACTTTCGGATCATGCTCTAAACAAGGCGCCATGTGGACATCAGCAAGAGCGCCGTCGCTCGGCGAACTGGAGGCCATGGCGCACGAAATCTTCGCGCGGCTGCCGAAGACGTTTCGCGACCTCTGCGAGGGCGTGATCGTCCGCGTCGATGATTTCCCCACCGAGGAAGTGCTCGACCATATGGGCGCTGAAAGCGAATTCGACCTGCTCGGCCTGTTCCACGGCGTCGGCCTGCCGCATCAAAGCCATGGCGATATCGCGCGCCTGCCCAACATGATCTGGCTGTACCGGCGGCCGATCCTGGATTACTGGGCCGAACATGACGAGACGTTGGGCCGGATCGTCCGCCACGTGCTGATTCACGAGATCGGCCACCATTTTGGCCTCTCCGACGACGACATGGCGGCGATCGAGGCGGCCGGCGATTAAGGATTTTGCCCTTTAATGCCGTCGGCATTCGCGATAAACTACGATGGTCAAAACGCTTTTCACCAATCCCAACCAAGAAGTGCTTTTCGATGGACAAGTTCACCACGCTCGAAGGCGTCGCAGCACCGCTGAAGATCATCAATGTCGATACCGACATGATCATCCCCAAGCAGTATCTGAAGACCATCAAGCGCACCGGCCTCGCCAAGGGCCTGTTCTCGGAGCAGCGCTACAAGGATGACGGCAGCGAGAACCCGGATTTCATCCTCAACAAGCCGGCCTACCGCAACGCCAAGGTCCTGGTCGCCGGCGACAATTTCGGCTGCGGCTCCAGCCGCGAGCACGCACCTTGGGCGCTGATGGATTTCGGTATCCGCTGCGTGATCTCGACCTCGTTCGGCGACATCTTCTACAACAACTGCTTCAAGAACGGCATTCTGCCGGTCCGCGTCACCCAGGACGATCTCGACAAATTGTTCGACGATGCCGAGCGCGGCGCCAACGCCACGCTGACCATCGATCTTGCCAATCAGGAAATCCGCGGACCTGACGGCGGCACCGTGAAGTTCGAGATCGATGCGTTCCGCAAGCACTGCCTGATGAACGGGCTGGACGATATCGGCCTCACCATGGAGAAGAAGGCCTCGATCGATGCCTACGAGGCCAAGGCGAAGACTGCGCGCGCCTGGGCGTGATCGCGAGCTTGCGGCCCGACATCGTCACTTTCTGGCACGGCCCGCTCGATGCGCTGCGAATTCTATCCCTGCGTTCGCAGCTCGCCGCCGGCCACAAGGTCACCGTCTATAGTTTCGAGCCGCTCGCGCAATTGCCCGATGGCGTCGGCAATGCCGAGGCCGAAGCGATCCTGCCGCAAAGTTTTGCCGAGCGATTGCGCCCGACCGGGCCCGATGGCGTGTGGCGCGACTGGACCACGCTGCAGTTCTCGGATTTTTTCCGGATGCGGTTGATGGCCGAGGGCGCCGGGCTCTGGCTCGACGCCGACGTACTGCTGAAGCGGCCGGTCGAGATCGATCCGGCAAAACCCTATTTCGCCTGGGAACAGCCGCGCCAGCTCGGCAACTCCGTGCTCTATCTGCCGCCAAACGATCCGATCGTCACGGCATTCGCTGCCTTGATGCAACAGGACGAATTGACGCCGGATTGGCTGGCGCCGCGGCATCGCCTGATTCTGACGTTACGCAAATTGCGCGGCGCAAGCCGCGTCTCGGACCTGCGCGTGGCGATCTTTGGTCCCGCGACGCTGACCGCACTCGCCCGCCGCGCCGGCGAATTGGGCCATGCGCTGCCGAAGAAGTCCTTCTACGCGGTACATGCCGAGCCAAATCTGTTCTTCGAGCCGCGGGACATTTCGGCGCTGATCGCCGACCCCGAGATTATCGGGTTTCACATTTCGCCAAAGGGCCGCGGCAACAAGCCGCCCATTCCAGGAAGCCTGCATGCCTGGGCGGCGGCGCGGTTTGGGGCGTCCTGACCGGCGATCCAACCTGGGTGGCGCCCGGCAAGGTGGTCATCCAGTATTCCGAGGCGCTGGGCTTACACGCGGGGCCGGTGAAGTCTGCCAACGCAGACCATGCGCTCCCTCGTCCTTAGGTGAATCATGACTGCCGACCAGGCGCACAAATTTTTGCGGGTACATCTCGGGACCATGAGAGCAGATTGCATCTTGTTGTGACATCGGACCATGGTCGCCGTTGTCGAGTGGCACATCTCTTTCTTGGGAAAACTTAGCAGGTGCCATGCCCACTCTGTGAGAAATCATGGACAGCTCCTTCGCATCGCAAAGCTAATTCGGGCGATAGAACTCAGCAATTATGACGCTAAAATTGAAGACGTGAATTGATGCGGATCAATTCGAGGCTGACCCTTCGAGCGATCCGGCTTGTCTTGGGATCGCGGGTTAACTGCTGCGGCGGTTTTGTTTGATCTATCGCAACGACCTCCGATCCCGGCGGTGCGCATAATACTCGTATCGGAGGCATTCTCATGACCGCCCAAACCCTTTCCGTCGTCCAACGATTGACGCACACCTTTGGCGACTGGCTGAAGCACCGGCAGGAGCTCAGCGAAATACGACAGCTCAACACGACAGAGTTCGACCGCATCGCGAGCGATTTGCGGGTTTCGCCTGCCGACCTCAATGAATTGGTCCGCCACGGGCCGCACGCGGCGGATGAACTGCCCAAATTGCTGAAGGCGCTCGGCATCAACGAAGCGGATTTGGCGCGCGTCGAGCCGATGGTGCTGCACGACATGGAGCGCGTTTGCGCGCTCTGCGCGAACAAACGCGAATGCGACCGCGATCTTGCCGCCGGCACTTCGGCCGAGCACTATAAGGGATATTGTCTCAACGCGCCCACGATCGAGGAATTTGCCAGGGCCGTGAGCAAATGAAGATTTCGCGCTCGGCCTGGATTCATTTTTCCTTGGCGATTCTGATTGCGCTCGCGGCACTTTTCTTGATCCACGTGCACAACGCCGGGGGTCTGGCGCCGCTCGCCGCGGTTACGGCCAGGTAGAATAGAATCGCGGTCCCTATTGCCGCGCAAGTGCCGCGATCGAATCGGCGATCGCAATCGTGCGCCTTGCCATGTCGGCATGCAGCCGCTCCACCATCTGACCATCGAGCGAAATCGCGCCGCGCGAGGCATTCTCCGGAAGCTCGAATGCGGCGATGATCTTGCGGGCCTGGGCGACCTCGGCCGCCGGCGGCGTGAAGATAGCGTTGCAGGCCTCGATCTGGCCCGGATGGATCAGCGTCTTGCCGTCGAAGCCGAGATCGCGCGCCTGCGTGCACTCCTGCCCAAAGCCGTTGACGTCGCTGAAATCGCTGTAGGGACCGTCGAAAATTTCGAGACCGTAGGCGCGGGTGGCGAGAATGCAATGCGTGATCAACGACAGCACCGTTGCACGGCCGGGCTGCATTTTGATCCGCGTCTCGCGCGAAATATCGTTCGGCCCGAACACGAAGCCGGCGAGCCGCGGCTCGACACCGCGTGATGCGGCGGCAAGTCCTTCCGCGTGCAGAACCGCACGTGCGGTTTCGATCATCGTCCAGAGCCGCATCGAGGGGTCGGCATCCGCATCGCGCAGACAACGCGCGATGGTGGCGAGATCCTCCACGCTGGACACTTTTGGAACCAGAATGCCGTCGGGCCGGGTCTTGGCGGCCATCTTCACATCATCCAGCCACCACGGCGAATCCAGCGCATTGGTGCGGATCCAAACCTCGCGCCTGCCGAAGCCGCCTGCCGCGACCGCCTGCGCGATCTGGTCGCGCGCCAGCGCCTTGGCCTCCGGCGTCACCGAATCCTCGATATCGAGAATGATGCCGTCCGCGGGAAGAACGCGCGCCTTTTCCAGCGCCCGCGCGTTCGATCCGGGCATGAACAGCAGGCTGCGGCGCGGACGGATCATTGGCTTCTTCCCTTCGAATCTTAAAGCCCGCGCGGTGAGCGTTTCGGCGAGGCCGAAAAATGTTCCCGCCATCGCTCATTGTTTGGGCGGGAAATTCCCGGAAAAATCGGTGACCGCTTTTCCACTTCATGCTTTAACATTTCAGGCTTTCGTCCGGAAGCCTTGTTCCAGCCGTTAGCCTGTGGTTAGCCGTTCGCATGTCACCTTTCCCGCAACAGCTGATCGACGGTTATCGGACCTTCGCTTCGCAGCGGCTGCCGACCGAGCAATCGCGTTACCGCGAATTGTCCGAACGCGGCCAATCCCCCGAGGTCATGGTGATTGGCTGCTGCGATTCCCGCGTTTCGCCGGAGGTCATCTTCGATGCCGGGCCGGGCGAATTGTTCGTGGTGCGCAACGTCGCCAATCTGGTGCCGGTCTATGCGCCCGACGGCGGCGCGCACGGCGTCTCGGCGGCGCTCGAATACGCGGTCAACGCGCTGCGCGTCAAACACGTCGTGGTGCTCGGCCATGCGCTATGCGGCGGCATTCGCGCCTTCATCGACAATATCGAGCCGTTGTCGCCGGGAGACTTCATCGGCCGCTGGATGTCGATGTTCATCAAGCCGGGCGAGACGGTCTCCCGGCGCGACCGCGAGTCGATGGCCGACTTCACCGTCCGGATCGAGAAGGCGGCCGTGTTCCGCAGCCTGGAAAACCTGATGACGTTTCCCTTCGTGCGGACGCTGGTCGCGCGTGGCGAGCTAAGCCTGCACGGTGCCTATTTCGGCGTCGCCGAGGGCTCGCTGTTCGTGCTCGACCAGGAAGCGAAAGAGTTTCGCAGCGCCAGGGAGATGTTGCGGGCGAATAGCGAGTAGCGAGACGGGAATAGCGAAGCCAACCCGCTCGTTACTCCCAATTCGCAATTGACCTAGGCTGCCTTTTTCTTGGCACGGATCAGCTTGCGGTTGACCAGGCATTCGGCGATCTGGATCGCGTTCAGCGCGGCGCCCTTGCGCAAATTGTCCGAGACGCACCACAGCACGAGGCCGTTTTCAACGGTGGGGTCGGTGCGGATGCGGCTGACATAGGTCGCATCCTCGCCGGCCGCCTCATACGGCGTGACGTAGCCGCCCGGCTCGTGCTTGTCGATCACGAGACATCCCGGCGCCTTGCGCAAGGCATCGCGCGCCTCGTCAACCGAGATCGGATTTTCGAATTCGATGGTCACCGCCTCAGAATGACCGACGAACACCGGCACCCGCACGCAAGTGGCGGTCAGTTTGATTTTGGGATCAAGAATCTTCTTGGTCTCCATCATCATCTTCCACTCTTCCTTGGTGTAGCCGTCTTCCATGAAGACATCGATCTCCGGAATGACGTTGAAGGCGATGCGTTTGGGGAATTTCTTGTTGATCAGTTCGCTGTTGGTGTAGACCGCCTTGGTCTGCGAAAACAGCTCGTCCATGGCCTCCTTGCCGGCACCCGAGACCGATTGATAGGTCGAAACCACGACGCGCTTGATCACCGCTTTGTCATGCAGCGGCTTCAACGCGACCACGAGCTGCGCGGTCGAGCAGTTTGGATTGGCGATGATGTTCTTGTTGGCGAAGCCCTTGATCGCGTCCGCATTGACTTCGGGCACGATCAGCGGCACGTCCGGATCCATCCGCCACGCCGACGAATTGTCGATCACGACCGCGCCGGCGGCGCCGATCTTCGGCGACCATTCCTTCGACACCGCGCCGCCCGCCGACATCAGGCAGATATCGACATCGCCGAAATCGTAGTGTTCGAGCGCTTTGACTTTCAGGGTGCGGTCGCCATACGAGACTTCGACGCCCGTGCTGCGGCGTGACGCAAGCGCCACCACCTCGTCGGCCGGGAATTTACGTTCGTCGAGAATGTTGAGCATTTCCCGCCCGACATTGCCGGTCGCTCCGACCAGCGCGACTTTGTAACCCATCGTTCACTCTCCGAAGAAAAATCCCTCACCCCCCACCAGCGGCGGAAAGGGAAGAGGCAGCGCTTCTATGCGAGAAACGCAGTTAAGACAACGTTAGACCCGGGCACCTGCCCGGCGCTCGGCGGCGGCTTGGGCGGGTGATGCAATCGAACCTAGAATACCACGCCAGAATTCATCCGGCGCTGACCAGCTTTGCCGACGAATGCATTGCCACGCTGGCGCGCCTGATTGCCTATATGGGGGCTCTGGCCCTGCTTGGCATTGTCGGCCTGCATTTTTGGGAGCAATTCGCGGCCGCCACGGATATTGAGCCGGTCGGCAAGGCCGGCTTTAGCGCGGCGTTGCGCTCGCGGCCGCAATTCGCCGTCAGCGCGCTTGATCCTCCAGAAAAATCAGAGACTTACGATATTTTTCGGCATCCGGAGGGCGGCCGCAAGGACATCTTCCATTGGGGCGCTCCAGACGAATCGCCGGTGGCGGAGCTTGAAATCTACCGTCCCGGCGGCGAATTCAACGCCGCCGAGCCGCTGGACGCCGAAATTGCGCGCCGGATGGACAGCGACAGCAGGCGAGAGCTGGAAGCGGCCGGCGTGATCGACAGCAAGTTTGGCGCGGTGACGCTGCTGCGATTCACCGGGACCCAAGACGGCGCGAAGTCGTGCCTCGGCTTTTTCAAGCGTATCGACGATCCAGCCCTACAAATCTCAGGCTGGTCGTGTCAGGGCAGCGGATTACCGGCGCGGCGGGTCGCCATCGGCTGCATGCTGAACCGGCTGACCATGCTGGCATCCGGAAATGAACGGAGACTGGCCGAGTTATTCGCCCGAGCCGAACTCAAACGCGGCAACTGCGCTACAGCTGCGAGCGGCTCGACAGATTGGGTCATGGGGCCTGAAAACCCCCGATTGCGCGGCCGTCTCTGATCGGCGCGCCAGCCAAGGTGCTGGTTTTCATGCGACTATTTCGCCGCTTCGGGCATTATTCTGACGCAGTGTGGCGCGATTGACCTTGTGACGGCATCCCCGGCCGCTACAATGATCGCCGAAACGGTTATGGCGACCTGCCGGCGCCCGAAAGAGGACCTGATGACCTGGAAAATCCCTGCGAACCAAGTTGCGGTGCTGCTTGCCGCTATCGCCGTTGTCGCGATCGGCTTCGGCACCCGGGCCAACGCGCAGTCGCAGACGCCGACACCGAAGCAGCAGGCCAAGCAGGCCAAACCTCAACAATATGACGATCGCGGCCGTCCGTATTACGGCTCGAACGGCCCCAACGTGTCCTATCAGCAGGGGCCGCACACCCGCGTTTATATTACCAAGCGCTCGTGGCTTGATGCCGGTGTCGAGGTTTTGCCGGGCGACCGCAAATTCACCGACTATGCGTTTCCACCGGACCTCGGTTACCCCGACTTCGCGCGCGAGAACAAAAATCGCCCGATCGACCGCCAGCCGCTCAACCCGCCGTCGGATATGGGCGGTTATCCGCAGAGCTTCCCGATCCCGCAGTAGCGGGCGGCGGCGGAATAGAGGCAACACTAACTGCACGTCGTCCCTGCGAAAGCAGGGACCCATAGGCCGCGGCGCCTCTTTTAAGGATGCTGCGCGACGACTTTCTCTCCACCACAACGGTCAGTGGTTATGGCTCCCGGCTCAAGGCCGGGACGATGCGGAGAGAATCCGCTCAAGCGTGCAGCTTCTGCAATTCCTTCAGGATCGCTTCGCCCATCTGCGCGGTTGATACCGCAATGGTACCTTCCGACTTGATGTCCGCGGTGCGCAAGCCGTTCGCTAGCACCGCGGCGATCGCGGCATCGACCTTGTCGGCAAGCGCGCCCATGTCGACGGAATAGCGCAGCGCCATTCCGAATGAGGCGATCATCGCGATCGGATTGGCGAGGCCTTGGCCTGCAATATCGGGCGCCGACCCGTGCACCGGCTCAAACAGCGACTTTCGCTTTTTGGTCTTGGCATCGACCTCGCCGAGCGAGGCCGACGGCAGCATGCCGAGCGAGCCGGTCAGCATCGCCGCGATATCCGACAGCACGTCGCCGAACAGATTGTCGGTGACGATGACGTCGAACTGCTTGGGCGACTTCACCAGATTCATGCCGCCGGAATCCGCGAGTTGGTGCTCGAGCTGCACATCCTTGTATTCACGCGCATGCACCTGCGAGACCACCTCGTTCCAGAGCACGCCGGTTTTCATCACGTTGCGCTTTTCCATCGAAGTCACCTTGTTGCGGCGCTTGCGCGCCAGGTCGAAGGCGACGCGCGCGATGCGCTCGATCTCGTAGGTGTCGTAAACTTGCGTATCGATGGCGCGCTTCTGACCATTGCCGAGATCGGTGATGGTCTTGGGTTCGCCGAAATACACCCCGCCGGTCAGTTCGCGCACGATCATGATGTCGAGCCCCTCGACCACCTCGCGCTTCAGGCTCGAGGCGTCCGCCAGCGCGGGATAGCAAACCGCGGGCCGCAGATTCGCAAACAGGCCGAGGTCCTTGCGAAGACGCAACAGCCCGGCCTCGGGCCGCGCCTCGTAAGGCACGCTGTCCCATTTCGGCCCGCCGACCGCGCCAAAGATCACGGCGTCCGCAGCGGCCGCCTTCGCCATGGTCGCATCCGTGATGCTCTGCCCGCTCGCGTCATAGGCCGCGCCGCCGACGAGCCCCTGCTCGGTGGCAAAATGCGCGATCCCTTGCGCGTTGATCCAGTCGATCAGCCGCTTCACCTCCGCCATCACTTCGGGGCCGATGCCGTCGCCGGGGAGAAGCAGCAGTTTATGGGTCGCCATGATCGAATGCCTTTTGAGGAAAGTGCGGACGCGCGCGAAGTGCTAAAACGCCGCGAGGGGATTGGCAAGGCAGCACTGTGCGGGCAACCGATTGCCTTGGGAAAGCCCAGCCCCCTAAATTCGACCGTCATGACGTTAGCCATCCTTTTCGCCTTCGCCTCGGCGGCGCACTGCTGCGTGGCGTCGTGCCACCGGTCGTCAAGCTCGGGCTCGAAATCTGGCCCAGTCCGCTGTGGGCCTGCATGATCGGCTACATCATGTCCTCCGCCGTCGTGCTGATCGTCGAGCGCGTCCGCACGGGGAGTTTCATCGCCGCGGCACCGCGATCGGGCCGGCTGTGGTTCGCGGTGACGGGGATTTCCAACGGCCTGAGCGTGCTGACCCTGTTCGCCGCCGTGCACTACGGACCGATCACGCTGGTGGCGCCGCTGGTTGCCGTCTATCCGCTGGTGACGGTGATGCTGACCGCCGTCGCGCTCCATCATGTGCGGATCACCGCGCGCATCGTCGCCGGCACGGTGCTGACGGTCGCGGGTGTCGCGTTGGTGCTGGCCGGCTGAAACCGCAAGAGTTCTTCAGCTATTGCCGGACAGCGCGACGAAGATGCGGCGCTCGGTGCAACCACCTGCCACTACGCGAACGGCTCAGCTGCCGCTGAATGAGTTATAGCCCTGGTCTTCCCAGTAGCCGCCCTTGTAGTCGTTGGTGACTTCCATCGACATCACGTATTTCGGATTCTTGAAACCGAGCTTGGTCGGCACCCGGATCTTCATCGGGAAGCCGTAGGCGCGCGGCAGGATCTCGTCGCCGAACTTGAACGTCATCTGGGTCTGCGGGTGCAGCGCACTGCGCATGTCGAGCGGCGAGTTGTAACCTTCCTTGTCGGCGCACTGGAACCAGCAATATTTCGCCCGCGTGTCGGCCCCGACGATCTTGAGGAAATCGCGCAACGGCGTGCCGGTCCAGCTTCCGATCGCGCTCCAGCCCTCGACGCAGATGTGGCGCGTCACCTGCTTGACCTGCGGCAACTTGTAGAGCTCTTCCAGAGTCCAGGATTTCTTGTTGTCGACGAGACCGCGCACCTCGAACTTCCAGTCCTTGGCGTCGATCTCGGGGGCGTCGTCGAGTTCATAGTAGGCGTTGAACGGGAACGGCTTGGTGATCGCGCTTTCGGGATAGGTCGGCGCCAGCGCATCGGGGTTGAAGATGAACGCCTGCACGGCGTCATTGAACTTCGAGACCTTCTTCAGCATCTCCTCGGCGTCGGAGCTCTCCAGGACGTCGCAGCCGGTCAGAAGCGTCAATGCACCAAGGCTCGCGCCGCCTGCGATGAAGCGTCGGCGCATCGGATCAGGCATCAACTTGGTGGCGTCGCGAACCAGCAATTGCTTGTCGACGCCCGGGATCAGAAGCTTGCGAAGTCTGCCCATGATTTATCTCCGTAACCTAGCTCAACGGCCGATGATCATCGCGCGCAGGCTTTTCGGCACCAGCACCGCGAGCACGGTATGAATCACCAGGAAGGCAACAATCGCCGACATGCAGAAAAAATGCACATAGCGCGCAACGTCATATCCGCCGAACAGCGCCGTCAGATATTGCAATTGTACCGGCTTCCAGATCGACAATCCCGAAAGCACGATGACGACACCGACGACAATGATGCCGGCATAGAGCAGTTTCTGCACCTGATTGTATGTGCTCAGGTCAGCATGCGACAGCTTTCCGGTCAGCGCCGCCTTGGCATCCGCGATCACGCCACCGGCGCTGATCGGCAGCAACTTCCTCTTGAAGCGTCCGGTCGCAAAACCGGTGATGAGATAGATCAGGCCATTGACCATCAACAGCCACATCGCCGCGAAATGCCAGAGCAGCGCGCCGCCGAGCCAGCCGCCGAGCGTGATCGAGTGGGAAAACCTTAAAGAGCTGAACAGCGGCGAAGCATTGTAGATCTGCAATCCCGACATGATCATCAGGATGATCGCGACTGCGTTGGTCCAATGCATTGCCCGCACCCAGGCCGGCTGAATGACCTTGGTCGGGGCTTTTGCTGCACGCGCGTCAGTGGCTGCAAGGCTGGACATGGAGTTCCCGTCGCTGAAAGCAGATAGCCTCTTATAGGCTGATATACGCCGAAAATCGAAACTTCGTTACTGTCTACCGCCTACCTGACCGGCGCGAACAGGGCACATCGGTCACAAAAAAGCGAGCCGGGTTTCCCCGGCTCGCCTGGCGTATCCCGATGGGGATGAAAATCGGGATTCGCGTGGGGTTAGGACGCCGGCATCAGGACGGTGTCGACCACGTGGATCACGCCGTTCGACTGGTTGACGTTCGGGATCGTGACGATCGCGGTGCCGCCCTTGGCGTCGACGATCATCACCTTGCCCTCGGCCCTCTTGACCGTCAGCATTTCGCCTTCGACGGTCTTGAGGGTCTTGCCATCGGAGAGATCGGAGGCCTCAAGCTTGCCCGGGACCACGTGATAGGTGAGGATCTTGGTGAGGGTCGCCTTATTCTCGGGCTTCACCAGGGTGTCGACCGTGCCGGCCGGCAGCTTGCCGAAGGCGGTGTTGGTCGGCGCGAACACCGTGAACGGGCCCTTGCCTTCCAGCGTCTCGACCAGGCCTGCGGCCTTCACCGCCGCAACCAGCGTGGTGTGATCCTTGGAGTTAACGGCATTCTGGATGATGTTCTTGGAAGGGAACATCGCAGCGCCGCCGACCATGACCGTCTTCTCTTGCGCGCTGACGGGCGCAACGATCGTGGCAGTGAGAGCAAGTGCGCCGAGGGCAACGGCGGACAAAACAGCAATACGCTTGGACATGGAAACGTCTCCCGATTGAGTGAGTGGCCGGCGGATTTCCGCCGGCGATGAGGGGCAACAACAACACGGTCCGACCATTGGGTTGACCGCGTCGCCGTTGAGCCGAGCTACGGGAGGTTTTTGGGCCAGTTTCAGGGAATAAATTTTTGCTGCCCTGAAACTTTTCGCAGCCCCGAACGTGCGCGAAATGTGAAGGTTTGAAGAACGTCTACGGCTATCGCTGCGAAGGCTGGCTCCTTGCGCCGTGACAGCCTTTACTATGATCGCCGGTTGACCGACCGCTCGCTTGACCGCAGCGTGCCGGACACCGAGCCGAAATCCAATACCGGCGAAGCGATGTGGTGGTGACATCCCCCCTCCGACCCGTTAAATCCGCCAAGCACGCATATTCTGGAGAAAACAAAAATGGACGCCGCCCAACTCCGCGCCACGCAGGCCCCGATCAAGGAAAAATACAAGAGCGATCCGAAGGCCGCGTTCATCACCTTGAAGGCCAAAGGCTCGATCGACAACGAAGGGATTGCCTGCAGGGTCGAGACCGGCCGCGCGCTGGCGGTGGCCGGACTTCATCCGGCGACCGGCGGTTCCGGGCTTGAATTATGTTCGGGCGACATGCTGCTGGAAGCGCTCGTCGCCTGCGCCGGCGTCACGCTGAAATCGGTCGCGACCGCAATCGAGGTACCGCTGAAAACCGGCATCGTGACCGCCGAAGGCGACCTCGATTTTCGCGGCACGCTCGGCGTCGACAAGGAAGCGCTGGTGGGGTTCGCCGAAATTCGTCTGCGCTTCGACGTCGATACGTCAGCGCCGCAGGACAAGCTCAATCTGCTCCTGAAACTCACCGAGCGTTATTGCGTGGTCTATCAGACAATCAGGAACGGCCCGAAGGTTTCGGTGACGATGCGACGGGTTTGAACGTGTGTCGTCCCGGCGAACGCCGAGACGACGGTTAGAGGCGATGTCCCCCGATCTCCTTTTCATCCTGATGATCGTGCTGCGCATGGCGGTGGCGGCCGCACTCGTGGTGACGGCCTCAATCTTCACCGAGCGGTCGGGTCCGGTGATCGGCGCGTTGATCGCGACGCTGCCGATTTCGGCCGGGCCTTCCTACGTGTTTCTTGCCCTCGATCACGATGCGGCCTTCATCGCCGACGGGGCGCTGGCGAGCCTTGCGATCAATGCCGCGACCCTCTTCCTCATGCTGACCTATGTGGTGCTGGCGCAGCGATGCAATGCATTTATCAGCATCGCTGGCGCAATAGCGGTTTGGATATTGCTCGCTGTCCTGGAGCGAAAAATCCATTGGACGCTCGCCAACGGAATGATCGCCAACGCCGTTGCGTTCGCAATCTGCCTGCCGCTGCTGCGGCACTTCCGCCACGCCAAAATGCCGCTGATCACGCGCCGATGGTACGACGTACCGCTGCGCGCAGCTTTGGTCGCAATCCTGGTCGTCACGGTCGTAACGCTCTCAAGCTGGATCGGCCCGGAGCTGAGCGGCACCATCGCGCTCATTCCGATCGTGTTGACCAGCATGATGCTGATTCTGCATCCGCGCATTGGCGGACCGCCAACCGCGGCGATGATCGCAAATGGCGGCTGGGGCCTGATGGGATTTGGTCTCAGTTTTGTGATCCTGCATATCGCAGCGTTGCCGTTAGGCTCGGCAATCGCCCTCAGCCTCACGCTCGCGACCTGTCTCGGTTGGAATTTCGGATTGTGGTGGCTGGGGCGAAGGCGCGTATTGAAACCGTAGCCCGGATGAGCGTAGCGATATCCGGGTCCTTTTTTGCCCTCATTCCCGGATGTCGTTGCGCTCATCCGGGCTACGGTTTCATTCCTTCGGCAGTTTCGCCCTCAGCGCATAAAGCGCCTCCAGCGCTTCGCGCGGCGACATCTCATCCGGGTGCAGCGCCTTCACGGCCTCGACCAGCTTTTCCGATTCGCTCGGCGACGCCGGCTCGGCCGCGGCACGCGACGGCACCGCAAACAGCGGCAGATCGTCGGCGAGCGCGCGCGCGGTCTGGCCGCGGTCCTGCGCTTCGAGTTTGGCCAGAACCGATTTGGCACGCGCGATCACCGGCGCCGGAAGGCCAGCGAGCCTTGCGACCTGAATGCCGTAGGAGCGGTCGGCCGAGCCCGGCAACACTTCGTGCAGGAACACGACGTCGCCCTGCCACTCCTTGACGCGAACCGTCGCGTTGAACATCCGCGGCAGCTTGGCGGAGAGCGCGGTGAGTTCGTGATAATGGGTCGCAAACAGCGCGCGGCAGCGATTGACTTCGTGCAGATGCTCGATCGCGGCCCAGGCGATCGACAGCCCGTCGAAGGTCGCGGTTCCCCGGCCGATCTCGTCGAGGATCACCAGCGAGCGTTCGCTGGCCTGATTGAGGATGACCGCGGTCTCCACCATCTCCACCATGAAGGTGGAGCGCCCGCGCGCCAGATCATCCGCAGCACCTACGCGCGAAAACAGCCGATCGACGATGCCGATCCGCGCCCGCGACGCCGGCACGAAACTGCCGATCTGCGCCAATAGCGCGATCAGCGCGTTCTGGCGCAGGAAGGTTGATTTGCCCGCCATGTTCGGGCCCGTGATCAGCCAGATCTGGCCCGAATTCTGACCCGGTCCCGGCGAGAGATCGCAGGCGTTGGCGATGAAGGGCTGGCCGTCGCGCTTCAATGCCTGCTCGACCACCGGATGCCGGCCGCCCTCGACGGCAAAGCCGAGCGACGTATCGACCTCGGGCCGCACGTAATTATCATCGACGGCGAGTTTCGCCAGCGCGGTTGCGACATCGAGGATCGCAAAAGCATGCGCGGCGGCGCGCAACTCCTCGCTGGCGGCAACCGCCATCGCGCAGAGCCGCTCGAATATTTCAAGCTCCAGAGCAAGCGCGCGGTCGCCAGCATTGGCGATTTTGGCTTCGATCTCGCCGAGTTCGGACGTCGTGAAGCGAACCTGGCCCACGAGCGTCTGGCGGTGGATGAAGGTCGCGTTCAACGGCGGCGCCATCAGCTTCTCGCTGTGTTGCGCCGTGACCTCGACGAAATAGCCAAGCACGTTGTTGTGGCGGATTTTCAGACCCTTGACGCCCGCTTCTTCCGCATAGCGCGCCTGCATCGATGCGACGACGAGACGCGAGGCATCGCGCAGATTGCGCGCCTCATCGAGCGACGGCTCGTAGCCTTCGCGAACGAAGCCGCCGTCGCGCCTGATCAGCGGCAATTGCTCGGCAAGTGCGCGCTCGAATTCGCGCGCAATTTCGCGCGAGGGACGACGCAGCGCCGCCATCCCCGCCGCGATCTCCTGCGGCGGCTGTTCCATGGCGGCCAACTGCGCCAGCGCCCGGTCGGCGGCGAGGATGCCGTCGCGCAAGGCGGCAAGATCACGCGGGCCGCCGCGCCCCAACGACAACCGCGCCAGCGCCCGCGACATGTCGGGCGCCGCGCGCAGCGTAGTGCGAAGATCGTCGCGAACTGCCGCGCCTGCAGCGAATGCCGCAACCGCGTCCAGCCGCCGCGCGATTGCGCCGCTGTCGGTGAGCGGCGCCGCCAGCCTCTGCGCCAACAGCCGCGATCCGGCCGGCGTCACGGTGCAGTCGATCGCATCGAGCAGCGATCCGCGCCGCTCGCCGGCGAGCGTTCTTGTCAATTCGAGGTTGGCGCGGGTCGCCGAATCGATCGCCATGGTGGCGCCGGCGGCTTCGTGCGAGGGCGGCGACAGCGGCGGGCGCTTCCCGACCTGCGTGCGATCGATATAGGTTACGGCGGCGGCCGCCGCCGTGGCCTCCAGCCGCGACATCGCGGAGAGGCCGTCCATGGTGGCGACCGCGAAATAGTCGCACAGCCGCCGCTCGGCGGTTGAGCTGTCGAAAACGTCGCGGGTCAGCGGCGTTACCGCCGGCCATTCGCGCAGGATGGAGCCGAGTTCCGCATCGCCATACAGCGCATCGGTAACAATGATCTCATTGGGATTGATGCGCGACAAGGTCGCGGCGAGCTCGCCGGTGGCGCATTCCGTGACAATGAATTCGCTCGTTGAAATATCGATCCAGGCGAGCCCGAGACGATCGGCACCCGCCGAACCCCGCGCGCGCGCGATCGCCAGCAGATAGTTGTTGGCTCGGGCATCCAGCAACGTCTCTTCGGTCAGCGTGCCGGGAGTGACCAGCCGCACCACGTCGCGGCGCACCACGCTTTTGTTGCCGCGGGCGCGCGCTACGGCTGGATCCTCTGTCTGCTCACACACCGCGACCCGATGGCCTTGCGCGATCAGGCGATGCAGATAATCCTCCGAGCGTTCCACCGGCACGCCGCACATCGGGATATCCATGCCCTGATGCTTGCCCCGCTTGGTCAGGACGATGCCGAGCGCGCGCGAGGCGATTTCGGCATCCTCGAAGAACAATTCGTAGAAATCGCCCATCCGGTAGAACAGCAACAATCCGGGATTGGCGGCCTTGATTTCAAGGTACTGCTCCATCATCGGCGTGACGCGCGCCGCCTCGGCGGCGGTCTGGGCGTCTGACGGCGCGGGAAATGCGGGCTGGATCGTCATCAAGGCGTTTTCGAGTGAGGTGGGCACCGGTTCGCGTAAAGAAAACGCGTCGAAGTGAGAAGTCTGGAGCCCGGTTCTGAACTAATCAGAACCGGCCCTTCGACAGTCGCAAATTACAAAATTTCAGCCGCCGATCCTATCGCTTTGCCGCGACAATGCGTGTTTTCCACCTTCCTGCGGTCGAATTGCGCAAAATGACATGGCAGACCTCGCGCGAATGCGCCGATTGACCTGCCGCGGGCCCGCTCCTAAAACTTGCCCTCAATTCGAGCCGACCCGGCGCGGAACCGCGGCATTTTAGGGAGAGTCTAGATGGGCGATGTATTCATTTGCGATGCCGTGCGGACCCCGATCGGACGCTTCGGCGGTTCACTCGCCAAAGTCCGTACCGATGATCTCGCCGCCGCCCCGATCAAGGCCTTGATGGCGCGCCATCCGAAGCTCGACTGGTCGGAAGTCGATGAGGTCTATTTCGGCTGCGCCAACCAGGCCGGCGAGGACAACCGCAACGTGGCGCGGATGGCGCTGTTGCTCGCCGGCATGCCCGATTCGGTTCCCGGTCAGACGCTCAATCGACTGTGCGCCTCGGGGCTGGATGCGGTCGGCGCAAGCGCGCGCGCGATCCGCGCCGGCGAGATCGATTTCGCCATTGCGGGCGGCGTCGAATCGATGACGCGGGCGCCGTTCGTGATGGGCAAGGCGGCGGAAGCGTTTTCGCGCTCAGCCGAGATCTTCGATACCACCATCGGCTGGCGCTTCATCAACCCGCTGATGAAGGCGCAATACGGCGTCGATGCGATGCCGGAGACCGGCGAGAACGTCGCGGAGGAATTTCAGATATCGCGCGCCGATCAGGACGCGTTCGCGATCCGCTCGCAGCAGCGCGCTGGACGGGCCATCACGTCGGGCTATTTCACCGAGGAAATCACCGCGATTTCGGTGCCTGGTGGCAAGGCCGGGCCGGTGACGGTGGACCAGGATGAACATCCACGCCCCGAGACCACGCTCGAGGGCCTCGCGAAGCTCAGGCCGATCGTACGCAACCCCGGCACGGTGACGGCCGGCAATGCTTCCGGCGTCAACGACGGCGCCGCCGCGATGATTCTCGCATCGGAAGCCGCGGTCAAGAAACACGGCCTTACCCCCCGGGCGCGGATCCTCGGCCTTGCTTCGGCCGCCGTGCCGCCGCGCATCATGGGCATCGGTCCGGTGCCGGCGACGCGCAAGCTAATGGAGCGGCTGGACTTGAAGATCAGCGATTTCGATCTGATCGAGCTCAACGAGGCCTTTGCCAGCCAAGGGATCGCCTGCCTGCGCCAGCTCGGCGTCAAGGACGATGCCGATTTCGTCAACCCGCATGGCGGCGCCATTGCACTCGGTCATCCGCTCGGCATGAGCGGCGCGCGGCTCGCGATGACCGCGGTGCACGGGATGGAGAAGCGTGGCGGAAAGCGCGCGCTCGCGACCATGTGCGTCGGCGTTGGCCAGGGCGTTGCGATGGCGATCGAGAAGCTGAACTGAGTCGCTTACGTGTTATGTTCGCCGACGAAGCGCGTTTCGGACGCATGAACCGCCCGCGGCCTTGCTGGGCTCCAACTGGTGTCAGACCCGAGGTTGCCGCGCAACTCATTCGCCAATACATCTACCTATACGGCGCGGTCTGCCCCAAGGATGGAAAGTGCGTCTATCTGATCATGCCCGCATCGGATACTGTCTGCTTCCAGATCTACCTCGACGTTCTATCCAGAAAGTACCGCAGGCAACACATTCTCCTGGTTCTCGACGGTGCCCCCAACCATCAGTGCGGCTTGCTCGCGGTCCCCGACAACATCTCGCTTCTGTTCCTGCCACCCTATTCGCCGGAGTTGAACCCGAAGGAGAACCTCTGGGACGAAATCCGCGAAAAGATATTCAAGAACCTCGCCCTCAAATCCATCAACGCCGTGCGTGCAAAACTCAGGGAGGCAGTTCTCTACATCGAGCGCAATCCAGAGCTCGTCAAATCCGTCACAGCTTTCCCTTACATTGCCAAGTCAATCTGATATGGAGGCGGTATGAGACATCGCCGAGGGCTGAAAAGTGCCGTCAAGAAGGATTATCGAAACCGACCGAAAGTGGTTCGTGCTTGGCCGCGCACGCGCAGTCGAGCTGACGCGCGACACATTCGCGGCAGACTCGCGCGATGTCTGTTCTGCCGGAAGCGAACGTGCAGCAGCTTATTCGATCACCTCGTCGGCGATCGCAAGTATCCCGGGCGGAATGGTCAAGCCGAGCGCCTTTGCGGTCTTGAGATTGATCACCAGCTCGAACCTGGTTGGCCTCATGACCGGCAGGTCGGCGGGTTTTTCGCCCTTGAGAACGCGACCAGTGTAGATGCCGACCTGGCGATAGGAATCGGTAAGGCTCGCGCCATAGCTGATAAGCCCCCCAGCCGCAGCGTATTCGCGATATTGATAGATCGCAGGCACTCCCTGTCTTGCAATCGATGCTGCGAGTCTTTCTGAACGCCGACTGAACAAATCGCCTGTGCCGACGACCAGCGCTCCTGGTCGCAGTTCGGACAAACTCGCGACCACTGTATCGATTTCAGCTTCTGTGCTGGCATTGAGGACGTGGAGTTGCAGTCCCAACGTCCGTCCGGCCTCTAGCATTTCCGCTGTTTGACTTTCGGTTCTTGGATCGACCGGGTTCACAAGGAAGCCGATCGTGTTGGCGGAGGGTATCAAATCGTGCAGCAGCCCCAGCCGTTTCGAAACCAACTCGGAACTCAGTTGAGACACGCCGGTGATGTTGCCACCCGGCCGGTTCAGACTGGTTACCAGACCAAGCTTGACCGGGTCGCCGGCCGTCTCGAAGACGATCGGAATGTTCGTGGTCACACCTTTGGCGGCAAGGGCTGCGGGCGTGCCAGTTGCTGCGATCACGCTGACACGGCGGCGCACCAGATCGGCTGCCAATGCTGAAAGTCGATCGTCGTGACCCTCCGCCCAATGATATTCGGTGGTGACGTTCTTGCCCTCGCTGTAACCCGTTTCACTCAGGCCTTGCCGAAAAGCGGCCTCCATAAACGGCCTGGCCGTGCTGAGATTCATGAATCCGACAACCGGCATCGTCGGTTGCTGCGCATACGCCGCCAATGGTCGTGCCGCAGCTACACCAAGAAGCGTGAGGAACATGCGCCGCTTCATTTAGCTGCCCATTCATGACGTGTCTCGCTGTACGATTTCAGGGTATTCGCAAGCGTCGCCAAGGCCAGCCTACTATGATCGCCGTCATTTCAGTGTAACCGCTCCGCAACAGGTGAAACATTTGCATCAGCGGTATCGGCGGCGAGCTGAAGATCATTGTTCGATGTTCTTCCGCCCCTTGTTGACTTGTCCGACTTGTTTGTACAATAGTACAATTAATATGGTCAGAAAATCCTCCGAGAAGGAAAAGGCGCGCAAGCCGAACATGCGCGAGGCGATTCTCGCGGCCGCAGAGGAGCTGTTCTCGACCAACGGCTTCAACGCCGTGACGGTGCGCGATATCGCGCACGCCGCCGGCGCAAATCCGGGCAGCGTGACCTATCATTTCAAGACCAAGGACGAGTTGCTTCTCGAAATCTACCGCCGTCACTGCGGACCGATGAACCAGAGGCGCTCCGAATTGCTCGCTGCTGCGAGAAGGGTACGCGATTTGCAGGACCGGCTGGAGGCGATCGTCCGCGCCTATGTGCTGCCGGCATTTTCTTCCGGAAACGATCTCGCCGGCGGCGGCGCCCGCTTCACGCGGCTGCGCGCCATCATGTCGGCCGAGGGGAACGAAATCACCCGGCGGATCATCGCGCAGACCTTCGACGATACCAGCCACGCCTTCATCGATGCGATCCATGAGAGCTTGCCGCATATTGCGCGCGCGGAGATCGTCTGGCGCAGCCATTTCCTGCTCGGGGCACTCTATTACACGCTGGTGACGCCCGAGCGCGTCTCTCGACTGTCGCGCGGCGATTCCGACGGGACCGATGCGGGAGATGCGATCGAGCAGCTGGTACGGGCGACGGTCGCTTCGATGCAGGCACCCGCGCTCGATCGGCCCGCGCCGTCGCGGCGGCGGCCCGCGGCGCCGGCCAAGACTCTCGCGGACGACGGTCACGCGCTACGGTGACCTGATTTCCTTTCGTCCACCCAGGTTCTTTGACGGTGAAAAAAGAAATGAACAGGTGGGAAAGCTTGCAGATGTTCACTGGTCTTGCCGGAACGTCGGCCCGGGACCAGCGGGCCGCTCGGCCCACCGCCATTGCTGATGGGGAGATCAAGTGATCATCGATGTGCACGGCCACTACACCACGGCGCCCAAGGCGCTAGAGGATTGGCGCAACCGACAGATCGCGGGCATCAAGGATCCCGCGGTCAGGCCCAAGGCGAGCGAGCTGAAGATCAGCGACGATGAGCTGCGCGATTCCATCGTCAACAATCAGCTCAAGCAGATGAAAGAGCGGGGCAGCGATCTGACTATCTTCAGCCCGCGCGCAAGCTTCATGGCCCATCATATCGGCGACTTCGAGGTGTCGTCGGTGTGGGCTGCGATCTGCAACGAGCTGTGCTGGCGCGTCAGCAAGCTATTCCCCGACAATTTCGCCGGTGCGGCGATGTTGCCGCAATCACCGGGCGTGGATCCAAAGACCTGCATTCCCGAGCTAGAGAAGTGCGTCAGGGAGTACGGCGTCGTCGCCATCAACCTCAATCCCGACCCCTCCGGCGGACACTGGACCTCGCCGCCGCTTTCGGATCGTCACTGGTACCCGATCTACGAGAAGATGGTCGAGCTCGACATCCCGGCGATGATCCATGTCTCCACCAGCTGCAATCCCTGCTTTCATACCACCGGCGCGCACTATTTGAATGCCGACACCACGGCCTTCATGCAATGTCTGACGTCGGATCTGTTCAAGGATTTTCCGACCCTGAGATTCCTGATTCCGCACGGCGGTGGCGCCGTCCCCTATCACTGGGGCCGCTTCCGCGGTCTGGCGCAGGAGATGAAGAAGCCGCTGCTCAAGGATCATCTCCTGAAGAACATTTTCTTCGATACCTGCGTCTATCACCAGCCGGGCATCGACCTGCTCACCAAGGTGATCCCGGTCGAGAACGTTCTGTTCGCGAGCGAGATGATCGGCGCCGTTCGCGGCATCGATCCGGAGACCGGATTCCACTACGACGACACCAAGCGGTATATCGAAGCGGCCGCCACGCTCAGCGCGCAGGACCGCTACAAGATCTACGAAGGCAATGCACGGCGCGTATTTCCGCGGCTGGACACGGCGTTGAAAGCAAGAGGAAACTGACCATGAGCGTTGCGATGAACGACCTCGGTATCGTCAAGCGCAATATCGACAGGGCGAACGAGGCCGCCGTCGATAAATTGTCGCGCTATGGCGTTGCCACGATCCATGAGGCGATGGGCCGGGTCGGCCTGATGCATCCCTATATCCGCCCGATCTATGCGGGGGCGCATATGTGTGGCACCGCAGTTACCGTGCTGCTGCAGCCGGGCGACAACTGGATGATGCATGTCGCCGCCGAACAGATACAGCCCGGCGATGTCGTGGTCGCCGCCTGCACCGTCGACAATACCGACGGCTTTTTCGGCGATCTGCTCGCCACCAGCTACCGCGCGCGCGGCGCGAAGGGCCTCGTCATCGACGGCGGCGTGCGCGACGTGATGGATCTGACCGAAATGCAATTCCCGGTGTTTTCGCGCGCGATCAGTGCGCGCGGCACGGTCAAATCGACGCTCGGCTCCGTGAACATTCCGGTGGTCTGCGCCGGCGCTACCGTAAATCCGGGCGACGTGGTGGTCGCCGATATGGACGGCGTGGTCATCGTCCCCGCCCGGCTTGCGCATCAGGCCGCGGACGCAGCGCAAGCGCGCGAAGCAAACGAAGCGGACAAGCGCGAAAAGCTTGCACGGGGCGTTCTGGGGCTCGACATGCACAAGATGCGGGAGCCGCTCGCTAAGGCCGGACTGAGATATATCGATTGAAGCCAGGGCGACGGCAGAGATGAGTTAAGTAGATGGCGAAAAAAATAGTTGGCATTTCGTCGATGGCCACCCGTCAAGTTCTGACGGAGCTCGGCGCTGCATACCGGCAAAAGACCGGGCAGTCGGTTGCCATCGAGTCCGTCGGCGGGGTCGATGCCGCGCGCCGCATCCGCGCCGGAGAGAAATTCGATGTCGTCGTGCTCGCGGATGAGGCGATCAAACAGCTTGAGACCGACGGATTCATCAAGCCGGGCAGTCGCGCGGGATTTGCCGATTCCGCGATCGCGGTGGCGGTGAGATTAGGCGCAAAGCGTCCGAGCCTTGCCGATGGAGAATCGCTCAAGACGGCAGTTCTGGCGGCGCAATCGATCTGCTACTCCACCGGCCCAAGTGGCGCCCACGTCGTCAGGTTGTTGGAAAAGTGGGGCATCGATCGGCTGATGTCCGGGCGAATTGTGCAGGCTCCCCCGGGCATTCCGGTCGGCACCTTGCTGGCCCGCGGCGAAGCCGAACTCGGCTTTCAGCAATTGAGCGAGTTTCTCGATGTGCCGGGCATCGATATCGTCGGACCCTTGCCGCGGGACATTCAATCCCTGACCCGGTTTTCGTGCAGCGTGGGCGCGCTGGCATCCAACGAAGCCGGGGCGCGCGGCTTCATCAGCTATCTGACTTCCCCGGAGGCGGAGGCGCCCAAGCGCCGTCATGGCATGGAACCGGCATGACGACGGCCGCACCTCGGCGCTTGAGTGGATATCGAGAGGGCATGTTTATGTCGAAACCTGCGACCGGGCCATTCCAGAAGACCAAGGGCTGGCTCGATTGGTATGCCGATCCGTCCAGCCCCGCGGTTCAAGCTACCGGCCGGCACCGTTGACGCGCATTGCCATGTGTTCGGTCCGGGCGCCGAGTTCCCTTACGCTCCGGAAAGGAAATACACACCGTGCGATGCATCCCGGCATCAGCTCTCAGCACTGCGTGACCATCTGGGCGTGGCGCGCAATGTGGTGGTGCAGGCGACGTGTCATGGCGCCGACAACCGCGCGATGATCGACGCGCTGGTTCATTCCGCTGGAAGAGCGCGCGGGATTGCCACCGTCAAGCGCAGCGTCGGAGATGCCGAGCTTGAGGCGATGCATGCGGCGGGCGTGCGCGGCGTCCGCTTCAATTTCGTCAAGCGACTGGTTGATTTCACGCCGCGGGACGAACTCAACGAGATCGCCGGCCGCATTGCAAAGCTCGGCTGGCATGTCGTAATCTATTTCGAGGCCGTGGACTTGCCGGAACTGTGGGATTTTTTCACCTCGCTGCCGACCACGGTCGTCGTCGACCATATGGGCAGGCCCGACGTCGCCAAGCCGGTCGACGGCGGCGAGTTCGAGTTGTTCGTGAAATTCATGCGCGATAATCCGAACGTCTGGTCCAAGGTCAGTTGTCCCGAGCGACTGTCGATTTCGGGGCCGCCGGCGCTCAACGGCGAGCGGAACGCCTATCGCGATGTGGTACCGTTTGCCAGACGCATCGTGGAGACGTTTCCGGATCGCGTGCTCTGGGGCACCGACTGGCCGCATCCCAACCTGAAGGACCACATGCCGGACGACGGCCTGCTGGTCGATTTCATTCCGCATATTGCGGTCACGAGCGAACTTCAACGCAAGCTACTGGTCGACAATCCGATGCGACTGTACTGGCCCGAGGAATCCTAAAGGAGGCACTCCGATGGCACTCGACAAACCCTACACCGACGTACCGGGCACCACCATTTTCGATGCCGACATGTCGCGGCAAGGCTATCACCTGAATCAGTTCTGCATGTCGCTGATGAAGGCGGAGAACCGCGCACGCTTCAAGGCCAATGAACGCGCCTATCTCGACGAATGGCCGATGAGCGAGGAGCAGAAGCAGGCCGTGCTCGCGCGCGACCTCAATCGCTGCATCGAACTCGGCGGCAACATCTACTTCCTCGCCAAGATCGGCGCGACCGACGGCAAGAGCTTTCAGCAGATGGCGGGCAGCATGACCGGCATGAGCGAGGAACAATACCGCGAGATGATGGTGAAGGGCGGCCGCTCCATCGAAGGCAACCGCCGCACTGGGGAGAAGAAGTGATGGCCCGTATCACCGCAAGCGTCTACACTTCCCATGTGCCGGCCGTCGGGGCGGCGCTTGACCTCGGCAAGGCCACGGAGCCCTATTGGCAGCCGGTCTTCAAGGGCTATGAATTCTCCAAGCAGTGGCTGAAAGACCAGAAGCCGGACGTCATCTTTCTGGTCTACAACGATCACGCCAATGCGTTCAGCCTCGATTTCATCCCGACCTTCGCGATCGGCACCGCGCCGGAGTTCGCAGTGGCCGACGAGGGCTGGGGTCCGCGTCCGGTGCCCAAGGTGATCGGCCACCCGAGGCTCGCCTCCCATATCGCGCAGTCCGTGATCCAGGACGATTTCGACCTGACCATCATCAACAAGATGGACGTCGATCACGGTCTCACAGTGCCGCTCAGCCTGATGTGCGGTCAGCCGAAGGCATGGCCGTGCCCGATTATCCCGTTCGCGGTCAATGTCGTGCAGTACCCGGCGCCGTCGGGCCGGCGCTGCTTCATGCTCGGCAAGGCGATCCGCAAGGCGGTCGAATCCTACGAAGAGCCGCTCAACGTGCAGATCTGGGGTACCGGCGGCATGAGCCACCAGCTGCAGGGGCCGCGTGCCGGGCTGATCAACAAGGAGTTCGACACCGACTTCCTCGATCGCCTGATCGCCGATCCGGAGGGGCTCTCCAAGATGCCGCACATCGACTACGTCCGCGAAGCCGGCAGCGAGGGTATCGAACTGGTGATGTGGCTGATCGCGCGCGGCGCCATGAGCGACGTCAATGGCGGCAAGAAGCCGAAGGTTCTGCATCGCTTCTACCACGTGCCCGCAAGCAACACCGCGGTCGGCCATCTGATCCTGGAGAACAACTGATATGGCCAGGGCGATCAGGGTCGCGCTCGCCGGCGCTGGTGCGTTCGGCATCAAGCATCTCGACGGCATCAGGAATATCGACGGCGTCGAGGTAGTCTCACTGGTCGGCCGCAGGCTCGAACCGACCAGGGAAGTGGCCGGCAAATACGGCATCAAGCACGTCTCGACCGAGCTTGCCGACAGCCTGGCACTGCCGGAGGTCGATGCCGTCATCCTCTGTACGCCGACGCAAATGCACGCAGGCCAGGCGATCGCCTGCATGAAGGCCGGCAAGCATGTCCAGGTCGAGATTCCGCTCGCCGATTCGCTGCGCGACGCGCAAGCGGTCGCCGATCTGCAGAAGAAGAGCGGACTGGTCGCGATGTGCGGCCATACCCGTCGCTTCAATCCCAGCCATCAGTGGGTGCATCGCAAGATCGTCGCGGGGGAATTCAACATCCAGCAGATGGATGTTCAGACATACTTCTTCCGCCGGTCGAACATGAATGCGCTGGGACAACCGCGCAGCTGGACCGACCATCTTTTGTGGCACCACGCGGCCCACACGGTGGATCTGTTCGCCTACCAGGCGCGCTCGCCGATCGTAAAGGCCAACGCGGTCCAGGGACCCATTCACCCGGCACTCGGGATCGCCATGGACATGTCGATCCAGCTCAAGGCCGCGAGCGGCGCGATCTGCACGCTTAGCCTCTCGTTCAACAATGACGGCCCGCTCGGCACCTTCTTCCGCTACATCGGCGACACCGGGACCTATATCGCGCGCTATGACGATCTCGTGAACGGCAAGGAAGAAAAGATCGACGTCTCCAAGGTCGACGTGTCGATGAACGGGATCGAGCTGCAGGATCGCGAATTCTTCGCCGCCCTTCGCGAGGGACGCGAGCCGAACTCAAGCGTAGCCCAGGTGCTGCCCTGCTATCAGGTGCTGCACGGGCTCGAGCAACAGCTCGGCGCCGACTGAAAAATTGTGTGTCCCCAGGGCCACACCTTCCAGGATTTCCATGCGGAAGTTGAACCTGCCGGTTGTCGCAACCGGCAGGTTCAATTATTGCGAAGGCGGGTTCACCTGCCGCTGAGGAAGAAGAGAAAATGAAAAGAGTTGTGTTGGGACTTCTGTTGGCATCGGTCGCAAGCGCGGCTTACACGGCCGACTTGCCGGCGCCGCCCGTCGCCTATTCAAAGGCGCCGGCGGTAGTGAGTCCCCCGACTCCCTGGGCCGGTTTTTATATCGGCGCCATGGGCGGCTATGCCTCCGAGAACACCAGCGATCCCCTGGGGATCAAAGGCGGCTTTGGCGGCGGCACGGTCGGCTATAACTGGCAATTCGGCACGATCGTCGCAGGCATCGAAGCCGACGGCGCGGGGGCCGATGTCAACAACTCCGCGAACTCTTGCCGGCGTGACCGTATCGGCAAAGGTCGACGCTTTGGCCACCGTGCGAGGCCGCGTGGGTGCGGCGTTCGATCAAGTCTTGCTTTACGGCACCGGCGGCCTCGCCCTGGCGGACGCCAAGCTCGGCGCCTCCGTTCTCGGCGTCGGCATCAGCGACAGCAAGACCTTGACCGGCTGGACCGTGGGCGCGGGCGTGGAATGGATGTTCATGCCGCGCTGGTCGGTGAAGGCCGAATACCTCTATCGGAGCTTCGGCGGCCAGACCTTTTTCGCAGCGCAGTTTCCGCCCGGTATCGCGACCGGCTCGCTCAACGTGAACAGCGGACAGGTCGGCGTCAACTTCCACTTCTGATCGCGTTCGCGCGTATCCGGCAATAAAAACGACTTCAGGGCGCTCCGTCCCCGGCGGGGCGCCCTGATCTTTTTCGGCTGCGCGACGAAGCCCGCTTTCTACTCGATTGCCGCGTGTTCGGGTGAGGCCACCTGCTTGCGCAGCGCGAGCTTGGTCGAGCCGATCATCAGCGCGAGCGGGATCGTGCACAGCGTAAAGAGCATCAGCATCTGGTAATCCAGCGAAAACGCGATGATCTGCGCCTGCAGCGTCAGCATCACATCGGCGAGCGCGCGCCCGGCATCGGTGGTCATGTTCATGAGGCTCTGCACATCGGGCATCTGCATCGCGTGATTGAAGGGCGTGACATGCTCGTTCAATACCGCGTAGGCGCGGCGGCCGCCTTCGGTCAGTTGCGCGATGACGATCGAGATGCCGATCGAGCTTGCGACGTTGCGCAGCAAGGTCAGCATCGAGGTGCCGTCGGTGCGCAGATGATTGGGTAGCGTCAGGAACGCCACCGTTGACAGCGGCACGAAGACGAGGCCCAGGCCAAATCCCTGCAGGATGCTCACAGCGACGATCTCGGCAACGCCGGTCTGATCGGTCCAGCCGGTAACGTGGAACAGCGAGAGGCAGGTCAGGCTGAGGCCGGAGATGATGAGCGTGCGCGCCTCGACATATCGCATCAACCGGCCAACCAGCATCATGGCGACAAAGGTGCCGCAGCCGCGGGTCGCCAGCAATAGCCCGGCGGTAATGATCGGGTAGCCGATCACGTTCTGCAAGAAGGGCGAGGACAGCGCCATGGTGGAGAACAGCACGAGCCCCATCACGGCCATGAACACGCAGCCGCTGATGAAGTTTCTGTCCTTGAAGATCGCGAACTGGATGAAGGGCCTTGCGGTCGTCAGCGAATGCGCGAAGAAATAGTAGAAGCCGACGATCGAGACGATGAACTCGGCGATGATTTCGTTGGACTCCAGCCAGCCGAGCTGTTCGCCGCGGTCGAGCGCCACCTGCAGCGCGCCGATGCCGACCGCGAGTGCGGCAAATCCGAACCAGTCGAAACGCAAGCCACGATCCGCCCTGGTTTCGTCCATGAAGGCGAGAAGGCCGAGCACGGTGACAATGCCAAACGGCAGGTTGACGAAAAACACCCAGTGCCAGGTATAGGTCTCGGTCAGCCAGGCGCCGAGCGAGGGGCCCATGATCGGCCCCATCATCACGCCCATGCCCCAGATCGCCATCGCCTTGGCGCGTTCGTGCAGCGCATAGGAATCCAGCATGACCGCCTGCGACAACGGCACCAGCGCGGCGCCGAACATGCCCTGCAGCAGGCGAAACAGCACCATCTGGTCGATGTCCCGCGCCAGGCCGCAGAGCACCGAGGCGACGGTGAATCCGCCCGAGCAGATGATGAAAATGCGCTTGCGGCCGAAGCGGTTTGCGATCCAGCCCACCGGCGCGGTCATGATCGCGGCGGCGACGATGTAGGAGGTGAGCACCCAGTTGATCTGATCCTGCGACGCCGAGAGGCTGCCTTGCATGTAAGGCAGCGCGACGTTGGCGATGGTGGTGTCGAGCGCCTGCATGATGGTGGCGGTCATGGCGCAGATCGTCACCATGTTGCGGCGTAAGCCGGGGACCGCAATCGGGGCTGCAGCCGCCGTCGTCATGGACTAGTCCTGGTTCGCAACGGCCGGCAGAAGCCCGAGCAGGGCTGCCAGCGAACGGCGGTGACCGGTGTCGATGGTGGCGTAGGCGCTCATGCCCGCCTTCAGCTTCGCGACCGCCTTGTCGTGGCTGTCGAAATAGATTCGCACCGGAAGGCGCTGCACCACCTTGACGAAATTGCCCATGGCGTTTTGCGGGGGCAGGATCGCGAATTGCGCGCCGGTGCCGGGGCTGAGCGAACCGATGGTGCCCTTGAAGACATGATCGGGAAACGCATCAACCTCGATCCAGACCGGCTGACCCGTCGCCACATAGGTGAAATCCGATTCCTTCAGATTGGCGTCGACCCAGGGGTTCGCGGTGTCGATGATCGAGAACACCGGCGTGCCCGCGGCGATGAAGCGGCCGAGCTGAATCTGCTCGACCTGGGTTGCAACGCCACCCATCGGGGCGCGCATCACGGTGTGATCGAGATTGCGTTCGGCCTGGTCGAGCGCCGCCTTGGCTTGCGCATAGGGCGGGAATTGATCGAGCGGCAGATCGGGATTGCCGAGCAACTGGGTCTTCGCGCTAGAGAGCTGCTGCTTGAGATATTCGAGCTGCGCTTTCGCCGTGACGACCGCGTTCGACGCGTTGTCGAGGTCGAGCTGCGAACCGAAGTTGTTTTTGACGAGCGTTGACTTGCGCTCGACGTCGCGCTGCTTCAGGTCGACGGCCTGCTGCGCAAGATCGGCCATCTCCCGGTAAATCTTGATGTTGGCCACCAGATTGTCATAGGTGGTTCGGGTTTGGTCCAGCGTCGCCCTCGCCTGCGCAACGGCCAAGCGGAACGGCACCGGATCGATCTCGAACAGTACGTCGCCTTCATTGACCCGCTGACCTTCGCGCACCACGACCTTTTCGATCTTGCCGGAAATGTCCGGCGTGATCAGGACCTTTTGCGCCCCGACATAGGCATCGTCAGTGGAGACGTAGCGGCCGCCATTGAGATAGAAGGTGACGCCGCCGATCAGCACCGCGAGCGGCAACACGACCAATAAAAGCGTGCGGCGATAGCGCCGTAAGCCCGCCATCATGCGCCGGCGCGGCTCCTTGGAAACCTTGTGCCGGGGGACTGGACTGCCCTTCTGATCCGGCGGAAATTTCAATACGGGATCAGCCATAGCGCTGCTCCTTCCGCGTCGATTCGTCCTCCGCGCTCTGGATCGCGTTGCGCACGTTTTCCTTGACCATTTCCAGCTGGGCGAGCAGCCGGTGGGCGTCGGATGGGTTGATGCCTTCGAGCGCGGTCGCGGTGATCTCCGAACGCAACCCGCTCAATTTGCCGAGCAGCGGCCGCGCGGCTTTCCGCAAATAAAGCCGGTTGACGCGGCGGTCGCTGTCGTCGCTGCGGCGCTCGATCCAGCCATTGTCGCAGAGCCGGTCGACCAATCGCGTCAACGTGATCGGCTGCATTTCCATCTGCTCGGCGAGTTCCGATTGCTTGAGACCCTCGGCGCGCTCCACCTTGGCCAACACGGCCCATTGCGCGCGGGTAATGCCGTAGCGCGCCCCTTGTTTGTCGGCATAGGCGCGTATCAGCCGCGCCAGTTCGCCAAGCGTGAACAGGAAGTTCATATCCACGGAATTGCGGGGCATCGGTTTCATCTCCGTAAGCTTTGACAATAATAAGCTTGCTTACGAATTTTTGATGGCGTGCCGTTGGAGGGCTGACCCGCCGAAAGCACATGGCTCGCTTCGGAACCAGCCGCCGGAGCGGGATTTTGGTTCGCCCGCCAAGGTGCTAGGTTGGCCACAATGAGGCTCGCCAAACCGACATTTCCCGCGCCCGATCACGATCACGGCCGTTGCACCGCCGACGCGCTGCACCATGCCGAGCGGGTCTGCGAGCAAAGGTCGCAGAAATTCACGCCGATCCGCCGCCAGGTGCTGCAAGCGCTTCTCACCAGTCACCGCCCGCTTGGCGCCTATGAGGTCATCGACGAACTCGCCAAATCCATGCCGCGCCCGGCGCCGATCACGGTCTATCGCGCGCTCGATTTCCTGATGGAAAACGGTCTCGTCCACCGCATCGAGAGCCGCAATGCGTTTCTCGCTTGCGCCCACGACCATGATGCCACGGCCACGGTGGCGTTCTTGATCTGCGAGCGCTGCGGCTCGGTCGGCGAAATTCCGGCAGCCGCCGTGGCGCAAAGCCTCAACGCCGCTGCGCGTGCCACGGGTTTTGTGCCAAAAATGTCGGTGGTCGAAATCACCGGCATTTGTTCGCATTGTCAGAGGGCCTGATTTTTTGGGCATGATCTTTTCCGAAAACCGGAAGACCACTTTGCGCGTTCGCGGCCCTTCGGGTCGGGATCGTGCCCCAAGAACACGGCGATAAGCCGGCGCGAGGTTTCATGACTCCAGACAAATTGGCGACGACGACCCCGGCCGGGCGTCCGCTCGGCGCGAGCGCGGTTGCGCTGATGCTCATGCTCTGCCTGAGCTGGGGCTTCAATCAGGTCGCGGTGAAGCTCGCTCTCCCCGACATTCCGCCGATGTTGCAGGCGACGATCCGCTCCGCCGGCGCCCTTCCCGTGCTGTTGCTGATCGCCCGCCTGCGCGGCGTGAAGATGTTTGCCCGCGACGGTACGCTTGCCGCCGGACTTTTTGCCGGGCTTTTGTTCGGCTTCGAATTCGTGCTGATCTATCGCGGATTGCTCTTCACCTCGGCATCGCGCGCGGTGGTGTTCCTCTACACCGCGCCGTTTTTTGTCGCGCTCGGCTCCTACCAGTTTCTCGGCGAGCGGCTGAGGGCGTCGCAATGGTCGGGGCTTGCTTTGAGCTTCGCCGGCGTCGCGCTCGCCATCGGCGTTCCCCAGGCCAATGTCGATGCCAATGTGCTTCTAGGCGACCTCATGATCGTCGGCGGCGGGGCGTTGTGGGCGGCCACCACGCTACTGGTGAAGGCGACGCGGCTACTTAGGGCGCCGCCGGAAAAGGCGCTCGGCTATCAGGTCGCGCTATCGGTTCCGATTCTGGCCCTGGCGGCCTGGATATCCGGCGAGACGCTTTCCCGCCTTCCCGGGCCCCTGGCGTTGTCGCTGATGGTCTATCAGGCGATCTGGGTGGTCGGATTGACGTTTTTGCTTTGGTTTGCGCTGGTCAAGACCTATTCGGCCAGCAAATTATCGGCATTTACCTTTATCACCCCTTTGTTTGGCGTCGTGGCTAGTTATTTGATCCTGCATGAGGCCCTGACCCTGACATTCGGTGCCGCGGCGCTGTTGGTGATCGCCGGGCTTTACTTGGTAAATCGGCCGAATCCAGTAGTCCCCCTTCCCACTGATCCATTGCTGACCGTCACCGAAACCTGATATTTGAGACGCCATGAACAAGCCCGAAAAACTGCCCGAGAGCGACGTTGCCGGCCCCAAGGCCCGGCACAAAACCACGCAGGTCATGGTCGGCAATGTCGCCGTCGGCGGGGCTGCGCCGATTGTCGTGCAGTCGATGACCAATACCGACACCGCCGACGTCGAGGGTACGGTGGCCCAGGTCGCGGCCCTTTCGCGCGCCGGTTCGGAAATGGTGCGCATCACGGTTGACCGCGAGGAAGCCGCCGCCGCCGTTCCCCATATCCGCGACGCGCTTCGCAAGCGCGGCATCACCACGCCCCTGATCGGCGACTTCCACTACATCGGCCACAAGCTGCTCGCGGAATATCCGGCATGCGCCGAGGCGCTCGACAAATACCGGATCAATCCCGGCAATGTCGGCTTCAAGAACAAACGCGACACCCAATTTGCCGACATCATCGAGATCGCCAACAAGAACGACAAGCCGGTGCGCATCGGCGCCAATTGGGGGTCGCTCGATCAGGAACTCCTGACCAAGCTGATGGAAGAAAATGCCGCCTCGCCCGATCCACTCGATGCCCGCGCGGTGACTCGCGAAGCCATGGTGCAGTCGGCGCTGCTGTCGGCGGCGCGCGCCCAGGAACTCGGCATGCCGAAAAACAGGATGATTCTCTCGGCAAAAGTCTCCGCCGTGCAGGACCTGATCGCGGTCTATCAGGAGCTCACGCGCCGTTCGGATTACGCGATCCACCTTGGCCTGACCGAGGCCGGCATGGGATCGAAGGGCATCGTCGCCTCGTCGGCGGCGCTCGGTATCCTCTTGCAGGACGGCATCGGCGACACCATCCGGATTTCGCTCACGCCCGAGCCCGGCGGCGATCGCACGCTCGAAGTACAAGTCGCGCAGGAATTGCTCCAGACCATGGGCTTCCGCACCTTCGTGCCGCTGGTCGCGGCCTGCCCCGGCTGCGGCCGCACGACGTCGACCACGTTCCAGGAACTGGCGCGCTCGATCCAGGATTTCATCCGCGACGAAATGCCGAACTGGAAAACCCGCTATCCCGGCGTCGAGGCGCTCAACGTCGCGGTGATGGGCTGCATCGTCAACGGACCCGGCGAATCCAAGCATGCCAATATCGGCATCTCGCTGCCCGGCACCGGCGAAGCCCCGGCCGCACCCGTGTTCGTCGACGGCAAGAAGTTCCGCACCCTGCGGGGTCCTTCGATCGCCACCGATTTCAAGGCGCTGGTGATCGATTATATCGACCAGCGCTACGGCGCGGGCGCCAAGCCGACCGCGGCGGCGGAGTAACGCTCCGCGCGGCAACGGTTGTCGAAGCCGCACGACCGTCCGCACCAAAGCCTGCCAAGACTTTCAAACTGGCGTGATCGCCCTGGAATGTTTGTTCAGGCGCGGTGTACCGTCATTGGGCCTCCACACTGGATTTGAGGGAGAGGCGCATGAACAAGTTTGCGATCAGGCTTCTGACCCTGGCCATGTGCACGGCCGCGCTGGCGGTGGTTCCCGCGGTCACACCAGCCAACGCCGCGACGCAGGGCAGCAAGCATATCAAGCAGAAGCGGATCCACCGGCACTTCGCCGGTTCCTGGTCCGCCGGTCAGCCGTGGCCTGTTGCCAGGCCTTACTATCGCGCAGGCGGGGTCTGCCCCGGCTTGGGCCGAAGCTTCCATTGTGGAACGTGGCCTCCTCCGATCGACGAGGATCCTGATCGAAAGGTTCGAGGCGGGCACTGATGGCGGCTAAGCGGAGCTAAAGCATGATCCGGAAAAGTGGGCCCCGGTTTTCTGAAAAGATCATGCTCAAATAAAAAGGCTAGAGCGAGATGACGATTCAACCAAACGTCATCTCGCTCTAGCCGGCCGGACGCGGGCACGGATAAAATCATCGGCGACCAAACAAGACCGCATCGGAGGACGCCTATGAGTTCGCTCGCCGGCAAGCAGGGACCGCGCTATCGGCACACGGCCGACAGCACCGAACCCTACGAGACCCTCGTTGTCGAAAAGCTCACGCCGATCATCGGCGCGGAGATTGTGGGCGTCGATATCGGGAAACTCGTTTCCGACGATGCGCCCAACAATCGCCAGATGGACGAAATCCATCGGGCGCTCGCCGAAAATCTCGTGATCTTCTTCCGCGACCAGCACATCACGCCACAGCAGCATCTCGCCTTCGGACGCAAATTCGGCGAGTTGCACATCCATCCTGCGGCACCCCATGAGGCGGACGATCCGGCGCTGATGAGGATCTACGCCGACAAGGATTTGCCGCGCGCCAATGGCGAGGGCTGGCATTCCGACGTGTCCTGCGACGTCGAGCCGCCGATGGGCTCGATCCTTTATATCCGGCAATGCCCGCCGCGCGGCGGCGACACGCTGTTTGCCAGCATGTATGCGGCCCATGAATTGCTGTCGGAGCGGATGAAGAACTATCTCGAAGGGCTCACTGCGCTGCATGACGGGGAATCGATCTATCGCGGCCTCTATGACAGCTTTGGCGTGGTCGACCGGCCGTCTTATCCCCGCGCCGAACATCCGGTGGTGCGTACCCATCCCGTCACCGGCAAGAAGGCGCTCTACGTCAACCGCGGATTCACCCGCCACCTCGTCGGCATCCCCCGCGACGAGAGCGACGCAATCCTCGCCTATCTCTACCAGCACGCGGAAGACCCGCTGTTCCAGTGCCGATTCCGCTGGAGCGAAAACGCGATCGCGTTTTGGGACAATCGCTGCACCCAGCACCGCGCGATGTGGGACTATTGGCCGCACACCCGCGCCGGCACGCGCGTGACGGTGAAGGGAGAGCGGCCGGTCTAGTCGAACGATCGAGTGAAGTGACTTCACCCGACGGGCAAATCACTCGAGTTGACCGGCAATCCCTCACTAGTTGTCCAGTCCCCGCGTGAAAAATATTTCGCTTCGCGATTTACCCAAATCAATTTTACAACTCGCGCCATCCCGTCCCTGCTCGAGGGGCGTTTCGCGATCGTCACGGACGTTGGGCGGGATGCGGTGGACGCGAGCGGCGTGCAGACGAATACGCTTGCCTTGCGGACGGCGAAGCCGTGTGGTCCTGACGCCCCGACGCTGGCGTCAAGTTTCGCGGGTGACTTCCGCGAAGCGACGGTGGCAAGAGAGCCCGGTCACCGGGGAGAGCGCGGAGGAAACCGTTAAAACCATTCGCGTGCGGGAATGCCGGGTGAAACCGGTGCGACCGTGGTGACTAACTCGTGTGGTTTTTACTTTTCCCACGCGAGGCTTCGGGCGCAGCGGGCGCCCGGCATTCCCCACGCCCTTGATTTTTCGAGGCGCGGACGAACGATGCATGACTCGGGCGCATGGCGCCGCGAGAACAAGTTCCGTTGACGCCTTGCGCCGCCTGCGCCAATCTCCGCCCAAAGCAAGAGTTCCGGAGGCGCCCGATGCTCCGTGCCGAGGACAATAAATTCCTCACCGAAAGCGGTGCCGGCACGCCGATGGGCGAATTGCTGCGGCGGTTCTGGCTGCCGGTGCTGCTGTCGGCGGAATTGCCGCAAGCCGACTGCCCGCCGAAGAAAATCACCGTCATGGGCGAGGAACTGCTCGCCTTCCGCGACACAAGGGGCGTGGTCGGCATCATCGATCAACATTGTCCGCATCGCGGCGCCAATCTCTGGCTCGGCCGCGTTGAGGAATGCGGCATCCGCTGCGTCTATCACGGCTGGAAATTCGACACCGATGGCGCTTGCGTCGACATGCCGACCTCCTATCCCGACCTCAGTGCCAAGGACCTGATCCGCATCAAATCCTATCCTGTGCGCGAATGGGGCGACATGATCTGGGCCTATATGGGCCCCGCGGGCGAGATGCCGGAATTGCCTGACCTCGAGATGGCGCTGGTGCCGGCCGCGCACCGCTACGTCACGAAGAAATGGCAGGACTGCAACTGGGTGCAGGCGCTGGAAGGCTCGGTCGACACCGCGCATTTCACCTTTGCGCATTTAAGCTTCGACAAGGACGAGGATGAAATCCTCGACATCAAGAAGCATTTCGTCAATCCGCTTGCGCGGATGAACACCGATCAGATGCGCTGGATCGCCCAGGACCCCCGGCCCGTCATCAAGATCAGCCCGCATGATGCGGGACTGACGATCGCGGGCGGGCGGCTCACCGACAGCGACAATATTTATTGGCGGATTGCGCAATTCCTGATGCCGGTGCATTCCTATGCGCCGAGCTCGATGCCGGGGGAGAATATTTTCGGCCAGAGTTTTATCCCTGTGACCGACACCAAATGCTGGATCTTCACCTATGCCTGGAATCCGGAGCGCCCGCTGACCGAAGCCGAGCGGCAGGGCTACGCCAACGGCAACGGCGTGATGGCGGTGGTCGACGAGAACTACGTGCCGCTGCGCAACAAATCCAACGACTATCTGATCGACCGCAAGCTGCAGAAGACCAGAAGCTACACCGGCATCATCGGCGTGTCGGAACAGGATGCGGCGGTGCAGGACAGCCAGGGTCCGATCGCCGACCGCACCCGCGAGCATCTCGGGCCCACCGATCTCGGCATCATGCATTTCCGAAAGCTGATGATGGATGCGGCGCGCGCGTTGCAACAGGGTACGGCGCCCCCTCATTTGGCGCATCAGGACCGCTACGCGGTGCGCTCCGGCGGCTGCGTCACCGACAAGTCGAAAGATTTTCCTGCCGTCATGGTCGAACGCTTTGGCGAGGCGACCGGTTATGTCGGACGGCCGCGCATCGCCGCGGCGGAATGAGCCAAAACGGAATGGAAAACCGATGAGCTGGCTTCCAGACAGAGACCCCGTACTTGGCGATGCCAAATCCTGCGATGCGCTCGAGCTCGTCATCGTGCCGCGTACCCGCGATCTTGGCGATGGGTTCGAGGTGCGCCGCGCGCTGCCGCACGGCAAGCGGCAGATGGTGGGGCCTTTCATCTTCTTCGATCATTTCGGGCCGGTGCAGTTCGTGTCGGGCAAGGGCATGGACGTGCGCCCGCATCCGCATATCGGGCTTGCCACCGTGAGCTATCTGTTCGACGGCAGCATCATGCACCGCGACAGCGAGGGCAATGTCATGGAAATCCAGCCCGGCGCCATGAACCTGATGACCGCCGGCCGCGGCATCGCCCATTCCGAGCGCACCCCGGATTTGCAGCGAAAGACCGGCCAATTGATGCTCGGCTTGCAGAGCTGGATAGCGCTCCCCGCGGGCTCGGAGGAGATCGCACCCACCTTCCAGCACTATGCGGCGGCCGATCTGCCGGTCGTGGCCGACCGCGGGGTGAGCGCACGCGTCATCGCAGGGAAGGCGTTCGGTGCGACATCGCCGGTCGCGATGGTGTCGCCCTGGTTTTATGTCGAGGTGGGCGCGGCGCAAGGCGTCAGCGTTCCGCTCGATGCCGACCATGAGGAGCGCGCCATCTATGTGATCGACGGCGAGGTCGAAATCTCGAACGAACGCTTCGAAGGCCCGCGTCTCCTGATCTTTCGCCCCGGCGATCGCATCAGCGTGAAGGCGACCAAGCCCGTGCGGATGATGTTTCTCGGGGGAGACGCGCTGGAAGGTCCGCGCCATATCTGGTGGAACTTCGTTTCATCCAGTAAAGAGCGGATCGAGCAGGCCAAGCAGGATTGGAAGTCCGGCCGCTTCGCTCCCGTCCCCAACGAACACGAGTTCATCCCGCTTCCGGAATGAGCTGCCTCCGTTTTCAATTTACGCTTCAGCCCGTTGACGCTGCCGCCCGGCTTCGAAAGTTCGAACCATGACCACCATGCTTGCGAGCGACCTGCCTCTCCCACGGATCGGGCGCGGCAAGGTTCGCGACATCTATTCTGTCGGCGACGATCGCGTGCTGCTTTTGACCACCGACCGCATCTCAGCCTTCGACGTGGTCATGGCCGAGACGATCCCGATGAAGGGCGCGGTGCTGACCCAGATCAGCGCGTGGTGGTTCAACGAGCTGGAGGGCGTGGTGCCGCATCACATGATCAGCGCCGACGCCGACGCCATCATCCGCGAAGTGCCCGCGTTGAAGGATCATCGCGCCTCGCTCGTGGGACGCGCGATGTTGTGCCGGCGTACAAAAGTGTTTCCGATCGAATGCGTGATCCGCGGCTATCTCTCCGGCTCGGCCTGGAAGGAATATTCAGCGCGGGGCACGCTGGCCGGCGAGAGGCTGCCGCCCGGTCTGCTCGAGAGCGGCAAGCTAGAGCCCGCGATCTTCAGCCCGGCCACCAAGGCCGAGACCGGCCACGACGAGAACATCACGGTGAAACGGATGCGCGAGATTGTGGGCGAAGAGGTGACCTATACGCTCGAGAGCATGACGCGGGCGGTCTATACGCTCGGAGAAAGGATCAGCAGGGATCACGGCATCATCATCGCCGACACCAAATTTGAATTCGGCCAGGATACCGACGGCCGCATCATCCTGATCGACGAGGTGATGACCCCCGACAGTTCGCGGTTCTGGGCAACGGATGTGTACAGACCGGGCCGGCCGCAGCCGAGCTTCGACAAGCAGCCGTTGCGCGATTATCTCGACGCCGAGCGCCGCGCCGGCCGCTGGAACGGCGAGGCTCCGCCGCCTCCGCTGCCGGCAGACGTCGTGGACGCGACCAGCAAACGCTATCTCGAGGCCCATCGCCGCATCACGGGGGCCGAACTGAAGGTGCGAGGAGCCGACCGGTGACGCCGGCCGTCAGGGAGATGATGGATTCGGAATTCGATATCGTCATCGAATATTTCTTCAAGGCAACCCCGGAACATCTGGAAACGCTCGGCGTCGACCTGCTCGCGCCGGAGAGCTGGCGCGAGCGCTTCCAGCGCGAACAGACACGGCCGATCGAGCGGCGCACCTGGCTCGTCGTCATTTGGCTGTTGGACAACCAACCCCTTGGCTTCTCGACGTCCGACAAGATCGTTTACGGCGAACAGGCCAGCATGCACCTGCATGTCGTTGACCCCGAGCGCAGAAATCGAGGTTATGGCGTCGAATGCGTCCGGCGCAGCGCCGACATCTATTTCGAACGGCTGAAATTGAAACGGCTTTTCTGCGAACCGAATGCCTTCAATGTTGCCCCCAATCGCACGCTGCAAAAGGCTGAATTCAAATACGTCAAGACCCACATGACCGTGCCTGGTCCGCTCAATTTTCATCAGGCAGTAACCCGCTGGGTGATGGAGCGGTAAGCCTCGCGCGGTTTCAACAAGACAAATGACAGGGAGTGCCGTCATGTCCGAAACCGATTCCGTGCTGGTCGAACGCGATGGACCGGTGACCATCGTTTCCATTAACCGCCCGCATTGCCGCAACGCGGTCGACGGCGCGACGGCGCGAAAATTGTTCGATACGTTCCTGGCATTCGACGCCGATGCGCAAGCATCCGTCGCGGTATTCACCGGGACCGGCGGCTATTTCTGCGCCGGCGCCGATCTGAAGGCGGTGGCGTCAGGTGATCCCAACAAAAAGCGCGAGGTCGGCGGACACAATTCGATCGCGCCGATGGGGCCGAACTCGGCTCCGCCTGACCAAGCCCGCGATCGCGGCGGTGGAAGGTTTTGCGGTAGCCGGCGGCATGGAACTGGCGTTGTGGGCGGACATGCGCGTGGTCGCCGAGGATGCCACCTTCGGCGTGTTCTGCCGCCGCTTCGGCGTGCCGCTGATCGATCTCGGCACCATCCGCCTGCCGCGGCTGATCGGCCATTCGCAGGCGATCGACCTTATTCTGACGGGACGCCCGGTCGGCGGCCCCGAGGCGCTGCGGATGGGCCTTGCCAACCGTCTGGTGCCAAAGGGCGAGGCGCGCGCGCAGGCGATCGCGCTGGCGAAGGATATCGCCCGTTTTCCGCAAGCCTGCCTGCGCGCCGACCGCCTGTCGGCGCTGCGCCAGTGGGATCTTTCGGAGGAGGAGGCGATCGCAAACGAAATGCGCGGCGGGCTGGAAGTCATCGCGTCCGGGGAGACCTTATCGGGCGCGAAGCGATTTGCCTCCGGTGTCGGCCGCCATGGCGCCTTCGGCGACAAGATGTGAGAGGCGGCGGTATTTGCGCGTTCCGTCGCGGGCTCACTTTGTCGCAAGAATGATCTTGTCCTTGCGCATTGCGGTCGTCTACCAGTGAGAACCGGGGTTGGGGGCAAGCACGCGTGACGATCCAGTCCATCAGTCTTCGGCCGAGGCTGCCGCTGCGCGCGGCCCTCAAGGACGTTCTTGGCGGCAGCGCCGCGAGCGTTTTGACCGTGACCTTCGGGCTTTCCTATTCGTTGTTGATCTTTGCCGGCCCGCTTGCGCCCTATCTCTCTTACGGCGTCGCCACGACCTTCATTGCATCGGCTGTTCTTGCCGGCACGATCGCCGTTGGAAGCTCGCTCCCGTTCGCGGTCGCCGGGCCTGAAAGTTCCACTGCGGCGATGACAGGCATATTGGCCTGTCGATGGTGGAACGAATTGTGGCGGCCGATCCGTCGGCGCCGTTGCTCGCGCCGGTATTGCTTACACTCGCCCTTGCCACTGTCGTGACCGGCGTCGTCCTCTGCGGCTGCGGGATGACACGAATGGGTCGCGCGATTCGCTACGTGCCTTATCCGGTGGTCGGCGGATTTCTCGGCGCGACGGGCTGCCTGATCCTGCTCGGCGCGGTCCGCGTCATTACCGGACAACGCCTTCAATTCGCGACGCTTGGCCTATTCGAAAACATCCAGACGCTGTCGAAGCTCGCGGCGGCCTGCGGTATGGCTCTCATCCTTTACTTCACCTGGCACCGCTCGCGGTCTTCCTTCGGGTTGCCGGCTCTCCTCGTCGGCGGCACAATCGTCGCGCATATTCTGTTCTGGCTCGCCGGTATCTCGCCGGTAGAGGCGCAAACGCAGGGCTGGACCTTTCAGCCGCCGCCGACCATTGACTACATGTTGCCGTGGAGCATTGACGGCATCCGCGGCTATCCCTGGCACATATTACCGGAGCTCTCGGGCAATCTGATCGCCGTGATCTTCGTGACCGCGTCCTGCACCCTGTTCAACACCACGGCCATTGAGGTCGCGTTGCAGCGTGAAGCCAATCTGGAGCGGGAGCTGAACGTCGCCGGCATCGCCAATATGCTCTCGGGCGCGCTCGGAGGTTATACCGGATGCATTTCCGTCAGCCGGTCCATACTCAACTTCAACAGCGGAGGCACCGGCGCGTTGTCCGGGCTCACCGTCGCCACGATCTCGCTGCTGATGCTGGTCTTTGCCCCCGCGCTGCTCGGCTTTATGCCGAAATTCGTGCTCGGCGGCCTCTTGATCTATCTCGGCGCCGACCAGCTTCACAGATGGATCGTGCAGTCGCGTCAGCGGCTTTCCCTTATCGACTATCTTTCGCTGCTGGCGATCATCGCCATCATCGTGCAATGGGGCTTCATTGCCGGCATCCTGATCGGCGTGGTCATCGGCTGCGCGACCTTTGCCTTGAGCGCCTCGCGCATCGATTCCATCAAATACAGTTTCGACGGTTCCGAATACCGCTCATCGCTCGACCGCTCGCGCGAGGACCAGGCGGTCCTGTCGGCACATGGCGGCAAGATCCGTGGTCTGAACCTGCAAAGCTACCTGTTCTTCGGTTCGGCGAACCGGCTTTATCAGCATGTCAAAGTGCTTCTCGAGCATCATCCTGAATGCCGCTTCCTGGTATTCGACTTCAAGCTCGTAACCGGAATCGATTCCTCGGCGGCCTACAGTTTTGCCCAGATCAAGCGGACGGCCCACGACCGCGGCATCAGACTGGTGCTGGTGCACTTGCCATCGGCGGCGGAGAAGGCGCTGCGATCGAGCGAGTTCATCTCGCACGACGTCAGCATCATGCCTGAGCTCGATCACGCGCTGGAGTGGTGCGAGAACGAGATCATCGCACAGAATCAGGGCCGCGGGGAGGAAGAGGCCTCGCTGCGCGGCTGGTTCATCCGGATACTCGGGACCGAAGCGGACGCCGCGGAATTGATTCATCGCTGCGAGCGGCTGGAGGTCGGCGCCGGCGAGATCGTCGTCAGCGCCGGCGACGCCGCCAATTCAATGCATTTCATCCTGGACGGGCGGGTCGGGATCATGATTCCCGCAAGCGAAGGCGGCACCACACGGGTGCGAAGCCTCGGCCGCTATACCACCATCGGGGAAATGGGCCTTGTCTCGCACACCCCGCGCAGCGCCACGATCCAGGCCGAAGTCGCCAGCATTCTCTATGCTCTGAGCGCACATCAATTCGACGCGATCAAGACCGAGAATCCGATGCTCGGCCAGAAATTGCTGACCTATTTCATGTCGGTAATGGCCGAGCGCCTGACGTTCGCCAACCGCATGATCGCGGTCCTCAGGCGGTAGGGTTACGGGTCACGTTGTCATGACCAGCTTCACGAGCGCGTTGAGAACATCCGCATTGCGGCCTATGATTGCCGAGCGTCCCTTGGGTAAGAATGGTCCCTTGATCGGCGTGCGGGAGAAAATCATGCGTGAATTTCTGTCTGCGGCGACGATGGCGGCGGTAACGGTAGTCGGCACCATTGCACCTTGTGTCGCCCAGGACGATGCGGACCAGAAATTGGGCAAGGTGCATTTTGCGACATTCTGCAATGAGGTAGCGCAACGGCGTTTCGATCGCGCGATGCGCTACCAGCACTCGTTCTGGTACGCCGAATTGAGGGGGATTTACCAGGAGGCGATCAAGGCCGACCCGGGATGCGCGATCGCCTATTGGGGCATCGCGCTGTCGCTTCTCAACAACCCGCACGGCGCCATTCCCGCGCCCAATCTTCCGCTCGGGCTCGCCGCGATCGAAAAGGCCAAAGCGGTCGGCGCCAAGACCGAACGCGAGCGCGACTACATCGACGCGCTGTCGGTGATGTATGTCGATTACGACAAGATCCCGCATCAGGCACGCGTGCAGTCTTATCTGAAGAAAATGGAGGCGCTTGCGGCCAAATACCCCGACGACGACGAGGCGCAGATCTTCTACGCAATCACGCTGAACGTGGCGGCCTCGCCTGCCGACAAGACCTACGCCAACCAGCTCAAGGGGGCCGCGATTCTGGAACCGATCTGGCAGCGGCAACCGCAGCATCCCGGGGTCGCCCACTATCTCATTCATCTCTACGACTATCCGGCGATCGCCACCAAGGGCCTTCCGGCGGCGCTGCGCTACGCCAAGATCGCGCCGAACTCGCCGCATGCGCAGCACATGCCGTCGCACATCTTCACCCGCGTCGGCTATTGGAAGGAATTGATCGCGGCGAATCTCGCTTCAGTCAAGGCCGCGAAGGCCAACAATGAAGGGGGCGATCAGCTGCATGGCCAGGATTACCTGGTCTACGCCTATCTGCAGCTCGGTCAGGACAAAGCGGCGCGCGCCGTCGTCGATGAGATCGATGCCGCGCGGCCCGATCCCGATTCCTTCGGCGGGGCGTTCTCGCGCGCCGCCGCGCCGGCACGCTATGTGGTCGAGCGCGGCGACTGGAAGAGCGCGGCCAATCTCGAGGTCAGCGCAAGCAAGTTTCCGCAGGCGATGGCGATCACTTATTTCGCGCGCGCGCTCGGCGCCGCGCGCTCCGGCGATCCCGCCGCTGCCAAGGCAGACGTCGCTAAGCTGACGGAAATTCGCGACGGCCTGCGCGAGGCGAAAATAACCTATTGGGCGACCCAGGCCGATGTCGAGGCGCAGGTGGCGCACGCCTGGGTGCTTTACGCCGACGGCAAATATGACGACGCGCTGAAGGCGATGGCCGCCGCCGCCGATGCCGAGGACAACACGGAAAAGGCGCCGGTCACGCCGGGCCCGCTGGCGCCGGCACGCGAATTGTACGGCTTCATGCTGCTCGATCGCGGCATGGCAAAGGAGGCGCTGACGGCTTTCGAAGCCACAATGGCCAAGGAGCCGAACCGTTTCAACGGCTATGTCGGCGCGGCCAAGGCTGCGCAGGCGCTCGGCGATACAGCGAAAGCCAAGGCCGATTACGAAAAACTGATCGCGCTCGCGGCGGATTCGGATTCCGACCGGCCGACGCTTGCCGCCGCCCGCGCCTTTGTCGCGAGCAACTAGGGCGTCACGCGCAATGAAAAGAATTGCCGTCATCGCAGGGGTTTTGGGGTTCGCGTTCGGCGCGTTCGCAGGCGCGTCGGCATTCTTCGCCTGGCCGATCGCAAGCCACGGCAGGTCGGGGGCAGCGCCCAGCAATCCCAGATTTGCGGAGGTGCAATGGCCCTTCCCGACCGACGAATGGGGCAAAGGCAAAGCATTTCGCTGCGATGCGGCAGACTGCGGGGTCGAGGTCAGCCTCTACATTCGAGCCAAGATCGGCTTTTGCAACTGCCAGACCGGCGTCTCCGACGACAATGAGCTCGATCGCCTGAGCGATTTCAACTTGATGGGCGATAAGCCAGCGGTGTTGGCGCCGGGCCACGAGATCAAGGTCGCGTGGATGAACGGCCGCAGCCGCGCTTATGCGGTCACCGAGCCCTATCGCGCGCCGAACTCGGCATTGGCATTTGCATTCAATGACCGCTGCGATGCCATCGTCGCAACGGCCGTGGTCGCTCACGATCAACCCAAGACGATCGAGCCCAGTGTCATCGACTTCCTCAACAGCGAGGTCGTCGTGCACTGGGCTGAAGTCACGCTGGGCCTCTAGCCTTGCGTGGTCTTGTTGCCGTGCTCGCCCGAGGCGGGTGTCCGTGGACGACGGGGAGACTAAACCCCCGCCATCATCACATATTTGATCTCGACATATTCATCCATGCCATGATGCGAGCCCTCGCGGCCGAGGCCACTTTCCTTGACGCCGCCGAAGGGAGCCACTTCCGTCGTGATCAGGCCGGTATTGACGCCGACCATGCCCGACTCCAGCGCCTCCGCGACCCGCCAGACCCGGCCGAGATCACGCGAGTAGAAGTAGGACGCGAGCCCAAATGGCGAATTGTTGCACATCGCGATCACGTCGGCCTCATCCTTGAAGCGAAACACCGGTGCCAGCGGGCCAAACGTTTCTTCGTTCGCTACCAGCGCATCGGGCCTGACGTTGGCGAGTACCGTCGGCTCGAAGAAGCTGCCGCCGAGCGCATGACGCTTGCCGCCGGTCACGATCTTGGCGCCACCCTTGACCGCATCCGCGATGTGCTTCTCGACCTTGTCGATCGCTTCCATATTGATCAGCGGCCCCTGTGTGACGCCCTGCTCCGTGCCGTCGCCGATCTTCATCGCCGCGACCTTCTTGGAGAGCTTTTCGACGAACTGATCGTAGATCTTGTCCTGGGCGTAGATGCGGTTGGCGCAGACGCAGGTCTGGCCCATGTTGCGGTATTTGGAGACCATGGCTCCTTCGACCGCAGCGTCAATGTCGGCATCGTCGAACACCACGAACGGCGCGTTGCCGCCGAGTTCGAGCCCGAGCTTCTTCACGCCGACGGAAGCCTGCTGATAGAGAATCTTGCCAACCTCGGTCGAGCCCGTGAAGCCGACGAAGCGCACGGCGGGGTACTCGCACAACACCTTGCCGATCGCCGACGAATTGCCGGTGATAATGTTGAACACGCCCTTCGGCACGCCGGCCTTCTCTGCGAGTGCCGCCAGCGCCAATGCACTGAGCGGCGTTTCGTTGGCCGGCTTGAGTACGACGGTGCATCCCGCGGCGAGCGCCGGGGACACCTTGCGGGTAATCATCGAGTTCGGAAAGTTCCAGGGTGTGATCGCGCCACAGACGCCGATCGGCTGCTTGATCGCGAGCAGGCGGGCATCCGCTCGCTGGGTCGGGATGGTTTCGCCATACACGCGTCGCGCTTCTTCCGCGAAAAATTCGACATAGGCGCCGCCGATGTCGACCTCACCGAGCGCCTCCGTGAGCGGCTTGCCCTGTTCCGAGGTCAGGATCAGCGCCAGGTCTTCGCGATTGGCGACGATCAGTTCGAACCATTTGCGCAAGATATTGGAGCGCTGCTTGGCGGTGAGCTTCGCCCAGACCGGAAATGCGCGCTCGGCGGCTTCCACCGCCTGCGTCGCTTCCGCCGTGCTCATGACCGGCACCTTCGCGAGTTCGACGCCGTTGACCGGGTTGGTGACGGGGCGGGATGGCGTACCGATCCAAGTCCCGTCGATGTAGCAGCGATCACGCAAGAGCGAGGCGTCTTTCAGACGGTCGTGCAGCGATGGCGTGGAAGGGTGCGATGCGCGTGCGGTAGCGGTCGGGGTCATGGCGTCACTCCTTGGATTTTTTGGGTATTCTATTCAATTGTAAGTGCAAATATAGGCCCAAACGGGCCGCAATGCACCGCCCGCGAAAGCGCGGCAGCGTCGAGCAAATTCGAGGGTTTCAATTCCGTGCGGCCGGTAAGATCGTTTAGGCCGCGCCGCTCAAATAGGTTTCGCGGCGGCCGATCATCCGGTCCGCGACGGCCTTCGCATCTGCCTTGGTGGAGGTCGCGCAGGTGCGGTATTCGAGGTCCGGCGTCTCAGCCGGCTCGCGACGGCCGAACCACGATTTGGAACCAACAGGCAGGAGCGCCAGCGCCTGGGCGACGTTATCGACCGCGCCGAATGAGTGCAGCGCGCCGCTTGACGCGTAGCGGACTTCATAGATGCCCGGAGTGATCGGCGCTTCGAGATTTTCGCCGCGCCCAGTCCGCGGATATCGCTTCCATTCGCTCCAGGTCGAGATCATCACTGCCCCTCCGCGGCACTCAACGCCGCCATTTTCTGATTTGAACCCATTCGCTCAGCCGGATGCAACATTCCTGCTGCATTTGTGCTGCGATTTGAACGCATTACTGAACTGTTGGTTCCAGGTTGGCGCCTCAAGGATAGCGGCGATAAGCCAAGATTCATCGACAATGCGGCGCGATTGACCACGAATTATGGCAAGTGTGGCAGTTCGGTCTGTCTCATCCCCAGCTTATCGATCACGAGATTGCGAGTGGCTTGCTTTCTTAAGGCCACTCCGGCGGAAAGGGATGCCCGGGAGGAAGATCGTCCGCTTAAAAAATAACCCGGAGGTGACCCCATGCAGAGCAAAGCTCAGATCGACCAGAGCCTGCGCCAGAAAAGCGACGCCAAGGAAATTCCAGGTGTCGTTGCGATGGCTGCCAACAGCAAGGAGGTGATCTATCAGGGCGCGTTCGGCAAGCGCGACCTGTCCAAAGACGACGCAATGACAGCGGACAGCGTGTTCTGGATCGCCTCGATGACCAAGGCGATTACAGCAGCGGCCGCCATGCAGCTGGTCGAACAAGGCAAGCTCGCGCTGGATGCGCCGATCGGCAAGGTGCTGCCTGATCTCGCTGCGCCGCAAGTGCTCGAAGGCTTCGACGCCAAGGGCGAGCCGAAGCTGCGGCCCGCCAAGAAGGCGATCACGCTGCGCCAGCTGATGACCCACACCGCCGGCTTCTGCTACGACATGTGGAACGGCGACACGGTGCAGTATCTGAAAAGGACGGGGCTTCCCCGCACTATCACCTGCAAGAACGATGCACTTAGAATTCCGCTCATGGCCGATCCCGGCACACGCTGGGAATACGGCATCAATATCGACTTCGTCGGCAAGGCGGTCGAGGCGGTGAGCGGTCAGCGCCTCGGTGCGTATCTGCGCGACGATCTGTTCACCCCACTCGGTATGACTGACACCGATTTCAAGATCGGGGAATCACAGCGCAAGCGCCTGGTCGCCATGCACGGTCGCAACCCCGACGGGTCTCTTGCGCCAATCCCGTTCGAGCTCGATCAAGATCCGAAATTCCACATGGGCGGCGGCGGCCTTTACGGCACCGCGGGCGACTACATCAAGTTCACCCAGATGATCCTCAACAAGGGCCGCGGCAACGGCAATCAAGTGCTCAAGCCCGAGACGGTCGCGTTGATGGGACAAGACCACATCGGCGAGCTTACCATTACCAAGATGACTTCAGCAGTAGCTTTTGCGACCAACGATGTCGATCTCTTTCCAGGCGTTGTGAAAAAGTGGGGCTTGAGCTTCCTGATCAACACCACGAAAACTCCGGAAGGACGCAGCCCGGGCAGCCTCGCCTGGGGCGGGCTTGCCAACACCTATTTCTGGATCGATCCGTCGCGCGACGTCGCCGGCGTGATCCTGATGCAGGTGCTGCCGTTCTTTGACCAGAAATGTCTGGAGGCCTTTGCTGGCTTCGAGCGCGGCGTCTATGCCGGGTTGGATGCGTCCGGCGAGAGGGCGGCTAACCTCGCTTTCCTCTCCCCGCGCAACGCGGGGAGAGGCGCCCTCACACGGGTAACCCGTTCTGCTTCGCCAATTCCTTCAAGGAGACTTGCGGCCGCGCGCCGATGTGCTGGATCACTTCGGCCGCGGCGAGCGCCCCGAGCCGCCCGGCATTCTCATAACCGGTGCCGCGCGCGAGCCCGAACAAAAAACCGGCCGCGAACAGATCGCCGGCGCCGGTGGTGTCCACGATTTCTTCGATTGGATACGCCGGCACCGCGATGACGCCATCTTTTGAAGCAACCGCGCAACCCTTCTCGCTCCGCGTCACCACCGCGAGTCTGGCGTCGCTGCGCAATTGCTTCAGCGCCGTCTCAAAATCCGAAGTCTGGTACAACGAATGCAGTTCGGCCTCGTTCGCGAACACCAGATCGACCGTGCCATTGCGCATCAGGTCAAGAAATTCACCGCGATAGCGATCCACGCAAAATGAATCCGACAATGTCAGCGCGACCTGACGGCCCGCTCCATGCGCAATCGTCGCCGCTTTCACGAAGGCTTCCTTGGCGTTCGTGGGATCCCAGAGATAACCCTCCAGATAAAGCATTACGGAAGCCGCGACCTGGGCGGCGTCGATATCAGCCGGCATCAGTTCCTGCGCCGCGCCGAGATAGGTGTTCATCGTGCGCTCGCCATCCGGGGTCACCACGATGTAGGAGCAGCCGGTCGCCGGGCCATCCGCCGCAGCTCTCGTCTCGAACGCAACGCCCGCGGCGCGGATGTCGTGCGTGTACAGCCGGCCGATCTGGTCATCCCTGACCTTGCCGACATAGGCGGCGCGCGCGCCCAGATTGGCGATGCCGACAATCGTGTTGGCCGCCGACCCGCCGGACATCTCGGTCGCCGGCCCCATGTCCTGGTAGATTGCCGTGGCGCGGGCCTCGTCGATCAGCGCCATACCGCCTTTGGTCATGCCGTGGCGGCTGAGGAAGCTTTCGTCTGCCTTTACCAGCACGTCGAAAATCGCATTGCCGATCCCGAGAACGTCGTATTTCGCTGAGCTCATCCAAATGTCCTGCAGGTGTCCTGTTGCGGCGACGGCACTGGTGCGGGAAAACCGCACTAATTGGGTGCAGCGGCCTATCACGATCCTCCCGCCACGAGCAAGCGACGCTGCTATAGAAGTGCCGATGATTCGCTCCTTCCTCACGGTATCGACGGGAACGCTGGCTTCGCGGCTGCTCGGCTTCGTACGCGATGCCATGGTCGCGGCACTGCTCGGCGCCGGCCCCGTGGCGGATGCGTTTCTAGTGGCCTTTCAGCTCGTCAACGTCGTAAGGCGGTTGTTGGCGGAGGGCGCGCTGAACGCGGCGCTGATCCCGGCTTGGCTGCGGGCGCGCGAGACGGACGGCCCGATCGCCGCGGCGGCGTTTGCCGGGGGCGTGCTCGGCACCATCAGCGCGGCGCTGATCGTCGCGGCCGGCGTGATCGGGCTTTTGATGCCCTTTGTCATTACCGCACTGGCGCCGGGCTTTGCCGGGCAGGAGACGCTGCAACTTGCCACCGACGACGCCCGCCTGATGCTGCCATACTTGGCGTTCGTAGGCCCGGCCACGGTGATGATGGCATTGTTGAATGCGCAAGGGCGCTTCACGCTGACAGCGTTCTCGCCGCTATTGTTCAACGCCGCGCTGATATCCGTGATGATCGTACTCATCCTGCGGCGACCGGATGCATCCCATGCCGCGCTGGCAATCGCGGCCACGGTCGGAATCGCCGGGCTGGCGCAATTGCTGATCCTGGTGCTGCGTCGTGGCGGTAGCCGCATCGCAACGCCGCTCCGCATCGCGTTCGATCCGCCGATGCGCGGTTTTCTCGCCAAGGCGATTCCCGGCATGATTGCGGGTTGCGGACCGCAATTGCTTATCGTCGGCGGTGCGATCATCGCGTCCGCGTCGCCCTCGGCAGTGTCGTGGCTCTATTTTGCCAACCGCCTGATCGAACTGCCGCTCGGTATTGTCGGCGTCGCCATGGGCGCGGTACTGGTCCCTGAGCTGACGCGGGCGGTGCGCGTCGACGATCGGACGACGATGGCGCATGCGGAGTCACGCGGCATCGAGCTCGCGGTGGGCCTTGCCTTGCCGGCAACGCTTGGATTGATAGCGCTCGGCGATCCCGTAGTGCGGATGCTGTTCGAACACGGCGTATTCACCGCCACCGATACCGCCGGAACTGCGCAGGCCCTTATATGGCTGGCGCTCGGCCTGCCGGCCCATGTCCTGGTCAAGGCGTTGTCGCCGGCCTTCTTCGCGCGCAACGACACGAACACGCCCCTGTTCGCGACGATAAAGGGCTTCGTTGCCGCGATCGCCTTGGCCATCGTCCTTGGACAACTGTTCGGTGTCGGCGGTATCGCCGCCAGCATTGCCATCGGTGCATGGACCAATGCGCTGGCATTGATCCGGCGCGGCGCAGCGACGTTTGGCTTCTCGATCGATGAAGCGGCGCGCCGGCGATTGCCGCGCATCGTCGCCGCCGCCTTTGTGATGGGCGGGTGCTTGTGGCTGGCAGCGCCATTCGTGCTGGGATTTGGCGAAAGTGCGCATCGCCTCGTACAGGCCATTCTCGTTGTGACGCTGATATCGGGTGGAATCGCGATCTATGGCCTGCTTCTCGCCCTGCTCGGCGTGATCCGCTGGGGTGAGGCGGTTAACGCGATACGACAAACCTCGGGCGCCGACTTGCGCAACTGACGCTCACATGGCAATTGACGGCGCACAGCGCTGCTTGACGGCGCGTAGCGCCGATCGGCAATTGGCGCGAAATCAGACGGACTTCGGAAAGCTGACCATGGCGATTGTTGAACGGGTATTTTCAGGCGTGCAGCCGACAGGCAATCTGCATCTCGGCAATTACCTCGGCGCCGTCGTCAACTTCGTGAAATTGCAGGAGACCCACAACTGCCTCTATTGCGTCGTTGATTTGCACGCGATCACACAAGGTGTGGACGTCTGGGGCGGCCCGACCGAACTCGCGCGCAATACGAGGGAAGTCACCGCGGCCTTCATTGCCTCAGGCATCGATCCCAAGAAGCACATCGTATTCAACCAGAGCCAGGTATCCGGACACGCGGAACTGGCCTGGATCTTCAACTGCGTCGCGCGCGTCGGCTGGCTCAGCCGCATGACGCAGTTCAAGGAAAAGGCAGGCAAGGACCGCGAGAATGCTTCCGTCGGGCTATATGATTACCCGGTGCTGATGGCGGCCGACATTCTGCTTTACCGCGCTACCCATGTGCCGGTCGGCGAGGACCAGAAGCAGCACCTCGAACTGTCCCGCGATATCGCGCAGAAATTCAACAATGATTTCGGCGACTCGATCCGCAGCCACGGATTTAACGACGGGCTGTTTTTCCCGCAGCCCGAGCCGCTGATCACGGGCCCGGCGACACGGGTGATGTCATTGCGCGACGGCACCAAGAAGATGTCGAAATCGGATGCCTCGGACAATTCGCGGATCAACCTGACCGACGATGCCGACACCATCGCGCAGAAGATCCGCAAGGCAAAAACCGACCCCGAGCCACTGCCGACGGAGGAAAAGGGTCTGGAGTGCCGTCCCGAGGCCGACAACCTGGTCGGGATCTATGCCGCATTGTCGGGCCGCACCAAGTCCGACGTGCTTCGCGATTTCGGCGGCGGACAGTTCTCAAACTTCAAGAATTCGCTGGTCGAACTCTGCGTCTCACGATTGTCGCCGATCGCCTCCGAGATGAAACGCCTGGTCGCGGACCCCGGCTACGTCGATGCCATTCTGATCGACGGCGCCGATCGGGCGCGAGCCATCGCCGACGAAACCCTGAACCTGGCGAAGGACATCGTCGGCTTTGTTCGGAAGAAATAGTTCCGTACCCGGCGGATGAAATGACGCGGCGCACCTAATGGTGCGCGCGCCTTCGTAAAAACAGCACTTTTGCGAATGCGCGACGACGCAGCCGCTTGTCGGGCATGGCTGAGGCGTGGCAGCATGCAGCCTGCTTGGCGCAGCCTCGGAACATGCATGACCTCCCAGCGACGTAGCTACGAGACGGGTCACAAACCAAAATGTCTTGTTATCGTTGACGACACCGCGGAATGGGACCGTGCGGTCTACTACGCGAGCCGCTGGGCGATGCGGGTCGGCGGCGGTGTGGTGATGCTTCGCATCATCGAAATCGAGGACCAGAACCAGCAATGGCTGGGTGTCGCCGACATCATGCGCGCAGAGGCACTGGAGGACGCCAACGCCGCACTCGATCGCGCGGCCGGGCGCGCCAACGGCATTGCCGCGCTTACGCCGGAACGGGCGATCCGCGAGGGAGATCCGACCGAGCAGATGATTGACGTGATCGAAAAGGACGTCGACATCGCAATGCTGGTATTGGCCGCCAATCCCGGCCCCGAGGGCCCGGGTCCGATCATCACAACGATGGCGAATGCGGTCGGCACCTTCCCCATTCCGGTCGTTATCGTCCCCGGCGATTTGAGCGACGTGGAAATCGACGCACTATCGTAAAAATCCGCCTTTCCCCGTGCCCAACCGGCCGGCATGGGAGCCATCCCTCCCCTTGACCGTGCGTTCCGTCTAGCCCATCTGTTAGAAGACCATACGCGCCCGGCTTTGAACCGGCGCCGGAGAAAACCATGTTTATTCAGACCGAAGCCACGCCCAATCCTGCCACCCTGAAGTTCATTCCCGGCCGCACCGTGCTCGACGGCGGCACGATGGAATTTGCCAGCCGCGAGGCCGCTTCGCGTTCACCGCTCGCTGAGAGGCTGTTCAGCGTGCCCGGTGTCACGCGCGTCTTTTACGGTTCCGATTTTGTCACCGTAACCAAGGACGACAGCGATTGGCAGCATCTGAAGCCGGCGATCCTCGGCGCGATCATGGAACATTATATGTCGGGTGCGCCGCTGCTGGCCGATGGCAGCGCCGGAAGCGACGAAGCTGCCGACGAGGCGGACGAGTTCTTTAACGAAGCCGATGCGGAAACGGTCGCGACCATCAAGGACCTGATCGAAACCCGGGTGCGGCCGGCGGTCGCCAATGACGGCGGCGACATCACCTTCCGCGGCTTCAAGGACGGCATCGTCTATCTCAATATGAAGGGCGCCTGCTCGGGCTGCCCGTCGTCGACTGCCACCTTGCAGCACGGCATTCAAAACCTGCTCAGGCATTTCGTGCCCGATGTGGTCGAAGTCCGGCCGATGTAGCGCTCGGGTGGGCGTGCGACGGCAGGCCCACCGCAATGCGGCAAGAGAGCGCGCCACAAAGCTGTGCGCGCCGGGACGACAGCTTGAAATAAGCTGATATAACTCGCGGCATGCTGATCCTTGCCATCGACACCGCGCTCGATGCCTGCGCCGCCGCGGTGCTGGACACCGAAGCCGGCAAGCTGATCGCGCAGGAATCGCAGGCCATGAAGCGCGGCCATGCCGAGGCGCTGATGCCGCTGATCGGGCGTGTCATTGAGAAGTCCGGCGTCGCATTCGCCGCGCTCGACCGCATCGCGGTAACCACCGGACCTGGAAGTTTTACCGGATTGCGCGTGGGTCTCTCGGCGGCGCGGGGCATTGCGCTGGCCGCCAACAAGCCGGTGGTCGGCGTCACCACGCTGACGGCGTATGCCGCACCCGTGGTCAGCCAGAACGGCGAAAACCCGGTGATCTCGGCAATCGATGCCCGGCATGACCAGGTCTATCTTCAGGTTGTCAGCGGCAACGGCAGTTCGCTGATCCGGCCACGGGTCGCGCCGATCGAAGAGGCGCTCAACGCCTGGCGGTTCGGCGCGCCGCATCTGGTTGGCAACGCCGCCACAATTCTCGCCAACCGCTGGCCGGCCCACGCCGTGCCTCCATTCAAGGTCGACGCGCAAATAGCTCCGGATATCGCCTGGGTGGGGTGGCTGGGCGCCGCCGTCAGCCCCAACACCGCGCCGGCCCGCCCCTTCTATCTGCGTCCACCCGATGCCAAGCCTGCGAAGGACCCGCTGCAAAAGGCCGCACAGCCCGCTTCCTCATGATGACATGGCTTTCCGAATTGTGGAGCGGCGGCACAGCTGTGGTCGAGCCTGCGAGCCTGCGCGATGCGCCGGCGCTGGCGCAGATTCACGGCGCGTCGTTTCATCGAGGATGGGGCGAAGGCGAATTCGAGACGATGCTGACCGAGCGCAATACGCTGGTCCATCGCCTCAGAATGGGACGAAAGACAATCGGCTTTGCCGTGTCCCGCATGGCTGCGGATGAGGCCGAAATTCTTTCGATTGCCGTTGCCGAAAGCCATCGCGGCCGCGGCCTGTCCTACAACCTGTTGCTGACCCATCTGGGCCACCTGGCCGGCCGCGGCGTGCGAACGGTATTTTTGGAAGTGGAAGAAAACAATCAGCCGGCACGGCGGCTTTACGAGCGCGCCGGGTTTGGCGTTGTGGGGCGGCGGGAACGCTATTACCGGCAGGGCGGGGGGGAACCGTTAAACGCGCTCCTGATGCGGCGCGACTTGTCGTGACGCCCGCGCGGTGGCAGAACGTGCTATTATCGGTAACGTCCGAACCTGCCCAGGTGGCTGCCCCGAAATGACCGCGCTGAAATCCACACCCGCGCTCAAGGCTTCCGGAATCGAGGCGCGTTGCGCCGCCACCGGCATGCGCATGACCGAGCAGCGCCGCGTCATTGCACGTGTGCTGGCGGAGGCGGAGGATCATCCCGACGTCGAGGAACTGTACCGCCGCTGTGTCGCCGTCGACGACAAGATCTCGATCTCCACCGTATATCGCACGGTCAAGCTGTTCGAGGATGCCGGCATTATCGAGCGGCACGATTTTCGCGAGGGCCGCGCCCGCTACGAGCAGATGCGCGACAGCCACCACGATCACCTGATCAATCTGCGTGACGGCAAGGTAATCGAATTCACCTCCGAGGAGATCGAGAAACTGCAGGCCGAGATCGCCCGCAAGCTCGGCTACAAGCTGGTCGATCACCGCCTGGAACTCTATTGCATCCCGCTCGACGACGAAAAATCCTAAATTAACCTTCGTGTCCCGGAATAACGCCCCAAAAGCTGGATTTTCGCGCGTTTAGCCTATAATTGAGCCTTGCGCCGCATTGGCGCCATTTCGGCCCAGCATTCCGGTTCCATGAAGCCGCGCAAACTGCACATCAAATCGTATGGTTGCCAGATGAATGTCTACGATGCGCAACGCATGGTGGACACGCTGGCGGGTGAAGGCTTTGTCGAGACAGCCAACGCAGACGACGCGGATCTTGTGATCCTCAATACCTGTCACATTCGCGAAAAGGCTTCTGAAAAGGTCTACTCCGAACTCGGTCGGCTTCGCGTCATGAAGGACGAAGCCGCGCGCAACGGCCGCCAAATGAGCATCGCAGTGGCCGGCTGCGTCGCGCAGGCCGAAGGCGGCGAGATCATCGCGCGCGCGCCGGTGGTCGATGTGGTGGTCGGCCCGCAAAGCTATCACCATCTGCCCGAATTGCTGGCGCTTGCAAAAAAGGACGGCCGGGCGATCGAGACCGAATTTCCCGTGCGCGACAAATTCGAATTTCTGCCGCCGCCAACGCCGGAGGCGATCCGCGCCCGCGGCATATCTTCCTTCGTAACGGTGCAGGAAGGCTGCGATAAGTTCTGCACGTTCTGCGTGGTGCCCTATACGCGCGGCGCCGAGGTGTCGCGGCCGGTGGCCAAAATCGTCGACGACGTGAAGCGGCTCGCCGACCATGGCGTCCGCGAAATCACCCTGATCGGCCAGAACGTCAACGCCTATCACGGCGAGGGTCCCGACGGACAAATCTGGCCGCTCGGCACCTTGCTGCGCCGTCTCGCGGAAATTCCCGGCATCGCCCGCCTGCGCTACTCCACCAGCCATCCCCGCGATGTGGACGAAACGCTGATTGAGGCCCATCGCGATCTCGCCGCCCTGATGCCGTTCGTGCATCTGCCGGTGCAATCCGGCTCCGACCGGGTTCTTGCCGTCATGAACCGCCGGCATACCGCTGGTGATTACCGGCGCGTGATCGACCGGTTTCGTGCGGTCCGCCAAGACATTGCGTTCTCATCGGATTTTATCGTCGGTTTCCCCGGCGAAACCGAGGAAGATTTTCGGGCCACCCTCGCGCTGGCCACACAAATCGGATACGCTGGCGCCTATTCGTTCAAATATTCGCCGCGGCCTGGCACACCGGCGGCGGATCTGCAGGAGACGGTGTCAGCGCAAGAAATGGACGAGCGATTGGGGCGGCTTCAGGAATTGATCGACAGCCAGCAATCGGCCTTCAACAAGGCCATGATTGGGAGCACCGTCGACGTGTTGTTCGAACGCGCCGCCCGCAATCCCGGCCAGATCGTCGGCCGCACCGCCTATTTGCAGCCGGCGCATGTGATGGCGTCCGAGGGGATCATCGGGCAGGTCCTGCCGGTAAGGGTCCAAAGCCTCGAGCGCTACAGCCTGCTCGGAGAGCTTGCGACCCCTCCGCAGTCGCGGCCGGCGCCGCCAGCATTCTCGACACTTTCAGAAATCACCACAGGAGCCTGAACCCTTGCCAAAGAGTGCATCGGATTCACCTTCGCTTGCTCCTGGCCGCAAACTCGATCGCGACATGCAAATCCCGCCCGAAACACAGTTCGTCATCGACTTCGATGACAACCGTGCTGCCTCGGCACTGGTCGGACCTTACGGGCAAAATCTGGCGCTGATCGAGCGACGGCTTGGCGTTGTCGTGGATTCTCGCGGCAATCACATCACGGTCGCGGGCTCTCGCGACGGCTGCGATTCCGCGCGGCGCGTGCTCGAAACGCTATATGCGCAAGCCGTGCAGGGGCACGAACTGGCCCAGGGCGACGTCGAAGGCGCGATCCGCGCGGTGATCGCGCAAGGCTCGCTGTTTGAATACGACGCCAAAGTGGTCAAGTCGGCGTTCGAGACCATCAACCTGCGCAAGCGTCCGGTGCGGGCGCGAACCGCCGCACAGGACTCCTACATCCGCGCGCTCAAGCGCCACGAACTGGTGTTCGGCATCGGCCCGGCGGGCACCGGCAAGACCTGGCTCGCGGTGGCCCATGCCGCGCAACTGTTCGAAAGCAAGGAAATCGATCGTATCATCCTGTCACGCCCCGCGGTCGAAGCCGGCGAGCGGCTCGGCTTCCTGCCCGGCGACTTGCGCGAGAAGGTCGATCCTTACTTAAGGCCGATTTACGATGCGCTCTACGACCTGATGGATTCGCGCATCGTCGAACGCGCGCTGCAAACCGGCGAAATCGAGATTGCGCCGCTGGCCTTCATGCGCGGCCGCACGCTCACCAACGCCGTCATCATTCTGGACGAGGCGCAGAACACCACGTCGATGCAGATGAAGATGTTTCTGACGCGGCTCGGCGAGAACAGCCGCATGATCGTCACCGGCGACCCCTCCCAGGTCGACCTGCCGAACGGGCAGACTTCGGGGCTCGCGGAGGCCGCCCGGCTGCTCAACGGGGTCGAAGGGATTTCCCAGGTGAACTTCACCGCCGAGGACGTGATCCGCCACGAACTGGTGGCGCGGATCGTCGCAGCCTATGAAGGATTGCCGCAGCGACCGGCAACCAGCAAGACTTGATGCCAAAGATTGCCGCCGAAAGCGTGCCGGGAGCGACTTCCCGCCGCAAACAGAATTCCGGACCGATGGCAACTTCTGCCCTTCCCGCTCTTGAGGTTCTTGTGGTCGCCGATTGCTGGCAGGCCGAACCGGACGCCGAGGCCATCATCCATCGCGCCATCGCCACCGCTGCCGAGTTCGTCACCGCCGATGTCGGGGAGAGCGAAGTTGCGGTCATGCTGACTGACGACGCCGGCATCCGGACGCTCAACAGCAACTGGCGCGGCATCGACAAGCCGACCAACGTGCTGTCGTTTCCCGCCTTGCAGCCGACGGGCCGGCGCGCAGCCGGCGATGCGCCGCGTATGCTCGGCGACATCGCGATCGCCTACGAGACGACGCGCAAGGAGGCCGACGAAGGGGAAACGCCGTTCGACCATCATCTCGGCCATCTTGCGATTCATGGCTTTCTGCATCTGATCGGTTACGATCACGAAAAGGACGGTGAAGCCGAGGCGATGGAAGCACTGGAGCGGGAAATCCTTTCGCAGCTCGGCATTCCCGACCCCTATGCGGAACGGAGGAACTGAGATGGCGGACTCAGAACCGATCCACGACAATCCGCGCAACACGCCCAACCTGCCGGCCGTGGTGCAGGATGGCGAGGTCATGCACCCCGTCGCCGACAACTGGCTGACGCGGGCGATCCGCACCTTGTTCGGATGGAAGCCGGGCTCGGTGCGCGACGACCTTCAGGTCGTGCTTGACGCGAGTACGCCCGACGAGGTCGGCTTCTCGGCGATCGAGCGCACCATGCTGCGCAACATCCTTTCCTTGCACGAACGCCGCATCGCCGACGTCATGATTCATCGCGCCGACATCGTCGCGGTGAAACGCGACATTCCGCTCGGCGAATTGATGGGCCTGTTCGAAAGCGCCGCGCATTCCCGCCTGGTGGTGTACGACGAGACGCTCGATGATCCCGAAGGCATCGTCCACATCCGCGATCTTCTGGCATTCATGACCGCGCGGGCGCGGATTTCCGAGAAGGGCAAGGGCGGCGCCAAACGCAAGAAGCCGTTCCCCGCGGGTCTCGATCTGCGCGCGGTCGATCTGGCACTGCCGCTTTCGGAAGCCAACATCATCCGCAAACTCCTGTTCGTGCCGCCCTCGATGCGGGCGATCGATCTGCTGGCGCAGATGCAAGCTTCGCGCATTCACCTGGCGCTGGTGGTCGATGAGTATGGTGGAACCGACGGGTTGGTTTCGATCGAAGATATTGTCGAACAGATCGTCGGCGAGATCGACGACGAACATGACAGCGACGAGCCGCCGGCGATCGTCCGACAAGCCGACAATTCCTTCATCGCCGATGCACGCGCCAGCCTCGATGACGTACGTTCCGTCATCGGCGAGGAGTTCGTCACTGGCGAAGCCGGCGAGGAAGTCGAGACGCTTGGCGGCTATCTGGTGAGCCAGGTCGGCCGGCTGCCGGTGCGTGGCGAAGTCATTTCCGGGCCCGGCAGTTTTGAAATCGAGGTACTCGACGCCGATCCGAGGCGCGTCAAGCGCCTGCGCATCGCGACGCGGAAGGAGCGCACGATTTTGCGCAGCCAGCGCGAGAGCCGTCGCCGCGAAGCCGCTTCCGACACGGGGTCGGCGCAAGCAGCCGATCAACCGAATTCGCCGATCGACGGAGCCGGCTCATTGTGACCATCGCTGGCAACTTACGAACCGCCGGTCTTGCGATCATCCTGGCTTGGGGATGGAAGCGCGCGGCCATCGCACTTCTCGCCGGCGCGTTCTCGGCACTCGCGATGGCGCCATTCAACGCCTGGCCCGTGCTGTTTGCGACTTTTCCGGTCGTGGTCTGGCTGATCGACGGCGCAGGCGCCGGACGGCTTCGCGGTGTGCCCGCGGCGGCGATGGCCGGGTGGTGGTTCGGGCTCGGCTATTTCGTCCCGGGGCTGTACTGGATCGGCTATGCCTTTCTGGTCGATGCTCCGACCTTCGCATGGCTGTTGCCGTTCGCCATATTGGGCCTGCCCGCTTATCTGGCGCTGTTTACTGCGCTCGGCTTCGCGCTCGCGCGGCTGCTCTGGACGCGAGATGCTTCGCGGGTGCTTGCGCTCGCCGCAAGTCTTACGCTGAGCGAGTGGCTGCGCGGTCACGCGCTCACGGGCTTTCCGTGGAACTCCTTCGGCTACGCGCTAAGCGAGCCGTTGGCGCTGGCGCAGTCAGCGTCGCTGATCGGCCTGTGGGGTCTGACGTTTCTTGCGGTCGCGATCTTTGCCAGCCCCGCCGCGCTGATCGACGGAGGCGTGCGCGGGCGCAGGCCCTGGATCGCGCCGGCGATGGGACTGGCATTGCTGTTCGCCATGGTGATTTTCGGCGCCGTTCGCTTGAGCACGCGGCCGACTGTGTTGCTCGCGAACGTCAAGTTGCGGATCATGCAACCCAATCTGCAGCAGGATGTGAAGTTCAACTACTCCGCCAAGGCGGAGGTGATGAAAGAATATCTGACATTGTCCGACCGCGCGTCCGGACCGCAATCCACCGGCGTTCGTGACGCCAATATCCTGATCTGGCCGGAATCGGCGTTCCCGTTTTTCCTGACCCGCGAAGCCGATGCGATGGCGCAGATCGCCGATCTGCTGCCCAAGGGAACCGTCCTGATCACAGGCTCGGTGCGCGCGCCCGAACTTCCGCCCGGGGCGCGAATTACACGCGCTTATAATTCGATCTACGTCATCGATCACGACGGCAGCGTGCTGTCGGTTTACGACAAGCTGTACCTGGTGCCGTTCGGCGAATTTCTTCCGTTCCAGAACTGGCTGGAGAAAATCGGACTGGAGCAGCTCACAAGGGTTCAAGGCGGATTCATTCCGGGCATCAGGCGACGCGCCATGGAGATTCCGAATGCGCCGCGCGCGCTACCACTGATCTGCTACGAGGCCATCTTTCCCGGTGAAATTGTCGAACGCGATGACCGTCCGGGCTGGATCGTGAACCTCACCAATGACGGGTGGTTTGGAATATCGACCGGCCCCTATCAGCACCTGCAACAGGCGCGGCTGCGCGCCATCGAGCAGGGGCTGCCGGTCGTTCGCGCTGCAAACACCGGCATATCCGCGGTGATCGATCCACTGGGACGAATCGTCGCGCGATTAGGTCTCGGGGTCGAAGGGGTGCTCGATTCCGGCCTGCCTTCCGCGATCGCCCCGACATTCTACGCGCGCGTCGGCGACATTCCAGCCGCCATCATCGTCGCGGTCGCCCTCATGTTGGTCGTCACACGACGTGTCGGGAAATATACTTCACGGCAGTGATTGTCGCCTCCGCTTCGAATCCCGGCGGAAAAGCTCGCACTTCGACATCCACCAGTTGACAGACCAGCCGCGCAATTCGCATTGTAGTACCTGCTTGAGAACCCATCGGTACACCGGGGTAATCCCAAGGAGTGTTGGCGATGTCGACCAAAGCGCCCAACCCTGTTGACAAATATGTCGGCAGTCGTGTGCGCATGCGCCGCATCATGCTCGGCATGAGCCAGGAAAAGCTCGGCGAGGCGCTCGGGCTCACATTCCAGCAAGTTCAGAAATACGAAAAGGGCACCAACCGGGTTGGCGCAAGCCGCATTCAGCAGATCTCCGAAATACTTCAGGTGCCGGTGTCGTTCCTGTTCGAGGGTGGACCCAGCGGCATGGCGAATGCCGAAGGTTTCCCCGAAGCGACTTCGCCGTCTTACGTGTCCGACTTCCTCGCGACCTCCGAAGGTCTGGCGCTGACCCGCGCATTCACGCGCATCACCGATGCCAAGCTTCGGCGCAGCATCGTCGAACTGGTCGAACAAATCGCCGCGCGCGAAGCCCCAGACAAGCGTTGAGGCTGGCTGTCCTTCCGGGGCCCGCGCGGGCAAACCCGTCTTTCGCCGTGCAAATGTTGCCGACATGGGCAATGTTGTTGACATGGACAATGCTGTTGTTGAACTCGGATATGCGATGAGTGCCAAGCGGGATCCTGGTCATCGCGATGCGTCGTCCGGCGATGCGGCCACCGTTCGCCCCCAGGGCTCGTTCTTTGGCCGACGCAAAGGTCATCGGCTGCGAGCGCACCAGGCCGACCTCATCGAACATTTGCTGCCGCGGCTAGCGTTGGACATTGCCGGTCCGCAACCGAAAGATCTTGCCGGACTGTTCGATGCCCCGGTCGATGGCGTCAGACTCGAAATCGGATTTGGCGGCGGCGAGCACTTGGTCGCGGAAGCGCGCGCTTTTCCGAACATCGGCTTCATCGGCTGCGAGCCTTACGTCAACGGCATGGCCAAGATCCTGGCGCTGATCGAAGCCGACAACATCGGCAATATCCGGCTGTTCGCGGGCGATGCCGCCGAATGGCTGACGTGGGCACCAACACATTCGCTCGAGCGAATTGACCTCATACATCCTGATCCGTGGCCGAAACGGCGACACTGGAAGCGGCGCTTTGTCCAGGACGCGACGATCGCGGCCATGGCCCGAATCCTGAAGCCGGGGAGAGAGTTTCGCTTCGTCACCGATATCGACGACTATTGCGCGTGGACGCTGGCGCATTTTGCACGCTCGCATGATTTCATCTGGACCGCCGAGCGTGCATCCGACTGGCGCGAGCCGTGGTCCGACTACACGATGACGCGATACGGCCGCAAAGCTGAGCGCGAAGGCCGCAGTGCGGCGTATTTGCGATTTAGGAAGAAAGGCTAGCTCGTCACCGACAATGATGGCGAAGTCACGCCGATTGCCTTAACCCGCCAAAAGTTCACGACCCGCTCCGCGGTCGAAGGCATCAAGCGCATGAAGTTCGATCGCACGTTCTCGATATCCATCGGAGACGGTGGCCGGGCCGGGCCCAGCCGAAGCAGGATCAAGGCGCGCACGGTCGCCCATTTCAGTCCGATCGCCTTGCCGAGGATCAGGAAGGGATCGTGACGGTCGCCGGCCATCAGGCGATCCAGCGTCGCGATTTGCACGCCCGACATTGCCGACAGAGCGGCAACCGATTCCTCGTATCTGTACGCCTTTGCAAATCCAAGCAGTGCGACCTCGTTCAGATCGCCGACTCGGTACAGCGAAAGGATCGTGCGCTGGGCCGGCGCAAAATCACGACCGCTCTCGACCCGCTCAGCTGCGCCGGAAATCTCGCGTATCGCGCGGCCGATCGCCTCCTGCCTGCCGGGCTCGACCGCTTCGAACAGGCGCCGGCGGATGACCTCTGCCGATCCTGCCAAGAGCGCTTTCAAGATCTGGTCGGGCAGATCGTCGCGCTGACCGACCGTGAGTGTCAGGACACTGTCCCGGCCGGCGCGCTTGACCAGCGTCAAATAGCCGGCTTGCGAAAATAATGCTCCCGCATTGGCCGCCGTGCGCCTGACGACATCGCGGTCGCCGCGGCGCACGATGACGTCCGTCAGGTCAGACGAAAGCTTCGGCCGCTCCGTCATCGCCAGCAGATGGCTCTGCCCTTTCATGCGCGCAATTTCGAGCAGGACCTGCTCTTCGATCACGGGCGAGCAGCGCAGCACCGGACCCGCGACCGATATCTCGTCCTCACGTGCGAGTTGGCCGACCAATATGCGCGGTGCGTTGGCAATGACCGACATTTGCTCGGCAACATTGGCACGGACGGGAATTTCGGATTGCGACACGAGATCGATCAGCACGTGGTCGAACAGATCGACATGATCGGTGCGGAAGTTCGCTGCCCCCTGCACGAACAGCTCGGTGATCCGGCGGGCCACCTCTCCGAGACGTTTGGGATCGCCCTGACTGACGATCTCATCGAGTCCGGGGATCAACGACGTGGCGACGGTCATGAAACACACTTAAGCCCGGCGCGAGCCGAGGGTTTTTCGGCAATTCAATTTAGGAGGGCATGGTGAAGGAAGGGTTAGGCCCGAAATCACTGCTCAGGCCGGCCAAAATTGGCAGCGCTAGGGCCTCGCGGGCCTTGCCGGGTGGGGGGAAAACCGCTATATCAGCCGCAACTTATGGTTCTCATACGATCGCGTATTGAGAGTGGGCCCCCCGGGACCCGCTCTTTTTTATTACCTGAGCCGGCCCCGCCACATGCGATGCCGGGTTTGGTTCGGACAGACCGGCGGGACCGGGAGCTTTGGCCCCGTCCGACCCGACGAAAGTCAGAAAATCGCAAACACGACCGCCCAAAAGGCAAATTTTGACACTGGATATGACCGATCCGACTGCTGGTTCCGTGGATGCCGATCTGCTCGCCGAGCCGCGCCTCGTCGTCGAGCCGGGCGTGGCGGCACGTGTGTCGGCGGTTGCCGCGCCGGTGTTGCAGGGAATGGGCTACCGGCTGGTGCGGATCAAGATTTCGGGAGAGGCGGGCTGCACCGTCCAGATCATGGCGGAACGGCCGGACGGCTCGATGCAGATCGAGGATTGCGAGGCGATCTCAAGGGCGCTGTCGCCGGTGCTTGATGTTGCGGACCCGATCGATCGCGCCTATCGGCTCGAGATTTCGTCGCCCGGGATCGACCGGCCGCTGGTTCGCCGCTCCGATTTCGAACGCTTTGGCGGCCACCGCGTGAAGATCGAAATGGCGCTCGCCCATCAGGGCCGCAAACGGTTCCGCGGCACGCTTGGCGGCGTCGAGGGCGGCGCGGTGCGGCTGGATCGCGATGACGCCAAGGCGGACGAGGATTTAAGCGTCCTGCTGCCGATGGAGGACATTGCGGAGGCACGACTGGTGCTTACCGACGAATTGATCGCGGAATCGATGCGGCGCGGCAAGGCCGCTGAGCGCGAGCTGAAGCGCAGCCTCGGGCTTGAACCGCCGCCCGCGCCGCATGCGAACAGCCGTAAGCCGAAATCGGCAAGAAAACCGGTTCCGAAGAATACCAAGCAACACCGCCTCGCCGCCGAGAGGGCGCGCAGGGGCGAAACCGATCCTGTGAGAGGAGACTAAGCCATGGCAGTCAGCGCCAACAAACTCGAATTGCTGCAGATCGCGGACGCGGTTGCGCGCGAGAAGTCGATCGACCGCGGCATCGTCATTGCGGCGATGGAAGACGCCATCGCCAAGGCGGCGCGCGCCCGCTACGGCAGCGAGACCGACGTTCACGCCGAGATCGACGCCAAGAAGGGCGAGCTGCGGCTGTCGCGCCACATGCTGGTGGTAGAGCAGGTCGAAAATTCCGCAAACCAGATTTCACTGGAAGACGCACGCCGCGCCAATCCCGGCGCACAGATCGGCGACACCATCGCCGATACCTTGCCGCCGCTGGAATATGGCCGCATCGCCGCGCAATCTGCCAAGCAGGTGATCGTGCAAAAGGTGCGCGAGGCCGAGCGCGACCGGCAATATCAGGAATTCAAGGACCGCATCGGCGATATCGTCAACGGCATCGTCAAACGCGTCGAATATGGCAGCGTCATCGTCGATCTGGGCCGGGGCGAGGCTATCGTGCGCCGCGACGAGATGCTGCCGCGTGAAGTGTTCCGCAACGGCGATCGCGTCCGCGCCTATATTTTCGATGTGCGGCGCGAAACGCGCGGCCCGCAGATTTTCCTGTCCCGCACCCATCCGCAATTCATGGCGAAACTGTTCGCGCAGGAAGTTCCGGAAATCTATGACGGCATTGTCGAGATCAAGGCCGTGGCCCGCGACCCCGGGTCGCGCGCCAAGATCGGCGTGATCTCGAGGGATTCGTCGGTCGATCCGGTCGGCGCCTGCGTCGGCATGCGCGGATCGCGCGTGCAGGCCGTGGTCAACGAATTGCAGGGCGAGAAGATCGACATCATTCCCTGGTCGCCCGATATCGCCACCTTCGTGGTCAACGCGCTGGCACCCGCCGAAGTCTCCAAGGTGGTGATCGATGAAGACCGTGAGCGGATCGAAGTTGTGGTGCCCGACACCAACAACCAGCTGTCGCTGGCGATCGGCCGGCGCGGACAGAATGTTCGCCTCGCCTCGCAGCTGACCGGCTGGGATATCGACATCCTGACCGAGCAGGAGGAATCCGAACGCCGGCAGGCCGATTTCGAGAACTCGACGCGGGTGTTCATGGAAGCCCTCAATGTCGACGAGGTGGTCGGCCAATTGCTTGCTTCGGAAGGTTTCACCTCGGTGGAGGAACTCGCGCTGGTCGATGTCAGGGAACTGGCCGGCATTGAGGGCTTTGATGACGAGACGGCCAATGAGTTGCAGAATCGCGCCAAGGAATATCTGGAACGGCTCGAGAGCGAGCTCGAAAACAAACGCAAGGAGCTTGGCGTGGATGACGCTTTGAAGAAGGTGCCCGGGGTCAATTCGAAGATGCTGGTGAAATTCGGTGAGAACGACATCAAGACCGTCGAAGACCTGGCCGGCTGCGCCACCGACGACCTGGTGGGCTGGACCGAACGCAAGGAAGGCGGCGAGCCGACCAAGCACCCTGGCATTCTTGACGTCAATGAAGTCTCGCGCGACGACGCCGAGGGCATGATCATGCAGGCGCGCGTCCTCGCCGGCTGGATCACGGAGGCCGATCTCGCCAAGAAGACCGAGGAGGCAGAGGCCACCGAAGGCCAGCCGGCCTGATGAATGGAGCCATGTCGCCTCGATGCTCGCCCTCGCCGACCCCGAACTCGACCATGGACCGCGGACCGAAAGGTCCGCGACTATGCGGATGTGCGCGGTCAGCCGAAAGGTGCGGCCGATCGATGAGTTGATCCGGTTTGTCGTCGCGCCCTCCGGCGAGGTAATTCCCGATTTGAAGCGCAAGCTTCCCGGCCGCGGCCTGTGGATTTCGGCTTTACATCAAGCGATTGCGGAAGCCGTCCGGCGTCACCAATTTACCAGGGGGTTCAAGCGCGAGGTGCGGGTGGCGCCGACGCTTGCCGCCGATACCGAAGCCTTGCTGGTGCGGTTTGTGATCGAGGCCCTCGCCATGGCCGCCAAGGCGGGGCAGGCCGTTACCGGGTTTGGCAAGGTAGCGGACACCATCGAGCGGCAGGCCCGGGGCCCAATCAGGGCGCTGATTCACGCTTCGGACGCTGCCGCGGACGGAATCCGCAAATTGGACGCCTTGGTTAGGCAAAATGGCGCGAATGGCGATGAATCCGCCGAAATTCCCGTCGTGACGGCGCTAACCTCGAAACAATTGGATTTGGCACTTGGCCGGTCAAATGTGATACATGCTGCGCTGCTCGCGGGCGCGGCGAGCAAGACGTTCCTGTCCCGTAGCCATATGCTGGTCCGATACCGGATGGCGGACGATGGCGGAACAGCCGGCCAAGCGGCCAAGAATTCGCCGATACAGACTGTGCGGACACGCACGACCAGACAAGATTAGGACTGCTGAATGGTTGATACCAAAACGCCTGGCGACAAGAAACTCAGTGTCCCGACCAAGACCTTGACGCTCAAGCCGCGCGTCGAGACGGGCACTGTGCGCCAGAGCTTCAGTCATGGTCGAACCAAGCAGGTCGTGGTGGAAAAGCGCGGCAAGCGCCGTGTCGGCGGCGAGGCCGCTCCGGAAACTCAGGCCCCCGAAGCACCGGCCGCCAAGGCAACGCCGGCAGCCAAGGCAGCAGCGCCGGCGAACCGCGCCGCGCCAGCTCCGGCGGCGCCGCGCAGCAGTTCCGGCGTGGTACTGCGCACCCTCACCGAGGATGAGCGTACCGCGCGCGCCAGCGCGCTGGCCGATGCCAAAGTGCGCGACGTCGAGGAGCGGCGCCTTGCCGAGGAAGAAGCCAAGCGGCGCAGCAGCAAGGAAGGCATCGAGCAGGCCGAACGCGAGGCCGCCGAGGCGCGCCGCAAGGCCGAGGAAGAGCGACACCGTCAGGACGAGGAAGCCAAGCGCAAGGCCGAGCTTGAGGCCAAGAAGCGTTTTGGCGAGGCCGAAGCACGGACAACCCCGGCCCGCCCCGCGATTCCCGTCGCGCGTTCCCCTGGCATCGCAGCCGACATTTCCGACGAAGATGACGGTCCGCGCCAGGTCCGTCGCGGTCCCGGCGGCACCGTCCGCCCTGCGGCCGCCCCGAAGACGACGGCAAAACCCGCGCCGCAGAAGCAGCGCGGACGCCTGACGCTGGTCACCGCGCTCAACGCCGATGATGTGCGCGAGCGCTCGATCGCGTCGTTCCGCCGCCGCACCCAGCGCCTCAAGGGCCACCAGTCAAGCGAGCCGAAAGAAAAGCTGATTCGCGAGGTGGTGATCCCGGAAGCCATCAATATCCAGGAACTCGCCAACCGCATGTCGGAACGCGCGGTCGACGTCATCAGATTGCTGATGAAGCAGGGCGCGATGCACAAGATCACCGACGTGATCGATGCCGACACCGCCCAGCTCATCGCCGAGGAAATGGGCCACACCGTCAAGCGCGTGGCCGCCTCCGACGTCGAGGAAGGCCTGTTCGACATCGTCGACAATTCCACCGACACCGAACCGCGCTCGCCTGTGGTGACGGTCATGGGCCATGTCGACCACGGCAAGACCTCGCTGCTCGATGCGCTTCGCCACGCCAATGTGGTTTCCGGCGAAGCCGGCGGCATTACCCAGCATATCGGCGCCTATCAGGTGACTTCGCCTGAAAGCGGCAAGAAGATCACCTTCATCGATACGCCGGGCCACGCCGCGTTTACCGCGATGCGCGCGCGCGGCGCCAAGGTTACCGACATCGTGGTGCTGGTGGTGGCGGCCGATGACGGCGTCATGCCGCAGACGGTGGAGGCGATCAATCACGCCAAGGCGGCGAAGGTGCCAATGATCGTCGCGATCAACAAGATCGACAAGCCCGACGCAAGACCCGATCGCGTGCGCACCGAACTGCTGCAGCACGAGGTTCAGGTCGAATTGCTCGGCGGCGAAGTCGTCGACGTCGAGGTCTCGGCCAAGAACAAGACCAATCTCGACAAGCTGCTCGAGATGATCGCGCTGCAGGCCGAATTGCTTGACCTCAAGACCAACGCGGCGCGCCCCGCCGAGGGCACCGTGATCGAGGCCAAGCTCGATCGCGGCCGCGGCCCGGTCGCAACCGTCCTGGTACAGCGTGGAACGCTGCGGGTCGGCGACATCGTCGTTGCCGGTGCCGAGATGGGCCGTGTCCGCGCGCTGATTTCGGACCAGGGCGACACCGTCGAGGAAGCAGGTCCGTCGGTGCCGGTCGAGGTGCTCGGCTTCAACGGTCCGCCGGAAGCTGGCGATCGCCTTGCCGTCGTCGAGAACGAGGCGCGCGCCCGCCAGATCACGAGCTATCGCGCGCACCAGAAGCGTGAAAACGCCGCGGCCAGCATCTCCGGCATGCGCGGCTCGCTCGAACAGATGATGTCGCAGCTCAAGACGTCGGGCCGCAAGGAGTTCCCGCTGATCGTCAAGGCCGACGTGCAGGGCTCGCTGGAGGCGATCCTCGGCTCGCTGGAGAAGCTCGGTACCGAGGAAGTCGCCGCGCGCATCCTGCATGCCGGTGTCGGCGGCATCTCGGAATCGGATGTGACGCTTGCGGAAGGCTTCAATGCCGCCATCATCGGCTTTTCCGTGCGCGCCAACAAGGAGGCGGCGGCGGCCGCCAAGCGCAACGGCATCGAAATCCGCTACTACAATATCATCTACGACCTTGTGGATGATGTGAAGAAGGCGATGAGCGGCCTGCTCGCGCCGACGCTGCGCGAGACCATGCTCGGCAACGCCCAGATCCTGGAAATATTCAACATTTCCAAGGTCGGCAAAGTCGCTGGCTGCCGCGTCACCGACGGCACCGTGGAACGCGGCGCCAACGTTCGCCTAATTCGCGACAATGTTGTCGTGCATGAAGGCAAGCTATCGACGCTGAAACGTTTCAAGGACGAAGTAAGAGAAGTACAATCGGGCCAGGAATGCGGCATGGCGTTCGAAAATTACGGCGACATGCGGGTCGGTGACGTCATCGAGTGTTACCGCGTGGAGACGATTCAACGCTCACTGTAAGTCCAATTCTTGCAGAGAGGCTGGAATTTCAAACTAAGCCGTCATGCCCCGCGGGGCATCCGGTAGTCACCGAAATAACTTCTTTGGGCACGGAATACTGGATCGCCCGCGTTTGCGGGTGGTGACGACCATCAGGATTTTAGCAATGCCCCGTCATCACAAAAAGAGTTCCGCCGCCGGCGGGTCGCAGCGGCAATTGCGGGTCGGCGAAATCGTGCGCCATGCCATGGCGGATATTCTTGCGCAGGGGACGGCCCACGATACCGACCTTGAAGGTCACATCATCACCGTGCCTGAGGTGAAAATGTCGCCGGACCTCAAGCTCGCGACGATCTATGTGATGCCGCTTGGCGGGCGCGATACCGACAAGGTGATCGCGGCGCTGGATCGCAACAAGAAGTTCCTACGCGGCGAGGTGGCGCGGCGCGTTAACCTAAAATTTGCGCCTGATGTTCGCTTCCGGGTAGACGACCGATTCGATGAAGCAGAACGAATAGAGAAATTACTGCGAACGCCTGCGGTGCAAAGAGACCTCGCACAGGGGCCGCAAGATTCGGAAGAGTGACCGATGATCACGCCCAGCTCAAATAGCCTGATCGAACCGCCAATCGGTGATTCGGACGAGCTTGCAAAAAATACTTCTTCGCCCCACGCCCGCGACGAGAATCAGGCGCGCGGCGGCAAGCAGCCGCGCCGCGACAAACGCGACGTCCACGGCTGGGTCGTACTCGACAAGCCGATCGGCATGACCTCCACCCATGCGGTCGCGATCGTGAAGCGGCTGTTCCAGGCCAAGCGCGCGGGCCACGCCGGCACACTCGATCCGCTCGCCTCTGGCGGACTGCCGATCGCGCTCGGCGAAGCCACCAAGACGGTTCCGTTCGTGATGGATGGCCGAAAGCGCTACCGTTTCACCGTCGCCTGGGGCGAGGAGCGCGACACCGACGACACCGAAGGCCGCGTCGTGAGAACGAGCGAGATCAGACCCTCCATCGATGCGATTTCCGCCCTGTTGCCGCGGTTCACCGGCTTGATCGAGCAGATCCCGCCGCAATATTCGGCGATCAAAGTGCAGGGCGAGCGGGCCTATGATTTGGCGCGGGACGGCGAGACCGTCGAGCTGCAGCCCCGCCCGGTCGAGATCCACCAATTAACCCTTATAGAACAAGTGGATAATAGCCATTCCGTGTTCGAGGCCGAGTGCGGCAAGGGAACCTATGTGCGGGCCTTGGCCCGCGATTTGGGACGGATTCTCGGCTGTTTCGGCCACATCTGCGCGCTGCGGCGGACGCTGGTCGGTCCGTTCGGCGAGAACGACATGATTCCGCTGGAACAGTTGGAGGCTTTGTGCGATAGAGCCGCGTCCGGCGAGGGCAGCCTCGCCGACGCGCTTTTGCCTGTTGAGACCGCGCTGGACGACATCCCGGCACTGGCCGTCACACGGGCTGATGCGGCAAGGCTCCATAGGGGCCAAGCCGTTTTGTTGCGCGGACGGGATGCGCCCACTTGTAGCGGCACAGTCTATGTCACGGTGGCAGGCCGGCTTTTGGCGCTTGCCGAAATTGGCAATGGCGAACTCATCCCCAAGCGCGTGTTTAACCTGACCGGGCTGACTGCCAGTCCGGCTCGCAACAATGAAAGTATTTGACGATGTCGGTTACCGCCGAACGTAAAGCGGAAGTCATCAAAAAGAACGCCAACAAGGCCGGCGACACCGGCTCGCCCGAGGTTCAGGTCGCGATCCTTTCGGAACGCATCAACAATCTGACCGGGCATTTCAAGTCCCACGTGAAGGACAACCATTCACGCCGCGGACTCTTGAAAATGGTCGCGACGCGCCGTTCGCTTCTTGATTACCTCAAGAAGAAGGACGAGGCGCGTTACCATGCGCTGATCGAAAAGCACAACATTCGGCGTTGAGTTCTTCACGCGCGCTGGTCGCGCGCGTTCCTGCGCGTGGTTTCGGAAAAAGCCGGCTTTTCGGCATTCCGGCAATTATCAGGCGCATATCGTGTGCGGATCATCGATGGCCCGCACCAGGGCACGTCACTTCGAAACGTTTTCGAAAATCTCGTGCCCCGACAGAAGTTCGTCCAGCAGCACTCCGGCGACTGGACGATGACGGGCAAGGTGCCTGTCGAGCGGGTTGAAGGCGAGACGCCCTTGCCCCGTACCAACACGGAAGGATGAATGCCATCCGACACATCAAGACCATGGCAGGATCGCGGGACGCTGTCGCACGAGGCGATCAGCGTCCCGCAATCTTGCGCATGGTTTTGTGTGCCGGACTTTCATGCCTTGCGTGAAACCATGAAAGAAGACCGCAATGTTCAATATTCATTCAGTCGAGATCGATTGGGGTGGAAGACCCCTCAGACTTGAAACCGGAAAAATCGCCCGTCAGGCCGACGGCGCCGTCATGGCAACCTATGGCGAGACGGTCGTGCTCGCCACCGTCGTCGCCGGTAAGTCGCCCCGCGAAGGCGTCGACTTCTTGCCCCTCACCGTTGACTATCAGGAAAAGACTTACGCCGCGGGCCGCATTCCCGGCGGCTATTTCAAGCGCGAGGGCCGTCCGACGGAAAAGGAGACGCTGGTCTCCCGCCTGATCGACCGCCCGGTCCGCCCCTTGTTCGTCGAAGGCTGGCGCAACGAGACCCAGGTGATCATAACGACGTTGTCGCACGACATGGAGAACGATCCCGACGTGCTTTCGATGGTGGCGGCTTCCGCCGCGTTGACGCTGTCGGGGGTGCCGTTCAAGGGTCCGATCGGGGCCGCCCGTGTCGGTTTCGTCAACGACGAATATGTGCTCAACCCCACGCTCGACGAAATGGTTGAAACCCAGCTCGACCTCGTCGTCGCCGGCACCGCCGACGCCGTGCTGATGGTGGAATCGGAAGCCAAGGAACTCAACGAAGACATCATGCTCGGTGCCGTGATGTTCGGACACCGGCACTTCCAGCCGGTGATCAGGGCGATCATCGAGCTTGCCGAAAAGGCCGCCAAGGAGCCGCGCGAGGTTCAGATCGTCGACGAAAGCGCGCTGGAGAAAGAGATACTGGCGCTGATCGAAACCGAACTGCGCTCCGCCTACGCCATCCCGGTCAAGCAGGACCGCTACGCCGCGGTCGGCAAGGCCAAGGAAAAGGTGATGGCGCATTACTTCCCCGAAGGGGAAGAGCCGAAATACGACAAGCTGCGCATCGCGGCCGTCTTCAAGGAACTCGAGGCCAAGATCGTTCGCTGGAACATTCTCGACACCGGCAAGCGCATCGACGGCCGCGACGCCAAGACGGTCCGCAATATCATCGTTGAAGTCGGTGTGTTGCCGCGTGCCCACGGCTCGGCGCTGTTTACCCGCGGCGAAACCCAGGCGATGGTAGTGACCACGCTCGGCACCGGCGAGGACGAGCAGTACATCGATGCGCTGTCGGGAACCTACAAAGAGACGTTCCTGCTGCACTACAACTTCCCGCCCTACTCGGTCGGTGAAACCGGGCGCCTCGGCGGCACCAAGCGGCGTGAAATCGGCCATGGCAAGCTCGCCTGGCGCGCGATCCACCCGGTGCTGCCGCCGCACCACGAATTCCCTTACACGGTGCGCGTGGTTTCCGAGATCACCGAGTTCGAACGGATCATCTTCGATGGCTTCGGTCTGCGGCGCCTCGCTGGCGCTGATGGATGCGGGCGTTCCCTTGAAGCGGCCGACCGCGGGCATTGCCATGGGCCTCATTCTGGAGGGCTCGCGCTACGCCGTGCTGTCGGACATCCTCGGCGACGAGGATCATCTCGGTGACATGGACTTCAAGGTAGCCGGAACCGACCATGGCATCACCTCGCTGCAGATGGACATCAAGATCGCCGGCATCACCGAGGAGATCATGAGGGTCGCCCTCGGCCAGGCCAAGGAGGGACGCATCCACATCCTCGGCGAAATGGCGAAGGCCTTGACCGCCGCGCGCGCCGAGCTCGGCGAATACGCGCCGCGCATCGAGACGTTCAAGATCGCGACCGACAAGATACGAGAAGTGATCGGCACCGGCGGCAAAGTGATCCGCGAGATCGTCGAAAAGACCGGCGCCAAGGTCAACATCGAAGACGACGGCACCGTGAAGGTCGCTTCCAGCGATGGAGAATTGATCAAGGCCGCGATCAAATGGATCAAGTCGATCGCCTCCGATCCGGAAGTCGGCCAGATCTATGACGGGACCGTGGTCAAGGTGATGGAGTTCGGAGCCTTCGTGAACTTCTTCGGCGCCAAGGACGGCCTGGTTCATATCAGCCAGCTCGCCGCCAACCGCGTGCAAAAGACCTCCGACGTCGTCAAGGAAGGCGACAAGGTCAAGGTCAAGCTGCTCGGCTTCGACGATCGCGGCAAGACGCGCTTGTCGATGAAGGCCGTCGACCAGGTCACCGGCGAGGACCTTGAGGCCAGGCAGAAGACCGAGGCTCCGGCGCGCGAAGCCGCCGGCGAGTAGGTTTTCGCAAACGGATCGCAAATCGCGACGGGCGGCTTTTTAGCCGCCCTTTTTTTTCGGCCGTTTGGCATTGCCGGCGGTCTGATTCCTGCTCGCCGTGCTGATCGGCGGCAGTTCAAGGTTCTGTCTCACCACCTCGCCCAGCGCCGCAAAATCGGCTTTGCGTGGCGAGGTACGGCGGAATACCAGTCCGATTCTGCGGCCGGGTTGCGGATTTTCCAGCCGCAGGAGTTTCACCCGGTTGTCGCGCCGCTCGACGTCGGCCGCGATTTGCGGAATCAGCGTGATGCCGTAGCCGTTAGCGACCATTTGTACCACGGTTGCAAGACTGCTGGCGCCGAACGCCGTGCCCGCGGGGTCGCCGGCGCGGTTTCTCGCAGCGGTAGCGCAAAATGCCATGGCCTGATCGCGCAGGCAGTGACCTTCTTCGAGCAAGATCAGCCGGGTCAAGTCGATATCGTCGACGGCAACCCGCCTGCCTTCCGCGCGCGGATCGCTTGAAGGCACTGCGAGCAGAAACAGATCAACGAACAATTCGATCGCATCGATGTCGGGCTCGTTCACCGGCAATGCGAGCATCGCGGTATCCAGCGCGCCGCTCCTGATATCCTCGAGGAGTTGCCTGGTCTGGGTTTCGCGCAATTCCAGACGCAGTTCCGGAAAGCGCGATTGCAGTACGGGAAGAATTCGCGGCAGCAGATAGGGCGCCAGCGATGGAATCACGCCAAGCATGAGCCGCCCCGTCAGCAACCCGCTCCGATGGCGGGCGAAATCGACGAGATCGCGAGAGGCCGCGAGCACATCTTCGCCACGGCGGGCGATCTCGCGGCCGACGTCGGTCAGGATGACTTCGCCCGGCCGCCGCTCGACCACGGCGACTCCCAATTTGCGCTCGAGGTCACGGATCTGCATCGAGAGCGCCGGCTGGGTCACGGCGCAGGCCTCGGCGGCGCGGCCAAAATGGCTGTGTTTGGCGAGCGCCAGAAGATACTGAAGCTGTCGAAGGGTGATCATCGCCATCAGATAAACTGATCAGACCTCAAAGACAATTCGACTGGACCTGATATCAATTTTCTTACAAGGTCGAATTCGGGAAGCAGAAGCACCCGCTATCGGGCGTTGTTCCCGATCAATGCAGCTCAACTGCCAGCTGGGATCTCATCGGCAACAGGCCCTGGCAGTCATAATAGTTCCAGACTCTAAGAAAATCGCAGATCACGATCGGAGAGAAACATGGACGCAAAGACAGATGAGAACGCGGGCAAGTGCCCGTTCACCGGCAACAGGAACCGCGACTGGTGGCCGAAGCAGCTCGATATCGGCGTGCTCCATTCGAAAGCGCCGGCCGCCGACCCGATGGGTGAAGCGTTCGACTATGCTAAAGAGTTCGAGAGCCTCGACATCGATGCCGTGATCAAGGATTTGCGCGCCCTGATGACGGACTCGCAAGCGTGGTGGCCGGCCGACTTTGGTCACTACGGTGGGCTTTTCATTCGGATGGCGTGGCACAGCGCAGGCACCTACCGCATCAACGACGGTCGCGGCGGCGCCGGCGCCGGTCAGCAACGGTTTGCGCCGCTCAACAGTTGGCCGGATAACGCCAACCTCGACAAAGCGCGGCGCCTATTGTGGCCGATCAAGCAGAAATACGGCCGGAAAATCTCCTGGGCCGACCTCATGATTCTCGCGGGCAACGTCGCGCTTGAGTTGATGGGCTTCAAGACCTTCGGTTTCGGCGGCGGGCGCGCCGATGTGTGGGTACCTGAAGAGCTCTATTGGGGCCCCGAGGGCAAGTGGCTGGGCGACGAACGCTACAGCGGCGAACGTCAGCTGGCCGAACCGCTCGGCGCGGTGCAGATGGGCCTGATTTACGTCAATCCCGAAGGCCCGAATGGCAAGCCGGATCCCCTGGCCGCAGCCAAGGACATCCGCGAAACATTCTTCCGCATGGCGATGAACGACGAAGAGACCGTGGCGCTGATCGCCGGTGGTCACACCTTCGGCAAGGCCCACGGTGCTGGCGATCCATCGCTGATTGGCGCCGAGCCGGAAGGCGCGGCCATCGAGGATCAGGGGCTGGGCTGGAAGAGCAGGCATGGCACCGGCATCGGCGCCGACGCCATCACGGGCGGCCCGGAAGTGACCTGGTCGCAGACACCGACGAAATGGAGCAACCACTTCTTCGACAATCTGTTCAAGTACGAATGGGAGCTGACGAAGAGCCCGGCCGGCGCGCAGCAGTGGAAGGCGAAAGGCGCCGAGGCCACGGTCCCTGACGCGTTCGACAAGTCGAAGAAGCATGTGCCGACCATGCTGACCACGGACCTCTCGCTGCGCTTCGATCCCGCGTATGAAAAGATTTCAAGGCGCTTCTACCAGCACCCGGACCAGTTCGCGGACGCCTTTGCCCGCGCCTGGTTTAAGCTGACGCACCGCGACATGGGCCCGATCGCGCACTATCGCGGCAAGCTCGTACCAAAGGAAACGCTGATCTGGCAGGACCCCATCCCCGCGGTCGATCACAAACTGATCGACGACAAGGACATCGCCGCGCTGAAGGCGAAAATCCTCGCCTCGGGCGTCACCGTGTCGCAGCTCGTCTCGACCGCCTGGGCGTCGGCCTCGACGTTCCGCGGCTCCGACAAACGCGGCGGTGCCAACGGTGCCCGGATTCGCCTGAGCCCGCAGAAGGATTGGGAGGTGAACAATCCGTCTGAGTTGGCGAAGGTCCTCTCGAAACTCGAAGCGATCCAGAAGGAGTTCGGCAGGAAGGTGTCGCTCGCCGACCTGATCGTTCTCGGCGGCAGCGCCGCAATCGAGAAAGCGGCGAAGGATGCCGGGGTGACCGTAACGGTCCCGTTCGCGCCCGGCCGCATGGACGCCTCGCAAGAGCAGACCGACGCGGCCTCCTTCGCACCGCTCGAACCGCGCGCGGACGGCTTCCGCAACTATGTCAGCGGCAAGAAGCTGTTCATGATGCCGGAGGAGGCCCTGGTGGATCGGGCGCAACTGCTGACGCTCTCGGCACCCGAGATGACGGTCCTCGTCGGTGGCCTACGTGTCCTGGGCGCCAATGCCGGCCAGTCCAAGCATGGCGTCTTCACCAGGCAGCCGGGGAAGTTGACCAACGACTTCTTCGTCAACCTGCTCGACATGAACACGCTATGGCAGCCCGCCTCCGGCTCCGAAGGCGTGTACGAGGGGCGCGACCGGAAGACAAACGAAGTCAAGTGGACCGGCACGCGCGTCGATCTGATCTTCGGTTCGCACTCCCAGCTCCGGGCGCTGGCGGAAGTCTATGCGTGCGCGGACTCGAAGGAGAAGTTTGCCGGGGATTTCGTGGCGGCGTGGAACAAGGTGATGAACCTCGACCGTATTGACCTCGCCTGATCGCACGGGACAATTGCTCGCCGATCGATGATTGAAGTCGAAGAAGCCCCCGCGAAAAGATCGCGGGGGCTTCGTCTTTGAAAAAGAAAAGCCGGGCCGGTGGCCGGCTTGTCATGAAATACCGCTGAAAGAGGGAAACTACACCATGATGAAACTCTACTGGTCGCCGCGCTCGCGAGCATTTTCCGCGCTTTGGCTCATGGAGGAGACCGGGCAGGCCTATGAGCGCGTGCTGATCGATATCTCCAAGGGCGCGCAGAAGACGCCGGAATATCTGGCCGTCAATCCGATGGGGAAAGTGCCGGCGTTGCAGGACGGCGAAGCCATTCTTGCCGAGTCCGCCGCGATCTGTGCCTACGTCGCCGAGCGCTATCCGCAAGCAAAACTTGCTCCGCCACCGGGCGATCCGTTGCGCGCGAAATATCTCTACTGGTTGTTTTTCGGGCCCGGCTGCATCGAGCCTGTGATGGTGCAGGTCGCCACCAAGATCGAGATGAATCCGGTGGCCGCCGGCTGGGGCGATGCGCAACGGGTGTTCGACGTGCTGGATGCCGCGCTGACAAAGGGACCGTGGATACTCGGCGACAATTTCTCGGCCGCCGATATCGTGATTGGATCGGGGCTGAATTTCGCGGTCAGGCTTTTCAAGATGGTGCCCGCGCGCCCCTCATTCGACCGCTATGTCGACGCTTGCGCGGCCCGGCCAGCCTTCCAGCGCGCGGGCGTGCTTGCCGCGGGGTAGATCCCTGGTTTAGCATGATCTTTTCGGAAAACCGGTTCCCACTTTTCCGGATCATGCTCTACTCCGCCGTATCCTTCAGATTTTCCGGCCGCGGCATCGAAATGACATTGTAGCCGGAATCGACGAAATGCGTCTCGCCGGTGACGCCGCCGGACAAAGACGACAGCAAGTAGAGCGCCGAGCCGCCGAGTTCCTCGAGCGTGACGCCACGCCCCAATGGCGAGTGCTTCTGCTGAAAGGCGAACATCGCGCGCGCATCGCCGATGCCGGAACCGGCAAGCGTGCGCACCGGGCCTGCCGAAATCGCATTTACGCGAATGCCGCGCCCACCGAAGTCGGCGGCGAGGTATCGCACCGATGCTTCCAGCGCGGCCTTGGCAACACCCATGACGTTGTAGTTCGGCATCACGCGCGTCGACCCGCCGAATGTCAGCGTAATCATTGCGCCGCCCGCTTCAGGCATCAGCTCCGCCGCACGCTTGGCAAGCTCGGTGAATGAGAAGCATGAGATCAGCATGGTGCGCGAAAAGTTCTCACGCGTGGTGTCGGCATAGCGGCCCTTCAGCTCGTTCTTGTCGGAGAACGCGATGGCGTGAACCAGAAAATCGAGATGCCCCCATTTTGCGCGCAGCGCCTCGAACACGGAATCTACGCTGGCGATATCCTCGACATCGCAGGGCAACACGAAATCGACGCCAAGCGATTCGGCGAGCGGTCTGACGCGCTTACCGAGCACGTCGCCCTGAAAGGTGAAGGCAAGCTCGGCGCCCTCGGCTGCGAGCGTCCTGGCAATTCCCCAGGCAATCGAATGATCATTGGCGACGCCCATGACCAATCCGCGTTTGCCTTTCATCAGATCGTTCATCGTACGCGTCGCTCCCTCATGTCATCACCCGCCAACGAGTCTCGCCTTTGGCGAGCCCGATGACAGGCTCCCGCGGGTGATCCAGTATTCCACATGCACTAGCAATCGATTTGAGAAGCCGCGGCGTACTGGACGCCCCGCTTTCGCGGGGCATGACGAGACTACGCATCCAGCCGCTTGAAGACCAGCGTCGCGTTGGTGCCGCCGAAGCCGAAGGAATTCGAAAGCACGGTTGCGAGCCTGGCGTTGTCAATGCGTTTGCGCACGATCGGCATGTCGGCGAAGACAGGATCAAGCTCGCTGATATGGGCGCTCTCGCAGATGAAGCCGTTGTTCATCATCAGAAGCGAATAGATCGCTTCCTGCACGCCCGTGGCGCCGAGCGAATGGCCGGTCAGCGCCTTGGTCGCGGAAATCGGCGGGCACTTTTCACCAGTCCCGAATACTTTGCGGATCGCTTCGATTTCCGGCGGATCGCCTGCCGGCGTCGAGGTGGCGTGCGGGTTGATGTAGTCGATCTTGCTGTTGACGGTGGAGAGCGCCATCCGCATGCAGCGCTCGGCGCCTTCGCCGGACGGCGCGACCATGTCGTAGCCGTCGGACGTTGCGCCGTAACCGACGACCTCGGCGTAGATGCGGGCCCCGCGCGCCTTGGCGTGCTCAAGCTCCTCCAGCACCACCACACCGGCGCCGCCGGCAATGACAAACCCGTCGCGGCTAATGTCGTATGGCCGGGAAGCAATCGCGGGCGTGTCGTTATATTTCGACGACATCGCGCCCATCGCGTCGAACAAGACCGACAAGGTCCAGTCGAGCTCCTCGCAACCACCGGCGAAAATCACATCCTGCTTGCCGATTTGGATGGTCTCGTAGGCGTTGCCGATACAATGGTTCGAGGTCGCGCAAGCCGATGAGATCGAATAGTTCACGCCCTTGATCTTGAACCAGGTGGCGAGTGTCGCCGAGGCCGTGGACGACATTGCTTTCGGCACCGCAAACGGACCGACCCGCTTGGGCCCCTTGGTGCGGGTGATATCGGCAGCCTCCACGATGGTCCGCGCCGAAGGTCCGCCGGAACCCATGATGATGCCGGTGCGAACGTTCGACACTTCCGTCGGCTCCAGACCGGAATCCTGGATCGCTTGCTCCATCGCGATGTGGTTCCAGGCAGCACCCTCGCCGAGGAATCGCATCGCGCGCCGGTCAATCACGCCAGCCGGATCGAGGGTGGGCGCGCCCTGCACCTGGGAGCGGAAACCGAGCTCGGCATATTTGTCCGCGCGCGTGATTCCGGATTTTGCCTCATGGAGGCTCGAAAGCACTTCCTGGGTGTTGTTTCCGATGGACGAGACGATGCCCATCCCCGTGATGACGACCCGCCTCATGACCGCCTCGCCTTGTCGTTGTATTCTTCCATGATGCCCGTGGTCAAACCGAAAGTCGCCTCGCGGGCGGAAGCACGCATCTCATGCCCCTGGTTGCAACGGGGCATCCTGCTTGAACAACCCGACCTTCAAGTCCTTCGCGCGATAGATAATCTCGCCGTCCATGGAAAGCCAGCCGTCAGCGATACCTAACCAGAGCTTCATGCGCATCACTCGTTTGATGTCGATGTTGTACACAACCTTGCGCACATTCGGCAGCACCTGTCCGGCCAACTTTAGCTCGCCAAGTCCCAGCGCGCGGCCGCGGCCCGCGCCACCGGTCCAGCCCAGGAAAAAGCCGACCATTTGCCACATCGCATCCAGGCCGAGGCAGCCAGGCATCACCGGATCGTTCTTGAAATGGCAGCCGAAAAACCAGAGGTCGGGCTTTACGTCGAGTTCGGCTCGGACCAAGCCCTTGCCATATTCCCCGCCGGTTTCGGAAATCTCGCTAATGCGGTCGAACATCAGCATCGGAGGCAGCGGCAATTGTGCGTTACCGGGGCCGAACAGCTCGCCCCGGGCACATGCCAGCAAGTCCTCATATTCGTAACCGGCGCGCCGATCCAGCATGGTTCCAGCCTTCTTTATAAATCCTGATGAAGCGTTTTCGCGCGAAAAAGACCCGTTTTGGGCGGAAAGCGCGCCAATATTCCAGATTGGCGCTGACACCGCAGGTCAGGACCGCCTGCGCCAGCCGATGCTCGCCTTTGCCAAATTTGCGTTAGCTTAAGGTTCGGGCGCTCTCTATCACAGGCCTCCCGGGCGGCAAAGCACCAGGGGCAAATAGCCGCTTCCCCTTGCTGCGGCGCTTCACCCTACGCTCCACCTAGTTGCGAAAAACTTGCATCTAACGGAATTCCTTCTTATATAACGAGACCATAGTGGTGCAGTGGCCTTCGGTGTCCGAAGTGAAAATGAGCGATAACAGTCCAGATTTTAGCGAAGAACCCGCCGGTTCCGAGCCGCATCACGGCGGACGCCAGCCGGCCCTGACGGGCTGTCCGTGGCATGACGTCAACGAAATGCTGCAGGCTGCGGGCTTGCGTCCAACCCGTCAACGCATGGCGCTTGGCTGGCTGCTGTTTGGCAAGGGCGCGCGCCATCTCACCGCGGAAATGCTCTACGAGGAAGCGACGCTGGCCAAGGTTCCGGTGTCGCTCGCGACCGTCTACAACACGCTCAACCAGCTAACCGACGCCGGTCTGCTCCGCCAGGTCAGTGTCGACGGCACCAAGACCTATTTCGACACCAACGTGTCGGCGCATCACCACTTCTATCTCGAAAACAACCACGAGCTGGTCGACATTCCGGACCCGCATCTGGTTTTGCAGAAGATGCCCGAGGTACCCGAAGGCTATGAGATCGCCCGCGTCGACATGGTCGTGCGGCTGCGCAAGAAGCGCTGACGCGTCGTCCCCGCTTTCGCGCGCGAACGCGGGGACCCAACCACCACTGCTCTTTGCTTCGGGAAGTCGTCTCGCCGATCGCTTGATCGATGGGCCGCGGCGTATGCTTTCGCAGGGACGACGCAAAATTATTCACGGGGATAGCGATAACTCAGTCCACCTTCTCGTCGGCGTAGACGCCCCATAGCCGCGGCTGCTCGATCCAGCCGTCGAAGCCGTTACCGGCGACATGGCACCAGCCGGACCCGCAATGCTTGACCTGGACGACGACGCCGGCCTGAAGGCGGGCGGTGACGGCGCTGGTCGCATCGGCACTCTCATAGAGTGCCGCAAGGTCATCCTTGCTCTTCATGGTGATCACGGCCGTGCGGCGGCCGGACAGCAGCGAATGATAGACCCAACCCTCGGCGCCTTCGGAGTCGCGCACCCGCCGCCAGTTCTCGAACTCGGCGGTGATCTCCACCGGCAGGCCTGAGCGCGTATATACCCAGGCGACATCATTGTCCTTGGTGGGACCAGCGCGGACGTTGACGTGATCGGATTTGAGGCTGACGTAGCGCGGCACTGGCAAACCGCTGGTGGTGGAAGCTGCGTCCTTTGCTGAAGATGTTGCGATGGCCGACACACCGAGCAGGCAAGCCGCAAGCGCCACCACAGAACAAAAACGCCCCAACCCCATCAACTCGTCTCCTGCCGTGATATCAGCTCAAAACTTCGTCGAGCTGAGACATCTGCGCCCGCCGCCCCCTAAAAGCCCCTGTGCCGCCCGATTGCCCTCGGCTTGCGAATTCCGGTTCCTGCCGGAGGTTCTTGTCTTGGCCCGGCCTTCTGCTAGAGAGGACGGAAAGCCAGAAACAACCCGAAAGCCCCGCTGCAAACCAGCGGAGATATGTCGGGGAACCCACGGAAACGCCCGGACCACGCGGCTGCGGCAGTGTCGAACACCCGGGTTAATGAGGTCTGAACAACCTCATGAGAGCAAGACATGTCGGTTAAGAAAAAGCCTCTAGTTGTCGTCACGCGCAAGCTGCCGGACTCGACCGAGACCCGCATGCGCGAGCTGTTCGACGCGCGGCTCAATCTCGACGATACGCCGCTGACGAGGGAGCAAATCGCCGACGCCGTCCGCACCGCCGATATCCTGGTACCGACCGTCACCGACGAGATCACCGAAGACCTGCTCAAGCAGCCCGACTGCCGGGTCAAGCTGATCGCGAATTTCGGCAACGGCGTCGACAACATTGATGTCGTCGCAGCGCACGCCCGCGGCATCACCGTGACCAATACGCCGAAGGTTTTGACCGAGGACACCGCCGACATGACGATGGCGTTGATCCTCGCGGTGCCTCGCCGGCTGATCGAGGGCGCTTCGATTCTCACCGAAGGCAAGAACTGGCCGGGCTGGTCGCCGACCTGGATGCTTGGTCACCGCATCGGGGGAAAGCGACTCGGCATCATCGGCATGGGGCGGATCGGCCAGGCGGTGGCGCGCCGGGCGCATGCGTTCGGCCTGCAGATCCACTACCACAACCGCCGCCCGGTCGCGCCGCAGATCGCGGAAGAACTTGGCGCGACCTATTGGGAGAGCCTCGACCAGATGCTGGCGCGGATGGACATCATCTCGGTCAACTGTCCGCACACGCCGGCAACGTTCCATCTCTTGTCGGCGCGGAGGCTGAAGCTGATCCGCAAGGACGCCTATATCGTCAACACCGCGCGCGGCGAGGTGATCGACGAGGAAACGCTGACCAAGCTGATCGAAGCTGGCGAAATCGGCGGCGCCGGCCTCGACGTGTTCGAGCACGAACCCGCGGTCAGCCCGAAGCTGGTGCGGCTGGCAAGGGCCGGCAAGGTAACGCTCTTGCCGCACATGGGCTCGGCCACCATCGAGGGCCGCGTCGAGATGGGCGAGAAGGTGATCATCAACATCCGCACCTTCCTCGACAATCACAAGCCGCCGGACCGCGTGCTGCCGAGCATGCTGTGAGACGTGTCCCGGACGCGGCGCGGCGTTCTTGACGCTGCGCTGCAGAGCCGGGACCCATTCGTTGTCAAACAGGATGGACCCCGGATCAGCAACGCACCGCATAGCGCGTCGAAGACGCGCGTGAACGCGCTTATGGCGCTGCGCTGCGTCCGCGGCACGCTTAGTCCTCACCGATGTCCGCTCAAATCCGTGATCACAAGCGCATCGCCGTTGAGCGGGTTTAAGGGATCGCGCGCATAGCGCAGGGTCTCGAACCGCATCGCGCGGGCATCCACCATCAATAGCCGCCCGACCAGGCCTTCGCCGAAGCCAACGATTTCGCGGATCGTTTCCAGCGCCATCATTGACCCCAGTACGCCGGCGAGCGCGCCCATCACGCCTGCCTCCGCGCAAGGCGGCACCGTGCCTGGCGGCGGCGGTTCGGGAAACAAGCAGCGGTAGGTCGGGTTGAATCCGCCTTCGGCATCCTTCTCATGCGCCCGTATCGTGGTCAGCGAGCCGTCGAACATGCCGAGCGCTGCCGTGATCAAGGGTTTTTCCGCCAGAAAACACGCGTCTGAGACGAGGTAGCGGGTTTCGAAATTGTCCGAGCCGTCCAGCACCAGATCGTAGCCGCCGATCAGCTCCATCGCATTGGCAGCATTGAGCCGGGTCGCGTGCGCGGCGAATCTGACATGGGGGTTGAGGTCGGCGATGCGCTCAGCCGCGCTGTCAACCTTGCGCCGGCCGATGTCGGGCGTGGCGTGAATGATCTGGCGCTGCAAATTCGACAGCGACACGACGTCGTCATCGACGACGCCGAGTGTACCGACGCCCGCAGCGGCCAGATACATCAGCGCCGGCGCTCCGAGCCCGCCCGCGCCGATCACGAGCACGGACGCCTCCTTCAATGCGGCCTGCCCGGGGCCGCCGACCTCGCGCAGCACGATATGGCGGGCGTAGCGTTCAAGCTCGTCGGGACTCAGCATCTTGAAAACATGTCCTTTGGTCCTGCCATCATTGCTGAACCCTCCGCCAGTTGTTGCCGACCAAGCAGATGTGCTTAATTGAGCCTACGTCAATGGACCCGAGAAATGTCATGAGATCGATGCTGACGGCAACATTGATATTCGTGGCCACGGCCGTTTCCGCCCAGGCTCAGCTGACGCCGCCGCCCACGGCCGGCGCCAAGCCCAAACAAGTCGCGACCGTTCCCGTCCGGCCCGGCCTGCAAACTCCAGCCGATACCGCCAGCGCGATGGCACAGGCTGAACGTCTGGCGATTCAGTCCGATCTTGCCTGGGTAGGCCAGTATAATGGCGCGATAACCGGCGACGTCAGCGAACGCATGGTGGAGGCGATCAAGGAGTATCAGAAAGCCGGAGGCGGCAAGCCGACCGGGGTGCTCAATCCGAAGGAGCGCAGTGTGCTTGCCGAGACCGCGAGACGGCGGCGGGACAATGCCGGCTGGAGGATCGTCACCGACGCCGGCAGTGGCGTGCAGCTTGGCATCCCCACCAAGCTGGTGCCGCAGCAAACCTCCGATGCCAACGGCACGAAATGGAGTTCGCCCACCGGAACCATCCAGGTCCTTCTGACCCGGCGCAAGGAGGCTAACCCGACCACGGCGAAACTCGCCGAGCGGGAGAAGAAAGAACCGGCCGGGCGCACCATCGATTACACCGTGGTCAAGCCGGATTTCTTCGTGCTCTCGGGTTTGCAGGGCCTGAAGAAATTCTATCTGCGCGGCACTTTCAAGGGGGATGAGGTGCGCATCCTCACCATCCTCTACGACCAGGCCACCGAGAATACCGTCGAGCCGGTCGTGATCGCGATGTCGAGTGCCTTCAATCCATTCCCGGCGAATGCCGGCCCGCCGCCGCGCAAGACCGTCGAATATGGCACCGGCGTCGTCGTTGCCGAGGACGGCGCGATCGTCACCGACCGCCAGGTCACCGACGGATGTCTCGCAATCGCAATCGCTGGCTTTGGCAACGCCGATCGTATCGCCGAGGACAAGGATCACGACCTGGCGCTGCTTCGCATCTATGGCGCGCGCGGATTGAGGCCGCTCAGCCTCTCGGCCGATAACGCCGCCAAGGCGAGCGTCGATTTGACCGGCATTTCCGATCCGCAAAATCAGGGCGGCGGAATCGGCGTGAGCAGCATCAAGGCGTCGGTTACGCAAATCGGCGGCGCTGGCGATTTGGCGCTGTCGCCGGCGCCGGCGCTCGGCTTTTCCGGCGCCGCGGCGCTCGGTGGCGACGGCAAGTTTGCCGGCATTGCATTGTTGAAGCCTGCGGCGGTCGCAGGGCCCGCCTCTGCCACGCCGCAGGCGCAATCGGTGCTGGTACCCGCGGATTCGGTGCGCGAATTCCTGAAAGCCAATGGCGTGAATACGGACGGCGGATCGTCGGATGCCAAGGCGTCGGTGGTTCGCGTGATCTGCGTCAGGAAATGACCGTCCTCTTCATTTCCCGTATTCGCCCCGGCCCAGCCAGCTTTCGCGGGTCACCTTCCAATGCTCCGCTTTCGATTGGCCGTTGTGATGCGGAAGCTCGATGAACCCGACAAACTCGGCGCCGGTCTTTTGCTTGACCCGTCGTGAGGCCGCATTGGAAGCAACGTTGCAAACGTAAAAGCTTTCGACGCCAAGCGTGCGGAAGGCAAAATCGTTGACGGAAGCGATGGCTTCGGTCATCAGCCCGCGATTCCAGTAGGACTCGGCGAGCCAAAATCCGCGATTGCCTTTCGGCTTGCCCGGCCGGGGATGAAAATGGATGTTTCCTATCGCCTCGCCATCACCGGACCGCAGCACCAGAACCCATTGATAGATTTCTTCTCCCGCTGCAATCTTTTCCAATTGCTGCCTGATGAAGGTTTCCGCGCCGTCGTCGGGATAAGGCCAGGCCACTACCGATGCCAGATTCTGGATGATGTTCCAATTGTTGAAGTGGCGCTGGATGGCCGGCGCATCTGAAAGCGCAAGCGGCCTTAGAATGAGTCGTTGCGTCTGAATGGTTGGAGTGTCCATTGGTTTCTTCGTCAACGCGTCACGCGATCCGGCTCACATGTTTGCCTGATCCTGTCCTGGTTTTCCCCGCGGTGACTTACTTCTGACATTTCGGGCACCAGAAGGTCGAGCGACCGTTCTGGGTGAACCGTCGCACGATGCCGACGCAGCCTGGGGTCTGGCATTTCTCGCCTTCGCGATCATAGACCTGGAACGAATGCTGGAAATAACCGAGTTCGCCCGAAGTTTGGCGGTGATCTCGCAGCGAAGAGCCGCCGGCCTTGATGGCTTGGTTGAGCACCGTATGAATCGCCTCGACCAGCCGCCTGGCGTGATCGGTCGGCTCGCCCTTTCTTGTAGAAAGCGTCGCGGCCGATCGCCGGGGCGACAGATGCGCGCGGAACAGCACCTCGCAAACGTAGATGTTACCGAGCCCTGCGACCACGCGCTGGTCGAGCAACGCCGCCTTCAGGCTGGTTTTCTTGTTGGCGCATGAGCATGCCAGCATATCGGCATCGAATTCATTGCCGAGCGGTTCGGGACCGAGCCCCCGCAATAACGGTTCGTGTTCGAGCGCCTTGCGGGCAATCACTTTCATGTAACCGAACCGGCGCGGATCGTTGAAGACAATCGCCGCGCCCGACGACATATGGAACACGACGTGGTCATGCGCCCGGCCCTCGCCGCGCGGATGGTAAAATGCGCCCGGCGCATTCTTTTCGTCGTCCTTGTGGACGCGGAACGATCCGGACATGCCCAGATGCATCAGCAGCACGTCGCCGGAGCCAAGGTCGGCCATCAGATATTTGGCGCGGCGGCCGAGCCCGGTCACGGTCTGGCCCTCGAGACGCCTGACAAAGTCCTTTTGGAACGGAAATCGCAGGTCTTTGCGCCGGGCTTCCGCCTTCACAATTCTCGCCCCCTCCATGGCCGGCTGCAGGCCGCGGCGAACGGTCTCGACTTCGGGTAATTCGGGCATGGGCAGCATTCACACGGAGCACGATCAGCAAAAGTGTACGCAGTTTTGCGTCCGATCGCGCTCCAATTAACCAATTTTGCGCACAATCTTCTCGCCAAACCGCTTACACTTTGACGGATTGTGCGCTGGGAGGTTGACGTGATAGCGCCATTGCGGCGGGCGCGCTATGGTCCGGTGATGGAGACGGCTTGATGAACAAACCGGACGAAACCACGCATTTCGGCTTCAGGGATGTCCCAATAAGCGACAAGCAGACGCTGGTTAACGACGTATTTCACAGCGTGGCGCAGCGTTATGACCTGATGAACGATTTGATGTCGGCGGGTCTGCATCGGGTCTGGAAAGACCTGATGATCAACGCACTCAATCCGCCGCGCGGTGAGGCGCCGTTCTTGCTGCTCGACGTCGCCGGCGGCACCGGCGACATCGCCTTCCGCGCCGCCAAGGCCGCAGGCTCGGGGTTCAGGGCGACGGTATGTGACATCAACTCAGACATGCTTGCGGTTGGTCACGAACGCGCGAGGCAGCGGCAGCTTGACGATCGTGTGTCCTTTGTCGAGGGCAATGCCGAGGAGCTCGCTTTCCCGAACCACTCGTTCGACGCCTACACGATCGCGTTCGGTATCCGCAACGTGCCGCGGATTGACCGCGCCTTGCGCGAGGCGTTTCGCGTACTAAGGCCCGGCGGCCGGTTTCTCTGCCTTGAATTCTCCACCGTTGACGTGCCCGGGCTCGATCGGATCTACGATCTGTTTTCGTTCAACGTGATCCCGCCGCTCGGCCGCGCGGTGACCGGCGATGCGGAGGCCTATCAATATCTCGTGGAGTCGATCCGGAAATTCCCGAAGCCTGCCGCCTTCGCCGACATGATACGCGCCGCCGGCTTTTCCCGCGTCAGCTGGCAAAGTTTCTCGGGCGGCGTCGTGGCATTGCATTCAGGCTGGCGTTTGTGATTTCCGCACTGACCCACATCGCGCGGGTTGCCCGCGCCGCGTTCGTGTTCGCGCGCGAGGGCGTGTTTGGCGTCGTCGATCCCTCACTGGTGCCGCCGCCCGGTCAATTGGCCCTGCGCCTGGCGCGGATCATCGAGCGTCCAGGCGCCAAGTCCGGTCCGCATCTGTCGCGGGCGCTGACGCGGTTGGGGCCGGCCTATCTCAAGCTCGGTCAGTTTCTGGCCACAAGACCCGACGTGGTCGGCGTGATGATGGCGCGCGATCTGGAAAGCTTGCAGGACCGGCTGCCGCCTTTTTCGCAGAGCGAGGCCGAAGCCGTCATCGCAACCTCGCTGGAACGCCCCATCGCGCAGGCGTTTGTCAGCTTCGGACCCGCGGTCGCCGCCGCCTCGATTGCCCAGGTGCATCGCGGCGAAGTCGAGCGCGATGGCTTGCGCGCATCTGTTGCGGTGAAGGTGCTCAGGCCCAATGTAGCCGCGCGTTTCCGCCGCGACCTTGCGGACTTTTTCTTTGTGGCGCACCAGGCCGAGATCTATTCGGCGGAAGCACGCCGGCTGCGACTGGTCGAAGTCATCAAAACCATGTCCCGCTCCGTCGCGATGGAGATGGACTTGCGGCTGGAAGCAGCCGCGCTGTCGGAAATGGCGGAGAATACCCGCGACGATCCCGACTTTCGCGTACCCACGGTCGATTGGGATCGGACCACGCACAACGTCCTGACCATGGAATGGATCGACGGCATCGCGCTCTCTGATCATGCCCGGCTTGCGCAGTCGCAGGTCGATTTGCCCGACCTTGGACGCAAGGTGATCCAGAGTTTTCTGCGCCATGCGCTGCGCGACGGCTTCTTCCATGCCGACATGCACCCCGGCAATCTCTTCCTCGATGATGCGGGTCGGCTCGTCGCCGTCGACTTCGGCATCATGGGACGGCTGGGGGCGAAGGAGCGGCGGTTCCTCGCCGAGATTCTTCTGGGCTTCATCACCCGCAATTATCGCCGTGTTGCCGAAGTCCATTTCGAGGCCGGCTACGTGCCCGCGCATCACTCGGTGGAGAATTTCGCGCAAGCAATCCGCGCCATCGGCGAGCCGATCCACAACCGCACCGCCGAAGAAATCTCGATGGCGAAGCTACTGACGCTGCTCCTGGAAGTCACCGGCCTGTTCGACATGCGCACCCGTCCCGAATTGCTCCTGCTGCAAAAGACCATGGTGGTGGTCGAGGGCGTGGCGCGCGGCTTCGATCCCAAGCTTGACATCTGGAAGGTCGCCGACCCCGTGGTCCGCGAATGGATCGAGCGCAATCTCGGCCCGGTGGGACGCATCCAGGGAGCTGTACTGGGCGCCGGAGAACTCGGACGCGTGGTCGCAAGCCTGCCCACGCTCGCCACCCGGGCCGTGAACGTGCTCGAGCAGCTCGAAACCATAACGCGGGAAGGGCTGACGCTGTCGCCGGAGACCATCGCCGCGATGGGGCGGACCGAGGGACGCAAGAGCCGCTGGCGGGCGCTGGCGCTCTGGATCATTGCCCTGACCTTTATCGGACTCCTGTTTGCGATCCGCTAGTTGTGATTGCATTGCAGTCAATATACTGATAGCAATGCAATCAAATTCGATAGCGGAGCCAGCCGTTGGCCAGCCTGACCATCCGAAAGCTCGACGACGCGATCCGGGACGCGCTGCGGCTGCGCGCCGCCCGCAGCGGCCGTTCCGTGGAGGATGAGGTCAGGGTGATCCTGCGAGAAGTCTCGCAGAATGGACCTCCGGCTGCCTCCCCTGCCCATCTGGAAGCGGCGTCATATGCGCTTGGACAGCCGACTTCGCGTGCGGCCGCAGGCCTCGCGCGGGTCACCCTGATCATTGGCGGCGGCATCGCCGCCTATAAGGCGCTGGACCTGATCCGGCGGCTGAAGGAGCGGCAGATTCACGTCCGCTGCGTACTGACCAGGGCCGCGCAGCATTTTGTCACGCCACTGACCGCAAGCGCCCTGTCGAACGAGCGCTGCTATACGGATCTGTTCGATCCCGAGAGCGAATTTGACGCCGGGCATATCCGTCTGGCGCGTGACTGCGACCTGATCGTGGTAGCGCCGGCGACCGCGGACCTGATGGCCAAGATGGCGCATGGCGGCGCCGATGATCTCGCCACCGCCATTCTGCTCGCGGCGAGCGGGCCGATTCTGCTCGCACCGGCGATGAACCCGCTGATGTGGAACAACGCCGCCACGAGGCGCAATGTCGCGCTGCTGCAACGCGACGGCATCGCCATGATCGGACCCAATGCCGGCGAGATGGCCGAGGCCCGCGAGGCCGGCATCGGTCGGATGGCGGAACCTTCGGAAATAGCTGCCGCCGCCGAGCGCCTTTTGCGCCCGCCGCAGCCCCGACCATTGGCCGGCAGGCGCGTCCTGATCACCGCGGGGCCGACCCACGAGCCGATCGATCCGGTGCGCTACATCGCCAACCGCTCCTCAGGCAAGCAGGGTTATGCGATCGCCGCGGCGGCAAGCGCGGCCGGCGCCGAGGTCATCCTGATCTCGGGCCCGGTCGATCTCGAAGGGCCGCCGGGCGTTACGGTGATCCATGTTGAATCGGCGCGGGAAATGCTGAGCCAAGTGGAAGCCGCGCTTCCGGTCGATATCGCCATCTTCGCTGCCGCCGTGGCCGACTGGCGCGTAGCCAATGAGGGACCGCAGAAACTGAAGAAGACCGCAGCCGGCATGCCGCCGCTGCAACTCGTCGAAAACCCGGACATTCTCGCGACAATCTCCAAACAGAGGGACAATCGCCCTCCCCTGGTGATCGGGTTTGCCGCCGAGACCGAGCATCTGATCGAAAATGCCAAGGCAAAACTGACGCGCAAGGGCTGCGACTGGATCGTCGCCAATGATGTTTCGCCGGCGACGGGCGTGATGGGCGGCGACCGCAACACCGTTCATTTGCTGACCCGCGACAGTGCTAGCGCCGAGACTAAAATCGAGTCCTGGCCGGTGATGACCAAAGAGGGGGTTGCCGGCGCCCTGATGGCGCGCGTCGCCGCGGCCGTGAACGCGCGAACTTCGGCGACCAGCGGAACGGGAAAGCGATCTTGAGCACCGTCATCAAAATCGACATCCGGCAATTGCCCCATGGCGAGGGCCTGGCGTTACCCGCCTATCAAAGCGCGCTTGCCGCGGGCCTTGACCTGCTCGCCGCAGTTCCGGAAGCAGCGCCGGTGATCCTCGCCCCCGGAACATATGCGCTGATACCGACCGGCCTGATGGTCGCCCTGCCACCTGGCTATGAAGCCCAAATTCGCCCGCGCTCCGGACTTGCGGCCAGGCATGGCGTGACCGTGCTGAACGCGCCGGGCACGGTGGATGCGGACTATCGCGGCGAAATCGCCGTGCTCCTGATCAATCACGGCGATGCGCCATTTCCGGTCCGCCGCGGCGAGCGCATCGCGCAGATGGTGATCGCGCCCATAACCCGCGCAGAACTGCTTCCGGCTGCCTCGCTTTCCGTAACCGACCGTGGCAACGGCGGGTTCGGGTCAACCGGGCGCTGACGCCGCACCAGCAAGCGGATTTCTTTTCATAGGACTTGCCGAAGAGAAGACTTAGTCCCGCATATTCTTGCGGAGCAATTCACGTTCACGGTCTGGACTCTTACTCCTCGACTCCCGTTGGGGATATTGTCACTCGATTCGCGCACGGCGGGGGATTCGCCGGGCGTAAATTCGTGCGGTTCGGGGCAAACCATGTCGGGCGTGATCGCGGCGATGCGTCAGACCCTGCTGTCGTGCACATCACTGGCGCGCAACGGCGTGGCTGGCCTTGGAACTTTCGTTGGCACCGCTGGGATGATCTCGATTCGCCCGGCCCACGCCGCCGATCCGACGCTGCTGCATACCGTCACCACCTTCATCGACATGAACCATCAGGAGATCGCGGCGCTGACCACGGCGCTCTCGCTGCTCGGCTTTTCGGTGGTGGCGGCGATCCTGCTCATGCGCACGCGCGTTCGCGCGGCGACCAGCGAGGCGCGGCTGCGCGCCGAAATCAAGAGCCTGCAAAATGAGTCTGATCGCTTCCGTACACTCTTGTTCGCCGAGCCCCAGATTGTGATTGCCTGGGCCGCCGGCGACAATCGACCGCAAATCAGCGGCGATACCTCGCTTCTCGCGTTACAGGAATCGCCGCTACGCATCCTGGCTTTTGGAACCTGGCTCCCGCCGGAGCCGGCGCTGCAGATGGATCACGCAGTCGACGCCTTGCGCGAAGCTGGTGAGGGTTTCCTGCTCAACCTGACCACCTCCAGCGGACATGCGGTGGAGGCCATGGGGCGCGCCATCGGCGGCCAAGCCATTGTCCGGATTCGCGAACTTTCCGGCGTGCGGCGCGAATTGGCCGAGACGAATGTCCGGCACAAGGCGCTCCTGGAAGAGACGGAAATGCTGCGAGGCTTCGCGGCGGCGGCGCCCTGGCCTATATGGGGCAGGCGCGCCGGCGGCGGCCTGCTCTACGCCAACAACGCATACGCCCGGGCGACCGAGGCCGTCAGCGCCACGGACGCGATTGATCGCAAGCTGGAGCTGCTCGACAGCAGCGACCGCAGCGACATGGAACGCGCGTTACACGACAAGGCGGCTTTCACCGCCAGGCTGCCGATCGTGGTCGGCGGCGAGCGGCGATTCTATGACGTGCATGCGCTCAATATCGGCGGCGGCAGCGTCGGCATCGCCATCGACGCCTCCGAGGCCACGGCGCTGAGCGCGGCGCTGGTACGGATGGCGGAGGCCCATCGCCGTACACTCGATCAATTGTCCTCCGGCGTCGCGGTATTCGATGGCCAGCGGCGGCTTGCCTTCTACAACGATTCCTATCGCCGCCTGTGGGACCTCGACCGCGCCTTCCTCGACAGCAATCCCGACGATTCGAGCGTGCTCGACCGGCTGCGCGCGGCGCGCAAACTTCCCGAGCAGCCGGATTTCCGCGCCTGGAAGGCCAAGCTGCACGAAGCATACCGCGCGGTCGACCCCGAAAAGGACACCTGGTATCTGCCCGACGGCCGGGCGTTGAGCGTCGTCACCACGCCAAATCCGGAAGGCGGCGTCACCTATCTGTTCGACGACGTCACCGAAAGCCTCGACCTGGCGCGCCGGTTCGACGGCCTGATCCGGGTGCAGCGGGAAACGCTCGACAATCTCGCCGAAGCGGTTGCGGTGTTCGGCAGCAACGGCCGTGCGCAACTGTTCAACCCGGCCTTTGCCAGGATGTGGAAACTGTCGCCGGAAGCGCTGGGAGAACAACCGCATATCGAGACCGTGGAGACCTGGTGCAAGCCCCTGTTCGACGATGCCGCAACCTGGCGCACCATCCGCGAGGCGATCACGCGAATCGAGAACCGGGTCGAGGTTCCGCTCAAGCTCGAGCGCAAGGACGGCAGCGTGCTGGATTGCATGACCATGCCGCTGCCCGACGGTGCCACCATGCTGACATTCCAGGACATCACGGATACTGAAAACGTCGAGCGCGCGTTACGCGAGCGCAACGAGGCGCTGGAGACGGCCGACCAGATGAAGGTCGATTTCGTACACCATGTCTCCTATGAATTGCGCTCGCCGCTCACCACCATCATCGGATTTGCGCATCTGCTGAACGATCCCACCACCGGTCCCCTGATGGCCAAGCAGGCCGAGTACCTCAACTACATCACCACCTCGACCAACTCGCTGTTCGCCCTCATCAACAACATCCTCGATCTCGCCTCCATCGATGCCGGCGCGATGACGCTTGAGCTCGGCCCGGTCGACATTCGCAAGACCATCGACAATGCCGCGGAAGGAATTCAGGACCGGCTCGCCCGCGACCGGATCGCGCTCAAGATCGAGGTCGATCCCAACATCGGAAGCTTCGTCGCCGACGGCAGCCGCGTGGTGCAGGTGCTGTATAATCTTCTGGCCAATGCCGTCGGATTCTCGCCGCAGGATTCGACTATTACGCTGAGCGCAGGGCGCACCGAGCATCATGTGGTATTTTCCGTGACCGATCTCGGTCCCGGCATTCCGCCCGACGTCAAGGACAAGGTGTTCGACTGGTTCGAGAGTCATTCCAATGGATCGCGGCACCGCGGCGCCGGGCTTGGCCTGCCGCTGGTGAAATCATTCGTCGAGCTGCACGGGGGCAGGGTGCGCGTCGATTCGATCGTCGGCAGGGGAACGACCGTTACCTGCGACTTTCCGATCGATCAGGCCGCGCATCGTAACGCCGCGGAATGACCGCGCCCGCGACATTCTCGCTTGCGCTTGCAAACGAGACGGCTACCGCGAATCTGATGGCCGACCTTGCGCTGCTGATCGGCCCCGGCGATGTCATCACGCTCTCAGGCGATCTCGGCGCCGGCAAGACGGCGGCAGCGCGCGCCCTGATCCGTTATCTCGCGGGCGAGGATTCGATCGAGGTTCCGAGCCCCACCTTCACGCTGGCCCAAAGCTACGATCTGCCGGCCTTTCCGCTCATCCATGCCGATCTCTACCGCATCAACGATGCAAGCGAACTTGAGGAGATCGGCCTGTCGCCGTTGCCGGAAGGCGTGGTGGCGCTGATCGAGTGGCCCGAGCGCGCGCCCGCTTCATTGCCGCCGGACCGGATCGACATCGCGCTGAACCATCGTCCGGCGCTCGGATCGACCGCCCGCGCCGCCGACATCACCGGCTACGGAAAAGCCGCCGCCCAGGTCTCAAGGCTCGAGGCGCTGCGGCAATTTCTCGCCGGCGCCGGCTTTGCCGATGCCAAACGCCGGCGCATGGCCGGCGATGCCTCGATACGATCATATGCGCGATTGTTCCGCGACGATGGCGTCGTCATTCTCATGAACTCGCCACGCCGCCCCGACGGGCCCGCGATCTATGACGGCAAATCCTACAGCGCGGCGGTGCATCTGGCCGAGGACGTCAAACCGTTCGTCGCGATCGCCAATGGTCTGCGCGAGCGAGGCTTTTCAGCCCCGGCCATCCATCACGCCGATCTCGACGCCGGATTCCTGATCATCGAGGATTTCGGCAGTGAGAGCTTTGTCGAAGGCGATCCGTCACGGCCGATCGCGGAACGCTACGAGACCGCCGCCGACGTGCTGGCGGCCCTGCATTGGAAAAAATTGCCCGAAGTGCTGCCGCTCGCGCCGCAAATCACCTATGCGATCCCGACTTTCGACGTCGACGCGATGCTGGTCGAGATCGGATTGATGCTCGAATGGTATTTGCCGGACCGCGGCATCGAGCCATCCAACAATCTGCGCGCCGAATTCGTCATGCAGTGGCGCGATCTGTTGGGAAAGGCCACGGCAATCCCCAAAACCTGGATGCTGCGGGATTTTCACTCGCCGAACCTGATCTGGCTCGGTGAACGATCCGGGGTTTCGAAAGTCGGCATCATCGACTTCCAGGATGCCGTCCTGGGCCCGGCCGCCTATGACCTCGTCTCGCTGTTGCAGGATGCGCGGGTCGACGTTCCCGAGCAGCTCGAACTCGCGCTGCTGACGCGCTACATCAAGGCAAGGCATGCCGCGGATAATACGTTCGATCCGGCCGGTTTCGCCGAGATCTACGCGATCATGTCGGCGCAGCGCAACACGCGGCTGCTCGGCACCTTTGCGCGGCTCAACCGACGCGACGGCAAGCCGCAATATCTGCGCCATCAACCGCGAATCTGGACCTATCTGACACGTTCGCTGGCACACCCGGCACTCGGCAGCGTACGGGAATGGTATTCTGCAAACGTTCCCGCGCCGGGACCGTAATTTACCGGTTGTTAGCTACCCTTCCTCTAATCTGCGTTGGACCCCTGCCTTCGAGTGCGGGGACGGCTGCTTGAGGGCGGAGCGAGACATGGTGACAGAACGGCGCAAGGGCGAGCGCGTCATCTTCGAGCGCGGATTCGCAGCACACATGATGGGCATCGACGGCACCTGGCGTCGCGATTGCATCATGGAAGATATTTCGGAGACCGGCGCCAAGCTCACCATCGAGGGCTCCGTCGAGGGGTTGCACCTGAAGGAATTCTTCCTCCTGCTGTCCTCGACCGGGCTGGCCTACCGCCGCTGTGAGCTGGCGTGGGTCAATGGCGACCAGATCGGGGTCAACTTCCTCAAGACCGGCGACAAGAAGAAAAAGGCGCGTCGCACGGCCGACGCTTGAACCCTCAATCCTTCGCCGTCTTACCACCGTCATGTCTCGCGACTATGGCGGGCAACCAATGCTGCGCCACCGGAATCGCCGTGGTATGATTTGCGGTCCTCTTGATCATTCGCGCCCGTTCTAGATCGCCGGGGGCTGGTTACCCCCAGAATAGGCCGGGAACTAACGGTTCGAGAAATTCCTGAAAATGTCCGTCAAACCCGCCAAAGCCATGGTTCTTGCCGCCGGCCTCGGCCTGCGCATGCGCCCCTTGACGGAGCGGATGCCAAAGCCGCTGGTGCAGGTGGCGGGCCGCACCTTGCTCGATCATGTCCTCGACAAGCTCGGCGATGCCGGCGTAAGCGAGGCTATCGTCAACGTGCATTATTTGCCCGACCAGATCATCGATCACGTCGCAGGCCGCACCAAGCCCCGCGTGACCATTTCCGACGAGCGTAATCAGGTGCTCGGCACCGGCGGCGGCGTCGTCAAGGCGCTGCCGTTGCTCGGCAACGCACCGTTCTTCCACGTCAACGCCGACACGCTGTGGATCGATGGCGTACGGCCGAACCTGGCGAGACTTGCCGAAACATTTGATCCCGCGCGCATGGATATTCTGTTGCTGATGGCGCCCACCGCCAGCAGCATCGGTTACGAGGGCAACGGCGACTACGCGATGTTGCCGGACGGCGCGCTGCGCAAGCGCAGAGAGCACCAGGTAGTCCCCTTCGTCTATGCGGGCGCGGCGATCATGTCGCCGTCGCTGTTCGCTCGCGCCCCAAAAGGCGAATTCTCGCTGACCAAAATATTCGATGCGGCCAATGAGCACGAGCGGTTGTTCGGCCTGCGGCTGGACGGCATGTGGATGCATGTCGGGACCCCTGACGCGGTGCAGGCGGCCGAAGAGGCTTATCTCGAAAGCGTGGCGTAGCCCCGCCGTCCCGGTCAAGCCAACGGGTCGCGCGAATGCGCGCCCCTGAATGAAAGGCTGGAACTCAGCGACTCCCTCCATATTGCCGCCCATGCCATGATGCAGCCTGAGCCCGAATCAGGAAGCCCATGCGAGTTTTCAGCGTTCCAGCATCAGCGCCTTTCTTGCGCACCGTTATCGCCGCGCTGGTCGATGGCAGGCTGGTCGATGGCTTTGAGGCGCGCGCCCATCCGGAACGCCTGGGCGAAGCCACGCTTTATTTGCCGACGCGGCGCGCGGGACGATTGGTGCGGGAAATCTTTCTCGAGGAGCTCGGCAGGGAGGCCGTATTACTGCCGCGCATCGTCGCGCTAGGCGACATCGACGAGGACGAATTGGCCTTCGCGGAAGAGCCCGAATCCTATGGGGGAACGGCCTTTCTCGATCTTCCGCCGAAGCTAGGTGAACTCGATCGCCGCCTGACGCTTGCCAATCTCGTCGCCGCCTGGGCGAAACGTCCGGTGTTGGCGCCGCAGGTGGTGGGCGGTCCGGCCTCGACGCTGGCACTTGCCGCCGACCTCGCGCGGTTGATGGACGACATGGTCACCCGCGGCGTCGGATGGGACGCGCTCAACGGACTGGTGCCGGATCAGCTCGACAAATATTGGCAGTATTCGCTTCAGTTCCTGCAGATTGCGCGACAGGCCTGGCCGACTCACCTTGAGGAGATAAGGAAAATCGAGCCGGCGGCGCGGCGCGATCTGTTGATCGAGGCGGAAGGCAAACGCCTTGCTACCCACCATGCGGGCCCGGTGATCGCGGCAGGTTCGACAGGATCGATGCCGGCCACGGCAAAATTCCTGCACGTGATTGCGTCTCTGCCGCAAGGCGCGGTCGTGCTGCCGGGGCTCGATACCGATCTCGACGAAGAGGCCTGGCAGATCATCGGCGGCATCCGGGACGCGCAGGGGAAATTCAGCACCGCTCCCTCATCCAACCATCCGCAATACGCGATGCACGCCCTTTTGCAGCGCTTTGCGATCAAGCGCGACGATGTCGAAATCCTGGCGAAGCCGGCACCGCGCGGGAGGGACGTTCTCCTTTCCGAAGCGATGCGGCCATCGAGCGCGACCGCGCAATGGCAGCGGCGGCTCGCCGAGCCCGACATCGCGGAAAAGATTGCCGTCGGCATGGCCAATCTCGCGGTAATCGAAGCGGATAATCCCGAGACCGAGGCGCTGGCGATTGCGGTCTCGCTCCGCGAGGCGCGGCAGCTCAACAAGTCGGCGGCGCTGGTGACGCCCGATCGCGCGCTGGCGCGGCGCGTGATCGCAGCCCTTGGCCGCTGGAACCTCGCATATGACGATTCCGGCGGCGACGCGCTGATGGACACGGCTGCGGGAATCTTCGCGCGTCTTGCCGCCGAAGCCGCGGCAAGAGAGCTCGAGCCGCCGACATTGCTGGCGCTGATCAAGCACCCGCTGTGCCGGCTGGGCGCAGCCCAAGGCGCCTTCAGCAAGGCCAAAGAAGTGCTTGAGCTGGCGCTGCTGCGCGGCACTCGGCCACAGGCCGGAAGTGGCGGACTGGCGCAAGATCTCGCCCGCTTCCGCCTTGAACTTGCAAAGCTGCGTGCTGGCGAGGCCTCCGCGCTGCACGGCGCCGATCCGCGAACCCGGCTGACAGATGGAGAACTTGACGAAGCAAATCGATTGATCGCCTTCTTGCAGAAGGCGCTCGCGCCGCTCGAAGGTCTCAATTTCACCAAGTCCAGCGATTTCGCCGAACTTGCGGAACGCCATCGCAACGTCCTGATCGAACTGTCGCGCGACGAGCACGGCGTGGCGCATGCCTTCGAGGGTCCGCAAGGCACAGCGTTGGCCTCGGCATTCGATGACCTGCTCGGCCGATCGCAAAGCGGCCTGCTGGTGCAGCTTTCGGACTATCCGGAGGTTTTCCAGACCGCGTTTGCCGACCGTATGGTGCGGCGACCCGAAGGGGCAAACGTTCATCTCAAAATTTACGGTCCGCTGGAAGCGCGGCTGACGCAATCCGACCGCGTGATCATCGGGGGCCTGGTCGAAGGCGTCTGGCCGCCCGCGCCGCGGATCGATCCTTGGCTAAGCCGGCCGATGCGCCACGAGCTCGGCCTCGATTTGCCTGAGCGGCGCATCGGCCTTTCCGCGCACGATTTTGCCCAATTGCTTGGTGCGGACGAAGTCATTCTCAGCCATGCCGCCAAGGTCGGCGGCGCGCCCGCGGTCGCCTCGCGCTTTCTGCATCGGCTGGAGGCGGTCGCCGGCGAAGCACGCTGGGCCGGCGCGAAGTCGGCCGGCGCGAGATATGTTCGCTTCGCGAGCCGTCTCGATGCCCCCGACAAGGTCGAACCGGCGGCGCAGCCCGCGCCAAAGCCACCGCGCGCGGTCCGGCCATTGAGATTGTCGGTGACCGCGATCGAAGACTGGCTGCGCGATCCCTATACGATCTATGCCAAACATATTTTGCGGCTCGACCCGCTCGATCCCGTCGACATGCCGCTCTCGGCCGCCGACCGCGGCTCGGCGATCCACGATGCGATCGGCGAGTTCACCCAAACCTTCAACGCAACACTTCCCGACAATCCCGCGGATGCGCTGCGCGGCATCGGCAAGAAATATTTCGCGCCATTGATGGAGCGCCCGGAAGCGCGGGCGCTGTGGTGGCCGCGCTTTCTGCGAATCGCCGCCTGGTTCTCCAACTGGGAAGTCGCCCGACGCGGAAATCTCGCCGCTATCGCGGCCGAAATACGGGGCGAGATTCCGATTCCGCTCGACAATGAGCGCACCTTCGTGTTGTCGGCGCGCGCGGACCGGATCGAACGGCGCCGCGACGGCACGTTTGCCATCCTCGACTACAAGACCGGGCAGCCGCCGACCGGCAAACAGGTGCGAATGGGGTTGTCCCCGCAACTCACCCTGGAGGCCGCTATCTTGCGGGAAGGCGGCTTCGCCAACATCGAGGCCGGTGCTTCGGTCAGCGAGCTTGTCTATGTGCGCCTCAGCGGCAACAATCCGCCCGGCGAAGAGAAGCCGCTGGAGCTGAAGATCAGGCCCAACGATACCCCGCAGCCGCCCGATGAGGCCGCGGACTACGCGCGCGCGCAACTCGAGGCGCTGATCCGAAAATTCGAAGACGAGAACGTGCCCTATACCTCGCTTAATCTGTCGATGTGGTCGAACCGGTATGGCCGCTACGACGATCTCGCCCGCATCAAGGAATGGTCGGCGGCCGGCGGCCTGGGGATCGAGGAATGGTGACGGCGCAGCGCCAGATACCCGAAGCCGTGCGCGCCACACAGGCGCGCGCTTCGGACCCTGCGTCCTCGGCCTTTGTCTCGGCCAATGCCGGCTCGGGCAAAACCCATGTCCTGGTGCAGCGGGTGATCCGCCTGTTGCTCGAGGGCGTGCCGCCGGAAAAAATCCTCTGCGTCACCTTCACCAAAGCGGCGGCGGCGAATATGGCGGAGCGGGTGTTTTCCACCCTCGGCCATTGGGTCACGCTTGATGACGACGCGCTCGATCACGCCATCATCGAGGCCGGAATAGTCCGCCCGAGCCCAAAACTTCGAACGACCGCCCGCAAGCTGTTCGCCTGCGCGCTGGAGACGCCGGGCGGATTGAAGGTGCAGACCATCCACGCGCTCTGCACCCGGCTGCTGCAACAATTTCCGTTCGAGGCCAATGTGCCGGCGCGCTTTACCGTGCTCGACGAGCGCGACCAGAACGAAATGATGGAACGCGCCAATCTCAAGGTGCTGCTCGACGCCTCCCGCGATCCCGATAGCGCAACGGGTAAGGCGTTGAATATCGCGATGGCAAGCGCTGCCGACGTTACCTTCAAGGAGGTCGTGCGCGAGGCCTGTCTCAGCCGCGATCACTTCATGGCCTGGACCGATGCCGCCGGCAGCGTCGAAGCCGCCGCCGCGCAGATGTCCGCCGGACTCGGCGTCGATCCCGGCGACCTTATCGAAGACGTCGAGCAGGAAATCGTCGATGGTCCCTATCTTCGGCGGTCGGGATGGGAAGATATCGCCGCAGCACTCGATACCGGCAGCAAGTCCGACTCCGACCAGGCCGTCAGTCTGCGCGCGGCGCTCAAGTCCGCCGGCACCACGCAAGTTGACGAATATCTCGACGTGTTCCTCACCGACGAGCGCGCACCACGGAAATCCGTGGTGACCAAAAAATTCTCGGAAAATAATCCGGCGATCGGACGCTTGTTCGATGCCGAGATTATTCGCCTCGATCCACTGATCGAGCGCCGCCGCGCATTGATGGTCCGCGACCGTACGCAGGCGCTGCTGCACATCGCGACCGCGGCAGCCACGCATTACCGGCGCGAGAAGCAGGAGCGCGGCCTGCTCGACTACGACGATCTGATCGACAAGACGCTCTTGATGCTGGACCGCGTCTCGTCCGGCTGGGTGCATTACAAGCTCGACCGCGGCGTCGATCATGTGCTGATCGATGAAGCCCAGGATACCAGCCCTCGGCAATGGGACATCATCGCCCACATTATTTCCGAATTCACCTCCGGCGAAGGCGCGCGCGATGGCGTGACCCGCACGATCTTTGCGGTCGGCGACGAGAAGCAGTCGATCTTTTCATTCCAGGGTGCAGCGCCCCATGAATTCGATCTGCGCCGTCGGGCGCTGAAAACGAAATTCGAGGCGGCCGGGTTGAAATTCGATCCGGTGTCCTTCACCTACTCGTTTCGGTCGGGTGCGGCGATCCTGCAATCGGTCGATCACGTTTTTCGCGAGGAAATCATCTACGGCAGCATCCACGCCGAGAACACCTATCCGGTCCACAATTCGCTTGCCGATGCCGGGCCGAGCCTGATCGATCTCTGGGGGTTGCAGCTTCCGGACGGCAAGCAGGACATCGAGGGTTGGCGCGCGCCGTTTGATGCGGTGTCGGTGACTTCTCCCGAAGTGCGGCTCGCCAGGCGCATCCAGGCCGACATCAGGCGGCTGGTCGAGAGCGGCACCATGACCGGCAGGGCCGGCGATCGGCGCCCGCTTCGTTACGGCGACATGCTGGTACTGGTACGGCGGCGCGGCAACGCCTTTGATGCGGTGATCCAGGCGCTCAAGCATGCCAACATTCCCGTCGCCGGCGCCGACCGGCTGAAATTGACCGAGCATATCGCGATCATCGACCTGATGAATCTCGCCGACGCTTTGCTGTTGCCGCAGGACGATCTGGCGCTGGCGGTGGCGTTGAAGAGCCCGCTATTCGGCCTCGACGATGACGACCTGTTCAAATTGGCGTGGCAACGCCGGGGATCGCTGCGCGATGCCTTGCGCCAGCACGCGGCCGGCGACGAAAAATTCAGAATCGCGCTGGAGCGCCTCGACGCCTGCGCGCAGCATGCGGTCAGCGAGACGCCCTTTGCCTTTTACGCCTGGCTGCTTGGCGGCGACGGCGGCAGGAAGCGCATTCTGCGGCGGCTCGGACACGAAGCCAACGACGCGCTCGATGAATTTCTCGAACTCGCGCTCGGCTATGAGCGGAAAGCCCCCGCCTCGTTGCACGGCTTTATGGCATGGCTGCGTACTGCCGACCTTGAGGTCAAGCGCGACATGGAGATTTCGCGCGATGAAGTCCGCGTGATGACCGTGCACGGCGCCAAGGGTCTGGAAGCACCGGTGGTTTTTCTGGTCGATACCACCTCATCGCCGGCGGATACGCAGCGGCTGCGACTGATCCATTTGCCGCGTGATAGTTCACTGCCTCATATGCCCGGTGTCGTGGTCTGGGCCGGCAAGAAAGCCGACGATCCGGCTGTTGTCGCTGCAGCCCGCATGGCAATGCTGGGCGAAACCGAGGACGAATACCGCCGCCTGCTTTACGTGGCGATGACACGTGCCGCCGACCGGCTAATCGTCGGCGGCTGCATGCCCGGCAACATGAATTCGGTACGCAAACTCTCCTGGTACGATCTGATCGGCAAAGGCCTCGAAAATTCCGGGTTGCATCTTGAGACGATCGAAACTTCGGACGGCGTGGTGAAGCGCTACACGCGGCCCGAGGACGGCGCGATCGCCAGGGGCGCCGCCGCGGTCGCAAAGGCCGCACCGGTGGAGCTGCCGGCGTGGCTGCACGTGCCGGCGCCGCCGGAGGCCGCAGCCGAAGTGCTCTTGCGTCCCTCCGGCCCCGCCGAAGATGAAGGCCGCCAATTCCGAACCGGAGAGTCCGTTCAGTCCCGCGCCAAGGCGTTGCGGCGCGGCACGCTGGTGCACCGGCTCTTGCAATCGCTGCCCGATGTCGCGACGGCGCGCCGGCGCGACGCGGCGCTGAATTACCTCGCCCGCAATGCGGCCGATTGGGGTGACGGCGAGCGCGATGCGCTCACGGAGCAAGTGCTGGCCCTGATCGCGGATGCGCGCTTCGCGCCGGTCTTCTCCAGCGGCAGCCGCGCCGAGGTCTCGATCGCGGGCCGCCTGGAGCGGCCGGGGCGGCTATCTGCCCTGGTTTCCGGACAGATCGACCGGCTGGTAATAACCCCTCACGAGGTTCTGATCGTGGATTTCAAGACCAACCAGGCCCCGCCGGCCGAGGCGCCTTCGGCCTATATCCGCCAGCTTTCGCTCTACCGGGCAGTGCTGCAGAAGCTTTATCCCCAAAGGGCCATCCGGGCAGCATTACTTTGGACCGAAACCCCTGAATTGATGGAGGTTTCTGCTCCCGCACTGGACGCCGAACTGGCATCCATCGTGCGTGGGAGCTCCGAGCTTGACCCGGCAGCGGCGCGTTCATAGTTTGCATTCATCATCGAGGCGGCAATTCTTGAAAGCCGCACCCTTCCAAACTAACGAGGTATCCTGATGGCCGTTGGCAAGGTTTCTGACGCCGATTTCGAAGCCGAAGTGCTTAAAGCGCAAGGGCCGGTCGTGGTCGATTTCTGGGCTGAATGGTGCGGCCCCTGCCGCATGATCGCGCCCGCACTTGACGAGATCGCAGGCACGATGGGCGACAAGGTCAAGATCGTGAAGCTCAACGTCGACGAGAGCCCGAAGACGGCCTCGAAATATGGCGTGATGTCGATCCCGACCCTGATGATCTTCAAGGGCGGCGAGATGGCCTCGCGCCAGGTCGGTGCGGCGCCGAAGGCGAAGCTGCAGCAGTGGATTACGGCTGCGGTCTGATCGCTTCACGCGAATAAATTTGATGATGACGGCCGGCGAATGCCGGCCGTTTGTATCTTGGGGGCAGGCTATCCCGGTGGCATGTCGTTGGCCGACAACACATGGCCGGCAAGGTACAGCGAGCCAGTGATGAGGATACGCGGCGGCACTTCATAGGCAAGCCGCGCAAGCGAGCGCAGCGCCGCTTCCACACTCGCCGAACTCTCCACACGCATGCCGAGCGAGCGCGCGGCATCCGCCAGCCGGTCCGACGGCATGGCGTTTTCGCGACTGGAAATCTTCACCGCGATGATATGGCGGGTAAGGCCGGCGAAATTGGCAAGAAACGCGCTCGCATCCTTGTTGGCCATCATGCCGACAATGACCACGAGCGGGCGCGACACCCGCTCCTCGAGGTCACCCAAGGCCGCCGCGGCGACCCGGCCACCTTCCGCGTTGTGACCGCCATCGAGCCAGATCTCGCACCCCATCGGTCCCTGATCGACCAGGGGGCCCTGCGCCAGACGCTGCATCCGCGCCGGCCATTCCGCATTGACGACGCCGGCCTCGAACGCGGACGGCTCGATCCTGAAGCCGTCAAGCGCGCGTAGCGTGGCAATCGCAAGCCCCGCATTGTCAAACTGATGTCGGCCGAACAGCTTTGGCGCCGCAAGATCCATCAAGCCGCGGTCGTCCTGATAGACCAGGCGGCCACGCTCGACATTGACGTGCCACTCCTGCCCCGCCAGATGCAGCGGCGCCTGCAGGCCTCTCGTGTACTGCTCGATCACGCCAAGAGTCTCGGGCGCCTGCTCGGCGCAAATCACCGGCACGCCGCGCCTGATGATGCCGGCCTTTTCGCCGGCGATCTTTGTCAGCGAGTCCCCGAGAAATTCGGAGTGATCCATGCTGATCGGCGACATCACGCTCGCCGACGGCCTATCGATCACGTTGGTGGCATCGAGGCGCCCACCTAGACCGACTTCGAGCAGCACGACGTCCGCCGAATGGCGCGCGAACAATTCAAATGCCGCCGCAGTCTCGATCTCGAAAAGGGTGATCGGCTCTCCCGCATTGGCGCGCTCGCAATGTTGGAGGGCGCCGCGCAATTCGTCATCGCCGACCAGAACCCCGCCGCCATGGCGGCCGAGCCGATAGCATTCGTTGACCCTCACCAGATACGGCGAGGTGTAGACGTGGACGCGCAAGGACGCGGCCTCCAGAATCGCGCGCAGATAGGCAATCGTGGAGCCCTTGCCGTTGGTGCCGGCGACGTGAATCACCGGCGGCAGTTTGCGTTCAGGATGATCGAGCCGTTCCAGCAGCCGCTGCATCCGCGCTAGGTCGAGATCGATCTGCAGGGGGTGCAGGGCGGACAGCCGCGCGATCAACTCGCCGAGCGGCGGCGGCTTGGCCGCAGACGCGTTCACGCGTGGGGCGCGGCCGGCGCCATGCCGGCGCCTGTTGCGATCGCCGCCGCGATCGCGGCTTGCGGCGCAGGCTTTGCGGTTTCCAATGCGGGCGATTTGGTCAGCAGGCGGCAGAGTCGCGCCAGCGTCGGGCGAAGATCGTGGCGGTGCACGACCATATCGACCATGCCATGGTCCTTCAGGTACTCGGCGCGCTGAAATCCGTCCGGCAATTTTTCGCGGATCGTCTGTTCGATGACGCGTGCGCCGGCAAAGCCGATCAGCGCGCCGGGCTCGGCAATCTGCACGTCGCCCAGCATGGCGTAGGACGCGGTGACGCCGCCGGTAGTCGGGTTGGTCAGCACGACGATATAGGGCAGTTTCGCCTCGCGCAGCATCTGCACCGCCACCGTGGTGCGCGGCATCTGCATCAGCGACAAAATACCTTCCTGCATGCGCGCGCCGCCGGAAGCCGCGAACACGATGAAAGGCGATTTCTTTTCCAGCGCGAGTTCAAGCCCGCGCACGATCGCCTCGCCGGCCGCCATGCCGAGCGAGCCGCCCATGAAATCGAAATCCTGCACCGCCACAACAACCGCCGCGCCCTCGAGCCTGCCGTAGCCGACCTTGACCGCGTCATTGAGCCCGGTGCGGGAGCGCGCGTCCTTGATGCGATCGGCATATCGTCGTTCATCGCGGAATTTGAGCGGGTCGGCGGAAACCTCAGGCAGCGCCACATCGAACCAGGTCTCATTGTCGAAGATCGATTTGAGGCGCGCCACCGCGCCCATACGCATGTGATAGTTCGAGCCGGGAATCACGAATTGATTGGCCTCGACGTCCTTGTAGAACACGAGTTGCCCGAATCGGGGCATTTGATCCACAAATTCTCCGGCGTCTCGCGCCGCAGGATGTTGCGGATTTTCGGCCGGACGACGTTGGTGAGCCAATTCATGGTTCGCTCCGAATGGCAGGCAAGCGGCATTCCCTTTGACTATATGGCGCCTCGCAGGGAGCCCGGCAAGCCGCCGTCTTGAGCGTTTATCTGCCTGCAATTATAGGCTTATTCCGCCGCCTGCCTGGCTCCCCGGACACCCTGCGCCAGCGAGGCCGCAACGCCTGCCACCGCATCGACGGTCCTGGCGGTTGCCCGGCCGTCGGAATCGAGGCTGGCGCGCAACGCATCGACCAGCGCGGTGCCGACCACCGCGCCGTCGGCGCTCGCAGCAATCCCGCGCGCGGCCTCGGGCGTGCGAATGCCGAAGCCGACACACACAGGCAGTCGGGTATGCCGCTTGATGCGGGCCACGGCCTCGCCGACAGCAGCCGAATTGGCGCTTGCGCTGCCGGTGATGCCGGTAATCGAGACGTAATAGACAAAGCCAGTTGTGTTGGCGAGCACCGCGGGCAGGCGTTTGTCATCGGTGGTCGGCGTCGCCAGCCGGATGAAGTTCAGCCCAGCCTTCAGCGCCGGCAGACACAATTCGGAATCTTCCTCCGGCGGAAGGTCGACGACGATCAGACCGTCGACGCCGGCGGATTTTGCATCGACGAGGAATTTATCGACGCCGTAAATATAGATCGGATTGTAGTAGCCCATCAGCACCAGCGGCGTGGCGTCATCTGCTTTGCGAAACTCGCGCACCATCGCGAGCGTTTTCTTCAACGTCATGCCGGCCTTCAGCGCGCGCAGACCCGCCGCCTGTATCGCCGGACCATCCGCCATCGGATCGGTGAAGGGCATGCCGATCTCGATGATGTCGCTGCCGGCCTTGGGCAGCGCCTTGATGATCGCAAGCGAGGTCGCAAGATCCGGATCGCCGGCCATCACGAAGGTGATGAAGGCGGAGCGGCCCTGCTTTTTCAGTTCCGCGAAGCGGGTGTCGATGCGGGTGGTCACTTCTTCTTCCCCCGCAAAATACCCGCCACTTGCGGGATATCCTTGTCGCCGCGGCCGGAGAGGTTGACCACCATCAGGTGATCCCTCGGCCGCATGGGCGCGAGTTCCATCACCTTGGCGATGGCATGCGCCGGTTCCAGCGCCGGAATGATGCCTTCCAGCCGCGACAGCAATTGGAAGGCGGCCAGCGCCTCGTCATCGGTTGCGGACAAATAGATCACCCGGCCAGTCTCGTGCAGCCAGGAATGCTCCGGCCCGATGCCGGGATAGTCCAGCCCCGCCGAAATCGAATGCGCGTCCTGAATCTGGCCGTCGTCATCCATCAGGAGATAGGTGCGGTTGCCATGCAGCACGCCCGGCCGCCCGCCGGCGATCGAGGCGGCGTGCAATTGCGTGAGCCCGTGGCCGGCGGCCTCGACGCCGAAAATCTCGACCGAGGGATCATCGAGAAAGGGGTGAAACAGCCCCATCGCATTGGAGCCGCCGCCGATACAGGCCACAAGCGAGTCCGGCAGGCGGCCTTCGGCCTCCTGCATTTGCGCGCGGGTCTCAACTCCGATCACCGACTGGAAATCGCGCACCATCATCGGATAGGGATGCGGCCCTGCTACCGTGCCGATGCAGTAGAACGTATTGTGCACATTGGTGACCCAATCACGCAGCGCTTCGTTCATCGCATCCTTCAGCGTGCGTGAGCCCGACTGCACCGGGATCACCTTGGCGCCCAGCATTTCCATGCGGATCACATTAGGTTGCTGCCGTTCGACGTCGACGGCTCCCATATAGACGACGCAGTCGAGCCCGAACCGCGCGCACAGCGTGGCGGTCGCAACCCCGTGCTGGCCGGCGCCGGTCTCGGCGATGATGCGCTTCTTGCCCATGCGACGGGCCACCATGATCTGGCCGAGAACGTTGTTGACCTTGTGCGAGCCGGTGTGATTGAGCTCCTCGCGCTTGAAATAGATTTTCGCGCCGCCCAGGTGCTCGGTCAGCCGCTCGGCGAGATACAGAGGCGACGGCCGGCCAACATAGTGTTTGAGATAGCCGTTCATCTCAGCGTGGAACGCGGGATCAACCTTGGCCTCGGCGTAGGCCTTCTCCAGGTCGAGGATCAGCGGCATCAACGTTTCCGCGACGAAGCGACCGCCGAAAATACCGAAATGCCCGTGCTCGTCGGGACCGGTTCGGTAGGAGTTGGGGAGAGGCTTGTTCATCGAACCATCAACTCTTCGGTTGCGCGCGCCGCGCGAATGAAGGCGCGGATCATCTCGGGGTCCTTTTGGCCCGGCGCACTTTCCACGCCGGAAGAGACATCCACGCCGCCGGCCCGCGTCACGCCGACAGCTTCGGTAACGTTGCCGGCGTTCAAGCCGCCCGAGACCATGAACGGGATTTCGAGATCGAGGTTTTCAAGGACGTGCCAATCGAACACCGCGCCCAGGCCGCCGGGACGGGTGGCTTCCCTGGGTGCACGGGCATCGAACAGGATGCGGTCGGCAACGCCGGCGTATCCGGACAGGCTGGCGAGGTCGGCCGAGGTCGCGACCGCGATCGCCTTCATCACGGGAAGTGCGAATTTCTGTTTGATGTCGCGCAACCGAACCACGCTCTCGCAGCCGTGGAGCTGCAAAATGTCCGGCTGCAGAGCTTCGACGATGCCGGCGAGCGTCGCATCGTCGGCATCAACCGTTAGGGCAACCTTCGAGGCCCGGCGCCTCACAAGCCTGCCGAGATCGCGCGCGGCCTCAAGGCCGAGATGGCGCGGCGACGGCGGGAAGAACACGAAACCAACCATGTCCGCGCCGGCGTCCAGCGCGACGTCGAGCGTCTCGCGCGTGGACAGGCCGCAAATTTTGACGATCAGGGACATGTCTCAAAGGCATTGGTTAGAGGAACCGCGACAGGGCCGAAAAGGCGTCTGCACGAAGGCCGCGTTCTACAACGCCGCGCCCTGCTTGTCTCGCCCGCTGGCCCCATATCCGCCCTGTGCCGGGGCGCCCAGACGCTGCGGATCGTGCCGCTGGGGCATTGGAGCGCCGCGCAGATCGGCAAGTTGCGCCCGGGCCTCGCGCGCATCAGCCTCGTGCTGGCGTGCGGCCCGGCGCCAATGGCGCTGCCGAAACCAGGTCGCCGAGCCACCCGCCAGTACGCCCAGCACCGCGACCGCAATGATGACGACGAAAAGCGGCAGCGTGATCCCGATCGAGGGATCGGTTGAGTTGAACGGATCGAACGACACCGTCACCAGATGCCGATTGGCGACCGCGAAGACGACAAAAGCCAGGCCCAGCGGGATCAAGACCACAATGTTGAGAAACTTGCGCATGACCCTCTCTCGATTTGCCGGAGAACGGGATCAGCTTCAGCCGCCGGCGCCCGCTCCCCCGCTATCGCGGTTCAGCCGTTCACGCATTTCCTTGCCGGTCTTGAAAAACGGCACGCTCTTTTGATCCACCGGCACATGCGCTCCGGTGCGCGGATTGCGGCCGGCGCGGGCGGGGCGATGCTTTACCGAAAAAGCGCCAAAACCGCGCAGTTCGACCCGATCGCCCCGCGCCAAAGCGGCGACGATCTCATCGAGGATCGCGTTAACGATATTCTCGACATCCCGCTGGTAGAGGTGCGGGTTATGCTCGGCGATACGCTGAACGAGTTCGGATTTGATCATCGAGACGAGGACCCGGGAAGGTACGGACACGCATTTCCGTGAAAATACCTAGAACTGTCAAGACGCTAAATGAAATTTGGCGTCAGCGAAAGCACGTGACAAACGGCCGGACCGGGTGTTTGGGCAGCGCCCATAGCCCGGGGAAGGCCCGAACGAGCCGCCTTTGAGGGTCAATTCGGCCCTACCGGATGCCACAAGGCCAGCATGCCGTCGAGACCGAGACGATCGACCGCTTGGGCCATGCCGGATTGCTCGACTTGCCGCGCGATCGCGCTCATGCCGAGCGCATCAAGCGTGACGGCTGCCGCCGTTCGCAGGAAGGTCAGGTCACCGAACCGCGGCGATAATTTGTAATCGCGCACCGGCAGATCGGCCTTGACGCCCTTCTGCGCCACCAGCCACGCGATCGCGGTTTTCTCGTCGCCGAGTTGGTCAACGAGTTTGAGCTCGACCGCCTGACGACCGGTGAAAACCCGCCCGTCGGCGACCCTTTCCAGTAACGCGTCGTCCATGCCGCGCCGCTCCTTCACCAACCCGCGAAACCACGCGTAGGAATCCCTCACCAGCGAATCGAGTGCGGCGCGCGCTTCCGGACTGGTCGGCTCGAAGCCGTTTGGTGCGGCCTTCAGCGGCGAGGACTTCACTTCCTCGACCTTGACGCCAACGGTTTTCAGCAATTCGGTGAAATTGGGAAACTGGAACAGAACGCCGATCGATCCTACCAGCGAACTCTGCTGGGCAACGATATGATCGGCCGCAATCGCGGTGATGTAGCCGCCTGAAGCAGCCAGTCCCTCGACGACCACGACAAGCGGTTTCTTCGCCTTCAGGTGCATGAGCGCGTCAAAAAGCTGCTCGGAGCCAGCCGTGGTGCCGCCGGGCGAGTTGATGTGCACGACCACCGCCGCGGCGCGCGAATTTTCCAGCCGCTCCAGCGCCTCGACGCGGTTCTGGTCGCTGCGGATCAGGCCCTCGATGTTGATGCGGGCGATCGAACCCGCCGTTGTCAACGTACCTCGACCGGCGGGGGTCACGACCAAACCGACCGTGACGATTGCGGCGATCGCAACCAGGGCTGCGGCTACCCGCCAAAACGTCAGTTTGCGCCGTATCCTGCGGCGATCGACGATGACATCTAAGTCAAGCGACATCGAAAACTCTCCCGGATGTGGTCCTGATGGGGCCGTATGGTGTTCTTCCGCATACCCCTAATATCCCGTGCACTGATTACATCAATTGCGGCGCAATTTGAAGAAAACAAGGCTCAGAGTCGTCCCGCAAAAGCAGGCTCCACGGTCACAGGGGCCAATTGTGACAAAGGATGCCGAACCGATAGGTCACGGCGTATGGGTCCCCCTGAGTTCGCAGGGACGACAAAGCAACAAAAAGCCCCGGTCGAAACCGGAGCCCATTTGATGGAGGCCAAACGCCCTACTTGTCGGTGCGCTGCTTGAGAGCGGTGCCGAGGATGTCGCCAAGCGTTGCCCCCGAATCGGAGGAGCCGTACTGCGCAATGGCCTCCTTCTCCTCGGCGACTTCCAGCGCCTTGATCGAGACCTGTACCTTGCGGGCCTTCTTGTCGAACTGGATCACCCGTGCGTCAACCTTTTCGCCCACGGCGAAACGATCGGCGCGCTGATCGTTACGATCACGGGCCAGTTCGGACCGCTTGATGAAGGTGGTGAAGTCGGTACCGGCGATCTTCACGTCGATGCCGCTCTCCTTCACGTCGAGCACTTCGCAGGTCACGACGGCGCCCTTCTTGACGTCGCCGGGTTCCGCGAACGGATCGCCTTCGAGCTGCTTGATTCCGAGCGAGATGCGCTCCTTCTCGACATCGACATCGAGCACCACGGCCTTGACCATGTCGCCCTTCTTGAAGTTGTCGATCACCTGCTCGCCGGGGAGCTTCCAGTCGAGGTCGGACAGATGGACCATGCCGTCGACATCGCCCTCGAGCCCTAGGAAGAGCCCGAATTCGGTTTTGTTCTTGACCTCGCCCTCGACCGTGGCGCCGACCGGGAATTTCTCGACGAACACTTCCCAGGGATTGCGCATGGTCTGCTTGAGGCCGAGCGAAATCCGCCGCTTGACCGAATCGACCTCGAGAACCTGCACCTCGACTTCCTGCGAGGTCGAAACGATCTTGCCGGGATGCATATTTTTCTTGGTCCACGACATTTCCGAGACGTGGATCAGGCCTTCGATGCCCGGCTCCAGTTCGACGAACGCGCCGTAGTCGGTGATGTTGGTCACGCGGCCGGTGAAACGCGCGTTGAGCGGATACTTCGCCTCGATGCCCTGCCACGGATCGTCCAGCAACTGCTTCATGCCGAGCGAGATTCGGTGGGTCTCGTGATTGATCTTGATGATCTTGACCTTGACGGTCTGGCCGATGGTCAAGACTTCGGTCGGGTGATTGACCCGCCGCCAGGCGATATCGGTGACATGCAAGAGGCCGTCAATGCCGCCGAGATCGACGAACGCACCGTAATCGGTGATGTTCTTGACGACGCCATCGATGACCTGACCCTCTTCGAGGTTCTGCACCAGCTCCTGGCGCTGTTCGGCGCGGGTCTCTTCCAGAACGGTACGGCGCGACACCACGATGTTGCCGCGGCGGCGATCCATCTTGAGGATCTGGAACGGCTGCGAGTTGTTCATCAGCGGCGCGACATCGCGAATCGGACGGATATCGACCTGCGAACGGGGCAGGAAAGCTACCGCGCCATCGAGATCGACGGTAAAGCCGCCCTTGACCTGATTGAAGATGACGCCGTGCACCTTCTCATTGTTGTTGAAAGCCTTCTCGAGCTTGCCCCAGCTTTCCTCGCGGCGCGCCTTGTCGCGCGACAGCACGGCCTCGCCGAGCGCATTCTCGATGCGGTCGAGAAAAACTTCCACCTCGTCACCGACCTTGAGATCGCTTTCGCGGCCGGGCGCGGCGAATTCTCGCAGCGCCACGCGGCCTTCGGTCTTCAGGCCGACGTCAATGACGGCCATGTCCTTCTCGATAGCGACAACCTTGCCCTTGATGACGGAGCTTTCCTGCAGGTTGCCACCCCCGAAGGACTCGTCGAGCATGGCGGCAAAATCTTCACGGGTGGGATTATAGGTATTAGCAGTCGTAGCCATTTGTTCTCCAGATGCGGGGACTTGCCGGCCATTCGGGTTAAAGGGGCGCATCGGACGCGACGGGTCAGAGTTCCGCAAACTCTAACGAGCGCCTCGCAAGAATTCGCGAGACCGGGCCGGCAGCTTGCCTGCACGTTCGATACGTTGATTTTTTCCGGGACCTTGAGCTTGTCGATCTCGAAGCCTGGAGCGGGCTTTCCTCCAATGACGGCAGAGGCTCAAACCTTCTGCCGGCCCGCTCGGACGGCCTCGACAATGTCGATGGCGGCCCGGACGCCGCCTTCTATATCCAGATTGGAATTATCTAGCAAGTAAGCATCCGCGGCCGGTTTTAAAGGCGCCACGGCCCTGTTCTGGTCGCGTTCGTCCCGTTTGAGGATGTCCGCCAGGACGGCGGCCTCATCGGCCTCTTCCCCCCGCGCCCGGGCCTCCAGGGTCCGCCGGCGGGCCCGCACTTTTGCGTCCGCCACGACAAAGATTTTGACGTCGGCATGCGGACAGATCACGGTTCCGATGTCGCGTCCATCCAGCACCGCCCCCGGCGGGTCGGCGGCGAACTGCCGCTGAAAGTTCAACAGGACCTCCCGCACGCGTGGAAATGCCGAGACCACGGAGGCGGCGTCGCCCACCGCCTGGGTCTTGAGCCCGGGGTTGCCGAATTTTTCGGGATCAAGCTCGAGGGCGGCGGAAACCGCGAGCATTTCGTTGTTCGGGTCGGCACCAGCATCCAGCAGCGCCTTGGCGACGGCCCGGTAGATCACGCCGGTATCGAGGTGACGATAGCCGTAGTGCTTGGCGAGCCGCTTGCCGAGCGTGCCTTTGCCCGAAGCGGCCGGTCCGTCGATGGCGATGATCATGAAAACTCCGCCCCAATTGCGCGCATCATCGGAATGAAATCCGGAAACGAGGTGGCGATGAAGGCGGTGTCGTCGACCGTGACCGGTTTGTCTGAGGCAAGTCCCATCACCAGCGCCGACATCGCGATGCGATGGTCCATGTGGGTGGCAACCAGGCCGCCGCCCGGCACATGACCCCTGCCCTCCACGATCAGATCGTCGCCGGATATTTCGACCGCAACACCGTTGACGCGCAGCATGGCGGCGGTGGCCTCCAGCCGATCGGATTCCTTGACCCGCAACTCCTTCAGGCCGCGCATGATGGTGGTGCCTTCGGCAAAGCTCGCAGCCACCGCCAGCACGAGATATTCGTCAATCATCGAGGGCGCGCGCTCGGGCGGTACCTCGACGCCACGCAGTTTTGACGCGCGCACGCGAAGCAGCGCCATCGGCTCGCCGGCATCGCTACGAACATCGTTCTGTTCGATTGAGCCGCCCATCTCGCGCAGCGTCGTGAACAGCCCGGTGCGCAACGGATTGGTCATGACATCGGGTAGAACAAGGTCGGAGCCTTCGGTGATCAAAGCCGCCACGACCGGGAACGCCGACGACGACGGATCGGCCGGTACCACGACCTTGGTGCCATGCAGTTCCGGTTGGCCCGTCAGCGCGATCTTGCGGCCGTGGCTGCCTTCCCGCACTGAGGCGATCTCCGCCCCAAAATGCCTGAGCATCAGCTCGGTGTGGTCGCGGCTGGCCTCGCTTTCGATCACGGTGGTGACGCCGGGCGCGGCGAGCCCCGCCAGCAGCACCGCGGATTTGATCTGCGCGGAGGCAACCGGGGTGGGATAAACGATCGGCAGAGGATCGCGCGCGCCGGAAAGCGTCAGCGGCAGACGGCCGCCTTGCCCGCTGGCACCGACCCGGGCGCCCATCAGCTCCAGGGGATCGAGCACCCGCCGCATCGGCCTGCCGCGCAGCGACGCGTCGCCGTCGAATACCGCCGTGATCGGGCAACCGGCTACCGCCCCCATCACCAGCCGGCAGCCAGTGCCGGAATTGCCGAAATCGAGCGGCGAATCCGGCTCGGCGAAGCCGGTCACGCCCACGCCCCGCACCGACCAGGCAAAATCGGCGGTCCGCTCCACTTTGGCACCCAGAGAGCGCATGGCTTTGGTGGTGTTCAGGACGTCTTCACCCTCAAGCAGGCCTGTTATGCGGGTTTCGCCGACCGCCAGCGCGCCCAAAATCAGGGCCCGGTGGGAGATCGACTTGTCCCCGGGCACGCGGACCTTCCCGGTCAGAGGCCCGCTGATGCGGGCTTCAAGCGGGCTCTTATGATCGGCGGGGCGATCCGAATGGGTCAAGATTGTGTCCTCTTGGGGTGTCCCGGTTCTAACATTCGCGGGCGGACTGCGTCACGCGAGCTGTCCATCTTCCGGAAAAGCACTATTGACAGCGGCGCATCAACTAGCCAAGTGAAGCACCGATTTTTCGAAAAATTCCCAGGATTCCACCGTGGCCAAATCCGATCTCGGAACCAAACGTATTTGCCCGACGACGGGTAAGAAATTCTACGACCTCAACAAGAACCCGGTGATCTCGCCCTACACCGGCGAGGTCGTGCCGATCGCGCCGGTGGCACCGCCGCGGACCCGTGGTGATGCCGCCGCCCGCGCCACTGCTGCCGCTGCGGCTTCTGCCGCCGAGGCCATGCCCGAGCCGGTCGAGGCCGAAGAGTTGGTGCCGCTCGAGGAGGCCGATGCCGAGGAGAATACGGGCAAGGTCAAGGCGGTCGTTCCCGAATCGGAAGACGATATCGAGATCGACGAGACGATCGAAGACGACGATGACGATGATTCCACCTTCATCGCCGATGAGGAGGAAGGCGACGAAGACGTCACCGATATTATCGGCGATGTCGGCGGCGACGAGGAGACTTGAGATCGGCCCTGAACTATGTTCAGGGTTGCGGCCCGCGCGTCGCCCAAGGCGCGCGGGGCATGATCCGGAGCCGAAGCCCACGTTAGCGCAACGCGGCAGCCGGTTTTTTTCCGAAAGGATCATGCTCAGAGGCTGGCGTAAACGGGGCCATAGCTCAGCTGGGAGAGCGCTTGCATGGCATGCAAGAGGTCGGCGGTTCGATCCCGCCTGGCTCCACCAGCCTTCGCTGGCTTCGCCAGCTTCGGCTCGGCAAGCCCTTTCGTGGCGAAGGCTGCCGCATCGTAGCCCGAAGGGCGAAGACGGGCTGAGCGATGAAATACGTCTGCATCCTCGAAAGTTACGATTCCGAACATTTCTATGTCGGCCTGACCGACGACGTGCCCGCTCGGCTAACCAAACACAACGCCGGCGAGGTGCCCTCGAAATACAAGCCCTGGCGGTTAAAGACTTATATTGCCTTCAGCGATGAACGGCAGGCTATCGCCTTCGAGAAGTATCTAAAGTCAGGGTCCGGCCGCGCCTTCGCGAAGAAGCGTCTGTAGACGATCAACGCCGTAGGAGGCTGACGATGGCCCGCGCCGCAGACGCCACGCTTTCCAACCAGGGCTTCTTTCAATGAACGCATCATTCGCTGCAAAACTCTCCGCGGGAGACATCGGCAGCTTTGGCGAACTCAAAGCCAGGCCAAATCCGGACGGGCTCGTTCTGGTCTATGTGCCGGGGCTTGCCGCCCTCCGCGAGCGCGCCAGGCAACTGAAAGGCTCCGAATTGTCTGAGGCGGAAACGGCGCGGATTGCAGAACATGCGAGCGCAATGGCCGTGGCGCCGGAAGTGGCGAAAAAAACCATCGAAGACAGAGGCTATGAGTAGCCAGGCGTATTTGCGAAGAGGCGGCTGTGGTGCTTTAAGCCGGCAACGACACCACAAACCTTGCAAGAAACGCCCATGACCGACGAAGCTGCCCAAGGCACGGCTACCCAAGGCGCGATGGCCGGACTGCGCGTGATCGATCTCACGCGCGTCCTCGGCGGCCCCTACTGCACCCAGATCCTTGCCGACCACGGCGCCGATGTGATCAAGGTCGAGCCGCCGGCCGGCGACGAGGTGCGCGACTGGGGACCGCCGTTTCATGACGAGGACGCGGCCTATTTCGTCGGCATCAATCGCAACAAGCGCTCGATCGGGCTCGACCTCGCCTCCGAGGGCGGCCGCGCGGTGTTGATGAAAATGCTGCGAAGCGCCGACGTCCTGATCGAGAATTTCAAGCCGGGCACGCTCGACAAATGGGGCATCGCCAACGACGTGCTGCGCGCGAAATTTCCAAAACTCGTTCACTGCCGCATCTCGGGCTTCGGCGCGAACGGCCCGCGCGGCGGCAATCCCGGCTATGACGCGATCATCCAGGCCATGACCGGGATGATCGCCGCGACCGGTTCGCCGCAGTCCGGGCCGATGCGGATCGGCGTTCCCGTGGTCGACATCACCACCGGGCTTTATGCCGCGATCGGCATTTTGATGGCGCTGTCGGAGCGGCAAAGATCTGGCCTCGGTCAGTTCCTCGAAACCACGCTGTTTGAGACCGGCCTTGCGGTCATGCATCCGCACGCGGCGAATTACTTCATGCACGGCAAGCCGCCGAGCCTGACCGGCAACGAGCATCCGAACCTCGTGCCTTACGCGATTTTCCGGACGCGCACCGACAACATCTTCATCGGCGTCGGCAATGACGGGACCTTCCGCAAGCTATGCAAGGAAATCGGCAAGCCCGAGCTCGGCAACGATCCGCGCTTTGCGCGCAACAAGGACCGCATTGCCAACCGCGACGCCTTGCGCACCGAACTCGCGGCCGTTTTCAGCCAGCACGATGCCGGACCCCTGTGCGATCGCCTGCTGGCCGCGGGCCTTCCGGCTGGACCGGTGCAATCGATCGACCAGGCCCTGACCAGCCCCCATGCCGTCCATCGCGGCGACGTCATCGAAAAAGATTGGTACAGGGGGGTCGCCTCACCGATTCGGCTCGAACGCAGCAAACCGAGCCTGCGCCGCGTTCCGCCGAAATTCGGTCAGCACACCCCCGAGGTCCTGCTGGAGTTCGGCTATTCCAGGGACGAGATCGAGGCCCTGACGGCCGAAGGTATCATCTGCGGCGAACGCCGGCGCTGAGCCGCTCACCGGTTCCGCGTCGAGACGCCGCAGCCCTAGGGCCCAAACGCCCAAACTCCCCTCTTTTGGGGCGGATTTCGGGGTGCTTGAACACCCCCAAATTATGCCCATATTGGAACCGATCCGGGGGCAAATCCGCCTTCAGATCGTGTTGGGGCGCCGCAAGGGCCCTGAACTTCAAAGTCGCTTCGAGAGGGCTTTGCAAAAATATGTCTCGTGTTCCTTCGTTATCCAGTCCGTTTCTGCTGGGATTCGACGAAATTGAGCGTGCGCTCGATCGCGTCGTCAAAGGCGCCGACGGTTATCCTCCTTACAACATCGAGCGCTGCGACCGCGCCAACGGCCAGCCCGAACGGCTGCGAATCACGCTGGCGGTGGCGGGGTTTACCCGCGACCAACTCGATGTAACTATTGAAGAAAATCAGCTCGTGATCCGGGGCCGCCAGCAGGACGACAAGGCCCGGCAATACATCCATCGCGGCATTGCCGCACGCCACTTCCAGCGCACCTTCGTGCTGGCGGAGGGGATGCTCGTGCTGGGCGCGGACTTGAAAAACGGGCTGTTGTCGATCGAGCTGGCCCGGCCTGAGCCGGAAAAGGTCGTTAAGACAATTGCTATCAATGAACACGAATAATGGAACAAGTAGCGGACTCGACCGCTTGGGCTCAGAAGGAGTCGAGACCATGACTGAAGGTAATGTTGCGTTGGAACCCCGCGTCTCGCTGGAGGCGCTGGCTCATCTTGGTGCCGGCCATATCGCTTATGTGAAGCAGATCCGTTCCGAGGACGTCCCGGGACTGTTTCCGCAGGCACCCAGTATCGCGCCCGGACTGAAACTGTTTGCGCTCCATGCCGCCGACGGCACGCCGATCATGCTGACCGACTCGCGCGAAGCGGCGATCGCCAATGCCTGGAGCAATGAGCTGCAGGCCGTAAGCGTGCACTGAGCCGTTCGTCGCTCTGACGATGGCGTAACGCGCAGGATGGATCATACGCGGGCTTTGCCCGCGTATCGCTCGGCCTCCCACGGAAAAACTTCCCAAGGAAAAAATATCGTCGTGCGCAGACAAGTCGCGCGCGGCGGACGATTCCGGTCGCGTCCCCGACGGCTACACATCGATCTTGAAGCCAAGGTCGATTTCGGATGCGGGCATTCCGCCGCGCAGGCCCCAATTCTCGGGTGGAATCTCGATGAGCGTGACTTTGATATCGAGTGCGGGAACGCCGATCGCCGCGAGATTGCTGACGATGGCCTGATAGAGCGCCCTCTTGGCGCCGATCGATCGTCCGGAAAACATCGAGACTTCGACGAGGGTAAATTTCTCCCCGCGTCCAGGTGGAACGGCAAAGTGCGACGGCTGATGTTCGATCAGGCGTAGCGTACGGTCCCATTCCGGAATTTTCAAAGCTTCGCGGAGCGCCGCTTGGACCACATCAATCACCGCGGCTGGATCGGTGATCCAGCCGGACCGCGTCGCGATCAGCGTATTGGGCACTTGCCTTACGCGGCACTTGCCGGCGGCAGCGCCAGCACCGAATAGATCGCCGGCGCATCGCGCGAGGCACGCAGCTTCTTGGCGACGTCCTGGTCACGCAATAGCCGCGCGATCCGCGCCAAGGCCTTCAGGTGATCGGCGCCGGCGCCTTCGGGCGCAAGCAGCAGAAACACCAGATCGACCGGCTGGCCGTCCATCGCCTCGAAATCGATCGGGCGCTCGAGGCGGGCAAACAGGCCGAACAGCTTTTCGAGCTTGGGAAGCTTGCCGTGCGGGATGGCGACGCCATAGCCGACGGCGGTGGTCCCGAGTTTCTCCCGCTGCAAGAGCACCTCAAAGATCGCGCGCTCGTTCTGCCCGGTCAGGTGTGAGGCCCGCGCCGCCAGTTCCTGGAGCGCCTGCTTCTTGCTGTTGACCTTCATTGCGGGGAGAATCGCCTCGGGTGCGACCAGATCGGTAATCGTCATGGGGCGTTCCGAGGTAAATTGACCGTCAGGTTGCGAAAACAAATCTCAGCGGGCGGCATCTCAAAGATAAGGCGGGAAAGGTTGCCACCACCCGGGTCCTAGTTGGGGGGGCTTCTACTCCAACGCAAGAGCGGTGCCAACACCCACGAAGTCGCTCCCGACCCCTATCGTTAAGGGCGCGGACCATAGGGAGGGTCCCCCTGGCCGTCAATGCCGAACAGCACCCTACCCCCCGGAGTTAACCACAGGGGGGTCGATCCAGCCGACATTGCCGTCAGGGCGGCGGTAAATGATGTTTACCCGGCCGCTTGAGCCGTGCTGGAACACCAGGCAGGTGGCGCCGGTCAAATCCAATTCCATCACGGCTTCGGAGACCGAAAGGCGCTTCAGCGACGTGGTAGCCTCGGCGATGATGACGGGGCTATAGCCGGTCATCTCTTCGTCGCCCTCCGCGGGAGCCTCGATCACATAGCTTGGCGCATCCAGTACCGGCGCGTTCAATCCCGAAAGCGCTTCGGAGGCCGCGTGGGCCTTGCGGGCGGAACGATCCTTCAGCCGGCTCTTGTAGCGGCGCAACCGCTTTTCGATCATCAGCAATGCCTGATCGGCGCTGGCGTAGGCGTCGGCGGCATTGGAATCCGCCTCCAGCGTGATGCCTGAATCCAGATGCAGCGCGCAGTCGGTGCGAAAGCCGAAGCCGTCCTTGCTCAGCGTGATGTGGCCGGAATAGTTGCCATCGAAATATTTGCGCAGCACTTCGTCGGTGCGCTCACTGACCCGCCCACGCAACGCGTCACCGACACTGATGCTTTTTCCCGAGATGCGGAGAGTCATTTGATGCCTCGATTCTTGGGCGCAACCGACACTATCCCGATTTCGGCCTGAAGCAATCAGGCAGGCTGCTGATCCCGGGACCGGTCAGCGGATGCGGCGGGCGCCGAGAGCGCACTGCCAAGCATGCTTTGTTTGTCGCGCCGGCGCTGGACCGAGGAGGGAATTCGCATCGCTTCGCGGTACTTCGCGACGGTGCGGCGGGCGATATCAATGCCTGATTCGCGCAATCGTTCCACAATCGTGTCGTCGGAGAGAATCAGCGCGGGATCTTCCGCATCGATCAATTGCTTGATGTGGTGACGGACCGCTTCCGCCGAATGGGCTTCACCGCCGTCGGCCGACGCAATCGAGGCGGTGAAGAAATATTTCAGCTCGAAACTGCCGCGATTGGTCGCCATATATTTGTTGGCGGTAACCCGCGACACCGTCGACTCGTGCATCTGGATGGCGTCCGCAACGGCCTTCAGGTTGAGCGGCCGCAAATGCGCGACACCGTGCGTAAAGAAACCGTCCTGCTGGCGGACGATCTCGGTTGCGACCTTCAGAATCGTGCGGGCGCGCTGGTCGAGCGCGCGCACCAGCCAGGTTGCATTCTGCAGGCAATCGCTGAAATAGGACTTGTCGCCGTCCTTGCGAATGGTTTTCGACAGTTCGGTGTAATAGGTCTGGTTGACGAGCACGCGCGGCAACGTGTCGCTGTTGAGTTCGACATGCCAACCGCCGTCCGGGCCGGGCCGCACATAGACATCCGGCACCACGGTCTGCATCTGCGCCGCGCCGAATTTCAGGCCCGGCTTGGGGTCGAGACGGCGAATTTCGCCGATCATGTCGGTGATGTCTTCGTCGTCGACGCCGCACAATTTTCGTAAAGCCGCGATGTCGCGTTTGGCCAAGAGGTCGAGATGCTCGACCAACGCCTGCATCGCTGGGTCATAACGATTGAGCTCACGAAGCTGGATCGCCAGGCACTCGCTCAGGGATCGCGCGCAGACGCCCGGCGGATCGAATTTCTGCAGCACAGCAAGCACCGCCTCGACATCCTTCTGCGATGCGCCCAGCCGCTCGGCGGCCTGGCCGAGATCGGGCGGCAGATAACCCGCCTCGTCGACCAGATCGATGAGGTATTGGCCGATCATGCGCTGCGCGGGAGCCGTGAAGGCCACCGCCAGTTGCTCGGCAAGATGGCTGCCGAGCGTCACCTCGGCTGCGACGAACGCCTCGAGGTTGTAACTGTCATCATTGGAGGCGCCGCCGCCCCATTCGGTGTAAGCCGTCGGCGCGGCATCCTGCGCGGTGCGCGCCGCGGCCTCCGCAGGCTCTTCGGAGAAAACATTGTCCAGCGGCGTATCCAGCGTCTGCTCGATCTCGGCGCGGCTGCCTAGATCGCGGTTCATCCACTCTTCCTGGACCGGCTCGAAGGTCTCCGCTCCCGACCCGGAAGGCTCGCCGGCGGCGTCGCCGTAGGTGGCACCCAAATCGGCAAAATCGGCCTGCCCTTCGCCCGGCTCGCCGGCCACCGGCGCTTCGGCCCCGTCGCTGGCGCGCTCGAGCAGCGGATTTCGTTCCAATTCCTCCTCCACGAAGGCCGACAGATCGAGATTCGACAATTGCAGCAGCTTGATCGCCTGCATCAGTTGCGGCGTCATCACCAGCGACTGCGACTGGCGGAACTCCAATCTTTGCGTCAGTGCCATGGAGGCAGGAACCGATCCCTAAAAGTGGTCCGATTCTTGCTTAAACTAGTCCCAAGCCGATGTACACGGCTTGACGAATTGGAAAAAAAGACTATGGCGGCCGCATTTTAGCGGGCCCGGCCGATTTTCAGCCGGGGTTAGAGCCGGAATTCCTCGCCGAGGTAGAGCCGGCGGACGTCGGGGTCGTTGACGATATCGTCCGGACTGCCCTCGGTCAGGATCTCCCCCGCATAGACGATATAGGCGCGATCGGTCAGCCCCAGCGTTTCCCGAACATTGTGGTCCGTGATCAAGACGCCGATACCGCGATTGGTGAGATGGCGGACCAGATCCTGGATGTCGCCGACCGCAATCGGATCGATGCCGGCGAAGGGTTCGTCAAGCAGCATGTAATTGGGGCGGGTTGCCAGCGCGCGCGCTATCTCGACGCGACGCCGCTCGCCACCCGACAGCGCAATTGAAGGGGTTTTTCTCAACCGGGCGATATTGAATTCGTCGAGCAGGGAATTGAGCTCCGCCTCGCGCTTCCTGCGCGAGGGTTCGACGACCTCCAGCACCGCGCGGATATTCTGCTCCACCGTGAGGCCGCGAAAGATCGAAGCCTCCTGCGGCAGGTAGCCGATGCCGAGGCGGGCGCGCTGATACATCGGCAATTTGGTCACGTCGTGGCCGTCAAGCTCGATACTGCCGCGGTCGGCCTTGATCAGGCCAGTGATCATGTAGAAAACCGTGGTCTTGCCGGCGCCGTTCGGACCCAGCAAACCCACGGCCTCGCCGCGGCGAACGTAGATGCTGACGCCGCGCACGACCTGACGGCTACCAAAACTCTTTTCCACACTATGCACAGCCAGATAGCCCGGCCGTGGCATCGGCCGCGGCGCAGTCGCGCCATTGGTCCTGGGCGCAGGCCTGGTGGAAGGCGGGCGCGGCTTTTCGGCCCGGGGCAAATCCAGTCTTTGCGAAGGTGCGGCACGGGCCAGCGGTGGCGAGTCGCGCACTGGGCTCGTCAGCATTTCGCCCATGCTGTCGCCGAGCGCGGTGATATCCGCGCGCGACCGCGCAAATCCCGGCAAGCGCTTTGCCGGGCGGCGACGGAACATGCCAAGTAAATCCACCATTCCCGCTTCGCTCAGCCTCTCACGGTGTTCCGCGACCCGCCGTTAGGACGACACTGGCGATTCGCGTGCTCGCGCAACATGAAGGAATGGATGTCCCTTGCCCAGCAAAACACCCCCGATTTGAGGGCGGATTTACCGAGCCGATGCATGAGCCGCCAAAGTGTCCGCGGTTTGACGAAGTGCCATGCACGCCTTTGCGTCAACACGCAGATACAGGCTCCCGCCGCCGGCTTCAACCCTCGCCCACGGCGGATACCTTACAAACTATTGATATTATTTGGATTTACTTGGGCCAGCGGGCACGGCCGAAGGCGCCGGGGTGGGGGCACCCGGGGCCGCGGGGCCGCCTTGACCGGACGACTGAAACAGGCCCTGCACGCGGCCGGAGTCGGATTCCACCCGCGATACGCCGGTCGTCATATCCACAAGCAGCCGGTCGCCGCGCAGCACATTCTTGCCTTGGGTCAGGACCACACCGCCGAGCATGGTGACGAGGTTGGTCTTGGTATCGAACACCGCAGTCTCGCCGGTCACGACCTGATCCTTCTGGGTCACGATCACATTGCCGCGGGCCTCCAGCCGCTTGATCGACGAAGCGCCGCCGGGTCCGGGGGTCGCGGACTGGATCGGGGGGGCCGATTTTGTTGCGGCCTTCGAATTGGGAGGCGGCGCTCCGGCGGCCGAATTGGCAGGCGGCGTTCCCGCGGCCGGATTCGATTCGTAAAACACCACCAGCGTCTTGGACGTCATGGTGGTGTCGCCCTGAACTACCTTCACATTGCCGGTGAAGGTAGCTTCCTTTTTCTTGTCGCGCATCTCAAGCGAAGCGGCTTCGATCTGGATCGGCTGATCGCGATTTTGCGAAAAGCCCTGCATCGCATTGGGCACGCCTGTCACCGTGCTTTGCGCCGCAGCCTCACCCGCAACGATCATCGCGAGCGCAATGACGGCACCACCGCCGCCGAACGCGATCCGCCATATCGGAGTGCTGCATGGAAAAATCTTCATCGGATCATTTCGGGTTGGAGGGCTTGCCGGATGCCGTTCGCGCCTTGGCGGAACGTGCGACCGGCTCGGGCGCCGGGGGCTGCTCGCTCTCGGCGGGAGGCGGCAACTTGTCGATGTTCATCACGACGTGACCGTCAAACCTCACCACTTCGCCGCCACCGGTAATCTTCATTTTGTCGGCGGACAAGGTTCCGTCCGCCCATTTCACGTCGACATGTTGGTCGGTCGTCACGATACCCTTGCCCATGTCGACAAAGGCCTGGCTCATCCATGCCTCATAGCCGGTGGTCGTCTGCACGTAGATATCATTATGCAGATCGAGCAGTTGCTGCTTGGTATCCATCAGCCCGTTGACCGCCTCCAGCGTGACGGTGGACTGATCTTCCATCAACATCTTGCCCCGTAGCTTGTTGAGATCGACGTGATCCGGATCGGTCACGTCCTGGGTCGCGGTTACCGCCCAGAATTCGTACGGCCGCCGGTCCGGCGAGTAGCCCGACATGTGGGGCGATTCCATCGTGATCTTGGTGCCCGAGACGACGAGGTTTCCCATCTCGAGCGGCAGCTTGGGCAACAGCATGCGGAACGGATTGAAGATCGATGCCAGAATGATCGCCGCCATCGACAGGATCACGGCCGCGGGAACCGCCACGCGCAGGATCCGCACATTCCGGCTGTGGCGCGCGGCGATGGCAAAGCGCGCCTCCATTCCGGCTTGATAGGCTGGATTCTGAACCGAATTCACCACTGCTCCGCACGACGTGAGACACGATCATTCTACCCGGGATCACAGCATCGCGCAGCCCGGACGTGGGGTCAGGAGTGTGTCCGAAACGGGGCGTAAGTGGCCGGTCCTACGGTTAAAAACGGCCTCTCGGCTCACGAATGCGCGAAAATATCCTCAGTGTCCCAACCTTGCAGATCGAGCTTGGCCCGGGTCGGCAGGAATTCGAAACAGGCTTGCGCCAACCCCAACCGCCCCTCGCGCGCGAGCATGACATCGAGACGCTCGCGCAAGGCATGCAGGTGCAACACGTCGGAGGCGGCATAAGCGAGCTGCGCCTCGCTCAGAATCTGCGCGCCCCAGTCGCTCGACTGCTGCTGCTTCGACAGATCGATGTTGAGAACCTCGCGCACCAGATCCTTCAGGCCGTGGCGATCGGTGTAGGTGCGGCTGAGCCGAGAGGCGATCTTGGTGCAATATACCGGCTGCGGCATCACGCCAAAGGCGTTGTAAAGCGCCGCGATATCGAAGCGCGCGAAGTGAAAGATTTTGATGATCTTCGGATTGGTCAGAAGCGCTTTCAGATTGGGCGCATCGGCCGGACCCCTTCCATGATCCTTGGGAACCTGGACGACATCGGCGCTGCCGTCGCCGTTCGACATCTGCACCACACAGAGCCGATCGCGGTGCGGATGCAGTCCCATGGTCTCGGTATCGATCGCTACCGAGTCGGTGTAACGGGTGAGATCAGGCAGGTCGCCGCGATGCAGGCGTACGGTCATGGTTTTACCAACCTCGTCGAATCGATTGGAGCCAAACTACCGCTCAAATTCGAAAGAGGCGAGCGCGCGCTGGGCCCAAAACGGCAGCGGGAGGGCATCCAAGCACAATGGTGCCCAGGAAAGGACTCGAACCTTCACGGCCGTGAAGCCACTGGCACCTGAAGCCAGCGCGTCTACCAATTCCGCCACCTGGGCCCGGGCCGGTTACTACGGATCGGTTGCGCGCTTGTCAAATTGGCGAAGCGCGACGCAAATAGGCTGTACAGCGCGGATATGATGGCGTATCGCGAAACGGCTAAATATCCCCGCGATCGATCGAATTTGACCTCTCAGGAATTGACCCCATGGCATCGAATCTGGACACCCTGGTGACGGTTTTCGGAGGATCGGGCTTCCTGGGACGAAGCGTGGTCCGCGCTCTCTGCAAGCGCGACTATCGCGTCCGGGTCGCGGTGCGGAGGCCGGAATTGGCCGGTCACCTGCAACCGCTCGGCAGGGTCGGCCAGATCCACGCGGTCCAGGCCAATCTGCGCTACCCGGCCTCCGTTGAGGCGGCAATGCGTGGCGCCCACATCGCCATCAATCTTGTCGGAATCCTTGCCGAAAGCGGCGCGCAGACCTTCGATGCCGTGCAGGCGGAAGGTGCGAACGCCGTGGCCAAGGCGGCGGCCGCGGCCGGCGCGCGGATGGTGCATGTTTCGGCGATCGGCGTCGACGCGAATTCGTCGTCGCGCTACGCGCGTTCCAAGGCTGCCGGCGAAAAGGCAGTGCTGTCGGCAGTTCCCTCGGCCACGGTGCTGCGGCCTTCGGTCGTGTTCGGGCCCGAGGATGAGTTCACCAACCGCTTCGCTTCACTGGCCCGACTGTCACCGGCGCTGCCGCTGATCGGCGGCGGGACGACAAAGCTGCAACCGGTTTATGTCGGCGATGTCGCCACCGCCGTGGCGGACGCCGCCGAGGGCAAGACCAAGGCGGGCGGAGCTTACGAGCTCGGCGGACCGGAAGTGCTGACCATGCGCGAGATCATGGAAATCATTCTTGCGACAATCGGACGCCGGCGCATGCTGGTGTCGTTGCCGTTCGGACTTGCGAAACTGCAGGCGCTGTTCCTGCAATTCGCGCCGGGGCCGCTGCAACTCACCCCCGATCAGGTCGAACTTCTGCGCAGCGACAATGTGGTGTCGGAGACGGCGAAAGCCGCCGGGCTCACCCTGGAAGGTCTCGGAATAGTGCCGGATTCGCTGCAAGCGATCGCGCCGCAATATCTCTGGCGCTTCCGCAAGAGCGGACAGTTTTCGCACAAGGGCGCGTGATTCCGGCCTGACCGGCGTTCCCCGGATGCTAAGCGCGTCTTCGACGCACGATCGTGGTGCGCTGCGGATCCGGGGTCCATTCTGGGGCTGTGGGTCCCGGCTCTGCGGAGCAGCGCAAGGGCGCTGCACCGCGTCCGGGACACGAACCCACTACCGCCCCATCGCCAGCGCGATCAGGCCGAGCGTGCCGACGATGACACGCCACCATGCAAACAGCGCGAAGCCGTGACGGGTGACGTAATTGAGGAACGTCTTCACCACGATGATCGCGGTGATGAACGACACCACGAATCCGATCGCCACGATCCCCAAATGGTCGGCGGTCATTTCGCCCCGGTTCTTGTAAAAATCATAGACGAAGGCGCCAGTCATGGTCGGGATCGCCAGAAAGAACGAGAACTCCGCCGCTGCGCGCTTTTCGGCACCCAGCAGCATCGCCGCGACGATGCTGGCGCCCGAGCGTGAAACCCCGGGGATCATCGCCAGACACTGCGCGAAGCCGATCCACAGATAGGTGAGCAAGGGAAATTTCGTCGCGTCGTGCTCATGCGGCTTGTGATCGATCCGATCGACCCACAACAGAATGGCGCCGCCGACGATCAGCGAAAAACACACCACCCACGGATTGAACAGAACTTCCTTGATGTACTTGCCGGCAATCAGGCCAATGATCACGGCGGGCAGAAACGCCACGAGCACGCCGATCACGAAGCGGCGGTCGTCGGCATTGGAGAACATGCCGAGCGCGATTTTCGACAGTTTGACAAAATAGATGGCGAGGATCGCAAGGATCGCGCCGAGCTGGATCAGAACCGTAAAACTGTTCCAGAAACTGCCTTGCCCGAGATCGAAGAATCGCTCTGCCAGCAGGAGGTGGCCGGTCGAGGACACCGGCAAAAACTCCGTGACGCCCTCGATGATCCCGAGAATCACCGCCCGCAACGAATCAGACATCATGGTCCCGTGCTCCAATTCCGAAGTTCGCAAACAATCGCGGCGACCTCTGATGCGAACTTCGGAATCAAAGGAGCACTGGCAACTTCACATTTTCTGGTGCGGCCTTCGAACTTGAAGTTCCTATGATGAGATTGCGGCGATCCTGATAGGAACTTCAAACTCACCGCACCAGTGCCTCATTTTCCAAGTTGGTGATCCATTGGCGCCGTTACGCTCGCGACCGGCCGAAAAAAGCCGGGTTCTTCTCGCTTATTCCCCTCCTTGCCGCAACGTCAAAAAGCATGAAAACACAGGTTGCCTCGGTCGCAAGCTTCGGTAGTTTGGCCCATTCGTGGCGTGAGCAAGCCGATGTAGGGAGTTTCTTAAGACTGGAAATTTATCAAGGATTTCATGTTCACGCTGTTTCACCACCCGTTCTGCCCGCATTCGCGCTTCATTCGCCTCGTGCTCGGCGAATTGGCTCTGGATCTGCGCTTGGTGGAAGAGCGGGTCTGGGAACGGCGCGAGGCCTTCCTGCTCTTGAACCCGGCGGGCACGACACCGGTACTGATCGCCGAAGGCCGGCCAGCGATTCCAGGACCTGGCATCATCGCGGAATTTCTCGACGAGACCCATGGCGATGCGATGGCGGAGCGCCGGCTGTTGCCGCGAGCGACGAACGAACGCATCGAGGTGCGCCGGCTGATGGCGTGGTTCAACGAAAAATTCTTCGAGGAAGCCTCCAATCCGCTGGTCACCGAACGCATCTACAAGCGTTTCATAAGTGAGGCTGACGGCGGCGGCCCGCCGGCGGCCGATGTGATGCGCGCGGCGAAGTCGAATGTGCGCTATCATCTGGCCTATATCGGCTGGCTGGCGCGGACGCGGAATTATCTCGCCGGCGACCAGCTCACTTATGCGGACCTCGCCGCCGCGGCGCATCTTTCGGCGATCGATTATCTAGGCGACGTGCCATGGATCGAGGACGACGCGGCAAAGGCCTGGTACGCGCGGGTAAAGTCCCGCCCCTCGTTCCGCCCGCTGCTGAGCGAATGGCTGGCGGGCGTGCCGGCGTCGCGGACTTACGTGGACCTCGATTTCTGAGCGCGACCACCCAAATTACTCCCGCCTCGCTCAAGGACGCGCTCGCCCATCAGGCGCACGCGCTCGGCTTCGACTGCATCGGCGTGACCGATCCGGGTGCGATCGCCGGGGCGGCCAGACATTTTCGCGAATTTCTCGAAACGGGCGGCCATGGCGACATGGACTGGCTCGCCGCAAATCCACAGGTCCGCGCCGATCCGCGCGTGCTGTGGCCGGGCGTCTGCTCGGTGATCATGTTAGGGGTCAATTACGGACCCGATGAGGATCCGCTTTTAATCCTGCAGCGGCGCATGCGCGGCGCGATCTCGGTCTATGCGCAGGGCGACGACTATCACGATGTGATCAAGAAGCGGCTGAAGACACTCGCTCGATGGCTGGTCGCGGCCTCCGGCTGCGAGGTCAAGGTGTTCGTCGATACCGCAGCCGTCCTGGAAAAGCCGCTGGCGCAAGCGGCCGGGATTGGCTGGCAGGGCAAGCACACCAACCTGGTCTCGCGGGATTTCGGCTCTTGGTTGTTTCTCGGCGCGATCTTCACCAACGCCGATCTGCCGCGCGATCGGGCTGATACCGATCATTGCGGTTCATGCCAGGCCTGCCTCGACATCTGTCCTACCGCCGCGTTTCCGGCGCCCTACAAGCTCGATGCGCGGCGCTGCATTTCCTATCTCACCATCGAAAACAAGGGGCCGATCCCGCGCGAGTTTCGCAAAGCCATCGGCAACCGCATCTATGGCTGCGACGATTGCCTCGCGGTGTGCCCGTGGAACAAATTCGCGCAAGCCGGCCATGAGGCAAAGCTCGCCGCGCGCGAAGAATTGCGGGCGCCCGACCTGGCCACGCTCGCGCGGCTCGACGATGCGGCGTTTCGCAGCCTGTTTGCAAAATCGCCCGTCAAACGCATCGGCCGCGACCGCTTCATCCGCAATGTGCTGATCGCGATTGGCAATTCCAACGACCGCACGCTGGCGGCGGAAGCCGAACGCCTGCTCGGCGATGCCAGCGCGCTGGTTCGCGGCGCCGCCGTGTGGGCCTTGTCCCAATTGCTGGAGCCTGCGCAATTTGCCGCGCTGGCGGCGGGCGAAGAGCCCAACCGCAGCGTCGTTGTGGAATGGCGGCTCGGCGCCGAGGATATGTCATCCGACCGGGACGGCGACCGCCGATAGCGTGGCTGCTCTGGCCCGATAGGCCTCAAGCGTCAGCTCGGAATCGATCGCCTCGCGCATCGCGGCCATCGTCTGCCGGCGCAGACGAAGCTTGGCCGATTTGTGTGTCGCCGCATTCAGGCCTCGCAGCGCGGAGAGAATCTCAGCCAGCGCGCCGCCGATCGCATCGGCGGGAACCAAACGATCCAGAAATCCGGCGACGACGGCATCCTGCGGCTCGTACATCTCCCCGAGCGTGACCGTGCGGCTGAGCCAGGCCGGATGCAGCCGGCTGCGCGCCAATTCGATCGCAAAGCCGGGCGGCACGATGCCGATCGCCACCTCGTTCAACCCCATGCGGAATTTCCCCGGCGCGCCGATGCGGACGTCGCAGCCCAGGAGAAGGAACGCTCCCATCGGAAATGCGTGGCCCTCCATGACGCCGACCGTGGGACTGGGATGCGACATCAGCCGCAGCGCGAGTTCGGCGCCTGCCTTCACCATTTCCAGGCTGCGAACGGGATCGTTGGCGGCGAAAACCTTGAGGTCGAAGCCGGCCGAGAAAATCCCGGGACGCGCCGATCTCAGGACGACGATGGCCTGGTCCTGCTCGGCGCGATCCAGCGCCGCGTTCAGATCGCCAAGCATGGCGCTCGACATCACATTCACCTTGCCGTCGTCCATGGTGATGTGGGCAACGCCCGCCTCGCATCGATAGGTCACACGCTCCGTCATTTGGTGCCTCCTTCTTGGGTTACGGGGACGACGTTGACGGCGTGATGTAGACCGGTCAATATAGTCGCCGACCAGCCTGGGAGAGCGCCTTGCCTGCGATTGCCAAGCATCGGAAGCCGATCATCGATGCGGCGGTGACCTTATTCCGCCGGCAAGGCTATGGCGGCACCGGCCTTGATGACATCGTCGACGCCAGCGGCGCGCCCAAGGGGTCGATCTACCACTACTTTCCGGGCGGGAAATCCTCGATCGCGGCTGCGGCCGTCGAGGAAGCCGGACGCAGGGTTGCAGAAACGGTCGCCAAACTGGCGCGCGAAACGCCCTCTACCGGCGAGCTTCTGAAGGCCCATGCCCGGCTTCTTGCCGGATGGTTGCGCAAATCCGGGTTTCGGGACGGCTGTCCGATCACCACGGTCCTGCTTGAACTTGCGCCGAGAGATCGGACGGTGACGCAAGCGGGGCGGGATGCCTATGCGGCCAGGCTCGGCATTCTGACCACAAAACTGGTCGCGGACGGGTTTGCTCCGGCGCGCGCCGAACGTCTCGCCGGCCTTTGTGTTTCGGCGATTCAGGGAGCCCTGATCCAGGCGCGCGTGGAGCGAAGTGGCGCGCCGATCGAAATGGCCGCTGACGAGTTGGCGAGAATGCTGGATGAGCTGGCCGTTCACTCGTCCGGAAATTTGGGGCAGCGGGCGAAAGCATCGAACCTCAGATAACGGGATCAAAAGACCTCATCCCATCTCCGCCACCGCAGCAATGATCCGCGCGATGTCCTGCGGCCGCGACAAGCGATGGTCGCCGTCCTGGATCATGGTCAGCACCACATCGTCGGCCGGCAGCCGATGCGCCAGCGCAAATGCGTGCCGCCATGGCACGTCGGGATCTTTTGCGCCTTGCAGGATACGAACCGGACATCCGACCTCGATGGCGCTGCCGAGCAAGAGATGCTTGCGGCCTTCTTCGATCAGATGGCGGGTGATCGGATAGGGGTCGCCATATTCCGAAGGCCGCAGCCACAATCCCGTGGTTTCGATTTGGTGCCGGACTTCGGGCGAAAAGCCTTTCCACATCAGCTCTTCGGTGAAATCGGGCGCCGGCGCGATCAGCACGAGGCCTGCGAGCGAGGCTCGGCCGGCCTCCCGCCTCGCAATTTCGCGCGCCAGCAACAGCGCCATCCAGCCGCCCATCGAGGAACCGATCACGACCTGTGGCCCGACGCAGAATTGCTCGAATACCGCAATACTCTCTTCCAGCCAGCGCCCGATGGTACCGCTAGTGAAATCGCCGCCGGATTCCCCATGGCCGGAATAGTCGAACCTGACGCAGGCGCGATTTCGCATCCCAGCCCATGCGTCGAGCGCCAGCGCCTTGGTGCCCTGCATGTCCGACTTGAAGCCGCCAAGCCAAAACAGCCCCGGCAAGCCGCCACCGCGGGCACGGACCGCGATGCGGCGCGCCTCCTCTCCCTGGCCGACCTCGATGAAGGCAGGTTGCTGCTTGGTTGCAGCGGAACTGGTCATGGATGGTTCTCCGGCTGGCTCTGTTTGAGTGAGCAAGACCGATCCGTCAACGGGACGCGCACAGGGTTACCGCAGCTCTTGCGGAGCGAACACTTGCCTTCTATTTGGACGGGTCCGAACATTCCCCGCCGTCAGGCGTTGTTCGGCGTGACCAAAAAGCATCGCATTTGATCCTTTTTCGTTGGCTGCAACGCGAGTTCGCTTGCTCGCGAGAGCTTATTCCTTCAAACTGCAATCCTCGTTCACAACTTAGGAGAGCTACCCATTCGCCGTCCCAATAGAGCCCCGCCCGCTGCCACCAAAGACGGGCCGCGCACCAATGATGAAATCCGCAACGCAGAGGTTCAGTTGATCGACCAGAACGGCGCCAACAAGGGCGTCGTCGAGACGGTCGCCGCCATCAAGTTGGCGCTCGAAGCCGGCATGGACCTTGTCGAGATTTCGCCGAACAACAATCCTCCCGTTTGCAAGATCATGGACTACGGGAAATTCAAGTACTCGGCGCAGAAGAAAGCGGCGGAAGCCCGCAAGAAGCAGAAGATCGTCGAGATCAAGGAGATCAAGCTCCGGCCGATGATCGACGACCATGATTATGACGTGAAGATGCGTGCCATGCAGCGGTTCTTCGAGGAAGGCGACAAGGTCAAGGTCACCTTGCGCTATCGCGGCCGCGAAATGGCGCATCAGGAAATCGGCACCAAGCTCCTGGACAAGGTCAAGAGCGACGTCGCGGAGTTTGCCAAGGTCGAGCAGGACGCGCGCTTCGAGGGCCGCCAGGTCGTGATGGTTCTGGCGCCGCGCTGATTTGCCCTGTTTCTCGACTTGTCGTCCCCGCCTGATGCGCATTTGCGAGCGCGCTGCGCGGGGACATGACGGCGATGGAAGCTAGCTTCGCGTTGCCTGCCAGGTGCCGCTGCAACGGTCGCCGGAGATGATGCCGCTCCAACGGCCCGCGCCGGAGTTGCCGACCAGCCGGCCGCTGCCATTCGCAACCGACAAGCCGACCGATATTCGTACTGACACCACGCCGGCGGGGTTGATCCCGCCGGTAACCTTGCCGCCGCCGGCGGACGAAAGGCGGCCGCTCGATACGGTGAAGGGGGCGCTGTTGGTCGAACTGCAATTGCCGGCTTGAGTTGCAAAGATCACGTTCCAGGTGCCGTCATAGGCCCGGATCGATTTCGCAGGCGTTGCGGCGGCGGCACAGGGCTCGGCGGCCAGCGCCAAAACGGCTAGGGCAAATATCGCAGGCAGAGCGGGTGGGCGCCGGTAGCTTGCGAAAGCGGCACTCGATTGGGCTGAAATTTTCATTTTGGTCCTGCTTTTTTGACGCGGTTAACTCCCGTGGTCGGCTGGTTGGTCGTGCGATCCGATTTCGCGGTTCATCGTTGCCAATTCCGCTTGCTTCTGCCATAAGCGCGACCTTCATCGCCCGGCTGATCAAGGGCTGCCGTGGCGATGGCTGTGCGGGTTGTCGCGTCTGCGAAAAACCAAAGCACTTTCAACGCTCTAACGAGCATTTCAGCCGGGAAGCCGTCGCTTTGGGCGCGTTTTTCTGCGGCAACAGGAGAGCCAAATGCCCAAGCTGAAGACCAAATCGGGCGCCAAAAAGCGCTTCAAGGTGACTGCCAATGGCAAGGTGATGCATGCCCAGCGCGGCAAGCGCCACGGCATGATCAAGCGGACGAAGAAGCAAATTCGTCAGCTCCGCGGCACCCGCGTGCTGTTCAAGACCGACGGCGACAACGTCAAGAAATACTTCCTGCCGAACGCCTGATCGCTGCGCTGCCGAGCCGCGTCCGCGCGGCACTCCCGTCACCCATTTTTCCATGAAGGAGACCAGTCATGTCTCGCGTCAAACGCGGTGTGACCTCTCACGCCAAACACAAGAAAGTCTACAAGGCCGCCAAGGGCTATTATGGCCGGCGCAAGAACACGATCCGCGCCGCCAAGCCCGCGGTCGAAAAGGCCGGCCAATACGCCTTCCGCGACCGCAAGCGCAAGAAACGCACCTTCCGCGCGTTGTGGATCCAACGGATCAATGCGGCCGTGCGCCCGTTCGGCATGACCTACAGCGTGTTTATCAACGGTCTTTCCAAATCGGGCATCGTCGTCGACCGCAAGGTGCTGTCGGATCTCGCGATCACCGAGCCGGCGGCATTCCAGGCGATCGCCGAAAAGGCCAAGGCAGCGCTTGCGGCTTGACGCGATCGGCGTCAGCGGTCCCGTGAAGGTTGAGCCGGCTTCAGCGCCCGGCGCGAGTAACGCTGGGCGACCTCGGCCCGGCAAAAATGCGGTGAATGAGCGATACATGGTACCTTGCTCGTTGTCGTATTTGTGGTCGCAGGCCCGCAGTTCACGCGCGTAGAGGTGTTTTTGGGGGTCCTTGAGGCCTGCAAGAAAGTCGCCTTCGCATTTCTTCTCGACCACGGCGCCAAACCGGATATCTCCACTGGTGCCGAATTCGCAGGCCACGAATGTCTTCATGGCGCGCTCGCAGCTTCCAGCCTCGTTCAGCGCGACAATGACGTCGTCCATCATGTTCGATTTGGCCGGACACTTTTCCTGCGGCGGCGATTTGGCGGCCTCGGCGTCGCACGTCTTCTTGACGATGGCGTCTAACTCGTCGACGCGTCTGGCAATGGTGTTGCAGGCATCCAATACCGGGCCGCTCGCGCCCCGACACAGGTCCTGGGCGTCGGTCAGGCCGCTGCTGTCTTCGTACCGGCAGCCCTCGTATATTTGTTGCGCCTTTTCGCAGCCCGGAGCCTTGTTCAGCGCCGCAACGATATCCTCAAAACGGGTCGATTTGGCCGGGCACCCTCCCGCTTGCGCCGATTGGGCGGCCAGGGACAAGGCCACAGCCAGGCCGGCCAGGCGGGGTCTAAAGCGCATCGCTTGCTCCTTAACTCGACCGCAATCTTGGTCGCGGCGATGGTCGAAGGGGGTTCAAAGGCGAGGGAGCGTTCGGTCGAGGAATCCGCGGCTTTTTGCTTGACCTTTCGGTCCCGGCGCGGCCACAACCAGCGGCCTTTCGCAAACAGAGATTTGACCTGTGTCCGACCTCGCCACGCTTGAACAAACCATCCTCGGCCAGATTACCGCAGCACCCGACGAAGCCGGCCTTGAAGCCGTGCGTGTAGCGGCACTTGGGAAGAAGGGCTCGATCTCCGCGCTCTTGGCAACGCTCGGCAAGATGTCGCCCGATGAGCGCAAGACGCACGGAGCCGCGATCAACCTCGCCAAGGACAGGGTCACGGAAGCTTTGACCGCGCGCCGCGAAATCCTGAAATCCGCCGCGCTGGAAGCCCGGCTTGCCTCCGAGCCCATCGACGTCACGCTTCCCCTGCGCGAGGCCCTTGCCGAGCAGGGCCGGATTCATCCGCTCAGCCAGGTGATGGACGAACTCACGGCGATCTTCGCCGACATGGGATTTGCGATCGCCGAAGGTCCCGACATCGAGACCGACGACTACAATTTCACCAGGCTGAATTTTCCCGAAGGCCATCCGGCGCGGGAAATGCACGACACGTTTTTCTTCAATCCGAAGCAAGACCCCGGGTCGGAGCCCGGGGCAGGCGGCTCGCGCATGTTGTTGCGCACCCACACTTCGCCGGTGCAGGTGCGCACGATGCTGACACAAAAGCCGCCGATCCGCGTGGTCTGCCCGGGGCGAACCTACCGGATCGATTCCGACGCCACGCATACGCCGCAGTTTCATCAGGTTGAAGGCCTGGTCATCGACAAGGGCTCGCATCTCGGCCATCTCAAATGGATCCTGCACGAATTCTGCAAGACCTTCTTCGAGGTCGATCACATCAACATGCGCTTCCGGCCGTCGTTCTTTCCGTTCACCGAACCCTCGCTCGAGGTCGACCTCCAGTGCCGGCGCGACAACGGTGAAATCCGCTTCGGCGAGGGCGAGGATTGGCTCGAGATTCTCGGCTGCGGCATGGTGCATCCCAATGTGCTGCGCGCCTGCGGCATCGATCCCGACGTCTATCAGGGTTTTGCCTGGGGCATGGGCATCGACCGCATCGCGATGCTGAAATACGGCATGTCCGACCTGCGGCAGTTGTTCGAGAGCGACGTGCGCTGGCTTTCCCATTACGGCTTTAAGCCGCTCGACATCCCGACGCTGGCGGGAGGATTGAGCTCGTGATTACAGACGAGATCAAGCTCGTAAGCGTCGAGACTGCCGTTGCGGAGAGAGCCCCCACCCTAACCCTCCTCCCCCGCAAGCGGGAGAGGGGACAAGAGAAGCCGATGCCATGAAATTCTCCCTCTCCTGGCTGAAGCAGCATCTCGACACCGAGGAACCCGTCGAGAAGCTCGCCGACAAGCTGACGATGATCGGGCTTGAGGTCGAAAGCATCGAGGACAAGGCGAAGACGCTGGCGCCGTTTAGCATCGCGCGGGTGATTTCCGCCGAGCAGCATCCCAATGCCGATCGCCTGCGGGTCTGCATGGTCGACACCGGCAACGGCGCAGCGCCAGTGCAGGTCGTATGCGGCGCACCGAACGCGCGCGCCGGCCTGGTCAGCGTGTTCTCGCCGCCCGGTAGCTATATTCCCGGCAAGGACATCACCTTAGGCGTAGGCACTATCCGCGGCGTCGAAAGCCGCGGCATGTTGTGCTCGGCCGCCGAGTTGCAAATTTCCGAAGACCATGACGGCATCATGGAATTGCCGGCCGACGCGCCGATCGGCGCTGCTTACGCGCAGTGGGCCGGGCTCGGCGATCCCGTGCTTGAAATCAACCTGACGCCGAACCGGCAGGATTGCACCGGCGTGCACGGCATCGCGCGCGATCTTGCCGCCGCCGACATGGGCAAGTTCAGGGACCCCGCTATCAAAGCGATCAAGGGCGAATTCCCCTGTCCGGTGAAAGTCAAGGTCGAGGACGAAAGCCTGTGCCCGGGCTTCGCGCTGCGGCTGGTGCGCGGCGTCAGGAACGGCCCCTCGCCGGAATGGCTGCAAAGGCGACTGACTGCGATCGGCTTGCGGCCAATCAACGCGCTGGTGGATATCACCAACTTCATGACCTATGACCGCGGCCGGCCCTTGCATGTGTTCGACGCGGCCAAAGTGAAGGGCCATCTCACGGTGCGCCGCGCGCGCGACGGCGAGACGCTGCTGGCGCTCGATGGCCGCACCTACACGCTGGACGGCCAGGCTTGCGTGATCGCCGACGATCACGGAGTCGAGTTGCTCGCGGGCATCATGGGTGGCGAAGCCTCCGGCTGTTCGGAGACGACCACCGACGTGCTGATCGAATTGGCGCTGTGGAACGAGATCAACATCGCCCATACCGGCCGCAAGCTCGGCATCAACTCGGATGCGCGCTATCGTTTCGAGCGCGGCGTCGATCCGGCCTTCATGGTGCCGGGGCTGGAAATGGCCACGCAGCTGGTGATCGAGATTTGCGGCGGGACGCCGTCAGAGAATGTGGTCGTGGGCAGGACCTTCGGCGATGACCGCGTGATCGATTTCCCGACGACGGAAGTGAAGCGTCTTGCGGGCATCGACGTCCCCTTCCCGGAGATGAAGCGCATCCTCGGCCGTCTCGGCTTCATGGTGGCCGGCAGCGGCGCAGCGGTAAAGGTCGCGGTGCCCTCATGGCGATCGGACGTGCACGGCGAGGCCGATCTGGTTGAGGAAATCGTGCGCATTTTCGGCATCGACAAGGTGCCGATGACGCCGTTCGAACGCGGCGACGAACCCCGCAAACCGGTCCTCAAGCCGATTCAGTTGCGCACCCGCCGCGCCAAGCGCGCGCTCGCCGCGCGTGGCATGGTCGAGGCGGTGACGTGGTCGTTTATCTCAAAGCCACACGCCGAATTGTTCGGCGGCGGCAAGAGTGAACTCGCGCTCGCCAATCCCATCGCCTCGGATATGTCCGACATGCGGCCGAGCCTGCTGCCGGGTCTGGTTGCCGCGGCGCAAGCCAATGCCAATCGCGGCTTCCCGGACGTCGCACTGTTCGAGGTTGGCCAGGTGTTCAGGGGCGATCGACCGGAAGATCAACTCACCGCGGCATCCGGCGTGCGCCGCGGCTTTGCGTCCTCGCAAGGGCTCGGGCGGCACTGGTCCGGCTCTGAAGTCACCGATGCGCTTGACGCCAAAGCCGATGCCTTTGCCGCACTTGCCGCCGTCGGGGCACCGATGCAGGCGCTGCAAATCGTGCCCGGCGGCGCGCCATGGCTGCATCCCGGACGTTCCGGCACCATCCAGATCGGCCCGCAAAACCTGCTCGGCCATTTCGGCGAGCTGCATCCGCGCGCGCTCGAGGCGCTCGGCGCCGACGGCCCGATGGTTGCTTTTGAGGTCATCCTCGATCGCATCCCCGAGGCCAAGCAGAAGCCGACCCGCGCCAAACCGGTGCTCGAACTCTCGGCTTTCCAGCCGGTGTCGCGCGATTTCGCTTTCATCGTCGATCGCAGTATCAGGGCCGGCGATATCGTGCGCGCGGCGCTCGGCGTCGACAGGAAACTGATCACGGCGGTGACGGTGTTCGACGTCTATGAAGGCAAGGGCATCGACGATGGCAAGAAGTCTGTCGCGATCGCGGTGACGATGCAGCCGCGCGAGAAGACCATGACCGACCAGGAGATCGAGGCGGTCGCCGCGAAGATCGTTGCTGAGGTGACGAAGAAGACTGGCGGCGTGCTGCGCTAGAAGCTTCGAATGTCATTGCCGCGGTCACGCACCACGGCGGCGCTGTTTCGGCGCGCGTGTCGGCGCCGTCGCCGGTTCACCCAGCGCGCCGATTTTTTTCAGCGCAGCTTCCGCGGCGCGCTCGCCGCTTTCCCAGGCACCGTCGACGGTCCCCCACAGGGTCTCGTGGGTCGCTTCGCCGGCGAGGAACACGTTGCCGATCGGCTCGGTGAGGATTTTCCGCGAAGGCTGCCCGCCGGGCGGGGCCACGGACATCGCGCCGAGCACAAACGGCGCAGCGTTCCAGCGCGTCGCACCCGATTTCTTGACGCCGGCCGCAATATCGCTGCCAAACAGCTTGCCCAGCCATTCCACCGCGAACGCGACCATCGCCTTTTCGCCCTGGCCTGAAAGATCGCGTCCGAACGAGCCGGCGACATCGACCGTGCACAGCGAAGATCCACCGATATTGGCCGACAGGAGCGCCGTGCGGGTGGAATTGCTCTGCTCGATGATGGCGTCGTCGCGCGAAAGGCCCAACGGGTTCCCGGGCAATTGCAGGGCGATGCGATCGTAACTGCCGAGACTTAATTTTGCCGCTGCATCGAGGTGGCGCTTGGGAAGCTCGGGCGTGAATTTGATATTCCCCGCCGCGAGCACGTTGCTCGACACCGTGACGACGGCGGCGCGCGCGGCAACCTTGCCGGCGGGCGTCTCCACAGAGACATCGCGGCCGTTCCAGGCGATTTGGCTCACCGGCATCGACAACGCCAATGGAACGGGCTCTGCCAGCCTGGCGATCAGAACGCCCAGCCCCTGGCGGCAACCGATCGCCGCATTGCGGTCCTGCGCGCGCGCCTTGTCCATGGCCGAAATGTCCCGCAAGTCCCTGCCGATGGCGTTGGCGCCAAGCACGAATTCCGCCGTTCCGGCCCAGTCACCGAGATCCTTTGGCAGCACCGAGGCGCAGGAAACATCGGTCTTGCCGCGCGAGGCGTCGTCGATGGCGCGGTTGGCGCGCACCAGCGCGGCCAGGAATTCCTCGGTTTCCCCGGGGCGCGCATAACGCATGCCGATGCGGATTTTCTGACCGACGGGCGCTGTGAAGACCTCGAAGCCCGCATTGCGCGCGAGCTTGATCATCGGGTTGGTCTCGGGGTTGTGCAGCCATCGCGCGCCGCGATCGAACGCCACGCCAAATGCCGCGGTATCGGTGAGACATCGCCCGCCGATCTGGGCGGCGGCTTCCACCAAAATGACCTTGCGATTTGCGGCCTGGATACGCCGCGCTGCGGCAATACCGGCGGCGCCGGCGCCGACCACCACAATATCGGCCTCGCGCGGCAATGGCTCACCCCATGCTCGGCGACCGAGGGCCGGCGCAAACGCCATAGCGGCCGCCGAGGCCGAAAGGAGATCGCGCCGCGTCATTGCCATGTCATGGTTTCCGGAGTTTTGATGAGCGTTGAGAACATCCCGCGAACTTGCCGCATCCAAGGCCAAGCGGCAACGTCATGGTGAATCAATCATGATTGATCTCTGATTTGCATGAACTAAATTGCAACGGCTTTCGACCATGATAAGGATCGAAAAATGCGGTCGGAAGGGCCGCCGGGGGGAAGACACCTTCATGGGCGTGATGCTCGATACGGTCGGCAAGTGGATCGCTTCCTATCTTCAAAAGGAAGTGCCCGGCTATGAGCCGTTCACGCCGAGCGACCCGGAGCATCTGCGCGGTATCATCCAGCCGGGCGATGTGCTGCTGGTCGAGGGCAACAACCGGGTTTCCGGCATCATCAAATACCTGACCCAGTCGACATGGTCGCATGCCGCGCTGTACGTCGGCGCGATCGAGGGCGCGATCGAGCCGGACGGCGAGCCGCACGTGCTGATCGAGGCCAATATCGGCGAGGGCGTCACCTCGGCGCCGCTGTCGAAATATTTCGCCTATCACACGCGGCTGTGCCGGCCGGTCGGCCTGATGTATGAGGACCGCTACACGGTGTGCCGCTATGCCATCAACCGGATCGGCTTCGGCTACGACACCAAGAATATTCTCGATCTGATGCGCTTTCTGATCCCGCTGCCGATCCCGCAGCGCTGGAGGCGGCGGATGATCGCGTTCGGTTCCGGCGATCCCACCAAGATCATCTGCTCGGCGCTGATCGCGCAGGCGTTCGACGCCGTGCGCTACCCGATCCTGCCCAAGATCACGCGCGCCGGCTCGAGGCAGGCGCGCCGCGAAATCCTGCATATCCGCGATTTATCGCTCTATATGCCGCGCGATTTCGACATCTCGCCCTATTTCGAAATCGTCAAACCCACCATCGTGCACGGATTCGATTACACCGCCTTGCATTGGGCAGATAAACAGAAGCCGCTCCCGGAGGTAGCGGGCCAATTCGGCGTGTTTCCAGAAGCGCTCAGGTCGCCGCCGCTCGTTCCTGAAGAGATTGACGAAGAAACGTCGATTTCAGCTGGGGAAGTAGTGTTGGACGATGAAGCCGCGATGCGGGTCGAGAGCATCACCGTGACCGAAGTGATCGACATCGAACTGGTCGCCGTGAGTCCGAAAGCGACGCGCCCACAATATTGATCTCGCGCCTATAAAGGCAGATACAAAATCCGTTCCTCCGTGAGCGCTGGGCCCGGCAACAAGCATCAGAGCAAGTCCCTCAGGACAAGTCCGTCCCGATCTTGGATCGCAGCAGGTCCTTCCGCTGGTATTCCGGCCCCGGCAAACCCATGCCCGACACGTCAGCTCGGCACTTGCCGAAGCATCGGCGCATGTCTACCTCTCGCGGGGGCTTTCGCAGAGGACAAGAGCCATCATGCTGGATGCTGCCGTCAAGGCGCTGTCGCAAATCCTGTCGCCGCCGATGCGTTCGATTCTGTGGCGATCGATCGGGCTCGCGCTGGTGCTGATCGTGGTGCTGGCGATCGGCCTGCAACGACTGCTGAGCTGGCTCGCAACCTCGGGCGAAGGCTGGGCCGAAGCGATGCTGGGCCCCTCCTTCCAGACGCCGCTGAACATTCTTGCCTGGATCGTCTCGATCGCCGCCGGTCTCGGCGTCGTGCTGGGCGCGGTGTTGCTGATGCCGGCGATCACTTCGCTGGTGGCGAGCGTTTTTGTCGACGAGGTCGCCGACCATGTCGAGCGCGAGCATTATCCGGCCGAGCGCCCCGGTGGCGCCTTGCCGTTCGGCATTGCCATGACCGAAGGCGTCAAGACCGCGTCGCTGACGATTCTGGTCTATCTGATCGCGCTGCCGTTCGTGTTCGTCGCCGGCGCAGGCTTCCTTGCATTCTACATCGCGACCGCATGGCTGTTGGGGCGGGAATATTTCGAGCTTGCGGCGATGCGATTTCGCACGCCCGCAGAGGCCAAGGCGATGCGCCGGGATAATGCCGCGGCGGTGTTCACCGCCGGCCTCATCATTGCAGCCTTCGTGTCGATCCCGATCGTCAATCTGGCGACGCCATTGTTCGGCATGGCGCTCATGGTCCACATGCACAAACGCCTGAGCGGACCTCGACCGGAATTGATCGAGCCCGCGAGCAAGCGCGGCATGCCTGTAGGATAGCGTACCCCGGACGCTGCGCAGCGCGGATAGGCGCGTTCACGCGCGTCTTCGATACGCTATGCGGTGCGCTGCTGATCCGGGGCCCAGCCTGTCTCGCGGAGGGTGGGTCCCGGCTCTGCGGTGCATCGTAAAGAACGCTGCACCGCGTCCGGGACACGCACAGCGTCCTGTACGGTCAGCGACCAAAGGGAAACGCGACAAAATCAATGCGCCACCAGCGGGCAGCCGCCTTCGGCCAACGGCCGGAACGCCTGATCGCCAGGGATGGTGGCGAGGATCTTGTAATAGTCCCAGGGCCCTTTCGATTCGGACGGCGTTTTCGCTTGCGCGAAATACATGTCGTGGACGAGACGACCGTCCTCGCGAAGCCTTCCGTTCTTGACGTAGAAATCGTTGACGGGCCGCTCGCGCATTTTCGCCATCACGGCCTTGGCCTCGTCGGTCCCGGCGGCGGCGATGGCGCCGAGGTAGTGCCGGATCGCCGAATAGACGGCGGCCTGAGACATGGTCGGCATCCTGCCATGCCGCTCAAAGAAGCGTTTTGACCAGGCGCGGGGTTCCTCGTTGCGGTCCCAGTAGAACGCGGTGACGAACTTCAGCCCCTGGGCTGACTGAAGCGACATGCTGTGCACGTCGGAAATGAACACCAGGAGCGAGACGATGGTCTGATTTTTCGTAAGGCCAAACTCGTTCGCCTGCTTGGTGGCATTGACCATGTCGCCGCCGCCATTGGCAAACGCCACGACCTTCGCGCCCGAAGCCTGCGCCTGGAGCAGATACGAACTGAAATCCGCGGTGTTGAGCGGATGACGCACACTGCCCAGCACCTTTCCACCGGCGGCCTTGACCGCGGCCGTCGCATCGGCCTCGAGTGAATGGCCGAAGGCGTAATCGACGGTGATGAAGAACCAGCTGTCGCGCCCCTCCGCCACAATCGCCTTCGCAAGGCTCGTGGTCAGCGCGTAGCTGTCATAGATCCAGGACGCTTCGGTGGGCGTGCATGACTTGCCGGTGAAGGCCGTGCTGCCGACGGCTGCCGCAATCGCGATGCGGTTTTTCTCGGCGGCTAACTGCTCGACCGCCAACGCCACCGCCGAATGGTCGAACCCGATCACCATGTCGACCTTGCCGACCTCGAACCATTCGCGCGCGATGGCGGCGCCGACATCCGACTTGTTCTGATGATCGGCGTAAACGATCTCGATGGGCTTGCCGAGCACGGTGCCGCCGAAATCCTCAACCGCCATCTTTGCTGCGACCACCGAGCCGGGGCCGCCGAGATCCGCATAGAGGCCCGATTGATCGTTGAGCACGCCAATCTTGACCACGTCGTCGGAAATCTGCGCCTGCGCACGAGGCGCAGTTAAGCTCGCGGCCACCAAAGCCACGACAAGCACGAAACGTAATTGCATGGCGTCTCTCCCGAAATCCACGCTGCCCTTGAGTTGGGCGTCGCGCGCGCTTTTGGGGAGCCTAGGCTTGGCCTGTTCCGGGGACAAGGTCCAACCATCGGCCATTAGGATGAGGCTTCACACCGTCTTCTCGCCCCAACGGCAGAGATCGTTGATCAAGCAGACTTCGCAGCGCGGCTTGCGCGCCAGACAAGTGTAGCGGCCGTGCAGGATCAACCAGTGATGGGCGTGCAGCATGAATTCGGGCGGAATGACGCGCTCCAGTCCGAGCTCGACCTCAAGCGGCGTCTTGCCGGGCGCAAGCCCGGTGCGGTTGCCGACGCGAAACACATGGGTATCCACCGCCATGGTGTGTTCGCCGAATGCCACGTTGAGTACGACATTGGCGGTCTTGCGCCCCGCGCCCGGCAGGGATTCGATTTCGGCGCGGGTGCGCGGCACCTCGCCGCCGAATTCGTTGATCAGCTTTTCCGACAGCGCGATGACGTTCCTGGCCTTGGTTCGGTGGAGCCCGATGGTCTTGATGTAGTCGCGCAATTTTTCTTCACCGAGCGCCAGCATCTTTTGCGGCGTGTCGGCAACCGCAAACAGCGCGCGGGTGGCGCGGTTGACGCCGGCGTCCGTCGCCTGCGCCGAGAGCACGACCGCAACCAATAACGTAAACGGGTTGAGATGCTCCAACTCGCCCTTCGGCTCGGGGTTGGCCTTGCGAAAGCGGCTGAAGGCCTCGTGAACTTCCGCCGCGGTCCAGCGTTCAGGCTTTTTGGCTGCCGCCCGCGCACGCTGCGGTTTGGCCACAATTCGCCTGGCGGTTTTCTTGGCGGTTTTCCTGGCGGATTTCCTGGTGCGTCGGGCCTTCGCACGTTTCGATTTGGGCTGGGGACGGCGGGTGATTTTCGGCATGATCCGGGTATACTGATACGCCATGACCGCAGGCAATGATTTTGATCCTCACGCGCAGCCGGAATTGTTTTCGGCGCTGCTGACGCCGCATCGCTCGCTCAGTCGCAGCGGTTTTCTGGTGGTGATGGCGTTTGTCAGCGTGATCAGCTTCGCCGCGGGGCTTGCATTCCTGTTGATGGGTGCCTGGCCGGTGCTGGGCTTTTTTGGCCTCGACGTGCTGGCGATCTACTGGGCCTTCCGGATCAATTTCCGCCGTGCCAAGGCGAGCGAGGAAATCCGGGTGACGCCGTCAGAACTGCGCGTTCGCCGAACGAGCCATCGCGGCCATGTGATGGAATTCGTGCTCAATCCGCTATGGGTGCAACTCGACCGCAAGAGCCACCCCGAATATGGCGTCGAGAAGCTTTATCTGGTCTCCAGGGGCCGCCGGGTCGCCATTGGCAGCTTTCTGGGTCCCGACGAAAAGGCAAGCTTTGCCAATGCCTTAATGGCTGCACTCCAGGCTGCGCGGCGCGGCCCGAGCTATAATCCGGTAGCCTAGTTATTTTGACGCGTAACCGTCCCCTTCCTTGAAAACGCTATGGAACTGAAGTCGGGAATCGGGTGGTTTGGACGCCCCGGCCGACCTACATCAGGCGCATGATGAACCTTGCAATCCATGACCATCGCCTAACCAAGCCGGGTGCGCAGAACGCCGCGCTCCGCGACTATGATTCGGTACGCCGCGCCATCGCCTTTATCTCGGAGCATTGGCGCCGGCAGCCCACCATCGAATTGGTAGCGGACGCAGCCGGCGTCACGCCCGACGAACTCCACCATCTGTTCCGTCGCTGGGCCGGGCTGACGCCGAAGGCCTTCATGCAGGCGCTGACGCTCGACCATGCCAAGGGTCTGTTGCGCGATTCCGCGAGCGTGCTCGATGCCGCGCTCGAGACCGGACTTTCCGGGCCCGGCCGGCTGCATGATCTGTTCGTCACCCATGAAGCGATGTCGCCCGGCGAATGGAAGAACGGCGGCGCCGGCATGACGCTGCGCTTTGGCTTCCATCCCTCCCCGTTCGGCACCGCCGTCGTAATCGCGAGCGGACGGGGTCTCGCGGGTCTGGCGTTCGCCGATCCCGGCGAAGAACAGGCGGCGCTTGCCGACATGCAACGGCGCTGGCCGCGCGCGGCCTATGTCGAGGACCATGCCGGTACCGCAGGCTTGGCGCAGCGCATCTTCGACAGGAAACTCTGGCGGCCCGACCAGCCGCTGCGCGTCACGCTGATCGGAACCGATTTCGAGGTCCGGGTGTGGGAAACGCTGTTAAAAATCCCGATGGGCCGCGCGGTCTGCTACTCGGACATCGCCAACAAGATCAAAAGCCCCAAGGCCTCACGCGCCGTCGGCGCCGCGGTCGGCAAGAACCCGATCTCGTTCGTGGTGCCCTGCCATCGCGCGCTCGGCAAGAGCGGCGCGCTGACCGGCTATCACTGGGGCATCACCCGCAAGCAGGCGATGATCGGCTGGGAAGCCGGTCAGATGGGGATACACTAACGAGGATTCGGATGGGTTGAGCGAAGCGAAACCCGTCGTCCTTGTTGATGTGGCTGATGGGTTTCGCTTCGCTCAACCCATCCTGCGGTTCATCCAGCCGCTTCCGCACATTGCCGCGCCGCAAGGCCGGTTATCCGGAAACAGCGCGTGATCCAGAACAATCCCGGCGCTCTCGCTCATTCCGCCAAATCGAGCTTCGATGCGACAGTGGCGTCGGCGTTCAGCCGGTAGATCACCGGTACGCCGGTCGCGAGTTCACGCGCCAGAATGCCCTCGGGCGAAAGCTTCTCCAGCACCATGATCAGCGCGCGCAGCGAATTGCCGTGCGCCACCACCAAACTGCGCTCACCGCGCAGCACGCAGGGAAGAATCTCTTGCACGTAATAGGGCAGCGTGCGCGCCAACGTGTCCTTCAGGCTTTCGCCACCGGGCGGCGGCACGTCGTAGGACCGCCGCCAGATATGCACCTGCTCCTCGCCCCATCTCTTGCGGGCGTCGTCCTTGTTGAGGCCAGACAGATCGCCATAGTCGCGCTCGTTAAGGGCGAGGTGCTTGCGGACAGGAATGCCGCTCTGGCCAAGCTCGGCGAGTGTCAGATCGAGCGTATGCTGCGCGCGTAGCAGCACCGAGGTGAAGGCGATGTCGAAGATGAACCCCTGCGCCTTCAATTTGCGGCCGGCATCCTCGGCTTCGGCAATACCCTTCTCCGTCAGGTCGGGATCCTTCCAGCCGGTGAAGAGGTTTTTCAGATTCCATTCGCTCTGGCCGTGACGCAACAGCACGAGAAGACGATCGCTCATTCTTGCGTTCCGTTTGAACTAAAGTCTGTCAGAAATCACCAAGTCCGAGCACATCGGTCATCGTGTAGAGCCCGGGCTTCTTGCCGCGCGCCCACAATGCGGCCTTCACCGCGCCCTGCGCAAACATGGTGCGGTCCTCGGCGCGGTGGGTGAGCTCGATGCGCTCCATGGCCCCCGCAAAGATCACGCTGTGGTCTCCGGTGACGGTGCCGCCGCGCAACGATGCAAAGCCGATGTCGCCTGCGCGGCGCGCCCCGGTGACGCCGTCGCGTCCGCGCGCCGAATGAGTTTCGAGCGCAATCTTGCGGCCCGCCGCGGCGGCTTCGCCGAGCATCAAGGCGGTGCCGGACGGCGCGTCGATCTTGGCGCGGTGATGCATCTCCAAAATCTCGATGTCGAAACCCTCGTCGAGTGATTGCGCCACCCGCTTCACCAATGCGGCCAGAAGGTTGATTCCGAGGCTCATATTGCCCGACTTGACCACGATGGCGCGCGAGGTGACGCTCTTGATCACGGCATCGTCCGATCCGGAGAGCCCGGTGGTGCCGATGACGTGAACGATACCGCGCTCGGCGGCAATCGCGACGTTCGCAATGGTTGCGCCGGGCACGGTGAAGTCGAGGATGGCGTCGGCATTGGCCGACATCGTCCAGAGATCAGCCGACAGCTCAACCCCATTGGCCGGCAGGCCGGCAAGCACGCCGGCGTCCTTGCCGAGCAGCTCGGAGGCCGGCGCTTCCAGTGCACCGGCCAGCACCGCGCCCCTGGTCTCCGAGATGACGCGCGTCAGCGCACGGCCCATACGGCCGCCCGCCCCCGCAACGATCAAGCGCATGTCGGACATTTTTCAGACCTCGCACACCCTTGCCGTATAGCCGCCGCCGGCCATTACGGCAACCGATCCCACTCAATCAGGCACTCCATCAGGCTCCTGGCTGCGGCCCGTCATAGCCTTCGATGATCACGAGATCGGCTTCGGCGTGGGGGCTGCGGAGCGCGACCAGGCGGACATATTCGGGGGAGTTGTAGCAGGCGATCGCGGTCTCATAGTCCTTGAATTCGATCACCACATTGCGCGGGGGCGAGGAGCCTTCCTTGGGCACGTGCTTGCCGGCTCGCACCAGAAACCTGGCGCCATATTTGGCAAATACCGCGCCGTTCTGCGCAACGTACTCCTTGTAGCCGTCCGGGTTGTGCACATTGACGCGCGCGATCCAGTAGCCCTTTGCCATCTTGTATCTCTCCCTTGACTGTTCAGCCGAGCGCCCGGGCGATCTCGGCCTGGATGGCTTGGGCCGCAGCCTTCGGATCTTCGGCTTCGATCACCGGCCGTCCCACCACGAGATAATCCGAGCCTGCGGAAATCGCGCGCGCGGGCGTCATGATGCGCTTCTGATCCAAGGTCGCCGCGCCCGCCGGGCGAATGCCGGGGGTTACCAAACTCATCTGACCGCCGACGATCTTGCGCAAAGCGCCGGCCTCTTCCGGCGAACAAACGATGCCATCGACGCCGAGCGCCTTCGCCTGCCTGGCCCTCGATTCGACGAGCTCAGCGACGCCCATGCGATAACCTGCGGCCGCAAGATCGCCGTCGTCATACGAAGTCAGCACGGTCACCGCGAGAATCTTCAAACCGCCGCCTTCCCCGCGTGCTTCGACGGCTGCCTTCATGGTCTGCGGATAGGCGTGCACCGTCAGGAATGTCGCGCCGAGCGCCTTGAGGCTCTCGACGCCACCCGCCACCGTGTTGCCGATGTCGTGCAGCTTGAGATCGACGAATACCTTCTTGCCAGCCGCGCCAAGCGAACGGACCAGCGAGAGCCCGCCGGCATAGCCAAGCTGATAGCCGATCTTGTAGAACGTCACGCTATCGCCAAGCCGCGCGATCATCGCTTCCGCCTGCTCAACACCCGGCAGGTCGAGCGCCACAATCAATCGGTCGCGGGGAGCGATGGCGGATGGCTGCATGTCACCTCACATCAAGCGTTGCGAAACGTCGATCAGCTGCCGCACCAACGATGCCAGCGCTTCGATATCGGCCGGATGCTTCAGCCTGTCCATATCATCATAGGCTTCGCCGGCGAACGACAGCGCGAGCTGGTTCGGTATTACCATCGCCTGGCAGGCGGAAAGGATCAGCCGCAGCGCCGCCAGCGAGCGCGATCCGCCGAGTCGGCTTTGCGAGGCCGCGGCGATCGCAAAGGGGCGCCCGCGAAACACCTGGCCGCGAGCCTCGTGCATATCCTGGACCCGTGTCACCCAGTCGATGGTGTTTTTGACCAGCGGAGGGACCGAAGCATTGTATTCCGGCGTCACGATCAGAACGCCATGATGGGCGCCGATCATGCGCTTGAGATTGACGGCGTGCTTCGGCACGCCCGACTTGATCTGCAGGTCGCCGTCATAGATCGGCAGCGGGAAATCGGCGAGCGAGATATTGGTGACCTCGGCGCCGGCTTGCGCAAGCGCATGCGCGGCCACTGCCGCGAGCTTCGCATTAAGCGAGCCGGTCCGGAGCGAACCGGGGATCACGAGGATTTTTGGCGCGGCCATGATCTAAATCGGTTCTCGGGGAGAACCATCGGCGCGGATGGCTCAGCCCTTCCGATACACCCAGACGCGGGCCGGCGGAAGGTTCATCCAGATGCGCTCGGAGGCTTCCGTGGAAACGCCCGGCAGCGATTTGGGGATCGGCGGGACGACCGAATAGGTGAACTGCACGAAGGGCGCACCCGGCGCGAGCGCCACAAAGGCATCGCGAATTAGTCTCAGGCGCGTCTGCATCGGCTTGGTGACAAGCGGCAGGCCGGAGACGACGGCCGAAGCAGGAGCGCTTAGCACATGGCGCAGCGAGTCCCGCAACGTATAGGCGTCGGCCTGCACCACCCTGGCGTAGGGATAACGGTCGCGCAAAAGCGCGCAGAAGCCCGGATTGTATTCGACCAATACCAGGCGTTTCTGATCTACACCGCGATCGATCAGTGCGCTGGTGATCGCGCCGGTGCCGGGACCGAGTTCGACAACTGCGCCTGCGGAATCGATATCCACATACTGGGCCATGGTGCGGGCGAGTAACCGCCCCGACGGCATGACGGCGCCCATATGAAGCGGCTTCTCGATCCATGAACGGAGAAAACGGACCTCGTCGTCGAGACGGAGGGGTTTTTTCAACGCACGCACGGACGATTGCATTGGCATGTCGCTACCAGGCGGGACCGCGTTTGGCGGCATTGTCAGAAAACGGTCACAAACAGGTATAGGTCGCGGGCGTTTCGGTCAAGCAAAACGCGCCTTCGAAGGCCTTTGGGCAAAGGCACGGTGCGGCGATAAGGCCATGCACGCGCTGTGGTTTTGGCGCCGGACCGAAGCGCAGACCTAATCCCTTTGACGCCTAAGCTTTAGGTATTCGCGCGGTTGCCGAAGAAGTCCTTGACCTTGGCAAAAAAACTGGCCGCCTCCGGTTGGGTCGCGCCGGAAGATATTTTTTCGAACTCCGCCAGCAACTCCTGTTGCTTCTTGGTCAGATTCTGCGGCGTTTCGACCGTGACCTGGACGTACATGTCGCCGGTTTGGCGCGAACGGAGCACCGGCATTCCCTTCGAGGCAATGCGAAAGCGCCGGCCCGACTGGGTTCCCGACGGGATCTTCACCTTGGTCTTGCCCTTGTCGATGGTCGGCACCTCGAATTCGCCACCGAGCGCCGCCGTCACCATCGAAATCGGCACACGGCAATGCAGATCGGCGCCGTCACGCTGAAAGAATTCGTGGCTCGCCAGCGAAAGGAAAATATAGAGATCGCCCGGCGGCCCGCCGCGAATGCCGGCCTCGCCTTCGCCGGCAAGCCGGATGCGCGTTCCATCCTCAACGCCTTGCGGAATGTTGACCGCCAGCGTGCGCTCGCGCGTCACCCGCCCGGAGCCCGCGCATGAAGGGCATGGGTCTTCGATCATCTGGCCGCGACCCTGGCAGCCTGGACAGGTGCGCTCGAGCGTGAAGAATCCCTGAGCCTGCCGCACCCGGCCCGCGCCGCCGCACGTCGCGCAGGTCTTTGGCTTGGTGCCCGCCCTTGCGCCGGTGCCGGAACAGGATTCGCAGGTGACCGAGACCGGAATTTCGATCTGCGCGGTCTTGCCCTGGAAGGCCTCCTCCAGCGTGATTTCCATGTTGTAGCGCAGGTCCGCGCCGCGCTCGCGGCCGCCGCGGGCGCGCTGCCCGGCCATGCCGAACAGGTCCTCGAAAATATCCGAAAATGATGAGGCGAAACCGGCCCCGAAGCCAGGCCCACCGCCGCCCTGCTCGAACGCCGCATGACCGAACCGGTCATAGGCTGCGCGCTTCTCACCGTCTTTCAGGACTTCATAGGCCTCGTTGATTTCCTTGAACCGCACTTCGCTGGCGGCATCTCCCGGATTCTTGTCCGGATGCCATTTCATCGCGAGCTTGCGGAATGCCGCCTTGAGCTTGGATTCGTCCGCGTTTCGCTCGACTTCAAGGGTTTCGTAGTAACAGCGCTTGGTGGACATCCGTCAAACCCGCCCGAAGTTCATCCTCATCCCGAAGGAATGGGCTCACACAATGCCGCCTTCGGCTTAACGAAAAATAACCCCCACCTCTCGAGACGCCGTTTGCGCGCTCGCAAGAATGGGGGTCATGACGTAAGCCCTTAGGCCGACTTCTTGTTGTTCTTGTCGTCGTCGACCTCGGTAAACTCCGCGTCGACCACGTCGTCCTTTGCCGCATCCTTGGCCGCATCGCCCTCGGCCTGCTGCTTGTACATCGCCTCGCCGAGCTTCATCGAAGCCTGCGCCAGCGTATTGGTCTTGGCCTTGATCGCCTCGGCGTCATCGCCTTTCAGCGCTTCCTTGAGATCGCTGACGGCGTCTTCGATCGCCCGGCGCTCGGTGTCGGCAATCTTCGAGCCATGCTCGGCCAGCGCCTTCTCGGTCGAATGCACCAGCGCGTCGGCGTGGTTCTTGGCGTCGACCGCCTCGCGGCGCTTCTTGTCCTCGGCGGCATTGGCCTCGGCGTCCTTGACCATCTTCTCGATGTCGGACTCCGACAGGCCGCCGGAGGCCTGAATCCGGATCTGCTGTTCCTTGCCGGTCGCCTTGTCCTTCGCGGAGACGTTGACGATGCCGTTGGCGTCGATGTCGAACGTCACCTCGATTTGCGGCATGCCGCGCGGCGCAGGCGGAATTCCCATCAGATCGAACTGGCCGAGAACCTTGTTGTCGGCCGCCATTTCGCGCTCGCCCTGGAACACGCGGATGGTGACGGCGTTCTGGTTGTCCTCGGCGGTCGAGAACACCTGGCTTTTCTTGGTCGGGATCGTGGTGTTGCGATCGATGATGCGGGTAAACACGCCACCCAGGGTCTCGATGCCGAGCGAGAGCGGCGTGACGTCGAGCAGCAGCACGTCCTTGACGTCGCCCTGCAGCACGCCGGCCTGGATCGCCGCACCAATGGCCACGACTTCGTCCGGGTTGACACCCTTGTGCGGCTCCTTGCCGAACAACTGCTTCACCACTTCCTGAACCTTCGGCATGCGGGTCATGCCGCCGACCAGCACGACTTCGCCGATTTCGCCGGCGGTCAGTCCGGCGTCCTTCAGCGCCTTGCGGCAGGGCTCGATGGTCTTCTGGACGAGATCGTCGACCAGCGCCTCGAACTTGGCGCGCGTCAGTTTCATCGTCAGATGCTTCGGCCCGGACTGATCGGCCGTGATGAACGGCAGATTGATTTCGGTCTGCGTGGTCGAGGACAATTCGATCTTGGCCTTTTCCGCGGCCTCCTTCAGGCGCTGCAAGGCAAGCTTGTCGTTACGCAGGTTGATGCCCTGCTCCTTCTGGAATTCGTCGGCCAGATAATTGACCAGCCGCATGTCGAAGTCTTCGCCGCCGAGGAAGGTGTCGCCGTTGGTCGACTTCACCTCGAACACGCCGTCGCCGATTTCGAGAATTGAAATATCGAAGGTGCCGCCGCCGAGGTCGTATACCGCAATCGTGCCGGACTTGGACTTGTCGAGACCGTAAGCGAGCGCGGCCGCGGTCGGCTCGTTGATGATACGCAGCACTTCAAGGCCGGCGATCTTGCCGGCGTCCTTGGTGGCCTGGCGTTGCGCGTCGTTGAAATAGGCGGGAACGGTGATGACGGCCTGCTCGACCTTCTGGCCGAGATGGGCCTCGGCGGTCTCCTTCATCTTTTGCAGGATGAAGGCGGAAATCTGCGAGGGCGAGTAGGTCTTGCCGTCGGCTTCGACCCAGGCATCGCCATTGGACGCCTTGACGATCTTGTAAGGGACAAGCTTCTTGTCCTTCTCCACCATCGGATCGTCGTAGCGGCGGCCGATGAGGCGCTTCACCGCAAAGAAAGTACGCTCGGGATTGGTCACCGCCTGGCGCTTGGCGGGCTGGCCGACAAGGCGTTCGCCATCATCGGTAACGGCCACGATCGACGGGGTCGTCCGCATGCCCTCGGCGTTTTCGATGACTTTGGCTGTTTTGCCATCCATTACGGCGACGCACGAATTCGTGGTGCCGAGATCGATCCCAATGACCTTTCCCATGGTCCTCATGTCCTTCTTTTTGCGGCAGGTCGGCTGGGCCCTGACGGCGCACCAATCCAAACCCCCAACGATCAAATACTCGCGATATTGCGACGGTGAGCCTCATATAGGAGGGTGGGCAGGGCCTGCAAGGAGGCGGACGCAACCTTAATCCGCTAAAAGCCTCAACCTTTAAAGATTGTTGCAGTGTGAGGGCCACGGGGGCCCGCCGCCGGTCAAGACGCGGGTAGTCCGAGGCCTCACGGCGCCGCTGTTGTCTGGCTGGCAAAACCGTTAAAAGCGACCCGGGCCGATCAGGCCCCGGCCGTGTGACGACCACCGAACGGCCTCAATGCAAACCCAGTAGATTGCCGATGAAACGTATCCGACCCATTTCCGCGTTGGCCCTGGCCCTGCTCGTGCTCGCCGCAAGCCAGGCACTGGCCGCGGATCTGGTTTTTCCGCCCGGCATCCGGATCGGGATGGTGCCGCTGGTAGGACTTGCCCCCGCAAAGACATTCGCCGGCTTTCAAAGCCAGGATGAAAGCGTCAAGGTGCTGGTGGCGGAGCTTCCGGCCGAGGCCTATGGCGAGGTCATGAATGCGCTCAAGACCAATCCGGCGGTCGCCAGCGGCGCCAAGCCCGAGAGCATCGAAACCGCGGCAGGAATCGCCTACTACACGGTCGAAACCGCCAAGAACGGCACGAACACTGTGCGGCGCTATTCAATGATCCTGTCGGGCGGCACCTTCTCCGGCTATGTCGCCGTACAGGTCCCCGAGAACGCCGGCAAGATCTACACCGACGAGGCGGTACGCCAGATGTTTGCGTCGGCAACCGTCCGCAAGGAAGTGCCGGCCGACGAGATCCTGGGGTTGATGCCGTTCAAGGTCAGCGAGCTCGGCGACTTCAAGAATGTCCGCACCTTGACGCCCGGCGGCTCCGTTTTTCTCTCCGATAGCGACGAAACATCCAGCCCCGAGACGTCGCCCTTCATGATGATAGGCTTGACGGCCGCGACGCCGACGCTGCCTGAGGATCGCGGACGCTTTGCCGAGCAGGCCGCGACCTCGATCCCCGGCGTGCGCAGCGCGCGGATCACGATGTCCGAGCCGATGCGCATCGACGGCACGGCTGGATATGAAACGCGGATGGACGCAACCAGCGGCAAGGACAATACGCCCGTCACCGTGGTGCAGTGGTTCCGATTCGGCGGTCAATATTCCCTGCGAATCATCGGCAGCGCGCCGCGCGACCAATGGGCGAAGGCCTTTCCGCGCTTCCGCGCGGTGCGCGATGGGGTTCAGCCGCGCTAGTGTGGCGGTTCAGAAGTCCGCATCGGTGCCGCCGCTTGTTCCCGCACGCGGACTTCTGAACCAAGGCCACACTAGAATCCAATATTTTGCTAGTGTCCCTCGGATTCCGAAGTTCGCAAACGGGGGTGCTGCACCAAGATGCGAACTTCGGAACCGGGACACTGGGGGCGGGCGTGCCGTTCCGATCGCCTGAATCTCTTTACGATGGTTCGCCGACCTGATTTGCTGGCGCTAACTTTACCAGGGAGACACGACATGCTGAACCGAAAGCAGATTCTCGCGGGCATGGGTATCATGGCTGTGACGACGCTGGCCTCAAGATCGCTACGGGCGGCGGCCTCGATCAAGATTGACGACGCTTCGGCCTTGCTTGTGATCGACGTTCAAAATTGCTTCCTGCCCGGCGGAAGCCTCGCCGTGAAGGACGGCGATCAGGTGATTCCGGTGATCAACCGCCTTGCCAAGGGATTTGCCAATGTGGTGATGACGCAGGACTGGCACACCGCGGGCCACATCTCATTCGCCTCGGCGCATGCCGGCAAGAAGCCCTTCGAAGTCATCGATCTCGCCTATGGCAAACAGGTCTTGTGGCCCGATCACTGCGTGCAGGGCACCGACGGCGCCGGGCTTTCGAAGGATCTCTCGATCCCACAGGCAGAACTCGTCATTCGAAAGGGGTACCACAAGGACGTCGACAGCTATTCGGCCTTTACCGAGGCCGACGGCAAGACCACGACGGGGCTTGCCGCCTACCTCAAGGCGCGCAAGCTGCAGCGGCTTTTCATCGCCGGACTCGCGACCGATTTCTGCGTCGCCTGGACCGCCATGGATGCGCGAAAAGCGGGCTTCGAGGCCTATGTCATCGAAGATGCCTGTCGCGGCATCGATACGCAGGGCTCGCTCGCCAAAGCCTGGGCGGATATGGCGAAGGCCGGCGTCAAGCGCATCCAGTCGAGCGATATCGCGGTCTAGCGCACGCCTCAGTTCTGTTCGGAAGCGCCGACCTTGGCGCCGCCTTTGGCGACCGCAACAAGTGCCGGCCGCAGCACGCGTTCGCCGATCATGTAGCCGGCCTGCACGACCTGCACGACCGTACCCGGCGGGACCGAGGCGTCCGGCACCTCGTACATCGCCTGCTGGAAATTCGGATCGAATTTTTCGCCCGACGGGTCCAATTTCTTGACGCCGTTCTTCTCCAGCACGTTCAGAAGCGAGCGTTCGGTCAGTTCGACGCCTTCGATCAGCGTCTTGAGCATCGGATCGGCGGACTCCCTGGTCGCGGCCGGAACCGCATCGAGCGCACGCTGCAGATTGTCGGCGATGTCGAGCACGTCGCGCGCAAATCCGGTGATGCCATAGGCGCGCGCATCGGCAACTTCCTTGGCGGTGCGCTTGCGCAGGTTCTCCATCTCCGCAAGCGTCCGCAGCATCTTGTCGCGCAGTTCCGCGGCTTCCTTGGCCAGCGCCTCCGCCGATCCGGGCTCGGGATCGTCGGGCATGATGTAGGGCTTGGAAACCACGGGCTCGGGGCCTTGCGCCGGATTAGCCGGATTTTCCTTTTGCCCGTTGGTATCGGTCATCACACTGCCTTCTCGGAAAGTCTTAAAGGGATGGTAGGGAATGGTTGGAATGGTTGGCCGGGATATCGTGCTTCAACCGCAGAAAATCAAGCGCCGTGCGCTTTTCAACAAAGCCCCTCCAGGGCCGGGTCGGGGCGCGAGTACCGCCTCGGGCGAATAAATCGTTCAAAAGGACAGGGCCGGGCTGCTGCTACCGGTCAAGATCATCCGCCGAGCAGGCGGCTGACGATGCGCGCCGCATAGTCGACGGTCGGTATCACCCGCGCATAATTGAGCCGGGTCGGCCCGATCACGCCGAGAACGCCGACGATATGGCCCGCCGCGTCCCGATAGGGTGCAATGATCGTGGAGGAGCCCGACAGCGAAAACAGCTTGTTCTCCGACCCGATGAAGATCCTCACGCCCTCGGCGCGCTCGGCGCGGCCCAACAGATCGATCACGCCGCGCTTGGTCTCGAGATCGTCAAACAGTAATCTGACGCGCTCAAGGTCTTCGAGCGCGTGCAGGTCTTCGAGCAGATTGGCATGACCGCGCACGATCAGTTGCCGGTCTTCGTTTTCGCCGCCGGACCAGCTCGCGATCCCTGCCGCGATCACCTTTTGCGTCAGTTGATCGAGTTCGGCGCGGCTCTCCACCAATGCGGTCTCAAGCTCGAGACGCGCTTCCGCCAGCGTCCGCCCTCTGGTCCGCGCATTCAGGAAATTGGCCGCCTCGATCAAGGCCGAGGAGGGAACGCCGGGCGGCAGCGCCAGCACGCGATTCTCGACCTGACCATCCTCGCCGACCAGCACCACCAGCGCGCGCTCCGGCTCCAGGCGAACGAATTCGATATGCTTCAGGCGCGCATTGGATTTGCCCGTCAACACCACCGCGGCGGCTCGCGTGAGGCCGGACAGCCGCGTCAGCGCTTCGCCAAGCGCGGCCTCGACCGATTGCGCCTTGCCGACGGAGGCGAGCTGGGTCTGGATCGACTGCCGTTCGGCTTCGGTGAGATCACCCACCTGCATCAAGGCGTCGACGAAGAACCGCAAACCAATTTCGGTCGGCAGCCGGCCTGCCGAGGTATGCGGCGCATAGATCAGGCCGAGCGCCTCGAGATCGGCCATCACGTTGCGCACCGAGGCCGGCGACAGCGGAACCGCGATCAGGCGGGAAACATTGCGCGAGCCGACGGGCTCGCCGGTTGCCAGATAGCTCTCGACGATCTGGCGGAAAATATCCCGCGAGCGCTCGTTGAGCTGGGCAAGCCCGGCATGCGATGTAATAAGGCCAATCGGTTCGTGGTGGGCCAAACGGAAACTCCTGACAACGACCGGGGCCAATTCTCTCCATCTAGGGGCCCGGTGACAAGCAAGCAATGAGCGCCAAAAGCCCTTGCCGCAGCCGGTTCCCGCACCTACAAGCACGGCGAGCCCTTAAACCTCGCTGAATTGGAGGATTTACCATGCGGCCAAGCCGCCGTGCGCCGGATGAACTGCGCGCCGTATCGCTGGAACGCGGCGTGGTCAAATATGCCGAGGGTTCCTGCATGGTTAAATTCGGCGATACCCATGTGCTGGTGACCGCGACCTTGGAAGAGCGATTGCCGCCCTGGCTCAAGGGACAGGGCCGCGGCTGGGTGACGGCCGAATACGGCATGCTGCCGCGGGCGACGCTGGAACGTACCCGCCGCGAGGCTTCGGCCGGCAAGCAAAATGGCCGCACCGTGGAGATCCAGCGCCTGATCGGCCGCTCGCTGCGCGCCACCGTCGACCTCGAAGCACTGGGCGAGCGCCAGATCACGGTGGACTGCGACGTGTTGCAGGCCGATGGCGGCACGCGGACGGCCTCGATCACCGGCGCCTGGGTCGCGCTCGCCGACTGCATCTCCTGGATGAAGGCCCGCAACATGATCAAGGCCAATGTGCTGCGCGACAACGTCGCTGCGATCTCATGCGGCATCTTTAACGGCACGCCGGTGCTCGACCTCGATTATGCCGAGGATTTGGAAGCCGAGACCGACGCCAATTTCGTCATGACCGGAGACGGCCGCATCATCGAGGTGCAAGGCACGGCGGAGAAGACGCCGTTTACGCAGGATGAGTTCCTCGCGCTGATGGCGCTGGCGCGCAAGGGCGTGGCGCGGCTGGTGGACCTGCAGAAAATGGCCGTGGCGTGAACCACATTTGCCTGTCACGCCGGGGCACAGGCGACACGGAGGCGACACCATCCTCCGGACGGCTATGACGAATTATAGGCGGCCGTGATCATGCATCGTCGAATCGCTGGAAAGCTTGTGATCGCGACCCACAATCCCGGAAAGCTTGCCGAGATGAGCGAGCTCTTGGCGCCGCACGGCGTGGAAGCAGTATCGGCCAATGACCTCGACCTTGCCGAGCCCGAGGAGACCGGCAACAGCTTTGTTGCAAACGCACGGATCAAGGCCGTCGCCGCGGCCAAGGCCGCGCGGCTTCCCGCCTTCGCCGACGATTCCGGACTGGTCGTCGATGCGCTCGACGGCGCGCCTGGAGTTTATTCGGCGCGCTGGGCGGGAGCGAACAAGGATTTTGCCGCCGCGATGGCGCGGATCGAACGGCTGTTGCAAGAACGCGGCGCCACGCAACCCTCCAAACGAGGCGCGCATTTCGTTTCCGCGCTCTGCGTCGCCTGGCCCGACGGCCATGTCGAGGAAGTCGAGGCGCGCGTCGACGGCACGCTGGTGTGGCCGCCGCGCGGCACCGCCGGCTTCGGCTACGACCCGATGTTCCTCCCCGACGGGCATACCCGCACGTTCGGCGAAATGACCTCGATCGAGAAACACGGCCTGCCGCCGCTCGGAATGGGGCTGTCGCACCGCGCCCGCGCCTTCGTCAAACTGGCGGAGATCTGCCTTGACTAACGCGAAGAGCCCCCACCCCAGCCCTCCCTCGCCAGCGGGAGAGGGAAAAACAGATGCCTTCGGCGTTTATGTGCACTGGCCGTTTTGCCTGTCGAAATGCCCGTATTGCGATTTCAACAGCCACGTCCGTCACGTCGCGATCGATGAGGACCGGTTCGCCCGCGCCTTCGCCCGCGAGATCGAAACCACGGCAGAGCGCGCGCCGCGCCGCGAGGTGACGTCGATCTTTCTCGGCGGCGGCACGCCATCGCTGATGCGGCCGCAGACTGTCGGCTCGATCCTGGATGCGATCGGCAAGCACTGGCGCGTGGCAGACGACGTCGAGGTCACGCTGGAGGCCAATCCCACCAGCGTCGAGGCCACGCGCTTTGCCGGCTATCGGGTGGCCGGCGTCAACCGCGTCTCGCTTGGGGTGCAGGCACTGGACGATGCTTCGCTGAAGATACTCGGACGTCTGCACAGCGCACGCGAAGCGCTCGATGCGGTCGCGATCGCGCGCACCGCGTTCGGGCGCTATTCCTTCGACCTGATCTACGCCCGCCCCGACCAGACGCCCAAGATGTGGGCCGATGAGCTGAAGCTTGCGATCGCGGAAGCGGCCGAGCACCTGTCGCTCTATCAATTGACGATCGAGGAAGGCACGCCGTTCTTTGGTCTGCATGCCGCCGGAAAGCTGAAGACGCCGGACGAGGCAATGGCGCGTGCGCTTTATGATGTGACGCAGGAAGTCTGCGCAGCCCGCGGCCTGCCGGCCTACGAAATCTCCAATCACGCGCGCGCCGGCGCGGAATGCCGGCATAATCTCGTGTACTGGCGCGGCCAGGAATATGCCGGCATCGGCCCCGGCGCGCATGGTCGTCTTGATCTGGACGGGGTGAGGCACGCGATATCGACCGAGAAGCGGCCGGAGGCGTGGTTGATGCGCGTCGAGGCCAACGGCCATGGCGTCGTCACCGACGATTCCCTCAACAGCGAAGAACGCGCCGACGAATTCCTGCTGATGGGGCTGCGGCTCGCCGAAGGCATCGACCCGCAGGCCTATGCGGCTCTGTCGGGCCGGCCGCTCGATCCCCGCCGCATCGCCATCCTGCGCGAAGAAGGCGCGATCTCCGTCGATGACACCGGCCGGCTGCGCGTCACGGGGTCCGGATTCCCGGTGCTCGATGCGGTGGTGGCCGATCTCGCGGCGTGATCATCAGCCGTCGTGCCTGCGAAGGCAGGGACCCACACACCGCGGCCTCTCGATTGATCGCTGGGTTGGTTGCCTTGAGCGATAACGAAGGCCGGTGGTCATGGGTTCCGCTTTCGCGGGAACGACAATGACTACGCCCCAAAACTCTTCGGCGAGCCGGCGACCGGCACCGCGCCGCTGGAATTGACCCGCATCACCGCAAGCCCGCGCTCATTGGTGCCGTCGGCGCGAAATCTGAACAGTCCGTCGATGCCGGCAAAGCCCGACGGATTGAGCAGCACGTCGGAGGAGAAGCGTTGCCCGCCCTGAGTTCGCGACAATGCGGCGGTCAGCGCCACCGCGTCATAGGCGAGCGTCGCGGTGCGTACCGGCTCGGTACTGAATTTGCGCCGGTAGCGACTTGCGAAATTTCGAAAGCCGGCAGGATCCGGTGCTGCGAAAAGCCCGCCCTGCAACCTGGAGCTCGCGAACACGCGGGGATTGTCCCACAGGCCTGTGCCGAGTAGCTGAATGTTTTGCAAATTGGCGCCGGCCGCAGCCAGTGCGTCCGCCACAGAAACCACCGCATCGCCATCGTCGGCGAGCAAGAGCGCGTCGGCTTGGCCGAGCGCCTGGGCCACGTTCCGCGCCGCGGTGGCGCGATCGGCCCCGTATTTTTCGAACGCGACAATCCGCCCGCCCCTTTTCGGTACCGCCTGCTTGAAGGCGGCTTCCACCACGTTGCCGTAGGCGTTCTCCGGCAGCATGGCGACGAAGGATCGCTTGCCGGTGCTGGCGGCATATTCGACGATCCGGTTGACGTCAGACTCCGGCAGGAAACTGAGGAGATAGACGCCGCGGCTCGCCACGCTTGAATTGGTGGAGAACGCGATCACGGAAATCCCCCGCCCGCGCGCGACCTGTGCGGTCGCCGGCACCGACGATGCAAACAGCGGACCCAGAATGATCTCAGCGCCCTCATCGAGCGCCTGCTGCGCCGACTGCTGCGCGCCCTGCGGGCTGCCGCCGTCATCCTTGATCAGGAGCTGCAGGTTGGGGTTGAGGAATTCCGAGAGCGCCATCTCGGAGGCGTTCTTCATCGACTGCGCCGCGACGCCGGCATTGCCTGCCGCCGACAGCGGCAGAATCAAACCGACCTTGACCTGCCCGGTGCCGACCGCCACCGGTTGCTGCGGCACGCCAGCGGGAGCAGCCGCGGGCTGCGAGCTGAACGGACTGGAAAACTGGCTGATGCTTTGCTGCACGCTCGCGCAGGCGCCAAGCAGCGGCGCGCCGAGAATCAGCCCAACCGCGGTCCGCCGGGTCGCTTGCGAACCCGAGGTCCGGGACTTGCTGGTTCCAGACTGGTCAGGTTGGGAGTTGGGATCGAACGGATCCACCATCGCATCTCTTCATCTTGCCCGGCTAAATGGCCGGGAATTCACCCTTCTGAGGGATCAGGAGGGTGGATTCAGGCATATTGTCGGCGAATGGTTAACCAAAACAAAAGGATTATGGCCTCCTGGCACCAAGACCGGTTGCAGGCTCGCCTCACCATCGCGCGACAGGAGACTTGCTGCTTTGCGCATGCAAGCTTTGGCGTAAACCTTCTCTCGACCCATAATTGGGGCGCTTTCCTCGTACCCACCGGTATCCACTTCGCTCGAAAACGATCTAGATTATCATTATGCGCGCAAAAGCTGCTTCCACAAACACCTCTGATGGGCTGGCACAACCCCGGGCGCGGACTTTTTCCGTGAATGGGCAGGTCCTTACTGCCGCCAAGCCGGTTCCCGGCCTCTATCTGGTGGCAACGCCAATCGGCAATCTCGGCGACATCACGCTGCGCGCGTTGGAGACGCTCGCAGGCGTCGACATCATCGCCTGCGAAGACACCAGGATCACCCGCCGGCTGACCGAGCGTTATGCGATCGCAGCGCAACTAAAGCCCTATCACGAGCACAACGCCGCGCTCGCGCGGCCGAAGATCCTCGAGCGGCTGGCGGAAGGCGCATCGATTGCGCTCGTCTCCGATGCCGGAACGCCGTTGATTTCCGACCCCGGCTTCAAGCTGGTGCGCGAGGTCTGCGCCGCGGGCCATCGGGTGGTCGCGCTGCCCGGACCGTCCTCGGTGCTGGCGGCGCTGTCGGTGGCGGCGCTGCCGACGGACCGCTTCTACTTCGAAGGATTCCTGCCGCCGAAGGCTGCCGCGCGCCGCGCGCGGCTGCTAGAACTTTCGCGCATCGATGCAACGCTCGTGATGTTCGAGTCCGGAAACCGCGTGCAGGAGACGTTGGCCGATCTGGCCGAGATCATGGGCGCGCGCGACGCCGCGATCTGCCGCGAGATGACCAAACTGCATGAGGAGATAAGCCGCGCGTCGCTCACCGGGCTGGCGCAAGGTGCCGCTTCGCTCGAGACGCGCGGCGAGTTCGTGCTGGTGGTCGCCCCCGCGGCGGCGGGCCTGCATGCCATGAGCGAGGATGCGCTCGACGATCTCCTGCGCAACAGGCTCAAGCGCGACAGCGTCAAGGACGCGGTTGCCCATGCCGTGGAGCTTTCGGGGCGGCCGCGTCGCGAAATCTACGCCCGCGCGCTTGAGCTTGCGAAGGAGAACGGCGAGCAAACACGCAAGGCCGATGACGGCCGGGAGCGCGCATGACAAAGCCTGACGCAAAGGCTGACGGGGCGGCGCCGTCCAACAAGTCGAAAACATCCGCCTCGCCCGAACGCGTCGCCGCGTTTCAGACCGGGCTTTCGGCGGAGACCCGCGCCGCGGCGTATCTCCTGGCCAAGGGCTACCGCATCCTGGCCAAGCGGTTTCGCACCCCCTATGGCGAGATCGACATCGTGGCGCGCCGGCGCAATCTGTTGGCTTTCATCGAGGTCAAGGCCCGGGCCAGCCTCGATGAGGCAGCCTACGCGGTGACGCCGCGTCAGCAGGCGCGCATTATCGCCGCCGCCCAGGCCTGGCTGATGGCGCATCCCGAGCATGCCGAATATGATTTTCATTTTGACGCCGTGCTGATTGCGCCGCGACGCCTGCCGCGCCATCTGTTAGCGGCGTTCGATGCCGGCCCTTGAGACCTTAAGCCCCGAACCAGTCAGCGGACCCCGCCCATGAAATTGAACGTCGCCGTCCAGATGGACCCCATCACGCGCATCAACATTCGCGGCGATTCGACCTTCGCGCTGCTGCTTGAGGCACAGAAGCGCGGCCATGGATTGTCCTATTACACGCCGGACAAGCTTTCGCTGAAGGGTGAGGAGCTGGTGGCGCCGGTGCAAATTCTCACCGTGCGCGACGAGGCGGAAGACTATTTCAGCCTCGGCGAGCCCCGCCGCGAGCAGCTCGCCGCTTTCGATGTCATCCTGCTGCGCCAGGACCCGCCCTTCGATCTCGCCTACATCACCTCCACCCATCTGCTCGAACGGCTGCATCCGAAGACGCTGGTGGTGAACGATCCGGCCAGCGTGCGCAACGCGCCGGAAAAACTCTTCGTGATGGATTTCCCGCAGCTGATGCCGCCGACGCTGATCTCGCGCGACCTCGACGAGATCAACGCGTTCCGCGACGAGCATGGCGCCGTCGTGATGAAGCCGCTGCACGGCCATGGTGGTGCTGCGGTGTTTCGCGTCATGCCGCAGGACATGAATTTCGGCTCGCTGTTCGACATGTTTTCGGTCACGTTCAAGGAACCCTGGGTGATCCAGCGCTTTCTCCCCGAGGTCAAACACGGCGACAAGCGCATCATCCTGGTCGACGGCGAATTCGCCGGCGCCGTCAATCGCGTGCCGGCGGCGGACGATTTGCGCTCCAACATGGTGCGGGGGGGTGCGGCGAAAGCCACCGACCTGACCGAGCGCGAGCGCGAAATCTGCACTGGCCTGGGCCCAGCTTTGCGCCAGCGCGGATTGCTGTTTGTCGGGATCGACGTCATTGACGGCAATCTCACCGAGATCAACGTCACCTCGCCCACGGGAATTCGCGCCATCGCCCGCCTCGGCGGCCCCGACATCGCCGCGAAGATCTGGGACATGATCGAGAAGAAGCGAGTTTCGCCATAATCTCGCCGTCTGGTTGCGTTCGCGCCATCCAAATGTCAAAAAGCAAATGTCAAAAAGCGGTCGCAGCTTTTCGATACCCGTCGATATGTCCGCTCGGGACAATGTTCACCAACATATAAACAGGAGAGGATGCGCATGACACTGGATGTTTCGCGAAGGTCCCTGCTCAAGCTGGGCGCCGGCCTCGGCTCAGCCGCCATGCTCGGCGGCAGTGCACTGGCGAAGGCCCCGAAGGTCGGGACACAGGCACCCACTTTCTACCGCTTCAATGTCGGCAATGCCGAAGTGACGGTTGTCTCCGACGGGGCGCTGACGCTTGGCGATCCCAAGGGCACCTTTACCGGCGTGCCGGATGAGGAGATGCGGAAAATGCTGAGCGACAATTTCCTGTCCCCCACCAATGTCGTGCTCGAGCAGAATTCGCCGATCGTGAACATGGGCGACAAGCTCGTGCTGTTCGACACCGGCTTGGGCACGGCGAAAAATTTCGGCCCGACCACCGGGCGCCAACAGAAGAGCATGAAAGAGGCCGGCATCAAGGCGGAAGACATCGACGCGGTGGTGTTCTCGCACGGCCATATCGACCATATCGGCGGCGTGGTCGATGAGAACAACAAGGCGTTGTTCCCCAACGCGCAGTTCTATATCGCCCAGAACGATTTCGACTTCTGGACCGACGAGGGCAAGATGGGCAGCCCGGTGAAGGATTTCATCGTGCACGCCCACAAGGACCTTTTGCCGGTGCGCGACCGCATCGTCTTCTACAAGGACGGCCAGGAATTCCTGCCCGGCATTCAGGCCATGTTGGCTCCCGGACACACCGTGGGCCACACCATCTTCATGATCACGTCGGAAGGCAAATCCTTCGCCTACCTTGCCGACCTCACCCACCACCCGGTCCTGCTGATGGAAAAGCCGCGGATGGAATTCGCCTACGACACCGATCCGAAGCAATCGGCCGCAAGCCGCGTCAAGATGCTGGATATGATGGCTGCGAACAAAATCGCCGTGATGATCTACCACTACCCGTGGCCGGGCATCGGCCATGTCGTGAAAACCGGCGAAGGCTTTCACGACATCCCCGAGCCGATGAAAATGACCCTCTAAGCGAATGCTGGTCAGCAGAGCCGGTGGATGGCGCGCACCTTCCCGCTATGCGCGATCTCGAAAATCCAGGCTGCGCAGGATGATGCCGGGCGGAGTGCCTTCAAATTCCTTTGCAAGAAACTTGCAGGCGGCACGCTCTTCGATCTGATCGCGCAACCGCAAGAATTGCGCTTCACGCTGGTCGGACTTGGTCCGTTCCGGCTTTTCCAGATCGTCCATAGCCGACGTGCTGACGGCACAGGGTATTTCCCTTTGACCGTCCACCATCGAAAAGCGGACCACCATCCGCTCAAATTCGTAGCCGCCAAAGCTGCCGCGTGTCAGTGCCATTGGCCTACCTCCTTAAACTCTGCCTTCAAGCGATGTCTTGATCGGCGGTGAGTCACGCCGCCCTTCTACTTGATCGTTACGCTACGGGCGCAGCCTTTGCGGCTTTTGCCGGCGGCGGATTGATCTCTGCGATTTTGCGAAGGCAATCGGCCTCGGAATCGTGAGGCCCGGAGACAAACGTTCCGCTCACTTTGGTCGAGTACCATCCGGATACGACGCCAAGCCGAAGCGACTCTTCTGTCTTGACGTGACGCGGCGAAAGATTTTGCATGGCTTTCATTACTTTCAAGTTGGCGCTCGACCTTGCATCGAGCGCAGAGAGTTTCCTGACATTCGGAATAACAATTTGCTCAGCCCTTGTTGGCGAGCCGGGCAAAATCAGCAAACACAGCCGCGACCAGATCGCGATGACGGGCATCGCCCGGACCGAGCCCCGCGGCGTACAAGTTGAGGACATAGCGCGCCTTGGCCGCTGCCTCCGGCCAGGAAGTAGCCTGAACCGATAGCAGTTGGTCTTCGAGTATCCCCTGACGCTCGCGCAGTTCCCTCGCATTGTTCTCCGCGTCCGCCAGAAGACGCCTCAAGTCGGTGGCTTTTTGCGCGGCCATGCCGCGGTGCTTGTCGAGATCGAGCGGCCCGTCACTCACGAGGGCGCACTTGCATCAATGCGCTGAGCGTCGGACAAATCGACCGAGCCGATGGAAATCATCTCCATCGTTGAGCTGCGCGGCGTCGCCGCCGGCACCATGATCATGGTGGCGACCCGGCGGAACGCAGCAAACGACAATCCTTCGATCATCTCCTCATCGGTGATGACCTCATAGGCCCCCGGAGGCAGCAGACGGTCGATGCCCCTGATCCGGAAGGGATGCTGAAACGTGATGGTTTCTCGCCGCGAGCGCATGGTCATGTGAAAATGCGCTTCGCAACCAGCTGCAGGCCGACTCTGTTGTTGTGCATGAATTACCGTGCGCTCTTTTGGATGGATTAGCTACTGCTTTCTCGCGAGACCGGCGGCGTCAGGCCGAATAGCCTCGCTTTGGCTTGTATTCGGCCGCTTTCGTAGCCATCTCACCAATACGCCCGAGCATTTCCCGAAAATCGGCAGGCGAATTTCTCAAGCGGCCAGGATCAGGTGTTTCGCATGAAGATTCGTGTCGGCTTCGAGATGGTTTACGACTTTCCGCAAGCAACGCCCTTGATCGCGGTGGTAGGCACGCATTTTACGCGGGCCTCCGACATCCTCGTGCCCGATTACCTGACCATCAGCCCTTCCGTGCCCATCACGCCCTATCGCGATGGGTTCGGCAACTGGTGCAGCCGTATCGTCGCGCCCGCGGGTCGGGTACGCCTGGCGGCCGATGGAACCGTTCGCGACAGCGGTCTACCCGATATGATCGTGCCTGCGGCCACCCAGCACGCGGTCGAGGATCTCCCGGCGGAGGCAATCGTCTATCTGCTTGGCAGCCGCTACTGCGAAACCGACCGGCTTTCCGATATTGCATGGAAGCTGTTTGAGAAGACGACGCCGGGCTGGGCGCGGGTCCAGGCGATTTGCGATTTTGTCCACAACCACATCGCATTCGGATACGAACATGCGCGGCCAACCATGACGGCATGGGAAGTGTTCAACGAGAGCAAGGGCGTCTGCCGCGATTACGCACACCTGGCCATCGCGTTCTGCCGCTGCATGAACATCCCCGCGCGATATTGTACGGGCTATCTCGGTGATATCGGCATGCCCCCTCCCTACGCCGCAGGCGATTTTGCGGGCTGGTTCGAGGCCTTTATCGGCGGCCACTGGTACACGTTCGATGCGCGCAACAACATTCCGCGAATTGGCCGGGTTCTGATCGCCCAAGGGCGCGACGCCGCCGACGTTCCGATTACCCAGACTTTCGGGCCAAACACGTTGGTCAGCTTTAAAGTCTGGACCGATGAGGTGGTCTAGACCGTGATCGCTTCTGATTGAATCAGAACCGAAGCTCCAGATTCTTGTTTTGACGCGTTTTCTTCACACGAACCGGCATCCACTCCGCTCGAAAACGCTTTAGGGAGCCGCAATGAACGAACGACTGGAAACGCTGAAGAAAGCCCGTGAACGCATGGTCGAGGACCGGGACGCGCACGCGAAGGTGCTGGCGGCTCCCTTTGACCGGGACAAGGCGGAGCGGGCACGCAACAAATTCATCGAGACGCAGATGGTGGTCGAAGCGCTCGAGCGCGCCATAAGCGCGGAGGAGCGCATTTCGCCTAACGACTGAGCTAGCACGGCCGGCCACCGCCTGAGACAGGCCGAGACGGCCGCAACTAATACATAGCTATTCGGTGCCAAAGGGCGCACTGTTGCGCGGTGTTGATCGAGGCGCCTTCAAGAGGGGAAATTTTGCACCCAGTCACGGCGTCGTCGAGAACTCAGGGAGACCGGCATGGCCAAAGGCGAGCAAAGAGGTAATCGGGAATCCAAGAAACCCAAGAAAGAGAAGATCAAGACAATTGCCGCGGCGCCGAGCCAAAAGACCGCGGGATGGCAGCCGAGCTTCGGTTCCCCGAAGAAGAAATAGCGACGCTGTCTAAGTTCAGCATCTGACGCGCCATCGGCTCGGCGAATTTGAGCATGTCTCGTTTTGCGGAGCGCTGCATCATCGATATGGCATCCGATTGACCTTGCACGTCGAGAACGCGAACTCTTGGTTGCGGGAAGCCCGTGGGCACTGATGCCCGCAAAGGAAATTGGATGAAAAAGACTCTCTTAGTTTTAGCGCTCTGCGCGTGCGCGCAGGGTGCTCTTGCCGCCGGGCCGGACTGTCGCACGATCGAAAATATGGGCGACCGGCTTGCCTGTTACGATGCGGCGTCTCCTCCAAAAAAGGACAAGCCGCCGGTGGTGGAAAACAACCCATCGCGGGCAGCCTACAAGGACCCCTTCATCGATGAAGATGCTCGAACCACGGCCAAGCTAAAGAATATCTGTCGCGGTTGTTGAGGCGTGCTGAAACTTAACTAGAACGCTTAAACCCGTGAGGCCCCAACGCGCCAGGCGCGGCGTCCGCAGGGCATTGCCGGCCCGTCGAGCGGTGTCGCCTGATTGTCATCCGACGTCTCCATTCTAAGGCAGCATCAGCCGAGGGGACGATAATGATGATGCTCACCAGACCTATCCTGATCAGCGTGCTGCTTTCTTTCGCGGCCTATGCCCGGCAGGCGCCGCAACCGGCGCCCATGTTTGATCTGGGGCCAGGGCCAGTGTTGGTGCCGCTGCCGCCCAACGGTTGCGTTTGGGCCGGCCGGCCTTTCAGCGATGGGGCTGGATTTTGTGTGGCCGACAAGGTGATGCAGACATGTACCCAGGGAAAATGGGGGCGCGAGGTAAATTCCGAAGGCTGCCGTGGCGCGCTGGTGGACACGCGATGAAATAAGGCCCGGCTTCGGCTCTTAGTGCCTTCCCCTTTGTTACCAAATGTTGCCAAATGTTCTTGCCCTCTTCGCCGCCATCTGCCATTGCCTTCCACAACTTGCCAGTGATGGCTTTGGCGACCGTCGCTCGGTAGCTCCCCCGGCAGGATGCGCTACCAAACCTTTGAAGCTTTTGGCGATGCGCATGGACCACCCGGCGGAGCTCTTGCGCCCGCCATTGCACACCTGAGCAAATAAGGGGGGAAGGTGTGCGGTTGGTCCTGGCTCTGCTTTTCATCATCGTCGTCATCATGATCGCGCGGACGTCGAGCACGCACTGCGAAATCCTGCTGACCTACGGGACTTACGACCGGAGAGCTTGCAAGTAAGCCTTCTGCGCCAATTCTGCGTCAAGCTCCGGCAAAAGCACGATGCCGTCCTGGTCGCTGCCGGATGAATGAACGACGATCCAGGTGCATGGCCTCCCGCTTTCGTTGCGCGGCGCGTGTGGAATGTTAGCGGCACAGAAACACTGCTCGCCCTGATGCACCTGCACGCGATGTTGCAGGTGGTCGCCGTAGTAGACGGCGCATTCGCCTTCCAGCATATAGGCGATCGTCTCAATGTCTTTATGGTAATGCGCCTTGGCGACCGCACCGGGTGGCATCGGCATGATGTTCATGCAAACCTTTTGCGCGCCGACGGTTTCGGTGGATGCGCCCGCGCCATAGACAATCCCCTGTTTGCCGAGATAGGTCTGGCCTGGCTTGACCAACGCAAAGCCATCGTGTGCTGATGCCGGCATCGTGCTCTCCGTTTCTGCGCGCGAGCTTGGGAAATTTCGGTCTTTCCCGATGTTAGCCAAAAGTGAGACGCGGACAAGAAAGCGACGACGGGCCGATGGTCTTCCCACGGCCTATTGCCAAGCATCGGCTTTGAGGCACATTCGGCGAATCATGCAATTTGGAAACCTAGAACGGCGTTAGTTCCCAATGGTTTAGCTTACAGCTGGAGCCATTTTCTCCCGGTTGGTCAGTATCTCATAAGGTGCAATCGAAACCGCACTTTGTTCCCTTAATGTTCTTGATGTTCTCTCCGCCTTCCGCTACCTTGGATTGTGGAAGGAATCGTATGGTCCAACGGTTTTCAAGCGTCGCTTTTGAAGTGATCGAAGCTCGCGCCGCGGGCTTGCGGGTGCAGGTTGCACCGGAACTGGCGGCCTTTGCCATTGCATTGTGCGTCTCGACCGGTCGATCGAGCTCCCGCGCGCGGCTTTCGTCCACCTCGGTTTCCAAGGCTGAGTGAGGCTGGCGAGATGAGCAGGGCTTTGACGGTTATTGTGATGTTTTTTGTAGTCTACTTCGCGCTCACTTACATGCACGACGGAATGGACCTCTCGCGTAGAGGGCGACCACCGTGCAACCAAAGCGCTGTGGAAACTCTCTTCCTTTCCTGCGAGCCGATCAAACCCAAAGGCATTGCCATCGTGCCGAACGCAGAGAAAAGCGGCGGTATGTTCACGGGCCTCCAGTACGGCGAGGGCGCCTGCCGGCTAATCGCTCATATGGCTCCGTTTCCCCACCTTTCTTGGAATCAAGCCCGTACCATGTTCCCTTAATGTTCTTGCCCTTCCCGCGGGGATTATAACCTTGACAAAGCAGTTTCTATAGGTAGAGTGGGTTGCATAGGAGCAACCCATGTCGAACCTGCAAAACCCGATTTTCCTAGACGAAACAAAGGCCCGCAAATGGCTTGAGGCTCGGGTTTGGCCGCATGGGCCGAATTGCCCGCATTGCGGCAATGCCGATCAGGACAAGATCACGGCCCTACAGGGCAAAGCCCACCGTCCCGGCCTCTACCAGTGTGCCGAATGCCGAGAGCAGTTCACGGTCACGGTCGGCACCGTCTTTGAGCGCTCCAAAATCCCTCTATCGAAGTGGCTGGCCGCGCTGTTCCTGATGACGGCTTCAAAGAAGGGCGTTAGCGCCCATCAAGTCCACCGCATGCTCGGCATCAGCTACAAATCGACGTGGTTCATGATGCATCGCCTGCGTGAGGCCATGCGCCCCGCCAGCCTTTCGCCCATGGGCGGCTCTGGCAAGGTTGTGGAAGCGGATGAAACCTATATCGGCAAGCTGGCAGGCTCACCCAAGGGGCGCCGCAAGCCCGGACCGGCTTTCCGTAATATCGTCATGACGCTTGTGGAACGCGGCGGATCAGCGCGCAGCTTCCATATCGACGCCACTACGCTCAACGAAGTCACCAAGATCGTGCGCGAGAACGTCAAGAAAGAAACCATCGTCAATACCGATGAGGGTGTCTGGTATCAGCAACTTGGCGGCCATTTCTTTAGCCATGATACGGTCAACCATAGTCAGAAAGAATACGTCCGTGACGACATCACCACAAACACGGTTGAGGGCTACTACTCAATCTTCAAGCGCGGCATAAAGGGCGTCTACCAGCATTGCTCCGAAAAACATCTGCACCGCTACTTGGCTGAGTTTGACTTCCGCTATTCGAACCGCACCGCATTGGGCGTTGACGATGCGACCCGCGCCGCGTTGCTGGCGACTGGCATCAAGGGCAAGCGACTCACCTATCGACGGCCTAACTGCAAGAACCAAGCAGCGCCGTTTTAAGCGTCAAGCAAAACGTTTCCTGCGCTGGAAGAAAAACAACGTCTGAGTCAACAGCGCCGCTGTTGACTCGCTGAGGTTGCTGTCTTTGAATCCGATTCGGTGACGGCTGTCGCTTCTTTTCGTGAACTTCGGAAGATTGCCTTTAACAGCGGGCAATCCGGCCCGAAGGCCGTTGGGGCCAATCCCAACGAACTCACGCAAGGAGAACCAGCATGTCGAAAATCGAATGCAGGCCCGAGCGGAAGGGTAAGCCGGGACCGAAGACTGTACGGGTCACACCGCACACGAGGTCCACGCCAAAACCCATCCGCAAAGGCACTTGTAAGTAAAGAAGTAGGCTAGTTGGGCGGCAGCTGTCACCACCGCCGAATCAACTCTCTCATATGCGAGTCAGTTCGACAACTAAAAACTTGAATTGACTCAAGTACTTGACGAGACTCTAGTTTTCCGAACGCGGCCCGTTTTCTTCGCCTTGGCTTTTTTTCTCTTGCGATGCTGCGGCGGGCTTTTAGCAACCACGCCAGCGGCGCGCTCAAAGCGCTCCCATGCGTCGGAATGCAATTCTAATTCTGGAGCGATTTTCGATTGTCTGATCAAGTTATTCCGTCACAGCTGTTTTTCGGGCCACCGCCAACACCAGGTCAGCAGATATATGTTGACCTTATGGAGGAGGCAAGAATCCGTATCCATATGATGCGCGACGCTATAAATGATCGAAATTCTTGGTTCCCGAGAATTCTACAAGAATTTGTCTATCTGCAACTCCGGACGCTTTGTGAAATCGTCGCACTCGGCTGTCTTGTAGCCCACGGCGACATCAAAAAGCGCGACACGCTGAAGCGCTGGGACATTCCGGCCATTATGAAGGAAATGGAGAAACTCAATCCAGAATTTTATCCTCGGCCGGTTCGAACGCAAATCCTGCCAAGTGGGGGATTACACCTGACTGATTACACCGCCCCATCACTCTCCAAGGCTGAGTTGATAAAGCTTTGGAAGCGAAGTGGAAACTTTGTCCATCGCGGCTCTGCCGAGGATTTGTTTGCTGCTCATGGAACTCAATTAGTGGTCAAGCTCGAACCGGCAATTGAACTAGGACAGAAAATTCTGAACCTCCTTCAAGAGCACCTGATTTCATCCGCAGACAAGAAAACGCACATACTCGCAACCCTACTTCGTGCTGAGACACGCCACGCGCACGTTCTGATAGCCAAATCCCCGTGATGCTATCTTCTCTTCTCCCCAAGGCATTACAATCGAATCACCTAGCCTTAGGGGCCAGCTAACAGCAGCGACCTCAAGGCCAGATTCTACGGGCGCGCCAGTTTCAGCCAACGAATCAGCCGAAACAGCGGCATTATCAATACTTTGTTCTTGCTTTGTCAAGGTTATAATCACCCCTTCCCGCCGCCTTCCGCTACCTTGGATTGCGGGAGAGAGGGGCTGCATGGTCCAGCGGGTTTCCACCGTCGCTTTTGAGGGCATCGAGGCCCGGGCCGTCGACGTGCAGGTGCCGGTCGCGCCTGGTTTGCCGGCCTTTGCCATCGTCGGCCTTCCCGACAAGGCGGTGTCGGAGGCACGAGAGCGCGTACGATCGGCGCTGATCGCCTCTGGCCTTGCGCTGCCCGCGCGGCGAATCACCGTCAATCTCGCACCGGCCGATTTGCCCAAGGAAGGCAGTCATTACGATCTGCCGATCGCGCTCGGACCGATGGCGGCGATCGGCGCGATCCCGCCCGACGCGCTCTCTGGTTTCACCGTGCTCGGCGAGCTCGGGCTGGACGGATCGATCGCAGCCGTCGCGGGGGTGTTGCCGGCGGCGATCGGGGCGAACGCCCGCGACGAGGGGCTGATCTGTCCCGCCTCGTGCGGTGCGGAAGCGGCCTGGGCGAGCCCGGATATCCAGATCGTGGCGGCGAATTCGCTGATCCAGATCGCCAACCACTTCAAGGGCACGCAGGTGCTGTCGCGCCCTTCGCCAAAGGTGCATGCGCAGGAGACGACGCAGCTCGATCTGCGCGACATCAAGGGCCAGGAGAGCGCCAAGCGCGCGCTCGAGATCGCGGCCGCCGGCGGGCATCATATGTTATGATGGGCTCGCCCGGCGCCGGCAAGTCGATGCTGGCGGCCCGGCTGCCCTCGATCCTGCCGCCGCTATCGCCCTCGGAGCTGCTCGAAGTATCGATGATCGCGTCGGTGGCGGGCGAGATCCGCGACGGCGCCTTGACCGCGCGGCGGCCGTTCCGCAGCCCGCATCATTCCGCGAGCATGGCGGCGCTGACCGGCGGGGGTTTGCGCGCCAGACCCGGCGAGATTTCGCTCGCCCACCAGGGCGTGCTGTTCCTCGACGAATTGCCGGAGTTCGATCCGCGCGTGCTGGATTCGCTGCGCCAGCCGCTCGAAAACGGCGAGGTCGCGGTGTCCCGCGCCAATCACCGCGTCACGTACCCAGCGCGTTTCATGCTGGTCGCCGCCATGAACCCCTGCCGCTGCGGCCACGCCTTCGAGCCCGGCTTTTCCTGCAAGCGCGGGCGGATCGATCGCTGCACCTCGGATTATCAGACCCGCATCTCAGGTCCGCTGATGGACCGCATCGATTTGCGTATTGAAGTTCCGGCGGTGACCGCCGCCGATTTAATCCTGCCGCCGCCGGCGGAAGGCTCAGCCGAAGTGGCGGCCCGCGTGGCCGCGGCGCGCGACGTGCAGACCGCGCGTTATGCCGCAATTGGGTTATCGAAGAATATCCGCACCAATGCCGAAGCGCCGGCTTCGGTGCTCGAGAGCGTCGCGCAGCCCGACGCGCAGGGCCAAAAACTGTTGCGCGAGGCGTCCGAGACCATGCGGCTGTCGGCGCGCGGCTATCATCGCGTGCTGCGGGTGGCGCGAACGCTGGCCGACCTCGACGGCGCGGAGATGATCACGCGGCTGCATCTGGCCGAATCCTTGTCCTACCGCGCGCTCGCCGAGGATGTCCGGCGCGCGGCGTGAGCATTGATTTGCCCGACGGGTCCAGTCCCTTCGCAAAAAAATATTCCGCTTTCCACGTCGAGACTGAGCAAGAATTGTTTCTATCGAGGTGCGGGGCGGCCGATTGCGAACAGTGGCTCGATGTGTGTTCGGCATGGCTCCAGAACGATCCGAATGCACTGCAGGGCGTCTTTGAGAGCGCATTGGAGCCATAAGAGGAACTTTGCGATGCGGGCCACAAATCCCTCGAACCCGAGGATATTGAGCACGCGGGTGAAGTTGTAGCAGAGTGCCATCAAGCTCCATTCGCCGCGAACCTTGTCGAAGCCGCGAACGAGAAAGTGGCGATAGCCGGCGCGGCACTTGAGCGTGCCAAAGGGATGCTCGACAATCCCCGAACGACGGCGCATCAGCTCGCCTGCGCCTTGCATCCGCGCGCGATGACGTTCCAGAACGTCTTCGTGTTCCCAGCGACCGATGGTCCGGGTGGCGGCCTTCGGAGAGAGACAACGGGCCTGTAGCGGGCACGCTCGGCAGATCGCCTTGCGGCCAGCATAACGGTTCTCGATACGGCCGCTGACGTTCTTCCAACTTCCCTTCATCCGATGCAGCAGCTGGCCGGCGGGACAAGTGTAGGCATCGGCTGCCGCGTCATAGCTGAAGCTCTTGAGGCCAAAGCGGCCCTGCTTCTCGAGCCGGCCATTGCCTTCTGACGCTGGCACATAGGCTTTGATGCCGTCGTCCTCGCACGCCTTCAGTTCAGAACTGCTGTAATAGCCCTCATCGGCGAGCGCCTGCAGCGTCTTGGCGTCGAGAGCCTCCTTTGCCGCTTTCGCCATCGCATGGAGCTGACCGACATCGCTGCTGTCGTTCACCACCTCGCTGGCGACGATGAGCTTGTGCTTGTCGTCGACGGCGACCTGCACATTGTAACCTGCTACAGCCTGACCGTTCTTGACCAGAAGCCGGGCGTCCGGATCGGTCAGCGACTGCTGCGTCTCGCCGCTCTCATCAAGCCGAGCTAGATCGGCCTGCGCGCGCGAGCGCTTGGCCATCAGCGCCGCGACCTTCGCGCCAAGATCGCCGCCATCTCCGCTCCCGCCAACGCCCGGACCGTCAGGACGATCGTTGGTTCGGTCCCTGGCCTCCGCCGCATCATTGTCTTCAAGTGACCGGCCGTAAGCTTCGATCTCCTGGTCCAGCTTTGTGATCTGTTCGGCAAGTCTTCTGCGCGTAAAAATGCTCGCCTTGCTGGCGTCGCCATGAAAGAACGAGCCGTCGATCGCTACAACAGTGCCGCCGACAAGGCCAAGCTCGCGAACCAGCAGCACGAAATTGCGGTTCGTCGCCTTCAGCGCATGCCAGTTCTCCTTGCGGAAGTTGGCGACCGTCCGATAGCCCGGCCTCAGGTTCTTCAATAGCCAGATCAGTTCCAGATTGCGGCAGGCTTCCCGCTCCAGCCGCCGCGACGACCTGATCTGGTTGATGTAGCCGTAAAGATAGAGCTTCAACAGATCGGCTGGATCGTAGGGCGGCTGTCCCACCTCAACGCCACGATCCGCATGGCGGAACCCCAGCTTCGCTAGATCGAGAGCACAAACAAAGCTCTCGATCGCTCGCACCGGATTGTCCGGCCCCACATAGTCCTCAATCCGGCGCGGAAGGAGGCTAGCCTGCTCTCGGCTCTCGCCGGACTTGAATGTGTGATTCGTCATGAAACGAATCGTACATCAACTCCCGAAAACGACCGTAATTCTTGCTCAGTCTCGTCGGGCAAATCATCTCTACAAGCTGCCCCGTCCCGCCCACAAGAGGGACGTTTCGCGATCGTCACGAACGTTGGGCTTGGGATGCGATGGACGCCGACGGCGCGCAACGACGAAGCGCGCTGGAGGCGGACGGCGAAGTCGTGTGGTCCTGGCGCCCCGACGCTGGCGTCAAGTTTGCGGGTGATGATCCGCAAGCGACGGTGGCAAACAAGCCCGGTCACCGGGGAGAGTACGAAGGAAACCGTTAAAACCATCGCGCGGGGAATGCCGGGTGAAACCGGTGTGACCGTGGTGATTATGCTTGTGTGCTTTTTCATTTCGCACACAAGGCTGCGGGCGCGTCGAGCGCCCGGCATTCCCTGCGCCTCTCAGTTCGGGGCGAAAGGTTCAGGGACAACTCGGGCGTATCTGCGCTGCGAGATCGCGAGGGTGTGGCTGGGAGCCGCACGGGCTGTTTGAAATGTGAAGGCGTTGCGCAACCTACTCTATTCGTCGTCCCCGCGCACCAGGTCGTGTGAAAACCACCTTTGTGAGTTAGCCCTGAGTGGGTATTTGATTCGGGGGGCGGGATGGCACACGTGACGGGGCAATCGCGGTACCAAACGGCGCTGTTTCCCGAAGTTCTGGACGAAGTGATTGCGGCCGATGATCCGTTTCGGGTTATCGACGCCTTTGTCGAGACGCTGGATTTGGCGCAATTGGGATTTTCCAAGGTTGAGGCGGAAGCGACGGGGCGGCCGCCTTACGCGCCGGGCGATTTGTTGAAGCCGCGCCCGTCATCTACCTGTCGCATGAGGGTCCCGCCGACTACCGCATCTTCGTCCGCTCGAAGCGGTTCTCGTTGCACGACGCGGCAGCGCTCGTCGTCGGCGCTGGCGGCGGACGTCAATCCAGCCGAGCCGCCTCGCTTTAGCTTGTCAGCTTGTGATCCTGGCGCGCCTTCCAGCCGCGGCGAGCGGCCTTAACCCTTTATTAACCATGTTCTCAGTGGACAATATGAGGCCACATTGCCTCAAGCACTTTGCAAGGTCGTAACCGCATCTTCATCGCCAACCAATGACGTAGCGCCGGGGCAGCCCGACAACTGCATTAGCCTGGCGTGACGCAACGCGTGACGTAACCCTTGGGGCGACCGGTGATGGGGCGGATGGTCAGGATCAAATTGAGCTTGCGCCGCTTCTCGCGGCGTCATCCCTGGATCCTGATCTCCATCCGTTCGCTCATGATCTTCTCCGCCACCTTTGGCGGTGCGTATGGGTTCATCGCCGGCAGCCGGTCCGAGGATTCCGGCTATGACCCCAATAACTTCGCGATCGGCGCGAGCTTCCTGTTCGCGCTCGCCTGCCTCGCCCTCGCCACGATGAGCATGCGGCTGCGTTTCCTGCGCAGGAAACTCCGCAAGATCGCGCTGCATAATGAGGCGCTGGTCGATCGCAATTGGGAATTGAAGGAAGCCGAAGAGCGCGCCCGCAGCCTGTTCGAATCGCAGGGCGATCTGATCGTGCTGCGCGATGCCGAAGGCGCGATCACCTTCGTCAACGACGCCTATTGCGAACTCGCCAAAAAGCCGCGTGCCGCGCTGATCGGCAGCCGATTTCAGTTCGGCGTGATCGAGCAGGGCGACAGTGCGCTCGAGCCGAACGGCACGCGGATTCACGACCAGAAGATCGAAACCGTGCTCGGACCGCGGTGGATCGCATGGCGCGAAGGACTGGTCCGCTTCGATGCGGGCGCGCCGGCCGAAATGCAATGCGTCGGCCGCGACGTCACCGACCGAACCGAGACCGAGCGCGCGCTCGCCGAGGCGCGCGACCAGGCCGACGCCGCCAATCGCGCCAAGTCGCGTTTCCTCGCGATGGCAAGCCACGAAATCCGCACTCCGCTGAAACGGCATCATCGGCATGAGCGGCTCTGCTGCTCGATACGCCGCTGACGCCTGAGCAGATGACCTACGCCAAGGCGGTGAAGACTTCCGGCGACGCGCTGCTCGCCTTGATCGAAGAGCTGCTGGATTATTCCAAGATCGAGGCCGGCAAGATCGACCTCGAACATCGCGCCCGTTCGCGCTCGCGGCGCTGATCGAGGATATCACCGAACTGCTGGCGCCGCGGGCACAGGCGCGCAAGCTCGAGATCGCCGCCTATGTCGACGAACGCCTGCCGGCGCATGTGATCGGCGATGCCGCGCGGCTGCGCCAGGTGCTGCTGAACCTCGCCGGCAATGCGATCAAATTCACCGCGACCGGCGGCGTGGCGCTGATCGTCGAGCCCGGCATCTGGCCCAATGAAATCAGCTTCCTGGTGCGCGACACCGGCATCGGCATTGCGGCGGAAGCCCAGCAGCGGATTTTCCGCGAATTCGAACAGGCCGACGAGAAGATCGCCCGCAGCTATGGCGGCACCGGCCTCGGCTTGAGCATCTCCGAGCGCATCGTCAAGCGAATGGGCGGCCGCATCACGCTGGAAAGCAAACCCGGCGTCGGCTCGACCTTCGAGGTGGCGATTCCGCTCGCGGCCGCCGGCGAGGGCGAACGGCCGACTTTCGCCGCACCGGATCTCGCCGGCCAGTCGATCATGCTGGTCGCGCCGCAGAGCATCGAGGCGTCCCTGATCGCGCGGCGGCTTGCATCGCTGGGGCGGCCAGACCTGTGTGGTTTCGGATGCCGAGGTGGCGCGCGCTCTTGCTGCCGGAACGCAACCTGGCACGCGGTCCTGCTCGATCATGCCCTGGGCGCGGACGAAGTCGAATCGCTGGCGTCGGCCGCGCAATTCTACGCCACGCAACGGATCGTCATGTTCACGCCGGCGACGCGGCACGAGCTTCCACCGTCATCGCCCCTGACCGGTTATCTGGTCAAGCCGTTGCGCGCGGCTTCGCTTGCCGCCCGCCTCATGTCGGCGCCGGAAATCGCCGCGCCGGATCTTGCGGGCGAGGCTCTGCTCGACCAACCCGGGCCCGCCGAAACCGCGCCCGCCGCAGCCACGCGCGGCCTTTCGGTGCTGGTGGCCGAAGACAACGAGATCAATGCGCTCCTGATGCGTTCGCTGCTGACCCGGCTTGGGCATCAGGTCGTCATCACCACCAATGGCGAAGAGGCGCTGGAATCCTGGCTGTCGGCGAATTCCGCCGGCACGCCCTATGATCTGGTGCTGATGGATATCCAGATGCCGGGCCTCGACGGCATCGAAACCACCAAGCGCATCCGCGCCCGCGAGGCCGCCCAGGGTGGCCGCAAGACCCCGATCCTAGCCTTGACCGCCAATACGCTGGTGGAAGATCGCTATGCCTGCTTCGAGGCAGGCATGGACGGCTTTCTGATCAAGCCGCTCGATCGGGAGAAGCTTGCCGACGCGCTTGCGGGCCTTGCCGCCGCGCGGCATGTAGCCGCCTGAGGCAAAGGCGAGCGCGTTCACTTCCGGTTGTCTTGACGGCTCACCCCGATTCGCCCCACACATGCGCGGCAACGAAAGTCCGGCATTACCGGACTGCTTTCGGGAGGAATCCGATGCGCAACAGTTTTTTGCAGCTTTTTTTGGCCTGTCTTGCTGCGAGCATGTTCGCCGGCGCACTGTCACAGGCCAAGGAGCCAAAACTGCAAACCAGCGACACCATGATCCCGTCAGGCGATGCGGGCATCGAATTGTTCGTGCGCAACAAGCATCTCGCCGGCAAGGAGAGCTCGCCGGACAAGATTTTGTTGTTTGTCCATGGCGCGACCTATCCGGCCGAGACCGCCTTCGACCTGCCGATCGAGGGCGTCTCGATGATGGACCTGATCGCCGCGCGCGGTTACGACGTCTATCTGGTCGACGTCAGAGGTTATGGCCGCTCGACCCGGCCTGCCGAAATGAGCCAGCCGCCGGAGGCGAACAAGCCGATCGTCTCGACCGCGGTCGCGGCGCACGATCTCGGCGCCGCCGTCGACTATATCCTCAGGAAACGCAAGGTTTCGAAGATCAACGTCATGGGCTGGTCGTGGGGCACCTCAACCGCCGGGCTCTACACCAGCGAGCATAACGACAAGGTCAACCGCCTCGTGCTGTATGCGCCGCAATGGATTCGCAATGAACCGCCACCGCCTGCCGCCGCCAACGCGCCGCCGCTCGGCGCCTACCGGCTGGTCTCCAAGGAATCCGCCAAGGCGCGCTGGTTGAAGGGCGTTGCCGAGGACAAGCAGGCGGATCTAATTCCACCGGGCGTGTTCGACGCCTGGGCCAGCGCCACCTGGGCCACCGATCCCGAATCGTCGAAGCAAAATCCGCCGATGCTGCGCGCGCCGAACGGCGTGTTCGAAGACGGCTTGAAATACTGGAGCGCGGGCAAGGCGCTGTACGATCCCGGCAAGATCAAGGTGCCGACGCTGCTGCTTCACGCCGAATGGGACGCCGATCTTCCGAGCTATCTGGCGCAGGGCTATTTCGCGCAGCTCAAGAACACGCCGTACAAGCGGCTGATCGAACTGAGCGAGGGAACGCATACGGTGATGCTGGAAAAGAACCGCATGCAATTCTTCCACGAACTGATGGGCTTCCTCGACGAGGAAAAACCGCTGGCGCTGAAATAGCGGCGTGGGTGACGATGGCGGTTACAGCCGCCGCAGCGCCACGGTCTCGACCACATGGTCGGCGCCCTTTTTTAGGATCAGCGTTGCGCGCGGCCGTGTCGGCAGAATGTTGTCCTCGAGATTGGCGAGGTTGGTGCGTTCCCAGATCGCCAGCGCCGTAGCGGTGGCCTCCTCGTCGGAGAGCAGCGCATAGCGGTGAAAATAGGATCGCGGATCGTGGAATGCGGTGTCGCGAAGGGTCAGGAAGCGCCTGACATACCAGTCGCGCAATACCTGTTCCTCGGCGTCGATATAGACGGAGAAGTCGAAGAAGTCCGAAACCACCGCCACGGCCTTGCCGTCGCGCGGCAGCCGGCCGGTCTGCAGGACGTTGACGCCTTCGACGATCAGAATGTCGGGCCGGTCGATCTCGATCCACTCGTTCGGAACGATGTCGTAGGTCAAATGCGAATAGACCGGCGCGCGCACCGGCCGCCGCCCGGCCTTGATGTCGCTCAGAAACGCCAGCAGCATCGGCAGATCGTAGCTTTCGGGAAAGCCCTTCTTCTGCATCAGGCCTTGCCGCTCCAGCACCGCATTGGGAAACAGAAACCCGTCGGTCGTCACCAGATCGACCTTCGGCCGCGGCGACCAGCGCGCCAACAGCGCCTGCAGCACGCGCGCGGTGGTCGATTTGCCGACCGCCACCGATCCGGCGACGCCGATGATGTAGGGCACCTTGCGATCCCGGATGCCGAGGAACTGGCGTTGCGCCTGATAGAGCCGGTGGGTCGCATCGACGTAGATCGACAGCAGCCGGGACAGCGGCAGATAGATGTCCTCGACCTCTTTCAGGTCGAGGCGATCGTGCATCGAACGCAGCCGCTCGAACTCGCCGGGCTCCAGCGTCATCGGCGTGTCGTCGCGCAGCCGCGCCCACTGCTCCCGGGAGAAAATCCGGTAGGGATTGTATTGTTGCTCCGGTGCCCGAATATCCATGACGCCGCCTTGTTGTCTCTCACCTGGCTCCGACGCCGCCTAGTCGCGCTTGCGCGCCGCCTTTTCCTCAAGTCCGGACATGCTGGTACGCTGCGCCAGCGTTGCCTCGACTTCCTCAAGCTTCACGCCGCGCGACTTCAAAAGCACCAGCAAGTGAAACAGCACGTCGGCGCTTTCGGCGATGAGATGGTCGCGGTCATTCCCAATCCCGGCGATCACGGTTTCCACCGCCTCCTCGCCGAACTTCTTGGCGCAATGCTCCGACCCCTTGTCCAGGAGCTTGCGGGTATAGGACGCCTCTCCGCCCGACGCCGCGCGGGCATCGATAATCGTGGCGAGGTCATGGATCGTGAAACGCGACATCGAACTTAACTCAATCCACAGGTCTGACGAAGGGCCGCCGCCCCCTTAAGGGATGTAGCACTTCTGTCACAGAGAGTCGTCAGGGATCGAGCCGCATCGGCAGCCCGGCGCGGACCATGTGCTCCTTGGCTTCACGTATGGTAAATTCGCCGAAATGAAAGATCGAGGCCGCCAGCACGGCGGTTGCATGCCCCTCGCGGATGCCTTCCACCAGATGGTCGAGATTGCCGACGCCGCCGGAGGCGATTACCGGGACGGCGACGCTGTCGGCGATCGCCCGGGTCAGCGGCAGGTCAAAACCCTGCCGCGTGCCGTCCCGGTCCATCGAGGTCAGCAGGATTTCGCCGGCGCCGAGCGAGACCACCTCCTGGGCATATTCGATGGCGTCGATCCCGGTGGAATTACGCCCGCCATGGGTGAAGATCTCCCAGCGGTCCGAACCGCCGCCGCGCTTCACCCGCTTGGCGTCGATCGCAACCACGATGCATTGCTCGCCGAACTTTTCCGCAGCCTCCTTGACGAATTCGCGGCGGCTGACGGCGGCCGAGTTGATCGAGACCTTGTCGGCGCCGGATCGCAGCAAGCGTCTTGATATCGTCGATCGTGCGCACCCCGCCGCCGACCGTCAGCGGCATGAAGCAGGCTTCCGCCGTGCGCCGGACCACGTCCAGCATGATGCCGCGATTTTCATGGGTGGCGGTGATGTCGAGAAAGCAGAGTTCGTCGGCGCCGGCGGCGTCATAGGCGATCGCGGCTTCCACGGGATCGCCGGCGTCGCGCAGATCGACGAAGTTGACGCCCTTGACCACCCGGCCGTCCTTGACGTCGAGACAGGGGATCACGCGGACCTTGAACATCCAACTGCTCCTAGGCCGCCGCCCGCGCGCTGCGGATCAGCGCCAGCGCGGCGGCGGGATCGAGACGGCCGTCATAGAGCGCGCGGCCAGCGATTGCGCCGGCGAGTTTCTTGGCGCGCGGCGCCAGCAACGCCTTCACATCGTCGATCGAAGCAAAGCCGCCGGAGGCGATGACGGGAATCGAGATGCGTTCGGCCAGCGCAATGGTGGCGTCGAGATTGAGACCCTTCAGCAGGCCGTCGCGCGCAATGTCGGTGAAGATGATCGCGGCGACGCCCGCATCCTCGAACCGCCTGCGCGATCTCCAGCGCGGTCACCTCCGATGTCTCGGCCCAGCCTTCGACCGCGACCCTGCCGTCGCGCGCATCGAGCCCGACTGCGACGCGGCCAGGAAATTTCTTCGCCGCGCTCTTGACCAGTTCCGGGATCGCGCACCGCCGCGGTGCCGATGATCACGCGCGCGACGCCTTTGGCGAGCCAGGCCTCGACCGTTTTCAAGTCGCGGATGCCGCCGCCGAGCTGCACCGGCATAGTGACGGCCGCAAGCATCGCCTCGACCGCATGCGCATTCATCGGCTTGCCGGCGAAGGCGCCATCGAGATCGACCACATGCAGATATTCGAAACCCTGCGCGGCAAAGCTTGCCGCCTGCGCCGCGGGATCGAGGTTGAACACGGTTGCGCGCGCCATGTCGCCTTGCTCGAGGCGCACGCATTGGCCGTTTTTCAGATCGATGGCGGGAAAAAGAATCACGGCTTCCACTTCAAAAAGTTCGAAATCAGCGCGAGCCCGAAGTGCTGGCTCTTTTCCGGGTGAAACTGCGTGCCGATGGTGGTGTCCCGGCCGACGATCGCCGTCACCGGCCCGCCGTAGTCGGCGCGCGCCAGCACGTCCGCCTCATTGGCCGCGTTGAGGTGATAGGAGTGCACGAAATACGCGTGGCGACCTTTCGGGCCGAGCGCCAAACGCTCCAGCACCGGGTGCTCCCGGACCAGATCGAGCGTATTCCAGCCCATATGCGGGATTTTCAGATTCGCCTCGCGCGGCGAAATCTTTTCGACGTCGCCGGCGATCCAGTTGAAGCCGTCGGTCGTGACGTGCTCCTTGCCGCGCGTCGCCATCAGCTGCATGCCGACGCAGATGCCGAAGAACGGCCGCGCCTTGTGCCGCACCGCCTCCGTCATCGCCTCGATCATGCCGTCAAGCGCGTCCAGGCCGCGGCGGCAATCGGCGAAGGCACCGACCCCGGGCAGCACGATGCGATCGGCGCGATATACGGTATCGGGATCGCGGGTGACGACGATCCTTTCCGGAACTTCCATGCTCCGGCTTGCGCGCTCGAACGCCTTGGCGGCGGAGTGCAGATTGCCGGAGCCGTAGTCGATGATCGCAACGCTCAACGCGACGCTCCCGGCTCCGGAAACAATCCGATGATTTCGTCGCGAGGTAGCGGTGGCGGCCGCGAGAATGCCTGACCCGGAATATCGCGGGTCGGCGGCGGGCCGCCGCGATCGATGGCCGGTTGATCGTTGGTCAGCCCGCGCTGTTTGGCGGTCCAGCGATCGAAGAAGCGGCGCTCGGCCGCCTCCTCGTCATCGGCGACCACGATGTCGAGCTGACGCCAGTTGCCTCGCGACAAGGTCCAGCGCTCAAGGCTGGCGGCTTCAAACCCCAGCAGCAATGCGAGCAGGCCGTCGACCAGAAAGACCGTCGTCACGCCAACCCCGAGACGTATCATCGCGACATCGATCACGACGATCAGGACGATCCAGCCGATCAGCGCCAGCCACAGGCCGATGCCAGGCGAGCCACACGACGCCGAGAAGCGCGGCCCAGACATGGAAGCCGTCGCGAACGAAGGTGAATTGATCGGTGGTGCGGAAATCCGCGTTGTTGGTCACCGGAGCATGAACTGTATAGACCGGCATGATAAATCTCCGCCGCGAAACAAAATCAGCCGCCGAGCTGACCCTTGGTGGATGGCACTTCGCCGGCGGCCCGCGGATCGATCGCGACCGCCGCCCGCAGCGCCCTCGCCAGACCCTTGAAGCAGGATTCGGCGATATGATGGCTATTCTCGCCATATAGGGTTTCGACGTGCAAAGTCACGCCGGCATTGATCGCGAAGGCGTTGAACCATTCGCGCACCAGTTCGGTATCGAATTGACCGACCTTGTCGCGCGGAAACTCGACCTTGAACACCAGCACCGGCCGACCGGAAATATCGATCACGACGCGCGACAGCGTCTCGTCCATCGGCATGTGGACGCTGGCATAGCGGGTGATGCCGGCCATGGTGCCGAGCGCCTGCTTCACTGCCTGACCGAGCGCGATGCCGACATCTTCCGTGGTGTGGTGGTGGTCGATATGAAGGTCGCCGACCGCCTTCACGGAGATGTCGATGCGCGAATGCCGGGCCAGGAGATCGAGCATATGGTCGAAGAAGCCGATCCCGGTCGCGATGCTGGACGCGCCCGTTCCGTCGAGGTTTACCGTCACCTCGATGTCGGTCTCCTTGGTCTTGCGCTTGATGGTGGCGCTGCGCATGAAAAATGCTTCCCTTGACCGCTCCTGGCCTAAAACGCGGCCCTTTTAACAGGCCGGGCCGCCTTCGCTACTGCGGGATGGCGCTTAAAAGGCGCGAACTTTCGGCTATGGTGACCGAAATCCAGCCCGTGTTCGGTTCGGCGCGCTTTCTCGACGCGGACAGGTGGTCAGAACGCCGTGTTGTAACCCCCCGCACAAGTCCTTAAATCTGGCCAGACGCGAGGTACTCCATGCAAGCATCTCCCAATGACACGCCGGTCTGGCACGGCACTACCATTTTGACGGTCCGCAAGGGCGGCAAGGTGGTGATCGGCGGCGACGGGCAGGTCTCGATCGGCCAGACCGTCATCAAGTCCAACGCCAAGAAGGTCCGCAAGCTCGGCAAGGGCGACGTCATCGGCGGCTTTGCCGGCGCCACGGCCGACGCCTTCACCCTGTTCGAGCGGCTGGAGAGCAAGCTCGAGCAATATCCGGGGCAACTGACCCGCGCCGCGGTCGAACTCGCCAAGGATTGGCGCACCGACCGCTATCTGCGGCGGCTGGAAGCGATGATGATCGTCGCCGACAAGGATGTTTCGCTGGTGCTGACCGGCACCGGCGACGTGCTGGAGCCGGAGGCCGGCGTGATGGCGATCGGGTCCGGCGGCAATTATGCCCTGGCGGCCGCGCGAGCCCTGATCGAAACCGACAAGGACGCCGAGACCATCGTGCGGCGTGCGCTGGATATCGCCGCCGACATTTGCGTCTACACCAATCGCAATGTGACCATCGAGACGTTGCAGGGCGGCTAAGCATGACGGCCTATGCGTTCCGCCCGATGTCGGCCGCCGATCTGCCGACGATCCAGCGCTGGCTCGGAACGCCTCATGTCAGCCGATGGTGGCACGACCCCGCGGAACAGTTCGAACTCGTGAGCGGCGATCTCGATCACCCCGATATGGCGCAGTTCATTGTTGCGGCAGATGCGCGAGAATTCGCTTACTTGCAGTGTTACAATCTGAGTGCCTGGGACACCGGCTTCGGGCCACAACCGGAAGGCGCCCGCGGACTCGACCAGTTCATCGGCGAGGCCGACATGGTCGGTCGCGGCCATGGTTCCGCATTCATCCGGGTTTTCGCTGACCAGTTGCTCGCTTCCGGAATCCCACGCGTCGTCATCGACCCCGATCCGGCCAACACGCGCGCGATCCGCGCCTACGAGAAGGCGGGGTTTTGTCGCGATCGAATTGTTGACACACCGGATGGTCCGGCGCTGCTGATGGTGCGTGACTCATGACGCTCGCACGCAACAATTCGGCCACATCAGGTCTTTCATCCTGGCAATGGGCGCTGATTGCGGTCGGGCTGCTCGCGCTTCAGGCCACGATACTGTATGCGATGGGCAGGCATCCGATCTGCACCTGCGGCTACGTGAAATTCTGGCACGGGGTTGTGCAGAGTTCGGAGAATTCGCAGCACATCACCGACTGGTACACGTTCTCGCACATCATCCACGGTTTCCTGTTTTATGCCGCAACCTGGCTCATGCTGCCGCGCCTCACATGGCCCGGCCGGCTGATCGCGGCAATGGTGATCGAAGGAGGCTGGGAGGTCGTCGAAAACTCCAACTGGATCATCGAGCGTTACCGTGCCGGCACGGTCTCGCTGGATTATTTCGGTGACAGCATCGTCAATTCGCTGTCGGATACCCTATCCATGGTTGCGGGTTTTCTGCTGGCGCGAAAACTTCCCGTTGCGGTGACTGTGGCGCTTGGCTTCACCTTCGAAGTCCTGGTCGGACTTCACATTCGCGACAATCTCACTTTGAACATCATCATGCTGATCCACCCTTTCGAGGCGATCCGGCATTGGCAGGCGGGGCCACCCATTATTTAGCGCCGCTTGTGTCCGCAACATTTTGAACCTACCTAGAGGCCATGACCGACTTTTCTCCCCGTGAAATCGTCTCCGAACTCGACCGCTTCATCGTCGGCCAGGCCGACGCCAAGCGCGCCGTCTCCATCGCCTTGCGCAACCGCTGGCGGCGCCTGCAGCTCACCGGCAGCCTGCGCGAGGAAGTGCTGCCGAAAAATATCCTGATGATCGGGCCGACCGGCGTCGGCAAGACCGAGATCGCGCGGCGGCTGGCCAAACTTGCGGGCGCCCCGTTCATCAAGGTCGAAGCCACGAAATTCACCGAGGTCGGCTATGTCGGCCGCGACGTCGAGCAGATCGTCCGCGACCTCGTCGAAGTCGCGATCGCGCAAACCCGCGACCGAAAGCGCAAGGACGTGCAGGCTCGCGCGCAACTTGCCGCCGAAGAGCGCGTGCTCGATGCGCTGGTCGGCGCCAATTCCAGCGCCGCCACGCGCGATTCATTTCGCAAAAAGCTGCGCGCCGGCGAGCTCAACGACAAGGAAATCGAGATCGAGACCCAATCCTCGGGCGGAATGCCGATGTTCGAAATTCCGGGAATGCCGGGCGCACAGATGGGCGCGATCTCGATCGGCGATATCTTCGGCAAGCTGGGCGGCCGCACCAAGACCCGCCGGCTGACGGTTGCGGGCTCGCACGAGATTCTCGTCAACGAAGAATCCGACAAGCTGCTGGACAATGATCAGCTGACGCTGGAAGCGATCTCGGCGGTCGAGAACAACGGCATCGTGTTCCTCGACGAGATCGACAAGATCTGCGTGCGCGATGGCCGGGTCGGCGGCGACGTCTCGCGCGAGGGCGTGCAGCGCGACCTGTTGCCGCTGATCGAGGGAACGACGGTGTCGACCAAGCACGGCGCGGTCAAGACCGATCATATCCTGTTCATCGCCTCCGGCGCGTTCCACATCGCCAAACCTTCGGACCTGTTGCCGGAATTACAGGGTCGCCTGCCGATCCGCGTCGAGCTGGAAGCGCTCACGCGCGACGACATGCGACGCATCCTGACCGAGCCCGAGGCGTCGCTGATCAAGCAATATGTCGCGCTGATGAAGACCGAAGGCGTGACGCTGGATATCACCGACAGCGCCATCGACGCGCTCGCCGACGTCGCGGTCGCCGTCAACTCGTCGGTGGAGAATATCGGCGCGCGGCGGCTGCAGACCGTGATGGAGCGGGTGCTGGATGAAATTTCCTTTGCCGCGCCCGACCGCCACGGCGAGACCATCCAGATCGACGCGGAATATGTCCAGAAGCACGTCGGCGATCTCGCCAGGAATGCCGATCTGAGCCGGTTTATTTTGTAGGTTTTGCAGCTAAGATCGTCGTCCCTGCGAAAGCAGGGGCCCATAACCACCTGGCCGTTGCGACCGTTGCAAAAGAACCGGCGGTGATGGGTCCCGGCTCGCGCGCTGCCTGGCCGGGACGACGATGAATTAAAGCTGCGTGTGTGGGAAAACCCCTGGCGCGTGATGCTCGCCGTCAACGCCGCCGTCTTGATCGGGGTGTTCGTTCACAAGATCTCGCTGCCGCCCTATGTCCCCTACATTCATCTCCTGGTCGATTACCATTTCGGCTTCACCAAGCGCGCGCTGATCGGCGCGATGGTTTCGCTGTTTACTCAGCGAAGTCCCGGTGTGGCTCGTGTTCGCGCTCTCTGGTGCGGTCTGGCTCGTCACCGCCGGGCTTTTCGTCAGCTTGTTCCGGCGCACCTTCGGCTTCGACGAAGCCGGGAGGCCGCTGTTCGTTTTCATGGCGGGATCACCGTTCTTTCTGAAGAACTTCATGCACACGCTCGGCCATTTCGACATCTACGGCTGTGTCTTCGCGATTGTTCTGCTGATGCTGCCCGCGCGTTCCCTGCTTTTCGTGCTGCTCGCCGCGCTGGCATCGATGGTTCTCATTCTGATCCACCACATTCATCTCCTGATGTATGTGCCGACCATCGCCGTGATCGTGATGTTGCGTCATTACCTGGTGCGGGGCTTTGACCGGCGAAATGTCACGGTCGGAATCGGCGCCACCATTTGCGTCGGGCTCCTGTTTTTCGCCGCCCAATTTTTGGGGACGATGGTGGTACCCGAAGCGGAGTTTGCCCGCTACCTGGAAAGCCGCATGGCCGATCCAGGCCGCGCCAATCTCCTGAGCTTCAGTTACATCTGGTATCAGCCGCTTTCCAAGGAAATTGCCGATACATGGCAGCGCATGCCCTCGAATCTTCTCGGCGTCCCGGTATTTGCGCTGCTGGTCTGGCTGCATTCGCCGCTGTGGCGGTACTTCGCCGATCTGATCCGGTCCCTCGCCGACGATTGGCACCGGCGTGCGGTGATCGCCGGCATCGCGGCGGTGAGCGCGGCCTATCTCATCATGTTTGCGATCGTGTTCGATTACTCACGCTGGGTTTCGAACTGGGCGGTCTGCCTGTTTCTGATCCTGCATGCGGTCAAGACGCTGCCAACCTCGCAAATCGCGCCGCCAATATCGGGAAATGATCGAAAGACCACCATTCTCGGATGGATCGTGACGCTGATTCCCCGTGTCGGAATCGTCCGGCCGTTCTGATGTTCCTGATTTGACGCGTTATCAGATTCTCGATCGGCGGATGCGCACGTAAATCGCGCCCTCACCGCCATGGCCGGTATGCGCTTCCTCAAAGCCGACCACGAGCGCGCGAAACTCCGGCTGGCTCAGCCATTGCGGCACTGGCGGCGCAGCACCCCGCGCTCGGATTCGGCGCCCATTTTGCCCTTGCCGGTGATGATGAGCACAAAGGTCATGCCGTCATGGCGCGCGCGATGCAGAAAGCCGGATAGCGCACGATGCGCCCGGTCCTGTGTCATCCCATGCAGGTCGAGCTTTGCCTCGATCTCCTTTCGCCCGCGCGAAAGTTGCGCGCGCTCGCGACGCCCAAGTGGCGCCAGCGGCGGCGCCACCGGTTTTTGCATTCTCACGTGGCTCGCCGAGGGAAGCGACCTCGGCAAAACGGGAGGTTTGGCGGTGACGGGCGGCTCCATATCCGGTGATACAGCTTCCACCTTCGCAGCGCGATGTTTCTTCCGCAGCGGCTTGGCCTGCTTTGCCACGCTTTCCCACAGCGCGAGTTCCTCCTCGCTCAAGGCACGATTGCGGCGCGGCGGCGCCGACAAAGTCGGAATCGGAATCCTCGGTGGACGTTTCATGAGTTGGAGCGAGAGCGATGGCTGCGTCGATAGCGAGGTCCCTCATGGCCCGCCTTGATGACGGGTCGCGCTTCCGGCAACGGTACCTTGCCGGTCACGACGGGTGCGGGATTCTTGGCGGGTTCTGTGGCATTGCCCGCGGGCTTGGGATTCGGCGCGGCAGAAACGTCGGAGGGCTTTGCGCCGATCTTCTGGTCTTTAGGCTGACCCTTCAAAGGATCGACCTGCGGAAACAGCTTTGCGATTTTTTCCGATGGCCGCGGGTCCGGCATCGGCATTTTGCGGCCCCGGGCGAGCGGATCGAGGCTTTTCGGCACAAGCATGACGAAACGCATGTTGTTGCGGAGACGGCCGGCAACCCGCCCGGCGTCGGGGCCGGCGCCGTAATAGATGTCGGCGCGCGCGGGCCCTGTGATCGCCGAGCCGGTGTCCTGCGCGACCATCAGCCGGCGAAACGGCGTCTTCGACTGCTCCGATTCGATCGGAAGTTCACCTTCAATGAAAAACGGTGTGCCGTAAACGTGCAACGACTTGTCGACGGCGATCGACCGGCCCGGCGTCAGCGGCACGCCCTGCGCCCCCACCGCCTCATCCTTGTCGGAAAGCGGTACCTCGCGGAAGAACACATAGGAGCGGTTCTGCCGCCGCACCTCCTTGGCACCGTCGGGGTTCTGGTCCATCCATTCCCTGATCTTCTGCATCGACATCTGCTCTCTCGGGATGATGCCGCGATCGATCAGGATACGGCCGACCGCCATATAGGGATAGCCATTGTGCGCGTCGTAATTGATGCGGGCGGTCGAGCCGTCCTCAAGACGGATCCGCGCTGAGCCCTGGATTTGGGCGAACAACAGATCGGTCTGATCCTTGAGCCAGCAGATTTCCAACCCCCTGCCCGCGATCGCGCCGTCTTCGATCTCGGCACGATCGTAGTAAGGGCACGAGCTTGCGGCGGCCGATTTTGCGAAACACCTGTCCCTTGTTGGGCAAACTAGGCGCAGTCCTGACTGAAGCCACGGACGAACAAATTCGAAGGGCGGCGATAGACCGGCACGTTGTAGACGTCGGTCTGGGTCCGCGATCCATCGAGCACCGGCTCGTAGTAACCGGTGACGAAGCCCGCCTCCTCCCCAAGCCGCGAGATTCGCAAGGGCAGAAAATGCTGCTCGAAAAAGGCCCGTGCCCTGACGCCATCGGAGATGTCAAGAGCCTTGGCAGCGTGGCAGGGCTCACGCAGCGAGGTGCCGAGCGCCTTGGCGTCGGCTGGAGGCTTTTGTTGCTCGGCAATCGACTTGCAGCTTGTACGAAAGGCCTTGTACGCCTGCAAATGATCGTCCGCGCTCCACCCGGCGATATCGCTCCACGCGACCGGCATATATTGTCCGCCGCTGATCTCGAGCGGCCACTCAAGTTGCGGATACGGGATAGTGCGGGCAATTGGGGGATGCAAACGCGCGCCGTGGGAAGCTGCGAGCTTGCGCGCAGCCGTTGCCGCAAGCGGCGCCAGGGAACACGCAATCACGATCACACAAACCGCGGCGATCGCTCGCCGCCAGCAACGCGCGTTAGTGAGCGCTTCCAGTGCCAACCAGCTTCCAGTTCGGATCGCGTGATGTCGTGTCGCGGGCGAATGTCCAAACATCGGTGATATCGGTGACCTTGTCCGGATTGCCGTCGACAATGGTACCCGTCTTGTCGCGGGTGACCGAGATCATCTGCGACACAAAACGAACGGTAATTTGCGCGGAGCGGTCGCGGGCGTCGGCACTGACAATTTCGGCCTTGTCGATCGAGACAAATCGCGTCTCGGTTTTTTGTTCCTGCTTCTCGCGTTCCTTGATCGCGGCCTCGAAGCTTTCGCAGACCTCCGACGACAACAGATCCTTCAGCGCGCGGCGATCGCCATTGGCGAACGCCAGTACGATCATTTCATACGCGCTGCGCGCGCCGCTGAGGAAATGACGCGGATCGAACGAGGAATCCTGGGCGACGATTGCGTCGAGGCCCTGGGCCAGAGGAGTACCCGGCTCCGCTATGCCTTTCCAACGATCCGTCGGAGGCGTCACATCGGCCGTCGGCGCCAGCGGCGTCTGGTCGATCACCGCGCCCGGCATCGGGACAACGTTGTTGTCCTGCGCCCCCTGCACGACATTGCGCGCAGCGCGGTCATATGGCGGCCGTTCGCTGCCGGTGCGCTGCCCCAGGACGTTGCGCAGCCGCAGGAAGATGAAGACGGCCAGCGCCAGGAAGATGATGGTGTAAATATCCACGTCGCATTCGCTTTCTGATTCTCACGCCGGCGATTAAATTCGGCGGTAGAGGGCTCCCTTCAGGGGCCGGCGGAGATTACATCATGGATGGCCAACAGCATGTAGGCACGAAAACTGGGCTGGCCAATGGCGGCCCTTACATGAAATGCCAGGTCGGCGGACACAGGCCAAGCCGAAGCACACTCACCCGTTGCCAGAGATTGAATTGTAGCGCGTTTCGGGCGCGAGGGGAAACCCTGATAGTGGCTAGAACTCGCGCATATTCAACAATTTAGAATACACGTTTGGTGTCTTTCCGACCCCAATCATGCCCCTGCAGACGCCTCTTGCGACTTTGAGGATCCGCCCGGGGCCGGTCAGCCGCGATTGTCGTCCTTGTGGAAGGAGCCGAGGCTATGATAGCCACTCGCCCCGACAAGGCATTTTTGCACCTCGCGGGCGAATTCGGACCCGAAATCGGCCCGCTCGCCAGAACGTTCCAGGAGAAACTCTGATGACCAACGGCAACGGCTCGCCTCCCGAGGCGGCCCCTCCTCCGCAGTTGAACGTGCTGGCGCAGTACACAAAGGACCTGTCGTTCGAAAACCCCAACGCGCCGGCCTCGCTGGCGCCGCAACAGCAGCAGCCGGCGATCAATATCCAGATCAACGTGAGCGCCAACAACATCGCCGAAAATGAATTCGAAGTAACCCTTTCGGTCGAAGGCAAGGCCGAGGGCGGCGGCAAGCTGATGTTCAGCTTCGATCTTGCCTATGCCGGCGTGTTCCGGATCGTCAATGTGCCCAAGGAAAACCTTCACCCGCTAGTCATGATCGAGTGCCCACGGCTATTGTTCCCGTTCGCGCGTGAGATCATCGCAACCTCGGTGCGCGACGGCGGGTTCCCTCCACTGATGCTGGATCCGGTGGATTTTGTCGGTCTTTATCGACAAAATCTGGAACGGCAGGCCGCACAGGCGGCAGCGGCTCAAGCCAAGCCGAGCTAAGCGCCGAGCGCCGCAGGCAGGAAATCATTCCAGATCGGCTTGTCGCCAAGCGTCAGAACAAAATCGCGATGCGCGGCGCGATCGGCCTCGGTCACCCGGGGCGCGAGAGGCACCTCGCGCTGCCGCCGCGGCATTTCACCAACCCCGGTCGCGCGGGTGTCGCGGGTTTCCGCGGCAAGGATCAATTGCGACTGCCGGGCCCCGATCAGGTCGACATAGACTTCGGCCAAAAGCTCGGCGTCCAGCAACGCGCCATGCTTGGTGCGGCGTGAATTGTCGATCGCATAGCGCGAACAAAGATCGTCGAGCTTGTTCGATACGCCGGGATGCTTGCGTCGAGCCAGCAGCAGTGTGTCGACGAGCCGCTCGCGCGGAATGGCTGCGCGCTGAATTCGGTCAAGCTCGGAGTTGATGAAGGCGATATCGAACAGGGCATTGTGAATCACCAGCGGCGCATCGCCGATAAATTCGAGGAATTCGTCGGCCACCTCGGCAAACAGCGGCTTGTCGGCAAGGAACTGCGTGGAAAGCCCGTGCACCGCAAAGGCTTCGGCTGGCACCTCGCGTTCCGGATTGATGTGCCGGTGAAAGGTCTGGCCGGTCGGCATGCGGTTGAAAATCTCGACACAGCCGATCTCGACGAGCCGGTCGCCGCGGAGCGGATCGAGGCCCGTGGTTTCGGTGTCGAGAACGATTTCGCGCATGAACAAGCCGCCGAATAAGACGAATCAGAAACGTCGCGGCGTCATCTTAGCAGCATCAACCAGAATGTCCCGGATTCGAGCCCGGACGGGGTCAAGGCCATGCGATGTATCCACCAGGAAATTCGCGCGCTTGCGTTTCTCAGCGTCGGGCATTTGCCGCGCGAGAATGGCTCTAAGCTTCTCCTCCGTCATGTTGGGGCGAGCGAGAATCCGTTCGCGCTGAATTTCCGGGGTGGTCGTGACCACCACCACCGCATCGACCTTCTTGTCGCCACCGGTCTCGAACAGCAACGGCACATCGACCACCGCAACCGGCGCGCCGGATTGCTCGGCGGCTTGCAGGAATTTCTGACGCGAGGCGCCGAGCATCGGATGCACGATCTCCTCGAGCCGCTTCATGGCGGCCGGATCATGCACCACGCGCGCTGAAAGCTGATTGCGATCGACCTTGCCATTTGCGGTCGTGCCCGGAAACGCGGCTTCGATGGCGGGCGCAGCCTCGCCTTCATACAACATGTGCACGGTCGCATCGGCGTCGTAGACGGGCGCGCCGGCTTCCGCGAACAGTTTCGCGGTGGTCGATTTCCCCATCCCGATCGAGCCGGTCAGCCCAAGAATTATCATTCCGGAATTACCATTCGCCGCCTTGCCAGGATTCCCCGTCAGATACCGAGCAACCCCTCGCCGCGCAAGAATGCAAGCAACGGCAGGAGCGGCAGGCCGAGGATGGTGAAGTGATCGCCTTCGATCCTCTCAAACAAATGAACTCCGAGCCCTTCGAGCTGGTAGGCGCCGACGCTGGAGGTGACCGCAGCGCCTGCTTCATCGAGATAGGCGTCGATTTCGGCTTCGCTCAGCGGCCGCATGGTCATACGCGCGATTGCGACTGCCTCGAACCATATCTTGCCATCGCGCGCCACCGCAACCGCCGAGCAAAGTTCGTGGCTGCGCCCGGCGAGACCGCGAAGTTGCTCGGCGGCCTGGGCCCTGCCATCCGGTTTGCTGAAGAGCCGGGTTCCCAATGCCAAGGTCTGGTCCGCGCCGACCACATATGCGCCCGCCCGTCGCCCTGAAACAGAGAGCGACTTCTTCCGCGCAAGAAGGGCGGCAATGTCGCGCGGGGATGAGAGACCTGAGTTCTGTTGACTGGCCCGCTCATCGATTCCAGCCGGAACGCTTTCGAAGCTGATGCCGGCATTCGCCAACAGCGTTTGCCGCGCCCTGCTCTGCGACGCCAATATCAACGGATCTTTTCCGCGCCACAGCGTCATTCCGCAAACCGTTGCCGCTGCCTGTCGGTGAACAGTTTCAAAATGGCCGCCGCGGTTTCCTCGATCGAGCGCCGTGTGACGTCGAGTTGCGCCCAATTGAATTTGGCGCACAATCGCCGCGCGAATGCGACTTCGTCTGCGACTGCCTGCCGGTCGATATAAGTATCGTTGTCCTTGTCGCCCATGCTCAACAGCCGGTTCTGCCGGACCTGGATCAAGCGTTCCGGCGTCGCGTGCAGGCTGACCACCAGCGGCTTTTTCAACGACTCCAATTGATGTGGAATCGGAATGCCCGGCACCAACGGCACGTTGGCGGTGCGGATGCCGCGATTGGCAAGATAAATCGAGGTCGGCGTTTTCGATGTGCGGGAGACGCCGACCAGTATCACATCGGCCTCTTCCAGCCCTTCGACGTGCTGGCCGTCATCGTGCATCATCGTGTAGTTCAGCGCATCGATCCGCTTGAAATATTCCGCATTCAGCGTGTGCTGGGCGCCGACTCGCCCGGTCGTAGGCGCTCCCAGATAGGCGTGAAACAACTGCATGACCGGGCCGATGATCGAAAGACTCGGTATGTTGATTTCCTTGCACTTGGCTTCCAGCCTGGCGACCAGATCCTTCTCCAGCAGCGTGAAGAGAACGATACCTGGCGCTTCCTCGATTTCACTCAGCACCCGGTCAAGCTGCTTCTGGCTTCGCACCAGCGGATAGACATGTTCGACCGGCGTCACATTGGCATATTGCGCAGCCACCGCGCGCGCCACGGTAATCAGCGTCTCTCCGGTCGAATCCGAGACCAGGTGAAGATGGAAATAGTTGCTGGTCGTGGGCACCAAGACCCCTGTGTAATCTGTAAATCGTTGTGGAGCTTATCCGAGAGAATCGCAGCCGTGTCGGCAGTTCAGGGATAACCCGGCTATTTCTTCACAGGCCTCGAAATCAGGATAAGTCCATTCAGCGCCGGCAACGATAGTGAGGTTTTGTGGATTTGTCTCTTGATATGCCAGTGACGCCGCCACCCAACTCTTTGAGAGGGATGGTCTAACTGCCATTACCGAATTCGCCACTAAAATTGTTGATGGATGTGAAGAAGCTTTGGGGAAAGACCGGACAATTTTGCGCGGGCACAATCCACCGCTACTTAGACTCAAACCTAAGATTCTAAAATTATTGTTTTAGATAAGGGCTGCTTGCGGATATGTCTCGGCTGGTGGCAAGAGATTCTGACAGCCGAGATAGCTGAAACCTTGCTGGCGTATGTTCAAGCCTGAATGAGGGACGATGTACGAGTGGATCAAGGCGCTGCATATCATCGCGGTCATCGCCTGGATGGCCGGAATGCTCTATTTACCGCGGCTTTTTGTTTATCACTGTGCGGAGGAAAAGGGCTCGAGGCAGTCCGAAACGTTCAAAGTCCTGGAACGGCGATTGCTGAAAGCGATCATCAATCCGGCGATGATTGTGACTTGGCTGGCGGGACTTTATCTCGCGTGGGCCGGCCATTGGCTCTCGGCGGGGTGGCTACATGGAAAACTGCTGTTGGTGCTGGTGTTGTCGGGTGTCCACGGCTTTTTTTCCCGTTGCGTGAAGGATTTCGCCGCCGACCGCAACGTACGAACTCAAAGATTTTATCGTATTATCAATGAGGTACCAACTCTCCTCATGGTCGGCATCGTGATTCTCGTGGTGGTCAAACCGTTCTAAGAGAAATTGCGAAGGGCCACGTGATTGCACGCCACCTTGCAGAAGGTCCGTTGATTTTCTATATTGTGAACATCCCACCCTACGCAGGCGGATGTGGTTGCGTTCCGGTTTCCTTGTTGGACCGGCCGCCGCATCAGGTTTGAAGCCTCTCCGGCTCTCTCCTTGCTCAGACCTGCGGACCTTCCTGATTTGACGTCCGCATTTTCCAAATAGCCACCCTGCACCCCCTCCCCCTCGTTACTCCACAGGACCATCCCAATGCGGGAAATAAAACTTCAAGACCTCAAAGCCCAAACACCTGCCGAACTCGTCTCGTTCGCGGAGGAAAAAGGGGTCGAAAACGCCAGCACGATGCGCAAGCAGGAGCTGATGTTTGCCATTCTCAAGCAGCTCGCGATCCAGGAAACCGACATTATCGGCGAAGGCGTCGTCGAGGTACTCTCCGACGGTTTCGGCTTCTTGCGTTCCCCGGACGCCAACTATTTGCCGGGCCCGGACGACATCTATGTTTCACCCTCCCAAATTCGGCGCTTCGGACTTCGCACCGGCGACACCATCGAAGGTCACATTCGCAGTCCGAAAGAGGGCGAACGTTATTTTGCGCTGCTGAAAGTCAACACGCTGAATTTCGAGGATCCGGAAAAGTCCAAGCACAAGGTCAATTTTGACAATCTGACCCCACTGTTTCCGGATCAGCGCTTCCGCCTCGAGCTTGATGACCCTACCAGAAAAGACCTTTCCGCACGGGTGATCGACATTGTCGCGCCCATCGGCAAAGGCCAGCGTGCCTTGATCGTGGCGCCGCCTCGCACCGGCAAGACTGTGCTGATGCAGAATATCGCCCATTCGATCACGGCCAATCATCCGGAATGCTATTTGATCGTGCTTTTGATCGATGAGCGGCCGGAGGAAGTCACCGACATGCAGCGCTCGGTTAAGGGCGAAGTCGTCTCGTCTACCTTCGACGAACCGGCGGTGCGCCACGTCCAGGTCGCCGAAATGGTGATCGAGAAAGCCAAGCGGCTGGTCGAACACGGCCGCGATGTGGTGATCCTGCTGGACTCGATCACCCGGCTCGGACGTGCCTACAACACCGTCGTGCCGTCCTCAGGCAAGGTGCTGACCGGCGGTGTCGACGCCAACGCGCTGCAACGGCCGAAGCGATTCTTCGGTGCGGCGCGAAACATAGAGGAGGGCGGATCGCTGACCATCATCGCGACCGCGCTGGTCGATACCGGCAGCCGCATGGACGAAGTGATTTTCGAAGAGTTCAAGGGCACCGGCAATTCCGAATTGATTCTCGACCGCAAGGTCTCCGACAAGCGTACCTTCCCGGCGATCGACATTTCCCGTTCCGGCACCCGCAAGGAAGAACTGATCACCGATCCGCAAGTGCTCAAGAAAATGTACGTGCTGCGCCGGATCCTCAATCCGATGGGAACGATGGATGCGATCGACTTCCTGCTCGACAAGCTGCGCAACACCAAGAACAACTCGGAATTCTTCGAATCGATGAATACCTGAGATCGGCCATTGGCCTAGTTGTCGGGCGTCCCTGCATCCGCAGGGACGCCCCTCGTTTTCGCCGCTGACCTCATAAGCTATTGAAATAATAATGGTTCAGACCGAGGAGGGTGGGGGCGGGATGTGTGAACATTCTCGTCCGGTCGCCAATGCTGCGAATGATGCTGCAACGGCGGCCGCAGCATTTGCTGCGCCCCGGCTGGTTTCCAAATTCCCGCCCGATCGAAATTGCGTTGCATTCTCAAAGGCTCGCGCACAAATAGGCGATGCATCCTCGCGAGCAAACAATTTTTGCGTTGTCATCGGGCAGGCCACCGAGCGCCATCGCGATCGTGCGGGTTTCGGGATCGCGGGCGAGGGCGGTGCTTGGCGCGCTGGCCGGCAAAGTGCCGGAACCGCGGGCAGCGATGCGGGTGCAGCTGCGCGATCTAAGCGGGCAGCCGATCGACGATGGGCTGGTGCTCTGGTTTGCCGGGCCGGGGAGTGCCACCGGCGAGGACATCGCCGAGTTTCACATCCATGGTGGGCGCGCGGTGCTGGCGGCGTTGCTGGCGGCGCTTTCGGCGTTTGAAAATGTCCGCGCCGCAGAGCCGGGCGAATTCACCCGTCGAGCATTCGAGAACGGCAAACTCGATCTCACCGAAGCCGAAGCACTCGACGATCTAATTCACGCCGACACCGATCGGCAGCGCCGCCAGGCGCTGCGGCAGCTCAAGGGAATGCTCGGCGATAAAGCGCGGGATTGGCGGGCGCGTATCATCGAGGCTTCGGCGTTGATCGAAGCCGGGATCGATTTTTCCGATGAGGGCGATATCCCTGCGGAACTGATCGGACCGGCCATGGCCAGCATCAGATCGCTGCGCGAGGAAATTCAGGAAGTCCTGGCGGCGCAGGGCCGGAGCGAGCGCCTGCGCGACGGCTTGGTCGTTGCGATTGCGGGGCCGCCGAATGTCGGAAAATCGACCTTGATGAATTTGTTGGCGCGGCGCGAGGTCGCGATCGTTTCACCGCACGCCGGCACGACGCGGGACGTCATCGAAGTTCAGCTCGATCTGGATGGCTATCCGGTGACGTTGATCGACACCGCCGGAATTCGCCAGACCGATGATCCCGTGGAGCAGGAAGGCGTGCGCCGCGCCCGAGTGCGCGCGGCGGAGGCCGATCTTGTGTTGTGGGTCACCGATGTCGAGCACGAGAAAACGGGGATCGAGGAAAGCGCGCCGTCGGCAGACGCACCGGTGTGGGTGGTGCGCAACAAGATTGATCTTGACGCAGGAAGTGGCGGAGGGTCGCGGGGGAACGACGGCGGGATCGTGTTCAGGATTTCCGCGCTGCGGGGTGATGGCGTTGCCGAATTGGTCGGCGCGCTGGTTGCCTTTGCGCAGGATTGTTTGGGATCGGGGGAGGGCGGCCTCATCGGGCGCGAGCGACAGCGAAGATTGCTTCAAGAGACCGTCGACGCGTTGCAACGCTCGGTGTCGGTCGCAGCGAAGGGAGAGGAGCTAGCGGCAGAAGAGCTACGTGCCGCGTCGCAGTCATTGGGACGATTGGTGGGTCGTGTCGACGTCGAGGACCTTCTCGATGTCATCTTCAGAGAATTTTGCGTCGGCAAGTAACGGGTGTTAATTCACTTCTTGGCTTTTGGCTGTTTCACGTGAAACGGATAGGGCGGCCGTTTCACGTGAAACAAGGGCACTTTTGCCACTTTGTCACTTCCGGCCTGAGCCGCAGCGTTATACAAGGCCCGGCATGATTTCCGGCTCAGAATCACTCGACGTCATTGTCATCGGTGGCGGCCACGCCGGCTGTGAGGCCGCGAGTGCCGCCGCGCGGATGGGTGCGAGGACGGCCCTAATAACCCACCGGTTTGCGACTGTCGGCGCGATGTCTTGCAATCCAGCGATCGGCGGTCTTGGCAAGGGTCACCTGGTTCGGGAAGTCGACGCGTTGGACGGACTGATGGGCCGCGCTGCCGATGCCGCGGGCATCCAGTTTCGCATGCTCAACCGGCGTAAGGGCCCCGCCGTGCGAGGACCCCGCGCCCAGGCTGACCGCAAGCTTTATGCCGCGGCGATGCAGGCGGCGATCCGCGAGACCTCCAATCTGAGCGTCATCGAAGGTGAGGCTGATGAACTGATTGTTTCAGAAAATTGCGTCGCTGGCATCCGGCTCGCGGATGGCCGGGCGCTATCGGCGGGCGCCGTGGTCATCACGACCGGGACCTTTCTTCGCGGACTGATTCATCTTGGCGAGCGCAACTGGCCCGCTGGCCGAGTCGGCGAGGCGCCGGCAATGGGATTGTCATCGTCGTTCGAGCGCGCCGGCTTTACGCTGGGCCGGCTCAAGACGGGCACACCGCCACGGCTGGACGGCACAACGATCGACTGGTCCTCAGTCGAAATGCAGCCGGGCGACGATCCGCCGGAGCCGTTTTCAGTGATGACCGGCCGCATCATGACCCCACAAATCCAATGCGGCATCACCCGGACGACGCCGGCGACCCATGAGGTCATCCGGGCCAATGTGCATCGCTCCCCGATGTATTCAGGGCAGATCAAGAGCACCGGGCCTCGCTATTGCCCGTCGATCGAAGACAAGATCGTTCGATTTGGCGATCGGGATGGCCATCAGATCTTCCTTGAGCCGGAGGGTCTCGACGACAGCACCGTCTATCCCAACGGCATCTCAACATCGCTGCCCGAAGAGGTGCAGCTTACGATCGTAGCTTCGATCCCGGGGCTGGAACGCGCGCGGATGATTCGCCCCGGCTATGCGATCGAATATGATCATGTCGATCCCCGCGAGCTCGATCCCAGTTTGCAGGCCAAGCGGCTTCCCAGGCTGTTCCTGGCCGGACAGATCAATGGCACGACCGGTTATGAAGAAGCCGCCGCACAGGGGTTGGTCGCCGGACTCAATGCAGCCTTGGTGGCAAGCGGCGCCGAATCGATCGTGTTCGATCGCGCCGACGGCTATCTCGGGGTGATGATCGATGATCTCGTCACGCGCGGGATTACCGAACCGTACCGGATGTTCACCTCCCGCGCCGAGTATCGTCTGACCCTGCGGGCCGATAATGCCGACCAGCGCCTGACGGACAAAGGGATTGCGCTGGGCTGCGTAGGGCAGGCGCGTTCGGTGCGTCACAACGCCAAGATGGCTGCTCTGAATGCCGCGAAGGCACGGGCCAAGTCCCTTACCGTGACCCCGAACGAAGCTCAGAAATACGGCCTTGCGCTGAACAGGGACGGTCAACGCCGCTCGGCCTTTGAGCTTCTTGCTTATCCTGAGGTTGGCTGGTCGGCGATCCGCAGCATCTGGCAGGAGCTGTCGGCCATTGACCCAGCGATTGCGGTCCATCTTGAGATCGACGCGAAATACGACGTCTATCTCAAGCGCCAGGGTGCTGACGTTGATGCCTTCCGCCGGGACGAAGGCCTGGTCATCGCCGACGTTGACTACGACGTTGTCCCTGGGCTTTCGAACGAAGCGCGTTCGAAGCTACGTGCTGCGCGACCACGTACGGTGGGGCAGGCAGGTCGGCTCGACGGGGTGACCCCAGCCGCCCTCGGGATCCTGGCTGCCTACCTGCGGCGGGAAACACGAGGACGAAAGACAGGAGCGTCGGTCGCCAGCCCTTGAGATGTTTCACGTGAAACAAGACAGGCCGTTGCCATGAGCGCCATAGCAGCTGGGCTCGATCCAAAGCCCTTGGCAGACAAAGCCGCGGCACTCGCCCTCACGCCTGTTTCACGTGAAACAGAAGCGCGGCTGGATCGCTTCGTTGACCTGCTCCTGGAGTGGCAACCCAAAATTAATCTCGTCGCGCCCTCGACCTTGCCGACTCTGTGGACCCGCCACATTTCCGATTCGTTGCAGCTCTTGAACATCGCGCCGTCGGCGAAAACATGGGTCGATTTTGGCAGTGGCGGTGGCTTCCCCGGCGTGGTGCTCGCCTGCGCGCTGGCGGAGACGCCGGGCGCGCTCGTCCATTTGATCGAGCGGAACGCCAAGAAGGCGGCCTTTCTTCGTGAGGCGCTGCGTGTGACCAACACGCCCGGCACTATCCATCTCGCCGATATCGGGGATAGTGTGGAAAGAATTTCCGGACCCATCGATTGCGTGACCGCGCGAGCGGTGGCTCCGCTACATCAGCTCATCGGACTCGCAGAACCGTTGGTAAAAAGAGGTGCGAAAGCGTTATTTCTCAAAGGCCAAGATGTAGACGCCGAATTGACCGAGGCCACTAAATATTGGAATATCAAGCCGCATCTGCACCCCAGCCGCACCGGTGGTCAAGGCTGGATCGTCGAGCTTAACCGCATCGAACGCCGCAACCCGTCCGAAGCTAGCCATGGTACCCGCGCATGACCGTAATTGATCAAATATATCAGCAAGATAAGGACCCGCGCCCGGCCGGCCATCCGCGTATTTTGGCGCTGGCCAACCAAAAAGGCGGCGTCGGCAAAACCACCACCGCCATCAACCTGGGTACCGCGCTGGCGGCGATCGGGGAGCGCGTGCTGATCGTCGATCTCGACCCGCAAGGTAACGCCTCCACTGGCCTTGGTATCGATCGCCGCAACCGCAGTTGCTCGACCTACGACGTTCTGATCGGCGAAGCCTCCTTGCGCGAATCGGTGGTGCCTACCGCGGTGCCACGATTGCACATCGCTCCCTCGACCATGGATCTTTCGGGGCTCGAACTCGAGCTCGGATCGACGCCGGGCCGAGCCTTCCGGCTGCGCGACGCGATCGCGGCGCTCAACAGCAACGCCGAGCAAGATTCAGACTACACCTATGTCCTGATCGACTGCCCGCCGTCGCTCAATCTTCTCACTGTGAATGCGATGGCGGCGTCGGATGCGATTTTGGTGCCGTTGCAGTGTGAGTTCTTTGCGCTCGAGGGCCTATCGCAGCTGCTGCAGACGGTGGAGCAGGTCCGCTCCACCCTCAATCCAAATCTGTCGATCCACGGCATTGTGCTGACCATGTTCGACTCGCGCAACAACTTGTCGAACCAGGTGGTTGCCGACGTTCGGCAGTTCATGGGGAGCAAGGTTTACAAAACCATGATCCCGCGCAACGTACGTATTTCCGAGGCGCCATCCTACGGCAAGCCGGTGCTGGTCTACGACCTCAAATGCGTCGGCAGCGAAGCCTATCTCAAGCTTGCGACGGAAGTGATCCAGCGTGAGCGCGAGTTGCGCGCGCATTAGTCCTGCTATCCCGAGATGCAAAACGAAATTTTCTCGACCTCCCGCTTCGGAACACCGGCAGTGAAAGTTCCAGGCCGAAATCGAAACAAGAGCGCTTGAGTTGAATCCAAGGGAGCTGGCGATGGCCGACGAAGCGCGTTCGCGACTGGGGCGCGGTCTTGCAAGTCTGATCGGAGATGTCGGCGGCGAGGCCGCGCATCTGGAGCGGCCGCGCGCGCACCGCAAAGTCCCGATCGAATTCCTCAGACCGAATCCGCGCAATCCACGCCGCGAGTTCGCCGATACCGAACTGCGCGAACTCGCTGATTCGATCAAGCAGCATGGCGTGATCCAGCCGATCGTGGTGCGGCCGGTGCGCGGCGCTCACGATCGCTACGAGATTGTCGCCGGCGAGCGCCGTTGGCGGGCGTCGCAGATTGCGGGCCTGCACGACGTGCCGATCGTGCCGGTCGACGTCAGCGATTCGGATGCGCTCGAGATTGCGATCATCGAAAACGTGCAGCGCGAAGATCTCAATGCGATGGAAGAGGCGCAGGGCTATCACGCGCTTGCCAATGAATTCAAACGCAGCCAGGAAGACATCGCCAAGATCGTCGGCAAGAGCCGCAGTCACGTCGCCAACACGATGCGCCTGACGAAATTGCCGGCCGAGGTTCAGGCCTATATTGCGATGGGCCAGTTGTCGGCTGGCCATGCTCGGGCGCTGATCGGCGTTCCTGATCCCGCCGCTGCTGCCAAGCGCATCGTGGAGGAAGGCCTCAATGTGCGTCAGGCCGAAGCGCTGGCGCATGTCGAGGGCGTGCCGGTGCGCAAGCCGCAGAAGGCGCGTGGCGGCAAGGAGAAGGATCCGAACACGACCGCGCTCGAGAAAAGTGTCAGCGACGCCCTTGGGCTCGTGGTCAGCATCGATCATCGCGATTCCGGTGGAATGGTGCATATCCGCTATCGCGATCTCGAGCAACTTGACGACATCGTGCGAAGGCTGGGCAGAAAGGGTTGATCTGTCACGTCGGCGGTGACGACTTGGCTCACCCCCGCCGTTTTGCGTTCACCGCGATCGAGAGCAGCACGCGTTGCGCGATAACCGGGGCGAGTGTTGCCTGCTTGCGCATCTCCAGCGCCGCGGCTGCGAGCTGATCGATGATCAGCGCGAGCCGCGCCACGCTGAGATTACGCAATGCGGTCTCGACACTTCCTTTCCGCGAGAAATGCAGCCTTGGAAATCCGCCGTCCAGCACGGTCGATACCGGCGTTCCATCGGCGATCGCCAGCGCGGATTTGTGCAGCCACGCCGCTTGCCTTTGGGCTGCGGAAATGACCACGCCGGGGTAGGTGCCCGCCATCATCGCCTTGGCAAACTCGGTCTCGACCATGGCTGGTTCTCCCGAGAAGGCCCCATCGACGATCGGGTCCATCTTCAGCTCGGAAGCGTCGGCCGCAACCGCCATCACGTCGTCGAGCGTAACCTCGCCTTTGCCGTGGGCGTAAAGCGTGAGCTTGCGCAATTCGTTGCGCGAGGCCTGCCGGTCGCCGCCGAGCAGCGTGATCAAGACCGCGCGTGCATCCGCAGCTATGCGCAAATTCGCGACCCGCAGCTCGTCGTCGATCAGTCTGGCAAGGTCGCGCTCGGTGTCGGGATAGCAGGCGATCGCAACGGCAGTCTTGGCGCGCTCGCAGGACTTGCGCAGTGGCGACTCCGGCCGCAACTCACCCGCCTCGATCACGATGCGGCAATCCTTCAGCGGCGTCTCCGCCAGCGTGTCGACCCCGCTTGCGAAACTCCGCGACCCGGCGCGGACGCGAATCGCGCGGCGGCCGCCGAACAGCGGGATCGTCAGCGCTTCATCGACCAGCCGCGACGGCTCGGCTGAAAGCTCATCGCCGTCCAGTCTCACCAGCGAAAACGGATCGTTGGGGTCGTCGACCGCCGACGCCAGCAAAGCGTCGGCGCGTTCGCGGACCAGACCAGCGTCGGGACCATAAAGCAGGACGATCGGACGTCCCGGATCGGGCCGGGCCAGGAAGGCGTCGATTTCTTTTCCGCGGAGCGCGACCATGACCGACTGGTGTTGTCATCCCCGAACGCGCGTCTTCGCGCGACGCCCGTCGTGGAATGATCGGATGTGTTTCAAGTGCCGGCGTAGAAGAACGATGCCAGCCGGGTCTGGATATGCTCGGCGATTTCCTGACACGCGCGGTCCTCAGCGTCGCGGAAGGCGCGGGCGCGGGCAAAACGCTGATAGCTGCCGGGGATATCGTAGGTGACGTGCGAGAATGTCGTACCGGTCATCACCGATTTATTGGTGGCGATCTCGATCAGATTGAACTGCGCATCGATGCCATAATTTTCGCTGGTGGGCAGCCCGGTGTTCACATCGGTCATCAGCGAGGAACGGCTGGAGGTGAATCTGATCACCAGGCGATGGGTGGGCGGCATTCCGGTGGCGTTGCCGTAAAGCTTGAACGCCAGCGCATTGCGGATCTCCACCCCGAGCCGGGCGTCGCGCGAAGCGTTGGGCTTGTCGACTGGCGGGAGTTCAACTCCCATCAGTTTTTCCCGCAAGCCCGGCGTGCCATCGGCATGCTCGGCATACATCGGCTGAAAGCAGCCCGCCGTCAGCGCCGCAAGGGCGGCCGCGGCAAAGAGCCGAACGGCGATGCGGGTCCTAGCCAACGACATTCACGATCCTCATGGGAACAACGATCACTTTTCGGACGGCTTTGCCACCCAAGGCCTGTTTTACCGCATCAAGGGCCAGAACGGCACCCTCAATTTCCGGATCCTGGGCAGTGCGGGCCACCGTGACCTCACCCCGTTTCTTGCCGTTGACCTGAACCACCAGCGTTACCGTGTCTTCAACCAGCAAATCTCGTTCGATTTGCGGCCAATTCGCCTCTGAAACCAGCCCCTTCTGCCCCAACACAGCCCAGCATTCCTCGGCCAGATGCGGCATCATGGGCGCGAACAGTTGAACAAGGATGACTGCGGCCTCCCGGACCGCCCAAACCAAGTCCGGCCCGGGTTGGCCCGAACGGGCCAGGACCTCGCCCAGCGCATTGGAAAATTCCCGGATGTAGGCCAGGCAGACGTTGAAATGCAGCCTTTCGATGCCGGTGGAGACTTTGTCCAGAGCGCCATGAGCGGCCTTGCGCAGGGCGAGCGCGTCGGCACCGAAAGCGGCGGATCTTGCCTTGGGCGCCATGGCGCTGATCTCGGCCGATTCGTTGATCAGCCGCCACAGCCGCTGCACAAAGCGGGACGCGCCTTGTACGCGCTCGTCGCTCCAGATCACGTCGCGGTCCGGCGGTGAGTCCGACAGCATGAACCAGCGCGCGACGTCGGCGCCATAGGTTGCGATGATGTCGTCGGGATCGACCGTGTTGCGTTTCGACTTCGACATCTTCTCGATGCCGCCGATGGCGACGTCCTCGTTTGTTGTCAAGAGAATGGCGCGCCGGCCGTTGGCGCCGGTCTCGATCTTGACCTCGGCCGGCGTGACATAGCCGCCGTCGGCCTTCTGATAGGTCTCGTGCACCACCATGCCCTGCGTGAACATGCCGGCGAAGGGTTCCTCCATGCCGATATGACCGGTGGCCTTCATGGCGCGGGTGAAGAAACGGCTGTAGAGCAGATGCAGGATCGCATGCTCGACGCCGCCGATATATTGGTCGACCGGCATCAGGCGATCGACCACCGCCGGCGTCGTCGGCGCTTTCTCGTTCCAGGGATCGGTGAAGCGCGCGAAATACCAGGACGAATCCACGAACGTGTCCATGGTGTCGGTTTCGCGCATCGCCTTGCCGCCGCATTGCGGGCAGTTGACGTGCTTCCAGGTCGGATGGTGGTCGAGCGCGTTGCCGGGCTTGTCGAAGGTGACGTCTTCGGGAAGCGCAACCGGCAAATCCTTGTCCGGGACCGGCACAACGTCGCATTTGGGGCAGTGGATGACCGGGATCGGACAACCCCAGTAGCGCTGACGCGAGATGCCCCAATCGCGCAGGCGGAAGTTCACCTGCCGCTCGCCGACGCCGGCAGCTTCGGCTCTCTGTATGGCTTTCTCGATTGCCTGCGATATCGACTGTAGCGGCGGTTCTCCATCGAAGAACCGTCGATACTCGTATTGATCGTTGAATTCCCAGCCGACGATCTCGTGTGTCAAAGGTTCCAATTCGGCCTTTTTCTGCTCTTGAGAAAGTGTAAGCCGATTGGACCTCCTATCCTCCTTGCCAACGTCATAGGCATGCGTCGTAATCTTGAACCGTTGGATTCATCGTGCTCGCCCGTGACATAATGAGGACTCTTATCGAACTCGGCCGCTAAACTAATCTCTTCCTGTTGAGTGGGATCTTCCACGACGCCGGCCGATACACCTCGATTACGGGCAAGCGGTATTTCTTGACGAAATCGAGGTCGCGCTGGTCGTGCGCGGGGCAGCCGAAGATCGCGCCGGTGCCGTATTCCATCAGCACGAAATTGGCGACATAGACCGGCAGCTTCCAGTTCGGATCGAACGGATGAATCGCTTTGATGCCGGTGTCGAACCCCTGCTTCTCGGCGGTATCGATGATTTCCTGCGCGGTGCCGTTCGTTTCCGCATTCTGCGATGAACTCAGCGAGCTCCTCGTTCTTCAGCCGCGGTCTGCGCCAGCGGATGATCGGCAGCTATCGCCATGAATTTCGCGCCGAACAAGTGTGTCAGGGCGCGTCGTGAAAATCTTCAGCTCGGTCTCGCCAGCAGGCGTTCTTGTCGGGATCGAGCGCGAAGCGGACCAGCAGGCCTTCGCTGCGGCCGATCCAGTTGCGCTGCATCAGCCGCACCTTGTCGGGCCAGCGATCCAGCGCGTCGAGCGCGTCCAGGAGCTCCTGCGAGTACTTCGTGATCTTGAAGACCCACTGGCTCATCTCGCGCTGCTCGACCACGGCGCCGGAGCGCCAGCCGCGGCCGTCGATCACCTGCTCGTTGGCAAGCACGGTCATGTCGACCGGGTCCCAGTTGACCTTGCGCTTTTCGCGCTCGGCCAATCCGGCGCGCAGGAAGTCGTTGAACATCTTCTGCTGATGTTTGTAGTAGCTGGGGTCGCAGGTCGCGAATTCTCTGCTCCAGTCGAGCGACAGCCCGATCGAGCGCAACTGCTTTTTCATCGCCGCGATGTTGTCGTAGGTCCAAGCCTTCGGCGCCACCTTGCGCTCGATCGCGGCGTTTTCCGCCGGCAGACCGAAAGCGTCCCAGCCCATCGGATGCAGCACGTTGAATCCCCTGGCGCGCATGAAGCGCGCCAGCACGTCGCCAAGCGTGTAGTTTCGGACATGGCCGATATGGATGCGCCCGGACGGGTAGGGGAACATCTCGAGGACGTAATATTTCGGCCGCTGATCGTCGTTTTTAGCGGCAAAGATCGCCTTTTCGTCCCACTGGCGTTGCCAGCGTGGCTCTGATTCGCGTGGGTTGTAGCGTTCGGAGGTCATGGAATCGTAGGGCTTTTCGTGGATTCGGGGCCAGCCAAAGGACGGCGGACTAGGCCACAAAAGCGGCTTTGGGGTCAACGGGTGGCGCGGTCGGCACGCTCTTCGTTTCCTGTCCGAAACCTGGATGGATGCGCTAGCTCGCCAGCGCCATGGGGTCGGCCATCGTCGGCGGTCCGATCTAGACCGTGCTCGGCCACGGCGTTGCGGCCGCTGCGTTTGGCGACATAGAGGCTGGCGTCGGCGGCTTCGATCAGATCGCCCGGCAGCAGGCCGTCGTTCGGCCTGGTGCTGGCGACGCCGACGCTGACGGTGACGGTCTGATGGCTCGAGGTGGCGTGAGGCATGGCCAGATCCTGCACCGCCGCGCGCACCATCTCGCCGATCTCCAGCGCCCGGATTGCGTCGGTGTTCGGCAGCAGCAGGCAGAATTCCTCGCCGCCGTAGCGCCCGGCAAAGCCCATGGTCTCGGCGGCAATGCCGGCAAGCGTTTCGCCGAGCCGGGAGAGGCAGGCATCGCCCTCGGGATGGCCATAAGTGTCGTTGAACAGCTTGAAGTGGTCGACGTCGATCATCAAGAGCGACAGCTCGCTCTTGTATTGCTGGGCCTTCATCCATTCGAAATCGAGCCGGCTCTGGAAGCCGCGCCGGTTGGCGAGACCTGACAGCATGTCGATCGACGCCATCACCGTCAGCCGGTCATTGGTGGCGATCAGCTCGCGCTCGCGCTCGGCAAGCTGGGCTGCCATCGTGTTGAATGCGGTGGCGAGCGGGACAAATTCAGCCGGCAGCCGGCTACTGGCCGCGCGCACCGACCATTCGCCCTGGCCGAATCGCTTGGCGATCGCCACCATCGTGTTGATCGGCCGGATGATGAGCTTCTCCGCCGCGACCAGGGCGCCGAGCAGCACGAACAGGCAGACCAACCCGAGTTGCAAATAGGCGTTGCGAATCTCGCGGTTGATATCGGCGGCCACCCTGGCTTCATCGATGCTGACGATCAGGCGCGATTGGGTGCCGGGAATGCGTGTGAAGTTGACGGTGCGTTTGGCTCCATCCGCAGTAGAGAACGAAACCGATCCCGACGTTTGATCTGGATTGATTGCCCTGGCCGCAACCGGCGACAACAACGGCAGGCGGCTCAACGGCCGGCCGATCATGTCGGCCTGGTCGGCGGGTGCCGCCAGCACGTTTCCAACGCTGTCGACCAGAACCGCCGAAATGCCGGACCGGCCGCCGAGATCGCTCATGATCTTCGACATCCATTCGAGATTGACGCCGGCAACGATGACGTAATCCGACGTTGGATCGATGGCAGATACCGGATAGGCCGCGATCATGATCGGCTTGTTCTCGCTCTTGGAAAGCAGAAAATCGCTGAAGACGAGGTCGCGGGCTTGCTTGGCTCTCTTGAAATAGGCGCGATCACTCAGATCAAGGCCGAGCAGCGTGTCAAGCGTCGCGCATTGGATCCGACCATCCTTGCCGACGATCACCAGGTTGCGAATCCACGGCAGATTGACCGGAAGGCTCGCGCGCAGGATGTCGCAACTGAGACCGTCCGTTTGCTTCGAGGCGTGGATATGGGCCGCCGATCTCAACACGGTCTCGACCGATGAAATAACGTCGCGTTGCGCGTCGGCGCTATGCTGCGCGATGCGCGAGAATTCCGCGTAGGCACGCGCGATCTGCTTGTTGCGGGCATCTTCGAGGGAACGGGTGCGTTCCAGCATCAACGGCGCCACCAGGATCAACGCCAGCAGCGCCAGCCGCGCGCGAATACCGAGAAGCTTCTTGAGTTTCACTTCTTTGCGCTTGAAACGAAAGCCTGACATTCTGCTCCCCCGACCCTCGCGCAGGGTATAAGAGAGGGTTCAAGAAGCCTTTCTCGAAATCGCTAAAAATGGAACGATCGCGAAAGAATTGTGAATCGAAGGATGACTCTGACAACATGACCGAAAGCCCTTCGCCGCTAACCGCACATTTACCAACCGGGCTTGCCGCGGTGGAAAAAGAGATCGCGCGGGCGTGCCGGGACGCCCGGCGGGATCGCTCGTCAGTGACGCTGGTCGCCGTTTCCAAAACGTTCGATGCTGACGCGATCGCCCCGGTGATCGAGGCCGGGCAACGTATCTTCGGCGAAAACCGCGTTCAGGAGGCCAAGGCAAAGTGGCCAGGGTTAATGTCTGCTTACCCCGGCATCGCCCTGCATCTGATCGGGCCGCTGCAATCCAACAAGGCGAAGGAGGCCGTGGCGCTGTTCGACGCGATCCATTCGGTCGACCGCCCGAGCATTTGCGAAGCGCTAGCCAAGGAATTCAGTTCTCAAGAGCGGCGGCCGCAATTATTCGTCCAGCTCAATACCGGCGAGGAGCCGCAAAAGGCGGGCGTCGCACCTGCCGAGGCGGACAGTTTCATCGCGAGCTGTCGCGAGAAATATGGGCTGCCGATTTCCGGCCTGATGTGCATTCCGCCGGTCAACGATCCGCCGGCGCCGCATTTTGCGCTGACCGCGAAGATCGCCGCCCGCAACGGGCTGAAGAATCTGTCGATGGGCATGAGCGCCGACTTCGCGATCGCGATTGCGCTCGGCGCCACCCATGTGCGCGTCGGCTCGGCGATTTTCGGAACACGCTAGGCGCGCAGGATTACGTGGCGCTACGTCCGCGCCAAATCGCTAGCTGATCACAATTTTCGTCTCTGGCCCGAGCCGCCGCAGCAGCCGCAGCATCGCCGATTTTGTCATCGAAACGCATCCAGCCGTCGGCGAAAAATCCGCGCGCGCCAGATGCAGGAACACCGCGCTGCCGCGGCCGGCGACGCGCGGCGAGGTGTTGTGATCGATCTCGACAATGAAATCGTAGAGGTGGTCGTCGCGCTTGAGCCGGTCGCCGCGCGCGATCACGGCCGAGCCGTACCGGCCGGTTGTAATGGCGGCTGGTCGGGTCTTCGCACCAGGCGTCCTCGGGCCGAATCGCGCGAATCGGCAGGAAGGTCTGCGGCCGCGGGTGGCGGTCGGCGCGCCACCACAGTCGCCGCGGCCGGAAAATGCCCTTCGGGGTCCCGCCGTCGCCCTCGCGCTTGTTGGCGATGATGCCGCCGCGCCCAAGCGCGACCGGGATCGTCTGTTGGCCCGCCGTCAGCCAGCCGCGGCGAGGGTTTCCCGCGGCTGCGCGAATCCTGATCGCGGTTAGGGGCCGATCACGAATTTGTGTTCCATAAGCAATTGAAATATCGGAATTATCCATGCAGCTCGAGAGTCTCCGATCAACGAGCGGAAAAATGCCGTGCTCGTGGCATTACAGGACATTCATCTAAATCCTGCCGAATTCTAGGGTAGATTGCGTTTCGGCTTGTGAATCCGTAACAGCCCCTTACCTCAAGACGAACCAGTTCTGACGAACGCCGATTTTGCCAACCACGACCTGAGCCGAGCCGCTTGGGCTCACGCCGCCGCTCCAGAGGATTGTACCCATGGCCAACGCCCGCAAGATCCTGATCGTGGATGACGATACCGATCTGCGCGATACGCTGGTGGAGCAATTATCGCTGCACGACGAATTCGAAGCCTCCGCTGTCGACACTGGCGCCAAGGGCGCGACCGCCGCCAAGACCGATGCGCCCGGATCTCGTGCTGATGGATGTCGGGTTGCCGGATACCGACGGCCGCGAGGTCGTGCGCTCCCTGCGCAAGGGCGGCTTCAAGGCGCCGATCATCATGCTCACCGGACATGATACCGATTCGGACACCATTCTCGGGCTCGAATCCGGCGCCAATGACTATGTCGCCAAGCCGTTCCGCTTCGCGGTGCTGCTGGCGCGGATTCGGGCGCAGCTCCGTCAGCACGAAGCCAGCGAAGACGCGGTGTTTTCGGTCGGTCCCTATAGTTTCCGGCCCGGCTCCAAAATGCTGACCGGCGCCAACGCCAGGAAGGTGCGCCTGACCGAAAAGGAAACCGCGATCCTTCGCTTCCTTTATCGTGCCGGCCAGCTGCCGGTATCGCGCGAAACGCTGCTGCAGGAAGTCTGGGGCTACAATTCGGGCGTCACCACGCACACGCTGGAAACCCATATCTACCGTCTGCGCCAGAAGATCGAAAAAGACGCGGCCAATCCCGAGATATTGGTGACGGAAGCCGGTGGCTACAAGCTGGTGCCGTGATACGATTCGGCCGAACGATTCGTAATCGCGCGGCTGGTTTTTCATGTCGATCGAAGATGATGTTGCCCTGCTCGAGCGCGTCCCGACACTGCGCCTGTTGGGGACGGCGGCCCTGCGCATGCTGGCGATCGGCTCCGAGCAGCGCGATTTCGCGCGCGGCGACGTGCTTTTCAATGCGGGCGACGAGGCCGATGCCGGATTTGTGGTCCAGCGCGGCGCGTTTCGCATCGAAGACGGCAGCGGCGCCGCGGTCGTCGCCGGCCCTGGCGCACTGATCGGCGAGCTTGCGCTGATCACCGCGATGCGGCGGCCGTCCACCGCGATCGCGCTGGAACATTCCTCGGTGATCCGGATCGCGCGCAGCCTGTTTCAGCGCGTGCTGGAAAGCGATCCCGCGGCGGCGCGCCGGCTGCGCGACGAATTGGCCAACCGCACCAGCCAGATCGCCAGCGACATACTGATGGCGGGCGCGAAGCTGAGTATTTGAGCTCGAGTCATCCGCTTACACCTCCAGCGTCACCGTCACCGGAACGTGGTCGGACGGCCGCTCCCAGCCGCGCGCATCGCGCGTGATCCTGAAATCGCTGACCCGGTCCTTGAGCGCGGGCGAGATCCAGATGTGATCGAGCCTTCGGCCGCGATCGCCCAGCGTCCAGTCCGCGGCGCGGTAGCTCCACCAGGTGTAGACCTTTTCCGACAGCGGGATGCGGTCGCGCGCGACGTCGACCCACTCGCCGTGGGTCTGCGCCGCCAGCAGCTTCTCGCATTCGATCGGGGTGTGCGATACGACCTTCAATAATTGCTTGTGCGACCAGACGTCGTTCTCATGCGGGGCCACATTGAGATCGCCGACCAGGATATGGCGGTCGTCGCCGCGCGGATGCAGCGGCTCGCACGCCTTCATCTCATCGAGAAAGCGAAGCTTGTGCTCGAATTTCGGATTGAGCGCGGGATCCGGAATATCGCCGCCGGCCGGCACGTAGAAATTATGCAGCACCAGCGGCTTTGACAGCTGCGCCCTTTCGCCGAACTCGACCGAGATGTGGCGCGAATCGATCTTGTCGCAGAAGGCTCGGATGTTGGTCTTCTCGAACGGCAATTTCGAGATCACGGCGACGCCGTGATAGCCCTTCTGGCCGTTCAGGGCGACGTGCTCATAGCCGAGGCGCCTGAAGCGCTTCAGCGGAAAAGCGTCGTCGATGCATTTGGTTTCCTGCAGGCACAAGACGTCCGGCCGCGCCGACTTGATGAATTTTGCGACGAGATCGATGCGCAGGCGCACCGAATTGATGTTCCAGGTTGTCAGGGAAAGGCGCATGGGACCGGCGATAAGGGAAGGCGTGCGTTGATGACGCACGTCTTCGTCCCGCAATCAAGAATGAATTTTTGGGGCAAGAACCGTAAGTGTGGAAACCTCTCTCCGAACGGCCGGCCAACATCCGTCCAGCCGAATCAGAGCTCAGCCCGGTGGCATCGGCAACGAATGGTCGGTGAAGTCGATCTTGAACATGCCGGGATCGACCTTCTTGGAGGTGTCCAGATTGTAGACCGCGACCGTGGTGTCGTAGCCTTGCGGGTCGGTCACCGTCCACTGCTTGAGCTGGCCGTCCTTGGCGCCGACCATCAGCATCAGGCGGCTGGTGCCGATCAGCAACTGCTTCTCCTCGATGGTGACGCTGATGTAGAGATCGTCGGCCGTCACGCTCACGACGTTGGTGTCCTTCATCAGGTCGATGCGGTCCGACAGCAGATATCGCAGCGGCGTTTGCGACAGCGGATAGATGTCCTGGGTCGCAAGCTTGCGGTCGCGCACCGCCAGCATCGATCCGTCGGCGACGATCGCGATCGGATTCGGCGGCTCATATTCGAAGCGCACCTTGCCGGGCTTCTGGATGTAGAATTCGCCCTTGGTCTTGGTGCCGTCGGGCCCGACCTGGACGAAATTTCCGACCAGCGTCTGCAGCGACGACAGATAGTTGCTGACCCTGGCGGCCTGCGCCTTTTGCTTGTCGTCGAAGGTCGCAAAAATACTCGCGGGAACATTGCGGCGCGGATCGGGAATGACGGGATTGGGCGGCACTGCCGTCGCGCCGGTCGTCGTCGGGCCCTTTTGGCTGTCCGAGGCGCTGATCTGCACGTCCCGGCCCTTCGGCGCGGGTTTGGGAATCGGAACGGTTTGCGCACGGGATGGCACCGCCACGCCTCCGATTGAGGCTGCGATCAGAAGCGCAAATGCGGTCCGCGCGGTGGCGAAAAAGCAACCGTTCAGCCATTCGAGGTTTCTGATTTCTGGTCAACGCATCGTCCTGCCCGGCCCCGCGGCCTTTTATCGTGCTTTTTGCAAAAGGGGGATATCGTTTTTCCGTGAAAAGATAATAGCAATTCGCGGGGTTCCAAGGCTGGGCGATCGAAGCTCGATCAGGTTAATCAGAAGCCGCCTTCTTCCTCTTCGACCAGAATTTCGCGCTTTCCGGCATGATTGGCCTGTCCGACGATGCCCTCAAGTTCCATCCGCTCCATCAGTGACGCGGCGCGGTTATATCCGATCTGCAGCCGGCGCTGAATATAGCTGGTGGAAGCCTTGCGGTCGCGCTTGACGATCGCCACCGCCTGCGAGAACAGGTCGCCGCCGCCGTCGCCGCCCATGCCGGTGGAATCGAATACCGCGCCGTCCTCGTCGGTCGGCTCCTCCGCCGTGACCGCTTCGAGATATTCCGGCGAGCCCTGCGTCTTGAGATGGCGCACCACCTTCTCGACCTCCTCGTCGGAGACGAAGGGTCCGTGCACGCGGCTGATGCGCCCGCCGCCGGCCATGTAGAGCATGTCGCCCTGCCCGAGCAGTTGCTCGGCGCCCATTTCGCCGAGGATGGTGCGGCTGTCGATTTTCGAGGTGACCTGAAACGAGATGCGGGTCGGGAAGTTCGCCTTGATGGTGCCGGTGATGACGTCGACCGAGGGCCGCTGCGTCGCGAGGATCACGTGCAGGCCGGCGGCGCGCGCCATTTGCGCCAGCCGCTGCACCGCGCCTTCGATGTCCTTGCCGGCGACCATCATCAGGTCGGCCATTTCGTCGACGATGATGACGATGTAGGGCAGCGGCTCGAGGTCGAGCTTCTCCTCCTCATAGATGGCCTTGCCGGTTTCCTTGTCGAAACCGGTATGCACGGTGCGCGTCAGCTCCTCGCCCCTGGATTTTGCTTCCGCCAGGCGCTGATTGTAGCCGTCGATGTTGCGCACGCCGAGCTTGGACATCCTCTTGTAGCGCTCCTCCATCTCGCGCACCGCCCATTTCAGCGCGACCACGGCTTTCTTGGGGTCGGTCACGACCGGCGTCAGCAGATGCGGAATGCCGTCATAGACCGAGAGTTCGAGCATCTTGGGATCGACCATGATCAGACGGCACTGATCCGGGTCGCAGCCGATACACGCAGGCTGAGGATCATGGTGTTGATGGCGACCGATTTGCCCGAGCCGGTGGTGCCGGCGATCAGCAGATGCGGCATGCGCGCGAGATCGACGATGATGGACTCGCCGCCGATGTTCTTGCCGAGACAAAGCGGCAGCTTCGCCACCGTTTCGTTGCTGTCCTTCACCGAGAGCAATTCGCGCAGATAGACCTTCTCGCGGTGCGCGTTCGGCAGTTCGATGCCGATGGCGTTGCGGCCCGGAACCACCGCGACGCGCGCCGAAAGCGCGCTCATCGAGCGCGCGATGTCGTCGGCCAGTCCGATCACGCGCGACGATTTGATGCCGGGCGCGGGCTCGAGCTCGTACAGCGTCACCACCGGACCGGGATGGGCCTTGACGATTTCGCCGCGGACGCCGAAATCGCCGAGCACGCCTTCCAGCGCGCGTGAATTGGCATCGAGCTCCGACTTGCTGAGCGGCTGGCGATCGGACGCTCTCGGCGCGGTCAAGAACGATACCGCCGGCAACTCGAACCGGTCGGATGATTTGCGCGCCGGCGCGCGGGCTGCGGCTTTCTTGCGCGGGGCGCGGGCGGCCGGAACTTCCTCGTCTTCCTCTTCGTCATCGAAATCTTCGTCGCTCTGCGGGCGCGAGCGATGGTGTCCGCGCGGCCGCCGAGACTTGGTTCCTGACGTTCGAACGAAGACGCGCGCGGCTGCGGCGCGCTTGCGACCAGCGAGCGGTAGGCCAAAGCCAGCAACCACAACAGCCGCGCCTTCGTGCTCATCAGGGCGTGGACGGCCCATCCGAGCGAGATCGAGCCGCTCATCGTCTTCTTCGGCTGAAGGGCGCCTCGTCGTCCTCGATCGGCCGTCAATTCCTCCTCCTGCGGACGCGAACCCATGCCGCCCGCGACGAGGAACGTCGCGACCGTTGCGGCGCCCAGAATGATCCCGAGCACCAGGTCGATAGACAAAGCCGGGCGGGCCGAACACGACCGCGGGCGCGCGCACCAACGCATCGCCGACGACGCCGCCAAGTCCGGTTGGCAGCGGCCATGCGCCGCCATGCGGCCAGCAACTGGCAAAGCCCGCCGCCAATCACCGTGCACAGGATCCAGCAGCCCAGCCGCAGCGCTTCGCGGTCGAAACCGCGATGGGTCAGCATGCGCCAACCCCACACCGCGACGGGCAGGATCAGCATGATCGCGCCGAGGCCGAGAATTTGCATCAGCAGATCGGCGCCGATGGCGCCGGGATAGCCGACGATGTTGCGGATCGGGCGCGATGTCGCGTGGCTGAGGCTCGGATCCTGCACCGACCATGTCATCAGCGCCGCCGCCGCGCCGCCGGTCAGCGCCAGCAGTCCGAGACCGGCGAGTTCGCGCAGGCGCCGCGCCAGCGCCTCGCGGATCGCCGCCGGCAACTGGCCGACCAGGGGAATGACGCGTTCGATCGCCGGCATGCTCATTGGGCCTTCGCGACTGGACTGTGATGCGACTGACCAGCACCACAATCGCATCCTGGTTGGGCATGATCGTCTCGGAGAAACTGTTTTGCTTCTTTCCCGATCATGTTCGGTCCAAAATTTCGACCAGCCGGTGCAATGCCTCGGCCGTTGTTTCACTGTCCGCGACCAGCGCCAGACGAATATAACCGGCGCCGGGATTGCTGCCGTCGGGCTGCTGCCGCGCCAGATAGCTTCCAGGGATCACGCGAACGCCGCCGTCCCTGTAGAGTTTGACGGTTGCAGCTTCGTCGCCGCCTTTTGCGGATACATCGAGCCACACGCAGAAGCCGCCGGCGGGACGCCGATAGCCATATCGATTTCCCAGAATCTGATCGGCGAGATCGAACTTGATCCGGTAAAGCCTGCGGTTCTCCTCGACATGCGCCTCGTCGCCATAGGCGGCGACCGCGACGTGCTGCAGCGGCACCGGCACCTGGGGTGCCGCGACGTTGCGCAGCTCGTGAAACATGCCGAGGAATTTCTTGTCGCCGGCGGCAAAGCCGACCCGCATACCGGGCAGGTTCGATCGCTTCGAGAGCGATTGAAACGCGACGACATTGGCGAAATCAGCCCCCGCGCATTCCAGCATGCTGCCGGGTGCCGCCTGCGTGTAGATTTCCGAATAGCATTCGTCGCTCAAAATCATGAAGCCGAAGCGGTCGGCGAGCTTTTTCAGCCGGCCGAAATACTCCTTCGAGGCCACCGCGCCTTGCGGATTGGCCGGCGAGGCGATGTACATCGCGACCGTCCTCGCCAGCGTAGCATCATCGAGTGTGTCGAGGTTCGGGCAGGAAACCGTTGGCCAGCGTGGTCGGCAGATAGATCGCCTCGCAGCCGGCGGCGCGGGCACCCGCCCCATAGGCGGGATAGAACGGGTTGGGCATCAGGATTGCGGGCCTGCCCCTGCGCTCGCCGACATAGCGCGCAGCGGTCAGGGCCGCGAAAAACAGGCCCTCGCGGCTGCCATTGAGCACCAGAAGCTCGGATCTCGGGATCGATAGGCCGCGGCAAGTCGAACCGCCGGGATAGCCAGCCGGCCGCTGCCTGCCGGAAGGGCTCGATTCCCTTGGCGATGGGATAGCGGCCGAATTCGGCAATATGCCTCGCCAGCACCGGGCCAACGAAGTCGGGCACCGGATGCTGCGGCTCCCCCAATGATAGTGTTATCAATGGCTTAGCGGGCTGGTAGGGGGCCAGCAATTCGGTGACCCGCAAGAAGGGCGAGCGTTCGCTCTCCTGACTTCTGGCGCCCTGCGGCGCGCGGGATGAAGCGGTCATGGCCATACGTGTCGCGCCAGCACTGTTGAGGCCGCCGATCGTGTTTTGGGACCGGTGGGATGCGGATCAAACCACCATAGATACGGCGAGGTTAAGACGCGATTAACCATCGGTAGCCGCCGCGATCCAGACCCAAGATTCCGCAAAAAGAAAGGGGCTCCAACTTGCGCTGGAGCCCCTCAACGGTCGGGGCATTGCCGGGTATGTGCCCAAACCGTAGTTTTGGACGCGACCCCCGAGGTGGTCGCGCCCTCGGGAGAACTCACATATTGTAGGCGCGCTCGGTGTGCTCGGTGATGTCGAGGCCTTCGCGTTCGCTTTCAACGTTGGCGCGCAGGCCGACGATGACGTCGACGACCTTGTAGATGATCGCCGACCCGACGCCCGACCACACCAGCGTGGTGCAGACGCCCCAGGTCTGGGAGATCATCTGCGCGCCGAACTCGTAGTCGGCAATCTTGCCGGTGGTGTAGTCCATGATGCCGGCGCCGCCGAGCGCCGGATTGACCAGAATGCCGGTGCCGAGAGCGCCGATGATTCCGCCGATGCAGTGGACGCCGAACACGTCGAGCGAGTCGTCGTAGCCGAGCGCGTTCTTGACCACGGTGACGAAGAACAGGCAGACCACGCCGACGACGAGGCCGAGCACGATCGCTCCCATCGGACCGGAGTAGCCGGCCGCAGGCGTCACCGCGACAAGCCCCGCCACCGCGCCCGAAATGGCGCCGAGCACCGAGGGATGGCCCTTGATCATCCACTCCGCGAACATCCACGACAACGCCGCCGCAGCGGTTGCGACGAAGGAGTTGGTCATGGCGAGCGCGGCACCGCCAGTTGGCTTCGAGATTCGATCCGGCGTTGAACCCGAACCAGCCGACCCAGAGCAGCGAGGCGCCGATCATGGACATGGTCAGCGAATGCGGGGCCATCAGATCCTTGCCGTAGCCGATGCGCTTGCCGATGATCAGCGCGCCAACGAGACCGGCGATGCCGGCGTTGATATGCACCACGGTGCCGCCGGCGAAGTCGATCGCACCCTTCTTGAAGACCCAGCCGCGCATCGGCGTTGACCTCGGCAAGCTTGGCCTCAGCCGCAGCCTTGGCCGCCGCATCGCTTCCAGCCGCCGCGATCGCCTTGACTGCATCCGAGATCGCGTCCGGGCCGGCCCAGTACCAGACCATGTGCGCGATCGGGAAATAGACCAGCGTGGCCCAGAGCGGGATGAACAGGGCCACGGCCGCGAATTTCATGCGTTCGGCGAAAGCGCCGACGATGAGCGCTGGGGTGATGGCCGCAAACGTCATCTGGAAGCACACATACACCAGCTCCGAGATGTTGGCGTCGACGCTGAACGTCGAGGCCTTGGAGTTCGGGAGTAACGCCCATCAGGAACGCCTTGGAGAAACCGCCGACGAAGTCGGAGCCGCCGGTGAAGGCGAGGCTGTAGCCGTAAAGCGACCAGAGGATGGTGACGATGCATACGGTGTAGAAGACCTGCATCAAGACCGAGAGCATGTTCTTGGAGCGGACGAGGCCGCCATAGAACAGCGCGAGCCCGGGTATCGTCATCAACAGCACCAGCACTGTCGACGTCAGCATCCAGGCGTTGTCGCCCTTGTTGATGGTTGGTTCCGCATAGGCAGCGGTTGCGGCGAACAGGCCGACTGCGAGGGCCGCCAATCCCGCGCTATAGGGACGCTTGAACGTCATTTGGTCTACTCCTGATTGGATCTGGGTTGAGCGCGAGATCAGAGTGCCGCGGCATCTGCCTCGCCGGTCCGAATGCGAACCGCATGGTCGAGGTTGATGACGAAGATCTTGCCGTCGCCGATTTGGCCGGTCTTTGCCGCCGACGTGATGGCCTCGATGGTCTTGTCGACCTGGTCCGAGGCGACCGCGACCTCAATCTTGATCTTGGGCAGGAAGCTCACCGCATATTCAGCGCCGCGATAGATTTCCGTGTGGCCCTTCTGTCGGCCATATCCTTTGACTTCCGTGACCGTGAGACCGTGAACGCCGATGGCGGTCAGGGCGTCACGGACTTCTTCGAGCTTGAATGGCTTGATGATCGCCATAACAATTTTCATGGGTCTTGGTCCCCGCTTGGGCTCGGTCCGAACGCGACCGAGCGATCTCGACTGAGGTTCACCACGCGGAGAAGCTCACTACGCGGGCACAGCCGGTGCGGGTAGAATCAAATGCCGTGCCAGATCGGCGGAACCCACTAACGGTCCGTTAACGCGGGCGTTTTCGGGGATTGTCGCATTCGCCCCCGGCCGCGCTATTTGGTCGCGCTCAAGGGTTAGGCAGAGCGGCCCATAAGGTAGGCAAGACAAACTCCCGACATATTTCTGCCCATGATGAGGGCAGCGGAAAGGTATTGAGATAGTCTTCCCTTTACTGCAGCGCCTCTCCGTGCTGCGAAATATCGAGACCTTCGAGCTCCTGCTGCAACGAAACCCTGATTGGCACGAACAGCCCCACCAGTTTCAGAAGAACGTAGGTCATGCCGGCGGACCAGCCGAGGGTGACGGCGACGCCGTACAGCTGGGTCAGCACCAGGTGCGGGTTTCCCTCCAGCAGGCCCGAAGTCCCTCCAATTGACGCCGTCGCAAAGACGCCCGTCAGCAGGATTCCGGTCGCCCCGCCGACCCCGTGGACACCGAACACGTCGAGCGAATCGTCGTATTTGAGCCGGCGCTTGAGCCAGGTGCAGGCCCAAAAACACACCAGGCCGGCGGTCACGCCGATCAAGATGCCGTGCCACGGCGCGACGAAGCCGGAAGCCGGCGTAATCGTGCCCAACCCTGCCACGGCGCCGGAGATCATACCGAGCACCGATGGCTTGCGCTGGATCGACCATTCGACCGCGCCCCAGGTCAGCGCGCCGGCGCAAGCGGCAAGATGGGTCGCGGCGATCGCCATCACGGCGCGCGAGTTCGCACCCAGCGCCGATCCGCCATTGAAGCCGAACCAGCCGACCCACAGCAGTCCGGTGCCGATTACGGCAAGCGACAGATCGAATGGCGACAGATTTTCGGTGCCATAACCGTGACGTCGTCCGATCACCCGGGCTGCCACCAAGCCGCCGGCACCGGCGCTGAGATGCACGACAAGACCGCCGGCAAAATCCAGGACGCCCGCGGTGCCGAGAAAGCCGCCGCCCCAGACCCAATGGGCCAGCGGCACGTAGACCAATATGAACCAGCCGATGGCAAACAGGAGAAAGGCCGAGAAACGCATGCGGTCGGCGACGGAGCCAGCGACCAGCGCCACGGTGATGATCGCAAAGGTCATCTGGTAGAGCATGAACAGGCTCTCCGGAATCGTCTTCGCCGCAGGGTTGACGCTGTCCATGGTCATCCCGGCGAGAAACCAGCGATCTAGCGTGCCGAGCCACGGACCGTCGCCGACGAACGCCAGCGAGTAACCGAAGGCTACCCAGAGTATGGAAACGACCGCAACGCAGACGAGGCTTTGGGCCATCGTCGCCAGCACGTTCTTCTTGCGCACCATGCCGGCATACAACAGCGCCAGACCCGGCAGCGTCATCATCAGCACCAGCGCGGTGGCAACGATCATCCATGCGGTGTCGGCGGCGTTGATATTGGATGTCCCGGCAAAAGCCGGCGTCGCGAAAGAGAGGATCAACGCAAAACCAGCGCATGATCGGCCAAAATGTCTGCGGTTTCGCGCAAAGATCTTGCGCTTTCTAATCAGAGCGCGATCGGATGCAAAACCGGACGCTGCTTCTGCTGATCTCGTCCTGGTCGGCGCAGCCAGCTCCGCTGCACGAGATGAAAGTGCCCCCATTTGGTGTTCCCCACCCAGAATAAAGTTCTCTTTGATCGCAGGGCCGGCTCCGTTGCCGGCTGCGATTGAAGTCTTGATTGCCTAGAGCGCGTCGCTGTCGGTTTCGCCGGTCCGTATCCGAAGCGCATGATCGATCGGCGTCACAAAGATCTTGCCGTCGCCGATCTGTCCGGTACGGGCGCTGGAAGTAATGACCTCGACAGCCTTGTCGGCGATATCAGACGAAACGGCGATTTCGATCCGCAGCTTCGGGAGAAAATTCACGACATACTCTGCGCCGCGATAAATCTCCGTGTGGCCCTTCTGGCGGCCGTAACCCTTGACCTCGGTCACGGTCATGCCGTGGACGCCGATGCCGGTCAGCGCCTGGCGGACCTCGTCAAGCTTGAAAGGTTTGATAATGGCGATAACGAGCTTCATGTTCAGGCCTTCATTTCCAAGGATTCCGAAAGTCGGCCAAGCCTTGATTTGCACCCGCACAAGTCTGGCATCTTTCTCCACCAATGGCACAAAAAGTTAGCGGCGTGACCGAAAAACAATTGCAGAAGCGGGGTTCCGCTCGATAGCCTCCCTTACAGGTGCGCAGATCGTCCGCCAAGGTCTTGGCTCCGCGCTCGCGCCGGCGTCGGCCCGTGCGGCCGAATCGGGGTCTAAAGTTCTGTTTTGTCGCGTTTCTTTGCACCAGTCGGTGCCGCGCCCGGATCAAGTCCGGGACCGCGCGTGGTCCGAAAGCGCTTCGCAGGGGGATGAAATGCCAGGCCGATCGTGGTTCTTCGCGTCCCAGGGGCAGCAACAGGGCCCTTTTCCGGAAGCTCAATTCCGCGAATTCATCGCCAGAGGGATGGTCGGCGCCGACACCCTGGTCTGGACCGACGGCATGGCGGGTTGGCAAAAGGTTAGGGAAATCCCGGGCCTGATGTCTTCGGTTTCGAGACCGCCGGCCGCGCCGGGCAGAATGCCCGCAAGCGCTGCGGCCCTGGGTGACGGATCGCTATCGGTCGAATTCGGAATCTGGGAGTTCGTCTGGCGCTCGCTGGTTTTTTTCATCGGCGCTTTGTTCGTGATCCCCCTTCCCTGGGTCTTCGTCATGTATTGCAAGTGGCTCGTCTCCTGCACGCGCGTGCCGGGCCGTCCCAATCTCAGCTTTACGGGCGAGCCGCTCACCATTCTGTGGTGGTACCTCGGCGCGATTGTTCTTTTGATCGTCCTCGGCGCGACCGGATTAAAGTTTGTCAACGCGCTCGCAATTCTGGTCCAGTTCGGATTGTACTGGCTCGCGATCCGATGGGTTGTCGCCAACATCGCGTCGAACGGACAGCCGCTCGGGCTCAGCTTTTCAGGATCATATTGGGGTTATTTGGGCTGGAATATTCTGGCGCTCCTGTCGGTCATCACCATCATAGGCTGGGCCTGGGTCTACACGGCGCAGCTGCGCTGGATTTGCCGGCATATCGAAGGTACGCGGCGCGATGTCGTCTTCAAGGCCACCGGGTTGCAATATCTCTGGCGTGCCATTGTCGTCGCGATCGCGTGCTCCTTCATCATCCCGATTCCCTGGGTGCTGCGCTGGATCATGCGTTGGCAGGCATCGCAGATCGTGCTGGTGGAGGGAACAGCTCGCGCAGCCGCGTGAGCGGCGTCATCTGCGTTCGCGAAGCGAGCCCTCCTGGACAACGGAAGCGACCAGCGTGCCATCTTGCTTGAAGATCATGCCGCGGGTCAGGCCGCGCCCGCCTTGCGCGCTGGGAGAGTCCTGGGCGTAGAGCAGCCATTCGTCGGCACGAAACGGCCGGTGAAACCACATGGCGTGATCGAGGCTCGCCGGCATCATGCGCCTGTCGAACAGCGTGCGGCCGTAGCGCGCCATCGCCGCGTCCAGTAGCGAGAAATCCGACGCGTAGGCCAACGCGCACAAATGCAGCGCCGGATCGTCCGGCAGTTTCGAAGCGGTGCGGATCCAGACATGGATGCGGCCGTCCTCGATCTTCTGGCCGAAATAGCGGCCGAGCTCGACGGGGCGCAGCTCGATCGGGCGGTCGGACTCGTAGTAGCGGCGGATGAATTCTGGCATGTCGCGGAACATCGGCTGTTTTGCCACTTCCTCGGCGGTGAGTTTCTCCGGTGGCGGGACGTTGGGCATCTTGTCCTGATGGTCGAACGCGCCGGGTTCCTCGATGTGGAACGACACCATGATCGAAAAGATCGCGTTGCCGTGCTGGATCGCAGTCACCCGCCGGGTCGAATAGCTCTTGCCGTCGCGCAGCCTTTCGACCTCGTAGATGATCGGAATCTGCGGATCGCCGGGCAGAATGAAATAGCAATGGAGCGAATGTGGCAGGCGGCCTTCGACGGTGCGGCATGCCGCTACCATGGCCTGTCCGATCACCTGCCCGCCGAATACCCGCTGCCAGCTCGTTTTGGGACTGTTGCCGCGGAACATGTTCACCTCGATCGGTTCGAGATCGAGAATGGAAATCAGGTCGATGAGGCTTTTGGACATGGATGCGCTTTCGATTGTTTCGTCATTCCAAGGGCGGCGAAGCCTTGGAATCCGAAATCGGGAGACGAAACCGCGAGATCGGGCCGCGAATGGCCGCCGTAAAGCAAAAAAGACCCTTGTTTCGCCCCTTTGTTTCGCCCAGCTATACTCCAGTGGCAATAGTCCGGGTAAGCAGGTCCAGTATGTCGGTACAGCGAAGCATTGTCATCGGCGGCGGCGCGTTTGCGGGACTGGCGCTGGCGCTCGCGCTGCGTCAGGGCCTTGGCGCTGATCTTCCCATCATCGTCGCCGATCCGGCGCTTGCAGTCAGGCCGAGCCGCGATCCACGTGCTACCGCCATCGTCGCTGCCTGCCGGCGGTTGTTCGATGCCATTGGCGTCTGGAAGGAGGTTGCGGGCGGCGCGCAGCCGATTTTGGATATGGTCGTCACCGACTCCAAACTGGAAGACGCGACCCGGCCGGTTTTCTTGACATTTGCAGGCAATGTCGAGCCGGGTGAGCCATTCGCGCATATGGTCGAGAACCGCCATCTGATCGATGCCCTGGTCGAGCGCGCCGAGGCTGAGGGCGTCGTTCTTCGCGGCCTTGCAGTGAGCGATTTTGTCTCGCGCGGCGACGGCGTCGATGTCACGCTGGCGGACGGCAGCAAGATCGAGGCGAGCCTGCTCGTGGCCGCCGACGGTGCGCGGTCGAAACTGCGCGAGCGTGCGGGGATCGCCACCCACGGCTGGGACTACGATCAATCCGGCATTGTGGTTACGGTTGGCCATGAGCGTGACCATCATGGTCGCGCCGAGGAACACTTTCTACCGGCCGGCCCATTCGCGATCCTGCCGCTGACCGGACAGCGCTCGTCGCTGGTCTGGACCGAGAAACGCGCCGAAGCGGCGCGCATCACGGCTCTCGGTGAAGCGGAGTTTCACGACGAACTCGAACGGCGCTTTGGCTTGCATCTTGGCGAGATCAAGGTGCTCGATAAGCCGCGGGCCTTCCCGCTTGGCTATTTCGTCGCGCGTTCGTTCATCGGCGAGCGGCTCGCGCTCGTCGGCGATGCCGCGCATGTGATTCACCCGATCGCGGGGCAGGGACTCAATATGGGCCTGAGGGATGTCGCAGCACTTGCCGAAGTGATCGTCGACGCCGCGCGGCTCGGAATCGATCTCGGCCAGGCCGACGTGCTCGATCGCTATCAACGCTGGCGGCGGTTCGACACCATGGCGATGGGACTTGCCACCAACTCGCTGAATTTCCTGTTCTCGAACGAATCGACGCTGCTTCGCACGGTGCGCGATATCGGGCTTGGGCTGGTCGATCGAGCGCCGCCGCTAAAGAGCATGTTCATCCGCCAGGCCGCTGGCCTCGCAGGCGAAGTACCGCGGCTCCTGAAGGGCGAGGCATTGTAGCGAAGCGATCAGCGCGCGTCGCCGGTGAGAATGAAGGCTGCGACCGCATCGACCAGGTCGACATCGAGCGCCCGCTCCGGCTGGTTGTAGGCGGCGAGGTCGTCGTCATCATCGCCGACATCGACCAGGACGTGGTTCATTTCCGGAAGCCAGAGCGTTTTCGCCTGCGGCGCTGCCGCGGAAAGGGCCACGAAATCGAGCCGTGCCACCTGAAGGTCCCGGCCACCGCCGATGATCAGAATCGGCCGTTCGATCAGTTTCAAGGGATCGATGGGGTCTTCGGTAAAGGCTGATGCGATACCGGGCTGCATCGAGGGTGCGATCGCCAGCCCTCTTGGTGGGGGATCAACGATCCGACCGGCCATGATGGCGTCGATCGCCTTGAGGATAGGCTGAAGCACGTCGGGCGGAATTTGCTTCCGTTCGAGTTGAGCTTTTACGAGATCGCCCTGCTTCCGCGCGGCGGTGACGAGCAAGACCAGACGATCGACCGGCATCCTCCGCGCGGTGAGGATCGCGACCAGACCGCCCTCGCTGTGACCAACCACCGCCACCTGCGGGAATTTTCCGCTGCTGCGGAGGTAGTTCATCAGCGTTGCCGCGTCGTCGACATAATCCTTGAAACGAAAATCCTCCGGCGCTCCGAATTGCGGCTGCCAGCCGCCCGCACCGCGCTTGTCGTAGCGCAGAGTTGCTATCTTGCGCGCGGCAAGCTGCTCGGCGAGCTTCTTCAAAGTCGCCGGTTTGACCTGAGGTCCGTTGCCATCATGATCGGTCGAGCCGGAGCCGGCGATCAAAAGCGCAACCGGCGGCCGATCGACGTTCGCCGGCACCGTCAGCACGGCGTCAATGTTACCGATGCGAATTTTGGTCTCATCGCTGCAGGCGCCTGTCGTCGTGCCGCAGAGACTGACGATCGCGAGCGCAGCAATGAGCGCCTGGACGCGCATGGTTACTCTATCTTTCTTGCCTCTTCAGGCAGCATGATCGGAATGCCATCACGGATCGGATAGGCGAGCTTCGCTGCGCGCGAGATCAATTCCTGCCGCGCAGCGTCGAATTCGAGCGGACCCTTGGTCACAGGGCAGACAAGAATTTCCAGCAGTTTGGGATCGACGGTGCCTTCGGGGCGTTCGGGCGCGGCTGTCATGGTCGGGTCTCCGGCTTGGCCATGCGACCCTGTATCATATTCGCTCGCAACATGTAGCCGCGTTGCGCAGCACCGGCGGCAAGAGGCGGTGGGGCCGGGAAACACCGAAAAAGGCCAACCAGCCGAAAAGACCGCGACAGAAATCCGGGCCTAGCCCGTAAGCCAGCGTTAAAGTTTGAAGGTAAAAAAACATTTCCGCATTCTGGATACTTGCAGAAGGGCGCGTCGCAAGCGGTTTTTTCGCGGGCAATGCTGATCATCGACAGCCGTTTGAGTTAGGCCTGAGGAAGCAGGTAAAGGGAAGTCAAAGAGAAAAGATAGATTGCGAAAGGTCCCGCTAGGCAGATTCCAACACTTCTCCTGTAGAACGGGTCAAGTGCCGGATGGGCCGCATTTGAGCGGGTGAAGGATCGACATGCTCACGCTAGTGAATCGACGCAAAAGCGAACGCCGCCTTTGCAGGAATTTTGCCAAAATCCAGTTTGGGACTGGTTCCTTGCCGCGCGACTGTACGATTACGGACATATCGGACGGCGGCGTCAAAGTGATCGCCGAACATCTCGATATACCCTCCGAATTCACCATCATCTTGTCGGAAGGCCGCCCCCGCCAATGCCGGTTAGCATGGCGAATCGGCTACGAATTCGGCGCTCAATTCGTCGATTAAGCGGAAGCGTCCCTTAAGGCAGGGTCGGTCCGGCTCGAAAGCCGGCCTCACAAGGCCGGCTTAACGGGAATTTAGGGTTAACCTGTGAGCATTTCTGGCAGCCGCCGGTCACAGGTTCCAGAAATGTCCCCGCAATCGCCCTTACGGAATGGCCTCGCGAGATTCCTCGCGTCGGCAACAATGTCGGCAATTTTGGTATTGGGGCTCTGCAGCTGCCAGACCGACGGAATATCGGACATAACGGGATCGCTCGGCGAGAAGCCCGAGAAAAACCATTCCGCCGAACCGTCGCACAGCCTGGATTATTATCGCGATCGCGCCCGCGCCAATCCGCACGATGCCGACGCGGCATTGCGGTATGGGAAAGCGCTCCGGGCAGCGGGGCAGCGCTCGCAGGCGGTCGCCGTGCTCGAGCAGGCGACGATCGCCCACCCCGGCGACAAGGCGCTGCTTGCGGGTTATGGGCGAGCGCTGGCGGACAACGGCAATTTCCAGCAGGCGTTCGATGTCCTTAGCCGGGCGCATTCCCCCGATGATCCCGACTGGCGCATCCTTTCCGCGCAAGGCGCGGTGCTTGACCAGCTCGGCCGAGGTGAAGAGGCGAGGCAATATTATGCGAGCGCGCTGAGGATCGTGCCTGACGAACCCTCGGTGCTGTCCAATCTTGGGCTCTCCTACGTCCTTTCGAAGGATCTGCCCAAGGCAGAGGAGATCTTGCGCCGCGCCTATGGCCAGGCCGGTGCCGACCCGCGCGTGCGGCAGAACCTTGCATTGGTGGTTGGACTGCGCGGCCATCTCGCCGAGGCCGAAAGTATTGTGAAGGAAGGCCGCCCGCCCGAGGAAGCAGCGGCCAACGTCGCTAGTCTGAGGCGCATGTTGGCCAAGCGAGCCAACGCTAGGCCGGACATCGACAACACGGCGTCGATAGGCGTCACCCGGCCCTGATTGAGAGATCGTTCCGCGGGCGGGATGGCGGCCCGCGAACTACGCGCTACGCAATTTCCTCAAGATCGGCGCCAGCAGCGAACCACGCGGCTTTTTACCCTCGCCGCGACCGGTCACCTGCTGTGCGATCTGAACGAACAACTTGCTGATGCGATGATTGGCGGAAATTTCCGCGATCATCTGGCCGTTATTGGCCGCCGTGCCGAACATCCTCGAGTCGATCGGAATCGAGGCGATCGGCTGGATTTCCATCGCCTTGGCGAATTCACGCGGGGTGATTTCCGGCCGCTTGGACATGCCGACCTGGTTGAGGCAATAAAGCGGGGGCCGGTCGTTGGGGCGCGCTGCCTTCAGCATGCTCAACATGTTCTTGGCATTGCGCAGATTGGCGAGGTCCGGCTCAGCCACGATCAGGATATCGTCCGCACCGACCAATGCGCGCCTTGTCCATCCCGACCATTGATGGGGGATGTCGAGGACGATGCACGGCGTCGTCAGGCGCATAGTGTCGAAAATCGCATCGAACGCATCGGCGCCGAAATCGTAGACACGGTCGAGCGTCGCGGGCGCCGCCAGCAGGCTGAGATGGTCGTTGCACTTCGCCAGCAAGCGCTCGATGAACGCACTATCGGGCCGTTCAGCGGCGAATACCGCGTTGGCGATTCCTTGCAACGGATCCTTGTTGTAGTCGAGGCTGGCCGTGCCGAACGCCATGTCGAGATCGATGACGACGGAATCCAGTGCGAGATCGTGTGCGATCGCCCACGCCACATTGTGCGCGACGGTCGATGCGCCGACGCCGCCCTTGGCGCCGACGACGGCGATGATGCGGCCGACAGCGACCGCCTCCGACGCCGAGAACAGGCCGCAGATCGCACGGACAACGTCGAGGGTCTCGACCGGTCCAATTACATAATCGCTGACGCCGCGGCGCACCAGTTCACGGTAGGGCGCGACGTCGTTCTCGTTGCCGATGACGACGACGCGCGTTCCGGCGTCACATACGGTGGCGAGTTCGTCGAGGCCCTCAAGGATATCCTTGCTGCCCTCGGTCTCCAGAATGATGACGTTCGGCGTGGGTACGCTGTGGTAGGTTTCGATGGCCGCTTCCATGCCGCCCATCTTGATCGTGAGATGAGCCTTGGCGAGGCGTCGATCGAGCCCGGCGGACTGCATCGCCTCGGCGGTTGCCGGGGTTACGCAGAATGCCTGCACCGACACGCGCGGGGCTGGTGCGATGTAATCGTCGGCTGGCGGCGGCGGGACGTCCGGCGCTTCGGAATCTTCACGCGAGTGGATCATTTGCCTGTATCGCTGAGTTTGGCCTTTTCGGCTTCTGGGTAATCGGTCGTGGTGGTGGTGCCCTTACGATATTTTTCAAAGCCTTCGGTGCGCCGCGCGGTGTAGGCCGGCGTCTCGGGACGCGGCTGGACCAGGTCAGACGGGTTGGCCACCATCGCCGCCATGTTGCGCTGATAGGCACAGCCAAAATTGTAGTACGACTTGTTCTCGGCGTAGCTTCTGTCCTTCACGGAAGGACCAAGATCCTCCGGCCAGAGCCCGCACGGTCCGGCCACCGCCACGATCTTCGGATAGCTCAAGCGGATGGTTGCCAGTGTTCGAGGATCGTCGGGCGTGTAGTGATGCAACTTGATTCCGCCCGCAGGCACCCCGCCTGCTTCCAGCACGGCCTTGATTTCGCGGAACGCGCTCCCGGCGGCCCGTGCATTCGGCGTATCGACCGGCACATCGGCGACGATGGCGCCGGTACCCTCGCTGACCCATATCCGCGCCAATCCGGCGACATCGGTGCGTTGCGCCGCTGACAAGCCGCCTCGCCCGTGACCGACGAAGACCACGATGGAGCGGTCGGCTTCCTGGACAGCGATCGGATGGCGGAGGCGATAATCCTCGGGAACGTGCGCCGGCGTCGCGATTGTTCCGGTGGTCTCCGTGCACGCCCCCAGCGTCACGGCAAGGCCGAACAGTGCGCCCGTCAAGCGCAGCGCTCTATGGCGATCGACCGACGTTTCGTTTGTCATTGTGTTTGCTCTCGTCCCGTCGTCTCAGTCGATGATGAAGCCAAAATTGGGCTGATAGTTTCCGATCGGCTCGGCACGCGCCGGAACGCCGTAGATCCGGTTGATCTGGGCCAGTAGGGTCGATTGCGAATCCGATGCGGGCGCAAAGCCGTCGTCGGGCCGCGACAATTCCTTTTGAGCGACCGCCCGGACGACATAGGGCGTCACGATGACCATCAGCTCGGTCTGGTTGTTGACGAAGTCCTGGCTCCGGAAAAGCTGTCCAAAAATCGGTATCTGATCCACGCCCGGCAAGCCGTTGACGGCCTGCTTGGTTTGCTCCTGAATCAGACCGGCCATGGCAAGCGACCCGCCGGAGGGAATTTCCAGCGTGGTTTCGGCGCGGCGGGTCTTGATCGAGGGAATAGTGGTTCCGCCCACACCGCCCTGCAAAGCGTTTTCCTGGGAAACTTCCGATACTTCGGTCATCACCCGCAGGCTGATCCGGCCCTCGGTCAAAACCACCGGCGTGAAATTCAGCGAGATGCCGAATTTCTTGAAGACGACCGTTTGAAGGCATTGCCCGATGGCGCCCGCCGTCGTCGTTTGGCAGGTTACGCCGGCCGGAATGGGAAATTCGCCACCCGAAATGAACGTCGCGGACTCACCGGAGATTGCCGTCAGATTCGGCTCTGCCAGCGTCCGCACCACGCCTGCGCTCTCCATCGCCCGCAGGGTCGCCGTGACCGTCGGCAGACCCGCTTTGTTCAGGGCCGACGTAGTCAGGCTGTTGCCGGGAACGAGCGGCGCATTGTTTGCAGTGAATGGGTTGGAGTTGTTGAAATTGACCACCGCGGTGCCGTAATTCATGCTGGCGCTGAGATCGATGCCCAATTGCTTGATGATACTCCGCTGCACTTCCGCGACACTGACCTTCAGCATCACCTGATCGCGGCTGCGGACCACGATGGAGTTGACGACCTTGTCGGCGCCGCCGACCAGTCGCGCAACGACATCACCGGCTTGCTGGGCCTCGATCGGACTGGATACCGAACCCGTCAACATGACGCTGTCGCCGACGCCTTCGGCCTGGATCGCAGCATCCGGCAGCATTTGTCGCAACGCGGCGCGTACGCCGTTGAGGTCGCGCTTGACGGCGATGTCATAGGCCGCGATCTGCTGGCCTTCGGAATCGAAGAACACGACGTTGGTTTGGCCGACCGCCGAGCCGATAATATAGGCGCGCTGCGGCGAACGGACGACGGCGTTCGCAACCTTCGGATCGGCGACCAGCACGTCCTTGACGTCGCGGGGCAAATCGATGATCACCGATTTGCCGATGCCGAGCGCAAGAAAACGGACCTTCACCGGCACGCTCGAGGTAATCGATGGCGCGGTGTCGCCGTCGGCTGCGATGGCGGGAGCCACGGCCGGAAATGCGAGCGCGGCGGCGGCCGACAGCGACAAAGCGCGGATCAGAACGGTTCGGATCGACAGCCGGTTTCCCCTGCATTTCATTTTCTGCGTCCTTCTGGTCACGAGCGTCCCTTCTGGTCACTTGGCGGTCGTGGTCTGATTTGTGATGCCGTAGCGAACAACGTTGACGCTGGCGCGCTGGCGGGCCTGCTCCTCGGGCTTGATGTCAGCCATGTTGACGTCGGCGATGCTGCGCAGCGCCAGCGAGAGCGTGCCGGCCTGGCGCGATGCGGCGAGGGTTGCCGCTTGCTCGGGCCTCAATTCGAGCGTGACCGTCCTGCCGACGACGGTATTCGTGCCGTCTTTTTCCTTCGGCGCCTGGTCGATCGCGAGAACGCGAATGTTCACCAGGATTATTCTCGAGACGACAATATCGGTGGCGATGGCCGGATTCGGGTTTTTCTCGCGCGTCGTAAGAAGGACGTCGACGCGGTCGTTGGGCAGAATGAAGCCGCCAGCGCCGGTCTCCGGGGAAATTTCAGTCGAGACGGCGCGCATGCCTGTGGGCAGGATCGCCGCCATGAATCCTGAACCATCGGCTTTGACCAGTTTCGCTTCCCGGATCGGCTCGCCGGCGACAAAGGGCGCCCGCGCGATCGAGCCCGCGACCTGGTTGTTCGCGTCCGGGCGATCACTGCGGCGAATGAGGCTGCTGCTTGCCGTTGACGCCGGCCAGGTTTGCCAGAGCACGTCGTTTTGCGTGAGCGTCTGGCCAAGGCCGATATCGGCCTTCGCCACCAGAACGTCGACGGTCTGCAATTGCGCGACTGGTGCCGCAGGGGCGGCCGGCTTGTTGTCTGATCCGCTTACAAGATAAGCGGCGACACCACCTGCACTGAGAGCGATAGCCAGGACGACAATACGGGCGGTATTCATACGCGCTACTACTCTTTACGCCGGGATACTGAACTTTGAGTGGCCGAAAGCCTCGCCTCTAAGGATGACTAAGCGGTAAAGGTATAAGCGGACTTGAAAGCCGAGATGATTGCAGGAGCGGATCGCGGGATCTGTCCGCATGGTGAACGCAAGGTTATCGTTCGTGACGTTGCGAGCGGCGAAGTTACGGATAGGCGCTCAATCGGCTGGTTTAGACAGCAAACTCGCCCAGAGACTCGGTGCTGGAAGCGTCATCGTCGCCTGATTTTGGTGCTTGCTGGTGCCGCCGTCCTGAAGACCTATGATTCACCATGCGGAGAAAAGGTGCGGAGCGGCGCCCGGCCAGAAAAAGCGCTATCGAAATGCCATCCGGAGCATTTCCTCCAGCACGGCCTGCTGACGGGCCCGCGGCAAGGGGCCGTTCGACAAGGCAAAGCCGAGAAACGCCCAATAGAATATTTGCGCTCGCGCGCGAGCTACCTCCGGCAATAGCCCGGAGGCGCGGAGCAGACCCTCGACATAGCTCAGCCGGCGCCGGTCGATCGCCCGCACGGCTGCCCGGGCCGCCGGGTCGACTGTGGCCCAGCTGCGGACCGCGTTCTCCAGCACCACCCGCTCGCCGAATACTCGGCGCAGCAGGCGTTCGAGCGGGTTGTCATTACCGGCTTCAGCTTCGACGTCGGCGATGATCCGCTCCACAGCGATCTCGCGCCAATGCTTGAGGATTGCCGCGTGGAACGCCTCGACGTCGGCGAAATGCCAGTAAAAGCTGCCCCGCGAAACGCCCAGGGCTCTTGCCAAAGGCTCGGCCTTCAGCGCCGTGAAACCGTCCTGGGCCAGCGTCCTGAGCCCCTGGTCGAGCCAGTCCTTCGCGGAGAGTTGATCGGCCATATGTCACCTTGCGACAATCTACCATACACTACTGTATTGACAGGCGCCAATCGGTTGCGGCAAAGTCACCATACAGTAGTGTATGGAGGACGGTTCGATGCGCGATCTGTTCCTGCAATGCGCGGGGCTTGCCGCGATCGCGGTGGCCCTGATTCATGGCATTCTCGGCGAAACCAGGGTATTTGCCCGCGCCACCATCGAGCCGGCGCGGCTGCGCAATCTGATCCGCGTCTGCTGGCAAATCGGAACCGTCGGCTGGATTTGCGGCGGGGTGCTTCTGCTGGCGGCGCCCGCGGTCGCATCGGCGTCCGCCCGGCACTGGATCGTCATCACCGTGGTCGCGATGTACGGCTTCGGCATGCTCGGCAACGCCTGGATTTTTCGCGGCCGGCATTTTGGATGGATGGCGCTCGGCGCGGTAATTGCGATGGCAGCCGTGGGCTACTGACGATCGGGTTCCGCAGCCGCCGATCCCGATTGATCCATCGCAACAGATTAGAACAGCTCTAGTATATAGAGAGTCTGTTCATCTCTCTCGCCGCAAGTGCCTGAGCCGGTTTTAAAATTCCTCTAAGGTCAGGGTGTTTCGCCTCGCCCCGCTTGACCTTCGCGTCCGCGGTTGGAAATACACACCATGACCACCATCAGCCAGACCGATGCGCCCCCGCAAATTCCCCTGGGCTTGGCCAAGCGCGGCTATTCCGGGGTGATCCATCACCTTGCCGCCGACAAAGCCAGTTCCGCGCTGTCCCCGATCGAACTCGAGAGCCGCCTGATCGAACTCGGCTTTGTGGAAGGCGCCAAGGTCGAGGTGCTTCACGAAGGTATCGTCGGACGCGACCCGATTGCGGTCCGTATCGAGAACGTCACGGTCGCGGTGCGACGGCGCGAGGCGATGGCCGTCATTGTCGTCTGACGCAGCGGTACAGCGCCATGGAAGCCCCGTTAATGCATCTCGCCCTGGTGGGCACGCCGAACAGCGGCAAGACATCGCTGTTCAATGCGTTGACCGGCAGCCGCCAGAAGGTCGCCAATTATCCCGGCGTAACGGTGGAGCGCAAAGAGGGCTTTTTCGTCACCCCGCTGGGGCGTCAGGTGTCGGTGGTCGATTTGCCCGGCACCTATTCGCTGCGCGGCCGTAGCCCCGACGAGGAAATCACCCGCGATTTCGTGCTCGGGCGCGCTAGCGGCGAATCGCTGCCCGATCTCGTGCTTTGCGTCGCTGATTCCACCAACCTGCGGCTGACGATTCGCCTGGTGCTCGAGCTCAAGCGAACCGGCCGGCCGCTGATGCTGGTGCTCAACATGTTCGACATCGCCACCAGACGCGGCGTCACCGTCGATGTTGCCCAACTGTCGGAGATGTTGGGGATACCGGTGGTGACGTCGATTGCGGTGCGCAAGGGCGGCACCTCCGATCTGTTGCGGAAAACCGATGAGATCGCCACGCGAGCGCCGATCCGGCCGCAGCAAAATCTCTGGCAGCCGCTGTCGGTCGCCGAATTGCGTGCCACCCAACGCGATGCCGATCGCATCATCGCGGCAACGGTCAGCCTACCGGCAAGACCCGACACCTGGACGGCGCGGATCGACGCCGTAGTGCTGCATCCGGTGGCCGGGCTCGCCATCCTTGGGATCGTCCTATTCGTCATGTTCCAGGCGGTGTTCGCCTGGGCGCAGCCGCTCATGGTGCTCTTGTCGCTGGCCTTTGCGGCACTGGGGCAATTGGTGCACGACACATTGCCGACGGGCTTGCTGCAAAGCTTCCTTCAGAATGGCGTGATCTCCGGCGTCGGCAGCGTCATCGTGTTCCTGCCCCAGATCATCATCATCTTCCTGTTCATCCTGCTCCTGGAGGATTTCGGTTACATGGCGCGCGCGGCGTTCCTGATGGATCGCATCATGGGCGGCGCGGGCCTGCACGGCCGTGCTTTCATTCCGTTGCTCTCGAGCTTCGCCTGCGCCATCCCCGGCATCATGGCGACGCGCGTGATCGATAACCGCCGCGATCGCTTGACCACGATCCTGATTGCACCGTTGATGACCTGCTCGGCGCGCATTCCCGTTTATACCCTGATCATTTCCGCGTTCATCCCCGCCGAACAGCTCTGGGGCTGGGTCGATCTTCGTGGCCTTGTCATGTTCGGCCTCTATGCCGCCGGCATCACCAGCGCGCTAGGGGTTTCCTTCCTGATCAAGTTCCTCATGTTGCGCGACTATGCGCCTGCGCCATTCATGCTGGAACTACCTGACTACAAAATGCCCCGCGCGCGCAGCATTGTGATCGGCGTCTATACGCGGGCGAAGATGTTCTTGCAGCGGGCCGGCACCACGATCTTCTCGATGATGGTGCTGATCTGGTTTCTGGCGTCGTTTCCGACACCGCCCGCTGGTGTTGAAGACCCGGCCATCAACTACAGCCTGGCCGCCATTATCGGCAAGACGCTGGCGCCGCTGTTCGCTCCGCTGGGGTTCAACTGGCAGATCGTGGTCGCGCTGATTCCGGGCATGGCGGCGCGGGAAGTTGCGGTCGCCGCTCTCGGTACCGTCTATGCGATCGAAGGTGGCAAGGAAGCCGCCGAGCAGATCGGGCAAGTACTTGCCACGAAATGGAGTATGGCGACGGCGCTATCGCTGCTCGCCTGGTACATCTTCGCCCCGCAATGTGCTTCCACATTGGCGGTGATCCGGCGCGAAACAGGAAGCTCGAAATGGATGGTGCTCACCTTCGCCTACATGTTCGTGCTCGCCTATGCCGCGAGCCTTGCGACCTACAACGTCGCCGTCGCGCTTGGAGCCGGTTAGTTGCGCCTTTGCGGAGTTGCTCGGGGACGTCACCAATCGGCCGACATTCCTCCGGCAAAACCACGATCATTCGAGTCTCTTGTCCACTTTAGTTTTGTTCTAATTCTAATGTGGAGGGATTCCAGTCGCGTCGCGACGTTTCCGAATTCCAAAACCATCTCGCAACGGTAATAGGTGCCAGGAAGTCGCGGAGCCTTTGATCTCCGCAGATTGGGGGCTCCTATGTCGTTGCATCAAATTCTGCACCTGACTGTATCCGCATTCGGTTCGGATAAACGGTCCCGGCGAAGAACGCTGCTGGCGGCAACCGCGTTGACGATCGCGAGCTGCGGCGGCGCGTGGGCGGCGGACGATGACGTCAACGAAGCGCTGATGAAGAAAATGGAAGCGATGGAGAAGCGCATCCAGTCGCTTGAAGCCGAACTCAGGCAGAAGCAAGCCCCTGCTCCTAACAAGCCGGCAGCCCCTGCCGACAAGCCGACGGCCTCCTCCGACAAACCGGTCGCATCCTCCGAAAAGATGCCCAAGAAGGCACCTGCCCTGGAGTCGAAAAAGAGCGTCGCAGCCGCAGCACCAACGGTGGACCCGACGCCGGACGTTTCCGGCAAGCCGTCGCCAAGGTCGAAGCCGCTCGATGTTTCGTCGAATCCGTCCGACCTGCCGATTCTTGGGCTAGCGCCTTCGCCGGTGACGGGACTGAGTATCGGGGCTTATGGCGAGGTCAAGTTCGGCAGCATGCAAAATCCCGCCGCCAACGGCCAATGGCAGAACAGCTTCGATACGGCACGCATGGTGTTGTTGCCAACCTATGCGATCACCGACAACATCATCTTCAACGCCGAGATCGAATGGGAACATGCGGGCCCGGGTTTCGACAACGACGACAAGCTTCACGGTACGTCCGAGATCGAGCAGTTATGGATCGATTTCAAGATCGTGGATCAGTTCAACTGGCGCGCACCCGGCGTCGATCTGATTCCGATCGGCTATATCAACCAGCATCACGAACCGACGCAGTTTTACAGTGTCAACCGGCCCGAACTCTACAACGGCCTCATACCATCGACCTGGAAGGCGCCGGCCACCAGCGTCTACGGCACGATCACCGAAGACGTACGGTATCAGGTGATGGTCAGTGCCACCAACGAGGATTTTGGCGATTCCTTCGACAATCGGACGGCGGCCAGGACCGTCCCTCCGCTTGGCACGCCCTATGCTCCAGGCATTGACGGGCTCAATGCGCTGGGATTCTCAAACCCGCCGCTCGGCAACTTCGCGCAGCTCAACAACGCCGTTGCCGTATCCGGCCGGTTTGACCTTACGCCGACATTCCTTCCGGGCTTCGCCGGCAGCGTCAGCGCCTATTACACGCCGAATGTCGTGCCGCGCGGCGCGCATGATGATATGGGCAACTTCCTCGGCCCGTCGAGCCTCACCATGTTCGACGCCGAATTCCGCTATCGTGTGCCCAATACCGGCCTCGAACTGCGCGGCGAATATGTCTTCGTCGGATTCGGCAACCCGCAGAACCTGCGCGCCAACAACGACACCGATCCCACCGATAACGTCGGCAAGACGATGTTCGGCTATTCCGGCGAGATCGCCTACCACGTACCGCTCGGGACCATCATCGGCAGCGATTGGGAGGCTGTGCCGTTCTACAATTACACTTACGAGAACCTGCAGACCGGCGGGTTTGCCGGAACGGATGCCAACATGCCGACAGGCCACGGCCAGCTCCAATTCCACACGGCGGGCGTTGCGGTCTTTCCGTCGCCCAAAGTGGTGCTGAAGGCAACTTATCAACGGGTAATAGACAAGAGCACGATCGGCGCTCTATCGGATTCGTTTCTCGGCGGCGTCGGTTTCTTCTTCTGACCCCGAAAGATATTCGAATTTGGAAAATGCCACGGGAGCTTGGGCGGCGGCTTCGGGGCGATCGATTTGCTGGGAATGCCGGAGCAAGGTGAGTCATGACGCAATGGGTTCGATATACACTGCCGGCGGCGGCGATCATCTCGATCGCTTCGCCGGCCTATGCGATGCAGTATCTTTCAATCGAGGAGGCGCAGAGGCACGCATTTCCCTCGGCGACGCACTTCACCGAAGTGCAGGCGGGCCGGGTCTGGAAAGCCGAGGCTGGTGGACATGTCGCCGGCTTTTTCATCTTCGATCGGGTGATTGGAAAACATCTCTATATCGACTACGCCGTGGCGTTGACGCCGAGCGGCGCCGTGCATGCCGTCGAGATTCTGCAATATCGCGAGTCCTATGGCGGCGAGATCAGAGGCCCGAGCTGGCTGGCGCAGTTCGTCGGAAAGACCAGCGGCAGTTCGCTCAAGATCAACGGCGACATCCGCAATATTGCCGGCGCGACCCTTTCTTCGACGCACATCACCGAGGGTGTGAAGCGAGTATTGGCAGCCTATGGCAACCGTCTCCGATAGACTTCGTCGCGCCAAACCGCTGCTCGGTACCTTCGTGGAGATCGAGCTCGCGGGAGCGGCCAAATCCGAAATGAATGCGGCGATGGATGCCGCGTTCGAGGCCGTCGCGCGCGTCCACCGGCTGATGAGCTTTCACGAGCGGGACAGCGACGTCAGCCGTCTCAACCGCGACGCCTGCCATCGGCCTGTCGGCGTTCACGCCTGGACGTTCCAGGTCCTGGAAGCCGCTGTTGAAATGCACCAAAGGTCAAACGGCATTTTTGATGTTGGAGTTGCGCCGGTTTTACAGGCCTCCGGGCTCTTGCCTGGCCTTCACGGCGGTGCGCCTATCACTGATGGCGCGCGTGCGTTCGATACAATCGAGCTACTGGACGGGCAAACCGTCCGCTTTCGACATGCGGACGTCAGGATCGATCTCGGGGGGATCGCGAAAGGCTTCGCGGTCGATCGGGCGATCGAGGTGTTGCGCGGATCGGGTGCCAGCAGCGGGCTGGTGAATGCCGGCGGCGATCTGGCGGTCTTCGGACAAGAGCCGCAAATGGTCCACATCAGGTACCCGCGCGACCCCCGAGGTTTGATCTGCAGTGTCGAGGTTACCAACGAGGCCTTGGCGTCAACGGCCCGTCGCTTCGATCCCTTTCACGCTGCGGGCACGACGGACTCGGCAATTATCGATCCCGGCAACCGAACACCCGCACAAGGCATCGACGGGGTTACCGTACGGGCGCATTCCTGCATGATCGCGGATGCGCTGACGAAAATCGTGACGATTGCCGGAACGGACGCAACCGGATTGCTTGAGCACTACCACGCAAGTGCGCTACTGGTTGCGGCGGACGGCAACCTCCAGATCACCCCCGACTGGCAACACGCAGTGCACCTTGCGGCTTAAACCTTCATTCCGTTTTGCGATCTACACGGCCTTCGTGGTGCTGTTTCTGTCAGGCCTGGGGTGGCTTGTCGCGGACTGGCAAAAGGATCCTTCCAGCGACGAGATCTGGCAACAGAGCATCGCGTATTTTCTCATGGTGCACGGCGGGACCGCGATGGTGACGCTGATCCTGCTGGGTGCCCTGATCCCCCTGCACATGTTGCGTGCCTGGCGGAGCCGGAAGAATCGAATGTCCGGATCGGTCATGGTCACGTTCAACGCGGTGCTGATCGCGACCGCCTTCGGGCTTTATTATCTCGGATCGGAAGCGATCCGGCCCTGGATGAGCTGGATCCACATTGCCGCGGGCGTTGCCCTCTGCCTGTGGTTTCCCCTGCACATCTATTGGGGCCGACGCGCGCTGCGCTAATCCGGCCAAAGGCAGGCTTACTGCAAGCCCGTGTCGCCGCTGGTGCGCTTCTTGGCGAGGTCCATCTCGGTGACCGCGATCAGAATCTCCGCGCGGGTCTTGAGATCCGGCGCCTCCAACATCGCCTGCTTTTCCGGCGGCCCATAGGGCGACATCATCGCCAGCGCGTTGACCAGGGCCTCGTTGGGAGCGCTTTCGATGCCCTCCCAGTCAACCTTGAGATTGTTGGCTTTGAGGAAATCCGTCAGCACCTGAAGCAAACTCTCCCGATCGACCGCTTCCTCACCTTTGCGCGCCGTGAAATCATCGATGTAGGGGAAGTAGTCCACCTTGCATTGCCGGTACGGCGTCAGCACCGTCATTTCCTCGATCACCTTGAAGCGCGTAATGCCGGTGAGTTCGAGGATGTAGCGACCGTCCCCCAACTCGGCGAGCTGGGTGATGCGCCCGACACAGCCGACGCGAAACAGCTTCGGGTGAGTTTCGTCCGGCGAGTGAGAAACATCAGGCTGGATCATCCCGATCAGCCGGTGACCGTCTCGGAATGCATCATCCACCATTGCCAGATAGCGCGGCTCAAAGATGTTGAGCGGCATCTGCCCGCGCGGCAACAGCAATGCGCCGGGCAGCGGAAACACCGGGATCACCTCGGGGAGGTCACCGGGTCCGCGGTATTCGGCATTGATCGGCATATGCGGTCCTGGCGCTAACCTCTAGGCATCAGTTTGGCGCGTGTAATGCCACAGGTCAGCCGACGCAATTCGCTTTAACCCGATCGCGCGGCAAAACCGGTGGCTACTCGCGCAGAATAAACCCTACGCAAACAAGATCGTCGACAGGCGTTTTCTTCCCTCAATCGTCGCCTCGTCGGTCGCACCCCAGGCGTCGAAGAACTGCACCAATTGCTTTCGGGCGCCGTCCTCGTTCCACTTGCGGTCCCGCTTGACGATTTCGAGCAATTGTTGCGTAGCCTCGGTGCGCTTGCCGCTAGCATTGAGCGCGGTCGCAAGATCAAACCTTGCCTGATGATCAAGCGGGTTTGCGGCGACTTTCTGTTCGAGTTCGGTCACCGGGCCAAGCGCCTTGGCCTGCTCGGCAAGATCGATCGATGCCTGCACGGCCTTGACGGCGGCATCGGCGCGTTTCGATTCCGGCACCATGGCCAGCGTCTGCTTGGCCTGTTCGATGGCGCCGGTGGCGGTATAGCACTTCGCGAGCCCCGCAAGGGCGGCGATATTGGTGGCATCCGCCGCCAGTACTTCGGCATAGATCGATGCGGCGGTGGCGGGATCGCCCTCGGCCAGAACGGTTTCGGCCTCTTTGAGGATTTCGGCGATATTGGGCTGGCCCGGCATGCCCGAGGTCAGCTTGTTGATGAAGGCGTTGACCTGGCTTTCCGGCACCGCACCCATGAATCCGTCGGCGGGCTGGCCGTTGACAAACGCGATCACGGCCGGGATCGACTGGATTCCCATCTGGCCGGGGATGGTCGGATGCTCGTCGATATTCATCTTGACCAGCTTCACCCTGCCCTTGGCGGCGCGGACCGCCTTTTCGAGGATTGGGGTGAGTTGACGGCAGGGGCCACACCACGGCGCCCAAAAGTCGATCAGCACCGGCTGGCGCTTCGACTCCTCGATGACATCCTTCACGAAGGTCTGGGTGGTGGTTTCCTTGATCAGATCGGGCGCCGCCGCCTGCGGCACAGATCCGCTACCCTGCTCTAGTATGGTCACGGGAAAATCCTCGTCATGTCCTTTGGGATCGCGCACTTCTAGCACGGCCCGGCGTCTCGGTTCGGGAGCACTTTACCCAAATGGCGGTTTGCCGGGAAATTTCAATCGGTTCCACCCTCGCCCGAACCGGGACTCGTGCGAGCGCGCCTGGCGTAAAATGTCGCAAACCGCGGCCAGCGCGGCTTTGCCTACCATTCCTGCCGGTTTCCGCCAAATCCGCTGCAAGATCGAGCAATTCGGTCGATTTACAGCAATTTACCGGCTGTTGCATTCGAGGGCGGCATTTGGCATAGCTCTGCCGTCGCCGGTGACCATTCGCCGGCAATCTCGGATGCGGGTGTAGCTCAGGGGTAGAGCACGACCTTGCCAAGGTCGGGGTCGAGGGTTCGAATCCCTTCGCCCGCTCCAAGCTTCTCAACATGGCAATTTGACGAAAGCCCGCTGGAAAGCGGGCTTTCGTTTGTTCACTGGGCCTTTCGTTCGCGGCTGCGAACCGGACCATTGGAAGAAATTCCTTCCCTCACCCCGGCGGCGCTGCGCCATGCGCCCTTCTCTCTCGCAGGGGATGTGATAACATTTTTCGGTCTGACCGATCTCACGGCAGGCTCAGAAGTTCGTCTCTCGTAGGCGGACCAAATAAACAAATCAGCAGTCCATTCGGCTGCACAGGGAGAGTGACGCGATGAAATCGGCTTTCAATCGATCTATTCTTGCGCTCGGAGCAATCCTCGTTGTCGCGGGGGCCGGCCAGGCCGGCGCGCAGGATAAACCGCTGAAGAAATACGAGTCCGGCACCAAGGAGTTCTGGAACAATCCGCCGCCGGACTGGTTCCTGGGCGACGAGACCGAAGCCCAGAAGGGCTTGACGCCGGTGGCGGGGCCGCCGACCGGCGCATCGGACGCAGAACTCGCGGCGATGATGAAGAAAATCAAGCTGCCGGACGGCTTCAAGATCGAAGTCTACGCGTCGGGCGTGCTGGCCGCGCGACAAATGGCATGGGGTGACAAGGGCACGCTCTTTGTCGGCTCGTTCGGTCTCGGCAACGTCTATGCCATCAAGGACAATGGCGGCAAGAAAGAGGTCAAGACCATCCTCAAGGGCCTGAACATGCCTACGGGCCTCGCGTTCCGCGACGGCGCGCTCTACGTCATCGCCACAAACAAGTTGATCAGATACGACAATGCCGAAGCCAATCTCGACAAGCTCGGCGACGGCAAGGTGGTCTATGACGACATGCCGTCCTATGCGGCGCATGGCTGGAAATATCTCGCAGCCGACAAGGACGGCTGGTTCTATATTCCGTTCGGACCTCCGTTTAACATCGGGATTCCGCCGACCAGCGTGTCGCAGATCCGTCGCGTCGATCCCAAGACCGGCAATGCCGAACTGGTGGCGCTCGGTGTCCGCAACAGCGTCGGCGGCGATGTCGATCCGCGCACCGGCAAGTACTGGTTCACCGAGAACGCCCGCGACTGGCTGAGCGACGATACCCCGAGCGACAAGTTGAACATCATCGCCAAGCTCGGCGAGCACTTCGGCTATCCGTATTGCCACCAGGGCAACCTGCCCGATCCGAAGTTCGCGATGGGTCACAAGTGCTCGGAGTTCACGCCACCGGTGCTCAATCTCGGCGCTCATGTGGCCCCGCTCGGCATGAAGTTCTATACCGGCAACCAGTTCCCGCCGGAGTACAAGAACGCGATCCTGATTGCCGAACACGGCTCGTGGAACCGTCATAAGTACCAGGGCGCAAGGATCGTCCGCGTCAACGCCGATCCGGACGGCAAGAATGCCAAGGAAACGGTGTTTGCGTCGGGCTGGATCGAAGGCGACCGCGGCTATCTCGGCCGTCCCGCCGACATCATCCTGGACAAGGACGGATCGATCCTCGTCGCCGATGATTGGGCCGGTGCGATCTATCGCATCAGCTACAGCAAGAAGTAGGGGTTAAGTGATTTGGGGCTGCGGCCGCTCGGCGACGAGCGGCCGCAGCTTCGTATTTTGGTAACCTAGCGAAGAATGGGAATGCCGATCATGCGCGCTCGATCTGTCCTCGAGACCTTGTGCGGGGGAGCATTATTGGTGATTGCGGCATCTCCGGTTGGCGCCGCCGATCTCGCCGCCGGCAAGGAAAAGGCCCAGCTCTGCACCGGTTGTCACGGCGAAGGCGGCATTTCGCAAACCGAAAACATTCCCTCGCTTGCGGGCCAGCAGGACCAGTTCATCCAGTGGCAGCTGGTGTTCTTCCGCAGCGGCACGCGCATGAACGAGCAGATGCAGCCGGTCATTGAACAACTCAACAACGAGGATATTCGCAACCTCGGCGCTTACTTTGCCTCTCTCGATCCGCCGAAGTCCCCACCCGACGACAATCCCGATTTGTCGCGCAAGGGTGCGCAGGCCGCTGCGGGGCGCCGCTGCGCCTTTTGCCACACGGATACTTATGCGGGCACGAAAGCGGTGGCGCGCATCGCCGGCCAGCGCGAGGAATATTTGTTGAAGGCGCTGCACGACTATAAGTCTAGTACGCGATCCGGCGGCGGCAATGCGGCGATGGCCGAAGTTGCCTATCCGCTGAGCGAAGAGGAAATCACCGCGCTGGCGCATTATCTCGCGCATCTTTGAATCGTCATCCCCGCGTTCGAGAGGACGATGCGGGTAAACCTACCCGCGCTGGTTCTCATATGCCTTCAAATGTGTATAGGCCGTACGCAGTTTGGGCACCGGTACTTTCGCGGCGTCGCCTCGGGCGATCATGTCGCCTACGACGTGGTCCGCCTCAACCCGCGCGCCCGCCTTGATGTCGCGGAACATCGACGCGGTCAGCGGCGATCCCTCGGTTGTCAGCATTCCGGTGATGCGGGTCAGAAACGCCTCGCGGGGTGCATAATCCGCAGCCTTCGCAACCGCGATACATTCATCACGAACGCCCAGTATAAAATCCTGTCCTCCCGGGGCGGCCAAGATATGGCCAACCGCTGCGCGCATGAGAGATGTCGAGCTGGCAAGCGTCGTGAGCAACACCCACTTTTCCCACATATCGAGCATGATGTTCTCGCTTGCCTGCGAACCGATGTTGCCGGCAGCAAAGTTCTCGGCGATCGCGCGAATGCGATTTGACATAACGCCATCGCGCTCGCCAAAGCCCAGCGATTGAAACACCGGCGCGAGCTGCACGACATGACGGTTCTCGTCAAGCGTCGCGGCGATGCCGCACTGGCCGCCGAGGACACGATCCTTGCCGAAGATATCGTCGAGAACATCGATATGACGCATGCCGTTGAGCAGGGGGATAATCGCGGTCTTCGGGCCGACGGCTGACGCAAACGACTTGATTGCATCGTCAAGATCGAAGGCCTTGCAACTCAACAGCACCACATCGAATTTTTCGGCGAGCTTATTTGCCTGCACGGTGGGGGGATTTTTCAGCGTGACGTCGCCGTTCGGGCTTTTGATCACGAGGCCGTCGCGGGCCAATTCCTCTGCACGCTTCGGACGCACCAGGAACGTCACGTCACGGCCGGCCTGAAGCAATCTGCCGCCGAAATATCCGCCGATGGCGCCGGCGCCGACCACGAGGATACGCATGCTTTCACTCCCTTTTTGTTGTTCTTAGAACGCGAATGGCAGGGAGGGAATAGCGATTGGGAAAATGTCCGGTCGCCTGTTATTACCACTTTTCTCCGAACGGGCGGATTTCGAGCTCGAAGGTCCAGGCGCTGCGCGGCTGCTGATAAAGCTGCCAGTAAGAGGCCGCAACCGACGCCGGCGGCATCAGTAAATCCGGATTATCCAGCGCTTCCTTGCCCCATAGCTGCTCGCGGCGCTGGCGCACCCAGGCGGTGTCGACGCCGGCGTCGATGATCAGGTGCGCCACATGGATATTCCTGGGACCGAGTTCGCGCGCCATCGATTGCGCCACCGCGCGCAGCCCGAACTTGGCGCTGGCGAAGGCGGCAAAGCCGCTACCGCCGCGCAAGGAAGCGGTGGCGCCGGTAAAGAAGATGTTACCCTTGCCGCGCGGCAACATCAGGCGCGCCGCTTCGCGCCCGGCAAGGAAACCCGCCCAACAGGCCATTTCCCAGACTTTGCGGAAAACGCGATCGGTGGTCTCCAGGATTGGGAAATTTACATTGGCGCCGACGTTGAAAATGCACACCTCCAGTGGCGCATGCTTGTCGGCATCCCCAAGGAACGCCGCGACCTCGTCCTCCTTCCGCGCGTCGAGCGCGCGCGCGACGATTGATCCACCAGCCGCCTCGATATCCCTGACCAGAGGTTCAAGCTTGGCGCCGTCGCGCCGCCCGGCGAACACGGTGAAGCCTTCGGCCGCGAATTTCTTGGCGATCTCGGCGCCGATGTAGTCGCCGGCACCGATCACCGCGACCGTCGCGTTGCGTTTTTCCATGGTGCATTCTCCTTCAGGTCCCGATCCTTGAGCGGCGTCCGAGTTTGTCATCGGCCGTGCCTGACGCGGACCCGTTGGCCGCGTCTCGAAGAATGGCCACAGACCTCGGCCTCATGGTTCCCAAGGCGATGCCAACGGGTCGCGCGAACGCGCGCGCGATGACAGGCTCCGACTCGTCCGGAGACGCCGCGCAAGTGCGCGGTTCCATGAGGGTCATTTGCCCAAAACCAGTTCTTCGACCTCGCGTAATTGCTCCTTGCCGAAAAACATTTCCTTGCCGACGAAGAAGGTCGGGGAGCCGAACGCGCCGCGCTCGACCGCGGATTGAGTGTTCTCGATCAGCTTGGCCTTGATCTCGGGCTCCTGCGCCCGGGCCAATAGCTTTGCGCCATCGAGCCCCGACGCGGTCAGCGCCTTCATGGCCACCTCAGGGTCGTCCATTTTCTTCGGCTCCACCCACATGTGGAAAAACGCGGCGTCGACGTATCTTTCGAAAACGCCCTCGCTTTGTGCGGCGATGGCGGCGCGCATCAAATGGAGGGTATTGACCGGAAAGAACGGATTCCAGGTATAGGGCTTGACGTGAAAGCGCTTGACGAAGCGCTCGGTTTCAAGCGCGTGAAATTCGCTCTTGTTCTTGATGCCGGCAAGCGACTCAGCGGGGGATCTGTTGTTGGTGGCTTTGAAGATGCCCCCGAGAAGGATCGGAACATAGTCAAACTTCACGCCGATCCGCTTTTCGATCGCTGGGATCGCCTCATGGCTGAGGAAGGCATTGGGGCTGCCGAAATCGAATAGGAATTGCGGGGCTGTCGGGCTCACGGCGGTCTCCCTGAGATTGAGGCTTTTTATATGATATCCATCATCTTAAGCCTAGCCGTTCCTGCTTGCCGGATCAACTGGAACCCACCTCTGTTTCGTGACGAAAGGCTCGCTCGGCAAGGATCAGCGTATGATCGCGCAGATCCGCGGGCCACGCGGCGACCAGGGCGTTGAAACGGGCCTGCTCATTTGCAAACAACGCGCGAATGGCGTCCTCGTAATGCGGCTTGTTGCCGGCCATCGCCGACATGAATCGATAGGTAGCGTCCTGGGCCTGACGGATGCAGTCCCGTTCCTCGCCGCTTCGACGCTCTTCTTCGACCAGCCTCCGCAGCGCGACCGAGGCCCCGCCCGGCTGCCGCGCCAGCCACTCCCAGTGCCTTGGTAGAAGCGTGACCTCGCGGGCGACCACGCCAAGTTTTGGTCGGCCGGGGCCTCGCGGCGCCGCGGGCATGGTGTCCGGCGCCGCTTGCGTCCCAGTGTCGGCCGGCAGCCGTGCCAGAACCTCGCCAACGGTGCCGCGAAAATCGAGATCGACCGGGGCGCTCGTCACCCCGTCGAAAATGAGGACCGAGGTGTCCTTGCGCCGATCGAGCAATTCCTTGGTCGCCCGCGCGACGTCGGGCAGATCGCCGGCCGCAACGCGGCGGTCCCCATCGAAGGCAATGTAGGTGCTCGCAAACTGGCTCATGATACCGCTACCTGATTCGAAATTACCCGGGTAATATAGGGCGGTCAATAACACCCGGGTACAATTTCAGCTGGTCCCTCGACTTTCGATGATCTCGCTGGCACCACCAATGGCCGCATACCCAGCGCTGAGGAATAGCCATGCTCACCGTCCATCACCTCAACAACTCCCGTTCGCAGCGTGTGCTGTGGCTGCTGGAGGAACTCGGCGTGCCCTACGAGATCGTCCGCTACCAGCGTCAGCCGGACATGCGCGCGCCGGCCGAGTTGGGCGCAATTCATCCGCTCGGAAAATCGCCGGTCATCACCGATAACGGCAACACAATCGCCGAATCGGGCGCGATCGCCGAATACATCATCGATACCTATGGTGACGGACGGCTGATCCCGCCGCCCAAAACGCCGGAGCGCCTGCGCTATACCTATTGGCTGCACTACGCCGAAGGCTCCGCGATGTCGCCGCTGCTCCTGAAGCTCTTGTTCACGCTGATGCCGAAACGCGCGCCGGCGCTGCTGCGTCCCCTGGTGCGCAAGGTCTGCAACCAGGCGCTCGCTACGCTGGTCAATCCGCAGCTCAAACAGCACATGGCCTTCTGGGAAAGTGAGCTTGGAAAAAGCCAATGGTTCGCCGGCAATGAAATCACCGCGGCCGACATCCAGATGAGCTTTCCACTGGAAGCGGCTGCGGCGCGCGGCGGATTAGAGCAGGGCCATCCCAGGGCGATGGCGTTTCTGGAGCGCATCCATGCCCGCCCCGCCTACAAGCGCGCACTGGAAAAAGGCGGACCCTATGCGGTCGGGCGGTAAGAAGACCCTCGCCAAGGATTTTTGATTTGACGCGTCTTCCTGACGCGAACCGGCCTCCACTTTGCTTGAAAACGCTTTAGCGCGACGTTTGAGCCCCGCCCACCGAAGGCAGCGACTTCACGGTGACGCCGGGCGGCGGTACGTCGTCGTCGGGCACAAAGAAATCCGACATCAGCGCGACCGTCGGGTCGACGCGATAAGGCTCGAAATCGCGCACGCCGCTTTCATAAAGCACCTTGTCGTCGATGCAGAACTGCCCGGTGAATTCGCGCGCCGGCCTGGTGAGGATCGCGTGCGCAGCGTCGCCCATGATTTCGGGCTTGCGGCTGGCGCGCATCATGGCATCACCGCCGAGCAGATTGCCGACCGCGGCAGTTGCGATCGTGGTCCGCGGCCACAGCGCGTTGACCGCAACGCCTGAAGATTTCAGTTCGGCCGCAAGCCCGAGCACGCACAGGCTCATGCCGAATTTCGCAATGGTGTAGGCGGTCGAATGCTCAAACCACTTCGCCTTGATGTCAAGCGGCGGCGACAGCGTCAGAATATGCGGGTTTTCCGCTTTCTTCAGGTGCGGGATGCAGTATTTCGACACCATGAATGTCCCACGGGTGTTGATGCCCATCATGAGATCGAACCGCTTCATGTCGGTCGCTTGCGAATTGGTCAGGCTGATGGCGCTGGCATTGTTGACGCAGATGTCGATGCCGCCGAATTCAGTGACGGTCTTCTCGATCGCGGCGATCACCTGCGCTTCGTCCCTGATGTCGCAAAGCACGGGCAAGGCCTTCCCGCCCGCGGCGCGCACCTCGTCGGCGGCGGTATAAATCGTGCCCTTGAGCTTCGGATGTGGTTCCGCGGTTTTCGCGGCGATGGTGACATTGGCGCCATCGCGCGCGGCGCGCAACGCGATCGCAAGCCCGATGCCGCGGCTCGCGCCGGATATGAACAACGTCTTGCCTTGAAGCGATGTCATCGGGCGACCTCCGGCCTACCTCAAGTGTCCACGGATCATGGCGCAGGGGTGCAGAGCTTACTGCCCTCTTGCCGGCAAGGGGAGGAAATTTCCGCGATCGGCTATTCGCCCGCCGCCGCCGCGCCGCGGCTCCGCGGATCGGGCGCTCCCAGCAATCCCTGGTCGGTCACTGCGATCGAATTGGCCGAGGTTCGTCCCAGGGGTTCGATCACGCGATGACCTTTGGCCCGCAGCGCCTCGAGCGTGTCGTCGGTAAAGCCGTACTCGACCCGCACCTCGTCCGGCAGCCATTGATGGTGCAGGCGGGGCGCGGCAACCGCCGCGGCGACGTCCATGCGGTAGTCGAGCACGTTGACGATCACCTGCATGACCGCGGAGATGATGCGGCTGCCGCCGGGCGAACCGGTGACCAGCACCGGCTTGCCGTCCTTCAGCACGATGGTCGGCGACATCGAGGACAATGGCCGCTTGCCGGGGCCGGGCAGGTTGGCCTCGAATCCGACCAGGCCAAAGGCATTGGACGCACCGGGCGCCGCGGTAAAATCGTCCAGCTCGTTGTTGAGGAGCACGCCGGTGCCTTCAGCGACGAGACCAACGCCATAGTTGAAATTCAGCGTATAGGTGTTGCCGACCGCATTGCCAAAACCGTCGACCACCGAAAAATGCGTGGTGTTGCTCCCTTCGCGCGGCGGGACGGCGGAGAGCGCGTCGGTCCAAGGCGTCGCGTGGTCGAGATCGATGCCGGCGCGCTGCTTGGCGGCGTAGTCCTTTGAGATCAGGGTCGCAACCGGCACATTGACGAAAGCGGGATCACCGAGATAGCGCGCGCGATCGGCATAGGCGCGCTTCATCGCCTCGATCATGAGATGCAGCGAGGGCGCAGTGCCCTGCTTCATCTCACCCATCGGAAACCCCTCCAGGATATTGAGGATTTCCATGAGCACGACGCCGCCGGATGATGGCAGCGGCATCGAGACGACGTCATAACCGCGATAGCTGCCTCGCACGGGTGCGCGGATCGTGGCCGAATAGGATTTCAAATCGTCCAGCGTCATAATGCCGCCAGCCTTGCTAATCCCCTTCACCAGCTTTTCGGCGACCGGCCCCTGATAAAAACCACGCGGGCCCTGCTCGGCAATCGCCGACAGCGTCGTCGCCAGATCGGCCTGAACCAGCAGGTCGCCGTCGTGCAAGGGTGCGCCGTCCTTGCCGGAAAATATCTTGGTCGCCGACGGCCAGTGCGCTAGCCGCGAGTACTCTTCGGGCATGGTGTCGGCAACGTCGTCGGTCACGACAAACCCGTCGCGGGCAAGCGCGATTGCGGGCTTCAGCAATTCCGCAAGCGTAAATTTTCCCGAGCCATATTTTTCCAGCGCCAGGCTCAATCCTGCCACGGTGCCGGGAACGCCGATGCCGAGCGCGGAATCGCGCGACTTGGCGATATCGGGTTTGCCGTCGGGCCCGAGAAAGATTTGCGGGGTGGTGGCGGCCGGCGCGGTCTCGCGATAATCGATCGTGACGTCCTCGCCGCGCTCCTTTGAGTGGATAACCATAAACCCGCCGCCGCCGATATTTCCGGCGCGTGGATAGGTTACGGCCAGCGCAAATCCGGTGGCCACCGCCGCGTCGACCGCATTACCGCCGCGGCTGAGTACGTCGGCGCCGATGCGTGCGGCGATTTTCTCCTGCGCCACCACCATGCCGTGCTCGGCGACGACCGGATGAATGGTGTCGGCGGCCGGGGGCGTGTAGAAGCCGCGGCGTTGTTCCTGCGCGGTCGCGGAGGCGCAGAACGCAGCGAAAAGCACGAATGCCGCAAATAGTTTGCGCCATCTTGCCTTGAGGGAATTCATCACCATTCCTCCGTCGAACCGGAAAAAACGCAGCAGTCGATGCCGCCACGAATGCTATATGGCTTTCGGCGCCGAGGGCACCACGCCCGGTCGCGATGGACAAGGATTTTTCGAGCATGGCGGTCATGGCTTCGGGCGCGCACCTTGCTGATCTGCAGCACGACTATCCTCCGCGGGCGGCTGTCGTTGGCTGGATATTCTTTGCTTGGGCGGCGGAACCGTTTTTTACGCTGATCACTACCTTTGTATTTGCGCCATATTTTGCGACCCATGTCGCGACCGATCCCGCCAGCGGCCAGTCGTTATGGGGATTTGCCACGGCAGCGGCAGGGTTGATCATCGCATTTTTGTCGCCGGTGCTGGGCGCGATCGCGGACGCCAGCGGCCGCCGCAAGCCGTGGATTGCGGCGTTCGGCGCGCTCCTGGTGATCGGCGCCTCGCTGATGTGGTTTGGAAGGCCGGGCGACGTCGGCGCGATTCCAGCGCTGCTCATCGCCTATGCGGTTGCAACCATCGGCGTCGAATTCGCCATCGTGTTCAATAATTCGATGATGCCGACGCTGGTGCCACCGGAAAGAATCGGCCGATTGTCGGGCACCGGCTGGGCCATCGGCTATGTCGGCGGCATCCTCAGCCTTATCCTGGTGCTGGGCTTTCTCGCAGCAAACCCGGAAACCGGACGGACGCTGTTCGGCTTCGCGCCGCTGTTTGGCCTCGACCCCGTCACGCATCAAGGTGACCGCATCACAGGTCCCTTGACCGGCATCTGGTTTGTCGTGTTCGCCCTGCCGATGTTTCTGGTGACGCCGGATTATCCCGCCAAGCGGGCGGTCAGCGAGGCGTTGCGGGAAGGATTGACCGAACTGAAACAGACGCTGCTCGAATTGCCGAAGCAGAAGTCCATGGCGGCGTTCCTGCTCGCCAATATGATCTATACCGACGGGCTGGTGTCGCTGTTCGCGTTCGGCGGCATCTACGCCGCCGGCACCTTCGGCTGGAACACGATCCAGATCGGCACCTTCGGCATTATCCTCGCTATCGCCGGCACCTTCGGCGCCTGGCTCGGCGGCAAGCTTGACGACAAGCTCGGACCGAAGCGCGTGATCGCCGGCAGCATGCTGATTCTGCTGTTTTCGATCACGGCGATCCTGCTGGTTGCCAAGGATTCGATTTTGTTCATCAAGGTCGCTGCACCTGTGCCGGGCGGCGCCTTGTTCGCCGCGCCCGCGGAGCGCGCCTATCTCATGCTCGGATGTTTGATCGGTGCGGCCGGCGGTCCGCTGCAGGCGGCATCGCGGACGCTTCTGATCCGCATGGCGCCGAAAGACCGCATCGCGCAATATTTCGGGCTGTTCGCGCTGACCGGAAAGGTCACGTCCTTCATCGGACCGCTGCTGATCGGCATCCTCACCGCGGTGACAAGAAGCCAGAAGGCCGGCATGGCGGTACTGGTGTTGTTCTTTGTCGGCGGATTGGCGCTGCTGGGACGGGTGAAGGCCTAGTGGCTCACACGTTTATGTTCAGTGCCGGAAATGCCGCACGCCGGTGAACACCATGGCGACGCCGTGGTCGTCGGCGGCCTTGATGACTTCCGCGTCGCGTACCGATCCGCCGGGTTGAATGACCGCGGTGGCGCCGGCCTCGATGCAGGCCAGCATGCCGTCGGCGAACGGGAAGTATGCGTCCGATGCCACCACGGAGCCCTTCGTCAATGGCTCGGCGAGCTTCAATTCCCCGGCCGCGTCAAGCGCCTTGCGCGCGGCGATGCGCGCGGAATCCACTCGGCTCATTTGTCCGGCGCCGATCCCGACGGTAGCGAACTCCTTGGCGTAGACGATAGTGTTGGACTTGACATGCTTGGCAACGCGGAAGGCGAATTTGAGGTCGCGCAATTCGGCGTCGGTTGGCGCGCGCTTGGTCACCACCTTCAGCTCCATGTCGTCGACCACGGCATTGTCGCGGCTCTGCACCAACAAGCCGCCGGCGACCGTCTTCGCAGTCAGTCCGGCCGCGCGAGGGTCGGGCAGGCCACCGGCCAGCAAGAGCCGCAGATTGCGTCTTGCCGCGACGATGGTGATGGCTTCCTCGGTAGCGTCCGGCGCGATAATCACTTCGGTGAAGATTTCGGTGATGGCGCGCGCGGCCTCCGCGTCCAGCGTGCGGTTGAGCGCAACGATGCCACCAAAGGCCGAGGTCGAATCGCACGCCAGCGCCCTGCGATAGGCGCTGACGAGATCGGCGCCTTCAGCGACGCCGCAGGGGTTGGCATGCTTGACGATAACGCAGGCCGCCGTGCGCTTCGCTTCGAACTCGGCGATGCATTCATACGCCGCATCAGTGTCGTTGATGTTGTTGTAGGACAGCTCCCGGCCCTGCAATTGCCGCGTCGTGGCGACGCCCGCGCGCTTGTCGGGCGTTCGATAGAACGCCGCCGTCTGATGCGGGTTCTCGCCATAGCGCAGCGCTTGAATGAGCCGCCCGCCGAAGGCGCGAAAATCCGGCGCCTCGGTGTCGATCTCGCGCGCAAACCAGTTCGAGATCGCGGCGTCGTAGGCGGCGGTGCGGGCGTAGGCCTTGGCGGCAAGACGCCGTCGCAACGAAAGCGTCGTGGCGCCCTTGTTGGCGGTGAGCTGATCGAGCACGGCCTGATAGTCCTGCGGTTCCACGACAACGGCGACATCGTCATGGTTCTTCGCCGCGGCGCGGATCATCGCGGGTCCGCCAATATCGATATTCTCGATGCATTCCTCAAAGCCGGCACCCTTATCGACGGTGGCCTCGAACGGATAGAGATTGACGACCAGAAGGTCGATCGGCGCGATGCCATGGCTCTTCATCGCTTGCGCGTGTTCGGCGTTGTCACGGATCGCCAATAGCCCGCCATGGACCTTGGGGTGCAGGGTCTTGACCCTTCCATCCATCATCTCGGGAAATCCGGTCAATTCCGAAACATCCCTCACCTTCAGTCCCGCCGCCGCTATCGCCTTGGCGGTACCACCTGTTGAGATCAGCTCGACGCCATGGCTAACCAGCGCGCAGGCGAACTCGACCAACCCGGATTTATCGGAAACGGACAGCAAGGCGCGGGTCACGTGGCGTAGATGGTCAGACATGCCTCAATCCCTGATGACGGGGTCGCCGGGTAGCACGGTTTTGTCAGCGATAAAACCGGTGCGCACGCCGGCCCCTGGTTGGCCACAAATATTACAGCGGAAGCTCCGGTTCACGGCGTGCATTGCGTCTTGCCGTCGTGGCCGACGCCGAAGCCGGCGAGCGTACGAAACTCCAGCGGATCGAGGGAGCATGGCGCAAATCCTGACGAATCACGATCTGGGCGGTACGGCGCGGTCCATCATTGCCGGCCAGAAAAACGCTGTCCTCGAGTTCAACCTTGTCGTCCAGCGCCTCGAAAGTCCAGACGTCGCGGTTAGGCAATACGAGCATGACACCGCGCGCGTCGCTAAGGCGGCTTGCCTTCACGGAGGGGTGCAGGTGAAACCGCAGCGCGTAGTCGGTCTCATGCCCCTTGATCCGGCCACTTGCTCCGGGCGTCAGGGAGTCCTCGCCGTCGAGCCTGATGCCGTCATGCGAGAGCATCAGTACACGGCGATGCACCACGTCGAACCGGTCGAGATAGCCGTCATGCGATGCCGTGAGCAGCTCGCCATTGGTGACCTCCTCGCGATAGCTTTCCACATTGGTCGGGCCGCCGACGATCGGTGCGCCCTGTAGCAACCGTTTCACCGTCGAGAACTCGACGAACTGGCAGGACGAGACATCATGAAAAGTCAGCGTCGAATGCGCCGGTGTGCTGCGGGCAAAACTGCGCCAGTTGTCGCGGCCGGTTGATGGCATGCCGCAATTGATGACGATCCGGCTCGTCCCCGACGACAATTCGAACGAGAGGCAGCCGGCATGGGCGTCGTGACTGACGCTTGGCGGCGGCGCCGGGCCGGTGTCCATGATGATCGTCGTGTTGCCGGCCTCAAGCCGTTGAAACCCGGTGTGCGGCATGCTCGCCATCGGCGCGCCATGGGCGTCGTCATAGGCGAGCAAGGTGGCGAGCACGTCGGAAGGCGCGCTGCTCATGCCGTTGAACAGTGCGAAACTGCCATCGCCGTGGCGGAAAAAGCGCAGCATCGGCATCATGCGGTCGATCGCATTCAACAGCGCCGGCGGCGGCGCGATGTTGCGGGCCGCGAAGGTTTGCCGAAGCGGCAGCAAGTCGATCAAGAGCTCGATGAGCGCGCCGGGATTGCGCGAGATGTGCCCGCCGTCGGGGAGGATTTGCCGCTGCAACTCCTCGGAGAGCCTGCGTGCCGCAGCCCGAATGTGTCGCGACTGATTGGCGAGGCAAAGCGAGGCGTAGCAAAGCGCGATCAATACCTGCAACCGCGGCACGCCGTCGGGATTGTCGAGCATGGCGTAGCGCAGATAGCGGATTTCGCGGGTGAGCCCGCGCAGGTAACGCCGATAGAATTTGCCGTCGGTATCGCCGAGCACCAGCGGAGCCTGCGACAATAGCGAGATCACGCGGCGAGCCAGCACCTCGGCGCGCCGCGCCACCGGACGCCTGAAGCCTTGATTCGACAGCCAGTCATCGACCAGCGCGCGCGCATTGGCGCGGGTGAGCGCGGTATCGGCCGCGCGCAAATGGCGAAGCCAACCAAAGCCAAGGAGCGCAATCTCCCAATCCTCCGATGGCGGCTCGAGCTCGAAAATCGAGCGGCCATGGCAGGTCACGATCTTGCCGGCGAAGACGAAGCGGCCGGCGTAGATTTCGGCGGCGCGGGTGGCGTCGGCGGTACGCAGGTCGTGCGGGGCGATGATGAGGCGGTCGGTGCGGCCCGGCCACAGCAGCGATAGCGCCACCGAACCTCCGCTCGCACGCGCCACCATGTTGCGCGCAAAGCGGCTTATGATCAGCGTCGAGATACGTCTGCGTTGAGCGACCGACACGCCTTGCCTTGATTGGGAGGATTCTCTGCCGAATCCTTTTAATCCGAAAAACGCGCCCAAGACACCATCTTGAAACCGCGCGAATCAGCCCAACAGGCGGAAATGTGGTGTAAAATCAAGGTTAAGTCCGCCGCGCCAGCCGTGCGACGTAAAAGCCGTCGAGTCCGCCCAACCGTGGGTCGCGGTGCGGCAAGTGGCAGGGCAGGGTGCGCAAATCACCCTCCGCTGTGACGATTTCGCTCAAACCGGCGACCTCGCCGGCCTCGATCGGTATCCGCTGGATCGCGGTTTCGGACGCCAAAAGCGCGGAAACCACCTGCTCGCCCTCTTCCGGCTCCAGCGAACAGGTACAATAGACCAGCGTCCCGCCCGGCCTCAGCAAGGCAACCGCCTTCTGCAACAACCGCTTCTGGGCCGCCGCCAACGGAGCGATATCGGATTCCTGGCGCAGCCAGCCGATATCGGGATGGCGCCGGATCGTGCCGGTCGAGGTGCAGGGCGCGTCGATCAGGATGCCGTCGAAATCTCCGTCATGGTTTCGATCGAGCCATTCGGCGCCGTCGGCCACTACCATCTCCGCATCGAGCTTCAGTCGCGCCAGATTGTCGCGCAGCCGCGCCATGCGGCTGGGGGAACGGTCGACCGCGGTCACGCGGGCGCCGGCATGCACGAGCTGCGCGGTCTTGCCGCCGGGGGCGGCGCAGAGATCGACGATTTTCTTGCCGACAACCTCACCGAACAGGCGAGCGGGCAAAGCGGCGGCCGCATCCTGAACCCACCAATGACCTTCGGAAAAGCCCGGCAGCATCGTCACCGAACCCTGCAGCAGCGTGCGTACGGATCCCGTGGGTAGCGTTTCGCCGTGCAGGCGCGTGGCCCATTGCTCGGGATCGGACTTCACGGTCATGTCGAGCGACGGCTCCTGGCCGATCGCCGCCGCAATGTCGCGCGCGACGGCATCGCCATAGTTGGCGACCCAACGCGCCATCAGCCATGGCGGGACGTCGAGCGTCTGCGATTTGACCTCCTCGATCAGCGGTTGCCCGTCGCGGGCGCACCGGCGCAGCACCGCGTTGACCAAACCGGCATATTTCGCCGCCCGCCGATCCGATTGCACCAGCCGCACCGACAGATCGACCGCGGCATGGTCGGGGACATCCATCCAGAGAATCTGTGCGGCGCCGATCAAGAGCGCGCTTTGCGCCCGCGGTGCGTCGGTCGGAACGCCGCGGTCAAGCAGCCGCGAAAGGATGTGGCCGAGCGTACCCAGCCGCCGCAAGATCGTCGCCACCAGGCGCCGCATCAGGGCACGGTCGCGGTCGGAGAGATTCTTCAGTCCGGGATGCGCGCCAGCGCCGTCGAGCTGTTCGTCGAGCGTGCGCCGCTTGTGCAGAACGCCGTCGAGAATGTCCGCCGCGATCCGCCGCGCCGCGAGACCGGGCGCTTCGGATGGCTGGGCGAATCGTTGTGGGGGCATGAGCCTTTAAATCTTGCGAAATCGGATAGCAGTTCGCATTTCAGCTCTTGCCATCGGAGAGGTCCGAATCCCTTTGGCAGTAGAATATGCCAAATGTAAGAATCCCTCATGTGACTTCTCGAGGCCAGCTCCGACCCGCATGGCTAGAACCCGGGGCTGGCCGATCCGACGACGGCAGGAATAGCGTCGATGACCGAAGATCCTTCGCGCACCCCAACGGATGAGCCAGCCGCCGAAGGCAAACCGCTTTCGCCCGCTGCCAAGCGGGCGCTGGCCGAGGCCGAAGCGCGAAGGCTGGCGGCGGCCGAGGCGAAGCCCGCGCCCAAGGAGCTTCAGGGCCCGAAGGGCCCCGAACCGACCCGGTATGGCGACTGGGAAAACAAGGGCATCGCCTCGGATTTTTGACCCAGCCAATCTGCCGCGATCAGCGCGTCACCACCACCGTGGTGCCGACGGAGACGCGCTCGAACAGGTCGGTGATATCCGGGTTGAGCATGCGGATGCAGCCATAGGAGACAAACCCGCCGACCGAGCCGGGCATGTTGGTGCCGTGGATCGCATATTCCCCGCCCGCCAGCGTCATCGCGGCGACGCCCATCGGATTGCGCGGCGAGCCGCCGGGAATGAGGTCCGGGATATGCGGCTTGTCGCGCTTCACTTCGGCCGGTGGCGACCAGGCCGGGTTGCGGTATTTGCCGTCGATCCGGGTGGTGCCGGCCCATTGCTTGCCGTATTTGCCGACGCCCACGGGGTAGCGAACCGCGTGCCCGGTATCGAGAACGTAATAGAGCCGGCGCTCATTGGTCTTGATCACAATCGTCCCCGGCGAATAGTCGCCCCGGAAGCCAACCATATCCGGCCGCGCCTGCGCGCTTGTCGTGCCCAAAACCCCCGCCCCGATGGTAGCCGCCACCGCCACCGCAATCCTCAACGACATTTTTCTCTCCAATGCTTCCGCCGATCCCCTTTTTGGGGCCGTCAATTCCGACCGAACCCGAGGAAAGCGGGTCTCCCACCAATTCTTAACCGCGCGCGTTAACCGAACGCTTTCCACGACGGCCGGCGGGACTGGTCCTGCGGGAGCAGGAAAGGAAATGTTCGAAACAAAGTAAATGACCTGAAAACAACACTCCGCAGGAAACATTCGGGAATGGCGATCCGGGAGTGACAATGGCGGGAGAGGAGGTGCTGTTATCGGCGTCCCGAACCTTAGCACATTGCCTGTGATTCGGCCCGAAGCCCTAAAGCATGGGCATGACGCGCCCGATCGTAGCCCGTGACGATAGAATTCTCGGTAATTGACGAGTTCCGTGATTGCGATCCCGGAAGGCGGCGCACCGCATTGTAAAACGGCGCGCCGTTGCATCTGGAGAAAGGGGCGTCGACCTCCCCTTAAGCCGGCGCGTCCTTCTTGTTCTGGCGATGTTGCACCAGATCGTCCACCACCGCGGGGTCGGCGAGCGTCGAGGTGTCGCCGAGGCTTCCCGGTTCGTCCTCGGCGATCTTGCGCAGGATACGGCGCATGATCTTGCCGGAGCGGGTCTTCGGCAAACCGGGCGCGAACTGAAGCTGGTCGGGCGAAGCGATCGGGCCGATCTCCTTGCGGACCCAGGCGACCAACTCCTTGCGCAGCTCCTCGGTCGGCTCGGTGCCGGCCATCAGCGTGACGTAGGCATAAATGCCCTGTCCCTTGATGTCGTGAGGATAACCGACGACAGCGGCCTCTGAGACCACCGAATGCGCCACCAGCGCGCTTTCCACCTCGGCGGTGCCCATTCGATGGCCGGAGACGTTGATCACGTCATCGACGCGGCCGGTGATCCAGTAATAGCCGTCGGCATCCCGGCGGCAGCCGTCGCCGGTGAAATATTTGCCCCTGTAGGTCGAAAAATAAGTTTGTTCGAAGCGGGCGTGATCGCCATAGACGGTGCGCATCTGCCCCGGCCAGGATTTGGCGATGCAGAGGTTGCCTTGACACTCGCCCTCCAGCACCTTGCCATCGGCGTCGACGATCTCGGGCACCACGCCGAAGAACGGCCGCGTCGCCGAACCCGGCTTGAGTTTCGTGGCGCCCGGCAACGGCGTGATCAGGATGCCGCCGGTCTCGGTCTGCCACCAGGTGTCGACGATCGGGCAGCGGCTATCGCCGACCACGCGATAATACCATTCCCAGGCTTCCGGATTGATCGGCTCGCCGACGCTGCCGAGCAGGCGAAGCGAGGCGCGCGAAGTCTTCTTCACCGGCTCGTCGCCGGATTGCATCAGCGCGCGGATCGCGGTCGGCGCGGTGTAGAAAATATTGACCTTGTGCTTGTCGATAACGTTCCAGAACCGCGAATTATCGGGGTAATTCGGCACGCCTTCGAACATCAGCGTGGTCGCGCCGTTCGCGAGCGGCCCATAGATAATATAGCTGTGGCCGGTGACCCAGCCGACGTCCGCCGTGCACCAAAAGATATCGCCGTCATGATAGTCGAACACGTATTGATGCGTCATCGCCGCGAATACGAGATAGCCGGCGGAAGTATGCAGCACGCCCTTGGGCTGGCCGGTCGAGCCCGACGTGTAGAGGATGAACAGCGGATCCTCCGCATGCATGTGCTCGCACGGGCATTCCGTCGTCACCATTTCGGCGGCCTGGTGGTACCAGAGATCGCGTGACGGGTTCATATCGACCTTGGCGCCGGTGCGCTTGACCACGACCACCCAGTCGACGCCGCCGGTCTTGGCGAGCGCGGCATCGACATTGGCCTTCAGCGCCACCTTCTTGCCGCCGCGCAGGCCCTCGTCGGCGGTGATCACGATCTTTGATTGGCAGTCATTGATGCGCTGGGCGAGGCTGTCGGGCGAAAAGCCCGCAAACACCACCGAGTGGATCGCGCCGATCCGCGCGCAGGCGAGCATCGCATAGGCCGCTTCCGGGATCATCGGCAGATAGATCGTGACGCGGTCGCCCTTCTTGACGTTGCGGGTGCGCAGGATGTTGGCGAATTTGCAGACCTCGTCATGGAGCTGCTTGTAGGTGATGTGTTTGGACTCCGACGGATTGTCGCCCTCCCAGATGATGGCGGTCTGGTTGCCGCGCTTCTCCAGATGCCGGTCGATGCAATTCCAGGCGACGTTGAGCACGCCGTCCTCGAACCATTTGATCGAAATATGCCCGGGCGCGAAGGAGGAATTCTCGACTTTGGTGAAAGGCTTCATCCAGCCGATGCGCTTGCCCTGTTCGGCCCAGAAGCCGTTGGGATCGCTGACCGAGCGCGCATACATTTCGCGGTATTTGGCGTCGTCGATCCAGGCGCGCGTGCCCCACTCGGCCGGTACGTCGTAAATCTTCTCGGACATTTGATCCTCCACCCATGCGGCCCGTGGACGCGAGCACTGCAAGCCGTCTTCATTATTGAAACAAGTATGCGCCGGGCCTCGCCGCGCCGACAAGGAGAACGAATACGACCTTCGGCGGGGCTTGTGTCTTGCGCGGGATCAATTCGCAAATCTCCGTGAAACGTCGGCCGGCATCGGGGCGTTGCCGATCGCTTTTTTGGGTGGCGAAAGGTCGCAAGGCAGGTCTGCGCGTACCGGCAACGGTACCTGGAAACCGTCGTCCGCATGGCTGGGGGCTGGCGCTGGCTGCAATAACCCCCTAAATGGCCCCCCCGGGGCGAAAGCCCCTTTCCGAAAAGAACAAGAAAATCTGGTATCGAGCAGGGTAGAGTTTGGAGCAAGGCGTCTAAAGTCATGATGGATCAGCAGAATTTGGAAGCTGCGCAGCCTGCTGCGGCCGATCCCGCCGTGGCTTTGGCCAAGGCGCTCGGGCAGTGGCCCAAAGCCCCGCCAGCAAATCCGAAGTTGCCGCCGGCAAATCCTGCGCCGTCCGCGGACGATTCGGCTGCCAAGTCGCCCGCCAAAATGACGCCAGCCAAGACGGCGCCTTCCGTGGAATCTCTCGCCAGCGAACACGGCCTCAAGCTCGGCGAGCAGAACCAGTTGACCATTCGCCGCATCAAGCGCGGAAAAAGCTATTCCTTCGTCCGCGCCAACGGCTCGCACATTCGCTGTGCCCGGACCATCCGCCGTCTGCATTCGATGGCGGTCCCGCCCGCCTATGCCGAAGTGCGCTATTCGCCCGACCCGAATTCGCATTTGCAGGCCGTGGGGCGCGATGCTGCCGGCCGGCTGCAATACCGCTATCACTCCGACTGGGAGAAAGTTCGCGAACACCGCAAGGCCCACCGCCTGGCGCGGCTGGTCGCCGCACTCCCGAAGATCCGCCGCAACGTCTCGCAGCATCTGTCGGGCGAGTTGCCGACCCGCGAATTTGCGCTCTCGGCGGTGATCGAATTGATCGCGCGCACCGCGATCCGGCCCGGCAATGAATCCTATGCCCGGCTCAATGGCACCCGCGGCGCCACCACGCTTTTGAAGTCGAACGTGACGCTGGAAGGCGACAGCTTTGTGCTCTCCTTCAAGGCCAAGGGCGGCAAGGCCGTGCGCAAGGAATGCGACGCCGCCAAGCTCGTGCGCGCCATCGGCATTTTGCAGGGCGTGCCGGGCAAGCGCATGTTCCAGTATCTCGACAATTCCGGCAATGCGCGGACGGTCTCGACCACGCAGGTCAACGCCTTCCTGCGCGAGATCGCCGGCATCAAGATTTCGCTGAAGGATTTCCGCACCCTGATGGCCTCCGCCGTGGTGCTGGAATTGCTGTCGCGGATTTCGCCGGCGGCAAGTGCCCGCGGCCGCCGCAAGCAGGTGCTGGAAGCCGTCCGCGCCGCGGCGGACGAGCTTGCCAACACGCCGGCGATCTGCCGCAAGAGCTATGTCCACGACACCATCGTCACCGCGTTCGAGGACGGCATCCTCGAGCGCTTTGCGGCGACCATGAAGGGCTATCGCACGCAATCGAAGCGCGAGGCGCTCCTGGCGCAAGTGGTGATGGCGGCCGCGGCGTGAGCGCAGCGTGCCTCTCTCGTCGTCCCCGCGAGCGCGGGGACCCATAGCCACCGGCTTGAGAGATTGCAAATGATGGGGCCACCGCGCGCCGTAACAATGCTCGCCTGTGGTTATGGTCTCCGGATCGCGCTCGCTTCGCTCGCTTGTCCAGGGCGACATATTATTTGATTTCAAACAACCACGACTCCACGCTCTTGCGACGCGAAGCGCGCCCGAGTTGTTGAACGATCCACCCTCGAACAGAGGGCACAGGGAATGCCGGGTGCGCCGTTTGCACCCATAGCCTCGCGTGCGAATTGAAAAAAGCACACGAGCGTAGTCACCACGGGTACGCCGGATCGGCCCGGCATTCCCTGCACGATGGTTTTAACGGTTTCCTTCGCGCTCTCCCCGGTGACCGGCCGGTGACCGGGCTTTCTTGCCACCGTCGCCCGCAAGATCATCACCTCGCAAGCTTGACATCAGCGTCGGGGCGTCAGGACCACACGACTTCGCCGTCCGCTTCAAGCGCCGCCCGTCTTGCGCCGCCAAAGCGTCCACCGCATCCCGCACCCAACGTTCGTGACGATCGCGAAACGCCCCTCTTGGTGAGGCGGGACAGCGCGGGAAAATGCTTTTGATTTGGGGTCGAGATCAATCCCGTCGGGATGCGACAGATTGGCACGACGGGCGAATCAGTGGCGGCATAGAGCATTAGTTTCCCTCATGGTGAGGAGCGCATCTTGGCGCGTCTCGAACCATGAGGCCGCGATGGTGCCCCTCATCCATCGAGACGTCGCTGGCGCGGCTCCTCCCGAGTGAGCGCGAATGCGCTCACCCGGGGTCGAGGTCACACCCCGCCCATCTTGCAGACGATCTTCCACTCTTCCGCCGTCACCGGCTGCACCGACAGGCGCGAATATTTCACCAGCGCCATCTGGCTAAGTTTCTTCTCGGCCTTGATTGCCACCATGGTCACTGGCGTCTTCAGGGGCTTGTCGGCCTTGATGTCGACGCAGACGAACTTGCCGGTTTTGTCGGTCGGGTCGGGATAGGCCTCCTTGATCACCTCGGCGATGCCGACGATCTCCTTGCCCTCGTTGGAATGGTAGAAGAAGACGCGGTCGCCCTTTTTCATCTTCACGAGATTCTGCCGGGCGGTGAAGTTGCGCACGCCGGTCCAGGCCTCGCCCTTGGCGCCTTTTTCGACCTGCTGATCCCACGACCAGCTCGACGGTTCGGATTTCACCAGCCAGTAATTCATGACGGCCATCTCTTGGTTGTGACGACGCCAATACCAAGACGGAGATATAAGCGCCGTCAAGAGTGAAGCTTTAACGAGGGAATCATCATGTTCGTGAACCGCCGGGATTTTGTGACACTGACCGCCGGCGGCGTGGTTGCCGCGGCGGCGACAGCGGATCGCGGGCTGGCGGCCGAAGCTAAAAAAATCAAGGCGGTTGCCTTCGATGGTTTTCCGATCATCGATCCGCGCCCGATCTTTGCCAGGGTGGACGAGATGTTTCCCCACCAGAGCGCGGAGTTGAGCGAAGCGTGGCGCGCGCGGCAATTCGAATACACCTGGCTGCGGACGCTCGGCGGTCACTATGTTGACTTTTGGCAGGTGACCGAAGAAGCGCTGGCCTTTGCGGCCAGGGCGCGCGGGATTGACCTATCCGCCGACAAGCGCGACCAATTGATGCAGACCTGGCTCACGCTGAAAGCCTGGCCGGATGTCGCGCCCGCGTTGAAGCAACTCAAGGCTGTCGGCATCCGCATGGTCTTCCTGTCCAACTTGACTTCCGCGATGATGGACTCTGCTGTGAAGAATTCGGGGCTCGAAGGCTTCTTCGAACCGCATCTGTCGACCGATAGCGTGAAAGCCTTCAAGCCCGATCCGCGCGCCTATCAGATGGGCCTCGATGCCTTTAGACTTGCAAAAGATGAAATTGCATTTGCGGCGTTTGCGGGCTGGGACGCGGCCGGCGCCAAATGGTTCGGCTATCCGACCTTCTGGGTCAATCGCCTGGCCACGCCGGTCGAGGAGCTTGGGGTCACGCCGGACGGAATAGGCTCGGGTCTTGGTGATCTCGTGAGGTTTGTGCTCGGGTAAACGGCCCGCTTATGGGAGACGCCTGAGCCGTCAACGCGCGGCGTTGTAGACATCGCGCAGGACGTTGGTCTCAAGCTCCAGATCCTCCAGTCGATGCTTGACGACATCGCCGATGCTGATGATACCGGCCAGCTTGCCCCCGCGTACTACCGGCATGTGGCGCACGCGATGGCGCGTCATCAGGTTCATCACGCGATTGACGCTCTCGTCCGGGGACACGGTGGTTACACCGTATTGCATGATTTCCTTCACAGGCATCGACGCGGCTTCCCCGCCATAGCGCGAAAATGCATGAACGATTTCGCGTTCGGAAATGAGACCAAGAACTTCGTCCCCACTCGTCACCACGAGAGCGCCGATATTCTTTGCACGGAGCCAGTCCGCAGCTCTCTTGGTGCTGGCGTCCGGACCTATGGTTGCTACCTCGGTGCCCTTCCGCCTCAAAATGCTTTCGATGGACATGGTCTCCTCCCCGCGCACTTGATCCGCTTCAATTCGGTGAGACGATCCATATGAGGGTGGCGGATGTGCGTTGAACACTCAATTATCTTTTAGGAACCGAGGTCACTTTTGCTTGAAGCGTTTGTTGATCGGCAGGTTCGTCCACACCGCACGCGGAGCGAACTGTTCAATCGAGACCATTCGCTCCGGCTCACCCCTCCGCCTTGAACGGCCGCGTCAGCAGGCTTTCGATCGCGTCGTCGATGGTCACGGTGCCGCGCAGGATGTCGGCGACCGCATTCGAGACCGGCATATCGACGCCCTCGGCCGCCGCGAGCTCTATCAGCACCGGCGCGGTGAATTCGCCCTCGGCAAGCTGGTCTTTCGGCCTCGCCTCGCCGCGGCCGAGCGCCAGGCCCAGCGCGAAATTGCGCGACTGCGGGCTCGCACAGGTCAGGATCAGATCGCCGAGGCCGGACAGACCGACCAGCGTCTCCGCGCGCGCTCCAAGCGCGCGGCCGAAACGGGCCAATTCTGAAAAGCCGCGCGTGGTGAGCGCGGCCTGCGCCGAGGCGCCGAGATTCTTGCCGACCGCGATGCCGACGGCGATGGCCAGCACGTTTTTCGCCGCCCCGCCGATCTCGACGCCGCGGACGTCTGTGGTGTGGTAGGGCCGAAACGTCGCCGATCCCAATGCCTGCACCAGATGGCCAGCGAGTTCGGCATCCCCGGCTGCGAGCGTGACCGCGGTCGGCAGCCCCCGCGCCACGTCCTCGGCAAAGCTCGGCCCCGACAGGATCGCCGCCCTCGCCCTGGGCGCGGCTTCCGCGATCACCTCGGTCATGAATTTGTGGGTGCCGCGCTCGATGCCCTTGGCGCAGGCAATCAGCGCCGTCGCGCCGGCAAGATGCGGGCCAAGCTCCGTGACCGCGGCGCGCAGGTGCTGCGCCGGCGTCGAGATCAAAATCACCTCCGCCGATGCGGCGAGCTTGATATCGCCGGTCACGCCAATTTTCGCGGCGAGCTTCACCCCCGGCAATCTCGGATTGACGCGCGTGGCGGCGATCTCGGCCGCCAAGCTCGCCTTGCGCGCGCAAAGAACCACCTCACGGCCGGCCCGCGCGGCGACGCCCGCCAGCGCCGTTCCCCAGGCGCCCGCGCCGACCACGGAGACTCGATTGAATGCCGTCATCTCGCGACCTCAGTCAAACTCTCTCACCTCGCGTGTACGTACTCCCTCACCCCGCGCCGCATGTACTCCCTCGCCCCGCTCTTGCGGGGAGAGGGTTGGGGTGAGGGGCTGTATCCGCAAATTCCGCTCGTGGAGAGTCCCCCTCACCCGGCGCTTTGCGCCGACGTCGCCCCGCTCTTGCGGGGAGAGGCTAGGCTTTGCTCGCGGCGCGATTTTGTTTCCATCGAATACCCCTCAAAATCCCGCCCGCGTATTGGCATACTCCGCTGGCGCGGTGGCGTTCTCGTCGAGCAGCCAGCGGGCGCGCGGGGCGGTGTCCATGGTGTCGGTCAGACCGATCGCCAGCCGCTCCGCGCCGGCCCAGGCGATCATCGCGCCGTTGTCGGTACAAAGCGCAGGCGGCGGAATGATGAGTGTGGTCTGCGCCTTCGCGGCAACATCCTGCAAGGCGCCGCGGATCGCCTGGTTGGCGGCAACCCCGCCGGCCGCGACCAGTGCACGCGGCGGACCGAACTGTTCGTGGAAAAGTTTCAAGCCCACGCTCAAGCGGTCGGCGGTCGATTCCAGCACCGCCGCCTGAAAGCTGGCGCAGAGATCGCGGATGTCCTGCGGCTCCACGGGCGTCATCCGGCTGACCTCGTTGCGCACCGCCGTTTTCAATCCCGACAACGAAAAATTGGCATCCGGGCGGCCGAGCATCGGCCGCGGAAAGGCGAACCGCCTGGCGTCACCGCCTAACGCCGCGCGCTCGACCTCCGGCCCTCCGGGGTAAGGCAGGCCGAGCATCTTGGCCACCTTGTCGAAGGCTTCCCCCATGGCGTCGTCGACCGTGGTGCCGAGGCGGACATATTTGCCGACGCCGATCACCGCGACGATCTGGGTGTGACCGCCCGACGCCAGAAACAGGCAATAGGGAAACGCCAGCGCACAGGTCAGTCGCGGTGTCAGCGCATGCGCCTCAAGATGGTTCACCGCGATCAGCGGCGTGTTGTGCACCATCGCGATCGCTTTCGCCGTCGTCAGCCCGACGATCACGCCGCCGATCAGGCCGGGGCCGGCGGCAGCCGCCACGCCCGAAAGCTGCGCAAAGGAAACGCCGGCCTCTTTCATTGCGCCGTCCACGATGCTGTCGAGCAGGTCGACATGGGCGCGCGCCGCGATCTCCGGCACCACGCCGCCGAAAATGGCATGCTCCTCGGTCTGCGACCTCACAATGTTGGACAGGATCCGCCCCGTACCGTCGCTCCGGCGCTCGACCACGGCCGCCGCGGTTTCATCGCAGGTGGTCTCGATCCCCAGCACCAATATTCGCGTGTCGTTAGTCAATCTGGGCTCTTGTGCTTTTAAGCAATCCGGCGTTTCCCTTAACTCGGTAGCATTCCTCCGTCACCAGTGGTCCGATTCCAGTATTCGCACTAGCTCGCAGCAGGCACTCTTGCGAATGCTGGAATCAAAGGACCACTAGCAAATTTAATGCATCTGGTGGAGCCTTGGATTTGACATTCGCTCTCAGAGCTTGCGGTTAGGTAGGAGCGAATGTCAAATCCACTCCACCAGGCGCAATCGTCGTTGCGATGGGAATTCCGAGCCTTAAGAGTTTAAAGCATGGCCATTCTCGTGACACGCCCGCATCCGGACGACGAGGCTACCGCCGCGGCCTTGCGGGCCAGGGGATTTGAGGTGCTGCTCGCGCCGATGCTGCGGTTTGAGGCTTTGGCCTTCCATAAGGATGCGGACACGGACTACGGCGCAATCATTGTCACCAGCGCCAACGCGCTGCGTGGCATCGCATCCGGGCTCAAGGGCAGTCCGATGCTCAAGCTGCCGCTGTTTGCGGTCGGAGAGCACACCGCGGCCGCCGCCCGCGAAGCCGGATTCGGGCAGGTGATCTCGACAAGGGGCGATGCGGGAAACTTGCGCGATTGCGTGCTTGCCAGCGTCAAGGTGAAGGCGCTCAAGAAAACAAGCCCATTGCTCTATCTCGCCGGCGCCGACCTTGCCCGCGATCTGGCCAGCGAGCTCGGCGAGCGCGGCTTTACCGTTGTGACGCAAACGACCTACCGGATGGTTCCATTGTCGAGCCTGCCGCGCGCGACCTGCGATGCCTTTGCCGCGAACCAGGTCGAGGCCGTGTTGCATTATTCAAGACGCAGCGCGCGCGCGTTTCTGGATTCGGTTCGCGCGGCTGGCGTCGAAATATCGGCGCTTTCGGTTCCGCAATGCTGCATCTCGGCAGGGGTTGCCTCGGCTCTCCGCGACGCCGGGGCGACCCAGGTCATGGTCGCGGCATCGCCGGATGAAAATGCCTTATTTGCGCTGTTGGAACGTGCTTTGCGGACCTGATCGCGCTAGAACGCGGCCGAATCAAGAGGAACTACAGGATGGACGAAGACAGGTCCGAAGATCCTTCACAGCAGCCTGAACCGGGCCGGCCCCGTCGTGCCCCGCCGACCATCGACCTCGAGGCCTCGGACGTGTCGGGGCAAACCCAGGGCGGCGATGCCGCCGCCCGGTCCAGGAGATATTTCAAGAGATATTTCGTCTGGTCTTTTTCCCGACTGTTCCCTTCGCGCCTCTCTCCGCGCCTTTCTTGGCGTTGGGCCACGGCGTTTTCCGCGGCGCTGGTGGCAGCCGCGACCAGCATGGTCACGGCCGCGCTGGTGATCGCGGTGGCCTGGGGTATCGGATGGCCGGGCGAGACGGCGCAGCCGATGGCCAATGCACAGACCAATGCGAGCGCCATCGATACGCTGGTGGCCCGCGTCTCTGATCTCGAGGCGCGCTCGGCGAAGCCTGCGGCCAACGACACGGCGCTTGCCGCGCGGCTCGATGCGCTGGAGAAGTCGGTGGCCTCGTTGCGCGGCCAGATCGCCGGCGCCCGTGCGCAGTCGGAGAAACTGGCCGCCGATCTCAACGCGGTGAAATCAGTCCCGCGCGAAGGCGGCGCGTCGCCCGATCTTGCCGCGATCAACGAACGTCTGAACGAGATCGAACGCGCCGGCCATGCCGACACCGCACAGCAGCGCAATCAACCGGCGGACGATCTGGCGCTTCGCCGCGTCGTCGCAGCCTCCATGCTCGACGTTTCGGTCCGGCAGGGCGAACCATTTGCCGCAGCGCTTACTGCTGCGAAGGCGCTCGCGCCCAATCCGGATGCGCTCAAGCCGCTCGATGAGTTTGCCACCTCCGGCGTGCCGAACCCGGCCAGCCTCGGCCGCGAGATTCTGACGCTGGTGCCAAAACTGACGCCGCCGGCGCAGGGCAACGCCACCACCGGCACCGGCGTCCTTGATCGCCTGCAGGCGGGGGCCGCAAAGCTCGTTCGCATCGAGCGCACCGACACCGCGGGCAATGACCGCAGCGCCATCGTCGCGCGGGTTACTGCCGCGGCCTTGCGCAACGATCTGGCCGATACCCGGCGCGAGTTGAATACGCTTGCGCCCGCCGATCGCGCCGCCGCGCAAGCATGGCTTGACAAGGCCAATGCGCGCGACGCGGCGCTCGCCGCCTCGCGTCATTTCGCGACCGAAGCGATGGCGGCGCTCGCGAGGCCAGCGCCATAGGGAATCGATGTACCGGATCATCCTGTTCCTGCTGTTGATCGCGCTCGCAGCCGCCGGCGCGTCGTGGGTGGCCGAACAGCCCGGCGACGTCGTGCTGACGTGGGGCGTGTATCGTGCCCGTCCCTCGTTGCCCGTGTTTGCACTTGGCCTCGGCATTGTCGTCGTCGTCGCAATACTGGCCTGGACGATGGTACTCGCCCTTTGGCGCCTGCCCGGGAGGCTCCGCCGGCGCGCGCGCGAACGGCGTCACGCGCGCGGGCGGCATGCCGTCACGCAAGGGCTGCTTGCGATCGGCCACGGCGATTCGGCTGCCGCCCGCAAGCATGCCGAAATCGCGCGCCGCCACGCTGCGGACGATCCGCTGGCGCTGTTGCTGCACGCGCAATCGGCCCAGCTCGAGGGCAACCGCGAAGCCGCGCGGCACGCGTTCCGGGCCATGGCCGCGCGCGCCGACACACGGCTGTTGGGCTTGCGCGGGCTGTTCATCGAAGCCCAGCGCGCCGACGATCCGGTGGCCGCGGTCGCCATCGCCGAGGAGGCGCTCAATCTTTCGCCGTCATCGACCTGGGCTTCGCATGCCGTGCTCGGATTTCGCTGCGCCTCAGGCGACTGGACGGGCGCGCTTGCGATCCTCGACAATAATCTCGCTTCCGGCCTGATCGACAAGGCGGCCTACCGGCGTCAGCGCGGCGTGCTGCTCACGGCGCGCGCGCTGGAACTGGAAACGGTCGACCGCGATCTGTCGCGCGAGGCTGTGATGGAAGCGGTCAGGCTCGCGCCGACGCTGGTGCCGGCCGCGGTGCTCGCGGCGAAATATCAAAGCGAGGCGCATCAGATCAGGCGGGCGATGCGGATCGTGGAGACGGCCTGGCTGGCCCATCCGCATCCCGATCTGGCGGATGCTTACGCCCATGTGAAGCTCGGCGATTCCGCGCGTCAGCGGCTGGTGCGGGTGGAGACGCTGGCGGCGAAGGCGCCGGGACATCTCGAAAGCGCGCTTGCGGTGGCGCGCGCCGCGATCGACGCTTCGGAATTTGCCCGCGCGCGCGAAGTGCTTTCGCCGTTCGTCGCGGCGCCGACGCAGCGCGTGGCGATGCTGATGGCGGAGATCGAACGCACCGAGCATGGCGACAGCGGCAAGGCGCGGGCCTGGACCTTGCGCGCGGTGCGCGCGCTGCACGATCCGGTCTGGACCGCGGATGGTTACGTTTCGGATCGGTGGCGGCCGGTTTCGCCGGTGTCGGGCCGGCTCGATGCTTTTCAGTGGCAGAGGCCGCTGTCGGCGCTGCCGTCCGACAAGAGCAGCGCGATCGAATCTTCCCCCTTTGAGGAGGCGATGCTCGCAACCCAACGCCGCGTCGAGCCACCACGTGAGGCAGAGGTGACGCTGTCGGCCGCGCAAGACAATTCTCCCGCAAAGCCGCCTTCCCCGGAGTTGGCGCCGCCACCCACCGAAGCCGTACCCGCCGCGGCGCCGCCTCTGTTCCGCGCGCGCGCGGACATTCCAAAAGCGGCCGACAAGCCCGCTCCCGTCATCCCCGCGGTGATTCCGATCGTGCGCCCGCCCGATGATCCCGGCATCGATGACGAACCCGAAATGGACGAATTCGCCGAACGGCTGGCCCCCTCGCAAGGGCAGCAAGGCGGCTGGCGCGGATTCCTGTCCCGCTGGGGCGGCTGACGCCGCATTTTTTGGACGAAAAAGCGTCTCGGCGCCGCGGGCCAGCGTTTTTCTTGCCAAGCCGCGCGGTGCCCGATATCAGGTGCGGGCGTTTTTTGAGGCTGGTTGCCGAACGCGTTGCCACTTGGTCCGCCGCAATAGCTCAGTTGGTAGAGCACGTCATTCGTAATGACGGGGTCGGGGGTTCGAATCCCTCTTGCGGCACCATACATCTCATTGACATCATTATATCTTCATTGATCGATCGCTGGCGAAATGCGAGCCGCGTTGATTGAAGTCAACACGGAAGGGCGTCGCCGTGCGTTAGTTGAAACATGGGATCGAAGCCACCGGAACGGACCGACCTGATATCCTGCGCGGAGGCTGGGACCCTTCCCGGGCTGTTCGCAAGATGTGTGGAGCGTCACCCTGATGCGGTTGCTTACTGCGAGCATCGGGATGGCCATTGGCAAGAGCAGACCTGGCGGGAGATGGCGCTGCGCGTCGCCAGCATGCGCGGGGCGATCGCGGGCATTGGGCTGAAACCGGGCGATCGCGCCGCGGTTCTGCTGCCGAACGGCACCGATTGGGTGGCATTTGACCTGGCGGCAACGGCCAACGGCCTGATCACGGTGCCGCTTTACGCGCATGACAGTCCCGAAAACATCGCTTTCGTGCTTGCGGATTCGGGCGCCCGGCTCTGCCTCATCGATACCGCCGCGCGATGGAAGATGCTTGCGCCGCTCGTCGACGCCAACGGTGCGCTCGAGCACGTCTGGGTCAGGGACGGGCTCGACGGCGTATCCGTTTTGCCGGCGGGTTACGTGCGGTTCTCCACGCTGCCTGGCGCCCTCGCGGAAAGCCGGCCCGACACCAGTGCATTGCGCTGCGCGCCGCAGGATGTCGCGACCATCGTTTATACGTCGGGGACGACGGGCCGTCCGAAAGGCGTGATGCTCACGCATTCCGCGATCCTGTGGAACGCCGAAGCGAACACGAAGCTCATTCCGCCGCTGCCAGGCGATGTCTTTCTCTCGATTCTGCCGCTGGCCCACGCTTTCGAGCGCACGATAGGCTACTACCTGCCCATGATGGCAGGCGCGCGCGCTGTCTACGCCCGCTCGGTCGAGCGATTGCAAGAGGATCTCGCGACCATCCGCCCAACGGTGCTTGTCGCCGTCCCCAGACTCTATGAGCGAATCTACGAGGAGGTTCGCCGCCAGGCGCAAGCCAGTCCGTTAAAGCGCCGGATGATTGCGCGAGCTGGCAGCCTTGGCTGGGAGCGGCATGAACATCGGCATGGCCGCGGCCCGGCGCCTGGCCTTGTTGCACGCGCGATGCTCTGGCCGTTGCTCGAACGGTTGGTCGCGCGCAAGGTGCTGGCTGCCTTCGGAGGGCGCGCCCGCGTGGCCATGAGCGGCGGGGCCGCGCTCTCGGCCAAGGTTGCGCAATTCCTGGTCGGCCTTGGCTTGCCGCTGATCGAGGGCTATGGACTCACCGAGGCCGGGCCCGTTGTCACGTCGACGGCCATCGAGGGTAGCCTGCCCGGTTCGGCCGGGCAGCCGCTTTACGGCCTTGAAATCAGACTCGGCGAGCAATCCGAACTCGTCGTGCGATCGCCGGCGGTCATGCAGGGCTACTGGCAAAATGCGACGGCGACGGCGCAGGCTCTGGCGCCGGATGGCTGGCTCAGGACCGGCGATATCGCGGAGATCAGAGGCGGTAGCGTCTTCATCACCGGCCGACTCAAGGAACTACTTGTTCTCTCGACCGGCGAGCATGTCGCGCCGAGCGCCGTAGAGGCGGCGATCCTGAACGATCCGCTGTTCGAGCAGGTGTGCGTTATCGGTGACCAGCGGCCCTGCGTCGTTGCAATCCTCGTGCTCAATCGCGAAGGCTGGCTATCGCTTGCGCGTGACCTTGCGGTCGATCGGGCCGATCTCAATGTGTCCGCAGCAACCGATGCGATCCTCTCGCACATCGCGGCCCAGACGCGCGGCCTGCCGCCATTCTGGCAAGTGCGCGCCATCCATGTGACCACCGCGCCATGGACGATCGAGGACGGAAGCCTCACCCCCACCCTCAAGGTCAAGCGACGGGTGGTTGAAGCGCGTTTCAGGGAGCAAATCGATTCTCTCTACGGCCGCGTCGCCGAGCAACGGCAGTCGGTAGCTTCGCGTCGTCGAGGTTGAACGTGTTCTGGGTTCGCGGCATTGGCGCGGCTTGCCGGTTCGGCTTCCATTGAAGGCCTCCCGAACACAGGTTTTTTCGGCCTCAAAACCCCAGCGTGATCCGCCTCACATAACTCGCCGCCGGTTTTCCTTAAGTCTCCGGCCATCAACCAGGGGAGACTTTCACATGCGTAAATTCATTCTCATTGCCGCGATGGTCTTGATATCCGCCTCCGCCCAGGCCGGGGTGTCCCGTGGCCTGACGGTGGCCTCCAGTGATGAGCCGGCGGTGGCCGAGCAGTCCAAGGTTGTCGAAAAGGCTGTCGAAGCCCCGAAGACCGAAGAACCCAAGGCGGATGCGCCGAAATTCGTCGAGCGGCCTGCTGTGGTCGATCCGGCCGCCGATCAGGCCAAACCCGATTCCGGCAAGCCCGTGTCCGACAAGAAGGCCGAGAAGAAGCGCAAGCGCGAATCGACCGAAGCCCGGGTGATTTACGAGCTGCATCGCCACGGCATCTATTGGTAAGCGTCGCTGCCGCATTTTGATCGGCCCGATCCGGCCTTCTTCGGATCGGGCCGGCACACAAATTTGTTCGACCGAACTTTATTCATTCATATGTGAGGCCCTTCACAGCGGAATTTTGTTTTGGCGCTAGAAGAGCCTTGCGAGCTTTTTGGAGAGATCCGTGCCGTTACGAACCAGCAACAGCACAGTCAGTCGCCGGGATTTCTGGCCAGCCATCGCTCGGATTGCGCTGGTCGAGATTCTTGTGCTGCTGGCGCTGGGGTGCGCGACCGTCGGCTATGTGAGCTGGTCGTCCGAGATTGCCTTCGCGGAATTTCTCGCCGCCAGCAAAGTGGCGGCGCCGTCGGCCCACGCGCCGCTTCAGGCCGTCAAGGGTCAAAAACCCTGCGGCCGCAGCGCCTGAAGGCCTCCTTGCCTATCGTCATTGCGACCCGTTGGCTCCTCGCAATGACGCTCTCAATTGAGTTTGCGGGCGGCGGCTACTGCGACACCGTTTGAACCACGCTGCCGACTGGACGCGTGCTCGCCACCGGCAGTTTAAGGTCCTTGACCAGCGCCTCGTCATACTCGGGCAAGGTTTGCAGCGGCGTCCTGGCCTTCATCTGCACGACCTTGTAGCCGCCGGCCTTCAGGCGGCGGAGCAAAGCGGGCAGCGCTTCGGCGGTGTGCTTCTGGAAATCGTGCATCAGGATGATGCCCTTGCCCTGCTTGTCGAGCTTGGTCATGACGGTGCTGATGATCTGGTCGGCGTTCTTTGCCCGGAAGTCGAAAGAATCGAGATCGCAGGAAAACATGGCGATGTTGCGCGAGCCGAGATAGGCGATCGCCGCGGGGCCATGCTGCAATTCCGGAAAGCGAAAGAACGGCGAGGGTGCGGCACCGATCGCCAGCTTGACGGCGCTGTAGCCTTTTTCGATCTCGTCCTTGGCGAGCTGGTCGGTCATCTTCTTGGAATTCAGATTGGCATGCGACCAGGTGTGGGCGCCGACGGTGTGACCGGCGGCGGCCACCTGTTTGAGGATCTCGGGATGATAGGTGGCGTGCTTGCCGATAGGGAAGAAAACCGCTTTTGTGCATTCGTCGGCGAGAGCCTTGAGCACGGCGGGCGTGTTGCCCGGCCACGGACCATCATCGAAGGTCAGCACGACCTCCTTGTCGGCCAGAAAGTCAAACTGCTTGAAATGCTCAAAGCCGAAGCCGGGCCCGCCCGTGGTGTCGATTTCCACCACGCGGGCAACCCCGAGCGCATCGGAATTGGCGCAGTCGTTTTTTTGCTGGGGGGCTGCGGCCGGGGGCGCCGGAATGGTGCCGGTGGTCTCAACCTCGCTACGAAGAGTCGCAGATTTGGCGGGCGCGGCGGCTGCAAGCGGGGCCGCTTGCGCGGCGGCGACGGTCTGGGGGGCCGGCAAATTGCCGTGTGGCGATGTCCAGAACCACACGCCGGCGATCGCAACAGCCGCCACAAAACTCGCCAGCATCAAACCTAACGCGCTACGCATGGTTACGCTTTCTCAAACACAAAAGATCAAATCGAACTCCCGTCATTTATGGGAAATAGTCGTTAACGCCTCACCAACGCGGCCCCGCTTGCCGGGCCCAATTGCCCCGAAACCGATGGCGCTGAAGGCGGGCCGGCCCCGTCTGAGTGACGGACATCACAGTTCGGCATCGGCGTGACAGGCGTCACAGTACGAAACACGGGGATGAGGCACCCATAGGCATCACAACGCGCCAATGACCGGCGCAACACGGGAGCCTAAAATGATCGCATCTTTCGCCACCACGCTTCGCAAGGCTGGTTTAGTGCTGGCCGTCGCTGCCTCCTTCTCGTCGCTGTCGTCGACCTCCAGCTTCGCGTTCAGTGCCGAGGCGCAGCAAATGTGCACCGGCGATGCGTTCCGCCTGTGCAGCTCCGAAATTCCCAACATTCCGAAGATCACGGCGTGCATGGTCAAGCATCGCGCCGATCTGAGCACCGGCTGCCGCGCTGTGATGGATCGCGATATGGCGGCGGCGAAGTCGAGCAAGGTCGCAGCCAAGTAACTTCGAGCCCCGCAAGGCTTGACTGCAACAAGGCTCCCGTAAGGATTTCGTGAAGTCGTCATGGCCGGTGCCGGTCATGACGACTTTTCGCTTTGGGCCCACCGCGACGAAGTTCGGCTCACCGATTTGCGCGCCTTTCGCGCATTGACATCGACGGCGCGGCGGAATTTGATCGCGCCCATCGGTAATATGAGGCACGGCCGGATGTTGAGAATTCTCTTTGTTTTACCGCTTGTTCTGTTGGCTTCCGCGGCGTCGGCGCAGCAGGGGCATGATGCCTGCGCGCGCGATGTCTCGCGTTTTTGCAGGGCCGTGATGAATGATGGCGATATGGTTGTACTCGGCTGTCTCAAGCAGCATCGCGCCCGGCTCAGCAGGGCCTGCGACAAGGTATTGACGGATAACGGCCAGTAGTGTGTCGCGTCGTCATTCCGGGATGCGCCACTTGGCGCAGACCCGGAAATTCAGAGGTCGCGGCGCGAGATTCCGCGATATCCAATTGTACCTCTGAAGTTCGTCGCCCGTGAAGAATTTGGAAGCGATTGATTGTTCGACATGATTTGATCTGAGCAAGTAATCGTTTTTGCAAGAAAGGCTGGGGCGCCTGTCGATTTTCTTGCGTTTTGGGATTCCGGATTTGGCTGGTTCGTGATTCCTTCGACCGCGAGATTCGCTGTCGGGGAGAACGATGAGCCAGCCACGCGACGAACGTCAGGACGACCTGTTTCAACCGCCTTTGGAGAAGATCATCAACCTTCGTCATCCGCTGGTACGGTTGGCGCGGGAGATCGATTGGGGTTTTCTGGGCGGACGTTTTGCGTCGGTGTGCGGCGTGGGTCCGGGACAACCGCCGCTGCCGACGCGGCTGGTGGCCGGACTGTTGATCCTCAAGCACATGCACAACCTCTCTGATGAGGCCCTATGCGACCGGTGGGTGGAGAACCCGTACTTCCAGTACTTCTGCGGGGAAGTGGTGTTTCGGCACGAGCTGCCATTTGATCGCTCCTCGCTGACCCGCTGGCGCCAGCGGTTGGGGGAGGAGCAGATCGCCGCGCTGTTGCAGGAAAGCCTGTCGGTTGCGCACCGGACGGGGGCGATTGAGAGCAAAGACCTCGAACGGGTGGTGGTCGACACCACCGTCCAGGAGAAGGCGATCGCGCATCCGACCGATGCACGGCTCACCCACCGTGCGATCGAGAAGCTGGCCGTCCTGTCCAGGCGCGAAGGTGTCGAACTGCGCCAGAGCTATCTGCGCGTAGCCAAGCGAGCCGCCATCATGGTGGGGCGCTACACCCATGCCCACCAGTTCAAGCGCGCCCGGCGCGAGCTCAAATTCCTGCGAACCCGGCTCGGCCGCATCATCCGCGACATTCGCCGCAAGATCGAGGGCAACGCGGCGCTCGAAGACCGCTTTGGCCCGCTGCTCGATTTGGCGCTGCGGGTCCGTCTTCAAGAGCAGCGCCAGCGCGGGCCGAAGGTCTATTCGTTGCACGCACCCGAGGTGGAGTGTATCGGCAAAGGCAAGGCTCGCGCGCCCTACGAGTTCGGTTGCAAGGTATCGATTGCCACTCCGGTCACTGCGCCCAAGGGCGGGCAGTTCGTGCTGAATGCCAAGGCCCTGCACGGCAACCCGTATGACGGCCACACGCTCGGACCGGTCATCGCCGATCTCGAAAGGCTCACCGGGGTTGCCGTGCGCCGCGTCCACGGCGACAAGGGCTATCGCGGCCACAACTATCCCGATCGATTCAAGGTCTGGATCTCAGGCCAGGTCCGGCATGTGACCAAGGCCATCCGCCGCGAAATGCGCCGGCGGGCCGCCGTCGAGCCTGTCATCGGCCATCTCAAGGACGACCATCGGATGCGCCGCAACTATCTCAAGGGCCGGGATGGCGACCGTATCAATGCCGTGCTCGCCGCGGCCGGTTACAACTTCAGCCTGCTCCGCCGCTGGTTCGAAGAGTTTTGGCGTGCCCTGTTGCTGTCGATCTTACATCGCGCCTTCTCGTCGCCACGCTTCGCCTAAACGCCTAAAAGACATTCTTCACGGACGACGAAGTTCGCTCAATTCAATCCTGCGCCATGGCCGATAAAGATGCGCGGCGGCAGAGCTATGGCTTCCGGCCAGGCCGGCGGCTGAATGGATCAAGGACGGCGACCCCGGTAGGCTCGAAATCCGATACGTTGCGCGTGACTACGGTGAGTCCGTGTTCGAGCGCCGTGGCCGCAATCATGAGATCGGCGCTCTCATTTCCAAGAGCAGCACTCAGGGTGCCCCAACGCCGAGCTGTTCGCAGGTCGAATGGTACGACGCGCTCGCCGTAGAGGGTCAGTATCCTGTCCAGCCAGTCCGCAAGCGCGGCGGCGAAACCTGGATCAGTCGTGCGTCGTCGCGCGATGCCGCGCTCGATTTCGCCAATGCTGACGACGCTGAGGAAAAGGTCGGTCGTTCGCTGCCGTTCGAACCACTTAACGACCATCGGATCGCGCTCCCGTCTGCGCAGTTCGGAAAGCGTGACGGTATCGATCAGGAACATCAGAGCTCGATATCGCGCATCCGCACATTACGGCGCGGAAATTCACCGTTGTCCTGCGGCATGGCGAGCAGCGCATCGGCAAAGGATGGTGCCCGCGCGCGTTCGAGATGCCGCAGGCGCTCGTACTCCACGACGTCCACCACAACTACGGTGGGCTTGCCGTGCTTGGTGACCGTTTGCGGCGTGCGTTGCGCGGCCTCGACGACCTCGCTGAAGCGGTTCTTCGCATCCTGAACCGACCAACTGCGCCGGGCCATGTCTCGATTCCTGCTAGCTAGATTTTCTGGCTAGAATAAGACAGCAACCGCGCGCCGTCAAGCCGTTCGGGGTCCATTGGGCCGGCTCCGGCTCGCTTATGCGCCGCTGCCGCAATCGCAGCCCGGAAACGTGAACTTATCTTGTTTATTCGCGATTCCCCTCACCCCAACCCTCTCGCGGGGCGAGGGAGAAGCGGCCGCCTGCCGCGCCTCCAACTCAGCCTAGTGTCGTCATCCTTCTAACTTTAAGTGCTGCCGCCCGCCGCCGCGGAGGCAACCGGCAACACCTCGCCGGCGGCGCTGTCCGGGGTTTCCTCTTTCCAGCGCACCGAGCCGAACGGCCGCTCCAGCATGCGGCGGACGCGCACCGGATCGGGTCCGCGATGAAAATCGATCGCGCGCTGATGCAGCGCGCGTTCCGATTGCGTCGCGCGGTTGCGCTGGCGCAGATAATCGAGCCAGGTCGGGCAATGATAGCGCTCGGTCCACAGCTCGGGATCGGCGATGTCGCGCGCGATCGACCAGCCATAGGCGCCGTTGCGCTGACGGCTGAGTTGCACCTCCTGCATGACATTGTGGAAGGCGCGGGCATTGTCCTGAGCGACGCGATATTCGATCTCGACCACCAGCGGCCCGCTGCGCGCGGTCAGCGACAACTGCACCTCGGGATCGGCAAGCACTTCGGCATCCTCGTTGCGCGCGCCGACCCTTGGCATTTGCAGCCAGCGCCCGAGCAGCGGCGAGGCCAGCATCAGCGCGGCGGAAACCAGCAGCGCCGTTTCCACGCCGGCCGCGTCGGTCAGGTGTCCCCAGCCCCAGCTTCCGATCGCAATGCCGCCGGCAATCGACGCCTGAAAGGCCGCGAGCGAGCGCCCCGCCACCCAGCGCGGCGCCGAGAGCTGCACGCCGATGTTGAACAGCGCGACCGCGAGCATCCACACCGCGCCGGCAACCACCAGCGCGGCCGCCGTCAGCACCGGCTCATGGCTGAGTGCGACCGCAGCGATCGCGCCTCCCATCGACAACGCGCAGGCGCGGATCGCGGCCTCGCCGCTTAAGCGCTTGCGCACTTCGGCGATGTTGAGCGCGCCGATCACCGCGCCCATGCCGAAGGCGCCGAGCATGATGCCATAGGTCTGCGCGCCGCCATGCAAGAGATCGCGCGCGACCAGCGGCATCAGTGCCGAGACCGAACCGCCGATCACGCCGGTCACCAATGTGCGCGCCAGCACGATCTTGATCGAGGGAGAATTGGCGATGTAGCGCACGCCCGAGACGATGGCGCGGTTGAGGCGCTCGCGCGGCAGCCGCGACGGCTCGCTGGTGCGGCGCCAGAGGAACAGAACGACCAGCAGCGGAATGTACAGCACGGCGTTGGCGGCGAAGGCTGCGACCGCGCCGGCCGCGGCGACGACGATGCCGCCGATCGCCGGGCCAAAGCTGCGCGCGATATTGTAGCTGATGCCGTTCAGCGCAACCGCCGAGGGCAGCGTTTCCGCCGGCACCTGCTCGCTGACGGAGGATTGCCAGGCCGGACCGAACAGCGCCATGCCGCTGCCGACGACGAAGCAAGACGCCAGCAAGATCTCCGGCGTAACCAGCCCGTACCACGCCAGCACGGTGAGCGCGGTGGCGCCGACAAGCGAAATCGACAGCGAAATCAGCGCCACGATGCGGCGGTCATACATGTCGGCGATCGCGCCGGCCGGCATCGAGATCAGCATCACCGGCAGCATCAAGGGCGGTCTGCACCAGCGCGACCTTGTCGGCGGATGACGTCATCTGGGTCATCGCCCAGGCCGCGCCGACCGCCTGGATCAACAGACCGAGATTGGAGAGCAGGCTCGCCAGCCAGATCCGCCGGAACGTGACCTGCCGTCAGCGGGGCTGCGACGCCGTCGGTGGCGAATATCGAGCGTCTTGGCTGGGTCATGTCGTGTTCCGTTGATACGTCGATGCCGGCAGTGATTCCCGCAGCAGTGATGCCTGCCTAAGTCCTTGGCTGTCCAGTGGTTGGGGCGCCGTGGGCGGGCTTGGCTAGCGCCAAAATACCCAAAATCAAAATACCCAAAATCGCGTGGCGGTCACAAATGTACCTCTGGGCGCCTGTTCGGCAGCCTTCCGGCGCCTTCATGGCGCCTGGAATTTGGACCTGATATGATTAAATGAGTAGCCCGCACGAGCGTAGCGACATGCGGGGTGCCTTGAGAATCCGCCCCGGATATCGCTTCGCTCATCCGGGCTACAAGTGCTATCCAGTCACAGCTTTTTGCGAGGGCGCCCGTGAGCATTGCCGAAGCCTGGGACATTCCCGCCAAATCTCGCCCGCTGGTTCCCCCCAGCCCGCCGCGCGCCCCCGAAACCATGACCGCGCTCGGGCGGTTGGCGGCGATGCGCGACAGCGCGATCGGAACCTGGGGCCAGCGCGCCTACGAGGAAGACATCATCCAGGGCCGCTTCTTCTGGCGCTCCAGCTTCATTCTCAACACGCCGGATGCGATCAGGCATGTGCTGGTCGACAACTACGAGAACTACACGCGTACCGCCGGCCGGCATCCGGGTGCTGCGTCCGATGCTTGGCCAAGGCGTGCTGATCGCCGAGGGCCGGGCCTGGAAGCATCAGCGGCGCACGCTGGCGCCGGCCTTTACGCCGCGCGCGGTCTCCACCGCTCGTTCCGCACATGATCGCGGTGACGGATGAGACGATTGCCAAGCTGAAGACGGTTTGCGGCGGACCGGTCGATCTGCGCGAGACGATGCAGCGGATGACGCTCGAGATCGCCGGACGCACCATGTTTTCGTTCGGGATGGACCGCCATGGCGCGACCTTGCGCGACTTCGTGATGGAGTATGGCGACCGGCTGGCGCGGCCGCATTTGCTCGACATGGTGCTGCCGCTCGGCTGGCCGAGCCCGCAGGATTTTTCCCGCGCCCGTTTCCGCAAACGATGGACGCAGTTTGTCGGCATGCTGATGGCGGAGCGCCGCGCCGCCGGAAAGAAGGAAGGCGCACCGGCGCGCGATCTGTTCGATCTGATGGACGCCGCGCGCGATCCCGAAACCGGCGACGCCTTCACCGACGAGCAGCTCGGCGATGAGGTCGCGACCATGATTCTCGCCGGCCACGAGACCACCGCCACGGCGCTGTTCTGGTCGCTCTATTTGCTTGCGCTTGATCCCGTAACCCAGGACCGACTGGCCGCCGAGGTGCGAGAGGCGGCAGCCAATGGCGGGGTCGATCTTGACCGGCTGAAATTCACCCGCGCGGTGGTCGATGAAACCATGCGGCTTTATCCGCCGGCGTTCCTGATCGCGCGCGCCGCCGCCGCGCCGGATGTGGTCGCAGGCATGCCGGTCGCGCAAGAACGACGTGATCCTGATCGCGCCGTGGCTGTTGCACCGGCATGAAAAGCTCTGGCGCGATCCGAACGCGTTCATTCCCGAGCGTTTCATGCCGCCGGCGCCGCCGCCCGACCGCTTTGCCTATCTGCCGTTCGGCGTCGGCCCGCGGATCTGCATCGGCGCGCATTTCGCGCTGGTGGAGGCCACATTGGCGCTTGCCAGGATCATCGGCGCGTTCCGCGTCACGCTGCTGGACAAGGAGCCGGTGATGCCGGTCGGCGTCGTGACGACGCAGCCGGATCGCTCGCCGATGTTCCGCATCACGCGCGCGCTGACTGGGGCTTGCCCGGGGGCGCTTGCGATCCCATCTAGGCTGAGGTCATGAACGACATAGCAGGCCCAGTTTTCGGTTTTGAAACAGACCGCCGATCCGGCGGTCGCCGACGCTATCGCCGAGCTCATCGACAAGGGCGAGGACCACGAGCTCAACCGAATCAACGTGCTGGATTTTTCCAGACGTGGCGGGCTCGACGAAGAGCGGGTGATTTCCGGCTTCCTGCATGCCTCGCGGCTCGGTCTGTTCGATCTGACCTGGAACGTGCTCTGCCCCGGTTGCAGCGGCGTGCTCGACGCGCACGACACGCTGAAATCGCTGCGCCACGACGACTACCATTGCGGATTATGCGCCTGCGGCTACGAGCCCTCCGTCGACGAGCAGGTCGAGGTCGCCTTTACCGTCAGCCCCAAGATCAGGCGCATCGCCGCGCACGATCCCAACACGCTGCCGCTGTGGGAATATTACAAGCAGGTGTTCTGGAGTTCGGGCATCGATCTCGACAAGGATTCCTTCGCCTCGCTGACCGAGCGAAGTGACGCTCGACGCGCTGGAACTGCCGGCCGGCGAGAGGGCGGTGATGTCGCTGCAGCTGCCGCCGCAATTCATCATCGTGTTCGAGCCGGTGACGCATTCGGCGCATTTCATCGACGTGCAGGGCGAACCGACCAGGGAGCGGCAGCAGCTTTCGCTGATCTACAACAAGGCGCACCCGCCGACCGGTTCCATCACGTTGCGTCCGGGCCCGCTGCGGCTTTCGCTCGACAATCAGGCCGGCGTGCGGACGCTGCCGACGGTCTTTATCGCGGCCGACGCGCTTCATGACCTGCTCGGCAAGCGCAGGCCGTTCCTCACCGCCAAGCGGATGCTGTCCAACCAGACCTTCCGCGACGTGTTCAAGGCCGACAATCTCAACATCGACCAGCGCCTCAAGATCACCTCGCTGACGTTCCTGTTCACCGACCTCAAGGGCTCGACCGCGCTGTATGAGCGGGTCGGCGATCTCGCCGCATTCGATCTGGTGCGCGCGCATTTCCAGGCGCTGCTGGAGATCATCTCGTCGGAGAAGGGCGCGGTGGTGAAGACGATCGGCGATGCCGTGATGGCGACCTTCGTCCGGCCCGAGCACGCGATTGTCGCGGGCCTGCGGATGCGCGCGGCGATGGACGCGCTCAACGCCGAGCGCGGCACCGACGATCTCGTGGTCAAGATCGGCATTCACGAGGGGCCGTGTCTGGCGGTCATGCTCAACGAGCGGCAGGATTATTTCGGCCAGACCGTCAATATCGCCGCCCGGGTCCAGGGCCTGTCGACCTCGCAGGCGATCCACGTCACCGGAGCCGTGATCGATGCGCCCGCGGTCGCCGCCATCCTGGAAAAGGAGGCGATCACGCCGATCCAGAAGCAGGCGGCGCTGCGGGGCATCGCCGACAAGGTCCTGGTGTACGAGATACCCTAAAGCCCCCGAGATTGACGATCCGTAATGCGGATGCGCGATGCCAGTGGATTGCGCGCGCTCGAGTTTCCGGCCCATATATTCGATTCAAGCCGTCAGCGCGGCGGCAGGTTTCCCTGGTATTTCGGCAGGAAATGATGCTCGACGGACTTCGCCAATTCATCGCCGATGTTGTTTCTCCCACTGCGCACGCGCAGCGCGACTTTGACGATACCGGATATCGCCTGGCCGCCACCGCGCTGCTGATCCACGTCATTTCGCTCGACGGCGAACCGTCCGACGTCGAAAAGCGCAAGCTTCACAGCCTGATCGAAAGCCGCTTCGGGCTTGATCCGGGAACGGCGGACCAACTGATCGCCTCGGCGACGCTGGTCGAGGGCGAGGCGGTCGATCTCTATCATTTCACCAGCGTCATCATGCGTTCGGTGAATGAGGCAGGCCGGCTGCGCATCGTCGAGATGATGTGGGAGCTGGTTTATGCCGACGGTCAGGTCAGCGAGTTCGAGGACAACGTGGTCTGGCGCGCCGCCGACCTGCTCGGGGTGTCCTCGCGCGACCGGATCGACCTCAAGCACCGCGTCGCCGCCAGGCATCCGCGCGGTCCAAGGTAGCTAGAAAGTCAGCTAGATCGTACCTGCCGCGTCGCCAAGCGCTGCCCAATCGTGCGGCAGATACATGACGAAATTTTAATGTGCCCAATGCGGCGTCGCAATGAGCGGTCGGTCTTCAAAGGCGACTGCCTAATTCCGCCGACTTTCGGGGGTTCGAAACCGCCGAAATGCTTGCAGGCGGCCTGCATCCCGCCTAAGGCGTATGCTCGCGTCGAAGGATCTGGTGCAACTTATCTAAGAGCATTGAATCGTGACTGAGCGGGTGACGCTGATTACCGGTGCCTCGGCGGGGATAGGCGCCGAATTGGCGCGTGTTTTTGCATCCAATGGCCATCGCCTGGCTCTGGTGGCGCGCCGGGCGGATCGTCTGGCGGCGCTGGCGGCCGAAATCGCCGCTCGCGCAGGCGGGCGCCGCGCCGATCGTGATTGCCTGCGATCTCGAACAAGCCCGATGCCGGCGACAAGATTGCCGCCGCGCTCACCACCGCAGGCGTCGAGGTCGAATATGTCGTCAACAATGCCGGGTTCGGCCTGTTCGGCCGTGCCGTCGAGCTCGATCGCGCGGAGCAACTCGGCATCATCGCGGTCAATATCCGCGCGTTGACCGATCTGTCGCTGCGGTTTTCCGATCACCTGATCCGGCAACCGCGGCGGCATCCTCAATGTCGGGTCCGATCGCCGGTTTCCTGCCGGGGCCCGGCATGGCGGTGTATTACGCCTCCAAGGCCTATGTGCTGTCGTTCAGCGAAGCCTTGCGCGCCGAGCTTGGCCCACGCGGCGTGCGCGTGACCGTGCTCTGTCCGGGTCCGGTGCCGTCGGAATTTCAGGCGCGGGCGGGGTTCGAACCCGGATTTGATTCCGCGGTCCTCAATGTCTCCGCGGCCGACGTCGCGAAGGCCGCATATCGCGGGCTGATGGCCAACAAGCGGGCGGTGCTGCCCGGCTTCGGCATCAAGATTGTGCCGCTGATGCTGCGGCTGTTCCCGCGCGGGTTCATCCTCGCGGCGGTCGCCCGCTTTCAGCTGCGAAAGCGCTGAAGGGCCGCTCTTCGAAAGCGCGTCCTGGCCCGCGGTTTGCTTCTTGGCGGATATCAACTCACCGGAAATTAACAATCACTTAGGTATCATTTTCGGCTTGATGGCTGCGAAAGAAAGGTCGATGTCGCTCTCACGCCGCTAAAACCAGTGCCGCAACCGTGCGGCACCTCGCCGCCGATGCCGCGACGGCGGTCGGCGGCGCTCTGGCGATCGCAGGAATCGCTTCTGCCGGTACTGATCGTCCTGCATCAGGAAACCTCGACCCCGGGCCGGGTCGGCAATGCGTTGCGGGCGCTCGGACACGCCCTCGACATCAGGCGTCCGCGCTTCGGCGACGCGCTGCCGGAAACGCTGGAGGGCCATGCCGGCGCCGTGATTTTCGGCGGACCGATGAGCGCCAACGATCCGGATGATTACGTTCGCCGGGAGATCGACTGGATCGCGCGTGCCGCTTGAGGGAGCAGCGGCCGTTCCTGGGAATTTGCCTCGGCGCGCAGATGCTCGCGATGCATCTCGGCGCCCGCGTCGCGCCGCATCCGCAAGGCCGCGTCGCAGATCGGCTATTATCCGATCCGCCCTACGGCTGCGGGTCTGAAGATCTGCCCGCCTTGGCCCGACCATGTCTACCACTGGCATCGCGAGGGATTTGAACTGCCCTCCGGCACCGAATTGCTGGCGGAGGGCGGCGACTTTCCGGTGCAGGCGTTTCGGTCCGGAACATTCCTTCGGCTTCCAGTTTCATCCCGACGTGACCTACGCGATGATGCATCGCTGGACCACGCGCGGCGATGCGCGGCTCGAATTGCCGGGCGCGCGTCCGCGGCATCAGCATTTCGCAGATCGCGCGTGCTATGACGTGGCCGAGCGCGCCTGGCTGAAGCGGTTTCTCGATGGCTGGCTAGCCGCATGCCGGCCTCGGCGATGGCGGAAGCCGCGGAATAGCGCGCTTTGCCCGGCGCGGCGTCCTGAAGTCCCCTTCAAATTGCAGATGTGCTAGCATCAGCCGGCGGATCACGCATGGGGATGGCGGCATGACCGGCGAAGAGTTCGCACAGCTGTTGGATGACGTTCACGCGCTCGGCGGAATCCGGCGACGGCGCGCGCTTTGCCCGGCATTTCACCGAGGACGCGGTTTACTACGATTACATCTACGGCGCCCATCGGGGTCGCGCCGACATCGCGCATATGCTGGCTGATCTGTTTCATCGCGACGCCGCCGACTATCGCTGGGAGATGTTCGATCCCGTCTGCGATGGCGGGCAAGGTTATGCGTGGTCGCTGTCGAGCTTCACCTCGAAAATCCCGCAGTTCGAAGGCCGCCGTGTCGTGATCGACGGCATCAGCCGGTTCATCCTGCGCGACGGCCTGATCGCGGAGTACCGCGAGTCCGTCAATGGCGGCGTGGCGATGGCGCAGCTCGGTGTCGAGCCCGAGCGCATGGCAAAAGTGTTCCAGCGCTGGAGCGGATGGCTGAACGAGCGGCCGGAGACGAGGGATTATCTGGCGCGGGGGAAGCGCTGAAGGACCGTCAAGGCTTGAGGGAATAAAACTAGCAAAGGGCGGTAGCCCGTCTTCGCCCTTCGGGCTACGACGCGGCAGCCTTCGCCACGAGAGGGCTTGCCGAGCCGAAGCAGGCGTAGCCTGCGAAGGCTGGTGGAGCCAGGCGGGATCGAACCGCCGACCTCGTCATTGCGAACGACGCGCTCTCCCAGCTGAGCTATGGCCCCATCGCGGCCGCCTCGAACGTGCGACGGCCAACAATCGGCGCCATTTACAATCCGCGCCAAGGCTCAAGTCAAGAACAGCGAAATCGTTGTTTTTCGGGGCTTTTGGCAGGAACTTCCCTTGTTTGCGCGGGAGGGAACCGATATTTAGCGGAAGGTCCAATCCGCGACCTAAAGCCTTGCGAGCAAGCCCCGCCATGCGTGCCGTTCTCGACATCGTTCTCATCGTTCTCGATCTCTATGTCTGGCTGCTGATCGCCGTCCGCCATCCTGTCCTGGCTGATCGCCTTCAATGTCGTGAACACGCGCAACCAGTTCGTGTCGGCGGTGGCGGAATTCCTGTACCGGATCACCGAGCCGCTGCTGGCGCCGATCCGCTCCTTCATGCCCAATCTGGGCGGGCTCGATATCTCGCCGATCATCCTGATCCTGATCATCATGTTCATCCAGCGGGTGATCACCTATTACATCTACCCGAGCGTCTTCTGATCGCGTGCGTGGATGACTGATGCCGTTGGCGCATTCCACCCAAGGCATCAGTGTCGCGCTGCGGGTGACGCCGCGCGGCGGCCGCGACGATATCGACGGCGTTGAGACGCTCGCCGATGGCCGGCGCGTGGTCAAGGTGCGCGTCCGCGCCATCGCCGACGGCGGCGAGGCCAACCGCGCGGTGACGGAGCTCTTGGCGAAGGCGCTCGGCGTGCCCAAGGCCAGGGTGCGGATTTTGTCCGGCACGACATCGCGCCTCAAGCAAGTCGCCGTCGACGGCGATCCGGCCAGGCTCGGCGAGACGTTGCGAGGACTGACCGCGGCGAAGTCGGAATAATCAGGGAATAGGTAACGAAATGACGGCCCGGATCATCGATGGAAAGCGCATTGCCGCCGAGCTTCGCGCCCGCGTCGCCGCTGAGGTTGCGCGCGTGCAGCGCGAGAGCGGGCTGACGCCGGGTCTTGCGGTGGTATTGGTCGGCAACGATCCCGCAAGCCAGGTCTATGTCCGCAGCAAGCACAAGCAGACGCAGGAAGCCGGCATGGCGTCGTTCGAGCATGTGTTGCCGGCCGACGTCGCGCAGGCCGATTTGCTGGCGCTGATCGCGCGGCTCAACCGCGATCCGCTGGTGCACGGCATTCTGGTGCAATTGCCGCTGCCGAAATCGCTTCATACCGAAACCGTCATCAACGCCATCGATCCCGCCAAGGATGTCGACGGGCTGCATCCGAACAATGCCGGCAGGCTTGCCGGCGGATTTGCGGCGCTGTCGCCGTGCACGCCGCTCGGCTGCATCATCCTGACCAGGAGCGTGCATGCCTCGCTCGAGGGCATGAACGCGATCGTGATCGGCCGCTCCAATCTGGTCGGGCGTCCGCTGCTGCAATTGCTGCTCAACGAAAATGCCACCGTGACGATTGCGCATTCGCGCTCGCGCGACTTGCCGCAATTATGCGCCCGCGCCGACCTGGTCTATGCCGCTGTCGGCAAGGCCAGAAATGGTGCGCGGCGACTGGATCAAGCCGGGCGCCACCGTGATCGATGTCGGCATCAACCGCTTCACCGGCGCCGACGGCAAAACCCGACTGGTCGGCGACGTCGCCTTTGCCGAGGTCTCGCAAGTCGCCGGCGCGATCACGCCGGTGCCCGGCGGCGTCGGCCAGATGACGGTGGCCTGTCTTCTGGTCAACACGCTGCGCGCGGCTTGCGCGATTCACGGATTGCCCAAGCCTGCGGTGTGAACCAGCAAAACGACCTCGTGTCCCGGACGCGGTGCAGCGTTCTTACGCTGCTCCGCAGAGCCGGGACCCCTGGACACGAGTCTCAGGATGGGCCCCGGATCTGCTGCGCATCACTTCGTGCTGCGCAGCGTCGGGGGAACGGTGCGCGCTATTTCCCCCTCGCCCGCGCGATGCCTTCGGCGATCAGTTGATGCGCGTCCTCGGCGCCGCCCCAGCGCAGCACCTTCACCCATTTCTTCGGGCTCGAGGTCCTTGTAGTGCTCGAAGAAATGCTGGATCTGCTGCAGCGTGATCTCGGGCAGGTCGCTGTAGGTCTTCACCTTGTCGTAGCGCTGGGTCAGCTTCGATGACGGCACGGCGATGATCTTTTCGTCGCCGCCGGCCTCGTCTTCCATCAGCAGCACGCCGACCGGCCGCACGCTCATCACCGCGCCCGGCACGATCGCGCGGGTGTTGGCGACCAGCACGTCGCAGGGGTCGCCGTCATTCGAGAGCGTGTGCGGAATGAAGCCGTAATTGCCGGGGTAGCGCATCGCGGTATAGAGGAACCGGTCGACGACCAGCGTGCCGGCTTCCTTGTCCATCTCGTATTTGATCGGCTCGCCGCCGACCGGCACTTCGATGATGACATTGACCTCACGCGGCGGATCAACCCCGATCGAGATGGCGTCAATGCGCATGGATGGCTCCGTGACTTCGCGTGCTTTTGTCGATCACACTTGTCATACGCGGGCAGGTTTTGACCGAGATCGACACTTGTTAGCCGTAGAGATTTAAAGCCTGTCCGGAATTCGAACCTAAGACGGATCTCGGGATTTCACTAGCACTACTTTGGCAGATTTTGGCGATTGATTGGCGAAACTGGATTGAACTAAGCCGCTAGCGCGGCAATTGAGGAGGGATCGCAAAGGCAGCCTCCTGTCTGAGAGGATTGCGGGTTTTCGAAGCCCAACCCTTCAGACAGGAGTATTTCCAATGGCTGAGATCAGCCCTCTTCGCCGTCGCATGATAGAGGATATGACGGTCCGCAATCTGTCGCCGGCTACGCAACGATCCTACCTTGCCGCGGTATCGAAGTTGAGCCGATATTTCGATCGGTCCCCCGATTGTCTCGACCTGGAGGATATCCGCGCCTTTCAGGTACACTTGGTAGCGATCGGGATATCCTGGCCGGCGCTGAATCAGATCGTGTGTGCGCTGCGGTTTTTCTACGGTGTGACGCTCGGCCATGACGCCATTCCGGAGCGCATCAGCTATGCGCGCCAGCCGCACAAGCTGCCGGTCGTGCTGAGCGCCGACGAGGTCGTACGCTTCCTGGAGGCAATTCCAAGTCTCAAGAGCCGCACCGCACTGACGACGGTCTATGCCGCCGGACTGCGCGTGTCGGAGGTAGTTCTGCTGAAGATCACCGACATCGACAGCCAGCGGATGGTGATCCGGGTCGAGCAGGGCAAGGGCGGCAAGGACCGTTACGTCATGCTCTCTCCGCAGTTGTTGCGGATTCTCCGCAGCTATTGGCGGTTGGCCCGGCCGCAGCGCTGGATGTTCCCCGGCCGTGACGAGGACCGGCCGCTCGTGCCCAACGTGCTGCACGCCGCCTGCCGTTCGGCCCGCTCGGCGGCCGGCCTGAGCAAAGAGGTGACAGTGCACACGCTGCGGCACAGCTTCGCGACGCATCTGCTGGAGAACGGGGCCGACGTGCGCATCATCCAGGTGCTGCTCGGCCATGCCAGCCTGGCCAGCACGGCGCGCTACACCCAGGTCGCCACCAAGACCATCAGCAACACGCCAAGCCCGCTTGATCGGCTCCGCCTGCAGGTTGTGCCGCCCGGCTGAGCGGGCACCATGGCTCCGGTTCTGGAGGTGGCGGATGTCTTCCGCCGCCACGGCGAAGCGTTTCGGCAGGCCCGCGCCGGGCATCTCGGCTACGTCGAGCGGCGCGTCATGGGCGCCATCACGGCGTGCCGGACGGCGGCGCTCGGCGGTCACGTCGAGCAGTGCGATAATTGCGGCGCCACACGCATCGCCTACAACTCCTGCCGCAACCGCCATTGCCCCAAGTGCCAGGGGCTGGCACGCGCCGAATGGCTCGCGCATCGACAGGCCGAACTGCTGCCGGTGCCGTACTTCCACGTCGTCTTCACCCTGCCGACGCCGGCGGGCGAGATCGCCTTCCAGAACAAGGCCGCCGTCTATGCGATCCTTTTTCGCGCCGCCGCTGAGGCGCTCACCACCATCGCCGCCGACCCCAGGCATCTGGGCGCGCAAATCGGCGTCACCGCGGTGCTCCATACCTGGGGGCAGACCCTGCAACACCATCCGCACATTCATTGCGTGGTGCCAGGCGGCGGCCCCTCGCTCGACGGCACGCGCTGGATCGCTTGCCGCCGCGGCTTCTTCCTGCCCGTGCGCGTGCTCTCGCGCCTGTTTCGTCGACTGTTCCTGCAGAACCTGCAGGATGCATTCGACGCCGGCAAGCTGCGCTTCTTCGGCAAACTCGCCGGTATGGCCGAGTCCACGGCCTTCGCCACCAGGCTCGACCAACTCAGGCGCATCGAATGGGTCGTCTATGCCAAGCCGCCGTTCGGTGGCCCCGAACAGGTGCTGGCCTATCTCGGCCGCTACACCCATCGCGTCGCCATCGCCAACAGCCGCCTGATCTCCCTATCTGACGGCAAGGTCCACTTCACCTGGAAAGACTATCGCCAAGACAGCAAGACCAAGCTGATGACGCTCGATGCCGACGAGTTCATCCGCCGTTTCCTGCTGCATGCCCTGCCGGATGGCTTCCACCGGATTCGCTACTACGGCTTCCTCGCCAATGGCCAACGTGGCGACAACCTCGCTCTCTGCCGCCGGTTGCTCGACGCCCATCACGCCATGGCCAATTCCGAGTTGTCGGACGGTCACGCCAAAGACGATCGACAGAACAAGACCAGTGACTTCCTCATCTGCCCCAATTGCGGCGGCACCATGCGGCGCATCGCAGCCGTGCCGCGCGCATCCACCTATCAGCCATTCTACTGTGATACGTCATGATCTCATCGCCGCCGATTTTCGTCATCACCGCCGCCGAGCTTGCTGCGCAACCTGTCGCCACCCCTACAGCCATGCCGATCGACTGCCTCAATCCCGACGCCAGAACTGGTCAACGCATAAACCTGACATGCTTCTCGCGCCCACTACCCGATCAGCAAGGTCGTCCTTGCCAAAACAACGCCTCGCATCAGTTACGCAGCTGTCGTCAGAGCAGCCTCGCCAGCATGCCATCGCCACTATCCCCATAGTGCCAAAACAAACCGCGGCTTCGTTCAATCCGGCTTCTATGAGGTCGTGCTCACGATCGCGTCCCGGGTGCCGGCGTACCAACGACCTCACAGAACCCTCAAGATTCCCGAATCAGATTTTCAATGATTCATGGGTGGTCGGCTTTTGGAGGGCCGACCATGGTGGACACGAAGTCGAAGTGGGAAGACGAGCTTGGACGCTGGCTCAAGCCATTCCTGGATCGTTTAGGTCACAAGGCGCGGCGGCGGATGTGCCCGCTTTATATCTCGGGATTGATTGGACCGGGCGATCGCAAGAGCGTCCAGCCGATGGCGGCGCGGCTGGCACCGGGCGAGTATGACCAGTTGCACCATTTCATCGCTGATGGCCTCTGGGATGTGGCGCCATTGGAGGCGGAATTGCTCGTTCAGGCCGATCGCCTGGTCGGCGGCAAAGATGCGGTGCTGGTCATCGACGACACGGCGATGCCGAAGAAGGGCGATCGTTCGGTTGGTGTCGCTCCACAATATGCCTCGTCTCTCGGCAAGACGGCTAATTGCCAAACATTGGTGTCGCTGACGCTTGCGCGGGGTGAAGTGCCGGTCATGGTGGCATTACGTCTCTTCGTTCCCGAGAGTTGGACGAGTAATCCGGTGCGTTTGAAGCGGGCGGGCGTTCCAGTCGAGCACCGCGCAGCGCGGACCAAGCCAGAGATCGCCTTGGCGGAGATCGATCGCGTGATGGCAGCCGGTATGCGTTTTGGCTGTGTGCTGGCGGATGCCGGTTACGGCCTCAGCGCGCCGTTCCGTCAGGGGCTCACGACACGCGGCCTGGCCTGGGCCGTCGGTATCCCTCGTCACCAGAAGGTTTATCCGGTGGAGGTTAAATTGATCTGGCCGGTCGCCGGTCGAGGTCGTCCCCGCAAGCGGCACATTCCCGATGTATTGTCGACGGCGGCCGAAGACCTGCTGGCCAATGCCAAGTGGCAAACTGTGAGTTGGCGAAACGGGACCAGGGGTCGGCTGGAAGCTCGCTTCGCCGCGGTTCGCGTGCGGACCGCTGATGGACCTCCGCAGCGGATCAAGGACAAGGGCCAGCAGCATCTTCCGGGGGACGAAGCCTGGCTCATCGGCGAACACAGAACGTCGGGAGAGAAGAAATATTATCTCGCCAATATGCCGGCCAAGACGAATCTGCGCACGTTAGCCGCCACGATCAAAGCGCGATGGATTTGCGAACAGGCCCATCAGCAGTTGAAAGAGGAACTCGGGCTTGATCACTTCGAGGGACGATCCTGGCAGGGCCTTCATCGTCATGCGCTCATGACCATGATCGCTTACGCATTCCTCCAGCATCGCCGTCTCGCACAAGCGGGGCGGAAAAAAAAGATCAACGGTCCACCGCCTCAGCCGAGCCTGCCGGCCGTACGCCAAGCCATCGTCGATCTCATCGTTCAACCACGACCTCAGCGATGCCCGTACTGCAGAAGACAAATCGGCGAAAAGCAGCGGCGTGAATAAATCTGCC
>CAVRKR010000004.1:0-746346 GCA_963722265.1 uncultured Alphaproteobacteria bacterium | reverse complement strand
TCCCGGCTATGCCGATAAGCGCGGCGAACGAACCGCTCATTCGGGAGCGCATCGTAGGTTTGCCGCTCGGTTCGCGGGGGCAGTCCTTTATCGAGACCATCAGATTTGCGGCCGCCAACCGATTGCTGGTCGATATCGACTATCGAGACAAGGAGGGCAATCAATCAAGGCGGTCGATCGAAGCCTATTCGTTGCGCCGTTCCAAGGCCGGAGATGTTCTCCTGATGGCTGTTCGAGCCGCTGACGGTCAGCCGCGCAGCTATCTGGTCAGTAACATCTTGGGAGTAACGCCTACACAGACCACCTTCTCGCCCCGTTATCCCGTTGAGCTGACACCCACCGGCCCCCAATCAATTCCTGCCACCGCGCGATCTCCGGGAACTACGACCTCGCGTGTTTCTCGCGTGACGCGCCGCCGCGCCTCGGGCCAGGGACCGACATACGTGTACCGCTGCACGGTTTGTCGCAAACTGTTTGAGCGAAAGACTTAGGACTTTACCCTCCGGCCACACAAAACTCCGGCGGGCTGGGCTTGTCTTGGCACTTACGGGACGTACGTGCGGACAAAATAAACTTACGAAAGCCCGCGCCGTTGAGGGTATTACCAAGCTCGCCAAGATGGACTTCCTTTTGCGCTATCCCACATGTCTTGAGCGTGTGTTGAGCAAACTTGATCGGCAGCCTTCTGATGTCGCAGTTCAGGAGCGAGAGCGAACTTCGATCGAAACAAAAATGATACGCTTTCGGTATGGCCCTTGGGATGCGCGCTATCGGAGGTGGCTTGGGCTATTGTCGTCGCGTGGTTTGGTCAGGCTGGCAGTTGAAGGCAATACGGTTGTTATCGGTCTTACCGACGCTGGACGGGCCTTGGTCGAAACGATTAAGAGCGATGCATTATTTTCGGTCTTGGCGAGAAGGAGTGATCTGACCATCAAAGCTGTCGGCTCGATGTCGGCAACCCGCCTCAAGGACTTTGTCTACGAAGCTATTCCGGAAATTACCGATATGAAATGGGGCGAGGCAATTACGCTTTAACCAGGAGAAGATTTTGGAATTTCATCTGACCTCGCTCGACTTGGCATTCAAGAAAGAGACTGTCGCGATCCCATTGTCAGGAGTGAGCTACTTCTGGGGGCAGATGGGCGCGGGCAAGACGAGCATTGCTCGCCTCATAGATTATTGCCTTGGTGGTTGGATCGAACTTTCTCCCGCCCTTCAAAGCGAATTTACTTCGGCAACCCTTAACCTCAAACTTCAGAAAGGCGACCTCCAGCTCGAACGCGCACGCGATGCCAATCTTATTGTTGCGCGATGGGGCAGCAAGGACGATGCGATGCAAGTGGCGATACCTGCACGGGATGCTAATGGCGAAGTAGTTCCGGGTACTGGAATTGAAAATCTTTCCGATCTCATCTTTTGGATGTCCTCACTCACACCGCCCCGCGTTCGGATAAGTAAGCTAAAGGCTGAGAGCGAGACAAAGCGATTATCCATCCGTAATTTGTTGTGGTATTGCTATCTCGACCAAGACGAGATCGATAGTTCCTTTTTTCATCTGGACAGCGGCAATCAATTCTCTCGCCTCGCGAGCCTCGATATCGTTCGTTATGTTATCGGATATCACGACGAGCATATCCTGGAAATAGACGCACAACTTGACTTGCTGAGGGTTGAACGCACCGCGACGCAAGCAAGCATTGATAGTTTGTCGCGGGTGCTTCGAGATGTGGGCGTTGAGTTTGAGTTGGAAATCCAGGGAAAAGTCAAGAATTCCGTCAGCAGGCCGAGCAAATTGCAGCCGAGCTCACCGAGCAGCGCCAGCTGGCCGTAGGCGACCGGACAACTGAACATGCCTCAGATCGGCTAAAAATTCAGGCGCAACGGCTGAGCCAGCAAATTGCTGTACTTGATGAGGCGATATCCGACCTTTTGCATGCAAGAGATCGGGATACCCGCCATCTTCACGAAATCGAAACGCTATCCTTAAAGTTTCGACGCTCCCATTCTGCTCGTGAAGTCTTATCTGGCGTCGTGTTTCACACATGTCCACGTTGCACTCAACCGCTGCCCCATCGTTCCGACGACAATTGTTATGTTTGCGGCCAGATGGAACCGGACGATGCAGACGACTTTGCCGACGATGCTCTTGTTCAGCGAGACATCAAGTCCAGAACTGAGGAGCTTCGTGAGATCATTCGTAGGCATGACGCCTCCCTCATAAAGTTGCGACGGGACAGAGAGACCCAAGAGCTTGAGAAGCGGCGCGTTGAGCGTGAGAGAAACGAGACTTCGCAGCGTTTCGATTCCGCGTACCTGTCGTCCATGTTGACTAAGGAGCGAGAGCGGTCTGCGTTGCTCCAGCAAGGCGACAGCTTGGAAGAGATGATCCGATTTCCACAGATGCTGGAAGCGCAGCGCCAAAAGGTCAACGATATTCAAGCCCAAGAAATCGGTCTTCGCGCCCGACTGAAAGAGGCCAGAGAAGCTGCTGAAAGGGACGCCACCAATATTAACACCCTGAAGGACCTTTTCCTTGACTGTCTCGTTCGGTCGGAGGTGCCTGGAACAACAGCAAATGATACTGTCGAGATTTCGACTAGTTCTTTTTTGCCCGAGCTGCACTCTCCTGGTGTAGCTGATACGACAGTTGCGAGCTTTTCAACACTGAGCAGCGGCGGCAAGAAGACGCTCTTTAAGTGTTGCTTTGCGGTCGCCATGCATCGGCTTGCGGTACAAGTCGGCGCACCGTTACCGGAGATGCTGATAATAGATTCCCCGATGAAGAATATCAGCGAGCGCGAAAATCGTGAACAGTTCAAGGGATTTATAATTTGATCTACCAGCTCAAGGCGGACGAACTAAAGAACACCCAATTTATTCTTATCGACAAGGAGTACACGCCGCCGCAGCGCGAGCTTAAACTCCGCGTCAGCAACCGGCATATGAAGCCCAACGATCCGTCCAAGCCTAGCGATGGACAAAACCCTCCACTCATTCCGTATTACTACGGCAACTAAATGCCCGTGGGAGATCTTGCTCCGCCGGCCAAGCCAACATCACGATCGTTCAGAGCTGGGACAAGATTTGGGTCAGACTTGCGACTAGTCAATCCGGCTCTAACAGCATTACTGCGGCGCTCATTTGCGACGAAGCGGACGGTTTTCATCTCTTGTATACCCGCCGTTCGTCCCATTTGTACGCCACGGCTACCCAGCAGCCATACCTGCGCTCTAGCTCTCTTTCTTGCTGGAGAAGCCTACGATGTTATTGCCTCAGACCGATCGTGGTTTGGGGCGGAGGCATGGGCGGCAAGGACGAAAAGACTCGCATCGAGACATTAGGGTCGCCAAGTAGTCGGAAAATGCCGCGTGCCACGAAGCGGCCTCGCAAGAACCGTGGCATGCCGCCGCCCGCGACGTTCGATATCGATACGCTGCCGGGCAGCTCTAATTTGACGGCATTAGAGGCGGCCGCGGTCATCCGGCGCACGCCCGGAGCGCTGGAGCAGTGGCGGCGCGATCCGAACCATCCCGCTGAAATGGCGCTACGTCGATGGCCGCCCGCTCTATCGTGTCGATGCGGTGCGCGACTATCTGGCCAGATGCGATAAGACCACTAAGCCGCCCCAGCCGCATAATGCTCGCGGAGACGGCCGAGCAGCTCGGCCTTGATGGGGTCGAGCGGATTTGTCCGCTGCAGCCGCACGACCTTGCCGACCCGTTTCGCGCCGACCAACTGCGCGATGTAGTCATGAGCCGCTTCGAACGCCATCTTGCGGATGATCCACTGTTCGTCGTGATTGTAGACCTGATCGATTCCGCGCGGCTTTTGCCCGACACACAGCCGCTGGATTTCGTTGTCGTAGCCGCAGCGTGACATGATGGTTCGCAAGCTGCGCCTTAAGTCATGCATGGTGAACTTGGCGACATCCGCTTCCTTGATCAGACGGTTGACCATCTTGGTGAAGCCCGACATCTGGCCGCCGGTCTTCGGTGACGGGAAGACATAGTCGGACGTCGCGCGCTGGAAATGTTTCGCTGCCGCGAGCACCTCATCAACGAGGTGGGTGCGCGGCACGTCGTGGTGCAGGCCCATCTTGGTCCATGCCGCATCGAAGGTGATGCGGTCATCCATGATGTGCTTTCGCCACTCGATGCATGGTTGGCTCGCTGCGGCGCGGGCCACCGAGTAGGCACATGCGCGCTCAATTGCCCAAAAGCCCCGAGCTTGCCGGATGCGTGCCAGACCTTGATGATCTCCTCATCGGTCAGCGCGCGGCCCTTCGTTCGGCGCCCGACCCTCTGCGCACGGGTTTCCTTGGGCGCGCGATAGCCGGCGAGCACGTTGTGCTCCACGTAACCCTCGCCGACGCACCATTCGAGGAAGGTGTGCGTGTGCTTGCGCAAGTCCTTGGCTGCGCCGCGCTTGCCGGTCTTGGCGATCCTGTCCACCGCCGCCATGATTTGCCGCCGGGTCAGCTCGCCGATGGCGAGATCGAAATGATCCTTGAGACCGCGTCGCAGCGCCGACATTGCCGGTTTCCAATTGACGACCTGGCGTCCGGTCAGGGACGTTTCGTAGGGGCCATCTTCAATGATCAGGGTCGCCAGCGTGGTGCACTGCTTCTCGGCCAGCTGTTGCTGCTTAGCCTCGCGCTTGGCGTCGTTCGGATCAACCCCGATGACCACCTCGCCAGCGGCGATGGTGGCGGCCTTGCGCGCGGCCTTCTCGTTAAACTTGGGCCATGCGCCTAGCGTCTTGCGTTGTGTGCCTTTCATCCCAAGCTTGGTGAACAGGTAGACCCAGGTCCGGCCGCCCGTCGAGCGCATCCTGATGGCAAGCCCTGGCTGCTCTGTGTCGTGCAGATAGTGCTGTGACTTGCCCGGCGGCAGCGTGGCCGAACGGATTGCAGCGTCCGTAAGCCGCAGATAGTTCGTCGTCACTTCAGCTCTGAGATCTTTTTCGCTTTTTTCCATCGTTTGTGCCCTGCGCTTTGTGCCCTGGGACGGGTCGAGGTGTGACCCAAGAAACGGATCACAAACCGTTCCCTCCACGTTCCCAGCTCTGTTGTGCCCCACGGGAAAATTCACGAAGGGCACAGCGCGGGCATACAAAATGTAGTAAGTCCAGCTATGGCTCACTATGGGCCGATGTGGCCACAAATCCCTGCGCTGCAAGGACTTTTACAACCATAGTATGGCTGGATTAGGTCGACTAAGGTCTACGGATTGTGGTTCACACGGGAGAGGTCCAAGGTTCGATCCCTTGTGCGCCCACCAGAACTTTTCAGAAATCGCCCGGGAGTTCTGGCTGTTGGAAGGACCGATTATAGAATTGGCGGCGACTCGCTTACCCACCGCAGCGAAACGACGCGATGTGCCGTTACCGGAAGTCGCCGAGCTGTCTCGCGTCTCTTAAGCCGCCCTTACCGTGCTCAGGAACTTGGCGACCTCCTGCTTGAGGCGATTGCTTTCGCCGGACAGGGACTGCGCCGAGGAAAGGACTTTCGCCGAGGCAGAACCGGTCTCGCGAGCTCCCTTGTTCACGTCGACAATGTTGGTGGCAACATCGGAGGTACCTTGTGCTGCCTGCTCGACATTGCGGGAAATCTCCTGCGTGGCGCCGCCCTGCTGTTCGACAGACGTTGCGATCGTTGCCGCGATTTCCGAAATTCGGCTGATCGTGGTCCCGATTTGCTTGATCGCCACCACCGAATCCTGCGTGGCAACCTGCATGCCCGCAATCTGGCTGCTTATTTCCTGGGTCGCGCTGGCGGTCTGCGCGGCGAGCGCTTTCACCTCCTGCGCAACCACCGCAAAGCCCCGTCCGGAGTTGCCGGCGCGAGCCGCCTCGATCGTGGCGTTCAAGGCCAGCAGATTGGTCTGCTCGGCGATTGTCGTTATCAGATTGACCACATCGCCAATCCGCAGAGCGGCCTTCGACAGCTCGTTGATGCGCTGATCGGTGACCTCCGCCTGACTGACGGCCTCGCCCGTAATCCGGTTCGACTCCTGCACTTGTCGGCTGATCTCGGCAATCGAGGCCGTCATCTCATCGGTCGCCGCGGCTACCGATTTGACATTGGTCGAGGCTTCGCCGGATGCCGTTTCGACCATTCCGGAAAGCTGCTGTGTTTCTTCGGCGGTCCTGGTCAAGCTGGTCGCTGAAGCTTCCAGCTCGGTTGAAGCGGAGGATACCGTCTGCACGATTTCGCCGACCGCGGCCTCAAATTCGTCCGCGAGCTTCTGCATCTCGGCCCTTCGCTGGGCTCGCGCCTGCTTTTCCGTCTCCGAACGTTCCTTACGGAGCCGGTTGGATTCGAGCATGTTGCCCTTGAAGACTTGCAGTGCCTCAGCCATCTCGGCAATTTCGTCCGAGCCGCCGGTCGCGATTTCCGCACCCAAATCGCCTGCCGCTATGCACTTCATGCTGTTCTGAAGATGCACAAGGCGACGTACGACCCCACGGCTGACGTAAAACCAGCCGATGGCAAGCGCGGTGACCAGGCTGACAAGCGCAAGGCAAATCAGGATGATCCGGCCCTGCTGAATCTCCGCCCCGGAATCACGGACCGCAGCGGCCGCCGCCGCCTCGCTGCGCGCTCCCAGGCTTGCAACTTCCTTTTCAAACTCCTGGGCCAGCGCGCGATTTTCGATCACCACGTTGGCGCCCGTCTTGGCGGCGACCAGCTCCTTTTGCTTGAGCTCGAAAATATTGCCGGCATCCTTGCCGCTCTTGATCAATTCGTTGACGAGTTTCGTGGTCTCCGGATCCTTGATGTTGGCCGCGGCCTTTCCAAGGTGGCCCGCTGTCGCCGTGAACCGGTCTTTGACCGGCGGCAGCAGTTCGGCAGACCTTAGGTCAGCCGCTTCGACAAGGATCCCCAATATGAGGTTGGCCTCGGCGCGCAAGTCCAGGATTGCCTGCAGGGACGTGAGTTCGTTATCAGCGAGCGCCGCCAGCGTCTTCTGAATGGCGGCGGGGTCCTTATTGTCCGCTGCGGTCTGCAGACCCATGGTCAAGGTGAACCCGGCGTCGTCGGCCATCGGCGACAGCTTTTCAGCAAGCTTCTGATGCGATTTCCGAAGGCTCGCGACGAGCGCGTTGCGCGAGGCGGCAATGCTCTGGCGCTCGGTGACGGATTGCGCCAGCCGGTCGAGATTCACCAGGATGCGGTCAGCGGTCTGATGGAGCCTTGCCGCATCCTCCGCGGCGAGTGCGCCGATGCTCTTTGCGAGTTCCTGGCGCGCGGCCGCCAGAACCTTGAAGGCGTGCTCGCGCTCGGCCGCGTCGGTTGCGGCGAGAAGGCGCGGCGCAGCCGCAGCGACTTCGCCCGCAGCTCTGACCACCTCCGACGCGCGGGTGACCTCCGGCAGGCTTTTTTCGGCGATTGCGCCAATCGAACGCCCAAGGCTGCCGTAAGAAATGATCGCGCTGCTGCTCGCCAGCACGGTGAGCGCAGCGACGACGCCGAAGGCGGTGAACAATCGACCGCGAAGGCCAAGGTGAAGCCAGGACATCGCAGCCTTCATCGTCAATCTCCAGATTGAAATCGTGACGCGAAAAGTCGAGGTTTTCCTATGTTCCGGGCTTCTCGAGGTGATCGACCGCCTTGAGGCTGCCGTCCGCCTGAATCACGGTCAGGAACACATGATCCGAGCCACGATTGCTGCTGGAGCTGTAGGCGAGCTTGAAGCCGCCAAGATCGAAGGTACCGGCTTTTTGCACGGCCTCGACCAGGGCTTGCCGGGTGAGGTCACCGCTGACCTTTTCCAGCGCCGCGATGATCGCGCGACCGACAAGGTAGCCCTCAAGCGATACGAAGCCCGGCTGGGCGTCGGGGGCGCTCGCCTTGAGCGCCGCATGGTAACGCCCAACCACCGGGACCGCGGCGTCGTTTGGAAATGGAACGACCTGGGTGACCACAACGCCGGCACCCGCCGGACCAAGTTCCTTTGCGAGCGCATTGGTGCCAACAAACGAGATATTCACAAAGGTGGCGTCGAGCTTGATCTGCTTGGCCAGCTTGATGAACTCGGCCGCGGGCTTGTAGGGCGAGATCATGATGACTGCGTCAGGCTGAGCCTTCTTGATGGCCAGCAGCGCGGCTTTTACGGCCAGCGTGTTCCGCTCGAAGGTACCTTCGCCGGCAAGCTGCATCTGCCGCTTGTCGAGCGCCTTCTTGACACCGGCAAGGCCCGCCTGACCGAACGCATCATCCTGGTACATGATCGCGATTTTGGACGCGCCGATATCCTTGGTCAGGTGTTCGACCATGGCTTCGGTTTCCTGGAAGTAGCTGGCACGGATATTCATCACAAGGGGCTTGTAAGGCTCGCGCAGGAATTCGGCGCCGGTAAAGGCGCCGATAAAGGGAGCGCCTGCTGCGGCCGCGATCGGCTGCGTGGCGGCTGATGTCGGCGTACCAACCGCGCCGGCGATTGCGAACACCTTGTCTTCCTCAAGCAGCTTCTTGACCATTTCAATGGACTTGCCCGGTTCGTACCCGTCATCGACGCTCTTGAGTTCGAGCTTCCGACCCTTGACGCCGCCGGCCTTGTTTACTTCGGCGAAGGCCGCTTCGAGACCTATCTTCATGCCCTGGCCCAAGGCCGAGGCCGGGCCATCGAGCGCAGTTGCCTGACCAAATACGACCTTGTCGGCAGAGACACCATTTTCGGCGAATGCCGAAACACTGGCCGCGAGGAAAGCAGCGATTACGACGGGAAGCGCGTTGCGTGGAGAGGCTCGCATGCAAATATCCTTCTTGATCGACGGCCGCCAAAGACGGCGGGACTAGCTTGTCGGGGCACGCTTTCGGCCGTTGGGAAAAGCCATGACGGCAATAATTTGCAAGTTTGCCCCTAAAACCTTCACAATCAATTAACCAAAGATGGCAATGCCGCTTCATTGGATGATCTCGGCCGGCCTGGGACCAGGGAACCTGGGTGGATCCGCGCTCGCGGCCCCAGTCGTCCGCATAATGCCATCGCACCGCAGCGGGCAGGAGCGCGACTTGCTAGCCCTTCGCTGGCCCGCGCCGCGCGATCTGTTTCACCAGTTCGGCAACCTGGTCTGCGCCGGCGCTACCTAATGTAGAAAGCCGATGATTCAACACGCCATCGTCGCTCGCGCCGCGCACCGCGTTTCGGATGATCGTTGCGACCTCGCCGGACAGAATTGGCGAAGCCGCGGCCGCGATCATCGCTTCGTACATATAGGTGTTGTGGGCGACCACGCCCTTTGCGCGCTGTCGCTCGACTTTTGCCGGGTCGAGCACGCTATTTGGCCATTGCATGATGTCGGCGCCTGGCTTCGCATAAATACGCGCGTTGGAAGACTGGCTGCGGTTTTGCGGCGGCAAAAGCAGCGTCGGCAGGTTGATCGATATCGCCTGCAATATCGTCGTGCTGCCCGGCGAGGTGATCAGCAGATCGGCGCCGCGCAATGTGCGTTCGAACGCATTCGGTGCTTGCGGGCCGACCGCCACGCTGTCGGAAACCATGGCGCGGAGCCGCCGGCAGGTCTCGGCGTTGAGATTGCCGCAGATGGCGGAGATTTGCCGCCCCGATTCTCGCAAGAATTCCACGAGCGGAAAAAGCACCAGGCTCAAATAGGCATCGACGGAATTGTTGACGAGATCGCCTGGAAAGCCGGCCATATTGTACGTGTAGAGACCGCCGACATTGATCACGATCCCGCCGCCACCGCGCCGGCTTTGGGCGACGGGGACGATCGGATCGATCCAGCTGATGTCAGGTACCTTCCGCAGCAGCGGGCTTGTGAGCGGCAACAGCTCAGTTGGGTATTTTTGCGCGCAGTAGTGGGCGACCTTGGCCAATTCCGGAATATCGTCGTCGGTTACACGCATATAGGGAAGACTGTCGACATACACGATAGGCACGTCGAGCGCCGAGATGCTGTTCGCCGAAGCCGCATCGTTGATAACCAGCGCGACGTCGAATTGTTCACCCGGGCGGGCGTCGAAGTTGTGGTGCGTCCCCAAAAACTCCTTCTTCAGGGCGGCGGTGCGCGCGTCGCCGTGAAGCACGACGTGCGCGGACGGCAGCTTGTCCAGGATGAGGCGAAGCTTGCCGACGCCGCCCCAGCCGATGCTGCGGGTCGCGGCCAGCAACGAAAATTTTGGCTGATCGGACATCAATGGGCCAGCTCAAGCCACTGAACTGGAGAAAAACAGCTGCTTCGGATTGTCGGACCAGTCGATTTCCTTCACGGGCTTGATCACCACCTTGAAGGCCGGATCAGTCACGGCGATCATCGTCGCCTTGAGTTTCTCTTCCTCTTCCCGATTGAGAGTCTCCCGGCCTCCGATATAGGCCGTGATGGTGTCGATGGTTTCCTGGCGAAACCGGCATTCCCCGAACTCAAGAGCTTCACGCAGCACCCGGGTAGACAGATAAAACGGCAAATACCTCCCGTCGGGATGCCGCAGGAAGTGCTTCCCTCTTCCATAGATGTGGGAAATCGTCGGGCCGTCGTGTCCGCAGGGGCATTGACCATGCAGCTTGCCGAAATCTCCGATGTCGTAACGAATGAGCGGCGTTGCGTAGGAATGCAAGTGCGTGATCAGCAACCGGCCGACAATTTCGCCATCAAACGTGGTGGTCAGTCTTTGATCGCATTCGACAATGACGTTGGTATGAGCCACATGATAGTAGCCTTCGTTCTTCGTGCACTCGAACGCGATCGGTCCAGTTTCCCCGGAGGAATAATTCGACAAGGTCGGGATGCCGATTTGCTTCAATTGCGCGACGACCTCCCGGCTTCGATAGTCCGAGAGATGAATCCAGAGCTTGATGCCGAGACTTTCGATGAGTTCCGCGCCGCCGTGATCCAGCAACTGCTCGAGCATGCGGCTGGGACACACGAGATAGCCGACGCGGTCCTTCGATAACTCCGCCACAAGCCCCTCGACATCCCTGTTGAACCTCAAGACCTTGTTGGAGCCATTGCGATAGAGCTTGCTCAAGGGGCCGGCCCAGTGCGGCTCCAGGCTTCGCAATCCCGATTTTTTCTTGAGGTCCTCGGCGCGGATGACGGGCGTGATCTGAACGCGGTTTTCATCGAGCGGCAGATCGTCGATGAAGATCTGCGCAAGGCTGCGCACGGTGTTGTAATAACCATTCTGTTCGCAGACGAACACTTTCAGCGGCGTGCCCGTCGAGCCCGTCGTCTCATAGGTCGACACTCCGCCCTGCTTCTTGTCGCCGTAGAGCGAACCCTCCTGTTTCACCTGCGTGGCGATGTCCTGCCGCGTCAGGACCGGAAGTTTTTGCAAGATGTCTTGCCGGCCTTTTTCCGCCGGCACCCTCGCGCGCCAGAAATTCGACCGCACGAACGCATGATTGGCGAGATTGCCGAGCTGCTTCTTCTGCCAGTTTTCCCGCGCGCCCTTGTCGCCATTTTCGATCATGTCGATCGATGCGATATGACCGACGACCCTGTGGGCGTCCGGATCGAGAAAGGTGAATGGTTGATCGCCGTATCCGTTGACGTTCTGGAGACGGTCTTTGAAGCCGGATTGCATCCTGGGTGCCGTGTTTTAGAGTCGTAAGATCGGTCAGAAAAATCCTGGGCCCTGGAAATTGGGCCGGAATGTAACGCTCAGGAGCCGAATTGGCTGCGACCCCGCCAATACCACAAGCTATTGATTATATGAAGTTTTATCGAGAGACGAGGTCTGGTAGCCGTCGTGGATCGGAGCGCTTTTGCCGAAGGCTGGTGCTTTCGAGCCACAGACTCCGCCAAGGCGATGTGGCAATCTTACTCAAAATAGGTTGCTAAAAATATCTTTGATTTCAGGGGTTTTCCGATGAAGAAGCTGCTCCTTGCGACATCGTGCCTTGCGCTCAGCTCCGCCGCTGTGATGGCCGCCGACCTGCCGATGGTCCCCACCAAGGCGCCCGTTGTGGCAGCTCCCGTGTTTACCTGGACCGGATGTTACGTCGGTGCGCACGTCGGTGGCGGCATGATGACGAACACTGAGGGCTCGCAGAATGGCAAAGGCGCACTCGCCGGCGGCCAAGCAGGTTGCAACTATCAGGACGGCAATTGGGTGTTCGGCGTCGAGGGCGAGGGCTCCTGGTCGGGCATCAAGACAATTAGTAACGACAGCACCGCCCCAGGTAATGTGTTTGCCTTTACACCTGAAACCTTCACCTCTTCCGTGCAAAACAAGAACGACTTCAGCATTGCCGCTCGTGCCGGCATCGCCTTCGACCGCACGCTGATCTACGGCAAGGGAGGCTGGGCCTGGGGCTCTTTCAGCAGGTCTTCTATTGACGCTTTCGGTACTCCAACCAGCGTTGAAACTTTCACTCAAAGCGGCACGTTGGACGGTTTTCTCGTTGGTGCCGGTATCGAACATGCGCTGACCCGTAATTGGACCGTCAAGTTCGAATACAATTTCATTGGTTTCGGCGGGAAAGAGCTTGCGTTCAGCCAATGTTTAAATGCCACCTGTGCCCCGGGCGGTACTTCTACTCTCTCCGCGACCAAGCAGGTCTTCAAGATCGGCGCGAACTATCTGTTCGACATCGGCGGAGCAGCGCCCCTCGTCGCGAGATACTGAGTTTCGTTTCGTCAGGCATCTCCCGCAATCAAAGCCCCGGCATAGCCGGGGCTTTTTCTTTGCCTCACTTTCATTTGCCTCAAACTGCGATTGTCCGCGTGGCGACAGTGACGACGGAAGCACCGCGCCCGGCGGAAGCCGGAGCGGTGCAACCATCGCCACCAATAGTGAGTTCGGCGCCCTTCGTGAGATCGATCAGGGCGACCGGCTTAGTTACCGGCAGGGTTGAGCGAGGGGTCTTCACCGCCCACCCAGGACCGGTCCCTTCCGCTGAAGCCGAAGTTTTCTATGTTCCGCCCGTCCTGCGTAGTGAATGGGGCGGCTGAGAGCGGCTCGTCCACCCGATTATAGACGCCGCGGAAATTCCGCAGCTCGTAGGCCCGACTGTGGTGGGCCGGCCCGCGCGACCCTGCGTCTTGCGCGAAGACGGGGCTGGCGAGGCCTGCGGAAAGCATGGCGATGAAGCTGATTGTTCTTAAACAAGTCATGAGTCTGATTTCTCCGTTTTGAGGTGAAACCCGTCCTCAAGCGTTCCCGCATGCACAACCCGCCGGGGCGATGGACGTTCCTGTGCTCAAACGAACGTGTATTCACGTGAAGCATGCCGAATTGATTTGTGCAGCGTCATCGCACCGTCATCGCACGGCGCCTCATTTCATTTCCCATTTTCGTCTCAATTTTGCCCGCCGACTCAATTCACTCTGGCGAACATAGATTCGACTGGGGGCGCTGCTCGCGTTCGCGGCCATTGAACCGCGTGCGCTCAACCCCGACCATTCGAAGTAACATGCGAGTAGATCGTCATGGAGGCAGTTGCGCGGCCAATACGCCAGGTGGATCGCATGCGGGGGCGATCCTATGTTGCTTTCGTGTTCTGCCCGACGGTTCCGATCCTGGACTGGCTTGAGGAAATCGACGCAACGCATGCCCGTTCGCCCGGCTTTTTCATCGGCAAGCCGGTGGTGCTCGACCTTTCCAGGGTCGATCTCAGCCAGGCGGCGATCGCCCATCTCATCGAAAACCTCGAGCAGCGCAAGATTCGCATCCTCGGCATCGAGGGCGTGGATACATCTCGCCTGACCTCTCACATGCCGCCGCTACTGACCGGCGGGCGGGCTTGCGTGCTTGCGGTGAACGAGCCGAAGAAGGTGGAGAGCAAACCGAAGGCAAATTCGCTCCTGCTCGAGAGCCCGGTGCGCTCCGGCCAGTCGGTGATTTTTCCCGACGGCGACGTGACGGTGGTGGGTTCGGTCGCCTCCGGCGCCGAAATCGTCGCGGGCGGATCGATCCACATCTACGGCACGCTTCGCGGTCGCGCGATGGCGGGCATGAACGGCAATTCGACCGCCCGCATCTATTGTCAGAAAATCGAGGCCGAGCTTCTGGCCATCGACGGTTACTTCAAGACTGCCGAGGAAATCGACGCCATCTCGTGCGATCGGCCGGCTCAAGTGTGGCTCGAAGGCGAAATTGTGCAAATTACACCGCTGAATTAGTCGGCTAGGGGAGATCAGAATGGCCAAAGTCTTGGTCGTGACGTCAGGTAAGGGCGGCGTCGGCAAAACGACTTCTACTGCTGCGCTCGGCGCGACGCTGGCGCAAATGGGAGAGAAAGTCGTCGTCGTCGACTTCGACGTGGGCTTGCGCAACCTCGACCTTATTCTGGGGGCTGAACGGCGGGTGGTGTTTGACTTCATCAACGTGGTGCAGGGCATTGCCAACCTTTCGCAGGCGCTCATTCGCGACAAGCGGGTGGAGAATTTGTGGCTGTTGCCCGCCTCCCAAACCAGGGACAAGGATGCGCTGACGGACGAGGGCGTCGCCAAGGTGATCGGCGAGCTGCGCACCAAGTTCGACTGGATTTTTTGCGACAGCCCCGCCGGTATCGAGCGCGGCGCGATGCTTGCGATGCGCTATGCCGACGAGGCGGTGATCGTCACCAATCCGGAAATCTCCTCGGTACGCGATTCCGACCGCATCATCGGCATGCTCGATTCAAAGACCGTGAGGGCCGAGCAGGGCGAGCGGGTGGAAAAGCATTTGCTGATCACGCGATTTGACACCGCGCGCGCGGCGCGGGGCGAAATGCTCAGCATCGAGGATATTCTCGACATCCTCGCCACGCCGTTGCTTGGAATAATTCCCGAGAGCCAGGACGTGCTGCGGGCGTCGAACGTCGGATCGCCCGTCACCTTGAACGATGCCACCAGCGCGCCCGCCCGCGCCTATATCGACGCCGCGCGCCGTCTGACCGGGGAAACCGTCGCCATGATGGTGCCATCAGCGCGAAAGGGCCTGATGGACCGGTTGTTGGGACGGAGGGCCGCATGATGGCGTTGCCGCGGCTCTTCAGCGCCCGCTCGGCTTCCGCGCCCGTCGCACGGGAGCGGTTGCAGATTCTATTGGCGCACGAGCGCGGTTTGCGCGGTCAACCCGATTTGCTGGAACTGCTTCGCTCCGAGATCCTCGCCGTCGTGTCCCGGCATGTCACCCTCGATGCGGAAAAGGTGATCGTGAAAATGGACCGCGGCGACCATGTGTCGACGCTTGAAGTCGATATTGAGGTGCCCAACGTCGCCGGACGATGGTCGCGGCCGCCTCACGAGGCGGCTTGAAGCGAGACCGTTCGCGGAACGCCGGACCGCACGGCGTTCCGGCAATCCCGCGGCAGGACTCTAATTTCCGGCTGGACGGAACGATGGGTCAAGGCCGCCTGGCCTCGACCTGTCCCTGCCGACGCTCCAGCCATAAAGGATTCCCGGACACGGCTCGAAACCGGGACCCTGGATGCAGCTTCGATAGTGGGGATAGTAGTAGGGCCCCGGCGGCGACCCCCAATAATCCCCACGGCTCGGAACCCCGATGCCGGTGTCCCACGCCAACGCCGGGCCGGCGATGACCGCGGAAAGAATGGTGATGGCGCCGAATGTCTTGATGCGGGTCATTCGATTTCCTCCTCCAGGCAATCTTGGACAAACCGCACGCAACGAAAACGTTCCGGAATTTCAAAGGAACGTGATCTTCGCGGCTCGCAACCGAGAGGTGCGGGCCGCGTGGCCCATCTTGCCGGCGAGCTCACGGAGTTGAACTGGGCAATCGTCGATGCGCCGACGCACCCGCGGCGCGCGCGCCGGTCGCGATGACGAACTGCGCTTATGTCTCGTCATGTTTAATGAGCCGCTACCCGCTTCGGACCACGCGCGAGCCGGGTTAGTTCGAATTGACGGTCGCTTTACGGATGACCTTGGCGCACATTGAGCAAACGTTCCGTAGTTCTACCGGGGATATGCACGCGTCGCGTGCAACGGCGCGTCTCAACCTGCGAAAAAACGCCGTCGCCAGTTGAAAGCGCAAGCCAGCCCAGCGCCCACGCCTGCGCAATTTATTTACCCCTTAAAACCTACCCTGTCGGCGCCGACAATTCCAATTTCAGGATCGCCGCCATCATGTATGGGTCGATGACACCGGCGAGACGCCGGAGATTCGAGAGTGGCTCAACCCATATCCTCGCGACATGGGGAATCGCGGGATTCATTGCGCTTGCCTGCGCCGGACTGATCGGACTGGAAACTTCCCGCATCATCGCCCAGCGGTCGAGGGCAATTGCCGACGGCCAACTGGACACCGCCAATCTTACCAGGTCCCTCATCCAGCATGCCGAGCTGACCTTCCGCACCGCGGACGCGATTTTGATCGGGGCGGTGGAAAGGCTTGAGCATGAGAATTCAAGTCCCGAGGCGGGGGAGCGGCTAAGGGCCTGGTTCCTTCAGGAAATCCGCCATTCATCCGAGTTCGTCAACTTTGCGGTCGTCGACGGCGACGGTGTAATGATCGCCAGTACGCAAGGCGTGCCCGAGAAAGCCCAATTCAACGACCGCGAGTACTTTATCTATCATCGCTCCCATGACGACGACGCGCTTCACATCGGCAATCCCATTCACGGCCGCTCCGCCGAAGGGTGGCTCATTCCGGTCACGCGCCGGTTCAACAAGGCAGACGGCTCCTTCGGCGGTGTTGCCGTGGCGGCGATCAATCCGCGGTACTTTCAGGACCTCTATGATCGGCTCGAACTCGGAAACAACGCCTCGGTGCTGCTCGCGTCGTCGAGCGGCACGCTTCTGGTCCGTCGGCCGTTTGTCGAGGCCAATGTCGGCCGCGACATGTCGCAGGGCCGGTTGTTCGAGCAGCTGAGACAAACACCAAAGGGAAGCGCCGAACTCTTGTCGTCAACCGACGGGGTGAGGCGCCTCAACAGCTACGAGCGGGGGCAAACCTACCCGATCGTCGTCGCCGTCGCGCAGGACATGGAGGAGTTGCTGGCGCCGTGGCGACAGAACACGATGCACCGGCTGATCGAAGCCGCCGTCATTACCGCGTTTTTTCTCCTGATGGGCGCGTTCGTCTGGCGCGCGGCGAGAACACTCTCCACAAATTCCATCGCGTTACGCAAGACCAATGCCCGCTTCGACGCCGCGCTCGCCAACATGGCGAACGGACTTTCCATGTTCGATGCCGACGGCAAGCTGCTGGTCTGGAATCACAGGTTTATCGAGCTTTACGGAATGTCGCCGGACGTGGTCAAAGCCGGCGCTGGCGTTACCACGATTATCGCGCACCGCAAGCAAGTCGCGGGTCTGGACCTTGATGTCAACGCCTATGTCGCCGGGATCCGGCAGGAGCTGCTCGACAACGGCAGGAGCACAAACACCAACCGGCTCAAGGACGGACGCATCGTCTCCATCACCAGCACGGCAACCGCCGGCGGCGGATGGGTGGCGATCCACGAAGACATCACCGACCGCGTCCAACACGAAGAAGCCCTGTTTCAGCAGGCCACAGAGCTGGCGCGCACCAACATGCGGTTCGATGCTGCATTGAGCAACATGTCGCAGGCCATCAGCATGTTCGACAAGGACAAGCGCCTGGCGACCTGGAATCAGCGTTATGCTGAAATCTATCAGTTGCCCCAGAGTTTGTTGAAGGTCGGCACCCATCTGAATGCCATCACCTCGTACCTGGTCGCCCGTGGCGTCCTCAAAGGTGATACGGACCGGTTGGCGATCGAGGAAAAACTCGAGACGATGGCTCAACATCCAATCGACTCGCATCGGATCGAGGAGTTTTCGGATGGGCGTCTCATTCTTATCTCCCGGCAACCGATGCCCGACGGCGGCTGGGTGGCGACGCACGAAGACATTACCGATCGGGTCCGCCATGAGAAAGAAATCACCGAGCAGGCCGGGGAGCTCGCACGCACCAATATGCGGTTTAACGCTGCCCTGAGCACGATGACGCAGGGCCTCGTTGTATTTGACGAGCACAAGCGGCTGGCCGTCTGGAACAATCGTTATGTCGAATTTTACCAGGTGCCGCCTCATCTGCAGAGTGTCGGAACACCCTATGAGGCGATCGTCACCGATCGTTGTTCCCGAGGCGTGGTGAAGGGGACGGTCGGCGCTGTCGCGGTCAAGGCGAAAGTGAATGAACTCGTCGGGCTTCCGCCCAACGCCAGCAGGGTCGATGAGCTGGCGGATGGACGGTTCGTGCTGCTGACCCGGCAACCGCTGCCGGGCGGCGGCTGGCTCTCCATCATCGAGGATATCACCGAGCGTCGGCGCGCGGAGGCGGAGATCATCCATTTGGCGCGACATGACGTGCTGACGGGCCTTGCCAATCGCGCCGAGTTCAACGACAAGCTCGACGAGGCAAGCAAGCGGCTGAAACGGGGCGGCGGCGCCGTCACGCTCATGATGCTCGACCTCGACAAGTTCAAGGCCGTCAACGACACGCTCGGCCATCCCGCCGGCGACCGATTGCTGGTCGAAGTCGGCCGGCGCCTGCAGGCCACGATCCGCGAAACCGATTTGCTGGCGCGCCTGGGTGGCGACGAATTTGCGATCATTCAGCAGAGCGGACCCGATCAGCACGAGGGTGCGATCGCGCTCGCGCTGCGGATCATCGACGCCATCTCCCAGCCCTTCGATCTCGACGGCCATGAGGCCCGCATCGGCACCAGCATCGGCATTGCGATGGCGCCGGAAAACGGCGTCGAGCCCGAGGAACTCCTGAAGAGTGCCGATCTGGCGCTCTACAGCGTAAAAGCCAACGACCGAAACGATTTCCGGATCTATCATCCCAGCATGCTGGAATGCGCGCATACCAAGCAATCGGCGGAAAGCGAATTGCGGGATGCCGTCGCGCGCGGGGAATTCGAGCTGCACTATCAGCCAGTGATTGACATCAAGACCCGGCAGGTTTGCGCGGTCGAGGCGCTGGTCCGCTGGCGGCACCCGACCAGAGGTCTGGTTGCGCCGGACCAGTTCATTCCGATCGCGGAATCAAGCGGCCTGATCGTGCCGCTCGGCGATTGGATTTTGCAGCAGGCCTGCACTGACGCGGCTTGTTGGTCCGCGCATGTCAAGCTTGCCATCAATATTTCGGCGGTACAGTTCAAGAAAGGCAACCTTTTCGACGTCATCCTGTGCACGCTGGTGGAGACCGGCCTTGCGCCGGAGCGGCTGGAGCTGGAGATCACCGAAACTGCGTTGCTGCAGAATCAGGAAGCGCATTTGACGACGATGCGCCAGCTCGGGAATCTCGGAATATCCATAGTGCTCGACAATTTCGGCACCGGCCATTCCTCCGTGACGTACCCGGCCAACTTCCCGATCGACAAGATCAAGATCGACAGGACCTTCACGCAAGGCCTTCCCGACCGTCGCGATTGCACGGCGGTCATATCGTCCGTGGTCGCATTGGCTCGGGGCCTCGGCACGATCACGACGGCCGAAGGAATCGAAACCGAACAACAATTCGAATATCTGCGCCGGGCGGGAGTGGACCTCGCGCAGGGATATCTGTTTGGCCGGCCGGTTCCGGTCGCTCAACTCGACCTGAACGGTCTGCCTTCACGCAACAAAAAGAAAACAATGACAGGGTCCGACGGCGAAACTCACCTTGCCGAACTGGATATTGAACATGGACCCGCAAGCAAATCTGCTTGAGCAGCTCGAAGACGTCTTTGCCGGCAAGGATCTCGCGCGACGCGCCGAGATCCTGTGCAAGGTGACTGATCTTTTTGTCCTGAGCTCCGGCAAATTCTCTGAAGATCAAGTCGCGCTGTTCGACACCGTCATGGGCAAGCTGATCGAGAATATCGAGAGCGCCGCCCGTGCCCAGTTTGGAAGCCGCATCGCCAGGCTGGCGGATGCGCCGCCCGGGGTCGCCCGCGTGCTTGCGTCGGACACCGCGATCGAGGTGGCCGGGCCCCTTCTCACCTATTGCGAACGGCTCGACCAGAACACGCTGGTTCAAACTGCCAGGACCCGGAGCCAGGATCATTTGCTCGCGATATCCGGCCGCAAGGTCCTGACCGAGGCGGTAACGGATGTTCTGGTGGAGCGCGGAAACAAGTCGGTGGTTTCCGCGACGGTGCAAAACGGCGGCGCGCGGTTCTCGGATTTCGGGACGTCCACGCTGGTCCGTAAGGCGCGCGACGATGGCGATCTTGCGTTGTGCATCTGGTCCCGCCCGGACATTCCGCGTCAGAACCTCGTCAAACTGTTCGTGGATGCGTCGGAGGCAGTCAAGAGACAGCTTGTGAACGCCGACCCCCGGCGCGCCGAACTGATCAAATCCATGGTCGCGAGAGCCACCGACGAGATCCAGACCAAGGCGCGCGCTGGCTCGATCGATTTCGCGCAAGCCCTCGCCTCGGTGCGCGCGCTGCACGCCGCAGGGAAACTGGGCGAGGCGCAATTGCTGGCATTCACCAATGAAGGCAGTTTCGACAAGGTGGTCTCGGCGCTGGCCTTGATGTGCGATCTTCCGATCGGAGTGGTGGAGCGGGCTTTTGTGCAGAACCAGACCGAACAGATCATCGTTCTGGCAAGGGCGCTCAATATCTCCTGGGTCACGACGGTCGCGCTGTTGTTGTTGCACGCCGGCGTCAACGGCACTTCCCGGCATCAACTCGATCTTTGCTTCACCAACTTCTCGAAACTCCAGCCCAAGACCGCGCAAACGGCTCTTCAGTTCTACCGGATGAAGGACAAGGCGAGCCGGTAGTTCACCGTGATCTCTGCCGCTCGCAAAAGCCAGCCGTAACGTGGGGTACTACCTGCCCGGACGTATCACGCGCCGGCTGGCGCCAATGGTGCGGCCGTCAACCACAGTGCGGCGATGAAGGCCGATCGCTTCAGGATTCTCATTCGCCGCTTCTCCTTATCCGGCGCCCAGCCCCGCATCCTTCAGCCGCTGCGAAAACCAGAGCGACAATTTCCCGTCGAGGGCGCCGGCAACGTAGACTTCCGATCTGCTAACCTTGTCTTTTCCAAGCGTCAAAAGCACCCCGATCCAGTAGGCGAACCACAGATGCGGATCGGTCAGGGCCCGCAGTTTCTGCTGGTCGTGCTCCGCGGGCTGGTGGTTGGTTGCCTTTCTCACCTCGACCGCGAGCAGGTTGTTGGGAATATCGCGCTGGTGCACGACGACGTCGGGATAGATCGATTTGCCGAGGTGATCGTCGGTCGAGATGATCGTGCCATGCGGCAGCCGCAAGGTGCGCGCGCCGAGCCGGTCGTAATCGCAATCGACGTCCCAGCCCGAAAATTGCTTCTCCAGATGCACCGCAAGGCGGTGGGCCAGCACGCGCTCGCCGAGATCGTTCTCAAACAGGAAGGCATCGCGCCGATACAATTCCGAAAGCGCAGCGACGACCTTGTCCAGCTCGGCTTGCATCTGGCCCCTCTACGTCATTCCGGGGCGATACGAAGCATCGAACCCGGAACCTCGAGATTCCGGGTCTGGTGCTAACGCACCATCCCGGAATGACGACTAACCCTTACGCACTCTCCGCCTCATCCTCACATCCGCACTTCGATCAGCCGCGGTCCCCGCTCCGGAATGGCTTCCGCCAGCGCGGTGACGAATTCGTCCGCAGTGGTGACCGCGCGCGCGGCTACCCCCATGCCCTTGGCGAGCGCGACCCAGTCGAGCGTGGGACGGTCGATCTTGAGCATGTCGAGCGCGCGTTGCCCGGGCTCGCCGGCGCCGACGCCGTCGAACTCGCCGCGCAGGATCTGATAGATGCGATTGGCGAACACGATCGTGGTGACGTTGAGGCCCTCGCGCGCCTGCGTCCACAGCGATTGCAGCGTGTACATGGCGCTGCCGTCGCCCACCATGCAGATCACCTTGCGGTCGGGACACGCCACCGCGGCCCCGGTTGCTACCGGCGTCGAAAATCCAATCGAGCCGCCCATGTTCTGCAGCCAGTCGTGTGGGGCGGCCGCCGCCGTCGGCGGAAAGAACCCGCGGCCCGTGGTGATGGATTCATCGACCACAATGGCGTTTTCCGGGATTGCCATCGCAAATGCCATTGCGATGGAGACATGGGTCAGCGGCCCCGCCGGTTTTGCAAGCTCGACCATCGCCTGCGGCTTCGCATCGCCCGGCTTGGCGCCTAGCGCCGAGGCCAGCGCCTCAAGGGCAGCGACCGAATTCTCGCCGCCCGAGGTCAGGCGATGGACCTCGCAGCCTTCCGGCTTCAACAGGCTCGGCTTGTTCGGATAGGCGAAAAACGCCACGGGATCGTTGGCCTCGACCAAAATGATGTTCTTGAAATCTTTCAGGATCGGCAGCGCCAGTTCGATCACATAAGGTATCCGGTCGATCGCGAACCGCCCGCGCCCGCGGGCCATGCGCGGATTGTACGTCTGGCCCATCACCTTGCAGCCGGTCTTGCCGGCGATCTGTGCCGCGAGCGCCAGCCCCTGTTCGGTCAACACGCCCCCGGTCAGCAGCAGAAGCGTCGGCGCGCCGCCGCGCAGCACCTTTGCCGCATTCTCAACCGCCTGCGACGAATAACTGGCGCGCTGGAATTCGGCTGGAACCTGCGCGATGCCGTCGGCTTCGTTCCAGGCGGTGTCGGCGGGCAAAATGAGCGTGGCAATCTGGGGCGGAGAGCTTTTCGCGGCGGCAATCGCCGCGGCGCCGTCCTTGGCAACGGATTTGGCGTCCGGCGAGGTCCGCACCCAGGCCGACATTGGCCGCGCCAGCCCCTCGATATCAGAGGTCAGCGGCGCATTATAGCCGATGTGATAAACCGCATGCTGGCCGACAATATTGACGATGCCGGAATTCGCCTTCTTGGCATTGTGCAGATTGGCCAGGCCATTGGCGAGACCGGGGCCGAGATGCAGAAGCGTGGAAGCCGGCGTGCCCTTCATGCGGAAATAGCCGTCCGCGGCCCCCGTCACCACCCCCTCGAACAGCCCAAGCACGCAGCGCATGCCCTCGACCCGGTCGAGCGCGGCCACGAAATGCATCTCGGAAGTACCGGGATTGGCGAAGCAGACGTCCACTCCGCCCGCGACCAGGGTCCGCACCAGACTTTCCGCACCGTTCATCGTTCCACTCCGGCTCAGCCCTTCGTTTTTTCAATAACCTCAGGGATGATCAATCATTCCTAGCGCATTTCGTCAAAGGGTTGGGAACGCATTCCTGCCCCTACCCGGGCGGCGGATTTTTTAACCGCAACTCTGAAAATCGCCTGATCTCACTGACTGGTTGCTTGCGAAAACGCGCCAACTATGGCCTGATTTTTGGGTATGGATCGCATTTTGGCGAGGATCGAGATGACTCGGGCTTTTGCTTTCCTGGTTGTGGCATTGATGTTGCTGGCCGACGCCGGCTCGGCGCGCGCGCAAAGCAGCAACGACGACTTTTTCAATTTCTTCGGCCAGCGCTCCAATTACAACCGGAGCGGCCCCAATTACAGGAACCAACCCTACGGGCCCGGCTCCGACTATTACGGCGGCGGCTCGGGTCCGATTCCGCGTGAGCTGGTGAATTCTCCGGGCCAGTTTGCCCCGGGCACCATCTACATCAGCACCTCGGAGCGGCGGCTTTATTTGATCCTCGGCAATGGCGAGGCGTTGCGCTACGGCATCGGGGTCGGCCGCGACGGTTTCGGCTGGTCCGGCACTCACCGCATCACGGCGAAAAGGGAATGGCCGGGCTGGACCCCGCCGGCTGAGATGCGAGCCCGGCGGCCCGACCTGCCGGCCTATTTGCCCGGCGGCATCGAAAATCCGCTGGGCGCACGCGCCATGTATCTGGGCTCGACGCTCTACCGCATCCACGGCTCGAACGAGCCGGAGACGATCGGCCACGCCGTTTCCTCCGGTTGCATCCGCATGACCAACGAGGACGTGACCGATCTTTATAACCGCGTCTCGGTCGGTACCGTGGTGGTGGTGCGGTAGCGGCGCGAGAGGCACCGTGGCTCCGGATATAGTCGTCCCTGCGAAAGCAGGGACCTATACGCTGCGGCGGTTGTTTTGAAGCACGTTGCTTGACGGCTTTCGCGCAATAATTAACGCCGGTGGTTGTGGGTCCCTGCGTTCGCAGGGACGACCATTAGAGTGTGCCGGCATAGTACGCAAATATCACGCCGACTTCTCGAACAGCTCCCGTCCGATCAGCATGCGGCGGATTTCGGATGTGCCGGCGCCGATCTCGTACAGCTTGGCGTCACGCAACAGGCGTCCGGTCGGGTAGTCGTTGATATAGCCGTTGCCGCCGAGCAACTGGATCGCGTCGAGCGCGCATTGCGTCGCCTTCTCGGAAGCAAACAGAATTGCGCCGGCCGCGTCCTCGCGCGTGGTCTCGCCACGATCGCAGGCCTTCGCCACGGCATAGACATAGGCGCGCGCCGCGTTCATCGTCGTATACATGTCGGCGATCTTGCTCTGCACGAGCTGAAAGCTGCCGATCGGCTGGCCGAACTGCTTGCGCTCGTGCACATACGGCATCACCACGTCGAGGCAGGCCTGCATGATGCCGAGCGGTCCTGCCGCCAGCACCGCGCGCTCATAATCGAGCCCCGACATCAGCACGTTGACGCCGCGGCCGACCTCGCCGAGCACGTTTTGCTCCGGCACCTCGCAATTCTCGAACACCAGTTCGCCGGTGTCGGAGCCGCGCATGCCGAGCTTGTCGAGCTTTTGGGCGGTGGAAAATCCCTTCATGCCTTTTTCGACGATGAAGGCGGTGATGCCGCGCGGCCCCGCGGCCGGATCGGTCTTGGCATAGATCACCACCGTCTCCGCCAGCGGACCGTTCGTGATCCACATCTTGGATCCGTTGATGACGTAGCGATCGCCCTTCTTCTCGGCGCGGGTCGTCATGGAAACCACGTCGGAGCCGGCGCCGGGTTCCGACATCGCAAGCGCCCCGACATCTTCGCCGGAAATCAGCCGCGGCAAATATTTGCGCTTCTGCGCGTCATTGCCGTTACGGCGTAGTTGATTGACGCAGAGGTTCGAATGCGCGCCGTAGGACAGGCCAACCGCGGCGGAGGCGCGCGATATCTCCTCCATCGCGACGCAATGCTCGAGATAGCCGAGCCCCGAGCCGCCATATTCCTCCTCCACGGTAATTCCGTGGAGACCCAGCGCGCCAAGTTTCGGCCAGAGGTCGCGGGGGAACTGATTGCTCTGGTCGATCTCGGCGGCGCGCGGCGCAATCTCATGAGTTGAGAAATCATGAACGGTCTCGCGGAGCGCATCCGCGGTTTCGCCGAGGTCGAAATTGAAGATCCGGTACGCGTTGGGAATCATGGTCGGGCGGCCTTTCCGGCGATAGACTTGCTCTTGCGCAAGAGCCTTATTCCTTGCCTGTCAGCTTGTCACGGGCGGCCTTTCCCGAGAAGGCATTCCCGGTTACCGCCCGGAGGGCACAACTGGGCCCAAAACGCGACAAAACTCGCTCTTGCCCTGACGCGCGCAAGGGGATGTAATTCGGGATATAAGCCCTCCGGAATAACCAAGGAGGGCCAGCAGGGAAGAGCCGCCCATGCGTGGGACGGATTGATCGATCATGAACATCCAGACATCCGTCAGGCTCAACAGGGAAGCGCTTTTGCGCGATGCACGCGAAGCCGCCTATTCCATGCCGTTGAAGGATTTTCATCCCGGCGCGCCGCAGCTTTTCCGTAGCGATACGCTGTGGCCGTATTTCGAGCGGCTGCGCAAGGAAGAGCCGGTGCATTACTGCACTGCCGCGCCGATCGAACCCTATTGGTCGGTCACCAAATACAACGACATCATGCATGTCGACACCAACCACGGCATCTTTTCCTCGGACGTGTCGCTGGGAGGTATCTCGATCCGGGACGTGCCGCCGGGCTACGACTGGCCGAGCTTCATCGCGATGGACCAGCCGCGGCATTCGGCCCAGCGCAAGACCGTCTCGCCGATGTTCACGCCGACCCATCTGGACGAGCTGGCGATCCTGATCCGTCAACGCACAGGCAAGGTGCTCGATTCGCTGCCCCGCAACGAGACCTTCAATTTCGTCGACCTTGTTTCGATCGAACTGACGACGCAGATGCTGGCAACGCTGTTCGACTTTCCTTTCGAGGAACGCCGCAAGCTGACGCGCTGGTCCGATGTCTCGACCGCGCTGCCCAAGGGCGGCGTCGTCGAATCGGCGGAACAGCGCCGGGCCGAGATGGACGAGTGCGCGGCCTATTTCGCCAAGCTGTGGAACGAGCGCGTCAACGCCGAGCCGCGAAACGACCTGATCTCGATGATGGCGCATAGCGAGGCCACGCGCTACATGGACCCCGACAATCTGATGGGCAACATCATCCTGTTGATCGTCGGCGGCAACGACACCACCCGCAACACCATGAGCGGCTCGGTGCTGGCGCTGAACGAACATCCCGAGCAGTATCAGAAGCTGCGCGACAATCCGGCGCTGATCGATTCCATGGTGCCGGAAGTCATTCGCTGGCAGACGCCGCTCGCGCATATGCGGCGCACCGCGCTCGTCGATACCGAGCTCGGCGGCAAGACGATCAGGAAGGGCGATCGCGTGGTGATGTGGTACGTCTCCGGCAACCGCGACGAGGAGGTCATCGAGCGCCCCAACGAATTCATCATCGACCGCGCCCGGCCCCGCACCCATCTGTCGTTCGGATTCGGCATCCACCGCTGCGTCGGCATGCGGCTTGCCGAACTGCAATTGAAGATCGTGTGGCAGGAAATTCTGAAGCGGTTCGACCGGATCGAGGTGGTCGGCGAGCCGAAGCGGGTGTATTCCAGCTTCGTGCGCGGCATCGAGTCCTTGCCGGTGCGCATACCTGCGTGAGGGTGGGCACGCTTGCGCTTTGCCCACCCTACATGCTGAGATCGCGGGGTGGGAAAAGGCGCCTCGCGCCGTGCCCACCATCTCCGCATACCCTCCTCTCCCAACCGAGTTCTAATGACCGCGACCGACCAACCCGAACATGAATATGCCGATATCCGCGAAGCCGTTGCAAAACTCTGCGCGCAATTCCCCGGCGAATATTGGCGCAAGCTCGACCGCGAGATGGCCTACCCGAAGGCCTTTGTCGATGCGCTGACGGAAGCCGGCTATCTCTCGGTGCTGATCCCGGAAGAATATGGCGGCGCCGGGCTGAAACTCTCGGCCGCGGCCGCGATCCTGGAGGAAATCCACCGGGCGGGGTGCAATGGCGGCGGCTGCCATGCCCAGATGTACACCATGGGCACGCTGCTGCGGCACGGCAGCGAGGCGCAAAAGGCCAAATGGCTGCCGAAGATCGCGAGCGGCGAGTTGCGGCTGCAGGCGTTCGGCGTCACCGAGCCCACCAGCGGCACCGATACCTCGTCGCTGAAGACCTTCGCGAAACGCGAAGGCAATGACGGCTATATCGTCAACGGCCAGAAAATCTGGACCAGCCGCGCCGAATATTCCGACCTGATGATCCTCCTGGCGCGCACCACGCCGAAGGAGCAGGCGAAAAAGCGCACCGACGGCCTGTCGGTCTTCATCGTGGACATGAAGGCAGGCAAAGGGGAAAGGGCTTTCGATCAGCCCGATCCGCACCATGATGAACCACTCCACTACCGAGGTCTTCTTCACCGATCTCAAGGTGCCGGCGGAGAATTTGATCGGCGAGGAAGGCAAGGGCTTTCGCTACATCCTCTCCGGCATGAACGCCGAGCGCATCCTGATCTCGGCCGAATGCATCGGCGACGCCAAATGGTTCATCGCGAAAGCCTCGAACTATGCCAAGGAGCGCGCCGTGTTCGGCCGCCCGATCGGCCAAAATCAAGGCATCCAGTTTCCGATCGCCAAGGCCTATGCCGCGATGCGCGCCGCCGAGCTGATGGTGAAGGAAGCGATCCGCAAATACGAAGCCGGGCTTGATTGCGGCGCGGAGGCCAATATGGCCAAGATGCTCGCCGCCGACGCCTCCTGGGAAGCGGCGAACGCCTGCGTGCAAACCCATGGCGGTTTCGGCTTTGCGGAAGAATACGACGTCGAGCGCAAATTCCGCGAGACGCGGCTTTATCAGGTGGCGCCGATCTCGACCAACCTCGTTCTGTCGTATATCGCCGAGCATGTGCTGGGCATGCCCCGCTCCTATTGAGAACGTCAGATGCTCCCGCTCGAAGGAATAACCGTCATCGCCGTCGAACAGGCCGTCGCGGCGCCGTTCTGCAGCTCGCGGCTGGCGGACGCGGGCGCCCATGTCATCAAGGTGGAACGGCCGGAGGGGGACTTCGCCCGCGGCTATGACGCGGCGGCCAAGGGACAGAGCAGCTATTTCGTCTGGCTCAACCGCGGCAAGGATTCCGCGGTCATCGATCTTGCCACCAAAGAGGGCCGCGCGGCCCTCGAAAAACTGATCGCCGGCGCCGACGTGCTGTTGCAAAACCTCAAGCCAGGCTCGATGGACAAGCTCGGCTTCTCGCTCGATCGGCTGAAAAAGGATTACCCGACGCTGATCTGCTGCACCATCAGCGGCTATGGCGATGACGGCCCCTATGCACAGCGCAAAGCCTATGACCTCCTGATCCAGGCCGAAAGCGGGCTCGCCTCGATCACCGGCGGGCCGGACGGCCCGTCGCGGGTCGGACTCTCGATCGTCGATATCGCCACCGGCGCCACCGCGCATGCCGCTATTCTGGAGGCACTGATTGCGCGCGCGCGCTCAGGCCAGGGCGCCGACATCCGCATCTCGATGTTCGACGTGATGGCCGATTGGCTGACCGTGCCGCTGCTCCATTCGGAAGCCGGCCAACCGCCGCAGCGGATGGGCCTCGCCCATCCCTCGATCGCGCCCTACGGCGTGTTCCGTTCCAAAGACGGCAAGGACATCCTGATCTCGATCCAGAGCGAGCGCGAATGGAAGAAGCTGTGCGCCGACGTGCTCGGTCAGCCCGACCTGCCTAACGACCCACGCTTTGCCAACATGGTCGAGCGCGTTCGCAACCGCAAGCTGACCGACACGACCGTCGGCGAGATCTTTGGGACCATGACACGCGACGAGCTCTTGAAGCGATTATCGGACGCCGACATCGCCTTCGCCGAGGTCAACACCATGGCCGACCTCGCGCGCCACCCGCATCTGCGCCGCATCGAGGTGGACACGCCGAAGGGAAAGGTCGCCTATCCGGCGCCCGCGGCGATCGTCGCAGGCGAGCCGCGTCATTACGGCGCGGTACCTGATATCGGTGAGCGCCCGACCGCGGCCAGAAAACCCTCCGCACGGATCAAATCGTCATGACCGAAAAGCCCGACCTCGACCACTTGCGCCAATGGATCGGCCGCAGCACGCAAGTCGCCGACATCGTTACCGCGCAATTGACCAAGGGCCTGCGCGCCACGCTGTTTCTCGAAATCGGCGAACCGAAGCCGGGCGACGCGGCCCCCTTCACCACGCATTGGTGCCTGGCGCAGCCGGTGTTCCCGATGTCGGAGCTCGGCGGCGACGGCCATCCAGCCCGTGGCGGCTTCCTGCCGCCGGTGCCGCTGCCGCGCCGGATGTGGGCCGGCGGGGAGCTCGAATTCTTCGACACCTTGCGCGTCGGCGATGAAGTAACGCGCACCTCGCGCATCGCGGAGGTGACGGTGAAGACCGGCTCTACCGGCATTCTTTGTTTTGTCTCCGTCGATCATCTGGTCACGACGCCGCGCGGCACCGCGATCCGTGAACGGCAGGATATCGTCTATCGGGACATGGCGACGGCCGCGTCCGCAAAGCCGGCGGCGCCGCCGCCAACCGCCCAGCATCGCGAAAGCCACATGGCCGATACGGTGTTGCTGTTTCGCTACTCGGCGCTGACCTTCAACGGCCACCGCATTCACTATGACCGCGACTATGTCACCAAGGTCGAGGGTTATCCGGGGCTGATCTTCCATGGGCCCATTCAGGCGGCGTTGCTGGTGGAGTTCGCCGCCAAGCTGCACGACGACGCGGCGCCGAAGAAATTCGTCTATCGGGGCGTGCAGCCTTTGTTCGAGGGTTCGGAATTCTCCGTCAACGCCAACAAACTGGAAGCGAGCATGGAATTGTGGACGGCGAATTCGGAAGGCCAGCCGACCATGAAGGGCACCGCGACGTGGTGACACCGTTATTGCGAGCGAAGCGAAGCAATCCACCCGTCCACGCAGGTAGTGTGGATTGCTTCGTCGCGGAGCCTGTCATCGGGCGGCGCTTTACGCCGACCCGTTGGCTCCTCGCAATGACGAACGTGGCACTTCCTGCGATCCAATCGAGGTAGCCGCGTTGCCCCGCAAGCCCCCCGACACCTCCGGCAAAGCGATCACCGTCAAGCAGGCCACCCACGACCTGTTGCGCGCGTTCGGCATCCGAAAAGTGTTCGGCAATCCCGGCTCGACCGAATTGCCGTTTCTGGGCGACTGGCCCGGCGATATCGACTATGTGCTGGGGTTGCAGGAGGCGGCCGTGATCGGCATGGCCGACGGTTACGCCCAAGCCACCCGCAACGCGGGTTTTGTCAATCTGCATTCGGCGGCCGGCGTCGGCAACGCGCTCGGCAATATCTTCACTGCCTATCGCAACCAGACGCCGCTAGTGATCACCGCCGGCCAGCAGGCGCGCTCGATCCTGCCGCTGCAGCCGTTCCTCTATGCCGAGCGCGCGTCGGAATTTCCGCGGCCCTATGTGAAATTCGCCATCGAGCCGGCGCGGGCCGAAGACGTGCCGGCGGCGATCGCGCGCGCTTATTACGTGGCGATGCAGCCGCCTTGCGGCCCGACTTTTGTGTCGGTGCCGATCGACGACTGGACCCACCCGGCGCAACCGGTTGAAGCTCGCAGCGTGACGCGGGAACTCCATCCCGACCCCGATGCCATCAAGGGGCTCGCCGCGGCGCTTGCGGCAAGCCAACACCCTGCCCTCGTCGTCGGCCCCGGCGTCGACCGCGCGCAGGCGGTGGACCTGATGGTGCGGTTGGCCGAGAAGACCCGTGCCGCGGTCTGGGTCGCCCCGTTTTCGGCGCGCTGCAGTTTTCCGGAACGGCACCCGCAATTTGCGGGCTTCCTTCACGCCTCGCCGACGCAATTGTCGGAGGCACTGCGCGCGCATGATCTGGTGGTCGTGATCGGCGCACCGGTCTTCACTTTTCACGTCGAGGGCCGTGCCTCGATCTTCGACGGCCCAACCATTCTCTTTCAGATCACCGACGACGCCGATGCCGCGGCGATCACGCCGGCCGGCACCAGCATCATTTCGAGCATAAAGCCGGCGCTGGCGACGCTGATCGAGATACTGCCCGAGACCAAGCGCGCGATGCCGGCGGGCCGCACCTTGCCGCCCGCCCCCCGCGCCGGCGACCCGATTCCCGCCGAATATTTGTTGCACAGCCTTGCGGCCGCCATGCCCCGTGATGCCGTGCTGGTCGAGGAAGCCCCCTCGCATCGTCCAGCGATGCAGCAATTCATGCCGATGCGCGGGCAGGACAGTTTTTACACCATGGCGAGCGGCGGTCTCGGCTTTGGCCTGCCGGCCGCCGTCGGCATCGCATTGGGCCGTCCCGGCATCCGCACCGTAGGCCTGATCGGCGACGGCTCGGCGATGTATTCGATCCAGGCCCTGTGGACGGCGGCGCAACGCAAGCTGCCGCTGACGATCGTTATCATCAACAATTCAGGTTACGGCGCGATGCGCTCGTTCAGCCAGGTGATGCAGGTGCGCAACGTGCCCGGCCTCGACCTGCCGGATATCGATTTCGTCAAGATCGCCGAAGGGATGGGCTGCGATGCGGCGCGCGTGACGAAATCGTCCGAGCTGGCAGCCGCGCTCAAGCGCGGTCTTGCGCATCGCGGAACCAGTCTGATCGAAGTAGTGGTGGATTCGGCGGTGCCGTTGCTTTATGCGCGGAAGGGTAGCGCAAATACGTAGCCCGCTCGCAATGACGGATCTTAAACCTCTGCCCGTCCCATCATCGATCTGACCACGAAGGGGTGGATCCGGCCGACCGGCGCCATATAGATGCGGCCCAGGAGGTTGTGCACATGCACGACCGTCGATACGACGTAATGCGGCAGGCCGTTACGCTCGGATTTCAGCACCGACACGCGAACGTCGAGGTGACGGTCGTCGATTCCCAGGAGCAGCTCCTTTTCTGTCTTGCCGAAGATGCTGAAAATGCCGATGCGATCGCCGACCTGATAGGCATCCGGTGCTTTGGTCACGGTCCTCATCGCCCCGACATCCTTGAGGCCGAACAGGCGCACGATGCGGTTGCGGATCGCCATCAAGTCATCGACCCATTTCGGAGTGGAGCGGGAGGCACAAAGAAAAATCTCCGTCGGTGATAGCTTCGCCGTGCTGAGCGGCGCCTCGTAGGCGTCGTAGAAATTGGCGTCGGCCAGCGAGGGCTGCAACGCGCTGTCATCGGGGACGGTTGTCGCGGTAACTTTGGTCACGGTGCCCTTGCCTTTGATGTGAGATGACGCACGGCTCGAAATCAATATAGCGCGCTTCTCACCCCGAGTGGCAAATCACTTCCCGTGATCCTCCCGCATCTTCGCCTGGATCTTTGCCATGCCTGAAATCCAGCGATCGTAATTCTCGGTCTTCTTGCGCATGTAACCCAGCACCTGCGGGTGCGGCAGGATCAAAAACGTCTCCTGCTCGATGCCGGCGAGCGCGTCCTTTGCCACCTGCTCCGGCGAAAGATCGCCGTCGCCGGATTGCGGACCCTTGGGGATCGAGCGCAGCATGTTGGTGTCGACGCCCTGCGGACAAAGGATCGAAACCTTGATGCCATGGGCCTTGTGCGAGATCGCAAGATTTTCGGCAAATCCTACCGCCGCGTGCTTGGTGGTCGAATAAGCGGGGCTTCCGACCTGCGACAGAAGCCCGGCCGCGGAAATCGTGTTGAGGAAATAGCCGCCGCCGCGCGCCTTGAAGCGCGGGATCAGATGCCGCGCGGCGTAGATATGCGCCATGACATGAATGGCCCAGCTTCGTGAAAACGGCTCGTCGGAATTGCCGCCGGCATTTTCCGACAAAGGATCGAAGCCGCCGCCGATGCCGGCATTGGAACAAAACAGCGCGATCGGGCCGAACAGCCGCTCGCTCTCCTCGATGACATGGATGATGTCTTTTTCCTGCGCGACGTCGCATTTGAACGCCGCGCCGTCGATTGCCGCAGCCACCGCCCTGGCGCCGGCGGCTTCCTTGTCGGCGACGACGACCTTGGCCGCGCCCGCACGGTGAAAGGCCTCGCAGAGCGCCCGGCCGATGCCGTTGGCGCCGCCGGTGACGACCACGACTTTGCCGCTCACCTGCATGGCGAGACCTGCCAGTTCGAAGTCGGGCTCAGGCCAGAACCAGATCGAGCACGGCCGTGTAGTGGCACGCCGCGCCGAGCAGCACGAACGAGTGCCAGATCACGTTCTGGAAGCGGAGCCGTTGCCATGCATGAAAGATTACACCGAAAGTGTAGAGCAGGCCACCGGCAACGATGAACCAGAACGCCAGCTGCGGCAGCGACGACAGGCCGGCATCATAAGCTATGACGCCGCTCCAGCCCATCGCGAGATAGAGCCCGACCGACACCCGGTCGAAGCGACCCGGGAAAAACAGTTTCAGCACGATGCCGATCGCGGCCACGCCCCAGACGCCGGCGAGCAGCGACATCGCAAAGACGCGGTCCTGCAACTGGGCAAATACGGGTGTATAGGTCGCCGCGATCAGGACGTAGATCGCCGAATGATCGAAGCGGCGCAACAGCCATTTGCGATGCGACACCGGCCAGAGATTATAGGCGGCGGAAAACCCGAGCATCGCAAGCAGGCCCGCCGCGTAAACCGACACCAGCACGACCTGGTAGGCGGAAGCGAACACGCCGGCGAGCACGATCAGCACCGTCGCTGCGATCAGGCCGCCGAACACCCCGATCCCGTGCACGATGCCATCGGCGATCAGTTCGGCGCGATCGTAATTCCAGCGCATCGCGCCGGCCGCCGCATGCGCCGATGTCGAGGCAAGTTGCTTCAGTCTGAAAACGGTCATGACAGGCCGGCAAGCTTCAAAACGAGACAAATGATAGCTCCAGGAGGTCAACGAACCATAAAGCCCCAATAGCGTCCTAAATGTGAAAACTTGATTTTGGACCGGCAATCGCCACCTTTGCAACCTGGTTTCATTGCTTCCTTTCGCAAAATCGAGTGTTTCGAACCCTTATGGCCCTGCATTTTTCCGACATCGTCGAGGAAGCGCGTCTTTCGGCGCGGGCGTTGAAGGATTTCAGCGAGCACCTCTTCAACCCGACCGTGCGGCTTGGTGTCACCGGACTTTCACGGGCCGGCAAGACGGTTTTCATCACCGCGCTGATCCGCGGCCTCACCCGCGGCGGCCGCTTTCCGGTGTTCGAGCCGTTCGCCACGGGGCGGATCGCCCGCGCCCGGCTCGAGCCGCAACCCGACGACGCGGTGCCGCGCTTCGATTACGAGAACCACGTCCGCACCCTGATCGAGGAACGCATCTGGCCGCACTCCACGGTCGATATCAGCGAGCTGCGGCTGGTGATCGACTACCAGCGGCAGAACGGCGCTGATCGCAACCTCACGCTCGACATCGTCGACTATCCCGGCGAATGGCTGCTCGATTTGCCGCTGCTCCACAAAAGTTACGAGCAATGGTCGCGTGAAAGCCTCGCGCTGTCGCGGGCAAGCGCCCGGGCGCCGCTTGCCGCACCTTGGCATGCCTATGTTGCCACCTTGCGGGCCGAAGGACTTGCGGACGAGCAGGCCGCGCGCATGGCAGCCAGGCTGTTCACGGATTATTTGCGCGCCTGCCGCGACGAGCGCTTCGCCATGAGCCTGTTGCCGCCCGGCCGCTTCCTGATGCCGGGCAATCTTGTGGGCTCCCCGGCGCTGACCTTCGCGCCGCTTGATTTGCCGGAGCAAAGCGAGGCGTCGGATGGTTCGCTGTGGGCGATGATGCGCCGCCGTTACGACGCCTACAAGGATTTCGTCGTTCGCCCGTTCTTCCGGGATCATTTCGCGCGGCTCGATCGCCAGGTGGTTCTGGTCGACGCGCTCTCGGCGTTCAACTCGGGACCGGAAGCCTTGATTGACCTTGAGGCGGCGCTGGCCGAAATCCTCGATTGCTTCCGGATTGGCCGCAGCACATTGTTCAGCGCATTGTTCAGGCCGAAAATCGACCGCATCTTATTCGCCGCGACGAAGGCCGACCATCTGCACCATTCGAGCCACGATCGCCTCGAGGCGGTGTTGCGACGGGCGGTCGCACGCGCCGTCGCGAAAGCCGAGGACACCGGCGCTGCAATCGACGTCGTCGCGCTGGCCGCGGTGCGCGCCACAAGGGAAGCCCAGGTCGCGCGCGGCCGCGAAAGGTTGCCCTCGATCCTCGGCACGCCGGCGGGCGGCGAGCGGGCCGGCAGCGAGACGTTCGACGGCAACACCGAAGTCGCGACCTTTCCGGGCGACCTGCCGGACGATCCGGAGGAGCTGTTCAAGGGCGAGGCCGTATTTCGCGGTCTTTCCAGCGCCTGCGCCGAAGAGGCCGATTTTCGCTTTCTTCGCTTTCGCCCGCCTCCCCTCGAACATGAGGGGACGGATGAGCCCGCACTGCCTCACATCCGCCTCGACCGGGCGCTGCAGTTCCTGATCGGAGACAAATTGCAATGAGCGAGCGTCCTCTCCACCGGCGGCCAGCGACCTTCAAGCTCGACGATCCCGGCGTGGTCGTCGTGGATGCCGCCGATGCAAGCCGCGCGGCCCGCGGCACGGTTCATGTCACGCCGGAAAGCGATCCGGCACTTTTGCCGGTCGCAGTCGAAGCTCCGATCGCCCCGATTCAGCGGAGATTTCGCTGGGGAACGCTGTTCTGGAGTGCGGTCGGCGGCTTGACGCTGCTCGGCGTTGGCCTCGGGGTGACCCAATTGATCGAGGATCTGTTCGCACGCAGTGAAGGCCTCGGCTTGCTCGGACTGGCCTTCGCCTTTGCGGCGGCGCTTGCCTTCGTCGTGGTTGTCGCACGCGAGACGCTTGGGCTTGTTCGCCTTGCCGGAATCGAAAGGCTGCATCTGCGCGCGGCTTGCGTGCTCGCAAGCGACGATCGCGCCGAAAGCCGGGCCGTTGTGAGCGATCTCCTGAAGATCGCCCGCCAGAACCCGCATCTGGCGCGCGCGCGTGCCGCGCTGCAAAGCCACACCAGCGACATCATCGACGGCGCCGACATGATCCGGCTCGCCGAACGCGAATTGATGGCGCCGCTCGACCAAGAAGCCCGCCGCCTGATTTCCTCGGCCGCCCAGCGCGTCTCGATCGTCACCGCCGTCAGTCCGCGCGCGCTGGTCGACGTGCTCTTCGTGTTCGCGGCCTCGCTTCGCCTGATCCGGCAGTTGGCGCGGCTTTACGGCGGCCGGCCGGGCACGCTCGGCATGATCGGTCTGCTGCGCCATGTCATCTCGCATGTCGCCATCACCGGCGGCATGGCGGCAAGCGACAGCCTGATCCAGCAAGTGCTCGGTCATGGCCTGGCTGCAAAACTGTCGCAACGACTGGGCGAAGGTGTCCTCAATGGCTTGCTGACGGCGCGGCTCGGACTTGCCGCCATCGACGTCACCCGCCCGCTGCCGTTCACCGCGCTGCCAAGGCCTGTGCTGAGCGATCTGGCGAAGGACCTCCTGCGCAAGCGCGAGGAGGAGGAGTGACCCCTCAAGTTTTCGGTCCGGTCATTCCGGGATGGTCCCAACGGGTCCGCGCGAAGCTCGACCCGATGACAGGCTCCGGACCAGACCCGGAATCTCGAGATTCTCCAATGTGCGAGTACACATCGTAGTTCACGCTTCGCGTGCCCCGGAATGACGTCCTTACGGCGGAAAGCTGCCTCGGACGAACCTCTCCCGCCAGCACGCGCCAGCGAAACAACGGCGAGTCCGGCGGCGGTGAAAGCTCCGGCGTCCAACCGGTGAATTTTTCCATCGCATAGGTGTCCATCACGATCCCGCGCCAGACGCGGTCGACCCGCTCGAGCGGCTCCCTGGTCGCCGGGATCGAGGCCCACAGGGGATTGCCAGGGTCGTTGTCGGGTTCGCGCCCGATATAGAGGCCGGCATGGCCGTTGATCCAGGCCATATCGGGCTCACGAAAGCCGAGATATCGCCCGCGCTCGTTGATCTGGACCACCGGTACGCGGCCTCGGAAAAACCAGCGCAGCATCGAATAGGTTCGGTAGTCCGTAGTGGCGATCCAGGTCGCGCCTGTCTTTTTCAGCTCGGTCTCGGCGTGGCGTGCGATGGTCCGGTAGCCGGCTTCGCCGCCGACGGGATCGGTCCTCCCGATGAAATTCCAGGGCGCAGCGACATAATAGAGGAACACGGCGACGACGAAGGTCGATGCCGGCGACGATCGCCACCCTTGCCGATCGAAACGACCAGCGGACAAATGATTCCCGCCAACCTTCCCGCCCCAGCATCGAAAGGTTGATGGCGGTGGCGGCAAACCCGATCGGCCAGATGAACATCAGCCAGGTGTCGCCGACCCTCAGGCTCAGCGACTTCCACAGGAAATAAAGGAACGGAAAAATAACCGCGGTCGACAGCAGAATGGCCACCGCATCGAGCCGCCGATATCCCCGCCACGCCGTCAGTGCAACGCCAGTCAGGACCACCGGCAAAAGGATGAATCCGACCAATCCGAATTGCAGGCCGATGAATTCGCCAAGCGTGCGAAGCGACCATTCATGGGTCGCGGCGGCCCGGACAAACTGGAAGCGGAATGATGCCCAATCGTGCTGCACATTCCAGATCACAACGGGAAGGAACAGCGCAAACGCGATCAGCGCCGCGGCCCACGGATAAAGGCTGCGCAGCCAGCGCCCGCGCCATTGCGGCAACAGCATGAAAGCGAGCACCGCCGGAAGCAGCAGAGCGGCAGTGAATTTCGACATCGCCGCCAGCCCTGCGAAGGCACCGGCGGCGAGCCACCAGCGCGCGTCGTTGCTTTCGCTGAGCCGCACGAGCACCCACACCATCGCGGTTGCGAAAGGAATCAGCGCGACATCGGGCGAGACCTTGGCCATCAGCAGGCCATAATAGAGCGCGGCTTCCGTCATCAGGACCGCGATCACGACCGCGCGGAAGTTACGCGTCACGCGCCACACGATGTCGGCGAGCAGCCCCTGCGTCGCCAGCATCGCCACGAGGCCGGCAAACCGCACCCCGAAATTGGTGTCGCCGAAGATCGCGGTGCCCAAGCGGATGAACCAGGCGATCATGGGCGGATGATCGAGGAAGGAAAGCACGTTTTCCTTCGACCAGGTCCAGTAATAGGCCTCATCCGTCCGCAAATCGAGAACGCTTGCGTAAACCGCGCGCAAGACCGTCATCGCCGCGATCAGGGCGGCGACGGCAAGCAGTTGCCGAAAGGCGGGATTTTCGCGCCCCGAGGGGCTAGTATCGATAGATGCAATCGTCACGGCGCTTTCTCCCCGACTCCCAAGGGAGTGTCAATGTGTTCACACGCGCCCCAGCCACCCACAAGATTGCTGGTACCCGAAGGAATTAAACGCAAGTTTCGCCTGTCTATCGTATAACGAAAAACCTATGATCGAACTCTCCCGAGCCCAGATTCAGAAATTCGTTCGCGGCATCAGCGTCCGGCAGATACGCTTCGCCTGTGGGCTGGTGCTGCTTGCCTATCTGGTCAGCCATTTCCTCAACCATGCGCTGGGCAATATCTCGCTGGACGCCCTTGCCTGGGGCGTCCATTACCACATCCTGTTCTGGCAGTTTCTCCCGGTCGCAATCGCCTTTTACACCGCCGCCCTGATTCACGCCGGTCTCGGCATCTGGTCGCTTTACGAGCGCCGGCAATTTCGCTGGAAGGCGATCGAGCCGCTGCAGCTCGCGCTCGGCTTGAGCATTCCCGCGCTGATCGTCGCGCATGTGGTCGGCACGCGGCTTAGCCAGACGCTTTTCGGGCATACAAAACTCTATCCGCAGGTGCTCTACGCATACTTTGTCTTATGGCAATACCGGGTCTGGCTGACGCTATCGGTCCTGATCATCGCCTGGATCCACGGCAGCATCGGTCTTTATTTCTGGCTGCGGATGAAGGCGTTTTTCAAACCCGCTGCGCCATTTCTGCTTGCCGCGGCCGTGCTGGTGCCGACGCTGGCCCTGCTCGGTCTCTACCAGGGCGGGCGGGCTATCGCGGAAGAGAGCGCCGATGCCGAATGGCGGACGGAGAACCTTTCACAAGACAACGTCGGCACGCCGGCTCAAGCAGAACATTCTTGAAAGTATCAGCGACTATTTCCTGATCGGCTATCTCGGCCTGATTGGGTTTGTGCTGGCGGCAAGGGGCGCGCGCGCGCTCAATGAGCGGCGGGGCGGCATGATCACGCTCTCCTACGGCAATGGCCGCACCATCCGGGTGCCGAAGGGCCTTTCCGTGCTGGAAGCAAGCCTGCGCCATCAGGTCCCGCATGCGAGCGTCTGCGGCGGCCGCGCGCGCTGCTCCACCTGCCGCATCCGCGTGATCGGCGACCACACGTCATTGCCGGAGCCTTCCAACCGCGAGGCCTTCGTGCTCAACCGTGTCGGGGCGGGTTCGGATCCGGCCATTCGCCTTGCCTGTCAGCTCAGGCCCGAGACCGACATTTCCTTCTTCCAGATATTCACGCCGCAGACCGCGGTGGCGGGCTCCTCAGGCCCTTCGCATATCGGCGAGGAGCGCTACCTCGTCAGCATGTTCGTGGATATGCGCGGCTCGACCAGATTAGCAGAAAACCGGCTGCCGTTCGACACGGTATTCGTCGTCAACCGTTTCCTCGGCGCGGTATCGCAGGCCGTGATCGAATGCGGCGGCCAGCCCAATCAGTTTCTGGGCGACGGGCAGTTGGCACTGTTCGGACTCGCGACCAGCCGGCAAACCGCGTGCCGGCAGGCGCTCAGGGCGGCGGCCATGATCGCCTCCAACATCGAGGAACTGAATCAATTCCTGAAGAACGATCTGCGCGAGCCGATCCGCTTCGGCATCGGCATTCACAGCGGCGAGGTCATCGTCGGCGACATCGGCTATCGCGATCACATGGTGTTCACCGCGCTCGGCGATGCGGTCAATGTCGCAGCGCGCCTGCAGGACATGACCAAGGGCCTCGGCTGCGAAGCGATCCTGTCGGACGAAGTACGCGCCACGGCTGGCCTTGCCGCTGAGGTCTTGCCGCGGCAAGACGTCGAAATCCGCGGCCGCAGCGGACCGATGATTGTCCACGTCGTCGAGAGCGCGAAGACATTGTCTGCGCTGATCGACGACGCGAAGTCTGTTGCGGCCTGACAGCGGCCCCTGACAACGCAGAGCCGCTGTGGGACTTTGCGCACGTCTGAACAACCATTCAGGAAGATCTCCGCAATCCACCCTTGATCTTCTCGAACCGCACTCTCCCGGGATGCGACTGACGGGCGAGGGGTGAAAACTGAAAAGTAGAAACCCGCGCGAGTGAAGCGCATCATTTGAGGAGAATGACCATGTTACGCAAACTGACTCTTGCGCTTGCCACTGCTGCCACTCTCGGCGCGGTTGCGCTGGCCCCGACCGCCGCTTCGGCGAAGCCTTGGGGTGGGGGATGGGGCTTTGGTGGTGGCTTTCATCATCACTACTTCGGCGGCGTCGGCCTCGGCTATGTCGGCGATGCCGACAGCGGATGCTATGTGACCCGCCCGGTGATGACCCCGTTCGGCTATCGCCTGCGCACGGTCAATATCTGCGCCTACTGATCGTAGTTGGCGTTGCTCGATCCGGTTGCTCCGGTCGCCCAAGCGGCCGGAGCCTTGCGTTTTTGACGGCGCTGCCGGCCAAAATTACCGGCCGCATCTACTAAGCGTTGCGCCACCGCGATACGATGATCGCCATAAAGTACAGGTGGGAAACGCCTCTGGTAAGGATAATGACATCATGACCGCGCTATCCTCGATCGAGACCAGGTATCTGCTCACAATCGACCTCAAATTCAGGCTCGAAAAATTCGAGAGGCCCACGCCCTATGGTGAGCGGCGCATCATACATTCTGGCACCGGCACTTTCGAAGGCGATGGATTGATGGGAACCGTGCCGAGCGCCTTCGGCTGGACGCTGATCCGAAATGACGATGTCTGGGAAATCAATGTACGGGCGGTTCTGCAACCTCATGACGCCAAGGACGACCTGATCCAGGTAAGCTGGATGGGCCTTCGCAATGCGTCGCGGGACGTTACCGACAGGTTGCTCGACGACCCCAGAGGGGTCCGCCCCGACGAATATTATTTTCGCATCACTCCTTATTTCGAAACCAGTCTGGACGGCAAGTATGCCTGGCTAAACAAAATCTGCGCGGTCGGGATTGGCGAATGGCCGACCAAGGAGACGCGGAGGCTTCGTATTTTTCAGGTTTTGTAACGGCCGCCGCCGCTTCGCTCACCCGCTGCGATTGTTGCATCGCAGCGCCCGGCAGCGCTTCAATGAGCATAAATTGACCGGGAATTGACTTGGGCCACAGCAATGCGACTATCGCGCGGGCCTCATTTGGTAAAATCGACTACTGGCTTAGCCAAAAATGGAATGCGCGGGGATGACCGAGTCTGGAAAGCTCCGGCCTCGACAGACGGGGGAAAGCGATGCTCGACAGACGGCAGGTACTCAAACGCGCAGGACTTGCGGCGCTCGCGACCGGTCTTGGTTCGTCGAAGTTATTGGCTCTCGACCCCACGGTGGTACTGCCGTTCGAGAACGGCAAGCGGCCTTTGGTCAAATATCCGCAGAAGCGGCCGATGATCGGCCAGACCAGCCGGCCACCGCAGCTCGAAACGCCGTTCCCTGTTTTCGACGAGGGACCCGATCACGCCAAACAATGCTTTTTACGTCCGCTATCATTTGGCCGACATCCCCTATCATATCGACCCCGACGCATTCACGCTGGAGATCAAGGGCAAGGTCGACCGGCCGCTCAAACTGTCGCTGAAGGAAATCAAGAAGCTTCCAGCGGTCGAGATCGTCGCGGTCGCTCAGTGTTCGGGCAACAGCCGCGGATTTTTCGAGCCGCGTGTCGCCGGCGGACAATTGGCCAATGGCGCGATGGGCAATGCGCGCTGGCGCGGCGTGCCGCTGAAGACCGTGCTCGAGAAGGCCGGCGTACGACCGGGCGCCAAGCAGGTCACCTTCAACGGCATGGACAAGCCGGTGATGGACACGACGCCCGACTTCGTCAAGGCGCTCGATATCGACCACGCCCTCGACAGCGAGGTGATGCTCGCCTACGGCATGAACGGCGAGGATCTGCCGTTCCTCAACGGCTTTCCGCTGCGCCTGGTGGTGCCCGGTTATTACGGCACCTATTGGGTCAAGCACCTCAACGAAATCACCGTGGTCGACAGCGTGTTCGACGGCTTCTGGATGAAATCCGCCTACCGGATTCCGGATAATTCTTGCGGATGCGTCGAACCGGGCACCGCGCCGAAGGCGACGATTCCAATCAACCGCTTCACGGTCCGCTCCTTCATCACCAATGTGACCGATGATTCGAAAGTGAAGGCGCGCAAGACGTTGAAGCTGAGGGGGATCGCCTTCGACGGCGGCAAGGGCGTCAAGGAAGTCGTGGTCTCGATCGATAATGGCGAGACCTGGACGGCGGCAAAGCTCGGCAAGGACCTCGGCAAATATTCGTTCCGCGAATGGACGCTGCCGGTCAAACTCGTCCCCGGCATTTACGACCTTAGGGTTCGCGCCACCAACAATGCCGGCGACACCCAGCCGATGCTGCCATTGTGGAATCCGGCGGGTTATCTGCGCAACGTCGTCGAAACCGTTCGCGTCACGGCGGCGTGAGGAGAACAACGATGATCCGCCGCTCGCCCCTGCTTCTTGCAGCCGCCGCCATCTCGGCCCTCAGTTTCGGACCGGTGACGGCCGGGCCGATCTCCTACGATCTGCCGGCTGAGACCGCCGCGTTCAAGCCCGGGCGAAATCTCGAATTGGTCATGAATAATTGCACGGGCTGCCATTCCGCCGACTACATCGCCACCCAGCCTCGCGGGCCAAAATACAAGCAGGATTTTTGGCGGGCGGAGGTCAACAAGATGATCAAGGTCTACGGCGCGCCGATCGATGAAGCCGATATTGCCGGGATCGTCGAATATCTCGCCACGACTTATTAACCGGCCCGCGTTTTTTCGAATGGGTGGTATTCGCGATCGCGCCTGACGCCTGATCGCCGTTATTTCCGGCGACGCTGGTCGCTCACAGAAGAGTTACGGCTGCGCGCGCCCGTAAACCATGTTGGAGCGCCGCTTCGGTAACGGGCCGTTCACGTAAAGTCTACTGGGTATTGCGCGCATCCTGCCTATATCAGCGGCTCCTTTCGGAGTCTCTGATTCCGACGATACCCATCAAACAAAAAAAGCTTCAATGGATACCAAGGCAACTCTCGCGCGTCACGCGCGCGATATGCGACTCGATCTGTTTCTCGGAATGGCGAACTGGTTCATCTTTCTGGACCACATTCCAAACAACATGGTGAACTGGATTACGCTTAGAAACTACGGTTTCAGCGGCGCCGTCGACGTGTTCATTTTCATATCCGGCTACGCCGCGGCGTCGTTCTACGCAAAGATCATGCTGGAACGCGGCACCATCGTCGGCGCGACCAGGGTACTTCGGCACGCGTGGCAACTCTACGCCGCCTTTATCGTCCTGTTCGCGATTTATGTCGTTTCGATCGGCGACGTCGCCACGCGCTATGCCGCGCCCGACATCATCTACGAATTCAACATCGCCGGCCTCATCGAGGAGCCGGTGCGGACCGTTGCCCACGGGCTCTTGCTGCAAACGAGAGCGCTGAACCTCGACGTGCTGGAACTCCTTGTGCTGTTGACGGCCTGTCTCCCCGTGGTGTTGTGCATGCTGTTGCGCAAGCCGGACCTGACGCTGGCCGGATCGTTTGCGCTCTATCTCGCCGCACGCCATTTCGGATGGAATCTGGCGTCCTTTCCCGATGGAAGCTGGTACTTCAATCCGCTTTGCTGGCAGCTGCTCTTTGTGTTGGCCGCATGGTGCGCGCTCGGCGGCGTCGAGCGCCTTCGCTCCAGATTCAGATCGCCGATATGGGTCTGCCTCGGGTTGGCCTACCTTGGTTTTGCGCTGGTGATGACCATGGCGGGCCGCTTTCCGGCATTCGGACAAATGTTCCCCATTTGGCTGCTCGACGCGTTCATTCCGAACGACAAGGCAAATCTCGCGCCCTATCGCCTGTTGCATTTCATCGTCGTCGGCCTGTTCGTGACGCGGTTGGTGTCCAGCGACTGGCCCGGGCTGAACTGGCCGGTCTTCAAGCCAATCATTCTCTGTGGCCAGCAATCGCTCGCCGTGTTTTGCGCCGGCGTCTTCCTCTCCTTCGCCGGCCATCTGGTCCTGGTGACGAATTCGGATTCGCTCGCCGAGCAGGCCTTGGTGAGCCTTGCGGGTCTCGCGATCATGACGCTGGTTGCTGGCTACGTCGCGTGGTCGAAGCGGCAGGATCACCCGCTTCCTCGCTCGATCGGCCGGACCGCTTCGCTGAAAGCCGGCTGAACCGCGTGGCGGTCCAGGCACGCGCCGGACAGGCCTTTCTCGGAAGCCGGCCGACCCAAATCATCGAAAAACCCGCTGAAAGTGGCAAATGCGCCGCGATAATGATCGTTTTTGGCCAAAATCCCTCCTTCGTTTGAGCTATCAAGCGCCTCCCATACCGCGTATCGTACCAAGGTCGGACATGCCGGTTTGCGGGGACCGGCGGTCCGCTTTTGTTTTTTGATCCCGCGGAGACGACGTGATGGCTAAAGGTACTGTGAAGTGGTTCAACCCGACCAAGGGCTTCGGATTCATCCAGCCCTCGACTGGCGGCAAAGACGTTTTTGTTCATATTTCGGCGGTTGAGAAAGCGGGCCTCTCGACGCTCAACGAAGGACAGACCGTGGAATACGAAGAGGTTGCCAATCGCGGCAAGACTTCCGCCGAGAACCTCAAGGTTTGACGCGAGCACCCGATCGCTAGCAGCGCACTCCCGAAAAACGATTCGGGAGTGGGGTTTCGAAAAATCTCAGGAATTGGAGATACGTTTGGCGGCGCGGAGAGCGCTTTCGCGAAGCCGTACGATCGACATCAAGTTTGCGTTGCCTACAGGCAGGTACCTGTCGGTCCGCCGCTACCGCAAGGCAGCCGCTTCGAAAGTTCCTGAATCTTTCGCTTTTGATTCGGCTTGGGCCAGAGAATCGAAAACGCTGACAGCCGTCAGTTCGGTGGCTCGGCGATAATCTTCCGTGGCCTTTTTCGCATTGTTCTGCGCCTCGTAAACCTTCGCGCGCGAGAAATAGGCCTCGACGGTCTGTTTTTGGAAAATGGCCCGATCGAGATCGTCCCGCGCCTTGCCGTATTCGCGCGTCGCAGACCAGGCCAAACCACGCACCACCAGAGCGTCCGCAAAATCCGGGTGCACGTTGAGCACATGGTCGAGATCGGACATCGCGTCGGCCGGCTTGTTCAACGCCATGAAGGCGCGCGCGCGCAGGATCCGCACCATTGTATCGTCGGCCATTTTGCCGACGATCTGGTTGAACGAGACAACCGCTCGATCGTACTGACCCGAGGTCAGTAGCCCAACGCCACGGCCGATCAGTGCGGCCTGGTTGTTCGGGTTCTTGTCGAGGGCACTGTTGATGTCGACCAGCCCTTCCGCGCTCCGGCCCTTCAACAACAGGACAAGCCCACGCCAGGCTTTCGCCTGATCGTTCGATTGGCTCAGAACCAGGGCCTGGTCAAAATCGAGCAAGGCCTTGTCGATCTGGTTAAGCGACACATAGGCAAGGCCGCGCTCGGTAAACGTCAGCGTATCTTTCGGGTTGATACTGATCGAACGATCGTAGTCGGCGAGCGCCTCCTGGGCCTTTCCCGTGCCTGCCTTGATGACGCCACGGCTGAGATAGGCAACGGAATTGTTCGGGTCGATCGAGATCGCACGATTGGCGTCGGCCATTCCCTGATCGAACTGCTTGAGGCCTGCCGCCGTAAATCCACGCAGCGCCAATAGCGGCGCATCATTCGGTTTCAGCTTGACGAGATCATTGAGATCGTTGTGGGCTTCGGCGAACTTACCCAGCCTCAAATATGAGGCGGCACGCAAGCGAAGCGACGCTTCGTTGCCCGGATCGGTGGTAAGCACCTGGTTCAGGCGCTGGACGACGGCGGCATAATTGGCCTGATTGAAGAGTTGCCTGGCCTGGTCGACCTGCTGGTTGAGGGTCGGAGCCGCGCTGGCGGTGGGCGGCGAGGGCGCTGCCATGACCTGCGCCGGGGGCGCTGCCGGCGGCTGCTTTGTCGCGACCTTCGCAAGCTCCGCTTGCGCGGCGATTGCCAATTGACGCAGCTGCTGCGCCTCCTTGTTGTCAGGCGAAACCGACAACAGCTTGTCAAAATCGGCAATGGCATGGGCATAATCGCCCTTGGCCTGGAACAGCTGGCCCCGGTAGAAATAGGATGCACGCTCGGTTTGAGGCGCCTGCGCGATGGCGCGGGAAAAATCCCCGATCGCATGATCGACGTCGCCTTTGCGGCGATAGACCTGCCCGCGCCAGTAGAATCCGGTTGCAACATTTGGGCTGAGCGCAATTGCCGTATTGAGCTCGCCGAGTGCCTGATCCAATTGCGCCGTTTCGACGTAAGCGTGCCCGCGTCCCACATAGGCCAAGGCGAAGTCCTGCCGCAGCGCAATCGCCTGGTTGAAGTCGGCAATCGCTTCCGTCCAGGCTTTTTGATCGCACTTGAGATTACCACGGGACAGGAAGGCGGCGGCGTTCTTCGGTTCAAGCTCGATCGCCAGGTCGAAATCGGCCCGCGCCAGATCGTAGCTACGGTTTCGTTGACGCAAATACCCGCGCACCAAGAGGGCGGGGACGGACTTGGGATTTATTTGAAGCGCGGCCTCAATGTCATTTGACGCGAGATCCGGTTTCGAGCGGTTGGTATTGAGGCGCGCGCGATTGGTGTAGGCTTTCAGCCGATCGTCCGCCGGACGCGACGCATCATCAATGATCGTGGTGCAGGCCGGTTCGACCTTCTCGGGAGCGCCGCTATTGCAGTCTTCGAGCTCGCCCGCACGGGCCGGGCCGGATGCCGCCGATAGCGCAGCGGTCAGCAGCACCAACCAAGCGAAAGTGGCGGGCGTACTCCCTGCCCTTGTGCGGGAAGGATGAAATGGGTGTGAAATCATTCTCTTTGGGCCTGATTCAGATCGACGGCTTCATCCCATCCCTACAACCAATACGGGCAAATTGCCATATCAAGGTCGGGGACAGCGGCGGATCCTCCACCATCTAACTTCTCCGTAAGCAAGGCGGAACCTGCTGGTCCACCGGAGACCCTCGCGGATTGCCGCAAGTCAAAAAAAACCGCGCGAAAACTCCGGCGGCGGTTTCGCAATGCCGGCCCCGGCGGCATGATGCTATGTGTGAGCCTCAAGGCGCAACATGACATTTGATCCCCCGCTCCTGCCGTCCTTCACGGCACCCTTCGCGCCGGACGATGGCCCTATCGCCGCCCGGCTGCTTGAGACGGCTCGCTTGAGCAAGGTACAGGACGCGCGGATCGACCGCACCGCCACGCGCCTGATCGATGCCATCCGCTCAAACGACGACCGTCTCGGCGGCGTCGAGGACATGCTGCGGGAATTCGCGCTGTCCACCAAGGAAGGTCTTGCGCTGATGGTGCTTGCCGAAGCGCTGCTGCGCGTACCCGATGCCCGCACCGCCGATCGCTTCATCGAGGACAAACTCGGCGAGGGCGACTTCATCCATCACGAGACCAAGTCGAGCGCCTTCCTGGTCAACGCGTCGGCATGGGCGTTGGGTATGTCGGCGCGCGTGATCCAGCCGGGCGAGACCCCGGAAGGTACCATCGGGCGGCTTGCAAAACGCCTGGGCGCACCGGCGGTGCGCGCCGCGACGAGGCAGGCGATGCGGCTGATGGGCAGCCACTTTGTGCTCGGCGAGACCATCGAGGCCGCATTGGCGCGGGCCCACTCCCATGCGGGGCCGCGCTATTCCTTCGACATGCTGGGCGAAGGCGCGCGCACGGCCGCCGACGCGGAACGTTATTTCAACGCTTACGCGAGCGCGATTCTAGCCATCGGCAGCTCCACCGATGACCGGCCTCTGCCCGACCGGCCCGGCATCTCGGTCAAACTGTCGGCGCTGCATCCGCGCTTCGACGCCTTGAGCAGGCCGCGGGTGATCGCAGAATTGGTGCCGCGGCTGGTCGATCTGGCGCGCCAGGCCAAGGCTTACGATCTGAATTTTACCGTCGATGCCGAGGAAGCGGACCGGCTGGAATTGTCGCTTGAAGTGATCGCCAGCGTGTTCGCTGACGGATCGCTCGCCGGCTGGGACGGCTTTGGTCTTGCCATTCAGGCCTATCAGAAACGCGCCGATGCCGTGATCGACTACGCCCACCAACTTGCAATCGTGCTGAACCGCCGCATGATGGTGCGCCTCGTCAAGGGCGCCTATTGGGACACCGAGATCAAGCGCGCGCAGGAACGCGGTCTTGCCGACTATCCGGTGTTCACACGCAAGGCGATGACCGATCTCAATTACATCGCCTGCGCCGCAAAGCTGCTTGGCTTAAGGCCGCGCTTGTTCCCGCAATTTGCCACCCACAATGCGCTCACGGTCGCGACCATTCTCGAACTGGCGAAGGGCGAAAGCGGTTTTGAGTTCCAGCGCCTGCACGGCATGGGCGAAGCGCTCTACGCTCAATTGAGCGAGGTTTATCCCGATCTCGCCTACCGGACCTATGCGCCGGTCGGCAGCCACCGCGATCTGCTGGCCTATCTGGTGCGGCGGCTTCTGGAGAACGGCGCCAATTCATCCTTCGTGGCGCTTGCCGCCGACGATGCCGTGCCGGTTGCAACGCTGTTGCGCCGCCCTGCCGATATCGTCGGCTCTGCCGCCAATGCGCGGCATCCGAACATCCCCGTCCCTGCCAATCTCTATCAACCGAAGCGGCGCAATTCGCGCGGCATCGAATTCGGCGACCGCGCGGCGTTCGAACAACTGCTTTCGGCCGTTGCGGCAGAGACCGCTCCGGTTGCCGCAACGTCCATCATCAACGGCCAGCCCGGCAAGGGCCAATCCCGGCAACTCGTCAGCCCGATCAATCCGACAATGATCATCGGCAGCGTGATTGATCCGGCGGCGGAAGATGTGAACGCGGCGATGGCCGCCGCGCACGAAGGTTTTTTCCGCTGGAGCCGAACGCCGGCCGCGACGCGCGCTGCGATTCTGGAAAAGGCCGCCGACCTCCTCGAAAGCCGCGCGGCACACTTCATCGCGCTATTGCAACGCGAGGGCGGCAAGACGCTCGACGACGCGCTCTCCGAAGTCCGCGAAGCCACGGATTTCTGCCGCTACTATGCCGCGGAGGGACGCGAGCTGTTCGGCGCGAGCGAAACCATGCCGGGCCCGACCGGCGAGAGCAATGTACTTGGCTTGCGCGGCCGCGGCGTTTTCGTGGCGATATCGCCCTGGAATTTCCCGCTGGCGATTTTCGCTGGACAAGTGACGGCGGCCTTGATGGCCGGCAATGCCGTGGTGGCAAAGCCCGCCGAGCAGACGCCCTTGATCGCGTATGATGCCGTTCGCCTGCTGCATGAGGCGGGCGTGCCACCTTCCGCGCTGCATCTGTTGCCCGGCGACGGCACCATCGGCGCGGCACTGACCGCCCATCCCGACGTGGCCGGCGTCGTCTTCACCGGCTCGACCGAAGTTGCGCGCGCGATCAACCGCAGCGCTCGCCGCCAAGGATGGCCCGATCGTGCCGCTGATCGCCGAGACCGGCGGCATCAATGCGATGATCGTGGACGCCACCGCCTTGCCCGAACAAGTCGCCGACGATGTCGTGACCTCGGCGTTCCGCTCCGCCGGGCAGCGCTGCTCGGCGCTGCGGCTGCTGTTCGTGCAGGACGACGTCGCCGAGCGCATGATCGAGATGATCGCAGGCGCTGCGCGCGAATTGAAAATCGGCGATCCCCGCGATCCCTCCGTGCATATCGGACCCGTCATCGACGCGGACGCCAAACAGCGGCTAGAGACGCATATCGCGCGCATGAAGCGCGAGGCCCGCGTGCATTTCGCGGGGCACGCGCCCGCTGGCCTTTATGTCGCGCCGCATATTTTCGAACTGGCGAGCGCCGATCAGCTGACCGAGGAAGTGTTCGGGCCGATCCTGCATGTCGTGCGCTACGGCGCCGGCCGGCTCGACGAGGTGCTGCGCTCGATCGAACGCTCGGCCTACGGGCTGACGCTCGGCATCCATTCGCGGATCGACGACACTGATCGAGGCGGTGGTCGACCGGCTTGCCGGTCGGCAACATCTATGTCAACCGCAACATGATCGGCGCCGTGGTCGGCGTGCAGCCGTTCGGCGGTCAGGGATTGTCGGGCACCGGCCCCAAAGCCGGTGGTCCGCATTATCTGCCGCGTTTTGCGACCGAACAGACGGTGACCATCAATACGGCCGCCGCCGGCGGCAATGCGGCGCTGATGTCGGGTGGGGAATGATCGGCGCTCGGTTCCGCCATTGCCTGCGACAAACGCAAGGCGTTTGCGCCGGTGAGCGCAAGCGACGAAGCAATCCAGCCTTTGCGGCATTGCGCGACCGTACTTCTTTGCATTATGGATTGCTTCGCATTCGCTCGCAATGACGCTGAAGCTGAGCGATTTCACCGCAGCGGAATACCACCAACAACAAGACCGGGAGCGATCCACCATGGAAGACGGCATCTTCGAAGGGCTGAAGGTTCTGGATTGCGCGAGCTTCATCGCAGCGCCCGCGGCCGCGACCGTGCTGTCGGATTTCGGCGCCGACGTGATCAAGATCGAGCCGCCCGGATCGGGCGATCCCTACCGCAACCTGCCGAATTTGCCGGGATATCCGATCAGCCCGCATAATTTCGCCTGGCTGCTGGAATCGCGCAACAAGCGCAGCCTCGCGCTCGATCTCTCCAGAGCCGAGGCAAGGCGGTGCTTTACCGGCTCGTCGCCGAAGCCGACGTCTTCATCACCAATTTTCCGCCCGGCGTGCGCCAGCGGCTCGGGATCACCTATGAAGAACTCAAACCCCTCAACGCGCGCCTGGTCTATGCTTCGTTCACCGGCTACGGCGAGAAGGGCGAGGAGGCCGACAAGCCCGGTTTCGACAGCAATGCCTATTGGGCGCGCTCGGGCCTGATGGATCTGGTGCGCGCGGACGAGAACACCACGCCGGCGCGTTCGGTCGCCGGCATGGGCGACCATCCTTGCGCGATGGCGTTTTACGGCGCGATCGTCACCGCGCTCTACAAGCGCGAGCGAACGGGCGAGGGCTCGCATGTCAGCTCGAACCTGATGGCGAACGGCGTCTGGGCGGCGGGGGTATTGGCGCAGGCCAAATTATGCGGCGCGAAATTCCAGGAGCGGCGTCCGCGCGAGCGCGCGCTGAACGCCGTCACCAATCACTACCGATGCAAGGACGGGCGCTGGCTGATCCTGTCGCTGCTCAACGAGGATCGGCAATGGCCGACGCTGGCGCGCTGCCTGGGGCGCGAAGATCTGATCACCGACGCCAGATTCGCGACGCGGCCGGATCGCCATGCGCGTTCGCTGGAGCTGATCAGGATCTTCGACGAAATCTTTGCCACCACGAACGCTCGCCGAATGGCGCGCGGTCCTCGACGGCAACGGCCTGGTGTTCGGCGTGGTCGGCATCCTCGACGACATTCCCAACGACCAGCAGATGATCGAGAACGAAGTGCTGGTGCCGTTTGCGAATGACACGATGCTCACGATCAACAGTCCGATCTGGATCGACGGCAGCGAAAAGGTCAAACCGCGGCATCCGCCCGGCATCGGCGAACACAGCGAAGAAATCCTGCGCGAAGCCGGTTACGACGAGGCGTCGATCCGGAATTTGCGGGCGTCAGGCGCGGTGGCGTGAGGAAATAGCGCAGAGGAAAATTCGTGATGCCTACCTACCGGTTACATTACTTCCCGGAGTCGGGAAACAGCTACAAGCTGGCGCTGATGTTGACCCTTTGCGGTCAAACCTTTGAGCCGGTCTGGACCGACTTCGGCGGCGGCGTCACGCGAACGGCGGAATGGCGGCAGACCGTCAACGAGATGGGGGAAATTCCGGTGCTGGAGGAAGACGGCGTGCGCCTCACCCAGACCGCGCCGATCCTGCTCAAGCTCGCGGACCAGTATGGCCGGTTCGGCGGCGAGACGCCCGCGGAGAAATTCGAAGTGTTGCGCTGGCTCTTCTGGGACAATCACAAGCTGACCAGCTACATGGCGACCTATCGGTATCAGCGCACATTCACGCCGTCGCCCGACTCGCACATGCTGGCCTTTTTTCGCAAGCGCCTCGACGACTTCCTTGGGATTTTGGAGAAGCACCTCGAGCGATCCGCCTTCGCCGCCGGCGACCGGCCGACCGTGGCCGATCTTTCGATGATCGCCTATCTGTCCTATCCAAGCGAGGAAACCGGATATGACTTTGCGGTGAGCCATCCGGCCGTCAACGCCTGGCTCCGCCGCGTCGCCGCCCTGCCCGGCTTCCGGTCGGCCTATGATCTCCTGCCCGGCAAGCGTCTTGCGCATTACGCGCAAGACCCATCCCGCTGATCATTGTCTCCGCGGGTACTAACGGCTCTATCTATTGTGGATCAGCACCCAGCCGACAGCGGCGAGCGCAATGACGACGGCAACCGCGATCGCCCAGGTGCTGACGCGGACAGCGCTGACGGTTTGCCGCGCGCTCTCGTTGCGGGCGATCTCGCGATTGCGCTCTTTGATGTCTCGGGTCACTCACGGCCTGCCCCTCGGTCCCAAAACGCTGGTTCGGCTCCCAACTTTAGCCTAGGCCCGGACCGTCGTCGACGGGCGCAAATCCGCCTCAAGCGAATCCGTTCGATCCGGCGCGACCTTGCCGCTTCCGCCTAACCCCGCCAGGCGACTCAGCGAAAATGCCGCCAGTGCCGCGCACAGTGCAGCGGCGGCGGCCGTCACGAACACTTCGCCCGCGCTCCATTTCATGGCAAGCAAGGCGCCGCCGACCAGCGGCCCAACGATCGAACCAACCCGGCCGATCCCGAGCGCCCAGCCGACGCCGGTCGCCCTGACCGAGGTCGGATAAAATCCGGCGGCGAGCGCGTTGGAGGCGATCTGGCCGCCGGCGATGCAAAAACCCGCCACGAAGATCGCGCTGGCGATGAGGACGATCGAATGTCCGAGCTGACCGATCGCGGCGATGGCGAAGACCGCGATGAAATAGACCAGCGCGACCGCGCGAAACGAGAAGCGGTCGATGACGCTGCCGAGGACGAAGGTCCCGACGACGCCGCCGATTTGCAGCAACGAGCCGACTTCCGCCGCCATCGATACCGAAGCGCCGAAATCGCTGAGCACCGTGGGCAGCCAGTTCGACAGGAAATAGATGTCAAGCAGGCTCATGAAGAACAACACCCACAACAGCAATGTGACGACCGTCCTTCCATCCCTGAACAGATGCTTGACCGGAATCCCCTTCAGTTCCGGCTCGTGCACGACGAACCGCGTTGCCGGCGCGAATGCGGCGCTCCGGGTTGATGCGCCCAAGCAATTGCCCGACCCGCGCATCGGCATGAGCCGGTGAGCGCGAGAAACCGCACCGACTCGGGCAGTTTCAGCGCCAGGATCGGCGCCAGCAACAGCGGCGCGGCGCCGCCGACGACGAAGACCGCCCGCCAGCCGAAATGCGGGATCAATGCCGCCGCCACCAGGCCGCCGAGCGCTCCACCGACCGAGAAGCCGCAAAACATCAACATCACCATGGTGGCGCGGCGGCGGCGTGGGCTGAACTCGGAAGTCATGGCGATCGCATTGGGCATCGCGCCGCCCAATCCCAGCCCGGTCAGAAAGCGGACGACGATCAGCGCGCTGACCCCCTCGACGAAGGCGGTGGCGAGCGCGCCGATGCCGAATGCGACCGTGGACAGGATAATGATCTTCTTGCGCCCGACGCGGTCCGCAGCCGGGCTCAACAACAGCGCGCCGACCATCAGTCCGAACAATCCCGCACTGAACACCGGGCCGAGCGCGCCCTTGCCGAGGCCCCATTCCCTGGCCAGCACCGGCGCGACAAAGCCGATCGCCTGGGTGTCGAAGCCGTCGAGAAACAGCACCGCGGCACAGGTCAGAAGCAGCCTGACCTGAAACGGACCTACGGGTTGCGCATCGATGTACTCGGCGACGTCGATCGCGGAAACGCCGCTCACCTGGGTTGTCGACACAGTCCGTTCCCCCTCACACGCGCAAAGCCTCTTTCGAATAGCCGGCGATTTTCTTGTAGCCGTCAGACAGTGCGACCAGTTCGTCGCGGCTGATGACGTCGTCGATCGAGGCGAAAGGCCGGTCGTGGGTGCGCTCATACACCTCGCGCAGGATCGCGTCGGGCGGATTGGTGCGGTTGGTCAGAACGATGCGCGCGGTTGCCTCAAGGCGCTGCTTCTCATAGGCGGCGAAGGCTGAAACCGGATCGCCGTTTTCGAGCAGCGCGGTCGTCACCGCGCGCGTATCCAAAATCGCCTGTCCGGCGCCGTTGGAGCCGCGCGGCACCATCGGGTGGGCGGCATCGCCAAGCAGCGTCACGCGGCCGAAGCTCCAGCGCGGCAACGGGTCCTGGTCGACCATCGGAAATTCCATGACGGTGTCGGCGGCGCGAATGAAAGCGGGCACATCGAGCCAGTCGAAATGCCAGTCGGCGAACGCGCCGATGAAATCATCGATCGCGCCGAGGCGGTTCCAGTCGCGCTTGCGATAGTGGGGCGTTTCGATTTCGGCGACCCAGTTGATGAGCTGCAATCCGTCCGCGCCCGCGGCACGGATCGGGTAGATCACCATCTTGCCGTGCGACAACCATCCCGCCCGTGTGAGGCTCGCGCCCGACAGAACAGGCTTCCACCGCGTGACGCCGCGCCACATGTTGACGCCGGAATAGCGCGGCTCGCCCTTGTCCGGGAAGAACTGCTTGCGGACCACCGAATTGATGCCGTCGCAGGCAATCGCCGCGCGGCCGCGGACGGTGGTACGGACGGCACTGCCGGGACCTGCCGAAAAATGCACGCTGACGCCGGCATCGTCCTGTTCGATGTCGGCGCAGTGATGATTGGTGAGAATCCGATCGGCGCCGGCGCGGGCGCGAAACGCTTCCAGCAACGCCATCTGCAGGTCGGCGCGATGGATCGAGAGTTGCGGATGGTCGTAGCCGGCGGCGCGGCCGAGCGGCTCCTGATAGATCAGCTGGCCGAAGCGGTTGAAGAAGGTTGCATCGCTGGTTGCGATCGCAAGGCGCGTCAGATCAGCCTCAAGGCCGAGGCTTGCGAATTCCCTGGTCGCATGGGGCAGGAGGTTGATGCCGACGCCGACCGCGCGGAATTCCGGCGCGGATTCGAAGATCCTGCAGGGAATGCCGGCCGCGTGCAGCGCGAGCCCGAGCGTCAGTCCGCCAATGCCGCCGCCAACGATGATGATGTCGTCCATGTCCCTCCCCGCATCTATCGCAACGCGGCTCCAGCGATGAAACACGAATAGTGAGCCTACCGTCAATCTAGGGTCGAACGTGTCGATTTGCGCGCAAATCGTCTGGTCCGCGACAGCGCACGGCAACAGCCCAGCTTATACTTTCGCAGGGCAGGTCGCGAACAAAACGAGGGACCCGGCGGATTGCCGGGACGCGCTCGACTGGCCTATACTTTGCATAATCAAAAACAGCCGTTTGTCGCGAATCAGGGGAAAAACATGCCGTCGTCCACGCTGCCGTCCCGCAACGCCCTTAGCGCCTGCGGAGCTCTCATTCTTGGCTCAACAATTTTCGCCGCCGTGGCGTTCGCGCAAACTTCTCCACCATCCGCCACACCGCAATTCCCGCCGACCGCAACCATTACCACGCCCGGCTATCCCGGGGTGGGGCCTGCCGATTTCAAGCTTCGCGTCTCCACTTCGCCCAGCGGCAAGAAGCTGTATCTGCTGCCGGCAACACTCGACACCACGCAGTGGGGCTGGTTCGACAGCGCGCAACCGCCCGTGCTTCGGGTAAATTCCGGCGACACCATCGTGCTCGAAACCATGATGCACAGCCACAATCAGGTGGTGCCGGGCACGACCATCGAGCAGATCAAGAAGACTCGCACGGATTTCCCCGGCCGCGGGCCGCACACGCTCACCGGGCCGATCTATATCGAGGAAGCGCAGCCTGGCGACGTGCTGAAGGTGACGCTCAACAAGATCGTGCCGCGCGCCTACGCCACGAACTTCAACGTGCCGGGCCTGTTCGGCGAATTCCCGTCACTCTATGCGGACGGCCAGGTCAAATACGTCTATCTCGATCTTGACAAGATGACGACGGAGTTTCTGCCCGGCGTCGTTATTCCGCTCAAGCCGTTCCCCGGCACGATCGGGGTGGCGCGCAAGGAGCCGGGGCGCTTCGGCAGCGTGCCACCCGGAGAATACGCCGGCAACATGGATATTCGCGATTTCGTCGCCGGCTCCTCGCTCTACGTGCCGGTGTTCATGCCGGGCGCGCTGTTGTGGACGGGTGATTCCCATGCCGGCCAGGGCAATGGCGAGGTCAACCTCACCGCGCTGGAAACGGCGTACAAGGAATTCAACATCACGGTGGAGGTCATCAAGGGCAAGCCGCTCGACTTCCCACGCATCGAAACCAAGAAGTCCTGGATCACCATGGGATTCGACAAGGATTTGAACAACGCGTGGGCGCAGGCGAAGGCGCAGACGGTCAAAATGCTTGCCGAATTGCGCGGAATCTCCCCTGAGCAGGCTGCGAAGCTGATGCCCACGGTTTCCGATTGCCGGGTCTCGCAAGTGGTCAACATCAAGAAGGGCATCCACTGCCTCAGCTCGAAGAATCCGCGCGAGGCGGAGGACATGGAACGTCCGACCAAGGAGACGTCGAAATATCTGGTGTCCTACGCCAAGGACGCCGATCTGAACAAGGCGATGGACACCGCCTCGATGGGCATGATCAAGATGCTCGAGACCGACAAGAAGATCGCGCGGCTTGACGCCTATGGGCTTGCCAGCGTCGCGATGGATTGCCGGATCGGCGCCATCTCCGACACCGAGAAGAATGTTCACTGCCTGGTGCCGAAGAGCATCTGGGTCAAACAGTAAATTGAATGCGAAGGGCCCTTACAGGCGGCCCTTCGCCGGCGCGAGGGATGCGGCTCCACCGGCTGGTGTTGACGGCGTGCCTGACGGCTGGTTTGGGGCCTTGCTTTGCGCTTGCGCAAACGACGCTCGTACAGGCGCAAGAACGCATTCGCATCGTCACGACGACGACCGATCTGCGCAGCCTGGCCGAGGCGGTGGGCGGCGACCTGGTCGATGTCGTGAGCCTGGTGCCGGCCAATTTCGACGCCGAGGAGTATCAGCCGAAGCCGCAGGACGGACTTCGGCTGAAGGAGGCCCGGCTCGTGGTGCGGGTCGGGCTTGACTACGACCTTTGGTTCGATCGTTTGCTCGTGGCTTCCGGCGTGCGCGAGCTCAGGCGCGGTGGCGCCGGTTATGTCGATGCTTCCTTCGGCATCGCGCCGCTGGAGGTGCGCGGCGTCTCGATCGGCCCCGGCGACGGTCATGCCCATGGCAGCGGCAATCCGCATTACTGGCTCGACCCCAAGAACGCCGAGTTTATCACCGCCAGCATCATGGAAGGATTGGCGCGCATCGACCCCGCCCACACCAGGACCTATGAGAGCAACCGGCAGGCCTTTCTTGTGCGCCTTTCCGCGAAGCTCGGCGAATGGGAAGAGAGGCTCGCGCCGCTGAGGCAGACGCCGATCATCGCCTATCACAATAGCTGGCCTTATTTTGCCCGCCGCTTCCGGCTGGATTTTGCGGACTTCCTCGAAATCAAGCCGGGCGTGCCGTCGACGCCGTCGCATCTCGCCGCCATCATCGACACGATGCGCTCGCGCGGCGTGCGCCTTGTCGTGCGTGAACCGCACGAGCCGGAACGGGACGTTGCCTTTGTGGCGGCCAAGACCGGTGCGGCCGTGGTGGTGCTGGCGGGTTCCGTCGGCGCGCTGCCGGGCACGGACGATTATCTCGCGCTATTCGACACCGATGCCGAAGCGCTCGTCAAAGCGGCAACCATCAGATGATCGAGGCGATCGGATTTCTCTGGCCTTCTTTCCTGGTGGCGGTGTGTCTCGTCGGCATTCACGCCTATTTCGGCATTCAGGTGCTGGCGCGCAATGTGATCTTCGTCGATCTCGCGCTCGCCCAGATCGCAGCCCTTGGCGCAACAGTGGCCTTCATGCTCGGCCATCCCGCGCAAAGTCCGGCGACCTATGGCTACTCGCTCACCTTCACCATGCTCGCGGCGATATTGTTGGCGTTCACGCGCGCCTGGGCCACCCGTGTGCCGCAGGAGGCGCTGATCGGCGTCATCTATGTGGTTGCGGCAGCGGCTTCGATCCTTCTGATCGACCGGGCCCCGCAAGGCGCCGAGCATCTCAAGCAGATCCTGACCGGCAACATCCTGACCAGCGGGCTTGGCGAAATCGCCGTGATCGTGCCGCTCTATCTGGTCGTGGCGCTGGTGCATTTTCTGTTGCGCGGCAGGCTCGCCAAGTCCGGCTCGCTGTTCTGGGAATTCGTGTTCTACGCCACCTTCGGCATGGTCGTGACCAGTTCGGTCGCGCTCGCCGGCGTGCTGCTGGTATTTTCGTTCCTGATCATCCCAGCCTCAATCGGCGTGATGTACGCATCCACGTTGCCGCGGCAATTGGCGATCGGCTGGGTCGCGGGAATCCTGACCAGCGCCGCCGGATTTGCCGCCTCGTTCGCCTTCGATCTGCCTACTGGAGCTGCCATCGTCTGCGCCTTCGGCGCGGCGCTGGCGCTGGCGGGGCTCGTCTATCCCTTCGTCCGCGGTGATCGCCTCGCAACGCTGGGAATCGCGATCCGCGCCGTTCGCTGGCTGGTCGCCGTCGTCATCGCCGGCTCCGCCGTCCAATTGACGGTCGCGCCCCGCGCAGATCAGCCGCTTCTAGACATGCTTGAACAAATCGCGCCTTCGCTGCGAAATCTCTACTTCACGAACTCCGAGGCCGCCGCCTACCAGGACGCCAGTGAGACCGCCGAACGACATCGTCTGTCGGCGGAGCAATTGATCGCGCAGGAGAAGCGAAGCCGCACGCAAGGCGAAGCCCTCGATGAAACAACCGTGCAGCGGATTTCCTCGTTCCTGAAATCCTATGCCGAAATGCGCCGAGGCGAGCAATTCGTGATGGGCGAAATTCGCGCCCGCGCACGGGAGCGCATCAGGTGGGGCGTGAGCCTCGCGTGGCTGGCCATCGCGCTGCTGCTCGCGCCGCTTCCCTGGCATCGCCTGCGGGCGCGATGGTCGAGTGCAAGCGCCTGAGATCATGAACGAGAGCGAGGCGTGGGCCCTTAAATTCAGAGTGGTTGGCGAGCGCCCGCTTCGGCTTCTCTATTCGATCACCTCATCGGCAAGTTGTAGGAACGACTCGCGAAGCGAGAGGCCGAGGGCCTTGGCCGTTTTAAGATTGACGACGAGTTCAAACTTGACTGGTGACTGCGCTGGCAAATTGCCGGGCGGCTCGCCTTTGAGAACGCGATCAACATATGAGGCCGAGCGCCGGAAAATATCGGCAGCGTCAGGCCCGTAAGACATCAGACTTCCCTCAACGACGAATTGCCTATAGGGAGAAATGACCGGCACCCGGTGCTGATCTGCCGCCTTCAAGATTTCTCTACGCACTTCTAGGATGAATGCATCCGCTGCGGCGATCAAACCGCTGCCCGGCTCGCGACCTAACTTAGCGACTGCCAATTCGACATCAGCAACACTGCGCACATGCACCGCTTCGACCTCGACCGAAATTTGCTGCGGTAATGCCTTGAATGACCGAAAATAGATGTCAAAGAAGGGCGCGGAATCCGGGTTGAACATCAATGCCACGCGCGACAGATTTGGCTTAACGTCGCCGAGCAGGTTGACCCACTTACCGACCATGTCGGTCTCAATGAATGAGAAGCCGGTGATATTGCCCCCCGGATGCGCAAGATTCGAAATGAATCCTTGACCAACCGGATCACTCACCACTGCGAATAGGATTGGAAGGGTGCTCGTCGCTGATCGCAGCGCAACCATGACCGCACTGCTATTTGCCACAATGACGTCTGGCGCCATCCGGACCACTTCCGCCACAGTCTTATTGATCAACTCCGGATTGGTCCCGGTAAACCGATACTCGATCTGTAGGTTGCGTCCTTCAATCCATCCCAAATCGCGCATACCCAACCGGAATGCCTTGACGCGGTTTATCGCTTCGGGGTCTTTTTCGGCGATGCCAAGCAGCACACTGACCGTTCGCATCCGGTCGGTGTGCTGCGCCCGCGCCGCAAGCGCCCACGTTGCCGACGCGCCTCCGACAAGCGTGATGAACGCGCGCCGCTGCATGTCCGCTCCCATGCTCAGGAGACGGCATCTTACCCGCTCAAACCACTACCTAACAGAGGCTAGAATGCAGCAAATCGACCTCTTCCCCGCGGGGAGAGGTCGATTGAACCGCCCGACCAACTCCAATCGAGGCCGTTACGCGCTACCGGTTGCCGGCAAAACACATGCCCATGCGCGTGGCCTCGCTCATGACTTGGCAGGCGAGACCCTTGGCGCAAGTCCATGATGTGAAACTGCGGTCATTGTCCGCCGCTTCAATGGCATCGCCTGCGGGCGCGCTGAAGCGCTCCCGAACAGCCACCTGATGCCGCTGAGAGAAAAGCTGTCCGGAAAGCCTAGCAGGCGTCAATGGCCCGGATGGATAGCATCGTTGAGGTAGATGCAGGTGAGGATAGCGAAGACGTAGGCCTGCAGGAACGCGACCAACAGTTCAAGCGCGGTTAGCGCCACGGTCAAGCCCAGTGGGAAGATGGCACCCATCCAGCCAATCAGGCCGAGAGTGCCGAGCATACCGACAAAGCTCGCGAACACTTTCAGCGCAATGTGACCCGCCAGCATGTTGGCGAAAAGTCGTAGCGAATGCGAAACCGGCCTCACGAAGAAGAATGAAAGGATTTCGATCAGCACCACCAGCGGCAGAATGAAGATCGGGATACCCGACGGCACGAACAGCTTGAAGAATTTCAGGCCGTTCTTGTACAGGCCATAAACCAGCACGATGAAGAACACCAGCAGCGCCAGCGCCGCAGTGACGATGAGATGGCTAGAGACCGTGAATGCGTAGGGAATGATCCCGATCACATTCGAGACCATGATGAACGTGAACAGCGAGAACACCAGTGGGAAGAACCGCATGCCTTCTCGACCGACGGTGACTCTGATCATGCTGGCGACGAATTCGTATATCAGCTCAGCGAAAGATTGAATGCGACCGGGAACAAGTTGTCGTCCCCTTGTGCCCCCGATCATCAGCAGCGAGATAACCGCCACCGAACCAAACATATAAGCCGATGAATTTGTAAATGCGATTTCCTGTCCGCCAATGTGACCGACGGTGAAGAGCTTGATGATCTGGAATTGATGAATTGGATCGACGGCCATTCGTCTCTCAGTCTCGGGGTTCGACGAAGCTGAAGCTTATAACCATCCCCCGGTAAAGCAATCCTTGGTTGAATCTCTTTCCTTGGGAAGGCCACCTCGGCATTTCCACGCCGCGACGCTCGTTGGCGGCCGACTTCCGCTAAAGGTGTCAATCGCGTGGACGGACTTCAAACAAGGCCGTCACGCGCTAACGGCCACCCACAAAACACATGCCCATGCGCGTGGCCTCGCTCATGACCTGGCAGGTGAGACCCTTGGCGCAAGTCCATGATGTGAAACTGCGGTCATTGTCGGCGGGCTTGGCGCTTTGGCCATAGCAATGCGCGCCCCAGCCGTCGTCATATTCGGTGCCAGCAATGTCGCGGCTGGCGCGCAATTGCGGCCGGCTGGAAAAACCGCGCGAGTAGTCCGGCGCCTTGCCGTCGCGGATCGACGCCAGGACATCGCGGCGGCGAACCTGGTCGCCGAAGAAATGCGGCGAGCCCGGTACGACCGTCGAATTAGAAGGATGGGCCGCCATCCAGTCGACGCCGGGGAAATGAAAGCCGCCGATGCCGCGGGTTTGATGGCATCCGGCGCAGGTGATGTCGTTGAGCCGGCGCTCGAAGCCCGCGACCGAACGGATGTTCTGTAGGCTGATGCCGCGCGCCGCGGCCTCTTCCAGCGCCGCGACGATGTCGCCCTTGGTGAAAACGGAACCAGCGCCCTCCCCTTCCACCAGGCCGAAAGCCGGCTGCAGCGCGGAGGGTGCAAAGCCGGCCGGCGTCGGCGCGATCGCGCGCTTGGCCAAGAATTCCTTCGGGATCAGGATCGTGCCGCGATCGAGATCGGCAAGATGCGAAGGCTCCAGCAGCCAGGCCTTGAGGTCGCGCTTGAGCTTTTCATCGGCCAGAATCCGGCCGCGGTCGAACTGATTTTCAAGCGTCGCCTCCTCGAAGGCGTGGCTCCCGGCGCTGTAGTCGAACACCTTCAGAAGATAATCGGTGCGGAAATCGTGGGTCGGCGATTGCGATACGTGCGCGATCTGAAGATTGGTTTCGATGCGGTCGATATTCTCAGGCACAATCGACGCTAGCGGGCCGCCATCGGCAGTCAGTTTTTCCGCTAGCGCCGCCCCGGTCAGCGGCCAGTCGGCCGATGCCAGCCACCGCCGCGCAATCTCGGCGCAGGTGAGCGCTGCGCGCTTGTTGTCCACCGCATGTTCGCCTCTCGCCTTCAGCACGAGGTTGAGCGTCATCGGCAGCCGCGGCGAGACGGCGTGTTCGCCGACCGCGGGCGCGTTCATCTCGGTGAGGCGATAGATCAGCCGAAGTTCGCCGCAGTTTTCTTGAGCCACATAGGCGCGGTCCATCCGGTTGACGATGCCTGCGAGCACGAAACGGGTCGCGGACGAATAAAGCAGCGCGCGATCGAACAATTGAAAGTCAAAGGAAGTTCCGACCCCGATGGTTTCTTTCGGAAGGTCGGCCTTGTGTTGCTGAACGTATCGCTCGAACTCCTCATCGAGCGCCTTGCGGACCGGGGCCATTGCGGGCAAGGCAAACAACTCGCCGTCGGTGAGCGGCGCGTCCCCCGGCCGCGCCGGGTCCAGCATGCGCGCTAGGCCAAATCGTCCCCGATCGAGTTCATGCAGAGCGAGAGGATCGGTGATCGCGGCGCCACGCTCCAGCGCCGGCGCGCTTTGCGCCAGGCACGGCAGAGCCGCGCCATAAATAAGAGCGAAAAGGGTGAGGAACAAACGCAACAGACGGCCCATATCCTGACAAACACCACCTTGGGGACCCCATTCCGAGCCCCCGCAGGCAGCACCACTGGCTTTCAGGAAATAGCCGAAAAGCGGGCCGATTGTCCCGCTTGACCGTTGCGGGAACCTCGCTTCACGTCGTGGTGAAGCAGGAATATTACCGCGCGACGATCAGGCCTTTGCTGGTCACGACCACCCAGCGGCCGTTCTGGCGGCGGATGGCGTCAACGCGGCCAAGACCGGGCACGAAGTCGCCGGCATACACCTCGTAGATGCCGCGCCGGCCGTCAATCAGCGCGCCGCCATTGGCGACGTCGCGCAAGAACCAGCCTTCGACCGTCGGCAATCGGGCGACTTCAGTCTTGGGTGCCGCGGCCGGTGGCGCCGGAGGTGAAACCGAGCCGGTGACTTCCTTCGCGGGCGCAGGCGCTGCGGCAACGGTTGCCTGAGGCGGCACGGGCGCGCCGCGGAGCTTGTCCACGGCTTCGCTGAGCTTGGCGAGTTTGGCGGCAGGCTCGGCTTGCGCCTTTTCGATTCGATCGAGGCGGTCGCTGGTTTTGCTGAAATGGTTCATGCCGAGCTTGGCGTTGTTCTCGAGGCCAGCCTTCAGCGCCAGAATGTCGGCATCGATCCGCGCCACCGAAGTTTCGAGCGTGTGATTACCGCTCGCGACATCTGAACCATGAATGAGCGCCGAGGTCACAAGCGCCCCGCCAAGCGCGCCGGCTACCGTCGCCAGCGCAACCACGGCCGCAACGGCGGCGAACCGGCGCTTTCCGAACATGCCGTGTGACGCGGCGTCCTCCCTTTGCGAATCCGAACCCTGATCCGACCAGGCGCGGTTGGTCTGCGACATGACGATCACCTTGCCGGGAATATGCGATGCATCGGCCTTGACCGAGCCGGTTTTCGGCTCGTGGGCGCTTGCATCAGACTTCGATGCGGCGGCGTCACTTGTTTCAGCGGCTATCGGCGCGGGAGGCTCGACACGGGCCGAGCCTTGCGCCGCTTCCTGAGCGGAGGCAACCGCCGGCTCGCTTGGTGCATCCGACGGATGGGAAACAGCCGGTTCGACGTTGATGGAACCGGATTCACCGCTCGTCTGTTCGGCTTGTTCGCCCATGGTCAGAATCTCCAGAATTGATTGACCATTTGGTAACCGAATTTCTTGCCAAATCGTTACCCGGCCGCCGGCTTACCGAAATTTTAGGAGGTCATCGGGTGTGGGGGTTTTCACCTGCGCGGTTTGGTGCGGATTTCCGGCTGGAAGAACATAACCGGCTCAGCCTGCGCAAATCGTACGTCGCGTGCGCGAACGCAACTGGCTCGACGGCGGCTGAACCTGCTTGCCGTTTGACAACCGGCCCGCCGGTCTGCTCAAAAGCACGTGCTGAAAAAAAATGGGGAGAGCGCTATGAAACTCTATGACTCGATCGGGCCGAACCCGCGCATTGTCCGCATGTTCATGGCGGAAAAGGGCATCGAGATGCCCAAGCAGACCGTCGATCTGCGCGGCGGTGAAAATCGGCAGGCCGAACATCTCAAGCGCAATCCGCATGGCCAGATGCCCGCCCTCGAGCTCGATGACGGCAGCTACCTCTCGGAGATCACCGCGATCTGCGAATATCTCGAGGAGAAAAAGCCGGAGCCGGCGTTGATCGGACACACCCCGGAGGAGCGCGCCGAGTGCAGGATGTGGACGCGCCGCGTCGATCTCAACATCTGCGAGCCGCTCGCCAACGGCTATCGCTTCGGCGAGGCGCTCAAGTTTTTCGAAAAGCGCATCCCGGTGGCGCCGGAAGCTTCACCCGGCCTCAAGATGATCGCGGCCAACCGCCTGCAATGGCTCAACGGCCAGATCGCGGGCAAGGACTATCTGTGCGGCAAGCGCTTCACGTTTGCCGATATCCTGCTCTATTGCTGGATCGATTTCGGCAGTCAGGTCGGCCAGCCGCTCGATCCCGCCAACACCAATCTCGCCGCCTGGTTCGCGCGCGTCGGTGCAAGACCGTCGGTGAAGGCCTAGACCCTTCGCGGCGTACCGCCTCTCTTGGCGATGCGCCCGCGAAGCCGGAATCGACATACTGGAAACTTGAACCGGAATGGCCGGAGCTGCGACCTAAGCTTTCGAAGGAAAGCTGAAGGACGAATATGCTCAGGATCGGCACCATCATCGTCGTCTTGCTATGGGCCAGTGCCGCGATCGCGGATGTGATACCGTTACCCGAAGGTGCGCGGTTCTGTCCGAGTTGGGCGGAAGCGCACGAACGCACACTCGCCAGCCTGAACAATGCCCGACCGCCCTACAGGGTCCGATGGAAAGGCTGCATCTGGCTCAAGAAGGGCGAACAGGTCGATGTCGTTGATGTGGACAAGACCGACGGCGCCAACGAAATCGTCTACAAGGGGAAGCATTGGTTTACGGACGGCGGTCCCTTTTGATTAGCGGCGATCGGAATGGTGTAGGCCCGAGACGCTGTGTTTCTCGGGCCTTGCTTTTTCGATAGCAATGACTTGCCTTGCACGTTTAGCCAGCAGGCACCTCGGTACGGCCCCAGGTGGTAACCCGGTGGACAATAGGCTCCTCCGTAGGGACCATAAAGCGGCCTGATCCCACGGTTGCCCCATCGTCCACCGGGGAAACCCCATTGTCCGCCCGGCTGGCATCCGCCATAGGGACCGCGGTGCCCATACGGACCGCAACCGCCGTAAACAAGAATCAAGTTCGCGTCGCCGCGGTCGATATCGCCGATCGGCATCGCCTGAGCGTTCGGTATTCCGACCATCAAACCCAAAGCGGCGGCGGCTATCCAGTTCTTCAACATGACGGTACTCCTTTCATCGGATCTCGTGATTATCGATCGGCATCACGGCGGCGTTCACCAAGCGTGAGGTCGTCGTTCAGGCCGCGCACAACGCGTTGAGCGGCAGAGCGCGCCTGTGCTCGAGAGAATGAAACAGTCAGTCTGAACCGGCGCCGAATGAACGGTTCACGATCATGAACTTCTCGTCATGGTTTGCTCGGGACGCGCAATGGCGTCAACCGATCACCACCGGCGCATCGGGCAATTCGTTCGGGCCCGCCCCGTGCTTCGGGAAATGCGCCGCCAGTTGTTGCGAGACCGCCTGGATTCCCTTGATCACGCCACCCGAGAAATTGCCGGCCTTGAAATCGCTCTCCATGGCCTTACAGATCTTTTGCCAGCCGGCGGCGCCGACTTTGGCGTCGATGCCGCGATCGGCGACGATCTCTACCTGGCGATCGGCCAAGAGCAGATAGATTAGCACGCCATTGTTATGGGCGGTGTCCCAGATCCGCAGTTGCGAAAAAATATCGAGCGCGCGCTCCCGCGCCGACTGGTTCGTGAACAGCGGCCTGCCGTCGAGCGCGCCTTCCACAGCGAAACGGACCTGACCGGAATGCGTGGCCTCGCCCGCCTTGACCGCCTGCTCGATCAGGGCAAGCGCTTGCGGCGGAAAGATGCGCCGCACCCGCCAGTGATGTTCGAGAAGATGCTTGCCGATGCGCTTGATGCCCATAGCCCTACCTACCAGCTTCCCGACGCGCCGCCGCCGCCGAAATCGCCGCCGCCGCCGGAAAACCCGCCGCTATCGCTCGAACTTGAGCCGCCGCTCCAGCCGCCGCCACCGCCGGAATATGAGCCGCCCGACCAGCCGCTGCCCCTTCCGAATTGCCGCGATGCATTCTGGCTCGCTGCAAGGATACTGTCGCCAAACATCGTGAGGAAGAATGCGGCAACGCCCAGGACCGCAGAGATGCCAATCGAGCCGACGATAAACCAGGTGAAGGCGCCGATTACTCCGGCGGTGACACCAGAGCCGAGCAGCCGGCCCAACAGACCGCGCATGATTGCGGCGATCGCGGCGTAGGCGAGGAGCCCGAACGGACTGAAGATGAAGTTCAGCCAGCCGGGGTCGATGCTGTGCGAAGCCTCAGGCTGCGGGGCGGGCAGCGGCTCGCCGTCGATGATACGGATGATGCGGTCAACGCCTGCCGAAATCCCGCCGGCGAAATCGCCGGTCCGAAAGCGCGGCACGATGATCTCATCGATGATGCGTCTGGCGGTTACATCCGTGAGCGCGCCCTCAAGGCCATAGCCGACCTCGATGCGCAGCTTGTGGTCATTCTTGGCGATCACCAGGAGCGCGCCGTCGTCGATCTTCCTGCGCCCGATCTTCCACGCTTCCGCAACCCGGATCGAATATTGCTCGATCGTCTCGGGCGCAGTGGTGGGCACAATCAGCACCGCGACCTGGCTGCCCTTGCGGGCTTCGAGGTCTTTGAGCTTTTGCGTCAGCGCGGAGATGTCGCCGGCGGACAGCGTAGCGGTCTGATCGACCACCCTTCCCGACAGCGGCGGCACGGCGACATCGGCCAGGGCCACGAAGGCCCAGCACACCAGCAACGCAAGCAGGGATGTCCTTGCAGCGATCATCATGGCTCGGTTGGTCTGCAAGACTTACTTTGCCGGTGCCGGCGACGGATTGAAATCGACCTTCGGCGCGGTCGAGATTTCCTTTTCGTTGTCGACCGTGAAATTGGCCTTCTCCTTGTAGCCGAACATCATCGCCGTCAAATTGTTCGGGAAGGTGCGGATGCCGACATTGTAGTCCTGCACCGCCTTGATGTAGCGATTGCGTGCCACCGTGATGCGGTTTTCGGTGCCTTCGAGTTGCGACATCAGGTCGTGGAACAACGCGTCCGATTTGAGCTGCGGATAATTCTCCGTCACCACCAGAAGCTTCGACAGCGCGCTTGTAAGTTCGCCCTGGGCGGCCTGGAATTTCGCGAACGCGCCGGGATCGTTGACCAGCTCCGGCGTCGCCTGGATGCTGCCGACCTTGGCCCGCGCGTTGGTGACGCCGAGCAGCACATCCTTTTCCTGCTGCGCAAAGCCCTTCACCGAATTGACGAGGTTGGGCACGAGGTCGGCGCGGCGCTGGTACTGGTTCAGCACCTCGGACCACGCCGATTTGACCTGCTCGTCATTGGTCTGAATCGCGTTGTAACCGCAATTGGTGAGGCTCAACGTCGCCAGCGCCGCCAGCACGGTCCAAAGTCTGCGCATCGAATCCCTCCTGCCTTGCCTGAGCGGCACGGTATCAGAACGATATGACGGAGAACAACACTGTCATTGGGATGGTCCGACGGACCAGACCTCAGATGTGCCCTTGCACATCGGGGAATCTCGAGATTCTCCAATGTGCAAGTGCACATTGCAGTTCGATGCGGAGCCTGTCATCGGGCCGCGCTTCGCGCGGACCCGTTGGCATCGCCCCGAAATGACGGTCGTGGTTACGCCCGCGCCGCCTTGGCTTGCTGTATTGCCTGCCAGACCTTGAGTGGCGACAACGGCGTGGTGATGGACTTGATGCCAAGCTCGCCGAGCGCGTCCATCACGCCATTGGTGATGCAGGGCGGACCGCCGATCGCGCCCGATTCGCCGCAGCCCTTGGCGCCCAGCGGATTGGTGCGGCAGGGCGCGGAATCATCAAGCGTGACTGCGATCGGCGGAATATCGTCGGCGCGCGGCAGGCAGTAATCCTGATAACTCGCGGTGAGCAGCTGGCCTTCCGCGTCATAGGCCACGCCCTCATACAGCGCCTGGCCGATGCCCTGCGCGACGCCGCCGTGAACCTGGCCCCTCACCAGCATCGGATTGATGGCGACGCCGACGTCGTCGACCGTGGTGTAGCGCACGACGCGGCTGATGCCGGTTTCCGGATCGACCTCGACCTCGCAGATATGCGTGCCGTTCGGCCAGGTCGGCCCGTCGATTTTGCCTTCGCTCTCGACGCTCAGGCGCCCACCTTTTTCGTGTCCGGCGATTTCGAACAGGCCGATCCGCTTGTCGGTGCCGACCACTCGCAAGAAAGCCGTCGCGATATTCGATATCCTCGGTCGCGGCCTCGAGCCGTTGCGAGGCCTTCTCGCGCGCTTTGGCGATCAGATCATTGGCGGCGACCACCGCGGCGGTGCCGCCGACGAACAGCGAGCGCGAGCCGACGCTGCCGAATCCGGTCGCCAGATCAGTATCGCCCTGCACTACGTCGATCTTGTCGATGGGGATGCCGAGCAAGGCCGCCACCATTTGCGAATAGGTGGTCTGCAACCCCTGCCCCATCGCCTGCGTGCCCGCATGCAGCACGACACGCCCCTCGGCGGTGGCGTGCAGGCTGACGCTCTCGGTCAGCACGTTGCCGCCGGTCCATTCGATGTAGCTGGTCAGACCGCGGCCATAAAGAAGCCCCTTCTTCCTGGCGGCCTTCTTGCGCGCGGCAAAACCGTCCCAGTCCGCAAGCTTGGCCGCGCGCTCCAGCATGTGCGCGAACGCACCGGAGTCATAGACCTGGCCGACGGCGTTGGTGTAGGGCATTTGCGCGGGCTTGACGAAATTCACCTTGCGAATGGCGCGCGGGTCCATCCCGATCTGGCGGGCAGCGGCGTCCATCAAGCCGCTCCACGATAAAGACCGCTTCGGGGCGGCCGGCGCCGCGATAGGCGCCGACCGGCGCGGTGTGGGTCATCACGGCCTTGGTCTCATAGTGCACCAGCGGCAGGTCGTAGACGCCGGTTTGCACGAACGGCCCGAGCACCAGCGGAATGATGGCGCCCGTGCCCGACAGATAAGCGCCGGTGCCGCCAACCGAGCGCACCCGGTAGGCCAGCACGCGGCCTTTGGCATCGAACGCCATTTCGGCGGTCGAGGTCAGGTCGCGGCCATGGGTGCCGCCGAGGAATTCATCGCTGCGCTCGCCGCGCCAGCGGACCTTGCGGTTCAGTTTGACGGCGGCGTAGGCCACGATGGCGTCTTCGGGATAGAGGCCGGTCTTCTGGCCGAAGCCGCCGCCAATATCGCCGACCAGGACCTGCACGCTGTCCTTCGGCCGCTTGAGCACGGCTTCCGCCAGAAGGTCGCGGGTCGAGCCCGGGGTCTGCGACTGCACATGCAGGATCAGACGGCCGGTCTTCTTTTCGACCTCCGCAATGGCCGAGCGCGGCTCCATCGCGGAGGGCGCCAGTCGCTGGCTGACGAGATCGAGCGACACCACATGCGCCGCCCTGGCAAACGCTGCATCCACCGCAGCCGCATCGCCGTAGCTCATCGCCGCCGCGATATTGTCAGGCGCCCCCTCCCACACCACCGGCGCGCCCGGCTTGGCGGCCGTAATCGGATCGACGACCGAAGGCAACACCTTGTACTCGACCGCGATCGCCTCGCTTGCGGCCTGCGCGGCAACGCGCGACTTCGCCACCACGGCCGCCACCGCCTCGCCGGCAAAGCGCACGACCTCGTGGGCCAATAGCCGCCGCGGCGGCACCGTCATCGGCGAGCCGTCGGGCCGCGGGAAAATCAACAATGTCGGCAGCGTGCCGATGTCGTCGGCGACGAGACCAGCGCCGGTATAAACAGCGACCACGTCGGGCATGCCGGCTGCGGCCCTGGTGTCGACGGATGCGATCCTGGCATGGGCATGGGGCGAGCGCAGCACATGCAGCCACAGCGCGCCGTCTTCCGGCTTGTCGTCGATGAACTGGCCCTTGCCCGTGAGAAGCCTGCTGGTCCTCAAGTCGCTTGACCGGTTGGCCCGCACCGAAACGCATATTGCCGGGAAGAATGTTCATTAGTCTGTCCTTCGGGTGTCTTGATGGATTGGCTTTGTTTTAGCGGATAGGCAAGTAACAGGCCAAGCCCATGCAACGCCAAGAATTGTCATGGCCGGGCATGACGGTGCAACTACCCCATCTCCCGCAACACCGCCTCGACCACCTTGCGCTCGTCCGCGGTCAGAGCCTTCTGGGGCGCTATGGGATCGCCGACGTCGTAGCCCTGGATCGATAATCCCGCCTTGATGCAGGCGGCGAGGTTAAAGCGCGCGAAGGCTTCGTTGACGCGCCACAGCTTTCGCTGCAGCAGCAGCGCCTCGTCCCAGCGCTGCGCTTTACAGAGATTGTAGAGCTCGACGCTCTGCCGCGGGATGATGCAGGCCGGTCCCGCCATCCATCCCACGCCGCCAATCAGCATCACCGCGGCCGGGATATGCGCCGAGGCCGAGAAGACGCGGATGGCATCGCCGCAGCGATTCATGATCGACAACAGCCGCCCGGTATTGGTGGAGGCATCCTTGATATATTGAATGCGCGGATGCGCCGAAAGCCTCGCGATGCAATCGAGCGTGAGGTCCGAGCGCTGGAATTGCGGATTGGTGTAGATCACGACGGGGATATCGACCGCGTCGGCAATGGCGCGGAAATAGGATTCGATTTGCGCGTCTTGCAGCGGGAAGTACGCCTCCAGGATCGCGAGGATACCGTCGGCGCCAAGCTTCTCGTACGCCTTCGCCTGCGCCACCGCGTCCAGTGTCGAGGTCGAGGCAACGCCGGCAACCACCGGCACGCGGCCTTTTGCAGTCCCGATCGTCGCCTGTACGACGCTCGCGCGCTGCGAATTGTTGAGATAAGCAAACTCGCCGGTCGAGCCGAGCGGCGTCAGCCCATGCACGCCGGATTGGATGAGATCGTCGCAGAGACGCGCGAGCACGTCGGTTCGGACCTTCCCGTCGGGATCAACCGGCGAGACCAGATAGGGAAAGACGCCGTGGAAATCAGGCATGGGGTGGGAACGAGCCTCAAATGCCAACTATCCCTTCAGGTTTGCCTGGTGAAGCAGGCACAGGGATCAGCACATGTTGCAAAAAACCCAACGGCGGTAAAGTACGCTCGTTACGCTGAGGGCTACTTCAGCCCATTCAGTTGGTAGGAGACCTGAACGAATATGCCGAAACGCTCGGTGCGGACCGGCAATGTCTGACAAGGACACCCCATACTGAAGGCATTCGTCGTGGCGCTGGTGGCCCACATCGCCCAATAGTGGCCAGCCGCGCCGATACTGAAGGATTAGGTGAGCGAAAAGGCGAGGATGGCCTCGAGCTGAAGGACGATGCGTGTAGAGTATTTTCTATGAGAATATCGGACCTTACCTGTCAATCTTGCGCATCGGCTTACGAAGTTGCGGAGTTGGCTTTGCAGTTTGGACGCCCGGGGCCGGCTAGGTGCACGGTCTGGGGTGAACTTCTTGATAGTTGGAAAGATTCCAAGCTGAGAGCCTATCGGTCGGTTTTGTCACCGGAGCATAAGTATCGTTCCGTCACTGTGCCTCCGTTTCCGAAATCGTCGACTAATCTGAAACAGAAGCCGCACGTACCATCAAATGTTGGCGCATAAGGCCGCCTGAGGTTTAAGGGCTAGCCCTTCGAGACCGCTTCTTGGCTTTCAAACTTCGGGGCTCACCCGACTTGGAGCGGCTTCGATGGCCTCCAGGAAAATTTGGTCTCCCTTCGGCGGCGCTTGCGCTTTTCGGAGATTGTCTTCATGTATGGCCAAAAAAAGGGCCGGCTCCGAAATCATCGCACGGACGTGCCGCGGTCTTTTCGGCTGCGCATGAAACGGCGGCAGCGTACTACCGATCACCCGCAACGGCGATAATTGGTGTCCGTAGGATCGCGGGATCTACCCTGCGAATCCGACAGAAGCTTTTTCGTCGTCGTCCTCTAAACCAATTGCCATACAAATAAGTAACGGCCCCTGCACCGATGGGGGCCGTTTGGGTCACTTACAGCCGGTCAAGGAAGACAAAGGCCAGCAAGTCCATACTACCAATTGTTTCGCAAAGCTATGATGACAATCACAACGAACCCGGAGCAGTATAGGCCGCTCAATCAATATCCGAGAAGTCTATGCCGCTATTCTGCTTGGCCGCTTCGTGGATACAATCCGAGTAAGACCTCCATCTTTCGACAAACCCCAAACCCCTGGATTCCTTGGCGGCTTTCTCCTTACACTCAGCTTTCACATGCGCCACGATAGCCTTCTCTTTCTTGGACAACTTCGCAGCATTGGCTGACGTCGTCATCAAAGTTGAACCGACGATGACAACTGCTATGGCGACCACTCCAGCAAATAGTGCGGTTAGAATACGAGACATGATGATGCTTTCTCCTTGATGATGTTATCTAAGCAGCTACTCGCTTCGGCGGTTCAGCGACATCACGGACACCACGTTCCGATGGCGAGGTGAACGCTGGACTGACGGGGCGCATTGGTAGCTTCAGCGAGGGCGCTTCGTTTCCAGCGACCAGTGTTGTTCGGTGAGGCCCGGTCGAAAATTCGAATAAATGAGCAAACAACCGACCAGGATTACGAAAGCCGATCCTGAGTTAAAGAAACGAACATCTCTGGATTGATTAATCGGACGCCGTTCGCGCTGACACGCTCTTGCTCGTTCGATCTCCCTGCCCAGTGTCCAAACGATAAAAGGGCGGCGGCGGCGCCGCCGACCACAAGTATAATCACTATGATGGCCATCAAATTTGCCCTGCTCGTTAGGACTTTCCTCAACGCGGCGGAGCTTGGTTAAGTTCTGTAAACTTTTTATGACAGGTTCGTGTGAGGGCGGATGGTTGGCTTGGGATGTTTGTAGTGGGCGGCATGATAAAGGACGAAGATAGCAACCGCCTCCGCTGATCGATCGACCTCTCTCCAACACACGCTCATTTGCAACTGCGATTATCGGAGGCCGCGAGGTGCACAGTCTTTTTCTGTTCCAGCGCCGCCGATGGATTCGGCGGCGCGAGCTTTTCGTTCCGTACAAACGCGAGCGAGGTCAGTTGAACGGATAGTATCGGACCGAGAACATCCCGATATTGTTGTTAGACGTAAGTCCCTGGTTCGGCGTGCCGGCTCCGGTGGGAAGGCCCTGGAACGCGGTAAGTTTCACGAATTCGTACTGAAGCCCGTACCTGACCCGCCCCAGATTGCCCTTGTAGGCATCTTGCCAGAAGCCGATCGTGAACTCCTGGGCCTTCTGAACGTCGAAGGTACAGGCAGTACCGGCGATCGGAGTATTGAAGGCGCCGAGCGTGCCGCCCCCCAGGTTCTGGTTGAGACATCCGTTGTTGACGAAGTTCGGATTGCCCCAGCCGCCTTGCGTCGCGCCAACGGTCCACGCATTGGCGTAGGTCCTGTCCTCGCCATAATAGGCGTAGATTTCGTTGCCCTCGAACGCATGGGCAACGGCCCCGACCATGAACGACAGCTCCGTGACCGGGCTAAGCGTACCATTCGGTCCGATGACGGCGTCGGGCAGCTGGCTCGACGTGTACCGGCCAATGCCGTTGCCGTAGAGAACGCTGCCCTGCAGGTCGAGGACCTTCGGAATCACGGGCAGCAACGTGCTGCCACCCACGCCCCAGGCGAAACTGGTCTTCTGCGCCCAGCTGTTGGGCAGCCCGTTGTTGAGCTCGTCGGAGAACCAGCGTTCCAACCCGAGAATTTCGTAGTGGCCGAAGCCCGGATCGAGCGCAAACTTCTCGATCACATCCGGCGCGACATCGTTCGAGCAGGTAGTCGTGCCGTTGAGATGCGAAGCGCTGGTGCAGGTATTGTTGATGCTCGTGACGATCGGCGCGGGCGGCGAAACGGTTCCGGCGCTGACCCCTCCCGGGAACACCGTCGCCGGCTGCTCGATCGAGACACCGAACCAGGCGATCTTGTTTACGTCGTAGACAAATCGAAGCTGCGGATTACGCAGCCAGTCGAAGCCGACGACGTACTGTGCGTCAATCGTAAGCGGGACGTTTTCAGTGTTTGGCAACATGCCGACGCGATTTTGCGCCAGGAAACTCCAGGCCTGGCCCGCAACGAAATGGAAGTGCAAGAGGTCGTTGTCGTATTGGACGAACCCCTGGCGGATGCGAGGCGTGAAGCTGTTGCTCTCGCGGTTGTTGGCGTCAGTCGAGGAGCCGAGAAAGTCCATCTCGTAGTAGGCTTTCAGGTGCTGGTTTTGGTCGATGTCGCCCCATGCTTTCAGAGCAATCCGGCTCTGTTGCGCGCTCGCCCGAAACTCTCTCTCGTTAAAAAGAGCCGAATTCTGCAACGGAATCCCGGGATTCGCGAAGGGCGGGCTGCTTGCGCCATCCGAAACTTCGCTGTGTTGGCGCTCCGCGCCTTCCATCGCGATGAACGATCCGGCCATCGAGATATGCATGCCATCGAACCAGGACGGTAGGGCCTTTCCAAACAGCGTCGCGCCATCGGCCGCCCGTGGCGGCGCCGGTGGAGGAATGATGATCTCGTTGCCGTTGCGTGCCACGACTGGCTGCGTCGCTGGTGGAGCGCCGGCGGCTCGTGGCTGCGCCGACTGCCTCTTCTGCGCCAGCTCCCGCTGCATGACGTCCAGTTGTCGCTTCATCGAATCGATCTGACGCTGTAACTGCTCCTCATCCGCGCGCGCTGGCACAATGAGCGGTGGAGATGCCCCGAGCGATGCCCCGAGTATCGTCCCCGCGAGAAGAACACTAAACTTTCTTTTAATAAGCGACATGTTGATCGGCCCCGGCCCCTTGTTGTGATGCGGGCCATTTTTAAATTTCAAGCCGTGACATTCGGATGATGGTTGGATGACGGAATCCCTATCCGGGGCAGCTCCAATGCAAATCGAGAATGAGCGTGGCCTTTCAGCCACATCTGGCGGCATCACTGATACGAAGGTCGTGGGTTGAAGGTGAGCAAAAATCGGGAACGTCGCTGCTAAGGCAGCACACGCAACCGCGTTCATCGTCACCGGAGTTGGACAAAGCAGATGGCCGTGGATCCTAGCCCGGCTAACCGTTAGCAAGCCAGCGAAGGCGATTACTGAACGTCGCGGTACTGGTTGGAACACGCGCTTGACGGCAAGTCGCACGATGCGCCCAATATCCCCTTGCCTGGCACGAAAATATAACCGGGCATCTGGATTGCGTTCGGCGGAACGTGGGAAAGAAAACCGTACTCTGGCGCATAAGGCAGTCTTTCGCCTTCTGCTACCCTAGCCCCTCGATAGACCGCGTGCCCCCGATAGACCATGTGATGAGCATGATGACGATGCAGCTTTGCAGAGTTGTCACCCGTTGCAGCGGCGGTCATCGGCGAAACGGAGAACATTGCAAGCGCGGCGGTTGTCGCACCGACGCGAAGCGTTGCGTTGAATGACATGCGGGACCTCCCTCTATATCTCTATCTCTTCCTCTACTCGGGATTGCCCCCTTGCGCTATTCAAGTCGATAGGTTGTAAATGAGTTCCGAAGACCTTGCTCTAAAGTTTTTTTAAGACGTTGGCGGTGATGCACCCGGTCATCGCTGCCTTTCGTCGAGCGTTAGAAGGCAACAACAAGCGCCGGCTGCTCGATCATGCCGCCGTTGCTCACATGGCATCGAGTCAGCAGCAGCAGTCGTTTTGGGGCATCCAGATGACCCTTCAGCAGCGACGCGATCAGCTTCAAGGCACGTCGCGAGATCAGGGACCAAGTTCGAGAATTACCGGCTACGCACCGTCTGATCTGGACACCGACCCGCAAACGGAAGCTCTCGCGTATGACGGTCAATCCAAGAAAGCCAATCCACTTGCGTCTCTCACTTACAAGGCTCCGCCGCCTTCGCCGCCTGCCAGTACAGGTTGGGCAATATGGGGGCAGGGCATGGGCAGTTCGGAGCGTGATAGCCCGATCTCATCAACCGATATGGGGCGCGCCAACATCACTTATGCCGCACAGGGCGGCATCGACCAAACTTGGCAGGGCCTGACTTCATCCGACGATGCGTTCGTGCTCGGTGTGGTTTCAAGCTGGACGACTTCGCATGTGAGTTTCAATAACTCGCCGACGACAACGCAATTGGTGGGTCCGGGTGTCGGCGTGTACGGCACCTACGTCAAGGGCGGCTTTTCCACGGACCTGACAACGAAATTCGACTTTCTTCAGCTAAACCAGGATTTCGCCGGAGCGGCACCCAATACATCTATCGGGATAACGAACGCCGGTCTTAGTGGCAATATGCAGTACAAGATAACTTGGGCGGGTAACAATTTTCTGGAGCCTACGGCGGGCTTTTCATTTACCCGCACGATGTTTGGCGACGGTGCAACTGCACTCAATTTGCAGGATACTTCCACCGTTCGCCTACAAGCGGGCGGTCGGCTCGGCACATCATGGACAGCTAGCGGTGTCACCATCGATACGAGCCTGAAGGCCATCGTCTACAGCAACGTCCTCGCGCAGGGATCCAGCAGTCTTACGATGAACAACAGTCTTGGTGCAGCTATTAGTCCGACAGACCAGGGATTGGTGCGCGGAGAGATAGATCCGCAAATATCTTTCAATCTGGATCACGGCTACAGCATAGCCCTCTCCGGCAGCGTATACTTCGGTCAGGCTCTTTTGGGTGGCTCGGCGGCACTGAACCTTAGGAAACAATCGTAGCTGAGCACATATTATGCAGCTTATAGGCTCTTCTAACACTTAGCCGTCTGCAAACTTATAGCCGCTTACAATTCTGCCGAAGGTCGCGGTAGGGACGAGGATTTCTCCTCGCCCCCCGCACAGATCCCGGCGTGCGCTGCTAACGCACTGGGCTCCTCCCTCGGGTCAGACATCGTGCGATGAACGATTTAATCACGCTCGTCGCCCGGCGCGCAGCCCTTATTCGGATCGACGCGGCATTTCGGCTCTGTGTCCGAACCGCGGCCGCCTAACGGCTGTTCCCCTTGGGTGAGGCCCTTCCCTCCACGACTTCCGCCGGGAGTTGCCTCCCCTTGTTCAGTCGCTTCGCAAGTGTCGGGTCGGAGGAGGCGCGTTCGATTGCTCTTGCGCTGGCCTCCGTCCGCCGCACAAACTGGACGTGCAGTTTTCCCGCATCCAGCTTTCATGAACGGGCTCTTGCGGCCTGAAGCGAAGGTATCAGTGAGACCAGCCCTACCAGCTTGAACTCTATGCGCAGCCGTGCGGTCGGATATTCCTTCCAGGCTGCGTTCCGCCACCGCTTGGCGCGGTGCGACCGGAGCCTTCGGATGATCCAACCATCCAGCTGATGGAAGCGCTTTCTGACGTGGGAGCGACAGTAGTAGTTTCCCCATCCTCGGATGATCGGGTTGATCGTCTCGATCAATTCGCCCAGACGCAGAGGTATACGCCTCATGGTCAAGGCCCTGATCTGGTCCTTGAATTGGTCCACCGACTTCTGTGTGGGAATGGCATAGAGATTTTGCCGGTTCAGTTTGGATTTGATCCGGTCGCGGGTCAGCTTAAATCTTCCTTTGCCGCGTCCGATCTTAAATCCGAGAAACTCGAAACCCTGGGCGATGTGCACGATCCGGGTTTTCTTCCGGTTGAGCGTCACACCTAGCGTTTCGAGAATCTTTCCTGCTCGTGCCAATGCGTGTTCCGCCTCTGCTCGAGTCCGACAGGTCACAACCCAGTCATCCGCCCAGCGTGTGAGCCGGTACCCTTTTTGCCTCATCTCCTTGTCAAAGGGAATGAGCAGGATATTGCTCAACAAAGGTGAGATGACTCCCCCTTGCGGGGTTCCTTGTGGAGTTTCGAATTGCTGACCCTTTACCTCGTAACCTGCCTTCAGCATCTGTTGAATAAGCTTCAGCACGCCGCTGTCGGCGATTTGCTTTCCGAGGAGGGCCATGAGTTTCTCGTGATCCACGGACCCAAAGTAATCTTTCAGGTCCGCATCCACGATCCACTCGTTTCCAGCCTCCACTTCGCGCCAGATCTTGGCCAGGGCATCGGCGGTCTTGCGACCCTTGCGATACCCAAAGCTGCTCGGATCAAAGACCTTCTCAAAGATCGGCTCCAGGCGATTGACCAGCGCCTGCTGGCAAACCCGGTCGTAGACCGAAGGTATGCCGAGAGGTCTTGTCTTGCCGGGAGCCCCTCTTTTCGGGATCTCCAGTCGTCGTACAGCTTGCGGCCGATAGGTCTTCTCTCGGAGCTCGCGATGGAGCCGCTCCAGATTCTGCATCCAGGTCGGCCTCAAATTCTCCGATCGTCACCCCATCTGTGCCGCCTGCACCCTGATTGGCGCGAACGCGCTCCCACGCAAGCTTCAAGTTCTTGCGTGAGTAGACTTTGTCCACCAGAGAGTGGACCTTCTGCTTCTGGCCTTCGAACGTCAAATGATCGGATAGTCTCCTCGAAGCGCGACGTTCGGGTTTTTCACAAAGGGAACTTTCCATCTTCACGCTCCTTTCTCATCTACCTCAATCGCTCAAAGCTCGATCCATTCACGAACGTCCTTCCCCGGACCACTCTCGATCCGCCGTCGCCGGTCACGCGAGTTATTCGTCTCGCGCTTCAGGTACTATTACGTTCTCCGACTCCTGGCGGTGCATCGCTTCCCATTTCGCTCTCGCTTATAGGGTCGCTTACCTGGTTTAAAACCGGGACACCGACAGGTCTCCTGGGGTCACGCATGAATCTTCCGTATCGTGCCGTCAGCAAACACCTTGGTTCGATGGGTGAATGAGTAACGCCTTCGCCCCCATAGTGCGGGCTCGACCTTGCCCCATCTTTGGCCGACCTGTTCATCGTCGGGGTGGCCCCCATTGATTGCAGCCCGATACTTCTCCTCAAACCCTTCGGATTCCGGATCGCTCCGGACACCCTGTCTTCCAACAGCTTCTGCCGCTGGCTGGCGAGGCATTACCCCCACCTTTGGATACGGCGCTCCTCATTCGAGCGCCGGAGGGACTTGAACCCTCCTGATTCATGCGCTGCCCAGCGCACACTATGGCCTCATCCGACTTCTCATCCACGTGCATGCTCGACGTACGGCTTATCGCCTTCCCGAGCCGGCTCGGCACACGAGTCCGGGCATGGATGAGACCTCCCAGGTTCCGCGCAAAGAACTTCTCCACGTGCACAAGGTCTCCGACTGCGCGAGGTTCTTCCCATGCAAGCCAGTACGTCATGGGACGATGTTGCCTTCTCTTCAACGGAAGGAGATCGGCACCTCGGAATTAGACCCGTTTCGCAGCTCAATACTTGGCCCGTGGTCTCCCCTGTGAACGCTTCACGGCTGCCCTCGCGAGCAGAACCTCGTGCATCACTCGGGGTCGGGGCGGTTGGCTAGGCCTTCCCCGTGGGGGACTTTCACCTCCTATTCTTTGCCAGCTTCCTGGCGCACTCCGTTCCGGGTCAAAATCGGAAGTCGGTGGTCGTAGCCGACATGTCCGCTATCCCCCTGATAGCGACCAAACTGCGGACATCGCTGGAGGTCCGTTTCGTGCCGATGGGCGACATCTCGATGTTATTCAATAGCCTCGACAGCTTGGCGACCAGGACCGGCGAGATGTGATCTGTGCGAAAAACCTGCCGCGCAACCCGCCGGCAAGCGTCTTAAGGGGAATTGCGGACGATCTACGGCAGCGGATGAGGCAAAATAAAAAACGTCTCTCCCTCGCGACGGTCCTAATGCAGGAGAACCGGCAGATTGAGCGGGCCGCGGAAACCAAATCCGTGCCAGCGCACGCTCGAGGGATCAGGCAAGGTCATGTTGGGGAAGCGCTCGAACAGCATAGGCAGCAGGATGACGCCAACGGTTCGCCGCGACAGGTGCGCGCCCGCGCAATGATGCGGGCCGTTGCCAAAGGCCTGGTGAGGATTAGGCTCGCGCAGCCCATTGTAGTTCTCGCCATCTTCGAAGATCTCCTCGTCTCGGTTGGCCGACGCTTGGATCGTCATCACGGTGTCGCCCTTCGGGATGAAGCAGCCGCGAATCTCCGTGTCCTCCATAACGAGCCGTGAGCTCGCCTGGATCGGCGCCACCCACCGCACCCCTTCCTCGAAGGCGGAGCGCCATTTGCCGCCTGCGCGCATGGCGTCAAGCTGATCCGGATTGGTCAACAGGCCGTAGAGGATCGTCAACAGGGCGTCGCGCGGCTCGTTGATGCCGCCGCCGATCGCGATCTTTACATTGGCGATCATCTGGCTTTCTGGAATCGGATTCTTCGCGTTCACCATGAAGGAGAGCGCTGAGGAATCCGGTTCGGCCCGCACGCGTTCGGCGTTGGCGCGGATACATAGGTCCATCTCCGCATTGGCGATGTCGGTCGCATCGAAAGGCCCCGGCGTCCAGCCGAAATTGCCGGCGCCGTCGATCAGCATCTGCGACCAACGCTGCATGTCCTCATCGCTCGCGTCCGGAACGCCCATCGCATGCGCCAGAATCCGCGCGGCAAGCGGTCCTGCGAGAGCGCGAAAGAGATCGACCACCTCACCGCGCGGCAGCCGGTCAACATACGCCGCGGCCAGTTTTGCGTACAACGGCGCCCAAACTGATTCGATCGTCTTCGGCATCAGGGCCGGCATCATCGCCATGCGTTCGGTCCGATGCTCGTCGTGGTCCTTGCGCATCAGCGTATGCGCGAGAAAGGCGCGCTTCATGGGCGTGTTCGGGTCGTCGGAGCTGAACAACGCCGCGTTGTCCTTCACGTATTTGGTGTCGGCGGCCTTGGTGAGGAAGGTGCGGCCCACGGATTTGACCCGTAATACGGGCGTTTCGCGTCTCAGGCGCCTGTAGATCGGATAAGGATCGCGCGTGAGCTCCTCGATCGTGATGGTCTCGTCGAGGGGGGCCAAGCCCGCGGTCGGCATGAGGTGATCCTGTTGGCTGCGGCCGGTATGTGTCGAGGCGGAGCATATTGGCGGCAGCGAACCAGCGCAACCCGGGTGTCCGCCGCACCGGCAGGCGCGAAGCCGGTATGCTCCTCCTCCGCGCCGGAACCCGCGAGAAAATTCAGGACCCTGATCATACCGGCAGAAAATAAGCCATCGACAAGGACAATCGCGCCGTTGAAAGTAATGCGCGAGCGACGATAACCCTCTCCGTAACGTATTTAAGGAAGAGACCATCGCCTTTGGCTATCCGCGCGAGCGCGTGTTCCCGCAGGCGGCCAGAGACCGTTGTGGGTCCAATTTCGGAAGTCGGCACTCGCAACCGTAAGTCTGGTTTGCCCCTGTGAACGCACATCGCCAGACCGGCCCGCCAAATTCGGTTGGCGCCGACAGCCATGATCTTCAGCGCGCGATTGCGCCTGCTAAAGCATCTCGCGGGGGAAATGCCGCGTTCCGCGCGATCCGCTTTCGGACGTACTCGGCAATCAGAATGCCCAGCGGTGCCGAGAACCAGATGCAGATCAGGAGCGAGGCGGTGTTGTAGTTTTGGAGCAATGGTCCCAGCACAAACAGCATAACCCGAAACAGCCAGAACGCCCCCCACATGGATCCGGCGTAGCGGAACATCCATTTTCGATGCGAATCGAAATCGCGCCGACGAATACTGACGATACCCATGATCGCACAGGCATAGACGCAAGCGCTCATGAACCAGAAGCCAAATACCGAAAGATATCCGCCGTAGTCGACTACGGAGCCGTGTTCGGCGGCCAACCGGCAGGCGCACCCCACGCCGATCGTCAATGAGACCAGCGAAACATAGCCAAGCACGCGATGCTGCTGCGGATGACCGCCGTTGCCGGGACGAAACAACTGGACCATCATCAGGACGAACGCCAGCGAATTGAAAAAGATATGCCCGTAAAGCAGATACGTGCGGACGCCGCTGCCGTGCAAGAAGCGTTCGTAAAATGCGACCCCCCAGGAAGGATGATATTGGTACAGGTCGCCCCAAACCGTGCACTGATTGTTCGGGCACGTGGCGAGCGCGGCGGCGCTTGAAGGATCCGAAGCGCCAAAATTGTCCGGGACGTCGTAAATTCCGATGAAAAAGGCGATCGCGTCGGGGGCACGTTCGATCGCGTATCGTGCGTTCAAAACAACGAGCAGGGCGATGCCAAAGACCAGAAACGCGCCAAATGCGCCTCGCTTCAGGCCGGCCAGGAGCAAGCCGGTCCAAACCACCAATGCGCCGTATACCGCGATTACACCGAACGGGATGGGCATCTTGTCTCCTCCTTTGCGGCGTTGCGTTCTCGCCAGCTGCCGGGAAAAGGTTTGTTCTCCGATTTACGTTGCCGCGCACCCGACGTGAAGTTTGGAGTACTCTTGGGCGCCCTGCAATAGGCCATCGTGCCCGCCCCAAATTGGCCTTCCGAAAGGGACTGAAACCACCCTCGCCATTGCAGCATAGAAGTGCCGGGCGGATGTCGCTTGTGGGTCAAAAGCTTCCACTTTGACGGCGCGCCGGCCACTTCCGGTCTTCCCCGGTAAGATGGGGTAATCGGCCGGCCAGCTTGTGGATAGCTGAAGATTTTTGGGTGCTGCGCTTCAGGCTGATGGTGAAACGAGGTCCGTGGCAACGGCCTCAAGCATCAGAAGGAGAAGCGCAGCATGGACCATTTTGCTGGATTGGACGTGTCGGTCAAGGAGACCAGTGTCTGCATTGTGGATGACACGGGCAGGATCGTGAAGGAAGTGAAGGTAGCGAGCGAGCCTCAAACCCTGCTGAAGGTTCTGGGGAACCCGATTTACCGCTTCAAGCGGATCGGACTGGAAGCTGGGCCGCTATCGCAATGGCTTTTCAGTGGGCTTGCGGAAGCAGGCTTGCCAGTGGTCTGTGTCGAGACGCGGCACATGCAGGCGGTGCTGAAGGCGCAGATCAACAAGACGGACCGCAATGATGCGCGCGGCATCGCGCAAATGATGCGGGCGGGGCTTTACCGCCCGGTGCATGTGAAGACGCTCCGCAGCCAGAAACTGCGAATGCTGCTGACCCATCGCAAGCTATTGCAGTCGAAGGCCATCGCCATCGAGAACGACCTGCGCGGTACTTTACGCAACTTCGGCCTCAAGGTCGGAATGGTTGGCAAGGTTAGGTTCGAGGCCCGCATCCAGGAGCTTGTCGAGAACCAGCCCGATCTAGCCGTTCTGGTCGAACCGTTGCTCATTGTTCGGCGGGTACTCCGCGAACAGATCGTCATCCTGCACCGCCGCTTGCTGGCCATCGTGCGAGACGATGAGGTGTGCCAGCGCCTGATGACGACCCCCGGCGTCGGCCCCGTGGTGGCGCTGACCTATCGCGCCACCGTCGACGTACCCGCCCGCTTCCGTAAATCCAAGGCAGTCGGGGCGGTATTTGGACTGACATGCGCCAGGTATCAATCGGGCGAGATCGATTGGAGCGGCAGAATATCGCGCTGCGGCGATGAGATGATGCGGGTGATGCTCTACGAAGCTGCGCAGAGCATGATGCGTTCGAAGAAATGGTCCTGGCTCAAGGCCTGGGCCATGCAGATCGCCAGGCGCCGCGGGATGAAGAAGGCGATCGTGGCCCTGGCACGCCGGCTGGCCGTGATCATGCACCGAATATGGGTTGACGGCACCGAGTTCCGGTGGACCCGGGAGCAAGCCGTGGCAGCCGCATGAAAACCGTTCAGGATCGAACCCAATAGGAGAAAACTCGAGTTCCACCGAGCGGTGGAAAGATGTCCCTCGCGGGACGATGGATGAGGTGAGTTCGTATGTCCGCTTGGATCTGCCGTTCGATTGACGGCAAGGCCGACCATAAGATTGTTCCACCTCGTCCTCGAATCCCATGATGGAAGGGCCCTGGTGCCGATTCCGAAGAGAAGCACGAGCCCGCGAGCGACATCGACACCGCATTGATGGATAGTCTGAAAGTGCTTGACCCCAAATGGCCGATTAGAGAAGCGGACATTAGCGGGGCGGACGCCGCGCCGTAGAAGCGGGCGGAATCACGCGTTAGCCTTCGAGACTATTTCAAAATACCCAACACGCGCATCCGGACCGATCAGCGGCTAAAGGCCGATCGGTCCGAGAAACACGCCGGTGATGAAGCTCAATGATTTCTATCGGGCGGCCTTATACCCCCTGGCGACAGCCTCCGACTTCTTCATGGCGCCCAAGAACTCCGCGCCCGTCATCAATGTCGTCGTGTGGCTGGCCTTAATTGCACCGCCCGCCGCAATCGCGAGCGCAATGGCGGCCATGCTCTCGTTGTTTGGCACGTCGGCGATTATGACAAGATCATAGTCGCCGAAGCAGTACCAACCACCAATCAGTTTACCACCGACCGCTTCGCACGCCTGCCGGCCAACTGATTCAACGCGGTTCTGCGGATTCTTCATCTGCGCTGCCCAAGATTCTGCGGTGTAGGCTGCCTCATACATATAGAGCGGCATGTCCGAACTCCTTGGTTTGAGGCTTGGCGTGAATGCCATGACCTGCGATTCGACGACCCCGACATGGTGCAGTCGCGAGGCGACTTCAAGACAGTGCTGTTGCCATAAAACGCGCGCCATCTAAATCTATCAAGCCGCGAATGTTCGATGTCTGCTCTTTCCCAATAACAGACATTCATCGGCGCCGGCTACGTCAGCTTTGTGTTGCCAATAAGCGACATCGAGCGACCAGCAGGCGTCCCACAAAGTGGAGCGAATATTTCAGGAACCTCGCTCGGGAAAGCGTGACATGCCTCACAGGGCTCGGTTAAGATATCCAATATTAGCAACGGATCGCTTCATGCGTTTGGAGCCCTCCCATTAAGAACCATTTTCCCCTGCTGGATCCGCTGCGCTTCGGGGCCGCCTTCGGCGTCGCACTTTTTCACCAGATGTTCTGGTCGTGGGCCTGGGTTTCGATTGGCCACCCAGGGTTCGAGCGCACCGTCGCCGCCGATGTACGATATCCGTCCGCCGCGCCCTTCACGTGGTTTGGTTGGGTGGGAGTTGAGATATTCTTTGTTATTTCCGGTTTCGTCATAGCGAATTCCGCGAGCAGGTCTTCGCCGACACAGTTTCTTCTTGGCCGCGCTCTCAGGCTGTATCCGGCGGTCTGGGTTTGCGCCACCGCAACGCTCCTCGTTCTACTTCTCTTTGGCAGTGGACCAGCATCCAAATTCATCATGCCCTACATCCACGCTATGCTGCTCGTTCCCGAGGGAGTCACGAAGCAATCGCTCGACGTCGTTTATTGGACGCTTGCGGCCGAGACGGCGTTTTATGTGCTCGTGTTTTGCGCGGATGCTGACGAAGAGAATTACCCTGCGACACTTCGCCTTCGGCCTCACCGTCTGGAGCGCGGTGTTCAACGCTGTCGCGTTGCTCGTTCTGTTATGCACAACGCCAGCCAACTTGCCCTCTCTGTCGCCAGCCAACTTACCCTATCTCGTTATTCTGATGTTTCGGGTGCCGTTCGCGGCATTCCTGTTGAACCACGGCTGCTTCTTTGCGCTGGGCATCTGGCTCTTCATTTCTGCAAACAGACAGCTGACGGTGCTTGAACGGGTCGCCGTCGCCGTCACGTGTCTTTCGGGCGCCGCAGAAATTTACTTTTTTGCCTCTTTCTTTTTGACATGCATCCCTGCCATCTCGGGTCAATCAGCCTTTTTGCCGATCATGGTTTGGGCAGCGGCGGTGGGCCTCATTGCCTATGGCGCGAACAGGAACAGGCGTCCTGAAGCCGCCGTTTCTCGTGAAGCGCCGGCCTACTTGAGGACGCTTGGGCTGATCACCTATCCGCTCTATCTCACCCACAATGTCATTGGTGCAGAGATTATTCATGCCCTGATCAATGCTGGTCTCAATGCCGCCGCGGCCGTATGGGTCGCGCTGGCCATGCTCGTCCTGGTCTGCTGGTTCATTTGTGCGACGATCGAGCCGGCCGTCAGAGGCGCGATGACGAAAACCATTTCATATTTCGGACTGCCGGCTCAACCGGTCGACGCAACACAGGCGTTAAATCTCTCCGCTGGGGTTTCAAATTGCAAGGTCTCACGTGGTCGTTCGTTTAGCTGACGAGCCACTTTGTTCAGATGGGCTTGCGAGTGCACCGACAAGTCGGTGCCCTTAGGAAAGTACTGTCTCAGCAGGCCATTGGTGTTCTCGTTCGACCCGCGCTGCCACGGGCTTTGCGGATCGCAAAAATAGACGTCGATGTTGGTCGCCAACGTAAATCGACGATGAGCCGTCAGTTCCTTGCCCCGGTCCCAGGTCAAGGACTTATACAGCTCCTTTGGTAGCTTCTTCGCCTGCTTGATGAGTGCAGTGACTACCGTCCGGGTATCCTTGCCGGCCACCTTGGCCAACATCACGTACCGCGTTTGACGCTCGACCAAGGTCGCGATGTAGGTGTTGTTCGGCCCGGACAGCAGATCGCCCTCCCAATGGCCAGGCACCGCCCGATCTTCAACCGCCGCCGGTCGCTGACGGATTGAGACGGCATCCTTCATATACCCCCGTCTATCGCCATTCGGATCAACCGGCCTGGAGCGACGCATCGAGCGCTTCGATCGAAGATGGCGAAGCAGCTCTTTCTTGAGTACGCCGCGCGCCTGGACAAACAGGCTGCGATAGATGGTCTCGTGTGACACCTGATTATACTCGTCTTCAGGATGCGTCCTCTTCAGCCAGCCGGCTATCTGCTCGGGTGACCAATCCAATCTGAGCTTCCCTGCCACTGACCGCCGAAGCCGCGAATTGATCGCCAACTTACAGCATTTTGGACGACGAGATCGCGCCCACGCATTCTCGTCCGCAACTGTCGCTCGGTAACGATTATAGCCGCCATTGCGGCTCATTTCCCGGCTCACCGTCGAGGGTGAGCGGCCAAGTAGCTTTGCGATCGACCGGGCCGATTGGTGTACCGTTACACCTCTGGAAATCACCTCGCGTTCCGCAAGCGTCAATGCCAACCTGGAGCGACGCCGTTCCGCAGGACGAATCCCACCGTGCGGAGCCACCAGAAAATAAATCGACGATGACTCCTTGCCAAAAGCTCTCCCGATCGCCTTCAGCGACTCCCCGCGCTTCCAGCGATCCCATAACTCCGTCTTCTCTGCCGCAGTAAAACCTCTATGAAATCTTCGTTCCATCCCACACTCCATCTTTTCCCTCTAAGATAAAGTGTTGCGTCGACCGGTTGAGACCACCGACTGTTCCGGAAAGAATGCCGGCATCGAGGCGCATGCTGTTTTCCCGGGGGCTGGGCCTTCCACCCGTTCCGGCAAAGATGACCGCCAAGTGGTGATCGCCGGTGCCCTGCTAGACTAGCTTCTTGCAGATCCATCAAATGGAACGAGCTCGGCGACTTGAGGCACGAAGTATCAGGTGAAAGTCACCAGAGACATGGTGGATAAAGACCTGCGCGGCAGATATGCCGCCGGGCGTATGCTCGCTGCCTTTTTCCACACGAGACGGCTCTCTCCGCTCCTGCTCCGTTTCATCGGCAGGGCTGCCCTCGGAAAGAACACCAGAGGACTTGTCTGCCAGCAGCTATATGTTCCGAGCAGAAATGGTGGGGCGCCCATTCGCGTGAGAGTTTATCGGCCGACCGCGGCAATTGGACCGTTGCCGGTCATGCTGTATTTGCACGGCGGCGGTTACTTTCACGGGGTGCCCGAGCACTTCGGCTCAATCATCAGTGACTTCATCAAAACAGTACCATGCATCATCCTCGCGCCGGACTACAGAAAGGCCGTTCAAGCGCCGTACCCGGCCGCATTCAACGACTGCTACGACACCCTGCTATGGATAAGGGATAATGCGGCCTCCATCGGCGGAAGAACCGACAAATTCATCGTGTCAGGCCATAGTGCGGGCGGAGGGCTTGCGGCGGCCGTCTCGCTCAAGGCGACCGATACCGGGGATGCAAAATTAGCTTTTCAAATGCCGATCTATCCAATGATCGATGATCGGCAGAACAGCGCCTCTGCTGTCGGAAACAACGCACCTGTTTGGGATGCAAAGGCCAACAGGCTGGCATGGTCGCGTTATCTCGATGGCGTGATGAACGTTACGCCTTACGCAGCTCCGGCACGCTGCACAGACTATACGAAATTGCCGCCGACGATCACTTACGTCGGCAGCATAGAGCCATTTCGGGATGAAACGAAAATCTACGTTGAGAGCCTTCGTCGGGCCAATGTTCCAGTTGAATTCGAGGTATTCGATGGCGCTTTTCACGCTTTTGACCTGATGGTACCAGACGCTCCAATTAGTAAGCGAGCAAATCAGTTCCTAATGGAAAACTTCCGAAAGTTTGTTCGGCGGTATTTCCCGTAAGATAGGCTCGGAAGTCAGGCCGTCTGCCGACCACTTCCGGTTCCCCCTCAAACCGGACATCGCGAGGGACCGCCGCAACGTCTCAAACGGTAGAGTCGAGGATGGGCGCGGTAGCTTAGGCCATTCGGCAACGCCCCGTTTCCCATCCCCGCTCATCGAACCGGACGTGCCGATCTCCGGCATCCGGCTCTCCGACTGGCTTCACCGTGAGACACACGGAGAGCAAACTAACCGCACGCGGCTGCGGCACGGTGGGGAACTCTCCTTCGCCCCTCGACACAGCAATCTCCGGCGGCTCCTGTCTTTGATGGTGTTTGCAGGCTCATCGCCAATCACCACGACCTCGCCATCTTCGAAAGCGCACCAGAAGTCAGGGCCCTTTCCTCAGCCAGCATTACCCGGCTTCAACGGTTGTCGGAGGAGGCGCCCATTGAAGGGCTCGCCTCCGTCCGCCACTCAAACGGAACGTGCAGTTTTCCCGCATTCCGCTTTCATGAATGGCTTTGCGAGGTCCGGAGAGAAGGGATCAGTGAGACAAGGCTGACCTACCGTGTCCACCAGAGAGTGGACCTCCTGCTTCTGACCTTCGAACATCAAATGATCGGATAGTCTCCTCGAAGCGTGACGTTCGGGTTTTTCACAAAGGGAACTATCCATCTTCACGCTCCTTTCTCATCTACCTCAATCGCTCAAAGCTCGATCCATTCACGAACGTCCTTCCCCGGACCACTCTCGATCCGCCGTCGCCGGTCACGCGAGTTATTCGTCTCGCGCTTCAGGTACTATTACGTTCTCCAACTCCTGGCGGTGCATCGCTTCCCATTTCGCTTTCGCTTATAGGGTCGCTTACCTGGTTTTAAAACCAGGACACCGACAGGTCTCCTGGGGTCACGCATAAATCTTCCGTATCGTGCCGCCAGCAAACACCTTGGTGCGATGGGTGAATGAGTAACGCCTTCGCCCCCATACTGCGGGCTCGACCTAACCCCATCTTTGGCCGACCTGTTCATCAGGGATCTCTCCCATTCGATTACAGCCCGATACTTCTCCTCAAACCCTTCGGATTCCAGATCGCTCCGGACACCCTGTCCTCCAGCGAGCGAACCCGCTGGCCGGCGAGGCATTACCCCCACCTTTGGATACAGCGCCCCTCATTCGAGCGCCGGAGGGACTTGAACCCTCCTAATTCATGCGCTGCCCAGCGCACCATACGACCCCGTCCGACTCCCGCCATGGCCGCCGCCTTTCGCGACGTCGAGGTCGCTACCCTCGCCCTTGACGGGCCTCCCCCGATTACCCGAACCACCTTTCCGACGTGCCGTGCCCACTACCCCGGCGGATCGAGCGGGTGCGCGTGTCGATTGCTTCCCCGCTCATGCTGCCTTCCCCAAATGACCGGCAGGTCGGCATCCGCATTGTCACTTTCGAGGCCTGCTCAGGCTTCACTCACGTTACGGCCCGCTAGATTGCTCAACCGCCTAAAGCGGCCTTTGTCACGAGGCTCCAGCCCTGCCGGTTACCCGACCGAACCGCTCGTCAGCTACCAGATCAATCGACAACTCTCTGGGTGGAATCTTCCTCCACTAGTGATCCGCGCCTTCGGGGCGCACGGTCATTCGCGTGGTTTTGACGGTCGGCTGCTCACTTCCGGTCTTCCCCGACTAGGTGTTTAGTCCCGGCATTTGCTGGAGCGCAGCCGGGCTATTTGGGACGTTGACGAGTTGCGTGCAGCATTCAAGGCTCTCCCTCATGAAGGAGGGAGCCAGGGGTCTGATACATGGGCGGACGTGTTGTGATCCGGTTGAAGTATGTTCACGCATTTCGCGATCGCGCCGGTCGCATGCGATACTATTTCCGACGCCATGGAAAGCGGACACCTCTTCCCGGCTTACCTGGCTCTGGCGAGTTCATGGATGCTTACGCGACGCTGCTTAGTATTCGGCTGCAGCATGTAGAGCCACGACCGACCGCGGCTCCAAAGACCTTCGCCGCACTTGCCATTCGCTATTACGGCTCGCCCCAATATCGGTCCTTGTCCGCTTCCAGTCGTACCAACTATCGACGGGTGATCGACGGCTTCCTCGAAGGACACGGTCATCGAAGAGTCGACCAAATGACCCGTGAACACGTTGATATCGTGATCGGCAAGATGGCGAATAAGCCGGGAGCTGGCATTATCTTGCTAAAGCGCGTCCGAACCCTGATCCGCTACGCGATGGCATTGGGTTGGACCGATCGAGATCCGACGGCCGGCGTGAAAGGGTACAAGTCAAAGGAGATTCACACTTGGAATGAGGGCGAAATATCGGTGTTTGAGCGCCGCTGGCCCGAAGGTACGCGCGAGCGTCTTACCTTTGCGCTGCTTCTCTACACGGGGCAGCGCGGATCGGACGTTTATCGAATGACTTGGACAGACATCGTCGGAGATGCCATTCGAGTTGCGCAGCAGAAGACTGCCGCGAAACTTACGATTCCAATTCATGGAGCGTTGTACCGTGTGCTTTCGACGGCGAACCGCAGTCACCCGACAATTTTAGTTACAGCCTATGGCGAACAGTTCTCGGTGAAGGGGTTCGGCCACATGATCTCGACGGCGATCCGCGAAGCCGGGCTGCCCGAACGCTGCAAAGCGCACGGCCTTCGGAAAGCGGCCGCGCGACGTCTCGCCGAAGCGGGGTGCTCGGCAAGCGAAATCGCAGCGATCACCGGGCACAAGACCTTGGCTGAGGTTGAGCGCTATACTCGCGCGGCAGACCAGGAGCGATTGGCAAGACAAGCGATCAAGCGACAGTCTGAGAGTCGAAGTGGCAACCCGCTTGCCGATGAAGTGGCAAACACAACTGACGAGGCCTTGAAAATCAATAGCTTGCTGTGGAAGATGGTGCTCCCAAGGGAAGTCTGTGAATCAAACGATTTCAACGCGTTACCGAGAAGTTTGGGAAAAACATGCTTCATTGATCTTCATGGTGTTTCAGCGTGGTTCCCCAAACCATTCTGCCGAACAACGGGCCGTCCACTCAGCGGACCAGACGGGAGGACGGTCGGGGATCAGCCTACGACCAGCGGTAAATGGCTGGAACTTCTGAAGGAGATCGCGCCGAATATCAAACGAGCCGGACTACTGTTTAATCCAAAAACCGCGCCGTTCGCCGATTACTGGCTGCGTCCATTCGATGCCGCAGCAAAATCTCTTGGGATTGAACCAGTTGTCGCACACGTGGACGTGGAGACCGATCTTGAAACCGTTTTTGCTGCCGAGGCGCAAAGCCCAGATGGTGGCCTCGTTGTGATGCCGGATGGTTTCTTGAATGTGTACCGCGAACTAATAGTTGCTCTCGCATCGCGCTATAGTGTGCCCACAGTTTATCCGTGGCGATTTTTCCCGGAACTAGGCAGCCTGATGTCCTATGGCTTCGACCAGCGTGAGTCATTTCGCACGGCTGCGGTTTACGTTGACCGCATCCTTAAAGGCGAGAAACCCGCCGATCTACCGGTACAAGCACCAACGAAATATGAGCTAGTAATCAATCGCAAGGCAGCGAAAGCCCTTGGTCTTAGTGTACCCATGAGTTTGCTCGGTCGTGCCGACGACCTCATTAACTGACACGATGTCTGCCTTTGGCACGAAACTGACGTGGCGGGTCTGGCTGGCGATGTCCGCTATCAGGGGTATTTCGGAAGTCTCGTTTTAGGTTCGTCAGGACCGGTTTTGACCCGAAGTGGGCGCATACGCGCCGTGATTGATATTGTTGTTGATTGTGAGCAACGCCATCCAGTGAGGTTCCGATGATAATCCACATCGGCAGACGAACATTCCTCGGCGCGATTGGTGGCGCGGCGGTCACGTGGCCGGTTGCGGTGCCATCGCAGGTCGCGGCAACGGACCGCAGGTCTGTCGGCTGGCTGTCAGGATCGGCGAGCAAGATGGCGAAATCCTTTGCAGACGATTTCCTGGATGGCATGCGAGCGTTCGGCTATGTCGATGGCCGGGACTTTGACTTCGTGCCTCGCTACGCCGAGGGATTTTCTGACCGGCTGCCGGCGCTTGCGCAGGAGCTCATCGAGCTCAAGCCCGCCGTCATCGTGGCCGCCGCCGTCAATGCCGCGGTTCCGCTGCGCGCTGCGACCGCGGTGATCCCGATCGTGTGCCCGGCGCTGGCGGACGCCGTCCATCTCGGCTTGATCGCGAGCGAAGCGCGGCCGGGCGGCAATGTCACAGGGATCGAACCCTATGTCGCCGGATTGCCCGCCAAGCAGATGGAGGTCGCCCGCGAGATCGCGCCCGGCGCGAAGCGCATCGGTCTCCTTACCAATCTTCACGATCCTAAGGCTCCGCCGCAGCGAGAGGAATTGGCCGCCGCGGCCAAAGCGCTGGAATTGTCGGTCGCGGAGGCTGACGTTAACGATCCTACGGAGATCGAACGCGCCATGGAGGCGCTCGCAAGCTCTAAGGTTGACATCGTCATCGTCCTGGAGACAGGGCTGTTGTTGAGCGTGGGACGACAGATTGCCGAATTCGCTGCGGCGAAGCGGCTGCCGACGGTCTACGGCTATCGCGAGCACGTATTGGACGGCGGCCTGATAAGCTATGGCGTCGATTTGCGCTGGTGTTATCGCCGCGCCGCGTATTTCGTTGACAAGATTTTGCACGGCACGCCGCCCGGCGAGATCCCGTTGGAATTCCCGACCAAGATGATGCTGTCTATCAATCTCAAAACGGCAAAGGCGCTCGGCATCACGCTCCCGCCAGCGTTGTTGGGCGTCGCCGATGAGGTGATCGAGTGAAGCGGCAATGTCGCCTATTGGCTGAAACGGACATGCCGCAGTGATCGCTGAATGTCGGTTATCGGGGACAAAGCAGACGTCCCTCGTAGATGGCGGCATGGATCGTGCTGCCGCGGCGGTCCGCATCGCGCAGGAATGCCAGGATTTCGTGCAGCGCGTTACCCGGAAGGTAAAGCCTGGCCTGGAAACCCGGCGTCTCCAACTGTTTCAGGAAGTTCCGCAGGGAGGCATCACTGACATCACCGTTTACGAAGCGGCTCACGATTTGCGACATTAACGTGCCGCGATTGAAATAACATTCCAGCCCGTCGCCGGCATCGCCGGAGGCGATCGTTGGTGCCGTCCAATCAGACACCGAACTGGAATCGAGGGAAAAAGTCCTGTTCGTCGTGCTCGTCACCGCAGTAACCCGGTGCAAGACATTGTCCGTTGCAACGACGCTATGATCGGCTCAGATGCAGCGTCGGATCGGCGATTGGGTCGATGGGATGCCGGTCGGTTGCACCGGCCCTTCGCCGGGTTTTGGCGGGATGCGGTTGACCAGAACGGTCACCTGTTGCGTGGTATCGTTGCGCCGCTCAAGCTGGAAGCCGCCCAGTCGCCGGACCATTTGTCCGGCTGCCAAGCAATCAACACATCGTCCGCATTGGCGTAGGCTTTAATGTTGATCATGACGACAATTCCTTTTCTGATCCTCTTCAGCAACATGATGTTGTATTCAATTCGGCCTCGGAGGGTTGTCGCAATGCTGTCGCTCAGCGGTACACCTTCCCGCAATATCGGCACTTCAAAGCGACGTATTTCTTATCTCAGTATCGCTTACCTATTTGTCGGAACGAAACAATATACTCGTTAGGGCTTGGCAAGTGTGAACTGCCTCATATTGGTCTGCGGTGTTCGGACGTAAAAATGCTGACCGATCATTCAAACTAGCCGGCTAATTTGAATTAAAAAGTAGCCGCTCAGGCGGATGGTAGCGAATAGAGCGGTGTCGGATCCCCATCTGAACAACGTACATGCTGATCACGAACCTTTTGCAATTGCTTACTCGTTATTTTTCGCCGTAGGATGAGACGTTGGACTGCTTCGTGAGGTAACGATGCGTCTGAACCATTCAGTGATACCGGCTGGACTAGTCATCACCGGATTGCTCCTTTTGGGTCTCGCAGCCCGGACAGGAGCCGCCGCGAGCGAGTGTCCGTGCATCAGAACCGGCGCCGGGGTCTGTGTTCCCGATAAAGCCTGTGAAGCGCGACAACGCCAGATGCGCGACCGCCCACAGCCTGGTCTCCGTGAACGAGAGACGCACACCGCCCCGCCCGGCGGTGCGCCGATGGATCACCGGCTTCCGACTGTGGCTCCTGCGCCTTCGGCGATACCTCTGCCAGGAGAAGCTCGAGCGCCACCAATTGTTGTGCCAACAATTCGCCCAGCCGAAGTACCATCCCGCGTTCAGAATCCCGGCAGCCCCACAGCTCAACCGGGGTGGGCGTCGAATGGCGGCCGACTAAGAATCTTGGAAACCGGCTACGGCTATTTGCCTGAACTCGGCAAAGAGGACGAGGGCTATGGGTTGTATTCGTACGCCATCTTGCCGTCGGATTCGAAACGGGCCGAGATCTTCCTCAGCGAATTGTTCAAGGAAATCCCGTCAATCGGCCAGACGAGTGCTCAACGCTCGCAGCTGAACGTCTTCTACCTCCCAATCCAAAAGGACAGGGACCGCGATCTCGCCGCGCTGATTCAGGCGTCAGGCGCAAACGCGGAAAGAATGGGCGCAGATTATTCGAGGTCGTTCTACGACTATAGGATGGCTCGCGCCTTGCTGGATCATGTCTGCAATCCGCCCGCCGACAGTATTCGGCAGCTATGCAACAGCGACCTGTCGAGAGGACCTTACATCTTCACCTATTCATCGCCCGCCAGCAGCATGAACTCGGTGCCGCCACCTTTCCTGTTCGTCGATCTCAGCAGCGTCCACGAGCAGGCGTTCGGCGAATTGATTGCGGCATTCAGGGCGCAGGTAAAGCGTGACGACGTCACCGATCAGGCGAGGATCCGGACGTTACGATTGACGATCCTGAACGTCGCACTCACGGCGGCGGATTGGGTGAGCCCGGTTGAGAAGGCAATAGCCGACATCGTTCATTCGCCGTCCGAAGACGACAAGAAATAATAGTATGAAGTATAGTCCCACACTGCTGGCTTTCGCTGCGCTTCTCGCCGTCGTCTACGGCGTGTTGTTTTCTATTTCCTATCCGTTGGTCGAAATCAGCGGTGGGATCGTGGCTTTGTGTGTACTTCTAGGCATCGTTACATGTCTGGCCATAGCGACGATCTGGAGCGCACTCACGGGCTCAAAGACGTCTCCAGCCGACACAACTCCTCCCGCGCGTCCAGCCAGCAGCAATCCTCGCGCGCGTCGTTCAAACCGCCGCAAAACGAATGGGGATGCCGATCATGCGCGATAACCGTCTGTTCGCCGCTGGACTTGCAACCGCTGTCGGCTTGATTGTGCTGCCCGGTCTGTCGACGCCGTTGTCGGCGCAAACAGCCCTTGGCGTAGGCGATGCATTTGTCGAGCAGCCAAGCGTTCAACCATGCAAAAGTCCTCTTGCATGGTCGGCGCACTGTAATAGGATGTATTTTTTGAGGTATGCAACCGGCTAGGGGGAGGCTCACATGGTTGCTGCACGAGTAGCTTTTGAACGTCCCATCGCCGTCGCGGCGCGGTGTCAGCGAGCGATCATGGACTGCGCCCCCTTGCGGGCCGCCGCGTTCGCAGCGGCCGTTGCTCTTGTTTCGCTGTTGTGTTTGGCGGCCCGGTCGTTGGCTCAAACAACGGTCCCGGCAGCATCTCCGGTCCCGGCGCCCGGCCTCCAATGTAACGGCGACGCGAAGATGGTTGACCCCTTCAAGGGCAGGTTGGCTGGTCCGGGTTTACCTCCGGGGTTGCTTCCGATCGATCCAGCAAACAGAGACAAGGTTCTGAAGTCGGGCCTGCCTTGTCAGGAGAATGTGAATCCGGTTGGAACTGAAGCTTCCGGTCTGGAAAACCTGCAGCGGGGCTTCGATTTTTATTCTTGGCGCACTTTCATCGCGCTGAACTCGCCAGCCGATGGAACGACGCCTATTGAGAAGGCGCAGGCAGATACGCCGACGCGATGGGAAGATATGAGCAACTTCAAGCAGCTGCTTGACGTCATGCTTCCGCCCGGGGTGCCACCCGCGGTATGGCCGGCTGACACGGACGGGATTAAGGCCGAGCGCGAGAGACTGGTGCCAAAGGAATGTCGCGATCAGCATGACAAAATGCCTGATCTGATGATCGTGAAGATGATCGAGGAGAGCTTCAATGAGCCGTTCAAAACCGGCCCTCTTATCGATCAGAATGGGCGCTACGCGATCTTCGATATTCTCATGAACCGGCAGATGTTCCAGTACATCAAGGACCATCATCTGAATACAAAAGCCGGACAAGCCGAGAATGCGGACCTTGCGGTCGACTTTCCGGCGGGTCAGAATTCCGTCGCCGCGTTCGGCTCCTTCATGCTCAAGGTTTCCTGGAAGATTTTGACGCCTGAAGAAATCGCGGCAAAGAACTTCCACATGAGGAGAGCTCTGGTCTTGATGCCTCCGGGCGACAAGCGGCCGTGTCTGGACAGAACCTTGGGCCTGATCGGCTTTCATGCGGTCCATAAGACCGTAAGTCGCCCGCAGTGGATCTGGACGTCCTTCGAACATGTGAAGAACGTGCCGGACAGGAATGAAGTCGCGGCGAACAAGCTGGAGAGTTCGTACAATTTCTTCAGCGTCAAATGCAAGGCCGACTGCCCGGCTGAAAACGCGACGCCGCCCTATCCGTGGAATCCCGATCCGGGCCTGGAGCTGCGCTTCAGAACGGACGATTCATTCAAAAGCCAGATCGTTCGTGAAACGCCATTGACTGATGCGGCCAAGAACATGAACGCCGTCTTTCACAGCATGCTTCCGGCTAGCAGCGTCTGGCAGAATTATATGCTGCTCAGCACGCAATGGCCCAGCGCGTTTGCTATTCACTGCACGGGGCTGCGCTCGCAAAACGAGCCGGATCCCAAGACCGATTTCGTCAAGCAGCCCGACATGACCTGCTCGCCGGCACCGACATACCTCGCAAATTCGACGCTGGAGACATACAGCCAGGCAGACCCCAAGGCAGATGACCCAGATTCTTTTGCGGTTCCACTCGCTACGTCCAGCTGCATCGCCTGTCACAGCAACGCCGTGGGCTTCCAGAGAACCGCATCGAATCGGGAGGGCGGCAGACCGAACCTGAACCAGTCGGATTTCACGTTCATGCTGGAAAAGGCGCAGTAGGCGGACCGGCGTCATCAACCGCTATCAGTTGGACTCTAATGGTGGGGAGCACCATGGGCACACTACCGAAGGATCGTCACAACGATCGACCAGGCGCGACGCCCTCGGAACACGACGGCTCATTTTCACGCCGCGCCATGCTCGCCGGCACGGTAGCGGCGACTGCTGCGGCGGCCGTTGCTCCCATTTCCGGTTCGGCCTATGCCGCGGGACCGGACGTCAGTTCGCCGCAGGACATGATGGCTTTTCTATTGCTTTCTGAAGCCCTCACTGGAGTTGACAAACAACTTCTCGCGCCCGAGTTCGACCCCAAGACGAATGATCCCGGCACCGATCCGATCAATATCAAGAATGATTATTTCAGGTGGATCAACGGAAAGGACTCGACGACGTCGTTCGTCACATTGTTGAAGTTTGTGAAGGACAATCCCAAGTCATCGCAAGGCGATATCATAGCCTTCGTGAACGCTGGCAACGACGATATCAAATTCCTGGCTCGGAGCATCATCCTGCTGTGGTATCTCGGCTCGTGGTACACGCCGAAGGATTTGAAGGACCAAGCCACCGCGATCAAGCCCGAGCGCATTTCGTCGGAAGTCGTCTCCCCGAAGGCATACACCCAGGGACTGGTTTGGCAAATCGCGGGAGCCCACCCGATGGGCTACAGCAATTTGCAGTTCGGCTACTGGTCGCGCAATCCCCGCGATCCCAATGATAAACCGCCCCTTCTACCCACCCCAACGAGTCCTTGAGGGAGGGATTCATGGTAGACACTTGCATAGAGTGCGATGTCGCGATCGTCGGCTCCGGATTTGCCGGATCGTTGATCGCAAAGGAATTGAGTCAGAAGCCCATCGATACCTCCAATGGGAAGCGACGGCTCAGGGTCGTTATTCTCGAAGCCGGTCCCGGTGTTCAGCCGAATATCAACGGCTATATGAGGAGTTTTTACAAGGCCAGCGCCAAGGTTCCGGAAAGTCCATACCCCCCCGCGATGGCCAGTGCTCCATCCGCCGTCGCCGCTGGCAGGCCAACGGCACTCATGCTGTCCGCTTCCAGCTGGAACAAGCCGGAGCACGCCTACCTCGATCAGGTGGGGAGCACCCTTCCCTTCAAGAGCACCTACGAGCGTCTTGCCGGCGGCACATCGCACTGGATGGGCCTCACACCGAGGCTCGTGCCGAACGATTTCCGCATGGCCGAGCAGTACAAGCTTCCGTTCCCGAATTGGCCAATCAGCTATGAAACGCTGATGAAATGGTACGAGAACGCGGAAGCCGAGCTCGGTGTTTCCGGCGACGTGGCGGACCACAGTTTCGCCGGCCTGACGTTTTCCCCCGGCTACGCCTTTCCGATGCCGAGGATTCCACCGTCGCTTTTCGACCAACACGTGAACGAGACGCTTGCGCATCTGACCGACGACGAGACCAAGTCTCTCGAGTTTCTCGGAACAGCGGCGCCGGTGACCTCGCTCACGGTGCGGAGCCTGCCTGCGGCGCGAAATTCCCAACCCTACAAGAATTGCCGCGCATGCGCCGGCAACACCAGTTGCATTCCAATTTGCCCGATCCAGGCCAAGTATGATGCAACCATTACGCTGAACGAGGCGACCAACAACGGCGCGAAGCTGATGGATCGTACGGTCGCAAGCGAGATTCTGGTCGACGCGAACAATCGTGTCAGTGGAATCAACTTCATCACGTACAAGGACGAGGCTGGTCCGAAGACGGGAAGTGGTTGCATCAAGGCCAAGATATACATCGTTGCCGCGAATGGCATCGAGACGCCTCGGCTCCTGCTGATGTCAAAGAATGGGGGCCGGACTGCCAGCGGCGTGGCCAACAGCAGCGATATGGTCGGGCGGAATTTGATGGACCACCCCCAATTTCTCTCCTGGGGGCTGCTGCCGGTACAGGTATTCCCTTATCGCGGCCCGCTCGTGACTTCGGCCATCGGAGATCTCTGCGACGGTCCGTTCCGCGCCCAGCGTGCAGCCTTCCGGATCAGTCTGGGCAACGAAGCGTGGAGTGCGACCGTCGGCGGCTCGGGCGGCGATCCTCACGTGACGACCCTCGATTTTATCAACGGGGTAAACCTCAGCGGCCTCAACAAAAAGGACTTCACCAAACTGACGGACAACAGCGCGCTCATTGGCGCCCAGCTGCGCGATACCCTCGGCAATCTGATCTCACGGCAATTCCGGATCGCGTTCGCAGTCGAGCAAAGTCCTGATGCCAACAATCGAGTGACATTGTCGTCGGCTACCGACGCTTTGGGTTTGCCGCGTCCGAAAATCACCTACAATCTTTCGGACTATACCAAGCAGGGTATCGCCGCTGCGTTTCGCCTGAAGAAAGTGATCTTCGCGAAGCTGGGTGCCGAGGACTTCACACAGACTGGTGACGGCGATCCCGCAGGCTTTGATCAGGTGATCGACGGCAAAACGGTGCGCCTTACGTACGGCGGCGCGGGTCACGTCATGGGCACCTACCGTATGGGCAATGACCCCAAGACATCCGTCGTCAACTCCTTTCAGCGTTCACATGATCACGCGAACCTCTATCTGGTTGGAAGCGGCACTTTCCCGACCGTAGGGACCGCCAATCCGACGATCACTCTTTCGGCGCTGGCATTGCGGACAGCAGAGAGTATTGCGCGCAACCTCTAGCCCCACGCTTCTGGCGACGGCACTTCAGAGACGGGTCAAGAACACAGAAGGACGAATCCATGGCAACTTTAAACCATGCGGCAATCGACAGGACCATCCGGAAGCACTGGAGCAAGCTCAGGAAGAAGGGGGTCCTCGCGGTCCGTCCGGGCTATTCCTTCACAGGCGGCTGGATCACCGACCAACCGGCAGCCGTGGCGATCGTAGACAAGAAGAAGAAGCACGTCGCGCCCAAGGATCTCCTGCCCCACCACATCGGCGACGTGTCGGTCGACGTGCAGGAGGCCGGGCCTTTCGAGCGGATGCGCCATACCGAGCCAGAGCGTTACGCCCGGGTCGTGCACGAGCGTCAAGAATACAATGTCCCCGCCGCTCCCTTCGAGCGCACGATGAACGCCAAGGGCGCACCGCCGAACCCCGTTCCGCGGCATCCCGCAGCCCCGAAGTCCCACTCAAAATCGACGAAGAAGCCTGTGAAGTATTCAGCGCCAGTTCCGGCGCCCTCACTCGGCTCCGTAACCCGCAAGATTACGATCACCTGCCACGCGAGCCCCGATGCCGGGTGGCTCGAGCTGCAGCCATTCCTGAGCAATGTGAAGAAGAGCCTAACCGTGGGGCTCTATGATTTTACCTCGGAGCATATCCTGAAAGCCTTCCTGGCCGGGATGAGCGGCCAGCAGGCGCTGACGATGGTGCTCGATCATCCAAGCGTCAACCAGACCGCAGATCAATCCGACGAGCAGACCCGAGCTGACATGCTGAAGGCGCTCAAGGCCCGCGCTGCCTTTGCCTGGGCACTCGATGCGATGGACCCGCTGGTCCCCGCTAAGATCTTTCCGACCGCCTATCACATCAAGGTCGCGGTCCGTGACTCCGACACGTTCTGGCTCTCCAGCGGCAACTGGAACAACTCCAACCAGCCCGACATCAATCCGACCGCCAGCGCAGCAGCCGCGGCTGCGGCTGCTGCGATTGCGAAGAAGAGCGATCGCGACTGGCATGTGATAGTGGAAGATGCGGGGCTGGCAGGAGTGTTCGAGGCGTTCCTGAAGCACGACAATGCGGTGGCGGCCCAGTACCAGCTCCCGTCACCCGTGCCTCCGACACCGATCCCGCCGAAAAAGACGGCCCGGACGGTGGAGTCCGGACTCGACAAGAAAGTTCCCCCGACGACGCCTTCGCAATATTTCAAGCCGCAGACCATCACCGACACGATGACGATCACGCCGCTGCTGACGCCTGACAACTACGGCAAGAACATGCTGCCCCTTATTCAGTCCGCGAAGAAAAGCCTCTATATCCAGACGCAGTACATCCATGTGCCTAAGAAGCAGGGTCCGAGCGATCTGATGACACTTCTGGCCGCGGTGCGCGACAAGATGGACGCGGGGGTCGACGTGCGCATTATCCTGAGCGAGTGGGAGAATGCCGCCAGTCTCGATGCGATAAAATCGTTCGGCATCAACACCTCGCTGGTGAAGCTGCAGAACGGTGTTCACAACAAGGGCTTTGTCATCGATTCGTCGATCGTGGCGCTGGGTAGCCAAAACTGGTCGGTACAAGGGGCTGAGGAAAACCGCGATGCAAGCCTGATCATCCAGCATGAGGGCGCCGCCCAATACTACGAGCAGATCTTTATGCACGACTGGACGAAGATGGCCGTCCAGCACCTGAACACAGGCTGAGCCGGCCTAAACAGAGCGAGCAACCGGTGCATCTTTGTCCAACGAGGATGCGTTCTGACGTCGTTGTAATAGCGCGCGTAGGATCGCAAGATTTGGCGTAGGTGAATCTCGCCAAAAACGACGATATGATCCAGGCACTCGCGGCGGATCGACCCGATCAGCCGTAGCTTCTCGGACTTGCGCCTGCGCCAGACATCGCATGACGCCGGCACCGATGACACAGCCAACCGATACAGGTCACACAACCCACACAATGACACAGGCAACGCCTTCTAATCATTACGGTTTGATATGTGCGGTGCTGACACGACACAGCCGACACAGCCCACACAGCGCCCGTTTCTGGCGACACAAGATCATCGCGTGCGAACCAGAGGACGTCCTTCTTATTGATCTCAGGTTGATCTCAGGGTTTGGCTCCGGCGCGTATCCCGCGAAACTATTTGCCGGAACCAGGCATCGGCTTTCCGGCTTCAGCCAACCGCGCCAGTGCGGCGACGTGGTGTTGCGAATGTGACGGGCCGCCAGCCCGTCGACTTGTTCCCGCGCCTCTGATCGGGCCAAAGCCGAAAGGACCCATCAAGGTTGCGCTTGCGAAACTGCCCGGCGACATGGACGTCAATCCGTCGGTGCGAGCGGCGCTCAGGCGGAGCGCCGACGATCTCGAACGGTCGGGTTATCGGGTAAGCGAGGTCGAGATTCCCGACATAAACGGCGTCTGGCAGACCTGGTGCGACATCATCACAAATGAAGTTGTTGTGATGCAGGAAGCCTCAATGCTGGCGGCGACCTCAGAGGATTTTCACACGGCCTGGAAGCTCGCGCTCGAACCTGTCGGCCCAGATGTGTGCGCCGGTGACCGCATCAATTAACTGCCCCGTTATGCGGACTTTACCCAACGCATTGCGGACGGAACGGGCAGAGGAAGCTACCTATGGCCAAACTCGAACGCTTCGCGAGGTCTGAAATTGACCCATTCTCGGAAGTGGTGTGCAGCCCGCATCGGCGAGTTCGCCACAATCAGGATGGCTTGCGTTGTGTAAGGTCACGGGATTACCTTGACCGCGTTGCAGGTCAGGCGGCATTGGAGTTTCGCATGAAGAAACTGTCTGGTATTGCGGCCGTCGCCGCAGCCGTCATACTGGTGTCTTTGCCGGAAGCCCCCGTGCTGGCCGAAAATGCGCCGAATACGAATGCGGCGCCGAGCACCGCAGCGACTCCGGCTCCAGCTGCTGCGCCCGCGACCGAGCCAGCAAAGAGGTCCAAGAAAAAGAAGGTTGCGAGGATGGCCAGGCACAACGCTGAGCCCAAGCCGTATCTGCACCTTGTTCCATTCGAGAAGATGTTCTAAATCCGCTCCAGTTGTTAGGTGAACGACCGTCGCTTAACTCCGCGCAGCACAATACGCCGATCGCATTCTCAAGGGCGAGAAGCCGAGCGACCTTCCCGTTCCCTTCAGGATTTTTGCGGCGCAAACGATCAATCGGCATCGTGCCAAGCTCTACGACGGGAAAACGCATGACAATTCAGTGTGTGTTGTTAAACGACCATTAACCCGATGGTAGCACCAATGGCCGCTACGCTGAGGAAGGGTCAATGGTGAACCACAGATCGTTTGGCCGTCGTGGGAATCCACCGCCTTCGTCCGGTCGTTCGATGGGGACAACCGAAACCGTCGCACAAGCCACAAGGGTCCAGTCCACCGGGCCTTCTATCGAACGGCCTGTGCGCTTGTCGGAAAAAAGCGAGTTCCCTTCGCTCGATGACGAATTGCGACAATGGAAGCTTGCACGCAAACGAAACTTCGAGATCCCATGGCGTCCGCTTTCGCTAATGGCGACGCTGTGTTTCGGCATCGCCTCCTTCGCGTTGCCTGATTTAGTGAACGATAACGTACAATGGCTGCTTTATGCTTTGGCGGCGGCGAGCCTGTATGCGGGCTTTCGTAAACGTCGCCGGCACACCAAGAGCTGAACTGAAGGGTCGCTTGTCCGCTTTGCGGGGTGAAGCAGACGTCGCAATTTTAGATCGCGACGTCGTCTATTGTTGAGGGTCTTGGATGCCGGCCGATCGCAGCGATGCGGCTTGCACCGTGGCCGGCGTCCGAAAGCCTTCAATGAAGGAACCCGCGGGAAATTGCAGGCGATGGCGCCGCGAGCGCCGAGGGCTATGGAGGTTTGCGCACGACGGAGCTGCGTGAGGGCAACCGACGCCGATGAGTGTGTTGACTGACGACGTTGCGGCGCGTCGCGAGGGATGCTCCGCCAGCAGGCGCAGGCATTTTGTCGGAATTGCGGAAGCAGCAACCGGTGGCCCGGAATGTCGGAGGTTGGCACGAAACCGACATGCTGGTACCGTCGCCGTGAAAGGGTGCGTGAGCGTCAACTTCCGGTTCCCGCACATTTGAGACATCTCGCGATGTCCGCTTCCTGATCGCTAACCCCTAGGTTCTGTGGACACTTATCGCATCCATAGGATAATAGCGGCAAGGGTAACGACGGCCTGATAATTTCGCGCTGTTTTCTCGAAGCGCGTTGCCACGCGCCTGAACTGCTTGAGCTTTGAGAAGCAGCACTCGACGAGATGGCGCTGGGCATAGAGATGTTTGTCGAGCGGGTATTTGAGCGCTCTTGACGGGTTGTTGGGAATGACGGCGAGCGCGCCCTTGGCGGCGATGGCTTGGCGCAGGTGATCGGCGTCATAGGCTGTATCGGCCATGACGACCTCGGCAGCAAACCCCTCGATCAACGCGGCGGCTTGCGGTGCATCACCCTTCTGACCTGCCGTCAGGGTGAAGCGCACCGGACAACCCAGGCCTCGGACGGCCATATGTATTTTGGTGCTCAGGCCGCCGCGCGAGCGACCGAGCGCCTGATCTTCAGACCCCCTTTTTTAGCCCCGGCAGCATGCTGATGGGCTCGGACGATGGTGGAATCGATGATCAGATATTCGAAGTCCGGATCATCGGACATCGCCTCGAATATCCGATACCAGACGCCCTTGATGCTCCACCGGCTGAACCGCCGGAACACGCTATTCCAATCGCCAAACGCTTCCGGAAGATCACGCCAAGGAGAGCCCGTACGCACGATCCAAAGCACGCCCTCCACGAACATCCGGTTGTCGCGCCCGGTGGAGCCTTTTTGATCAGGCCGACCTATAATCAGGGGCGCCATCCGCTCCCAAGCCACGTCGCTCAAAACCAAACGATCCATCACACCCAAGGCCGCCTCCTCAAAAGCAGCCTTGAATCTGATTTGCTGATAAAAGGGAATCCTTAGAGTCCACAGAACCTAGTGGCCTAGTTTGAATTTCGCAGTGGCCCAATTTGAAGTGTGCGGGTCATCACGCCGGAGGATCACAGGTTGCTGTACTCCCCGTCCATCACGGCTGGCGGGAATGATCCCGTCCCGAGACAAAAGGGAAATGCCATGACCGATTTGAACAACGAAGTCCGCGAACTGACCATCGACGAACTGGACTCAGTGAGTGGCGGCTTCAACCTCATTACTACGTTAAAAATTATAGTAGCCAATTATAATTTTGAACAGCACGTTCAGGATCTAAAAGCAAAAGGGGTAGGGGCCATTCAGACGACACTGAACTAACCCCCTAACCCGACGGTTTGATGAGGCTGCCTCAGTTGGCGGCCTCTTTCATTCCAAACCAAGTGTTCAATGTCGGCTGTTGGCACTTAACGGACCAATCGGCGCCCTCGCCGAATGTCTGCTTTTTGGGGTGAAGCGGACCTGCGGATGAGACATAGCGCCTGACGCGCTATCTATGCGCTAGCTTGCCCTTCATGGGTATCCGGGAAGAGAAGCAATCCTATTGATTTGGTTGAGCATTGCGAGGAGCCAAGATTTGGCGGCTTTGCCTTCAGGGGGGCAACAGGTGGTCGGCTTTTGGAGGGCCGGCCATGGTGGGCACCACGTTGAATTGGGAAAATGAGCTTGGACGCAGGCTCAAGCCGTTCCCGGATTTGCTTGGGTCACAAGGCGCGGCGGGGGTTGCTCGCTTTACGTATCGACTTACGCCAGCAATGTGAAAGATAGACTCGAAAGTTACTCACGCTTATTGAAGAGACGCTTGAGGAGATAATCGCGGAGTTTTGCGGTAGTTTTACCGCAGTGCATCATTCCCGGCTAGAAACTGGCTGGTTCGGGAGGCGTCTTCGGAGGCATCATCCAGCCGGTGAGCCCGGGGCCTGATCGTACCGAAGATCGGAATATATCGCCAGGACCGAGGGGGACACGATGTCCAGAATAGCCAGGCGATTGAGTTTTATCTTCGCAAGCGCGCTGTTCGTTGGGGCGCTGGTTGCGACTGCGCAGGCGAAGGACAAGGTCAAGGTTGGCTTCATCGGGCCGTTGACCGGGGGCGTTTCAGCCAATGGGCTCGGCGGTCGAAATTCGGCCGATCTTGCCGTCAAATTGCGCAACGCCGATGCGAAGGCGAAATACGAATACGAACTCGTCGTGCTCGATGACGAATGCAAGCCGAACGTGGCCGTGCAGGTCGCCACCAAGATGGCGGCGGACAAGGAAATCGTAGCCGCGGCCACGCATTATTGCTCCGCCACCGCGATCGCTACGGTCGACGTTTATCACAAATTCGGCCTTCCGATCATCGTGTGGGGCGCGGTGCTGCCAGACATCACCTACCGCGCAAAGTATGCAGAGGTGCATCGCGTTAACGGGACCATGATCAACCAGAACGACGCCAATGCCGAGCTCATCTCCAAGATCGGTTTCAAGAATGTCGCGGTGATCCACGACACGACGGATTACGGCAAGGGTCACAACGAGTATTTCAGCAAGGCTTTCGCCAAGCTGGGCGGCAAGATCGTTGGCACGTTCGGCGTCACTGCCGACCAACAGGACTTCACCGCCGAGCTGACACAGATCAAGGCGCTCAATCCTGAGGTGATCTATTTCGGCGGACTTACGCCCATCGGCGTGCGCATCCGCTCGCAGATGGACAAGCTTGGCATCCAGGCCGTGTTCGATGGTACCTCGGGCATCGTGTCGGATGCTTTTATCCAGGGCCTCGGACCGCTTGCCGAGGGGTCACTCGCGTTCCGTGAAGGCGCTCCGACTGAGAAGCTGCCGGGCGGCAAGTTCTTCATGGAGAACTATGCCGCGCAGAAATACGACAACCCGCCCGAAGCTTACGGCGCTTTCTCTTTTGCCGCCATGGACCTGATCCTCGACTCTATCGAAAAGGTCGGTCCGGATCGTAAGAAGGTCATCGAGGAATTGGCCAACGTAAAGGAGCGCGACTCTATCGTCGGAAAGGTCACGTTCGACGACCACGGCCAGAACACCGTGGCCGTGATCACTAAATACGTGGTCCAGGACGGCAAGTTCGTGGAGTGGGACGACAGCGAATACGCCACGGGCAAGCGCAAGCTCCCCGGACAGAAATAGGGAATAGGCAGGACGGGCGGCACCAGCATTTCCGTCCCGCTTCGCCTTCCCAACCCGCCCAGGATTAAAGACATGGATGTGGGGCTACTTGCCCAATACGTTATGAACGGTCTCATGCTCGGCATGATGTATACGCTCGTCGCGGTCGGCTTCACGCTGTTCTTCGGTGTGCTCGACATCATCAAATTTTCCCACGGCGACGTGCTTACGGTCGGCGCCTTCACGGCGCTGGCGACCTATATCGGGCTGCGCTCGGCCGGGGTTGGTTCCACTCCTCTGTTGCTGCTTGCGATGCTCGTCGTCGCGATCCTCGCCATGGCCGCGCTCGGCATGTTAATCGCGCGCTATCTGGTCATGCCGCTGCGCTCGGCGCCGGCGCTCAACACGCTGCTGATCACATTGATGCTCGGCACGGTGCTGCGCGAATTGGTTCGGCTGTTCTACCCCCAAGGCGCCAACCCGAAGCCGTTCCCGGCATTGCTTCCAACTGCTTCAATCAACCTCGGTCAGTTCAACCTGCGGCTCGACAACGCCCTGATGCTCGCGGCCGGCGGGCTGGCGATTGTCGGGTTGCAGCTTCTGCTCAACAGGACCAAGCTCGGCCTCGCCATCCGCGCAGTCGCGCAGGACGAAGAAACCGCTCGCACCATGGGAGTGAATTTCACCGCCGTCGTGCTCATAACCTTCGCGATCGGATCGGCGCTCGCGGCCTATGCCGGCATCATGAACGGCCTCTACTACAACGAAATCAATTTCAGCATGGGGCTTTATCTTGGCGTGATCGGCTTCGCCGCCGCGATCATCGGCGGGCTCGGCAGTATTTACGGCGCCATCCTCGGCGGCTTTCTGTTCGCAGCATTGCAGACCATTGGCACCGTCGCGCTGCCGTTCGCCAGCGCCTACAAGGACGTGTTTGCCTTCACCGTCGTGATCGCGTTGATCGCATGGCGCCCGACCGGACTGATCCAGGAAAAAATTAGCGAGCGGGTCTGAGCGCATGTCGGAAGTTATGCAAAAACTGCGGGCTCCCTTGCTGCCGGGGGTCGTCGCTCTGGCGCTATCGACCGCCTATCTGATCGCGCTGCTAGCTGCCGAAAAGCAACCGCTCATCGTAGGCCTGCTGGTATTCGCCGTCGCTGCCGTGCTCGCCGCCCATTACCTGGGCTGGCTCAACTTGGTGAGCCGAAGCTTCGCCGACCGGGAGGATGTGCTCGGCGTCTACGCGATCCTCGCCGCCTGTGTGGTGGCGGCGTTTTTCCACGACAATCACTTCGTGCTGCTGCTGTTCGTCACCGTGCTCCTATATACAGTGGCGACGCTCGGGTTGAACATTCAGTTTGGCTACGCCGGAGTACTTAACTTCGCTGGCGCGTCGTTCTTCGGCATCGGCGCCTATACCTCTGCGGTGCTCAGCACTTACACTGCCGTCCCGCATCTCCTCGTCCTTCTGATCGGCGGGATGCTCGCCGCGCTGATTGGATCTCTGCTGCTGCTCCCGGTGTTGCGCACGCGCGGCCACTATGCCGCGCTGGTTACCATCGCATTTGCGCTGCTGCTCAAGACATTCTTGGAAGTCAACGACGTGCTCGGCGGCCCGCAAGGCATGCAAGTCAAGGGCATGAGTATCCTCGGTTGGTCGTTCAACGACAATTTCGAGATCGGCAAGATCGAGATGTCGTTCTATCTCAATTATTTCGGAGTCAGCATGCTGCTGCTGACCGGCACCTTCGTCTTGGTGCGACGGCTGGAGCGGTCCTGGATCGGGCTCAACCTCGATGCGCTACGGCTCGATGAGATCGCGGCGAGTTGTTTCGGGCTAGATATCGCGCGCTGGAAGATCACCGCCTTCCTGCTCGGTAATTTCCTTATCGGCATTGCCGGCGCGCTGTTCGGTATGGTCGGCGGCTTTGTTGCACCCAATAACTACACCTTCGCCGATTCGCTGATCATGGTGTCAATCCTGCTGCTCGGCGGCATTGGCAACCCGTGGGGGCTGGTGGTCGCGACCTTCATCGTCGTGGTTGTGCCGGAGAAGTTGCAGACCATCCAGGAATACCGAATCCTGCTCTATGCCCTGATCGTTATCATGATGCTGCTGTTCCGTCCGGAGGGACTGCTGCCGCGGCCGGTGCGGCGTTATTTCCCCGGGTGGCGGGCATGACCTATTTGTTGGAAGCCCGCGGACTGACCCGGAGATTTGGCGGCGTAGTGGCTCTGGACAATCTTGATCTTGCTGTCGTGCCCAACGAAATCATCGGCCTGATTGGACCCAACGGGTCGGGCAAGACGACGTTCTTCAATGTCGTCACCGGAATCTACGGCGCCCACGGCGGCTCTGTCACTTTCGATGGCGCGGACATTACACGCGCCTCGTCGCCCGCGGTCTATCATGCCGGCATTTCCCGCACCTTTCAGCACTCGCGGCTGTCGCTGCCGTTGTCGATCTTCGACAACATCATGATCGGCAACCACAAGCTGCTCAACCAGCGGCTTTGGTTCAATCTGATCCGGCGCGGTGAGTTCAAGCGCGAGTTCGAGGCCAACTATGGCGCGGCGCGCACGCTCGTCGAAGTATTCGAGCCGCAGCTCGCCGAGCGGATGTTCGAGCCAGTCGGCGGACTGCCGATGATCGACCGGCGCCGCATCGAGATCTGCCGAGCGCTGATCAATCAGCCGAAGCTGCTTTTGCTCGACGAGCCGTCGGCCGGCATGACGCATGACGAGACCAAGGAATTAATGGACGATATCCTGCAGGTCCGCGATCTCAACCGAAATCTCACCATCATTATCGTCGAGCATGAGATGGGGGTGATCGAGCGCATCACCGAACGTTGCGTGGTACTCAATTTCGGCCGCAAAATCGCGGAAGGCCCGTACCGTCAGGTCGCCGTCGACCGGCAAGTGCAGGAAGCCTATCTGGGGGTGGAGTAGATGGTCGGCCTGCTGGAAATCGAGGGCGTCCACACCGCGTATGACAAGGCGGATGTGCTCGAGGGCGTTTCACTCACGATAGAGCCCGGGCGCATCACCTGCCTACTCGGCTCTAACGGCTCCGGCAAGACCACGCTGATCCGCTCGATCCTGGGACTGACGCCACCGCGCGCGGGCCGTATCGCATTTGATGGCGAAGACATCACCGCGCTACCGACGCACAAGGTCATCGCCGCGGGCGTGGCCTGTATCCCGGAAGGCCGCAAAGTGTTTCCCAAGCTCACGGTCGAGGAGAATCTGCGGCTCGGCGCCTACCAGGAACCATCGGAAGCAGTCACCCAGGAGCGTATGGCGGAAATCTTTCGCTTGTTCCCGCGCCTGGCCGAGCGCCGGATGCAGCTCGCTGGCACCATGTCGGGCGGCGAGCAGGCGATGGTCTCGATCGGCCGGGGCCTGATGCGGGCGCCGAAGTTGCTGCTGATCGACGAGCCCTCGCTCGGCTTGTCGCCACTTTTCGTCAAGGAGAATTTCAACATCATCCGCAAGATCAACGAGCGTGGTATTTCCATCTTTCTCGTGGAGCAAAACGTGCATCAAACGCTCGCTATCTCCGACTACGGATATGTTTTATCCAAGGGCAGGGTGGTAACGGAAGGCAAGCCAAGCAAGCTCGCCAAGACCAAAGAGGTCCACCAAGCTTATTTTGGTTGAGTCACCAGTTGCGCCTGTCGGAAATCTAGCTAGGCAGTCTACCGGCTCGACCATGAGTTGGCTGATCATATCAGAAGCCGAACCTAGTCGAACAAAGGAGGCTTAATAGCTTCTGCGAAACTTGCAGGTACCTGATCACCTATTTGGGCAACTAACAAGTCGAAAAAGTTTTTGCTGAAGCATTCAAAATCGGTCGTTGCTATCAGCGAACTAGAGCGAGGATTGTGAATGTTGAACGGCAAAGGGCTCATGACTCTCGTAGTATGTCCTGTGACGATTGATTGTCGCGTTTCTATCGACGAGTTGAAAATGATGAACGGGGCGAAAGGCCTTCATCCGTGAAACCGAGGCTATCCAAACATAAAGAAGCCGGATGGTTTCGACGGGGTCCATCTGTTGCTCGGCCGACTGTTTACGTTTTAAAAAAACTGCTTTGGGCAGTTGGAGAAAAGTTGAAGACGCGCCGCATCCGCAATTTGGAAAGGCACATAAGTCTTTGATTTCGCTGGCGCTCCCAAGGGGAATCGAACCCCTGTTTCAGCCTTGAGAGGGCCGCGTCCTAACCGCTAGACGATGGGAGCGTTACGAGAAAAGGGAATAGCCTCGAAATCGACCCGCCGCAAGGCGGCTGTCACGGCCCATCGTTAGAGCGCTCAGTGTGCTTTCAGACCTTGAACCTCCTTGGCACCGACCGAGGGCTCGAGGCGATAAAGGACAACTCCCGAGAATCCCGCCGACAGCGCGGATTTAGCCCTCATCGCCTCGCCCGCTCCCCCTGACAAGGCCCGTGTCAAAAGATCGGTTCCGGGGGCTCCACTCCTTTGTGGCCCGAGGTTGAAATAATACGCTCGGCCAGATTCGACTTCGACCTCGGTCTCGAACGCGACTGAAATCCTGTTTTCGACTGACAGCGTGTGACGCCCCGGAGGACGATCGACAAAGATGTAGGTGCCATTGGCGACCGTTCCGACCGACTTGCCATCGACCCTTATCTCAGCCGTAGCTGCCGTTCCACCCAATGCACCAATAAGGCCCTTCTCGCGCAGGAAGTATGATCTCACGAACCGCTGGTCTTTTTGTTTTGCCTGGGACGCGAGCGCAGAAGTGCCGGCGCACGCGATTAGCTGGACTACGATGCAACACGCGACAACGGTACGATATAGAGCGTCCGCATTTCCAATCCCCGACCTCATTCACGCGTAGGTGGTAGATCAGAGATTGTATCAATTGACAATACTATCGAAGAATGAGCAATCAGCTAAGGCTGCGAGCGCTCCTATTCACGGCTCGCTCACAAATCTCAGCCGCCCGGCCGGTTTGAGCGTATGCGCGTCAAAGGCGCGGATTTCGGTGGCGCCGCCGATATCCAGGGTCACCACCAGGCGATCGCGGGTCGACGGCGGTGGAGACGATCCTGGCGCCTTTCGGCAGCGTCGCCGTGATGTCGCTCGCGGCGGCGCTTCCCTCGGTGCGGAAAAGACGGTAGCCGATGGCGATCAGAACGGCCGAGATCGCCAAGGCCGTGGTAAGGCCCGCGATCAGCATCATGCGCCGCACCCGCGCAAACAGCGCGGCCTGTTCTGGTGTCGGTTCGGGCGCGGCGGTTTCGGTCATGCAGAACTCTTGAAGGTCATCCTTGGAACAAGGCGCAAATCGCGGTCCAAATCGGGGGCAAAGGCTGGAAGTCATCGTCGCCGGCGACGAGGGATCGAGCCGGCTCGACCGCGTGCTGGCCAAACACCTTGCCGAACTTTCCCGGTCGCGGCTGAAGGCGCTGATCCTCGCCGGCCAGGTTACGATCGACAGCTCCACCGTCAAGAACGCCCCCGTTCGCGATCCCGCTTATCATGTCGGACCCGGCGATACGATCACAATCGATGTGCCGGAACCGACCGCCGCCGAGCCTGTGGGCGAGAATATCGCGCTCGATATCGTCTATGAGGACGACGACATCATCGTCATCGACAAGCCCAGAGGCCTCGTGGTGCATCCGGCCGCGGGCCACGAAACCGGCACGCTGGTCAACGCGCTGATCGCCCATTGCGGCGCGAGCCTTTCGGGGATCGGCGGGGTCAGGCGGCCGGGCATCGTGCACCGGCTCGACAAGGACACGACCGGGCTTCTGGTGGCGGCGAAGAACGACTCGCGCCCACCAATCGCTATCGGCGCAATTCGCCGACCATGGCCGCACCGGCGCGATGCGGCGCGGCTATATGGCCTTCGTCTGGGGGGTGCCGAACCGGCAGCGCGGCACCATCGATGCGCCGATCGACCGGCACCCTCATGCCCGCGAAAAGATGGCGGTGCGCGACGGCGGCCGCGAGGCCATCACCCATTGGGAAATCCTGGAGAGCTTTAATGGCCGGGACGGCAAGCCGGTGGCCTCGCTACTCGCCTGCCAGCTCGAGACCGGGCGCACCCACCAGATCCGGGTTCATCTGGCCCATATCGGCCACCCCCTGATGGGCGATATCGGTCTATGGCCCGCACTTCAAAACCAAGGCCAGCCACCTCGGCCCCGAGAGCCAGGCGGCCCTGGCCGCCCTCGACCGCCAAGCGCTACACGCATACCTCCTGGCCTTGGAACACCCCAAAACCGGGGTGATTCTCGAGTGGAACTCGGATTTGCCGGACGATTTGGCATAGCTTGCGAAATTGCCTGCGAGCGGCGCTATGACGCAGGCCTTTCTGAAAACCGATGTTATGACAATAGGTTATGGCAGCCACACGGGGACGTGACGCTTCCCATCCTTCCAAAAGCCCCCCGATTTGGTGTATGTTGCACCTGCGTTGAATATCCAACGCGGAACATCGCAGAGCGACTGGCTTTAACAAAGCAGCCGTCTGCCGGGCCCGCCGCTATCGGGGGCCTGAACCACTGGAGGGCGCTAAATGGCCCGTACAGCTACCCTGCCGATTCTCAACGGAGAATCCGGCCTTTCCCGGTACCTCGCCGAGATCCGCAAATTTCCGATGCTGGAACCCCAGCAGGAATACATGCTCGCCAAGCGTTGGCGCGAGCATGACGATCGCGACGCGGCACATCAACTTGTCACCAGCCATCTCCGGCTCGTGGCCAAGATAGCCATGGGCTATCGCGGCTACGGATTGCCGATTTCCGAGGTCGTCTCGGAAGGCAATGTCGGCCTGATGCAGGCGGTGAAGCGGTTCGAGCCCGACAAGGGCTTCCGGCTTGCCACCTACGCCATGTGGTGGATCAAGGCGTCAATACAAGAGTACATCCTGCGTTCCTGGTCGCTCGTGAAGATGGGCACCACCGCGAACCAGAAGAAACTGTTCTTCAACCTGCGCAAGGCCAAGAGCAAGATCTCCGCGCTGGACGAGGGTGATTTGCACCCCGACCAGGTGAAGATGATCGCCAAGCGCCTCGGCGTAACGGATCAGGACGTTGTCGACATGAACCGCCGTCTCGGCGGCGATGCCTCGCTCAACGCGCCGATCCGCGACGACGGCGAGGCCGGCGAATGGCAGGACTGGCTGGTCGATACCGCGCCCAACCAGGAAGCCATGATGGCCGAGCACGAGGAGTTCGATCATCGCCGCGAGGCGCTGAACGGCGCTATCGGCGTGCTCAACCCGAGGGAACGCCGCATCTTCGAGGCGCGGCGTCTGGCCGAAGAGCCGATGACGCTGGAAGACCTCGCCGCCGAATTCGGCGTGTCGCGCGAACGCGTGCGGCAGATCGAAGTCCGCGCCTTCGAGAAGGTGCAGTCGGCGGTCAAGGGCACCATCGCAAGGCAGGAAGCCGAGGCTCTGGAAGCTGCGCACTAATCAGGTGTATGATCCCGACCCGAAGGGGCCCTTCAGCGCAAAGCGGGTAACCGTCTTCGGGCCAGATCATACGCAAACAAAGTAGGCGGATCGCAGCAAGAGGAAAAAGCCGGCGGCAACGCCGGCTTTTTTGTTGTAGCGGACACCCCTCAATAAATCGCTCCTGCCCTCAACGAAGGGTGCTGAGATAATCCGACAGCGTGGTGCGATCGCCAAGCGTGCTCTGCCGCAGCGGCTGGTTATCCAGCAGCATGCCGGCCTGGGTCTTGTAATCGGCAGGCACTTTGTCGGTCGGCTTCAACGGTTGGCTGAGAAGATTGCGGTAGCGGTCATAGGCCTGCTGGGTGCCGACGAAGATGCAGACGCAACGCTGCGGCTCGGCGTAAAGATAACGCACGGCGTCGCCGGCCCCGTTTGTGACAAAGCGATGTGCCGGCAGCGCGCGCAGGGCTTTTTGCCCGGCCGGATCTTTGGCGAACTGGATACGAAAACCGGCGGACGACAGATAGAAGCTGTTCTTTTCCAGGAACGGCTTGCTTGGCTCCTCCACGGCGGCAGAAACCGCGGCGGAGAGCAACAGCGCGACGGCCGGCAACAGCCGCAAGGGCCTGATGCCATGGAGGCGAAATGGATGCCGATGGTCCGACGCGGCCGGCCAGATGATCGATGCTGACATTGCAAATTCCCTGCCTTATGCCTTGCCTGCCGGTTGGTGCGGCGATAATGCCAACATTGTGTTGAACCTCAATCCGCATCCAGCCGACTAGGTCTTATACAGTTCCGATCTGATACAGGCAGCATCCGTAGAGGGCCAGCCATGCCGATCACGCTGCAGTCGACCGTCGGCGGTTTTTCGGCCGAATTCACCCGCAAATTGCCCGCGCTGGAGCAGGCGATGATCGCGCACGGGCTTGAGCCCTCGGAATTCGTGATCTCGAAGGACCGCGCCGCGCCACCCGCGGTGCCCTTCATCGGGCCATTCTTCTACGACTACACCGTGTTCGTCGGCGAGGAGAGCTTCACCGTCACCGAGCCGAACGACATGGTGTTCCTCGATTACTTCTACAAGCGTTGCACGGCGGAGGACGAGATTCCGCCTGGAGAGACGGCCCGGCGAATGCGCGGATTGATCCACCGCTTCTTCAGCTGGATGGCGCAGCCGATTTGAGCGGACTTCGGATTTTCGTGTCCCGGACGCGGCGCAGCGTTCTGAACGCTGCGCCGCAGAGCCGGGACCCACGATAGTGCTTGGACTCCTGTGGACCCCGGATCAGCAACGCAGCATTACATGCTGCGCCGCGTCCGGGGCACGCGAGCAATACCTACTCCCCCCATTGCCGGGCCAGTGTCGCCAGCGCGCAGCCTTCGCAATAGCGAGCGTCCTTGAAATCGATCCAGTTATGCGCATAGACGTGGTCGAGCGGAATGCCATAGCGCGCGCGCAATACCTTCACCAGGATCCGCCACGCGGTGATCTGCGCCTCGGTGGCGGGCCGGGTGACGTCGGGATAGTTGCCGGCGAACTCGACGCCGATCGAACTTTCTTTGTTCGCCGGTGATAGGTCTCGCTGTTGTCGATATATTTGTTGTCGTTGCGGTTGGCGCCGTCGGTATGGGTCGGCACGAGAGTCTCCGGAGACCGCCCAGTACACGGTGCCGTCGGTCTCGACCCAGACCATGACGCCGCGGCGCGTCGGATTCCTCGACTGCTCCAGCGCGCCGCCACGCGCCGAACCGGCCGGCCCCTCGGTCTGGTGCACGATGATGTTGCGCCAGGGATGGGCCTTGGCGACGTCGCCCCACGGCGAAAGCCAGACCATTTTCAGCCCCGGGATTTCCGGCGTGCCGGCGGCACGCGCGACCGCCTCGATCTCGGGCGTCTGCGCGGCAGCCGCCGTCAACATCGCAAAAGCGCAAAGCGCGGTCGCCAGCCCACGGAAATTCATGGACGGCACTATGCCGTGGGCAATTTCTGGATCAAGTGCGCGGGGAGCGCCCTTTGAGGCGCGGACGCCGGCAAAATCTCTAGGCTTGCCGGCGGCGGGCCCGCTCCGGCATGGCCACGGGTTCGGGCGCCAGCGGCGGCGAGGGCTCGTAGACCGCATAGCGGTTCTTGCCTTCCTTCTTGGCAACGTAGAGCGCGTGGTCGGCGGCGGCGATCAGCCGGTCCGGGAATGCGCCAGTCTCGCGCGTCCATTGCGCAACCCCGATCGATACCGCGATCGGGACATCCTTTCCGACGCAGGCGGCAGCGTCATCGCGGCACACCTCGATGATCCGGCGCGCAATCAGCGCGCCCTCGCGAAGCGTCGAGGCGGGCAGCATGACGCAGAACTCGTCACCGCCGGTGCGCGCCAGCATATCGCCCGGCCGCAGCCTGGTCTGCGCCATCAGCGTGAAGTGCTGCAGGCAGGCGTCGCCCGCGGCATGGCCGTGGGTGTCGTTGATCAACTTGAAACTGTCGAGATCGATTACCAGCAGCGAGAACGGCTGGTTGCTGCGTTCCGATCTCGCGCATTCCTCGGTCAGGCGCTGCAACAGATGCCGCCGGTTGCCGACGCCGGTGAGATCGTCCATCAGCGCGAGATCGGCGACCTCGTTGCGCAATCGGTCGATCGCCATCAGCAGGAATCCGAAATTGCAGGTCATCGACAGGAAAATCAATACCAGGATCGCGATCGACTGCGAGGTGTTGAACTGAGCGAAGGAGAAGTCGCCGCCGATCTGGAGGATCTTCGCCAGTGCGCGGAAGACGGAGATGGCGATGATGAGCATGGTGATGACGCCCGCAAGCCGGGCACCGGGATTGATGCGGCCGTCTTGCCGCGACATCAGCAACTTCAGTGTCAGCGCGAACGGAAGCGCCTGGGCCAGCGAGAAGATCACGATCCGCATCGTCGTGCTGTCGTAGCCGAACATGAAGAAGGCCATGCCGGTGAAGCTCGAGGCGGTCAGCAACGCCGTGCCGCGCCAGCTGATCGGCTGATCGTAAAACCGCTGGATACCCATCGCGGCCAGACAACCGGAGAAAATGACGATCGTACCGCCGACGAGAAGCGGGATCAGCGAACCTGTCACGATGAGCAACGTCGCGATCCCGGCGCCGACCGCGGCGCAGAGAGCCGAGCCGGTCCAGAACCGTGCTGCCGCCATGGACGGATAGCTGCGCATGACGTAGGCCCAGACCAGGCCCAGCGCGAGAAAATTGACGACGAAGGCCGTCCAAAGCGTCGGAACGCTCAGCATCGCGGCACCAGCGCCACCATGGCCCCGTCTCTCCGGTTATTGAACTGCCTACCCATGACTAACTCCGTAGTCTTGCCGGCACCATGCGGCGGCGGCTCTTAACGGACTCTGACCCGGCGAGGTGCAACGCACGCCTTGGTTGGAAAAGGATGAAGACGGCGAAGCGCCCTCCTCGATCGGGACAGGATTGCTTGTCGCGTTGGTGCATCGTTAACCCTGAAGCGGCCGCACGGGCGGATGATGAACTCAGATGCCGCCCATCAGGATGAGGCACTCACCGGTTGGCGTACTCTCCAGAATCAAAAAAAAGCGGGCACCAGGCCCGCCGCTTTTGCAACTATCCGCAATCTCTGGGTGCCCGGGTGGAGCTTCGCTCCACCCGGGCTTCGAAGCTACTTCTTCTTCGACTTCTTGGCCTTCTTCGCCTTCTTTGCCTTCTTCGCTTTCTTAGCCATAGCATCCTCTTTTGAGTTAATGGATTGAAACGCGACACGAGGCATGCTCGGCGGAGGGCCAGCCTCGCAACATCCTCGAATGTAATCCCAACAGATTTGCAGGCCGCTGCCCCGCACTGTCACGCGGGCGTCATCACGTTATCCACAGAAGTTATGCATTTTGGCGAGCTTTTGGCGCCGTGATGAGCTCCGCGACGGCGAACTCGCACGATCGAGCGATCGCAGGATCATCGGGCCGCGCTTGGCGTGGCCCGATGACAGGCTCCGCATCGTCTGGAGACGAAGCGAAACCGAGCCCCTCACCATGAGGAGCGGACAATTACCGTTCGGCGAATGCGAGCTTCGCGCCGAGCGCGGCAAAGCCGCCGGCGAAGGCGCGGCGCAGCCACCTCATCACCTTTGGCCGCGTGACGACGCGATCGCGGACGGCAGCCGCAAACAGGCCGTAGAGCACGAATACCAAAAACGTCATCGCCATGAACACAAAACTCAGTTCCAGCATCTTGAGCAGAGGCCGTTCCTCGCCGGTGGCGATGAATTGCGGCAGGAACGCCAGGAAGAAGATCGACAGTTTTGGATTGAGGATGTTGATCAGAAATCCGGTGACGATCACCCGCCTGGCCGAGCGGGCATCGATGCGTGAATCCACCGCGAGCGCGCCTTGTTCGCGCAGCGCCTGCCAGGCCATGTACAACAGATAAAGCACGCCGCACCATTTCAGCGCCGCAAACGCCAGCGCGCTGGCGTGGAGCACGGCCGCTAGCCCGAGCATCGCGGCTGCCATATGCGGCACGATCCCGAGCGTGCAGCCGAAGGCGGCTGCGATCGAGGCGCGCGATCCCCGGGTAAGGGCAGCCGCCAGCGTGTAGAGCACGCCGGTACCGGGCGAGACGATCACGATCAGCGAGGTCAACAGGAACGCGTAGGACATCGGCTCTGCCCATACCACGGTGCGGCCGCTCTAAGGAAGCGGTTTGCGGTCACGACGCCGTGCGCCGGGTTGCCAAAGTCCACGAGCCGTATAAGGGTTGACACGCTGAACCTCATCCTCGTGGAGTAATCATCAAATGACTACGATCCGTGGAGCCGCCGCAGCCGTGACCGGCGCGGCCAGCGGCATAGGCCGGGCGCTGGCCCTCGAGCTTGCCGCGCGAGGCTGCGACCTGGCGCTCGCCGACCGCGACGAGGCCGGCTTGCAGATGGTCGCCGCCGAGATCGCCAAGGCCCATTCGAAGGCCCATTCGCGAAAGGTGAGCCTGCACCGCGTCGACGTCAGCGAGCCCGTCCAGATCGCCGACTTCGCCAAAGCCGCGACCTCGGCCCACCCTGCGCTGAACATCGTCATCAACAATGCCGGCGTGGCGCTGCTCGGCCAGTTCCATGAGATCGATCAGGCGCAGATGGAATGGCTGTTCGACATCAATTTCTGGGGCGTGGTGCATTCGACCCGCGCCTTCCTGCCCCATTTGGCCACCCGCCCCGAGGCCCACATCGTCAACATCTCGAGCATCTACGGCATCGTGTCACCGCCGGGAAACACGGCTTACGGCGCCGCTAAATTCGCCGTGCGCGGCTTTTCGGAATCGCTCCGCCACGAATTGCAGATGGCAAAGAGCCCGGTTCGGCTTTCGGTGGTGCATCCCGGCGGGGTCTCGACCAACATCGTGCGCAATATTCGCACCGGCATAGGCGTCACCGACAATGAGCGCCGCGCGCAGTTGATCGAGTTGTTCGACCAATTCGCCCAGACCACGCCGAAGGACGCCGCGCTTCGGATCATCAAGGGCATCGAGAAGAACGAGCCGCGCATCCTGATCGGCAGCGACGCCCGCTTCATGGACCTGTTGCAGCGTTTTCGGCCCGCGACCTATTGGAAAGTGATGGCGCGGCGGAGTGAGAAGATGCTCAAACAGGTCGCGGCGAAGAAGGGGACGACTTCGTAGTCGTCGTCCCCGCGCACCAGGTCGTGTGAGAACTGCTGGATTTTGACTGATGGTGAGGTGCTCGCCAGGACGACGGCCATTTAGGCCGGAGATGAGTGGAGTGCCTGCAGGAGCGCGGGCACTCCGAGGATGGCGATCACCCGCTTGAGATTGTAGCTCAGCACGCCCAGGGCCAGTTCGGCTTTCGCCTTGAGCAATCCGCGCACCAGGAAGCGGGGATGGCCCATCAACCATTTCATCGTCCCGAACGGATGCTCCACGATTTCCCGCCGATGCTTCATCCACGCTGGATCGGCTGTGGCCCGTCGGTGCATCGCTTGCCGCGCATCCTCATGGAAGTCGCGCACAATCACGCGCCGTTCTGCATCAGTACATTGCGGCTTCAGCGGGCAGCTGCCGCACGCCTTGGCCGTATATTCCTTCTTCTTCTGCGTCTGGGAAGTCTTGTACAGGCTCAGCTTCTCGCCGGCCGGACAGCGCCAACTGTCGCTAGCGGGATCATAAACGAACCGGTCGCGGCTGAAGTATTGCTTGCCGCGCGGATTGACCGTCTCGGCACGCGGAACGATCGCGGTGATGCCGTCCCGCTCGCACAGCCCGCCATGCTCGCCGTTCGAATAGCCGGTGTCGGCGACGACCGTCACCTCATCGGCGCCCACCGCCGCCTTGCCCTGTATCGCCATTGGATGAAGCTGCTGAAGGTCGTTGCCGTCGTTGGTCAGCTCGAAAGCCGCGATCAGCTTGTGCTTGCCATCGACCGCGGTCTGCGCGTTGTAGGCAACCTGATGTCCTCGCGGCGTGCGCATCAGCTTTGCTTCAGGCTCGCCTTCGACCTTCTGCGTAAGGCCCTCCCGGGCAAGCTCCTCGGCCTGACGCTGCAGCTCCAGGCGTTGCGTCTGCAGCGCCGCAACCGCGGCGGCCAGATCCGCCGCCGGCACCCCCGGCCTCGGCTCCTCCCGATCGGCGCCATCCATCGCAGCCAGGTATTCGGCAATCTTGCGATCAATCGCCGCATTCATCTTTGCGATCCGCTTCGGTGTGATCACCTTGTTGCGGCTTGCCACCGCCGCGATCTTGGTTCCGTCAATCGCCAGCAATTCGGCCCCAAACAGCGCCTGCTCCCGACAGAAGCGAATGAAGGCCCGGCAAACCCCGACAATCGCCCGCCCGTGATCCTTGCGGAAGTCCGCGATCGTCTTGAACGCCGGCGCCACCCGATTGATCAGCCACATTACCTGCACGTTGCGGCACGCTTCGGCTTCAAGCCCGCGGCTGGACCGAATCCGGTGCACATAGCCGTACAAATACAGCTTCAACAAATCGCCCGGCGCGTAAGGCGGCCGCCCCGTCGCTTCCGCCTCAACCTTGGAAAATCCCAATTGCGCCAAATCCAGCGTCTCGACAAAGGCGTCGATAACCCGAACCGGATCATCGGCCGCAATCACTTCGTCCAGAACTTCGGGAAACAGCGCCGTTTGGTACCGCGATTGCCCCGTCACGTGTGCCATCCCGCCCCCCGAATCAAATACCCACTCAGGGCTAACTCACAAAGGTGGTTTTCACACGACCTGGCACGCGGGGACCCATACGCCGCGGCTTCTCCGTTCAAGCAGTGCGGGGCGACACCTTTGGCAGACCCAAAAGCCTGTGGTTTTGGGTCCCTGCTTTCGCAGGGACGACACAGGCTGGCTGCGTTGGTTGTCACCGCCCCACCAGCTGATCGGCAAAATACGCGATCGTCTTGCGGTAGATGGTGGCGTGGTTCCATTCGCGCATGGCTTCGAAATTCGCGCTGCCCTCGCCGTAAGGAGCGCCCATCTTGAAGCCGTTGGCGTGCAACAGATTGGCGGTGGAGGCAAGCACGTCGGCGACGCTGTGGCGCAGATCGACGCGGCCGTCGCCGTCGAAATCGATGCCGTATTTGATGTAGGACGAAGGCAGGAATTGCGTCTGCCCGATCTCGCCGGCATAGGCGCCGATCATCTGGCTGATCGGCAGGTCGCCGCGCTGCACGATCTTCAACGCCGCAAGCAACTCACCTTGAAACAATTCGGTGCGCCGGCAATCATGCGCCATGGTCGCGAGCACGCGAAACACCGGAAGCTTTCCCATGTCGCCCTTGCCGAAATCGGTCTCCAGCCCCCAGATCGCAACCAGGATCTGCCGCGGCACGCCGAACTTTGCCTCGATGCTCGACAATAATCCCGCATTACGCTGCAGCATCGCGCGGCCGCCATTGATGCGCCCCGCGCCTACGCGGGTCGAGACATACTGCTCGAACGTCTTGTTGAAGGTGCCGCGCTGGCGCCGGTCGAAATTCAGCACCGCCATGTCCTGGGTCACCCCGCCAAGCGCCTGCGAGATCACGCCTTGCGAGATTCCGGCATCGGCCGCCTCCGCCGAAATGTTGGCGACGAAACTGTTGAAATCGCCGCCACAGCGGGCGGCGTGGGCGGAGGTGGAAGCGAGAGCGGCGGTGAGGAAGACGGCCAAGCGGTATCTGAGCATGCGGATTCCCTTCGAGTTGCGCCGATCATGACACGGGAAAAAGCAGCCCGTCAAAAACGAACGGCGAATGGCTCCCTCGCCCCGCTCGCGGGGAGAGGTAATTAAGCGCGCTAGATGTCCCGAAAGCGCAGCCAGATCACGCCGATCGCCCCGGCCACAAATCCCCAGAGAACCGAAAGCGATTGGCCGAGATTGTTCATGCAGCCGGCGCGGCCGCCAACCTGTTCTCCGCATGTGATCCGGGAATCCAGATACCCGCTCAAATCAAGGCTGATGGTCAACGCCACGATCAAGAGCGCCGCCGTCAGCAGGGTTGGGACCAGGAATTTGTTCATTTCGGCAACGCCTGTCGCGTGCAACGCGGCTCCGTTCGTTGGCACGCAATCCCGACATTCGAACAGAACACGCCGCCGTCAGAACCCTTGCCGCAGGTGCGGCATCCGTCGGTCCACGCCGTGCAGGCGGCGTTTGGTCCCTTCGCGAATTCCTCCAAAGGCATGCCGCTATTGATCCGGGAGGTGTCCTTTGGCGCCGAATGCGGCTTACCGTCGGAATGGCCGGGCACGACGACGAGGTCGGCCGCGTACAGTCCCGACCCCAAAGCGAGACCAAGCGAGGCGCCGAGCGCGAGCAGGCCAACGATGAAGACCATCCGACGTAAGATCGACACGAAATTTCTCCGAGCATGAAGCCGCATGGTCATCCTCCCTCCTTTCCCGCGCAAATACCGTGAGAAAGATCACACAAGGGTACCGGGAACCAGAGATGAGACGACAGCGACCTTCCCGTCCCACCGTCATTCCGGGATGGTGCGCCAGCACCAGACCCGGAATCTCGAGATTCTCCGATGTGCAATTGCACATCGTAGTTCGATGCGGAGCCTGTCATCGAGCCGGCCGCCGGCCGGACCCGTTGGCATCGCCCCGGAATGACGGTTTCAACTTCTTATTTTGGTGGCTATTTTTCCAGCAGCCTCTCAGCAGAGAGTAGCGAGTCGCAATGGCAAACGAGATCGGCGACAAGACGACTTCATCCCGCCGGGCCGGATTTTGGCGGACGCCGCTGTTCCGCCTGCTCGCGATCAACCTCGCCGCCGGCGTGGCTTCGGCGGTGCTTCTGGTCGGCGGGCTGCTCTGGCTCAATCCCGGCGGCCTGCGCCACCTGATCTTCACCGACCGCTCGCCGTTCACCGCACTCGGGCTGCTGCTGTTCGGCTTCATCGTCACGTTCGGATCGGCTGCGATGGGCTCTGCGATCATGGCGATGGGCAAGCGCGAGGCGGATGACGACGCGCCGCGCGGCGGCGGAAGGCGGTTGGTTAGGCAGGAGATGAGCCGCGCGAAACCTTCGTGAGCGCTGCCCTGATCTTCTCGAGATCTATTTTCAGATTTTAGATGTCAAACAGCGTTTCGAGTCACCTCCCCCCGCTTGCGGGGAGAGGTCGGATCGCCCCTGGCGATGCCAACGGGTCGCGCGAATGCGCGCCCGATGACAGGCTCCGCATCGTCCAGCGCAATCCGGGTGAGGGGGACTCTCCACGAGCACAGTCTTTGGAGAGGCCCCCTCACCCCGACCCTCTCCCCGCAAGCGGGGCGAGGGAGAAGACACGACTCCGCATTCCCGCGGCACGATCTGCCCGAGCTTTGCTTTAGCCATCACCCTCAAAAAAAGAGGGCGCAGGGAATGCCGGGCGCTCGCCGCACCCGCAGATGGAGTAACGGGCCGCGGGGCCTTCAGGCAAGCCGCGCTAGCTACGGCGCCGTTTGATGGCGCGCGTCGCGCGGCTTGCTTGGAAGGCAGGCGGTCGTCCCTCACACTGATGGTGTAACGGAGTCGAGGATAGGCCTCGCTCCAAGCATCAAGGAGGGACGACCATGGACTATTATGCAGGAATTGACGTGTCATTGGAATGCTCAAGCGTGTGCGTTGTCGACGCCAGCGGCAAGATCGTCCGGGAGGCCAAGGTGGCGAGCGAACCGGAAGCGTTGATAGCTTGGATCGGCTCGCTCGGGTTTGGGCTCGCCAGGATTGGACTTGAGGCAGGGCCGCTGTCGCAATGGCTCTATGCGGCCATGAAGGAGGCGGGCCTTGCGGTTGAGCTCCTGGAGACACGGCACGTGAGCGATGCCTTCAAAGCAATGCCGGTGAAGTCGGACCGCAACGACGCACGCAAGATAGCGCAGCTGATGCGGCTCGGCTGGTTTCGGCCTGTGCACTGCAAGTCGATCGCGGCACAGGAGATCCGCGCGATGCTGACGGCGCGCAAGCTGGTGCAGAGCAAGCTGCTGGACCTCGAGAACAGCCTGCGCGGGATCCTGCGCGGCTTCGGGCTGAAGGTCGGCAAGACGACGCGGACCAACTTTGCCGGACGCATCGAAGAACTGGTGAAGGGGCATCCGAACCTTCAGACCATCAGCGAGGCGCTGTTGCGGGCGCGGGCCGTTCTGCTTGCAGAGTTCAACGGTTTTGAGAAGCGCGTGCGCACGATGTCGCGTCTTCATGAAAAGGCAAGGCTCTTGATGTCGACGCCGGCGGTGGGGCCGATCGTCTCGCTGACCTTTGCCTGCGCGATCGATGACCCCTCCCGCTTTACGTCATCGAAGCCGGCGGGGCCGCATTTCGGGTTGACCCCGAAGAAGTATCAGTCCGGCGAGACCGACTACACCGGCCGCATCAGCAAGCACGGTGATGCCTCAGTGCGCGAAGCGCTTTACGAGGCGGCCCACATCATGCTGACGAAGCCGATCAAGGGCTGCTCGAAACTCAAAGGCTGGGCGATGCGGATCGCCCGACGCGCCGGCACCAACAAGGCCAAGGTGGCGCTGGCCCGCAAGCTCGCCGTGATCATGCTCCGCATGCTCAAGGATAATGTGCCGTTCAATCCGGCTGCGAAGGCAGCAACGGCCTAAAACACGGAGGACAAACCGGTTTTCGGGCGGGCCACCGCACCAGGCTCTCCCCGAAGCGAAGTCCCTTCGCCGGGACGATGGACCAGGCCAGGCCGTCACGCGAGTTGTCGACGCAACCAACGATGCGATCACGTTTTCCGCAGATTGGCCGACCTGTTCCTCTCATGAACCCCATCAGGCGACGGCCTTGTGCCGATCCCGGACAGAAGCACGTGCCCGGCGAATGGATAACGCAAAAAGGGATTGACTCTTCGATGCCCGTTACAGAAGCCTCGCGTGGGAAAACAAAAACCACACGAGCTTAAGTCACCACAGGTCCACCGGGATCACCCGGCATTCCCGCACGCAATGGTTTTAACGGTTTCCTTCGCGCTCTCCCCGGTGAGCCGGGCTTGTTTGCCACCGTCGCCCGCAAGATCATCCCCTCACGGGCTTGACATCAGCGTCGGGATGTCAGGACCACACGACTTCGCCGTCCGCGCGCCACGTCATTCGTCTTTTTCGACGTGGTGAAGCGTCCATCGCATCCCGCCTCACGTTTCGTGACGATAGCGCATACGCCCCTCTTGCCGAGGCGGGACGGGCGGAAAGATGCCTGTGATTTGGGGTTAAGATCAACTGCGGCAGATTGGCACGACGGGCAAATCAGTATTTGTCAGTTCGCAGCGGGAGAGGTTTGTCAAGGCCGGGATGATTTCGGTTCGGCTTCCTCGTCACGTTTGGATCGGATGCCATGGGCAGCGCGATCATGGCGATGGGCAAGCGCGAGGCCGACGACAACGAGCCGTCCGGCGGAAGGCGGCTGCCGGCGCAGGAAATGCAAGCAGCAATCTTGGTGGAGGCTCAAGCCGCCCGCACGGTCGACAGAAAATTCCCGACCGCAGATTTCAAGTGATTGCTTTCGACCGAAAGTGATTGGGCCGCCTGGAGCACCTGGCTCGATGCCGATCCGGTCTCGACCGCCCCCACGTTGACGTTCGTGATATTGGAGGCGACGCCAGCGGTTCCGTTGGCTGCCTGGCCGACATTGTGGACGATTTCCCGGGTCATCTCCCCCTGCGCTTCCACCGCCTTGGAAATATCGATTGCGATCGTCGAAATTTGGCCAATCGTCGTACCGACGTCCTTGATGGCCCCAACAGAGTCAGCGGTGGCCGCTTGCATCCCGGATATTTGGGCTCCAATTTCTTCGGTAGCCTTGGCGGTCTGGGCGGCCAGGGCTTTCACCTCTTGCGCTACAACAGCGAAACCGCGGCCCGCATCACCCGCGCGCGCAGCTTCGATGGTTGCGTTCAGGGCCAGAAGATTTGTTTGTTCTGCCACCGACGAAATCAATTTTACGACATCCCCGATGCGAGCGGCGGCTTGAGTAAGGTCTGCGATCCGCGCATCCGCTTTTTCTGCTCGAATCACCGCTTCGCCGGATATCCTGTGGGACTTGCCGACCTTCGCCGCAATATTTTGGACGGAGGATGTCAGTTCTGCCGCCGACGCCGCGACCGATTGAACATTCGTCGACGCTTCCTCCGAGGATGCCGCAACCGTCGCGGAGAGATGCTGGGTGTTCTGCGCCGTCGCCGTCAACGTGCGCGCGGCGTTTTCGAGCATCGTTGAGTTCGAAGACACCGCCTCGATGATGGCACCCAGCGTCGTCTCAAATTCGTCGGCAAGCCGCTGCATGGTCAGCTTGCGCTCGGCGCGCGCCTGTTCGTCGGCGAGACGCTTTTCATCCTGATCGGCCTTCGCCTTCTCCACGGCTACGACCTTGAAATTTTCGACGGCCTTCGCGATATCGCCGATTTCATCCTGACGGTCGATCCCCGGGAGAACGACATCCAATCTGCCGGTCGCCAGCTGGCGCATGGCGTCGGCGAGCCTCAGAAGTTGCCGGGTTGCCAAATGAGCACCGAAGAAGGAGAGCGGCAAAACGACGAGAAGTGCGAGGAGGGCCTTGAGCGCAAGTGACCAGGCGAATGCCAGCTTTGCCGCGTTGACCTCCCTCAAACTTGAAACGAAGGCGACCGTCATTCCTTCACCGACGTCGCTCGGCAAATGGACGAACTCGAGCCTGAGAGGGCGTGTCACCGGCGGCAAAATCGACGGTGGTCGGCGAACCCTTCGAGGCGGTCTGGATAGCTTCAGGCGGCAAGGCAATCGAAACACCTTTGCCGAAGGTCGATGCAGTAACCTTTGCATGCGAAACGAAGGCGACCTCCAGGCCAGTCCGCCTTTTCAATTCTTCTGCGGTCGCCTCGTTGAAATATGAACCCGCCTTGAGCGTCCCGATGACGTTGCCGTCGAACATGATCGGCCTGACGCTGTCCTCGGCAGCTTCGCCCGTCGTGGACGACACGGTGAGCCCGCCGGCCGGTTTGCCTGACAATGCGGTTCTGACCTGGGGCTGTGCTGATTTGTCGTCGCCACGCTTTGCGGGGTTATGCCCGCGCTGGATCACCACGCCCTTGGAATCCGTCACCTCCAGCGTGGCCAAGCCAGGGTCCACCCCATGGATTGCCTTGAATTCGCGCACCGTTACCGCTTCAAGCTCCTTGATATCATGCTTTTGCACCGCGTTCACGATATCGGGGTGACGTGCCATAACGTCCGCGTAAACCTTCATCCGATCGCTGACTGCGCTCAGCGCGGCGAGACCATCGTTCGTCGCAGCCGTTAGCACATCCCGATGTCCCCGGTCGAGAGTTCTGGCCATATCTGCGTAGGACAAAGCGCCAGCCGTAAACACTCCACTGGCGAACGCCATGGCGGCGGCGGCACCGGCCTGTACCCTGAGGGACCTGAGCTTGGAGGCCATAAAATTTCCTTTGAAAAAGACATTCATCAAAATTTGACCAATGATAGAAACCAATTCTTAAGGAATTCCGAACAGTCCGCGACAAAGACACACGCCCGCATTCCCGCGGCAGGATCTTCATCGTCACGGCGCTGGAAGTACAGCAAGCGCTGCGGCGGAGAGGTTCGCCACTATGGCGCCATCAACCCGCATAGTCTGTGCAGTGCCGCATCTTCTCTGAATTTGCAGATGGCAGGATTAAGTGTACCACGCAATCACTGAACTCAGTTCTGCGCCACGGTAGACTGGCAATACGATGGTCTGTCTAAGCCCAGCTTTGATGGCCGCCTTCGCGGCGGCACACCCATCGTGGGTCAGGTCGGCGTTGATGACGGGCATGCCTGTCGCCCAGGACTCGCCGACGGTTCCTTCGCCCTTCAGGACAATCTGATCCGCAAAGATTTTGTTCAGGTCGGTACCCTTGGTGCAGCAGCCTGCCTCGAAGACAAGTGCGTCCCCCGAGGTGCTCGGCTTCCAAATCTCAAAGCGGTGCATGATCGGCCTCTCGGAGCCCGACAGGAATGTCATGACCCAGGTCAGGTTCGCGTCAGGCCTATAGGGGATCGCCAGGCCAAATCTGATCCCGCTGGCGGCGGCATCCTCGGCCCGCAAGAATTTTCGAGATCCACGTAGTTCGTTGAAAATAACGGGGAAGTCCGCCTTCCATGCTCTACCGGGCAGCCCATAGCCGCGCGGAAATGTCATGCGTCGCGAATTGAATTCGAACGTATCAGCGGTCCCGTAGTACCCATCAACAAGAGACAGTTCGTGAGAGAGATCAGCGTTGTTGTGCCATAGTTCGATCGCTCCCACATTTTGTTCAGTTTCGCTGCCGCAGAGCAGGCCGAGGACGGCCTTGAGAACGTCGCCTGCAAAGATTGGAATGGCAATTCCGCAGGTCAATCCGAACATTTTGGCTTCGTCGGCGCGCCTGAAGTAAGTGTCAGCAAAGCTGGTCAAGATGATCGGGTGCTTCGCTGCCCACGCTTTTCCGGGCAGGCCCTCATCGTAAGAGAACAGCGCAAGTTCGCTAATCTCGCGGAACTCTTCCAGCTCCCCCTCGTAAAGTCCTCCGCCGAATTCCAGCGAACGGTCCTTGTTGGGAGCCCAGATTTCAACGGCGCGAATAAACGGTTTCATCACCTGGCCCTGAAGTCCGAGCGAAAGGCAGATCATCCGTCATAAGCGGCTCAAGGGCGCGCACAAACTAAGAGCAGCGCAAGCTCAAGATTGCGGCAACAGATTGCGTATGCAAACAGCCGTCGCCAGCCACGATGCGAAAGCATCGCGGCTTGCTTGACACCAGCGTCGGGATGTCAGGACCACACGACTTCGCCGTCCGCGCACCAAATCATCGGGCGCGCATTCGCGCGACCCGTTGGCTCCACTCATCCTACGCATTGTTGCCAATAGAAAACGGCGGGCTTTCGCCCGCCGCTTTGTTTCGATGGATGCCCGGGTCACCTTGCGAGAAGACGCGCTTTAGCCCGGGCATGACGAGGAGAGGGATTGGGTCCCGGTTCTGCGGCGCATCACTTTGTGCTGCGCCGCGCCCGGGAAACGCAGTTCAATTATCCAGAAAGCTCCGCAGCTTCCGCGACCGTGACGGATGCTTCAGCTTCCGCAGCGCCTTGGCCTCGATCTGGCGGATGCGCTCTCTGGTCACCGAGAACTGCTGGCCGACTTCTTCCAGCGTGTGGTCGGTGTTCATGCCGATGCCAAAGCGCATGCGAAGCACACGTTCTTCGCGCGGCGTAAGCGAGGCCAACACGCGCGTCGTGGTTTCGCGCAGGTTCGACTGGATCGCGGCGTCAATGGGGAGGATCGCGTTCTTGTCCTCGATGAAATCGCCGAGGTGCGAGTCTTCCTCATCGCCCACCGGCGTCTCCAGCGACAGCGGCTCCTTGGCGATTTTCAGAACCTTGCGCACCTTCTCAAGCGGCATGCCGAGCTTTTCGGCGAGTTCTTCCGGCGTCGGCTCGCGGCCGATCTCGTTGAGCATCTGGCGCGAGGTGCGCACGATCTTGTTGATGGTCTCGATCATGTGCACGGGAATGCGGATGGTGCGCGCCTGGTCGGCGATGCTTCGCGTGATCGCCTGCCGGATCCACCACGTCGCATAGGTCGAGAACTTGTAGCCGCGGCGGTATTCGAATTTGTCGACCGCCTTCATGAGACCAATATTGCCTTCCTGGATCAGGTCGAGGAACTGCAAGCCGCGGTTGGTGTATTTCTTCGCAATCGAGATCACGAGGCGAAGGTTGGCTTCCACCATTTCCTTCTTGGCCTGGCGCGCCTCGCGCTCGCCCTTCTGCACGCCGTGCACGATCTTGCGGAATTCGCCGATCTCAAGCCCGGTCAAGGCCGCGAGCTGCTGGATTTCGCCGCGCAGTTCCTTGATGCGGTCCTTCTCGTGATGGACGAAATTCTTCCAGCCCTTGGCCGAGAGTTTCGAGACACGGTTGAGCCAGCGCGGATCGAGCTCCGAGCCCTGGTAATTCTTCAAAAAGTCTTCGCGCGCGACGCCGTGGCTGTCGCCGAGACGCAGCAGGCGGCCCTCGAACGACACCAGCTTCTTGTTGATGTCGTAGAGCTGCTCGACCAGCGAATCGATGCGCGCCTGATTGAGCCGCAGCGACTTCACCTCGACGATGATCTCGTCCTTCAGCTTCTTGTATTTGCGCTCCTGCGCCGGCGACAGCGTCTCGTTCTGGAGCTGGTTGGAGATGTCCTGCTCCTGCAGGCGGCGCAGCTTCTTGTAATTGTCGGCGATCTTGTCGAAGGTTTCGACCACCTTCGGCTTCAGCTCGGCCTCGATCGCCGCCAGCGACATCTGGTTTTCGAACTCGTCGTCGTCCATGTCGGCCTCGGCCGCGGCCTCCGCCGGATCCTTCTCCTCGCCTTCCACCTCGCCCGGGGGCGGCGCGGCGCGGAATGGGGTCGCCGACGGCGGCGCGGCCGGCGGTGCGGCGGCAGCCGGCATCGCACCACCAGCGGGGGGATCGGCAACGACCGGCTGGCCGTCGGGACCGATGGCCACGGCGAGCATTCCCGGGTTCATGTTGTTCTTGGCGTCGGGGCCGGCATAGGTCGCTTCGAGATCGATGATGTCGCGAAGGAAGATCTTTCCTTCGTTGAGCTCGTCGCGCCAGATGATGATGGCCTGGAACGTCAGCGGGCTTTCGCAAAGGCCAGCGATCATCGCCTCGCGGCCGGCCTCGATGCGCTTGGCGATAGCGATTTCGCCCTCGCGCGAGAGCAATTCCACGGTGCCCATTTCGCGCAGATACATCCGCACGGGATCGTCGGTGCGCTCGCCGGGCTCGGATTTCTTGACTTCCGTGACGGCCTTGGCGGTGACCTCGACCAGCTCGTTGTCGGTCTCGTCCTCGGCCTCTTCCTGCTTCTCTTCCTCGGTGTCGGCCTCGTCCGCCTCGGTGACGTTGATACCCATGTCGGAGAGCATCGACATGATGTCCTCGATCTGCTCGGGCGAGGTGGTGTCGGAAGGAAGCACTTCGTTGAGCTGATCGAAGGTCACGAAGCCGCGCTTCTTGGCCTGCTTGATCATCTTCTTGACGGCGGCATCCGACAGGTCGAGCAACGGCGAGGGGGCTTCGGCGGTATCCTTCTCAGGAGCGTCTGCTGCCTTGTCGTCCTTTTCCTTGTCCTTAACCTGCAGCGTCTTTGCCTTGCTGGCCATTCAATGCTCCCAAACGCGCTTCAATCGGGATGCGTCAAGGGCACCCGTTTGAAACTCTTCAACTCGCTCATGACGCGAAAGGGCGGCGCAATTCTCATCGCCACCCCTCGAATCTATGTCGCCGGATTTCGCAAAATGACCTGACACAAATTGCGGAAAAGTAGCGCTACAGGCTATCCGAACAGAACAGGCGCCAGTTTATTCCTGACACTTTTCTGACAGTTGAGCCGGCGGCACCTTAAGGTTTCCGAAAATGCCTCAAAGCCATTAAGCCAAGATTAACCCTGTTTTTGCAGCCAAACCACGGGTTTGGCGAGTCTTTTCACGGTTCCGGCACCCGCCATCCGCATGAAATATTTTGTCACACGCTGCGCTGGAGCCGGCCCGAAGATTCGCCAAATCCCTCGATCAGGGCTTCGGTACCGTCCATTTCGGACAGGCGGGCCTTGACGTCACGCAGCCATGCCAAATTTGCCTCGCTCGCGTCCTCACCCAAGGCAAGCTCGGCGTCTTTCAATTCCCTAAGTAATGAGTGCCACTGGCGATGCAAGGAGACGAGCTGGCGCCAGGTGGAAAGAACATCCTCCCGTGCCGCACCGCCTTGCGCGCCCCACACCGCCGAGGTCGTGATCGCGCCCTCAACCCTTTGAAGTGCTTGTGAAAATCCGCTCATGGCGAGATCGGCGCGCATCTTCTCGCTTTGCTCGGTGGGCTCGCTCGAGTGGTGATGATCGTTGGCGAAGGCCGCGATGATGCCCGCGCGCAATTTATGAGCCTCGGGGTGGGCCAGTTCGAGGGCGGCGACCTCCTCCAGGTGGTCATGCAGCAGCCAGGGGTGGTTGATCAGGCATTGCAGGATCAGGGCCTCCCGGCGCGACATGGCGGAGCGCTGGCCGCGCATGATCGGGCTCGCCGCGAGCTGCGAACTAGCCGCCTGATAGGGTCCGCGGTCGATGGTTTGGCTTCCGGCCGACGCCTGCGGCCGACGGGGGTCGAATCGGCCCGCCGCACCCGGGGTAAAGGGGTCGCGGGAGCCAAAACGCCGGGGTGATTCGCTGCCATAATTGCCGGCGGGAGCCCTGCGATATCCGCCCTTGGCGTAGCCGCCGCGCCCCACGTCGGGCGCGAATGCGCGAGCCAGGCGCTCGCCAAAATCCTGGCGGTAATAACGCCGCACCACCTCGTCGCGAATGCTGCTCGAAATTTCGCCGATGCGTTTTTCCAGCGCCGCGCGGCGCTCGGGGGTCGCAAAGGTGCCGCCCTCGATTTCGCGCGACCAGATCATTTCGGCGAGCCCGCGCGCAGCGCCAATCACCTCCTCGATTGCCGCCCGCCCGCCCGAGCGCGCGAGATCGTCGGGGTCTTGTCCTTCGGGCAGCAGCGCAAAGCGCAGGCTTTTTCCGGGCAACAAATGCGGCAGCGCCAGATCGGCGGCGCGCCACGCCGCCTTCTGGCCGGCGCGGTCGCCGTCGAAGCACAGGATCGGCTCGTCCGCCATCTTCCAGAGCAGCGCGAGCTGGTTTTCGGTGAGCGCCGTGCCGAGTGGGGCTACGCTTGCGGCAAAGCCGGCACCGACCATGGCGATGACGTCGATATAGCCTTCGACCACCACGAGCGGGCTGCCATTATGGGCGGCAAGCCTTGCGGCCGCGAGGTTGTAGAGATTGTCGCCCTTGTGAAACAGCGGCGTTTCCGGCGAGTTCAGATATTTCGCAGGCACGTCCTTCTCGAGCGCCCGCCCGCCAAAGGCAATCACGCGGCCGCGCGCGTCGGTGATCGGAAACATCACGCGGTCACGAAATCGATCATAGGGCACCGGGATATCTTCGCCCGCGACCAGCAACCCCGCTTCGATCATGTCCTCGACCGAGACGCCGCGCGAGCCTAAGTGCTCCTTCAGCGCGAATTTTTCGCTCGCCGCGTAGCCGAGGCGGAACTGCAATTGGGTGGCTGGCGAAATCGCGCGGTCGCCGAGATAGCCGCGCGCCTTGGCGCCGCCCCGCGAGGCCAACGTGTCGGCGAAGAATTTCGCGGCGAGTTCCATCACGTCATAGAGCGTCTTGCGGCGCTGCTCGTGGCGTGCGGCATCCGGCGTGACGGCGGGCAGCGGCAGACCTGCCATTGCGGCCAGCCGTTCCACCGCTTCGGGAAACGACACGCCTTCGGTTTGCATCAGGAAGTCGAAGATGTTGCCGTTCTTGCCGGACGAGAAATCGAACCACGCCTGCTTCTGGTCGTTGACAAAGAACGAGGGCGTCTTCTCCTGCTGGAACGGCGACAGCCCCTTCCACTCCCGCCCAGCCTTCTTCAACTTCACGCGCCGCCCCACGACTTCCGAAACCGGAAGCCGGGCGCGCAGCTCATCGAGAAATTCGGGCGTAAAGCGCATGTCGGTTCGATTTTGCGGTGAGTCGGCCAGTATGCCAACCGATTAGGGATATAGGGTGGCTGGCGGAAATGACGAAGATTGTTGGCCTTCTTGCCGCTATTCACAGGGGGAAGATGGGAAGTGATTCACGGCTGATTTGACAGACAAGAGATACAGTTGTATATACGCATGGTGAGGTATGGTCGAAGAAGAAGCCTGTCCTTGAGGGGCACCTGGGCAAAGGTGCCAAAACAACCACAAAGACAGGATCGGAAGGTAGCGCTTCGAATCCGTCATAGCGAACCTCATCGGTGTAACCGTATCGGGACCCCATGTTCGGGGGGGCGATTTGCTATGGCGGAAGAAATACAGCGGCTGTTCGCAGGCGTTCGCGAGTTCGGATGGAATCCGAAAAAGCGCGAAAGTAACCTGCGAGATCACAGGATCGACTTCGAGGACGTGCGCGGAATTCTCGACGGCTACACATTCATCCGCCGATCGGATCGTCATGGCGAGGTCAGGTATCAAATCTTGGGGTACGTCGAAGGGCGGGAAATCGCGGTCGCCTGTGCGCTCCGCGGGTCAGTCTGCTGGATCATCTCGGCACGGCGGGCGCGGCGCGACGAGCGAAAAAAATATTATGATCGTTTCAAGGGACTCCCCGAGGAAGGGAAAGACTGACTGGGCGCGCGTCGATGCGCTGACGGACGAGGACATCGCGAAGGCCGTCGCGAACGATCCTGATGCCGTCCCCATCAATATCGACTGGTCAGACGCCGTTCTGGTGATACCCGTCAGGAAAAAAGCGATTTCCATTCGCGTTGATGAGGACGTGCTCGACTATTTCAAGAGCCAGGGCGAAGGCTATCAGCGCCGGATGAATGCGGTGCTGCGGTCCTACATGCAGCAAAAAGCCAAGCCGAAGAAGCGCGCCTGACTGTCTCGTTCCCCGGATGCGGCGCGAGCCGCGGAAGCGGTGCGCTGCCAAGCCGCGGCCCATGGCGACGAGAGGGTGGGTCCCGGTTCTGCGAAGCGGTGCTTCGCGCCGCATCGCGCCCGGGACACGGAAACCTACCTCTCCAGAAACCGGCCCGAGGCGATGCGCGGCAGGCGATCGACCGGCCAGTTGTAGAGATAGGTCCAGGCCTCGCTCACCGCGCCGCCGTCGAGCGTGACCTGCAGCATCCGCCGCACATATTCGGTCGGCTCGGCAAAGCCTTCGCCGCAGGCTTCATACATGTCGAATTCGCGCAAGCTTTCTAAAGGCCGGCGCAGGCGGAACAACTCGCCGAACACGATATCATTGGCGTCGTCCGACAACACCAGCCCGGGATAGTGCTTGACGAGATAGAGCCGGCCCCGGCAGCGCGCCTCGCCGATAAAATCCGCGGCTTGCGACAACAGCTGCGCCATCGGATGATCGAAGCCGCGCATCAGCGTGCCGTAGACGAAGAGGTAGTCGGAGGTCATGGGGCTTCTATAACCGTCATTGCGAGCCACCGGGTCGCGCGAATGCGCGCCCGATGACAGGCTCCGCGAAGCCATCCATCGCGCCACGGGGAGAGAGTGGATTGCTTCGTCGCTTCGCTCCCTTGCGCAAACGCTTTGCGTTTGTCGCAGGCAATGACGCCGTTGGACTGACAACACCTAAGCCTCCACCACTTCATCGCTGACGACGACGAATTTGGCGAGGTTCATCCGGCCGAAACTCGTGGTCAGCGCCACGTCGGCGGCGTCGCGGCCGGTGCCCATCAGGATGCGGCCGATCCGCGGCGCCACATGGCGCGCGTCGAAGGTGTACCATTGGCCCGACAGATACGCCTCGAACCAGCCGGAGAAATCCATCGGCTCGGGCTCGGGCGGAATGCCGATATCGCCCATGTAGCCGGTGCAATAGCGCGCCGGAATCCCCATGCAGCGGCAGAAAGTCAGCGCGAGATGGGCGAAATCGCGGCAGACGCCGGCGCGCTGCTCGTGGACGTCGAGCGCGGATTTCATGTGGTGGGCGTGCTCATAGCCGAAGGTGACGCGGTCGTGCACATATTCGCAGATCGCGGCCACGCGAGCCCACCCGGGTTTGGTGCTGCCGAACAGCGACCAGGCGATGTCGGTCAGCTTGTCGGTCTCGCAATAGCGGCTCGCCATCAGATAGAGCAGCACGTCGTCGGGCAATCGATCGATCGGAAGCTGCTGCGCATCCGCAGCCACGACGTCGGGCAATCCGGAATCGTGCACCAGCGCCTGGCCGCGCAACGTGATGCCGCCCGCGGGCGCCACCAGCCGGCCGCAGATATTGCCGAAGCTGTCGCGGTAAAATCCGATTTTCACGTCGGGTTCGGTCGTGATGCTCTCGGCGCCGATGATGTCGTGGCGGCGCGAGGGATGGATGCTGAGCATGATCACCATCGGCGTCGCCAGCGGCGCGGTGTAGGTGATCTCGAAGCCGACCTTGATTTTCATGGTCAGGCCTCCATTGTTTCGCCGGTGGAGACGACGTCGATGGAGACCTCCATGCCGACAAAGGCGTCGGCCGAACCGAGATAGGTGCCGTGCAGCGGGATCGCCTGGCGCGGATCGCGCGCCACCGCGACGCGGATGAGGTCGCGGGTGCCGACGATGCCGTTGGTGGGATCGAACTCGATCCAGCCGGCGCTCGGCAGATAGACCTGAACCCAGGCATGCGTCGAGCCGCCGCCGACATAACCACCGCCATGGCCTTGAGCGCGGTCGGCGGGGACGAACAGATAACCCGACACGAAGCGCGCGGCGATCCCGAGACGGCGCAGCGCCTCGATCATCAACAGCGCGTAGTCGCGGCAGGTACCTGATTTCGTCTGCAGCGTATCGAGCGGATGCTTGGTGCCCTGCTCATGCCGCTTGCGATAATTGAAAGCCTCGCGGATGCCGTGGGTCATGCCGGCGAGAATCTTGAAGGTCGGCGTCGGCGCCTCGGCGTCGAGAAAATTCAGCGCCCATGCCGTGAGCTCGCCTTCGGGATCGCCATATTGCGGCGTGATGAAATGCTCGAGGTCGGGAAATTCCTCGTCGTCGTAGAGGAACGGATAGAAATACGCCGGGTCGTCCGCCGTCAGTGCAAACTCCTCGGCCGGATTGTGCTCGACGGTGGCGGTCGAGGTGACCGTCAGAGTTTCGGCGCGCTCGTCGAAAGTCGCGATCGCAACGCTGTTGCCGAACACGTCATGGATCCAGCGCAGCTGCATCGGCTGCGGCTCGATCCGGAGATCGCCGGACAACACACGCAGATCGTGACTGTCGCGCGGGCGCAGCATGATCCGGTGCTCGCCAAACGCGACGGGGCGCGCATATCGATATTCTGTCTTGTGGTGGATCGTCAGGAGCGGCATCGTTGATGCAATAATTATGGGTTTGTGCAATGTAATCTATACCGATCCCTGCATATTTCTAAATCGGCATGCCGGCTTCGCTGGGCAAAAAAGGCAATGAAAAATGGTTTTGGACGGCGCTGGCGACACATCATTACTCCTCGTTAAGGATGACGCTCCACCGGTCCTGGAGGAGAACGCCGCAGGCCGCTCGCCGTTCCTTCTGACCTCGGATCATTACGGCCGCGCCATCCCGCGCGCGCTCGGCGACCTCGGCCTGCCGGGAAGCGAGCGCGAGCGGCACATCGCCTGGGACGTCGGCATTGCCGGCGTGGCGAGTGCGCTGTCGAAACATCTCGACGCGCACCTGATCGCGCAGCGCTATTCGCGGCTCGTGATCGACTGCAATCGCCCGCCGCATTCGCCGAACTCGATCCCGCGCATCAGCGAAACCACCGTGATCCCCGGCAATGAAGGCCTCACCCGCGAAGCGACCGAGGCGCGACGCCGCGAGGTGTTCGATCCCTATCATCGCCGCATCGTCGAGGTGATCGAGGGCCGCCAGCGCCAGGGAATCCCGACCGTGCTGGTGTCGCTGCACTCCTTCACGCCGGTCTATGCCGGAATCGCGCGGCCCTGGCATGTCGGCACGCTCTATCAGCGCGACACCCGCCTGCCGTCGCTCTTGCTCAGGGGTTTGCGCGCGCAAGGCGATCTCGTGGTCGGCGACAACGAGCCCTATGCGGTGAGCGACGAGACCGACTACACCATTCCCGTGCACGGCGAGGCGCGCGGGTTGATGAACACCGGCATCGAAATCCGCCAGGATCTGATTGCGGAGGCTTCCAGGCAGAGCGAATGGGCGGAGCGGCTGGCGAATATCTTCGGCGAGATCGAAATGGAGTTGCGCAAGCGGGGCTCTATCGTTTCCTCCCCCCTTGCGGAATGAATCCTCACCTTGCCCGCGTCAGCGCGAGCCAGATGCCGCCGCCGATCATGAAGCCGCCGGACACGCGCGACAGCAGCCGCGTACGCGGGCCTGAAAAGAACAGCCGCGCCCGTCCCGCCAGCAGCGCGTAAGTCGCGTCCGTCATGCCCGCGATGACCATGAAGGTCACGCCGAGCAGCGCCACTTGCGAGAAATGGTCCTGGCTCATGTCCATGAACTGCGGAATGAACGCGCCGAAGAACACCAGCACCTTGGGATTGCTGAGCAGCACCAGAAGGCCTTGCAGGAAAAACCCGCCGCGCGGCGGGGGCGGCGGCTCGTCGGCGTGGACACCTTCGACCGGAAAGCGGATCAGCTTGATGCCGAGCCAGACCAGATAGGCGGCGCCCGCAAAGCGCACCCAGTCGAACCAGTAGCCCATGGTGGCCATCAGCGAAGTCAAACCGACCGCGACAATGCCGATCACGATCGCAAGGCCTGCTTGCGCGCCCGCGATATTGGTCAGCGCCGCGCGCGTGCCGTGGCGCAAGCCGTTGGCGATCACCAGCGTGACGATCGGCCCCGGCAGAAGCGCAAGCGCGATGCAGGCGGCGACATAGGCGAGATAGACCTGGAGGGACATGGGGGACTCGCGGTGCGGCTTTCGTCACGGCCGGGTTCATCCCGGCCATCCACGTTTGGTTTGCCGAGCCAGATAAAAAGACAGTGGTGCCCGGGTCAAGCCCGGGAATGACGGAAGTCGGCCCGATTGCCTCACCCCATCACGGCAGGCCGGCGATTTTGCGCGCCTCGCCGGTCAATTCCAGAATGTGAAGGCCGGTGTTGGCGCGATCGACGATGTAGATATAGCCGCGATCGTCGGTCTCGACATTGTTGGTCTGGATCGCGACCTTGCAGCGATCCTTGCCGTCGATCCTGACGCAGCGCTTGTCGGTCGCCGCCGTGATCGCCGGGATGAAGTAGCCCACTTCGGTCGGGTGGTAGGGATCGCGGATGTCGATCGCGCGCACGCCGGCATTGAAATACGAAATGAACGCGATCTTCTTGTAGTAGACCGGCGCCATGCTTTCGTTGGAGGAATGCGCGCCGAACCGCCCGCCGCGCTCGCAGAACGAGCCGCTGGATTCCCTTGCGGTATAGCTCGAAATCACCATCGGACGGTTTTCGACCGTGACGTCGGCGAACCACACCATCTGCCGCGGCTCGTCGCATTCGTTGACGATCTCCTCGTCGACGATCATGACGATGTCGCGGTTCGGCTCCTTGTCGTGAGTGAATTCGGCGATCGGCAGTCTCAGCATCGGGAATGTGGTGTGGGCGCCATTGAAGCCCGACATCGCCAGCCGCGAAATTTCCGGATAGCGAAGATTTTCCGGCGTCGGCTCCTTCGGGCCCTTGAGCAGCTTCTCGCGATCGACGATCTGCAGGAAGCCGCCCTTGTCGGTACCGTAGCCGAAATAGACGCGGTTGCCCTCGGGACCTGCCGAGATCGGTCCATGCACTTCGGTCGGCACCGGGCCGGTCGCGCCCGGCTCCTGACCGGGAAGCCCGAAATCCCTGATCTTGACGGGATGCGCGGGATCGCTGAGATCATAAATCTGCGTCATTCGGCGCGTGCGCCAGTCGGGCAGACCCGACACCAGGTAGGCAATTCCGGTATCGCATTCCCACCAGTTCTTGTGCGTATCCTTCAAGCCGCCGATCCGCGTGATCAGAGCTGGATTGGCGGGATCGGCGACGTTCCAGATTTCATGCGCCTCGCCGCCGAAGGTGCGCAGCATGTAGACCGCGTTGGGATCGCCCTTGGGCAATGACTTGCCGTCGCAGACGCGCACCATCTGTGCGCCGCCGCCTTCATATTTTCCTTCTTGCCCGGGTATGTGACGCAGATATTTCGGATTGGCGGGATCGGTGACGTCGATGATCGAGGTACCGTTCGGCTCGGCCTTGCCGGTGATCGCATTGACGGGATCGGGAACGGCATCGGTTCCGCCGTGATGGCCGATATAGGCGATCCAGCGGTCGCCCTGATGATGGATGGTCGGCTGATAGGCGCTGCGGGCCTGCAGGTCGCTGTAGCCGACAAGTTTCATGTTGGAGGCTTCGGGCGGAGCCCCGATCACCTGACTCTGGGCGAGCGCGCCGCCGCAGAGCATGAGAAATACCGAGAGACAGGTTGCCGGTTTGACGTAACGGTTCATGTTTTTCCACCCAGGTAGACACAGCCAATCTGTGTTGGCTCCTCGAAACGCTAGCACGCCCAATCGCGCCCGCCAAAACACCCCCTTGACATGCAACCATTTGGTTGCCAATTATCTCCACCCATGGACGACGTTTTCAAGGCACTGGCCGATGCATCGCGACGATCGCTGCTGGACAGGCTTCACGCCAAAAACGGACAGACCTTGAGCGAACTCTGCGACGGCCTTGCCATGACGCGGCAGGCCGTGACCAAGCACCTTGTTATTCTCGAGGAGGCCAACCTCGTCACGACCTACAAGCACGGCCGCGAGAAGCTGCACTACCTCAATCCGGTTCCGATCCATCAGATCGGCGAGCGGTGGATCAAGAAATTCGAGCGCGGCAAGCTCACCGCGCTCAGCGAATTGAAGCGACAACTGGAGAAGCGTGATGAGTAAGCCCGAATTCGTCTATGTCGTCTACATTCAGTCGACGCCCGCCAAGATCTGGGATGCCTTGCAGAACCCGGAAATGACGAAGGAGTTCTGGGGCCGTCGTCGCAACCGGTCGGACTGGCGGACCGGATCGGAATGGCGTCACGAGGATTATGACGATGCGACCGAGGTCGCCGTCACTGGAACCATCGTTGAAAGCGATCCGCCACGCCGGCTGGTGCTGACTTGGACCCATCCAAACGACACCACCCCCGACGCGGTCTCGCGCGTCAGCTTCGACATCGAGGAATTCATGGGCGCGGCGCGGCTGACGGTGACGCACACCGACCTCACGCCTGAGATGCTGCGCGCGATCAGCGCCGGCTGGCCCGCCGTGCTGTCGAGCCTGAAGACGCTCCTCGAAACCGGCGCCTCCCTGCCGATGACGCGGCGGAATTGGAAGAAGGCGAGCTAGATACTCAATAATCCATTTTCGCGCGCGGCAACTCACCGCGTCCGGCGAACTGAAACGACACTGGAGAAGCGCGATGAGTAAACCGGAATTTGTCTACACCACCTATATCGAAACCACGGTGGAAAAACTCTGGCAGGCGCTGACCGATGGCGATTTCACCGAGCGTTACTGGTTCGGCGCCCGGCTCAGGTCGGACTGGAAGGTGGGCTCATCATTCGAGATGGTGCGAAGCGATGGCACCGTCTCCGATGCCGGCAAGGTCGTCGAATGCGATCCGCCGCGGCGGCTGGCCTATACGTTCGTGAATCAATCGGACAGATATCGAAACGAATTCCCCGCGCTAGCAACCTTCGTGCTTGAGCCATACGGCAAGCTTGTCAAGCTGACGCTGACACATGAGGGCTTCGCGGAGGGCAGCAAGTTTTTCCAAGGCATCTCCAAGGGATGGCCCGCGATCCTGTCAAGCCTCAAGAGCATCCTTGAAAGCGGACGGCCGCTTGAGATCCCATACGCGGCGCTGAAACTCGACGCTTGAGAACGTGATGAACGCCGACAATTTCAAAAAACTCCCACCGTCTACACGCAAGACGCCGCAGGCGTACCCCCGTCTCGTCGTCCCTGCGAAAGCAGGGACCCATACTCCGCGCCCGTTGTTAGCGGAAAAGAAGTAGCCAAACGGCTCGCGCAGCAACTGCCGCCAGTGAATATGGGTCGTTCGCGGGGACGACAGCGGTTGATGCCCTTCTAACCCGCCACCGGCGCCACGATGCGTTGGTAGGGGTGCCAGGTCGCGTGGCCGAGCACCGGCAACGTCACCAGAAGGCCGAGGAAGTAGGGCATTTCTGCGAAGCTCGATTCGTGCTATTATGAAGCCGGCCAGGTGCGTACGGTCCGAATCTCAAAAGGCGGCAATCCCTTTTGCTTTCCCGAAAACATTGAAGATCAAGCCAAGAGGCTATTCGATGATCTTCACTCGGCCGGCTTTCTACGGAATCTCGATACAAAATCCTTTTCCTTAGAGGCTGCACATTTCCTCGCTGAACTGAACGCCATTCACGCCTTCCGTGAAGGCAACGGCCGCTCACAACTCACGTTCTTCGCGCTGTTGGCAGATCAAACGGGACATCCCCTCAATCTCGACAGGCTGGAAGCAGGAGAAATGCTCGAGGCTATGATCGCGAGCTTTGCCGGCGACGAGCGCAAGCTGGCCACCGTCATCGAGGGGCTGATCAGCTAGGCGCAGTCAAACGCCGACGTAGCGGATCAAGAACCCACCGGCGCCACGATGCGGCGGTAGAGGTGCCAGGTCGCGTGGCCGAGCACCGGCAGCGTCACCAGAAGGCCGAGGAAGTAGGGCAGCGCCGAAACGATCAGCAGGATGACGATCACCGCGGCCCATCCGATCATCGGCAGCGGGCTCGTTACCACCGAGCGCACGCTCGTGACCATTGCGGTGACGAAATCGACATCGCGATCGAGCAGAAGCGGAAACGACACGACCGTCAGCGAAAACAGAATCAGCGACAGCGCGGCGCCGACGAGGTTGCCGATGACGAGAAACACCAGCCCCTCATTGGTGGTCAACACCACCGTCATGAATTCCTGCAGACTGGAAAACGAGGCGTTGAGCCCGATCAACAGCGCGATCAGGAGGCGCACCTGGTACATCCAGATCACGAAGACGAACAGCGTGACAAACGCCATCCAGCCGATTTCGCTGCGTGAAGTGACGGTGGACCAGATGCCGCGAATGGAAATTGGCTCCCCGGCCTCACAACGCCGGCTCACTTCATAAAGACCGATGGCGACAAACGGGCCGATCAACGCAAAGCCGGCCGCGAGCGGATAGGCCAGATAAACCATGCCGAACGCCGTCAGGCACAGCAGGATGACGATGCCGCCGCCCGCATAGAGCGCGCCGAATGCCAGGCCGTAAAACGGCACCGCCTGGAAATCGCGCAAGCCTTGCCCCAGCGCCTCGGCGATGTCAGTCGCCGTGATGCGGCGCACCACCGGATCAACCTTGCCGGAGATGGATGTCATCTGTTCCCCCGAATTGTTTGCGGCATTGACGCAAGGAGCGGCGGAAGCGCGTTGATCTGGGTCAAAAATCTTCACGTCGCGCAGGCGAACTGACTCTCGTCGTCCCTGCGAACGCAGCGACCCATACTCCGCGGCCGTGGTTGTTGGGAAAGAAAGTCAACGACCCGCATATGAGAAATTACCGCCGGTGGCTATGGGTCGCTGCGTTCGCAGGGACGACGGTAGTAAGAGTGGCGCCTACCCCAGCGCGCGCAGCTCGCGCCGCAGCACCTTGCCGGTGGCGGTCATCGGCAAGGCATCGGTGAATTGCACGACGCGCGGATATTCATGCGCGGCGAGCTGCACCTTGACAAAATCCTGGATCTGGCGCGCGAGCTGATCGCTTGGCGCAAATCCCGGACGCAGCACGATCCACGCCTTGACAGATTCGGTGCGCACGGGATCGGGGATGCCGACCACCGCCGACATCGCCACCGCCGGATGCTTGAGCAGGGTGTCCTCGATCTCGGAAGGCCCGATGCGATAGCCGGCGCTGGTGATCACGTCGTCCTCGCGGCTCATGTACCAGAAGTAGCCGTCCTCATCCTGCCGGCCGAGATCGCCCGTGAGCAGGAATTCCCCGGCGAATTTCTTTCGCGTCGCTTCCGGGTTCCTCCAGTATTCGATCATGGTGATCGGGTTGGGCTGGCGTACGCCGATGATGCCGCGCGTCCCCCGCGGCAATTCCTTGCCCTGCTCGTTGACGATGCGAACGTCGAAGCCCGGCGTCGCCTTGCCCATCGAGCCCGGCCTGATCGGGAACAGTCTTGCGTTGTTGCCGACCGCAAGGTTGCATTCGGTCTGGCCGAACACTTCATGGGCTTCGATGCCGAAGGTCGCGCGCACCCAGTCCAACAACTCGACGCCGAGCGACTCCCCGCCGGTGAAAATGCTCCGCAACTTCGCGCCTGAATGCCTGACCTCAGCCTGCCGCATCAGCTTCAGCGCCGTCGGCGGCAGGAACACGTTGCGCACGGCGTGATCGGCCATCAGCTGCATGGCCGCGTGGGGATCGAATTTCCGGGCGCGATGCCCGACCACCGGTACGCCGTGATACCAGGCCGGGAACAGCGCATCGAACAATCCGCCGATCCAGGCCCAGTCGGCGGGTGTCCACATCACGTCTCCCGGTTTGGGGAAGAAATCATGCACCATTTCGACACTGGGCAGATGGCCGAGCAGCACGCGATGGGCATGGAGCGCGCCTTTTGGGTTTCCTGTCGTGCCCGAGGTGTAGATGATGACAGCGGGATCGTCGGCCGCGGTATCGACGGTCGCAAATTCGGCCGAGGCCGCCTCGATCTGCGACCAGAACGATTTCGTCCCGGCGGGCGCCTCCTCGCCAATGAGATAGACGCATCTGAGGTCCGCAAGACGGTCGCGAATTTTCTTCAGCTTCTCCCATCCGCTGGCATCCGTGACGACGGCTTTCGCGCCGGAATTCGACAGGCGGAATGCCAGCGCGTCCTCGCCGAACAGCGCGAACAGCGGGATCGACACCAGGCCGGAACGAAACGCCGCCAGATGCGCCACCGGCAGTTCAAGGGATTGCGAGAGAAAAAGCGCAATCCGATCGCCGCGGACGAGGCCGTCGGCCTTCAGCACATTGGAGAAGCGGCGCGACATCGCTGCTAAGTCATCGAACGAGGTGCGTTGCACGCCGCCATCCTCATCGACATAGACCAGCGCCAGGCGGCCCGAGCCGTCGGCGTGGCGGTCGCAGCAGGCGGTCGCCATGTTGAAGCGCGCCGGGATGTCCCAGCGAAAATCGCGGTAGAGCTTTTCGTAATCGGTGGTTTCGATGAGCATGAGACGAAGCCTTCGAACTTTTCACACCCTGCGAGACATTAGACCTGTCGTCCCTGTGAAAGCAGGGACCCATAACCACAGGGCGTTGTTGTCAAGCAAAGGCGTCTAACAGATCGCTTGACTAACTACTGCCGCGGAGTGTGGGTCCCTGCTTTCGCAGGGACGACAACAATTCGCGACTCACCCCGTCAACGCCGCCTTCACGAGCCCGCTCGCCTTGCCGAAATCCATCTGCCCGGCGTATTTCGTCTTCAGCACCCCGATCACCTTGCCCATGTCCTTCATCCCGGCGGCGCCGGTTTCGGCGATCGCGGCCTTGATCGCCGCCGTCACGTCGGCTTCCGACATCTGTTTCGGAAGGTAAGCGGAGATAATCGCGATCTCCTCGCGCTCTTGCGCGGCGAGCTCGGCGCGGCCGCCCTTGTCGTACAATTCGACCAATTCCTGGCGCTGCTTGATCATTTTCTGGAACACGCCGAGCAGGTCTGCGTCACTCAGCGGCGGCTTGCCCTGCCCGCGCGCTTCGATGTCGGCATTCTTGATGGTCGAATTGACCATCCGAAGCGTGGAGAGCTTGCGCTCGTCCTTGGCCTTCATCGCTTCCTTGACCGCGTTGTTGATGTCGTCGCGCAGCATCGTCTTTTGTCCTCTCGCAAGCCCCAAAGTCGCGAAGCCTCAAGCCCGCTTCGCCCTGATCTAAGCGTTTCGCCCGATCGAAACAACTAACTCCGCAGCCATTTGACCAGGGCATTGGCGGTCGCCTCTGGCTGCTCCGGCTGCGGGAGGTGGCCACAATTCGCAAGGATCACGAGCTTCGCCCCCGAAATGCCATCCGCCATCTCCTTCGACAGCTTGTTCGGGATGGTGTTGTCCTCATCGGCGGTCAGCACCAGCGTGGGACAGGCGATCGTCGCAAGCGTCGGGCGCGAATCGGCGCGCGCGATGATGGCGGTCTGCTGGCGGATGAAGGCCTCGACGCCGACGTCGTCCCCCATGTCGTACACCAGCTGCCGCAGATCGGCCCGCTCGCGGCGCGAGGGATGCACGAAGAGCGGAAATAATTCATCGAGGATGCCGCGATATTCGCCCACGACTGCCCGCGCGATCTGGCCGCGGCGGCGGGCAGTCGCTTCCGGCGTATCAGGCCGCGCCTGGGTGTTGATCAGCGCTAATTTGAGCACCCGTTCCGGCGCCTGCCGCATGATCTCGAACGCGATGTAGCCGCCCATCGAATGGCCGGCGAGCGCAAAGCGCGGTGGCGCCTCGGCGAGAATCCGCCTGGCGATCGCAGCCATGGAGTCGTCACGGATGTGGTTGGCCACCATGACCGGGCCCATCTGCCATAACGCGGGCACGATGGGCGCGAATATTCGGGGCGACGACACCAGGCCCGGAACGAGCAAAATCGGCAGCGTGTGTTCCATTCGGGGCTCCGAAGATGGGGCAATTGCGGGGGAATCGGCGTCTGAACTCGCCTCAAGATTAAGAGCCGCCCGCTGCCTGTCAAATATGCGCAAACTCATGTGAATCGGCCACTTCCGGCTTTGACGCCCAAGCATGCGAAGACTATGTAATGCGCTCATGACCCAAACTGAAAATGCCTCAGCCTGGCCGGACCACAAGCCGACCGCGCTCCTCGTGCTGGCCGATGGAACCGTGCTGGAAGGCTTCGGCCTTGGCGCGGAGGGCCATGCGGTCGGCGAGGTTTGCTTCAACACCGCGATGACCGGCTATGAGGAGATCCTCACCGATCCCTCCTATGCCGGACAGCTCATCACCTTCACCTTCCCGCATATCGGCAATGTCGGCACCAATGAGGAGGACATCGAGACGGTGAACATGGCGGCGACGCCGGGCGCGCGCGGGGTGATCCTGCGCGCTGCGATCACCGATCCCTCGAACTACCGCGCCACGCGGCATCTTGACCAATGGCTGAAGGCGCGCGGCATCATCGGTCTTTCCGGCATCGATACCCGCGCGCTGACCTCGCTGATCCGCCAGAAAGGCATGCCCAACGCCGTGATCGCGCACGCCGAGAACGGCGAGTTCGACTTGCACGGGTTGAAGGAAGAGGCACGCGAGTGGCCGGGCCTTGAGGGCATGGACCTGGTGCCGATGGTGACTTGCGGCCAGCGTTTCACCTGGGATGAAACGCCCTGGGACTGGGACAAGGGCTTTGGCCGATTGACCGCGCCCGAATTCAACGTGGTGGCGATCGACTACGGCATCAAGCGCAACATTCTGCGGCTGCTCGCCGGCGTCGGCTGCAAGGTCACGGTTGTGCCCGCGACCACCTCGGCCGAAGACATTCTGGCGATGAAGCCCGACGGCGTGTTCTTGTCGAACGGCCCCGGCGATCCCGCCGAGACCGGCAAATACGCCGTCCCCGTGATCCAGAAGGTGATCAAATCGGGCACGCCGACTTTCGGGATCTGTCTCGGCCATCAGATGCTGGGGCTCGCGGTCGGCGCCAAGACCAAAAAGATGCATCAGGGCCATCACGGCGCCAATCATCCGGTCAAGGACGAAACCACGGGCAAGGTCGAGATCACCTCGATGAACCACGGCTTTGCCGTCGATCAGGCCACCCTGCCCAAGGGCGCGACCCAAACCCACGTCTCGCTGTTCGACGGCTCGAATTGCGGCATCCAGCTCGACGACCGACCGGTGTTCTCGGTGCAGTACCACCCGGAAGCCTCGCCAGGCCCGCGCGACTCGCATTACCTGTTCCAGCGCTTTGCGGATTTGATGCGGAAGAAGAAGCGGGCTTAGGTCGCTCCGTCACCACTTACGTCATTGCCGGGCTTGACCCGGCAATCCATCTTCTCTGAAAATGATGGATGACCGGATCAAGTCCGGGCATGACGATTTGTGACTGGTGGAATAGCTGGCCCTTTAATATTATAACCATCATTATATTCCGCAGGACTCTCCCCCATGACCACCCCACCCTCCCGCAAGATTGAATACGGCGTGACCTCCGCTGACGTCGTGGCGACGATGGCGGGGGTCGATTTCGTCCGCGCCATTTTCGACGGCAGGCTACCGGCGCCGCCGATCATGCAGACCATCGAACCCTTCGATTCGACGGCCGAGTCGGGCGTGGTTGCCTTCCACAGCATCCCGGGCTTCCGGCACTACAATCCGATCGGCTCGGTGCATGGCGGCTACGCGGCCATCCTGCTGGATTCGGCGATGGGGCTTGCCGTGCATTCGATGCTGCCGCCGGGAACCGGCTACACCACGCTCGAATTCAAGATCAGCTTCATCCGCGGCATGACCAAGGATACCGGCGTGGTGCGATCGGAGGGCCGCACGCTCAATGTCGGCCGCCGCGCCGCCACCGCCGAAGCGCGCATTACCGACGCCAAGGGCCGCCTGCTGGCGCACGCCACCACCACGTGCCTGGTCTTCGAGCTTCCGACCGATACCCCGAAGGGAATGTGAGCCGCCGACTTCGGCCTGGCGACGCGGGTTCGCAACGAACCGCCGGTCAGGCCTTGGAATCAGCGGGATCAGGCGTCGCCGGATCGGGCCTGAAGATTTGCCGGTATTGTCCGACCCACATCGCGATCGCGCAGAGGTCGATCACGACCGCGAAGATGCCGAACACAACCCGCCCCATCGTCTCACTTGGGATGAAGCCGATGCCGCCGATGCTGCCGGTGAAGTGACGCTCGCCCGGACCAAAGGCGACCCAGTCGAAGGCCTGCGCCAGGAAGGTGACCACGAGCGCCGCCAGCACGTTTCGCATTTTTCGATATTGCGGCGGCGTGCCGACATAAATTCCGGCAAGGACGAACATGACGGCGATCGATACCCCCATCAAATTGTCCGGGGTGAAGGTGGCGTTGTGCGCCGCGCCATACAACACAGACACCATCATCGCCACGCCCGGCACGGCAAAGAGCGACCCAAGAAGCAGCCCGCCCCGTTGTGGATCGTCGGGGACGGGCGCGGCACGGGCCGCCCGCGCATTCAAAAATCTCGCCAACGGCAACAGGATCGCAGACGCGATCGCGGCGATCGCAAACAGGATGAGGTCGTCGCGGATTCGGTCCAGGGTGAAACCCGGTTGGGCTACCGCAAACACCGCGCGGTTGGGCTGCGAGGGGTCATAGCGAACGTCGATATGACTGCCCTTGCGGTGCTGCGCCGCCCAGGATTGCAGCTCTTCGACTTCCGCCTCCGAATAGGCCGTGCGCGATACCAACGTGGCAAAACGTGTTTCGCCGTTGACGTCATAGCGAACGCGCGTGCGGAGGTTCCACAGCTCTCTACCGCCGTTCTTCGGCCCGCGCCATGACGCAACAACGTCCGCCCGGTCGATCACCGCTGCAACCACCGGCCAGCGCGCCTGCGTGGTCTCGGTGTACCAGTCGCTCAAGGTGACGCAGCCGGCAAAGATGGCGCAAAGTCCGGCGAACAGACCGAACAGCCCGGCAAGGCCAACCGCCGCCGGCTGTCGCGTCGCGGGTGCAGGGTTCATATTGGCCATGTCGCCTCGATCGAAATCGAATGGGTGCGGCAGACTCAATAAACGCGGAGCTTTAAAAAGCCGGCGGCGATTTGCGCTCGCATTTGCGCAAAGCCTCTAACCCGCGATTAACCAGGTCGTTGCCAGGCGGGGTTGGCCGAACTAAACGCTCGCCGGGTTGCCCGCCACGAGATGCCGAATTTGTCGGACAGCCAGGAATTGCAGCAATGGACATCGGCCGCGGGACCATCTAACGCATCATCTTGCTGCCAGTTCCGCTGCAGGAACCCCATTTCGCGGACCTTTGCGACCGATGGACGACTGGATCGACTATTACAATTCAACGCATACGATCTATGCGAGCAAGCTGCATCGCGACTTGCATTTCGAGCTGATCGCGCGCGACATCATTGGCTATATCGCCTCGCCCGATGCGGTGGTGCTGGACTATGCCTGCGGCGAGGCTTTGTCGGCGGCGAAGGTCGCGGAGGCCTGCGGCAAACTCTATCTGGCCGAGCCCGCGCCGGGCGTGCGCGGCCGGCTGATCGCGCGCTTTGCTCCCAACACCAAGATCAGGGTGCGTTCGCTCGAAGACTTGCGGAATATGGCCGAAAAATCGATCGATCTGGTGGTGATGAATTCGGTCACCCAATACATGACGCCGGCCGAGCTCGACTCCGCTTTCGCCACCATCCGGCGGCTCTTGAAGCCGGGCGGCCGGCTGATTCTCGGCGACGTGCTGCGCCCGGAAGTCGGCATGTCCAGGGACGTGCTCGCGCTGTTGCGCTTCGCAGCAGGCCACGGCTTTCTGCGCGACGCGCTGATCGGGCTGATCTCGACCGCGCTTGTCGGACTACCGGCAATTGCGCAGCCGTGTGGGCTTGCAGCGTTACGGCGAGGACGAGATGATCGCCAAGCTCGCGGCAAGCGGATTTGCCGCCTCGCGCGCGGCTTTCAATATCGGGCACAATCCGTGGCGGATGACCTTCGTCGCCCGGCACGCGTTTTCGCACCCGTGATTTTGACTGATCGCGGTTAGGGTTAATCGCGGCAAGAAGTGGCCCTCCACGGCTTGATCGAGGAAGATGGGATCGGCCCGGTGGCGGAAAGCGTCGACGCGAGAGCAGTGCATCGCTCTTTATCCTGGTTCAAATCCAGGCCGGGCCTCCAGCCTTCGTCGCTCACGCGGCTTCGGCTCGGCGGGCGAAGGCCGGCCGCCTCCAGCGCCGCCTCAAATAGCCGTAAAATGCCGGTTGATGGAGCCTCTAAGGCCCTTTCGCGGCTGCGGAATCTGGTCTAAAGACCACCCGCGCGCGAGGTTGATCCCAAGCGCCGGGTTTGAGGGACGCGCGGTAGTGCGCGCCCTTTTTTTGTGCCCATTTTCCTCTTCCCGCGAGACTTGATGCCCAAAAGAACCGACATCTCCACCATCCTGATCATCGGCGCCGGTCCCATCGTGATCGGCCAGGCCTGCGAATTCGACTATTCGGGCACGCAGGCGGTGAAGACGCTGAAGGAAGAGGGTTATCGCATCGTCCTGGTCAATTCCAATCCGGCGACGATCATGACCGATCCGGAACTGGCGGACGCCACCTATATCGAGCCGATCACGCCCGAGATCGTCGCCAAGATCATCGAGAAGGAACGCCACGTCATTCCCGGCGGCTTCGCGCTGCTGCCGACCATGGGCGGACAGACCGCGCTGAACTGCGCGCTGTCGCTGCGCCGGCAGGGCACGCTGGCCAAATTCGACGTCGAGATGATCGGCGCCACGGCCGACGCCATCGACAAGGCGGAAGACCGCGGCCGTTTCCGCCAGGCCATGACCCGGATCGGGCTGGAGACGCCGCGCTCGATCCAGACCAAGAACGCTGCCCGACGCGCTGCGCGCGCTCGACGAGATCGGCCTGCCCGCGATCATCCGCCCCTCCTTCACCATGGGCGGCACCGGCGGCGGCATCGCCTACAACAAGGAAGAGTTCATCGAGATCGTCGAGCGCGGCATCGACGCCTCGCCGACCAACGAGGTGCTGATCGAGGAATCCGTGCTGGGGTGGAAAGAGTTCGAGATGGAGGTGGTGCGCGACAAAAAGGACAATTGCATCATCGTCTGCTCGATCGAGAACCTCGATCCGATGGGCGTGCATACCGGCGATTCCATCACGGTCGCGCCGGCGCTGACGCTGACCGACAAGGAATACCAGATCATGCGCGACGCCTCGATGGCGGTGCTGCGCGAGATCGGGGTGGAGACCGGCGGCTCCAACGTGCAGTTCGGCGTCAATCCGGCCGACGGGCGCATGGTCGTGATCGAGATGAACCCGCGGGTGTCGCGCTCCTCCGCGCTCGCCTCGAAGGCCACCGGCTTTCCGATCGCCAAGGTCGCCGCCAAACTCGCCGTCGGCTACACGCTCGACGAGATCGCCAACGACATCACCGGCGGCGCGACGCCGGCCTCGTTCGAGCCGACCATCGACTACGTCGTCACCAAGATTCCGCGCTTTGCGTTCGAGAAGTTTCCCGGCGCCTCGACCACGCTGACCACCTCGATGAAATCGGTCGGCGAAGTGATGGCGATCGGCCGCACCTTCCAGGAGAGCCTGCAAAAGGCGCTGCGCGGGCTGGAGACCGGCCTCACCGGCCTCGACGAGATCGAGATCGAGGGGCTCGGCCGCGGCGACGACAAGAACGCGATCCGCGCGGCGCTCGGCACGCCGACGCCGAACCGGCTGTTGCAGGTGGCGCAGGCGATGCGGCTCGGCTGGAGCAATGAAGAGATCTTCACCTCCTGCAAGATCGATCCGTGGTTTCTTGGCGAGATGCGCGGCATCGTCGAGATGGAGGACAAGGTGCAGCAAAAGCGGCCTGCCCGCCAACGCGTTCGGCATGCGCACGCTGAAGGCGATGGGCTTTTCCGACGCGCGGCTTGCCGTGCTCGCCGAGACGACCGAGGCCGAGGTGAAGGCACGCCGCCACGCGCTCGGCGTTCGCCCGGTTTTCAAGCGCATCGATACCTGCGCGGCCGAATTCGCCTCTCCCACCGCCTACATGTATTCGACCTATGAGGCGCCGTTTGCCGGCAAGACCGCGGACGAGAGCGCGCCTTCGGACAAGAACAAGGTCATCATTCTCGGCGGCGGTCCCAACCGGATCGGCCAGGGCATCGAGTTCGACTATTGCTGCTGCCATGCCTGCTTCGCTCTGCACGACGCCGGCTATCGAAACCATCATGATCAACTGCAATCCGGAGACGGTATCGACCGACTACGACACCGCCGACCGGTTGTATTTCGAGCCGCTGACGGCCGAGGACGTGCTCGAGATCATCGAGACCGAACGGCAGAACGGCACGCTGCACGGCGTGATCGTGCAGTTCGGCGGCCAGACCCCGCTCAAGCTCGCGCACGCGCTGGAGGCCGCCAACGTGCCGATCCTCGGCACCTCGCCCGATGCGATCGATCTTGCCGAAGACCGCGACCGCTTCAAGCGCGTGCTCGACAAGCTGCGGCTGAAGCAGCCGAAGAACGGCATCGCCTATTCGGTCGAGCAGGCGCGCCTTGTTGCCGCCGACCTCGGGCTGCCGCTGGTGGTGCGCCCGTCCTACGTGCTCGGCGGCCGCGCGATGCAGATCATCCGCGAGGAAAGCCAGCTCGGCGACTATCTGCTCGGCACCCTGCCGGAGCTGGTGCCGGGCGACGTCAAGGCGCGCTATCCCAACGACAAGACCGGCCAGATCAACACCGTGCTCGGCACCAATCCGCTGCTGTTCGACCGCTATCTGTCGGATGCCATCGAGATCGACGTCGACTGCCTGTGCGACGGCAAGGACACCTTCATCGTCGGCATCATGGAGCATATCGAGGAGGCCGGCATTCACTCCGGCGACAGCGCCTGCTCGCTGCCGCCGCATTCGCTCGACGCGCGAGATGATCGCCGAGCTTGAGCGGCAAACCCGCGAGCTCGCGCTCGGGCTCGACGTGGTCGGGCCTGATGAACGTGCAGTACGCCATCAAGGACGGCGATATCTACGTGCTCGAAGTCAACCCGCGCGCCTCGCGCACGGTGCCGTTCGTCGCCAAGGTGATCGGCATGCCGGTGGCGAAGATCGCCGCGAGGCTGATGGCCGGCGAGAAGCTTGCGGATTTCGACCTGAAGAAGCGCAAGCTCGGCCATGTCGGCGTCAAGGAATCGGTATTTCCGTTCGCCCGCTTCCCCGGCGTCGACACCGTGCTCGGACCGGAGATGCGATCGACCGGCGAGGTGATGGGCATCGACCGCTCGTTCGAGATCGCGTTCGCCAAGAGCCAGCTCGGCGGCGGCACCCGCGTGCCGCGCAAGGGCACGGTGTTCGTCTCCGTGCGCGAGATCGACAAGACCCGCATCGTGGACGCGGTGCGGCTGCTATTCTCGCTCGGCTTCAAGGTGATGGCGACGTCCGGCACGCAGCGCTTCCTTGCCGATAGCGGGGTGCCGACCGAAAAAGTTAACAAGGTGCTGGAGGGCCGGCCGCATATCGTCGACGCCATCACGAATGGCGACATCCAGCTGGTTTTTAATACCACCGAAGGCCCGCAGGCGCTGGCCGACAGCCGCTCGTTGCGGCGCGCTGCCCTCTTGCATAAAGTGCCATATTACACCACTCTTTCGGGCGCCGTGGCGGCTGCCCAAGGCATCCGCGCCTATCTGGGCGGGGACCTTGAGGTCCGCACGTTGCAGAGTTATTTTTCCGAAAACTGATCATCAGCGGGCCATAAAGCGTCCGCTTAATGATTGGCAGTAAAGCCGGTTGGCTGGGAACACTCCGCCCGAATCGAGGTTGAATCGGCCCTTTGCGGGGCCGAAATTTAATACGCTGACGGGTTGTGTTTCCAGCCGCAATAGCCTGATCTGAAAGTTGCTTCGCGCGTGCGCCTTACGGGCGGCCCGCGCGATTGAAGGACAAAGAAGATGATGGAAAAGGTTCCGATGACCTCGCTGCGGCTATGCCGCGCTCGAGGACGAATTGAAGCAGCGCCAGTCGGTGGAGCGTCCGCGCATCATCGAGCATATCGCCGAAGCGCGCTCGCATGGCGACCTTTCGGAGAACGCGGAATATCACGCCGCCAAGGAAGAGCAGTCGCACAATGAAGGCCGTATCGCCGAGCTTGAGGACAAGCTGGCGCGCGCCGACGTTATCGACATCTCCAAGCTGTCCGGCGACACCATCAAGTTCGGCGCCACCGTGACGCTGGTCGACGAAGACACCGACAAGAAAGCGGTGTGGCAGATCGTCGGCGAACCGGAGGCCGACGCCAAGAAGGGCCGCATCTCCATCACCTCGCCGCTGGCGCGCGCGCTGATCGGCAAGAAGAAGGGCGCGTCCGTGGAAGTCATGGCGCCCGGCGGGCCAAAGGCCTACGAGATCACCAAGGTCGAGTGGCGCTGATTGCGGCACAACCGGGATAACGACACGTCATTGAAGAAAGCCGCGCCGGTTAGCGCGGCTTTCCTGTTGCGCCGTGATCTGCGCCGTTTTCCGCCGGAATATTTTTCGGGTAAGAGTGTTCCATTGCAGGATCGTGCGGGGGGCGCGCCTCGCGCGCACCGCAACGTCAAGACAGCGTGTCAAGCAGGGGATATGACATGGACCAAACGTTTTCCAGATTTCAGCCGGCGGCTCTCAGTCTGTTTCGCTTTATTACGGGGCTCCTGCTGTTTCAGTACGGTGTCGCCAAGATCCTGAAATTTCCCTCAGGCAACCCGTTTGAAAAAATCGAATTGTTTTCGCTGATCGGCGCTGCGGGCACGCTCGAACTGGTGCTCGGCGCACTGTTGATCGTCGGCCTGTTCTCGCGGATTGTCGCCTTCGTCCTTTCCGGCGAAATGGCGTTTGCCTATTTCATCGGCCATATGTTCAAGACCGGGAAGGCGGTGTTTCTCCCGATCCTCAACAATGGCACCGCGGCGATCCTGTTCTGCTTCGCGTGTCTGTATCTGGCGACCGCAGGCGGCGGGCCGTACAGCCTGGACGCAGTCATGGGCAAGAAGAGCTGAGGGTTAGTCCGTCATTGCGAGGAGCGTTAGCGACGAAGCAATCTATTCATCGATTGTGGCTCGATGGATTGCTTCGCGGAGCTTGTCATCGGGCGCGCATTCGCGCGACCAGTTGGCTCGCAATGACGACAGGGCAATTTGCTAGCGCGAGGCCTTCAGATCGAGCGGCACCGCGGCTTCGTATTTCGAGTTATGCAGCACCAGCGACGTGCGGACGTTGCGCACGTGCGGCGCCGCGGTCAGATGCGTGACGAAATCCTGGAACGTCACCATGTCGGGGGCCACGCATTTCAGGATGAAGTCGACCTCGCCCGACAGCATCCAGCATTCCCGCACCAAAGGCTCTCCGCGCACGAAATCCTCGAACGCGCGCAAATCGGCCTCCGCCTGGCTGGACAGATGCACGGACGCAAACACCGTCACGTCGAAGCCGAGCTTTCGCGGATCCAATAGCCCGCGATAGCCCTGGATATAGCCGGCCTCCTCCAGCGTTCGCACCCGGCGCAGGCAAGGCGGCGGAGAAATGCCGACGCGTCTGGCCAGTTCGACGTTGGTGATTCGGCCGTCGGCCTGGATCTCGCTGAGGATTTTGAGGTCGATCTCGTCAAGATTCTTCGACACGCGGGTCCCGATCCTTAAAGCTTGAGAAAGCCTGCGAGTTGTAGCGGCAACAGTCTTAACCCAGCTCACCTCGGTTGCGCAATTTTATTGCGCGTGCGCTGCGCCATATCCCCTGCTCACGGGAAATTTTGCTTATTTGAATTGCAATTCTTGCATGGCTCGCCAGATGTCCTAGAGTTGGATTTGACGCTTTTGGCACCGTTGCGATGCCTTCTTGAGCGAATTCCGCTCAAGCGCTCGCCAAATTCCCTTATGAGTGGGATCCTGCTTATGCCTGCCCCCATTCACGCGAAGGTGGTCATCATCGGTTCCGGCCCGGCCGGATACACCGCCGCGATCTACGCCGCGCGCGCCATGCTCGAGCCAGTGCTGATCCAGGGCATTCAGCCGGGCGGACAGCTCACCATCACCACGGATGTCGAGAACTATCCGGGCTTTGCCGACGTCATCCAGGGTCCGTGGCTGATGGAGCAGATGGAAAAACAGGCCGCCCATGTCGGCACCAAGATCGTCACCGATCTCGTCACCAAACTCGAGCTCGCGCAAAGGCCATTCCGCCTGACCTGCGACAGCGGCGACGTCTATCTCGCCGAGACCGTCGTCCTCGCCACTGGCGCGCAGGCGCGCTGGCTTGGCCTGCCGTCGGAAGAGAAATTCAAGGGCTTTGGCGTCTCGGCCTGCGCGACCTGCGACGGATTCTTCTATCGCGGCAAGGAAGTCGTCGTGGTCGGCGGCGGCAACACCGCGGTCGAGGAAGCGCTGTTCCTGACCAACTTCGCCACGCAGGTGACGATCGTGCACCGTCGCGATCATTTCCGCGCCGAGCGCATCCTGCAGGACCGTCTGTTCAAGCACCCCAAGATCAAGGTGGTGTGGGATTCGGCGATCGACGAAATCCGCGGCACCGAAAGCCCGGCCAAGGTCACCCATGTCCGGCTCAAGAACGTCAAGACCGGCGCAGTTAAGCGAAGTGCCGGCCGACGGCGTCTTCATCGCGATCGGTCATGCGCCCGCGACCGACCTCGTTGTCGGCCAGGTCAAGCTGAAACCATCGGGCTATGTCGAGGTGGCGCCAAACTCGACCGCGACCTCAGTGCCCGGCGTATTTGCCGCCGGCGACGTCGCCGACGAAACCTACCGGCAGGCAGTCACGGCCGCAGGCCTCGGCTGCATGGCCGCCCTTGAGGCCGAACGCTTCCTCGCGCTGCGCGCGAGCGACCGCGCGGCAGCGGAATGAACCATGCCTCGAACCCGCGACGGATTTACGGATATGGACTGGGATAAGCTGAAGGTGTTTCACGCAGCGGCGGAAGCGGGAAGCTTCACGCATGCCGGCGAACAGCTCGGCCTTTCACAATCGGCCGTTTCACGGCAGGTCAGCGCGCTGGAGCAGGAGCTCTCGGTTTCGTTGTTTCACCGCCATGCCCGCGGTCTGATTCTGACCGAGCAGGGCGATCTGCTGTTCCGCACCGCGCATGACGTGTTCATGCAGCTGCAGGCGGCGCGGGCGAAATTGACCGACAGCCGCGAGCGGCCGAGCGGCGACCTCAAGATCACCACCACCCCCGGCGTCGGCATCAACTGGCTGATTCCGCGGCTCGGCGAATTCACCGCGCTCTATCCGGAAATCCGCATTGCCCTGATCGTCACCGACGAGGAACTCGACCTCTCGATGCGCGAGGCCGACGTCGCGATCCGCACCCGCAAGCCGACGCAGCCCGACCTGATCCAGCGCAAGCTGTTCGCGATGGGCTTCCACGCCTATTGCTCGCCGGAATACATCAAGCGCTTCGGCACGCCGCGGACGCTGGATGAACTCGACGCGCACCGCATCATTACCCTCTCGGACGGGCAGGTCGCGCCGCATCTGCAAAACCGCAACTGGCTGATCGAGGCCGGCCGCAATGGCTCGGGCCCGCGCGAGGCCTATTTCAAGGTCAACAATATCCTCGGCCTGGTGCGCGCCTGCCAGCAGGGGTTGGGCATCGCCGCGCTTCCCGACTACCTGGTCGAGGAAAACAATCGCCTGGTTCAGCTTTTCGGAGAATCGGATTCTATTCAGCTCGATACTTACTTCGTTTATCCCGAGGAATTGAAGACGGTGGCCCGGGTGCAGGTGTTCCGCGACTTCGTGGTGAGCAAGGCGCAGCGCTGGCCGTCTTAATTATCGCTCGATAACCCCCTACTCTCCGCATGACTGACATGCGGCGCGGGCGGTTGCTGCAGGGTGGCAACGCAGACAATACTCTCCTCATACTGAGCTTCGCGTCTGCACATATGTCCCCCTCCTCCAGTGGCGCGGGCGCTCGGTTATCCCTCTTGGAAGGTGATTGTGTCGGCCCCACGTGGCCAATACTCAAAGCCGGGCTCTCACGAGCCCGGCTTTTTTTCGTGGGTCGCGCCGAGCCCCCAAACGAGTGCCTCCGTTGACAGCGGGACGCGCCCGCATCATCATCCCCCAATGATCACGAATTCCGTGCATAGCCGCGCTGTCGAAAAAAGCCCCCCTTCCGGGGGCTTCGAATCGGCGCGCGCGATAGACTTCTCGCTTCATCCCGATCCGAAAAAAACCCGCCGTGAGGTGCGGAGTTTTTTCTTGTCCCGTCTCCGGCCCAATCGTTCAAGGAGATGGACCATGAATGCCTTTCAAACTTCCGGCCTTCGATCTTTGCTGCACGGCCTTTGGCTGCCGCTCGTGACGCCGTTTCGCGACGGCGTCGTCGACGAGACCTCGCTGCGGCGGCTGGTGCGCCACTACGCAGGCCTGCCGATCGACGGGCTGATCCTCGCCGCCACCTCAGGCGAAGGCCTGACGCTCGGCATGGCCGAGCTTGAATGGATCGTGGCCGTGACGCGAGACGAACTCGCCGGACGCGCGCGTTACATGCCGATCTGTCTTGGGCTATCCGGCAGCCATACCCGAAAGATGTGCGACACGCTGGACGAGACGGCGGCCTGGCCGATCGACGGCTACTTGATCGCAAGCCCGTATTACTCGCGCCCCTCCCAGCGCGGCATGCTCCAACATTTCATCACGCTCGCCGATCACGCCTCCTGGCCGATCGTGCTCTACAACATCCCCTATCGCACATCCGTCAATCTCGACAACGAAACGATGCTTGAACTCGCGCAGCATCAAAACATTGTCGGCCTGAAGGATTGCGGCGCCGACCGCGCCCAGTCGATCGATCTGTTGCGGCGGCGGCCATCCGGCTTTCGGATTCTGACCGGCGAGGACGCACAATATTACGAGGCGCTCACCGACGGCGCCGACGGCGCTATCCTGCTGTCGGCCCATGTCGAGACCGAGGCTTTTGCGGCCGTTCGCACGCTCTGGAAGGAAGGCAATCACGACGCCGCGCGGGCGCGTTGGGAGAGCGTATCCGAGCTGACCAGGTTGCTGTTCGCCGAGCCAAGCCCGGCGCCGGCCAAGTATTGGCTTTCGCGCGCGGGCCTGATCGACAGCGCGGAGGTCCGCCTGCCGATGGTGGAAGTCAGTGCCGAACTCGCGGCGCGGCTGGATGCGGAAATGGAGCGGCGTCGGCGGGGTTGTAAGCCGCGCTCTGTTGCGGCCGGTAACCCGCGATGACATACTGCGTTCAGGCCATCTTGATCATGCCGGGACGGACGCGTGAGCCTTCGAGGGGACGGAGGGGTTCGGGATGACACGAATTCTTGTGATCTTTGGTTTCTATCTGTTGGCTACAACCTCGGCGAACGCGATCGAATGGTGGCATGATCCCGCACGTGGCTGCGGACAACTGGAAGACTGGCGAAAGACGGAGCGCGTCGCCGATCTTCCCGGGTGCGACGGCGAGCTTCCAAACGGCGTGCCGGCCGGCGAGGTGTCGATGCACGATGCCAAGAGAGCATTGCGTCAGGCCGAAGAGCTCCTGGACAAGCGAAAAACCGAGGGCGTGGAGGCCTTCATCGATAAGGCTGCCTTGGCCCTGAACGAGGCCCCGAGCGATCCTCGTGTGAACTGGGCGCGCCCTCATTTCGCGAAAGCAAGCACAAACCTTCGCAATCGGCTCAGTCAGCTCAAGGGCAACTAGACTTCAAGATCTGAGGCGGTCAGAGGACCTTCTCAAAATGAAACCGGGTCAAGCCGCCACCCGCCTGCTTGGCGGTCATGTTGTCGGCGACCTCGGTCCGAATCAGCCGAAATCCGCTCTTTCGATAAAACCTGTCGGCCGCCTTCTGAATCTCGGCTGTGCTCAAAATCATCCTGGCAAATCCACGGGCACGCGCTTCGGCTAGCGCAAAATCGAGCATGCGTTTAGCAAGGCCTGAACCTCGGCAGCTTTCATCGAGGTACATTCGGCGAAGCTCTGTTTCGTCAGCGCTTCGGCTTTCGATGCCAAACGAACCGACGATCTGGTCTTCGCTTTCGACGACCCAGAAGGCGTTTCGCCTTGCCTCGGAAAAGACGTCGAGAAGCTGCTTTAGCTCACCGTCAATAATCGTCGCGATGTATTGCTCGAACAACTCCTCCATCCCGGCCGGCGCGAGTTCGCGATTGATGCGCGTCCACAGCGAAGCGACCGAGCCGTAATCCGTTGCCTGGTACCTGCGAAAGCTGACGGGGCGAGCCGGGTCGACCATTTCACGACCTAATCCAACTTCACCCTTGCCAGCCGCAGCGCATTGCCGATCACGCTGACCGACGACAGCGCCATCGCGGCCGCGCCCACCATCGGCGACAGCAGGATGCCGAACACGGGATAGAGCACGCCGGCCGCGATCGGCACGCCGGCGGCATTGTAGAGAAACGCGAAGGCGAGGTTCTGCCGGATATTGCGCATGGTCGCGACCGACAGCCGCCGCGCCCGCACCAGGCCTGCGAGATCGCCGGTCAGCAGCGTGACGCCGGCGCTTTCGATCGCGACATCGGTGCCGCCGCCCATGGCGACGCCGACATCGGCGGCGGCCAGCGCCGGCGCGTCATTGACGCCGTCGCCGACCATGGCGACGCGGCGGCCTGCCTTGCGCAGACGCTGCACCACATCGCTCTTGCGCTCCGGCAAAACGCCGGCCTCGATCTCGTCGATGCCAAGCTCTGAGGCCACCGCGCGCGCGGTGGTCACATTGTCGCCGGTCAGCATCACGATGCGCAGGCCCTCTGCGCGCAACGCGCGGAGGGCGGCCTTCGCCGACGGCTTGATCGGATCGGCGATGGCGATGATGCCGGCGGCGCGGCCGTCGATCGCGACATAGATCGCGGTGGCGCCGCTGCCCCGCGCGGTCTCGGCGGCGGCGTCGAGTTCGTTCGTTGCAATGTTCAGCTCACGCATCAGCATGGCATTGCCGAGCGCAACCGCCTTGCCGTCGACGACTCCCCGTCGCGCCCTTGCCGGAGGGCGAGGCGAAGCCGGTAGACCTCGCCGAGCGCGAGCCCGCGCCCCGTCGCGGCATCGAGGATCGCCTGCGCCAGCGGATGCTCGCTGCCGCGCTCCACGCTGGCGGCAAGCCGCAGCAATTCGTTCTCCTCGACGCCGCCGGCCGTGGCCATCGACACCAGCTTCGGTTTGCCTTCGGTGAGCGTGCCGGTCTTGTCGATGACGATGGTGTCGATGCGCTCGAACTGCTCCAGCGCCTGCGCGTCGCGGATCAGGATGCCCGAACGGGCGCCGCGTCCGACGCCGACCATGATCGACATCGGGGTGGCCAGCCCAAGCGCGCAGGGACAGGCGATGATCAACACCGTCACCGCCGCGACCAGGCCGAAGGTGAAGCGCGGCTCGGGCCCGAAACTCATCCAGGCCGCAAACGCGAGCAGCGCCACCGCGATCACCGCCGGCACGAACCAGCCGGCGACCCGGTCGGCGAGGCGCTGGATCGGCGCGCGCGAGCGCTGGGCGCGGGCCACCATGTCGACGATCCGCGCCAGCATGGTGTCGCGGCCGACCTTTTCGGCTCGCAGCACCAGCCCGCCGCTCTGATTGACGGTGCCGCCGATCACGCTCGCGCCCTGCCCCTTCGACACCGGCATCGACTCGCCGGTCACCATGGATTCGTCGACCGAGGAATGCCCCTCGGTGACAAGACCATCGACCGGAATCTTCTCGCCGGGACGGACCCGCAGGCGATCGCCGACCGCAATCGCATCGATCGCGACATCCTCGTCGCCGTGATCGGTGATGCGCCGCGCGGTTTTCGGCGCCAGCCCGAGCAGCGCGCGGATCGCACCGGAAGTGCGCTCGCGTGCCCGCAGTTCCAGCACCTGGCCGAGCAGCACCAGCACCGTGATCACGGCGGCCGCCTCGAAATACACCGCAACCGCGCCATGCATGTCGCGGAAGGCCGGCGGAAAGACTTGCGGCGCCAGCGTGCCCACCACGCTGTAGAGATAGGCCGTGCCGGTGCCCATCGCGATCAGCGTGAACATGTTGAGATGGCGCGTCATGACGGAGCGGCAGCCGCGCACGAAAAACGGCGCGCCAGCCCACAGCACCACCGGCGTCGACAACGCAAAGGAAATCCAGTTCGACCATGCCGGCGGCACGAGATGCATCAGGCCGAGATGGCTGCCCATCTCGATCGCAAATACCGGAAGGGTCAGCACCAGCGCGATCCGGAAGCGCCTGGTCATGTCGATCAGTTCCGGATCGGGCTCCTGATCGAGCGAAACCTGTTCGGGCTCCAGCGCCATGCCGCAGATCGGGCAGGTTCCCGGGCCGACCTGCCTGACCTCCGGATGCATCGGGCAGGTGTAGATCGTGCCGGCCGGCGCCGCCGGCTCAGGCTGTTTGGGCTTGAGGAATTTCTCGGGCTCGGCCTCGAAGCGCTCGCGGCAGCGCGCGCCGCAGAAGAGATATTCCTGTCCCCGGTATTCGAAGCGGTGCTTGGCGGTCGCGCGGTTGACGCTCATGCCGCACACCGGATCGATCGCGACGCCAGGTTCGTTTTCGCCACGATGTTTGGCTCCGCAGCAGGAGGCCGCCCCGTGATGATGGCCGGCGCGGGCGGCCCCCGTGCCGTGTGCATGTTCGATCTGCGCCATTGCTCTCCCGGCCCCTTGAATAATATACCCTATGGGGGTATATGGAGCATATGCGCAACGAGATCAAGACGTCCTGTCTGAAAAGGCTGAAGCGAATTGAGGGCCAGATCCGCGGGCTTGCGGGGATGGTCGAGGACGACCGCTATTGCATCGACGTGGTGACCCAGATCGCGGCGGCAAAGGCGGCGCTGCGCCGGGTCGAGGAGGAAATCCTGCGCGACCACGTCGCCCATTGCGTCGAGCACGCGATCAGCTCCGGCGACAAGGCCGATCAGCGCCGCAAGATCGCCGAGCTGATGGACGTGGTCGGCCGCGCCGACCGATAGCCGACCGTCGTTCCCCGGATGCTGCGCAGTGCCATCAGCGCGTTCACGCGCGTCTTCGACGCAATGGCTTGCGGCGCGCGATGCGCTGCTGATCCAGGGTCTATCTGATCCGCGACTTGTGGGTCCCGGCTCTGCGGTGCACCGCCAAGAGGCGGTGCACCGCGTCCGGGACACCAAGAAGGACTTGTGCGGAAACCTGCTGTAGTTAACGCGCGGTAAAGGGAACCTCTCAAATCCGAGACATCCGCCGATCCGTATCTTAGGAGTTGGCGCCTATTGAATTCCCCACGAACAAAAAGCGGGGGGAATCAATGACCACTCAGATCATCCAGAACACACGCTATTGCGAAAGGGCCGAGAGGAAGCGGGATCTTCTCCTGGTGTCCTCGTTCGGGCTGTGGGCGGCCGTGCTCGGCATCGCCCCGGTAGTGGCCCTGCACCTGTTGATGGGCAGCTGAGGCGAAAGCTTCATCGCCTCGCCGGCAAACGCTTCCATTATTCCAAGCGCCCTTCGCGCGTACCAATGCCCAGGCGGGATCACGGGTCCGGCGCTGCGCCTGAAAACGCGTCTGTTGTTTGACGCGTTTTCTTCACACGAACCGGTACCCAGCGTGTCCGGGGCAGGCTTTGCTTGAAAACGCAAAACGCTTTGGCAGTGGTTAATCCGCCGTAGCGGCTTTGTTCAAAATACGAGCGAGTTCGCGACCGGCTTTTTAAAATTCATCGCATATCAATACCGCCATAAAAACAAGAAACGCGGGGGCGTTATGGACACCAAGGACAAGGCAAACCCCAGGCCACTGGGCTTCTGCATCCAGGACATCCTTTGGGCGGTCGGGATCTGGTCGGTCATCCTGAGCATGTCGCCGGTGGTTTTGTTCTATGTGCTGATGGTGAATTGAGCGGCGCGCTCATCACTCACGCGCGCAACGTCATCCCGAGTGAGCGGGTAGCTCACCCGGGATGACGTCTTGCGGAAAGCGAGCAACGCGCGGAACTCGCGCGTTCTTCTTCCTTCCGCCCGTGTGGCAGACTATGCCGCCTGCTTGTGCATCGTGCCACTCGCCGAGGCCGTGCCACGGATCGCCTTCACCGAACGCTCGATCGCAGCCCACAGCCGGCCGATTTCCGCCGCCGCGCGTCCTTCCGCGAAATATTCGCGGGCGCCCTCGCCCTTGCCGAGCGCCATCAAAAGATCGGCGCGGTTGGTGATCTGCCCGCCCCAGACCGGGGCGCGGAACTTGGCCAGCGCTTCCCGCGCAATGGACACGATGCGACTTTCCACCTCATCCCGCCGTGCAGGCGCGCCGTTGAGCACGACCGCATAGGGTTTGCGCGCGGCTCGGCAGATTTGTATCGTTTCCTGCACGGCGTTGACGTCGAACACCCCCGGCCGCGCCGGAATGACCACCATGGTGGCGTTCCTGATGGCATCGTCCACGACCGCTGAAAGATTTGGCGGCGTGTCGATGAACACCCATTCGAAACCGTCACGCTTGGCCGCTGCGAGGATCCCGCTGACGGAATTGACTGCGGTCTTGATCGGCGGCTCATTGGTGCCCCGCAGCTTGTGCCACAGCGTGAGCGATCCCTGCGGGTCGGCATCAACAAGCAGAGTTGGTTTCGTTACCTTGTGGACGTGCGCAGCGAGATGGGCGGCCAGGGTACTTTTCCCCGAGCCCCCTTTACGCGATGCGAAAACAATGACGTTCATACTTTTCGCCTCCAGATTGACCCCAGGTGGCGAAAATGAATCAGCGCGCTGATTCGTGGAAGAAAAATGTGTGGCCAATTGAGGTGAAGCCACTGATTTGTCAGTCAGGTTGATTTTGAGGCACACCGGGCGGCGCGGACAGACCCGAGGTCGAATCGAGGGGTCGGATCCGAGGAAATCGCTGGCTGCGAAAGTGGGAAACCACGGGCAGCCGCGCGAACAAACCGAGTCCGGGGCAAGACAATGATATGAATGCGCGGTGGCGCTGTCAGCGCGGGCGACTTAAGCCTGCTTCCTGGGGCTGTGCTTCCTCGGCTTGTGTGGTTTTTGCGGCTGCGCCGGCTTGATGCTGAGGGGATTTCCGCTCGCCGCAGGCGGGTCCGGCGGATCGGGCCTGAAGTAGACCCGGCAGCCCGGACTGAGCTGGGATTGCTGCCTGACCATGCAGGCCGTGACGCGATCGACATCCGGGATCTCCGCGCTGCACAGCCGGAATGCATCGTCGGAGCAGGCTGCCTGCTCCTCGGGGGTATAGGCCCAACTCGCCGCCGGCCAGAGCCAGACCGAGAACGCCATCGCGAAAGGCAGACTGAAGTGCGCTCCTCTGGGGCTGACGGCAATGGCAAACATGAAATCCCCCGATTCCTAGTCCCGCGAAGTGTGGGTGAATGGCGGAGGGTTGGCAAGCAGATGAGGCCACTCGGCATCGGGCAACAGTGGAAAGCCAGGGACGCAGCGCAAGAGAACCTGGACAGACAGAAAGCCCGGCGAAATGTCGGCTCAGTGCCATAGACTGACATCAAGAACACATTCTTTCCTCGCAAAGAATCCATGTCCGCTGAACGCGTAGAGACGCTCATCGTGGGCGGTGGTCACGCCGGATTGGCGATGAGCCACATGCTGACCCAGCGCGGCCGACCCCATCTCGTGCTTGAGCGATATCGGATCGCCGAACGTTGGCGGACCGAACGCTGGGACAGCCTCCGATAAAGGGTCCAAGCCGCGATCCCGTCACCAAAAATGGTTTCACGGACCAGGAATCACTGGACGGGCTTGCAGTATCGGGTTGTCACGGCCAACGATTTAGGCGTTTCTGAAACGAAGCATACGAATAGCTGGTCCTTCTTCTGCAAGAACAGACCTGGCCCCGCCGGGCTGGTAATCGCACCCACGATGGCGAATTCCTGTCTGAGCAAGGATTGCACCGTTGCGGTCTCCGCAGCCGTCGCCGCTCCCGGCAGCACGACCATCATGCCCAGACAAACCGCGATCGATCTCCCGATTATAGTGGCCATAACGAACCATGCATGGCATCGGCGCGGTTCTCAGCCGCGGACAAATCACCTGATGCTAGGTCGCAAGAATACCGTGTCGGGTTCATCCGGGAGTGAGGCCCGCAGGTCTGCGTCAGGTCCCCCTGGAGACTGCCTGCGGCTTACTGGAGTGAAATCTCCCGGAAAGCATTTTTGATTTCTTTCACTTCATTGAGCGATTTGCAGTTTTTCAGGAAAGGAAGCAGTTCTTTTTCGTGGTGTTTCTTCAGCTCATCCGACATCTTTGCCACCGATTTTTTGGCGGCATCTATAACGTCGTTGTATCTGTCCGATGGCAATGGTTGGGCAATCACCGATTTAACTTCGAGGGTTGATAGTTGCGCTTGAAAGTAGCTTTTCTTGGTTTCCGTTTTGGTCGCCAGTTTGAAAAGAGCCCCATACATCAGCGAGCATTCAGACAAGCGGCGCACGACCTTTTCACGCAGTTCGACGCCTCCCTTGCTTTCTTCCAATGCGCGATTGATCGCCGCGGTCACGTCGATCACGGCCCATCTGTCCTGGTCAGTGAGTTGCGCGTGAGCAGAGCGCGGCGAGATCAGGACGGCTAATATCAAGCCAAAGATCGCAAGCGAGCTCACTCTGGGACTGTCGGACATCGCGGCTCCCCGAATTTAATTGTAGCGCCGGTGCGTTAGCACGGTATGCGGTCCCGCGCATAGCTTGTTCCGGTGCGAGAGTGCGCGCGCGTTCGGGAGAAAGAAGCGGAAATGGTACAGTTGGGTGGGCTCGAACCACCGACCTCCTGTTCCACAGACAGGCGCTCTAACCAACTGAGCTACAACTGCATCCTTTGCCGGCCCGAAAAAAGCGGGCTCTGAACCGGGCGGAAACTAGGTGCAACGTCGCGCTTTGGCAAGGCCGGCCAGCACGCCAAAACCGCAACCGGCGCACCTGCGCGCGCAGGGAGGAAGCGGATTCTCGACCGGCCGTATCGGGGTCTTCAATCGGGATAGGGGGAAACCTCGCGGCTCCCCCCTCCCACACCACCGTACATACGGGTCCGTATACGGCGGTTCGCTGGATTGAGCGGCAATAGTTGCTCTATTGACGCCGTAGTTTGGATGTCAGCCATCGTCGCATCGGCTTCGACTCCTCTGATCAGCGCCAGTCCGGGTTTCACCCTTTCCCGCCAGCCGGAGGCCGGTTGCCCGGAATTCAGCCGCATGGTCGTTGCGATATCACTGCATCTACTCGTCACTTCCAACGTTCGGGCCTTCGTACGACAGATGTCGCCTGTCGGGTCGGAGGAGGCGCCCATTGAAGGGCTCGCCTCCGTCCGCCACTCAAACGGAACGTGCAGTTTTCCCGCATTCCGCTTTCATGAATGGCTTTGCGAGGTCCGGAGAGAAGGGATCAGTGAGACAAGGCTGACCTACCGTGTCCACCAGAGAGTGGACCTCCTGCTTCTGACCTTCGAACATCAAATGATCGGATAGTCTCCTCGAAGCGTGACGTTCGGGTTTTTCACAAAGGGAACTATCCATCTTCACGCTCCTTTCTCATCTACCTCAATCGCTCAAAGCTCGATCCATTCACGAACGTCCTTCCCCGGACCACTCTCGATCCGCCGTCGCCGGTCACGCGAGTTATTCGTCTCGCGCTTCAGGTACTATTACGTTCTCCGACTCCTGGCGGTGCATCGCTTCCCATTTCGCTTTCGCTTATAGGGTCGCTTACCTGGTTTAAAACCAGGACACCGACAGGTCTCCTGGGGTCACGCTTGAATCTTCCGTATCGTGCCGCCAGCAAACACCTTGGTGCGATGGGTGAATGAGTAACGCCTTCGCCCCCATACTGCGGGCTCGACCTAACCCCATCTTTGGCCGACCTGTTCATCAGGGATCTCTCCCATTCGATTACAGCCCGATACTTCTCCTCAAACCCTTCGGATTCCAGATCGCTCCGGACACCCTGTCCTCCAGCGAGCGAACCCGCTGGCCGGCGAGGCATTACCCCCACCTTTGGATACAGCGCCCCTCATTCGAGCGCCGGAGGGACTTGAACCCTCCTGATTCATGCGCTGCCCAGCGCACAATATGCCCTCTGCTGACTTCTGCACCACGATCAACGCTCCTTTCGGCGGGTTCAGTCCGGCAAACCGGACAACGGCACAGATCTCCCGAGGTAAGTTCGACCGCCTTCACCGCGCACCCGCCGAATTTACCACCCCGGTCGTTGATGACTGTGGACTTCGCGATCAGTTGCTCGCTCGTCCGGCCGGCTAGGCCTGCTTATCCGGTTCTTGTCCATCGGGTCGCGGCTTTGCTCCACGCTTCCTTCAGACCCTGCCTCGCGGCAACGCCCTTGCGCTTCGCTAACCCTTCGCCGCCATCAGGCTGGGTAGAGGACTTCCACCTCCAAGCTGTCGATCATGCTCGGCACACAACAAAAAGCCCGGGCGCAGGGCCCGGGCTTTTTTTGATCCGCGAATGCTCGATCAGGCCGCCGGCTTGAACATCTTCGACGCGCTGGCCTTGATCGGCTCGACGGTCTCGGCCGCGACCTTCTGGGACAGTTCGGCGAGTTCCTTGCTGTAGGCGGTCAACGCCTCGAACTGCTTCTTGGCGTGAGCGGTCCACAGCTCCAGCGCCTCGGAAGGCGTTTTGACGCCGATCAGTTCCTGCGCGAAGTCGAGCGTTGCGGTGGTGTTGGCCTTCATCATTTCCATCAGCTTGGCCGAATATTCGCTGGCGCCCTTGCTGGCGCTGGCGAATACCGCCTCGATCGTGGAATTGTGGCTCTCGGCGACGTCCTTGAACTTGGCGTAGCTGTCGCGCGCCTGCGAAACGCCCTTCTCGGCGAACGCACGCATTTGCTCGGGGACTTCGAATGGTATGACGGAAGAGGAGAACGGATCGGAGGGGTTGACCATGGCATGTATCCTTCGCAGCGGGGGGTGAAAAACGGTGTGACCCCTTGCGCGCCCGGCAACCGGGAACGTCGACACGGATCACGTCGGCGGAGATGCCCTTCCTGGGCGCCTACTAGATAAGCACATTATCATGGCAATTTTGTGCAACGCAATGAAAATTTGTGTGCAGTGCCATATAAAAAGCGCACAGGCGCCTTGTCCGCTGCGCCAGTCCTTCCCTTCCGGGGCGACGTTTTGAACTCTTAGGCCTTGGAAATTCTCAGTTTTTTGGCTTGGCCGCCTCCATTGCCGCACGGCTCACGATTTGGCCCATTTCGCTTGCCTGCTCCGCCAGCGACCGCATCTGAGACTGCACATATTCGCCGTGCAGGCGCATGATTTCGGTCAGATCCTTGGCGTGCAGCAGCGATTGCGCATAGTCCAGCGAGGCCTGCACGTTCTTTTCGGCATAGGAAATCGCCTTGGCGCGAACATCCCTGGCGCCTTCACGCACGGTCGCACTTCGCTCCTCGAGCGAACCCGCGGTCGTTTGCGCGCTGGCGATGAATTTTTCGAAGGCCTTGCGGGCCTGATCGACGCCGGTCTCGACCATCGATCGCACTTGCTTCGGAATCTCGAAACGGTCACGTACTTGTTCGTTCATGGTTCACCTCCGGTTTGCGCTTCAAGCGACAATCCCACCCGGTTCCCGGTTCGCGCCGGCTCAAGCCTATTCGCAAAACACATCGCCTGCATGACGCGGGTGCCCACATCCAGGAGATTTGATGATCCCTCAAGCACCCAACGCCGAACTCACCGACAAGGTCCATGGGGGGTTAAGGTTATTGTGGCTTTACGGGCCTTTCCCCGGGGCGGACCGTGGACCTGCCGCGGCCCCAAGGCGATACTAACGATCCATTAACGCTGTCATCGTTTGGCCGCCGAGGTCTGACGCCATGATCGAGTAACAGCCAACCCCGCTGGTCATATCACCGCGATGAACAACGCTGAATTCCAGTTGCGAGGTGTCGGCGATCCGCGACTGGCGGTGCATGCAACGAGCCCCCTGCCCGCGTGGCTCTGGTCGGCCGACGGCACGCGCATCTTGTGGGCCAATCCGGTCGGCGCCCGCGTGTTCGGCGCGGCCAATGGCGCAAGCCTTGCCATGAAAACCTTCGGCCCGGCGGATTCGCACCGCCGCCAGGTGGCGCAGCTCGCCCACCATCTGCCGCCGACCGGCGCGGTCCGGCTGGAGCGGCTGCGCGGCTTCGGCGCTGCGCTCGGAACGCTGATCACCTGCGGCTGCGCGCGGCTTGATTTCGCCGATGGCCGCCACGGCATTCTGATCGTGGCCACCGAGCCGGTCGGCCGCGCGATGCCGCTGGTCGAGCGGCTGCAACGGCTGGTCGAGGGCATCGACACGCCGATCGCCGCGTTTGCGCGCGACGGCATGTTCGTCGGCGCCAGCGAAGCGGCGCGATCGCTGATCGGCTTTCGCAATCTTTCCGATGCCGGACTTGATGAGGCGCGCAGCGAAGCACTGAGGCAGGGCCGCTGCCGAAACCCCGGCAGGCATCGGCCACATGGTGCTGCAGCGCGTCGGCATCGGCGCCGATGTCGGCCTGGTCGCACTGATCGCGCCAGGTGCGACACAGCAAGCGCATGTCAGGCACTCGACGGCAGACGTCGCGGCCACGCCAACCACCGAGTGCGTCGCGCCGCCCGGCGATCTGCCTACGCCTGATTATGAGCAGCCCGCGCTGTCGGGCGAAGCGCCTGCCGAATTCGCGCTGGTCGACGAATTCGCCGAAACGCCCGAGGCGCCTGCGCTCACACACCTCGCCGCCAAACAATCGCCCGAGCCGCCGCCAGCCGCGGCGACCCACGACGAAACACCGGCGGAAGCAAACGCAGCGCCCGATGAGTCCTCGTCGCAGCCGCGCCGACATCCACTGCGCTTTACCTGGCAGATGGACGCCGACGGCCGCTTTTCGCCGGGTCCCGACGAGTTCAGCCGCCTGATCGGCGTGCGCACCGCTGCCGGCTTCGGCCGGCCATGGGGCGAATTCGCCGAGACGCTCGGCCTCGATCCGGATGGCCAAGTTGTCAAGGCGATTGCGACGCGCGGCACCTGGAGCGGCATCACCCTGAACTGGCCGGTCGATGGCGGCTGCCGTCTTGCGGTCGAACTGTCGGCGTTGCCGATCTATGACCACACCGGAAAGTTCATCGGCTATCGGGGCCTCGGCGTCTGCCGCGACGTCGAGGGTCTCGCGCGGCTCGACGCCCTACGCCGTCATGAATTCTTCAATAACTTGCCATCCGAAGTTCCCATTTCGTCCGGCACCCTCGTGGCGGACCAGGCCATGCCCTTGCCTGCCGCGGAACCGTCCGCAGGCTCAGTCGTTGCACCCGCCGCCGGCGCGGAATCGCCGGCAGCGACAAGTTTGGACACTTCAACACGAACCGATTTGGATACGCCCGTGGAAACGCCCAGTGAAGCGCTCAAGAACGTGGTTCCGTTTCGGCCGATCAGCGAAGTACGCACGCCGGTCCTGACGCCGGTGGAAAACAGCGCCTTCAACGAGCTGGCCCGGCAATTGTCGGCGCGGCTCGAAGGCGAGAATCACGCCCCCAACACGCTAAACGCCGCCAGCACGGCGGAAGCGGTCGTCGAACCGCCAGCCGCCGCAATCGCTGGAGGCTGCCGCCGAGCCGCCGACCTGGCTGACACGCCCCGAGCCGCCGGCCCGCGGCGAGGCCCGGCGCGACAAGGCGCTGCTCGATCTACTGCCCGACGGCGTCCTGATCTATCGGCTCGACCGGCTGCTCTATGCCAACCGCGCGTTTCTCGACCGCATCGGCTATCCCAGCCTTCACGCGCTCGAGCAAGCAGGCGGTCTCGACGCGCTCTATGTCGAACCCGGCGTTTCCAGTGCCAGCAGCACATCCGACACCGGCACGCCGGTGAGGATTTCGGCGACGCAATCTTCCCCCATCGCAACCCCGCCGTCTGCCGATCGACGCGCGGCTCCATGCGATCAGCTGGGACGACGAACCCGCGCATGCCCTGATTTTCTCCGGCGCAGCCGGCGAAAACGCCGCCGCCATCGTCGCGGCCGCAGCGCCACCGCCCGCGCCAACGCCGTCCCCGGTCGGCCACGCCAATGCCGAGGAACTCGGCGCCATCCTCGATACCACCGCCGACGGCATCGTGATGTTCGATGCCGAAGGCAACATCAATTCGTGCAACCGCAGCGCGGAGGCGCTGTTCGGCTATGACGGCGAGGAGCTCGTGCAACGCAATCTCGCCGACGCTGTTCGCGCCGGAGAGCCAGGCGCGCGGTCAAGGACTATCTCGACCGCACCAACGGCAAGGGCGTCGCCAGCCTGCTCGAGCACGGCCGCGAGGTGCTGGGCCGTGTGCGCGGCGGCGGCCTGATCCCGCTGTCGATGACCATGGGACGGACGCAGGCCAAGGGGCCGAATTTCTTCGCCGTGTTCCGCGATCTGTCGCAGGCCAAGAAAAGCGAGAGCGAAGTGCGCGAGGCGCGGCGGCTGGCCGATCGCGCGGCCAACGCCAAGGCCGACCTGCTGGCGCGGATCAGCCATGAGATCCGCACGCCGCTCAACGCCATCATCGGATTTGCCGAAGTGATGATCGAAGAGCGGTTCGGCGCGCTCGGCAACGAGCGTTACGTCGAATACATGAAGGACATCCGCGCTTCCGGCGAGCGCGTGATCGCCATCGTCGACGATCTCACCGATCTGAGCCGGATCGAGACCGGCAAGCTCGAGCTCGCCTTCGCCAACCAGAACCTCAACGATCTGGTCGAGAGCTGCGTCGCGCTGATGCAGCCGCAGGCCAACCGCGAGCGCATCATCATCCGCACTTCGCTGGCGCATCTGTTGCCGCCGGTCGTCGCCGACGCGCGCGCGCTTGCGCCAGATCATGCTCAACCTGATCGGCAATTCGATTCACCTTGCCAAAGCCGGCGGCCAGGTCATCGTTTCGACCGCGCTGACCGATTTCGGCGAGGTGGTCTTGCGGGTCCGCGATACCGGCCATGGGCTCAACGACAACGAAGTGGCCGCCGCGATGGAGCCGTTCCGCACCCAAGGCCCCTCGGATCAGGCGCCCGACGGATCAGGCGTCAGCCTTTCGCTGACGAAGGCGCTGGTCGAGGCCAATCGCGCGCAGTTTCATATCAAGACGGGGCAGCGTTCCGGCACCCTGGTCGAGGTGGTGTTCTCGCCCGCAACCGCCGACGCCGCCACCCCTCGCTAGGGCGTTTTCGAACGAAGTGATACCGGTTCGCGCGAAGAAAACGCGTCAAAACGAAGAATCTGGAGCTTCGGTTCTGATTCAATCAGAACCGAAGCTCCAGATTCGCGCTCGCGTTTCACTTGCGGCGAAATGTGCTGAACTGAAATCGCTGAAGCGCACCCCAAGGCGTGAGGTGGTCGTGGCGCCGCGTGTCGATCAGTTCGAAGCCGGGCCCAAGAGCCGCCGACAGGGAAGCTGCGTCGTAGCGGACGATGGGCAAGCCGCTGCATTTCTCCGGACCATCGAGCGCAAAGGTCCCGATAATCACATATCCTCCGGGCCTGACGCCCTGCTTGAGACACGTGATATACGCCGATTGATCGGCAGGCTCGGTGAGGAAGTGGAAGGCAGCGCGGTCGTGCCACACATCGTACGCTTGGGCCGGCTTCCAGTTCGTGACATCGGCGGCGATCCACGTGACGCGCCCTCCCCTGTCGCCAAGGCGCTTCCTGGCTGCGTCCAGGGCAGCGGCTGAAACATCCAGGACCGTGACCTTGCCAAGATTGCGCTCGATGAGGACATCGACGAGGCGCGACGCCCCGCCGCCGACATCGATGATGGAGCCGCCTGCGGGAAGAGAGAGAGCGGCGATCAGTTCAAGTGACGGCGCGGGCTTCTCCTGAAACCAGCTGACTTCCGCTTCGCCCTTGCTGGTGTAGACATTTTCCCAATGGAATTTTCGGTTGACCTCGCTCATGAACGTCTCCCGCAAGCCCCCATCCAGCCTGCGGCCGAGGATGCTAGCGCCTCCCATACAAAACAACTGGAATAATCGTGATCGCGACGGCTGGCTCAGGCCGCGGCCTTGCGTGCCGAACTCGCGCGCGGATCGCGGCCGGCCAACAACGGCCCGAAGGCAAGCGCGAAACCGAAAAACGCCACGGCCCAGGCCAATGCGGCGACATGCAGCAACACGTCGCTGCGAGCCGGTTCCAGCACCGCACAAATGCGCGAAACCGCAGCTATGATGATCGCGGCATAGATCGCCTGCGTGGCAAGCGATGCGGTGAGCGGCTGGCCGGTGTGTCCGAGTGTGGCGCGGCTCATCACCGCAAGCGTCATGATGCCGGCAGCGCCCACCATCCAGGCGTGAATGCCGGCGTTTGGCGGAAGCTGTCCAAAGGCCGCCGCCGCATTCAAGAGAAAGCCGATCGGCACGAAGGCGTAGCCGACATGCAGGATCACCAATAGCCGCTCGCGTGCGGTCCGATCTCCCGCCCAACGTCCGAGCCGCACCAGATGCAGCATTCCGGCCAGGGCAAGCACGCCGCCGATGAGGGCGCCGGTCGGATTGACGATCCAGGCCAATAGCGCGAGCGCGCCCGCGGCAACCACGATGATGTCGAAGCGGCCAAACGGCACCGGCAGCCGGCCGGGATTTTCGCGCACCAGCCAGTTGCGGGTGAAGCTCGGAACGATGCGTCCGCCGATCAGCGCGATCAGCGTGATGACCACGGCGATGCCGACGCGGATGCTGATGTCGGCCACACCTTCAAGATGCGCTTCGAGATGAAAGGCGACGTTGCCCGCAAACAGCAACAGCAGCAGGACCACCACGTTCATGTTGCGCCAGTTGCGCCCAGCGAGAATCTCTCGGCTCGCTGCGGCTGCAACCAGCAGCAGGAAACTCGCATCGACCAGCATGGCGGCCAGCCATCCGGTATCCGCCGAGAACGTCACGCATAACCGTCCCGCCAGCCAGACCGCGACCAGGCCCATCAGCGGCCTGCCTTGAATGGGCAACCGCCCGGTCCAGTTCGGGATCGCCGTCAACAGGAACCCGGCAATCACCGCCGGCAGATAGCCAAACAGCATTTCATGCACATGCCAGTCGCGCGGCACGAAGGCCGAAGTCAGCGTGATCTCGCCATAGAACACCGGCAGCCAGACCAGGATCGCCAGGCCAGCATAGATGGAACCCAACAGGAAGAACGGCCGGAAGCCGTATGAAAACAGTGGCAACACGGCAGGGGCGCTTCTCGACGGATTGGCGGTCATGACTATTTCTGCCCAATCATCATCAACTGCTATGTATTCTGGGGCCAATTGCGATGGTCCTTGTTGCGCCAGCGCAAACTTCCGCTTGATCGGGCGTGATCCCGGTCTAAACTCCCGTGAAACGCAGTGCGTGGGGGAATATGGCCACGGTCGATCGTTCGCTGGTTGCCGGCTTGCCGCTGTTTGCGGGCTTTTCCGACCAGGAACTTGGTGAGATCCTGCGCGAGACCCGTTCGCTTCGGATTGCAAAGAACCGCAATGTGTTCGAACAGGGCGAAGAGGCGCATTCATTCTTCGTCCTGCTGCACGGTCACGTCCGCGCCAGCAAGACCACGCCGATGGGAGAACAGGTCGTGGTGCGCTATGTCGCACCCGGCGAAACCTTCGGCGTCGCGACCGCGATCGGGCTGCAACGCTATCCGGCCACCGCGACCGCCGTGGACGACAGTGTTGCCCTGGCATGGCCGTCGGCGACATGGCCGCGCCTGGTGTCGCGATTTCCGCAACTCGCCACCAACACCTTGCAGGCCATCGGCAGCCGGTTGCAGGAAACCCATACCCGCGTGATTGAAATGTCGACGCAGCAGGTCGAACAGCGCGTCGCCAACGCGCTGCTACGGCTCGCCAAACAGGCCGGGCACAAGGTCGAGCACGGCGTCGAGATCGACTTTCCGATCAGCCGCCAGGACATCGCGCAGATGACCGGCACCACGCTCCATACGGTCAGCCGCATCCTGAGCGGCTGGGAGAGCCGCGGCCTGGTCGAGAGCGGCCGGCAACGCATCGTGCTGCGCGAGCCGCACAAGCTGTTTGTGCTGGCCGAGCAATCCGGCGGCGAAAGCGACCCTCCAGCCCGGCCGTGACCGCATCAATCATGCGCAAGCCGAGAGCGCCTTCATAAACGTCTCGCGGTCGACACCATGCTCGCGGCAGGCGTCATCCACGGTGTGGAAGCAGGCGATCGGACAGCCGACGCACCGCATCTTGAACTCGATAAACACCCGGATCGTCTGCGGCGATTTGCTCATGACATCGTCGACCAGATCGTCAAAGCGAATGGGCATGCGAAACCTCCCCTGGAAATGGAGGCTAGCGCCTTTGTTCCAGCGCTCTTTGTCCCGCGACAAACCCGGCGCGGGTTCGAGGGAGCCTTTCGAATAGGACGCGAACCCTCAAATTCGGACTGGTCAGCCTGGATGGAACAAATATCGCTCAGGTTGACCCGCGCAGAAACGGCCCCGGCGTGGCGTGCCGAGGCCGCTTGCGTCGGAACTTTCGGCTGGGGGGCACCTCGGGGCAAGGGTTGGCCGGCCGAACGTTCTTGCACCTCAAATTTGAGTTAAGCGCCGCGGTCTCTATTGTCCTGCGGCGGGCGAATAGGCTCGGGTTGCGTATTGCGGACAGCTTGGGCCAGCATTTCGTACAACTCAGCCTTGGTTTTCTTTGGTTCACGCGTATAGGGTTTTGTCATTAAATAGATATGGGGATGCCGGAACGAGAATTAAACCCCCCGGCAGGCACTTGCCTGTACGTCCGTCTTGCCCTGCCGGCCTAACGGTCGATGCGACGCAGGCGTCAAATCTCTCTGCTGGGGCCGAAGGCCGCCAGCTAACTTAGGGACGTCTCTGAAAAGTTTATGGATACACACATGCCACGCAACGCTGAGGACGAGCCTGACTATCTGAGGGAATTGCTCGCTCAGGCTGGTATCGACGCGCAGGCTTCCAGCGTAGCCGCCAAGCTACAGGAGATTATCATCGGTGAACTTCATCATCGGGTGAAGAACACACTGGCGATTGTTTCAGCTATTACGTCTCAAAGCCTCAAGTCGGCGAATAGCCTCGAAGAAGCCACTAGAACGATTGCAGATCGCCTTCATGCGTTAGGCGTAGCGCAAGACCTTCTGGTTCGCGAGCGATGGACTGCCGCAGGGTGTCGGACCTTGATCGAAGGTGCCGTCAAGGCGTTTCAATCCAAGGGCCTTGATCAGTTTGAAATCGCCGGTGACAACATCGCGGTTTCTTCCGGACCAGCTATCGCCCTCTCCATGGTGATTCACGAACTCTGCACGAATGCCGTCAAGCACGGCGCGCTGTCTGCACCTGGCGGTCACGTTTCAATTTCATGGGGCGTCGTCTCAAGCGATAACTTGCAGCGTTTTAGGCTGCATTGGAAAGAAACCGGTGGACCGCGGGTCCACGAACCCTCTCGGAAGAGCTTTGGATCCCGGCTTATCGAACAGGCTCTCCCCGGCCAATTGCAGGGGGAGGCTCGACTCAGGTTTGAGCCCGATGGCGTGAGCTGCGAGGTAAACATTCCACTAAGTGTCATGCAGGAACGGCCTCTGGCGCCCGTAGCACTCCCAAGGCCATCCTAGGCCGTGACCTGTCTTCAGGTTTGAGCCGGCTTCGCTAAGGCCGTTCGCGTGTCTCAGCCCGCAGACAAATCCAGGGTCCGGTTTGCTGACGGACCCAAGCCGGACATCACCATGCTGACAGGACGCTGGCAGTAGCGCCCGCTTAGGATGTCTCGTTCGCGCCGTTGAGGCGTGCGGCAAGGACCAGTGACTTCCGGGAAACGGGGATGAGGTGAACATGACGGACCGTATGGGTGGGTGCGCTTGTGGCGCGATCCGATTTAGGATCACTGCACCACTGATGGGTGTCGGCGTCTGCCACTACACCGACTGTCAAAAGGCTTCGGGCGGCGGGCCGAACTATGTCGCCCTTGCGCCGAAGACCGCCTTCGAAGTCACGAAGGGCGAGGCCAGGGTCTTCTTCAGCAAGGGCGACAGCGGCGAGGACGCCGGGCGCGCCTTCTATCCGAGTTGCGGGACTCCGTTGTGGAGCTTTCCCGCCAATGCGCCATTCACGACCGTCAAGCTTGGTGCGCTCGACCACAATGCGGACCTGACGCCGGCTCTGCATCTATACACCGCCTCGGCGGCGCCCTGGCACCTGATGCACGAGGGCGTGCCGACCTTCCCCAAGATGCCGCCGTTCCCACCGCCTGGGGCGTGAGGGGGCCGACCATCATCGCCAAAACGCTATTGGCCCGAACAGCTTTCGCTTGAAAACGCGCTATACCGCCCTGCTATGAAGCTGCTTCGAGCCGTCGAGATGCGCGTCGAAGGCGGCAGCGACACTGCGCACGAGAAAACGTGAATCGTCCTTGACCGCGAGCGAGGCGCCGTCGAGTTCGACGACGCCGGAGGAAATCAGCTCCTTGAGACGGGACGAGGATTTCAGCATTTCTTCCGCAGCCGAGCCGTGCCGCGCGCAGATCGGCGCGAGATCAACGCCGAAGTCGCACATGATGCGTTCGATGATCTCAGCCCGCAACCGGTCGTCGTCGGTCAACGCATAGCCCTTGACGGTCGCAAGTCTCCCGCCCGCTATGGTTTCGCAATAGGCGCGGGTGTTGACTTCGTTCTGCACATAGCCTTGCGGCAGGCAGCCGATGGCGCTGGCCCCGAAGCCGAGCAGAACGCTGCTGGTGTCGGTGGTGTAACCCTGAAAATTCCGGTGAAGCCTGCCGTCGCGCTGGGCCACGGCCATCGCATCGCCGGGGAGCGCGAAATGATCGAGCCCGATCTGCTGATATCCGGCCTGCTTCAGCGCGTGGGCGATCGCATCAGACTGATCAAGCCGTTCCAGACTGTCGGGCAGCGAGGCCTCCGCGATCTTGCGTTGATGCTTCTTGAAGGACGGGACGTGGGCGTAGCCGAACACGGAGAAGCGATCCGGGCGAAGCGCGACGCAGCGGCTGACGGTATCGAGACAGGACGCGACGGTCTGATGCGGCAATCCGTAAATCAGGTCGAAATTGATGCCGGCGACGGCCGCTTGCCGCAGCCTTGTCACCGCCTGCGCGGTTTCCTCAAAACTCTGCACGCGGTTGATGGCCCGCTGAACGACGGGATCGAAGCTTTGCACGCCGAGGCTTGCCCGATTGATGCCGCCAAGTTGGAGCGCCTCGACCGTGGGGCCCGTAAGGGTGCGCGGATCGATCTCGACGGCGATCTCGGCTGAGGGGAGCACAAGGAAGGAGTGTCTGATCGCGCCGATCAGGTCCACGAAGAGCTCCGGCGCCATGATCGTGGGCGTTCCGCCGCCAAAGTGGATGTGCTCGACCTTGATGCGCCGCTCGATTTGCCGCGACACCAGATCGAGTTCGTAGCGCAGTGCCGCGGCATAGACCGAGACCGGCTGGTCGCGCCGGGCGATCTGGGTATGGCAGCCGCAATACCAGCACATCTCCCGGCAGAACGGAACATGCAGATAAAGCGACGCGCTGGCGTGCCGCGGGATCGCCTTCAGCCAGTCGGCGTAGGATTGGTGGCCTATCGCGGCCGAAAAATGCGGGGCGGTGGGATAGCTGGTATATCTCGGCAATCGCTCCTGTCCGTAGCAAGCCGCAAGATCAAGCCTCATTTCGTGTCGTCTTTTTTCAAATAAAGGGCGCCAATCGGGCTCACCGGCCACAGGAATTGGAACTCGATAGACCAGAAAAGGGATGGCGACTTTGCGCTCGGTCAAAGAGCGACGCCGGTTTTGGGTCAATACTTAATGATCAATCGACAAACTGGAGCTGGAGCCGGGGCCATGGGCCTGTTCCTCCTGGACGCTATCTTAGGGGCGCTCGAGATTTGCGGTCATATCCCCGGACACGAGGACCTCCCCGAACGGCCGGTCAGATCGTCGTCGCTCCCCGATGATTGGAGCGGCCTGATGTGGATCCTGGCGATCGCCGTCGCGATCGCCGTGGTTCTGTCGCTGGTGCTCTGGGCGGCTATCTGAACGGCGATCAGATCGCAACAGTCAAGGACCGGCAGCAAGCTAGGGATGCCGATGGCCTCCCTACGCCAACGGAAGCATCCTGATATCGTCACGCCCTGCGGATCATGGCGGCGGCCGGACCGGTACGGGGCTCCCGCAAACAGGGCGATATGAGTACCCGTATCTGCTTTTTCTCGCATTTCTCCCCGAGAGCAACCTCACTGTCATAGGCCTTGATCGTTTCGTCAAAGCCGAGGCAGGCTAGCCGATAGATTAGTTCCTGCGATAGCTGCCCTTCGAAGTAGCCGCCGTGCACATTCGGCTTGTGAATAAAAAGATAGGCGAGCAGCAGCCGCAGGTGCGAGTAAAGCGGCAACTTCGCCGTCTTGCAGTGGCGCTTTTGCCGCTTCGCAAAGGTGAGCAGTCCCGTCTCCCTACCCTTAGCATCCTCTTCGACGTAGTCGGTGCAATCGAAATAGGTAAAGACCTCCGGCAGCGACATCTTTGTTCGCGCCGGCCTTTCTTCCTTCGGCTGACGATCGGCTTCGGCCTTGTCGAGCGCCGCGTATAACGCCTGAAGCGTCAAATTCCCAATGCGCAAAGTTTTCAGGAACCCGCCGGCCTCGTTGGGATCGATTAGGCCGTAGTTCTTCGACAATATCTCGACGTTCCCAAGTCTGAAGCCGTAATTCCTGCTCTTGGTCGGAAACACAAAATAATTCGCCAACGTCGAAATCTGGCGCAGGACCTCGTCGCCTTCACTACTGAACAAATATGCTTCCTCGAAGCGGGACAATGTGGAAGCGAGGAAATTACCGCGGTTCGACAACAGGGCCTCCGCCGGAATATCCGGCGAGGCGAGCACGAAACGCTTCAACTTGAAAACCTTGCCGATGTTCTGAAGACGAAAATCAGGTGTCGGTCCGGCCACGCCAAAGGCGTTCAAGGATTTCACAGGCGTGGCAAAAACGTCCGACAATGTGCGTATGGTGTTGGTAACCACGAATGCGCCCATGCTGTGCCCTATGAAGGACAACTGAATGTCGTTCTGGTGTTCCTTGCTCTCATAACGGGGGTGGCGCAGTATTTTGACTTCCTCCTCGATCGCGCGAATGATCTGGATGAGATCGGGGATGCCGTAGTTCGATGCCCTGTAATTGTCACGGAAATAAACAATCAGCCTCAGCGCAGCCGCGGTAATCACCAGGCCGGCGAGGAACAGCCCCAACAAGGTCATTACGTGGTCGAGAATGGGATGGCTGCGGAACTGTGCGAGATAGTAAAGCAGAAACGGCAGCGTTGCGAACGCAATTCCCGAGCCCAGAATCCAGGTCGGCAATATCGGCAGCGCGACCCAGGTAAAGACCCGCGGCTGCCCCATCTTCTCCGATGGCCAGCGATAACCGAGGCAGACCAGGCCGCTGTCCCGTTTGCAAATCTCATGATCTCCATTAATGGCCAGCGCTGCAGCCGCATAGGTCCTCAGCACGTCCGGTTTCGGATTGTTGAAGCCGTGCACCATCACCACGAGGTTGGGATTGGTGCCGTGCGCCAGAAACCCTGCGATCTCCTTCACCGCATCGTCGGACTTTTTGACGTATTTCAGATGGTCCACGAGCTCCCGCGGGATCTCGTCGTTGGCGTCGTCGAAACTCTTGCTATCGTCGACATTATCGGGCGCGGTACTTTCGATGAAATAGGTCGGTACTTTCAGTATCTCGGCCTTGGCCTTGTAGGCCCTGAAATATTTCATGATCGAATACCCCAGTGAAATTCGTTCAGCGGAGATTAAGGAGCGTCAAATAGATTCACAAGCTTTGGTTGTACGGGAGGCTACAAATTTTTCGAGCAGCGCCTGGTTTTTCCGCAGCCAGCCTTCGGCGTCAGTCACCGTCACGCCGGCGCGGAGCTGGTCCGGGTCAGGAAATCCCCGATCGCGTCGAGAAATATTTCGGGCGCCTGCAATTGAGGAACGTGCGCGCAGCCTGCAATGATCTTCAGGCGCGCATTCGGAAGAAGCGCCGCCAGTTCACGGGACATCGGCGGTGGCGTCGCCTCGTCATGCTCGCCGACCAGGACCAGCACCGGCACGTTGAGGCTTGCAAGCTCGCCCCGGAGATCGAGTTCGGCCAGCGCTCCACAGGCTTGCTGAAGCACTTCAGGGTCGGTCTTCAAGAATGCTTCGCGGCGATCGCGCATCAGGTCGGGATGCTGCGCCTGAAACTCCGGCGCAAACAGCCGGCGCATCGCCACATCGGTGATCGCAGCGAGCCCCTTGGCCTTCGAGGCCGCCGCCATGCCGCGGAAGGCTTCGCGCCCGGTTTGCGAAAACGCGGCGCCGCAATCGGCGAGAATGAGCCGGTTCGCAATGCCGGGATGGCGGATCGCCATCTGTAGCGCCACGAACCCGCCATAGCCGTTGCCGAGCACGATCGTCTCGCTGCCCGCGGCCGCATCCTTCACCGCTTCCGCCATCCGGTCGGCGACGGCGGCAAGACCACCGCCGACCGCCTTCGATCCGCCGAAGCCGGGCAGTTCGGGCACGACGACCCGGTGCGACCGCGAAAGCTCGGGGACGATGGCGTCGAAACTCGCCCGGTCCGACAATAGCGAGTGAAACAGAAACAGCGCCGGCACGCTGGGCGATCGTTGGCCCAGTTCCGCCACGTTGACCGTGCCATTGACGAAAAGCCGATCCATCCCGGTCTCTCTTCGATATTTTCCTGGTAAGGGTTGAAATGGCCCCGTACGCGGCGTGATTGATAAATCAAAATCCGCTTCTTTCAAAGCTTTCGCGCTTGACCTGCTATTTCACAAATTGCAAGTCTTGGCGCGCGTTTTTTCCGAAGATGACGCGCAAGCCAGAAAAAATAAGATCATGGTCTCCTCAAGCCGGATCGTGATCGAAGGGAGAGAGGCGTGAATTTTTCCGCAAAGCCGGCCTCGGTCGAAATTCACGGCAATTTCGTCGACGGAGGCGAGATCGAAGCCGGTCACGGCGAGATGCTCGACGTCCGCAATCCCGCGACCGGCGAGGTGATCGCGCGGATTCCGAATTCGACCGCGGACGACGTCGATCGAGCGATGAAGAGCGCGCGCAAGGCGTTCGAAGGCCGCGCCTGGGGCGGCATGGACATTCGCGCCCGCGCACGGCTCGTCAACCGCCTCGCCGACGCGTTCGAGGCTAATCTGGATTCGCTCTACCGGCTGGAGACGCTCAACAACGGCCGCCCGGTCAACGAGACGCGCGCGCAATTGTCGCGGCTGCCGGATTTCTTCCGCTACTTCGCCGGGCTCGCGCTGGCGCGGCGCGACGCGGTCATTCCGGTCGAGGGCTCTTATCTCAACTACACGCTGCGCACGCCGATCGGCATTGTCGCCAACTGCACGCCGTTCAACCACCCGCTGATGATCATGTGCAAATCGCTCGCCGCGGTGCTGGCGAGCGGCTGCGTCACGGTCGTCAAGCCGTCGGAATATACCCCGCTGACGACGTTGCGGCTGGCCAAGATCTTCACCGAAGCGGGGCTGCCGCCCGGCGTGTTCAACATCGTGCTGGGGCTCGGCCAGACCACCGGCAAATTGCTCGCCGAGCATGGTGACATCAACAAGCTGGTGCTGACCGGCGGCACCGAGGCCGGCCGCATCGCGGCAAGCGCGGCGGCGAAAGTGTTCGCGCACCAGACCATGGAGCTCGGCGGCAAGACGCCGGTGATGGTGTTTGAGGATTTCGACGTCGATCAGGCGGTGAATTACGCGGCGTTCGGCGCCTTCATCGGCGCGGGCCAGACCTGCGTCTGCGCCTCGCGCCATATCGTCCAGGCCTCGATCTATGACGAATTCGTCGAGAAGCTGAAGGCAAAGACGGAAAAAATCCGGATCGGCGATCCCTTCGATCCCGCAACCCAGCTCGGGCCGGTGATCTCGGCGCGGCAGCGCGATCGCGTGCTGTCCTATTGCCAGTTCGGCCGCGACGACGGCGCGCGGCTGGTGACCGGTGGCGCGGCCGCGAAAGTGTCCGGCTGCGACAACGGCTACTTCGTGCAGCCAACGGTGTTTGCCGATGTGACATCCGACATGCGCATTTTTCAGGAGGAAGTGTTCGGCCCGTTCACTTCCGTCACCCCATTCAAGGACGAAGCGGACGCGCTGCGGCTTGCCAATGATTCACCGTTCGGGCTTGCGGCCGCGATCCGCACCCGCGACGTCGCGCGCGCCCATCGCGTCGCGGCGCAGGTCAGGGCCGGCATCGTCTGGGTCAACGACCATCACCGGCTCGATCCGGCCTCGCCCTGGGGCGGCGTCGATGATTCCGGCGTCGGGCGCGAATTCGGCACCGAAAGTTTTGACGACCACTTCAACACCAAGAGCGTGATGGTCGCGACCGATCCGTTAGATTTCGACTGGTACCGCGACACGGCGACCCAGCGAAGGTTGAACTGAACAAGGACAAGCATCACGGTGGCGCACAGCGAAGGCTGGCGCCGCACTAAAAATCTAAAAGGGGGGAACTTCACATGGCTCTTGCAGTAAACGCCGGCGCGCGGCTCGACCGGCTCAAGGTCTCGCCGTTTCACTACCGGATCTTCTGGCTGGTCGGCGCCGGCATGTTCTTCGACGGCTACGATCTCTATGTCGCCGGCGGCGTGCTGGCGTCCACGATCCAGAGCAAGTTCTCGACTTTTGCGCAGAATCAGCAATTCCTTTCGCTGACTTTTGTCGGCATGACGCTGGGCGCGCTGATCACCGGGTTTGTCGGCGACAAATACGGGCGGCGCTTCACCTATCAGATCAACCTTCTGATTTTCGGATTGGCCTCGCTCGCCGCCGCGTTCTCGCAGGACATGACCCAGCTGATCGCCTGCCGCTTCGTGCAGGGCCTGGGGCTTGGGGCCGAAATCGTGGTCGGCTATTCGACGCTGACCGAATTCGTGCCGCCGCATTCACGCGGGCGGTGGCTGTCGATGATGGCGTTCCTGGTGGTGGCGGGATTTCCGGCGACCGCGCTGCTCGGCTATCTCATCATACCCGCCTTCGGCTGGCGTCCGATGTTTGTCATCGCGGGGCTCGGCTCGCTGGTCGTCTGGTATCTGCGCAAGAACCTGCCCGAGTCGCCGCGCTGGCTTGAATTGGAAGGCCGAACTGAGGAGGCCGAAGCCTTGATGAAGGCGATCGAACAGGAAGCCTCCGCCGGCAAGCCGCTGCCGCCGGTGGTGGTTCCCCCCAAGGTCGCCCAGGTCAATGCGCTCGACATGCTCAAGCCGCCGCTGTTGCGGCGGATGATTGTCGGCTCCTGGGTGCTGATCACGATCAACACCCTGATCTTCGGCTTTGTGATCTTCCTTCCGCAATTTTTCCTGCGCCAGGGACTGACCATCGCCAATTCGCTGGCCTACACGCTGGTGCTGTCGGCGGCATCACTGGTCGGCTGCGCGCTTGGCGCCTATTTGTCCGACGCCATCGGGCGGCGCGCGAGCATCATCGGCGCCTCGGTCGTGACCATCCTCGCCGGCTACGTCTATGCGCGCTTCGATGCGGCATCCGATCCCGCGATCGTCTTGAGCGTCGGATTCGTGCTGATCGTCGCGATCTATGTGCAGACCGCGATCCTGTTCGGGGTCTATACGCCTGAATTGTTCCCGACCGAGATCAGGCTGCGCGCCAACGGCATCTGCAACACGCTCGGGCGCGGCGCCACCGTGGTCTCACCGTTCATGGTGGGCGCGCTGATGGCATCCTACAAACTGCCGGGCGTGATCTGGCTGATGATCGGCTTGGTCGTCGTCCAGATCGTGGTGGTGTGGGCCTGGGGCGTCGAGCCGCGGCATCGCGGACTGGAGGATGTCGCAACGGCGAAGGTGTGAGGGCTTAGTCGCGCCACAAAAACCACTGTCGTCCCGGCCAGGCGGAAGCGCCAGCCGGGACCCATACGCCGTGTCGTTTGTCTTGAGAGTCGCTGTTCGACGGCTTTCGCGCAACGATTAAGGCCGGTGGTTGATGGTGTGGACGGCCCCCTACGGCATCGAGTGTGCCAGAATGAGGTTGTTGCAAATCTCAGACAAGGGAGCCGTCCGTGAAGCAGATTATCCGAATTGGCATGGATACGTCGAAGCATATTTTTCAGCTGCATGGGGTTGATGCCGCGGAGCAGGTAGTGTTGCGCAAGCGGCTTGGGCGCCAGCAAATGGTGGATTTTTTTGCCAAGCTGCCGCCGAGCGTAATTGGGATGGAAGCCTGCGGCGCATCGCATTATTGGGCGCGGGTGTTGGAACAGTTCGGCCACGAGGTGAAGCTGATCGCGCCGCAACACGTGAAGCCGTACGTGATGCGGAACAAGAACGATGGGCGAGACGCCGAGGCGGTATGTGAGGCGACGGGCCGGCCGAGAATGCGGTTTGTTCCGGTGAAGACGGCCGAGCAGCAGGCGGCGCTGATGCTGGCCGGTATCCGCGAGCGGCTGATCGCCCGGCGCACCCAGTTACGATCCGCGGCTATGCGGCGGAGTTTGGGATCACGGCAGCCAAGGGTCTCGACAAGATCGAGCCGCTATTGGCACAGATCGCCCAAGACGCGAGTGTGCCAAAGATTGCGCACGATCTGTTTGCGGTGCAGGGGCGCGAGTATGCGCAGTTGCAGGTGGAGTTGAAGGCGATCGAGGCCAGACTGAGGGCCTGGCACCGCACCAATGCCGATAGCCGGCGGCTGGCGAAGATTCCGGGGGTCGGTCCGATCGGCGCCACGGCGCTGGTGATGAAGACGCCAGATCCGCACGCGTTCCCCTCGGGGCGGCATTTTGCGGCCTGGCTTGGGCTGACCCCGAAAGACCATTCCACCGCGGGCAAGACCCGGCTCGGCAGGATAACCCGTGCCGGAGATGAGAGATTGCGCAGCATTCTGGTGGCGGGGGCGACTGCGGTGATCCAGCAGGTGAAGCATGGCCGTGGTCATCCATCGCCTTGGGTGGTGGCGCTGCTGAAGCGCAAGCCGCCGAAGCTTGCCGCTGTGGCGCTTGCCAACAAGATTGCCCGCATCGCCTGGAAGCTGATGGCGACGGGCGAAAGTTATGACGGGGCGCGGGTGCCTTCAGCATTGGCTGCTTAAGAGATCGGCCGGTCGGCAGGTTCGCCTCGCCGGCTGAACCGGAGCTGCAAGAGGAGAACAGATGGTAGGATCGATCGATCCGAGGTGCGAGACAGTCCGTGGGACCCATTGGCCGAAAAAAGGTCGTGTGGTTGTTTGGAGCTCGCGTCGCGGAAACCATCTTGGCCAGCGGCTCAAACCAACCGCATCAACAGGCCGGACATATGGATGCATGCGATCCGATCAGACCGTCAAAAAACTCTTGTGCCACGGGGGCCGTCCACATATGGGTCCCTGCTTTCGCAGGGACGACGATAACAACCGTCCACTCACGCGTTCTTCAGCGCCACCCGAAACTCGGCCTCGGTCTTCGACTTCACCTCGTCGAGCGTGACGCCGTCGGCGAGCTCGATCAGCGCCATGCCGCCCTTGCCGTGCTTGTCGATGGTGAAGACGGCGAGATCCGTCACCACCATGTCGACCACCCGCTCGCCGGTCAGCGGCAGATTGCACTTCTTCAGCAGCTTCGCGCCGTCCTTGGCGGAATGCTCCATCACCACAACGACGCGCTTGACGCCGGCGACGAGGTCCATCGCGCCGCCCATGCCCTTGACCATCTTGCCGGGGATCATCCAGTTGGCGAGATCGCCGTTCTGCGCCACCTGCATCGCGCCGAGGATCGAAAGATCAATGTGCCCGCCGCGCACCATGCCGAAGGAATTGGCCGAGGAGAAATAGCTCGTGGTGGGCAGTTCGCTCACCGTCTGCTTGCCGGCATTGATCAGGTCGGGGTCTTCCTCGCCCTCGTAAGGGAACGGCCCCATGCCGAGCATGCCATTCTCGCTCTGGAGCTGAACGTCGATGCCTTCCGGGATGTAGTTGGAGACCAGCGTCGGAATGCCGATGCCGAGATTGACGTAGTAGCCGTCGCGCAATTCCCTGGCGGCGCGTGCGGCCATCTGTTCGCGGGTCCAGGCCATCAGATTTCCTCCCCGGTTGCGGCGGCATTCTCGCGCTTGCGCGTGTTGCGGAATTCGATGCGCTTCTTGGCCGTCCCGACCTGGATGATGCGCTTCACAAAGATGCCGGGCGTGTGGATGTGATCGGGATTGATCTGGCCCGCCGGCACCAGATGCTCCACTTCGGCGACCGTAATCCTGGCGGCGGTCGCCATCATCGGGTTAAAATTCCGCGCGGTCTTGCGGTAAACGAGATTGCCGGCGGTATCACCCATCCAGGCGTGGACAATGGCGAGATCGCCGAACAGCCCGCGCTCCATGATGTATTTCTCGCCGTCGAAAACCTTTTCTTCCTTGCCCTCCGCGATCAGCGTGCCGACGCCGGTCTTGGTGTAGAAGGCCGGGATCCCGGCGCCGCCGGCGCGGATGCGCTCGGCGAGCGTGCCTTGCGGATTGAATTCGAGTTCCAGTTCGCCCGCGAGATAAAGCTGGGCAAACAACTTGTTCTCCCCGACATAGGAGGAGATCATCTTCTTGATCTGGCGGGTCTCGAGCAGGCGTGAAAGCCCGATCCCGTCGACGCCGGCATTGTTGGATACCACGGTCAAATTCTTCACGCCGGAATCGCGAATGGCATCCGACAGGGCCTCGGCAATGCCGCAGAGGCCGAAGCCGCCCGACATGATCATCATGCCGTCCTTCAGAATGCCGTCGAGTGCCGATTTGGCGTCGGGGTAAACCTTGTTCATGAAATTCGCCCGATGGAGAGAGGTGCTCAAAGGCACGCGTTCAAGGATTATTAGGCGAATTTTTCGCAGCGCGTCAATGATGCGGGATTGATGCTTTCGGCGCACCCATGTGCGCGCAAAAGCTCGTCGTGGCCGGGCATGGACGAGTGGAAGCAACCATCCCGTCATTCCGGGTCTGGTGCTAACGCACCGTCCCGGAATGACGATGGGAGGTGCGCCCGCGCGCCCTGCCCACCCCGTCCTACCCCCTTCCGGCCTTGAAAGCGTCAAGAAAACCCATCAAGTTGCGGGGGTTGGCAGGGACGTGACGGACCCTGCCCGTCTTTTCAGCAGTTCGCGCCTTGGGACATCAAGCGAGGTGCGGCTCAATTTGGCTTGGATAATGTCGTTGACGATGGCCCAAGGAATGAGGCGCCTGGGGATGCCGATTGCGGCATTTCTCGGCGTGGTGCTGGTCGGCCTGGTCGCGAGTTCCTGGTTGCTCAACCGGGATGCGTTACGCCAGGCGGTGGAGGCGCAGATCCGCGCCGTGACCGGGCTTGATCTCGTGGTCAAAGGCTCGACCGATATTTCGGTCTTTCCGGGCAGTTATGTCTCGTTCCACGACGTCGGCCTGAAGGGCGGGGCTACGTCCGATCCCGCGCTTGTCGTGGATGTCTTGACCGCGAACCTGCATCTGCTGCCGCTGCTGCTGCAACGCTTCGAGATCTCCGATGTCATGATGTTGCGGCCCCATATCTCCGTGGTGCGCGACGCCAAGGGCGAGAGCAACTGGACGCCCTTCATCGCCACCATCGCGCGCACCATGAAACCCGGCGCCGACAATCAGGTGTCGTTCTCGGAAATCAGGATCCAGGACGGCACGCTGACGCTGGAGGATAGCGGCCGTAAACTGACCGAGCAGCTCGCCAATATCGATTTGTCGCTGGCGTGGCCCTCGATTTCGCGTTCGTTTGCGGCGACAGGGCAATTCGACTGGCGCGGCGAGCGCGTCGACGGCAGCGTCAGCGTCTCCGACTTCATCGCAGCCTTGTCGGGCGACCGCTCCGGCCTCAAGGCGCGCCTGGCCAGCGCGCCGCTAAAACTCGCCTTCGACGGCACGGTTGCCAACCGCACCAGCCTGATGCTGGAAGGCACGCTGACGGTCGACTCGACCTCGCTGCGCAATGCGCTGCGCTGGACCGGGCAGGCCCCGCCCGGCTCGGGCGGCTTCGGCCGTTTCGCGCTGAAGGCGCGCGCCAATGCGGTCGGCCCCTCGATCGCGCTCACCAATGTCAATGTCGAACTCGACGGCAATGTCGCCGAGGGCGTGATGACCTATTCCAACAACGGCCGCCAGTCGTTGCAGGCAACGCTTGCCGCAGACGCGCTGGACTTCACGCCCTATATCTCCACCTTCCGCCTGCTCGCCGGCTCGCATGACTGGAACCGGCAATTGTTCGACCTGAATTCGCTGTCGATGACCGATCTCGACATGCGCCTGTCGGCCGCGCGCGTCACGGTCGGGCCGTCGAAACTCGGGCGCACCGCGCTCGGCGCCAACCTGCGCAACGGCGCCCTTGCGCTGAGCGTCGGCGAAGCGCAGATCTATGGCGGCATCGCCAAGGGCTCGTTTGGGCTGGCGCGCGCCGATACCGATGCCGACGTGAAGGCGCAGTTCACGTTCACCGATGTCGACCTGCAAGCTTGCGCCTCCGAACTGTTCGGCATCAACAAGCTTTCCGGCCGCGGCAACTTGAGCGTATCGCTGGCGGCTTCGGGTTCATCGCCATTTGGGCTCGCGCAATCGCTCGACGGCACCGCCACGCTGACAGGCCACGACGGCGCGATCGCGGGCTTCAACGCCGAACAATTGCTCAAGCGCCTGGAGCGGCGGCCGCTGTCGGGCGCCGGCAATTTCCGCTCGGGCTCGACGCCATTCGACAATCTCACCATCGCGGTGAAATTTGCCGACGGCATCGCCACCGCTGACGATGTCCGCGTCGAGGGCCAGGCGACGCGCATCACGCTCACCGGCACGGCATCGGTGCCCGCGCGCGAATACGATCTCAAGGGTGTGGCCAGCCTGACGACGGCGAATGCCGCGCCCGGCTTCGAGCTGCCCTTTGTGGTGCAGGGCCCGTGGGACGATCCGCTGATCTTCCCCGATCCCGAAAGCCTGATCCGCCGCTCGCCGGCGAGCAAGCCGCTGCTCGACGCGGTGAAAGACCGCAACACGCGCGACGCCGTTCGCTCGGTGCTGGAGCGGTTTACCGGCGGCGGGCAGAAGGCGGCGGCGCCTGCGGAGGCTGCGGCGCCCGCGGCTGCGGAGGCTGCGAAGCCGGCCGGGGCGCCGGCGGCGGATGCGAAGCCGAATTGATGTTCTTCTAGTTCTATTGTTTGTGGCTTGGCGGATAAGCCACCGGGTCGGGCGAATGCGCGCCCGATGCTGAACTCCGCGCAAACCATCGTCGTCCCTGCGAACGCAGGAACCGATACGCCATGTCGCGTGTGTTGAGAGATGCTGTCTGACGGCTTTCGCGCAACAATGACGGCCTGTGGTTATAGGTCCCTGCGTTCGCAGGGACGACGGTGAAGTGGCTGTTTGACAATTGAATCAGAACGAGCGGTGCTTCGGCGGTGGGCGCTGCAGATGCACGTGTCCCGGACGCGGTGCAGCGTGCTCCCGGCGATGCCAACGGGTCGCGCGAATGCGCGCCCGATGACAGGCTCCGCATCGTCCGGTACGCTGCTCCGCAGAGCCGGGACCCACACGAGCCCGATATTCTTTGGGCCCCGGCTCAGCAGCGCAGCATTTCTTGCCGCGCTGCGTCCGGGGCACGAGAGCTACCGCGCCTTCTCCGCCCGGCTCAGCAGAAACACGCCCTGCTCACCGAACATGTTCCAGAACCACCACGGCAGATTGAGGCGCAGCGGCCGGCCGTAGAGATCGAGCGCGACCGCGCGCTCCATCTTGACGTTGATCGCCTCGCAGAGCTGCACGAAATCCTTGATCGTGCAGAAATGGATGTTCGGCGTGTCGTACCAGGTGGCGGGGAGGTTTTCCGTGCGCGGCATATGCCCGCCGATGAGTAGCTGCAGCCGCATCCTCCAGAAGCCGAAATTCGGAAACGACACGATCGCGCGCCGCCCGATCCGCAGCAGGTTTTCCAAAACCGCCTTCGGCTGCCGCGTCGCCTGCAAGGTCTGCGACAGGATCACGTAATCGAAGGCGTCGTCGGGATAATTGACGAGGTCGGTGTCGGCGTCGCCCTGCACTACCGCGAGCCCCTTGGCGACGCAGCGGTTGACGCCCTCGCGCGACAGCTCGATGCCGCGGCCATCGATTCCCCGGCTTTCGAGCAACTGCAACAGATCGCCATCGCCGCAGCCGACGTCGAGCACCTTCGAGCCGCGCTCGACCATTTCGGCCACCAGGAGATGATCGCCGCGAAAATGCCCCGTGTCGCGATCAATCACGGGGCTCAACGCGAGTGTCTGTTGCTGCAAGGTCATGCGGCTATCGCTTCCCGGAAAGGGCGCGCGCGGTGCCTGCCGATTGCAGGAAGGCGCGGGAAATGTCGAAGAATTCCGGCACGTCCAACAGGAACGCATCATGCCCGCGGTCGGTCTCGATCTCCGCGAACGACACCCTCGCGCCGGAGGCATTGAGCGCGTGCACGAGCGCGCGCGACTCCGCGGTCGGAAACAGCCAGTCGCTGGTGAACGACACCACGCAGAAGCGGGTCTGGATGCCGCGAAACGCCTGCGCCAGCACGCCGTCATGATCGGCGGCGATGTCGAAATAATCCATTGCCCGCGTCAGATAGAGATAGCTGTTGGCGTCGAACCGCTCGACAAAGGATGAGCCCTGGTAACGCAGATAGCTTTCGACCTGGAAATCCGCATCGAAGGAAAATGTCGGCAAATCGCGGTCCTGCATCCGCCGGCCAAACTTGCGGTGCAACGCGGCGTCGGAGAGATAGGTGATATGCCCCGCCATCCGCGCGACGCCGAGGCCGCGATGCGGCTGGGTGCCCTTCTCGAAGTAACGGCCGCCGTTCCAGTCGGGATCTGCCATGATTGCCTGACGGCCGAGTTCGTGGAAGGCGATGTTCTGCGCGGAGTGGCGCGTGCTGCAGGCGATCGCCAGCGTCGAGAACACCCGCTTCGGAAAGGCCGCGGTCCATTGCAAAGCCTGCATGCCGCCCATCGAGCCGCCGATGACGCACAGCAGCGTCTCGATGCCCAAACGGTCGAGCAGCATGGCCTGCGCGCGCACCATGTCGGGAATCGTGATGATCGGAAAATCCAGTCCCCACAATTTGCCGGTCAAGGGATTGATCGACGCCGGCCCGGTCGAGCCCATGCAGCCGCCGATCACATTGGCGCAGATGATGAAGTAGGTGTCGGTATCGAGCGGACGGCCGGGACCCACCATGGTCTCCCACCAGCCCGGCTTGCCGGTCACCGGATGCACATTGGCGACATGCTGATCGCCGGTCAGCGCATGGCAGACCAGAATGGCGTTGGACCTGTTGGCGTTGAGTTCGCCGTAGGTCTGGTAGGCGATCTGGAACGGGGCGAGATCGATGCCGCAATCAAGCGCCAACGGCTGGTCCGTGCGGAACAACGCCAGTTTCGAACTCGGACGATCCGCCTCCTGCGACCGTTCGTCGGCATGGATCGCGGGACTTGTTACCGCACTTGGCACTGACTGTACTGTTACCATCTTGTGACCTACCTCCTGAGGCGGCTTCCAGCGCCGCCGTTGGAAATCAGGCCAAAAAAATCCGGCCTGAACAAAGGTTCGGCCGGGATCACTTCTGTCCCCGGCCTGTTTAGCGAGTTGTTTAACGTGGCTGCAAGCCGGCCGGCTCAAATGACCACGGAACAGGCAAAATGTAGTCGCAAGGGAGCCAATCGTCAAGGCAAGCCACCCGTTAACCAAGACGCGCTTCCGCGGGCGGGCCCCAGAACTCTCAATGTTTTCTTTGCTTTCAGCGCCCGTTCTACCTAATCAATGCCGTTGCCTTCCAAAAGCCATCTCACCGGTCTGGCCCTCAGGGTTCGCAAGATGTCCAAGCCACCCCCCGCTCCGCCCTCGCTTGAGGTGCTGCGCAAAGAGATCGACGCCATCGACGCGCAGATGCATGGCCTGCTGATGCAGCGCGGCGATATCATCGACCGCCTGATCCAGGTGAAGCAGACCCAGGAGGTCGGCTCGGCGTTCCGCCCGGCGCGCGAAGCGGACATGATGCGCCGCCTGGTGCAGCGCCACCGCGGCATTCTTCCGCTCGACACGGTCGAGAGCATCTGGCGCGTCATCATTTCGACGTTCACTTACGTCCAGGCGCCATTTTCGGTGCACGCCGACATATCGCTCGGCGAATCCGCGATGCGGGATTCGGCGCGGTTTCATTTCGGTTTCACCGTGCCCTATGTCTCGCATTTCAGCGCGCCTGCCGCCGTCGAAGCGGTGGCCAAGTCGAAGGGCGATCTGGCACTGGTGTCGGCGACCTCGAGCCGAACTCCATGGTGGATCACCCTTGAAGCCAAGGGCGCGCCAAAGATCATCGCACGACTGCCCTTCGTCGAGCGCGCCGACCATCCGGCCGCGCTCCCGGTTTTCGTGGTTTCCCGCGTCGCCGACAGCGCCATGGTGACCGAGGTGGAAACCTGGAGCGTGCGCGTGTCCGGCTGGAACGCCGAAATTGCCCGCGCTTTGTCGCCGCTGGCCGAAATCGTGGCGGTGCCCGATACCGCATTCGACGGCGCGGCCCTGCTGGTATCGGTTTCGGGGTCGGGCGGGCTTGAAAGGATCAAGGCGGCGTTGATCGAAGCCGGAGCCTCGGTGCGGTCATCGGCCCTCGTCGGCAGCCACGCAACGCGCTATACGGTCGCAAACGGCGTGGCCAAATAGCCGCCCCCGTTTATTTCGGAGTTGAAGATGTCCCGACCCGTGCCGAACCCCGGCATTTTCGATATTGCGCCCTATACGCCCGGCAAGAGCCCGAAGCCGGAACCGGGCCGCAAGGTGTTCAAGCTTTCGGCCAATGAGACGCCCTTCGGGCCCTCGCCGAAGGCGATCGATGCCTACACGAAGGCGGCGGCGCATCTGGAGGACTATCCGGAAGGTACCTCGCGTATCCTGCGCGAAGCGATCGGCCGCGCCTTCGGGCTCGATCCCGACCGTATCATCTGCGGCGCCGGCTCCGACGAAGTCCTCAATCTGATGGCGCACGCCTATCTCCGTCATGGCGATGAGGCCATCTCCACGACCCATGGCTTTCTGGTGTACCCGATCGCGACCAAGGCCAACGGCGCCGTCAACGTGGTGGCGCCCGAGACCGACTTCACCGCCGACGTCGATGCGATCCTTGGCCTGGTCACGCCGCGCACCAAGCTCGTATGGCTTGCCAATCCGAATAATCCGACCGGGACCTATTTGCCGTTCGACGAGGTCAAGCGGCTGCGCGCCGGACTGCCGCCGCATGCGTTGCTGGTGCTCGATGCCGCCTATTCGGATTACGTGTCCCGCAACGACTACGAGATGGGCATTGAGCTCGTGGCGACCACCGAGAATACCGTGATGACCCACACCTTCTCGAAGATTCACGGGCTTGCGGCGTTACGAGTCGGTTGGATGTTTGCTCCCGCCCACATCGTCGATGCGGTGAACCGTATCCGCGGACCGTTCAACGTCTCGACGCCGGCGATGCTGGCGGCGGTGGCGGCGATCGAGGATACCGCCCATCAGCAGATATCGAAGGCGCACACCGAAAAATGGCGCAACTGGCTGACGGAAGAGATTGCCAGGCTCGGTCTCAAGGTGACGCCGAGCGTGGCCAATTTCGTGCTGATCCATTTCCCGCTCGACAAGGGCAAGACCGCGGCCGACGCCGACGACTTTCTCACCATGCGCGGCCTCGTGCTGCGCGCGCTGAACAACTATCGCCTGCCGCACGCGCTGCGTATGACGATCGGCACCGAAGAAGCCAATCGTCTCGTGGTCGAGGCTCTGCGCGACTTCATGGGGTCGAAGTGAACGCCGCGCCGCACTTTGATCGCATCGCGCTGATCGGCTTTGGGCTGATCGGTGGTTCGATCGCGCGCGCGGCGCGTGAACAGGGGCTGGCCGGCGAAATCGTCACCACCGAACGCTTGGCCAAGACCCGCGCCCGCGTCACGGAGCTCGGCATTGTCGATTCCGTGGTCGAGACCAATGCGCAAGCCGTCGAGGATGCCGATCTCGTCATCCTCTGCATTCCCGTTGGCGCCTGCGGCGAGGTCGCCCGGGAAATCGCCGGCCATCTCAAGCGCGGCGCGATCGTGTCCGATGTCGGCTCGGTGAAGGGCGCCGTTGTGCGCGATATGGCGCCGCATTTGCCCGCCGGCGTGCACTTCGTGCCGGCACACCCGGTTGCCGGCACCGAGCATTCAGGACCGGATTCCGGATTCGCCGAGCTCTTCAACAACCGCTGGTGCATCCTGACGCCACCCGAAGGCACCGACGAAAGCGCGGTGGAGAAATTGCGCGCATTCTGGGCGGCGCTCGGCGCCAAAGTCGAGGTCATGACGGCGGACCATCATGACATGGTGCTGGCGATCACCAGCCATTTGCCACATCTGATCGCCTATACAATTGTAGGCACGGCGGATGAGCTTGAAGGCGTCACGCAATCCGAGGTGACTGAAGTTCTCCGCCGGCGGCTTTCGCGACTTCACGCGCATCGCCGCATCCGATCCGACCATGTGGCGCGACGTGTTCCTCACCAACAAGGACGCGGTGCTGGAGATGCTCGGCACTTTCAACGAGGACCTTTCCAAACTTACCCGCGCGATCCGGCGCGGCGATGGCGAGGCGCTGTTCGAGCATTTCACCCGCACCCGCGCGATCCGCCGCGGCATTGTCGAGATCGGCCAGGATTCGGCCGCGCCCGATTTCGGCCGGCCGCACGCGCAGCTTGGGAAGAAGGCGGAGTAGGCATCCGCGCGTCCATTCAAATTTCAAACAGCCACTTCACTGTCGTCCCTGCGAAAGCAGGGACACATAACCACAGGCCTTCATTGTTGCGCGAAAGCCGTCGAACCGCATCTTTCAACACGCGCGACACCGCGTATGGGTCCCCTGCGTTCGCAGGGACGACGGTATTGAGTAAACACACGACCTCGCATTCCCGCGGCGCGAATGCGCCCGAGTCTTGCTCTGAACGTCCTGCCTTCTGAAAATCAGAGGGCGTACGGAACGCCGGGTGCCCGCTGCACCCGCAGCCTCGTGTGTGAAATAAAGCAAACACACGAGCAAATTCACCACAGATACACCGGTTCGCCCGGCGCTCCGCACGCAATGGTTTTACGGCTTACTTCGTGCTCTCCCCGGTAACCGGGCTTTTTTGCCACCGTCGCTTCGCGAAGTTGCCTTCACGAAACTTGACGCCAGCGTCGGGGCGTCAGGACCACACGACTTCGCCATCCGCGCGCCTGTGCCGATCGTCGCCGACATCGGCCGCGTCCACCGCCTCCCGTACCCAACGTCGTGACGATGCGCAACGCCCCTCTTTACGGGCACGGGATGGGGCTGGATATACAGCTGATTTGCATTTCTGAAAAACAGAAATATTTTTTGTGCGGGGGCGGACAAGAGACCGCGAAGCGGCTTTGGGAAAATGACCCGACGGGCAAATCACCTATGCGGTCCGGAGGCCGTAGCAAGCCCGTAGCCGGGCCATCCCTCATGGAACGGCGTCATCATAAGTGATTGCGCTGATACAAGGATAGGTTGAGCGCTTCGCGAAACCCATCGCCGTTGCTCGAACCATGATGGGTATCGCGGAGTTCATCATCGGGCGCATTCGCGCGACCCGTTGGCTCCACTCATCCTATGCGCTGAGTCATTCCGTCTTGATGCCGGCCGCCTTGATCAGCGGCCACCATTTCTTGATCTCGGCCCGCTGCAGGGCGTCCAGCGCCTCCGGCGTTTGCTGATCGCGCGGGTAAATCTCCTGCCCGAGTTCGGTGAGCTGCCGACGCACGGACGGATCGGCCAGGGCATTCACGACCGCAGAGTTGAGCTTGTCGATGACATTCTTCGGCGTTCCCTTGGGCACCCAAATGCCCTCCCATGCCGACATGTAGAATCCCGGTAATCCAGCCTCGTCCACCGTGGGGATGTCAGGCGCTGCCGGCAAACGGCTAGGCGCCATAACCGCATATGCTTTGATGGTCCCGAAACGCACCTGCGGTAGGGAATTCGCAGCAAAGTCGAACATCAAATCGATTTGCCCTCCCAACAGGTCCTGCATGATCGGCGCGGCGCCGCGATAGGGCACTAATTGAAAGCTGGTACCGGTTTCCCTTTGAAAATAGATCCCGGCGACATGGGACGAGCCGCCCACCCCGGTCGTCCCTTGCGACGCCTTGCCCGGATTGGCTTTCAGCCATGCAACCAGCTCAAGCAAATTCTTCGCCGGCAAGGTTTTCTTCGAAACGATCAGGAGCGGATTGGTTACCAGCAGTGCGACGGGTTCGAAATCATTCAGCAAGTCGTACGAAAGCGTGTAGGTGGCGCCGTTGAAGACGTGCGTGCCCAAATATCCGAGGCTGATTGTGTAACCGTCGGGCGCTGCGCGCGCGACGCGGCCGACGCCAAGACTTCCCGATGCACCGGTCACATTTTCAATGATGATGGGTTGCCCGAGCGAGGCCCGCATGCCCCCGGCCACGATCCGTGCGATCGTATCGATCGGCCCGCCTGCGGCGAGCGGCACAATCATGGTGACAGGGTGTGACGGATAGGACTGCGCCGGCGCACGTCCGGTATTGGCAAAAGCGGCGGCGAAAGCGAGCGAGGCAACAAGCATTCTGCGGGTTGGCATGGCCTACTCCATTGCAAAAGGCGATGGTGCACGACTGCGCGGTACGCGTAGGAATTGAACCCATAGATGAACTCAGGTAGAAAGAGAATTGCCTATTTTCTTCTATACCCATGACAAGATGGTTATGGCTATGGCTAAAGAAATCAACTGGGAAGCCCGTATTGGGCGGCGCCTGAGGCTACGGGACCTGCACATTCTTTTCGCGGTCGTGCAGTGTGGTAGCATGGCAAAGGCAGGTCAAAAGCTCGGAGTTACCCAGCCGGCGATTTCCAAGGTGATCGCCGAGCTTGAGCAAACGCTTGGTGTACGCCTTCTCGACCGCGGCCCGCGCGGCGTTGAACCTACGATGTACGGTCGTGCATTGCTCACGCGCAGCAACGCAGCATTCGATGAGCTAAGACAAAGCGTAAGGGATATCGAGTTCCTGGCCGATCCCACCGTTGGAGAAGTCCGGATTGGATGTCAGGAGCCGTTCGCCGCAGCGATCCTTCCATCCGTCATTCATCGGTTCTCTCAAGCCTATCCGCGCGTGGTCCTGCACGTGGAACAACTTGGTTCACTTGCGGCCGAGTCGTCGGCTTTGCGCGAACGAACCATCGATGCAGGGGTATTCCTGTTGGTAAAGCCCCACGACGACGAACGCATCATGGATGACTTGAATGCGGAAGTTCTTTTCCATGAACAGTTGGTCGTCGCGACGGGAAGGCAAAGCCGTTGGGCGAGCCGCCGAAAAATCGATCTTGCTGAACTGGCTGACGAACCTTGGATTCTGAACGAATCCGATACTTTGAGTTACCTGCGCGTGGCCGAGGCTTTCGCAGCACGCAGTCTTGGCATGCCGAAGACGATCCTGTTGACTAATTCCACGCACCTTCGGGCCAATCTGGCAGCTACCGGCCACTACCTCGCGACCTTCCCGAATTCCACCCTGCGCGTCTATGACGACCGATTTTCACTGAAGGTATTGCCGATAGACCTTCCGGTTCAGCCGTGGCCGGCGGTGATTGTTACCTTGAAAAACCGGACGCTGAGCCCCGTGGTCGAGCGCTTCATTCAGTACGTTCGGGACTCCACGCGACCGATGCGTGCGGACAAGCCGAGCCTGCGGCGATCGCAGACCCACGGGCCTGGACCAGCGCGGTCATAACGGTCAGAAAAACTTCGACTCAATTGCTAAACGGCCAATGACCGGTTGGGTCAGTTGCATCTGGGTCGAGCCAGCAACAAGTCCGGCCAGGTCCGCCGTGCCCGATTTCGCTCGCCCGCGCAGCCGGGGAGAAGGTGGAGTAGGCGTGCCCCGGACGCTGCGCAGTGCTTTTGCGGTGCGCTGCTGATCCGGGGTCCATGGCCTCACATGAAACAAGTGTGGGTCCCGGCTCTGCGGAGCAGCGTGAAGTACGCTGCGCCGCGTCCGGGACACGGATAACTCAATACAGCGGCGGTACCTGCCCTACCTTTAGCGGGCCGAGATACACCGTGCCGTCGACGAAGCGCAGCGGGAAGGCCCGCGCCTTCTTGCCCTCCAGCACCGCTTCGGTGCCGAGGGCGTTGATCCCTGCCGCAACGCCGACATTGGTGTTTTGCTTGACCGCCTTGCCGAGACCGGGAATCGCCCGGTCGAGCGCGCCAAGCAGATTGCTGACATCCTGGGTCTTGACGCCTGGCGCGACGCGGTCGAGCGTTGCCTGCGGCACGCCCTCATCGAGCATTTTCTCGATGCCGAGCGCCGGGATCACCTTCTCGATGCCGGCAATCGTCATCTGAATCTCGCCGTCGAGGCGCCCCTGCGGCGTAAGCCCGAGCGTGCCGGCGGCGACCGCGATCAGATCGCCCTGCCGGATGCGGGATTGCACGATTTCGACATGGCCGCCGGCGGCCTGCAGCTCGCGAAACCGGTCGGGCCAGGGTTTTGGCGCCAGATCCTTCAGCCCGCTCAGCGTCGCCCGCACGTCCGCGTCGAAGGGCTGCGCGAGCAGCGGGTGCACCTCCTGCACGCTGCCGGCCTCCAACCTCAAGACGGTTTCGATCAGCGGATGATCTACGGTTGAGCCTTCCGCAAGCCGGCCGTGCAGTTCGACATGCTTGGCGCGCGCCAACGGCACCTGCACCGAACTGTTCACCCGGTCGATCGAAGCATCATCGAAAACGATCGAGGCGCGCTGCGGAATGGCTGGCAGTCCCACCACGCTGGAGCGAGCCTTGCTCCAGTTCACCAGCATGGAAGATGCTCCACGCGAATCGAAGATGGTCGCAGGCGCCGTGAATTCCGCGATTAGCAATTCGGGATCGTAGACCTGCGCGACCACCAGGATCTCGCCGAGTTTGGCCGTGATCGGCCTTTCGCCCGCGCCCTGGCCGGCGGTCTGCGAGATCAACAAGACGCTGGCGCGGTTGCAGCGCATCTCAAGTCGGAACGGGAAGCCGGCGACGGTCTGCTTCGCACAATCATAGACGCGCCCCGATTTTGCCTCCTGCGCGCGCCAGGCAACGGCCTTTACCTCGGCCTCTGAGGCGGCAAAGAACCAGAACGCGCTCCATGCCGCGGCGGCGATCAGGAGCAAGGCAGGTGCCAAAAAGAGCTGCCAAAGCGGGCGACGGCGGCGTGTTGCGAGGGTCATGTCGGTCATAGAGCGACCATTGGCGGACGATTTTGTCAAATGTAAGCGGTGTTAGGGGTAATAAGAAACACGGATTTTTTGTTTCGTTTCGCTTCCCAGTTCTGATAGCCGTGCCCCAGATGTCAGCCGAAATGCCTCCTAAAACCGAGACCTCCCAAGGATGACCTTTGGGTGTTCGGCTATGGGTCGCTGATGTGGCGGCCGGGCTTCGAATTCGTCGAGCAGGTTCCCGCGCGGCTGATCGGCGAGCATCGCGCGCTTTGCGTCTACTCGTTTGACCACCGCGGAACGCCGGAAAAGCCCGGCCTCGTGCTTGGCCTCGACCGCGGCGGCGCCTGCCGCGGCATCGCGTTCCGCGTCGTGGCAAAGCGGCGAAGGGAAACGATCGACTATTTGCGCAGCCGCGAGCAGACCACCAACGTCTATCGCGAAGTGATGCGTTCGGTCTGGCTCGAAAACGAAGCTCGCCAGCGGGTCAGCGCGCTCGCTTATGTGGTCGATCGCGGTCACGTGCAATATGCCGGACGGCCCTCGCCGGCCGAGCAGCTTCGCTTCGTCCGGCAGGGACACGGCCGTTCCGGAAACAATCGCGATTACGTGCTTTCGACCGTAAAATCGATCGAAGCACAGGGTTTCCGCGACGCCCAATTGCATCAACTCGCGCTGCTGCTGCACGACGATATGGCGCGGCATCGTTGACGCATTTCATCGGGGGCACGTAGCCGGCCCCTACACTTTCGCCGACGCCGAACCAGGCGCGCCACCGAACAGCTGCGCCTGCTCGCGACGAGCCGCCTCGACGAGCCGGCCGGTGGCGTCCTCGATCACCCTTGAAATACGGGCGATGAATTCACGACGCGAAAGGCCGGGCGGCAATGGATCGAGAAATTCGACCACCAGCGTGCCGGGATAGCGCATGAAGGTCCGGCGCGGCCAGAACAGTCCCGAATTGAGCGCCACCGGCACGCAGGTCACGCCGCAATCGACGTAGATCTGGGCGACGCCCGTCTTGTAGCGCGGCGGCGCACCGACCGGGGTTCGCGTACCTTCCGGAAAGATGATCAATTGACGGCCGCGCCGCACTGCCTCGCCGGCGCGACGCGCCATCCTGAGCAGCGATCGACCGCCGGCGCTCCTGTCGACGCCGATCATGTTCGCCTTGATCAGATACCAGCCGAATAGCGGAATCCATTTCAGCTCGCGCTTGAGGATGAAAAGCGGCTGCTCGAAGAACTGCAGCAGCGCGAAGGTTTCCCACATCGACTGATGCTTGGAGGCGACGATCAACGGCCCCTTCGGGATTTTCTCGATGCCGCGATACTCCACCTTGACGTTGCAGACGACGCGCAACAGCCAGATGTTGCTGCGCGACCAATATCGGGCGACGGTCATGATGGCCGAGCGGGGCATCAGGAAGGTCGGAAGCGCGACAACCATCCAAGCCACCAGCATCAGATAGAACAGCACGTTGTAGATCAGCGAACGCAGGAAAATGGAGACCATCGATTACCCGATCAGTTGGCTTGAGCGGTCGCCGGCCTGCCCGGCGCGGGCCCGGTCGGCTGTCCGAGGCCTCGCGCATCATCTCAAGGCCGGCATCGGCAAGACGCACCCGCACCTCGGCGGCGACGTATTTGACATACTCCGATAGCAAGAGCCGAACCGTCGCGCCATTGGTCCACCACGGCTCGTCGCGCCATTTGTCGCCTACCACGGCGAAGGGAATAAGCGTGATGTCGGGCATCGCATGCGACAATTCGACGATCGCCCGCGGCATATGGTAGTTCGACGTCACCACGATCAGCGACTTGAAACCGCGTTCGTGCGCCCAGCGTCGCGTCTCGGCCGCATTGCTGCGGGTGTTGACCGCGGAGCGGTCGAGATCGACGCAGCAGCTCATGAGCGACTGGTTGTCGGTCAGGGAACGGGAAATGTCGCTGGCTGCGCTGGTCGGATGCACGCCGGAGATCAACAGGCGCTTGCCGTAACCGTCGGCCAGCAATTCCATCGCGTCGGACACCCGCGACGAGCCGCCCGTGAGCACGACGATGCCGTCGGCGGTCCGCGAGGGTTTCGACTCGGCCCCGCGCAATTGCGAAAGGAAGCCCACGAAGCCGATCGCGGCGGCCACGAACGCGGTCGCCAGCACCACAACCGTCGTCGCCCGCAGCCAGCGACGCGGCGCGGCAATCGGTTTATCGTCGGGCGGCCGGCTCATGACGATCTGGCGATCCTTTCCCATCCAAGTCTAGAAGTTTTTTGGGCGATGTGGAGTCCGGAAGCCCACGGTATCGCCGCATCAATCAATTTCGTCGAGCGTCGCGAATAGCGTTCGCCGCGACGCCCAGGCCGTGATTGCCGCGATCACCACCGCCTGCGCCGCCAGCGCCAGATAGCCGGAGGGACGCAGCGAAAATGTCCCCAGCAACGCAGCAAATTGGTCCCCGACCGGGGTGCCCGAGAACCAGCCGGCGATCGATTCGGAGAACCCGAAAACAAGCATGGCGATGCCGCCGCCGATCAACCCGCCCTCCAGGCCGAGCCGGAGAAAATGCCGCAGGAAGCGGTTGGCGATATAGCGGTCGCCGGCGCCCACGAAGTGCAGAACCTCGACGATCGGGCGATTCGCCGCCATCGCGCCGCGGGTCGCAAACGACACCGAAATGATGGTCGCGATGATCACGAGCGCCAGGATGCCGATGCCGGCAACCACGGTGGCGCCGGTCATCGATCGCATCCGCTCGATCCAGGCGCGGTGATCGTCGACGCTGGCCGAGGGCGCCACCTGTGTCACCCGGCGGCGCAGCGCCGCGAGATCGATCGCGGCTCCCGGCTGCACCCGCGCAACAATCACGCGCGGCACCGGCAGTTCGTCGAGCGAAAGCCCGCTGCCGAGCCACGGCTCCAGCAGTTTGGCGGATTCCTCCTTGGTGAACGGCCGGACGTCGACGATGCCGGACTGCGCACGTACCGCTTCGGCCACAGCCGCCGCATCGCGGTCGATGTCGCGCCCGGGCGCAGGGCGCACCTGAACGGTGATTTCGCTGGCGACCTCCGACTGCCACTCGGCCGCCGACGCGCTCACCAACAGCACCGTGCCGGTGGTGATCGAAGCGAGGAACGTCATGATGGCGACCACCGCGACCAGCGCGCGGCCGGCGATCGAGGCGCGCGGCACGATCGGCGACATATTGCGCGCTCGCGCCGGCACCTGCGGGCGCTCGCGTCCGAGGTCCATCAGGGGGCCGAGATGATGATCGGTCCTACTCATAGATATGCAGCCGTCCCTGTGCAGCACCAGCCGCCGCGCGTCGTATTGATCCATCAGGGTCATATCATGGGTCGCGATGACGACCGCGGTGCCGGACTTGTTCAGCTCGATGAACAGCCGCAGCAGGCGCCGCCCGAGCGTCGGGTCGACATTGCCGGTCGGCTCGTCCGCGAGCAACAGATGCGGCCGCGAGATCACGGCGCGCGCGATCGCCGCCCGCTGCTTCTCGCCGCCCGACAGGATCGGCGGCAGCGCGTCCATTCGTTCGCCAAGACCGACCCATCGCAGAAGATCGATGACCTCCTTGCGGTAGCTCGACTCCTCGCGGCCCATCACCCGGAACGGCAAGCGCGACGTTCTCATAGGTAGTCATGTGATCGAGCAGGCGGAAGTCCTGCAACACGATGCCGATCCGCTTGCGCAGGTCGGCGATCTCATCCTTGCCGAGCAGCGAGACGTCATGGCCGAACAGATTGACGAGGCCGCGGGTCGGCCGCAGCGACAAGAACAACAGCTTCAGGAGCGAGGTCTTGCCGGCGCCGGACGGGCCGGTGAGGAACTGGAAGGAATGGGCGGGGATCTGGAAATTGAGGTCGCGCAAAATCTCCGGGCCAAGCCCGTAGCGCAATCCGACATTTTCGAACCGAACCAAGCTCAGCTCCGTTCGATGAGGGGCGCGACCGGAAACCCGAAACCGGTTGCCCCCGGCCCGCCTTCCCTGCGGCCGCGGGCCAAACAAAGTGGTTTTGCTCGGTTTATGGTTTCCGATTCGTTAACGGTCGCCTTGTAGCATCCCGGAGCCCCGTTTCCGAAGGCGGCATTAGCCGCGTCATTGTGGAGATTAACTCCATGCACATCGTTTGCCCTCATTGTTCGACGTCCTATGCCATTAATCCGGCTACCTTGGGCGCGGCTGGCCGTACCGTGCGCTGTTCCCGCTGCAAGGAGGTCTGGCTGGCGCGGCCGGAAGACGCGGTCGAACTCCCGGTGCCGGCGCGCGCGATGGCGGAGGCCAGCCGAGGGGCGGCCGAGCAAGATGCCGCCGCCGAATGGGAGGCCCTTGCGCGCGAAGGGGACGGCGAGGCCCAGGAGAGCCCCCGTCGTCGACAGCCCCTCGATCGCAGTCGACTGGCGGCGGCGACTGACGCCGACTGGCCGACGATCGCCCGGCGACGCGACCGCGGAGACCGACTGGCCGTCGACTGCCCGTCACGGTCTGCGGGATACTGGTGCGGCCGCCGGCCGGCTTGGCCCGTCCTGGCTGCGAAAGCCATCCGTCAGCCTCCCCACCGCCTGCGCCGCGATGGGCGCGCTGGTCGCTGGCGCTTCTGATCTGGCGCGTCGACGTGGTGCGGCTGCTGCCGCAGACCGCGGCCTTCTACAAAATGGTCGGTCTCGACGTCAACCTGCGCGGGCTTCGGTTCAAGGACGTCAAGGTCACCTACCGAGACCGTGGAAGGCAAGCCGGTGCTGGTGATCGAAGGCGTTATCACCGGCGAATCCAACAAACCGGTGGAATTGCCGCGGCTGCGCTTCAGCGTTCGCGACGCGCAGGGCGCCGAAATCTACGCCTGGAACACGGTGCTGGAGCAGACCGTGCTTAGCCCAGGCGAAAAAGCCTGGTTCAAGTCGCGGCTGGCCTCGCCGCCGCCCGAAGGACGCAACATCGATGTGCGCTTCTTCAACAAGCGGGATATGGCCGGCGGCCACGTATGAACAGCGCCACCTGATCACGTTCACGAAACAGGTTCTTCCATGCCGCGCGTGCTGATCGTCGACGATGAGAATTCCATGCGCATGCTGGTGGCGCGCGCCATCGCCATGGACGGCCACGAGATCGTCACCGCCGCGGACGGCGCCGAAGCGCTGGAGATCCTGGGCGGCGAACAGGGCGCCTTCGATCTCCTGCTGACCGATATCCAGATGCCCGTGATGGACGGGATCGCATTGGCCTTGACGGCAGCCCGCGATTTTCCCGACCTGACGATCGTGCTGATGACCGGCTTTGCCGATCAGCGCGAGCGCGCCTCAGGCCTTAACGCCATCGCCCATGACGTCATCACCAAGCCGTTTTCGGTGGCCGATATCCGCACGGCGGTGGCCGACTGCGCTGGCCGTCACGGAAACGGATGCCGGCTACGCGCAAGCCCTCAATAATCCTTCAGCAGCCGCTCGATGTAATCGAGCTCGATCTGCGGGCGCTGGGGATCGGCGAGGCGGCGGCGAAGCTCCTCCAGAATCCGGCGCACCCGCTGCACATCGATTTCGCCGGGAATCTTCACCGTCAGGTCATCGCCAAATTCACGCCCATGCAGGGGGCGACCGAGCGGATCGCTCTGGTTGCCGCCGCTCTGCTGGCGGCCGACGCGGTTGCCTGGTCCATCGCCCTGCCCCTCGCCCTCACCTTGCTGCATCGCCTCCGCAAGGCTCTGGGCGCCCTTGCGCAGCGCATCCAGCGCCTTGCCTTGCGAATCCACGGCGCCATCGGCGTTGCCCTCGCCGAGCTTGCCGCCGGCATCGCCCATTGCGTCGTCGGCGTCGCCGAGACCGTCCTCGCCGTCGCCCGCTTGCGGATCGCCGTCCTGGCCCTGTTGGCCCTGCTGCCCCTTCTGGCCGCTTCTGGCCCTGCCCCATGCCGCGCTTGGCAAGCTCCTCCTGCAATTTCCTCAAGCGGTCGCGCAGGCCCTGCTGATCCTGCTGCAGGTCGCTCATGCTCTGGTCGCCCTGCTTGCCGCGCTGGCGGTCGCGCCGCAGAATCCTGGCCCTGCTTGAAGGTCTTGTCGCGCAACTGCTGCTGCTTGCGGATCATGTCGCCGAGCTCGTTCAGCGCCTGCTCCATGTCGCCGTCGCCGGACTGGCCGGGCTGCGCCATTTGCAGGTTCTCCAGCATCTGCTGCAGCTGCTCGAGCAGTTGCTTGGCGGCATCCTTGTCGCCGGAGCGCGACAGCCGCTCCATGCGCTCGATCATGTTGTTGAGGTCCTGCTGGCGCAGGACCCTGGTATTGGGATCGAGCGGCCGCGCCAACGCTTGCGGATTGTTGCGCAGCTGCTCGGCAAGCTGGCGCATGAAATTATCCAGCGCCGCGCGCAGATCCTGGGTGAGTTTCTTGATCTCTTCGTCGCTGGCGCCGCGTTCCAGCGCCTGCTTGAGCGCGTCCTGCGCGGCGCGCAAGCGCCTTGTCGACGTCGGTGATGTTGCCATCCTCGATGGTGACGGCGAGCGCCCAGAGGCTCGCGACCACCTCGCGCAGTGCATCATCGGTTGCGCGCCGTTTCGAGCTGCTGCGCGACGCTGCGCAGGCCGAGATAGTGCCCGATCTCCGGCATGAACAGTTCCGGCGCGATCATCAGCGCTTCGAGCGCGTCGTTGACCTGCGAATTCTGGTTGGCGTCGAGCGCCAGAATGCGGCGCTGCTCGATCAGCGCCCGCGCCAGCGGCTTGGTGAACAGCCGCTCCGGCAGCCGCATGTTGAATGGCTCGCTGCGTCCCTCGTTGCCGGCCTCGTCCTTTGCCGTCAGGGTCAGCGTGACTTCGGCGCCGGCATAGGGATCCTCGCTGAGATCCTTGACGGTCTGGCCGACGCCGTTGCGGGTCCGCGCATTCGGCAGCACCAGCGAAAATTGCGGCGGATCGAACAACGGCCGCGGCTCTGTTGCCTTCGCCTCACCGCCCCGGCGGACCGCCAAAATGCGCCCGCGCTTCGGTGACGCCGTAATCGTCCTCGATCTTGTAGGACATTGCAGCGAGCCGCGGGCCTGACGCTCCGGATCCTTCGCCAGCGCAATGGTCGGCGGGCGGTCGGGAATGGCGCTGAACCTCCATTGCGGCTGGCCGGAGGGCGCGCGGACGTGAACCGTGCCGTCGCCGGCGATGGTGAAATGCTTCTCGTTGGTACCCTTGGGGGCCTGTTCGGTCGCCGCGGCCTCGGTCACGCCGCCGCCCGCGACGACATCGAGCGCGCCGCCGCTCGAGCGCACGATCAGCGTGCTGCCCGCCGGGACCGCCAACGGTCCAGCGGCGGGAATGGCGGCTTCCTTGTTCGCCGCCGACAGAATGATCGGCGGCTTGCCGGTATAAAGCGGCGGCGTCACCCAGGCGTCGACCCGGACATTGGCCGCCGACAGCACGCCGTTCCAGTCGAAGGCGGCCGCGACCCGCATGCTTCGCTCGTCGCCCGCGGCGATATAGGCCGCGACCATCATCACCACGATCAGGGCACGCAGCGCCCAGGGATCGTGGATCGCGAGCCGCGGCGACGGCAGGCCGGCGCGGATGCGCTTGATCGACGCCAGAGTGCGCTCGCGCTGCGCCTGCCAAAGCGCAAGCGCGACCGGATCCTGCGAGGTGAGCGTATCGGTCAGCGCCGTGGCCGGGCGATGGCGGATGCCGGTGCCGCGATCGAGCCGGCCCAGAGCCTCCTGCGCGGCTTGGCCAGCGAAACCAGACCAGCGGGAACAGCGCAGCCAGCGCCAGAAGCCACGAACAGGCCAAGCCCGACGGCGCGGGCCAGGAACGGCAGCGACCAGCCACAAGCCCGCCCAGGACACCACCAGAAACAGCCCGCCACGGTCAAAAGCCGGGCCAGATGCGGCCAGCTCCGCTCCCACGCGATCGCATATTCGGCCCGCCGCAAAGCCTGCGCCAGCTTGAGCCGCGAGGCGGCATCGGCGTTGCGCGCTGGCTCTGACGGGTCGGGGATGGCGCCGCTCAACAATCTCTCCGGGTTGCCCGGATCACAGCCTAGCACAACGGCGGCAGTGAGGCACCCACCCAAGTCGCGTAGCCCACACCCGGAAATACGCATAACACGGAGGCGTGACTGGGCCGCCGCGACCTCGTAACGTCGGGGGTCGGAAACAGCAAAAACGCATCTCAAGGAAACGCCATGGACAAGAAAACGCACGACAAGGGACTGGAGATCAGGAAAGCGGTGCTGGGCGAGGCCTATGTCGCCAACGCACTGAAAAACTCCGACGAATTCAACAAGCCATTTCAGGAACTGGTCACCGAATACTGCTGGGGCGCGATCTGGGGCCGCGAGGAACTGCCGCGCAAGACCCGCAGCATGCTCAATCTCGCCATGATCTCGATCCTCAACCGGCCGCACGAATTGCGGGTGCACATCAAGGGCGCGTTGACCAACGGCGTCACCCGCGACGAGATCCGCGAAGTCTTCATGCAGGTCGCGATCTATGCCGGCATTCCCGCAGGCGTCGACAGTTTCCGGATCGCGCGCGAAGTGTTCGCCGAACTCGACAAGGGCTAAGGCTTGGCACCATGGACATCGGATTCATCGGCCTTGGCAAGATGGGCTTCCCCATGGCCCGCCGCCTGATCGAGGCCGGGCACCAGCTCGTCGTCTTCGACCAGCGCAAGGAGGCCGTGGACAAACTGGTCGCGCTGGGCGCAGAGGCGGCTTCCTCGCCGAAAGACGTCGCCGACCGCGCCGAGACCGTGATGGCGAGCCTGCCCTCGCTGCAGGCCTCGCTCGATGTGGCGACCGGCAAGGACGGCGTGATCGAAGGCAAGCGCGTCAAGCGTTTCGTCGATCTCTCCACCGTCGGCTCGCACATGGCGGTGCGGATTCACGACCTCCTGGCGAAGCGCAACATCGTGCAGCTCGACAGTCCCGTCAGCGGCGGCGTCGGCGGCGCCGAAAAGGGCACGCTCGCGGTCATGGTGTCGGGCCCGCGCGCCGATTTCGAAGCGGTGAAACCCGCGCTCGAGGTCGATCGGCAAGGTGTTCTTCATCGGCGAAAAGCCCGGCTCGGCGCAGACCATGAAGCTTGCCAACAATCTGTTGTCGGCGACCGCCGTGGTCGCGACTTCCGAAGCGGTCGTGATGGGCGTCAAGTCGGGCCTCGATCCCGCCGTGATGATCGACGTGATCAATGCGGGTTCGGGCATGAACACGGCAAGCCGCGACAAGTTTCCGCGCTCGATCCTGCCGCGCACCTTCGATTTCGGCTTCGCCACCGGCTTGATGGTCAAGGACGTGCGGCTTTGCCTCGAAGAGGCGAAATCGCTTGGACTGTCGATGGAAGTCGCCGAAGCGGTCGGACGGCTGTGGGAAGTGGTGATCCGCGAGATGGGCGCGGAGTCCGATTTCACTTCCGCGATCAAGCCGATCGAAAAGGCGGCCGGCGTCGTGGTCGGCGGCGAAGGGCGGTCACGCGGCGAAGTGAGGGCGGCGTTCCCCGGATGCTGCGCAGCGCGCCGCACTCGCGGCGTGGTGCGCTGCTGATCCAGGGCCCATCCTATCACGTTATCGATGGGTCCCGGCTCTGCGGTGCACCGCTGAAGAAGCGCTGCACCGCGTCCGGGACACGAGATGTTCACAGCCAAGGCGCGGGCTTGTCCATCGCGATCAGGGCCTCGACCTCGATGCGCGGCCGCACCACCGCGATACTGGTCGTCCTTGACCAGGACTTCCGGCACCAGCGCGCGGGTGTTGTAGGTGCCGGACTGCACCGCGCCGTAGGCGCCGGCGGTCATGATCGCCAGCGAGATCGCCGGCCTCAGGTTCCGGCATGGTCCGCCCGAGCGCGAGATAATCGCCGCTTTCGCAGACCGGCCCGACCACGTCGGCGACGATGGTAGGTGCGCCTCGCGCGGCCTCACGGACCGGCAGGATGTCGTGATGCGCCTCATACAGCGTGGGGCGGATCAGATCGTTCATCGCCGCGTCGATGATGACGAAGTTCTTGGCGTCGCCGTGCTTCACATAGATCACGCGCGTCACCAGAATCCCGGCATTGCCGACGATCAATCGGCCGGGCTCGAACACCAGCGTGCAGCCGAGATTGTGCGTCACCCGCTTGACCACGGCGGCATAGGCGGAAGGCAACGGCGGCGCTTCGCGGTCGGCGTGATAGGGAATGCCGAGGCCGCCGCCGAAATCGATGTGCGAAATGGTGTGGCCGTCGGCGCGCAGCGTCTGCACGAATTCGGCCAAGAGCCTGAAGGCGGTTTCGAGCGGCACAAGGTCGGTGATCTGGCTGCCGATATGCATGTCGACGCCGGTGACGCGAATGCCGGGCAGCTTCGCCGCGCGGGCATAGACGGCGCGCGCCCGCTCCAGCGGGACGCCGAACTTGTTCTCGGACTTGCCGGTTGAGATTTTCGCATGCGAGCCGGAATCGACGTCCGGATTGACCCGAACCGAAATCCGCGCAGGTCGTCCCTGCTCGCCGGCGAGCCGCGACAGCAATTCGAGTTCGGGCTCGGATTCGACGTTGATGCAGAGAATGTCGGCGGCCAGCGCCGCGCGCAGTTCGGCCTCGGTCTTGCCGACGCCGGAGAACAGGATCTTTGCCGGCGGAATGCCGGCGGCCAGCGCGCGCTTCAACTCGCCGCCTGAAACCACGTCGGCGCCGGCGCCGAGCTTTGCCAGCGTGCGCAGCACCGACTGGTTGGAGTTGGCCTTCATGGCGTAGCAGATCAGCGCCTTCTCGCCGGCGAAGGCGTCGCTGAACACGCGGTAATGGCGCTCCAGCGTCGCGGTCGAATAGCAATAAAACGGCGTGCCGACCGCTTCCGCCAGTTGATGCAGATTCACCGCCTCGGCGTGAAGCACGCCGTTGCGATAGTCGAAGTGATTCATGGTGTAGCTCAGTTGCTGTTCAGAAGCGGGTCGAGAACGAACGGTCTCTTGCGGACCTTTGGGCGTAGCCGGCGGCGCATCGGCTCCGTAGCTCGAATTGAACACGCTCGGCTTGCTCGCCTGTTCGGCTGCCGGATCTGCCTGCGCGGCCGCGGCCGGCTGCTGCGACGACGCGGTCGGCGGCAAATCGAGCGGTCCCTTGCGTCCGCAGCCACCGAGCGCAAGCACAGCAGCGCCCAGAAGAACAAGGGCCCATCCCTGAAATTTCGGGCGGCAGTCACGATTCACGTCAAAATCCCCAATGCGGCGGCACCATACAAAGATTGATCTCGTTCTGGCGAGACCTGGGATGCGCTGAAATTTCCCGCGAGAATCGCCGCTCAGCCCAAATTTCGCTCTTTTTCCAGCCGCTTGAGCCAGGCCTTGGCCTGCGCCGCCACGTTCTTCGGGGCGGTTCCGCCAAAGCTCGTGCGGCTTTTCACCGAAGCCTCGACCGAAAGCACCTTCAGCGCCTCGGTGGTGATCTTCGGCTCGATCGCCTGCATCGCCTTCAGCGGCAACTCATGCAGCGCGACGCCATCCTGCGACGCCTTGGCGACGATTCGCCCGGTGACGTGATGGGCGTCGCGGAACGGCATTTTCAGCGTCCGCACCAGCCAGTCCGCAAGATCGGTGGCGGTGGCGTAGCCTTCGCCGGCAGCAAGCTTCATCCGCGCCTCGTCCGGCACGATGTCCATGACCATTCCGGTCATCGCACGGATCGCCAGCGAGAGCGCGCCGAACGCCTCCATCGCGCCCTGCTTGTCCTCCTGCATGTCCTTTTGATAGGCGAGCGGCAGGCCCTTCATCACGATCAACAAGGCGGTCAGCGCGCCGATCACCCTGCCGGTCTTGGCGCGCACCAGTTCGGCCGCATCCGGGTTGCGCTTCTGCGGCATGATCGAGGAGCCGGTGGTGAACTTGTCGGAAAGCCGCACCAGCCCCACCAGCGGCGAGGTCCAGATCACGATTTCCTCGGCGAAGCGCGACAGATGCACCGACGTGATCGCCGCCGCCGACAGCGTCTCCAGCACGAAATCGCGGTCCGAGACCGCGTCGAGCGAATTGGCCATCGGCCGGTCGAAGCCGAGCGCCTTCGCGGTCGCCGCACGATCGATCGGAAACGATGTGCCGGCCAGCGCCGCGGCACCGAGCGGCGATTCGTTCAGGCGCTTGCGCGCGTCGGCGAAGCGGCCGCGGTCGCGCGCCGCCATCTCGACATAGGCCAGCAGATGATGCCCGAACGTCACCGGCTGCGCGGTCTGCAGATGGGTGAAGCCCGGGCATCACGGTCGCGGCATGTTCCAGCGCCCGCTCAGCCAGCGCGTGCTGGAACGACGCCAGCGCAGCATCGGTCTCGTCGATGGTGTCGCGGACATAGAGCCGGAAATCGGTTGCGACCTGATCGTTGCGCGAACGCGCGGTGTGCAGCCGTCCCGCGGCAGGCCCGATCAGTTCGCCGAGCCTGCTCTCGACATTCATGTGAATGTCCTCGAGCGCGCGCTTGAAATCGAACGATCCCTTGCCGATTTCTGACAAAATCGTGTCTAGACCCCTGGCGATATTTTTCGCATCGTTTGCCGTAATAATGCCTTGCGCGGACAGCATCGCGGCATGGGCCTTGGACGCGGCAATGTCCTGGGCGTAAAGGTGACGATCGACGTCGATGGAGACGTTGATTTCCTCCATGATCGCATCCGGTCGCTCGGTGAACCGGCCGCCCCACATCTTGTTGCTCATGACCAGTTACTCATGCTTGCCGCCTTCTGTTGCGCCCACGCCAGGTCGTTGCCGCGGGTGCAACCGAAACCCTGCATAGCCGTATCTGATACAGGATGACAAACGATATGCCCGAACACCCCACACCTGCTCCGGCCGCCGACGCGCCGGATTCCCTACGTCATCGGGGCGGTCCTGATCGGGGCGGTGATCGGATTTGCCGGGATATACGGGATTGGCGGGCTGAAGCGCAACGCGACGGGCGATTCCGCCTGCGGCGCGGCGGTGGACCTTTCGCGCAAGCTCGCGCCGCTGGCGCATGGCGAGGTGGCCGCCCTGACCATGGCGACCGCCCCCCTGCGGCTGCCGGACCTCGCTTTCGAGGACGCCGACGGCAAGCCCAGGAAGCTCTCGGAATGGCGCGGCCGCACGGTGCTGGTGAACCTGTGGGCGACCTGGTGCGTGCCCTGCCGCAAGGAAATGCCGGCGCTGGACCGCCTGCAGACCAAGCTGGGCGGCAAGAATTTCGAGGTGGTCGCGATCAATATCGATACCCGCGACCCCGAAAAGCCCAGGAGTTTCCTGAAAGAGGCCAATCTGACCCGGCTCGGCTATTTTAGCGACCAGAAAGCCAAGGTTTTTCAGGATCTTAAAGTCGATAGGCCGGGCGTTGGGCATGCCGACCTCGGTGCTGGTCGACGGCCAGGGCTGCGAGATCGCCACCATTGCCGGTCCCGCCGAATGGGACAGCGACGACGCGATCAAGCTGATCACGGCGGCAGCGGCGCCGCGATCCTAGAGCTGGGCGCCACCGTCGGCTCGCTTCAGGCTTCGTCCGCGATCCCGTTGCGGAGCAGGCCGATCCGGTCGATCTCGACCTCCACGATATCGCCTGGCTTCATCCACAATGGCGGTGTGCGGCGGGAGCCGACGCCGCCGGGCGTGCCGGTCACGATCACGTCGCCGGGCTCGAGCCGCGTGAACGACGAGCAATATTCGGTCTGGCGGGGAATATCGAAGATCATCTGGCTGATGGTCGCATCCTGAACCACCTCACCATTCAGGCGGGTCTGCAGCCGTAACGGGCCAAGATCGCCGGCCTCCTCCGGCGTCACCATCCAGGGGCCGAATGCGCCGGTCTCCGGAAAATTCTTGCCCGGCGTGAATTGATGGGTGTGGCGCTGAAAATCGCGGACACTGCCCTCATTGTAACAGGCATATCCGGCGATATGCCCCCATGCGTCCTGGCGCGAGATATACCGGCCCGGCTTGCCGATGATGAGCGCGAGCTCGCCCTCGAAATCGAGATCCTTTGAAACGCGCGGCCGGATGATGTTGGCGAGATGTCCGGTCTGGCTGTTAGCGAAGCGGCCGAAAACGGCGGGATTCTCGACCTCGGAGCGGCCGGTTTCCTTGCGGTGGGTTTCGTAATTAAGTCCGATGCAGAGGATCTTGTCGGGATTTGGGATCACCGGCAGCCAACCGATATTTGCCAGCGGGTACCGAACGGCCTTGCCCGCCGCGGCTGCCACCTCGGACAGTGCGCCGGCGGCGATGGCCGATTTCAAATCGACAAACCGGTCGCGAAAGAGCGCGCCGAGGTCTACGGCGTCCGTGCCGTCGATAAGGCCCCAGCTGGTGGCGCCGTTGATCCTGAAACTTGCGAACTTCATCTGACGTCCTTGGTGCGTGAGACGGTCTCCTCGCTAACGCATGCGGCGATGACGGGCAATCCCGACGCGGCAACGAAGCGCGCGCGCTGCCGAAGTAACGCTGGCACGATCAACTCTGGTCAACAGGGGCTCGACGAATGAGGGAGGTCTTAGGCCGTCACGTTGAGATTGCCGCCGACACCGGGGCCGACATTGGCAAGCGAGGGGGAGCCTGCACCGAGCAGGGCCTGAACGACGGACTTTTCCGCATCGATGTTGGATTTGAGAAGCGTGGTCGCGATCTGCTGCTGGGTGTTCCCCGCCTGAGCAGCAAGAAATGCACTGGCCAAACTCGCGATATCCATCCGCCCCACTCCGTCACGGACAAGTTACCTGCGAGGGGTTAACGAATGCTGGAGATTTCGAAATTGCCCTAGGTTCTGTGGACTCTAAGGATTCCCTTTTATCAGCAAATCAGATTTAAGGCTGCTTTTGAGGAGGCGGCCTTGGGTGTGATGGATCGTTTGGTTTTGAGCGACGTGGCTTGGGAGCGGATGGCGCCCCTGATTATAGGTCGGCCTGATCAAAAAGGCTCCACCGGGCGCGACAACCGGATGTTCGTGGAGGGCGTGCTTTGGATCGTGCGTACGGGCTCTCCTTGGCGTGATCTTCCGGAAGCGTTTGGCGATTGGAACAGCGTGTTCCGGCGGTTCAGCCGGTGGAGCATCAAGGGCGTCTGGTATCGGATATTCGAGGCGATGTCCGATGATCCGGACTTCGAATATCTGATCATCGATTCCACCATCGTCCGAGCCCATCAGCATGCTGCCGGGGCTAAAAAAGGGGGTCTGAAGATCAGGCGCTCGGTCGCTCGCGCGGCGGCCTGAGCACCAAAATACATATGGCCGTCCGAGGCCTGGGTTGTCCGGTGCGCTTCACCCTGACGGCAGGTCAGAAGGGTGATGCACCGCAAGCCGCCGCGTTGATCGAGGGGTTTGCTGCCGAGGTCGTCATGGCCGATACAGCCTATGACGCCGATCACCTGCGCCAAGCCATCGCCGCCAAGGGCGCGCTCGCCGTCATTCCCAACAACCCGTCAAGAGCGCTCAAATACCCGCTCGACAAACATCTCTATGCCCAGCGCCATCTCGTCGAGTGCTGCTTCTCAAAGCTCAAGCAGTTCAGGCGCGTGGCAACGCGCTTCGAGAAAACAGCGCGAAATTATCAGGCCGTCGTTACCCTTGCCGCTATTATCCTATGGATGCGATAAGTGTCCACAGAACCTAGCGCGTCGGGACCGGCTTATCGCCGCGATAGTCGTAGAAGCCGCGCTGGGTCTTGCGGCCGAGCCAGCCGGCCTCGACATATTTAACGAGCAGCGGACACGGCCTGTATTTGGAGTCGGCCAACCCCTCATGCAGCACCTGCATGATCGACAGGCAGGTGTCGAGGCCGATGAAGTCGGCGAGTTCGAGCGGCCCCATCGGATGGTGCGCGCCGAGCTTCATCGCGGCATCGATGGCCTCGACGTTCCCGACCCCCTCATAAAGCGTGTAAATCGCCTCGTTGATCATCGGCAGCAGAACGCGGTTGACGATGAAGGCGGGAAAATCCTCCGACACCGCAATGTGCTTGCCGAGCTTTGTGACAAAGTCCTTGGCCGCATCGAATGTCGTGTCATCGGTGGCGATGCCGCGGATCAGTTCGACCAGTTCCATCAACGGCACCGGATTCATGAAGTGAATGCCGATGAAGCGCTCCGGCCGGTCGGTGGAGGCGGCAAGCCGCGTGATCGAGATCGACGAGGTATTGGAGGCAACGATGGCGCTGGGCTTCAAAACCGCGCACACATCGTGAAAAATCTTGCGCTTGACTTCTTCCTTCTCGACCGCGCTCTCGATCACCAGATCGCAGTCGGACAATCCATCGACGGCGTCGGCGGATACGATGCGCTCCAGCGCCTTCTTGCGGGCATCCTCGGTGATGACCTTCTTGGCGACCTGACGCGACAGGTTGCCGTTGATGGTCGCCATGCCCGACTTCAGGCGCTCAGCCGATATGTCGTTGAGCACCACATTGAAGCCGGCCAGCGCCGCCACATGGGCGATGCCGTTGCCCATCTGGCCTGAACCGATCACGCCGACTTTCTTGATCATAGAAGCCATTTTGTCATCTCACCGGAACGACGCCCCCGCGCCGCCCGTGTCCCTCACATCCGCACCGGCCGAATGATGTTTCGTCCGGGAAACCCTTGTATTCTTATCGCAAATTCGGTCTTTGCGCTTGCGCAAATACGCGCCGTTCTTGGTTGTCGTTACTTTCCGAGCTTGCCGAGCGCCTCGGTCAGTTCCGGGACCACCTGGTACAAATCCGCGACCAGGCCGTAGTCGGCAACCTGGAAGATCGGCGCGTCCTCATCCTTGTTGATCGCGACGATGACCTTGGAATCCTTCATGCCGGCGAGATGCTGGATCGCCCCGGAAATGCCGATCGCGACATAAAGCTCCGGCGCCACCACCTTGCCGGTCTGGCCGACCTGCCAGTCGTTCGGCGCATATCCGGCATCGACCGCCGCGCGCGAGGCGCCGACCGCCGGCGCCGAGCTTGTCGGCCAGCGGCTCGATGTATTTGGCGAAATTCTCGCGGCTCTGCATGGCGCGACCGCCGGAGACGATGATCTTTGCCGAAGTCAGTTCCGGCCGATCGCTCTTGGCGACTTCCTCGCCGACAAAGCTGGAGAGACCGGGATCGGCCGCCGCAGCCGCATTTTCCACCGCCGCACTGCCGCCGTCGCCGGTGGCCGCAAATGTCGAGGTCCGCACCGTGATGACCTTCTTGGCGTCCCTTGATTTCACGGTCTGGATGGCGTTGCCGGCATAGATCGGCCGCTCGAAGGTATCGGGTGCAACCACCTTGATGATTTCCGACACCTGCATCACGTCGAGAAGGGCTGCGACGCGCGGCATCACATTCTTGAAGCGCGAGGTCGCGGGCGCGACGAAAGCGTCGTAGCTGGGCGCCAGCGCCACGATCAGGGCCGCCAGCGGCTCGGCGAGGTCGTGCGCATAGGCGGCATTGTCCGCGAGCAGCACCTTCTTGACGCCGGCAAGCTTCGCCGCAGCGTCGGCCGCGGGCTTGGCGTTTTCGCCGGCGACCAGCACGTGCACTTCGGCGCCGAGTGCGGCGGCTGCCGTCAGCGCCTTGTTGGTGGAATCCTTGATCGAGGCGTTGTCATGTTCGGCGATCAACAGCGTGGTCATCTAGAGAACCCCGGCTTCGTTCTTGAGCTTCGACACCAACTCGGCGACGTCCTTGACCTTGACGCCTCCCTTGCGGCCCGGCGGTTCGGAGGTCTTGATGATCTCCAGATGGGCCGTGAGATCGACGCCGTAATCGGACGCGCTCTTGTCGGCGATCGGCTTCTTCTTCGCCTTCATGATATTCGGCAGGCTGGCATAGCGCGGCTCGTTCAGCCGCAGGTCCGTCGTTACGATCGCCGGGCCCTTCAGTTTCACGGTTTGCAGCCCGCCATCGACCTCGCGGGTCACCTTGAAATCGGAACCGTCGACCTCGAGTTTGGAGGCAAAGGTCGCCTGCGACCATCCGAGCAGAGCAGCCAGCATCTGGCCGGTCTGGTTGCTGTCGTCGTCGATCGCCTGCTTGCCGAGAATCACCAGGCCAGGCTTTTCCTCGTCGGTGACGGCCTTGAGGATCTTTGCCACCGCCAGCGGCTCGACATTGCCCTCCGCCTTGACCAGGATGCCGCGATCGGCCCCCATGGCAAGCCCGGTCCGGATGGTTTCGGCCGCCTGAGCCGGACCGATGGAAACCACCACGACCTCGGTCGCCTTGCCGGCCTCCTTCAGGCGCAAAGCCTCCTCAACGGCGATTTCGTCAAACGGATTCATCGACATCTTGACGTTGGTCAGTTCGACGCCCGATCCATCGCTTTTGACGCGGACCTTGACGTTGTAATCGACCACCCGTTTTACCGGTACCAGGACCTTCATCGACCCTCTTTCGCTTGAATATTCAGGTTCTAATCGGCTTGGGCGCGGAACCTAAAGCCCCCGCCAACCCCGGTCAACGCAAGAGGGCCAAAAATCGCCCCCGGAAGGCGCGGCAGTCGCGCCATTAGCGGTTCTGGCCGGGCACCCACAGCACGTCCCCGGCACCGTTATTGTTGGCGGTGCGGCTGGCCACAAACAGGAAGTCCGACAGCCGGTTCATGTACTGGATCGCGGCGTCGCTGACCGGTTCGTCGGGCTTGGCCGCGAGTTCCACCATGATTCGTTCCGCCCTGCGGCATATTGTGCGCGCCAGATGCAGATGCGCCGCGGCCGGCGTGCCGCCGGGCAGCACAAAGGAGGTCAAGGGCCTTAGTCCTGCGTTCAAGCCGTCGATGTCACGCTCGAGCCGCTCGACCTGGCTCGACAGCATCCGCAACCGTTCCGCCTTGCCCTCGCGCTGTGGCACGGCGAGGTCGGCGCCGAGATCGAACAAATCGTTCTGAATCAAGCCCAGCATCGCATCGAGCTCGGGCGCATCCGCCAGATACAGCCTTACAATACCGATGGCGGCGTTGGTTTCATCGACGGTTCCATAGGCAGCAATGCGCAGGTCGTATTTCGGACGCCGCTCGCCGCTGCCAAGTGCCGTGGTGCCGTCATCGCCGGTTCGCGTGTAGATACGATTGAGGACGACCATTCGTAGCTCCCGTATTCAAATCATTTCTCAGGAAGGAGAGGGCACACCAGTTGCGTTCAACGGCAAGCCGGCCGCGGCTAACGGCCCATCGCCCAGACCGTGACCATGATGACGATGATCGCGACGAATTGCAGCAACACCCGCAACCGCATCAGTTTCTGGGACCGGTTCGGCGATCCACCCCGCATCATGTTGACGAGACCCAAGAGCAGCACGAACGCGACCGCGGCCACCGCAACCGGAAGAATGAAGGTACTGAGAAATGAAGCCATTTAGCGTACATAACACCGGGCAATGCGATGCGCCATCGCCCGTTCGAGCCCAACTTTTGTCCAACGATCTGGCTTTTAGCCCAATAATATCAGAAGGTAGGTCGATCGACCTTCTCCGGGCCGAGGTTAATTGTGCGGCAAATTCGCTACGTCTTTCACGTCGGCATGGACGCGTTCTACACGTTTCTGGCCGATGACGGCTGGGCGATCGCCAGCCACATCGCGCTGTCGTCGTTGATGGCGCTGTTTCCGTTCCTGATCGTGCTGACCTCGCTGGCCGGGTTCTTCGGTTCGAAGGAACTCGCCGATCAGGCCGCGGGGCTGATGCTGCAAGTCTGGCCGAAGCAGGTCGCCGATTCGCTTTCGGGGGAAATCCACGATGTGCTGACGACAACCCGCGGCGACATCCTGACCATCGGCGCGGTGCTTGCGGTATATTTTGCCTCGAACGGCGTTGAGGCGTTGCGCATTGCGCTCAACCGCGCCTATTCGGTGGTCGAAACGCGGCGCTGGTACTTGCTGCGTCTGGAGTCGATCGCCTACACGCTGGTCGCCGCCGTCACGGCGCTCGCGATGGCGTTCCTGATCGTGCTGGGCCCGCTGATGCTGGAAGCGGCACGGCGCCATATTCCGATAATCGTCGAGACCAACGAACAATTTCTCAACGTCTCGCGCTACAGCGTCACCATCACCGCGCTGATCGTCGCGCTGTTCATTCTCCATGCTTGGGTGCCGGCCGGCCGCCGCAGTTTTCTGCAGATCCTGCCCGGTATCGTCTTCACGCTGGTGGCCTCGCTGGTATCGGGCATCGTGTTCGGGCAGTACCTTGCGCGCTTTGCCAACAACTATGTGACGATGTATGCCGGGCTTGCATCGGTGATCATCGCGCTGGTGTTTTTGTATTTTATCGCCGCGATCTTCGTCTATGGCGGCGAACTCAACGCGGCGATCATCAAGTCGCTGCTGCCGCACGGCGTGTCGCTTCAAGCAGCGCAGTCGCTAAAGCCCTCGGAGACACAGGCTTGACCAGAAAGGCGTCCGCGCCCGCGGCGCGCGACGCCGCCTCGTCATCGCCCCGCCCCGACACCCCGATGATTGCGATGCGACCGAACGGCGGGCCGAGCGCGCGAATTCGCCTGATGGCCTCGATGCCGTTGATGCCGGGCAGCACCATGTCCATCAGCACAGCGTCGAAGCCGCCATGCGCGATCCGCTCCGGCGCGGCCTCGCCGCGGCCGATGAATTCGGCTTGATGACCAAGTTCGGTAAGCACCGCATTGAGCACGACGCGGCCGAACGGATTGTCCTCGACGCCGAGAACGCGCAGCCCCCGTACATGATCCGGCACGCCGTCGGAATCCAGCCCTGAACTTGCCGCGCTCGACGCCTTGGCACGCTTCAACGACACCGTCAGGGTAAACGTGGTGCCACCGCCGCGCCGCGGCGCTACCACGATGTCGCCGCCCATCGCCCGCGCGAGCTGTTTGACCGACGACAATCCGAGGCCCGCGCCGCCAAAGCGGCTGGCGATGCTGACATTGGCCTGGGAAAACGGACGGAACAGACGCTTGATCTCCTGGAGCGTCAGGCCGATGCCGCTGTCGGAAATCGCAAACGCGACGCCAGTCTTGTCCCTGGCGCCGCCGGTGGGCTTGACCGCCAGCGCAACGTTGCCCTGCTCGGTAAACTTGGTTGCGTTGTCGATCAGGTTTTCCAGGGCCGCGCGCAAGCGAACCGGATCGCCGATCACGAATGCCGGAAGTTTCTCCGAAATCTCGACGTGGGATTGCAACCCCTTGGCGGTTGCCCGGCCGGCCAGCGAATCGCCGACGTTACGGGCGAGCGTGCGCAAATCGAAAAAGTCTTGCCGCACGCCAAAGCCGGAACGGCCGCTCCTGGCGGCATCGACAAACAATGTCGCGAGGCTCGCAAGATGCTCGGCGCCCGCCTTGATGGTATCGACCCAGCGCCGTTCGCGCTCGCCGAGGTCGGACGTCGCCAAGAGATCGCTGATGGCAAGTATGCCGGTCAGCGGCGTGCGGACCTCGTGCGCGAACGTGGCCAGCGCCGTCTCAACGATACCCGGAACAGCCGTCTTGGCGGCGGGCTTGCGCGCCTTGCCGGCGGCAGCAGCTTTTTTCCTCGGCGTAGCCGTTTTCGATCGCCGCATGTTGCGCCGTGGGCGCGATTTCGACGCCATGATTCCCCGACCCTCGCCGGCCCCACCATGCCATGGCAGGGCTTGCGGTGTCACCGCCGAAGCACGATCTCGTTGTGAATCGGGCGACCACAAAGCCGGGCGTCTAGGGCAAGCCGACCAGGCGACGAATTTCCGCCGGCGTCGCGCCCCCGGCACGGAGCTCGCGCAAGCCCGTGGCCTTGGTCGATTTCGACAGCTTTTGCCCGGCACCGTCCAGGATAAGCCGGTGATGCCGGTAGACGGGCCGAGGCAAGCCGAGCAGGCTTTGCAGCAGCCGGTGCACGCTGGTCGACCAGAACAGGTCCTGTCCCCGCACCACCTCCGTCACGCCTTGCAAAGCGTCGTCGAGGACGACCGCCAGGTGATAGCTGGTCGGCGTCTCCTTGCGCGCGAGGATGACGTCACCCCACGCGCCGGGCCGCGCGGCAACCGTTCCGGTCTCGCCTTGGGGGCCCTCGCCGAACTCCATCCAGTCGAGCGCGCCGGCGCGCGCGCAAGCGGCCGCCATGTCAAGCCGCAGCGCGTAAGGCTTCCCCGATTGAAGCAAACGCGCACGCTCCTCTGGCGGCAGCAACCGCGCTGTTCCGGGATAAAGCGGCGCGCCGTCGGGATCGCGCGGCCACGGCGCCTCGGTCTCCTTCTGGGCGACCAGGCGCGCAATCTCGGCGCGGCTCTCGAAACTCGGGTAGACCAGCCCCTGCACCGTGAGCTTCTCGATCGCGGCGCGATAGCCGGCAAGATGTTCGGATTGCCGGCGCACCGGGGTTTCCCAGGCGAGGCCGAGCCAGGCAAGGTCCTGGTAAATCGCGTCCTCGAACTCCGGCCGGCATCGGGTCGCGTCGATATCCTCGATGCGCAACAGCAACCGGCCGCCGGTCCGGCGCGCCAAATCCAAATTAAGCAGCGCCGAAAAGGCGTGGCCGAGATGCAGGTAGCCGTTCGGACTCGGCGCGAAGCGGAAAACGGGTGGCGGCATTGATCTCTTTCGCAGGACATGTTGGTTTTAAGTCGCAATGACGTTCCACCTCAACACCCAGGCCGACCTCGAAGAGGCCGTCCACGCGCTCGTGAAACTGGACCCGCGGCTCAAACCCGTGTTCGAACTTGCGGGCATGCCGGCGCTGCGGCGGCGCGAACCCGGCTTTGTGGGGCTGGCAGCAATCGTCTGCGGCCAGCAACTTTCCACCGCGAGTGCTGCGGCGATCTGGGCCCGGCTGGCCGCCGCGTTCGATCCGTTTCACCACGATGCGCTGCGCCGCGCCCGCGCCGACCGCCTGGGCCGGCTCGGGCTGTCGGCGGCGAAGATCAAGACCCTGAAGAGTCTGGCACGCGAGCTCGCTTCGGAACGGCTCAATCTCGACGTGCTGGCCAACGAGGATACCGACGCGGCGCACCACACGCTGACGTCGCTGCACGGGATCGGCCCATGGACCGCCGACGTGTACCTGCTGTTTTGCCTCGGCCATGGCGACGCCTGGCCGGCCGGCGACCTCGCCGTGCAGGAGGCGGTGAAAATCGGGCTGGGGTTGAGGACGCGCCCGACCGCGAAGGAAATGGCGCCGCTGGCGGAACCGTGGCGACCGATGCGCGGCGCGGCGGCGCATCTGTGGTGGAGCTACTACCGGGCGATCAAGAAGCGCGAGGGCGTGATCACGACGACGGAACAAGCGAACGCTGTTTCAAACAAAGTCCCTGTTGCAAAACGGTCATCGGTGAAAGCAAAGATCACGGCAGCACCACCGCGGGGATCAAAAAAATGACATCCACCGACTTCATCGTTGCACGGAATGATTTCCAGAACTGCAAATTCATCGAGACTCAACTGCCTGACGCTGCCGCTTTGCCGGTCGAGGCGCTGCTAGTCAAAATCGATCGCTTCGCCTTCACGGCCAACAACATCACCTACGCCGTAATCGGCGATCTCCTGAAATACTGGGAGCTGTTTCCGGCGCCGGAGAATTTCGGCATCATTCCGGTGTGGGGATTTGGCGACGTGATCGCTTCGCGCCATCCCGGCATCGAGGTCGGAGAACGTCTGTTTGGCTATTTTCCCATGGCGACGCATTTGGTGATCGAAGCGGCCAACGTCAACAAGCGGTCCTTGTATGACGCCGCCGCGCATCGCCAGAACGTGGCACCGGTCTACAACGCCTACACACGCGTTAGCGGCGATCTCGCCTTTGCTCATCGTGAGGGCGACTATCAGGCGCTGCTGCGACCCTTGTTCATGCTGTCGTTCCTGGTCGACGATTTTCTCGACGAGCATGATTTTTTCGGCGCGCGCAGCGTGCTGCTCTCCAGCGCTTCCAGCAAGACCGCGTTCGGCCTTGCGCATTTGTTGCATACGCAGCGCAGGGGTATGCGGGTGATTGGACTGACGTCCGCGTCAAATACCGGCTTTGTCCAGTCGCTGGGCTGCTATGACGAGGTCGTGACCTATGACCGCGTAACCTCGCTGCCGTCGGATTCTCCGGTCGCTTTCGTGGACATGGCGGGTAACAGCGAATTATCCGCGAAACTGCATCGGCATTTCGGTGACCACTTGAAATACTCCGGACGCGTCGGGCTTACGCACCGCGCCTCCGCGCCGGACGAGCCGGAACTGCCGGGGGCCAAGCCGGCCTGGTTCTTCGCGCCCGACCAGATCCGCAAGCGCGCCAGGGAATGGGGACCCGGCGGCGTCGAGACACGATTTCGCGAAGCTTGGTCGGGATTTGCCCCGACGCTGGAGAAGCGGCTCACCGTGGTCGAGAGCCGCGGGCCCGCGGCGGTGAAGCAGGTCTATCTCGACACGCTTAACGGTCACATTCCCCCCGAGCAGGGCCATATGCTGTCGCTTATGGACTGAGCCGCTTTCTGGGTGAGCGTAAAGGGTATAGCCTCTCGCTCCGAGGAAACGCGAATGCTGGACAGGATCGACGACGTCTCGATATCGGCCGAAAATTGGCTGGCGCAATTCGAAAAGGCGCTCGCGAGCCCCAACGATGGCGCGCTGAAGATGCTGTTTCATCCTGACAGCTATTGGCGCGACGTGCTGGCGCTGAGTTGGAACCTGCAGACCCTCAACGGCGCCGACGCCATCCTGAAGGAGTTGCCGGCCCTCAGCCGCAGCGCGGCGCCCCGCCGTTTCAGAATCGATCCCGACCGCGCCGCGCCACGCCGCGTGAGGCGCGCCGGAACCGACACGATCGAGGCGATCTTCAAATTTGAAACTACCTTGGGTCGCGGCAGCGGAATTCTGCGGCTGATTCCCGATGCCGCCGACGGCAACAAGCTCAAAGCCTGGACGCTTCTAACCGCGCTCGACGAACTGAAGGGGTTCGAGGAGCCGCTCGGCTCAACGCGGCCGCGCGGTCAAGCCTATTCGCGCGACTTTCGCGGGCCCAATTGGCTCGATCAGCGGAAGGAAGCCGCCGCCTACGCCGACCGCGATCCGGTCGTTCTGGTGGTCGGCGGCGGACAGGCCGGACTCTCAATCGCGGCGCGCTGCAAGCAACTACAGCTCGATACGCTGATCGTCGACCGCGAGCAGCGTATTGGCGACAACTGGCGCAAACGCTACCACGCGCTGACCCTGCACAATCAGGTGCATGTCAACCACCTGCCCTATATGCCGTTCCCGCCGAATTGGCCGGTTTATATTCCGAAGGACAAGCTCGCCAACTGGTTCGAGGCCTATGTCGAGGCGATGGAGCTGAACTTCTGGACTGCGACCTCCTTCGAGCGCGGTACCTATGACGAGGCCGAGGGACGTTGGTCGGTGGTGCTGCGCGGGGCCGACGGCAGCGAGCGCACCATGCATCCACGGCACGTCGTGATGGCGACCGGCGTCAGCGGCATTGCGAATTTGCCGGATATTCCGACGCTAAAGAATTTCAAGGGCACAGTCCTGCATTCGAGCCAGTACACCGACGGGGAGGATTGGAGGGGCAAGCGGGCAATCGTGATCGGCACCGGCAACAGCGGCCACGACATCGCGCAGGATCTCTATTCGAGCGGCGCGGACGTGACGCTGGTTCAGCGCAGCTCGACGCTGATCGTCGGTATCGAACCGTCAGCGCAACTGGTCTATGCGCCCTATAGCGAAGGAACGCTGGAGGACAACGATCTAATCGCGACTTCCATGCCGCTGCCAGTCGCGCGAAAAAGTCATCGGTCGGTGACGGAAGTAGCGAAGGAGCTGGACAAGGACCTCCTGGACGGCTTGCAACGCAGAGGTTTCAAGCTTGACTATGGTGAGGACGATACCGGCTGGCAATTCAAATATCTCACCCGCGGCGGCGGTTATTATTTTAACGTCGGCTGCTCCGACCTGATCATCAGTGGCGAAATCAAGCTGAGGCAGTTTTCGGGCATCGATTCGTTTGTCACCGAGGGCGCGCGGATAAAGAACGGTGAGACCATCGCCGCCGATCTGGTGGTGCTCGCGACCGGTTACAAGCGCCAGGAAGAACTTGTCCGCAAACTGTTCGGCGAAGCGGTTGTCGATCGCGTCGGCCCGATCTGGGGATTCGGCGAAGGGCAAGAGTTGCGCAATATGTATGCGCGCACCGCGCAGCCCGGTCTCTGGTTCATCGCCGGCGGCCTGGCACAGTGCCGCATCAATTCGAAATATCTGGCGCTGCAGATCAAGGCGGTGGAGCAGGGATTGCTGTCGAAGACGCTAGAGGTCCGCGGGCCCTGAGACCTACTCCCCCCTGACGTTGGACGCCTTGATGACCGGCCACCATCGTTCCATCTCGGCTTTCTGAAACGCCCGCAAGGCCTCCGGCGATTGCTGGTCGCGCGGCGAAATCTGAATGCCGAGATCCTCGAAGCGCCGCTGGACCGCGGGATCGGCCAGTATCTGCCGCAAAGTGGCATTGAGTTTTTCGACGATATCTCTCGGCGTATCCTTCGGAACCCAAAGCCCGTACCAGAGGGTAGCGACAAAGCCCGGCAGCCCCGCCTCGTCCGCCGTCGGAATATCCGGTGAGGAAGAGCAGCCGTGCACTACCGGTCACGGCAAACGGCTTGATGCTGCCGGTGGCGATCAGCGACTTGAAATTCGACGACGGCTCGATCATGAAATCGATCTGTCCCGCCAGAAGATCCTGCATCGCATGGCGCATTGCCGCGATACGGCACGAACTGAAACTTGGTCCCGGTCTCCTTCTGAAACGAAATTCCGGCGAGATGTCCGGTTGCGCCGACGCCGGCAATCCCTACTGACGCCTTGTCGGGATTGGCCTTGAGATACGCAATCAATCCCTTGAGATCATCGGCCGGCAAGCCTTTACGACCGACGATCAACAGCGGCTCGCGGCCGATATAGATCACCGGCTCGAGATCCTTCAGCAAATCGAATTGCAGTGAATAAAGGCCGCCGGTGAGCATATGCGTGGTCGACGTGCCGATGCTGAGCGTGTAGCCGTCGGCGGGCGAACGGACGGCGCGGCCGACGCCGATGCTGCCGGCGGCGCCTGCAACATTCTCGATGATGATGGATTGCCCGAGGATTGCCCGCATCTGCTCGGCCAGATATCGCGCCAGCGTATCGGTCGCACCGCCCGCCGGGAACGGCACGATCATGGTGATGGGGCGGGTCGGATAAGGCTGCGCCGCGACGGGGGCGACCCATCCGAGCGCCGGCGTAACGATGGCCATCGCGGCCAACCATCTGCGCATCGAACCTCCATGACATCCGCGGATGAGTCGATCAGACATCGCCGACCACCTCGCGCCGCCGCCGTTCGGATTCTTCGGCGTAACGCCGCATCGCGTGGGCCTCGGTCAGAATACCGATCGGCCGGTTATCGCCGGTTTCGACCACGGCAAGCAATTCGGCCTCCGCAATGTCAAAGGCCGAGATGGCTTCCCGAATGTTCATGCCGGGATGCAGCACGATCACCTGGTGATGGAGAATGCCGCGAAGCGGCTTTTTTGGATCGACATCCTGCGCATGAGCGTCCGCCACCAGCACCAGGCCCGCGTAGTGACCCGCTGCGTCCACCGCCACTACCTGGGTCTTCGACCCCAACGGAAACTTGGCGCGGAATTCTGCGATTCCGGTGTCGGCGTTCACGGTAACCACGTCCGGCCGCATCAGGCGCCGAACCGTCAGATCGCGAATCCAGCCGACATCGGCGGCGCTGCGGATCGTCTCGCCGCGCAGGTGCAATCGCCAGGTGGCGAATGAGTAACCGAACAATTCGCGGGTAATCTGGGTCGCGATGATCACTGCGGCCAGCACGATCGTGGTCAGCCAGAGGTCGCCGGTCGATTCCAGCGCAATGAACGACATCGTCAGCGGCCCGCCGATGACAGATGCCGAGAGCGCGCTCATGCCGACGATCGCATAGACGTTTGGATCGAGTTTGAGGCCCGGCCAGATCACATCAAAGCCGGCGGCGAACAGACGACCGCCGATCGCGCCCAGAAACAGCGTGGCAAAGAACAACCCGCCGCGAAAGCCGGTGCCGAGCGAAATCACCGATGCGATCGTCTTCAACATGAACACGGTCGCGATGAATGCCAGTGGCATTGAAATGATTCCCGCAAAGTGCAGCGCGCCGTGCCCCGACGACAACACTTGCGGCGTCTGCAGGGCGAGCAGACCGACAGCGAGACCGCCTAGTGCCGGGCGCAGCGGCGGCCAGAGCACCGTCTTCGACAACAGCGTCTCGCAGAGCGCGACGCCGCGCATGATGGCGATGCCGAACAGCGCTGCGAAAACGCCGAGCAGCGCTGCGATCGCAAGGTCGCGCCCGAGCACGTTTCCGACCGTGCCGACGCCGAGGCCGAGCGACAATGGGGCGAATTCGTGGGCGACAAAATAACCGACCACCGAGGCGACCCCGACCGGCGTCAGACTCGCCGGAGTATATCCGCCGAGTATGAGCTCGAAGGCGTAGAAGGCGCCAGCCAGCGGCGCGCTGAACGCGCCGGCAATCGCGGCGGCGGCGCCGCAGCCGACCATCAGCCGCTGATCGGCGCGACGCAGATGAAATCCGCGGCCGAGCGAGGCCGCGAGGCCGCTGGAAAGCTGGGTGTATCCCGCTTCAAGCCCGACCGATGCGCCGACGCCGCTGGACCAGACCGTCTGCAATGCCACGATCACGCTGCCGCGAAACGACATTCGCCCGCCATGCACGGCGTTGGCTTCGATCGGGTCCACTTCACGCGCCGGACGCCAACGCGCGAGCCACAGGAATGCCAGCCCGATCAGCAGCCCACCCAAACTTGGAACCAGGAGAGCGCGCAGCGGATCGACCTTGATCTGACTTGACAGCCGATCGCCTGACTGGATGTTGAATAGCACCACGTGGAGTAATTCGACCGCGGCGGCCATCGCCGACACCACCAGCCCGCCGATCATTCCCACCAGCGCGGCAAGCACGACCAGACTCGTTTCGTGGGCGCGAACGAATGCCCGGAGCCGGCGCGGTGCCTCGAGATAGCGGGACTTGGTCATCATTTTGCCGCATCCATACGCGGCCAAGAGTGCCGCCCGCCTCGTTTAGCGGCCTTGGCGGTGCCCCCGCAATCCGGACGTGAGCCGGCGCGGAGGCGGATAAGGCCGCCAACGCTCTTCACAATCCCGTCACGCTGCATGTAGTATGTCAACTCATGCTGCTTCGCAGCTATATGGAGGCCGGGAGCGTTACTTGAACGCACATGTCTCGCAAGGCGGTTGGCCGGTACTGGTATTGAATGCGGACTTTCGGCCGCTGAGTTATTATCCGCTGTCTCTCTGGTCGTGGCAGGACGCGATCAAGGCGGTGTTTCTCGAGCGCGTCAACATCGTCGAGCACTACGACCGCGCCGTTCGTAGCCCCAGCTTCGAAATCCAGTTGCCGAGCGTGGTGTCGCTGAAATCCTTCGTCAAGCCGACCACGCATCCGGCCTTCACCCGGTTCAACGTGTTCCTGCGCGACCGCTTCGCGTGCCAGTATTGTTCGGCCAGCGACGATCTGACATTCGATCACATCGTCCCGCGCAGCAAGGGCGGCCAGACCACGTGGGAAAATGTGGTCGCCGCATGCTCCCCGTGCAATCTGCGCAAGGGAAACCTGACGCCGCAGCAGGCACGGATGTTTCCGAGGCAGGCCCCGTTCGCGCCGACGGTGCATCAGCTTCATCGCAACGGCCGGCTGTTTCCGCCGAACTATCTGCACGACAGCTGGCTCGACTATTTGTACTGGGACACCGAACTCGATCCGTAAACTGCCGGTCCGCGCCGGTCGCTGTCGCGGAACTCGCAACAGCTTCCAACGACTATCAGGGGCGGTCGGGATCTGACGTCAGGAGCTTCTCCAATTGCTGCAGAAGCTCTCCATATTTGGCGTAGTTCCCTGCCGCGTATTGACGCTGCATCTCCTGAAACACGGCGCGTACGCGACCCAGCCGATCGTCGGTGTCGATCTTGGAAGACGATGCACTCGCGCGGATTGACCCTCCGACCAAAAGGTTTTCCGCATCCTTGAGACTGGGCGCCCACTCGATCTTGCGGTCGTCCGGCAGCAACTGCGCCAGCACGATGCGCGCCAGTGTCGGGATTTTGGTCTGCTCGGCTTCGATGTAGACCGGCTCGATAGCGATCAACTGGTTCCCGTTCAACGGCAGAACGATCAGGTTACCCCGGATCACCTGGGAGCCGTGCTGGTCCCAGAGCGTCAGATCTCCGGAGAATCGGCTGTCCGAGTTGATCCGCGATTCGACTTGCGCCGGCCCGTCGATGAATGTCCCTTTGGGAAAGCGGAATGCAACCATCTTGCCGTAGTTCTCGCCGTCCGACAGGCCGGCAAGCCATCCCGCCATCTGGTTCTTCCCGGCCACCGACAGCGGCAGCATCAGCAGGAACTCGGGCTTTTTGGCTTTCGGAAGCTGCGCGATGACGTAGTAAGGCCTGACTTCAATCTCGCGATCACGATAGAGCTCGTGCGGCACCTCCCAACGATCCTCGCGGTTGTAGAAGGTCATGGGATTGGTCATGTGGTAGGTGCCGTACATTTCGGCCTGGACGGTGAACAAATCCTCAGGATATCGAACGTGGCGCTGGAGGTTCTCCGGCATCGCGCCGCGATCCCTGAACAGACCGGGCAACAGCCGCCGATAGGCATTGATGATGGGATCGTGATTGTCGAAGACGTAAAACGTGACCGTGCCATTATAAGCGTCGATCACCGCCTTGACGGAGTTGCGAAGATAGTTGCGACCGCGCAGCCACGACAGCGAGCCGTGATAGGCCTCGCTGTAGGGATAGTTGGTCGAACTTGTGTACGCATCGATGATGTAGGAGTAGTGGTCTCCGTCGGCGACAATGTAGGGATCGCGGTCGAAGGTGAGGAATGGCGCCAGCCGTTGGACGCGCTCGACGATATTCCTCCGCAACAATACCCGGCTCTCGGGCGTGAAATATTCGGAAATGAAGAGCCGCAATCCGTCGGTCTCATGCGCCACCACGAGCTTGCGCCAGAAGTTGGATAAGGGAATCCCGCCCTTGCCCTCATACACCGTCTCGGCATTCGCCTGCCCGGTGGGAAAGTCGAATTCCTTTTCGGTGGTGCGGACGTAAACCCGATCCCGCGTCAGGGCGCCGTAGTATATCGCACCCTGCGTGACCGCGAGGTCGCCCTTGGCGATGAGCGGAATATCGTGCGCCCAAAGCACGGGATTGCCTCTGTCGTCCACTTCGTTGGCCGGCACGGCAACGGCGCCGTAGCCGTGGGTGTATTTGAGGGCAAGATTGACCCAGACCTTGGCCTGGTCGGGAAGCCTCTCGACGTTGAGTTCGCGCGCCGTGATCATGACTTGCCGTTCGGCGCCATCGATCATGTAGCGGTCGATGTCCACGCCGGCAAAGGTGTAATACGGCCGCAAGCCCTGGATTTGCTGGAGCTGCGGTTCGAGCGCGCGCCAATCCCAGATGCGGGCGTCTTGCAGCGTTGCGCCACTCTTGTCCAGGTCCGCGCGGGTCAGCGGCGAGCCCGAGACGGCGAACTCCTGTTCTTCCATCGACGTCCCATCGAGATTGTACGCTTCCCGGGTGCCGGCGATGCTTCTGAGCAGATAAGGCTGCTCGAGAGTTATCTGGTTCGGGCCGACATAGACATGCTCGATGGTTTCGGGGACGATGGAAGCGGCGAAATACAGGATTGCAAACAGCCCACTGGGTATCAGCCAGCGCGACGGCCGCCTCAGCAGCCAGACGCGAAACCGGACTATGCAGGCGCCCGCCATCAGGACGCAGCCGGCAACGATCCAAGCGACCGTGACGAGGTTATATGCCGGAATCCAGAAATGGATGTCGGCATAGGCGCCGCCGGCGACGACCTGCGAATGCCCGTCGACGAGGAGGTAATAACGGTCAAGGAATCGCGATGCACCCGATGCGAGGCAGAGAAGCGCCGCCAATACCAGGCCCTGCCCCATCCAGCGCCCCCAGATCATGCCGCTTCGCGCTCGAGCGTCCGCGGCGCCCATCAAATCGAGGAAATGCGTACTTTGCGACCTGAGGTAATCGCCGAAGTGCTCCCAGGGTCGTCCGGCACTCGGATAAAGCCAAAGACCGATCGCCGCCCAAAGCACGATCGTTACGACCAGAACAGTCAAGACGATGTCGAGCAGGTTGTTATACAAGGGCAAGGCCAACAGAAAGAAAGAAATGTCCTTGCCGAACACCGGGTCCGCGGTCCCGGTTGTGGTCGCGCCGAGGAAGCCCAATAACGGTATCCACAGCGCCGTGGCGCTAACGGCAACGATCGCGCCAATGATGAAGGACGCAAACCATGGCGCACTCCTCGGCACTACCGGCAATGGCCGCGACAGAATCGACAGGTTGCAGCCGACGAATAGGCCGACCGAAACAAGCACGGCCGCGAAAATCCCGACGCGAAGTCCGAGCGCCAGCCAATAGCGGTAACGCTGGCCGAGCTCGTCGAACCAAAAGTCCTGCAGAGAGACGTTCAGCGCCGTCTCCAGGCAGATGACACCGAGCACCGCCGCCGCGATGTAAGCCAGGTCACGATAGAGCCGGTGCGCGAACACAACCGGCGAGGCCCCCACTCTCTGATTCACGAAGGTGCGGCCCAGCGGAAACGCGGCGAGAAGGATGAGAACGAGATAGCCTAATTGGAACATCAAATTCCCCTTTCCAATCTCAGAACGGTCCGGTGCCCGACCAAACCCTCTCGTCCTAGATAGGTTGCGCCATCCTTAAGCGAAACTCCGGCGAGCTTATTGATCTGTCGCAATCCGGGATAGCGCGGCAATCGTCCCCGCCCGAAAGGCAACCGGTTCTTCCTGTTGCCCGCTTGTGAAAATCGGCCATCCCCCGTTTCGCGCCTATGCGGCTGCGCCGACGCGAATGGCCGCGACGTCGCGCAAGCTGACGCATGTTAATGGAGATCAACAGATCCGCGGCTCCGATCGGTGGTCTTCTTGCATTCCCGGAGCATGGAGGCAGCGTCGGGGGTGGCAGATCGACCGTCAGGCTGCGGTGGAGGAGCCTTTGCCCAGGAATAATTGCGCAAGCCGCTCGACCGGCACGGCCGGGCTGAACAGGTAGCCCTGCATCTCGTTGCAACCCAGCTTGCGAAGAATCTCGCGCTGCGCTTCGGCCTCCACGCCTTCCGCCGTCGTGGTCATGCGCCCCGCCGCCGCCATATGGACGACGGCCTCGATGATCGGCGACGAACCCTGAGCTTCCGCAACGTCTTGCACGAAACTTCGGTCGATCTTGACCTTGTCGAACGGGAAACGCCGCAGATAGCTCAACGAGGAATAGCCTGTTCCGAAATCATCCAGTGCGATGCGTACGCCCAATTGCCGAAGCTGATGCAGAACGGACAAAGCCTCTTCATCATCCCTTATCAGCACCGCCTCGGTTATCTCGAGCTCCAGTCGATTCGGCGAAAGGCCGGTCTCCGCCAGCACCGCTGCTACCTTGAGTGCCAGCGTGCCCGACTTGAACTGAAGTGGAGAAACATTCACGGCCAGTCTGATCTTGGCGGGCCATTTGACGGCGTCGGTGCATGCTTGCCTCAGCACCCACTCGCCCAGCTCGAGGATCAAGCCGGTTTCCTCGGCAAGCGGAATGAATTCCGCCGGCGAAACCATCCCGCGGGTCGGGTGCCGCCAGCGCAGCAAGGCTTCGCAGCCCGTCACCGCGCTGCTTGCGAGATCGACGACTGGTTGATAGTGAACCTCGAAGCTGCCCTGAACCAGCGCCTGTCTCAGATCAGACTCCAGGGCGCGCCGCGTCTTCATGCGGGCATCCATGTCCGGAACGAAGAAGCGGTAGGTTCGCCGGCCACTGGCCTTGACCGAATACATCGCGAGATCGGCGTTCATCAGCAGCTCTTCCAGGCTGCTCCCATGATCCGGCGTGATGGCAATCCCGATGCTGGCGTCTGCCGAAACCTCGTGGCCCAGGCATTTCGCGGGAGCACGTATCGCCCGATGTATGCTTTCGACAAGCGCGACGGCTTGAGACTCATCTGTCAAATCAACCTTGACGATCGCGAATTCATCCCCGCCCAGCCGTGCAACAAAGTCACTGGGTCCGGCGCACTGCCTCAGACGGCAGGCAACTGATTTCAGCAACTCGTCTCCCACGTGATGGCCGAGGGAATCGTTTACGGACTTGAACTCGTCGACATCGATGAACAGAACGGCGAAGCGTTCACCCGGCGCAATATTGGCGAGCTTGCGCTCGACATGTTCGCGGAACAGCGCCCGGTTCGGCAGGTCCGTCAGCGCGTCATAATACGCCAGATGAGCCATCCTCTCTTGCGTCCGGATACGCTCGGTTACGTCTTCGTGCGTAACCAGCCAGCCTCCGTCGGCGATAGGCTCGTTGGTGATCTCCATCAAGCGGCCATCCGAAGTCTCCACGACCTTGGTGCCGGACTTATGCGTATTGCTCAGCACGTCTTCACAATATTGGTCGACGTTGCCCGGAAAGGATCCCGTCTCGCTCCGATGTCTTATCACCTCCCGAAGCGTACAACCCGGCCTGACGACCTCTGGCGACAAACCGTACATTTCGATGTACTTGGCATTGCAAACCACCAGACGCGCGGATGCATCGAACAGCAAAAGGCCTTGCGTCATGTTGTTGATGGCAGTGTCCAGCCTCTGCTTCTCAATACTTAACCGGCGCTGTGCGGCCCGGTGCTGAGATCTCATCAGCCGGACCATCAAATAGAGGGTGATGGCTATCACCACGAGTGACAGTGAGGCGACGCTTACGAAGAGTTTGGTCTGCGACCGCCAGGCCACCAGCGTGGAATTCGATCGTCTTCGTTGCAACCACAACAAGAGGAGCCGTCGAAAGCATGCGGGAAGAAACCAAGCGGTCCTTGCCGTCGATCGGACTGCTGAGCCTGCCGGTAAGGTGCGGTGCTTCAAAGAACGCCTTTTGCAGGGCAGACCCCCTCTTGAAGTTCTGGCCTGTCATGTTTTCGGTGTGGGGGTATCGGGCCAATAGAGTGCCGTCTCGATGATGCAAGGCAATGGTGGCGTCGTTGCCGAGACCGGTCGACGCAAAAAAGCTCTCCAGCTGATCCGGGCTGATGGCTCGGGTCACCACACCGAGGAATTCCTGGTGTGGCCCCGAGATTCTTCGCGCAAAGACGATCGCTTGCGACGTGGAGAAACGGCTCGGGACGACCTCAACCGCAAGCTCCAGCGTGGGCTCGCCCGCCAATCTCGCGAAATACGCACGATCGGCGATACTGATTTCAGGGACCGGCCAGACCCGGGACGAATTGATCAGGTTGCCCTTGGAATCAAATACGTTGGAGCCGGCCACGTCCGTCCAACCATCCAGCTTGGCCCGCAATTGCTCATGGACGGCAAGAGTGCCCATTTCGCCCCTGAACATATCGGGCGACGCGATTCCGTGCGATTCGAGGTCTGCGATGATGACCTTTTGCGGAACGGAAAAGTCTCCGAGCTGCTGATCGAAGTGGCGCACGAGAAGAAGGACGCTGCTTTCGAGTCCTTCCTTGCCATTCTCGATTGCGCTTTCCTTGAACTGATTGATGGAAACCATCGTTCCGACCGCAATCGCAACCATGAGCCCGAGGCCGCACATCAGCAGCCACAGCATCGGCGCGCGCGGACCAGGATCGTGCTTGATTGAGAACGGCTCTCGGGGTTCTTTGCCCTCCGAGGCCACCGGAAGATTTTCCATACTGTCCTCCCGGCCCCAGATGCTCAGAAAGGACACAAGATCAAGTTAGCATTCAAAGTTGATGATCTGTTAATCCTGACGCGAGTTCGCACAACTCACTCGATGAATAGCTCCGGGCTCTGGCTGAGACGGAGCCATCCGGCGATGCGCGTGCGGCGGACTAGAAGAAGCCGACGCTCATGTCGAGGCCCGAAGTCGCCATGCACAAGAATACAACGATACCCAGACCGCAAATTATCGCGACCACCTGCATGGCAAAGTTGCCTTCCGCTTCGGGAACGGCAGGTGTGGAAACTTCAGAAACAATATTCATTTTGCTCTCCAGAACTGAAACACGTGAAAAAATCGGAGCCGACACTAACTTCGAAGTATTTATGCAAGCTTGCGACACATCGTTAATTTTTTGGGGATGGCCCGGCTTCTGGGGCTCCAGTCCTTCCTGATTACTCGACCGTTCGAGGCAGTGTTCTCGGCCGACACAATCGGATCTGGATTGCTTCTGCGCGAACCAAAGCGCGATCGACTATTTCCTTCCATGCCCCGACGCGGTCGCTGCGGCGGTCGGTTCGTTGGACACGAAATTGGCGCAAGCTGCCGTCAAAGCCCCAGTTCCTGGCAATGACATAACGGCCCTGCGACAGGAAAATACGACCCTATAGGAGACTTTCCCGAAGAGCGTTTGCGACATAAGATTGTCGTCAGCCCTTCGCGACTCTGATCGCCTCGTCCGCGGAACCCGCGCACGCCGCTTGGCCAGGAGATTTTCATGCCCGCCTTGACTGAATGGAAGGTACCGCCGGCGCATCAGCCCCGCGCGAGCGACTATGGCTTCGATCTCGATCGCGTACTTTCTTCGGTGGTCGGCCTGCATTCAATCGTCCCCGCCGATGCCTTCAGCGCCGATACGCTCGGAACGGAGCGCGCCGGCAACGGTGTCGTGATCGATGACGGGCTGGTGTTGACGATCGGTTATTTGATCACCGAGGCGGAAGCCGTCTGGCTGCATATCGGCGATGGACGCGTGATGGAAGGCCACGCGCTCGGCTTCGATTCGGTGACCGGCTTCGGCCTGGTGCAAGCCCTGGGCCGCATCGATCTCGATCCTGTCCCGCTCGGCTCTTCGGCGGCGGCCGAAATCGGCGACCGCGTGGTCATGGGCGGCGCCGGCGGGCGCACGCGATCGGTTGCGAGCCACATCGCCGCCAAGCAGGAATTCGCCGGCTATTGGGAATACATGCTGGACGAGGCGATCTTCACCCATCCCGCCCATCCCAATTGGGGCGGCACGGGGCTAATCTCGAACCGCGGCGAGTTGATCGGTATCGGCTCGCTCCAGCTTGAGCGCGAGCGGGAGGGCAAGGCCGAGCATGTCAACATGGTGGTGCCGATCGATCTGCTGAAACCAATCCTCGACGACTTGCGCAAGTTCGGCCGCGTCAACAAGCCGGCGCGTCCCTGGCTCGGGATGTATTCCACCGAGATCGACAACAGGGTGGTCGTGGTCGGCGTCTCGGCGAAGGGGCCGGCGGCGCGCGCCGAGCTCAAGGCCGGCGATGTCATCCTTGCCGTCAACGGCGATAAAATCACAAGTCAGGCGAGCTTCTACCGCAAACTCTGGGCGCTTGGTCCCGCCGGTGTGGACGTGCCGCTCACAATATACCACGAGGGCGTTACCTTCGATGTCATACTGGCCTCGACTGACCGCGCAAAATTGCTCAAGGCGCCGCAGCTGCACTAGAGCAACATTCAACAGCACGATCCGATCATGCGTCGGGTCATGTGCTTGATCACCCAACAGGATCAGGAACGATAGCCATGAGCGAGGCCGTGGTGGACGACATCGTGGCCGTGCTGCCGCCGCTGCTGCAAGCGCTCGAATCGCTCGGCTTCATTGCGCGTCACCTCAATCCACCCGATTTCGATTCCGTCATGGAAGCCGCAGGCGAGCCGGACGCGGCGCTGAAGGCGGTTCGTCCACGACTTGCGAACTGGCCGGAGCGATTCGCAAACATCCAGGCTCCGCTTCAAAGCGCATGCGACGCCGCGATTACGGCGTTCGAGAGTCTGCGTGCCGTGCAGCTTGGCAACGGCGATCTGATGGCGGTGTTTCGCGCGCTGCGTCACCTGCCTCGCGCGCAAGAGGCGCTCTATCCGCTTTGCGCAAAACTGCCGCCGGTTAGCAGCTTCTTCGTCAATCCCGACCTTCGCGAAGACGCCGAGCTCGCGGCGCGCCTCGCGGCACCCGCAAACCAACCCACCGGAATAATCCACGACCACAACGAACCCGGCAGCCGCGGCGGCTTTTCGCTCTATGTGCCGGAGTATTATACGCCCGACCGCGCATGGCCGCTGGTGATGGCGCTTCACGGCGGCAGCGGCAATGGCCGCGGCTTCCTGTGGAGCTGGCTGCGCGATGCGCGCAGCCTGGGCGCGATCCTGGTGGCCCCGACCGCGACGGGAAGCACTTGGGCCCTGATGGGAGAGGACGCCGATACGCCGAACCTTGCCCGAATTCTCGATTCGGTGCGAAGCCGATGGAACGTCGATCCCGCACGACTGTTGCTGACCGGAATGAGCGACGGCGGCACCTTCTGTTACGTCACCGGGCTCGAGGGTACTTCCGCGTTCACGCATCTTGCTCCCATCGCTGCGACCTTCCATCCGCTGATGGCGGAGATGGCCAACGCTGAGAGGCTGCGGGGTTTGCCCGTCTTTCTCGTGCACGGCCGGCTCGACTGGATGTTTCCGGTGCAGGTGGCGCGGCAAACACGGGACGCCTTAACCGCGGCCGGCGCCAATATCACCTACCGCGAGATAGACGACCTCAGCCACTGCTATCCACGTGAGATGAATTCATCGATTCTGAACTGGCTATCTGCCACAGCTTAGGCGTTCATGCCACTCCTGCGGCACTTTTCTCTTCCTTATTTGGGTAAATCGCATTCATGCGTCGATGCGCCCGAGGTTCCGTGATGAACTGATGAATTCCCGTCCAGGGAACCATCCGGATCAAACGACGTTGTTGGCCATCACATTGGAGGGATGCGATGCGCGTTTTCCTGGGAATGATTTTGGGTGCGCTGCTGCTGGTGGTTTGTGTCTATGTCTATGATTCGCAATCAACCTCGACGGTTGCCAACGGGCAGAATGCGTCCGCTAACCGAACCATCGTCAACTGGGATGTCGCGGCCGCCGAGTGGCAGGCGCTGAAAACACGCGTCCATGAGGACTGGATCCGGCTGTCGTCGAGGTAATGGTGCCGCGTCACGTCTGCTGGTCCCGCACTATTTCTTCGCCGCAGCCGCCTTGCGCGCATCGGCTATGGCCTGGCCGAACTGTTCCATGGTCAGTACCCCCGGCACGCGGAACTTGCCGACGATGAACGACGGCGTGCCTCTGAAATCGAACGCGATGGCCTGGTCGTTGTTGCGCGCGAGAATGGCGTTAATCGCCGCAGCATTGCTTTCAAGATCACGATCGAGGCGGTCGACGTCGATGCCGGCACCCGCGAGCACCTCGCGAATCCGCGTCTCCGTCAGTTTCGAGTTGACGGCGATCAGCGCATCATGGGCCTGGATGAATTTGCCTTGATACTTGCTCGCCAGCGCCATCTGCGCCGCGGTCACCGACATCGGCCCCAGGATCGGCCAATCCTTCAAGACTAGCCTGACCTTGCCGTCGTCCTGCACCACCTGCCGCAATTCGGGTTCGATCTTGCGGCAATACGGGCATTGATAGTCGAAATATTCGACGATCGTGATGTCACCGGCGGCATTTCCGGCAACCGGAATTTCCGGATCGCGCAACACCAATGCTTCCGTCAGCACGTTATCGCCCTGCCCGAGCGCTGAAGCGGGCGAAAACGCGCCGATCACGGCAGCGCTTGCCCCGAGCAAGGCCAGCGCTTCGCGCCGGGTGGGTTGCTGATGCAACCGGGCCTGATCGATCGTTTCGGTCATCTCTCGTCTCCCGGCTGCTTTTGGTGCTGAGCGTTCACTGGTTGCGATCAGAACAGGAATAAGTTGCGCGTCAGCATATAGAGTGCCACCACGATAATGGCCGCGGCAAACACGATATTGAGCGCGCCGCGCCGCGCCGACAAATGCCGCGCCAGCCGCGTGCCGATCAATCCGCCGACGAGCCCGCCCGCGATGAACAATCCCGCCAGCTCCCATGAGATCAATCCAGACCAGGCGTAACTCGCAGCGGTGGTGAGCCCAAAGGCCGTCACCGCGACAAGCGACGAACTCACGGCGTTGATGATCGGCATGCCGGTCGCCAGCATCAGGGCCGGCACGATCAGGAACCCGCCACCGATGCCGAAGAATCCCGACAGCGTTCCGGTAGCAAGGCCCAGTCCGACGATCGCCGGCATGTTGTCCCAGCCGATCCGCGCCTCGGGCAGACCGGCGCGCGAACGCGTCTTGAGCATCAATACCGCGATCACCAGCATCAACAGCGCAAAGAGTACGAGCAGCTTCCGCCCGTCAAGCATTTTTCCGAAAATGGCGCCGATGAACGCGCCGGCAATTCCCGCCGCCGCGAAGATCAGCGCGCATGACCATCGTACCGTGCCGCCGCGCGCGTGATTGGACAGGTTGATCGCGGCATTGACGGCGACCGCGATGGCGCTGGTTCCGATCGCGACATGGGGATCGGAGACGCCGACCACATAGACCATCAAGGGCACCGCCAGGATCGAGCCGCCGCCTCCGATAAGTCCCAGCGAAAATCCAACCAGCGTTCCCGATGCCAATCCGAGCAAACCCTGCACCGCGGAGATGATCAAGAAAAAGACCCCGCCCTTGCCGCGAGACGATAGAAGCCGTCAGGTGGCGGCAAACCTGCCGCATCTGCGGCGCCGGCAATTCCGCTTGATGGGGGCATACTCAACCCTTCAAGCGGGCGATGCACTCGCTGTAGTAGCCGCCTCCCTTATCGATCCATCTCAGGCCATCGTTCGCATTCGTGGCCTTGTTTGCGTTGAATTGATCAACGCAAGTAAGCGTCCGCGCCTTGTCCGGGTTCTCTCCAGAGTATTTCGGTGCGATCGCCGAAGGAAACACCGCGTTCGTACTGATTGGACCACATTCCTGTTCGCGAAACTCCTTCCACTTGCGGCCCTTTAGCTTGCCAGAAATTTCAGCCGTCAGAAATTTCAGACCACACCCAACAGCAGTTGGCCCAGACCTTACGACCGTCGCTTTCGCCGTCGGATTCGGCGGCGAAGGGTTTGCTGGCGGCGGCTGATCTTGCGGCCGCTTCAGAGCCGGCGTCGATGCTGCGGGCTCTCCTGTCTGGGCGAGCCGGCCGACGCTTGAGTTGTCCAAATCTACCTTGTCCGGATCGGACCGCGCATCGCTGTCGTTCAGGCCAGCACCAACATCCCGCGAAAAAACCGCGATCGCGTTATTTTTCGCATCAAGCGGCTGCGACACATTTTGATAGGCCAAATTGCCGGCGACCATCTCCGCGCGGCCGCTCGGCTCCGCTGAGGCTGTTTGGGAAAACAGAAGCGCCCCGATAGCGGCGGCTATTTTCCAATGAGTTTTTCCCATATGCCCGCCCGTGAATTCGATCGACTCACACCCCGCAACAATCCTGCCATCAGGCCCGGGCAAGTCGGCCCGGGCCTGCCGCGGAAGGACGCTAGCCCTTAAGCTTCGTGTTGCACTCGCTCCAGTAGCCGCCACCCTTCTGGATCCATTTCAGGCCGCCGTTGGCGTTGGTGGTCTTGTTGGCGTTGTACTGATCGACACAGGTGTGCATCCGCGCCTTGCCGGCGGTTTCCTTGGAATATTTCGGATCGACGGCGGTCGGGAATATCGCTGGGCCGCTCGGTGCCGGCGCGGCGGCGGGCGCTGCCTCCGGCTTCTTCGGCTTGGCCTCGGCTTCCTTGGGCGCGGCCGGCGCGGCCGCAGGCGCCGCAGCCGGAGCCGCGGCGGCGTCGGCAGCGCATTGGGTCTTGCGGAAGTCATTCCACTTCTGGCCGTTGAGCGTGCCGGCGGTCTTGGCGGCCTGATATTTCGCACTGCATTCCTGTTGGGTCAGGGCTTGTGCCGGCGCGGTGGCCGCGAAAGCGGCAAAACCCGACACTGCGACAGCGCACAATAATTTGGCTTTAATGGTCATCCTTGGTCTCCCTGGGGCATGGCTGGTCTAGAGTTCCCCATCCTAACCTAGCGACGGCACATGACAACGACCATCCGGGGCCGCAGAAAAATATCGCGCCGCGAGGCGGTACGGGCAAGGCGCCATTCATCCACGGTTCAGCATGGCGGCGCGAGGTTGCGCCTTTCTTTAACCCGAGGTGCTCCCATGACAACGATATCCTCCCGCGCGGCCGCCGCTGCCTTTGCTTCCCTGCTGCTGCTCGCAAGCCCTGTTCTCGCGCAGACGCCCGCCGCCAAGAGCGATTCGGCGGCGCCCGCGGCAACCGACAAAAAGGCCGCTAAGCCGCGCAGCGCCGCATCGATCGAATGCTCCAAGGAGGCCGACGCCAAGGGACTCCACGGCAAGGAGCGCAAGAAATTCCGTTCCGATTGCAAGAAGGCTGCGGAGGAAAAGAAATAAATCCGCTCGTTGTTTCCGTCCCATCCTCTCCAAGGGGGAGGATGGGCGCCCATTGTTGAGCAATTCCCGTCCTGGCCGAACGGCGCGAGCCTTTTCACATTGCATTGCTGCAATCGCGCTGAAACATTTGTCTGATCGCTTTCGGATTTGCCATAAGGCGGCGTGAGCCAGATCCTTGCATCGATGGCGTATGCGCTTCCCAGCCGCGCCAACACCCTCAAAGTCCTCGAAACGCTCGCGACCGGAACGATCGGCGGCGTGCTGTTTCTTCTGGCGGGCCTGCCAGGCGGATTGATCTCGGGCGCCATGTTGGCAGTCGGCATCGCCACCATGATGGGACGCCCGCTCGCCATGCCGCCAATCCTCACGCAGACCATGCTGGTGCTGCTCGGAATTTCGCTGGGCTCGCTGATGTCGCGGCAGTTGCTGCAACATGTCAGCGCCTACCCCCTGACCATTGGGCTGCTGGCGCTCGCGACCTTCTGCACGACACTCGGCAGCAGTTTTTATCTGCAGCACATCCACGGCTGGGACCGGACCTCGGCGTTCCTGGCGGCAAGTCCCGGCGCGCTGTCGCAAATCACCATCCTCGCCATCGAAAAGGGGCGCGGACGTCTCGGCAATCGCGGTGGTGCAGACCATGCGCGTGATCATTCTCACGGCAGCACTTCCCTTGCTGCTGACGCTGACCGGGATGACGTCCTCGTCCTCGCCCGCTTTGGCGATGACGGTCGCCTCGCCGCATTGGTCTGGTCGGCCTGATCGGTGCTTCGGTATCGACGGCACTGTTGCTGCGGATGGCGAAATTCCCGGCGAGCTGGATGTTCGGCGCCATGATCGGGTCGAGCGTGCTGCACGGCGCCGGACTGATCGAGGGCGGCCTGCCGCCCGTCGCTGCGCGGCATCGCCCTGGTCGGGATCGGCACGCTGATCGGCTCGCGCTTCGCGCGCATGAAAACGAAGACCCTGCTCGGTCACATCAATGCGGCACTGGGGGCTTTCGCCATCGCGATTCTGATATCCGCGATGTTCGTCGCCGTGATCGCGCTGACCACCAATGTGCGGCTCGCCGACATCCTCGTCGCCTACGCCCCGGGAGCGATGGACGCGATGCTGGCGCTGGCGCTGACGCTGCACATCGACCCGATTTTCGTTGGCGCCCATCATCTGTCGCGCTTCGTGTTCGTCACGATCGCAACGCCCGGCATCGTCCATCTGTTCGGACGCGCGCAGGAAGACGTCGACGATTAGTTACGCTTGATCGCTCCTGCGACGCCGCACGCCGCGATCGCGGCCATCAAGAGCGAAATCAGCACGTTGTAGCCGGCGAGCGAAAGGCCGAGAAAGCGCCACTGCACCTCGTCGCAGCGGATCACCTTCACCGTGTCGAGACGCTGCAACAGCGTGCCGGCGCTGCCGAGATTGCCGACCGGGCCGGTGCAATCGGTCGGCCCCTGCCAGAAACCCCACTCGACGCCGGCATGATAAGTGCCGAGCACCGCATTGCCGAGAGCTGCCAACGCGAGAACGACCAATCCCGCGAGCACCAGGCCGCGCGGGGCATCCCGGCCCGCGGCAAGCGCAGTCAACGCCCCAAGCGCAATCGCCAGATAATAGGCGTAGCGCTGCTCGAGACAGAGCGGGCAGGGCCGAATATCCAGCACCAGCTGGAAGAACCAGGCGCCCGCCAGCGTCGCCGCCGCAATCGCCGTGATCGAAAGCGCTGCGATCAGCGCTGCTTTGGCGCCGGTCGCGGGGTTTGCGGTCACATCTAGCGTCACGGTGCGTCTCCTGCCCGAGAGGCCTCCTAGCCCGCGCCGGTGGCGCTGTCGAGGCATCGCGGTTCACGTCGGGGTGTTTTTGCAAGCGCGACAAACGGTAAAATGCGATTTTTGTCCGCGCGTTGCCGCGCGGGTTGACCGGCAGTCGCCGCCCGCTATATTCCGCCGGCTTCGCGACGGCTGCCCGCTGGCAGACGTCCGAGGGCCCCTGTGGCGGAACTGGTAGACGCGCTCGACTCAAAATCGAGTTCCGCAAGGAGTGCTGGTTCGATTCCGGCCAGGGGCACCATTTTACCGTCCGCCCTCATCCGCCAACGTTCAGTTTCATCAATAGATACAGGCATAAGTCGTATTTTCGGCTACGCCGCCGTTCGCCCGGATCTCTTGGTATCCGGGGACTTTCATGGTATCGTTCTTGGTAGTTTGTTGGGGTCATGGTATCGCAATTTTTGGGTGGAATTGAACCCATGCCGATAAAGAACGACAGCTACTTTCGGCATCTGAAAGCCGGGGAAAAAGACTACAAGCGATCTGACAGTGGCGGCCTCTTCATGCTTGTCACCAAAACCGGATCAAAGCTGTGGCGCTACGCCTATAGTTTCGACGCGAAGCAGAAGTTACTCGCGATCGGGCAATATCCTCTCATCTCGCTCGCAGATGCCCGCATCAAGCGTGATGGCGCCAAGAAGCTTTTAGCAGAAGGCATCGACCCCTCAGTCGAGCGCAAGGCGGAACGCCGGCAAGCCCGGATGGCGCGAAGCAATACGTTTGAGGCCGTTGCTAAAGAACTGATGGACAAGTTCGAAGCGGAGGGCGATGCTCTAGCCACGCTCAAGAAGAAGCAGTGGCTACTGGACTTTGCCAACAAGGAGTTTGGCAAGCGGCCAATCGCTGAGATCAAGGCACCTGAAATCCTTGACGCGCTGAGAAAGATCGAGAAGCGCGGGCGGCATGAGACCGCGACCCGCATGCGAAGCACCGTTGGCGTCGTATTCCGCTATGCCATTGCAACGGGGCGAGCCGAACGGGACCCTACCGGAGACCTCCGCGGCGCCTTGATCACCCCAACAGTTACTCACCGCGCAACGATCGTGGAGCCGAGGAAGGTCGGCGCGTTGCTCCGCGCCATCGACGGCTTCGAAGGGCACGCGGTCACAAAGAATGCTTTGAGACTAGCCCCACTGTTCTTTGTACGACCCGGAGAACTGCGAAAGGCCGAATGGGCCGAGTTCAACCTCGAGAACGCCGAATGGCGCATCCCTGCTGCCAAGATGAAGATGAGGCGGCCACACCGGGTGCCGCTCGCCCACCAAGCCCTGACCATCCTGCGCGAGCTTCAAGGCATCACCGGCGGATCAAAATATCTCTTTCCGTCGGTACGATCCTGGCATCGTCCGATCAGTGACAATACCCTCAATGCAGCGCTACGCCGGCTTGGCTATGACAAGACCGAGCTGACCGTTCACGGGTTGAGATCGACCGCATCAGTGCTATTGAATGAAAGCGGCAAATGGCATGCCGACGCCATTGAACGCCAGCTTGCACATCAAGAGGCGAACGAAGTCCGGGCTGCCTACACGCATGCCGCCGAATTCTGGCAAGAGCGAGTGCGGATGATGCGCTGGTGGGCCGATGAGCTGGATCGACTGCGGGAGCTTGGGCGCGTGGTCAAGATCCGGGCCTGAACAAAGATTTCGAACCGATCTGCTACCGGTTACGCCTATTGGCCTCTGACGAGTGAGACTCGATTAGTGACAGAATTGAACGCACCAGCACCAGACGTCGGCGTCCGACGGTCGTGGTGGCGAGATGACCATCTCCGATTAGTTCGTAAAGCTTGGTTCGCCCCAAACCGGTAACCTCGCCTTGTCACTTGGGCCATGAAGGGCACCGACGAAGCATCGGCCGATTGACATCAAGGTGGGCGTTGGGTCAGCGTTCATAAGAGCTATTGGCTGTAGAGGACGTCCGCATGACCGCCGCGCAGCACGAACTGGTGCTCTACAGCCGGGACGAGCACGTAGTCACGATCACGCTCAATCGGCCCGAGAAGCGCAACGCATTCAACGCGGAGCTTGTCAAAGAACTAAGGGCTGCACTGCTTCGGTTTGAGGCCGATGATGATGCATTCGTCGCCGTTATGACCGGTTCAGGACCCTGTTTTTCGAGCGGGGCTGACGTCGGCGAACGACAGATCCGATCAGTTGCGGAGTTCGATCGACTTGGCGGTCCACAAGAGCCGGATGCTCACACGGCCGATCTTCTCGCTCGACTGCCGAAGTCGAAGCCGATCGTTGCAGCCGTACACGGGGTCGTGATGGGGCTGGGTATAGGTGTCGCTTTCGAGTGCGACTTGGTCGTTGCCGATAGCCAGACACGTTTTCAGATCACCGAAACTCCGCGCGGGCTCGGCGGTGCTCGCTTCTGGGCTTTGCTCCATTTCTGCGGCGGAGGCAGCTTCGCGACGGAAGTGGCGCTCACCGGGCGCTTTTTTTCGGCTGCGGAAGCGGCCGCGGTGGGGATCGTCGGTTCTATTGCTCCGCCCGGTTCGGTCGTCGAGACAGCTACAGCTCTCGCCCGCCAGATCGCAGCCAATCCGCCTCTAAGCGTGCAAGCAACCGTACGAGCACGCCGCTGGTTCATGGATCAAGCTGAGCGAGCGGCGATGGCGATTACCGATCCGATGAAGCTTTATCTGACAGAAGACTTTCGCGAAGCTCTCGCAGCGCACCTCGATAAACGTAAGCCGCGGCCTTTTCGGGGACGATGAGTTGCTCCAATCGCGTGCATGCAAGTTCGAGGCGGGCGTACCGAGATGAATTGGTTCAAATCACTTTGGGGTGGCGCTGCCAACCTCGGTCGATCGGATAACGAGACGATCCAGCAGCGAATACGGCGCCATGTCGAGCGTCGTGGCGGTACTCCCGCAGTCTGGTTCGCCCCCGATCAGTTCTGCAGCTATAGCCAGATGAACGAGAACGCTACTGTCATTTCCCAAGCGTTGAAATCTGCGTCAGGCGCATCAAGTCCTCGGGTGTGCTTTCCAATGCCTCGCGGCTCGTCTGCGCTCTATGGGTTTCTAGGCGCAATCGAGTGCGGTACCTGCTGTCCACTGGACGGAAAGCTCAGGCAAAACGAGTTTGACGAGGCTTACTCGGTCCTGTTGCCGGATGTCGTGCTGAGCAGCGAACCTCAATCGATAGGCGTGAAAGTAGCCGCTGCCGCAGGCATAGCCGTAGTCATCTACGAAATTTCCTCGGATCACGGCAACTGTCGCATCGTCGACGTGAGGCCCGCCAGAAACATGCAGCGTTCTGATCGCCTTATGACCTTGACGTCGGGAGAAGCGCCGGCCGTTCTGATGCGCACATCCGGGACGACAGCGCAGCCCAAGCTCGTCGGGCTTACGCATGCCAACGTCCTGGCTGCGACAGACACGATGCAGGTGGCGTTCGAACTCACCGAAAGCGACATTTGTCTAACGCCGATGCCACTGCATCACGTGCATGGGTTGATAGCGGCAGCCCTTTCAGCGCTCTCTGCCGGCTCATCGATCCATTGCTGCGAAACGTTCTCGCCTCGATCGTTCGATCAGGCATTACGGGACTACGCGCCGACGTGGCTTACGGCAGCGCCCGCGCTGCACATCGCTATGAGCGACTACTATGCGGGACAAAATTCTAGGCCGAGTATTCGTACGCTGCGATGCTTTCGCTCATCGTCCGCGCCGCTTCCGCCTGCATCGATAGCGCGCTTGGAAGAGCTTTACGCCGCGCCGCTGCTGGAAACGTATGGGCTCACCGAGACCGCCTCAACCTTGTGTTCGAACCGACTGCCCCCAGGGAAGCGCAAGCCCGGCTCTGTTGGACAAGCAATTAGCGCGGACTTGAAAATCGTCGATCCGGAGGGGCGTGAATTATCTGCGGGCCAAGACGGCGAGGTGATCTTGAAAGGTCCCGGTGTGATCAGGGAGTACGTCGGAACTCAGCCAGCGGACGCGTTTATCGACGGGTACTTGCGCACCGGCGACATCGGACGCGTCGACGGAGACGGTTATTTGTACATCGTTGGTCGATTGAAAGAGGTCATCAAGAGAGGCGGGCACTCAGTCTTTCCGCTGGAGATAGACAACGCATTGCTGGATCATCCGGCTGTCGCCGAGGCGGTGACGTTTTCGATCCCTCACCCGACCCTCGGCGAGGACGTTCTCGCCGCCATAGTCCCGAAAGCAGGTTCCGTTGTACTTCCCTCAAGCATCCGTGAAAGTGTTACCGAGGTCTTGAGCGGCTATAAAGTTCCGACGCGAATTCTCGTAGTTGAAGCAATACCCCGCAATGCTATCGGGAAGGTGTTGCGGCGCGATGTGCCGTCCCTATTGGCGAAACAGCTGGCGCCCGCTCGGATAGCGGCGACCCAACCCACCGAGCAGATACTACTGGCAATTTGGCTGGAGATCGTCCAACGCGATGACATCGGCGTCACAGACAACGTTTTCGAGTTCGGCGCAGATCCGCTCCGAGCCGAGATGGCTGCGGCCAAGATTGATCAGCGCTTCGGCGTCCGCTTTTCGTTGAAACAGATTTTCGCACAACCGACGGTGAAGGAGCAAGCTGTGCTCCTCGATAACAAGGGTGCGCATCATGCCCGCCTACCAGCTTGATCAGTTTCTTCCTGACATCGACCCGTCGTGCTGGATTGCGCCGTGTGCAACGATCATAGGAAATGTGGTCGTCGGCTCCGGATCGAGATCTGGTTCGGATCAGTGGTGCGAGGCGACAACGAGCCGATCGTTATTGGCGAGCGGATCAACATCCAGGATGGATGTATCCTGCACAGCGATCCTGGCAGCCCGTTGCTTATCGGAAACGATACAACGGTAGGACATCGCGTACATGGTTGCACCATCGGGACTGCATCCGTTGCCGACCGTCCGCGCCTCGATGCGACGACCGCGTCGCGATAGCTCCGACACACCAAACCTCATGCTGCGCTGCGGCAACTATTGCTCCGCAACCCCGTGTGATCGCATGTACACAAAGCACACGTAGTCAGATCATCCGAGTTTGAGTGCGACAGCTTCTGGCACTTTTGCGACATGCCGAGTGCCCCTTCGGATGTCCGCTAATCGGGGAAGACCGGAAGTGAGCGGCGCGCGCTCAAAGTGACGCGATTGACCCGAAGGCGACATCGAGTTGCTGTTGGACTTCTGCTTCACGTCCCAAAGGCGCCCAACCATCCGATGCTCCCCGAGCGCTGGGATTGGCAACAGCCCGGCAGCCCCTCAGCGTTCGCGGAGGAGGAAGCCCTTACAGGCTATTTCGCCTTTCTCCGTAAGATGCTACCAAAAGCAATTGTTAATGGAGATTTTCGATGGTTGGGGCTCATTTCAAATCGGTCGTGTTCGTCGCTATTCTGACTGGATCGACTTTCTTACTTCCGCCTCTCAGTGCCGCCTCCGATGACGATGCTGCCATTGCCACCAGCCTTGCTGATATGCTTCGCGCGGCGCGCCAAGTGATCTCAAACAACCAGGTCCGGATCAATGATCCAAATCTGGGCGACAAAGGTCTGACTGGCCATGTCGTCCTGGAACAGGCCCTCGTAATCTACAAGAAAAATACTGGCGCCGACCCTGCAAGCATTGACCCAGCGTCCCGCCATGGGAGGCTTTTGCGCGCCCAAATGGACGCGATTGTGGAGGCGACCGATGCCAACCAGGCTACCATCAACGCGAAGGGGGTTGGCTTTAAGGGATTTATTCCGGCTGTTTTTGCACGTCTGGTCAACGAAGCGTTCGAAAATCGAGCAAAGAACGAAGCGCAGGTGAAGGTAACGGCGCCTGAACAACTGGTTAGAAACCGCAAGGCGCGACCTGATGCATGGGAAACCGACGTGATACGCAGCAAGTTGCTGCAACCGGCTTGGGCCCGTGGTCAAGCTTATTCGGCTGAAACCCAGATCAACGATCGACAAGGGTTTCGCATGATGATGCCAGAATATTACGCGGCATCGTGCCTGACCTGCCATGGATCGCCGAAGGGAGATACCGATATCACCGGCTACCCGAAGGAAGGCGGCAAGGAGGGTGACCTCGGCGCGGTGATCAGCGTCACATTATTTAAATAACGATGCACGAGTTCTCTGCCGCCCCTTTGGACCTCGTTTGAAGCCGACCGGCCGCCGGCGACGTCAAGCATCTTTCGGTTTGATGAGATTTTGATGATGTCTCAGCTTAGCGTCCGCGCCCGACTGATCATTCTATCGGGGGCGCTTTTATTTACACTGATTTTCACCAATCTGTTTCTGACAGGAAAGCTTGAAAATAATTCGAGAACGGTCGCGACCGAAACTGAACTCAGCGAAGTCATCGAATCGGCAACCGGTGCCCGTATCGCGTTTGGCGAAATGCGCTATTGGCTCACGGATCTGGCGGTGAGCCTGCTTACCGCCTCCGAACGCAACGCTGCGGCAGCGCGCACTCGCATGGACGGTTATCTCGAACAACTGGCAAAACAAAAGCCGGCTTTGGTAGCAAAGGTCCGCGCCGAGCGCGCGGCATTCGAGCAGTCCGCCAACGACGCGGTAGATAAGTATACCAACAATCAGCGCGTCCTCGGAAATTCGCTTTTGGCCCAGGCGCGCAACCATAGCGTCAAGGTCGACGAACTTTTGACCGGCTTTGTCGATGAACTGAGAGGGAATCTTACCGCTGAGCGCCAACGCATAATTGAGGAAGTCAGAGCCGCAACAAAGAGCACAATGATCGCCGACCTTGCGATTTTGGCGCTAGGAGTATTGCTCACTTTCGCCATTCTACGTTCGATCGCTGTCCCGCTCCGCGAACTGGTCGTTACGATCGACGGTCTCAGCACCGGAGACCTATCCGTATCAATTCCGGCCGCAGGTCCAAATGAAATAGGCGCTATGGCGGGAGCGCTTGCGCTATTTCGCGACAGTCTTCGAGCGCGGGATCGCTTCGCCGCTGAGGCGGAGACGCAGCGCAAGACCATCGCCGCGGCAATTGCAACGATCTCGGAAGGTTTCGTGTTGTATGATTCCGACGACCGCATTGTCTTGTTCAATGACCAGTTTCGCGCGATTTATCCTGGCCTTTCGGATGTAATCAAGCAAGGCATGGGATTCGATGAGCTGCTTGAATCGGTAATCTCACGAAAACTCGTGGATCTCGGAAGCAAAAGTCCGGAGCAGTGGATTGCGGAACGCAAAGCGCACCATCAGGGGCCGGATGATTTTGTTGAATATCAATATCGGGACCGGTACGTTCGAATTAGCGAGCGTCGCATTCAGGGGGGAGGCTCCGTTGCCATCTACACCGACATCACGGAGCTCAGACGCCGAAATATCGAACTTGAACAGGCGCGCGATTCCGCCGAAATTGCTTTGCGCGAGTTGCAGACGGCGCAGGACCGGCTTATCCAGTCCGAAAAGCTCGCCTCGCTCGGTCAACTCACCGCCGGCATCGCTCATGAGATCAAGAACCCGCTCAACTTCGTCAATAATTTCTCGTTGCTCTCGACGGAATTGATCGACGAACTCAATGATCTGCTCGGATCGGTTGCGATCGATACGGCTACGATAGATGCCAAGGTCCGCGCCGAGATGGACGAGCTCACGCAGATGCTCAAGCGCAATCTCGAAAAGGTCGTTCAGCACGGCAAGCGCGCCGATTCGATCGTCAAGAACATGCTCTTGCATTCGCGTGAGGGGGTGGGCGAACGTCAGCCCACCGATATCAACGCAATTGTCGAAGAGAGTTTGAATCTCGCCTACCACGGCGCGCGGGCCGGGAAATCCGGCTTCAACATTACGCTCGAGCGCGACCTCGATCCATCCACTGGAATAATCGATCTTTACCCGCAGGAGATTACGCGGGCACTTCTCAATCTGATTTCCAACGGGTTTTATGCTGCCAACAAGCGTAAGGAAGCCGGTAACGGCGGTTTCGAGCCGTCCCTGACGGCAATCACAAAAAACCTCGGCAACATGGTGGAAATCCGGATCCGTGATAACGGCATAGGCATCCCGGCGGATGTCAGGGAGAAGATGTTCAATCCTTTCTTCACCACCAAACCTGCGGGTGAAGGTACCGGCCTTGGTCTGTCGTTGAGCCACGACATCGTCGTGAAACAGCACGGCGGGAAGATCGAGGTCGACACCGAGCCAGGACAATTTACAGAATTCATCATCACCCTGCCTCGCGCGGCAGCGGCGAAGACCCAGGCTGGAGGCTGAAATTGAGCGTTTACATACTGGTCGTTGATGACGAGCCCGACGTCGAAGAGCTGTTCCGTCAGCAATTCCGGCGCGACATAAAGTCCGGACGCTTCACCATGGAATTTGCTGCGTCTGCGCCGGCTGCGCTAATTCGCGCCGTCGAGATCAAGGATCCGCCGCTGATCTTGATCCTGTCCGACATCAACATGCCCGGCATGAGCGGGCTCGAAATGCTGCCGAAGGTGCGCGCCGAACGGCCCGATGTTCCCGTCATCATGATCACTGCTTACGGGGACGCTGACACACGCCGCAAGGCAATCGATCGCGGCGCGGCGGGATTGTTGACCAAACCGATCGATTTCGCGCTGCTGCGCCACGAGATCGATGAACGGCTTGGGCAGGTCGCATGACCGCAACCATCCTCGTCGTCGACGATGAGCCAGACCTCGAGGCTTTGGTCTTGCAGAAGTACGCCCGCTACGGGGAGATTTCAGTCGAATGACATTGTCCGGTGATGGCACAAACCGGACTAGGTCACTGCCTCTCGCGATGTCCGTTCATCGGGGCAGAGCAGAAGTCGCCCGGAAGCGGCGCCACTTCTACCAATTGAATTGCCGACCAAGTTTGAATTGATCCTAAATCTATGAACCGCCAAAGCGTTAGGTTTGTCGATCACGTCGACAATCCTCAGTCTCACCGACGAGGTTATCGAATAATACTCGCCGACTTCCGCTAATGGAACGAACCGGACCAACCGGGTCCGTGCCTGATGTCCGTTGATCGGGGGTAGACCGGAAGTGGCTGGCCCACGGTAGCAATCCTGGCTTCTCACTCGGAACAAGCGGGAAGTACGCAGATCTTGCCTAGCCGACCGGCGCTTCTTGCGACATCATCCCGACTATGTATTCTTTTGGAAGTGGTGTTCGTCAGCAGCCGTCTGCCACATTCAGAAGAAACCGTAGCTTAAATCCAAGCCGTAGCTCGCCCAAAGCATGGCTACAAACATGACTACTGCACAAATAGTTATGATTATTTTGAACGCATGGGCCCCTTCTTTGGGCTGAGTTTCGGGCACCGCAGGCTTGACTGTTTTTGAAATCGCAACCATTGCACCCGCTCCGCTCATGGGAACACTACGCTGTACGACGCCAATACAGACGGATCGGTTTCGAAGCCGCTTGAGAAGGAATAAAGACAGACGACAAGCAGTCCCGTCACGACGGAACATGACGACAATATCTCGACATCGCGCGACTTGGTTTCTGACACGAGGTCGTTCCTCATAACACTTTGCATTTTCATATCCTTCTCCCGTTAATTTGCCGTCTATGGCACAAAACCGATCGGCAGCCGCGTTCACTTCATGATGCTTGGGGTACGTTCACGTCACTCCTAAATCGGGTGTTGGCTAGTGCCGGCACCGTATTGCCGATCGCCGATCATCACGTCGGCAACGAGTTCGTCGAAATCCAGGTCGAGCTGCGGGTTCGCCTTGCTGGCCAGGCGTCGCATCGGCCAATTTTGCCGTGAGAACATCATGCGAAGCCGCGATCGGCGCGTCATCTGCGCCCATCCGATTGCGGTTAATAGCAAGGCGGTACCGATTCCCTGCCTTCGCCAAGCGCTGACCACGGCGAATGCAGCTTCGATATCCCGACGATCCCGGCACTCGTAGAGTTCTACAACCCCGCACAGTTCGTTGGCCATGAATAGACCAGCGATCCATGCAGCCTCACGCGCCGCATGCTCCGCATGCCGCAAGATGCCGTCGTCGCCGAGTTGGCAAGCGAACCGGCTGAAGCGGGAGGGTGCGTCGAGGCCTAGCAGCAGATCGCGGAACGCGGTCCGATATTCCGGACCAAGCGAAATAATACTACGGCGGTATGAGCGTGCGCCCGAGTCTGAGCGCGAAAGGTCGGTGAAAGGAAACTCGGCAGCAGGGACTGGCCAAGCAATAGCGGAAAGCGATGTCACCTCAACCTCCGTCGATGTTGCCGAGGCGCGGCCCCCGTCGCGTTCGGTGCTGCTACGTCTTCACGGAAAATGTTGACACATCGATCGGCAGAGAGGTTGTGAATTGCTTGTTAAAAGTGAGCCCCGGTCGCTGCGACGTACACACCTTTGCGTTATGCCACGACGATTCCAGGCGTTTCGGCGAGCTGCGCTGCAAATGTGCAACGTGCCGCGTTTTTGACAGCTAATTCACGAGCGCAAGTCTTCCCGGGGTGATACAATAGTCTCAGTTTTGAGAGAGTTGTTCCCTTCTGCTTTCATGGGAACGCCCGACCTTTCGGATCGCTATTGCCATGCTGCAACTGCGCCTGCTCGGTCCCTTTGAGCTGCGCCGCGATGATGGCACTGCCGTGCCGTTGCCGGGCCGTCAATCGATGGCCGTTCTTGCTTGCCTGGGACTGGCCGACTATTTTACCGTACCTCGTGAGCGGCTTGCTGAGCTGATCTGGGCCGGCCGCGGTATCGAACAGGCCAACGGCAGTCTTCGGCAGGAACTGGCGCGTCTGCGCCGCAGGATCGGCGGGCAGGTCTTGCCGGCAGCCGGTACGACTTCGCAGCCAGTTCGAACTCGACACCACCGACATCGACATTGACGTCGTGCGCTTCCGCGATGCTGCTGCGGCTCCCGGGGGTGGTGCGGAAGCAATTGCACTCTATCGCGGTCCGCTGTTGCAGGATTTTCCACTGCGCCCACGTGATCCATTTGGCGAATGGATCGCGGAGCATCGCCAGAAGCTGCGGGACGTTGCGAGGGCACTGATGTTGCGCATGCTGCGTGGAGGTGAAGGCAGTCCTGCTTTGGCTCAGCGTCTGCTAGTGCTTGATCCGCTGTGCGAGGAAGCCTATCGCTTCCTTATACGCCACTATGCAGGAGGGGGCGATCTGGCCAGTGCGCAGAGGTGGTTCAATGCATGCGCAGCCTCGTTTGGAGAAGCAGGAACTCGAAACCTCCCTGGAAATCCGCGCACTGATCGAGGACGCGAAGGCCGAGCTCGTCCGGAGCTCTGCGAACACCTTCCAGGTCGCACATCCCGCCGACGCTATCGAGACGACGCAATGGCTGCGCGCGTCGCTCGATCGCCGGAGCAGTTTGCAACGTCCCTCGGCGCAAATACTGGCGGAAATATCAGATCGTCCGTCGATTGTTGTTCTGCCGTTCCACGACCTGATCGGGGTGCCGGAATTTCGCAACCGTCTGCTTGCGGACATCGTTACCGAAGAGACAACTGCGGCGCTTACCCGTGTCAACGGACTGTTCGTCAGTGCGCGGCAGTCAGCCATGGCGTATCGCAATGCGGCGATCGATGTGCGGTTGATAGCCGCTGAACTGGGCGTGCGCTATCTCATCGAGGGCAGCGTCGTCAGTTCCGGCAGGTCGACACGTTGCAACGTGCGGCTCATCGACGGCCGGACCGGGTTGCATATTTGGGCCGATCAGGTCGAATGCGCCGCCGATGACGAACTGGCGTTGCGCGATCGGATCCTGCACGAAACAATCGGGCGGCTGATGCCGCGGCTTCTGGTCGCCGAAGTCGTGCGCGCAGGTGCGAGGCGGAAAGCCCCGCGCGATGCCTACACCGCGCTGATGCGCGCGCGGGCTGAACTGCTCCGCGAACAATCGTTCGAAGAGGCCTTGCGTCGGGCCATGATGTCCGTCCGGGAAGCATTGGCGCTGGACCCGGAGAACGCTGAAGCGCATGCCATGGCCGCGTACTTTCTTGCCTTTCAGACTTGGTCGCGGTTCTCGCCTCAACCGTTGCGTGACCGATGGCGCGCGCGTCGGTTTATGCGGGGAGCACTACGCCGGGACCCAGAAAATGCAACAGTGCTGGCGATGTGCTCGGAGGTCGCGCTTCTTTGTGCCGATGATATCGACCAGGCGCTGGCGCTGTCCGAGGCAGCGGTGCGTCGCGATCCCCACGATGCGCAGGCGCTCGCGCTGCTCGGCCATATCCGCCGCATGGCCGGCAGCGATCCGCGCGGGTCGCTGGCGCTGATAGAACACGCCCAGCGCCTGAGCCCGCGTGATCCGCGCACATTCCTTTGGTTGCTTTACGGCGTCTGGTGCCACTGGAAGCTTGGTGAATATACTGCAATGGAGGCGATCGCGCGCCGCTCCCTTGGGCTTTATTCTAACATCCCGTGGACCTGGTTAGGTCTCGCCGGTGCGCTAGCGCTGCAGAAGAAGCACGCCGAGGCCTCCGAGGCCCTAGCCTCGATTCGCGCTTTGATGCCGAGCTATACGCCCTCCCGATTCCACCTCGGGGCGCAATACGTTTATGGCCGCCGCTTCCGGGGCCATGTGAAGGACGACTACCGGAAGCTTCGCGATGCGTTGAACGTTAGCCTTAACAGCAAACCCCAGCCGGTGCGGCAACAGACTGAGGGTGAGCTGGGTACATGACAGCGCGAGTCATCATCCTACGCGCCGTCCGCTCTTCCGCTTTTGGCACGAAACCGACATGCCGATGCAGTCGCCGCATGTCTGCTACTGAGGCATGAACGGACCTGGCCGGGACGCGGCTCGACGTCTGGAGATGACCCCAACCCGGATATCGAGACCCGATCGGTGAGAGCTCGATTGTGTGCCATTTCTCTCTCACTGCCCGTTCGAAAAGTGCTAGGTTATTGATATTGCACAGGGCGCGGTTCTTACTGCGGGGCGCATGGCCGACGATTGCCACGGTGTTTAAGATGGATGGCATCCGACCAATTCGCCGCCAAGCATGCGGCAATCTTTCGCGGCGAGCAGCCGGCGCCGAGATTGTGAAAGGTACGCGATGAAGTAGTTCCTGATCCGTTATCGCCGCACGACCGCTACCGCCGAAGATTGGCACGAGGACATCAAACGCTTCATCGCGCAGATCGAGGCTGATCCGGAATTGCGCGGACGGATCTCCTACCGGTGCATGAAGGTACGCGACAGCGACGAATACATGCACCTTGCGACGCCAACGGACGACGCTGCAGTCAAGGCTCTGCAAAGCCGCGACTGGTTCAAGCGCTACAACGAGCAGACCCGCGCGGCCGCCGGCGGCTCGGTCGAGGTGCTGCCGCTTGAGATCGTGGCCGAGACCGCCCCCGAGTAGCAAAAAAGGGCGTCCCTGCGGCTAGGTGGCCCCTCCCTTAGCAGTATAGATGGTATCGTAACGATAAGCGAAGCCAGCCAGCATGGCTGACTTCATAAGAGGAACTCGACGAGCCAGATTATTTCCACGCAAACAGGGAGACGGTAAGATGACCATCAGGCCCGACCCGACGTTTCATGCATCGCCTAAGCTTGCAATGGAAGCTCCGCCAGAGAGTTTCGCCTACACCTTGCTGCTTAGCCCTGATTTCTCAAAACCCGACGCGCTCGCAGTCATCGACGTAAAGCCTGGCTCTCCGACTTTCAGTCAAGTGGTTCACACGGTGGTGATGCCCAACAAGGGTGACGAGTTTCACCATTTCGGCTGGAACGCCTGCTCGTCGGCGTTGTCGCCGCTCACGGGGCATGCGTTCCTCGAACGGCGCTATCTCATAATTCCAGGGATGCGTTCCTCGCGAATTTATATCGTGGATACGAAACCTGACCCCACCAAGGCGAAGATTCACAAAATAATCGAACCTGAGGAGGTCTTTAAAAAGACCGGCTACTCGCGGCCCCATACTGTTCACTGCGGACCAGAGGGCATTTACGTCAGCACTCTCGGTGGCGGTGGCAAGGATGGTACCGATGGACCGCCCGGCGTATTCATTATGGACTGCGAGACATTTGATGTCCTCGGGCGGTGGGAGATCGATCGTGGCCCTCAGACCCTGCACTATGACTTCTGGTGGAACCTGCCGCGCGACTACATGGTATCGAGCGAGTGGGCGTTGCCACCGCAGTTCGAGAACGGGATCGTGCCGGAGGATCTGCTCTCGAACAAATATGGCCATCGGATCCACTTCTGGGATCTCCGTGCTCGACGAAATGTCCAAACAATCGATCTCGGCGCCAACCATCAAATGGCGCTAGAAGTGCGGCCGGCTCACGATCCCGTTCGCGAGTACGGCTTCCTGGGCGTGGTGGTCGATACCACAAACCTCGAAGGCTCGATCTGGACCTGGTGGCGCGAGGGTGGCAAGTTTCACATCGAGAAGACGGCGACGATCCCGGCAGAACCCGCCTCGAAGGATCAGCTGCCGCCCCTTCTACAAGGCTTCGGCGCGGTGCCGCCGCTGGTAAGTGACATCGACCTGTCCATGGACGACAAGTTTCTTTACGTCGCTTGCTGGGGAACCGGCGAGATGCGCCAGTACGACGTCACCGACCCCAGAAAGCCGAGGCTTGCGGGCTCGGTCCACGTCGGCGGCATTGTCCGTCGCACGCCGCACCCGAACGGTAAGGCATTTGCAGGTGGTCCGCAGATGGTCGAGATTAGCCGCGATGGCAAACGGGTCTACTGGACCAATTCGCTCTACTCGACGTGGGATAACCAATTCTACCCGCAGGGAATACCGGGCGCCGAGGTGATGGCCCATGCAAACCCGAAAGGTGGGCTTGAGTTGGCAAAGGACTACTGGGTGAGCTTCCCCAACGGATACCGGGCGCATCAGATTCGGCTCGACGGCGGGGACTGCTCGACGGATTCGTTCTGCTATCCGTCGGTTTGAATTGAGCGGGGCGGAGTGGACACCTGCCTGGCTCTGGCTGGCTGTCGTCGCGAGCGGCCTCTACCACGGAGTAAATCCGGGAATGGGCTGGCCGCTCGCCGTTTCGGCTGGACTGATGGAAAGGAGTTCGCGTGCTTTGATGGCCGCCCTTTGGCCGCTAATGGTCGGCCATCTGCTCGCGATGCTCCTGGTTCTCCTTCCCTTCGCGGTGTTGGTGGCACTCGTCGAATGGCAGCGCCAGATTCAGATTGGCGCCAGCCTGCTTATTATCGGGTTCGGTGTCTTCCGGCTTGTCGACCGGCGTCATCCCCGCGCATTGGCACGCATACGACCGACGCAATTGGGGCTCTGGTCCTTCGCCGTAGCGATCGCGCATGGTGCCGGATTGATGCTCGTGCCGATTTATCTTGGACTCTGCCAGCAAGCCGACCTCGACAAAGGCCACGAGGCAGCTGAGACCCTCATCAATGCCAATCTCGGTATGGCCGTGCTGGTCTCTATCGTCCACGCGACCGCTATGATAGCTGCCGGCGGATGCATGGCGTGGCTGGTTTACCGCTATCTTGGTCTCAAATTCGTATCGCGGAGCTGGTTCAATCTCGACATGTCTTGGGCAGTCAGCCTCATTCTGGTGGGAGCTATTGCACTGGTGTTCGGCCTCATGAACTAGCGCTGAGGCCATTGGCTGCAGCAGTACGGCGAACAATGAGCGCAAGTGCATGTCAGCTTGTGGCAACCTTTCGGACGTAGCTCTGACGATGTCAAAATCCCCTAAGGTCCAAACGCGAGGAGCAACAACATGACATCACACATCCCCGAGGAATTTTCCACCAGGTTGATCGACTGGAGTCCCTTCATGATCATGGGCAACACGATGCCGCCCCGAGATCCTTATGAAGACGAAATGGACGAGGACGATGAGGAGGACGAAGAGGGAGAGGACCGCGCCGACGAACCGCCGGTCGTGCGCGAGCCGGACGAAGACTAGGTTCTGTGGACTTTAAGGATTCCCTTTTATCAGCAAATCAGATTCAAGGCTGCTTTTGAGGAGGCGGCCTTGGGTGTGATGGATCGTTTGGTTTTGAGCGACGTGGCTTGGGAGCGGATGGCGCCCCGCCTACCCGTAATTGTGCGTCTCGGTATGATGACCGTCCACAGATGCCAAGTCGTTGCCCTTGACGGGTTCAATTCGAGTATCCGGATATTGATTGCTGTGAAGCTGATGGATGTCATGATGACCCCCTTGGCTCAATCGATCCCCGGATTCCCCTTTAAAGGAAGGCTAGGCCACAGTGGTCAACAAAGTGCCGTCTTTCAGCCTGATTTGCGATGAGTGCGATATTTTTGCCGCTTGCCCGTCACCCTGAATCTGGATCCGCCGCCTGGTCAAGTTGGGGCTGCGAAACAAAAGCTAGATAATGGTTCATCTTTTTTGGATCATCGTTTACTTGATCAGTCTAGCGATAGCTTTGATGTGCGGGTTGGCAGCGGCCACGATCTCCGCGGCCATCGTGACCGGCAAGCTCACCGATCCGGAGGATTGGATGACCGCGGTGTTTCTTGCAGCGGTTAGCGGCCTGTCTTGGTTGCTTTGTCGTGAGGCGTGGCGTCTATCCGAGTAGGATTGAAGCACGCGACGCCGCGTCGTCGAGCTGGGGCTGAAAGCGAAGAAATGACTAATATGGGCGACGAGGACCTCAAGCTGATCCGTCAGATTGTCGCTAGCGACGGTCGGAAATACACCGCTGGCAATATTGATCGCAGCAAATACGACCGGCTGGTCGACATGGGTTGGCTGACGCCGTTCAAGACGAACATCAGCGATGTCGAGTATCAGGCCACAGAAAAGGGCCGAGCAGCGCTCGTGGCAATCGGGCTGCGTGCGAAGGGGATATAGAAATCAATGAGGCCTCGGGATCCCGAAATTCCCAACCATCACGAGCGGCAGTTCATGCAGCCTTTGGAGGTCTCTGGCTGGGTGAAGGCATTCACAATGCGTCCGAGCCCCAGAGTCGTTGAAAAGCTGCTCACAAAGGGTTGGATCGAACAGAAACTCATTGAAGGCCAGCTATGCTACCGCGTCACCGATCAGGGCCTCGCTGCGAAGAAGATGCCGGTCTGACGTGTTACCGTGCTGCCCCTCACGGGCGGCTTTCAGTGTTCGCTATTGCGGTCGGCCGCAGGTTGCGGTTGGATGTCGACTGGTCGGTGGAAACAGCAAAATGCGAATTCTGGGGATCGTGGCGCTGCTTTTGGGCGGTGCCTGCACTGCTCACGCGGCCGATTGTAAGGCCATTTCAGATCCTACGGGGCGCCTTGCGTGTTTCGATGCCGCGTCAAAAACGGCAACAAAAAAAGCCGCGCCGAAACCGGCAGATGAATTCGCCGATGCTAAAGCGGCAATGCGACGAAAACTCACTGATCCGGAATCAGCTCGATTTGAAGGCCTGTCCAAGGTGGCGACCGACCGCGGTGAAGCCGTTTGCGGATTAGTGAATTTAAATCGAATGGGCGGCTATGTCGGCAACACTGGCTTCATTTACGAAAAGAGTTCGAATCGAGCGACCCTAATGTTCAGCGGCGACAGTGACCCTGACTACACCGGTCAGGCCGCGGCCGCATATTGCGTCTACTGCACGACCGCCGGCCGTGGCGATCGCAACATCATCGACCAATGCCCGGCCCTTATCAGGTCATACCGGCACTGATTCAAACGACTGGGGCTGAAGGGCGAAAGCCGAAAGGCTGACACAATGTCAGAAAGCGATGAAGACGGCGGAGCCGATCTACTGCTCCGATTATCGTTGCTCGCACCGGACTGCGATCAGTGGCGATCAATGGCCGGATGACGTTCGGCTGTCCGATCTTGCGCGACCCCGTAAAACAACGCGTTGGGCCCAGTAGTTCCGGCATGGAAGGTCGTATTTGATGAAGGCTGATCGCGGTTGGTACCGAAAGCTCGATAACCCGATTCCACTTTTCCACTTCGCGGCGGTCGCCAGCTCATCACCCTCAAGGATGCCGCCAACTACATCATGAAGCTGCCGAAGGCCGAGCAGAACTATGCCTCATGGCATGCGGCGACCGAGGCGCTGATCATGGCGGCGGAAGGCCGAGGCCCGCTGATGCACGTGCGACCGGAATGCTGCGGGCCCTGAACCGCCACGTCGAGCGAGTATTCAACCTCGACCGCAAGGATCATCATTGGGGACGCAGAAAGCTAGCCCGCGATCGATGAGGCTGATTCAGTCCCGCAATGTGTACTGAAAGCGCAATCGATTTGCGATTTTCTTCAACCCGCCTTTGATATCCGATCAAGTCGCCGGGAGACGAAACGACAATTGGCTGCCATCCATAAGCGTGATCTTTGCGAATCTGGACATCTTAATCAGGGGATGACACCGGTTCCTGATTTAACCTGCCCAGCGGACATCAAGCTTAACAACGGCCTTTGATTGCAGCTCGGTCCTGAAGCGTAAACACTTGGAGCATGGGCGACAAAAAACACGATCGGGCGGTAAGATACCGGCGACTAGCTCTCGCAGAGCCAGACAAGGCTAAGGCCGCGCTTTTGCAGAAGATCGCCGACGAAGCCGAGCGCGGAGTGCTGTGCACGGTCGACCAAAAACCGCCTGGCCCTGAAGTCGCGAGCGCCAAGCCTCCAAATTCAAATTAGTGGCGGCTTCACCTTTATCGGAAACAATCGCTAACCTGATAGCCGACCGCCTTCAGGCGGTCTTTTTGTTTGCCCGTTGGAGTAGCTTTGCGCGCGCAAATAGCACGCGCAACGCATTGGTAGCCTGAACGGCCAGGATGGCATTTTCTGCGGCCGCCTCCAAAGCGACCTTCGCATCGTCGTGCAACGATCGGAATTCCATCCATTCGACCGTACTAAGGCTGGTGATGAAATGGAAGGCTTGTCCCACGGTAGCAATCGCAAGCGGCGGCTCGCCGTTCAATTTAATTTTGAACGATGCCCTCAATGGCGTCTGAGAACTTGATACGTCGCGCATGCTGCGTTTCTGTGCGACAAGGCAGGCCAAAGTCAATCAACTATTTTTCGCGCGGGAGAATGGCGACGGGTGGCGGATCCGTTGGTCACAGAGTTTGAGCGCCGTGAAATTCGCAACCACATCAAAGAGAGCGACGAACAGTTGCGTTACTATTTGGGGATGTTGTCCGACCGACCCCGCCGACAGGCGGCCCCGGTCCGAGACATCGGCGATAGCCTCGCGAAGATCAATTTCCGTATTTTGGCCTAACCTTCAATTCGCCCGAATCAAAAACGCACTTCGGTTCGTCGACGCGTTGGCGCCGATTTGTTTGCCGCCTCGTCCCGTGGCTGCCCTATTGCCTGGCTACTACGGTCCTGGCTATTATCCGCCGCCTGTGGCGTACGGTCCTGCTCCTGGTGACGCTGCCGCCGTAATCGCAAATGGTATATGTTGAGAGGTGCGGGACCGAAGCCCGGCGCGCCCAGTCTCCTAGGTACTCCGAAGCGCGAAGAGGCCGCCGACCAGGGGCGACCTCTTTTTGCTGACGGGACCCTTGGAGTGCCTAGGAGTCTGGGGCGCGCTGCCAACCGCAACGGGACTTTGCCTCGTCGAGAGGTTAGGATCTAGAGTAGCCCGCTCGCCTTTCTCTGGAGGTTTGACCATGACACGCCACCTTTTCTTCGCGATCACCCTCATAGGCACCGGAGTGCTCCTCAATTCACCGGCGGAAGCAGTGACAGCCGCGTGGTGTCAAAATCAAACCACAAATTGCATCGGCAGATGTGCCAACCCCTCTGGCGGGGCGAACCAGAACCCATGCATGAGCCACTGCGACCGGCAGGTGACCAGTTGTATGATACGCGCGTATGACGAGGTCCGACGGTGGTGGCGGTGACGGGATCCGAACGCGCCATATCCGGCATGTGAGATGCCTGCGCGGGCCCTTAGCAGTCCAATGCTTTACGAGTGGTGGAGGGTCGATCCCCGCAATTAGGTCGATGGCGCGGGGCTTCGGTCCTGCGGTTTAATGGACCGACGTCCTGATGTTCGACTGACAGTGATCGATAGTGGGCAGCCATTTCTCGGTAATGTTGCCGGGATATCGGATCGGTCGCTTTTTCTGCCCGCTCCTCGAACATGCGAGCGCGATCGGTAAGTTCCTTTGCGATTGCCATCTGACACCTCACGCAGAACAAGAGTTAGCGCATTGAAAACGATGCGGGCCGCGAGGCAGCTCAGGCGCCGTACCAGCCCTCCGGAAATGGAATGAGCGGCCGGGCCAGTTGGTTATCGTTCGCTTCTTTTGCTTTTTCGGGGCGCGGCAAGCTGTTGACAGCGCTTTTCAAGTCAATGGTTTTTGCGGCGGATGCTACCGGCTGCACAAATCTCGCGGCCCACCGCTGCTCAAACCGTCTTTGAAGGTGAAGAGGAATACCGCTCATGGCCAAAGGTCTCCGCGTTCGTGATCGCCCCGGTCTCAGAGCCTCAACGCGCATGCGCCTCTGAAGGTCCGCCATATTCGCGATTTCGGCGAAACAGACGTAGGCGCTCAATGCGGCCGCACAGTTTGCACCGATATTGGATGAGGTTATTGCCCCATCATCGGGATCTATCTTCTCGAGTTTCATTGTTTGGTCGCAGAGAATACAATTCATCAAATCTAGGAGCGGGCTTCTATCATCGTTTTTCGGCACGTAAATCTCCTTCGCCGACTGAGGCGCGGAATTACTCGTCATCTTGGCCTAATAGCTTGCCGGTCTTTCGGTTGAGCAAATGCATCCTGGTGCAGCTCGGGCACATAATCCCGTCATACTCATTCTCGGAAATATCCGGATCGTCATCCAATTGGTGATGGACGTTGACACCTATGGCCGGATACCTGAAAACGAAATTGGCCATCTACAGAATATGACCGCCCGCGGGCGCCAGACCATGATCTAGCGCAAGAACAATGGAGGCGATCCGAGTCCGGTCTTACCTTCTAACCTATCAGTGTTCGCTACCTGTCCACCTACCATGTCGGCTACTCGACCAAGGGGACAGGGCATGAACGAATTTGGGCTTGAACGGACTGGTTAAGCGCCGCGCGCTCCTAGGCCGTTCCGATGTAGGGCAATGCGCGATCGAAAAAAATGACCGTCGCAGCCGGGAGGTGCAACGGTCGAGGATTGAGCCTAGCAGGGGGGTAGAAAGGCCCCTCCTAGGCGCAATTTTACATGCATATTCCGGGCCGGCACCCAGCCCCAGGGATTCGGTCAGTGGCAGGCCGCACACCGGAGAGCCGTACATCCCTGGGACTCACCAGCGGCCTTCCCAGAGTCAGATAGGCGCTAAACAGCCGGCCAGACCGGTGCAACCCTTGGCTTTTGAACGGCAACAAAAAAGATGGCCGCCGCACTGTGGGCAATGCGGCGGCCAGGTTATTGGGAGGAAACGCGCCTGAACGAAAACCGTTGGGGGACGGTCACTCGCCCAGGTGATCGATTTCATGCATGTTCCGGGCCAGCGGACAGCCCGCAGGACTCGTTTCCTGTGGAAGTCCGGCGCCATGACAGCGCGCCATTCCCGGACGCACCAGCGGCCTTCCCAGAGTCGGGAGGCACCCTCTAACCATCTAAATGAAAGAGGCCGCCAAACGGAGACGGCCTATTTGTTCCCCGGCTCTCCCGGGTCTCCCTTCGGTCCGGGGGGACCGGCGGGTCCAGCAGGACCGGCAAGGCCAGCGGGGCCCGTTGGTCCAGCGGGTCCAGCCATTCCGGGCGCGCCATCTTTTCCCGCCGGGCCGGGTGGTCCGGGCGGTCCCGCCGGACCTTCAAAACATCCTGCAAGCGTAACGGCGGCGACAAACAGAACAGTCAATGTCGGTATTCGCACTTTCATCCTCCCCAATGTTGGAGAGGATCAGTCTCGCTTGCTGATCTTACAAAGCAAGCGGGAAAGAAGTAGGCGCCCGGTTCGACCCGTACCAGCCGAGTGGATGCGCGTCCGGCGTATCTGACCGAACGTTTCCCGACCGAGGTGCGGGCGACCGCGTCGGGCTTCTGCTACCATCAAGGAGCGATCTGGGCGGGCTTCACCGGGCCGGTGCTCACCTATTTCGCCATCAGTCAGCCACTTGGCTACGCCGTTCCGATGCTGGTGGCGACGACCGGCGCCGCGATCATGTTCGTCATCACCCTGCTGTTCAGCCCGGAGACGAAGGGCAAGGAGCTGGTTTCGCAAATCACCTTGTTACAAGCTGCCGAGTGACAGCAACTGCGCGGTCGTTTTTCGGACGGCCGCGCGGTTCGGGCCGCAAGGTCCAGACGCCGGCATAACCGTGCACCTGACGTTACAAGCCGGCGCCGACGAGGTGATCGAATAACGATGTAATTCTGCGTTGCATGAGTCTCCTGTTGGCAGTGCGCCCCGAAGGCGCGGATCACTAGTGGAGGAAGATTCCACCCAGAGAGTTGTCGATTGATCTGGTAGCTGACGAGCGGTTCGGTCGGGTAACCGGCAGGGCTGGAGCCTCGTGACAAAGGCCGCTTTAGGCGGTTGAGCAATCTAGCGGGCCGTAACGTGAGTGAAGCCTGAGCAGGCCTCGAAAGTGACAATGCGGATGCCGACCTGCCGGTCATTTGGGGAAGGCAGCATGAGCGGGGAAGCAATCGACACGCGCACCCGCTCGATCCGCCGGGGTAGTGGGCACGGCACGTCGGAAAGGTGGTTCGGGTAATCGGGGGAGGCCCGTCAAGGGCGAGGGTAGCGGCCTCAACGTCGCGAAAGGCGGCGGCCAAGGCGGGAGTCGGACGGGGTCGTATGACCGTTGAAGCCGGGTAATGCTGGCTGAGGAAAGGGCCCTGACTTCTGGTGCGCTTTCGAAGATGGCGAGGTCGTGGTGATTGGCGATGAGCCTGCAAACACCATCAAAGACAGGAGCCGCCGGAGATTGCTGTGTCGAGGGGCGAAGGAGAGTTCCCCACCGTGCCGCAGCCGCGTGCGGTTAGTTTGCTCTCCGTGTGTCTCACGGTGAAGCCAGTCGGAGAGAAGCTATGGGGCGGGCGGCGGAGGTCGTGGCACCTTCATCGTCCATACGAACCGATGGAGGTTGCCCGTGGCCCAAGTCAATGATCTCAGCCGAAGCGTGAGCGCGTTTGATCCGATCTCGACCTTAGTGGTGGTCGTCGAGATGAGCAAGGCGAGCTGGCTGGTGAGCGGCGTCGTTCCCGGCGTCGAGCGCCAGCCGTTGAAGAAACTGGAGCCGGATGCGACGGCACTGTTACGATTGATCGAGCGGTGGCGGAATGAGGCGGTGTGTGCTGGCCGGTCGATCAGCCGGATCACGCTGGCCTATGAGGCTGGCCGCGACGGCTTCTGGCTGGCGCGCTGGCTTATTGCTCGTGGGATCGAGGCGCATGTCATCCATTCGGCAAGCGTTGCGGTGTCACGCGAGCGCAAGCGGGCGAAGACGGATCGTCTGGATGCGGCGATGTTGATGCGCGTGTTCCTGGGATGGTTGCGCGGTGAGCGGGGGCACTGCGGGATGGTGACGATCCCGACGATGGAGGAGGAGGATGCGAGGCGCCCGAGCCGCGAGCGTGAGAGCCTTGTCGACGAGCGCTCACGCGTCACCAACCGCATGAAGAGTGCGCTCGCCCGCCTCGGGATCCGGGGATTCAAGCCGCATCTGCGCAAGGCGCCTGAGCGTCTGGCAGGTCTGCGGACAGCGGAGGGCACGGGCCTGCCGGCAAACATCATCGAGGAGTTCCGGCGCGACATGGCTCGGCTGGCACTGGTCCGTGAGCAGATCAGCTCGATCGAGAAGACACGTGTCGAGCGGCTCGAGCGGGCACCAGATACAGGGCCGCATGCGATGGTGCGGCTGCTCGCCAGGGTGATCGGTATCGGCATCGAGACGGCGGACATGCTGGTGCGGGAGATCCTGTCGCGGAAGCTTCGAGTGCCGCGCGACAATCAAGGTGAGACAGCAGCGTCAATCAGGATGAGGATGCGCCGGGGCTGGACGGACGGAGCGAGGGCGTAGCCCGAGCGAAGTTCGTCCAGCCCCGGCGGCGCACTTTTCCCCAAGGGGGTCAGTGCGGTCTGGCGGTCGTGAGCGACCGGGTCAAGTGTCTGATTCGTCTCGAAATTGAGGAATCAGCGATTGCCCGGCCTTCACATCACCGACCACCAGATGAGGCTGTACATGATTTACCGACATAGCAAAGATGCCACCGTTGCTGCCGCCAAGTCCGGCTTCAGCCGTGCAACCGGCTACCGCATCGAGGATGATCCGCGGCTGCCTTCGCAGAAGAAAGCGCCGCGAGGCCGCCGGCGTCCGGACCCATTGGCCGAGGTTTGGGACGGCGAGATTGTGCCGATCCTGAAGTCTGCTCCCGGCATTCGGGCCATTGCGGTGCTCGACGAGATCCGGCGGCGCCATCCGGAGATCAGCGCCGGCATTCGGCGCACGCTGGAACGGCGCATGCGCACGTGGCGAGCCCTGGCCGGCCCCGAGCAGGATGTGATCTTCCGTCAGGAGCACGAGCCCGGCCGGTTTGGCCTGTCCGACTTCACCGACACGAGTGCCCTCGGCGTCACCGTCGCGGGTGTCGTGCTGGGACATCGGCTGTACCACTTCCGGCTCGCCTTCTCGGGCTTTGAGCATGCCCACGTCGTGCTCGGTGGCGAGAGCTTTGTCGCGTTGGCCGAGGGTCTGCAGAATGCGCTGTGGGTACTTGGGGGAGCGCCGCGCGAGCATCGCAGCGATAGTCTCTCGGCGGCATTCCGCAACTTGGACAGCGACGCTAAGGAGGATCTAACGCTGCGCTATCAGGCGCTGATGCGTCACTACGATATGACACCGACCCGGAACAACCGCGGTGTTGCGCATGAGAATGGCTCTATTGAGAGTTCGCATGGGCATCTCAAGAAGGCGCTGCAGGACGCACTGCTGCTGCGTGGCAGCCGAGACTTCGACCACTTGGATGGATATCGCCGCTTCGTCGACGAGATCGTTGGCCGACGCAACGCCAACAATCGCAAGCGGATCGAGTTGGAGCGGCCGATGCTCACCCCTCTACCCAGGCGGCGGACGGCCGATTACGAGGAGAAGATTGTCACCGTCACCTCGAGCGGCGGCTTCATCCTGCGTCGCGTCTTCTACACCGCGCCATCGCGGCTGATCGGCCATCGCCTGCGCGTGCACCTCTACGACAACCGGATCGAGTGCTTCCTCGGCGCAACGCCGATGATGACGCTTCGGCGTGGCCGGCCGGTATCGCAGAGCAAGGGCGGTCACGTCGTTGACTATCATCATGTGATCCACGCGCTGCGCAAGAAGCCGATGGCGCTCAACAATCTGGTCTACCGCGATCAGTTGTTCCCGCGTCCGGCCTATGCACGAGCCTTCGAGGCATTGCACCAGGACGTGGGCGACAAGCGCGCCTGCAAGTTGACCGTCGAGTTGCTGGCGCTCGCACACGATCGCGGCTGCGAAGCTGAGCTGGCAGAACTGATCGACGCCGAATTGGATGCCGGTCGGTTACCAGATCTGGCACTACTGCGTGAGCGGTTCGGTCCAAACCCGGCATCCGTACCGGCGATCAAGGTGGAGTTTGTAGCTCTCAGCATCTACGACGAACTCGCGGTTGTCTGCACCGTCAGCCCGACCTCCAACCTGGAGGCCGTGGTATGACGACGACCAACACTGTTGATGCCGCCCGCGTCGAACTCTTGTTGAACGAGCTGCGCCTGCCGAGCATCAGGCTGATGTGGGCCAAGCTCGCCGAGCAATCCGACAAGGAAGGTTGGCCGGCGGCCCGCTTCCTCGCGGTGCTCGCCGAGCACGAGATGGCCGACCGTCGCCGCCGCCGCTTCGAGCGGCATCTCACCGAGGCGCGTCTGCCCGCCGGCAAGACGCTCGCCACGTTTGACTTCGAGGCCGTGCCAATGGTCTCGAAAGCGCAGGTGATGGTGCTGGCGTCCGGCGACGCCTGGTTGGAGAAAGGCGCCAATATCCTGCTCTTCGGCCCACCTGGCGGCGGCAAGAGCCATTTGTCGGCGGCGCTCGGGCTCGCCCTGGTCGAGAATGGATGGCGCGTGCTGTTTGCCCGCACCACTGATCTCGTGCAACAGCTCCAAATCGCTCGTCGCGAGCTGGCACTCGAAAGCGCGATCGCCAAGCTCGACCGCTACGATTTACTCATCCTCGACGACATCGCCTACGTCACCAAGGATCAAGCCGAAACCAGCGTACTGTTCGAGTTGATCGCCGCACGTTACGAGCGGAGATCCATGCTGATCACGGCCAATCAGCCATTTGGCGAATGGGGCAAGATCTTCCCCGACCAGGCTATGACGCTCGCTGCCATCGACCGCCTTGTCCATCACTCCACGATTCTGGAGATGAACGTCGAGAGCTATCGCCGCCGCGAAGCCCTCGATCGAAAGCGCGGCCGCGGCCGGCCACCAACCCACGCGACAATCAAGAAAACAGAAAAAGCCGAAGACTGATCGACGCTCCGCGTCGATCAAAGCTTGCCAAGACGTCGGATAGCGTCAATTATCCCTCCGCTCCGCCGCCTCGTCTCACCCAGATTGACGCGCCGTTCTCATCCAGATTGTCGCGCGATATTCGAGATCGAAGGGCGGTGGCGCGCTACGCCGGGCTCACGGGATCGCCCGACGAGAGTGGTTTGAAACGCCGAGAGAAGGGCCTGGCCAAGGCCGGCAATGCGCGGGTACGACGGGGGCTGATCCAGTTGGCGTGGCGCTTCCTGATGTTCCAGAAAGACAGTGCGCTGGCGCGCTGGTATCGCACGCGGACCGAGGGGCCGAGCGGCGCGCGCAAGACGACGATGATCGTGGCGCTGGCGCGCAAGCTGCTGATCGCGCTGTGGCGCCTGGTCACCACCGGCGAGGTGCCGGACGGTGTCGAGCTACGGCCGGCGGCGTGAGCAACACTAGAACGAGAAAGGACAAACAGGGTTCGGCACCTGACGGCACTTGATGCGCCGGGTAGCCGATGACGATCCGAGGTGGCGGCAATCCGCATTCGGCTATGGCTGCAATGCCGCTGAGAGAATGGACCCGCCGCCTCGGAGCCTTGCCCGTAGAAGCGTATGACTGCTTCATGGTCGGGGACCCATACGGGTTCAACCGAATACAAGCTTGGTTCGCGCGATTGATCGCGGCCAATGGCAGGCTCCCCTCGGATCATCGCGCGGCCAACCATCCGATCGCCGGCAGCCTGCCGCCGTGCTCGCGTCCATCAAGGACAAGCCTTCGGCGGCGCTGAAGAAGCGCCGTCCTTGACCGCCACTGCGCGCGACGGCGATGGAAATATGCGGTCGGGACGGAAGAATGCTCGCGGCGCGGGTCGAACAAAAGAATGGAATGCAGGGACGACCAAAATGGCGTCACGCACCCTTGACAAAGAAAGCCCCATACAAGCCGGATGCCTTAATCGGGCACGTCCGGTTCGAGGAGCGGGGATGGGAAACGGGGCGTTGCCGAATGGCCTAAGCTACCGCGCCCATCCTCGACTCTACCGAAGCGACATGCCGATGCAGTCGCCGCATGTCTGCTATTTCAGGATGAGCGGACCTAGCTCGGACGCAGCCCGAGGTCTGAGTTTGACAACGGACATCGGCGACGATTGAAGCGAATAACTTGGACCGCAAAGCCCACTACTTTTCGCCCATCCTTCATTTTTATCCGCGCTACATGACGTCTCTTGCGATCTCCGCCGCCAAGGCGAGGTCTTGCAGCAAAAACCCTCTGACCTGTTCACGTCCTCCGCTGTATTTTTCAGACTTCAGAGGGTTCAAATAAATCTTCCCCCACTCGACGGCGGCGCCAACCTTCTGCCTGTAGGCTGCTTCGCGTTCTACGCCGTCAAAAGCGGGCTGCAATTTGCCCAACTCTCGCAAAAGTTCATCTTCCCCGATATCGTACTTGCGGATGCGTGTCCCGAGCAACGTCAATCGTTCCTGCGGATTCATTCTAAATCTCCATCTGTTGCTAATTCCGTCAGCACCGCGCGTGCCTGGCGGTCGATCGCGGATAACGTGAGCGTCGAAAGGTGACATAAGAGCGAACCAAGGTCACGTTCATTGCTGCTTTGAAAAATATCGTGGCGCGGGCTCCACGCAGGTCTCGAAAACCTGGCCGCCGCCAAGACCTGGGCCTCACGGTCGCGGAAGCTTTGCTCGCTGATGCCAACGAAGTGATCGAATAGAATTGGTGATTGCTGCAATGCATGAGTCTCCTCATGGCACCTTTCGGACGTGGCGCGATGTCCGAGTTGTGTCTGCTTTCGGGGGGTAAACCGGACCTCACGATTGCGACCACCGACTTCCGATTTTGACCCATGAGCGACATTGGCTGTGCACTGCGGAAATGGTTTTTTGCCGGTTTCAGCCCCTATCAATGCACTCGATTAAGCCGGTACGATCCGTCTACTGAGTTGGGGGTGGACATGAGGCGGCGCGAGTTCATATCGCTTCTCGGTGGCGCGGCGGCGTTTCCGTTTGCGGCGCGTGCGCAGCAGCCTGAGCGAATGCGGCGGATCGGCGTTCATTTGGGGTTCAATGAAGGCGATCCAGAAGCGCAGCCCCTCATCGCGGCATTCCAGCAAGGCCTCAAGGAACTCGGTTGGACAGATGGTCGCAACGTTCGGCTCGACTATCGTTGGGCCACCGCCAATCCCGACCGCGTAAAGGCCGATGTAGCGGAGTTGGTCCAGACGAAGCCTGACGTGATTTTAGTCAATAGTACTCCTGCCGTGCGGGCCTTACAGCAGGCCACCAGCACCGTGCCAATCGTATTCATTTCAATCGCTGATCCGATCCGCAGCGGCTTCGTCGCAAGCCTAGCGCATCCTGGCGGCAATATCACTGGCTTGACAAATTTCGAAGCCTCGATGGGTGGCAAGTGGCTTCAATTGCTTAAGGAGCTGGCGCCTCGCACTACACATGCCGCGCTTATCTTCAACCCGAATACCCATAGCGGACAGTTTTTTCGATTGCTTGAGGCCGCTGGCCCGACACTTGGCGTGAAGCTGGTCCAAGCTCCGGTTCTCGACACCGCTGGAATCGAAAGAGCCTTAGCCTCACTCGGCGGCGACAAGAAGGTAGGCCTGCTGGTGATGCCGGATATCTTTACCACCGTCAATCGCGCACTGATCATCTCGCTGGCGGCGCACTACGGCCTACCAACCGTGTACCCGTATCGTCTTTTCGTGAAGGATGGCGGCCTCATGTCTTACGGCGTCGATCAACCCGATCTCTATCGGCGTGCGGCGTCGTACCTTGATCGTATCCTCAAGGGCGCTAAACCCGCCGATCTCCCGGTCGAGCAGCCGAACAAGTTCGAGCTTGTTATCAATCTCAAAACTGCCAAAGCACTTGGCCTCACAATTCCGTCGATTATGGTCTCCCGCGCCGATGCGGTGATCGAATGAAGCGACGGGAGTTCATTGGATTAATCGGCGGCGCGGCTGCGTCATGGCCGGTGGCGGGGCGGACGCAACAGCGGGTGCGGCGCATCGGTTTGCTATTGACGATGGCAGAGACTGAACCCGAGGCACAGGCCCGCCTCAAATCATTTCGTGCAGGGCTAGAGCAGCTAGGCTGGACGGAAGGACGTAACATTAGAATTGACTACCGCTTTGCTGCCGGTGATCCCGACCGCTTGCGATCATCGGCGTTAGAGCTTGTGGGTCTAGATGCTGTAATGGCCCCCGGCCCGAGCCTCTGGCAAGGGACGGTGGCTGTCCCCCGTATGATGACTAAACGGGGTCCTGGTTGGTTCAGGCCCCAGGCATCAGATGATGGAGAACAGCCATGGAGCATTATGCCGGAATTGACGTGTCTTTGGAACTGTCGAGCGTTTGCGTGGTCGATGCCAAGGGCAAGATTGTCAAGGAAGCGAAGATCAGCAGCGATCCGGTCGCCCTGGTCACGTTTTTTCGTGGGCTCGGTATTGCGGTCGAGCGCATTGGGCTTGAGGCCGGGCCGCTGTCGCAGTGGTTACATGCTGGGTTGACGCGAGCTGGTTTCGAGGTAGTGCTTTTGGAGACACGGCACGTGAAGGCCGCACTGTCAGCGATGACGGTGAAGACCGATCGCAAGGATGCTCGCGGCATCGCCCAGTTGATCCGGATGGGCTGGTTTCGGCCGGTTCATTGCAAATCGGTTGGCTCGCAGGAAGTACGAGCGCTGCTGGTCGGACGTAAGCTTCTACTCGGTAAATTGCTCGATGTGGAATTCAGCATCCGCGGTATTTTGCGTGGTTTCGGGCTGAAGATGGGCATGGTGACGCGCAGAAACTTCGAGGCGCGGGTCCGAGAATTATGCGCAGGCCATTCGATGCTGGAACAGATTTGCGCTGCGATGTTGGCGGCGCGATCCGCCTTGCAAACAGAGTACACCAAGCTGCATAAGGCAATGTTGACGATCGTGCGCAAGGACGAAGTCTGTCGCCGCCTGATGACTACGCCGGGGGTCGGTCCGTTAGTAGCGATCACGTTCAAGACGGGGATCGATGATCCATCTCGGATTAGAAAGTCAAAGGCAGTCGGGGCATTGTTCGGACTGACGCCGAAGAAATATCAATCGGGGGAGACTGATGTGACGGGTGGCATCACCCGCGTCGGCGACGAAATGGTACGCACGGCGCTCTACGAGGCAGCCAATATCCTGCTGTCGCGTGTCACGCGCTTCTCCGCACTCAAACGCTGGGGCATGGATATCGCCAAGCGGCGTGGAACAAAACGAGCCAAGGTCGCCTTGGCGCGCAAGATTGGCGTAATCTTGCATCGGATGTGGGTCGATAGCACGAATTTCCGCTGGACGAAGGAGGCGCCAAATGCTCCGCGGCTTATCCAAGCCTAAAACCAGACGAATTCCAAAGCGAACCTGATCAGGTACGCTTGGTTCGAAGTCCCGTCGCCGGGACGATAGAACCGGTGAAGCCGCAAGACGGGCAGTGGACGTCATCCGACGGATCACGCGCAATTAGATAGGCTCACCGATTCTTCTGATAGCATGATGTGGCGGTCCGAGTACCGACCACGGACGGAAGCAAGAGACCGGCGACGACGACAACGGAAGCGATTGATAAGCGCCGCGCTCGCTACGGCGCAATGAGGAGCGCGCTCGCGCGGCGCGGCCACGACAGTAGAAGTTCATAGGTGGGACTTGACATCGACGGGGCCATTACGGAAGCCCGTCTTATTCGCCAGAGGGCGCCTGAGAGGCTGGCGAGCGTGGTGTAAAGCGCTGAAGCGGCGTAGGGTTCGGTTGCGAAGCCAACCCCATCACCTTCAACCGCGAACGCCACGCCCGCCATGACCGATGATACGATTCTGCCATTCTCATTTCCAGCCGTTCACAGCAAGAAAGTCACAGCTGCCTTCGATGGCGGTCGCCTGACCTCGAACGGGGGCGTGATGCTTCTGGCGATGGCCGAGCGGCGTCTCGGCTTGGCCGACAATTTGGCCCGGGTGTTGCCCGATCGGCGCGATCCGACACGGGTCGTGCACAGCCTTGTCGATATGTTCCGCGCTCGCATGTTCGCGATCTGCTGCGGCTACGAGGACGCCGACGACCTCGATCATCTGCGGTCCGATCCCGCATTCAAGCTGGCCTGCGGGCGCCTGCCGGACACGGGCCGGGATTTGTGTTCCCAGCCGACGCTGTCGCGGCTGGAGAATTCGCCGCGCCTGCGCGACGTGATCCGACTGACCTACACCTTGGTTGACGCATGGATGGACAGCTATCCGTGCGAGCCAGCATCCGTCACGCTCGACATTGACGACACCTGCGATGTCGTCCACGGCCATCAGCAGCTCTCGCTGTTCAACGCTCATTATGACGAACGCTGCTTCCTGCCGATCCACGTCTACGACACGGAGAAGAGCCGGCCCGTTGCGGTTGTGCTGCGGCCCGGCAAGACGCCTAGCGGCGTCGAGGTGCGTGCCCATCTGCGCCGCCTGGTGCGGCACATCCGCACGCGATGGCACAAGACGCGAATTACGTTCCGTGGCGACGGGCACTATGCTCGGCCGGAGGCGATGACGTGGTGCGAGAACAACGGCATCGACTACATCTTCGGCCTGTCCGGTACCAAGCCGCTCGCCAGAAAAGTCGACGAGGTTGCCGACGATATTCGTACGCGACGCGCCATCGAGAACCTGCCTGTTCTGCGCGGCTATGCCGAGACCCGCCACAAGGCAAAGTCCTGGGATCGCGAACGGCGAACCGTCGCCCGTATTGAGGCGACCACGCTCGGCCTCGACATCCGCTTCGTCGTCACCAGCCTCGATGTCGGCTCGGCCGAGTGGATCTACGATAGCTTGTATTGCGCGCGCGGCCAGGCCGAAAATCTGATCAAGCTGCATAAGACACAGCTCGCCTCCGATCGCACCAGCTGCCGTTCGGCGCTCGCCAATCAGGTCCGTCTCGTGCTCCATACCGCCGCTTATTGGTTGATGCTGACCGTGCGCGACGCGATTCCCAAGGCCCGGGAATTGGCCACTGCCGAGTTCGCGACGCTGCGTCTTCGTCTCTTGAAAATCGCAGCCCGCGTCGTCGAGACTACGAGCCGCATTCGTCTTGCGTTCGCCGCGGCATGTCCCGAAGCCGACCTCTTCCGCAGTTTGCCAGGTGCGCTGCTGCCGCTCGGTCCGTAACCGGCGGGGCATCCGCCCCCGTTCGCCCAGCCTATCCCTCAAGCGCGTTGCAAAGTACGGGTCGTCAGCGGTGAAAAGCCGAAGGCATTCCTGTGCGCCTCATCAGAGGAGATGCGCGGCCACACCAATCGGATCAAAAAACCGCACTCTCACGAATAGGACGGGCTAGCACCCGATGTAATCTTGGCAAATGGATCGGCCATTTTAGGGGCGTTAAAGCAGGAAGCTCGGAGCATCCCAATCGTCTTCGTGCTCGTCCCCGATCCCGTTGGCGATGGCCTCGTCGTAAGTTTGGCTCGGCCGGGCGGCAACCTTACTGGCTTGACCAATTTTGAGTTCCCGATGGGTGGAAAGTGGGTCGAGTTGCTGAAAGAGATTGCGCCGCGTATCTCGCAGGTTGCTTTGGTTTTCAACCCGGAAACCGCTCCCTACGCCGGGAGGTTTTTGCAATCCGTTTCGCAGGGTGCAGAAGCGACCTTATTGCCTGTTCGGAGTGCTGCCGAAATTCAGCGTGCCGCTGAAACGGTCGCTAGCAAATCGAACAGCGGCTTGATCATTTTACCTGACCTCTTTACCTCGGGTCATCGCGAGGTGATCGTGGCGCAAGCGGAGCGATACCGGCTGCCTACGATTTATCCGTTCCGGTTTTTTGCGATAAGCGGTGGTCTACTTTCCTATGGCGTCGATACGTTGGACATCTTTCGTCGGTCGGCATCATTTGTTGATCGTATTTTGAGGGGCGAAAAGGCGAGCGACCTTCCGATCGAAGCGCCGACCAAATTCGAACTAGTGATCAACCTGAAGACCGCAAGGATGCTCGGCCTCGATGTGCCCCTACAACTTCAGCAGCGCGCCGACGAGGTGATCGAATGAGGCGGCGGGAGTTCATACTTGCAGGCGGTGCTGCTGCAGCTTTGCCACTGGCGGCGCGTGCGCAGCAGTCAAGTAAGATGAAGCGCATTGCAATGGTCCACCCGGCCGAAAAGGTCGGCAATATGACCATAAATGGCCGCCCGGGGTTCCGAGCTTTTTTCGAGGAATTGAATTGCCTTGGCTACGCTGAGGGTCAGAATCTGATCGTGGAGCGGTATTCTGCCGAAGGACGGATCGATTATTTTTCTCAACTTGCTCGTGATGTCGTCAACACACATCCAGATGTAATTTTCGTTCAATCCAATCTTTTGGTTCTGGCGTTCAAAGCAGCTACCGCATCGATCCCCATCGTTGTAACTTCGGGTGATCCGGTGCCCTCCGGAATTGTATCGAGCATCGCTCATCCCGGGGGAAATATCACTGGAGTTGCTGTTGATGCAGGAGTTGACCTTCTTGGAAAGCGACTTGGCCTTCTCCTCGAAGCAATTCCAAAACCCCTAAACGCTAAGTACCTTGCTTCACAGAGAAATTGGAAAGGGGCTGCAGGCCGCGTGGTTCAAGATGCAGCCAAGCATTTAGGAATTACCATATCAGGCGCGTTGCTGGACGGGACGGTTGACGAGGCGCAATATCGCAGCGTATTCGCCGCAATGGAGCAGGATCGTGTAGATGCTCTAATGGTATCTCCGGAATTGGTGAACTTTAGTAACGATCAATTGCTTGTCGATCTGGCGGCAAAAAGCCGAATTCCGACGATTTATGCATATCGTGAAACTGTCGCTCTCGGCGGATTGATGGCCTATGCTCCTGACTGGGCGGATACCTTACGACGAGCGGCCAACGCCGTAGGTCAAGTTCTCAAAGGCGCTAACCCCGGAAATATCCCCTTCTATCAGGCGACGAAATTCAAGCTGGTCATCAACGTGAAGACCGCAAAGGCACTCGGACTTGAAATACCACCATCGTTGCTGCTGCGCGCAGACGAGGTGATCGAATGAGGTTTGACTTCCGCTAATGGCACGAAACCGACATGGCGGTGCAGTCGCCGCATGTCCGTTGTTGAGGACCCCAAGCGGGCGAAGGTCACACGAGTCGCGCCCAACGCCGACGTTACCCCGGTATTCTTCGCGTCCGAGCCAGGGCGCTAGTGATTGAACCCCACGGATAACCGGCTGCACTGCTCCACCAAATCCGCTCATCTGCCATGCTTTAGTCAAGTCAAACGCATGCAATCATCGACCGATAGCGTAGTCGGGTGCTAACACCAACCAATCGAACCGCTCGTGGCCCAAATATATGACATATAACATTTCAATCATGCACACCGGAGAATTTTAAAATGCGTAAACTCCTACTTCTCGCGACGACCGGTCTCATGCTCGCGGGCTCAAACGTTCAGGCACAAGTACCGCTTAGTGCTTACGCAGACGCAAATGGATTTATCGATATACAGACCATGATGTGTTCTCAGCTTGCAGGCACGTTTCAAGAAGATGCCGATATGCTAACGACATGGTACAGCGGATGGTACAATGGTCTAGCAAAGAAGCACTACATCCACGTAACAAGGGCGAAGCTTTTTGAGCACGAGGTCATTCTGTACTGTAAGGCAAATCCAAGCGTTAAAATCATCTCCGCGATCGACGTCCTCTTAAAGGATGAGAAGTTGTCGGGCGCATATAAATGAGCCGGGAAGGCCATTTCCGGTGGTCCCACCGAGCGGTCCAAATCCCCTGCCAGTGTTTCGTGAGAAGCAGCGACACTGCCGTTATGTCTTCGAAAACCAAGGGCAACGACCTCAGCAGAGAATTTAGATCCCGTCGATCTGATAAAATTAATTTCGACCGAACGGAAAAGAGGAAAACGCCATGAGATTAGTTTCGCTAAGCCTTAAATTCGTTGCTATGCTGGCCGGCGCAATAACGGCGTTGCCCGCAACAGCGCAACAGCCACAACAAAAGCCGAACATCGTCGTTATCATGGGTGACGACATCGGCATGTGGAACATTGGTGCTTATCACCGAGGCCTGATGGCTGGCAGAACGCCGAACCTCGACAAGATCGCCAAGGAAGGCATGTTGTTCACGGACTATTACGCCGAGGCGAGTTGCACGGCGGGGCGCGCGAACTTCATCACCGGCGAGCTCCCGATCCGCACCGGCATGACCACTGTTGGCCAGGCAGGTGCTTCCGTCGGCCTGCCTGCGCAAGCCGTGACGATCGCCACAATTCTGAAGTCGATGGGCTATGCGACCGGTCAGTTCGGCAAGAACCATCTTGGCGACAAGAACGAGTTCCTGCCGACCGTTCACGGCTTCGACGAGTTCTTCGGTTATCTCTATCACCTCGATGCGATGGAAGATCCGGCGCATCCCAACTATCCGCAGAACCTCCTGAACGTCGTCGGCCCGCGCAACATGGTTCATAGCTGGGCGACCGACAAGGACGACCCCACCGACATGCCGCGCTGGGGCAAAGTCGGCATGCAGAGGATCGAGGATGCCGGTCCGCTTTATCCCAAGCGCATGGAAACCGTGGACGACGAAATTCGCGACCTCGCCCTCAATTTCATCGACAAGGCCAAGAAAGACAACAAGCCATTCTTCGTCTGGCTCAATCCCACGCGCATGCATATCGTGACGCATCTGTCGGCGAAGTATCAGGCGCTGCGTAATGCGGAGAATGGCTGGTCGGAACAGGAAGCGGGCATGGCTCAGCTCGATGACGATGTTGGGTTGGTCATGAAGAAGCTCAAGGACATCGGCGTCGACGACAACACCATCGTTGTCTTCACCACCGACAATGGCACAGAGGTCTTCACCTGGCCCGATGGTGGTCAGACGCCGTTCGCGCAGTCCAAGGGAACGGTTTTGGAAGGCGGCTTCCGCGTGCCGGCCCTCATTCGCTGGCCCGGCAAGGTGCCCGCGGATTCAGTGCAGAACGGGATCTTCTCCGGCCTTGACTGGCTGCCGACCTTCGTGGCCGCAGCCGGCAATCCGAACATCGTCGACGAATTGCTCAAGGGCAAGGAGATCGGCGGCCGGACCTACAAGAACCATCTCGATGGCTACAACCAGTTGGCGGCCATCACCGGCAAGGGACCGTCCGTGCGTCACGAGATTTTCTATCTCGGTGAAAGCACCGTCGGCGCGGTACGTATCGACGATTACAAGTTCCGCTTCATCGACCAGCCGGCCGGCTGGCTGGGCGAGAAGACCAAGCCTGACGTGCCCTACATCACCAATCTGCGGCTCGATCCGTTCGAGCGCACGGGCTGGCCGGGCAACGGAACGAAGGACGGCGCGCAGCAATATTTCGACTGGTTCAAGTACCAGTTCTGGCGCTTCGTCTTCGTTCAACAGGTCATGGGGAAGGAAATCCAGACCTTTCTCGAATTCCCACCGATGCAGCGTGGCGCAAGCTTCAATCTGGATGCCGTCAAGGCTGAGATGGGCAAGCGGATGGAGCAGGCTGAGGCGGCTGCCAAGGGCCCCAGCAACTGATATAGCTGATCTTAGCGGCGGGCGACCACCGGTCGCCCGCCTCGGTTGGAATTTTAAGAGCCGGCGTGGCGTAGAATGGCGAGCGTCATTTGTCGGACCTTCAATGACCCCCGCGATTATGAGCGGGGCGTACGCCTGGCGAGGGTCAGCGACCTTGTCGTATCCGAGCGGGGCGTGTTCGATGCCACGCTGACCATCACCAATGTGGGTCGCGTCTGGCTGCAAAGCGGTAGCGAAAGACTTGCGCGGTCCATGCGTTTTGCGATCGGGGATTCGCGGCGGTCGCTCGCCTTCCTTGCGGACGGGCAAGCGACGCCGGTCATCCAATCCGGAGCGGAGTTTGGTGCCGGCGACGTTGTTTCATTCGGCCAGAATACGAGTCACTTTCAACGAACTTTTGGCCCCATCCGCTGGGCGGGGATTTCGCTCATTCCCGGTGATCTCGAAGAAGCGGTAAAGGCGATTGTCGGCAGGGACATGGGAGACCCGTCGACCTCGCTTTGGGTAAAGCCTTCGGCGGAGCACCTTACCCGTCTGCGACAGCTCCACCATGATGTGAATCGAATGGCCTCTTCCGGTGAACCGGCGCTCGGTCATCAAGAAGTCCGGCGATCGCTGGAGCAGACTCTCACTGTCGCGATGGTCGCGTGCCTCGGGGGTGAGGCCGAAAGGGGCCATGGTTCCGGATCGCAACGCTACCAGCAAATCATGCTGCGTTTCGGGGAGTGGCTTGATACGAATAACGACCGCGCGGTCTATCTCCAGGATGTCTGTACAGCCCTCAACGTTTCTGCACCGACCTTGAGACGCTGCTGTGAGGAACATCTTGGCATGAGCCCGATGCGTTACCTTTGGCTACGTCGAATGAATCTGGCCCGACAGGAGCTTCAACAGCGACATTCTCAGACGTCTGTGACGGTAACCGCGATGAACTTCGGCTTCTGGCACCTGGGCCGCTTCGCTGACGAATACCGGTCCCTGTTTGGCGAGCCGCCCAGCGCGACCCTGACGCGGCATTCTCCCCCCTGAGCATTGCTGTTTGCTGCAGTGCATGAGTCTCTTGTTGGCACGAAACGGACCTCCAGCGATGTCCGCTCAATGGTCGCTAACGCGAGGAAAGCGGACATCGCAGTTGCGTTCGCCGAAGTCTGAAATTGACCAACTGCGACATCGGCAGTCTCTTTCGAGTGTGCTAGTTTTGAGCCGCTACGAACCATGGGCTTGGGATAGGCAATGAGACGGCGGGAGTTCATCGGTCTCATCGGCGGCGCGGCCGCGTTGCCATTAGTGGCGCACGCGCAGAAATCGAACAGAACTCGGGTAATCGGTGTGCTGATGGGTTTCGCAGAAAGCGACCCGAATGCACAGCTTCTGGTCGGAGCCTTCCGCGGGGCGCTCGCGAAGCTGGGTTGGACCGAGGAAAACAATCTCAGAGTCGAAATACGCTGGGGCGCTGGCGATCCAGACAGGATGAGAAAATTCGCAAAAGAACTAGTCGACCTGCGGCCAGACGCGATCCTTGCTCAGACGACGCCCGTGCTCCGTGCTGTTGCTGCCGAAACACGCACAATTCCGATCGTGTTCGCGGTTGTATCCGATCCGATTGGCGGTGGTTTCGCGGCAAGCCTAACCCGACCAGGCGGCAACATTACCGGCTTTACAGATGCCGAACCTGCCATGGGCGGCAAGTGGGTGCAATTTTTGAAGGAGATTGCTCCGCGCACTGAGAAAGCCGCGCTGGTTTTCAATCCGGCAACAGCGCCGCCGCTCGAATTCTACTTGCCCTCTATCAAAGCCGCTGCATCATCCTTGGCCATCGAGGTGAATGTTGCACCGGTTCACTCAAGGGATGAATTCGAAGGCGTTATCGCAGCACAGGCGCGCAATTCCGGCAGCGGCATTATTGTGATGCCTGACGGTTTCAACACGACGCATCGTGACCTGATCATCGCGCTCATGGCACGCTACCGAGTGCCTGCGATCTATTTCAATCGTTACTTTGCGCAGTCAGGAGGCCTGATCGCTTACGGTGACGACTACGCTGAACTGTTTCGGCAGGCAGCATGGTATGTGGACCACGTCCTCAGAGGTGCAAATCCTGGGGATTTACCAATACAGCTGCCCGCCAAGTTCGAGCTCGCGATCAATGTCAAGACGGCCGACGCGCTGGGCGTCTCGGTACCGCCCTCACTGCTCGGCAGCGCCGACCTGGTGATCGAGTGAAGTTGCCCTGATGTCCGAGTCTGGCACGAAACCGACATGCCGATGCAGTCGCCGCACGTCTGCTCTTGAAGGATGAACGGACTTAGCTCGGACGCGGCCCGAGGTCTGAACCCAGACAGGACATCGACAGTCTGGGCTAGCGGAGGCATCGAGCGAACTTCTGCTTCTTCTCTGTTCTTTTTTGGGGCAGTAAGTTTAGCCGGCGCCCTTGCTGCCAGTTTTTAAGCAAACCGTCAGTAACCTCCACCGACGGCCACCGAACGAGCCGCGGAGCCACCATCCGTCTTAACGTTGACGGTAACCTCCATTCCGAGTTCATCTTCCGCGTCACCCCAGTACGATCCGGAAAGAGGAATCGCTTGTGAAGGCGTTCGCGCGACACCAACGCGTATCAGGTCTCGATTACCGACTATTCCGTTCGTAGGATCGAATTCTACCCACCCTGACCCCGGTAGATAAATTTGGCACCATGCGTGCGTCGCTCCACCGCCGAGTCGGACCGACCCGTCACCATCCGGTACGTAGACGTATCCGGTAACAAAGCGGGCGGCAAAACCCAACGAGCGCGCTGTTTCCATCATCAGTAACGCAAAGTCTCTGCATGTGCCTTGCTGGGTTTCGATCGTCTTGTCCGGGGTTTGTGTCCCGTGCGATGACCTTCGCTTATATGAAAAACTCTCCGCTATCGCTTCGTTCAATGTCATCAGAAGTTGTCCAGTGGGTCGGCTCGAAGCGGGCGTCACGAACTTGGCCAGCCATTCGCCTACCCGCATATCATTTGGATGATGCCGACGGATGTACGCTGAGAGATCGGGAAACTCTCCTTCCGCGTACGAAAATGGGTGCAACCGCGCGTAGTCGTCGATTCGAAAATCGGGAGCATTCTCCGGGGTGTGCTCGAGGCGAATGATGGATTCGAATTTCAACGACTTAGTTTTCGTTGCAAAATCGACCAGCGTTACGCAATTCCCAAAAACGTCATGTATCCATCGCGTCTCGGCAGGTTTCGGCGATATCTTGAGATGACAATCCAGCAAACGCTGATCGAAACTGTCTCGCGGCCGGAACATCAATTGATGTAGTCCGGGCCTAATCAGGTTTTTGTATCGGTATATAGTTGTGTGATGAACGGCGAAAATAGTCATAGAAAAGGAGCCCAGAGTTTTGTGCCGAGCTTACTGCGCAACGATACCTCTTGCGAATCCTCTTTCCTTCGCTCTGAAGGTGTGCGGCGCCGGCGGATTCGGCGCTGGTACGGGCGCAGCCGAGGTAAAATGAACGAACGGCTGATCCGCAGCCCGCTCCTACGAGGGTGAGTGCTCCGAAATCACCACCGCACCGGGGGCAAAGCAGACATTGCGCTGACGCACGCCGAGGTCCGAGTTTGGCACCTTTGAGACATGCGGGGTCGATCTGGCGATGTCTGTTCATTGGGGGGGCAGACCGGAAGCAACCGTCAACCGGTCAAAGTGACGCAAATGACCATCTGTGCATCCGGCTTGATTAGTTTCTGAGGCGCACTGTGCGGCATTTCTCACCCCCGGCCCGGTCGCAAAGTGCTAGGTTCAGGTTGGTCGTCATTTAGGAGATCGTGAGACGCAAATGCCTTATTTCGAGAAGCGGCTCGGCGTACTCTGGGTCGTCATGTTGCTGGTTGTATCTCTTGTCCCGGTCTGTCCCTCCAGTGCCCAGACCTTGAAGGCTGTCAAGGAGCGCGGCACGCTCAATTGCGGCGTCAGTCAGGGTTTGTCTGGCTTTTCGAGCATGGACGAAAAGGGCGCGTGGACCGGCTTTGACGTTGACTTCTGCCGCGCCGTGGCAGCTGCCCTCTTCGACGATCCCTTTAAGGTGACGTTCATGCCGCTCGATACGGCATCTCGTTTCTCGGCGCTGCAGTCAAATGTAATTGATGTGCTGTCGCGCAATTCAACATGGACCATGTCGAGGGAAAGTTCGCTCGGCCTGATGTTCGCCGGCATCGCGTATTACGACGGCCAGGGCTTTCTGGTGCGGAGGGATGCCAAGATCGACACGGCACTGGAGCTCGGCGGCAAGACGGTTTGCACCCAGACCGATACCACGACCGAGCTAAATCTGTCGGATTATTTCCGGGCTAACGATATGGATCTCAAGGTTTTGGCACTTGCCACGGCGGATGAGACCTTGAAAGCTTATGACGATCGCAAATGCGACGTCCTGACAAGCGACGTTTCGCAACTCTACGCTTTGCGTCTCAAGCTGACCGCTCCCGACAGCCATATTATCCTCCCGGAAGTGATTTCAAAGGAACCGCTTGGACCGGCAGTTCGGCAGGGGGATGACCAGTGGCTCAACCTGATCAAGTGGACGCTATATGCATTGATCAATGCGGAAGAGCTACGCGTAACATCAAAAACGATCGACGATGCGGTGAAATCGTCCAATCCCAAGATTTGGCGTTTAGTCGGCACCGAGGGCGAATTTGGCGAGCAGTTAGGACTCACGAAGGACTGGGCCGCGCGCGCTGTCCGCGCCGTCGGCAACTATGGAGAGATCTACGAGAGAAACGTTGGAACGCAGTCCGAGCTTAGCATTCCGCGCGGGCTGAACGCGCTCTGGACGCAGGGAGGCATCCAGTATGCACCTCCGATCAGATAGTTCCTGGGGCTCAGATCATGACGGTAGATTATTACTCGCTACTGACGAAAGCGGTTTCAGGCAAAGGCGCGGTTGCACGTAAAAAGGTTTACAAGGACGCGCACAGGCTCATTGCCAGATCCAATCTCACCCGTCAGGTCGCTTCGTCTCACACCGCCGCCCTGGAGGACGCCATCCGGCGTATCGAGGACGACATCGCCGCCCCCGAAGTACGCTATGAAGCGACGTCCGCCGAAGCTATCGACAGTTTGCTTTCAGAAGGCACGAATTGGAGGCGGCGCTTGGCCTTCGGCGCGGGCGCATTTTTCACTTTCGCCGTTCTCGGACTTTTGCTTTATGAATATGTGGTGACCACAGGCTTGCGCTCTGTGGGCGGCGCCGTGACCGCGTCATCTCGGCAGCCACAGCGTGGACGCGAAGACTTCATCATGCCGGACCTGGAGCCCGGCGTTGATGGCGGCTCCTCGGGCGCCGTCCTGCCGTTTTCTTTGCAGCGACAGGTCGTGTTTTACCGAACCACCGTTGCTCCTGGCTCAATCGTAGTCGATCGAGAAAACCGCTTTCTTTATCTTATCGATTCCAACAATTCCGCACGCCGCTATGGAATTGGGCTTGCGCAAGAGTGCTTGAAAGGTGGAAGCCTGTTTCGGATCACGAGCAAGCTTGAATGGCCTGACTGGCAGCCTTCCAGTGCTGACGCCGAAAAAAAGGCTAGTACCTTGTTGGGCGCCGCCGGCCGTCCTGGCAGTCCACTGGGGGCGCGTGCCCTGCTGTTAGACAAGCCTGGGTTGATCATTCATGGAACAAACTCGCCAAAGACAATCGGGCATCTCGTTGCTTCCGGATGCATTCGGCTTGTGAATGACGACGTAGAGGATTTGTACCGGCGTGTTTCGCTGGAAACCCGAGTTGTATTTGCCAGTTAGGCGACGAGACTTGGTCAGTTGTTAAGGGGTCAACGGATCTGGCTGGAACGCGGCTCGAAGTCTGAAAATGACCCAAAGAGACCTTGGCCTTGACTTAGACACCATCAAAAGAAACGCTGTTTGAACTCGGCTCGCTAGCGAGGAACGATATGGTCGAAGCAAGTTTGGGCAACGCAAGGTTCTTTCGGCGAAATGGGCCGCATCCACTTGCAGTTGTTGCTAGCGCGGCACACGGCGTTGCGGATGAACGTGAATTGCTGCTCGAAGGTGTGGCCCCTCTGCAAACGGCTGGCCCGAGTGAAGTGAGTTTTCTGGACAATCGACGTTACTCTTCGGAACTGGATCGGACGTCGGCCGGCGCCGTAGTCGTCCATCCCGATATGGCGGCGCGAGTGCCAGCGACAACGGCGGCGATCCTAACGAGCGAACCATACGCGGCGTGGGCACGCGTTGCTGCACTTTTCTATCCGGTGTCACCGCCGTCTCCAGGTATACATCCGTCCGCAATTGTGGCGGATGGGGCGCACATCGATCCGTCGGCGGAGGTCGGACCGCTGTCTGTGATTGAGACCGGAGCGGAGATAGGAGCTGGCTGTCGGATCGGACCTTGTGCAGTCATCGGAAGCGGCGTGATTATCGGTCGCGACTGCCGGATTGGCGCACATGTGAGCCTAAGCTACGCGCTTTTGGGAGCACGCGTTTACGTCTATCCCGGCGCCCGGATTGGACAGGAAGGGTTTGGATTCGCCTCCACCAAGGACGGATTTCTCTCTATCCCTCAGCTCGGGCGAGTCATTCTTGAAGACGATGTTGAAGTTGGTGCTAATACGACGATTGATCGCGGATCATCGCGAGACACGGTGATCGGCGCCGGCTCCCGCCTCGATAACCTCGTGCAGATTGGCCACAATGTTATCCTCGGCCGTTGTTGTGTCATCGTTGCGCAGGTCGGTATTTCAGGTTCAACCGTACTTGAGGATTTTGTCCGCGTTGGGGGGCAGGCGGCTATGGCCGGGCATCTTCGGATAGGTCAAGGCGGGGAGATCGGAGCGCAGGCGGGCGTCATTTCAGATATGGCTCCCGGTGCCAAGGTGCTTGGAAGCCCTGCTCAACCAATAAAAGACTTCTTCCGACAAATTGCTACGCTCAAAAAGATGGCAAAGGGAGAAGAATAAGACTGCTTGTACGGCAAGAGCGGTTTTATGACATCCAGCGAATATTGCGCTTGCGACTTCCCTAGTTAGCACCAAATGAACATGCCGCGGCAGTACCAGCATGTGAGCGCGGCTTCGTCCGGCGCCGTGTGATCTCGTTCGGGTATATTGAGACTTGCTACGACCACGGAGGACTGCCACGTGCTGTTGTTGTCCAATCTGCTTCGACGCTTCATCCGCCAGGGCACCTTACGAGTGCGCGACGCCGACGGCAGGGTCCATGTTTTCGGCGAACTCTTGCCCGGGCCCGACGTCGCCATCCGCCTCCACGATCGCAAGCTCCACACCAAGCTTTTCATCAATCCGGAGCTATACGCCGCCGAAGCCTATATGGACGGCACGCTGACGCTAGAGGACAATGCCGCAATCCATGATTTTCTGCTGCTGTTCTCGGTCAACCGCGCCGGACTTTATTCATACGGCTCTCAGAAGCTGATGCGGCGGGTGTGGCGTGGCCTGCGCCGCTGGCATCAGGCCAATCCGATCGGGCTGGCCGCCGCTCATGCCCGCCACCACTACGACATCTCGACCGAACTTTACCGTCTGTTCCTCGACGATCAGATGCAATATTCCTGCGCTTATTTTCGAGACCCCGAGCATGAAACGCTCGAACAGGCGCAACGCAACAAGCTGATCCACGCCACAAGCAAGCTGCAGCTAAAGCCCGGCATGACCATCGCCGAGATCGGCTCCGGCTGGGGTGGCTTCGCCATTCATCTGGCGCGCGAAACCGGCGCCCATGTCACTGCGGTCAACGTATCGCCCGAGCAGATCAAGGCAGCACGCGTTCATGCCGAGGCCGCCGGCGTTTCCGATCGCGTCGCGTTTCGCGAGTTGGACTACCGCCAACTCCGCGGTCAATTTGACCGGGTGGTATCGGTCGGCATGATGGAGCATGTCGGCATCGGACATTTTGACGAGTATTTCCTCAAGATCCGCGAACTTCTAACGCCTGACGGATATGCCTTTATCCATTGCATCGGCCGGATGTCGCAGCCCGGCACCACCGGCCCCTTCATCCGCAAATACATCTTTCCTGGCGCCTATGTGCCGGCGCTATCCGAGACCTTCGCCGCCACGGAGCGCTGCGGTCTGTGGTGCGACGACATGGAGGTGCTGCGGCTACATTATCGCTATACAGTGAAACACTGGCGCGAGCGCTTCGCCAAGAATAGAGCCCGGGCTGCTGCGATCTACGACGAACGGTTCTGCCGGATGTGGGAGTTCTATCTCGCCGCCGTCGAGCTCGAATTCCTGCACGGCTCTCATATGGTGTTTCAAATGCTGCTGTCGACCCAACGTGATGCGGTGCCGATCAGGCGCGATTTTATGGTCGACTTTGAGCGGGCAGCTTGGGCGAAAACGACCGACTGAACGACGTCGACTCGACAAGAAGACGACGCGCGTCTCGCGGTAATTCCTGCCGCTGACTTCCGAAATTGGCACTTTTCGGACATGTCGAGATGTCCAACTTGAGTCCGCTATTGAATGAAGATCGGACGTGAAACCGACATCCAACAAAACAGCAAATCGTGCAGTGGACGGCGCGCACAATGCCGTCCGGTTGTCATCCGCATCGATGGCCGAGCGCACTGTTTTCAATGGGCGCACGACAGTTCAGCAGTCACTAACCGACGCATCAGCGAGCGATCGGCGTGCACATGAATTGCATGCGGACTGACGTGTGATGCACGGTTTCGGCGGAGGGACATATCGTAGTGTGGAGCAAACGTTAGGCGCTCGATTAAGACGGCAAGAGAAAAGCGCCGCCGTCTGGCTGGGCGCATGTGGTTGGGGTTATTGAGATTCTTGAGCACCCTTAGGAATGCCCCTGCCATATGTTTTGCCCAAGACCTCAAGCATTTCAACGATCCGAGCGCCATCCGCCTACACTTTGCAATGATGCGAGCAAGACCGCTTGTCGCGAAGAGGCCGGGCCCGCGACCTCCCGTCAATCGGGATAGGGGGGCATCTCGCGATGCCGCCCCTCCCACACCACCGGGCATACGGGTCCGTACCACGGCGGTTCGGCGGATTAAGCGGCCACCAGCTTTTCCATGGGAAGCAAACCCAGACGTTTGAAGCGCGCGTTGGTGAAGGCGCGGTGCATTGCGTTCGTGAAGCTCATTCGCCACGGTCCCTTTGGGCTGAAGACGGCCTCGCTGGCCGCTGGCCCGGGTACTCCGAGGCGCCGGAGTTCATGATATCGCCTGCCACGCGTCTTCCACTGGACCCAGGCGACGCAACGAATGCGCCGCCGAATCCAGCTATCGAGGGATTGCAACTCACGCCACTGGCTGAAGCCGAAGTAGCCAGCCCATCCCCGCAGGTATGAGACCAGCTCGCGGATCATCCGCTCCAGGGTGATGCCCCGATGTCGCCCCGTCAGCTCGCGCACCCGGTGCTTGAACCGGACGACGGCCTTGTTGGCGATGCATCGCCGGAACTCCGGTTCGTTCCTCACCGTAAAGCCAAGGAACGACCGGTGCCACGGTCGGGCAACGGCACTCTTCTCCGCATTGATCTGAAGCTTCAGGCGTCGTTCGATGAAGCGGGTCAGGCTCTCCATGACCCGCCGGCCGGCCTTTTCGCTGCGCACGTAGATGTTACAGTCATCCGCGTAACGTACGAACCGGTGGCCGCGACACTTAAGCTCGCGATCCAATTCATCCAGCACGAGGTTCGAGAGCAAGGGCGAGAGCGGGCCGCCTTGCGGGGTCCCCTCCCGACTGTCCTCAAACAACCCGTTGTCGAGCACACCAGCCGTCAGGTAGCTCCGGATGAGCCGGAGCAACCGCCGATCCGTGACGCGCGCCGCCACCGCGGCCATCAGCCGGTCGTGATTGACCCGGTCGAAGAACTTGGCCAGGTCAATATCCACGACGAACCGATAGCCTTCGATGATGTAGGCTTGCGCCTGCGCCACCGCTTGGTGAGCGGAGCGGCCCGGCCGGAAGCCGTAGCTATGCTCGCTGAATGTTGGGTCCCACAGCGGCTGAAGCCGCAGCAGGATCGCCTGCTGGATCACACGATCAATGACGGTTGGAATGCCGAGGTTGCGCGTCCCACCGTCCGGCTTCGGGATTCTCACCCGACGCACCGGTTGCGGCTGGTAGCGCCCCTGCAGTAGTTGATCTTCGATCTCCGGCCAGCGCGCTTTGAGAATGTCCGGCAGTTGTTTGACGGTGATACCGTCAATGCCGGGCGCTCCCTTGTTGCGCACCACCGCGTCCAGCGCAGCTTCTATATTGTCTGGGTCACAGATCGCCTCCATTAGATGCTCTGTGGATGCCGGGCTTTTGAGGTCGGCCGTCGCCACGATCGTTTCGACCTCTTGCGCGTCCCGACGCGAGGCTTCACCCCGCGCAGGCATCGGCAAGTCCAACTCAAGTTGGTATGGCGGTCGCGATGCGGTCATGAGACGTCCGGTCTACTTGCCCTTTCCTTCAACCCCTCATCGGGGACCGTTCGGGCCTTCAGCCGGCGAGCCGGCCTGTCGGGTCGGAGGAGGCGCCCATTGAAGGGCTCGCCTCCGTCCGCCACTCAAACGGAACGTGCAGTTTTCCCGCATTCCGCTTTCATGAATGGCTTTGCGAGGTCCGGAGAGAAGGGATCAGTGAGACAAGGCTGACCTACCGTGTCCACCAGAGAGTGGACCTCCTGCTTCTGACCTTCGAACATCAAATGATCGGATAGTCTCCTCGAAGCGTGACGTTCGGGTTTTTCACAAAGGGAACTATCCATCTTCACGCTCCTTTCTCATCTACCTCAATCGCTCAAAGCTCGATCCATTCACGAACGTCCTTCCCCGGACCACTCTCGATCCGCCGTCGCCGGTCACGCGAGTTATTCGTCTCGCGCTTCAGGTACTATTACGTTCTCCGACTCCTGGCGGTGCATCGCTTCCCATTTCGCTTTCGCTTATAGGGTCGCTTACCTGGTTTTAAAACCAGGACACCGACAGGTCTCCTGGGGTCACGCATGAATCTTCCGTATCGTGCCGCCAGCAAACACCTTGGTGCGATGGGTGAATGAGTAACGCCTTCGCCCCCATACTGCGGGCTCGACCTAACCCCATCTTTGGCCGACCTGTTCATCAGGGATCTCTCCCATTCGATTACAGCCCGATACTTCTCCTCAAACCCTTCGGATTCCAGATCGCTCCGGACACCCTGTCCTCCAGCGAGCGAACCCGCTGGCCGGCGAGGCATTACCCCCACCTTTGGATACAGCGCCCCTCATTCGAGCGCCGGAGGGACTTGAACCCTCCTGATTCATGCGCTGCCCAGCGCACAATACGCCCTCTGCTGACTTCTGCATCGCGGTCAGAACGCCTTGCGGCATCCTCAGTCCCGAAGGACACGATGCAGATCTCTCGGAGTAAGTCCGACAGCCTTCATCGCACACCCGCCGGATTTACAGTTCTGGCCATTGATGGAGATGGACTTCGCGAATGGATGCCCGCTCGTCCGACCAGTGCTGCCTCGTATCCGATTTCTGTTCGTCGGGTCGCGACTTTGCTCCACGCTTCCTTCAGACGGTCCCTCGCGGTTCCACCCTTGCGCTTCGCTAGTGCTTCACCTCCATCAGGTTACACAGGGGACTTTCACCCCCAAGCTGTCGGACATGTCCGACACACATCCTCGCGCAACGCGCGCCCGGCTCCGCCGGCTTGGGACTTGACCGGAGCTGGCCGGCCCGGCAAGGGCTCGCCAAGCGGTCACGGCTCACGATGAGCGAACCGCTCCTCTCCCGACCTGCAACGGCATCGCCGCCGCCGATAGGCTACAGTGGCGTGGCGGTCGAGCAGCATGATGCCGAGATCAAATAGAAACAGGGGGTAGATCTGTTCCACGCCGATGCCGTGCCGCCGCTCGCGGCGACCTAAAGGCCGGCTGATAGGTTTGGCAGGTATTGCCGGGCGTGACGGTTCCGGACCGAATTGCGTTTCTGTTTCAACGCTAATGCAAGCGGCGCCGTGTTTCGACCTTGCGGCAATGCAGCTTAGACGCAAGCTCTTCGGCAGCCAGGACGACTTCTCCAGCTTCGTCCCCGCCCAGGCCGCAGCTGTTCGTCACCTTGACGATGGTTCAAAGCGTAGATCGAGGCGGCCGGCCGGTTAAGCGCCCAGACGCGGTGACATCTGGATGTGATTCCCTGAGCCGGATGTCACCGGAGGCCGTATTTGACTGACCACCAACAGCCGCTCACAGAGACCCAGGCGCTGGCGTGGCTGCACAGTCAACCGGACGGCACTATCGCGACCACCGTGTCCGATCTCGCTCGCTACTGGGGCTGGAACCGGTCGACAACGTCGCGGCGCGTTAAGGCGTGGGTGGCATCTGGTCAGCTCGTGCGCACGCCCAGTCCCGACGGTCGTTCTATCTTCACAGCGAGGACACCCGATCTGCCACAGGCGTGCGACACAGCTACCGCCCTCGCTTCTCCACCTGCAAAAGCCCTCATCATCCCAACTGTGCAGCCTGTGCAATCCGCTGCACAGGGTGAAGACCTCGTGAACGGGGTCGTGCAACACCTGGGATCATCGATTGCCCCATTACGAGTCACGCGAGCCGCAGGCGGTGCGGCTCTTGCGGTGCTCGCCGCGGTAGTGGCCTGGTTCGGAATCCGGATCAATGCCTGGTATGGCGGCACGCTCGGCCGCAACTCCGAAGCCAGTACCCTGCATTGTCGATGATCTCCTCTGTTACGACAAGGCCCTCTGATGCACGTGCTCGTTCGGAATTGAAGTTATCATTTGCGAGTTCAGATATCCGCACTTTTTACAAATGATGTGCGTCGGACGCACGACAGTACAACCCCTCGGGTTGCGGCCAGGTCGGCGGCGTCCCGTCGAACCTAAGGCGTACTAGCCGCATAGGGCGTGCACTCCATGGAACAACTGATGCAGCGCGATGCCCGCACGGAATAGCGGACGCGGCGCCAGGCCGTGCGCTGCCCGAACCGAAAGCCGGTCGCGGGAACCTGAGGATTGCCGCTCTATCCGACCCATCGGTACCGCGGTTTGAGAGCCGGCCGACTCGCGTTATGGTAAGCGAAATTCAATCCGTTTGAGGATCGCGACCCCGCAGTGCACTGCGCTTCTCCTCCGACTATCGACGAGTGCCGCCATGGCGACCGACACCGACCGAATCGATGACTACGTGCTCGCTTTGCTTCTGCTGGGGCGACATGATGGCCAGCGCGTCTGGAAATCGTTCGACTGGGATGCGATGGATCGGCTTCACAAGAAGGGTTTGATCTCGGACCCGGTCGGGCGCGCCAAATCGGTGGTTTTGACAGACGAAGGGCTGGAGAAGGCCGAGCGGATGTTTCGGGATTTATTTGCGAAAAATCCGTGAGGCGTGGCCTGAAAACTTGAACCCTATTTGCAGATTGTCATCGACATGAACGCGGCCCGGAACGCCGACAAAGTCGCAAAACAACGCATCTCGAAAGAAATGATTCGCGCGCTCGCGAGCGCCGAATCCTTTGCGCGCGGTCGGAGCTACGCTAGCGACGGCGCTGTATCCGACCTGCTTCGACGCGGTGACCGATTGACCGCGGAAGTCGAGGGCAGCGAGTTCGAACCCTACCAGGTTTCAATCGGGCTGCATGGTGATGGCGTTGCGGATGCACATTGCACCTGCCCCTACGATTGGGGCGGATACTGCAAGCATATTGTCGCCGTCTTGCTGAAATTTGCCGACGAGAATACGCCTGTCGCCGAACGCAAGCCCATTGCCGAACTCCTTGCAGAGCTCGATCAGCCGCGGTTGATTGGGCTACTGGAAAAGCGGACCGAGATCGATCCTGGGCTTGCAACCTGGATCGAGGCAGAACTTGCAACTGCCATTCCGGCGGGACCGCCGGACGCCGGTCGGCGGCGAACGCAGGTCGACCCAGCGCCGGTACGTGAACAGGCCCGCGTCCTGCTCGCCGCGCGCAATCGGCGGGGGCGCTATTGGGACGGCTATCGGTCTTCGGGCGACATCGAGGAGTTGCAGCGTCTGGTCGAAAAGGCCGTGCCGTTTCTCGAGGTGGGGGACGGCGCCAATGCGCTACGGATCATGGAGCCGATCGGCGAGGCCTTTGTCGATGATTGGCTCGATCACTCCTACGATACCGACGAGCACATGTACGAGCTCTTCGCCGATCTCGGTCGCCTCATGGCAGAGGCGGCGCTGATGAGCGAGCTTGCCGCCGACGAGCGCGACGACCTGGCCGAGACACTGGAGGAGTGGCAGGGCCGCCTTGAGGAGTATGGTATCGACGAGGGGTTTCACGTTGCCATTCGGGCGCTGCAGACCGGTTGGGACGATCCCGCACTCGCCGCTGTCCTCGCCGGGAAGGGCAGATCATGGCCGCCCTCGGGCGCTCACGACTGGCTGGAGGGTCAACTGACAGCGGTGCGGTTGCGGGTTCTTGAGGCTTGCGGCCGGACGGAGGAATACCTGAATCTCGCCCGCGCGGCCCGGGCGCACACGAGTTACGCTTGCATGCTCGTCAAGCTTGAGCGGACGCCAGAGGCCATCACCTACGCATTGAAATCGTTCAAGAGGCCCGATGAGGTGCTGGTCCTCGCAAAGGCGCTGCGCGAAGCGGCGGCACATGACCATGCGCTGAGGATCGCAGAGGCCGGGCTTGGGTTTACCGGCGATGACGGGGATGAAATAGGGAGTTCTTCCGCCGTCCCGCTGGCGTGTTGGCTGCGCGACTACGCAGGCGGTATCGGCAGGACGGCGGTGGCCCTGAAGGCCGCGCTGGTGGCATTCGAACATTCGTTGTCGCTGGAGGATTTTCGCGCCGCCCAAACGTGGGCCGGGACGGATTGGGATGCCATCCGGAAGGGCTTGCTGGAGCAGCTGGCCAGCGCCCCTCATGCCTATGACAGGATTCGCATATACCTGTCCGAAGCCTTGATCGATGAAGCCGTCCGCGCCGTTGGCGATCGGTTTGGACACAGCGCTCATGACGAAACCCTCATGCATCTCGCCAGTGCGGCGCACGCGAGCCATCCCGAGTGGGTGATCCGTCTCGCGATGCATCAGGCCAGCAGCATCATGGATGCGAACCGGGCCGGCTACTATGCGCTGGCGGCACACTGGCTGGAGAAGGCTGCGCTCGCCCACGAGGTCCTGGGTCGCGAGGACGACTGGCGGGGTTGCCTCGACGAGCTGATCGAGCGGCACCGACGCAAGTACAAGCTGCGGCCGCTGCTGGAGCAATTGCGGGGAAGGTAGGGAAGCGGAACTCCTATGCTTTGAAATTGCAATCTAATTACTGACTGCTTAATCATCGCGTAGCTTCCGCAGGCAAGTTCGATGCGAGCACCCGTCCGGAAAACAAATCACGCGTACCCAATATCTTGTAGCCAATTGCCTGATAACCAATGCGGCGCTTCGCAGCCATGCGGGCCAGAACCGGCACTCTCATGTCGACATAATCATATATGATCACATCCCGCTTGGCGTCGTTGAGACGATGCAACCGGCCGGCGTACTGGGCAAGCGTGCCTTTCCATGCAATCGGCATAGTAAGAAAAAGGGTATCGAGGCGGGAATCATCGAAACCCTCGCCGAGGTAGCGTCCGGTCGCGACTATGACACGTTCCTTGGCTTGGGGAATTGCTGCGAGCCGCGCGGCAATATCGCGGCGCTGCTTCTCGCTTTGCCCACCGCGCAATACGATCACATGCCTTGCGAAACGCTCAAAACGCTTTGCGATGATCTCCAAGTGGGAGGTACGCTCGGTTATCACGACAGGTGAACGGCCCGCTTCTAGCGCCCCCAAGACATCATCGAATATGAGATCATTACGCGCTTCATCGGTGACCATTTCCTTGAAAACATACTGAATGGAAGGAGGAGGGATGTCCAATGTGGCTGGGAGTTGGAAGTTAGTATCCCTGATCCGCACTAGGTGATCGAATGGGCGCTTCGCGGCCTCAGAGCGTGCATCTACGCGATGGCGGACAGGGCCACATTGCATAGAGATGATCGGGTGATGCCCGTCTTTTCGGGTCACCGTTGCTGACAGGCCAAGGATGTAACGTGCCTTGCTGCGGCGAGCGACGAGTTCAAAGCTCACCGCCGACAAATGGTGGCATTCATCGACAACGAGATGCCCATAATTGCCGACGATATCATTGACCTCTCCCTTGCGGACAAGGCTCTGGATCAGCGCGACATCAACCTGCCCCTTTGGTTTGCGACGACCACCACCTATCATGCCGATCGCATCGCGCGGCAGGCTTGAGAATGCCGTCAGCCGATCAATCCATTGATCCATCAGTTGACGGCGATGAACGAGGATCAACGTATTCACTCCGCGCTCGGCCATCATCCGGATGGCTACGACCGTTTTTCCGAACGCTGTCGTTGCCGCAAGCACGCCGGTATCGTGCGGCAACAGGGCCGCGATCGCCTGCTCCTGGTTTAGGCGCAGTGCCCCGGTGAATGCGAATGGGATCGGCGCACCGATAGTGCGGCAATCTTCGATTGTTACTGCAACTCCGACTGACGCGAGGAGATCGCAGACGGCGTCGAAACACCCGCGAGGCAGCGCGATGTGATGGCTAGTCAACTCCGCGCAAGAGATGATCCGAGGCTTGTCATGGGTCGATCGACGCATTGCTTGTGCAGCGTAGAATTCGGGATTCTGGAACGCGGCGAAGCGAATAAGGCGCGTGATCAAGGGCGACGGTAGCGCGTGACGCGGGATGTAGATCTGGTCAGCCTGCACGACAGTGATCGCATTTGGCAGTGGCCCGCCTATTGCTGGCGGTGGCTGTCGGCGCGACGGCGGGGCAAGCCACGGCTTTTCGTCTTCATCGACGAGAGGAATACGTACGCCGAGAATTTTTCCATATGCACTTGCTTCCTCGATTAGATGATCCACCCTCGATCGTGCCATAGGTTCGATCGCTGAAAGGAAGTCCCACTGATCCGAATATGGCGCACAAGACTCGTCGATGAACACGCTGCCGCTCGTAAGCCGTGAAAAAAGAAGAGTTCGGTCGGACCCGGATTCGAACCCCAACTGACCCGATTTGGCTTGGTAGTCTTACTGGTACGCCCGGTTTTCTCTCGTCACAAAGTAACGTGCTATCAACCGGTTAGAACGCGTCTGGGATGCCGGCCAGGGCACCATCCGCCTTCGCCAAGGCTCCGGCGGACAAGACCTTCGCGTAGCGGATGTCCGGCGTAGCCTCTTGGCAGAGCCGGACGCACAGCATTCATATTCAATTGTCAAACAGCGCAAGCGGACAAGCACCTGCTCTCTCGCGGCACAGATAGCGCCCGAGTCATGCCCGAACATCGTCCCTCGAAATCACAAGGGCGCAGGGAAAGCCGGGCGCGCGACGCGCCCGTAACCTCGCGTGCGAAATAAAAAAGCACACGAGCAAGTCACCACAGGTTTGCCGGACGTGCCCGGCCTTCCCTGCACAATGGTTTTAACGTTTCCTTCGCGCTCTCCCCGGTGACCGGCTATCGAATGCACACATCTTTGTTGCAGAGATTGACGGAGACTGATTCCCTGGTGGGTGTTGGATTCGCGGAGGGCGGTCTTATGTCGATGGAGATTGGACTGGGACGATTTGGCGATCGTCGCCTGGAAAAAGGGGGGCGTCGTTGCATGCGGCCCTTGTTCGACGGCCTTGTCCGTGCATTCGGCGCCTTGCAGGAAACCGGGCGCAGGAGGTGCGGTTCACGCGTTTTTTGCGCAACGAAAGGGTAGGCGTCGCAGAGATGGCGAGCCATGCGGCTTCGCGCACGGCGGCGCGTGTTGCTGGTCGCGAGATCATCGTGGTTCAGGATAGCAGCGAACTGGCGCTTGGCGGACGGCGGGCGCGAGACAATGGGTATGGACCTGTTGGCAAGGGCGGCGGAGTACGTGGGCTGCTGTTGCATGCAGCGCTCGCGCTTGATGCCGGCAATGGTGCGTTGCTGGGTCTTGTTGATGCCCAGGTCTGGAATCGGGACAAGGGTGTGGTGACGCCCCGGCGCTCGCGCGCAACAGCGGACAAGGAGTCCCAACGTTGGCTCTCGGTCGTGGCACAATCCGGCGCGGTATTATCGACCGCGCGTAGCGTGACCGTCATCTCCGACCGGGAAAGCGACATTTACGAGCACTTCGCGCGACGTCCGGCGAATGTGGAGCTGATTATCCGGGCATCCTGGAACCGCAAGATCGAACTGCCATCCGGGACATCTGCGCAGCTGTTTGCATTTGTTGATGGCTTGCCGGAGGCGGCCCGGTTCAGCGTGAAGATTCCTGCGGCGCCGGGCCGCAAGGAGCGGACGGCTGAGCTTGCCTTGCGCTTCTCGCCTGTGACGTTGTGCAGGCCACATCCAAGCCCCGCCCCTGATCTACCCGCTATGATCCGCCTGACCATGGTGGACGTTCGGGAACTGCCATCGAAGTATAATGGCGAGCCGATCCATTGGCGGCTCCTCACCACAGGTGTTGTGAGAAGCCCAAAACAAGCACGCCGGATCGTAGATCTCTACCGCAGGCGCTGGACCATCGAGGAGTTCTTCCGCACGCTCAAGTCAGCGGGTTTTGATATCGAGGAGGCTGACATTGGCGAACCCGAGGTCATGATCAAGTTCGTCGCCGCAGCCGCTGTGGCGGCGGTCACGATCATGCAGTTGGTCCGCGCCCGTGACGGAACGACCGAGGAAGAACTGGTCGAGGCTTTCGACCCGGATGACCAGCCTGTGCTCGAAGCCCTGTCTTCTCAACTCGAAGGGGCCACCGCGAGGCAAAAGAACCCACATCCAAAAGGTACGCTTGCCTTCGCTGCATGGGTCATTGCTCGGCTCGGAGGATGGACCGCCTATTATGGAAAGCCCGGTCCAAAGGTAATGCGAATAGGCCTCGAGGCCTTCCGCCGCATCAAATTCGGCACCACTCTGAGGCTCCCAAATGTGTGAATCGAATAGCCGGTGACCGGGCTTTCTTGCCACCGTCGCCCGCAAGATCATCGCCTCACGAGCTTGACATCAGCGTCGGGATGTCAGGACCACACGACTTCGCCGTCCGCGGGCCGGATGCCGATCGTCGCCGACATCGGCCGCGTCCACCGCATCCCGCACCCAACGTCGTGACGATGCGCAACGCCCCTCCTTAAGGGTGCGGGACGGGGCGAGCTATACATCTGATTTGCATTTCGGAAAAACAGAAATATTTTTGCGGAGGGGACTGGACAAGAGGCCGACAAGCGGGTTCACGAAAACGACCCGTCGGGCAAATCAGTTGTGTTGAAGCCGGTCGGCAAGCCTGAAACCGCGTTCGCCAAATGCAGCGCCTTGAGCAAGGTGATGGCCTTTTCGGTGCCGATTCCAAATTCGTTGATCAAGCCGGCGGTTACGTTGTTGAAAATCGGTAAAATTTCTGACCGGGAATATCGAAACCTGTGCGATCCGAAACGGTCAGTCTTCTCGTGTCAGGACGTGCGTTAGGCCCCGAATTGCGGGTGCGGCGAACATCACAATCGGCAGCATTATGATCCAGGCTGCGATCCATGACTGCAGCCAGTGAAAGACGAATGTCCCGCCTGCCAGGAACGGGTAACTTGCAATCGCCGCCGCGATCGCGCTGGTCAGACCTGATTGGATGAATCCAAAGACAAAATGGCCATATCGGCGCGGTATTCCCAACATGCAGACCTCGGTAAAAGGCGGGTACGAGCGGCAAGCAAGAGCCATGCCCACGGCATCCCGTCCGGTCAAGCCTCAAGGTGGCACGTAGAGCTCGTCGGCGTAGCCAGCCAGGGGACGCCCGATCGCCGCGGAAGCAGCGCATTTCACGGCCTGCTTCAGGCTGTCACCGATGTTCTTCGGCTGGTGTATATTATCGCACTTGTCATCGTTGGAAGTCGATCTCTCGCCGCTGACGGCCTACGCCAAGGCGTTTGCCGCAAAGGCGCCAGCAGGCGAATTCGCACGATGCCTTGATATCTCAACTCCCCAGCCACAAGTGCACGACGGCAGGCGCGCTTTTATCTCGCGATCCTCCCCCGGTAACGGGACACCGTGAAATTTCAATAGATTCCCGATGCTGGGGGCGACGCATGCTCGCGCGATAGCGCCCAATTTAGATGCAGGAAGTCCCGAACCCAACCGCCTTTGCGCGGGAAGCTTCGCATGTTGCATAGGGGAAACACTCATTGGAAAAAGCGCTCTTTCTCGATCAGTTCTCGATGTCCGGTTGTTGTCTGGAGGGTCTGGCCCTAATGTTTGATGGCACGTTGAGTTGACCGACCATGGGGCTGAGGTCATGAACAGGCCATTGCTTTTTGGAATCGCATTGCTATCCGCGATCGTGGCCTTGGAGCCCGCTCTGGCGGCTGACACTGAAATACCAACGAAAGCCCCGGCGCGGCCGAAATCGGAAGCTCCGGCGCGGCCAGCGCAGCAAACCGCGAGCACGAATTGGTCCGGCGGCCAAATCGGCGGTTCCAATGGTGTCAGCTCGGTCAACAACAACTTCGTCGAGCCGGGTGCCTACGTTTGCCCTAGCAATTTCCCGTTTGGGGTGAGCTGCTTTGAATCACCATTTTCTTTCAAAGGTCACCCGCTAAGCTACACTGTCGGTCCCTTCCTCGGATACCGCTGGCAAGTGGGCATGGCGGTGGTCGGCGTCGAGGCTGATTGGTCGTGGAAGCAGGGCGAATCCTCTTCCTCGTTGGACTTGCCTTTCGTCTGTTTCGACGGACCCTGCCAGAACTACCGATCGGACATGCTGTTCGGCTCCGTCAAGCAGAGCTGGGACAGCTCTCTTCGCCTCCGCTACGGAGCGCTTGTGACCCCTTCGACGCTTGTCTACGGCACCGCGGGCGTGGCGGTCGGACAGATCAGCGGTTCATTCTCCTACCTTGGCACCGTCTTCTTCCCGTCAACCTTCTCACCTTTCGGTCGCCCGCCCGGCGCACTTGCCGGGAGCATGGCATCGGCGGCTGCAAATTGGTCCGACGACAGGGTCGGCGGAACGGCCGGCGTAGGCGTGGAACAAGCGGTTTGGGGCGGGTGGAAAGCAAGGGTCGAATACCGCTACACGGACTACGGTAGCTATACCAAGAGCTTCCCATTGAGCACCGTTTGTGCCCCTGCAACCGGCTGCAGTGTGCCGTCCAGTGCCGTATCCATCAACCTGCGTGAGTCCTTCCATACGATCCGCGTGGGCTTGGGCTACGACTTCTGACCGCCGATAGCGCAGCAACACGCGAGTTGAACTTACGGCTCGTTCCGTCTCATTGCTTGGCCCCCTCGCCAACGATGGAGAAGGGGCCCCAGAGCGCCGGGTAGGCGTTTTTCAGTGACGACCGGTCATTGAGGTATGCGAGCATGGCGCGCCGCAAGGCCTCGGCGCGCCCAATCGTTTGGTCCTCCTTGAGGGCAGCAAAAGTCGTTGTGGTCAATCGCGTTGCGGCCTCGGAGGCGACCGGCCAATGCGACACCAGCAGCGCGCGCGCCCCTGCATAGAAGAAAGCTCGGGCAAGGCCGGAAAGGGCCTGGGCGCCGGGCTTTTCGCCCGCCGCCGTATTGCACGCCGACAGCACGACCCAGTCGGCGTTGAGCTTGAGTTGCGCAGCCTCGCTTGCCGTCAAAAGACCTTTATCGTCTGGGGTCGGCTGAACAGGCAGGGTGAGAACCAGAGCTGGCTCCGCCACGCCCTTGATGTCGCCGGCGACGAGCGCGTGCGTCGCGAAGTAGACGATGCGATATTCTGCAAGCGGTGCGTGCTTCAAGGTTGTCACGCTCGCGTCGGGACCGAGATGGATGTCGGAGGCATCTGCCCCAAGCTCCGCCGCTATTGACTTGAGCTCATCGGCAGTGTCGGGAAGCCTCGGCAATGCAGAAGCAAGCATCGCCCGATCGATATCGGCGCCCCGCCAAAAATCGGTGTAGGATCTGAGCCCTCCTCTCGTGTGCGCGACGCCCCTTTTGTCCCCCGGCGCCTGGCCTGGGTCGAACACCGGATCGCCAAATCCGATCATCGGCTTCAAACTCGGGTCCCTGCGAACAAGCAACCGCAGCGTCCCCAGGCTTGCGACCGAGGGCAGAACGGTGACGGCTTGGCGCTTGATCAGCCATGCGGCATTCCGATATCGAGCGGCATCTTCTTCCGTGATCTCGCCTTTGAGGGGTAGCGCCAAGGCCGCAGGCTTTTCCGTCACCAACAGTTGGAACGGCAACGCCGTCAACGCTCCTGAAGGTACGACAAGCAAATAGTGCTTGTCCTTGACCAAGGCGTCGATCGGAGCCATCAGCTCACCAAACAAGTGGTACGCCAGGTCGAGATCGAACAGCTGAAGTTGGCTCGCGTCCATTCCACTTCGGAACTTCTCGATCTCGGTTGCAAGATCGTCTGCCCCGATCGCGATCACGCGCCAGTTAAAATCGGTAGCCGTCAGGGCGAAGACGTAGCTCTCCTTGTTGCCCGTCAGAAAAAGAACCAGCGCCTCGTTAGCGCCCAGCAGCTTTTGTGCTTCCTCGACCCTCAAAGGCTTGGGCTTGGCCAGCGTCGCAAATTCGGGAAATTGCTTTTGCAGCTGTGCCGAGGTGGCGGCCAGTTTCCTTTCGGCATCGGCAATTTTCGCGCGGATGTCATCGATCTGCGTCGTATTCGAATGCACAACCGGCCTCGCCAGCGCCTCGACCAGTGCTTTGTTGCGGTCGCGCAAATAGGCGGATAGATCCTGGCTCGAGCGCACCAGCGCGGCAAGCGCATCGTTGCCGGTGGCAAATCTGGGCCCCAATTGTTGGAGGGCCGCGGCCGCCGACGACTGGTTTGCCCGTTGCGCAATTTCGAACGCCTCTTGGCCGAGCGCCTGGGCGGAGCTTATTCCTGCGCGCTCGGCGGCCGCCAGGCTCGCCACATGCGTCAGGAAAATGCCTCTGCGCCGTTCGATCAGATCGTCCAGATCGTCGCTCGACGACCGACCTGCCGAAACATCGTCGCCGGCATTCGCCAGGATAGCCGCAGTCGCCCTGCGAGAATAGGCGATCGCACCGGCAGGGTTGTTGCGCGTGATACTCAAGGCGGCGAGATCATTCAGGACTCTCGCGACTTCCGGATGGTTCACGCCGCGCGTTTTCTCGTTAATTTCGAGCGCCTGCTGGTAGGCGCGTTCGGCTTCCTCGTAGCGTCCCTGGTGCTCGAAAAGGTGGCCTTCGCTGATCAGCACCGTGGCAACGAAACGGTGGCTCGGCCCGAATGTCTTTGTGAAGATCGTGAGGGCGCGGTTGAACTGCAGTTCCGCCGCGGCGTATCGCCGCTCGCCGTCATAGGCGACGCCGAGCTTGCGGAGCACCTTGGCGGTGTCGGGATTTTCCGGGCCGAGAGACTTCTCGACGATGTCGAGCGCCCGTTTGGCAAATGTTTCGACGTCGCTGTAGCGCTCCTCGGATTCATAAACTGCAGCGAGATTGTTGAGAACGGTGGCCACGTTGGTGCTGTTTGAGCCGAACACGGCCTCCCGAATGCCGAGTGCGCGTTTGTAAAGCGCTTCGGCCTCGTCGAGCCGACCCTCGTCCGCGTAAACGCTCGCCAGGTTGAGCAGTGACGTGGCAAGGAGAGGATGATTCGGGCCCAGCGCCTTCTCCCAAATCTCGATGGCGCGCTGAAACAGGCTGTCGGCCTCGGAATAGCGCCCCACCCGCTCGTAGACATGCGCCAGATTGTTGAGGCTCGCGGCCACATCGGGATGTTTCGGACCGAGCGCCTCCTCTCGGATCGCGAGTGCCCGCTTGGTTGCTGCCTCGACCTCGATGAAGCGGCCCTGATCCTCATAGACCTTGGTGAGATTGTTGAGGACCAGCGCCACCTGGAGACTGTTTGCTCCGTGCACCCTCTCGGCCATATCAAGCGCTCGCTGGTACTGCGCCTCCGCCTCCGCATAACGTGCCTGGTTCTTGTAGGCATCCCCAAGATTGCCGGTCAGCGTTACGGCGGCGGGATCATTCGGCCCCAGCGACTTTGTCACGATCTCGAGAGCTTGTTTGTACAGCCTCTCCGCCTCACCGTTGTTGCCCTGCAGCAGATATACCGTGGCAAGGTTGGCGAGAGCTTGCGCGATGCGGGGATCGGACGGCGGGATATTTTTTTGCAGGGCGCCCAGCACCTGCTTGAACATGGCGGCCGCGTCACCATAGTGGCCCAACGCCTGATGGGCACGAGCCAAATCGTTGAGTGCCGAGATGTAAGTGATGTTGTTCGTGCCGCGGCGCTTGGCTACCGCCTCAGTTGACTGTGCCGCGTCAAGGGCTGCGGAATAGTTGCCGGCAGCATAGAGCTCCTGGAAGCGCCTTTGCGCAGCGGCGATGTCGACCTCCTGCGCGGCTGCCGGAGCAAAGGCGGCCGTCACAACCAGAAAAACAGCCAGTCTGCTCCACAGGCCCAGTCGCATTGCTAGCCTACGTAAGTCGACAAGGACAAACTGCACATTGGACCCTTGCTCCTGGGTTTCGAGCGCTGTCCGCCGGCTGCTAATACCAAGAACGGTGTCCCAACAAGTATCCCCTAACTATGACTCGGCGCACTCATCAATTGATTTTTGCCATAACCAGCGCGACCGAGGGGTTCAGACACTGAGTGAGGGGTCGTCTTTCACGAGTTGCTCTGCTTGGGCGGGTTCGGCAGGTTGTCAGGCTCGCATTGGCAGTTAGTGGGTCTTCCTGCCCGACCGGCCGCCGCACATGCGCGGACTGTTATCGATCCGCCTCCATGTCACGCCCTTGGGTGTGCCGTCGAACTGGATTGTCGTGCCGCAATCCGACGTATTGGCAGTAGTAAGGGTCCATCCCGACGTCGTCGCGAATGAAATGGTTGCGGCACCTTCGACTACTAGGACGCCCGTGGTCGCGCTCCGGCCATCGTTGAATCGCCATCTCTTATAGCCGGTGGCGTATTCAGGCAGATTGCAAACCGAACCTGTATAGTTGCATGGCCCCTCGCACTTGTAAGTGCCCTGCACATTCGCCCAAGGGTCGGGGCAAGCATTCTCTGCGGATGCAGCACTCCATTGAACAACCACCAGAGCGACCGCACCAACGACAACCGCGATGACAGCCTTCATGTCAAAGTCTCCCCTGTCCAGTTTGGATAAGCCGATTTCAGCCCGGCTTGGCGGGCGGGACCACGCAGATACCGACCAGCCGGCAGTTCCAAGCGGGACCTGACCAACATAGGGCATCGACCGCGTATTGAAAGGGCAAAAAGCGACCCTCGCGCGCAGCGCCGGATCAGGCTTGCCGATGTTTTCTTATTGGATGCCATAGGAAGCGAACTCGCCAACAATGGTGGGCTGGATACTTCTTGCCATGTCGATGTCGGATTTGGCGCCAGCGGCCTGGCCGCTGCGTCGCTTGGCGAGCCCGCGGCCGTAGAGCGCGGACGCACGCCTGGGATTGTAGAATAGCGCGGCGCTGTAGTCGGCGATCGCCTTATCATAGAGGCCGAGTTTCAAATTGACCAACCCGCGGCTGTCGAGAGCTTCGGGATAATTTGGCGTAACTCGCAGAGACTCGTTGCAATCCTTCAGCGCAGCCTTCACCTCGTCGAGCATCGCAAGGACCCAACAGCGATCGTTAAGCGCACCTGCATTGCGTGGGTCGCGGCGGATCACCTCGTTGTAGTCCTTGACGGCCAATTCAAACTCGCCCCGAACTGCCCTCTCCCGGCCGCGCTGATAAAAGCCAGTCGCGTCATTGGGCTCACCGGTGTCTGCGCTTGCAGATTTGGCGGAGTCGGAAGACGCGGAATCGCTGGGTGTAACAGTTGCCGATTTGCCAGGCGTGGTCGGCTGTAGCTCGTCTGATTTGGCAACCGGGGACTTTTCGGCCGTCACCTTTGCGGAATTGTCGGGGAGAGCCGCCGCGGACTTGTCGGGCCCGGCAGCGCTCAGTTTGGCGATTTGTTGGAGCGCCATCTCGTGATAAGGGCCCGACGGATGATTTGCGGTAAAGTCTTCCCAAGCCTGTCTGGTCCCGGCGCTTTCAGCCATCATGTAGTCGTGGTGCGCCACGGCGTCCGGATCCGACGGTGCCGTCGGGGCTGATACGGCCGGCTGGCCGAACGCGACTGGGAGCGTGGGAATCGGCGAACTCGAAACGACTCCGCGGACATGATAGCCGTGACAAAGCGTGCAGTTTTCCCACTCGACTTGCTGACTGTGGCAAGTAGCGCAAACGGATTTTTCCAGGTTCTTGAAGTTCGGTGTGTAGTTGGCCGGATCGCCGTTTTGATAAGTCTTCTGAAATTGATTTTCGCCTTGCCGCAATTCGTGACATTTGACACAGGTCTTGGCACCGATCAGTTCAACGTGTGGCTTATGAGAGTAGTTGATGAAGCGATTCCCGATCGTATCTGGATTGAAGGGCCGCCAATTTATGATCTTGGTTCCAGCTGCATCGTCAACGCTGTGGCACTTGGTGCAGCGACCGACAGCCTCACGCGATGCCAATTCATCAAAGATCGGGGTGAGTTGGTCGTGAAGTTTGGGGCCGTAGCCGCCTCCGGCATAGTCTAGCCAGCTTTGCAGGAATCGATCGGCATGACCGGTCGGGCGATACCGGATGGTGAAATCCTCTCGATACCAGCCGCCGTTCTCGCTCCAAACCTCGGGATCGAACCGCGTGGGCGACACGTCGGCTGATTTCTTTGCGTCGGTACCAGTGTTCGTATCGGCCTTCTTGGCTGGGGCACCGCCGAGAACATTCTCGCTGCCTCCGCCCGACAAGATATTGCCAGCTTCGGCCTTGTCCCCCGAAAGAATGTCATCCTTCTTGTTCGGAGCAAGAATTGCGTCGTTATTGCCGGGAGCGAGGATGTCATCCTTCTTGCTCGCCGCGTTGCCTGCTGGGGCAAGGATGTCATCCTTCTTGCCGGGCGCGTTGCCTCCGGAAGCGAGGATGTCGTCGGATGCTGCTGGCCTTGGTGTCTTTTTCGTTGCGATTGCATTCCCACCACCGCCGACCTGGGCGTTTGATGGTTTTGCCACATTAGCCGGAGCCTTTGCCGGCGGTTTGAAATCGCGCGTCGGTTCGCCGCGCTCATGCTGCTGTAGATCGTCCTTCAAATCCGGGAACCAATCGTGATTGCCTGCCACGACCACGTCATGGGACATGCCACCTGTCAGCGCTCCGATTTGCAGAAAATTGCTTCGCTTCTTCGGATCGTCGCTGCCAGCGAGCACCCTCGCAGCAGCCGGGTTGGTGGTCTCCAGCCGACTGAATAGCTGCTTGACCGCCCACGCCAGCCTCGCAACTCGCGCGAGATCTTGATCGCTGGCCTTTCTCAGATCAAGCAAATCGAGCCCCGCGATGCCCGATACGACGTCTTCGCCGCTCGATTCCAAAAGCAGCAGCATGAAAGGCGTCAACGTTGCTTCCGATTCCTTGGGCCAACTGCCGATGTCGATGCCGCGTTCGGTCAGCGTGGCCACGTCAAGTCCCGGCACCGAGATGATATCGATGCCCTTTGGTCCGCTCACCTGCGTTGCCCCGGTGATGTCGCCGTTGTGACATCCGAAGCACATGGTAGTGAACGACTTGACCACCATAAATTTCTGCCTGACGCCCGGCTGATGGCAATCCGAGCAGCTGTCAGGCGCGACTTGACCCGCAACCGCGGCTTTCACGGCATCAGGGAAATATTTCGCCATATGCGTTTGATGGTCGAAGATGACGCGCGGCCGCCGGTGATACGGAAAATTCGTGAACTGCGGATGCGAACCGGCGAATGAATCGTATTTGAACACGTGGCAGGTCTGGCAGCGCTGGTTCGAGACTTCCTTCAGATTAGCGAACACGCCCTCGTGCTCCTTGTGGCAGGTCGCGCAGTTAATCTCCATTTCGGCCGCCGGCGATCTTGTGGCGGCAGGAAAAGCGATACGCTGCATCAGGCCCTGGAGCTGTCCGTTTCTCGGATCGCTGCGAAGCGTTTCGGTGAGCCGCTTCAAGTCTTCAACCGGGTGTGTGTGTGGAGTAAATGGGTCCGCACCCATGACGTGACAGGTGACGCACAAATTGGAATTTTGCCGCGGCTCGACGGTCGTGACCAAGCGGTGCAACAAATCAGCCTGGTCCGAACGCCCGCCTGCATGGCAAGTCGAACAGTCGGTAAGGCCTGCATGGTGTGAAGAGAGTTTGCCCGGCATCATGAATTGCCGTCCGGCTTCCCCGCCGAGGCCGATCGCCAAAACTCCGATCATGAGCGCCGTCGCTGCAAACACGCTGCGCTTACGCATCCTGCGAAGGCTCGGACGCGGGATGCAGCGTTCCAACGTCATGCAGCACCGTCCGTCCGGCAGCGGACCCGCCTGGCAGGGGCCGCCTGCGCTCGCAGGTCGCCGGCATTGCCACCGCTCGTTCTCCAGTCGCGGTTGGCAGACCGTAGTGACCCTGCACCGACCATCCAGACCTGGGCCCAGATCGCAAGGCTTACCGTCCGCCAGATGCCCGCAAACCCACGCATCCTGGGGACGTTCGTACTTGCTTTCTTTGAAGCCGAATTTTTGGAGGACGATCATGCCGACCTACCCAGCCGCAAATGCGTATTCCAGCACCACATGAACCGCCGTCGCCGTCAAAAGAGCGTAGGTCGCAGGGACGTGCAAGAAAGGCCATAGCCGCAGCAGGCCACCGTTGGCGTAGTGGAAATCGAGATTGCTCTTGGCCTCGACAAGATCCCGCAATTTTTGCAAGCGAACCTTGCCGGCTTCGTCGAGATATCGCTCTGTGGCAGACAGTTCGCCGAGAATGCGCGCCAGTGGCACCTTCGACGCCGCCAGATGCGAGAGGGTGTTGCGCGGGCCCGCGAAGAATTCACTCAGGGTACCAACGTAGAGCCTGGCGATGCTCTGGGTATTGCCATCCAGGACGGAATCGCGAGCTATCGCTTCTGCCTGTTCCGCCAATTGCGCCCGGAACAACGGGATGCGATCGAACAGGAAGCGTTCGCCTTGCGCCTCAAGCCGCGGCGGAACGATCTTGCTTACGAGGGCGCCTACCAGCCCGCTCAGGCTGACTAACACGAACAGGCTCCAGAGCAGCCAGTGCAGCAGAGACCCGGGGAGTACATGTTTGGTGTGGACGATGAAGACCGCGACCGTCAGGAAGCCGACGTAGTAGTGCACGAGCAGCCAGAACCTGACGCGGCCGAAGGGAAGGATAACGACTTTCTTTCGCCAGGTCAGCAGCAGCATAACCATCATGCACGCAAGCAAAAACCAGCCGCTGAAGAACCGGGCATCGTACAAGGCAATATCGCGCCGCCAATTTTCCACATAGAATAGCGCGAATGCGACGCCCGCGAACGCAAGATTGACAGCGTTGTTCCTGCCGAATAACCGGTTCAACCAAGCCACGTCATTAACTTCCTCGAATCGCGAACATCGATACGGATAAGGGCATCGTGGGGGCAAGCCTGCACGCAAGCCGGCCCGGTTAGTTGATCGACGCAAAGGTCGCACTTGGTCGCACGACTGATCGTCAGACCTTCGCCATCGAGGATAAACGCGCCAGTCTTGTCGCGGATATCCACCATCTTGATATTGTTGTACGGGCAAGAATTGGCGCAGGTGGCGCAGCCGATGCAGGTACCATCGTCGATGACCACTGTCCCGGAACCCTCCACCCGATGGATCGCTCCGGTCGGACAACCGATCAAGCAGACGGGATCGGTGCAGTGCATGCAAGCATTGACGACCATGGCGTTGTGAAGCGAGAAACCGTGCCGTGTGAATCGCGGGTTGTTGTCATGCGCGGTCGCGCAAGCCTTCACGCAGTCGTCGCAGCCTATACAGCGATCGAGATTGATCACCATCGCTTTCTCGCCGTTGATGAAGCGATGATCGACGACAAAATCCATCATCTCCTGCCGCATCTTTACATACTCGGGGTCGGCAATCGCTGCGGCCCACCTGTCGCTACGGAAATGAGAAGGCAGGCCGGGCAGCACGTATTTGCAAACCAATTTTGTCGGAATGCGGATGACGTCGAGGTAGCCGATCGCGCGCAGACTGGCTTTCAGTGTCACACCGGTTGCTCCGGCCGCGATTGCGGCGATTTCGTTGAGGCCGAACACATCGTTGACGGATAGATGATCGATCGCTTGCTCGCCGTAGTCGACACGTTCGGTCACTCTGGCAAAGCCCCTGTTGATCAACAACAACCCGTCAACATGATCTCCCTGCTCGCAAATCATCGTTTCCTGTTCGATGACGCGGCTAGCACCGGTCCGTCGTTCAATTTCCTTTTTGAAGTGATGCATCCAATCGACATTGCCGTAGGCTTCGAACAGCGATTCCCTCGCGATTTCGTCCAGAGCCTGTTGATCCAAATGATGAAAAATCGGACATTCCCGTAACCGGCTCACCAGACCCCGTTCGCGGTAGAGCTGGTCGATGCGCTGCCGGAACGGCGCGGACCAGGTGCGGATATCCCGCACACCCTGCCAGCGCAGCTCAAACAGAAGCGTGTCGTCTTCTGAGGCGATGACCGTGACCGTACGTTGTCTTCCCGTCAGGGCTGCCAGTTCGCCAAAGACCTGGGGTGCCTGCATTGGGATCGTCGGATATTGCCTCTTTGCGTCATCGATATCGATCTTGCCCAGCCCGCTCGGCGCCTTTGACTGGGGTACCACCGTTTCGCGTCCGCGCCAGCGTCGCCGTGTCGCCCGATACTCGGGAGGATTGGCTCTCGCGAACAGTCGTGCGATCGATCGCCACCAGCTTCTCCCCGGCTGCGACGCTTGGCCTTGGCCTTGGCCTTGGCCTTGGCTCTTGATATTGATCGGAACCGGGAGCGTGAGGACTCCGCCCTCCAGAATAACAAACAACGAATTGCCGTAGTCGCCCTTGCGGATAATCACCTCGCCTTGCTGGTATCTTTGCAAGCGGCCGTCATTGGCAATGATCTTGTCAAGTGGCAGCCAAGTCTGGAAATCAGCCGCGCTGACATCAGCAAAGGCTGGCAGTGAGAGAATGCGGGCAACGGTTTCCGAATCAAGCGGTTCGTCGCCAAACGGCTTGTCCCATCGGCGATTGCGTTCTTCGACAGGCTCTGACTTGGGTTTCGCCATCTCAGTTTGAGACCTGTCCTTTGTACTTGTCCGACCCCGGGATGTACTGGTCGACGGCACTGAATCCAGAGCCGTCGTAGCTGTTTGAAAATTTCAACCCCAGGACGGAAATCTTGCCAGCTGCGTCAACCAACTCGGCCTCGTTGTTCAGCTTCAGTCCTACCCCCTGGCCGATATCGGAAATTTGCTTGAGTTCCGGCGCATTTGGCAAGAGATTGGCCAAGGCAGTAACGGCCTTGCGGGCAGCATCGGCGCGTGTGGCCATCTTCAACGCATAGGTGTCCTTGGTGGTGGCTTTGCTGACGCCGATCAGCGCGGTCTCTAATTCGACCACACGGCCAACCACGAACATCATACGCTTGCGGACTTGCGAGCCTTCCGGGTTGGATGCGCCCTTGTTGTACCAGACGTTGTGACGAACTTCACCCTGGCTCCAGCTCACCAGCTCGAAGGGGCTGCCGGCGGCGTGACCACCGACATTGACAAGCTTCTCGTTCGGCACAACGTGACAAGTGAGGCAGTTCTTGGCGAGCAGGTAATAGGCGGTCGGGCGGATCATGCCGGCTGCCTCGGATTTCTGCCAGCGTGCGGCGATCTCAGCCTTGGTTTCCTGGCCTTCCTTCTTGCCGCTGAATTCGGCATGGACCTTGATCCAGTTCTTGCCCCCGGAATGACAGGACTCACACGAAATACCGGCAATCACCTTGTCCGGTACCTGCAAGGTAAAATGGCAGTTCAGGCACAGGCTGTCCGCCTTGAGACGCTTGACGTCCATCTTTGCGGCGATGTCTTCCGCTTCTTTCTTGTTGGGAAGGTCCCGGAATGTCGTGAAGTGGTGGGTGTTCTGCCAGATCACCGATTCCTTTTTATGGCACTCACCGCATGCATTCGGTCCTACAATCAGCGTAGGATCGCCCGCGCGCGCGGCAGATAGCCCAATTCCCGTTAGTAGCACCATCGTCGCGATCCGTACCAGCCACAGTGGCGTCGTCAGATTTATCGGCGTGGTTGTCATTTCCGTCTCCGATTCAACAGGTGGTTTGTCAAACTGCCGCAATCTCCGATCTGCGACTATTATGCGTCGACCGTGATATTTCCGTCCGGATAAGCGATGCAAAGCAATGCCGAGCCCGGTGCCGGATTGCTCGCTGGCTTGATAAGATAACTCACGCTACCATTTTTTACTGCCGTAACACAGGTGCCGCAGTTACCCGCCCGGCATCCCGAATTGATCCTGATGCCGTTAGCCTCAGCCAGTTCCAGCAAGCTCCCCGCCGCCTTCGTCCAGACCAAAGTCTTTCTTGACCGCGCAAGCTCGACCTTGAAGCCCTGGCTCGCAGCTGCGCCCTCAGGCTCTGGCCGCTGGACTTTTTTTACCGATCCGGGACCGAACGCCTCGAAGTGGATGTCAGACTCGGGAACGCCCCAATCAAGCAGTGCTTTGACGATGGCCTCCATCATCGGCGGCGGACCGCAAGTGTAGAACTCGTAGTTCGATGTCTTCAAATACCGCTTGAGTACGTCGATATTGAGAAAGCCCTTGCAGTCGTAATCTTTGCCTTCAACACATTGGTCCGTCGGCTCGGAATACAACGTTACTGTGTGGAACTGCGCCTTGTTTTTGTCTGCGACATCCCTGATTTCGTCACGCAATGCGATGTCATTGCTGTTTCTGACCGCGAGGAAAAACCACGCCGTCCGCTTGCTGCCGGTATCGGCCAGCCATTTGAACATCGACAAGACCGGCGTAAGGCCTATTCCGCCCGCTATGAAAACGGCGGGGCGTTCGGAGGCAGTATCAAGATGGAATCCACCCGCCGGCGCCTTGACGTCAACAATGTCGCCCTCTTTGAGGCTGTCGTGAAAATAACTCGAGGACAGGCCGGGAGGAATCTCCGGCGCAGCCTTTGGCGGCGGCGGAATTCGTTTGATACTGACCCGATACCTGTCACGCACCAGCGGGCTGTCTGACAGAGAGTAGCACCGCACTACCGGGACGGGGTGATCAGGTATGTTAAGTTCGAAAGTCAGGAACTGCCCCGGCAGAAATGGCGGCAGGGCACCGCCGTCGTGCGGTTCCAAATAGAACGAACGGACATCTTTCGCGCGGTTTTCGATCCTCGTCCTGACAAGCCGGAATTTCCGCTTTCCCGACCAGGTCAGCTCTGCGCGGTCGCGCGAAGCCTCGGCGCGCCTGATCAGGACATTCGTCTGCGCCGTAAAGGCGGCAAGCCTTCGACGGTCCATGTGACGTTTGCGAACGGCGTGGCCGGCTTCTGCGAACAAGTTGATACTTGCCTGCAACAACACGGCCCCAATGATCAATGCGCCACAGAGTTGTATCAGCAGAACCACTAGACGCTGCCTTTCGGAATGCTGGGTTCACTCTAGTGTGGTGGTTCAGAAGTTCTCTTCACCAGCGCCGCGAATCCGTCAAGAGAACTTCTGAACCAAAACCACACTAGAATTACAGATTTCTAGTGTCCTTTCGAATCCGAAGTTCGCAAAAGAGGGGCCGCAAATGCGTGCGAACTTCGGATTCGGGACACTAGCCAGGCCGTCACCGCGTCACCACCGCGTCCTGGTTCCGACGGCGAGACCCCACCCGAAGTCTCCGCCGGACACGTGATCGAGCACGAAAGCATTCGCCTGGACACTGGTCCTGCTTGTGATTGCGTACATATATTGACCGCCGAGGGCGACCTCGCTCTGGTTGACGAGGCTTGTCAGTTCCCTCCCCAACACGAGGGCCTGAAGGCCGGGAGGAATCAAGTTCAAGTCGATCGGGTCGACTACACTCTGGATGCCATTGACAAATTCCTTGCCTGCTTTGCCCCCGAGTTCAATCGTCAACTGGTTTCTGGGACCAAAGAACATTTGATAGCCGAGCGCGCCGCCGAAAGCGCGGTTTGCGTCGCCTGGAATCGGCGAACCGGCCAACCCCGCAGCCAGCGGGGTGAACAGAATGCCGACCCGTTCCAGCGGGCCACCAACTTGAGCGCTGCGGGCAGCGGAGGTGTAGTCACCCGCGGTCCCGAAGAAATTCGCATAGATGATGTTGGTTGAACCCGGCATCGTCCGGGACAATTCGGCCAAAAACAAGGCGCCGTTATCAACCGCCGTTCCCGTGCCGTCGAGCGCCGTCGAGGTATTGATCCGGAATGCAGTGTTGAGTGCTCCGAACCGCTGTGTCGCGGAGGTGCCGAAAAACACGCCTGACCCACCCCTTTGGACCCCAAATTGGTCCGTCGGGTTATCGCTGCCTACATAGGCAAAATCGAAAGTCACGATGGATTTACGCAAATCCATCTCACTGAAGATGCCGAGTAGGTAGGCGGAATGATCAGGAAAGGTATCGTTCCGTCTGATGTCGGACCAACCGTATAATCCCGTGATGCGCAGATCCTGGGTGAGCCCCGGGATCTGGATCGTGTCCTTTGTAATTCCCAGCGCCTGGAAGTTGTCGTTGATCATGATGCCTTCCTGGAAGGTGATCCACTGGCGACCGATGGCAAAGCCGAAATCAAGGCCCTTTCTGTCGTCGGAGTCGATTCCAGGAAACAATTGGCGAGTATCGCCCTCAAAAAACAAAGTCTGGATATTGGGATTCAGCGCGTTCACGAAACTGGTGCCCTGACCGTTGACGTTTAGCACCCCGGTGCCCAGATTGCTTCCCTGGGAAAGGGGAGTAAATCCGATCACAACCCGCTCGGTAGGCGTGAGCTGTAGGTTGCCGAAGATATTGGCCGCAGCGGACACATATTGCCGTCCGGGGTTGACGCCATCGTTGAAGGCCCCCGCGCTGGTCTGAAAATCGCCGAACACCCAAAAGGCCGGCTGCCAAACCGCACCTGTGGGTGATTTGAACCCGGATATGATGTTGCCGGGACCGAGGAACGGTAAATTCCATTCGATAATCGGCGGATTGCGTTCGGGCAACTGCACATGTTCCTTCAGCAGCGGAACGGGCTTGTTGCTCAACCTGCTTTTGCTGTGGCTCTGCTCCGAGCGGGCCGTCTTCTGTTTGGGCTGCGGTTTGGGACTTTCGCTCAGCCTCTTCTTGTTCTGGCCGTCGTCTGTACTGGTCGTCGTCGCGGCCGCAACTACTACGACCGCAGGCTGCTGTGCAGCCGGGCCTGCCCCGGCAGCCTGCGCGGCAAGGCTACCTGGCTGGACCAGCGCCACCACGCAAATAAGCAACCATCTCGCTCGCATTCCGCCCCACCCTTTGCCACACTTACGGCAATCTTACCTCAACGCTTCGCGTCCAGAGCGCGTCACTTCCATTGACGATTAAACGGGCGATCTCGGCGGGACTCATGCCGTAATCGAACCCCCCGTCTTTAATTGTGTCGATCAAGTTGATGGGTACCATCTGCACGATGAAGCGGATCGTGATCCTGTAGCGTTCGCCGCTCCGGAGCTTTTCGGCGGGCACGGTGTAGGTCGCCGTCCGGCGCCCTAACGGCTCGATGGTTTGCTTGTGCTTGCGAGCTCCGAGCGGATGCCCGACAAGAGTCGTGGCGCGGCCTTCCGGTCGCACGAAGGGCAGCACGTCGGCCGAAAGGTTGGTCGGCAGAACCTGCTCACGCTCGCCGCCGCGTTGCGTGCGCACCAGGAAGATCGATTGCAGACTGAAGAGATCCGGGTCCTCTTCCAATTCGCCGTTATGCACATAGACCGAGTGCGTATCACGGACATCGCCGTTTGGATCCCGATCACCGGAGACGTAGACTTTGTTGCCGTGGCTGTCCGTGACCGTGACCTCGAGGAAAAACAGCCGCTCGGCGTCGAATCCCGTCGGCACGCCGTGACCTCTCGTTGCATTGATCACGTCGATCGAGAACTGCAGGCCGCCGGCATCGTTCCTGATAAGATTGATCTGGTCACTGAGGTGGATGCCGTTGCGCAAAACCTGCAAACGCAGCCGGCGCACTTTCGCCAGGCGTTCGTACTGCACTTTGAGGATAGCCTGCGCTTCGTAGCGTTCATCGCGCGACTTCCATGCCTCCGGGAATTTGTAGTCCTTCGGCGCAGAATCCTCGAACTTGTCGGTACCCCATCCGGCCTTGTAGTTGAACTGGAGCCATTCCGCGAGCGTCTTGAATTTCTGGGCCTCGGCATTTTGCGGAAAGATCCCGGGGTGGATCACGGAATAGTCGGGGCCGGCGAAGGTGTGGTTGGTGATCTTGCGATCCCTGGTCGGCACGCCGCCGACGATCGCCGCCGGCCCGAAGTCATAACCTGATGCCACGCCCTGCACCCTGCCCATATGGCAGTCCTGACACGTCGTACCATCCTTGGCCGCCGGTGAAGCCTTGAATTCAGAAAAGGCCTCTTCCAGCTTGAATCCGTTAAGCAGCGTGACGTCATGACAGGTCCCACAGAACTGGGATTTGGTCAGGAAAAATGCCTGCTTGACCACGGTATGGATGGCGCGCCCAGGCTTATCCTTGGAGGTCGTTACGCGGTACTGCTCCGGTTTGCTGAGCACCCGCTTGAGTTCGGCGCCGCCCTTGGGTCCGTAGACCGGAGAATAGAGGTCGCCTTCCACCGTCGCCATCCGCGCACTGATCTTGCCGTAGGCCTGGTTGACACGATGACAGGCCACGCACGTTATACCTTCCCGCGATGCCGGCGTGCGGTTGAGGTTCGAGCCGTAGACGGACTCGTTGAGATTCATTCCCAATGGTGTGTGGCAGCGGATGCAGAAATCGCCATTGGTGCCGCCGGAGTTGATGTTGATCTTGGTCTGCATCGCATTGAAGACGACGCTCACTTGAGCGTAGGCATGCTGTGAGACCGACCATTCCTCGAATTGCTTGACGTGGCAGACCGCGCATGTGCTCGCCGACGGATACTTGGTTTCGAGAAACAACTTCTCGTGCGCGGCGTCCGCTGCTTTCCGCCTGGCCTCGTCGTCCGCCTGCTTCTTTTTAGTCTCCTCCGATTCCTTGGCGGCGCCGGGAGCAACCTTCAGGGCGTCCTCCGGAGGCTTGCTGCCTCCCGGCGTCAGAAGGTCGTTGCCGCCTGGCGCCGGCGCCAACAGGTCATTATTGCCTGAGGGCTTGCCCGACCCGGACTGGGCGGGAGCGGCGGGGCCCGGCGGCGTCAGCAAATCGTCTTTGTTGCTCTGGGCGACCTTATACCGCCCCCCTACATCGACCTGGGCCAAATAATTTTGAAGCCGAGTGATATCTTCGACGGCAGCAACGTCAGCGCGGTGCACGGTAGATGTCGATTTGGCGCCGTTGACTTGAACTAGATAATTCGCAAGCCGAGCGATATCCTCGTCGGCAGCGTCATTATCGTCGCTAAGCGAGGCCGATGCCGAGCGCGCATTGGCCGCGACCAGCGGCAGAGCGAACGTCGCCATCGCGCCCAAGCCGGCGATCGAAGCGGCGACAAGCCAAACGCGGTTTCCAAGCCGGAACGCCATTGTGAATCTTACCAAAAAAAATACTTGCCAACTAACGAACCTCAAAACGCAACCTTCGGGACCCTTCTGATGAGCCCGGCACCACGCTGTAGACCATAATCTCAAAAAATGACGCGGAGCAAAAGAAAATCAGAGCCTGATGTTTTCCAGGCCTAACTGTTGCTAAAAAATCACGCTTCTACTTTTCCCAGGAATTAGCCGGCCAGCGGCGGCGTCCGAATAGTAACTTGAGGTTGTCCTGGGAGCAGGCAAACTGCCGTCAAACCGGTATGTGGGTTAAGTGTCACACTCACAGATACTTGGCACGGATGTCGACGGTCGAGCGCACGCCGAGATGGTCAAAATTCGCCTTCAACCATTCCGCAAGCGCAGGCGCGGGACGCCAGCGGCCGCTCGCCTTAGATCTTGATGCGCAAGCCCGTCATGAACGCCGCCGTGTCAACGCTCGTTCCAGTTCCGGCAAAGCCGAATTTGGCGCCGGGCGTGCCGGGGAATGTCGAAGCCAGGCCATTGGTCACCTTGGCATAGGTGACACCGGCGTACACATCGAGATGCTTGGTGAAGTTGTAGTCGGCTACGAACGAGACCTGGTTGAAGTCACCGGAGCAGTCGGTCTTGCTGGCGCCGCCGGCGACGCAGGGCGCGCTGTCGGCTACGAACGAGTTCTGGTTCACGTGATAAAAAGCGCCTGTCAGGCTCAGACCCCAGGCGAAATCATACTTCGCCCCGGCCCAGAAGAACTGCAGGATTTTGTCCGTCGTGAAGGCGTTGTTGTCGGGCAGTGTCGCTGAGACGGTGAGCGGATATCCGCCTGCCGCGTTGCCGAAGGTAATGGGGGTGCTGGGGTTTGCCTGATCGACATGGGTGTAACCGACAAAAAATGTCAGCTTGTCGCCGGGGACATCGGTCTTTGGTGCCTTGGTGGGCAATCCACCCACGGGTTGGCCGCCGAACTCAAAGGTATACCTGCCCATGACCGACCACATCGTGTCGTCCGAAATGCTGGCGGCAAGAGTCTGGCTCCCGACAGCATCGTTGACCGCGGTCTGCAGGTTTACGGCGCCGTGCTCCTTGGTATAGACCGCTTCGGCATAGAAGCCTCTGTAGTTTCCGCCGATGAAAAGGCCGTAACCGCTGCCGAACATGCCGGTATTGCTGCCGCCGTTTGAATACATGACGCCGGCACTGACGGGTCCTAAATCGTAGACATATTTGGCCGAGTTATCCCAGCGCGCGGCCTGCGTGCTGCCGGAGCCGGCATCGGTGCCGGAATAGCCGAGCAGCGAGAAGGCGTAGGAAAGGGCCAACGGGTCGTAAGTGGTGATGGCGTCGAGCTGGAATGAATTCTGCCGGCCGAACGTCAGCGAGCCGTATTGCTTGTTGCTGACACCGCCAAAGAGTTGGCTATTAAACGCCTGGCCGCAACGGCCGGTGTCAGAATTTGAATTTTGCTGGTTATAGGGGACGCCCGCATTCTGAATAAACGAGCTGCAACCGTCGGAGAGCTTTCCCGTCAGCGGATCGAAACCCGTGTCGGCCCGGCCGATGGCGCTCCAGCCGAGGCCGAGCGGTTCATCGAACTTCACGCCGATATTCGATTGTGTCAGACCACTTTCAGCAATCGTCGATATCCTCTGGCCCGTGTAGTTCCTGGTGGCTGTGAACGGGATGAATTCAAGACCCGAGACTATGGCACCAAGCGGACGGCCGTTGGTCTGGTAGGCATAACCGACGTCAATGGTGGCAAAAAGGGTGACGCCGTACCAAGTCAGACTATCGGGAAGCGGATCCTTGAACTGCGGCGGGGCGGTAAACAAGCCCATATCCGCGGCACGTGCGTTCGTAGCAACCAGGCTCGCCATGGCGAGCGCAAATGCGACCGTTCTTCTCATGACCACTTCCCCCAGATTGACCACTGACAAGGACACACTATTGAAACCTGTCTGGTTTTCTCCGCTCTGGCGGCGTCGAGCCAGAGGCGACAGAGTTTACGGACACCTCAATCGGGTACTGTCGGGCCGGCGCCTGACGCGCGCATTGGCCGCAACCAGCGGCAGAGCCAACGTCGCAATCGCCCCCAAGCCGGCGATCGAAGCGGCGGCAAGCCAAAACCCGTTTCCACGCTGGAACGCCATTATGAATCTTACCAAAAAAATACTTGCCAAACTAACGAAGCTCAAAACGCAACCTTCGGTGCCCTTCTGATGGACCGCACCACGCCGCAAATCATAATCTTAAAAAATGACGCCCAGCAAAGAAAATCAGGACCTGATGTTTTCCGGGGCGTTACTAGTCAAGAACTGTTGCTAACAAATCACGTTTCAACTTTTCCGAGAATTGGCCGCCGGCGGGACGTCCAACAGTGCCTGTCGAACGGGCAAATTGCCGTCAAACCAAGGGTGGGTTATTGTGGCACTCACAGATACTTGGCGCGGATGTCGACGGTCGAGCGCACGCCGAGATGGTCAAAATTCGCCTTCAGCCATTGTTCGGCGCAGGCACGGCCGACATCGCGCAAATGGGTAAGGTAATCCCAGTCCGCGTTTAGCTTGCTGGCGACGCCGAGGTCCTTCATGAATGCTTCCGCCTCGATTGCATGAACCAGGACGCTCTTCATCTCGTCGTCGCGTAACGCCCCGCTGCCGATCAGCTTGTTGACGAAGGCGATCGCCCGCATCTCGCGCATCAGGGATGAGTTAAAGCTGATCTCGTTCAATCGGTTCAAGATGTCACTTGCAGTGCGTGGAACCTCCTCACGCACGATCGGATTGATGTGAACGACGATGACGTCGGTTGAACGGCAACCGTATATCAGCGGGAAAATTGCCGGGTTTCCCATGTAGCCACCGTCCCAATAGGCCTCGCCGTCGATCTCGATCGCCTGGAAGAGCAACGGGAGGCAGCCCGATGCAAGCACGGCGGAAACAGTGAGCTCGTGGTTCTCGAAGATCTTCACCTTTCCAGTGCGGACGTTGGTCGCGCACACGAACAACTTGACCGCAGTTTGCTCGCGTAATCGCTCGAAGTCGATTGTCTCCTCGAGCACGACACGTAATGGATTGTAGTTCAACGGATTGAACTGATACGGGGACAGCAACCGTGTCATCATGTCGAAGAACAAGAATGCCGGCGAATTCTCGATATGAATTTGCGTCAGGGGACCAAGAAAAGGATTTTGCAGCGGGCTCCAGGCCGACGCCTCGCTGACACGGCGCCAGAATTTGGCGAGTGTGTGTTTCGCGCCCTCACGCCCACCTGTCGTCAGGCCGTAGGCCATGGCCGCGGCATTCATGGCGCCAGCGCTGGTGGCGCAGATCCCTTCGAAAGATATTCGTTCATCTTCAAGCAGGCGGTCCACCACGCCCCAGGCGAAAGCGCCGTGCGCTCCGCCGCCCTGCAAGGCGAGGTTAACTGCTTTGCCCGTGGTAGCCATCCGCGCGTCCCTGCAATTCTGCCGCCTCTGCGGTTTTCGTCGAGACGCACGAACCGCGGCAAAGTTCTGCTTCGATTACTTCATTAAAAGATGACCTTTGCCGCGGCATGATCAATGACGACCTTTGACACGACAAGACACAAGATGGAATAGCATCCTGTTGAACGCCGACCAATCGCAGCGAACAAATCTTAGCTTGTGCCACTGTTTCGATTGAGTCCAGCACCCGACACATCGCGCAGTCCAATATTTCTCCGCCTGCGACGTCGTAATGCGCCGCAGGCTAGCGCGATGAGGCCGATCGCAATGGAGTTGCGTATGCTGCGACGGATGTTCAAGGCGTTGGACCTGACAATGCCTAATCCATCCGCAGCAAGCGTCCGACCATTGGCGTAGCGCCGGATTTGGCGAGAGGATCGATCCGGAACACGATTCGGGATCGTCCGAAAGTCGCAAGGTAAACGCCGCCCGAGGTCAAGGCGCGGTTTGCGCGGGCGAAATCGAAGAACTTGCCCTTCAACTGACTCCCATCAAGGTCGATCTTTTGTCGCTCGCCGGTCACGTCCAGGCGCTCGATGACCAACTGGCCGCGTCCCTTCGCCTCCACCAAAGGCGAAGCTCCATAAAGCGTGACTTGAGAGGTGTTGGAAGCTGTAGCGGCGCCGCTTACGCTGCGCAGGACGGTTGCCGCGACTTCACCGGTCTCGCGCGCGGTGGCGTGGGAGTGAGCTGCATCGCAAGGTGTCTTTTCGCTCTTGACATCCGCGAGATGGACGCTGCTTTCCTCGGTGCCGACAATCACGGTGCCTATGCCCTTTATCGTTTCACGTTGACAAGAGTTCAAATAACTCAGAACCACCGAGCCATTCTGCCCAAGCTTGATCACGGCGCGCGGAGACAGATAATCCATCGGCTCGGCGCCGGTGACTTTTCCCTGAACTTCTTCCACAAGTGCGACCGGCGATTCGGCAGCCGCAGGTGAGGCCATCCCGGTCAGTGCGAAAAGTGCAACAGCAATGATTTGCTTCATGGCCAAATCCCGCGAAAAAACGCAAAGTAACTCGCAACCATAAGACAAACTATGAGAATTCGCACATTTCGCCTTTCACCAGCTATAGCAGCCCAACAAAAGACGCCCGAATCGAGGGAACTACGGACGACCAAACAAATCCTGGCGACCCACTGCAAGAATTAAGGCGGCGACTATTGAATTCCTTCGCATGGTGGCCTCGACGTTTGCGGGTAAGGGTCCCTCTATCGGTAAACCACTCCCCGAGATGTGATTGATGATTCTGCAAAGGCCAGGAGGAAGCACATCTCCACCGAAGCGCGGATGTGGCGTGAGAGACCCTGCCATAGCTGGTATTTTCGTTGGTATCACTCAAAAGAAGCATAGATATTAGCCATTATTATCAGCAGCTTGCTCCCGCAATGCCGTGCCGGCCGGGCCACACGCTTCGCCCCTTCAGGCTCCGCGTGGTGCAGCCATTGACCGAACGGGAAGCGTGTCCGGCGAAGCCTGAGCGACGCGAGGCGAAGACGGAAGGATGGACGGCATTGTTGCCTCTCACACGCTTGGAAATGTCCGCCGATTTATCCTGTGAGAGCCGCCGATTTCACAGGCGCGGTCGGCGCGATTGGCGGGCTCACGACGGCGGGTGCGTAGCGGCGCGCATCGTAAAAGTCGAGCACACGTTTGCAGTCCGGATTGTAAGCCGTTCGAAGTTTTCGCGCGCTTGATCAAGATCCGTCTTGGACATCCTGCGGTCCGCCGCTCGCACGCAAATTTGCAGCCTGGCCTTCATCCGGCCGGGAGCTTTGCTAACGATCTGTTTACATTTGGCTGGTCAGCGGCAGGCCGGTTCACAGATTCGCAACGCATACGGTGTCTGCTTCGCAGTTATGACGATTTCCGCGACAGTTTCCCAAGTCGGCCCGGCAGGGGCTTCGGCGCACAAGCTCCGCGAGGATTCGGCCGGCCGATCCGATCGCGGGGCAGAGCTCGTGCTCAAGGCCTTCATGAGCATGGACCGCGCGGTTGCGATCGTTGGGCCCGACGGGAAATTGCTGGTGCCCAATTACATTTTCGATCAAACGTTCGGCGGCACTGATTTGCTCGATCGCATCAACCGCGAGGCCAGCGCCAACAACGGCAAGAGCGACCGTCAGATCACCCTCTCAGACGGTCGCGCGTTCTGGGTCGAGACCATACCGATGGAGGACGGCTGGCTGGTCAGTGCCTACAGCATGACCGAGCGATCCACCAAGGCGCGCACCGATACGTTGACGAAACTCGGCAACCGCCTTTTGTTCCACGAACAACTGACGAGGTTGCTGGACAACCCGAACCGCGCGCCCGAGACCGCGGCCGTACTGGTGCTCGATCTCAGCCGCTTCAAGGCCATCAATGAATCACTTGGCCGCGACATCGGAGAAGAGCTATTGCGTCTCGTCGCGGAGCGGATCCGTTCCGTGCTCGGAAGCGGCGATATCGTGGCGCGGCTTGGAGGCGACAAGTTCGGCATCATCCAGAACGGTCAAGGCCAGCCGCAAGCGGCGGCGGCCCTTGCCAGCCGCCTCGTCGAGTTGATCGGTCACACCTACCTGATCGAGGGTCAGTTGATCGACGTTTGCGCTAGCATCGGCATCGTGCTGCCGCCCGCCGGGGTGGCCGACTGCGAGCAGACGCTCAGGAACGCCGACCTCGCTCTGCATCGCGCGAAGACCAACGGACAGGGAGCCTATCGTTTCTTCGAGACCACGATGGACGATAGGATGCGGCATCGCCGCAATCTCGAAGTCGACCTTCGCCGCGCGCTGGCGCTTGGGGAGTTCAGTCTGGTCTATCAGCCTCAGCTGGACCTGCGGCTGAATGAGATCACGGGGTTCGAGGCGCTGCTGCGCTGGCACAGTCCGAGCCGGGGCGCGGTGTCACCGCTCGAATTCATTCCGGTCGCGGAAGATACCGGAATCATCACCGCGATCGGAGAATGGGTGGTTCGCACTGCCTGCTTTGAGGCGGCAAGCTGGCCGGGCTCACAGAAGGTTTCCGTCAATGTTTCGGCGATCCAGTTCCGGAGCCCAACTCTCATCGCGTCGGTCATGTCTGCGCTCGGCGAAAGCGGTCTCGATCCGCAACGCCTGGAACTTGAGATCACCGAAAGCGTAATGCTCGATCTCGGCGGGATGGCACTCGAAACGCTTCAGGATCTGCACCATATCGGGGTGCGCGTCGCGCTCGACGATTTCGGGACAGGATATTCGTCGCTGGGTTATCTGCGCAGCTTTCCATTCGACCGGATCAAGATCGACCAGTCCTTCATTCGCGGCGCCCCGGACGACGCCGTCGGCCGGGCGATCGTCCGCGCGATCGCCTCGCTCGGCGCGAGTCTCGGAATGGCGACGGTTGCCGAAGGCGTCGAAACCGAGGAGCAGCTGAACCGCGTCGTCACGGATGGCTGTACCGACGTTCAGGGTTACCTCATCGCACGGCCGCTGCCGCCGGATCAAATCGGCAGGTTCCTGTTGTCGCGGAACGAGGGCATCGAGGGCGACGCGGCCGAATAAAACCGCAAGGTGGCATTCCTCAATCCGTCTGGTCCCGGCGCACGCTCAAGGCATGGGTTGCCGCGGTCGCTGGGGCGCTGCCGAATGACCGCGGCCGGGTCAGCACCTCCGGTTTCAAAATTTCGTCGAGCTGCTCGCGGGTCAAAAGCTTCTTTGCCAACACCAGATCGTAGACGCTTTGGTCGGTGGCGAGCGCTTGCTGGGCGATCTCGGTCGCATTGGCGTAGCCGATATAGGGATTGAGCGCGGTCACGATCCCGATCGACCGTTCGACGCCGCGGCGCAGATGCTCGCGGTTGGCGGTGATGCCGTTCACGCATTTTGAGGCCAGCGTCAGGCAGCCGGCGCGCAGATGGTTGACGCTCTTGAACAGGCTGTGCGCGATGATGGGCTCGAAGGCGTTGAGCTGCAATTGACCGGCCTCGGCCGCGAAGCTCACCGTCACGTCGTTTCCGATCACCTCGAAGGCAATCTGGTTGACGACCTCGGGGATCACCGGATTGACCTTGCCCGGCATGATGCTGGAGCCCGCCTGCATCGGCGGCAGGTTGATCTCGTTGAGGCCGACGCGGGGTCCCGAAGACAACAGCCGCAAATCGTTGCAGGTCTTCGACAGCTTGACCGCCACGCGCTTGAGCACGCCGGAGAGCTGCACGAAACTGCCGCAGTCCTGCGTTGCCTCGATCAGGTTCGAGGCGGTGATAACCGGGATGCCGGTGACGGTCCGCAAATTCTCGCAGACCAGACGCGCATAGTCGGGATGCGCGTTGATGCCGGTGCCGATGGCGGTGGCGCCCATGTTGATTTCGCAAATCAGAAGCACCGCTTCCTTCAGGCGCTGCTCGTCTTCTCCCAGCATCACCGCATAGGTCGAGAATTCCTGGCCGAGCGTCATCGGAACGGCGTCCTGCAACTGCGTGCGGCCCATCTTGATGATGTCCTTGAACTCCTCGGACTTCGCCTCGAACGCCCCACGCAACACCGCCATGGCGTCGACCAGCCGCATGATCCCGGCATAGGCCGCAAGCTTGAGCGCCGTCGGATAGACGTCGTTGGTGCTCTGGCTCAGGTTGACGTGCTCGTTGGGATGCAGGAATTTGTAGTCGCCCTTGGGCCGGCCGAGCAGCTCCAGCGCGCGATTGGCGATCACCTCATTGGCATTCATGTTGGTCGAGGTGCCGGCTCCGCCCTGAATGACGTCGACCACGAATTGCTGGTGCAGCCGGCCGGTCCTGATCTCGTCGGCGGCGGCAACGATCGCGTCGGCACGCGTGGCATCGAGCAAGCCCAGTTCGCGGTTGCTCCGAGCCGCCGCCAGCTTGATCGAAGCCAGCGCGGTGACGAGGTCGGGATAGATCGAGATCGGAGTGCCCGTGATCGGGAAATTTTCCACCGCACGCAGGGTATGCACGCCATAATAAGCGTCCGCCGGAACATCCCGGTCGCCCAAGAGATCATGTTCGCGTCGCGTGCTCATCGCAAGTCTCCCCGGTTGCACAGGAGACGCCGATAAGATCAGGATGTTCCGGGTTTTCCAAGTATTGTTGTGGCCGGTGGCGCGCCTAGAACCCGACGCGAAGCCCAGCCATGCCTGTGACGGTATTGCTGGAGTCCGACATCGCGGTGTACTCGGCCGCGGCAAAAATCGCGACGTTGCTCCGCACGCGCCAATCGAGCGAGCCGCCGACGTATTCGCCGATGATGCTCGATTTGCCGGGGGTGGCAAAGGCCAAGGCCTGGCCGAGCAGGATGGCATTGACGTTGCCCGCACCGACGCGCTGCTGGCCGAGCACGCCGCCGGTGAGGCCGACCTGGAAACGACCGGCGTCTCCCACCAAGGTTCGGATCACCGTCGCCTCGGCGCGCTCCTCGACGTCTTGAAGCGTGCGGCCGCCGGCTGCGAGATCCGCCGTCGATCCGGTCTCGGTAAAGCCGTCATAGCTCGCGGCGAGATAGCGCAACCGCGCCGTCGGCGTCACGCTCCAGCCCGGCGCGAAATCATAGCGATAGCCCGCCGCCACCTCGGGGCTGATGAACCAGCCGTCGAAGCTTGCGGTCGCAATCTCCAGCCCGCTGGCCAGAAGGTTGTTGTTGACGTTGCGCGTGGTACGGTTGTCGGTGTGACCGCCGAGCAGCGCAAAGTCGACAAACGCCTTGCCGAGGTCCTCGCGGCCATAGACGCCTGCAAATACGATGTCGCTTGCGGTGCTGCCGGAATTGAGATCAATCGCGGTATTGATCGCGCCGCCGCCGACCAGGCCGCCGAGCCGCAAATCCGGGCGAACGGAACGATCGACGCCGATCAGGCCGCCATAGAAGTTGCTGACGTTGCGCAGGATCGGTCCATCCGCCTGTTGTGTGCGCTGACCGTAGAAGCCCTTGGCCCAGACCGTGGTGCCGTCGGGCGTGGTCATCGTCGGGTTCTTGAACACGATCGCCTCATTGGGCGCCTTGGCATAACCCATCGCCTGCGCGAAGGGATCCTCAAAACGCGCGGCCGAATCGTCAAACGCCGCAAAGCCGAGCGCGCGGGCGGCGGGGTCGTTGCTTGCCATAGCGTCGCTGGCGCGCCCGCCGAGCGAGGCCGACACGGCACGGGTGAAATCCATCAGCGTGCGGTCGGTGACCGCAAATCCGGTCGGATCGATCGAGGCGATGCGATTGCCGGAAACGACGAACGGCACGTTGCCGTTGACGTTGACGCCGGTCAGCGTGTTGAAAGTGAGGTTCTGGTTGCCGGCGTTGACGTTCACCGTATCGCCCGGGCCGATCATGTTGATGGCGCCGACGATGAACGAACCCGGCAGCAGCGTCAGTGTGGCGGGATCGGTCACGCTGGGGGTGAACTGGACGGCGATGCCGCCGGGCGCGTTGATGATGCCGGAATTGACCAGGAGGCTCGTCCCAGACGACGTCAGTAAGACGCCGACAGGGTTGGGGCCGGTGGCGTTGACGATGCCCGAATTGATCACAGTGGCGTTGCCGCTGAGCGCGGCGGTCGCGATACCGACGCTGCTGCCGCAAATTCCGCCGCAGACCGTGGCCACACCGGTCGTGACACCGCCGGTGACGTTGATAATGCCGGCATTGACCGTGGTCGCGGTACCGATGTTGGCCGTCGTCAAAATGCCGGTGCTGGTGAAACCGGTGACGTTGATATGGCCGAAATTGTTGGTCGTCGCGTTGCCGACGTCCGCCTGGGTGATGATCCCGTTGGCGCCGGAGCCGAAAAAGATGGACGCCTGCGATGAAAGCGATCTCACGAAGGGGATGGATTCGTTTCCGGTGACGGTCACGCTTCCGTAGTTGTTGGTGGTGGCGTTGCCGTCGCTCAACGGTATGCTCAAAGCGTTCGCCGGCCGAGTACCCGCTCCGACGCCTGTCGTTGTGAAGATGCCGACGTTGCCGCCTAGTCCAGTCAAGCTCGGTGAGCCGGAGATCGTACATCCGGCGAATTCCCCCCGTATTACCGGGCACGCAAAGCCGCCACTGACATTGACGCTACCGGAATTGCTGGTGGTGGCGTTGCCGGAATTGGCCTGGGTCGCAATGCCGGTGCCGCCCATCGTCAGGGTGACCGAGCCGAAATTGGTGGTGGTGGCGTTCCCGGTGGTGTTTGTCGTCGTGAATATCCCCGTGGCAAGGTTGAAGCTGGAGGAAACGCTGCCGAAATTGGTGGTAGTCGCGTCGCCGTTATCGGACAGGGTGCGTATGCCGAAGGTGCCGGCCCCGGTGACGGCGCCGAAATTCGTGGCGGTGGCGGTGCCGTCGGCGATGGTCTGGATACCTTGGGCGGCCGGCCCGTTTACGCTGATGGTGCCGGAATTGGTGGTGGTCGCGGTGCTGCCCGAACCGTTCGCAATCGTCGCAATGCCGGTCTCGCCAAACGACGGGTCGAGCGTGATGTTCCCGCTATTGGTCGTGCTCGCATTGCCGTTGGAGGTGAGCGTCTGGATCCCGAAGGTGCCGACGTTAAGGGCGCCCGAATTGGTGGTGGTGGCATTTCCCACGCCAGTGGCGCTGGTCAAGATGCCGATACCGCCCGAGCCGGGAGCCGTCACATTGCCGGAATTGGTGGTGGTGGCGTTGCCGTTGCCAATCGTCTGGGTGTTGATGCCGGTGCCGCCCGGGGCGCTGATGATCGGGCCGGAATTGGTGCAGGAAAGGTCACCGGACACGTAGGGATTCGGTGTGCAAACCACCTGCGCGGATGCAGGTTGGCTTGAGCAAACCGCGACGACCAACGCGCCAAATACGGCGCATTTCATGAAATATCTGGTCACGACGCCCCACGATGCCAATTGAATTGGCTTGACGATGAATTGTTTTTCAAACGACTTTTTTACTAAGCAGCCCGAGGAACAGCCTAGCAGCATCGCAACTCCCCGGCTGTTGCGGATCGACAACACTTGCCTGCGCAGTTGGGCTTTACCGCGCGATCGGCACCTGCTGCGCTTCGCGTTCCGGTTGCGGAACCTGCGGCATTCTTGCTCTAAGTTGCTCTTGCGTCAGGCTTTTCAGGAGGCCCGCGCACCGTGGGCCTCTCCAATGTTTAAGTCATCCTTTAGATGTGGCGGGTACCTTGATAAGGCGATTTGCCCTCATCGCCCGCGGATCCACCGCCAATTGTTTCACCAAAAATTAACACTGGCTTTTGGAGTTCGGGGGCTGCGGACGCGATCCGGATGCGGATGGATACGATCAGGGAATGAGCAGCGCATTCGACGAGATCGATTTCGACTACGCGACGACTGTCGCGGATCGGGCCAATCAATTCATGTTGAAGCACGGCGTGCCGCCCACGCCCGATAATTTTTCCGTTTGGTTTCACTATGCTATGGGCGCGTTACCGGCGCTGAGAAAGACCGTCGAAATTCTGATTGCCAACAAGCGGAAATTCGATTCCGCCGTCAACCATGACCTCTACGTCACCTACGTCAACCCGCAGGTAGATCGCAGCACGACCGAGGATTTCCCCGAGCAGTTGCGCGGCGTGATAGAAAGCGCCAAGGAGTTTCTTGCGACCGCCATCTCCGACAATCGTGACCATATGGAGACACTCGGCGAAGTCTCCTCGCAATGTCAGGCGACCGCCGATCCAAGGCCCATCATCGAACGGCTGGTGAAAGAGCTGTCAAATGCGACGACACGTTCTTCGGCGCTCGAGGCAAATTTCGAAAAGACCACGGCGGAACTGGATCAGATACGAGACTCGCTGAAACTCGCCGAGCAGCACTCCAACACCGACGCACTCACCGGGCTCGCCAACCGCCGCTCGCTCGAAGCATTCCTTCGCTCCGCCCAGATTGCCGCGATGGAGACCGGAAATCCGCTCAGCGTTCTGATGATCGATATCGACCACTTCAAGAAGTTCAACGACAGCTTCGGGCATCAGGTCGGCGATCAGGTTCTTCGGCTGGTGGGCAAGGTATTGCAGGAGAACGTTCGCGAGTGCGATCTCGCCGCGCGCTATGGCGGCGAAGAGCTGATGGCGGTGCTTCCCGAGGCCAGTCTCGACACCTGCGCCGACGTCGCCGAACGCGTCCGCCGCCGCATTTCGGAAGCGCGGTTGACGCGGCGGGCGACCGGTGAAGAGATTTCGAGCGTCACCGTCTCGATCGGCGTCGCGCAATTCCGCCTCGCCGAGTCCGCGGAAGCCATGATCGAGCGGTGCGATCGCGCGCTCTATCATGCGAAGCGATCCGGCCGCAATTGCACGATCAAGGAAACCGCCGTCGAGAGCGAGACCGCCGCCGCCTGAGGGCGGGCTCAGCCGACCGGCGATTGGAACATTTGCGAATTGGCTCGTCTGGACGGTGCGCGACGGCCGCGTCGCGCGGTTCGATATGTACACCGACACGGCCAAGGTGCTCGAAGCACTCGCACCTCATTCTCCCGGTGGGAACGCGGCTTCCGCTTTACGCGCAGATGCCGGCCGCTAGCGTCGCCGGCCCTACCAGCGCCATCCTCCCCATCCGCCGTAGTAGCCGTAATATGGGGGATAACCATACGGGGGGTTGCCGTAATAGGCACCGTGGTAGCCGTAAACCGGCGGCGCATAAACGGGCGGCCCAACTTCCTCGACCACTTCCCCGCCATAGACCTGCGGCGCGGGCCGAGGTCGCCGCGGCGCCAGACCGAGATTGCGGGCGATGACATAGCCGTCCCGGCCGTCGACGGAAGTTTCGCACCACCCTTTGGTGCACTTGCCGACCTCGACCGTCGTTCCCTTCGGGATGATGCTGAGCACCGGACTATCCGTGCCCGGCGATTTCCTCAAGTTGGTCTCGGCGGTGGTGGCGATGGGTTTGGCCGTCGCGTAAACGGCCGACAGGAGCATGAAGATGGCAGCCGATGCCGCGATCCGTGCAAAGCTCATGGCTCTCCTCGTTTTCCTTACTCTCATCTCGTCGGCCGCACCTTGCGTGGATATTTCAAGTGCGGCGGCGGCGCTGCGCTCAAGCAGCGTGCCTCGAAAATAGCACGCTGGTGCAGCCTTTCAATTGATCGCGAATGGCAGGTTTGAAGGAAAGCCCGCGCGACCGGCGGCCGATGTCGCGAGATTCCGGCCCGCTTCGCTGGTGGCCGCCCGCGACGGGCCGGCCCAACCTCGCGCGCGCAAGATGACCATCGATGCTATCGGGACGACGCGCTTTGGACCCGCATCCGCTCAAATCAGCGAGGCGACCTTCTCGAGGCCGATCAGGCGGGCGAGCTGGCGCACTTCGCGCTTCTGATCCTCGCGCAGTTGAAACAACAGCGGCATCGCGGCCGATTTCAACTGCTGAACTTCTTCCGCATCGAGATCGATCGGCGCCGTTCCGCTCGGGTCGGCCTGCCGGGCGGCGTGGATCTTCCGGGCCACCGCGCGCAACGCATTTTCCACCGCCGGCCAATAATATTCCTGCGACGACGAAAGCCTCAGGCGCTCCTTGATGCCGGCGATCTGCGCGTCGCTCAGGAGCGCGTATGATTTCTGCGGCGGCTTGCTGACGGCCCTTTGCTTCGCCGGCGCGGGTGGCGCTGCGGGGTCTGCAATCCTCAGGCCTTCGATGTCGGATGAAGGGGTGGCCGCGAAGGCCTGCCGCAGCGGCTGACTTGGGAGCGGCTCACTTGGGATCGCGCCGGTCTGCCGCGGCTCGAACGAGGCCGGCGCAACCGAAGCAACTGTCAGCCTGTCGCCCTTGCCTTCCCTGTTGGAAACCGGACCCTCAATGGCAGAAGCCGTTGCCATCGCCGCGCCGGCCGCAGGCACGCTGTCGCGGCCCAGCATGCTGGTTGCGGCCGCCCCGACGACCAGAAAAGATGTCAGGGCGATCATCGTCATTGCTTTGGTCAAGCAATACTCCGGTTTTGACTGCGGTCCACGCTCAGTTTCCCGACAAGTGGGCAATAATTAAGGCCTAACCGTGCCCACGGCGGCCTCATTTGGCGACCCGCCGAAGATCTTCCGGGAACCGCGAAATATCAGGCCATCGCGGCGAGTTCGTAGGCGTCCTGGATGTCGGCGATGATGTCGGATGCCTCCCATAACGCATCGGGAGCCACCGCTTGCAGGCTGATGGTCCAGTTGCCGCCCCTGCTGGAGCGGGGCATGCTGATGACGTCGAATTGCACGTTGCGGCATAGCGGGTGGCGCTCGAGGGCGTAGGCGACCCGGCGCTTGATCTCGTCGAGGGTCGCCGGCGTCTTCGCAAACCGCGTCTCGAAATCCATGTCAATCCCCCCCAACCGCGGTTCGGGCACCGCGCCGACAAGCGGCCTCGGAGGTGAGTTTCGGGTGGGTTTGGTTAATGGCGCGTTAAGGCTGGGCACCTCAACCGGGCATTGCGCGGTGCTATTGCCGCGGGAAGAAATCGGGCCACAGCGCCCGCCACTTCTCGCCGAGCGGCCGGAAATCCTCCGGCCCGACTTCGTGGCATTCGGCGTTGGCCGCCGGCAATACCCATGGCTGCGCGCTTCTCATGAACATGTGCGCGGCCGGAACAAGCCATTTCGTATCGTCGAGCGTTCCGGCGCGAATGTTTATCGTTTCCGGACGCCCCACCCGTTCGCCGTAAATTCGACCGCCGCAGTCGCCGCAAAACCATGACGTGACATCCGCGCCACTCGGCGAACGATGACGCCATCCTTTCGGCTGGCCTTGCAGGATTTGAAAATCCCTCGTCAGAACCGGCATGTTCAGCGCGAACGCGCTGCCGGACGCCGTTTGACAATCCGTGCAATTGCACGTGTAGAGCAACAGCGGAAACGACGCGATCCTGTATCGGATCGCACCGCACGAGCACCCGCCGGTCAAGGGAAGTACAGGCTGCGTCGAGCGCATGATCGATCTCCGATTATCACGACGCGCGAGTTTATCCGAAAAAATGCTCTGGCAGCGATACGCTTCCCGAAAATCTTGCCTGCGTCAGAAGCACGATCTTGTGCCTTTGATCTCACAGCGGCGGATCAACGGCTTCGTCATATTCTTTTTTGAAGCGCGCGATCAGCTCAGTGGCCGGCACGATCTTGCCGACGCTGCCGACGCCCTGGCCGCTTCCCCAGATTTCCTTCCAGGCCTTCGGCTTGGCGCGCTCGCCTGAGGCATCGGTCCCAAAACTCATCTTCGACGCGTCGGACTGCGGAAGATTGTCGGGGTCCATGCCGGCGGCGACGATCGATGGCTTCAGGTAATTGCCGTGCACGCCGGTGAAGAGATTGGAATAGACGATATCTTCCGCGCTCGAGGTCGTAATCATCTCGCTTGTAACGCTCCACCGCATTAGCCTCGGTGGTCGCGATGAAGGCGGAGCCGATATAGGCGAAGTCGGCGCCTAACAGCCGCGCCGCGCGGATGGCGCGGCCGTTGCCGATGGCGCCCGACAGCGCGATCGGCCCGTCGAACCATTGCCGCGTCTCGGCCACGAAGGCGAACGGCGAGATCACGCCGGCATGGCCGCCGGCCCCGGCGGAGACCAGGATCAGGCCGTCGGCGCCCTTCTCGATCGCCTTGTGCGCGAATTTCTGGTTGATCACGTCGTGAAAAACGATGCCGCCCCAGCGATGGGCGGCCTGATTGAGCTCCTCGCGCGCGCCAAGCGAGGTGATGATGATCGGCACCTTGTGCTTTTCGCAGAGCGCAAGGTCCTGTTCGAGCCGGTTGTTCGAACGGTGCACGATCTGATTGACGGCGAACGGCGCCGACGGAGAATCGGGATGGGCCGCATCATGCGCGGCAAGCTCCTGGCCTGATCCGCGCCAGCCATTCGTCGAGCAGAGCGGGCGGCCGCGCGTTCAGCGCCGGAAACGACCCGACGATTCCCGCCTTGCACTGCGCGATCACGAGATCGGGCACCGAGATGATGAACAGCGGCGCCCCGATCACCGGAATCGACAGACGGCCCTTGAACAAGGCAGGCATGGACATTCGTCAAGATCCTTTGCACTTTCGAGGCATGCATGCATCGAGTAAAGAATGCCAGACATCATACCAAGAAGGCAAATCGCGCTTCCCGAAAACGGCGCGCCCGCGCATTTCGCTATCGGCACAGCGCGCGGGTCACGTAATAGTCGGTGCGGCAATCGTCCGGCTTTCGGGCACGGCCGGGAATCAGCACTTTCGCCGAACAGGCTTCTACCGAATCGGTGTTGAGGCTCTTGCCCTCCGTGAAGCCCTTGGTCTGGCAAAGCTTGTCGGTGCCGGCCTTGCAGTCGGGAGCGCCGTTGGCGGAAACCGGACATATCATCGCGCCCAGTCACCATCGAGGGCGGCTTGGCCAGGCGCGACAGGCTCTCGCCGGCATCCTTGGCTGCATCCTTGGCGCGCGCGTTCAGATCCTCGATGGCCTCGCCGGTGCTCTTCAGGGACGGCAGGACGGACAGGGACTTCTCGAGCACCCTTCCCATTTCATTGATGAGGCCCGGATTTTCCTCAGTTGCGTTTTCCAGCTTGCGGCGGGGCAGGCCCGCCTTGCTGCGGCGGCGGCTGATCCGGCACCGCCTGCTGGGCCGGCGGCTGGACCGGCGCGGATGGTGGCGATGAGGCGGCCTGCGGCCAGGCGGCGCCGGCGAGCATCCACGCCGACAGCGCGACCCCTGCGGTTGCAACAGGCGTCCTGGACAGCGCGGTCACGTTGCCGGATCGGTCAAGCATCACCTCAAAGCGTAGCCCGAAGCGGCGAACCGGCAAAGCGCTTAACGGCCGCCTTCAGATCATTCTGAAAGCGACGACAAAGCCCGCCACCAGCACGCCCGCCCCCAGCGACACCCACAGGCCGAGATGCCTCTCGATCCTGACCCGGATCCATTCGCCGTAACGGTTGAGCAGGATCGCGACCACGAAGAAGCGACCGCCGCGCGCGATGACCGAGAGCAGCGACAAACAGCCAGATGTTGAAATTGGCAAAGCCCGAGGTGATGGTCACGAGCTTGTAGGGGATCGGCGTCAAACCCTTCAGCAGGATGATCCAGGCGCCATATTCGGCGTAGCCGGCGCGGAAAGCCTCGACCTTGTCGCCGAGGCCATAGAGACTGATCAGCCAGTGTCCGATCGAATCGTAGAGCAGCGCGCCGATGGCGTAACCGAGAATGCCGCCGAGCACGGAGGCCGCGGTGCAGACCGAGGCGTAGAGCCAGGCTCGCGTGCGGCCGCGCCAGCGACATCGGGATCAGCATCACATCCGGCGGCACCGGAAAGAACGAACTTTCCGCGAACGCCACCGCCGCCATGATCCAAAGGGCGTATGGCTTGTGGGCGGCGTCGATACACCAATCGTAAATCCGTCTGAGCATGCCGCGATGAACCATCATGCGACGGATTTGTCCATGCCGGGAAGCAAGAGAATTTCGGGGGTAGCTTAGTGGCGCTTGCGCAGGCCGCGGCTCTCGAGCGCGACAATTGGTCGCCGCGCGACCCGGGGCGGTGGAACCTTGGGCAATTTGAGCGGCGACTTCGGCATCTTCTCGGCTATCCCGAGCAGATGCTCGCGCCGTTCCATTTCGCGCCATACGTCTTCGGGCCGCACGCCCGCCGCCGCCCACAACACCGTGAGATTGTAGAGCAGGTCGGCGCTTTCGCGGATGACGGCGTCGGTATTGCCGTTGACGGCGTCGATCACGACCTCGATGGCTTCTTCGGCCAGCTTCTTGGCCATCTTGGCAGGGCCGCGTTGGAACAGCCGTGCCGTTCGCGAAACCGCCGGATCGAGATCCTTGGCCGCGATGACCGCCTGATAAAGCCGTTCGAGCGAATCACTCATGTCTCTAAAATAATCCAAACGCGTCGCCAGCGTGTTAACGAACGGCGCCCGCAGGCCGAAAACCGCCGGCCACAGTGACCAGCGGATTAATCCGGTCGAAAGACTTGCAGCTACCGGCAGGCAGGCGGCCTCGGGAAACGCGGCATGCCCTGTTGCCGAGAGCCATATCCGCCGCGTGAGCCGCGTCACCGCCGTAACAATACGGACCAGCAGGGTCCGCGCCGGGCCAAGAGGTCTCCTGCGGTCGAGCCGCCGAGTTCGCGCGGCGAGCGGTCGCGCACGAGCATGTGAACGGCGGCCGTGCGCTGCTCATCGACTGTTCAGGTTACATCCGGCACAATGCGCCGGGGGCCGAGACGGTGTTCGAGACGGTGTGTCATGAAACAGACATATCCGGCGTGGCAACTGACATCTGGTCCCGGTGTGATGCTGATGCGTGCAGTTCCGACAATCGTTGCCCGCAGCCTTCTGGCCTTGCTGCTGAGCCTGACGGGACTTGCGTGCCTGGGCGGGCTAGCCGGCCGCGCCGCCGAGCGAAAGCCACCAGCCGCTCGCGATCGAGTTTTCCTTCGATCGTCCGATCAATGCCAGCGCCGCCCCTGTCGTGCTGGCCATGACCGACGGCTTGTTCGGCTCGGAGGGACTGGCGGTCACGACCGACGTCGCCGGCGGATCGCCGGAGGCGATCGCGCGCGTCGCCGCCGGCGCCAGCGAATTCGCGCTCGTCGACATCAACGCGCTGATCCGCTTTCGCGACCAGGGTTCGCCGCCGGTCAAGGCGGTGTTCGTGCTGTTCAACAAATCGCCCTACGCCATCGTTGCCCGCAAGAGCCGGGGCATCCATGCGCTGTCCGATATCGAAGGCAAGACGCTCGGCGTCGCCGACGGCGATCTCTCGGTCCGGCTGTGGCCGGCGCTGGCGCGCCAGAACGGGATCAAGCTCGCGAGCGTCAAGCGGGCCCGCATCAGCGCCGCCGTGCGCGAACCGATGCTGTCGGCGGGCCAGGTCGATGCCGTGACCGGCTTTTCGTACCAGTCCGCCGTGAATCTGAGGGACCGCGGCGTTCCTGCCGACGACCTCGCGGTGCTGCGATTTGCCGACTATGGCTGCGATGCCTATGGTTTTGCGGTGATCGTCAACCCGGCCTTCGCCGCCAAACGGCCCGAGGCGGTGAAGGGCTTCGTGCGCGCGCTGATCGCCGGCACCAATCTGGCCATCAGGGAGCCCGACCATGCGGTGGATGAAGTGCTAAGCCGGATGGACGATGGCTCGCGCGAGCTTGAGCTGGAACGCCTGCAAACGGTGATCGCAGACAATATCCTGACCGGCGAAGTGAAACGCAACGGCATCGGCGGGGTCGATCCGGCGCGGCTCGAGCGGTCGATCGATCAGGTCGCCGAGGATTTCAAATTCACCAAGCGGCCGTCCGCGGCCGATATTTTCGACGATAGTTTCCTGCCGCCGCGCGGCGACCGCCTGATCAATTGAGCAAAAATTGCATCGGACGCTGTATCTCGCCTGCAATCCCTGATTAGATGCGCATTCCGGCGATTGTTCGTCCTGTCGGGCCCTTTTTGGTGCTGGAGCCGCATGTCCCTGCTTCGCCTCTATACGCGCGTCCTCGACCTGCTCGGCAAAGAGGCGCGGCTGGGCTGGATCCTCGCCGGCGCCAATCTGCTGCTGGCCGGCGCGCAATTCGCCGAACCCGTGCTGTTCGGCCGCATCGTCGACGTCCTCTCCGGAAAGCCGTCCGGGACCGCTCCGGATCGTCCTCGGCCTGGCCGCTGCTCGCGGCCTGGGCGGCCTTCGGCCTGTTCACCATCCTGTGCAGCGCCGCCGTCGCGCTGCACGCCGACCGGCTGGCGCACCGCCAGCGTCAGGCGGTGCTGACGAATTATTTCGAGCACATCATGCAATTGCCGCTGACCTTCCACACCGGCACCCATTCCGGGCGCCTGATGAAGGTGATGCTGAACGGCACCGACTCGCTGTGGCGGCTGTGGCTCGGATTTTTCCGCGAGCATTTCGCCGCGATCATGTCGCTGGTGGTGCTGCTGCCGCTGGCGCTCTACATCAACTGGCGGCTCGCGATCCTGCTGTTCGCGCTCTGCGTGGTGTTCACGGTGCTGACCACGCTCGTGGTGCGCAAGACCTACGGCATGCAGAACGAGGTCGAGGCGCATTACAGCGACCTTTCCGCGCGCGCTTCCGACGCGCTCGGCAATGTCGCGCTGGTGCAGAGCTTCGTGCGCATCGACGCCGAGGTGCAGGGGGTGCGCTTCGTCGCCGACAAGCTTCTGGCGGCGCAGATGCCGGTCTTGTCGTGGTGGGCGCTGGTCACCGTGATCACGCGGGCGTCGACCACGATCACCGTGCTCGCGATCTTCACCGTCGGCATCATCCTGCACGAACAGGGCCTCACCTCGGTCGGCGAGATCGTGATGTTCGTCAGTTTCGCCACCATGCTGATCCAGAAGCTCGAACAGGTGGTCAGCTTCATCAACAACGTGTTCATGGAGGCGCCGCGCCTGCAGGAATTCTTCAACGTGCTCGATGCCGTGCCCGCGGTCCGCGACCGGCCCGATGCGATCGACACCGGGCGCCTTTCGGGCCTCGTCGAATTCAACGACGTCTCGTTTTCCTATGACGGCAAGCGGCCCGCGGTCGAAGACCTTTCCTTCACGGCGCTGCCCGGCCAGACCATCGCGCTGGTCGGCCCGACCGGCGCCGGCAAATCCACCGCGATCGCGCTGTTGCACCGCGCGTTCGATCCGCAATCGGGCTTCATCAAGATCGACGGCATGGACGTCCGCGGCCTGAAGCTGACGGCGCTGCGGCGGAATATCGGCGTGGTGTTTCAGGAGGCGCTGCTGTTCAACCGTTCGATCGCCGACAATCTGCGGGTCGGCAAGCCGGACGCGCAGCGACGAGGAACTGCGGATCGCGGCGCGCCGGGCGCAGGCGCTGGAATTCATCGAGCGCAGCGAGAAGGGATTCGACACCAATGCCGGCGAACGCGGGCGGATGCTGTCCGGCGGCGAGCGGCAGCGGCTGTCGATTGCGCGGGCGCTGTTGAAGGATCCGCCGATCCTGATCCTCGACGAGGCCACCAGCGCGCTCGATGCGGTGACCGAAGCCAAGGTCAACGCGGCGCTCGACGAAGTGATGAAGGGACGCACCACCTTTGTGATCGCGCACCGGCTTTCGACCATTCGCAACGCCACGCGCATCCTGGTGTTCGACAGCGGGCGGGTGATCGAAAGCGGAACTTTCGATGAACTCGTGGCGAAAGGCGGCCGTTTTGCGGAACTCGCGAGGGCCCAGTTCATGGTTCAGGAAAGCGCGCAGGGCCAGCTTTCAAGGCGCCTGGTTAGCAAACAGCGCCGCCGTCAAGATTTAAGTACCGTCGAAATTCGGCCTATTTCGTCGACGAATTAATCGCCCGAGCCTCTGTTCTGGACCGGCAAGCCGGTATAGGTTTGCGACCGCCGTTAGCGACGGCGCCGGACACGCTTGAAACCCGAACGTCACATTGGTGAAGACCTCCTTCCCGAAGGCGGGTCTCAAAGGACCGGAATCGGATAGTGCATTTTCTTCGCCCGTTGCTTTGCAAATCGTCGTTGAGCTGGATCGTCTTTCTCGCGGCACTCGCCGTGGTCTCGCCGCGCGCGGCGCATGCCGAAGCGCTGCTGGTCGTCGAAGCCGATACCGGAAAGGTCCTGCAGGCCGAGAACGCCACCTATCCCTGGTATCCCGCATCGGTGACCAAGCTGATGACGGCCTATGTGACGCTGAAGGCCGTCAAGGAAGGGCGCATCACGCTCGATACGCTGTTCACGGTGTCGCCTGTTGCGGCCTCGCAATCGCCCTCGAAGATGGGGTTCCGGCCCGGGCACGCAGGTCACCGTCGACAACGCGCTCAAGATGATGCTGGTGAAGTCGGCCAACGACATGGCCGTGGTGCTGGCCGAGGGCGTCGGCGGTTCGATCGACGGTTTTTCGGCGCTGATGAACCAGAACGCGCAACGGCTCGGCATGACGCAGACGAGCTACGTCAATCCGAACGGCCTGCCCGCCGACGGCCAGATCACCTCGGCGCGCGATCTTGCGATCCTTGCCCGCGCGATCATTCACGACCTGCCGGAATACGAATATTTCGTCCACATTCCCTCGATCCGTTACGGCCGCAGGGTCACGCAGAATTTCAACAAGCTGATCGGACGCTATCCCGGCGCCGACGGCTTCAAGACCGGTTTCATCTGCGCCTCCGGCTATAACCTCGTGGCTTCGGCCACCCGCAACGGCAAACGGCTGATCGCGGTGGTGCTCGGCGCGTCGTCGGGCCAGGCGCGCGCGGTAAAAGCCGCTCAATTGCTCGAGCGCGGCTTTGCCAACGACACGCTGTCGTGGTTGCGCCCCTCGCTCGGCACGGTCGATAATCTGGTGCCGATCGATGCCTCGCCGCCGAACCTGCGCGACGAGATGTGCAGCGGCAAGCGCCACAAGCCGGCCAGCGACGAGGACGAGGACACCGTTGCCAGCGGCGCATCGACCAGTTCCGAACCGGCGCTGGCCTTCTTCACCGCCGGGCTGCAGCCGCCGGCGCTGAAGCCGTCGGAATTGCTGGCGGCGGCTCCCGCGCCGTCCGAACCGATCCCGGTCTATACCGGTCCGACCCGGACCGGCGCGGCCCTGATCGCTGCGGTTGCCGCAGATGCCGACGAACAGGCCGCACGCCATCACGGACGAAAGTCGCGCCTTGCGGCGAAAAAGCCGGATGCCGCGGCCGAGTCCGAAGAGCCGACACAAGGACGCCGGCAAGGAAGCCAAATCGGGCGAGGAGCAAACCGGCGCAGGCATGCGAACGCCAAGCCGGAGCTGCCAGAGCCGCACAAGCCCGCCGACAAGCCGGCCAAGCCGAAGGCTGCCGCGAAGCCAGCGGCCAAACCGGCGCCCAAGAGCACCACCGGCGACGCCGGCGCGGCCGGATCAAAAGCCGCGCTCGTAGCCGGTTCCGCCCGGTCGGACCGGCACATTTCCGTGAGCCATACGCCCGCAATGACGGCCGCCGCTTGCCATCGGCCGCCGCATTGCTCAATACTGCCCGAAATAACGCGTCCCGTGCCGAGCAAACGGGCGAGATTCAGAGGTAACGAACCAGGAGGGGAAATAGCATGGAGCGCATCTGGCTCAAGCAATATCCGGCCGGCGTGCCCGCCGATATCGATGTGACCCAATACTCATCTCTGGTCGAACTGCTGGAAGAAAGCTTTGCGAAGTTTCGGGATCGCAAGGCCTTCATCTGCATGGACAAGTCCATCAGCTACCGCGACCTCGACGAGATGTCGCTGGCGCTCGCGCGCCTATCTGCAGAGCAAGGGCCTGCAAAAGGGCGCCCGCGTCGCGCTGATGATGCCGAACGTGCTGCAATATCCGATCGCCACCGCCGCCGTGCTGCGCGCCGGCTTTGCGGTCGTGAACGTCAACCCGCTCTACACCCCGCGCGAACTCGAGCATCAGCTCAAGGATTCCGGCGCCGAGGCCATCATCGTACTGGAGAATTTCGCAACCACCGTGCAGCAGGTGATGGGCAAAACCCCGCTCAAGCATGTCATCGTCGGCAGCATGGGCGACCTGCTCGGCCTGAAGGGCGTGATCGTCAACCTCGTGGTGCGGCGCGTGAAGAAGATGGTGCCGCCTTATTCGATCCCGCGCGCCATCGCCTTCAACGACGCCGTCGCCGCCGGCCGCGGCATGAAGTTCGAGAAGCCTAGGCTCACGCCCGACGACGTCGCCTTCCTGCAATATACCGGCGGCACCACCGGCGTCTCCAAGGGCGCGACGCTGCTTCACCGCAACATTCTCGCCAACGTGCTGCAGAACGACGCCTGGCTGCAGCCGGCGCTGGCAAGAAGCCGCCGCATGTCGATCAGCTTCTGATCGTCTGCGCGCTGCCGCTCTACCATATCTTCGCGCTGACGGCGTGTTTCCTGCTGGGGATGCGCGCCGGCGGCATCAATCTGTTGATTCCCAAATCCGCGCGACATGGCAGGCTTCGTCAAGGAATTGATGAAATACCAGGTCAACTTCTTCCCGGCGGTCAACACGCTCTACAACGGCCTGTTGCATACGCCCGGCTTCGACAAGGTCGATTTCTCCAAGCTGAAGATTTCGAACGGCGGCGGCATGGCGACGCAGAAACCGGTCGCCGAGAAATGGCTGGCGGTGACCGGCTGCCCGCTGTCGGAGGGCTACGGACTGTCGGAGACCTCGCCGACGCTGACCTGCAACCCCGCCGACATCGACCAGTTCTCCGGCTCGATCGGCATTCCCGTGCCGTCGACCTATCTCTCGATCCGCGACGACGACGGCAACGAAGTGCCGCTCGGTCAGCCCGGCGAAATCTGCGCCAAGGGCCCGCAGGTGATGGCCGGCTACTGGAACCGGCCCGACGAGACCGCCAAGGTGATGACGTCGGACGGCTATTTCCGCACCGGCGACATCGGCGTGATGACGCCCGACGGCTACACCAAGATCGTCGACCGCAAGAAGGACATGATCCTGGTCTCCGGCTTCAACGTCTATCCGAACGAGATCGAGGAAGTGATCGCAAGCCATCCCGGCGTGCTCGAATGCGCCGTGATCGGCGTGGACGACGCCAAGTCCGGCGAAGCGGTCAAGGCTTTCATCGTCAGGAAGGACCAGAACCTCACCGCCGAGGACGTCATCAAGTTCTGCACCACACAGCTTACCGGCTACAAGGTCCCCAAGCAGATCGAGTTCAGGACCGCCTTGCCGAAGACCAATGTCGGCAAGATCCTGCGCCGCGAACTGCGCGACGAAAAGAAGGCCGCGGCCGCCTGATGACTCCGGTGGCGAGAGGCGCCGGCGCGGCTCGAAGCTGATGACAGAACAGTGAACGCGCGGGGCCATTGCCGTTTCCGCAGGCCTGAATATTGTGCCCCTCGCCTGCCCGATTTAAGAAGCCATCCGCACCATTTGAGGAGAATTGACGATGACGATCAAAGTTGGCGACAAGCTGCCCGAAGCAAAGTTTCGCGTGATGACGGCGGACGGTCTCGCAGGTCAAGACCACCGACGATATCTTCAAGGGCAAGAAGGTCGCGCTGTTCGCCGTGCCCGGCGCCTATACCGGCACCTGCCACAAGATGCACCTGCCGAGCATTTTCCTCAACGCCTACGCCATGAAGGACAAGGGCGTGGACACGATCGCGATCGTCTCGGTCAATGACGCCTTCGTCATGAACGCCTGGAAGCGCGACACCGACCAGCGCGACGAAGCCACCTTCCTCGCCGACGGCAATGCCGAATTCACCAAGGCGATCGGCATGGAGCTCGATGCTTCCGGCAACGGGCTCGGCATCCGCTCCCACCGCTATTCGATGCTGGTCGATGACGGCGTCGTCAAGAAGCTCAATCTCGAGCCGGCGCCCGGCAAGGTCGAGGTTTCCGGCGGCGAAACGCTGCTCGGACAGCTGTAAGTTCTCCGTTATTCCGGGGCGCGAGCGTCAAGCGAGCAAACTACGATGTGCAATTGTACATCGGAGAATCTGAGATTCCCCGATGCGCAAATTGCGCATCTGAGGTCTGGTGCTGTCGCACCATCCCGGAATGACGGACCAGCCGGTTCAGCGTCTACTCCTTCAACCTCGCCATCGCCACGCCGTCGCGCGCCAGCTGATCGGCGCGTTCGTTTTCGTCGTGGCCGGCATGGCCCTTGACCCAGTGCCAGCGCACCTGATGCGGCTTCAGCGCGGCATCGAGGCGCTGCCACAGCTCGGCATTCTTGACCGGCTTCTTGTCGGCGGTGCGCCAGCCGTTCTTCTTCCAGCCGTGGATCCAGCCGGTGATGCCCTGACGCACATACTGGCTGTCGGTATAGAGATCGACCGTGCAGGGTTTCTTGAGCGCCTCCAGCGCCGAAATCGCCGCCATCAACTCCATGCGGTTGTTGGTGGTGTGCGCCTCGCCGCCCTTCAATTCCTTTTCGACGTCGCCGAATTTCAGGATGGCGCCCCAGCCGCCGGGCCCGGGATTGCCCGAGCAGGCGCCGTCGGTATGGATGATGACGGAGGGAAGTCGAGCTCACGCGATCTAGTCCCGAGGCTGCGACGCCGTAATCGCGGATGCGGGCTACGCTTTGCTGGAAGCGCAGCTTGCGGGCATATTCCAGCGGGTCTTTCGGCCGCACCAGCGCGCCCGCGGGCACGTTGAGAAAATCGACCAGGCGCGTCAGCAGGAAGCGCAAGCGCCGCGCCCCGCGCCAACAGCGGCAGCGCGTGCTCTTCGGCCTCCGACAATTTTCGCTCGCGGCCATAGGCGCTGAAGAAAGCGCGCGCCTTGGTGACGTTGAACGAACAATCGCTCTCGAAACACCAGGCGTTGAGGCAGATCGCGACGTCATAGGCGAGCATGTCGTTGCAGGCGAAGGTGAAATCGATGATGCCGGAGACCCGCTCGCCGAGAAAAAATACGTTGTCGGGAAACAAATCGGCGTGGATCACGCCGACCGGCAAATCCTTCGGCCAGACATTGCTTTCGAGATGATCGAGTTCGGCGGCGATAAAATCGCGCAATCCGATCTGCACCTCGTCGGCGCGCGAGGCTGCCTGCTCGAACAGCGGCCGCCAGCCCGACACCGACAGCGCGTTGGCGCGCGACATCGGAAAATCGGCGCCCGGCAAGATGCATCCGCGCCAGCACCTGCTCCGACGCCGGCGCAATGCGCCGCATTGGGCTTGCGCGGCCAGACGCCTTCCAGAAAACTGATGATCGCCGCCGGCCGGCCGGCCAGCGCGCTGAGCGCTTCGCCGCTCCTGTCTCTTCACCGGCTGCGGGCAATTGATGCCGCGCGAGGCGAGATGCGTCATCAGGCCGAGGAAGAACGGCAGGTCGCTCTTGGCGACGCGCTTCTCGTACAGCGTCAGGATGAAATAGCCCGAAGTGGTGTGCAGCAGGAAATTGGAATTCTCGACGCCCTCGGCGATGCCCTTGTAGGACAAGAGTTCGCCGATCTCGTAATTTTTGAGGAATTCCGCAAGCTCGTCGGCGGCGACGTCGGTGTAGACCGCCATGGCGGCTACTCGGCCGCGTCGGGCCGCAGCGAACGCGGCAACGGAAAGAACTCGTTCTCTTCCGCGGCCGAGACCGTCTCCACATGCAATTCGTATCGCTCGGCGAACGCGCCCATGATCTCCTCGACGATCACTTCCGGCGCCGAGGCGCCCGCCGTGATGCCGAGGCTCTTGATGCCGTCGAAATCTCGACCAGTCGAGATCGCCGGCGCGCTGCGCCAGGATCGCAATCGGGCAGCCCTCGCGCTCGGCGACTTCGCGCAGCCGCTGCGAATTCGACGAGTTCGGCGCGCCGACCACGATCAGGGCATCGACCACGGGCGCGACCTTCTTCACCGCAAGCTGGCGATTGGTGGTGGCGTAGCAGATGTCTTCCTTGTGCGGACCGGAGATATTCGGGAACCGCTCCTTCAGCATCGCGACGATCTCGGCGGTGTCGTCGATCGACAGCGTGGTCTGGGTCACGAAAGCGAGATTGTTGGGGTCCTTCGGCGTGAAGCGTCGCCGCATCCTCCGCGGTCTCGATCAGCGTCACTGCGCCCTGCGGCAATTGCCCGAGCGTGCCGACCACCTCCGGGTGGTGCGAATGCCCGATCAGCAGGATCTCGCGGCCGCGCTTGAAATGGATCGCCGCCTCCCGGTGCACCTTGGTGACCAGCGGGCAGGTGGCATCCAGCGAAAAGAAATTGCGGGCGCGGGCGTCCGCGGGCACGGATTTGGGAACCCCGTGGGCGGAAAACACCACCGGCGCATTGGTATTGTCGGGGATTTCGGCCAGTTCCTCGACGAAAATCGCGCCCTTGGTCTTGAGGCTGTCGACCACATAGCGGTTGTGGACGATCTCGTGGCGGACATAGACCGGGGCGCCATAGATCGTCGAGCGCCCGCTCGACGGTATCGATCGCCCGTACCACGCCGGCGCAAAAGCCCCGGGGCGAACAAAGCACGATTTTCAGGGGTGGTTTGGCTGGCATTGGGCTTGTCTCGGACCGAATCGGCGCCTTTTGCGGACGGGGAACGGTCGATTCACACGGGGAGCGTTGATTAAAGGACTTGGGACGGCTTTTGGGCGCTGTCAAGGGCGGTTTAGCTAACCATTGCGTGGGTCAGCCCCGGACGGCTTATATAGGGCGTAATTCCCGTCATCGCTGATGACCACGGCTTCGCCTCCAAGGGGTGGGCGAAGCGCAAAGGAGATTTGCCATGAGCAATGCACCGCTGATGCCAAAGGCAACTGCCGTGTGGCTGGTCGACAATACCGCGCTGACCTTCGATCAGGTGGCGGATTTCACCAAAATGCACCCGCTCGAGGTCCGCGCCATCGCCGACGGCGACGCCGCCCAGGGCATCAAGGGCATGGACCCGATTTCGACCGGCCAGCTCACCCGCGACGAGATCGAGAAGGGCGAAAAAGACCCGAACTACCGGCTCAAGATCGCCGAGAGCAAGGTGACGCTGCCGCCGCAGGCCAAGAAGAAGGGCCCGCGCTATACCCCGGTGTCGCGCCGCCACGAGCGGCCGAGCGCGATCCTGTGGCTGGTGCGCAACCACCCCGAATTGAAGGACGCGCAGATCATGCGCCTGGTCGGCACCACCAAGACCACCATCGCCAGCGTCCGCGACCGCACCCACTGGAACGCCTCGACCCTGACCCCGATGGACCCGGTCACGCTCGGCCTGTGCTCGCAGATCGAGCTCGATTTCGAGGTCCAGCGCGCCGCCAAGGAGAAGCCCACCGACACCGCTTATGGCGGCGCCACCCTGCTGCCGGCCTCCGAGACCACCCGCAAGGAGCCGGAGTTCGAGCCGACCGAAAAGCAGCGCGACGATCTCAACGTCGACGCCGTGTTCGCCAAGCTCAAGACCATCGGCGGCAAGAAGCCCGAGGACGAATAGGGTTTCCTGTGCGTACGTAGTTTCCCGGAGATTACTTTCCGCACCGGGATGCCGCATATTACGGCCATCATAGGCGAATCCTTTGGTGGATTCGTCTTGGAGCATGATCCGGACCCTGAGGGCCGCGTTAGCGTAAAGTGGAAGCCGGTTTTCCGAAAAGACCATGCTCAAACAAAGAGATGAGATCACGATCCGCTTCAATCTAATCGGATCATGATCTGGTTGACGATTTCAAAATGGCTGGAATTTCATTCCTGATTGCGCTTTTGCTGGGCGGGGCGGCTTTGCTGTTCTGGAACGCGGCCGGCCTGATTTCCGTGGGCATGCCGTGGGCCAGCGACGTCTGCTCGATGTCGAAGACGTTTTGCCTGCACCCTGAATATCTGGCCTACGCCGGCGGCGTGATGCTGGTGGTCGCGATCGGCGCCAAGCTCGGCAGTCTCGCGAACGGCTAGGGGCGGGAAGTAGCGCATCGCCGGTTGCGCCAACGGGCGCGCGCGGATGTACAGCCAACGCTAATCCGTCATTGCGAGCCAACGGGTCGCGCGAACGCGCGCCCGATGACAGGCTCCGCGAAGCACCGCGCCACCAGGAAGGAAGAGTGGATTGCTTCGCTGCGCTCGCAATGACGAAAGCAGAATGGCGGCTGGTTGAATTTCGGGTCAGCCCAGCTCAATTTCGTCGCTAACCTCGTACGACAGGCTGACGCCGCCGACGGTGAGCACCATTTTGGCCGGCAGCTTCTCGTGGCCCTTGAGGCGGCCGCTGGCGAGCGCATCACGCACCGCCTTCTCGATTTCGCGCTGCGAGGTGATGCCGACTTTCTTCAGGAACCCGCGCAGGCTGGCGTTGAAGACGTCTTCGTTCATCGGAACCTCCTCGATCATGATTCGATGAATCGGATCATGATCTCATTTCTTTGTTTTAAGCATGATCTTTCGGAAAACCGGCTCCCACTTTGCGCTAACGCGGCCCTCCGGGTCCGGATCATGCTCTGGTTACGGCCGGACCGGATTGTTCAGCATGTATTCACCAAGGTCGCGCTGCTTCTTGTCGGCGCGCGTGACCGCGTTGGCGCGCTGGGCGTCGCGGTCCTTGCGGCAGGCGACATATTGCGGCGAGCCGACCGCGACGTTGTTGGCACGGCAAAACGTGTCGTCGTCCTCGTTCAGCGAGGAATAGGCCGGCAGCTCGTTGCGCTTTGCGCAGGCGGAAAGCGTCAGTGCGGCAAGCACCAGCGCGATGGAAAACGTCGGAACGGTCAATCGCATGCCAAATCCCGTTGAAACGGTCACAGGTGTAACCCGAATTGTGGGATTTGTAAGCCACCCTGGTCGTCATTCCGGGATGCGTTAGCACCAGACCTCAGATGTGCAATTGCACATCGGGGAATCTCGAGATTCCGGATTCGAAGCGGAGCCTGTCATCGGGCCGCGCTTTGCGCGGACCCGTTGGCATCGCTCCGGAACGACGGAAAGATGCTCACACCCTCCCCTTCAGCGCATCGCCGATTTCGTCGAGCACCTTGGGATCCTCGATGGTGGCGGGCATGGTCCACTGATCGCCATCGGCGATCTTCTTGATGGTGCCGCGCAGGATTTTTCCCGAGCGCGTTTTCGGCAGCCGGCCGACCGTGATCGCGAGCTTGAACGCGGCAACCGGGCCGAGCTTTTCGCGCACCAGCGCACGATCTCCTTTTCGATCTCGAGCGGGCTTCGGGTGACGCCGGCCTTGAGCACCAGAAAGCCGCAGGGCACCTCGCCCTTGATCGCGTCCTTGATGCCGAGCACGGCGCATTCGGCGACGTCGGGATGGGAAGCGAGAATCTCCTCCATGCCGCCGGTGGAAAGACGGTGGCCGGCGACGTTGATGATGTCGTCGGTGCGGCCCATCACCCAGACATAACCGTCCTCGTCCATGTAGCCGGCATCGGAGGTTTTGTAATAGCCGGGGAATTCGGTGAGATAGGATTCCTTGAAGCGCTCGTCCTGCTCCCACAGGGTCGGCAGGCAGCCCGGCGGCATCGGCAGCTTGATCACGATCGAGCCCATGGTGCCCGCGGGCACAGGCTTGGTAGCCTCATCGACGACGTCGACCTGATAGCCCGGCATCGGCACCGTCGGCGAGCCGTGCTTGACCGGCAATTGGCCAAGCCCGACCGGATTGCCGGCGATGCACCAGCCGGTTTCGGTCTGCCACCAGTGATCGATCACCGGCACCTTCAATTGCGCTTCCGCCCATTCCACCGTCGGCGGGTCGGCGCGCTCGCCGGCGAGAAACAGCGTGCGGAATTTCGACAGATCGTATTGGCGGATGAACTTGCCGTCGGGGTCTTCCTTCTTGATGGCGCGGAACGCGGTCGGCGCGGTGAACAGCGCCACCGCCTTGTGTTCGGCGATCACCCGCCAGAACGCGCCGGCGTCCGGCGTGCCGATCGGCTTGCCCTCATACATGATCGAGGTCGCACCATGAATCAGCGGCCCGTAGACGATGTAGCTGTGGCCGACCACCCAGCCGATGTCGGAGCCGCACCACCAGACTTCGCCCGGCTTGACGCCGTAGAGGTTGAACATCGACCATTTCAGCGCGACCAGATGTCCGCCATTGTCGCGCACCACGCCCTTGGGAATGCCGGTCGTGCCCGAGGTGTAGAGGATGTAGAGCGGATCGGTCGCGAGAACCGGCACGCAATCCGCCGATTTCCTGGCCTTGATCGCGGCGGTTCGCAAACTCGCCCAGTCGTGATCGCGTCCCGCGATGAGGTCGCAAGATTGCTGCGGCCGTTGCAGGATGATGCAGGCCTCCGGCTTGACGCTGGAGAGCCTGATCGCCTCGTCGAGCAGCGGCTTGTAATGACACGATGCGGCCGGGCTCGAGCCCGCAGCTGGCCGAGAAGATCAGTTTTGGCTTGGCGTCCTCGATTCGCGTGGCCAGCTCCTTGGCGGCAAAGCCGCCGAACACCACCGAATGCACCGCGCCGATGCGCGCGCAGGCCAGCATCGCGACCACGGCTTCCGGCACCATCGGCATATAGAGGATGACGCGGTCGCCCTTGACGACGCCGAAATCGGCCATGATCGCGGCGAGCGTCTTCACCTCTTGCAGCATCTCGGCATAGGTCAGTTTGGTGACGCGGCCTGCGAGCGGGGAATCGTGGATCAGCGCCACCTGATCGGCGCGTCCGCCCGCGACATGGCGATCGAGCGCGTTGTAGCAGGTGTTGACCACGCCGCCGGCAAACCAGCGGCCGTAAACCCCCTGGGAAGGATCGAAGACCTTTTTGGCAGGCTCGATCCAGTCGATCTCGCGCGCGACCTCGCCCCAAAAGCCCTCGGGATCCCGCAGCGAGCGGGCGTGGACCTCGTGGTACCGGCTTTTCTCGTGAATGTTCATGGCGTCCTCCCGTTCGACGCAAGCGTCGATGGCCCCTTAAGAAATCCACCATGGGCAAGCGGGAGCGCCGCGCCATGACCAGGATCAATTCAGGCCATATTCTTTAAAGGACGTATTGTGGAAGCGGCACGAGATCAAGCCGGAACGGCTTAGAACAGCTTCACCGTTCGGCTAAGGCTCTACTGGCGGGCGATGCTATTGAGCTTGTCCAGACGCGCCTCCATCGCCTGACGCAGGTCATAGCCCGGGCGGCCAAAGGAGGCGTTGCGGTGAGCGATGAAATCGCGCTGCTGGGCCGTCAGCGCCAGCGCCGCGCGATGGCTGTCGGCTTGCGCGCTCGCGATTACCCTCAGGTATACGTCATTCATGTTGTGGTCGAGCTGGGCAAGGATGGGATCGGTGCAAATCGCCTTTTCCACGGGACGCCTGGCGAGAGCGCAATTGAAGCTCGGCAGGGTCTGCTGATAGGCCAGCGAACCCAGCCGCTCGATTTCGAGCGCAATCGCCTGGTGGTTGTCGGCCGCGGTTTTGTCGGAGGGATCCAGGCGCACGGCCTCTGCGTAATCCTGCAACGCTCGCGCCCGGTCGCCCTTCCCGCGCCATGCCGCGCCACGGTTGTTGTAGGCACGCTCAAACCTGGGATCCAATTTCAACGCCGCGTCGTAATCGGCGATCGCGCGATCATATTCCTTCATCGCCTGATACACATCGCCCTGGTTGGTGAGGAAATTGGCGGTGGGACGTAGCTTGATGGCTTCGCTGAAATCGGCGATCGCGCTCGTGTGATCGCCATTGTCGGCAAGATCCAGTCCGCGGTTGTCGAAATATTCCGGCTGCGACGGATCGATCCGGATCGCCGCGGTCTCATCGTCGAGCGCGCGTTCGATGCGGCCAAGCTTGCGGTAAGCCGCGCCACGGTTGGTGTAGGTCTGCGCCCGGTCCGGCTCGAGGCGGATGGCCTGATCGTAATCGGCAATCGCCCGCTGAAAATCACCCTTGAAATACCAGGCGGCCCCCCGGTCGGAGAAGGCCTGCGCGAAATCGGGCTTCAGCCGCAGCGCCTCGTTATAATCCTCGATTGCGCGATCGTATTTTCCGGTGTTGTTGAAGACATTGCCGCGGTTGTCATAGCCATCGGCGTTGTCCGGCTCGAGCTTGATGGCCTGGTTCAGCGCCTGGAACGCGGCTTCGGTCTTGCCGTTCTGGCGAAAGATTTCGCCGCGGATACGAAAGCCGCGGGCACGGTTGGGATCGATGGCAAGGACCGCGTCGACATCGGCCAGCGCCTTGGCGGTTTGGCCGTCGGCCTGCCATGTGGCGGCGCGGGTGAGCATGGCGTCGATACGATCGCCGGCCGAGGTCTGCGGATCGTCGATCAAGGCGTTGCAGCTTTCGATCAGTTTTGCGGGCACCGCCACCGTGTGCTCGGCGCAAATCACCGGCGGCTCGGCGGCCGATTCGGCGCGAGCGGTAGCCGAAGAAAGCGCCGTGATGGCCAACACCGCGGTTGCGGCAAACGGGAGAATGGTTGATCGCATGACCGGCTCGCAAATTTCTTTCTGGGCGAACGTCAGACGCTATGTCGCCGTAACATCCCGCTAGGTTCGAAAGCCGGTTTCCCCTCAATGTTCTTCCCCCTCTCCCCGCCCTTCGCGGGGAGAGGGTTGGGGTGAGGGGCTCTTTCGGCGGATTCGGATCGTGGAGAGTCCCCCCTCACCCGGCGCGCTACGCGTGCGCGTTGTCGCTAGCGTGATTCAATCGCCAGCAAATGATCCAGCCGTTCCCGCATGACCTTCTGCAGGTCGTAATCCGGCCGGCCGAACTCGGTATTGCGGCGGGCGACGAAGTCGTCCTGTTCATGCTGCATGGCGCGGCCGGCGCGCGGATTGTCCTTGGCTGCCTGGCGGACGACCTTGGTATTCACGGCGTTGATCTCGCGATCGAGATTGGCGAGCTCGGGATCGGCGCAGATCGCTTTCTCGACCGGCCGTCTGGCGACGGCGCAATTGAAGCTCGGTCTGTTGTTGACCGCAATCAGCGCCCCCAGCCGTTCCAGCTCAAACGCCAGCGCTTTGTAGTTGGCCTTTGCCGCCGCATGATTCGGATTGAGCTTGATCGCGGCACCGAAATCGGCGAGCGCGTGCGGCCGGTCGCCCTTCTTGCGAAACAATTCGCCCCTGGCATTGAAAATATCGGCGAGCATCGGATCGAGCCGGAGCGCCACGTCGTAGTCGCCGATGGCGCGGTCGATCTGGTCCTTGCGCTGATAGGCGGCGCTGCGCGCGATCAAAGCCTTGACGCGATCGGCCTTGAGCGCCTTCTCGTTGCTGGTCAGCGAGTCGCAAACGGCGATGATCTTGTCATCGTCATGGGCCATCACCGCGGCCATGCAGGGCGCGGAATCGATCTGCTCTTCGGTCGGCTCGCTGGTCGCGGCATAGGCGCCATGCGGCAGGGCTGCCCAAAGCACGCAGGCGAGGGCCGCATTTCGGATCAGGGACTTGGAATAGCGTTGCATCGAATGGCTCATGGCACGGCGAAGCGCAGCTATATCTCATTTGTGTCGTCCCTGCGAAAGCAGGGACCCATACGCCGCGCCGTCTCGCTTTAAGAACGCTGGTGGACGACAAACCCTCTACTACAAACGCCGGTGGTTGATGGTGTGGACGGCCCCCTACGGCATCGAGTGTGCCAGAATGAGGTTGTTGCAAATCTCAGACAAGGGAGCCGTCCGTGAAGCAGATTATCCGAATTGGCATGGATACGTCGAAGCATATTTTTCAGCTGCATGGGGTTGATGCCGCGGAGCAGGTAGTGTTGCGCAAGCGGCTTGGGCGCCAGCAAATGGTGGATTTTTTTGCCAAGCTGCCGCCGAGCGTAATTGGGATGGAAGCCTGCGGCGCATCGCATTATTGGGCGCGGGTGTTGGAACAGTTCGGCCACGAGGTGAAGCTGATCGCGCCGCAACACGTGAAGCCGTACGTGATGCGGAACAAGAACGATGGGCGAGACGCCGAGGCGGTATGTGAGGCGACGGGCCGGCCGAGAATGCGGTTTGTTCCGGTGAAGACGGCCGAGCAGCAGGCGGCGCTGATGCTGGCCGGTATCCGCGAGCGGCTGATCGCCCGGCGCACCCAGTTACGATCCGCGGCTATGCGGCGGAGTTTGGGATCACGGCAGCCAAGGGTCTCGACAAGATCGAGCCGCTATTGGCACAGATCGCCCAAGACGCGAGTGTGCCAAAGATTGCGCACGATCTGTTTGCGGTGCAGGGGCGCGAGTATGCGCAGTTGCAGGTGGAGTTGAAGGCGATCGAGGCCAGACTGAGGGCCTGGCACCGCACCAATGCCGATAGCCGGCGGCTGGCGAAGATTCCGGGGGTCGGTCCGATCGGCGCCACGGCGCTGGTGATGAAGACGCCAGATCCGCACGCGTTCCCCTCGGGGCGGCATTTTGCGGCCTGGCTTGGGCTGACCCCGAAAGACCATTCCACCGCGGGCAAGACCCGGCTCGGCAGGATAACCCGTGCCGGAGATGAGAGATTGCGCAGCATTCTGGTGGCGGGGGCGACTGCGGTGATCCAGCAGGTGAAGCATGGCCGTGGTCATCCATCGCCTTGGGTGGTGGCGCTGCTGAAGCGCAAGCCGCCGAAGCTTGCCGCTGTGGCGCTTGCCAACAAGATTGCCCGCATCGCCTGGAAGCTGATGGCGACGGGCGAAAGTTATGACGGGGCGCGGGTGCCTTCAGCATTGGCTGCTTAAGAGATCGGCCGGTCGGCAGGTTCGCCTCGCCGGCTGAACCGGAGCTGCAAGAGGAGAACAGATGGTAGGATCGATCGATCCGAGGTGCGAGACAGTCCGTGGGACCCATTGGCCGAAAAAGGTCGTGTGGTTGTTTGGAGCTCGCGTCGCGGAAACCATCTTGGCCAGCGGCTCAAACCAACCGCATCAACAGGCCGGACATATGGATGCATGCGATCCGATCAGACCGTCAAAAAACTCTTGTGCCACGGGGGCCGTCCACATATGGGTCCCTGCGTGCCAGGTCGTGTGAAAACCATCTTTGTGAGTTAGCCCTGAGTGGGTATTTGATTCGGGGGGCGGGATGGCACACGTGACGGGGCAATCGCGGTACCAAACGGCGCTGTTTCCCGAAGTTCTGGACGAAGTGATTGCGGCCGATGATCCGGTTCGGGTTATCGACGCCTTTGTCGAGACGCTGGATTTGGCGCAATTGGGATTTTCCAAGGTTGAGGCGGAAGCGACGGGGCGGCCGCCTTACGCGCCGGGCGATTTGTTGAAGCTGTATTTGTACGGCTATGTGCACCGGATTCGGTCCAGCCGCGGGCTTGAAGCCGAAGCGTGCCGCAACGTGCAGGTAATGTGGCTGATCAATCGGGTGGCGCCGGCGTTCAAGACGATCGCGGACTTCCGCAAGGATCACGGGCGGGCGATTGTCGGGGTTTGCCGGGCCTTCATTCGCTTCTGTCGGGAGCAGGCGCTGTTTGGGGCCGAATTGCTGGCGATTGACGGAACCAAGATCGCGGCGGTGGCAAGCCGCAACAAGGTGATCACACCGAAGCGGATCGCAAAGATGAATGCGGCGATTGATCGCAAGATTGCCGAATACCTGGCTGCGATGGATGGCGCCGATCGGGAGGAGCCGAGGCCGGGGGTGCCGGCGGCGGATCTGGCCGCCGCGGTTGCGGCGCTGCAGACGCAACGCCTGGAGCTGCAGCGTCAGGCCGAGGAGCTTGCCCGGGAGGGCCTTACGCAGAAGGTCGAAGGCGAGCCTGAAGCAAAGCTGATGCGCACGCCGCGAGGACATCAGGTTGCCTACAACGCGCAGACCGCGGTCGATGGCAAGCACAAGCTGATCGCGGCTTTCGAGCTGACCAACGACGGCAACGACCTTCAGCAGCTTCATCCAATGGCGATACAGGGCAAGGCGGCGGTGGGCGCCGATGAGGTGACGGTCGTCGCCGACACCGGCTATTCGAACGGCGAGCATGGCGGGCTGTGCGAGCGGGACGGCATCACCGCGATCGTTCCGCGTGCCGAGACGGTCAATCCGCGCGGCAAGCAATACTTCAGCCGCGACCGGTTCGTTTATGATCCCGCTAGCGACAGTTGGCGCTGTCCGGCCGGCGAGAAGCTGAGCCTGTACAAGACTTCCCAGACGCAGAAGAAGAAGGAATATACGGCCAAGGCGTGCGGCAGCTGCCCGCTGAAGCCGCAATGTACTGATGCAGAACGGCGCGTGATTGTGCGCGACTTCCATGAGGATGCGCGGCAAGCGATGCACCGACGGGCCACAGCCGATCCAGCGTGGATGAAGCATCGGCGGGAAATCGTGGAGCATCCGTTCGGGACGATGAAATGGTTGATGGGCCATCCCCGCTTCCTGGTGCGCGGATTGCTCAAGGCGAAAGCCGAACTGGCCCTGGGCGTGCTGAGCTACAATCTCAAGCGGGTGATCGCCATCCTCGGAGTGCCCGCGCTCCTGCAGGCACTCCACTCATCTCCGGCCTAAATGGCCGTCGTCCTGGCGAGCACCTCACCATCAGTCAAAATCCAGCAGTTCTCACACGACCTGGTCCGCAGGGACGACGCGCTAAATCACTTTCAGCGTGATCCCGCCATCGACCACGAGTTCGATGCCGGTGACGTATTTCGATTCGTCGGAGGCGAGAAACAGCGCGGCGTTGGCGACATCGAAGGCGTCGCCCATATGTCCCATCGGCACCTGCGCGTCGCGCGCGCGCCACATCGCCTGGACATCGCCCTTGGCATAACTGGCGGCCAACCCTGCGGAGTGCTCCACCATCGGGGTCTTCATCAGTCCCGGCAGGATGGCGTTGACCCGGACTTTCCTGGGCGCGAACTCGACCGCCGTCGTGCGCGTCATCTGGTTCATCGCGGCCTTGGTCGTTGCATAGGTGACGTAGGATATGCCGAGATGACGGATCGAGGCGATTGACGAAATATTGATGATCGAGCCGCCGCCCTGCGCCACCATCACCGGAATGACGTGCTTCATGGCAAGAAAGGCGCTCTTGAGATTGACGGCGAAGACGCGGTCCCAGTCGGCCTCAGACACGTCGACCACGCTTCCGGTCTCGGCAATGCCGACATTGTTGTCGAGCACGTCGACGCGGCCATAGGCCTTCAGGCACGCCCCAACCATCGCCGTGATGTCGGCCTCACGCGAGGCATCCGCCGTAAGCGCGACTGCCGTGCCGCCGCCGGCAGCAATGATTCCAGCGGTTTCCTCGGCGGCCGCGGCGTTTCGATCCACGCACAACACGCGCGCGCCTTCGCGCGCAAAGGTCACGGCGGTGGCCTTGCCATTGCCCCAGCCGGGCCCGATCGAGCCGGCGCCGACCACGATCGCTGTCTTCCCTTCAAGCCGTCCCACTTTAGGATCTCCGTCTTTCGTCGAAGTTGGCCGGGCGCAGGCTCAGGGTCAACCCACCCGCTCGGATCGGCTGGGGACCGCTTCGCTCTTCCAACAGGGCGGCTCCTTGCGTACTCTTGGGGCCTTCCAACCGGCCCGTCAGAAGCCGGCCCTCACCTGGAGAACGCCACAATGCCCGCTTTTCGTAATGTCGGACTACTATCCCTGGGTACCGCGATCCTGCTCGGCAGCGCCGGCCTCAATCTCGCTTATGCCAAACCCTTCATGATCGTCGGCCTCGACGAGAAGCTTTCATGGGACGATGACGGCAAGGCGGTCCTGTCCCTGCCGGGCAAGGACCAGGTCCTGATCGTCGATCTCGCCGATCCGGAGAACCCCAAGATCGCCGCCACCTTGCAGCTCGAAAATTCCGTCGTCGGACCGCCGGTCAATGTCGACATCGATCCCACCGGCTCGGTCGCGCTGGTGGCGAATTCGATCGACGTCGTCAAGGACGGCGATAAGCTGAAGCAGGTGCCCGACAACAAGATCTTCGTGATCGATCTGAAAGCCAACCCGCCCAAGCTCGCCGCCACCATCACCGGCGGCAAGCAGCCGTCGGGCTTGAGCTTCAGCCCGGACGGGAAAATGGCGCTGGTGGCCAATCGTGCGGATAATTCGGTCAGCGTGCTCTCGGTCAACGGCACCGACGTCAAGATCACCGACACCATCGGCTTCCCCGACAGCGTCGCGCATGCGCAGTTCACGCCCGACGGCAAGCACGCGCTGGCCGTCCGATTCCCCGCGCACAAGGTATCGGTGCTCGACGTCAACGACGGCAAGGTGACCTACAGCAAGATCGACCTGCCGACCGGCCAGTGGCCCTACAATGTCGTGGTGACTCCCAACAGCAAGATCGCGCTCACTTCCGACAATGGCGGCGCCGGATCGTCCGACGGCAATGTCGACACCACGAGCGTGATCGACCTCGAAGCGAGCCCCCCGCGCATCATCGATCGGGTGGTGGTCGGCGACGGCCCGGAGGGACTTGCAATGTCGCCGAAGGGCGACGTCGCGGTCGCCGCGATCCTGCGCGGCTCGAACATGAAGAAGGCCTTCTACTACAACAAGAATGGCAGCCTTACCGTGCTGAAGATCGACGGCAAGAAGGTGACCAAGACCCAGGATATCGAGGTCGGTGGCTTGCCCGAGGCGGTCGTGTTCACGCCGGACGGCAAATATCTTCTGGCCGGAAATTATATCACCCAGGATTTCTCCATCCTGAAGGTCAACGGCAGCAAGCTCACCGATACCGGCAAGCGGTTCAAGGTGCCGGGCCATCCGGCCTCGGCCCGGATCGGCCATTAAGCGCGGGTAGGCCTATCGCTGCCGCGCCGATTGCTCACTCCTCCCTCTCCCCGCTCGCGGGGAGAGGTGAATATTCTCGTCAAACTCAGCTTGACGGCCCGCGCTCGAATTGCCGCATCGCTTCGCCGCGCGCGAGCAGGCGCTTGGCGGTGTGATAAGTCGGCAGTTCGACCAGCGAGCCATCCACTTCGACGCGGGCCTGACTTGCGGCGCGGGCGGCTTCAAAGGCCGCCACGATCCGATGCGCGCGCCGAATTTCGTCGTCGTCGGGTGAAAGGATGCCGTTGATGATCGCGGCATGGGAGTGGTCGACAAGGCTTTTTGCGACATAGCCCAATCGTCGCGCCCAAAGCGTATCGCGCCTCACGCCTTCCGTATCGCTCCAGGTAAAGGGACAATCGACCGCGACAACGCCGGCGGCCGTGCATTCGACGATGAAGCGCTGCCGGCAATAAGCCAGTTCAATGCTGTCGGGTCCGCGCTCGGCGCCGAGATCGGCGGCAAGGTCCTCCGCGGCAAGCAGGCAGGCCACCGTTCGCGGGCTTGCTTTCGCAATTGCAACCGTCTGAACCAGCCCGCGTGCAAATTCGATGTTGGGCAGCAATGCCGTCGAACCCGAGGGGAGGCCGTAGTCGCGCTCGAACCGCGTCACCGCCGCATCGAGCTCGACCACGTGCTGCGGCTCGGCGACCTTCGGCAGCGCCACGATGTCGGGCGCGCCGCGCATCACCGCCGCAAGATCGTCCATGCCGTCCTGCCCGAGCGGATTGACGCGCACCGCGACCGCGGCGCCCTTTTCCCGCCATGACGAAAAAAGATCCGCCGCGAGCGCCCGCGCGGCGGGGCGCAAGGCCGGCAGCGTAAAATCCTCCAGCTCCTGGATCAGGACGTCGGCGCCGCTTGCGGGCGCGCGGCGCAACGCGTCTTCGTTGGCACCCTCGACGAAAAGCCAGGACCGACAGAGGCGCGCGGGCCGGATTCGGAGCATCGGATTTCCCAAAAAAGCCGGTTCTATTCACCCGATCTATTGGAACGTCATGTCCAGGCATTTCGAAATATCGGAACCGAGGCCCGAGCTGATGGTGATGCAGCCGCGGACCTTCTGCTGGGTATTGTCGCTCGCCCACATCGAGTAGCCGCCGGGACCGAAGAACGAATTGGTGTTCGGCGGCTCGGTCTCGGTGGCGTCGAACGAATAGCTGGAATCGGTTTCGAAGATACGGGGCTTCTTGGTGCAACTGCCGTCGGCCTGGACGTTGATCACTTCCTTGTTGTCGCGCGTCAGCGCCAGGCTGACCTGGCACCTGAAATATTCCGATGTCCTGACGTTGAAGATATAGGCGTAGGATTTGCAGGTCGCGGTATTGAGTTTCCCGGCGCTCAGCCCCCGGCTGCAGGAAATTCTCTGGTTGTTGCTGAGCTTGAATTCGTCCGCCTGCGCGTTGGCACCGAGTGTCGCAAACACCGCGATGCCAACGCAAATCTTCACGACATGGTTCATCCGAATCATCCCTATGATTTTTTCCAGCACCCGGTTCCACACAGAACTGGCGAGGAAGATAGTCGCGAAGCCTGGGCGGGAAATCACAAAGTCTTAAACGCCGGCTTGGAAGACGCATCGTGTTGACGTGACTGTAGCGTTCGTGATTTGTTCAGAAATCGATGGTGCGTTGGGAGCATGCGGAATGATGATTCGATTTTCGACCAAGACGATCTTGATGGCGGCGGCATTCGCCGCCCTGACGGCCCCGGCGTTTGCCGAGCCGGCGGCGCCCTGGGAACTGAAGCCCGACATGGGCTATGGCTACGACAAAGAGGGCAAGACCTTTTCCTACAAGATGGGCACCAACAATGCGGGCCTGCTCCTGAAGGGTGCGAAGAAGGTACCAAGGGGCACACTGTTTTTCATCGGCCAGAACGGACAGCTCTACATGCGGACCGGCCCTTTCCTTGAAGGCGACGGCAAGTTCATGTTCGGGCCGAATTGAGAAGGCGCCGTCTCTCCCAAGCCCTGATGTCATCATCCGCAAGAGCGGGGCACGACGGCAACGGTCGGGTCCAGCCGCCGGGACGACAAAAACTAAAACGTCGCCGCGAGTTCCTTTGCGCCCGGCAGATTGCTGTTGGTGTCCATCCGGCTATCGGTGATTGCCAACAGCTTCGCCACCGTGTTGTGGCGGATCGCCACGGGATTGCGCTCATAGCCGGCGCGCTGGAAGAAATTCGATGTCGGGACCTGCTCCCGCATCGCCTGCGGCATCGTCACCATGTCGAGCCCGGTGCCGTCGCCGGTCAGGTTCATCATTTCCAGTTCGGCGGCGCTGAGCGGGCGGGTAAAGCCCTTGGCGCGCGCGAAAATTACCGAGGTCAGAAGCTTGTGCGTCTGCAGCAGCGGGCCGACGTCGATGTCGAGCACCATGGCATGCAGCGCCCAGCCCTGCGGCGTATCGGCGAGCTTCTCATGCTGCGACCAGTCGTCCGGCACCGAGCGCGCATAGGCCACCATTTTCTTCAGCACGGCGATCTTGTGATCCAGCGCCTGGCGCGGCGCCCCGGACAATTGCGCCGCCCGCTGCGTCAGATCGCGGATGAATTCGTGGCCCTGTTCGGCAAGCAACTCGACGCTGTTGGTGGTGAGAAGCTGGTTGTAGCCGATCGCGGTGGAGATCGCGCGGCCGCTGCGCAGGCCGGACTGCATGTCGTAATTGCCGTTGCCGCCGGTTTCGAACGAATAGACCCGCACCGCCTGCTCGCGCGTCAGCCCCGCGGCCGACGCCACGCGCGCATAGGCGCGCTTGAACTCGACCTCGCTCGTGGGCTTTTGCGGCGTCCACTGGAAATATTCGTTTGCCGCCTGCAGGAGATCGCCGACGAGTGGAATGGCCTTGTGCTGGCGCGGCTTTGCTTCCGGCGCGGGCTCACCCTCCGGATTTACCGGCCGCTTCGGCCCCGTGTAGACCGGCGGCTGCGTCAGCACATAATCATCAAGCTCGATGGCGAGATGTTCGCGCCGCTTGGCATTGCGGCCCCGCCGCTTCTCCGCGATCGAATTCCAATAGGCGCCGGCCTCCTCATCAAACGCCGCGCGCGCCGCCTGATATTCCCGGAGCAGGCGGCGATATTCCGCGATCGCCGGCGACGAGGCCGCCTCGGCCATGGCGTCACGGCTTGTCGCCGGAAGCGCAGCCGCATCCACGGCGCTGGCCTGCGGTGCGAACAGCAGGGCGAACGCAAAATATCCGGCGCAACGACGAATCGGATGAGGACGCATGGGAATCTTCTAGAGCCTTTTCCGTTTCGATTGAATCGAAACGGGGTTCTAGATTCTTCGATTTGACAAATTCTTGATTTGACGCGTTTTCTTGACGCGAACCGGTCTCCACTTCGCTTGAAAACGCTTTGGAGCATGATCTGCGAAAGGTAGAAACCGGTTTTCGGCCGCGGTTCCCTCACTCCTGCTCGACGCCGCTGGCCTTGACCAGTTCCGACCATTTGCGTTCATCCTTGTCGATGAAAGCGGCATAGTCTTCCGGCGTCCCTGGCGTGATCTCGGTGCCGTCGAGTGCGAGATGTTCCTTCACCTCGTCGGAGGCGAGCGCCGCCTGCAATTCCTTGTTGAGCCGGTCGATGATCGGGCGCGGCGTGCCGGCCGGCGCTACCAGACCGTAATAGAGCGAAGCCTCGAACCCGGGCAGACCGGCTTCCGATATCGTCGGCACGTCCGGCAGCAGGCTGGTGCGGGTCTTGCCCGTCACCGCCAGCGCCCGCAACAGCCCGGCTGAAACATTGGCGTGGGTTGAGGGAATTGGCGCAAACACCATCGGGATATGTCCGCCCAAGAGATCGCTCAGCGCCGGGCTGGTGCCCTTATAAGGAATGTGCATCAGGGTAATGCCGGCCGAACGGGCGAAATATTCCCCGGTGATATGGCTGACCGTGCCGGCACCTGCGGAACCGAAATTGACCTGGCCCGGATGGGCCTTCGCATAAGCGATCAACTCGGCGACGCTCTTGACGGGCAAAGATGGATGGACCACCAGCGTAGTCGGCGCGTAACCGATCATGCCGATCGGGGCAAAATCCTTGCGCGGATCGTAGCCCGGATTCTTATAGAGCGATGGTCCGATGGCGAGCGTGCCGGTGTAGCCGAGCAGCAGGGTGTAGCCGTCGGGATCGCTTTTCGCCACCGCCTTGGTGCCGACGGTGCCTCCGGCTCCGGGACGATGATCGATGACGATGCTTTGGCCCAGCAACTGGCTCATCTTGTCGGTGATCACGCGTCCAACGATCGAGGTGCTGCCGCCCGGCGCGAATGGAACGACCACGGTGATGGTTCGACTTGGATAGGCTTGCGCCCACGCGGAATCGAAGCCGCCGCAAAAGCCGAATGCGAGAGCCAAAATGCCAAGCGATGCGTTCAAGCCGCGCATCTTTAGGAGACCTCCCGAAGGCCCAACCTCGTGCTGACCCTATCGTCGTTCAAAGATGAGGCTCCCGCAAGGCGACTTCCGGACAACGCGGAAAGCCTACTTCCACGCAAATACCGGCTGCTCCAGCTCGGCCACACGGGTGTCGCGGCCGGCGAGCACCTCGCGGAACTGGTAGATCAGCGCCGCCGTCGGCGCGTGGATCAGTTGACCGGCATGACGAAAGCGGATGACGCGCCGCCTGCTTTCGGGAATCGCCACGAAGTCGAACGCCTCCGGCCGCTCGATTTCCTCGAGCGTAATCCGATGTACGGAAGCTACCTCCGCCGGATTGGGCGACATGGCTTGCCTCGTTGCCGCCCACACCACGACCGGCGTGATCAGATAGCCGGAGCGAGTCGGATAATCGTCGAGCAAACCGAGGACGCAGCCCGCCTCAAGCGCCAGTCCAAGCTCCTCGTGAAGCTCACGCAAGGCGGCCTCGACCGGCGTCTCGCCTTCATCACAGCGCCCGCCCGGCAGCGCCCATTGGCTGCGGTGGGCGCGCAGGCCGGCCGCGCGCAGGGTCAACAGCAGCGCGGTCCCGCCCGCGGCCTCGTCGGCTTCCACAAGCGCGATGGCGACCGCGGCTCGCTTCAGTTCAGAAGCCGCTTCGCCCGCGGGCAGGCGCGCGAAGGCCGCGCAGCGTTCTGCAATCGCCCGCCGCAACGTATCGTCGAATGGCCTCACCATGCCGCTTGACTACACCACGGCGGCGATTGATGAAATGGCCGCAAACCCGCCGGCGGCGGCGGACCTCTCATGACAAAAGACATGCTGTGACAAAGGACTTGCCGTGACAAAGGATTTGTCCGCGGAGAAACTCAAGGCCGCCGGCTGGGCCATCGTTGAGACAACCGGCTTTCTCAGCCTGATCGGGCCGCTGTGGCAGCGGGTGGTGAACGGCGAGCACGAATATGCGATTGTCGCCCAGGACAAACATCATAACCGCCGCGGCCTGGTCCAGGGCGGTCTCTTGATGACGTTTGCCGACCGCTCTTCCGGCATGACGGCGCGATATGTGTCGGGCACGGCCTACGCTGGCCACGATCCAGATGGACACCCACTTCATCGACAGCGGCAAAATCGGCGAAATTCTGATATCGAAGCCGCGCGTGATCCGCGCCACCCGCAGCCTCATCTTCACCACGACCGAGGTGACCGCAGCCGGCCGCTGCGTCGCCACCGCCAATGGAGTGTTCAAGATACTGAAGAACGACAGCTAGCGCTTCTCGCGATTGTGAGGAGCAGGACGACAAAAACTCTGTCATTCCGAAACGATGCGCATCGAGCGCGGAATGACGACCAATTCGAAAGGACCAGACCCGTGGAATATCGCCAACTCGGCCGCAGCGGCCTGAAAATTTCGCCGATCTGCATTGGCACCATGATGTTCGGCGGGCCATCCGACGAAGCGACGTCGACGCGGATCATCGCCAAGGCCCGCGAGGCCGGCGTCAATTTTATCGACACGGCGGACGCCTATTCGAACGGCAATTCGGAAGTCGTGGTCGGACGCGCCATCTCCAACAACAGGCCGAGCTGGGTACTGGCGACCAAGCTCGCCAACCCGATGGGCGACGATCCCAACCGTGGCGGTCTGTCGCGCCGCTGGGTGCTGCAGGCCGCCGACGAAAGCCTGAAGCGGCTCGGCACCGACTATATCGACATCTATTATCTGCACCGGGAAGACCATGCGACGCCGCTGGCGGAAACCGTGCGCGCGATGGGCGAACTGATCCGACAAGGCAAGGTGCGCTATTTCGGCGTCTCGAATTATCGCGCCTGGCGGGTCGCGGAAATCTGCAACATCTGCGATGACCTCGGCATCGACCGCCCGATCGTCAGCCAGCCCTATTACAACGCGATGAACCGCATGCCCGAGGTCGAGCACTTCCCGGCTTGCGGCTATTACGGACTTGGCATCGTCCCCTATAGCCCGCTGGCGCGCGGCGTGCTGACCGGCAAATACCGTCCCGATGCGCCGCCCGACAAGGAGACGCGCGCGGGCCGCAACGACACGCGGATGATGCAGACCGAGTGGCGCCCGGAATCGCTGAAGCTCGCGCAGGAGATCCGCCGACACGCCGAAGCGCGCGGCATCACGGCCGGACAATTCGCGGTGGCATGGGTGCTCAACAGCGCCTTCGTCACCGGCGTCATTGCCGGCCCGCGCACCGAAGAGCAGTGGGACGATTACGTGCGCGCGCTCGATTATCGCTTCACGGCCGAGGACGAGGCCCTGATCGACCGCCTGGTCGTGAGCGGCCATCCCTCGACGCCCGGCTACAATGATCCGGCCTATCCGATTGAGGGACGAAGGGCGCGGACCTCGGCGTAGGCTTGCGCCGTAGCGCTCGGAAATCCACGCGCTCGCCTTGCCCCCAAAGGTGATGCTTTAGCGGCAACAATCCCCCGGCACGCCGGCAAAGCTTGCCGGGACCCGGCGGCGCCGACTCCGCTTAGCTATTGATTTTTAACACAAATTTCGCTGGCCCGCGGCTTGCTTACCTCTGGGCCAAGGATTTGCCTTTGTGCCTGTTGCGGGAGTTGGGGGCCCTGAGGAGTGAATCATGTCACGACATCACATGCTGCCGCCGATCGTCTACGCGCCGCCGCCGCCGAAGAAAGTTGAAAAGAAAAAGCGCCGCATCGGGGTCGGCGAAATGGACGATCTGGAAGAGGCCGGCGAAGTGGAGGCGGCCGCAGCCAGCCGTTTGGCGCCGGCTGCAGGCAAGCTGCCGCCGAATTACCCGGCGATCGAAGAAGCCAAGCGCAAGCCGCACAATCCGCCGGGACGGCTCAGCGACAGCACGCTGACCGTGCTGCTCCAGGTCCAGGAATTGAAATAGAATCGAAATAGGATCGCGCGGGCGAGGCGAGGCGTCTCAGCCGGATCTTGCCGATTTCCGCAGCATTTCTTCGAATGCGAGCTTGATCCGCTGAACGGCCGGGGTCTTGTAGGGGAATTCCTCGTTGCGCGCATGCACCAGCATCGAGGCGTTGACTTCGAAGACGACGACATTTCGGCAAGCGTCCAGCGCGCAATCGATGCCGAAATATTCAAGGCCGATGCGCAGCTGAATGGTTTGCAGCGCCTGATAATTCGAAGGGCTGAAGACCGCTACCGGATCGTTCAAGAACGCCTCTTCCTCCTGCTGCATCCATGCCTGATGGGCCATATCGGTATTGATGTGATGGAGTTTCCAGTCGTGTCCGATGCACAAATGATAGGGCAGGATCTGACCGCCGACGAAGATGAAGCGGTATTTCCGGAAGTAGCCGTCGGCGGAGATATAATCGATATATTCGATCAGATAATGGTCGTGATCCGTGCGCTGCGACAGAAAGGCCGCGAGCGCCTCTGTGTCTTCGATCCTTTCAAAATCATCGCCGCCATGGGTGCCGACCGGCCGCGCCAGCACGCTCGAGGAGAACGGCAGCAGCGTGGCAAGCCCGGCTGCGGAATGATCGGAGCCCGCTTTCAGGCGCAGGGCTCTCGGAACGCGGCAGCCCGGAATATCCTGAAGCAGGCTGGCGACGGCGTCGCGCGTGGTCCGCTGGATCTTCCGCGGATCGTTGATCGTCGGCAAGCCGAACCGGTCGACCAGATCGGCAGCCACCGGCAATAATTCGTCAGTCTGATCCGCATCCGAAATCAGGTTGACAACGACCTCTGCGTTCTTGCTGAGCAGCGCGGCATCATATTCACGGGACGCAAACAGCGCGAGCGTATCGGTATCGTGAACGGCGTCCTGGAAAAGGTACTCTGTCGGCGTATTGCCGCCGAAGGGCGCATATAGCGCCAATACGCGGAATTCCGCCGGGAATTTCGCAGCGGCCCGCTTGATGAGAGGTTGCAGCATCGCAGCCTCCGCGTAGGCGGCTTGCGCGCCCTCGATATCGCCGACCGCCTGTTTGAGCGCGCCGATCCAGTTGATGCTGTCGGCGTCGCGTGGATTGAGCGCGACCGCCTCGCGAAAGCTTTCGATCGCCAGCTCCGGCTCGTTCAGCTCGAAATGGGTCTTGCCAAGCTGATGGTGGATTTGGCTATCGTGCGGACGTTCCGCCTTCAGCTCAAGGAGCAGCGCCTTGGCTACGATGTATTGTTGCGTGGCCATCAGGGCCTGCACAAGGTTGGTGCGCGCCGGCCAGTGGCGCGGATTCTGCCTGAGCGCCTGAAGATACAGCGCAATCGCATCCTGAACTTTTCCCGCCTTGAAGTGCAGACTGGCAAAATTGCACCAGCCGTCCGCAAGGTGAGGTACCATCTGGAGTGCCGTCCGGTAATGCAGGCTTGCCGCTTCGAAATCGCCGCCGAGCATGGCGGCATCGCCGAGTTTCACCCTCAGCCTCGCCGTCGCATCATCAGAAGGGACGCCCGGCGCCCCGGCCGGGGCGATTGCCTGATCGGTCATGCCGGCGTCGTTGCACTCCGGCCCGGGCGGGGTTTGCTTCCCGATGGCTGAGCCATCGCTTCCCACATCCGGAGAAGCGATAGCGAATGAGGTTGCCGGCATGTTTTGCGCTCTTTTCGCAGGAAAGACCGCCTCAACCTTGGTCAATTCTTGGTTAATAAAGTCTTTCCGAGCGCGGTGATGGCGGGATTCAAAATCAGCGCCCGGGCCGCTCGAACGTGAAAGATCAAGCGGACGGCTGGTTCGCCTGGGCGAAATTTCCACCGGTCTGCCGGGCGCGTCCGACCATCTCGAACACGGCGCCCGGGGCATTGTCGTCAAAGCGAAGGTCGAAGTCGTGAAGGTTGGCGATCGCCGCGGCGATGCTCAGGCCAAGCCCGCTGCCGGGAACGCGATGACCGCTCGCGGTTCGGTAAAACCGCTGGAATATCTTGTCGCGTTCTGCCGGCTCGACACCTATACCGGTGTCGCGAACGCGGACGACAGGACGACCGTCTTCCTCGGTGACCGATACGCTCACCTTGCCATTCTCGGGTGTGAACTTGATCGCATTGCCGATCAGATTCGACACCGCCTCGCGCATCAAATCGCCGTCGCCGAGCGTTTGCACGGGCGACTCTATTTCCAGCGTCATCTTGATCGACTTCGACGTGGCGAGCGGCTCGAAGAATTCGAACAGGTCGGCGCAGATCGCCGACAGATCGATCGGCCTAAATTTGCTTGATTTCGGACCGTATTCGACATCGGCAAGGCGCAGCAGCGCGGCGGCCGTCAACATCGCCTTGTCGATATGGGTCAGCGCCTGCTTGACCACCGCGCGCAATTGCTCATCGTTCGAGTTTTCCAGTCCGCGCTCGAGCTGCGCATGCACGACGGCGAGAGGGCTGCGCAAGTCGTGAGCGATGTTGTCGCTGACGCCCTTGATCTGCACCAAGAGGCGCATGATCTCATCGAGCATCAGGTTGACGTCCTCGGAGATCTTGTCGATCGTGTCGTTCCGCGAGCGAACCGGCAGACGAAGATGCGTGTCGCCCTTCATGATCTGGGCGATCGTGTCATGAATGGCGGTGAGACGCCGCGACGCGCGTCGGGCGAAGAACGCGCCGATCGCCAGCGCCAGCAGCAACATCGGCGCAAGCCCGGCGGTCAGCGCATTCTGGACGATCCGGCGAAAGGCAAGGGTTTCGAGCAGGCTGCGGCCGAGCAATATGATGGTGCCGTCCGGCCGCGCACGCGCCACGAAGATCGCCGGCCCCGGGAGATTGGCGGCGCCGCGCACCGGCGAGGTCGCGACGAAGCGAGCCTTGCCGTCCACCGGGATAGCGGGCAGCGTGTCGATATTGCCGAACATGATCTTGCGGTCGGAACCAAAAAGCGCCGCGTAGTCGACACGGCGCAGGTCATGCGTCAGCCGCACCTCGAACGCGGTTCTCAATTCTTCGACGGCGAGACTTGACACTCTTGGCGGCTTCGTCCTCGAGAATGACGCGATTCCTCGTTTCATTCGCCTCCTCGATCTGAAGGTACACCAGGCCAAAGACGGTCGTGGTCGCCGCGGTCGTGGCGAGGACGAACGCAAGGGCGACTCGCACCGCCGATGATCGAAGGAACTCAAGCATTCGCATTCAGCATGAATCCCGCTCCGCGTATATTCACGATCAGCGACGGGGCACCTCGCACGTCGATTTTCTTGCGCAGATTGCTGATATGGACATCGACGACATTGGTCTCGAGCGAAAAGTGGTATTGCCACACTCCCTCGAGCAGCATCGCCCGCGTGATCACCTGGCCGGGATGGCGCAGGAAATATTCCAGCAATTTGAACTCGCGCGGGAGCAGGTCGATCCTGGTATCGCCGCGATAAACCGTTTGCTCGATCAGGTCCATTTCGAGATCGCCGACACGAAGCTTGGTGGTGCGCACGTCGTCGAGCCGGCGCACCAGCGCTTCGACCCGCGCGACAAATTCCACCATCGCGAAAGGTTTTGCGAGATAGTCGTCGCCTCCCGCCTTCAGGCCATGAACTCTCTCGTCGATGGAGGACAAAGCCGAGATCACCAGCACAGGCACCTTGATGCCTTCCTTGCGCAGGACCTCGAGGGTGTTGAGGCTGTCGTCGCCGAAGACGATCCGATCCATGATGATCATCGCAGCGTCGCCTACCCGCGCGGCATCGGCGGCTTCGGCAATCGAAGCCATACGCACCTGATAGCCCAGTCCCTCGAGTTCAGCCTTGATCTCATTCGCCATTTCCTTCTCGTCCTCGACGAGGAGGATGGTCTGGGCAGGGGTCGCAGGCTTCTTTGTCAACGACTTGCTCCCTTCCTCGCGTCAGGGTACCAGCCCGGTCGGCGGCGGAGGCGGCGGCGGATGCGGCGGATCTTCCGCCAGACGTTTGGCAGCAGCAATCACGGCCGGGTCGGGATGCCTGATCGGGGGAATGATTTCATCCGGAGGCCAGCCGCCGCCGAGCGCCTTATAGAGCGCCACGAAGCTGTCGCCCGCAAGGCGGACAACCTCGGCACGTTGCTGTTCCAGGTCGAATTGCTGCCGTTCCGCGTCCAGCACGTTGAGGAAATCGGTCAGACCGCGGTCATAGCGTTCGGTCGCTACTTTGGTGGCCTGACGCGCGGCATCGATTGCGAGATCGAGGCTGTGCAAGCTGTGCCGGTAACCGCGATACGCGGCATTGGCCTCGTCAACCTGTTCCACCGCGACAAGAATGCTTTGCTTGTAGACGGTGGCAAGCTCATGCGCCCTGAAGTCGGCAGCTTCGATCTTGGCATCGAGCGCGCCGAAGTCGAGCAGCGGCGCGTTGACAAATGGGCCGACCGATCCGATCCAGGTGATCGGAACCGCGGAGCCGGAACGAGGACCACCTTGGGCACCGCCGCCGGCGGTCAAGACCAGGCTTGGAAACAGGTCGGCGGTCCTTGCCCCGATATCGGCAACCGCGGCGGCGAGGAATCGTTCGCTTTCGCGAATGTCGGGGCGCCGGCGCAGGAGCTCGACGGGAAGTCCTACCGGCGCCCGGGCCGGCAGCCGCGGAATACCGGTGGGGCGTCGCAGTTCGCGGGCGATCGTTTCCGGATATTCGCCGACCAGAACTGAGATCGCGTAACCGTTGGCGGCGATCAATGCCTTGAGCGGCTCGACGTCCGCCTGCAGCGTCTCAACCTGGCGCTTGGCCAGCAGCACATCGAGTTCGTTGGTCAGTCCGCGGTCCAGACGGGTCTGCGCAAGATCGAGAACCTTACGCGCGGCCTCGATGTCGCGATAGAGAATCTGAAGGCGTTCCTGACGGGCCCGCAGATCGAAGTAAAGCCGGGCGACGTCTGCGGCGATCACGACATAGACCCAGTCGCGCGCCTCCTTAAGCGCCTCGGCGGTATAGATCTGCGCCTCGAAACGGCGGGCGATCTTGCCGAAAATATCGATCTCCCATTCGGCGTCGAGACCGCCGATCTCGCTGATTTTCCTTAAATTCTGATTGTTATCGGCGTCGCGCAATGCCTGCGCCGCTCTGCCCTTGGTTTCGTCGGTACCGGTACCGATGCCACCTCCCGCCGAGCCGTTGACCTGAGGAACCGCCTTGGCGCCAATTACGACAAGCTGAAGCCTCGCCTGCTGCAAGCGATCGAGGGCAATCTTGAGATCGAGGTTGTTTTGTATGGCGCGATCGACGAGGTCGTTCAATTGCGGATCGCGCAGCGTCCGCCACCATTGCCACAGCTCAGGGCTCGCGCCTCCAGACTGCGAGTCCCTCCCCGCGGGCGGTGTCACGAAGCTCACGGGAAGCACGGCGTCAGGGGTGAAATATTCCGGGCCGACGGCGCATCCTGCCAATGCACCGGCGACGGTCATCAAGCACGCGAGACTTCGGATCCTCATGACCAATTCCAGACAGCCGGGGATTCCCATCGAAGTCTTCGCAGCGGTTGCGCGCAGTTCGCTTTCACGACTTCACCGGCAGCAATGCGACTGCTGCCAACGGCCTTATCGTCATCCGCGCCGTCCCAGACCGGTGCCAAATCGCCGCCATTGCGCACTGCCTTCATCCGGATCGACGTCCGGTCCGTCAGGTAAAAACCTGCAAAAACAGTAGCAGACTTCGATGTTTGCGGAGAAGGGATTTCGCGGGTGGCAGCGCCGATGTCCACCGCAGTCGGCCCGTGCGCAGCGCCCTCTTTTTGTCCCGTTTGAGGTGTGCGTTTGCCTCCGGCCGGGGCCGAAGCCGCGCTCCAAAAAAGGGGCCGGATCCCGAGCCCGCCCTCCGGTCCAAGGCTACGCCGTTTGCCGCACGCGTCTGGAGGGAGACGCAACAAAAACTTCATATTGGGAACTTGAGTTTCTGCAGTTTCCGGTCCCTCGAACACCTGCTGGCGCGGCAGGACGCAAAGAAACACCACACCGACCCGCCCGGCGGCAGGAAAAGCTATCTGCGGGATGATCGTGATCTCCCCGGACCCAGCAACTAATATAAAATTTAGCGTCCTTCGGCGTTTCCTGGCCCGCGGCACGGACGTAGGCGTCTTGGTTATCCCCTTAGAAGGAGCCCACCGATGGGCGCCCACGCGGCCCGCCTTTCAGGATGCCGTATTCGTCGGGGCAACACCCCGCCTTGAATGAAGGCAATGACCTCGCCTTATTTCGCTTCAGCCTCATGCGCGGGGACGGGCTGGGTATCCTTCGCGACCCTGACAACCTCACCGTAGGAAAGTGAATCCGATGGGCTGTTGATGACCGTGTCCGAAAGGGCAAGGCCCTTGAGAACTTCGAACTCGGTTCCGAGATTTCGGCCGAGCGTCACCGATTTGAGCTCAACCTTGTTGCCCGGGCCAAGAATTGCGAGCTGCGCGCCATCCTCACGAAAGATCAGCGCGCTTGTCGGAATGCGCAGCGCACCCGGGTTGTCGGCCAGATTGAACCGCACTTGCGCAAAGGTGCCCGGCTGCAGCAGATTATTGGTATTGTCGGCATGGAGTTCGACCAACAGCGTCCGCGAGGTCTTGTTGATCGCTTCGGATGTGGTCGATACAATCGCCTTGAATGTCTTTTCCGGATACTGCGGCAACACCAGTTCGGCCGTGAGGCCGGCGTGCATCCCGGCCGACATTTCCTGCGGCACCTGGACGAACACGCGCACCTCGTGCACGTCGGCGACGCGGAAGAGCTGGGGCCCGGTGCCACCGCCCACGCCGCTGCCGGCATTGATCAGAGCGCCGACGTCGGTGTTGCGCGCGGTCACGATGCCGTCGAACGGCGCAACGATACGTTTGAACGCCTCGAGCGCGGTGAGCTGATCGACCTGACTCTGGTTGACGTTGGCCTCCGCCTGGGCAGCTTTGTAGCGCGCATTGGCGCTGCCGGATTCAGCCTTCTTCGCCTCCGTCTCCTGTTCGGAGACGACACCCCTTGGCGAGTCACGCCAGCGGGTATAGGTCGTTTCGGCGAAGTTGAGCTCCGCTTCCCTGACGTTCACCTGCGCTTCGGCGGATGCGAGCCTCGCCCTGGCGGCGGCGAGCTGGGCGTCGAGGTCAGGCGCGTCGATTTCCGCAAGCAGCTCGCCTTTCTTGACGTGCGCGCCGAAATCGAAATACCAGGCTTTGAGATAGCCGCTGACCCGCGCATAGATCGGTGCCTCGTACCACGCCTCGATGTCCCCCGGCAGAACGATCTGTTGTCCCCTAACGCCCTGTTTCGGCGAGACCGTAGCAACGGTCGGCACGGCCTGCTCGGCCGTCCACTGCGCCACTTCGCTCTCCTGGTACCGGCGCACAAGGACGCCCGCAACGGCGATCCCGACAGCAACGAGCACAGATATGACCGCAATTAAACGCGATTTGTTCGCTCGCGGCGGCGGCCCACTTTGTCCGGTGCGCTTTTCCAATTCGGGCTCAACGTGGTGCGGATGGGTGTCAAGCAAGGTATTTCTCCCGGATCACAGGCTCGGCCCGTCCGATGGCATAACAGGAATCGCTGATGTTGGGGTGACACGATTGCGGTGAAGCACGCTGAAAACGGTTGGAACGAAGAAAAGGGTGGCGATGGTCGCAACGGCAAGGCCGCCGATCACGGCGCGGCCGAGCGGGGCGTTCTGCTCGCCTCCTTCGCCCATGGCCAGCGCCATCGGGACCATGCCGATGATCATCGCCAGCGCCGTCATCAGGACCGGGCGGAAACGGGTGAACCCTGCCTCAAGCGCCGCGGTCGCCGCGTCAAGGCCGTTCTCCAGGCCTTCGCGGGCAAAGCTGACCAAAAGGATGCTGTTGGCTGTGGCAATGCCCATGCACATGATGGCGCCGGTCAACGCCGGTACCGACAACGTGGTGCCGGTCGCGAACAGCGTCCAGACAATTCCGGCCAGCGCGCCGGGGAGCGCCGTGATGATGATGAAGGGGTCGAGCCAGGACTGGAAGTTGACGACGATCACCAGATAGATGAGCACGACCGCACCGGCGAGGCCTAAATAAAGCTGGCTGTAGGCGTTATTCATGGTCTGAACCTGGCCGCGCACCACCACATAGGAGCCGCGCGGCAGGTCCTTCTTGGTCTCGGCCAAAATCTTCGAAATGTCGCCGGAGACGGCGCCGAGGTCGCGGCCCTGAATGTCGCCGAAAATGTCGATCACTGGCTGCACGTTGTAGTGGGAGACGATACCGGGGCTAGGCCCCTGGGTGATGTTTGCCAGCCCACCCAAATATCGCGGCGCGCCATTTTCCTGGGACGTGATCGGAATGTTGGACAGATCCGAGATGCTGTTGACCCGGTACTGCGGCATCTGGGCGACAATCGGGTAAGAGACGCCGTTTTCGGTGTTAAGCCAGAAATTGGGCTTCACCTGGCCGCTGCCGGAAAGCGTCACCAGCAGGCTGTTGGCCACGTCGCGCTGGGTCAGCCCGACCTCGGCGGCAAGGGTCCGGTCGACGTCGACATTGATCTGCGGGTAGTTGAAGACCTGCTGGATACGCAAATCAGCGATGCCGGACACTTGGCGGATGCGCTTCAGCACATCGTTGGCATAGGCATAGTTTGCCTTCAGGTTGCCGCCAATGACCTGCACGTCGATCGGCGCCGGCAATCCGAAATTGAGAATTTGCGAGACGATGTCGGCAGGCAGGAAGGAGAAGGTGGTGCCTGGAAACTTCTGCGGCAAAATGGTGCGCAGCGCCTTGACGTAGCCGGCGGTGGCGTCGTGATCCTCCTTCAGGCTGATCAAGGCATCGCCGTCTTCCGGACCGATTGTGCCGGTGTTCTGATAAGCCATGTTGATGCCACTGAACGGCAGGCCGATATTGTCGACGATATTGTCGAGCTGGCTCGGCGGAATGGTCGCGCGCACCGTCTGCTCGATCTGTTCCATGAGACGGGCCGTCTCCTCGATCCGCGTGCCGGGCTGGGCACGCACGTGCATCAGGATCTGGCCGGAATCGACTGAAGGGAAGAAGTTCGAGCCTAGGAACGGCACCAGCCCGAACGATACGACGACGCAGGCGAGAAAGACAACCATGAAGGTCGTTGGGCGGTCCAGCGCCATCGTCAGCAGCGAACGGTAGCGCGCGCGGACCCGCTCGAACCGAGTCTCGAAAGCCCGCTGGAAGCGCAACAGCGGGTTACGCGTTGGGCGATGCGCATGCCCGACCTGGGTCTCGATGCTGTGGTGATGCCCCCGCATGAGAAAGTTGGCCATGGTCGGAACGAGCGTTCGCGACAGGATGAACGAACCGGTCAGCGCAAAGACGACGGCTTCGGCCAGCGGCCGGAACAGATAGCCCGCGACGCCGCCAAGCTGGAACATCGGTACGAACACGATGCACAGACAAAGCAACGTCACGAAGGCGGGCACGACGATCTGTTGGGCGCCGTCCATGATCGCCGGCTCGATCTCCTTGCCCTGCTCGAGATGATAATTGATGTTCTCGATCGTAACCGTCCCGTCATCGACAAGGATGCCGACCGCCAGCGCAAGGCCACCGAGTGTCATGACGTTGATGGTTTCGCCGAGCATCGCCAGTGCGGTCAGCGAGAACAGCACAGCAAGGGGAATTTCAGTGAGGATGATAACCGTCGAGCGCCAGCTGCCGAGGAACATCAAAATCATGATGCCGACCAGTACCGCCGCCAGCACGGCCTCGCGGATGACGCCCAACACCGCGGCCTTGACGAAGACCGACTGATCGCCAACGGCGCGCAGGGTGAGGCTCGAGGGCAGACTTTCCTGAACCCGCGGCAACAGCGACTTGATACCGTCGATGATATCGAGCGTCGACGACGATCCCGTCTTGAGGATGGTCATCAGCACCGCGCGCGCGCCGTTGACCCGCACCATGTTGAGCTGCGGCGGCGATCCCTGGTGGACAAAGGCAACGTCGCGCACGAAAATGACCGTGCCGTTGACTTTCTTCACGGGCAGGTCGTTGATCTTGTCGAGCATCACGGGACTGGCATTGAGTGCCACGTTCCAGTCGAACTTGCCTATCTTCTGGTCACCAGCCGGCAGAACCAGGTTCTGCGCCGAAACGGCATTGACGACGTCCTCGGCCGAAACGTTGTGTGCCTGCATCGCCTGCTGATCGAGATCGACCTGCACCTGCAAAATCTTGCCGCCATAGGGTGACGGCACCGCCGCCCCCTGGATGGTGGCGAGCTGCGGCCGGATGAAGTTTTGTCCGAGATCGAATAGCTTCATCTGGGGCAAAGCGCGGCTCGACAACGCTAGTTGCAGGATCGGCACGCTCGACGCGTTGTAGCTCAGGACGTAGGGCGGCGTGATGCCGGCCGGCAGCAGCTTGAGCACGGTCTGCGATGCCGCCGTCACCTGCGCCAGGGCCTTGGCGATATCGACTCCTTTCTGGAAGAATACCTTGACCACGCCATAGCCGCTCACTGACTGCGACTCGATGTGCTGGATGTCGCCGACCTGAGCGCTCAGATAGCGTTCGTAGTAATAGATGACGCGGCCCGACATATCGTTCGGCGTCAGCCCATTATAGGTCCAGACGACACTGACTACCGGAATATTGATGTCCGGAAAGATATCGGTTGGCGTGAGCAGTGCCGACCGAATGCCGAACAGCGCAATCAGCAGCGCCAGCACCACGAACGTATACGGGCGCCTAAGCGCTATCTGGACGATCCACACGCCGCTATTCTCCTAAAAACCGACCGGAATATCGATTTCCGGAAGAAGGTCGGCCGGCCTGTGCGGCCCCGCGCCAACCTCCATCAGGCCAACCGGGACGATCGATGCGACATTCGCAAACGACCACCTCACCGCCAATCCCATGGTCGCCCCAAATTCAGATTCTCGAGTCCGGGATGGCCCCGATAGGAACAACACGACATAGGCGCCGCGAGGCTGCACTGGGAAGCTGTATTCACTGCATATCCGCTCTGAACGAACCGGCTCGCAAGCGCCTGCACAATGCCGATCCGATCGCGGCGAAAACGCAGCGATAGGCTAGCAGGATTCGTCGATTTCGACGAGGGACTTAGCGTTCCAAGCAAACTCCGCCCGGATACCCTCATGACCGTCTCTTCGGATCCTTCCCGGAGCCAATTTAAGATCGAAGCTGCGGAACAAACTAATCCGCCCGCCCCCGCGTTCCCCTCAGAGTCAGCACCCCGCCGAATCATGGGGGCCATATCGCACCGCGGCAACTAATATAAAATTTAGCGCCCGGTCAGTGGGTTCTGCCGGATTTGGCGCTCTTTCGGCGCGTCCTGGCCCCCTGCGAAAAGCGATCTCGCACTTGCAACAAGACATCGGCTCGCATGGCTGCGCGAGTCCGGTCGTCACATCCACGTCACAACTCAAGCATTCGGCCGAAAGGCCGCGCGCGGCAAGGCAGCGACGATCGACCACAGTTCCAAATCTATTCACCGGCGTCTCCCTCAATCAGTCATCACTCTCTGCATGGCGCATCTTGTTCGACCCGAACGATCGCGGTCGCGCGCCACCACGTTACATCAGCCGTTCTCGGCCGATTGATTACGAAAAGCGAAAATCTGATTTCAGTATGGGAGATGTCGCGCCCGCCGGATTTTCAATCCGGGATGCGCGCGACAGTGCTCAGGAGCCCGAATGGTGCCAGGGGCGGCTTTTAATAACGCAAATAAGATTTTGAAATCATTCAGGAAACCTATTTAAGAATTTTATCAATACCAACATGCCTACCAACTAAATTTTCGATTTCCTCGGACAATATCAATGCCAAGATGCATACCAACAAATTTTCAATTTCCTAGGACAATGATGACGTTTGTTCGACCGACGCTTTGTTAAACTAAGCTATGCGGCTTGCGTTTCTCGCACCCGCCTTGATTCCGGCCGCGTTCGCCGCATCGTTCAAACCGGGTCAGCTCGCTCACCCAAGACCGGCGCAGGCTTCGGCGCTATGCTCGGCGCTGGCTGGTCGAACGCTTCTTCGCCTGGATACAGTGGCGGCGTCGCCTGCTAGTCCGCTGGGAGTTCTATCCGCAGAACTTCCTTGGTTTCGTCCAGCTCGCTTGCCTGCTGATCCTGTTCCGGCAATTTTGAGATAGGTTCTAGCCAAATTGTAGCGCTAAGCAATCGCCATGTCGGCGACAAACAAAAAGCACGACGATCCAACCCTGTATTAGTCGAAGGCCACGCCGATCCGATCCTTTTGACGCCAGATGACGTGACAGGGAATGGCCGTCCTGTCCGCCTTAAATACAAGGTTGAAACGCTCGGAGAAGTCGTGGGGATTGTCAACGTCAAGCGCCGCCCCCGAAATGGAAATGTTGCGGACCAAACAGTTCATCGTGCTGCCAGCGAACTCAATCGCTCCAGACATCAATACCGGGTTGCGAGGGACCGCGCGCCTTTCCATGACGCTTTGATACATCGAGAATTCTTAGAGATCGATAAATGTGCGTCCATGAAATTTATCGAACCGAACCCTCACCCCTTTAGTTGCACCTGCGCCGATGGAAATGGGCATGATCACTTTGCTCGGGCCTCGGAGCGATCCAGGGCCTTGCTTTTTTATTCCGATCCAATGGTGCGCTCTTTTGCGCTATATCAATGCGCTTCTTGGACCCTGCTGGGACATTTCTCAATATCACAACCAACGGATTGCTCATGCGAACCTACTATTTCGATATGAAAGATGGAGCCATAGCGAGGGACACGGTGGGCTTGCGGTTTCCCACAGCCTCCGCCGCGATTGAGCATGGCAAGCATTTAGCCCAGCGGCTTCGCGGCGATCCACGGATCGGCGATCCTAATCTCTACATCAGAGTGATCGACGAGTCCGGCGCAGAAGTTCATCGCGAACTAGTCTACAAGGGGAAGCACCCGTCCCGGGCCTCGGGGTGATCTGGCCAAGGTCCACAGGTCAGCGAAACCCGGAACGTTTAAATGATCAACCTAACTCTACGCCCGTTAATTTGCATCTGGGACTTTGCGCTAAATCAAAGAGGCCCGTACGACGCACGGCTACATTTTCTCATCCACCCTCTGCTTGGGTTGCTGCAGCGTACTACTTGTAATTGCCTAAAGGACCGGCTGGAACCTTTGATTGGTGGTCCGGATTATTATTTAGGTTATGCCTGATCGAAAATGGGCAAACCTTGGGAGACGCAAGGTGGAGCTTGCATTGGAAATCAACTTAGCTCTCTGGATTCTGATGGGATGCCTTGCAATCGAGGCATCCAACTTCGTCCAGTATTTGGGCTGACTAAGCAAAGAGTCTATCGTTGCCTGCTGCAGCTCAACTAATCGCCTCAGTGTCCCCGATTATGTTGAATCTCGTCGGCGATGACTAGCTTGCGGTACTCAAGGTCAGCAATTGCCAAATTGTCAGGCGGGCTTTTATGCAAAGCATCGTCTATTTCTTTTTCAAGAACGAGATATCGCCCCTCCAAGTAGGCAATTGTTGTTCGCACAATACCTCTCTAAGATCGTCGCATCACCAACGTGCATAAGAACGCGAAGCAGAGAACGGAGCACGGCCCCGTCAGGGGGACAAGTCGGGACCGTGCTCTTTGCCTCGCATGACGCACACGGGGCGGCCCGTTTATGCGTCGGCAAGCGACTAAAACTTTGGCGGCTCTTTGACCCTAGCTCTTTCCTCGGCGAGCAACGTCAGCAGCATTGCATGCCGATCCTCGTCGCGCTTAGGGTCACGCTCGCTTTCGGCGATCAAGTGCTGGTAGTGGGCAATGTTGGCGTTGTAGACGTAGCGCTCCATTCCAGCCTCCCAAGGGCCGAGCGACCAAACGTGGCCTGTCATCATGACCCAGAACGCCAACATTAAGTGAGCAAAACAGCTCACGATGGCAGTTTTTGCGAAAACTGCGGCCACCCACAATCGCCAAGGGGTGGCACGCCAGCGATGCCAATATCCAGCCGTGGTGCTAACGGACGGATGTACCCCGGCGTGGGGGCCTCGGAGCAATCTGGGCATTATTTTTTGGCAGTAATGATCCTCAACGTTGCTGTATGATTTCAGCCTGACGGCCAAAGCCGCATCCAGACAGGCTATTCGCCGGGGGTACCATCATGGCTGATGACGAAAACTACACAGTCTCTTTGGCGCAGCAAATATTCGGAAAGGCTACGGCGATACTCGGACATGTTCCAAAGGCACATGATCCTTCCTCGGGTGAAAGCTCGCCTCCTGTTTCCCTGGCAACAACCGAAGCTGAAGCTCAGCAAAAGCAAGCCAAGACGGCGACGGAGCTTGCCGAAATGATTGAATCCGACCTAGCTCGTCATCCAGACTGTCCCAAAGCCGGATTTCGGGTGACGGTCTATGGCTGGCCGTATTGGCGAGCCATGCTAACGATTACGCCTGCCGCTGGCGGTGTTCGCAATCCTCAAGAATGGCGTGACCTTACCGAAGAACTCGCTCAGCGGCTTCGCAACCGGTACGACTTGGCTTGGGAAGAGTGAATGACGTCTCTACGGGTGCCCGCACACGTCGTGCTGAGGGTGCCGCTCTGGCTTCGCCTGCCTCGGCTTCACGGGGAGCCCAACAATTACTGGTTGTCGGTTTTGCGCTGTGTGGTATCCTTTGAGAACCCTCATTTTGATGGGAGAAAAGAAAACCCTTTTGGTGGCCACGCCGACCGCAAATTTGCGGGCAAGGCGAACCCCAGCGACCCTGATTTCTGCGTTGGAGGAAACGATGAAACAGAGGTACGACAAAGCCAAACAATATTCGATAGATCAGCAATCTCTCGCCCAGCGACCCAGCGACTAAGTGAATTGCACGAGCTTCGAAAATTGGTGCGGGAAGCGGAAACAAAGCGGCGACAAGAAAGAAGCACAACGAGGGCTACAAGCCAGCATTCATTCAGAATCCGAGAAAACGTTTGAAATTAAGAGCCGCCCTCGGGCGGCTTCTCTTTTTGTATTCCCTGCATACAAGGAAGCCGCCAAGGTTGCCCCTGACGGCTCTCATTTGGTCCGTTGCGTTGTGATCGCTTACGAAGCACACGCGGTGACCTACTTGGCGACTACTGTCGCCGTGGTTGTCGTTCCAAGGGAACGACGGCCACATCATCATCCAGTCAGTAACAGATACAAGACAGGAACACTGACAGAAGCGATTGGAAATCAAAGTCGGCACTTAGCCACGGCGCTTAGGCTGCGGCGCTCCGCTTCGCAACAACGACCGTTATGACCCAGCGCACCGGATTGCTCGACGTGTCTTCCCTGAGAGAACGGACAAGCCCCGTGACGAGCACTCCCTTTACTCTTACCGTGGTTGGTAGACCCCGAAGTTGCGCATAGCGGCAGCGGCTCACCACTTTTGGATCAGTAGTCCGGAAGCTCTGCAACGTTTGCATGACGTCACCAATGGTCGCGGCACGCAATGGAGGTCCGCGACAGCCAATGGTAACCCCAGATGGTTAAAGAAATGCACACCCAGAATTTGCGATTGAACGGCAGGTCGCCTGTACCTTCAGCTTAGGCCAGCGGGTTAGCCGCTACGTTGTTGCCCGAACATTGCAGCAGCGGTCACTGCGGCAAATTTTACAGGTGGAGTCATTTTGTCTCCTTCTGCCTAGACCAACATAATTGTTAGCCATTCCAAATGGTGTGCCTTGCGACCCAATCTGTCACTGCGCCCTAGCTGACCAACGTTCGTGCTTTTGTCGATGCTTCATAGATTTCAATCCGCAACATTGGGTATTTTTTCAGCAATCCCCTTGCTGCCTTTTCTGCGGCAGCGCTGCTTTCGAACTCATTTTTGAAAATGCCATCGACGACGATCGCGAAACCGTTAGACGGAACCACGTCACCAGGCTTAGTGGCCTTCGGTAATTGCACTTCGACTGAAAGAAGCGGCTTCTTGATTGTTTGATGTTTTGTCATTCAATTGCTCTGGGAACTGACGGAGCGTCATCGGCCTTTTCGCAGCCGAGCGGGGGTCGAGTGCTACTCGCCGCGATTCGATGTCGCGCAACTTACACTGAATTTGAAGGGAAGCTCTTCACCTTGGGAAATCCAGTGCCATTGCAAGCCGGGCATTTGACTTCTGGCGGTCTGTCTTCGGCTTTAAATTTCTTCACAATCCATTCTTCTTCATTCTTCAAAAAAGTAAATTCTACCTCTTTCGCAGCCGGAAACCAGCACCTTCGCCGCCTTGGTCGTGGGAGGCGATTGCAGCGCAAGGTTGCCATTTGGTCCCAACGGGAGGATGTTTTCAGCTGTCGGCATAATGGAGAGCACAATGAGCAAAGCCGGTCTCGACAATCGCCACCGCAATCACGACGGCGAAATCAGCCACAAGCACGGAAACACACTCGTCGGCACGCTGCGTAAGATTTACGGACAGGGCTTTGCAGCCGGTTATCCTGAAACCGAAAAACTGAGCGAGGTTCTTCTTCAATTGAACGAAACCTCGTTGAGCCAGCTCCGCCGCGATCATGAAACCGGCCACTTGGAGCACAAGATCGCAAAGGCTTCGAAGTAAGTAGTCCAAAAGCAGGCTTTGGGGTCGCCCATCTTGGCCAGACGCAAGGTTTCCGATCATTGGTTCGTTTCGGTCAAAGCGCCGAGACAATCCCGACTTGTTTCCAAAAAGCTGGCATTTGTCAGACAGACCAAAACATTTCCGACAGAGAGCGAGGCCAAGCAATTTGCGAAGGCGATGCTTTCCGAGGGAATGAAGATCATTGCGGGCACATTGAACCCTCATCAGCCAATGCGACGCATCATTGCAGCCTCGAAAATCGATCAATGGATAAAGGAATTAGAAGTAACGATCCAGCTTAGTAAAATGCGAATCCTAAACAGGGTAGCCTACATTTTTGATTGATATTTATGCACCGTCCAAAACGGTAGCGCAGCGATTCTGCCGCCATTTTTGCGTCCGAGGACTGCGCACAGGGGTTAGATGACCGGCTCTAGCACTACTTTGGCAGATTTATTCACGCCGCTGCTTTCCGCCGATTAGTCTTCTGCAGTACGGGCATCGCTGAGGTCGTGGTTGAACGATGAGATCGACGATGGCTTGGCGTACGGCCGGCAGGCTCGGCTGAGGCGGTGGACCGTTGATTCTTTTTTTCCGCCCCGCTTGTGCGAGACGGCGATGTTGGAGGAATGCGTAAGCGATCATGGTCATGAGCGCATGACGATGAAGGCCCTGCCAGGATCGTCCCTCGAAGTGATCAAGCCCGAGTTCCTCTTTCAACTGCTGATGGGCCTGTTCGCAAATCCATCGAGCTTTGATCGTGGCAGCTAACGCGCGCAAATTCGTCTTGGCCGGCATATTGGCGAGATAATATTTCTTCTCTCCCGACGTCCTGTGTTCGCCGATGAGCCAGGCTTCGTCCCCCGGAAGATGCTGCTGGCCCTTGTCCTTGATCCGCTGCGGAGGTCCATCAGCGGTCCGCACGCGAACCGCGGCGAAGCGAGCTTCCAGCCGGCCCTTGGTCCCGTTTCGCCAACTCACATTTTGCCACTTGGCGTTGGCCAGCATGTCTTCGGCCGCCGTCGACAATACATCGGGAATGTGCCGCTTGCGGGGACGACCTCGACCGGCGACCGGCCAGATCAATTTAACCCCCACCGGATAAACCTTCTGGTGACGAGGGATACCGACGGCCCAGGCCAGGCCGCGTGTCGTGAGCCCCTGACGGAACGGCGCGCTGAGGCCGTAACCGGCATCCGCCAGCACACAGCCAAAACGCATACCGGCTGCCATCACGCGATCGATCTCCGCCAAGGCGATCTCTGGCTTGGTCCGCGCTGCGCGGTGCTCGACTGGAACGCCCGCACGCTTCAAACGCACTGGATTGCTCGTCCAACTCTCGGGAACGAAGAGACGTAATGCCACCATGACCGGAACTTCACCCCGCGCAAGCGTCAGCGACACCAATGTTTGGCAATTGGCCGTCTTGCCGAGAGACGAGGCATATTGTGGAGCGACACCAACCGAACGATCGCCCTTCTTCGGCATCGCCGTGTCGTCGATGACCAGCACCGCATCTTTGCCGCCGACCAGGCGATCGGCCTGAACGAGCAATTCCGCCTCCAATGGCGCCGCATCCCAGACGCCATCAGCGATGAAATGGTGCAACTGGTCATACTCGCCCGGTGCCAGCCGCGCCGCCATTGGCTGGACGCTCTTGCGATCGCCCGGTCCAATCAATCCCGAGATATAAAGCGGACACATCCGCCGCCGCGCCTTGTGACCTAAACGATCCAGGAATGGCTTGAGCCAGCGTCCAAGCTCGTCTTCCCACTTCGACTTCGTGTCCACCATGGTCGGCCCTCCAAAAGCCGACCACCCATGAATCATTGAAAATCTGATTCGGGAATCCAGTTTCGCCAATCAATCGCCAAAATCTGCCAAAGTAGTGCTAGTCCAAATGATCAAAGGCAGACGGACATTCGCTTGCACACGATGTAGTCCGCTTGGTACCAAAACCCCCGGTATCGCCCGGCTGCTTTAACACGATATCGGAACCAACCAGTAAAGCTTGCAAGCCACACCGACCTTGATCGAGAGCTTAGGGAACCACGGCATCCTGAATGGAAATTGGTCGTGGTCATCTTGCTCGTTTTGACCTTCCTTGACTATCTCTTCTTGCCGCATTTGCGGTGAGCAAGGCTGCAAAAACCGCCGCATCCGAACAGGGCCGGGCCAGAATTTAAATCATTTGATTTTCGAACGGGACAAACATCATCTAGACCGCTCGTTAAGCTATTGAAAATCCACGGCACGGGAAACGAATGCCCGAAGGGGATTGTTGTAGGCGATTTTTCGTGGCCACAAACACCCGTGGAGGTCGCAAGGGATGGTGCGCTGCAAAGCTGGCCAATTGTTCCTTCCACTATAAGGAAGACAAAATATCGGGCCTGTGTTTGAATGGCATAGTGAATTCCCCTCGCACTCTAGGTCTCAATCTCAGTTGGAGAGGACCATGGCAAACATGAAAACGCCTTCAGACAAGGCACGGGAAATGATGGCGCAAAACATTAAACAAGCTCATGGTGCGATGGAGAACTACTTTCAATTTCTCGAAAGGAATTTATCGGCGTTGCCGCTCGGTGCGACGGATGACGCAAAAACATTCAGGAGCTACGTAGAGAGGAATGTTGCAGCAAGTTTTGCGTTCTCAGATAAATTGTTACACGCTAAAGACTTTCAGGATATTGTGCGTATTCAGAATGAGTTCTTCCAAACGCAATTGCGGACATTGAGCAATGATCTTGGAAATGCAGGGCCTAAGAAGCCAACTGAGGTAATCAATATACCAATAAAGTGATCAGCCCACTTCCTTGATAACAATCGATGAGACGATCCGCGACCACGTCGATGACGGCGATATTGATGATATGAAGCCGTCAGCGAGCTAGCAAGCTCCGCGATCAACTGAAGCGTGTTGCAATTTCTATTTCTTCTTGAGACTCAGGATATATGCAATCAGGTCATTTGACTCGGCGCTCGAAACTATGAGATCGGGCATATTCCTGTGGTTTGAATGGAGAAAGACATTCAGCGAAATTCCAGTGGTCGATGGTTGGTCAGCAATGCTCTGAAAGCTTGCTGAATCCTCCCTGTCCGACAGAGCCATCGGCAGAACACGATGGCAGGAACTGCAGAGCCTTGTCGCAAGCTGGCGACCAGACTCTGGATCGCCGTCAAGAGGCTGAGCGAGTGCTGGCGATCGGAGACGATCATGGCGCAAACAACGGTTGATTACTTAGAACGGCGATTTGCGATTTATATAATATTATCAGCGGTATTTTTTAGCCGTGGCGCTCCCAAAGGGGACCACACCAACTCCGTTAAATCAAGCACTTGTCAAAAAGTGGGACACACAATCATGCCAAGGGATCGTTATGCTTAGTACCCCGAATGTCCCACTATTTCTACGCAAGTAGAAGCGGGAGTCGCCGGGCAACACATGTCGTCGATTGAAGGCACGATTGATGGCATCTGCTCCATTTCCCTCAACTTATCAATCAGCGAAAGCAAGCATGGCGGAATATCCGAAGGGTCTTGCCTCAGAGCGTAACGGAGCCGCTCCCCGATCTCATCGCAAATCGCTCGGCAATGAACGTGGTCAAGTGCGACAGCTGTGTTGCGAATGGTCATTCCATTATCCGCTGTTTCGATTTTGATCCAACATGGCTAGAATCTCAAAAGAGTAAACTTTGGCCGACGATTGGGGGGCTGGTTAAAGATCGGTAAAATTTGGAGGAACCTAGCGGATTAATCGCGGCCATCCATACCGTTTTCAGCTCATGTCACTTCGACGAATAGTAGAATTAGCCAGCGCCGCTTTTTCATCGTGTTGCCTGACGATCTCTGTCATCAGATAAAACCGATAGATCAGATGAAATCCCACAAAAACCCAAAAAATCCCACCGATCATCGACCAAAATGAAAACACTCCGATGACACCTTCAAATATAGTGTACATCCCCAGAACACCAATGATGTATAGCGAATAGAAATATGGAAGAAATCCGAGCAAAACTAACAGAATTTTCCAGCTCCTTTTTTGCCTCACTGATACAATAAAAAAATAAGTGAAAAGACCTACGGAGGCAGCGACACCGCCTAGAACAGGTGCGTAAGTGTAAAAGTAATGATTTAGGGACCAACCCAATCGGATGAATTCGACAATACCGTAAATCATTACAGCAAGAATGGGCACTTCGATTTTGGCAGCGATGATATCGCCTTTCGTACCCCTTAGCTCAGGTGCAACAGTAAAGGAATCCATTTTTTGAATCCCCTTCTTTCGTCAATATAGATGCTCAAGTACTCTTTTTTAATCCTAAGCCGGTTCAGAAGTTTGAGAAACCCAGTAATTTCACGAATGACTTAGAGAGCGGTGAGACACTTCGTCTGTGACTCAGTCCGCCTCCAATAACCGCAATACGGATTTGAAGCGAACGCTTTGCTTACCTACGAGGGCCACAGCGTCGATCTCAGCGCTATCATCGCTATAAGTCCCACTAAATCCCAAGGTGACGATCTTTCCCGCCCACGGATGCTTCCCATGATAGCGGGTATGCTCTTGAGTAATCGCTTCACCTTTCCACTTGCCCCCGGCACAGCTATAGCTTCCAACCGTATAAAAGTACGGACCACCACCGTGCAGCTTGCCGTCGTGCAATATTATGACTTGGACATTCGTGATGCCTGCGCCATCCAAAAATTCAGTGCTGATTTTGTAAAGCCCGTTTCTAATCATTTGTATCGTCGCGTTTGTGGGAACAAGGGTCAGTGTCGAACCCTTTGCAATCACTCGGCTTCAATCAGCATTGTAACGCCGTCAAAAATCTCTTGTGCCGTGCCCTCGACATTCCCTTCTGCCCATTCTTGAAATGCCCTCGCATAGAAGTCCTTCTCGGCCTGATCGTTGCCTGCGACGGTTACCTCGTCCAAGCCGTCATCTTGAATCAACGCCTTTTCTTGGACGCCAAGGTCTTCCAAGATTGCCATACGTTCCGCATATCCTTCGCTTCGTGTGACCGGACTCATTTTCCAATCTCCTTGCACGGGCAATGTTGATATCGGAATTTTGAGGTACGGACGTGACACCAACCTTCGCAAAACTACTCCACCTCAATCATACCAATCCTTGCGATCCCGTGGCACCGGTTCAAACTTGCCGCGTCCATAGCCATTCGAGACGGCGGCTTGCAGCTCTGCGATTTGCGCTTCCAGAAATTCGTTCGTGACAAGCAATGCCTTCACGGCATTGCGGGCGTTGCCACCGCACGCCGCAATGGCTTGGTCGGTCGCCATTTCTAGTCGATCCGGTTTCGACGTTGGCCGGCTTGTAGGATCGGCTGACATTGTGAGCTACCAACAGACGGCAGGTTGTTCTTTGTTTGTTCTTTTGTCAATATGGTACTGGCCTGTTTTCGACCGCAATGGCTTAGTTTGAAATTAACATTGGCCTAATTTGAAAACCAACTCTTCGACCTATGGGTAGGAGGACAATCATGAGCAACGATCATCCTGACAACGGACCTAGCCTTAGCAAGGCCCCGCCAAAGAAGATTCGGCGCATCTATGGCGCACCGTCACCGGCAAAAAAGCAGGCGGGGCTAGAGCAAACCATGCGTGACGCAGAATGGAAAAAACGTTTCCTGACGCTCTTAAACAGAGATGGGGACGCTTGGTACGATGAGCGGTAAAAAGGATGAATGAGGCCGCCTCAGGCGGTCTCTTTCGTTTCGAATTGGGGAGGCACTTGGTGATCACCAAGGCGGCGCTGGCTTCCCAGCGAACACGATCACCAACCTTGAGCAGTCTGGATTGGTTGCCGGTCATTTAAATCGAGTCCATTCGAGCGGCTTGCGATCTATTTCTCTGGAAGTGGAACTTCTCTCACGATTGGCCCCTTAACACCCGGCCCTTGAACGACCGGGGCTTTCGGCACTTCGGTTCTTAAGACTTTTTTCTCAGACTTGTCCCGATTTCCAATTGGCCCAAACGCAAGCACGTACACTGCGACGACCAATCCGATAATTGTCGCTAGGATTGCCGCTATTTTTTGCGAGTTCATTTTCTACGCCTTTTTAGCCTTGGAAGTCCATCACGTTTCTGGCAGCCGTACCCCCAACGCCCTTCCATGCGCTTCATGGCCGCGACACCACCCGCCCCTTGCCTGCACATTGCTCGCATCGTGCAGGATAGATTCTGCGACCCGGTTGGACCGGCTGCTTCACCTTTGGAAATCCCGTTCCATCGCACGCAGGACATTCGACTTCGTCGTTGGGTTTTGATTTCTTCATAAAATTCATTCTTCAAAAAAGTGAATTCTACCCCTTTCACAGCTGGAAACCAGCACCTTTGCCGCGTTTGCCGTGAGGGCGGATGTGCTTCTCTGGCCTGTAAGGCCTCGGAGCGTGGGGGCCGGGGCCTCTCTTTTGTGCAGGAACCATTGCCAAGTTCGTGCTTAAATTCCGAATGCCCTTGTGATGGGAGGTACGTATGCCGAGTAGCGGCTGGTCGCCAAAGATCGTACCCTACGGCGCGGACCAAACCGTTTGCCTCGTGATCGACCGCTTCGGCGGACTTGGTACCGTTTACCGCGAGACCGAAGTCGAGCGAGCCGACCTCGAAACGATTATCGCCGATCTAATATCGGGACAATTCAACGACCCGCAGCGTGTTGTCGCCTTTAATACGCTTGAGCATTGGTCGGAGGATGTCACAGAATATATCGCCTTCGAAATTCAAACCCGCTGCGATATCGAAGGCGTTGCCGTCCCCGAGCATATCCGCGACTTCGTCACGAGCTACACCGGTCCTGATCATCAGCTCACGCTGCGGTTGGTGTAGAGCGTGTGGTGCGGCCATGGACTGAACGGGAGATGCTTCGGCTGAGAATATTGGCCAAGAGGAAAGTCAGTGCGAATGAGATCGCAAAATCGCTCAAGCGGCGGACCAAGCGATCTTATCTTGCCTGGGAACCGCGGCCCACGTCAGCCAGCGTGAGCCGGAGGGGAAGGCAGCATATCGCGCAGGAACTGGTGGCGGCCGTGACCTTTGATCGCGGCCAGGTCGTGCGAGACCAGCCCGCGCGGTCGTTTGATTGTGACCTCGACACTGTTCTATGAGAAATCGAGCACCGTTATTCCGCAACGGCCGTCGCCGCCATGCGCCTGCGGGGCGGCAAAGGCGACGGCAGATACCAGTAGATGCCGCCGGTCGCGGAGCAAACCAACGAATTCCGGCTATGCTGATCACCCAGGATCGGGATCCGGGAAGATTCATGCTCGAGTTCGGCCATGCCAGACAATTGCTTCTCGTCTGCGCGCTATCGGCGTTGCTGTTGGCCTCGGCGCACGCCGACGGGCCGGAGATCGCGCCTGCGAGCATGCCTCGCATCGGCACGATCGACCAGCGGTTCCAGTCCTACAATGTGGAAATGGTTGAGGTGACCGGAGGAAATTTCTGGAAACCCCATGGCGAGAAACCGCCCGGTGCGCTTGAGGATAAGCCTCCGAGGACGCCCTCAGATTTGTACGCATATCGGCCGCCAATCGACCTGACCAACGCCCGGCTGCGAAAGCTCGCGGCCGCATTAGCGCCTGCCTATCTGCGCGTTAGCGGAACCTGGGCCAACGCCACCTATTTTCCTGATTCAGACGAGGCACCGCTCGCGCCTCCTGCCGGATTCGATGGCATCTTGACACATCGGCAATGGTCGGGCGTCATCGATTTTGCCCAAGTTGTCGGTGCACGGATCGTGACATCGTTTGCCACAAGCCGAGGTACGCGCGATGCGACCGGCGTCTGGACACCGGATCAGGCGCGCCGCTTGCTCGCCTATACTAGGTCACTTGGCGGCAGCGTCGCCGCTGCCGAGTTCATGAACGAGCCCGACCTCGCTTCCATCGACGGCGGGACAAAGGGTGGCTATGACGCGGCTGAATACGGACGGGATTTCCGGACCTTCCTGAGGCTTTTGAAACAGACCGCTCCCGAGACGATCATCCTCGGCCACGGAACCATCGGCACGACTGCGACGGTATCGGATCTGTTCGCGGCGGCCGGTCCCGGCATCGACGCAGTTTCTTACCACTATTACGGAGCCCTCTCGGCGAGGTGTTCCGGTACGCAAACCCCGGAGGCGGCCGCTTCGGATCAATGGCTTTCCCGGACCGATATAACCTTGGCCTTCTACAGGGCAATCAAAGACCGCTTGGAGCCAGGCAAGCCCATATGGTTGACCGAAACCGGAGAGGCCGCCTGCGGCGGAAACCGGTGGGCTTCGACATTCCTGGACACGTTCCGGTACCTTGACCAGCTGGGCCAGCTGGCAAAAGCCGGGGTTCAGGTCGTCATACACAACACGCTGGCGGCGAGCGACTATGGCTTGCTCGACGAGCGAACGCTAGCGCCCCGACCAAATTACTGGGGCGCGCTGCTTTGGCGAAGACTGATGGGGACCACCGTGCTCGACCCCGGCATGCCGGTTCGAGCGGGCCTCCATGTCTATGCCCACTGCCAGCGCGCAGCGCCGGGCGGCGTGACACTTCTAGTCGTCAATACCGACCTCAGTTCGTCGCAGGCGCTCACGCTTCCAACAGCGTCGGAGCGCTATACTCTGGACGCAGCGACCTTGCAGGATGCGGTGGTGCGGCTTAACGGTAATTCGCTAGCCTTGGAAGCCGACGGCGAGCTGCCGCACACCGAAGGCGCGCCCGCCGATGCCGGCGTCGTCAAATTTGCGCCGGCGACGATCACCTTTCTGACAGTTCCGACTGCAGGAAGCAAAGCGTGTCAGAACTAAACCAATGGCGGGCTGTCGAACAGCGATCAACCCCAACCCCTCCTTGCTTGAACCAAAATCCTCCGCGGCTTTTTGTGTGACTCTCGCCCAATAGATTTGCACGCAGCGTGCCTACACGGGCGCGGCGGGCTTAGGGCTTGCAGGTTGCTTGGCATGGGCTGGCCGGCGTGCCACCCTACAACGAACAAACGTGCCGGGGAGGAGACCGCTTTGTACCGCCATGCCGTATTTCTATGCTCGGTCGCGATCGCTGTACTGAGCGCCGCATCGGATGCTCTCGCTACCGACGCTGATCGATGCCAGGAGCTGGGTCGCCGGTTTCGCACCGCGAAGTCGCAGATCACCGCGATCGAAGTGTCGTTGACGCTATTTTCGGCCGCGGACGGAAATTGTACCGCCTTGGCGACCGAACTATTGGATTACGGCGCGTCGGTCGACGCGCGTGACCGGTTTGGCGCCCGGCCACTTAGTCATGCCGCCAGGTTTGGTCATCTTGAGATGGTCGACCTTTTGCTTACGCGTGGCGCTCCGATCAATGCGCGCAATTTAGCCGGTGCCACAGCCCTATACTTTGCTGCCGAAGGAGGCCATGTGTCAGTGGCGCGGCGACTCATCGAACTCGGTGCTGACGTCAACCTTACGGGGCGCAGTGGGATCTCTCCGGTTGCCGCTGCCGCCTATGCCGGCAACGACGCGATCGTCGAAGCGCTGATCGCGCATGGAGCCGATGGGCGAGTGCCCGACGACACGGGCAAGCCGCCGATCGTCTATGCGGCCGCACGCGCCCGGCTCGACATCGTGAAGCGGTTGCTGGGGCGGAATACCGACATTAACGCCCGCTACCAACATGATCTCACCCTATTGATGTGGGCTTCGGGCGCGGATGAGAAGGTCCCGGAAGCAGAGGCGATCAAGGTTGTTAAATATCTGGTGGATGCCGGAGCACGAATCGATGACCGAGATGCCCGCGGCCGCACGGCTTTGATGATTGCCACGGAAGGAGGCCGTGCGGAAATCGTCGCTTTGCTGCTTGCGCGAGGAGCTGATCCCTCTCTCAGGGACCAGGCCGGCAAACGGGCGGCAGATCTTACCTCTCTGTCATCGCTACGTGAACGGCTGGCGGTGCCCTGAACCCGGCTCGCCGCGCATTCGGCCTCGATCTGGCCAGATCTACAGACCAGCCAGGTATTCCACCAAGGCCGCAAGGTCGTTGTGAGGGGTGGCGAGCATCAGATCAGACATACCAGGGTTATTGCCGCGCGCACGGCTTCGGAAATCGGCGATTGTCTTGGTCAGGTACTCACGACTTTGTCCGGCCAATCTTGGTACGGTGCCATCGCCCTGAAATCGATCGAGATGGCAGCCGGTACAGCCTACCGAATGTTCAGCGCTGAGAGCCCGCTCCGAAACGTCCTTCGGCGCCTGCGGCTGGCCCAGATAGGGCCACGGCTTTTTCGAGTAATATTCCGCAATCGCGAGCATGTCATTTCTTTCGAAGGATGACGCGATCGGCTGCATGATCTCGTTCTTGCGGTCACCACGTTTAAAGTCGCGGAGCTGAATGTAGAGGTATCCGGATTGCTGTCCCCAGATGACGGGAATCGTCATGTCGATCGGCTTGCCATCCTGGCCGTGGCAGCCGGCGCAGACCTCGACCTTTTCGGCGATGCTTTGGGCAATTGCAGGCCTTGCGCCTGCGCTCAACAATGCCGCGAGGATAGCCCCGCAAGGAATCAACCAACCTAACTTGCGACCCACGGGATCATTCCGCAAAGACTCAACAGAAGCGGGGCCGCAACCGGCCCCGCTGTGATCACGACGCGACTCCGCTTGTTCAATCCAGCGTGAAGGCGATAATGTTATTGCCACGCTTGAAGTTGACTTGGACGTTACCGCCCGCGCCAACCACGATGTATTGCTTGCCCCCCACCGCATAGCTGGAGGGCGGAGCGTTGACGCCCGCACCGGCGCGGAAGCTCCAGAGTTCCTTGCCGTTGGACGAGTTGTAGGCTGCGAATTTGCCATTGCCTTCACCGGCGAAAACAAGGCCGCCCGCGGTGGCGAGTATGCCGCCGATCATCGGCTCGGGCGTCTTCACCTGCCATTTGATCTTTCCGGTGTCGTAATTGACGGCGGTGATGTTGCCCGACTGCTTTTCGCCCGGGATTGCCGTGAACGCGCCACCAAGCCACAACTTGCCGTTCGGATAAGGCGAGCTTTCGACCGTGTAGTGCATGGGCTGATGGAGGTTGATTGCGTAGGCAAGCTCCTGTGCGGGGTCGGTGGCAAGCGGCGACCATTCGACGCCGCCATTCGCGCCCGGAAGCATGCGGGCCCCTTCCTTGGTCGGCAGAACCCACATGTTCTCCTGCGGCACCATCGCCTCGGAGAACCGGATCAAGCTGCAGTCCTTCCGGTCGTGAACGTAGATGTGGCCAGTCTTGCCGGCATGGATCACGCCCGGAATGGTCTTGCCGTTCTTGTCCTTGACGTCCACCAATACCGGCGGGCTTACCGCATCGAGATCCCAGACGTCGTGAGCGATATATTGGAAGTGGCAGACATATTTGCCGGTGTCCAGATCGAGTGACATCAGCGAGTCCGTGTAGAGATTGTCGCCGGGCCGCGGCGAACCGTCGAGATCGGGAGATGGATTGCCGATCACGAAATAGATCCGGTTGGTGGTCAGATCGACTGCAGGATTTTGCCAGACGCCACCACCGAGTTTCTGGTAAGGGTCGCCGATCTTGGCGAGCTGGTCCTTTTCGGCCTGGATATCACGGTGCATGTCGCGTCCGGTCGCGTCCTTCGTCGCCCAGACGCCGACCGTCTTCTCAGGGATCGTGTCGAAGTTCCAGATCAGCTTGCCAGTCTTGGCGTCGTAGGCCCTCACGAAGCCGCGGATACCGTATTCACCGCCATTCGTTCCGATCAGAACCTTGTCCTTGACGACGGTCGGAGCCATCGTCTCGCTATATCCGAGCTCGGGATCCGCAACATCGGTTTTCCAGACGACATCGCCGGTCTTTGCATTTAGCGCCACCAGTTTGGCATCGAGCGTGGCGAGATAAACCATATCACCAAGCACTTGGACGCCGCGATTATTGGGACCGCAGCAGTAAGTCGTCACAGGCCCCATCTTGTGGCTATAGTGCCAGAGCTGTTCGCCCGTCTTGGCATCGAGCGCATAGACGTGGCTGTATGACGTCGTCACAAACATGACCCCGTCCACCACGATGGGCGAAGTTTCCAATGATTCCTTGACGTCAGTCTGGAAAATCCACGCGACGTGCAGGTTCTTCACATTGTCACGGTTGATTTGCTTTGCAGGGTAAAAGCGCGTCTGGGCATAGTTGACGTTGGTCAGCAGAAAATTAGTCGTGTTTTTGTCTGCCGCATCGAGTTGTGATTGGGTGACTGGAGAAATCTTCGCATCGCGCGAGGGTGACCAAGGATCCTGTTTGGTTTCCTGAGCAATACTGGGCCCGGTAAGCAAGCCCGCCACGCCGAGCAATGCGGCACATATCATGGATTTTTTCATGTTTCCGCCCCGAGTGATTGAACCGGCACATTTGCACGCTGGTGTCCTTTAAATCTGACCCGATTGGACCAGTTTGACAAGGAGAAAGCCGCAAAGCGACGAGGTTTGTAGACGCCCTTACCGCCAACGGCCGACCGTTCGCGGCCGCGAGATTGGCGTGCGGAACAATGCGGAACAATGTCGAAGTCTAACTCCCCGCGGTCGCGACGGTGCGCTTCCGGAACAAACTTCAATGCACAGAGGTATTGCGGCGCTTAACTAGGTCGGATTGGCCAAGGGCCCCCTACAGAACTCGGCCGGGCACATCCAACTGCTCAACCGACCTTACCTCTCGCTAGCCGAAATCCGACTTCTGCAATACCTCCGGAAGCGGACTTCCCTAGGGCCTGTCGGCATGTCCGAAATGTGCTGGTGGTCTCAACCGGTCGACGCAACACTTTATCTTAGAGGGAAAAGATGGAGTGTGGGATGGAACGAAGATTTCATAGAGGTTTTACTGCGGCAGAGAAGACGGAGTTATGGGATCGCTGGAAGCGCGGGGAGTCGCTGAAGGCGATCGGGAGAGCTTTTGGCAAGGAGTCATCGTCGATTTATTTTCTGGTGGCTCCGCACGGTGGGATTCGTCCTGCGGAACGGCGTCGCTCCAGGTTGGCATTGACGCTTGCGGAACGCGAGGTGATTTCCAGAGGTGTAACGGTACACCAATCGGCCCGGTCGATCGCAAAGCTACTTGGCCGCTCACCCTCGACGGTGAGCCGGGAAATGAGCCGCAATGGCGGCTATAATCGTTACCGAGCGACAGTTGCGGACGAGAATGCGTGGGCGCGATCTCGTCGTCCAAAATGCTGTAAGTTGGCGATCAATTCGCGGCTTCGGCGGTCAGTGGCAGGGAAGCTCAGATTGGATTGGTCACCCGAGCAGATAGCCGGCTGGCTGAAGAGGACGCATCCTGAAGACGAGTATAATCAGGTGTCACACGAGACCATCTATCGCAGCCTGTTTGTCCAGGCGCGCGGCGTACTCAAGAAAGAGCTGCTTCGCCATCTTCGATCGAAGCGCTCGATGCGTCGCTCCAGGCCGGTTGATCCGAATGGCGATAGACGGGGGTATATGAAGGATGCCGTCTCAATCCGTCAGCGACCGGCGGCGGTTGAAGATCGGGCGGTGCCTGGCCATTGGGAGGGCGATCTGCTGTCCGGGCCGAACAACACCTACATCGCGACCTTGGTCGAGCGTCAAACGCGGTACGTGATGTTGGCCAAGGTGGCCGGCAAGGATACCCGGACGGTAGTCACTGCACTCATCAAGCAGGCGAAGAAGCTACCAAAGGAGCTGTATAAGTCCTTGACCTGGGACCGGGGCAAGGAACTGACGGCTCATCGTCGATTTACGTTGGCGACCAACATCGACGTCTATTTTTGCGATCCGCAAAGCCCGTGGCAGCGCGGGTCGAACGAGAACACCAATGGCCTGCTGAGACAGTACTTTCCTAAGGGCACCGACTTGTCGGTGCACTCGCAAGCCCATCTGAACAAAGTGGCTCGTCAGCTAAACGAACGACCACGTGAGACCTTGCAATTTGAAACCCCAGCGGAGAGATTTAACGCCTGTGTTGCGTCGACCGGTTGAGCCGGCACCCCGACACCGGACATCGCCGAGCAGACCGGCCATGTCGGTTTCGTGCCAATTGCTGACTCATGCACGGCAGCAAAGCGTACACTCAGTCGATCACCTCGTCGGCGGTCATTTGCATAGTCAGCGGCAGCGTGAGACCGAGTGCCTTGGCGGTTTTCAGATTGATCACCAGCTCGAATTTGGTGGATTGCTGCACGGGCAAATCGGCGGGCTTTGCTCCTTTGAGGATGCGGCCCGTGTAGTCGCCCACTTGGTAATATAGCTTAGGAAGGCTCGGCCCGTAGCTCATGAGTCCACCAATAGCCGTGAACTCGCGTCGGTGGTATAGCGCGGGCACAGCGTGCCGCGCCGCCAGCGTGACTAGTTGATCGCGCCGGGAAACTAAGAATGAGTCGCCGCTCACCAGGAGCGCGCCTGCACGCTCCTCCACAAGGGCGACAAAAGCGGCCTCGATACCACTCTCGGTACTTGCATTCAGGACCTGCAAGCGCACGCGAAGAATCTGTGCTGCACTGTGCGCTGATTCCGTTTCAGCCTCGTTATAGGCGGGGCTGGCTGGATTGATAAGCAGCGCGATCGATGTGGCTGCGGGCACGAGTTCGTGGAGCATCTGCACGCGCCTTGCTTCCATCTCGATGTTGAGCTGGGTTACGCCCGTGAGGTTACCCCCCGGACGGTTAAGGCTCGCGACAAGGCCGAACTTAATCGGCCAGTGAAACAATCGGATACGCGCCAAGCGCAATGAGCTTTTGTTTTCCATCGAAACGGAAGGCATGTCGCCACAGTTTCGAACCGTTCTTTTCCACCTGCAAATAGAGGCCGCCGCCGTCGCTCAACTTGTACGGCTTTTCGCGTGATTTGCTGGTACGGCAGGTGGCGTCCGAAAGCGGCATCGGTTCGATCCCCATTGGGTCAATCTACCAACAACGATCCGCTTCAATACCAGCAGTCATACCAACAAATGTGCCGGTCGCCAGCGGAAGGTTGCGAAAACCAGCGGACGAAAAGCCCGCTATTTTCAAGCCTTTCTAGCACATTTGCGGAAGATGGCGGAAGTCTGCGGAGGGGGTCATGGTGCCCAGGGGCGGAATCGAACCACCGACACTGCGATTTTCAGTCGCATGCTCTACCAACTGAGCTACCTGGGCACTTCCGCAACCCGATAGGGCGGGGAGCGGCGGTTTATAGTCAGGCCCAAGGGCGGTGTCCACCACGCTCCGCCTTCGGCTTCGCGAGGCGCAGCCATGCCGACGGGCGCGTGCCCGGCGTAGCCCGTTAGGGCGAAGACGGGAAGACGGGCTGACGCCAGAAGAGGCCCTAACACCCCGGAATCACACGAAATTCCTTAATCCCCCTGATCGTCCTCATCCTTGCGGCCGGGGATCGCGTAGGAATTGGAAAGCCAGCGGTTCAGGTCGACATCCCGGCAGCGTTCCGAACAGAAGGGTTTTGACGCCTCGCTGGGCGGTTTGCCGCAGATCGGACACGGCCTGGCGCCTGCCTTGCCGGAAGAGGTGTCGGCTTTCGGCTTAACTGGCATTCAACCAGCCAAAGCGAACCGGAAACCCTTCGCCGCCAAGCAAGGTGATCGATTCATATAGCGGCAGGCCGACGATGTTGGTGTAGGAGCCAACCATCTTGACCACGAAGGATCCGGCAATCCCCTGGATGGCATAGCCGCCGGCTTTGCCGCGCCATTCGCCGGAGCCGATATAGGCCTGGATGTCGTCCTCGCTCAGCCGCTTGAAGCGCACGCGCGTCTCGATCAGCCGCTGGCGAAACGTCTCCTTCGGCGTCACCAGGCAAATCGCGGTGTAGACGCGATGGTTTCGCCCGGACAATAGCCGAAGGCATTGCGAGGCCTCGTCGACCAGATTGGCCTTGGGCAGAATGCGGCGGCCGACCGCGACCACCGTGTCGGCGGCGAGAATGAAGGCGCCGCGCAATTCGTCGTCGAGCTGCACCGATTTGAGCGCTGCATCGGCCTTGGCGCGCGCAAGCCGGTTGGCGCAGGCGCGCGGCAATTCGCCCCGCTTCGGGGTTTCGTCGATGTCGGCGGGCCGCAACGCATCGGGTTCGATGCCGGCCTGGTTGAGCAGGCCGAGACGTCGCGGCGAACCTGAGGCGAGAACCAGTTTGGGGCGGCCAAGCATGCGGATTTTGTCGGCGGGAGAGATTCGAAAGGAATGCGCGCGGAACCTATCGGAAGGCATCCCATTCCACAACCGGGGAACAAGCGCTTGTGGGGACGGAAAATTTGTTGTCGCCCCCGCGAACGCGGGGGCCCATAACCACAGGCTTTCATGATTGAAAGACCCTATTGCGACAACCCCCCGCCTTAACTCGCTCCGCCGCGGCGTATGGGTCCCTGCTTTTGCAGGGACGACAGCGAGGGTGCCCTACCCGCTCGCGGCGCCAACCTTTGAAAACCGCTTGCGGATCCGCAGCAGCAATCCGTCGCAGACCTCGCGATAGGCCTCAAGTTTCTGCTCGCGATTGCCGTCCGCGCGCGTCGGATCTTGGGTCGGCCAGTATTCCACGTCGGCCGCAAGCGTACGCGTCAACTCCAGTGCCTTGTGGTGCGCCTCAGGCGACAGCGTGATGATAAGGTCGAAGTTGAGCCCTTCCCAGTCGTCCAGCTCCTCGAACGTCATCGGCTTGTGGGTGGAAATATCCTGGCCGAGTTCGGCCATCACGGCGACCGCGAACGGATCGAGCTCGCCCTTTTTGACGCCGGCGGATTTTACATAAAGCGCGTGGGGAAACATCTGCTGCAAGAGGCTTGCGGCCATCGGCGAACGCACGCTGTTGAAACCGCATGCGAACAGCACGGCTTGCGGCGCACGCGCGCGCGGCGCCACGCGTCAGGTTTCCTTTGTCTTGCGCATGATCTCCGCGCAAATGCGTCCCACGTTTGTCACGTCGGAAAACCGCAGCCCACTTTTCGGGATCATGCTGCTCAACCCTTCCAGTGCAGCACGCAGATCAGCGTGAACAGCCGGCGGGCGGTTTCGAAATCAATTCTTACCTTGCCGTTCAACCGCTCCTGCAGCGTGCGCGAGCCTTCGTCGTGAATGCCGCGACGGCCCATATCGATGGCCTCGATCTTGTCAGGGGTCGCGGTGCGGATCGCCTCATAGTAACTGTCGCAAATCATGAAATAGTCTTTCACGATTCGCCGGAACGGCGTCAGCGACAAGTGATGCGCCACGACCGGCGTGCCGTCTTCGCGGCGAATATCGAACACCAGCCGGTTGCCGGTGATGCCGATGTGCAGCGTAAACGGCCCCTCATTGGCGCCCTCCGGCGCGAACAAATTCTGTTCGATCAGATCATAGATCGCGATCGCGCGTTCATGTTCGATATCGGGACCGGAACGCCCGATCAATTCCTCATCGAGCGTCACCGCGACGATGCGGTTTTGCGAATCGTCCCCTGCAGGCTGCTTGTTCATGGCAGATTGAGGCGCAGTCCGACCGAGCGCGCATGGGCGTCGAGGCCTTCAGCCTTGCCCAGCGTCATTGCCGCCGGCCCGAGGCTGCGCAGCTGGTCCGGCCCGCATTTGAGGATCGAGGTCCGCTTCATGAAATCCAACACGCCGAGGCCCGACGAAAACCGCGCCGAGCGCGCCGTCGGCAGCACGTGGTTGGAGCCGCCGACGTAATCGCCGATCGCTTCCGGCGTGTGCGGGCCCAGAAAAATCGCCCCGGCATTGCGGATTTGCATCGCGACCGCTTCCGGATCCGCCGTCATGATCTCCAGATGCTCGGCGGCAATCGCATTAGCGAGCTCAACCGACTCTGCGATGTTTTTCACCAAGATGACGGCGCCGAAATCGCTCCACGAGGCGCGCGCGATATCGGCGCGCGGCAAGGTCGAAAGTTGCGTCTCCACCGCGCGCTCGACGTCGGCCGCAAGCGCCGCGTCGTCGGTGATGAGGATCGACTGGGCGTTGACGTCGTGCTCGGCCTGCGCCAGCAAATCGGCGGCGATCCATCCCGCGTTGCCGCTGCGATCGGCGATGACGAGCACCTCCGAGGGGCCGGCGATCATGTCGATGCCGACCTTGCCGAACACCAGCCGCTTGGCGGCGGCGACATAGGCGTTGCCGGGGCCGACGATCTTGGCCACCGGCGCAATGGTCGCGGTGCCATAGGCCAACGCCGCCACCGCCTGCGCGCCGCCGACGCGGTAGATTTCGGACACCCCGCCAAGATGCGCCGCCGCCAGCACCAGCGGATTGAGTTTGCCCGCGGGCGACGGCACCACCATCACCACGCGGCCAACGCCGGCGACCTTGGCCGGCACCGCGTTCATCAGCACCGAAGAGGGATAGGCGGCAGTGCCGCCGGGAACATAGAGGCCGACCGATTCGATCGCGCTCCAGCGCCAGCCGAGTTCGACACCGAGCGCGTCGGTGAAGCGCTCATCTTTTGGCAATTGCCGGCGGTGAAAAGTCTCGATGCGGTCGCGGGCAAGCTCAAGCGCTGCGATCGTCGCCGGGTCGCAGGCCTTCACCGCCGAGGCGATCTCCTCAGGTCTCATGCGCAGGCGCGAGGCGTCGAGATCGAGCCGGTCGAACTTGCGCGTGGCCTCGAGCAGCGCCGCGTCACCGCGCTTGCCCACGTCGTCGACAATGAGGCGGGTCGCCGCCTCGATATCGGCGGAGACCTCGCGCTTCATCGCGAGGAATTCACCGAATCGGCCGGTGAAGTCGGCGCTGCTTCTGTCTAGTCGAACAGGCATGGTGGCTTTCCGGAAGAAGGTCCTGAAAATTAAGGCCGTCTGCTCAATGGCGCGACGGCAAATCGCCGTCAACCCTATGAACTCAAACCTTCCGTCATTCCGGGATGGTCCGTTAGGACCAGACCCGGAATCCCGGGATTTTCCGATGTGCAATTGTACATCGTAGTTCGCGCTTTGCGCGCCCCGGAATGACGTCCAAGTTAGGCGTCCTGCTCCGGCGCGCCTTCGCCGGGATCGCCGGCATTAAGGCCGGCCACGCCGAGATCGGACAGTTCGCATTCCAGGCATTCGACATCCAGCCGGAGCGCCTCACCCCGGCTGAACATCAAAACCGCACTTCCGCCGGGCGCCTCGCCCGGGTGGAACTCGATCCCGACCAGTTCCAGGACCGCTTCCGCCGCCGAAAGGTCGATATTGCGCGACTTGCACGACAACACGCGATCGAAACGCAGTGCCGCGATCAGACGGCGCGGCGAGGTTTCTCCCGCCAAGGTCTGTTCCCAGTCCAGCCGGTTCATGCCGACCACCAGCCGCTTTTCGCCTTGCCGCCAGACGATGTCGGAGGTGTGCACGCGGGCATCCTGCACATGCGCGGAAATGACGGCAATATCCTCGGCATCAAGCGCGATCAATTTGAGCTGGGGCGACACCGCGTTACCTTTTGTTGGCGAGCATTCCGTCCGCGAAGCGATGCCCACTTTTGCGGAAGACGCCGCCAAATTCAATCGCTGATACGCTCGATGGACGCCCCGCACGCCGACAGCTTCTCCTCCAACCGCTCAAAGCCGCGGTCAAGATGGTAGACGCGGTTGACCATGGTCTCGCCTTCAGCCGCAAGGCCCGCGATCACCAACGACACCGAGGCGCGCAGGTCGGTCGCCATCACCGGCGCCCCGCGCAGTTTCGCGATGCCGTGGATGGTGGCAGTCTCGCCGTCGAGCTGAATCCGCGCGCCGAGCCGGGCCAGTTCCTGCACGTGCATGAAGCGATTTTCGAAAATCGTCTCGGTGATCTGCGAGGAGCCCTCGGCGCAGATCATCAGCGCCATCAGCTGCGCCTGCAGATCGGTCGGGAAGCCTGGAAACGGCGCGGTCGAAACCGTCACCGGGTTGATGCCGGCGCCATTGCGGGCGATGCGAATGCCCTCATTGTTCACGCTGACCAGCGCGCCGGCCTCCGTCAGCACGTCGAGCGCCGATTGCAGGAGCTCCGGCCGCGCGCCGTTGAGCTGAACGTCGCCACCGGTCATCGCCACCGCCATCGCATAGGTGCCGGTTTCGATACGATCGGGAAGCACGGTGTGACGTGCACCGCGAAGCTTGCTCACGCCTTCGACGACAATGCGGGGCGTGCCGGCGCCGGAGACGTGCGCGCCCATCTTGTTCAGGCAATCGGCGAGGTCGACAACTTCCGGCTCGCACGCCGCGTTGGTGATGACGGTGGTACCCTTGGCAAGCGTTGCCGCCATCACGGCGACATGCGTGCCGCTGACCGTCACCTTGGGAAAATCGATCGCCGCCCCCTTCAGCCCGCCGGGCGCCTTCGCGACCACATAACCGCCATCGATGGCGATGTCGGCGCCGAGCTTCTCCAGCGCCATCATCAGGAGATCGACCGGCCGCGTGCCGATGGCGCAGCCACCGGGCAGCGACACCTTGGCCTCGTGCATCCGCGCAAGCAGCGGCGCGATCACCCAGAAACTGGCGCGCATCCGTGACACCAGCTCATAGGGCGCAGTGGTATCGATGATGTTGGCCGCCGAAATATGCAGGGTCTGGCCCTGATATTGGCGATCGCCGGGCCGCTTTCCTACTGAGGTGATATCGACGCCGTGATTGCCGAGAATCCGCTGCAGCTGGGCGACGTCGGCAAGCCGCGGCACATTGTCGAGGATCAAGGTCTCTTCGGCGAGAAGACCCGCGATCATCAGCGGCAGCGCCGCATTTTTCGCACCGGAGATCGCAATGGTGCCGTTGAGCGTGTTGCCGCCGACGATACGAATGCGATCCATGCCGAAACCTGCCCTCTTGCAATGCTCAAAGTATAGGGCGATTGCTGCGCCTAAGGCAAAAGCTTTGAAATTTGCGGCTATTTGATGGGTTTCTTCAGTCATTCCGGGATGGTCCCAACGGGTCGGCGCTCGCGCCGCCCGATGACAGGCTCCGGACCAGACCCGGAATCTCGAGATTCCGGGTTCGATGCTTTGCATCGCCCCGCAATGACGGTCAAAGGCGAGTTCATGCCGGCCGGAATCGGCGCGCCGCGGCGATGATCGCGACCACGAAGAACAAGAGTGCGATGCCCTGGACGATAGCGAAGGGCGGCTCGCTTGGCGGCACGCTCGGCGCCAGCGCATGCAAGGGGCCGATCTTGAGGAAGCTCTGGATGATCAGAACGAACACGTTGAGATAAAGCGCGGCCATCGCGGTCACCACATAGATCCAGCGCCACGCGCCGGCAAGCTTCATGGCATAGAGCGCAATGCACGCGATCAAGAGCAGCACCAGCGACAGAATGCCGACCATGTGCGAGGGCAGCAACTTGTCGAACGGAAACAGAAAGCCGGTGACGCTGGTCAGTATCGTCGTGAGCAGGAAGAGCGCCGTCATGCCGGGCAACCGTTGGGAGCCGAACAGGGCGAACAGGACGACAAGGCCCGAAACGATTCCGATCAGACTTACGACGACGTGCACCATGGTAAAGGCAGACAAACTCATACCAAGTATCATGACGTTCCCCCTTTTCGATCCATACGAATGCTACAACTAGGCTGTCACAGACCACGACAGTAATCTCTTGCACCGTTAAAGTGTCGGCTTTGCGGTGTCACCGAGATAGCTGTGCAACGCGGCAACGACCTGGGCGCCCTCGCCGATCGCACCGCCCACCCGCTTGACCGATCCCGAGCGCACGTCGCCGACGGCGAACACGCCCGGCACCGAAGTTTCCAGCGCCGATGGCGGCCGGTTGTCGCCCTCCTTTTTTTGCGCGCCGGTGACCACAAAGCCGGCGCGGTCGACCGTAACGCCGCAGCCATCGAGCCAGCCGGTGGCCGGATCGGCGCCGACGAACAGAAACAGGTTGCGGATGTCGAAAGTGCTTTCCTCGCCCGACAGCCGGCTCTTCCAGCGCACGCGCTCGAGCGAGCGGCCCGCCGTGCCATCGAGGCCAACGACCTCGCTGTTGAACATCAGCTCGATATTGGGCGCGGCTTCGATGCGTTCGATCAAATAACGCGACATGCTCGCGCCGAGGCCGCCGCCGCGGATCACCATAAAGACCTTGCGGGCATAACCCGACAGGAAAACCGCAGCCTGACCGGCGGAGTTGCCGCCACCGACCAGGATGACCTCCTGTTGGGCGCACAGCCGCGCCTCGATCGGCGAGGCCCAATACCACACGCCGCGGCCTTCGAACGCCGCAAGGTTTTCGATCTCGGGCCGCCGATAGCGCGCACCGCTTGCGACCACGACGGAGCGCGACCGCAGCACGTCCCCATTGTCGAGTTTGAGACCGAAGGCGCCGTCTTCCTGCGAACAATCGAGCGACTTCACCTCGACCGGAATCATCACGTCGGCGCCGAACTTCTGGGCCTGGCTGAAGCCGCGCGCAGCAAGCGTATGGCCGGTAATTCCGGTCGGAAACCCAAAGTAATTCTCGATTCTAGCGCTGGCGCCTGCCTGTCCGCCGAAGGCGCGGGTTTCGCACACGGCAACCGCAAGGCCCTCGGACGCGGCATAGACCGCAGTCGACAACCCGGCGGGACCGCTGCCGACCACGGCGACATCGTAGACCGTGTCCTTCGGGAGCGGGCGTATCATCCCCATTGCGCGCGCAAGCTCGGATTCGCTCGGATCGCAGAGCACCGTGCCGTCGGGCGCCACCACCAGCGGCCAACCGTCAGGCGACGGCGAATACCGCGCCACCAGTGCGGCGGCGTCCGGATCGGCGACTGGATCGAGCAATTCATGAGGATAGCCGTTGCGGGCGAGAAATCCCTGCAGCCGAACCACGCCCGCCGAATCCGGCGCATCGATCAGGATCGGCCCGCCGGCGCCCGCCCGGATCAGACTGACGCGGCGAAGAATGAGCGCGCGCATGATGCGCTCGCCGAGATCGGCTTCGGCAATCAGAAGCGCGCGCAATCCCTCCGGCGGAATCAGCAACGTTTCGACGTCGCCCTTGGCGTGGCCATCGACAAACGATACGCGGCCGGAAAGCTGACTTAGCTCCGCAAGAAACTTGCCGGGCCCCTGGTCGATGATGGGGGTAACGTAGCCGAGACCATTGCGCTTGGTGACCGCGACATGGCCGGACAATATGACAAACATGCCAGGTCCGACCGTGCCGGTTTCGAACAGCGTTTCGCGGTCCCTGTAATGGCGAACCTCGCCAAACCGGCCCATCCGCGCGATTTCCTCTGACGTCAGTGTGGGGAACGTCTGCTCAAATCGGGGAAATGCACTCTCCGCCGCCGCCTTCTGATCTGCCTCGTTCGCCATCGTGTTCTCTTCCGCCATTTCCCCCTCGCCCCAATCAAGGAAAACCGGACGATCAAGGATATTCCCCTCGGAACCAACCAGCTATTTGCCCGGGTGTTTTTTGCTGACGTCTTCCGCTGGGACCTCATCGGAATTGGACGACGCGGTCGTGAAATCGTCCCGTCCCCTGGCTTGCGATTTTCGCCGCTTGAGATTCTCGCGCAGCGCCAGCTTCAGCCGTGTCTCGCGCAAATCCTTCGCGTCCTTTGCAGATTGCCGCTCGCCTTTGTCCTTGCCATCCGTCATTGTCGACCCGTTCGCGTGCGGCGTTATTTGAACCACATCGGCCGGAGACCAGCCAGATGGGCGACATCAATGAACTGGCGCCCCGGCCGCGGAGAACGCTCGACGCCTGGCATCGCTTCGTCGCATCGCCCGACCGTGACCTTTTGGCTTCGCTCCTCGCAGAGCATATTGTGTTTCGCTCGCCCTTCGTGCAATCGCCGATTCCGGGGCGGACCGCGACGCTTCTGGTGCTCACGACGGTGGTCCCGATTTTCGAGAACTTCCGCTATCACCGCACCTTCGTTGCCGGCGCCCACGACGTCGCGCTGGAATTTTCCGCCAATATCGGCAAATGGCAGCTCAAGGGCGTCGATCTCATCAAATTCGGCGAGAGCGGCGAAATGATCGAATTCGAGGTCATGATCCGCCCGATCAAGGCGCTCGCCGCCCTCGGCGAGGAGATGGGGAACCGGATCGGCCCCCAATTGGCCGCCTTCAAGGCGACCGCGGGCGCCTGAATCCGGCCCTTTTTAAAGACGTTGCGGCCCGGTCCCGCCGCTTGCGCGCCTGCGGACCTTGTGGCAAGGATCGGCCCGCCTTGTGGGCCCTTTTGTGCCGATTCTCGTATCCGGGCATGCTGCCGTAGCTCAGTGGTAGAGCACTCCATTGGTAATGGAGAGGTCGACAGTTCAATCCTGTCTGGCAGCACCATCTCTTTCCGACGCTGCGCTATTTCCTGTCAGGCGGATTTCTGGACGGCGACCGGCTGCTCGGTCGTCAGTATCTGCACCGGCGTCTCGAAGCCGCGCAACAGATGTTCGCCGAGCGAGCGCCACGGTCCAGGCGCGGCATCGGCGAAGGCAGCGGTTGCCAGCAGCGAGCAGCCGAGCGTCTTGGTCAGATCCTGCACCCGGACGACCTCGTTGACCGCGGCACCGACCACGGTGAATTGCAAACGCTCGGGCACGCCGACATTGCCGTAGATGACCTGGCCCAGATGAAGCGCGATGCCGAAGTCCAGCGCCGGTCCGGTTGTCTCGGGCGGCGCCATCGCAAGGCGCCGGCGAGCTTCCTGCGCCGCGGCCAGCGCGCGGCCGCATGCCTCTTCGGCCGAACTCTCGACGCGAAACAGGCCAAGCACCGCATCGCCGATCAGCGAGATGACCTCGCCGCCGTGATCGAGCACGGCGGAGGCGGTCATTTCGAAATAACGCCCGAGCAGGTTGAGAAAATCTTCGGTCGAGAGCCGCTCGGAAAGCTGCGTCGAGCGGCGAAGGTCGCTGTACCACAACCCGGCGGTGATCTTTTCTCCGTCGCCGCGCCGAATCGAGCCGCTGAGCACCGCCCGGCCGGCGTGCTTGCCGAGATAGGCTTCGGCGACATTTTGCGCGACGCTCCGCTGGATCTTCGACTTCAAGGGGATTCCGAGTTCGCGGGTCACGCGCCGAAGCTGGGCAATCTCGCCATCGGTGAATCCGGTAGCCCGGTCGCCAAGCCAAGAGCAAACGAAGCCGGTCCGCGCGGCGGCGTCGAAGCTGTTCACGAATGCCAGATAGTCGGTGCCGCCCTGGGCGCGCAATTCCTTGAGAAGCTCGAAGTCGAGCAGCGCTGTCGCGCCCGTCAGCCGACGCCGCAACACCGGCAGCCCATTGGCGACGGCATAACCGGGCGGAGTGTGCAGGAACTGTTGCTGGCTACCGGTCAAATTCTCGACCACGACACCCTTCTCGACATACCAGGTCAGCGTGCTGGCATCGTAGAGGGGATGAAGCACCCGAAAGCCCACTTGCGCGCGCATCACCGGCGTTCCGATGGCGCGCAGCCTCCCGCATAGCTGATCAAAAAGCTTTGCAGGCTCGGACTCGCGCAACGCTTCGTCGGCGAGCCATTCGACGATGGCGTTGCCTAACTCTTTCGACGCTATCTCGTGGTCGTCCATGCGGCAACCTTACCCGAAATTCGAGCGACGGCGGTCACAATCCTTAAGGTTTTGCTCGCCGGGCCGAGCGCGTCGTGCGGGTGCGCGCTCGATGACCCATCGATCGACAGGGCAGCGCCGTCGCCAATGACCCGCAAGACGGGTTCCCACTGTGGCACCAAAGCGATAGAGAGATGCCCAAAAATCCCAGAGATTAAGGCTTCTTTCAGGTTTGATTAAGACGCCATTAAGTACAAAAACTCGTTGTTCCCCAACAGGTTGGGTTATCCCTAGGTGTGGCCGATGAGTGACAGCTTTTTAGCCGAAAGCTGTCTATCTGCGGGCCATGGACGGCGCAGAAAGCGTTCGGTCTGCAAATCTCAAGAACACTCTGGAGAACAAACTCATGAAGAAGTTTCTACTGGCTACTGTGGCCCTCGTCGCCCTCGGCGCGACCGTGCCAGCACTCGCAGCCGATCTTCCGGCCCGCATGACCTACACCAAGGCGCCGCCTTACGCAGCCCCGCTCTATAACTGGACCGGCTTCTATATCGGCGGTCACCTCGGCGGCGCGTTTTCGAGCGGCGACAATTTCAACGGGCTGACCACGGGCAACAACAATGACGGCCGCTTCCTCGGTGGTTTGCAGGCCGGCGCTGACTATCAGTTCGCGCCGAACTGGGTCATCGGTGCCGAAGCTGAGTACAGCTGGCTCGGCAGCAACAACAACGGCATCATCTTTCCGGGTGGTTTCATCTACACCAACAACCAGCGTGCGCTCGGCTCGTTGACCGGCCGCGTCGGCTACACCTGGGGTCCGGGCCTGCTCTACGTGAAGGGCGGCTACGGCTTCTCCGACAACAACGAATCGCTGGTGAACGGCGGCGTTCCGGTCGCTTTCGCGTTCAGCAGCGGCCACAGCAACGGCTATACGGTCGGCGCCGGCTTCGAATACATGTTCACCCAGAACTGGTCGGGCAAGCTCGAGTACCAGTACTATAACTTCGGCAACAGCAGCTTCACGGCCCCGGCCGCGCTTGTTCCGTTCGGCAGCTTCCGCACCGACGACCATGTTGTGAAGGCCGGCATCAACTATCGCTTCAACTGGGGTGCCCCGGTGGTCGCGCGGTACTGATTTGCCCTTAAGTTCTAATAACTTGAAAGGTCGGCCGTGCGCCGGCCTTTTTGCTTTTCTGAGGCAAGAATCACGAATTCGCTCAGATTTTCGCGATTTTGTTAACCAAGCGACGCGATACTGCCCCCGACGATTCAACCTGGCGGTGACGACATGGCGGTGCGCTTCACAATCGGTAACCTTGGTCGGTTCTTGAGGTTCCTGCGTCCGCAATGGGGCCTCAGGGGCAGCCTGTTTGCCGCCTTCGCCGTGATCGCGGGCATGACCATCGTGATCAGCGCTGGCGCCGGCATGGTGTTGCGGCATCTCGGCGGAACGATGCTCGATTTGAGCGGACAGGACATTCCCCGCCTCGCCGCCAGCCTGCAACTCGCGGCCGAGAGCGCAAGCCTTGCCAGCCAGGGGCCGGCGATGCTGGCCTCCGGCAGTGAAGACAAGCTGAACGAGCGCGCCAAGAAGATGAAGGAAACCCAGCAGGTCGCGCTCGACAAGCTTGGCGAGGTCATCGAACTCGGTGCCGACAAGACTATCGTCGACGCGCTCGGTGAAACCGTGAAGAACCTCGACGATACGATCAAAAGCCTCGGCTCGGCGGCTCGCGAGCGATTGGAGGCCAGGGCGCAGCGTGACAAGCAATATGACGCGCTGCGCAAAGCGCAGGCAAGCTTCGTCGCCGCCGCCAACCCCGCGATGATGGATGCCCAGGCCCGGATCAATGCCATCCTGCAGTCCGCCGATCTTTCTCCCGACGACGCGACCGAGGCGGCGAGGCTGGTCGAACAGCTCGGCAACGTGATCGCCAGCAGCAATCTGATCGCATCCAACCTGGCTGCGGCACTCTCGGCCAACAGCAGCGACACGCTCGAGGCGATCGAGAAGGAATTCAAGACCGCGCGAGCAGGCGTCAAATCGACCCTTGATCTGCTTCCCGGCAGCGCCGCAACCGCGGCGCTGCGAGACGCCGCGCTGAAATTGCTGACCTTCGGCGAGGGCAAGACCGGTGTTTTCAAGATTCGCCAGAAGGAACTGGACGCCATCGACTATGGCGACATCGTTCTCGAAGAAACCCGCAAAATCGAAGTTGGCCTCGGGATCAGCGTGCAGCAGCTCGTCAAGGGCGTGCAAACCGAAACCGACGCATCAACCTTTCGGGCGCGCCGGGAGATTTCGCTGGCCACCACGATCATGCTCGGGCTTGGCGTGCTCACCCTGGTTGGATCGGTGATGTTCGTCTGGCTCTATGTCGGAAGGAGCATCCTGCGGCGGCTCAGTAACCTGCAAAGTTCGATGAAGCTTCTGTCCGATGGCGACCTCGAATCGGAAATCTATCGCTCGCGCCAACACGACGAGATCGCGACGATGGCGGACTCGCTGCATGTCTTCCGCGAAAGCATGATCAAGGCGCGCGCGCTGACGGCCGAACAGGACAAGGATCGCACCGCCAAGGCCGAACGCGCCTCCCGCATGGAAGCCAAGATTGTCGAATTCGAAACAACGGTTCGCACCGCGCTGGAAGGCCTGCAGAGCTCGGCCAGTTCCATGCAGATCACTGCGCAAAACATGTCGACGACGGCCGATCAATCCAATGCGCTGGTCAGCGCGGTTGCGGCCGCGGCCGAGGAGACTTCCGTCAATGTGCAGACGGTGTCCGCCGGGACCGAGGAACTGTCTTCGTCAATCGCCGAAATCGGCCGCCAGGTGGTCACATCGGCGGAGGTCGCCCGCAAGGCGGTCAATGAAGCGGGCCAGACCGACGCCACCATGCAGGGCCTTGCCGAAAATGCCGGCCGCATCAGCGTCGTGGTCGATCTGATTCAGACCATCGCCTCACAGACCAACTTGCTGGCGCTTAACGCCACCATCGAGGCGGCGCGCGCCGGCGAAGCCGGCCGCGGATTTGCCGTGGTCGCTTCCGAGGTCAAGAGTCTGGCCAATCAGACCGCGAAGGCCACCGACGAAATCCGCGCGCAAATCGCCAGCATGCAGCAGGTCACGACATCGGCGGTAGGCGCGATCAGAAATATCAGCAACACGATCACCGAGATCAACGACGTCACTACCGCGATCGCTGCCGCGGTCGAAGAGCAGGGTGCGGCGACGCGCGAGATCGCCCGCAACATTCAGCACGCCGCAGGCGGCACCGCTGAGGTTTCGAGCAACATTGTCGGCGTCTCGACCGCCTCGGCGGAAGCCGGCTCGGCCGCCAGCGAGGTGCTGGCTGCATCCGGCGCGCTCCGCAGCGAGGCCGACGTCCTGCGCTCGGAAATCGACGCCTTCCTCTCCAACATTCGGGCGGCATAGGGCATTTGACCTCCCGTTGACCGCCCCTGTGCGCTCACGGAAATCGCGATTGTTTTCGCCCCGTGACGGGCCGATAGTGCGTCAGGCCGATAGATGGCAACCAGCGACGCGAACCGATGCACTCGAAGGCAGAATCCATTCAATCCTCGGCAGAGGCACTGCGTTACCCCTGGGAAAATCATCCCGGCCCCGATCAGGTCGTCGAGGTGATGGCAGGCGTATTGTGGGTCCGCCTCAAGCTGCCGTTCCGTCTCAATCACGTGAATGTCTATCTGCTCGCCGACGGCGATGGCTGGGCAATGGTTGATTCCGGGTTTGGCAACGAGGAATCGATCGCTGCCTGGAGCGCGTTGTTCGAGGGACCGCTGGCCCATGTAAAGATCTCGCGGCTGATCGTGACCCATTCGCATCCCGATCATGTCGGGCTTGCCGGCTGGGTGGTCGAACGCTTCAACTGCCCGCTCCATATGTCGCAGGTGGAATATCTGCAGTCGGTCTATCACCAGAACCGCGGCACCGAAGAACGCAAGCAGGCACAGCGCCTGTTCTTCCGCCGCCACGGCATGGACGAGAACCTGACCGACAAGCTGCTCGGCCGCGGCCAGGATTATCTGAAGCGGGTGTCGATCCTGCCGCCCGCGTATCGGCGCATTTCGCATGGTGACGAGATTTCGATCGGCGCGCGGCGCTTCAAGGTGATCACGGGCGGCGGCCACGCGCTCGATCAAGTGATGCTATATTGCGCGGCCGACAAGCTGTTTCTGTCCGCCGATCAGGTGCTGAGCAAGATTTCACCCAATGTCAGCGTCTGGGCGGTCGAGCCCGACCAGAACTCGCTCGGCGAATATCTGGCCTCGCTGGCAAGCCTCACCACCACCCTGCCCTATGACGTGCTGGTGCTGCCCGGCCATGGCGTTCCATTCTACGGATTGAAGACGCGGATCAAGCAACTGGCCGACCACCACGAGGAGCGCTGCCGGCTGATTGCGGAGGCGTGCCGGCAAAGCTCGAAAACATCGAAGGAGCTGGTGCCGGTAGTGTTCCACAAACACGTGCTCGACGCGCACCAGATGGGGTTTGCCGCGGGCGAGTTGATCGCGCATGTCAACTACATGCTGGTCGAAGGCCGCCTCACGGTCGAGGAGGTCGACGGTGTGCTCCGCTTTCGGACGACGTGACGGAACGCGGCTTACGTCTCGAAGTTGAAAAGCTTCGCCGCGGTGCGGCCGAGAATGTCGGCCTTCTGGTCTTCGCTGAGCGATGACGAGGCGAAGATGTGGTCGACCGGACTGAGTTGCCAGGGATAGGGATAGTCGCTGCCCAGCACGATCTGGCCGGCACCGACCTGCGCCGCCAGATGGCGGATCGCCTCGGGCGTGAACACCAGCGAATCGAAATAGACTTGCCTGAGATATTCGCTCGGCGCCTTCTTCAGCTTGATGTCCGGATTGCAGCCCTTCGGCCCGACCATGCAGGCATGATCGGAACGGTCGGCATAGGACGCGAGGTACCCGCCGCCATGGGCGGCGATCAGTTTCAATCCGGGAAGTCGATCGAGCGTGCCCTCGAAGATGAGGTGCGACAGCGCGATCGTCGTATCGAGCGGATTGGCGATGGTGTTGTCGAGCCAGCCGTTGCCCGACAGCCGTTTGCCGAGCTCCGGCATGCCACGCGGATGGATGAACAAGGGCACGCCGAGTTCTTCCGCCTTGGCCCAGACGGGATGGAATTTCCGGTCGGAAAAATCGACGCCGTTCACCGAGCCGCCGATCGCGGCGCCCTTCAGGCCCTGCTTCTTCACGGCGGTCTCGAGCTCCTGCACGGCGAGATCGGGCGCCTGCAAGGTAAGCGAAGCAAAGGCTGCGAAGCGATCCGGCTTCGAGGCGCAAAGTTCGGCGAGCTTCTCGTTCTGGATCTTCACGATCTGCGCGGCAAGTTCGCGCTCGCGATCATACCAGAAGGGGTTGATCGACAGGATTTCCATGTCGACGGCCTGCGCATCCATGGCGGCGAGCCGCTGACCGAGGTCGAGAAAGGTCTCCTCGGCGCCCCTGACCGGCCCGACCTGGACGCTTGATGCCGTCCTCGCCAAGCAGCGCGCCCGCCTCGCGGAAATGGCAATGAGAGTGCACGTCGATGGTCTTGACCCGCTTGCCGTTGACCATGCACAGGCAATTTCTGGCGCGCCGGCTGCTGACGCATGCGCGCTCCGCAGCAGACCACAACCGCAAAAGACGATGCCGGTCGCAACAGCAGCGGTGCCGGCTTTGAGAAAATCGCGGCGCGTAGGTCATTTCGTTTTCTCCCATGTTTGTTGTTGGCCGGCGCGATCGGCCACCGGCGCGCCGCGCTGGCTTCTCGCTCCGCCGCGATCGGCGGAGACCGGATGGAGAGGATCGTAAGACATGCCGCGGGCCGCCAGCAAGACGTGGCCGCCTCGATCAGACCCTCAGTGCTTCAAAATCTTGGCGAGAAAGGCCTTCGCGCGTTCCGACTTGGGGGCGTCGAAGAACGCCGTCGCCTCAGCTGTTTCAACGATCTCGCCACCATCCATGAAGAGAACCCGGTTCGCCACGCCTCTCGCAAAGCCCATCTCATGGGTGACGCAAACCATGGTCATGCCCTGCCGCGCCAATCCGGTCATCACGTCAAGCACCTCGTTGACCATTTCCGGGTCGAGCGCAGAGGTCGGCTCGTCGAACAGCATGACCTCAGGATCGAGCGCCAGGGCGCGCGCAATCGCCACCCGCTGTTGCTGTCCGCCGGACAATTGCGCGGGGTATTTTGCAATATGGGCCGACAATCCGACGCGCGCCAGCAGCGATCGCGCCTTCTCCTCGGCGGCCGCTTTCGATCGTTTCAATACCTTGGTTTGCGCAATCGTCACGTTGTTCAGGACGCTGAGATGGGGAAACAATTCGAAACTCTGGAACACCATGCCGACCGAGCGGCGTAGCGCCGCGACATTGGTGACACTAGGCGCCAGGCGAAAGCCGCCGACATTGATCTCGCCGGAATCGATCGCCTCAAGCCCGTTCACCGTCTTGATAAGGGTGCTTTTGCCGGAGCCGGAAGGCCCGCAGATCACCACGACTTCGCCGCGGGAGACGCTGGCCGAGCAATCTTTGAGAACCTGAAACGAGCCGAAGGATTTCGAAACGTGGCTGATCTCGATCATCATCGGGCTCCGTAAGCGAGACGTCCTTGCAGCCGCTTCACGAATTGCGAGGCTGCATAGCAGAACACGAAATAGATCACGCCGACGGTCAGATACATTTCAACCAATCGGCCATCGCGCTGGGCGATCTTGGTCGCCGCACCAAGGAGGTCGGTGGCCGAAATGACGTAGACGAGCGAGGTGTCCTGGAACAACACGATGGTCTGGGTCAACAGGATCGGCAGGACGTTGCGGATTGCCTGCGGAAACAGGATGTAGACGTAGGAATGGAACTTGGAGAGCCCGAGCGCTTCGCACGCCGAATATTGTCCAGGAGAGATCGAGCGGAATCCGGCGCGCACGATCTCGGCGTAATAGGCGGCCTCGAACAGGACGAACGTCACGAAAATCGTCAGCGATGCGCCAACCGCGACCGGACGGCCGCTGCGCGTCATCCATCCGATCGCCCAAGGCACGAGGAAGAACACCCAGAAGATCACGAGGATCAGCGGTATCGAGCGCATCAGATTGACGTAAGCGGTCGCCAGCGTCGACACCAACCGGTTGTGCGACAGGCGCGCAACCGCAATCAGGCTTCCGAAGATGATCCCGCCGGTGACGCCCACGAGCGTGATCTGCACCGTGAACCAGAGGCCCGTGAGCAAAAAGGGCGTCGCGGCGGCGATGGCGGAGAGATCGACCATCATGGCCGTGAACTCCCGCTGGCGAGGCTCGGCAATTGCGCGGCGCGCTCGATTCGATGCATCAGCTGCCAGGCGAGCAGTGCGATCACGAGATAGACCATGGTGACGACGCCGAATGCCTCGAAGGTGCGGAAGGTATTCTCATTGATCTCGCGCGCCGTCGCCGTCAGCTCGACAAGCCCGATGGTCAGGGCCACCGACGTGTTCTTGAAGATGGTCATGAACTCGTTGGTGAGCGTCGGCAGGATGATCCGGAACGCCTGCGGCAACAGGATCAGGCGGTACATGCTGGCCCGGCCGAAACCGAGCGCGGACGCGGCCTGCGCCTGCCCCGCCGGCAAGGCCTGGACCCCGGCGCGAACCTGTTCGGCGATCCGCGCCGCGGTGAACAGACCGAGGCAGATCAGCGCCGGGACGAAACTCCCCCATGGCGGGTCCATCTGCTTGATCGCCATGCCAAGGCGTACCGGCAACAGCTCCGGAAGCACGAAGTACCAGAAGAACATCTGCACGAGCAGCGGGATATTGCGGAAGGTCTCGACATAAACCCGGCCGAGCCGCGACAGAATTCCGCTCCGAAAGGTGCGAGCGACGCCGACAAGCGTCCCGACAATCAGCGCAATGGTCCAGGCGCCGAGCGCAAGGGAAAGCGTCCAGCCAAGCCCGCTCAAAAGCCAGTCGATATATCGACCCGCGCCGTCGGGGGTCGTCTCGAACAGCAAGGACATGGGCGACCCTCGGGCTAGATCACGATGCGGTTGGACCCGATCCGGTCATGATCTCGTTGCCTTGTTCACTGGCCGTTGGCCTTGTCGCTCGGAGACTTGACCAATTCCTTGAGCTTGTCCGATTGCGGGAAATTCAGGTTGATGTTCTTCGGCCGAATCGGGTTCTCGAACCATTTCGCATAGAGCTTGTCGTAAAGGCCCGACTTCATCGCTTCCGTGAGCGCGTCGTCGACCAGGCGTTTGAACTCGGGGTCGCCCTTCGCCATCATGACGCCGTAGGGATCGCTCGGAAAGGCGTCGGTCAGGAAGACGAAATTATCGGGCGAAGCGGCGTTCGCCTTCAGCCCGGCGAGAAGGATATCGTCTTCCATGAAAGCGGCGGCGCGGCCGGTCTCGACCAGGAGGAAGGATTCGGCGTGGTCCTTGCCCTGCAGGATTTTCATGCCGAGCCCTTTGTCGGCATTGAGCTTGGCGACGAACTGCGAGGTGTTGGTGCCCTGGGTCACGACGACTGCCTTGCCCTTGAGGTCGTCCGTCGTCTTCAGGCCGGAGGATTTGAGCGAAATCCATTTGAACTGCGGCGCATAGAAGATCACCGAATAGGCGACCTCCTGCTGGCGGGCGATGGTGTTGGCGGTCGAGCCGCACTCGATATCGACCGTGCCGTTCTTGACGAGGGGAATGCGGTTCGAGGAGTTGACCGCCTGATAGGCCACCTTGAGATCGCTCGAGCCGAGCCTGGCCTTGATCTTCGCGACGACCAGGGCGCACAGATCGAGCGAGAAGCCGATCGGCTTCTGGCTGTCATCGAGATAGGAGAACGGCACCGAAGAGTCGCGATGGCCGATGGTAATCGTGCCGGCCTCCTTGATCTTCTGCAGCGTCGGACTGAGGCTTTGGGCCGATGCGGGTTGCGGCGCGATCGCAAGCGCGACGCATAGAGTGGCGAGGCCAAACGGCGAGTTTCGTCATGATGTACTTTCCCCTCTTACAAATCCACCGCCTGACGAACCGTCCGGCGTCAAACTCACCCGACCGATGCGACCGCCGCATCGATCGCATCGCCGAGACGCTCGACGATGACATCAATCTGTTCCCTGTTCACGATGAACGGCGGAGCCAACAGAACATGGTCGCCTCTCGCGCCGTCAATCGTGCCACCCATCGGGTAGACGATCAAGCCGCGCGCCATCGCTTCGCGCTTGATCCGCGCGTTCAGCTTCAATTCCGGAGCAAAGGGCTGTTTGGAATCGCAATCCGAAACCAGCTCGACCCCGCGGAACAGGCCGCGACCGCGGATGTCGCCAACGTGATGGTGGTTGGCAAAGCGCTCTTCCAGGCGCCGCTGCAAATGATGGCCCATGGCCACGACATTGACGAGCAAGGCATCGCGGCGAATGACGTCCTGCACCGCAAGTCCGGCCGCGGCCGCCATCGGATGGCCCATATAAGTATGGCCGTGCTGGAAGAAGCCGGAGCCCTTTGAGAAGGCCTCGAAGATCTGCTTGCTCAGCAAGACCGCGCCGACCGGCTGATAGCCGCCGCCGAGGCCCTTGGCGATCGCCATCAAGTCCGGCGCAATGCCATCCTGCTCGCAGGCATGCAGGGTTCCGGTGCGGCCCATCCCGCACATGACTTCATCGAGAATGAGCAGCACACCATAACGATCACAAATCGCGCGTATCCGCTTGAAATAATCGCCGACCGGCGGCACCGCGCCCGAGGTCGCCCCGACTACCGTCTCGGCAACGAAAGCGATGACCTGATCGGCGCCAAGTTCGAGAATCTTGTCCTCGAGCGCCTGTGCGGCGCGCGCCGCGTAAGCGGCGTCGCTCTCGCCGGGCGCCTGCAGGCGGTACGCATAGCAGGGGTCGATATGGTGTGTTTCGATCAACAGCGGGCGAAATTGCGCGCGGCGCCATTCATTGCCGCCGGTTGCAAGCGCTCCCAGCGTATTGCCGTGATAGCTCTGGCGGCGCGCGATAATGTGCCGACGCTGCGGCTCGCCCTTCTCGACAAAATACTGGCGCGCCATTTTCAGCGCGGCCTCGATCGCCTCCGATCCGCCGCTCACCAGATAAACATGGTCTATGCCCGCTGGCGCCGTCTCGATCAGCCGATCGGCCAGCCTCTCGGCAACCTCGGTCGTGAAAAACCCCGTATGCGCATAGGCAATCGTGTCGAGTTGCTTGTGTAGCGCGGCAAGAACATCCGGATGGCCGTGACCGAGACAGGAAACCGCGGCGCCGCCGGAAGCATCGATGTAGCTCGCCCCGTTCTTGTCGAACAATTCGATGCCCTTGCCGCCGACGGCCACCGGCATCTCCGCATTGGCGGAACGGTGAAGAATGTGGGTCATGATCTCTTGCTGCTTCTTGGTCTGAGATGCGTATTCAGGGCGGAGAGGTGCCCGTCGGAATGGCGAAGCGACGCCAGCGCGTCGTCGCCGCCTCGCCCGGCGATGACGGCGCCAAGCACTTCCGCTACCGCAAAGGCCGGCGACATCGCATGAAAAAATGACGGGCTCTCGGTCGGGACGATGACGACGTGTTGCGCGATCTGCGCCAGCGGCGCGACCTCGCTGTCGGTGATCGCAACGACTTCCATCCCCCGCGTTACCGCATATTCCGCAAGCTCAATGGTCAGGCGCGTATAAGGCATCACGCTTGCGACCAGCAGGACGTCGCGGCTGGTCGCCCGCGCCAGGGCATCGGGCCCCGTGGCCCCAATACCGTCGATGTTGGTCGAGCGGTCCCCGACCAGCGTCAGCACATAGTGAAGGTGCCATGCGACCGAATGGCTCGAGCGCAAGCCGAGGCAATAGATTCGGCGCGCCGAAGCGAGAGCCTTGGCGGCGGTCACGAGACGCTCGAGGCTCGCGGGCGCCGCGAGCTGCTCGATCTGCCTGGCCGATCGACTTCAGCATATCGGCCGCCAGCGCTCTATCGCCTTTCAGTTTCTGACTGATGACCTGGACGCCCGCCTTGCCGGCAAATCCGAGACCTCCGTCGCGCACGGCGGCGGCGTAGAGTTCGCGCACCTCTTCGTAGCCATCCATGCCAAGACGCTTCGCCAGCCGTGTCATCGTTGCCGGTTGGACCCCTGCCTGACGGGCCTGCTCACGCATTGACAACAGCGCCACGTCGCGCGGCCGGTCCAGCACGTAGCGCGCGCCTGCCTGGAGCTGCGCGGGCATATCGTCGAATTTCTTGATGATCTGTTCGGTCAGGGGGCCGTGATCCATCACCCATCCTAGACCCTCTTCAAGCGCTTTTGCAACAAACGTTTCAAAAATATATTATTTAATCCAATTGGATCGTCGCCGATCCTGGCCGCATGACCCAGGTGGCCCTTTGGCGGGGCGAGGCAACCGTGCGGCTCTACGGGGAAATCGCCGATTTTTCTGAAAAGGCGGCCAAACCTTCGGGGCCGACGCCGTCGCAGAGTAAAGCCGAAATCCTGCGGGCACACCGAAACTTGATCCTAGTCAAGGCCCTTATTCCCGCTCGACATTAATCGTGGAAACGCTCTAAAAAGAGCCCACGCCGCTTTCAACCTCACGCGCCACTCAGGTTCTTGCGATGGACTACAGCCAATTTTCAGCGCCGCCCTCAACCGCCTGCATGATGAGCGGCGCTACCGGGTTTTTGCCGATCTGGAACGCATTGCCGGCCGGTTTCCGCACGCGGTGTGGCATTCTCCGAAGGGGCCGCGGAACGTCGTGATCTGGTGCTCCAACGACTATCTCGGAATGGGCCAGCACCCGAAAGTCGTCGGCGCGATGGTCGAGACCGCGACGCGGTCCGGGCACCGGCGCCGGCGGAACCCGCAATATCGCGGGTACCCATCACCCGCTCGTGCAGCTTGAGCAGGAACTGGCCGATCTGCACGGCAAGGAAGCCGCCCTGCTGTTCACTTCGGGCTATGTCTCCAACCAGACCGGCATTTCGACCATCGCGAAGCTTATTCCGAACTGCCTGATCCTGTCGGACGCGCTCAACCACAATTCGATGATCGAGGGCATCCGCCAGGCCGGCTGCGAGCGCCAGGTGTTCCGCCACAGCGACATGGCGCATCTCGAAGAGTTGCTGCGCGCAGCGGGACCCGATCGGCCGAAGCTGATCGCCTGCGAGAGCCTTTATTCCATGGACGGCGATATCGCGCCGCTTGCGAAGATCTGCGATCTCGCCGAGCGCTATGGCGCCATGACCTATGTCGACGAGGTTCATGCCGTCGGCATGTATGGCCCGCGCGGCGGCGGCATTGCCGAGCGTGACGGCGTCATGCACCGCATCGACATTCTGGAAGGCACGCTCGCCAAGGCCTTCGGCTGCCTCGGCGGCTATATCGCCGCAAGCGCGGAGATCATCGACGCGGTCCGCTCCTACGCACCTGGCTTCATCTTCACCACCGCGTTGCCGCCCGCGATCTGTTCGGCTGCGACCGCGGCGATCCGGCATCTGAAAACCTCGACCTGGGAGCGCGAGCGCCATCAGGATCGCGCCGCCCGCGTCAAGGCGATCCTGACCGCGGCAGGGCTGCCGGTGATGTCGAGCGACACCCATATCGTGCCGCTGTTCGTCGGCGACCCCGAAAAATGCAAGCGGGCCTCCGATCTCCTGCTGGAAGAGCACGGTATCTACATCCAGCCGATCAACTATCCGACGGTCGCCAAGGGCACCGAGCGGCTGCGGATCACCCCTTCGCCCTACCACGACGACGTCCTGATCGATCAGCTTGCCGAAGCCCTGCTGCAGGTCTGGGAGCAGACTTGGGCTGCCGCTGAACGAGAAGTCGCTGGCGGCGGAATAACGTTAACCCGCCACCTCCGGCCCGGACCCGCCCTTTGGCTGGCTGCGCGCCGTGCTTTGCCGCTCCAATCCGGCTATACTCCCCTCCCTGCGACGAACGTCGTTTGCGGTGGCGCTGAACCAGACGCCCACCGAGACCAGGAGCATGATCCGGAAAAGTGGGAACCGCCTTTCCGCGCAGATCATGCTCAAACACGGAGATAGGATGATGATCCGATTCAATTCGATCGGATCATGGTCGAGGAGTAAGCAGCGATGCTGCACGACTGGGGCGTGATCGCAGCCGCCTTCGGCTATATCGGGTTCCTGTTTTTCGTGGCGAGCTATGGCGACCGCCTTTCGCCGACCCAGCGCGGCCGCGCCAGCGGCGCTGATCTATCCGCTGTCGCTGGCGATCTACTGCACTTCCTGGACGTTCTTCGGCTCGGTCGGGTTCGCCACCCGCACCAGCGTCGACTTTCTGGCGATCTATATCGGCCCGATCCTGATGATCGGACTCTGCACGCCATTGCTGCGCCGCGTGATCAAGCTGGCAAAATCGCAAAACATCACCTCGATCGCCGATTTCATCGCCGCGCGATACGGCAAGAGCCAGGCGGTGGCCGCGACCGTCGCCCTGATCGCGATCATCGGATCGGTTCCCTACATCGCGCTTCAGCTCAAGGCGGTGGCTTCCTCGCTTGAAACGATCCTGAGCGAAGACCAGGCGATCTCCTCAATTCCGATCATCGGCGACATCGCGCTGATCGCCACGCTGGCGATGGCGGCCTTCGCCGTACTGTTCGGAACCCGCCAGGCCGATGCGACCGAACACCAGCACGGCCTGATGCTGGCGATCGCCACCGAATCCATCGTCAAGCTTGTCGCCTTTATCGCCGCCGGCGCCTTCGTCACCTTCTGGATGTTCACCCCCATCGAGCTGGTCGAGCGCGCGATGAAAACGCCGGAAGCGGTGCGCGCCATCGAGTACGTGCCCTCGATCGGCAACTTTCTGACCATGGTGCTGTTGTCATTCTGCGCGATCATGCTGCTGCCGCGCCAGTTCCACGTCAGCGTGGTCGAGAATTCGAGCGACGCCGAGGTCGGCCGCGCGCGCTGGCTGTTTCCGCTCTATCTGGTCGCGATCAACCTGTTCGTGATTCCGATCGCGCTTGCCGGACTCATCACCTTTCCGTTCGGCGCAGTTGACAGCGACATGTATGTGCTGGCGTTGCCGATGGAGGGAAATGCTCCATTGCTCAGCATCGCCGTCTTTGTCGGAGGCCTGTCGGCGGCAACCGCGATGGTGATCGTGGAATGCGTCGCGCTTTCGGTGATGGTCTCGAACGATATCGTGATGCCGCTGGTGCTGCAGCGCGGGCGCGAATCGCGCGCGGGCCAGAAGGATTTCGGCGACTTCCTGCTCGGGGTTCGCCGCTTCGCGATCTTCGCCATCATGGCGATGGCCTATTTCTACTATCGGGCGCTCGGCAACGCCCAATTGGCGGCGATCGGCCTGTTGTCCTTTGCGGCCATCGCGCAGCTTGCGCCGGCGTTCTTCGGCGGCCTGTTCTGGCAGCGCGCGACCGCGCGCGGCGCCATGGGCGGCATGCTGGTCGGCTTTGCGGTGTGGACCTACACGCTGTTCCTGCCGAGCTTCCTCGACGGCACGACCGCGGGCCTGGAATTGCTGCAGCACGGCCCGTTCGGCATCGAGGCGCTGCGTCCGCAGGCGCTGTTCGGCGCCGATTTGCCGCCGCTTCTGCATGGCGTGCTGTGGTCGCTTTCGCTCAACCTCCTGGCCTATTTCGTGCTGTCGCTCGGCGCGGCAGCCCTCCTCGATCGAACGGTTGCAGGCGGATCTGTTCGCGCCCAACGTGCTGGCGCCGATGACGCCGACGTTCCGGCGCTGGCGCACCACGGTGACGGTGCAGGACATCCAGAGCACGGTCGCGCAATATCTCGGGCCCGACCGCGCCCGCCATTCGTTCGAAGCCTTTGCCGTCACCCACAACATCCGATCTCGACCCGGCCGCGCCGGCGGATTTCGAACTGCTGCAGCATGCCGAACACCTGATCGCATCCTCGATCGGGGCCGCGTCTTCGCGCCTGGTGATGTCGCTGCTGCTGCGCAAGCGCACCGTCTCCGCCAAGGCCGCGCTGAAACTGCTCGACGACTCCCACGCCGCGCTGCATTTCAACCGCGAGATATTGCAGACCGCGCTGAACCATGTGCGGCAGGGCATCGCCGTGTTCGACGCCGACCTGCAGCTGATCTGCTCCAACCGCCAGTTCGGCGAAATCCTGGGCCTGCCGCCGCATCTGGTCCAGATCGGGATTCCCTTGAGCGAAATCCTTGAATTCATGACGGCCATCACGCCTTCGGACTTCGGCGAGAAGGATGCTCTGATGGAAAGGCGGCTGGCCGCCTATACCACCGAGGGCGAGCCCTATCTGGAGCGTCTGCCCGATCGGCACATGGTGATCGAGGTGCGCTCCAACCGGATGCCCGGCGGCGGTCTTGTCATCACCTTTTCCGACGTCACGCCGTCCTTCGAGGCGGCCGAGGCGCTGGAGCGCGCCAACGCCACGCTGGAAAAGCGCGTGCGCGACCGCACCGAGGAGTTGACGCGACTGAATTCGGAACTGGCGCTCGCCAAGAGTGCCGCCGAGGACGCCAGCATCTCGAAGACGCGCTTCCTGGCGGCGGCGAGCCACGACATCCTGCAGCCGTTGAACGCGGCGCGGCTCTATGTAACGAGCCTCGTCGAGCGCCAGAACGGCGGCGAGGATTCCAGGCTGGTCGAGAACATCGACGATTCGCTGGAGGCGATCGAAGAAATCCTCGGGGCGCTTCTGGATATTTCCCGGCTCGATGCCGGCGCCATGACGACGTCGATCACGAGTTTCAAGATCGGCGACCTGATGCGTTCGCTGGAGATCGAATTTGCGCCGATCGCGCGGGCCAAGGGACTGAAGCTGACCTTCGTGCCCTGCTCGCTGCCGGTGCGAATCCGATCGTCTGCTGCTGCGGCGGCTGTTGCAGAACCTGATCTCCAACGCCATCAAATATACCCCGCGCGGGCGGGTGCTGGTCGGATGCCGGCGTCACGGCCAATCGCTGCAGATCGGCATCTACGATACCGGCGTCGGCATTCCCGTTCTCAAGCGCGGCGAAATCTTCAAGGAATTTCACCGGCTGGAGCAGGGCGCGCGGATCGCGCGCGGCCTTGGGCTGGGACTGTCGATCGTCGAGCGGCTTGCGCGCGTTCTCAACCACGGCATTGCGCTCGATTCCAACGCCAGCGGCGGCTCGTTCTTTTCGGTGATGGTGCCGACCGCGAAGGCCGTCAACCACACCGCTGCCGTCACCAGCGCGACCCCGCTTTCCAGAACGCCGATGAGCGGCTCCCTGATCGTCTGCATCGAAAACGACGCCGCGATCCTGGACGGCATGAAAACGCTGCTGACCGGCTGGGACGCCGAGGTGATCGCGGTGACCGATCCCGAAGCCGCCATCGAGGCGATCGAGGCCGCGGGCAAACGGGTGACCGGCCTTCTGGTCGACTATCATCTCGATCGCGGCAACGGCATCGCCGCGATCCGCGACATTCGCCGCCGGTTCGGCGACGGCATTCCGGCGATCCTGATCACCGCCGATCGCAGCCCGCATGTGCGGGCCGCGGCGCGGGAGGAGAACGTCGCGGTGCTCAACAAGCCGGTCAAGCCGGCATCGCTGCGGGCGCTGCTCGGCCAGTGGCGCACGCAGCAGATGGTGGCGGCGGAATAATCTTAGTCACACGGCTTGGCCGCCACTGGCCGCCGGCGATTTTCGCCGCCGCGATCACGGCCTGGGTGCGGCTCTCGACGCCGAGCTTTTGCAGGATCGCCGATACGTGCGCCTTGATGGTTGCTTCCGACACGCCAAGCTCGTAGGCGATCTGCTTGTTGAGCAGGCCTTCCGACAGCATCATCAGCACCCGCACCTGCTGTGGCGTCAGCGTCACCAGCCGGTCGCGCAGGCGCGCCATCTCCGGATCGGTGGCCGACGACAGATCGGTGTCCGGCGGTATCCAGACGTCGCCGTCCATCACTTTCATGATCGCATCGCGCAGCGTATCGACGCCGAAGCGCTTCGGAATGAACCCGGAGGCGCCGAAATCCAGCGACCGGCGGATGGTGCCGCCATCGTCGCTGGCGGATACGATCACCACCGGAATGGCCGGATATTGCGCGCGCAGGTAAATCAGTCCGGAAAAGCCGGAGATTCCCGGCATCGTCAGATCGAGCAGAACCAGATCGACATCGGAATCCTGCTCAAGCAGCGCGGTCAGCTCTTCAAACGATCCCGCCTCGTCGATCTTGGCCGAAGCCACGACGCTCGCTACCGCCTGCCGCAACGCGTCGCGGAACAGCGGATGGTCGTCGGCAATCACGAGGCGGGTGTTGGCAGCGGCAGTCATCTATTTCTTGCAAAGGGTTACGGCAAACCCGTGAACGGCTCCCAGAGGCTTGCAGAGCTTTTCACAATGAATTGTCCCCCGGCGAACGACCGCATGCAAGCGCACAATATCGCCATGCGGAATGGCGGTTAATCGAGCGCGCGGCTTGTGCGCCGCAATAGGGCAAATGCGCGACAGGTGATCAGGCACCCTGAAACGTGGCCCTTGAGTGGACGTTCCCACGCGGCGGGCCGAAAGTCTTATTGGGGGAGTTTTCACGGCGATGTTACCGTGGAAATAACCTCGTGGCCCAATCCGAGCCTGATCCGGCGCATGGGGACGAGCCTTGCAACAACAATTTCGGGGAGAGCGAACAAATGGCAATGGCAGCAACAGCGGGTAGCGATGACATCCGCACGGGAGGGATGACTGCCGAAGAACGAAAAGTCATTTTCGCCTCCTCACTGGGTACCGTGTTCGAATGGTATGACTTCTATATCTACGGAACGCTCGGCGCCTTCCTCGCGAAGTACTTCTTCTCCAACGTGCCGCCGAATGTCGGCTTCATCTTCGCGCTGCTCGCCTTTGCCGCCGGCTTTGCCGTGCGGCCCGTTCGGCGCGCTGATCTTCGGCCGCCTCGGCGACATGATCGGTCGCAAATACACCTTCCTGATCACGATGACGCTGATGGGCATCGGCACCTTCTTCATCGGCGTGATCCCCGGCTTCGCCACATGGGGCATCGCTGCGCCGATCGTGCTGATCGGCTTGCGCCTGGTGCAGGGCCTTGCGCTCGGCGGCGAATATGGCGGTGCGGCAACCTACGTCGCCGAGCATGCGCCGAGGAACAAGCGCGGCTACTACACCTCCTGGATCCAGACCACCGCAACGCTCGGCCTGTTCATGGCGCTTGCTGCTCATTCTGGGCATTCGCACCTGGATGGGCGAAGCAACGTTCGGCGATTGGGGCTGGCGCATTCCGTTCCTGCTCTCGGGCATCCTTCTGATCGTCTCGATCTGGATCCGGTTGAGCTCTGAACGAGTCGCCGATCTTCCAGAAGATGAAGGACGAGGGCAAGACCTCGAAGCGGCCGCTGGCCGAAGCCTTTACCGAGTGGGCCAACGCCAAGATCGCGATCCTTGCGCTGTTTGGCGCGACCGCGGGTGAAGCCGTGGTGTGGTACGGCGGGCAGTTCTATGCGCTGTTCTTCCTGACCCAGACCCTCAAGGTGCCCGGCGTCACCGCGCAGATCATGATCGTGGTCGCGCTTGCGCTCGGCACGCCGGGCTTCGTCCTCTTCGGCTGGCTTTCGGACAAGATCGGCCGCAAGCCGATCATCCTGGCCGGCTTCCTGCTCGCGGCGCTGACGTATTTCCCGATCTTCAAGGGGATTACCCACTTCGCCAATCCCAAGCTTGAAACCGCGCTGGCGGCAGCGCCGGTGACAGTCATCGCCGACCCCTCCGAGTGCTCGTTCCAGTTCAAGGCCACCGGCACCGAGAAATTCACCACCGGCTGCGACATCGCCAAGTCCGCGCTGGTCAATTTGTCGGTGAACTACCAGAACCAGGATGCGCCGAAGGGAACGCCGGCGCAGGTGAAAGTCGGCGAGCAGACGTTGAATGCCACGTCGCCGGATTTCGCCAAGGCGTTGCCTGCGGCCATCAAGAACCATGGCTATCCGGCATCGGCCGATCCCGCCGACATCAACCATGTCGATGACGGTGGTCCTGCTGTGGGTGCTGGTGATTTATGTGACGCTGGTCTATGCCCCGATCGCGGCATGGCTGGTTGAACTGTTCCCGAGCCGTATCCGCTACAGCGGCATGTCGCTGCCCTACCATATCGGCAACGGCTGGTTCGGCGGATTCCTGCCGGCCACGGTGTTTGCGATCGTGGCCGCGACCGGAAATATCTACTCCGGTCTCTGGTATCCGGTCCTGGTCGGCGCTGATGAGCCTTATCGTCGGCTTCCTGTTCCTGCCGGAAACCAAGGACGTCGATATCAGGACGAACTGATCGCCGTTGGATAACGGAAGTTATCCTCGACGAGATTGATACAGCAAGCCGGCCGCGGATCACCCCGCGGCCGGGTTTGCTTTGATCTTACTCAAGAGCCGGCAGCCCCGACGAATTGCAGCACGATCTCGCGGCGATGCGGACGCCGACGATGCTCGATCAGGTAGATCGCCTGCCACGTTCCGAGCATCAGCCTGCCCTTCAGGATCGGGATTTGCAGCGAGGTCGTCGTCAGCATGGTCTTGACATGGGCGGGCATGTCGTCGGGGCCTTCGGTATCGTGGCGCCATCCGGCGTTCTCCGGCGCGAGCCGGTCGAGCGCGGTCGTCAAATCCGCAAGCACGGACGGATCGGCGTTTTCCTGGATCGTGAGCGACGCCGAAGTGTGGCGGATGAACAGCGTGACCATGCCCTCGACCGCTGCGGCGTCCCTCACAAACTCCGCGATCTCGGCTGTGAGGTCGACAAAGCCGCGTCCGGAAGTCTGGACCGTGAGCAGTGACGACACGATGGCGGTTGCGGTGACGGAAGAGAGCGGAGTGCGAGACATTGATTTTGGTGAAGGCATTAATGGTCTCTCGGTATCGGTATATCGCGCCCGCGAACGCGGGGACGACCCGCCGAAACAGTGTCGGTGCATCAAATCTTGCCGCCGACGTCCTTCTGCATCCGATTGGCCATCTCGACCAGCCGCCGCCATGCCCGCTCGAGAAACGACATCATGCGATCCATGTCGCGGTCGCTCGGCAATGGAATTTCGATTTTGCGCTCACCCTCGGCCACTTTCGGCTCGGCGGGTCTTGAGCGAGTCCGACTTCGGCAGTGGCTCGTCGATCTTGCCGGAAACGGTTGGCTCGCGCCCCGCCAGCTCAGCCTTGAGTTTTTCAAGCTCCGCCCTGGATTTTTCATTCTCCGCTTGCAGCCGGCCGATTTCTGCGTCAAGCGCGGCGCGTTCGTCGGGCACGGCATAGCAGGCCCAGCCCGCACCGGTGTTGTTGCAGGTCGAGACGGCGCCGGTGCGGGTATCCAGTCTGATCACGCCATCGGAGACCTGAGACAGCACGTAGCGGCCGTTCTCGCCGTCGGGCATCGATTGCGCGGCAACACCGGGCATTTCACCGAGGGTCAACGCAGCAAGGGCGATGGCGAATTTCGGCGATATCGCTGTGCTCATGGGGATGCTCCGCCTAAAAGCCGATGTCAGTATTCCCTGTGCTTTCCAACCCCTGATCTAGACTTGCGAACGGTAGGGCGCGCGACCTGATTTCAACGCATCCACCAGCAATTCGATCCGATCCTGCCCCCAGAATACCTCGCCGTCCAGAACATAGGCCGGCGAACCGAAAACGTCGGCGGCGAGCGCATCCTGGCGATTCTGCTCGTAGATCTTGCCGATCTCCTCGTTCCCCGACCGCTCCACCAATTGTCGGCCGGGAAGCCCGGAATCGTCGGCCAGTCCGATCAGGGTCGCAGGTTCTGCCAGATTAAGCTGGCCTTCCCATACGGCCGGGAAAGCCCGGCGCAGGAAAGGATCCGGATCGTGGCCGGCCTCGATCGCCGCGATCACGACGCCATCTGCGAGCCTCACGTTGAAAGGCCAATTCGCCGGCTGAAGGTGGAAATCCAGCCCGCGCTTTTCGCGCCAGCGCTGCAGCTCAACCATGCGATAGCGCTGCCTCACCGGATGACGCTTCAGCAACGGCAACCCACCGGTTTCCGAAAACAGATCGGCGAGCACCACCGGCTTGTGATTCACTTTGAGATCGTAAGCGTTGACGACCTCCCGAAACAATTTGTGCCCGATATAGGCCCAAGGAGATAGAAGCGAGAAATAATAGTCGATCTGACGCGGCATGCGGTCTCCCCGAAAGTCTCAGTGATCGCAGACATCCCAACAGAGGTGCTTGCGCGATGCAAGATTGATCGTCGAGAGAGTGCCTTCAGCCGCAACAAATCGCGATTGCATGCCGACACGTCGCATCAAAGGGGACGCGGGCTTGTTCTGCGCGATCCCTGACGTGCATTCATTCATCCCTCGATCGCAAAAGCGGGGGCGATAGCGGACAACCTCGAGACGACGCCGGGCTGTCGAGCCCCCCGCGGCACCAGAGGGGAAGCTGGCGCAACGAAGACGCGCGGCTGACCGGCCAAATTTTGCCCGTGATATGTCTTGCTGCTGCAGTGCGGCGATCGCTCTGCAGCCCGGCTCCGCCAATCCGAATAAATCAAGTTATTTCAATAGAGTAGACAGCTGTGACGCAATCTTGACTTGATTTGGCGCGGTCAGTATGGTCCGCGCGGCTTTTGAGGGTGACGGGGCGTCGTTTTCCATCCAACGCAGCATCGTTTCGGGTCTCCGCAGCATGGCGCAAGGCACGAATGACGGCGAAGATGGAAACGGCAACAAATCGTCTCCCGACGAGGCCGCGCTTTCCGCAAGGCTCGGAAGTCTGGAGCACCGGTTGTCCGAATTTCGGGACAGCCGAAACATCAGGACTGACCAACCCGGAGCTGGAAGTGGAGACGGCGGAGCCAGAGCCTCGGCGATGGCACGCGGTTTCCGGCTTTCTTCGGAGTTGATTGCCGGCGTTGTCGTCGGAGCGCTGCTTGGCTGGGCTTTCGACCGTTTGCTGTCGACGTCGCCTTTTGGGCTCATCGTGTTCGTCCTGCTCGGCTTCGCGGCCGGCGTGCTGAACGTGATCAGATCGGCAGGTGTTGCTCCCGACAGCACCGACCGCTAAGGAAAGCCGAACGATTGATTGCAGGACGCCGGCGTGGCCGGCGCTACTTAAGAAGATGCCGCGCGGATGATCGATCCGATCGAACAGTTCAACATCGAAAAGCTCTTCACGATTGGCCACATCGGCAATCAGGAGATCGCCTTCACCAATTCCTCCGCCTACATGTTCGGGTCGGTGGCGCTGATTTCGCTGCTGATGATCGGCGCCGGCCGGCAACTGGTGCCTGGACGCCTGCAGTCGGTGGCTGAGATCAGCTACGAATTCGTCGCCAACACCATACGATCGAACGCCGGCAAGGACGGAATGAAATTCTTTCCGCTGGTGTTTTCGATCTTCATGCTGCTGACCGTTTCCAACATTATCGGCGTCATTCCCTACGGGTTCACGATTTCGAGCCACATCATCGTCACGGCGGCGCTGGCAGTAATGGTGTTCCTCACCGTGCTGATCTACGGCTTCTACAAGAACGGTCTGAAGTTCTTCAAACTGTTCGTGCCCAGCGGCATTCCGATCTTCATCCTGCCGCTGGTCGTATTCATCGAGGTGTTCTCGTTCTTCCTGCGGCCGATCTCGCACTCGGTTCGTCTGTTCGCGAACATGCTGGCGGGCCACATCGCGCTCGCGGTTTTCGCGAGCTTCATTCCGATGCTGGCGGGCCTTGGCATTGCCGGCTATGCCGGCGCCGTGCTGCCGCTCGGCATGGTGATCGCGCTGACCGCGCTTGAGCTGCTGGTCGCGTTTCTTCAGGCCTACGTCTTCACCATCCTCACCGTCATCTACATCAACGATGCTATCCATCCGGGCCACTGATCCGGCCTCACTACCAAACCTCAAGAAGGAGTTCGTTTCATGGATCCGATTGCCGCGAAGTACATTGGCGCTGGTATTGCCTGCATTGGCATGGGCGGCGCCGGCGCGGGCGTGGGCATCATCTTCGGCAACTATCTTGCCGCCGCGGTGCGCAACCCTTCGGCAGCCCAGGGTCAGTTCGGCAACCTGATTTTCGGTTTCGCCGTGACCGAAGCGCTCGGCATCTTCTCGCTGCTGATCGCGCTGTTGCTGCTGTTCGCGCTCTGATCCAACATCGATTCTCGGTCGATGAGATTCCAGGATCGAATCTCGCTTAGCCGGACAGGAGAAGCCCGTGGCTGAAAGTCATGGCAACGCCAAGGGCGCAGCCGCCCACACCGAGGCCGAGGGCGGCCACAAGGCGCCGTTCCCGCCGTTCCAGAAGGACACCTTTGCTTCGCAGCTGGTGTCGCTTGCTGATCGCGTTTGTCGCGCTGTACCTGATCGTCTCGCGCATCGCTCTGCCGCGCGTCGGCAAGACGATCGACATGCGCCAGGACACGATCGACGGCGATCTGGCGGAAGCGCAAAAGCTGAAGGATGAGTCCGACAGCGCGCTGAAGGCCTACGAAGCCGAGTTGGCGGCAGCGCGCTCCCGTGCGCAGGCGATCGGCGCCGAAACCCGCGAAAAGCTGAACGCGGCGTCCGACGCCGAGCGCAAGACGCTGGAAGAGCGGCTGTCGCTCAAGCTGGCCGACGCCGAAAAGACCATCGCATCGACGCGCGAGGCGGCGATGAGCAACGTTCGTGGCATCGCCGCGGACGCGGCCGCCGCCATCGTGCAGCGGCTGACCGGCGTCGTGCCGGACGGCACGTCGGTGGGACAGGCCGTTGACGCGTCCTTGAAGGGATAAGTTCGATGTTCGCCGAACCGGAATTTTGGGTCGCCGTCGCTTTCGTCATCCTGATGGGCGTATTCGCCTATCTCGGCGTCCACCGCACGGTGCTGAAGGCGCTCGATCAATCGCAGCGAGCGCATCAAGGCCGAACTCGACGACGCCCGCCGTCTCAAGGAAGAGGCGGCGAAGTTGCTCGCGGAATACAAGGCGCGACGCGCCACCGCGGAGCGCGAGGCGCAGGACATCATCGCATCGGCAAAGGCCGAGGCCGAGCGCATCGCGTCCGAAGCCAAGACCAAGATGGAAGATTTTGTCGCCCGGCGCACCAAGACCGCCGAAAGCAAGATCGCGCTGGCCGAGGCGCAGGCGCTTGCCGATGTGCGCGCCGCCGCGGCCGACGCCGCGGTGACCGCTGCCTCCACCATCCTGTCGCAAACCGTCAAGGGCCGGCTCGCCGAGGATCTGCTGGCCAAGGGCATCGCTGAAGTTCGCGAAAAGCTGAACTGACGGTTTCAATTCGAAAAAATCAAAGGCCGGCGCGAGACGATCGCGCCGGCTTTTTCTTCGCACCGAGCGATTGCTGTTATCTCTTCCGCGGCGGTTTCGGCTCCGGCGTCAACGCCTGCGGATCGAAGCCGATATAGAAGATGTAGGTTTCACTGGTGAGGCCCGGCGGCATCGTATAGGCCGAGGTCTTCCCCGACCAGGCTGAACGGCACGCTGGCGTCCTCCGACATCGACACCGTGGTCCGGTAAACCTTGGTGGAAATCACCTTCTCATGGATGCCGGTCTGCACCACAGCGACGCGGATCGGGATTTCGACGGTCGCCGGCGCTCCGGCAGGACCGGCAATGACGCGGCCCTGAATGCCGATCCGGGCGATGATCTGGCCGCTCGATCGCGTACAGTCGCGCGCGGTCCGCGTAATGGTCGCCTGATAGCGCAGCTCGCTTGCAACCGGCTGCTTGCCGGGCGGCGCCACCGCATAGGTGGAGGCTCCGGCGCGAATCTTCACGACCGGACAATCCAGTTCGACGCCATCCGGCGCCGGCGCCGCCTCGCCGACGGCCTGCGATTTCGAGCCGAACAACTGGTTGAACCTGTCGCCGATCGTCGGAACCGAACTGGAATCCTGCGACGCTGAGAACGTGTTGTTGGTCCCGCTGCATCCAGCAAGCAGCAACCCGGCGGTCGCAAGCCCAAGCGCAACACGCGCGCGGCCTGTCCGACCAGCCACCGCAGCCCGCTCGATCAGCCCGTGACGCATTGTCCAGAAATCCCCGACGAAAGGCCGTCCGCTCATTCAGCGCACCGGCCGAAGGACGCGCGCCGCTGCTTATAGCAGCGCAATGGCGGCAAACCCAAGGCGCCTGTCACAATGTTGAAACCAAAGGTTAACCGCGGAAATCCTCATGCAACAGGCCAAACAGCAGATGATCCTGCCAGACCCCGTTGATGCAGAGATAGCGCCGCGCCAGGCCCTCGCGGGTGAAGCCGCACTTCTCCAGCACCCGGATCGATGGCGCATTGGAGGGAATGCAGGCGGCTTCGATGCGGTGCAGATTGAGCTCGCCGAACAGCGAGGGCAACAGCACGCGCAGGGCCGTCGTCATGTAGCCGCGATGGGCGTGGGGCTGCCCCACCCAGTAGCCGATTGTGCCGGCCTGCACGATGCCGCGGCGCACATTTGCCAGCGTTACGCCGCCGATCATCGCACCATCGGACTCCCGGAACACGATGAACGGATACGACCTGTCGGCAGCGATATCCTCGGCATAGCGGCGCAGCCGGCGGCGGAAACCCGAACGCGTCAGATCGTCGGACGGCCAGATCGGCTCCCACGGTGTCAGATAATTCCGGCTGGCTTCGCGCAAATGCGCCCATTGCAGAAAATCGGACATCTGCGGGGCACGCAACAGCAGACCGTGGCCACGCGGCGCAAGCGCGGCAGGTCCGCTCGACGGCAAGCGAAACAGGGCCATCCGTGAAACTCCCCGATGCTTTAGCCTCGCGGCCGCGCGAGGGCCTTCAATGAAGGCGCGCCTTGGCCTTCGACATGGTCAATCCTTCCGCAAAAGCAACCGCCGTGTCCAGCCCCCTTCCGCTGCCAAGCGCCACGACCGCAGGGCGGCTGCGCGACAACAGGCCCCGCGCCGCGTTCCGTGTCGATTCCACGTTCACGGCATCGATCCGGGCCACCAGTTCCTCGACCGCCAAAGGGCGGCCATAGGCCAGCACATGACGCGCGAGCTGCTCGGCGCGGGAGCTGCAGCTCTCCAGCGCCATCAACAGCCCTGCCTTCATCTGCGCCTTGGCGCGCGCGATCTCGGCATCGGTCAGTGTCTCGACGGCATCGTTGATGACGTCGACGATCACCTCCATCATCTCCGGCGCGTCGCCGGGATCGGTGCCGGTGTAGAGCCCGAAAAAGCCGGTATCGGTATAGGGCGCATGGAAAGCGTAGATCGAATAGCACAGCCCGCGCTTCTCGCGCACTTCCTGGAACAGCCGCGACGACATCCCGCCGCCGAGCGATGTTGGTAAATACCTGAAGGGAAAACAGCGACAGATCGGTTTGCGGCACCCCCTCGAGCGCGAGCGTCAGATGCGCCTGCTCGAGTTCGCGGTGCACTACGCGGGAGCCGCCCTTGCCGAACATCGCCGGTTGCGGCTTCGGCGCCGGCGCGCCGTCGAAGCTCGCAAATCGTTCCGCCACTTCCTCGACCACCCGCTTGTGATCGACGGCGCCGGCGGCGGCGACCACCATGTCGGGGCCGCGATAATGCGTCGAGAGATAGCCCCGCAACATATCGCGGTTGAAGGTTTTCAGCGTCTTTGCCGTACCCAGCAACGAACGCCCCATCGGCTGATCCGGATAGCAGAGCTCGTTGAGGTGTTCGAACACGACATCGTCGGGCGTATCCTGCGCCGCGCCGATCTCCTGCACGATCACGCCTTTCTCGCGCTCGAGCTCATCGGGCACGAATGAGGGGTTGGCGAGAATGTCCGAGAGCACGTCGAGCGCCAGCGGAACATCGGCCTTCATGACGCGCGCATAATAGGCGGTGGTCTCCGTCGAAGTGCCGGCATTGAGATCGCCGCCGACCGCCTCGATTTCCTCGACGATTTCGCGCGAGGAGCGCCGCGTCGTGCCCTTGAACGCCATGTGTTCCAGAAGATGCGAGATGCCGTGCTCGTTAGGCTTTTCGTCGCGGCCGCCGACGCCGGCCCACACCCCGAGCGCCGCGGTCTCAAGATGCGGCATGGTATCGGTGATGACGGTGAGGCCGGAAGGCAGCTTGGTCACTTCAACGCTCATCCGGCAGCTCCTTGCTTCGCAGCACGGCTGACCGACTGCACGAACCGCGCGACTTCGACCTTGTCGTTCTTCATGACCTTGATGCGTTCCGGCTTGGTCATCAAACCCTCCAGCCAAAGCGGCAATTCCGGCCGCACGCCGCAGGCCGCTTCCACCGCATCGGGAAATTTCGCGGCATGCGCGGTCGACAGCACGATGTTGGGAATTTTCGAATCCGACGTATCGCGGTCGGCCACCGCGAGCGCCACTGCGGTGTGCGGATCGACGAGATCGCCGGCCTCGCGCCAGGCCGCGCGGATGGCGGCGCTGGTCTCGGTCTCATCGGCGCGGCCGGCGTCAAATTCCTCCCGGATCGCCGCCAGCACGGCATCCGGCAGCACGAAGCGTCCAGACTGCTTTAACGACGCCATCAGCCTGCGAACGAGGTTTGCGTCGCGGTGACTTGCCTCGAACAACAACCGCTCGAAATTCGACGAGACCTGAATGTCCATCGAAGGCGAGGTCGAGGCGTGGACCTCGCGCACTTCGTAGATGCCGGTCTTGAGCGTGCGCGGCAGGATGTCGTTGACGTTGGCGGCGATTCGCAGCCATCTGACCGGCAAGCCCATGCGCTTGGCGACGAAGCCTGCAAAAATGTCGCCGAAATTTCCGGTCGGCACGGTGAAATCCACGATCCGCGCGGGCGCGCCAAGCGCCACCGCCGAAGTGAAATAATACACCACCTGCGCCACGATCCGCGCCCAGTTGATGGAGTTGACCCCCGACAGCGCGACGGCATCGCGAAAATGGTGATCGTTGAACAGCTCCTTCACGATCGCCTGACAATCGTCGAAGGTGCCTTCGACGGCGATTGCGTGAACATTGCCGGCGCTGGATGTGGTCATCATTCTGCGCTGCACGTCGGAGATCCGGCCATGCGGGAACAGCACGATCAGATCGACATTGTCGAGGCCGGCAAATGCGTCGACCGCCGCCCCGCCGGTATCGCCCGAAGTAGCGACCACGATGGTGGTGCGCTGGGCCCGCTTCGCCAGCACGTGATCCATCAGCCGCGAGATTAGCTGCATGGCGACGTCCTTGAACGCCAGCGTCGGGCCGTGAAACAGCTCCAGCAGAAACTGATTGGGCCCGAGCTGGTCGAGCGGAACCACCGCGGGATGACGGAAGGTGGCGTAGGCCTCGTTGGCCATGCGCCCAAGATCGGCGTCGGAAATCTCGTCGCCGACAAAGGGACGGATCACGTCGACCGCGACCTCCCAATAGGGCCGGCCGAAGAATCCGGCGATGGTTTGGGGCAAGAGTTGCGGCCAGGTTTCAGGCACGTAAAGGCCGCCGTCGCGGGCAAGCCCGGTCAGCATCACGTCGCAGAAACTCAAGGCGGGAGCCTCCCCCCGCGTCGAAATGTAGTTCGCCAAACCGCCCTCCAAAGGCCGCGAAGTTCCGTCAAGCCTTTGACTTCGCTAAATAATATTACTTTGCCGGAGACAAAGTCGCGCGGCACCATAATGCGTTTTCCGATGAAGTGGAAACCGGTTCTTGCTCACGGACAGGAATGTTACCGGCGGGCGGACTCGCCGGAAGCCCCTTCGGTGAACTATTCGCGTCTTCCAGAGGGAGTTCCCCGCCTCTGCCCTCGCCACCAAATTCCGAAGGCAATCAACACCGCGCCCGCCAGGGTAAACCAGGTGATGGCGTATTGCAGGTGATCGTCCCTGAGATGCACCTTGAGCGGTCCGGGTTTCGGGATGCCATTTGCCGGCACCGGCTGTTCGAGGTCGATGTAGAACGGCGCGACCTCGCCCCAGCCGAGCACGCGCGCCATCGCCAGATGATCCCTGGTGAACCAAAGGCGTTTTGCGATGCTTTCCGCAGGCGTCAGCATGCCCGCGGATTCGGGAAAGCGGATGTAGCCGGCCAGCATGACCGGTTCGCCGGTGACGAGCCGCGACACCGCGCGATCCTGCTGGGGCCGGTCCTGCATCGTGTTCTGGACGAAGCCGGTGTTGATCACGACGGTCTCGCCGCTAGCGAGGCGCGCCGGCAGGAAGGCCCAGGTGCCGGGCCCCGTAATGTCCTCGCGCACGGCTGAGCCTGCGCTATAGACCATGGCGTCGGGTAACGATTCATACTTCGCCTTGAAACTGACACGACGAAATTCGTCCCCAACCGGCTGCAACGCGCTCCACTGCGAAGACGGCGGCAGCGGCCCGGGCGCGGCCGCGAGGCGTTCGGTCAGGGCTGCAACAAGTGCGTGCTTTTCCAAGCGGCGCTGCAACTGCCATAAGCCGAGGCCTATCAACAGCGTCACCATGGCAAGGGTGAAAAAGCCGAAGCCGGTGCCTCGCTTGCGAAGTTCGCGCATCATCGCGGCGGCCTCTTACGTCGGGCTCATTTCGGCTGGCGGTCGATCAGGCGGCCCGGAGCTGCCTTGTGATGGAATTGCAGCGCGATCAGAAGCGCCTTCATGGCGCGCAGCGGCAGCAGCGTGGTCGCGAGAATCAGCGGCAGCCAAAGTACGGCGTGCAACCAGAACGGCGGCTGATACTTGACCTCTACGATCAGCGCGCAGGCAACCACAATTGCCCCCGCCAGCATGATGATGAAGATCGCCGGCCCGTCTCCGCTGTCGGTAAAGGCATAATCGAGCCCGCACGTTTCGCATCGCGGCCGAAGCGTGAGGAAGCCCGCGTAAAGCTTGCCCTGGCCGCAGCGCGGGCATTTGCAGGCAAGTCCGCGCAGCGCGCTCTCGGTCAGCGTGGATGAGGTCGGGTTCGGCATGTTCTCTTCCTCTACCTTGAAGCTTCGTGTCCCGGACGCGGTGCAGCGTCCTTCACGCTGCTCCGCAGAGCCGGGACCCACGCGGCGACAAACGCGATGGGCCGCGGATCAGCAGCGCATCACGCCGCCAGTGCGGCGTGCTGCGCGGCATCCGGGGCACGGCACCAATCGGGATAGGGGGAAACCTCGCGGCTCCCCCCTCCCACACCACCGTACATACGGGTCCGTATACGGCGGTTCGCTGGATTGAGCGGCAATAGTTGCTCTATTGACGCCGTAGTTTGGATGTCAGCCATCGTCGCATCGGCTTCGACTCCTCTGATCAGCGCCAGTCCGGGTTTCACCCTTTCCCGCCAGCCGGAGGCCGGTTGCCCGGAATTCAGCCGCATGGTCGTTGCGATATCACTGCATCTACTCGTCACTTCCAACGTTCGGGCCTTCGCACGACAGATGTCGTCTAATACCGGCTCCAGAACAGCATGAATTGGCGTATTTATTACCGGAGAATGCGGTCGATGGGGGAGTTGTTTTCGGGATTTGAGGTGTGATTCGCTGTGACCATCTGATTCGGGAGGAGCAGATGGTCAAATGCAATAAAGCCGAGGTCCGGCGGCTCCAGACGGCGCTGCGATGGAAGCTCCCGTCGACGCAGCGAGAGCGCATCCAGATGGTGCTGCTGCGCGAGGGCGGGATGACGCAGCCGGCGATTGCGGCGGCCATGGGCGTTTCGCTGAGCACAGTAAACCGCGCGCATATGGCTTACGATGACGGGGGCATAAAGGCACTCAAGCCCAGGGCGAACGGCGGACGCAAGCGCGAGAACATGACCTTGGCCGAGGAAAAGACCTTGCTGGCGCGTTTTGCCCATGCTGCAGGAGCCGGCGAGTTGTTGAACATCCACGATCTCAAGACGGCTTACGAAGAGGCGATCGGGCACCCGACCAGTGACAGCACGGTGTACAATCTGCTGCATCGGCATGGCTGGCGTAAGCTGATGCCGCGTCCGTTCCATCCCAAGCGGAACCTTGCGGCGCAAGACGCCTTTAAAAAAACGGCTTTCGTGATGCTGTAAGGAAGGCCAAGCGGGCGGCGGCCAAGCGCGGTCGTCGCTTACGTGTCATGTTCGCCGACGAAGCGCGTTTCGGACGCATGAACCGCCCGCGGCCTTGCTGGGCTCCAACTGGTGTCAGACCCGAGGTTGCCGCGCAACTCATTCGCCAATACATCTACCTATACGGCGCGGTCTGCCCCAAGGATGGAAAGTGCGTCTATCTGATCATGCCCGCATCGGATACTGTCTGCTTCCAGATCTACCTCGACGTTCTATCCAGAAAGTACCGCAGGCAACACATTCTCCTGGTTCTCGACGGTGCCCCCAACCATCAGTGCGGCTTGCTCGCGGTCCCCGACAACATCTCGCTTCTGTTCCTGCCACCCTATTCGCCGGAGTTGAACCCGAAGGAGAACCTCTGGGACGAAATCCGCGAAAAGATATTCAAGAACCTCGCCCTCAAATCCATCAACGCCGTGCGTGCAAAACTCAGGGAGGCAGTTCTCTACATCGAGCGCAATCCAGAGCTCGTCAAATCCGTCACAGCTTTCCCTTACATTGCCAAGTCAATATATGCCCTCTGCTGACTTCTGCACCACGATCAACGCTCCTTTCGGCGGGTTCAGTCCGGCAAACCGGACAACGGCACAGATCTCCCGAGGTAAGTTCGACCGCCTTCACCGCGCACCCGCCGAATTTACCACCCCGGTCGTTGATGACTGTGGACTTCGCGATCAGTTGCTCGCTCGTCCGGCCGGGTAGGCCTGCTTATCCGGTTCTTGTCCATCGGGTCGCGGCTTTGCTCCACGCTTCCTTCAGACCCTGCCTCGCGGCAACGCCCTTGCGCTTCGCTAACCCTTCGCCGCCATCAGGCTGGGTAGAGGACTTCCACCTCCAAGCTGTCGATCATGCTCGGCACACAACAAAAAGGGCGGCAGTCGGCCGCCCCTTCTAGCACAGCTGAGGCGCGAACTATTCGCCCATCACGCCGACGCGGCCGCCGCCGGTGCCCCAGACGTAAATGCAGGCGAACAGGAACAGCCACACCACGTCGACGAAGTGCCAGTACCAGGCGGCGAATTCAAAGCCGAGATGCTGTTTCGGCGAGAACTGCCCAGCATAGGCACGGGCCAGACAGACGATCAGGAAGATGGTGCCGATCAGCACATGGAAGCCGTGGAAGCCGGTCGCCATGAAGAAGGTTGCGCCATAGATGTTGCCCGAGAAGTGGAAGGCCGCGTGCGCGTATTCATAGGCCTGCACGCCGGTGAAGCTGGCACCGAGCAGCACGGTAAGGATCAAGCCGTATTTCAGGCCCTGGCGGTCATTCTCGAGCAGCGCGTGATGCGCCCAGGTCACCGTGGTGCCGGAGGTCAGCAACAACAGCGTATTTAACAGCGGCAGATGCCAGGGATCGAACGCCTCGATGCCCTTGGGCGGCCAGACACCGCCGAACAGCGCCTCGCGGGTGGCGTGCACTGCATCTGCCGGGAATAGCGCCGAATTGAAGAATGCCCAGAACCAGGCGACAAAGAACATCACTTCGGAAGCGATGAACAGGATCATGCCGTAGCGGTGGCTGATCTGCACCACGCGGGTGTGATCACCCTCGTACTGCGCCTCGCGGATCACATCGGTCCACCAGTTCGCCATGGTGTAGAGCACGCCGACGACGCCGATGAAGAAGACGATCGGCGCCGCCGCACCGAGCATATGATGCATCCAGGCGATCGCGCCGACCGCCATGATGAAGGCCGAAACGGCGCCGACGATCGGCCAAGGGCTCGGATCGACGAGGTGATAGTCGTGATGCTTGACTTGCGCCGTAGCCATTTGCGGTCTCTCCATTAGCGGTGCCTGTTCGGCACTGTTCGTCTCAAAAACTTAAACTCTCGTAACGCGACAATCAGGCCTTCCCCTAAAGGTTCCCTCTGGGTTTTTCCGGTTCGCCCGCGGCAATCGGCTTCGGGGCCGGCTCGCGCACAGGATAGAAGGTGTAGGACAGCGTAATAGTGTTCAGCCCGTCATTGTCGCCGTCATTGACGATCGACGGATCGACATAGAACACCACAGGCATTTCGCGTTTTTCGCCGGGACCCATGGTCTGCTCGGTGAAGCAGAAGCAGTTGATCTTCTGGAAATACGCCCCGACCGTCAGCGGCGCCACATTATAGGCGGCCTGCCCGGTCGTGGTCCGCGCCGATTGATTGATCACTGTGTAGTAGACGGTGACCACCTCCCCGATCCTGATCTCGATTTCGGTCTGCTCCGGCTCGAACTTCCAGGGCAGCCCTCCTGCCACATTGGAATCGAAACGTACGCCAATCTTGCGTGCCAACGGTGCGCCCGACGGCGCCGAGGTCGCAACCTGCGTGGTGCCGTTGAAACCGGTGGCGCGGCAAAACCAGTTATAGAACGGCACCGCCGCGTAGGAGGCGCCCACCATCAGCACGACCACAAAACCGCAGATCGCCGCCACCGCCGCATCGCGCGTCAGAGCGCGGCGCGCAGCGGATTTCGGACTTGCAACGGGCTGTTCGTGTCTGGTCGGTTGGTTCGCCATGTCCCTATATCGGCCGCACTAGGACGGCCGGCCCCTTGACGATGGTGACCGCGAAAAACAGCACGACGAGAACGCCGAGCGCCAGCGCGATGGCGATCGATCGCTGGCGGCGGCTTTTTCTCTGCGCCTCGGTGAGGACAATTCCATTTCGCTCCTGCTTGTCGACCATTGGGTTGCCATGTGCCCCCTACCAGATCGACGGCACGACGGCGCGGGCGACGACTTCGATCAACAGCGTCGCAAACAGCGCAAACAGATAAAGGATGGAGAATGCGAACAGCCTTCGCGTGGCACGCAATGCCTGGCGGCCCTCGCGGCGGCGGTAGACATTGATCGCAAGAGCCAGCATCCCCCCGCCGAGCGCGAGCGAGGTCACGCCATAGACCCAATCGAAATAGCCGAGCGGCCACGGTGCAACGGCGACCGCGACCAGCACGGTCGTATAAAGCAGGATCTGCAGCCGCGTCGCGTCCGGGCCAGCGACGACTGGCAGCATCGGCACGCCGGCGCGGGCATAGTCGTCGCTGCGAAACAGCGCCAGCGCCCAGAAATGCGGCGGCGTCCAGAAGAAGATGATCAGAAACAAGAGCAGCGGCTCGACCGACAGCGATCCCGTCGCCGCCGCCCACGCCACCACCGGCGGCAAGGCGCCGGCGGCGCCGCCGATCACGATGTTCTGCGCGGTCCAGCGCTTCAGCGCCATGGTGTAGATCACGACATAGAAGAAGATCGTAAAGGCGAGCAGACTTCCGGCGATCCAGTTGACCAGGATGCCGAGCGTCATCACCGAGAAGAAGGCCAGCGTCAGCCCGAACGCCATCGCTTCCGGGGGCGTGATGCGGCCGCGCGGGATCGGCCGGTTGGCGGTGCGCGACATCAGGGCATCGATGTCGCCCTCGAGCGCCATGTTCAGCGCACCCGAGGCGCCGGCGCCGACCGCGATGCAGAGGATCGAGGTGAAGGCCAGTACCGGATGAACGTGAACAGGTGCGATCACAAGCCCGACCAGCGCGGTGAAGATCACCAGCGACATCACCCGCGGCTTCAGCAGCGCGATGAAATCGGCGACATCGGCCTCCGAAATCCGGGGCGACAGTTCGATGGCGTTGTGATCGACAACCGACAAGACAGGTCTCGCTCTCTCAAGGTCATGGTCCGATCAGATTGATCGGGCCATGATCAAAACTCTTTGAGCATGATCTTTTCGGAAAACCGCTTCGCACTTTTCCGGATCATGCTCCTACTGCACGCGGGGCAGCACCTCGAACTGATGGAACGGCGGCGGCGACGGCAGCGTCCACTCCAGCGTAGTCGCGCCGGCCCCCCACGGGTTGTCGGCGGCCTGCCGCTTGCGAGCGAACGCATCGATCACGCCCCAGAGGAAGATCAGCATGCCGACACCGGAAATATACGAGCCGATCGAGGAGACCAGGTTCCAGCCGGCAAAGGCATCGGGATAATCGACGTAACGGCGCGGCATACCGGAAAGGCCGAGGAAGTGCTGCGGGAAGAACGCCATATTGACGCCGACGAAGGTGAACCAGAAGTGCGCCTTGCCGATGGTCTCGTTGTACATGTAGCCCGACATTTTCGGGAACCAGTAGTACCAGCCGGCAAAGATCGCGAACACCGCGCCGAGCGACAGCACGTAGTGGAAGTGCGCGACGACGTAGTAGGTGTCCTGCAGCACGCGGTCGACGCCGGCGTTCGCAAGCACCACGCCGGTGACGCCACCGACGGTGAACAGGAAGATGAAGCCGATCGCCCACAACATCGGGGTCTTGAACTCGATCGAGCCGCCCCACATCGTCGCGATCCAGGAGAAGATCTTCACGCCAGTCGGCACCGCGATCACCATGGTGGCGGCGACGAAATAGGCCTGCGTCGCCGACGACATGCCGACGGTGTACATGTGATGCGCCCACACCACGAAGCCGATGCCGCCAATCGCGACCATCGCATAGGCCATGCCGAGATAGCCGAACACGGGCTTCCTCGAGAAGGTCGAGACGATCTGGCTGACCATGCCGAAGCCCGGCACGATCAGGATGTAGACTTCGGGATGGCCGAAGAACCAGAACAAATGCTGGAACAGCACCGGATCGCCGCCGCCTTCAGCGGAGAAGAAGGTGGTGCCGAAATTGCGGTCGGTGAGCAGCATCGTGATCGCACCGGCGAGCACCGGCAGCGACAGCAGCAGCAGGAACACCGTGACTAGGATCGACCACACAAACAGCGGCATCTTGTGCATCGTCATGCCGGGCGCGCGCATGTTGAAGATCGTGGTGATGAAATTGATGGCGCCCAGGATCGACGAGGCGCCGGCCAGATGAATCGACAAAATCGCGAAATCGACCGCCGGCCCCGGATGACCCGACGTCGACAGCGGCGCATACAGCGTCCAGCCGGTGCCGACACCGTTGGCGCCCGGTTCGCCCTCGACGAAGCTGGAAGTCAGGAGCAGCGCGAACGATGCCGGCAAAAGCCAGAACGAGATGTTGTTCATGCGCGGGAAAGCCATGTCGGGGGCGCCGATCATCAGCGGGACGAACCAGTTGCCGAAGCCGCCGATCATCGCCGGCATCACCATGAAGAAGATCATGATCAGGCCGTGCGAGGTCACGAACACGTCGTAGGTATGTGTTTCGTGGAAGATCTGGATTCCCGGATACATTAACTCCATCCGGATCACGATCGACATCAGCGCACCGATGACGCCGGCGATAACCGCAAACACCAGGTACATCGTGCCGATGTCCTTGTGGTTGGTCGAATAGACCCAGCGCCGCCATCCCGTCGGATGGTCGTGCGCGTGATCGTCATGGGCGTGATCGGTGTAAGACGCTGCGGAAGTTGCCATTTTGAAATCCTGCCTTGCAGTCCTTTTTGGACCTTGCGGTCCTTTAGCCCTTGTCCCGTTCGATTGGCGCTCTCAACCCCATGGGCTTATTGCGCCGCTGCGCCAACCGAAGCGAACGAGTTCGCCGGGTTGGATGCAAATTTCTTCTTCGCGGTCTCGACCCAGGCCGCAAAATCCTGATCGCTCACGACCCGCACTGCAATCGGCATGAAGGCGTGATTCTTGCCGCACAGCTCCGAACACTGGCCGTAAAACATGCCGACCTTCGTGGCCTTGAACCAGGTCTCGTTGAGGCGGCCCGGGATCGCGTCGATCTTGATGCCGAACGCCGGCACCGCGAAGGAATGAATGACGTCGGCGCCGGTGACCTGAACCCGGATTACCTTGTCGACCGGCACCACCACCTCGTTGTCGACGCCGAGCAGCCGGGGCTGCTTGTCCTGGGCCAGGAGTGAATCGAATTCGAACTTGCCGTTATCCGGATAGGCGTAGCTCCAGTACCACTGCTTGCCGGTCGCCTTGATGGTCAGGTCGGCCTTGGGAATATCGAGCTCTTCGAACAGCAGCTTGAACGATTTGATGGAGATGCCGACCAGGATCAGAACCGGAATCAGGGTCCAGGCTACTTCGACCAAGGTGTTGTGCGTGGTGCGGGATGGAACCGGATTTGACCTGGCGTTGAACTTCACGATGACAGTGATCAGAAGCCCAAGAACGAACAACGTGATGATCGTAATGACGATCAGGAGCCCGTCGTGGAACGCGGTGATGTCTTCCATCACCGGGGAGGCGGCTCCCTGCAGCTTGTATTCCCACGGCGCCGGCTGGCCCAGTTCGGCTGACGCCACCCCGCCGGTTACAAGCGCCACGCCTGCCACCATCAACCCCAGCAACCGCCGGCCCATTTTGCCCTTCGACATCTTCATGCCGCCCGCGCTCCTTTGATAAATTCCCTGAGCATTCCGCCGGATGGCGAAGCATGCTGTACGATCCGCCCCCTGACAAACGGCCTTGGCATGTACTTTAGAAGAACCCTTTGGAAGTACCTGGGCCAGATCGCTAGAACGCGTCGAAATCCAGCCTCTCAAATCATAATTCTCAGGGCATCGCAATGCAGTAGTGGGACGCGCAGCCACGCATCACCGGCTATTCTGCGGATGTCACATTTTCCGTAAGAATCAGGCAAAAGCACAGGGTTTGCGGCCCGGCGCGGCTTGACAGGCCGATTGCCCGATGTAGGCACAGACGAGCCGCTCCCCAGGGGCCTGATTCGCGACCTGAGAAAATCGGCCCGTGCCGGTGCGAAATCGCCTTCAAGGCGCCGTCATTGCCGTATCAGTCCAGTTTCGGACTGTTATGTCTAGGAAATGTCAAGGGATCGACCCTGATGGGGCCTTCGAAACACCCGGCGAGGACCGCCGCAAACCGTCATAATCCATCCGGCATGCACTGGCGGGGCTTTGGTCTCGCCATGCTGTTCTGGCTCGGCCTGACCGCGGCGGCGAGCGCCCAAGGCGCGGTGCGCTCGGTTCATGGCGACTGGCAAATCCGCTGCGACACCCCACCGGGCGCGCAAGGCGAGCAATGCGCCCTGATCCAGAGCGTGGTAGCTGAAGACCGGTCCAATGCCGGCCTCACCGTCATCGTGCTCAAGACTGCCGACCAGAAGAGCAAGCTGATGCGGGTGGTGGCGCCGCTCGGCGTGCTGCTACCCTCCGGGCTCGGCTTGAAACTCGACAATGTCGACGTCGGCCGCGCCGGGTTTGTCCGCTGCCTGCCCAATGGCTGCGTGGCGGAGGTGGTGATGGACGACAAGCTTCTGGGGCAACTTCGTTCCGCCAAGACCGCAACCTTCATCATCTTCGAGACCCCCGAAGAGGGCATCGGGTTCCCGCTCAGTTTGAACGGGCTCGGCGAAGGGTATGACAAGTTGCCGTGAGGCAATTGGCCTCGCCGCAGCATCATCGGTCAGGCCTCCCCTTTCCTGGCCGGTGTGCCTATCTTGAGAAAACTATCGTTCGGCAAGGCGTGTCGCGAAGCGGAACCTATCACCACAGGTTACAGTGATGTAAGGCGACGGTTCCGCGGGTTTTTGCTTAAGTCGCCAAAGCCTTTCGTTAGGAGGCTCGTGGTGAAAGTCCAGCCGGCGGAGCGACAAGAAAATTTGGAGCACTCATGACCCCTACAACCTCGCTTCTCGACCGCGCCAATCTCGACCGCGATTCCGTGCGCCACCAGATCGCGCGCGGGCTTTCCGGCGCCGACGACGGCGAGCTGTTCCTGGAATACAGCCAGACCGAAGCACTGATGTTCGATAATGGAAGACTGAAGCAGGCCACCTATGACACCTCGCAGGGTTTTGGGCTTCGCGCGGTCAAGGACGACGCGGTCGGCTATGCGCATTCTTCCGACGTTTCGCTGCCGGCGCTGATTCGCGCTGCGGACGCGGTCGCGGCCGTCCGCGGCGGTTATTCCGGAACCTTTGCGGCTGCACCAGCGCACACCAATGTGCGGCTCTATGGCGACGAAAATCCGCTTGAATCGCCGGGCTTCGAATCCAAGGTCAAATTGCTTGCCGAAATCGACGCCTATGTCCGCGACAAGGATCCACGGGTGCGTCAGGTCACCGTCAGCCTCGGCGCCACCTGGCAGGTGGTCGAGATCCTGCGCCCCGACGGCGAGAGCTACCGCGACATCCGCCCGCTGGTGCGGGTCAATATTTCCGTGGTCGCGGGCCAGGGCGATCGCCAGGAAAGCGGCAGCAAGGGCTATGGCGGCCGCGAGGGCTATGCCCGTTTCGTCGAGACCAAATCGTGGCGCGAGGCCGCCGACGGCGCAATCCGCGAGGCGCTGGTCAATCTCGAATCGGTTCCGGCACCCGCCGGCGAAATGGACGTCGTGCTTGGAGCCGGCTGGCCAGGGGTGATGCTGCACGAAGCCGTCGGCCACGGGCTCGAGGGCGATTTCAATCGCAAGAAGACGTCCGCTTTCGCAGGGCTAATGGGCCGGCAGGTGGCGGCCAAAGGCGTCACCGTGGTCGATGACGGTACGATGGCCTCACGGCGCGGATCGCTGTCGATCGACGACGAGGGCACGCCGACCAACCGCACGGTGCTGATCGAGGACGGCATTCTCGTCGGCTATATGCAGGATCGCCAGAACGCGCGGCTGATGAACATGAAGCCGACTGGCAATGGCCGCCGCCAAAGCTATTCCCATGTGCCGATGCCGCGCATGACCAACACCTACATGCTCGCGGGCGGCCGCGACCCCGCCGAAATTCTTGGCTCGGTCAAACACGGCATCTTCGCGGTCAATTTCGGCGGCGGCCAGGTCGACATCACCTCGGGCAAATACGTGTTCCAGTGCACCGAGGCTTATAAAATCGAAAACGGCAAGGTCGGCGCGCCGCTCAAGGGCGCGATGCTGATCGGCAACGGACCGACCGACCTGCACCGCATCACCATGATCGGCAACGATCTCGCGCTCGATACCGGCATCGGCACCTGCGGCAAGAATGGCCAGGGTGTGCCGGTCGGCGTCGGTCAGCCGACGCTGCGGATGGAACGTATTACGGTCGGAGGAACCGGCAGATGAGCATCAAGCGCGAAGCGGTGGCCGCCAAGGCGCGCAACTGGGGCGTTCAGCTTCTGCAATTTGCGGGCGCGGTGCTGATTGTTTTCCTGGCGAAAGGTGCGATTGCCGAACCCTTCTACGTGCCGTCAGGCTCCATGGAGCCGACGCTCCTGATCGGCGATGCCTTGCTGGCGTCGAAATATCCTTACGGTTACGGCACCGCCTCGCTGCCGATACAGCTGCCAAACCTGCCCGAGACCGGGCGGGTGTTCGGCGAGCCGCCCAAGCGCGGCGACGTCGTGGTGTTTCGCTGGCCCGGCGATCCGTCGCAGGCCTGGGTCAAGCGCGTCGTCGGTCTGCCCGGTGACCGCATCCAGATGCGGCAGGGCCAGCTCTTCATCAACGACCGCGCCGCGTCGCTCAAGGCCGACGGCATCGGCGAAGCCGAAGACGGCAACGGCCGATTGGAACCGGCCTTTCGTTTCATCGAGACTTTGCCGGGCGGCGTCAGTCACGCGATCTTCAAGATTCGCGACAACAACGAGCTCGACAACACGGCTGAAGCGACCGTGCCGTCGGGACATTTGTTCGTGATGGGCGACAACCGCGACAATTCCGCCGACAGCCGCGTTCCGCTGCGCGAAGGCGGCGTCGGGTTGTTGCCGATCGACAATTTGATCGGCCGCGCCGATGCCGTGATCGGCTCCTGGGATCTCGGCATGCGCAGCCAGCCGGTGTGGACCTGGCTCTCAGGCTTCCGCCTCGCGCGGTTCTTCACCCCGGTGCATTGAGGGGAAATCCTCACGGTGCGCCGTCTCGAACCACAAGGTCTTCAGCCCATCGTTCGGAACGCGGTCTGACGGCCGCTCTTACGGCGATGAGCATTTCTCGCTCACGCCGGGATGAGGCCAATTGCGCGCCGATGAATACTCAGGAATTCCTCACCGCGGTTCTTCGCAATCCGATCAACGCAGCCATTGCGTACGAGTTGTTCCGCCTCGCGCTGCCGGATGCGTGGATCGTCTCCGGATGCCTGGTGCAGACCGTGTTGAACATTCAAACCGCGCGCGCGGTCGATTACGGCATCAACGACTATGACGTCTTCTATTTCGATCCCGACACGTCATGGCAGGCCGAGGATGCCGTGATCCGGCAACTCGAGAGCCGGCTGGTCCGATTTGGCGTCAGGATCGAGATTCGCAACCAGGCGCGCGTCCATCTCTGGTACCCGGAGAAGCATGGCCTGCCCTACCCCGCGCTAAGCTCTTCAGCGGAAGGCATCGACCGTTTCTTGACCAGGAACCCCAGGTTGGAATCCGCCGCACGCCGACAGGTCACAATGTCTATGCACCATGTGGCTTTGACGATATCGCGAACATGGTCGTCCGCCCCAACCCGGGTCCGAATTTTTCGGCGGCAAACTACGCGGCAAAGGCAAGGCGCTGGAAAAGGCTTTGGCCGGAACTCACGGTGATTGCCGCCGATGGCGCATGGAGCACGTCGGCACGCGTCGGCTAGTCGCAGCACGAGCGGCCATTCTGCTGCACGGGCGGGCATGGCACCGAGCCGTAGGAACAGAATACGCAGCAATCGCCCGACCGAGGTTTGAGTTTTTCGCCGCAGCCTTTGCACACATAGAAGAACTGGCAGGCGTCCGTCGGCATTTGTTCGGCGGCCTGAAAGCCGCAACTCGGACAGGTCAGTATCGATTTAAGTTGCATGTCGCGATCCTGCCCGGTCAGCTAGAAAGACGTCGTCAAATCGGTGAGCCATTGCGGCGAGGCATTGACCAGGAGGGTCTCCACACTCCTGTCCGCGCCGCTGACGATCGCGACGCCGATCACGATGAAGGCCGCGCCCAACAGAGCCTTGCCGAGTTTTCCCGCCGACAACAGATTGGTGCGAACGCGCATCAACGCCGCCCGCGATGTGAGTCCAAGCAAGACCAACGGCAGCGCCGCTCCGATGCCGAAGATCACCATGGTGAGTGCAATCTGCGGCAGATCGTGCCCTTGAGACGCCAGAAGCGAGGCCGCACCCAGCGTCGGACCGACGCAAGGCGACCAGACCGCGCCGAGCAGGAGGCCGATCGCCAACTGCCCGGCAAGTCCCGACGACGCGAGGTTGCCGAAATGCCTGTCAGCCCAATCCGACACAGGACCGCCTGCCGCAGCCAGCCGCGCCTGCCATGACGGAACCAGAAGGATCGCGCCGAGCACGATCATGATCGCCGCCGCGGCGAGGCGAAACGTGCCGGCATCGACGCCGAGCCCGAATCCCGCCAATGCGAGCAACAGGCCGAGACCTGTGAAGGATACGGCAACGCCGGCCGCCAAGGCTACCGCGCCGAGGGGATGGGCGGTGACCGCAGCTCCCAATACGATCGGAACCAGCGGCAGCACGCAAGGCGACAGGATCGACAACAGCCCGGCGGCAAATGCCAATGTGAGGGTGGTCACTGAAAATCAGAGGCTCTTGTCGAGCAGCGCGGCGATCGAAGCCTCCTTGGTATCGCCGACCGAACGGCCCTCCTCGACGGCTCCCTTGAAGACGATCAGGGTCGACTGCATTTGCGCGCCGAACTGCTTGACCACCGGCTTCATCGCGTCGAAATCGACGCGGAAGATTTTCAGATTCTTGAATCTCGGATCGGCGGTCAGCTTGTCGAGAATGGGACCCTGCGCCTTGCAGGTCGGGCACCAGTCGGCATGAATTTCAACCAGGATCGGACTGCCCGACGCCTGCGCGGCCTTGAACGCCTCCGCCGAATAGGGGACTGCCGTGTTGGCCCAAGCCGGCGCGAACTGTACGGCGGTCGCCAGCGCCGCCGCAACGATTGCCCCGCCAAAAAGCCTGCGCGTTAACATCATCGTGAGCTCCGTGTTTAAACGTTGCGCTTTCCAAATTCGCGCGTTCCATCATGACCGCGCCTCGCGCACCACCATTACGCAGCCTACAACGCGAATGTTACCTCACCACGCCCGAGGTGAACCCCGGTTTCCGCCGCGGCGGCTTGATTTCCTTCTTCAAGAAACAGTGAGCATCTTTTCCAACATATCCTGGCCGCGCATAGGTCCAGGCTCGGCATCGATTGTCGCCGACGCAGTCTGCCTTGCAGATTTCGTCGCCCTCGCCCCGCTTGAGCTCGAAACTGCGGTAATCGCCGCCGGCACGGTCGATCGAGGTCTCGACCGCGCCATTGCGCGGTTCGACCACGCCGGCGCCGCGCACGCCCGAAACGCAGCAGTCGTCCGGCACGCGCGGCGGCACGCTGCTCTTCAGCCAGCAGACTGCGCTATGGGCGGTCTCGCTCGGATAATTGAAGCTCCAGGCCCGGCAGCGCCGGTCCCGTTCGCACAGCAGGGCACAATCCGCCGGATCGCCGGAGGGCATCACCGAACTCAGATAGTCGCCACCCGGGCGATCAAAATTGGACTGCGCACAGGCCGGATGCATGGCAGATGCGGCCGCAAAACAAGCGAGCGTCACCAAACACGCCTGAAGCAGGCGGTCTCCCCACATGCGCGATGCTTTCAACCGATTGGACTTACCCGCATTTCGCGGGTTGCTATTTGATCGCCACGAACCTGTATGGCGGATGAACGGCGCCCGGATTCGCGCCAAACGAGATTTGACCAGCGGAAATCACCTCAGACCCAGCAACTTGCGCCTATTTTGTCCGGTTCGCCTTGTCGGGACAAATACAGGCAGGCCGATCAATTCACATCCTTTTTGATCGCGCATGTTGGCGCTGGATCGAAACCTGGCCGTCGCTCATGCGCAAATGGATCTTGCGGGCGCAGAGTTTCCGTCAGCTCAAGTCTTTTTCGGCTTCCAGCATCTTGATGGCAGCGTCAGTCAGGCGATCGATATGTCCCAGCAAGAGCATGACTTCGTCCTTGCTGAGATGTTCCAGTAAACGCTGATTGCGCTCCAGTGCCTCTGTCACGATCATCTCGTGGGCGACCAGCCCGGTCCGGGTGAGACAGACCAGCACCTCCCGGTTATCCCGGGGATTGACCGCTCTGGAAACCAGCTTGCGCGAAACCAGTCCGGCCAGCGCCCGGCTGATCTGTCCCTTGTCCATCCCAACTGCCTCGGCGAGCCTGGCTACGCTCATCGGCGGCCCGCGCCCCAGCGACGCCACCAGCCCGAACTCCACCGACGAAAAACCGGCTACGCGCCTGTAACGCAGGATGGCCCCGCGCTTCAAAAGATTGGCGAGCACCATCAACCGTGACGACATCATCGCAGTGATCGGCGCGGGCCAATCTTCCTTGTCAGGGCTCGCCGACGCGCGGGCTGCCTGCTTCGACTGTTGGTTCATGCCAAAGTTGTGCCAACAAATCCCTTCGATGCCAAGGTTTTTAAGACCGTTGACATTGTCATCGATCTCGAAAGGGTGTTATTCCCCATCAAGCTGCGGCAAAGCCACAGAAGCGGAGGAAACGGCGATGAACATCAGCCAGCAGGATCGCGATCTCGGCACCGCCTATGCCATGAGGCCGTCGGCGACCCGGACCGAACTGACCGAGGTCGGTCGCGGCACGCCGATGGGGGAACTGCTGCGGCGCTATTGGCACCCGATCGGGCTTGCGCACGACGCCGCCGATGTTCCCCGAAAAGTCCGCGCGCTCGGCGAGGACCTCATCCTGTTCCGCGACAAGTATGGCCGCGCCGGCCTGCTCCACGCGCGGTGCTGCCACCGCGGCACCACGCTCTATTACGGCAAGGTCGAGGAGGACGGCCTGCGCTGCTGTTATCACGGCTGGAAGTTCGACACCGAAGGCCGCTGTTTAGAACAGCCCTGCGAGCCGGACGGCGGCCAGTTCAAGGACAGAGTTCGCCAGCCCTGGTACCCGATCCAGGAGCTCTACGGGCTGATCTTCGCCTATATGGGACCAGCCGAGAAAAAGCCGGTGCTGCCGCAGTATGAATGCCTTGAAAAGATGGACGACGGCGAGTTCGTCGAGGCCGACGACAGCTCGATCGGCGGCGGCGGCCCGGCCATCATTCCGTGCAACTGGCTGCAGCACTTCGAAAACGTGGTCGATCCCTATCACGTGCCGGTGCTGCACGGTTCCTTCAGCGGTCCTCAGTTCACCAACATGCTGGCCTCGATGCCCGAGGTGAAGTTCGAGATGTCGCCGCGCGGCGTTACCGTGTGCTCGATCCGTAGTCGCGACGACGGCAAGGTTTTTTATCGGGTGACGGAAGCGGTGCTGCCGACGCTGCGGGTCGTGGCCAATCCGCGGGTCGCGCAGTTCGCTCGCGTCGAGTCAATCGGCTGGACGCTGCCGATCGACGATACCTCGTTCCGCATCTACGTCGCCGGCCGGGTGAAGCAGCCCGGCGATATCGGACGGATGCGCTCGAAATTCAACGGCAAATTTTGGTGGGAGATGACCGAACAGGAACACCAGCGATTCCCGGGCGATTACGAGGCGCAGGTCGGCCAGGGACCGGTAACGTTGCATTCCGAGGAGCATTTTGGCCAGAGCGACCGCGGCATCCTGATGATCCGCCGGATGCTGAGCGATCAGCTCGAGGCCATCGCCGCCGGACGCGATCCCATCGGCGTCTCGTTCGATCACGACGCGCCGCCGGTCGAATTCGAGGCGGGAAATTTCATTCGTGAGGCGTGAACAGCCGCGCCTTGATTTAAGAAAGCATTTCAGGGAGAGGCCATGGTCGATCTCGCGCCCCAGGTAGCGGCGCAGGCGGATGCCGCGGCAACGCTGACGACGCGGCGATACTACGTGCTTGCGCTCTTGACCGTAGTCTACGCGCTGAATTTCCTCGACCGCACCATTTTCAACGTTCTGATCGAGCCGATCAAAAAGGAATTCACCCTCAGCGATACCACCATGGGCCTGCTCGCGGGCTTTGGTTTCGTGTTGTTCTATTCGCTGCTCGGCATCCCCATCGCGCGCGTCGCCGACCGGCTCAACCGGCGCAATATCGTGGCGGCGGCGTTTGCGTTCTGGAGCGCGATGACGTTCCTGTGCGGCATGGCCTCGAGCGTTGGCACGCTGGCACTGGCTAGAGTTGGCGTCGGCATAGGCGAATCCGCTGGAACCCCGGCCTCTCAATCGATAATCGCCGACCTCTTCGACAAGAACGAACGGCCACGCGCACTCGGCGTCTACGCCATTGGCACCTATCTCGGAGTGTTCTTGGGCTATTTTATCGGCGGCTATGTCAATCAGCACTACGGCTGGCGCATGGCGTTCTTCTCGGCTGGCCTGCCCGGCGTCGTACTCGCCGCCGTGCTGTGGCTGACGGTGTCGGAGCCAAAGCGCGGCGCGATGGCGGAAACCTTTACGCCCGAGCCGATCGGATCGACGCTCGGCTTTCTTGCCTCGCAACAGACCTTTGTAATCGTACTGATCGGCTTTTGCCTGACGACGTACACCAACTACGCCACTTCGGCCTGGATCCCGCCATTTCTGGCTCGGGTGCATCATTTGAGCAGCGCCGAAATCGGCGCCTATGCCGGCACTTTCAAGGGCCTGTTCGGGATGGCTGGCACGCTGGTCGGCGGCCTCGTCGTGGCGCAAATCAGCCGCCGCGACGATCGTTGGAAGCTGTGGGCGCCGGCGATCACCTCGGGCCTCGCCGGCCCCGTATTCGCGGTGTGTATGCTGACGCCGGATTTCACGACCATGGTCGCCGCACTGGCCGCTACCTCGTTTCTGGTCGGCTTTCACCTCGGTCCGATCTTTGCCATCGCGCAGACGGTAGCACGTCCCAGCATGCGGGCGCTGGCGTCGGCGATCATCCTATTGACCGCGACCTGTTTTGGCCAAGGCGTCGGCCCGCTCACGGTTGGCATGATCAATGACGCTTTGAGGAACGACTACGGCGCCGATGCCGTGCGCTATTCGTTGCTGTCGGCCGCGGTGACAACCACGCTAGGCGCGCTCTTGTTCGTGTGGGGGGCGCGCACCGTTCGCGGGGATATCAAGCGGGTGGCGTGACATCCGCCAAGTGAGCGGACCTGCTGTTCCAGTCCCGCCCAGGCTTTCTGCCGCGGCGTTAGCCTAGAACGCGTATTCATCATAGACCGGCTCTACCGAGCCCTGCCAGCGACCATTGAATTTCGCCAACATCTCCTCGGCGGGGGTTTGTCCGCAATCAATGATCCGGTCGAGCGGTTCGAGATGACGCGTCTCGTCGTGTCCGGAGTGATCGACATGGCCGCGCCTGCGCAGGCCCGCATGCGACAAGGCCAGACACTCCTTGGCGATTTCGAACAGATAACGCTCCTTTATCCTGGCCTTGAAACCAAGGCGCGGCACGTCGTCACGCAATGACTGACGTTCGCACGCATTCCAGTATTTGATGATGTCCCAAGCGGCGTCGAGACTGGTGTCGTCGTAAAGCAGGCCGACCCAGAACGCCGGCAGCGCCGGCAGCCGTCCCCACGGCACGCCGTCGGCGCCGCGCATCTCCAGATAACGCTTCAGCCGCACCTCGGGGAAGATCGTCGAAAGATGGTTCGCCCAGTCCGACAGCGTCGGGCGTTCGCCGGGCAATGCGGGATTCTTGCCCTCAAAGAAGTCGCGGAACGAGGATCCCGCCACGTCGATATAGGCATCGCCGCGCTTGACGAAATACATCGGCACATCCAGCGCGTAATCGACCCAGCGCTCGAACCCCATGCCGTCCTCGAACGCCCAGGGGATCATCCCGGTGCGCGCATTGTCGGTGTCGCGCCAGATTTCGGAGCGGAACGTCAGGAAGCCGTTCGGCTTTCCTTCCGTGAATGGCGAATTGGCGAACAGCGCGGTCGCCACCGGCTGCAATGCCACCGAGACGCGGAGCTTCTTGACCATGTCGGCTTCGGACGAGAAGTCGAGATTGGTCTGCACCGTACAGGTCCGGTACATCATGTCGATGCCGTAACGGCCGACTTTCGGCATGTAGTCGGTCATGATCTTGTAGCGCCCCTTGGGCATCATCGGAATCTGCGCCCGCGACCATGACGGCGTCATGCCGAGCCCGAGAAAGCCGATGCCCAAGGGCGTTGCGATCTCGCGCACCTGCGCCAAATGGGCCATCAACTCGCTTTGGGTCTGGTGCACGGTTTCGACCGGCGCCCCCGACAATTCGAATTGCCCGCCGGGCTCCAGCGAAATCGCCCCGCCGCCGGTGACGTCATAAAGTCCGATGATATTGCCGCGTTCCATGATCGGCTCCCAGCCGAGCAGGAGCTTCATGCCTTCCAACAGCGCCCCGATGCCGCGCGCGCCTTCGTAAGGCACCGGATGATGGCCAACCAACGTGAACGGGGTTTTTTCGTGTTCGGTGCCGATCCGAAACTCGGAGTTTGGTTTCACGCCGGCCTCCAGCCACGCGACCAATTCGTCGCGCGACTGCAGCGGCGTCATATCGATCTGGTCACGCGCCATGCAAAATCCGGATGTGGGGCGCTTCGACCGAACGCGCGAGGTGTCGGGAATATCCGCCGACTCCAGGGTCCGCGGATGCGAGTGGTGTGAACGATATCATCGGACGGACGCGCCGTCTCTTACGGCAAACGATGTTGCCTCGCCGCATGAGCAGCCCAGCCGGTCAAGCAGCGCACAGAGTTTTACGGCATCCGTATCCGAGAGTTTCGAGCCGACGTGCTTTTCGATCGCGGCGGAATACGCGCTCCACATTTTCTTCTGCAGTTCGCGGCCGGCGTCGGTGATCTCGACGAACTGTCCGCGCTTGTCGATCTTGCATTCGCGGCGCGCCGCCAATCCCTCGTCGACAAGCCGGTCGATCAGCCGCGAGGTCGAGTATTGCGGCAGCAGCATCTGCTTCTCCAGCTCCACGGGACGCAGCTCACCCGATGGCGCGCGCGACAATTCAAGCAGCGCATCGTACCAGGCCAGCGGCGGGAACCCGGCCTTTTTCAGTTCTTGTTCGACGGCGTCGAGCACCCGGCTCTGCACCCGCATCAGGCGAATCCAGGCGGCGGTTGCCTCGGTCGATGGTTTGCGCTTCATGATTGGTCCATAAGAGACAAGGAAGTGTAGCGCACTAAATGCAGCTGCATCAATGTTGACTATTCCATGCAAATGCATTTAATACCCCATTACCCATTTGCCATACTCCGCGGGAAGGAAAATCCTATGAAACTGTATTATGCGCCCGGCGCCTGTTCGCTTTCGCCCCATATCGTGCTTCTGGAAGCCGGCCTGCCCTACGATCTGGTCAAGGTCGATCTGCGGGCCAAGAAACTCGAAAATGGCGATGACTATTTGAAGGTCAATCCCAAGGGCCAGGTCCCGGCGCTGGCGCTCGACAGCGGCGAACTCGTGACCGAAGGGCCTGTCATCGTGCAGATGCTTGCCGACAAGGTTCCGGCCAAGAACCTAGCGCCTCCCCGCGACAGCGCCGAGCGCTACAAACTGCTGGAATGGCTCAACTACATCACGGGTGAACTTCACAAGAATTTCAGCCCATTATTCCAACCGGTCATTCCAGATGACGTGAAGGCGTTCTTCAAAGATCGCATCATGGGCAAGTTCAAATACCTCGATGGCGTGCTGGCCGGCCGCGACTATTTGATGGGCAAGCAGTTCACGGTCGCCGATGCCTACCTGTTCGTGATGCTGAATTGGGCCGAACGTACCGGCATCGATTTGTCCGGCCTGAAGAGCCTGATGGCCTACAAGGCCCGCATCGCGGCGCGGCCGAAGGTCCAGGAGGCTCTGACAAAGGAAGGCCTGTTGAAGGCGGCCTGACAAACGGCGTGGATATCACCTTGACTAGAACCAAGAAGCCCCGACCCCGTCGGGGCTTCTTCGCGCGCGATGCCGATCCGGCCGATCGTGAGACGCGATGCCGGTGCAAGGTCTCACTTTTGATTGCTGTCGATATAGGCTGACCAGGCGGCGGCGGCCAATATTTCCGACGGCTTGTCCCTGCACGCCGCTTCAACCGCGGCAATCATGGCGGGGCCATTGGTTTTCGACTGCTCTTGCTGGCTCGCCGCCGCGACGTAATTCAAGCCGCTCCAAAAGCCGTAAATCCAGACCGTTCCCTCCAGTTTGTGATCCCGGCTGGAAAGCCAATAAGAACAGGTCCGACTGCCAATGCCGGCCAGATCGACCGACACCTCGTCCGCATGTGCTGCCCCGGCGGTGGCAGCGAGAGCAGTCAACAGAATGATGGCTCGGTTCATTGCATCGTCTTCTTATTATTATTTTCCAAGCCTTGGGAGAGGGCCCTACGCCGCGGCCTGCTTCTTCGGCGGGAAGCGACCGTAGAAGGTCTCGCCCTTTTCCGCCATCTCGATCAAAAGCTTCGGCGGGGTAAAGCGCGAGCCGTATTTGGACTCCAGCTTGCGGCAGAGTTCGACGAACTTCTTCGTCCCCATGAAATCGATGTAGGACAGCGTGCCGCCGGTGAACGGCGCGAATCCGAAGCCAAGGATCGAGCCAACATCGGCTTCGCGCGGGTCGGTGATGACATGGTCCTCCACGGTGCGCGCGGCTTCCACCGCCTGCACAACAAGAAAGCGCTGCTTCAGCTCTTCGACATCCAACGTATCCGGATCGAGATGTTTCGGTTGCAAGCCGCTCAATGCCGCCCACAGGCTCTTCTGGCCCTTGCCCTTCTCGGGATAGTCGTAGAAGCCCTTGCCGTTCTTGCGGCCGAAGCGGCCCTGCTTTTCGACCATCTCGACCAGGAGTTTCTTCTGGCCCTGATCGATGGCGTTGGCGCCAAGGTCAGCTTCCGTCGCCTTCATGATCCTGAGCACGAGATCGAGCGCCACCTCGTCGGACAATGACAACGGACCGACCGGCATGCCCGCCATCTTGGCGGTGTTCTCGATCATCGCCGGGGGCACGCCCTCCATCAGCATTTCCAGCCCTTCGGCGGTGAAGCGCAGCACGCAGCGGTTGGCAAAGAAGCCACGGGAATCATTGACCACAATCGGCGTCTTGCCGATCACGCGGACATAGTCGAGCGCGGTCGCGAGCGCGACGTCGCCGGTGTTCTTGCCGACGATGATCTCCACCAGCATCATCTTCTCGACCGGCGAGAAGAAATGGATGCCGATGAACTTGCCCTGGTCCTTGAATTCCTCGGCCAGTGAATTGATCGGCAGCGTCGAGGTGTTGGAGGCAAAGATCGCATCTTTTCTCAGAAGAGGCTGCGCCTTGGCGTAAGTTTCGGCCTTGACCTTGCGATCCTCGAACACGGCCTCGATGACCAGGTCGCAGTCCTTCAAGGCGTTGTAGTCGGGGGTCGCGGTGATCCGTGACAGGAGGGCGTCGCGATCAGCCTCCTTGGCGCGGCCCTTGGCAATCAGATCATCGATGACGGATTTCGCATGCGCTTTGCCTTTGTCGGCACTTTCCTGGTCCCGGTCGATCAGCACCACGTCGATGCCGGCGCGCGCCGAGACGTAACCGACGCTGGCGCCCATGAAACCCGCGCCGATCACGGCCAGCTTCTTGACCTTGGTCGGCGGCACGTTTTGCGGACGCCGCGCGCCCTTGTTCAGTTCCTGCATCGACAGGAACAGGCTGCGGATCATCGCGGCGGCTTCCTTGCTGCGCAGGATCTGGGTGAAGTAACGCGACTCCACGCGAAGCGCGGCGTCGATCGGCAGTTGCAAGCCTTCATAGACGCACTGCATGATCGCGCGCGCCGCGGGATAATTGTCGAAGGTCTCGCGGCGGAAGATCGCATTCCCGGCCGGGAACATCATCATGGCGCCCTTGGAATAGACCGGGCCGCCCGGCAGCTTGAATGCCTTGTCATCCCAGGGCGCAACGGCCTTGCCGCCGCCCTTGATCCAGTCCTTGGCCGCCTTGATAAGATCGCCCGCCGGCACCACGGCATCGATCAGCTTCAGCGCCTTGGCCTTGTCGAGATTGACCGCCTCGCCCTTCAGGAGCAACTGCATCGCATCCTGTGGCGGCACGATGCGCGGCACGCGCTGGGTACCGCCGGCGCCTGGGAAAAGCCCGACCTTGACTTCGGGAAGCCCGAGACGGGTCTTCGGGTTTTGCGCGGCGACGCGGTAGTGACATGACAGCGTAAGTTCGAACGCGCCGCCGAGCGCCAGGCCGTTGATCGCGGCGACCCACGGTTTGCCACTGGTTTCGATGGCGCGAAATACCAGCGAGGATTTTCGGCTCTCGTCGAACAGCATCTGATTGGCCGCGACCTCGCCCTTGGCCTTGAGCAGGTCAGTGTATCTGCGGTTCATGCCCTCCAGCATCGAAAGGTCGGCGCCGGCCGAAAACGCCTCCTTGCCCGAGGTGACGACGACGCCCTTGACGGCCGCATCGGCGGAAGTCTGCTTCGCGATCTCCTCAAGCTCGGTAATCGTGGTTTCGTCGAGCACGTTCATCGAACGGCCGGGAATGTCCCATGTCACCAGCGCGATGCCATCCGCGTCGGTCTCTACCTTGAAATTCTTGAAGGCCATGTGCTGCTCCCTCGATGCCGACTGCCGGAAGGCGCGGCGGTTGTGTCTTTGATCGTAGGGTGGGTTAGCCGAAGGCGTAACCCACCGATATTGCGGATGCGGACGGGAATGGTGGGTTACGCTTCGCTAACCCACCCTGCGAATTAGACCCGCTCGATAATCGTGGCAGTGCCCATGCCGCCGCCGATGCATAGCGTGACCAGCGCTGTCGATTTATTGCTGCGCTCCAGTTCGTCGAGCACGGTGCCGAGAATCATCGCACCGGTCGCGCCAAGCGGATGACCGAGCGCAATCGCACCGCCATTGACGTTGATCTTGGCGGTGTCGATGTCGAAGGCCTGGATGTAGCGCAGCACCACCGAGGCGAAGGCCTCGTTCAATTCGAACAAATCGATGTCGGATTTCTTCATGCCCGAGCGCTCGAAGAGCTTTTCGGTCACGTCCACCGGGCCGGTCAGCATCATCGCCGGCTCCGAGCCGATATTGGCAAAGGCGCGGATTTTTGCCCGCGGCTTTAGGCCGTGCTTCTTGCCCGCCTCTTTGCTGCCGAGCAGTACCGCGCCCGCGCCGTCGACAATTCCGGACGAATTGCCGGCGTGATGAACGTAATTGATGCGTTCGATCTCGGGATGCGATTGAATCGCCACCGCGTCGAAACCGCCCATCTGAGCCATTCCCACGAACGATGGTTGAAGCGACGCCAGCGACTGCATCGTGGTCGAGGGCCGCATGTGTTCGTCCTTGGCCAGAATGGTGAGGCCGTTGACGTCCTTTACCGCGATTACCGATTTGTTGAAGCGGCCCTCGTCCCAGGCTTTGGCCGCGCGTTGCTGGCTCTGCACCGCATAGGCGTCGACGTCGTCGCGCGAAAAGCCGTATTTGGTCGCGATCAGATCAGCCGAGACGCCCTGCGGCATGAAGTAGGCGGGAACGGCGATCGAGGGGTCCATCGGCCAGGCGCCGCCGGAAGCGCCGATGCCGACGCGGCTCATCGACTCCGCGCCGCCGCCGATCGTCAGTTCATGCTGGCCGCTCATGATCTGGGCCGCGGCAAAATTCACGGCATCAAGACCGGAGGCACAGAAGCGGCTGATTTGCACACCGGGAACGGATTCACCGAGCCCCGCCTTCAGCGCCGCGAAACGCGCGATATCGGAGCCGGCTTCGCCCACCGGATCGACCACGCCGAGCACGACGTCATCAACAACATCTTCGGCGAGATGGTTGCGCTCCTTCAGGGCCTTGAGCGGCGCGGTGGCCAGCGCCAGCGCGGTCACTTCGTGCAGCGCTCCGTCAGCCTTGCCGCGGCCGCGCGGCGTACGAACGTGATCGTAGATATATGCCTCAGGCATGACGCCCTCCCGGGATGATGATCGTAATATAATAGCGGATTGAACCGACCGGCGAAACACTACTCCGCTTCTAGAACGCTTCCGCCGCCAGTTCCATGGTGGTCGCGCTTCCGGTCTGGATGCGCGCGAGATGAAGTGCGGTTTCCGGCAGCATCCGCTCCATGAAGAAGCGGCCTGTCACCAGCTTGGTCGTCAGATAGGGCGTCGTGCCGCCGCCCGCAATCTTGTCGTGGACGACTTTCGCCATCTTGGCCCACATGTAGCCGAGCGTGACGAAGCCGAACAAATGCAGGTAGTCGGTTGCGGCGGCGCCGGCATTGTCCGGCTTCATCATCGCATTCTGCATCAGCCATGTCGTGGCCTGCTGCAAATGGCCGAGCGCGGTGGAAAGTGGCGTCACAAAGGGCTTCATGGCTTCTGCCGTTCCGTGCTCCTTGGCGAAGGAAGTGACCTCGTTGAAGAAGCACATCACGGCGCGGCCGCCGTCGCGTGGCAGTTTGCGCCCGACGAGATCGATTGCCTGAATACCGTTAGCCCCCTCATAGATCATGGCGATACGCGCGTCGCGCACAAACTGTTCCATGCCCTGTTCGGCGATATAGCCGTGGCCGCCGTACATCTGCTGCGCCTGCACTGCGTTGGCGAAGCCCACCTCCGTGAGGAAGCCCTTCATGACCGGGGTCATAAGTCCCATGTGATCGTCCGCCTCCTGACGGTCCTTGGGGTCGCTTGAGCGATGGGCGACATCGCTCTTGAGCGCGGTCCAAACCACCATTGCGCGCGCGGCCTCGTTGAAGGCGCGGATGGTGAGCAGCGTGCGGCGCACGTCGGGATGCACGATGATCGGATCGGCCGGCTTGTCCGGCGCCTTCGCACCCGACAGCGCGCGGCCCTGCAACCGGTCGCGGGCATAGGCGGCCGCATTCTGGTAGGCGACCTCGGACTGCGCCAGCCCCTGGACCGCCACACCAAGTCGCGCCTCGTTCATCATCACGAACATGCCCTGCATGCCCTTGTTTTCCTCGCCGATCAGCCAGCCGGTGGCGCCGTCAAAGTTCATCACGCAGGTCGAATTGCCGTGAATGCCCATCTTGTGTTCGATCGAACCGCAGGTGACGCCGTTGCGCGCCCCCAAGGATCCATCGGCGTTGACCAGGACCTTCGGCACCACGAACAGCGACACGCCCTTGATGCCGCTGGGCGCGCCCTCGATCCGCGCCAGCACCAGATGGATGATGTTCTCGGCAAGATCGTGCTCGCCGGCGGAAATGAAAATCTTGGTTCCGGTAATCTTGTAGCTGCCGTCGGCTTGCTTGACGGCCTTGGTTCGCAGCAGGCCGAGATCAGTGCCGCATTGCGGCTCGGTGAGATTCATGGTGCCGGTCCATTCACCGGCCACCATTTTCGGCACGAACATTTGCTTCTGTTCGGGCCTGCCATGCACGATCAGTGCGGCGGTCGCGCCCATGGTCAGGCCGCCATACATCGCAAACGCCATATTGGCTGCACTCAGGAATTCGGTGACGGTCTGACTGAGCGTGACCGGCAATCCCTGCCCGCCATATTCCGTCGGCGCCGAAAGGCCGAGCCAGCCGCCCTCGGCGACCTGCTTGAATGCTTCCTTGAATCCCTTCGGTGTGGTGACGCTGCCATCTTGATTGCGTGTGCAGCCTTCGAGGTCACCGACCCGGTTGAGCGGCTGCAGCACTTCCTCGCTGAGCTTGGCGGCCTCGTCCAGGATTGCCTCACGCACATCGGCAGAGGCATCGCTGAACCCGGGCAAATTGTCGTAGCGGTCGATTTGAAACACATCATTGAGCAGGAAATTCACGTCTTCCAGGGGGGCTTTGTAGATCGGCATGGTGTTCCTCTCGGGCCGCGTGCGACTCGTTTAAGGGAGATTTTGCAGCGCAGCAATCGCTGGATTTCGGACGGGGACCTCAAAATCAGTTCGAAGGGCCGACGGTAGCCCGGGCGGCATCCTGATGCGCCGACCGCCGGCCCAAGTGGATCAAATCACCCCATGGGACAACTTTCGGCGCGAGCCGCCCGATTCCTTAACGGGTTATTTACCGTAACACGAAAAAGTCGAAGCCAGAGGCAGACGACCCGCGCGATTTTCGATTGTCTCCAATGAGGGACGCGCGGGGAGGCTGAAGGCGCAGGCAGCGCGCCGGATTCGGAACCGGACCAGACCATGAATTCGCGCGTATCGTGGAGTACTGACGGCATCGATCCTTCCGTCCGGGAAAGGGCCGAGGCCGCCGCTCGCCGCGCCGGAATGTCGTTGAACGACTGGCTGATTTCTACAGTCGGCGATTCCGCCCCGCCAAGCTTTCGCCCCCCTTACGATTCCAGGCCGGCAATGCCCAGCCAGGAAAGCAGCGACGTCGACGACATCCACCAGCGTCTGGACGCGATCGCCCGGCAGATCGACCAGATTTCGCAAGCAAGGCCTCGCAACGACGCGCCGCGCGGCGAAGCCCCCCGCAACGAGCCAGCCGTTGCGCGGCAGTTGAACGATGCCATCGCGCGCCTCGATGCGCGGCTTTCGCAGATTTCGAACCCGGCTCCCCACCGCCAGCCCGCGATGCAGGACAGGCAGCGCCAGGCCCAAATGGTCGAGCGCGCGGCCTCCCAGGTCTATCGCCCATCGCCGCCACTCAGCCCGGCCTCGCTGGATTTTGCGATCGCCGAAATTACCGCGCGTCAGAATGAACTCGACAACGTGGCGCCCGGGCCGTCGCCGCCGCGCAGCTCGCCGCCGATCGCCCCGCCAGCGCCGCCTGCAGGCCCGGATTTTTCGTCGCTGGAGCGCCATCTCCTCAAGATCACGAGCCAGATCGAGGCCTTGAAACGTCCCGATCACATCGATCAGTCGATCGCGGCCTTCCGCAGTGAGCTTGCGGAAATCCGTCACGCCATCACCGAGGCGATGCCGCGCCGGGCGATCGAATTGATCGAAAACGAGATCCGCTCGCTGGCGCGCCGCATCGACGATACCCGCCAGAGCGGCATCGACAGCCAGGCGCTCGCCGGCATCGAGCGCACGCTGGGCGAAATCAGAAGCGTATTGCGCACGCTGACGCCCGCCGAGCAACTGGCCGGCTACGACGAGGCGATCCGCAATCTCGGCGCCAAACTCGATCAGATTCTGCGCACTAATGACGACCCATCTACGATCCACCAGCTCGAGGGCGCGATCGCGGCGCTGCGCGCCATCGTCTCCAATGTCGCATCCAACGATGCGCTGGCGCGGCTCAGCGACGACGTTCATATGCTGTCAGCCAAGGTCGATCAGCTTGCGCGCTCCGACAATCAGGCCGGGTCATTGGCGGCCCTCGAACAGCGCATCGCGGCGCTGACTTCCTCGCTCGAGAACCGCGAGTTGCGGTCGGCAGCGCAGGAAAGCTCCGAATTCATCGAGAATGCGCTGCAGGCCCTGTCCGAGCGCCTCGACCGCATGCCGGTCGGCAATGACAACGCGTCTGCCTTCGCCCATCTCGAACAGCGCGTCACCTATCTGCTGGAACGGCTGGAGGCCTCCGCCGATCAACGCGGTGGCAATCTGGGACGGGTGGAGGAAGGGCTGCAGGATATCCTGCACCATCTTGAACGCCAGCATGCCAGCCTCGCGGCTGTCTCGGCCAATATGAACAGCGAGCCTTCCGCCTCGGACGGCGGGCTGGCCGATATCGTCAAGCGCGAATTGTCCGACCTCCGTTTCAGCCAGACGGAAACCGACCGCCACACGCAGGATTCGCTCGAAGCCGTACACAACACGCTCGGCCATGTCGTCGATCGCTTGGCAATGATCGAGGGCGATCTGCGCGCGGTCGGCGCGCAACCCCCCGCCCCGCAGGCCGAAGCGCCGCCGGCGCCGGTTTACGAAACTCCGCCGTCGCCCATGGAATCTTCCCATGCCGCACCGGAGGAACCGGACTATGTTCCGCCTCCGCTTCCCACCTATGACGAGCCGCCGGCCTTGCCACGCGTCGCGATGGCGCCGCAGCCGAAACCCGAACTGCCCAATCCCGCCGCGATGCAGGAGCATTTCGACGCCGCCCCGCGCGAATTCCATTCCGTGTCAACCGCGACACCACAAGCTGCCGTTGCACCAAGGGCCATCAGCGAAATTCTCGAGCCGCCAGCCGCGCCACCGCGCGTCGCGCTCGAGCCGGATCTGCCGCCCGATCACCCGCTCGAACCGGGAACGCGGCCTTCGGCGCGAATGGCTTCGCCGTCGGAACGCATCGCCGCATCCGAGAATGCGATCAGCGAAATTCCGGCGGCCGGCCGCGAGCCGGTCAGCACGTCGAGCTTCATAGCCGCCGCCCGCCGCGCGGCCCTGGCCGCTGCCGCCGCGCCGCCGCCCGACAAGGCCGGCCGCCCGAAGGCGAGCGCCGGCGGTCAGGCCAAGGAACAATCGACCATCACCTCCAAGATCCGTTCGCTGCTTGTCGGCGCGAGCGTGGTCGTCATTGTGCTTGGCACTTTCAAGATGGCGATGACGCTGCTCGACACCGGCAGCCCGCCGCAAATGCCGGCGGTAGAAAATTCCGGCGAATTGCAATCCTCTGCCCGCCCTTCCGCCAATGACGAGGCCAACCCGGCGATGTTGCCCCAGGTGACGCCCTTGATGACGTCGCCGACCCCTATCGGAAAGCAATCATTCAACGGCGTCGCGCCCGATAATGCCGACAGCGGCGCCTCGGTGGCGATCCCGCGGAACCTGGTTGCTCCGCCGGCTCCGTCCGCAAACGATGTGACTGGCTCGATTCCGGCACGGCAGGCAACGCCGGGCAATGGCAGACTTGCCTCGATCCCGATCCCGCCGACGGAGCGACTGCCCGATGCCATCGGCGGACCGGTGCTGCGAACCGCCGCCCTCAAGGGCGATGCTGCCGCGGCGTTTGAGATCGGCGTGCGCTTCGCCGAAGGCAAAGGTGTCGCTGCGAATTTCGACGAAGCCGCAAAGTGGCTTGACCGCGCGGCGCAGGCCGGCGCGGTGCCCGCGATCTTCAGGCTCGGGACCCTTTACGAAAAGGGCCTCGGGGTGAAAAAGGACATCGACATCGCCCGCCGCTATTACATGCAGGCTGCCGAGCGCGGTAACGCCAAGGCGATGCATAATCTTGCCGTGCTCGACGCCGACGGCGGCGGCAAGGGCGCCAACTACAGGGGCGCGGCACAATGGTTCCGCAAGGCCGCCGACCGCGGCGTTGCCGACAGCCAGTACAACCTAGGCATCCTCTATGCCCGCGGCATCGGCGTCGAACACAACCTCGCCGAATCCTTCAAATGGTTCAGCCTGGCCGCGGCGCAGGGCGACGTGGACGCTGGCCACAAACGCGACGACGTCGCCAAGCGGCTCGACCCGCAGTCGCTGGCCGCCGCAAAGCTCGCGATCCAGACCTTCACGCCGGAACCCCAGCCCGACGACGCCATCAATGCGGCGGGCCCGGCCGGCGGCTGGGATTCGGCGCCGGCTGCGGCCGCAAAGCCCGCCGTCAAGCCGGTTGCGAGCAAGCGGACCGCCGCCGCGCACTGATCCCGCGCCAGCCGGCGCCTGCGGCATATACCTCAGCGATGAAGGCGTGTAGATAGAACGGGCTCGCGCGGCGTTCGCGCCAAGAGGATTGCTTTGCCGGTCGATGATCGTCAGGACGAGGGAAATCAATTCCGCCAGTCGCCGACCGGGCCTTGGGTGGCGCCACCTCGCGCGCCCGCCAGCCAGCCTCCGCCCCAGCCGCAAACAGCCCCGCGTTACGCCACGGCAAGAGGGCGGCGCCCGATCTGGTCGGTGGTTCTTTTTGCGCTTCTGATTTCCGGCGTCGGCATCCGCGCCTACAGGGATCTCTCGCGGCCCGAGGCGTGGGCCTATTGGAAGGAATCCTACTTCTCGCCGAGCATGACGTCCTCGTTGATCGCCAACGCCGACCTCGACGGTTCCGGCCACACCCGGGCCGCATTGGCGATCAGCGGCAAGATCGGCGCCGCGGCCGCGGGCTGGCTGCGTGAAAAGCTCGACGAAGCTCATCTGACGCCAGGCGACGCCGTATTGCTTTCCTCTCCCGGCGGCGATCTGGGCCAGGCCATCATCATGGGTGAGATCATCCGATCGCGCGGGCTTGCAACCGCGGTCGGCGTTGCCGATGCATCGGGCCACGTCGGGCGATCGTATTGTGCCAGCGCCTGCGTGCTCGTCTATGCCGGTGGCAAGCCCCGCTACGGCATCGAGGGCTCGGCGCTCGGCGTCCACCGCTTTGTGACGCTCTCGCCCGTCCATGACCCGGTCGCCGACACCCAGCGGACCGCCGGGATGGTCCTGCATTACATGAACAAGATGGGCGTATCCTCCGCCGTCGTGGAGGCCATGTCCGAGACCCGCGACATCCGCTGGCTTGGCCCAAGGGAAGCCATTGCGATGAATCTCGTCACCGATCCCGTAGGGAAGCCCTGAGCCGGTCACCCGTTAATCCTTATTTTTCACCACAAGAAAAAATGCACGGCGCAAAGCGCCAAAAAAGCTGCTTCCGGCGGATTCTTTAGTCCCTCCCATCGGCGATTTCGGCTATGCAGAGGCGCGGCATTTGATCCGCACTCCCAAAGAAACCTTGCCGTGAGCGGTTTCGGCCAGCCTCAGGGCTCATTTCCGAAGCGACGCGCGTGCAACTCTATCTCCCGATCGCGGATATTCCGGTCAATGTCTTCCTCATCCTCGCGATGGGCGCGGCGGTGGGATTCGTGTCGGGGATGTTCGGCATCGGCGGCGGATTTCTGATGACGCCGCTGTTGATCTTCATCGGCATTGCGCCTGCGGTCGCAGTCGCTTCCGTCGCCAGCCACATCGCGGCCTCGTCGTTTTCGGGGGCGATCGCCTATTGGCGCCGCCGCGCCATCGACCCGGCACTGGCGCTGGTGCTGCTCAGCGGCGGCACGATCGGCACAGCGCTTGGTGTGTGGACCTTCACGCTGCTGCGCTCGCTCGGTCAGCTCGACCTCATGATCGCACTTTCCTACGTCGTGCTGCTCTCTACTGTGGGCGGGCTGATGTTCTGGGAGGGCCTGCGTTCGATCATGCGCGCTCGGCGCGGCGTCGCCATTCCGCTGCGCCGCTCCGGTAGCCACGGCTGGATCCACGGCCTGCCGCTGAAGATGCGTTTCAAGCGCTCCAAGATCTATCTGTCGGTCATTCCCGTCGTCACCGTCGGCATGATCATCGGATTCATCGGCGCGGTGATGGGCATCGGCGGTGGCTTCATCCTGATCCCGATCATGATCTACCTGTTGCGGGTGCCAACCTCCACCGTGATCGGCACCTCGATGGTGCTCACCCTCGTCACCATGACATTCGCCACCCTGCTGCACGCGGTCACCAACCATCTGGTCGACGCGGTGCTGGCGCTGATCCTGATGGTGGGCGGGGTCACCGGCGCGCAATTCGGCGCACGCGCCGGTCAGCGGATTCGCGGCGAACATTTGCGGCTGCTGCTCGGGCTTTTGATATTAGCGGTCGGCATCAGGTTTGCGATCGAACTCGTGATCCGTCCCGACGATCTCTTCACCATCCGGGAAACCGGAGGCACCGGATGACCGGACGCCGTTTCCTCGCAGCGGTCGGCCTCCTGCTCGCGCTGGGCATGGTGTTCGTCGTTTCGCCCGCGCGCGCCGAACGGCTAATCGTGTCGGTCTCCAACCACCGGGTGACCGTGACACCGAACTATTCCGGCGAGGAGCTAGTGCTGTTCGGCTCGGTCGAGAAGGATGCGACCACGCCCGCCAACCGCAACAGCTATGACCTCGTCGTCACCGTGATCGGGCCCCGCGCCGACATGGTGACGCGCCGGAAGGAGCGTAAATTCGGCATCTGGATCAACACCGACTACCGCGAATTCCTCCAGGTGCCGACCTATCTCGCCCTGTTTTCGAACCGGCCGTTCGACGCCATCGCATCCCCCGATGTCGAGAGGCGGCAGCAACTCGGCCTCAACAATGTGCTCTTGACCCAGCGCGTCGGAACCGATTACGGCGACGTCGTGCCGAACGACGCGTTCCGCCGCGCCTTCGTGCGGCTGCGCGCCGAACACGGGCTTTATCGCGAGGAAACCTCCGCGGTGACTTTCCTGACGCCGACGCTTTTTCGCACCGGCATTCCGCTTCCGGCCGAGGTGCCGATCGGGACCTATGAGGTCGAGATCAAGCTGCTTTCCGATGGCGCGCTGATCGCGCGAACCGACACCGCATTCGACATCGTCAAGGTCGGCTTCGAACAGTTCGTCGCCACCGCGGCGCGCCAGGACGGTCTTGTCTACGGGATGGTCACAGCCTTCATGGCGCTGATGACCGGCTGGATGGCATCGATCGTGTTCCGCAAGGATTAGCCCACCAACGAGCGAGCGCGCTTTCGGCACTGGCGACCGCCATGGCTGGCTCCCGAATTACGGGGCAACTGCGGGCGTTCTTAAGCAAACCTTATGGAAGGTAGGGTAGGGAGCGACAGCCATCGCGGATTGGTCGAGACTTCATCGAGGACACTGTCTTGCAAGCATCCCCCCGAATTCCAGGCCGCTATTATTTCGCGATTTTCATATTGGCCACCACGACGCTGTCCTACCAGATCCTGATCACGCGTTTCTTCAGCGTCATGCTGTATTACCATTTCGCGTTTGCCGCCATTTCCCTTGCGATGCTCGGACTTACCCGCGGAGCGATGGAGGTTTACGAGAAGCCGGCCCGCTACGCTCCCGAGCGGGTAGGTGCGGAATTCGCGAGCCACGCTGCGTGGTTTGCGATCACCGGCGTTGGCGCAATGATTGCGTTCCTGTGCGTGCCGCTCGTAGTTCCGGCAGACTACGTGCTGGTGGTCCTGGGGATCGCCACGGTCGCCTTCGTAAGGCCCTTTACCGAAAGCGGCGTCTGCATAACGCTTCTGTTGACGCGCCTGCCCTATGGCGGCGGTCGGCTCTATGCGGCCGACCTTGCAGGCGCGGCGCTCGGATGCATCGGGGTGATCCTCCTGTTGCTCGTCGTCGATCCCGTGAGTGCAACATTGGGGATCGGAGCTTTTGCCGCCGGTGCGGGCTGGATCATGGCGCGGAATGGCCGAGACGTCCGCAGCCTGCGTCTGAGCGCCGCCGTCACGCTGACGCTGGCTGCCGCAACGGCCGTGCACGCCGGGTTGGATATTTCCAGCAAGAGCCATCTCGGCGTGTTCTGGGCCAAGGGCACCCAGCAGATGGGAACGCTGTTCGAGCGCTGGAACACTTACTCCCGCATCAGGGTGATCGGGCTCGGCGAGTCTGAGCCGTTCGGCTGGGGTTTTGCCCACACACCGCAAGCGAAGATCGACCAGCACATCCTCGATATCGATGCGGGTGCCAACACGGTCATCACGCGGCACGACGGCGACATCGGCAAGCTCGCTTACCTGAAGGACGACGTCATCAATGCCGCCTATTTGGTGCAGCCAATGACCGATGTCGCGGTTGTCGGCGTGGGCGGCGGCCGCGACATCCTTTCCGGGCTTCTATTCGGCGCCAAGCACGTGCGCGCGATCGAGATCAACCCCGCGATTTTCGAGGTCCTCACCGACAAGTTCGCCGACTTCTCCGGCCATCTCGATCGTCAGCCCGGTGTGTCTTTGGTCAATGCCGAGGCTCGCAGCTACATCAACCATTCATCCGAACGATACGACCTTGTGCAGATTTCGTTGATCGATACCTGGGCCGCAACCGCCGCCGGCGGATTAACGCTTACGGAAAACCGGCTCTATACCGTAGAGGCGTGGGATGATTTTTACCGGGCGTTGAAGCCGGGCGGGATGCTGTCGGTATCGCGCTGGTTCGACCCGAAAAATCACCGCGTCGAGCTCTACCGCCTCGTGGCGATCGCAGCGCGTGCGCTCCGGCGCAACGGCGTGCCCGCAGCCGAGCTATCGGATCACGTTGTCGTAGCGAACGTCGACAACATCGTAACCGTCATCACCCGTCCAGACGCCTTTACCAATGTCCAATGGCGAGACGCGCGCGAGAGACTTCAGGCCCAAGGCTTCAAGATATTCCTGGGGCCGGACGTCGCTTACGACAAGGTCACGTCGACGCTGATGTCCGGCAAGGCAGACACTGCGTTCTTTGCCTCGCTAACGGAAAATATCACTCCCTCGACGGACGACAATCCGTTCTTCTTCTTTACGGAACGCTTCACGAATCTTCTCACCAAGCCATCGGCCGCCCTTTCCAACAACAATGCGGCGATCAGCATGACGCTGATCTTGATCGTGGTGGCGTTTTTCGCCTGCGCCTACTACATCATCGTTCCGTTCGTCCGTCTCGCGAAGCGGATGCCGCTGACGGCGCTGACGCCACCGGTAACGTATTTCTGCGCGATCGGCATGGGCTTCATGCTGATTGAGATATCGCAGATGCAGCGGCTGATGGTCTTCCTTGGACATCCGGTCTATGGGCTCGCTGTCGTGCTTTTCGCGATTCTCCTGTTCAGCGGGATCGGCAGCACCACCGTTGCTGCACATTACCCTCGGCCGGCCACGGTCATCGCCAGGGCTGTTGCACTCCTGACCATGCTCGCGGTGGCAGGACTACTCACTCCCTTGGTGACCACCTGGGCGCGATCGGCTGCCACCGATATGCGCATTCTGCTGTCCGTGCTGCTGCTGGCGCCGCCGGCATTCTGCATGGGAATGATGTTCCCGCTCGGCCTGAGTGTCTGGCGCCGTCACTCGGAGTTACTTCCGTTCTTCTGGAGCGCCAACGGTATTACGTCGATGTTTGCGTCGGTGCTCGGCATGGCCTTGTCGATCGCTTTCGGCATTGCCAACACGTACGCGATTGGCGTGGCGTTCTATGTCGTCTGTGCAATCATGATCGTCGTAAGTCGCACGGCGGGCCGCCTGAATGAGGATGATGTCACCTCTGCGGCCATTGCGGTCGCTCCGTCGATCCAGCCGACGCTGGCCGAATTGGTCGCCAGTATCCCGGCAGAGAAACTGCTCGAACCGACCCCGCCGCCTTCGTGACGCCGATGACCGGCTGGATGGCGTCGATCATGTTCCGCAAGGACTAACCTGGCATCTCTATCACGGTGGCGATGCCGGGTTCGAGAAGCTTCAGGCGCGATCCAAACCCGAGCGTATCGAACGACGCCCGCAAATCGGCGGCATTTTGGCGGAAGTGCGCCCAACCGTCGGTGTGCAGCGGCACGATCACCGCATCCGGAAACGCGCGGGCGGTTTCGATGGTGTCGTTGGTGTCCATGGTCAGATGGAAAGATCCACGGGTTTGCGCCGCGCCCGCGAACGGCATCACCACACCGGCCTTGAAGCGGCGCGCAACCTCGGCGACGCCATCGTACCAGACCGTATCGCCGCTGATATAGATCGGACGGCTGCCGGCATTTGCCGACGTCAGTACAAAGCCGATGACGTCGCCAGCCAACGGCTCGATGCCGGCCGGACCATGCCGCGCCGGCGCCGCGGTGACGGTCAGCGAACGTCCGTCCTTGCTCTTCAATTTGGTGGTTGCCCAGGGCGCAAAGCCTTCGGCATGGTTGCCGAGCCGTTTTGCGCCCACGACCGTGGTAAGCACACGTTTTGCCTTGACGAGAAAATCCTTGCCTGAATCGTCGAGATTATCGGCGTGCTGGTCGTGGCTCAGCAGCACGGCATCGACCTCGCCGATCGCCTCCGCACTGAGCGCCGGGCCGGCAAGCTTCTCGAGCTTGACGTGCGGCAATTGATAGGCCCGCGGCGCGTCGAAGGTCGGATCGGTGAGCAGCCGAAAGCCGTCGATTTCGATCAGTGCGGTGGGACCGCCGATCAGCGTGATGGATAACGTCATCGTGAACTCCTGTTGAGCGCAAAACCCATCATCGACGCAGCGATGGCGCGCCTCGGCTAGAACATTTGCGCGCGCCTATATGCCCTCAAGGACGATCACCATGTCCTTGTCGCCAGTGGATTGCTTGCGGAGGGCAAAGAGCGGCTGATATTCGGCGGAATTGTACCAGGAACCGAGACTGCCCATGTCCGGAAACTCGATGATGACGACGCGCTCCGGCTTCCAATGCGCCGCTTCCGGAAATTTATGACTTCCACCTTTGGTCAGATACCGTCCGCCATATCGGGCAATCATCGGACCGACCTTGACCCTGTATTCTTCGAACCTTTCGGGATCGGTGATGATGTGTTCGGCGATGTAGAATGCAGGCATCTTGCCCTCCGTTTTCGGGGTTACGAAGAAAGTGTCACAGCGATCTCAACGCCCGATCCTGCCGGAACGCGTCACCAGATAAATGCCCAGTGCGACCGGAATGATCCCCAAGAGATCCCGGAATTCGACATGCTCGCCGAGCATCATCCAGGCGAACAGCATGCTGAGCGGCGGCATCAGGAAATGGTAGGCGCTCGCTGCGGTCGCTCCACAAACCTTGAGCAGATGGAACCACAGGAGATAGCCGATGATCGATACGCCGAGCGTGAGAAACGTGAATGCAGCCACGAGGTGTGCGTTCGGGACGATGTCGCCGACGTCAGACATCGAGAACGCGATCGGCAGCAGCACGATACCCGCTGCCAGATTTTGCACGCCGTTGCCGATCCACAGACTGCCCTTCGGCGCCAACAGTTTGAACAGGATGGTGCCGCCGACGATCGACGCCAGCGCCGCCAATGTGAACAGGATGCCGTGCGGGCTGTCGGTACCGACCGACATGCGGTGCCAGACGATGAAGCCCACACCGAGAACGCCAAGCAACAATCCCATGACCTTGCGCCAGGTGAGCTGTTCGCCGAGCAAAAGCGCGGCCAGCACCGCAGTGAATACCGGATTGGCGCTGATGATCAGGCCGCCGAGGCCGGCGGATACGGTCTGAAGGCCGGTGACACCCAGGCCGAGATAAAGCGCGTTATTGGCGAGGCCGATGACCGCGAACGCGCAGGTGTCGCGAAGGGACAGCGACCAGGATTCGCGCCGAAGAGCGGAAGTGCCCAGGATCAGGATTCCGGCCAGCGAAAACCGCGCGGCCAGCAGCATGAGCGGCGGACAATAGGTTACGGCGACCCTTGCGGCGATGAAGGCAAAGCTCCAGAGCAGGCAGAAAAGACCGATATGGAACGGCAGCGGGTTGAAGGTGGCGCGGGGAACTGTGACCGAAGGGGCAAGCGACATGGGAATTCTCCCTGGACCCCCGATGTAGGCTCGCCCCTTGATATTTAGAAATTAAATGTTAAACTCGTATCCAGTGGAAAATTGAATAGGCAAGAACAAAGGTCACGCGATGCTCGATCTGGAGCTTTTGCGCAGTTTCGTCTCCGTGGTGGATGCCGGCGGCTTCACCCGCGCCGGCGAGCGCGTCCATCGCACCCAATCCACCGTCAGCCAGCAGATCAAGCGGCTGGAAGAAGATGTGGGCCAGCCGCTGTTGAACCGCAGCGGCAAGGACGTGACGCCGACCGAAGCCGGGGAGCGGCTGCTGTCCTATGCGCGGCGGCTGTTGGCGCTGGCGGAAGAAGCCCGCGACGTGATGACGCGGCCAGGAAACGAAGGCGCGGTCCGGCTCGGCGTGCCCGAGGATTTTGCCGCCTACCGGCTGACGAAATTGCTGGCGGCATTTTCGCGCTCGCATCCGAGCCTTCGGCTCGACGTCCGCGCCGATCAAAGCTCATATCTCAAGCGCGATCTCGAACGCGGCGACCTCGACCTCGCGCTGTTCAAGCGCGTCGCCGGCGAAAAGGGCGGCATCGCGGTGTGGCCGGAGCGCGTGCATTGGATCACCAGCAAATCTCACCCCGTCGATTCAAAAACCGGCTCGGTGCCGCTGATCGGCTATCCCGCCGGCTGCCTCTATCGCTCGGGCGCGATTCATGCGCTGGAAAGCGAAGGCCGCACCTGGCACATGGCCTATACCTCCTCCAACCTCGCCGGCATTCAGGCTGCGGTTGCCGCCGGCATGGGCGTGAGCATTCTGTCGGAGATGGCAATCCAGGCGGACCACCGCGTTCTCACCGTGCGGGACGGTTTCGCGCCGATCGACAAGACGGAAGTCGCATTGGTGGCCTCGCCCGAAGCGAGCCCCGCGACGCTTCGGCTCGCCGACCGCCTCGCCGAATTTTGCGACGCCGTGCAGGCGAAGGCGGCGTAGCGCTGCCTTTTCGTCCTCGCTCAAGGCCGCGGTGAGAAGAAGTTCGGATTCAATTGTCAAAGAGCCAATCAAGAGCGTTTTCGAGTCACCTCGCCCCGCTTGCGGGGGAGAGGTCGAATTGCGGAGCAATTCGAGTGAGGGGGATTCTCCACGAGCTCAGTCCGCGGATAGAGCCCCTCACCCCAACCCTCTCCCCGCAAGCGGGGCGAGGGAGACGACAAACCTCCACCTTCCCGCGGCGCGGATGGCGCCCGGGTGATGCACGAACATTGTCCCTCGAAATTAAAGAGTGCGCAGGGAATGCCGGGCGCTCGCTGCGCCCGCAGCCTCGCATGCAAAATAAAACAAGCATACGAGTGTAGTCACCACGGTCACACCGGAAAACACCCGGCATTCCCCGCGCAATGGTTTTAACGGTTTCCTTCGCGCTCTCCCCGGTGACCGGGCTTTCTTGCCACCGTCGCCCGCAAGATCATCACCTCGCAAGCTTGACATCAGCGTCGGGATGTCAGGACCACACGACTTCGCCGTCCGCCTTGTGCGCCATTCGTCAAAAGCGCCAAAGCGTCCACCGCATCCCGCACCCAACGTTCGTGACGATCGCGAAACGCCCCTCTTGGTGAGGCGGGACAGCGCGGGAAAATGCTTTTGATTTGGGGTCGAGATCAATCCCGTCGGGTTGCGACAGATTGACACGACGGGCAAATCAGTTTTGTGCGAGGGGACCAGACACGAAATTCGCCAAACTACCCGACCGGGCAAATCAATAACAGCGCGACGCCGCGATCACGTGCAGTCTGGAATCGCCGAGCACATGCGCCAGGAAGCTCGTCGCCTGGAATATTCTTGCAAAGGCCTCGTCGCGGATGCTCAAGCCGCCGGTGTAGGCGCCGAACGCCGGCATCACCGCGCGCTCGCCGTCGCTGGCAAAACAGCGCCGCTCCATCCACCGCGCGCGCGTGGCCACGCGTGCCTTGGGGTGAAGGTGTCCGGCAATTTCGCCAATAGCTCCGGTCGGCTCGTGACGAAACGCGATGGGGCCGATCGCGACTTCGCTGGCGACGATGCCGCCGAGATCGGGCGACAATGCCGGGTCATGATTGCCTGAAATCCAGATCCAGTCGCGCCGCACTTGCATCGCCGAGAGTGCCTCGCGGTCGGGCACAGACAACCGCTCATGGGCGTTACGGTCGTGGAAGCTGTCGCCGAGCGCGATCACCACCCGCGGATCGTGGCGGGCGATCACGGCGGCGAGCCGGCCAAGCGTTGCGACCGTGTCGTAAGGCGGCAGCAACACGCCGCGGGCGGCAAAGCTCGAGCCTTTTTCCAGATGCAGGTCGGAGACCACGAGCAGGCTCTGCTCTTCCCAGAACAGCGCGCCGGAGAGATCGGCTGCAAGCGTCACCCCGGCGACATCGATGGTGGCCGTGGACGCGTCGGGAGATTCGTCATTGAGAGATTGCGCGCGCCCCGTCACAGCCTATCCAGTCGCCTCTTTCACCAGTTCGTCGGCGGCTTCCGCCAACAGCTCGTCGGACGCTTCGCCATAAACCGCTTCGCGGCCGATTTCCAGCATTACCGGCACCGCCAGAGGCGAAACCCGGTCCAGTTCCCTGTGGACGATTCGGCCCTTGATTCGCAACAACATATCACTCAACCGGCGAAGATCGAGCAAGCCGGTGGCGGCATCGGCGCGCGCGGCGCGCAGCAAAACGTGATCGGCCTGATGCTTGCACAGCATGTCGTAGATCAGGTCGGTGGAAAACAGCACCTGGCGGCGGGTTTTTTCCTCATCGGTAAATCGCCGCGCGATCAGCCCCGAAATCAGCGCGCAGGTGCGGAACGTGCGCTTCATCAGCGCGGATTCCGCAAGCCACGCCTCGAGGTCGTCACCCAGCATGTCCGGGTCGAACAGCGCGTTGAGATCAAGCCGTCCCTGGCGGATCATGAACGACGCATCGCCAAGCCCCCAGATCGCGAGCGCATATTCATTGGCGACAAAGCCGAGCGGCCGCATCCGGGCGCGCTCCAGCCGTCGCGTCAGCAGCATGCCGAGCGTCTGGTGCGCCAGCCGTCCCTCGAACGGATAGCAGACGAGGTAGTGCTTGTTGCCGCGCGGAAAACTCTCCACCACGAGCTCGCGCGTGCCGGGAACGCGTGACAGATGCGCCTGCAGCGACAGCCAGTCGCGTACCTGGTCGGGCAGGCCGCTCCACGCGCGCTTGTCGGCGAGCAGCTTGCGAACCCGCTCGGCGAGATAGGTGGACAGCGGAAACTTGCCGCCCATATAGGACGGCACCTTGGGGTCGGCGTCGTTGGCGCGCGAGACGTAGACCTGATCTTCAGCGAGCTGCTCGTAGCGCACCACCTCGCCGCCGAAAACAAAGGTATCGCCAATCGTGAGTCCCTCGATGAAATATTCTTCGATCTCTCCGAGCACGCGGCCGCCGCGCCCCAGCGCGCCGGAAGGTCCCGACCCGCCGCCGCGCGAGCGCACCAGGCGCACCTTCAGCATCGCCTCTTCGACGATAGTGCCGACATTGAGCCGATAACTCTGCCGCACCTTCGGATTGGTGACGCGCCAGCGGCCATTCTTGTCCTGCCTGATGCGCGCGAAACGCTCATAGGTTTTCAGCGCGTAGCCGCCGGTGGCAACAAAATCGACCACATCATCGAAATCGGCGCGGGCCAGACCCGAATACGGCGCCGCCGTCAGCACTTCCCCATAGAGATCGTCGGAGAAAAACGGCTCGCCGCAAGCGCGGCCGAGCACATGCTGGGCCAACACGTCCAGCGCGCCGGTGCGCAGCGGCGGGGTGTCCTGCGCGTTCTCGTTGACCGCGTCGATTGCGACCCGGCACTCCAGCACCTCGAAGCGGTTGGCCGGAACAAGAACGGCGCGCGAGGCTTCGTCGATGCGGTGATTGGCGCGGCCGATCCGCTGCATCAGCCGCGAGGCCCCCTTCGGCGCGCCGATATTGATGACGAGATCGACGTCGCCCCAGTCGACGCCGAGATCGAGCGAGGAGGTGCAGACCACGCCGCGCAGCCTTCCCTTGGCCATGGCGTCCTCGACCTTGCGGCGCTGCGCCACATCGAGCGAGCCGTGATGCAGCGCGATCGCCAGGCCATCGTCGTTCATCCGCCACAGATCCTGAAACAGCATCTCGGCCTGGCTGCGGGTGTTGACGAACACCAGCGTGGTCTTGTTGCGCTTGATGAGATCGTAGACCTCATTTAGTGCGTGGCGCGCGGTGTGGCCGGCCCAGGGCAGCCTTTCGCGCGTGTCGAGCATCTCCACGATCGGCGCCGCCGCGCCGCCCGCCGTCACGATATCGGCGGCCTCGATTTCCCCGCCGCGCTGCGGCACCAGGAACCGCGCCAGCGATTCCGGCTCTGCCACTGTGGCCGACAGCCCGATCGCGCGCAGCTGCGGCGCCAGCCGCCACAGCCGCGCGAGCCCAAGCGACAACAGATCGCCGCGCTTGGACGTCACCAGCGCATGCAATTCGTCGAGGATGACGCGCTTGAGCTGCGAGAACAGAAACGGCGCGTCGTCGGACGACAACAACAGCGCCAATTGCTCGGGCGTGGTGAGCAGGATGTCCGGTGGGTAGCGCCGCTGGCGCTGCCGCCGCGACACCGGTGTGTCGCCGGTGCGGGTCTCGACCTTGACGGCCAAGCCCATCTCGGCGATCGGCGTTTCCAGGTTGCGCGCGATATCGACCGCCAACGCCTTCAAGGGCGAAATGTAAAGGGTGTGGAGGCCGCGGCTCCGCTGCACGCAGCGTCCGGTGGAGACGAAGGCCTTGCTTGGCGGGCTCAGCGCGGCTGTTTCATTCTTTCCTCGCCCCACGCTTGGCTGGGTCGCGCTTAATTCGACCAGCGTCGGCAAAAAACCCGCAAGCGTCTTGCCGGCGCCGGTTGGCGCGATCAGAAGCGCCGAACGGTCGGAGTTAGCCTTTTCGAGCAACGCCAGCTGGTGCTCGCGCGGCGACCAGCCGCGGCTTGCGAACCAGCGGCGAAAACCATCCGGCAGCAGCTCGGCTGAAGGGTCCGGAGAAGTGGGGATAATCTGGGACGGCACGGCCCAAGAGGTAAGCCGTTGTCGCGATTTCGTCGAGGGGCTCAAGGGTCGCCTCTCCCCGCGAAAGGCCGGGAGAGGGAGATGATTCCGCTACTCCGTCACGGGCTGTTCGGAGATTTGCCAGTCCTTGCCGTCGAAGACCGAGATATGGAGCGTCTTCATCGGCGAGTAGTCGTCGGGCGTGTAGCTGTAACTGATGTCGTCGAGGAAGAATGGCGAGTGAAAGCCGGCCAGCGTCGAGGCCTGCTTCAGCACATTGTCCCGCGTCAGCTCGTTGCCGCAGCGGCGCAAAATTTCGCCCATCGTGACCGCCTGACCGTAGCCGGCATAGGCGATGGTGTTGTCGGGATCGACGTTGGGCAGATATTTCGCGCGCAGCGCCTCGAACGCCATCGCGTCCGGATCCTTTAGCCAGCGGCCGGTTCCGGCCTCCTTGGAATATCGGATCGCAACGATGTCCTTCGCATTATCGAAGCCCGCGGCGTTGAGGATGGAGCGGCCGGTCGATCCCGCCGACAACAATTGCAGCGGCTTCCAGCCGAGTTCGGCCACCTTTCGAATCGACTGCGACGACGCCTTGCCGGTGGAGATGTTATAGAAAACGTCGGCGCCCGACTTCGACAGGTTGATGAGCTGCGAATCCACCGTCGGATCGCTCAAATCATAGGTCTGCTCCATGATGACCTTGGCAGTGCCGCCGGCGTCCTCCAAAACCTTCTTGAAGGGGCTGAGGAAATCGCGGCCGAAATCGTCGTTCTGGTAGAGGATTCCGACCTTCGCATTCGGCCTGGCGTGCACGACATGCTTGGCGAGAATCCGCGCCTCGGTCGGGTAAAGCGGCAAGCCCGCCATGGTCCATTTGTAGTTCTTCGGATCGTTCCATTTCGACGCGCCGGTGTTGAGCAGAAGCTGCGGCACGCCCTTCGAATTGAGATATTTGTGCACGGCGGTTTGTGGCGCGGTGCCGAGCGACCCAAACAGCGCCAGCACTTCTTCCTGCTCGACCAGCCGCCGCGTCGCCTCGACGCATTTCGGCGCGCTATAGGCGTCGTCCAGGGTAAGGAATTTGATCTTGCGCCCGTTGATGCCGCCACCTTCGTTCAGCATCTGGAAATAGGCCTCCCCGACCCGGCCGAGCACACCATAGAGCGAGCCCGGGCCGCTATGGGGTACCGTTTGGCCGAGTTTGATTTCGGTATCGCTCGCGCCGGGATCGTATTTCTTCTCGGCGGCCCTCACCGAGGTTGTTGACGCGAAAACCGTGGCGATGGCGGTGACGCAAAAATCGCGTCGCGACTGATGGTTGGTCATTGGCCGTGTTCTCCCTGCGCGCTGGTTTTTTATCAGGATCTTGAACGCAATGTTCCGCCTTTCGGCAATGTCAGGCAATAGGCTGAAATCATCATCTTTTCATTTCTAACGCCGACAGGGATCACGGCTTTGCCGCGACCACGACCAGACCGGGTACGGGAGTATTGTCTTCAGTTGCGGGCCGACAGCGCCTCGAGCTGCGACAATGCAAGGCCTGCCGATTGAAGCGCGGCGCGCACGTAGCTCTCGCCATGGGCATAGCGCAGCCCCTCGCCGAGGATGACGCCGTCACCGCCATGGGTTTCCACGGTAAAGGCCAATAGCCCGCCGGAAACCAGAACGCGCCTCACCTCTTTCAGCACGGGAACGAGATCGGCGACGTAGACCATCGCATCCGCCGCGAGGATCAACTCGGCGCTGGCGTCAGGCTTGCCGCGCAGGCCTTCCAGCATGCCGGCTACTTCGAGTTCGGCATAAAGGCCGCTTGAGCGCGCCTTCTCGATCATGCGCGGCGACAGATCGATGCCGGTGAAATGATCGACTTCCTTGGCGAAGGCCGCCGCCGCCAGGCCCGTGCCGCAGCCGAGATCGATGGCGCGCTTGAAGAAGGCGGGCTTGAGGACCGCGCGGCGCGCGTCGAGCACCGCCTTGAACAGCAGCGAGGGCCCGCGATAGCCGAGATCGTCGACCAGGGCGGCCTCGAATTTCGGCGCGTATTGATCGAACAGCGTGCGCACATAGGCCGGCGGCATGTCAGTCAATCCTTCGGCGCCAAGCCGCATCAGCCAGACGCTTGCACCGTGGCGGTCGTCGGCATCGGCGTCGCGCGCGCTGCGGAAGGCCGCAATCGCCGCGTCACGCTCGCCGAGCTGGTGGCGAATTTCGCCAAGCGTAAACCAGGCCGACGCGAAGCCGGGCGCAAGCTCGGTGGCCTGGGCCAAAAGGTCGGCGGCGGCGGCAAGGTCGCCCTTGAGCCGAAGATCGCGCGCAAACTCATACCGCCGGTCGGCAACCAGATCGCCGGAGGACAGGAACAATCGCGCGGGCATCTTGCGAACCGATAGCAGGCTTCAACGGTTGGAAGCGGGACTCGAATGAGGAGAGCGCAAGCCTATATTATCGAAATGCGCCCGCAAGACATCCTGACGCCCGTGGCCGCCGGCCTGTGCTGCAAACCCGGCGGCTTCCACATCGACCCGGTACGGCCGGTCGAGCGGGCCGTGATCACCCACGGCCATTCCGACCATGCGCGGCCGGGCCATGGCGCAGTGCTGGCCACCCAAGAGACGCTCGATGTGATGCGGCTGCGCTACGGCAACAATTTTGCCGGCCGCACGCAGGCGATCGCCTATGGCGAGGAAATCAAGCTCGGCGACGTCACGGTCAAATTTCATCCCGCCGGTCACGTGCTCGGCTCGGCGCAGATCGCGGTTTCCCGCAATGGGAAGCGCATCGTTGCCTCCGGCGATTACAAGGACGCGCGCGATCCAACCTGCGCGCCGTTCGAGGTGGTGCCCTGCGACGTCTTCATCACCGAGGCGACTTTCGGTCTGCCAGTGTTTCGCCACGGCGATGCAGCCGATGAAGTGAAGAAACTGCTGGCCTCGGTGGCGCTGTTTCCGGAACGGGCGCATCTGGTCGGCGCCTATTCCCTCGGCAAGGCGCAGCGCGTGATCGCGCTAATGCGGGAAGCCGGTTACGACGCGCCGGTCTATCTGCACGGCGCCATGGAAAAGATCACCGATTATTACCAAAGCCGCGGGGTGGCGCTCGGCGAGCTGCGCCCGGTGAAAGGCGTGAAGAAGGCCGATCTCGCCGGCACGATCACGATCGCGCCGCCGACGGCCACTTCCGACATCTGGACGCGGCGATTTCCCGATCCGGTCACCGCTTTCGCCTCGGGCTGGATGCGGGTGCGCGCCCGCGGACGCCAGCGCGGCGTCGAACTGCCGCTGGTAATCTCGGACCACGCCGATTGGGACGGGCTGACGAAAACCATCGAGGCGACGGGCGCCGGTGAAATCTGGGTCACCCATGGCCAGGAGGACGCGCTGGTGCATTGGTGCACGACCCGCGGCCTCGCGGCGCGGCCGCTCGATCTGGTCGGCTATGGCGATGAGGATGAGGGCGAAGCATCGCCTGCGGCCGAGGAAGCGGACGAATGAACCGCTTCGCCGCATTGCTCGACCGGCTTGCCTATGAGCCCGGCCGCAACAACAAGCTGCGGCTGCTTACTTCCTATTTCCGCGAGGTCGGCGACCCCGATCGCGGATATGCGCTTGCCGCGCTCACCGGCGCGCTGTCGTTCAAACACGCCAAGCCGGGCCTGATCCGCGACCTAATCGCCGAGCGCACCGATCCGGTGCTGTTCGCGCTGTCCTATGACTACGTCGGCGACCTCTCCGAGACGGTCGCGCTGATGTGGCCGAAGGCGGCTGTACCGGCTGCGGCGGCGGGCCACAACAACCCTCCCCCGCCGACGCTTGCCGAAGTCGTCACCACGCTTCGCACGCTCGGCAAGTCCGAACTGCCGAGACAGCTTTCCCGCTGGCTCGACGAGTTGGACGAGACCGGCCGCTGGGCGCTGTTGAAGCTCGTCACCGGCGCGATGCGGATCGGCATCTCGGCGCGGCTTGCCAAGACCGCCGCAGCCGAGTTTGGCAACAAGGAGCCGCACGACATCGAATTGATGTGGCCGGGGCTCACGCCGCCCTATCTCGACCTGTTCGCGTGGCTAGAGGGCCGCGGCGAACAACCGGTCAATCTCGATCCAGCCCCGTTCCGCCCCGTAATGCTGGCGCATGCGATCGAGAATACCGACTTCGCTGGTCTTGATGCGGCCGACTACATCGCGGAATGGAAATGGGACGGCATCCGGGTTCAGGCGGTCGGGGGCCGCGACACGCGCGGCCACATGCTGGCGCGGCTTTATTCGCGAAGCGGCGAGGACATCACCAAAAGCTTTCCCGACCTGTTGCCTTCGCTGCATCTTCCCGGCGCAATCGATGGCGAACTACTGGTGGTGCGCGACGGCCGCGTGCAGAGTTTCAACGTGTTGCAGCAGCGCCTCAACCGCAAGGTCGTGTCGCCGAAATTGATGAAGGACTATCCGATTCATTTGCGCGCCTACGATCTGCTTGGCGATGGTGATGCCGACCTGCGCACCCTGCCGTTCGCCGAGCGTCGCGCGCGATTAGAGAGCTTTGTGGCCAGGCTTGCCGATCCGCGGGTCGATCTCTCGCCGACAATCCCCTTCGATAGCTGGGAGGCCCTGACCTTGGCGCGGCGCGATCCGAAGAGCGCGGGCGCCGGCGAAGATGCCGACGCGGTCGAAGGCGTGATGTTGAAGCGCCGCGACGCGCTTTATCTTCCGGGCCGCCCCAAGGGCCAATGGTGGAAGTGGAAACGCGATCCGCACATCATCGACGCCGTGCTGATGTATGCCCAGCGCGGGCACGGCAAGCGCTCGTCCTATTATTCAGACTATACATTCGGGGTGTGGATTTCGACCGGGAACGGCGAAGAACTGGTGCCGGTCGGCAAGGCCTATTTCGGTTTCACCGACGAGGAGTTGATGCAGATCGATCGATTTGTCCGCCGCAATACCACGGAAAAATTCGGACCCGTCCGCCACGTCGTTCATGAACCTGAACAGGGGCTGGTCCTGGAGGTCGCTTTCGAAGGCCTGCAGCGCTCGACGCGGCACAAGTCGGGTGTCGCCATGCGGTTTCCGCGCATCAACCGGCTGCGCTGGGACAAGCCACCCCGCGAAGCCGACCGGCTGGAAACGCTGGAGCGGATGTTGAAAGGTATCGCGGTTTCAGGCGCTGCCGATGCTGGTTCGCAATAACAAAATGCAGTCGAAATACGTGAAGGCAAGGTAATCCGCCATTGACGCCGCTAGGCGGGTTCCCCACCCGCCCTGCACTGTACTAGAGTGAGCGGAGAAACCGCGGGAGACATCGATGCCGAACGATACGAAGGAATTGCCGGCGGCCAATGACGGCTTGCGCCGCTTTCTTGGCGGCTCGCCGCTGATGGTGGCATTCCGCCTGGTGCTGCTGTCGATCCTGGTCGGCGTGGTACTTGCCGCGATCGGCTTCGATCCCTGGAATATTTTCCAGAGCATCCGCCTGTTGTTCCGGCGGCTCTGGGATCTCGGCTTCGATGCCATTAACTGGCTTTGGCGCTACTTCCTGCTCGGCGCCGTCATCGTCATTCCGGTCTGGCTATTGATGCGGCTGTTCGGCACGCCGCGCGGGCGATAAGATCCTGCTGGTTCCATCCACTTGAATTCCATCTCCAAGGTTACGACCACGCAGGTTTTTTCCATCGCAGGGCCTGCGATGGTCGCGAACCTGACGACGCCCCTGATCGGAATCGTCTCCACGATCGCGATCGGCCGGCTCGGCGACGCCGCGCTGCTCGGCGGGGTGGCGATCGCGTCGGTGATTTTCGATTGCCTGTTCTGGCTGTTTTCCTTCCTGCGCATGAGCACGGTTGCCTTCACCGCTCAGGCGCTGGGGGCGGGCGAAGCACAGGAGATACGCGCGCTGCTGGTGCGGGGCCTCATCATCGCCGCACTTGCCGGTTGCGGCCTCATTGTCCTGCAAATGCCGCTTGCCGCGATCCTCTTGGACGCGATGGGCGGCAGCGAGGGCGTCACCCGCGCCGCGAGAGCCTACTTCGTCATACGAATCTGGTCGGCACCATTGGCGCTCTCCAATTATGTCGTACTCGGCTGGCTGATCGGACAGGCGCATGCGGGGCTGGCGTTGCTGATTCAGATCGCGATCAACTTCATCAACATGGCCGCGACCATGGCGCTGGTGATCGCGCTCGACGCCGGGATCGCGGGCGCTGCGGTTGCCGCGGTGCTCGCCGAAGCGGCCGGGCTTGTGCTGGGCGTTCTGGTCGCACGATATCTGACGCATGAGCCGTTCAAGGTGCCGCGCGCGGCATTGCTCGATCGAACCAAGCTTTTCCGCATGCTCTCGGTCAATCGCGACATCATGATCCGCACCGCGGCGCTGATTGCGGCGCTTTTGTTCTTCACCGCGCAGGGCGCGCGCTCGGGCGATGTGATCCTCGCCGCCAACGCAGTGTTGAACAATTTCCTGCTGGTCAGCGCCTTCTTCCTCGATGGTCTCGCCAATGCCGCCCAGCAACTCTGCGGACAAGCCGTTGGCGGGCGCGATCGCGCCGCGTTTTCGGGCGCGGTCCGCCTCGTGCTTTCATGGGGAGCAGGCTTTGCGTTCGTGGTCGCAGCGACTTTCGCGCTGTTCGGTCCGTGGCTGATCAACGCCATGACCGCAAGCGAGAACGTGCGTCAGATCGCGAGGGATTATCTGGGGTTCGTGGCGGTGTCGCCGCTACTGGCCGTGTTCGCCTTTGCCTATGACGGGATCTTCATCGGCGCGACCTGGGCGCGGGACATGCGCAATCTGATGGTGCTCTCGCTTCTGATCTTTCTCGGCACATGGTTTGCGTTGCGCTCCTTCGGCAATGACGGCCTTTGGACGGCCATGCTTGCGCTCTATGCCGCGCGCGGCGGGTTGCAAGCATTGCGCTATCCGGCCAACCTGCGCGCTTCGTTTGCCAAGATGCCAAAGCCCGGCTGAAAACCGAGGGAAAACCCGATGCGGTTACAATTTATCGGCTGTGGCGATGCCTTCGGCTCCGGCGGCAGGTACAACACCTGTTTTCACGTCACCGGCAAAGGCGCCAATTTCCTAATCGATTGCGGCGCTTTCTCGCTGCCGGCGCTGAAGCGGCACGGCATTGCCCGCGACGATATCGATCTCGTCCTGATCACGCATTTCCACGGCGATCACTTTGCCGGATTGCCGTTTCTGCTGCTTGACGCGCAATTCACCCGCCGCGCCCGACCGCTTACGATCGCCGGGCCCAGGGGAATCGAGACGCGGCTTGCGCAAGCGATGGAAGCGCTGTTCGAAAATTCCTCGAAGACCAAACAGCGGTTCGATCTTAGAGTTGTCGCGCTTGAGCCGGAGGTGACGGCGAGCTTCGGCGCGGTCAAGGTCACGCCGTTTCCGGTCGTGCATGGCGAATCCGGCGGCCCCTTCCTCGCCTACCGGATCGAAACCGAAGGCCGCGTCATCGCCTATACCGCCGATACCGAATGGACGGAGACGCTGATCCCGCTCGGCCGCGACGCCGATTTGCTGATCGCCGAGGCCTATACTTACGACAGAGAGGTCAAAAATCACCTGAGCCTGAAAACACTTGCAGCGCATCTTGGCGCAATCAAGCCGAAGCGGCTGATCCTCACCCATATGAGCGACGACATGCTGGCGCGGCTCGACACGCTCGGCCATGAGGCGGCAAGCGACGGCATGGTGGTCGAGCTGTGACTGACTTCTAGCGCGGTGGCACCGCCTCAAACCAATTGCGCGCCGTGGCCGACGGACCAGTTCTCTTTCGGGGCGTCGTAAAGGTTCACGAACACGTCCTCCGGACGGATGCCGGGGTTTTCGCCGAGCAGCTCTGCGATCCGTCGGAACAGCGCTTTCTTCTGTTCCACGGTGCGGGTGTTGAGCACCGTGATCTGGATGAACACGAGATCGTCGCTACGGGCGACGCCATAGGCGCCGCCATGGCGGAAGTTCGAAGCCGCGTGCTCGGTGATGGTCATGAAATGGTTGCCTTCGGCCACGCCGAGCGCGTCGCGCATCGCGCGGTAAAGGCTGTCGAGGATCGCCTGCCTGTAGACTTCCGGCTTTCCGGCGCGCAGTTGGACGTGAATGAGTGGCATCGCGGGTCCCTTCTATTTTGCCTTGGTCTCTTGACTCGGTTTGACATTAGGTGCCGCCCGACTATTTTTGTATGCTATGGATATCGATATCAGCTATAACTTCTGAAAATGACCGACCGCCCCCTCGACCTGGATGCCGTCCGGGCTTTCATCCGCATCGCCGAGCTTGGCAGCTTCACGCGCGCGGCCGAGTCCATGCAGACGACGCAGGCCGCGGTCAGCTTGAAGCTGAAGCGGCTCGAAGAGAGGCTCGGCTGTCGGCTCATCGAACGGACGCCGCGGTCGGTGCAGCTCTCGGCGCAGGGCGCAGCCTTCCTCGAACACGCGCGCCAACTCCTGCAGGTACACGATCGCTCGCTCACGGTATTTGCCGAAGCCCGGCAGCGTCTCACCATCGGCATCAGCGACCATGTTGCCGGGCCGGAGCTCCCCGCGCTGATCGCACGCATGAATGCGCAAGATCCGCAATTGTTGATCGAAATCCGGATCGGATCGACGGCCGATCTGCTTCAGAGCTTCGACCGGCGGGAGCTCGACACGGTGATCGTCCGCCTGCATGCCGGGCGGAGCGATGGACAAGTTCTTGCCGAAGAACAATTCGGCTGGTTCGCGGCGCCCAGCTGGCAGCATCGCGCAGGCGAGCCGCTGCCGCTTGCCACGATGGCCGAGCCCTGCGGTGTGCGTGCGATGGCCGGGCAGCTTCTCGATGCGGCAGGCGTGCCCTGGACAGAAATTTTCGTCGGCGGCGGCGTTGCGGCGGTCGCAGCCGCCGTCATGGCCGGGCTCGGCGTTGCCGCGTTGGCTCCGCGCATGCTGCCGTTTGGCGCCGTCGACGTAGGCCCCAAGCTCGGGCTTCCGGATTTGCCGCGCTTGCCGGTTCTACTTCACACAAGGGTCAAGGACGGACGGCCGCGCGATGCGCTTGCCGCGCTTTCGGCCGCCTTCAGGAGCGCGGTGCGAAGCTCGCCAACGCTCCCAGCGAAGATGTTCACAGCCGGTTCCGCCGCTGAAGGTTGAGCGGCAGAGGCTTTTTCAGGCCGTCATGTCCGCTCCCGCCCTAACTCACCGGCCAGTCCTCCGCCGTGATCGTCGCTGCATCGGCGCCGACGATCTCGGCGAGCTGATCGCGCCCAGTGCGCAGCAGCGTGGACGCAAGATCGTTCTTGATGTCGTCGATCAGGCTGAGACCCTTGTAGATCAGCGCCGAATAAAGCTGGATCAGGCTGGCGCCGGCGCGGATTTTGGTCAGCGCTGCGCCGCCCGAATCGATGCCGCCGACGCCAACCAGCGGAAATGCGCCTTCGACCCGCACATAGGCCTCCGCCACCATCCGGGTCGACAGCCGGAACAATGGCCGGCCCGATAAACCGCCCGCCTCTTTGGCGCGCGTATGCTCGCGCAAGGTCTTGGGCCGCGCCAGCGTCGTGTTGCTCACGACCATGCCGTCGACGCGGCGCGAGCGCGCGATCTGCACGACGTCGTCGAGTTCAGCAAGGCTTAAGTCCGGCGCGATCTTCAGCAGCACAGGCGAGTCGCCGGCGTTTTTCCGCACGCGTTCGCGGGCATCGATCACCCTGGCCAGCAGGTCGTCGAGCGCGGTGGCCTGCTGCAGATTGCGCAAGCCCGGCGTGTTCGGCGACGATACGTTGACGGTGAAATAACTCGCCACCGGCGCAAAGCTCTCGATCAGCTTCACATAGTCGGCGGTGCGATCGGCGGAATCCTTGTTGGCGCCGACATTGACGCCAACAATGCCACCGAGATGCGCGCGCCGCGCCAGCCGCCGCAACACCGCCTCCGCGCCGTCGCTGTTGAAACCGAGCCGGTTGATGACGGCCTCATCGCGCTCCAGCCGAAACAGACGCGGCCGCGGGTTGCCGCCTTGCGGCTTCGGCGTCACGGTCCCGGCTTCGACAAAGCCGAAGCCGAGGCGCAGCAGCGCATCCGGCACTTCCGCATTCTTGTCGAAGCCCGCGGCCATGCCGATCGGATTGGGAAAATTCAGGCCGAAGGCCCGCACCGCCAGCTTCGGATCGTCCGGCTGCGGCCGCCCGAGCGGAAACAGTTTTAGCCCCTGCACCGCGAGGTGGTGCGCGTCCTCTGGATCGAACCAGCGCAAGAGCGGCAGCGAGAACGCATCGAAGGCGCGGATCAAGGCTCGAGCTCCGGGATGTCGTGATATCCGTCGGACCGCGCGCGCATCGAGAGCACCCCGGTGACCGCGCCGAGATCGAGCTCGCCATAGAGGTGCGGAAACAATTCGTCGTTGCGCGAGCGCTCCCATCGCAGCGCCTCGCCCAACGCATCGGCGTCGATGGCGATCAGGAACAGACCGGTCTGGCCGAAGAAATGTTTGCGCGCGGTTTGCGCGACCTGCGAGGCGGTGGAGAAATGAATGAAGCCGTCGCTGATATCGACGGGGCTGCCCCGGAATACGCCCTGCCGCTCCGCCTCGCGCCACGCCGAAGCCGGGCAGATTTTGTAGATCATGCGCACGCGACCAACCTGCTTGTGGCCTGAGGCGTTCGGGATCGTCCTTCACTTATTGTCATTTTGGCCCCATGCGAACCGACCGTATCGGCGCGGCTGGCGCACTTCAAGGGTAGTCACCTCGCCCTTGCCCGGTGCTGTGAAAATCGGTTTGATGGAGGGAATAATTCCTAAGCCGAGGCCGCCGGATGGCCAGACCCCCGAAAGCGCTGGGAATGCTGACCCACGAGCAGATCTGGGACGCGCTGGATCGGCTCGCCGAACAAGCAGGCCTGTCGCCTTCAGGGCTTGCAAGAAAATCCGGCCTCGATCCCACCACCTTCAACAAATCCAAGCGCGTCACCGCCGACGGGCGCGAGCGGTGGCCTTCGACCGAATCGATTGCAAAGGCGCTCGCCGCCACCAGCCGTTCGCTTCACGGCTTCGTCCAGTTGATCGGAGATGGCTCGCTGACCGGGCAGCACGTCCCGCTGCTCGGCTTCGCGCAAGCCGCAAGCGGCAGCCACTTCGACGACAACGGTTTCCCCGCCGGCAAAGGCTGGGATGAGATAACGCTCCCTTCGGTCCATGACGAGCATGCCTTCGCGCTGGAAATTTCCGGCGATCAGTCAAGACCCGTCTACCGCGACGGCGACGTCATCGTGGTATCGCCCGCCGCCGCCATCCGCCGCGGCGACCGCGTGGTGGTGAAAACCGCCGGCGGCGAGATGATGATCAAGGAAATGAAGCGCCGGACCGCAAAGACGCTGGAGCTGCAATCGCTCAACCCCGGCCAGGCCGACCGCATCGTTGCGGCGGGCGAGGTTGAGTGGATCGCGCGGATCGTGTGGACGAGTCAGTAATAGTGCTCCCCTCGCAGTCGTCCCGGCGAACGCCGGGACCCAAAACCACTGATCGCTATTGTTGCATCCGATCGCGGCCCCAGCTTTTCAAAGAACACACTACTGGGGCTATGGGTCCCTGCTTTCGCAGGGACGACGAAGGCGAGTAAAAATCACACCCCTTCTTACGTCGCGTAATCCGGCTCCTTGCGGTCGAGGATGCGCTTTAGGGCAGCGAAGTGCCGTTGCGCCGGGGTCGGCCCCTTGTAGAAGGAAATCCCGCCGATATCGCGCTTGGTCTTTTCCACCACGGCGTCGGGAAGTTTCTTCAGCGGCTGCCCGGTCCACATCGCGTAGATCTGAACCTGCGCGGCGCGCTCGACGTAGTAAAGCCGGTCGTAAGCGGCGGCGATGGTTTCGCCGACGGTGGAGATGCCGTGATTGGCCATGAATAAAATCGTCTTGTCGCCGATGACGCGGGCAAGCCGCGCGCCTTCCGCCGGATCGAGCGCGGGACCTGTGTATTCATCGTCATAGGCGATCTTGCCGGACATCCCGACCTCGGTCTGGCCGATCTCCTTGATGCGCGGGTCTTCCAGACGCGTCAGCGCACTCGCATAGGGCATGTGGGTGTGAAACACGGCCTTTGCATTCGGCAGCGCTTTATGGATCGGCGCATGGATGCAGTAGCAGGAGCGCTCCACCTCGCCTTCGCCCCGCTTGACCTCGCCGTCGTCGATGCCGACTTCCATGAAGGACGAAGCCGTCACTTCCGACCAATGCATCCCGAACGGGATCTGGTAGTAGCGGTCGGTGCGCCCCGGCACCACGAAGGTCAAATGATTGAAGATGCCCTCGTTGAAGCCGTGCATGAAGGCCAGCCGATGCGCCGCCGCAAGGTCAACCCGTGCCTGCCATTCCTCGGCGCTGAATTCCTTCAGCATCTCGGGCGAAACCCTGAACTGCATGAGCATTCTCCTGATTCTGTCTGCCTCGCGTCGGAGGCTTGAGCGGCTTTTCTGAATGAACATTGTATCGCAATTTGCCAACCCGCGAGGCTGAAATTGCCACGGGCCTCCTATCCGGATTTGCCGCGCCGGCCCTCATTCACAATGGGGCCTTAGAGAGAACAACAAGAATACATCCTGTGGTTGAATTATCATAAACTTCGTGCAGTAATAGATCGATGCAGCGCGGCGGTCGGCCTCACGTCAGGGCATTTCAACAGCGGAGAGTTAGCATGAATATTTTACAGGATTTCTATTTGACGTCCGTCTCGGGGCCTGTCGTTCAGCAGGCACCAAACCCACTCGGACCGCTTCAGGATCTCGTCGGCACCTGGGCCGGGACCGGCTTTAACCAGATTTGGCGCCCGTTTCATGGCACCCAGGATCGATTCCTGGAGCTGAACCAGACGATCGAGACGCTGCAAATCGAAGCCATTCCCGGAGACATCCCGAACCGCGGCCTGCTTCAGGCCGACATCAACCTTGCCGGATTGCGCTATCTGCAACAAATCCAGGACGCCAAGGTTTTGGGACCGAACGGTAAGCCGGCGGGCATTCACGTCGAACCCGGGCTGTGGCTCAACATTCCCGCAACCACCAACCCGCAAGATGCCACGACCGTCGCGCGGCTCGCCAATATCCCGCATGGTACATCCTTCGTGGCGCAGGGCAGTGCATTTCCCGTTGCCAATCACGCGCCAATCTTTGCACCCGCCAGCATCACGCCGTTCACGATCGCGCCGCCGCACAGCCCGATCAGTTTCCCGGAAACGAATCTCGGGGTTCCGTCGGCGTTCCGCACCCCGCCGGCGGACATTCCCAACGTCACCCAGGCGATGGTGAACAACCCCAACGTGGTTCTGGCCAATGCAATCGCCGGGCAAAACATCATCTCCACGACGACCCTGAAGATTTCCACCACCGATCTCAACCCGCCCGCCACGGGCGGCGGAACGTCCAACATCGCTTTCCTGCAGGGCGCGGCCGGCGGACCAAATGCGGTTTCGGCACAGGTGGATGCCATTTTCTGGATCGAGACCGTCAAGGAGGCCAACGGTGCGGCCAGACTTCAGCTTCAGTATTCGCAGACGGTCCTTTTGAATTTCAACGGGCTGAGCTGGCCTCACGTTTCGGTGGCGACGTTGCTGAAGCAGTAAGCAACGGCAGCGACACTCTTGTGGATTTCCCGAAAGCGCGCGCCCTCTCCCGCAAGGGAGAGGGAATTATGCCGAGCGCGCCAGCGCGCCATCGATCATCGCCACGGAATTTACAAGACCGTAGACCGCGACGAACGATCCGAAGCGCGGGCCCTTCTCCTGGCCGAGCAGCACTTGGTAGAGCATGTTGAACCAGTCGAGCGAAACGCCGGGCCGCCCATCCTTGCCCTTTTTCACCGCGTCGAGGAACGGTTCGCGCCGACCGATCTCGTAGACCACGTTCTGGATGTCTTCGGCCGTTGATTGCGAAGGCATGTTCGAGAGCGCATCGCGCAAATCCTGCAGCGCGGCGCGCTCGGTTTCGGTCGGTTCCCGGAATTGCTTGGTCGGCGCCACGAAGTCGCGATAATAGTTGATGGCATAGCCAACCATCGCATCGAGTTTTGGGTGGGTCTGCGGCGTGACGCCGGGACGGTAACGCCCGATGAAGCCCCATAGCGTCGAGGCATTCTCCGCGTTCGAGGACGACACCAGCGTCAGCAGCAGCTGGAAGGTGACGGGCATGTCAGCCTTGGGCGGATGCCCGGCATGGATGTGCCACACCGGATTGGCGAGCTGCTGCCGGCCGTCCTGGCGCGGGAAGGCTTCGAGGAACTGCTGATATTCGTCGACATTGCGCGGGATCACGTCGAAATGGAGTTGCTTGGCCGACTTCGGCTCGCGATACATGAATAGCGACAGCGATTCCGGCGACGCATAGCGCAGCCATTCATCGATGGTCAGTCCGTTGCCTTTTGATTTGGAAATCTTCTGGCCGGTCTCGTCGAGAAACAGTTCGTAATTGAACCCTTCCGGCGGCGTGCCATCGAGCGCCGCGCAGATCTTGCCCGACAGCTTGACCGAATTGATCAGGTCCTTGCCGGCCATCTCATAATCGACGCCGAGCGCGGCCCAGCGCATTGCCCAGTCCGGCTTCCATTGCAATTTGCAGTGACCGCCGGTGACCGGCAACGTGACGCGCTCTTTGATGTCGGGATCGTCATAGGAGACGGTGCCGCCTTTGACGTCATGCGCGACGATCGGCACATACAGCACCACGCCGGTTCGCGGGCAGATCGGTAGGAACGGCGAATAGCTCGCCGCGCGTTCCTCGCGCAAGCTGGGCAGCATGATCGCCATGACTTTCTCGATCCGCCCCAGCATCTTGAGGAGCGTCGCGTCGAATTTTCCGGAAATGTAGTAGTCGGTCGAGCTTGCGAATTCGTAGTCGAATCCGAAGGTGTCGAGGAAGGCGCGCAGCCGCGCATTGTTGTGCGCGCCGAAACTTGGATGGGTGCCGAACGGATCGGGCACCCGCGTGAGGGGCCTGCCGAGATGCTCAGTCAGCATCTCCTTGTTCGGCACGTTGTCCGGCACCTTGCGCAGGCCGTCCATGTCGTCGGAAAACGCAATCAGGCGGGTCTTGATCTTGTCGTCGGTGAGCACGCGAAAAGCATGACGCACCATGGTGGTGCGCGCCACCTCGCCGAAGGTGCCGATATGCGGCAGGCCCGAGGGCCCATAGCCGGTCTCGAACAGCACCTCGTCCTTGGGCTTCTTGTTCAGCCGCGCGACAATCGCCTTTGCCTGTTCGAACGGCCAGGCGTTGGATTGTTCGGCGAGCGCGCGCAGGTCGCTGGCATCGATTGTGGACATCTAGGAAGGGTCTCCAAGGCGCCGGAAACTACCGCCTCCTCGCCAAATTGCAAAATGGACTGGTCATCGTCATTCCGGGATGGCGCGTCAGCGTCAGGCCCGGAATCTCGAGATTCCGGGTTCGATGCTTCGCATCGCCCCGCAATGACAGCCGAGCGCTTCAAAACGGACTGACCGAAAAATAGCGCAGCCATAGGTCGGTGTAGCGGCCCTTTTCCCACAGCCGAAACAGCGCCCAGTTCAGGGCCTGGCGCAGCAAATCATTGCCCTTGCGCACGGCGATCCCGACGCCCTCGCCGAAATAGCGGCTTTCGACAAAGGGGCCGCCCGAGAATGCGCAGCAATCGCCGGAATCCGTGCCGTTGATCCAGAACGCCAGCGAGATCGCGTCGCCGAAAATGAAGTCGACCTCGCCGCGCCGAAGCGCGAGCCGCAGCGCTTCGTCGTTCGGATAGGCGCGCAATTCCGCGTCCGTAAACATCGCCTTCAGATAGGCCTCGTGCGAAGTGCCGGCGATGACGCCGACCTTCCTGCCCTCGAGAAATTCGGGGCGAACTTCCCGCATCACCGAATCGCGCCGGGACACGAACCGCGCCGGCGCCCGGTAATACGGATCGCTGAAATCGAGCCGGGCGCGCAGCTGTGGCGTCACCGCAAGCGAGGCGATGATGGCATCGCCCCGGTTGCTTGCGATCGCATCGAGCAGCGTCTCGAAGCGCCGCATCTGGATCGTGCAGGTGACCTTGATCTCGTCACAGATCATCCGCGCCAGATCGACGTTGAAGCCGGCCGGGTTGCCGTCGGGGCCGGTGAAATTGAACGGCGGATAATCCGTCTCGGTCAGGAAGCGAATCACCGTGAGGCGCGAGAGGTCCGGCCGGTCCGGCCGGCGCCTCGGGTCCCAGAAGCCGGGCACCGCCTGGGGTGCGGCTTCTGCGACCGGCTTGGCCGCGCTCTGGCTTGAGGCGCCCTGGGCATGGGCCGGACCGCTTGCCAGAATCAAGGCAATTACTGTGGCCGCCAGCAAGCCGCCGGCTGGCGCCATGCCGACCGGACTGGGCCTTCTGTCGTCCATGAAGAAAGCTCTCACGAGTGGCATCGCCGCCGTTTTTTCTTGGAAATCGACGGCCTTATAGACCATCTACCCGATAAGGCGAACGCCGTTTGGACCCCAAAATCCGAGCCCGCAGGCCCTTTGCGGCTTTAGAGGTAGCGCCTGAGGTCGGCTGCGGCGTCCTCCGGCTTGCGGTTGAGGTTGAACGGAGAAATGAATTTGCCGTCACGGTCCATCAAATAGATCAGCGCGGTATGATCCATGGTGTAGTCGCCGTCCTTCAACGGAACTTTCTTGGCGTAGACCCGGTACTCCGAAAGCACCTTCGCGATCTGCTCGGGATTGCCGGTGAGGCCTTTCAGGCGCGGATCGAAACTCGACAGATAGTCCTTCATCGCCGCCGTGGTGTCCCGCTCGGGATCGACCGAGATGTAGTAGGCGTTGACGCGGTCAGCATCCTTGCCCATCACCCGCAGCACCTCGGACATTTCGAACAGCGTCGTCGGGCAAACGTCCGGGCAATGGGTGAAGCCGAAGAAGATCAGGGTGGGATGTCCCTGCATGTTCTTTTCAGTCACGGTCTGACCGGTCTGGTCGGTCAATTGGAACGGCCCGCCGATCGCAGCCGGCGCCGCGACGTGCCGCAATCCGCCGAGCGCCCACAGCATCAGCACAAGGCCAACGACCAGGCTTCCGGCAAACGCTCCAATTACGACCAGCGGGCGGGTAGTCCGATCCATCGTCACATTCCCTATTGCGGGGTCAGAAGCACGCCGAGATGCCGGAGGCGATCATCTCGAAGAAAACTGCCGTTCCGTAGTGGAGCCACAACGCCAGCGCGCCAAGCACGAGGATGGTGGCAAGCATCGCGGCCCCGATCACCATGGCCCGCGCGATCCGGCGCGGGGCTTGTGCGTGCATTTGCTGCGGCGTGGAAAGCGGGAGAGCCATCTATCGACCATCTGACCAAAGGAACCGGCCATGCGGCGTTGGCCACCGCGCGGCCGGTCTTGTCCTTTTCAGATAAAACGAGCGATGCGGCCGGGCAAGCGCCACGGCCGCTTCTGTCATCACGTCATGCTGATTGGATCGGCGGGTTTAGCGCTGAGCGGAGGCCCGGGCGTCGAGATAGCACGGGTGGTACATGCTCGTCAGTTCCTTGCCGCGCAGGTAGATCATGCGCGTGGTCAACCCGCCGCGCTGGTTGATCCACTTCTTCACCGGCGGCGGGTACATTGAATAAAGCATATGGGTCGCTTCGGAGTTGGTGATCGCGTGCCCCTCGACGTCGAGGTCCCATGCCGCGTGGAACCCGAGCGCCGCGTGGGACGTCACGCATATCTTGTCGTGGGGAATGGCGCCGAGAACGATGGTGCAGGCCGAGGCGCACAGGCCGTCGATGATCACCATGTCACCCGAGCTGCGCACTTCCTGGTACTTGTCGACATAGGTGCCGATCCGGCCGCCGCGGTCCTCGCCAATACGCACCACCGCCTGGCTTGCCCCCACGCCCGCCAGCAAGAGAACCGCAGCGAGCAACCCCGTCATTAACTTCATATTTAGCCCCAGATTCCCGAGTCCAAACCTGTCGAAAGCGAATCCGACCGCCTTGCTGTGATGCGCCGACAGCGTGTTGCGAGTTGGCGGTTTTGTCCAGATGCGCGGCGCAGCCCAGATCAAATTCAAATCAAGTGTTGCAGGCAGGCTGCACCCCTCCCCCAAGGGTCGTAAGCTTGAACATGGCGTTCTCATGGCGGGGTAGGCCATAGGCTCATTTCCCGTTGACCGCCCCTTTGGCCGCGGGCTTCAATCGGCTCCCAAACGGGGGGGCAGGCGATGGCCGAGGATGCTGACGTCATCGTGGTCGGCGGCGGCCTTGCCGGCCTCGTCGCCGCCACCGAGATCACTGATGCCGGCAAGCGGGTGATTTTGGTGGATCAGGGGGCGAACAGAGCCTCGGCGGCCAGGCCTTTTGGTCATTTGGCGGGCTATTTCTGGTCGATTCCCCAGAACAGCGCCGGCTCGGCATCAAGGACAGTTACGACCTGGCGTTGCAGGACTGGATGGGCTCGGCAGGCTTCGACCGCGACGAAGACCTGTGGCCAAGGCGGTGGGCGGAAGCCTATGTGGCGTTTGCGGCCGGCGAGAAGCGCGGCTGGCTGCGGGCGATGGGCCACCGTATCTTTCCGGTGGTCGGCTGGGCGGAGCGTGGCGGCTACGACGCCATGAGCCACGGCAATTCCGTGCCGCGGTTCCCCCTTGTTGGTGGCGCGCCTGGCGAAGCGGCCGGCTTTGGCGGCGGCGGCATGCACGGCTACCGCTCGCTGAAAGGCACGTTCCTCGGCGGCTGCCTGTTCTCGGGACGCAATGCCGGGCGCGCGGCGGCGAAGGCGGCGGGGTAACAAACCAGAACTTCAGACATGAAAAGCCTCCCGACGAGACAAAAAGCTTCTCCTGTTGCGGGGGCCGACCCACGGGACGCATCCACTGCATCTATGAAATAGGTCTAAGACGCATCGTATAGGAAATGGGTGGCAGGATCCCCAGCGATTTGTTCAAGAGCATACACAAAACCCGGCAGGGGAATGTTCGCGGCTTCGGCAGCGACAGGCAGCACCGCCTCGGCCTTACCCCTGACGATTCGATCGTTACTAGCAAGGTCGTCACACAAGACTTTCATTTCGTACGCGCCTCGTAGTCCAAATGTCCTTAGCACCGGAAGTTTATCTGCTAGGTAGACCCAGGCTAACGCCTGGCTGACAATGTCGACGACATAGTCGAAGGCCAGGCTCGATCGCATCGAAAGCTGGATCGGATCGCACCATGCAAGTTGCGGAATGGTTGTAATGTCCGCATCTTCAATTCGATCTGCGATCGACCGGTCCACTCCCGACAATGTTGCAATCTGATCGGGAGCTGTATCTGCTCCCAATCCGAGCTTCAGCCTGTCATTAACCAATCGTCGCAGGATTGTCTTGATGGTGTCCAGCGGAAAGACGCCGACGGCAAAGGCAACGAACGGAGCTAATCCCTTTGTAATCAAGGCGGCGAACGCAAAGCCCAATGGCACAGCCATCGCCATCCTGAGGGCTCCGCGAAGGATATCCGCAGTAACCAGGTTTCGCCGTTGCACGCGACCAAAAAAGTCCCATGTGACGAAGGTATAAGCGCCGGCGATTGCCGCGACAGCGCTGCTGAGTTCGCCGTTGCCGGTTAGGAGTTGGATGAGTTCACTCGATAGATAGAAATTTTCGAAGCCAGCGATCGCAAATAGAATTGAGATCGGAACGATAAATCGCTTTCGTCCGTACCACCGTCGATAAAGGTAGGCAAATTCCTTATCCACATCCTTGACTGTCTCTTCGGGCGTTTTGCCTCCCGCAAATGTTCGATTCCAAAATACTTCGAGGTAGGTCCGCTTCGCGGCCGAGGTAAGGCTGTTATCTACCTCCTCTTGCTTGCGCTTCCAGCCATATAAGAGGAAGTTGCACAATGGCTGAACTAAGAGCACCGTCAGCACAAAGTCGATCGTCAAGGGCAACGTGTTTTCCCAAGAAAAATTCAGCGCAATTCCCCATAACTTCAGCGCAATTCCCCATAAATAATCTAAAAACATTTCGAGCCCCTCGCTTGAAATAGATATCGACACGGGCCGCTACGATAGTTCTTGGTGACACAATGTAGTACCTATCACCTTAGGTTGTAAACAAGCTCCGTTCCCGGTCTCACTCAAGTCTTGGCGGAACTTGCGCGAACGGGAATGGCGGATAACGCTCCGGCGCGCTAAGTAGCGGCGACATCCAAATGGAGACGAAAATGACCATCCAGCGTTTCGATACCGGGCCGCGCATGAGCCAGGTCGTCATCCACGGCGACACCGTCTATCTCGCCGGAATCGTGGCCAACAACACGGCCGGGGAAAGCGTGACGAAACAGACGCAGGAGGTGCTCTCGATCATCGATAGCCACCTGGCGAAAGCGGGAAGCGATAAATCCAGGCTCTTGAGCGCGACGATTTATCTGACCGACATGACGACCTTTCCCGAAATGAACGCGGTGTGGGACGCCTGGGTCTCGCCGGGAAATACGCCGGCGCGTGCCACCGTCGAGGTCAAGCTTGCCGCGCCCCGCTACAATGTCGAGATTATGGTGACCGCGGCGCGATAACGCCGCTCCCCGAAGGCCGGGAACCTATTTGGCTTTGCTGCATCTAACCTGTCAGGAGTAACGTGTCCTCGGACCGGTTGGAGTAACCATGGCCCACGCACGAGCGCCACAAATTGCAGAGGTCTTGACCGGCGATGCCGAACTGGTCGAACGCGCCCGCGGCCGTGACGAAGCGGCCATTCGCCTGATCATCAAATCGAACAACCGCAGGCTTTTTCGGCTCGCCCGCGGCGTCCTGCGCAACGCCTCCGAGGCCGAGGACGTCGTCCAGGAGACTTACGTGCGGGCTTTCACCCATCTGGACGGTTTTCGCGGCGATTCTACTCTGGCGACATGGCTGTCACGCATCGCCATGAACGAGGCCTTGGGCCGGCTGCGCCGCCAGCGCCCAAGCATCGAATGGACATCGCTGGCGCCGGGAGTCCTGGAGGCCCAGATCATCCAGTTTCCCCTCTCGGCTACGTCCGACCCGGAAAAGACCATGGCACAACGTGAAATTCAAGAAGTCGTCGAGCACGCGATCGACGACCTCCCCGAAGCCTTTCGCATCATCTTCATCACCCGCGTGATCGAGGGAATGAACGTCGAGGAAACCGCCGAGCTTCTCGGGCTAAAGCAACAGACCGTGAAGACCCGGTTGCACCGCGCCCGCACCATGCTGCGCGAGAACGTCGAGAAGAAAGTCGGACCCGTGGTGATGGAAGCATTTCCGTTTGCCGGCAAACGGTGCGATCGTCTGACGGAGGTGGTGCTGAAGCGGCTCGGCCTCTGACGCGTCATTTTTTTCAGGAACCTCGCCTCGAAGAACGAGGGCGCAGGGAATGCCGGGCGCGCGATGCGCCCGCAGCCTCGCATCCAAAATGAAATGAGCATACGAGTGTAGCCACCACGGTCACACCGGAAACACCCGGCATTCCCCGCGCAATGGTTTTAACGGCTTATATCGCGCTCTCCCCGGTGAATCGGGCTTACTTGTCACCGTCACCCCTGAGAAGCTTGCCTCTCAAGAATTTGACGCCGGCGTCGAGGCGTCAGGACCACACGACTTCGCGTCCTGGCGTGCCCCGGATGCTGCGCAACGCGCCGCCGCTGCGGCGTGGTGCGCTGCTGATCCGGGGTCCATCTTGTTTGGGCCAGGTGTGGGTCCCGGCTCAGCGGCGCACCGCTAAAGCGGCGCGGCGCCGCGTCCGGGACACCAGGAGAGACTCTCTCATCTCGTCATTCCGGGGGCGCGGAAAGCGCGAACTCCGATGCGCAATTGCGCATCGGAGCCAACGAGCCAATCGGTCACTTGGCAAGATGTTGAAGGAGAATTTTTTCGCAGAGGCGCTCGGCACTCGCGACCGTCATGAAATTCTTGTCGAATGTCAGCTGAAGCGAAATTCCGTCGATGAGGGCAAGGATCACGGCGCTGGTATGAACGATGTTCACCGGCGTGAAGTCCCCCTCGCGCACGCCCTGTTCGACGATTCCTCCGATGGCTTTGCGGGCCCGCTCATAGGTGGCCTTGTTGATCGACGCCAACGCGCCGTCGTGCAGGGACTCGCCCCATAACGCCATGAACACGGTCCAGAATTCACGGTTCGCCGTCGCGACAGCCAGGGACGCCTTGATCATTGCACGGAGACGGCTGGGTGCATCGCGTCTGTTTGCGCTTTCGAGCCTTGCCCGAATATCGAGGTCGTCCATCACGTGACCGGCGGCGGCCGCAAGGATCGCCCGCTTGTCCCTGAAATAGTAATGAAGAATTCCCTGGCTCACGCCGGCTTCGGCCGCGAGACGTTTCATCGTCAATTGAGAGAACCCGCTCCGCGCGAGACAGCGAATCGTCGCCCGGATGATCTCGTTGGAACGGGTGTTGTTGGGGTCCGGCTTTCGCGGCATCGGCGGAATCTCGCACTTGAGGCGGGTCAGGGCGCCGCAGGGGCGAAACGATAGGCGAAGCTCGACGTCGCATGAGCAACGGGCTCGGCGCTGCCGTCCGAGAAAAGATACGTCTCCAGATAGGCAAGGCGCCGGCCGATGCGGATGATTTTCGCCTCCGCGATGAGGTCTCTTGCGAGCGCGGGCCGCAGGAAGGTGATCACGAGATTGCTCAGCACCGCGACGACGTCCTTTCCGAGGGCGGCGTGCATGCAGACATACATCGAGGTATCGGCAAGTCCCATGACCTTTGGGCCCGAGAACACCCCACCTCCGCTGTCCTGCCAGATGTCCTGCCCCATATATTCGGGGCGGTACGGCATGCGGATTCGCACGGCGGTTTTGGAAACCTGCTCGGCCACCTCGTTGTTGTGATCGATCAGCGGAAGCTTCTCGACGATCACGTTCTCAAGATCCCTGCATGAGAGGTCCGGCAATTTATTCTCCAATAATTCTTTGATTGGTTGACCAACCAATATATTCAGACGTGGCACCCGTCAAGCCGACCATGATGCGAGACTTTTTCGTGCCCCGGATGCTGCGCAACGCGCCGCCGCGGCGGCGTGGTGCGCTGCTGATCCGGGGTCCATCTTGTTGGGCTGGGTGCAGGTCCCGGCTCAGCGGCGCACCGCTAAAGCGGCGCTGCGCCGCGTCCGGGACACAAGGAGAGACTTCCTCGTCTCGTCATCGGCCGCATTCTCGGTCAGACTCTCAAGTCGATCCGCCCGTCGCCAACCGCGACGCGCCGATGATCCGGCCGTCGGGCGCTTCCAGCACCACCGCGACATCCTGCCCTTCCGGGAATTGTTCGCTGATGCGCAACGCGCTTCCCGACCATTGACCGATGGAGCGGATCGAGCGGACGACATTGGCTTCCGTCAGCGTGCGCCCGCCGTTTTCGCCGCGGCCGATGGCGGTGGTATGTTCGTGGTCAAAGCCGATCAGCAGGATGCGGCCGTTGCCGCTGCCGGCGCCGACCTCGATCGACACCTGTTCGCCGCTCTTGGTGACGCTGACCACTGCTGCCGTCTGGCCATTGTGCTTGGCGTTCTCGATCGCCCGTCCAACGTCGCCGCGATCCGAACCGACCGCACTAGTGGCGCCGTCGACGACGATTTCCGGCGTGTAGGACCCGTCGCCGAAGCGGCGGCCATACACGTCCTGGCGCTGGGTCGCGGCCTCCAGCGAGAACGGATCCTTCCAGCCCAGACGATCCCAGTACGTGACGTGGAAGGCGAGCGCCAGCACGTCGCGCCGCCCTTTCGACAATTCGTTCAAATAGGCATTCGCCGGCGGACAGGACGAGCAGCCCTGCGAGGTGAACAACTCGACCACGACGGGCCGCTCCGCGGCCAGGCTTGCAGCGGGAGCCAGACCCGCGATCAATCCGATGGACATGACAAGGCGCGAGAGCATGGGGGTTCTCCTTAACTGTCGGTCCACCTTCTTCGCTTGTGAGATGCGCATTGTTACGCGATGGCAAACGACGAGGCCGCTTTGCGCCGCCGGAATCGGCGCATCACACGAAATGTTGAAGGATCGGGAGGTTGTTGGAGCGGGCGAAGGGAATTTCGAGGCCGGCAAACGGAGCCGCCCAAGATCGGGGACTCCTACCTTTAGCTTCCCGTCCCCGGGGCCACCGGCGCGAAGTCCCGGACCCCGTTCTCATCGAATGAGTGCAGCGGCTCATAAGTCGGCTTGGCCGTCGAGTTGACCAAGGTCAGCATCTCGTCGTCGAGGATCAGCCAACGCAACTCGACGCGCACGACAGCGATCAGATGGTTCTCTTTCGGGTGAGCCCGATCCCAGATGATGATCAGCCGCCGGTCGGCCGCAGCGACTCCGGCGTCGCCGAGTGCGGCATATTTGACGACCGCGTAGCTCTTGCAATCGCCGGGCAGGCCCATCGCGGCCAGCGGCGCCATCCACGGGACATTGTCGCGCGTTGCCGGGATTGCTTCGTTAATGGCGCGGTTGAGATGACCGACGCGCGCGCGGCCGGTGAACTGCATCGCCTCGGCCACGATGGCAGCGAGCTTCACGCCTTCCGGCGAGCCGCAATCCGGATCGATATGACAAGCGACGATGGTCGCCTCATCCTTGCGGATCGCCGGGTCGAGCCACGCCCAAATTTCGGTCAGCTGCCCGGTCGGCGCCGCGACCGTTGAGAGTCCAAACGGCTTCATGGCCGAAGGCGCGATGCCGATCAGCAACGTCGTCAGTGCGCCAATGCGAACCAGTTTTCGCATATTGAAGATTTACGTGTCCCGACCGCCGCATTACTTGCGATGCATCAAGGCTTGTCAGGGAACCGAGGATGAACAGACTGGCTGTTTTGTTAAAAATGGACGATAGCGGCGGCGAGAAGTGCCTGAAAACATTGGAGCGGGCGAAGGGAATCGAACCCTCGTATGCAGCTTGGGAAGCTGCCGTTCTACCATTGAACTACGCCCGCGACAGCCAGAGCATGACCTAATTAGCCGAGACCGTGCCGTCCGCCAAGGTCGTTTGGCTGGCTAATGCGTCGCTCCCGCGGCCAGCTTCTCTTCAAAGAACCGCACCACCTCGGCATCAAACGTCTGGTGGAACGCCGTGCGGTCGAAGCCCGGGCGGGAGACGCAGATCACGGGCGCGACTTGCCGCAACATGTCAGTGCAGGGCGCGAGAAAGTCGAAGTGATCGCCATTCTCGACCACATGGTACTCGGGCGGGCTCGGCAACGCGATGCGGACCGCTTTGGCATAATCCGGATGCGGCAGGACGTGGTCGTCCGCGGCGCGCCAGAGCTGCACGGGAACGGTGATGTCTTTCAAGCCTTCGCGGGTGAAGGTGAAGCCGAGCGCAGGCGCCGCGACCACCGCGGCCTTGATGCGCGAATCATGCATCCAGGTCACGGCCGACAGCTTGGAGCGAAATGCCGCCAGATCCTCCTCGCTCATGCCACTGCGCCTGGCCACCTGGGCGTCATAATAATCGGGATGCGCGCGGGCGTGCGCCTCGGCGAGGCGCAGATCAGGAACGCCGCCGACCGCCACCAGCGCGGTGAAGCCGCCGATCGAAAACCCGAACACGCCGATGCGGCCGGCGTCGAGACGCGCGCGATCGCCCCATTCGGAAAGCATGTAATCGATCAGCCGGTGAATATGCTGCGGGCGGTCCATGACATAGACCGCGCGGCTCTGATCGTCATGGGTGTCGCCGGTGTGGCTGACGGCGGCGGCGACGAAGCCGGCCTTCGCCAGCGCCATCGCAGTGTCGTAGTGGTTTTGATAGGTGCTGCCATTGCCGTGTGACATCACGATCAGCGGCAGATGCTCGCCCGTAACCGGCGCATCCGGCGCCACGGTCTGAACATAGGTGCCGAGCGGATGCGCCTCGGCGGTCGTGGCCGTCGGGTACCAGACCCCGACCACCAGCGGCTTCGAAGCCCCATTGGCAATTTTCAGCTCGGTGAAACCGACTTCAGCGGCCTCGGCGCGGCTGGCGACGGCGCAAAGCAGGGCGGCGGCAAACAGGGCCGCTAGTCTCATTTGGGCGAATTTGGCGGGGATTCTGATCATGATGGGCTCCAATGTTGTCGCCGCTCACATTGCATTCAAATGTAAGCTGTGTCAACATCAAAAAATGAGCAAATCGGCCTATCACCACGGTCATCTGGCCCAGGCCCTGATCGACGCCGCCCTCAAGCTGGTCGAGAGCGGCGGGGCGGAGGCGGTATCGCTGCGCGATCTGGCGCAATCGCTGGGCGTGTCGCGCGCGGCGCCGTATCGGCACTTCGCCGACCGCGACGCACTGCTGGCGACCGTGGCGGCGCGGGGATTTGACGGCCTGGTCGCGCTGTACGAAGCGGCGCTTGCCGGCCCGGGCGACGGCCGTGCGCGCTTTCGCGCCGCAGGCGGGGCGTTCTACGATTTTGCGACGCGGCGGCCTGGTCTTTACCGGTTGATGTTCGAGAGCGATTTCTTGAACCGCGCCTCTCCGCCGGAGGTGCTGCGGGGACCGGCGGAAAAATCCTACCGCCTGCTGTGGGAGCTGGTGGCCGGCGCCTATCCCGACGCCGACGAGACCGAAGTCAAGGTGCGCACCATCATCATGACCTCGACCGCCCACGGCTTTCTGACGCTGGACCATGTCGGCCGCTTCAGGCCCTTCATGTACGAGCCGTTGACCCACGAACAAATGGTCGCAGCCGTGATGCGGGCAGCAATGGGCATCTCCATCAAGAGCGCCACCGAGAGCTGACCACTGTCCGCCCCATTTGGTAGCCGCCGCCGCGGTCACCGCGCCGCCTTAACCGGCTCCAAAAATATTTTAAGTGCAGCCGTTTGTGACAGTGATATGATGATTTTGGGGAAGTTCCGAAATGTCGGGGCGGGCGTACACGATATTTGACACGGCGGTCGGCCGATGCGGCATGGCATGGGGCTACGCTGGTATTGTCGGCGTGCAGCTCCCCGAGGCCCGCGAGATCGAAACCCGCAAGCGGCTGTTTCACCTCTATCCTGACGCGCGCGAAACCCGCCCGCCGCCGAACATCACAATCGCGATCGAGGGCATCGCCGCGCTGCTGCGCGCCGAGGCCTGCGATTTCTCCGACGTCACGCTCGACACGACCGGCATTCACGCCTTCAACCAGCGCGTCTATCAGATCGCGCGCGAAATTCCGCGTGGGCACACCGTTACCTATGACGATGTCGCGGTGCGGCTCGGGGCTCCCGGCGCTGTGCACGCGGTGTCCCACGCGATTGCCCGTAACCCTTTTGTGATCATTGTTCCCTGTCACCGCGTGCTCGAATCCGGCGGCTACCCCGACAAAATCTCCCCGCATGGAGGGGTTATCTCCAAGCGCCGGCTGCTCTCGATCGAGGGCACCGCTTCGGCGAGCAGCAAGACCTTGTTCGATGTGCTGCTCCCGGTTGCCCCGCCGCGGCTGTCCAGCTAAATTTCGTACCATGAACAGAACGACGCTTCTGCAACATCAGTCGATCGCGGTGTCCGACTTCCGTTGCAGTGCGGGGACGAACGACAAACCGTTCGTCGAGCAGTATCGCTGCCACTCCGTTTCCTATGTGCGCAAAGGCAGCTTCGGGTGCAAAACCCGCGGCCGCAGTTTCGAGCTGGTGGCGGGATCGGTTCTGATTGGGTTTCCCGGCGATGAATATATCTGCACCCACGATCACGTCTGCGGCGATGAATGCCTGTCATTCTTCCTGAGCGCGGAATTGGTTGACATGATCGGGGACCATTCGCAGGCGTGGCGGGCTGGTGCTGCGCCGCCGCTGCCCGAATTGATGGTGCTCGGCGAGCTTGCGCAGGCGGCAGCCGACGCGCGTTGCGACATCGGCCTCAACGAGGTCGGTCTCTTATTCGCCAGCCGCTTTGTCGAGGTGATGTCGGGACGCTCGCGCGGCGCGACAGAGATCAAGGCCCGCGATCGCCGCCGCGCCGTGGAAACCGCGCTCTGGATCGATGCGAATTCGTACCGAGAGATCGACCTCGACGCCGCGGCTCGCCTGGCCGGCATCAGCCCGTTCCATTTCCTGCGCCTGTTCGCAAACGTGCTCGGCGTCACCCCGCATCAATATCTGGTGCGGGCGCGGCTGCGTCACGCGGCGCGCCTGTTGGCCGACGAGGATATCGCCATCACCGAGGTGGCCTACGATGTCGGCTTCGGCGATCTCTCCAATTTCGTGCGGACCTTTCACCGTGCCGCCGGCGTCTCCCCGCGCGCCTTCCGCGAGGCCGCGCGGGGGAACCGCAAGATTTTCCAAGATCGGCCAGCGCTGCACTGACTAGGGTCGTCTCCATCCGCGCGGGTTTGGCACCCGCGCGATTGAATGGAGACCATCATGTACGACCATATCGGCATCAAAGTCGGCAATCTCGACGCCAGCGTGCGTTTTTACACGGCGGCGCTCGCGCCACTCGGTTATGTCCTGTGCTCCCGCGATGAAAATGGCGCGGGATTTGGGCCCAAGGGGGAACTGGCGCTCTGGCTCTATCGGCACAAGGGACCAGTTGGTGCCGGCGCGCATGTTGCGTTCCGCGCCCCCGATCACGCCGCGATTCGAAAGTTTCACAGCGAAGGCGTGAAAGCCGGCGGCCGCGACAATGGCGCCGCCGGGCCACGGGCCGATTACAGCCCGACCTATTTCGCCGCGTTCCTGATCGATCCCGATGGCAACAATGTCGAGGCGGTGTGTGCGTAGTGCGATCCCATCAGACCGTCCTCCATCGTCATCGCGAGGAGCGAAAGCGACGAAGCAATCCATTCTTTCCGGGTACGGCGCCATGGATTGCTTCGCGGAGCCTGTCATCGGGCGCGCATTTCGCGCGACCCGTTGGCTCGCAATGACGTCCAACAAAGGACCCCACCCATGGCTTCCATCACCAAGGACTTCCCGATTGACACCGGCCCAGAGGCCGTCTGGGCGGCGGTGCGCGATTTCGGCGCCGTGCACAGACTGGCGCCGGGATTTGTGACCGACACGCGCCTCGACGGCGATGCGCGCATCGTAACCTTCCACAACGGCAACGTGGCGCGCGAGCTGTTCGTCGATTGCGATGACGCGCAGCGGCGGCTTGTCTATGCGATTATCAACGAGCGCGTGAAACATTACAGCGCATCGATGCAGGTCCTCGGCGACGGACAGGCGCGCAGTCGCGTGATCTGGATCGTCGACGTGCTACCCAAGGAAATCGCGCCCTACATCTCCGGCCAGATGGACCAAGGGGTGCTGGCGATGCAGAAGGCGCTGGGGCACAGCGACACCCCTTCACACGCCCCAATGTGATCTTTCTCACAGAACTGGTGACTGCGGCTCCTTAAAGCCTTCATGATGCGTCCGGTTTGTTCCGCTTCCGCGGACTACGCATAGAGGACAAAACCATGATTGGAGCTCGCAAGGTAGCATGCGGGGTGACGGCACTGTTTCTGGTGCTTGCGTTCGCGTCCGCGCCGGCCAAGGCCCAGATCCCCGGATTTGGCGGCAGCGGCGGCGGCGACATGATGACCCAGATGGCGCCGATGCTCGAGATGATGAAGGCGAAGATGGGCAAGAAGCGCTTTGCCACGATGATGCGGACCATGGGGCCGATGATGAGCCAGATGATGGACGGCGGCGGCTTCGGCGGCATGGTCGGCGGCGGCGGAATCCCCGGCGATTTCGGCGGCGGCGCAGGCTTTGCGCCCGATGGTTATGGCATCGGCACGGGCGGCGGCGACGTCATGGGCATGCTCGGCGGCGGAGACGGCGGCGCGATGATGAGCATGATCCCGCAATTGATGCAGATGGCCCATTTCGGTGGCGGTCACGGCCGCCGGCATCACCGGCCGCATTCCTGACGCGGGCGCATTTGGTTGCTAGTCCACCGCCGCGGACAGAGCCGGGCGAACGGGCACGATTGCCCCGCCCCGCGGTCCCCATCGCGTCAGAAAAACGCTGGCGGCGGAGAGAACGCCGAGCAGGACCATCGAAGCCGCGGCCAATGCGAAAAACTCCGCGGCGGGCGCATGATGCCTCGACAGCCACCAGCCACCCAGCGCGATGAACAGCAACCGGGCGCTCTGCGCCAGTACTGGTCCAAGCACCTTGGCCGCGCCTTGCGAGGAAAAATACATCGACATCGCAAGTCCAATGAACGCGTACATCGGTGCCGCCGTCGACAGATACTGCCGGCCGGCGGCGCGCACGCCTGGATCGTCCGTGAAGACATTGACCCAGACTTCGGGGAAGATCGCAATGAAAGTGGCAATCACACCCACCGAGAGGAACGAGATAAGACCGGCGATCAACGCAACCCGCCGCGCACGCGCGATGCGCATCGCGCCGACAGCCATCCCGATCATCGGTACCGACGCAATCCCAAACGCAAACGCGACCGACGTCAGCATGAATTCGAGCCGCGCGCCGATGCCGTAACCGGCGAGGATCTCGGTGCCGAAGCCCGCCAGCATATGCGTGAAGATGCTGATGGTCAGCACCGATTGCAGCGGCGAGAAGCAGGAGACCAGGCCCACTTTGAGAATGTCGGCGAGCATCGCCCATTGAATTCGAAGACCGCTGATCTTCGGAACAACCCGCGCCCGCCCGGAGAAGACGTACCAGGCCATGACCAACGTGCTGATCACGAAAGCCAGCAGCGTTCCGGTGGCAACGCCGCGCATGCCGAATTGCGGGATCGGTCCGAGCCCAAGACCGAGCGTGCCGCCGAAAATGATCTGGAGCATCGCCTGGCAGAGGATCATCAGCGAGGGCAGCCGCATATTGCCGATGCCGCGCAGGATTCCCGCCATCGAATTCATCAGCCATGGCAGAACCGCGCCGCCGAAAAAGACCTGCGTGTAGCCGGTGGCGTTGGCCAGCACGTTGCCGCGGCCGCCGAGCAATTGCAGAAGCCGAGGGCCGAAGATCAGCATGCCCAGCATGAAGGTCAGCCCAAAGCAGATGCCGATCAGCAAGGCGTGCGCGGCCAGGGTCGATGCACGGTCGATATCGCCGCCACCGAGCGCGCGCGCGATCGCTGACGCAACCCCGCCGCCCATCGCGCCGCCGGACATCGTCATGGTGAGGATAACGAACGGAAACACCAGCGCCATCGCCGCGAGCGGCTCCACGCCAAGGCGGCCGATGTAGGAGGTCTCGGCAATCACCACGCAGATGCCGGCGCTGAGCGCGATGACATTCGGCCAGGCCAGCCGCAACAGCGTGGGCAGGATCGGGGCGTCGATCAGCACATTGCTCACGGCCGGAAGCTCGTCGTCGGCTCCGGCAATCGCGGCACCAGCAATATCGGACATTCCCTCTCCCGCGCGGCCACCCGATCCAATGCGGGACCTTGTCGTTTCCTAGCACCGATCCGCGGCGACGCCAGTGCGTCCGGCGCATGGGCAGCCTGCTCAAATAAATTCGGTATCGGCGTGCGCGGTCCGGTCAGCCGATCGACCAGACGAAGGGCGGCCCGCCTGTTGTCGCCGCTCTCATGGTGACACTAATTCGCCGGCCGCAGCCGGCCGCGAGGCCTTCGCACAATCCTTGCAGAACCCTGGCGCAGGCCGGGTGATAGTCGGCGACATTCGACATCAGCTTCCACGTTGTTTGGCTGATTTCGAAGGCGCCACCGGGACGGGCGATGTCGGCCGAATCACCTTGCGCTTGCAACAGCGCGTGCAGGAACGCCGCGAAAGCCGCAGCGCTTCCTCGGTCGGAGGAAAAGCACCGCGCGATCTCGTCGAAATACTGCATGCCGATCAGCTTCCCGGTCAGATGCAGCAGGTGGCCCGCCTCGTCAGGGCCGAACAGCTGCACCATCACGGGCGCCGCGGTCCGCACATATTCCATGGCGTAATTCCGATAGGCCTTCTCAAGCCGCGGCTTCGGCCAGCTCGCTACCGGCAATCCGGGCGCGGTGGCGGGATCGAACAGCGGCGCTTCGAGGTGACGCGCGAACACAAGCCGCTGGTCGATCTCGATCGCGTGGTCGTATTCGCAGTAATAGCCTTCCAGCCCGTCCTGGCCGTCCACGCTCTGCTTGGTGCAGACGAAGCCGAGCCTGGGATTGCCGAGCGAAGGGCCGTTGTTGGCGTGCCAGCCTCGCAGCATCGCGCGCGAAACCTCGCCGGGCACGCCGCAGATCGCGGTTCCCTTCCAGATCCATCGCGGCGGCGGATAGCGAATCCAGGCTTTGCGGTCCGACTCGTACATGTATTCGACGCAAACACCGCCGATCCAGTTGGAAAGATAGTGGTATTGCGCGGCCGCCACCGCCGGCGGCAAATGGCTGAGGCCGAGCTTTTGCAAGCCCGGCAGGAAACGCTCCTGTTGCTGGCGGCGAAACACTGCGAACACGAACTCCGCGGCATCATGCGTGCCGCGTCGCGTCACCATGGTTAGAATGAGGCCGGTGAAATAGGCATGATAGAGCTCGGCGACGGCTCGCCATCGCTGCCATTCACCCTCCTGCGCGCTCGGATGCACTGCCGTCATTTTCCCCTCACATCGGTCAAGTCGCGTTGTCTGTCACGCGAAATTCATGCGTGGTGCTGTGAATGTGTTCCGGCTTCCCGTAATGTACCGCCATCAGCGAGGGATCAGCATGCGCAAACCCGTTCTGCTTCTCAACCATCTTTTGCTCGCCATCTGCGTCTTGGGCCTGGCGCTGCCGCTTGCCGGCTGCAACGAGCAGGAAACGGCGGCGGTCGAGCAAACCTTCGGGCCCTCGCCCGCGCTGCCGGCGCCGGAAAATTCGCTATTACCCACCGTCAACGTCGCCAAGGCGATCGGCTGGCCCGAAGGCCACAAGCCGGTCGCCGCCAATGGCATGGCGGTCAGCGCGTTTGCCGCCGGGCTCGATCATCCGCGCACGCTTTATGTCTTGCCGAACGGCGATGTGCTGGTGGCCGAGACCAACGCGCCCGAACGGCCGGAGGAGACCAAGGGCATCAAGGGCTGGGTCACGAAGATGGTCATGGGCCGCGCCGGCGCCGACACGGTGAGCGCCAACCGCATCACGCTGTGCGCGATGCCAATGGCGACGGCATCGCCGAAACCAGGAGCGTTTTCATCGAGGGATTGAATTCGCCATTCGGCATGGCGCTGGTCGGCAACGATTTCTACGTCGCCGATTCCGATGCGATCCTGAAATTCCCCTACCGTGCCGGCGACACCAAAATCACGGCGCCGGGCGTCAAGCTTACGGACCTGCCGGCGGGCCCTCTCAACCATCACTGGACCAAGGATCTCGTCGCCAGCCGCGATGGCTCAAAGCTTTATGCGCCCGTCGGCTCCAACCGCAATATCGGCGAAAACGGCATGGAGGTCGAGACCAATCGTGCCGCCGTGCTCGAAATCGATCGCTTGACCGGCAAGTGGCGGGTGTTCGCCTCGGGGCTACGCAATCCGAACGGTCCGGCATGGCAGCCGCAGAGCGGCGCGCTATGGGTCGTCGTCAACGAACGCGACGAACTCGGTAACGATCTCGTGCCGGACTACATGACCTCGGTGAAGGACGGCGGATTTTACGGCTGGCCGTACAGCTATTACGGTCAGCACGTCGACACGCGCATCCAGCCGCACGTCCCGACCTCGTGGCGAAAGCAATCGCACCGGATTACGCCCTTGGCGCGCATACGGCTTCCCTTGGGCTTGCCTTCAACACCGGAAACCTGTTTCCGCCCGAAATGGCCAACGGGGCCTTTGTCGGCCAGCACGGCTCGTGGAATCGCAAACCGCGATCGGGCTACAAGGTGATCTTTGTGCCTTTCGCCAAAAGCATGCCGTCGGGCAAGCCGCGCGACGTGTTGACCGGATTCCTCAACGCGGATGGCGAAGCACAGGGCCGTCCCGTGGGACGTTGCCATCGACAAACAGGGCGCGCTGCTGGTGTGATGTCGGCAACGCGGTCTGGCGCGTGACGCCGGCGGCCAAATCGGCCGGGCGATGAACCAACTCTCATGGCGAGAACCGCCTAGCGCGCTTCTCACCATGAGGAGTTGAGCATGGTTGGCCTATGCCCCTTCGTCGTACTCTGCCGAAATGTCCTTGCCGGTGTAGTCCGGCATCAACGAGGCTGCAACGAGGCTTACGACCGCGCAGGCAGCGATGTAGACGGAAATCGCGTAGCCGGAGTGATAGTGGGCGAACAACGCCGTTGCGATCAGGGGTGCCGGCCCACCGGCAATCACCGAGGCGAGCTGATAGCCGAGTGAAGCCCCGCTGTAGCGCAGTCGCGGCGTAAAGGCCTCTGCGATGAGGGCCGCCTGCGGGCCGTATTGCATGTCATGCGGGATCAGCGACAACACGATCGCGATGAACACCAACAATGGAGATGCCGTATCCACCATTCCGAAATACAGGAAGCCGAACACGCCCACCGTCGCCGCGCCGATCAGGTACATCTTCCGGCGCCCGATCTGGTCGGAGATGTGGCCCGAGAGCGGAATGGTGACGAACGAAACGCAGGCGGCGACCAGCACCGCGATCAGGATCAGATCGCGCGACATTTTCAGGGTGCCGACCGCATAGGCGAAGATGAATGCGGTGAAGATGTAGAACGGCGCCTGCTCGGCCATCCGCAGCAGGGCCGACAGCAAGATCTCTTTCGGATGTTTCCTGAAGACCTCGACGACGGGGGCCTTCTCGATCTTCCTGTCGTCCAGAAGCTGCTGGAACACCGGCGTCTCGAGGATGCCGAGGCGGATCCACAATCCGACGCCCACCAGAACAATCGAGAGCGCGAAAGGAAGCCGCCAGCCCCAGGTAACGAACTGGTCGCCGGTCAGTCGGCTGAATGCGAGGACGGCAAGGTTGGACAGGAACAGGCCGCATGGCACGCCGAATTGCGGCCAGGATGCCACGAGCCCGCGTTGTCCGTGGGTGCGCGACCATTCCATCGCCAGCAGCACCGATCCGCCCCATTCGCCGCCGACGCCGATGCCCTGAAGCATCCGCAGCACGGTCAGGATGACCGCGCCCCAGATGCCGATCGAAGAGTAAGTGGGCACGAAGGCGATCAGGAAAGTCGCGATGCCCATGCACAACAGGGTAGCGATCAATGTCGCCTTGCGGCCGATCCGGTCGCCGTAGTGACCGAATATCGCCGCACCGATCGGGCGCCCGACAAAGCCGATGAAATAGGTGCCGAAGGCTGCCAGCGTCGCCGTCAGCGCGTCCTCGTTGGGAAAGTAGAGTTTGCCAAAGATCAGGCCGGCGGCGGTGCCATAGAGGAAAAAGTCATACCACTCGATGGCGGTGCCGATGGTGGATGCGACGACCGCCTTGCGCAATTGCGCACTATGGTCGGATTCGGATAATCCCCCGTGTGTGACTGCCATAGCCATTGGAAGTGTTCCCTGTTGGTTGTTCCCGCGCCCATGCAAACCGCTTTCGAGCGGTTCTTTATGAGAGGGATGCTACAATCAGCGCGCGGCAACCGAAAGACGCATCTCGCCGGAACCGGCCAAATTGCTGCGTCGCGTCAAGGAGCGTGGGTGGTACGATCACGCCCGAAAGTGCTTGGAGAGCTTCAGGCCCTGGGCCTGGTAATTCGAGCCGATGCGCTGGCCATACATGGATTGCGGCCGCGCCAGCATTTTCTCGTAGACCAGGCGGCCGACGATCTGGCCATGTTCGAGAATGAACGGCACCTCGCGGGAACGTACTTCCAGCACCGCGCGCGAGCCCTTGCCGCCGGCACCGGCATAGCCGAAGCCGGGGTCGAAGAAGCCCGCGTAATGCACGCGGAATTCGCCGACCAGCGGATCGAACGGCACCATCTCCGCGGCATAGTCCGGCGGCACTTGCACCGCCTCCTTCGAAGCCAGAATGTAGAACTCGCCGGGATCGAGAATGAGACTGCCGTCGGGCCGCGCTGGTATGGCCTCCCAGAACTCATCGACCGAATAGCCGCCGCGGCGATCGATATCGACCACGCCGGTGTGCCGCTTGGCGCGATAGCCGACGAAGCCCTTGGCGTTCTCGCCGGAAAGATCGACACTCAACGCCACGCCGTTATTGAGATCGGCCTTGTCCACATCGACCAGCCGCTCCAGAACATGCAGCGCGTCGAGTTCTTCAGCGCTGAGGATCGCATCGCCGGTGCGAAACCGCATCTGGCTGAGCCGCGAGCCCTCGCGCAACAGCACCGGAAAGGTCTTCGGGCTGATCTCGGCATAGAGCGGGCCGTGGTAACCCGCACCGATCATGTCGAACCGTCGCGTGCCGTCCGCGATCACCCGGGTGAACACATCGAGCCGCCCGGTCGAACTCTTGGGATTGGCGGCGGCGACAATTTCCGGCGGCAGCGCCAGCGACTCCAGGAGCGGCACGATATAGACGCAGTTCGTCTCCAGCACCGCGCCGTCGGAAAGGCTGATCTCGTGCAGCTTCAGCTCGTCGATGCGTTCGGCCACAGTGGCGCCGGGCCCCGGCAAAAAGCTCGCCCGCACCCGATAGGCGATGTCGGAAAGACGCAGATCGAGGCTCGCCGGCTGAATCTGGCTCTCGACAAAGGGGTAGGCCGGCAGGATCAGGCCGGCGTCCGCCATCGCCGCGATCATGCGGTCGGGAAGAATGCCATTGGCGCCGGGCGGAAGCGTGAAGCTCACCAATACGGTCCTTAAGGGATGACCTGGCCATCCATCCAGACGTTGAAAATATGGACTTTTACCGGTTATCCGATGGTCGCCTTGACGGAAAGAGTGCGAGGTAATATCAGCATAACTTATCCCGTGGTGATTTGAGCCGGCCGGCTTGCAGCCACGTAAAATAAATCGCTAAACAGGCCGGGGACAATGTGATCCCGGCCTGTGGAATTTTTCCAGGCCGGTTTTTTTGTGACCATTTTCACCTGTGGTCACGATGGAGGTCACATGTCGAAGTCTAAAGCGCCCCTCTCCACGTCCGGCTACCGCCCCGAGACCCGGCTGGTCCAATCGGGAACCATCCGTTCGGAATTCGGGGAAACGTCCGAGGCGCTGTTTCTTACCCAGGGCTATGTCTACGACAGCGCCGAGCAATGCGAGGCGCGGTTCAAGGGCGAGGACCCCGGCTACATCTATTCGCGCTATTCCAATCCGACGATTGCGATGTTCGAGCGCCGCATGATCGAGCTCGAAGGCGCCGAAGCCGGTCGCGCGACCGCAACCGGCATGGCCGCGGTGACCACCGCCGTGCTCGCGCCGCTGAAAGCGGGCGATCACGTGGTGGCCGCCAAAGCGATGTTCGGCTCCTGCCGCTATGTGGTGGAGGATCTGTTGCCGCGCTATGGCATCCAATCCACCCTGGTCGACGGGCTCGATCTTGATCAGTGGCAGCGCGCGATGCGGCCGAACACTAGGAGCCTTTTCCTGGAAAGCCCGACCAATCCGACGCTGGATGTGCTCGATATCGGTGCCATCGCCGAGATCGCCCATCGCGGCGGGGCGCGGCTGATCGTCGACAATGTCTTTGCGACGCCGATCCTGCAGAGCCCGCTTTCGCTCGGTGCCGATGTCGTGGTGTATTCCGCCACCAAGCACATTGACGGCCAGGGCCGCTGCCTCGGCGGCGTCATCCTGTCGTCGGAGCAATTCATCGCCGACCACATCCACACCTTCATGCGCCAGACCGGGCCGTCGCTGTCGCCCTTCAACGCGTGGGTCCTGCTCAAGGGGCTGGAGACGCTGGCGGTCCGCGTCCGCGCCCAGAGCGAAACCGCAGCCGCGGTGGCTGACGCGCTGGCGCGGCATCCGAAAGTCTGGCGGCTGATCTATCCCGGACGCGCCGATCATCCTCAGGCCGCTTTGGTGAAGAAGCAGATGCGCGGCGGCTCGACGCTGATAGGTTTCGAAGTCAAGGGCGGCAAGGCGGCGGCGTTCCGCACGCTCAATGCCTTGAGGCTTGCGCGGATCTCGAACAATCTGGGCGATGCCAAAAGCCTCGTCACCCATCCGGCAACCACCACCCATCAACGGCTGACGCCGGAGGCGCGCGCCGAGCTCGGGATCAGCGACGGTTTTATCCGCTACTCGACCGGGCTCGAACATAAGGACGACCTGATCGAGGATTTGCACGCGGCGCTGGAGCAGGCGTGAGGCAAGCCCATAACGATCGTCGTCCCTGCGTTCGCAGGGACGACATTCACATCGGCCGGTAGGTCTGCACGTTCGAGGGCACGTTGACGCCGAGCCTGATCTGGCCGACCGATTTGATAATGTCATCGCCAAGCAACTGGGCGAAGCAGGCGTAACCCCAGTCGTTCATGTGCAGGCCATCGGCAATCACGAAACTGTCGATCGGCAGCGCCTGGTTCTCGTGCCATTGCCGCATCACCTCGAAGCGCGGGAAAACTCCGACATGGCGAAGCTGCGCGACCCTTCCGAGCAGCCTTATCATCCGGCTTGCGCTCTCCTGATGTTCGTTGACTGCCGGCGAATATTGCGGATCGACCAGCACGAGGTCGGCGCCCGCGGCCTGAATGCGGGCGACGCCGTCGGCCACCAACTGCACGGTCGCACCGGGATCTTCGTTGCGCAGCACGGCGTTGGTGCCGACCTGCCAGATCACGAGATCGGGCTTTAGATCGATCACGTCGGCCTGCAACCGCTTCATCATTTCCGGCGCGTCCTCACCGCCGCGGCCGCGATTGACGACGGTGATATCGGCCGCCGGATATTTCCGGTGCAGTTGCGCCGCCAGACGGTTGGGGTAGCTGAATTGAGGCGAAGAGCTGCCGAAGCCGGCCGTGGAAGACGATCCGAACGCGACGATCAACACCGGCTCGCCGGATGCGAGCTTGCCCGCCACGCGCGGGAGCGAGCCCATCGACCGCTGGGCGCCCTTCGGCGGCAGGCAGGGAACGCGGTTGAAAATGTCGCTTGCCGATTTCGCGACCTGCTTCACCTTCTCGAGCGCTTTTTCGGTGATGCTCTTTGACGGCTGTGAACCATTCTGATCGACGGCGGCCACATTGCCCTGCCCGGTTGTCTCTGCGTTCGGCGCGGCCGGTTTGGCGCTGTCGGATTTCGCAGTTTCAGACTTGGCGCTATCGGACAATGCCGCCTGCTGGGCGGCCTGCGCGCGAACCGGGGCGGCCGGCGTCAGCAACACCGGCGCCGCGATGGCGGACAAAGCCAGCAATGTCGTTCGGAAAAAAGGGCGATGACAACTTTCAAACGTCATAAATTCGAAAATCCTCAATTCTGCTGCGCCGGGTTGAGGTGGGCGGCATCGATCACGAACCGCGCCAGCGCTTGTCCGATACAGTTGTGGACGCGCTTTGCAAGCTCAACGCCATGAACTGCGCTAAACAGGTCAAACTCTCCCGACTCCGCCCAGTGCTGCATGATGGCGAAACGGTCGAACAGCGGCACGTCATGCTGCTGCGCGACGACCCGCATACTATCCATATATGGCGGCGCAGAAATCATCGTTTCGGTACGCGGACTGTACTGTGGATTGATTAGAATTACATCGGCCCCGGTGTCTTGTAGCGCAACGACGCCCTCGTCAAGCGCGGTGCGAAAATCCTCCGTATCGACGGACCGTACGGCATCGACCGTGCCGGTCTGCCAGATCACCAAAGTCGGCTTCTTACCTTCCAATAACTTCGGCAAGCCTGGGACTATTTCCTCGGCGGTCATCTTGGCCTGTATTTCCACCGACAGGTTGACCGCGACCGACGGCCACTTTCTCTTTCAGCGCGGCCTGCAGCCGGCCTGGATAGGCGGTGGCCATTTCCGAACCATTCACCGTCGAATTGATGGTCGAGGAGCGGCTGCCGATGACCAGAATATCGAGCGAATGTTTGTTCCTGACGGCGTCCTCGACCTTCGGAAGGGCGCTTTCGCTGGCGAGTAAATAGTCCGGGACCTCGCAGCTTTCGGAAGCAGGTGTCTGCTCTGCGCGCGCGGGCGCTGCGGTCAGAAAACCGGCCAGCGCGATCAAGCCCAGGATGAGTCCCGAGTAGGACTTCATGCCCCCCCTCCCGCCATATCGGCGTTGCCGACGGTGCCCTTGCTTCGGGATCCACTCTTGTCGGCGTTGTATTTGTACCACGAAAACAGCCAGGCCGCGGCTGACATAATCAGGATTCCGGAAATACTGATAACAAAGTGCAACCCGGCGCCGCCCGAAAGCTCCGCCAGCAGGAAATGACCGGCAAACGCCAGGAACACGCCGAGGCAGAAAATCTCCAGCGAGTGCTGGCCGCACAGGATCACGGGCCGCAGCCACGGCGACCTCAGTCCCGGCCAGTCCTTCGGCAGGAAGCGCACGGTAATGGCGGCGAGCGCCAGGAAATGCGCGAACCTCAGCACGTCAAGATCGGTCTTGCTGATCGGATACATCCACTGCTCGAGCCGGCGCGGCATCAGATAGCCGAGCTGCGGCCAATACCATGTCAGCGTCACCAGGAACGCGAACAACAGATAGGCGACGCAGATCCATAATGTGATCCGCGATGACAGAACCCGCGACATCCGCTGGGCGCCGCCCTGCGCACACCAGGCGCCGAACACGAACAACAATTGCCAGGCGAACGGATTGAACACCCAGGCGCCGTTTGGGTAGGCCGACAGATAGAGATCGAATTGCCAGGTGGCGGCATAGAGAGCGACCGACAAACCCAGCGTAAGGTCGGGGCTGCGCTTTATCAGCCACAGGATGAAGGGGAGAAAGAGCATCAGCACGATGTAAAGCGGCAACACGTCCATGTTGACCGGGCGGAATCTCAGGAGCAGCGCCTGGACGATGGTGACATCCGGCTGCTTGAGAAAATCCATGATGCCCATCTCTTCGCTGTAGAGCGGGTTCTCGAAGCTGGTGGCGACGTAGGAGATTTCGGCAAGAAAGATCGTGAACAGGAACACATGCGCGACATAGATCTGCCAGACCCGCCGCAGGATGCGCGCGGTCGCGACCACGAAGCCGGCCTCGCGCATCGCGCGGCCATAGACGAACGCCGCCGTATAGCCGGAAATGAAAATGAAGATTTCGGTGGCGTCGCTGAATCCGTAGTTGCGGATCGTGAGCCAAGTCAAGAGATTGGGCGGCAAATGATCGATAAAGATCAGCCACAGGGCCAGCCCGCGAAACAGATCCAGCCGCAGCTCGCGCTCCCCGGTCGCCGGCACCGCGATCGCCGGTACCGCGGGCGCAAGCGCGATCACGCCCGCCTCAGCGAGCGGTGATGCGGCAATTCGATCGGCTACTGAGGTCATCCGACACCGTCTTGGGCAGGCGGGCTATCGGGCCTGCCGCGCGGGAAGATTGTATAGGCCTGCGCGCTGCAGGCAAGTTACGTCACTGGCGGTTCTCGTCTGCGCCCTAGGCGAGAACTGTGGTGAAACGACGATTGGAACTAAAGGAAGATGTGCCGCCGCCGCCGGCCGCGGCAATTGGTTCTGCCCGCACTATTGGATATGATATCGCATGATTTCGAAAGAATAGCCTGCCATGTACCGCGCCGTCACCCGCCATATCGAAGTCACCGTTGAACCGAACTTCATGCCGGAACGCTCCTCGGTCGAAAACCGCCAATATTTCTGGGCCTATACCATCGTCATCACCAATTCGGGCCCGGAGACCGTGCAATTGCGCACGCGGCACTGGATCATCACCGATGCGACGGGGCGCAAGCAGGAGGTCCGCGGCGAGGGGGTGGTCGGCGAGCAGCCGGTCTTGGCGCCGGGCGAACGCTTCGAATATACGTCCGGCGTGCCGCTCCCGACCGCATCGGGTTTCATGACCGGCCGCTATCAGATGGTGAGCGAGAGCGGCGAGAAGTTCGAGATCGACGTGCCGACCTTCTCGCTCGACAGTCCCGACAACAAGCGGGTGTTGAATTGACGGGCCCGTCGTCCCCGCGAAAGCGGGGAGGGGTGGATTCACACTCGAAGTGCAACACTTGCGAAACGCCCCTCTGGGGAGCGGGACAGCGGGAAAATGCTTTTGATTTGGGGTTGAGATCAAGGACGTCGGGTTGCCGCAGATTGACACGACGGGCAAATCAGCAGCGCATCGCTGCCCTACTCCACGCCCGCCTCATGCGGCGTGAATTGATAGACCGACGAGCAGAATTCGCAGGTCACCACCACCTTGCCGTCCTTGACCATCTCGGCGCGGTCCTGCGGCGCGAAGCTCTTGAGCATCGAAGACACCGCCTCGCGCGAGCAGGAGCATTGCGCGCGCAACGGCAGCGGCGCGAACACGCGCACGCCGCGCTCGTGAAACAGCCGATAGAGCAGCCGCTCGCCCGACAGATCGGGATCGATCAGTTCGACATCCTCGACGGTAGCGATCAGCGACTGGCCCTCGATCCAGGCATCGTCTTCCTCAACGGTGTGGGCAACGGTGCCCTCCGGCGCGTCGCCGGGATGCAGATCGGCCTGCCGCGCGCGCTCCGGCGCCTTGGGAAGAAACTGCAGCAGCATGCCGCCGGCGCGCCAGCGATGCCGCGGGCCGTCGCTCGCCGCCGCGCCACTCCTCGCCGACCGCAAGCCGCACCCGCGTCGGGATCTGTTCGGAGCGCAGGAAATATTCATGCGCGGCATCCTCCAGAGATCCGCCATCCAGCGCCACCAGACCCTGATAGCGGCTCATGTCCGGCCCCTGATCGATGGTCATGGCGAGATGGCCCTTGCCGAGCAGCGCGCCGGAATCCTGCCCCGCCTTGAGCCGCCTTGCATCGAAACGCGCATAGGCGCGCAAGCGGTCGGGCGCCTGGAAGTCGACGATCAGAAACGACACCGGACCGTCGGTCTGGGTCTGCAGGATGAAGCGGCCGTCGAATTTCAGGGACGAGCCGAGCAGCGTCGTGAGCACGATGGCTTCGCCGAGCAGTTTGCCGACGGGCGGCGGGATAATCGTGCTTGGCCAGGAGATCGTCGAGCCCGGGACCAAGCCGGGTCAGGCGGCCGCGCAGATCGAGCGCGGCGACCTCGAACGGCAGCACCGCGTCGTCGACCGGAACCGACGATGGCGCGCGGACCGGGAGTTTCGCTGAATTTTCATGTCGGGGGATTGTGAAGTCATGGCGCTCTATCTGGGGTCGGCGGTCGCGAAACGAAAGGGGTAGTCCGTGTCCCGGACGCGGCGCAGCGTGAAACGCTGCCCCGCAGAGCCGGGACCGATTTCTGTTTGCTGCGTGGACCCCGGATCAGCAGCGCACCACGCCGAAAGGGCGGCGCGCTGCGCAGCATCCGGGGAACGCTACAGATGACGTCAGCCTTACCCCACCGCCTCGAAACACCACGCCAGAATGCCCTTCTGCACGTGCAGGCGATTTTCGGCCTCGTCGAACACCACCGATTGCGGGCCGTCGATCACCTCGTCGGTGACTTCGTCGCCGCGATGGGCGGGCAGGCAATGCATGAACAGCGCGTCCGGTTTCGCCAGCCGCATCAGCCGCGCGTTGACCTGATAGGGCTTGAGCAGATTGTGGCGGTGCTCGCCGTCCTTGTCGCCCATCGAGAACCAGGTATCGGTGACGACGCAATCGGCGCCGCGCACGGCGGCTTCCGGATCGTTGCCGAGCACGATCGGCGCCTGGGTCGCCTTGATCCAGTCCCGCATCGCCTTGTTGGGCGCAAGCTGCGGCGGGGTTGCGACGTTCAGCGTGAACTTGAACCGCTCCGCCGCATGCGCCCAGGACGCCAGCACGTTGTTGTCGTCGCCGCTCCAGGCCACGGTGCGGCCCGTGATCGGGCCGCGATGCTCCTCGAAGGTCATCAGATCCGCCATCACCTGGCAGGGATGCGAGCGCCGCGTCAGCCCGTTGATGACGGGCACGGTGGCATGCGCGGCCAGTTCCAGCAGCGCGTCGTGGTTGAGAATGCGGATCATGATGGCATCGACATAGCGCGACAGCACGCGCGCGGTGTCGGCGATGGTCTCGCCGCGGCCGAGCTGCATTTCCGCGCCCGTCAGCATGATCGATTCACCGCCGAGCTGGCGCATGCCGACGTCGAACGACACCCGCGTGCGGGTCGAGGGCTTCTCGAAGATCATCGCCAGCGTCTTGCCTTCGAGCGGCTTCTTCGGCTTCTCGCCTCCGCTTTTCTGCGCCTTCAGCTTCGCCTTCATGGCGACGCTCGCCGCGAGCATGTTGCGCAGCTCCTTGGTCGGGAGCTCGTTGAGATCGAGGAAATGGCGCAGCGCCTTGCTCATCGCCCGGCCGCCTGCTTCGGCTGAGCGGCGGAAAGCGCCGCGCAGGCGCGATCCAGCCGCTGCACGGCCTTCTTCGATCTCCGCCTCAGTGACGATCAAGGGCGGCAGGAACCGCACCACATTGTCGCCGGCGCCGACCGTGAGCAAATGCTGCTCGCGCAGCGCCGTCACCAGATCGGCCGAGGGCACCACCGCCTTCACGCCGATCAATAATCCCTCGCCGCGCACCTCTGAAAGCACGCTTGGGTGACGATCGACCACGGCAGCAAGCTTCTGCTTCAAGCAGCAGCGACATCTTCTGCACGTGGTCGAAGAAGCCCGGCTTTAGCATCACGTCGAGCACCGCATTCGCGGCGGCAACCGCCAGCGGATTGCCGCCGAAGGTCGAGCCGTGCGAGCCCGGCGTCATGCCGGCCGCGGCGTCAGCGGATGCGAGGCACGCGCCGATCGGGAAGCCGCCGCCGAGCGCCTTGGCCAGCGGCATCACATCGGGCATAACACCGAGGCGCTTATAGGCGAACAGATCGCCGGTGCGGCCCATTCCCGTCTGCACCTCGTCGAAGATCAACAACAGGCCATTGTCGTCGCAGAGCTGACGCAACGCCTTGTAAGAAGGCGTGGGGCGCGGCGCGCACGCCACCTTCGCCCTGCAACGGCTCGATCAGGATGCCGGCGGTCTGCGGGCCGATCGCGCGTTTGACGGCGTCGAGATCGCCGAGCCCGACCTGATCGAAGCCGTCCATCGGCGGGCCAAAACCCTCGAGATATTTGGCCGAGCCGGTGGCCGCCAGCGTCGCCAGCGTGCGCCCGTGAAAGGCGCCCTCAAAAGTGACGATCCGGTAGCGCTCGGGATGGCCCTTGGCGGCGTGATGCTTGCGCGTGATCTTGATCGCGCATTCCATCGCCTCCGCGCCGGAATTGGCGAAGAACACGAAGTCGGCGAAGCTCGCCTCGCACAGCCGCGCCGCCAGCCGCTCGCCATCCGGGCTCTTGAACAGGTTCGACATGTGCCAGAGCTTCGTCGCCTGTTCCTGCAAGGCGGCGACCAGATACGGATGGCAATGGCCGAGCGCGTTCACCGCAACGCCCGAGGTGAAATCGAGATAGCGCTCGCCGTTGGTCGCGATCAGCCACGCGCCTTCGCCGCGCTCGAAGCCGAGATCGACCCTGGCGAAGACAGGAAGCAGATGCGACGCAGCGCTCGTGGTCATGGCAATGGTATCACTGGGTTCGAACCGGCCGTGGGTAGCGCGCATTGGCGCGGTCGCATCGACGACCAATCCCGGAAAACAAAACGTGCCGCCTTTTCGGGGCAGCACGTGGGAACCATTCTATGCGGTGAGATAAGTGTCAACCGGTCGCCAGCGGCCGACCTCGTAAAGATGCGGTGTCGCAGAAATAGCGCTGCAAGCCCTATTTGACGGAACATGTGGACGCGCTCCAGCGGACTCTTGCGCGGGAGTCACGCCATATTGTAGCTTCTCTCCCGTCGGGTACGACATCTCGTGCGGTAGTACGGATCCTCTAAGTCGCGATTGTTCGGCGTAAACGTTCGGGCGAGATTTTCGCGCCCGGCGAGGGCTAAGGGATTCTGCCGGAAGGGATTTTTGAGACGATTGGCACCGCAGCGCCACCCCGAAACCGGCCGGCGCGACGCGAAGGAAAGAGTGCGATGACGGTATTGACCTGGTCTGACGATCGCGTCGAACAACTGAAGAAACTCTGGGAAGCCGGGCTTTCGGCGAGCCAGATTGCCGCAGAACTCGGAAATGTGACCCGAAATGCGGTAATCGGCAAAGTCCACCGGCTGGGCCTTTCCGGCCGCGCCAAGAGTCCTTCTTCGACAGCACCCCGTCAGCGCAAGGCCCGCCCGGCCCAGCACATGATGCGGGTGTCGCGTCCGGTCTCGCGCGGCAATACCGCGCTTGCGCATGCCTTCGAGGTCGAGCTGGAGCCGGATCCGATCGCCTATGACAATGTGGTGCCGATGAGCCAGCGGCTGTCGCTGCTCGAGCTGAACGAGGCTACCTGCCACTGGCCGATCGGCGATCCCTCCAGTCCGGAATTCTTCTTCTGCGGCGGCAAGGCGCTGCCCAGCCTGCCCTATTGCGCGCATCACTCGCGGATCGCCTATCAGCCCGCCGGCGACCGCCGCCGCCAGCCGCCGAAGACGACGCGGTAGGGTTTCGCGTGTCCCGGACGCGGCGCGGCGCTCTTGCGATGCAGCGCAGAGCCGGGACCTCTCTCGCCGCATAAAGTTTAGACCCCGGATCAGTCGCGCATCGCTTACGCGCTGCGTAGCGTCCGGAAACGCTCGACGCGCGGCAATCACTCCACCTTCGCAAACCGATCGTCGAGCGCGTAGCCGGCGCCACGCACGGTGCGGATCGGGTCCTGCTCGCGGCCGGGGTTGAGCAGTTTGCGCAGGCGCCCGATATGCACGTCGACGGTGCGCTCGTCGATATAGATGTCGCGGCCCCAGACGCTGTCGAGCAATTGCTCGCGGCTGAACACGCGGCCCGGATGCTCGAGGAAGAATTCGAGCAGCGGTATTCCGTCGGCCCGAGATCGACCGGGCGGCCGGAGCGGGCGACGCGGCGCTTTTCGCGGTCGAGTTCGATGTCGCCATAGGTGAGCACGGTGGCAAGCCGTTCCGGGCTCGCGCGCCGCAACAGGCCCCTCACCCGCGCCAGCAATTCCGGCACCGAGAACGGCTTGACGATGTAATCGTCGGCACCCGTCGCCAGACCCCTGACCCGCTCGCTTTCCTCGCCGCGCGCGGTCAGCATGATGATCGGCAATTGCCTCGTCTCCGGCCGCGCCCTCAAGCGCCGGCACAGCTCGATGCCGGAAAGCCCCGGCAGCATCCAGTCGAGCACGATCAGGTCGGGAACCCGCTCCTTCAAACGGGTATCGGCGTCGTCGCCGCGCCCGACCGTTTCGACGTCATAGCCTTCGGCGTCGAGGTTGTAGCGCAGCAGCGTCGTGAGCGCCTCCTCGTCTTCCACCACCAGAATGCGTGCGCTCATATGCGTGGCCTTCTCTCGTGTTTAGGACACGTTTTCCTCATACGAAACGCCCTACTCCTCGCGTGAAAAACGGTCATCAGTTCCCGGGTACGGTTGTGGCAAAGGTCGTCATGTCGCCCTTCGGGCGCTTGTCGAGTATTTGCTGGCCTTCGATCATGTAGAACACGGTCTCCGCGATATTGGTGGCATGATCGCCGATCCGCTCGATGTTCTTGGCGCAGAACATCAGATGGATGCAAAAGCTGATATTGCGCGGATCCTCCATCATGTAGGTCAGAAGCTCGCGGAACAGCGAGGTGCAGATGGCGTCGACCTCCTCGTCGCCCTTCCACACCGCCATCGCCGCCGGCAGATCGTGCGCGGCGTAGGCGTCGAGCACGGATTTCACCTGCGACTGCACCAGATCGGTCATGTGCTCCAGCCCGCGGATCAGCTTGAGCGGCTGAAAATCGCTCTCCAGCGCCGCGACGCGCTTGCCCATGTTCTTGGCAAGGTCGCCGATCCGCTCGAGATCGATGGCGACCCGCATGGCGCCGACGATTTCGCGCAAGTCCACCGCCATCGGCTGGCGCCGCGCGATGGTCAAAACCGCGCGCTCCTCGATCAGCCGCTGCAGATTGTCGATCTCGACATCGGCTTCCACCACGCGATTGCCGAGCGCGACGTCGCGGCGGATCAGCGCGTCGACGGAATCCACGATCATGCGCTCGGCGAGGCCGCCCATTTCCGCAACCAGCCGGGTCAGTTCCTGGAGATCGCTGTCGAACGCCTTGGCGGTATGTTCTGAAGCCATCTTTTTCTCCTTAGCCGAAGCGGCCGGTGATGTAGTCCTGGGTGCGTCGATCGTTCGGCGACGTAAAGATCTTGTTGGTCTCGTCGAATTCGATCAGCTCACCGAGGTACATGAACGCCGTACGCTCCGATACCCGGGCCGCCTGCTGCATGTTGTGGGTGACGATCACGATGGTGTAGTCGTCCTTCAACTCGTCGATCAGTTCTTCGATCTTGGCCGTTGAAATTGGATCAAGCGCGGAGCAGGGTTCGTCGAACAAAATCACCTCCGGGCGCACTGCGACGGTACGGGCGATACAAAGCCGCTGCTGCTGACCGCCAGAGAGGCTGAGGCCATTCGCATTGAGCTTATCCTTAACCTCGTTCCACAAGGCACCTCGCTGCAGCGCCTGTTCAACGCGGCCGTCTATTTCAGATTTGGATAGTTTCTCGTAGAGACGGATTCCAAAGGCGATGTTTTCGTAGATCGACATCGGGAACGGGGTTGGTTTTTGGAAGACCATTCCTATCCTGGCCCTCAGCAAATTGAGGTCCAGCCCGGGGTCGAGAATGTCTTTGCCTTCGAGGAACACCTGACCTTCGGCACGCTGCCCCGGATAAAGATCATACATGCGGTTAAGAACGCGAAGGAGCGTCGACTTGCCGCAGCCCGACGGGCCGATAAAGGCCGTAGCCATGTTCGCATAAAGCGGAAGACTGACAGCCTTGAGTGCCTTTGTCTCACCGTAATAAAAATTGAGGTTTCGGATCGCTATCTTCTCTTTAGGCATGGAGCTGTCCACCAATTGCGGCCCCGCGGCTGGTGTGGTCTTTGCGGTTACGATGTTCATGATGCCTTCCTCGTTGCCGCCAGAGAACGGGCCGTAATGCTCATTGCCAGCACCGCAAGCGTAATAATAAGTGCTCCAGTCCAGGCTAGATCCTGCCAGTCCTTGTATGGGCTAAGCGCGAATTGAAAAATAACAGATGGCAAACTCGCCATCGGCGCATTCAGGTTCGTGCTGTAAAATTGATTGTTAAGGGCGGTAAACAGCAGCGGCGCGGTTTCTCCGCTAATGCGCGCAACGGCGAGCAGCAGTCCCGTGATTATCCCAGCTCGCGCCGCTCGATAGGCGATCTGCCGAATCATGAGCGATCGCGGCAAGCCGATCGAAGCCGCCGCTTCCCGCAGCGTATCGGGGACTAACGTGAGCATGTCCTCTGTGGTTCGGACCATGACCGGCACCACAAGCACAGAAAGGACAACGGCGCCGGCTATTCCGGAAAAATGGCCCATGGGGCGAACCATGACATAATAAATGAACAGGCCGACCACGATCGACGGTGCGCTTAGCAGGATATCGTTGATGAACCGAACCACGCTGGTGAGGTGGGAATGACGGCCATATTCGGCCATATAAGTTCCGGCGAGGATGCCTATCGGAGCACCGATCAGAAGAGCCAATGCCGTCATGATCAGGCTGCCAACAATGGCGTTGAGAAGTCCGCCGACCGCGCCGGGTGGCGGCGTCATTTCGGTGAAGACGCGAAGCGAAAGCCCGCTAAATCCTTGCCAAAACAACTCCCTGAGAATCAATGCCAGCCACGTGAGACCAACGAACGTCGCACTATAGGATGCGACCGCGGCGAGTACATTGCGGCGGCGCCGCTTGGCGTAAAGCGAGGCATCCATCAGGCGATCCTCCGATTGATCCGGATCAGCAAGTACCGCGCGATCGCAAGTACGATGAATGTTATGACGAAAAGGATAAGACCGAGCGCAATCAGCGATGACGTATAGAGATCGCCAACGGCTTCGGTGAATTCGTTGGCAATTGTCGCTGAGATCGTGGTGCCGGGGGCAAGCAGGGAAGTCGTGATCTTGTGCGCATTACCGATGACGAACGTAACTGCCATCGTCTCGCCGAGTGCGCGTCCAAGAGCCAACATCACTCCGCCAATGACGCCAATGCGCGTGTACGGCAGTACGACGTAACGCCAGACTTCCCATTGGGTCCAGCCCAGCCCATAGGCCGCTTCCTTTAGCACTGGCGGAACCGCATCGAACACGTCTCGCGAGATCGAAGTGATGAACGGCAATACCATGATAGCCAGAATGAGACTGGCGGTCAGAATGCCGATGCCGAAAGGAGGACCGGCGAACAGCGCGGAAAGCACGGGTATATTCTCGAAAGCTGCAATCAGCGGTGGCTGGAGATATTGCTGCAGGAAAGGCGCAAATACGAACAGTCCCCAGATTCCGTAAATGATGCTGGGAATGCCAGCCAGAAGTTCGATGGCAATTCCGATCGGGCGGCGCAGCAACATCGGGCAAAGTTCGGTCAAGAACATCGCGATCATCAGCCCGAACGGCACCGCAATCAGCATAGCGATCAGCGATGTGATAATCGTGCCGTAAATTGGCGCAAGCGCACCGAATTTTTCGGTGACGGGGTTCCAGCTCTGTGCCGTGAGGAAACCAAATCCGAATTCTTGGAACGCCGGTAGAGCCCCCATAAAGAGCGATACGATCACACCGCCCAAAACCACCAACACAAATATAGCTGCGGTCTTCGTAATGCGGTGGAAGACGATGTCGCCGATCCGGAGCCTGTTCAGTACCTTGGCCCGCTCAGCCACATCCTGCACGCTCACCCCGGTCTCCTGCAAAGCCACATCGACCACGCTGCGCCTCCCAATGCTCTCACTGAAATCAAAAACCCGTCGGCCGAACTCGATCAGCTTTCGAATGCCGGAGCGGGGAGGCGTTGCCTCCCCGCTCTCGTTGACCTCAGTTCGACGCGGAAAATAGCGCCTTGCCGCTATCGTCCTTGATTTCGGCGGTCCACATCTTTTGGATGGCAGTCACGACCTTGTCCGGCATTGGTACGTAGTCCAGTTCCTCGGCCATTTTGGAGCCCTTCTTGTAGGCCCACGCGAAGAACTTCAGCGCTTCGGTCGCCGCGGCAGGATCTTGCGGCTGCGTGTGGATCAGAATGAACGTAGCACCTGCGATCGGCCAAGATGCGGCGCCGGGCTGATCGGTCAGGATGACGTAGTAATGGTCTGCCTTTTCCCAATCGGCGTTCGCAGCCGCCGCCTGGAACGCCTCCGCGCTGGGCTCAACGAGCTTTCCGTCCTTGTTGATCATGCTGACCGAGGTCATCTTGTTTTGCTTGGCGTAGGCATATTCGACGTAGCCGATGGCGCCCTTGGTGTTGCTGACATTGGCGGCCACGCCTTCATTGCCCTTTGCACCGATGCCGGCCGGCCATTCAACCGAGGTGTTCGCGCCGACCTTCGACTTCCAGTCCGCACTCACCTTCGAGAGGTAGTCGGTCCAGATGAAGGTGGTGCCGGAACCGTCAGAGCGATGAACGACGACAATCGCCTGTTTGGGAAGCTTCGCCGAGGGATTCAACTTGGCAATTGCCTCGTCGTCCCAGGACTTGATGTCGCCGAGGAAAATCTTGGCGAGAGTTGCGCCGTCAAGCTTGAGGTCGCCGGGCTTGACGCCTTCGAGATTGACCACCGGCACATCTCCGCCCACCACGGTCGGGAATTGAACCAGTCCGGATTTGGTCAGGTCCGCCGGCTTCAGGGGCATGTCGGAGGCGCCGAAAGTCACCGTCTTGGACTGGATTTGCTTGATCCCGCCGCCCGAACCGATCGACTGATAGTTCATGCCGTTGCCGGTTTCCTTCTTATAGGCATCGGCCCATTTGGCGTAGATCGGGTATGGGAACGTCGCCCCCGCGCCGGATATATCCAAGGCGCGAACGGGCACTGTCGAAGCGGCCACCAAGCCGGCAGCAACAAGGATTTTGAGGAAATTCACGGGCTTTCTCCATGATGAGCAGGGGCGCTTTGCGGGACCGATTGCGCTCCGAGGCCGCTTCTATAGAGGGGCGTCGTAGACCTATTATTGCAGTTACATGACAGTTAGATGACAGGCCCTCGGCACCCTCAATTACCGCTCGTTAACCCTTAAGGCAGGGGGCGCATGCGCTAAATTCACCCTTTCCGCGCGCTTGGGCGGCCAAGCGTTTGGCTAAATTTTTATTTTCTGCCAGCGGCTTAGGAAGCTCCCGATATCACCAGCCTTCATACCAATGTCATCGAACTGCAATACTTTTCGGTACCGACGCAAATGGCTTGGAACCTCGGGATTGAACAACGGGACTCGTGCGAACCGCTGCCGGCTTCGCCGGCGCTCATGTAGCGGTAGCCTCAATGAAACAAGATTTGTGGATACTGCTCCGGCCGAAGCAATGACCGATGCGGTCGTGGGCGCCATCGCGATGGCCGGCGTAGGCTTGGCTGTTCACGCGAGTACTGCAAAACCTTGAACCCGCCTCGGCAAACCCTCACAAGAGCAAACTCTCGCGACTTTTCGGCGGGGATCCCCGCGATATTTCACTTTCTGTTTTGCATGCCAGCCGGTGGCATGCAAAACAGCGTTGGATAGGAATCGCATGTTTCGTATCATCATTCTTTCGACGACCGTTGCCATCCTGGTTGGTGTATCGACGGCGAATGCATTGTCCACACCCATGAATTCGCCGGGAGAAATCGCGGCTGCCAGCAGGCACCTTGCGGAAAAGCAAGAGAGCTGCCGACTTCAGGCGAAAGAGCAGAAGCTGAGATTTTTCAAGCGCCGCAGCTTTATGCGCAAATGTATGAGGGCCAAAACCTAGCTAGTTCGCCCCCGAAGCCGCTCAAATGGGCTGGCTTCAGGCCGAATTCGGCGGCTTTGCCTGGGGGAAACACGCGGTAAAAGTAGCGCCGTTTTTCAGCACGCTTTCGATCAAGAGCCGGCCGCGATGACGGTTAACAATATGTTTGACAAGGGATAGTCCAAGCCCGGTTCCGCCTTGCGCGCGGCTGTCGCCGACATCCACCCGATAGAAGCGTTCGGTGAGCCGCGGCAGATGTTCCGGCGCGATGCCCGGACCGAAATCGCGCACCACCACCCGCACCTCGGGCACGCCTTCGCCCGACATCGCACTGGTCAGACAGACAATGACCTTGCCGCCCGAGGCGCCGTATTTCAGCGCGTTCTCGACCAGGTTCTCGAACAGCCGCAGCAATTCCTCGCGATCGCCCGCGATCCACACCGGCGTGTCCGGCAGATCGATGTCGATCTCGACCTGGCGTTCCCGCGCCAGCGGCTCAAGCCCATCCACGACCTGGCGGATGATCGGCACAATATCGACCAGCGTATCCGGCCGTACGTGGGCGGAAAGTTCGACCCGCGACAGCGACAACAGATCGTCGATCAGTCTCGCCATCCGCGTCGCCTGGATGTGCATGATGCCAAGGAAGCGCTCGCGCGCCTTGGCGTCGTCCTTGGCCGGCCCCTGCAGGGTGTCGATAAATCCCGACAGCGCCGCCAGCGGGGTGCGCAATTCATGGCTGGCATTGGCGACGAAATCGGCCCGCATCTCCTCGACCCGGCGCAACGGCGTCTGGTCGTGGAAGGTCATCAGCATGCACTTATCGGTGCCGCCGAACAGCGTCGGCACCGGAACCGGGGTGATGATGAGTTCCATCCAGCGATCGACCGGCACGTGATCGAGATAGGTCGCTCGCCGCGCCTCCGTGGTCGCGATCGCTTCGCGGAGCGCGGTGATGATCTCGGGCGATCGTAGCGCAAACTGGGCAAGCTCGTTCTTGCGTAGCGCCGGCGCGAGTTGCGCTGCCGCCGCGTTAAGGTGGATGACCCGGCCGGCGCGATCCAGCAAGACGGCTGGATCCGGCATCCCGGCAACGATGGCGCTGACGGCGGCGGTTTCCACCGGGTTGACGCCGCGGACATCTTCCCGAGATGCCGTGACATCGTGCAACCGCCACGGCACCAGCGCGGCAGCCGCGATACAGAGGAAAATGACGGCAGCGCGGAGCGGGGACAATTCGCCAAACACGACGACCACCGCCAGGGCCAGACCGGCGGCGAGCAGGATGATCGCCGAATGCCTCAACCGGTCCGGCCACGGCGAAAAAAAGGAAGAAGGAGTATCGTCAATAGCCATCAGGCCAGCTCTCATCCGCTCGGGTCGTCACGTCAGGAGCTGGCGTCCCCACGCTCTCGAACGTAGACGGCTTCATGTTGCGGCTGCACAGGTGCCCCGGGTTTGCCCTGCTGCCGCAGGCGTTTTATCCGCGTACCTAGTATAACCTCCCGAAACGTCAGTAAGATTACAGATATGATGAAGGGCGCAATATAATAAAGGACGCGGAACAACAGCATCCCCGCGAGCAGATCCTCCCGGTCCATCTGCCACAGGCCGACCAGCATGGCGGCGTCGAATACCCCGAACCCGCCGGGGGAATGGCTGGCAAAGCCGAGCAGCGTCGCCGAGACGAAAATCACCGCGACCACGACGAAGCCGAGATTGGGTTCGTCCGGCACCAGCTCGTACATCGCCAGCGCACAGAAGCCGAGATCGACGATACCGATCACGATCTGCAGCAGCGTCAGCGGTCCGCCCGGCAGCACCACCGTCCAGGGCCCGCGGCCGACATTGCGCGGCTGCATCCAGACCCAGATCACATACGCCACCAGCCCGATGATGATTGCGACCGCCACCATGCGGTTCAGCCACGGCGGAAGCTGATCGATCGCGGCGGCGGCTTCGGGATGATAGGCGATCCCGAGCCCCAGCACGGCGGCATTGCCGAGCCAGAAGGTGAGGCCGGCGATGAAGCAGATCTTGGCGACGTCGATCGCGTTCAGTCCCCAGGCCGAATAGATGCGATAGCGCACCGCGCCGCCGGTAAAGACGCTGGCGCCGACATTATGCCCGATCGAATAGCTGGTGAAGGCTGCGAGCGCGTTGACGCGATAGGGAATGTCGTTGCGGCCGATCGCGCGCACCGCAAACAGATCGTAGAAAGTCAGCGTGAAATAGCCGGCGGCCACGAACATCGCCGAAAGCGCGATCGAGCGCGGCTCGGTATTCTCGATGGCCTCGATGACCTCGTCGACATCGATGCCCCGGAGCATGTGATAAAGCACGTAGCACGCGATCCCGATGACCGTGACGCTGATTGCAACGCCTAGCTTGTGCAGGATTTGCCTGTGGCGCAGAAACGAGATCGCCCTGCGTATTGCTTCCAGCATCTAGACCTCGAAATACGATCCCACGACCGTGGGGTCCGCGCGAAGAGTTGCCGCCAACGGCACCAGGCTTGCCCTCCGGCCTCATGTCGTAGCTTGTTTTGAGGCTGAGTGGAATTCGCTTGGTGGGAATAAAACGCGCTCCGTCAATATATTACGGGATTCGGCGGCGCCGAAATCCGTCATTTTGCTGAATTGCCCACGGCAACGGCGAAATCCTCATGCGCCAGCCTGCCCAAGGCGAGTAAAGTTTTCATGATCTCAGGCGGCCGGTCTTGCGGCGATGCGCTGAAAGAACAACAGATCGAGCTCCGGCGCCTCACCGATGAGGCCGGTCAGCAGGGCATGGACTTGTCCGCGGTGGTGGGTCTGGTGATTGAACCAATGCGCCAGCGCCGGGGCCAGTTGCTGCTCGAATTGCTCCGGCGAGGAAACGCGGCGGTATTTGATGGTCCCCGCGATGCGAACTTCGTCGAGGCCATCGACAAATTCGACGATCCGCCGGTCTTCGGCCTCGCGCGCGGCGCGCAGTTCATCAAATGTCTCGAACAGGATCGCATCCAGCCGGTTTGGTGCGTCGCCGGCGCCAGTAAACCGCTGCATCCAGATCCGGTCCGTCACCAGGAGATGGTTAAAGGTGCCGTGAACCGATTTGAAGAAGGCGCCGCGGTCGGCGCGGTATTGATCGGGTGAAAGCCGAGCCGCGGCCGCGTAAAGCCGTCCATTGGCCCAAGCATTATAATGGCCGAACATTCGATAATGGGCTGAGAGAGTGACGGACATATCGGTGATCCCCGGAGTGGAAATCTCAGGCCGCGTTCGCATCGCCGGAAAGCACCCGGTCGCGCAGCCAGGATCCCACCGCGCAGCCGGCAAGATAGGGCGCAAACATGACGAGACCAAGGTCGAGCCAGTAGCCGGGCCGACCGGGGACCATGCGGGCAAGCGCAGCGGCGACGAGCGCCGCCACCAGCACCGCCAGCCAGCGCGCAATCGGCTTCGACACGGCCCGGCCGCGGTGGACAACCGCGATCCAGCCCATCGCAAACCCCAATAACAAGCGACGCCAGCAGCCAGCCCCAATAAAATGTCGCCAGATAGATCATCGCTATTCCTTCACCACGAATTCGATGCGGCGGTTTTGCGCCTTGCCCTGGTCGGTGTCGTTGGCCGCTACCGGCTGCGTGCTGCCATAGCCGGCCGCGGTGAACCTGCTCGCGGGCAATCCGGCCTTCACCAGATAATCCACGACCGCCTGCGCACGCTTTTCGGACAGCGCCTGGTTGGCGGCATTCTCGCCGTCGGTGTCGGTATGCCCGGCAACCTCGATATTGGTGGTCGGGCAGCGCAATGCGGTTTCGATCAGGCGATCGAGCAACCCCGAGGAATCCGGATCAAGGGTGGATCGGCCGGACTCGAACCGGATGGTCCCCTTGCCGAGCAACTCTGAAAACAGCTGCTGACACACGGTGGCATCCACGGGTGCCGCCGCAGGCCTGACCGAAATGTCCGCCTTGAGCTGCCAGCCTTGCGGAAAATCCTTGAGCAGGCTGCTGCGAAGCTGGGCCGGCGCCGCATCATAAAATGCATCGCCCGAGAGCTTCATCTCGCGCTCGGATACCACGAGCGTGCCGGTCGATAGCCGCGACAACGCCCCCAGCGCCGGCACCACTGCGCCGGCAAAGCCACCTGGGGCCCCGACGCTGGTCTTGAGATTGTCGACCACCTTTTCGCTGAAGAATTTGCGCCCCGCCGCGGCGACGATCGCCGCGTGGACATTGTTGTCCGGGACGTAGCCCGTCAACGTCAGCGTCACCGCGACCGGGTCCTTGTAAGCCTGAAAGATATAGGGCGGGGCCTTGATTTCGTTCGAGGCGACCGAAAAGCCCTCCGGCAGATTCTTCAGCGCTGCCGCGATCGCTTCGCGGCCGCCGAGATCGCGCGCCATGCCGGAAAGGCTGACCTTGGTGTCCGAGATCGTGATCTTGCCGTCCTTCAGCTTGCCGACCTGATCGACCAGCAGCAGCGCCGCATCGTCGAAGCGGGGCGGCGCACCGCGCGACAAACTCATCTGATCGACCACCTCCACGCCGCCCAGGGCTGCGCGGGCCGCCTCCATCAACTTGCCCTTGCTCGCCGGCAGGGGAGAGCTGCCCGTCAATGTCACCCTGACGACGTCGCGCTCGGCCGACCAGACGAACGGCTTCGCCTCGGGAACGAGACGGGTTTGGTCATTGACCAGCCGCACGCCGGGCACGGCTTCCACCGATGCCAGCGCGCTGCGGCGGCCCTCCTCGGAAAACGCGTCCGCGGCAAAGGTGACGTCGCGGCCAGCGACCGCGATTCTGCTCTTGTCGAGGACGGTATCCTTAAGGGAGGCGGTCGAACGGGCGGCGAGATCTGCTTCCAGAGGCGCGGTACTCGTCCATGCCGCGATAGCCCAGAAGATTACCAGCGGAATCACGCCCGGCCACCATTTGCTGCTCCACCTGAAAAGTCCGTGCATTCGATGTCCCGCGGAGCCTTGCGCCCCGTTTTCCGAAGTTCGCGGACTTTCGGCTCGCACCCCCCGACACGAACTTCGGAAAACAAGGGGATGGCAACGCTATGATCCGGTACCGCTTTTCGGTTTGACGCTCCGGCCCGCGAATTGGCGAGAAGGCCGTGCAGCGACTTTCAAACCGGCGGCACTGGAAACACAGAGAAAACAAACCCTTGCGGGGCTGTCAAACCCGAAATAACAGGGATTGGTCGGGCAGCCTATCTTGCCAGACTAACCGTTTGTTCAATGGTCTCCCGCTAGCTTCGACCAACCTGTCCAAACCGGCAAACCAGTCCTGATGAAGCAGTTACGCAACAACGTCATCCGCGCCGGACTGGGAGCGCTTTATCTCACCGGCGCGCATCACCTGCTTCGCCCGATGTTCGCCGGCGTCGGCGCGATTTTCATGCTGCATCATGTCCGCCCGCCGCGCGACGGCGAATTCCAGCCCAATCGTCATCTGGAGGTGGCGCCGGATTTCCTGCGCGCGACGCTGTCGCATCTTCGCGCGAACGACATCGATATCGTCACCTTGGACGAGCTGCATCGGCGGCTGACCGAACGCGACTTCGCGCGGCGCTTTGCCTGTTTCACCTTCGACGACGGATATCGCGACAACCGCGATTTCGCGTTTGCCGGTGATGCGCGAATTTGATGCCCCGTTCACGGTCTATGTCACCAGCGATTTCGCGCAAGGCATCGGTCACCTGTGGTGGATCGCGCTGGAGATGGTGATCGCCGGGGCTTCCTCGATCGAGGTCGAGATCGGCAGGCATCGCCAACCGCCTCGATACCTCCACGCCGGCCGGCAAGAAGGCCGCCTTCGACCGCTTGCACGACTGGTTGCGCGCATTGCCGGGGCGGGACAATTTGACGCGCGAGATCGGCGCGCTATGTGCGCGTCACGGCGTCGACGAAGCCGCGATCTGCCGCGAGCTCTGCATGTCGTGGGACGAGCTTAAGGCGTTTTCCAGCGAACCCCTGGTCGGTATCGGCGCGCATTCCATCACCCATTGCAATCTCGCAAGCCAGCCGGCCGAAATTGTCAGCGAGGAATTAGCGGTCAGCCGGGCGCGGATCGAGGACGCGTTGCAGCGTCCCGTAGTCCATCTCGCCTATCCCTATGGCGACAAGCTAGCGGCGCGCACCCGCGAATTCGCGCTGGCGAAGGCGGCCGGATTCAAGACCGCGGTGACGACGCGGCCGGGCATGATCTTTCCCGAGAACGCGGACTACCTCACTGCATTGCCGCGGGTTTCGCTCAACGGCAATTATCAGGACGAACGGATCCTCCCCGTGCTCACCTCGGGTGCCGCGACCGCGATGTGGAACGGCTTCCGGCGCGTCGACGCGGCGTAGCTTTCACCCGGTCGTCCCTGCGTTCACAGGACGACAAGGCCACTCTCCTTGACTCACTACGCTCCCGCGCCCAGAACCTTCGCCGAAAGCAATGGAGGAAGCGCATGTTCAAGGATTTGTTTTCGCTTCAAGGCCGCGTAGCACTGGTGACCGGCGGATCGCGCGGCATCGGCAAGATGATCGCGGCGGGATTTCTCAATCAGGGCGCGGCGAGGGTCTACATCACGGCGCGCAAGGCGGGTCCGTGCGAGGCCACGGCCAAGGAACTTGCGGCCGAATATGGCGGCGAATGCATTGCGCTGCCGATCGATATTTCCACCATGGCCGGCATCGACATGCTGGCGGGCGAGATCAGCAAGCGTGAATCGAAACTCGATATCCTCGTCAACAACGCAGGCGCTGCGTGGGGCGCGGATTTCGACGAATTCCCCGAAAGCGGCTGGGACAAGGTGATGAACCTGAACCTCAAGACGCCGTTCTTCCTGACCAAGGCGCTGGCAGCGCCACTGCGCGCCGCCGCCAGCGCGGCAAAGCCTTCCAAGGTGATCAATATCGCCTCGATCGACGGCATCTTCGTCAACCCGCTCGAGACCTACTCCTACGCGGCGAGCAAAGCGGGGCTCATTCATCTCACGCGCCGAATGGCCGCCAAGCTGATCCACGACCATGTCGTGGTATCGGCGATCGCGCCCGGGCCGTTCAAGTCGGACATGAACCGCGCCGCGCGCGACAATGCCGAGGAGGTCGCAACGCGTGTACCCGCGGGGCGTATCGGCACCGACGAGGACATGGCGGGAACTGCGATCTATCTCGCCTCCCGCGCCGGCGATTACGTGGTCGGCACTACCATCGCGGTCGATGGCGGCATCGTCTATGCCAATCCCGGCATCAAGGGCGGCGGGTGGGATTAGGACGAGCGCTTCTGGCACCGCCAATTAACGGCGTCATCCTGAGGTGCGCGCCCCGAAGGATGGCCGCAATCGCTGCTGCCCGCCGTCACCCTTTGAGGCCCGCTAACGCTCGCACCTCAGGATGACGGCTCACTCACGGCTCGTCCTCACGTTTCGATCTTCACATATTCGAAATCGCCCGGCTTGTTGTCGATGCCGACCTTGGGCGGCGAAATCCAGGGCGCGAATTCGCCGGGGCTGGTCACCGGCGTCATCAGCGAGGCAATGAAATCGCCATCTTCCGTGGACGGCAGCCATTCGCTGCTTGCGCTTGTTCCAGGTCGCATCGTCGATCAGCACGCCGTCCGGCGTGGCGTGGATGTCCTTGAACTCGCCGATCGCGCGGTGGAACGCGACGTTCGGCAGCGCCAGCTTGAAGTCGTAGCCGGCCGTCGAGATGATCTTGTTCCAGCGCAGCAGGCCCTTGACGCAGTCCTGCGTATAGTCGTCGCGCAGCCGCATGTTGAGCGCGGTCAGCGCCGGCTCGTCGACCCGCTTGATCTTGCCGTCCACCAGCTTGAGCACCGGATAGGTGTCGTTCTCGAGGCGGTGATCGTCCTTGATCTGGGTTTCGTGGTAGCGGCCCTTGATGCCGGCATTGAAGGCATTGGCGGCATTGGTCGACACTTCCGAGCCGAACAAATCGAGCGAAAGCGAGTAATGCAGGTTCAGCTTCTTCTGGATGGTCGGAAGGTCGATGACGCCGAGCGCACGGACCTTGGCGATATCGGTGGGATCGGTGATACCGGCGGCCCTCATCGCCTCGCAAGTCCGCTGCACCACGCGGCTGATGCCGGTCTCGCCGACGAACATGTGGTGCGCTTCTTCCGTCAGCATGAAGCGGCAGGTGCGCGACAACGGATCGAAGCCGGATTGCGCGAGCGAGTGCAGCTGCATCTTGCCGTCGCGGTCGGTGAAGTAGGTGAACATGAAGAACGACAGCCAGTCCGGCGTCGCCTCGTTGAAGGCGCCCAGCATGCGCGGGCTATCGGCATCGCCGGAGCGGCGGCGCAACAATTCGTCGGCCTCCTCGCGGCCGTCGCGGCCGAAATATTTCTGCAACAGATAGACCATCGCCCAGAGATGGCGGCCTTCCTCGACATTGACCTGGAACAGGTTGCGCAGGTCGTAGAGCGAGGGCGCGGTCTTGCCGAGATGGCGCTGCTGCTCGACGGAGGCGGGCTCGGTGTCGCCCTGGATCACGATCAGCCGGCGCAACATGGCGCGATACTCGCCCGGCACTTCCTGCCAGGCCGGCTCGCCAAAATGCTCGCCGAACGGAATGACGCGGTTCTCCTCCTGCGGCGCAAGCAGGATGCCCCAGCGATATTCCGGCATCTTGACATAGTCGAACTTGGCCCAGCCGCGCGGATCGACCGAATAGGCGGTGCGCAGGTAAACCAGCGATTGCTGGAAGCCCTCCGGCCCCATGTCGCCCCACCAGTTCATGTAGCCGGGGTGCCAGCCCTCCAGCGCTTTCAGCACCTGCCGGTCCTCGCTGAGATTCACGTTGTTGGGAATCTTGGTCGAGTAATCGACGTTCATGATGTTGACGTTCATGGCGGTGCTCCTTGCTGGGTCTCGCGTCCCGGACGCGGTGCAGCGCAAAGCGGTGCACTGCAAAGCCGGGACCTGTTTAGTGACGGTCCATATGGGTCCCGGTTCTGCGAGCCGCGTCACAAGCGTGCCGCGCAGCGCCCGGGAAACGAAATCAAACCCGCGTCATATCGAACTGCGCCTTCTGGCCGGTGCCATAGCGGCGCAGCGCGCCCTCCTCGCCGACCGCGTTGGGGCGCTGGAAGATCCAGTTCTGCCACGCGGTGAGGCGCGAGAAGATTTTCGATTCCATGGTCTCAGGTCCGACGAAGCGCAGATTGGCTTCCATGCCGGTGAGACTGTCGGGCGAGAAGCTGGTGCGCTCCTCGAAGAACACCCTGATCTCGTCGTCCCAGTCGATATCGTCGAGCGCGAAGGTGACGAGGCCGAGCGCCTCGGCTTCCTCGGCGTCGAGCGCTCTCGCCGATCCGCTCGCGCGCGCGTTCCAGATCGGACGGCTCGGCCTGGAAGCGCGATTGCAGCCGCGTCAGGCCATGGCTCATCGGATAGGGGCCGAAATTCATCGCGGTGAGTTCGATCGTCGGGGCGGCGCGATTGTCGCCCTGCCGCGAGCCGATCAGCATGTAGGAGCGGTCGGCCGCGAACACGAGTTCGGCCAGCGTGCCGACAAAGCACGAGCCCGGCTCGACCAGCGTCACCAGCGTGCGCGAGGTGACGTCGATGCGCTTGAGCACGCGCTTCCAGTATTGCCTGATCTCGTTGACCAGCCAGTGCGCCTTGTTGGCTTCGAGGAACGCGTCGCAGGCGAGCACGTTGGCGCGCTCGCCATGCGACTTGAACACCATCATGGCGGTCTGGAGTTCGTTGATGCGCAAATGCAGGATCGCGTCGTCGAGTTCGCGCGCCACCTGCAGCGGCCAGAACGCGGCGCCTTGCGCGATCATGCCATCGATATCGGCGGGCGGCGGCGTCTCGGGCGCCTTGATCGAGATGGTGGCGATGCGCTGCGCGCGGTCGATATCGACGCTGACGAAGCCATAGCGGACGCCGCTGTCGTCGATTTTGCGCGCAAGCGGCGTCAGCGCGATGCCCTTGCCGATGCCGTTGCGCTTCGAGGCGGCGGCGAATTCTCTTGCGCGCTCGGCGACCTTGGCCTCCAGCTTGCTGTTCGGCACGATCTCGTCGACCAGGCGCCATGCGACGGCCCGCTTGCCCTTGATGCCTTCCTCGATGGTGCAGAAATAATCGGCGTGGTCGCGGCGGACCTTGCGCTTGTCGACCACCCGCGTCAGCCCGCCGGTGCCCGGCAGCACCGCAAGCAGCGGCACTTCCGGCAAGGCCACCGAGGCCGCGCCGTCATCGGCGAGGATGATGTGATCGGTCGCAAGCGCCAGTTCGTAACCGCCGCCGGCCGCGGTGCCGTTGACGACGGTGATGAAGCGCTGCCCGGAATTCTCGGATGAATCCTCCAGACCGTTGCGGGTCTCGTTGGTGAATTTGCAGAAATTGACCTTGTGGGCGTGGGTAGCGCCCGCCAGCATGCGGATGTTGGCGCCGGCGCAGAACACGCGGTTCTTGCCCGAGCGCAGGATCACCACCTTCACGCCGGGATGCTCGAAGCGCAGCCGCTGCACCGCGTCGGCAAGTTCGATGTCGACGCCGAGATCGTAGGAATTCAGCTTGAGCTGATAGCCCTCGAACAGCCCGCCATTCTCGTCGACATCCATCGTCAGCGTCGCGACGTCGCCCTCGACAGTCAGCTTCCAATGCCGGTAGCGCGACGGATCGGTCTGAAAATCGATGTGGCTAGCGCCGCCAGCAAGGACGCGATCTTCACCGGCCATGGGCCATTCCTGTGCGGGTTTTGGGTTAACTACCAATATGCACAATAATGCATGTTCTGGTCGGCGTCCAGAGGCTTTTGGATCACAAAAGCTGCATTTTGTTTCATATTCTGCCGATTGTCCCGATTGCGATCCAATCGGCCTTGGACAACGCCGGCTGGGCCAGCTTGGCCTTCAGAAGCGCCGCAAGTGCTGCGGTCGGAAAGCGATCGGCAAATCCGTCACCGGCGGCGGTCACCTTGCGCGCCAACAGCGCGTTGACCTCTGCCAGCGCCTCGCCGAGGAGGCGCGCGGCCGCATGGAACTTCTGCGTCCGCAGTTTCAGATTGGCGTTGGCGATCTGGATGCAGGCCCGCAGCAGGATCCGCTCGCGCCCGCCTTGCGGCGCCGCCGCCCACAGCGCTTCCAGAACCTCCTGGGATTCCCAGAAATAGCCGGCGTCGTTCAGCGCGATCCCATAGCGCAGCGCCGGATGCCGCGCCGGAACGAAGCCGCGAAATCGCGACGGCACCAGGGCCTTGGCCTGCCACAGCGTATCGTGATCGGCCTCTGCCTCGGCGGTTTCACCCGGCACATAGGCCCAGCCCGGCAGCGGCAAATTGGCCGCGGTTGAAGAAGCAATGCTCATTGACCAATGCCACGATCAAAAACTTACGCGGCTCGGCCCTCCGAGCCTTCGTGCAAAAACAAAATGCGTTTAGCGAATTCCGTAATCGCATTAAGCGTCACCTCTGGCGCTTCGCGATGCGGCGAATGTCCGGCTCCCGGAACGATCGTCACTTCGACCGGACAATAACACTCCTCCCGCGCGATCTCGATCTGGCGAATTGTCCCATATTGGTCGTCGGCGCCCTGCACGATCGCGACCGGCACCCGAATATAGGCGAGATATTCGGAGATGTCCCAGTCGCGAAATTTCGGATCGAGCCAGGCGCCGTTCCAGCCGTAGAACGCGTTGTCGACATTGCTGTGCCAGCGCGCCAGTTTGGCCCTCAGACCGGTCGTCTCGTAGGCCTTCTTGATCTCCGCGATCGACGCCACCGAGACATCTTCGACGAAGAAATGCGGCGCGATCATCACAACGCCGCGCACGCGGTGATCGCCGGTGCCGCCGGCATAGATCGCCGCGATCGAGGCGCCGTCGGAATGCCCGAGCAACAGCCCGCGGCGGAAGCCGATGGCATCGAGCAGGCCAGGCAAGACATCGAGCGCCTCGATGCTCATATAGTCGAGCGGGCGCGGCAGCGTCACGGGGGTCGAGGCGCCATAGCCCGCGCGCGAATAGACGAACACGCCGGCGCCGGTCGCGGCCTGCAACCGGTCCGGAAAATCTCCCCACAGCGCTGCCGAGCCCAGACCTTCGTGCAGCATGACGATGGTCGGCGCGTCTTCGGGCGCCGGCCCGATCATGCGGTATTCGAGATCGGCGGCGCCGATGCGCAAGGAAGCCGGAGGGTTTTAGCTCTGACACAACATTGGCTTTCTGAAAGTAACTGCGAGCAATCGCTTATGCTTGTCGTCCCTGCGAAAGCAAGGACCCATACTTCGCAGCCTCCGGCTTTAGGCAGAATGGCCGACACCTCGCAAGAAAAAATCCAAGCCGGTGGTTATGGGTTCCTGCTTTCGCAGGAACGACGAACGGAGACGGTCGGGCCTCCTTCCACTACGGCGCCCCCTCCCGCAACTTGAACCGCTGGATCTTTCCGGTCGCGGTTTTCGGCAAGCCGTCGACGACCTCGATCCAGCGCGGATATTTCCACACCCCGATCTTCTGCTTGACGTGTCCCTTCAGCGCCTCGTCGAGCCCATCGGTCTTGGCGTCAGGCGCGCAGCACCACGAAGGCCTTCGGCTTCAACAACCCTTCCGGATCGGCCTCGGGCACCACGGCGGCTTCCAGCACCGCGGGATGGGTGATCAGCGCGCTCTCGACCTCGAACGGCGACACCCAGATGCCGGACACCTTGAACATGTCGTCGCTGCGGCCGCAGAAGGTGTAGCGCCCGTCGGCGTCGCGAATATATTTGTCGCCGGTGCGGGTCCAGTAGCCCTCGAAGGTCGAGCGGCTCTTGCTGCGCTGGTTCCAGTAGCCTTCGCCGGCCGAGGGCGCATGCACCAAGCATTTCGCCGACCTCGCCATCGGCGACATCGGCTGCCGGCCTCGTTGACCAGCCGCACCTTGTAGCCCGGCACCGGGCGGCCGGAAGTGCCGTATTTGATATCGCCGGGCGCATTCGACAGAAAGATATGCAACAGCTCGGTCGAACCGACGCCGTCGAGAATATCGACGCCGAAGCGCGCCTTCCAGGCATTGCCGACCGACTCCGGCAACGCCTCGCCCGCGGAGGTGCAGATGCGCAGGCGGTTGCCGCCGCGCTCGCCCTTCATCGTCTCGTCGTTCAGCATCGCGGAGAACAGCGTCGGCACGCCGAAGAAGATGCTCGGATTGTATTTGTTCATCAGCGCGAACATGAGCGCAGGCGTCGGCCGCTCGGAATTGAGAATGGTGGTGGCGCCGACCGACATCGGAAAGGTCAGCGCGTTGCCGAGGCCATAGGCGAAAAACAGTTTTGCCGCCGACAGGCAGACATCGTCCTCGCGAATGCCGAGCACCTGTTTGGCATAGGTCTCCGCGGTCGCCGCGAGATTGGCATGCAGATGCCGCACGCCCTTCGGCATGCCGGTCGAGCCGGACGAATACAGCCAGAACGCCGGCTCGTCGGCATGGGTCGCCACGGTCGCAAATGAGTCGCTTTCGCCAGCGAGTTCTTCGGACAGCAGTTTGTGCCCATGCGCGTCCTTGCCGGAGACGATGACGCATTCGAGGTCCGGCATCCGCCCGACCATGTCCTTGACGACGGGCAACAGCGCCTCGGAGACGAACAGCACCCGCGCGCGGCAATCCGCCAGCACATAGGCATATTGATCCGAGGTCAGAAGCGTATTGAGCGGCACCGGCACGATGCCGGCGCGGATCGCGCCGAGGAACACGGCCGGAAAATCGATCGTGTCGAGCATGATCATGGCGACGCGCTCTTCGCGGCGGACGCCGAGACGGCGCAGCATGTTGGCGACGCGGCAGCTCTGCTTTTGCAGATCGCCATAGGTCAGTTCGGAGACGGTGTCGGTGAAGGCGAGCTTGTTGCCGCGGCCCTCATCGACATTGCGGTCGAGCAGCCAGGTCACCGCATTGTAGGAACCGGATGTGTCGCTCATGGCAGGTCCCTCAAGCCATTTCCTCAAGCGAAAGCATGTCACGACGCCTCTTCCCGATTTTAAGAATTATAATTCATAGAAAGGCACCAGATGCGCTTGCTGTCAATCCTCTTCGGCATTATGTTTCCTACTACCTTGGACGCGCACGAGGATCATGACCCAAGCTAGCGATCCCGAAACCGGCTTTCTCGAACAGCTCGGCCAACGCGTCCGCACCATGCGCGCGCTTCGCGGCATGTCGCGAAAGGTGCTCGCAAAAGTCTCCGGCATTTCCGAACGCTATATCGCCCAGCTTGAAAGCGGCAAAGGCAACGTCTCGATCGTGCTGCTGCGCCGGGTGTCGAACGCGATGGGCGCGCATCTGGAAGACCTCATTCCAGTCACCGAGCCGTCGCCGGACTGGGCCGTGATCCGCGACCTGCTGCGCAAGGCCTCGCCGAACCAGATCGCGCAGGCCAAGGATATTCTTGCAGGCCACGCCGGCTCGGTGCACCGGCGGATGTCGTTTGCCGGCATCGCCCTGATCGGCTTGCGCGGCGCCGGCAAATCCACGCTCGGCAAGATGCTCGCCAAGAAGATCGGCTGGAATTTCGTCGAGCTCAACAAGGAGATCGAGGCGCAGAATGGCCTGTCGGTCGCCGAGATCATCGCGCTCTACGGCCAGGAAGGTTTTCGCCGCATGGAGCAGGCAGCGCTCGGGCAATTGCTGGAGCGGAAAGAGCTGACGGTGCTCGCGACCGGCGGCGGCATCGTCTCCGAGCCCCTGACCTTCGATCTCATCCTGTCGTCGTTCTACACGATCTGGCTGAAGGCCGAACCCGAAGAGCACATGGCGCGGGTGCGCAAGCAAGGCGATCTGCGCCCGATGGCCGACGATCGCTCGGCGATGGCGGAACTGCGCACCATCCTGAAAAGCCGCGAACCGCTTTACGCCCGCGCTTCCGCGGTAGTCGATACCGCGGGCCTCACGGTGGACGCGGCGGCGGCGCGCCTGATCGATGCGGTGGCGCCGGTGCTGCACAAGGATGCGCACGTCTTCGGCCTGCGCAGCGCGGCCTCGTGAACAGAGCAAGGAATCGCAACCCGAGGGGCGTTCCGACGATGCTGGTCATCGTCGGCGAAACCTGCCTGCGTCACTGCCAATTGCTGCCACATATGCAGTCCTTGATGTAGCGCGGATACGGCCGCAGCAGCGGAAGCCGGGGAATGCGATGAGGCTCGATTTTAGCCAACGGACGATGGATGTCGGAACATCCACATTCAATTTCGTGCGCACGCTTGCGGTCGCGGGAACGGGAGCAGCCGAAATCAATGAATGCCTCCTGGTCGCCGAAAGGAGTAGGAAAAAGGACAACGAAAGTTGGGTCAGGGAATGGGCGAGCCTTGCGGAAAACGTCAATCGGACTGCCGATCGGGCCACCCGCGCAGGACAAACCGTAACGGGTCGCCAGGGTTACCTGCGGGCTAGCAACTATTTCCGGGCCGCAATGTTCTCGTTGCCCCACACCGACGATCGTCTCGATCGATACCTGACGTCAAGCCGTGAATGCTTCCACCAAGCTGCGAAATTGTTTTCTCCGCCAATCGAGGTGTTGGAAATTCCCTTTGGCACAGCTCATCTGCCGGGATACTCCCTCTCCGCCGGCAAACCAAACCGGCCGACACTGCTCGTCCTCAATGGCGGCGATTCCACCAAAGAGGAGATGGTGCATTGGCTTGGGTTCGCTGCGATCGGGCGCGGCTGGAATTGCATGACGTTCGAGGGGCCGGGACAGTGGAGCGCGCTTCAGTCAAACCCTGGATTGTTGATGCGGCCCGACTATGAGGTTCCGGTGAAGGCGGTCGTGGACTACCTCGTGCAGCGCGACGATGTCGATCCGGGAGAGATTGCGCTCTACGGTCCCTCGCTGGGATCGCATCTCGCCGCGCGCGCGGCCGCTTTCGAGAAACGCCTTTGCGCCTGCATATGCGACGGCCTTGTCGTAGACGTATATCAAGCCTGGCATGCGGTTTGGCCGCGCGTGCTGCAAAATTCTCCGCCGTATTTATTCGATTTCGTTTTCTCCCTGCTGGAGAAAGCAAGTCCTCAACTTCGAGGGCTTACCAACCGCTTCAGATGGATGCTGGGCGCTTCGAAGCCCCACGAGATTATCGAGGCGTGGCGGCCATACAACATTGGGGATCTCGCCCCCAAAATCGGCTGCCCAATGTTGGTACTTTATGGCGAGGCCGAACTGGCACAAAGCAATGAGCGGGTCGCTTTGAGCGCGCTTCGGTTCATCGCCGCGCTCACTTGCCCGGTCACCATCCGGATGTTCGAATTCGATCAGGGTTGGGGAGCGAGCCACTGCCAAATCGGAGCCCTGGCTCCGATGCAGGCTCTTGTCTTCGACTGGCTAGACAAGGTCGTGGCGAAGACCGAATTTGAGCCACGGCGAGATTTGGGCAATTCCCTCGACGTAGTCCTGCGGTATATGCGCGGCGGCGAACCAGAAGAGAAGCGAAAGAGCTTTTGGCGCGGCCCGCTAGTCGCACTGGCCTCGTAGGCCCCAGGTGAGTCACAAGCTCCAATGAACCCTCTTGCGGCGAAACGCAGGGCTAGTAATTTGATTTCAAACAAATTTTGAGCACGCGACGGCGAAAGGATACCCCGCCATGATGAGCCAGGAACAGAACGACCTGATCACCCGCACGGGTCCCAAAGACGCTTGCGGGAAACTGATGCGGATGTACTGGCAGCCGGCGGCGCTGGTGGACGAGTTGGCCGGGCCGCGCCCGGTGCGTCCCGTCAAATTGCTCGGCGAAAATCTCGTGCTGTTTCGCGACGAGCAGGGACGCTACGGCCTGATCGAGCGTCACTGCGCGCATCGCGGCGCCGATCTCGCGTTCGGGCGGCTTGAAAATGGCGGGCTGCGCTGCGCCTTCCACGGCTGGCTGTTCGACGCCACCGGCCAATGCCTGGAGACGCCGGCCGAGCCGGAGGATTCAGCAGCTCTGCAAGGGCATCAAGCAGCGCGCCTATCCGGTGGTCGAGAAAAGCGGAATCCTCTGGGCGTATCTGGGCGAAGGCGAGCCGCCGGCCTTTCCCGAGATCGACTGCTTTGTCGCGCCCGACAGCCACACCTTCGCCTTCAAGGGCCACATCAACTGCAACTGGCTGCAGGCGCTCGAGGTCGGCATCGATCCGTCGCATGCCTCGTTCCTGCATCGCTTCTTCGAGGACGAGGATACGTCCGAGGGCCTATGGGCGAGCAGTTCCGCGGCGCTTCCGCCGGCACCGATTTGCCGATGACGAAAATCCTGCGCGAATATGACCGCCCCATCATCAATGTCGAGCACACCGAATACGGCCTGCGGCTGATCGCGCTGCGCGAGATCGATGAAGAGCGCACCCATGTGCGCGTCACCAATCAACTGTTCCCGCACGGCTTCGTCATTCCGATGAGCACGGAGATGACGATCACGCAGTGGCATGTGCCCGCTCGATGACGAGAACTGCTACTGGTACGCGATCTTCACCTCTTATTCGACGCCGGTCGACAAGAAGAAGATGCGCGACCAGCGCCTCGAACTTTACGAGCTGCCGGACTACCGCTCGCGCAAGAACAAGTCCAACGATTACGGCTTCGATCCGCACGAGCAGGCAACCGCGACCTATACCGGCATGGGCAGCGACATCAACGTGCACGACCAGTGGGCGGTGGAATCGATGGGCGCGATCCAGGATCGCACCCGCGAGCATCTCGGCCAGGCCGACAAGGCGATCGTGCAGTACCGCCGGCTGCTGCGTCAGGAGATCGAAAAGGTTTCGGGCGGCGAAAAGCCGTTCATGTTCCTCGATGCCGCGCATGCGAGGAGCATCCAGGGGCCGGCGACCATGGACGGCATCGGGCCGACGCGAGGCTGGGAAACCTTCTGGATGGAAGTCGACGTCAAGCGCCGCCGCGGCGCGCCGTGGGCGGCGCCCGTGCCGCAGGAGATCGCCGACAAGGTGCCGCATCTGAGGGCGGTCTAGGGATGGCACCTTTTCGTCATTGCGTTGAGGGAGCGACGCGTTGAGTTTCGTTCGGCGTCACGGCCTGTGGTCCGACGAGCAGAGAGAAGCAGCCGCGCGGCTGGCAGGGATCGTCGAGGAGCAGAAGCTCGAAGTCATCCGGCTGTCGTTTCCCGATCAGCACGGCATCCTCAGCGGCAAGACGCTGGTGGCGCGCGAGGCGCTGGCCTCGCTGGAAAGCGGCTGCACCATCACCACCACGATGTTCGCCAAGGACACCGCGCACCGCACGGTGTTTCCGGTCTTCACCTCCGGCGGCGGCTTCGGGATGCCGGAGATGGAGGGCGCCGCCGACGTGCTGATGGTGCCAGACCCCTCAAGCTTCCGCGTACTGCCATGGGCGCCCTCAACCGGCTGGCTGTTGTGCGACGTCTATTTTGCCGACGGGCGGCCGGTGCCGTTCGCGACGCGAAGCCTTTATAGGTCGGTGCTCGGCAAGCTCGCGCAGCGCGGCTACGACTTCGTCGCCGGGCTCGAGGTCGAATTCCACATCTTCAAACTCGAAGACGCCAAGATGTCGCCGGCGGATGCGGGCCAGCCCGGCCAACCGCCGGATGTCAGCCTGCTCTCGCACGGCTATCAATATCTGACCGAGCAGCGCTACGACCAGATGGAGCCGGTGCTCGAAATTGTCCGGCGCGACATTCTCGCGCTCGGCCTGCCGCTGCGATCGATCGAAGTCGAGTTCGGCCCGAGCCAGTGCGAATTCACCTTCAAGCCCATGACAGGGCTCGAACCCGCCGACACCATGATCCTGTTCCGCAGCGCCGTGAAGCAGATCTGCCAGCGCCACGGCTATCACGCGACCTTCATGTGCCGCCCGAAACTGCCCAACGTGTTCGCATCCGGCTGGCATCTGCATCAGTCGATCGTTTCGCGCGCCGACGGCGAGAACGCGTTCATGACGAGGGAAGGCGGCGAGGTGTTGAGCCCGTTCGGCCGCCATTATCTCGCAGGTCTGTTGCAGCACGCGCGCGCCTCGGCGGTATTTGCGACGCCGACCATCAACGGCTACAAGCGCTACCGCTCCTATTCGCTGGCGCCGGATCGGGCGATCTGGGGCCGCGACAATCGCGGCGTGATGGTGCGCGTGCTCGGCGGGCCGGACGATCCCGCGACGCGGCTGGAAAACCGCATCGGCGAGCCCGCCGCCAACCCCTATCTCTACATGGCCTCGCAGATTCTGTCGGGCCTCGACGGCGTCGACCGCGCGCTCGATCCCGGTCCCTCCGCCGACACGCCCTACGAGACGAAAGCCGCCTTGCTGCCGAAGACGCTGCGCGAAGCGCGTGGATTGCGCTGAAGGACGATGCGTTCTTCCGCGACGCGCTGGGCGCGGGCTTTGTCGACTACTACGTCCACATCAAGAACGCCGAGATCGAGCGCTTCCAGGCCGAAGTGTCGGACTGGGAACAGCGCGAATATTTCGAGATGTTTTAAAGGGCACAGCGGCGGTGCGCCCCCTCCCCGCGAGCACCCGGTGATTAGCGGGGATAAGTGCACCACGGGCCGCTCCTCGAATTCACGTTAAAGTGCTTAGCAATTAGTGAGATCAAGAAGACCCGTCCTCACTGAGGTCTCACATGTTCGCACGCCCCCGCGATTTGGCAGACCGGATGTCTGTCACGCCGCCGCCGAAGAAATTTACGCTGCCCGTCGAAGCCGCTCGCCTGAAGGCGCGGGAAATCATCGATCGATTTCCGGAAGCCGGATATATGGCTGTTGTCGAAAACTGGCGGCAGCTTCCCGACGGTCAGATCGAGTTCACGATGCGGCACTTTCCGGCGCAGGACTAAACACGCCGAAGTCCGCTATTGCCCCCGCGACGATGGTGAGCTTGCTCTCGCCTTGTGGGATTCCGAGGCGAGCCAAGCCGCGAGCCACCCTCAGGATATTTTCAGACGTGGGCCTGATTTTCGGCATAACACCCCGCGCACCATCGTGAATTGAAGTGGATTTTGCTCCCACTGCCCCCAATTGGCCGAAACCAACATCATCGTTGCGAGCGAAGCGAAGCAATCCATCGTGCCGCACAGATACTCTGGATTGCTTCGTCGCGGAGCCTGTCATCGGGCGTGCGTTCGCACGACCCGTTGGCTCCCCGCAATGGCGAAAAAAGCGCGCAACGCGAACTCAAATCCCCAAATACTTGTGCTGCAGATCTGGCTCCGCGATCAATTCGGCCGACGTGCCGCTCCACACCGCACGTCCCCGCTCGATGATGTAATGCCGGTCGGCGATGCGGGTGAGGTGCTCGACATTCTTGTCGATCACAAGCACCGATTGGCCACGTGCCTTAAGCATCGACAGGCAGTTCCAGATTTCCTCGCGGATCAACGGCGCAAGCCCTTCGGTGGCCTCGTCCAGGACCAAGAGCCGCGGATTGGTCATCAACGCGCGGCCGATCGCGAGCATCTGCTGTTCGCCGCCCGACAGATTGCCCCCCATGTTGGCGCCGCGCTCGGCGAGCCGCGGGAACAGTGCATGGACTTTCTCCAGCGTCCATGGATCGGCGCTGCCCAGACGATTGGCGGAAGCCGCGACGAGATTCTCGCGCACGGTCAGATTCGGAAAAATCTGGCGTCCCTCGGGGACGAGGCCAATTCCGAGTTGCGCGATGCGAAACGAGGCCAGTCCGCGCACTTCGGCTCCCGCGAACCGGATCTGACCTGCGCGCGCCGGCGTCAGTCCCATGATCGAGCGGATGGTTGTGGTTTTTCCCATGCCGTTGCGGCCCATCAGGGCCACCATCTCGCCGGCATGGACCTTGAGCGACATGCCGAACAGCACCTGGCTCAGGCCGTAGCAGGTCTCGATTCCCTCGACTTCAAGCAAGGGCGAAGCTTCAGCCATGGCGGGTCACCACATGCTGGTCGCCGAGATAGGCGCGCTTGACCTCGTCGTTGACGCGGATCGCCGCCGGCTCCCCGGAGGCGATGACGCGTCCATAGACAAGAACGGTGATGCGGTCGGCGAGCGCGAAAACCGCGTTCATGTCGTGCTCGACGAGGATGATGGTGACTTCGCGGCGCAGATCGGCAAGCAGCTTCACCATGCGCGCCGATTCCGTTGCGCCGAGACCCGCCATCGGTTCGTCAAGCAACAGCAATTGCGGTCTCGTGGCGAGCGCGACCGCCAGCTCCAGCTCGCGCTGTTCGCCGTGGCTTAATTCCGACACGACCACATCGGCGCGGCGTTCGAGCCCGACCCTGCCCAGCGCGGCGCGCGCCGCCTCGCGGAGGGGTTTTTCCTTGCGGGCATTGCGCCAGAAGCGAAACGAGTGACCTTCACGCGCCTGGGCGGCGAGTGCGACATTGTCGGCTGCGGCGAAGTCCGGCAGCAGCGAGGTGATCTGGAAGGAGCGCGCGAGCCCAAGCCGGCTGCGCCGCCACGCCGGCAAATGGGTGATGTCCTCACCCGCGAAACGGATGGTGCCGCCGCTCGGCCGCAATTGCCCGATCAGCTGGCTGATCAGCGTGGTCTTGCCGGCGCCGTTCGGCCCGATGATGGCGTGCAACTCGCCGCTCTCGAAATCGAGCGAAAGATTGTCGGTCGCGACGATGCCGCCGAACCGCCGAACCAGTTTCTCGATGCGGAGCAACGGATCAGCCACGGACGAGCCTCCCGACAATTCCGAGGATGCCGCCGCGCCCGAACAACACGATCAAGAGCAGCAATGGGCCCATGATGAGCGCCCAATATTCGGTGACCTGCGACAGGAACTCTTCCAGCACGAGATAGACGATCGCGCCCAATACCGGCCCGAACAGCGAACCCATCCCGCCGAGAATGACCATGACCATCAGATCGCCGGAGCGGGTCCAGTACATCACGGCCGGGCTGATAAAGTCGGTGTTGTTGGCAAGCAGCGCGCCGGCGAGGCCGCACATCGTGCCGGCGATGACAAAGCAGACCAGCTGGTAGCGGTTGGCCGGAAAGCCGATCGCTTCCATGCGCCGCTCGTTGGAGCGCAGGCCCTGCACCACCATGCCGAAGCGCGAATTGACGATGCGCCAGACCAGATAAATCCCGCCCAGCAGACAGGCGAGGCAAAGATAGTAGAACTGCAAGCGGCTCGACAGATTGATCAGGCCGCCGAAATTGCTGCGCTTGTAGATCGTCAGGCCGTCGTCGCCGCCATAGCGCGAAAGTCCCGAGGCGACGTAATAGGCCATCTGCGCGAAGGCGAGCGTGATCATGATGAAATAGACGCCGCGGGTGCGTAACGACAGCGCCCCTATCACAAGCGCAAACAGCGCCGAGGAAAGAAGCGCCACCGGCCATTGCACGAAACCGGAGCCGACGCCCTCGGCGGCGAGGATGCCGACCGCGTAGCCGCCGATGCCGAGATAGGCGGCATGACCGAAACTCATCATCCCGCCATAGCCCATGATGAGATTGAGGCTTACGGCGGCGAGCGCAAAGATGACGATGCGGGTGAACAGCGTCAACACGAAGACGTTGCCCGAAAGCTGCGAAAACAGCGGCAGCAGCAGGAGGCCGATGACGATCAGCGCCGCGATCACATTGCGGGAATTGAGTGAGGCGCTCATCGGCGATTGGCCGGAAACAGCCCCTCCGGCCTTGCCACCAGCACTATCGCCATCAGGAGATAGATCAGCATCGAGGAGAGCGCGGGCGCCGCGGTAGATGCCGCGGCCGAGCTCAATATGTGCCGCAGGAAGTCCGGCAAGAACGCGCGGCCGAGCGTGTCGATCATCCCGACCAGGATCGCGGCGACGAACGCGCCGCGGATCGATCCGATCCCGCCGATCACGATGATGACGAAGGCGAGGATCAGGATGTTCTCGCCCATCCCGATCTGAACCGTCAGGATCGGCGCCTGCATCAACCCGGCAAGGCCGGCGAGGGCCGCGCCGAGTCCGAACACGAGCGTGTAGAGCAGCTTGATGTTGATGCCGAGCGCCCCGATCATTTCCCGGTTGGAGGCACCGGCGCGGATCAGCATGCCGATGCGGGTGCGCATCACCACGATATAGAGCATCAATGCGACCGCGAGCGCGACGGCGATGATCGCGAGCCGATAGGCCGGATAAAACACGCCGGGCACGATCTGGATCGGCACGGTCAGCCAGGCGGGCAGCGGCAGCGCCAGACCCGCCGGACCCCAGATCAGCCGCACCATGTCGTTGAAGAACAGGATCAGCCCGAAGGTCGCCAGCACGTGATCGAGATGATCGCGGCCGTAGAGATGCCGCAACGCCACGAATTCCAGGACGATGCCGAGCAACAAAGTCGCGCCGAGCGCCAGCAATATGCCGATGATGAAATTTCCGCTCCAGGCCACGAAGGTCGCGGCGAAATAGGCGCCCATCATGTAAAGCGAGCCATGCGCGAGATTGACGAGGTCCATGATGCCGAAAACGAGCGTCAGGCCCGCCGCCAGCAAAAACAGCAGCAGGCCAAATTGCAGCCCGTTCAGGAATTGTTCGACGACAAGCAGCATGGGTCCTTTGATGGAGCTGACGATTAAGAAGCAAAAACTAAAACGGCGGTGGCGCGTAAGCACTTCCGCTGTACTAGACGATCTGCGAAAGTGGAAGCCGGTTTTGCGCCCGGCTGCGCTCTTGCACTAGTCATTTTGGCGCAGGTCGGCGGCTGTCACCTCATCGGGCACTTGTCGTGGAAACGATCCTGGTCGTCCTTGACGATGGTGGTGACGGTCTTGAGAGAAAGCTCTCCGCTTGCATCCTTCACCACGTCTATGAGATAGAAATTCTGAATCGGGACGTGGTTGTTGCCGTACTTGTAGGAGCCGCGTACCGATTTGAAATTTACTTTTTCCATCTCAGCCTTCATCGCGTCCTTCTGGCTTAAATCGCCCTTCACCGCGACTACCGCGCTGTTGATCAACTGCGCGGCGTCATAGGCTTGCGCGCCCTAAAAGCTCGGACGCAGGCCGGGGTACTTTTTGCGGTAGTCGGCGACAAACCGCGTGTTCGGCTCGTTGGGCAGGTCGTTCACCCACACCTGCGCACCGAGAATGCCGAGCGCATTTTCCTTCTGCAACGGCAACGACAATTCGTCGATGGTGCCGTATGCGTAAAGCGGAATCTGCTGCTTCATCCCTGCTTGTACATATTGGTTGAGGAATTGCACGCCGGCCGCACCTGGAAAAAACACGAAGATCGATTCCGCTTTCGATGCGCGCGCTTTCGAAAGTTCGGCCGAGAAATCGAGCTGGGTCGGCCATACCGTGTATTCTTCACCGAGGACATTGCCCTTGAAGGTGCTCTTGAAGCCGCCCAATTGCTCCTTCCCGGCCGCGTAATTCGGGCCGAGCAGGAAGACCGATTTGATGCCCTTCCGGTTCATGTAGAGGCCCATCGCGGCGGTCGCCTGCTCGTTCTGCCACGAGGTCAAGAACACATAAGGCGAGCACAATTCGCCGGCGAGTTGCGACGGCCCGGCATTGGTGCCGATGAGGAATGTCTTCGAAATCGACCGCAGGTCTTGAGCGAAGCCAACAGCACATTCGACCAATTATAGCCGGCGAGGAAGTCGACCCTGTCAGACTGAATCAGCTTTTCGGTCTTCTGCTTGCCGACATCCGGCTTTTGCTGATCATCCTCGTAGATCACCTCGACCGGCTCTGCCGTCCATTTTGCGGCCGATGTGGTCGAGCGCGAGCTCAAACCCGTTGCGCGCATCGTTGCCGATCGCCGCGCTCGGGCCGCTGAAGGTGTTGACAAATCCGATCTTGATGGAATCCGCTGCGTTGGCGGGCTGCGCCAGTGCGAGGGCGATCGCGCCCAGGAGCGAGAATGCCGTTCTCATATCCGTTCCCTCCTCCCCGTTACACATGCCGCTGGTCAGGCGGCCCGTCGCCCCAGGAACTATCCGCTCGTTTTGAGCTTTTCTTTCTTGAGTGATGACGCGTTTGAGCCAAATCGGGCAGCGCCATCTCGAAGGATGATGCCCCGGTTTGACGGGAATCGAGTTGCAAAACACGCGCCGACAGGAAAACAGCGGCAGCGCAGGCGCCGCCGCTGCGTTGAACCAGACCCGCGACTTACTTCATCGGGCATTTGTCGTGGAAGCGATCCTGATCGTCCTTGACGATGGTGGCAACGGTCTTGAGCGAGAGCGTGCCGTCGGCGTCCTTCACCACGTCCTGCAGATAGAAATTCTGGATCGGGATGTGGTTGTTGCCGTATTTGAAGGAGCCGCGCACCGACTTGAAGTTCGCCTTCTCCATCTCCGCCTTCATCGCGTCCTTCTTGCTGGTGTCGCCCTTGACCGCCACCACGGCGCTGTTGATCAATTGCGCGGCATCATAGGCCTGCGCGCCGTAAAAGCTCGGGCGCAGGCCGGGATATTTCTTGCGGTAATCGGCGACGAATTTCTTGTTCTGCTCGTTCGGCAGATCGTTGACCCACTCCTGCGCGCCGGGCACGCCGAGCGCGTTGTCCTTCTGCAGCGGCAGCGACAATTCGTCGATCGTGAAAGCCGTATAGAGCGGAATCTGCTGCTTGATGCCGGCCTGCGACATATTGATTGAGGAACTGGACGCCGGCAGCGCCCGGATAGAACACGAAGATCGATTCCGCGTTCGAGTTGCGCGCCTTGGTGAGTTCGGCCGAGAAGTCGAGCTGGCTCGGCCAAACCGTGTATTCCTCACCCACCACCTCGCCCTTGAACGTGCTCTTGACGCCGGCCAGCATGTCCTTGCCGGCGGCATAGTTCGGGCCGATCAGGAACACCGACTTGACGCCCTTCTGGTTCATGTAAAGGCCCATGGCCGCCGGCGTCTGGTCGTTCTGCCAGGAGGTCGAGAACACGTAAGGCGAGCAAAGCTCGCCGGCGAGTTGCGAGGGACCGGCATTGGCGTCGATCAGGAAGGTCTGCGAGTCCACCGCCGTCTTGAGTGAAGCCAGCAGCACGTTCGACCAGATGTAGCCGACGATGAAGTCCACTTTGTCGGACTGCACCAGCTTTTCGGTCTTCTGCTTGCCGACGTCGGGTTTCTGCTGGTCGTCCTCGTAGATCACCTCGACCGGCTTGCCGCCCATCTTGCGGCCGAGATGATCGAGCGCAAGCTCGAAGGAGTTGCGCATGTCGTTGCCGATCACCGCGGTCGGCCCGCTGAACGTGGAGACAAAGCCGATCTTGATGGAATCCCCCGCGAACGCCGGGCTTGCCAGGGCGAGCGCGGTCGCGCCTGCCAGCCAGAATGCCGTTTTCATGTCGTCTCCCTCCTCGTCATTTTCTTATGCCGCCCACCAAATCGGCCCGCGCCGTTTCGAGAAGCGCTTTGAATGCCTTGTTTTGTGCGCGAAATGGCGGGTCGGCAGCAAGCACGAACCGGAGGCCCCACTTAGAACCTTCGGCCCATGCCCCACTAGGCATGCACCATAATTCGCTATTGGCGCGGATGGCAAGAAATATAGTGCCGGTCCGAGGTTCGGCGGCCTGCGACCTTCGATCCGGCAAAGTTAGGTTGCGGGCCTTCCAGAAACGGTCACCGCGTCGTCGGCAATATCGATCGCGCGAGAAAGGCGAGAGTAGGCCGGCACCGGCGATGCGCGTTCGCTATCGGCCGATTGGCACAGCGGGCTTGGACCGAAACGCGCAACGGCCTAGGTTTTGGCGTGCGCGCAGAATTCCGAACCGAGAGGCCGCCACTCATGACGACAGCCGCACCGCGCCCGAGGGCGCACCATCGCGTGGTGATCGTCGGTGCGGGCTTCGGCGGGCTGGAATGCGCGCATCGGCTCAAGGGCGCGCCGGTCTCGATCACGCTGGTCGACCGCCGCAACCATCATCTGTTTCAGCCGCTGTTGTATCAGGTCGCGACCGCGTCGCTGGCGACCTCCGAGATCGCCTGGCCGATCCGCTATCTCCTGCGCGACCGGCCGGAGGTCACGACCTTGTTCGCCACCGTGAGCGGCGTCGACGCCACAAACAAGCGCGTGCTGCTCGATGACGGCGATGCGCTACCCTACGACACGCTGGTGCTCGCGACCGGCGCGCGTCACGCCTATTTCGGCCATGACGAATGGGAACCGTTCGCGCCCGGACTGAAGACGCTGGAGGACGCCACCACGCTGCGGCGCCGCATCCTGGTCGCCTTCGAGCGCGCCGAGCGCGAGACCGATCCGGCGCGGCGCGCAGCGCTTCTGACCTTCGTGATCGTCGGCGCCGGGCCCGACCGGCGTCGAACTCGCCGGCACCATCGCCGAACTCGCGCAAGACACGCTGGCGCCCGACTTCCGCAACATCGACACCCACAAGGCGCGCGTCGTCCTGATCGAGGCCGGCCCGCGCGTATTGGCGGGATTTGCCGACGATCTCTCGGCCTACGCGCAAAGCGTCGCTGGAAAGCATCGGCGTCGAGGTCATGCTGGGACAGGCCGTCACCGAATGCTCCGCCGACGGCGTCGTCTATGGCGGCCACCGCCTGCAAGCGCAGCACCTTGATCTGGGCCGCCGGCGTGCGCGCCTCGCCCGCCGCCGAATGGCTGGGTGCGCCGGCTGATCGCGCCGGCCGCCTGCAGGTTCTGCCCGACCTCACGGTGCCCGGCCATCCCGATATCTTCGCAATCGGCGATACGGTCGTCATCGCGGGCCCCGACGGGACGCCGGTCCCCGGCATTGCGCCGGCGGCGAAACAGCAGGGTCGCTATGTCGCGGCCGCGATCAAGGCGCGCCTCTCCGGCGAGACGCCGGCGCCGTTCCGCTACCAGTCATGCCGGCAGTCTCGCGCAGATCGGCAAGCGCAAGGCGGTGATCGATTTCGGCGCAATCAAGCTGCGCGGCACGATCGCGTGGTGGATCTGGGGCATCGCCCACATCTATTTCCTGATCGGCTTGCGCAACCGGCTCAGCGTCGCCATCAGCTGGCTGTGGATTCACGCCCGCGACCAGCGCGCCGCGCGGCTGATTACGCAAGGCAGCAGCAAGGTGGCGCGGTGAGGAATGCGTTCGATTCGCTGCCCATTTAATGAGCAAAGCCGGTCCGTCGCTTTCGAGAATACACCGCGATTAGCGCCGTAAACCGCCTTCAAGCCGTTGATAATACGATTTGATTTTCACAATTGAACATCGCGGCACCGCTGTACACAATGGCATACCCCTTGCTTCGAAAAGCTGGGAATTCGGCCTCCCCGGAGTGCAGTCAGTAATGGCGAACCCATCCTTCTTGTTCAGGATTCAATCGGCGCATTTGCCGGAATTGCCGATCGAGCTTTGTTCCGATTGGAGTAGCGCGTGAGCGAGACCGTCGCTGCGATTGTCGCCGCGCACCGCGCCGGCGCCGCATCGCCCGCGCAAACCGTGGCGCGAAGTTTCCAGCGGATTCGCGATCACAACGATCCCGCCATTTTCATCAGCCTGCGCGATGAGACCGATGCAGTGGCGGAAGCGGAGCGGCTCGCCGCAAAAGACCCCGCACGGCTTCCGCTCTACGGCGTTCCCGTCGCGGTGAAAGACAATATCGACGTGGCTGGACTACCGACCACGGCCGCCTGCCCCGCTTATTCCTACATGCCCTCCCGCGATGCCACTGTTGTGGAGCGGTTACGCGCGGCCGGCGCCATCGTGATCGGCAAGACCAACCTCGATCAATTCGCCACCGGCCTTGTCGGCGTGCGCTCGCCTTATGGCATTCCGAAAAATCCGATCCGCGACGATCTGATTCCCGGCGGATCAAGTTCGGGCTCGGCGGTGGCCGTGTCGACCGGGTTGGTGCCGCTGTCGCTCGGCACCGACACCGCGGGAAGCGGCCGCGTGCCTGCAATGCTCAACAACATTGTCGGGCTGAAGCCGAGCCTTGGGCTGGTTTCAACCGCCGGCGTCGTGCCGGCATGCCGGACGCTTGATTGCGTGTCGGTATTCTCGCTTACCGTCGACGACGCGATGATGGCGCTGACGGTGATGGCCGGTCCTGACACCGCAGACCCGTTTTCGCGCAACCGGGCGCTTGCCGGCACAAGCGCGTTTCCCGCCAATCTGAGGTTGGGCGTGCCGCGCGACGGCCAACTGATCTTCTTCGGCGACAAGGCTCAGGAAGCCGCCTACGCCGCCGCCCTCAAGCGCTGGACCGCGCTCGGCGCCACGCTTGTGGGTTTTGATCTCGAGCCGTTCTATGAAACCGCGCGGCTGCTTTACGAGGGGCCGTGGGTTGCGGAACGTTATCTCGTGATTCGCAATCTTCTGGCGTCGTCGCCGGATTCGATCCATCCGGTGACCCGCGAGATCACCATCGCGGGCGCGCGTCTTTCCGCAGCCGACACCTTTGCCGCGCTTTACCGGTTGCAGGGGTTGCGGCGGATCGCCGAGCGCGCCTTTGCCGGCATCGACGCGCTGATGCTGCCGACCGCGCCGACCGTGTACTCGACGGCGCAGGTGCTCGCCAATCCGATCGAGCTCAACTCGAGGCTTGGGACCTACACCAACTTCGTCAACCTGCTCGACCTCTGCGGTCTTGCCTTGCCCGCATCGATCAGGCCCGACGGGATTCCGTTCGGCATCACCTTGCTGGCGCCGGCCGGCCAGGACGCCCGGCTCGCGAGCATCGGCCGGGTCTTTCAGGCCGACACGAAAATGACGCTCGGCGCGAGAAGCGTGGCGCAGCCGCCGCTTGCCGATCTTCCTCCCGCCCTCGGCGAAGACGAAATCGCAATCGCGGTGGTCGGCGCGCATCTTTCGGGGATGGTGCTCAACGGCGAATTGAAGACGTTGGGCGGACGATTATTGGAGGCGACCGCCACCGCCGCCGACTACAGGCTTTATGCGCTTCCGACCACGCCGCCGAAGCCCGGCATGCTGCGTGTCGCAGCGGGAGCGGGCGCATCGATCGAACTCGAACTCTGGGGGCTGTCGGTGGCTTCGTTCGGAAAATTCGTCGCTGCGATCCCGCCGCCGCTGTCGATCGGCACCGTGCGCCTTCGGGATGGCCGCGGCGTCAAAGGCTTTCTTGTCGAAGCCGCCGATATCGGCGGCGCCCGCGAGATTTCCGCCTTCGGCGGCTGGCGCGCTTTTGTCGCGGAAGCTGCCGTGGGTTGAACGAGGTGCCCTCGCCCCGCTCTTGCGGGTAGAGGTTAGAATCGATGCATCACACCGACACCGCGTAGAGCTCGTATTCGCCGTGCACGCGTTCGATGTGCGCGCGCATCGCGGTCGCCGCACCCGTGCGGTCGCCGCGCAGGATCGCCACCACCACGCGGTCATGCTCGGCGTGCGATTTCGCGAGCCGGCCCAAGATTGCGAAACTGCGCGCGGCGGAACGGCTGCACCCGTACCCGCGTCGCCAGCGTAATCTCGGCGATATAGCCGTTCTGCGAGCCGACATAGATGGCGTTGTGAAAGCGTTCATTGACCTCATGAAACCGATCGGGATTGCCGGCATGGCTCAGCACCCGCAATTCCTCATGCACCTCCTCCAGCCGGTGGCGCTCGGCCGGCGTCATTCGTTCGGCGGCAAAGCCGGCGCACAAGCGCTTCCAGCTCGGCCATCGCCTCGAACATCCCGCTCAGTCGCTCGATCGAGGGCTGCGCCACCACCGCGCCGCGATGCGCGCGCGCCTCGACCAGACCGGAGGCCACGAGCTGACGTAGCGCCTCGCGCACCGGCGTACGCGACACGCTGAAGCGCCGCGCAATGTCGGTTTCGTCAAGCGCCGATCCCGGCGGCAGCGCGCCGCGCACGATTTCATCGGCCAGTTGCAGGCGCAATTCTTCAGCGCGCGTGATCTTGTCGGGATAGGGCGTGGAGCGGCCGGCGCGGCGAACCACCGTCTTCGCCTCGGCGGCGGGACCAAGCGGCACGCGGGCGGGAAGATCGTCAAGACTCATGTCTTTTGATCCTTTGTCGTATCCTCGGGTTCGTCGATGATGCTCACATGTGCGGCGACGATTTTCCAACCTTCCGGAAATCGAACCCATGTCTGCATCTGCCGCCCGACCTTGCCGGACGCCGTATCGCGATAAAACAACGTCGAGGCCACCGCGGTGTCGCGGCCGTAAGTCGTGATCACGGTCCTCGCCGTTCGCCGCATCAGGCCCGCCGGCGAGCGCGCGGCGCGAAACGCCATGATCGCGTCATGACCGTAAAGATTTTCGCCGATGCCGTAGCGCAGCGTGCGGGGATCGGCGCGGAATAGTGCGTTGAGGACGGCGATATCGTTCGTCACCAGCGCCTTCTCATAACGGGCGAATTGCGCGGTCACTTCAGTAAGCACGTCGGGGAGATCGACCTGCATCTCAAATACCCCTTGCCGGTGGCGCGGACACCGCGCCGGCCTGCTCAAGCGCGAATGCCACGCGCAGCGCGATATCTTCCCGCCAGGGCGCGGCGATGATCTGCACGCCGATCGGCATCGGCTCGAGCGGCACGGGGACGGCAACCACCGGAAGTCCGATGAACGAAATCGGCTGGGTGTGAATGCCGACATTGGCGCGCACCGGGATTTCAACGCCGTCGAGCACGAAAGTCGCCTGCCCCAGTTTCGGCGCAACGCAAGGCGTCGCCGGCGCCAGGATGACGTCGACCGATTTGAAAAGTTCGAGCACTTGCGCGACGATACCAACGGCGAAATTTTTGCGCACGATCGACCAGCGGTCGCCGGGATCATCGCTCCCGCGATCAGGCGGTCGCGAACGGCCGGATCGAAATCGTTCGGCCGCTGGCGCAGGCGGTCGAGATGCAGCGAAGCGCCTTCGCAGGTGGTAATGACATAAGCGGCGGCGCGGGCGCGGGCGGCTTCGGGGATTTCGATCGTCCGCGTCGCGCCAAGCGCCCTGGCGACCCGCGCTACGGCTTCGGTCGCCTCCGGAAAGACATTCTTCTGGAAATAGCCGCCGGCGATGGCGATCCTGAGACCGCCGATATCCTGCGTCAGCAGCGGCGAGACCGGTTCGGCTGGCCGCGTCGTGCAGGCGGCATCGTCGGGATCGGGCCCCTGCATCGCATCATAGGCGAGCGCGAGATCGCCGACGTTGCGCGCGAATGGGCCGAGGTGATCGAAGCTGAAGACGAACGGAAACGACCGCGCGCGCGACAGCCGGCCGTAGGTCGGCTTCAGTCCGAAAATTCCGCAAAACGACGACGGCACCCGGATCGAGCCGTTGGTGTCCGACCCCAGCGCCAGCGGCACCAGACCGCCGCCGACCGCGCTGCCCGAGCCTCCTGACGAGCCGCCGGTCATCCGCGTCACGTCGTGCGGATTGCGGGACGGGCCGTCGTGAATATTCTCGCCGGTGAAATCGTAAGCGTATTCGCCCATATTGAGCGCGCCGACCAACACCGCGCCGGCCGCTTCCAGCCGCTCGATCAGCGTGGCGTCGCGCGGCGCCGGCGGAAGATCGCGGTTGATCTTCGATCCGGCGCGCGTCGGCAGACCCTGCACGTCGAACAGGTTCTTCACCGCGAACGGCACGCCCGCGAGTGGACCGGGATCCTTGCCGGCAGCAATCGCGGCATCGACCGCACGCGCCTTGGCGCGCGCCCGCTCGGCGGTGACGTCGGTGAAGGAATTGAGGACGGAATCGTATTTTGCGATCCGCGAAAGCGCCGCTTCGGTCACGCGCAGCGCCGAGAGTTTTCCGGCTCTTCACCGCTTGCGCGATTTCCGAGGCCGAGAGCGCGTCGCGGCCGGGCGCCGCCGTGATCTCAGGCTGCAAAGACACTGGCCGGCTCGGCTTCGTCGGGCAGTGCAAACTCATCCACCAGCCGCGCCAGCCTCATGGACACTTCGAGATTGGCCCGCACGGCGGGCTTCCAGGCGTCGTCGACCGGCAAGGCCAGGGCTTTCGAGACGGCATCGATGTATTCATCAAGCGGATCAGCTGCCATTGTTCCTATTCTTCCATCGCTGGGTAGGATCAGTGAACCGGCAACGGCGGGTGGGGAATCGCCGTCAACAGCTCCCTTGTATAGGCATCCTGCGGATCGCCCAAGACCCGTTCGGAAGAACCTTGCTCGACGATTCGCCCCGTTCGCATCACAATGACACGATCGCACAACAGCCGCACCACATTCAAATCGTGCGACACGAATAAATAGCTCATGCCGAGCGACTGCTTGAGGTCCTGCAGCAAATTCAGCACCACGGCCTGAACCGAGACGTCGAGCGCCGCGGTCGGCTCGTCGAGAATCACGAGTTTTGGATGCAGCGCGATCGCGCGCGCGATGCCGACGCGGGCCTTCTGTCCGCCCGACAATTGGTGCGGAAAACGATCGAGCAGATTGACCGGCAGGCCAACCAGACCGGCAAGTTCCTCGCAGCGGGCGCGCAGCGCGTCGCGACCCGTGATGCCGCCGAGCTGCAGGAGCGGATCGGCAATCGCGCGCGCCGCGGTGAAACGTGGATTGAGGCTGTCGGTCGGATCCTGGAACACCATCTGGATGCTCTTGCGCAGCGGCAGCCGCGCGAAGGCATTCGGCAAGATGCCGCCGATCTCGTCGCCGTCGAACATGATGCGGCCGGAGGTCTGGTCCAACAGCCGCATCACCATCATCGAGGTGGTGGACTTGCCGCAGCCGGATTCGCCGACGAGGCCGACGCTCTCGCCACGACCGACGCTAAAGCTGATGCCGTCGACGGCGCGGAAGATGTCGGGCTCGAGCGGCGGCTTTCGTCGCGAACAATTTGGCGAGCGTCTTCGAGGCGCCCTGACGCGGATATTCCTTCACGAGTTTTTCGACGAGCAGGAGCGGCTTGTCCGGGTCGTGACCCCCGGGCTTGACCCGGGGATCCATCTTCTCTGTGGAAGATTCTTGCGAAGCGGAATGGATGGCCGGGCAGAGGCGAGCGGAAGCGACGCCGTCCTTTGGACGGCTATGCCCGGCCGTGACGGCGGCAGCCTCCTCCGGCAAGAGGTCGCGCAAGGAGACGCCGAGCCTCGGCGTCGCGCGCATCAATTTTATTGTATAGGGGTGCGCGGGCGTGGCAAATATGTTGGCCGACGGCGCAGTCTCGACCACGCGGCCCTTCTCCATCACCACGACGCGATCGCAATAGGCCGCGGCCAGGCCGAGATCGTGCGTGATCAGGATCGTCGACATGTTCCGGCGCTTGGTCAGCTCGACGACCAGATCCATCACGGCCTTCTGCGTCGTGACGTCGAGACCGGTGGTCGGCTCGTCCGCGATCAGAAGCTGCGGATTGCAGGCCAGCGCCAGCGCGATCACCACCCGCTGGCACATGCCGCCCGACAATTCGAACGGATAGGCATGATAGCGCTCGCGGGGACGGGCGATCTTGACCTGCTCCAGCGCCTCGATCGCCCGGTCGTTGACCTGCGCGCGGTCGACCTGAACGTGCTGCAACAGCACATCCTCGATCTGGCGACCGATCTTGCGGATCGGATTGAGCGCCAGCCGCGGGCTCTGGAAGATCATCGACATTTCGCGGCCGCGCAGGTCGCGCATCTGATCCTCGGTCGCCGCCTTGACATCGACGCCGGAGAACATCACCGAGCCCTCGGCGATCTTGCCGGCGCGATCGAGGATCCGCATCACCGCGTAGGAGGTCACTGATTTGCCCGAGCCGGATTCGCCGACGATGCCGAGCGTCTCGCCCCTTGCCACGGCGATATTGACGTGCTGCACCGCCTTGACGATGCCGCGCCGGGTCGCAAATTCCACCGTGAGATCGTTGACGTCGAGGAGGGGCTGCGCAGTCATCGTCCGACTCTTTTTTTGAGCATGATCTTTTCGGAAAACCGGTACCCACCTTGCGCTGGCGCGGCCCTTCGGGTCCGGATCATGCTATGTCCTTCGCTGCGGATCGACCAGATCGCGCAGGCCGTCGCCGAGCAGGTTGAAACAGAACACCGCCGTCATCAGCGCCCCGCCGGGGAAGAAGGCCACCCACCATTCGCCGGAAATGATGTTGGTCGCGCCTTCCGCGACCATGATGCCCCATTCCGGCGTCGGCGGCTTGACGCCGAGACCGATGAAGGAAAGCCCCGCGGCGTTGAGGATGGCGTAGCCCATGGTCAGCGAAATCTGCACCATCATGATCGGCATGATGTTAGGCAGGATATGCACCAGCAGAATCCGCACATCGCTATTGCCCGACAACCGCGCGGCCTGCACGAAGCCGGCCTCGCGCCGGACATTGGCTTCGGCGCGCGCAACGCGGACATAAAGCGGGAAATTGATGATCGCAGTCGCGATCACGATATTGGTCACGGTGTTGCCGAGCGCAGCCACGATGCCCATCGCCAGCACGAACAACGGAAATGCCATGATGGTGTCGGAGATGCGCCCGATGATGCGGTCGGTCCAGCCGCCGAAGAAGCCCGCGGCGATGCCGGCGAGCCCGCCCATGCACCAGCACCAGCGCCACCGAGGCGATGGCGATCGTGAAGTCAAGGCGGGTTGCAGCCACCACGCGACTGAAAATGTCGCGGCCGAGCAGATCGGTGCCGAACCAGTGGTGCAGCGACGGCGATTGCAACGTCGCCGACGTGTCGCTCGCAAGCGGATCGTAGGGCACGACGTAAGGGCCGAACAGAGCGCAGATCGCGATGAGTACGAACAGGCCGAACGACACCCCGGTAACCGGATTATCCGCCACCACGTAAAGGGCGTGACGGAAAATCGAGTTGGTCGGGGGCTTGGGCTGAACTTCGGCGACTGGCGCGGTCAGACTGGCTTCGGTCATGCCTCAAGCCTCACGCGCGGATCGATCACGCCATAGAGCATGTCGATGAAGAGGTTGAGTGCGACGTAAAGCACCGCCATGGTCAGCACGAACCCCTGCACCGGGGCGAAGTCCGATTGCAGCAGAGCCTCCACCGCATAGGAGCCGATGCCCGGCCAGGCGAATACCTTCTCCACCAGCACATTGGCGCCGAGCAGGAACGAGAACACCATGCCGAGCGTCGTCACCACTGGCAGCATGGCGTTGCGAAACGCATAGGTGAGGATCACGGTGCGGCCATCGAGGCCGCTGGCGCGCGCGGTTCGGATGAATTCCGACGCCAGCACCGCCAGCATCGAGGCGCGGGTCATGCGCGTGATTGGCGCGAGCGAGAAAATCGCAAGCGTCACCGCCGGCAGGATCAACTGGCTCAGCGCTGCGCGGAAAGTCTCGAAATTGCCGCTAACCAGGGCAGTCGATCAGATAGAAGCCGGTGATGTCGGGCGGCGCCGTGGCAAAGGCATCAAGCCGGCCGATGCGGCGCAGGCGACCAGCCGAGCCTGAAATAGAAGACATAGACCAGCAAGAGCCCGGTGAAGAAAACCGGAAGCGAGACGCCTGCGGTCGCGATGATTCGACACAGATGGTCGACGAGAGAGCCCTGCCTGACCGCGGCGAAAATGCCGAGCGGCACCGCGATGACGATCGCCAGAAACAATCCGGTCAGCGTGAGTTCGGCCGAGGCCGGCAGGCGGCTGGAGATTTCGGCCGCCACCGGGCGGCCCGTCGACAGCGAATTGCCGAAATTGCCGTGGGCGAGATCGTTGACATAGCGCGCGAATTGATCGGGCAGCGGCCGGTCGAGCCCAAGCGTTTTGCGGATTTCGGCGATCGATTGCGGCGTGGCGGCGGGGCCAGCGAAATAGACCGCGGGGTCGCCCGGCAACACGCGGGTCAGCAGGAAGGTGACGATCACCACACCGATCAGGGTCGGGATGACGGTCACCAGCCGCTTGAGGATCGTCACCATGGTTTAGCTCCAGATTTTTCCGGGCTTAGGCTTTTAAATTGGGCATCGGCGGCGGGTGCATCCTGCAACCTGCGATCCGCTTTACGCCTTGACGATCGAGCGGTAGTCGAGCTGGCGGTGGAACCAGTAGACGTAGCCCGAGATGTTCTTCTGGGTCGCGACGTTGAGGAACGGCTGAAACAGCGGAATCCGCGGGACCTCGTTGTAGGCTTTGGAGATGAAGCCCTCGACGTCCTTGGCGTATTTCTCCTTGTCGCCGATCGCAGCCGCCGCGCGGGCCCCGTCGATCAGGACGTCCATGTCGGGGTTGACGTAGCTCGGCGTGTTGAAGATGGCGTTCTGGCCGGAATAGCACCAGAAGAAGAAGTATTCCGGATAGTCCAACCAGCCCGAGAAGAAGTTGAGCATCAGCGGCATCGTCTTCTTGGCCATCTCGCTGCGCCAGTTCGCGCCCGGCACCTTGTTGATCGTGGTCTTGATGCCGATCTGAGCCAGGCTTTCCTGCATCAGCGCGGCCGTCGGTTCGGAGACGTCGCCGGAACCGAGGTCATAGGACAGGGTCGTTTCGATGTCCGATACCCCGCTTTCGGCCATCAGCGCCTTGGCCTTAGCCATATCGTTGACATAGCCGGTCTTTGCCGGCCACGCTGATATCGGTGACGTTGTTCGACGCGCCTCCGAACAGGGGATTGGCGAGGCCGAACATCGCCGCATCCATGATCTTCTGGTACGGCAGCGCATACGCCACCGCCTGGCGAACCTTCGGATTGTCGAACGGCGGATTCTTCACGTTCATGTCGACCGAGTACATGCCGTTGCCGATCGGGTGCGAGATGATGACGAGCTTGCCCTCCTTCTTCATCTCGAAGGTGTCCTTGCTCGAAAGATCGAAGGAGATGTCGGCATCGCCGCGCTCCGTCAACGCACGGCGATTGCCCTGCGAGGGAACGATGCGCCAGATGACCTTCTTCAGTTGCGGCAGCTTGCCGCCCACCCAATCTTCATTGCGCTCATAGACTACTTCGACGCCGGGCTTCCAGCTCGTCACCTTGTAGGCGCCGCTGCCCGCGGTGTTGCTCTTGGTATAGTCCATCGCCCACGGATCTTTTTCCGTAGCCTTCTTCTTCAAAAGCTCGGAATTGTAGACGCCGGGCACGATCACCGCGAGATCGGGGATCGTCAGCCGGTCCTTCTTGACGAAATCGATTCGGATGGTGTTGTCGTCGACGACGACGAATTGTTCCTTGTCGACCAGAGAGCCGGCCTTCATCTGCACGGTGGGAAAACCACCGACGGTCACCGCGCGATCGAGCGACCATTTGACGTCCCTGGCTGTGACCGGCGCGCCGTCGTGGAATTTGGCGTTCTTCTTCAGCTTGAAGGTGACCGACATGTCACCGATGTTCATGTCCTCGGCGAGTTCGGGTTTGAACTTGTCGCGATCGTAGGACAGCGTTCCGTCAGCCAGCGTCTTGGTTTCGTGGGTGATGAGCCGGTCGTAGCAATTCCACGACGTCTCATAGCCCGGACGGTTGGTGCCGACGCCGTGGATATCGAGATTGTTGGGGCCGCCTTCCGTGACGACCAACAGCGTTTCCGAGCGGCCGTCGGCCCTGGCGGAAGACCAGATCGCCGGTGCCGGCACCACGGCGCCAGCAGCGATGCCAGAGACGGATTTGAGAAAATCGCGGCGCTTCATCGGATGCTCCAACACGCGGGGAAATCGGCTGTCGGGGCAAACGTCGCAAGGTTCGTGCCAAAGCTTAACCGATCCTTACCCGGCCGCTAAACATCTGATTTAACGCTAGATATCGAGCCTGCCGCTCCGATTTTCGACGCCCACCCACAAATGCCTGTGCATACAAAGGAATTGAAATTGCCGAATAAATGGGCAGTGTTTGGCCGCCTTTCCAAGGCCTTCTTCGGGCCAGCAAATGGCAAAGGATTGAGACGAAGATATCCGCGCAGCGAGTGGTAGCGGAAATCCCGGACCACCCGCGGCGGTTTCCCGCCATAATGAGCTTCTGCTAAAGACCGTTGAACCTTTTGTTCCGGCCATCGACATCATCAGGGGGGATCAAGTTGCCTGTGTGCAGTCGCGCCGATCTTTCGCGGGCAGCAGTAGTCGTCGCCGGGCTGTTTCTGACGGCTTTGACGACGAGCGCCATGGCGCGGGAATTTCGCGCCGCCGATACCCAGAGCGAGGATTATCCGACCGTACAGGCGCTGCGCTACATGGGTAGCCTGATCGAGGAAAAGACCGGCGGCCGCTTGCAGATCCGCGTATTTCATTCACGCCAGCTCGGCGAGGAAAAGGAAACGATCGAACAGACCCGCGCCGGCGCCATCGATCTCAATCGTACCAACGTGGCGCTGATCGGGACCTTCGTGCCCGCAATGAATGTACTGGCTATGCCGTTTCTGTTCCGCTCCATCGAACATTTACAGAAGGTTCTGGATGGCCCGATTGGAGAGGAGATCCTCAACAGCTTCGAGCCCTTCGGTTTCGTCGGCCTCACCTTCTACGATTCCGGCGCGAGGTCGATCTACAACAGCGTCAAACCGGTCCGCTCGGTTGCGGACCTGAAGGGCTTGCGGCTTCGCGTACAGCAATCCGAACTGATGTCCGACATGATAAGGGCGCTCGGCGCGGAGCCGGTCGAGTTGCCCTATGGGCAGGTTCGCACCGGACTTGCCACCAAGCTGATCGACGGCGCAGAGAACAACTGGCCCTCCTTTGTCACCACCGACCACTACAAATATGCGAGCTTCTATACCCTCACCGAACATACTATGAGCCCGGAAGTGCTGGTGATGTCGCGCAAGGCCTGGGAGAGCCTTTCGGCGGAGGACCAAAAGATTTTTCGCGAAGCCGCCTTTCAATCGAGCCGCTTCATGCGCGAGAGGTGGAAGGATCTTGAGGCGCAGTCGCGCCGGCAGGCGGAGCGCGCGGGCGTCACGATCGTGACCGACTTCGACCGCAAGCCCTTCGAAGAGGCGATGTTACCAATCTACGCAAAGGCGCAACGCGATCCCGCAGCTGCGGCGCTGATCGAACGAATTCGCAAGGTGAACTGATTGTCCGTAGGAACGCACCAGCACGACGAAGCGGCGGAACCGCGATTGGGCATCGCTGCGCGCGGCCATTCGCGCCTCGTCGGACTGGTCCGCGCGGTGCCGATCCGCTGGCGCATCCTGTCGATCGCGGCCCTGAACTCGGCGGTCGTCGTCGTCCTGGTCGCAATGATCTGGAACGGCGTTCAGGTGCTCGGCTCGGCCTGGGATGACGTGCGTCAGGTGCGGGAGTCCGACAAGATCCTGGCAAGCCTGGAGAGCGAGACCGGCCACCTGCAGAACCTGATCCATCGCTACATCAATCAGCCGAGCCCGGAATTGTTCGCCGAGATATCGCACCTGCGCGAGGTCGTGCTCGGGACCCTGACCACGCGTGCCGCGACCGACCCGATGCTGTCGGGATCGGTGCAGCAACTGCAGCATGTTACCGAACGCTTCCTCAACGGATTCGGCGAATTGCGCCGGGTCCAGGCGACCATCTCGAAAACCTATGAGGACGAGATCCTGACCCCTGCCCGGGACATGGCCGGGCTCTATTCGATCATCGAGGGCGCGACAGGGCACCGCGACGCGCTGATCTGGCCATCGCTCGGAAAATCCCGCGAGGCCTTCACCGCGATGCTGGTCGCCGCCAACGCGTATTACCTTTCGCTGGCAAGCGCGTCAGCGGAGGAAGCCCGCCGCAATACCGAGACGATCCAAAAGACCATCCCGGTCATGAGCGACCTCGCCGACAACGATCTGCAGCGGATGGCGCTGCAGCGGCTGGATGCGAGGACGACCGCGCTGCGGGACGGCCTTGCCAAATTGTCGGAACAGCTCGCCAACCGCACCGAATTGCTGCGCAACGCCATCGACGCCAGCCAGGCCGAGGCGAGCAGCGCCATCGACGAATTATCGGTCATGATGCGGCAGCGCGAGCAAAAGGCGCAGGAGACGTTCGATCAGACGCTCGCGGACATATCGCGAAAAGTATTGTCGATCGCCGTGATCTTCCTCGGGATCATCATCACCGCGGGCGTCCTGATCGCGCTCTCGATCCGGCTGCCGTTGCAGCAGATCATGGCGGCGATGCAGGCGATCACGTCCGGCGACTACAACCGGCGCGTCCAGGGCACCAACGCCAAGGACGAGGTCGGCGAAATGGCGCGCGCGGTGGAGGTGTTCCGCGAAAACGCCATCGCCAAGCGAAAGACCGAAGACGAATTGCGCGCCTCCAAGGAGAAGGCCGAAAACGCACTGCACGAGCTGAACGCCGCCCAGCAAAACCTGATCGACGCCGAACGGCTGGCGGCGCTCGGCGGCCTTGTCGCCGGCGTCGCCCACGAGGTGAACAACCCGATCGGCATCAGTCTGACGGTCGCCTCCAGTTTTGCGCGCCGCGCCGAGACGTTCGAAGCCGAGCTTCGGTCGGATACCGGCCTGCGGCGGTCGCAGCTTGAGGAATTCGTGCGAACCTCGCGCGACGCCGCCCAACAATTGGTCGGGAATCTGCATCGCGCCGGCGAGTTGATCCAATCCTTCAAACAGGTGGCGGTGGACCGCTCGCACGCCGAACGCCGGGTATTCAATCTCAGCGAGGCGACCGATCAGATCATCGCGAGCTTGAGGCCGGCCCTGAAGAAGGCATCGATCGCCCTGTCGGTCGAGGTCCCGGAGAGCCTCGTCATCGACGGCTACCCCGGCTCATATGGCCAGATCCTGACCAATCTGTTCCTCAACGCCGCCAATCACGCATTTGCCGACGGGCGGTCCGGGGCGATCACGATTTCCGCCAAGCCTCGTGGCAATGACGAGGTCGAGATCATTTTCTCCGACGATGGCGCCGGGATGACGCCGGACGTGCAGCGGCAGGCGTTCGACCCCTTCTTCACCACGCGCCGCAACGAGGGAGGTACCGGACTCGGCCTGCATATCGTCTATAATCTCGTCACCCAGCAGCTCGGCGGCCGCATGATGCTCGATTCAAGGCTGGGACAAGGCACCACATTTCGCATTATCATGCCGAGGGCTGCCAAGGGCGGCCAGGCAACCGAAGACCAGGATCGCGACGGGACACAATCATGGCCGAACCGGACGATGTCCTCCACCTGATCGACGATTCCGGTACCGCTCCGGTTACATCGAGCGCGCGGAAGTGGAAGATCGCGGTCATCGACGACGATCAGGCCGTGCATGAAGGTACCCGGTTTGCGCTGAGCGACTACAGCCTCAACGGACAGGGACTCGAGATCCTCTCGGCCTATTCCGCCGCCGAGGGACGCGTGCTGATGCGCGCACATTCCGACGTCGCCGCCGTTCTGCTCGACGTCATCATGGAGACCGACGCCGCAGGCCTCGAACTCGTCGAATATATCCGCAACGACATCAAGAACGAGACGGTTCGCATCATCCTTCGCACCGGACAGCCTGGACAGGCGCCTGAGCGTCGCGTGATCGTTCAATACGACATCAACGACTACAAGGCGAAAACCGAGCTGACGGCCGACAAGCTGTTCACCTCGCTGACCGCCGCACTGCGCAGCTACCAGCAGCTCGAGCGCATGGTCCAAACGAGGCGCGGGCTGGAAATCATCATCGATGCCGCGTCGACCTTGTACGATTTCAAATCGATGCAGCGCCTCGCCGAAGGCGTGCTGACGCAAATCGCGTCGCTGCTCAATGTCGACTGTGCCGGCATTCTGGTATTGCGCGACGGCGGCGCGGTTGGCGACGATTTTTCGGTACTGGCCGGCTCGGGCTGCTACAGTCGTTTCATCGGCACCACCGGCGCCAAATCGCTCGACCCCGACCTGCGCTCGATGGTCGAGGCCGCCTTCAGGCGGCGCAAGCACGAGTTTGTCGACCAGCGCACGGTTCTCTACGTTCGCACCGGCAGTGGACGTGAGGTCGTGGTGCTGCTGCAGGCCGAGCGGCAGCTCTCCGAGACCGACCGTTCGCTGGTCGAGATTTTCGGCAGCCGGCTCTCGATCGCCTTCGACAACGTCATTCTTTATCAGCAATTGCAGGAGGCCAACACACAGCTCGAGGACCGTGTCGCCCAGCGCACCCGCGCGTTGATGCAGGCCAACCGCCGGCTGTCGGCGCAATGGCTGCGACTGCAGCGCGCCAACGGCTTCAAGAACGAAATATTGGGCACCGTCGCCCACGACCTGAAAAATCCGCTGGGGGTGATCCTCGGCCGCACTGAAATGCTCACCGAGCTGATTGCCGCGGGCTCTTCCCGCGAAGGCATCACGTCGCAGGTCGAGCACATCCGCGACGCGACCAAGCGCTTGACCTCCATGGTCGATCACCTGATTTCCGACGCGATGGCCGATGCGTTCGACATCTCGATTCGCCGCGAGGCGGTCGATATCGCAACTCTTGTTGGCGAAGTGGCCGACGCCAACCAGCCGCTGGCCGTCAACAAGCAGCAATCCATCACTGTTTCGGCGCCTCCGAATTTTGTCACGATGTGCGATGCCGACCGGATGCGGGAAGCGATCGACAATCTCATCAGCAATGCGATCAAATACAGCCCGATCGGCGGCAGTATCTCGGTGCTGGTGAGTCACGAGAACGGCAAGACCGCCATTCGCGTCACCGACCAGGGCGCGGGCCTGTCGCCGGAGGATCTCGGCCGCCTGTTCGGGCGCTTCCAGCGGCTTTCCGCCAAGCCTACCGCGGGCGAGAGCTCGACCGGACTGGGGCTGTCGATCGTCAAGCGCATCGTGGACATGCACGGCGGCGAGGTAACCGCGCACAGTGCCGGGCCAGGAGAAGGGTCGACTTTCACCATCATATTGCCGGTCGCGGACGCATGATCACATGAGCCAGGCTCCGCACATCTTTATTGTCGATGACGAGGCGCCGGCCCGCGAGATGGTCGGCGACTATCTCAAGATGCACGGCTTTACCGTGACGCTTTGCGACGGCGGCAAGAGCCTGCGCGCGGCGGCTGAAACCACGGTGCCTGATCTCGTGGTTCTCGACCTTAATATGCCGGAGGAAGACGGGCTTTCCATCATCCGCGACCTGAAAAGCCGTACCAATGTCCCGGTCATCATGTTGACCGCGACAGCGAGTCCGATCGATCGCGTGGTCGGGCTTGAACTCGGCGCCGACGATTATGTCGCCAAGCCCTGCGAGTTGCGTGAGTTGATGGCGCGAATCCGTTCGGTATTGCGGCGTTCCGCGCCGGTCAGGGCGCAAGCTGCAACGACCGATGCTGGCGGCGCAAAGGCGGCAAAGGACGCGCTGGTGCGGTTTGGAACCAAATGGCTCGACCTTGAGGCCCAGGCACTGCGCGATGAGGAGGGCAACGAGCATCCGCTGACGGCTTCCGAATTTGGGCTGCTGAAGGTCTTCGCGGCCAATCCGAAGCGTGTGCTGTCGCGCGAGCGCCTGCTGGAACTCGCCAATGCCAGAGATAGTGAAGCCTTCGATCGTGCGGTCGATCTGCGGATCATGCGAATCCGGCGTAAAATCGAGCTTGATCCCACCAAGCCGGCGGTGATCAGGACGATCAGAGGCGGCGGATATCTCTTCTCGCCCGCCGGCGACAAGGCCTGACCCGCATCACCGGCAGCTGCGGCGATGTCCGTTGCGTGACACCGCGGCTCTTCTGCAACACCAGGATGATATCAGATTTTTCGGGCCGCACTGAACCGCGTTGCTTCCTTGTGGATTTCGACGCCGCGATAAAGTAGTGATTGGCAAGCCGCGCCGACGGCAAGTCAGTTGTCGTATCTGAGGGATAATCGATCTCATGCTCACGCTTTCCGGCGCGAAATTCCGGCTCGCGATCAAATGTTTGTCCGTTATTGTTGTGATGCTTGCCGGGTCGTCGGGATGTTTTGCCGCGACCGGTCTCCACAAAAAGGTCTATCTGCTGCGCGGACTGACGAATGTCCTGTCGCCGGGGATTGATCAACTCGCGGATGAGCTGTCGAAAAGAGGCATGGATGCCACGATAACCAACCACGCATTTTCGGATTCTCTCGCCAATGAGGCGATCGAGGGGTGCAAGAGCGGGCGCGTAAGCTCTATCGTTTTGGTCGGCCATTCGCTCGGCGCGAGCGCGGCTGTCAGTATGGCCGACCAATTGCAGAAAGCCGGTCTCCATGTCGCCTTGATCGTTACACTTGATCCCGTCGTCAAGACGGTGGTCCCGAACAATGTCCGCCTTCTGAAGAATTTCTATCTTTCGAGCGGCGTCGGAACGACGGTCGAACGCAGCGGACACTTCCACGGCGTGCTGCAAAACGTGGATATGGGGCGCACGGAATACGGGCACGTATCCCTGACAACCGCGCCCACGATTCAGAGGCAAATCATGCGGGATATTCTCACGGCGAATTCCAGCTGCCGCTGAAGCTTCGAAGTCGAAGCGGCTGCCGGCAATCGCCAAAGGCGGGTTGGAATGAACCGGCGCATGAGCAAGCTGAGTTAACATCATTCGATGATTTTATCGGCGATGGTGACTTCCAACACATCGGGCTGCTCGGCGACCAATTGTATTGCGACCTCCTGAATGCGATCATTGTTGCTGTTGCCATAGCGGATATCGACTTGCAGGTCAGCGCCGGGTTTCCACCCTGACGCGTCAAGTCCCTGCAACAGAGCTTCAGCCCATCGTTGACCTTCGGGGTCGGCTTCGGCCAAAGAGATGAGAACGCCGATCCGGCGCGGTCGCTGTTGGGCGCTTGCGCGATCAAACGGGACGGCGATAGCTGCGCCCGTGGCCGTAATGAACTCGCGGCGCAGCATGGGAGTTGACTCACAAACCCTGTGGCGAAGTCAATCCTGGCGCATACCGACCGTCGTCAGACTGACCTGCTGGACGCCGTGTCGGCGAATGAGCGCGTAGCTGGGCATTAGTTCCCTGAAGGCCACGGCGGTGGCCCAATTCACAACTTAAGATTTATCTCATTCAAATTGCTGAATTTTTCGGCCTGAATGTTTCGTCGTGCAGGCTCCAATGAAACAAATCTCCCGCGCATGAAACCATTTTCCCTTTTTCGCGCAGACGTCCCGAAACCGTTGCTGACTATCAATTTGCCCAACGAAACGCCGCCAAGCGGCGAAATGGGAGATCGTCAATGCCGTCGATGCAGAACGTCATCGCCATCAATGCCAGGGCCCGTCAGGGGATCATCGCCGCCCAGGCGACCTCGGACGAGATGCTGCTGGAAAGTATTGCCGATGGCGGCCGTACCGCGATGCATATCCTTTACTCGCGCCACAATGTACGGGTTTACCGTTTCACCCTGCGCATGGTGCGGGACGCTTCGATGGCCGAAGATCTCACCAGCCAGGTCTTTCTCGACGTGTGGCGCACCGCAAGCCAGTTCGAGGGACGCTCCCAGGTCTCCACTTGGCTGTTGTCGATCGCCCGCTTCAAGGCGCTGACCGCGCTGCGCCAGCGCCGGCACGAGGACATCGACCAGGAAGAGATGCTCGAGATCGCCGACGACGCCGACACGCCGGAAGATTCGCTTGATCGCTCGGCCACCAGCGCGATTCTGCGCGCCTGTGTGGCGAAGCTCTCTCCGGCGCATCGCGAGATCATCAACCTCGTCTATTATCACGAGAAGTCGGTCGAAGAAGTCGGCGCGATCATCGGAATTCCACAGAGCACGGTGAAGACCCGCATGTTCTACGCCCGCAAACAGCTCGCCGAACTGCTCAAAGGAGCCGGCGTCAATAGTCTCGCCGCGTAAAACGGCTCAGCAAGATTTGAACGGCGCTTTCTTCCCCCCCGCAAGAAAGCCCGCAGCGACCCGGACGGGCCCCCCACCCTTCCGGGTCTTTCTGCGTTTGCAGATGGGCGATCGGCGAAGGAACGGTACCTCCGTCAGGTTCGGCATGATAAAATTCGTCTTGCAGCGGTAAGGACGGATGGTTGTCATGTTCGAGAGCTGGGATGCCGTGGTATTGGCCCGGGCGCAGTTCGCGTTCACGATGTCCTTCCACATCGTGTTTCCTGCCTTCTCGATCGGGCTTGCCAGCTATCTCGCGGTTCTTGAAGCGCGGTGGCTATGGACCGGGCGCGAGGTCTTCATCAACCTGTTCAATTATTGGCTGAAGATCTTCGCGGTTGCCTTCGGCATGGGCGTCGTGTCGGGCATCGTGATGTCCTACCAGTTCGGCACCAACTGGTCGGCCTTCTCCGACAAGACCGGCCCGGTGATCGGCCCCTTGATGGCCTATGAAGTGCTGACGGCGTTTTTCCTCGAGGCAGGCTTCCTCGGCGTCATGCTGTTCGGCCTCGAACGCGTCGGCCACAGGCTGCATTTCCTCGCCACCCTGATGGTCGCGATCGGCACGCTCATTTCGGCATTCTGGATCCTCTCCGCCAATTCCTGGATGCAGACGCCGGCGGGTTACGCGGTCAATGCCGAGGGACAGTTCGTCGCGGCCGATTGGCTCAGGGTGATCTTCAACCCTTCATTCCCCTTCCGCCTCGTGCACATGGTGCTGGCGGCCTATCTCACCACGGCGCTCGTGGTCGGCGCGGTCGGCGCGTTCCACCTCTTGCGCGACTCGCAACTCACAGGCCCGCGCGTGATGTTTTCCATGGCGATGTGGATGGCGACGCTGGTGGCGCCGATCCAGATTCTGGCGGGCGATCAGCACGGCCTCAATACGCTGGAACATCAGCCGGCGAAAATCATGGCGATGGAAGGCCATTTCCAGAGCCACAAGGATGGCGCGCCGCTGATCTTGTTCGGCTGGCCCGATCAAGACGCCGGCGCGGTGAAATATGCCGCTCGAGATTCCCAAGCTGGGCTCGCTGGTCCTCAAGCATTCCCTGGACGCGCCGCTCAACGGCCTCGACACCGTCCCGCGCGAGGACTGGCCGCCGGTGCTGATCACTTTCTGGTCGTTCCGCATCATGGTCGGAATCGGGTTTCTGATGATGGGACTTGGCTTGCTCAGCCTGTGGGCGCGCTGGCGCGGCACGCTTTACCAAACACGGTTGCTCCACCTGTTCGCCATGGCGATGGGTCCTGCGGGATTCATCGCCGTGCTCGCCGGCTGGATCACGACCGAGACCGGACGACAACCGTTCACCGTCTACGGGCTGTTGCGAACGACTGAGTCTGCCTCGCCACTGGCAGCGCCCGCGGTCGCCTCCTCGCTGACCGCCTTTGTCATTGTCTATTTCGCGGTGTTCGCGGCCGGCGTGATCTACATTCTGCGGTTGATGGCGCAGCCGCCGCATCACGGCGAGCAAGGGCCGCAAGGCGATATTCCGGCCCGCGCCGCCGGCATCACGCCCGCGGCCGGCGCTGCTTCAGCGAAGGAAGCCGCCGCATGACCGTCTCCGCCGACCTCGCAACGATCTGGGCGTTCATCATCGCCTTTGCGGTCTTCGTCTATGTGGTGATGGACGGGTTCGATCTCGGCCTCGGCATCCTGTTTCCGCTGTTTCCGGACAAGGCCGACCGCGACGTGATCATGAACAGCGTCGCGCCGGTCTGGGACGGCAACGAAACCTGGCTGGTGCTGGGCGGCGGCGGCATGATGGCCGCGTTTCCGCTCGCCTATGCGGTGCTGATGCCCGCGCTCTATACGCCGATGATTGCGATGCTGATCGGCCTGATCTTTCGCGGCGTCGCCTTCGAGTTTCGCTGGCGAACGACCTCCCGCGAACGAAATCGGTGGGACCTCGCTTTCGCCGGCGGATCGCTGCTGGCGACGCTGGCGCAGGGGATCGCGCTCGGCGCCATCCTGCAAGGCGTCCATGTCGAAGGCCGACATTATGCCGGCGGCTGGTGGGACTGGCTGACGCCATTCAGTATCCTGACCGGCCTTGCGCTGGTCGTCGGCTATGCCCTGTTGGGCGCAACCTGGCTGGTGATGAAAACGGAAGGTCGCGCTTCGCGACAGGGCCTATTCGCCTGAGCTGGTATCTTCTGTTCGCGATGTTGGGCGCGATCGGCGCGGTCAGCATCGCCACGCCGTTTCTCAACGTCCAATATGCGCAGCGCTGGTTTACCTGGCCGAATGTGATCTTGACGGCGCCGGTGCCCGATGCGGTCGCCGCCGTGACCGTGATGTTGCTGCGCAGCCTCGCCAGCAAGCAGGACTACCGGCCGTTCTTCCTGTCGCTGGCGCTGTTCGCGCTGTCCTATGCCGGGCTCGGCATCAGCATGTATCCCTATATCGTGCCGCAGAGCATCACCATCTGGCAGGCGGCTGCGCCCGAAACCAGCCAGGTCTTCATGCTGGTCGGCGTTGCCGTGCTGATCCCGCTTATTCTTGGCTACACCGCGTGGGCCTATTGGGTATTTCGCGGCAAGGTCAGACCCGAAAGCGGCTATCATTGACACCCCCTGAGCCAAGAGTACGACCGCTAGCGCAGCGCCTGTTGTGGTTCGCCGCGCTTTGGCTCGGCGGCGTGGGTGCCGTCGCCGTCATATCGTTGGGCTTGAGGCTATGGCTTGCGCCCAAATGAAGCCGGTTTTTCGCTCTACCGCATTACCGGTAGAAAGCGCAAACATTCCAGCGGGATATTCGCGTTGCTTGCCATCGCGCCATCCCTGAGATTTGATGGATTGGTGATTTGGTGGCCGGCAAAGCACGCCGGAGAGCGCCAAACCACGCAGCGAAGAGGAGAGGCTTGAATGACAAGATTTCGGCACCTGATCTGGATGGTGATTGCGGCAGCCGGCCTGATGCTTTCGGTCTCGCACAGTTTCGCTCAACAGCCCGATGGCGACCAGCCTGGGCTGATCGCCGACGACCGCTATCAGCTTGATCCGGAATGGCAGAAGCAGATGGTGTTTTACCGAACGACGGAAGCGCCGGGCACCATCATCATCTCCACGGCCGAGCGTCATCTCTATCTGATCCAGCCCGGCGGCCGGGCGATACGCTACGGCATCGGCGTCGGCCGCGACGGCTTCCAGTGGCAGGGCCTCGTGAACATCACCCGCAAGGCGGAATGGCCGGACTGGACGCCGCCGCCGGAGATGATCGAGCGCCAGCCTTATCTGCCGCGCTTCATGGCCGGCGGCCCCGGCAATCCGCTCGGCGCGCGCGCCATGTATCTCGGCACCACCGTCTACCGCATCCACGGCACCAACCGCCCCGATACGATCGGCACCAAGGTGTCGTCCGGCTGCTTCCGGCTGGTCAACGACGACGTTGCCGACCTTTACGACCGCGTGCCGGTCGGCACCAAGGTGATCATTCGGCAGAAGCCGGAACTGTAACCGCGACGGCTGCGTTCGCAGCCGTCCGATTTTCCCGACATTGGTGAGAGACAAATCATGCGGACATTCCGAGGCGGCCTCCTGATTGGGCTGGCGGTCGCAGTCGCGGTCGCGGCCGTCGCCGTCGCCTACGAGATTCTACGACACGCGGACCCTGAAGCGGACGGTCCGGCGCGGCGAAGTGCTGTGCGGCGTCAACAAGGGCCTGCCCGGCTTCTCGATCCCCGACGACAAGGGCAACTGGACCGGCTTCGACGTCGATTTCTGCCGCGCAGTCGCGGCCGCCATCTTCGACGATCCGAAAAAGGCCAAGTTCATTCCGCTCGACGCCAATGAGCGCTTCAAGGAGCTGCAAAACCGCAAGGTGGATATTCTCTCGCGCAACTCGACCTGGAGCATGTCGCGCGAGGAGAATTACGATCTGTATTTTCCGGCGGTCGCCTATTACGACGGCCAGGGATTCATGCTGCCGCGCTCGCGCAAGATCGATTCCGCGCTCGACCTGAACGACAGCAAGGTCTGCGTGCAGGAGGGGACCACGACGCAGCTCAACCTGGCCGACTATTTCCGCGCCAACAACATGAAATACGCAGGAGATGAAGTTCGCGAAGCTGGAGGATGTCGTCAAGGCCTATCAGTCCGGCCAATGCGATACGTTCACCGCCGACGTCTCTCAGCTCTATGCGCTGCGGCTGAACCTGGCGAAGCCTGACGACCACGTCATCCTGCCGGACGTCATCTCCAAGGAGCCGCTCGCGCCGGTCGTCCGCCAGCGCGACGACGACTGGATGATGATCGTGAAGTGGACGCTTTACGCGATGATCAATGCCGAAGAGCTCGGTGTTACCTCAAAGAATATCGACGAGGCGCTGAAATCGAAGAAGCCGGACGTGATGCGGCTGGTCGGCACCGAAGGCAGCTATGGCGAGGATCTCGGCCTGACCAAGGATTGGGCCGTCCGCATCATCCGCCACGTCGGCAATTACGGCGAAGTCTACGACCGCAATGTCGGCTCTGAGTCAAAGCTGAAGATTCCGCGCGGGCTCAACCAGCTCTGGAGCGCCGGCGGCATTCAATACGCGCCGCCGATCAGGTGACGGCATCCGTCATTCTGGGATGGTCCGGAATCCAGATGTTAGTTTGCGAGATTCCGGGTTCGCGCTTACGCGCGCCCCGGAGTGACGATGAACTCGAAATTCAATACCCCTTCATCCGCGCCAGCTGGTCGGCGTGGAAATTGCTGTCGCCGAACAATTCCTGACAGACCCGCGCCCGCTTCATGAAGAAGCCGATGTCGAACTGCATCGGTCATGCCCATGCCGCCATGCATCTGCACACCCTCCTGAACGGCCAGCGTCGCCGTTGACCCTGCGCGCGCTTTCGCCACCGCCACCGCCGCGGCCGCATTGGCAAAATCCTTATCCAGCGCCTGCAGCGCCTTGAGCACGGCGGCGCGGGTGATTTCGATCTCGATATAAAGCTGCGCGGCGCGGTGCTGCAGCGCCTGGAATTCGCCGATCGCCTTGCCGAATTGCCGGCGTTCCTTGAGATAGCTCGACGGTTCGGCCGAACACCCCCTCGGCGACCCCGACCATTTCGGAGGCGACCGCGCCGCGACCGATATTGAGCACGCCTTCCAAGAGAAGACCGCCCTGGTCGACCTCGCCGAGCACGCCGTCGGCGTTGACCTCGACGGAATCGAACTTGATCCGCGCCGCATTGTGCGAATCGACCATCGCGGTGCGTTCGATCTCGATGCCCTTGGTGCGGGGATCGACCAGAAACAGCGTCAACCCGTCGCGCTCGCCGGCCGCACCCGCGGTGCGCGCCGCCACGATCAGGAGATCCGGCGGTGTGGCCATCCACCACGAAGGCCTTGTCGCCTTGAAGCCTGAAGCCGTTGCCGGAACGCACGGCCTGCATTTTGGTCATCAGCGGACGATGTTTGACCCCTTCATCGATCGCGAGCGATGCCAGCAGCGAGCCATCGGCGATTTTCGGCAGATGCTCGGCCTGTTGCGCGGCGCTGCCGCCGCGCAACAACGCGGACGCCGCCAGCACGGCGGTGGCAAGAAACGGCGACGGCATCAAATTGCGGCCGATTTCCTCCATCACCACGCCGGCCTCGACGCAGCCAAGGCCGCTGCCGCCGAAATCCTCCGGCACCAGCAGGCCGGAAAATCCCATCTCGGCAAAAATTTCCAGAGATCGCGGGAAAATCCGGTGTCATCCTTGGTGTCGCGCAGATGCCGCAGATGCGACACCGGCGCCTTGTCGCTGATGAGCCCGCGCGCGCTGTCGCGCAGCATCGACTGTTCTTCGGTGAGGACGAGTGCCATATGAGAGATTTCCGACCTTATTTGACGAGGTATTTCAGCTTGTCATTCCGGGGCGGCGCGCAGCGACGAACCCGGAATGACGGGACGAGCCCGGATGACAGTGTGATCTAAGCCCCCGGCAGATCGAGAATCCGTTTGGCCACGATGCCGAGCATCACCTCCGAGGTGCCGCCCTCGATCGAATTGGCCTTGGTGCGCAGCCAGGCGCGCGGCCGCGCGCCGCCCTTGGAGCGCTCGCTCTCCCACTCCAGGGCTTCGATGCCGCCCGCGGACATCAGTATTTCGTAGCGGCGCTTGTTGAGTTCGGTCCCGTAATATTTCATCGCCGAGGAAAATGCCGGGTGCCCCTGCCCCGCCTTGGCGAGATCGATCGCGCGCTCGGCGGCGCAGGCCAGCGCCGCCTCGTCGATCTCGAAGGCGGCGATTTGTCCGCGCAGGATCGGATCTTCCAGACGCCCCTGCTCGTCGGTGCCGACCGAGCCCGCGGCGACCTGCCCGAGCGGCCGGCCGACGCCGCGCTCGCCCATGCCGGAAATCATCGCCCGCTCGTGCTGCAACAGATATTTGGCGACGTCCCAGCCGCGGTTGATGGTGCCGACCAGATTGGCTTTCGGCACCCGGACATTGTCGAAGAAGGTCTCGCAGAATGGCGATCGGCCCGAGATCAGGAGAATGGGTTTTGTCGACACGCCCTTCGAGGCCATGTCGAACAGAACAAAGCTGATGCCGTCGTGCTTCTTGGCGGTGGGATCGGTCCGCACCAGACAGAAGATCCAGTCGGCATAGTTGGCATAGGAGGTCCAGATCTTCTGGCCGTTGATGATGAAATCATCGCCATCGCTCATCGCGCGGGTCTGCAGCGAGGCAAGGTCTGATCCGGCGTTCGGCTCCGAATAGCCCTGGCACCAGCGGATCAGGCCGGCCGCGATCTTCGGCAGATGTTCTTTCTTCTGCGCATCGGTGCCGTATTTCAGGAGCGCCGGTCCGAGCATCGAAATGCCAAAGGACGACAGCGGCGGGCGCGCCCCGAGCGCCACCATTTCCTGCGCACGATCTTGGCCTGCTCCGGATCGAGCCCGCCGCCGCCATATTCCTTCGGCCAATGCGGCACGGTCCAGCCCTTGTCGCGCATGCGCTCGAACCAGACGCGCTGCGGCTCAGACGAGAATGTGGTGTTGCGGCCGCCCCAGAAGGTGTCCTCATCCGAAGTCATCGGCCGCCGCATCTCCGGCGGGCAATTGGCCTGAAGCCAGGCACGGGTTTCGCTGCGAAATTTTTCCAGATCGGACATGTGGTTTTCCGTCGTTGTTTCAAGCGACCTTAGCCCTCGCTTGGCGGAATTCAATATGCCCGGCGGTGGCCCTGCCATGTCCGCGGACGTGGCCTTGGTCGGCGATCCCGTGTATTCGGGAGATGCGCGGCGATTGAAAAACAAGAGGAAGGTAAAGATGCGGCTGAAGTTGCTTTCGCCTGGCGAAATGAGCGCCGACCAAAAAGAAACCTACGATGAATCGATCGCCGGCAAGCGCGGCGCCCCGCCGGCGCCGATGATGGCCTGGCTCAACAGCCCGGAGATGGCGCGCCACGCCACGCGGCTTGGTGGCGTATTGCGCTTCGACACGATCTTTCCGGCGAAACTGTCGGAGATCGCCATCCTGGTCACCGCGCGGCACTGGACCTCGCACTACGAATGGTTCGCCCACAAGCGGCTCGCGCTCAAGGGCGGCATGGATGTGAAGATCATCGATGACTATCCGCGATCGCCGCACGCCGCATTTCGATGATCCCAAGGCGCAGATGATCTACGACGTCGCCAAATCGCTGCACGAGGCCCACGGATTGAGCAAGGCGCTCTACGAGGAGGCCGTCGAGGTGCTCTCGTTGCGCGGGCTCGTCGAGATCATCGGCCTGTGCGGCTACTACACCATGGTCTCCATGACGTTGAACACGTTTGAATTCGACCTGCCGGCCGGCGAGGTCTCGGAACTTGCGTAAGAAGAATAACCTCCTACGTGTCCCGGACGCGGTGCAGCGCCCTGGCGGTGCATCGCTGAGCCGGGACCCATACCGTCACCAAACATGGGCCCCGGCTTAGCAGCGCACCGCTCACGCGTTGCGCAGCATCCGGGGCACGGAAAACCTTCCGAATGGAGAATGACCATGCCTGAAACCACAACCCCCATCATTGCCGGAGCGAAGATCGGGCACGTTCATCTCAAGGTCGCCGATCTCGATCGTGCGCTCGGATTTTACTGCGGCGTGCTGGGCTTTGAATTGATGCAACGCCTAAGCTCAGGCGCGGCGTTCATTTCGGCTGGCGGCTATCACCACCACATCGGTTTGAACACCTGGGAAAGCAAAGGTGGCCGTCCGCCGCCACCGGGAACGACGGGGTTGTTTCACACCGCGATCCTCTACCCAACCCGACCCGCGCTGGCGGATGCGCTTCATCGCGTGATCAGCGCGGGGATCGAGCTCGACGGCGCCAGCGACCATGGCGTCAGCGAAGCGCTTTACCTGCGCGATCCCGACGACAACGGCGTCGAACTTTATTGGGACCGGCCGGAGGCACAATGGCCTCGCAAGCCGGATGGTTCGCTCGCGATGTTCACGCACCGGCTCGATCTGGACGATCTGTTGCGGCAGCGGGTGGCATAACCCTCATGGTGAGGAGGCGCGTTGGCGTCGTCTCGAACCCATGAGGCCGTGACCATCCTTCGAGACGCGCGGCCTGCTGGTCGCGTCATTTCATGAGCTTTGTCGGATCGTAGAAAAAGCGCTCGCGAAATATCTTGTCGCCGCGCCACTCCTGCAGGCTCATCTCGTCAAAACGGCGCACCACGCCGGATTTTTCCGTCAGTTCAAAGTTCCAGTGGATGGCGACGTGATCGCCTTCGACCACCGACGATACCGCCTTGGAGTAGACATGCGACATTCTGGCCAGGGCGGCCCGCTCGTGAGCGACCAGCACATCGCGGCCGGCGCGCGGCGGCGCCGTGTTCTCCTGCATGCTGGAGTCTTCGGTGTAATAGCGCTCGATCGCGCCGACATGGTCGCCGGATTCCACGACCGCAATGAACTCATCGAGACGGACACGCGACGGCATCGGACCTCCAACAGTTTCGGGCGTACAGAGACTATCAGTCAAAGCCGGGATCGGTGAATTCCGGAACCGGCTGCAGGGCCGCCGCCCGCCGCCTCGCAGCCGAAGCAGCGGCCAGCACCGCCAGCCCCAACAACACCGGCGGAAACACCACCCAGTTGACCGCGGACCAGCCGAAATTTGCCAGCAACTGGCCGGAGGAGAACGAGCCCACCGCCATCATGCCGAACACCAGGAAATCGTTGAACGCCTGAACCTTGTTGCGCTCCTCCGGCCGGTGCGTTTCCAGCACCAGGGCGGACGCCCCGACAAAGCCGAGATTCCACCCCACACCCAGCACGATCAGGGTGGACCAGAAGTGAATGGCGGTAAGGCCGGAGAGGCCGATAGTGGCACCGACGGCCTCGAGCAGAAGACCCGCGGCGACTATCCTTGGCGCGCCGAAGCGCGCGATCAGGGCGCCGGTAAAGAAACTCGGCCCATACATTGCCACGATATGCCACTGAATGCCGAAATTTGAAGCGCTCACGCTCAGTCCGCACATCTTCATCGCCAGAGGTGCCGACGTCATGACGAGATTCATCGTCGGATAGGCGATCACGCCGCACAATGCCGCGGCAATGAACCGCGGCTGCCGCACGATCTTGAACAGCGGACGCCCCCGACGCAAATCCGACGGCGCGGGCCTCGGCGCATCGACGCCGGCAAGGATCGCCATCGCGATCAAAGCCACGACGGCCTGCACCACGAAACTGAAGGCGAACAGATAGGGCGACCAGACGTCCATCGTCCATTGCACAAGTTGCGGACCCAGCACGCCGGCGAACACGCCGCCCGCCATCACCCATGCTACCGCCTTCGGGCGAAACTCCGCGCTTGCGCCGTCGGCCGCCGCAAAACGGTAGGATTGCGACACCGCGCCATACAATCCGCCGAGGAGTGTCGCACAGCAAAACATCGCAAACGAACCGCGCAGGATGGCGAAGGCCCCGAGCAAGCCCGTCAGCACGCCGCAAGCCGTGCCGATGATGAAAGCGACACGGCGGCCATAGGCGCGCGAGATGGCACCGGTCGGCAAGGTGCCGCCGGCGAGCCCCAGCACATACATGGAGATCGGCACGGTCGCGAGCGAAACGTCCGGCGCCAAGGTCGCGCCGACAATCGAACCGGTCGCAAAAATGACCGCCGAATTCGCCCCGGTCAGCGCCTGCGCCGCCGCCAGACGCACCACGTTGGCGCGAACGCGGGCGTCGCTCGACACTTCTCCAGCTGCGGTCAGATCGGTCATCGGCGATTTACACTCGAGTGTGGCTGGCTCCGCCTAATATGACGGCAGGCACCCGCCCGATCAACCGACGCAAGCGGGCGCGCGCCATGCATCGCCGCTCAGGCCGAATTGGTTCGGCCGAACACCAGCGTGAGATTATTGGCCGGCATCTCGACGATCGCGGCAAGCGAAAGACCGGCGCCGCCTGCCAGCTCCTCGACGGCTTCGATATCGCGCACGCCCCATTCGGGGTTGCCTTGACGAAGGCTTGCGTCGAATGCCTCGTTGCTTTCGGCGGTGTGCTTGCCGCCGCGCTTGAACGGACCATAAAGAATGAGTTGCCCGCCGGGACGCAAATAGCGCCCGGCGCCGGCAACCAGCCCCTCAGCGACGCGCCACGGCGCGATATGGATGACGTTGGCGCAAAACACCGCCAGCAAATCGGCTGGGCCGCTTCCGTCTCTCATCTCGGGACACCAGGAGGAATCCGACAAATCGATTCGAAGCGGGTTGCAGATATTCGAAAGCTGCGAATGGGCCCGCCAAGCCTCGATGCTTTTCAGATGTTGCTCGTTGAGATCGCTCGGCCACCAGGTGATATCGGGAAAATGCCGCGCGAAATCGACGATATGCTGGCCGGTGCCGCTGCCGGCCTCGACCACATCGCCGGATTTTCCGGCAAGGATTCCCTGCAGGACGGCTCGGATCGCCTGGTGATTGCGATGAAAGGCCGGCGCGTCGAGCCGCCCGTCCGCCTCGACGGGGCGGCCATCCCTGCCAAATTCGACGACATATTCAGCCATGTTCGCCCCCCGGACTGCTTGCCGATCATGGTTTTCGCTTTAGCCCGTCGCGCCGTTAACCGCAAAGCCCGAATGGACCCAACGCCTCACGTCAATCTCGGTCTCGGCGCGATGGCGGGGCGGCCGCCGCATCTGGTTGGCCGTGCCTTCCTCGACCGGTTTGGAATTGCGCCCGACAGCGCGGACGCCTATGCGTTCACCTCGATCGATTTCGAAAAATCGGCGGCCCGATTCGGCAAGCTCGGCGGTTTCGCGCATCTGAAAACGCTGATCGATCGCTTGCGCAGCGATGCGGGACCAGATCGTTCGCTGCTGCTCGACGGCGGCGATCTTTGGCAGGGCACCGGGCTCGCCAACACCATGCGCGGCGCCGACATGGTCGAGGCGGCCAACTTGCTCGGCGTCGAGGCGATGACCGGCCATTGGGAATTCACCTACGGCGAAGAGGTTTTGCGCAGCAACCTCGAACGTTTCAAGGGCGAATTTCTGGCGCAAAACGTCTACCTCACCGAGGAAGCCGCGTTCAATAGCGCCAAGAGCTTCGATCCCGCCTCGGGCCGGGTGTTCAAACCAGCCATGATCAAGGAAATCGGCGGCTATCGCATCGCCGTGATCGGCCAGGCCTTTCCCTATGTTCCGATCGCGCATCCGAAACGGTTTACGCCGAACTGGACCTTCGGGATTCGCGAAGAGGAATTGCAGAAACTGGTCGATGCTTTGCGGAACGCCGACAAGGTCGATGCCGTGGTGCTGTTGTCGCATAATGGCATGGACGTCGATCTCAAGCTCGCGAGCCGCGTTCGCGGCATCGACGTCATTCTCGGCGGCCATACCCACGACGCCGTGCCGCAGACCATTCCCATGACCAATGCCGGCGGCACCACGCTCGTCACCAATGCCGGCTCGAACGGGAAATTCCTTGCCGTATTCGATCTCGACCTCGCCAAGGGCTGCGTCGGCGGCGTGCGATATCGGCTGCTGCCGGTGTTCTCGGAATTCCTCAAGCCCGATGCGGCGATGGCGGCGCTGATTGAAAGGATTCTCGCTCCGCATGCAGCGACCTATGCGGAGAAGATCGCGACCGCCGATCGCCTGCTTTATCGCCGCGGCAATTTTACCGGCAGCGTCGATCAATTGATCTGCGCGGCATTGCGCAAGCAATTCGATACCGAGATCGCGTTGTCGCCGGGATTTCGTTGGGGCTCGACGCACCTGCCGGGGCAGCCGCTGACGATGGAAGATGTGCTGTCCGAGACCGCGATCAGCTACGCGGAAACCTACGTCCAGAACTTGACCGGCAACCAGATCAAGGACGCGCTCGAAGACATCTGCGACAATCTGTTCAATCCCGACCCCTATCATCAACAAGGCGGCGACATGGTGCGGATCGGCGGTCTTACCTATACCTGCACGCCTTCGGAAGGTTTCGGACGCCGGATTTCCGACATCAAGCTCGGAAATGGCCGATCGATCGAGGCCACCAACAGCTACAAGGTCGCCAGTTGGGCATCGGTCAACGAGCAGCGGGGAATACCGGTGTGGGACGTCTTGGCGAGCTATCTCGGCTCCGGCGCGCCGCCGCCTGCGCCTGAGGCCGGTGTCACGTTAAGGGGCGTCGACGGCAATCCCGGTATCGCCGAACGGGGATGAAGCCTCCCGCACAAGCGAAGAGGCGGCCAACAGACCTCGCGTTGCGTCAAAGCGCCCTGTCAAGCGGTGGTCGGAGCTATGCCCGGCCGTCTTGCGTGATAATATCAGGAATCAATTTCGGACATATATTTCATGATCTTTCGCCAGTTGTTCGACAGCGTCTCGGGAACCTACAGCTATCTCCTGGCCAGCCGCGCCGGTGGCGAGGCGCTGATCCTCGATCCCGTGCTGGAAAAGGTCGATCGCTATTGCCAGTTGTTGCGCGAGCTGGATCTCAAACTGGTCAAGGCCGTCGATACCCATCTGCACGCCGACCACGTTACCGGCCTCGGCGAGCTGCGCGACCGCACCCATTGCGTCACCATCATGGGCGAGCAGAGCAAGGCCGACGTGGTGGCGATGCGCGTCGCCGAGGGCGACAAGGTGATGATCGAGGGCATCACGCTCGATGTGATGTACACGCCCGGCCACACCGACGATTCCTACAGCTACCTGATGGGCGACCGCGTCTTCACCGGCGATACGCTCCTCATCCGCGGCACCGGCCGCACCGATTTCCAGAACGGCAGCGCGCGGGCGCAATATGATTCCATCTTCAACCGCCTGTTGAAGCTGCCCGATGACACCATGGTGTTTCCCGCCCACGACTACAAGGGCGATACGGTTTCCACCATCGGCGAGGAAAGGCGCTACAATCCGCGGCTGCAGGTGCGATCGGTCGACGAATATGTCGAGCTGATGGGCAATCTGAAGCTGCCCAATCCGAAGATGATGGATGTCGCGGTGCCGGCCAACATGCATGTCGGCCTGCATCAGGACGACCTCGCCAAAGAGGGACTGTCGTTCACCGCCCGCGAGGCGATCGAAAGCCTCGGCCGCCCCGACATTCTCCTGGTCGACTTAAGGGAAAACAACGAACGCGCCAAGCACGGAACACTGCCGGGCGCGTTGCACGCGCCCTATACTGGGATCGACGAGAGCCTCGAGCCGGGCGGAATGTTGCGCGAAGTCGCCACCGCGGCCGGACGGCGTATCGTGTTCTTCTGCGCATTCGGTGAGCGCTCGGCGATGGCGGTGGCTGCAGCCAGGGAGGCGGGCCTTGCCAACCCGGCCCATATCGCCGGCGGTATTGATGCCTGGAAGAAGGCCGGCGGGCCCGTGCTGACGGGGTGAGGTTGCGCCATTGCTTGCGCATTGTGGAATACGATGGCGTTTGAAGCGCATGGTGACAACGTCTTCACCAAGATCGCGGATTTTTCACGCGAAAAGGCCCGGATTTCAGGCAAATTGGCCCTCAAACAGGCCTCTCGCACCATCTAATGCATGGTAGGGTGATGACTTGGATATCGCGCCCGGTGCGCGGTGAATTTCGAGGGACGCGATGAACGACGAACCGAAAAGCGCTGCCGAGCTGAAAGAGATCAGGCTGAAGCGGAAGCTCGCGCAAGACGCCGACGGCATCAAGGCCATGGCCGAGATCGCTGCGGCAGGCGCAGCGATACGAAAGCGCACGGCCCATCTGCGCGCGTTGCGACTGGCGAAAGAAGCCGAGGAGCGCGCCAAGCCGGTCGAGCCCAAGGTCAAGGCCAGGTCCAAGAAGAAGGTTGTCTAGAAAATTATCCGAAGATTGTTCCGATTTGCGGGTTTGCAAAAATGTCCCGTTAGCGCGTCCGCCGGCGGCGATTTAAGAGCTGCCATGCAGCTCTGTTCATGGACAAATAACCTGTGTAGCCGATAGTTTCGCCTGCAAACGGAACAGGAATCGGACATGGCCGACATTTTGGCCTCACCGCAAACAGCCAAGGCCGGAGCCAGAACCGAAGCCAAGACCGACGCACAGCTGCGCACGCTGGCCGCGATCTCCACCGCCCATTGGGTCAGCCATTTCCATATATTCGTGCTGCCGATGCTGTTCCCCTTCCTCAAGCTTAAGCTCGGGGTCGGCTATATCGAGCTCGGCTTTGCCCTGACCGTGTTCGCCGTCATATCCGGCCTGACGCAGGCGCCGATCGGTTACCTCGCCGACCATATCGGCGCCCGCAAGATCCTCCTGATGGGCCTTACTCTGGGCGGCTTCGGGCTGATCATGCTTGGGCTGCATCTGAACTACCCGTCACTGATCGTCAGTGCCGCGCTATTGGGACTGGCCAACAGCGTCTATCACCCGGCGAATTATGCGATCCTTTCGGCTCACATGAATGAGACGCGCATGGGCCGCGCCTTTTCCGTACATACCTTCGCCGGTTTCCTCGGCGGCGCCGTCGCCCCCGCCGTCGTCGCGGCGCTGGTCGAAACCATCGGAGGCAATGGCGCGTTGATCGTATGCGGCGCGGTCGGACCGTTGGTCGCACTTGTTCTCCTCGTCGTCGGTATTCCCGATGCGAGCGCCGCGGACCGCAAGACGACCGGCGCCGATGCGCCGCGGCCAAGTATCATCACGCCCGCACTCATCGTGCTCACAGTCTTTTTCACGCTGCTCAGCCTGTCGAACGCCGGCATCGGCAATTTCGGCGTCGTTGCGTTGATGAATGGCTACGGCGCGACATTCGAGGCCGCCAACCTTGCGCTGACCGCGTATCTCGGCGCCAGCGCGATCGGCGTGCTGGCAGGCGGCTTTCTCGCCGACCATACCGCGCGCCACGGGCAAGTGGCCGCGGCGTGCTTTGCGGTGAATGCCGCGATCGTGCTCGTGATCGCCGCGATCAGTCTACCGCAGATTCTGTTGATGGCCGCGATGACATTGGCCGGGTTTCTGGGAGGCGTGATCGCCCCCTCGCGCGATATGATGGTGCGGAACGCGGCGCCGCCGGGCGCAGCCGGACGAGCCTTCGGCATCGTCTCCACCGGCTTCAATATCGGCGGCATCATCAGCCCGTTGCTGTTCGGCTGGATCATGGACCAGAACGCGCCGCATTGGGTGTTCGGCGCGTCCGTCCTGTTCATGGTCCTTACCGTCCTGCTCGCACTTGCGACCGAGCGAGGTCCGCAAAAGAGACGAGCAGCTTCCGGCGCGGGCCTCATGCATCCCTAAAGCCGTTCCGGGGCAGACGTCCCGCGCGCAACGGCAGATTCCGGATGGTCAGGCGAATTTCGGTTGCCGCATCGCAGCCATCAAACGCGCTCGCTCGGTGTTGGGCCAAAGCAAAAGCAGTCCGAGCACGCCGGACGCGACCAGAATAACGGCGTTGATGGTGAAACCCGTCATGTAGCCGTCAAGCATGCCTGCCTGCCCGCTGGATCACGCTGCCCATCACTGCCGGGGCCAGGATGCCGGCCAGCGTGTAGATCGCCCCGTAAATCGCAATCACGGCGCCGCGCTGGGACACCGGTGTGAACTCGCCAATCATCGGCGCGCAGACCACATAGATCGATCCGCAAAGCCCCGATCCCGTCACCAGCAAGGCGATCTGCATTCCGGCGCCCTCGATATGAGGGATCGTGGCCAGGATTGATCCGCCGACGATCAGCGGAACCGCGCCGAGCACGCCGCGCGCGCTGCGGGTGGAAACGCCGCGCGCCATCAGCACCTGCGAGGTCCATCCGGTCAGGAGCACGACGACGGCGCCGAACACCCATGGCAGGATCGAAATCCATCCGGCATCCTTTTGCGAGAAGCCCAATCCCTTGACGATGAACGGCGTGAACCAGGTGAGACCCAGCGACAGCGCCCAATAGGCGCCGAAGGTCGCGGCACAGCAGCCGACAAAGGTTCGCGAGGTCAGAAGCTGGAAATAGGGAATGCGGGGTTCGGTCTCCGTCATCGCCGCGGTCTCAGCCAACGGCCCTTCCGCGCCCAGGATCATCCAGGCCACCACCCACATCAGGCCGATGACGCCGAGCGCGCCGAACGCATAGTGCCAGTCGTAATTGACGATCACCCAGTTCAGCGCAGGCACGGCGATGATGACGCCGAACGCCGATCCCTGCGACAGTACCGCCGTCGGCAGCGTTCGCTTCTCGTCGGGAAACCATTTGTAGATGGCATGCACCGCCACCGCGCCCGCCGGCCCTTCGCCGGCGCCCAGGATGACCCGGCAGATCAACAGCGTCGAGAAACTTACCGAACCGATCATCGGGAACTGCGCCAGCGCCCAGATCAGCGCCATGCGCCAGCAGCACCCAGCGCGTCGCGGTGCGATTGACCAGGAAGCCGACGGCGATGGCCGAGATCGAGTACAGGAAGAAGAACGAAGAGCCGAGCAGGCCGAACTGCTCCGGTTCGAGCTTCAGCTCGGTCATGATCGGCACGCCGGCGAGGCCGACCACGATCTTGTCCGCGAAATTCACCAGCACGAAGAAAAACAGGAGAAACGTAATCCTCCAGGCACCGGTGGGTGTCGGCTGCGTGGCCATGGTCGTCCCCCTCATGATCGTTTTCGCGGGCTCTTTCGGATCCCAGCCGATGCTACCCAAGGCGGATCGGCAATTGCAACCGGGCATTTGGCTGGATCGCGCCGGCCGCGGGGATCGAGCCTTTTCGGGCAGAGCTATCGCGATCACGATCCCGTCGCCGCCATGGTTGGGACCGTGATCTCACGCTATGGTCTTGCTATGTTGACCCAACCGTCCAAAGGTTCCACGGTGACACGCTTCGCATGACCAACGGCAATCCAATCGTGCTGAGCGTTCGCAATCTGACCAAAGCCTATCGTTCCGCCGGAGAACACATCGCCGTATTGCGCGGGGTGAACTTGAGCGTCGGGCCGGCGAGCGCGTGGCGCTGACCGGCGAATCCGGCAGCGGCAAAAGCACGCTGTTGCATCTGATCGCGGGACTTGATCGCCCCGACGGCGGCGAGATCAGGCTTGCCGGCGTCTCGATTTCGGAACTCGGCGATGCCGGTCTCGCGGCGTTGCGGCGCGACCGGCTTGGTCTGGTTTTTCAGCAATTCAACCTGATCCCGAGCCTCAATGTGCGGGATAACCTGGCGTTTCAGTCGCGCATTGCCGGCTGCCACGATGCCGCCTGGCACGCCGAACTTGTGCGAACGGTTGGGGCTCGGCGGTCTTTTGGACCGCTATCCCGAGCAATTATCCGGCGGCCAGCAGCAGCGGGTCGCGATCGGCCGTGCGCTCGAGGTCAAACCGCTCGCTTCTGCTCGCCGACGAACCCACCGGCAATCTCGATGAGGCGACCGCGGATGACGTTCTCGCATTGACGCGCGATCTCGTCGCGCAAACCGGCTGCGGCCTTCTGATGGTCACCCACTCGGCGCGGCTCGCCGCCACGCTCGACCGTCATGTCAACCTCAGCGCGGGATTGATCGCGTGAGGCGCACTTTGTGGATTCTCGCCGTCCTGTTGAGCCATTGGCGGCGGCATCCGATGCAGCTCGCCACCTTGCTGATCGGCCTGATTTCGGCGACGGCGCTTTGGAGCGGCGTGCAGGCGCTGAACCTTCAGGCGCGCAACAGCTACGACCGTGCAGCGGCGATATTCGGCGGCGCCAGAACGGCGTCGCTGACCGGCCGCAACGGCATGCCGTTCGACCAGCGGCTCTTCATCGACCTGCGCCGCGCCGGCTGGCCGGTATCCCCGGTGCTGGAAGGTCGCATTCAGGTCGAGGGCAGAACATTCCGCCTGCTCGGAATCGAACCGGTCACCTTGCCGGCCGAAGTCGGCAATGCGCCGGCGATCGGCAGGGCAGGGTCTGCAGGCTTTCGTCACGCCGCCGGGAGAAACGCTGGTGGCGACCCGAGACGCTTTCCGAACTTGGCCTTTCGGAAGGCGCCTCGCCGCAGGCAAGCGGACGCATGCCGCTGCCGCCGATTCGCATGGCCGCGCAGCTCGCGCCCGGTGTGATGGTGGTCGATATCGGTATTGCCCAGCGGCTTCTCAAAATGCCCAATCAGGTTTCGCGCCTCCTGATCGGCAAGGCCAAAGGTCCACGCCTTGCGCTCGAAGCGATCGCGGGCGACAAGCTCCGCCTGGTTGAGCCGGACGCGGAGAGCGATCTCGAACGCCTGACCGACAGTTTTCATCTCAACCTCACCGCCTTCGGCTTGCTCTCGTTTTTTGTCGGATTGTTCATCGTCAACTCCGCCATCGGACTGACGTTCGAGCAGCGCCTGCCGATGCTGCGAACCTTGCGGGCCTGCGGCGTATCGGCACGCCAGCTGAACGCGGTTCTGCTGCTCGAACTGATTTCGCTGGCGCTGGTTGCGGGACTGGCTGGGATGGTTTGCGGATATCTGATCGCGGCCGCGCTGCTCCCTGATGTCGCGGCGTCGTTGCGCGGACTTTACGGCGCGCAGATTCCGGGGCAACTGGCGCTCAGGCCGGAATGGTGGATCGCGGGCCTCACCATCAGCGTGATCGGCGCGCTGCTGGCTGCTACCGCGAGCCTGTTGAAGGCTGATCGCCTGTCGGTGCTCGCGGCGGCCCAGCCCTACGCTTGGCATCAGGCGCAGCGCAGATGGCTGGTTTTTCAGAGCTCGGCGGCACTCGTTATTTTCGCGGCCGCCGGCGGATTCCTCTGGCTCGGCGATTCCCTTATTTCCGGCTTTGCGGTGCTGGCGGCGATGCTGCTTGGCGCAGCGCTTGGATTACCTGCGATCCTGGAATTGGTGCTCGCGCGGGGACAACGACATGCGCAAGGCGCACTCGCGGTCTGGTTCTGGGCCGACAGCCGCCAACAGCTCTCCGGCCTGTCGCTGGCGCTGATGGCACTCTTGCTCGCGCTCTCGGTCAATGTCGGCGTCGGCACGATGGTCGAAACCTTCAGCCGAACTTTCATCACCTGGCTCGACGGACGGCTCGCCGCCGATGTCTATATCAATGCATGCCGATGATGCGCAGGCCGCAGCCGTCACGGCGTGGCTGCGGGAACGCCCCGATGTCGCAGCCATCCTGCCGGGCGGGCGGGCCGATACGCAGATCGCGGGCGCGCCGGTCGAAATCCTCGGCCTTCCCGATCACGCAACCTATCGCGATCGCTGGCCACTGCTGCAATCTGCCGACAATGCATGGACCAGGCTTCGCCCTGGCAACGCCGGCTTCATCAGCGAGCAACTGGCTCGACGGATGAAACTTGCCATCGGTAATCAGGTCGAGGTGCCTGCGCCGGCGGGAAACTGGACGCTTGAGATTGTCGGCATCTACGCTGATTACGGCAATCCAAAAGGCCAGATCGCCGTCAATTTCGCCGCGCTGACCCGGCACTTTCCCAACATCCCGCTGACGCGCTTGGGCCTGCGCGTCGAGCCCGCGGCGATTTCGCCGCTGATGTCGGCGCTGCGGGACAAGTTCGGATTGGATGGCCGCAACCTCATCGATCAGGCGACGTTGAAGGCGGAGTTGACACGGATCTTCAACCGGACGTTTGCAGTGACCGCGGCACTGAACGCCTTCACGCTCGGGGTTGCCGGCATCGCTCTGCTGACCAGCCTGCTCACCCTTGGCAATTCGAGACTGCCGCAGCTTGCGCCGCTCTGGGCAGTCGGCATCACGCGGCGGCGGCTTGCCGCCATCGAACTTCTGAAAACCATGTCGGTTGCGCTGATCACGGCCCTGCTCGCGCTGCCGCTTGGCCTGTTGGTCGCCTGGTGCCTGATCGCGGTGGTCAATGTGAAGGCGTTCGGTTGGCGCCTGCCGTTTCACGTCTTCCCGCTGCAATTGCTGGAACTTCTCGGCGTCGCCATGGCTGGCTTCGGTGATCGCCGCCGCAATCCCCGTCCTCAAGCTGGCACGCATGCAGCCGGCCTCCCTCATCAAGGTCTTTGCCGATGAGCGATAGCTGTCGTATCTCCCGTCGTTTCTTCGCGGGTGGCGCGCTGGTTCTCGCGCTCGGCCGCAAGCCCGGTTTCGCGCAAGGCTTTGCCGGTCTTGGCATGAACGGCGAAGGCTTCGCGCCGGTCGTCCCGGGCAGGCCCCTCGTGTTTCCCGCCGATCATGGCGCGCATCCGGACTTTCGCATCGAATGGTGGTACGTGACGGCAAATCTCGTCGATTCAACCGGCGCGGCCTATGGCGTGCAGTGGACGCTGTTTCGCCAGGCCATGCATCCCGGCACGCCGCAGGAAGGATGGGCCGATCAACAGATTTGGATGGGCCACGCCGCGATCACCCGCGCCGACACTCACCGCTTTAGCGAAACGTTCGCGCGCGGCGGCGTCGGGCAGGCCGGCGTCGAGGCAACGCCCTTTCGCGCCTGGATCGACGCATGGCAAATGCACGGGCTCGATGGAATGCGCGCCGACACGATCGCGCCGCTCGAACTCAACGCCGCGGGCGCAGATTTCGCCTACGCATTGCGGCTCGATGCGGCTCACGCGCTGGTGCTGCAGGGCGAGGCCGGCTACAGCCGGAAATCGGAACGCGGACAGGCCTCCTATTATTTCAGCCAGCCTTATTTCAGGGCGACCGGCAGCATCACGATTGACGATAAGTCCGTTGACGTCAGCGGGCTGGCCTGGATGGACCGGGAATGGAGCAGCCAGCCGCTCGCCTCCGATCAAACCGGATGGGACTGGCTGTCGCTGCATTTCAATTCCGGAGAAAAACTGATGCTGTTTCGGCTACGCCAGACCGACGGCAACAATTACACGGCCGGCAAATGGTTCTTGCCGAATGGCGAGGCCCGGCAGATCGCCTCCATCGACATCACCGTGACGCCGACGGCCTGGACCGAGATTGCGGGACGAAAAATTCCGACCGGCTGGGACATCGCGATTCCCCCTCTGGCGCTGTCGATCTCTTGTTTGCCATTGAATGCGAAGAGCTGGATGGGGACGAGTTTTCCTTACTGGGAAGGGCCGATCCGGTTTGCCGGCAGCCACAGCGGTGTTGGATATCTGGAGATGACGGGCTATTGAAGCACCGTCTCGAATCCGCCGCTCTGAATGGGGATCCCCGTCATGTTTCACCTGACCGCACTCGTCACCTGCCTTGCGCTGCTGTTTTATTCCCTGACCACCGCCCGGGTCGGGAGGGCGCGGGCCACGTTCGGCATCAAGGCGCCGGCGATGACGGGCAACCCGACTTCGAGCGGGTGGTTCGCGTGCAGATGAACACGCTGGAATGGCTGCCGATCTTCCTTCCCGCGCTCTGGCTGTTTGCAATCTACATCAGCGATGCGATCGCTGCAGCGCTGGGCGTGGTCTGGATCGCTGGCCGCGTCCTTTATATGGTCGGCTACTCAAAAGCTGCCAACAAACGCGGAACGGGCTATGCGGTTCAGGCCGTAGCCGCCTCCATTCTCTTGTTTGGCGCAACCGGCGCCATTTTGTGGCGCCTCATCCACGCGTGACGGCGAATCGCAGCGTCCAAAGGCCCGATCCACGCCGTGCAACACACGCTTAAGTCGTGGTGCGAACGCAAGCCCACGTTATTTGACTTCAGGCTGATCCCAAGTTTAAGTACCTCGTGCATCGGCAAGCCGCCTTGTTTTATTTTATGACGTCCCCCCATTGGAGTGCTTCCGCCCGCGAAGGTTGTAGCGAGTTCATTCGATGAATGCCTTTTTCAAACGCCAGCTCGCGGACTACGTGGAATACCATCGTGATCCCTGGAATTGCGCGTTTCACGTATTTGGCATCCTGTCGTTATTCACGGCTGCGGTTCTTCCCCTGAGCATGTGGCCGGTCCCCGCGTTGGGCGTGCACACCACCCTGGCGCCGATCATGGTTTTGCCGGTGCTGATTTACTGGCTGCTGCTCGACGCGTACCTCGGAGCGGTGATTCTTGGTGTTGCCGTCGTTTTACTGTCGGTCGACGCGCTGATTGTGAGTTATGCCGGACCTGCCGCCATTTGGTCGATCACGGCAATGTTGATCATCATCGGTGTAGGTTTTCAGGTCGTCGGACACCGGGTATTCGAAAACCGCCAGCCGGCCCTGGTGGATAACCCTTCGCACTTGTTGCTGGGGCCGATGTTCGTGACGGCGAAGTTATTTATTGCGCTCGGTTTTCGGCACGATCTGGCGGCCATCATCGAGCACGTTCCGCCGCAAGCGTCCAGCGGCTCTCCACGCTTTGCCGAGGATCATCAGGTCGAGCCGCTGCCACATTCATGACCAGGGTACTAGTCACGGGCGGCACTGGCTTCATTGGACAGCACCTTTTGTCTGCGCTCGCCGCCGCCGGGCGAAAGTTACGGGTTCTGGATCTTCGCCCTCCGACCAGCGCCCTTCCCTACGTCGAATACATCGCGGGTTCAGTTCTGGACGCCGAAATAGTCGATGACGCGATCCGCGACGTCGATGAGGTTTATCATCTTGCTGGCCTTCCAGGTATGTGGATACCTCACAAGGTTGACTTCCATGCGGTGAATTGCCATGGCACGGAGATCGTGATCTCGGCGGCGCGCAAGCGCGGCATTGCGCGCTTCCTGCATTGCTCTACCGAATCCATTCTTTTCCGGCCAACACCATTGCGGGACGCCGCCGGGGAGCCCAGCCTGTTGCCGCCGAAGGAAATGCCGGGGCCTTATACCCGCTCGAAGATGCTCGCCGAGCAGTTCGCCGTGCAGGCCGCCGCGTCCGGATTTCCGCTGGTCATCGGCACGCCCACCATGCCGATTGGACCGCACGATCACAACCTCACTCCTCCGACCGCAATGCTCCGGCATTTTCTGAATGCGCGCGTCCAGCTGTATCTTGATTTCGTCGTCAATCTGGTCGACGTGCGCGATGTCGCCGCCGGTCTTATTTTGGCGATGGAGAATGGGCGAAGCGGCCATCGCTATATTCTCGGCGGCGAGAGTATTTCGCTGAAGAAGATTCTGCAGCTGATGGCGACCATCAGCGGCCGCCGCCATGTCTCGATCCCGGTTCCCGGGCGCCTTGCGGAGATAGCCGCTGCGACGATGGAGTTCGTATCCGATCATGTGACGCACCGTCCGCCCTCCGGCACGGCCGAGGGCGTCCGGATCGCGCTGCGGGCGACCGAGCTATCGATTGAAAAGTCGCAACGCGAGCTTGGCTATGCGCCCCGCCGCATCGAACCCGCGTTGCGCGACACCATCGCCTATCTGCTCGGTGTCCACGGCAACCCCAGGGCTTAGGGCCTAAGCCTCTCTTCTGCCTCGGCTTCTCCTGGATTTGCCAGCGCCGTCCGATCGGGAATATAAGTCCCGGCATGACGCGTGATCCGAACCAATTTCTGTCCTTTGTCTGGGGCGGATGGACCGCCATTTGGCCCACCCAATTGCTGGCGCTCATCTGGGTTGTGTGGCTTATCAGCTGGGCCGTGGGCTCATTCTTTTCCGGCCGAACCGAAAAGCACGTCAGGACCTGGGACTCGCGGGCCTATCGCATTCCAATTCTCATAGGGGCCGTCCTGCTGACGCCCGGGACTGCGGAAGTCCTGGGAGAAGGACCGCTATGGCATGTCGGCGATGCCGGCACCTATTTGCTTGCAGCGCTGACCGCGGCGGGCTGCCTGTTCACCTGGTGGGCGCGAATTCACCTTGGACGTTTTTGGTCGAACGCCATCACGCGCAAGGAAGGCCATCGCATCATTGACACCGGCCCTTACGGGCTGGTCCGTCATCCGATCTATACCGGGCTGATCGGCGCCATGATCGCGACGGGAGTCGCGGTCGCAACCGCCACCGCGCTGCTTGGCGCCGCGCTGATCGCCTTTGGCCTCTGGCAGAAGGCCCGCATGGAGGAAGGCTTCCTGACCAACGAACTCGGCGCGGAGGCCTATGGACCCTACTGCCGCCGGGTTCCCATGCTGGTTCCGTTTTTCACGCAACGCGGCGCGTAATCTGTGGATCGCATGCCCCGTCCTCTGGCGCGGCATCAATGTCTGGACGGTATCTGCCCCGAGACCTCGACAAGTGGTTCCAGATGGCGCGGAACGACGACGCGCTCGCCCGGTATCAGCGGGGCACGCTCGGCAGCCTTGTTGATCTGGGTGAGCGACCAGAGCGGCACGTGGTAGGCCGCTGCGATCGACTGCAGCGTGTCCCCGGGCCGGGCAAACACCGGCATACCGCTGTCCCAGAGTTCGATCGGCGTATTGGTGGGAACGACATAGCGAATTGGCACAGGCTCGCCTTCGGCCTTCGCCGTCGTCAGTTGAACGATCTTGGTCACGAGCTGTTCGTGGACCGCGCTCATCTTCTCGATATTGATGTGCGAAACCTCGTCATGCTGCGAAAGGTCGTAGCTCGCGTAGTGTCCCCGGTAGCCCGGCTTCGGCTTGACGTCGCCGCCACCCAGAACATCCTTCGACAGGAAAATGTTGAAGAAGCGATCGACATTGAGCGGGACATCGGGCGTCACATGGGCCGGATCGATGGCAACCACCAGACTTGCCCGGATGCCCTCGGCCTCAAGCATCTCGGCAAACTTCACCGCGCAAAACCCGCCCATTGAATGGCCGATCAGGATGATCGGAGCGGGACTTTCTCGATACTCGCTGATCGCACGGTCGGCGATCAGCCGGCAAACCGTGAATTCATGGACATTCGCCGTGATTCCCGCCTGCTCGATCTGTTCGGTCAGGCGATCCATCCCGCGCGAGAAGAACGGCCCCATGGCTCCGCGGAACAGGTAGGCACGTCCCCGCGGTGCGGCCGTCGGCGGAATGGCGGGCGCCGCGGCGGCCTCGGTCGACACCGCAATCTGACCTGCCACCGCCGGATCGAGGCCGCCCTGAAAGAGCGGGGTCCACAGCAGCGCGGCGCAGACGGCCACGGCAACTCGCATCGGATTGATCATGCGTTCCACGAACCATTCTAAGCGCTGGCGCCGACGCCACCGATATCGGCGCGTCGCGAGCAAGAGGGAGACCATCCGATGCGGCAACCGGAATTAGGGCTTTCGAATTGGTGGAATTGTGGCCGCAATTTGCGGCCGAATGGGCAGGGCGCAGACTGCCCCGGCCACGATCTCATCCCGGCGATTGAACGCGATGCCGATCACGCGTCAACGGGCGCGCCTTCGCCTTTGTGCCGGCCGATTCACAACCTTACCTTGTTGTACTGGACTCCGACTTCGGGCTGGCCGACGCCTCCCTCGGCCGGGCGCCGAACACAACCGAATCAATGGCGCCTATCACCTTGCGGTGGATGATCTCGTTCTTGTCGATGGTGACGTGCCCGATGCCCGGAACATCCTGCACGTTGACGTTCTCGAGGGAGCCGTGAAGCTGCTTTGTCCTCGCAACGGGCTCGCCATTGCCGTTGGCGATGTAGAAATTGATGTATTTCCCGACGCGGCCCGAAAGGCTGGTGCGATAGATCGAATCAAGGCCTATCGCCAGTTTGACCGGAGCACCAAGCTGGTCGAGCCGAGCCACCATGTCCGGCAGCACCGTGGCCCCCGAGGAGTGACCGACAAGAATGATCGTCTTGACCTTCCCGCTGTGGTAATCCGCTGCGGCTTCGTTGGCCAGCGACTCCCAGGCGAGATAATTGACGATCGTGGTGGGGATGCCTTGCGCTTCCAACTTGGCAGCGATGTCGTCAAGACCCAGCGAGAAGACGTTCAGCAAGCCGCGTAGCAGATAGACGTGCGCGCCCCCTGCCGAGGCCTGCGTCGTCGCGTGCGCGGCATTACCGATCGGAAGAGCCACCAGAAGCAAGGCGACCGCCGCGGCCCGCAGTGACCGCAACCACGATCGGGCGGGTAACCGATGCCTACTCAAACCTTCCCTGTAGCCGCTCAATGACTTCGACTTCATCGATTCCCCTTGGAGACAAAAATTGGTTGGCCGGAACGTAGCCTTGCCACGCTCGCAACTGCAACAAGACGGGGCGGCGGCCGATCATTTAATCGCAGCGGCGTGACCCTATTGCAACACCTGTTGATGACGTTTTTTTGAGTGCTCCGGCATCGCTCAATGTTCCAAAAAGCGTCCAGACCGTGGCGCCGCGTTCAACGCGCGGCGTCACGTTCCGGACACAGTCAGTTCGCGATCACTTTCGTCAGCGGGCAACCGCTGTCCTTTGCGGCCGGGAATGCCTTGTCGCCGGGAACAACGGCGATCTGCTTGTAGTAGTCCCAAGGCTTCTTGGACTCCGATGGCTTCTTGACCTCGAACAAATAGAGGTCGTGCACCATGCGGCCGTTCGGCAAAACCTTGCCGCCCTGGGCGAACATATCGTCGACGGGGAGTTCCTTCAGCTTCTTGACCACGGCGTCGGAATCTTTGGTGCCGGCCGCCTTCACGGCCTTCAAATATTGCAACGTTGCCGAATATGTACCGGCGTGGATCATGTTGGGCATGCGGCCGGTTCGCTTCAAAAAGCGTTCCGAGAATTCGCGGGTCTTGTCATTCTGATCCCAGTAAAAGCCTTCCGTCAGCACAAGGCCCTGCGCCGCCTGCAGGCCCAGCCCGTGCACTTCGGCGAGCGTCAGCAACAGACCGGCGAGCTTTTGGCCGCCGGCCACGATGCCGAATTCCGCCGCCTGCTTGATCGAATTGGTGGTATCGAGGCCAGCATTGGCGAGCCCGATGATCTTTGCCTTCGAGCTTTGCGCCTGCAGAAGGAACGATGAGAAGTCGGACGAATTCAAGGGAATGCGCACCGACCCCAGTACCTTGCCTCCGTTTGCGGTCACGATCTCGCTGGTATCCTTTTCAAGGGCATAGCCGAAGGCATAGTCGGCGGTCATGAAGAACCAGGTATCGCCGCCCGCCTTGACCAGCGCGCCGCCGGTGCCCACCGCAAGCGCGTGGGTATCGTAGGCCCAGTGGAACCCATAGGGCGTGCAGGCGTCACCGGTGAGGCGCGAGGTCGCGGCACCAACGACAATGTCGATCTTCTTCTTTTCCTTCGACAGCTCTTGCACGGCGAGCGCGACCGACGATGTCGTCAGCTCGGTGATCATGTCGACGCCTTCGACCTCATACCATCGCCGCGCGATGCTGGTAGCAAGATCCGGCTTGTTCTGATGGTCGGCAGACACGATCTCGATCTTCCCGCCGAGCACGCTGCCGCCAAAATCCTCGATCGCCATCTTGGCCGCCTCGAGGGAATATTTGCCGCCGTAATCGGCATAGACGCCGGACTGATCGTTCAAAATGCCGATCTTGACCCCCTCCGCCGACGCCGGAACCGCGAGCAACAGGCTGCACGCGGCAACGGCGGCCGGTAATGTTCCTAATCTCATATTGGCCTCCCCCAATCTCTGTTCCTGAACATGATACTTTATAACCTCCGCAACGCCCACCCAATGAGCCGATAGTAGGGTCGCGAAGCCAGGACCGAATGGCAACCGCTAGTCGGCGGCAGCCGGCTTCTTCCGGTCCGGCCGATCCGCAAGGTTGCGGACCAGCATGTAGAAGATCGGCGTGAACACCAGCCCGAACAGGGTCACCCCGAGCATGCCGAAGAACACGGCGACGCCCACCGCCTGACGCATTTCCGATCCCGAGCCGGTGGAGACCACGAGCGGCAGCACGCCGAGAATGAAGGCAAACGACGTCATCAGGATCGGGCGCAGCCGCAACCGGCAGGCGTCGATAACAGCCCGCAGACGATCGCTGCCTCCAAGCTCGATATCGCGGGCAAATTCGACGATCAGGATCGCGTTCTTCGCCGCCAGTCCGACCAGTACCACGAAGCCGATCTGGGTCAGGATATTGACGTCCTGTCCCATGATCCGCACCCCGATCGTGGCGGCCAACAGGCACATCGGCACGATCAGGATCACGGCGAATGGCAGGCTCCAGCTGCCGTATTGCGCCGCGAGCACCAGAAACACGAAGAGGACGCAGATCGGAAACACGTAGAGTCCCGAATTGCCGCCGTGGACCTGCTGGTACGACAGGTCGGTCCAGTCGAAGGAAAAGCCGCTGGGCAGCGTCTGCTCTGCCAGTCGCCTCATGGTGTCGATGGCGGTTGACGAGCTGGTTCCGGGGGTCGGCTCGCCCTGAAGTTCGGATGCCGGATAAAGGTTGTAGCGCGCGACACGATCCGGTCCGGCAATATTCTGGAAATCCACGACACTGCCCAGCAACACCATATCGCCCGCGGCGTTGCGGGTGCGCAGCCGCGCGAGATCGGCGGTCTCCTTGCGGAATGGCAGGTCGGCCTGCGCGGTGACGTGATAAGTCCGGCCGAGGATATTGAAGTCGTTGACATAGGTCGAGCCGAAATAAGTCTCGATGGCGTCCGTCACACTCTGGATAGGCACCCCGAGCTTCTGCGCCTTGATGCGATCGATGTCGACGAACGTCTGCGGCGTATTGGCGGTGAACGGCGAGAACACCGAGGTCAAGCCCGGCGTCCTGCGCGCCGCCGCCACGAGTTCATTGGTTGCCGCGGCCAGCAATTCCGGACCGCGGCCTTGCCGGTCCTGAATGCGCATGGCGAAACCGCCGCCAGTGCCGATGCCCGGAATCGAAGGCGGCGGAATAACGATAATGAAGGCGCCCTCGATGGCCGAAAGCCGTCTTCGCAGATCGCCCGTGATCTTGGTGGCCGACAGCCCCTTCTTCAACCGTACATCGGGCTCATCGAACACCGGAAACAGCGCTGCCGCATTACTGGCCTGGGTTCGCGTCGCGCCGGAAAGTCCGGCGAACACCGCCACACGAACGATGCCGGGCGTATCGAGTGCGATCCTCTCGACTTCGCGCACGATCTCGGTGGTTCGCGCCAGCGAGGCGGCGCCCGGCAATTGCACGGAGATGATGACATAGCCGCGATCCTGCGCCGGGATAAACCCTTGCGGCGTCGTGACCAGCAGCCAGCCGGCGCTGCCGATCAGCACCGCGTAGACCAATAGCATCAGCACCGAGTGCCTGATGACGAAGGCGGCCGCACCGGCATAGCTCTTGGACAGCCAATCGAAGCCGCGATTGAAGACGCCGGTGAATTTCTCCCAGCCCCGTCCGATCAGGTTCCAGCTTGCAGGCGGCTGCCTGTCTTCATGCGGTTGCAGAATTTGCGACGCCAGCGCCGGCGACAAAGTCAGCGAACAGAAGCAGGAGATCGCGGTCGCGACCGCGATCGTGATGGCAAATTGCTGGAAAAACTGCCCGGAAATTCCGCCGATGAAAGCGGTCGGCACGAACACCGCGATCAGCACCAGCGCGATTGAAACCAGCGCACCGCCGACTTCTTCCATGGTAAGTAGCGCCGCGTCGCGTCGGCTCTTGCCGTCCCGAAGATGCCGCTCGACATTCTCGACCACCACGATCGCGTCGTCGACCACAATGCCGACTGCGAGCACAAGCCCGAACAAGGTCAGATTGTTGATCGCAAAACCGAGCGCGGCCATCGCGGCGAAGGTGCCGACCAGTGATACCGGGATCGCCACGATCGGAATGATGGCCGGACGCCATCCTTGCAGGAATACCAGCACGACGATCACAACAAGGATCATCGCCTCGTAGATCGTCTTGATCAGTTCGCTGACGGACTGCGCAATGAATTCGGTCGGGTTGTATCCGATATTGTAGTCGAGCCCTTTGGGGAAATTGGCCTTGAGCCTGACCATGGCGTCAGAGATGTTCTTTGCGGTAGCCAGCGCATTCGAGCCGGGGCGCTGGGTCACCAGCAATGCCACCGCCGTCTTGCGCAGAAGGAAGCTGTTGGTGGTGTAGTCCAGCGCGCCCAATTCGATCCGCGCGACGTCACGCAGCCGCACGGTGCGGCCGTCTTCGCCGGCCTTGATGAGGATGTCCTCGAATTGCCGGATGTCCTTTAATCGGCCGGTGAAAGTGAGGTTCGGCTGAAAGGCCCGGTCCGCGATCGGCGGAGCAGCGAGCTGGCCTCCGGCGATCTGCAGGTTCTGCGAGCGGATCGCGGCCAGCACGTCGCCGGCGGTCAGCCCGAGATTGGCGATCTTGTCGGGATCAAGCCACAGGCGCATGGAGTAGTCGCGCGCGCCGAAAATCTGGATGTCGCCGATGCCGTCGAGCCGAAGCAACTGGTCGCGAACCTGAAGCAGCGCGTAATTGCTGATGTAGAGCTGGTCGAAAGTGTCGTCGGGCGACAGCATGAACACGACCATCAGGATGTCCGGGCTGTTCTTGCGCGTGACGACGCCGTTGCGCTGAACCTCATCCGGCAATTGCGGCGTCGCGATCGCGACGCGGTTCTGGACCAGCACCTGGGCCTTGTCGAGGTCGGTGCCGAGCTTGAACGTGACCGTGATCGTGAGCTGGCCGCTCGAGGTCGCCTGGCTGTAGAGGTAGAGCATGTCCTCGACGCCGTTGATCTGCTGCTCGATCGGAGCTGCGACGGTGTCGGAGACAGTTTGTGCGGAGGCTCCGGGATATTGCGTGGTAACCACCACGGTCGGGGGCACCACTTGCGGATATTCGGCGACCGGCAGCGTGGTGTAGGCCAGCGCGCCAACGATCAGGAGCACGATAGACAGCACCATCGCCAGAATCGGCCGATTGACGGAGAGCTGGCCGAGATTCATGTCTTGCCACCGGAAGGCGCGGCCTTCGCGGGATGCGGGCTCACCTTTGCCCCGACGCGCACGCGCTGCAGGCCGTCGACGACCACATGGTCTTCCGGCTTGAGGCCGTCGCGGATGACGCGCAGGCCCTCATCGAGCGGTCCGAGCGTGACCGGCTTCGCCTCGACGGTATTGTCGTCCTTCACCACGAATACGATCTTGCGCGCCTGGTCGGTGGCGATCGCGGTATCCGGCACGAGGAGTGCTTCGTAAGGCGCGCTGGCGATCAGGCGAACCCGGCCGAATTGCCCCGGCAGGATCGAAAGATCCTTGTTCGGAATCACGGCCCGTCCGCGCAGCGTGCCGGTCGACACATCCATACGGTTATCGAGGAAATCCACCTTGCCGTCGTGAGACGGCCTGGTTTCGCCGGTCAGCGCCACCTGCACCGGATTGGGGTTTTCGCGCGAACTAGGGCGCTTGCCCTCGAAATAGAGCCGGTTGTATTTGAGGTAAGTCGCCTCATCCATGTCGAAGTAGACGTAGATCGGATCGAGAGAGACGATCGAGGTCAGCAGCGTCGCGCTGCCCTCGCTGCCCTGCACAAGATTGCCGACGCTGACGAGATGACGGCTGACCCTGCCTGAGATCGGGGCCAGCACATGCGTGAATTCGACGTTGAGTTGCGCCGCCTTGAGCAAGCCCTCGGCCTGCGTCTGCGCGGCCTTCGCCGCCTGCAGCGCCTGCCGGCGCTGGTCGACGGTGGACTCCGCCACATTCTGCGACTGGACCAGCGTCAGCGCACGGTCGAGTTCGCGTTTGGCGAGTTCGGCCTTGGCGCGCGCATCCGAAAGCTGGCCGTCGGCCTGCTCGGCTACCGCTTCGAAGGGGCGGGGGTCGATCAGGTACAAGAGATCGCCGGCGTTGACGAACGCGCCGTCGCGGAATTCAACGCCGGTGACGAAGCCGCCGACGCGGGCGCGAACCTGAACCTCTTCCACCGCGTCGAACCGCCCGGTGAACTCATCCCAATCCGTCACCGTGCGTTTGACGGGCTGGGCGACCGTGACGGGCGGCGGCGCGGCCGCGACCTGCTGCGCCGGCTTGTCGTCGCAGCCGGACAAGGTGGCCGCGAGCAGCACGATCACCGGCCTCAAACCGCGGAGTGAACAGCCATCGACAATTCGAGCCAAACGCTCCGATTTCTCAGTCGCGCCCAATTCCCCCTCCACTCCACAATTATCGCAATCAAACGAGACGGCCCCGGATCGGCGGCAGGACCAAGATGAGATGTCCGACAGTCTGTTCAATGGACAGCCAGGATCAAGCCAAATTTCCGTTATGTTCCATATGACAACGGTTCAAGAAAAACCGCCGCGCGGCCTTCATGCGCCGGAATAATTTGCCGACGAAGATGTTGACGCCTACCCGGTCGAATCCCTCACCGCGGATCGCCGGACCGGATCGCCAAGGCAAGCCCTGGCCGATCGAACGCCGAAGCGCCGAACCGCGGGAGGGCCATTTTTGGCTCCCCTCCTCTTAGCTACTTCGCTAGATTGTCACCAAACAACCAGCCAATTGTCCGGGGAGGACAGCCGTGCGGCGTCCAGACCAACGGCAAGATCAGGATATCGGCAGCGTTGGTCGCGTGCTCGGTCGACGGCGCGGTAATAGATTTCATTTAAAGGCATAAGCACAATAAGGATCATTGGGAGGAACGATGTATACCGGCAAGCATGCTTATCTCCGTCCGCTTCAGCCAGCCTTCATCATGGCAAATTCCGGCGAGTCCGTGACCTATCGCGGAGTTCGAGGCGCGCGCCAACCGTCTGGCACACCTGTTTCGCAATCGCGGCCTCAAGCGGCTCGACCACTACGCCATCTACATGGAGAACAACAGCCGCTATCTCGAGGCCTGCGGCGCAGGCGAGAGGGCCGGGCTGTATTTCACCTGCGTGAACTCCTATCTGACGGCCGGCGAACTCACCTATATCCTCACCAATAGCGAATCGCGAATCCTCATCACGTCCGTCGCAAAGCTCGAAACTGCCCGCGAGGCGATCAAACAATGCCCGAAGGTCGAACTCTGCATCGTCGCCGACGGCTCGAGCGAAAGCGACCGCATCATCGGCCTGCGTGATGCGACCAGCGGCCTGCCCAAGACGCCGATTAAAGACGAATGCATCGGCACCGCGATGCTTTATTCGTCGGGAACGACAGGACGGCCGAAGGGCATTTTGCGGCCATTGCCGGAGCAACCGCCGACCCAGCAACTGCCGATCTTCGATTTCCTGCAAAAACTTTGGCAGTATCGCGAGGGCATGGTCTACCTGTCGCCCGCGCCTCTCTACCATTCGGCGCCGCAAGCAGCCGTCAACCTCACGATCCGGATGGGCGGCACCGTCATCATCATGGAAAGCTTCGATCCGGAACGCTATCTCGAACTGGTCGAGAAATGGGGGGTAACCCACAGCCAGCTGGTGCCGACCATGTTCTCGCGGATGTTGAAGCTGCCGCAAGCCGTGCGCTCGCGCTACGATTTGTCATCCCTCGAGATCGCGATCCATGCCGCCGCGCCCTGTCCGGCTGCCGTCAAGGACGACATGATCAAATGGTGGGGACCGATCATCCACGAATATTACGGCGCCACCGAAGGCCTCGGCTTTACCGCCTGCAATAGCGCGGAGTGGCTTGCCCACCGCGGCACCGTAGGCCGGGTCCTGCTCGGCGAACTTCACATTCTCGATGAGGACATGAAGGAGTGCCCCATCGGCACCCCGGGCACGATCTGGTTCAAGACCGCTACCCCGTTTGAGTATTTCAACGACCCCAACAAGACCCGCGAGGCCCGTTCGCCCGACGGCAGCATGAGCACCGTCGGCGATGTCGGCTATGTCGACAGCGACGGCTTCCTCTATCTGACCGACCGCGCGACCTTCATGATCATTTCGGGAGGGGTCAATATCTATCCGCAGGAATGCGAGAATCTTCTCATCACCCATCCAAAGATCGCCGACGCCGCGGTGTTCGGCGTTCCCAATGCCGATCTTGGCGAGGAAGTAAAAGCGGTGGTGCAACCGATGCCCGGCGTCGAGGCGGGGCCCGACCTCGCCGAGGAACTGATTTTCTTCTGCAGCCAGTCGCTGTCGCGCCAAAAGGTGCCGCGCTCGATCGATTTCGAGGACGAACTGCCGCGGCTGCCGACCGGCAAGCTCTACAAACGGCTCCTGCGCGACCGTTACTGGGGCAGCAAGAACTCGCGCATCGTCTGATGCCACGAACGCCACCTCTTTTGCCGGAAGCGGCTACCTCTCGGCGGTGAGCGGAGACCGACCACCCGTCGCGGATCTCGCCTGATGTGGACACAAGGCGAACCGCCGCTTGATTGATCGGCGGCTTTTTGCTGAGATGCGCGCGGGCTGAGGTGCAAAATGGACTGGAAAAAGGAGCGCGACCTCCTGATCGCGCAAACCATGGTGTTTGTGCAATCCGTGGCGGGAAAAGCGACGGATACCAAAGCTACGGATACCGAAGCGACGGGTGCACAAGGTCCGGTTGAACCGGTTCCGCCTGTTCGGCCTGCCGAAATGGTGCGGCCCGTCGAGGCCATCCCGGTCGTCCGCGTCTCGCCGGCGCGTTACAGCGAACTTCGCGAGGAAATCAGGGGGAGAGTGGCTGCGTTCCGCGCCCATCAGGAGATTTTCCTTCGCGACCGCGACGAATATTGCAACTCAATACTGGCGAAGGTACGCGCTGCAACCGTGCACCCGCCCAAGACGGCGGACAATCAACCGGCCAAGCGCTGATCCGGTTGTGTCGGCGGCCATGCTGGCCGGGAAATGACGTTGCATGGCGCGATTCTTGCTAAGCTCATCGCATCGCCACTGCCTGAATGAGGCAAATTCAGAGGAGCAACGTCATGACGCTACTTGATCGAAGAAGCCTGTTGGGGACGGGATCGGCCATGCTGGCGCTGGCGGCATTTGCCAACAAGACCGCGCTTGCGGCGGGATCGCCGGGACTGACGACCCACGTGCTCGATACCGCCAGCGGCAAGCCCGGGGAAGGCGTCAAGATCGATTTCAGCGTGCTCGACGGCAGCGCATACAAGTTGATCAAGACGGTTCATACCAATGCGGACGGCCGGAACGCCGAGCCCTTGCTGACCCCCGAAACGATGAAAGCCGGGAAGTACGAACTGGTATTCTACATCGGCGAGTATTTCGCCAAGCTCGGCACGGTTCTGCCCAACCCTCCATTCCTTGAGAAGGCCGTGATTCAATTCGGCATGGCCGATGCCGCAGCGCATTATCACGTGCCGCTGCTGGTGTCGCCCTGGAGCTATACGACCTATCGCGGCAGCTGAGGCTTCACCGCGTTCGGTCGGGAGGAGGCGCGCAATGATCCGTCGCCGTTGGCCGTTTGCGTGCCTGATCTCTGTCCTGATGCTTGGGCCGGTCATGATCGCCGCCGCGATCGCCGGCCCGGTCGACATGGCGCCGATCAATGCGATGGATCGCGACGCCTTCGTCCGGAAATTCGGCGGCATCTTCGAGAACTCGCCATGGGTCGCCGAGAAGGCCTGGGAGAAGCGGCCATTTGCCGGCATCGACGACTTGCATGCCGCGATGGTTGCAGTCGCAAAGAACGCGCCGGCGTCGATGCAGCTCGCTCTGTTGCAAAGCCATCCCGACCTTGCCGGCAAGGAGGCCCAGGCCGGCACGATGACGGCTTCGTCGGTTTCCGAGCAGGCGAGCGCGGGCCTCAACGTCCTGTCTCATGCCGAGATGGTGCAGATTTCGGAACTAAATGCCGCCTACAAGAAGAAGTTCGGATTTCCGTTCATTACCGCGGTGCGAATGCACACCAAGGAAGGAATCTTGTTCGAGTTTAACCGGCGGCTGCAGAACGACACGCAAACCGAATTCGCCAACGACCTGCAGAATGTCTACATCATCACCCGGCTGCGGCTGAACAAGCTGCTCGACGCGGGTTGAGCGCAAGGCGACTTCTGGCGGCAACCCCACGGCACACGCCTTGCGATGCCCTCCAATATTTCCCAAGTATAGGGACGAAGTCGAAGCAACCGACAGCGAACCGCGATGGAATACCAAGTACACTATCTGCCGCTGGCGCCAGCATTCTTTTTCATCCTGGTATTCCTGTTTGTCGGGCTGATCATCCTGATTCAGCTTCGCATTCTCAGATATGCCTATATGAAACTCGGGGTCGGCCCGGGGGTTGCGCTACTTCTGTTGTTCGGCTCGCTGATCGGCAGCTATTTCAATATCCCGGTCACGATCCTGCCCGGGGAGACGGTCAGGTCGGGGCAGGTCGTCGGTTTCTTCGGCATGCAATATGTGGTGCCGCTGGTCACCAGGTGGCCGGGCACGGTTCTCGCCGTCAATGTCGGCGGCGCGGTGATTCCGACGATCATGTCGACCTATCTGGTGATCCGCTATCAGCTGTGGGTCAAGGCGGCGATCGCGATCACTGTCATCGCCTTCATCATCCACTCCATGGCTACCCCAGTGCACGGGATCGGCATTGCCGTGCCGGTCTTTGCCCCCGTCGTGACCACGGCCATCCTTGCCTTCATCCTGTCCCGAGAATACGCAGCCCCGCTTGCCTATATCGGCGGCTCGATGGGAACGCTGATCGGCGCCGACCTGCTCAATCTCGACAAGATCGGCGGCCTTGGCGCTCCGGTCGCTTCGATCGGCGGCGCGGGGACGTTTGACGGCATCTTCCTTACCGGGATTCTCGCCGTTCTACTGGCGGGTCTCGCTTCACCGCCACGCCCGAGACCGGCCTGGTAGGTGAGAACCGCGGGCTTTCCTGCGTTTGGGCGAGTTGCCACCCTCCCCGACTATCAATAAGAAGAAACAAAGTCCCGGACAGGACGATCCCAGCCGATCGTCGGTTACGGAGACAAACAAGGGTAGCGTTACGCCTATGGAAGCCAGGTCGAGACCCGCGACAACCGGCAAATGGTCGCCATCACCCGACGCCAGCAGTATCGTCAAAAGCATTCATGCCATGCTGCACCCGCGCAATATCGTCCTGGTCGGCGCGACCGACAAGCCGGGCAATTACGCCGAGCGCATCTGGACCAACCTGATCAAATACAAATTCGAAGGCGGCCTCTATCCGCTCAACAGCAAGCGCGAATCCATCTGGGGCGTCCCCTGCTACAAGGATTTTGCCAGCCTGCCGCGACAAGCCCGACCACGTGCTGGTACTGGTGCCGGCACGCTTCGCCGTCCAGGTAATCCGGGACGCCGCGGCGGCCGGCGCCCGTTCGGCAACCATCGTGACCTCCGGCTTCAACGAATTGCAGGATGACGAAAGCCAAAAGCTTGCCGCCGAACTGCAGCAGGCCGATCAAGGAGACCGGCCTTGCGGTCACCGGTCCGAATTGTCTTGGCAATCTGAGCGCCGGCGAAAACCTCTTTACCAACATCGACGACCGCGTGGTCACGATGGAGGCGGGTCCAGTCGCGATCGCAGGCCAATCCGGCGCGATCGTGATGGCGATCCGCCAGGCGCTGGAGGATCGCGGCGTCGGCGTCGGCTACATGGTCACGACCGGAAATGAAGCCGGGCTCGAGACGCCCGACCTGATGACCTATTTCGCCGCCGACCCCTCGATCCGCGTGATCGTGGTCTATCTCGAAGGCGTGCGGAACACCAAGGCGTTCCGCGAGGCCTGCAAGGCGGCGCGGGCAGCCGGCAAGCCGGTGATCGCGCTCAAGCTGGGCGCCTCCGAAGGCGGCCGCGCCGCCGCGATGGCCCATACCGGCGCGCTCGCGGGCTCGATCGAGACCTTCGATGCCATCTCGACGCGTGAAGGCGTGATCCGCGCTCCGCGGCATGGACGAATTGATCGAGACCACCGAATGCTTCGTCCATGCCGAGCTGCCGAAGGGCGGACGCCTTGCAGCCGTGACCCTGTCGGGCGGCAAGCGCGGCCTCCTGATCGATGCTTTCTCGTCGGCAGGCATCAACTTTGCGCCGTTGAGCCGGAATGCCAGCGAGAGACTTGCAAAAATGCTCGGGCCCGGCAGCATCGTCGGCAACCCGCTCGATGCCGGATTCGCCGCGGTGGTCGATCCTTCCGTCTATATGCAGTCGATCAAGATCATGATCGACGATCCCGACACCGACATCGTCGTCATCGATTCCGAACTGCCGAAAGCGCCGCATGAATTGCGCGAACGCAACTTGCGCCGCGTCAATGAGATGGCGTCGAGCGCGAACAAGCCGGTGATCTACATCTCGGCGATGTCGATCGGCTTCACCGAATTCACCAAGAGCTCTGCGCAAGTCGCTGCCGCATATCGCCGTGATGCAGGGCCTCGACCGCGCGGTCGGCGCGATCAAGGCGCTGATCGAATACGCCTCGCTGCGCAAGGAAGTGCCGGATATCGTGTCGAGTTCCAGCGCCGCGGCGCGCGCGACGCTGGAGCGGACGCTCAAGAGCGCAAAGGGAGCGGCGCTCGATGAGGTCGCCTCAAAGCGGCTATTGAAGGCCTACGGCATCCCGGTGTCGAAGGAAGCGATTGCAAAGACCGCGGCGGAAGCCGTGAAGATGGCCAGAAAAATCGGCTTTCCCGTTGTCGCCAAGGTCGTCAGCGCGGAGATTCTGCACAAGTCCGACATCGGCGGCGTGGTTCTCAACCTCAACAGCGCGGCCGAAGTCAGCAAGGCTTTCAACCAGATCACCGCGCGGGTGAAGAAGCTGAAGAACAAGCCGGAGATCGACGGCATCCTGATCGCGCAGCAGGTCAAGGCGGAGCTGGAGCTCGTGGTCGGCACCGCGCTCGATGCCGAGATGGGTCCGGTCGTCCTGTTCGGCACCGGCGGCATCGATATCGAACTGATGAAGGATGTCGCGCTTGCCGGCGCTCCGCTCGATGCGGCCGAGGCCAGGGCGTTGATCGGGCGCACCAAGGCCGGCGTCAAGCTCAGGGGTTATCGCGGCAAGCCGGCGCTGCACGAAGCGTCGGTCGTGAAGGCGCTGGTCGGGCTTTCCAATCTGATGGCCGACGCGGGCAGCCGCATCGCCTCCATCGACGTCAATCCATTTCTGATCAATGCGAGGACGGGCGTCGCCGTCGACGCCCTGATCGTCCTTAACAATGCCGCGGCCAAAATCGCCGCCGGTCACTAATGTCGAAAGCGGGGGGTACGATGCCAATGAGGCCAGCTGTGGCGGCGATGGTTGCGATGGCAGTATCGGGCGTGGCGATGGCGCAGGCCCCCGCTCCCGTATCTTTACCAACGGCTTCGCCGGCTTCATTTCCGGCGTGGGCCTATCCATGGGCGCCGGACTTCAAGGCTGCACCTGACGACGGCGTACCGCGACACGTTCCCGACAGTGTGGCCAGTTTCACCATCACGCAGGAACGCAATCTGTTCTTCGTGCCGGACTGGCATCCCGACGACCACCCGCCGCTGCCGGACATCGTCGCACATGGCAGGCAGCCCGATGTCCGCGCCTGCGGCTCATGCCATCGCGCGGAAGGCACCGGTGGGCCGGAGAACGCCAGCCTGGCCGGCCTGCCGGCTTCCTACATCGTCCAGCAGATCGAGGACTACAAGAGCGGCGCGCGGAAATTTGCCGGCCCACAGCGAAGTCCGAGCATGCTGATGACGGCCATCGCCAAAGCGAGCACCGAGGAAGAAGTAAAGGCCGCCGCGGCCTATTTCTCCTCGCTCAAGCCAAAGGCAAACATCAAAGTGGTCGAGACCGACACGGTTCCGGCGACGCAGATCGCGCGGGTGTTCTACATGGTCTCGAAAGACGGCGGCTTAGAGCCGATCGGTCAGCGCATCGTCGAGGTCCCGGCGGATGCCGAGCAATTCGAGCATCGCGACACGCGCTCGCAGTTCATCGCTTACGTGCCGAAGGGAAGTATCGCCAAGGGCGAGGCTTTGGTCAAAACAGGAGGAGCGGGCGTCACGACGCCTTGCGCAACCTGCCACGGCCCGGATCTCAGAGGCGTGGATTCCGTGCCCGGAATTGCCGGACGCTCGCCGAGCTACCTCGTGCGCCAGATCTACGACTTCCAGCAACACGCGCGGGCCGGAAGCGCGGGCGCGCTGATGGGACCCGTGGTCGAGAAGCTCACGCATGACGACATGATCTCGCTTGCGGCTTACGTTTCGTCACTGAGGCCTTAAGCGGCCGCAGCCACGCTCGCGCCCGGCGGCGCGTTCTCGGAGCAGGCAAACTACGCCGAAGGTTGCAGGATTTTGCCCTGGATCGTCATTGGCAAAGGCGCGCCGGAAAGGCTACGCTCCGTCCAACGGCATCGAAGAATGCCAGACTTCAAGACGCGTTAATTGGTCTGGGAGGACAGCATGAGCATCTCGCAAGTCGATCGGCGGACTATTTTACGAACTGGCGCATCCATTGCTGCGGCGCAATTCACGGCCCCTTTCATCATCAAAGCCAGAGGCGAAACCCCTGTCCGAATCGGGATGGTCGATCCCCTGACCGGCGTCTACGCAGCGATCGCCCAGGGCGAGATAGTTGGCGCCAAATTCGCCGCTGAGGAGATCAACAAGAAGGGCGGAATTCTGGGCCGGCCCGTCGAGCTCCTGATCGAGGACTCCGCCAATGATGTCGGCACCGGGGTGCAGAAGACGCGGAAGCTGATCGAACGCGACCAGGTAAGCTTCGTTATCGGCGACGTGAATTCCGGCATTGCGATCGCGATGGCGCAGGTCACGAGCGAGAAGAAGGTGCTCCATATCGTATCCGGGGGCCATACCGACCCGATCACCGGTACCAACTGTTCGTGGAATGTGTTCCGGATCTGCAATTCCACCGCCATGGACTCCAATGCCATTGCGTCGACCCTGATGGAGAAATTCGGCAAGCGATGGTATTTCCTCACCCCGGACTATGCGTATGGACACTCGGTGCAAGCCGGATTTGAGAAATTGTTGAAGGCCGCAGGTGGCACTTCGGCCGTGTCCCTCGTGCCCCTCGGCACGCCGGATTATTCGGCCTATCTGATCCAGGCAAAAGCCTACGCTCCGCAAGTGCTGATCAACGTCATGGGTGGCGGCGATCAGGTCTCCAGCCTCAAGCAATTTGTCCAATTCGGCCTCGACAAGCAGATGGCCGTCGGCGGCACCCTGTTCGAACTGGAAAGCATCCGCGCCGTGCCGGACGGCGCACGCGTCGGGTGGTGGACCATGGAATGGTGGTGGGACCAGCCGGGCGTGCCGCATGTCGCCGAATTCAACGCCGCGATGAAGAAGATCACGGGCTCCTCGGCGACCGCGCGCAACTGGTTCGGCTACGCGTCGGTGCAGACGCTGGCGGTGATCGCAAACCAGGAGAAGTCGCTCGACTCGGTAAGGCTGTCGAAGGCGCTTTCCGGATTCAAGCTGCCACCGGAGATCGCGCTGCAGCCGGGCGCACCGGAGTTCCGCGCCGGCGACCATGAATTGATGAGCACCGTATTCGTCGGCGAAGCACACCCGCCGCAGGGCGATCCCGATAATATGTTCACGGTGCGCACTCTGGTGCCGGGAGAGAAGGCCGCAGGTCCGGCCGAAGCAACCGGCTGCAAGATTCAATGGCCAGCCTAAAATGAATAAAATATAAGCGAGGCGCACGCGGGCTGGGCCTTGAGGCCCAACCGCGATAGAACATGCAACAAGCAAGAATTGGGTAGGAGGAACGTTCATGACGTCGCAGATTTTCGATCTCAAATTTGACCGGCGGAGTTTGATGAAGGGCGCGGCCGCGCTGGGCACACTTCAGATTGCTTCTCCCTTTATCATCCAGGCCCGCGGCGAGACGCCGATCCGGATGGGCATGGTCGATCCTCTCACCGGAGTTTACGCCGCGCCCGCCGGCAACGAAGTCATGGGCGCCAAGCTGGCGGTCGAGCAGATCAACGCCAAGGGCGGCATTCTCGGACGCCAGGTCGAGCTATTGGTGGAAGATTCCGCCAATGACGTCGGCACCGGCGTCCAGAAGGCGCGCAAGCTGATCGAGCGCGACCAGGTCAACTTCATGATCGGCGACGTCAATTCGGGCATAGCGGCGGCAATCGCCCAGGTCACCAACGAAAAGAAGGTCCTGCACATCGTTTCCGGCGGTCATACCGATTCGATTACCGGCAAGGATTGCAAATGGAACGTGTTCCGCGTCTGCAACACGACGCGGATGGAAGCCAATTCGGTCTCCAATGTGCTGTTCAGCAAATACGGCAAGAAGTGGCACTTCATCACCCCCGACTATGCCTTCGGTCACACGCTCTATACGGCCTGCACCGATGATCTGAAAAAGCTCGGCGGCACGGTTACCGGCAACGAGCTCACTCCGCTCGGCACCACGGATTTCTCCGCCTATCTGATCAAGGCGCGCGCCGCCAATCCGGATGTGATGATTCTCCTGGTGCAGGGCTCCGACATGATCAACTGCCTCAAGCAGGTCGTGCAGTTCGGCCTCAACAAGCAGATCCATGTGGCGGGAACGCAGCAGGAGCTGGAGTTGCTTGCCGGCCTTCCGCCGGAAGCGCGCATCGGCGTCTGGATGTTCGAGTGGTATTGGAAGCAGCCGGGCGTTCCTGGCGTCGAAAAGTTCGTCGCCGACATCCGCAAGGTCAACAATGGCAATGTGCCGACCGCGCGGCACTGGTTCGGCTATGTTTCGGCCATGAGTTTTGCGCTGGTCGCAAACCGGCAGAAGACTCTCGACGCGGTCAAGCTCGCCGCCGCGCTTGAGGATTTCGAACTGCCCGATGACGTCAAGCTGCAGCCGAACAAGGTCTATTACCGCAAGGGCGACCATCAACTGATGACATCGGCCTTCGTCGGCGAGGCACAATCCAAGGGCAAGGACGACCCGGAGGATCTCTATCGCGTCGACGAAGTCGTGCCCGGCGACAAGACGGCTCCGCCGGTCGGCGAAACCGGCTGCACGGTCCAGTGGCCCGCCTAGGCTGAAGCCGGCTTTTTTCCTCTTGATCCGGGAGCCCAACCCCCGGATCAGATGCATGGGGACTTCTTCGGTGAATTATGACGCAACTGCTTCTGTTTAACGTCACCAACGGGCTCATCATCGGCGCCTTTTACGTGTTGATGGCGCTGGGTCTTTCGCTCATCCTCAATCTGAGCAACGTCATCAATTTCGCCCATGGCGGATTTCTGGTTATCGGCGGCTACATCGCCTATACGATCACGCCCTATATCGGCTTCTGGGGCGCATTGCTGGTGGCGCCGCCCCTGACGGCCATCATCGGGCTCGTGGTCGAGCGCGTGCTGATCCGGCCGCTTTATGGGCGCGACCCGCTCTATAGTCTGCTGCTGACCTTCGGCCTCGCGTTCATCATCGAGGATGGGACGCGTTTCATCTGGGGTCCGCAGGGCAAGCCGGTCACCATTCCGCCCTTTCTGGCGCAGCCGCTGAGCAACGAACTGTTCTTCATCACCGGCTATCGCCTGTTCATGGTGGCCATGGTGATGATCGCGGTCGTGCTGCTGTTTGTGCTGCTGCGCTATACCCGTCTCGGCGTTCGCATCCGCGCCGGCACGCTCGACCTCGAGACGGTCGCGGCGCTTGGCATCAATGTGCAGATGCTGCGATCGCTCAATTTTGCCGTCGGCATCTTTCTCGCGGGCCTGAGCGGCGTGCTCGCCGCCGGGCAATTGGGGCTTGAGCCCACCATGGGTACGGGGCTTCTGATGCCGAGTTTCATCGCCATCATCGTCGGCGGCATCGGCAGCCTGCCGGGAACACTCGTCGGCGGCTTGCTGATCGGCGTCGCTTCGGGACTGACGGCGGTTTTCTATCCGGCCGCCAGTGAGGCGGTCATCTACATCATGATGGCGATCGTGCTGCTGTTGCGCCCGCGCGGATTGTTCGGCGAAGAAGGAATGATGAGTTGAGCGCCGAACAAACTCGCAAGCTGATCGTCCTTGCGGCGATCTGGGCTCTCTTGATCCTTGCGCCATACTGGATGGTGCCGCTCGGCGGCTATACCGCGCTTGCCACCCGCGTGCTCGTGCTCGGGCTGGCGGCGATGTCGGTGAATTTCCTTTTGGGATTTACCGGCGTGTTGTCGTTCGGTCATGCCGCCTGGTTCGGGCTCGGCGCCTATGGCACCGGGCTGACGCTGAAATTCCTGGCGCCGAGCACGCCGCTCGCGCTTCTGCTCGGAATGCTGCTCGGCGGCATTTGCGGCGCCATTCTCGGCACCCTGATCGTGCGGCGACGTGGCGTCTACTTCGCCATGGTGACGATCGCGTTTGGCCAGGTGTTCTACTACATCGCCTTTCAGTGGAGTTCGCTGACCGGCGGCGACGACGGGTTGCGCGGTTTCTCGCGCCACCCGATCGATTTCGGCGCTTTCAGGCTCGACATCCTGTCGAACGCCAACAACTTCTACTACTTCGTGCTGTTCTGCTTTGCACTGGCCGTCGGCGCCATGGGATTCATCCTGCGCTCGCCGTTCGGCCGCACCATGATCGCGATCCGCGAAAACGAGCGCCGCGCCCGATTCCTCGGTATCCCCGTCGAACGGCACATCTGGATCGCGTTTACGCTGTCCTGTTTCTTCATGGGATTTGCCGGCGCGCTCTACGCGCTTGTCAACAATTTCGCCGACCCGAGAGGCCTGCACTACAGCCAGTCCGGCGATTTCGTCATGATGGCGGTGATGGGCGGCATGCGCAGCTTCTGGGGCCCGCTGCTCGGCGCCGCCGTGTTCGTGGTCTTGCAGGATTACCTGTCGAGCGTCACCGTGAACTGGATGTCGTTCGTCGGCCTGCTTTTTGTCCTGGTGGTGCTGTTCTTCCCGCGCGGACTTCTGGGCTTCCTGCAGCGGAGCAAGGCATGAACGTTCTGGAAATCAACAGCGTCACCAAGCGGTTCGGAAATCTGGTGGCCGTGCGTGACGTTTCGCTCAACGTCGCCAAGGGTGAGCTTTGCGCGATCATCGGGCCGAACGGCGCCGGCAAGACCACCTTTTTCAACCTGATCAGCGGATTCTTTCCGCCGACATCCGGCAGCATCGTCTTCGATGGAAACGACATCACCCGGCTTTCCACGCATGAGCGCGTCACGCGGGGCATGGCGCGGACCTTCCAGATCACTGAAATCTTCCCTGAATTGACCGTGTTCGAGAACGTCCGCATCGCTGCGGAAGTCGCCGGCGGATATCGCTTGCGGCCCTGGATCAGCCGTTCGGAAGCCACGATGCTCCACGCAAGCGTCGAAGCGACGCTCAAACTGGTGTCGCTGGACGCCAAAGCCGACAGGCTGGTCGGCGAGCTTGCCCATGGCGACCAGCGCGCCGCCGAGATCGCGATGGCGCTGGCCTTAAAGCCGCATCTCCTTCTGCTCGACGAGCCGACCGCGGGCATGGGCGATCAGGAAACATTCCAGATCACCCAGTTGATCCGCCGGTTGCACCGCGACAGCAACTACACCATCGTGCTGATCGAGCACGACATGCGCGTGGTGTTTCACCTCGCCGACCGCATCTGCGTGCTCGATCAGGGTCGGATGCTGGCGCAAGGCACGCCGCAGGAGATCGCCGCCAACGAAGACCGTTCAAGCCGCCTATCTGGGCAATGCCGCATGACCGCAGCCCTCACAGCCGAAGGCCTTCACACCTACTACGGCAAGAGCCATATCCTTCATGGCGTCAGCCTTACCGTTGCCGAAGGCAAGATCACCGCATTGCTCGGGCGCAACGGCGCCGGCAAGACCACTACGCTGCGAAGCCTGATGGGATTGACGCCCGCGCGCGAGGGCAAGATCACGGTGTTCGGCCAGGACACCACGCGTTGGCCGACCTTCCGCATCGCGGCCCAGGGCGTCGGCTATGTGCCGGAAGGCCGGCGCATCTTCGCCAATCTCAGCGTCGAGGAAAATCTCAAGGTCCCGCTGGAGCGCGGCGGACCCTGGACGATTGCGCGAATCTACCAGCTCTTTCCTCGCCTCGAGGAGCGCAAGCTCAACCGCGGCCGGCAACTGTCCGGCGGAGAGCAGGAGATGTTGTCGATCGCCCGCGCGCTGTTGATAAATCCGAGGCTGCTCATTCTCGACGAACCCTCGCAGGGCCTTGCGCCGCTGATCGTCCGCGAGGTGTTCCGTATCGTGCAGCAGATGAAGGCCGAGGGCATTTCCGTCCTGCTGGTCGAACAAAATGCGCGAATGAGTCTGGAGATTGCCGACGACGCCTATGTGCTGGATGACGGGATCGTGGTCTATTCGGGAACGGCTCGCGAACTCGCCGCCGACGATGCGCGCGTTCGGGCGCTTGCCGGCGCCAGCGCGGAAGAGTGGACGCTGAGCTAGACCTTCGACCGCGGGACCTGCCTGACCGGCGAATGGCCCGCCGGATCGGTCTTTCATCCCCCTCGCTTTGCCCGTACAATGACGGGAGGGCGAGGGCGTTGACCCTCGCGACCCAGCGGATCGCAGCCGGTTTCAGGGATGAAGGTACGGGCCAGCAACCTGATGATCGGAACCACCACGCTCGCGGTCATCGCCGCGGCGTTCGTTGGCCTGCTCGCGGTCCGGAAATTCCACAGCATCGCGCAACGTTCGCCATTGCGCATTGTCTTCGAGGGCTCCGCAAGCGGCCTGCACAATGGCGGCAGCGTGAATTTCGACGGGGTTCAGGTCGGGGAAATCCGGTCGCTGAAGCTGGACAATCCTCGCAAGATCGTCGCCTTTGTCATGGTCGATAACAGCGCGCCGATCCGCAAGGATACGGTCGTGGGGCTGGAGTTCCAGGGGCTGACCGGCGTGGCGGCGATATCGCTGACGGGTGGCGCGCCGGCGGCGCCGCCCGTGCCGCTCGACGCCGATGGCATTCCGATTCTGACCGCCGATTTGAGCGAGATCCAGTCGATCCGCGATACGCTGCACAATGTCGACCGTATTCTCGTCGGCAACCAGGCGACGATCAAGGATGCGCTATTGAGCTTCGAAACCTACACCGCGTCGCTGGCGGGCAAGGGTGACGCGATCGAGAAAGCCGTCGCCAAGGCCGACAGCGCCTTCGCCGGCTTTAACAGCGCCATGAGCAAAATCGACGACTTCCTGCCTGGCCTCGCGGACGGCAAGGCCGACGAATTGTTCGAGAAGGTGAAGGAAATTCGCGAGTTCGCCGAGACCTTCAACAAGAAATCCGCCACAGTGATTGAGGAAGGCCGCCGAACGCTTCTCGATATCAGCCAGTCGGCGATCAAAGTGACGCGCAAATTCGACCCGCAAGCGGATGACGGGGACAATCCGGCTCCGCCGAGGAAACCAAAACCAAGGCGTCAGTGAGGGGATCCGTTCTTCTCCGCTCGGAATTTGCTCGCAACCGGCAGGCAAGAGTTCGGGCCGGGGAACCATCGGACAAATTGCATCGGTTCCGCGACGCAGCCTCAAAAGCGTCGCGATGATCCGCTTTAGATCAAACCATCATCTCACGATCAAAATTTTATAATTCGTCGCGGGAACAATTGTTCCCCGGCCGAATTATTTATTTTCGTCGGAGTTTTCTAACTAACAATCTGTAATACCTAGCGTATTTCGCTTGCGCTGCGGTCATTCGCACGATTTTCTCGTGGAAAAAAGGCAGCGACTCGCAAGCGCGATGAACGCGCCCGGGCCCTTGAGGGATATTCCATGAGTGATCTCGGCTCAGCCACGCCATCTGCCCGCCGCCGCGCCAAAGTCAAACCGTACACGAATGGAAGGCCGGATCCTTCGCAGGAATTGCTTCAGGCATTGCAGGCGATGCGAAGCGGTGACTTCTCGGTGCGAATGACCGGCGATCATCTCGGCATCGACGGCAAGATCGCTGACACATTCAACGAAATCGTCGCCGCCAACCAACGGATGGCGCAGCAGCTCGAGCGTGTGGGTCAGGTCGTCGGCCGCGAAGGAAAAACGCGTCAACGCGTCAAGTTTGGCCTTGCCTCTGGTTCATGGGCCGACATGGAAGGCTCGGTCAATACGCTGATCGACGATCTGCTCTGGCCGACGCGCGAAGTGACGCGCGCGGTGGCGGCCGTCGCGCAAGGCGACCTGTTGCAAACCGTGAAACTGGATGTCGACGGCCGCCCGCTGGGCGGTGAATTCCTGCAGTCAGCCACCATCGTCAACACGATGATCAAACAGCTCAGTGTTTTCACCTCCGAGGTGACGCGCGTGGCGCGCGAGGTCGGCACCGAAGGCAAGCTCGGCGGCCAGGCCCAGGTGCCCGAAGTGACGGGCGTCTGGAAAGACCTGACCGAGAGCGTCAACTCGATGGCCAACAACCTCACGGGCCAGGTCCGCAACATCGCCGAGGTCACCATCGCGGTCGCCAACGGCGACCTCTCCAAGAAAATCACCGTCGACGTCCGCGGCGAAATCCTTCAGCTGAAGGAAGCCATCAACACCATGGTAGACCAGCTTCGCTCGTTCGCCTCCGAAGTCACCCGCGTGGCGCGCGAAGTCGGCACCGACGGCAAGCTGGGCGGTCAGGCGATCGTGCCAGGCGTTGCCGGAACCTGGAAGGATTTGACCAACTCCGTGAATGCGATGTGCGGCAACCTGACCGCGCAGGTGCGCAACATCGCCAACGTCACCACGGCGGTGGCGCGCGGCGACTTGTCGCGCAAGATCACGGTCGACGTCCGCGGCGAGATTCTTGAACTCAAGGACACCATCAACACGATGGTCGACCAACTCAACTCGTTCGCATCGGAAGTGACGCGCGTGGCCCGCGAGGTCGGCACCGAAGGCAAGCTCGGCGGCCAGGCTCAGGTGCCGGGCGTCGCCGGTACGTGGAAGGACCTCACCGACAACGTCAACTTCATGGCGTCGAATCTCACCGCGCAGGTCCGCAACATTGCCGACGTCGCGACCGCGATCGCGGGCGGCGACCTTTCGAAAAAGATCACGGTGAACGTGTCGGGCGAAATCCTTCAGCTGAAGGAAACGCTCAACACCATGGTCGACCAGCTCAACGCCTTCGCCGGCGAAGTGACGCGCGTCGCGCGCGAAGTCGGTACCGAGGGCCGCCTGGGCGGTCAGGCCAACGTGCTCGGCGTCGCCGGCACCTGGAAGGACCTCACCGAAAGCGTCAACTCGATGGCGAGCAATTTGACGGCGCAGGTCCGCAACATCGCGGAAGTAACCACTGCGGTTGCCAACGGCGACCTGTCGAAGAAGATCACCGTGGACGTGCGCGGCGAGATTCTGGAGCTGAAAGACACCATCAATACCATGGTGGACCAGCTCAATGCCTTTGCCGGCGAAGTGACGCGCGTCGCGCGCGAGGTCGGTACCGAAGGCAAACTCGGCGGTCAGGCGCTGGTGCGCGGCGTCGCCGGCACCTGGAAGGATTTGACGGACAGCGTTAACTCGATGGCGAGCAACCTGACCGGACAGGTCCGCAACATCGCCGAAGTCGCCACCGCCGTGGCGAAGGGCGACTTGTCCAAGAAGATCACGGTGAATGTGTCGGGCGAAATCCTTCAGTTGAAGGAAACCCTAAACACCATGGTGGACCAGCTCAACGCGTTTGCCTCCGAAGTGACGCGTGTGGCGCGCGAGGTTGGCACCGACGGCAAGCTCGGTGGCCAGGCGCAGGTGACCGGCGTCGCCGGCACCTGGAAGGATTTGACCGACAGCGTCAACTCGATGGCGGGCAATCTGACGGCGCAGGTCCGAAACATCGCGGAAGTGGCGACCGCCATTGCCGGCGGCGACCTGTCGCGCAAGATCACGGTCGACGTGCGCGGCGAAATCCTGCAGCTCAAGGAAACGCTCAACACCATGGTCGACCAGCTCAACCGCTTCGCCGGCGAGGTGACGCGCGTGGCGCGCGAGGTCGGCACCGAAGGGCGTCTGGGCGGTCAGGCCAACGTCCCGGGCGTCGCCGGCACCTGGAAGGATTTGACCGACAGCGTCAACTCGATGGCTGGCAATCTGACGGCGCAGGTCCGCAACATCGCCGAAGTCACCACGGCCGTGGCGCGCGGCGACCTGTCGCGCAAAATCACGGTGGACGTCAAGGGCGAAATCCTCGAACTGAAGAACACCATCAACACCATGGTCGACCAGCTCAATGCCTTCGCTTCCGAAGTGACGCGCGTGGCGCGCGAAGTCGGCACCGAGGGCAAGCTCGGCGGTCAGGCCGAGGTGCCGGAAGTCGCCGGCACCTGGAAAGACCTCACCGACAACGTCAACTTCATGGCCTCCAATCTGACCGCGCAGGTCCGCAACATCGCCGAAGTCGCGACCGCGATCGCCGGCGGCGACCTGTCCAAGAAGATTACGGTCGACGTCCGCGGCGAAATCCTGCTGCTCAAGGACACCTTGAACACCATGGTCGAGCAGCTTCGTTCATTCGCGGCCGAAGTGACGCGCGTGGCGCGCGAAGTCGGTACCGAAGGCAGATTGGGTGGCCAGGCCGTGGTGCCCGGCGTCGGCGGAACGTGGAAGGACCTGACCGACAACGTCAACCTGCTCGCCGCCAACCTCACCACGCAAGTCCGCAACATTGCCGAGGTCACCACTGCCGTGGCGCGCGGCGACCTGTCGCGCAAGATTACCGTAGACGTGAAGGGTGAAATTCTCGAGCTCAAAAACACCATCAATACGATGGTGGACCAGCTCAACGCGTTTGCGGGCGAAGTGACGCGCGTGGCCCGCGAAGTCGGCACCGAAGGCAAGCTCGGCGGCCAGGCGCAGGTGCCCGGCGTCGCCGGCACCTGGAAGGACCTGACCGATACCGTGAACTTCATGGCCGCCAACCTGACCGAGCAGGTGCGCGGCATCGTCAAGGTCGTGACCGCGGTCGCCAACGGTGACCTGAAGCAGAACCTGACGGTAAAATCAAAGGGCGAGGTTGCAGCGCTCGCCGACACCATCAACAACATGACCGAAACTCTGGCGACCTTCGCCGATCAGGTCACGAGCGTGGCGCGCGAAGTCGGCGTCGAAGGCCGCCTTGGCGGCCAGGCCAACGTGCCCGGCGCGGCCGGCACGTGGAAGGACCTGACCGGGAACGTCAACCTGCTGGCGGCTAACCTGACTTCGCAGGTCCGCGCCATCGCGGAAGTCGCGACCGCCGTCACCAAGGGTGACCTCACCCGTTCGATCCAGGTCGATGCCAGGGGCGAAGTCGCGGAGCTGAAGGATAACATCAATACGATGATCACCAACCTCCGGCTCACGACCGACCTCAATACCGAGCAGGACTGGCTGAAGACCAACCTCGCCAAATTCACCAACATGCTGCAAGGCCAGCGCGATTTGACGACGGTGGGCCGGCTGCTGCTGACCGAGCTGACGCCATTGGTGAACGCGCATATGGGCGTGATCTATCAGGTAGAAAACGAGGACAGCCCGCAAATGCGCTTGCTGGCGGCTTATGCCGGCGACGGCGTCAGCCCTCACCCGCAGATCGTGCAATTTGGCGAAGGCCTGATCGGACAATGCGCGATGGATAAGCGCCAGCGGCTGGTGTCGGAAATTTCGGACGACGCGGTTCCGATCAACTCGGCGCTGTTGCGGGTCGTGCCGAAAAACCTCGTGGTGCTTCCGGTTCTGTTTGAGAACCAGGTCAAGGCCGTCATCGAGCTTGCCTCGGTCAGCTCGTTTACGACCTCGCAGATGACCTTCCTCGAGCAGCTCACCGACTCGATCGGCATCGTGCTCAACAGCATCGAAGCAACGATGCAGACCGAAGGCCTGCTGAAGCAATCCCAGCAACTCGCAGGCGAGCTGCAGACCCAACAGAAGGAACTGCAGCAGACCAACGAACAACTCGAGCAGAAGGCTCAACAGCTCGCCGAGCGCAACGTCGAAGTGGAACGCAAGAACCAGGAAATCGAGCAGGCCCGGCGCGCGCTGGAAGAGAAGGCAACCGAGCTCTCGTTGACGTCCAAGTACAAGTCCGAGTTCCTTGCCAACATGTCCCACGAGCTACGGACGCCGCTCAACAGCATCCTGATCCTGGGTCAGCAGTTGACCGAAAATCCCGACGGCAACCTCACGCACAAGCAGGTCGAATTCGCGCGCACCATTCACGGCGCCGGTACCGACCTCTTGAACCTGATCAGCGACATTCTCGACCTCTCGAAGATCGAATCGGGCACGGTGACCGTCGACGCCGAGGAAATCCTGACGTCCAACCTCCTGGAAACAGTCGGCCGCCCGTTCGGGCACGAGGCCGAAAACCGGCAATTGGCGTTCGACGTTGTCGTCGATCCCACTCTGGGGCGCAGCATCTACACCGATTCAAAGCGACTGCAGCAGGTTTTGAAGAATCTGCTGTCGAACGCGTTCAAATTCACCGCCGAAGGCGGCGTACGGCTCAGTGTCTCGGCGGCCCTTGGCGGCTGGAGCGCCGAACATCCCGTGCTCAACCATTCGCCCGCGGTGGTCGCCTTCGAGGTTTCCGATACCGGCATCGGCATTCCCCAGGAAAAGCAGAAGCTGATCTTCGAAGCGTTCCAGCAGGCCGACGCCGGCACCAGCCGGAAATATGGCGGTACCGGCCTGGGGCTCGCCATCAGCCGAGAACTCGCAAGTCTCCTTGGCGGCGAAATCCATCTGCAGAGCACCCCCGGCAAGGGGAGTATCTTCACGCTCTATCTGCCGCTGAAATACGCCGGACCGACGGTAACGCCGCGGATCAGCACGTCGCAATATAGCGTTGCGCCGGCGCTGCCGGCCGCCGCGCAGGAACGCGTCGTCGAACAGCTTCCGGACGATCGGCTCAACCTCGAACCGGGAGATACCATCCTCCTCATCGTCGAGGACGATCCCCACTACGCAAGAGTGCTGGTCGACCTTGCGCGCGACAAGGGCTTCAAGGTCCTGGTCGCCGCGCGCGGCGCCGAGGCGCTCGATCTTGCCAAGCAATACCAGCCCACGGCCGTCTCTCTCGATGTGTTCCTGCCCGACATGCTCGGCTGGACGGTGCTGAGCCAGCTCAAGCACAATCCGCTGACGCGGCACATTCCCGTCCAGATCATTACACTCGATGAGGACCGTCAGCACGCACTGGCGCGCGGCGCGTTCTCCTTCGTCAACAAGCCGACGACGACCGAAGGCGTCAGCGCGGCGCTTTCCCAGATCAAGGAATATGCAAAGCCTCGCCGCAAGCGTCTCCTGATCGTGGAGGACAATGCGGCGGAACAGATGAGCATCAAGGAACTGCTTGATCACGACGACATCGAGATCATCACGACCGACACCGGCGCGGGCGCGCTTTCGACCTTGCGCGAAAATCCTTGCGACTGCGTCGTTCTCGATTTGCGGCTGCCCGACATGAGCGGCTTCGAAGTGTTGGACTCCATCCGCGGCGATGATTCGCTGTCCGAGGTGCCGGTGGTCGTGTTCACGGGCCGCGAACTTTCGGTTGAAGAAGACGCTGAACTTCACACCATGGCTCGGAGCATCGTGGTGAAAGGCGTCGAGTCGCCCGAACGCCTGCTCGACGAAACGTCGCTGTTCCTGCATCGCGTAATTACGGAACTGCCGATCGAAAAACAGCGAATGCTGGAAAAACTCAACAGTTCCGATGAGGATCTAGTAGGCCGTACTGCGCTTCTCGTCGATGACGACGCCCGCAACATTTTCGCGCTCTCCAGCGTATTGGAGCGGCGCGGCATGAAGGTGTTGACCGCGACGACAGGCAGCGAGGCCGTTACTCTCGTGGAGTCGAACCCGGAGATCGCCGTGGTTCTGATGGATATCATGATGCCGCAGATGGACGGCTATCAGACCATCGGAGTTATCCGGGAGAATCCGGCGTTCCGCAGGCTTCCGATCATTGCGCTTACCGCCAAGGCGATGAAGGGAGACCGCGAGAAATGTCTCGAGGCCGGCGCTTCGGACTATCTCGCAAAGCCCGTCAACACCGAGCAGTTGCTGCTTGCGATACGCATGTGGCTACATCGCTGATTGGTCTGCCAGATGGAACAAGAAAAGGTAAACATCCTTCTGGTTGACGATCAGCCGGCGAAATTGCTTGCCTATGAGGTGATCCTGAGGGAGCTCGGAGAAAATCTCGTCGTCGCGGCTTCGGGCCGGGAAGCGCTGGAATACTTGCTCAAGAACGAAGTTGCGGTCATCCTTGTCGATGTCTGCATGCCGGAACTGGATGGCTTCGAGCTTGCCGCCATGATCCGCGAACATCCCCGATTCCAGAAGACGGCGATGATCTTCATCTCCGCCATCCAGGTTTCCGATCTGGACCGCCTTCGCGGTTACGAGATGGGCGCGGTGGACTACGTGCCGGTGCCGGTAGTCCCGGAAGTATTGCGAGCAAAAATCAGGGTGTTCGCCGAACTCTACCGCAAGACACGGCAGCTGGAGCGATTCAACGCCGATCTCGAGGATAGGGTGCGCGCGCGCACCAGCGAGCTGGAAGAGTCCAATGCCAGACTTCTTGAAAGCGAGCAGCGTCGGAGCCTTGCGCTGGCTGCGGGAAAGATGGGTTCCTGGGACTGGGACTGGATCAGCGGCGACTGGATGTGGGATGAGGGGCAGTTTCGGATTTTCGGCGTCGACCCGCAAAGCTTCGTCGTCGACCCCGCAAGCGTTCAGGCGCTGCTGCATCCCGACGATGTCGACGAATTGCGCGAGGCAATAGCCAGGTTCAACAGCGGGGTCAGATCGTACGAAACCGAGTTTCGTATCGTTCGGCCGGACGGCGAGATTCGCTGGTGCGTCGGCACGGCCGCCGCCACCATCGACAAGACCGGCCGCGTCATCCGCGTCAGCGGGGTCACCGTCGACATCACCGAGCGGAAGCGGGCCGAAGAGCGGCAAACTCTTCTGACCCGCGAGGTCGATCATCGCGCCAAAAATGCGCTGGCGCTGGCGCAATCGATTGTCAGGCTGACGCGCGGTGAAAGCGTCAAGGCATATATGCAGGCCGTCGAAGGACGGATCAGCGCGTTGGCGCGGGTCCACACCATCCTGTCCCTGTCGAGCTGGCAGGGTGCGGAAATCACAAAGCTGGTCGATGAAGAACTTGCGCCCTATTCCATGAGCGATCAGATCGCATTCAGCGGCTCGAACATTCAGCTCCAGCCCGCGACCGCCCAGACACTCGCCATGGTGCTGCACGAGTTGGTCACCAACTCCGCAAAGTATGGGGCGCTATCCACGCTGGCCGGTCGCCTGACGATCAAATGGGAGATTGACGGCGACCTCCTCCAGATATTGTGGGAAGAGCGCGATGGGCCGCTCGTGGAAAGGCCGGCATCACGCGGCTTCGGCACCCGAAGTGTGATCTCAAGCATCGAGTCGCAACTGGGCGGACAGGCCCAATTCGACTGGCGTACCGAAGGGCTGATTTGCCGGCTATCGGTTCCGCTCAGGCACGTTACCTCGACGCGGCATTCCAACGGTCGCCAAGCCCCGCCTGTCGGCGGCAATGGACGCACCTCGATCTCCGCGCGAGCCTGAGGCTGGCTGCTGCGAAATCCGAAATCATGATCATCAGTGACTGATCATCCACGGTCGTGCGGTCGGAAAGCTCTTTGCGCCGCTCCTGGTCTTGTTCACAAGGCGCGAAGGCTTGCCCGAACAACAGCCGCAGCCTGGCGCATGGGAAGCCTTGTACTCGCCAAGCGTTCTGGGCGCGTTGGCGCTTCGTTCGTTGGCGGCAAAGGCCTTGCGCCGGTCCGACGGTATGCAGAAGAAGTTCGGCGCCGTCAAAATCGCGCGCGGTGAGGAGCTTGCGCACTTCGGACAGCTCTGCGGCGCATCGCATTCCGCCATCGGCCGCATGTCCGTGAACGGACCGCAATCGTTGCAGAGATAATCGTAGAACGGCATTTGATTTCCTTGCGCTTTGGGGGTTCCGACAGCGGCGGCGGATGCGGGGCGGCATATTTGAGCACCGTCCCGCATCCCGTCGCGCAGGGAGATCATTTGTCGGGAGAAAGCGCCACGTCAACACCGCCTTTGATGTGCTTGATGGGCCCAGCCGACGACGGCATGATATCGAAATCGAAAATCTCCGTCGGCAGGTACAGCGTGGCGCAGGCGTTCGGAATGTCCACAACCCCGCTGATATGCCCCTGCACGGGCGCTACACCCAGGATGGTGTAGGCTTGCGCGCCGGAGTAACCGAACTTCTTGAGATATTCGATCGCGTTCAGGCAAGCCTGCCGATAGGCGATATGCACATCCAGGTAGTGCTGCTCACCCTTCTCATCGACCGAGATTCCTTCGAAGATCAGATAATCCTTGTAATTGGGTGTGATCGGCGACGGCTTGAACACTGGATTCTTGATACCGTATTTGGCGACGCCGTCCTTGATGACGTCGACCTTCAGATGTAACCAGCCGGCCATCTCGATCGCGCCGCAGAAGGTGATCTCGCCGTCACCCTGGCTGAAATGCAGATCGCCCATCGAGAGCCCGCCGCCCGGCACGTAGACCGGGAAATAGATTTTCGATCCGCGCGACAGATCCTTGATGTCGCAGTTGCCGCCATGCTCGCGCGGCGGCACCGTGCGTGCGCCTTCGGCGGCGATTTTCGCCTTGATGTCACCCTTGGCGCGCCCTGCGTGGGTGGTTGAGGGGAAGGGCGGATTGGCGAGCGGCGGCACGCGCGTCGGATTGGTCGCGATCAGCGCGTTCTCGCGCGCGTTCCAGGTCGCCAGCATTTTCGGATCAGGCAGACAGCCGATCAGGCCGGGATGCACCAAGCCGGCAAAATTCACGCCCGGCACGTGGCGCGACGAGGTGTAGAGGCCCTTGATGTCCCAGATCGACTTCTGCGCCAAGGGGAAATGATCGGTCAGGAATCCACCGCCGTTCTTTTTGGAGAAAAAGCCGTTGAAGCCCCACAGACTTTCCTTCTTTGGACCGACATCGAGCAAATCCACGACCAGAAGATCGCCGGGCTCCGCGCCCTTCACTCCGATCGGGCCGGACAGGAAATGCACGATCGACAGATCGATGTCGCGGACGTCGTCGGCGGAATTGTTGTTCTTGATGAAACCACCGGTCCAGTCATAGGTCTCGATAATGAAATCATCTCCCGGACCGACCCAGGCCACAATCGGAACATCGGGATGCCAGCGATTATGGATCATGTCATTTTCGTAAGCCGACTTGGAAAGATCGACCTTGATCAGTGTCTCTGGCATCTAAAGCTCCCCTGTTTGCAAGCCACGTAAAGAAATCAGACTGACAGATATTTGGAAATTTGCGCGGCATCGACGCCGTCGCGTGGATCGTCGCGCACGATCTCGCCATTCTCGATGACGAGCACGCGGTCGGCGATGTCGAGCGCGAAACTCAGTACCTGTTCGGAGACCACGATCGACAGGCCGCGGTCGTCACGAATGCGTTTCAGCGTGCGTGCCATATCCTTGATGATCGAGGGCTGGATGCCTTCGGTCGGCTCGTCCAGCAGCAACACCTTCGGCTTGGTGGCAAGCGCGCGCGCGATCGCGAGCTGCTGCTGCTGACCGCCCGAGAGATTGCCGCCGCGCCGGCCTTTCATTTCCAGCAGCACCGGAAACAATTGGTAGATATCGCCGGGCACTTCGGTTCCACCCGATACGACGAGGCCGGTTTCGATGTTTTCCTTCACCGTCATGGTGGAGAAGATCATCCGGCCCTGCGGCACGTAGGCGAGACCTTTGGCGACACGCTCGTAACTCGGCAGATTTCCGAGTTCGCTGCCCTCCATGGTCACGGAACCGCTTTTGGCCGGCAGAATACCCATCAGCGACTTCATCAGCGTGGTCTTGCCCATGCCGTTGCGGCCCATGATTGCCACGATCTCGTTCGGCGCCACGGACACGTTGAGGCCATGCAGCACTTCGCTCTGGCCGTAGGCGACGTGAAGGTTCGAAATAGCCAGCATCAAAATTTTCCTTGCGTCCTAGTGTCCGAGATAGACTTCGATGACCTTGGGGTCTTTTTTGACGTGCTCCATCGAACCCTCGGAGAGAATCTGGCCCTGGTGGAGAACCGTGACCCTGTGGGCGATGTCCTCGACGAATTTCATGTCGTGCTCGATCACCAGCACCGAGCGGTCCTTGATGATGCGGTTGAGCAGTTCGGCCGTCTTGGCGCGCTCGCTGACGCTCATGCCGGCGACCGGCTCGTCGAGCATCAACAGATCGGGGTCCTGGATCAGCAGCATGCCGATTTCGAGCCATTGTTTCTGGCCGTGGCTGAGCTGATCGGCGTAAGTGTCGAGACGATCCTTCAGGAAGATCATCTCGGCGACCTCCTCGACCCGCTCGCGAACCGCCGCGTCGCGCTGGAAGGTGAGCGAGCCGAACACGGTGCGGCCGCGCGGATAGGATATCTCCAGGTTCTCGAACACCGTGAGGTCCTCGAACACCGACGGCGTCTGGAACTTGCGTCCCACGCCGGTCTGCACGATCTGGTTTTCCTTCAGCTTCGTCAGTTCCTTCCCGCGAAACTGGATCGAGCCCGACGTTGCCTTGGTCTTACCGCAGATCAAATCGAGCACCGTGGTCTTGCCCGCGCCGTTAGGCCCGATGATGACCCGGATCTCGTTCTCCTCGACATAGAAGGACAGGTTGTTCACGGCCTTGAAGCCATCGAAAGAGACGGTGAGCGCCTCGACCGCGAGCAGGAAATCCTTGGGTTGATGACCTATGCGCATGTTGATCTCCTCACTCCGCGGGCGCGCCGTCGGCGATGGAGCTATCGCTCCAGCCGCCGCCCGACTTTCGTGCTCGGGCGGCAATCAGGCGATCGATGCGAGGTTGAACGTGATCCTGCCAGATGCCGGCCAGACCGTTCGGGAAGGCCAGCACGACGGCGATGAACAGCGCGCCGAGGCCAAACAGCCAGAGTTGCGGGAAGGATTCGGAGAGGGCCGTCTTTGCGAAATTGACCAAGAGTGAGCCGTACACCGCGCCGAAGATCGACATCCGCCCGCCAACCGCCGTGTAGATCACCATTTCGATCGAGGGCACGATTCCGACAAAGGACGGCGACATGAAGCCGACTTCGAGCGTGAACATCGCTCCGCCGATCGCGGCGAACACCGCGGCTGCGCAGAACGCGAAGATCTTGAAGTTGGCGACGCTGTACCCGGAGAAGCGGACGCGGTCCTCCTGCTCGCGCATCGCGACCAGGATGCGGCCGAGCTTGGTCAGGCGGATGAACTGCGCGGTCACGATGCAGCCGAACAGCAGGGCGACCTCGACGAAATACAGAATGAACTTGGCGTGGTCGGTGCGGATATCCCAGCCATGCAGCGTCCGCAGGTCGGTGATGCCGTTGATGCCGCCGGTATAGCCCTGCTGTCCGACGATCAGGATGGTGAGAATCGCCGCAATCGCCTGGGTGATGATTGCGAAGTACACGCCGCCGACGCGGCGCTTGAACATCGCGGCGCCGATGATGAAGGAGAAGAACGTCGGCACCAAAACGATCGCCAGCAACGTCAGCGGAAAGCTGTGAAACGGCTTCCAGAAGAACGGCAGTTGCGTGATCTGATTCCAGTCCATGAAATCCGGGATGCCCGGGGTCGACTGGATCTTGGTGTTCTCGACACTGGACGCCTCAAGCTTGAGGTACATCGCCATGCAATACCCGCCGAGACCGAAGAACACGCCCTGCCCCAGGCTGAGAATTCCGCCGTAGCCCCAGCACAGCACCAGCCCGATCGCGACAAAGGCGTAAGTCAGATATTTCGCGACCAGGTTGAGACGAAACACGTCCAGCGACAGCGGCAGGATGACAAAGAGCAGCAGTGCCAGCGTTACGAAGCCGATGAGTTCGGATCGATTGAAGAAACGCGAGTTGATGATCATGACCGTACTTTCTTGTTCTTATTTCCGGACCTTGAGCGCGAACAGACCCTGCGGCCGCATCATAAGGATCGCGACAATGGCAAGCAGCGTCAGAACCTTGGCCATCGACCCCGACATGAAGAATTCCATGGTCGATTGCGCCTGCGAGATGGTGAAGGCGGACGCGATGGTGCCGATCAGACTGGCGGCGCCGCCGAACACGACGACCAGGAAGGTGTCGACGATATAGAGCTGGCCGGCCGTGGGGCCCGTGGAGCCGATCATGGTAAAGGCGCTGCCCGCGATACCGGCGATGCCGCAGCCGAGGCCGAAGGTGTAACGATCGACCTTTTCGGTGTTGATGCCGACAGCGCCGGCCATGACGCGGTTCTGGACCACGGCACGCACCTGCTTGCCCCAGCGCGACCTGTACATGATGTAGGCCACCACGCATGTGATCAGTACGGTAAGGCACATCACGAAGATGCCGTTGATCGGCACTTCGATGGAATCGGTGATTTGCTTGCTGCCGAGCATCCACTGCGGCAGATCGACCCCCACCTCACGCGCGCCGAACACCGATCGATATGCCTGCTGGAGGATGAGGCTCAGACCCCAGGTCGCCAGCAGCGTGTCGAGCGGACGTTTGTAGAGATGACGTATCAGCGCCCATTCGACCAGCATGCCGAGCGAGCCGGAGGCCACGAAGGCCAGGGCCATCGCGAGAAAGAAGTATCCGCCGAAGAAACTCGGCAAGTAGGCCTCAACAAGGCTTGCCGTCATCCAGGTGACGTAGGCGCCGAGGATCATGAATTCGCCATGGGCCATGTTGATGACGCCCATCTGGCCAAAGATGATGGCGAGCCCCAACGCCATCAGCACGTAGACCGAAAACAGGATCAGTCCCGCAAAACCCTGCATTGCGAGGATGGAGCCGAGATCGCCAATCGAATAGTCGCCCAACATCGAATCGTTCTCCATGGCCGGGAAGCCTCGCGTCGCGGGAGATCGCGACGCGAGAAACGTGCGTGAAGAGGAGGACGCGCGCGGATCAGGTACGCGGTCTCACTGATAGCCCTTGGGGAACGGATCCGGCTCGACAAGATCGGCGGTCTCGTAGACCAGCTCGTACTGGCCATCGAGCTTGGCCCTGCCGACGCGCGTCTTCGACCAGAGGTGATGGTTTTCATGGATGCGGACGTAACCTTCGGGCGCACCCTTGAATTCCACACCGGGCGAAGCGGCAGCGACCTTGTCGATGTCGAAGCTGCCGGCCTTTTCCACCGTCAGTTTCCACAGCCACGGGCCGAGATAAGCGGCTTGCGTCACGTCGCCGATCACGGTCTTTTCGCCCCACATCTTCTTGAACGCCGCCACGAAGGCCTTGTTGTTGGGATTGTCGAGCGACTGGAAATATTTCATGCAAGCATAGGCGCCTGCGATGTTCTCTCCGCCGATGCCGTCGATTTCGTCTTCGGTTACCGAAATCGTCAGCAGCGTCTGCTTCGACAGATCGATACCCGCCGCCTTGAGCTGCTTGTAGAAGGCGACGTTCGATCCGCCGACGATGATGGCGTAGATCACGTCGGGCTTGGTCAGCTTGATCTTGTTGATCACCGAGTTGAACTGGGTACTGCCGAGCGGGAAGTATTCTTCGCCGACGACCTTGGCTTCCTTCAGATGGCCCTCGATATGCTTGCGGGCGATCTTGTTCGACGTGCGCGGCCAGATGTAGTCGGAGCCGAGCAGATAGAAGGTCTTGGCGCCCTTGGTCTTGTTGACCCAGTCGAGGCCGGCGATGATCTGCTGGGTCGCTTCCTGGCCGGTGTAGATGACGTTCTTGGATTGCTCGAGGCCTTCATAGAAAGTCGGGTAGTAGAGCATGCCGTTATACTGCTCGAACACCGGCAGCACCGCCTTGCGCGAGGCCGAGGTCCAGCAGCCCATGACGGAAGCGCATTTGTCGTTGACCAAGAGCTTCTTTGCCTTCTCGGCGAAGGTCGGCCAGTCGCTGGCACCGTCTTCCTGAATGAACTTGATCTTGCGGCCGAGTACGCCGCCCGAAGCGTTGATCTGTTCGATCGCGAGTTTCTCGGCTTCCACCGAACCGGTTTCCGAGATCGCCATCGTGCCGGTAACGGAGTGAAGGATTCCGATCGTCACCTCCGTGTCGGTGACCGCAAGCCCCGTGGTGTTGACCGCGGAAGTGGCCGGTACATCGGCCAATGATGGCCGTGGAAACATGGAGATAGCGGGAATTGCGGCCATTCCCATGAGCAGTTTGCGCCGAAGCGGTGACTGCAGGCCCCGTTTGATTTCGTCTGACATGAAAACCCCATTCGTGTTCGAGGACGCTGGTGTTGGTCAGGCGAGAATTGCTGAATTTGTGCAGTGCACAGATACGCAAGATCGCGTATATTGCACCGCAAAATAGCGACGTAGGTTTTGGAACTGGAATTGCATGCGGAAGGCAGCGAGGTCAGGAGCTCAAAGTGGCAGGGCGGCAGCGGATTGACCGCGTAAGACGCCAATATAATCAATGGGTTGCGAACCAGACGCTGGAGGATTATGCGCTCCGCTTCACGGCCAAGAGCGCGCGCCGGTGGTCCGCGGCCCGAGTCGCCAACACGGCGATCGGCGCCATCTCCTTCCTGGCGCTGGAGGCGATCGGGGGCACCATCACGCTCAATTACGGCGTCACCAATGCCGCCGCGGCCATCATCGTCGTCAGCGCCATTATTTTCTTCTGCGGCCTGCCGATCGCCTACCACGCCGCCAAATGCGGCATCGATATCGATCTGCTGACGCGCGGCGCCGGCTTCGGCTACATCGGCTCGACGATCACCTCGTTGATCTACGCATCCTTCACATTTATTTTCTTCGCGATCGAAGCCGTCATTCTCGCAAGCGCGCTGGAGATGTGTTTCGGAATCCCGCGCCCGATCGGTTACCTCATCAGCGCCGTCGTCATCATCCCGCTGGTGACCCACGGCATCACGCTGATCAGCCGCTTCCAATTATGGACGCAGCCGCTGTGGATCATCCTGCACGTCATCCCCTTCGCAGCGATCGCCTACGCCAATCCGGGCTCCTTTGCGGAGTGGACCAAATTCGCCGGCGAGCACGGCAATCCGACCGGCCATCTCGATCTGTTGCTGTTCGGTACCGCCGCCTCGGTCGTGTTCTCGCTGGTGGCGCAGATCGGCGAGCAGGTCGACTTTCTGCGCTTCCTTCCGCGTGACCGGCGGACGTCGAAGACGTCATGGTGGATCGCGCTGTTGAGCGCGGGACCCGGCTGGATCATTCTTGGCGCGCTGAAATTGCTGGCCGGCTCGTTCCTCGCCTTTTTCGCGCTCGGTCACGGCGTCACCTATGAGCACGCGGCCGAGCCGGCGCATATGTATCGCGAAGCGTTTCGCTATGTGTTGGCGAAGCCGGAGCTCGCATTGGCACTGACCGGCACCTTCGTGATCCTCTCGCAGGTGAAGATCAACGTCACCAACGCCTATGCCGGTTCGATCGCATGGTCGAACTTTTTCTCCCGGTTGACCCATAGCCATCCAGGCCGCGTGGTGTGGCTGGTATTCAACGTCGTGGTTGCGTTACTGCTGATGGAAATCGGCGTCTACAAGGCGCTTGAGCAGACGCTGGCGCTCTATTCGAACGTTGCCATCGCCTGGGTCGGCGCGCTGGTTTCCGATCTCGTCGTCAACAAGCCGCTCGGCTTGCGCCCGCAACACATGGAATTCAAGCGCGCGCATCTCTACGACATCAACCCGGTAGGCGTCGGCGCCATGACGATTGCCACCGTCGTCTCGATCAGTGCGTTCTATGGTCTGTTCGGACCGACGGCCAAGGCGCTCGCACCCTTCGTTGCCCTGATCGTTGCCTTTGTCACCGCGCCGCTGATCGCGTTTGCGACCGGCGGCAAGTATTACATCGCACGCAAGCCGAAACGCAGCTGGCAGAACATCGAGGCGATTCAGTGCTGCATCTGCGAGCATACCTTCGAGCCCGAGGATATGGCGGCCTGCCCCGCCTATGCCGGACCAATCTGTTCGCTGTGCTGTTCGCTGGATGCGCGCTGTCACGACCTTTGCAAACCGCATGCGCGGATCCAGGCGCAGGTTTCCGAGACCCTCGGCAAATTATTGCCGCAGCCGATCTATGCGCGAATCAATTCACAGCTCGGGCATTATCTCGGCGTCTTCCTGGTTTCCGCCGGGCTGGTGGCGCTTACGCTCGGCCTGATATATCTCCAGACATCTGCCACGGTCAGCGTCGATCATCTCTTGCTCTCCGAAGTCCTGTGGAAGGTCTTTTTTGCTCTGACCATCATTATCGGCGTCGTCGCATGGCTGTTCGTGCTTGCGCAGCAAAGTCGGCGCGCCGCGGAAGCGGAAACAAGGCGGCAGACTGCGCTGTTGATTCGGGAGATCGATGCCCACAAGCGCACCGACGCCGAATTGCAACGCGCCAAGGAAGTCGCGGAGTCCGCCAACCTGGCGAAAAGCCGTTATGTGGTGGGCTTAAGTCATGAACTGCGCTCGCCGCTGAATGCAATCTCCGGCTATGCGCAATTGCTGGAGCAGGATGCGAGCCTGAGCGCCAGGCCGCGCGATCAGGTTCGCGTCGTCCGCCGCAGCGCCGACCATCTCTCGGGGCTGATCGACGGCATTCTCGATATCTCGAAAATCGAGGCAGGCCGGCTCTATCTATCGCGGGACGAGGTTCGCGTGAGCGAGTTCCTCGATGAGCTCGTCGGCATGTTCCGCCTGCAGGCCGCCGCCAAGGGCATCGATTTCGTATTCAAGCGGCCGGCGATACTGCCGGTCGTGGTTTATGCCGACGAAAAACGACTGCGCCAGATTTTGATCAATCTGCTGTCGAACGCCATCAAATTCACCCAAACCGGCAGCGTGCAGCTCGTCGTGCACTACCGTAGCCCCGTCGCCGAATTCGAGGTGATCGACACTGGTCCGGGAATTCAGGCATCCGACCTTGAGCGCATTTTTGCTCCCTTCGAACGCGGCGCCCTGGGTGTCGCGCAGCCGCAAACCGGCACGGGTCTCGGGCTGACCATCAGCCGGCTGCTTGCAGGCGTAATGGGCGGTGACATCCAGGTCGCCAGCAAAGTCGGCGTCGGCAGCACCTTCCGTATCAAGATCCTGCTGTCGGAGGTGACCAACCCAACACGGATAGCGTCCGTCAACGCGCCGGTTTTCGGCTATCACGGCCCGCGCAAGACGATCCTGATCACCGACGACGATCCGGTCCAACGTGATCTTTTGCGCGAAGTGCTGGCGCCGCTCGGCTTTATTATTCTCAGCGCGCCTGACGGCGCTGGTTGTCTCGCGCTCGCGCAGCATTGCCGGCCCGACCTGTTCTTGCTGGATATTTCGATGGCGGGCATGGACGGTTGGACAGTGGCAGAGACGCTGCGTTCAAGCGGCCATCATCAGGCCCGTATCCTGATGGTTTCGGCGAGCGCATTGGAGGCCCACGGCACGCCGCTGGCGCAGCCGTTCCACGACGGCTATCTGATGAAACCGATCGATATTCCGCGGTTCCTGGAATTGATCCGGCAGCTTCTCAGGATCGAATGGCAATACGCAGATGAGCAAATTGTCATTCCACACTGGCAACCCGGCAGCGGTTCCCGACCGCCCGCAGAGCATGTCGAGGAACTCATCGGTCTCGGGCAACTCGGCTATATCCGCGCAATCCAGGTCAAGCTCGATGAAATAGGAGCCGATTGTCCCGAGCACGCCGGCTTTGTCTCACAGATGCGATCCCTGATCGACCGCTTCGACCTTGATCAGTACATGGCAACTCTGAAGATGCTGCACAGCTATGATCACTGAGCCGAAAAAACGCGATGTTGCGCTCGTCATCGACGACTCGCCGGAAACGCTACGACTGCTCACCGACGCGCTTGATAGCGCCGGGATGACGGTCATGGTCGCGATGGACGGGGCCGCCGCCATGCGCATCGTCGACCAGATCACGCCCGACATCATTCTGCTCGACGCCGTGATGCCCGGCATGGATGGCTTCGAAACTTGCCGGCGCCTCAAGCGCGACGCGGGGTTGAGCAATGTGCCCGTCATCTTCATGACGGGGCTTGCCGAAACCCAGCACATCGTCAGCGGTCTGGAGGCCGGCGGCGTTGACTATGTCACCAAGCCGATCGTCGTCGAGGAAATGCTGGCGCGGATTCGCGTGCATCTGGCCAATGCCCGCATGACCCAGAGCGCTCGCGCCGCGCTCGATGTATCCGGCAGGTATTTGCTGGCCGTCAGCGGCCATGGCAAGATCGTGTGGGCTACACCGCAGGCGCAGAGGTTATTGTTGGAAAATCTCCCGCCGGACAGGGACGATCAATTCGTGCTGTCCGATCCCATTCTGCAATGGCTTGAGCAGGCGAAAAAGGGTAAGGCAAAATCGAGGGCCCACGCCGCGTCCTTTCCCGAGAATGAGCAGCTGCGGCTTCAGTACATCGGAAAACTCGGACCAAATGAATTTCTGCTGCGGCTGGCAAAGGAATCGAGCGTCGATTTGCCCGCGGAATTTTCCAGCGAACTCGGGCTGACGACGCGTGAGGGCGAGGTGTTGGCCTGGCTGAGCAAGGGAAAGACCAACCGCGACATTGCCCAGATCCTGGGCCTAAGCCCGAGGACGGTGGACAAGCACCTTGAGCAAATCTACGCCAAGCTTGGCGTCGAAAACCGAACCGCCGCCGCTGCCATCGCGACGAACTCGAACCGGCGCAATTCGTAAAATCCAGTGCGCGCCATTCGATGGCCCTGCCGCCGGGACTGGCGTCGGCGTGCCCGTCGTGTTAGCCGCTAGCCAATCGATGCGCGAGTTGGCAGGGAGACAATGTTCGAAGCAGTGATCTGGGATTTCGGTGGCGTGCTGACCTCGTCGCCGTTCGAGGCGTTCGCGCGCTTTGAGCGCGAGCGTGGACTGCCCGCCGATATTATCCGGCGCACCAATTCCGCCAATCACCTGGAGAATGCCTGGGCGAAATTCGAGCGGGCCGAGGTGGACATCGAAACATTCGATCAGCTATTCGCGGCGGAATCGCGGGCGCTGGGCGCGGAGGTTCGGGGCAAGGACGTGTTGCCACTGCTTTCAGGGGATCTGCGGCCGGAGATGGTGGACGCGCTCAAACGCATCAAAAGTGTGCTCAAGACCGGCTGCATCACCAATAACCTTCCCGCCAACGCCATCGGCAGCGCGGGGGGCCGAACGCTCTACATCGCGGAAGTCATGGCGTTGTTCGACCACGTCATCGAATCGGCCAAGATCGGCCTGAGGAAGCCCGACCCGCGAATCTACGGGATCATGGTGGACGCACTCGGCGTTAAGCCCGAAAGATGCATCTATCTGGACGATCTCGGCGTCAACCTGAAGCCGGCGCGCGATATGGGAATGACCACGATCAAGGTGCTCGACGCGCCGCAGGCCCTTTCCGAACTAGAAGCCGCGACGGGGCTGGCGCTGCGTTAGGAGCCGGGGCTGCTTCCCGCAGCAGAAGCTTCATTCTGGACTAACCGCGTTTTGTCCAATACCCATATTCGCGCCATTTCCCGGGAGCTGAAGCATTGCCCCTGCCCACACATATATTGCCGACGACCGTCGTTGGGAGCTATCCGCAACCGGATTGGCTGGTGGACCGTGAGCTATTGTCCAAATCCGTGCCGCGCACCCGCCTGACCGAGATTTGGCGCATCCCCGCAGAGCATCTCGAACAGGCCCAGGATGATGCAACCATCGTTGCGATCCGCGATCTTGAGCGCGCCGGCATCGATATCGTGACCGACGGCGAAATCAGGCGCGAGAGTTACTCCAACCGTTTTGCGACGTCACTCGAGGGCATCGATATCGAGAATCCCGCCATTATTACTTCCCGCGCGAACCTCAAGACGCCGGTGCCCCGGGTGGTCGGGAAAATCAGCCGCAAGGGCCCGGTCGAGTTGCGCGACATGGAGTTCCTGCGCCGCAACACCGATCGCGCCGCCAAGATTACGCTTCCCGGCCCTTTCACCATGACCCAACAGGCCAGGGACGAGTTCTACGGGGATGACGAAGAACTCGCGATGGCTTTCGCCGCCGCCGTCAACGCCGAGGCGATCGATCTGCAGAACGCCGGTGCGGACGTAATCCAGTTCGACGAGCCCTGGGTGCGCAACGATCCTGCCGCCGCCAGGCGTTATGCCGTCAAAGCGATCAACCGTGCGTTGCAGGGGCTTAAAGTGCCGACCGTGGTTCACGTCTGCTTTGGCTATGCCGCCATCGTCGCAGGCAAGGCCAAGCCGGCGGGCTATCCGTTCCTGGCCGAGCTTGCAGACTCCACCGCCGATCAGATTTCGATCGAAGCAGCGCAACCCAGGCTTGATCTCGGTATCCTTGCCGATCTGTCATCGAAGAAAATCATGCTTGGCGTGATCGACCTCGGCGACCCCGAAATCGAGACCGCTTCCGTCATCGCCGGACGCATTCGGCACGGTCTCAAATACGTCTCCGCCGAACGGCTGATCCCGGCGCCGGATTGCGGCATGAAGTACATGCCGCGCCGAACTGCCTTCGGCAAGCTCAAGGCGATGTGCGACGCAGCTGCCACTGTTCGCATGGAAAGCGCCTAGAGCCGCGACCCGCCCGGTGTCACGCGTCGATCGCGTCCTTGATCTTCTTTCGCGTCAGCGGCAGATCGCGCAGCCGCTTTCCGGTGGCGTTGGCAATCGCATTCGCGACCGATGCCGCCGCCGGCCCCTGCCCGGTTTCGCCGCTGCCCAGGAAGGGCTGGCCCGGCCGGTTGATGATATGCACGTCGATCTTTTGCGGCACCGCGTTGAAGCGCAGGATCGGATAAGTCTGCCAGTCGATGCTGGTGATCCTGGTGTCGTCAAAAGTGACGGCCTCATAGAGCGTCCAGCTCGTCGATTGTAGGATCGCGCCCTCGATCTGATTAATCAGCCCGTCCGGATTGACCACCTGACCGCTGTCGACCGCCGCCACCGCGCGCACCAGGCGCGCCCGCCCGGTCTCCCGGTTCACTTCAACTTCGCTGGCAATGGCGCAATAGGCCGCGAGATTCTTGTAGCGCGCAAAGGCAAAACCAAAGCCGTGATCCGGCGGGGCTTTTTGGCCCTTCTGCCATCCAAATTCCTGTGCCGCCTTCTCGACCACGGCGCGGCCGCGCGGGTCGTCGAGATGTTTCAGGCGGAATTCGACCGCGTCGGCGCCGGCGAGCTCGGCGAGTTCGTCCATGAAGCTCTCGATCGAAAAGACGTTGTGATAGGCGCCAAGCGCCCGCATCGCGGAAACACGCACCGGCATGGCCGGGATGAAGTGATGCACAACATGCGCATTGGGGAATTTGTAGATCGGGATCGCGTTGCGATCGCCGCCGCCTTCCGGCAATGGAATCGGTTTGGGCGCCGGCAGCGGAATGGCCTCTGCCATGTGCTGGGCCGCCAGCATCGAGCCGGCGCCGCCCGGCCGCATCGAATGGGTGTTGCTCCAGACCTCGAAATTCCACGACGATATCGCGCCATTGCTATCCAGCGATGCTTTCAACTTGGTGACCATCGCCGGCCCGAACGGCTCCCAGCCATGCTCCTGTTCGCGCATCCACTGCACGCGCACGGGAACGCCGGGAAGTTCACGCGCAATCAACGCAGCATCGGCCGCGGCATCGTCGGCGCCATTATGACCGTAGCAGCCGGAACCTTCGACATGAATCAGGCGAACGCTCGCCGGCGGCACACGCAACATCTCGGTAATGCCTTGGCGATCGGGATACACGCCCTGGGTGTGGGTCCAGACCGTCATGGCATCGTTGACCGATTGCGCAATCGCGCAGGATGGGCCGATCGAGCCGTGCGACTGATACGGCCGCGCATAGGTGGCTTCGATGGTCTTTTGGCCAACGGCCGAAGGATCGCTGCGCTCAAGGATGATCGTATCCCGCGACGGCAGGCCGGTGAGAAGGCGCGGCAAATCGTCCTGCTTCGGCAGGCCCGGCGTCTCACGCCATTTTGCCGCCATTGACAGAGCGCGCATCGCCTTGATGGCCTGGAATTCCTTTTGCGCGACAACGGCCAGGAAGTTGCCGTTGCGAACGACCTTGACGACGCCGGGCAGCCGTTCGACCGCGGACGTATCGCATTCAACCAATTGGGCGCCATAGCTGGGCGGCCGTACCACCCGGGCGTGTACCATGCCAGGTAACCGCATGTCCTGGACGTAAGCGGCACCACCGGTGACCTTGGCCGGAATATCAACGCGTGGCACTGACTGGCCCATCACCTTGTACGATGCCGGATCCTTTAGTTTGGATTTTGGCTGCGCCTCCACATGCAGAATATCGCCCGCGACCAGATCGCCGTAACTGACGCGCTGCCCGTCCGGCGCGATCACTGCACCGTTCTCGGTTCGGAAATTCTCAACCGGGAGGTTGAGCCGCCGCGCAGCCTCGGCAATCAGCAGCGCGCGGACCTGGGCGGCCGCGTTCTGGATGGCGGTGCCGCTATCCTTCATCGAATTGCTGCCGGACGTATAGCCTTCATTGGCGGTACGCCGCGTATCGGCCGTGACCAGTTTCAGCGAGGCGAAGGGAACATCGAGCTCTTCCGCGGCGATTTGCTGAAACGCGGTCTTGAAACCCTGGCCGATCTCGGCCTTTCCGGTGAACACGGTGATGCTCCCGTCGGCATCGATGCGGATCCAGGAGTCAAGAAATGGCGCCTTTGCAAGGCTTCCCGGCGGTTTCGGCGGAGGCGCTGGCGCGGTCTGATCCTGCGCAAAGGCAACCGCCGGCAGCGAGAAGCTGACGATCAATGCGCCGCCGCCGGCGAGCGCGCCGCGGCGATCGATAACCACAGGACCGTTCATCGGGCGCTCCCAACGGTGGTTGATGAAGAAGAAGCCGTATCCATCAGACGGGAGGCGCGATGCACCGCGCGCAGGATTCGCATATGGGTGCCGCAACGGCAAAGATGCGGCTCCAACTCGGCGCGGATCTGCTCATCGGTCGGCTTTGGATTTTTCTGCAGCAATGCCTGCGCCCGCATCATCATTCCGGCGATGCAGTAGCCGCATTGCGCCGCCTGCTCTTCCATGAAAGCACGTTGGATCGGCGCCGGTGCATCGATCGTGCCCAAGCCCTCCAGTGTCGTCACCTGCTTGCCCTCAAGCAGGAGTAATGGCGTCACGCAGGAGAATACAGCCTTGCCGTCGACGATAACCGTGCACGCCCCGCATTGGCCGAGACCGCAGCCGAACTTGGCGGCGTTGAGATTGAGTTCGTCACGCAGCACATAAAGCAGCGGCGTATCCGGCGGCGCATCGATCTGGTGATCGTGACCATTGACCTTCAATGTCATCATGGCTTGTCTCGCTGCATTGGATCGGCGGGGGCGTTGTGCGGACCCGGCGACGCCTGGAGAAACACGGTCTGCATGCGCCTTGCGTCCTGAACGGTTTTTTCAACGCCGGACCATGCCGGCTGGTTGCTAAAGCGGGCGCGCAGATAATTCAATAAGGCTGAAATCTGCTCGTCGGTCATGCTGCTGGCAAAGCCCGGCATGATCGGGCTGCGCTCTCCTTCGACGGGACGAACGCCGGAAAGAATGATGTTGATGGCGTTGCGCGAATCGGGAGCGCTGATGGCCGTACTAAGCCCGAGATTGACGCCGCCGTAAGGCAACTTCCTGTCGGACTCGTGACACGAGGCACAGGCCGCGGCGTAGATCGAGGCGCCGGGAGTGTTCGCCGACGCAGGCTCGGCCGGCGGTGACTTGATTTGTTCGCGCACGGCGCTGGCCTGGCGAAGGCGATCTTGCGTCGGCGGCCCGAACACGCCCGTCATGTACGTTGCGATCGCGTGCACGTCGGCTTCCGGCACCGATGACAGATTGCCGACAACCTGCGCCATCGGCCCGCGCGCCACGCCGTGATCGGGATGCCAGCCCTGACGCAGATAACGAAACAAGGCTTCGGTGTCCCACGGCACTGGCGCGGGCGACCGCGAATTGATCGCGTAGGCTTGCCAATTGTCGACGTCGCCGCCGGAAAATGGCGCACTTGTCCGTTCCGCACCGAGGGCGTTGCGCGGGGTATGGCACGCGCCGCAATGGGCCAATCCTGCGACCAGATAGGCGCCCCGGTTCCATTCCGCGCCTTGCGCGCTGTCCGCCTGGTACGTCCCGCGCTGAAGGAACAACAGTTTCCAGCCCGCGACGACGAATCGCTGATTGAGCGGGAAGGAGAGCTCATTTGCGCGGGGGGAAGCGTGAATCGGTTGTCGCGTCATCAGGAACGCATACAGCGCGCGGTCGTCCTCGTCGGTGACGTTGGTAAAATGGTCGTAGGGAAAGGTCGGGTAAAGATGCTGGCCGGCCCGATCGACACCGGAGCGCATGGCGCGCCGGAAGGCAGCTTCCGACCACCGGCCGATCCCGGTGTCGGGATCCGGCGTGATATTCGATGAATAGATCGTGCCGAACGGTGTCGGCACCGGAACGCCACCGGCGAAGGCCTTGCCGTTTCGAAGGGTATGGCAATCACTGCAATTGCCGATCGATGCGAGGTCACGGCCTCGCTTCACAAGCTCTGCACCGAAGGATTGCGGCGTCGGCGGCTCAATCGGCGATATTGCCGGCCGCCACACCAGTGCCGCGGCCGCGCCCGCACCGCCGATCAAAAATCCAGCTACGATGCCCGCGATAATATGTAGCTTTGTCATCCGTCCCGGCTTTTATTGCTTTGGGACATTGCTAGCACAAATCCGCAAGCCGCGCGCCACCCCGTCGCCGCATGCGCGGTCGTCGCCCGGCGGGACGATCGGCAATCTGGCCATCCAACCAAGATGGCCCGGCCGGCTACCTGATCTCGGGCGCCGGCGCGGCGGCGGCAAACGCCCGCTCGAAGGTCGCGAGGTCGGCGCCGGGCAGATCGGAAACCGCGACATAGGTGAAATTCGCGTCGTTCCAGCTTCGGACGTTATATCCGGCAACCGTTTGCTCGGCGACGGACTGGCCAGCCCGCAAGGTCGTCAAGCTGACCGTATGCGCGGCGTGCTTGTAGACAATCGTGGCAACCGGGTCATGGCCAATTACATCGACGCGGCCACCCAACAAAGTGAAGCCCTGCGCGGCGAGGTCGGGTACCTGAGGCGATTCAGGCAGACGGGCCGTGAACCAGGGCTTGACCGTATGCCGATCGGAAGAGGCGATATCGAAAGGCTGCGGCGCCAGCAGGCTCCGGATATGGTCGGCAACCACCTGGCTCGCGAGGTTCTCGCGCTGACCGTATTGTTCGATCGTCATCATGACGGAACTTGAGATCACCGCGCCGAACAGCGCGGCTGCGGCCAGCGCCTGGAACGACCAGCTTCGGCGACGCAGAAACGTAACATTGCTCGGTCGTTCGGCGTCTAGTTTCGCCCCAATACGCGCTTGAAGGCCGACGGGCACGTCGATTTGCGGAAGCGAACGAACCGCCTGCCGCAACGAGCTGAGGCGGTCATATCGCGCCTTCAGGGACGCATCGCTCGCCAGCCGGCGCTCGAACTCGCCCGCGGAAACCGGATCGAGTTCGCCGTCGCAATAGGCGTTCAGCTGCAAGTCGTCATTATCTCTCAAAAATACAACCATAATTACTTTCGATCTCCCAGAAGGGCCATCAGAAGCTGCCGGCTCCGGGACAGACGGGACATCACGGTCCCGATTGGAACATTGGTGATCTCGGCGATATCGCGATAGTTCATCTGATTTATTTCTCTCAAGACGATTACTTCGCGAAACTGTGTTGGCAACTGCGCTAACGCTTCTTGAACCTCCTCGGCATCCGCCTTGAGAAGAACGAGCTCCTCCGGTGTTTCGATCCGCGTGCCGTGCGGGCCTTCCTGTTCAAGCTCCCGTTGCTCGGCGGTGCTCAGGTCACTTATGGAAACCAGCGTCTTCGGCCGATTTTTCCCGAGCCAGCTGAAAGCCGTATTGCGTACGATGGTGAGCGACCAGGCACGGGCATTGACGGCCCCAAAGGTCTTGATGCCGCGAAACGCGCGCAACGCCGCCTCCTGCACGATATCTTCTGCGTCGGACGCATTGCCGGTGAGCCAATGCGCGAGACGATAGGCCTCGGGCAAATGCGGCAGGAAGACTTCGTCAAACGCGGCGCGTTCATCCTTGTTCTGCACAACCGAAACCGACATTCGCTGCTGGCCAGACAATTGATCTGAACCTTCCTGTCGGTCTTTTAACATGGCATTTTCAAGTTCGGTACACCGGATATCCGCCCGGTGTACCGATAGAGTTTTCGTCATGTCTGACGCATCCGGATCTTCAAGGCGCTGCCGTCACTTTACGATGATCTTTCCCACCATGTGCGGATGCAGGCCGCAGAAGTAGTCGAACGTTCCGGCACTGGCGAACGTGAAGGAATACGAATCATCCGTGTCAAGCGCCTTCGACCGGAAGGCCTTGTTCTTGTCGACGACCGTGTGCGGTATGTCGTCGTGATTGACCCACTTCACCGTCGTTCCCACCGCAACCGTCAGTTGCGGCGGGGTGAATGTGAAGTTGTCGATCGTAACGACATTGGCCTCCTCCGCCGCGACCGATCCGAACGCCAGCAACGCGCCGACGAGCGGACCCAACAGCATCGCAACAACCACGGCGCGACCGGGAGTGAAGCGCGCCGCGGCAAGGCGGATGTGGCTTGGCAAGGTTTGCATCTCACCCTCGATCAGGCCAGCGTCTGGTCGACGAAAGCGAGCGGCTTGTTGCCCTGCACCACGGTGACCTTGGACAGCCCAAGCTTGGTGCGCAATTGGTCGGCGGGAACCACCATCGGGCCAGGCGACGGCGCACTGCCGGGAGCCGGCTGCGGAAATGCCGTCGACATCGCCGTATGGAAGGTCATGTTGCCTTCGACCTTCTGGACCAGCTGATGGATGTGGCCGTTGAGAACGGTGACCGACCCGAAACGCTTCAGCAGTTCGAGCGCGCGTGTGCCGTCTTCGGTGCCCCAGCCCCATTCCTTGTAAACCACCTGGAGCGGGATATGCGCGAAGACGACGATCGGCGTGCTGCTGGACTTGTCCTTCAGATCGGCTTCGAGCCAGGCGAGCTGCTCGGCGCCAAAATTGCCGAGACCGCCACCCTTGAGGTCGACGACGTTGACGAGGCCGATGAAGTGGACGCCGTGATCGTCGAAGCTGTACCAGCCCGCGCCCTTCGAGCCCTTGCCGTAGCGTTCGAGATAGGCCTTGCCGCGATCCTCATCGATGATGTCGTGCTCACCGGGGACCCAGTGAATCTGAACCCCGGTCTCGCCGAACACCTTGTCGGCATTGTCGAACTCGTCGGGCTTGGAGAGGTGGGTGATGTCGCCGGTGTGAATGATGAAGGACGGCTTCATCGGCATCGCCTTCACCTTGGCGACGGCCTCGCGCAGCGTGCCGAGCGCATCCGGGTTGGCCTTCTTGTCGAAGCCGATATGGCTGTCGCTCATTTGCAGGAAGGTGAATCCGGTCGGTTCCGCGGCGGCCGCTTCCCCGATCAATCCCACCGAGTGAGGAATGCCTCCGCTGACGGTCCAAAGCACGCCGGTGCCGGCCCAAACCATGCATTCAAGCACTTCGCGGCGGCCTAATCCTTTTCCATGATCGTCGAGGCCTTTTTTAGCCATGTCATATTCTCCCTACGGAACCGTTCGGCTCCAGCTGGCGCTGGATTGCGCCGTATGGGGGAGACTCGGCCCTCTCGCGGTTTATTCCCGGGGCTCCCGGGGGCGGTCCAGCGGTCGAAACGAAGGCGATTCCAGCCGGCTTTGCCCGCGACCGCATTCGGAGGCCTGGCTGGCGAGGTTAACCGCGCATTCGCGGGGCAGTTCTGTGCCCAAAAGAGAGTGGGGGGAGCGGATTTAACCGCTCCCCCCACTCTATTCTTAAGCCTTGTATCAGGCCAACCGGTTCAGATCAGAACTGGTAGCGCAGACCAACACCCGGGTCATAGTTAGAGACCTTGTTGATCACGTTGTTGCCCGTCAAGGTGCCGTTGGCGGTGGAAAGCATGAAGCCGCTGGCGAGACCACCGGTCTTCTGCGAATACGCTACACCAGCATACACGTCGACGTGCCGCGCAAAGCGCCAATCGAGCGCGAGCGAGACCATGTCCAAGGCTCCGCTGCAACCCGGCGAACTTGCGCTGTTGATGGCGCAGTTGGTCGCTTGGGCGGCGCTACCTATACCAGCCCCTGGAACGTTAGAGAATCCACCCCCAACCCCGGACCCCACGGTGTAGAAGTCCTGCCTGATGCCATAGTAGGAAGCCATGACGTCGAAGGCTGGCGTCACAGCATATTTCACGCCAGCCCAGAAGATATTCAGGTTCCTGTTGGTTTCGTAGTTGTTGTTGTTGACAAAGGCGATGTTGTAGCCGCCCGCAGAAAACGCGCCGGGTTGCAGCGGGTTGTTCGGGTTGGCGTAACTGGATATGCTCATATCCAGCCGTACAACTTCCACTGCCCGATTGTGTATTTGCCAGCCACCGCGAACACCGTGTTATCGGAGATAGTTCCAGACAGACACCCGAGCGAGCAGGGGATGGCGTAGCCGGTGGTACCGACGCCACCAGCCAACTGGTTACCAGTGAGCGTCGCGACTTGCGTCGCGGTCAGAGTCGTTCCGACAGAGTTCGCGTCGTAGATCTTGCCGCCGAGGAAATCCATCGACAAGCCCATATAGTCGAAGCCGACATCGCCTTCGAACGCATTGCCGGTCGAGCTATTGCCGCCGTTCCTGAGCTGGGCTTCAGCCGCGAAACGAACCGGGCCGACATTGAGCCGATATTCATACGAGTTGTCGTAAATGCGGTCTTCGGTGTCGCCGCCGCCGCCGGTGGCGCCCTCGAAGGTGATCAGCGACCAGGCGTTCGAGCCGGACAGCGCGTCATAGTTGACGACGAGGTCCGAGCTCAGCGCGCTCTGACGGCCCATGGTGAACGTGCCGTAGGTCGGCGAACTGATACCGAAATAGGCTACGTTGTTGAACATCGCACCGGCCTTGGACGAATCGCCGTACGAGTTCCCCAGATTGCCCAGCGTACCTGCCGCGCCCAAACCGTTGTTCTGCACGATGGCGCCGATGCCGTTGCCGTTCATGCCGCTCGCCGGGTTGAACAGGGTCTGCAAGTTGAACACCGCGTACAGATTGTCTCCGATCTCCTGCTTGCCGCGCAGGCCGATGAACGACGTGCTCATCTGGTTGGCGCCAACGCCAAATTGCGAACCGCAAGAGGCCTTCTCGACGAGATAGTTCTGCGGCCCAGCAGCGAGGGCGTTGAACGGGTCGCCGTGCTGGACATAGGACAGGCCCATGTCGAAGTTGCCGTACACGCAGACGCCGTGCCAGCAAATGTCGTCGTTCTCCGGCGGCCTCGCCTTGACCGCCGCCTTGTAGGGCAGGTCGGCGGCCATCGCATCCACCGGGTTGATGGCCTGCGCCCTCGGCTGCGCTTCGATAGCCTTCTGACGCTTCTCAAGATCAGCGAGGCGCTTCGCCAGCGCCTGATTCTGTTCTTGCAATTGCTTGGCCTGAGCCTGGATATCCGAGAGCTCATCGGCGTGGCCTGCCGCCGTGAATGCCAAGATGGCCGCTGCAGATATGAAAGTCCTTTTCACGTAAGTCCCCCAATAAAGGCGCGGCACCAACACACCGCGAACTGCCAAGGTACGGAGCCTCGGGCGAGGACTCCTTAGGCAGCCACTCTGCTTCATGGAGAACGGAAAAGCTGTTACCCGCTTGCAACAGTCAGGCACGAAGCGACATCTAACGGGGTCGCCCCCTAAGACGTGCTAGCCCTGTTGCCGCGGCGACACACCCAATTTTACACCTGAAATGGTTGCAATATTGACATTGCAATCACCAGTTGTCTGAATTTCCCTCCTCGGGATCGTGAGTCAGGCCACCGATTCTCCGCTGGCCTACCTTTTCGTTAGTCCAAGCTTGGAGGACTTTCGACCTGGACCAACCAATCAGGAGACAAAGACATCGCAAAACCCGTAACAGATATGGATCTCAAGATGTCTATGTCCCCAAACTATGCATCTCTCCTCACCCAACCATCAGAACTGGTAGCGCAGACCGATACCGGGGTCGTAGGTCGAGACCCTGTTGATGACGTTGTTGCCCGTCAGGGTGCCGTTGGCGGTGGAAAGAACGAAGCCGTTGGCCAGACCACCGGTCTTCTGCGAGTAGGATACGCCGGCATAGAGGTCGACGTGCCGCGCAAAGCGCCAATCGAGCGCCACCGAGACCATATCCACCGCTCCGGCGCAACCCGCCGAGCTCGCGCTGTTGATGGCGCAGTCGGCCGCTTGGGCGGCGCTGGCTACGCCAGCTCCTGGAACGTTGGAGAATGTCCCAGCCGGAACCCCGGAGCCCTGGGTAAAGAACTCCTGCCTGATGCCATAGTAGGCGGCGATAAGGTCAAGTGTCGGGGTGGCCGCATACTTCACGCCAACCCAGAAGATATGCTGGTTTCTGTCGGTCTCGTAGTTGTTGTTGTTGACGAAGGCGATGTTGTAGCCGCCCGCCGAGAACGCACCGGGTTGCAGCGGATTGCTCGGGTTGGCGAAGTTGATATGCTCATACCCGCCGTAGAGCTTCCACTGCCCGATGGTGTATTTGGCAGCCACCGAGAAGATCGTGTTGTCGGAGATGACACCCGACAGACAGCCGAGCGAGCAGGGGATGGCATAGCCGGTGGTGCCGGCGCCGGCCGCCAACTGGTTACCCGTGAGCGCTCCGACTTGCGCAGCGCTCAGAGTCGTTCCGACAGAGTTCGCATCGAAGATCTTGCCGCCGACGAAATCCATCGACAGGCCCATATAGTCGAAGCCGACATCGCCTTCGAACGCATTGCCGGTCGAGCTATTGCCGCCGTTCCTGAGCTGGGCTTCAGCCGCGAAACGAACCGGGCCGACATTCAGCCGATATTCGTACGAGTTGTCGTAGATGCGGTCTTCGGTGTCGCCGCCACCGCCGGTGGCGCCCTCGAAGGTGATCAGCGACCAGGCGTTCGAGCCGGACAGCGCGTCATAGTTGACGACGAGGTCCGAGCTCAGCGCGCTCTGACGGCCCATGGTGAACGTGCCGTAGGTCGGCGAACTGATACCGAAATAGGCTACGTTGTTGAACATCGCTCCCGCCTTGGACGAATCGCCGTAGGAGTTCGCGAGGTTGCCGAGTGCTGGGGCGGCGCCCAAACCGTTGTTCTGCGCGATGGCGCCGATGCCGTTGCCATTCATGCCGCTCGCCGGGTTGAACAGGGTCTGCAGGTTGAACACCGCGTACAGATTGTCCCCGATCTCCTGCTTGCCCCGCAGGCCGATGAACGACGTGCTCATCTGGTTGGCGCCAACGGTGAATTGCGAGCCGTTGGAGGCCTTTTCAACCACATAGTTCAGCGGTCCGGCGGCCATGGCGTTGAACGGGTCGCCGTGCTGGTTATAGGACAGGCCCATGTCGAAGTTGCCGTACACGCAGACGCCGTGCCAGCAAATGTCGTCGTTCTCCGGCGGCCTCGCCTTGACCGCCGCCTTGTAGGGCAGGTCGGCGGCCATCGCATCCACCGGGTTGATGGCCTGCGCCCTGCGGCTGCGCTTCGATAGCCTTCTGACGCTTCTCGAGATCAGCGAGGCGCTTCGCCAGCGCCTGATTCTGTTGTTGCAATTGCTTGGCCTGTGCCTGGATATCCGACAGCTCATCGGCGTGCGCCGTCGCCGCGAAAGCCAGGATGGCTGCTGCTGATATGAAAGTCTTTTTCACGTAAGTCCCCCAAGAAAAGGCGCGGCACAGATTCCGCGATCCTGATTTACGTGGAGCCTCGGACGAGGACTCCTTACGCGAACGAGTCTGCATCAGCGCGCGCGGAAATGATGTCACCGGCATGCAACAGCAATCGGGAAGCCGACAAAAAAACCTAAAATGATTTTTACAGAATTAAGAATTATTTATGAATTAAAAAAACTTTATTCTAACCGCATGCCGAGGGAATTTTAAATCGGTGAGAATGCGAAAAACCCTTTAAAATTGCGGGTAAAATGACTTTCGGTTCCTCACAAGAGCTGGTTCCACAAACAGCAAACTTTTTCGATGGAACTTGATGGAACCTGGATGGAACCTGGATGGAACCCAATCGGATCAGAGGTGAGACGCAAGGCAGAAGCATCGTGAAAAGCATGCAACTGTTCGCGTTTCAGATCTCCTTGTCTTGTTGTTCGATCGTCAATCACGGACCAACAGTGTGATCGATCGAAGAGCTCCGAAAGAATTCTTGCGCGAGACCATTTCACACCTGCGGCTCGCAACAATGCCCGCATCGGCGTCGGGCAGATTTGCAAATCTTCCATCAACAATCTCCCTTCAACAAGAAGCACTCGCAATCTCCATCGAGTTCGCCACTGGAGATCGGGGAGCCGGAAAAATTCGCCTGCAAAGAGACACTGTGAAGCTAGAGCGGGATGGCTTTTGATTAAATCGGCATGCGCGGGTTGTTACCTCGCCCCGCTTGCGGGGAGAGGTCGGCGCGAAGCGCCGGGTGAGGGGGACCCTCCGCAGAGTCCGAGTCTGTCGAGAGAGCCCCTCACAACCCTCTCCCCGTGAAGAACGGGGAGAGGGAGTAGTGGTCGATCGCTGCTGCGCCTCAACCCAATCTCATCCGCTCCAGCGAAGCTGCGATCGCGATCGAGGTGACATTCTTCGGATCGCGACCGCACCGGAATTTCACAAGACAGGATTTCACAAAACAATGAGCAGCCATGAGCGCCAGCGGGGACGATCCGGCGAATCTCGCCTTGCCGGGCCAAGTCAAACACAGCATGCTCATGCGCAAAAGCGCCATCGGGGTTACGTCCCGCAAGGCGGGGGAAGCGACCATGAAAAAACAAGAATTCGATCGGCGCGATTTTCTCATGACCGCCGTTGTGAGCGGCGCTGCCGCGGCCGGCGGGACCGCCGCGATCGCAACACCCGAAATCGCACGAGCCGAGCAGGCGGCACCAGCAACGCCTGCCGCCGCAGAGCCGGTCGGCTACGCCTTTCTCAATCTCGATGAAGCAGCGTTCGTCGAGGCCATGGTCGATCACATGATTCCCGCCGACGAGATCAGCCCCAAAGGCACCGATCTCGGCGTCAATATCTATATCGACCGGGCGCTGGCGGGCGCCTGGGGCAAGGGCGAGCGTCTTTACATGCAGGGCCCCTGGAAACTCGGCTCGCCGAGCCAAGGCTACCAGCTGCCACTGACGCCGGCGCAGCTTTATCGCGCCGGGATCGCGGCGACCAACGCGCATTGCCGCAAGGCTTACGGCAATACGTTCGACCGGATCACGGAGGCGCAGCGCCAGGAGGTCCTGATCGGCCTGTCCACCGGCAAGATCACCTTCGACAACGGCCTGCCGGTGCGGGTGTTCTGGACGACGCTTTACCAGACCGTGGTCGAGGGCATGTATTCCGACCCGATCTATGGCGGCAACCGCGGCAAGGCGGGATGGGCGATCATCGGCTTTCCCGGCATCATCGCGGTCCATCGCGATCATGTGGCGCAGTATCGCGACAAGCCGTTCCCGAGCAAACCCGTCGGCATCGCGGACATGAGCTGAGCGGAGCGCGCCATGGCCACGAAACTGAAGGAAGTCGACGTCGTCATCGTAGGGCTGGGCTGGACCGGCGGCATTCTGGCCAAGGAGCTGACCGAAGCCGGCCTCAAGGTGGTTGCGCTTGAACGCGGCAGCATGCGGACCAGCGAGAACGACTATGCGTTGCCCAATATCCGCGACGAGCTGCGCTATGTCGTGCGCCACGACCTGATGCAGAACACCGCGCGCGACACCATCACCGTGCGCAACAACCCGCAGCAGGACGCGCTGCCGATGCGCCGGCTCGGCTCTTTCCTGCCCGGCGAAGTCGTGGGCGGCTCGGGCGTGCACTGGAGCGGCCACACCTGGCGCTGGACCGACATGGAGTTCAAGGTCCGCTCTACTTACGAAGAACGTTACGGCAAGAAGCTCATTCCCGAAGACATGACGATTCAGGATTGGGGCATCAGCTATGCCGAGCTTGAGCCGTATTACGACAAGTTCGAGTACACCGCCGCCGTTTCCGGCAAGGCCGGCAATCTCGGCGGAAAGATTCAGGGCGGCGGCAATCCGTTCGAGGCGCCGCGCACCCGCGAATATCCGTTGCCGCCGCTGACGCCGATCCTGGCGAGCGAGATGTTTACCGAAGCGGCGCGCAACGCCGGCTATCATCCGTTTCCGCGGCCATCGGCGAACGCCTCGCAACCCTACACCAATCCGGACGGCTCGAAATTCGGCGGCTGCCAGTATTGCGGCTATTGCCAGCGCTTCGGCTGCGAGGCCAACGCCAAGGGCAGCCCGCACATGACGGTGATCCCGATCGCGATGGCGAGGCCGAATTTCGAGCTGCGCACCAATTCCTGGGTCACCAAGGTGCTCAAGGACCCCGGCGGCAAGCGCGTCACCGGTGTCACCTACACCAACGTGCTCAACGGCGAGGAATTCGAACAGCCCGCTGCAATCGTGCTGTTGTGCGCCTATGCCATCAACAACGTGCACCTGATGCTGTTGTCCGGCATCGGCACGCCCTACGATCCCCTCGCGCAGAAGGGCGTGATCGGCAAGAATTATTGCTACCAGACCGGCGCTGCCGCGACGCTGTTCTTCGAGGGCAAGTATTTCAACCCGTTCATGAATGCCGGCGGCTCCAACGCCACCATCGACGACTTCAATACCAACTGGGCCTTCGACCGCGCCCCGCACGATTTCGTCGGCGGCTATACCGTCGCCGGCGGGTTCAATACTCCGCTGCCGATCGGCTACCGCCCGGTGCCGTCGGGCACGCCGCTATGGGGCAGCGAGTGGAAGCGCGCGACCGCGAAATGGTACCAGACCGCGATGGTGATCAACGCCAGCGGCAGCGTGATGGCCAACCGCTACAATTGCTACGATCTCGATCCGACCTATCGCAACGCCTTCGGTCAGCCCTTGATGCGCATGACGTTCGACTACAAGGCCAACGAGCACAAGATGGGGGTCCATGCCGCCCAAACCATCAACGCCATCGCCAAGTCGATGAACCCGACCAAACTCAACCCTGCTTCGGCGCGCACCGATCCCTGGACCGTGGTGCCTTACCAAAGCACCCACAATACCGGGGGCACCATCATGGGCACCAATCCGCGTGACAGCGCGGTCAACAAATTCCTGCAGAGCTGGGAGTGTCACAACCTGTTCCTGATCGGCGCGAATGTGTTTGCGCACAACGCCGCATACAACCCGACCGGGCTGGTCGGCGCGCTGGCGTACTGGACGGCGGATGCGATCAAGAACCGCTACCTCAAAAACCCTGCTCCGCTGGTGCACGCATGATCGACGCGATGCGTGTGACGATGGCGCTGTTGATGGCGCCGCTTCTCGCTGCATCCGCGCGCGCCGAAGGCGACGCGGCGCGCGGCGAAGCCCGCTTCGAGGAATGCGCCGCCTGCCACAGGCTGGAAGCCGGAGTGAACGAGGTCGGGCCGAGCCTGCACGGCATCTTCATGCGCAAGGCCGGCGAGCTCCGCGACTTCCGCTATTCGCCGGCAATGAAGCGCAGCGCGATCACCTGGACGCCGGAGACGCTGGAAAAATACATCACCGATCCGCAAGCGATGGTCCCGGCCAACCGCATGCCCTATGCCGGCATGGCAAACGCGGGCGACCGCGCCGATCTGATTGCGTATTTGCTGAAGGCGACGAATAGGGGCGACAGCAGCACGAGTGGCACGACTCGGCTCGCACCCATCAAACAAGCGTGGGCCCCGGCTCAGCAGCGCATCACGCCGCCAGTGCGGCGCGCTGCGCAGCGTCCGGGGAACGAGCGCCCCGAATTGCCCGTGTCCCGGACGCGGCGCAGCGTTCTTGACGCTGCTCCGCAGAGCCGGGACCCATCAGGCCGTGGCCTCGCATTTTTTGCGCGGTGGCTGACGGCTTTTTGCGCCAACCAAGTGCGGTGGTCATGAGTCCCTGCTTTCGCAGGAACGAACGCGACGGCGAACGAATATGGCCCAATTTCTGATTTTCAGAAATTGTTCTTGACGGCGGGGTAAAATCAGTAATATTGAGTCGCGGTCCCGTCCCTGCTCGAGGGGCGTTTCGCGATCGTCACGAACGTTGGGTGCGGGATGCGGTGGACGCGGGGTTCGCTTCTGACGAGGGCGCATTCCCGCGGACGGCGAAGTCGTGTGGTCCTGACGCCCCGACGCTGGCGTCAAGTTTGCGGGCTAACGAGCCGCAGGCGACGGTGGCAAGAAAGCCCGGTCACCGGGGAGAGCGCGAAGGAAACCGTTAAAACCATTGCGCAGGGAATGCCGGGTGATCGGCGGCGTACCTGTGGTGACTACGCTCGTGTGCTCTTTCATTTCGCATGCGAGGCTGCGGGCGCGGACCGCGCGCCCGGCATTCCCTGCGCCCTGTTTTCTTTGAGGGACTCTTTCCGCATAGCCCGGGCGCGCTTCGCGTTGCGCGAACGCGGAACTGTGTCAGAAATTTTGTCGTGACTCATTCCTTGTGTGGCCCATCCTTCGAGACGCGGCCTACCGGCCGCTCCTCAGGATGAGGTCGTCACACCTGGCGCAAAGCCAGACCCTCATGGTGAGGAGGCGCATAGCGCCGTCTCGAACCATGAGGCCGTGGAAGGAATGCAGGCTGTTTGAAATTCGAATCAGCGGAGTTGATTACGAGCGAATGTGTCATACGCAATTTTCGTCGTCCCTGCGATGCGGGCCGTATGGAGCCAACTCCCTCGTGTCCCGGACGCGGCGCAGCGCTTCTTCAGCGGTGCACCGCAGAGCCGGGACCCATTTTTTGATGGACCCCGGATCAGCAGCGCACCGCAATCGCGCTGCGCAGCATCCAGGGAACGGGCGGCGAAATGAGCACCCTACTCCAGCGGTTCGACCTTGACGATCGAGGCACCGTGGTTGTTGCCGACCCAGAAGGTCACCGGCGTGGTGGAGTTGTCGACGAACACGCGCCGGATATTGGTGCTGCGCGGCATGAGATAATTGATCGCCTCGCCGGTCGCCGGATTGAGCCGGGTGACCCGGTCGCTCAGCATCGAGCCGGTCCAGGCTTCGCCGTTCTTGTCGGTGGTGACATCATAAGGCGCCGACCATTTCGGCGTGATCTGCCACTCCTTGAATTGCCCGCTTTTGGTGTCGAACATGCCGATGCGGTCGGCGTGATATTCGCCGAACCACAGCCGGTCCTGCGCATCCATGCTGCCGCGCCGCGGCGCCGAATCCGGCGTCGGGGTCTCGAACAGCTTGATCTCGCCGGTCTTGGCGTCGATCCGCCCGATGTGGCGCTGGCGGAAATCGGTGAAATAGACATTGTTTTTCGAGTCCGGAATCACGTCGTAGACGTTGTGCGGCCCGCGCACGCCCTTGAACGGAAGGAAGGTCTCGATTTTTCCGGTGGCGATATCGAGCCGGTGAATGCCGGCAAATCCGTTGTTCTGCGACCATACCTTGCCGTCAACGGCCGAACTTTGCGGACTCACCATGTTGACTTGGGCAGCGTCAATGTTCTCCTCGCCTTCCAGAGGCCAGAACTTGAAGGTCTCGGTCCTGGGATCGAACCTGGCGATCGTGGCCTGGTACATATTGCCGAACCACAGATTGCCTTGCGGGTCGGGGCGCAATCCGAGCAATCCGGTCGGGAAGCCGGGCTTGTGTTCGACAATCGGAAATTCGGTGACCTTTCCGGTTCTGGAATCGAGCCGGCCGAGATTCTGCTCGCCGAACGAGGAGAACCAGACCGTGCCGCGGTCATCGACAATGACGTCATGCGGCTCGATCGTCTCGCGCGGCAGATCATATTCGGTATAGATCACGCGGGTCGCCGCCCCGGTCGGGCGCGGCAGGGTTTTGAATTCGAAATTCCAGGCAGCACGCGAAGAGAGGTTGACGCTGGCGAGGTACTCGGCCGCGCCGCGATAGACCTGCACGCGCTGGTCGCCGCGCTCTTCCATCAGGCGTTCGGCGCGGCGCAATTGCGGGTGGACGGGGATGCTCTGGTTCACATAGCCCTGCATGCGCGGCAGCACGACGTTAAGGAAGTCGTCGGCGCTGTATTTCGAATTCAGGGGACGCGCCAGCGTGTGGCAGCCGACGCAATTGAGCAATTGCCCCTTCTCGGCGTCCGTCCCCGGCATGCTCGCGAGCCATTCCGCATTGGTCAATTGCGAGGCGAGATCCCTGGTCTTGCGCAAGGCGAGATCCGCGGTCGCGGTCTTGTCGGCCGCAACCACGACCTGATCGGGACCGTCGAGATCATAGCCCGTGGCCCGGATGCGCAGCGAATATTGGCCGGGCTCAAGCCGCCCCGCCGGGAAGCTGTAGCTGCCGTCCTTGCCGCTGACCACCGTGACCGTGATGGTCGATCCGGCTCGCTTGGCACTGACCAAGACGCCTTCCAGCGCCTCCTGCCCGGCATTGACCTTGCCCCTCAGCGCGGGACCAGCCTGCGCCGCGAGCTGGCCGGTGGCCGCAAGCCAGGCGGCGACCACGAGGCAACCGGCGCTCGTAACCATCGAAAGGCGCGACATGACGTTTCTCCCATGATTTTGATTATTGTTATTTGCTACAGCCAGTGTAGAGGGCGGAATTCGGGAAAACTAGGGGCGCACACGCTGGTGTGGTACGCTCGCCAATCAGAGCGACGCCTTGCCGAGGGCTAACTCGAAACGGGAAAGAACAGATGAGTATCGACCAAGCCAGGGATAACCGTGCCAGCCTGCCCGGAATTGTCGCCGCGTTCTTTGGTAATGCCACCGTGGACCAGGCCTGGGCGCCCTATGGGCTCGCGCTGTTGCGCGTGGCCATCGGCTTCGACTGGATTGTCCACGCCTTCTTGAAGATTTCGCGCGGCATGCACACCCATGAGGCGCTGCTGGCGAAAAACGGCATCACCCCGCTGCTGGCATGGCCGACATTCGGCGTTGAGGTGATCGGCGGCGTCGCCATCCTGCTCGGCTGGTACACCCGCCAATGGGCCGCCTTCCTGCTGATCTTTCTCGCCGTGGTGGTCTGGATCAAGTGGCCGGTCGGCTGGGGATATTCGAACCCCGGCGGCGGCTGGGAATATCCGATGTTGTGGCTGGTCGCCCAGGCAGCACTGGTGCTCGCCGGCAGCGGCGCGTTTGCGCTGCAGACGTCAGGTGGTTTGCGATCGAAATAGATGAGAGCCGACGCCAGGGCGGCGGGTCGGCGCGGCTGCAGCTTGATGCTATCAAGACAAATGCCTCCCGCGTGTGTCCCGCGCATGTGATAGAAGCTATGCGGCCGAAGGTGATGACCCACTGCTAAGTGGGCGGGCGGAACCGGTGACCAAAGCGTTCTCAAGCGAAGTGGAGACCGGTTCGCGTCAAGAAAACGCGTCAAATCAAAAATCTAGAGCCCCGTTTCGATTCAATCGAAACGGAAAAGGCTCCAGAATCATCTTGCTGTTTGGTTTGATGCTTCTTGCTTCGGAAGCCAGTGCGGCATGCGTTCTGCCCGGCTCCATAAGCGGCACTCGCGAGTTTAGTCTGCCGCGCAACGGCGTCTGCCTGATCAAGCGAGGTAGCCAATTTTCCAAGCATTTGGCTTTCAGGGTCACCGTTCGGCCCAAGCTTGGCAAGTTTGGAAGGGCTTCCCTGGAAGAACTGGCATATCAAGCGGGAAGCAGGGTGGGTGACGATTACTTCGAGTATGTAAGCACTGAGATCAGGTTAGGCACCAAGCGCGACTTCGTAATCAAGAATGTCGTCCACATTACACCTTGAAGGTTGGCCGATTCGCGGAGATGAAATTTTCAAATGTGACCTGGCGCGGTTTGGCAAGCCGCGGCAACCTCTCTATTCGACCGGCTTGTTGTTGGCGTTGGCGATCCAGCATTTGGCGGATTTGCCCGACACGCAAAGACGAAGTGCCTCCTCGCGCATCGTCCGGCGGCCGGTGGCCCATCCGAAGCGTGAATCGCCGGCGATCGCAAACGCCTTGTTGGGCCCGCTCCTGTTCAACACATCGACGCGAATTTCCTCGGCCCGGCCCGGTTCGGCCGCGGCCACCGCAACAAGCGCCAGCGCGAGGACTGTCGCGAGGCGCCCAAGGCGGTTCATTTCTGTCATTGATTCCGGTCCATCATCGTGCGGCGGCGGTCTGCATCGGCAGCAGGCTTTGAGGAATGCCTGCCATCGCCGGCACGATCACCTGGTCCTATGATTGGCTACCGGAAGAGTTTCAACGGTACCAACAAACGCCATGCCGGCAGACGCGTTGGTGCGGGTAGATAAAGCCGGGTCCCCAGCAAACGCGATACCAGTGATAACCCGTCTCGCCCAATCGATAGCAGCCGGCCTCGGCGCTGCTGGGCAGGACGATCCCGATCGACAGGATCGCCGCGACGGCGGCAAACAAAGCGAGTTTACGCATCTATTCCTCCTCCAATCGAGTGTTCAGGTGAAAACCGTATCACGACTCCTCAAGTGGCGCTCGCGAGCCTTGCGCAGATCAACGCCGCCCACCGTCCCTCACCAGGGATTGCCAGCAAGGCTTAAGGATCGGTGCGGAAAGTCCGGCAAGCCATTGAACGGATTTGCCCCCGGCCACCGCCGCAGGATATGTAGGTACCTGGCATACCGGTGCGCGCACCGGTTTTGACGAGCTGTGATCCACCTGCGACCCTCTTGTGCTGGAAAGCGAAATTCGCCCCTGATGCCAACCGGACCAACATGAAGATTCCGAGTCTGTGGAAGCGCGAAGAGCGCGGCAACCTGCTGCGGGCGGAATACGACGATCTGAGGCGGCGGATCGACGCGGCGGATGACATGTCGAGGTCGACTTGTTTCAACCACATCCGATCGACCTTCGGCCCGGTGAGCGAGGGCTATGCGCTGGCCAGCGCCGCCGACAGGGAACGAATCCTGAAGGAGATTCGGGAAGTCTCCCGCCAGCTATGGAACGCGGGCAACCGGCCTCAGGCGCTGGCGCTCGGGATCATCATGCTCAACATCGAGAGCCGGCTCGTGCCGGGTGAGGCCGCCGCCTTTGTGAAAGCGGCGACGGATGATCTGATAAGCGAGGCCCTCGCGTAGGCGAGTCGTAGGAGGATAGGATAAGAGGTCATTCCTCGGCTAGCGCCCCGACCCAGGCGGTTGGCGGACGTCAGCTTTGCCCTTCCCGACACAGGTTGGAAATCGGTAAGGTCCGAAAAATGCCAACAACTTGCATCGGTCGATACCGTAGGAGGAAAAGCTGCCGCGCGCGGCGTTAAGCTCTCATTGCCAGTTGGTCGTAATGCATCGTCGCCGACGTGGAATATTTAAACTCTTGAGACCGCCGGTAACTTCCATCACTTGACCCTTGGGGCAAGCAGCGCTTCGAACCAAAATGCGTTGGCCTGCGGAAAGTGCTCCATAGGGTGGCTCACCCGGCAACGCGCCTGGTTTGGTCAGATCACTTTGCGAAGATGACCCGCGGGCGTTAGACGGCGTTAGCCCAGACCGCTTCGAACGAGGTGCAGCACGCGGCCTGTCCTCCTCCGGACCCCCCGATATGGATTTGTCCTGCTTGCCAATTGTGCCGCCAGTGCTACCGGCTTGGGCGAGCGCCGAAGATCCATTTGCGAATGCCAAATGCAACAGAGCCAGCAAAATAGTTCGAATCGTCGCGCGGCGCCTCATTCTGCCCCCAAAGACTCGTGATGGAATCGTACTGGTCAAATTGGGGGACTGGAAGGCCCCGTTGACTCCGCCTCTGGTCGAAAGGGCGCAAATCGCGGCTGCGGCTGTGTTGTCAGGCGTCAGGCGAAGATTTTTCCAGGACATGGGTCCCCTGGGCGGCGCGAGCCGGGCGGCGAAACGACACGCCGCAGGTCAGGCCGCTGTTGCGTGCTGAAGCGCGAGGATCATCCGCTCCAGCGTCTTCACCGACTGGAAGTTCTCCGGCGTGATCTCCGATTGCGGAATCGTGAAATCAAACTCTGCTTCCACGCCCAGCATCAGGTTGACCATGTCCATCGAGGTCAATCCGGCATCCACCAACAGCGAGTCCGGATTGACGTCGGCCGTGATCGCGTTCTGGTTGAGGATCGATTTGACGAGAGCAAGGACCCGGGTCTGAACATCGGCGTGAGCGGCTTGCATTTTTTAAACTTCCACCTGTCGTGCCGATGCGCCATCGCTTGCGGAAAGCGTTGTCGAGCCGGCCTTCATGTTGCCCCTGTATAATTCACCACAGCCTGAAACGCAGTGAATCTCCTTTGATCCAAATCCTCATTTTGCTCTTAACGCTAACGGGGAACACTGGAGTTTCGAGCATTGGAACAACCGACGATTAACTCTCATGATTGAAACGAGCGCCGTTTACCCTGAATTTCGTCGACGCATTTGAATTAAATCCTTAGCCTTCGCACTCGATCGCAGGTTGTTCCGGCGACCGAGATTGCACTAGCGCGATACTTGACTGCGCGCTGGTGCTTCGCACCGACAAATCTCTAGGGCGCATCGGCCATGAACGTGCAGGAAGCCAATTTCCGCGACGCCGTCGTGGACAAGACCAGCGAACAATTCATCCTTGATCGTTCTTCCTTCCCTCAGCGAACGGCGACTGTGGCCGCGGCCGCTGCCACGGAAGCCGAAATCGTCGATCGTGACGCCCGCTTCCCGCAAGCGGCCTTCGACGCCGCGCGCCGGCAGAGACTGCTCGGCGTGCAAATCCCGCAAGCGTTTGGCGGCGATGGCGCATCGATCTTCGACGTCACCGACATGTGCTACACGCTCGGCCGCGCCTGCTCCTCCACCGCGATGATCTTCGCGATGCATCAGACCAAGGTCGCCTGTCTGATCCGTCACGGCGCCGGCAGCGCGTTTCATGAAGCGTTGATGCGCCGCGTGGCGTCCGAACAAATGCTTCTGGCTTCCTCGACGACCGAGGGGCAGAACGGCGGCAATATCCGCTTCTCGGCCGCCGCCGTCGAACGTACCGGCACTGAAATCTCGCTCTCGCGCAATGCGACCGTGATTTCCTACGGCGCGCAGGCCGACGGCATCGTCACCATCGCCCGCCGCGCCAACGATGCCGCGGGCTCCGACCAGGTGCTGCTCGCCATCACCAAGGACGACTACACGCTGGAACGCAGTCTCGAATGGGAGACGCTCGGCATGCGCGGAACCTGCAGCGCCGGCTTCGAGCTGAAGTTCAAAGGCTCCAGCGATCAGATCTTCCCCGAAGGCTATGACAAGATTCATGCCCAGACGATGACGCCGGTGGCGCATCTGTGCTGGTCTTCGGTCTGGGCCGGCATTGCCGCTGCTGCGGTCGAGCGCGCGCAGGCCTTTATCCGCAAGGCGGCCCGCGGCGCGGGTGGCCAGATGCCCCCGGGGGCTGCGCATTACACCGCCGCCAAGATGAGCCTGGCCAAGCTGCGCGCCGTGATCACCGCCAATCTCGATGCCTATGCGGCCCACGAGCACGACGAACGCGCGCTGTCCTCGCTCGACTTCCAGTCGCAGATCAACCTGCTCAAGGTGGAAGCTTCCGAGCTTGCGGTGGAAACCGTGATGAGCGCGATGCGCGCCTGCGGCCTTGCCGGCTATCGCAATGACGGCGACTTCAGCGTCGGCCGCCTGCTGCGCGACGTGCTTTCGGCGCCGATCATGATCAACAACGATCGCATCCTCACCAACATCGCGACCGCGAGCCTGATGAGTGGCGTGCCCACTTCCTTGCGCGACTGAGCGTCAGACTTTCGACAGAGCCAAAGGGAAGGCCGAACATGAATGTTGTCGTCCGAACTGCTTCGCCTGAGACGGCACCGGAGGTAGCCGATCCGCTGGATCATCTCGCAGATCGGTTGTTCCACAACATGGGCACCGACGGCGTTTACGCCCGAACCGCGCTTTACGAAGATATGATCGAGCGGCTCGCCGCCCTGATCACCCGCAACCGCGAACCCAATACCGAAGTGATGCGCTTCCCGCCGGTGATGAACCGCGCGCAACTGGAGAAATCCGGTTACCTGAAGAGTTTCCCAAACCTGCTCGGCTGCGTCTGCGGCCTGCATGGAACCGAACGCGAGATCAATGCCGCGGTCAGCCGCTTCGATGCCGGCGGCGACTGGACCACATCGCTCTCGCCTGCCGACCTCGTGCTGTCGCCGGCGGCCTGCTATCCGGTCTATCCGATCGCGGCCGCCCGCGGTCCGTTGCCGTCAGGCGGCCTGCGTTTCGACGTCGCGGCCGACTGCTTCCGCCACGAACCGTCGCGCCATCTCGACCGGCTGCAATCGTTCCGGATGCGCGAATATGTCTGCATCGGCAGTCCCAACGACGTGTCCGATTTCCGCGAGCGCTGGATGGTGCGGGCGCAGGCCATCGCGCGCGACCTCGGCCTAAGCTTCAGGGTCGATTACGCGAGCGATCCGTTCTTCGGCCGCGTCGGCCAGATGAAGGCAGTCAGCCAGAAGCAGCAATCGCTGAAGTTCGAGCTGCTGGTTCCGCTGCGCTCGGAACAGCAGCCGACCGCGTGCATGAGCTTCAACTATCACCGCGACCATTTCGGCACGACCTGGGACATCAAAGACGCCAATGGCGAGCCGGCCCACACCGGCTGTGTGGCGTTCGGGATGGACCGCCTGGCGGTCGCGATGTTCCACACCCACGGCACGGATCTCGCGAAGTGGCCCTCGGCGGTGCGGAAACTGCTCGGGCTATAACCGAAAAGCGCGACCGATTGATGAGCGCGCATTGGCGCGCTTTTCCGAAAGGCGTTTCCGTGCACAAGCTCACCCCTCACCGGACCGCCGCCGCCGCGCTGGTCGAACAGCTTCAGATCAATGGCGTCGAGCATGTATTCTGCGTTCCCGGCGAGAGCTTTCTCCCGGTGCTGGACGCGCTTCGTGACAGCGGCATCACGGTCACCGTCTGCCGTCATGAAGGCGGCGCGGCGATGATGGCGGAAGCGGTCGGCAAGACCACGGGGCGGCCGGGCATCTGCTTCGTCACCCGTGGTCCCGGTGCGACCAACGCTTCGGCCGGCATTCATATTGCGCAACAGGATTCGACGCCGATGATCATGTTCGTCGGCCAGGTGGAAACTTCCGTGCGGGAGCGCGAAGCCTTTCAGGAGCTCGATTACCGCGCGGTGTTCGGCAGCATGACCAAATGGACGGTCGAGGTCGACGACCCCAACCGCATCATTGAATTTCTCTCACGCGCATTCTACACCGCTTGCAGCGGCCGGCCGGGCCCGGTGGTCGTGGCGCTGCCGAAGGACGTCTTGAGCGAGCGCGTCAATGTCTCCAATGCCCCGCCCTTTGAGCCGGTCGAGACCTCGCCGGGCGAGGAAGAGATGGCGAGGCTCGGCGAACTTCTCGCCGAGGCGAAGAACCCGCTCATCGTGCTCGGCGGCAGCCGCTGGACCGAGGTCGCGCGCCGCCAGATTCACCAATTCGCGGAGCGCACGGGACTGCCGATCGCGACCAGTTATCGCCGCTCGACGCTGTTCGACCCGCTGCACCCGCTCTATGCAGGCGATCTTGGGCTTGGTCCAAATCCCAAGCTCGTGGCGCGCGCCAGGGCGGCCGATCTGTTGGTGCTGGTTGGCGGTCGCCTCGGCGAAATCCCCTCGCAGGGCTACTCGCTGATTTCGAGCCCCTCGCCGCAAACCAAACTTGTCCACATCCATCCCGGCGCCGAAGAACTTGGCCGCGTCTATCGGCCGCATCTTGCCATCCATGCCACGCCGAACCGCTTTGTCGCCGCGCTCACGCGCCTCAAAATCGCGGCGAACCCGGCCTGGCGCGAAAACGCCGCGGCCGCGCATGAAGATTTTCTCGCCTGGACCAGCAACGCGACGCCACAACCCGGCAACGTCAATCTCGGCGAGATCATGATCTGGCTGCGCGATCATGTGCCGACCGACACTATCCTCTGCAACGGCGCCGGCAATTATGCCTCATGGATCCATCGCTTCTATCGTTTCCGCGAATTCATGACCCATGTCGCGCCGACCTCGGCGTCGATGGGTTACGGCATGCCGGCGGCGATCGCGATGCAGCGGCTGCATCCGGACCGACTAGTGCTGTCGGTCAATGGCGATGGCGATTTCCTGATGAGCGGCCAGGAATTTGCGCTGGCCGTTCAATATCGCCTGCCGATCATCGTCGTGGTCTGCGACAACGGAATGTACGGCACGATCCGCATGCATCAGGAGCGCGAATTCCCCGGCCGCGTCAGCGCCACGGAGTTGCTCAATCCGGATTTCGATGCCTATGCGCGCGCCTTCGGCGGCTTTGGCGCGGTGGTGAACAAGACCTCGGATTTTCCGGCGGCGTTTGCCGCCGCGCGCGATTCGGGCCTGCCCTCTATCATTCATCTGAAGATCGATCCCGACGCCATCCTGCCGGCGGCCACGCTTTCGGGCATTCGCGAGCGCGCCCTGCAGCAGGGGTAGAGAGTCGCTCCAAGACCACGGCTCATCCACTCTTCGTCATTCCGGGACGGTGCGTAAGCATCAGACCCGGAATCTCGAGATTCTCCGATCTGCAAGTGCACATCGTAGTTCGATGCTTTGCATCGCCCCGGAACGACCGGGTTTAGCCGTGGGCGAAGTCCCAGTACAGCTTGCGCGCGCGACTGTAGAACGGGCCGGGCTGCAACGAGCGGTCGTCGATCCGGATCACCGGCGCGACCTTGGCGAAATTTCCGCTGGAGAAAATTTCGTCCGCGCCCTGAAAATCCCGGTATGTTAGCGTTTTTTCGACGACGGTAACACCGGCGGCGCGCAACAGACCGATCACGCGCTGCCGCGTGATGCCGTTCAGGAAAGTGCCGTTCGGCGCCGGCGTATAGACAACGCCGTCCTTCGCCATGAAGACGTTCGCGTTGCCGAATTCGGCGACATTGCCAAGCACATCGAGCATCAGGCAATTGTTGAAACCGCGCGCCTGCGCTTCGATCAGCGCGCGCGAATTGTTGGGATAGAGGCAGCCCGCTTTGCAGTCGACCGGCGCGCTCTCCATCGTGGGTCTTCGAAACGGTGATAGCGTAATCGCCGAACCAGATGTCGGCGGCATCGGCGCGACATAGATGCACAGGCACCAGTTCGTGGTTTCGGGATCAAACAGCACGCCGCCGCCGCTGGCGTTCTGGGCCCAATACATAGGGCGGATGTAGAGCTCTGCATTGGCATCGAAGCGCGCGATACCCTCCCGCGCCAGCGCCAGCCAGGTTCGGCTATCGACAACGGGCTTGAGCTTGAAATTGATCGCGGACTGATTGACCCGCTCGCAGTGCGCCTTGAGATCGGGCGCCACGCCTTCGAAGGCCCGCGCGCCGTCGAACACGGTCGATGCCAGCCACGCCCCATGGGTGCGTGGGCCCATGATCGGTACATTGCCGTCGTGCCAACCGCCTTCAAAGAAGGTCCAGGTCTCGGAAAAACTGACCGGTTTTACGGTCGGGGCCTTGATTGTCATCTGCGCGCTCGGACCGGCGGGTGCCATGCATGATGTCGCCACTATTGTCCCAATCTGCTTAAGGATTTCCTTTTCGTGATCGGAAACGGAAGCAGTCGATTCACGATTGGTAGACCACGATGGTATGCTGCTCGCAGGTACCGGAGCCGATATGCCCCTCGATCCCCTGGCCAAGCGCTTTCTCGCGATGACGGCGGCGGCTCGCCCGCGCGATCGATCGCGGCCGAACGCCGAGACCCGCCGCCAGGCGCTCGCCAAGCTGATGCAATTTGCCCGCGCGGATGTTGACGCCGTTGCCGGGATCGACGGCCTGATGCCGGGCCCCGCGGGCGATCTCCGCTACCGTCTCTATACGCCGACGGGCGCCACCGACGAATCATTGCCGGGCTTCGTTTTCTTCCATGGCGGCGGCCTGGTCGCGGGCAGCATCGAGACCCATGACCGCGATCGCCGCGGCGCTGGCGCAGACGACCGGCTGTCGCCTCGTTTCCGTGGACTACCGGCTGGCGCCCGAGCACAAGTTTCCTGCCGCGGTCGAGGATGCGATCGCAGCCACGCTCTTCGTAGCCACGCATGCTGCCTCGCTAGGCATTGATGCCGCGCGGCTCATGGTCGGAGGCGATTCCGCCGGCGCAACGCTGGCCGCCGTGGTTTGTCAGGAAGCCTTACGAGACGCGGGGCCCACGATAGCGGCGCAATGCCTGATCTGCCCGGTGCTCGATTTCGAGGATGTCTCGCCGTCGCGCGAGGAATTCGCCGAAGACCATCTGCTCGACCGCCTGACGATCGAGGCTGATCTCGCCGACTACCTTCACGCCGATGCGGATCTTGCCGATCCCAGAATCTCGCCATTGCGCGCGACGAAATTTGTCGGGCCTCCCGCCGGCGATCATTCATACCGCCGAGTTCGATCCGATGCGAGACGAAGGCAATGCCTATGCCGCCAAACTGATCGCGGCGGGCGTTGCGGTCGATCACGTCTGCCACGAGGGCATGATTCACAATTTCCACGCCATCGGCGCAATCCTGCCGCAGGGACGCCTGGTCCTGCACCAGATTGGCGAACAAGTGCGGCGCGTAATAGGCGGCTGACGGGCGCCTTCCGCGTTGCCGACGAAGGCTTAACCTAAGCCGCCAAACATGGTTACGCGGGAATAACGAATCCGTTCAAATTTTAATCAACTCGGCGACGTCCGTTAGGGTTATTTCCTCAATCTTGGCGCGAATTATTGAAGGGTTGACCGTCCGCCTCTAACAAGGTGGCTTGCGAATAAAACGCATGGTCAAGTGCGATACGCGAGAATCGTAGAGGTGGATAATGCGCAGCGAAACCATCGCCATTCACGCCGGCTACGAACCTGACCCGACCACCAAATCGGTTGCCGTTCCGATCTACCAGACCGCGGCCTATGCGTTCGACAGCGCCGATCACGGTGCTGCGCTATTCAACCTGGAAGCCGAAGGCTATCGCTATAGCCGGATCGCCAATCCGACCACTGCCGTTCTCGAAAAGCGCATCGCAGAACTCGAAGGCGGCGTGGGCGCGCTGGCGGTTGCGACCGGTCAGGCCGCGCTGCATTTCGCCATCGTCAATCTCGCCGATTTCGGCGGCAACATTGTCTCAGTGCCGCAGCTTTACGGCACCACGCACACCTTGCTCGGCCACATCCTGCCGCGCCAGGGTATCACCACCCGCTTTGCCGACAGCGACAAGGCCGACGCCATCGAACGGCTGATCGACGAGAATACCAAGGCCGTCTTCGCCGAGACGATCGGCAATCCCGCCGGCAATGTCTGCGACATCGAGGCGCTGGCAAAGGTCGCGCACCGTCACGGCGTGCCGCTGGTCGTCGACAACACGGTCGCCACGCCCATCCTGCTAAAACCCTTCGATTACGGCGCCGATATCGCGATCCACTCGCTGACGAAATTCCTCGGCGGCCATGGCACCACGCTTGGCGGCGCCATCGTCGACAGCGGCCGCTTCCCCTGGGCGGAGCACGCCCGCCGCTTTCCGGCCTTCAACGAACCGGACGCGTCCTATCACGGCCTCGTCTATGCCAGAGCGCTTCGGCACCAGGGCCTATATCGAGCGCGCGCGCAGCGTCTATCAGCGCACCATGGGCGCGGTGCTTTCGCCGTTCAACGCATTCCTGCTGCTGCAGGGAATCGAGACCGTGGCGTTGCGCGTCGAGCGGCATGTCGAGAACGCGCGCAAGGTCGCCGAATTCCTGCGCAACGATCCGCGCGTTGATTGGGTCAATTATGCGGGCTTCCCCGACAGCCCGTATTACGCGCTGGTGCAGAAATATCTCAGCGGCAATGCCTCTTCGCTCTTCACCTTCGGCATCAAGGGCGGCCTCGAAGCCGGCAAGGCCTTCTACGACTCGCTGAAGCTGATCACGCGGCTCGTCAATATCGGCGACGCCAAATCGCTCGCCTGCCATCCCGCTTCCACCACCCATCGCCAGATGTCGGCCGAACAGCAGCGCATGGCCGGCATCCTGCCGGAAACCATCCGGCTTTCGATCGGTATCGAACATGTCAGCGACATCATCGAGGATATCGATCAGGCGCTGGCGACGGCTTGCTCGACGCGTCCGCGGCTCGAAGCAGCGGAATAATCGAGGATGCGCCTCACATGACGCTCCTCTTGGAAAAACGCCGGTTGATCGTCAGTCCCGGTCTCGCGCCGACGCAGCAGCGGCGAGAGGACAAATTCGGCCATCCGCAAAACGTCGATGTCGACCTCACGATCGGGCTCATCAACAACATGCCGGACGCCGCGCTGCAGGCAACGGAACGCCAGTTCATGCGGCTGCTAAGACAAGCCGCCGGGGACATTCGCATCGATTTCCACTGCTTCTCGCTGCCGTCCGTGAAACGGTCGCAAACCGCAAGATGGCGCGTCGACGAGCAATATACCGACATCACCGATCTCGATCACCTGCAGATCGACGGATTGATTGTTACCGGCGCGGAACCGATCGCCGCAACGCTTGCCGAGGAAACGTTCTGGCGGGATCTCACGGACATCGTCGACTGGGCGAAGACCAACACCCGCTCGACCATCTGGTCGTGTCTTGCGGCGCATGCCGCGGTATTGCATCTCGACGTCATCGAGCGCCGGCGGCTCGACGACAAAATGCTCGGGAATCTACGACTGCTTCGCCGTCACCGAGCCACTGGCTGACGGACGATCTCCCCTCCCCGCTTCAGGGTGTCGCACTCGCGCCTCAATGAACTGCACGCCGGCGATCTGACGGCAACAGACTATCAATTGCTGACGCATTCGCCGGAAGGCGGCGTTGATATTTTCGCCAAGCAGCTGGGCAGCAGCGAATTCATCTTCTTTCAGGGACATCCGGAATATGAGGCGCTGTCGCTGGAACGCGAATATCTGCGCGACATCTCGCGCTTTCTTGCCGGCGAGCGCGACACCTATCCGGCTGTCCCTGCCGGCTATTTCGACGCCGAGACCGAGGAGAGGCTTGCAAGCTTCGCAAAACGCGCAAGTTCCGAACGAAGGCCGGCGCTGAGCGCCGAGTTGCCCGAACGCACGCTTCGGCAGGATGTCGCGGACAAGTGCCGCGGCAACCGGTATTTTCCGCAACTGGCTCGGCTATCTCTACGACGGCGCGCAAGCCCCGCTGCCGCGAACCAGTCCGAGCGTGGTGAAATAATGACCATGCGCCAGGACTGGTCGGCGTTGAGGGCGCGCATCAGCAACCGCTTGGCCAGGCATATTTGCACGGCACCGTTCCGGCTGCGCAACAAGAGCCCGATGGTGAGCTTCACCTTCGACGATACGCCCAAGAGCGCCGCGGCCGTCGGCGTCCCGATTCTCGACGCGTATCACGCCCGCGCGACGTTTTATGTCGCCGGCGGACTCGTGGACAAATGGTCCGGCCATTGGGACGGAATCAGCGCCGATGAGATTGTCGCGCTTCACCGGCAGGGCCATGAAATCGCCTGCCACACTTTCTCGCACACACGAACCACCGATCTCGACGCGGCGGCGCTCGCCACCGAGATCGAAGACAACCGCAGCTACCTTCTGGCGCTCGACCCTTCGATCAGGATCGAGAATTTCGCCTATCCCTATGGTTTGGGATCAGTATTGCGCAAGGGACAGCTGAAGAAAGTCTTCCGCTCTTCCCGAGGCATTATGCCGGGTGTGAACAGCGGCGTGGTGGATTTGCAATTCCTCCGCGCCGCGCCATTGATCAATCGGGATATCGACCGCGCCGAGATCGACCGCTTGTTCGACGAGACAGTCGCCACGACCGGCTGGCTGATTTTCTATAGCCATGACGTGGCGGACGAACCCAGCCCCTATGGATGCTCACCCTCCCTGCTGCGGCACGCCCTTGATGCAGCTTCGCAACGAAACGTCGAGATCCTGAGCGTCACCGATGCGCTGCGCGTCGCCGGGGCATCACCACATCCCGCACCCGCATCCGCCAACTGACCCGGACTTACGCGGCCGGCTTGCAGACCGGTCGAAGCTGCGGCGTCGATGGTCCGAAGGCCTTCTACTTCGAAAGCAGCTTGGAATTGATGAAGTCCACGACCGCGGCCGTCTCGGCCGCAGTGCGGCGCGTCACCGTGCCATGAACCGGCCCCTCGACCAGCGGTGACCAGCCGAAATTGCGCACGTTCCAGGGGCCGTTGGGCAGCGGCGCCGCATTGATCTTTGGAACATCGCGCGGCCGCAACAGCTCCATCGCCCGCCGGGTTTCGGTGTGGCAACTAACGCAATCGGTATTGAAGAAATGGCTCCTGGTCGGATCTGCGATCACGTTGAGGACGTTCAGGACATTGCGTATTCCGCTTTGCGATTGCGGCGGGTCGGAAGGAAGTGTGGCGGTCGACACGCCCTGGCGCTTGGCAACGGGCGGGCCATCGGCCGGGACCGCCGCGTTGACGCAGGTGATCGGCGCAAGATTGTTGGTATGCGGCGCCGGCACGACGCGGGGGCTCGAGCCCGCGGGATTGAGCAGCTGGGCAAACTGGCTGCCGTCCAGCGTTGGGCCGTGAACGGGAACGTAACCGCCATTCGGAAGCTGCGGCACGGCGCCCGGTGGCACGAGCAGCATCGCGAGGAATATCCAGGGCTCGGGAGCATTGGCGGGAAGTCCCATGATCGCCATCTGTCCAAGCCGCGCGCTGGAGAGATGCCGTTCGAGAATAGCCTTCATCTCCAAACGGACATTGCTTGCAGTGGTCGGATCGATCAATCCGGGATGAACGCCCAGCGGTTTGCCCGCTGTGCCGACCTTGTCGGCGCCGAGTTTTCCCTCGCTCAATCGCGTTCGCAGATCGGCAATTTCGGCGACGATCTGCTTGAAGGTGGCGAGATCCGGCGTCGGCCGGGGAAAACAGCCTTTTTCGGCGGGCGGCTGAGCGCCGCTGGTAAAGCCGAAAATGAGATGAGCGGTGATGTCGTGCACATCAAGCGTGCCGTCGGCATTCTTCGTCACCGGTTGAACGATCAGGCGAATCTGCGGCGACTGTCCGTATTGCTTGATGATGGCGTCCGAAAGGCCGGGAGCGCCGGGGTCGAAGCGAATGCCCGCGATGTGCCAGGCATCGATTGACTTGACTTCGGCGGGCAGGCCGATGCGGTCAGAGCTGCCTGATACCGCGGCGGCTGGACTGGCGGCGATGCCCAGAAACTGAGCAAAGGCGGCGTCGCTCCAGACGCGATCACGTTTCGTCGCGTCCTGGGGATTGGGCACCGTCAGATCTGCCATCGAAATCAGATTCGCAAGATCCTCCGGCTTCGTTGGTGTTGGAAACAGCCAGGAAACGTCGTCGGCCGAAAGCGGCGCCTCAGGCTTGGCGGGCGGTGGCGCTACGGCCGGAGGCTGCACGGCGGGGGCCGCAGAAGGCGCGGGCGCTTGCGCGGATGCGCGACCAACAAGACCGGACGCGGCGCCAACAAGACAAAGTGCGCCAAGGATGAGGGGGCCAGGGATGAGGGGGCCAAGCCACGGCCGGACCATGCTAAAATTTTTCGAGCTGCAATTCATTTTCATCCCCGTGAATTCATCTCCTGAGAAAATCCCGGCTGACGTGATCCGAACGTAATTCGCCGGTAGCAAATGCTCACCGGAGCAAATGGAATTACTCGACATGGTATGATCGCTACTATAAGTTGGCAACAGATTTAATACACGCCCAAGGCGATGATGACGCTTGGAAATTTTTGGCCGGCGCTCTTGGCTGGTGTCGGGGATTGAAGGGGACGAACATGCTTCGCAAAATAGCGATCGGCATCGTCGTGATTATCGCGATCGTCGTTTATGGTCCGATGTTGAGCGCTCTCCGTGTCGAATTGCCGCAATACGAGCCGGCCAAGAAAACCGTCTGGCTTGAACAGAACTGGATCGGTGAACAGCGCAGTTGGTACTACCACGCCGATCAGGGCACGCTGACTTTCGGCATTCCCTATGAATGGTTCGTGGCGCTGGAGCAGCCAACCTTCTCGCCGCTGATCTTCCCCGATGTCGGCCGCCTCGCCGATCCGCCCTACATGGATCGCTTTGGATTCATTCCCGGCGGCCCCACGCCGAACGGAAACATACTCCCGGTCGGATTTGCGCGAGGCGGACCGATGCCGACCGCATCCGGACAGGTGTGGTCGAATCCGCGCAGCAAGGAAAGGATGACCGGCCTCGGCCTGACCTGCGCGGCCTGTCACACCGGCCGCTTCACCTATCAGGGCACGGCCGTCATCATTGACGGCGGACCGGCGCTTACGAATCTGCTCAAGTTCAAGCGGGCCACCGGCCTGTCGCTGCTCTGGACGCAAAACCTGCCGTGGAGATTTGCGCGCTTCGCCGATCGTGTACTGGGCCCCAATGCCGGCCAGGACGACAAGGACGCATTGAAGGCACAGCTTGATGAAGTCATGGCGCAGCAAAAACAGAGCCAGGTGCTCGAAGACAGCGTCAAGGTTCAAGGCATCGAGGAAGGCTATGCGCGGCTCGACGCCTTGAACCGCATCGGCAACGAGGTGTTCTCGATCGACCTGAACAATCCGAAGAATTACGCCGGAAGTTCCGCGCCCGTGCATTACCCCCGCATCTGGAATGCACCGTGGTTCGATTGGGTGCAGTACAACGCCGCGATCGAGCAGCCGATGGTGCGCAACGCCGGAGAAGCGCTCGGCGTGGCCGCCGCGCTGAACATGTTCGATCCGGGCCGGGGGCTCTTTGCATCGGGGGTTCAAGTCAAGACGCTGGTCGAAATGGAAAAGCTCATCGCCGGCGACCAGCCGAGCCTGGAGAAGGGATTCAGCGGGCTGAAGTCGCCGGAATGGCCAAAGGACATACTGCCTCCGATCGACGGAGCGCTGGCGGCGAAAGGCGCGCAGCTCTATGCGCAACATTGCCAAGGCTGCCATTTGCCGCCGGTGAAGAGCAATGCGTTTTTCGAATCCAAGCAATGGCTGCCGCCGAACGATGCCGGCGAGCGATATCTGCATGTCGAGCCGATCGATATCAAACATATCGGGACAACCCCGCGCAGGCAGAGGACATGCGGAATCGAAAAGTCGCGATCCCCTCGAATCTCGGCATCACATCGAACGACTTTGGGCCGGCGCTTGGCCAGGTCGTCGAGAAGGTCGTTACCACCTGGTACAACAGCCAGCAGCCCCCGACCCCGGAAGCCGACCGCAAAAGGATGAACGGGAATCGCGGGAACGGCATTCAGGCCCTGCTTGCTTACAAGGTTCGTCCGCTCAACGGCGTTTGGGCGACGCCACCCTACCTGCACAACGGCTCGGTCCCCAATATCTATGCGCTGCTGTCTCCAGTATCGGAGCGGCCGGCCAAATTCTATCTCGGCAACCGCGAATATGACCCCGTGAACGTCGGTTATCGGATCGACAGGCTGGACGGCGGCTTCGAATTCGACACCTCGTTGCGTGGAAACCGCAACACGGGCCACGAATTCAGCAACGACAAGAGGGAGGGCGTGATCGGACCCCTGCTCACCCCCGACGAGCGACGGGCGCTGGTCGAATATATCAAGACGCTTTGAGCCTGATCGAGAGCGGGAGCATACGGCGCGTGACCCGAATCAGGATAGACCTTGTCATGAACGTGGGTCCCGCGCGAAGCATCTGCGCTTCACACCTCGATAGAAGGCCGGCCCTATGAGGCGGAAAGCCTCGAAGGCCGGCTTTCAGATTTCTGTTCGGACCAACAAGGCCGCATGTCTGCACCCGCAACCTCGATCGCCAGCCGCCAGCCCGTCACCGCTGACGCGCTTTCCATCCTGCATTCCGTCTTTGGCTTGCCCGCCTTCCGTGGCAAGCAGGAAGAAATCATTGGGCATGTCGCGAAAGGCGGCAATTGCCTGGTGCTGATGCCAACCGGCGGCGGCAAATCGCTGTGCTATCAGTTGCCGGCCTTGTTGCGCGATGGCTGCGGCATCGTCGTCTCGCCGCTGATCGCGCTGATGCGCGACCAGGTCGCGGGACTGGCCGAGGCCGGCGTCAAGGCAGCGGTCCTCAATTCCACGCTTACTCAAGATGAAGCCTCCGCGGTGGAGGCGCGGCTTCTTGCCGGTGACCTCGACCTTCTCTACGTCGCGCCGGAACGGCTGGTGACGCCGCGCTGCCTCGGCCTTCTGTCGCGCGCGAGAATCGCTTTGTTTGCGATCGACGAGGCTCATTGCGTATCGCAATGGGGACACGACTTCCGGCCGGAATATATCGGCTTGTCGGTGATCCCCGAGCGTTTTCCCGATGTGCCGCGCATTGCCTTGACGGCCACGGCCGATGAGCTCACCCGGAGCGAAATCATCGACCGACTCGGCCTTGCCGGTGCGCCGAGCTTCGTCGCGAGCTTCGACCGGCCGAACATCCGGTATGAAATCGTCGACAAGCAGAATTCACCCGCGCAGCTGAAGGCCTTCATCACCGAGCGCCATCGGGGCGAGGCCGGCATCGTCTATTGCCTCTCGCGCGCCAAGGTCGAAGATACCGCGGGCGCGCTCACCAAGGCCGGCATGTTGGCTCTGCCCTATCACGCGGGCCTTGATGCCGAAACGCGCGGGCGCAACCAGGATCGTTTCATCAACGAGGATGGCGTTGTCATCGTCGCCACGATCGCGTTCGGGATGGGGATCGACAAACCCGACGTGCGCTTCGTGGCCCATCTGGATTTGCCAAAAAGCATCGAGGCTTATTATCAGGAGACCGGGCGCGCGGGCCGCGACGGCAAGCCGTCCAGCGCCTGGATGGCGTTCGGCCTGTCGGATATCGTGCAGCAGCGCCGCATGATCGACGAATCGAGCGGTTCGGAAGCGTTCAAGCGGGTGTCGATCGGCAAGCTCAATGCGCTTGTGAGCCTTGCCGAAACCGCCAATTGCCGGCGTACCCACCTGCTCGGCTATTTTGGCGAAACCCCGAAAGCCGACCGATGCGGCAATTGCGACAACTGCCTGTCGCCGCCTAAGCTTCGCGACGGCAAGATCATCGCGCAAAAACTCCTGTCCTGTGCCTATCGCACCGGACAACGTTTTGGCGCGATGCACCTGATTGATGTTCTGATTGGCCGAATGACCGAGCGCGTCATTCAGTTCGGCCACAACAGGATATCGGTGTTCGGGATCGGCCGCGAACTCAATGAAAAACAGTGGCGTTCGGCCCTGCGTCAGCTGGTCTCGATGGGGCATTTGCAGGCCGACGCTGAAGCCTTTGGCGCGCTAAAGCTCACGGAGAGCGCCCGTGGCGTCCTTAAAGGCGAAATCGAAGTAATGCTGCGCGAAGATCCGGCGGGCGCCCGCATTCGCGCCCGCAGGACCAAATCGCGCCGTGGCGATCTTGCCGCGCCCGCGGCGAGCCCGGCAGATACCGGCTATCCCGCGCTCGTGAGTGCGCTCAGGGCATGGCGCTCCGAGTTGGCGCGCCGCCGCGGCGTGCCGGCCTATGTCGTGCTGCACGACGCCACGATCGACGGTATCGCAACCTCGCGCCCCATGACACTTGATCAGCTCCGCGACATTCCGGGCATCGGCGACAAGAAGCTCGAGCATTACGGCGACGAGCTGATCGCGTTGGTGAGGGCCGGACCCGGCGGCGCGTAACTCCGGCTGCAATGCCGCTCGGATCGCCATCGACAATCTCGATGTTTGCTTTCAGCGCCCGACGAATTTTGGCGGGCGCTTGGCGTTGAACGCTTCGACCCCTTCCTTGAAATCTTCCGACTGGCGCAGCCGGCTGTAGCAATGGCCTTCCAGTTCGATGGCGATCGTCAGCGTGGAGTCTTCCGTGTCGTTGAGAAGTTTCTTCGCGGTCCGTTGGGCGAGCGGAGCGAAGCTGCGAAGCTCGTCGACGAGCTTGTCGGTGGCCTGCTCAAGCTCGGCATCGGGCACGCATTCGGTCGCAATGCCCCAGTCGAAGGCCTGTCTTGCGGTGATGCGCTTCGAGCGCATCACGATGTCCTTGGTGCGGGTGACGCCGATCATCTTCTGCAAGCGCGCCGACCCGCCCGACCCCGGTATCTGGCCGAGCTTCTGCTCCGGCAGCGCGTAGAGCGTCGTCTCGGAGGCAATGCGGAAATCGCAGGCGAGCGACAGCTCGAAACCGACCCCGAAACAATAGCCGCGGTTGGCGACGATCACCGGTTTCGAACAGCGCGCAGGCGAGGCGATGTTCCAGGCAAGTTTCGACACGGTCTCAGGCGTGGCCTCCATGAAGCCGCCGATGTTGCCGCCGCTGGAAAAATGCTCGCCGATCGAGCGCACCACGATGATGCGAACGCGCGCATCCTCATCCAGCGTCTCGAACACCAGCCGCAACTGATCGCGCTGCGGCATCGACACGACATTCAGGGGCGGCCGATTGAGGATGATATCGGCGCGCTCATGCGCCTCGTCGATTTTGACCTCGAAACCGTCGAGCTTGGCGAGTCTCTGGGTCCGCGAATGCGTAAGGGGAGGACATGTTTTTCCTTTCTGTTATGTCAGGCCGCGCTCGAGGGTGGCGCGCGTTCCACCTGGTAATCGCCGGCGACCAGCAGGCGGCGCAGCAGTTTTCCGACCGGGGATCTCGGCAACGCGTCGACGAAGACGTAGCGGCGCGGCCTCTTGAAATTTGCAAGCCCCGAGGTGCGGCAGAATTGCTCGAGTTCCTGGTCCGTTACCGGCCCCTTGCGCTTGACAAAGGCGGTGACGACCTTGCCCCATTTTTCCTCGGCAAGGCCGACGACGGCGACTTCGAGCACGGCCGGATGCAGCGAAAGGCAGCTTTCGACCTCGACTGGCGAGACGTTCTCGCCGCCGGTGATGATCATGTCGTCGACGCGGCCGGTCACGAACAGGTCACCGTCGCGATCGACGAAGCCGGTATCGCCGGTGAAATACCAGCCGTCGCGCAGCGATTTGGCGTCAGCGTCGGGCCGGCGCCAGTAACCCTCGAAGGACTCATCGCCGGCCATTAGAGCGATGATCTCGCCCTCCTCGCTGGGCGCAGCCAGATCGGCCGCCGAGGCGGCGTTGAGCTTCACCACCCTTATTTCCTGGTTGATGCCCGCTTTCCCCGCCGAGCCGGGTTTGGCCGACGCGTTCTGATTGATCGTGAAGGTGTAGATCTCCGAACTGCCGTAATGGTTGACGAACAAATCAGGCCGGAATGCCTCGTTCAGCTTTTTCAAGAGCCCGTCCGTCATCGAAGCGCCGGCGAAGCCGAGCTTTCGCACGCTTGAGACGTCGGTGGACGCGAATCCCGTCGCATGCACCAGATCGTGGTAGAGCGTCGGCACCAGATAAAGGTTGGTGATCTTCTCTGCCGCGATCAGGTCAAGCGCCTTCTGGGTGTCGTAGCGCGGCAGGCAAACGAAGGTGCCGCCGACCAGCGACATCGCGATCAGCGAGCGGACGCCCATGGTGTGATAGAGCGGCATCACGCCGAGCGTGCGTTCCCCGCGCCGGTAGAGATTTTGCGCGACATGGGCGATGCCCGCGGCGCGCTCGGCGCGGTGACGCCGCGGTACGCCCTTCGGCCGCGACGTAGTGCCCGACGTATAAAGCATCACCGACCAGGCTTCGGCGCTGACACGCGGCGTCACCTCGCTCGCCGACTCGACGACCATGCGGTTGAAGTCGAAGGGACCTGCGCTATCCGAGCCGACGCCAATACGTGGCAAGGCCCCCGCGCGTTGTGATTTTTCGACCGCCTGCGCGGAGACGTCCTCATACACGACGGCGCGGGATTCGGAATTTTCAATACAGAAGTCGAGTTCGTCGTCCTTGGCGCGCCAGTTGACCGGCGTGATCACGATGCCGGCAAGCTGGCAGGCCCAATGCAACGTAGCGGCGGCCTCGCAGTTCTGCAGCACCGTGACGATATGATCGCCGGGCTTCAGGCCAACCCGGTCGAAGGAGCCCACCAGCGAGGAGATACGCCTGTACCATTGCGCGTAGGTCAGGCGAAGGTCGCCATCGACGATCGCGAGCGTGTTCGGGATCGCGCGCCACGCTTGCGATGAAGCTGGTTCCGAGATCAAGCATCGGATTTCTCCCTGCTCAAATCGCCCCTCATCTCGGCTGCGGCCTCCAGCGCCGCGCGCACGATCGGCGTGTAACCGGTGCAGCGGCACAGATGCCCGGTCAGCAGATCGCGAATGGATTTTTCATCCGGCTGCGGATGTTCGCCGAAGGAAACCATCGAGCGACATCAGGATGCCGGCGGTGCAAAAGCCACACTGGAGCGCGTGATTGCGCTTGAAGGCTGCTTGCAGAATGCCGAGGCGATCGGCTGACAGCGCAAGACTTTCGACCGTCCTCACCTCGCAAGCCTCGACCTGCACCGCGAGCGTGAGGCAGGCGCGCGCCGGTCTGCCGTCGATATCGACGGTGCAGGCGCCGCACACGCCGTGTTCGCAGCCGACATGAGTGCCGGTTGCGCCGATCTGATGCCGCAGAAAATCCGTCAGCAGCATGCGGGGCTCGGCCTCGCCCGCGCATGGCTTTCCGTTGAGCGTGAAGCGCACGTGATGGCGCTGGCCGGCCTGCAATCGGCTCATTGCAGCACCTCCCGCACCAGGTCGCGGCCGATCATGCGCACGAGGTCGCGGCGATATCGCGCCGTGGCATGGACGTCGTCGCGCGCATCGAGATCGTAGGCAAAGGCGTTCAACGCATCCTCAAGCGCGCTTCCTTCAAGCCGCGGAAAATCCCGCGCCACCGGCACGTCGGCAACGCCGCCGACCGCGAGCCGCACGCCCGTCCTGCGTCGCCACCGCCGCGCAGGCGACGATGGCAAAATCGCCATGACGGCGCGCCACTTCACGAAACGCGCAGCGTTTTTGATCCGCCGGAAATGAAACGGCCTCGATCAGTTCATCGTCGGCGCGGGCGGTCGTCATCATTCCGGTGAAGAAATCTTTCGCCGTCACACGTCGGCACCGTTTGGCGCTGCGCATATGCACTTCACCGCCGAGCGCCCGCAAGACCAGCGGTAGCTCCGCGCTCGGATCGGCATGCGTGATCGATCCGCATACAGTGCCTCTGCTTCTGGTCTGCGCATGGCCCGTCCACGGCAGCGCCAATGCGACAAGCGGCAAGGCCTTACCCAGCTCCGGCCAATCCAGCAGGGTGGCCTGGCGCACGCCGGCGCCGATGGTGACCGTTCCTGCCTTGCGTTCGATGCGGGCGAGTTCTGGAAGATGCATGATGTCGATCAGCGTCTTTGGCTTTGCCAGGCGCATGTTGAGCATGGGCATCAGCGATTGCCCGCCGGCAATCACGCGCGCGTCGCCGCCTTCTCGGCCCAGCACGTCGAGCGCTTCGTCGAGATGTTCGGCACGAACATAATCGAACGCGGCGGGCTTCATCGGTTGCCTCCGAACCAGCACCGCATTCTTGCAAGGAAAGAAGCCGGATGCCGATCGGACGTGTCGCCGCCGCCCGCCCGGCGCGCCAACGCTGCGAAAAACTGCCCGATGATGACGCGCGCGGCGCCGTCAAGCAGACGGCCGCCGATGCTCGCCACCTTGCCGCCGATCGCCGCTTCATAGACGTATCGGATCGTCGTTCCACCGCCCTCGATCGGACGCAGCGTGATACGACCCTCGCCGCTGCCGAAGCCGAGCGCGCCGTCGGCGGCGCCGCTGAGCGTCACCGCATGTGACGGGTCGAGATCGGAGAGTTTGACGTCGGCGCGGTATCGTCCCTTTACCGGGCCGATGCCGATCGTCACATCGGCACGGAAATGCGTATCAGAGAGCCTCTCGACGTTGTGACACCCGGGAATCACCGCCTGAAGCGTCGCGGGATCGAGCAGCATGTCCCAGACGCGTTGGGCCGGCGCGGCTACCGTTGCCTCGCCCTCGCCGCGCAGACGCCGATCGCCCCCGCGCTTTTCATTTACTCCCGCCATCCGGCTCGCCGGCGGTTCGCGTTCGGCGCCACGCACGAACTGCGCGAGTTTTGCCGGCACCAGCGGCAATTCCAGATCCGTTGCGCCGAGCGCATCGGCTACCGCGTTGGCGATGCAGACCGGCGTCGACATGCAATTGCCTTCACCCACGCCTTTTGAACCCAGCGGCGTGAAGGGTGACGGCGTCTCCATATGGATGATCACCGGATCAGGCACTTCCGCCGTCGTTGGCAGTAAATAATCGGCAAAAGTTCCAGTCAGAAAACTGCCGTCATCGGCGTAGGCGTATTCTTCGTAGAGCGCGGCACCAAGAGCTTGCGCAAAGCCGCCGCGGATTTGCCCGTCAACCATCGCCGGATGCAGGATGGTCCCGCAGTCGTGCATGGTGACGTAGCGGTCGATCCGCGTTTGCAGGGTGGTCCGGTCGACCTCGACGCCGCAGAAGTCGAAGATAAAGCCGTGGCAAAGCGAGGAGTTGATGTGATCTTCCTCGTCCGGCGCGGTCAGCTCCGGCGGGGTCCAGAACACGGTTTCGCGAATCGTCTGTCCGATGCCGTCGGGTAACGCTGCCGGCGACCAGTGGCTGAGCCCCGCGACACGGGAGAACGTCAGTCTATTGTCCGGATTGCGCTTCGATCCGACATGGCCGCCGGAAAACGCGATATCCTCAATCTCGGTGTTCAACTGGCTCGCGGTGATACGCGCCAGCCGCTCCGCAATGCGGATCGCGGCAAGCCTCGCGGTGCCGGCGACCGCCGGCGCAAAGCGGCTCGCGTAATTGCCCGAAGCGATCGACCAGGCATCCTTGGCCGTGTCGATTTCGGTGTTGACCCTGATATCGGTAGGCTTCAACCCGAACACATCCGCCACGACCTGCGAAAGCACCGTGCGATGGCCCTGCCCTTGCGGGACCGAGGCGACGTGAACGGTGACGCTTCCGACCGGATCAATCGCCACCGTGGCCGTGGCCTGCGCGCCGTTCTTCGGGCCCGCCTTGCGGCGCTCGGCCGGGGTGAGCACGGTCGTGATGTAACCCATGTTGGAGACGCTGGGCTCGACGACGGCGGTGTAGCCGATGCCGTAAAGTCGTCCTTGCTCGCGCGCCGCATCGCGACGCGATTTGAGTTCAGCGAGCGCGCCCTCGCTGACGCCGCGCCTGATCGCTTCCTGATAATTTCCGGAATCGAGCAATGCACCACTCGCGGTCTTGTAGGGAAACGCATCGGCCGGAACGAGATTGCGCGTGATGACGTCGAGCGGATCGAGATCGAGCGCGACCGCGATGCGTTGAACCAGGCGCTCCAGCGCGAAATACACCTGCGGGCCGCCGAAACCGCGATTTAGTCCCGTGGGCGTCTTGTTGGTGACGACAACGCGGTTGCGGACCGCAAGATGGCGGATGTCGTAGGCGCCGGTGAGATTGCCGTGCATTCGATAGAGCGTCGCAGGCTCGGGCGCGCGCAGATGTGCGCCGCAATCCTCGATTTGATCCCAATCGAGCGCGAGGATACGGCCGTCATCGGCCACCGCGGCCGAAAGCGTCATCACCCGGTTGGTCGCCGAAACCGATGCCGTTAAATGCTCAAGCCGATCCTCGATCCATTTGACCGGGCGCCCTGCGGCGCGTGCCGCCGCCGCGATCAGGACGATGTAGGGAAACACGCCCTGCTTGACGCCGAAGCTGCCGCCGGAATCGGGTGGCGTGCGCAGCCGCAAGCGGTTGCCGGGAACCTTTAGCGCCCGCGACAGCACCGCATGGATGCTGAAGGGCCCCTGGAAATTGGCAAGCACATCGTAAACATCTTCGCCCGGATCGTACTCGGCGACGACGCCGTAGGTTTCGATCGGCGTGCAGGAATTGCGGGGGTAGCGAACGTCGATGCTGATGCGATGCGTGGCTTTCGCAAACGCCTGCTCGGGATCGCCGTAGCGAAATGTCCGGTCGCTGGCAGCATTGCCGGCAAAACCATCGTGCAGCACCGGTGCGCCGGGAGACAGCGCCGCGAGCGGATCGACCACGGCCGGCCGCGTCGCGTAACGCACATCGATCAGGTCAACCGCGTCCTCGGCGAGGTACCGATCGGCGGCAACGACAATGGCGACGGGCTCGCCGACAAAGCGCACGCGCCCAACCGCAATGGGCCAGCATTCGACCGGTGCCTTGACCCCGACGACGAGGCTCGACGTCAGCGCCTTGATGTCCTCGCCATGCAAGACCGCGACGACGCCGGGCGCCTGCTGCGCCGCGGCGAGATCGATCGAAACGATATCGGCGTGTGCGTGCGGCGAGCGCAGGATCGCAGCGTGGAAGGTGCCGGGGCGAACGCCGAGATCGTCGATGAAGCGGCCGCGTCCGGTCAGCAGCGCCGAATCTTCGACACGCGGTATCGACCGTCCGACCCATGGCGATTCGGGCTCATGGGAGAGGGAGCGACCTTCCGTTGCCGTCATGGGTTGATGATCCGCGCAAACGCCGCCTTCGGGTCTTGCTGAAGCGCTTCGACGAGATCGACGTTCTCGATCCCCTTCACATGAATGCGCTTGTACTGCATCGGCTCGCTTGACAGCGGTTTGGTCGCGTCGATCCCCATTTTGGCGCTGATGCCGTTGTCCGAGGACGGATCGAGCTTCGAGCCTTGGGCGCCGGAGACGATGACGAGGTCACGGTCGGCCTGAAAGCGGGTTGCAATCGCCCATTCGATTTCGGTTTCGTCGTCGATATCGACGTCCATGTCGACCACGACGACCTGCTTGATGTCGTAGTGGCCGCCAAACGCACCCATGATAATATTCTTGGGCTCACCCTGGCTGGTCTTGTCGATCCTCACCGCGAGGTGATAGCGGCAGGTGCCGCCTCGCGTAAGACGCACGTCGTGCACCGACGGAAAACTGCGTTGCAGATGATTGAGCAACGTCGCTTCGCGGGGAATGCCGCCAAGCAATAGATGTTCCACGCCGCCGCCAACGATGGTGTGAAAAATCGGATTCTTGCGATGCGTGATCGCGTCGACCTGGATGACTTCGCGGTCGGCGCGCGAACCGTAATATTGCGGAAACTCGCCGAACGGCCCTTCGGGTTCGCGAACCCTCGGCAGGATCCGGCCTTCGATGACGATCTCGGCATGCGCGGGCACGCGCACCCGGTTGGTTCGGCATTTGACCATCTCGACGGGACGGCCGAGCAGCGCACCGGCGATTTCCATCTCGTCGTTGTCGAGTGCGGCAATCGCTTGCGACGCAAGAATGCAGGCCGGGTGCACGCTGATCACGAGCGCAATCTCCAAGGCCTCGCCGGCTTCCTCCGCGACGCGGAAATAATGCAGGGTGTGCCGCGGCAACAGCAACACGCCGATCCGGTCGGGGCCGCTGACCTGACAGCGGTGGATCGAGACGTTCTGAATGCCGGTCTTCGGATTGCGCGCGATCAGAAGCGCAGCCGTGATGTAAGGCCCGCTGTCGTGTTCGTTATGTTTGGGGATCGGCAGTTGACGCAACAGGTCGACCTTCCGATGAACGACTTCCTGAGCCGGCGCCGTCGTCACCTCGATCCATGGCAGCGGATGGCGAACGGCGTGCTGGAAGCGCGGGAGCAGTTCGCTTGTGGGAACGCCGAGCGCATCCGCGATCCAGTTCCGGTTGGCAAACAGGTTCGCCACCACCGGAATGGCATGCTGACCCGGCGCGGGAAACAGCACGGCGCGCTCGTTTTCGAGTTTCTTGGCGACCGCCGCCAATTCATCGATCAGCGAAATGCCCTTGCGCGCGACCGCCAACCGGTCGGTGGCCGCGAGCCGCTGCAGCCAGCCGCGTAAGTCCGGATGCGCGCTTTGGCCTGACGTATCCGTGTTGGTGCGCTTGGCTTCCATCGTTTGCTCCGTCCCCTTAAGGAGAGTGCTTTCCGGTTCGGGCGTCAAGCGTGGTCAGCTGAGACCGACCCCGCGGAATGCTCAAGCCCTGGCCACAATTTGCCGCCCGCGATCCGACGGGGGGTTCATTGAACGAGGCCGCGATTTCATGCTATCCCGGCCAGCGCGGCGCTTTGGTCATTGGTCGAACACTGGTTCTCTATGAATTCCCATCCACGGCGGCTGATCGTCGGAATAACGGGCGCTTCCGGGGCCATCTATGGCGTTCGGCTTGTTGCACCTGGTCAAGGCGACCAGCGTCGAAACCCATCTGGTGATGAGCCGGTCGGCGAAGATCACGCTGACCCAGGAACTCGATATCGGCGTCGCGGAAGTTTCGGCGCTGGCGGACGTCGTTCATCAGGTCGACAATATCGGCGCCTCGATTTCCTCCGGATCGTTCAAGACGATGGGCATGGTGATCGCGCCCTGCTCGATGCGAAGCCTGGCCGAGATCGCCTCGGGCGTGACCTCGTCGTTACTGACCCGCGCGGCCGATGTCGTGCTGAAGGAAAGGCGGCGGCTCGTCCTGGTCGTCCGCGAAGCCCCGCTCCATCTTGGTCATCTGCGTTCCATGACCGCCGCAACCGAAATGGGCGCCATCGTCTATCCGCCGGTGCCGGCATTCTATGCCCGCCCCGGAAGTCTTGAACAGATGATCGACCATACGTTGGGGCGGGTGCTCGACCTGTTCGATGTCGAGACCGAGGCCGTCAGCCGCTGGGGTGGATTGAATTCGATCAAGAACGCCGATTCATGAAACCATCCCGGAGCAACCTTGAGGCGGAGAGTTGGGCCTTTGCGCTCGAACTCTACGCCCGGCCGGGGGTTGCGGAAGCCTGCCTCCAATTGCAGAACGAAGCGGGCGTCGATGTCATGATGTTCCTCGTGATCGCCTGCGCCGCCGTCAAGCACCGGATCCTGTTGACCACCGCCGAAATCCGGGAATTGGATGAGGCTTGTCGTCCCTGGCGCGAACAGATCGTCCGGCCGCTCCGGGCCATCCGCTTAGGCTTGAAGGCGGGACCGCGGCCGGCGCCCAATAGCGAGACCGAACGGTTCCGTTCCAAGATAAAGGCCGTCGAACTCGATGCCGAACGACTGCAAAACCAGCTGCTGGTCGAATGCCTGCCGCTCAGGCCGCCGGAGCAAGATGCCGTCGGTCCGGACAAACTTCGCTCTGTGCTTCGCCGCGTCGTAACACACTTTCTGGAAAGACGGGGCGACCAACCCATTGCCGATCTTTTGTCATCGATCGACAAGATTGTTGACGCGGCGACTTAAGAAGCGCGCGAGCCGTGATCCGCCTTCCGAATGGGTGAGTTGCGGGGAACTGGCTTGATATTGCCGGTCCTCTCGGCAAAAGTCCGTTAGCTCGCGCCCGAATGCGCTTGCCGCGGGCTTATTGAACAGGAAGATGAGATGTCGGAAACGATGCGGGCGCTGGTTCTGCGCCAACATGGCGGGTTGGAAAATCTGGAGCTGGTGAAGGATCATCCCCGGCCGAAGGCAAGGCCGGGCGCGGTCGTCATCCGCGTGCGCGCTTCCTCGTTCAACTATCACGACGTTTTCACGGTGCAGGGCATGCCGGGCATCAAGGTGCCGCTGCCCGTCGTGATCGGCCTCGATATGGCCGGCGAGATCGTCGAAATCGGCGAAGGAGTTTCCCCCTGGAAGATCGGCAGCCGTGTTCTGGTTAATCCGCTCAACAAGAAGAAGGGCCTGATGGGCGAGATGCTCGACGGCGGCATGGCGGAGTACTGCCTGGTCGAAGCCGACCAGCTCATCGCCATGCCCGATGGCGTCAGCTTCGAGCAGGCGGCATCCCTGCCCGTTGCGTATGGCACCGCGCACCGCATGCTGGTCACCCACAACACCATCCGCAAGGGCGATCGCGTTCTGATCCTCGGCGCCAGCGGCGGCGTCGGCACCGGATGCGTCATTCTTTGCAAGCTGCTCGGCGCTGAAGTCATTGCCTGCGCGAGCAGCGCGGAGAAAATGCAAAAGCTCAAGGCGATGGGCGCCGATGAGACCATCAATTACAAGGAAGTCGATTTCTCCAAATGGGCGATCGAGAAATACGGCAAGCCGCAGCGGCGCACCTATGATGGTGGCGTCGACGCCGTCATCAATTTCACCGGCGGCGAAACCTGGGTGCCATCGCTGCGTTGCCTCAAGCGCGGCGGCAGCCTGCTGGTCTGCGGCGCGACCGCGGGCCATGATCCGAAGGAGGATTTACGCTATGTATGGAGCTTCGAACTCAAGGTGATCGGCTCGAACAGCTTCTATGAGGAGAACCTGACCGATCTGATGAAGATGATCGAGGAGAAGAGGATCGAGCCGGTGATCGATGAGGTGCTGCCGCTCGAGAAGGCGGCGGAGGGCCTGCGTCTCATCAGGGATCGCGAGGTGATCGGCAAGGTCGTCGTCGTACCCTGATTTTCTTGCCCTGCCGCAGCGAGAGTGGGGAACAAATTCTGATCAACTTCTCCTTCACCCTTCGCGGGAGAAAAGACCAAAAGAGGTTTCCGTTCGATGAGCGCAGTCCCAAGCGTCGAAGACGTACAGAAGTTGTTGTCGCGGGGTCCCTACCATCAATGGCTCGGACTAAAGGTCATCGCCGTTGGCGAAGGCACCATCGAATTGACGGCGACCTGGCGCGAAGAGTGGGTCGTCAATCCCGATCGCGGCTACACCCATGGCGGCATCCTCGCGGCGCTGATCGACCTCACGGCCGATTGGGCCATGGTCTCCAAGACCGGGCGCGGCGTTCCGACGGTCGATCTGCGCGTCGACTATCACCGGGCCGCGATGCCAGGCGAACTCACGACCCGCGGCGAGATCGTACATTTCGGCAAGCAGTTCTCGGTTGCGGAAGCCAAGGTCTTCGACAAGGAAGGCCGCCTGTTGGCGAGCGGGCGCGGCACCTATCTGACGACGCCACCGGCCTGACAGAGATCAAGGTCGTGTCCGGTAGCCCCGCGTTTTCGAATTTGGGAGCCTTGACCTCGACCGGGCACGACCTCAACAAGGTCGCCATCATTGATCTCGGCACCGGGCATGAGCGCCGTTTCAGCTACCGGGATTTCGAAGGTCAGGCCAACGCGGTTGGCCGCGCGCTCTCGGCGCGCGGTTTGGCGCGCGGGGATCGCGTGGCCATTCTGTCGGCCAATCGCTTCGAATATCTCACGGCCGTGCACGGCATCATGCGCGCCGGCTTCGTCGCCGTGCCGGTCAATTTCAAATTCCCACCCGCCACGATCGACTACATCATTCACGATTCCGGCGCCAAGCTCGTGTTCTGCGACGCGTCGCGGTTTGACAACGCGCCCAAGGATTTGCCGCACATCCGCTTCGACGGCGAAGGCGCCGAGTTCGCCGACTTCTTGAAGCCGGGTCCGTTCACGCCCGTGACTGCTGCGAGCGGCGAACCGGCAATGTTTCTCTATACTTCGGGCTCGACCGGACACCCGAAGGGCGTCGTGCTCTCGCACCAGAGCCATATCTGGGTCGTCGAAACGCGAATGGCCGCGCAAGATATGACGCGCCACCGCTTCCTGATTGCGGCGCCACTCTATCACATGAATGCACTGGCGATGAGCCAGCTCGCGCACGCGGCCCACGCTACCGTGATCTTGCTGCCGCAGTTTACCGCGCAACTCTATTTGAAAGCCATCGAGGACTATCGTTGCACATCGCTCACCGCCGTTCCGCCGATGATCGCCATGATGCTCAACGACAAGGAAAGGCTCTCGGTCACTGATCTCTCCAGCGTGGAATTCCTGCGCATGGGGTCGGCCCCCGTCAGCCAGAGCCTGAGGGCGGCGATCCGCCGTGCCCTTCCAAAGGCCGCCGTGACCAATGCATATGGCACCACCGAAGCAGGCCCCGTCGTCTTTGGACCGCATCCGCAAGGATTGCCGCAGCCGGAGATGTCCGTCGGCTACCCGCACCCCAAAGTCCAAGTGCGGCTGATCGGAGACGCCGGAAAGCCTGCCGAGCCCGGTGTGCTCGAAATGAAGAGCCCGGCGATGATGAACGGTTATCACAATCGCCCCGATATTGCCTCGCCCATCACCAGTGATGGCTTCTACGTCACCGGCGACGTGTTTCGCCGCGACGAAAACGGCTTCTATTTTTTCGTCGGGCGCACTGACGACATGTTCGTCAGCGGCGGCGAGAATATTTTCCCGGGCGAGGTGGAAAAATTGCTGGAAACCCATCCCGATGTGGTCCAGGCCTGCGTCGTCCCGGTCGACGACGATATCAAGGGAACCAAACCGGTGGCGTTCGTGGTGAAGCGCGAAGGAAGCCACCTCGACGAGCGCGGCCTGAAGGCCTATGCCCTCGAAAACGCGCCGGCCTACCAGCACCCGCGATCGATCTGGTTTGTCGGAAGCCTTCCGCTGGCCTCGACCAACAAGCTTGACCGCAACGCCTTGCGCGCATTGGCGGCCGAGAAACTGCGGCGTGGAGCGGCTTCGACCGCACCTTCGCGACCGGCTTGAGTTAGCGATCGCTGCGAAATTCGAGCAGCGTATTGAGGAACGGTACCAGCAAGGCTCGCGAATGCTCGCCGGTACCAACGCGTATTTCGGAGATCGGCGCCGCGAAATCGCTCATGCGGGAGATATCCGTCGCCTTCAACACGATGGCGCCGAAGAAACTACGGCGACCATCGGCATCGACACAACGCTCGCCATAGCGCTCGCGGTAGCGTGCGGGCGACATCAGCGTGATACGAAATCCACCAGCCAGTTCAATCACCCGGACATCACCATTCCTATTCCGTGCGAAGACCTGGGCTGCCTTCGCATAGCGCGCCGCCTCTGTCTCGATCGCCGCACTCACCACGACCAGTTCGCTCAAGCCATGGCAGCTATTGGCATGCGACATAAACGGGCGATGCCAGACGTATTCCGGCGTGTAGTGCTGGCAGTAATAGACCCGTCCCGCTTCGAATAAATCAGGCGCCGTCCGAATCGTGCGAAACCGCGCCAGCTGCTCGATGCCGTCGATCTCGACCGGCCGGGAAAAGCTTTGCGGCTCGAGCACGGAGAGGCCGCTGCCCCGCAGCACGCTCAGGTTCGCATCGACATCTTCCGACCGAAACACCAGCCCATTCAGGCCGCGCGGACTTTCAAGCACGTCGCGGCGCAAAACATCCGTGCCCGAAGGCAAGCCGATCAGTTCGAGATAATGGCCTTCAAAGACGATCAAATGGTTGATCGAGCCGAGCGAATGAAAGCCTCGCGGCGTGACCGTGAAGCCGAGCCGGGACATCAGGGCGGCGGCACGATCCATGTCGAACAAAGCGTTGATCACCACATGGTCAAGCGGGAAAGTCATGACGATCGCACCTCGATGACCTCCGGAGCCGCTCCGATATGAGGAACGGCTTCCACCAACTCGCGCGTGTAATCGCTCTGCGGATTGTCGAATAGCGCCCGGCTCTCGCCTTGCTCGACAATCAAGCCGTTGCGCAGAACGATGGTGCGGTCGCACATCATGCGAACCACATTGAGGTCGTGACTGACGAACAGCAATGCGAGGTTGTCCTCGCGCCTCAACCTGTCGAGCAATTGCAGCACCACCGCCTGTACCGAGACGTCAAGCGCCGCAGTCGGCTCATCCAGCACCAACAGGCGCGGCCGGCAGGCGATGGCCCGGGCAATACCGACGCGAGCCTTCTGGCCGCCGGAGAGTTGGTGCGGGAAGCGCGGCAAAAGCTCGAGCGGCAATCCCACCCGTTGCGCGCACTCCTCGACGCGGCGTGTCAATGTGTCGCCCGACCGCATGCCGGCGAGCCGAAGCAGCGGATGAGCAATGCAATCGAAGGCCGTATAGCGCGGGTTCAGGCTCTCGTTGGGGTCCTGAAAGACGATCTGGATCTCCTTTCGTACCGGCGAACGGTGAAAATCCCGCGCGGCGAGATGACCGATCGATTGCCCGTCGAACAGGATTTCGCCTTCGCTGGGATCGATCAGCCGGCAGATCATGCGCGAGGTCGTGGTCTTGCCGGAGCCGGATTCGCCGACCAGGCCAACGCTCTCGCCGACTGCCATGGTCATCGAAAAGTCCGCGACCGCCGGCGGCCCCTGATCGTATCGCTTGGCAAGTCTTTTCACATCGAGCAGCGGCGGCGTGCCCGGTGGCGGCGCGGGCCTCGGTTGGAATGCCGCCAGCACCGCGAGGTATTGATCGCGCTCCTCGTCCGTCACCAGATCCGCAATCCGCGAAGTCGCGTTCGGCGACGCCGCCACAAGACGCCTGGTGTATGCGTGTTGCGGGTGACGGAAAAGCTTCCCGGGCGCGGCTTCCTCGACAAGGCGCCCCTTCTCCATCACCACGACGCGGCGGCAATATTGAGCCGCAAGGCCGAGGTCGTGCGTGATCAGGATGGTCGCCATACCGCGTTCAGCCGCGATCGCCGCCAGCAAATCCATCACCACCTTCTGCGTGGTGACGTCGAGGCCGGTCGTCGGCTCGTCCGCTATCAACAGCATCGGGTTGCAGGAGATTGCGATCGCGATCATCACCCGCTGGCACATGCCGCCGGAGAGCTCATGCGGATATGCCGTCATCCGCTTTTCGGGATCGCGGATCTTGACAGCGCGCAGAAGTTTCAGCGCTTCGTCGGCCGCCTCTTCCTTCGACAGGCGCTTGTGGCTCAGGATCGCATCCGCAATCTGAAGCCCGACCGCACGGATCGGATTGAGCGCGGCGCGCGGGTTCTGAAAGATCATCGACATCGCGGCGCCATGCAGCGCGCGAAAATCGCTGTCCGGTATTTTCGTGATGTCCTGTCCGCGATAAAGAATCCTTCCCGCCGTCACCCGCCCGGCCGCATCGAGCAGCCGCGTGGTTGCAAAGCCGGTGACGGATTTTCCGGAACCGCTTTCGCCGACAAGCCCGAGCATTTCGCCTGGATCGAGCGAGAGCGTCACTCCGCGCACCGCTTCGACAAGGCCGCGGCGTGTCGAAAACGTAACGTGAAGATCCTCGATGTACAGCAGTGGCCCGGTCATGTCCGCATTCGGGGATCGAGAATGTCACGAATCCCGTCGCCGAGCAGGTTGAAGCACAAGACCGCCAGCATCAGCGCGAGGCCGGGGAAAGCTACCAGCCACCATTTGCCGGTCGAGATGAAGCGGGCGCCCTCGGCGACCATGATGCCCCATTCAGGCGTCGGTGGTTTGACGCCAAGGCCGATGAAGGAGAGCCCCGCGGCGTTGAGGATCGCCCAGCCAAGATTGAGCGACATCTGCACCGCCATAGCTGGAAGCACGTTCGGAAGCAGGAAACGCAACACCACCGAGACGTGGCTTTCGCCACTGGCGCGCGCCGCCTCGACCCAGCCGACGTCGCGGCGAACGTTGACCTCCGCCCGCGCAAATCGAATGTAGAACGGCAGATTGATGATCGCGGTCGCGAACACGATATTCTCCAAGCGATTGCCGAGCGCCGCCACCATCGCCATGGCGAGCACGAACAGCGGAAAGGCCATCATCACATCGACGAAACGACCGACCGAGCGATCAAGCCGACCCCCTGCGTAACCGCAGAACGCGCCGATCACGGCGCCGAGCACGAAGGAAATACCGACCGCCGAAACCGCGATAGCGAGATCGAGCCGTGTTGCCACCAGAAGCCGGCTGAACGTGTCGCGACCGAGCTGGTCGGTGCCGGCAAGGTGCGCTGCGCTTGGGGGATTGAGCGCCTGCGATACGTTCGAGGCGATCGGATCATACGGCACGATCGACGGCCCGAGGATGGCGATAAAGAACAGCAGCACGACGCCGGCGGCGGCGATGCCGGTCAGCGGATTGCCGCGCAGGATCCATACCGTGTGACGCAGGGCGCTGCTTGCCATCAGATCGACACCCGCGGATCGGCGATCCCGTAGAGAACATCGACGAGGAGATTCACCACGACGAAGATGCTCGCCATCAGCAGCACGAATCCCTGCACCGGCGCATAGTCGGACGACAGCAGGGCATCGAGCGCATATGAAGCAACGCCCGGCCAGGAATAGACTTTTTCCACCAGCACATTTGCGCCGAGCATGGTCGAGAACACGATGCCGGCGATGGTGATGACCGGCAGGATCGCGTTACGCAGGGCATAGGTCACGACGATGCGCCACCAGGAAAGTCCGACCGAGCGCGCAGTGCGCACGAAGTCGCTGCCGAGCGAGACCAGCATCGATGCGCGGGTGATGCGCGCCAGCGGCGCAATCACGAACAGCGCCATGGTCATGGCCGGCAGGACCAATTGGCGAAAGGCCGCCCACCACCCGTCGAAGTCTCCGGCGAGCAGGAAGTCGAGCGTCAGGAATCCAGTCCGCGCCGGCGGTAACGATGTGAAGACGTCGATGCGGCCGGTCGGATCGGGTGCAAGGCCGAGCAAGTAGTAGAAGACGTAGATCAGCAAGAGCCCCGAAACAAAGGTCGGCACGCAAACGCCGAGCGCGCAAAACAGCCGCACGCCATGGTCGATCACCGAGCCGGGTCTCAGCGCCGCCAGCACGCCAAGCGGAATGGCCGACACCAGAGCAATCAGCAATGCGGTCAGGGTCAGTTCGAGCGAGGCCGGCAGACGCTCGCGGAGGTCGGTCGTGACCGACTGGCCAGTCATAAGCGACTTGCCGAGATTTCCGCGGCCAACATCATATAAGTAGAGCAGCAATTGCTCGGGGATCGGCTTGTCCAGTCCCATCTGCTTGCGGATGACTTCGATCTCTTCCTTGCCGGCGTTGGGTCCGGAGGCAAAGAACACCGCTGGATCGCCGGGCAGCACCCGCATCAAAAGAAAGGTAAAAACCAGCACACCGAAGAGCGCAGGCAGCGAGGACATGAATCGCCTCACCGCCCGTACTATCGTTGCGACCAAGCTCTTCATGATGGCCGGCGGATCACTTGCGGCGGAGGTCGCGGTAGTCGACCTGGCGGTGGAACTGGTAGGTATAGCCATCGAGCGATGCCGCCATCACGGCGTCCTGGCTCGGCTGCCAGAGCTCGATCTGCGGCATTTCGGCGACATGGATCGCGTTAAGTTTCTTGCCGTCCTCGTCGTACTTCACCTTGTCGGACTCGAAACGCGCTGCCTGGGCGATCGCGTTCAATTCTGCATTATTGATGCTGGAGTAGTTCCAGCGCTGATTGCCGGTGTAGAAGTTGCGGTAGAAATAATCGGTCGAGGGCAGCCAGGCTATGATCCCCTCGGTGAAGAAGGGCAGCTTCTTCTCGTTGATCTGCGTCGACATCTGCGCATCGGGCAGTTTCTGGATATCGACCTTGATGCCGATCTTGCCGAGCAATTCCTTCACCAGCGCCGCCATCGGTTCGGCGGTCGAGGCCTGCCCGACATTGAAACTGAAGGTCGTCGAGAAACCGTCCGGCATTCCGGCGGCCTTCAGATATTCCCTGGCCCTGTCGAGGTCGAGCTTGACCGGTTGCGGGAACGGGAAGGCGCTGGTCGGCGCCTTGCCATCCGTCCAGGTCGCACCGAACAGCGGCGTGCCGCGGCCAAACAACGCCGCCTTGAACATGTCGTCGTAAGGCAGCGCATAGGCAACGGCGCGGCGCACGTTGATATTGTCAAAAGGCGGGATCGTGTTGTTCATCGAAATGAAGGTGACGGCATTATATTGCGGCGTCGAGATCACCTTCAGCGTGCCCTTGCTCTCGAGCGCCTGAACGTCGCTGGCCTGCAAATCGACGGTAATGTCGGCATCGCCGCGCTCGACCAGGTTGGCGCGCGTCGCCGGCTCAGGTACGGTCTGCACGATCACCCGCTTGAAGAAGGCGGACTTGTCGGATGAGCCGCGGTTCCAAGCCTCGTTCCGTTTCATGATCACCTGCTCGCCAGGCTTGAAGCTCTCGACCATGTAGGCGCCGCTGCCGGCGGTGTGTTCCTTGAGCCAGCCGATCGCCCAGGGATCGTCGGCCGTCGCATTGGCCTTGGCAACCTTGGAGTTGATGATGATCGGATAGACAACGGCGAGATTGGGCAAGGCAAGCTTGTCGGGCTTGGGCAGCGTCACCTCAAAGGTCATCGGGTCGATCACTTTGAACTGGTCGGCGCTCGTCAGCGACCCGGTGAGGAGCTGGGCCTTGCCGAGCACCGGCGCGGTGACGGCGCGGTCGAGCGACCATTTGACGTCTTCCGCGGTGACCGGTGTTCCGTCCTGGAACTTGGCGTCCTTGCGCAAATGGAAGGTGATCTTCAGCCCATCCGGGCTGACGTCGTAGGATTCGGCGAGTTCGCCGGTGATCTTGTCGAGATCGAACACCCACTTGCCGTTGAGCTGCTTGCGGCCAAACGAGACCAGCCGGTCGTAGGTACTCAGGCTGACCGCGAAAGCCTCGCGAGTCGTTCCCGGCACGTTCGGATCGAGGGTGTTGACGGATGCGCCGGTGACGTAGCGCAATGTTTCAGCACGGGTCTGCGCCCGAACCGGCTCGGCGGCAAGCCAAAGCAAGAAAACGGTGACCGCACTGAACATAAGCCTGCTATAGCGAACTCGCATTCTTCAATCCCCTGAAATTCAACAAGGACGCCCGCCCGGAAGGTCTCGGGCCCACATCCCATCTCGGCACGTACTCGCCGCTTATCTTAAGCAAATTATGCGCCAAGCGATATGCGCCATCACAGCAGGGTCGCACCGAAATTCCGTTTGGGATCCATGTCCGCGACCAGCCGTCCCGTGGGCTTGGCGGCCTCGCCGCCGGAACGCGCGAGGAAGCGGCCCGAGCCGGGCGCGGCCGTCCGCTTGCCATCGGCGACGATCACCCGTCCGCGCGACAGCACGGTGACCGGCCATCCCCGCAGCCTGCGGCCGGCATAGGGCGTGTAGCCGGCCAGATCGTGCATCATCGCATCCGAAAGCGTGACTTCGCGCGCCGGGTCCCAGATCGCGATATCGGCGTCGGCGCCGACCGCAATCGAACCCTTGCGCGGATGCAGGTTGTAGATCTTCGCTGGCGCCGTTGCGGTCAGCTCGACGAACTTTGTAAGGCCCAGGCGACCGTTCGACACCATCGCGTCGAACAACAACGGCAACCGCACTTCCAGCCCCGGCAGGCCGTTCGCCACCTGCTTGAAATTCGGATTGGGGCCGGCGCGCAATTTGCCCGTTTCGTCGAAACGATATGGCGCGTGGTCGGATGAAATGGTCTGGAGATCGCCGAGCGCCAGCGCCTGCCATAACGCCTCCTGGTCGGCGGCGCCGCGCGGCGGCGGGCTGCACATCCATTTGGCGCCCTCCGCGCCCGGCTTGTCGAGGTCCGCCGCGGTGAGGAAGAGATATTGCGGGCAAGTCTCGGCGAAGACCTTCAGCCCCTCCCCGCGCGCGTCGCGGATCACCTTTGCCCCTTCCGCCGTCGAGACGTGAAAAATCATGATCGGCTGATCGACAAGGGCGGCCATGCCGATCAGGCGATTGAACGCATCGGCCTCCGAAAACCGCGCATGACTGATGGCATGGTATTTCGGGTGGGTGTAACCGCGCGCCAGCAACCGCTTCACCATCCATGCGATGATGCCGTGGTTCTCGGCATGTGCGCACAACATCGCGCCGGATTCGCGCGCCGCGACCAGAATGTCGAGCAAGGGTTCGTCGTCGATCTTCAGCCGGTCATAGGTCATGAAGATCTTGATCGAGGCATGCCCCTCCTTCACCAGGGCCGGAATATCGTTGGCGAGGGTTTCTGCAGTCGGATCGGCGATGATCATGTGGAAGGCATAGTCGATCACCGCGCCGCTGCGCGCGAGCGCGTGATAATCGATAAGCACCTGCGGCAGCTTCATGCCGACATGCTGGGCCGCAAACGAGATGACGGTGGTGGTTCCACCAAAGGCTGCCGCGGTCGTGGCGCTTTCGAAGGTATCGGCATTCATGATGCCGGCGGCGGATAGCTGTTCGATATGGGCGTGGCTGTCGACGCCGCCGGGCAGTACCAGTCTGCCGCGGGCGTCGATCTCGCGTTTTCCCGCCGGAAGACCCCGGCCGATGGCAGCGACGCTCTCGCCGGCAATGGCGACATCGGCCTCGAAGACATCGGAGGCGGTTGCGACGCGCCCGCCGCGGATCACGATATCATAGGCGGGTTCGGTCATAAGGTCCTCCAGAGAGCGGGCGTGACGCGCGAGAAATCGCTGGACTGCGCAAGACCCGCGTTCGAAACTATGCAAACTATGCCCAGTGGCTGCAAGCCATGCTGAGTTGCAAGGAGCAGACATGTCCCGCCCGCGCATCCTCGTGATCAACCCCAATTCCAACCTCAATGTCACCAAGGGACTCGAAGAGGCCCTCAAGCCGCTCGATTTCGCCGACGGACCCGAGATCGTCTGCACAACGCTTGCGGATGGACCTTACGGGATCGAGAGCCAGTCCGACGTCGACAGCGTGGCGATGCCGCTGCGGCGACTGATCGAGAGCGACAACGGCTCATCGGCCTTCGTGATCGCCTGCTACAGCGATCCGGGCCTGCATGTCTGCCGCGAGGGGACCGACCGGCCGGTGTTCGGCATTGCCGAATGCGGCGTGCTCACCGCGATGACGCGGGCGGAAACCTTTGGCGTCGTTGCCATCGCGCAACGCTCGATCCGCCGCCATATCCGCTACCTCCGCCAGATGGGGCTGATGGACCGGCTGGCCGGCGAGCGGCCGCTCAACATGAGCGTGGCGGAGACCGCATCGGGCACTGGAACACTGGCGAAGATGGTCGAGGTCGGCCGTGCGCTGAAGGACGAGGATGGCGCCGGCGCCATTATCATGGGCTGCGCCGGCATGGCGCGCCTGCGAGGTCAACTCGAAGACGCGCTCGGTATTCCCGTGGTCGACCCGACGCAGGCGGCGGCGACCATGGCGCTCGGCGCGGTCCAGTTCTCGCGGCACTGACCCTTAAGTTTCCTCGGCCGGCTCGCCTTTTTTTCGGCTTGCGAGCACGCGCGCGGACCATTGCGAATGGCTCTCGCGATCCATCGCAAACAACTCGCGCTGATAGGTGTAGAGATTGCCGAACAGGCGGCCGATCGGCCGGTAAGCCCCGAGATCGACATACATGTTGGTTGCGTCAACCAGGCCTTCGCGCGCATGAATGCGCAGCACTTCGCCGACCAGAAGCTCACGCTGCGGTCCGAAGGTCAGCGAGACACTGCGCTTGCATTCCAGCGAAAACGGCGCCTCGGCAAGACGCGGAACCCCGACATCGACCGACGGCGAGGTCGCAAGTCCCAGCGCGGCTATCTCGCTTTCACCGGAAGGAAAGTCGACCGCGCAATCGTTCATGGCGAGCGCCAGCGCCTCGTCCACCATGTTGACGACGAATTCGCCCTCGCGGTGAATATTACGCGTGGTGTCCTTCGGGCTGCGGTCGGGCTTGTGTTGCAGTCCCAGTACGACCAGCGGCGGGTTCTCGGAAAAAACATTGAAGAAGCTGAACGGAGCGGCGTTGACGGCGCCGTTGGCATCGAGCGTGGTGACGAGCGCAATGGGACGGGGAATGACCACACTGCTCAGCAGCTTGTAACGGTCGTGCGGGCTGAGATCGCGAAGCGAAAATCCGGACATCGGCGTCGGCGCCTCTTAAAGCCCTTCGGGGGGCGTTGAGTTTCAGGTCTCCGGCGGCGGGATCGCGCCGATGCGGCTTGTGATCAGGCCATAATGCTCGATGCGACGATGACGGGCGAAGTCGAAGATGGTCTTTTTGCCGAAGATGGTTGCGTCGAGGTCGCAAGGATAGACCAGAAGCTCGTCGTCTTCGGTCTTGGCTTCCGCGACAATCTCGCCATTGGGATCGACGATCAGGCTGCCGCCGATCAGCGGGAAGCCGTCCTCGACGCCGGCCTTGGCGACAGCCACGACCCAGGTCGCGTTCTGATAGGCGCCTGACTGCACGGACAGGCGATTATGAAACAGCCGCTTCTCCGGACCTTCCTCGCTCTTCTGCGAATTGACCGAGGGCGTGTTGTAGCCGAGCAGGATCATCTCCACGCCCTGCAAACCCATGACGCGATAGGTCTCGGGCCAGCGCCGGTCGTTGCAGATTGCCATGCCGAAGATGCCACCCATGGTGCGCCATACCGGAAAGCCCGTATCGCCTGGCTCAAAATAGCGCTTTTCGAGATGCTGGAAGGCGCGCTCGGTGTCGTATTCCGAGTGGCCCGGCAGATGCGTCTTGCGATACTTACCGACGATCTTCGCCGATTTGTCGGTGAGGATACAGGTGTTGAAATGATGCCCGTCCGGCGTCAGTTCGGCATAGCCGAAACTCATCGCCATCTTGTGTTCCGCCGCGCGCCTGAACAGCGGCATAGTCGCCGCGTTCGGCATATCGCGCTCGAACCAGGCGTCGACCTCGGCCTGGTCCTCCATGTACCAGCGCGGAAAGAACGTTGTGAGCGCCAGTTCCGGATAAACGATGAGATCGGCCCCGCGCGTCTTAGCTTCGTCCATCAAGGCGAGCATGCGCGGGATGACGGCTTGCCGGCTTTCGGACCGCTGGATCGGCCCCATCTGAGCGGCGGCGACATTAACGACTCGCATGGTTAAGTTTTCCGGCTGCCTTCATTTCGCAATGCGGTGAGCAAAAATAGAGCAAATCGGCGCTCTCGGAGCCCTATTCCGACGATCATGCGCCTATTAGAATTTCGTTTCGTCTGGAGTCAATTCGGTTCGGCGGTTAAACTCGCGGCTTCATGGCAGGTCTGTGTTGGTGAAACGCAGGTATCGCTCGTATCGAGAATCCGAAGGCCGCAGGCCCGCGCTATCAGAGCGTGCCGCGTTGCTTTCGACTGCGAATTCTGCCAAATGCTTAAGCTAGCTGTACAAGAAGGTAGCTTGCTGTCCTGATGTCAGCCAACCGCTTCCTGCAATAACCCGCGGGATGCCGGAAATTAATAAAAAGCCTACAGGGGAAACATCATGCGCGTGCCAGTGCGGGCCGTCCCGACTTCGCAACAATTCGACTCACCGCGCGGTCTGACGCTATTGCGCGACCCGCTGCTCAACAAGGGAACGGCCTTCACGGAAGCGGAGCGAGACTCGCTGGGATTGCGCGGCTTCCTGCCAGCACATGTGCTCTCGATGGAGGAGCAAGTCGCGCGCGTTCTCGTCAATCTGCGCAGCCTGCCCAACGATCTGGAAAAATATATCGCGCTCAATTCGCTGCATGATCGCAACGAGACGCTGTTCTTCCGCGTCGTGTGCGACAACATCGATGAAATCCAGCCGCTGATCTACACGCCGACGGTGGGCCTTGCCTGCCAGCGCTTCGGCCTCATCTTCCAGCGGCCGCGCGGCATGTTCATCAGCGCCAACGATCGCGGCCGGATTGCCGAACTCATGGCCAACTGGCCGTACCAAGCCAAGCTCATCGTGGTCACCGACGGCGAGCGCATCCTGGGCCTCGGCGACCTCGGCGCGCACGGCATGGGCATTCCGGTCGGCAAGCTCTCGCTTTATTCGGCCTGCGCCGGTGTCCATCCGGAACATTGCCTTCCGGTGATGCTGGACGTCGGCACCAGTAACGAGGAATTGCTGAACGACCCGTATTATATCGGCCTGCGCCAGAAACGCCTGAGCGGCGCCGCCTATGACGAATTCATCGATGAATTCGTCAATGCGGCGCGCGCGGCCTTTTCCGGGGTGCTGATCCAGTTCGAGGATTTCGCCAATCACTCCGCGTTCCGCCTCCTGCACAAATACCGCGAGGATATCTCGGTCTTCAACGACGACATCCAGGGCACGGCCGCGGTTGCGCTCGCTGGGCTGATTTCGGCGTTGCGCGTGAACGGCGGCAAACTTGTCGATCAGAGAGTGCTGTTCCTTGGCGCCGGCGAGGCTGCGACCGGGATCGCCGACCTCGTCGTCTCCGCCATGATGGCCGAGGGCCTATCCGAAGCCGACGCGCTCGGGCGAAACTGGCTGGTGGATTCGCGCGGCCTCGTCGTCAAGAATCGCGCTGGCCTCACCGATCACAAGCTGCGCTACGCGCATGACCATGCGCAGGTGGGCGAATTCCTGACCGCGATCCGGACGCTCAAGCCCACCGCGATCATCGGCGTTGCGGCCGTCGGCGGCGCGTTCACGCCTGAGGTGCTGCAGGCCATGGCTGAGATCAACGATCGGCCGATCGTCTTTGCGCTCTCCAACCCGACCTCGAAGGCGGAATGCTCTGCCGAGGAAGCCTATCGCCACACCGCTGGCCGCGCACTGTTCGCATGCGGCAGCCCCTACGATCCGGTGACGCTCGGCGGCAAAACCTTTGTGCCGCGCCAGGGTAACAATTCCTACATCTTCCCGGGCGTCGGCCTCGGCGCGATAGCGAGCGGATCGAAGCTTGTGACCGACGAGATGTTCATGGCGGCCGCGCACACGCTGGCCTATCTCGTCAACCACAACGATATTCAGCAGGGCAGCCTCTATCCGGCACTGCCGCGAATTCGTGAAGTCTCGGCACACATCGCCGCCGCCGTCGCCGAAGTCGCCTACAGACGCGGGCTGGCGACCGCGCCCAAGCCGAACGACCTGATGGCGTTCATCGAGTCGCAGATGTACGACCCGCGCTATTGAGCGTGGCTTGATGGTGAGGCCGACACCTCGAAGTCGAATCCGTTATGAAATGGCTCGTTGGCAAGTTCGAAGTGCCACCACTCCTTGGCATAGGGACGAAAGCCGGCTCCTACCATGTAGGACTTCAATGTTTGACGGTTGTGTAGTGCCGTCTCGCCTACAAGCGCGTTCGAGGTATTTGCAAGCACGTCCAGACAATCGTAACCCGTGCCAAAGTCGATCGTGCCGTCCTCGAATCTTTCGCCTTTAGGCGACGTGCACGGCTTGAGGGGTTGGGCCGGATCAAGCGGCGGCGCGGATGAGGAACCGGCTGGGACCAGGCCCAGGTCCACCGTACTTCCCCGCGAGTGAGCCGATCGTTTGGCGAGATACCCGAGAGCGAACAGCTCTTTCTTGTCGGTGCGTGGATAAAATTCGCTTTTCATTTCGGAGTGACTTGGATCCTGGCTCCACTGAAGAAAATCGGCGACAGCCCGCTTCGGCCGATAGCAATCCCAGACGATGAGCGAAAGCTTTTTCCCGGCGAGCTTCCTCTGCACCGCCTTAAGGGCAGTCGCGGCTGATACGCTGACGATACATTCGGCGGCGAGATAGCCCTTTATCGGCCGGCCTACGAAGTTATGAGATCCCGCATAACGAATGTCCTGAACAATGGTCGGATCGACATCACGCAAATAAACGAAACCCCTGGGCAAGGCGGAGCCTGCCAAAGCCGGAGCAGGCGGCATCATAACCATCAGCGCAAGGCCGGCACGGATGAGCATGCTGAATGTGCTCGCCCGCCGCCTTCGCGCAAAGGGTCTCCTCCGGCGAAAGGGCGTTGGCATCAATGCTAAAATCCGAAGCGAATGCGCGGTGGGATCGTCACCGCGCTATCAAAGCGGACCGAGGAAGGGCTCTTGCGGATGGCAGAATTCCTTCACTGCCGTCGCGACCGCGTTGCTCACGACCTCCCGGCGCTCAGGCGAGTCCATCTTGAGCTCTTCGTTCCGGTTGATGATAGAGCCCGCCTCCAGGAGGACGGCTGGCATCTGGGTCGTTCTCAGCACCACGAGTTGATCGTAGCTATAGACACCGGTTTCCTTGTTCAGCAGCGGGTGCTGGTACCGGCCCATGATCGGCATGGTATATTGCTTTGCATATTCCAGGCCCTGGCCCTTCATTTCCTTGGCCACCAGTTCGGCAAACGAAAGGCTCGTCTTGAAGTCCGGATTGCTGCGGGAGACGAAGACGGAATAGCCGCTGAAGCGGTCGCTGAAATGGCTTTTCTTGCCCTCGAATTCCCAGTTCTCAAGCAATTTGTCGGGCACGGAGTCGTGGTGAATCGACAGGAAGAGATCCGCCTTCAGATTGTTGGCCGCGGCGACTCGTTTGAAGAGGCTGGGCCTGGCCTTGCCCTCGGTCAAAAGCAATCTGGTCTCGGCAAAGCCTTCGGCCTTCAATTTCTGCTCGATCCGCTGCGCAAGCCGCAGATTGAAGGCGAACTCCGGGATGTTGCGGGCGCTGCTCGCGCCTTCTGATTCGGCGGTATGTCCCACATCAAGAACGATGCGGAATTTCGCGGCGACGCACTTTGATGCGCCCGGTTTCGAAGGATTTCAAGTCGACCGGCCCCAGGGCAGCAAGCTTTACGGTGTCGGGCTTTCGCGAAGCGGGCTTGGCCGAAACGGCCGGCTTTCGCGAGGCGGCGTGCTGCTTGGGCGACTTGGCGTCCCTCGACGAGCCTTTGAAGACATCCGACAGCCAGCCGGCATCGCTGGCCTTGATCGGCAGAAGTGCCAAGGCGGCCGTCACGGCAATAACGGTAATGCAGCGGGGCCAACCGCCGAATCCCGGGCTTGCGATTTTTCTACCTGACCACCGCAATTGTTGCTTTCCCCAGATGATATTCCGTCAGCGCCTCAAGACGGCATGGCGGCGCAAAACGACTTTAACAGGGATTTTGAACCAGGAGTTACTGAAAATATGTTACGAGTTCCGCTGGACGAGCGGAAAAAAATGATTTGAGAGCAACAAGTTACCGCTCTCTTTTGGTTTGACGATAGCCGCAATTTTCTGACACAATTCCTAACGCGCCTTGATCTCGTCGAATCTGGCGAGCGCTTGTTCAAATTTGCTATTGAAGAGCCACATCGCATCGAGAATTTCCCGGAAGGTTGCAGACGTTCTTGCTCTGTCAGCGTGTCCAAAGGCGAAGATGCTGTTGTTTCGCAGATACCCCATGATCCTCGGGTCGGAAATTCTGTAGTCGACCAGGCTGCCCGACCTGAGTGCGGACCTGGTCGGAGTGGGAATGATCTGGATGAGTTCAAACAGCTTCATTTGATCGATCGGATTTGGCAGGGTTTTCGCGATCGCCGCTACTTGCGGGAAAATATCGGCATGCGCGCTCATCAGAGCGTCGCGCACGGCGGTCCAGTGGTTGAGCCGATGATCCAGGTTGCCGATCCGTGACTCTTCCTTGTCGTCGCGAAGGCTCAGCGCGGGATCAAGGGCTGCGATCGATTTTTTTATCGCTGCCCACTTCGCTCGACCGTTTTCGTCTTCGGAAGGGCCGGTTTGAAAACTTCCCTTGTATCTGTTGGAGCGCGCGTTCCCTGCATTTTGATTGCCGTTTGTCTCGGCAAAAAACAGCCCCAAACTGATGCGGCCCGCCGCTTCAGCATTCGCCGTATCGAGACCCTTGGCCCGCGCAATCGCAATTGCCAAATCGACGACGTCCTTGAAAGGCGTATCTGATTTTTGCGCATTGAAGGGCGGCGCGTCCATGAGGTTGAAAAGGCTCCTGTACTCATCGAGCAGCGGCTCCTTGTCGGCGTCAAAATATGCCGGAGGGATTTCGAATTTATTTGCCCTTCCGATTTTGGACGGAAGAGCGTCGGTAAGGTCCTTGTACGCGCTCATCATGTTGTTGCGCGCAAGGTAGAGGGCTTGCCCCGGCAAGTTCGGCAGCCCTTGATTCGAATTGATCTGCGCGCGCCGCTGGCCCAGGGTCAATTCGAAATTTCTTGCCGCGTCGTCGTACGCATTGAGTGCATCCGATTGTTGCTGCGTCAGTGCGCCCGGCTGACCCATTGCAGGGGACGTGAAGCCGAAATTACCGATGGCGTGCGGGACCGGCGACGCCAAGAAAAGCCCGAGAGCAATGGCCACCCTGGACACAACGCTGTGGCTTTTGATCCCCATGTCGACTTTGCCCCGAAACGAACCTTGGTCAGCGCTTGGCGCACCGCTACCGCCGCCAGTTGAACATCCAGCCCATATCTTTGATTTTTCTGGGCCAATTGGCGAAGAGCCTTTTCGGCCTGATCGAAGATAGTAGACTATTTTCCTGTTTGAATTTCGATTGCAAGTACCTGCGACAGGCGCGATGCTCGATCAAATACGCCAAAACGGCGAAACGTCGGGAGGAAACCATGGCTTCAGGATGGAATCGGCGCGCTTTCGTGGGAGGCGCGGCGGGCGCGTTGGCGACACCCTATCTTTCGCGCAGGTCGCTCGCGGACGACGTGATCAAGCTGCGCTGCTCGCTGGACACGGCCCCGTCACACCCGCGCAACCAGGCGATATCAGATTATCTCGATAAGATCGACGAAACGAGCAAGGGCAAGATCAAATCGGAAGTGTTCCATTCCGGCCAGCTGTTCGCCGATCTCAATGTGACCAAGGCGTTGATCCAGGGTCAGATCGACATGGCATCTCCGGGCACCTGGACGATGACGGGGCTCGTGCCCGACAGCGACTTCTGCCAGTTGCCGGCCCTCTACGGCCAGCCGATCACTGTATTTCGCCGTTGTAGCGATGGTGCCGCCGGCGACCTGGTCACCAAGCAGATCGAGGCCAAGTTGCATTCGCACATTCTTGGTCATTGGCTCGAACTTGGTTACGAGAATTGGTACACGACAAAAAAGCCAATTCAAACGCTCGATGATTTCAACGGATTGAAGGTCCGCAGCCCCGGAGGCGCGGGCATTTCCTGGCGTATATCATTCGCGCATGCAATCCCAAATGTCACGCCCTGGCCGAACGTGCCGCTTGCCTTGTCGCAAGGCACCTTTGACGCCTTTGTGAGTACCGACGAGAGCTGTACATCGGCCAAGCTTTGGGAAGCGGGCGTCAAGTATTCCTACGCCGATCATCAATTCGTTGGCAGTTACGTTCCAATGGTCAGCGATACGTTCTGGTCGAAGCTTGGCGACACTGAGCGCACGCTGATGCGCGACGTCTGGGCAGCCAACATCGATCGCTATCGGACGATGTCGGCGAAATCGCAAGCCGCTGCTCGCGAGACGATGAAATCGCACGGCGTTGCGTTCGTTGACCCCTCGGCGGAGCAATTCGCCGCCGACCGCGCGCGCATGGTTGCGGCGCAGGCTGATCTTGTCCGCGACGCCAAGTTTTCGGCCGACATCGTCAAACTCGTCGGCGATACAGTCGGCAGCCACATCTGAGTATGAATTTCCGAAGGGAATTGGCTTTTGCGTGATGCGTTGTGGGACAGGGCCGAGCGGTTTCTGATCGGCCTGTTGGGCGCCCTGGCGATGCTCATCGGGTTGGTGCAGGTCGTCGGGCGTTATGTGGCCCCTCGATACGCTATATCCTGGGCCGAAGAGGTGATCGTTTATCTGATCGTCTGGGGCATCATGCTCGCGGCCTCTCAACTCGTGCGTACCGACGGTCACGTTCGGCCCGACCTCGTGCTCAGAGCCGTCCCTCCCCGCATCCAGCGATGGATGGAGGTTGCCAATTGTATTGCGGCGCTGGTGTTTTGCGTCGGGCTTGCTTGGTACGGCTGGAGCATCGTCGCGACCTCCTGGCAGTTGGACGAGCGCAGTTCATCGGATCTGCAGTTTCCGATGTGGCTATACTCGGCAGCGATCCCGACGGGGGCCACGCTGATGACTGGGCGCTATCTGAACAGGCTTTATCGCTATCTCTTCGTCTTCGATCCCCAGACGATGACGGTTGGTCACATTCCAGAGCATGAACGAACCGGTGGATTGAGCCCTTCGCGGCCGAGAGAAGATTGAGGACATCCGGGGTGGGCGAGGCGCAGCTTTCATGTTGCTGATCCTGTTGTTGGTGTTGTTCTTCGGCCTTCTGGCCGTTGGAATGCCAATCTTCCTCGTCCTCGGATTATGCGCCGCCGTTCTCTACATGGCTTCCGGCGAGCCGCTGATCGGCGTCGCGCAAGTTGTGATCGATCACCTCAATTCGCCGACGCTTATGTCCCTGCCATTATTTGTCATGGCAGCGACCTTCATGCGTCATGGCGGCGTTGCCAAGGCCCTGGTTGACGTTTCCGCCGCATGGCTCGGCGGCATTCGTGGTTCGCTGGGGCTTGTGACGGTGGTGGCATGCACATTGTTCGCGGCGATCTCCGGATCTTCGGTGGCAACCGCGCTCGCCATGGGAACCATTCTGCTTCCCGCAATGATCGAGAAGGGCTATCCGCGCAGTTTCGCACTCGGTGTGGTCGGCGCATCCGGCACGATCGGTATCGTGATTCCGCCTTCGCTGGCGCTGATTCTGTACGGCATCGTCGCCGAACAGTCGGTGCCGCGTCTATTCCTTGCCGGCGTGTTGCCCGGTCTGCTGCAGGCTTCGGTATTCTTCGGTTGGGTCTGGTACGACGCGCGGCGGCGGAAATTCCCGGTCGAGCCGAAGCTCCCGTTCGCCGAGCGCTTTCGGGTGACGGCGAGAGCAATACCGGCATTGATCGTGCCTGCGATCGTGCTGGTCGGCATTTATGGCGGCATCGTCACCGTGACCGAAGCGGCGGCCATTGCCGCGGTGGCGTCGCTCACGGTCAGTCTCATCTATTACCGAGGCTTTCATTGGTCGGAAACATTGTGGGTGGTAGCCGATGCGCTGAAAAGCGCAGGCGCGATCATGTTGATCGTTGCGACCGCGCTCGCATTCGGTCACTGGATGACGGCCTCCGGTGTTCCGGCCGAACTCGTCAAATGGGTTTTGGCGCGCCACATGGCCCCCTGGCAGTTCCTCCTGGCTATCAACGTGCTGCTGCTTGTGCTGGGCTGCTTTCTAGAGGTCATCGCGACGCTGTTGCTGGTATTGCCAATCCTGGCACCGGTGCTGCCGGCGCTCGGCGTGGATCCCGTGCACTTCTCGATCATTTTCACGCACAACATGGAGATCGCGCTCGTTCACCCGCCGGTTGGATTGAATCTGTTCGTGCTGTCCACGATTTCGCACGCGCCGATCGGCGAGGTCGTGCGCGGCGTTCTGCCATTCCTTATTCTGTTGCTGATCGTCCTGATGATTATCACGTACGTACCCGCGCTCACGCTGTGGCTGCCGCATGCGGTATACGGGAGTTAGGACGGCAGCAGGTGAGGCGCATTCAGGGGAGAATATGATGACCGATACCGACAAGCCCCTCAATGGCGTCACCGTGGTCGAACTCGGTCATAGCGTGGCGGCACCCTATGCCGGACTCATACTCGCCGACCTCGGCGCGCGCGTGATCAAGGTCGAAAACACCAACAGCGGAGATTATGCCAGAGGTTGGGGTCCTCCATTCTGGCACGATACGGCGAGTGTTTTTCATGCCCTCAACCGTGGCAAGGAAGGCGTCACGGTCGATTTCAGCGATGCGGATGATCGCGCGAAACTGAAGACGCTTATCCTTGATAGAGCAGACGGGGTGATCCAGAACCTGCGGCCCGGAATTCTTTCGAAGTTCGGGCTCACGGCAGAACAGATGCGCGCCGAGAAACCTGCGCTGATTTGGTGCGACATCGGAGCTTTCGGCACCAAGGGTCCGCTCGCCTCGAAGCCGGGCTACGATCCGCTTGCCCAGGCCAGCACCGGGATCATGAGCGTAACCGGTGAGAGCGGACGCCCGCCGGTGCGCGTCGGCGTTTCGCTGATCGATATGGGCTCGGGGATGTGGACGGTGATCGGCCTGCTCTCCGCACTTCTGGCGCGCGCGAACGGAGGCGAAGGACGGATGGTGTCGACCTCGCTCTATGAGACGGGCCTCGCCTGGATGACCGTGCCGCTTGCCGGCTATGCGGCCTCGGGAGACTTGCGCAGGCCCTACGGCTCGGGGACCGCCGAAATCGTGCCTTACCAGGCGTTCGAGACCTCCGACGGCTGGCTGATGGTTGCCGCCGGCAACGACAATCTCTTTCGCAAATTGTGTGGCGCGCTCAGCCTCGATTCCCTCGCCGCTGACCCCGCTTTCGCGACGAACGCGGCGCGCGTGGTGAACCGTGGGCGGCTGGTCCCGCAAATCGAGGCCGCCGTGAGGCGCTATTCGACCGATGCACTTGGCCGGTTACTTGACGGTGCCGGCGTGCCCAATGCGCCGCTCCTTGGCGTCGATCAAGTCGCGGCACATCCGCAGACGAGCGCGCTTGAAATGTTGGGGCGATGCGGCGACGATGACATCGAACTCGTCGGTATTCCGCTTTCGTTTGACGGCAAGCGTCCCCGCGCACAAACGCCCGCTCCCGCACTTGGGCAACACAACGCGATCCTGCACACATCCGCAACCGGGGAAACAGCAGATGCGAAATGATTTCGAGACCATCATCGCGGAACGGCGCGACAATCATGTCCTGATTGTCACCTTGAACCGGACCGACGCTGCGAATGCGATGAACACGCAGATGGGCCTCGATCTGATGGAACTTTTCGAGGGGCTAACGGTCGATCTTGAAGAGCTGCGTGCCGTGATTCTGACAGGCAGTGGGACCAAGGCGTTTTGCGCCGGGGGTGACCTGAAGCAGCGCAACGGCATGACCGACGAGGCGTGGGTGGCTCAGCATCTCATCTTCGAGCGCATGCTTCGCGCCATCCTGGCCTGTCCCATCCCGGTGATTGCCGCGGTGAACGGCGCGGCCTACGGTGGCGGTTGCGAGATCGCCGCGGCGGCCGATTTTATCTACGCATCGACCAATGCCCGCTTTGCATTGACGGAAGTGACGCTCGGCATCATGCCTGGCGCCGGCGGCACGCAGAATTTGCCGCGCGCCGTCGGCGAACGCCGCGCCAAGGAAATTATCCTTTCCGGGATGCCATGCTCGGCCGAGGAAGCGGAACGATGGGGATTGGTGAACCGGGTGGTCCCGCCCGAGGAGCTTCTCAAGGCAGCGCTCGCGATTGCTGACCGCATCGCGGGCAATGGTCCGATCTCGGTGCGCCAGGCCAAACAGGCCATCCACCGTGGATTGCAAATGTCGCTCGCCGACGGTCTTGCGTTCGAGATCGAAGCCTACAATCGATTGATTCCGACCGCAGACCGGCGCGAAGGTGTGCTTGCCTTTAACGAGCGCCGCAAACCGAACTTTCAGGGAAAATAACCAAGAGGCCGAAAGATGCGCGAGAAAGCTCATGTTCGCGAGGTGGGGCCCCGAGACGGGCTTCAGATGGTCAAGACGTTCCTGCCCAGCGCACGGAAGCTTGCCTGGTGCCGCGGCGCGGCAGAAGCCGGCATCCGCGTGATCGAGGTGACATCTTTCGTGCCGGCCAAGATCGTCCCTCAGTTCGCCGATGCAGAAGAGGTGGCGCGTGGCGCACTGGCGATGGGTGGTTTCCGACCGTCGGTTCTCGTGCCCAATCTCAAGGGCGCCGAGCGGGCGTTCACGCTTGCTTTGCCGCAAGTCAACTACGTTCTTTCGGCGAGCGAGGCCCACAACCTCGCCAATGTCCGCCGCAGCACCGAAGAATCGTTGCAGGATTTCGCTCGCATCGCCGCCGTCCGGGACCAGCGCGCCGGAACACGGATCTCGCTCGCCGGCGGGATCGCCACCGCGTTTGGCTGTACCATCGCGGGCGCCGTGTCGGAAGCGCGGGTCGTTGAGATCGCGGTGCGGCTCACCGAAATGGGCGCCGACGAAATCATCGTCGCGGACACCGTCGGCTATGGTGATCCGGGTCAGGTGCGACGCCTGATGACGGCGGTGATTGCGGCCGTCGGCGGCGTTCCGGTGGCCTGCCATTTTCACGACACCCGTGGCCTTGGGCTTGCCAACGTCACCGCCGCGCTGGAGGCAGGCGTGCGCGCTTTCGATGCGTCGCTCGCTGGTCTGGGCGGCTGCCCCTTTGCACCGGGAGCGACCGGCAACATTGATACCGAAGATACTGTTTTCCTGCTGGAGCAGCTTGGCTTTGACACGGGTGTCGAAGTCGAGGCGCTGATCGCGCTCCGCCGCGACGTCGAGAGCTGGTTGCCCGGTGAGCGTTTCTCCGGCGCCATCGCGCGCGCCGGCCTGCCCAAAACCTATCGCAGCCATTCAAGGGCCGCGTGAGAAGGAGGCGACCATGCTCGAGATCACCCGCCATACCGCCAATTTCGTCGCCAACCTCAAGCCTGCTGATGTGCCGGACCGTTGCCGCGAGGCCGCCCGTGTCGGCATCATCGATTGCGTCGGTGTCATGATTGCCGGCGCAGCCGAACAACCGGTACGCATCGTCTCCGCCATGCTGGCGACATCGACACAAAATGATGGAGCGCCGGAGATTCCGTCGGGGCGCAACCTTGCCGCACCCGACGCCGCGCTCGTCAACGGCGTTGCGGCGCATGTACTCGATTATGATGACGTCGCGCTGTCCGGTCATCCGAGTGCCGTGTTGGTGCCCGCTATCCTGGCTGAGGGCTGGTCGGTCGATGCCAGCGGCATCGATGCCATCGCGGCCTATGTCGCGGGCTACGAACTATGGGCACAGGTCGCTGCCCTCGAACCCGGCAATCTGCATCAGCGCGGTTTCCATCCAACGGCGGTGATGGGCACGCTCGCCACCGCCGCGGCCTGCGCACGGCTGCGCAAGCTTGGTCCTGAGAAAACGGCCCATGCGATCGCGATAGCCGCCTCAATGGCCTCAGGCCTCGTTGCCAATTTTGGCACGATGACCAAATCGCTCCATGCCGGTCGGGCCGCTCAATCAGGCGTGCTCGCGGCGCGGCTAGCCGACCAGGGCTTTACGGCTTCGCTCGATGTCCTCGAGCACAACACCGGATTCCTCCGCGCCCATTCGCCTTCGGGCACCCCGAACATAGAGAGCGGGACGCTCGACATCGGGACCAACTGGCGGCTGGCAAGTCTCGGTGTCAACGTGAAGCGCTATCCGACGTGCTACGCCACCCATCGCTCGATCGACGCGATGCTCGATCTGGTCGAACGGCACAAATTGAAGCCCGACGACGTACGGGAGTTTCGCATCCACACTGGTGCTACCCAAAAGCTGATGTTGCGCAATAGCAATCCGAGGACCGGCTTAGAGGCCAAGTTCAGCATGGAGTTCGCGATGGCCGCTGCTCTTGTTGCCGGGCGGGTCGGTCTTGCGGAACTCACGGATGAGTTTGTATCGCGGCCGGAGGTTAATTCCGTATTTGGGAAGGTTCGCTGCACGACGACCGATGAGGCAATGCCGGATGATCCGGCGTTTGCACCGTCCGACCAGGTCACTGTCGTGCTTGCCTCGGGCAATGTGCTCGAGCACGCGCCAGTCGTTTACGCCAAGGGCAGTTGGCAAAAGCCGCTCACGCGCGATGAGTTGAAAGACAAGTTCCTGGATTGCGCAACACGCGTCTTCAACCGTCTCCACGCCGAAAAGCTGTTCGATCGGCTCTGGCTGTTGGAGGAGATGGGTTCGATGCGGGATTTGCGCCTGACGGCTGATCTGACTGACGCCTGAGGAGAGGACGTAGAAGACGGGAATTGCCCGCGAGATTGCCGGGAGAACACACTGCCGTGGCCAATCTGGCGGAGGGAGAGGAACTGGGATCGAACCTTCTCCCCGTGGACCAGCGCGTAGGCCGTCGGCAATTCCCAGCCAACGGCTGGCCCGATGGAAGTCGAAGAGGCCCGCCAGAGGGGCTAGCCGTCCGCGAGGGCCAAAAAGCGGCCCGCCAACAGATCTGGCCGAGCGATTTCGGGGCCACCTTGTTCCCGCGGCCAAATTCCTCCCTCGGCTCAAGGTGCCTTTCGGGCCATCGCATGCACCAGCCAGTTGTTCGCGCCGCCAACCCCTAACGGATGATTTTTTTGTATAACCAGTGACGGCCGTCGTGGCGCCGCCAAACCTGTCCGCGCACAAGCCGGCCGGTAATTGTGCGTCTCGGGACGACGACCGTGCATAAGTGCCAGACCGTGGCCGTTGCGGGGAGTTGGCGCAATCCAAGGGCGTAGCTGATGGCTATCATCGTGGCCTTTGTTTCAAACGATCCGCCTTTATGTACGGGCCGTACAGAACGTCATGGTGCCACTCGTAGGCTTTAACGACGACGGCCCCGACGATGACCCCGAAGGCGATGAGCAGAACCGTTTCGATGACCATGTGTTCAATACCTTCCACCATACGATCCATAGAGGAACGGCCGGCCACAGTGGTAGATAAAACTCGGGCTTCGACGTGAAGCGGTACCATTACCGGGCGATGTGACATTTTTGCTGCGCCTGCTCGTTGGCTGGACCAGATCGAGCGGCGTAAAATTGGCTTCGTTCAGCGAGAAGGAACGGACAAATGTTGCAGTCAAATATTGTGAAGTAGGCCACACCGATAAAAAACGAATCGTTCTCAGATGCTAATTCTCATTGGACTTTGCGGCTTCTCTAGCCAAGCGCTCCGCCCTCAATCGTTCATAGTTCTTTCGCAACGCTTCTTGCGCTTCGTCATATTCCGTTGCTGCCTTTCGTTTACCAGCTCGCTGAAAAGCCTTTCCCGCCTCCTGCTGGGCTGGTGTGAGCGCGAAGTTCTTGGTTATTTTGTTGCTCATAGACCACCTCCAATATTTATGGCCGATGAGACAACGATAGCGCGGCTGCCGCAACGAAACTCGTCCAGTAAGTTTAATGCGGGCGGCAAGGGTTAATTCAGGAACCTTACATAGGTCGCGACTGCAAAAAAGGCCCAACTTTTTTGCTGGGCCTTTTCTCTTTTGTGTGCTCTGAACCGTCGGACTTAGAAGTCCATACCACCCATCCCACCGCCGCCCTGAGGCATGCCGCCGGCACCGGCGTTCTTCTTCGGAACTTCGGCAACCATGGCTTCGGTGGTGATCAGCAGGGCGGCCACGGAGGCTGCGTTCTGGATCGCCACACGAACCACCTTGGTCGGGTCGATGTTGCCCTTGGAGATCAGGTTGACGTATTCGCCGGTCTGGGAGTCGAAGCCGTATGCATATTGATCCTTCTCGAGGATCTTGCCGACGACGACGGAACCGTCCTCGCCTGCATTGATCGCGATCTGGCGGGCCGGCCAGGACAGTGCCTTGCGCACGATCTCGACGCCGGTCTTCTGGTCGTCGTTCTTGGTGCGCAGGCCCTTGAGATGTTCGGAAGCGCGTAACAACGCAACGCCGCCGCCCGGCACGATGCCTTCTTCCACGGCCGCACGGGTCGCATGCATCGCGTCATCAACGCGATCCTTGCGCTCCTTCACCTCGGTTTCAGTCGCACCGCCGACGCGGATCACTGCGACGCCGCCTGCGAGCTTGAGCAGTATCAGCCAGAGCTATTCGTCGAGTTTCAGAAGATAGCTGAGATGACGTCGGCGCTCCCAAGCGAGGCGGCATAAAGGCTCAAGGGGACCCGGACCCGAAAGCGCGGGGACCGCAGGAGAAGCCGCACGCTGGGGCGGATCAATTGCGGCGATGGGGATGGCGGCGAACCCGTCGGGAGCCCATCAGGCCGGTTGAGTTTTCACCGGCCGGATAGATTGAGGTGGCGTGTCAGCGTGCGACGCCGGCGCACGCTGACACGCCTGCGGCAAGCAAGGCCCGCCTGGCTAACTTCCACAATATTTGGGGAGACGCGCGCCATGCGCCGATCCAAACTTGTGGAATGCGTCGCCGGTATGCGAGGGGCGAAAAATTGTCAGACACGGGCCCTAGGCCAGGCCTAGTCGGGCGTGACAGACTGCGACCTACCGGGCCTCCTCCAGCTCGGGTGAAGCCCCTGATAAGTCGGTGTTTTCAGGGTTTTAATGGATTTTCAGGCAAGGAATTGGTATATTGTGCGCGAGGAGAAACCATGTCCGCCCGCCGTCAAACCGCAACCGTTAATGCCACTGCCCGGATCATCCAGAATCTGGCCGAGCAGCATCACGTGACCTACCACGTGACCGATAACGATCGGTTGGCACATCATATTACGCGATTGGCGGGAGACGTGGTCGAACTCGATCCTATTGAGCAGTTGTTGATTGGGCTGCAACGTGCTGGACGCATCGACCGCACCTTGATGGTCCGACTGCAAGCGCGCTATCTTCGCGAAGCTAAGCCGTGACATTTGATCCGTTTGGCGACTTCGCGACGCGCGGCTATCTGCGCAACGTCGCCAGAGCCAAGGATCCGCAAATTATCCGGCAGTTGGAACATTCATCCTTCACCACCGGCCTTGATGCAGCGTTCGCAAGGCTCGCGCTTCAGAAACGGCTTTCCTACCAAGACGTGCTGGGCACCCATAAGACGCTCTTCGAAGCCGTTTATCCGTGGGCAGGAGAGGACCGCTTGACCAATGCTCCCGGCATTGGCGTGAGCAAAGGGCCGGTCCTCTTCGCGCGGCCCGATGTCATTCGACGCGCCATCGGCTACGCGATGGAAAGGGGGCAGGATCAGGCATTCATGCTGGCAAAGCCTGGCGAGATTATGGGCCATCTTGCCTATGGCCATCCTTTCCTCGACGGCAACGGTCGCACCATTATGGTTGTACATTCCGTCCTCGCACAGCGCGCCGGGTTTAGCGTCAACTGGGCAGCCACAGACAAGACGGCCTATTTAAAAACGCTGACAGAGGAAATTGAAAATCCGAAGGCGGGTGCGCTCAATACATACCTTAAGCCGTTCATCACCACTCCTGTGGCGAGTAGCGATCTCGCGGCCGCAGTCACCGCCGCACCCGGCCTCGATGGCCAATCCGCTAATACCGTGGCGGGCCAGATTAGCGATCCGGCGTTACAGGAGCGGTACCGAGTCCAAGAGCTCGCGCGACAAGAAGTGCAGAAGTAGCCTTACTTACTTGCCGGACGACATTCCATAGCACCGTCGATCGAGAACAACATGCGGTGTATGGCGGCAGAGCCCGTCTGGAGCCCATCGGGCCGGTCGAGTTTTCACCGGCCGGATCCATTGAGGTGGCGTGTCGGCGTGCGACGCCGGCAACACTGACCTTAGGTGTCGGCATGCAGAGCGCCCACTCCCCGCTACCCCGACGCACAAGGTGCAGTCATCCTTGTCTCAACAGCTGGCCCCCTGACCCTGCGAACTGTCGATTTGACGATAGTGAGTGGGGGTGACAAAAAGTGTCACGACCCGCCCAACGTTGCGGGATTCTCGCTTTAATACGCTGCTCGATCCAGATAGCCTTAATGCGCAGCCCTCAGGTCGACCGTTCGACGAACCCGCATTATGGCTGTTTCCGCTGATGCGAATTCAGCGAGCGTCCGCACCACGCCGCTTTAATACCAGATCCCGCAGAACGTGGCGCTGGATCTTGCCACTGCCTGTCATTGGCAATTCACTGAATTGCTCGACCGACTCCGGCAGCTTGTAGTCGGCGACCTGATCGCGGAGGAAAGCGACAAACTCATCGACGGTCGGCACAACGGCCCCCTTGGGAACGACGCACAGGCAATTGCGCTCGCCGAGACGCACGTCCGGCATACCGATCATTGCAGCATGCAAGACCTGAGGATGCGTGTACAGGATCTCTTCCACTTCGCGCGGGAAAAACTTCTTCCCGCCACGATTGATGATCTCCTTGCTGCGGCCGGTTATCTGCACGTTGCCGTCGGAATCGACCACGCGGCCGAGATCTCCGGTGCGAAACCACCCCTCGCTGTTGAAGGCCTGCCGATTGGCTTCCGGATTGTTGTGATAGCCGAGATGAATTGAGGGACCGCGCGACATCAACTCGCCGATCTCTCCGTTCGGAACGTCATTTCCCTCCGATTCGACAATACGCAGCTCCATAGCGCGCACCGGCCGCCCGATTGTGCCGTTGACTTTCTCCGGAATGTCGCTGAAGCGCGTATAGGTCTGAAAGCCGGCCTCTAGCATGCCGTAGAGCTCGATCAGATGACCTTTCATCCGCTTCTGGTACTCGCGGATGGTCTCGACAGCCGCCGAAGCCCCACCGGTGATGACGACGCGCAAAGAGGAGACGTCGAACGCCTCGGCGCCAGCCGCGTTGAGCAAGCCGACCAGGCCCGCTGGTGCGGTCGGAATGTAGGTCACACGCTCTTTCTGGATCAGCTCAAGCGCGGCGCGCGGGTTGAAGCGCTCCATGAGCACAAGCGTCGCGCCGGCGAGGATACTTTGCAGCATCGTGATGTAACCCCAGTTCAAGCCAAGCGGCAGGAAAACCAGGAACACCTCTCGTTCAGTTACTTGCATGTCCTGGTTGAGGAGGTCGACAGCATAAAGCGTCGTGTTGAAACTGTGCAACGCGCATTTCGGATTACCTGTTGTACCCGACGTGAAACACATCCGGCACACTTCGTTGGGATCCATGTGAATCTTGTCAGCGTCGGAGATTGGCGCAGCTGCGGCGACGCCGGCATCGAAATCATGCATTCCCTCGACCGTGCCGCCAACAACGATGAGTCGTTTCAGTTCGGGGTTTTCCTTCTGCAGGCCTCGCGCCATGCCCGCGTAGTCGAAATCCTTCCACTGCTTCGGGAAGACATAGGCCGAGCTGCCTGAAAACTTCAGCATGTAGTCGAGTTCGCGCGCGCGGAAATCCGGATTGACCTTGTTGGCGATGGCGCCCAACAACTCGAGTGCGATGAAGGCAACTGCGAATTGCACGCGGTTGGGAAGCTGGATGGTGACGACGTCACCACGCTTGATACCAATCAAACGGTAGAACTGCGCCGCGCGCTCGATCCCTTCCTTGAGCGCGCCATAGGTGATAGCGCCGTTCTGGTCCTTGATGGCGACGCGGTCCGGATGCGTGGCGGCGCGTCCCGCTAGAATGTCGAAAACGGTCCTCTGCAGCCAGAGCTTTTCACGGGTGTATTTTGCAGCGAGCTCGGCGGGCATCATATTGACATAGGCCATGGTTCCCTCCCTCAACGGACGGCGCGGAACAGCCCGCCATCGACCGGAATTACCGTGCCAGTGATGTAGCTGCCGCGCGGAGACACGAGCAGCGCGACGATGTTCGCGATATCGCTGATCGTGCCGATGCGACCGAGTGGTACTTCCTGCTCAAGCGCGCGGCGCATTTCGTGCGCCGGCTTGTCTCCGGCGGAGAACACCTTCTCCAGCCTCTGCGTATCGACATAGCCGGGACAGATCGTGTTGACATTGATGCCGAAACGCGCCGCCTCCAGCGCCAGCGTCTTGGCGTATCCGATCACCGCGCCCCAGCTTGCCACCGACAGCCCGAAGCGTGGGATCGGCTGAATGGCCGAAATCGCCGTGATGTTGAGGATGCTGCCACCGGTCTTTTGCATATGCGGCAGCACACCACGACACATTCGCACCACGTACATGAAATTCTGTTCGATCGCCCTTTGCCAGGCGACGTCGTCGAACGCGGCGAGGTCGCCAAGCGGCGGCGCACCGTCGTTGTTGATCAGAATATCGATATGACCAATCGCGCCGATGACAGTCTCAACAACGCGTTCGCAATCCGCGGCCTGGCGGCAATCGGCTTGCACCGGCAAGATCTCGGCGCCGGTTTCCGCCGCCATCTTTTCGGCTGCCGCGCGCAGGTCTTTTTCGCGACGGGCGGTGATGGCGACCCGCGCGCCTTCGACAGCCAACAGGTGCGCTATTCCGTAGCCAATGCCCTGGCTGGCACCGCCGACGATGGCGCACTTTCCCGCAAGATCGAGGTTCATGTCTTCAGGCTTTCGAAAAACGCTTTCGCGTTGTGATGAAGAATCCCGTCGAGCACATCGTCAGGATAGCCTTGCGCCTTCCAGTCGCCGATCAGGCGCTCATAGCTCAATAGCGGATAGTCGGCACCGAACATGATGCGGTGCTTGAGCCGACGCGGAATTTCATGACGAAGGTCAGCGGTGTGATATTTTGGCGACCACCCATGCAGCTCGTACCAAATGTTACGCTTGTGCATCAGAACCGCGATGACCTCAGCCTGCCAAGGCCATCCGGGACGCGCGGCGACGATCTTTAGCTCCGGATAGGTGGCCGCTACCCGGTCGAGATGGCGCGGATGGCAATCGTCGAGGATGACGCCACCCCCGCCGGGCAGACCGGCCCCGAGCCCGGTCGTGCCGACAAAGATCAGCGCGGGAATTTTGGCTTCGATGCACAGCTTGTACAGCGGATCATAGATCGGGTCGCTTGCCGGCGGGCTCAACGAAGCGGAAACGCCGAGACCTAGAAAGCCGATGCGCTTGTCGATGCAGCGGCGCAGCTCCCTCACGCCTGCGTCGCCCGAGCGTCGCGGGTCGATGTGGATCCAGTGGCCAAGAATGACATCGCGGTGCGCGGCTTCGGTCTCGAAAGCGTAGTCATGGAGCGCCTGCATCTCTTCCATCGGAAGAAACTTGGAGAAACCGAAATCGAGGATCGTCTGCACGTTGCTATCACGGAAATACTGCGCCATCTCCGCTTCAGAATGAAAGTTGACCTGAGAATTCCAGGTGGCCTTCTGCTGCTCTCGCTCGGCGGGCGTCTGTAGCGGATAACCACGCTTGGTACCCCAATGCGAATGCACGTCGATGATTTTCATGGGTGGGCCACTCCAAGATAGGAACGCTGGATGCGGTCATCTGCAATGAGCGCCTCGCTGCTGCCTTCCGCAATGATGCGGCCGCTCTCCAGCACATAACAATAATGCGCGATGCGCAGTACCTTGCGAGCGTTCTGTTCGGCAATAAAAACCGTGGTGCCGCCGCGATTGATCTGCCTAATCACGTCGAGAATGAGGTCGAAGGCTTTGGGAGCGAGACCAAGCGAAGGCTCGTCCATCAGGAGACAGCGCGGTCCCGACATCAGCGCCCGCCCGACGGCAAGCATCTGTTGCTCGCCGCCGGAGAGCAATGCCGCGGCTTGCCGCTCGCGTTCGCGCAGGATCGGAAACAGGGAGAAGACCTCCTGCATCCGCGTATGGGCGGTCTGGCTTGCGGCGAGATAGGCGCCCATCTCCAGATTTTCGCGCACGCTCATCTCGGCGAACAGATGCCGACCCTGCGGCACCTGGATCAGACCACGTTCCACAAGCTCGGCGGAAGACAGACGGGTGACGTCACTGCCGGCAAACTCGATGCTGCCGCCCTGAAACGTAGCGAGAGCTGAAACCGCGCGCATCAGCGTGGTCTTACCGGCGCCATTCGCCCCCAGCAGGGCCACGATGCGCCCTTCCCCGATCTCGAGGCTGATATTGTGAACAACAGGAACGCGGCCGTAGCCGGCACAGAAATGAGAGAGACGCAACGTCATGCCGCATCTCCCAGATACGCCTCGATGACGGCCGCGTTGGCCTGCATCTCGGCGGGCGCCCCACTGGCCAGCAGACGCCCCTGGTAAAGGACGGTGACACGTTCGGCCAGATTCATCAGCACCCGCATGTTGTGTTCGATCACGACGAGCGTGATGCCATGCTCGCGAGCAAGCTTTCGCATGGTCGCAACGGCCGCTTCGGCCTCGGCCTCGCTCATGCCGGAGACGGGTTCATCGAGCAAGAGCAGCCGCGGCCCGGCGGCAAGGGCGCGGGCGATATCGACGCGCTTTTGGATGCCGAATGGCAACAGCCCGGCTGGAGTATCGGCAAAGGCAGCGAGATCGAACGCCTCGATCAACATGCGCGCCTGTTCGCGCGTCGTCCGTTCGGACTTCAAGGCTTTTGGAAGTCGCAGCGCCGCAGCCAGCAAGCCGTAGGATTGATGCCGGTAGAATCCTGTCAAAACATTATCGAAGACGCTGCGATCACGAAACAGCTCCACATGCTGAAACGTGCGCCCAAGCCCAAACGAGGAGATGATATGGGGTGCAACGCCCGCAATCTCCCTGTCCGCGAACCGGATCGATCCCGATTGCGGCACCGTCATGCCGGTGATGGCATTGATCACCGAGGTCTTGCCCGCACCGTTCGGACCGATGATGCCGTGAATCTCGCCGGCCGCAATCGCGAGGGATACGTCGGCGACCGCAGTGACGCCGCCGAAACGAACCGACAGCCCACCGATCTCAAGGAGCGCCATAGGCTGGCTCCTTGGCGGACGGCTTGGCCGATCTCAGTGTTTGCAGTCGGGCAACCAGGCCGATCAGCCCCCGCGGCAGGAATAGAAGTGTTCCGAGCAGGATGACGCCATAGACCAGTTCGCCATATTCCTGCGTGCTGCGCAGTAGCTCGGGCAGCGCCGTCAGCAGCACGGCACCGGCGATAGATCCCGCGATCGAACCGAGCCCGCCAACGACAATAAAGGTGATGTGCTGGATCGAGGTGAGGATCCCGAACTCCGGCGGGTCGATGAAACCGACTACGCTTGCAAGCAGGCCGCCGGCAAAACCTGCGAACGCGGCGTTGAGGGAGAACGCAATCATCTTGACACGGGCGACCGGAATACCGAGAGCCTGCGCAGCGAATGGGCTCTGTCGTACGGCGTCGAAGGCTCGGCCGAAGCGCGACCGTTGAACATTGTAGCCGATCACGATTGCAACGACGGTGAGCACGAAAACAAACAGATAGAGCAGACTATTGGATTGCAGGCTGAAGCCGAAGATATCCGGCCGCGGCACCTTGAGCCCGCGAATGCCGCCCGTGTAGTCCGGTAATTCCTCGATGACGATGCCTACGAGCTCGAGGAAACCGAGCGTAATCAGCGCAAGATAAAGTCCCGATAGCCGTCGCGCGGGGTAGCCCAGCGCAGCACCGAGCAGCGCAGATATGAGGACACCTGCCGGCAGGGCGATCAAGGTCGGCAGGCCAAGACGGGTCGTGCATAGCGCGGTGCAGTAGGCGCCGATTCCCATAAACGACGCGTTGCAAAGCGAAATTTGTCCGCAATTTCCACTGAGCAGATTGAGGCCGACGGCAACGATGACGTTGATCATCGCGAGTTCCACCAAATAGAGATAGTAGCTCGTGGCGACCAGCGGCAGCGCGGCGAGAAGCGCAAGGCCAGGAAAGATGATCAGCAGGCGGACGGGCATTGCTACACCCGCCTGGCGCTGGAGACGCCGATAAGTCCCTGCGGGCGCAGCAACAGCAGCAGAATGAGCACGCCGAAGGGCACCAGGTTCTTGAAGGTGGCGCCAAAGAAGGCGCCGGCATAGGTTTCGAGCAGTCCCAACAGCAGCCCGCCGACCACGGCGCCGCCCAGGCTGGAAAAGCCGCCGATGACCGCCGCAACCAGTCCCTTGAGAATTAGATGGCCGATCTCCGGATTGACTCCAATGACCGGCGCCAGCAGCAGACCGACAGAGGCGCCGAGCATGGTGGATAGCGCCCAGGCCGCCGAGAATACCGAGCCGACGCGGATGCCCATCAGCTTTGCCGCGATCGGATCGAGCGCCGTCGCGCGCATCGCCTTACCGAACTTGCTGTAGCCGAAGAAGATAAACAGCGCGGCAACGACCACGAGTGTACTGACGATGAAGACGAGATAGGCCGGGTTGAGCCGCAACGCACCGAGCACGAGCGGCGGTCCCACAAAAGGCGCGTCGATCGAAAAGGTGTTATCCTGCCAGTGCAGGCGGATGACGGCCTTGATGATGAAGCCGATCGCAAAGGTGACGATGACCAGGGTGAATTCCGGCTGGTTCACGATCGGTCGAATCAATATCCGCTCGATCAGCATGCCGAACACGGCGGCGCCGACCAGAACAAGCGGCACCACCGCGAGATACGGCAATCCGAGGCCCGACAGGATCAGGGCGAGATAGGCACCGAACGTGACGATCTCGCCTTGTGCGAAGTTGACGATGCCGCTCGCCTTGAACGGCAGTACCAGGGCAAGCCCCACCAGCGCATAGATACTGCCGATGCTTAAGCCCGACAGCGCAAGCTGGAGGATGATCCGCCAGGTCATGAGCGCGCCCTCGCCGACAGCCCGCTCATTTCTTACTCGTAGCGCTTGAGGATGTCGCTCGCTCGCTTGCTCTCGAAGGGGACGGGCTGCCATTCGCCGTTCTTCACTTGCATGGCCTGCAGGCGCAGATTGCCGATGTGGTGCTTCTTGGTGAACGTACGCGGCGTGGCGATCGCGCCGACGCGGTACTCATGCGTGGCTTCGAGCGCATCGATCAGCTTGTCGGTCGTGAGATCCTTTCCCGCGCGCTTGAGCGCGTCGGCCACCACATAGATGTCGGAATAGGAGAGGACGTCAAAAATGTTTGGGCGCCCGGCCGGCAAATTGGGATATTCCTGCTTCCACTTCGCCAGCCAGGATTTCATCTCCGGATTCGACGAGGTCGGCAGCAGCGGAAGCAGAGCAAAGCCGCTCGCGCCTTCCGCAGCCTGTTTGGCGACGTTTAGAAAGTTCTGATCAACCATGGTGGTGCCGAGAAAAAACTGCTGGTTCATCCCCAGTTCCTTCGCCTGACGCATGGCGATCCCGGCTTCCGCCGGATTGCCGAAAATCGCGATGACTTGCGGATTTGTCCCCTGGATATCGAGCAGTTGCGGAGTGAAATCCTTGTCGCCGATGTTGAACTCGGCGCGCTTGACCGGCGCGACTTCGTACCATTTCTTCAACTGGGCCGTGAGCGCATCGCCCTCGTTCTTCGGATATTCTTCGCGGCCGCTGAGAATGGCGATTTTTGTCGCCTTCAGATAGTCGTGGAGATACTCCGTATAGAGTTCGCCATAACGCGGCACCTCGGTCGTGCCGCCACGGAACATGTTGCGCGCGAATGGCCAGGTGACGCCGGGCGCCGAGGCAAAGGATACATACATCACGCGGCCGTTCTCGCGCACGAAGTCGATCGTTCCCAGCGTGCCGTTGCTGCCGGCGACGCAGAAGATCATGAACACATGATCCTGATCGATGAGCTTCTTCACCGCGGCAAGCGCTTTGGTCGGCGAGTGCCCGTCGTCTTCAAAGATCATCGAGAGCTTGCGGCCGTTGATGCCACCTGCGGCGTTGATTTCCTTGATCGCGAGGTTGGCGCCGTCGCGTCCCGCCAGGCCGATATAGGCGGCGGGGCCGGTGATCGGACCGAAGGCGCCGATGATGATGCTGTCTTGCGTGATCCCCGGCTCTTCGGCACGGGTCTGGCCGGCGAGCGAGTAAAGTGCGGCGGCAGCGCACAACAGGACGCGAAGCCCCTTCCGAAACATCCCATCCTCCCTTATATTTTTCTGACTGAGCGCTCAGTCAATTCCAGAGGGCGTCGAATGTCAATAATGTAGGGCTGACGCGGTTTTGCTGAGCCCCGGGGCGCGATTGAGTTCAAGCCGAGAGAAATCCGTAACAGAACAATGAAAGCAGCAACCATGCGCGCCAGCGCCGCTCGCCCGGTCGGCACCAACACGAAGGATCCCGACCTCATTCGTGATCGGCGGGAGCAGCTGATCCAGGCCGCCCTCGAAGTATTTCAGGAGAGAGGTTTTCACGCGACAACGGTGCGCGATATCGGCCGCGCGGCCGGCCTCACCCAGGGCACGATCTACAATTATGTGCGCTCAAAGGAAGACATCCTCTTTCTCGTCTGCGACCGGGTGATCGCGGAATACATTTCCAGCATGGAGGAAGCTGTGGCCGCGACAGGCGATCCGGCTGCGCGCTTGCGCGAAGCCTTGCGCGGCGTGACGCGGGTGATGATTGAACAAAGCAGTGCGATCCTGCTCGTCTATCACGAGAGCCACAATCTCGACCGGCGCTCGCTGCGAAGCCTGCTTGCACGTGTGCAGGGCTGGATTGACCAGGTCGAGGAGCTTGTGGAGGAAGGACTGGACGGTGAGCTCCCGCCCAAGGCGAAGCGTGGACTGCTGGCCAATATCGTGACTTTTCTTCCGACCCTGATCGCGCTGCGCGGCTGGTCGCTGCCGAAGGATCTCTCCCAGGATCAATATACAGACTGTCTCGTCGAATTCATGATGCGCGGGCTTGGTCTGGATCGACCAAACAATGGCACCGCCGAATCCTAGAGCCTTTTCCGTTTCGATTGAATCGAAACGGAGCTCTAGTTTCTTGATTTAACGCGTTTTCTTGACGCGAACCGGTCTCCACTTCGCTTGAAAACGCTCTAGGTGCTTCGTTGCAGTGCGCCACGATTTCCGACTTCGCTGATCACCTGTTATGGAAGAATTCAGCCAGTGACTTACCCTCCCGCCGAACCGCCCCCGGGGTCGGCACTTCATCAGTAGGGGCATGAGGGTTTCCAAGGTCAGATTGATTAGCAAGCATTATCGCTGGGAGGGACAGCATGCGCCCCGTTCAGCCCGCGCGAAGGCGCCCGCCTGGCACAAAGCGAATACGCTCCTTATGCGAGCTTCAGGCGTAAGATCGCCGACACTCTTTTGCCCTGGCGGGGAAGGATCTTCATCGGCACCACCGGTGAACAACGCCTTGCAATAAATCGTTCCGCCGGAATTCCTACGCCGCCCAACCAGGACTTGGGGTTGGTCGTTAGATGGCGATAGCTCTCATCCGGGCCGAAAAGGGTATGACTAACGAATAGCAACATCGCCAAAGCCGGCATCGCAATAGCGGTCTCTTTATAGATAGACATCGTATCCGCGCCTCCACTAGGAAGCGCATAATGGAACGCTCGCATCAACACGGCCCTAAACAGCGAGCGCGATATGCCGCAGCGGTTACTTGCCGGTTAGCATTTCGGGAAAATCTTAATTAATTAGCGGAAGCCTAATGCAGCGATGAGCGGGAGAAGCATTTAGCGCTCATCGAAGCGTGCTTGCGTAACAGCAAGCTCCGGATCAGGTGTTAGGCTCATCCTTTGGTGCCACGAGAAGCCGGCTTATCCAAGATTTGCTGAAGCGGGCGCGGATCACCACACGCGCCCTTCAGCTTGCGCTGCATAGATGTGTTGCCGGAAATCCCAGCTCTGTCGGCTGTGGCTGGAAAATAGACCCCGATCAACGCGGCAGTAGCGGTTGATATCGTCGCTTCAATGAATACCAATACGGTAGCTTAGGATGCGCTTCTCAGCTGGAGCCACTTTCAATATACCCGGCTTATCGACAAAATCCCCGTCAAAGTCGGGCGGTGAGGCAAATCCATGCCAGGGTTCAATGCAGATGAAGGGCGCGCCTTGCGGCTTCGACCAAATTCCAAGCTGTCGGAAGCCTTGCCAGGAAACGCTGATGGATGGACCGCGATCAGCGCCGTAACGGACTGTATGACTTGCGGGCCGCTCTAGAATAACCGCGTCATTCGCGAACAGCTGCTCTGAAAGAGCAAGGGAATTGCCGCGGATCGGCGTCGGCTCCGGTTGGTCACGCAGCAATCCCTCGTTTAAGCGGCGAATAGGTTCAAGCTCATCGTGAGAGAAGGTGATTGCGTAAGCTTCTTTTGGTAGTCCCGGCAACAATGGCCAATTAAACGCAGGATGGCCACCCAGCGATACCGGTAGCGGCTCATTGCCTGTGTTGGTAATATCGAAGGTCACATCTAAATTGGCATTTTCGGCCGCATAAGTTACGGCCAATCGAAATGCGAAAGGGAAATGCAGCCAGGATTCCGCGTCGTCGGTGAGAACGAGAGAGCAGGATGTTGGCGTCCGCTCGCTCCACTCAAACGTTCGGTCCCGCGCGAAGCCGCGCTGCGTCAACAAAAAGGTCTTGCCTCGGTGCCGCAGCTGATCATTTTTTAGCCGACCAACGATTGGAAATAAGATCGGAGCGTAACGTGGCCAGGACGGGCCCGCCTGCCACAATAACTCAAGCCCTTGCTTGTTTTTCAACGAACACAGTTCGGCGCCGTCCGCCTTGATCGTCGCCGAAATGCCATCGCTCTGGAGCATATGCTTCATATCATCTCCGACACCAGAAAATCCCATCTCGGCCTATGGTCCTAATAAACATGGGACTCCAAAACAATCCGGGTGTTGTCTGCCGGGTGGCGACATTTGATAGGATCGTGCCGTTAACTAAATCTCCAAGGGCCGATCAACGATAATCGATTCCGCCTTGTGCTTAACGATCTATTAGGGTTGATTGATTGGGCAAGCTGAGATTGCCGAGCAAAAACGGATTTGATTCTCACTGCACGACGAGAAACGAAGACGCCCCAATCGCGTCGCACGTCCCGTTGCTTAAGGACAGGTCAGCCTACAAAAGCCAAGGTTGAAACGCAGACCGGTTGGGGCGCGATATGTGGTGGTATGTCTACCTGATTACGATTCCTGCTGCCGCCTTTCTAGGTCAGGTTGCTGTTGAGTTGATCGGCCAGCCGATACGAACAGTACTACGCCTTCGGCACCAAGCGATCGAGCGAATGCTTGCCTTTAAAGACCTTTCGCTGCCCAGACCAAGGGAGGCGGCGGTCAGTTCTCGGCAGATCCGCGAGTACGACCAGGCTGTGCGAAACGTACGGAAAGCACAACGGACTTTTGGTGATCTCGGCGCTCAACTCCTTGCGTTTTGCGAAAGCGAACCCGCCATCCGCAGCCTGATGGCCCTGTGTGGCCTGAACGTGGTCTCGGCGGGCCACGAACTGATCCATCTCTCAGGCGTCTATGCAACCGTGAAGATCGACAGTGACGAACTCCGTCACGCGATTGAAGAAGCTCACCACGCAGTCAGTAGGGCCCTGGCTGTTTCCCGCCGGCTTTCAGGTGACGACTTGATCAAAATTCGGCTTGAGCCGATGTACCCGCGCAATTCACGCCATCGACAGAGACCGCTCGGCCGGCCGAGGGTGCTCTCTCGTCGTGCCCCACTGCGCGCTAGGCCCGCGTCAGGTCCGGCGACAAGATTCGCAAGTTAGATGTTATGACATAATTCGGCCAGTGGCCGAACTCCGAACGATCTCTACGCAGACTCCACCCCGCCACTGAGGCGTTTTTTGGCGCATCGATGGGCGCGTTGCCGGCTATTGGCTGCGCCACCGCATCCCTCTGCTCCAGTGCCGAAAGCGATCGAGATAGAGATAGACCACGGGTGTGGTGTAGAGGGTAAGAATCTGGCTCAGGAGCAGCCCTCCGATGATCGTGATGCCGAGCGGCTGGCGGAACTCGCTGCCTTCGCCCATCCCGATCACCAGCGGTACCGCACCGAGCAGCGATGCCATCGTGGTCATCATAATTGGCCGGAAGCGCAGCAGGCAGGCTTCGTAGATGGCGTCCGCCGGTGGCAGACCGCGCAGGCGCTCGGCGTCGAGCGCGAAATCGATCATCAGAATCGCATTTTTCTTCACGATGCCGATCAGCAGGATCACGCCGATCATCCCAACGATATCAAACTGGGTGTGAAACAGCATCAGCGCCAGGACCGCTCCGACGCCGGCCGACGGCAGCGTCGACAGGATCGTCAGCGGATGGACAAAGCTCTCATAGAGCATTCCGAGTGAGATATAGATCGTCGCGAGCGCCGCGAGGACGAGATACGGCTCGCTGCTGAGCGATTCCTGAAATATCCTGGCGGCACCCTGGAACGAGCCGCGTATCGTCGACGGAACCCCGATCCGATTCATGGTCGCTTCGATCGTCGACACCGCCGTGCCCAGCGAAACGCCGGTCGGAAGATTGAACGAGATCGTGTTTGCGACGAGCACCCCCTGATGATTGACGACCAGCGATGTCCGGCCCTGTCCGTACCGGGCGACACTTGCCAGCGGAATCATCGTCTCCTGGCTGGTGCTGACCGCCGTCCCGGTCGAGGAGGCGCTGTTGCCGGTGGCGCCGATGGAGTTGGTGGCGAGATTACGGGCGGCGCTGGCCGCGACCGAATTGACCGACATGGCCAGTGTCGACGACACGACAGTCCCGGCCACGGCATTGGTCGTTTGCGAACCGCTGGCCGGCCCGCCCGAGGTGCTGACATAGACGTCCTTCAGCCCCTGCGGATCCTGCCAGTACTCCGGCGCCACCTCCATGATCACGTGGTACTGGTTGCGCGCAACATAGATGGTTGAGACCTGCCGCTGACCGAAGGCATCGTAGAGCGTGTTGTCGATCTGGCTGACCGTGACCCCGAGGCGCGAGGCGCTGTCGCGGTCAATGATCACGTTGGCCTGGAGGCCATTGTCCTGCTGATCGCTGCTGACGTCAGCGAGGGTCGGCGCGGTCTGAAGCGCGGCGACGATCTTCGGCGTCCATTCATCCAGCTCTTCAAACGTCGATCCCTGCAGCGTGTACTGATACTGCGCGTTGCCGGAGCGCCCGCCGCCGCCGAGATCCCCTACCGCCTGCAGGAAAAGCGTGGCGCCCGGCACGGCGGTGAGCTCGCTTCGCAGCACGCCGATCACTTCATCGGCAGACAGCGCGCGGTTCTGAAGCGGCTTTAAGGAGACGAACACCGTGCCCGAGTTGGTCGAGCCCCCGCCCGGACCCAGACCGCCGCCAGTAAAACCGACGGCGGTGTCGACCGCGGGATTCTTCCGGACGATGTCGACCAGTTGCGCAAGCTTTCGCTGCATCAGCTGGAACGAGCTGCTTTGATCGGCCTTTATCGAACCGACCAGCAATCCGGTGTCCTGTTGCGGGACGAAGCCCTTCGGAACGACCGCATAGAGATGGAAATTCAGGCCGAGGATTGCCGCCAGAACCAGCATCACCGAGCGCGGATGACCCAGCGCGATCGTGAGGGTCCGCCGATAGCTGTTGAGCAGCGCGGCGAAGACGCGTTCGCTGGCACGATATATCCATCCATGCGGCTGGCCGCGCTCTCCCCGCAGCAGCGCGGCGCACATCATCGGCGTCGTCGTCAACGAGATCACCAGCGAGATCACGATGGCAATGGTGATCGTCATGGCAAATTCGCGGAACAGCCGGCCGACCAGGCCGCCCATCAGCAGGATCGGGACAAAAACCGCGATCAATGACACGCTCATCGACAGCACCGTGAAGCCGACCTCCCTGGAGCCCAGCAGCGCGGCCTCCAGCGGCGTTTTGCCTGCGTCCAGGTGGCGCGAAATGTTTTCCAGTACGACAATGGCGTCGTCGACCACGAAACCGGTCGCAACCGTAAGCGCCATCAGCGAGAAGATGTTGAGGCTGTAGCCGAGCAGGTACATGACCGCAAAAGTCGCAACCAGGGAAACCGATATCGCCACCACCGGCACCAGTGTCGCCCGCCGGCTGCGCAGGAAGGCGAACACCACGAGGATGACCAGGATTACGGCAACGATGAGCGTGATTTCGACGTCCCGCAGCGAGGTCCGGATCGTGATCGAGCGGTCGACAGCGAGATTGACGTCGATCGCGGGCGAGACCGATGCCCGCAGCTGCGGCATCAGCGCCTTCACGCGGTCGACCATTCCGATGATGTTGGCGCCGGGTTGCCGGTAAACGATCATCATAACCGCGAGCCTGCCGTTGGAAAGACCCAGATTGCGCAGGTTCTCCACCGAATCGAGCACGTTGCCGACGTCGGTCAGGCGAACTGCCGCGCCGTTGCGATAGGCGACCACCAGCGATTTGTAGTCTGCCGCCTTAATAGCCTGATCGTTTGAATAGATCTGATAGCGTTGGCCGGCGACGTCGATACCCCCCTTCGGACTATGGGCATTGGCGCTGCCAAGCGCTGCGCGGACGTCTTCCAGGCCGATGCCGTACTTGTAGAGCGCATGCGGAACGAGTTCGACGCGTACCGCTGGCAGCGATCCGCCGCTGACGCTGACTTCCCCGACGCCTTCGACCTGCGACAGCTTTTGCGCCAGCACGGTCGAAGCGGCGTCGTACAGCGCAGCGGGGGTCAGCGTATCCGACGTCAGAGCGTATATGAGGATCGGCGCCGAGGCAGGGTTGAACTTGCGGTAGGTGGGATTGCTCCGCAGGGAGGTCGGCAGATCGGCGCGCGACGCGTTAATTGCCGCCTGAACGTCACGTGCTGCGCCATTGATGTTACGATTTATATCGAACTGGAGATTGACACGCGCGGAGCCGAGGGCGCTCGATGATGTCATCTCGGTAACCTCGGCGATCTGGCTGAGGTGGCGCTCCAGCGGGCCGGCAACCGTGCTCGCCGCGTCCTGTGGGCTTGCACCCGGCAGCGTCGCCTGCACCGAAATCGTCGGGATATCGACGTCAGGCAGCGGCGAGACCGGGAGCCTGAAAAAGGCGATGACGCCGGCGGCAGTCAACCCGAACGTCAGGAGCGTTGTGGCGACGGGCCGACGGATGAACGGACTCGACAGACTCATGAGTGAATTTGATCCCCATCCATAATATATGCTGTACCGTCACCGGTCCAACCATTCTGGCCAAGGTGGAAGGAGATTTATGGCGTTGATTTAACATGATGGCTATGTTGAGGTAACGGTCGCAGACAACGATCAGGCCGCGAAGGATTTCGATGCGAGGGCTTTCCAGGAATGGGCAGACGGGAATGTCGAAGGCGCGGCACAAGAGGTTTTCGATGCCGTTACGATGCTTCTTGACAGCGATTGATTTCCAGAGGTGCGACACTGATCCTGGTTCGCGCGAACTCGGCAATATTTATGATCAGGAACGGGCTTTATAAGATCAGCACTGAATTTTTGGATGGCGCAGGCATCAGCAATGTCCACGTCATGATATTGTACGACGGCAAGCTGAACGGCGGCGGCCCGTACTTTTATACGGTCGGAAGTTACACCTGCTCCAACGGGAAGTGGAAAGGTGAAGCGACCACCCAGGAGCACACGCCCTTTCATGGCAAACATCCGTGGGCACGAAAGATCGTCACTTTGGGATTTACGGGAACATACAGCGACGACCGCGCTGAGATCGACGCCGTGGCGCTCGTGGGTAAGCAAAGCGTCCGGTTCAGATCGATTTTGCGGTTGCTGCTAGAGGGCTGACTCGCCGAGTACGCCAATCTGCAGTCGTCGCTGCCGCCTTGCCGACTCATCAACAAGAGCGTTCGCCGCCGAGCCACTCACGGTCACTGATCACACCGCGCCGCTTTCCGCGCCGCGACTGTATTGCGAAAGTTCGGAAGACGTGTCGGATGATTTTGGTGCGTGGTGACGTTGCTTTTGACATCGGCTGCCCCGGTAACCTTGACCGGTTAGGTTAAGGCACGAGTCTCATTGTGTTGTCGTGGCAACGCATTATCGTCGATTCATCGCGCAGATTTTGACCGACTGACCCCCCGAGTCACCGGCCATTTTTCAAGTCACGCGATAGGGGTCGTCGGTTTTCCACCCCCGGCGGCCCCGCCCATTTTTTTCAAGGACTCCGTGAACCTGGTAATGACCGATCAGGATTTGATTTTCTGTGCGCTGCGTCAGGTCGGTGTAATCATCGCTGAACATCTGGAATCGGGTTCGAGGGATGCCGACGAAGTTGTCGCCCAGTTGATCGCCGTTCTGGACACGGAAGAACTGGCCGCAGCGATGACCCGGGTGGAGCGCAGGTCTGGGCTCCGGGTGGTGAAGGAAATAAGAGGGGCCGATTGATTGGCTTCGCGAATGCCGGTGGAATACCCTTCCATTTTGTTTTCAGTCGGCATGAACCTCGAAACGCCGGGCACATTGGATGTTTCGGAACCGGTCCCGCACGAAGCTTAAATTAAATCCTGAGATAGCCTGGCAACGCTTATCCAGGGTCACTGCGCAAAATCATGGCATACACATTGGCCCCTTCCCAAAATCCGAGCTTAACCTTTGCTGGCAAATTCTCCCACGATTTTTGCAACGTGCCACCCGGCGAGGCGTCAAATGCAAGCAGGCAGGCATATTCGTAATCCCAGCTTGGATTGCGTTTTGTTGGCGGAACGTATGGAAGAGCGCGATAGAAAAATGCCTGATACAAGTCGGTAACAAGTTCGTTTTCAGCTTTATGTGACTCGCCGCTGTCGAAATACTTCAGTTCAAATACAATATTCAGAGGAAATGGATCGCGCAGCGCCAGGTCGGGGGCACTCTGGATTGTTTGCTTGTTCGGATCGCCCTTTCATCGACGCATAATCGTCTGCGGTTTGTCAGCAATACCCTTGCTGAACGGATGTCTCGCCTGTCGCTGCGGGGACGCATCGCCGGTATAATCCTTCCTCATAAACAAATATTCCGAAAGCATGCATTGCTGCGCTTCGGACTTTCCCACACGCTCTGAAACAAAATCGAAAATGCGGGGAATTAGAAAGTGGTTCGTAAAGGCGGACTCTGGATTTTTCAGATGCTTATGCTTGTTGTCCTTCCTCGAAGCCGCAACCAGGTCACGGACTTCCTTTCTCATTTGCTGCGGTGAGGGAAGGTTTTCGTTAAGATGTTTCTCCAGCCCTTTCATGAATTGATAGGCTTCATTCTTCTGGGTCACCCGCAGGTCAGTTTCCGTCATCGAAATTCCCACTTCCTGTAACCGCAACCGATAGGGCCTTGCTTCAGGACCCCGGAGCTGCCCGCGGCGCATGCCATTGCCGCACGGTAAATCGAGGCGCTGTCGCAGGCTCAGAAGACAACATCCTTGCGACCAAAGCGAATGCTTTGACAGAAAAAACCCGGCGTCGGGATCAATGCCACAGCGCGCGGCGGTCTCCGAAAAGGATCGACGGAAGAATACGCGTTTTTGCCTGCCTCTGTCCGGCAGGCAACATCTGGGATGGACTCGAAGGACTGTCGCCGCCGTTTAGGGAAGTCACGATTTGGGCCATTTAGAAATGTCACTCGGTCGGGAACAGGATAGCCGCCTTTCTATGGGTTGGGGTTGAATTCCTTGAGGGCGTCGCGTGAAGCCTCCAGATCGCGTAACGCGACGCCCGGGTGTCCATCTATCCGACCTTGAACATATGATTCTTCTGGCCGCGTCGCCGCGGCGCCTTGGCTGAACGGGACATGTCGAGCTTCTTTTGCTGTTCGGCGATGTAGGCCAGGATCGGGCCCAGACGCTTGTTCTCGATGATCGCTGCCTGGTTCACCTGTGGCCGTTTGTCGAAGGTCCGATAGGGTAGATCGACCCCATTGTATCGGATCGCGAGCCGCCCGTCGGGGTAATCAACCACCGTGACCCGCTTGCGCGCCAGCGATCGCGCGATCCCAGTCGGCTCAAGAATGAACAGCACCTGGTCATACTGCAGCGTCAGGTTCACTGAAACCGTACGCTCTTCCTTCCAGGCAAAGGCGTCGTCGAGATCGTCATTACCGGCCAAAGGACGGTGGACGTCACGATCATCAAGGGGAGCCTTGGCAAAGCGGGCGTTGTACTTCTCCATGAACGCCGGCAGGAACGCATTGCCGGCTGCGAGGGTGTCGATGCCGGATAGCCGCATCTCCTTCACCAGCCGGTCCTGCAGCGTTCCATTGGCGCGCTCGACCCGGCCCTTGGCCTGAGATGAGTTGGCACAAATGATGTCGATGTTCAGCGCATGCAGAGCCCGGCCGAACTGGGTCATGCCGTCACCGCCGATCGCATCCTTCCTGTTGACCCGAAACACACCGTGCTTGTCGGAATAGAACGCCACCGGCTTGCCGTAACGCTCCAGATAGGCTCGGGTCGCCGCAAAATAGTCAAAGGTGCTCTCGCTCTCGACAAACTGCAGATGCATCAACCGGCTGGTGGCGTCGTCGATGTAGACGAGCAGGGTGCATTGTGGTCCGCGGCCCTCGAACCACAAGTGTTCTGACCCGTCGATCTGGATCAGCTCGCCCAAACAATCACGCCGGTACCTCGGCTGATGAACAGCCTTCAACCGGGCGCGGCGATCCTTCCATAGACCTGCCGTGATCATCCATTGGCGGACCGTCTCGCGGGCAAGGTGAATGTCATGAAGCTCCGCAAGCTTCTCTGCTGCCAGGGTCGGGCCAAAGTCCGAGTAGCGCTCCCGGATGATGCCAATCACTTCGGCATGCAAAGTCGTCGGATAGCAGCGGTTGCTGGGCCTGCCACGCCGTCGTGACACCAACGCCTGTGGGCCATGCTGGCCGTACGCCTTTGCCAACCGAAACACCTGACGCCGCCCAAGTCCCATCAACGCCGCGGCTTCCGTTACTTTGATCCTGCTTGCTGCCAGATCCTGCAACACGCTCATCCGGTCGATCTCCGTCCGGCTCATCGCAATCACCGTCATCGGCCCAAAACTCCCCAACCAAAACCGTGGAGAGTGTCCGCCAAGAAATGAGAGAAACGCCCATTTTATCGAGATCGAAAGCACACGCCTTTTGGCTACATACACCTATACATACACCATGCGCTTCCGCGGGACCGCCACCTACTTTCCTCCGACCGGCATCATCGAGCAAGGCGGTTGGCATCGCGCCCTGTCCGCCAGTCCAGTACAGAACTGCGAACGCCGCCGGTAGCCGATTTTACGCCCGAGATGGCGGCGAGCGTTCTGAGTAAATCGCTCTTCGATCCCATGATGCGGACCTCGCGGTCGTCCACCTCAACCCGCTGGGCCAGGGCGCGCAGATGGTCGCGGCGATAACCCCCGCCTTCGATCCGCATCCGCTTGCGGGCCGTGGCGGCGAACTTGCGTAGTACCGTCGTGGTGACGGGCTGCTGGGCGGCGCTGTCCAACATGGCCTGAGCGCGCATGGTGTCGGCCTGGGCCTGATCGCGGATCGCCTGTAGCCCGGCGATGCGTTCCTTCAGGCCGCGGTCGCCGAGATCGGCGACACCTGTCTCTATCGCGTCATAGAGCCGCTTGAGCCGAAGGTCAGCCTCTGTGGCACGCTTGTTCAGCTCGGTGATAT
>CAVRKR010000003.1:0-25050 GCA_963722265.1 uncultured Alphaproteobacteria bacterium | reverse complement strand
CCTGGCGGCGTGACCGCGAGCGGCCGGTCGCATTTTCAGACCGATTGATAGCTGCGCAGACCGATTAATAAGCGCAGTCCGCTGACCGGACTATCCTCCCGGGCAGCAAATTCCGCGGAGGACGAGGTCTCATGGCGACCGTCACTGTTTCCAGCGTCATCGATGCGCCGGTCGAGGCTGTCTGGGCGCGCATTCGCGACTTCAACGGCCTGCCGAACTGGCATCCGCGGATGAAGACCAGCCATATCGAGGGGGGGCTGGCCGCCGACCAGATCGGCTGCGTGCGCAACTTCCAGTTGGTCACCGGGCCGACGCTGCGCGAGCAACTGGTCGGCATGTCGGAGCGCGATCACAGCGTGACCTATTCGATCCTGGAGACGCCGCAGCCGCTGACGAACCACATCGCAACGCTGAAACTGTCGGCGGTCACCGACGGCAACCGCACCTTCGCCGAATGGACCGCGAGTTTCGACGCGTCACCGGAGGATGCCGACAAGCTGGTCAAAGGCATGGGCGAGAACGTCTTCCAGGGCGGCTTCAACGCGCTGAAGAGCCATTTCTCCGGAAGGGGCTGAACCCCGCAGGCGGGAGACCGACGATGCCGCTGACTCTGCAAACCTATGCGACAGCCGGCGACGCCAGCGCCGCGCTTCGGGCGGCCGGCGCCCGCTATCTTGGCGGCGGCACGCTGATCGTGCGCCAGGTCAATGAGGCCGATCCATCGTTCACCACCTTGGTGCGGACCACCGACCCCACCCTCGCGGCGATTGAGGTCACCGGAGAGCGGGCGCGGATCGGCGCCGCGGTAACGATGGCAGCGATCGGCCGCCATCCGGGGCTGGCCTTCTTCGCCCGCGTGGTCCGCTCGGTCGGCGGACCGGCGATCCGCAACATGGCAACGGTGGGCGGCAATCTGTTCGCGCCGGCGCCATTCGGCGACGTCGCGGTGGCGCTGTTGGCACTCGACGCCACGGTGAGCCTGTCCGCCGGCGCGGCGCCGATCGAAGCGTTCCTGGCCGGGCGCGAGGGCGCGTACGCCGGGCCGATCGTGACCTCAGTCGGCTTCGCGCTGCCGCCGGCCGGAGCCTTCCGATTCGTCAAGGTGTTGCGGGTCAAGCCGAAGGGCGCCGCCGTAGTCACCATCGCCGCCGTGTTGACCGAGGCGGATGGCGTGATCACCGCGGCGCGGATCGCGCTCGGCGGCATGTCTGACCGGCCGATCCGGGCCGAGGCGGCGGAGGCGGCGCTGCTCGGGCGTCCGCGCGACAAGGACGGCATCGCGCCGGCGCTTGCCGTGGCGCTGGACGGCACGGCGGCGATCACCGACGCGATCGCCAGTGCCTGGTATCGCCGCGAGGTGCTGCCGGTCCATCTCGGCCGACTGCTGCTCGGCTGACGTAGCGCGCGATCGTCGGCCTGCGGGGCGCGGCGCTTTGGGGAAGACACACAATGGCGAAGGTTGCGGTTCAGTTGACGCTCAATGGCAGCGAGAAAGCCGAATTCATCGAAAGCGGCGCGACGCTACTCAACGTGCTGCGGGCCAAGCTCGGCGACACGTCGCCGAAGGGTGGCTGCCATCAGGGCACATGCGGCTCATGCTCGGTGATCATCGATGGCGAGTTGCGCTTGTCCTGCATCACCCTGGCCGAGACCTGCAACGGGGCCGACGTCCAGACCACGGGCGGGCTCGCCGACGCCGGCAAACTGCACCCGCTTCAGCGCGCCTTTGCCGATGCGTTCGCGACGCAATGCGGCTTCTGTACGCCGGGGATGATCATGGCGGCCAAGGCCCTGCTCGACCGCAACCCGAACCCGACACGCGACGAGGTGGTCGAGGCGATCTCCGGCAACATCTGCCGCTGCACTGGCTACGAGCCGATCATCCAGGCGGTGCTGACTGTCGCCCGCGCCAATGCACTGGTCGCCGCGTAAGGACACCACGATGGAACTCAGCAAGGGCTACTTCGCCGACGAGCGCAAGGACGATCTGCACGAGATCGGCCAGCCGCGGCCGCGCTTGGACACGTTCGGCCATGTCACCGGCAGCACGGGCTTCTTCGCCGACCGGCAGTTTCCCGGCATGCTGCATCTGCGCATGGTGCGCAGCCCGCATCACCACGCGCGAATCCGCGGCATCGACACCTCGGCGGCCGAGACGCACCCCGGAGTAGTGAAGATCCTCACCGCCAAGGATGTGCCGCACAACGTCTATACCATCCTGATCCTGATCGGCGTCGGACCGGAGGACGAGACGGTGCTTGCCACCGACAAGGTGCGCTGGAAAGGTGAAGCGGTCGTCGCCGTGCTGGCCGAGAGCCGCCGCGCAGCGGAGGAAGCCGCTGCCAAGGTGAGGGTGGACTACGAGGTCCTGCCAGCCGTCTTCAGCATCGACGAGGCGCTGGCGCCCGGCGCTCCGCTGGTCAACGAGCACCACGGGCAGAACTACTATCGCTACGATAGCGGCGAATGCCGCAAGGTCCGCTATGGCGATATCGAAGCGGGTTTCCGGCAGGCCGAACAGATCCTCGAACAGACCTACGCATCCTCACCGATCGAGCACGCCGCGGTGGAAACCACGGGCTGCATCGTCAAGCCGGAGGGCAACGAGCGGTTCACCTGCTACACCAACACGCAGGCGATGTTCTTCAGCCTCGACAATTCCATGATCATTTTGCAGATGCCCGCCCACAAGCTGCACTTCGTCGGTGGCACGGTGGGCGGCGGATTCGGCGGTAAGGTCGATGTGATCGTCGAGCCCATTGCCATCCTCGGCGCCAAGCTGACCGGGCGGCCGGTTTCGTTTATCTACAGCCGGGCGGAGGAAATGCAGGTTTCCTCTCCGCGGGCAGCGGAAAAGCTAGTCATCAAGGACGGCGTGATGAACGACGGGCGCATCGTCGCCCGCAAGGTCACGGCCTATACCGACGCCGGCGCCTATTCCCGCCACTCGCCGTACGGTGCGCAGAAGGCGGCGGCGCATTTCCCCGGCCCGTACACGATCCCGCATGTCTGGATCGACAGCTATTGCGTCTACACCAATCGCACGCCGTCGAGCGCGATGCGCGGCTTCGGCGTGACGATCGGCGATTTCGCGCTGGAAGTGCAGATGGACAAGCTCGCGCGCCTGATCGGCATGGACCCGCTGGAGTTCCGTTTCGTCAACGCCTATCGCGACGGCGACATCAAGGCGCATCGCCAGCCGACTGAAGGCGCGGCGCTGATCGAATGCATGCAGGAAGCCTCGCGCGTCGCCAATTGGCCGGTGGCGGACAGGTTCCTGAAAATGTCCTCGCGGACAAGGGAGGGCTGAGCCATGGCGATCCGACGCGGCCGCGGCGTGGCGGCTATCAACTATCCCACCGGCATGAACCTCGGCGGCGATCCCTCACAGGCGCTGGTGCATTCTACGACGACGGGGAATTTCGTGGTCTCCCTGTCGAGCGTGGATCTCGGCCAGGGCATGAAGCAGATCATGGCGCAGATCTGCGCCGAGACGATCGGCGTGCCGACCGAGCGCGTGATAGTCGATACGGCGGACACCGACACCGGGCCACATTGCATGGGCACCTTCGCCTCACGCGGCACCCACCGCGTCGGCAACGCCGTGGTGCAGGCTGCCAGGGAAGCGCGGCAGGTGATGCTGGAAGTCGCCGCCGAGGCGTTGGAGGTGAATGCCAGCGACCTTGAGACCGACGGCCAGGGCAACATCCAGGTGAAGGGCGCGCCACAACGCGCGATCTCGATCTTCGACACCGCGCTCGCAGCGCATTTCAAGCAAGGCCGGACGATCTCCGGGCGTGGCATGTTCCTCGTCCCGCGCTCGTTTCCGGAAACCGAGACGGGCGCGATGAAGCCGTCCACCTGCTACGCGCACGCCTGCACCGTTGCCGATGTCGAAGTTGACGACGAGACGGGCGAAGTCACCGTCCTCGCCGTGAAGAACGTCTTTGAGATCGGCCGCGCGCTCAATCCGAAGATGGTCGAGCAGCAACTGGTCGGCGGGTCTTGGATGGGCATCAGCCATGCGCTGTACGAAACCACCGAGCCTTATTATCCGAGCCGCGAGCACGGCCCCACCGACTTCACCGAATATCTGATGCTTGGGCCGGGCGATCTCGCCAAGACCGAGATCTATGTGCTGGAACGCCCGTCGGCCGACGGTCCCTTCGGTGCCAAGGGGCCGGGCGAGATGTGCGCGAACCCGCAGATCCCGGCAGTCGCAAATGCGATCTTCGATGCCGTGGGGGTGCGCGTGGACACGCTGCCGATCACGCCGGAGCGCATCCTGCGCGCCTTGAAGGAGCGCGCCGGCGGCGCCGCGGCCTGAGGCCGCGCGATGCCGCAGGATCTCGCCGAGACAGTGGCCGCATCGGCGGACCAGGTGGCGTCGCGCCTCGCCGCCGCCAGCTACGTTGTCGACGACGGCTTGGCGACGGCGATCTTCCTGGCGATCCGGTTGGGTAAGCCGCTGCTGCTGGAAGGCACGCCGGGCGTGGGCAAGACGGAAGCCGCGAAGGCGGTGGCCGAGGTGCTCGGCCGCCGGCTGGTCCGCCTGCAATGTTACGAGGGCATCGATGCGGCGCACGCGCTGTACGAATGGAACTACCAGCGCCAGTTGCTGGCGATCCGGCAGGCGGGCGAGCACGAGATCGACATCTACGACGATCGCTTCCTGATCGCCCGGCCGCTGTTGCAAGTCCTGCTGGCGCCGCACGACTCGGTCCTGCTGGTCGACGAGATCGACCGCTCCGACCATGAGTTCGAGGCGCTGCTGCTGGAATTCCTCTCGGACTTCCAGATCTCGATCCCAGAACGCGGCACATTGAGCGCGGCGGCGGGGCCGATCGTGGTGTTGACCTCGAACCGGACGCGCGAACTTGCCGACGCGTTGCGTCGCCGCTGCGTCTATCACTGGATCGCCTATCCCGACGCGGCGCGCGAAGCGGCCATCATAATGCTGCGCGCCGGAGATGTCGCGCAGGAGACCGCGCGGGCGGTGGCGCATGCGGTGCGCGCTATCCGCGCGCGCCCGCTGGCCAAGCCGCCGGGCATCGCCGAGGCGATCGAATGGGCCAATGCGGCCACCATTCTGGAGAAAGGCGGCAGCCCCTGGCCCGAAGCGTTCCGCCGCGCGATCGGCGTGCTGATCAAGGACGAGGAGGACATGGCCTGCCTCGCGCCGGAGCTCGCCCGGATCGTCGGGGAGTCGTTAGCGTGAGGCAGCCCGCGCATCCGCCGCTGCCGCGAGCTGCCGCGCCCTTCCTCAGCTTCGGCCGCCTACTGCGCCGCTACGGGTTTGCCGTCGCCCCGGAGCAGACGCAGAGCTTCATGGCCGCCGTGACGCTGCTCGGCCCACGCTCGATGCAGGACATTTTGGAGGCCGCGCTGGCCACCCTGGCGCCGCCGCCGGAGCGCCGCGACGCGTTCCTCGCACTATTTCGCAGCCACTTCCATGGCGATCCGGCGGCGCTGCTCGTCGCGGCGAACGCGGAAGATGACGTGCGCGTCAAGGACGATGGCGATGCGCGCGAACGGCAAGCGGCTACGCTGCAAGAGCGTACCGGCGGCGCGCTCGCCTCCGCCGCCGAGCAATTGGCGGTACGCGACTTCGCCGCCGATGGCGAGTCGGCGGCGCTGCTTAGCATTCGCCGCGCGCTCGCGACGTCGTTGCCGGTGCGCCGAACCTTCCGCAGCGTCCGCACCCGTTCGCGCGGCCAGTTCGACGTGCGGCGCTCGTTGCGAGGGATCGTGCAGGCCGACGGCGACGTGCCGCGACCGCTGCTGCGCCGGCGGCTGTCGGTGCCGCGCAAATTGTTGCTCCTGATCGACGTGTCCGGGTCGATGAAGCTCCAAACGACAGACTATCTGACGACCGCGCATGCGGTGGTGCAGTCGGCGGCGAAAGCGGAGGTGTTCGCGTTCGGCACGCGACTGACCCGGATCACACCGTCGCTGCGCATTCGTGCGCGTGGTCAGGCGCTCGCGCACGCGGCAGACCAGGTCGAAGACTGGGATGGCGGTACGCGGTTCGGCCCGACGTTGCTCGCGTTCCTCGCGGTGCCGCGTTTTGCCGCCTTCGCGTGCGGCGCGGCGATCGTCATCCTATCGGATGCGCTGGAACGCGGCGACCATGCCGCGATGGAGATGGCAATCCGTCGCCTCAGCGCGCGCGCGTTCCGCTTGTCGCTATGCACGCCGCTTGCCGGAGACCCGCGTTTTCGGCCGGAAACAGCGGCGCTGCGCGCTATCGTGCCGATGCTCGACGATCTGGTGGACGGATCGTCGATCGCGCGGCTGACCGATTTCATCCTCTCGCTTGGCCGGCCCGCCGCCGCTGCCGACGCGATCTGGCGAAGGGCCTGACAATGCAGAAGACCATCGACGCGCATTTCCACATCTGGCGCCAGCAGGATCAGCCGTGGCTCGTCGGGCCGATGATGCCGCGCATCTTCGGCCCTTACGAGGCGATCCGCCGCGACTACCCGATGGAGGAATTCCTGGCGGACCAGCAGGGGGCGGGCGTCGAGAAGGCGGTCTACGTGCAGACCAACTGGGCCAAGGAGCGTTTCGAGGACGAGGTTGCCTGGGTGCAGCGCACGGCGGACGAAACCGGATGGCCGCACGCGATCGTGGGCTATGCAGACATGACCGTCGACGATGTCCGCCCGCAACTCGACCAGTTGCGGCGCTATCCGTTGCTCCGTGGCGTGCGGATGCAGTTGCATTGGCACCAGACGCCGGCCTTCCGCTTTGCGCCGACGTCCGAGCAGGTGGTCGACCCCAAGGTGCGCGCCAACGTGGCACGGCTGAAGGAGTACGACCTGTCGTTCGATCTGCAGTTATTCCCGGCGCAGATGCGCGACGGTGCGCGGCTGGTCAACGAAAACCCCGACACCGCCTTCATCCTGACGCATGCCGGCATGCTGACCGACCGCGCGCCCGCGACTGTCGCCGGCTGGCAGGCGGGGCTTGCCGAATTTGCCGCCGCGCCGAACCTCTGCACCAAATTGTCCGGCCTCGGCACCTTCGTGCACAGGAACGATGCCGAGCTAATCGCCTTCATTTACGACACCGCGCTGGCCATCCTGGGCAGCGAGCGGCTGATGTTCGGCTCCAATTTCCCGATCGAAAAGCTGTGGACTGACCATGCCGCGCTGATCAAGGCGCATCAGGACGCCGCGAGAAAGTATAAGCTGACGGATCAGGCCAACATCTTCTGGAACACCGCAACGCGGGTTTATCGGCCGGCCTGAGTAAGCCGATTCGGCCTGGACGATCAGCCTCTTCGCCACCCCGACCACCACCTATTCGCGGCCGAAGCCGCCGGTCAAGGCGATCAGCACCATCCACAAGGCCAAAGGCCTGGAGTGCGATGGCGCAATCGTCATGCCCTGTGACGCGCGGACCTTTCCCGACAGCCAGCAAACTCGGTGCCTGCTCTACGTCGCGCTCAGTCGAGCGAAGAGCCGCCTGCCGTTAGCCCAACTTCCCACTTTTCTAACAAGTACTTTTATTTCAATAAGATAGGACATTTGTTAGTCACTATGGACTGGGGTCCATGTCTGTTGCGGCTTCATGATGCGCGGTGAGAGGTCGAGGCAGCGGTAGAGGTCGAGGACGTCGGGCTCCGGGGTTGCGGCCTTGCGGATGCGCAGGCAGGAGCCGTCGTCGGCTGGCAGGACGATGGTGCAGATTTGGTGGCTCTTGAGAGTGTCGCGCACGGTCGGCCAGGAGGAATGGATGCCCTGGTCGAGCAAAGTCCTCTCGATGGCGATCAACAGATGGTAGGCGAGCACGCAGAGAAAGATGTGGGCTTCGGTGCGGCGCTCGGTGTGATGGAAGATCGGCCGCTCGGCGAGCGGCGATTTCATATCGCGGAAGGCGTTCTCGGCGCGGGTCAGCAGGATGTAGATGCGCCAGAGCTCGTCGCCTGAGAGATCGTTGCGATCGGTCTTGATCAGATAGCAGCCGTCGAGCCGTTCGGCCTTGGCATACTTGTCGGCATTGAACTGGGCTTGGAGGGTCGCGGTCTGCGCGTCGTAGGAGAGATCGAAGTAGCGCGCGACGCGGGGGTAGCGCTCCTTCAAGCGTCCGATCGCCTGGTTGACCTTCTCGGCCTTGACCAGTTTTTTCTCGGCGACGCGCTTGCCGAGCCTGTCGAGATCCGCGCGCAGCCGCCCTTCCTGCTTGGTGCGGATGGCGCGGTCCTTGGCGATGCGCTGCTCGCTGCGGCACAGCGCGTAGGTCTTTTCGCCGTCGACGCGGGTCTTGATCTCGATCGTGGTCTTCTTCTGCGCCGGGTTGAGCGGCGAAGGTTGGCGCAGCACCGGGGCGAAGCCGTCGGTGTCCTCGAGCTCGGCCAGCCAGCGGTCACGCTCGGGCTGGCGGCTGGCGACGACATAGTGCAGCTTGCGGTCCGTGATCTCGGCGAGGTTGTGGTCGAAGGCCATGCCGCGGTCGACCACCACGGTTGCGCCTTGCCGCAGGCCGGCGCGCTCGGCGAGGCGATCGAGCATGGCGGCAAGCGTCGTGCGGTCCTGGGTGTTGCCGGCGAACACCTCGTGGGTGATCGGAAAGCCCTCCCGGCTAACCACGAGGCCGACCACGACCTGCTTGCAGTCGGCGCGGTGATCGCGTGAGTAGCCGCGCTTGGCCTTGCCGTTGCGGGCACACTCGCCCTCGAAGTAGGTCGAGGTGAGATCGTAGAGATAGATCGTTGCGTCGAGATTGAACAGGCTGCGCTCGCGCGCAACCAGCGCCGCCTCAATGGCGGCGCGGTGCGGATAAAGCTTGTCGAGCACCCCGTAGAGCGGGTCTTCCGTCAACCCACCGAAGTCGACGCCGAGAATGTCGGCGAGTGCGGTGCGCCGGATCCAATCCGGCATGGCGTGTTCGGAGCACGGCGCGATCAAGCGATTGAGCGCCATCGCACAGGCCAGCCGTTGCGCGGTGGCGGACAGCCCGCAGTCGCGCAGAATGCGGTCGAGGCCGAGGCGCTGCCAGAACTGATGGCCGACGTGGACCGGGCCGGCTTCACGGTGGCGCTCGGTGGTGACGCGCGAGGGATCGACCTTGATCAACGCCCCGCGGGCCGTCCGCGACAACGACGGCGCCGGCGTAACCTCGCCGCGGTCGGCGCGTCTTGCCCGCACCCGCCGGACAATGTCGGCGACTTCGCCATCAGCGGCATCGAGCAGATCGTCTTGGCCGACCAGCGCATCTTCGATCTTGCGCGCGAGCTTGAGCCATTCCGCGCGCGGTCGCGGGCTCAGGTCGCCGAGCGAGCAGACCGTCTTCTGGCGCGGGCCTTTGGCGGTGTGGACGGACTCCACCAGCACATAATCGGTGTACGTCTTGCCCTTGTACCCCCAAATCGACTTGCGGATGTACATAGCCCACTAACAATCACAGAAGCGCCGCAAATGCAAGGGATAGGCAGCATATTTTAGTCACTATTTTGAAACCGCGCGCGCCGCCCTCCACGCGCCTCAGGCATTTCCAATGACTTAGCTATCCTTGTGAGGCCGCCCGACTGAAAAATCAGTCGCCCACGCCGGAAGTTGGGTTAGAGCGGAATGCGAAAAAGTGGATCCCGGTTTTTCGCAAAAATCCCGCGTTTTCAGAGAGTTTAGAGCATGATGCGATTCCACGATCGCATCATGCTCTAGTCGTTTCGCGAAGCGCGCCGGGCCCGCTGATCTTGGTCTAGCTGTGGAGTTGCTGCCCATCCGAAGTTTTCCGGCTCGTTTGCGTGAGCTCGACAGCAAAGGCCAAACGGCGTCTGGAGGAGCTGGCGCAAAGGCCATTCAGCACCGATAACCGCAGCAAATCGGTCCCAAGGCCGGTGTCGATAAACCGCTTCGCTTCGGTTCAGGCCGCGACGTTTCCGGCGCATTGAAGCTCTTAAGCTGCCACAGCGCGTTGGCGCGGGCGAGACGGAGCGCGCGACAGCGCAAGTTCCGCCGCTTTCAGCCAATAACGCGCCGCCGGTTCGGCGAGGCCCACCCCTCTCTCGCCGGGCTATGTCCCTTCGCCTCCTCGATCGTTTCGCTGACGCCCGCGATGACGGCCTTGTTTCCATTTAAGCGCGGCATGCTCAAGGGTTGTCGCGTGGCTCGCTGCGAGCAAAAAAGCCAAGCTCGCGATTAGGGCCGCGACATACCGTTTCATCATCGTGTCCCATGATCCAAGGATGAATGATGCCGAACAACCAGCCCCTTCATCCGACGCCGAGCTTGACGCCTTCAGGGCGCGCGGTCGAGGTGGCGATTGAGCAGCAGGAAAACGACGAGGATGCAGCCGAACACGATCTGGCGTCCCGCCTCGCCGATCTGCATCGTGGTCAATAGGCTGGTCAAAACCGTGATCAGAATGGCCGCGGCAGCGACCCCGATATAGGATCCTCTGCCGCCGGCAAGCGACATGCCGCCGATCACCGCGACCACAATACTCGGCAACACGTAAGCGTCGCCCAAACCGAGAAAGGCTGCGCCGACGTAACCGATGAGGCAAAACCCGGTCAGCGCCGCGACGAGCCCGCTGATCGCGTAGACCGATATCTTCACCAGCTGGACGTGGGTGCCGGAGAGCAGCGCCACCTTGGCGTTTGCACCGGTGCCGAAGATCTTGCGGCCCCAGGCGGTGGCTGAGAGAAACCACACCGCAGCCAGCCCGATCGCGATCCACAGGAAAAAGATGTTGGGCACGCCCAAGGTGGTGCGGCCGGCGAGCTGCGCCAGAAAAGGGCTCGCAGCGATGGCCGGCTGCGCGATGGATTCGAAAATGATCAGCCCGCCGTTGACGATGCTGGCGATCGCCAGCGTCATCACCAGCGGCGGCACGCCGAATAGCGCCACGCCCAGCCCGCTGACGGTGCCGACGGCGGCGCCTGCCAGTCCCATCAGGATGGCTATCGGCAGGACGGCGCTGTCCTGGCCCTGAATGAGCGCTGCGCCGACGATGCCGCCCAGCGAGCCGTTGGCGCCAACCGAGAGATCGACACCTTCGCCGCCTGCGAGAAGGACGAAAGTTTGGCACAGAGCGAACAGGCCGAGGAACGCGCTGATCTTAAGCTGCGTGCTGACCTGCGTGAAGCTGAGGAACCCGGGCGTAACGAAATTTCCCAGGACCATCAATGCAACGCTAAGAGCCAGCAAAAGTCCGCCGGTGCGCAGGGACGCGATCACGCGGTTTTCCTCCGGCCGACGATAAAGGTGAGGCTTAATGCGATGCAGATCACGATGCCTTTGAAGAACTCCTGATAGATGCTGGGGATGCCGGCGAAGTAGATCACATTGGCGACGAGCCCCAACGCGATTGCGCCGAACGCCGCACCCCAGACCGAGCCCCGGCCGCCAGCAAGCGAAATGCCGCCGATCACGACGGCCGCTACCGATGTCAAGGTGTAAGGAAGACCCAGCCGGGAATCGCCGGAGAGGGTCTGCGCCGAGATGGCGAGCGACCCGAGGTAGACGAAGCACCAGGCGACGCAATAGCCGCAAAACTTGATCCAGCGGACGTCAATGCCAGCATGAAAAGCGGCCACAGGGTTGCTCCCGACCGCCAGCAATTGCCGCCCCAGTGGATAGCGTTGCAGCAGCGACCAGAGACCGAGCGCGACAAGGATGAGGATCAGCGCGATGGGAACACCCCGGACGCTGCCGGCATAGAAGTCGCCGAACGCCGGGTCGACGCTGCCGCCCGGCTGCGGCCGGAAGATCAGCGCCACGCCAAACCAGATCGCGCTGGTGGCGAATGTGACGATGAGCGACGGCAGCCGCACATAGGCGACGAGCACGCCGTTGGTGGCTCCGGCCAGAACCGCGATCGCGAAGGTCGCGGCGAGGGTCGGCCACAGGCCCCAACCCGCGAGCTCCGGCAGTGTCGCTAATGCGCAATTGAGCATCGACACACCGGTCCCCACGGACAGATCGAGCTCACCGCTCAACACGATGATGGCCTGCGCGGCACTGACCAGAACCGTCGGCGCGAAGGTGGCGATGTTGCTGGACAAAGACCCGCGCGTCAGCAGATCGGGCTGCAGCGCGACATTGATCGCGAAGATGGCAATCAGCATTCCCAAGCTTGGCAGCAGACCGGCGTGGCGAAGGGCCCTCATGCTGCGCGCCCGAAGGAGGCGGCAAGCAGGTTATATTCGGTCATCGTCTCGCCCGCGAACTCACCGACGATGCGCCCGCCGTAGACGACCAGCACGCGGTCGCACATGCTAAGCAGCTCCTTGAAGTCGGACGCATAGAGCAGCACGCCGGCGCCGTCGGCGGCAAGACGCTCAACCGCCGCATAGATCTCGCCCTTGGCATGGACGTCGACCCCTTTCGCAGGGTCGCTTAGCAACAAGACCTTGGTCGCGAGCGACAGCCATTTGCCGATCACCACCTTCTGCTGGTTGCCGCCGCTTAGCGCGCCGACCTCTTGCGTTGGTCCGGTGGACTTGATCCCCAGCCGGTCGATAATCTCCAGAGCACTGCGGCGGATCTCGGCGAAAGGAAGGATCCACGGCCGGTGACGAACGCAGGCCGACGGGTAGTCGAGGTTCTCTTCTATTGACTGACCAATGAACAGACCCTGCCGATGGCGGTCGCCGGGCACCAGGCAAACGCCGCGGCGGATCATGTCGCTTGGCCGCCGCGGTCGCAGCTCGCCACCCTCGACCCGGATCCGGCCGGACACAATGCGGCGCCCCCCGGCTAGCGCTTCGAGAATCTCTTCCTGACCTTGGCCCTGGAGACCGGCAAGCCCGACTATTTCGCCGCGCCGTAGCGCGAGCGTCGCCCCTTCGCGCCGCGGAATAACGGCGAGCCCGGCCGCCTCCAGTACGACCGGGCCGATGTTGCGCACCATCCGTTCGTGCGCCGCGATTTCGGCTCCGCCGGCCATCAGCGCCAGCAGCCGGTCGCGATCGAGCTTCGCGCCAATGGACCAACCGCCTACGGTCTGCCCATTGCGGAGCACCACCAAATCGTCGCAGATCTCCTCCACTTCGGGCAGACGGTGCGAGATGAATACCGTTGCCACTCCTTCGCCTGCCAGTTTCCGGATTTCCTGGAACAGACGCTCGACCTCGGTACGCGCCAGGCTGGCGGTCGGTTCGTCGAGAATGAGCACGCGCGGTTTTCGCAGCAGGGCGCGAGCGATCTCGACGAGTTGCTGCTCCGCGCTCGAAAGTTCGCCAGCGAGGCGATCGATATCGAAGTCTGGGGAGAGCCGCGCCAACGCTTCCGCTGCTGCGGTTCGGCTGCCTTCCCGATCGATGATGCCGAATTGGCCGCGCCGTTCGGCTCCCAGAAACAGATTCTCCCAGACCGGCAGGTCTGGCGCCAAGCTGGCGTGCTGATGGGCAATGACGATACCTCGATCGCGCGCAACCCGCGGTGAAGGATATGAGACCAGGCAGCCGTCGAAGGACATCTCGCCTTCGTCGGGCCTGATCTCCCCGGCTAGGATGGCGGAGAGAACCGATTTGCCCGCACCGTTCGCGCCGAGCAGACCGCGGACACGACCGGCAGACAACGACATTTCTGCGCCGTTCAGCGCGACCACGCCGCCGAACCGCTTTACCATGCCCCGCGCGGTCAGGATCGACACTGTCGCTCTTTCGTCACCATGGGGTCGTCGAAGCGCGGGGTCGTCGAAGCGCGTGTCGTGCGCCTCGACGACCATCTTGTTTATTGGAACAACGCATCAAGCTGATCTTCATTCAGCCACGCGGCGAGGAAGTAGCCATTCGGCTTATCCTTCATCTTGTCCAGCGTCGCGTCGAGATCCGCCGAAGTGACGAAGGTGGTGATCGGATAATAGTAAGTATTGTCCTTCAGAGGCTTGAGCGTCCGCCCTGCGGCGATGCGCACCGCGATACCCAGCGCCGTGCGGCTAATGTCGGGCGGGTTGACCTGTGCGAATATCTTGAGGTTTGGCTGCTTAACAAGAACCTCTTTCCACTCCTCCAGGAACGCCTTCTGCGTCTCGCCGGTCATGGTGGGGATTGGACGACCCGCATTCTCGAATGCCCGCATCACGCCAAGCGCCATCGAATCCTCGACGAAGACGCCGTCGATCTGCGGCTGCGAGGCGAGCACCGTCGACATGGCGGCCTGGGCCTTGGCCTGATCCCATAAGCCGTATCCCTTCCAGACAATTTCCAGACCGGGATCCATGGCAAATGTATCCAGCGCGGCCTTGCGGCGGGCTTCGGCCGCCGGGTGGCCGGGGATGCCGTCCATGACGACGATCTTGCCCTTGCCATTGAGTGACTTCGCCAGCCATTCGGCATAGCGCTCGCCCCAGGCATAGTGATCGACCGTCACGTTGACAGCATAGGGGCTGGTCACCGCTTGGTCGAAAGAGACGACGGGAATGTTAGCCCGGTGCGCGTCGGCGAAGACGCCGTTGAGCGCCGTCGCCGAATTGGCGTTCACCATGATGACCGAAACATGCTGCTGGATCATGTTGCGGATATCTTGGATCTGCTGATTGGTGTCGGCGCCGGCCTGCTGCACGATAAGCTGGCCGGCCATTCCCTTCGATTTGTAGAACTCGAATTGTTCTTTGGCACCGGCAACCATTTGATTGCGCCATTCCGTGCCGAAATAGCCATTGGACAGGCCGATGACGATTTTCGAGCCGTCCGCGGCATAGGCGGACGACGACCACAGGGCCAGCGCCGCGACGCCGGCAGCAAAGAGCTTGTTCATTAGCCTATTTCCTCCGCTCGTTTAGTTGTGAGGCCAGAATGCGATCTACTGTCGAATATCGAGAAAAGCGCGCCTCGTCGCCACTCGATCGAGGGGAGGGCGAGACCCGCATGCGCCTCCTGCCGATATGGTGAAGTCGCCGACCGACTTCACTTGATTAATACCTTGCGCTTCTGGGGCGGCACAAGAGGCGGCTCGCAAGTTTCAGACCGCATGATAAGTAACTAGCCACCCCCGAATAGCTTGGGCGCGTGAAGCCTGAACGGGGGCATGGGTTCGTCGGTCGGGCGTTCAGACGGCGATGGTTAGAAGGATGGTTTGGAAAGGACCTGCGCCCGCCTGGCGCGCGGTATCGACGGTGGTCCGAATCGCCGCTTCGTAGTCGACGACCCATTTGGCGCGATATCCGTTCGTGACTTTGCGCTGAATGACGCAAGGCCGCAGGGCGCGTTCGCTGGCGTTGTTGGTCGGCTCGACCAGGCCGGGAAAGTCGGAGAACGTGAGCAGTTGGTCGCGCGCGCGGGCGATCTTAGCCAGAAGATCGCGGGTCAGCGGACAGACGGTCGGCGCGCTCAGGATCGCGTCGAGATCGCGCTCCAGGCGGCGCTGCTTGGCGCGCAAGGTCAAAGCGTCGATGATTGTGATTTCGTCGGCCAGGGCGAAAACCCGGCCGAGCCACAGCCGCAAACGAAACGGCGCATCATCGTCACTGTTCTCGTCGACGAAACTGGCGTTGCGCATGAGATGGGCGAGGCAAGTCTGCTGCCGATCGGCGCTTAATTGCTGCAAATCATCGCGACTTATCCGATTCTCAAATCAACAGCCGCGACGCCGCGCAAGCCCACCTGCCAGACGCTAAAGAGGGGTGGGTAGTTACCAAACCGCAGATAGCGACAGCTTAGCCGGACCGTAGCGGCGCGCTTATCGGTCGATCCGGTTTTGCGAGGGCAGCGGGCCCCACATTGACGCCGGCCGCGGATGGATTTTTAATCCAGTCAAAGCGGCAAAATTGGCAGCACATAGGGTAGGTTGGTGTAGCAGAAGCCGCGGTTTCGGGTGGAAACCAAATGTCGAAGATATTTCGCGTTCACCACGGCTCGTTTGGTCACGTTTCGGCCCTCGAACGGACCAGCGAGCTCGTGACGTACGCTCATTCGAGCGCAAACGTGAGCTTCTGGTTGTCGGGAACACCGGCGCACGTCCTGATCAATAGGACGCCTGTCGGCCATGATACGAAGAAGGCCGCAATCATCGATCGCTTCGTGCCACGTTGCGGGAAGGCCGACAGCAGCTCAAGCGCAGCACAGAGCCTATCGTTCTATCTCGACCCGGGATTGGCTGTCGCGAAGCTTACCCGCTCACCTGCCCAGGAGTTTCACGCGTCTCGACATCGCGATCTCGGTGCCAGTGAGAGAAGAACTGTGGATGTTGAGAGACATGCTGCTTCATGATATGAGCGAAGAAGTCGAGCTTGATTGCGCCTTGGCCGCTTTCTTGAAACACGCGTTGATGGCGTACCATGAAGCGGCGGCCCCAGATGCGACGCGAGATCATCGCGCGCGCGATTTCAGGATTTGCAAGGCGCTGGCGCTGATGCGAAACAATATGGCGCGAAATCTCGAGATGGAGACGGTGGCGCGAGAGTTTGGCCTTTCTCGTCCCCGCTTTTTCTCGTTGTTCCGTGACGGACTTGGACTTACGCCGAGCGTATTCCGGAACTCGCTGCGGCTGGAGGAAGCGATGCTCCAGATGAGCCGCTCACAGCCGAGCCTGACCTCGGTTGCGAGCTGTCTCGGCTTCGATGCGCAATGCACGATGCGCAATGCAATTTCACTCGGTTCTTTCGTCAGCACACCGGCTTCGCACCGAGCGGGCACCGGCATGCGCCGACAAGGCCCATCGTGGGGGTTAAAACATGATTGCTACTTTCTTTGGCGACGAGGAATTTCCGATTGAGTGGGACGAGGGGCAAAAGGAGCTGTTCTGGGTCCACGACGACTTGCACATCCCAAACCCTGTGTCGCCGATGTATGCTGACATTGGGGGTTGGTGGTTGAGTTGCGACTACATGTTCCGCCGGTTTGGCACTCCGTTCGCGTCGGATTGGCTGGTCAAGGTCATCAACGGTTATGTTTACACTGCCGCGATCCCAGCGAAGCCGGACGTTCACGCCGTGGGTTTGGAATACGGGGCTCGCTACATTGGTCGGACGCCGGTTGATGCGGCGTATTCGGAGCAAATCGGCGCCTATCTCGGCTGGACGCTTCCTTACTACGCCGACCACTTCCTAGATTGGTGGGGCGGGCGTTTCCGTCCGGAGATGGAGCACAACTTCGTTCGTTTCGATACCTACGATTACGACGGCGCGAGCCTGCTCGAGCTCGCGATTCTTCTCGAGGATGTAATCGACATTCACGACCGGCACTGGAAAATTCACTGGCTGCTCAATTTCTCCCAGTTCTCCGCGACTATGGCCCTCAACCAAGCGATCGCCGAGGTGAAGGGCGAAGGCGACCGCGGGGAACTCATGGGACGTCTGCAAGCGTCGACCGAGGACCGCAACTGGGACTCGATCAAGGGACTGTGGGAACTCAAAGAGTTCGTCAAGGGTGAGGGCGGAGATGTCGCCAAGGCATTCTCGAAGCCCACCGCGACGGACGTGCTTGCCGCCTTGAAGGAGAGCAAAGCTGGGCGCTCTTTCATTGCCAATCAACTCAATCCCTATCTGAACGTTTTCGGCTATAAGTCCATGTGGGCGCATGAATTCTCCTTCAAGACTTGGAAAGAGAACCCAGCGCCGGCGATCGAAGCCATTCGCGGTTACCTCGAGACGGACTACGACTTCCGTGCTGATCTCGAGAGGGTAGGTTCCGATCTCGAGGCCGCTAAAGCGCAGGTCGTGGAAGGGGTTCCGCCCGGAGAAAGTCGTGACAAGCTGGCCAGGGCCCTCGCCTTGAGCCTGAAGATGAATCCGCTCACGCCTGATCATCACTTCTATATCGACCAAGGGACCAATGCGCGGGTTCGCGTCGTCCTAATCGCAATCGGGAAGAAGTTGGTTGCGCAAGGTGTGCTAGTTGACTCCGAGGACGTGATGTATTTGCACTACAATGAACTGCGCGCTGTCATGGCGGGCGGCTTTCCTGGGGATGTGTCGGAACTTGTATCCGATCGCCGTGACCAGCGTGAGGACGCCTATAAGCTGCGTCCGCGCGATTGGGTGGGGACCGCTACCGACGAAGCGCTGGCCTTCCCCTATCTGACGAACTGGGGATTCCCGGAGAAATTCCACCGCAAGCCGCCGGCGAGCGACGGCGTCATCAATGGGCTGCCAGCATCGAGCGGGGTAGTCGAAGGAATGGCCAGAGTGCTGCTTACTGCCGATGATTTCGACAAAGTTCAGAAGGGAGAGATCGCCGTTTGCCGTACAACGAGTCCAGCCTGGGTGGTCTTGTTCACGCGGATCGGCGGTCTTGTGACCGATGCCGGGGGCATGGCCTCCCACCCCGCGGTTGTTTCCCGAGAGTTCGGCATTCCGGCCGTGGTCGGCACATCGGATGCGACGCTGCGCATCAGAACAGGAGACCGGGTTCGCGTGAATGGCTCGACTGGACAGGTGGATGTTCTCCCCGCCTCCACGAAACAGGCGCCGCGCAAGGCGACGGGAAAGTCGCTCCTCCACATCTGATGAGGACAGCGTGAAATGACCGGCTCGTCCTTTGTGCTTTCCTTCGACAACCCGCAGTGTCGTATTGTGAGCCTCAGCGGTGGTAAGGGCGCAAGCATGGCGACCATGACGCAGGAGGGACTGCCGGTACCTCCAGGTTTCGTGGTCACATCCGCCGCGTTTACCGCCGGGGTCGACCAGACGCGGCTGGGAACTTACTGCCGCGCCGGCGACATGACCGGCGCTCGGGAGATCATCGCAGCGGCGAGGCCACCTGCGACGATCGTTGCCGAGCGCTACGCCGCGCTCAATGGCCTAGTCGCGGTGCGTTCCTCGGCATGCGCTGAAGACTCCGAGGGAGCGAGCTATGCCGGCCAGCACGAGAGCTATCTCAATGTCGATGGCCTTCCCGCCGTTCTCGACAAAATCGTCGAGTGCTGGCTGTCTTTCTTCACCGACCGGGCCGTCTTCTATCGCGCCGAGAAGGGCTCCTTGGATGACGTCGCTATAGCTGTCGTCGTCCAACAGATGATCCACTCGAAGAAGTCCGGGGTCCTCTTTACCGTTGACCCGGTGCACGGCCGCAAAGACCGGATGGTCGTTGAGGCGGCGTTCGGCCTCGGCGAGAATGTGGTCGATGGTGAACTTACTCCCGACCATTACTCATTGGACCGGAAAGGAACAATCAAGCGTAGCCAAATCGTTGGAAAGCAGGTGCTGGACGAGACCGAGTTGAAGCGACTGGCGGCTCTCGGGCGGAAGTTGGAGGAAATTCAAGGGCGCCCGCAGGACATCGAGTGGGCGTTCGATCAGATCGGCGGCCTCTTCCTCCTGCAGTCCCGGCCGATCACCACCATCTAAAAGGTTTGCAGATGAAGTGTGTAACCCACAAGCGCAACGGCCGGTTATACGACGAATTGAACCGGCGGACGCTTGACACACGCGTACTCTGCTTGCCGACGTTTCATTGAACACGCCCGTCTTGTCGCAGGAGACCCTCGGCCCGGTCGCCGCGGTCATTCCGGTAAAGGATGAGTTTCTGTGATCGCGAATTGCGCGCGATTTGGATTAGAGGCGAGCAATTGGAGCCATAATGCCAACTGGCCGTTGACTGTCGGCAGGCGGTATGCGTCGGGCGCGCGCGTTGTCAACGCGGTCGTTGCTTCTGATCGGCGTCTGCGCTTTGACGGAGCCAAGCGTAGCGGCATGGCAACATACTCGGAGCCGCCTTTGGAATTTACGAACGCTGGGTCCCGCCGCTTTGGCGCGAGTTTGGCGCCAACTGGCCGAGCCACGGAATAGAACGTGCAATCGTTTCGCTTCGTGAGACCGACTCGCCTTCAGGAGGTGATTAGCTTCCTGGAGGAGCATGGCACCGCCGCAGCGTTGCTCGCGGGCGGCACCGACCTCATCGTTGGTCTGCGCGACGGGAAGATGAAGTCGCGCGTGATCATCGACTTGAAACGAACAAACGACTTGCCCGCGAACTTCGCTGAAGCAGATGGTTGGCTTACAATCGGTGCGACGACAGCGCTAAGCGATGTCGAAACGCACGAGACCGTGCGCTCCCGCTTCCCGGCGCTTGCAGAGGCCGCAAGCGTCGCGGGATCCGTACAAATTCGAAACCGCGCCACCTTGGTCGGTAACGTCTGCAACGCATCCCCAGCCGCGGATACCGTTCCTGTGCTTGCAGTATACGGCGCTGTTGTAGAAGTGCTTGGCCCCGCTGGCGAGCGGCGACTGCCTGTTGTCGACTTCATCCAGGGCAATCGACGCACCGCCCTTGCGGCCGGCGAACTCGTCACGAGCGTGAGCATCCCACTTCCAAACCAGCCTTTTGGCGCTGCGTTCGCCCGAATTACACGGCGGCGCGGCGTCGACTTGGCCACCGTAAATGTCTGCTGTGGCATCGACAGCGCAAGTTTAACGACTTTCGGATTCGGAGCTGTGTCGCCGCGCCCTCTGCTGCTACGAGACGCCGGCGGCGTTCTAGCCGATCCATTCGCAGCGACCGAGGCGAAAGCAACAGCGCTGGACGCTTTGATCTCGAAGGCCGCTCCCATTACCGATGTGCGAGCGAGTGCGGAATATCGCCTGGCGATGCTTGGGGTATTGGCAAAGCGAACCCAACTCCGAGCTGCAGAAAGACTTGCCGTCGCAAGGGAAAAACATGGGTGAGACGAATCCAATCAAAATTACCGTTAACGGCCGACGCCACTCGTTGGATATCGGGTCCAACACCTCCTTGTTGGACCTTCTGCGCGACACTTTGCGCCTGTACGGTCCAAAGGAGTGCTGCGGCGTGGGCGAGTGCGGCGCATGCACGGTGTCCGTCGACGGCCGCACCGTCAACTCCTGCCTAATGCTTGCCGTCGAGGCGGACGATACCAAGGTCGTCACGATCGAAGGGCTCGGAGGCAAGGGACTTAACGCACTACAAGAGGCCTTCATCGACCACGGTGCGGTTCAGTGCGGGTTCTGCATACCGGGTATGCTGATGTCCGCCCAAGCGCTACTTGATGAAGATCCACAACCAGACGATGGCAAGATTCGCGAAAGCTTGTCAGGCAACCTTTGCCGTTGCGGCGGGTACAATCGGATGGTCGCAGCCGTCCGCGCAGTGTCAAAGAGTGATCAAAATGGCAAGGATACTCGCGCGAAGAAGTCTGCCGGCGACGATGTGGGATGTGGTCCGCATCGGCCGAACCACGCGGCCAGACGCGAAGGGCAAAACATCGAAGCCTCGGTCGGCACCAATGTGCGGCGTTTCGGCGGACGCGAACGTGTAAGTGGAACCCAACAGTTCTTTGCGGATATTTCTCTTGACGGCATGCTTCACGTCAAACTTGTCACCCTTGACGCGGCCCGAGCATGCATCTTCTCGATTGACACAACCGAGGCTCGCACCGTGCCCGGCGTCATCGATGTCATTACAGCTGACGATTTACCAACGCCGGTTCCGCGTTTCGGGCCGGTCTACAAGGACCGGCCGGTCCTCGCGGGCAGTGAGACGAAATACCACGGAGAGCCCGTGGCGGCTGTCGCGGCAGAGTCGAAGGAGGCGGCCGAACGGGCGGTCTCTCTGGTGCGGGTCAAATACGAGGCGCTGCCGGCGGTTTTTTCCCTGACGGCGGCGCTCGCGCCGGATGCGCCACTCGTGCAAGATCCGGCGCTTCGTGTCGGCGACCCGCTGGCCGCCACCAATATTCTCAAGGAGCGAAGATATGGTTGGGGCGATATCGACTCCGCGAAGGCCGACATTGTGATCGAGAACTCTTATTCATTCCCGATGGTTACGCATTTTGCGATCGAGCCCCACGGGTTCATGGCGTCGGTCGGCGAAGACGTTCTGAAAATATGGAGTCCGGTCCAGCATCCGTTCCTGCTGCAGAGAATCATGGGGGAACTCTTCGACCTGCCGTTGAGTCAGGTGCGCGTGTTTGCTCCAGATCCAGGCGGTGGTTTCGGCGGGAAGCAAAACCCCAAGTTTGAGCCTTTGGTGACATACTTGGCGCTTCGCACGGGCCGCCCTTGCCGACTAGTCCTCAGCCTAGAGGAGACGTTTCAGGCCGTTCGACGCACTGCAGCGGAAATACACGTACGCAGCGGTTTCACCCGATCCGGGGATGTCGTCTTTCAGGAAATCAAATCCGACTTTCTGATCGGCGCCTATGCCGACATTGCGGAACGGGTCATGACCAAGGGGAACTACTTGGGCTGTGGCCCATACCGGACACCCAACGCCAGAATCCACGCCCGGGCAGTGCTATCGCACACTACGCCGAGCTGCGCCTTTCGCGGCTTCGGCGCGCCCCAAATTACGTGGGCAATAGAGTCGCAGATGGACGCAGCGGCGCGGCGATTGGGCCTGGACGGGTTGAACATCCGGATGCGCAATCTTGCAAGGAAGGGGGATGAGGTCGTGCGCGGGGACGTGCCCGCAGATGGCGACTGGCCGGAATCGCTGCGCCGCGCGGCGGACGCCCTGGGCTGGAACACCCCGCTTGCTCCTGGGCGTGGTCGTGGAATTGCCGTGGGCTTCAAGTCCGGCGCCACGACTGGCCTATCTAATTCGACTGTACGGCTGCTCGCCGACGACAGCGTCATCGTCTATGCCGGAACGTCGGACATGGGCCAGGGGGCGCGGACGATTTTCGCTCAACTCGCGGCGGACGCACTCGGGGCACCGCTGGACAAAGTGTCGGTCGTGATGGGAGATACTTCCGTAGTTCCCTTCGACCTGCAAACATCGGCGAGCCGTTCGACAGTATTCATGGGCACCGCCATCGTTCGCGCTTGCGAGGACATCCACGAGCAACTGCGCGAGATGGCCGCTGACCTGCTCGGGTTAGCCAAGGCGGAAGTGCGCGTGACGAACGGCATGATCAGCCTTCCAGACCGCGAATTGTCGATTGCCGAATTCATTGCGGATAAGCTTGGGCGCTGGAACGGCGAACTGATCGGCAATGGCCGGATGCGAAAGCCGACCGCACCCGATCACCCGCTGGGTGGCACGCCAGCCTTTTACGAGTTTAACTGCACCGCATTTGAAGTCGAGGTGGATACCGAGACCGGCGAGATTGTCATTCACAAGCACGTCACGGTCGGTGACGTCGGGAAAGCGCTGAACCCACTTCAGGTCGAAGCACAGGATGAGGGCGCGGCCATCATGGGGCTCGGCCATACGCTGATGGAACACATCATTCTAGACGGCGAAGGACGTATCTGCAATCTCGGTGCCTTGGACTACCGCATCCCGACCACCAAGGATGTACCCCTGGCGCTGGAGGCGCTGAGCGTCGAGAACGTGGACGGCCCGGGGCCTTACGGATCAAAGGGAGTGAGCGAGGGCGCTTTGCTCTGCACCGCCCCGGCACTTGCCGCGGCTGTAACCCAGGCAACAGGTGTTGTCATCAGAGACCTGCCTTTGACGCCCGAGCGGGTATGGCGAGCCATACAGGATGCCACGGGCCGGTCCGGGTCGGGTCGATGACATCGCCGATCCGCTTCAGAACATAGTGTCCCCGCAAATGCCGCCTGGACAGGAAAGCAGAGTAGAATGAGGATCGTCGATCTGAGCCGAGAACTCTATCACCGCACGCCGACTTATCCGGGACAGCCGCCTATCATCTACGGTGTTTGGAAGACGCATGAAGAGGCGTTGGTCGATTCCGGTTACATCCAGGGCAACGCGGTGATGTTCTTCTCCATGCCGGACCATGGCGGCACGCACATCGACGCGCCACGCCACTTCGGCATGAGCGGCACGCCGATCGACAAATATCCTCTCGAAAACTGCATCGTCAAAGGCATCTGCATCGACCTACGCGACATTGCACCCCGCGCGGAGATCACGCCGTCCCATCTGGAAGCGGCGGTGAAGAAGGCCGGCGTGCCGATCCCGAAACGGGGCACGGTGCTGCTTTGCACCGGCCATCATGAGCGCACCTTCCCGACTCCGGCCTATGCGACGGACAATTCGGGCGTCAACGTCGAGGCGACCGAATGGCTGGCGGAACAGGGCATCGTACATTTCGGCGTCGATGCGATGCGGCCGGGGCCGATGGGCAAGATCAACTCCTTGGTCCACAAGGCCTGCCTCGAACTCGACATCACGCACATGGAGAGTCTGTGCAACCTTGAAGCGTTGCTCGGCCAGGGCGAATTTCAGTTCATCGGACTGCCGCTCAAATGGCGCGATGGCACTGGCTCACCGATCCGCGCAGTGGCGGTGTTCAACGATTGACTTTTCGTCGCACGATGAGAACTTATTATCGCAGGATCAGCTTGGAACAATAACTACGCGAGCAACACATGACGCGTCGACACACTAGAGAAGAGGTGGAGGCTCGGCTGCGCGCCGCCATCTCAGCGGGCAGTCCGATAATCGCAGGGGGTGCGGGAAACGGACTTTCCGCAAAATGTGCAGAGCTTGGCGGTATCGATCTAATCGTCATTTACAATAGCGGCAAGTTTCGTCTGGACGGCTTGCCGTCTATCTGCGGACTGATGCCGTACGGAAACGCCAACGAGATTGTGCTGGAGCTTGGTGAGAACCATGTGATTCCAGCCGTGAAGAATACGCCGGTGCTTGCCGGGGTCTGCGGCACCGATCCTACGCGAAATATGCACAGCTATCTTAAGCAGCTTCGCGAGGTCGGATTCTCCGGTGTCATCAACTATCCAACCGTATCTCGGTTCGACGGCAGTATCCGCCATGACTTTGAGTTGGTTGGATTGGGCTTCGCCCGCGAAGTCGAAATGATCACCATGGCTCGAGAGGTTGGTCTCTATACAACCTGCTATGTCCGTACCGCTGAGGAAGGCGCCAAGATGGCCCAAGCGGGCGTAGACTTGATCGTTCCTCATATTGGGCTAACCAGTGGAGGGACGACCGGTTCGACAAAGAGCATGTCGCTCGACGAAGCTGCAAAGGCGACCCAGGATATTATCGACGTGGCGCGCGCTGTAAATTCCAATGTGATTGCGTTGGTGCACGGTGGGCCGATAGAGAGTGCGCAGGATGTCGCTTATGTTCTGGAGCGAACTACCGCGCAGGGCTTCGTCGGGGCCTCGAGCATTGAGCGGTTGCCAGTCGAAACTGCGATTGTTGGCGCAGTCCAGGCTTTCAAGAAGCTAACAGTGCCGAAAAGAGAATAAACCCATCAGGAC
>CAVRKR010000002.1:0-361820 GCA_963722265.1 uncultured Alphaproteobacteria bacterium | reverse complement strand
AGAACGTCAGTGGAGTGGCCGTAGCGCCAAAGCGAGCCTGGCTGCGTTACCAGCGGGAGGAGAGCAATGCGTTCGGCCAAAATCCTGTTGTCAAAATACCCGTCGTAAAGGCCGGATTTGGAATAAATCTCCCTCATCAATTTCCCACCAATGAACTCGTTGCTGATACCCGATGTTTGCCGGAGGAGATCCTCGATATTGGGCGGGCGATTTGCCGGTACTAGCCTGATGGCCGAACGGCCATCCCCTGCTTCCGACTCGACAGCGACCTTCGCTATTGCAAACGCCGGAATGTACTTGGACAGCGGGTCAGCCAACGCCAACCTGCCTTCGTCGATCAGCATCAACGCCGCCAGGCTGGTAATAGGCTTCGTCATCGAGCGAAGTGCAAAGATGGTGTCCGGAGTCATCGGCGTCTTGGTTACGGCATCGCGATTGCCGAAACATTTCAAAAAGACGGGCGCGCCATGTTGCTGTATCAGAACAACAGCGCCCGCTATTTTTCCTCTCGCGACTTCTCCCTCGAAGAATTCGGAAAGACGCCCAAGTGCGGCGCCTGACGGTGCGTCGTTGGGTTCCCCTCTTGCCCAATCAGGAACTCCCACACCCGCCATCAGCGACATCGCCACGGACAAAACCCGCACAATCGCCGGCATTGAACACGCCGACCTTCTTAGCAGAGCAGAAACGTACGGTGCCACCGGTGGTCGATCCAAGTTCGCTGCTGACGCCGAACAATGTAGAAAGGACCGCGACCTTGAACAAGGCGGCCCACGGGCCGCTTAGTGCCCATCGCCCGCGCTACCCCCACCCCTCGGTTTTCCGGTGAGCAGGATGGCGATTCCGGCGATGATCAGGACGACCCCGATCACCGCAAACGTGTCGCTGAAACCCATCACGAGGGCCTGCTGCCGGACGAGGTTGCCGAGCGCGACGATCGCCTGGTGGTGAGCGGCCGCCGGATCGGTCACGCCGTGCGCCAGGAAGTAGTTGGTCATCTGCGCAATCCGGTCGCGCACCTCCTCGCGGCCGAGGTTGACGGCCTGGCCGATGATGTTGGAGTGGAACTGCTCTCGCTTGGTGACGATAGTGGCGAGCACGGCTGTGCCGACGGCGCCGCCGAGGTTGCGCATCATGTTGGAGATGCCGGAGGCCGCGGCCGCGTCTTGCGGCGCCACGCTGCCGAGCGAGATCGCGCTGAGAGGTGCCAGCGTCAGCGCCTGCCCGACCGCGCGGATGATGTTGGGCAGGAAAAGCTGGTCGCCGGAATAATCGAGCGACATCGTCGTGTTCATGAAGGCGCTGAGCGCAAACAGGCTCATGCCCGTAAACGCGATGTAGCGGATGTCAAAACGCTGCATCAGTTTTGGCACCAGTGGGATCAGCACCAACTGCGGCAGACCGGTCCAGGCCAGTACCGTGCCGATCTGCTCGGCATTATAGTGTTGCACCTGGCCGAGATAGGCCGGCAGCAGATAGACCGAACCAAACAGGGCGAAGCCGAGGAAGACGGCGGAGATAGTGCCGAACCCGAAGCTGCGTTGCGTCAGGAGGCGCAACCGCACCAGCGGTTTCTCCACGACGAGTTCGTTGACGATGAAGAACGCGAGGCTGACGGCCGCGACGATCGCGAGCTTCACAATGAAAGGCGAGCCGAACCAGTCGTCCTTGTTGCCTTCCTCAAGTACGGCCTGCAACGAGGCCAGCCCGACCGCCATGGTCGCGATGCCGAACCAGTCGCCTTCCGCTAACAGGTCCAACTGCATCGGCTGGCGTTCGAGCGTGAAATAGAGCGTCGCCACCATGACAATGGTCGGGATCACGTTGACGAAGAAGATGGTCTGCCAGCCATAATTCTCGGTGAGGTAGCCGCCGATGGTCGGACCGATCGCAGGCGCAAAGGTCACTGCGAGCGAGAACATCGCCAGCCCAATCGGCTGCTGCGCCTTCGGCAGCCTGGTGAAGACCAGCGTGAAGGCCATCGGGATCAGCACGCCGCCGAAGAAACCCTGGAATCCGCGCATCGCGATCATCGAGGGCAGATCATGGGTGAAGGCACAGGCGACGGAGAAAGCTGCAAACAACGTCGCAAAGGAAAGAATGACTTTGCGGAAGGAGAGCATCCGGCTGAGATAGTCGGTCAGCGGGATCACCACGATCTCGCCGATCAGGTACGACGTCGAAATCCAGGAACCGTTGTCGACGCCGGTACCGATGCCGCCCTCGATATTGAGCAGCGAGGCATTGGTGATCTGGATGTTCAGAATGGCCATGAAGGCGCCGATCATGGCGGCCATCACCGAGATCCAGACTGCGGCGCTGGCGCGATCCGGAGCTGCCGGGGTTACGGCGGCGGCCAAGTTGTTGGGAGGGGCGGTCGCCGAAGAGGCCGAGAGCGCAAGGTCTGACATCACATCACCTTTTGTCTCACTTTTGACTTCACTTCTGGGAAACGAGCAGCGCTATGCTGGAATGAGTGCTGAAGGGCGGTGCATTCACGGACGCCGCCTGTTGCTTTCGAGTTTGAATGGTCGGGATCACCGACATGCCGGGACGAAGCACGACACTTGATGTATCCAGCGCAATCTTGACGGGGATTCGCTGCACCACCTTAGTGAAGTTGCCGGTGGCATTGTCCGGTGGCAGCAGCGCGAACTCCTGACCACTGGCCGGCGCCAGGCTGTCGACACGGCCGCGCACGGTCTTGCCGGGGAACATGTCGACGTCGATCTCGACCGGCTGGCCCGGCTGCACGTCGGTGAGCTGCGTCTCCTTGAAGTTCGCGATGACATAGGCGCCGCTGGCGGGCACCAGCGACATCAATTGCGTGCCCGCCTGGACGAATTGTCCCGCGCGCAAGGTGCGGTTGCCGACCACGCCGTCGATCGGCGCCACGATGGTGGTGTAAGAGAGATTGAGCTCGGCCTGCTGCTGCAATGCATCGGCGCGCGCCGCGGCTGCGACGGCCTGGTTGATCTCCGCCTTGAGCAGTACGACCTGCTTCAGGGCTGAAGCTAGATTTGCCTTGTCACGCTCGATGGCGGCAAGCGCACCCGCATCGCGCGATTGCGCGGCCTGTGCGTTCTGCACACTGCCGTAACCGGTGGCGGCGAGGTCGGAATAGCGCTTGTTCTCCTGCTTGGCGAAGGTCGCCGAGGCGGTATCAACGTCCAGCGTCGCCCTGGCCGCGTCGATGATGGCCTGCTGCACGTCGAACTGGGCCTGCTTGCTCGCAATCGCGGCTTCCGCTGCGGCGACGTCGGCCTTGGCCTGGTCGAGAGCGACCTTGAAGTCGCGGTCGTCGATCCGCGCCAGCACCTGGCCGGCCTTCACGCGCTCGTTGTCGCCGACCAGAACTTCGTGCAGATAGCCGGAGACCTTCGGCGCGATGGTGGTGTTGTCGGCCTTCACATAAGCGTCATCGGTGGTGACCAGGAAACGACCGACCGTCCAGTAGTCCCAGCCGTACCAGGATGCGCCGGCCAGCACCGCGACCGCGGCTCCCGCCATCAACAGCCGCCGAAGTCCGCTCTTTTTCGCGGATTTTGCGGGTCCGGCGGTGGCCGCAGGCATCGAAGACGGCGCCGGAACCAGATTCTGGACGGTTTCGGCCGGGAGTTCCTGTTCGGCCTCGAAGGCAGTGGAGCGACGGGTCATGGCGGTCCTCGTTTTGGCTTATCCCTTTGCCGAAGAAGCGGAATTTGGCACCGCCAGCGGCAAAGCTAATTAGGAAACTTGACATTTTCCAAAATAGACCGCACATTGGGACTGTCAATAGAATGACAGTCATCATTTAAAAGCATGGCTCGTTATGACGATCACGAAGTCGAAAGCGCAGCCTGACGACCCCTGCGAAGAAGTGCGGCGTGGCCGCGGGCGACCGCAGGCGCGATGCGACGAGGAGACGCGCGTCGTCATTCTGGACGCGGCGCGGCGCGAATTCGCGTCGAGCGGCTATGCCGCAACCAATATGGAGAGCGTGGCGCGACGCGCCGGCGTCTCCACCAAGACGCTGTACCGGCTGATCCCCAACAAAGCTGCGCTGTTCGAGGCCATGATCACGGCCCGCATCGACCGCTTCGCCTCGGTCGTGCGCCTGCGGGCGTGCGACGGCAGGGACGTCGAGGCCGCGCTCCGCGAGGCGCTGATGGTTTGCGGCGAACTTATCCTGGACAGCGAGGTGATCGCGCTCCAGCGCCTGGTGCTGGCCGATAGCGAGAAATTTCCGGATATTTCGGAAACGTTTTATCACAAGGCAATCAGACGGACCGAGCGCACGCTTGCAAACTGGCTACAGGCCCAGAACGAGCGTGGCCTGATCAAGATCGACGATGCAGAAGCCGCCGCTGGCATGCTGCTGGGCATGCTTGTGTTCCAGCCGCAGCGCGCCGTGCTGTTCGGTCACGCGCCCGCGCCAAGCCGCGAAGAGGTGGCGCGGCGTGCGCAGGCCGTTGCCCAACTTTTCCTGCGCGGCTGCGCACGTTAGGCACAAGCCCACAAGCTCGGTAGACCGAACCACTTTCAACACGGCGCACCGGCCTTGTCGTTCCCCTCCCCGCTTAGCCGCTCGAACGCCTCGATCGCCACCGCCGACAAGAATGGCAGGCTCTGGATGATCAGGATCGCTGCGAACAAATCGATTTCCAGGAGCCGGTAAAAATTGGTCGCAAACACCGTAATGCCGCCCGCGACCAAGAGCGTACCGAGCACGGCTTCCTGTATCGCCGTAAAGCGCGCGTGGACGGTGCCGCCCCCGCCCTTGCGGGTACGATGGAAATAGTTTTTTCGTGCCGGAAGCGCAGCCTTGAAGGCTGCGCTCGCGACCGTCCACTGCACCGACATGAACACCACCATGGCGCCAAGCATCTGCGGGAACGAAACGGCGACGCGCGCGCGATAGGCGCTGACGAAATGGAGCAGCGACACCAGGAAAGCCGCCACGCTCGGCAGCAGCAGAAGCGGATCCGGGATGGCGACGACCTGGAAAACCACGAACGGCACCCAGATCAGATTGAGCAGCGCGGCCGCTACCGCAACGATTTCGGCCCCGAACCAGCTGAGCCAGCCGAAGACGAATTCGCGCTTCTGATCGCGGTCGAGCCGGCTCCCGCCCGGCACGAACCGCCGCCAGTGTTTCTTCACGATCTGCACGGCGCCGCCGGCCCAGCGCGCCCGCTGGGTCTTGAACGCCAGATAGTCCTGCGGCAGCAAGCCCCAGCCGTAGCGGCGGTTGGTGTAGTGGGCGCGCCACCCCTGTTCCATGATCGTCAAGCCGAGGTCGCTGTCTTCGCAGATCGTGTCGCTTGACCAGCCACCGGCGGCCTCCATGGCGGTTCGACGGATCAGGCACATCGTGCCGTGGACGATGATAGCGTTCACCTCGTTGCGCTCGACCATGCCGATATCGAAGAAGCCGGCATATTCGGCGTTCATGGCGGCGTGGATCGAGCTGCGGCAGCCGTCACGATGATCCTGCGGCGCCTGGATCAATCCGACTTGCGCCTCGGCGAAGCCAGGCACCAGATCCTTGAGCCATTGCGGATCCACCACATAGTCGGCGTCGATGACGCCGATGATCTCGGCATTGTCAGCGGTGTGCGCCATCGCGATCCGCAGCGCAGCCGCCTTGAACCCCTCAAGGTTCTGGACCAATACAAACTTGAAGCGTGGGCCAAGCTCGCGGCAGCGTTTTTCGATCGGCTCCCAGAATGCCGGATCAGGCGTATTATTGATGACGACCACGCATTCAAAATCCGGGTAATCGAGCCCCGCCACCGAGCCGATGGTCCGCAGCAGCATTTCCGGCGGCTCGCGATAGGCGGGGATGTGAATCGAAACCTTGGGCGCGCGGACGTCCGGACCTGGCGACAGCAAATTGAGCAGCCGCGTGGGCCTGCTGCCGAGCGCGACGCTCGTCATCTCGTGCACCTTGAACAAGACAATCGGCGCCAACAGACCCAGCAGCGGCAGCGCGATCGCAAACGTGATCATCTCGCCGTGCAGGAGATAGTGGTCGTGCCAGTACACCTGCACGCCCGCGCACCAGTCGCCGATCAAATGATCGGCGCCGGCAAGCACCACAGCCTGGCTGACGGTCGCGCCGGGCAGCGCCAGAATCGAGATCGACAAAAAAGAGCCAATCAAGACGGCAAGCAGAGCCGCCTTCCAGTAGTCGGCGTCGACAAGCGGTCCTTCCCACGCAAATTTGGGCCGCAACGAGGCGTCGAGGATACCCCAATAGGGACCGACATTGCCCTCGAACAGTTTTTCCGGTTGATCGATCGCCTCGACGATATTGTAGTCGATGCCACGCGAATTGGCCTCGGCAACGAAGTCGCGCAGCAGGCGGGCCTGACTGAGCGGACCAGGAACGGCGCGCTCGAAATTGTGCCCCGCGCTCGGCCAGCCGTACTCTCCGATGACGATTTTCTTGCCCGGATAGGCCGCACGCAGCCTGTCGTAGATCGCGAGCGATCCCGCAACGGCATTTTTCCTGGGCAAGCCTTCCCAATAGGGAATGATATGGGCGAAGACCTGGTCCACCGCGTCAACAAGCTCGGGATGGTCGATAAATGTCCGCCAGTGGTCGGCGGTCGCCACCGGCACCGGACTTTCGCGCTTAACGCGGCGGACGATTTCGGCAAGTTCGGTCGCTGTGTGTTCATGACGGAAGATCGTCTCATTGCCGACGACCAGGCGGGTGACATTGGGGTAGCGCCGCGCCAGGTCGAGCCCGGTTTCAATTTCACGCTGGTTACGCGCTTCGTTCTTGTCGATCCAGATGCCCAGCGTGACCGCGAGTCCCAGTTCAGCCGCGATCTCCGGAACGCGCTCCAGGCCTTTGGTTGACGCGTAGGTACGTATCGCCTTTGCCTGTTTGGCGATCGCGGTCAGATCGGTGCGGATCTGCGCCTCCGACACTGCCAAATCCCCCGACGATGGTTTGGCAAATCGGTTGTACGAGACGCTGGGCAGCCTTGCCTCAACCACTGCGGCAGTGGTACGCGGCTCAGCCAGACCCCAGAACGCCAAATGCAGGCACGCGACCAAACAAAGAATGAGGACGACGGTGACAATCGGCAGGTTCTGACGGCGGCCACTCGCCGTGCCGATCCACCCTTCACCTCTTGCACCCTCGTCCGGCATCTTCATGACTTGCGCTACTTAATAACGGACGGGCCTGCAGGGAAGGAACAATCCGCAAGTCTTTGCGGTTTCCGGCGATGAATATGAGTCCGGTCCGATCAGCTTGAAGCGGCAGGCCGGGTTCCCTATAAGCAAAAGATTCCGCTGAACCAAAATGCGCGACGCCGCCGCCATGGATGCCAAGAAGCTGCCAACCAAACAACCGGCCTGGAAGGCTTTCGCGATCTCTTTGTTTGGCGTCTATTTGTTTTGCTTCGCCGGCTACAATCTCTACGAATGGTACTCCACGGGGCAAATCTATCTGCACAATTATAGCAGGCCGCATTGGCGTACGTTCTCCGATGAGCCGATCCTCTTCAGCCTGATCGCCACGGTCTATCTGATCATATTCCTCGCTCTTGGCGTTGGCTCGATCGCCAGGTTCGTCGCGTGGCTTAAGCGAAGGTGACGGCGGCGGCGCGATGCGCGACCCAAACTTCCGCTTGAGAAGAAAAGGCCCGACGCGCGACGATTTCCGGACGACCCGCGTCGGGCCCGACCAAACCACTTGGATCCGAACCAGAGGCAAGGTCAATTCGAGCGTGCAGACGATTCGTGGCAAAAATGGTTGGAAGCGCCCGCGCTTGAAGCGCGATTTTGTTGAAATCCCCACACAAAGATTTAAGCGGCCATTAAGCGCAAATGAATTGAATCCTGCGCTGCGCTCGGCTTTTTAATTCCACGGCCGGCAAAAGGTGGCATTTTCTGGGCAAGGTAGGTCAAACGCGAGAACTCGCGATGATCGAGAAAGTTGCCACCCAGAGATACGTCGTTTCCGAGGCGTTAGCCGTTGCGCTCGGGATCATGATCCTGATCGGCGTCGTCTATCTCACGCACGAACACCGCCTCCCCGCCGCTCAGGCGGATGCCAATCACCCTGTCGCCGGCGCCAGCGGAAGTGGCGAATTACCGGCTCCTGACCCGCGGCTTTGGCGCCTTCGTTTGGTACTGCGATAGGCTTAAGCGACGAGGCGTTCGGCAAGCTGTGGCGCGGCGGCGCGGCGCCTTCAATGATCCCTGGGGTCCACAAAACGGTATCAGGTGATCGGCCCGCGTCGAGTGTTTGAGTAAGAGATCATTGACCGTGGCAGATTGCCGGGCTGGAACAAGTGAGCGACGCGTCGCATAATTGCACCATGGCTAGCAACATATGGTCCACCGAGTATTTTAGCTGCCCCAATTGCGGGCTGCCTTACACCGCCACAAAGGAGAAGCATCCGGACAAGCATTCCGGAAGCTTCAGCTGTGAGGTTTGCGGGGTGAAGGTCCACGCCTGGTCCGGCAATTACGATTTTTTCGATTGGCAGGTCGATCAGGCGAAGTCGCCTGTGTTTGGGAAAAGGTGAGGGTGATCAGCGAGCCTCCCGCACCTGCATCGCGCGCGGCATGCGCTCGACGATACCGCGCATCAGCATTTCGATAGATCACACTCTTCCAACACCTTCAGCGATCGTTGCAAAACACAGTCGGAAAATTCACTGTTGCCAACGCAGCCGTCGATTTCCTTGTTGGTTTGATCCGTGACGCAACCAGCGTAATCGTGGCCCTTTTCGCCGCCAAATTTCTTCTGAAATTTGGCAAGGCAGGACCGGTTTGCGCGCGCGTTCTGCCCGACCCACTTGTCATGGTCGAGGGGCTGCGCCCGGGCGAGAAGCGTCGTCGACCCAAGCAACATCGCGATCATGAACGCACGGCGCATGTTCTTCTCCCGAAGATCATCTGGCGCAAGAAAGATCGGGCTGCGGATGACATCGGACCGCGGCTCAAGGTGCGTTATGTCATCTTTGCAGGGCGAACTGAAGACGCAATCGATGCGCGACTTCCTCAACTCGCCGCTGGTATCCGATCAGATCGCCCGGAGACGCAACTACGGTCGGCTGCCACCCGTAAGCATGATCCTGGCGAACCTGGACTTCCAATTCTCTTACGCCCAGAGAAGAAGCGATCATGTCAGAAAGTTGTTCGGCTGTTCTGAGTTCCTTGGCCATTGGATCACCACCTGAGAAATCAAACCCCCGACCGTGATCATAGCGCTCGCTTTCCCTCGTCCGCGAGAAGATGTCCGCGGTAACCTTGATCGGTTAGGTTAACCCGGCAAAGGCCAGCTTGAACCCCCTACTCCGCCACCGCGCGTCAAGCAGCCGAAGCCGACCCTGACGAAGGGCTCGCATTGATCTTCATCGGCAAATTCCTGTCGCGATACTCGCTGATGACGAGCCGCCAGGTGGTTTCGCCATCTGGTTGACTGCCGGTGTGGTTGAAACCGAGTTTCTCGAAATGATCGCGCACCAGCGCATTGCGGGCGGTCGGGATATAGCGGCCGATCAGATAGAGCGCGCCGGCTTCGCGGGCTTGTTGCACGAGATGCTGCAAGATCGCCTCCTCGACCCGCCGGCCGAGCACGCGGCAGGACATGATCCAGGTGTCGATCTCCCATTGCCGGTTATTTTTCAGGCAGATCACCGCCGAGATCATGCCGTTGTCACCGAACATGTCTTCGAGGCGCGCCTGGACCGTGATCGCGTCGGGATCGGTCTGAAGTGCCGCCACCTCCGCCTCGCTGTAGCGCCGGGTCGTCAGGTTGAATTGGTTGGACTTGCCGATCAGCTGCGCAATCCGCTTGCGGCCCGGCTGATCGAAAGGCGCAATCGACAGCGTCATTTCCAGCGAGCGCAGATAATCGTCGTGGTTGCCGATGCGTTCGAGCTGCTGGGCGCGGCGTGCATTGGCCTTGTAGAAGCCGGCGCGAAGTTGGTCTTCCCTTGAAAAATTCGCCTGCTCGAAGTAACCGGCGGCCTGAAACACCGAGATCCATTCGCTCGGATCCTCCGGCAGTTCGGGAACGGCCACAGCAGGCAACGCGTCGCGGACGCGCTTGCGCTCGGCCGGATTGTCGTCGAAGAACACGAAACTCTCCAGGCCAAGGTCGATCATCTCGGCAATCGCCTTAATGTTGGCGGCCTTGTCGTCCCAGTTGACGCGGAAGGCGACGACATCCTCTTCCTTCAGGATCATTTCGGGATGGTTGCGGAACGCATCCAGCGCGATCGCCTCGTCGTTCTTCGAGGAGACGCACAGGATGATCCCGCGCTCCTTGTAAGACAGCGCCATCCGCTGCAGGGCGGCATAGGTCTCTCCTAACGGTGAGCCCGACCCCAGCGCCAGTCCCTCGATGCCGTCGTCGCCGATAATGCCGCCCCAAATCGTGTTGTCGAGATCAAGCACCAGCACGCGGCGCGAGCGCCCCGTTTGGGCGGCAAGAATCCGCATCACATGCTCGGCATAGAGCGGAATCATCACGGCCGCGAACGGATATTTCGCAGCGTACCAGTAGCGCGCGGCCGACCAGGCCGCCTGTCCGACCAGATTGGAAAGGCCGTTCACGTCGAACAGCAAATGCCCGCCCCGCCGCGCTTCCGATGCCAGGCGCCGGTTGAATTCCGAGGTGAGGTATCGCGCACTTCCGGGAAGGCCGAGGTCCATGTTGATCTGGGAAGCGTCCACATCGCCCGCGAGCGTTTGCAGGATCACGGGCTTGCCGGTAGCAGCTCGCGCAACCTCCGCAACGCGCATCACTTGGGCGAGCGCCAAATCGATCGTTTGCGACGACGCCTCCTCCTCACCCAGCGGCGCGGCAAGCCTAAGCATGCGGCTATCGGAAGCGAGCAGGACGAAATCGGTTGGGTTTTCCTTCAGCGCGCTCCGATGACGTTCGAGCCACGGCTCAGGCTCTTCATATTCGGCGATAGTGAGTTCCAGCAAAAATCCGAACCGGATCGCGGTGCCGATCAGTGCATCGGAAAGATGATTGGCGGTGCTCGTCGAGAGCAAGAGAAGATGAAGCGGAACCAGTCCCTGCTTGCGGACCTGCGCCCGCAGGTTTGACGATTCTGACTTGAGGATGCCTCTGATCTTGCGGCCGAGCAGACGAAGATCGCCTTCGTCCCAGCCGGCCTGCGCCAGCGCCCGCATGGCCGTCAACGCTTGCAGCGGATCGGCAGGAAGGGAGGCAAGTTGCTCACGCATTTTCCTGATCGGTCGCGGCAGCCACGGCAACGCCTGCAGCGGCAATTTCGGAACATGTCTGGCGGATGCGGTCGCTTCCGTCACTGCAAATGATCCCGGATCGCGTCGACGAACTGGCGGACCGAGGTGATCCGCTCGATCTCCGCAACATTGAATTGAATGTCGAACTCGCTCTCTATACCGCTGACCAAGCGGATATGGGCAAGACTATCCCACCCCTTGAGATCGACCTGGCGCGTATCCATGCCGATCGCAAGGTCGTCATCGTCGAGTTCGGCTCGAAAGATTTCCTGAAGCCTGGCGAGGATCCGCTCCGGCGCGCTTGCATTTTTGGAAGTCGCGTCCATCAGCCCGCCGACCTCTCGACGAATCCGAAAAGCTCCTTCCTTGGAACCGGCTCGATATACATCGTAATCCCCTGGCGGCCGAGTGCCACCGCGTGCTCGATGAACGGCTTAGCATCCGCGCCAAGAATCTTCAAATTCGAGATTTTAAGCTCAGCACAGATACCCGGTCCGAAATACCGGCGCAGCAAATGCGGCCTGATATCGCCGATCCGCTTCATGTATTCGTGCTCACCCGTCTCTCCGTTCGCGCGCTGCCACCGGTAGCGGATCGTGCCGTCGAATACGGTGCGAAAGAACGGAACCTCGTCGTAGAGCAGACATTCGACCGCATGCAGCGGCGTCATGAAATTAAAGCCCGCGCCTAATCCGATCATGCGGGCGTCGACGTCCATCAGCCGGCAAAACGGACTGTCCTTGCCCCACGTCATCGCGGTCAGATGATGGTCCCTGATCAGGAAATCAGCGTTGGGGCCGATGGCGCAGACCGAGGAGGAAAGATGAATGCTCCGGCGCACGCCGGGCAGACGGCGAAACACTTCGCACAACAGGCCGGTATTAACCGGCGCTCGATCGACCATGAAGATTTTTTTCGCGTCCTGGTCGATGGGGAACGCCGGCATGGCAAGCGTGCCTTCCGGCCCGATCAGGTCGGCCAACAACTCGATCACCTCGGTCGGCCGCATCGGTACATTGTAGAATTCATTCCAGGACGACTGCACCCAGACCGTTCGTCCCCGGCTCACTCCGAGATCGATCAGCGTTTGCCGCAACTCCGCGACATCGACCTTGCGCCGGTGGATCTTCTTCAACAGCCAAAGCTGCCTGGTGCGGGCGAAATCGCGGACGTTGCGTTGCCCAAGCACTTTCTGAGCGAGACGTTTGACAGTGCTTCGAAGCGCACGAGACATGGAGAGGCTTGTTGCGGGAGGCCAGTTGTTAAATCCGCGGTGCACCGGATGATGATCTGGCGAGCTGCTGGACGTCATACACGATGGGGAGCAACACGTCCAACGCATCCTGCGCGCTGGCGACGCCGACGGTTGCGGTCTGATCGGTCATGATCCGCGGCAAACGTCGCGACACGATATGGACGTTGGGCAGAAAGGTGTTCAGATAGTTGACCAGCGTTTCGCCAGCAGCCTTGGCCATGGCATATTCGGCGAGCCCAGCGACGGCGGCCTCTACCGCCGTCGTCGAAGGATAGAATATCACAACTCTACCGGCGCGATGCTGCGCCAGCGCCGTGCAGAGGTCGCAAAACCCATCGACAAAATAGCTGAGAAAAACGCGCAGCTTCTCCGGCTCGTATGGCGCCGACTTGCGCTGAAATATCTTGGCGGTCGCGAAATAATAGCAGCTGTCGACGCTGCCGATGCGATCGAGTTGGCCGCTGGCTACTTGAAGCGCGTCGTATTGGGTAATGTCACAACCTCGTCCGTTGTGGCGGATGTCGTCCGCTATCCTTTCCGCCTCCAGCCTGCCCGCGCGGTAGGTTATGACGGGATGGCCGCCACCGGCGGCAATGATCTTGGCAACGACTTCGCCGAGGCCCCGCGAGCCACCGATGATGAGGGCCCTTTGTCCGGCGAAGGCGTCGTTTGCGACGCGGGCTTTGACGAATTTCATTTCCGGCTGCTCCGGAGGCGGCTGGCGCGCGAAGGCTTCCAGCCGGCCGGTTAGCCCCGCGCCGGAAACGTCGATTTGCAACGACCGAAACCGCGGATCGGTCTTGCTGACGGCGTAACGTAACGCCCGCTCGGCGTCGCTTGCGGCGTCGCGGGTGACGTCGATCCCGGCAAACAGCGAGTGCATTCCCGGACATGCCATTCCCACGATCTGAGATGCCGCCATCAGCGCGCCCACCGCGGCGGGGCCGATCGCCTCGGAGAGAGCCGGAAACAAACGCCGTATCTCGCCGTCACCGGCCGCAGCCGCAAGCGCCCCGTGGCGGCCGGCCAACTGTTCGAATGCGAGATCGACGGGGCTTGCCATCGATTGAGGCGCAAGCGGCAGTGCGTTTGCGGCCGATCCAGCAATCTTTCCGGGTTGCGATGACAGTTTGACGGTCGCGAGGACCATGCCGGCTACGGTGACTTCGACATTGACCGCAGTTTCCGTCCGGGCGGTGACCCGCACTTGCGCCATCTCGTGAAGAAAAAGCGGTTGGGAAAAACGGCCCTTGATGTTTCTCACCTCAAGGGGTGTCGATCGCAGTACGGTCTCCAGCGCCCAAAGCAGATAATGCACGCCATGCACGACTACCTCGCCCATCTGGGTGCGCCTGGCAAAGCCGGCGTCGAGATGTAGCGGGTTGAAATCGCCGGACAGAAGGGCAAATTCACTCTGGTCTACTTGCGTGAAGCTACGGCTGGCGAGCGGCTGATCGTTCATCTCGAGATTGGGCTAGAGATCCTGGACCGCCTGCTTAGCACAGGCGATTACAGCGGGGACTACCTTGTCCGCATCAAACTTGCCCGAAAGCCCGAAAAGCCGCTGAAACCCCTCGACCTCATAGCCGCCCTCCCGGATTTGCGCGGGCGTCGGAAGATATCCGAACAGAGCACCCAGATATCCCGCATAGAGCCGAATCCGCGCCGTTCCATCCGGCATGGCACGATCAAAGATTTCCAGCCATTCCACCGTCACTTCCGCAGACAACGCAAGAAGCTCGAGGTCCTCACCCAATCTCAGGGCCTGAACTGTAAGCGGCTTGTCGGGTGCGGTTCCCTCAAAGAACTTTTCAAGCTGAACGCGGGCTGCGCCGACCGAAAGTGTTCCCGGCGAAATCGTCCTCTCCGCAGGGCCGTCGGCAATCGCGGCCACCTTGGTGGCCAGACTTTCGCTCCAACGCCTCCAATCCTCGGCGATACGATGCGGGAACGTCGGGCCGGAGATCATCGTTCGCGCCAAGCGGCGCACGCGCTCGCGTACGTTTGCTTCCGTCCAAGTGTTTGAGATGTTCGGGCTGATATCGCCGCAAAATCCCTGGACAAAAATGCACGGGACATCGCCGAACCGTTGCCGCAAGACGCGCCGCACCGCACCCGGATAATCCGCGCTGACGACATTGTGGGGAATGACCGCCGTGCCATGACAGACGTAGTGCCACATGGCGCAGAGCACCTCATTGCTGTCGGCGCGGCGAAACAGCAATACGGTCGCAAGCTCGGCGGTCGGCCCCTTGGGATCAGGCGCCAGCACCACGCTGTGAAGCCTGAAGCCATAGGTGCGCCCGATGGTCGGAAATGGCCAGTAGCGCCGGCGGTTGACCGAATGGTTCAACCGGCCGAGCTTGATTTCTACCTTCACCTCCGACGCCTGCTGCCGCAGCATTTGCTCAAGCAGACCTTCGGCGGCCTCGGCCGCGTCGCTGATGAACCTCTCGTCCGGCACACCCAAGGGCGAGCAGGCGCGGTCGGTCGCCGGCGCAAAATGCGTGTGAGATGCAAGCAACAGGATTTCGGCGGGCGAAAACCCATGGCGTGCCAGATTGGCATGAATCAGCTGCTGAAGCTCGGATCCCACGATCATCAGATCGAACGAGAAAATCAGACAGCGTTTGCCGCCGCTTTCCAGCAGAATAGCCGATATCTCGATCGGATCTAGGATGGTCGAAACAGGTTCGGTTCGCCGTGCGTAGCCCGCCAGCCGCACCGGGCGGTCCCGGGGCGTGACATCACAAGAAGCGGTTCTTGCAAACAAGTAAGCCTTCGCCTCTCAGATTTGGCAACACGGCTGGATTGCCGCTCGGTGCGGACAAGTCCCAGTGACCTTATGTTTGTGATCGCGAAGTCGTGCCTTCGACGCCTGCCCGCGCCTTGCACGTTTCAGCCCACGGTCCTGCCGGTCCCATTCCCCCGCTGCATTGTCCTTTAAGTCGGCGGGTGTTGCAAGCGATGGGTCTAACACCGTGCGCCCGAGCGACTATACTTCCGCCAGGCAAGAGTGTTGCCGGATTGTCGCATTTGAGCAAATTCCAGAAAGAAGCGGACCCAAATCGCGTGGCCGTAGAACCTTCCGTTGGAGACCAGAGTATCCGAGCCGGCCTGACTTCACAGGTCGATGACGCTCGGGTGCTCGCCGACCTCAACGCGCTTCGCGCCATCGGCACCTACAAGAGCGGCGTTCATAAGCCGACCTTTTCCGAGCCGCATATGCGTTCGCTGCGGTGGCTGGTCCAGAGGCTGCCGGAGGCTGCGCTCACGGCCGAGATTGACGGCATCGGCAACGTGCTCGGAACGAGTACGAAATCCGGGCCAAAGCTGCTCGCGGGATCGCATCTTGAAAGCCAGAACTTTGCAGGGTGGCTCGATGGGCCGCTTGGCGTCGTCTATGCACTTGAAGCCGCCCGCGTGATCAATCCCGATCCGAACGTCAACGGCGCCGTTGAAGTCGTGGCATGGTGCGATGAAGAAGGACATTTCGGCCACTTCCTCGGCAGCAGATCTTATGTTGGCGCCGTGACCGATGACGAGATCGACGCCGCCCACGACCGCAACGGCGGCCGCACCATGCGCGAGGCGCTGCGTGATGCGGGTCTTGCTGGCCGGCAGCGCGCCAAGGCCGAACGCGGGCGGCATATCGGATATTTCGAGGCCCATATCGAACAGGGCCTGACGCTCGAAAGCACGGGTCTCAAGATCGGCGTCGTCACTTCCATCGTCGGTATCTGGCAATACCGGATCGCCTTTGCAGGCGAGCAAAATCACGCAGGCACGACCCGGATGAAGGATCGCAGGGATGCGGGCCTTGCGCTCGCCCGGCTTATGCGTGGCGATCGATGATCGCTTCCCGGCGGAGTGCGGTCCGCGGACGGTATGGACCACCGGCCGCATTGCCCTTGATCCGGGCGCGCCAAGTATCATCCCGGGACAGCGCCGAAATGCTGTTCCAGATTCGCGATGACAATCCCGCAAGTGATCGAGCGCCTGGAGAAGCTGCTGCGGGAGCATGGCCGACGAGGTCGGCCGCGAGAGGCCGCTGCTCGGTCGAGGTGACGCGAATTCGCACCGGCGCTCCCGCCATGATGGATACCGAGTTTCAACAGGCAATCGAGGACGCGAGCGCAGCGCTCGCCGGCGGAAAATCCGTCCGCATGCCCAGCGGCGCCGGTCATGATGCGCAGGTGCTTGCCACGATCATGCCCGCCGGCATGCTGTTCGTACCCTCGATCGGCGGCATCAGCCATCACTGGAGCGAAAATACCGACGATGCCGACATCGTCACGGGCGCGAAGGTCTTTGTCGAGACATGCCGGCGGTTGCTGGCTCGATAGCCACCGCCAGGGGCTGACGCGCCACGTTCGGTCGATGCACGCGAAGGCAGCCGTCTGGCATTGATCTATTTGCCCTGCCAGCGCGGTGGCCGCTTCTCCGCAAAGGCTCTCGGACCCTCGATGTAATCCGCGGAAGCGACCATCTCGCGCACCGCCGGATATTCTCTTTGCGCGACCATTGCCTCAGGCAAGCGTGACGTTGAGTCCCTCCATGGCAGCCTGTTTCGACGCTCGGATCGACATCGGGCTGTTCTGGCAGATCTGGCCGGCCCAGCGCTCGGCCGCATTGAGCGCTTCGCCGGAGGCACCACCTCGTTGACAAAACCGAGCTCGAGACCTTCGCGAGCGGAGACGTGCCGGCCGGTCAGGATCATGCCCATGGCGCGCTTCAATCCGATCTGGCGCGGCAGGCGTTGCAGACCGCCGGCGAGCGCCGCAAGGCCGACGCGCGGCTCGGGCAGCGCGAAGACCGCGTTTTCCGACTGCAATGATCAGATCGCAGGCCAGCGCCATCTCGAACCCGCCGCCCATCGCCACGCCGTTGATCGCGGCGATGATCGGCTTGTCGCAGTGGAACCGCAGCGTCAGCCCGCCGAAGCCGCTCGAATTCCAGCCGCGTTCGCCGCCCGCCGCCTGCCACTTCAGGTCGTTGCCGGCGCAGAACGCGCGATCGCCGGCCCCCGTGACGATTGCCACCCATTGATCCGGATCGGCGGCGAATTCGTTGAACACCTCATGCAATTCGAAATGGGCGGGCTTGTGCAGGGCGTTCATGACGCTGGGACGGTTGAGAGTCACGACTGTGATGCGACCGGTGTGCTTCACGTCGACAAATTCATAAGTGATGGCGTCATAGGTCATGGCGTTCCCCTTTGCTCGATCGTCGCATAGGCGCTTTGGCACAAAGCTATTCGATCCGGGAACCACAGGTCCATCAGTACGGGCGTTGCGTGCGCCAAAGCGCGCCGTTTCAGAAATAAACTACTATTTGGTCAAATAGGTCCAGCCGGCTTTTCGACAACCTATGCGTCTTTAGTCTTCCGAAGTCTCAACGGCTGCAAGTTCTGGCAGATGGGCTACGATCGGGACGGCCCGGCAAAGCCGCCTGTTACTGGGGCTGAATAACGTTGCAGTTGGTACGCCCCGACATCAGGCAATCCTGCATCTTGCTGGCCGCGGTCAGCTCGCGTGCCAGCCACACATCCCACCGCCAGCAGGACAACCGCGATCGCCAATCCCGCAATCGCGGGCCTGCGGCTCTCTTGGGGTTCTCGGTCATTCATTGCAGAGCCGTCTTTCCACTCAATCGCCGTCCATCCGCCGCTGTGAGCTCAATCCAGTCTCCGACGTCCCCAGGCGATCGCCGCCCAAACTCGTTCGTGAAGGTAATACCACGCGATCTTGGTGACGATCTCGAGGGCCGCGATCGATCCCGCGATCTCGACCTTGCCCGTGAAAAACCAGCTTATCGCGAATGTGTCGAGGGTCCCCAATGTCCTCCAACTGATGGCTTTGAGAACCGATCGTGAATGTGTTTCTGCCCCACGGAAAAAAACCACCCCGCGCGCCTCCCTGTTTATTGACCACAACCTTATCATGCGATGCCCTCCGTCCGGCCGGCGATGTCATGCGCGGCAGGAAACGCCCCATAGCTCAGCGCTCAACGCGGGATGATGTGCATTTTGATCTCAAGGTTATATGAAACTTGTTGATTTACCTCGCTAATCGCGACCTGCGTAACGGCACCAGCCAATACTCGCTCTAGTTGTATGAGCCGCAGATAAGGTTGAAATGAGACTTTTGCCAAAGTGGTGGCGCTGCGCGCCTCTGCAAATACCCGTCGCGAAACTGAGGTGCGATCGGCGCGGAAATCAGCACGAATAAATGCGCAACCGAAGAATATCCGCCGGAGTTGTTGAACGGCAGGTACCAAAGGGGTAGTTCGAATGGGAACCCATGGTCCTGCGTTCAGACGCAAATGCATTTGAACGGTGGATCGCACTGAAAAATGGCATATTTGCCATCCTGGATGCTGGTACTTGAATCCCTCCCGACCGTCGTTGGAACGGCCGCGGTCGCGCCCGCGCTGCTGATGCTGTGGCTTGTGGTAGCCGCGGGCGAGCGGCCGGGACCGCCAGCCAAGGTCTGGAGCGCCTTTCTGCTCGGTGCCGCCAGTATTTCGCTGCTGGGGTTGGTGCGCGCGCCATTCCTGTCGATTCTCAAAGCCCCCGAGAACCCCTGGGTCGCGCAGAGCCTGCACTCGCTTTTTGGCGTCGCGCTGCCCGAGGAAGCCGTCAAGCTCCTGGTCATTGTTGCGGTTTCGGCGCGGCGGCGGCCGTTCGCCGATCCGATGGATACCGTGGTCTATGGCGCGGCCGCGGGACTTGGCTTTGCGGCATACGAAAACCTCGCTTATCTGGTTCAGCACGCCGATATGTGGCAATCGCTGGCCGCGCTGCGCAGCATCCTGACCGTGCCGTTCCACGGCGCGCTTGGGATCATTGCCGGCGCCTATCTGGCGATCGCGCGATCGGGTACGGCGCTCGGCGCGCACCGCCATCACCGCGACTGGGCGCGGATTTCAAGCCGAATCCTGGTTCTTGCGGCGCCGGTTGCGCTGCATGCCGGATTTGATTTCCCTTTGCTCACGCTGCAAAAAAACCCGGACATCGACCCCACCACCCGGCTTCTGCTGGGATCGGCGAGTGTACTGATCGGGTTCAGTTCGATCGCCTTTGCCGCGCGCCTGATGCGACGGGTCGGCCGTCATCACGCTCCACGGACCGACCTCGCCCGCGAACGGTTAAGTCAGCTCCGGCGAATGTGGGCGTTGTTGGTGGTGGGCGGCGGCGCCGGATTTGCTGGTTTGGCGTTCGTTCTTTCTTCGATCCACCACTGGATGCTGAATCCTGATCGCAACATGGCGCTCGTTCTTGTTCCGATCGGCCTGGTCTCGATCGTGATCGGCATCGCGCTGCTGGTGGTCACGACGGCGATCTATTTCCTCGGCCGCGACCGGATGCGCGCCGGCTCGCAGAGCTTTTCATCGGTGCCCGGCCGGGGCTGAACCATCGGCCAAAGCGGCGAAGTCTCGCCCGAAGCCCCACCAACAAATTTGCCCGGACGCCGTTTTGTCACGCTATATTTGTATCGTCATCTTAGAGCGTCACTCTGCGTCACCAGCACCGGAGATTTGCCATGACCGTTTCCCAGGAAATCACCGACCTGCAGTCGAAAATGCGAGCCGCGGTTCGCGAGCATTGGAAGGCGTTCCTGATCGAGGGCATCCTGCTGGTCGTTTTCGGGCTGGCCGCGATAATTGTGCCGCCGCTGGCTAGCCTTGCGGTCACCATTCTCTTGGGCTGGCTGTTTCTGATCAGCGGCGTTGCGGGCCTCGTGTTGACATTCTGGGCCCGCCACATGCCCGGCTTCTGGTGGTCGCTGATTTCGGCGGTTCTCGCGGTCGTTGCGGGTGTGATCCTGCTGGCCCGGCCGGTACAGGGCACGCTGACCCTCACCATCGTGGTCGGCGCCTATTTCCTCGCCGAGGGGGTCGCGACCATCATGTATGCGCTGGAGCATCGCCGCGAACTGTCGCAGCGCTGGTCCTGGCTGCTGGTCGCCGGAATCATGGATCTGGTGATCGCGGCCATCATCATTACGGGATTGCCGGGATCGGCACTCTGGGCGATCGGCCTTCTGGTCGGCATCAATCTGTTGTTCGGCGGCGCTTCCCTGATCGGCATGGCGCTTGCCGCGCGCAAGACTTGATCGCGGAAAGCGAACAGCCCTTTCGCTGGAAGCCGAGCTAGCAGCCGCGGCAAATGCTCTTGAGCTTGCGATCGAGGGCTGCATCCTCGCGATTGGCGGCATCGTTCGGATTGTTCAGATTTTTTTCCGACGGCACCTGATCGGCGCGTGGCTGGCGATGCCCGACCGGCGCCGGCCACGGCCCTTGCTTCGCGGATGACGGATTGGCCGTTCCATTCTGCGCGACCGCGACTGGGCCAGCCAGCAATACCAAAAGTACCGTCACTAATAGTCTTCGCATCCTGCTTTTCCCTTCTCAGAGACAGTGCGATTACGGCTGCGGCGGATATAGGTGCACGTCGCCGCAGTAGTCGACCACACGATAACGCTTTTCTGCGGGTTGTTCACTCTCCGCGGAAAAAGAATTGTCCGGCGACAGATAATTTGGGCCGACCGGCGCCTTGCCGTGGCCGCCGGGAATATCAACCACGTATTCGGGCTGACACAATCCGGACACCCGCCCCCGCAGCGCGCGCATGATTTCCTGGCCCTCTTCCAGCGTCGTTCGCAAGTGCGAGGTTCCCGGCGCGAGATCGCCGTGGTGCAGGTAATACGGCTTTATCCGGCATTCGACAAAGCCACGCATCAGCGCCTCCAGCGCAGCCGGGTCGTCATTGACGCCGCGCAGCAACACGGACTGGCTTACCATCGGGATACCGGCATCGATCATCGACGCACAGGCGGCCCGCGCCTTTCGCGTCAGCTCCCTGACGTGATTGGCGTGCAACGCCACCCATGTCGCCGCGCCCCTCACCTTGAGCGCCGAGATCATTTCGCGGCTGATGCGCGCAGGCTCGGCGACCGGCACGCGGGTGTGAATCCGGATGATCCTGACGTGATCGATGCCCGCCAGATCCGCCATGATCTCGGCGAGCCGCCGCGGCGACAACATCAGCGGATCGCCGCCGGTCAGGATGACTTCCCATATTTCCGAATGCGCGCGGATATAGGCGAGCGCGTTTTCGTAGGCGCCTTCCGAAAGCGCGGTCGCCTTGCCCGGCCCGACCATTTCGCGCCGAAAGCAGAACCGGCAATAGACCGCGCAGACGTGAACCAGCTTGAACAGCACCCGATCGGGATAGCGATGCACGATGCCCGAGACCGGCGAATGCGCGTCATCGCCGATCGGATCGGGCCTCTCATTGGCCTGCACCACAAGTTCCTCGGCGCTCGGAATATATTGCCGCGCAATCGGGTCCTGTGGGATCGTCGGGGTCGATCAGCGCGGCTACGTGCGGCGTCACCGCGATCGCGATAGCGCGCTGCGACCTTTTCGAGTTCGGGGAGGTGTGCCACCGACACGAGACCTTGCGCGACGAGTTCGGTGGGCTCACGCAACGTCGTGACCGGGTTGAATTCGATGCTGCTGCTCATGTCTCACCTGCCGGCGGCGTCCACACCACCTGATCGACCGCCGTTGCGCCGCTCGCCAACATCACCAGCCGGTCGAAGCCGAGCGCCACGCCGCTTGCTTCCGGCATGCTGGCGAGGGCGGCGAGGAAATCCTCATCGAGCGGGATAGCGTTCGCCGTAGCGCCGCTGCTTCTCGTCCATGGCTTGCGCAAAGCGGCGGCGCTGTTCGTCGGCATCGGTCAATTCGCCGAATCCGTTGGCCAGTTCGACACCGCAGGCATAAATCTCAAAACGTTCGGCCACGCGCGGGTCGGATGATTTGGCGCGCGCCAGCGCCGCCTCCGGAAGCGGGATACTCGATAGAGCAGGGTCAGACGCCCCTGCCCCAGATTTGGCTCGACGTGCTCGACCAAGACCTTGCTGAAGATATCGGACCAGGTGTCGTCGTCGGTGATCCGAACCTTCCCCTTGGCCGCCGCCGCAAGACCGTCGCGATCGCCCTGGCCCTCCGCCACAGTGGCAAGCAGATCGATACCGGCAAAGCGCTCGAACGCCGCCGCCACCGTCAACAGCTCAGGTTCGGCGAAGGGATCGGCGGATCTTGCCGCGAAACGAAAATTGTCCGATCCCGGTCGCCTGCGCGGCGTGCGCGATCACTACGACGCTGTCGGCCATCACAGCGTCGTAGGCTGCGTTCGCGCGGTACCATTCCAGCATGGTGAATTCGGGCAGATGCAGATGGCCGCGCTCGCGGTCGCGAAATACCCGCGCGAATTCGAAAATCTTGGTTTCACCGGCGGCCAGCAGTTTCTTGCAGGCGAATTCCGGCGAGGTCCGCAAGTACCGTGCCGCGCGCCGGCCTTCGGCGCCGGCAAGCTCCGTGCGGGGCGCATGCAGATGGGTCTCGTTGCCCGGCGAGACCTGCAAGATCGCGGTTTCCACCTCGGTAAAACCCTGCTCGTCGAACCAGGCCCGGGTCGCCCTGACGATGGCGTTCCGGGCCGCCAGAAAGGGCCTGCCGTCGGTGTGCCGGCTGGCTGACCACCACGGCGAGGGTGTCGGGGGCGTCCTGTCGGCGGGATTCTGGGTCATCTCGACCATCTGCGCTGTTGCATCGTCTGAACCATTGGCTGCATCTCGATGACTAACCGGGAAACCGGAATCAAGCCATGTTTGAACACAGATTACGCACCCTATCGATAGTGTTGCTGCTCGGCATCGCCACCATGTCGCCCGCCGGGGCGGCCGGCCCCGGGGGCGGTTTCAAACTGATCCCGAACGCTCCCGTCTTCAAATCTCCCGACGGGCAGCTGCAGCTGGAGCAATATGCCAGGGAGCAGAAAGAGAGTTACCTGGTCCAGTTCTGGACCTTTGACCGAGATCATCGGCATGCTTTCCTGCTCAATCCCGGCGAAGGCGATGATCTGGCGGTATCAGGCTGGATTTCGATTTAGCCCCGACAGCCAATGGCTGATACGGATGCAGAAGGCGGGCGCGGGTTACCAGATGCTCTTTCTGTACCGCAGGAACGGCCATCAATTCTCACCCGCGACCAAAAAGCCCCTTAGCGACATGGCGTGGGATTATTTCTTCACGACGCCGGCATCGAAGGGAATGCATCGGGACCCAAAGGACCCCTATTCGCTCGATCACGCCTTCGCGGCATTGGTCAAGGGGATGGAGGACAATTATGCCTGGATGGGACAGCATTGGCCCGACAGCCGATATGTCGTGATCAGCCTCTCCTTTGACATGCAGGGGGAAGACGACAAGACGGCGCCATGGATCGAAGATTGGCACTGCGTTTACGATCTAAAGACGGGGAAATTCTCGGTGCCTGCCGATTTCGCCGAGAACAACGCGAAAGCCATCACATATCCCAAGCCCGAAATGAGCTTGCGCCGGCAAGGACCGACCCGTCTTAACGGGGCCCTGCCGTAAAACGCTGGCATCGATCGGCAAAATCAGTATGTTGCAGCCCGAAACCGCTTCGCTGGCCCCGGGACACCCATGTCCGGATCGGTCCGGGGCCAGAATATCAGGAAAACCAGCTTTGAAAGTCATCGCCAGTTCAATTCGCAAGGGCAACGTCATCGAACAAGACGGCAAGCTTTACGTGGTTCTGACTGCCGAGAATATCCATCCCGGCAAGGGAACCCCGGTCAGCCAGATCGAGATGCGCCGAATTAGCGACGGGGTGAAGATTTCCGAACGCTACAAGACCACCGACCAGGTGGAAAAGGCGACCATCGAGGATCGCAATTTCAACTACCTTTACGAAGACGCCGACGGCTTCCACTTCATGAACAGCGAGACCTACGATCAGATCCAGGTGCCGAAAGACGTGGTCGGCTCGGCCGCGCCTTACTTGCAGGAAAACATGACGGTGAAGCTCTCGATGCACGACGTAACCCCTGTTGCGATCCAGCTGCCGCAGCGTGCGACGCTGGAGGTCGTGGAAACCGAACCGGTCACCAAGGGGCAGACCGCCTCGTCGTCCTACAAGCCGGCGGTTCTATCCAACGGCGTTCGCACGGCCGTGCCGCCGCACATCACGGCCGGCACGCGCATAGTTGTCATGACCGAGGACGGGTCTTACGTTGAGCGGGCAAAGGACTGAGACTTTCAACGCATGGGATTTGCGCCGGGGGGCGTCGCAGTGGGTACCGGGGCTGTACGGTTGGTCGCGCGTCTGCTGGCATCTTTGCTCTTCGTCTTGGCGAGCATAGCCGGCGTTTCCGCCGACGAATTCAGAACACCGGCCGTCTCAGTGGTACGCGTCGATTGGCGGGCCGCGCTCGATCAGCTGCGGTCCGAAATCGGCACCCAGCCCGCGGTGGTGCCGTCGTTCACGTTTTCCGGCCGGCGCAGGTTACCCGGGTTCGACCCGCGCGCCATGCCGGCGCTGGTGCAGCTCAACGCAGTGACGTCGAAGTTCTTCACGGGCATCGGTCGCAGTCCCGTGCCGGTGCTGCTGCCGTTCGACACCGCCGCCTTTCTCGGCGCGCAATCGAACGGTGCGACGGCCGGTCCGTCGCTGTCGCGCTACCAAGCCGACTTCCGGCCTGTCGATTTGTTTGACGCGGGCCAGGCCGGTTATGACGCGGTGTTTTCGCTTGAGCCCGGCGCCGGCGACGGGATGCCGCAGCGAACCTTCGCGAAGCCGGTTGAAGTGCAGATCACCGGCTCGATCCTCGTCTACGACATCAACGATCCGCAGGGCGGCAAGGGCGAGCCGGTCAAGTCACTGGCTTCGCAGTTTCCGGACCTCCGCCGCTTTATCCGCGAAGGCTATGTGCGTTATGCGTTCACCCGCTTCGGCGTTCCCTATGTGGTTTCGATCCAGTGCCTGGACTCGAGCCCCCGCCCGCGGCGCCTGGCCTGCCGCGAGGCCTACCCCGTCGCCGAGCGATTCCTGAAGGCGTTGCACGTCGCCGGCGGCCTTCCCTCGCCGCGCGCGGACGGATGCCGCCTCCGAGGTCGTCGAGCGGCCGCTCGCGGCTTCGCCCGATTTCACCTATCGCCCGGCCGGCGACATCATCGCCCACAGCGGATCCCGCAAGCAGGGCGGCCGCGCCGATTTTATCGCCTACTCCCAAATTCGATTTCCCCTGGAAGAAACCCCTGCTTTCGTGCATTCGCAATCATTCGGCAAGCGCAGGCCGGCCAGCGAGCTGGCTGGCGGACCCACCAGTTACCCCTGGCGGGATAATTTTTGCGAAGCACGGAGTTTCGGCGTCGGACAATGCCCGAGCGGATTTGGCCATCAGGGTGAGGATATTCGCGCCGCGACGTGCCCGCCGCAAAGCGACTTGCCCAATCGCTGCGACCCGAAACAAAGGGGGGTCGTTGCGGTCCGCGATGGCGTCGTGATCCGCTCGCCGAAACAACAGGCGGCAACGCTGCAGGTCAACACCCGCACCGAGCATATCCGTTTCCGCTATATGCACATGAATCCGTTCGCGCTTGATGCCGACCGGATTCTGAACGGCCGTGAGGTCGCGGAGGGCGAGAAAATCGGCGTCGTTTCGAACTATCTCGACCGTCCCAACGGCACCACCCGCCATCTGCATTTCGACGTCCAGGTGTTCACGCGCGACGGATGGCTTTGGGTCAATCCCTATGTGACGCTGATTTCAGCCTATGAGCGTCTGATCCGCGGGCGCGGACGTGAGATTGGACCTCCGGCGATGCCTTCGGCCGATGTTGCGCACGCGCTGCCGCAGGATGTGATCCGTCCGGACATCCAGGAAGGCGGCGAAAACTGATTTCGTGGCGTTCCAGGCGCGGTTCGTCTTGTTCCTCAGGAACGGGCCCTGGTGTGTCCCCAGGTCTCATCCCAATCCTGGCCCGCGGCATCGACAACGCGACCGTCGGCCTCGAAGAATTTGTTGGGGACCTGAAAGATCGCGAGCATCAGTCCGCCTTCCGGACACCACGCGACGTGTCGGCTGCCCGGCTCGCGCCAGACGAATTCGCCGGCCTGCGCCTCAATGCCTTTCGCCGGACCTTCCTTGTCGACCAGATGCCCTTCGAGAACGTAGGTCTGCTCGATATTGACATGCTCGTGGTCGGGCAACACGGCGCCTGGTGCGAACCGCATCAGCGCCGTCATCAGGCCCGTCGCGCGATCGAACAACAGCGTCTTGGCCTCGCAGCCGGGAAAGCGCGTCTTCTGCCACTCCATATTGTCGGGACGAACGAGGTGGGAATGGGTGTCGGCGGTTTGCGGACCTTTCGGCGTCACGGCGTCCATGGCGAGGCTCCTCCCCGTTGATTGCCACGATGATAGCAGCTTTGCCCTCGCCCGTCTCCCGGACCTCGGATCAGGGGCCATGCTCCGGCGCTCATTATCGAATTTTGCCAGAAGAACTCGTTCCAACAGAACCGCAATGGCTCTGCCGCCGGCCTGCCCGCGCGGCTAGAATAGGCCGATGAGACAGCCTGATTCCCTCCCTGTGCCGACGCGCCGCGCGCTGCTGTGGTATGGCGCGGGTTTTGGCTTCGTGCTCGCGCATCCCCTCGCCGCGCTGGCCGCGACCCCGCCCGGCTTCGACCAGTGGCGCGACAAATTTCGCGCGCAGGCGCTGGCAAAGGGTATTTCGGAAGCGACGTGGGCCCGCGTGATGGACGGCATCGAGCCGGACATGTCGGTGTTCCAGAAGATGCAGGACCAGCCGGAGTTCCACGAAGAGATCTGGCAATACATCAATCGCCGTGTTTCGGACTGGCGCATTATCGCCGGCAAGGAAGCGCTGAGAAAGAACGAGGCGCTGTTTGCGCGCATCGAACGGGATTACGGCGTCGAACGCGGTACGCTGCTGGCGCTGTGGGGCGTCGAATCCGCGTACGGCGATCCCCAGGTGCAGCAAAACCATATGCGGCCCGTATTTCCGTCGCTGGCCGCCCTCGCCTGGAACGCGCCGCGCCGCCGCGCCTATTGGGAGGGCGAGCTGGTCAATGCGCTGCGGATCGTCGATCGCGGCTGGAGCACGCCCGAGCAAATGCGGGGTTCCTGGGCCGGCGCCATGGGGCACACCCAGTGGATGCCGGAGGTCTGGCTCAATGTCGGCATCGATTACGACCACGACGGCCGGGTCTCGCCGTTCGGCAAGCCGGACGACGCGCTTGGTTCCACCGCGCGCTATCTGGTTGACCGCGGCAAGTATCACCGCGGCGAACATTGGGGATATGAAGTCCGCGCGAACGGTGCCTCTGCGCGCGGCAGCCGCACCTACGCCGCATGGGCTAGCGCCGGCATTACGCGCGCCGACGGCGAAGCATTCCCGCAACCCCACGCATCGGCAAAGCTGTGGACACCGGTCCCGGGCGGTCCGAGTTTTCTGTTGGGACCGAATTTCTATTCGGTGCGCAGTTACAACCCTTCCATGAACTATGCGCTGGCGATCTGTCATCTCGGCGACCGTATCTTAGGCAGCCCGCCCTTCATCCAGCCATTCCCCGGCTCCGAGCGCGCACTGACGCTCGCCGAGGTCCAGGAGATGCAGGTGCGGTTGACCAGGGCCGGCTTCGACACCGGCGGCACGGACGGCCGCGTCGGCAACGACACCATGCAGGCGGTCCGGGATTATCAAACCAAGATGGGACTATCGCCCGCGGATGGTTATGGCGGGCTGAAGGTGTTGGCGCGGCTGCGGCAGGGTGGCTGACCTCACCTCTCCCCGCAAGAGCGCGCGGCGAGGGAGTGCACCATTCCTGCCATTCTCACCTGATCACCGCCGGTCCCTGATCCGGCACGGCGACGTCGAGCACGCGCAACTGCACGCGCTCAGAGCCTTGCCAGCGATCGACCGCGAGTGAAGCCGCCACGTGCAGCACCTGGCCCCGATTTGCAACGAGCGCATTGCCGAGTTTTTGTCCGATCGACCGGAACGCCATCCCGTTCACGATCGCGCCGTCGCCGGATTTGAATCGCAGGCGCAGATGCGCCTGCCCCACTTCATCGGCATAGATGAGCTGGTGGGACGGCAGCGCGATCACCGGCTCGGGATTGCCGGCACCGAACGGCCCTGCGCGATTGAGAGTGGCGACGAATTCCGGTGTCACGGCGCGCGCGCTGACGGCGCCATCAATGAAGAGTTCATTGACATGGCGCGAGGCCGCCACGTCATGGGCAAGCGCGCTTTCCATGTAGGCGCGGAATTCGGCAAGTTTTTCCTTGCGCAAGGTCACGCCCGCGGCCATGGCGTGGCCGCCGCCCTTCAACAAGAGGCCATCATGCACGGCCTGCCGGACCGGCTTGCCGAGATCGACGCCGCCGATTGAGCGGCCGGAACCAGTACCGATGCCGCCGGGCTCGAGTGCAATCGCAAAGGCAGGTCGAGCGAATTTTTCCTTCAGCCGCGCCGCGACGAGACCGACCACGCCGGGATGCCAGCCTTCCGACGCGGTGACGATGACCGAGCCCTTGTCCTCCAGGCCGAGCGAGGCGAGTGCTTCGGCTTCGGCCTGCGCTTCCGCCATCTGCTCGATGACGCGACGTTCGCTGTTCAACCGGTCGAGTTCGGCCGCGATCCGCGCGGCTTCCGAGACATCGCCCTCCAAAAGCAGCCGCACACCAAGGTCGGCGCGTCCGATCCGGCCGCCCGCGTTGATGCGCGGCCCCAGCATGAAGCCGAGATGCCAGGCTTCCGGCGGACCGTTCAGCCGCGACACGTCCATCAGCGCGGTGTGGCCGACATGATCGCGGCGCCGCATCGCGATCAAGCCCTTGGCCACGAACGCTCGATTGAGCCCGATCAACGGCGCGACGTCGGCGACGGTGCCGAGCGCGACGTGATGCAGCATGCCCAACAGATCAGGCTCCGGCATTTCGCCGGTCCAGAATCCGCGCGTCCGCAGCTCGCGATTGACCGCAACCAGCGTGACCAGCACGAGGCCAACCGCCGCGAGATGGCCAAGGCCTGACAGATCATCCGGCCGGTTCGGATTCACCAGCGCCTCGACATCAGGCAGTTCGTCGCCGCACTGATGATGGTCGATCACCACGACCGACATCCCGAGCCGCCGCGCCTCGGCCAGCGGTTCGAGGCTGGTGGTGCCGCAATCAACGGTCACGAGCAGCGTGGCGCCCTTGCCCGCCAGCATCCGCACCGCCTCGACATTGGGGCCGTAGCCTTCGAAGATGCGGTCGGGAATATGGATCAGAGGATCAAGCCCGCAATGGCGCAGGTGCCAGGCGAGCAGCGCCGCCGAGGTGGCACCGTCGACATCATAGTCGCCGAAGATCGCAACCTTTTCGCCTGCCGTGGCGGCGTCGGCGATGCGTTTGGCGGCCGCCTCCATCTGCGTCACGGTGTAGGGATCCGGCATCAGCTTGCGGATGGTCGGATCGAGAAAGTCCTCGACCGCGTCGATCTCGACGTCGCGCCCGGCGAGCACCCGCGCCAGCATCTCCGGCAAATGATAGCGCTGCGCGATGGCCAGCGCCCGCGCCGCGCCCCGCGCATCGAGCCGGTCACGCCAAAGCTTTCCGGTCAGCGAATGCGCCACGCCGAGAAACGCCGGCGGGGCTTCGACAGGCAATGCGGTGGCGGAAAGCGTCATGATGGCAAACCAAGATAAGGAAGAAGACCGCAGGTTCAAGGATTCGCGTGCGACAATCACAGCTTATCCGCCGCCGTCATACCCCGCGAATCCGGTACACCGTGGTCCCTCCACTTATTTTGGGACGCCCCGTAGTTCATGCTTCGTCATTGCGAGCGCCAGCGAAGCAATCCATGATCGAACGGAGTGTGGATTGCTTCGTCGCGTTTTCGCTCCTCGCAATGACGCGGATAGAGCCGCGACACACAGCGTCGGAGTTATGATGATCCAGGTCCGACTACGAAACCCTCAACTCCCCATCCGCCCGGCCAGTTCACCGAAATCCTTGGCGACGATGTCCCACTCGCCGGTCGCCTCGCGGTCATATTTCTGCAACGGGCCGTATTCGGTCGGGCGCGCGACGAAGGCGGTCTTTAGTCCGAGCTTCTGGGCGGCCTTCAGGTCGTGGTTGTGCGCGGCCACCATCATGACCTGCTCCGGCGGCAGGCAGAGCAGACGCGCCGCGCCCAGATAGGTTTCCTCGTCCGGCTTGTAGTGCTGGAACAGTTCCGCCGACAGAATCAGATCCCACGGGAGGCCGGCAAATTTCGCCATCTCGGTCAGCAGCGCGACGTTGCCGTTGGAGAGCGGACCGATGATGTATTTTGTCTTCAGCCGCGTCAGCCCGCCGACGGTGTCGGTCCAGGGATAGAGGCGATGCCAGCCCATCGTGAGGTATTGCAGGTCGGCCTCGGTCAATCCGGAAATCGACAGCTGGGCCACAAGCCTTTCCAACGACCTCCGATGCAGCGTGTCCAGGATCACATAACCATGCTCGGGATGCTTGCGTACCTCGTCCATCGAGGCCGCATAGACCGCGCGCCAGCCATCCACCAGCGCGGTCCAGTCCGCATGCACGCCACGCGTCAGGCTCCATTTGGTGAAATCATTGATCAAACTGGTGCGCCAGTCGACGCAGGTGCCGAACACGTCGAATACCAGCGCTTTCACTTGCGAGAGATCGGACATAGGCATCCTTGTTCCTGTTCCGTCATTCCGGGGCGATGCGAGCATCGAATCCGGAATCTCGAGATTCCCCGATGCGCAATTGCGCATCTGCGGTGTGGTCCTTCGGACCATCCCGGAATGACGGTAACTTTCAATCCAGATGAAATTTCTCGAACTGCCGGTGCTCGGCCTTGATGGTACGGACCGTCCCGGTCACCGAGCGCATGACCACGGTTTCGGTCTCGATCACCTCTTTCCGGAACTTGACGCCGGACAGCAGCGATCCGGTGGTGACGCCGGTGGCCGCGAACAGGCAGTCGCCTTTCGCCATGTCCTCGATGCCGTAAATCATGCGCGGATCGGTAACACCCATCTTGCGGGCGCGCTCGCGCTTCTCCTCGCTGTCGAGAATCAACCGGCATTGCATCTGGCCGCCGATGCAGCGCAGCGCCACGGCGGCCAGCACGCCTTCGGGCGCGCCGCCGGTTCCGATATACATGTCGACCCCGGTATTGTCGGGGTCGGCGCAATGGATGACGCCCGCGACATCGCCGTCGGTGATCAGGCGGACCGCCGCGCCGGTCGAGCGCACGCCGTTGATGATGTCGGCGTGGCGGGGGCGGTCGAGCACCAGCACGGTGATCGCAGAAGCGTCGACGCCCTTGGCCTTGGCGAGGCGGCGAACGTTGTCGGCCGGCGGCGCATCCAGATCGACGACGCCCTTGGGATAACCCGGACCGATGGCGAGTTTCTGCATGTAGACGTCAGGCGCGTGCAGCAGCGTGCCACCGTCGGCCATTGCCATGGTCGCGATCGCGCCCGGCATGGCCTTGGCGCACAGCGTGGTGCCCTCGAGCGGATCGACGGCGATATCGACCTTGGGCCCGGCCATTTGCCCGACCTTCTCGCCGATGAACAACATCGGCGCCTCGTCGCGCTCGCCCTCGCCGATCACGATCGTGCCTTCGATCGGCAATTTGTTGAGTTCGCGGCGCATCGCATCCACCGCGGCCTGGTCTGCGGCCTTCTCGTTGCCATGTCCACGCAGCCGCGCCGCCGACACCGCCGCGCGCTCCGTCACCCGCACGATCTCAAGCGTGAGAACGCGCTCCAGCATCAGCTGCGGCGGAACGGAAATATGGGTCGACATCGGCGAACTCCTTTAGGACTTAACGCGCGGATCTCCGCGCAAACGCGTTCCGCGTTTGCCGCGAGGAACCGGCTTCGACTTTTTCCGGATCATGCTCAGTTCTTTTCGATCCGTATCACCTGCGGCCTGCCGCTGATCACCTTGTCCCGCTGCACCGCTTCAAGCGCGCGATGCACCGCGTCTTCGCTGGTGGCATAGGTGATCAGGATCACCGGCACCGGCGCAGCTTTCCCCGTCACCCGGCCGGCGTCAACGCCATCGCGATGCCGCTGCACGATCGATTCAATGGAAATCTTTTGCTGCGCCAGCCGGGTCGCGATGGTGGCGGCGGTCCCCGCCAGATCGCGCGCCATCAGGCGGATGTAGTAACCGCCTTCATGCCGTTCCATCGGCGCCTTCTTGGTCGCGCGCAATCGCTCGACCGGACGGCCGAACGGCAATGCGCGGATGCCACGCGCGACGTCGGCAATGTCGGCAACGACGGCGGATGCGGTAGCCGCTCCGCCCGCGCCCGGACCCACCAGCGTGATCGGCGGGATGCCTTCGCCGTCGATGGTCACCGCATTGGTGACGCCCATGACCTGCGCGATCGAGGACGATTTCGGCACCATGGTCGGGTGTACGCGCTGTTCGATGCCCTTGGAGGTCCGCACTGCGACCCCCAGCAGCTTGACGCGGTAGCCGAGTTCCTCGGCCGCGCGCAAATCTTCCGGCGCGATCGACGAGATGCCTTCCACATAGACCGCGCTTTGGGCGACCTTGGTGCCGAAAGCGAGGCTCGCAAGAATGGCAAGTTTCTGCGCGGTGTCATGGCCGTCGACGTCGAATGACGGATTGGCCTCGGCATAGCCGAGCCGCTGAGCGTCCTTCAGGCATTCGGCGAACGACAAGCCCTCCTGTTCCATCCGGGTCAGGATGTAATTGCAGGTGCCGTTGAGAATGCCGTAGACGCGATTGATGGTGGTGCCGGCAAGGCCCTCGCGCAAGGTTTTGACGACGGGAATGGCGGCACCGACGGCCGCTTCGAAATTCAGCGCGCCACCGTGCTTTTCGGCGGCATGCGCCAGCCGCAGACCGTGTCTGGCGATCAGCGCCTTGTTGGCGGTGACGACCGACTTGCCGGATTTGAGCGCGGTTTCGATCGCCGACAAGGCCGGCTCGCCCGCCCCACCCATCAATTCGACCAGGCAATCGATGCCGGGATCGTTCGCCAGCGCCAAGGGACTCTTCGCCCAGGCGATGCCGCGCAGATCGAGGCCGCGCTTCTTCACCTTCGAGCGCGCCGTCACCGCAACGACGCGAACGGCGCGCCCGCTGCGCGCCGACAAGGTTCGGCTCTGCTGCTCGATCAGCCGGACCACTTCGGCGCCAACGGTGCCGAGCCCCGCAATACCCACTTTCAGGGGTGCGACCATGAGAAAACTGGGAAAACCTGCCGGAGAAGCGATTTGTCAGCGCCGGTTGGCGAGAGGAACCACGTTGTGCAATGTTTCGATGCCGCTTTCAAGGAAGCGGCGCACCCCGCGGGCGGCCTGGCGAATACGTTGCTCGTTTTCCACCATGGCGATGCGGACAAAGCCCTCGCCGTGCTCGCCAAAAGCGACGCCGGGTGAAACGACCACGCCGGATTTCTCGACCATGAGGGTCGCAAACTGCATGCTGCCGACGCCGCGGAAGGCGTCCGGCAGCGGCGCCCACGCAAACATCGAGGCTTCGGGCGGCGGAATCACCCAACCGGCCCTGCCGAAGGACTCCACCAGCGCATCCCGTCGCTTGCGATAGGTTTCGCGCATCTCGCGGATACAATCGTCCGGGCCATTGAGCGCGGCAGTCGCCGCCACCTGGATCGGCGTGAACGCACCATAGTCGAGGTAGGACTTCACCCGCGCCAGCGCCGCAATGATCCGCTCATTGCCGACCGCAAACCCCATTCGCCAGCCGGCCATCGAGAAGGTCTTCGACATCGAGGTGAATTCGACCGTCACATCCATAGCACCAGGAACCTGCAGCACGGAGGGCGGCGGATTCCTGTCGTCGAAATAAACCTCCGCATAGGCGAGATCCGACAGGATAAAGATTTCGTGCTTCTTCGCGAACGCCACAAGATCCTTGTAAAAATCAAGGCTCGCCACATAGGCGGTGGGATTGGAGGGATAGCAGACGACGATCGCGAGCGGCTTTGGGATCGAATGGACGATCGCCCGCTCCACCGCCGCGAAGAATTCCGGCGTCGGTTCCGATGGCACCGAGCGGATCACGCCGCCCGCCATCAGAAATCCGAAGGCATGGATCGGATAGCTGGGATTTGGACACAGCACCACGTCGCCAGGTGCGGTGATCGCTTGCGCGACGTTGGCAAAGCCCTCCTTCGAGCCCAGCGTCGCAACGACCTGGGTCTCCGGATTGAGCTTCACGCCGAAACGCCGGTCGTAATAGGCCGCCTGTGCCTTGCGCAGACCGGTAATTCCACGCGAGGCCGAGTAGCGATCGGTTCGCGGCTTTCCCAGCGTCTCCTTCAGCTTTTCAATGACATGGGACGGCGTCGATAAGTCCGGATTACCCATGCCAAGATCGATGATATCGGCGCCAGCATTCCGCGCGGCCGCCTTGGCCCGGTTGACCTGCTCGAACACGTAAGGCGGCAGACGGCGGATGCGGTAAAAATCTTCCATGGGACCTTGCTCCGGCAACCCGAGGGGCAGAATCGCCGACATATTTTGCAACGAAACGTTTTCGGCTTCGTCCGGAAATCGGCTAAAATCAGAGACTTAGCGCGAATTCAGGCGCAAATTATGGATTTTGCCCCAATTTGCGGTTGAACTCGCGCCCCTTTTAGCACGGACGCTCGACAGCGCCAGCGGTCAGATCACTTCGAAGCGGGGGCCGAAGCTGACGCTGCCGCGGCCGCGTCCTTGGCAGCCACCGCGGAAGCCTGGCGTTCCCGCGCCGCGACAAGTTCGCTCTTCATCTTGGCCCGCTCGGCGGGGTTCATCGCGGCTTCATCGCGATCCGGGGGCAGTTCATTCACCGGAAGATACGCACCGTTGTCCTTTGCGCGCGCTTGCGCGTCGGCGGAAGTTCCACCCAATGGCACGTCCGCGATCGGAATCGAGCAGCCGCCCAGGACCAGCGCTGACAGCAGCAGCGCTCCCATGGCAGGTCGCCTCATTTTTCGACCCATCGACACGCGTCCGCAGTCCCTATCCCGCCAATTGTGGCATCGCTATTTACCTTGTCGGCGAATGCCGGCCGAACAAACCATTGTCGCCCGAATTCATTAAAACCCAAACAACAATCCGCATTCATGCGGCCTCAATGTGACGAGACAAAGGTAAAATGTCGCAGTGCAACACGCAACGTGTTGCCGGCGATTTTTTGAGCGTGTCAGCGTCGAACTGCGCGGTGACGAAGTTGAAACGAACCTATAGTGTTGCGACATGACTGACGTCACGACTGAAACCCAGACGGAAAAGAAATTCGACCCCGAGGCTTTCGCGATGAACCTCGCGCGGGCGATGGAGAACAGCGGCAAGGCGCTCGCTGCCTATCTAACGCCGCGCGAAAACGGCGAAGCCAAGGACAAGCCGCCGAACGAATTGACCGAGCTCGTCAAGACATTCAGCGCGGTGGCGGAATATTGGCTGTCCGACAACGATCGTGCGACCGATATTCAATCGAAAATCGCCAAGGCCTATCTTGATCTGTGGGGCTCATCGGTGCGGCGGCTCGCCGGCGAAGACGCGCCGCCGGCGATCGCGCCGTCTCCGCGCGACAAGCGCTTTGCCGATCCCGAATGGAAATCGAACCAGTTCTTCGATTTCGTGCTGCAACTCTATCTGCTGACGACGCAGTGGGCGCAAGACCTGGTACGCAACGCCGAGGGCCTCGATCCGCATACCCGCAAGAAGGCGGAGTTCTATGTCCAGCAGCTCACCAATGCGATGGCGCCATCAAACTTCGTGCTTACCAATCCGGAGGTACTTCGCGAGACCCTGACGTCGAACGGAGACAACCTTGTTCGCGGCATGAAGATGCTGGCCGAGGATATCGAGGCCGGCCGCGGCACGCTGCGCATCCGCCAGTCCGATCCTTCCAACCTCGAGGTCGGCGTCAATATGGCGACGACGCCGGGCAAGGTGATTTTCCAGAACGATCTGATGCAGCTGATCCAGTATACGCCTTCGACGGAGAGCGTGCTGCGCACGCCGCTCCTGATCGTGCCGCCCTGGATCAACAAGTTCTACATCCTCGACCTCAAACCGGAAAAATCCTTCATCAAGTGGTGCGTCGACAATGGCGTCACCGTGTTCGTGATTTCCTGGGTCAATCCGGACAAGAGTCTCGGCGCCAAGACCTGGGAAGACTACATGAAGCAGGGCCCGCTGGCGGCGATGGACGCGATTGAACGGGTCACCGGCGAGATGAAGGTCCACGCCATGGGGTATTGCGTCGGCGGCACCCTGCTCGCCACGACGCTGGCGTGGCTTGCCGAGAAACGCCGCGTGCGGGTGACCTCGGCGACGTTCCTGGCGGCCCAGGTCGATTTCACCCACGCCGGCGATCTTCTGGTGTTCGTCGACGAAGACCAGATTTCGGCGATCGAGCGCGACATGCGGGCGACCGGGGTGCTCGAGGGCGCCAAGATGGCCATGGCGTTCAACATGTTGCGATCGAACGATCTGATCTGGTCCTATGTCGTGAGCAATTATCTGAAGGGAAAGTCGCCCTCTTCGTTCGATCTCTTGCACTGGAATTCGGACGCGACGCGGATGCCGGCGGCGAACCATTCCTACTACCTGCGCAATTGCTATCTGGAAAACCGGCTGTCGTCAGGGACGATGGCGCTCGACAACACGTTGCTCGATCTTTCGAAGATCAAGGTGCCGATCTACAACCTCGCAACGCGCGAGGATCATATCGCGCCGGCTGATTTAGTGCTTTACGGCTCGCAGTTTTTCGGCGGTCCGGTGAAATATGTCCTGTCGGGGTCCGGACATATCGCAGGCGTCGTCAACCCGCCATCGTCGGGCAAATACCAGTACTGGACCAACGACAATATCAAAGACGTGACGCTGGCCGAATGGCTCAAGAGCGCCGAAGAGCACAAAGGATCGTGGTGGCCGGATTGGCGCGAATGGCTTTCCTCGATCGATCCGGAGGAAGTGCCGGCCCGCGCCGTGGGCGGAGACACCATGCCTCCGATCGAGGACGCGCCGGGCAGCTACGTGCGTGTCCGCGCATAGCGCAACCCTGCACGCTCGGGTATAAGCGATCGTCCCAACGGGATCGATTTGAAAATCTAGCAGGGGGAAACGATGACGCCCGGATTGATGACACCTGAGCTGTTCTGGTTGACGTTGACGGTAATTCTGACGGGGCTGTTGTGGATTCCCTATATCCTCAATCGCGTCGCCGTGCGTGGCCTGATGGGCTCCATGGCCAATCCGTCGCGCAACGACAAGCCGCATGCGGAATGGGCCTCGCGCCTGATGTTCGCGCATGACAACGCGGTCGAAAACCTGGTGATCTTTGCGCCGCTGGTGCTGATCCTGGCGCAGCTCGATTACTCGACGAAATGGACCGTCTACGCCTGCGCGGTCTATTTCTGGGCGCGGGTCGCCCATCTTGTCGTCTATACCCTGGGCTTGCCGGTGTTCCGCACGCTGGCGTTTACCGTTGGATTCCTGGCCCAAGCCGTCTTGGCGCTGGCGATCTTCAAGATCGTTTGACATCGTGTCCCGGACGCGGCGCGGCGCGAAGTGCTGCGCCGCAGAGCCGGGACCCGCGGACCCCACAATGGACCCCGGATCAGCAGCGCACCGCTAACGCGGCTCACGCTGCATCCGGGGAACGAACGGCACGCAAACAGCGCGATCTGCTCCAACCCGTCGCAATAAATGCACTGCCACCGTAATTCCAAAACGAGAAAAGCATGACGAAGTCGGCATCCATCGATGTCGGAGCCTTGATCGAGGGCCAGAGGTTTGGCCGTTTCCAGACCGGTTTGATGTTCTGGATTTGCGCCTTCATGTTCATCGAAGGCTACGACATGCAGGTCGTGGGTTACGCCGCGCCCGCCATCATCAAGGCGTGGCACTCTGACAAGGCGGCATTCGGCGCGGTGTTTGGTGCCGGCCTTGGCGGTTTCATGCTCGGCGCCACGATCCTGGGCAACCTTGGCGACCGCTTCGGCCGCAAGCGCATGATCGTCGCGGGCTCCCTGCTGTTCGGCCTCTTCACGCTCGCGGCCGCCTGGGCCGACGGGCTCACCCCGCTGCTGGTGCTGCGAACCATCGCCGGCATCGGGCTTGGCGGTTCGATCCCCAATGCCATCGCGCTGGTGACGGAATATGCCCCGGCGCGCAAGCGCGCGACCCACGTCGGCATCATGTTTATCGGCTACACCGTGGGTTCCGCCTTTGGCGGCGTCATCGCCGCGCAACTCATTCCGGCCTGGGGCTGGCCCAGCGTGTTTGTCGTGGGTGGCGTGCTGCCGATTGCGATCGGCCTTGTTTCGATTCTCGTCCTGCCGGAATCGGTGCGCTTTTTGATGGTGAAGCGCGGCCGCGCCGACCTCGTGCTCGCGCTGTTGCGCCGCGTCCGCACCGACCTCGCCATTCCCGATAATGCTTCGCTCGCGATCGAAGAGGAGAACAAGGAAGGCTTGCCGGTGGCACACCTGTTCGCCGACGGCCGGGCGTCGATGACCGCGCTCTTATGGCTCGCCTATGCCGCGAACATGGTCGCGCTGCACTTCCTGACGAGCTGGCTGCCGACCGTTGTCACCGAAAGCGGCGTGCCGCTCGCGCATGCGGTGCTTGCAACGGCGCTGTTTCAAGGGGGCGGCGCGATCGGAAGCCTGGTGGTCGGCCGGCTCCTCGACCGCATCGGCACGCTTGGCATCGTCGCCGCCTTCCTGGTCGCGGTGCCCTGCCTCGTCGCACTCGGCCATGTCGGAACCAGCGAGACGCCGCTCATGGGGCTCGTGACTGTTGCCGGTCTCTGCATCATCGGCGGCCAGGTCGGCATCAACGCGCTGGCCGGCACGCTCTATCCCACCTATATGCGCTCGACCGGCACAGGCTGGGCGTTCGGCGTCGGTCGCGTCGGATCCATCCTGGGGCCGGTGATCGGGGGTCAATTGCTCGCCTTCGGTCTGCCGCTCGGCGTGCTGTTTGCGGCCGCCTCGACGCCGGTTCTGATCTCGGCGGCCGCGCTGTTCTTTCTGGGACGGCTTCCGATCGTCAGAAACCGCGTGACGGGGATTGCGGCTCAACCGCCCGCGAATTCGTCGCCGCTTTATCCGGCCTCGGAAGGCCAACGCCTATGAACAAAGTTCCGCTTACCCTCGCGATCAGCCGTTATGACCATGTGGAGGATCTGACTTCGGGTCGCGTCGTGCCCGAGGGCATCCGGCTCACCTGCCTTAGCCTGCCGGTCGAGGAAATCTTCTTCCGCTTTCTGAAATACCGCGAGTGGGACGTGTCCGAACTATCCTTCGCAAAATACGCCTCGCTGATTTCTCAGGGCGATCGCTCATTGACCGCCATTCCGGTCTTTCCCTCGCGCATCTTCCGCCACTCCTCGATCTACGTTCGCCGCGACGGTGCCGTCCGCGCGCCACAAGACCTCGCGGGAATGCGAATCGGCCTGCCCGAATGGGCGCAAACCGCGGCGGTTTATTCGCGCGGGCTGCTTGCGCATCAATACGGCATCGATCTTGCCGGCATCGAGTGGATACAAGCGGGGGTGAACGAGCCCGGCCGCGTCGAGAAGGTAGCGCTCAATCTGCCGCCCGGCATTCGCCTGACGCCGGCGCCAACAAAGAGCTTGAGCCGGATGCTTGCCGAGGGTGAGGTCGATGCGGTCTTGTCGGCGCACCCGCCCGATTGTTTCGAGAGCGATCACCCAAACGTCACGCGGTTGTTCGAGGATTACATGACGGTCGAGGCCGAATACTACCGCGCGACCGGCATCTTTCCGATCATGCACGTCATCGCTTTAAAGCGCGAGTTGGTCGAGGCGCATCCGTGGATCGCCATGAACCTCCTTAGCGCCTTTGAGCAAGCCAAACGACGCAGTGTCGCACGCGCCCTGGAAGTGACGGCGCCGCGCTTTCCCATTCCGTGGTGCTTCGAGCATACGCGGCAGGCGCAGCTTCTATTCGGCGACAACCATTGGCCGTATGGCGTCGACGCCAACCGCACGACGCTCGAAGCCTTTTTGCAATACGCCCATGAGCAAGGCGTCTGTCACCGCCGCCTCGCGCCCGAAGACTTGTTCCCGGAACAGGTTTTGTCAGAGGTCAGAGTGTGAACCTGTTGAATCCGACCATCGAGGGGTCAGAGGGTCTTGCGCGCAACGACGAACAACATCTCGGCCATCTTGTCGTCGAAACCTCTGACCTCGCCCGTCTCCATCGATAGTGAGCTCCAACTGCCTGCCTCGTTGTAAGTGGCTCGCAGCCAATCCGGCGTCGGGTAGTTGTAATAACGGCTGAGCGCGTCGCGACCTTCGTCGGCCCCCGTCTTGAAGCTGGCGTAGAAATAACCGCCCGCCTTGAGGGCACGCCAGATCAGCGCCAGAACCGTCGCAAGTTCGGGTTTCGGAACGTGCAGGAGACACGCATTGGCCCACACGCCGTCATAGGCGCCGACCTCGTCGAGGTCGTGAAACAGCAGCGTCTCGACCGGCCGACCCAGACGGGCCGAGGCGACGCTTGCCATTTCCGGCGATCCGTCCGTCGTGCGAACATCGAATCCGAGCGCGAACATTTCCGCCGAATCCGCGCCGGCGCCGCAGCCGAGCTCGAGAATTGCGGCCGTCGGAGCAAGCAGCGCAAGAAAGCGGTTCAGTCGCGTGTGCTTCGCGACCTCGCGCATCGAATAGGCTTGCGCGTTGCGCCCGTAGAATTGAAGGGTCTGTTCGTCCACGATTGTCCTGCAACTTACGGAAACAACGCGATCTGTTCGAGCCCGGTGGTTTCCGTGAAACCAAGCATCAGGTTCATGTTCTGCATCGCCTGCCCGGCCGAGCCCTTCACCAGATTATCAAGCACCGATATGACGATCGCGCGGTTCTTGATGCGGTCGGGGAACACGCCGATCTGCACGTAATTCGAGCCGCGAACGTTCTGTGTCTGCGGCAGCACGCCCTTTTTTGCGACGTTCACGAACGGCTCGTCCCGGTACGCTTTCTCCAGTGCTGCGCGCAGGTCGTCCGGGCTCGCACCATTGAGTTTGACGTAAGACGTGCAGAGCTCGCCGCGGCTCATCGGAATGAGATGCGGCGTGAAGTTTACCGTCACCTTGGCGCCGGCCGCGACACCGATCTCCTGTTCGATCTCGGGTGCGTGTCGATGCGTTCCTACCGAATAGGGAGAGAGTCCCTCGCCTGCTTCGCTGAACTGCGTGTTCTGCTTCAGGCCGCGCCCCGCACCGGTGACGCCCGATTTGGCGTCGATGACGATGTCATCGACGTCGATCAATTTTGCCTTGGTGAGCGGAACGAGCGCGAGTAACGCTGCGGTCGGGTAACAGCCAGGACAGGCCACCAGCCGGGCAGCCGAGATCTTTGCCCGATAGAGCTCGGTGAGACCGTAGACCGCTTCACCCTGAAGCCCCGGTGCCCGGTGCTCGTGGCCGTACCATTGCGCGTAGATGCTCATATCGCGCAGCCGGAAATCCGCCGACATGTCGAGGATCTTGATGGCCGGATTGGCGGCAATGACGGCCGCGGTGATCTCCTGCGTGGTGCCGTGCGGCAACCCGCAGAACACGGCATCGAGGCCGGTCCAGTCGACGCTTTCCCATTCCACGAGCCGCGGCAGGTCCAGCATGAAGAAATGCGGAAAGACCTCGTCCATCGTCTTGCCGGCATGGGTGTTGGCGGTGAGCGCCGATATCTGGACGCCGGGATGGCGCGCCAGCAGCCGCACCGCGTCGGCGCCGGTGTAGCCGGACGCTCCGATAATGCCGATCTTCTTCCTTGCGCTCATGACACCGTTCCCTCTGGCATCGAAGACTCCAGGTTTTCGTTTGACACGTTTTCTTCACGCGAAGGGTACCCATATCGCGCGAGAACGCTTTAACATTCCATTACGTCGTCTGGACATCGAACAGTTGCGGCCGCAACGCGCGCATGTTGCTGGCGAGTTCCTGCGCGGCCGGGTCGGCCTGCGATGCCAGCGCATTGGCGACGGCCACGTGATCGACGTCGGATTTGTGCTGGTTGAGCTTGAAACTGCCCTCGACTTCTTCAACCGTCATGACCAGACCGACGATGGCCTTTTTCATCGCCTCCAGGCGCGCCGCCGTCATTTTCGACGAGGACCAGGGCGGTTTCGGCGCAAGCCGATTTTCGAACTTCGCACTGAGCGCGTCGAGATGCGGACCGAGCTCGCTGTCGGACTGTTTTCGCACCGGCCCCGTCAGATGCACGGCCTGATACAGCCAGGTCGGCACCTGATCGGCCGACACATACCAGTCGGCCGAGACATAGGCATCCGCGCCATTCACCGCCAGCATCCAGCGGGAAGCCCCGTCCGCGAGATTGGCAAGCGAATTGCCGCGCGCGACATGAAAGGCCGCGTGCGTCGTCCCGTCATCGGCGGAGGTGAGGATGAACGGCACCCAAGAGGCGATCGGCTTGTTGCCGTCCGATGCGCAGACCGCGCCGAAACCACGCGCTTGCGCGAAAGCCAGGCTTGCGTCGCGATCGGGTTTGAATATGGGAGGCGTATACATGTTGAACTCCTGCTTGGGAGCCGCCGGGTCAGATCGCGCTGCAGTGAGTAAGGGAGGCCGCGGACCGTATCCGGCGGCAAGGGCGATATCTTGAATTAAATAATAAAGACGACCGCCCATGCCGCAGAGGTGCGGCGGCGGCGAGCGATGACGGCAATGGTCACGGCGTTGGTCATGGGGGTCGCATATAGGGCCTCACCCGGCCTGCGTCAAGGAACGCCACGCTTGCATGTCCCCTCCGGAATGGACCGTCAAACCACCCGCCAAAGCCACTCGGCGATTTGCGCGATCACGTCCCCGAACAGCAATAGCGCCGCCGACCAAACCAGCGCGGATATCCAATTGGCGAGTTGGAATTGCCAGTAAGGCATCTCGAAGATCCCGGCCGCCAACGGCACGGAGGCCCGCAACGGTCCGAAAAATCGCCCGATGAAAATGCTCGGGACGCCCCAGGCTCTCACGAACGCTTCCCCACGCGGCAGGATCTCCGGGTAACGCGACAACGGCCAGATCTGCGCGACATGCTCCTTGTATTTGAAGCCGAACCAATAGGAGACCCAGTCGCCGAGCGCAGCACCAATCCCGCCCGCGATCCAAACCGGCCAGAAACTGATTCCGCTGACGCCGATCAGCGCGCCGATCGCCACCAATGCTCCCCAGGCCGGAATCAGCAGGGAGATGAAGGCAAGGGATTCGCCGAAGGCCAGCAACAAGACGATCGGTGAGGCCCACGCTTGATGGTCGCGCACGAAATCGGCCAACGCGCGCGTGTATTCTTCCATTCCAGAAAACCCTTCCCGGCCAAGGTCGTCCTGTTTAAGCTGGCCCGGTCGGCAACATCAAGTCACAATGGTGACGAGGCGGCGTGAGGCTGGGGCGCCACACGCTTTTGTCTTCCTGGAGAGAGCGCAAAGGACGGGGCGATGATCGGGTCACTGATGATGCGCGTGGGCGTGGTGATTCTGCTGGTCGGCATGCTGGCCGGAATTGCCATGGGCGTCTCGCAGGATTTTACGCTGGCGCCGGCGCACGCGCATTTCAACCTGGTCGGCGGCGTTTTGTTGTTCCTGTTCGGGCTCTACTACACGCTGGTTCCGGCGGCCGGAAACACCGCGCTGGCAAAGCTTCAGGGCTGGCTGCACATCGTCGGCGCCTTTCTGTTTCCGGCGGGAGTTGCGATCGTTGTGCTGAGGGGCACCTCATACATCGCCGCGCCGATCGTGGGATCATTGATAGTGCTTGCCGCCGTGGCGCTATTTGCGCTCGTCCTGTTCCGCTCCTCCCGCGCCTGAAAAGAGACCGCCGCAAGGCAGCCACCCAACGCCTGCGTTCCCACTGCTGTCACTTTTTAAGCCCATCCGTGGCATAGTCGCAGAAACCGATTCGCCGCGCGCTGCTTCGCGTGCAACACATGAAAAGCCATGCCCAAACCATTGAAATCGAACACCAAAACCAAGGCTCCCGACGATCTGTTCGGCGCCAGCGGAGCCAAGGGTCGCCCCGCGCTGAAAGTCGCTTCGCGCGCCGGCGGCGCAGAAGCCAGCTATACCGCGCGCGACATCGAAGTGCTCGAGGGCCTTGAGCCGGTCAGGCGCAGGCCCGGCATGTATATCGGCGGCACCGATGAGAAGGCGCTCCATCATCTGTTCGCCGAGGTCATCGACAATTCCATGGACGAGGCGCTCGCGAGCCACGCCACGTTCATCGAGGTGGAATTGAGCGCCGACGGATTCCTCACCGTTACCGATAATGGCCGCGGCATTCCGGTCGATCCGCATCCGAAATTCCCGAAAAAATCCGCGCTCGAAGTCATCATGTGCACGCTGCATTCCGGCGGCAAGTTCGACTCCAAGGTCTACGAGACTTCAGGCGGCCTGCACGGCGTCGGCGTTTCCGTGGTCAACGCGTTGTCGTCGCGGCTCGAGGTCGAGGTCGCGCGCGGCCAAAAACTCTACCGGATGGCGTTTGAGCGCGGCCACCCCAAGGGCAAGCTCGAAGATCTCGGCAAGGTCAACAATCGCCGCGGCACCAGAATCCGCTTCAAGCCGGACGCCGAGATCTTCGGCGCCAAGGCCACCTTCAAGCCGCAGCGCCTGTTCAAGATGGCGCGTTCCAAAGCCTATTTGTTCGGCGGCGTCGAGATTCGCTGGCGCTGTGATCCGGCCTTGCTGAAGGGTGTCGAGGACGTCCCGGCCGCGGACAGCTTTCACTTCCCCGGGCGGCCTGCAGGATTATCTAGCCGCAGCAATCCATGCCGATACGTTGGTGCATCCGGATATTTTCTCCGGCAAATCGGGCCGCGTCGGCGCGCATGGCGCCTGCGAATGGGCGGTCGCCTGGACCGCCGACGCCGACGGCTTTCTGTCGTCGTACTGCAACACCATCCCGACGCAGGATGGCGGCACGCACGAATCCGGCATGCGCAGCGCGCTTCTGCGCGGCTTGAAGGACCACGCCGAGCGCGTCGGTCAGGGCAAGCGCGCCGCCTCCGTCACGTCAGAAGACGTGATGGTGGGCGCGGCCGTGATGCTTAGCGTATTCGTCCGCGAACCGGAGTTTCAGGGCCAGACCAAGGACCGCCTTGCCACCGCCGAAGCCCAGCGCATCGTCGAGCAGGCGATCAAGGACCCCTTCGACCATTGGCTGTCCGGCAATCCGCTGCAGGCCAACAAGCTATTGGATTTCGTCGTCGAGCGCGCCGAAGAGCGGCTGCGGCGCCGCGCCGAAAAGGAGATTTCGCGAAAGACCGCGGTCAAGAAACTCCGCCTGCCCGGCAAGCTCACGGATTGCACCAACACGGCTGCCGAAGGCAGCGAGCTGTTCATCGTCGAGGGCGACTCGGCCGGCGGCAACGCCAAGCATGCGCGCGATCGCAAGACGCAAGCCATCCTGCCCTTGCGGGGCAAGATCCTCAACGTCGCGTCCGCAACCAAGGACAAACTCACTGCGAATGCGCAGCTCGCCGACCTGATCCAGGCGATCGGCTGCGGCACCGGTGCGCATTATCGCGAAGAGGATTTGCGCTACTCACGCATCATCATCATGACCGATGCCGACGTCGACGGCGCTCACATCGCTTCGCTTCTCATCACCTTCTTCTACCGGACCATGCAGCCGCTGATCGACCAGGGCCACCTCTACCTCGCGGTGCCCCCGCTCTACCGCCTGACCCATGGCTCCAGGAGCATCTACGCCCGCGACGATGCCCACAAGGAAGCGCTGCTCAAGAGCGAGTTCAACGCCAACGCCAAAGTCGAGGTCAGCCGCTTCAAGGGCCTCGGCGAGATGATGTCGGCGCAATTGAAGGAGACCACCATGGACCCGGCCAAGCGCACCCTGCTTCGGGTGGTGCTGTTGACCGAAGACCGCGAAGGCACCGCCGATTCCGTCGAGCGGCTGATGGGCACCAAGGCCGAAGCCCGCTTTGCCTTCATTTCCGACAAGGCGGAGTTTGCCAGCGAGGATCTGCTGGACGTTTAGGGCTGGCCATTTTTGGGCCTGGAAGCTTGGTGCTTGTCCGCAGCCTTTGAATTTACAGCGCTTTTTAGCTTGCCCGACCGCGTGCCTGAACGGTTTTCCGGCCTGTGTGCCCCCCCGGCAACAGCTATTTGGGCAGGATCAGCTATAAATATCTTGGGATTCGGCACCCTTGCCGCGTATCCGGGTCCGGGCGCACCTGAGGATTTGAAAATGAAAAAATTGGCTTTGGCTCTGGCGGCGATCGCGGCTTTCGGCGGATCGGCTCTCGCGGCTGATCTGCCGGTGCGGACCTATAGCAAGGCCCCTGCCATCATTGAGGTGCCCCCGAGCTGGACCGGCTTCTATATTTTCGGCGGCGGCGGCGGCGGTTTGTGGGACGCGAACACGGGCGTCGTAGTCACCGGCACCGGCGCTTGCATTCTCTGCACCAATCAGAAGCAAGGCGGCGACGGCTGGTTTGGCACGGTCGGCGCTGGCTACGACTGGCAGTTCAGCGGTGACTGGGTTGCCGGCATTTTCGCGGACGGCCAATTCGCCAGCCTCAAGGGCTCGATCCAGGATCAGACTGCCCTGGTCACCGGCTGGGAAAAGAACAAGGACAGCTACGCCGCCGGCGTTCGGCTGGGCTACCTCGTCGCGCCGACGGTCTACTCCTACGTGAACGGCGGATACAGCGGATCGAATTGGTCGGGCACGACGTTGCTGAGCTCGGTGTCCGGTCTTGCGTCGGGCACGCACACCAATTCGTTTACGCTGAACGGCTGGTTCATCGGTGGCGGCGTGGAAAACAAGCTGGCTCTGTTCAGCTTCTTCGGCCCGAACTGGTTCATGAAGACCGAATATCGTGCCGCTTATTACGACACCAAGAACATCAACGAACTGGTCGATGGCACCAACGCGTTTGTCGGCCGCGACATCGCCTTCAAGCCGTTTACGCAGACCATCAGCACTTCGCTGGTCTATCGCTTCAACTGGACCGGCGCTCCGGTCGTGTCGAAGTACTAAATCTCCGCCGACGAATCGGCGAGCCAAAGGCCCCGGCATTGCCGGGGCCTTTTTTGTGCGGCTGCTCTGTACGCCCGAACTGCCGTTGCCCTTCCCCTTGCCCTTGGGCGGCACGCGCGTCACTCTGGCGGCTGGTAGCGCGATCGCCGCGTGACCCGCCAACAAGGAAACTCCATGCGCACATTGCTCCTGACCCTCGGCTTTATCGCACTCGCTCTAGGACTGCTCTGGATCGGTCAGGGCACCGGCATGATCCTCTGGCCGGCCTCAAGCTTCATGATCAGGCAGATCCAATGGGCCGGATACGGCGCGGCGCTTGCGGCCCTCGGCCTGGTGCTGATCTGGCAAAGCAAGCGTTAGGGAATTGGCGTACGCAAAAGGGGGGACGGGCCTATGCGACCGGCGAGTGCACGTGCTCCGGGCGTACGCCGAGCGCGACGAATCGCGCTGTAACGCCTTGCAGCCAGGGGATCGCATTGACTACGCGGGCAAACATCGGGGCACGAAGCGGTTGATCTCCCCCCTTGAGTTCGACGCCGACGATTTTGTTTTGAACGACAACCTGCATGGCCTGCGTCATCCGTACCGGAAACTCGCGCCGGCTGCGCACAGCGTCGAGTTCGTCTTCTGTCGGGCTACCGTTAGCTAGCTTTGCGGCCAGCAGGTTGGCGGTCGCGACCGCGTCCTGGATCGCGAGGTTGACGCCCACGCCTCCGACCGGCGACATCGCATGCGCGGCGTCGCCGATGCACAACAGCCCGGGTTTCGTCCAACGCTTTAATCGGTTGATCGCAACCGTCAGCAGCTTCACATCATCCCACGTCTTCACGTCCGAGATTCCCGACGCAAGGATCGGTGCCATGCCGATCACGTCGTTTCGAAACGCATCGAGCCCGCGCGCCCTTACCGAATCATATTGTCCCTTGGGGATCACATAGGCGCATTGCCAGTAATCGCCGCGATCGAAAGTGACGAGCATCTTGCCGGGTTGGACCCGCGCAAACAGGCTTTCGTATTCATTCTCGCGCCTGCCGGCACGAAACCAAAGCACGTCCATCGGCGCGCCGATCTCTTCGACCTCGAGCCCGGCACGCTGCCGGATCACCGAGTGCCTGCCGTCACATCCGATCGTCAGCGCCGCGCGGATTGCGACCGGCCCTTCCGGCGTGTCGGCTTTGACGCCGACCACCTGGTCGCTCGACCAGATCAGGTCGGTGGCATTGGCATTCATCATCACATTGAGCGAGGCAAATCGTTTGCCGCTCTCGCGCAGGAAATTCAGAAAGTCCCATTGCGGCATGAAGGCGATGAAGGGGTATTTGACCTTGAGCCGGCTGAGATCGCCAATGCAAATGGACTCCGTGCCGAACTGGCCTTCCATTCTTTGCAGCTCTTGATGCGGCAGCTTCAAGAAGCCGTCGATCAGCCCCAACTCGTCCATCACCTGCAGGGTCGATGGGTGCACGGTATCGCCGCGAAAATCCCTGAAAAAATCGGCGTGCTTTTCCAGGACCAGCGTCTCGATGCCGGCGCGTCCCAACAGATATCCGAGCATCATCCCAGCGGGACCGCCGCCGACGATGCAGCAGTGTGTCTGGACAATACGCCGGGCCGGTTGCGCTCCGGAAGTCCCCATATCCATGAATGCAGCTCTTGCGTGTTTGGTGGCGGTAACTCTTTATCCCCGAGAACTTCCGTCACAACCAGGATAAGTATTCGATGCGCGTCAGTCGACGGCTACGTCTTCGACAATCGGGATAGGGGGAAACCTCGCGGCTCCCTCCTCCCACACCACCGTACATACGGGTCCGTATACGGCGGTTCGCTGGATTGAGCGGCAATAGTTGCTCTATTGACGCCGTAGTTTGGATGTCAGCCATCGTCGCATCGGCTTCGACTCCTCTGATCAGCGCCAGTCCGGGTTTCACCCTTTCCCGCCAGCCGGAGGCCGGTTGCCCGGAATTCAGCCGCATGGTCGTTGCGATATCACTGCATCTACTCGTCACTTCCAACGTTCGGGCCTTCGTACGACAGATGTCGCCTGTCGGGTCGGAGGAGGCGCCCATTGAAGGGCTCGCCTCCGTCCGCCACTCAAACGGAACGTGCAGTTTTCCCGCATTCCGCTTTCATGAATGGCTTTGCGAGGTCCGGAGAGAAGGGATCAGTGAGACAAAGGCTGACCTACCGTGTCCACCAGAGAGTGGACCTCCTGCTTCTGACCTTCGAACGTCAAATGATCGGATAGTCTCCTCGAAGCGTGACGTTCGGGTTTTTCACAAAGGGAACTTTCCATCGTCACACTCCTTTCTCATCTACCTCAATCGCTCAAAGCTCGATCCATTCACGAACGTCCTTCCCCGGACCACTCTCGATCCGCCGTCGCCGGTCACGTGAGTTATTCGTCTCGCGCTTCAGGTACTATTACGTTCTCCGACTCCTGGCGGTGCATCGCTTCCCATTTCGCTTTCGCTTATAGGGTCGCTTACCTGGTTTAAAACCAGGACACCGACAGGTCTCCTGGGGTCACGCTTGAATCTTCCGTATCGTGCCGCCAGCAAACACCTTGGTGCGATGGGTGAATGAGTAACGCCTTCGCCCCCATACTGCGGGCTCGACCTAACCCCATCTTTGGCCGACCTGTTCATCAGGGATCTCTCCCATTCGATTACAGCCCGATACTTCTCCTCAAACCCTTCGGATTCCAGATCGCTCCGGACACCCTGTCCTCCAGCGAGCGAACCCGCTGGCCGGCGAGGCATTACCCCCACCTTTGGATACAGCGCCCCTCATTCGAGCGCCGGAGGGACTTGAACCCTCCTGATTCATGCGCTGCCCAGCGCACAATATGCCCTCTGCTGACTTCTGCACCACGATCAACGCTCCTTTCGGCGGGTTCAGTCCGGCAAACCGGACAACGGCACAGATCTCCCGAGGTAAGTTCGACCGCCTTCACCGCGCACCCGCCGAATTTACCACCCCGGTCGTTGATGACTGTGGACTTCGCGATCAGTTGCTCGCTCGTCCGGCCGGGTAGGCCTGCTTATCCGGTTCTTGTCCATCGGGTCGCGGCTTTGCTCCACGCTTCCTTCAGACCCTGCCTCGCGGCAACGCCCTTGCGCTTCGCTGACCCTTCGCCGCCATCAGGCTGGGTAGAGGACTTCCACCTCCAAGCTGTCGATCATGCTCGGCACACAACGAAGAGGCCCCGGATGGGTTCCGGGGCCTTCGACCGACAGAGTGCGGAATCAGAACTTGGCGACGAGCGGCTGTGCCCAATTGAACTTGTAGTTCACGCCAAGCAGAAACTGATCGACGGTAAGTTTGGTCGCGAGAACCGAGGCAGGATTCACAGTGTTGGGAGCGGCAACAAAGGCGACGTTCTTGGTTCCGAAATCCATATAGTTGAATTCGCCGAACATTGACCAGCCAGGCGCAAACATCCATTCCGCGCCGAAGCCGAAGGTCCAGCCCTGCCGGTCTACTCCGAGAGCACTTTCAGAGAGGCCCACAGTCGGAACCGTGAAGAAATTGTTGTAGTCGACCCGCGTCCAGGCGCCACCGCCCTTTACGTAACCAAGCAAATTCGGCGCGTAGAGATAACCAACCCGACCCGTGACCGTGAACACGTCCTTGACGCGCGAGTTATCAAAGAATGTCGGGAAACTGGAGTTGGTGCGGCTTTCGTTGATGTTACCGAAGTCGAACATGCCCTGTACGCCGGCCACCCAGTTGCCGGCGAACTGATAGTCGCAACCCACCTGGCCACCGCCGATGAAGTTGTAGCCGTAGCCTGAGCCGAAGCCTTGGGGATTGGCCACCGCCCCGGCAATCCGGATCTGGGATACATTATCCCATCCGGCGCCAACGTTGCCGCCGATATAGCAGCCGGTCCAGTTGTAGACGACAGGCAGAGGCATCGGCGGTGCCTTGACCAACAAATCAGCCGCTCCGGTTCCCTTTCAACGCCGGAAGCTCTTGATTTCAGACACGCTGCCGTCGCGGTAGGTAAGTTCCACCGACACGAATTGGTTCGATGGCGAGAGCTTGAGATAGGGTTTTGCCTCGTAGGGAATGGCGCTGGGATCCTTCATGTCGCAGGGCGGCATTGGCAGTACCCGGTCCGGCACCGCGGTGTCGATGCCGATGCGCGCTTCCCGGATCGCGCAGCGATACGACATCAAATGCGTGTAGTAGACTAGGAGCCCGTTGAATTCGCGAAACGACAGCCAACTGGTCGCGGTCATGTCGAGAATTTTCCGTTGATCGTGGATCAACGCCGCCTCCGGATCGAACTTGATCGGGAACGGTCCCTGCATCTCGCCTGACCCGTCGATATAGCGGACTTGAATGGTTGCAGCGGGCGTGTCGGCGGCAAGTTCGACCGAGGAATTGGGCATCCGCTTGCGGGTGCGCGGATCGAGCGTGTCGAGGAATCCGGTCTCGCGGAATTCGCCGCTATCGCCCATCCGCCATGAAATTCCAAGCGTCGGATCGAGGATCGAGAACACCACCGTCCAGCCGCCATTATGACGGGAGAACATCGCAATCGGGGCATTGACCGAATCTTCCTTCGGCAGGCGAGGCACCGACACGGGCGGCAGCGCTGCGACCTTCTGCGGTGGCTCGACAGGCTTGGTCGTCTCTCTGGGCACATCGGTTTGCGCCTTCGCCACGCCGTTGAGGAATACGTCGTCGACCATCTGGTCGAAATACACCGGGATCTGCTTGTGGCTCACGGTCTCGGCCAATTCGCTGACGATGCGGCGGGTATGCTGAGCGACCTGAACCAGGTTCACGCCGGGTTGCAGCAGTTCCTTGGCGAAGGTCCGTGTAAACACCGAATTGGGATTGTTGTCATTGTTCGACAGCCGGTCGAGCGCGGTCTGGCGAGGGCCTGCCGAAAACACCGAGAAAACGCCCTCCGGCAGTTGCGTCATCGGCGCAAGACCGCCGCCGCCCGCAACCGCGCGCGTCCCCGACCGTTCGAACGGATTGTTGCGGCAGGCGTCGAACACCAGAATCGCGGTGCGCGCCTTCTTGTTCTGCAATCGCTCGATAATGCGGTCCGCGAGGATCGAGGCGTCGCGCACCAGTTCTTCCTGACCTTCGGTGGCGGCAGGCACGTCAGTCGGCAGCAGGAAATTCTGCCCCGCGATTTCGAAACCGTGGCCGGCATAGAAAAAGAACGCGGTATCGCCGGGCTCGACAGCCTTGTCGAAGGCAAGCAAGGTTTCGCTAAACGCCTGCCGGTTCTGATTCTCCGCCACCATCACCGAAAAGCCGAGCCGCTTGAGCGTCTCGCCCATGGTGCGGGCATCGTTGACCGCCTTTTGCAGCTTGGGAACGTTCCTGTAGTCGTTGTTGCCGATCACGAGCGCCACGCGCTTTGCCGCATGCGCGGGCTCAGCCAGCGCCAGGAACGGCGCAGCCAGGCTCAACGCCAAAATTGCGCTCCTCAACGACAGCAAGCTTTTCATCCGCCTTCCCCCGCGCTTTGCGATAACTCCATCCACGGCCGGCGCCGGCTATTGCAATAGTCGGCAGCTCCGCACCGCGGGTTCAATCGAGACGGCCCACCCACCATGCGTCGACTTCTCGCCGGTGCGATTTCTGAAGATAGCTCACGCACGTCGCTATTTTGTGCCAAAACATTAAGCTTTTTCAACGCTTGACGCGCCTGCTCCATTGACTTTCGCCAATTCACCCCTATGTTCCGCCTCGACGCGGCCCGGTATCGAAGCGCGATATCTTGATTAAGCCGCCTGTCTGCGTATCCGAAAATCCCGTGCAAATTTGTGTGCCGTTCCGGGATTGAGCGCGACAGTCTTTTTCGAGATTCCAAGCGGCGGTATCTACCAGAGGCTCAATGTCTTTTTCTCATCTCGGCTTGTCCGAAAAGGTGCTCGCCGCCGTTGCGGCCACCGGCTACACGACCCCCACCCCCATTCAGGAACAGGCGATTCCCCACGTTCTGGCCCGCCGCGACGTTCTCGGCATCGCCCAGACCGGCACCGGCAAGACCGCCGCCTTCGTCCTTCCCATGCTCACGATCCTGGAAAAGGGCCGCGCCCGCGCCAGGATGCCCCGCACCCTGATCCTGGAGCCGACGCGCGAACTCGCCGCCCAGGTCAAGGAGAACTTTGATCGCTATGGCGCCGGGCAGAAACTCAATGTCGCGCTCCTGATCGGCGGCGTTTCATTCGGCGATCAGGACTCCAAGCTGACCCGCGGCGTCGACGTGCTGATCGCAACGCCGGGCCGGCTGCTCGACCACACCGAACGCGGCGGATTGCTGCTCACCGGCGTCGAACTGCTCGTCATCGACGAAGCCGATCGCATGCTGGACATGGGTTTCATTCCCGACATCGAGCGCATCTGCAAGCTCGTGCCGTTCACGCGGCAAACGCTGTTCTTCACCGCGACCATGCCGCCGGAAATCCGGCGCATCACCGAAACCTTCCTGCATAATCCCGGAGAAGGTCGAAGTATCCCGGCCGGCAACCACGGCGGTCGGCGTTTCCCAGTTCCAGATCAGCGTCGGCCGCGAACCGCATGAGAAGCGCGACGTCCTCCGCCGCCTGCTGCGCGACGCCAAGGATCTCAATAACGCGATCATCTTCTGCAACCGCAAGCGCGAAGTCGCCGTTCTTGCACAAATCGCTGCAAAAGCACGGCTTTAGCGTCGGCGCCCTGCATGGCGACATGGATCAATCGGCCCGCACGGCGGCGCTTGATCAATTCCGCAAGGGCGAAATTCCGCTGCTGGTCGCCTCCGACGTCGCAGCCCGCGGCCTCGATATTCCCGCCGTCAGCCACATCTTCAATTTCGACGTTCCCCATCATGCCGACGACTACGTCCACCGCATCGGCCGCACTGGCGCGCGCGGGCCGCACCGGCACCGCGATTTCCATCGTTACCCCGCTCGATCAGAAATCGATGGCGGCGATCGAGAAGCTGATCGGACAGAGCATTCCGTTCGCCGAAGGCAGAGCGGAGACTTCTTCCACTGAACGCGTCAGCGCCGAGCCAAAGCCACGCGAGCGCTCGCGGGAAGGCGGAAAGGAAGGTTCTCGCGGCGGCCGCAAGCCACGGCGAGATCGCGAACCCCGGCGCGGCGGCGGAAACCACGGCTCCAGCGCGGAGCCGCAAGCACCTGTTTTCACGCCAGCGGCCGCTCCATCGGCCTCACGCGCCCCTTCGATCGGCCGTACACCCGCGCCGCAAACCGAGCCTTCATCCTCAGAGCCCGCCGACCACTCGCATCTTCCGGCGTTCCTGTTGCGGCCCGTCCGCGCCCGCGTCTGACCGTCAACATTTCGCAACTGCGATAGTCCGACGCCCATTGTTTACGGGTCGTTCATCTACGTCCGTTAACTTGCTCCGATAATTTATGCGATTGGCGCGGAAAGCGAGGGACGCTGGCCGCCGTTTGGGGACGTTGACCAGTGCTGGACGAACATGAACGCACCATGGCCTTCGCCGAGCTTGCGTTGGGCCAGATCAGGTCGCTGCGGCAAACCGCCGTGCCCCGCAATTATGAAATCTGGTACGTCTATGCCACCGGTTACAATTCGCCTCTCAACAAGATCATCAACGAGACCCTGGCACGCAACGGCAAGCTGACCGAGGCCGATCTCGAGCAGATCTACGAGACCTATCTTTCCCACATCAAGACCACCGACCGCATCGACAAGGTCGGCGCGCGCGTGATCGGCGAAATCGACGACGTGATGCGCCTGATCGGCGATGCGCTCGGCATGTCGGCGAACTACGACGCCAGCCTGAGCGGGGCGAGCGAAAAGCTCTCGGCCGCGACGGACCGCGACCAGGTCAAGGCGGTCGTCGAATCGCTGGTCAAATCGACCCGCGAAATGCGCGACACCAACAAGGCGCTGGAAGAGCGGCTGACGCTGTCGAAGATCGGAAATCAGCAATCTCCAGCAGAGCCTCGAGGCGATCAGGGCCGAAAGCCTGACCGATCCCCTCACCGGCCTCGGCAACCGCAAATATTTCGACCGCTCGATCGAGATGGCGGTGCAAAATGCGCTGGCGACCAGCGAGCCGCTTTCATTGCTGATGTTCGACATCGACCATTTCAAATCCTTCAACGATTCCTATGGCCATCTCACCGGCGACCAGGTGCTGCGGCTGGTCGGCATGTCGCTGAAGCAGACCATCAAGGGCCAGGACATCACCGCCCGCTACGGCGGCGAGGAATTCGCGGTCGTGCTGCCGAACACCGCGCTCCGCCAGGCGCTGACGGTTGCCGATCACATCCGGCGCGCCGTGATGTCGAAGGAATTGAAGAAGAAATCGACCGGCGAGATTCTCGGCCGCGTCACCATCTCGGTCGGAGTGTCGATGCTCAAGCCCGGCGACGATACCGATTCGCTGATCGAGCGCGCGGATGCCTGTCTCTATGCCGCCAAGCGCGCCGGCCGTAACCGCGTGGTCTGCGAGGCCGACCCGGAATACGTCGCCGAGACCCAGAGCCAGGTCGCCTGAGGTCAAACTTGTCGCGAAGACTTCTTTCGCCGCACCTTCTTCCGCGGTGACCATTTTTTCCTCACCGCGGATTTCTTGACCACCGGCGGTTTAGCCTTGGCCTTTCTTGCGGCCTTGCTCGCCGTGCCCTTGCGCCCCTTCGCGGCGCTTGCGAGCAGCGGCGCGCTGCGCCGCGGCCAGGGCCGCCTTCGCCCAGGTAGCCAACTCCTCCGAATCATCGAATAGCCGCGCCGGCAATTGCCAGTACGAGTTGACGGTGACGGTCTTCGCCGTCGTTCTCTGTTGATACTGGAACGGCTTCGATCCCTCGGCCTCGAAATGCGGAATGCTGGCTTCATCGGCGCGCAAGTAAACGACCGCCGCGCAGCGCCAGCGCGAAATTGACGCCGTCGGCGGAAATGCCGAAGCCGGAGAACATCCGGCGGATCGTCACCGGACCGAAATCGGCAAACAGATCGATCAGAAAATCGCGGTCCATGGACTTACATCACCCACGTGCCGGATCCGGCGCACGATGCTAGCGCTCGGCCTTCGCCGGCGTCAGCTGCACTGATTCGCCGCAGCCGCAGGCGCCGACCTGGTTCGGATTGTTGAAGATGAACTGGGCCTGCAGCTTGTCGGCCTTGTAGTCCATCTCGGTGCCGAGCAGGAACAGCACGGCCTTGGGGTCGACCAGGATCTTCACGCCCTTGTCCTCGACGACCTCATCGGTCGGGCGGATATCGTGGGCATATTCGACCGTATAGGATTGCCCGGCGCAGCCGCCGTTCTTGATGCCGACCCGCAAGCCCACGATCTCGGAATCGGCGCGCCGGGTCAGTTCGGCAATGCGCTGGGCTGCGGCTTCCGTCAGCTTCATCACCTGCGGACGGGGGCGCGGCTTTGCCTTGGGTGTCGGTGAGGCGGGTGTCATGTCAGTCATGTGGTTAATCCCACGGCCAATTCAATGCCGGCTTGATGTTTGCGAACGCAAAACGCTTCACCACATGTTGAGCACGAGGCGCGCCTCGTCGGACATCCGGTCCGGCGTCCACGCCGGATCCCACACCAGATTGACGTTGACGACGCCGACGCCGGGAACGCTGGCGACCGCATTCTCCACCATCGTCGGCAATTCGCCGGCCGCCGGGCAGTTCGGCGTGGTCAGCGTCATCACCACATCGACGGAACGGTCGTCCTTGAGATCGACCTTGTAGATCAGGCCGAGTTCGTAGATGTCGGCGGGGATTTCCGGATCGAACACGGTTTTCAGCGCGGCCACGATTTCGCCGCTCAGCCGCTCGGTTTCCTCCGGCGGCAACGCCGAATGCGTTTCCATGTTGCCGGCTTTGACTTCCAAATCCCCGGTTTGAGGATTTTTGGCTTCGACAGTGTCGGTCATGAGAACAATTCCCGCGCCTTGATCAGCGCCTGTGCCAGCATGGTCGACTTCTTCACGTGTATTATACATTCCGAACGAGGCCCGGCACGTCGCCGTCACGTTGAACCGCTCTAAAAGCGGCATCACGCAATGGGTTCCGGCGCGCACCGCGATGCCCTGGCGGTCGATCACGGTCGCGACATCGTGGGGATGGGCGCCCTTCATCTCGAACGAGATCACCGGTCCCTTGCCCCTAGCGGTGCCGATCACGCGCAGCGAGTTGATTTCGCGCAAGCGTGCTTCGGCATAGGTCAGAAGATCATGCTCATGGGCCGCGATCCGCTCCTTGCCGATCGAATTGACGTAGTCGATCGCCGCACCCAGCCCCACCGCTTCGACGATCGCCGGCGTCCCGGCCTCGAATTTGTGCGGCGGATCGCCATAGGTGACCCAATCGCGGGCGACCTCGCGGATCATCTCGCCGCCGCCATTGTAGGGCCGCATCGCCACCAGATGGTCGTGCTTGGCGTAGAGCACGCCGATGCCCGTCGGCCCGTACATCTTGTGGCCGGTGAAAACGTAAAAATCCGCGTCGATGTCCTGCACGTCGATCACGAAATGAACCGCGGCCTGGCTGCCGTCGACCAGCACCGGAATGCCCCGGCTGTGGGCGATCTTCACCACTTCCTTGACCGGGACGACGGTACCGAGCGCATTCGACATCTGCGTGATCGCGACCAGCTTGGTCCGCGGCGTCAGCAGCTTTTCGAACTCATCGATCAGGAAATTGCCTTCGTCATCGACCGGCGCCCATTTGATGACGGCGCCGTGGCGCTCCCGGAGGAAATGCCAGGGCACGATGTTGGAATGGTGCTCCATGATCGAGAGCACGATCTCGTCGCCCGCCCCGATATTCGGCTCGCCCCACGAGGAGGCAACGAGGTTGATCGCCTCCGTCGCGTTGCGGGTGAAGACGATTTCTTCGCTACGCGCGGCGTTGAGAAACTTTGCCACCTTGGCGCGGCCGCCCTCGTAGGCTTCGGTCGCCGCGTTGGCAAGGTAATGCAGACCGCGATGCACGTTGGCATATTCGGTCTTGTAGACCTCGGTCATGCGGTCGAGCACCGCATTGGGCTTTTGCGCCGAGGCGGCGTTATCGAAATAGACCAGCGGCTTGCCATAGACCTTGAGCGCGAGCGCGGGAAAATCCTCCCGCACCCGGGCGACATCATATGAACCGTTTGCGACCGCCGGATGCATGATCATCCCCTTGCCGCCAGCCAGCGCTGGGCGGTCGAAATCGCAAGTTCACGCAACGCAGTCGTCGGCGATCGATTCGATCGCCTCACCAACGAATGCCTGGATCAGCAGCGCCTGCGCCTCCTTCTCGGAAAGCCCGCGCGCGCGCAGGTAAAACAACAGGCTCTCGTCAAGCGCACCGGTGGTCGCGCCATGACCACAGGTCACGTCATCGGCAAAAATTTCCAATTCCGGCTTGTTGTCCGCCTCCGCCTCGTCGGACAACAGCAGCGCCCGCGTCATCATCTTGGCGTCGGTCTTCTGCGCGTCGGGACGCACCATGATGCGGCCCTGGAACACCGAATGGGCGCGATCGTCGACCACCGAACGAAAGATCTCGCGACTCTTGCAGTTCGGCACCGCATGATCCAGAAACAGCGTGGTGTCGGCGTGCTGGCGGCCGTTGAGCAGATTGACGCCATTGGCGTTGACCTCGGCGCCCTCGCCCGCGAAGACCAGGTTTCCCTGATAGCGGCTCACACCGCCGCCACTCGTCATATTGAGGGCGTTGAGGCGGGCCTTGGCGCCGATGGAAAAAATGGCCGTCGAAATGTTGACTGCGTCCGGCGCGTCGACCATCAGCCGCACCTGCTCCAGCTCGGCGGCCTCGCCAAGCCGGACGGTGATGGTGTCGTTGGCCTGATAGGATCGCGCGCCTTCGGCGGCAACAAAACTCTCCAGCAGAGTAACACGCGCGCGCTTGCCGACCGTCAGGACCGAGCGGGTGTAGATCGCGGCCGAGGAAGACGTGGCGATGTGCAAGACGTGAAGCGGCTTGGCGGGCGCGGCGCCCTCGGCGATCGTGATCAGCACGCCGTCGGTTGCCATCGCTGCGTTCAACGAGATCATCGGGCCAGCAATTGCGCCATTGTTCAACAAATCGGCGTTCGCCGGGTTGCCCTTGTCCTCCAACGCCTCGCGCAGCGCCCGCACCTGGACGTCGGCCTCGATGCCTGCGAGGTCCGAGAGCGTCGGCGCGAAGGCCCCGTCGACCAGCACCAGAAGCTGCGCGTCCACTGTCGCAAGCGATGCAAGCGCGGCTCCGGCGCGTTCCAGCGCATCCTCATCTGGCGCAGCGGCGAGCGGAAGCACCTCCCGCATCAGCGCCCGCAGGTCGGTATATTTCCACTCCTCGATCCGCCGATGCGGCAGGCCTGCGCGCTCATAGGCCTCAAAGGCACGCTGACGCATCTCCGCGACCGGTCCTGCGCCAGGCAGCCGCACCCGCGCGGTCGCGAAGATATCGCTGGCCGTGCGTGCGGTGTCGGTTTTTGCCAGTGCCAGATTCATCATCCATTCCGTCTTGAATTCGGTCCGTAAGCGTCAGGCCGCGTCCTCGAACTGCGCGTAGCCGCCAGCCTCGAGTTCCAGCGCCAATTGCTTGTCGCCGCTCTTCACCACGCGACCTCGCGACATCACGTGCACGAAGTCCGGCACGATGTAGTTCAATAACCGCTGATAATGCGTAATCACCACCATTGCGCGCTTGGGTGAACGCAACGCATTGACACCATCGGCGGCAATCCGCAGCGCATCGATATCGAGGCCCGAATCCATCTCGTCGAGAATGCACAGGCTCGGTTCGAACAGCGCCATCTGCAGAATCTCGTTGCGCTTCTTTTCGCCGCCGGAGAAGCCGACATTGACGCCACGGCGGAGCATGTCCTGCGGAATGTTGAGCTGCTTTGCGACTTCGCGCACCTTCTTCAAGAAATCGGGCGTCGAGAATTCGCCCTCGCCGCGCGCCTTGCGTTGGGCGTTCAGCGCCGTGCGCAGGAACGTCATGGTGGCGACGCCGGGAATTTCCACCGGATACTGGAACGCGAGGAACACGCCCTTCGCGGCGCGCTCCTCGGGTGACATTTCCAGGAGGTCCTCGCCCCTGAACAGGATTTCGCCGGCGGTGACCTCATAGCCGGGCTTGCCGGCGATGACATGGGAGAGCGTCGATTTGCCGGAGCCGTTCGGCCCCATGATCGCATGCACCTCACCCTCGTTCACGTTAAGCGAAAGCCCGTGGAGGATTTCACGGTCCTCGACACTGACTTGCAGATTTTTGACTTCGAGCAATGGCATTCAAATTCTTCCGTTTTCTATCTTCCTCGGGATCGCCGACAGGCGCGCTACGAACGGCACGCCGCTATCCGACCGAGCCTTCCAGCGAGATCGAGATCAGCTTCTGGGCCTCGACCGCGAATTCCATCGGCAGCTGTTGCAACACGTCCTTGACAAAGCCGTTGACGACGAGGCCAACCGCCTCTTCCTGGGAGAGCCCGCGCTGCACGCAATAGAACAGCACGTCCTCGGAGATTTTCGAGGTCGTCGCTTCGTGCTCGAACAGTGCCGAGGAATTCTTGGCCTCCACATAGGGGACGGTATGCGCGCCACATTTGTCGCCGATCAGAAGTGAATCGCAGGCGGTGAAGTTGCGCGCGCCGGTGGCCTTGCGATGCGCGGTGACGAGGCCGCGATAGGTGTTTTGCGAAACGCCGGCGGCGATGCCCTTGGAGATGATCCGGCTCGTCGTGTTCTTGCCGAGGTGGATCATCTTGGTGCCGGAATCGACCTGCTGATGGCCGTTCGAAATCGCGATCGAGTAGAACTCGCCGCGCGAATTGTCGCCGCGCAGAATACAGCTCGGATATTTCCAGGTGATGGCCGAACCGGTCTCGACCTGGGTCCAAGAAATCTTCGAATTGTGGCCGCGGCAATCGCCGCGCTTGGTGACGAAATTGTAGATGCCGCCCTTGCCTTCCGAGTTGCCGGGGTACCAGTTCTGTACCGTCGAATATTTGATCTCGGCGTCGTCAAGCGTGACCAGTTCGACCACGGCGGCGTGAAGTTGGTTTTCGTCGCGCTGCGGCGCGGTGCAGCCTTCGAGATAGCTGACGTAAGCGCCCTTGTCCGCGATGATCAGGGTACGCTCGAACTGTCCGGTATTTCGCTCGTTGATGCGGAAGTAAGTGGATAGCTCCATCGGGCAACGTACGCCCGGCGGCACGTAGACGAATGATCCGTCGGAAAACACCGCCGAATTCAACGTGGCGAAGAAATTGTCCGAGGTCGGCACGACCGTGCCGAGATACTTCTTCACGAGCTCGGGATGCTCGCGGATCGCTTCAGAGATCGGCATGAAGATCACGCCGGCCTGCTTGAGTTCCTTCTGGAAGGTGGTCGCGACCGAGACCGAGTCGAAAACGGCGTCGACGGCGATTTTGCGCTCGCCCTCAGGCCGCACCACGCCCTCCAGCACCTCGACTTCGCGCAGGGGAATGCCGAGCTTCTCGTAGGTTTTCAGGATTTCCGGGTCGATTTCGTCGAGCGAGCCGATCGTCTTCTTCGGCTTCGGCGCCGAATAGTAATAGAGATCCTGGTAATCGATCCTGGGATAATTGACGCGCGCCCAGGTCGGCTCGGTCATGGTCAGCCAGCGGCGATAGGCTTCCAGCCGCCATTCCAGCATCCAGGCCGGTTCGTTCTTTTTTGCTGAGATGAAGCGGACGGTATCTTCCGATAACCCCTTGGGGGCCTTTTCGGACTCGATAAGCGTCTCAAATCCATATCGATACTGGTCGACGTCGATCTGGCGAACCCGATCGACCGTCTCTTGTACGGCAGCCATTTTCTTCCTCCGCTCGCGGTTTCAAGGACCGCGGTGGATCAATTCGGAACCACTACTACGATGTTTCCGGGACGAAATCACCTGCTTAGAACCGTTCAAGCTGTGTTTCGTCGCTGATCCTTAAGTAGGCTACCAGCGAGCTTTCGCCAAGCCTCCAGGCAGCGATCGACGTCCGCGTCCCGGGTGGACCAGCCCAGACTGAGCCGCACCGCTCCTTGCGCAATTTCGCGGCCAAATCCCATGGCCTCCAGCACATGGGAGGGCTGCACCTTGCCGGATGAACAGGCCGAGCCAGAAGACACAGCAATCCCGGCCAGATCGAAGCCGATCACAGCGGTTTCCGCCCTCATGCCCGGAACCGTAAACAGCGTGGTATTCGAAAGCCGAGGTGCTGTATCGGAGAACACGATGGTGCCGGGGGTCCGCCGCAAGCCGTTCTCCAGCCTGCTCCGCAGGCCTTCCAGGCGGATCGCCTCATCCCCGAGCGCAGCGAGCGCGGCCTTTGCGGCGGCTCCGAAGCCGGCAATTCCCGCAACATTCTCCGTTCCGGCCCGCCGGCCCAGTTCCTGACCGCCGCCGCGCGGGACCGGTTCCAGACCGCTTAAGCCCTCGGCCAGGATCAGCGCGCCGACCCCCTTGGGACCGCCGATCTTGTGCGCAGAAACCGATATCAAATCTGCGCTCAACCCATTCATATCAAAGGGTATTTTACCAAACGCCTGAATTGCATCGACGTGCAGGAGCCCGCCATGTGCATGGACGATTTCGGCGACTGCGGCCACCGGCTGTATCGCACCGGTCTCGTTATTCGCCAGCATCACCGACACGAGCGCCGGCGGCCTGCCCTGGAGCAGATCGCGCAACTGGCCGAGATCGACGAGCCCGGAAGGCGTTATGCCCGCGATCTCGATTGCCTCGCGCGCGAACCGCCCGCCCGCGAGCACCGAGGCATGTTCGATGGCCGAGACCACGAGCCTCTCGACCGCTGGGTAAGGCTCCCGCTTGAGCCCTGGCCTAAGCGCCAAGGCATTGGCCTCGGTCCCGCCTGAGGTGAAGATCACGTTCCGCGGTTGCGCACCGACCGCGCCGGCGACAGCGGTCCGGGCGTCCTCGACTAACTTGCGCGCCTGCCGCCCCTCGGCGTGAACCGACGACGGGTTGCCGCACAGCTCCAGCGCCGCGACCATGGCTTGCCGCGCTTCGTGACGAAGCGGGGTAGTCGCATTCCAGTCGAAATAGAGGCGGTCGGACATAAGTAATATACTACCTTAAGAGCCAGAGCGTTCACGCCGAGACGTGACCGACGCCTGCGTCGATCGAGTTGACGCCTTATGCCAAGTGGCGATCACGACGTCTCGTTGCAATCAAAGCCGCCAACGTCCCGGATGTTCAAAACCCTTGCTTTTTGCCCCTGCGCTCATGTTAGAACGCGGCCTCCAGTTCACCAGGCGAAGTTCGCGCATCTCCCCAACGGCGCCTGATCAGCCACTTACATCCCGCGAGGTTTTGTCTGCCCGAGTGCCGGATAAAGCCAGCAGCAAGTAGGTTGATGTTGCCAAGGACCATCAATGCCTGAAGTCATTTTCACCGGCCCCGCGGGCCGCCTCGAAGGCCGTTATCATCCGGCCAAGCAGAAGAATGCGCCGATCGCGATGATCCTGCATCCGCATCCGCAATTTCACGGCACGATGAATCACCAGATCGTCTATCAGTGTTACTACGCGTTCGCCCACCGCGGATTTTCGGTGCTGCGTTTCAATTTCCGGGGCGTCGGCCGCAGCCAGGGGTCGTTCGACCACGGCACTGGCGAACTCTCGGATGCGGCGTCCGCGCTGGATTGGGCACAGACCATCAACCCGGAAGCGCGCGCCTGCTGGGTTGCGGGTTTCTCGTTCGGCGCCTGGATCGGCATGCAGCTCTTGATGCGGCGGCCCGAGGTCGAGGGTTTCATTTCGATCGCGCCGCCCGCCAATCTCTACGACTTTTCGTTCCTTGCGCCCTGCCCGTCCTCGGGCCTGATCGTGCATGGCGAGAAGGACGCCGTCGTGCCGCCGAAGGACGTCAACACGCTGGTCGAGAAACTCAAGACCCAAAAAGGCATCGTGATCGACCAGCAGATCATCCCCGGCGCCAATCACTTCTTCGACGGCAAGCTCGAGCCGCTGATGCAGACGGTGACCGGTTATCTCGACATGCGGCTTGCCAACGTCCGCTGAGCCTGGCTCGTGCCCCGGACGCGGTGCATCGCGAAGTGATGCGGCGTCCACAAATAGGTCCCTGGTTCGGCGAAGCAGCGCCATAGCGCGTCGAAGACGCGCGTGAACGCGCTGATGGCGCTGCATCGCGCCCGGGACACGAGGCCTATGGTCAAGCCGCCGCTTGTGCCTGCAGGCGCGATATCCAGGAATTGCGCCGCTTAAGGAAATCACGCAGCAATGCCGGATATTCGGGACTGACGGCTGCGCGCACCGACGGCCGCTTGGCAAGCGATTTGCGCCATTGCGCGAGCTTCGGTTTTCTCGCGAGAATTCCGAATTCGCCGATTTCGTCGAACACGTCGAAATAGCGAAACACCGGACCGAACACCGCATCCACCAGCGAGAAGTCATTGCCGTCAAACCATGGCGAGGCCACGACGCGCGTCTCCAACCGGGCAAAGCGCTGCTCGAGCTGGATCGTCTTCGAGTGAAATGCGACATCGTTCGGCGCGCCGTAGAAGCCTGCGATGTCATTGAGAACCGCCGAGCCGAATTCGATCCAGCCGCGATGCTCGGCGCGGCGAAGCGGATCGGCCGGATGCAGCGGCTTGGGCTGGGTTTCCTCGAGAAATTCCAGAATGACGGCGGATTCGAAAATCGCGGTGTCGCCGACCTGCAGCACCGGCGTCTTGCCGAGCGGAGAAATCGCCAAGAACCAATCCGGCTTGTTGGCGAGGTCGACGTCGATCCGCTCGAACGCAACCCCCTTCTCGGTCAACGCGATCACCGCCCGCTGCACGTAGGGGCAAAGCTTGTGGCTGATCAGTTTGAGGGGCGCGGCCAAGACTCTCTCGGCTGCTTAATGCAGATGCATCCATCTAAATGCACTTGCATGAAACAGTCAAGGTCGATGCAAGCATCGCGCATGCCCGATCACGGCCTTGCGATGATGCCTCCGGTCATCGGAATCGGCACGCCGGTGGTCGCGGGATAGCTGAGTGGCAGGCCTTTGAGTCCCCGCGCCGCCAAAAAACCGAACGCCTGCGCCTCAATCGCATCCGTCGACCAGCCCAGCGCGTCGGCGACCTCGACCGGGGCGGGCGAAAGCCGCTCGCGCAGCATCCGCATCATGGTGAGGTTGCGGGCACCGCCGCCGGCGACGACCCAGCTCCAGGGCCGTTTCGGCAACAGCGGAACCACCCTGGCGATCGCCGCGGCGGTAAACGCCGTCAGCGTCGCGGCACCATCGGCCGGGGACATGTCGCGCAGCGCGAGCTTGGCGAAATCGTTGCGGTCAAGCGATTTCGGCGGCGGAAGCGCAAAAAATGGATGCGTCAGTGCCTGGGCGATCCACGCCTTGTCGACCGTGCCTTGCGCGGCCATGCGGCCATCGCAGTCAAAGCGTTGGCCGGTGGTGCGGCTCATGAAGTCATCGAGCAATGCGTTGCCGGGGCCGGTATCGCAGGCGATCAGGGTATCGCCTTCGATATAGGTGATGTTGGAGACGCCACCGATATTGAGCACCACCATCGGTCCCTCGCGCTCAAGCGACTGGGCGAGCGCGCGGTGATAGACCGGAACCAGGGGTGCGCCCTGCCCGCCGGCGGCGACGTCGGCGGCGCGGAAATCGTGCATGACGGGAATGTGGATAGCCTTCGCCAGCGCCGCGGCATCGCCGATCTGCACGGTCATCTTGTCTGCGGGGCGGTGCAGCACGGTCTGGCCGTGGAAACCGACGATATCGATATCCTCATAGGTGATGCGGTTCTGCGCGGTGAAGCTGGCCACGGCCTCAGCGTGCGCCACCGTGACGGCGTGCTCGGCCTCGCGCAGGATGCCTGGCCGCGCATCGCGCTGCGGCAAATGCACGGCTTCCATCAGGGCCCCGAGCAGCAAACGGCGCTCGGCTTCGGTGTAAGGCCTGTAACCCGTTGGGCCAAACGCCCTTACCCGCTTGCCATCGGTTTCGATCATGGCGACATCGACCCCGTCCAGCGAGGTGCCGCTCATCAGACCGATCGCCGTCAACATCATTGCAATCAAGCCCCAGCCTTGGCCCTACCCCAGGACGTTCAGCTTGTGCCATGCGGGCACATCTTATAATGCCACAGCGCGGGCGAAAGCAGCAGTCTATAACACACGGTTCCGAAACTCCCCGAAGTTAACGTAAAACAAGAATGATCAGAGTCACCGACAAATGACAGCTTTTAAATCTGATTTTCTCAACGTGCTGCAAAGCCGTGGCTTTATTCATCAGGTTTCGGACCCCGACTCGCTGGATACGCTGGCAGCCAGGAGCGAACTGGTCGCTTATATCGGATTCGACTGCACCGCGCCTTCGCTCCATGTCGGTTCCATGGTGCAGATCATGTGCCTTTATTGGCTGCAGCAGACCGGCAACAAGCCGATCGCGCTGATGGGCGGCGGCACCACACGCGTCGGCGATCCCTCCGGCAAGGACGAGACGCGAAAGATCCTTTCGATCGAGGAAATCGAACGCAACAAGGATGGCATCAAGCAAGTGTTCTCGCGCTTCCTGAAGTTCGGCGAGGGCGAGACCGACGCGGTCATGCCGGACAATGCGGAATGGCTGACGAAGCTCAACTGGATCGAGATGCTGCGCGACATCGGCCGGCATTTCTCGGTCAACCGCATGCTGGCGATGGACTCGGTCAAGCTCCGCCTCGAGCGCGATCAGGAAATGAGCTTCATCGAATTCAACTACATGATCCTTCAGGCGTACGACTTTGCGGTGCTCAACCAGCGTTACGACTGTCGCCTGCAGATGGGCGGCTCCGACCAGTGGGGCAACATCGTCAACGGCATCGATCTCGGCCGCCGCATGGGCACACCGCAATTGCACGCGCTGACCACGCCGCTGATCACGACATCCTCGGGCGAAAAGATGGGCAAGACCGCCAGCGGCGCGGTCTGGCTCAACGCCGACATGAAGAGCCCCTACGAATACTGGCAGTTCTGGCGCAACACCGAGGACGCCGACGTCGCACGCTTCCTGAAACTGTTCACCACGCTGCCGCTTGCCGAGATCGAACGGCTCGCCGCACTCAAGGGCGCCGAGATCAACGAGGCCAAGAAGGCCCTCGCAGATTCCGCAACCGCGCTGCTTCACGGTCCCGATGCGGCCCGCGTTGCGGCGGAAACCGCGCGGCAGACGTTTGAAGAAGGCGCGATTGCGGAAAACCTTCCGACCGCAAAGGTTCCGCGCTCCGTCCTTGAGAGCGGACTCGGCGTCTTAGAGGCGTATGTGTTAGCTCACCTGGTAATTTCGAAGGGCGAGGCGCGCCGCCAAATTAAGGGCGGCGGCTTGCGCGTCAACGATTTGGTCGTCCTCGACGAAAACATGATGCTGACGCTTGGAAATCTTACGGCGGAAGGTGTGATCAAGCTGTCGTTCGGCAAAAAACGCCACGTCCTGCTCAAGCCTGCATAGGCGTATTCGCTCCAGGCCCTTGCTCAGGGGGACGGAAGCGCGCTCCCTGATCCCTGATGAATCAAAATACACCAGGGGAAGGAACGCGAGTGCAGCCGCAAAAGCCGGCGCGCACCGCGCTTGGCGTTCTTGCGCTGTGCTTTGCCCTCTCCGTCGTCGGCCGCGGCCTCGGCGAGAGTTTTACCGTCTTCCTGCTGCCGATCTCGGAAAGTTTCGACTGGGATCGCGCCCAGGTCGTCTCGGTCTATTCGCTGACCGCACTTGCCGGCGGCCTGGCGTCCCCTTTGATCGGCCGGCTGTTCGATTTTTCGGGACCCCGCAGCGTCTATTCGCTTGGCCTGCTGCTGCTCGGCAGCGCGTTCCTCCTCTCCGCGAACGCGGACCATCTCTGGCAGTTTCAGTTAAGTCTCGGCTTGTGTGTCGGTTTCGGCATCGCCTTGATCGGCACCGTTCCAAATTCTGTTCTGCTCGGCCGCTGGTTTGGCCCCCGATTGCCGACCGCGATGGCCGTGGTCTATTCCGCAACCGGCGCCGGTGTGCTGGTGCTATTACCGGCGTCGCAGGTGCTGATCGATCATGTCGGCTGGCGCGGCGCCTACCAGATCTTCGGCGGGGCTGCGCTGTTGTTGCTCGTGCCGCTGCTGATATTGCCCTGGCGGCTGTTTTCCACGGGATCGCCGCATCTCGCCAGAAGCGCGACTGCGGAAGTTCCCGAGAAAGGCTGGACGCTCGCAAGCGCGATACGGCACCACGCGTTCTGGGCGCTGTTTTCGACCTTCTTCTTCACCGCGATCGGCATGTATGCGATCGCCCCGCAGATCGTAGCCTATTTGATCGATGCGGGCTTCCCGCCCTTGCAGGCCGCGACCGCCTGGGGCTTTTCGGGTGTCGTACTTCCGTTCGGCATGCTTGGCGTCTCCTGGCTCGATGGCATGATTGGACGCAGGCCGTCGGTACTATTCAGCTACGCGGTGTCGATCGCAGGCCTTTTCCTGCTCTGGCTGCTGCAATGGCATCCGACCGTCTGGATACTCACCGGCTTCGTCGTTTGCTTTGGCAGCATGATCGGCTCACGCGGCCCGCTGATCTCGGCAACGGCGATGAAGATCTTTCGGGGAAAGCGCGTCGGAACGATTTACGGCACCATTTCGATCGGCAGCGGGCTCGGATCGGCCTTCGGCTCCTGGAGCGGAGGCCTGATTCACGACCTGAGCCACAGCTACAATCCCTTGATTGGGTTTGCGCTGGTCAGCGTCATCCTGGGCATGATCCCGTTTCTGGTGGTACCGGCGTTGCGGCGCTGATGGTCGAGGCCATCCCGCCGAAAGCGATCACCCGCCTCCACTGCGTTCAATTGTTGCTTGACGGAAATTCGACCGGCTTGTCTTGCTTGCCGGTGTTGAAGTCCCAGATTTTCCTGGCGACACCGGGGAAGATCGCCGAAATCGGATTGACGCGAAGCACTGGCTTGTCGGGGGTACCGACGACTTCATAGGTCACGCCGAACAGCCCTTCGTTGCTGCCGCCACCCAGGAACAGCCCGACAACCGGGATTTGGCCGAAAATGTTGTTAAGGCCGTAAATCGGAACGAAGGTGCCGCTCATGCGCACCTGATTGCCGGAATAATCGATGCTGCCCTCGATCGTCCCCCCGATGGTCGGACCTCTCAAGACGCCTTCCTTGATCGTGAGTTGGCCATTCTGCCGAGTAAACTCCGCGCGCAGCCGCGAAAAACTGACGCCGTTTGGAGCTCCGCCCGGGCCGCCCGCCGCCAAGCGATCAATCGCACCCTCGCCCTTGACGGTAAAATCCCTCACATTTAGCAGTCCCTCTTTCGCGCTGGGCTCAACGGTCGGCGGGTCCAATGCCAGTTGAAGCTGGCCGCCCACGACCTTGGAATAGGTGTCGGTGAAGCGAAGGAACGCGCCGGCGTCGTTGGTCTCCAGATAGATCACCTCGTGTCCCTGCGTGCGGCCGCGCAGGTCCGCCATCAGCGGCGTATCCCGTCCAAGCTTGCCGCTGAATGAAAAGCTTCTGATCGTTCCGTTGCGCCGGGACATCTTCGCATCGACACTGCGCAGGGCCTCGCCGAAATAGCCGGCAACCGCACCCAACTTCACGTCCACATCGAAATCGACATTTTTGGTCTTGCTTTTCGGGTCGGCTTCCCTGCCGGAGATCGCGGATTTGAGGAAACCGCGGCCATCGAACACGTCACCCCGCATGGTGACCTTGAGAACGCCGTCGGGACCGCGATCGGCCCGCAGCGTGGTCTTGTCACCCTCGGACGGAGAATAGGTGGGGAAGTTCACGTTCTGGAGGTCGCCATTTTGATCGACCTCGATCGAACCCTTGATCGACACGCCTCCGCCTTCGATGACGATGTCCTCGAGACGGGTCGACTGCGGCTTTTGAACAACGTTGAATGTCGCGCGGGTCGTTTTGCCAGGCAGCTTGACCCAGCCCGGCAGGATGTTGTCGAGCCTCAACGCGGTCAGATCGGCATCGATGCCCATGCGGGTGTCGCCACCGATCTTGCCGATGAGCTTGACTGGAATGGCGCCAGAGACCGCGGGTCCGAGGTCGAAGCCAAGGCGGGCGCGGCTCGCGTCATCCAGCGTCGCCAGCAGCTTGATATCGGCATCTCCCTCACTCGGCTTGCGGTAGTCCAGCGAGGCGGCCTGACCGTTGATCTTCACATCGCCCTTGACCTGATAGCCCTGGTTGTTGGCGACGATCTTCAGCGCATTGGCCTCCAGCTTCTGGTTCATCACCAGGCGATCGGCGGCAAATCCGCCGAGATCGGCCGTTATCGCATAGGTCGTATCGGCCCTGGTCAATTCACGCTTGATCGGCAGGCCGAGCGTCACGTTTGCGGAAATTGTTCCCTTGCTCGCACCGGGATCAACAAGGGTCGCGGAAAATTCGCTGAGCTTGTCGGATGCAAGAATTTCCGCAGCCGCCGGCACCGGGCCTTCAACGCGGAATTTTGCCCTAGCTGGTGACGGTTTCGGAGCCATATCCGGCACCTCGAACACAAAGTCCGAAATGGTGAGCTTGCGACCGGCCGGCGTGTCGGCCACGCCTTGGCCGATGGTCACCATCGCCGTTCGGCCCGTGACATGGGCTTTCAGATCGGCGTCGCGAACCGACGGCAAGTCGTCCACCGGGCGTAATGTCACGCCATTGGCGACGATATTGACGTTGAGCCCGTCGTCAGGGATCGGGGGGCCCTTTCGCGAAAGGTTTCGAACCGGCGAATTGACGGCGACATCGATGCGCTGAACCGAGCCGCGATCGACCCGGTCGATCACCCATTCGCGAACTTCCGGAACAATCAGCGTGGGCCAGATCCGCTTGAGCGCGGACGCAGTCATCGGCGTTCCCGCAAAACCGAGCGTCAGCCGCGGCTCGGCGGAATAGTCGACGCTGCCGGTCCCGGCGACGCCGATGTCACCATTGCTAAAGTCGGCCTGTGTCAATAGCACGCGCCGCTTGTCGGTATCGAAGCGCAAGGCGACCGCAATGCGGTTGAAGATCAGCGGCGGTTCGTCGTCGATTCCGGCCAGCAAGATGGTGCCGCCGCTGAAGCCCAGCTGCCAATCGGCGACGTTGTCGTTGGGCGGCTCGAGATGGGCGAGCAACGTAATTCTGTTCTGCCCCGAAATGATCTTGAACGGCGCCAACAGCACGCGCCGCCCGGCATCCCATTCGACGTTCATTTCCGCCAAATCGATTGCCATCGGATAATCGGGCGTATCGCTGTCGATGATGTCTCCAGTGCCCACCGTTATCTTGCCCCGGAAATAGGTCGGCAAGCCATCGCGGCCCAATTCACCCTTCAATTCGCCGCTAAGCGGCAAATTCGCGCTGTAGGTCAGATCCTTCACCCGCAACGCCAGAAGGATGTTCGCCGTCGAGACCTTGTCGGCGAGAATATCCACCGAACGCACGCCGTTGGCTTGAGGTCCGACCGCCACCCGCAGCGACCAGGCATGACGGCCCTCCTCGCCGAGGCTCAACGCCACTCCGCCGCCGCTCGGTCTGCGCAGACTGAGGGTGATGTTCTGGAAATTCCATTTGTTGCCGCGCTGCTGATCGTCAACGATCAGGTTGCCGTTCTTCAAACCGATCTCATTTAGGTTTTGCCCGTCGAGCCCGGTCAGGCTCAGGCTGTCGAGCCAGTCGAGGCCGGCGAGCAGTCCGCTCTGGGTGCTGTCGGGGCCGGTCGGCGCGGTGATGGCAGATGAAGACGGAGCAGAAGGTACAGGCGGCGCCAACTGGCGCGGAAATGTGGGCGGAATGCCTGCTTCCTTCTTCGAAGTGACGCCGGTTGCGAGCGGCCGCGTGTTGTCGCCGGTGGAAACGGTGACGTAGCCGTCCGGCGTAATCCGCACCGCAAGTTCGGCGTCGACCAGATTGAGGCTCTCGGCGCGTAGACGCCCCATCAACAGCGCAGAGCCCGACAGCTTCACCTCGGCCTTCGGCGCACTGGCGACGATCGCATGGTCGCGATCGCGCACGATGATATCGCGGATGCGCACCGCGATGCGAATCCGGCCGGCGCGCTCGATCTGCGTTCCGCCTACCTCAACGGTGTTGCCGTGACCGATGTTTTCCTCAATCGCCGAGGCAAGCCAGGGTGTCGCCATATCGAGGTTGATCGGGCCAGCACCGAGCCGCCACCACAGACCGAAGAAGCAGCCCCCGAAAATCACCGCAAGCGACGTAACTGCGATGGCAACGCGCCTTACCCAGCGCTCGCCGGCGAGCCAGCGCCGGATCGACCCGAAGCGATCGCTAAGCGCGTAGAAGCGGGAGTTCGACCTCGACAACAGCCGCCGCGCACGACGTCCCGCCACCTCGTCGTGTTCATGATCCCAACCGGCATCATCCCACTTCGGCGAGCGGGCATCAGCACCCGGATTTGAACCTTGGGGCGACGTGTTCCTTGCCATTGCCTCTCGGTGCTGACGCTGATTGTGGGGTTGATTGCCGGCTGGGCCTCGTCCGTCGACGCGCAACGAGGGCTCCCGTGCCGGCATTGCTACCAATCCTCACTAGTACCCATGCCCGCCATCGGCGAACAAGTCCAATTCAAGGGACCACTTGCACCGAGCGGACGGGTGGCGTGTCGAAATCCTTTTAAGCATACTCCGGGCCGATCTGGCTTGCCCAGCAGTCGACCTTGATTCCAGCTTGCCTCAATACCCCAATGATTGATCCGCGGAAAGCGACGAAAGGAAGGCGTATGTCCAAGAAAACGCGTAAGAAATCCCCCAAATCGCCGGTAGGCAAGAAAACCCGGCCCCTAGCGCGCACGAAAGCCAAAAGCCCGGCTTCGAAATCCCGACGGACTGCCGGCAAGTCGGGCAAGAACGCAAAAAACAGGCAAGCCACAGGTTCCCTCGCAACAACATCCCACAAGCCCCCGTCCAAACCGTTAAAGCCAGCCGGCACCGTCAAGGCGGCGAAACTTTCCACAGGAACGGTGAGCGCATCGGCGGCCGGGCGACCGGCCCTGGCGGAGGGCGCAATGGCACCCTCGTTTCGTTTGCCGCGCGATGGTGGAAGCACCGTTTCGCTCGCGGACTATTCGGGAAAGAAGCTCGTGTTGTTTTTCTATCCGCGCGCGGACACGCCGGGCTGCACCAAAGAAGCGATCGACTTCACGCGCCTCTCGGGCGCATTCGCCGCAAGCCGCACGGCGGTGCTCGGAGTTTCAGGCGATCCGCTCAAGGCGCAGGAGGCCTTCCGAAACAAGCATCAGCTTTCGGTTCCCCTGCTTTCGGATGAGAAGCATGAGATGCTGCAGGCCTATGGAGCATGGGGCGAAAAATCGATGTATGGCAGGACCTTCCAGGGCATTCTTCGCACCACGGTTCTGATCGGAGCGAACGGCAGAATCGTCAAAATCTGGCGCAACGTGCGCGTCGACGGCCATGCCGACGAGGTGCTTGCCGCAGCCCAGGCACCTGATTTGGAGGCCCGTTCGTGAAAAATTAACCATGGCACGGTCAAATCTCCCCCCAGAATTGGGCCGTACGGAACTTAACCTCCGACCGGCGCGGGAGTGCCGATGTCGTACCGTTCCGGTCATCATTCCGAGTATCACCATCATCATGATCATGGCAGGCAATTGGCCCGCCAGGGAGCCGGTCAAACAGCGGCACAGCGGGCGCTGAGCGGTTACACGCTGGTCCACGCCGGCAAGCAGGTTCGCTTCGGACCGGTCGCGTTCTGGATCGTCGTCGGCACCGTGACGGCGCTTGGGATGTGGTCGGCGGCAACCGCGACCTATTTCGCGTTCCGCGACGACGTTCTCACCAGGCTGATCGCGCGCCAGGCCGAGATGCAATACGCCTATGAGGACCGCATCGCCGAACTGCGCGCGAAGGTCGATCGCACCACCAGCCGGCAGTTACTGGATCAGGAACAGTTCGACCAGAAACTCGAGCAGGTCATGCGGCGGCAAACCGCGCTGGAATCCCGCGCAACGGCTCTCGGCGCCATTCCCGATGTCACCGGTTCGATCCGCCCGCAGTCGCGCGGCGCCACTGCGGCCGACCCGGCCGCCGCCTCGGGCACGCCGAAACCCTCGCCGATCAACGACACGGCGATCTTCGTCGCGCCGCCCGACCGCGAGGCACGGCTGGAATCGCGCGCGCCGATTGTCGTCAATCCGCCGGCCAACAAATTCGCAAAAATCGGCGGCGTCGATACTGCGATCGTCCGCCTGCAGAACTCGCTAGATCAAGTCGAACGGCGCCAGCTTGCCGCGCTGAGCTCGTTCGAGGACGGCATGGAATCGCGCGTTCGCCGGATGCGGGGCGTGTTCACAGATCTCGGTCTCGACATCGCCCAGCTAGAGGGCGCGACCCCGCGCGTGGCCATGGGTGGCCCCTATGTTCCCGTGAAGCTTGCACCCGACGCCGGCGCCTTCGAGCGACAACTTTACCGGACCAATGTGACCCGCGCTCAGGTAGACCGCCTCAATCGGACGCTGGCGCTTGTGCCGTATCGAAAACCTGTGATCGGCGAAGTCGAATTCACCTCCGGGTTCGGCGTCCGCAGCGACCCGTTCCTCGGTCGCCCGGCGATGCATACGGGTCTGGATTTCCGCGCGGCGACCGGCGACCCCGTGCGCGCCACTGCCAACGGAAAGGTCGTTTCCTCCGGATGGGCCGGCGGCTACGGACGCATGGTGGAAATCGATCACGGCAACGGCCTGTCGACCCGCTACGGCCATCTATCGGAGATCAACGTGAAGGTCGGCGATCCCGTCAGGATCGGGCAGATCATCGGCACCGTCGGTTCGACCGGACGCTCGACCGGACCGCATCTGCACTACGAAACACGCATCGACGGCGAAGCGGTCGATCCGCAGAAATTCCTCCGCGCCGGGGTGCGCTTGAGTGCGGGCTAAACTACCAGAATCGACGCCCTATTTTGTTTGACGAGTTTTCTTCACGCCAACCGGTATCCACTTCGCTCGAAAGCGCCTTAATCCACGTCCTCGACGGCGCCAGGCGACGCTCCGAACGCGCGCTGCGCCAGCGTCGCCGCCATGAATTCATCGAGGTCGCCGTCGAGCACGCCTGAGGTATCCGACGTCTGCACGCCGGTGCGGAGATCCTTGACCATCTGATACGGCTGCAAGACGTAAGAGCGTATCTGGTGGCCCCAGCCGATGTCGGTCTTGGCGGCCTGGTCAGCGGCGGCCTGTTCCTCGCGCTTCTTCAACTCGATCTCGTAAAGCCGCGCGCGCAACATATCCCAGGCCTGCGCCCGGTTCTTGTGCTGCGATCGTCCGGCCTGACAGACCACCGCAACCCCGGTCGGAATGTGGGTGAGCCTGACCGCGGATTCCGTCTTGTTGACGTGCTGGCCGCCCGCCCCGCCCGAGCGCATGGTGTCGGTGCGCACATCGGATTCCTTGATGTCGATCTTGATGCTGTCGTCGACGACCGGGAAGATCGCAACGCTGGAGAACGAGGTGTGCCGGCGCGCGTTGGAATCGAACGGCGAGATCCGCACCAGCCGGTGCACGCCCGCTTCGGTTTTCAGCCAGCCATAGGCGTTATGCCCGCTGATCTGGATGGTGGCCGACTTGATGCCGGCCTCCTCGCCCTGGGTTTCCTCCAGATACTCGATCTTGAAGCCGTGCTTCTCGGCCCAGCGCGTGTACATGCGCAACAGCATCGCCGCCCAGTCCTGGCTCTCGGTGCCGCCCGCGCCGGCATGAACCTCGAGGTAGGAATCGAAACGGTCGGCTTCGCCGGACAGCAACGCCTCGAGCTCGCGGCGCGCGACTTCCTTCCTCAGCGCCTTGAGCGCGTTCTCGGCTTCAGCCACGACGCTCGCATCGTTCTCGGCCTCGCCGAGTTCGATCATGCCGACATTGTCCTCCAGCTCGCGCTCGATCTTGCCGATGCCGGAAAGCGCATCCTCCAGCGAGGTTCGCTCCTGCATCAGCTTCTGCGCCTTCTGCGGATCGTTCCAGAGATTGGGGTCTTCGGCGAGCTTGTTCAGCTCCGCGAGACGCGCGCTGGATTTTTCGACGTCAAAGATGCCTCCTCAGCAGCCCGACTGACTGCTTGATCTCTTCGACTAGACGTTCGACTTCGGCGCGCATGGGTTTTGTGATCTCGCGGCGTACGGCTACTATTTGTATTGTGAGGGGATGTGATGTAGCGGCATACGCCTCAAAGCGCAATCGGCGCGGGTTTACATTTTTCCGCGTTTTCCCGTGCGGGCCGCGCAATCAGGGTCGTTGCTTGAGCTCGACTGGGCTCACTCGTCACGACGCAGGGGCACATGCGCAGCCAGATGCAAGCCAGGCAAGGCTAACTGGCCGGCATTCACCCCTGCTCGGGCTTATTGAACTCAAGGCGCGCGATTCTGGCTCGGAGCCACCGGTGCCGAACCGGGCGCCCGGATTTGCAAATCCGATCGCCTGGAGCGGCTCGGTGGCGCGAAAGCATTCGCCTGTACGATCAGCTGGTCGAGTGCCGCGGAAACGGCGTTGGCCCTGGCGGCCACTGTCGCCGGAAACGGAAGAGCGGTCACGCCTTCGGCCGGTGGCTTGATGATCTTCAACCCGCTCTCGTGCCAATCCTGCACAGGGCCATCGTCTTCCTGATACCCTCGTTGGGGCGATGTCGCATTACCAATTCGAGCGCCTTCAATTCCGAAAGCACGTCCTCCGTGGCAGCTTCGAGCGAAGCAAAGTTTGACTTCGGAACATCCTCGCGAAGCAGGATTCCACTCTCCATCGCCGCGCGCGCTTTGGCAAACGACGCACGAGCGGCGTAGGAATAGCTGATGGCGGCGGTTGCCGGCGAGAGGCTCGCGCGTGCGCCCGACGGCCACTCGATCGAGCCAGTAACGTCGCCGGTATCAGTTTCGGTCTTCTTCTCCTGTATCACTCCGGATTTTTTCACCGGCGCGATGTTCTCGGCACGTGGCGCCGGTCGAGCGCGGGGTTGTAACTGCAGGTCGGCTGCCGTACCGCTGTCCGGTACCGTACTGACGACGAGTGCCGACAACGCGCTTGTCACTAGAAATGTCATGGTCTTATGGCGGATTGTCATTGGCTTGGTTCCGTCCGTGACTCAGTTGGTGACCGTTACCTTCAACTTCATCCGCGGATGGATGCCGCAACCGACTTCCACTTCCCCGGCGTTCATGAATGCGTATTTCACAGTACTCCCTGGCTGCTGCGCACCGAGGTTGAAGGTATTCCCGGCGCTGTTCGACAGGATGTTGTGGGTGATGTTGTCGTCGTTCGCAAAAACGATTTCGTCGCCGACCTTGATCGTGATTTCCGATTTAGAGAAGGCCTTGTCCTTCTGGGAGATCGTTCGCTGCGCGGCATAAGCTGCGACCAAGCCGCAAACGAGCCCCACCACCACTGCGATGCCAAGTGGCCTCATCTCGATCAACTCCTTCTTTTGCCTGCGCCGGTCAGCGCGGCAGCAAGGGCATCGGCGTCGGGGTCAAGTCGCTCGTCAGCGTTTTCGTAAACTCGACGAGATCGCTCGAGTCCTGCTTTGAGAGGCCGAGCGGCTTTATCAGTTCCGAGCGGCTGGGGCGCTCGATCCAGCCATTGTTGTAGTGCTCCACGACCGCTGCCAGCGTCAGCAGGGAACCATCGTGCATGTAGGGAGCCCTCAGCGTAATCTCGCACAGGCAGGGCGTCTTGAAAGCGTGCATCATTTTCTCGATGCCTGGCGCAATCTTGGCGCGCCCGATATCGTCGCTGGCTAGCCCGATGTCGTGGAAGCTGTCATCGGTAAAATTCCAGCCGCTGTGACATTGCGTGCAGTTGCCCTTGGTGTTGAACAGGACAAAACCCCGCTTTGCCGATTCCGAGATCGCCTTCTCGTCATCGTCAATCCAGTCATCGAACGGAGCGCGGCCCGATACCACGGTGCGTTCATAGACGGCGATCGCCTTGGCGATGCTCTCCGGAGCCATCGCCTTCCCGGGGAATGCAGCCTCGAACAGTGGATGGTACCCATCAACGGCATTCAGCTTCGTCATCAACTCTTCGATCGGCATGTGCATTTCAACATCCGCCTGGACCGGACCCAGCGCCTGCGCCTCAAGCGAGGGAGCGCGACCGTCCCACATGAAGATGTCGCCGAAGGCCGCATTGATGATCGTTGGGGAACGCCGGCCGAGTTTCAGCATGCCATGTCCGACGCCGGTCGGCTGACCATCGCCCCATCCATAGGCCGGGTTGTGGCAGGTGGCGCAAGACAAGACATTCGCGCCTGATAGGCGTGTGTCGAAATACAGCTTCTTGCCGAGTTCGGCCTTCGCCAGCGTGTATGGATTGTCTTTTGGAAAGGGAATCGTCTCGGGGCGACGATACAGCGCTTTCATCTTCGCGATGGAGTCCGGTTTAGCCGGCTCCGCGGCCGCCGCGATGTCACTCGGTATTGGACTGGCTGCAACGATTATCAGCGCCGACGTGGCGGCAGCTGCAAAAAACGCAACCCGTAAGGTGATCGATTTCATCGCAATCCCCCCGAGAAAGCCCAAGGGAGCAGTATAAGATTCGCGTTCACCAGTATAATGATAAGGCGAACAGCTCACCACGCCCTTTGCTACCTCTGATTTTATTTGAGGCGCCACGCGCGTATCTTAAGTTGTCTAGTAAAGCCCGTTCACTTGTCTAGTAAAGCCCGCCGGTGCCGGGGCGGAACAGGCTGCGGTCCGCGTCCGGCGTCGGCTGCAGCGGGCGGCCATCGGCGTCGGCGATACCGATGACGGAGTAACTATCCGGCGGCGCGGTACCAGGCTTGAAGGCTTCGAGGATCGTCCTGCCGGTGTCACCCGGGCCGACGCGCATGCCGCTCTTGGCATCGACGCGGATCAGCTTGATCCCGGCCGGTACCTTGAACGGGACGGCAGGCTTGTCGGCAAGCGCGAGCTTCAGGAAATCGCGCGCAATCGGCGCGGCCAAATGCCCGCCGGTCGCGGCATTGCCACGGCCCAGCGGGCGCGGCTTGTCGAAACCGAGATAGATGCCAACCACCATATCCGGCGAGAAACCGATGAACCAGGCGTCCTTGGCTTCGTTGGTCGTACCGGTTTTGCCGGCGATCGGCTTGCCGACCTCCTTGACCGCGATCGCGGTGCCAGCCTGCACCACGCCCTCCATCAACGAAATCATCTGATAGGCGGTCATCGTGTCCAGCACCTGCTCGCGGCGGTCGATCAGTTGCGGCTCGGGCTGTTTCTTCCAGCCGTCGGGGGCATCGCAGCCGCGACACTCGCGCGCGTCATGCTTGAAGATCGTGTGGCCATAACGGTCCTGGATGCGGTCGATCAAGGTCGGCTTCACGCGCCGTCCGCCATTGGCGATCATCGAATAGGCTGTGACCATCCGCATGACCGTGGTTTCGCCGGCACCGAGCGCGTAGGACAAGTAATTCGGCAATTCATCATAGACGCCGAAGCGCCGGGCGTACTCTCCGATCAGCGGCATGCCGATGTCCTGGGCGAGGCGCACGGTCACGGTGTTGAGCGACAGCCTCAGCGCGTTGCGCAGGGTTGTCGGACCATTGTACTTGCCGGACGAGAAATTCTCCGGACGCCAGACACCGGCACCCTGCCCCTGATCGATTTCGATCGGCGCGTCGACCACCTGGGTCGACGGCGTATAGCCGTTGTCGAGCGCCGCCGAATAGACGATCGGCTTGAACGACGAACCTGGCTGCCGGTAGGCCTGGGTCGCGCGGTTGAACTGGCTTTGGTCGAACGAGAAGCCGCCGACCATCGCCAGCACGCGACCAGTCCAGGGGTCCATCACCACCATCGCGCCCGACACTTCCGGCAGTTGGCGCAGCCGGTATTGGCCTTCCACCGGATTGCCCTCCTTGAACAGCGGATCGGCATAGATGACGTCACCCGGCGACAGCACTTGCGACACGGCGGTCGGGGTCTTGCCTTTCGTGGGCCCTGTCGCAGCCTTGGCCCATCTGACGCCGTCAAGCGTGATCAGGCCGGTCTGCCGCTCCTTGCTGACCGCGCCGCCGAGTTCGCGGCCCGGCTGAAAGCCAATCCGCGCCGACTGATCGCTGGTCTCGAGCACCACGGCCATCCGCCATGGCGAGATATCCGACAGCGATTTGACGTCGGCGAGTTTCACGCCCCAATCACCGGTTGTCTCGAGTTTGCTGACCGCGCCCCGCCAGCCCTGCGCCTCGTCGTAGTTGACGATGCCAGCGGCCATGGTCTTGCGCGCCATCACCTGAATCTTCGGGTCGAGCGTGGCTCTCACCGACAGCCCACCCTCATAAAGCTTCTTCTCGCCGTATCGCTCGAAAATATCGCGGCGAACCTCCTCGGCGAAATATTCACCGGCGAAAATATGCGCGGCATTGCTGCGGCTCGTCACCGTCAGCGGATCCTTGCGGGCCTTGTCCGCATCGGCCTGCTTGATCCAGCCATTTTCCAAGAGCCGGTCGATCACGTAGTTACGGCGCTCGATCGCCCGGTCGCGGTTGCGCACCGGATGCAGCGCCGCCGGTGCCTTTGGCAGCGCGGCGAGGTAAGCCGCCTCAGCGACGGTGAGTTCATTGACCGATTTGTCGAAATAGACGAGCGAGGCCGCCGCGACGCCGTAGGCGCCAAGGCCGAGATAAATTTCATTGAGATAAAGCTCGAGAATCTTGTCCTTGGAATAGGTCCGCTCGATCCGCATCGCCAGCAAGGCTTCCTTGATCTTGCGGGTGAACGATACCTCGTTGGTCAGGAGAAAGTTCTTCGCCACCTGCTGGGTAATCGTGGAGGCGCCCTGCGGCCGGCGGTTCGAGCCGAAATTTTGCGCATAGAGAACAGCGGCCCGCGCCATGCCTGAGAAATCGATGCCGCCATGCTCGTAGAAATTCTTGTCCTCGGCGGCGAGGAACGAATTGATCACCAGTTTTGGAACCGCCTGGATCGGCAGATACAGGCGGCGCTCCTTGGAATACTCGCCAAGCAGCGCGCCATCGGCGGCATGAACCCGTGTCATCACCGGTGGCTCATAATCCTGAAGCTGCGAATAATCCGGCAAGTCCTTGGAAAAATGCCAGATCAGGCCGGCGACGGCGGCAACCCCCACCAGGAACACGACGGTTCCGGCGGCGAACAGGAAACCCAAGAACCGCACCAGCAAGCGCATTATCGAATGTCCGTTCAGCTCACGCGCCGGCAATACCGGCTAATTCTCGAAGTTGCCGCCAATGCGGAACGATGTTGCCCCGCGAAGGGCGTATCATACGTTGTCGCGAGGCAAATTTGATCGATTCCCTAAGGCCTCACGCTAATTTTTTATAGGGCCGCCGCTGTGGCCAAACTAGGGCTTCCAGCATGCGGCAGCTATCAGTTTCCAGACCCCGCAGTTGCCAAACGCTTGGCGAAGAATGCGTCGATGGCGTGAGCCACCGATCCGACGGTACGGGAACGCCAGTTCTCCGATACCAGATGTTCGAGGTCTTCCTTGTTCGAGACGTAGCCAAGCTCGATCAGCACCGACGGCACGTCGGGGGCCTTGAGCACCCGGAAACCGGCGGATTTGAGCGGATGTTTGTGCATCCGTGTGGTGGTCTTCATCTCGCCCATCAGGATGCGTGCAAACCGATTTGAGAAGGTGCGGGTTTCACGCTGGGCGAGATCGATGAGAATGTCGGCAACCTCGGTCGGCTCCTCGGTCAGATTGACCCCGCCGATCGCGTCCGCCTTGTTTTCGGCCTCGGCCAACCGTTCAGCTTCGGCGTCGGAGGCGCGATCGGACAGCGTGTAGATGGTTGCCCCCTGGGCGTCGCCCTCGTGGCGCGGCAACGCGTCGGCATGGATCGATACAAACAATGCGGCCGATTGATTGCGCGCGATACGAACCCGATCATCGAGCGGAATGAAGGTATCGTCGGTGCGGGTCATGACGACGCGGTATTTTCCGCTTTTCTCGATCCGATCGCGCAAAGCGAGCGCAAAATCCAAAACCAGGTTCTTTTCCATCTCGCTGCCCGACTGCGTGCCATTGTCGGGGCCGCCATGGCCGGCATCGACCACGATCACCGGACGCAAATCGGGAGCGGCTGGCTTAGGCGCGGGCTCCACCTTCGCCAGCGCCGGGACCGCGGCATCCTTGCCGCCTGGGAGGACGGGTCTGAGCTCAGGCCGATTGTCGGCCGAAAGCAACTGAACGAAGGTGGTACGATCCACTTCTTCCAGCTCAAGCACGAGCCGCGGCGGTTGGCCGTTGGCGGCGTCAAGCAAATAGGAGTTGGCGATCCTGGCCGGTCCCGTCAGATCAAACACGATCCGCGAGCCGCCCGGCATGACCAGGCCGTAGCGGAACGCCTTGACCAGCCCCCGACCCGCGCTGCCAACGCCTGGAGCAAGCTGGAAACTGACCTGCGGAATATCGACGATCACGCGATACGGATCGGCCAGCGGGAATGCGTGGAACGAGATTGGCTGGCTGAGGTCGAGAATGAAGCGGGTCCGCTTGGCGTCTCCGGCCAAGCGAGCATCGGAGGCAACCGGGATATTCGGCTCCGCAGCCAGTTTGGCTGGCTGGCTCTCGACCGCGCTAACCGCCCCCAATTGCGAATAAAGCAATGCTGCGGCGCACAACAGCGCACAGATCAGCAAAACATGATGATTTGCGCGGCTCGCCAACGAATCCGTGCCTCCGAGCAGCCCTCTTACCGCAATAGAACCACAGGGTTAACCGCGGCCTAAGGTTTGTACAAGGAATAAGGCGAAGTGTTGCCCACTGGCGACGCCTCCCTTGCACGGGGCGGTCAATCCACGTATGTAAAAGTTGCTGACGGCTAAAATTCCCGGTTGTGTCGCGTTCAGCCTCCCGGTGCAGCGCAGAGACCTCCAAAAGTGGAGATTTCAGCGTCTTTCCGGCCCCTCCGCAGCCAGCGCAGCGCGCGGCTGAAAAGGAGCGGCGGTTTCGAGCCCGAGCGGCGTCCGGTCCCAGGTCACCATCTTGCTCCAGGGACGGTTCTAGATTCGGCTTAACCGATTATCGGGCAGCTAGCTCCGATATGCGATCGCCGGCGGGCGCTTTGGCGCCGTACCGGGTCTTCAGCGACAGACAAGGCGGCGTCTTTTGCCGCCAACGTGTTCAGACGGGCCGACGCTTGATGCGCCAGACTGTATTGCCGACCATGATCCAGGGAAGAATCGCGCCGACGCGGACCAAAAGTTCTGCGCGTCGTTTTGCATCCACGGGATCCCGTTCGACGAGGCGCCCCGGGTTGCGTTTTGGCCTTCCCCTCACCCCCGAATCAGGTGGACCGTCGCGTCACCCGGCCGCGCGAACCGCGCGCGCCGTCATACGCGCCCGCCGCCGCCAAGAGTTCCAAAATGCCCAACAAAATGCTTATCGATGCCACCCACCCGGAGGAGACCCGGGTCGTCGTGGTCCGCGGCAATCGCGTCGAAGAATTTGATTTCGAGACCGCACAACGCAAACAACTACGCGGAAACATCTATCTTGCCAAAGTCACGCGCGTCGAGCCGTCGCTGCAGGCGGCCTTCATCGAATACGGCGGCAACCGCCACGGCTTTCTCGCCTTCAGCGAAATTCATCCGGACTATTACCAAATTCCGGTCGCCGACCGCCAGGCGCTGATCGAAGCCGAAGAGCGCGCCCATCGCGAGGCCGAAGAAGAATCCGAGAACCGCTCGAGCCGGCGTCGTCCGCGCCATCGCAACTCTCGCCGCCGCGGCAATGGCGAGCGCATCCAGAGCGAGGTCATCGAGAACGCGAGCCTCGGGCGGTCCGCAACGGCCGAACCGCAAGACATCTACGAGCAAGCACTCCACGGGCACGCCGAAGACGATCACGGCCACACCCACGAAGCCGAAGCCCATCACGGCGATGCCGAACCTCACGATGATGCAGAACATCATCACGATCACGATGATCATGAGCATCCGCACGATCATCATGAGCACGGGGACGATGACGAACACGGTCACTTTCACGCGGGCGAAACGGCGACACCAGTAACCGAGCCTGATGCGGATGCCGAGGTTTTCGCCGGGGAAGTCGCTGCAAGCGCGGAAGCCGCGGAAGATCGCCACAACGACGTCGGCCATGCGGAACAGGCGCATGAGGATGCCGGTCATGCGGCGCACGCCGAAAGCGATGGTGCGGAGCATGCAGATCACGCTCGCGAAGAACACCCTGCTTCGTCCGACGAGGTGCATGCAGCGGTAGCCGAGGGCGAGGAAGGCCACGACGAGGAAGACGAAGGCGAGGAGGCCGAGGAAGAAGTCGAATCCGTCGGTGGCGACGACGTTCTCGAAGAAGTGCCGGAGCGCGCCTTCCGGCCGCGCCGCCAGTACAAGATCCAGGAAGTCATCAAGCGCCGCCAGGTGATGCTGGTGCAGGTCGTCAAGGAAGAGCGCGGCAACAAGGGCGCTGCGCTCACGACGTACCTTTCGCTCGCCGGCCGCTACGCCGTGCTGATGCCCAACACCGCGCGCGGCGGCGGCATCAGCCGCAAGATCACCTCGGCCCAGGACCGCTCGCGGCTGAAGGAGGTTGTGCAGGATCTCGACGTGCCCGAGGGCATGGGCATCATCCTGCGCACGGCCGGTGCTTCCCGCACCAAGCCCGAGATCAAGCGTGACTTCGAATATCTGATCCGGATGTGGGAGACCGTGCGCGACATGACGCTGAAGTCGCAGGCGCCGACCCTCGTCTACGAGGAGGGCTCGCTGATCAAGCGATCGCTGCGCGATCTCTACAACAAGGAAATCGATGAAATCCTGGTCGCGGGCGAAGCCGGCTATCAGGAAGCACGCGATTTCATGAAGATGCTGATGCCTTCGAATGTGCGCGCGGTCAAACAATATCGCGACGGCCAGCCGCTGTTCTCGCGCATGGGCGTCGAGAGCCAGCTCGATGCGATGTTCTCGCCGACCGTGCAATTGCGATCCGGCGGTTATGTCGTCATCAACCAGACCGAGGCGCTGGTCTCGATCGACGTCAACTCCGGCCGCTCGACCCGCGAACATCATATCGAGGACACCGCGCTGAAGACCAATCTCGAGGCGGCCGAGGAAGTCGCGCGTCAACTTCGGTTGCGCGATCTCGCCGGCCTGATCGTCATCGACTTCATCGACATGGACGAGAAGCGCAACAACCGCGCGGTGGAACGCAAGCTCTCCGATTGCCTGCGGCAGGACCGAGCCCGAATCCAGGTCGGGCGCATCTCGCATTTCGGCCTGCTCGAAATGTCGCGCCAGCGCATCCGCGCCAGCGTTCTGGAAAGCTCGACCGAGCCCTGCCCGCAATGCGGCGGCAGCGGCCACGTGCGCTCGGTGTCCTCGGTGGCGCTGCAATTGTTGCGCGGGCTCGAGGAAATTTTGATGAAGGGCGCAACCCACAATCTCGTGGTGCGGACCCGGACCGATGTCGCGCTTTACGTCCTCAACCACAAGCGCGGCCATCTGCGCGATCTTGAAAGCAGCTTTAAGGTAACCCTTGCCGTGATCGCCGATCCGACCGTGAGCGGCCAGCAATCGTTCGTTATCGATCGTGGCGAACAGGTGCATACGCTGGAGGCCGCCAAGGCGCTGCTGGCATCGCAGGTTACGGCCTTTCCGTCACAGCCGGAAGAGACGGTCGACGAGGAGGAGGCGTTCGACATCGAGACCGAATCTGAAGTTGAAACCGAGGAGACCGAGGGACTTTCCGAGGACGTGGCTGGCGGCGAGGAAGCAGGCCACGAGGCCGGCGCCGAGGGCCCCAGGCGCAAGCGGCGGCGGCGACGTCGAGGCCGCGGCGGCGAAGCGCGCGACAACGGTTTTCCGCGCGAGGAGAGCAGCTTTGCGCGCGCGGCGCCCGCAGCCGCCGAGGTTGCAAGTCCCGACGAAACTGATGGCGACGAGGAGGAGTCCGAGGAACAGCCCGGTCAGGCTCGTCCAGATCAGGCGACAGGCGGCGAGCGACGGCCGCGCCGCCGTGGACGACGCGGCGGACGCCGCCGGCGCGGCGGACCGGACGACGGTCTTGCCGGATCGATTGTGGATGAACTTGGACCGGCTCCCGCGCCGGAAGCCGCAAGCGCGGTTGCCGATTTCGATGGATATTCTTCGCAGCCGGCCCAGCCGATGGTCGAACACCAAACCACCGCTTCACCGGCGGAGCAACCGCCGGTGGATCGCGCATCGCACGAAACCGCGCGGACGTTTGGCGAGAGCGAGGCCGCTCAGGAGACCGAACGTGCCGCCGCGCGGCGGCGTTCAACGGTACGCGAGAAGGTAAGTTTCCCGAGCAATGTCCAGTCTGAAGGCGCCGCATCTGTCATCCAAAGCCGGCCTGAGCCGGCGCCTGCCCCGGGGTCAGTGCAGCCGACGTCAGAGACAAGCACCGACACCCAGCCCCGCCGCGCGGGATGGTGGTCGCGGCGTTTCGGCAACGGCGAATAGCAGCTTCATTCGTGAGGCCGAGAAAGCCGCCCGGCGAAACCGGGCGGTCTTTTTTTGTTGGTTCGAATGACTACCCCGTCGTGATCGCGGTCTCCACGTCGGTCGGGTCGATCTGCTTGCCGAGATTGGCTTGCAGCTTGTCGCGATCAAGTTCGCCTTCCCACCACGACACCACCACGCAGGCGACGCCATTGCCGCAGAGGTTCGTCAGCGCACGGCACTCGCTCATGAACTTGTCGATGCCGAGCACGATCGCCATGCCCGGGACCAGGCGCGGATCGACGACGGCGAGCGTCGCCGCCAGCGTGATGAAGCCCGCTCCCGTGATGCCGGATGCCCCCTTCGAGGTCAGCATCGCGACCAAAAGGATCGTGATTTGCTGCCCAAGCGTCAGATCGAAGCCGAGCGCCTGCGCGATGAACAGGGTCGCGAGCGTCATGTAAATATTGGTACCGTCGAGATTGAACGAATAACCGGTCGGCACCACCAGGCCCACCACCGACTTCGAACAGCCCAGCCGCTCGAGCTTTTCCATCAGCGAGGGAAGCGCGCTTTCCGACGACGACGTGCCGAGCACGATCAGTAGCTCGTCCTTGATGTAGGCAAGGAACTTGAAGATCGAAAAACCGACAGCGCGCGCGATGATGCCGAGCACCACAAGTACGAAGAGAGCAGCCGTCACATAGAAGGTCGCGATGAGGCCGACGAGATTGAAGATGGCGCCGGTGCCGTATTTGCCGATGGTGTAGGCCATCGCGCCGAACGCGCCGATGGGCGCCGCTCGCATCACGATCGCGATCACGCCGAAGACCGCTTGCGCGGCATCGTCGATGAAGGCGCGCAACGTGTGGCCGCGCTCGCCAAGCGCCATCAAGGAAAACCCGAACAGGATCGAAAACAGAAGTACCTGCAGGATTTCGCCGGTCGCGAAGGCGCCGACCACGGTGTCCGGAATGATGTGCAGGAAGAAATCGACGCCCTTCTGCGCGTCGGCCTGCTTGGCATAGTTGGCGACCGCCTGCGCATTGGCCATGGTGCCACCAAAACCCGCGCCCGGGCGGACCAGGTTGCCGACGGTAAGCCCGATCATCAGCGCAAACGTCGAGACGATCTCGAAATACACCAGGGCCTTGACGCCGATGCGGCCGACCTTCCTGGCGTCCTGAATGTGCGAGATACCCGAGACCACCGTGCAGAAGATGATCGGCGCGATCACCATCTTGATCAGCTTGATGAAGCCGTCACCGAGCGCCTTGATCCAGTCATTGGTCGCCAGATCAGGCAGCCTCCAGCCGACGACGACGCCAAGCGCGATGGCAATCAGCACCTGAATATAAAGCACCTTGTACCAGGGTTTCGCCGCGCGGACCGGTGCCGCGGTTGCGATCGTTGCCGCCATCAATGTCACTCCCCCTTATGGCGAGTTTTCCGCCGCGCCTGGCGCGGACCGCCCGGCTCAAGCCAAAATCGATTGGGCGGGCTGAGTCAATGGTACCGCGTCATTTTCCGGCGCGAAGGTCACGTACTGCGAACAAGGCTGGCGGCTTTTCGCCTCACCGTAGCCATCGCGCGATGCGCGCTACGGCTTCGCGCATCTCCTCGGCCGAACGCGCATAGGAAAACCGGATGAACCGGTGGCCATGAACCGGATCGAAGTCGACGCCGGGGGTTGCCGCGACACCGGCTTTCTCCAGCATCTCGCCCGCGAATTTGAAACTGTCCGAGGTAAAATCCGAGACGTCCGCGTAGAGGTAGAACGCGCCGTCGGCGGGCAGAAACTTCTTGAGGCCAGCGCGCGGCAACCCTTCGATCAGAATTCGCCGGTTCTCCTGATAGCCGCGCTTCACCTCTTCCATCTCCGCACGGCCTTCGAACGCTGCCTCAGCGGCGATCTGCGACAGCGTCGGGACCGAGATCGCGAGATTTTGCTGGAGCCGCTCGATCGGACGCACCAGCGGTTCGGGCACCACCATCCAGCCGACCCGCCAACCGGTCATGCAGAAATATTTTGAAAAGGAATTGATCACCAGCGCATCCGGCGAAAGTTCAGCCGCGGTCACCGCCGGAAACGCGTAGTCGAGACCATGGTAGATTTCGTCGGAAATGAACCGGATTCCGGCGCTTGCTGCGGCCAGGATCAGCCCCGTCAAGCGCCTCGCGCGACATCATCGTGCCCGTCGGATTGGCCGGGCTTCCGACCAGCACGCCTTTGAGCGGCGTCTTAAGGTGAGCGGCGAGCAACGCTTCCCCCGTCAGCGCGTGCCGCGTCTCGCCCGAAGTTTCGATCAGCACCGGCTCGCAGCCGAGCGCTGTGAGAATATGCCGATACGGCGGATAGCCGGGCACGGTGACCGCCACCCGGTCGCCGGGTTCGAACAAGGCGAGAAACCCCAAAATGAAGGCACCCGACGAACCCGTGGTGACCACGATTCGCTCGGAATCCACGCCAAAACCGTAACTCTCGCGGTAGTGGCGGGCGATTCGCTTTCGCAGCGAGGGAGTTCCAAGCGCCGAGGTATAGTCGATCCTCGCCCCGTCGAGCGCGGCGTGTGCGGCCGATATGGCGGTTTTCGGCGCCGGGGCCGCCGGCTGACCCACCTCCATGTGAATAACATGGCCGCCGGCCGCTTCGATGCGCGCTGCCGCCGCCATCACGTCCATGACCATGAACGGCGGAACATTGCTTCGCCCGGATGCCGTCAACAGGCCTTGTGCCCGCTCTCTAAGTGTCGCATCAAGCATCGATTTCTGCTATTTTACCAAGTGCCCCAGACAAGCCTTATTCGGCGGCTTGTTAGGGCATAGCTCGTATCAGACCCGCCGCCAATCAATAAAGATAGCTCGATGCTGCTCCGCATAGCGTTGCTCCGGAAAACGACGAAACTTACAGCTGTCGTCACCACGGTCGCACTCACCTTTGCGCCGATGGCGGCCCTCGCCCAGGCGGAAAAGCTCGCGATACTTCGCGACACCGAGACCGAGCAACTCCTTCGCGACTACACGCGGCCGATCCTGCGCGTCGCAGGGCTCGAGAAGCAGAACATCCAGGTCACGATCATCAATCAGGCGGTCTTCAACGCTTTCGTCGCCGACGGCCGCCGCATCTTCGTCAACCACGGCGCGCTCCTCCAGTCGGAAACCCCGAACCAGATCATCGGGGTGCTGGCGCACGAAACCGGCCATTTGGCGGGCGGCCATCTCGCCAGATTGCGCGAGCAACTGGCACAGGCACAGACGCAGATGATCATCGCCATGCTGCTCGGCGTCGGCGCAATCGCGGCCGGCGCGAAGAGCAACAGCTACGGCAATAGCGGCCTGGCCGATGCCGGCATGGCCGCGATCGCCGGGCCGCAAAGCATGATTTTGCGCTCGGTGCTCTCCTATCAACGCCAACAGGAGGAGAGCGCCGACCGCGCCGGCGTGAAATTCTTGACCGCAACCGGCCAGTCCGCGAAAGGCATGTATGAGACCTTCAAGCGGTTCACCAATGAGAGCCTGTTCGCCGCACACGGGGCCGATCCCTACTTCCAGTCCCACCCGATGCCCGCCGAACGCGTCGCCGCACTCGAGGAAATGGCCCGCACCAGCCCGTATTGGGACAAGAAGGACGATCCGGCGCTGCAATTGCGTCACGACATGATGCGCGCCAAGATCTCGGGCTTCCTGGAACGGCAGGACACCGTCTATCGGCGCTATCCAATGTCCGACAACAGCCTGCCCGCGCGCTACGCCCACGCAATCTCGACCTATCTTCACGGCGATTTGCGCAACGCGCTTGGCCAGATCGACGCGCTGATCCAGGTGCAGCCCAACAATCCCTATTTTTATGAATTGCGCGGCCAGGCGCTGCTGGAAGGCGGCAAGCCGGCGGAGGCGATCGCACCGTTGCGGAAGGCAGTGCAGCTGTCGAATAACGCGCCCCTCATCGAGATGTTACTTGGACAGGCGCTGGTGGCGACCGATAACAAGGCCCATACCGACGAGGCGATTTCCATTCTGCGGAACGCGGTCGCACGTGAAACTGAACAACCGATCGGCTATACGCAGCTGGCGATGGCCTATGGGCGAAAGGGAGATTTGGCGGAGGCTGACCTCGCCTCGGCACAGGCGGCATTCCTTCGCGGTGACAACAAGACCGCGCGCGATCTTGCCTCTCGCGCCAAGACGCGCTTCGCCGTCGGCACGCCCGGTTGGGTCAAGGCTGACGACATCGTCGCCGCAAAGCCGCTGCCCGGCCAGAAGAACAGCTCGAAATTTGCCGACCCGAACGATCCGCAAGCCGACACGTCACAACCCAAGGCTTTTTTTAGAGCCGGTTCGCCCAGGAACTCGCCTTGATAAACACCTTCACAAAGGAATTGCCGATGCCCACGCTCCGCCTGCTTCTTCCCGCCCTGTTCGCGCTGGCTTTTTGCGCGGCGCCGCCGGCCGCCTCGGCGCAGAGTTTCTCCGACGGCCAGCGCGGGGAGATCGAGACCATCGTCAAGAATTACCTGATTGCCCACCCCGAAGTGCTGGAAGAGGCGATGGCCGAGTTGAACAAGCGCCAGGCCGCGGCCGAGGACCAGAAGCACGAGGCAAGCATAGCGCAGAATTCGGAGGCGATTTTCAATTCGCCACGCGGCGTCGTGCTCGGCAACAAGGACGGCGACGTCACCTTCGTCGAGTTCTTCGACTACAATTGCGGCTACTGCAAGCGCGCGATGGCCGACATGCTCGATCTCCTGAAGTCGGATTCCAAGCTGAAGGTAGTGCTCAAGGAATTCCCGGTGCTGAGCGAAGGTTCGGTCGAGGCGGCAAAGGTCGCGGTCGCGGTGCGAATGCAGGATCCGAGCGGCAAGAAATATCTCGATTTTCACCAGAAGCTGCTTGGCGGTCGCGGCCCGGCGGACAAGGCCCGTGCGATGGCGGCCGCAAAGGAGGCCGGTCTTGATGTCGGCAAGATCGAAAAGGATCTCGCAAGTCCGGAAGTCCGCGCCACGATCGAGGAAAATTTCAAGCTCGCGGAGTCGATGGGCATGAACGGCACGCCGAGTTATGTGATCGGCAAACAGGTGGTGGTCGGCGCAATCGGTCTCGATGGCCTGAAGGAAAAAATCGGTCTCGCCCGATGCGGCAAAGCGACGTGCTAGTGCGTCTGAGAGCGAAGTGAACCAGGGGCCGGCCGTCTCGCCGGCCCTTTTTCTTTCGCGCGCGTTCGTAAAACAAAACCAAGGGAACCGGAGGAACCCCGGAACATCGTCGATCTCCTTTCGTTGTCGGCCGGGCAATGCAAACAACTGAGGAGAACGAGATGCCTAATCGCTTTATGATCACCGCGGCCGCGGCGGCACTGATTGCCGGGACCGGCTTCGCCAATGCGCAGGGTTCCATGGGCCGAGAATCGCCGTCGGCTGGTTCCGGGATGCAGCAGAGCGCACCATCGTCACCTTCCGCCGGTCGCGAGGGCGGCGCGGAACACGGCCTGAAGTCGACGCAGTCGGAAGAGAAAATGGGCGGCAAGAACCAGCGCGCCCAGGACATGAAGCCTGGCGCGAAGGACGAGAAGTCCGCCCAGGACAATATAAAAGGCGAAAAGTCCAAAAGTTCGCAGAACGAGGAAAAAACCAGGGGTTCGCAGAACGAAAAGGGCGCCGGCGGCAAGGACATGAAGGCCGAGGGCCGCGAGGACCGCAATGGCAACATGAAGGCCGAAGGCCGCGACGGCAACATCAGCGCCGGCTCGAAGAACGCAGCCGAGGGACGTTCCCAGACCACCGTTGGACAGGCTGGCGCCGGCGCAAAGCTGACGACCGAGCAGCGCACCCGGATCACAACGGTGATCAGGGATCAGCACGTGGCTCCGGTCGGCAACGTCAACTTCGCGATTTCGGTCGGTACCCGCGTTCCCCGGGACATCGGCTTCCGTCCGCTTCCGGCGGAAATCGTGACGATCTATCCGGAATGGCGCGGATATGAATTCTTCCTGGTCCGCGACGAGATCGTGGTGGTGGATCCGCGGACGCTCGAGATCGTGGCCGTTCTCGAGGCATGATCCTGACTAATTCCGCGAATCCGGGGCGGGCCATCAGGCCCGCCCTTTTTTAGTGCCCATGTCCGCGAAAGTTCGATCCCGCAACATTGGTTAATGAGTGGTTTCCGTAGGTTCTGCGCGGGTTTTTACCAAGCGGATGAGGCGTTTGGAGGCCGCGCCCCTGGTCTACAGGCTTCCCCTTGGACGTGATGTTACCTATAACCTCGCGAACACCGCCACATTGCCGGAATCTGCATGGCCAAGACTGCTGCCGAGACAATTTACGTGATCAACGGCCCTAACCTCAACATGTTGGGAACCCGCGAGCCAGAGACGTATGGCCATGCCTCGCTCGCCGATGTCGAGAAATTATGCGCCGATACTTCGGCGCAGTTTGGCCTGAAGGCCGACTGCCGGCAGTCGAACCGGGAGGGCGAACTCATCGACTTCATCCACGAGGCCCATGCCAAGAAGGCGGCCGGGATCATCATCAATGCCGGTGGCTATTCGCACACCTCGATCGCGCTGCATGACGCGCTGGTCGCGGTGAAGATTCCGACCGTCGAGGTTCACATCAGCAATATTCACGCCCGTGAGAGTTTTCGTCATCATTCATTTACCGCCAAGGCTGCCTTCGCAACGCTTTGCGGATTCGGCATTGACGGCTACCGGCTCGCGATATCAGGCCTTGCGGCCAAGATCGGCGTCAAGGCCAAGGCCTGACGCATCCGCCCATCACCCCAGTAGAAAGTCCCGGATCAAGATCATGGCGCGCCAGCCTGACGACAAAGCAGCCGCAAAGTTCACAACCAGCGACAGTGCGCTCATTCGCGAACTCGCCTTGCTTCTGGATGAAACCAGCCTCACCGAGATCGAGATCGAGCGCGCCGGGCTAAGGGTGCGCGTCGCGCGCAACGTCAGCATCGCCGCGTCGGTTCCACTTGCCGCGCAAGCCGTCGCGCCGGCGGCGGCGCTTCCCGCGTCAGCTCCCGCGGCCGCCGCAGAAGCCGCCGCCGACATCGCCAAACATCCCGGCGTTGTACCCTCCCCAATGGTCGGCACCGCCTATTGGGCTTCCGAGCCCGGCGCCAAGCCGTTCATCGAAGTCGGCGCCAAGGTGACGGTCGGACAAACGCTGCTGATCATCGAAGCGATGAAAACGATGAACCAGATTCCATCCCCGCGCGCCGGCACGGTAACGCAAATTCTCGTCGAGGACGGACAACCCGTCGAATTCGGCGAACCGCTCGTGATCATTGAGTAGAACTCGTCAACGTCAGGCGCCGCGATGTTCGACAAGATCCTGATAGCCAATCGCGGCGAAATCGCACTGCGTATCCTGCGCGCGTGCAAGGAACTTGGCATCGCCACCGTTGCGGTGCATTCCACGGCCGATGCCGACGCCATGCATGTTCGTCTTGCCGACGAAAGCGTCTGCATCGGTCCACCGCCGTCAAAAGACAGCTACCTCAACGTGCCGGCGCTGCTTGCGGCCTGCGAGATCACCGGCGCCGACGCCGTGCATCCCGGTTACGGCTTTCTGTCGGAAAACGCCCGCTTTGCCGAAATCCTCGCCGATCACAACCTGCACTTCATCGGGCCCAAGGCCCAACACATCCGTTTGATGGGCGACAAGATCGAGGCCAAGAAGACGGCCAAGAGGCTCGGCATTCCAGTGGTGCCCGGCTCCGACGGCGCCGTCGGCGCCAATGACGAGGCGATGGCGATTGCGGAAGCGATCGGTTTTCCGGTCCTGGTGAAAGCCGCCTCCGGCGGCGGTGGACGCGGCATGAAGGTCGCGCAGACCTCCCAGGACCTGATGCTGGCGCTGTCGACGGCCGCCAATGAAGCCAGATCCGCCTTCGGCGACGCCTCGGTCTATCTCGAAAAATATCTGCAGAAGCCGCGTCACATTGAAATCCAGGTGCTCGGCGATGGCCGGGGTGGCGCGATCCATCTCGGCGAGCGCGATTGTTCGTTGCAGCGCCGCCATCAGAAAGTCTGGGAGGAGGGCCCCTCGCCCGCACTCGATGCCGCCGCGCGCGCCAGCATCGGTGCGACGGTTGCGAAGGCGATGCAGGAGATGAAATATCTTGGCGTCGGCACGGTGGAATTCCTGTTCGAAGACGGCGAATTCTACTTCATCGAAATGAATACCCGCATCCAGGTCGAACATCCCGTCACCGAGATGATCACCGGCATCGACCTCGTGCTTGAGCAAATCCGCATCGCCGCCGGCGGCGACCTGCCGCTGACCCAGGATCAAGTCCTCATTAACGGTCACGCCATCGAGTGCCGGGTCAACGCCGAAAACCCCGTGACCTTCCGCCCCTCGCCCGGCAGGATCCAGCAATACCACCCCCCAGGCGGCCTTGGCGTACGGATCGATTCAGCCGTCTACCAGGGCTATGTGATCCCGCCATATTATGACTCGCTGGTGGGCAAGCTGATCGTTCATGGCAAGACCCGCGCCGAATGCCTGATGCGGCTGCGCCGGGCGCTCGACGAGATGGTGGTGGAAGGCATCGAAACCACCCTGCCCCTCTTCAGGGCTTTGGTGCGCGAGCCCGACATTATCGACGGCGACTATCACATCCATTGGCTGGAACAATATCTGGCGGGCCAGCCGCAAGATTGAGCGGTCGCTCTCCGTAACCAAAGAGCCCGATCCGGGAACCAGCCGCCGCGGATACGCACCGCAAAACGCGCACGGTTCGTCTTTTGCGATGATCCTGCTATCCTCTTCAGCCATGACGTCGCGCGACTCCGTCTCATCCGAAATCACGCCCGAAGTGCTGCTGCGCGCTTATGCCTGCGGCATCTTCCCGATGGCCGAGAGCGCCAGCGATCCGACGCTGTTCTGGGTCGAGCCGGAAATGCGCGGCGTGATCCTGCTCGACGGCTTTCGCGTCGCCTCGCGCCTGGCCCGCACCGCGCGCTCCGACGTCTTCACCGTCACCGCCGATACTGCGTTCAAGGCGGTGATCGCCGGCTGCGCGGCGCCGCACCCCGGTCGTCACGACACCTGGATCAACAAGCGCATCCGCGATCTCTACACCGGACTGCATGAGCTTGGCCATGCCCACAGCGTCGAAGTCTGGAAGGACGGCGACCTTGTCGGCGGGCTCTATGGCGTCAGCCTTGGTAAGGCGTTTTTCGGAGAGAGCATGTTTCACCTCATCCGCGACGCCTCGAAAGTGGCGCTGGTGCATCTGGTCGCCCGCCTGATCGCGGGCGGGTTCGAACTGCTCGACACCCAATATGTGACCGAGCATCTGCGCAGCTTCGGCGCGATCGAAATCCCGCGGCGGCGCTACGTCGCACTACTCGACAAGGCGATCAGAGGTGAAGCGGATTTTGGCAAGCTGCCGATCGACCGGCCGATGAGCGGCGCAGAGGCGCTTAGGATCATCGCGCGGCGCGGACACGCCGGTTGCTCTACTGCCTGAAAATTCCGAACAGGCCGCCGGGTTGTGGCGGTGGCGGTGGCGGCGGCGGTTGCTGCTGCTGGAATTGCGGCTGGGGCGGCGGCGGACGCTGGGCCTGCTGCTTGGGCGGCGGCGGGCGTTTCTGTGCCGGCGGCGGCGCAGGTCTTGGCTGCTCGGGCTGCACGCTCACGACGGTAGTGTCGGGGGCTTTGCAGTCGGTCAGCCAGATATCGTAGATCGGATGCTCCACGCCATGCAGTCCGGGACTTGCGGCGAACATCCAGCCCGAGAAAATCCGCTTCACCTCGCCCTGCAGCGTGATCTCGTCGACCTCGACAAACGCGTCGGTGTTGGCCGCCTCCGTCGCCGGCCGGGTATAGCAGGCGTCAGTCTTCACCCGCAGCGCGCCGAACTGGACGGTCTCGCCGATATCCTCGTCGAAGTTGATGATGCGGCCGGTGATCTTGTCGAGCCCCGAAAAGCTCGCCTTCTTGTTGACGATCTTCTGAGCCGGCGGCTCGGTGACCACCTCATCGCCGGGCTGCAACGTTGCCGGCGTTTGCGGAACGCCTTTCTGCTGGCGCTGCCATGGGGTTGGCGCCGGGCGGTGCGTTCGCGACGCCCTGGTTGGGCTGCGGCGCGCGCGATTCTGCGGAATGACCGTGGTGCCCGGCAGCGGGGCAAGCGGTTGCGACTGTACGCTGCCCGGCGGCGGAACCCCTTGCCCCGGTAGCGGACGACTGGGTATCGGAAGCACGCGGCCCCGCGGCAGCTCCGGTACTTCCTCTTCATCTTCAGGCACGGCTTGTTGCTGATTGCCGCGGGGAACATTGCCTGGCGGCCGCGGCTGATCGGAAAAGATGTTGCCGATCTGCGCGCGCACTGGCGGCGCAAACGAGAGCGTGGCAGCGGCGACAAGGGCCGCAAAACCGGTCAGGACAATGATTCGAAGCATCTCGCGGCTTTAACAGGCGAATCGGGCTTGAGACATTGTATAGGCTACCGCCGCTCGCAAGCCCCCGGTTAACACGCCGAATACGGCGGGGAAAGGGCGGTTTAAGGCATCCTTCGGGCGGTAAGGACTGGATTCCCCTGGGTGCGATGGCCGTAACGGTTAAAATCCGCCGCACCTTTTCAGCCCGGGCGGCAGATGAAATAGTCGGGCCAACCAAGGGTTCACACGCTGAACGCCAAGCGGAGGAACGCCGCATGCCCGATCGCATCCGTCTGGACGGCAGGGTTGCCGTTGTCACCGGCGCCGCCGGGGTGATCGGGATCGCGTCGATGCGGCTGTTGGCCGAACGCGGGGCGCGGATCGTCGCCGTCGACCGCAGACAATGGGACGTCCAGGCCGCCATCGGCGATTTGCCGGCCTCCGCGCAAGGGCTTGCGGTTGCCGCGGACGTGACCCACGAAGACGAGGTCGCAGCCTATGTCCGCGCGGCGACCGAACAATTCGGCACCATCGACGTGTTCTATAACAATGCCGGCATCGAGGGCGATATCTCGCCGATCACCAAATATTCGCTCGAGACGTTCCGCAAGGTCATCGATGTCAACGTGGTAGGCGTTTTTCTGGGGCTGAAGCACGTTCTCCCGGTGATGCTCAAGCAGAACAAGGGCAGCATCATCAACACCGCCTCGATCGCCGGCCTGATCGGCTCTCCCGACATCGCAGCCTACACCGCCAGCAAGCACGCGGTCATCGGCCTCACCAAGAGTGCCGCACTGGAATGCACCGCAACCGGCGTGCGCGTGAATTGCGTCTGTCCCGGATTGATCGACAGCCGTATGTTGAGCGCGATCATCGAAGGCCGCAATCCGGGCAAGGCGCTCGTCGCTTCCGACAAGATCGTGGAGCGGATTCCGGCTCGCCGGCTTGGGCTCGCGTCGGAGGTCGCCTCCATCGTGGCGTTTCTGGCTTCCGATGACGCAAGCTATGTCTCAGGCTCCGCCTATACCGTCGATGGAGGACGTGTTGCGAGTTGAGCGCACCCGCGGAATCACAAATATCAACACAGAGGTGTTCGCCCGATGCCCGTTACTCTCGATGCCGATGCTGCCTTCGTCTTCAAGGCATTTCAGGATGCCGGCCGGCCGGCTTATGAAACGCTCTCGCCCGACGAGGCGCGCGAATATTATCGGCAGGCCCGTCTCGTCACCAATCCTGAACCGCCCGAACTGAAATCGGTCGAGCCGCTCGCGATCCCCGCCCCGCACGGATCAATCCCGGCACGCATCTACACGCCGAAGACGCTGCGGCAAACAGGCGGCCTCGCGCCGGCTCTGGTATTCTTTCACGGCGGCGGCTGGGTGATCGGCGATCTCGACACCCACGACGTCGTGTGTCGAAGATTGGCCGACGAGGGCGAGCTCATCGTCATTTCCGTCGATTACCGATTAGCGCCCGAGCACAAGTTTCCGGCCGCCGTCGATGACGCCATCGCCGCGACGGCATGGATCGCCGATCACGCAAAAAATATCGGCATCGACACCGCACGCCTTCTGGTCGGCGGCGACAGCGCCGGCGGCAATCTTGCAGCGGTGGTCGCGATATCGGCGCGAGACGGCAACGGCCCCGCCATCGCCGGACAGGTGCTGATCTATCCGGCGACCGATTTTGCATTGGCGCATCCCTCGCACCGCGAACCCGAAACCAGCATCCTGCTCACGCATTCCGTGATCAGATGGTTTCGCGATCACTATCTCAATGGGGCGGCCGACATTCACGACTGGCGCGCGTCGCCCGCGCGCGCCAAGACGCTGATCGGCCTGCCGCCGGCCTATGTGCTGACCGCGGGCGCCGATCCGCTGCGCGACGAAGGCGACGAATATGCAAGATGCCTGAAGGAAGCCGGCGTTGCGGTCACACACCGGACTTTTCCAGGCCAATTCCACGGCTTCTTCACCATGGGAAAACTGCTGCAACAGGCCAATGTCGCGGCAGGCGAAATCGGCGCCTGGCTGAAGGCGCTGCACTAGCGGCTTCCGACCGCAACTCGGGTCCTGCGCATTTTGTGAGGGGTGAGCGAATCATCTACAGCCTAGCGACGCTGCTCACATCAGAAATGCGCCGATGAACCGCAGGGAACGCCAGGCAGCCGCCCAGAAATCCAGCACAGTTTCCGGCGGTGCCGGCGCGCCCACCCCGGCCGCGCTATGCGCGCTCGCCCTTGGTCACCTGCAGGCGGGCCAAATTCTTGAGGCGCAGCTTTGCTGCCAGCAAGCGCTTGCCGCCGATCCCCATCACGCAGATGCCCTGCACTTGACGGGCCTCGTTTGCCTTCACGCCAAAAAATTTGATCACGCGCTTCAGTGGATCGCCCGCGCGATCGCGCGAGACGCCAGACCGGAATTTCTCGCCAGCCTTGGCTCAACGTTGCTGCAACTGGGAAGGCGGGAGGAGGCGCTCAAGGCGTTCGACAAGGCGGTTCAACTCCGGCCGGAGGATGCCTCGCTGTGGAAGCATCTCGGCGACATTCTCCTTGAGGTCGAACGCCACGATCATGCGCTACTAACCTTTCAGCACGTTCTGAAGCTCGATCCGCGTCATCAGGACGCCGCCTACAAGAGTGGCGTCCTGCTCAATCATGTCGGGCGGTACGAGGAAGCGCTTGCCGACCTCAACCGCTGCGACGAAGCGCTGCCAAACCACGCGCCGACGCTTGCGGCGCGCGCACGCACGCTGTTCAACCTGAAAAAGTTCGAGCTGGCTTTGGCCGATAATTTGCGCGCCCACACTCTCGATCCCGGCAACGCCGACACCTGCAACAATATCGGCGCCTGCCTGCAAGCGCTCGGCCGCGAGGAAGAGGCGCTTGTATGGTTTGATCGGGCGCTCGAACGCTTGCCGAACGCCATCGAAATCCTGAACAACAAGGCCTTCATGCTAGGCCAACTCCAGCGCTTCGAGGAGGCCTTCGCGCTCTATGATCATATCAAGGCCCACCATCTAAATGACGCCACGACGGATTGGAATTTGGCGCTGCTGCACATGCTGACCGGAAATTTCGAAGCCGGCTGGGCCGGGCGTGAGGCGCGCTGGATGAAAACCGATCCGCCACCCTATCCGAAATTCAACCAGCCGATGTGGCTTGGCCGGGAGCCGCTCGACGGCAAGACCATCCTCATCCATGTGGACGAAGGCCTGGGGGATACGATTCAATTCGTACGCTACGTGCCAATGGTGGCGGCGCGCGGAGCGCGCGTCATTCTGGTGGTCGAGCCCCCGCTGCATTCACTGTTGTCGGGATTGCCGGGCGTTTGGCAGTGCCTCGCTTTTTCGAACGGGCCCGTGCCCCCGTTCGACATGCACTGCCCGATCGGCAGCCTGCCGCTCGCCTTCGCCACGCGGCTCGACGCCATTCCCTCCGCGACTTCCTATCTCCCCTCCCCGGCGCCGGCCCGCGTCGAGGTCTGGAACCGACGCCTCGGGCCTCGCGACAGGCCGCGGGTCGGGCTGGTCTGGTCCGGCAACCCCAATCACAGGAACGATCGTAATCGATCGATGTCGCTTGGGATGATGTCGCGCATTCTCGACGTCGGCGCGAGTTTCGTCAGCTTGCAGAAAGACCTCCGACCCCCTGACAAGGCGATGCTCGCGCAAAGCGGCATCATCGAGTTCACCGCAGAACTCACGGACTTCGCTGAGACGGCAGCCCTCATCGCCTGCCTGGACCTTGTGATCACCGTCGACACCAGCGTGGCTCACCTTGCCGCCGCGTTTGGGCGTCCGACCTGGATCCTGTTGCCCTGGACGCCCGACTATCGCTGGCTGCTCGATCGCGACGATAGCCCCTGGTATCCAACGGCGCGCCTGTTCAGGCAGACCGAGACCCGCGACTATGCCAGCGTGCTCGATCGGGTGCGGACCGAATTGCAGAGCCTGGTTGCCGCCAAATAGTGGTTCTCCTTGCGGCCGAAGAAGCCGACAGACCGCAGACTTTTTCGGGTTACGCTCGCTCACACCCATCGCCGCACCCGGCTTACATATTCATCATATGCTGCTCCGAATTGGCGACGCATCTTGGCCTCCTCAAAGGGGATGTGAACCGAGTTTGCGGTGAAGAAGACCGCGATCGGCGCAAGGAACATCGGCCAGGCGCCGATCCACATCGCGATGCCCAGCGTAACCAGCACCAGTCCGAGGTACATCGGGTTGCGTGTGAAACGATAGGGACCGTCGGCGACAAGGGCCCGGTTGGTCGGCGAAGTCGGGTCGATCTCGGTGCCTGCGCGCCGAAACATCACGACCGCCCAGACCGGCAAGATCCACGGAATGAACGCAAGGGCGATGCCGAGCTTCGGAAGTGGAAAGCCCGGCACTTTGGGCCAGCCGAGCTGCCAACTCATCACCGCAGCAAGGAGAACATAGATCAAGGCCCAAACGGGCGGCGGAAGCTTGAGCATCGGGATTGCCTGACCTTGTGGCTTACGAGCCCCCAGAAGCGCCGGCCAATTCATCGGCCGCCTCGAGCGCCCGGACCGCCGCCGCTGTGCGGGTCTCGACGCCGAGCTTCTGAAAAATATGCTCCAGATGTTTTTGGACGGTGCGGGCGCTGATCGCAAGGATAGTGGCGATTTCGCCATTGGTCTTGCCGGCGGCAACCAGGGCAAGAAGCTCGCGCTCCCGCGCCGAGAGGCTCAAGCTTCCAAGATGGGCTGCACTCACGCCGAGGCGTTCGCCCCTCATCAGCAGATATCCGGCGCAGCCATCGTCCGGATCGGGAATAAATCGCACGGTCAGCTTGCTGCCGAAATGCAGCAGCGTGAATTGTTGCCCGTGGCTGACCGCCGGTCGTTCGAGACCCCAGTGCCGGCTGCGGGCGAACCAGGCGAACAGCGTCTCGGGCAGAGCTGACGGCGTGCGGCTCCCATCGGGAAAAAATCGGGCCAATAGGCGCAATGCCGCCGGCAAAGCGTCGAGAATCCGTCCCTCCAGCGAAATCCGCATCATTTGCCAACCGCTGCCGGCGGCAAGCTCGCTGATGCATCTCAATCCGATCCCCGCCTCCTCGCACATCATGAGATTGCGATAGATCGCAGCTAGTGGCCGGCGGACCGCATCCAGAATCGCACGCTCGCCGTCGGCAAAATCCGAACGGCTGCGGTTGAATACGATGCTGATCATCGTTGGCATTGTCGATGCGCAAGGGAAGCGCCATCACATAATTGATGCCGATCCGCTGATAGTAATCGGCGTAAACACCGGAATTGCGGAAGCCACTGACGTCAGCACAATCGGAAATGCGTTGCGTTGGCCCGCCGGGATGGGAGCTGTGAAACCTCACGAGAGGATGTTCGCCAAAATGACGGTCGAACGCCTGCCGATCCGTTGCCGACAAGGCCTCGGCCTTGCGCCCGACGACGGAGCGCGTTCCCTGCCTCAGGTCGCATACGCTCAAAGTGGTCAGATCGGACGCGACGATGCCCGTCAGCTCTTCCAGCGCGGTATCGATGAAATTGGTGCGGTTTGCGCTTTGCGCGGCAAGCGATTGCAGCGCGCCGAGGGCAGCACGCAAATCGCGATCCGGGAGTTCGGCAAGCAAGCTGGCCATGAGACAATCCAATTCAATTTGGACGCTGTCTCTTCGGCCGCAATATACAGAAATTCAGCCTTGGTGGAAGGCCGATCGCAGCATTCACCAGCGACCGGCGCTGCTGCCCGGGCGTGGCCGGGAGGCAGCAGGGCGATCGCAACGGGCCGATAATCCCTGATCGGTCAAATGCCGGTCACGGATTCCTCAAGCGATGGTTCATGCAGCATGATGATGGCCTGCCGCATATTCCAACATTCCCTGAAAATCGACGACAACCGCAGTCTCGTTGCCGACCACCCAGGCATCATGGCCGCTTGGCAGCAGCGACACGTCGCCGGGACGGCAGTCGAATTCGGTACCGTCGTCCATTCGAATCCGGAGCACACCGGCCACGTGATACTGGAAATGCGGTGCCTCGCAGCTCGATGTTTTGGCGATCGGTTGCACGGATGTCGCCCAGCGCCAGCCGGGCTCGAAGACCGCGCGGCCGATGGTCGCGCCTCCGATCTCGATCAGTTCGAGGCGGCCCTTCGGGAATTCGCGTACCTCGTCGGGCGTCCCAAAATTCCTGAGTTCGGCCCTCTCTGCGATCTGCTTTGCGAGTGCGGTCATGGTCTGCTCCTGCGTGAAAGCCTTAAGCGACCGCGACGCTAGCATCGGACCGGGCGTCCTCAATACGCATGTTGGCGTATGCGGACGTCGGCCAAACGCCTCGCATGAAACAGAAGGTAACCAGATGTGACTTGGCGCGACCCAACGTTTGCCCCATGTTCGCGACACACTCCCGCCCTTTTTCGCCGAATCCAAGAAAAGCCAGATGCCAGACATCGCGAGAAACATCGTCGCCTTTCCGGCGCAGGCGCTGGTGTGGCTCGGCAGTCAGGGCACCCGCGCGATCGCCGCGCTGGTTTTCATCGGCATCGCGGTGCCGCCGGCCGGCGAACTGCTCAAGCCTTACGTCAGCGAAGCGATTTTCCTTCTGCTCTGCACCTCGTTCCTGCGCGTCGACCTCTCTACGTTGCGCGAGGTCTTGCGGCGGCCCGGTCTCGTTATCGCGGCCACCGCATGGACCATGGTCGTGGTGCCCTTGATATCGTGCGGCATTTGCCGCGTGGTCGGCCTCGATTTTAGCTTTCCGGATTTGTACCTGGCGTTGGTGCTGCAAGCCGTGGCCTCGCCAATGATGGCCTCGCCCGCGCTTGCGGCCGTGATGGGGCTGGATTCGACGCTCGTTCTCGTCACGCTTGTGACCAGCACGGCGCTGGTCCCGTTGACGGCATCGCTGTTTGCCTATGCCTTCCTTGGCACGGCGCTGTCGCTTTCACCCTTCTTGCTCGGATTGAAGCTGCTCTTGATCCTTGCCGGATCCTTGCTGGTGGCAAGCGCGATCCGCTGGCGCACCGGCGCGACTGCCATCCAGCGGCACGCGCGGGCGATCGATGGATTGACCGTCCTGTTTCTGTTCGTCTTTGTCGCGGCCGTCATGGGCAATGTGGCCGGCGGCTTTCTTGCCGACCCGCTGCAAGCCCTCGAATTGTTGATGCTGGCCTTCGTGGTCTTTTTCGCGCTTCTCGGCGTCACCGCGCTGGTGTTTCGCAGGGCCGGCCGAGAGCGCGCGATCGCGCTCGGCCTCATGGTCTCACAGCGCAATATGGGGCTGATGCTGGCGGCTACCGACGGCGTGCTGCCGGGGACGGCGTGGTTATACTTCGCACTTTCCCAGTTTCCGATCTATCTGTCACCGCAACTGCTCAAGCCGATCGTCAGCAGGCTGCGCTCGGGGAAGGTTGCGGTCACAGCGACTGAAGTCGGCGGCGCCTGAAACCCATCCCACCGTCGCGAAGTGTTGGCGACTTGTCATTTAGGGGCATGTAGGGCAGCGTCGTGCCCGCGCGCCATGAAATCGGCGCGCGTTGCGACGAGTTGCTGTCTATTTGTGGGAAGGCCCATTGGAACCGTCCGCCTCCATCGAAATCGCCAGGCACACCCTGCTTTCATGCGGTCTCATTCTGGCGGTCGGAACGCTGGCCGGCCTGCTGGCGCAGAAAATCCGGATACCCGATGTCGCAGTGTTTCTGGTCGCCGGCATTGCGGTCGGCCCGGAGGCATTGGGACTGATCGACATAAAGGCGGGTTCGGCGCTGAACGAGATCATCCTCTTGTTCGGTGCGAGCTACATCCTGTTCGACGGCGGCGCATCGCTTCGGCTCGACGTGCTCAAGCAGGTCTGGATCACGATCGTTATCATCTCCACCGTTGGCGTATTGATCACCGCCGGCATCACCGGCCTTGCCGCCCACTACATTCTCGGCATTCCCGCAAGCGTTGCGCTGCTGCTCGGCGCGGCGCTGGCCTCGACCGACCCGGCAACCCTGGTACCAATTTTCCGCCAGGTTCGGATTCGCGATCGGGTGGCGCAGACCGTCATGAGCGAGTCGGCGTTCAACGACGCCATGGCGGCGATCGTCACTTTCGGCGTACTCGCCGCGGCAACCGGCAGCGCGCGAGTTTTCACTGACGTCGTCGTTCTGGGCGCTGGTGCAGCAGTCGGTCGATCGGCGTCGTCGCCGGCGTCGCGCTCGGCTATCTGGCTGCGCTGCTGATCGCGCATGAGAAATGGGCCTTCCTCGCCGAATATGCGCCGGTGGTCACGCTGGTCGCGGTGATCGCCGCCTATTTCGCCGCCAGCGGCCTCCATGCCAGCGGCTTCATGGCGGTGTTCGTGTTCGGCATCGTGCTCGGCAACAAGGAAACGCTCGGCTTTCGGATGGAAGCGGGCGAAGCGCAAAAACTCGATGAATTCGTTTTGACCACCGCGTTCATCATGCGGCTTTTCATTTTTATCCTGCTTGGCGCGCAGGTCGATTTCGCCCTGATCGGCCGTTATGCTCTTGGCGGCGCAGCGCTCGTCGCCATCCTGATGCTGGTTGCGCGCCCGGCGACCGTGTTGCTGTGCGCCCTGCCCGACCGCCGCGCGCGATGGAGTTTTGCCGAGATGCTCTTCATGTGCTGGACCCGCGAGACCGGGGTCATCCCGGCGGCGCTCGCCGGCCTCTTGCTCGGCACCAACGCACCGGGCGCGCAGATGATCGCCTCGATCGTCTTCATCGCCATTCTCATGACGATCCTGATTCAGGCACCGACCACCGAATGGCTGGCGCACAGGCTCGGGCTTCTGGAAACGAAATCTCGGTCGTAGCTGCCGCGAGGGTCGTCGCCGCGGCTGCAAGATATTGCGCAGGAAGTTGCGTTTTGCCCCTTCCGCGATACTGCTCAGCCGCTACGATGCCACCCCTCGAACGGGGCTGGCATGAGACGGCGAGAATTTCTGGGCATTTTGGGCGTCGCCACAGGATGGCCGCTTGTCGCGCGCGCGCAGCAGAGTGCGATACCTACGATCGGTTTTCTTGCAAGCTATTCGTCAACCTATCTTGCGCACATTATCCCTGCGTTCCGCCAGGGATTGGGCGAAACCGGCTATGTCGATGGCCAGAACGTGATGATCGAATCTCGTTTGGCCGAGGGACAATATGACCGCCTGGCTAGCCTGGCCGCTGAACTTCTCGATCGCAAGGTTGCGGTGATAGTAGCGTCCGGCGGTAGCGAACCGGCAAAGGTGGCAAAGGCGGCGACCTCCGTGATCCCGATCGTCCTTGTCAGCGGCGCCGATCCGGTCAGGGCCGGGATTGTTACCAGTTTCAATCGGCCGGAAGGCAACATCACCGGTGTCAGCCTGCTTGGATCGGCACTGGAGGCCAAACGACTGGCGCTGCTGCACGAAATGGTTCCGGGAGTTTCCCCCCTTGGTGTTCTTCTAAATCCGAAATATCCGGATTTCGATCTCGAGCTGCACGAGGTGCAGGACGCAGCGAAGATGATCAAGCGGCAAATTATCGTCGCACGAGCCAGTACAGCTACCGAGGTCGAAGCGGCCTTCACGATGGTGAGTCAGCAAGCTGCGAGCGCGCTATTGGTCGCAGAAGACCCATTCTTCAACACCCAGCGTGACCGTCTGGTGGCCCTTGCTGCACATTTCCGCCTACCTGCGATCTACTATGAGCGAGTATATGCAGAGCTGGGCGGTTTATTCAGTTACGGGACCAATTTTGCTGAATCGTTTCACCAAGCCGGAGTTTATGTCGGAAAGCTTCTCAAGGGAGCAAAGATTAGCGATCTGCCGATTCTGCGACCAAATATGAGCTTGTTTTGAATCTGAGAACCGCCAAGACGCTCGGCCTTGCCGTGCCTTCCTCGATCCTCGCGCTCGCCGACGAGGTGATCGAATGAGGCCGCCTGCGTCCGTGTCCGGCATTCTCAGACATTTCATCCGTGATGCCGGCGAAGGCATTGTCGTCTTTTTGACGTTCTCCGACTATAAATTGACCCTAACAATGCAAAGATTGGGCACGTCGGCATTTGTCCAAAATGCCAAGGGCGGCTCGCAAAGCGGCGAAGGACAACTGCGTGCAGCTATCATCGGAGCTTAGGTCGCAACCAAGACTGCGGCAGTATTTGTTCATCCTCGGCGCTGCTTTTCTGCTCATTGGGGTTGCCGCGGTGCACGCTGAAGATCTCGATGAGGGCAAATCTGGCACGCGGTTGTTTGCGGATAGCTGTGTGACCTGTCATCGCAGCGCGCGAGGTCTCGCCAAGGGCCGCTTCCGCCCGACGCTGTTCCTGTTCCTGCAAGACCATTATGCGACCAGTTCGAGCACGGCCTGGGAGCTCGCTTCTTATCTGGCCTCCGTTGACGTTCCGCAAGGCGGCCGATCACGAGCCACCGCGAAGAAACCATCGCGTCCTACGACAACTCAATCCACCGTCCGTCCGCCCAAGCCAGTACCGGCATCCGCTCGCTCGAATTGACGCTCATCCGGGTCTGATAGGCTTCGCGGCCACGATCGATACGAGCCTGCACCTTAGCGCGATCTCGAACACCGTCGGCTACGACGTTTCAAAAACGAGGATCGCTCATGACGGTGAGGTCGGGCGTTGCAAGGCCAATATCCCGCTCTTCAAACTCGGGACGACGACAAGGCGGTTGATCGCACCATCATTGAACGCCTTGAGGAAGCGGTCGTAGTCCTTGATCGATACACAGCCGTTGGAATCGCCGCTGGGCCCGAGCATAAAGCTGTGTGCGAGCAGGCCTGAACGTCCGGCCGTGTCGCTGCCCTCGACCGGGATCATGCGGAGTGCCTGGACGCCGTGAAAGACCTGTTCCCGCAGCTTCAACTCGTAGATGGCCGGCGGCGTGGCGCCGGCGTTTGGGACGGAAACATGTTCCGGATCGTCCCTCAAACTGCCCATTCCCGAGTGCGCCTCGAGGCTCGATCCGTTCGGCAGGTAAACGGTGTGCGCTGAGATGTCGTAAACCGCCGTGGACCCGTCGTAGCCGAGCGAGGCGAGGTCCGGCCCCCGGCGAAACAACCCGATATCCGGCGTCAACGACGCCAACGTCACCCTTCCCGGCAACAAGTCGGACAGTTTTTGCAACAGCGTGCGATCATCCCGCCGGGGCACGCCGTCGGCTTGCGCCAAAGCTGGCACCGGCCGTGGATCGAGGACCGCGACAGGTGGGCGAGACCTCGGCAGCGGAATGACGGTGGCGGTAGGCGCCCGGACCTCACCGAACCTGGCCTCATTGTCGAGATAGTCACCACCCGAATTCAGGGACATCAACCGCGGGGCAAACAACTCCTCGGCCGCGCGAGCCTTCATTTCCAGCGCGGCCAGCGCCGCACGATCGAGCGGCTGCAAAGCTGGCCTGCGAGCGGGCGACGGCAGCAAGGAGGCCGGAAAAAAACGATCCTCGAAGGAGGAAATGCGATCGATATCTGCCGGCAGCGCCGCCGAGGCCAGCGCCGTCTGGTCGAAATTGGTGATCCAGGCGGCAGCGCCCAGCGCCACGACGACTGCGGCGAGCGCAAACACGATCGTCTCAAACCACCCCGCGCGGCGGCGTGACAACAGCCCATCAACTATCGCAGTGTCGAAGGCCATCAGTTCCCCAGTGCCAAGCCGACGAATCCCCAAAATTGTCGAAGCGGCGCAACCCAAAGAAAGCCAAAAAAGTAAGGCATAATCGAGACAAACGGCCCTAGCCCAGGAGCGACCTGTGACAAATTTCAGCGCAGTCATCGATATCAAAGCCTCGCCTCGCGACGTTGTGGCGGTGTTGTTTGACGTCGAATGCTGGCCGGAATGGACGCCGACAATGACAAGCGTCCAGCGTTTGGACCAGGGAGCGCTCGCGGAGGGAAGCAGGGTGCGAATACGACAACCGAAATTGCTGCCCGCAGTTTGGCAGGTCACTGAACTCGACGCCAGGAGCGGCTTCAATTGGATCACGCGAAGTCCGGGCTTGCAGCTCAGAGCCGAGCACTTTGTGGAGACAGTTGGGGCCGGAAGCCGAGTTGAGCTTGTCGTTTAGCTTCAGGGGGCGCCTGGGCCCTCTGGTAGCCCGCCTCTACGGCGGGCTAAGTCAGCGCTATCTCGCCACTGAAGCGGAAGGGCTCCGAAAGCGTTGCGAACGCTGAATTGATTGCAGCGCCTGATGCTAAGCCGCCCCCTTCCCGGTCCCTCGGGTGGTCACTATGATCCGGCGCGAAGTTGGGGGATGGCACGCGCGGCAAAAGGACCGAGCCTCGGTTGCGGCTCGCGTTGTACCGCCGGCAATGTGGGAGAGCGAGGGTGGACTTTGTCACGGTCCGTAACGGACCGATCGAACTCAACGTGGCGGTCAGTGGCTCGGGCCCGCTGATCGTCTGCGTCCATGGCTTCCCCGAGCTCTGGTATTCCTGGCGGCATCAGATCGCGCATTTCGCAGCACAAGGTTTTCGGGTTGCCGCGCTCGATGTGCGCGGCTACGGAGGGAGCTCGAAGCCAAGAGACATCGCAGCGTACACGCTGCGTCATTTGGCCTCGGATGTCGCTGCCGTGATCGACCAGATGGGTGACGGCCCGGCCATCCTGTTCGGCCACGACTGGGGCGCGCCGATCGTGTGGCATACGGCACTGCTTCACCCTACCAAGATCAGGGCGGTGGCCGGGCTGAGTGTGCCCTTCTTTCCGCGCGGCACAGCGCCCTTCGTTGAACTCGTGCGATCCGCCTATAGCGGGCGTTTCTTCTATCAGATTTACTTCCAGCAGGAAGGCGTCGCGGAGGCTGAGCTGGAGTCAGACATACCGGCCGCTCTGCGCAAGATGTATTTCGCGCTGTCCGGGGCTGCGCCGCTCAACAAGTGGCTCGAACCGAAGCCACCGGAGGCAAGGCTGCTGGACGGGCTTATCGATCCGCAGCCCCTTCCGCGTTGGATGAGCGAGGCTGATCTCGGCATCTATGCTGATGCGTTTCGCGCAGGAGGCTTTCGCGGCCCCCTTAATCGGTACCGCGCGCAGGCCATCGACTTCGGCGAACTGGCCGAATTGAGCGGACGGAGCATTGTGCAACCGTCCACCTTCATTGCCGGAGAGCGTGACCCCGTGCGCGCATTTGTCCCGGGACTGGATCTTTATGCCAACCCTGGGATCGCCTGCGCTGACTTCCGCGGCTCCACTATCATGCCTGGCATAGGACATTGGGTGCAGCAGGAAGCGCCGGCGGAGAGCAACGAAGCGCTTGAGGCCTTCGTTCGGGGGCTGTAGCGCCTCTGATCGAAGAAATATTGGAGACGTCACAAGGGAAGCTAATTGTCATGCGGGGCATATTCCGGTTCGTCGTCTTGTTGTTTGTAATCGGTTGCGCCACTGCAAGCACTCTAAAGGGAAAGCGGTGGTCACGAATCCATGAGTAGACGACTCGCCTGACGAGGTGGCCGAACATCCAATGGCATGGCTTCCTGCGCTTTGCCGATTATCGCTTGCAAAATAAAACGAGCAAATAGAGTGACCAGAGGTCACATGGGTGGTAAAAAACGCCATGGGTCATCCTTTTGAGTGCCGGTGCGCGGGGCTCGTGACAGACTATTCTGACGGAATTGGCGTGGCCAAAGACAGTCTTGCGGGGACGAACATGAAAAAGATCATCCTCTCGGCCTTGGTGGTCAGCAGCAGCCTGGCATTCACGAACGCACCCCTTTATGCGGCGCAGAATGATGACATTGCTGCGCGCGTCGAAGCGCTTGAAAAAGAGAATGCCGCCATCAAGAAGGAACTCGCGGCACGCCGCGAGCAGAAGGATGCGCTAAAACGGACATCCAGGCCGCAAGCCGGGGCGGTGGGGTCTGCGCCGGCTTCCGGGAAGCAGTTGCCGGCGATGGACATTACCCATCAAGACCTCGGTATAGGTTATCCAGCCTATCATTCCGGGTTCGGCGGCCCGTATGGGGACGGCAACTACCCCGAGTGAAGGCGCCGAGCCCTCTTCTGATGGTACGCGACGGTCGCATCCTCGCAGCGATCAAGCGGATGTCCGCTGCTTGACCAAAGGCACACTATCCGGCCCGCGCCGCGCGCCGCAGCGATTGCGGCGGCTGGCCGAAGGCGCGGATGAAGGCGCGGCGCATCCGCTCCGGATCACGAAAGCCCGTTGACTGCGCCACGCGTTCGATCGCCTCGCCTGAGGACTGCACCTGTTGCCGCGCCACCTCGACGCGCAGCCGCTCCACCGCCTTGGACGGCGTGGTGCCGGTCTCCGCGATGAAAGCGCGGGTGAAATGCCGCGAACTCATGCCGGCCCGCTCCGCCAGATGCTCCACCGTCAGCGGCGTGTCGAGATGTTCGCGCGCCCAGGTCAATAGCGGCCCAAAGCGCCCCGTCGGCGCCTTCAGTTCGAGCAGCGAGGAGAACTGCGACTGGCCGCCGCTGCGGCGATGATAGAGCACGAGCTGGCGCGCGGTCTTCTGCGCAATTTCGTCACCATAGTCCTCCGCCACGATCGCGAGTGCGAGGTCGATGCCGGCGGTAATTCCCGCCGAACTCCAGATATTGCCGTCGCGGACGAAAATCCGGTCGGGCTCGAGTTTCACGTTGGGATAGGTTTCGAGGAATTGCCGCGTGCGCCGCCAATGCGTGGTGGCACGGCGGCCACCGAGCAGGCCGGCCTCCGCAAGGATGAACGTGCCCGAACAGACGCTGGCGACCCGAGCGCCTCTCCTCGCAACCGCCTTCACGAAATTGATCGTGCATTTGCTTCGCGCCGCCGCTTCGACGCCATCGCCGCCCGCGATGATAAGGGTGGAGATCGCGCCCGGCGATCCAAACTTCCGCGCCAGCATCTCCACGCCGGAGGAGCTGCGTACCGGACCCGGCGCTTCCGCGAGCACCTTGATCGTGGATTCCGCGCGCGCATAGCGGCCCGCGATCTCGAACACCGAAATCGGCCCGGCGGCATCCAGCAACTGGAAATCGGGGAATACCAGGACGCCAATCATGATTCCGCCAATGTCCAAAGAGGAGATGTCCGAAAATGAGGGAAATTAGTCATTTCGGACAACAGAGCATCATGTCAGACTGGCTGCGTCAAGCAGAACTTCGCAAGCAGAACTCCGAAAGGCACCAGCATGTCGACGCCGCTTCAGATTGGAATTCTGGTATTTCCGAAAGTGACCCAGCTCGACTTCACCGGTCCGTTGCAGGTGTTCTCCAGCGTGCCCGGCGCCGTGGTGCATTTGATCTGGAAGCGGATCGAGCCGGTCGCCAGCGACTCGGTGATGACGCTTACGCCGACCACCACCTTCGCCGATTGCCCGCAACTCGATGTGATCTGCGTTCCCGGCGGCGTCGGTACCGACGACATGGTCAATGACGAGGAGATGCTTGGATTCCTTCGCCGGCAGGCCGAGGGCGCCAAATATATCACCTCGGTCTGCACGGGATCGCTGGTGCTCGGTGCGGCGGGCTTGCTCAGGGGATACCGCGCGACGACGCATTGGGCCGCAACCGAGTTTCTTGGCCCCTACGGAGCAATTCCGGCCAAGACGCGCGTATGTGTGGACCGCAACCGTGTCACCGGCGGCGGCGTTACCGCAGGGATCGATTTCGCGCTGACGCTGGTTTCGATCCTGATCGACCGGCCGACCGCGGAAGCGATCCAGCTTCGGCTCGAATATAATCCGGCGCCGCCGTTCAATTCAGGTTCCCCCGATACCGCGCCGCCGGAAATCCTGGCGCGCCTGCAAAGGAGAATTGCCGCCGGCCATGAGTACCGCAGTGCCGCCAATCAGCGCGCGGCGGCGCGTTTGGCCTGACCGGGGCGGACTAGGTTCTGTGGACTTTAAGGATTCCCTTTTATCAGCAAATCAGATTTAAGGCTGCTTTTGAGGAGGCGGCCTTGGGTGTGATGGATCGTTTGGTTTTGAGCGACGTGGCTTGGGAGCGGATGGCGCCCCTGATTATAGGTCGGCCTGATCAAAAAGGCTCCACCGGGCGCGACAACCGGATGTTCGTGGAGGGCGTGCTTTGGATCGTGCGTACGGGCTCTCCTTGGCGTGATCTTCCGGAAGCGTTTGGCGATTGGAACAGCGTGTTCCGGCGGTTCAGCCGGTGGAGCATCAAGGGCGTCTGGTATCGGATATTCGAGGCGATGTCCGATGATCCGGACTTCGAATATCTGATCATCGATTCCACCATCGTCCGAGCCCATCAGCATGCTGCCGGGGCTAAAAAAGGGGGTCTGAAGATCAGGCGCTCGGTCGCTCGCGCGGCGGCCTGAGCACCAAAATACATATGGCCGTCCGAGGCCTGGGTTGTCCGGTGCGCTTCACCCTGACGGCAGGTCAGAAGGGTGATGCACCGCAAGCCGCCGCGTTGATCGAGGGGTTTGCTGCCGAGGTCGTCATGGCCGATACAGCCTATGACGCCGATCACCTGCGCCAAGCCATCGCCGCCAAGGGCGCGCTCGCCGTCATTCCCAACAACCCGTCAAGAGCGCTCAAATACCCGCTCGACAAACATCTCTATGCCCAGCGCCATCTCGTCGAGTGCTGCTTCTCAAAGCTCAAGCAGTTCAGGCGCGTGGCAACGCGCTTCGAGAAAACAGCGCGAAATTATCAGGCCGTCGTTACCCTTGCCGCTATTATCCTATGGATGCGATAAGTGTCCACAGAACCTAGCCCACGGTTGCCGGAGAACAGCTCAAAGGTCAGATTCCTGAGCCATTTGTGGCCGGGATCGCGGTGGTAGCGTTCGTGCCAGAATTGGGCGATCTCGATACGCGGCAGCACGATGGGCGGTTCGAAGGCGATCAGGCCGAGCGGCCCCGCGAGCCGTTTCGCGAGATTTGTCGGCAGGGTCGCCACGCCATCCGTCTCCGCCGCCACGATAGCGCCGGCGATGAAGCTCGGCACTCGCAACATCACGTTCGCCGGTGCGATCGCGGAAGACAGTACGCGGTGCGCGGTTCGGTGCGCGGCGTGTCCGGTTTCCGACCCGGTCACCAGAATGTGGCGCTCGGCCAGAAAACCGGCGCCCGCCTGGCACCTTCGCGCGCGCGGGTGATGCTTGCGAACGACGCTGGAATAGCCGTCGAAATAGAGACGCTGCCGCCGCAGATGGCGAGCGGCCTTCGGAAACGCACCAAACGCCAGATCCGCCTCGCCGGTTTCGAGCCTGTGTTCGAACTGTCGTGCGTCCAGCGGCACCGCGCGAACACCGATGTTCGGCGCGATCGCGGCCAGGCGCGCGATCAGCGGCGGCAGAAACCTGATCATGCCGACATCGGTCAGAAGCAAGCTGAATCGCCGATCAGAACCGGCCGGATCGAACTCGGTCGCCACCGAGCGCAATCCGTCGGCCGCCGCCAGAAGCGCGCGCAACCGATCCGCAATGTCGAGCGCCTTCGCCGTCGGCTGCATCGCCTGGCCGTTGCGCACAAACAACGGGTCGGAAAACTGCGCGCGCAGGCGGCGGAGCATCTTGCTGATCGAGGGCTGGGTCGTTTCCATCGCCTGGGCCGTTCGCGTGATGCTCCGCTGTTGCAGCAATGCATAGAGAACGCGCAACTCGCGCAAACTCAATTCCGAGTATGCCTCTTGGTCCATATACGTCATTCCAGTTTCGGCATGGCGCATGTCATCGCCCGGGGCTAGGCTTCGCGTCAACGACAATCGCCGGTTCCAGGCAGCGGAGGATCCCATGGGCAAATTCATCGTCGAACCGCATTTTCGGCTCCAGGAGTGGGTTGCCGAGGAAAAGGGCTATTTTCGCAATCGGGGGCTCGACTATGAATTCCGCGAGCTGATCCGCTCGACCGCCGGCCAACATCATAACAAAGGCGGCCGGGGCGCTTTCCAGAGCATCGAGCAGGGCCGCGAGGCCGACGTAAGTTGCGCCTGCCACTGGACCGTGAATGTCGCGGCATCGAACGGCCACACCAAACTATATTCGGACCTTTACTCCGTCGCTCCGTCGGGGGTTTTTGTCCCTGCCGGTTCGAAAGTGCGGACGCCTGCCGACCTCGCACATTTGCCGATTTCGGTGGGATTCCAGTCGGGAAGCCATTATTCGACGATTCAGGCGCTCGAGCAGTACATGCCGGCTGGCGACATCAACCTGGTTTTCGAAGATGGCATGCTGTTCAGCCGCATGGAGCGGCTGATCGAGGGCGAGAGCCAGGCGGCCGCGCTGTTCAACGGCCCCTACTACCTCGCCGAACAACTCGGCTTCCGCAAGATCATCGACACCACGTTCATGATCGCCACGATGATCAAGGGCTCCCCCGACCCGGAGGACGTCCGCCGCTACTTCCGCGCACTACGGTCGGCGCAACGCGACATCGACCTGCGCCCGGAACTTTACACCCATTATTACAAGAACGAATTCCCCGACCGTTTCCATGCCGTCATGGATACGCGGCGCTGGGGACCCGGAGAAAGAATCGTGTTCGAGCCCTACTCGAAAGAGGTGTTCGAGGAATCGTTCGATTGGATCGCAAGGCACAAGATCTTCGCCGATGATGGAATGGGATCGGGCGAATACGACCACGCAACGATCTCCTTCGCGGAGTAGCGGGGCGGTACGGACTTACTTGCCTGAATGCAGGAGTAGGCCGACGCCCCGGGGGTATCGTAAATGACGAGGTCGGCGGCCGGGAAGGGATTCCGGGGAAGGGATTCAATGAGAGCAAAGAAAAAGGCCGCCCGGTTTCCCGGACGGCCTTTCCTGTCCTACGGCAGCCTCACATTTAACGGGCGATCTCAGGATGTCAGCGCCCGGGGGCCTATCTCCCGGCCTCATCCTGATCGGAAGCCGCTGCTTTTCGGGTCAGTCGCGATCTGGAGCCCGAACCGTCCGCGGTGGTTTCCCATCTCCGTAAGATGACGCCATAGAGCCATCACCCTACGCGGGACACAACAACGCCGCAGCCAATGTCCCCGCTGTTCCCGTTGTTCACAGGCTTTGTGCGGCGGTGGCTCAGCTCCCCGGCGTCCAGGGCTGGTAATCGCCGGTGGCGGAAGGCCGGCGGCCGCTGGCGAGCGTCGAGCCGGGGGGCCGGTAGGCACCCGGCGTTCCCGTCAGGTTCGGCACGTGCGGCTTTTCCCATTCGCGCGGCGCGTAGCTTTCTTCGGTCGGGGCGACGTCAACGGTGTGATGCAGCCAGCCGTGCCACGACGGCGGCACGCGGGTCGCTTCCGCATAGCCGTTATAGATCACCCAGCGCCGCTCGAAGCCGAGCGTCGGGTCGATCTTGCCGCCCTTGGTGCGGTAGTAGCGATTGCCCTCCTCGTCCTTGCCGACCAGCTCGCCAAACCGCCACGTCCACAATTGCGTGCCGAACGTCTCGCTGTTCCACCAGGTGAACAATTTGAGCAAAAACTGCTTCATAAGCCGCATGCCTCGTTGCCGAAGTTCGTGCCCTGATGCCACCGGCGGGTTGAATTGTCCAGCCAAGTCCGAAGCAAAGTGCTCCTTTGGTCCGTCATGGCAGCGTGACGTTGATCCCAATCTGCCCGCCATAGGCAACGACATTGCGCTGGACGATTTCGCTCACAAAAGTCGCATAGCCCGTTGCACCCTTTGAAACCGTCACCGCGGTGCCGATCTCGCCGGTTCCCCAATCCTTGCCCACCACTACGGCCGGCATGAAATAGCTCGGTGCGCTCACCGAAGTAAGCGACGCCGCCACCGAGCGGTCGGTATTGGCGAGTTCGTGATTCCAGACGAGCTTCGCGAACGGCCGCCAGATCCCGACATCTACGCTTGCGCGATAGCCGAGTTCGGTGACGGCGGAATCGCGGGTTTGATCGGCAAACGACAGAGCCGTGAATCCGCCGATCGATGCGAAGGGATCGGTTTCGGTGTAGCCATCCACATGAATGTGCTGCAGGACGATTCCGACCACGGGACCATGAATGATCTCGGGTCCGGCGGCCGGCACTGCTTTCACCGGCATGTTGGGAACGAGTGCCGGCTTGCCGATCGGCGTGGCGAAATCATAGCCGAACTCGGCGGCAAACGACGTGTTGGTTCCCTTGGTGCTGCCGGTATTGGATTGCGTCGTAATGCCGATAGGCACGATGCGGTCGACGTCATAATGCAACGTGCCGAAGGTGCCGATGACCTGCCCCCACACCGGGCCGCGTCCGTAAGCGGCGTAAAGGCTTCCGGCAACCTCGTTCAGCGCGAAGTCGCCGCCGAGATCGAAACTCTGCGTCGTCTTGCCGACGGATATGGCGGCGCCCAGCAACCAGCCATTCGCAAGGGCATAGTCGATGCCGCCTGTGAACGCGGCCGGCACACCCGGATCATTGGGAAAGCCGTTGGATCCGGAGTTGATCGCAAGCGATGCCACATCGCCGCCCACCCATACGTTGAACGTGCCAACGCTGCGCTGATGCTGCGAAATCAGGATCTGGTTGAAGATTGCGTCGACAACGGCGGCCCGCGTCTTGACGGGAACTTCCGCGAGGAACGAAATCTCGCTGGGCGCGACGATCAAACTATATTCGTAATCCGCCAGAATCTTCTGACCCGCCGTGCTCAAATGCTGGTCGTCAGCGAACAATCGGGTTTGGTCGGCATTCGGCGCCACAAGGTGAGACGGCGCGGCCGGATTGGAAGAGCACAATAACGCCCAGGCCGTCGTCACGCCGGCCGGCTGGGTGCAGGCAACGTTGATCGTATCGATGAACTGGAAGCCGAATAAAGCCGGATTCGAAGCAATGGCCAATCGCATGGCGTTATAGTCGGCGGGAATGAAATTCACTCCCGACGCCGCAAGGCCAGACCACAGGGTCTGAGTGTACAATAGCCGGTCCTGCCGCGTTGTCGCGTTGCCCGCGCCGCCCCCGGACGGAAACGAATAGGGAAGATCCGGGACTACGATGTAGCGCGCACCTGCTGCCTGCAGGTTCGCGACCGCGCCCGTCAGGCTGTTGGCCGCGGAAACAATATAGGCCTGCGGATTGGCGGGAAACGGTCCGGTGCCGGAGTTGCCGGTTGCGAATGCGATGTCATTGCCGCCGGAGCTGATGAGATAGAGCGCGTTGGGATTGGCGCGACCGCCGTTCGCCGAAAGGTAGTTGCCGATCTGCGTCACTGTTGGAACGGCGGCGGTGAAGCCGCCGGTCGTGGCGTCGTTGATCGTGACGTTCTTGGCGCCCGATGTGGCAAAGTTGGTGCCGCCCTGATCGGATGGGATCGCCGACAATCCGAAGGCAGCCGCGAGAGCCTCGGAACTGACCAGGCCAGGACTGCTGGTTGGCTTTCCTGCACCGTTGGCAACAGCGCTGGGCCATAGCGCGTTGAAAGTTGCACCGCCGCCGGGAGAAGCGAGACTGCGATAGGCGCCGCTGTCGATCGTGCTGTCGCCGAAACCGACGAATTGCGTGAGGGTTTGGCCCGCCGCAGGACCGCTTGCCAATATCAGTCCCAATACCGCAATGGGGCTTCCATATTTCATATGACTTTTCCTGAAATAAGCCGCCACGCAATGTGCAGACAATAAACGAAATAGGCCCTTGATGTGTGGCGATTGAGCCACAACAGGGCAGCCAAATGACCGGTTTCCGCAGTCCGCCGATCAGCGGCTCAACGCTGCAGCGAAGCCATTGCGGACCTCGGCGCGCTCGACGGCAAGCTCTCCGCTCACGATTGCGTCGCCAGCGCGACCCCCGCCAGCGTGAAGAGGAGGGCTGTGATCTGGCCGATGCCGAGCGGCTCGTGCAACGCCAAGGCAGAAGCCACCACGCCGATCACCGGCACCGCCATGGTGCCGATCGCAGCCACCGAGGCCGGCAGCCGTGCGAGCGCCGCAAACCAGCAGACATAGGCGACGCAGAACTGGATCACCGTCGCATAGGTCAAGAGGATCCAGACAAGATCGGAGAACGCACCCGTATCGGTGTTCTCGAACAGGAGGCCCACGATCGCCACCGGCAGGCATCCGATCCCGACCTGCCAGGCTGCCGCCGACACCGGCGGCAGATTGATCGGGAGTTTCTTGGCGAGAACCGCGCCGACCGCAAAGCCGATCGCGCCGCCAAGCGCCATGATGATTCCCGGCAGCTTCGAGAGGCTCGCCGCAAAGCCGTTGCCGCCCAGGATGGCGCTTAGTCCAGCGAACGCCATGAACAGCGAGATGACGCGCAACAGGTTCGGCCGTTCGCCGAGAATGGGCCAGGCCAGGATCGAGGCCCATATCGGCATGGTGTAGGCGATCAGCGCCGCTTCGCTCGCCGGAAGCCAGAGCAGCGCAAACCCCATCAGCACCATCCAGCAGCCGACATTGAGGAAGGCGGCGAGCACCAGCCTTCCCCAAAGTTTACGTGGCACGCGCAACTCCTGGCCGCGGAGCACGGCGAGTAGCGCCAGCAGGCTCGCGCCGACCACCCCGGTCGTGCCGCGCAGCGTCAGCGGCGGCAGATGACCGAGCAGGAATTTGGTGATGGGCCAGTTAAAACCCCAGCCGATCGAGGTGACGGCGAGGAAAGCAAGGCCCGCGGGCGCGATCCGCGCTTTCGCGCCCGGCTTGTTCGGCATGGTCATGGGAGGGTTGGACCGCTGAGAATCACCGGCACCTTGCCGTCAACGGGCAGGTCAGACCATGGGCGGCTCGGCATGCCTGACCGGATATGGTTCATGGCAATTCCGTAGCTTTACGTGAGTCTTTCCGAGGCAAGCCCCAGCCCACAATAAATACTTGGCCTGTGAACAGCGGGACGAAGCTGTGAGCAGTGGATTGGGGTCGATTTTTTCGCTTGGGAATCCCTGAGGACTCACTGATACTTGGGCCAGTCAGCGGCGCCGGCGGCCCCCTGTTTTTCCCACCTTTCCACCATATTTAGTATTTGATTCAGGAACTCGTACTAATCCTTGACGGGCGCGTTGGAGTCGTCCTAGCTTTCATCCTGTTCGGCGCGAGTGTGTTTGGGTCCCGCCGGTCGCTCCCTGAAGGGTTCCAAAATGACCACTCCGCCAGCCGGTCGAGGCAGCGGATACGGGCCTTTTTGTCCCGAATTGGAGGGCCTGCGGCGCGCAAAAATGAACGAGCCAAACGGCTCAAGGTGATGTGGGTGGCGTTGAGTGCTTAAGGCTTGAAGTCGGAGCTGGGGAGTTCCTTCTTTGGGTCATGCGCCGGCAGGCCAAAGTGCAGGCAAGTGCCAGCACTTCCAACTCGCCGTCAGAGAAAAGGGCCGGGTCCACCGGCAGAGCATGCGGACGTAAAGGCCAAAGTTGTTTCCAACCTTGGTCCGGAGGGTTCGCTCAAGGAACAACACCCGGCAGCCGCGGCGGCGGCCGGCTAATAAGAACGGGGCACGACCATGCGAATTGAACGGCGCCACACAACATCAGGCCAGTCACCCTACGCACAGATTGATTTCAGATTGACGACATCTGAAATCCGCAATCCCGACGGCTCGGTGGTGTTCCGCCTCGAAAACGTCGAGGTGCCGGAATTCTGGTCGCAGGTGGCCTCCGACGTTCTGGCGCAGAAGTATTTCCGCAAAGCTGGCGTTGCCGCGCGCCTGAAGAAGGTCGAGGAAGAGACCGTGCCGTCCTGGCTGTGGCGTTCGGTGCCCGACACCGAGGCGCTTAGCCTGCTCCCCGAATCCGAGCGTTATGTCAGCGAGCTTTCCGCCAAGCAGGTGTTCGATCGCCTGGCCGGCTGCTGGACCTATTGGGGCTGGAAGGGCAGCTATTTCACCTCGGAAGACGACGCCCGCGCCTTTTATGACGAGCTGCGCTTCATGCTCGCCAGGCAAATGGTCGCGCCGAACTCGCCGCAATGGTTCAACACCGGGCTGCATTGGGCCTATGGCGTCGATGGCCCCGGCCAGGGCCACTATTACGTGGACTGGAAGACCGGCAAACTGACGAAATCCAAATCGGCCTACGAGCATCCGCAGCCGCACGCCTGCTTCATCCAGGGCATCGAGGACGACCTCGTCAACGAGGGCGGCATCATGGATCTGTGGGTGCGCGAGGCGCGCCTGTTCAAATACGGCTCCGGCACCGGCTCGAATTTCTCGCGCCTGCGCGGCGAAGGCGAAAAGCTTTCCGGCGGCGGCCGCTCGTCCGGCCTGATGAGCTTCCTGAAGATCGGCGACCGCGCTGCGGGCGCGATCAAGTCGGGCGGCACCACGCGCCGCGCGGCCAAGATGGTCGTGGTCGACGCCGACCACCCTGACATCGAGACCTATATCGACTGGAAGGTGAAGGAGGAGCAGAAGGTCGCAGCCCTCGTCACCGGCTCCAAGATCAACCAGAAGCATCTGCAAGCGCCGTGCTGAAGGCCTGCGTCAACTGCGAGGGCTCAGGCGACGACTGCTTCGATCCCGAGAAGAACCCGGCGCTGCGCCGCGAAATCAAGCTCGCGCGCCGCGCGCTGGTGGCGGACGCCATGATCAAGCGCGTGATCCAGTTCGCCCGCCAGGGCTACAAGGACATCGATTTCCCGATCTACGACACCGACTGGGATTCGGAGGCCTATCTCACGGTATCCGGCCAGAACTCCAACAACTCGGTCTCGCTGAAGGACGATTTCCTCCGCGCGGTGGAAACCGACGGCGACTGGAACCTGATCGGCCGCACCAACAAGAAGGTGACGAAGACGCTGAAGGCCCGCGATCTCTGGGAGAAGATCGGCTACGCCGCCTGGGCGTCCGCCGATCCCGGCCTGCACTTCAACACCACCATGAACGACTGGCATACCTGCAAGGCGTCCGGCGACATCCGCGCCTCCAATCCGTGCTCGGAATACATGTTCCTGGACGACACCGCCTGCAACCTGGCGTCGGCCAACCTCATCACCTTCTACAACACAACGACCAAGCATTTCGACGTGGCGTCTTACGAGCATCTCTGCCGTCTGTGGACGCTGGTGCTCGAAATCTCCGTGATGATGGCGCAGTTCCCCTCCAAGGCGATCGCGGAACTGTCCTACGAATTCCGCACGCTGGGTCTGGGCTTTGCCAATATCGGCGGGCTTCTGATGACCATGGGTCTTTCCTATGACTCAAAAGAAGGCCGCGCGCTGTGCGGCGCGCTGTCCGCGATCATGACCGGCGTGGCCTATGCGACCTCGGCCGAGATGGCCAGGGAGCTCGGCCCCTTCCCCGGCTACAAGAAGAACGCCGCGCCACATGCTGCGGGTGATCCGCAACCACCGCCGCGCCGCGCATGGCGAATCGCGTGGCTATGAGGCGCTCTCCGTCAACCCGGTGCCGCTCGACCATGCCTCGTGCAAGCAGGCCGACATCGTCGCGCACGCCAAGGCCGCCTGGGACAAGGCGCTCGAGCTTGGCGAAGTCAACGGTTTCCGCAACGCGCAGACGACCGTCGTGGCGCCGACCGGCACCATTGGCCTGGTGATGGATTGCGACACCACCGGCATCGAGCCTGATTTCGCGCTGGTGAAATTCAAGAAGCTCGCCGGCGGCGGCTACTTCAAGATCATCAACCGCGCCGTGCCCGAAGCGCTGCGCGCGCTCGGCTACCGCGAAAGCGACATCGCGGAGATCGAGGCCTATGCCGTCGGCCACGGCTCGCTCTCCAACGCGCCGGCCATCAACGTTTCCACCTTGAAGCGCCAAAGGTTTCACCGACGAAGCTCTCGCAAAGGTTGAAGCGGCGTTGCCGACCGCGTTCGACATCAAATTCGCCTTCAACAAGTGGACGCTTCGGCGAGGACTTCTTGCGCGACACGCTCAAGCTCGAGCCGGAAGCGATCGCCGCGCCGAATTTCGATCTGCTTAGCCGCGATCGGCTTCACCAAGCGCGAGATCGAGGCCGCGAATGTCCACATCTGCGGCGCGATGACGGTGGAAGGCGCGCCGCATCTGAAGGCCGAGCACTACAGCGTGTTCGATTGCGCCAACCCCTGCGGCAAGATCGGCAAGCGCTATCTCTCGGTCGAGAGCCACATCCGCATGATGGCGGCCTCGCAGCCGTTCATCTCGGGCGCGATCAGCAAGACCATCAACATGCCGAACGACGCCACGGTGGAGGATTGCAAGGAAGCCTATCTGCTGTCCTGGAAGCTCGCGCTGAAGGCCAACGCGCTCTACCGCGACGGCTCGAAACTGTCGCAGCCGCTCAACTCGCAGCTCATCAGCGACGAGGACGAGGAAGACGATGCGGTCGAGGCCTTCTTCGAGAAGCCGATGGCCGCGCGCGCCGCGCAGTTGTCGGAAAAGGTGGTCGGAACGGCTGGTCGAGCGCATCGTCGTGATGCGCGAGCGCGAGAAGATGCCGGATCGCCGCAAGGGCTACACCCAAAAGGCCGTGGTCGGCGGGCACAAGGTTTACTTGCGCACCGGCGAATATGACGACGGCCGGATCGGCGAGATCTTCATCGACATGCACAAGGAAGGCGCGGCGCTGCGCTCCTTCATCAACAACTTCGCCATTGCGGTCTCGCTCGGCCTGCAATACGGCGTGCCGCTGGAGGAATATGTCGACGCCTTCACCTTCACCCGCTTCGAGCCGCATGGCCCGGTGCAGGGCAACGACTGCATCAAATACGCGACCTCGATCCTCGACTATGTGTTCCGCGAACTCGCGGTCAGCTACATGGGCCGCTTCGATCTCGCCCATGTCGATCCGACCGAAACCAACTTCGACGCTATCGGCAAGGGCGTCGAGGAAGGCCGCGCGCCGGAGCAGCCCAACAACAAATACCTGTCGAAGGGCCTGACCCGCTCGCGCACCGACAATCTCGTCGTCATGCGCGGCGGCGAACAGCAGACCGACGCGCGCGGATCAGGCAACGTCACTTCGCTCTCCTCGCACGGCGCCAACCGCGCGCAGCAACGACACAGTCGAAGGCGCGGTCGCGCTGAAGCAGGAAGTAAGCCACGATCTGTCGCCGACGGAAAAGCTAGAGGCCCTGCAATGGAGCAAGGCGGGCGCAGCGGCGGCTGCCGCACCCTCAAAAGCCGAACGCCGCGCGGAAGCGAAAGCCAAAGGCTACGAAGGCGAGATGTGCTCGGAGTGCGGCAACTTCACTCTGGTGCGGAATGGCACGTGCATGAAGTGCGATACGTGTGGCAGCACGACGGGGTGTTCGTAAGAACCAATTTGGGAATAGCGAGTATCCGAAACTAACTTGGGGCGGCCTGAAAGCCGCCCCAAGTTTTCGAGCCGGAAGTGATCCACCGAGGGGCGTGAGGTGCGCTAGTGCCACCAAACGACGATAGCAATTCTGCAACTAGCCTTTGGGATATCTTTTATATCCGGCCCATTTCGCTCGCACGTTCGCCCGAGACTTTTCAATTCCCGCGCGCTCAGAAGCCGGGCTTACCCCGGATTTCTACGGATGAAAAAAGCGGCGGAAAGGCCGCTTTTTTCGTCGCGTCGTCTGCGCACGCCGCGCACGAATCGTGGCATGAAGTCTGCATGAGTGCATTAACCGGGTCCACCTCACCAACGAAGGGACACCAATGCTTGTTACCCTCGTCGCCGTTCTCTGTAACGGCCAGCTATGCATGGAGAAAGTCGTTACCACCAGTGATCAGTCGGGCATCACCATGACTGATTGCCAGGTCCATGGGCAAATCGGGATATCCGACTGGCTCGCCAAAGGTCCGTACCGCGAGTGGAGGCTGCAGCGGTACAAGTGCGTCATGGGCAAATACGTTCCCAAGAACGAAGCATAAGGCCGCCAGGCATCTTCTTGAGCACGTAGGACGGATGAGCGAAGTCCGTAGCCTGTAGGGCGGATTAGCGTAGCGTAATCCGCCGCTCGCGGAAGAAACAAAGGTGGGTTACGCCTTCGGCTAATCTTACTGAGTCAGAAGGTCGCGGCCGTTGTGGTTGAGAATCAAATAATTGAAGAGATTCAGATTTTGGCGCGTGGAGGGCCAGATGAATCTCAAGCACGGCAAGGACAGCGAAGTACGATTTGCGGGGTATGTTGAAGGGCTTTCGAGCGTCATTGGTCATGCGGACCGAGCTGGGCCGCTGCGCGATTATTGCACCGGTTTGATACTGCCTGGTGAGCGCAAGAGCGTCGAGCCAATGGCGGCGAGGACGGCTCCAGCGCGGACGGCGGCCCAGCATCAGTCGCTGCTGCACTTTGTCGGTATCGCGACCTGGTCGGACGAGAAGGTGTTGGGCAAGGTGCGCGAGATGGTGCTGCCGGCGATGACAAAGGACGGGCCGATCGAGGCCTGGATCATCGACGACACGTCGTTCCCGAAGCAGGGTAAGCATTCGGTCGGCGTGCACCACCAGTATTGCGGGCAGCTCGGCAAGCAGGCCAATTGCCAGGTGACTGTGTCGCTGTCGATTGCCAACCACTCCGCCAGCCTGCCAGTGGCCTATCGGCTGTACCTGCCGAAGGATTGGACCAAGGATCGTGCACGCCGCAAGAAGGCAGGCGTGCCTTCGAAGATCGGGTTCAAAACCAAACCGGAGATCGCACTCGATCAGATACGGTGGGCCTGCGAAGCCGGCTTGCCCTGCGGGGTCGCATTAATGGACGTGGCCTATGGCAATGACTCGCGTCTGCGCGCGGGCATGACGGCCTTGGGAGTGCCCTATGTGGTCGGCATTCAGCCCAATACATTGATGTGGCGATCCGGAACCGGCCCGAGACGGAAAGGCAAGCCGCTGAACAATACGGGCCGTCGCGACGAGCCCGACCTGATCTCGGCCAAAGAGATCATGCTCGGTCTGCCCAAACGAGCCTGGCGCACGGTCCGGTGGCGGGAAGGTTCGACGGATTGGTTGTCCTCGCGCTTCGCGCGCGTGCGTGTCGGCGTCGGGCATAACCGGCTGGACCCGGGATCGCTGCTGTGGGAGTGGTTGCTAATCGAATGGCCCGAGGATGAAGCCGAGCCGACCAAATACTGGCTCTCGACGCTCCCGTCGAACGTCAGCTTCCGCCGGCTCGTTGATCTTGCCAAAATGCGCTGGCGCATCGAGCGTGACTATCAGGAATTCAAGCAAGAGGTCGGCCTTGGCCACTATGAGGGGCGCGGGTGGCGCGGCTTCCATCATCACGCTACCCTGTGCATCGCAGCTTATGGATTCCTGATCGCCGAGCGGGCGACGATTCCCCCCTCAAGACCTCGTTCCGCCGCGCCGTTCCAGACGCCTCCGCTACCCGACAATTATCGACCTAGAGGATCTGCCCGCGCGGCCTGAACGTCACATCTCAAACTCGATTGCCACCATGCGCGTGCGTCTGATCCACGCGCTGGTCCAAACCCTGCCGCGGTGCCCATGTTGCGGCACCGCCGCCGCGTCAACCGCACGACGAAAACTCATGACGCAGTAAGACTAGCTCGCCCTACCCGCTAATTCTACGCTGGCGGCTCATACCATACCGTCACGACGATGCAGGGGGAGGTCCCGCCATTTGGCTTCTCGGCGACCGCTGTCACCACCGTTTGCATTTTGATGATGCTCGCGGAGCCCAAGCGGCCAAGCCAGGCGTTGATCTGCTCCTCGATGGCGGCAGCGCCTGCATCCATGAAAATTTTGACCTTCATCGGTCTTGGCATTTTTAATTTCTCCTGCGTCGGACAAAGCTCCCTAGGCGATAATAGTCGCAGGGCGGATCAGCAGCACGTAATCCGCCATTGCGGATTCATCAAGGCGGCGGTTACGCCGGAGCCCGTCATAGGGCCGCGCCTCTCGCGGACCCGTTGGGCCGACCCGCCCTGCGCGCTCCAGACGTGGTTCCCATTGTCATGATGACCTCGGCTGCTACACTGCGCGATGTTCAATGCGGAGACGCGCGGCATGTTCGTTGGTCACTACGGTGTCTCTTATGCCGCCAAAATCCGTCCGCCCCCGCGTGCCGCTCTGGGTTTGGTTCATTGCCGTGCAATGGATGGACGTCGTCTGGTCTGTTCTGGTGCTCTCAGACATCGAGAAACTCCACATCGTCCCAGGCTTCACCGAGGCCAACCCATATGACCTTTACTATATGCCTTATACCCACAGTTTGCCCGGATCGATTGCCATTTCCTTGGTCCTCGGCGTGATCGTGGCGATGCTTACGTCCGGAGACCGGGCGATGACGATCTTGCTCGTTGCGGCGGCGTCCTTTTCACACTGGCTTCTCGATCTCATTGTGCACGTGCCCGATCTGCCGCTGTACGACAATACGGCGAAGGTTGGCTTCGGTCTTTGGCGGCATGTGGCGCTCAGTTTCCCGCTTGAATTGATCGTTCTCGGGCTCGGCGCATGGCTTTATGCGCGTGCGACAAGATTCACGAGCGCCAAAGGCCGGTATTGGTACTGGGGTTTTGTAGCTGTTCTCGCCGTATTGCAGGTCTACGGAAACTTTGGCCCACCGCCGCCGTCGCCTGAAAACATGGCGTTAACCGCGCTATTCGCGTACGTCATGCTGGCTCTTCTGGCGGCATGGGTCGAGCACGTTGCGATAGAGCCGGTAGGGCGGATCGGCGGGGCGTAATCCGCCGCTCACCGAAGATTTTGTGGCGGGTTACGCTTGACACAGAGAGGAATGCCGAGGGACCAAAGGTGCTCACATGAACGGAAATCGTTTCTACGGAGTTCGCCTCGAGGGCGCAAAATACGGCGTCGGCTTTGGCTCGGCGCTGGCGATCGCGATCTCCTATGCCAACAACCACTCGATCCTCTGGGCGATCATCCACGGCATTCTGGGCTGGCTTTACGTGATCTATTTCGCGTTGTTCCGGTCGTAGCGGGTAGCCCGTAGGATGGGTTGAGCGCTTGCGAAACCCATCGGCCTCGCGTGCGTTGTGACGCGATGGGTATCGCTGCGCTCTACCCATCCTACGCACTGGTGAAACTTGCCCGCTATCCCGGATCCCCATTACCCGACATGATCTGCGCGGCGCCACCGATGGCGCGGCGGAAGGCGTCGTCGAAGGTGGGGCCGCGGACCTGCCAGCGATGCGGCCGGCCCTGCCATTGCATCTGCCACTCGCTGTTCCACGCCAACTCCTGATCGTCCCACTTCAGCCGCCCGACCAAAGCGACTTCCCCGCCGAGCTCGGCCGCGTGCGCCGCCAGCGCCGAGGGTGGCGTCTTCGCTAGCGTTGCCGCATCCAGGCCCAACTTTGCGAGCGCCGCATCATCCGGCAACACAGTGCTCATCCCGCGCCTGGCGCTTGATGCGAGCAGCGATTGACGCGGCGCCACCGCCGATAGACCGGCATCCGCCGTGACGATGAAGTTTTTCACGCCGAGCTCCATCGCGACAAAGACCGCCAGCACCGGGCGGTGCGAAAGCCAGGGCGTGACGCCGAGGTTTTTGAGAAGATCGTCGATTTTCGCCTTGTCGAAGTCGACGATCAGATCATAGGGCCGGTCGCGGGTGCCCTGCTCGTCGCAAATCGGCGTGCCCGACATCTGGTCGTGATAGGTATGCGCCCTCACGAAATCCGCCGCGCGCGCCTGGTAGGCGGCAAGCCTTGGATCATCCGCCAGACAAAATCACATCGCGTTTCCTATCGCCAACTACTTTTTCAACAGCCTGCTAGCGAAGGCGAATGCGGGGAGAGGTCGGATCGCCGCCCTCACCCCAACCCTCTCCCCGCAAGCGGGGAGAGGGAGCGCTGTGGCGCCAGCATCATCTCAGCGCAGCAGCTCGGTCGGCCGGTTTGCCGAAAACCCTGCGGCACCCCTCGCTCAGGCTGGCATGTTGCCTCATCATGCAGGCGGTGATCCGTTCCACGCTCGGGATCTCCGATGAGCAGAGCCGGAAAACATCGCCGGTGCAGAGCCGCTGCTGATCTTCCCGCGTGAAGGCACGGCTCGCCGCCGGCAACATCGTCAGGCAAAGCGTCAGGCCGGCCAGGAACGTAAAATTTCGGATTTTGAACCGATCAACTCGCATCGTCGCCCCCAAAAAATAGACCGACATTGCGGTCGATGGCCACGCGGTTCGCCGCGTTGGAATCAACCATGATGGTATTGAAGAGCGTCAGCGCATCAATATTCGCGCGCAACTATGCACACCGGAATTCTCGCGTGCCGATTAGGACTTGGTTTAATCGGTTCCACAGATGGAACTAAACGGGGAACTAACCTTCTGGCACTATCCTCGCCGCCATTGAGCCACTTAACGCGCCATTAACCCAACGCTCTTTCATTTGGTTCTCGGGAGATACGGATGTTCAGACTGATGGCGGCGGCCGTGTTGCTTTTGTCGAGCGCGGCGATCGCGAATGGGCATAAATCCCCGGAGCCGCCGCCACCGCCCAAGCAGGATACGACCGTTCCGATAAAAGTCTTGCAGACGAAGCGAGGCAGGATACTGACCAATTCGAGGGGCATGACGCTTTATTATTTCGATCGCGACAACTCCGGCAACAAATCCAATTGTGACGGCGAATGCACCGCAAAATGGATTCCGCTCGCCGCCTCCGCAGACGCTCAGGCGATCGGTGACTACACGGTGATCATTCGCAGCGACAAGAGCAGGATGTGGGCCTATCGCTATCGCCCGCTCTACTCCTCCCACGCGGACCAGGCCCCCGGCGATACCAACGGCTTCGATCCCCTGGATCACTGGCACATCGCGCGGCCCGCGAACTGACACACTCTGAGATCCTCATGCCGTGGCGATGCAGAGCAGCATCAGCGGCCTATCAACCCAGGTCCTTGGGTGAGGCGAGCATCGAGCCTTTTCGCTGCTCGTCGATATTCGTGAAGAGAGGCGCGCGACGCAGAAACAGTTGCCCCAGTCGGCCCGCCCTATGTTCTGCGGATTGGAATATCCGCCCTCCGCCGATTGGGTTACGGGATTCATCGGCGGAAGGCAGGTAGCGGGTAGCTCGCTTGAGTCAGTTGAAGGTGTTTCTGCGGTCGAACTCGAGATAGGCGTTCGGGAGGCCGTTCGCACCGACCTCGCTTGAGTTGTTGGCCGCGCGGAACTGCTGGATCGCCGATATCCGCGCAGGGTACACTTTGCGCACTTGATGCTCGGAAGCTGTGGCCGTTTGAGCCGCCGACCCGGCAATCAGCAATGCACCGAGGATGGTTAGAACTGTCTTTTGCATTGTCGTCTCCTGTTGAACCACGAAGCGGTATTGCCTCGTGTCACTCGAAGATGGCGCCGCACGGCTGATCTGATAATCGGTGAAAACGGGAAAAGACTATCAACCGGGAGCGAATAAACTCCAAAGGGACAACTCTCCACGGCCATCAACACAGCCCTGCTCCCTGCGATCGGCCGGACCGAGGATCGTCTGGTCGCCGCGCTTGACGACGCCGAACAGTAAGAGCGCGGCGATAACGTTGGCGGTGTCTCGATCGGTTCAGCCCCCCGACGGCGGCGCCTCGCGTTTCAGTTCTTGGATGCAACGTCAGGCGCGATATGATAATGCGCGAAGAAATGGAAGGATCATCCGGTGTGGTGATCGGAGACACTGATGGATAGGCTGACCAGTCTGACGACGTTCGTCCGGGTCGTTGAAAGCGGCGGCTTTTCAGCGGCCGGGCGACGCCTGAACATGTCGACCACGATGGTAAGCAACCACATTCACGCGCTCGAAGAACGGCTCGGGGCACGGCTGCTTCATCGCACGACACGCAAGGTGAGCCTGACAGAGGTTGGAAAGGCCTACTACGATCGCTGCACGCAGATACTTGCTGATCTTGAACAAGCCGACGACATCGTCGGCGCCTTGCAATCGACGCCGCGCGGCACGCTGCGCATCTACACCGCCACCCATTTGGTCCCGTTCCTTGCACCGGCGGTTACCGAATTTCTCGCGTCCTATCCCGACGTGATGATCGACCTGACCATGGGCGAACGAGAGGTCGACATGGTCGACGAAGGTTACGATCTGGCGGTGCGGCTGACGCCGCCGCCGGATTCCAGCCTGATCGTCCGCAGTCTCGCGACATGGCGGCATGTGGTGTGTTGCTCGCCCGCCTATCTCGAAAAACACGGAACGCCGCAGCGATTATCCGACCTCACGGATCACAATTGCGTTCGCCACGTGCTTTATCCGTTTGGCAATGACTGGCATTTCCTGGATCCCGAGGGGGCGCCGGCGTCTGTCCGAGCCTCCGGCAATCTGATCACCAATAGCGGCGAGACGCTGCGGCTGGCCGCCCTGCACGGGATCGGCATTGCTCTGGCCGCGGGATTCCTGATCGCGGACGATCTCCAAACCGGTGGTCTGGTTCGTCTCTTGCCGGACTACCGTCCGGTGGAACTTGCGGTGAACGCGATTTATCCACATCGCCATCATTTGTCGGCGAAGGTTCGCAGCTTCATCGATCTTCTCGTGCGCCATAGCATCAAGCATCAGAAGCTGATTAATCCACTTTCTTGAGTTGTATCTCCGTCCAGGTTTTCCCTCCGGGTCTCAGGTGCCTGCTTCGCTCGATTATGCAGCCCCGTCGATCTGGCGATATAGTTCCACCGAATCGGAGAACCCCTTGAAGGCGTGGCGGCCGATCGAAACCAATTTCTGCGATCCCAGCAGGCCCGCAAAACGCTCAGAGCTCAAGAGTGTGTGGCCCGTTGCGCCCGTGGCAGTTTGGATCCGACTCACCAAGTTGACGTCAGGACCAATGACGGTGAAATCAAGCCGCCGGCCCGAACCAATGTTGCCGTAGCTGACCTCGCCATAGTGCAAGGCAATACCCGCATGCAATGTAATGTCCCGTGCAACGGGGCGCTCCAGATTTGCCAATGCCTTGCGAGCAGCTTGTAGTGCGGCTTCGCAGGCTGCCGCGGCGTCATCGCGCTTAAAGAACGCAAGTATGGCGTCTCCCATAAACTTGACGATTTCGCCGCCGGCCTCGGTGATTGCCGGAACAACGCGATCAAAATAGGCGTCAAGCAACTCGAGCACACGCGCGCTCGGCAGGCGGTTCGACATTTCGGTGAAACCGCGCAAATCGCAGATCATGAGCGCAGCCTCCAGCGACTCGATCTGGCCGCGTTTGATGCGTCCTGCCAAAATTCGCTGTGCCGTCTGCGTTCCGATATAGGTATCAAGCAACGTCAGCTCGACCTTCCGAACGGTGCGCAGTTCGCAGGTATTGCGAAGCGCCGGCAAAATTCGCTCGATCGCCTCGCGTTCGTTTGCTGTGAACCCGCCCGGCCTGGCCGTGCAGAATGCGGCTACACTCACGAGACCATCAAGGTTGTTCAGTGGGAGAATCAAGAGTTCGACAAGGCCACGGTCTTTGTAAGTTTCAAGATGGTTCCATCGCCTTTCATCCGGGCGGTCCATGCGAACCACGAGGTGCTCGAGCGATTTCATGACGTGCCATATCGGACTGCCAATAAAATCGGCCGTTATCTCAACTCCGTGCTGTTTGTCTTGGACTTGGACGGCTTCGTCCGGTGACCATGCGACGGTGCGCCCGAGAATTTCGGGATGCAATGTTCGCAAATGAAGCCCGAGCCGATCGATCGGAAGGCCGGCGGCGCGAAGTTCCCGCCCCAACCCCGCAATCAGGCCCGCATCGTCGCTGTCATGGCATTCATCGCTTGCCAACCATTCGACCACGTGGAGAAGGACCAATGGCTTGATCGAAAATACAGTGGATAAAGGCCGCCGCTGTTTTTTCTGCAACATCGCCAAGGTGCCGGACCCCTGGACGTTCCCGGTCGGCGGTACCGGCGCAGTATCGCCCTTCATCGCGGCGGTGGCTTCGTATTGGTTCGGCTCGGCCTTCATGGTGAGGCTCCTTTGACGTCGACATGTTGCGATTTAGTGGGCACCGCCGGCATCGAGATAATCGGGCTTCTTGAGCAGGAGGCCCGCCAGCAGTGCCACGAGCAGCGCCACGCCCAGCGTGTAGAAGGTGTCGCTGAAGCCGAGAATGAAGGCCTGCTTCTGGATGATTTTGCCGATCGCGACATAGGCGCGAGGGGTGGCGTCGACGCGATCGATCACGCCGTGGCTCATGAAATACTGCGTGAGCTGCTCCAGCCGGGTGCGGGTCGCCTGCTCGAGCACCGACACGGACTGCGAAAGCACGTTGGAGTGATATTGCTCGCGCTTGGTAAGCAGCGTCTGCAGCCCGGCGATGCCGATGGCCCCACCGAGGTTACGCATCATGTTGAACAAGGCAGATGCGGACCCCGCATTCTCTGCTTCAATGCCGGCGGTCGCGACCGCCGAGAGCGGAGCGAACACGAGGGCTTGACCAAGGGCGCGGACGACGTTCGCCCAAAGCAGTTGGTCAGCGGCATAGTCATTGGTCATATAGATGTTCATGAAGTTTGAGGCAGCAAACAGCGCAAAACCGATGCCGATGACGAGACGCGCGTCGACGCGCTTCATCAGGCGTGGCACCAGCGGGATGAGCAAGAGCTGAGGCAATCCGGTCCAGGCCAGGACCATGCCGATCTGCTCGGAATTGTAGCCCTGGATGCGCGATAGATAGACCGGCAGGATGTAGACCGAGCCATACAGGGCGACCCCAAGCAGGAAGTTCGCAAGCACGCCGAAGCCGAAATTACGGCGGAACAGGATGCGCAGATTGAGCAGCGGCTTCTTGCTGGTGAATTCGATCCAGAAGAACAGCGCGAGCGCAATGGCGGCGATCACCGACAGCCGGACGATGAAGGGCGAGCCGAACCAGTCGTCCTTGTTGCCTTCCTCGAGCACGGTCTGCAGCGCGGCAAGTCCGATCGCCATGGTGGCGATGCCTGGCCAGTCGCCCTCGCGCAGCAGCGAAAGCTTCATTGGGCTTGCTTCGAGTGAGAAGTAGAGCATGCCGATCATGATCGCGCCCGGCGCGACGTTTACGTAGAAGATGTATTGCCAGCCCCAGTTCTCGGTGAGGTAACCGCCGATAGTCGGGCCGATGGCGGGCGCAAAGGTCGCCGAGATCGCAAACATCGCCAGCCCGATCGGCTGCTTGGCTTTCGGCAAGAGCGTGATGATGAGTGTAAACGCCAGCGGGATCAGCACGCCGCCGGAAAAACCCTGCACGGCGCGGAGCACAATCATCTGCGGCAGGTCTTGCGCAAGCGCGCAGGCCGCCGAGAACACCAGGAACAGCACGGCGTTGGTCAGAAGGTAGATGCGGACCGAGAACACCTGGGCGAGCCAGCCACTTAGGGGGATCACCACGATCTCGGCGATCAAATAGGAGGTCGAGATCCAGCCGCCATCATCGATGCCCGCGCCGATCCCGCCCTGGATATCCGCAAGCGAGGCATTGACGATCTGGATGTTGAGCACCGCCATGAAGGCGCCGAGCGTGGCGCCGATCACCGCGAGCCAGGTCTTTGCGGAGACGACCGGAGTCGCGGGAGCTGCGGCGGTTGGCCCGCGATCGCTGGCGGGAAAGGCGTCGATGGTGGTTTGCGAGAGTGGTCATGGCGGTTACTCGTGGCAGGCGAGGGAGAATGCATTGGCGGTCGTTCAGCTGCGGGGCTCGCGGCCGCGCGAGGCGACCCGCTTTTCTGTCGCACGTTCGGCGACCACCGCTGATTTGGTGTCGACGGTCGGCACCGCCGACATGCCCGGGCGCAGCAGGCCGTTCAGGCCCTGGTCGTCGAGCACGATCTTCACCGGCACGCGTTGTACGATCTTGGTGAAATTGCCGGTGGCGTTGTCGGGCGGCAGCAGCGCGAATTCCAGGCCGCTCGCCGGCGCCAGGCTGTCGACATGCCCCTTCAGTCTGGTCGATTGGAAGCTGTCAATGTACAGCTCGACCGGCTGGCCGTTGCGCACATGGGTGAGCTGGGTTTCCTTGAAATTCGCGATCACATAAACCGCATCGAGCGGTACCACCGCCATCAGCTGCGTTCCGGCCTGCACGTATTGGCCGACCCGCAACGTCCGCGCGCCGACGGTCCCCTCGACCGGCTGCCGTGATCTGCGTATAGGAGAGGTTCAGCGCCGCCTGCTGTTCTACAGCACGGGCGTGATCAAGCTGCGCAACCGCTTTCGCGCGTTCGGTTGAGAGCACCTCGATCTTCATGTTGGCGGCGATCAATCCCGCTTTGCCCTGCTGCAGCTGCGCGATCTGCGCGCGCAAGGCGGCGTCGGTCTGTTGCGCACGCTGCACGGTGCCGGATCCCGACTTCATCAACTCGTCGTAACGGGCGCGCTCTTCCTGGGCGAATTTCAAATTGGCTTCTGCAGCATCGACCTCGGCCGCCTGCTGTTGGATAAGCGGCTCCTGCAATTCGATCTGCGCATTGAGGTTCTTCACCGCGGCTTCCGAGGCCGTGACGTCGGCGCGGGCCTCGTTCAGCGCGGTCCGGAAATCCCGGTCGTCGATCCGCGCCAGCAACTGTCCGGCCTTGACCTTCTCATTGTCGGCAACCAACACCTCGGAGATGTAGCCGGAGACCTTTGGCGAGATGATCGTAGAGTTGGCTTTGACATATGCGTCATCGGTCGTTTCCAGGTATCGGCCGGCCGTAAGATAGTAATGGCCGAAATCGGCAGCGCCGGCGACCGCGAGTGCTCCGGCGAGGGCGAGCGCCGCCCGCTTGATTGTCTGCCGCGACGGGCGCAGGCCGGTTTTTGATTGTGCTTCAGAGATATAGGCGATGTTCGACATGGTGTTCTCCTGATCCAAACTTGACCAGAAGATGCAGCGTCAGGCTTCGCGTGATAATCCCTTGAGAATTTGAAGCATTATCCAGCGAGACGGGATAATCGGAGCTTGGTGGCGGATCGCCTCACCCCACATCGCGCGGCCCGCAAACTGACGCCCTACTCGCCGCCGTCGATCTGCCGGCCCATCAGCGCAATCGCGCGCTGATAGACCGACGCCGCATTCCAGGCCTCGATGGCCGCGAAATTCGGCTCGCCGGGCTGGTATCCCGCGCCGGCCCGCCAGCCATGGGCTTTCAGGAAATTCGCCGTCGAGCTCAGCGCGTTGGCGGCGACGTCGAGATTGCCGGTGCCATAGGCCAGGATGTTCTTGGGCATGAACTGGGTCTGACCGACCTCGCCGTGCATGGAACCGCGCGTGCTCGGCGAGAGCGCGCCGCGATCGATCAGATGCAGCGTCGCGTAGAGCTGGTCGGTGAAGAATTCCGGCCGCCGGCAGTCATAGGCTAGCGTGGCGATCGACGACAGCATGTTCTGATTGCCGCGCTGGCTGCCGAAGCCGGTCTCCATTCCCCAGATCGCGATCAGCGGGCCCGGCGGCACGCCGTAGCGCTGTTGGATCGAAACAAACATCGCTCCTTGCGATTGCTTCAGCGCGCGTCCGCGCGAGACGATGGTCGCAGCGCCGCGCTTGGCGAGAAACGCATCGAGCGACAGACCAAAACTTCGCTGGCCGCGATCGGCGGCGATCGTTGCCGATGCGTAGTTGGCCTGCATCAGGGCCGCGAGCGTCGAGGCGCCGATACCCTTTGCCCTCGCCTCCTCGGCGAACTCTCGCTTCCAGGCCTCGAAGCCGCCGGGCCCGGTGCCGCACTGCGCGGCGTGCGCTATGGTGCCCAAACATGCAAGCGCAACCGAGACTGCGAAAACAGCCGTCGCAAGTTCCCTGCTCCCGGTCATTGCAAACTCCTTGTCACGGCGTGACGGAGGCTAACCCATACGATGATCTAACAACGGCTATCTTCGATCAGCGCATTCGACGGATGACGTGCGTCACCACGCCGGTTCTGCGGGCGTACGTACATGATGACCGCTTGCGGACGCTCCGCCTTGACCTTCAGTGCGGCGTCGAGCGCGTCTTGTGCGTCTGCGACGACATGATGGGTCTTTCCGTTCAGCTTGAATCCTACGGTAAATTGCATCCGACAATCCTCCACGCCGCACGGCTGGTAAAGTGCGCTTGACCGGCGCAGGCTGGTCCTGCTCCAGCTTCTTGTCTGAACATAATCTACGCGCGCGACATTCGCAAAGATGCCGGCCGAAACCCGGCAATCGGAGCACTAGCCCAGCGAGTTGATGATTTCCCGATAGGCTGCTTCCGGAAACGCCTTCAACGTCCGCGTCCGGACGCTTCCCTGCATTCCCAACTGCAGGCTGAAACGCGCCGCCACGGCGTCATCGGGAGCCTCGAAGATCGCCACCATGTCGTAGTCACCCAAGGTGAGGTAAAAGGATTTGAACTCGCCGCTCATTTCCTTGAGAGCTTTCTTCGCGGCGTCCAGACGACGCGGCGAGTCCTTCGCCTTCAGGATGCCTTGCTCGGTCCAGTTTGCAAGCATGACGTATGTTGTCATAGCCGTTCCTCCTTCTGGTTCTCGAGCTTCGGTGCTGATCGAATCAGAACCGAAGTTCTGGATTCTTGTCTTGTCGCGCTTTCTTCACGCGAACCGGTACTCACCCACGGATCAAGTCCGAGGCGATGCTTCGCTCGAACTCTGAGTAATCCTGGGTCACGGCATCAGTCTACCGCAGCCATCTCCAAGCGTCATCGGGCGCGGCCTAAAATCTGCGGTTCCTCCTGAGAAATGGAACATGGCGAGAAACGCATCTTTCAGCATCCCGCGACGAGCCCGCTTGACAGTGCGGGGCAAGGGGAGGAGCATCGCACTCTGTCGCCACTGGCGACAAATCGCGAGCAAAGGAGGTTTTTGATGACGCCACCTCCGCAGAGAAAGCCGCGTAGGCGGATGGAACACGTTCGGATCATCGCTTAGCGGCCAACCACACGAACGGAACGCCGGGAGAGCGTTAAGTGGGCCGCATCAGTGAGGCATGGCCCCTTACCTTCCCGGCGCTGTATTTTCTTAGCGAGGCATGAGGGCGCGCGTCGACCTGCGGGTTTTGGTAAGTGTGCTGGTTCGTAGGGTGTGGGTGGAGCGTTAGCGATACACATCATTCGCGGCGTTGATTGATGGGTTTCGCAAGGGGCTCAACCCATCCTACGGTTTCCCGTGCATCCACACCGCGGTTTCGGCACCTACCACTTGACATTCCCAACATTCTCATCTCGCTTTTTCTCAATCGATTTGCCCGTCGTGCCAATGTGCCGCAGTTGATCAACACGCAAATCAGCGGCATCTTCGCGCCATCCCGCACCACAAGAGGGGCGTATCGCGGTCGTCACGGACGTTGGTGCGGGATGCGGTGGACGCTGGCGGCGTTTCTGACGAGGACGCTGCTTCCGCCTCCGCTAAAGCTACGGCGGACTTGTACTCAAGCCCGGCGAAGCCTTTGGCGTAGACGGGTGCGGACGGCGAAGTCGTGTGATCCTGACACCCCGACGCTGGTGTCAAGTTGGCGACGATGCTTCGCATCGCGGCCTGCGACGGTGGCAAGAAAGCCCGGTCACCGGGGGAGAGCGCGAAGGAAACCGTTAAAACCATTGCGCGGGGAAAGCCGGATGATTCCGCTTGAACCTGTGGTGACTACGCTCGTGTGCTATTTCATTTCGCACGCGAGGCTTCTGTAACGGGCATCGAAGAGTCAATCCCTTTTTGCGTTATCCATTCGCCGGGCACGTGCTTCTGTCCGGGATCGGCACAAGGCCGTCGCCTGATGGGGTTCATGAGAGGAACAGGTCGGCCAATCTGCGGAAAACGTGATCGCATCGTTGGTTGCGTCGACAACTCGCGTGACGGCCTGGCCTGGTCCATCGTCCCGGCGAAGGGACTTCGCTTCGGGGAGAGCCTGGTGCGGTGGCCCGCCCGAAAACCGGTTTGTCCTCCGTGTTTTAGGCCGTTGCTGCCTTCGCAGCCGGATTGAACGGCACATTATCCTTGAGCATGCGGAGCATGATCACGGCGAGCTTGCGGGCCAGCGCCACCTTGGCCTTGTTGGTGCCGGCGCGTCGGGCGATCCGCATCGCCCAGCCTTTGAGTTTCGAGCAGCCCTTGATCGGCTTCGTCAGCATGATGTGGGCCGCCTCGTAAAGCGCTTCGCGCACTGAGGCATCACCGTGCTTGCTGATGCGGCCGGTGTAGTCGGTCTCGCCGGACTGATACTTCTTCGGGGTCAACCCGAAATGCGGCCCCGCCTGCTTCGATGACGTAAAGCGGGAGGGGTCATCGATCGCGCAGGCAAAGGTCAGCGAGACGATCGGCCCCACCGCCGGCGTCGACATCAAGAGCCTTGCCTTTTCATGAAGACGCGACATCGTGCGCACGCGCTTCTCAAAACCGTTGAACTCTGCAAGCAGAACGGCCCGCGCCCGCAACAGCGCCTCGCTGATGGTCTGAAGGTTCGGATGCCCCTTCACCAGTTCTTCGATGCGTCCGGCAAAGTTGGTCCGCGTCGTCTTGCCGACCTTCAGCCCGAAGCCGCGCAGGATCCCGCGCAGGCTGTTCTCGAGGTCCAGCAGCTTGCTCTGCACCAGCTTGCGCGCCGTCAGCATCGCGCGGATCTCCTGTGCCGCGATCGACTTGCAGTGCACAGGCCGAAACCAGCCGAGCCGCATCAGCTGCGCTATCTTGCGTGCGTCGTTGCGGTCCGACTTCACCGGCATTGCTTTGAAGGCATCGCTCACGTGCCGTGTCTCCAGGAGCTCAACCGCAAGGCCCGCCTCCTTCAGGGCCGCATAGAGCCATTGCGACAGCGGCCATGCCTCAAGTCCAATCCTGGCGAGCCCAAACCCGAGCGAGCCGATCCAAGCTATCAACGCTTCCGGTTCGCTCGCCACCTTGGCCTCCCGGACGATCTTGCCGCTGGCGTCGACAACGCACACGCTTGAGCATTCCAATGACACGTCGATTCCTGCATAATAGTCCATGGTCGTCCCTCCTTGATGCTTGGAGCGAGGCCTATCCTCGACTCCGTTACACCATCAGTGTGAGGGACGACCGCCTGCCTTCCAAGCAAGCCGCGCGACGCGCGCCATCAAACGGCGCCGTAGCTAGCGCGGCTTGCCTGAAGGCCCCGCGGCCCGTTACTCCATCTGCGGGTGCGAGCTGGCGCCCGGCATTCCCTGCGCCCTCTTTCTTCGAGAAGGCGTGCGTTTCGTTGATCAACTCGGGCACGTCGCGCCGCGAGACCGCGGAGGCATACCCCAACGTCATTGGCTCTTTGAAATTCGTATCCGACGAACGCAACGCGAAGAAGCACGACGGCGAGTTGTGCCCAAAGTGCGGCCACTTCACATTGGTTGCGGAACGGCAGCCACTTCTTGTATTAAATCCCGGCAATGTGGCGCCCTCTGTCTGCATGTTCCCGGGAACACAAATCCGGATCGCAAGTTTTTATCCCTGCATCACTGGTCGAGATTCAGGAGATCCCCATGCGATCCAAAATTGCCATCCCGGCGCTCGTGATCGTCTCGCTGTTTGGAGCAAGCACCATCGCTTCTGCGGCGGAGCCGGCAGCGAAGGAAACCAGCAGCACAACGAGCCAGGTAAAGAAATCTGAAAAGATGAAATCAAGCCACATGAAACCAGGCACGACCACCGGGATGAGCACGCGCTCTTCCACGGAAAAGTCCAAGCCCGGCGGCCAATCCACCGCGCGCAAAGCCCCGGGTACCTGAAGCAGGCAAAAAAACGAGGCCCGGCGTGCCTAGGAGACCGGGCCTCGTCAGGTCCCCCGCCCCACAGCTCGGGAGGAGCCAAGGGCCCTGCCCAGTTATGTGATTTGCGGCGCGTACGCTATTCCGTAGCACTACGGTTCCAGGTGGAGCGGGCTGCGGCGCCGGATGGCGTCTTTGGGCTAGCGGCCTCAATTATTGTTGCGGCCCAGACAGCGAAATCTCGCGCTCGGCGCGGAAGACGTTGCCATAGAGGCTTGCGATCCACTGCCGTCCGCTCGAGGTCATGTTGAGATAGCGGATTTCGGTCTGGATGTGCGGCGCCACGCAGTTGAAATAGAATTGCGGGTAGCGGTTGACGATGTCGGCGGGTAAGTCATAGCCGAGCTGGCGGTTCATGCCGACTTCCTCGAACTCGTGATAGAGCGCGTTGGCCTTACGGATGTAATTGGGATCGCCGAGTTGTCCGATGAAATCGGCCGCGCGAACGATCGACGCCTCCTCGTCGAATTGCTGGCCGTCGCGGGGCGGAAACCTGGTGCCCTCGATCGCATCGGCAATGCGTTGCCGGTTGAGTGCGGCCATGCCTTCGAACCTCTTTGTTATATAAAGTTTCGAGCGGTCGACGTGGTGCGGCATCAGGCCAGCGTCGGAAGAACCGCGCGGCAGGCTCACTTTCCTGCCGGTCGCATCGATCAAAAAGCCGTCCTCGCCGTCGTCCTTGAAAAGCCCACGCACGTAACCGATATCGTGGGCAAGACAGGCAATGATGGTGTGCGCGTAATCCTCCGCGGTCATATCGACATAGAACGTGCGGCCGCAAAGGATATCGTGTCCGGCAAGCGTGACCAGCAGCGTGTGTTCGACGTTGTGGTAGAGCGCATCGCTATTGCCGATACATTCAAGCGCGAGACGCGCGGCCGCGGGCACGATCTCGGCGAACTGCGTCTGCGAAGAGCCGAACTGGCGGCGCATGAAGGAACCGAGAAATTTTTCCAGGGCGTCTGCCGCCAACTCCGGTAAGGTCATCATGATGCCGCCCCGCTTTCCCCTCGCGCGCCAAGGCCTGACTTCCCATTCATCTCCGACGGCAAGCCTAGCTCAACTCCGCTTGCATCACCACACGTTGATGATGGCTCGCCGCAAAAGGCGACGTGACGCAGGCCGGCGCCAAGATCCGCGCTTACGGGAATGACCTCTTCGCGCAGGCTTGGGGTTTACGGCCGGATGCGCTGCCGCGAAGTTCTCGCGACAACCTTCTCGGTCTGTGGCCTGCGCATCAATGCGGAGAACGACAGAAACGCCGTGATCACCAGAAACGCCACCATCAAAATTGAAGACGTCATTCCGTTTTCCTCGTCCAGGGGAGGCCTGTAGATTACTTCGCTGCCGAGAAGTGACCTTGCGATAGGTCAAATCGACCGCGGAAGCTCCTATGTGGGAACCTCGGATGGCTTTTGCGGGAACTGGCTGGTGCCTCGGCAGGGGTTCCCCCTCCGTAACTTCCCCGTCCGTACAACTACTTACGCAATCTACACGAATTTTCCGACTCAATCGCCGCTGCTATTCACGGAGCCACAGTTCGCATTTGCCGGAGACGGAATATGGCTCAGGTCTTCTTTCATTGCTCCAATACCGAGGGCGTCTGGTTCGACCGACGCGGCGCCGCGGTCGGCAATCTCATCGAGGCGCATGAGCAGGCCGCCCTCGTGGTGCGATCTCTTCTCATGGCGCCGAGCGCGGAAGACTGGCGCGATTGGGTGCTGCATGTCAGCGACGAACTCGGCGAGGAAATTTTTGCCATGCCGTTTTCGTCCGTGCTTGGCAAACCGCATTGAGGGGGCGCATCGTGTCGATCACGCAAGCTTCATCGACCTCGTTTCGCCGATACCTGCATGCGATCGTGACCGGCTGGCAAAGGCTCGTCCAGGTCGCCAACGATCCCTATCGGCCCGAGCTCCACTACATGCGCGGGCCCGGCCCGAAGTGGCGCGCCAAGCATCGGGTTCGCATCGAGAGCGGCGCGCTTTGAGGCACGCCGCCCGACCTGCTGGAATTTTCCGATCAGGCGGATGGTCGATGCAGAGCGATTCCGAGACAGCAAGAGAGGTCATGGAGGCCTTGCGGCTCGCGCAACGCGAGCCGCCGCAAAAAGCCTTGCCGATCCTCAACGGAATGGTGGGCCTCGTTAGGGGAAACCACCCACAGACCCTCGAAGTCGAAGAGGCGCAGTCAAGCGCCTTCCTCGCCATTTGCAACGTCGGAAAGGCGCTGCACCGCGGTCAACCTGCGGACAGCCTGTGGCTGGCGGCGATCCAGGCGACCGAGCGGTGGATGAGCCTTGTGGGGTGAGCCCGTCGGGCCACCGCGACCCTTCCCCTTTTTTCCAATTGTTAAGCACTTGTTCAGGCGAAAAGCGTTATGACCAAAAAATCGCCGAAATCATTTCTAATTGAATTGAATTCGTCCCCAATTCGGAGAGCTTGTATGCGGATCGCACGCGTGATCTTCGTCGGTTCGATCGCCGCCCTCGCTGCACAGACGGCGCCGGCGCTGGCGAAGAATTCCTCCCTGAATTCCCATTCCAACGCCAATGCGCAGAAGGTCGATGATCAGCCCGCGGCGCTGGGCTGCCACGCCTACCAGCAGGCGGCGGATGGATCGTGGGTCCAGCTTTCCTGCCAGGAAGTCGGCCCGACCGCACAAGCCCCGGCCCGCGGCAAGTCCGCCACCCGCGCTCCTGACGGCGAGAGCCGCTGAGCCCGCTTTCGGCAAGCGCCCGGGAGGTTGACCCACTCGCTCGCCTGCCTGCCAACGCTTGCCCCTTGATGGAGGTCAATGCGGTTGGCGGGCGTTCGCCGTTACTTGGCAAACTGACTGGTCCGCAAGCACCGCGGCTTACCGACATCAGGGGTCATACAGGAGGACAACGTCATGAAAGAGCCAGGACTAGATCAGCGTCACCGGGACAAGAACGGTGAAATCAGCCGCAAGCACGGCAATACCCTAGTGCGGACTTTGCGAAAGATCTACGGCGCCGGTTTCGCCCCGGGCTGTCGCGAGGACGAAAAACTAAGCGCCGTACTCCACACATTCGACGAAGCATCGCTGAGCCAGCTGCACCGCGATCACGACGGGCGACATCTTGAAGAAAAGATCAAATCGGCCTCGTAGCGAGCAAATCACGAAGGAAATGCCGTCTCGTGTCCGCCCCGGGGGCACACGGTATCCATCGTCGACATCAGCCATGAAGATCTTCTATCTCGTCCTCTTGATGATGTGCGCCTTGAGCAGGACTGGTTATGCCCTCGATCAAGAGCAGAAGCGGGGCAAGGCCTTGCTGACAGATCTGTGTGCAGAGTGTCATGCCGTCGGGGAGACTGGCCAAAGCCCGCACGCCGATGCCCCGCCCTTTCGTACCTTCGGGGACAGCAAGCTTTACGACAACGATTTTGGACGACGATTGCAGGACGGCCTGACTACGATTCATCCGGACATGCCGACTTTCCGATTCAGCCGCGCTGACGCCGAGGCGGCGGTCAATTATCTCAAGTTCATTCAAGAACGCAAAAATTCGAAATAGAAGAATCGCATGGGATACACCAACCCGAGTGCTACGCGTTCCGCGGGAACGAGTGGGTTTGCCTTTTGCGTCGTTGCGAGGGGTGAAACGACGAAACAATCTATGCTCCACCCGATGCGGCATGGCACGCTGCCTCTTGCGCGGGCAAAAATTCATGCCGAAGGTAGGCGGGCCGCTCCTCAGGGCCCGGGTTCGGTCGCCAGGAGATTTCATGACATCGACAAATACGACTCTCACAAATGCCGTGCATCTCGTCAGCCACCCCCTCGTCCAGCACAAGCTTTCCTTGATGCGCGAACGCGACCGTTCGACCAAGGGTTTTCGGGAGCTCTTGAACGAGATCGGCATGCTGCTCTGCTACGAAGTCACCCGTGACCTGCCGCTCGAAATGGTCGACATCGAAACACCGTTGATGTCGATGAAGGCGCCGAAGATCGCCGGCAAGAAGCTCACCTTCGCGCCGATCCTGCGGGCGGGCGTTGGTTTTCTCGACGGCATGCTGGCCCTCGTCCCGTCCGCCCGCGTCGCCCATGTCGGTCTCTACCGCGATCCGCAGACGCTACAGGCGGTCGAATATTACTTTAAAGCGCCGCATGATCTTTCCGATCGCACCGTGATCCTGATGGACCCGATGCTGGCCACCGGCAACTCCGCCTGCGCAGCCGCTTCGCTTTTGAAAACACGCGGCGCGCGCGACATGCGCTTCGTCTGCCTGCTCGCGGCCCCCGAAGGCATTGCGCACTTCCAGGCCGAGCATCCCGACGTTCCTATCTGGACGGCGGCGGTCGATGACAGGCTGAACGATCACGGCTACATCCTGCCGGGCCTCGGCGATGCCGGCGACCGGATGTACGGCACGAAATAACCGGGCCTCGTTCTAGCTAGTTAATGCCGCTTGAAGTACTGCACCGCGCGCTCGTGCTTTTCGGCGGCCGCGCGCGACTTGAAGGTGCCGAGATTGCGGCGCTTGCCGGTCTTCGGATTGATCTTGCGGGAATAGAGCCGATATTCGCCCGATCTCAATTTCCGGATCATCGCTTGAACCTTTTCGAGCTGACCTCTCTCATCAACCGCGTTCGGCGCGAAACTGTTCCAACCTTACGGCTTCTGCGGGGCAAACTGTTGGTCGCCAAACGGCGAAACATCCGGTACCCGCATAACGATGAAGCTACGGCCGATCGATTGATGGCAGCCGTTGCATCCGGCCGTCAGATCAGCATAAACCTTGGCGAATTTCTTGGTATCCTTGGCTTCGACCGCGTCGGCCATCGCCTGAACTGGTGCCGCCATGGTCGTGACATTCGTCACCGGAATGCCCTGATAAAGCATGGCGGCCTCCACCAGGCCCGCCTTGAGTTGGCGTATCTCGTAGGCCGCAAGATCCCAGTTTGCGGCCTTGCCGGCGAACCAGAGTTTCGTGTGCCGGATTTGCACCGCATTCATGATGTCGCCGAGCCGCGGCACGTAGGGCTCGGACGGAGGCAGGTTGACCCCGGTCTGGGCCGCAGCCACCAGCGGCGAAGCGCAAATTAAAAGGACAATCAACCCACGCCAGTTCATCGGATGCTCCATGCCAAACGCCCCACTCGCGCGAGCATTTGCCGGCGCGGATTTTGGATAAAGCTATCGGCCTTCGCCGGCAAGCACCTTGCGCTTGATCAAGGACACAACCGCCGCGCGTTTTTCCTGCTCTTACGAGAGGGGCTCCAGCCCGGACTCGCGCAGCACGGACGACGCCTCCGGCGAAGCGAGAAATTTCAAGAGTTCTGCGGCTTCTTCAGCCTTCTTCGAGACCGCCAGAACCCCTGCGGAAAACACGGCGGACTCCTGCAGGTAAAGCGGGATCGGTCCAACGATCTCGATACCAGCGACCTGCTTCAGCTCGCTGATCTGCTGAACCGCGAGATCCGCCTCACCGGTCACCAGCCGTTTGGCGGTAAGTCCCTGCGGGACGATCGTGGCGCGGGCGATGATTTCAGATGCGATTCCCAATTGCGCGATCAGTTGCGCAAAGAAAATGCCGCTGGCGCCGAGACGCGAATAGGCGATCGACCGCGCGCCCAACAAAGTCTTGCGCAACGCTTCCTCGCTAGCGATGTCGGGACGAGCGCTACCCGCCTTCACCGCAAGGCCGACAAAAGAGCGCGCCAGATCGACGCAGCTCTCCGCAATGACGCTTCCCGTCGCCGCAAGACCGGCGAGCCCTTCCCGGGTCAGGATGAGGACGTCGGCGGCCTCGCCATTGCGCAAGCGATCGAGCAGCCCGAGCGTCGGTGCAAAATCGGCATCGATGTGCACGCCATTCGCCGCCTCGTATTGGTCCGCAAGGCCGTGCACTGCTCCCATCAAGGCAAGCGTCGAAAGCAGGCGTATCGAATTTTCCATTCCGCAATCCCTGTCGCCGCGGCCGCCGCTTCTAGCACAGCAATCCCGTGTCCAAAATGCAATGATCCGCCAAAGCGTGCGCCTTGGCGGATCAGGTTTGCGGCAATCACGCCTCACGGACCAAAAGACGGTCCGGAACGCGTCTTGAACGACTTACGCGGCAGCCGCCTTGGCGGTAGGCACCGAAGCAATCGTCTTCAGAATCTGGGAAGCGATCTGGTAGGGGTCGCCTTGCGAGTTCGGACGGCGGTCTTCCAGATAGCCCTTGTAGCCGTTGTTGACGAAGGAGTGGGGAACGCGGATCGAAGCGCCGCGGTCGGCGACGCCCCAAGTGAACGTATCGATCGATGCCGTCTCGTGCTTGCCGGTCAGGCGCATATGATTGTCCGGTCCGTAAACGGCGATGTGTTCGGCGCGGTTGGCCTTGAAGGCTTCCATGAGCTTCTCGAAATATTCCTTGCCGCCGACTTCGCGCATGTACTTGGTGGAGAAATTGGCGTGCATGCCCGAGCCGTTCCAGTCGGTATCGCCGAGCGGCTTGCAATGGAATTCGATGTCGACGCCGTACTTCTCGGTCAGGCGCAGCATCAGATAGCGGGCCATCCACATTTCGTCGGCGGCGCGCTTGCTGCCCTTGCCGAAAATCTGGAATTCCCACTGGCCCTTCGCCACTTCGGCGTTGATGCCCTCATGGTTGATGCCGGCAACGAGGCAAAGGTCGAGATGCTCATCGACCATTTTGCGGGCGATGTCGCCGACATTCTTGTAACCGACGCCGGTGTAGTACGGTCCCTGCGGCGCGGGATAACCACTCGCCGGAAAGCCAAGCGGACGACTGTCCTTGTAGAAGAAATATTCCTGTTCGAAGCCGAACCATGCGCCTTCATCGTCGAGGATGGTTGCGCGCTTGTTCGAGGGATGCGGGGTCTTGCCGTCGGGCATCATGACTTCGCACATCACCAGCGCGCCGTTGGTGCGGGCGCCATCGGGGTAGACGGCAACCGGCTTGAGCACGCAATCCGAATTGTGGCCCTCGGCCTGCATCGTCGAGCTTCCATCGAAGCCCCAAAGCGGAAGCTGATCGAGCGTCGGGAAAGAAGCGAATTCCTTGATCTGCGTCTTGCCGCGCAAATTCGGAGTCGGCGTGTATCCGTCGAGCCAAATGTACTCGAGCTTGTACTTGGTCATTGAGCCTCTCATGAGTTGATGATGCGAAGGTGTGGGATCGAAGTCTTGATCACTACACGCGTACCCGGCCACCATCGGCCACGTGGTACCAAGCAATAAAAGTGCCAATCGTTGCGATGCAACACGATGGCCAACCGGCTGAAATCGGCTTGGGTTTCACGGGCTTCGGCTCGCATTCCAGGTGCGGCAAAGGCGCGCGGTGACGGAGGAAACGAAGACCATGCTCGGGGCCTAGCAGCGCCTGTTTTCGCAGCATCAGGTCGGCATTTCCCTCGCCCGATCAATGTCGCGGCAGCTTCTCGCAACATTCCGCAAGAAAGTTAGAGCCGTTGCGCAACCTTGGCGATAGCTCGCGCGTTGGTCAGACTGCGATTGCTTCGCACCGGGCAAAAGCAAAAATGCCTACATTTTATTCATCGTCTGATTTCTCTTTGATCAGGTTGCACGACCGCCGGGCAGGACCGATATCGGTCTTCCAGTAACCACTCGCGAACGAGTTGGGCGCAGCATGAACGAACGCGCCACGACCGATGGAGAGATCAATGAATACGCGTTTCAATCAGGGATCCGCCAGGATCTACCAATTCCCAGCCGGGGGCCGCGCAGCTCTCGGCGAACGCCGTCAAGAGGAGACCAAGGTTGCCGCCGATGCCGCCTCGCTGGGCGTGAGTGAAGCGGCGTGCAGCGGCAGCTGGTATCACGAAGCCGCCATCCAGGAGTCCAAATCAGCGCGTGATAGTTGATGCAAGTGAGGGTTCAAGGGTGACGATACCAGATGCGGAAATTTCGAAGGGCCGGAACGAAAATGGTTTCGGCTCTTTTTTATGTCAGCTCGCACGCGGTCACCGGCCGTCCGACATGCTTGATGGTGGTGCCGGCCCCGGTGATCACCAAGGTTACGCCACTGCCGGAATAACGCGCCCCTGACAAGGCGAGGCGCTTCTTGAGCGTCACGGCGACGCCGTCGATCTGCAAATATGCGCGGGAATCATCGGCATAAAATCCGGTAATGAAGCGGGTGCCGTCGGCGCAGCGATAACTATTAAAGTCTGCGCTGAAATCGGCGATGAGGCAGCGAAAGCGCCCGCGATCAGAAATACCGCACAGGAAATGGTAGTTTTGCACCAAATCATATTCGCCCCCGGCACTTTCCGCTGATCGGGTGTGCAATACGCGTGCGAGAGGCGAGTGTATAGTCCCTGACCGAGGCGGTCCGGGCATCATTTCTCCGGGGGCAATGGGACTGGCTTCGGAGCGAACAGACCGCTTACGCAGCCGCTTCCATCTCCATTTCCGCATCGAGATCGGCAATGACGTCCTCGAAGGCGGAAATCGCCTGCTGGACGGCGGCGATCTGCATCAATTCCCAGCCGCTCACCGGGCCGTTGCGGTTTTGCAACGCGACAACCAAATCCCGCCGTTGTTCCTTGAGCTGAACAAGCGGCAAACCGTGGTCAGGCAGATGTCTCATCATGATGTTTCCAGCCCCTGAATTGAGCGACATGCAGCTATAGCCCGATGGTTCTCAATTCCGCTTACAAAACTCCGGCAAATTTTATCGATCGGCCGATATGGCGGCGGAATGTGGGGCCGTACGAATATGGGGACGATCGATCGGAAGGCGGTTTCACACCTGAACCGCCTTTGGCCAGCAGATTTCGTGGCATTGCAAATGGTTTTGGCCTGACGATAGTGTGGCCCTCCCACGGCCGGGAGAAGCCTTATGGATGGAAAAGTCGTTGTCGTGACCGGCGCCTCGGGCGCGCTCGGCAAGGTGGTCGCGAAATCCGCGCAGCAGCTGGGCGCACGCGTAGCCGGCGTGGATCACGCAGCCTCACAAGTCGAGGCTACCTCACACCGGATCGAGCTTGGCGGCGTCGATCTGACGGACTCGGCCCAGGCCAAAAAGGCGATCGATGCGGCGGCCTCGCATTTCGGCAAGCTCGATGTGCTGATCAATATCGCGGGCGGCTTTGCGTTCGAGACAATCTCTGAAGGCGACGCGAAGACCTGGCAGCGCATGTATGCGCTCAACGTCCTCACCGCGCTGAACGCGTCGCGGTCGGCGATCCCCCATCTTGTCGCCTCCAGCGCCGGGCGGATCGTCAATGTCGGCGCGATGGGCGCATTGCAGGCCGGTGCCGGCATGGGCGCCTACGCCGCATCGAAGGCCGGCGTGCATCGGCTCACCGAGGCGCTCGCCGCCGAAATGGAAAGGCAAGATCACCGTCAACGCGGTGCTGCCGTCAACCATCGACACCGCGGCCAACCGAGCCAGCATGCCGAACGCCGACTTCGCAAAATGGGTCACGCCGGAAGAACTGGCCAGCGTGATCCTGTTTCTTGCAAGTGATGCGGCGAGCGCCGTCACCGGCGCGTTGCTTCCGGTAAGCGGCCGGGTTTAGGTCTCACCGAATCAAGGCACTAGTCCGGGACCAAGAGCCGCAACCTGGATCTGAACCGAATGCTCTGCTTGCCGGCGAGCGAGATACCTTCGGTATCCGCGGTCTCGTCGTTATACGTTCCCGTGAAGCCGATAGTCACTACCTTGCGCTCCCAATTCGGGCGTTCGCCAAAGCTTGGCGTATGCTCCAGGTTGGTCACCTCGCCCTTCCATTTGCCATTTGCCGCCGTGTAGGTCCCATAGGCGTAGAAGAACAAGTCGCCGCCGCGCAGCGTGCCGTCGCGCACAACCATCACCCCCTGGTTGCCGCCCTTGATCCCGTCAAGCATTTCCACGGTGATGTGGTAGAGGCCATTTCTAATCATCGCCTGCCGCGCCCAAAAATCTGTCCAGGTAGCAGAATAGCCGCTCCTGGCCCGCCTGATCAAATCACACCCCGCGCGCCGACGGCGATCCGGGCTAAACTCAACGGGTGAGTCGCCGGCCACGACACGGGAGCCCCCTTGGAAACCGCGCTATACCTGCCCGTCAAACGTTTCCTTGAAAAGCTCGGCTTTACGGTCAAGGGCGAAGTCGGCGGCTGCGACCTCGTGGCGCTGAGCGGCGACGATCCTCCGATCGTGGTCGTCGGCGAATTGAAGCTTTCCTTCAACCTTGAACTGATCTTGCAGGCCGTTGATCGCGCCGCTGCCTGCGACGAGGTCTGGCTCGCCGCCAAACTTTCCGAGCGCGGCAAGGGACGTGAGAGCGATGCGCGCTATCGAAACCTCTGCCGACGCCTCGGTTTTGGCATGCTCGCGGTTACCAAGTCGGGCGATGTCGAGGTGATCGTCTCGCCCGCGACCAGCCCGCGCCGCGACTCGAAGAAGCGTTCCCGCCTCATTGCCGAACATCGGCGGCGCCGGGGCGATCCGGCGCTGGGCGGCAGCACGCGCGCACCGATCATGACGGCCTACCGCCAACAGGCGCTGGCCTGCGCATTGGCGCTGTCGGACGGGCCCCGGCGGGTGCGCGACCTCAAGCCCGAAATTCCGGACGCCCCAAAAATTCTGCTGCACAACGTGTATGGCTGGTTTGATCGCGCCGAGCGCGGCATCTATCTCCTGACCGATGCCGGGCGTGCCGCGCTCAAGCGCTGGCCGCAGCGGCCGATCGACTTCGTGAGCGCCGGCGAGTCGGTCGCGTGAAACACAAATCAAAAATGGCGGGAGAGACCCGATGATCGTAGTAACCGGCAGCGTGACCGCACGGGAGGATTCCCTCGATGAAGCCCGCCGGCTGAGCCTGGAGCACGTGCGTCGATCACGCAAAGAGCACGGCTGCCTCACTCACGCCGTACATGTCGACTGTGAGAACCCGCTCCGGCTGGTGTTCATCGAGCAGTGGGCAGATCGCGCTGCACTGGCGGCCCATTTCGCGGTGCCAGCCTCACGCGACTTCGTCCGCGCGCTTCGCCCTCTCGCCACCGCAATTCCCGCCATCGAAATTTATGACGCCACCAAGATGGAAAGCCTCTGAATCGGAAAACGCATAGCTGGATTGCCACACCAAATTCATATTGCAATGCAACATGACCGTCCCTAGGTACTTTCAAGCAAACAGGGGGCCGCGATGAGCCAGGACTGGAACACCAAGTATGGGCCGCGGCGCGTCCGGCGCGATCCGCCGACGCTGGAAGAAGCCATCTTCGCAGCGACCGGCATTACCGACGATCAGAGTGAACAGGCGGAAATCGCTGCCTCGCTGATGGGATTGCCGATCGAATCCGTCACCGCCGAAGTCAAGAAGGCCGGTCGCGCGCTTGCGCGTTCCACGACCCGGGTGATCGCCGGAGAACAGGGCGCACAGCGCTCGGTCGTCGTCGAGCGCCGGGTAGTCCGGAGATTTGGCAACGACAAGCGGACGGGCACTTAAGACGCGGTGCTTCCGACGCGCCTGCCCATTGGCGGCTCAGGGCGATCAGGCCGTCCGCCCCCAGCCATACATTCGCAGCAGAAGTCTCCAATAGGCGCGATTGAAGTTGATCATCGCGCGCGCCGCATCGATCGGCGTGGTGATCCCAGGCCTTGCGGTTTCGGCCGGCGATTGCGGCTTTAGATCGATGGTGCCGGTGGATTCGCCGTGGCGGAATGTCAGATGCGCGCCGAACTTGTTGGCGAGCGCCCGCATGGCCTCATTCTGCGCGCCGGTGGTGATCCGCAACGAGCGGTAGCCCTTCGCGCGGGCCTCAGCGATCAACTTGCGGAACAGGATGCTGCCGACGCCCTGGCGGCGCAGACGAGCCTCCACGCTGAACGCGATTTCGGGTTCAGAATCCGGGGATTGATCCGGCGGATGCAACTCGGCCGCACCCCGAACTACGCCATCTTCAAGATAGGCGATGATGATGGTGCCGTCGCTTGCGCATTTTGCGGCATAGCGCTCGATAAAGCTGTCGTCCATGAAGCCGTGAAAGCGATCATGCCGGCTTTCCCGATCAAGCCGCAACAGATGATCGCGCAGCAGCGGTAATTCTTCTTGCTGATTCAGCGTCCGAACCGTGCCTTTGGCGACGGTCGAACTGAGAGCGTCCTGGTAGCTCACGTAAAAACTCCTCTTGGCGGCCCTCGAGGAGGCGTCGAATCCCTAGGTCGCTTATATTGTGCATTGCAACATGGAATTCAAGCCCGCCCGCCGCCTCAAATTACGGCAGAAGGTTGCGATCTATTCGTTAACGAGCCCGCCGGATGCGGCTTTTTCACAGCACCATCTGGGTCTGGGTCACTACCGCGACCAGCTTTCCGTCCTCGGTTTCCAGCCTTGTTTGCCAGACCTGGGTGCGCCGTCCGCGATGCACCGGGGTGGCGGTCGCGATCAGAGTTGCTCCCTCCTTCGCACCGCCGACGAAATTGGTTTTGCTCTCGATGGTGGTCGTGCCCTTGGCGTCCTCCGGCAGATTGATCACCGTGGCCGCGGCACCGACAGAATCCGCCAAAGCCATTATCGCTCCGCCGTGAATCGTGTGGTTGAGCGTACAGAGGTCGGGGCGAACCAGCATCCGCGCCACCACGCGATCATTTTCGGCATCGGTGAATGTGACGCCCTTCAGTTCGGCAAAAGGCATTTTCATCGCGCGAATTTTCTCAAGTGGCGTCATTTGGCAATGCTCCCGTTTTCCTTCATCGCGCGCCGACGCTGATCCTGTAGCCGGGTTCGGCCCGCACTGACTGACGGACGGGCTCGATGCGATTGTCGCAGCGCTTTGGCCCGCGCTCACAACTTCTCCACCCCACACCACTCGGCGATGAAGAGCGCAGTCGCTTTGGTCGATTTCCGCAAGGAGTTCGAGATCGACATATTCGTTGAACCCGTGCATCGCGGCTCCGCTGGCGCCGAAGCAGAGGCTCGGAATGTTGTGGTTCAGTCCATAGAACCGCGTGTCGGTGAGTGCCGTGAAAACGAGATCCTGCACCGCGCCACCGTAGACCGCGCCGTAGGCCTTGCCGAACGCGGCTTCGGCGGCGGCCGAATCCTTCAGTTCGTAGCCTTCCGACAGAAAGCCGGACCATTCCACGGCAGGCGGGTTGTTGGACAGAAATCGATGCTCGCGCGCCGCTGCCGCGACGTGGCCGATAATCTCGGCCTGGCAGTCGGCGACCGACCAGCCCGGCAGGATCGCAATCCGGCAATCGACGTCGCACCAAGCCGGCACGCTGGAAGCCCAGTCGCCACCTTTGATGATGCCCGGATTGAAATTGATGGGGTGTGTCACGGCCTTGAAATGGCGGTTACCTTTCGCGCGCTGGTTCCACTCGGCCTCAAGTTTCTCCAGGGACTGAATCAAATAGTAGGCCGCGGTAATCGCATTGGAGCCGCTGCCGGCCTCGAAGACATGCACAGGGTGGCCGCGTACCTTCAGGCGAAACCAGATGACGCCGACCTGCGAACGTACCATCTTGCCGGAAGTCGGCTCGGGAATGAAACAGGCCTGGGCGCGATAACCGCGCTGCAGGGTCGAGAGCGCGCCAACGCCAGTGCTTTCTTCCTCGATCACCGACTGGAAATGAATCCGTGCCGTTGGCTTCAGACCGGCCGCCTTGATGGCATCAAGCGCGTAGAGTGCGCCGATGGTGCCGGACTTCATGTCGCAGGCGCCGCGGCCATACATTCTCCCATCGCGAATGACTGGCGAGAACGGCGGCGTCTCCCACATCTCGATCGGTCCGGTCGGCACAACGTCGCAATGGCCTTGCAGGATCAGCGATTTGCCGAGGTTACTGGTGGGCCGGAAAGTGCCGACCACGGTGCGAGCTTTCGAAAAATCATGTTCGATCGGACCGAAACCGCGCAAATCCCTGAGCTCATCGACATCGATATGCCAGTCGTCGACCTCATAGCCGCGCTCGCGCAGGAGATCGCCGATCATGTCCTGGCACGGTCCCTCGGCGCCGCGGGTCGAGGGGATTGCGACAAAATCCCCGGTAGTCGCAAGCTGCGCCTCGAAATTGGCATCGACGGCATCAAGGATTCTTCTCGTGATGTCGTTTGGAGTTCATGGCGTCACGTTCTCTGTTGCCGGCCGCCGGGATTGAACAAAGCGCGCGGCACGAATGATCCTGTCTGGACAGCTTTCAGAATCGCGGCCGCACCCATACACTTTGGCGATGCGGCCTCACGCCCCATGGAAGCACCGGATGACCGGCAATCGCAATATCCGCTTCTCGGCACATACGCATGGATCGTGTCTTGCGAGAGGACTTGCCATACTGGGGAGCTGTGGGTTGCTCGCGACCGCGGTGCCGGCGTTTGCCCAACAGGTTTCGCGCGAGCAGGACATCGTTGACTTGCGGCTGGGCCAGCGCATCAAGGTCGACGACGGAACCTGCCCGGCAGGCCAGGTCAAGGAAATCTCCGGTACCAAGATGACGTCAACGGGGGTCGTCCGCTCACGAAAGTGCATCCCGCGCCTCGGGCCCAAGCACAAATGAGCGTCTTGCCGCGGGCAATCCTATTTCTAATCTTTTCAATAGCATATGTCGTTCATTGGACCATTTCTTCGTCGTTCAGTGAACCAGTGCTGTCGTTCATTGGCCGATGCGGTGAACCAAATCCTTGCTCCGGCCGACTTCCGTAGGGATCGCCGGCAACTTTGTCGGGGATTGCGCGTTGGCACGGAATCTCACCAGGGACAACATCGTGGGCAGCGGCAGCATCGATGTCGGTATCAAGGGCCGCGGCAATAAACCCGTGCGGCAGACGGTTGAAAGTTTGACGGAGACAGGCGTTTTTCGCGAGCTGCAGATTGATGGCGGACATCGAGCGAACGATGGCGAAACGGGGGTTTGCGGCGCCATGTCGGAGCAGCACGGCCCAGGCGGTCGCGGCAATGAATCAACGCCGCAAAAACTGGTGCGTTTGGTGGGATGCCGTGACCCGAGTGCCCGCAACGACGTCTGGGTGCGCCCGCGTCCGGTTTCGCGGAAGCCCTAAGGCGCCCTTCCCGGCGGCCCGCCTACTGGACGAACTCGCTGCATTTCTGAACAGCGGTATCGCCCGCCCCCCACGGCATGATCGGCACCGACGAGGTCGAATTCTTGGGCGAGCCTTCGATCAGCTTGTCGGAATAAACCATATAGACCAGCACGTTCCGCTTGGCGTCGCAGCCGCGTACGATCTGCATCTTCTTGAAGAAGAGCGACCGCCGCTGCCGGAACATGTCGTCGCCCTGCCCCATCTTGTTCTTGAAATGGATCGGGCCGATCTGGCGGCAGGCCAGCGAGATATCCGACACCTCCTCGGCAACCCCCAGCCAGCCCTTGATGCCGCCCCGCTCCGGCACCGTGAAATGACAGGCCACCCCCTCGACCTCGGGATCATCGACGCCGTAGGTCGCGAGTTTGTCGTTCGGGCTGAGCAACTTGAACACGGTCGAGCGGCGGAAGATCAGGTCCGGTTCGTCGGCCGCCAGCGCGACCGACACCGGCCACGCGATCAACGCAAGTGCCAGAAGGGCCCAGCGTCCCCATCGCGTGTCACATTGGCTTGCGGCTTGGCGTGTCATGAATTTCTCCGTAGGCGCGGGCCCGACGGATGTAGGTGCTGGCCGCCGACACCGGAAGGCTCGGTCCGCCCGGCGGTTAACGTAATGTGAGGCTTTTTTGCTACGCTCTGGGCCAAAATCGGGGGATTGGTACGCGTTGCGCTGGTGAACGCGTATCCCGTCTGCAACACTAAATCTCGTATGTTGGAATTGAAGGTAGAACGCGTGAACGGGCATAGGGTAGCGATCGTAGCCGAACGGTTTTGGCGGGCCGCGGTCTTGGCAACGATGGGAACGGTCGGCGTCACCGCGCAGGCGGAAGCAGCCGTGTATTATTGGCAGGATTCCGACCCCGGCCTTTCCCGGCCAGCGCCGGTGGCTCCGCAGCGGCGCCAGAAGGCCCGGCATCGCGCGGACAAGAAACCCGACATTGCCGAGAAGGAGGCGAAGCCGCAGGGACCGTTGATCATCTCGATCTCGATCGCTAGGCAAAAAATGCGGATTTACGACTCCAACGGCTTTTTCGCGGAGACACCGGTTTCCACCGGCATGCCCGGCCATCCCACCCCGATGGGCGTGTTCAGCATCATTCAAAAGCAAAAGCTTCATCACTCCAACATCTATAGCGGCGCTCCGATGCCCTATATGCAGCGGATCACCTGGTCTGGCGTAGCGATGCACGCTGGCGTGCTGCCAGGGCATCCCGCTTCGCATGGCTGCATCCGCATGCCGATGGCTTTTGCCATGAAGATGTGGAACTGGACCAAGATGGGCGCGCGCGTCGTCATCACGCCAGGCGACGTCACCCCCGAAAGCTTCAATCATCCGCTGCTTGCGACATTGAAGGTCCCGCCGCAGCCGGTTGCGGCCGAGGAGCCGAAGCCGGACACGCCGGCGGTTGCGCAAGTCGCGAATGCGACGGAAGTCGAAACGGCAACCAAGCCCGAGGTCGCCGAAACAAAAATCGAACTGCGTTCGACCATCGGCCACGAAGACAATACGCCGCCGCAGACCCGTACCGCGGACGCCAGCAACGGCTTGCCGGCAACCAACCAACCGATCACGATGACCGATGCGCCGCCTTCCAGCGCTGGCGCGCCGACGGCGGCCAAAGCCGCGGTTTCCGACAAAGACGAGCCTCCGATGCCCGAGGCAAAACCGGAAGCTGCGAAGCCCGAGGCCGTGAATCCCGAGGCCGCAAAATCCGAGGCTTCGAAGTCCGAAGCCGAGCAGGACACTCCAAAGCGCGAGGAAGCGGCATCGTCCGACGAAAAACCCACTGCAGAGAAGCCCGCCGAGACGAAATCGTCCGAAGTCGTGGTTGCCGAAGTCAAGCCGGCCGAGGCCGCTGCCGGCGAAGCCGTAAAAACCGAGGCTGAAAAGGCCGAGACGGCAAAGACCGAGACCTTGACGGGCGAGCCTTCCGCGAGCGAAGCGATCAAGCCCGAGCAGGCCAAAGTCGTGGAAAAGGAAGCCAGGGCAGGCGAAGTCAAAGCCGAGCCGCCCAAGGTCGCTCCCGAGAAATCAGCTGAAAAACCTGCCGAAGACGCCAAGCCCGTAGCGGCCCCCGCGGCGACGCCTGAGCCCAAGAAGGATCAGACCCGCGCCAGCGACGCGGCGAAGGCAGCCTCACCGAAGATCGACCCGGCCTCCACACCCAAGCGCAGCGGACAGATCGCCGTCTTCATCAGCCGCAAGGATTCGAAGCTTTACGTCAGACAGAATTTTTCCCCACTGTTCGACGCGCGTGTGACGATTGCACCGGCCGAACGGCGGCTCGGAACGCACATATTTACTGCCCAGGTCGACAAGGAGGACGCCAATGTCCTGCACTGGTCGGTGGTCTCGCTTCCCCCGCCCAGCAGATACGCCGAGCGCCGCGATGAAGACCAGCGAAGCTCGCGCAGGCGCAAGGGTGCTGCTCCGGTCGAGGCCAAGCCGCTGCCGGCACCTGACAGTCCCACCGAGGCGTTGGATCGTCTCAACCTCCCCGCAGACGTCATGGCGAGGATCTACGAAGCGCTTTCGACGGGTGGGTCGATCATCGTATCCGATCAGGGTATCGCCGCCGGCGAAACTGGCGAGGGAACGGATTTCATCGTCTCGCTGCGTTAGGTCTCGGGAAGCCGGCGCTGTCGCCGGTCGCTTTGGACCAGAGGCTGGGATAAAAGACCCCCGGCATGGAACAGTCTCTGACCCGCACCTCGATGACCCAACCGTCGCCCCCTGCGGCGCGAGACGCCCTCCGCCAACTGACAATTCTCGGCTGGAGCGGTGGGCTGGTGGCCATTGTCGCTGGGCTTGCGGCCTCGTTCCTCCTGTACGGTTACGCGCTGATCTGGTGGCGCAACGCCGACATGGATCTCGTGATGGTTTGCAATGCGCTTGCCCTCAACGACGGCAAGCCGCAGCTTTACTTCGATCACACAGGCTACATCACCATCCTGTCCGTCAAGGTCTGGTTTCAACTGTTGCATGGTCTCGGCCTGCTCGAGGGTTATTCGCTGTCAACGATTCCGCAGACTTCCGGCCCCGAGGCCTTCGATACCGCCATGACCAGCGCCATTCGCGCCGGCCGCGTCCTTGCCCTTCTGATCGCGACCGGCTGCCTGCTGATTTTTGCAGCGCTCATGCGCATGATTGTACGCGACTGGCGCGTCGCCCTGATCGCGACCTTTGTGTTTGCCTTCTCCGGCGGCATCGCCGTGCACTCGCGGATTTTGCGCACCGAGCTTCTGGCGGCGTGTCCGGTGATCTTCGCGCTGATGATCCTGATCGTGATTGGACGCCGTGCGACCATTGCGCGTCCGCTCTGGATGGCGCTTGCCGCGGCGCTTTGCATGCTTGGTCTGGAGAACAAGGTGCAGGTAATCCCGCTGATCGGCGTGTTGCCGATGCTGGTGTTGCCCTTCGGAGGTGCGCAAAGCGCCAGCGTTTCGTTCTGGCGCTATCCGCGATCAGGCTTTTCCGCGGCGATCATCGTCATTGTCGCAGCGATCGCCGCGGCATGGGCGGCGTGGCCGCTTGTCGTCACCGGCTTTGATCGCACGCTTCTCGACGCGGCGCAGTTGCATCCCCTGTTGCTCGGCCGCTTCGGCATTTATCAGGCCGCGATTCTGGCGCTGATCGGCGGCTGCATGATCGCTTTTGCCGCGATCTGGCGCGTCAGCCCAGCCGAGACGCTGGCTTCGATTTCGGCGGTGGTGGCGGGCGCGTCGGTCGCGCTGCTTGCGCTCAATCTCGAGTACAACACCAGCAATGTGATCGCGGTATTCAATCCGCTGGAGAAAATGCTGACATTCGCGGATTCGGACACGACCGCGGCGGCAAACGGATCCAGCCTTTGGCGAGTTTTGTGGCTTCTTCTCGACGGGATCGGATCGGCCCTTGCGCGCTACAGCTTCGTGCTGCACTCCTCGCCCCGCCCGACGGTATTTCTCACCTGGTTGATCGTGCCCGGCATCGTGAATGTGTGGCGCCGCGGTGAAAGACAGGTTGCGATCCAGGCGCTCGTGTTAATGCTGGCCGCGACCGGCTTCGACGCACTCGGCGTGCGGCGCGGAATGAAATCCGAATATTTCATCTTCACCGACCCGCTGATCATCCTCGCCGGCGCGATCCTGCTCGAAAGTCTGACTAATCTGCGCTTTCACAAATGGGCCTACCCCATCGGGGTCGTTCTGTTCGGATTGCAGATCACGGTTGGACAGGCAGAGCCCGTCAAATACGCATTCATGCGTCGGGGGCCGGAACCGATATGCCAATGGAACCGGCATTACCTGCCTTTGCTGCCGCTGTACTGGTGCCCCGCGCACCGTCCATAACGGGCTTGTTGAGACCCAAGCCTCTGGGCGGTTAGACTAATCCCAATCGACCTTATTCGTGCCAAACCGTGAGCCTTCGATGATCGACCGCAGGACAATTCTCGTTTCATCGCTAGCCGCGCTGACCGGTCCGCTGTGGACACGAACGGCCAGCGCGCAGGCTGCCATGACGAGGATCACGGCCTACGCCTTTTCGTTTCCTGCCTTGGCCGGCGGCAAAATCAGGCTTGCGGATTATGCCGGCCGGCCGATTCTTGTGGTCAACACTGCGTCCTTGTGCGGCTTCACGCCGCAATATGCCGGCTTGCAGCAATTGTGGAGCGAGTTTCGCGACCGCGGCCTGATGATTGTCGGCGTTCCCTCCAACGATTTCGGTGCCCAGGAACCCGGTGGCGCCACCGAGATCGCGCAAACCGCACAACACCAATATGGCGTTGCCTTTCCGATTGCCGCAAAAGCGGTCGTCAGGGGAGCAAATGCGCACCCCTTCTAAAAATGGGCCGCCAACGCGCGGCCCAACGATGTCCCGCACTGGAACTTCCACAAATATCTGATTGGCCGCGATGGCGATATCGCCGAGGTCTTTCCCGAAACGGTCGACCCACTGGTTACTCGGGTCAAGACCGCGATTGCGCGCCTTCTCGCCGACGCCTGAAGAAACGCGTCAATATCGGCGGCCAATCCTTTGAAATTAACCGGTTAGGCGAACAAATCGGCCGAGCTCGAAAAAGCCTTTGCCGTGGCCGCACCGGTCCAACTAGGCTAGGATGACAAAAACGGGAAATCGCTCGAGCGCCGCAAGATACCGGGGGTGCGGGGCGCGACCAGGTCAAAGGAAAAGCAAGATGCGCATTGTGGCAGGTTTGATTATTGCAGGCACGGTTTCACTCTGCGCGACAGGCGCCGCCTGGTCGCAGACCCCCGCCGCCAAGAACACAACGGCGCCCGCCGCCGCGGCAGCAGCCACGCCGGCGCCAGCCAAGCCGCCTTGCGCAAATCCCGACGCGCTCGGAATCGGCCGTGTCGTTGAGATCGATACCACGGGCGGACCGGGGTTTGGCTTCGAGCACTTCAAGCAGCTCGATTTCCTGCGTGAGAAGGAAGTGGTGCTGACTTTCGACGACGGCCCGTGGCCGCAGAACACGCCCTCGGTGCTGAAGACGCTGGCGGACGAATGCACGACCGGCATCTTCTTTCCGATCGGCAAGCATGCGACCTACTATCCGGAAATCCTCAAGCAGGTAGCGGCCGCCGGCCACACTATCGGATCACACACCTGGTCGCACGCGACCCTCACCAACAAGAAACTGACCGAAGATCAGCGCAAGGAAGAAATCGAGAAGGGCTTCAGCGCAGTGAAATGGGCGCTGGGTACTTCGCCCGCACCATTCTTCCGCTTCCCGGCGCTGCAACACCCGCCAGAAATGGTGACCTATCTCGGCACCAGAAATATCGCGATGTTCTCCTGCGACCTTGACTCCTTCGATTTCAAGGCGCGCAACCCGCAGCAGGTGATCGACGTCACCATGAAGAAGCTCGACAAGCTCGGCAAGGGCATCATCCTGCTGCACGATTTCCACAAATACACCGCGGAGGCCCTGCCGGCACTGCTGCGCAAACTGAAGGCCGAAGGCTACAAAGTGGTGCAGATGAAGGCGAAAGCCCCGGTCGAGACGCTTCCGCAATATGACGAAGAGCTGATGAAGGACGTGAAGCTGCCGACGGTAAGTTCGCGGCCGGTCTCGAGCGTGGTGCAGACGATCTCGGAGTAGCCGGCGCGCGCGAGGAGCGCCTGTGCCGATCCTCCGCATTGAAGGTTATGTCATCGTGTCCGCTGACGGCATGCTGGCCAATGCCGATCACGTGATGCCGGATCGAGCTGAAATTCGAGGGCGACAAACGTTTCTTCACCGCCGCCCTCGACCGCGCCGACCTCATCGTGCACGGCCGCCGCTCCCATGAGGAGCAGCCGAACTCGGCGCAAAGAAAACGCCTCATCCTGACCCGGACGGTCAGCGACATCGCCAATGATCCGTCCAATCCGAGAGCCACGCTGTGGAATCCGGCCGGAGCTTCGTTCGATGCCGCCTGCGACCATGCCGGCATTCGTTCGGGGACGGTCGCGATCATCGGCGGACCGAACGTGTTCGACATGTTCATGGATCGCTATGACACGTTCTGGCTGTCGCAGGCGCCACGCGTCCGCCTGAGCAGCGGAGAGCCGGTCTTCTCAGGCGTGCCGCGCCAATCCCCGCAGGAAGTCCTGGCTGCTCACGGCCTGGGAGCCGGCGAAAGCCAAACTCTCGATCGCCAAAGAAGGCGTCACCGTGACGCCGTGGCGTCGCGCACCTCAGACGTCATAGGCAGGTTCGTGAGCCGGCGCCGGCCGGCCATATCCAGCGATCATGAACAAGGCGCCGATGAGCGACAGGTTTTTCAGCGCATGGATCAGGTTGTTCCTGGCCTCGGCACCGGTCTGATTCCAGAAATCGTGAAAATAGAATGTTGCGGCTACCACGAACAGGATCAGCAGGAACGCAAAAAACCGCGCGCCGAAGTTCAGCGCGATCATGAGGCCGCAGATCAGCTCGAGCGCTCCCGCCGCGATCGCCATCATTTGCGGCATCGCCATCCCGGTCATGGCTTCGAGCTGCGAAATGTAGGTTGAAAGTGCCGCAGGAAGAACGATCTTCTCCATCATTTGGGCCGTCGCCGCCAGATCCAGAAGCTTGGAGCCCCCGGAGACGATGAAGAGCATGGCGAACAGGATTCGCCCGAAGGTAATAAACGCTGGCATGGTCGGCCTCACTGGATCGCGGGTTCGCTGATGGCGGGGCGATTATGGGCGTTCCGCGCCTGCTTTTCAAACGGTCAATCGATTTCCCGGCCGACCACCGCGGCTGGATTTGCCTTGGCTAGCCGAACAGCGACGGTTGCTGCCGACCCGCCCGCTCCTGCGCTTCGACGGCGGCGACCGCTGTCATGTTGAGAATGCCACGCGCGGTCACCGAGGGCGTCAGAATATGCGCGGGCCGCGAAGGACCGATGAGGATCGGCCCGACCGGTAGCGCGTCGGCTAGCGACTTGATCATTTGATAGGCGACGTTGGCGGTGTCGAGGTTCGGCATGATCATGATATTGGCCTCGCCTTCCAACTGCGAATGCGGCAGGACCAGTTTCCGCTCCGCCTCGGAGAGTGCGGTATCGCCCTGCATCTCGCCATCGGCCTCGATCTCGGGATGGTTCTGCTTCAAGAGCGCGGTGGCGCGCCGCATTTTACGTGAGGATTCCGTATCATAGCTGCCGAAATCGGAATGTGACACGAACGCGATTTTTGGCTTGATATTGAAGCGCTGCACGTGGATCGCCGCCAGCGCCGCCATTTCGGCGATCTCCTCGGCGCTCGGGTTCGGCCGCACCTGCGTATCCGCGATGAAATAGGCCCCTTTGCGCGTAATCAACAGCGCAAGGGCTGCGAAATCGCTCACCCCCGGCAGAAAGCCGATGATCTCGCGGACGTGGCGCAGATGGCTCATGTAGCCGCCCTCGACGCCGCAGATCATGGCATCGGCCTCGCCACGACTTACCGCCAGTGCGGCAATCACGGTTGCATTGGTGCGCACCATTGTGCGCGCCGCGTCGGGTGTCACGCCGTGGCGGCCGGCGATCGAGATATAGGACTGCACATAGGATTTATAGCGGGGATCATCCTCGGGATTGACGAGATCGAAATCCCGGCCCGCCTTGATGGCGAGGCCAAATCGCTTGATCCGCGCTTCGACAACCGACGGACGTCCGACCAGAATCGGCCGCGCCAAATTCTCCTCGAGGACCACCTGCGTGGCATGCAGGACGCGTTCATCTTCGCCCTCGGCGTAGATCACCCGAACCGGTTGGGTCTTGGCCTTGGCAAACATCGGCTTCATGACAAGCCCGGAGCGGAACGCAAAGCGCTCGAGCTGAGCCGTGTAGTCTTCGAACTTCGCGATCGGCCGGCTTGCGACGCCCGACTCCATGGCCGCCTTCGCGACCGCGGGCGCGATGCGCAGAATCAGCCGCGGATCGAACGGACTTGGAATAAGCGATCCCGGACCAAAGCCCTGCGCCTCGCCGCTGTCGAAGCCGGGCGCGACCGCGTCCACCGGCGGATCGCGCGCGAGCTGGGCAATGGCGTCAACCGCAGCCTTCTTCATTTCCTCGTTGATCGCGGTGGCGCCGACGTCGAGCGCGCCGCGAAAGATGAACGGAAAACACAAGACGTTGTTGACTTGATTTGGGAAGTCGGAGCGCCCGGTGCAGATCATCGCATCGGGGCGCGCTTTGCGCGCCTCATCCGGCATGATCTCCGGGTTCGGATTGGCCAGCGCCATCACCAGCGGGTGGTCCGCCATCTGCTTGACCATGTCCGGCTTCAGCACGTTGGGCGCCGAAAGGCCGAGGAAGATATCGGCGCCGCCGATCACGTCAGCCAGCACGCGCTTGTCGGTCTTCTGCGCATAGACCGCCTTCCAGCGATCCATCAGCGTCGTGCGGCCTTCATGCACGACCCCGTCGATGTCGCAGACCCAGATATTCTTGCGCTGGGCGCCCATCGAAACCAGGAGATTGAGACAGGCGATCGCCGCGGCGCCAGCGCCGGAACAAACGATCTTGACATCGGCAAGCTTCTTGCCGTTGAGGCGCAGCGCGTTGGTGATGGCGGCGCCGACGATGATGGCGGTGCCATGCTGATCGTCGTGAAACACCGGAATTTTCATGCGCGCCTTGAGTTGCGCCTCGATCTCGAAGCACTCCGGGCCCTTGATGTCCTCGAGATTGATGCCGCCAAAGGTCGGCTCAAGCGCCGCCACGGTCTCGACCACGCGCTCGATCGTATCGGCGGCGATTTCAATGTCGAAGACGTCGATGCCTGCGAACTTCTTGAACAGCACCGCCTTGCCTTCCATGACGGGCTTTGACGCCAGCGGGCCGATATTGCCAAGGCCCAGCACCGCGGTGCCGTTACTGACCACGGCGACCAGATTGGCACGCGACGTCAGGGTCGCGGCTTCCGCCGGATTTTTGGCGATTTCCGTGCAGGCCGCGGCAACGCCCGGTGAATAGGCCAGCGCGAGATCGCGCTGATTGGCAAGCGGCTTGGTCGCCTGAATCTCGAGCTTACCCGGCCGCGGCAGCCGGTGATAAGCGAGCGCCGCAGCGTGGAGATCTTCAGAATAGGACGACATAGATGCTCCAGCGTTTCCCCCCGGCCGAAAGGCTTCGATTTCGTCAGGCTCGGGGTCAGTTTTCCGGCGGATGGACGTTGCATGTGAAGCACGCACGGGTGCCTTCGCGCAACATCTGAAACGGCTCACATCGACAGCCTCAAGGGGTAATTATTGCGGCCCCGCTATACACCCCTACCCGCAGCGTTCGGCCAGGATTGCACCTTCAAGTGGACACATCGATGCGATCCCGCGACGCGTTCACGCCCGAGTGCTGCAAATGACTTGGCCCTCGGCAAACGAAGAGGGCGCAGGGAATGCCGGGTGACGACCTCACCCATGGTCCACCTGCAACAAAAAAAGCGGGCGGCAGTCCACCACAGGTTCGGCCGGATCAACCGGCATTCCCTGCGCGATGGTTTACGCCTTATATCGCGCTCTCCCCCGGTGACCGGGCTTTCTTGCCACCGTCGCCCCTGAGAAGCTTGCTTCTCAAGAACTTGACCTCAGCGTCGGGAGGCCAGGACCACGCGACTTCACCGTCCGCGAAAGGCCACGTTCGTCTCACGTGCCCTCCGCGTCCATCGCATCCCCGCCCCACGTGTCGTGACGATTGCGCATACGTCCCTCTTCATCGAGGCGGGATGCGCGAGAAGATCGTTCTGATTTGCCCGACGCCGCAAGCGCCGATACCTGCTGCAGATTGGCACGACGGGTAGTTATCGCATGGCGTGCATGCGGAATTTGCCGATCGGGCAAGTCGGTGCGCGAGGGCAATTGGGCTCTGATTTGAGTGCGGCCCTGACAGCAGGCAGGCGTATCGTCCAGGTTTGAATTGAGAGTCGCCTTCGGGCGGCTTCTCTTTGGCGGCTATTGAAGGTGGGACTTTCGATGTTGGCGCCAATCGAACCTCGCGCAGCAGTGCCCGCATGTCCGCTACTTGGGGACGAACGGACCTGGCTCACATGCGCCCCGAAGTCTGAAAATGACCCGACGCGGACATGGACCTTTCAGAAACTCGTGTTTGGTGATGTTATTGCTGGCAGGCAAGGGCTTGGGAGGGTCCCGCAATGGTAGATCACCACCATTGGCAGCTGGATGGTAGCGCGCCGGAGCTTTACCAACGATACTTAGTACCCGCGATTACAACGAAATGGGCGGAGGACCTTGTCGGTCGTGCGCAGCCCAGAGTTGGGGATGAAGTTCTGGACGTCGCCTGCGGAACCGGCGTTGTGCCCATTTGGCGGGAAAGCTGATGGGCCAAGGGCGCGTCACCGGCCTCGACCTGAACAAGGGGATGTTGACGGTGGCTCGGGCCCTTCCAAGCGAGGGAGCGCCGATTGATTGGATCGAGGGGAGCGCGCTCGATTTGCCATTTTCGGATGGGGAATTTGACCTAGTTCTTTGTCAGCTAGGCTTGCAATTCTTTCCAGATCAGGGGCGCGCTCTCCGCGAAATGCGCCGAGTGTTATCGCCTTCGGGTCGCGTCGCACTCAGTGTCTACAGTCCGATAGAGCGGACTCCGGTGCGAGCGCTTTTGTATTGGCACTTGATCGCGTCCTTGGATCAAATGCATCAAAGATCAAGCGTGCCGAGCATTCCTTCAACTCGCCGGACGAGCTTCAAAGCCTTTTGACTTGCGTCAGGATTTTCCAAAATCGAAGTGCATGCCGTCGTGCAACAGATCGCATTTCCTTCTGTGCTTGATTACGTCAGGTTCCAGCTTCTAGCCACGCCGATGGCGGCCCTATTGAATAACGATCCCGAGGAAAATCGACAGGCGACCATCAAGAAAATCGCGTCAGAGACTGCAAGCCTTTCTGATCCGGCAATGCTCCAAGGTGGCGGGTTCTCCTTCCAAAAGGAGGCATATGTGGGGTCAGCGCTCGCTGCGAGCTGATCACGTCCGCTGTTGGCAACGGACCAACGGGCGATGTCCGCTGTACTTCCGCTCCTGGGGGAAAAAGATGGGGTAATCGGCCGGCCCAGCTTGTGGATAGCTGAAGATTTTGGGTGCTGCGCTTCAGGCTGATGGTCAAACGAGGTCCGTGGTTACGGCCTCAAGCATCAGAAGGAGAAGCGCAGCATGGACCATTTTGCTGGATTGGACGTGTCGGTCAAGGAGACGAGCATCTGCATTGTGGATGACACAGGCAAGATCGTTCGGGAAGTGAAGGTGGCGAGCGAGCCTGAGGCGTTGCTGGCGGTGTTGAAGAACTTCGCCTACCACTTCAAGCGAATTGGGTTGGAAGCTGGGCCATTGTCACAATGGCTTTACAGCGCGCTCGCTGAAGCAGGCTTGCCAGTGATCTGTGTCGAAACGCGGCACATGCGAGCGGTTTTGAAGGCGCAGATTAACAAGACGGACCGCAATGATGCCCGCGGCATCGCCCAGATGATGCGGGTGGGGCTTTACCGTCTGGTGCATGTGAAGACGCTACGCAGTCAGAAACTGCGGATGCTGCTGACCCATCGCAAGCTGCTGCAGTCCAAGGCGATCGCCATCGATAACGACTTGCGCGGTACTTTACGCAACTTCGGTCTCAAGGTCGGTATTGTTGGGACAGTTAGGTTCGAGGCCCGCATCAGGGAGCTAGTCGAGAACTTGCCCGACCTGGCCGCGCTGATCGAACCGCTGCTCATTGTTCGACGGACGCTTCGCGAGCAGTTCTGCATCCTGCATCGCCGCTTGCTGGCGATCGTCCGGGATGACGAGGTATGCCGGCGTTTGATGACGACCCCGGGTGTCGGCCCCGTGGTGTCGCTGACCTATCGCGCCACCGTCGACGTTCCGGCTCGCTTCCGAAAATCCAAGTCCGTCGGGGCGGTGTTTGGGCTGACCTGCGCCAAATATCAATCGGGCGAGGTCGACTGGAGCGGCAGAATATCGCGCTGTGGCGATGAGATGATGCGAACGATGCTCTACGAAGCAGCTCAGAGCATGATGCGTTCGAAGAAATGGTCCTGGCTCAAGGCTTGGGCCATGCAGATCGCCAGGCGCTGCGGGATGAAGAAGGCGATCGTGGCCCTGGCTCGCCGGCTGGCCGTGATCATGCACCGCATCTGGGTTGACGGCACCGAGTTCCGGTGGAGCCGGGAGCAAACCGCAGTAGCAGCATGAAAACCGTTCAGGATCAAACCCGATAGGAGAAAACTCGAGTTCCACCGAGCAGTGGAAGGATGTCCCTCGCGGGACGATGGATGAGGTGAGTTCGTACTTCCGCTTGGATCTGCCGTCACACTGACGGCAAGGCCGCCCAAAAGATTGTTCCGCCTCGTCCTCGGATCCTATGATGGAAGGGCCTTAGTGCCGATTCCGAAGAGAAGCGCGAGCCCGTGAGAGACATCGACACTGCAGTGGTGGATAGCCTGAAAGTGCTTGACCCCAACCGGCCGATTAGAGAAGCGGAAGTGAACTGAATGGTCGATTTTGGTCGCAATTCCAGAGCCGACGGACACATCTCTGCGAGCTAAAGCGTGGGGCTAACAAGATAAGCAGATTTTCCAGTTGAGAATTGCCAATCTGTCCAGCATAGCGAGACGAAGCTATGTCTACGAATGACAATTGTGCATTCACCGCGACATTGACGAGGGCATGATGCAAGGTAGTTGTCTTTGTGGAGCAGTCGAGTTTCGGGTCGAGGGCATCTATCCCAAGGCTTATCAGTGCCACTGCTCTCTTTGTCGTAAACAAGGGGGCACGTCCTCAAGTTTGGCAATCATCGTGGAAGCGCGAAACTTCAGCTGGGTTAGTGGACGAGAGCACATCTCGTCCTACGTTAGACCAAGCGGCTTTCGTTCTGACTTCCGTCCTGGATGCGGTTCTCCTGTCCCAAACCCACTAAGGACCACGGACTATTATTGGGTGCCCGCAGGCTTGCTTGATGATGCGGAGACCCTTGAAACTGGAGCACACCTGTTCACCGGGTCCAAGGCATCCTGGGAAACAATTCCATCCGATGCCCCCCATTTCGAAACGGTGCCGAAGCTGTCACAATTGCTCGAACTATTGAGTTCCCGAAGGCGATGAACGCCTCCTTGAGGTTCACCTTTCCTGATGCGCTTCTGGCCCCAAGCGAACAGCACGGAGGCCATTGCCGCGTCGGCTGGCAGCCGTAGACCCGACATCAATCGGCCGTCGCTCGCCCGCGCCAACGAGGTGATCGAATAAGGTGCTTTGCTGCACTGCATGAGTTCGGATTTGGGCACGAAACGGACCAACCGGGCTGGTCTGTTGATGTCCGTTGTTCAGGGGAAGACCGGAAGTCGCTTCTCCGGGTCGTCAGGACCGTTATTGACCCAAATGGAAATTCGTGATCACGACTTACTGTCTCGAACGTTCTGGTCATCAGATAGCGACGAGCCATCGGCGCACCGTGAATTCACGCTCGATGAACCCGGCGCGGTACAATGGGTCTTCCTCCAAAACGCGCCTGGCCTCGCGCTCGTCGGTGGCGTTACACAGATACATCCCGTCCTTCAAGTCCTCGAAAGGTCCGGCCGCGCGCAGAATGCCAGTCTGCCGCAGCCGCAGCAGGTAGCCCAGCCGCTCGACAAACACTTGTGCGAATTTCTCTGTTTGGCCCAAGTTCAACAGTTCCTGAACAGCTGGGGCATGGCCCGCCCGGGCCGCATTCGCCACGGCGTCTACCACGCCGGGACGAGCTATTTGCGCGGTGAACTCAGGCGAGAGCCTGAGGATAATGGCGTAGACCGATGTTTTAGGCTGCTGCTGTGCGTTGACTGGCAGAATGAGCATGGCAAGGGTGAAGATGAGCGTCGCGGTAAGGTGTTTCATGGTAGCCTCTTGCACCCGTAACGGAAAGAACTGATATACGGCCAGAATGCCGAACAATAAGGCCGCCTCAGTTGGCGGCCTCTTTCGTTATGTCTGCTTCTCTAATCGGCCATTTGGGGTCAAGCACTTTCAGACTTTTCACCACCACTTCAATGTCGATGTCACTCGCGGGCTCGTGCTTCTCTTCGGAATCGGCACCTGGGCCCTTCCATCATGGGATCCGAGGACGAGGCGGAACAATCTTTTGGACGACCTTGCCGTCAATGTGACGGCAGGTCCAAGCAGACATACGAACTCACCTCATCCATCGTCCCGCGAGGGACATCTTCCACCGCTCGGTGGAGCTCTGGTTTTCTCCTATCGGGTTTGATCCTGAACTGTTTTCATGCTGCTGCCGCGGCTTGCTCCCGAGTCCACCGGAACTCGGTGCCGTCAATCCAGATGCGGTGCATGATCACGGCCAACCGGCGAGCCAGGGCCACGATCGCCTTCTTCATCCCGCGGCGCTTGGCGATCTGCATGGCCCACGCCTTGAGCCAGGACCATTTTTTTGAATGCATCATGCTCTGAGCTGCTTCGTAGAGCATCGTCCGCATCATCTCATCGCCACAGCGCGATATTTTGCCGCTCCAATCGATCTCGCCCGATTGATACCTGGAGCAGGTCAGCCCAAACACCGCCCCGACTGACTTGGATTTGCGGAACCGGGCGGGCACATCGACGGTGGCGCGATAGGTCAGCGCCACCACGGGGCCGACACCCGGGGTCGTCATCAGGCGCCGGCATACCTCATCCTCCCGGACGATAGCCAGCAAGCGGCGGTGCAGGATGACGATCTGCTCACGGAGCACCCGCCGGACGATGAGCAGCGGTTCCACCAGTAGCGCCAAGTCAGGGATATTCTCGACAAGCTCCTGGATGCGGGCCTCGAACCTCACCTTGCCAACCATTCCGACCTTGAGGCCGAAGTTGCGCAAAGTACCTCGCAGATCGTTCTCGATGGCGATGGCCTTCGACTGCAGAAGCTTGCGATGGGTCAGCAGCATTCGCAGTTTTTGGCTGCGGAGCGTCTTTACATGCACCGGTCGGTACAGTCCCACCCGGATCATCTGCGCGATGCCGCGCGCATCGTTGCGGTCGGTCTTGTTGATCTGCGCCTTCAGCACCGCCTGCATGTGCCGCGTCTCGACACAGACCACCGGTAACTCCGCTTCGGCGAGAGCGCTGAATAGCCATTGCGATAACGGCCCGGCTTCCAGTCCGATCCGCTTGAAGCGGTAGGTGGGATTTCCCAGAACCTTCAGCAGGGCTGCAGGTTCGCTCGCTACCTTCACTTCCTTCATAATCCTGCCCGTGTCATCCACAATGCAGATACTGGTCTCCTTGACCGATACGTCCAATCCGGCAAAATGGTCCATGCTGCGCTTCTCCTTCTGATGCTTGAGGCCGTCACCACGGACCTCGTTTTCACCATCAGCCTGAAGCGCAGCACCCAAAATCTTCAGCTATCCACAAGCTGGCCCGGCCGATTACCCCATCTTCTGACAGGTCCGTAGGGCGGATCGCGATCCGCCGTCTTGGTCGCCAAGATGGCGGATTACGCCTTCGGCTCCAATCCACCCTACGCGCTTCGGAGCGCCCCGCCTCCGCAACTGGGTACAAAACCGACAAGGCCGGTCTGGTCGGCGGTCTCCGGTCTCGGAGGTCGAACGGAAGTCCGATTTCGAGGGCGGCAGGTCCGTTGATGACCGACAAGGACATTCGGCACGTCCCAATTGAACGCGAGACATGCGATTTCGGCGAAAGGTTGGAGCCGCATTGTGCTAAGCTACATCCGCTGCCAATTCGGGAAGTGAAATGAAGCGGCGCGAGTTCATCACGGTTCTAGGCGGCGCGGTGGCAACGTGGCCGCTGGCAGCGTGGGCGCAGCGGCCGATGCCGGTGATCGGGTTTCTCAGCACCGGGTCGCCGCAATCCGATGCTTTTCGGCTGGCCGCAGTTCGGCAGGGCCTAATGGAGGCCGGCTACGTCGAGGGACGGAACTTCGCGTTCGATTACCGCTGGGCGGAGGAACAATACGAACGGCTGCCGACGCTGGCGGCCGAGTTGGTTCGTCGCGAGGTCGCCTTGATCGTCACAGGAGGCGGCACTACTTCGACCGTGGCGGCCAAGTCGGCAACCGCAACCATTCCAATCGTCTTCGTTACTGGCACCGATCCGATCAAGCTGGGCCTTGTCGCCAGTCTCAACCGGCCCGGCAGCAACATCACCGGCGTGAGCTTCCTGGTCAATACGTTGGTCGCGAAACAGCTTGAGGTCTTGCACGAGGCGGTGATCGGCTACCTCGTGAACCCGACCTATGTGAATGCCGAAGCCGACACGAGAAACGTTCTGGCAGCGGCGGAGGTGGTCGGACAGAAACTACTGGTCGTGCAGGCCCACACGGACAGCGAGCTAGAAGCGGCCTTTGCTACGCTGATCCAACAGCGAGCAGGTGCGCTCGTGGTTGGCGCCGATCCTTTCTTCTTCGACCGGCGCGCCAAGCTCGTTGAACTGGCAGCACGTCAAAAAGTTCCTGCGATTTATTTTCTTCGCGAGTTTGCGTCGGCCGGCGGTTTGATGAGTTATGGTACCAGCATCACTGAAGCGTATCGCATTGTGGGTCTCTATGCGGGTCGGATTCTCAAGGGCGAGAAACCAGCCGAACTGCCGGTCCAGCAGTCCACCAAGGTCGAGCTGATTGTCAACCTCAAGACTGCCAAAGCACTTGGCCTCACGGTGCCGCCGGCGCTGCTTGCTCGCGCCGATGAGGTGATCGAATGAGTGCGGTAACTTCCGAAATTGTGGCCCAAAGACGATGTGCCGGATGCGTCAAGCGATGTCCGAGTTCGGGCGCAAGGCGGAAAGCACCTGCTCGCGGCGAGTATTCGCATTTTGGCCGCCCAAGAGCGCCGTTCCGCTGTCGCGCGGAATTGCCTTGCTCAAGCCAATAGCTGACATCGGTCAAGCCAATGCACTTCATGAGTGCGCGCGCATAGTAAGCAGCATCAGATCGGCGCGTCATCGCCGCCGAACTACTTGCTCGGCAGATTGATGCGGATGTGAAGCTCGCGCAACTGCTTCGTCGTCGCTTCCGATGGCGCGCCCATCAGCAAATCCATGGCCTGCTGGTTCATCGGGAATAGCGAGATTTCACGCAAATTCGTGGTGCCGCACAGAAGCATGACGATCCGATCGACGCCTGCCGCCATGCCGCCATGCGGCGGCGCGCCGTACTGGAATGCGCGATACATGCCGCCAAAACGCTCGACGACCTCCTTCTCGCCATAGCCGGCAATCTCGAACGCCTTCACCATGGCCTCGGGCCGATGGTTGCGGATACCGCCGGAGGCGATCTCGTAGCCGTTGCAGGTGATGTCGTACTGGAACGCCTTGATCGTCAGCGGGTCCTGTCCGTTGAGGGCATCGAGGCCGCCCTGCGGCATCGAAAACGGATTGTGCGAGAAGTCGATCTTCTTGTCTTCCTCGTTGTACTCGAACATCGGAAAATCGACGATCCAGGCGAGTTCGAACCGATCCCTGTCGATCAGGTTCAACTCCTCGCCGAGTTTGCTGCGCGCAAGGCCGGAAAACTTCCAGAATTTTTCCGGATCGCCGGCGACAAAGAACGCCGCGTCGCCCTCCTTCAACCCGAGCTGCGCGCGGATTGCCGCCGTCCGCTCCGGGCCGATGTTGTTGGCAAGCGGTCCGGCACCTAAGACAGTTTTCCGGGCGCCCGAAGCCTTGTTAGGGTTCTTCGCCTGCCATTCCTCAAGAACCTTAATCGCTTCGATGATCTGATTTTGTTTGCGCAGGCCTTCGACTTTATCGCGGACCTGTCGCTCTTCTTCGTTGGTGGTGTCTAAGACACCTTCAATATCCTCTCGCCACATGATGTACCCGAGTCCAGGCTGGCCTTCACCTTGAGCCCAGGAGTTCATCCGGTCGCAGAAGGCGCGCGAGCCGCCGCCCTTGGCCGGGATCGCCCAGACCTGGTTCTTCGCCTCTTCCAGCATTCGCGCGAATACCTTGAAGCCCGAACCGCGGAAATGCTCGGAGACCTCCTGCATCTGAATCGGATTGCGCAAGTCGGGCTTGTCGGTGCCATATTTGCGCAAGGCTTCGGCGAACGGAATCCGCGGCCAGTTTTTCGTGACGTGCTTGCCTTCGGCAAACTCCTCAAACACGCCCGTGATAACCGGCTCGACGGCCGCGAAGACGTCCTCTTGCTCGACGAAGCTCATCTCGAGATCGAGCTGATAAAACTCGCCGGGCAACCGATCGGCGCGCGGGTCCTCGTCGCGGAAACACGGCGCGATCTGGAAGTAGCGATCGAAGCCGGACATCATAAGGAGCTGCTTGTACTGCTGCGGGGCCTGCGGCAGCGCATAGAAACGGCCGGGATGAATCCGCGAAGGCACCAGAAAATCGCGCGCACCCTCCGGCGACGACGCCGTCAGAATCGGAGTCTGGAATTCGAAGAAGCCCTGCTCTTTCATGCGCCTGCGCATGGAATTGATAATGGCGCCGCGGGTCATGATATTCTGGTGCAGTCTCTCGCGGCGAAGGTCGAGGAAACGGTACTTAAGCCTTATATCTTCAGGATATTCCTGCTCGCCAAAGACCGGCAGCGGCAGCTCGCCGGCCGGGCCCAAAACCTCGATCTCGCTGACATAGACCTCGACCGCGCCGGTGGGCAGTTCCGGATTGTCGGTACCGGCGGGCCGGCGGCGCAACTTGCCGTCCATCCGCACCACCCATTCCGAGCGCAGCCGTTCGGCGTCCTTGAACGCCGGCGAATCCGGGTCGGCGACGCATTGCGTCAGGCCGTAATGGTCGCGCAAATCGATGAACAGCACACCGCCATGGTCGCGAATACGATGGCACCAGCCGGACAAACGAACCGTCTCGCCGATATCGCTCTCACGGAGCGCGCCGCAGGTGTGGGACCGGTAACGATGCATGGATATTCCAGGAATGAATGAGGATCGAATTGAGCGGCCCAAGGCCTCACCCGAAGAGGTCAGAGGGTTTACCTGAGGCGAACCGGCCGGGCAACCGACCTGTACTGCGTCAGTCATCCCTGGCTCGAGACGGCGCTGATGCGCCTCCTCATCAGGATGAGGAGGCGTTCCCCGGAGGCTGCGCAGCGCGTCAGCGGTGCGCTGCTGATCCGGGGTCCATCGTTGGAGATGCGTGGGTCCCGGCTCTGCGGTGCATCGTGAAAAACGCTGCACCGCGTCCGGGACACGGGGCCGCATTGCTTCACAGGCTCTCAGGATGAGGGGATAAAGCGGTTATGACGCAGCAAGACGCCGCGCGGGCGTTTTGGGCTCGAAAATGCCGGCCGCTATGCCTATCTTGATGGCATGACGGTGCATTTCCCCTTCCAAAATACCTATGCGGCCCTGCCCGGCGGCTTCTTCGCGCGCGTTGCGCCAACGCCGGTGGCCGCGCCGCGGCTGATCAAATTGAACCGCCCGCTTGCGAGCCAGTTGGGCCTCGATCCCGACCGGCTGGAGAGCGCGGAGGGAGCCGAAATCCTCGCCGGCAAGCGTGTTCCCAACGGCGCGGAGCCGATTGCCATGGCCTATGCCGGGCACCAGTTCGGTCACTTTGTGCCGCAGCTCGGTGACGGCCGCGCCATCCTGCTCGGCGAGGTGATCGACGCGGACGGCGTGCGCCGGGACATTCAGCTCAAGGGATCGGGGCCGACGCCATTTTCGCGCCGGGGCGACGGCCGCGCCGCGCTCGGGCCGGTCTTGCGCGAATACATCGTCAGCGAGGCGATGGCGGCGTTGGGGATACCGACCACGCGCTCGCTTGCCGCCGTCATCACCGGCGAGAGCGTGATGCGCGAGACAATACTGCCGGGCGCGGTGCTCACTCGAATTGCGTCGAGCCACATTCGCGTCGGGACGTTCCAGTATTTCGCCGCCCGCGGCAACACCGAGGGCGTACGACAGCTGGCCGACCACGTCATCGCCAGGCATTACCCGCAAGCCGCGAATGCCGAGCATCCCTATCACGCGCTGCTGGAAGGCGTGATTGCGCGGCAGGCGCAACTCATTGCGCGGTGGCTCTTGGTCGGCTTCATTCACGGCGTCATGAACACCGACAACACCTCGATCTGCGGCGAGACCATCGATTACGGTCCATGCGCCTTCATGGACCACTACGATCCGGCCGCGGTGTTCTCTTCGATCGACGAACAGGGCCGCTATGCCTACGCCAACCAGCCGCGGATTGCGCTTTGGAACCTGACCCGGCTCGCGGAATGCCTGCTGCCGCTCTTCGCCGACGACAAGGACAAGGCGATCGAACAGGCTCAATCCATTCTCGGCGAGTTCGCACCGCAGTTCACAACCGCCTACCAGAGCGGGTTGCGCCAGAAGATCGGCCTGTTCAGTGAACGCGATGGCGACGAGGCGCTGGTGCAGGATCTCCTGGACGCCATGGCCGCAAACCAGGCGGACTTCACCCTCACCTTCCGTGGTCTGAGCGAGGCGGCGCTGGATGCCGCTTACGATGAAAAGCTGCGGCAGCTATTCGCCGATCCCGCCGCCTATGACCAATGGGCGGTGCGTTGGCGGCAGCGCATCGGCGACGAGCCCCAGGCACCGGCGGAACGGGGAATCGCGATGCGCGCGATCAACCCCGCCTTCATTCCCCGCAACCACCGCATCGAGACGGTGATCCAGGCGGCCGTCGTCAGTGACGATTTCGCGCCGTTCGAGGAACTCGTAAACGTCTTGTCGAAGCCCTATGAAGACCAGCCGGCGCTATCGGCCTATGCCGATCCGCCGAAACCGCATCAGCGCGTGCTTCAGACGTTTTGCGGGACGTAAATCGTTAACCTTCCAGCCAATAATGGCCGCAAGTCGCGGGCCGCAGCCCCCGGGAATTAAGACGCGGTCAATCGCTTCCCAACAAATCTACGGGTTTGTGTGGGGAGATTTATCTTGGACGCGTTGGTTTTCGAGTTCATGGGCCTTGCGATGCTCGCACTTTGCATCGTCGTGCTTGCGGTTCCCTCCGGACGGCAACCCTCCGGCCGACATGCGAGCGACGTCTAACGCATCGCGCTTAAGCGACGAGCGGCTTTAGTTCGATCACGGCCGCCCGCGTCTGACGGCCGTGCGCCCCAGGCGCCATCAAAAAGATGCTGCCGAGCTCAAATTCAAGCCTCGAATTTGCCGCAAGACCCTTGACATATCAGCGCTTTCGGCCGAACGCCCTTGACCAGAAAGCGTTATGGACCGTTCATGGAACTGATCACCACCACCGCCGAACTCGCCGCTGTTTGCGACCGCCTCTCCAAGCACCCGGTCATCACCGTCGATACCGAATTCCTGCGTGAGACAACCTATTACCCGCTGCTCTGCGTCGTGCAGATGGCAAGCGCGGAGGAAGCGGTCGTCATCGACACCCTGGCTCAGGGCATCGACCTCAAGCCGTTCTTCAAGCTGATGGCGGATGAGAAGGTGCTCAAGGTCTTCCACGCCGCGCGTCAGGATATCGAGATCGTCTGGCATCAGGCGGGGATCGTTCCGCACCCCATCTTCGATACCCAGGTCGCGGCCATGGTGCTCGGCTATGGCGATTCCATTGCCTACGACCAACTCGTCGAACGCATTACCGGACATCGCCCGGACAAGACGCATCGCTTCACGGACTGGTCACGCCGGCCGCTGACCGAAGATCAAATGCACTACGCGGTTGCCGACGTCACCCATCTGCGCGACGTATTCGCAGCCCTTGATGCCGATCTCAAAAAGCGGGGGCGCAACGAGTGGGTGAGCGAGGAAATGGAGGTGCTGACAAGTCCCAGGACCTATGACTTTCACCCCGAACGCGCATGGGAACGGCTGAAGACGCGGGTGCGCAAGCCGAAAGAGCTTGCGGTGCTGATGGAAGTCGCGGCATGGCGCGAACAGGAGGCACAGAGCCGCGACGTGCCGCGCAGTCGCGTCCTGAAGGACGATGCGGTCGGCGATATCGCAACCCACGCACCGACCAGCCTCGAACGGCTAGCCAATTTGCGCTCGCTGCCAAAGGGCTTCGACCGATCGAAATGGGGCGCCGATATCGTCGCCGCCGTTCAGCGTGGTCTCGCACGTGACCCTGCAAGCTTGCCGAAGATCGAAAAGCCCCGCGGCAATTCCAATGGTGCCGCGATCGTCGAGCTTCTCAAGGTTCTGCTGCGGATGACGTCGGAACGCCACGCCGTCGCGAGCAAGGTGATCGCAACCGTCGACGACCTCGAGCAGATCGCGGCCGACGATCACGCCGATGTCGGTGCGTTGCACGGCTGGCGCCGCGAGCTGTTCGGCGAGGCCGCGCTGGCACTCAAGCATGGCCGGCTGGCGCTGGCGATCGAAAACGGCCGGGTCATTAAGGTTGATCGCAACTAGGGCGTTAGCCGATTGACCTTCACCGCGCCGGCGGCGATCGAACTAAATCCCTGATTTGCGCACCGAAATTACAGCTGCGCGCCGCCGTTATCTTCGTCCTCGGCGGCTTTCGTGGCTTCTGATACTTCCACCAGGGCCATCGATAGAATATAAGCGCTCGTGCGCAGGTGCAGCAGGCGTGCTTTCTCGATCGCCGCGGAAATAAGGTCAGCAAGTTCTTTGAGATCGTTCTCGGGGCTCGCCATCTTTCACTCTCGTCCGGAGCTCTCACGGTGACCATTGATGATCCCGATCATCCCGGCGACAAATTGTTGCAGCTGCTTCGGGACAATCAGATCGATCTGAACGTCGTCGAAGGGCTGCGGCTCGTCGTTGCCTTCCGGAAAATCAGGGATCCGTCCGACCGGCGCGTCCTCATCGAACTCGCCGAAAGACTTGCAAAGTAACCGCTGTCTCGCGGCGATGAATTTCGACGTTTCATATTATGCCGTGATTTTGCCGTTTGCCTTGATGACATCGGAACTTTCTCGAACTCGGGCGTAATTACCGATGACGGTGACCACCGCCTGCTTGTATGAAGCCGCGTCGCCCACGCCGGGGCGCCTGCAGGCCACCGCATCGCTGACGATCTGGTAGGTGTGACTGCGATGAAATCCATCGATGGCGGTCGCCAGGATGGTTTCGTCGAGGGAGAACCCGAGCAGCACGCAGCGAATGCGCCGAATATTGGACATGTACTCGGTGAACCGCGCCGAGCTGTAGGCCGAGGGCAACGGATGCTCGAAAATAAGTTCTCCCGGCTTCGGCCTGAGGTCGGCGACCCAGTCCGTCAGGTTTGACGCCGGATTGAACCAAGCGGCCTGGGCGATCCGCTTCAGATGCATGAGCGGCCAGAGATTGTTGCGCCAAAGCGTCATCAATTCGAAGCATCGCGAGGTGATCGCACCGGCGTCGGCGATGAAGTGACTGCGGCCCTCGGTGAGGTATTCGGCCTGAAGATCGGCGCATACGAGGATTGGTGGATCGTCATGCATGCTGATTGTCGCTCTTTGACCGGCTATCTGTCCCCGGGCGCAACGGCGACGTCGCGGCGCGGCCCGCCGAAATGTCGAGCACACCCGGCCTGTCCCAATCGCCCTCCGGCCGAATGATCACATAGGGATCGCTATCAAGGGTTATGGCGTCGGCGGACGGCTCAAGGTCGAGAATCATCTCGGTGTACGAGAAGTCGGAAAACACGATCTTGCGGTTATGGCCGAGCGGCTTGGCGCCAAAATGCGCCCAAAAATCCACCAGCCGGTCCTGCGCCTGGCCGTAGATCTTCCTGAACCCCTTGCGCTTGACGTAGTCGACGCTCGCCTGCACGAGCTTGAAGGAAACCCGCGACCGTCGGAACTGGTGGCGCACGGCCAGCCGCTCGACCTTGGCGAATTCACCGAAAAATCGCACCCTTAGGCAAGCGGCGGGCTCAGACCCGACAAATCCGATGAAGTGCGCCGCCACCAGATCGTTCCCGTCGAATTCTTCCTCGATCGGGCAATCCTGTTCCGCCAGATATACCGCGGCCCGGATCGCGGTCACCAGCATGAGGTCGCTCAAATCGCGTGCGATCCGAACCGAGATCGGCCGCAGGCCCGGACCCGCTTGGGAGGAAAACCTACCGTGCATCCGCAAAGCTCCCTTTCGGAACAATTGACGCTGGTATGTGCGGCGGGAGGCGGTTCCAGGGCCGCTGGTAGCACCATAGTTCGTGCTGATAGCTCGCGACTGGTTCGAAGCCGAGCGCGATCATCAGATTGCGTCCGTCCGCACTGGATGGCTGAGCATAGAGATCGGCGAATGCAAGCCGCTTTCCGGAAAGATGCTCCGACACGTTGCCGAGCCCCGCCATAGCCCTGCCCTGACCCGCGATCGCCCAGACGTAGATCGCCGAAGCTTCTTCAGTGCGACGAGCGAGCAGGCTCATATCGGGTGCGGTCAGACTCATCTCGTCCAGGATGAGAGCGTCGAGTCCCCGGTCGTTGAGATAGAGGAATGCCACGGCCCCAAGCAGCTTCTGCTTTCGGCTGAAGGTCAGAATGCTGTCAGGGTCGAATGACAGATACTTCGCCAAGTCCGGCTCCGTAATTCGGACCCCCGGCACCAAGCGGTTCGCCATGTCGGCAAGCAATGAAATGTCGCAAGCCTGGGCGGGCTTCACCTCGATTTCCGCACTTCTGGGCAGCATGTCGAAATCGTGCCGCGCTGCCAAAGAGGCCCTTTCCAGAACCGAATCCCGCATCTATCGTTGCTCCTGCCCTCGGTAACTACTGTAGCGGGCGGGGGGATTTGGGGTATGCAGCAACTATTGCACCGGGGTGCTGCGGTGACGCAGCACCGAACCGACGACGCTCTGAACGCATCCTGGGACGATCTAAAATCGTTTCTTGTCTGTGCAAGGTACGAAAGCTTCCGGAATGCCGCCGAAGCGCTTGGTCTGACCAGCACGACGCTGATGCGGCGAATCGATCGACTCGAAGAGTGCATCGGCTGCAAGTTATTTCTGCGCGATCAGAGCGGGCTGACCCTTAGCGACGAAGGCGCTGCGATGATCAGCGACGTGATGGAGATGGAGCGTCACGCCTTCAACCTGTTTCGTCGCGCGGCTCAATCCTCAAGCGACGCCGCGGGCACCGTACGCGTCGCCGTGACGGAGGGACCCGGTAATTTTTGGATACTTCCGCGCTTAATCGACTTCCAGAGGACCTACCGAAAGATCACCGTCGATCTTCGGTGTGCGATGGAGCAGGCCGACGTCGCAAGGCTGGAAGCCGATATCGCGATTCAAATCGAACGCCCCACGAATCCGGACCTCATCGTCGTGAGGCTTGGCAGGCTTCACATACATGCGTTTGTTTCGGAAGGATATCGCGAACTCTACGGCGTTCCATCGCTTGCAGAAATCAGAAACCACCGGCTGATCATGCAACACGCGCCGCAAGTCGACGATTCCGCCTATGCCAGAGTTCTGGGATTGACGTCGCTGGAAGGCATCGTCGGAATTAAGACGAACTCCAGTATCGGCGTACTCTATGCGATTGAACGAGGCGCAGGCATGGGCTTTCTGCCGACCTCCTCGGTTGCAATGGGAGCGGATCTGGTCCCCGTCGATCTCGGCGTCCACCACCACGCCGACCTCTGGCTCACCTACCACAAGGAGTTTCGCAACTCCGAACGGCACAAGATCGTCATCAATTGGCTCAAGAAGATATTTGATCCAAAAACGTACCCGTGCTTCCGCGACGAGTTCATTCATCCCAACGACCTCGTACCGCTGATGGCCGGATCGCGGGAGAGTTTCGGATTAGAGGGATATGTTGCGGCCAAGCCGTTCTGACAGGATCAAGACGCGTGCTTCGAAACTGGCCGCGCGCTCGCTCGCCCGTCGCTACCACCTCAGCTCGAGCCCCGCCGTTCCCTGATGAGATTGCAGGGCGCTGCGAAACTTGCCGTCATAGTTGAGGTAGAGGCGGGCAGTATTGGTCAGACTGAGCGAGACCGAAGCGCCCGCGTCCGCGCCATATCTGCTTTCGCCAATTCCCTGAACCAGGATGCTCTCAGGCCCAAGGCTGACCGTGACCGCGTTGAAATTCTGCTCGAAATTGTCGACGAATTTGCCATAGGCCGACAGGTCCAGGACCTTCTGGTCCACGATCCAGTAGTGGCCGATCTCCGCGCCAAGCAAGAGCCGCGAGCGCTCCAACGTGGACCCGGTTGCCGCCACCGGGTTGAGGCCGCCCATCTCCTGGAACGATCCGGTCGAGGCGCGAACATATTCAAGCGCGGCCTTCGGCACGACCCGGCTCTGGTCCATGGTCCAGTAGTAGCTCGAGTTCGGTAAGCGCGCCGTCGATTTGGCCATTGTAGCCGGCGGTCGCGGTACCAGAGCCGGTGTCCCGGCTGGAATTGACTTTTGCCAAAACCGTGGACCAGAGCGACAGCCCAGGTCCACGGCCCCCTATCTACCGAGGCGTTGAAACCGAGCTGGGTAAGGTCAAGTGTTGCCGACTGCAGCGCCAGCGGCACGTCGATGGCGGTTCGGCTCTGGTCGACCGAAAAGCCGACATTGACGCCGGGCGCAATGCGGGCGCCGAATCCGGCAACGCCGCCCGAGGTCTGGCGCCGGTCGCCGACAAAATCGAGCTGAGGGCCGGTTCTGGTCGAAATTCCGTAAGCCTCCCCCCAGGTGCGGAATTGCGGCCCGTCGGTAGCCTCCGAGGCGCCGCCACCTCCAGGATTGCTCCGCGACGCACGGCCAAATCCGCCGGTCGCCTGGTCACCGAGCCGCTCCAGGAAATTGCTACCGAGATTGGCCACGGCAGCGCCGGCCGAGAGGTCCGAGTTGACAAAGGTTGGGACCGGAACGGGCGTTGGCGAGGGGGTCGGTGTCGGCGTGGGCGTTGGGATCGGCGCCAGGTTTTGCGCTTGAGCCAATGACGACGCCATGACGAGCGCGAAAACGGCGGCGAGAGCCCTTCCGGCCCAACGGCCGGACCCGGTCTCCACCGCTCGCGAAGACCGCGATGAGCAGCCCATCAACGCAATTCCCAAAAATGGAGCGCCAGCCCGACAAATGCGAAAACGACGTCAGCCCGGGCGATTTGCCCGCAGTTCTAAAGGAGCGTCAATCGGTCTTGGCCCTCGAATATGGGCGATTGGCGCACCGTGTTGTTCCCAGGCCACAGGTGGTTAAACCCTGATCTTGCCGCTTTACCGATTTCACGAGCCCCGCCAGAAGCTTGCTAACGCGCAAATTTCGTGTTGCAATCCGCCTCACAATCGGAATTAGGCCGATCGGCTGTGCGTTTCGCGACTAGGAAATTCAGCAGACATCCGCAAGCCCGCTTGTGGCGTGGCACGCGAAAAGCGTGGCCGCGTCTTTTTTACGTCTAGACCAGGAGACAGGCGATGCAAAAAGGCACCGTCAAGTGGTTCAACCCGACAAAGGGTTATGGGTTCATCAAGCCGATGGTGGGCGATAAGGACGTGTTCGTCCATATCTCCGCCGTCGAGCGCGCCGGGCTCACGACCCTCAACGAAAATCAGGTTATCGAATACGACCTTGTGGAAAATCGCGGCAAAACTTCCGCGGAAAATCTGAAGGTCTCCTAAGCTTCGTCACGATCCGCGCAAGCAATCCTGATGTACCCCCGGCCACTGCCGGGGGATTTTGTTATTGCTCAGCCCCTCCCAAGCCCGCCGCCGGCGAAATCAAGACATCGCCCGGGCCAACACCACCTTCCAGCCTGCAAATGGTGCCGTCGAGCCGGATCCTGCCGCCTGCAACCAGCCGCAGCGCGTCCGGATAGATTTGATGCTCGACTCTCAAGGATGCGCGCCGCCAGCGTATCCGGCGTGTCGTCGTCGCGCACCCCAACCGCGCCCTGCATCACAATCGGCCCTGCGTCGGTTTCGCGCGATGACGAAATGGACGGTCGCGCCCGAAATCTTGACCCCGGCTTTCAGCGCCTGGCCGTGCGGGTCGAGGCCCGGGAAAGGACGGCAGCAGCGAGGGATGGATGTTGAGCATCCTGCCCTACCAGCGCTGCACGAACTCGGCCGTGAACAACCGCATGAAACCGCCGAGGCAGATCAGGTCGATCCGGTGCTGATCGAGCGCCGTCTGCAGCACCGCCTCGAATGCTGCACGATCCCTGCCGAACGGCTTGCTCTCGATGGTGACGGTGGGAATGCCGCTTGCGCGCGGCCTGTTCGAGGCCGCCGGCATCGGCGCGTGTTGGAAATCACGACCGCAATCTCGGCCGGAAAATCCCTGCGCCGTGGCGGCCTGGATCAGGGCCGCCATGTTCGATCCGCGCCCCGAAATCAGGATTGCGACGCGGCGCTTCACGTACCCACCATGGCAATAGGGCTCACCATGCGAGATCGAGATGACCGTTATAGACCACGCGGTGCTCGCCCTCGATGCCGGGATCACCTCGCCCAACAGCGTCACGGTCTCGCCGGCGTCGGTGAGAATGTCGGTGACTGCCTCGACGGCTTCGGCCTGGACGATGGCGATCATGCCGATCCCGCAATTGAAGGTGCGCAGCAGTTCGGGTTCGGCGATGCCTGCCCTGCCCCGCCAGCCATTTGAACACCGGCAGCACGGGCAGGCGCGCGAGATCGATCCCCACGCCAAGATGCTTTGGCAGCACGCGCGGAATATTATCGGTGAACCCGCCGCCGGTGATATGCGCAAGCCCCTTGACCGCGCCGGTCTCCCGGATCGCGCGCAGGCACGATCTCACATAAAGCCGCGTCGGCGTCAGCAACGCGCCGCCCAGCGTCATGACCGGCGAAAACGGCGCCGGAGCCTCGAACGCGAGGCCCGAGATTCTCGACGATCTTGCGGACCAGCGAAAACCCGTTGGAGTGGACGCCCGACGAGCCAAGGCCGAGCACGGCATCGCCGGCACGCGATATCGGAGCGCGGCAGCAGCGTGCCGCGTTCGGCGGCGCCGACCGCAAAGCCCGGCAAGGTCGTAATCGCCGTCCTTGTAGAGTCCCGGCATTTCGGCGGTCTCGCCCCCGATCAGCGCGCAGCCGGATTCCCGGCACCCCTCGGCGATGCCGGCGACGATCGCGGCGGTCGCCTCCGGATCGAGCTTGCCGCAGGCAAAATAGTCCAGAAAGAACAGCGGCTCTGCGCCCTGCACGACGAGGTCGTTGACCGACATCGCCACCAGGTCGATGCCGATGCCGCCATGCAGGCCGGTCTCGATCGCGATCTTGACCTTGGTGCCGACGCCGTCGGTCGCCGCGACCAGAACCGGGTCCTTGAAGCCCGCCGCCTTCAGATCGAACAGGCCGCCGAAACCGCCGATTTCGGCCTCGGTGCCGGCCCGCGCGGTGGCGCGAACCATCGGCTTGATAAGATCGACCAGGCGATTGCCCGCATCGATATCGACGCCCGAATCCGCGTAAGTGAGCCCGTTCCTGCGCTCGACCATGGCCTGTTCCAGATGATGGCCGGCTGGTTACGTCGGATTCCGCTTAGGTGCAATGGCTCGCAACGATGGCGCGCATATACTATGTAGACAGGAACCGGTTCACCCTCGCAAAGGGCCGGATCTTTTGGGAAATCAGGCCGGTAGCCGGGAAACGACCGAGTTGAGTATTCCAAATATCATTACGCTGGGCCGCATCATCCTGGTGCCGATCATCGTCTGGGCGATCGCCTCCAGCCAGATGGAGATCGCGTTTGCGATCTTCGTCATCGCGGGCGTCAGCGACGCCGTCGACGGCTTTCTTGCCAAGCGCTTCAACATGGCGAGCGAACTGGGCGCGCTGCTCGATCCGCTCGCCGACAAGGCGCTGCTGGTCTCGATCTATGTGGCGCTCGGGATCTGGGGCGCGGTGCCGCGCTGGATCGTCATCCTCGTGGTCTCGCGCGACATCATGATCGTGGCCGCCGTGATTGTGTCATGGTTGTTCGGCAAACCGATCCCGATGAAGCCGTTGATGGTGTCCAAGCTCAACACCGTGGCGCAGGTGGCGTTCGCAGCACTGATCCTCGCCTCGCTCGGCTTCGGCTTCAAGACCGACGCCGTATGATGCTGATCCTGATGGGTTTTGTGACGGTCTTTACTTTGGTTTCCGTATCCCTCTATCTCGTGGAGTGGGTACGGCACATGAGCACGATCGAGGCGCGTTAGGCCGTAACAATCGCATATCTCGGTCCCAGTATGGAGAGACTTGCGTGGCAGGCCGCGTCCAACCTCGTCAGCTGGCATTTGCGCTGCCGCACGCGGAAAGCTTTACGCGCGACAATTTCCTCGAGGGACCGGCAAATGCCGCAGGCCTTGCGCTGGTCGATAGCTGGCCCGATTGGCCGAACCGGATCATGCTGCTGGTCGGTCCGGAGGGTTCCGGCAAGAGCCATCTCGCCGCGATCTGGGCCGAGCAGGCCGGCGCCCGCTCGACGTCGGCGCATGCGCTGACGGCAGCCGCCGTACCCGGCGCGCTGGCGACCGGAGCACTCGTCGTCGAAGACCTGAAATCCATCGGATGTCGACGAACGCGCGCTGTTCCATCTGCTGAATCTGGCGCGCGAAGACGGCGCGTTTGTGCTGATCACCGCACGCGCGCCGCCGTCCGCATTTCAGATCGAACTGCGCGACTTGCGCTCGCGCCTGCGCGCGGTGCCGACGGTGTCGCTGCTGCCGCCGGACGATCATCTGTTTCGCGCGCTGATCGTCAAATTCTGCGCCGACCGTCAGCTCGCCGTCGACGAGGCGGTGGTCAGCTATCTCGCAACCCGGATCGAGCGCTCCTACGCGGCCCTAAGGAAGGCTGTGGAGCTTCTGGATACCGAAGCGTTGCGGCTCGGCCGGCCGGTCACCCGGGCGCTGGCGGCCGAACTGCTGCGCAGCAATAACTGATCCGTTGTCCCCTTCGCATCTTGACGGCGCGCCGTAGCGGGAACATCATGTCATTGAAACGTCACCGCGATCACACATGGTTTGCGTCGTTCCTGCGGGATCGATGCGCGGCCTGATTTGAGATGGATTAGAGCTTTATGGAATCTGCGCAAGCCATTGTAACTAAAGAAAAAGAGAGCGGAATCTGGTGTCGGGCCCGGCGATCGGCGCAAAGCCCCGAACGTTTCATCAACCGCGAGCTTTCCTGGCTGCATTTCAATCGCCGGGTGCTGGAGGAATCGGTCAATCCCGGCCATCCCGCGCTTGAACGGGTGAGATTTCTGTCGATTTCCGCCAATAACCTTGATGAATTCTTCATGGTCCGCGTCGCCGGCATCAAGGCCCAGGTGCGCGAAGGCATCGCCGAGCGCAGTCCGGACGGGCTGACGCCCGCCGAGCAGCTTGCTCTCATCAACGAGACTGTCTCCCAACTCGCCATCGACCAGCAGGCGATCTGGCGCGATCTGCGCGGTATCCTCGCCGAGGTCGGCATCGTTCTCGTCGACGGCCGCGATGTCACCAAGTCCGAGCGCGCCTGGATCGAGGACCATTTCCTCCACAATATCTTTCCGTTGCTGACGCCGCTCGCGATCGACCCGGCGCACCCCTTCCCCTTCATCCCGAGCCTCGGATTTACCGTCGCGCTGCAGCTGGCGCGGGTCTCCGACGGCAAGCCGATGAACGCGCTCATTCGCATGCCCGGCAAGATCGATCGCTTCATCCGCCTGCCCGCCGGCAAGGATGGCGCGGTGCGACTGATCACGCTTGAACAGGCCACCGGCCTGTTCATCGGCCGGCTGTTTCCCGGCTACACCGTCAAGGGCCAGGGCGCGTTCCGCATCATCCGGGACTCCGAACTCGAAATCGAGGAAGAGGCCGAAGACCTGGTTCGCCTGTTCGAAACCGCGCTGAAGCGGCGGCGGCGGGGATCGGTGATCCGGCTCGAGATCGAAGCCAAGATGCCCGAAGAGCTGCGCGCCTTCGTGCAGCGTGCGCTTTCCACCGCCGACGACGAGGTCTTGCTGGTCGACGGCGTGCTGGCGATGAACGAGCTGTCGCAACTGACCCGGCTTGACCGGCCCGATCTCGAATTCGTGCCCTATGTGCCCCGCCATCCCGAGCGCGTGCGCGATCATGGCGGCGATATCTTCGCCGCCATCCGGCAAAAGGACCTGATCGTCCACCATCCTTACGAATCGTTCGACGTCGTCGTGCAGTTCCTGCAACAGGCCGCGCGCGACCCCGACGTCGTCGCCATCAAGCAGACGCTCTATCGCACCTCGAACAATTCGCCGATCGTGCGCGCGCTGGCCGAAGCGGCCGAAGCGGGAAAGTCGGTGACCGCGCTGATCGAGCTCAAGGCGCGGTTCGATGAGGAGGCCAACATCCGCTGGGCGCGCGACCTCGAACGCGCCGGCGTGCAGGTGGTCTACGGATTTATCGAACTGAAGACCCACGCCAAGCTGTCGTTGATCGTGCGCCGCGAAGGCGGCAGCCTGACGACCTATGTCCACACCGGGACCGGGAACTACCATCCGGTGACCGCGCGCATCTACACCGACCTGTCCTATTTCACCTCCGATCCGATCATCGGACGGGACGCCGCGCGGGTATTCAACTACATCACCGGCTATGCCGAGCCGAGCGACATCGAGAAGATGGCGGTATCGCCGCTCACCCTGCGCAAGCGAATGCTCGAACATATTCACGGCGAGACCAGCCTACGCCCGTCACGGCAAACCCGCCGCGATCTGGCTGAAGATGAACTCGCTGGTCGATCCGGAAATCATCGATGCGCTTTACGAGGCTTCGCAGGCCGGCGTTTCGATCGAACTCGTGGTGCGCGGAATTTGCTGCCTGCGGCCGGGCATACCGGGGCTTTCGGAGAACATCCGCGTCAAATCGATCATCGGCCGGTTCCTCGAGCACGGCCGAATCTATTGCTTCGGGATGGGACAGGGCCTGCCGAGCGCAAAAGCGGCTGTGTATATCTCGTCAGCCGACATGATGCCGCGCAACCTCGATCGCCGTGTCGAGATCCTCTGTCCGTTGCAAAATCCCACGGTGCATCAGCAGGTTCTCGAGCAGATCATGGTCGCCAATCTGAAGGATACCGAGCAAAGCTGGCAGTTGTTGCCGGATGGATCGTCAACGCGTATGAAGGCCGCGAAGGGCGAGGAGCCCTTCAACCTGCATAATTATTTCATGACGAATCCGAGTTTGTCAGGCCGTGGAAAGTCGCTTCAGGAATCATCGCCGCGCCGCCTCACGCGCCGCACCGAGCGTCAGCAATCGTCATAAAGGGAATCGCCTGTGAAGCGGCCGCGCAAGCGCGCATCCAGCGTCGCGGTCATCGACATCGGCTCCAATTCGGTGCGCCTCGTCGTCTATGAAGCGATGGCGCGCAGCCTGATCACGATCTTCAACGAGAAGGCCCTCTGCGGCCTCGGCCGCGAGGTCCAGTCGCACCGGCCTGCTGGCGCCCGATGCGGTCGCCAAGGCCCTGACGTCGCTGCGGCGTTTTCGCGCGCTATGCAGGGTGATGAAAGTCGGCCGCGTGCATGCGATCGCCACCGCCGCCTGCCGCGACGCCAGCAACGGCGCGGACTTCATCGCCAAGGCCGAGCGCATCTGCGGGGTGCAGAATCGAAATCCTGTCGGGTCCGCGCGAAGCGAAGCTGTCGGCGCTTGGCGTCGTGTCCGGCATTCACAAGCCGGACGGCATCGTCGGCGATCTCGGCGGCGGTTCGCTGGAACTGATCGACGTGCGCGGCAACCGCGTCCACAGCGGCGTGACGCTGCCGCTCGGAAGCCTGGCGCTGCAGGATCTGTCGCACAAATCGCTGAAACGCGCCGAGCGCATCGTCAAGGCCGAACTTTCCGAGGTCGCCCAGATCAAGGCCGGTCGCGGCCGCACTTTCTACGCGGTCGGCGGAACCTGGCGCGCGCTGGCGCGCATCCACATCATCCAGAGCGAATATCCGCTGCGGGGTGATGCACGGCTATTCGATACCGGCGCAGGACGCGCTCGATTTCGCGCGGCGATTGCGCCGTCTGGTGGCGGCGAACATGCTGGCCAATATCGAGGTCGTCGCCGATGCACGACGGCCGCTGCTGGCCTATGCCGCGCTGGTTCTCGAATACATCATTCGCGTCGCCAAGCCGAAGACCATCGTATTTTCGACCTTCGGGGTGCGCGAAGGCCTGCTCTACGAGATGCTGCCTGAGGCCGAGCGCTCCCAGGACGGATTTATCTGCGCCGCGCAGAAGCTGAACGAACTGCTGTCGCGATCCGCCCGCCACGCCCAGGAATTGATCGAATGGACCGATCGCCTGGTGCGGGTGGTCAAGATTGCGCGAGACGGAAGAGGATCGCCGCCTGCGCCATGCCGCTTGCCTGCTGTCGGACATCGGATGGCGGGTGCATCCCGATCACCGCGGCGAGGAAACGCTCAATCTCATCACCAACGGCAATTTCGGCTCGATCAGCCACCAGGGCCGGGTCTTTGTCGCGCTGTCGGTTTTCTACCGCTATGCCGGCCTGAGCGAGCAGAACGAACCGCCGGCGATCATGCAGGAGCTGGTGCCGCCGTCGATGCTGGAGCGCGCGCGCCTGCTGGGCGCCGCCTTTCGCGTCGCCCATCTGATATCGGCGGCGCGGCCCGGCGTGCTGCCCGCCACCCATTTTCGCAGCCAAGGCCGCAAGCTGATGCTGGTGTTCGAACACAAGCTGGTCGATCTGGTCGCCGACCGCGTCGGCAGCCGCTTCAAGCAGCTGGCGCGGCTGGTCGGCCGCTCCGGATCGATCGTGAGACGCTGAGGTTCGCTCGCCTGGCGGCCGTGGCCCTGCGAGATCGCCTCTATGGCCGATCGGTCGGCTGAGCCGCCTCTCCGCCATCGCGCAGCACGAGGTTCTCAAGCTGCTGCAGCTTGCGCTTTCGCCAGATCGATCCCGCCACCAGTACGGTGATGGCGCCGAGAACCGAGGCGATATATCCGACGAGTTCTCCCTCTGCAGCCGAATGCGGCGACACGCCGAAAATCGCCGAGTATCGCGTCGAGATGAGGGCAATGGTGCCGTCGAGAAGCCGCTGCAGCCAGGGCTGAACCGCCGGATCGCTCTCGATCACGTCGCCGGCGATCCACCCGAGCAAGATCGCGCCCAGCCAGACCAGGATGGGAAACCGGTCGAGCACCATCATGATCAACGCAGCACCGGCGATGATCATGGGAATGCTGATGGCAAGCCCGAGGATCAACAGCGAAAGCTGACCGTTGGCGGCCGCCGCAACCGCGATCACATTGTCCAGGCTCATGATGATGTCGGCGATGACGACGATGCGGATCGCATGCCACAGCGTGGTGCCCGCGGCGATCTCGTCGCCCTCGTCTTCGGGCACCAGAAGCTTGGCGGCGATCACGAGCAGCGCGATGCCGCCGACCAGTTTCAGATAGGGCAACGCCATCAGCGTTGCCACGATGCCGGTGAAGGCGATCAGCAGCACCACGGCGATGCCGGCGCCGATGATCATGCCCCACAGGCGGTGCCGGCCATGCAGGCCGCGGCAGGCCATCGCGATCACCAGCGCATTGTCGCCCGACAACAGTACGTTGATCCAGATGATCTTGCCGACCGCCAGCCAGAACGCCGGCGTTTGCATGTCGGTCTGGACTTGCGCGAAGAAGCGCGCCGATATTTGCGGGATCGACGACCTGCAGCAGCCAGTTCACAGCCTACCCCCTTGGGCCGCATGCCGCTGTCATCAGCGGCTATCGTCGACCAGACTGCGCGCTATTGCCCGAGCTCAATCAGCCGACGATTTCGTTGCCGGAGAAGAACTGGGCGATCTCGATGGCCGCTGTCTCGGGAGCATCGGAACCATGCACCGAGTTTTCGCCGATCGATTTTGCGTGCAGCTTGCGGATCGTGCCCGTCGGCGGCCTTGGATGGATCGGTCGCGCCCATGACCTCACGATATCTGAGCACGGCGTTTTCGCCTTCGAGAACCTGAACAACGACCGGGCCGGAAATCATGAAATCCACCAGCTCGCCGAAGAACGGACGCGCCTTGTGCACGGCATAGAAGGTTTCGGCCTGCTCGCGGCGTCATGCGAATGCGCTTTTGGGCAACGATGCGAAGCCCGGCCTTTTCGATCAGCGCGTTGACGGCACCGGTCAGATTGCGCTCGGTCGCGTCCGGCTTGATGATGGAAAAGGTGCGTTCGATCGCCATGATTTCGTCCTTGGAAGCGCTGATGGAAGTTGCGGGCTTATATCGGCGCCATCGGCGCACGGCAAGCGATCCAGCACCGCGCGTACCTTCAATTGGCGGGTATTCGTCGCCCGGAATTACAACAATTTCACCAAGATGAACCCTCTCTGAAACGGTCGTCCCGGTCTCGTTCAGCCTGCAAGCCATAGGCTCCAGCAACCGAACGCCTCGCCACTTCGCAAAGGCGTCCCGGGAAGTGCTTTTCACCGATGGCGCCCGTGGCGCCAAATCTGAGGAGACGACCATGTTACGCAAACTCTCGCTTGTTGCAGTTGCCGCGGCTTCGCTGGGCGTTGCGCACTGGCGCCCACCTCCGCCTCCGCCTGGGGTGGCTGGCACGGCGGATGGCACCATGGCTGGGGCTGGGGCGGCCCGCGCGTATTTGTCGGCGGTCCGGTCTTTTATGATACGGATACGGTGATGGCTACGGCGGCTGCTATGTCCGGCGGTTGGTTCCGACGCCCTGGGGACCGCGCTGGCGACTGATCAATCGCTGCTATTGACGACCAGCGTCCGATCCGTGCGTTAAAGGCCCCGGCCCTATAGCAGCCGGGGCTTTTGCCGGGGAACTTGTTCGCCGCCTTCATTAAAATTTCACCAAATAGTCGCGCAGTCGACCCGCAACGGGAAACCAATTCCTTTCTTGTGACTTGGTCTGCTGTCACCTGACTGAATCATGAATGAACCGTCAGGAAGCGGAACTCGTCATGAAAAGCCCAAGCACCGACGATGCCGAACCGATCGATCGCAAGACCAGCCGATCGATTTGCGACGCCGTCGGCGAGCGGCTTCAGCAGAGCCTCCGCCCAGAGCCCACGCCCCCGTCCTCCCATCTTCAGCACTTGATGGACGAATTGCGCCGGCGCGACGAAGCAGGCGAACTGAAGTCGAACTAGGCGGGATACTCGCCGCATATCGCTCGCCTCGGCGACAGCGATTTCTTTCCGTCCGATCTCAACATACCGGTTGCGTTTTCCGACGGCTGCGGTGAAAAGCCCGCATGCTTTCAATGTCAGATATTTCGGTCCGGGTTGCCGGGCGGCTTCTGATCGATCATGGCTCTGTGCAGATCGCGCCCGGCGCGCGCGTGGGCTTCGTCGGCCGCAACGGGGTCGGCAAATCGACGCTGTTTCACGCTATCCGTGGCGAATTGCCGACCGAAACCGGCACCATCGCGATTCCCCCGCGCTGGCGGATCGGCAGTCTCGCGCAGGAAGCGCCCGACGGCCCGGAAAGCCTGATCGAGGTCGTACTTAAGGCCGATCTCGAACGCGAGGCATTGATGCGCGAAGCCGAGACCGCGCACGATCCCGTTCGCATCGCCGACATTCAAACCCGGCTCGTCGACATCGACGCCCATTCCGCGCCCGCCCGCGCTGCCGCCATCCTGAGCGGGCTCGGATTTTCCACCGCCGATCAGGACACGGTCCTGCTCGGAATTTTCCGGCGGCTGGCGCATGCGCGTTGCGCTCGCCGCCACGCTGTTCTCGGCGCCCGATCTCCTGCTGCTGGACGAGCCCACCAACTATCTCGACCTCGAAGGCACGCTTTGGCTCGAGGACCATCTGGCCAATTATCCGCGCACCGTCATCGTCATCAGCCACGATCGCGACCTGCTGGAGACGTCGGTCGACCAGATCCTGCATCTCGATCGCGGCAAGCTGACGCTCTACAGAGGGAGCTATTCGTCGTTCGAAGAGCAACGCGCGACGCGCGAAATGCTGGACGCCAAGCATGCCAAACGCCAGGCCGACGAGCGCAAGCGGCTGCAGGCCTTCGTCGACCGCTTCAAGGCCAAGGCCTCGAAAGCCCGCCAGGCTCAATCCCGCGTCAAGATGCTGGAACGAATGAAGCCGGTGACGGCGCTGGTGACGCAGGACGTGCGTGACATCTCCTTTCCGGTTCCGGAGAAGATGCTGTCGCCGCCGATCATCGCCGTCGATGAGGTTTCGGTCGGCTACGATCCGAAGCGGCCGGTCCTCAACCGCGTTACGTTGCGGATCGACACCGACGACCGCATCGCGCTGCTCGGCGCCAACGGCAACGGCAAGTCGACGCTGGTGAAGCTGCTCGCCGGCAAATTGGCGCCGTTCTCCGGACGGATCACCCGCGCCGAGAAGCTCGCAGTCGGATATTTCGCCCAGCACCAGCTCGACGAGCTCGATCTCGACGCTTCGCCCTATGATCACGTTCGCAAGCTGATGCCGGATGCGCCTGAAGCCAAGGTGCGCGGGCGCACCGGCGCGATCGGTTTCTCCGGCAAGGCCGGCGACACGCTGGTCAAGAATCTGTCGGGCGGCGAAAAGGCGCGGCTGCTATTGGGGCTTGCGACCTTCTTCGGTCCCAACATGATCATTCTGGACGAGCCGACCAACCATCTCGATATCGACAGCCGCGCGGCGCTGACTGAGGCGATCAATGAATTTCCCGGCGCGGTCATCATGGTCTCCCACGACCGCTACTCTGATCGAGGCCTGCGCCGATCAATTGTGGGTGGTAGCCGACCAAACGGTTGACGACTTATGACGGCGACCTCGACGATTATCGCCGGCTGGTATTGTCGGCGCGCGGCGCGCGCACCGCTTCGCGCGACCGCAGCAGCAACGAACGTAACGATAGCCGCGATAAGGCTCCGCGCAATCCCGGAGAAAAGCGCGCGCCGCTGAAACAAAGAATTTCGGAAGCCGAAGCCGAGATCGCGCGCATCACCGGCATCATTGCCAAAATCGATGCCGCGCTGGCGCTACCGGACCTGTTCACAGCGCGACCCCAAACAGGCCGCCCAGCTCAGCAAGGCTCGCGCCAGCGCGGCGGATGCCCTGCAACGGGCCGAGGAAGAATGGCTGGCGGCGAGTTCGCAATTTGACGAGGCCGCCGGCTAGACCGGCGAGACGCCATCGGAGGCGATCAAGTCGCCGCCGGCTTTTTCTTCTTCGGCTTGACGGTCTTGGGCTCTGCCACAGGATCCGACCCGCGTTCGATCGACGTCAACCGTCCCGCGGTGAAGGTGTAGATTCCGGCGCGTTGTCCTTGCGAAAAATTGATGACCGCAACCCGGTCGCCGCGCGCATTGTTGGAAATGTTGACGCTGTCGGGTGCGCCGATTCCACGCACGACGTCGCATTCGGTGTGGCCGAGCGCGACGTTGCCGACGGTCGGGGGCGCTGCGGCTGCGCCGTCGGATGACGCGTTGGCATTCGCCGGAACGCCGGCCGACGCCATCCCCGGGCAAGCGCCGTCGGCGCTGACGAGATCCTGTTGCGTGACGGGCTTGTCGGGGGTCAAAGGGGGCGTTTCAATCGAAACGTTCTTGATGAAAAGCCGACCGCTGCGCGAAAACCATTCGGCGTCCTTCGACAAGAGATCAGAAGAAAAAATATCGGATGGCGAGGCCGCACAGCCCGCCACCATCGGAGCGAACAGAAGCAGCGCCAGCACTGATTTTCCGTGACGGTATTTGTCTCGCACGATGAACTATATCCCAACCCCGCGCCTTAAGCGATTGTCCCAACATCACTTTGCGGCACGACCGTGGCCATATACAAGCTTAAAGACCGAAACTACAGTTTATCATTAATCGCCGAAACCTGCTAATCGCGCCGCTGCCAGCGGCCCCGTTCATCGGCCTGCCAGTAGGTCACCTCAAACCCGCGCAACTTGCAATCGGTCCAGGCGCTGCGCGCGGCGGCAAGCGCCTCGCCATCTTCGCCATTGAAAACCAGAACCACCCGGTCATAGGCGCTGGAGTCTTCAGGCAAGGGAGCGTTGTCGACCAGAAACCGCACATTTGCGCGATTCGGGTTGCTTTCCTCAACTGCCAGCACGACCGGCTGGTCGTGGGCGTCGTCGGACCGCCAGGTCGCGTGCGGCAGGAAGGAATCGTCGCGGTAGGTCCACAAATGAGCGTCCAGCGCGTCGGCGCGCTCTTCCGAAGTCGACTGCACGACAACCCGCCAGCCGCGCTCCAGGGATTTTTCGAGCAGCGGCGGCAGCACGCTTTCCAGCGTCATGTCCTGCAGATGGTAGAAGAGAACCTCCGTCATCGGTCTAGTGTCCCGGCTCTAACGTTGGCATCCCGAATCGGCAGCCCTAGCGTTCGTAATGGTCCGCGACCAGCCGATCAAGCAGCCGAACGCCAAAACCCGAACCCCAGCTTTGATTGATCTCGGTTTTCGGCGCGCCCATCGCGGTTCCCGCGATATCGAGGTGAGCCCAGGGCGTGCCATCGACAAAGCGCTGCAGAAACTGCGCCGCGGTGATCGAACCGCCGTTGCGGTTACCTGTATTTTTCATGTCGGCGAATTGCGAATTGATCTGCTTGTCGTATTCCGGACCAAGCGGCATGCGCCAGACCCGTTCGCCCGTCGCAAGCCCGGCCTTGGTTAACCGCTCGGCCAGTTCGTCATTGTTGGAGAACAAGCCCGCATACTCGGTGCCGAGCGCAACCATGATGGCGCCGGTCAGCGTCGCAAGATCGACCATGAATTTCGGCTTGAACTTCTTGGCCACGTACCAAAGCACATCGGCCAGCACCAGCCGACCTTCGGCGTCGGTATTGATGATCTCGATGGTCTGGCCGGACATCGAGGTAACGATATCGCCGGGACGCTGCGCGTTGCCGTCGGGCATGTTCTCGACCAGGCCGATGGCGCCGATCACATTGACCTTCGCCTTGCGCGCGGCCAATGCGTGCATCAATCCAACGACGCAGGCCGCACCGCCCATGTCGCCCTTCATGTCCTCCATGCTTGCCTGCCGGCTTGATTGAAATGCCGCCGGTATCGAAACAGACGCCCTTTCCGACAAAGGCGACCGGCTGATCGCCGCGCTTGCCGCCGTTCCAGCGCATGATCACGGTCCGGCCGGGCTGCCTGGAGCCTTGGGCGACGCCGAGCAACGCGCCCATGCCGAGCTTCTTCATCGCCTTGACGTCGAGCACCTCGACCGCCACGCCGAGCTTGCGCAGCTGGCCGGCGCGGCGGGCGAATTCAACCGGGAACAGGACGTTCGGCGGCTCGTTGACGAGATCGCGCGCGGCGATGACGCCATCGACGATGTGTGCGCGAGGAGCGAAAGCCTTTCGCGCGGCCGGCGCGTCGCCGACGGCGATCGAAATGTCCGCCCGCAATGCGGCTTCCTCGCCCTCCTTCTTCTTGGTCTTGTAACGGTCGAATTTATAGGCCCGCAGGCGGATGCCGGAGGCGACGGCGGCAGCCTGATCGGGATTCATGGCGCCAGCCGGCAACTCCGCGATGATCGTCACCGCGTCATTGCCGGCCGTTAGCCTTGCCGGCCGCCGTGCCGCCCAATTTGAGAAAATCGTTGTCCTTGATTTCCGCGAGCTTGCCGATGCCGACCACGATCAGGCGTTTGACCTTTAGCCCTTCGGGTGCCAGAATATCGAGCGCCGCCCCGCTTTTTCCCTTGAATTGGTTGGTTTCGGCAGCCCGCTTGACCAAACTGACGGCGGACCCCAGCGTCTTACGGGTTGCAGGGCCGAATTCGAGCTTTTCGTCGCAAAAAACCACCAGAATTGCCGCGCGGAGCGGCGGAAAACGGGACGAAGCCGACCTTGACGGCGTCGGTCATAGGAAAATCCTCCGGAATTAGGGCTGTCGCTGGGGCTGGGAGTTCGCCGGGGTGTCGCGTTTGTTCTCTTCCCGGCTGCAGTGGACATCCGTCAAGAGCTTGCTTCGACACACTATGGCCCGTCCCGCCATACTGCCAAGCGTCCCCCGTGGCTGCCGGGCAACATCATCCGATTTATTAACCATATCGCAAGCACGCCACGGCCCAGCCATTTTGTTGACGGATCAAAGGGATGGTAGTGAGAAAATAAGCCAGCCTGACCCTGGCGGCCCGACCATAGGGGATCCCATTCGGGATTGGTCGTGAGCCGCCCGTCTGGCGCGCGAAGGCGGGGATCGTGCGGTGACGATGGGGTCGATCGACAAGTATATCTTTCGCACGACGCTGGCGTCGTTTGCGGTGGTTCTGGTCAGCCTGACCGGGGTGATCTGGATTACGCAGGCGTTGCGCGGCATCGACCTGATGACGAGCCAGGGTCAGACGATCCTGACCTTCCTCGGCGTCACCAGCCTGGTAATTCCGGCGCTGGTCCTGATCATCTCGCCGATCGCACTGATGATCGCGATCTCGCATACGCTGAACAAGCTCGCGACCGATTCGGAAATCATCGTGATGAACGCGGCCGGCCTCTCGCCGTCGCGGCTGTTTCGCCCGTTCATCTTTGCCACCCTGGTGGTGGCGCTGATGGTTGCCTTCATCGCCTCCTATCTCGCGCCCGATGGCCTGCGCCGGCTCAAACAATGGGACGCCGAAATCACCGCGGACGTGCTTGCCAACATTCTGCAGCCCGGCCGCTTCGCCCAGCTTGATCAGAACCTGACCATCCGAATTCGCGAGCGGCAGCCCGGCGGCCTGCTGGTGGGCATCTTCATCGACGACCGCCGTGATCCGAAGGAGCGCGTCAGCATCGTCGCCGACCACGGCACCGTGCTGAAGAACGAAGGCGGCTCCTTTCTGATCCTTGAGGACGGCAATCTCGAGCGCTTCGAAATCGGCAAGCGCGATCCCGCGCTGGTGGCGTTCGGTCGCTATGGATTCGACATGTCGAAGTTTTCCAACCAGGGCCACGACGTCGCGCTTGGGCATTCGCGAACGCTATCTCTGGGAATTGCTGTCGCCAGCGGACTCCGATCCGGTCTACGAGCAATTGCCCGGACAATTCCGCGCCGAGTTGCACGACCGATTCATGGCGCCGATCTATCCGTTTGCGTTTGCGGCCCTCACCTTTGCCTTTCTCGGCGCCCCGCGCACGACGCGACAGAGCCGAAACTTTTCGATCGGCGGATCAATCCTCGCCGTGTTCGGGCTGCGCATGGCGGGGTTTGCCTGCTCGGTCCTGGCGGTGAAATCGCCGCTTGCTCCGGTCGTTCAATATCTGATGCTGGCGGCTGCGATCGGCGCAAGCTTCTGGATCATCGTTGCCGGCATCGTCATCGAGCCGCCGGCTGCACTGATCGAAGCCATCAACAACATCGAACGCACGCCTGCTGCGGCTCTTCGGACGGCCCGCCGCAGCATGAGCATGATCACCAATACGCTTGGACGCTATTTCGCCGGCCGCTTCGTGGTTTCGGCGCTCGGCGTCTTTGCCGCCATCTTCATGCTTCTGGTGCTGGTCGATTACATCGAAATGGTCCGCAAGACGTCGGGGCTGGTCGACGTTTCCGCCGTCGCGGTCGCCGAAACATCGCTGTTCCGCGTTCCGCAACTGCTCGAGAAGATGATGCCGTTCTGCATCCTGATCGGAGCCATGACCTGCTACCTGGCGCTGTCGCGGCGACTGGAACTCGTGGTCGCGCGGGCGGCAGGGGTTTCCGCCTGGCAGTTCATCGCGCCGGCGCTGGCCAGCGCGATCGTGCTCGGGATCCTGGCCACGACCGCTTACAACCCGATGTCCGCCAATCTGCGCGAAATCTCCAAGCGGATGGAGGCGGAGTTGTTCGGCTCCGCGCCCGGCGGCGGCGTACAGGACGCGTCCGGTTTCTGGATCAATCAGGTCAACAGCGACGGCCAGGCCATCATCAACGCCGCCCGCAGCGAGCAGCAGGGCGTGCGGCTGACCGGGCTGACGGTGTTCCGGTTCGACAACGATTACCAGTTCAAGGAGCGGATCGAAGCGCAGCAGGCCACGCTCGAAGAGGGACGCTGGCTGTTCAAATCGGTGCGGCGATACACCCTCGACGGGCCGCCGGTCGACCAGGACAGCTTCTCGCTTGCTACCAGCCTGACGCCCGCGCAGGTCCGGAACAGTTTCTCCACGCCCGGAAACTGTGTCTTTTTGGCAACTACCCGAGCTACATCCGTTCGTCCGAAAGTTCCGGATTCGCGACCGCCGGCTATCGATTGCAATACCACAAGCTGCTCGCGCAGCCGTTTTTGCTGGCTGCAATGGTGATGCTGGCCGCCGCTGTAAGTCTGCGTTTCTTCCGTTTCGGCGGCGTGCAAAAGATGGTTTTGAGTGGCGTGGGCGCAGGCTTTCTGCTCTACGTTCTTTCAAAAGTAACTGAGGATTTGAGCAAGGCTGAGTTGATGCATCCGATCGCTTCGGCGTGGCTGCCTGTCTGCGTGGGCGGCCTCACCGGCTTTTTGGCCTTGTTGTACCAGGAGGACGGGTAGTGGCCGTTGTCGCCGCCCTCCAAGGAAGGTCGTCTGCGTATCGGCGGCGCGCCCTTGCGCGCCGCACTGGCGTTCGCTTGACCGGCGCCCGGAAGCCACTCCTCATCCTCGTCCTCGCGTTGCTGGTGGTCGGCGCTTTCGGACTGGCGACGGCATCTACGGCCTCTGCGCAGGGCTTCACCTACAATCCGAGGCCTCCCCGCCCCGTGACACCCCGGCCTGCCAACGACGGACAGATGCTCGTTCAGGCGACCGAGGTCGATTACGACTACAACAATTCGCGGGTGTCGGCGGTCGGCAACGTGCAGATGTTCTACAACGGCACGAGCGTCGAGGCGGACAAGGTCATCTACGATCAGAAGACCAAGCGGCTGCATGCCGAAGGCAACATCCGCATGACCGATGCGGACGGCAAGATCACCTACGCCAACATCATGGATTTGAGCGACGACTACCGCGATGGTTTCGTCGATTCGCTGCGCGTCGATACCGCCGATGCGACGCGAATGGCGGCGACCCGCGCCGACCGCTCCAGCGGCAACTACACGGTGTTCGAGAACGGCGTCTACACCGCCTGCGCGCCCTTGCAAGGACGATCCGAAGAAGCCGCCGCTGTGGCAGGTCAAGGGTATGCGCATCATCCACGACCAGATCGACAAGATGCTGTACTTCGAGAACGCCCAGCTCGAGTTCTTCGGCGTTCCGATGGCGTATATCCCGTATTTCTCGACGCCCGATCCGACCGTGAAGCGCAAGACCGGGTTCCTGATGCCGAGCATAACCTCGAACGTGCGACTACGGATTTGGCGTTGAAACCCCGTTCTACTGGGCGATCGCGCCCGACTATGACGCGACCTTCAACCCGCGCTTCACGACCCAGCAGGGCGTGCTGATGCAGGCCGAATTCCGTCAGCGCCTGATGGATGGCTCCTACCAAATCCGCGCCTACGGCATCGACCAGCTCGATCCCGGCGCCTTTCGCCGGTCAGCCCGGAGACCGCCAGTTCCGCGGCGGCGTCGAAACCAAGGGCGAGTTCGCGCTGAACGACAAATGGGTTTGGGGCTGGGAAGGCATCGCGCTCACCGACCCGAACGTGTCTGTTCGACTACAGGCTGTCCGTTTACAAGGATCCGCTGCAATCGTTCCTGACCCTGCCGACGGAAGCCATTTCGCAGCTTTACCTGACCGGCGTCGGCAACCGCAGCTATTTCGACGCGCGGACGATCTACTATCTCAGCCTTTCGGGCAACCAGTCTCAGGTGCCGGTCGTCGCGCCTGTCATCGATTATTCCAACGTGATCAACCATTCGGTGCTCGGCGGCGAGGTCAGCTACAAGACGCAACTTCACCAACCTCACGCGCGAGAGCGCGGTTTTCGATCCGATCAACACGACGGCGCTCGCCAACAACTCATGCTCTGCCGACACTTTCGGCCGACCCGGCCAAGAGCATCATCCCCGCGAACTGCCTGCTGCGGGGCATGCCCGGCACCTACACGCGGCTATCGGGTGAGGTGGATTGGCGGCGATCGTTCACCGATTCGGCGGGTGAAATCTGGACGCCGTTTGCAAGCGTCCGCGCCGACGCGATCAACGCCGACATCTCCAACCAGCCGGGCGTTTCGAACTTCCTGCCGGTCGGCGAGACCCAGGCGCTGCGCGTGATGCCGACGGTCGGCCTCGAATATCGCTATCCCTTCATCAACGTTCAGCCGTGGGGCACCACGACCGTCGAGCCGATCGCGCAGGTCATCATCCGTCCCAACGAATCCTATGCCGGCAAGCTGCCCAACGAGGACGCGCAGAGCATGGTGTTCGACACCAGCAACCTGTTCAGCGTCGACAAATTCTCCGGCTATGACCGCGTCGAAGGCGGCGGCCGCGCCAATGCCGGCGTGCAGGCGACCACGCAATTCGATCGCGGCGGCGCGGTCACGGCGCGTGTTCGGGCAGTCCTATCAGCTGTTCGGCCTGAATTCCTTCGCGGTGCAGGACGTGACCAATACTGCGGTTGATTCCGGTCTGCAGACCCCGAAATCGGATTACGTCGCGAGCCTTGCTATTCGCCGAACCGGACTTACACGATCTCGACGCGCGCACGGTTCGACGAGGCGACCGGAAATATCCAGCGCTTCGAGGCTGAAGGCGCGCGCCAACTTCGACCGCTGGTCGGTCAGCGTGCTGTACGGCGATTACGCCGCGCAGCCCGATATCGGCTATCTGACGCGCCGCGAAGGCATCCTGGTCACCGGATCGGTCAAGCTCGCCTCGAACTGGGTAGCGACGGGAGCCGCCCGCTGGGATCTCGTAGCAAACCAGATCAACCAATATGTCGTCGGCGCAGGCTATGTGGACGACTGTTTCGTGCTGGCGGCCAACTACGTCACGTCGTTCTCCTATGCGACGGCGACTTCGCCGCCGATACTTGGCCACGCTTTTATGCTGCAGCTCGGTCTGCGGACCATTGCCAACACCAGTACGACGACGACGCCGCAATAAGACCGGGACCGGGAACGCTCCTGGAAAACCAATATCCGGCGCAGCGTTGCCAAGACGAGAATCGGCTAACGTAGCGAATATGACCATGACCACTACACTCTTCAGCAGGTTTTCGGCGCTCGTCCTGGGCTGCGGCGCGGCCCTGACAGTGACGGCAGCCTGGTCGGCGGTCATGCCCAAGTCGCCGTCATGGTCAACGGCGAGCCCATCACCAATTTCGACATCGAACAGCGCACCAAGCTGACTGATGCTGAGACCCACAAACATGCCCGAGCGGCAGCAGGTGATCGACGAGCTGATCGATGAAAAGGTGAAGATCAAGGAAGGGAAGAAATTCGGCATCGACCCTTCGGCGACCGATATCGATCAATCCTACGCCGCGATGAGCTCACGCATGCGAATCAACGCGGAGCAACTGACAAAATCCCTGGAAAGCCAGGGCATTCGCCCCGACACGCTGAAGAGCCCGCATGAAGGCCGACATGGTTTGGACCAATCTGGTCCGCGGCCGATACAAGGAAAGCCTCCAGGTCAGCGAAAAGGACGTCGCCGCAGCGGTTCAAGAGCAGGGCGGCGATGAGAAATCAACTACCCAAAGCTTCGAATACAAGATGCAGCCGATCGTGCTGTCGTGCCGCGGGGATCTGCGCCCGAAGCTCGTCGAAACGAGAAAGAAGGAGGCCGAGGCTCTGCGCAGCCGCATTCAGACCTGCGCCGAGGCAAACGCCTTTTTCAAGTCGATGCAAAATGCAGCGATACGCGAATCCGTGACCAAGACCTCGGCCGACATACCGGCCTCGCTTCGCGAAGTGCTCGACAACACCCCGATCGGCCATTTGACCCCGCCCGAAATGACCAAACAGGGCGTGGAGATGGTGGCGCTGTGCAGCAGGGATCCGACCACCGTCGATACGCCGAAAAAGCGGGAAATCCGGGACAAGATGTTCGCCGAAAAATACGAGGCAAAGTCGAAATCGTACCTGCAGGAAATCCGCAGGGCCGCGATGATCGAATATCGTTGACGCATGGCAAAGCCTCTCGCGCTGACATCGGGCGAACCCGCAGGTATCGGGCCCGACATCACCATCAAGGCGTGGCTCCGCCGCGATGAACTCAAGCTCCCGGCCTTCTATCTGCTCGGCGATCCCGACTTCGCTCGACGATCGGGCAAAGGCGCTTGGACTTAATGTCAGGATCGCCGAGGTTCGCGCCGAGGAGGCACACGCTACATTCGCGGACGCTCTGCCGGTCGTCGCCACCGGCCAGGCAGCAACGGCGCAGCCGGGCACGCCCGACGGCACCAGCGCCGACGCCGCCATGGCCTCCATTCGCCAGGCCGTCGGCGACGTCATCGCGGGACGGGCCAGCGCGGTGGTGACCAATCCGATCGCCAAGAACGTGCTCTACCGCGCCGGTTTCCGCCACCCCGGCCATACCGAGTATCTCGCCGAACTGGCAACGACCGCAGGCCGCACGCCGCAACCCGTCATGATGCTGTGGTCCGCCGCCCTCGCCGTCGTACCCGTGACGATCCATGTTTCGCTGCGCGATGCGCTCGCGCAGCTCTCCACCGACCTGATCGTTACGACGGCGCGTATCGTGGTCGACGGGCCTGAAGGCCCGCTTCGGCATTGCCAATCCACGCCTCGCGGTATCCGGTCTCAATCCCCATGCCGGCGAAGACGGCACGCTCGGCACCGAGGACAAGACCATCGTGGCGCCCGCCGTCGAGATCCTGCGCCGCGAAGGCATCGCGATCAGCGGGCCGCTGCCGGCCGACACCATGTTCCACGAGGCGGCGCGCCAGACCTATGATTGCGCGATCTGCATGTATCACGATCAGGCGCTGATCCCGGTCAAGACGCTGGCGTTCGAGGACGCCGTCAACGTCACGCTGGGATTGCCGTTCATTCGCACCTCGCCCGATCACGGCACGGCCTTCGACATTGCCGGAACCGGCAAGGCCAATCCGTCGAGCCTGATCGCGGCCCTTAGGCTTGCCGCCCGCATGGCGGCGGCCCAGCCGGCATGAGCGCGATCGATGACCTTCCGCCGCTTCGCGAGGTCATTCGCCAGCACGCCCTGTCGGCTCGCAAATCGCTCGGCCAGAATTTTCTGCTGGACCTCAACCTCACCGCAAGGATCGCGCGCGCCGCGGGCCCGCTCGAAGACGCGACGGTCGTCGAGATCGGCCCCGGTCCCGGCGGGTTGACGCGCGCGTTGCTCGCGCTGGGCGCACGCCACGTCATCGCGGTGGAGCGCGACCAGCGCGCCCTTCCGGCCCTTGAGGAGATTTCGACGCGATATCCGGGACGGCTGGAGATCGTCTGCACCGACGCGCAGCATTTCGATCCGCGGCCGCTGCTCGGCGTCGACCCGCGCGAAAATCGTCGCCAACCTTCCCTACAACATCGCGACCGCGCTCTTGATCGACTGGCTGTCGATCGAACCGTGGCCGCCCTGGTACGACATGATGGTGCTGATGTTTCAGCGCGAGGTGGCCGAACGCATCGTCGCGCGCGAGAACGACGAAGCCTATGGACGGCTCGGCGTGCTTGCGAACTGGCGCGCCGAGACAAAAATCCTGTTCGATATTTCTCCGGCCGCCTTCGTGCCGCAACCCAAGGTGACCTCGTCGGTGGTGCGACTGGTGCCCCGCCCCGCACCGGAAGCCTGCGACCGCCGCGCGCTGGAGCAGGTGGCGGCAGCCGCATTCGGCCAGCGGCGGAAAATGCTGCGGCAAAGCCTCAAATCGCTGGCGGTCGATCCGGCCCGGCTGGCCGCCGCCGCCCAGGTCGACTTGACCCGGCGCGCCGAAACCATTCCGGTCTGCCGGCTTTGTTGCCATGGCCCGCGAATTGACCAATATACGCAGCAGCAACTAAACATTGCCATCAGGAGAAATGCCATGCCGCCGATGCGTCGCCAATCGCTTGTCAAATTCGATGCGCCGCTGTGCGAAACCATCGTCGAGACGCCGAAACCGGCGGCGAGAGAAGTGCTGGTCCGCATCGAGCGCTGCGGACTTTGCCATTCCGACCTCCACATCCAGGACGGCTATGCCGATCTCGGCGGCGGCAAGAAACTCGACACCACGCGCGGCATGAATTGCCGTTCACGCTGGGCCACGAGATCGCGGGGATCGTCGAGGAAGTCGGTCCCGATGTTTCAAAGGACCTGATCGGCAAAAGGAAGGCGGTATTTCCGTGGATCGGCTGCGGCCAATGCCGTGAATGCCTGCAAGGCGACGAAAATCTCTGCGCCAAACAGCGGTTTCTCGGCGTCACCATCGATGGCGGATTCGCAAGCCATGTGCTGGTGCCCGACGCAAAATACCTGCTCGACTACGATCCGTTACCGGTCAATCAGGCGGCCACCCTGATGTGCTCGGGTGTGACCGCCTATGGCGCGCTGAAGCGGCTGGTCGATCGGCCGCGGCAACGCAACCTGCTCCTGATCGGCCTCGGCGGCGTCGGCATGATGGGGCTGGCCTTTGCGCAGGCCATGTTCAGGCAAAAGATTTCGGTCGCGGATTTGAGCGCTGCCGCGCGTGAAACGGCGCTGCAGAATGGCGCGGCGGTCGCGTACGATCCCTCGGAAGCCGACGTGGCCAGGCGGATCATCAAGGAAACCGAGGGCGGCTTCGACGAAATCGTCGATTTCGCCGGCAACGAGAAATCGATGGCCTTTGCGGTTTCGGTTCTCGCCCGCGGCGGCAAGATCGTGGTTTCCGGCCTGATGGGCGGCAATTTCAGCCTGCCGATGGTGCAGTGGATCTACAAGCGCATGACCATCGAGGGCTTCATGGTCGGAACGCTCGCTGAAGCGCAGGAATTGATGGCGCTCGCCCGCGCGGGCAAGATCAAACCGACGCCGATGAGGGAAGAGCCGATGGCGGATGTCCAGAAATGGATCGACGCGTTGCGGGCGGGAAAAGTCGTCGGGCGCATCGTGCTGAAGAACTAAAGCGAAGGGTATCGCCGCTTCGCCGCTTCGCGAAGAAGGAGACTCTCATGGCCTCCGCAGTTCATTCGACACTGGCCGCCCTGGCGGCGCTCGCCATCGCTGCTACCCCCGCTCCCGCGCAGAAGTCGTATGGTCCCGGTGCCACCGATGGCGAAATCAAGATCGGGACCACCACGCCCTTTAGCGGCCCCGCATCGGCCTACTCGGCGGGAGCGGTTTCCATCACGGCCTATTTCGCCATGGTGAACGAGCAGGGCGGCGTCAACGGACGCAAAATCAATTTCATCAGCCTCGACGATGCCTACAGTCCGCCCAAGACGGTCGAGCAGATCAGACGTCTGATCGAGAGCGATGAGGTGCTGTTTCTCGTAAACACGGTGGGCACCGCAACCAATATGGCTGTGCTCAAATACATCAACCAGAAGAAGGTGCCTCACCTCTTTGTCGGCTCAGGCGCAACGATCTTCAACGATCCCGAACATTTTCCGTGGACGATGAGCTGGACGCCGCACTATTCGTCGGAAGGCGAAATCTACGCCAGATACGTTCTCTCCGTCAGACCCGACGCTAAGGTAGCGATCATTTCCCAGAATGACGATCTCGGGCGCGATTACCTCTTGGGATTCAGGCGGGGACTTGGCGACCGGGCCTCCTCGATGATCGTGTCGGCGCTGGCCTACAACACCAGCGATCCGACGATCAATTCCCAGATCGTTTCCTTGAAGGCCTCCGGCGCGGACGTGTTGTTGATTGCCGCGGTGCCGAAATTTGCCGCGCAGGCGATTCGCAAGGCCTATGACATCGACTGGCATCCGTTGAAATTCGTCGTCGGCGTGGGCTCGTCGATCGCCGGCGCAATCCGTCCAGCCGGATTTGAAGCCTCAAAGGGCGTCATCTCGGCGGCCTATCAGAAGGACCCGGCCGATCCCCAATGGAAGGACGACCCGGCCATGAAGGCCTGGAACATCTGGATGGACAGGTACAATCCGCGGATCGACAAGAGCGACTATTACGCCCCTTACGGTTACAACATCGGTTTTGCCGTGGTGCAGATCATCAAGCAATGCGGTGACGATCTGACGCGCGAGAATGTCATGAGGCAAGCCTCCCGTCTGGACATGGAATTACCCATGCTGTTGCCCGGGATCCGCCTGAGAACAACCCCCACCGACCTCCGTCCGATCAAGCAGATGCGTCTGGTGCGCTTCGATGGCGAGCGCTACGTGCTGTTCAGCGACGTCCTCGCGAGCGAGTAAGGCAACGCCGGGGCAACCCAAAGGTTGCCGTTTCGAGCCGTGGCACGTTTCTCCGGCAGGGGCACCGAGCCCGAATTAAGCCCCATGCTGTCCGAATTTGCGGCGTATTGCGACCCAAGTTTTTGGGGAGATTTGGCGCGTGAAAAAGTATTGCGTATCACGGAGATGTCCATGTCAGGGCGAACCGCGAAATTCGTGTCAGCCATCTTCGCCAGCATTCTCGCAGGCACCCCGCTCACAACAATATCGCACAGCGAAACGGCCGCGGCCGACAATTGCCTTTCCGCTCCCAACGGCGATGCGCCCCAGGGCAGCCATTGGTACTACCGCATCGAACGCGGCACCAATCGCCATTGCTGGTATCTCCGCGAGGGGGGCGAGCGGCTGTCGCAAGCTCCGCCTCAGAATATTTTGCCACTGGCGACGCCGCCCGCGCCGCAAGCAGAGCCAGCCTCGCAACGTGCCGTGGCCAACGCCCGCGCCGAGCTGCCGCAGCCGAACCGGAACGACGGGCCGAGGGCCGCTCCGCCGGTGGCCGCGGCGGCGCCCAACGCCGCCCCGCGAACGAGTGTGTTCGACGCGAACCCTTCACCGGCCACTGTCGCTTCGCGCTGGCCGGAACTGTCGGCGGTAAGTCCGCCACCTGGTCCGCGACCCGCGACGGGGAGCCTGGCGGCCAACGCGCCGACAGATCCAATTGCGTCACCGGCGTCCGCCGCTGCCGCGGTTGCCCTTGCCACTGCGGATTCCTCTTCGCACCGTCAGCGTGAGGCGAGTCCGATATTGCTCGCCGCCATTGTGGGCTCGTTGATGCTTGCGAGCATCACCGGCGTGCTCATCTCCAGATTTGGCCGTGCGCGACGGCCGCGACGCCCGCCAGTTCGCGCGCGGAGGGGACCGGTGTGGGAACGCACCGACGACGACCGCATCGTGCTATCGGATCATCGCGGCGCGCCACCTCTGGTGCGGGAGCCTCGATTTGCCCGCGGTGCTCGCGCAAGCAACCCTAATGACCGGGTGACGGAATTTTACTCGCGGATATCCCGTAGCGGGCGAAGGTAAAGTTGCGCTATTTCTCGAGCTGCCGCTGCAATTCCCGCACGAACGTCGTCAGGCCGGTGCGGCGTTCGCGCTTGAGCCGCTCGGCCTTCAGGATCGACTGCACCTCGGCAAAAGCATCGTCGATGTTGTGATTGATGACGATATAGTCGTACTCCGCCCAGTGGCTGAGTTCGTGTGTCGCGCGACTCATGCGGGAGCGGATGACCGCATTGCTATCCTGCGCTCGGCTATGCAGCCGCTTTTCAAGATCGGCCGCAGACGGCGGCAGGATGAACACGCTCACCACATCGGCCCGGGCCTTCTCACGCAATTGTTGCGTGCCCTGCCAGTCGATATCGAACAGCACGTCCTTCCCGGCGAAAGCGCCGCCTCGACCGGCGCGCGCGGCGTGCCATAGCGATTGTCGAACACGGTGGCCCATTCCAGCAATTCGTTCTGCTTGACCATCTGCTCGAACTTGGATTTGTCGACAAACAGATAGTCGCGGCCGTCGACCTCGCCGGGCCGCATCGGCCGCGTCGTCGCCGACACCGACATCCTCAGGCCGGGCATCCGATCGATCAACAGCCGCGACAGCGTGGTCTTTCCCGCGCCCGACGGCGAGGACAGCACGAACATCAATCCACGCCGTTCAACGCGGTCAGAGCCGCGACCGTCAACCGCCATGGTTCACTCCAAATTCTGGACCTGTTCGCGGAATTGCTCCACCACGTTCTTCATTTCGAGGCTCGGTATTGGTCAATTCGATGTCGTTGGACTTGGAGCAGCAGGTATTGACTTCGCGATGGAACTCCTGCGCCAGAAAATCGAGCCGCCGCCCGACCGGCCCGCCCTTGGCGATCATTTCGCGGGCCTGCGCGATGTGCGAGGCGATTCGATCGAGCTCTTCGCGAATGTCGGCCTTGGTCGCGATCAACAGCGCTTCCTGGTTGAGCCGATCCGGGATCGAACCGGTCGGATGATTCAAGCAGGGCCGCGATCTGCTCGGCAAGCCTCGCCTTGATCGCGTCGGGTTTGCGGCCCGGCGCGGCCTCGGCCTTCCTGGCCAGCCGCTCGATCTCGTCCATTCGCTGCGACAGAATTTGTCCGAGCGAGACGCCTTCGCGCCGTCGCATTTCGACGAGACTGCCAAGCGCCTGATCGAACGCCGCCGCAGCGGCATCCTTCGCGGCCTTGTCTTCCGCCTCGTCGCTTTCCGGCTCGACAACTTCGATGACGCCCTTGATCGCCAGGAGCCCGTCGATGCTAGGCGCCACCGCATCGATCTTGCCGGCGAGCACGCCGGCCACCCGCACGATCGACGCCAGGACCTCCTCGTTGACGCGAATTGTCGATGCGGCATTGGTACGCTTGACGTTCAAATTGGCGTACACCGTGCCCCGCGACAGCACCTCGCCGGCACGCTTCTTGGCGAATGCCTCGAGTTCGTCCCAGCCCGGCGGCAGACGCAGGCGAAGGTCGAAGCCCTTGGCGTTGACCGACTTCAATTCCCATTCGAACGCGTAAGGTCCGCTGGCGCCGTGGCTTCGGGCAAAGCCGGTCATGCTCGACAGTGCCATCGCGTAACATTCTCCAAAAAAGCACGGGCTAGAGATTCGCAAGCCCGAATATCGCGAGCTTAGCGCGGATTGAGCAAAAGTGGAATTTGCCGGCTGGCGCGACCGGTCTGCTATTGCTGGACCACCGGGGGCGCCGCAGTCGATTGCGCTGCGCCTTGCCGGGCGGGGCGGCGGGGCGCGCAGGCCTCTTTGCCGGGGCCGGCTTTGCCGGCGCGGCCGTCGGGTTCGCATCGGCCGGCGCGGCCGCCGCAGCCGGTGTGGGTTCGTCGGCCGGTTCAACCGTGTCGTTCTGGATCTGCTTTTCCATCGCCCGAAGCTTGGCGACGTTCTTCTGGTGCTGATCGTAAGAATCGCTGAAGGCATGGCCTCCGGTGCCGTCGGCGACAAAGAACAGATCGCGCGTTCGCGCCGGATTGGCAGCCGCCTCCAGCGAAGCCCGGCCCGGATTGGCGATCGGCCCGGGCGGAAGGCCGTCCACCACATAGGTATTGTAGGGCGACGGCTGCTGGATTTCGCTGCGCTTGATCGGCCGGCCCAGCGTTCCCTTGCCGCCGACCAGGCCATAGATGATGGTCGGATCCGATTGCAGCTTTATCTTCTGCCGCAACCGATTGACAAATACTGCGGCAACCCGGCTGCGTTCGTCCGCCTTGCCGGTTTCCTTTTCGACGATCGAGGCAAGCGTGACCAATTGCTCCGGCGTCCTGATCGGAAGGTCCGGATTGCGGCGCTCCCAGATCTCCGCCAGCACACGCTTCTGCGCCTGCTGCATGCGCGCAATCACCTGCTCGCGCGGCGTGCCGCGCGGAAATTTGTAGGTTTCCGGCAACAGCGTGCCCTCGCGCGGCATCTCGCGCACCGAACCCGAGAAGATATCGTTTTCCGAAAGCCGCGCCACGATCTGTTCGGAGGTCAAGCCTTCGGGGATGGTGATGGCGTGCTGAACCACCTTGCCTTCGACTATGGTGCCGATGACATCCCTGCAGACTGGCGTTCTTCTGAAACAGATATTCGCCGGGCTTGAGTTCGGAGCGCGCCTTCAGCGCAAACACGGCGCCGATGAAGGCCCAGCGATTGTTGTCGATCACGCCCTCACGCTGCAGAATGTCGGCAATATCGGTCATTCCCGCGCGCGTCGGAATGTTGACGATCTTGTCCTCCTGCAGCGGACCCGGCGCCTCGATCTTCTGCTTGCCGTAGATGTAGGCGCCGCCGACACCGATCATCAAAAACAGAATGATGGTGATGACGGCGTTGCCGACCACGACGAATGGATTGCGGGCGCGCTCGGATCGCCTTGGCGGCGGCGGAACCTGCTCGGGCTCCAGCGCGGCGCGCGGACTCCGTGGCGAAATGGGCGGCCTCTCACTCATCGATGCAACCTGAATCCTGTCGGTTCAATCGTGGCCCTGCAACATCTGCATCGGCCGGTAGTCTGCGCCCGCATCTAGGAATTATCACCGAATGCGGCGAAACGGTGGACTTCTACTCGATAGGACACGCGTCAGTTGGCCACGCGCTGCAAGATCACGGAAGCGTTGGTGCCACCGAAACCGAACGAATTCGACAGCACGACATTGATTTCGCGCTTGCGCGGCGTTTGCGGCACGAGATCGATCGCGGTTTGCACCGACGGGTTCTCCAGATTGATCGTCGGCGGGGCGATATTATCGCGAATCGCAAGGATGCTGAAGATCGTCTCGATCGCGCCCGCCGCGCCGAGCAAATGACCCGGTGGATGATTTGGTCGACGACATCGATACCCTGGAGGCGGCATTGCCCAACAGCCGCTCCACGGCCCCCAGCTCGATTTCGTCACCGACTTGCGTCGATGTTCCGTGCGCGTTGATGTAGTCGATGTCGGAAGCCGACATTCCGGCGCGCTTCATGGCAGCGCTCATGCTGCGGAATGCGCCGTCGCCGTCGGGCGATGGCGAAGTGATGTGATAGGCATCGCCCGACAATCCGTAGCCGATCACCTCGGCATAGATTTTCGCGCCGCGATTCTTCGCATGCTCATATTCCTCGAGCACAACGATGCCGGCGCCCTCCCCCATCACGAAGCCGTCGCGATCCCTGTCGTAGGGGCGCGATGCCTTTTCCGGCGTGTCGTTGAACGCCGGTCGATAGCGCGCGCGCCGCGCAAAAGCCTGCCATTCCCAGTCGGCAAATCGGCGATTCGGTTCCACCGGCGACCATCACATCCGCGTCCCCGAGCGCGATCAGCCGGCTCGCATCGCCGATCGCGTGCGCGCCGGTCGAACAGGCGGTCACCACCGAGTGATTGGGTCCCTTGAGCCCGTGCTCGATCGAGACATAGCCCGAGGCTAGATTGATCAGGCGGCCCGGGATGAAGAACGGCGATACCTTGCGTGGTCCGCGCTCCTTCAGGAGAAGCGCGGTATCCGCAATACCCGACAAGCCGCCGATTCCGGAGCCGATCATGGTGCCGGTGGCGCAACGATCGTCTTCGCTGGCTGGATGCCAATTGGCGTCGTCGAGCGCCTGGCGCGCCGCGCACATCGCAAAAATGATGAAGTCGTCGACCTTGCGCTGATCTTTCGGCTCCATCCACTGATTGGGATTGAAGGTGCCGTTGGTACCGTCGCCGCGGGGAACCACGCAGGCGATCTGGCTGGTCAGATCGGAGACGTCAAACGTGTCGATCTTCCTGCGCGCCGCTTTCGCCGTTGAGGATACGCTTCCAGGTCGGCTCGACGCCACAGCCAAGTGGCGAGACCATGCCGAGGCCCGTGACGACAACCCGCCTCATATTGACCACTCCAGCCCGCAATTCGCGGTCCCAGACAACAAGCGGTGGACCGCGCGACCACGGCCCTTCCGGCTTCGTCAGCACCGCGCGCGGGCGTCAGCTCTTCGCGTTCTTTTCCAGAAATTTTGTCGCGTCGCCGACGGTCAAAATCGTTTCCGCGGCATCGTCGGGAATTTCGCAGCCGAATTCTTCTTCAAACGCCATCACAAGCTCGACGGTATCGAGGCTGTCGGCGCCAAGGTCGTCAATGAAGCTCGCGTTGTCGACCACTTTTTCGGGCTCAACACCAAGGTGTTCGACCACGATCTTCTTAACCCGCTCGCCAATCTCACTCATCGTTCAACCTCGTGCTTGTTCCATTGGACCCGACCCAAGACGTACGAGCCATCGTGGTCGTTTATTTCCTTCGCAATCGCGCATAGTCTTGATTTGGCCCTGTCATGGCCGACACGGACCCGGCGAACGACGGCTGGCTCCGCACCGCCAATATACAGGGTTTCGATATCCTGCAATGGTGTTCTTTGCCCCTTCCGTCGGAGGTTCGGTTATCATACTTCCCAAGCCTTGACTATAAGCCTCAATCGGCTGCCCCAGGCGGCGTTTCGCCTCCCCAAGGCGACTGCCAGCAGCCTCAAATCATGGCCATCCCACCATTGACGTGAATGGTCTGTCCGGTGACGTAGGCCGCTTCGTTCGAGCTCAGATAAACCGCTGCCGCCGCGATATCCTCGGGCGTCCCCAGCCGCGCCGCCGGAACCTTGGAAAGGATCGTTTCACGCTGTTTGTCGTTGAGCGCGTCGGTCATGGGAGTGGCGATGAACCCCGGCGCAATGCAGTTGGCGGTCACATTGCGCTTGGCGTATTCGGCGCCCAGCGTCTTGATCATGCCGATCAGTCCGGCCTTCGACGCCGTGTAATTGCCCTGGCCCGGATTGCCGGTGACGCCGACAACGGATGTGATGGCGATGATGCGGCCGAAGCGCTTGCGCATCATCAGCTTGGTCGCCGCGCGAGCCAGGCGGAAGGTCGCCGTCAGATTGACCTTGATCACCTCGTCCCAGTCTTCGTCCCGCAACTGCACAAAAAGATTGTCCCGCGTGATGCCGGCATTGGCGACGAGGATATCGACCTGCCCCATGGCTTGTTCTGCGGTGGGCACCAGCGCCTCGACCTCGGCGGCGTCGGCAAGATTGCAGGGCAGCACATGGACCCGCGCACCCAGTTTGGCGGCGAGAGCGTCCAGCACCTCGCGCCGTGTCCCCGAAATAGCCACCGTCGCGCCTTGCGTGTGCAACGCCTGCGCGATTGCGCCGCCGATGCCACCGCTTGCGCCGGTGACGAGTGCCGTCCTGCCTGTGAGATCGAACATCATTTCTCCTCCCACTCAGGCAGACTGCGCCGCAATCAACGCGTCTTTCGCCGGGACAATATCGTTTGGCCCACCGACCGAAACACCGATGGCGCCCTCGGCGATGCGTTTGACCAGACCGCTTAGCACCTTGCCCGCGCCAATTTCGAAAAACCGCGTGACGCCGTGGCTTGCCATATAAGCAACGGATTCGCGCCAGCGCACCGTTCCGGTGACCTGTTCGATCAGCCGGCGGCGGATTTCGTCCGGCTCCGTGATCGGAGCGGCCAGCACATTCGACACCAGGGGCGACGCCGGTTTCTTGATCGTGACACCCGCAAGCGCTGCCGCCATTGCGTCAGCGGCGGGCTGCATCAGCCGGCAATGAAACGGCGCCGACACCGGCAGCAACATGGCCCGCTTGGCCCCTCTGGTCTTCGCAATCTCGAGCGCACGTTCGACCGCGGCCTTGTCGCCGGAGACCACGACCTGACCACCGCCATTGTCGTTGGCGGCCTGACAGACCTGACCCTGAGCGGCCTCGTGTGCTACCGCGACCGCCGCCTCATAGTCGAGACCAAGCAAAGCCGCCATTGCGCCGACCCCGACCGGCACCGCCTTCTGCATGGCAAGACCTCGGGTGCGCAACAGCCGCGCGGTGTCGCCGATGCTGAGGCTGCCGGCGGCGGCGAGCGCCGAATATTCGCCGAGCGAGTGTCCGGCGACGAAAGCAGCGTGCTTCGCAACCGAAAAGCCTGCTTCGCTTTCCAGCACACGCATGGTCGCCAGCGAGACCGCCATCAATGCCGGCTGGGCATTCTCGGTGAGCTGCAGGGTCTCGCCCGGACCGTCCCAAATGATAGCCGTCAGCCTTTCTCCGAGCGCGGCGTCGACCTCTTCGAACACTGCGCGAGCGGCCGGAAAGGCTTCAGCCAAAGCCTTGCCCATGCCGACCGCCTGAGAGCCCTGGCCCGGAAAGGTGAATGCTGCCGTCATCAGCGCCCCTGGATAGTGACTTCTCGCCCATGTTTCGCTGAAGCGTACGCCCGGGCAAGAAATTTATTATATTTTTCAATTGCTTATTCGCACAACCGAACAAAGCGGAATTTTGCTTCGCCGATCGCGTCCCCAAGCGGGCCGAAAGACACCGCTGGGGCCGCCCATGTCAAGCTGCAGTCGGCTTCGGGCTCCCCGTTCCACAACCCCGCCGTTACAGTGCTTTCCCTTGCCTCCCCGCTCAAAATCCGTATAAACCGCGCCATCCGTGGATCCCGGCCGGGAGCTGAACGGACGGTCTCAGCAATTTCACCTTTTCGGCGATTTTGATGTGGCAGGGCCAGTCGGTCCGTCGTCCCGTGCTTCCGCCTTCTGAGCATATCGAGTCCTTTCCGAAGGGTTCGAAGGGCTTGCCGCCGGGAACCGCGCCAACACAAGGAAAGGACACCCATGCCTCTTTATGAGCATGTTTTTCTCGCGCGTCAGGATGCGAGCACCCAACAGGTCGAAGAACTGACCGCCCAGATGACCGGCATCGTCGAGCAGGCCGGCGGCAAGGTCACCAAGACCGAGAACTGGGGCGTGCGCTCACTCACCTATCGCATGAACAAGAATCGCAAGGCGCATTTCGTGCTGCTCAACATCGATGCGCCATCGGCGGCGGTCGCCGAGATCGAGCGGCAGGAGCGGATCAGCGAAGACGTGATCCGCTATCTCACCGTTCGCGTCGAGGAGCATGAGGAAGGTCCCTCGGCGATGATGCGCAAGGCCGATCGCGACCGTGAACGCGACGACCGCGGCGGCGGTTTCCGCGGCGACCGCGATGGCGGATTCCGAGGCGACCGCGACGGCGGTGGCTACCGCGGCGATCGTGGCCGCGCCGCGGACGCGACGATGTCGACGCAACGATCGAGGAGTAGGAATCATGGCCGAAGCTGGTGCACGCCGTCCGTTTTTCCGCCGCCGCAAGACCTGCCCGTTCACAGGTCCGAACGCGCCGAAGATCGATTACAAGGATTCCAAGCTGCTGATGCGTTACGTCTCCGAGCGCGGCAAGATCGTGCCGAGCCGCATCACCGCGGTCTCCGCCAAGAAGCAGCGTGAACTTGCGCGCGCCATCAAGCGCTCGCGTTTTCTCGGTCTGCTGCCTTACGTCATTCGTTAGGCAAAGCCGCGATCTGCGGCTTGAGCGCCGCGGATCGCTATTCTTCATAAGGCTTCCGGGTCGTCCGGTTGCCGATGGTTGGGGTTGGTAAAACCTCTAACCGCTCGAAAGGAGCGGGACAGCTGATGATCGCGACTGCACTCATCGCTTTGGCCGCCGGCTGCGCGTCGGCATTGATGTTCGCCTCGATCGTCTCGGGCGCGCTGATCTCGCTGTTGCTGTTCTACCTGGCACCGCTGCCGCTGATGGTGGTGGGACTTGGATGGGGCTCGCTCAGCGCGTTGCTCGGCGGCATCGCTGCAGCGGTCGCTTCTGGCGTCTGGTCCTCGACCTCCCCTATTGCCTTGTCTTCGCGGTAGCCGTTGCCCTGCCTGCCTGGTGGCTCGCCCATCTTGCCCTGCTCGGGCGGCCGCTCGTTGCCGGCCCGGTGACGGCCAACGATGAGACCGTTCTGGAATGGTATCCCGCTGGTCGGATCCTGCTCTGGATCGTGATTCTTGCAGCCATCATCACGACCGCCACCTTGCTCACGATGGGATCCGACGGCCCGGCGATTGAGAATACGATGCGTTCCGGCTGGTCGCATTTTCTGGAATCGATCGGGATCAAGCTCACCGATCGGGGGCTCGAGGTCCTGGTGATGGTCGCGCCAATCGCAAGCACGATAGCCGCGGTGATGACGCTGACCCTCAACCTGTGGCTCGCCGCAAAAATTGCCGCGACATCGGGACGATTGCACCGCCCATGGCCCGACCTGAGAGGCGCGGCGCTGCCGCCGATGACGCTTGCAGCCTTGTGTGTCGCAATTGCTTTTTGTTTTTCCGGCGGGCTGCTTGCGATGATGGCGCAGATCGTCGCTGCGGCGCTGATGCTTGCTTACGCGTTCGCCGGTTTTGCCGTGCTGCATACGCTGACGCTTGCGCTGAAAAACCGCACAGTCTGGCTCGGCTGCGCCTACGCCATTGTCCTGGTGTTCGCCTGGGCCGTCCTGGCGGTCGCGCTTCTCGGCATAGCCGACGCGCTCTTCGGGCTTCGCCGGCGCTATCTGCGAGCGAGGCCTCCGCCGCTTCCCGCATCCTGAACGTTAGCCAACCCCTTAATTCCGATTATCTCAAAAGGAGAACGAACATGGAAGTCATCTTGCTGGAACGCGTCGCCAAGCTTGGCCAGATGGGCGAAGTTGTCCGCGTCAGGGACGGGTTTGCCCGCAATTTTCTGCTCAAGCGCGGCAAAGCGCTGCGCGCGACGGCCGACAATCGCGCCAAATTCGATGGCATGAAGGCCGAACTCGAAGCCCGCAACCTGCAGGCCAAGGGCGAAGCGACCAAGGTCGCGGAGAAGATCGACGGCCGCAACGTCATCATCCTTCGTCAGGCTTCCGAAACCGGTCAGCTGTTCGGATCGGTCAGCGTTCGCGACATCATCGCATCGTTCCAGAACGACGGCGTCACCATCAGCCGCAGCCAGGTCATGCTGGACGCGCCGATCAAGACCATCGGCAAGCACGAGATTGCCATTGCCGTGCATCCTGAAGTCGAGGTCGGCGTCACCGTCACCGTTGCGCGAAGTGCAGACGAGGCCGAGCGCATCAACCGCGGCGAGGAAATCTCGACGCGTCAGGAAGATCAGGATGCGGCGGCCGAAGCCATCGCCGCTGCCGGCGAATTCTTCGATCCCGAAGCTCGTCCCAGCGATCTGGAGACGCCGGAAAACACGCCGCAAGAGACGTAACCTCACTGAGAGGCGGATCGAACGCGCCAGAGCCCGGCCCGATCAGACCGGGCTCTGCATTTCGGCCGGCGACTTTTCCAGCATCGCAATCGACGCCAATGCGGTCGCAGTGTGCTTCTCGATACCGTCGATCAAGCAAAACACATCCGCGGCGACGACCGCGACCTGCCGTCCGGACTTGACGACGCGCGCCCGGCAGATCAGGCGCTGGCCTGCCGCGGGTGATAGCAGATTCAATTTGTATTCCGCCGTCATCACTGGCTGTCCCCGCGACGTGGCGGCAGCAATCGTCGTCGCATTGTCCACCAGGAACGCGGTGACACCGCCGTGGAAGAAGCCATGCTGCTGCAGGAGCTCAGGCCGCCTATCGACGGCAAGCGTGCATGAGCCACGCTTCAGCTCGGAAAGCTCCGCGCCGATGTGAGACATGAATCCTTGCTGGCCAACGCTCCAGTGAATCCGTTCTGCGATCGCCGCGAAGTCAGGGTCGATGTCGATGGTCACGTCGTAGCTCCGGTTTTTCGAGTAACGTCCGGATTGACCAGCGCGCGGATCGCGCAGGCAATTAGAACCTCGGCATGCCGCCTCGGATCGGCGCGATCGCGTCCCGATAACCAAGCGCGGCAGAAAATCTGCGCAGGCCCAATTATCTGACTAAGGAATAGCGATGAAGTGATGGGAAACAGCTCACCGCTGGCCATCAGCCGCGCACACCAACGCTCGATGCCCTGAGCGAGCCGCGCGTTTTGCGCGCGCTGCGCGTCACGCACCGTCTCGGTCCATTCGCTGCGGGAAATCTCGAACAGGAAGCGAGCTTCGCGCCGGTTGTTCGCTACCCAGTCCAGATGCGCATGAACCAGACGGCCAATGCCTTCTCGCGCACCCGGGTCAGGATCGATCGCCGCAAGTACCGCAGCGTGATAGCGTTGCAGTACTTCCAAGAACAAGACCCCCGCCAATTCCTTCTTTGATTTGAAGAAATGAAAGAAGCTGCCGTTGGAGGCTTGGGCGCGGGTGCGAATGGACGCAACCGTCGCATCCTCAAAACCGTCCCGATCGAACACGACCAATCCCGCTGCCAGCAGGTCCTCCCGCGCACTCGTCGCCATGATGGCTTCCCGGATCTATTGGATCGCCACTCTAGAGTAATACTCTAGAGCGTCAAGCGAGACTTCATCCGGCGTAGTCGGCGTTTTGGGAAAGTCTTACTGCGAGATCGGCGGCGCGGGCGGCCCGGCGGCGGCCGCAGCCGGCGGAGCCGGTGGGGGAGCGGAGGCCGTAACCGCGGGCGGAGGCTCCGGCGGAGGGGCAGGCGGTCGAGCAGCGGCGCTGTCGGCGGGAGCTTTGGACGCAGACGGGGGCGGCGCCGGCGTGACCGGGGGCACCGGATCGGGCCGCAGAACGGGCGTATCTGCGCCACTGCTCTTCGGCGTCTCCATTCTGGCGGCCTCAGACTTTCCATCGCCGCCTTTGGCCCCCTCCGGTTTGGTATTGCCCTCCCTGGCGGTTTCAGCCTTGGCCTTTTCATCCGTCGTGGGCTCAAGCTTTGGCGGCTCATCCTGGGCCGTAGGCGGTTCCTCGCCCGGCCTGCCGCGCTTGCTCAGGCCTTGTTTGGCGGTGAGTTTGCGGCCATCGGGGCCGCGCTCGATGGCCGCCCGTGTCGGTACCGGGCCATCCGTTGCCGGTCTTGCTACATCCGGCGCCTCTCCGGGGCGCGCCATCCGCTTGGCATTGCGGCCTTGCGGCGCCAGTTCATCGGCGCCTGGCCTTGCGGCTTCCTGTGGGGGCCGCATTTTGCGGCCCTGCCGGTCGGCCTGATCGGCCGCTCCATTGGCCGGTTTCGCATCGGCCCCCTGTTTGGCCTGGGAGCGCGTGTCGCTGGCGCCGTTGGAAATCAGGAACGTGCTGAGCTGTGCGGCCATGTCGCTGCTGGTCGTATAATGCTCCCGCAGGAAGCCCGGCAGGGATCCGGCCGACACCGTCTTCAAAAGGCCGCGTGGACTCTTGTGGCAGGCGTTGCAGGTACCGGCGAAAAGCTGGGAAGCACTCTTGCCGGCTTCGAGGTTTTGCGCCTGCGCCCACGCCGAGGGCGCCGCAAAATAACCGATCAGAAGCGTCACCGCCGCTAAACTGAGCGCTCGGCTCAACATTCCCTAGCTCCCCAGATGCGGAAATCGCTCCGGCGCCCCTTGTCGGGCGCCGGCGGCGGTCACCTTTTAGCCGATTATCCCGCGAATGGAAGCGCACTTATGACGCAACTGCGTGAATGCATCGTTCCGGAATATCCGCTTTGTGTACAAGGCACTAGCGTGCGGGTTCCATCATGCTTATGATCAGTTCAGGGCGCCGGAACCATTTCGTTGCCCGCGCGTCAAGTGTGACGGGACCAAGCCTCTGCGGGATCGCTCAAGTTGGTGGTTTCGATGGACCGTTTGTTGCGTTATTTCCTGCAGCAGTTCATTCGCCGCGGTGCGATGACATTTACCACCGCGAGCGGGGCAAAATTTAGCTGCGGCGATGGGACCGGCCAGCACGTTTTCGCGCGTTTCCTGACCGCCGATGCCGAACGCAGGATTCTGATCAACCCCGAACTTGCGCTCGGCGAAGTCTACATGGAAGGCACGTTCGTCGTCGAGAACGGCTCGATTGCGGATGCGCTGGCGATCCTGATGGACCAGCCGGAAATATTGCCGCGCTGGGCCAAGCTGCAATGGTGGCTGCGCTATCTGGCGAGACATGTCAGGCAATTCAATCCGCGCAGTCGCGCGAAAAACAATGTCGCCCACCACTACGATCTCGACGGGCGGCTGTATTCGCTCTTCCTCGATTCCGACAAGCAGTATAGTTGCGCCTATTTCGAAAAACCGGACGCAACCCTTGACGATGCCCAGCTCGCCAAGAAGCGCCATATCGCCGCCAAGCTCTTGATCCGGCGCGGCGACAAGGTGCTCGACATCGGCTCGGGCTGGGGAGGTCTTGGTCTTTATCTGGCGGAAATGACCGGCGCCAATGTCACCGGCATCACGCTGTCGACCGAGCAATTGCAGACGTCGAACGCCCGCGCTGCCGAGAAGAACCTGTCACCATCGGCGAAGTTTTTCCTCGAAGACTATCGCGACATTCCGGGCCCATTCGACCGCATCGTATCGGTGGGCATGTTCGAGCATGTCGGCGTCGACTTCTACGAGACCTTCTTCAAGCGATGCGCCGAGCTTCTCACCGATGACGGCGTGATGCTGCTGCACTCGATCGGCCGCTCGGATGGTCCCGACGTCACCAATCCCTGGATCGCAAAGTACATTTTCCCGGGCGGCTATATCCCCGCGCTTTCCGAGGTGGTGCCGGCGATCGAGCGCGCCGGCCTCTTGGTGTGCGATATCGAGATTCTGCGGCTGCATTATGCGGAAACGCTGAAAGCCTGGCGCGAGCGGTTCATGGCGCGGAGGGAAGAAGCCGTCCAGCTCTATGACGAGCGCTTTGCGCGCATGTGGGAATTCTATCTCGCCTGCTCGGAAATGTCGTTCCGGAAACATAATCTGATGAACTTCCAGATCCAGCTCACCAAGCGCCAGGGCGTGGTGCCGATGACGCGCGATTACATCGGGCGCGAGGAAGCCAAACTGCGCGGGCTCGAGCAGGGAAAGAGCCGCGGTTGCGAATTGCTGGCGAATGAAGAAACCAAAGCGAGTTATTAGTTAGTTTCGCAGACTGAAACGGGAGCCGTAGGCTGGATACGCAGCCGCTGGCCGGGCCAACTGGGCGCGTACGGCCGCCAACTCAAGCCGACTACATGAAAGCGCGCGCCACTCCGGTCGTGAAAACTTCTCCATGGCATCCACCAGCATCGACAGCCACGAGGTCTGTGCCTGTCCGGTTCGCCACGATTGAAGTTGCTGGCTCATAGCCTGTCCTTCTGCGCCGGCGTCGAAGAGACGAACACTGACCAATCCCGACGCCCGCCAATGGTTCCCAATGACCCTGCCCCGAAAGAAAATCGCCTGGATGTGACCTGCTTCACAAAGGGACCGGCCGGCCTGGCCTAAATCTTCGACATGACCCGGAAAACCCACCAACCATCGTTCGACCCGAGTGCGGACATGCGCACCGACTTCGCCCTGATCGCCACCGCCGTTGGGGCGACCCTTTTTGCGCTGATCTATCTCATCCTAATCTGATCAGCGCCGGGCACGCGTGACGTACCCATCCCTGCCTTCTACGATTAGGTATATCCCGCGCCGGGTAAGGTTCAGCCCGCGGGTTAAGTTTTCCTGCGATGGCGGGTGAGGCTCCTCTCCGAGCAACCGTCAAGCGCCAATCCAGCGAAGCCGCCGGAATTCCCCATCCCCATTGTGTGAATCGGGCATAAGGCATGTTGCCGCTTCCGCTTGCCCCAGGACTGGCGCTTTATCGCTGCCCCTTATCCGCCAAAGTTGAGCGAACACTAATCCTCATGCCCCCACTCGATTCGAACGTTCTAAAGCTCGCCCCGGACCCGGGAACCCCGGCCTATCGGAGCGCACCACACAATATCGAGGCGGAGCAAAGCCTGCTGGGCGCGATCCTGGTCAACAACGACGCATTTTACCGGGTTTCCGATTTCCTCGAGCCGAAGCACTTCTTCGAGCCGATCCATCAGACGATCTATGAGACCTCCGGCAGCCTGATCCGGATGGGCAAGGTCGCCACCCCGGTCACGCTGAAAACCTTCCTGCCGGCCGATACCGACATCGGCGGCATGACGGTCGGCCAATACCTTGCGCGGCTTGCCGCCGAAGCGACCACCATCATCAACGCCCAGGATTACGGGCGCACGATCTACGAACTTGCGCTGCGCCGCGATCTGATCCGGATCGGCGAGGACATGGTCAATGTCGCCTTCGACGCGCCGGTGGATTTCGCGCCGCGCGCGCAGATCGAGGACGCCGAGCGCCGGCTGTACGAACTGGCGGAATCCGGCCGCTACGATGGCGGATTCCAGCGTTTTGCCCAGGCCCTCACCGTCGCGGTCGATATGGCGGCCAAGGCATTCCAGCGCGACGGCAAATTGTCGGGCATCGCCACCGGCTTGCGTGACCTCGACATCAAGATGGGCGGCCTGCAGCCTTCCGACCTGATCATCGTGGCGGGCCGTCCCGGCATGGGCAAGACCGCGCTCGCCACCAACATCGCCTACAACGTGGCGAAGGCGCATCGCGCCGAGGTGCAGGCCGACGGCACGATGAAGTCGGTCAATGGCGGCATTGTCGGCTTCTTCTCCTGCGAAATGTCGGCCGAGCAGCTCGCCACCCGTATCATCGCCGAACGCACCGGCATTCCGTCGAGCACGATCCGCCGCGGCGGCATCAGCGAAAACGACTTCGAAAAGATCCGCGACTACTCGATCGAACTGCAGTCGCTGCCGTTCTATGTCGACGAGACCGGCGGCCTTTCGATCTCGCAACTCACCGCGCGCGCGCGCCGGCTGAAGCGGCAGAAGGGCCTCGACCTCCTTGTGGTCGACTATATCCAGCTGCTGCAAGGCTCGGGCAAGCGTGCAACGACAACCGCGTGCAGGAAGTCACCGAGATCACCACCAGCCTGAAGGCGCTCGCCAAGGAACTCAACATTCCCATCATCGCGCTGTCGCAGCTTTCGCGCCAGGTCGAAAGCCGCGACGACAAGCGCCCGCAATTGTCCGACCTGCGCGAATCCGGCTCGATCGAGCAGGACGCCGACGTGGTGATGTTCGTGTTTCGCGAGGAATATTATCTGGCGAACAAGGAACCGCGCGCAGGTACTCCGGAATATGAAAAATGGCAACTCGACATGTCGCTGGTGCACGGCAAGGCCGAAGTGATCATCGGCAAGCAGCGCCACGGTCCGACCGGCACGGTGGACTCTGCAATTCGACGGCCAGTGTCACGCGCTTCAGCGATCCGGTCCCGGACAATCAGTTGCCCGACCGATCGTATTGACGCGCCCTCGGCGGTTGAACCGCCGCTGGCGCGCGCGTAAAATGCAGCATGAACATCGTCTCCGATCCCAAATCGCATTCCCGCCGATTCCCTGCTCTCGCCCGAAGCCAACCGGGCGGCGGCGCTGGCTACCGTCACCGGCGTGCTGACGGTCGATCTCGATGCCATCGTCGCCAACTGGCGCAAGCTCGAGAAGACCGCCGTGCCGGCCGAATGCTCCGCCGTCATCAAGGCCAACGCCTATGGCTGCGGGCTCGAGCCGGTCGCGCGCGCGCTGGCCAAAGCCGGATGCAAGACGTTCTTCGTCGCGACCCTCGATGAGGCGCGGGCCGCGCGCGCCGCAGCACCCTCGGCCGCGCTCTATGTGCTCGATGGCTTCATCCAGAACACCGGCGAGGCCTACGCCAAGATCGACGCCAAGCCCGTGATCGGCGATCTCAACGAACTGGCCGAATGGGACGTGTTTTGCCGCCGCACCGGCTGGGCCGGCGGCGCCGCCATTCACATCGACACCGGCATGCAGCGGCTGGGCCTTACGCTCGCCGAAGCGCAAGGTCTCATTCCCAGGATCAATGCCGGCGATCACGGCATCTCGCTGGTCATGAGCCACCTCGCCTGCGCCGAAAGCCTCAATCATCCGATGAACGCCAGGCAGCTTGCGACTTTCCGCGAGATTGCAAGCCTGTTCTCCGGCGTGCCCGCGTCGCTGTCGAATTCGTCCGGCATTTTCCTGGGAAGCCCGTTCCAGTTCGACATGGTGCGGCCGGGCGCTGCGCTCTACGGCGTCAACCCGACGCCGGAGGCCGATAACCCGATGCAGGCGGTTGTCGATCTGAAGGCGCGGGTGGTGCAGATCCGCGAGGTCGAGCGCGGCGAAAGCGTCGGATATGGCGCGACCTGGACCGCGCGACGGCCGACCCGGCTTGCGATCGTCTCCGCCGGTTACGCCGACGGTTATTTCCGCGCCGGCGGCAGCAATGACGGCACGCGCGGCGCCGAGGTAGTGGTCTGCCGGCAAACGTTGCCCCGTCGCCGGCCGTATCTCGATGGACCTGATGGCGATCGACATCACCGATCTCGAGAAGAACGCGTACGCCGCGGCCAAATGGTGACGCTGATCGGCGACGGCATCACCGTCGACGAACTCGCGCATCATTTCGGTACCATCGGTTATGAAGTTCTCACCAGCCTCGGCGCGCGTTACGCGCGGGTCTACAAGGGCGACAAGGGTGACGGCTAGCCGCGCCGCCTACTGCTTGGTCTGTGCGTCGAGCACCTTCCGGCAGGCGTCGCTGAGCGCGTCGCGCTGCTTGTTGAGGCAAGCGATGATGCGGCCACCGCCGGGCATGGTGCCCGTGCAATACTTGTCATAGTCAGCCTTGCATGCAGTGCGCTGCGCGGCGGTCAGGTTCTGCGCCAAGGCTGAGGCGAAAAAGCCCGCGGTTGAGAATCCAATGGCAAATGCGACAACGGCAATGCAAAGCCTGGTCATGAAACCTCCTGTGTCGATCGATCGACCCTAGCCGATCCGCCGATGAAAGTCGCGACCTTCAACGTCAACAATATCAACCGGCGCCTGCCCAACCTGTTGCAATGGCTCCAACAGGCGAAACCCGACATCGTCGCCTTGCAGGAGCTGAAATCGACCGACGACGATTTTCCGATATCGGCGATCGAGAAGGCCGGCTACGGCGCGGTGTGGCGCGGACAAAGGACATGGAACGGCGTCGCGATCCTGGCGCGCAAGGCCGATCCGGTGCTGATCCGGACAGAATTGCCCGGCGATGCAACCGACGACGAGGCACGCTATATCGAGGCCGCCGTCAAGGGCATCATCGTCACCAGTCTCTATTTGCCGAACGGCAATCCGCAGCCGGGCCCGAAATTCGACTACAAGCTTGATTGGTTCAGGCGGCTCAGAACGCACGCCGCGAAATTCATCAAGCAGGACATCCCGGCTGTGCTCGCCGGCGACTACAACGTGGCGCCGACCGGGTTCGATATCTACCCGACGAAATCATGGGACAAGGACGCGCTGATCCAGCCGAAGAGCCGCGCTGCGTTCAAATCCCTGATGGCGCAAGGCTGGATCGATGCGATACGCGAACTTCATCCGGAAAAGCCGATGTTCACGTTCTGGGATTACAAGCGCAACCGCTGGCCGCGCGATGCGGGCTTGCGGCTCGACCACCTCTTGGTGAGTCCGGCGCTCGCGCCAGGGCTGAAGAAGGCAGGCGTCGATCGCTTCGTGCGCGGCGAAGAAGGCGCCAGCGACCACGCACCGGCGTGGATCGAGTTGGAGTGAGCGTATTGTGAGAGCATTGGCTGGCCCGTCCGGCAATTCGGTTGTCCGCGACGGGACCAGGCACGTGAGAGCGAAAGCTCCTCAAATTTGGCCTGCTTCCGAAGCGGCCCCTGGCGATTAGCCAAGCCGGACCAACGACATACCGCTTAGCCTTTGATTAATTAAGTCACCCTAAACTCATCAGTCATTCAAGTTTTGCTTTTGGAATTGAACGGCCACACTTCTTTTCAAATTGGCCCTGAAATGCTGGTTCACTTCGTTACGGACGAACCGACCAAAATACCGGCCATCCGAGCGATGCTCGAGCCGCAGCACCATATTGTCCCCCGGTTGCTCGGAAGCGGCGAGACGCAGAGCAGTTCGAACGGCGTGCTGATGGTCGATGCGGACTTGCGCGAGGCGGATCGGGTCGAGCAGATCAAGCTTGTCTTGCGCGAGTTGCGCAGCATTACCGAAAAGCTGTTCGTGGTTCAGAGCCATATTCAACACATGGTCGCGCAGGCGTACGCGCTTGGCGCGACCGCAGTGGTCCGCAGTGCCCGCGAAATCGTATCCAAGCTGGTACAGATAGAATTCGCGGCAAAGTCCGCACAAGCCGATTCCGACGCCGCCCCACCCGCGATCGCCAATAGCGCCAGCGCCTTCGCCTCGATGTTCTCGGCAATCAGGCGCGACAAATTGATAAACCTGGCGGACGCCGAATTTGCCACCTCCCAGATCGTCAATGCCATCGCTCAAAACGGACTTAGCGCGTGGCTCGACGACGTTCGCAAGTACCATGAAGGAACGTTCCAGCATTGCCTGCTGGTGACGGGAGTTGCGGTCGGCTTCGGGCTGGAGATCGGGTTCGGCGGTCCCGACGTGAAGCGACTGGGAATTGCGGCAACCCTGCACGACATCGGGAAGGGCCGCATTCCGCTTGCAATTCTCGACAAGGCCGGTCGTCTTGACCCCAGTGAAGACGAGATCATGAAACGCCATCCGCAGATCGGGTATGAGTTGCTGCAGCCGGTCCCGGGCATAAGCGAGGAAGTCCTCGACGGCGTGAGGCATCACCATGAATATCTTGACGGTTCAGGTTATCCCGACGGACTGAAGGCATCCGAGATCTCTGATCTCGTGCGATTGCTGACGATCTCGGACATCTTCGCGGCATTGATCGAGTCAAGGCCATACCGGCCCGCGATGCGCCGGGAAGAAGCCTACAAGATACTGTGCGACATGAACGGCAAGCTGGAAGCGCCGCTGGTTAAGGCATTTTACAAGGTAGCGCTCGCGCCTCGCGCCAGCGCCTCGAGACAAAAGTAGTTGGTCGCGCGAAGCGCCTCTTGGCGGTTGAAGTGGCGGTTCGAATCCGGATCGCACGTTTTCGGGTTGGGATCATGAGATTGTCATGACGAGGACAGCTCCGGCGGCCCTGATCGCCGAACTCGACGACGTCGTCAAAGCTGGATCGCCTACGCGACAGACGCGGATATTAAGGCAGGTCACAGACTTGTTCCTGGCTGATGCCGATCGGCTTGAGGAAACCCAGACGGAGGTCTTCGACGACGTGCTCATTCGCCTGATCGGGCGCGTCGACACGCAGGCGCTGGTCCATCTCAGCGAGATTCTGTCGCAGATCAGGCTTGCTCCGCGCGAAACGGTCCGCCAGATGGCGTCTCACGGGGACGCCTCGGTGGCCTCGCCCGTGCTGGCAAAATCCTGCCGACTGACCGAACAGCACCTGATTGAAATCGCAAATACCAGTGGCCAGCAACATCTCCTGGCGATTTCGGCCAGAAAGGCCCTCAACGAAGCGCTGACTGATGCACTGATCAGACGCGGCAACGCGGCAGTCTTCAACGCGTTGGCGCAGAATGCCGGAGCGCGCTTTTCCGAAAGCGGTTACGTGGCCCTGGTCGGAAGCGCGGAACGTGACGAAAGCCTGATCGAAAGGCTCGGGCTTCGACTGGACATCCCGGCGAAACTGCTGCGGAAGCTTCTTGCCATGGCCAACGACGCGGTGTGGGTGCGGCTGTCGGCGGCGACGCGGACACTTACGCATGAGAAGATCCAAGAACCGACGGAGGCCGCCGGCGCCGTTCCGCCAGATCCGGTAGACTATGGCCAGGCCATCAACGAGGTCGTGGCTCTCAATCGCGCGGCCAAACTGAGGGACACCACGGTCAACCGGTTTGCCGTGATGGGCGAACAAGCCAAAGTAGTGGCTGCGCTCGCGTTCATGACAGAAGTGAAGATCGAAGATATTGAGCCGTTGATGAAGAGCGGCCGGCTGTACGGACTGATTGTGGCGTGCAAGGCCGGGTCCCGTCGCGGAGTTGGTAGGAATTGAGGGTGGCGTAGTCTCCGGGGTGATCAACCTCGAATCATCCGGCGTTGAAGCGTCGGACTGGAGACCACGCCATGACGAACAATACCACGAAGCCTGATTCTTTGCAGCCTGCAGCCGATAAGGCTGTTGATCTTTTCGACAATTGGTTCGACCCGATCGAGACGGAGGTTCGGGCTCGATCGCGTCAATTTATTGAAGAGCTGCTTCGCGGCGAACTCGACGCTGCGCTGGCACGGCCGCGTTACGAACGAAGCCAGATGGCCGGCAATGAAGGAAGAGCCGGCGTTGCGGGCCACCGCCATGGCAGCCGCACGCGATCGCTGACAGGCACGTTCGGGCCGATCGAGATTGCGGTGCCGCGCGCCCGGCTGACCACGTCCGAGGGCGGGACGACGGAATGGAAGAGCCAGGCGCTGCGGGCCTATCAGCGGCGCACGCTTGCCGCCGACGCGCTGATCGCGAGTACCTATCTCGCCGGCACCAATACAAGGCGGGTGCGTCGCGCGCTGGCGGCCTTGTTCGGCGGGGCGGTCGGCAAGGACACCGTGAGCCGGACGTGGCGCAAGGTGAAGAGCGACTGGGACGCTTGGAACACCCGCTCGCTGGCCGAGGATCCGATCGTGCGCCTGATCCTCGACGGCACCGTCGTTCGCGTGCGGCTCGACCGCAAGGCGACCTCGATCTCGCTCCTCGTTGTCCTGGGCGTGCGCGCGGACGGCCAGAAGGTGCTGCTCGCGATCAAGAGCATGGGCGGGGAGAGCGCCGAGGCATGGCGCACTGTCCTCGACGATCTCATCAAGCGCGGGCTGCGGCGGCCCGAGTTTCTCATCGTCGACGGCGCGCCGGGACTCGACAAGGCCATTGCCTCGGTCTGGGACGGAGTGCCGGTGCAACGCTGCACGGTTCACAAGCACAGAAACCTGTTCGCGCATGCCCCCGAGCGCCTGCATGACGAGATCACCGCGGATTACAATGACATGATCTACGCGACGACACCCGAGGAGATAGAGGTCCGCCGCAAGGCCTTCATCCGCAAATGGAGGCTCAAGCACCGCGCTGTCGCCGACAGCCTGGAAGAGGCTGGAGAACGCTTGTTCACCTTCACTCGCCTGCCGCCGAGCCAATGGCGCAGTGTACGCACCACCAATGCAATCGAGCGTTTGCACGAAGAATTTAAGCGACGGATCAAGACTCAAACTGTTCTGCCATCCGCCGACACCGCCGCGATGTTGTTCTGGGCGCTGCTGGCTTCAGGACAGATCAACATGCGCAAGGTGGATGGTTGGCAGACGCTCTCCACAAAACCCATTGATCAGCCGATTGACCTTGCCGCCTGAAAAGATACCTTCATGTTACCGGAGAATACGCCACACCGAATTCCAACCGCATTCCGGACGGCACCCAAGGCCGCAAGACTGGACTGGTCAACCACGACCCAGATTATTCGTACCAGGCCGGAATGCCCCGCGGTCACTGCGCAGGAACTCGAACAGGGTAGAGAGGTTTTCGATGCCCTGCTGCTCTCCGTGGCGCAATGGACAATTCGGTTCGGTGCGGATCGGATCGCCGCCGAAAATGCCCGCGCGGATGCTGCAAAGGCCGAGCCGGGTTTGAGCAAGGCGGTCTAGGAGCGCTGGGCGCGCCGAGCTCGCCTGCCGACAGCCAACGGGCTCCGCCGATTTCTTGGACTTCCGAGCGGGCCGGGCCGTTGTTTCCTTTGGACAAACTTCTCCCTCCCGAAAGACCGTGATGTTTCCGTCACACCGAACCTTTTATGCCGGAGAGGGTCGCCCAGCGCTCGACTTTCACGCCTCCAATCTGTTTGATTGAAATCTTAGGGCGAGTCTCGCCATCAATTTTCCGGGTACGGCTGGACCGCCCGAAATGGTCGTGGGAGTTTGCAGATGAAGACCAGAATGGTCATCGCCGTCGCGGGCTTGCTCATGCTGCCCGAAGTCGCCACCTCCGCGCGGCTGCCGTTTCTTCCTGCGGTCGCGTCGAATTCCGCGAGTTCGGATAGCTGGTTGGCGGGTGCTGTAATGGGCTACAATTGGCAGCAGGGTTCGCTCGTCTACGGGTTTGAAGGGGATTTGTCCGGGCTGGATTTCAACACCCAGATGAACACCACGCTGCCGCGAAATACGTTCGGTGGCGTCTTTCCAGCTCCGACCGCCATCACCAACTCGACAATTGACTGGTATGGCACGGTCCGCGGCCGTCTGGGCTGGGCGACCGGCCCGTTTTTGTTTTACGGCACCGCCGGTCTGGCCTATGGCCATACCGGTGTGAACAGCACTCTCTCCGACAATTTCTTTCTGTCTTCGCTGAACACGCAGTCCTCATCGGTGAAGACCGGCTGGGTTGCGGGGGCTGGTGTGGACTATCTCGTGCGGCCGGACCTGATCTTGAGTCTTATACCGCCTCCATATCAGATTGACTTGGCAATGTAAGGGAAAGCTGTGACGGATTTGACGAGCTCTGGATTGCGCTCGATGTAGAGAACTGCCTCCCTGAGTTTTGCACGCACGGCGTTGATGGATTTGAGGGCGAGGTTCTTGAATATCTTTTCGCGGATTTCGTCCCAGAGGTTCTCCTTCGGGTTCAACTCCGGCGAATAGGGTGGCAGGAACAGAAGCGAGATGTTGTCGGGGACCGCGAGCAAGCCGCACTGATGGTTGGGGGCACCGTCGAGAACCAGGAGAATGTGTTGCCTGCGGTACTTTCTGGATAGAACGTCGAGGTAGATCTGGAAGCAGACAGTATCCGATGCGGGCATGATCAGATAGACGCACTTTCCATCCTTGGGGCAGACCGCGCCGTATAGGTAGATGTATTGGCGAATGAGTTGCGCGGCGACCTCGGGTCTGACACCAGTTGGAGCCCAGCAAGGCCGCGGGCGGTTCATGCGTCCGAAACGCGCTTCGTCGGCGAACATGACACGTAAGCGACGACCGCGCTTGGCCGCCGCCCGCTTGGCCTTCCTTACAGCATCACGAAAGCCGTTTTTTTAAAGGCGTCTTGCGCCGCAAGGTTCCGCTTGGGATGGAACGGACGCGGCATCAGCTTACGCCAGCCATGCCGATGCAGCAGATTGTACACCGTGCTGTCACTGGTCGGGTGCCCGATCGCCTCTTCGTAAGCCGTCTTGAGATCGTGGATGTTCAACAACTCGCCGGCTCCTGCAGCATGGGCAAAACGCGCCAGCAAGGTCTTTTCCTCGGCCAAGGTCATGTTCTCGCGCTTGCGTCCGCCGTTCGCCCTGGGCTTGAGTGCCTTTATGCCCCCGTCATCGTAAGCCATATGCGCGCGGTTTACTGTGCTCAGCGAAACGCCCATGGCCGCCGCAATCGCCGGCTGCGTCATCCCGCCCTCGCGCAGCAGCACCATCTGGATGCGCTCTCGCTGCGTCGACGGGAGCTTCCATCGCAGCGCCGTCTGGAGCCGCCGGACCTCGGCTTTATTGCATTTGACCATCTGCTCCTCCCGAATCAGATGGTCACAGCGAATCACACCTCAAATCCCGAAAACAACTCCCCCATCGACCGCATTCTCCGGTAATAAATACGCCGATTCATGCTGTTCTGGAGCCGGTATTAGCTACCAGTATGTCGATCTCGGAAGCTCCAGCATTACAGGCTCCTCGCCTGACGGATCGCTGCAGCAGACCATCAACACTCGCGGGCAATTTCAGGCGGTCTCCGTCGGCCTGAGCTGGCTGTTCCAGCCCGCCGGCGGTTCGGCAGTCGTGGAAGGTCCAAAATATACCAAGGCAGTCAAGGCGCCGGTCTTGGCCCCGTCTCCATGGGAAGGCCTATATGTCGGTGGCCGTGCGGGAGGTGCCTGGGGGAACCACACGGACGCCACCTACTCCGATTCCCCACCTCTGATTTCGGATGCCCGGCTCAAGCGTGACATTCAGTTGGGTCGGACGCCGCGACGACGGGCTTGGGATTTACAGCTATCGCTACCTGTGGAGCGACACCGTCTATGTCGGCGTCATGGCGCAGGAAGTCGCCCTGGTCCATCCCGATGCCATCGTTCGAGGCCAACTGGATGACTATCTGCGGGTCGACTACAGCCGTCTTGGCATGAAGCTGATGATGTTGTCGGACTGGGAGGCGAAGCGCGACGCGCTTTAGCCTACTTCCCTAAGGCAGCAAAGACCGGTTGCAGTCGGCCCTCTCCACCAGCTGAGGGCCACCGTCTATTTGGATTGACCGCCGCAAGGCGGTCTTTCCATTCAAGCCGGGCGTTATTGGGGCGGGATAAGCACCCGCCATCTAGATGCGATCCGGGAAGCGGATAATGAAGTTGTCGCGATTGGGCATCTTCACCTTCGGCAAGGTTTCCGCATTCATGACATCGTTCGCGCCGATCAGTTTGTTCTCGGCCAGAATGTAGGCCGTGAGCGCATAGACCTCATCGTCCGTCAACGAATGCGGCATCTGGAACGGCATCGCACGGCGAACGAAATCAAAGATCGTCGTCGCATACGGCCAGAAGTTCTTGATTGTTTTATTCGACGCGGAGATACCGTTGATCTGACGATCGTTCACGAGAGCGGCGGCGGCGCCACCGCCCCTGCCGTTGTCGCCGTGACAGGCTGCGCACTTCTCGGCGAAATTCGGAGCGCCCTGCGCCGGCGTACCGCTGCCTTTCGGCAATCCGGTGCCGTCCGGCAGAATGCTGATGTCCCAGTTGGCGATCGCCGCCTCATCGATGGGCTTGCCGAGATGAGGCGTCTCGGCCGACGAGACACAGGCCGTCGTTGCGAGCAGGAGCGACGCGGCCAGGATCGCGCGCTTAGGCGTAAACATGCTTGACCTCCCCGCCGCTGCCAACGCCCCAACTGGTGATCGAGTTGCAGTGCTGGTTGGGAAAGCCGAGAATCGGCGGCGGTTTCGTCAGCTCGCCGCGGGCGGCGACGAATTCGCCGCGGGTCGGTTGCACATTGCCGCCCTCGTCCCACGCTCGGCTCTGCAGCGTAGCCGGACCGCCATTCCATCGCCACGGCATGCGGAAACGGGTGAAGGCCTTGCTCAGCACCGGCTCCTGAAGCGCTGCTTGCGCCCAGCTTTGGCCGCCGTCGGCCGAAACCATGACTTTTTCGATCCGGCCTGTGCCGGAGTAGGCGAGCCCCGAAATCTCGTACAGCCCGGGGCCCTTTAACGCCACGCCGTGCGATGGATAGGTGATGAAGGATTTCACTTCCTGCAGGAAGTAGAACCGGTACGCCTTGCCGCTCGGCAGGATCTGCGAATAGGTGCGCGCCTCATACATGCTGAGCTGGGGCTGCTCGACGAGCTTGATGCGGCGCAGGAACTTGACGTTCATGTTGCCCTCGTAACCGGGCAGCAGCAGACGCATCGGATAGCCGTTGCCGGGCATCAAGCGCTCGCCGTTCTGATAGAGCGCGATCATGGCGTCATCCAGCGCCTTCTTTACCGGCACGCTGCGGCTCAAATGCGGCGAGTTCGCCGCCCTCTGCGATCAGCCATTTGGCTTTGGGATCGATGCCGGTTTCCTCAAGCAGCGTCGAGAGTTTGACGCCGGTCCACTCCGCGCAGGAGACAAGCCCGTGCAACGCCTGCACGGTCTCCTGCATCGGCTCGGGAGAAAACAGTGGCGCGCTGTTGCCGCCGCATTCGAGAAACGACACGCGCGAGGTCAAGGGATAACGCGACAACGTCTCGAGCGTGAACTCCAGCGGCTGCTTGACCAGACCGTGGATCACCAGCCGATGCTTGTCCGGGTCGATGTTGGGGACGCCGCCGTGATTGATGGTGAAGTGCAGTCCGTTCGGCGTGGCCGTGCCTTCAAGCAAATGATGCGGCGTACGGGCGTGCGAATTTCGCGGCTCATTGTTGGGGTTACTGAGCGTGCGTTTGACCTTCGCCTCGAATTTCGACGGCACCTGGTAAGGCGACATCGCCTCGCCGATTTCAAGGCTCCACGGATCATCGGTAAGCGGCTCGGCTGCGGCGGCCGCGGGTCCCACACCCGCGCTTATCGCGCCCGCGAGCACCACGCCGCGCCCCAACAGCGCGCGACGATCGATCAACCCGCCTCCCGCAACCGCATCCAAAGCCTGACCGCGCATATTGCGATCTTGAGATGTGGATTTGGACCTCGCCATCCAAGCCTCCCTTGGTTTTTGAGGACGTCATCGATCACCATCGACCGTCCCTTTTTCTGCTTGCTACGGTAGCTCTTTGCGAAATGGCCGTCTACATCCGCTAAAATCGCTGCTCAATCTTGACGCGACGCAGGGAAGCGCCGCTTCCCGAGATCAGATTTGCACCAAAGTGCATCCGCAGCGCGGGGGCTGATACACGCTGCAATAGAAAGTGTTCCGCCGGCTTGCCTTGCGCGGTGCATTTTATTGCGCCACCCCCTATCAAACAGGCAACGCGGGAAGGACCTGCCTCGGATTGAAAATAATGGGCGCATTGATTTTCGACTTCGATGGCGTGATCGCTGACAGCGAAGCGATCGCCAATGCCGTGCTGGCCGAAATCGTCACGGGTCTCGGTCATCCGACCACGCTCGACCAGGCGCTTGTCCGCTATTCCGGCCGAAGGTGGGATGAAGCCGTGGCCGAGATCGAGGCGGCCGTCGGAAAGCCACTGCCCGCCGACTTCTCGGGCGAACTCAAGCGCGCAACCCGGGACCGATTCCTGACCGATTTGAGGGAAGTGAACGGGGCAACGAATTTCATCAGACGCTTTTCGCACCTGCCCCGGTGCATCGCATCGTCCAGTTCGATCGATCGTTTGCGGCTATGCCTTGCCGTGCTGAAATTGGAAAAGGAGTTCGGCGATCGCGTTTTCAGCGCCGACATGGTCGCGCGCGGCAAACCTCATCCCGACATTTTCCTGTTTGCCGCCGGCAACCTCGGCGTGAGCCCCGATCGGTGCCTCGTGATCGAAGACAGCGCAGGCGGAATCAAGGCTGCTGTCGCGGCGGGGATGACGGCCATCGGACTATGCGCCGCCAGCCATATCCGCGCCGGCCACGACGTGAAATTGCGCGATGCGGGCGCAGTGCATTTGGCGCACTCATGGGCCGAAGTCGAGCGCTTCGCGCTGCAATTTTTCGATATGGCGGGTTGACGCCTCAAAGTGCTTCGGCGTGGCAAGCCATCTTCCGTGCTGCGGACGGGTATTTTCATTAATTCACCGCTTGGCGCCGGCAAATCCTGAACCAACGGGAGCGATTGGCCGACCAAGTCAGGAATGTCGCACCAAATTCGTAACCGGCCTGGATGATGGGTGGCCGATCGAATCCCTTTGAGCCCAGGAGAGATACATGAATAGGGGAATCATTGCTGCCGTCGTCATTGGCCTTGTCGCGTTCGCCGCCATCCTTGGAAGCTGGTACACGGTCGACCAGACTGAGCGCGCAGTTTTGCTGCGTAACGGCGCCGTCTACGGCACCGCGCAGCCAGGTCTGGGATTCAAGATCCCCTTCATCGACAGCGTCGAGAAGATCAGCGTCAAGACCTTCACCTATACGTGGGACAAGATGAACTCTTATTCCTACGATCAGCAGCCTGCCGACCTGAAGATCAGCGTTACCTTGCGCGCCTCGCCGGACAAGGTCGCCGATCTCTACGCCAAATTCGGCCGGCTCGACACCGCGGTCAATCAGGTCGTCAATCCCGTGGTGAACCAGCAGGTCAAGGTCGTATTCGGCCGCTACACGGCGGTGAAAGCCATCCAGGAGCGCGGCACGCTCAACAGTGCGATCAAGGATGCCATCACCGAGACGCTGAAATACGATCCGATGATCATCGTCGAGAGCGTACAGCTGGAAAATATCGAGTTCAGCGCCAACTATTTGCACTCGATCGAGCAGCGCATGCTGGCGGAAGTCGAGGTGCAGAAGCTGCAGCAGAACGCCGAACGCGAAAAGGTGCAGGCTCAGATCACCGTCACCCAGGCCACCGCGAAGGCAAATGCGGTCCGCGCCGAGGCGCAGGCCAACGCCGACGCCACGCGGCTGAACGGCGAAGCCTAGGCGACAAACATCAGGATCACCGGAGAGGCCCAGGCCGCCGCCATCGAAGCCCGCGCCAAGGCGCTCGGCACCAACCCCAACCTCGTCACCCTGGTGCAGGCCGAGCGCTGGAACGGCGTGCTGCCGACCACGATGGTGCCGGGTTCGGCGGTGCCGTTTGTGTCGGTGAAATAGCAACTTATGCGCAAGAGATCATGCCCGGGGTGAGCATCCCGGGCATTGCCACTCTTCATTCCATGCTATGGAGGACTTCGTCTTCGAATCTGTTGCCGAACGAAGCTCCCATGGCCAAGTCCACCCTCTCCTTCGTCTGCCAGAACTGCGGCGCGGCCTATAACCGCTGGCAGGGCAAATGCGATTCCTGCGGCGAGTGGAATACGCTGGCGGAAGAGGACGTGACCGGCGCGACCACGATGCCGGTCTCGATCCGCAGCAAACGCAAGGGCCGGCTGTTCGCGCTGGAAAGCCTCACCGGCAAGAGCCAGGACGCCCCTCGCCTACCCTCCGGCATGGCCGAGCTCGACCGCGTCACGGGCGGCGGCTTTGTGCGCGGCTCGGTGCTTTTGGTCGGCGGCGATCCCGGCATCGGCAAGTCGACGCTGTTGACGCAGGCGACCAGCCTGTTGGCACGCGCCGGCCACCGCGCCGTCTACATTTCGGGCGAAGAGGCGGTCGCCCAGGTACGGCTGCGCGCCGAGCGGCTGGGCCTTGCGGACGCTCCGGTGCAACTCGCGGCCGAAACCTCCGTCGAGGATATCGTCTCGACGCTGTCCGAGGGAGCGGTGCCGCGCCTGATCGTGATCGATTCGATCCAGACCATGTGGACCGACACGTGTGGAATCCGCGCCCGGCACGGTGACGCAGGTGCGCGCGTCGGCGCAGGCGCTGATTCGTTTTGCCAAGAAATCGGGTGCCGCGATCATTCTGGTCGGCCATGTCACCAAGGACGGCCAGATCGCCGGCCCCCGCGTCGTCGAGCACATGGTCGACGCGGTGCTGTCGTTCGAGGGCGAGGGCTCGCAGCAATTCCGCATCCTGCGGGCGGTCAAGAACCGTTTCGGTCCGACCGATGAGATCGGCGTGTTCGAAATGACGGGTCTAGGCCTGCGCGAGGTCTCAAATCCATCCGAACTGTTTCTGTCCGAGCGCGACCTCGGCAGCCCCGGCACCGCGGTGTTCGCCGGCATCGAGGGCACCCGCCCGGTGCTGGTGGAACTGCAGGCGCTGGTGGCGCCGACGTCGCTTGGAACCCCGCGCCGCGCCGTGGTGGGCTGGGATCCGAGCCGGCTCTCGATGGTGCTGGCGGTGCTGGAGGCCCATTGCGGGGTCAAACTGTCCGGCCACGACGTCTATTTGAACGTCGCGGGGGGCTTGCGGATCCAGGAACCCGCCGCCGACCTCGCGGCCGCGGCGGCTCTGGTCTCGTCGCTGGTCAATGCGCCCCTGCCGACGGATGCGGTCTATTTCGGCGAGATTTCGCTGTCGGGCGCGGTCCGGCCGGTCGCGCAGACCTCGGCACGGCTGAAGGAAGCGGCAAAACTCGGCTTCGGCCGCGCCGTGCTGCCCGAATCGGCCCGTGGCGAGGTCGGCGGCGATTCCGGGCTCGCGCTCAATACCGTGGGCGGATTGACCAGCCTAGTTGCGGAAATCGCTGCGCGCGGCTCACCCAAAGGCAGCAGGGACGCCAACCGGGACGGCGCACCGGAAAAAAATGCCACACCTGCGAGATTCCGGCGTCAGGAAGGCTAGGCGGGCGTGACGTTACCCGCCCTCGCCGCTATACATCCTCGCGCGCGGGGCTGGATGGCGCGATTTCCGGCCTTGCCGAACCGCCCTATCGGACCTTCGCCTAAAGGCGATGCCGATAAGCCGATTCGCAGTTGTGACTTCTGATGCGGACCTGACCAGCCGATGCCGATAACGATCCTCGATCTCGTCCTGCTCGCGGTAATGCTGATTTCCGGCCTGCTCGCGATGGTCCGCGGCTTCATGCGCGAGATCCTCTCGATCGCGGCATGGGGCGCGGCGGCACTGGTTACGCTTTATTCCTTCTCCAAGCTGTTGCCGACCGCCAAGGCCTATTTCAACAACGATACGATCGCGAGCATCGTCGTGATCGCCGGGGTCTTCGTCGGCACCCTGATCGTGGTTTCCGTCATTACCGTACGGATTTCCGACATGATCCTGGATTCCCGGATCGGGGCCTTGGACCGCACGCTCGGGTTCCTGTTCGGACTGGCGCGCGGCCTGCTAATCGTCGTGGTGGCCTATGATTCTTCGTCTGGCTGGTTCCGGACAAGCAACGGCCAGACTGGGTGGTCGGGGCCAAGTCGCGCACCATGCTGGATTCGACCGGTGATTGGCTCAATGGGCTCTTGCCGGACGACCCCGAGAACACCATTTTAAAGAGATTCAAGAAGAATAAACCAGAAGATGAGCAGACTGACGCTGATCAGGCGGCGCCGGGGTCGGGCGATGGGTATAGCAAGCCTGCCCGCGACAGCCTGAAAAAGCTGATCGAAAAGCCCGCGGGACGTTAATACTTGTTCAGGGGTGCTTGGCCAGCGGTAATTGGTCAAAAGAGAGGCGCGATGGACTGTAAAGCGAGCCCTTCCGACGACGCCGAACGACCCGGGCCGGATCTCGGCCCCCTCTATCTGGAAGACTCCGACCTTGAAGGCGACACGCTGCGCGAGGAATGCGGCGTGTTCGGCATTTTCGGCCACCCGGAAGCCGCGGCGATCACCGCGCTCGGATTGCACGCCCTGCAGCATCGCGGCCAGGAGGCCGCGGGCATCGTGTCCTTCGACGGAAGCAGGTTCCATTCGGAACGCCGCCTTGGCCTTGTCGGCGATACCTTCTCCCGCCGCGAGGTGATCGAGCGCCTGCCCGGCAATGCCGCCATCGGCCACGTCCGCTACTCCACGACCGGCGAAACCATCCTGCGTAACGTGCAGCCGCTGTTTGCCGAGCTCAATGCCGGCGGCTTCGCGGTCGGCCATAACGGCAACCTCACCAATGGCCTGACCCTGCGCCGGGAACTGGTGCGGGGCGGTGCGATGATGCAGTCCACCACCGACACCGAGGTCATCCTGCATCTGGTCGCCCAATCCAAGCGCAGCCGCTTCATCGACCGTTTCATCGAGGCGCTGCGGGCGATCGAGGGCGCCTACTCGCTGGTGTCGCTGACCAACAAGAAGCTGATCGGCGCGCGCGACCCGCTCGGCATCCGGCCACTGGTGCTCGGCGAATTCGACGGTTGTCCGATCCTGGCGTCGGAAACCTGCGCACTCGAAATCATCGGCGCGAAATACGTCCGCGACGTCGAGCCCGGCGAGATCATCGTGTTCGACGAGCGCGGCGCGCAAAGCCACAAGCCGTTTCCACCGAAGCCGCCGCGGCCCTGCATCTTCGAATACATCTATTTCTCGCGCCCGGATTCGATCGTCGGCGGACGATCGGTCTACGAGGTCCGCAAGGCCTTCGGCGCGCAGCTTGCGCGTGAGAGCCATGTCGAGGTCGATGTGGTGGTGCCGGTGCCCGATTCCGGCGTGCCGGCGGCGCTCGGCTACTCCCGGGAATCCGAGCGTGCCGTTCGAACTCGGCATCATCCGCAACCACTATGTCGGCCGCACCTTCATCCAGCCGACCCAGAGCGTGCGCGAGCTTGGCGTGCGCATGAAACATTCGGCCAACCGTGCCGCGATCGAAGGCAAGCGCATCATTCTGATCGACGATTCGCTGGTGCGCGGCACCACGTCGAAGAAGATCGTCCGCATGATGCGCGACGCCGGCGCCCGCGAGGTGCACTTCCGCCTCGCCTCGCCGCCCATCATCCATCCGGATTATTACGGCATCGACCTGCCCGACCGCGGCGGGCTGCTGGCTGCGACCCACGATCTCGAGCAGATGCGCGAGATCATCGGCGCGGATTCGCTTGCCTTCCTGTCGATCGACGGCATGTATCGCGCCATGGGCTATCCCGGCCGCGATGCCGCCAATCCGAAATTCTCCGACCACTGCTTTACCGGCGCCTATCCGACCAGCCTCACCGACCAGACCCAGGTCGAGCCGCAGCCGCGGCAATTGTCGCTACTGGCGGAAGCGAGCTGACCATCGTCCCCGCGCACGCGTCGCGCACGCGGGGACCATAACCAATCGGCCGTCGTTTTTGGATGCCGTTGGATACAAAGAGCTTCCCCATTATAAACGTCATGGTGCACGGGCCCCCTGCTTTCGCGGGGACGACCATAGAGTTCTCTTTATGACCCCTCCCCTCGCCTCTCGCATCGCTCTTGTCACCGGCGCCTCGCGCGGCATCGGCTATGCCACCGCGCGCGCGCTCGCCAAGGCCGGCGCCCACATCGTGGCGGTGGGGCGAACCCAAGGCGGCCTGGAGGAACTCGACGACGAGATCCGCAAAGATGGCGGCAGCGCCACACTGGTGCCGCTCAATCTCACCGATTTCGACGGCATCGCGCGGCTTGGCGCAGCCCTGCACGAGCGCCACGGCAAGCTCGATATTCTCATCGGCAATGCCGGTGTTGCCGGCCCTTCCTCGCCGCTCGGCCATATCGAGATGAAACCGTGGAACGATGTGATCGCGGTCAACGTCTCGGCCAATTTTCAATTGATCCGCTGCATGGAGCCGCTGCTGAAGAAATCCGATGCCGGCCGCGCGGTGTTCGTCACCTCAGCTGCCGCGAACAAGGCATCTGCCTATCTCGGCCCGTATGCGGCCTCAAAGGCGGCGCTCGAAGCCCTCGTGCGGGTATGGGCCAATGAGACGGCATCGACGCCGCTGCGGGTCAATTTGTTCAACCCGGGCCCGATCCGCACGCGCATGCGCGCCACCGTTTTTCCCGGCGAAGACCCCATGACGCTGGACACGCCGGAACAGGCCGCGGAATTCATCGTGCCGATGTGCCTGCCCTCGTGGAGCGAGAGCGGCAGGTTCTACGACTACCCGACACGCACGCTGATGAGCTTTCGCGCACCGGCGTAAGCCGTGGCGGCAAAGCGAAGCGCAGAAATTCAGGTTAACCCCGGATGCACTGCGATAACGCATTGCGGCAAGCCTGGTTAAGGAGGACTATCGCGCAATTGCCTGGGTAAGGCTCCAAAAAGAGAGCCCGCCGGTTTCAACACGTGGAGGGTTTACGATGAGAACGACACACGCGCGGCGCTACGCCGCACTTCTTGCGATCGCCGGATTTGGCTTGGCGACATCCGCGCTGGCTCAGGACAAGACAGCCAAAATCGGCGTGCTCAACGACATGTCGAGCCTTTACGCCGACATCGGCGGTCCCAATTCGGTAGCGGCGGTGAAAATGGCGGTCGAGGATTCCGGCCTCCTCGCCAAGGGCTGGAAGATCGACGTGCTGAGCGCCGACCATCAGAACAAGCCCGACGTCGGCGTCAACATCGTGAGGCAATGGATCGACGTCGACAAGCTCGACGCAGTCGTCGATACGCCGACCTCCAGCGTCGCGCTCGCGGTCTCCAACCTGGTGAAGGAGAAGAACTCCATCCTGATCAATTCGGGGGGCGCCAGCGCCGACATCACCGGCAAGGCCTGCACCCCGAATACGCTGTCGGTGACCTACGACACCTACATGCTCGCCAACGGCACCGGCAAGGCGCTGACCAAGGCGGGCGGCGATACCTGGTTCTTCCTGACCTCCGACTACGCCTTCGGCCACGCGCTGGAACGCGATACCGCCGCGGTCGTCGTTGCCAACGGCGGCAAGGTGCTGGGCGGCGTCAGGCATCCGCTTAACACTCCGGATTTCTCGTCGTTCTTGCTGCAGGCGCAATCATCGAAGGCGAAGGTGGTCGGGCTTGCCAATGCCGGCGGCGACACCACCAATGCGATCAAGCAGGCGGCGGAATTCGGCATCGTCGCGGGCGGCCAGAAACTCGCAGCGCTCCTGCTTTTCATCAACGACGTGCATGCGCTCGGTCTGAAGACCGCGCAGGGCCTCACCTTCACTGAGTCGTTCTACTGGGACATGAACGACCAGACACGCGAATGGTCGAAGCGCTTCCAAAAGCTTTCGCCGAAGGGGACGATGCCTTCGATGACGGTCGCGGGGCTCTATTCGGGCGTGCTGCACTACCTCAAGACCCTCGAGGCGATGGGAGGAAATCCGCATGACGGTGCCAAGGTCGTCGCCAAGATGAAGGAGTTGCCGACCGACGATATCCTGTTCGGCAAGGGCACCATCCGCATCGACGGCCGCAAGATGCTTCCGGCCTATTTGTTCGAGGTGAAGAAGCCCGAAGAGTCGAAATATCCCTGGGACTATTACAAGCTCGTTGCGACGATCCCGGCCGAAGAAGCCGCAAGGCCCCTCAGCGAGAGCGAATGTCCGCTGGTGAAGAAAATAGATTGAGCCTTTAGAGGCCGGCCCGGTAAGCCCGGCCGGCTGCTCAGCGAACGCGCGCGGTCGTCAGCGTGCGCACGGCGATCCCGAGCGCCAGCAGCAGTAGCGCGGCGGCGAGCAGGAACGGCGCGCCCGGCAATTGCACCGGCGCCTCGCCGCCGATGAAATAGGCAAAGGTCAGCGTAAACAGGAACGGCCCAAGGAGCTGGGACACGCTTTGCACGCTCGAGGTGGCGCCTTGCAACTGGCCCTGCTGCTCCGGCGTGACCAGTTGCGTGTTGAGCGCCTGCAGCGCCGCTCCCGACACCCCCCATAGCGCCATCACGGGAATGCCGAGCCAGGAGAGCGGACCGGTTGGCGCGGTGCCGAAAATCAGAAATCCGGCGGCGCCGCATCCAAGTCCGAGCATCAGCGCCCGCCGTTCGCCGAGACGCCGGACGATCGGCCCGATCCCGGCACCCTGCACGGCCATCGCACAAATGCCGACCATCGCCAGCGTCAGGCCGACGGTGGTTGCATCCCAGCCATATCGATAGGTCGCGTAGAGCACGAAGGTTGAGGGCAGGACCACATGGGCGACCTGGGCAAAGAAATTCACCACCGACAGACCGGCGAGCACCCGGTTCGGAGCGCAACAGATGCAACGCGCCGACCGGATTTGCGCTTTTCCAGCGGAACGGGGAACGGCGATCATGCGGCAGTGACTCCGGCAGGATCAGCAGGCCATAGAGCGTATTGGCAAAGCTCAAAGCCGCCGCGACCCAGAACGGCAGCCGCGGATCGATACCGCCGAGCAGGCCGCCGATCGCCGGACCGAGAATGAAACCGGCGCCGAAAGCCGCGCCGACCTTGCCGAACATCGCCGGCGCGCTGCTGCGGAGGCGTCATGTCGGCGATATAGGCAAAGGCGGTTGAAACGCTCGCCGAGGTGATGCCCGAAATCACCCGGCCGACGAACAGCCAGATCAGGGACGGCGCCAGCGCCATCAGCACATAATCGAGCCCGAGGCCGAAATTCGACAACAGCACCACCGGCCTTCGGCCGAACCGGTCCGACAGGCCGCCGAGGATCGGCGAGAAGAAGAACTGCATCAACGCCCATGCCGTCCCGAACAGGCCGAAGATGCGGGCCGCGCGCGCGGTGTCGTTGTCGACGAAGCTTTCCACGAGCTTCGGCAGGATCGGCATGATCAGGCCGAGCGCGAGCATGTCGAGCAGGATGGTGACGAAGATGAACGCCACCGCCGCGCGACGCGGTGTCGCGCGCGAAACTTCGACCGTGCCGACGTCCATCTGTTCGCTCATGACGGCCGCTTGCGTTTGTGCGCGAAGGGATTGGCCTTCTCACGCAGCGAAATCCGCACCGGCGTGCCCGGCAGCTCGAAATATTCGCGCAACGAGTTGACGAGATAGCGCAGATAGGATTGCGGCACGGCGTCCGCGCGCGAGCAGAACAAGATGAAACTCGGCGGCCGCGCCTTGGCTTGCGTGATGTAGTTCAGCTTCAGCCGCCGGCCTGAAACCGCGGGCGGCGGATTGGCGTCCACCGCCTGCTCGAACCAGCGATTGAGCGAGGCGGTCGGCACGCGCCGGTTCCATACCGCGTAGGCCTCCTCGATCGCGCGTCATCAGCCGATCGATGCCCTCGCCCATCAGTCCCGATACGGCGACGACGGGCGCGCCCTTGACCTGCGGAAGCCAGTGATCGGCCTCGGTGCGCAGCGCGGAGATCGCGCCGGGCTTTGCTGTCCACCAAATCCCATTTGTTGACCGCGATCACCAGCGCACGGCCCTCGCGCTCGATCAGGTCGGCGATGCGCAGGTCCTGTTCCTCGAACCTGTTCTGCGCGTCCATCATCAGCACCACGACTTCGGCGAAGCGCACGGCGCGCAGCGCGTCCGCCACCGAAAGCTTTTCCAGCTTTTCCTCGATCCGCGAACGCCGCCGCAGGCCCGCCGTATCGAACACCCGAAAGTCGCGGCCATTCCAGTTGACTTCCACCGAGATGGAATCGCGCGTGGTGCCGGCCTCGGCGCTGGTCAATAGCCGCTCCTCGCCGAGCAGACGATTGATCAGCGTGGACTTGCCGGCATTGGGACGGCCGACGACGGCCACGCGGATCGGACGTTTCGCCAGCTCCTCGTCGGTTTCGATGATGTCGTCATCGTCGAACGCCTCGCTCTCCTCCGCAGGCTCCGGCATCAAGGCGCGCAGCGCGTCGTAAAGATCGCTCATGCCCTCGCCATGCTCGGCCGAAATCTGGATCGGCTCGCCAAGGCCCGAGGCGTAGGCTTCCATCGCGCCGGCATCGCCTTGCTTGCCCTCGCTCTTGTTGGCGACCAGGATCACCGGCTTGTCGGCGCGGCGCGCGAAATCGGCAAAGGCGCGGTCGTTGGGCGTCAGCCCCGCGCGCGCGTCGATCGACGAACATCAGGGCGTCGGCAAGCGCGATCGCGGTTTCGGTCTGCTCCTGCATCCGCGCGGTCAGCGAGCCCTTGGCGCCCTCGTCGAGGCCCGCGGTGTCGATCACGGTGAATTCGAGATCGCCAAGCCGCGCCGCGCCTTCGCGGCGGTCGCGGGTCACGCCGGGCTCGTCGTCGACCAGCGCCAGCTTCTGCCCGACCAGCCGATTGAACAGCGTCGATTTTCCGACATTGGGCCGGCCGATGATGGCAATCGTAAAGGACATAAGCGATCCAGGCGCGCGGGTGGTCTATTGGAGCATCTTCGTGCGATGAACCGCACTCAGACTCGCCCGAAAATGCTCTGTCGAGGCGCGTATCAAAACAAGCGAGAGGTCGATACTAGCGCGGGAACGTACTGCCCGGCAGCGGCGCCGGGAATGGCGCGGCGGATTGTTGCGTGCGGCTGCGCGGGCTGGGCGGCAGCAGGTTGCCCGTCAGCCGGCGGCTGATCGGGCGGCGGCGCGGTGGTGCGCTGGCGCACGATCTTCTTGGGCTTCGGAGCCGGCGGCGCGGCGGCGGCTGGCATCCTCCTCAGGCGGGGTCGCGGCATCCGTACTGGCGGTCGTAGACTGCTTGCTTTTCGATTTCGCGGCACGCTTCGACTTTGTGCGTCCTGGCGGAGGTGGCGCGGCTGCGGCGACGGCCGCGGCCTGCGCATTGTTCTGATCGATCTCCTGCTGCGAAGCGCCCTTGTAAAGCGACTTCGGCACGCCCTGTTCGAGACCCGGCACGCCTTCGGGGAAAACCGGCTTGCGTTCGCCCGGCAGCTTCTTCTTGGTGTCGAGCCAATCGAGCATGTCCATCGGATCCCAGCTGCTGAAGCTGGCGGAGCAGCCCGCCACCGCGCCTGACAGCGCAATGAGGACCGAAGCCGCGATCAGACGTTGCGTACGGCGCATGGTCGATTTCTCGTTCAACTCGTTTCCCGCCGTCAGCTCTTCGCCACCGGTGGAAGCAATGCCTGCAACGCCTCGGCGCGCGAACGCATCGCCTGCGGCGTCTCACCATCATTGGCGATCAGGTCCAGCCATTGCCGCGCGGCGGCGGTGTCGTTGGCGCGCCAGGCCGACAGAGCCAGCAATTCGCGCGCGGTATGGCGAAAGGTCGAGTCCGGCTTGGCCGCGGGCTCAAGACGCTCGAGCATGCTCGGATAGCTCGCGGTATCCAACAGCAAACCGGCGGCGCGCACCCTCGCCAGATCCTGCATGACCGGCCCGACACTGCGATCGGCGGCTATTTCGTCGTACATTTTCGCGCCCGCCTGCGGATCGCGGGCCGCCGGCTTCCGCCGCCGCGCGCAGCCGCGCCAGCATGCGGTATCCCGACGGCGCGGTGGCGGCCAGCTCGTCAAAGGCCGCTTCCGCCTCGGCATGCTTGTTCTGGTCGGAGAGATCGATGGCCGCGTCGAAGGCAGCGCCCGCCTCGGCCGCCTTCTTGGCCTCCAAGTACTGGTAGCCGCGCCAGCCGCCCACCGCGGCAATGATCAGCAGCGCGCCGGCGATGATATAGATCGAATATTGGTCCCACAGCTTTTTGAGCTGATCGCGACGGACCTCCTCGTCGACTTCGTCAAATAATTCAGACACTTAAAGAAATCCCATCCCCCGATAGGTGCAAAGGCCGGAACCGGCACGGCCAGACCCGATCCTGTGTGGCGGCGGCGTTACCCTAGCGATATGGCGGTGGCAAGGCAAAGCCAGTCCGGTTCAAAGCGTTAGCTAAGGGTTATCCACCCTTTGCCGGAGCCGCGTATCCACTGTCGCCGCCCGTTCCCTTGCCTGCCACATGGCGGCCGGCCGGCCTCTCCAATCAGCTCTTTGCCTTCATCCCGTAAACATGTTCAGGCCCCGGAAAGGCGCGCGAGCGCACGTCGGCGGCATAGCCCTCGATCGCGGCCTCGATCATCGGGCCGAGATTGCCGTAGCGGCGGACGAATTTCGGCGTCCGCGGCGATAACCCCAGCATGTCCTCCAGCACCAGCACCTGACCGTCGCAGGCCGCGCTGGCGCCGATGCCGATGGTGGGAATGTCGATGGTCTCGGTGATCTTGCGCGCCAGCGGCTCGGCGACCGCCTCGACCACGACCGAGAAGGCGCCGGCCTGCGCGACCGCGCGGGCGTCGTTCTCGATCGGCTCCCAGCTTCCCTCCTCGCGGCCCTGGGCGCGGAACGAGCCGAGCGTGTTGATCGACTGCGGCGTCAACCCGATATGGCCCATCACGGGAATGCCGCGCTCGGCGAGAAAGGCGATGGTCTCGGCCATCCGCGCGCCGCCCTCGAGCTTGACCGCGCCGCAGTGGGTCTCTTTCAGGATTCTCGCGGCCGAGTGGAAGGCCTGCTCCTTCGAGGCTTCATAGGAGCCAAAGGGCATGTCGACCACGACCAGCGCGTGCTGCGAGCCGCGCATCACTGCGTGGCCCTGCAGGATCATCATCTCGAGCGTGACCGGCACAGTGGTCTCGAATCCATGCATCACATTGCCAAGGGAATCGCCGACCAGAATGACGTCGCAATAGCGATCGACCAGCGCCGCGGTATGGGCGTGATACGACGTCAGCATCACGATCGGCTCGCCCTTCTTGCGCGAGCGGATATCCGGTGCGGTCTTGCGCCTGATCGCGGACTGGACTGACATTTTTCAAACTCCTACGACGGGAACGCCGATCACGACGGGATGAAACGCGAAAGCCAGCGCCAGATAGGCGACGATCCCGACCGCTACCGCAATCAGGTCGTTGCCCCAACCGCCGACCGGGATCGGCGGCGCGCCGGCGTCGGTGCGGCGTTTGAGCGAGATGCGGTCGAACACCGCCCACCCCAGGAACGAACCGAACAGGATGATCGACCCGAGATCGCCATTGGCGAGGAGATGCGCCGCCGCCCACAGCTTGACGCCTGCCAGCATCGGATGCTTCACCGCGCGTGTAGATGCGGCCGCGGATGTAGGCCGCCACCACCAGGATGACGGCCGGCAGCATCAGCGCGACGGTGATGTGCTTGAAGCGCTTTCGGCGGATCCCAGACGTCGATCAGCCGGTCGCGCGGTAATGGGCAAATCCCCAGGCGATCAGCACGATGCCCGCCAGCGAAACCAGCGCAGTAGCCGATCTTGTAGCCGCCCTCGCCAAATGAGGCGATGGTCTGAGCCCGCAGCTCGCGGCGCGTCGGCAAGGTGTGGACGCCGAGGAACAGGACGAGCCCCAGGATCATCACCGCCAGTCCCATGAGCGTATCCTTCCCCAAGCTGGTCGTGGCACCGGGTATCACTTTAGGGGCGCCGGCGGCAATGCGCTAAAATGGAGGGTGGTCCCACACCGCGGTCATGCCGGATGGCCGGAACGGCCTGACCCAGTGACGTTGCAAAATCACGGGGTTGGCGGCTGCTTGGCCAGCTCGCGGTTATCGACATAGCGGATCGCGATCGGCCGTCCGGCCAGCGGCGCCGCCGAGCCCGCCGGTGAATTTCAGCGGCACGCAGGCGTCAAGCGAGCTAGTGATCGCCTTGAAATAGGTATCGCGGACATCGGCGGGCACCCCGGCTGTCGCGAAGGTCATGCGCGGAGGCCCGATCATGTCGCCGGATCGCTTGAAACTGAAACGCACCGTCATCTGCATGCCCTCTTTCGCGGCCTCTGCCTGCGGCGGCGTCCAGCAGGACCGCAGGGCGGCAAAGAGGTCGCCGATATTGTCGAGATCGTGGTCGGGCTTCTGGTATTTGGCCTCGTCATCCCTGGCGGCACGCTCTCGATCGTCAGTTGCAGGTTCTCGCCATAGGGATAGTCGATCTCGGGAATACAGGGGCCGCGATTGAGCACGCTGCAGAAATAAGGCGTGCACGGCCGCCCGGACAGGACGCTGCAGGGTGCGTGCGAAAACGGCGTGGCATCGATGTGAGTGCCGCCGCCTGGCGTCGGCGGTTCCCGCAATCATGGAGCCGGCGACGACGATGATAAGACCGATCGCGATGCGACGGAGCATGCAAGGAGCCCTCGGAAGCAACACGGCGCGGATTATATAATGAAAACGATAAGCCGGTGAGCCATATCGGCGCGGGTGCATTCACATCCGCGCGTTCACGGGTAGTTCCCGGCATTGCAGTGTCATCGCCCGGCTCGACCGGGCAAGGCAGCGCTGCCTCACGCCTTCTTCTTCACGTCCTTGACGCTGGAGAAGACGATGCCTTCGGCGCGTTCCCTGGTGTAGCCGAGATAGAACTCATTCTTGGCCAGGAACACCGGATCGCCGTCGACGTCGTCGGCGACGCCGGAGCCGTTGGCGGCGATGAAAGCGTCGAGCTTCTTGCGGTCGTCGGAGGAAATCCAGCGCGCCAGCTGGAACTCGGATACCTCGAATTCCACCGGCAGCGCATATTCGGCATCGAGCCGCGCCTTCAGCACGTCGAGCTGCAGCGGGCCGACCACGCCGACCAGCGCCGGCGCGCCGTCGCGCGGGCGGAACACCTGGACCACGCCCTCCTCCGACATCTGCTGCAGGGCCTCTTTTAGCTTCTTGGCCTTCATCGCGTCGGTCAGCCGCACCCGGCGGACGATTTCCGGCGCGAAGCAGGGCACGCCGACGAAGGTGAGGTCCTCGCCTTCGGTCAGGGTGTCGCCGATCCGCAGGGTGCCGTGATTGGGAATGCCGACGACGTCGCCGGCAAAGGCCTCGTCGGCCAGCGCGCGATCCTGCGCGAAAAAGAATTGCGGGCTGGAGAGCGACATGTTCTTGCCGGTGCGCACCAGCTTCGCCTTCATGCCGCGGGTCAGCTTGCCCGAGCACAGCCGCGCGAAAGCGATGCGGTCGCGGTGGTTCGGATCCATATTGGCCTGGATCTTGAACACGAAGGCGCTCATGCGCGGCTCGGCCGCTTCGACCTTGCGCAGATTGCTTTCCTGCGCGCGCGGCGGCGGCGCGAAACGGCCGAGACCTTCCAGCAAGATCGCCGACGCCGAAATTGCGCAGCGCGCTGCCGAAATAGACCGGCGTCAGATGGCCCTCGCGAAACGCCTCGAGTTCGAACGGCTTGCAGGCCTCCGACACCAGCGCGAGTTCGTCCTTGATCGCGCCGACGTCGAGATTGGCGTTGCGGCCGGCGAGATCGGCGATGTCGATCTGTTGCGCCGCGCCGGTCTTGGCGCCGCCGCCCTCCAGGAGGCGCACGCCGCCGGTGGCGAGATCGTAGGTGCCGAGAAAATCGCGGCCGCGGCCGACCGGCCAGGTCATCGGCGTGGTGTCGAGCGCCAGCGTCTTTTCGATCTCGTCCAGAAGCTCGAACGTGTCGCGGCTCTCGCGGTCCATCTTGTTGATGAAGGTGATGATGGGAATGTCGCGCAGGCGGCAGACCTCGAACAGCTTTCGGGTCCGCGCCTCGATGCCCTTGGCGGCGTCGATCACCATGACGGCGGAATCGACCGCCGTCAGCGTGCGGTAGGTGTCTTCGGAGAAATCCTCGTGGCCCGGCGTATCCAGGAGGTTGAAGACCAGGCCCTCGAATTCGAACGTCATCACCGAGGTGACGACGGAGATACCGCGCTCGCGTTCGATCTTCATCCAGTCGGAACGGGTGTTGCGCCGCTCGCCCTTGGCCTTGACCTGCCCGGCCAGATTGATCGCGCCGCCGAACAGCAGGAGCTTCTCGGTCAGCGTGGTCTTGCCGGCGTCCGGGTGCGAGATGATCGCAAAGGTCCGCCGGCGCGCGACTTCCGTGGCGAGCGGCGAACGGGACGGCGAATCGGCAGCGATGGCAAGGTCGGACATAGGGCTTGAGCGTTTGGCAGGGAAAGCGGGACCGGATCAAGGAGGATTTCGTGCCCAATCCATATAGGGATCAAGCGGTTTTCCTCCAGTGCGGGACCGCCGCTAGCGCAGCAGCAGCACCGACCAATACGCCAGCGCCGCGACGCCGGCCGAGGCCGGTATCGTGATCACCCAGGCGTAGACGATCGAACTCGCCACGTTCCAGCGCACCGCCGAGACCCGCCGCGCGGCACCGACGCCGACAATGGCGCCGGTGATGGTGTGGGTCGTCGACACGGGAACCCCGAGAAAGGTCGCGATGAACAGCGTCGCGGCACCCCCGGTCTCGGCGCAGAAGCCCTGCATCGGCGTCAGCTTGGTGATCCTCAGGCCCATGGTGCGGACGATGCGCCAGCCGCCCATCAAGGTGCCCAACGCCATCGCCGCCTGGCACGACAGCACCACCCAGAACGGCACCGAAAATTCCGCCCCAAGCTTGCCTTGCGAGAACAACAGCACGGCGATGATGCCCATAGTCTTTTGCGCGTCGTTGCCGCCATGCCCCAGCGAATAGAGCGAGGCGGACGCAAATTGCAGTATACGGAAGGCGCGATCGACCGCGAACGGCGTCGAGCGCACCGACGCCCAGGACACGATCGCGACCAGCGCCAGCGCCAGCAGAAATCCGATCACCGGCGACAGCACGATCGCCAGCAATGTCTTGGACAGGCCGCTCCAGACCGCGGCCGAAAGTCCGGCCTTGGCCATCCCGCCCCCGACCAATCCGCCGATCAGCGCGTGCGAACTCGAGGAAGGTATCCCCAGCGCCCAGGTGATCAGGTTCCAGACGATCGCCCCGATCAGGGCTGCGAAGATCACCTGCACATCGATCACGCTCGGTTCGATGATTCCGATGCCGATGGTCTGGGCGACGTTGAGCCCGAACACCAGGAAGGCGACGAAATTGAAGAACGCCGCCCAGAACACCGCGTATTGCGGCCGCAGCACGCGGGTCGATACGATGGTTGCGATCGAGTTGGCGGCGTCGTGCAACCCATTGAGAAAGTCGAACAGCAGCGCGACGGCGATCAATCCGACCAGAAGGGGAAGACCAAGCGTGGCATCCACTGCGCGGCCCCGCCCTATACCTGTTCGATCACGATGCTGTTGATCTCGTTCGCGACGTCGTCGAACCGGTCGGCGACCTTCTCCAGATGATCGTAGATCTCCGCGCCGACGATGAAGTCCATCGCGTTGGCGTCGCGGTGCTTGAGAAAAAGCTCCTTCAGGCCGATGTCGTGGAGATCGTCGACGCGACCCTCGAGCTTGGTGAGTTCCTCGGTGATCGTCGTCAGCAGCGAGACGTTGCTGCCGATCGACTGCATCAATGGCAGCGCGCGGCCGACGAGATTGGCGCACTCGACCAGAAGCGTCCCCATCTCGCGCATCGGCGGCTCGAAGGTGCGGACCTCGAACAGCACCACCGCCTTCGCGGTCTGCTGCATCTGGTCGATCGCATCGTCCATCGAGGTGATCAGGTTCTTGATGTCGCCGCGGTCGAACGGCGTGATGAAGGTCCGGCGCACCGCGGTAAGCACCTCGCGCGTGATATTGTCGGCGTCATTTTCGAACTGGTTGACGCGCTGGCAGAAGATCGGCGTCTCGTCACCGCCGCGCAGCATGCCCTGCAGCGCCAGCGCGCCTTGCAGGACGGCCTGGGAGTGCCTGGCAAACAGATCGAAAAACCGTTCCTCCTTGGGAAGAAAAACGCGAAACCAACGCATCAGCATAGGTTATGTCCACCACCGTAGAATTGGCCGGCCACAGTGGCCTGTCATACAATTGTCATAGACCATTTCTTCCGAAAAGCGCATGGCGGCAGACGCCTGGGCCAGATCGTCCACCGCTTTATAGGGTCATGAAGTTTCCGGATTTCGCTTCACCCACCGTATGTTAGGGCGAAGACCTGCCCGAACAGGGCCCGGCACGGGTTCCCGCTAAGATGCAACTCTAGAGCGACCGCCGGAAAAAATGCGCGATCTCACCGATGACGCCGCGACGGAAAGTCAGCACGCACACCACGAAGATCACGCCCTGGATCACCGTCACCCATTGCCCGAACCCGGCCAGATATTGCTGCATGGCAATGATGACGAAGGCCCCCACCACCGGACCAAACACGGTACCGAGACCGCCAACGAGCGTCATCAGCACGATCTCGCCGGACATGCTCCAGTGCACGTCGGTCAACGAGGCATTCTGCGCCACGAACACCTTTAACGCGCCGGCAAATCCCGCCAGCGTTCCCGACAGGATAAAGGCAACCAGCTTGTACTGGTCGGTCTTGTAACCGAGCGAGATCGCGCGCTGTTCGTTCTCGCGGATCGATTTCAGCACCTCGCCGAACGGCGAATTGATGGCGCGGAAGATGACCAGAAAGCCGAACAGGAATCCGGCGACGATGACGTAATAAAGCACCGTCGGCCTGGCGAGGTTGAGGAGGCCGAACAGGTATCCTTGTGGAATGCCCTGAATGCCATCCTCGCCATGGGTGAACGGCGTCTGCAGATAGATGAAATAAAGCAGTTGCGACAACGCCAGCGTGATCATGGCGAAATAGATACCCTGGCGCCGGATCGCGACGACACCGGTGATAACGCCGAGTCCGGCCGCGCCCGCGGTCCCAATCACAATGCCGAGTTCGGGCGTAACACCCCACACTTTCAGCGCGTGCGCCGTGATGTAGCCCGCCGTTCCTAGGAACATGGCGTGGCCGAACGACAACAGGCCGCCATACCCGATCAGCAGATTGAAGGCGCAGGCCAAGAGCGCAAAGCACAGCGCCTGCATCACGAAGAACGGGTAGATGCCGGTAAACGGCACGACCAACAGCAACGCGGTCATGATGCCGAACGCAACCATCTCGTCGCGGATCGTGCGCGGAGTTACCGGTAAACTATCGTCGGTCATCGCCGTCATCTTTAGGCCGCCCGCCCCGTCAAGCCGGAGGGTTTCACCAGCAACACCAGCACCATCAGCACAAATACCACGGTATTGGAGGCCTCCGGATAAAAGTATTTGGTCAATCCCTCGATCACACCAAGCGCAAATCCCGTGATGATCGATCCCATGATCGAACCCATGCCGCCGATCACCACGACGGCGAACACGACGATGATCAGATCGGCGCCCATCAGCGGCCGCACCTGGTTGATCGGCGCCGACAATACGCCGGCGAGCGCGGCAAGACCGACGCCGAGGCCATAGGTCAGCGTGATCATTCGCGGCACGTTAATGCCGAAGGCGCGCACCAGCGTCGGATTTTCGGTCGCTGCACGGAGATAAGCGCCAAGCCGGGTTCGCTCGATCAAAAACCAGGTGAGCAGGCACACGACGAGGGAAAACACCACCACCCAGCCCCGGTAGACGGGCAAGAACATGAAGCCGAGATTCATGCCGCCCTTCAACTCATCGGGAATCGCATAGGGCAAGCCGGAGGAACCGAAGTAGTTCTGGAACACACCCTGTACGATCAACGCGATACCGAAGGTCAACAACAGCCCGTAGAGGTGATCGAGACCGGAGAGCCATTGCAGCATGGTCCGCTCGAGAATCATACCGAAGATGCCCACCGCAATCGGAGCGATAAGCAGTGCCCACCAATAGCCGAGGCCCGTCAGATTGAGCAGGAAATACGCGCAGAACGCCCCCATCATGTAGAGCGCGCCGTGGGCGAAATTAATGATGTTGAGCATCCCGAAGATGACGGCAAGGCCAAGACTGAGCAGCGCGTAAAATGAGCCGTTGATCAATCCCACCAGGAGCTGCGCATAGAGAGCTTGCATATCAATTGATCTTTCACGCTCAATCTCATTGTTTCGCGGCCCGCCGGCATCAAGCCGGCGGTCAATCGAGGTTACTTCTTCACCAGCGGACAGGCGCTTTCCGAAAGCGGCCGGAAAGCCTGGTCGGCCGGGGTCGTTCCAACCAGCTTGTAATAGTCCCACGGCCCTTTGGATTCGGACGGCTTCTTGACTTCGAACAGATAGGCCGGGTGGATCTTGCGGCCGTCAACCCGGATCGAGCCCTTGCCGAACAGCGGATCGTCGGTCGGCATTTCCTTCATTTTCGCCACCACCTTGACGCCGTCATGGGGATTGCCGCCCATCGCTTCAAGCGCCTTGAAATAGTGGATCAGGCCAGAATAGACGCCAGCCTGGACCATGGTCGGCTCCGCCTTGTTCTTCGCGCGATCGGAAAAGCGTTTAGAAAACGCGCGAGTTCCGTCATTCAGATCCCAATAGAAGGTTTCTGTAAAATTCAGTCCCTGCGCCACGTTCAAGCCGAGCGCGTGAACATCGGTAATAAACAGCAGAAGTCCTGCGAGTTTCTGGCCGCCCGTGACGATGCCAAATTCCGCCGCCTGTTTGATCGAGTTGGTGGTGTCGCCGCCGGCATTGGCCAATCCAATAATCTTGGCTTTGGATGCCTGCGCCTGCAACAGGAACGAGGAGAAGTCAGCCGTGTTCAGTGGGTGCTTGACTGAACCGATGACCTTGCCACCCGATTTGACCACGACCGCGGATGTGTCACGTTCCAGCGCCGCACCGAAGGCGTAGTCGGCAGTCAGAAAGAACCAGGTGTCACCGCCCGCCTTCACCAGCGCCCGGCCGGTACTGTTGGCAAGCATGTAGGTGTCGTAAACCCAGTGAATTGTGTTCGGCGAACACTGGGCATTGGTGAGATCCGACGTCGCAGCGCCGGTATTGATCATGATGGAGTTTTTCTCCCTTACGAGGTTGTTGACCGCCAGCGCCACACCGGAGTTCAGCACGTCCATGAAGATATCGACCTTCTCGACGTCGATCCATTGCCGCGCGATAGCGGTGGCGATATCAGGCTTGTTCTGATGGTCCGCGGAGATCAGATCGATCTTCCAGCCTTTGGCGGCCATGCCGGAATCCTCGATCGCCATCTGGGCCGCCACGGTAGAGCCCGCGCCGCCGAGGTCGGAGTAAAGCCCCGAGTTGTCGGTCAGCACGCCGATCTTGACGGTCTTGTCCTGGGCAACAGCGCAGCTTCCGGCAACGAGGCTGAGCGCTGCGCCCAACACCAACGATGCGGCTATTCTGGTCTTCATGGTGGTTCCTCCTTTATCCGTCGCGATCTTCTTCAGACGCCGAGATAGGTGTGAAGCTTGTCCATATTGGCCTGCAATTCCGCGTTGGCGAAACCATCGATGATCTTGCCATGCTCCACGATGTAGTAGCGGTCCGCAACGGTTGCGGCAAACCGGAAGTTCTGCTCGACCAGCAGGATGGTGAAGCCTTCATTCTTGAGACGTTTGATGGTTTGGCCGATTTGCTGGATGATGACGGGCGCAAGCCCTTCGGTCGGTTCATCCAGCATCAGAAAACGCGCGCCGGTACGCAGGATTCGTCCGATCGCAAGCATCTGTTGTTCGCCGCCCGACAGTTTGGTGCCCTGGCTGTTAAGCCGCTCCTTGAGATTGGGAAACAGCTCGAATACCTGATCAAGCGACAGGCCGCCGCTGCGCACGGCCGGTGGCAGCAGCAGATTTTCGCGCACATCGAGGCTTGCGAAAATTCCGCGCTCCTCCGGGCAGAACGCGATACCCATGCGCGCAATCCTGTCCGATGAGGCACGGGTTATATCCTGGCCCTCGAAGCGGACCGAACCGGTACGCTTGCCGATGATCCCCATCACCGATTTCAGCGTGGTCGTCTTGCCGGCACCGTTGCGCCCGAGCAGGGTGACGACCTCGCCGGGGTTCACCTCGAAGTTGGCGCCGTGCAGGATATGGGACTCGCCATACCAGGCTTCGAGATTCTGAACCGACAGCACAGGCGCGCCGGTTGCAGGCGCAGGCTTCGCCGCGACGGCATCGGCGATTTTCGCGTCAACCATGGCCGGCCCCCAGATAGGCTTCCTTTACGCGCTCGTCCTTGGATAGCTCGGCATAATTACCCTCCGCCAGCACGTGACCGCGCGTCAGCACGGTGATGATGTCGGACAGATTAGCCACGACGCTCAGATTGTGCTCGACCATCAGGATGGTGTATTTGGCGGAAATCCGCTTGATGAGCGCAGCGATCTTTTCGATGTCTTCGTGCCCCATGCCGGCCATCGGCTCATCGAGCAGCATCATTTCCGGATCGAGCGCGAGCGTGGTTGCAATTTCCAGCGCTCGCTTGCGTCCATAAGGCATTTCGACCGCCGGCGTCTTGGCAAATTCGCTGAGGCCGACATCGTCAAGCAATTCGAGCGCCCGGGCGTTGAAGCGATTGAGCACGTTCTTGGAGCGCCAGAAGTCGAAGGAGTGACCGTGCTGGCGCTGCAGCGCGACCCGAACATTCTCAAGCGCCGTCAGATGCGGAAATACGGCCGAGATCTGAAACGAGCGCACCAGGCCAAGTCGCGCAACGTCCGCCGGCGCCATCGCCGTGATATCCTTTCCCTTGTAAAGGATTTGGCCTGCCGACGGCTTGAGAAACTTGGTCAGCAAATTAAAGCAAGTGGTCTTGCCCGCCCCGTTCGGGCCGATCAACGCATGAATGCTGCCGCGGCGGACCCTCAGGCCAACGTCGCGAACGGCGAAGAAACCCGCGAATTCCTTGGTTAATCCGTGGGTTTCGAGAATGAACTCATCAGCCAATCAAATTCCCCCATCAGCCATCACCGCGACGCCCCACCGCGGCTGGCCGATCTCTTTCTCGCCGGCAGGTTCTCCCGGGCGCCTTGGAATTCGCGCGGGACCGGCCGCCTCCGGGCCGGAATATGCCGTCAACGCCCCTCCCTACGCAAGGCGGAAAGCTGGGCAAAACCAGCGAGCAAGAAGGACTCCGCTTCGCCATTAGTCGAATGGCGAGAGCGCCGTGCCGCATGCAACCCGAAAGCATTCGTTAACGGTGTTTCGTCGCAAGCTCCGGTTTTCATCAAATATTTCCGCTAAGCAACGATGGTTGGCTGCTTTGCAGCGGGCCCGGGACGGATCAGACCTTGGAATTCGAAAGCGCCAATCCGACAATCGTCAAATCGATCAAGCAGCGTGACCTCCTCAACACGTGGCTGCGGCTTTATGCCCGCGCGCAAGTGATACCGCGCATCGGGGAGTATCGGCCGGAGAGGATCGCAGAAGAGCTTCCCGATCTGGTGTTCCTGACCGTCGAAGACGGCGAGCCGCCGCGCTTGAAAATCGAGAGTGACGGCACGCGCATGTCGATTGCCTACGGCACCACCGGCAGGGGCCGTTACCTCGACGAATATATCGGAACCAGGCTCGCGCCCATGGTCATGCCGATCTATTACGAGTGCCTGAAGCGCGCGCTTCCCGTCTATACCGTCGCCAACGTCGACGACATCTACGGCCGGATCGTCGCGTATGAACGCATGTTGCTGCCGTTCTCGGACGGCGGCGGCGTCACGCATGTCATCGCCTCGTTGAAGACCATCAGCGAAGACGGTGGCTTCGAGATCAAGAATCTGATGCGTGGAAACAACTCGCTACCAACGCCAAAATATCGCGCCGTTATCGATCGCGACCTCTTCCACCGTGCGCCGGGGCGCATTCCGACTGGCGACGTCATCGAGTTCAACTAGTCAAGCGCGCTTTTCTGGCGGATCGGCTCAGGCCTTTGCGCGACGTGATCCCGAGACCGCCACTTCCTCGGCGTAGATCTCAGGCTTGAAGCCAACAAGCAATTTGCCGCCGACATCGAGCACCGGCCGTTTGATCATCGAAGGCTGCGCCAGCATCAACGCCAGCGCCTTGCGCTCGTTGAGGCCTTCCTTGTCGCCATCTGGCAATTGGCGAAACGTGGTGCCGGCGCGATTGAGCAGGGTTTCCCACCCGAGTTCGTCGCTCCAATGCTTTAGCTTGTCCCTGGCGATGCCTTCGGCCTTGTAATCATGAAAGTTGTAAGCCATGCCGTGGCTGTCGAGCCAGGCGCGGGCCTTCTTCATGGTGTCGCAGTTCTTGATGCCGTAGATGGTGATGGATTTTGTCATTGCGCATTTGCCCGAGTTGAAACTTGGTGACTGCGGAAACTATAGCCTCACGGCCCCGCTGACTATGGCAGGACGTACACCGAAGGTCGTCTACAACTGCCTGCCGCCGGAAGATTGGGCCGGCAGACTTCCCAAGCGCACGTCGTTCGCCCACAACTATTCCGCCGACCTGCAGGCGCGCGTGCTGTCGCGCTGGGCGGAATACGGATTCAAGCCGTAGGTGGTGTCTAACGGGAAAGGCATCCGGCTCAAAAGGCGATATCTCCGGCTTCGGCGTCATAGCCGGCCGAGGTAGGGCAACAGGCAGCCGACCCGGCGAGCATAGGATTCATAGGCCTCGCCGTAGCTGCGCCGAAGATAGGCCTCCTCGGCATGGATTTGCAGGCGAACCGAGAGATAGGCGCCGATCCACATCAAGACCGATAGCGGTGTCGGCAGCATGGCAACATAGCCGGCGACGATGACGAGCAGCGCCAGATAGATCGGATTGCGGCAGAAGCGAAACAGACCGGTATCGATCAGGCCGGGCTTGGCATTTTCGTCGATGCCGATCCGCCACGACGCGCCCATCTGTAATTGCGCCGCCACCAGCAACACGAGTCCGCCGGCGAGGATGATCGCACCGGCGATGGAAAGCACCAGCAAGGCCTCAACCGGAAGCCAATTTGCCGCGCGAACCGGAGCCGGGTTTCTCGCGGCACGAAACGCCTGCACGGCAAGCACGCCGAAAAAGAGAATAAACCCCGCCGCCCGCGCGGCCTGGGCGGGCTCCTTCAAATCAAAGCGACCGATTCCCAGCGTCCCATAGCGCCTTCGCTGCACCAACGCTCGCCAGAGGACCCCGATAAACAACACCGACGCGATGCCGGTGAGCGGCACGAAGCGCAGAAGGGAGAGCATTGTTACGGCCTCTCACCCGCCGTGCCGTCGTCGAGACTGACGATCACCGCGGCATTGGCAATGATGATGGAATCTCCGCCACTCTCGGCAGGAATTTCCAGGCCGCCCTTGACCGCCGTGACGGTCACGGTTCCGTAAGGTAATTCCTTGGCGACCGCCGAGGTATCGACCGCGCCCGGATCCGGCACGGCGATCGTGACATCGACGAACATGTCGCTGGAAGTTTTGCCTACCATGCGAAAGAAGCCGAGGCTGGAGTGACGGATGGCATCCGAGACCGCGCGCCGCGCCGCCTTGGTCGCGTCCTTGCCGTGAACATCGACGCCCATGCCCATCTCGGTGATACAGCGCACGCGTGTCATGGGACCTTCGCTTTCGTCAGGGGGCAGGCGCGGCACTATCGCCCGCGGGCGCATCCGGCACCAGGACCAGTTCCGCCTCGTCGATGACGTAGCGGACATATTTGTAGTCGCGGATGAAGCTGATCCGGCCGTCCTTCCAATTGAGCCACATGAGATAGCTCGGCTTCGCCGCCTGAGCATCCTCGAAGACCGCGATCACTTCGCGCCCGTCGAGCCAGGCGGGGGCGAGCCGCACCGGGGCGAGACGCGAATAGATGCCGAAGAACATGCCGACGTCGGCGGCGCCGGCGCGCAAGGGATACGTCGACTGGATCAGTTGCACGTCGTCGGCCAGCATCGCACGCAGCCCGTCCCAGTCGCGCCGGTTGAACATGGCGACGTAGCGGGCGAGGTCAGGCGACGGCGCGCGCGGCGCGGACAGCCTCGGCGCCTGGGCGTTGATGGCCTTGAGCCGGGTCCTTCCGCGTGCCAGATGGGCTTTCACCGCGTTGACCGTCAGGTCGAGCATGGCGGCAATCTCTTCCAGAGACTGGTCGAGCACATCCTTAAGGATCACAACGCTACGCTGCACAGTCGGCAACTCCACAAACCGCGACACCGCCGTTTCGACCGCCTCTTTTCGCATCAATAGCTCCACAGGATCCGGACTCTCGGGATCGGCGACCTCGGCGGCGGCCTCGATCGGCTCTGCCTTCCGCACCGCGCGGCCGCGCAACAGGTCAAGAGCACGGTTATGGGCGACCCGGAACAGCCAGGGGCGAAGCTGCGGCATCTCCTCCAGTTCCTGCAACGCCACCACAGCCCGGGCGAATGTATCCTGCACCACGTCCTCGCCGTCGATGACCGATCCCATCAGCCGCGCGCAATAGCGGTGCAGCTCGGGCCGCAGCTCGCCCGCGAGTGCGAGGAGCTGCGCCTGGCGATCATGATCCGGCGAGGATTGTGCTGTGCTCAAGCCGCCGCTCCCTCGAGTACAGTAATCCCGGTGTCACCCTTCAGCCCAAAGGCGAGGCCGTCAGCATATTTCGGGTCGTCGAGCACGGATATGACTTTCTCGCCGAACTCCCGCGACGGCATCGGCGTCCCAAACCGGGCCAGAAACTCCTCGCGCTTGACGTTCAATGCGCGGGCGTAGGCGTTGGCGCCGGCATCGCCGACCCCGGTGCCACCGACGATCTGCTGCGGCACGATCGCCTGAAAGCGGATTCCAAGCTTCTTCTGCGCCGAAATCTCGTTGGCATATTTGGCCATGAACCAGAGCATGCGCTTGGCGCCGGCGTAGCCGCCCGACATCGGCGATCCATTAACGGCCGCGCCGCTCGACCCTACCAAGACGCGGCTCCCCGGCTTGAGCGGCAGATTGAGCGCCGCCTGCAGCCAATAGAGACCGGCCTTGACGTCGGTCTCCCAGGTCGCGCTGAAATCCGACCAACCGATCTGGTCCAGCCGGCCCATCCGCGGCAACGCGCCGGCGTTCAGCACCAGGACGTCCGGGACAACCTCGCCGAGGATGCGGTTGGCGGCGGCCTCATCGGTCACGTCGGCGGCGATCGTGTCGACGCCGAGCCGGGTGCGGACGGCGGCAAGTGCTTCTGCGTCGCGGGCAACGACGGTGACGCTGGCGCCGCGCGCGACCAGCGCCTCGACCAGTCCGAGGCCAAGGCCGCGGCTTCCGCCGGTGACGACGACGTTCTTGTCTTTGAGGCTCATGTTTCTCTCCTGTGTTGGTACACAGAGGACGATCGAGACCGAGGAAAGGAGTCAAACAATCTGGCGGTGGATGCAGCGCTACGCCGGCGGGAGATCAGTTTCAGCCAGGCCGCCGAATGGAAGGCGCTCATTAACACGTACATTGGCGCCATTCCGCTCAGCGGCGACATGCCATGCGCGGCCGAGCAGAACAAATCCGACGGTCCCCCGTCACGGATACCCGTAAGCAGCGCCATGATTGCGAACGTCGGTGCGGCTGCGAGCGATATCCACTCGGCGGCGCTGCGCGCGGGATACACTTGTTTGTCTTCGTTGCGATTCATCGGAAAGGACGCTCCGGAAGTTTGTTCGAGCTGATCTTTGCCGGCGCAGCCACGCCAGCGACTTCCTCGCGGCCTTAGCCGCCGCGTTTGCGAAAGGCGGCCTCTCCAGCGTCAGACACCGCGACCCATTTCGGGTCGGGCGCGACGTCGGGCACGTAACTGTCGTGCCAGTTCCACCACTTGTACGGTCGGCTCTGGGGGTAACCCTCCGGCAAGTCCTCCCAAGCCTCCTGACGTCCGAGCGCCGTCATGTCGAGGTAGCTCCAGGTGGTACCCATCGCCTCGTCGCCGCGGCTGTTGATGAAGTAGGTGCGGAACACGCGTTCGCCTTCGCGGATGAACGCGTTATGACCGTGCCATTCATCCACGCCGAAATCGGCGTCGAAGCTGTCGGTGATGGTGTACCAGGGGATTTCCCAGCCCATCCGCGCCTTCAAGCGCGCGATGTCGGCCTGCGGGGCGCGCGAGGCATACACCAGCGTCGTGTCGCGCGCGTTCAGGTGCGTCAGGTGGGCGACCTGATCGGCCCCAAGCGAACAGCCAATGCAGGCATGCTCCGGCCAGCCATGCACGCCGGGCTCGAAGAACGCGCGGTAGACAATCAACTGCCGGCGGCCCGCAAATAGGTCGAGCAGGCTCACTTTGCCCCGGGGGCCGTCGAACACATATGCCTTTTCCACGGCCACCCACGGCATCCGCCGCCGCTCGGCGGCGAGCGCATCGCGCGCGCGGGTCAAGGCCTTCTCCTTGACGAGAAGCTGCTCGCGCGCGGTCTCCCATTCTTGCGGTGACACAATCCGCGGCGTTTTCATGGCGTGCTGTGCTTCGTTCTGGTTCATGGAGGTTCCTCCGGTTTCGGTGCGTCGATACGCCTAAAACGTTTGGGACAGGGAAAAGGAGTCAAACGGCGACGCGATGAGGTCTCCTATTCCCACGGCACTTTCGCTGGGCCCGCGATCTCATTGAAGCAAATAGAGAACCTGCGTCTGAAGCTTCTGCGGATCGTCGTTCCAGTCCCCGTAGATTTCCCAGCTCCAGCCGGCCATGTGCCTGTCGTTCGCAGCAATCCAGGCGTGAAGCGCTTCGTGGGCGTTTTTCAGGCCGTCGTAGGCGCCGACGTGAAGCGTCGAGGCGACCTCGCCGTCCGGCGTCATGACGCAACGGATGTCACCTTCGCCATCGAAGGCGCGCGTGACCTGCACGCCGAAATCGATCGTCATCGCGCCGGCTGAATCCATGTCGTGGCGATAGAGAAAGACATTGTGGCCATCGGTCCGAAGACCGGGATGCGCGCCGAGAAATTGCCACACCTTGTCCAGCGATTGCCGGAAACGGCCAGAAATGTCGCGCGCCGGCATGCGGTCCCGCGCAGCCGCCAACGGTTGGGCGGCTACGCGATGAACGGAAACGGTGTATCCCATGGTTCGGTCACTCCCGCTCTAAGCGCCCAGCCGGTGCATGATGATGCCCGCGATAGCGCCGATGAACAGCAGGATGCACGCGATCGACTGGATGAAGAACCCTGGCAAGCGTTTCTCGACGGCTTTGCTGTAGCCGATGAAGTAGACGATGCGCCCACCGATCCAGACGAGGCCAAGCACCGCGGCGGCGATGTCGTTCAGGTAGATGGCGCAAAGCCACAGCGGCAGCAGGAAAGTCGGCATCCATTCGAGGGTGTTCATGTGCACGCGAAAGATGCGTTCGAAGTCGGGATTGCCAACTGTTGCCGGAAGCTTCACGTTGAATTTGCCGTGCGCCACTGCAACACGCGTTGCGATGAAGAAATAGAGCGTCACGACGAGCAGTGTGACGATCGCGGTGTAATATGGCATTGCGAACACCCTTTCATTAATCGGCCATGACGGATGTCACGGCGGTTTGTGCAAACGCGGACTGAGTCTCGGTTATTGCAAAAGGCTTGAAGTTGAGCGCGATCAGAAACGCGCCAAGTCCGACGGCCCAGGAGCCGATGTAGAGCCAAGCGTAGCTCGCAAAAGTGTCGTAGATCAATCCGCCGGCCAAAGGCCCGGTCGCCATGCCGAGGCTGCCGGCCATCGCGGTTCCACCGATCACGGTTCCCAACATCCGCAGCGGAAAGTTTTCGCGCACGAGCACCGAATAGAGCGGCATGGTGCCGGCGTAGATGAAGCCAAACAGCGCCGCCACGGCGTAGAACGCGGCAAGCTCGCGCACGAAGACGTAGGCCAGCGCACCGAAGGCTTGTGCGAACAGGCCCGCCACCAGCACGCGCTTGGCGCCAAGCCGGTCGCCAAGGAGACCAAAGGCGATGCGGCCGCCCATCCCGGCGAGGCCCTCGACGCTATAGATCGTAACAGCGGCGATCATCGGAATCCCGCAAGTGACGGCGTAGCTCACGGTGTGGATGATCGGACCCGAATGCGTCGCGCAGCAGAAGAAATTGGTCAGAAGCAGAATGACGAATTGCGGCGAACGCAGTGCCTGCGCCAGCGACATCTCCCCTTCCCCCACGGCGCCACCCGATGGCGCAGAAGATAACGCCTCTAGCGCCGGCGCGCGGCGGACGAACAACGCGACCGGAATCATGATTCCCGCGACGACGAGCGCGAGGATCTGCATCGTGGTCCGCCAGTCGTGGCTGGAGACGAGCCAGGCCACCAGTGGCGACATGGTCATGGGCGCCATTCCCATGCCGGCCGAGACCAGCGACACGGCAAGGCCGCGATGGGTGTCGAACCAGCCGGTGACGGTTGCCATCATCGGCGCGAAGATCGCGGCCGTGGCGCAGCCGACCATCACGCCGAAGGCGAATTGAAATTCGACCAGCGATGTCGCAAGGCTTGCCAGCGCAAGGCTTGCCGCAATCACCACCGACCCCGTCAACACCACCGGCAGCGGCCCGAACCGGTCGGACAAGGTGCCCCAGATCATGCTGGTGCACGCCATGGCGAGAAAGCCGATGGTCATGGCGCTCGACACGCCGGTGACGGACCAACCGGTATCCTGCGCGATGGGCCGGAGCAGGACCGGCAGCGAAAACATCGCGCCGATGGCGACGCAGCCCAACAGACCCCCTGCCGCGACGATGACCCAGCGATAGCGAGAGTTATCCATTCCTGGTCTCCAATTTGGCTCCATCTGAAATGAAGACGAATGGAACCCTGGGGAACCGACAGCTTAATGTCGTGGCCGGATTATTTTTCTGTCCGCAATTTAGCGCGCTTTGAAGCGCTCTGAGCCGCAGCCGTCAACCCGTCAAACGCCTGCCATGAGGATCCTCCTCACCTCGTCCCCGCGCCCGCGCACGGCTGTCCGGGGAATGATTCATTATGTCGCGGCGCATGCCCGGTTTTGCCGGCATGAAGCAGGTACTTTCTGGTTGTCGAGACTCAGAAAGGAACCGGGCATGCGATTTTGCGATAGCATCTTTGGACGGCTGCTGAAACCGATCTCGCGTTGCCAGCTTGCGAGCACTGTGGAAAGTCACGACGGCAATGCCTACGACAAGGTTTTCAAAAGCTGGGATCACCTGGTCGCGCTGGTGTTTGCCCAGTTCGCCGGCGTCGACAGCCTGCGAGCCCTTGAGGCGATTTGGAACGCCAATTCGCATCATCACTACCACCTTGGGGTCGGCAAGCTTGCGCGCTCGACGCTGTCGGACGCCAACGCCCGGCGTCCGGTTGCGATCTTCGCTGAGACCTTCGAGCGGCTTTCGGGACTTGCCGACCGGACGCTGAAGCGGGAAGGCTCGCAGATGCTTCGGCTGATCGATGCGACGCCGATCCCGCTCGATCAGCTTGTCAATTGGGCGGATTGGAACGGGCGCACCCGCGGTCTCAAGCTGCACGTGGTCTACGATCCGGCCGCGGACCATCCGCGGTGCCTCGCCATCACGCCGTCCACCGTGAACGACGTAACGGCCGGCCAGCAGGTCCCGATCGAGGCTGGCGCGACCTACGTGTTCGACAAGGCTTATTGCAGTTATGCTTGGTGGACGCGGCTTCATAACGCCGGTGCCTGCTTCGTCACCCGCCAGAAGACGAATGCGCGCTTCAGGGCCACGCGCTGGCGGCCGCTGCGGAAGCGAAACGGGGACGGCTTCACGATCATCGACGATGCCGAGGTGAAGCTCGTTAGCGCAGGCAATGCCAAGCTTCCGATTCCGATGCGCCGCATCCGCCTCAGGCGCGATGACGGCGCAAAACTGACCCTCATCACCAACGATCTGAAGCGCTCGGCCATCGAGATCGCGACGCTTTACAAAACCCGCTGGCAGATCGAACTGCTGTTCCGCTGGATCAAGCAGCATCTAAAGCTCCGCAAGTTCCTCGGCCGCTCCGAGAACGCGATCCGACTGCAGATTCTCGCCGCCATGATCGCTTATCTGCTGCTGCGGATCGCCGCGCGCGAAAGTCGCATGATCATGCCGGCCATCCGCTTTGCTGCCCTCGTGGGTGCCTCCCTGTTCGTTCGAAAGCCGCTTACCGACATCGACCGACCTCCCAAGGTCAATCCTTCCGCCGCCCGCGATCGAGCCTCCCCAGACCAGATCAGCTTCTGCTATCCATAACTTTCCCCGGACAGCCGTGCGCGAAAGCGGGGACCCATACGCCGCGGCCTCGCATTTGGGTACGGTGGTTGACGCCTTCGAATCTAACCAACTGCGGTGGTTATGGGTCCAGGGACGACGCAAAGTAAATAAAGCCAAACACACGTGTTCGATCCCGCGGCGCAGGCGGCGCCCGGGTGATGGATGGACCTTGTCCCTCCGAAGACAGAGGGCGCAGGGAAAGCCGGGCGCGCGACGCACCCGTAGATGGAGTAACGGGCCGCGGGGCCTTCAGGCAAGCCGCGCTAGCTACGGCGCCGTTTGATGGCGCGCGTCGCGCGGCTTGCTTGGAAGGCAGGCGGTCGTCCCTCACACTGATGGTGTAACGGAGTTGAGGATAGGCCTCGCTCCAAGCATCAAGGAGGGACGACCATGGACTATTATGCAGGAATTGACGTGTCATTGGAATGCTCAAGCGTGTGCGTTGTCGACGCCAGCGGCAAGATCGTCCGGGAGGCCAAGGTGGCGAGCGAACCGGAAGCGTTGATAGCTTGGATCGGCTCGCTCGGGTTTGGGCTCGCCAGGATTGGACTTGAGGCAGGGCCGCTGTCGCAATGGCTCTATGCGGCCATGAAGGAGGCGGGCCTTGCGGTTGAGCTCCTGGAGACACGGCACGTGAGCGATGCCTTCAAAGCAATGCCGGTGAAGTCGGACCGCAACGACGCACGCAAGATAGCGCAGCTGATGCGGCTCGGCTGGTTTCGGCCTGTGCACTGCAAGTCGATCGCGGCACAGGAGATCCGCGCGATGCTGACGGCGCGCAAGCTGGTGCAGAGCAAGCTGCTGGACCTCGAGAACAGCCTGCGCGGGATCCTGCGCGGCTTCGGGCTGAAGGTCGGCAAGACGACGCGGACCAACTTTGCCGGACGCATCGAAGAACTGGTGAAGGGGCATCCGAACCTTCAGACCATCAGCGAGGCGCTGTTGCGGGCGCGGGCCGTTCTGCTTGCAGAGTTCAACGGTTTTGAGAAGCGCGTGCGCACGATGTCGCGTCTTCATGAAAAGGCAAGGCTCTTGATGTCGACGCCGGCGGTGGGGCCGATCGTCTCGCTGACCTTTGCCTGCGCGATCGATGACCCCTCCCGCTTTACGTCATCGAAGCAGGCGGGGCCGCATTTCGGGTTGACCCCGAAGAAGTATCAGTCCGGCGAGACCGACTACACCGGCCGCATCAGCAAGCACGGTGATGCCTCAGTGCGCGAAGCGCTTTACGAGGCGGCCCACATCATGCTGACGAAGCCGATCAAGGGCTGCTCGAAACTCAAAGGCTGGGCGATGCGGATCGCCCGACGCGCCGGCACCAACAAGGCCAAGGTGGCGCTGGCCCGCAAGCTCGCCGTGATCATGCTCCGCATGCTCAAGGATAATGTGCCGTTCAATCCGGCTGCGAAGGCAGCAACGGCCTAAAACACGGAGGACAAACCGGTTTTCGGGCGGGCCACCGCACCAGGCTCTCCCCGAAGCGAAGTCCCTTCGCCGGGACGATGGACCAGGCCAGGCCGTCACGCGAGTTGTCGACGCAACCAACGATGCGATCACGTTTTCCGCAGATTGGCCGACCTGTTCCTCTCATGAACCCCATCAGGCGACGGCCTTGTGCCGATCCCGGACAGAAGCACGTGCCCGGCGAATGGATAACGCAAAAAGGGATTGACTCTTCGATGCCCGTTACAGAAGCCTCGCGTGGGAAATAAAAAAGCACACGAGCATAGTCACCACAGGTTTGCCGGACGTGCCCGGCCTTCCCTGCACAATGGTTTTAACGGTTTCCTTCGCGCTCTCCCCGGTGACCGGGCTTTCTTGCCACCGTCGCTTGCGGATCATCACTCGCAAGCTTGACATCAGCGTCGGGATGTCAGGACCACACGACTTCGCCGTCCGCGGGTTAAGCGCATTCGCCCTTGCGCCACCCGAACGGTCAGGCTGTAGCAGGTTACAATGTGCAGGTCGCCGTCGACGACAAGCACAAGCTCATCGTCGCCAGCGAGGTGGTGAACGACAGCAGCGATGTCGGTCAGCTCCATGCGATGGCGAAAGCGGCAAAGGAGGCTCTCGACGCCAAGACGCTGCAGGCGCTCGCCGATGAGGGCTATTACAGCAGTTCTGAACTGAAGGCGTGCGAGGACGACGGCATCAAAGCCTATGTGCCAGCGTCAGAAGGCAATGGCCGGCTCGAGAAGCAGGGCCGCTTTGGCCTCAAGAGCTTCAGCTATGACGCGGCAGCCGATGCCTACACTTGTCCCGCCGGCCAGCTGCTGCATCGGATGAAGGGAAGTTGGAAGAACGTCAGCGGCCGTATCGAGAACCGTTATGCTGGCCGCAAGGCGATCTGCCGAGCGTGCCCGCTACAGGCCCGTTGTCTCTCTCCGAAGGCCGCCACCCGGACCATCGGTCGCTGGGAACACGAAGACGTTCTGGAACGTCATCGCGCGCGGATGCAAGGCGCAGGCGAGCTGATGCGCCGTCGTTCGGGGATTGTCGAGCATCCCTTTGGCACGCTCAAGTGCCGCGCCGGCTATCGCCACTTTCTCGTTCGCGGCTTCGACAAGGTTCGCGGCGAATGGAGCTTGATGGCACTCTGCTACAACTTCACCCGCGTGCTCAATATCCTCGGGTTCGAGGGATTTGTGGCCCGCATCGCAAAGTTCCTCTTATGGCTCCAATGCGCTCTCAAAGACGCCCTGCAGTGCATTCGGATCGTTCTGGAGCCATGCCGAACACACATCGAGCCACTGTTCGCAATCGGCCGCCCCGCACCTCGATAGAAACAATTCTTGCTCAGTCTCGACGGGTAAAATCAGTTCGCAATGATGGTGTGGGAGCCATAATGCTGCTTCGTTGGCTTGCGCCGCGCCTACTCGCAGTCGGGGTCTAGCGCACACGGCATCAGTATCCATCTTTCCTCCCAGTGCGTAATCCCGAGAACGCGGTCGTGGTCCGGCACGCCGTAGCGAGGAGACGCTGCGACGGCGCGTGGGGTCGCCTGTACCCGCAGATGACGTCCGTGGCGAATGAGATCGATCACAAGCGGCCTGCCGCCGCTGGCCACCACAGGGGGATCCATATCGGCATAACTGCTGACAGGACTGCCGTTGATCGCGACGATCACGTCGCCGGCCCGAATGCCGGCGCTTGCCGCTGCGCTGCGCGGAACCACTTCCTCGACGGTCACGCCAGAGCCCGCCCCTTCCGGCGGCTGCGCCGCTTGAGGAGCCCGCATCGGCCTTTGCGCCGCACCCGCCGCGACAACCGAGCCGCCTAGCACCAATGCCATGACCGCGATCCGCAAAGCCTTGCTCATGGAGGCCTCCATCTGAGGTACGCCCCTCGCTACATACTTGGTGGCGCCGGGCGCGACATCGGTTCATGGCAGCGGTCTGTCGCGGATTGCAATCCGCGGCTGGCCATTCCTCTCGGAACACACTGACGATAATCGATTTGGCTATTACAAGGGCCGGTTAGAGGCGAAGCCGCAACCCGCCATCTCGTCGCGCTATCACGAGCGCTGAGGTGCCGCCGTTTCCGGCCTTCGAGACGGCAATCAGGAAGGCCGGCATTTCGATTGTCGTTCGCTAAGCGGCAAGCTTGATCAGCCCGAGCTGTTGCAGCGCGGTGACGCCGTCGTCGAGCCCGATTTCCTCGGTGATCTTGCCGTCTTTCAGCTTTAGAACAGTCGTACCGGTAAATCGCATCTTCCGACCGGTGTTCGCGGGCAAGGAGCCGGCCAGGAAATCGCCGAACGCGGGGCCGGTGTGAGTCCCTCCACCTTCCCAACGGCCGACCACATAGTCGCCCTCCGCGATGAGATCGGCGGCACCCCAGAAATTGAGATCGGGAAAGGCCTTACGGAAATGCGTCATGAAAGCCTTGATGTCTTCCCGTCCCCGACGTGGTTCATGCAGTGAGTACTGAAGGAGCATATCCGGCGCGGCGAGTTCATCCACGATTCCGAGATCGCACGTCTCACCCCAGAACTTGGTGAACCAGCGGCCGACGATGGCCTTGTTTTCATCTTCTCTCGACATGCTCTATCTCCTCTTTGCTTCGTCGTCTCAAGTGACGATCGGGTCGATCGATGCGATGGACTTTGGAGGAGAGACGTGCGGTCTGCCACCCGATTTCCGCCCTCTTCGCAAGGCGGCAAAGGCGACAGCCCTTTACAACCGGAGAAAGCAACCGTCACAGCTGCGCAAGCGAATTTAATGTGAACATCTTGTGCGAGGCAGGAGCGGTGGCGCATACGCGCCGCCATTGCCGAATTTCCAGACGGGGATGCCGAGCTTCCGTGCCTTGTCGGCCAGGTTCTCCTGGATGGAAGGATTACGCCCTATGAGCGCTACGCCGCGCTATATGCTGGATTACTCGTCGTCCTCATCAGGAACCGATCTAATTACTGCTGAAAGCGATTCTCCACGACCTAGGCCAGTGCTCAAACCTTTCGGGAGTTGCTCGATGGCGATCAGCGCACCGTTGTCAGTGATGATCCTGTTGTCGTTCAGTATTGCATACGACGGGAACCACAAGAAAGCTTCGCTATCGAATTCATAGATCAATTGCCGTACCGGCATTCCCCGCGCTTTGAGCTTCGCGATTAGCTGCACCGCCTGAGCAGCCGCACCAGAGAGTGCATCGTGCGCCGCATCATGCTGTTTCACGTCTTTGCCTCGGAAAAGAAACGAGACTTGGCAGCCCTCCTTATGCCCCTTGAGTATCTCTCCGCCTTCCATCGAGCGTCACTCGTAGAATTCCGGCGCGTGCCGGCGGGCGTCGCTCGAAGGCTTGTCGTGGTTGATCCAGAGTTGCGCGTGCTTGTCCGCCATCAGCTTGGCGATCTTGTCCATCGAGGCGAGCGACTGATCCTTGTCGGTATTGAAGGCCGGTACCCGCCGGTTGTCCCAATTCGCCTGGAAATGCACGACGTCGCCGGACAGGATAACGTAGCCGGTCTTGAGGAGATGCACGAATAGCGACTGGTGGCCGGGCGTGTGGCCGGGCGTCGAGATCGCCGCCACCGATCCGTCACCGAACAGATCCTTGTCTCCTTCGAGCAGCAACGTCTTCTGCGCGGTCTCGAACGGCTTGAACGGCTGCTTGGCGCCGTATTCGAACTCGATCTTCTGCACGATAAGGGTCGCGTCGGGAAATTCCGCCACGTTGCCGGTGTGGTCGGGGTGGACGTGCGAGATCGCCACGTAGCGGATGTCGGCGGGCTTGACGCCAAGCGCGGCGAGCGCCGCCAGGAGCGTCTGCGTACGGTGCGAAGTCAGGCCGACAGCCGGGGTGGTCTGGCCCTCGGGGAGCGCCACGAGACGGTCGGGGAGCCCGGTGTCCCACAGCAGGTAACCCTCGCTGCTGTGATGGATGAGATAGCAATTGTCGGAGAAATCGATCGGCACCTCGACATTGACGCCGGGAGACCAACGCGACTGGTCGGCCGCATGCGCCCAGCCACAATCGATGACATAGAGCCGGTCGACCTCGCCCGCCCGTGCATTCGCAGCGAACAGAAGCAAGATCGTTGTCACAAGCAATCGACGCATCGTGGGCTCCCTCGTAAGCGTTATCGACCGAGCGTACCTTCCTTCGCATTTTATCATCAGAGAGAATTACGACATTATCCAGTCGATGGTTTCCGGGATCACGGCATAGCCGTGCCGCCGGACCGTCTGAAGGGCGGCGAGCCCGATCATATCCATATGCCTTTCGGTATTTTCGCCGCCTTCCAAGGCCTTCATTCCTGAGTCGCCAGACGTCAACCCGCTTCGGCTAGATTCCGCGAAAAACTGGCGCCCGTTTCTCCTGCAGCGCGCGACGCGCTTCCTTGTAGTCCTCGCTCTGGGCAAGCCGCCCAAACGCTGCCGGCAACGCTTTGAATGCGTCATCTTCGCCGGCGAGCGCCTGATGCGCCGAAGCCAGCGTCGCGCGAGTGCCGAGCGGCGCCGCCGCCGCAATCTTGCGTGCCAGCTCGATCGCGCGGTCGAGTTGTTTTCCCGGCGGCGTTATCTCTTGCAGCAGGCCAAGGCGCCGCGCCTCATCCGCTCCCCACTCGTCCCCCGTGAGCAGGTAGCGCATGGCATTGCCCCAGCCCGCCTCGCGCACGAAGCGCACGGTAGCGCCTCCCCAGGCGAACACGCCCCGCGTGACCTCGGCCTGGTTGAATACGGTGTCACTGGCCGCAACGCGTATGTCGGCAGCGAGAAACATCTCGTGACCGCCAAACTTCGTGCCCCCTTGAACCGCCACGACAACGGGCTTTGCGCGATGCGGCTGCGGCGCGAAGTTGAAGGTGTTGAGCCAGTCCGGGTCCTTGGGCGGGAACGTTCCCGCCGCTTGCGCCGCCGCGAGCGCCGGCCCGTCGCCGCCCAGCGAGAAATCCGGACCAAGGCCATGCAACACTGCGACGCGTAGTTCGTCATCGTGGTCGAGCTGATAGTAGGCCTTCCCAATACCGAGGATGATGGCGGGGTCGAGGCGGTTCTGCGCCTCCGGGCGCTCGAAGCCGATCACGAGGATGCCGTCCTTGAGCCGCTCCACCGTGACGCGGCCCGGCTTGGCCGACGGCGGTTGAGCAGTCGGCGCAGGCGCCGCTTGCGCCAGGGCTTCGGTGTTGGCCGCCAATCCTATCGCAAGAGTAACCGCGCCGGCGGCCAAGACGCTGCGTCGGTCGACATCGCCAATCAAGCCGCCATTGTGATCCGTCATCTGACTTCCTCCTGTTTCGAGCGGGTTAAGCGCTATTATACATAGCAATACTATGCATAGCCATGCTATGGGTCAAGCGGCAAGGTCACGCCACCACCTCGGAGGGTTGCGGGATCCCTGTTGTTTGCCGGGCGCGGCGGAGCCGCATCGCTGGAGAGATATTTCTGGCCGTCGCTGCCGTTCGCTTACGCAAGCGACCGCGCTACCCGATCCCTCGGGTTCCGTGAGCTAGCGTCTCAGGATCGGAATTCGACGTCAGTCGGGGACCGCCGCACGCAAAGTCGTTGAAGCGCCAAGCCGCGACGATCCAGGTTTGGTGCCAGCGCGAACCGCTATGCCCGCTGCAGATGTGAGGCAAAAACCGCCCGCCGCACCAGCGAGCGGATGAGGATGATCAGTGCAGTAACGCAAAAGAGCTCAAACGCGATCGACCCAACCGGGACAAAAAAAGCCGCCGACGGGCTGATCGGCTCCAGCCGGATCGTAGCCAGCGCAGCATCGGTCAATATGCAAACGGCAAGCGCAGCGGTTGCCACGCCGGCCAGTAGACAGAAACGATGAAGATACTTGAAATATGCACGATGCGAATAGATCGACGGGGAGCGGCGCCAGCTCCCATAGACCCAGCTTGTCATTCCCAAAAACATCGCGACTGCGAAAGCGTGGTGTGCCACCGTGCCGAGAGTCATCGCGACAGGTTGGACGCTATCGGGAATGCCCCACTGCATTGCGGCGTACCAGGCAATACGTCCCTTCATGACCAGCAGGATGCTCACGAGTACCACGACAATACCCACAGCAAGCCTCCTGGAGCGTCGAGCCAGCGACGTGACCGCCAACTCTGCCGCGATCGCGCGAGGATCGCCGCATTTGGCGATCGCCCGTCGCTCGGCTTCAACGCGATCCTCGCACTGATCGCATGCCATGGCCTCCTCGAGATGGTCCTCGAATTCGCTGCGAACCCGTCTCGCCAGCGAACGGTCGAAACTGAGAGCCTCGGTCAACGAGTCCAGATATTCGGCGGTCATGCGGTTTCCCCATGAGCCGGCCTCGGTGCGAGAAGACCGGCGATTGCCTCCGAGAACTGCCGCCAACCCGCGCGGCGCTTGGCAAGCGCGCGTTGCCCGTTTCGGGTCAAGGCATAGACGCGGCGTTTTCTGCCGGATTCAGCGACTACCCATTTGCTCGCGAGCAGTCCCGCCTGCTCAAGTCGATGTAGCGCCGGATAGATTGTGCCCTCTGGCAGATCGAAGGCCTGGCCGCTCTTCCGCCTGATAATCTCGATCACCGCATAGCCATGCGCCGGACCCGCCGCCAGCGCAGCCAGCACGATCATATCGAGGTGACCCTTTAGGATTTCGCCTTCCATTTTTCCATTGTACCCCTAGCATTGCTAGGGGTCAATCCGGGAGAAGATCGACTTCCGATGCTCGCAACTTCGCGAGGCCTGAATCAAATCGGCAGCAATCCGTGCGTGAGCAGGTCGAGTTCCTGGCGCGGTGGGTTCGCCTGCCGCGCCCAGCCCGGGAAACCGCCCCAGCGGAAGGCGGTGCGTAAATAATCGACGAAGCTCGCGCCGTCGCCGAACGGGCCATCGGCGGCGAGGTTGGGAAGCTCGAGCGTATAGCCCTCGTCCAACTGGTCGTCGGCGACCGCCAGCCGCGCCTTGAGTTTGGGATCCAGCGATATCACCGCCGCAAGCGATGCTTGCGCCTCGCCCGCATCGTGCTCTTCCTGCCACGCCTCGATCTCCACGCGGAAATGGTCGCGCGTCACCATCAGAGGATCGGCATAGATGCCGGGAAAGCCAGCGCCTTCCCAAAAGCTCAGCGTCGGGTGCGCGCCCGCGAGGTTGACGTCGCCGACTTCCTCGATCCAGGCCCACAACGAGAGCGGCAACGCCATGCCCTTGCCCTCCAGTCTGCGGATGAAGGCGATCTGCTTTTTGCTGGACGGGTCGAAGACGCCTTTGTCCTGAAGCTGATCTGTGATCTGCGCCTGTTTCTGCATGCGGGTTCGCAGCCGCTGATCGGCCGCCGCCCGCATCGCCTGGGCCTGCCCCATCAACCCCGCGATCCGTTGTTGTATCTCCGTGCCGCCGGGAATATGGGCGGCGTCAACGGCAAGCGCTTCGCGCGCCAATGCCATCGGCTGTTCGAACTGCACCACGCGTCCGCCAATCGACACGCGCATGCCCTTTTGATCCTGCGTGCCCTGTTCGCCATTCCGGAACTGGTAGCCGAGAGCGTCGAGCCGGCGGATCAACGTCTCCACGTTGGATCGCGCCCGCCGCATCGTCTCGCGCGCCACGGCCCAGGCGTCGTCCAGGTGGGGCGCCGTGCGCACCGCCGCACCCAACGCCGTCATCTCGGCCCACACGGCCTCGTGCTCGCCCGCCTGATAGCGGCGCAGGAACCTGCCTGGCTCGATCGTGGCGCTCATTTCGCCTCCGCGATATCAGCCACTCTCTTGCCCGAGGCTTTCTAAATGCCGCGTTAATGTCTCGAGCCGAATGCCACCGATAGTTGAAGCCAGTGCGGCGGGTTAGCTGAGAAGCCCGCATGAACGAAGCGATATGCGGGGTTCGGAGAAGTCACAAAGACCCGGATATCGCGGAGCCTGTCATCGGGCGCGCATTCGCGCGACCCGTTGGCTCATCCGGACTATGCTTGCTCCTACCCTTCCATTGGTTGTCGCATAATGACATCGGTCGCGATCACGAAGGCGAAAGCGACCGTAAAGAAGTCGATCGTCAACCCCGTGATATAGGCTGCGGCGCTGTATGGGAGGCCGACTAACACGTAGCCAAGCATCGCCAGTGTCACAGCGGACCCTAATACAACGAAGACCGCGATTATTGCGGGCGGCGGTCCCTCGCCGGCCACCTTGCGGCGGCGGCGCGGATAGGTGAGCTGAAGCGACAGCATCGGCAGTGCGAAAAGCACGGCAGAGCCTCGCCAAATCCACTCCTCCTGAATGTCGTAGAGCGCAAATAGCGCCGGCAGCAGCGCTCCCGCCGTCAATACGATAATGTGCGTCATGACCGTTTTTGCAAGGTATCTGTCAAGCTGTGACAACTTCGCTCCAGCGGCCGGTCGCAGCGCCAACAACAGCGCCGTGAACCCGGCGAACGTGATCATCAGGCCAGCCAATGTGTACAAAAGGCTTGCACCTTTGACTTCCATGTTTTGCTCCACCCAAGAACCAAGGCCGTTTTGGCGCGTCCTTGTTCTCGGCGAACCGGGACGGCCCTCGATGTCCTATGCTACTTCAAACTATGCCGCACTACTCTCCGTCACTCCCACTCAATCATCAATTGCCGTTCTAAATTCTTGTAATAGCAAATATTTTCTTGGCGTTGATTCTTCAATACCGTCATCCATGCCGTCAGATTTCCTCGCTGTTGAGTTTATTTGCTTAATTTTGGCCCTTCGCAGAATCCACATCTCATCATCTATCGGCTGCAGACGGCTCGACAAGCTGGATCGCAAACAATCAAACGTAACTTACGTTGAGCGATGAAAGATGTCGCTGGACAACGTTAGAAGACAGAGCGATGCACGATGCGCCCCCCATCTGGGGAAGTCGCTCCGTGTTGACATCCTCAAGGGGATTCCACCACGTCGCCACTGGGACGACAAAACTGATCAGAGCTACCGCGCTATGATCCATCTCGCACGCATCAGCAACATTTGGATGCCCGAAGATGCAGGTGAAGGAACTGAACCCTCGTATATTCAGCTTGGAAGTCTCCGGATTTTCGCAATGTTTTCAAGCCGTTCCGACATTTCGCAGCTTTCTGTGCGATTGAGATCACTACCGAATTTCTCTTTGTCGGAATGGCGGTTACCACCTAAGCGCTCATTCTTTGCTGCTCAGTAATTGTGGTACACAAAAATCCCACTCGATACCCCACTTGCACGTTTGGTAACAGATGATCCCTCAATCGAAGTGATCGGGGGTGCGGATGGTAATCGTAAGGAGAAGCACATCCACGCGGTTCCGAGGGAGACGATCAGACAATCAGTTTCAATTACCTAGCTCAGGGTTTGGGAAGAAATCGTTCGGTTGGGTTTCAACGCTTTCCGTGACGCATGTCGTACCCCGGCTTTTGCAGGAAATGAGCGAACGCTTTCAGCGTCGCTTCGGAAACGTGATGCTCAATCCCCTCAGCGTCGGCCTCGGCAATCTCGGTAGGGACACCCAGCGCCACAAGAAGATTCACGACGATCCTGTGACGGGATCGCGTTCTCTCGGCCAGTGCTTGTCCAGTGTCCGTGAGAAACACTCCGCGATATGGTAGTCCCGTGGCCAACCCCTCACGCTTCAACCGGGAGATCGTCTTGATAGCGGTCGCATGGGAGACGCCCAGACGGCGGGCAATATCGGTGGGCCGCGCTTCGCCACCGGTGGCCAATAGGTCGGCAATGAGTTCCACGTAGTCCTCAAGCAGCGCTCTCGATTGCGCTGAACGAGTCTTCCCGAATCGACGCGCCTGGGTCAATTCAGGCGGAAGCTCGTTGGTATTCCGCTTATCCTTCGCGCTTCGCGGCACCGTGCCCTCTCAAAACCTTTCACGACTGGAATGCACTTTGCGCTAAGTGGACGCCATTTTCAATCCTCATATCAATTTGTTACCTTCGCTACATTGTGTGCATTGACATCACCGACGTCGGTGCTATCTTTAAGTGTAGCTTCGACTACAAACTGGTGTAGGTACTTGATGCCCCCGGCGATCTCCGATGCGCTGCCGAAAAGAGAGTCACTGACGGAACGGACCGTCTCCGCGGGTCGCGAGGTATTGGCGGGCCAGCGCGGCGGGATGCGCGGGTATCTGGCATTCGTTGGTCCGGCTGTGATTGTTTCAATCGCCTACCAGGACCCGGGTAATTTCGCAACGAATATCCAGGCAGGAGCGAAGTACGGCTATGGACTGCTTTGGGTAGTGTTGCTCGCCAATCTGATCGCCATGCTATTCCAGGCCCTCTCCGCCAAACTTGGTATTGTCACTGGACGGAACCTCGCGGAGATGTGCCGAGAGCAGTTTGCCCAGCCGATTGTCTGGGCGATGTGGGTCATCAGCGAGGTCGCCGCAATGGCGACCGATTTGGCCGAGTTTCTCGGCGGCGCCATAGGGCTTTCCTTGCTATTCCAAATGCCTCTCCTTGCAGGAATGGTCGTCACGGCGATTGTAACCTATGGCATCTTGATGTTTGAATGCTCTGGGTTTCGGCCCATCGAACTGATCATCGGTAGTTTGGTTGGCATTATTGGGCTTTGCTACCTCACCGAGATGTTCATCGCTCCAGTCGATTGGAGCGCTGCAGCGTTACATACGGTGCTGCCGCAGCTTGCCGATGGCGACGCTTTGCTGCTCGCCGTCGGTATCATCGGCGCAACCGTCATGCCGCACGCCATCTATCTGCATTCAAGCCTGACGCAGACGCGCACGCCGGTTTACGACGACAATGAGCGGCGCAAGGTTTTGCGCTTCTCGAATCGAGAAGTCATCGCTGCATTGGTTATCGCCGGCCTGGTCAATATGGCCATGGTGATGATGGCATCGAGCGCTTTCCATGCCGGACACAGCGACGTTGCCGAGATCGAAACGGCCTATCACACGTTGGCGCCCTTGCTGGGCATCGGTGCAGCGGGCGTGTTCCTGGTCTCCCTTATTGCGTCGGGAATTTCGAGTTCGGCGGTCGGAACGATGGCCGGTCAAATCATCATGCAAGGATTCATCAGGTTCCGGATCCCGATCCTGGTTCGGCGACTGGTGACGATGATACCGGCTTTCATTGTGGTAGCTCTTGGCGTGAACGCGACGAATGCGCTGGTCATCAGTCAGGTTGTGCTCAGTATCGCCCTGCCACTCCCGATGATCGCGCTCCTGATATTCACGCGACGCGCCGATATCATGGGTCAATTCGTCAATGACCGACTGACCGACATCACTGCAACGGTTGCGACTGCGGTGGTGTTGCTGCTCAACGCAATTCTGATCCTGCAAACGCTCGGCGTAACAATTCCGGCGTTGCCGGCGTCATGAACAAGCGTTTCACCGCGAGCAAGTTTCGCAGGGACGCTTCATTGCCCGACGATCTTCAGGGCTTCCTGCGCAAGGCTGGGCTGTGTTCGACCAGGCAGCGGGTCGCCGTTGCAAGGCTGCTGCTCAGGGACGCGAATCGGCGCGTCAATGCTGAAATCCTCTACGACGAAGCGCGTGAAGCACGTCGTCCTGTTTCCAGGTCCGCTGTTTGCAATGCTTTACGGCAATTTGAGCAAGCCGGGTTGTTGCGCCGGATTGCGATCGACCGGTCGAAACAGTCTTGGTTTGTCATTGCGAATGCCGCCGTCGGCTTGAGCTAGATTCGGGGAGACGGAATGGACATCGCAATTCGGCAAGAAGCTAGACCCTGCCGCACAATTGCGAATGCGACGCAATTGTATCAAGCGACTGGGCGCGTCGGCAGTCTGGGGCGAGCAATATCGGGATTCCTCGACAGGTTTCCCGCCTCATCCAAGGACATCACCGTTTTGCTCGCAGCCAGATTTAGTATGGGGGTGGCGCTGGTGTCCGCGTTTGGTTCCTCGTCGCGGGCTGCGGACTTGGTTAGCAAAGTGCCGTTGCAAGCGCCGCCCTCCGTCGCAGTTCCCTTTGATTGGACAGGAGCTTACTTCGGCGGCCACGTCGGATATAGCCGAGGATACGGGCGCAACACGCTGTTCGATCCAGACCCAACTGCGGCCGCTACTTCATTCGGCAGCCTCTTTGGCGGATTGCAGTTCGGCTACAACTATCTGCTTCCGTCGCGACTGCTCATCGGAATTGAAGGAGATTTCTCGTTCCCTAATTTTCTCGATGACGGCATTGTCGCGTCGCGACCAGCCCCAACCAGCACCGTCACCGAAAAGCTCGACTTCGTCTCGACCGTTCGCGGCCGGGCGGGTTACGCATTTGGCCATTGGCTTTTCTACGCAACCGGTGGCCTCGCCTGGTCGCAAGCGCGGTTCCTCGAAGACTCTGGCCTGACCGGCAACGAGGACAAGATTTTGAGAATGCGCGCCGGCTGGGCTCTGGGCGCGGGCGCTGAACTTGCCATCGCGCCGGGATGGACTGCGAGACTCGAATATCTCTACGACCACTTAGGAAATGTCAGCGGTACGTTCGCATCCGGCACCGGTTACCAATCGACGACGGTTGATCTTCATAGTCTTCGGCTTGGACTCAATCGGAAGCTCGACTGGACAGGTGCGGATACAATCTCGGGCAACGTCGGCGACTCCTGGGCAATCGACCCCAGCAGCTGGAATGTCCACGGGCAATTGACTTATGTCGAGCAGGGCTATCCCGCTTTCCATTCACCCTATCAGGGCACGAACAGCCTAACGGGCGCCAGTCAAATCCAGAATACGACGAGCGCAACCGCGTTCGTCGGCTATCGCCTGTGGGACGGCACCGAAATTTACGTCAACCCGGAACTCATGCAGGGCTTTGGTCTCAATAACACGCTGGGGGTCGCAGGCTTTCCCAACGGAGAAGCGCAAAAATCCGACTTCCCGGCGCCGCGCATCGACATCGCGCGGGTGTTCGTGCGGCAAACCTTCGGCCTTGGTGGCGAGCAGGAGACCGTCGAGGACGGCCCGAACCAACTCGCCGGAAAACAGGACATCTCTCGGATCACCGTCACCGCTGGTAGGTTCGCGGTGATTGATATCTTCGACGGTAACACCTATTCCCACGACCCGCGCGTCGATTTCCTCAACTGGAATATGTATTGCTGCGGGTCCTACGACTTAACGATGGACAAGATAAGCTACACGTGGGGTGCTTATGCGGAACTAAACCAGAAATACTGGGCGGTTCGTGCCGGCTATTTCCTCGTACCGACCGTCTCCAACACCAACACTTTCGACACGCGCATCCTCCAGCACGGCGAATACATCGGCGAACTGGAATTTCGATATTCGCTGTTCTCTCAACCCGGCGAATTGCGTTTGATGGGATGGGCAAACATCGCCAACGCAGGCAACTACTCGGACGCGCTCGCGATGCCGTTCACCACCCCGAACTATCCCGACATAACGCTGACGCGGCAGGTGCGCGCGAATTACGGCTTCGTCGTCAATGTGGAACAGTCAATCGCAAACGATCTAGGCGTGTTCTCGCGTGCGAGCTGGAGTCCCGGTCTCGTCGAGATCATCGGCTGGACCGATTGCGACGAGAGCCTCTCGTTCGGCACAGTGTTAAAGGGCAATGCTTGGGGGCGACCGGATGACAAGATTGGCGTGGCAGGGTTGGTTGAGGGTCTCTCGCCCGTGGCCCGCGCCTACTTCGCTGCCGGCGGCCTGGGGATTTTGATCGGCGATGGCCAGCTCAACTATCGCCCGGAGCAAATCCTCGAAGCCTATTATGCTTACAGCCTCAACAAATGGGCAACGCTCACCTTCGACTATCAGTTCGTTGCTAATCCCGGATACAATGCCGACCGAGGACCGGTTTCAATCTTGTCTGGACGCTTGCACGCACAGTTTTGATTTCGATACGCGCGGCGGAGGCCTTAGGGCGTAATTGGTGCCCTTGCGGTTGTGTCGATCGGCGATAGGTATGACAATGATGAAGCTGGGATTGGCTTGGGCGGTTGGACATGCTGCACGTCGATAAAGTGGCCGAACGTTGCGAGGAGGAGTGCTGCACACCACCTCCGTTGATACTGTCTTCAAGGCCGACGGTTGATCGCCACCCGCTCGTTCGGGAAGCATTCCAGCTCGAATGGATCACGATCGGCTGGATGGTTATAGAAGCAGTGGTTGCGATTGGTTCGAGTATTGTGTCCGGTAGCCTGGTGCTGCTCGCATTCGGGTTGGACAGTGTTATCGAGTTGATTTCCGCCGGCGTGCTGATGTGGCGGCTATCGGTTGAGCTTCGCCACGGCCAAATGTTTTCTGAGAATGCTGAGCGGATTGCAGGCTGGATTGGTGGTGCGCTGCTTTTTACGCTGGCAGCCTATGTCGTCGGCGCGGCGGGTTGGAACCTTTGGACGCAGCACCACGGGGAGTTCTCGGCGTCAGGCTTTATTGTCACGCTGCTCGCAATCCCAATCATGCGGTATCTCGCGACGAGGAAGATTGATCTAGCTGACCGACTGGGAAGCCGTGCGTTGAGAACCGATGCGGTGGAATCCATTACATGTGGCTGGTTGTCGGTGGTCGCAGTCGTGAGCCTAGGTGCACAGGCAATCTTTGGAGCTTGGTGGATCGATAGTGTCGGATCGCTCGCGATCCTTTGGTTTCTGATCAAGGAAGGCCGTGAAGCGTGGCGAGGCGAATGCTCTGACTGCAAATAGACCTTCAACAGCGAATGGCTCAACCGCCTGAGCCTTGGTGACTTCCTGGTGCCGCCATCGGTGCACCGAAGGATGTTTCCGATCTCACGGCGAATGACCTCCGATTGGCCTTGATCTGACGGACCGATGGGCTCGCTCTGCCGTGGCGATGTCTCCCGAGCGGTGAGCTTCAGAAACAGATCGAGCGAACTCCTGTCGAGCGGTATCGTTGCCACGTCCCAGTACTCTTAACTGCGAAGCTTATCGGAAACGATTATCACAAATATAAACTACTTTAAGTAGAGCCCGAAAACACTCGCGGATTTGCGTCAGCCTTCAGCCGTGAAGCGTCAAAATTGTCGGAATGGCGTCAGAATGGGAGTTTAAAATTCCTGGCTAAGCCATTGAAATCGCTTTGGAGCGGGTGAAGGGAATCGAACCCTCGTATTCAGCTTGGAAGGCTCCGGATTTCCGCAATGTTTTCAAGGGCCGTTCTGACATTTTTCGGCGTTCTGGGCGGTTGAGATTGCTACGGAATTTCTCATTGTCAGAATGGCCGTTGCCAGCCCATGCCGCAGCTCCTCAATTCGGTGAGTTGGTAAACGCTTTCACTGCCACGGACAGCACATCGACGGTCGCAAACCAACCCGGATAGCCATAGATTGCCCGCATGAAGAAGATCGGCTTCCTCTCATTCGGGCACTGGACGCCCTCGTCGCAATCGCAGACCCGCTCGGCCGCAGACACGCTCTTGCAATCCATCGACCTGGCCGTCGCCGCCGAGGAATTGGGCGCGGACGGAGCCTATTTTCGAGTCCATCACTTCGCGCGCCAGCTCGCCTCTCCCTTCCCGCTCCTGGCGGCCGTCGGCGCAAAGACCAGCCGCATCGAGATCGGCACGGCGGTGATCGACATGCGCTACGAGAACCCGTTCTACATGGCGGAGGACGCCGGCGCCGCCGATCTCATAGCCGGCCGGCGTCTGCAGCTAGGCATCAGCAGAGGGTCGCCCGAGCAGGTGATCGATGGCTGGCGATATTTCGGTTATCAACCGGCCGAGGGCCAGAACGAAGCTGATATGGGGCGGCGTCACGCGGAGGTCTTCTTCGACCTGCTGCGCGGTGACGGCTTCGCCCAGTCGAATCCACGACCCATGTTTCCAAATCCGCCTGGGCTGCTGCGCCTGGAACCCCATTCTGATGGCCTGCGCGACCGGATTTGGTGGGGCGCAGGCTCGAACGCCACGGCGATCTGGGCAGCAAAACTCGGGATGAACCTGCAGAGCTCGACACTCAAGAACGACGAGACAGGCGAGGCTTTCCACGTCCAGCAAGCCGCCCAGATTCGGGCCTACCGCGCCGCCTGGAAAGAGGCAGGCCATGCTCGCGAGCCGCGGGTCTCAGTCAGCCGCAGCATCTTCGCGCTGATGGACGATCGTGATCGCACCTATTTCGGGCGCGGGCGCGAAGATGATGACCAGATCGGATTCATCGACGAGAGGACTCGGGCAATCTTCGGGCGCGGCTATGCCGCCGAGCCGAATGTACTCATCGAGCAGCTCAGGCAGGACGAAGCTATCGCCGTGGCCGACACGCTGCTGCTGACCGTCCCCAATCAATTGGGCGTAGCCTACAACGCGCATGTGATCGAGGCGATTCTGACCCACGTCGCTCCCGCCCTGGGGTGGCGCTGACGAAGCGGCTTAGCATATCTCACTTGAAGGGAGTTCTGAATTGAGCGTTGCCTTCACCAAGGAAGACAGTGCCGAAACTGCGTCGGAGACTCTGCTACCCGACCGCCCGGTTTCACCTCATCCGAATCTTGTTACGAAAACGGGATTGAAGGCTCTGGAATTTCAACTCCGCCAGGCTCGCGAGGCGTACGAGACGGCGCAGAAGTTCGACGACGTGAATGAACGACGGCGGCAAGCGGCAATCCCCTTGCGTGATATGCGCTACTTTGCGGTGAGAGTTCGGACGGCCCAGGTCATCAGCAATCCTACGTCAACTGACACTGTTGCCTTTGGGAGCACGGTGACCTTCAGGCGCGACGATGGACGCGTGCAGAAATATCGTATCGTGGGAGAGGACGAAGCGGATCCTAAGGCCGGTTCAATTTCCTTCGTATCCCCAGTGGCAAGGCTTCTGATGGGCAAGGCTGTTGGGGATGTAGTCGGTGCACCCGATCAAGAGCTTGAGATCATTTCGATCTCGTAGCACGTCCCGCATCGGACGCAGGCGATGTTTGGAATGGCCGCTTTTTCCCATGACCGGACGTTCCTCATCCGCCGGACCACAAGATCTAATCAGATCGGGAGCCGTACCGGTCCGCCCCGTTCGATCGCACGCTTGTAGGCGGGGCGTTGCTCAAGTCGCGCCATCCAGGCTTCCAGGGACGCATACGGTTCGTGCAGCTTACCCATGCGGGCTATTTCGACAACGTAGGACATCTGGATGTCCGCGCCGGTGAAGCCCTCTGCCATGAGGTAGCCGTTTCTAGCAACCTCGGCGTCAAGGTATTTCAGGATCTTGGCAATGTCCGGTGTGATGAACGCCTTCAGACCATCGGAGAGTCCGCCGGTGAACATGCCGAGAAGGTGGACAAGCAGAGGAAACATGGCTGATCCCTCCGCGAAGTGAAGTAGTTCGATATACCGCGCCCAGGAAGACCCGCCCGGCGCCGGCGCGAGCTTGCCGCGGCCATAGGTCGAGATGAGATACTCGATGATGGCGCCGGACTCCGCGAGCATCAGGGGGCCGTCTTCGATCACCGGGGCCTTGCCGAGCGGATGGACTCGCTCGAGCGTCTGCGGTGAGCGGAATGTGTTGGGATCCCGCATGTGCTGCACAATCTCGTAGGGCTCGTTCAGCTCTTCCATCAACCAGATGACCCGGGTCGAGCGCGAGTGGTTGAGATGATGGATCTTGATCACGGTTTCCTCCTCTGAAGCAGATTCGCCATCGGCGTGAGCTTGGGACGGGGCGATCTTTTGCTCGCGCCGATAGGTTGGCGTTACTTCTTTTCCTGCATGTCGAAGCCGAGGAATTCGAACGGCTTGTCGCCGTTGATCCAGCCGTGCCACGTATGCGGATGGAACAGAAGGATATCATCGGGCTTGTAGGTGACTTCGCCGTACTGTTTGCCATCCTTGTCGTTCAGGGTCATCTTGCCAGTGCCGCTGATGACGTAAAGAACGTATCCCTGTTCCGCAGGTCCCTCGTGAAGCGCGATCGAGCCGTTGGCGTCGACGTGCCCGCGCATCACATTGATGCCTTTGCTGATATCAATGCTGTTCGGCGGCACTTGATGGATTGCCGCATAGTCAAAACCCTTGTTCGGCTTGCCGGCAATGTCCGGAATTGGGGCGAGCTTTCCAGGCTCTTTTTTTACCGCAATCGCCCTGCCGCTGGGATCGAGTTCAATGCTCGTCAGATCGCCGGCAACTGCCGGAGCAGCAATTGCGAGTGCCACCACCGCACCCAACCCATAGATTGGACCGCGCATTCTTCCCTCCCTGTTGCCATATTTGCTTTGAATTATCGATCGAGTGTTGTTCCGGGCTGCTGACGGAAGCAGCGCCCCGCCGTTGGGTATTCGGCAGACCTATCTGCTTAGACGCCGGTGCGCCCGTCCAGGAAGATCTGACTGACCGGCTTGGACAGAATCGGCTGCAGCTTTGGCACGACTTCCTTGATATCCGGCGTGACCATGTGGGCATCGAGGGCCGCCTTGTTCGTCCATCGCTCGTAGGTCAGGAAGCGACCCGGCTCAGCGATGACTTCCATCAGCACGTATTTCAAACACCCCGGTTCCTTGGCGGACTTTTCCGCGTAGGGCACGAGCAATGCGCGGACTTCATCCGCCTTCTCCTTCGTGGATACGATTTCCGCAACTACGAAGTAGCCGCTGTTATCACCCGCGGCCTCGGCAGATGAAGATGTGAGAACTGCAGCGGCTACGCCGCCCAAAGCAGCGGCTCCGACGAAAGCACGGCGATCCATGTCCGACATGATGGTTTCACTCCCTTCAGTCTGTTGTCCTGTTTAAGCCAGCGCCCCGCAGGCAAAACTGGCTCCGCCCTCTCCCAATAGTCGCTAGCAGTTTTGAGATGGCGCAATTAGCTTGCACACAATCTAATATGAGTCAATGCTATCGTCTACGATGCAATGAAACGCTATTGGCTTGCGCAGCCCCGGGGCTAACTGTAAGATTTGGTTCGACTATCCCTATATTGGACGGCTGTTCGCAAAGTGGGCGAACCGTGACCCAGTAAGGTAATAAGGCAGTTGTCAGGGAAGCCCATCAGATGCGACGTGACGCGAAGAGAAAAACCTTGGATGTTCAAAGCTCCATTGCCCCCGTGGAAATGCCGGGGCTCGACAGCCATCTTTGCTTCGCGCTCTACGCCGCCAGCAACCACATGACGCGTCTGTTCGTACCGTTTCTAAAAAAGCTTGGCGTGACCTACCCCCAATACTTGGTCCTCGTGGTGCTTTGGGAACGCGGGCCGCAAGGAGTTGGGGATCTTGCCTCACTGCTAGGAATGGATTTTGGGACTCTTTCGCCAATGCTCAAACGGCTGGAGAGCAAGGGCTTGGTTACCCGACGCCGTCAGGCTGCCGATGAACGACGCGTGCTTGTCGATCTAACCCCGAAGGGGGGTTCGCTGCGGAAACGGACGGAACAGATGTTGGGAGAGTTTTACTGCTTCCTGAACATGCCCCTAGAAGAACTATTCGACCTGAAGGACCGGCTTCGCCATTTCGTAAATTCAGCGGGTCCTAAGGAAGCGAGGACTACCCTCGTTAGGTTACCAGCGCGAGCCCCGTGAGTTGGTAAGCTGCGGCAAACTGGCGACGCGGTTAGGATTTAATCGGTCGACTGCGCCTCGAACTGTCTTTGGGCGCCGCGCTCAAGCTTGGCAAATGATTGGGCAAAGGGCACGGCACGGACCTCGCGGCGCGTTCGAGCTAGGTCCGTTCCTCCCCCAACAACGGACATCAGGCGACCACGGCAGCATGTCGGTTCGGTGGCAATAGGCGACCTTGGAAATGAAAGGGGCCGCCAACTGAGGCGGCGAGCCACGCCACTGTGCAGCGCGAGGCCGGGAAGAGCTGATATTCAGGTCGCTTCGCGAACCTGTGGGAGGAGCGCTTTTATGAAATTGATTGCGCCACTTGTGGAGCTGATATTGCGTGTGTGCTCCAGCTTGGCGATGGCGTCTGTCATAATATTATCGAAATCATCACGAGTGAGGTTACCTTTGCTCGCTAGCACATCGAAAAGGGCTAGCGTGAGCGCTGCATTTGCGTAGGTCAGCTCATAAGGTGGCGTGGTTTGCATGACGATCCCTTCCTCTTAAAAATCTCGGCGGCCCGCAAAGGCCAAACAATAAGGGTTTGAAAATGGCGTGCTCTGCTCAACGCTCACACCAACCCATCAACGGGCCGCATGGTTTGTGAATGGCGATGGGCTTTGGCTGATTTCGTGGGACCGCGCCGCGGCTGGGCTGCGCTGCCGCGCCTGTTCTTCCGCATATATCCTGCGGATCGCCGCCAAAATCTGCTCCATCGTCAGTATCTGGGTCTCCGACGCAATATCGATCATACAAATCACCTAAAGCCGGGTTGAACTAAGTCATAGGTACTCGACACATAAGCCAGTAAAGTTAAGGCAATGTTTGTGCGATGAGCGCCCAATTGATCAAAAAGCGCCAAGCGACGTGCGTTACGTTGGGTGCGGGTCAAAACCGGAAGTCGTGGGCTTGCTCCCGGACTTCTGCTCTGCCCCGATGAACGGACATCGCCTAAGAGCCAACGGCAAGACCTAGCGGGTCAGCCCTTCTCGTAGGCAACAAGGTGCTCGGCCAGTCCTTCCGCATTCGACAGCGCGACGAGATGGCCACCGGGAATTTCCTCTACTTCCTTTCCGAGCCTTTCATGCGCGACACGCCGTTGAAATTCGATCGGGAAAAAACGGTCGTCTTTTCCCGCAAGAACATGAATGGGGATGTCAGGCCAGCGCTCGAAGCGACAGGGCTCGCCGAAAACGGTCTCGGCTTCCTCGCGAGGTTGTTCCGGGCCGCCGCGCAGCACGTCCTGCGGCACGTCGTGCAGAAAGTACGTTCCCACATCATGTCAAATCGCACCCAAGTGCGACCCCCTTTTCGCGGCCAAGAATGACCCCTTTGACGGAGCCGAGACCGGCGGCGCGGAGCCCCACATAGCGGAGCAGAGCCGGTCTTGGCGGGCGGCGAGTGACGAGCGGGAGGTTATGCGCGGTTCTTGAAGCGCCAGCTTTCGTTGCCGGTCTCGATGATGTCGCAGTGGTGTGTCAGCCGGTCAAGCATGGCGGTGGTCATTTTGGCGTCGCCGAAGACTTGCGGCCAATCTGCGAAAGCGAGATTGGTGGTGATCAGCAACGACGTGTTCTCATAGAGCTTGCTGATCAAGTGGAACAACAGCTGGCCGCCGGATTGGCTGAACGGTAGGTAGCCGAGTTCGTCGATGACGATGAGATCGTGGCGCAGGAGCTTCTCGGACAACCGGCCACTGCGACCGGCGGCCTTTTCCTGTTCTAGCTGATTGACCAGGTCGACCAGGTTGAAGAAGCGCCCCCTGGCGCGGGTGCGGATGACCGCCGAGGCTACAGCGATGCATAGATGGGTTTTGCCGGTGCCGGTTCCGCCGATGAAGATTGCATTGCGCTTAGCGTCCAGGAAGGTGCCGGTGGCGAGTTCGCGAACTTGCCCTTCATCGATCGGCGTATCGGCGAAGGTGAACGTGTCGATATCTTTGAGGACCGGGAACTTGGCTCCTCCGATACGATAGCTTATCGAGCGGGCCTGGCGGTGGGTGCGTTCGGCCCGGATCAGGCTGGCGATGAGGGGATAGATCTCATCGCGCCGGGCAAGACCCTTACCGGCAATCTCATCGAAGCTGGCACGCATGCCGTAAAGCTTTAGTTCGCTCATGGCTTCTAGAATCTCGTGGCGTTCCATCAGGCGATTTTCCTTATGCTGTCGTAGCGGCCACAATCGGCCGTGGGTTCGATCTTCAGGCGAAGCGCGTCGGGCGTAGTGATGCTGGGTGGGGTCGCAGGCTGACGGCGGCGCGCCAACACTGTCAGGATCACATCGCCACTAGCGATGCCGGCCTCCAGCGCTTCCGCACAGGCGGCCTCGACCGCGGCCAGGCCGTGATCGAGCACCGCGCCTAACACCTTGACGAACTGTCGATCCCCGTCGGCGTGTTGCTTCAGCTTGGCGCGAACCTGGGTCAGCGCGGGCGGCAGTGCCCAGTCTTTGAACGGAGCCCCGTTGCGCAAGGCGCCAGGCTTCTTCATCAGCACCGGCAGATAATGCCAGGGATCGTAGATGATCTGGTCGCGTCGGAAGTGGCGTGGATGATCGGCGACCACCTCGTCGCCCAGCAGCACGACGATGCGTTCGGCATGGGAGCGCACCAGCACCATCCGGCCGGCGGCCCGCGCATCAACGCTGTAGCGATTATGATCGGCCATGATCAGGCAAGTGGTGCTGGCCCTGACTGCCTTCTCGACGAACCCGTCGAATGGGCCGCGTAGCGCCATCAGGCTCGCGCGCTCTTCTTGGAATACGTCCCAGACGGTCCGATCCTTGAACTCTGGATGCTTGGTTCGCTGGGCGTAAGCGATGCACTGATCTTCCAGCCACGCATTGAGTTCGGTGAGACTCTTTACCCGCGGCTTGGGCCGGAACATTTGGTCGCGCAGATTGCCGACCTGGTTCTCAACCTGACCCTTCTCCCATCCCGACGCGGGGGTGCAGGCTACCGGTTCGATCAGATGGTGCGAGCACATCTGCAGAAAGCGGAGATTATATCGGCGCGCCTTGCCGACGAAGATCGCCTCCACCGCCGTCTTCATGTTGTCGTAGATGCCGCGCCGGCAGACCCCGCCATAGAACCGGAACGCCTTGTCGTGGGCGTCAAACACCAACTCTTGGGTCTCGCGAAAGTAGACGCGCACAAACGGCATGCGGCTGTGCGATAGCTTCATGTGCGCCGCCTTGACCGTCAGCGGCAGGCCCGCAAGCGTGATCGTCTCGTGACTCCAGTCGAACTGGTAGGCCTCCCCAGGCGCGAAGCTCATCGGCACATAGGCATGGACCGGAACGCGGGCTCGTTCGTCGCGCCAAGCCTTGACGAACCGATGCACGCTGTCGTGGGCGCCGTCATATCCGCGCCCACGCAGCTCCTCAAACAGCCGCTGGGTCGAACGGCGTTCCCGCTTCGGCAGCTTCGCTTCCTTCTCCAGAATCTCCGTCAGAGCCTCAACCCAATCGCCGAGCTTGGGCGAGGGCTGAACCCCGCGCTCGTACTTGAACTCGGTCAGGGGGCCCCGCACGACCTTGCGCACCGTCGCGCGCGACACCGACAGCGTCCGCACGATCTCCTTGATGGAGCGGTGTTGCTCAAAATAGGCGCGTCGTATCTCCCCGATCTTGTCCACGCCAATCATTCCCCGAAGTCCTCCCCAGCCCATCAGGGCTAAAGGGAAGGACGCTGACACAAGACGTCAGAAGGGGTCGGAATTGGATGCGATAATCCCCCTCAGGGGGTCACTATTGCCCGCGAATTTGCACACATCAAATTCCGTCGCATAGTCGCAGCGAGCCGCGGCTTGTTCCCGCGCTTCGACCGCTCCTGTTGCGCCCCACCATGCACCAGCAGTCTCGCCCGGCTTTGGGATCATCGCGTTCACGAACACGACCATGCGCATGGGCGCGCGCACGCAAACAAGGGGGGCCGTGAAGCCCGCTAGCGACTGAGCGACGAGAATAACTGCCGCGCGACAATCAAGGTGAGACAGCAGCGTCAATCAGGATGAGGATGCGCCGGGGCTGGACGGACGGAGCGAGGGCGTAGCCCGAGCGAAGTTCGTCCAGCCCCGGCGGCGCACTTTTCCCCAAGGGGGTCAGTGCGGTCTGGCGGTCGTGAGCGACCGGGTCAAGTGTCTGATTCGTCTCGAAATTGAGGAATCAGCGATTGCCCGGCCTTCACATCACCGACCACCAGATGAGGCTGTACATGATTTACCGACATAGCAAAGATGCCACCGTTGCTGCCGCCAAGTCCGGCTTCAGCCGTGCAACCGGCTACCGCATCGAGGATGATCCGCGGCTGCCTTCGCAGAAGAAAGCGCCGCGAGGCCGCCGGCGTCCGGACCCATTGGCCGAGGTTTGGGACGGCGAGATTGTGCCGATCCTGAAGTCTGCTCCCGGCATTCGGGCCATTGCGGTGCTCGACGAGATCCGGCGGCGCCATCCGGAGATCAGCGCCGGCATTCGGCGCACGCTGGAACGGCGCATGCGCACGTGGCGAGCCCTGGCCGGCCCCGAGCAGGATGTGATCTTCCGTCAGGAGCACGAGCCCGGCCGGTTTGGCCTGTCCGACTTCACCGACACGAGTGCCCTCGGCGTCACCGTCGCGGGTGTCGTGCTGGGACATCGGCTGTACCACTTCCGGCTCGCCTTCTCGGGCTTTGAGCATGCCCACGTCGTGCTCGGTGGCGAGAGCTTTGTCGCGTTGGCCGAGGGTCTGCAGAATGCGCTGTGGGTACTTGGGGGAGCGCCGCGCGAGCATCGCAGCGATAGTCTCTCGGCGGCATTCCGCAACTTGGACAGCGACGCTAAGGAGGATCTAACGCTGCGCTATCAGGCGCTGATGCGTCACTACGATATGACACCGACCCGGAACAACCGCGGTGTTGCGCATGAGAATGGCTCTATTGAGAGTTCGCATGGGCATCTCAAGAAGGCGCTGCAGGACGCACTGCTGCTGCGTGGCAGCCGAGACTTCGACCACTTGGATGGATATCGCCGCTTCGTCGACGAGATCGTTGGCCGACGCAACGCCAACAATCGCAAGCGGATCGAGTTGGAGCGGCCGATGCTCACCCCTCTACCCAGGCGGCGGACGGCCGATTACGAGGAGAAGATTGTCACCGTCACCTCGAGCGGCGGCTTCATCCTGCGTCGCGTCTTCTACACCGCGCCATCGCGGCTGATCGGCCATCGCCTGCGCGTGCACCTCTACGACAACCGGATCGAGTGCTTCCTCGGCGCAACGCCGATGATGACGCTTCGGCGTGGCCGGCCGGTATCGCAGAGCAAGGGCGGTCACGTCGTTGACTATCATCATGTGATCCACGCGCTGCGCAAGAAGCCGATGGCGCTCAACAATCTGGTCTACCGCGATCAGTTGTTCCCGCGTCCGGCCTATGCACGAGCCTTCGAGGCATTGCACCAGGACGTGGGCGACAAGCGCGCCTGCAAGTTGACCGTCGAGTTGCTGGCGCTCGCACACGATCGCGGCTGCGAAGCTGAGCTGGCAGAACTGATCGACGCCGAATTGGATGCCGGTCGGTTACCAGATCTGGCACTACTGCGTGAGCGGTTCGGTCCAAACCCGGCATCCGTACCGGCGATCAAGGTGGAGTTTGTAGCTCTCAGCATCTACGACGAACTCGCGGTTGTCTGCACCGTCAGCCCGACCTCCAACCTGGAGGCCGTGGTATGACGACGACCAACACTGTTGATGCCGCCCGCGTCGAACTCTTGTTGAACGAGCTGCGCCTGCCGAGCATCAGGCTGATGTGGGCCAAGCTCGCCGAGCAATCCGACAAGGAAGGTTGGCCGGCGGCCCGCTTCCTCGCGGTGCTCGCCGAGCACGAGATGGCCGACCGTCGCCGCCGCCGCTTCGAGCGGCATCTCACCGAGGCGCGTCTGCCCGCCGGCAAGACGCTCGCCACGTTTGACTTCGAGGCCGTGCCAATGGTCTCGAAAGCGCAGGTGATGGTGCTGGCGTCCGGCGACGCCTGGTTGGAGAAAGGCGCCAATATCCTGCTCTTCGGCCCACCTGGCGGCGGCAAGAGCCATTTGTCGGCGGCGCTCGGGCTCGCCCTGGTCGAGAATGGATGGCGCGTGCTGTTTGCCCGCACCACTGATCTCGTGCAACAGCTCCAAATCGCTCGTCGCGAGCTGGCACTCGAAAGCGCGATCGCCAAGCTCGACCGCTACGATTTACTCATCCTCGACGACATCGCCTACGTCACCAAGGATCAAGCCGAAACCAGCGTACTGTTCGAGTTGATCGCCGCACGTTACGAGCGGAGATCCATGCTGATCACGGCCAATCAGCCATTTGGCGAATGGGGCAAGATCTTCCCCGACCAGGCTATGACGCTCGCTGCCATCGACCGCCTTGTCCATCACTCCACGATTTTGGAGATGAACGTCGAGAGCTATCGCCGCCGCGAAGCCCTCGATCGAAAGCGCGGCCGCGGCCGGCCACCAACCCACGCGACAATCAAGAAAACAGAAAAAGCCGAAGACTGATCGACGCTCCGCGTCGATCAAAGCTTGCCAAGACGTCGGATAGCGTCAATTATCCCTCCGCTCCGCCGCCTCGTCTCACCCAGATTGACGCGCCGTTCTCATCCAGATTGTCGCGCGATAAGAATAACGTCGCTTCGTTCCGCGATCGCGCGGATGACGATGTCCGCATATACTGCGAGACCGGCGTGCCTGTCGTCGCCCGGTAGATCGACCGCGATGGGTTCGTGCCCCGCCGCGCGAATAAGCGGGACCACGCGGTGCCAATACCAAGCCATGCCGCCTGCCCCAGGGACAAGGACGAATGATGCCATATGAGTTCTCCTCCGTTGCTGCCGGATTAGTTGCAGAATAAGCTTGGCTTGCTTGATCAGGTTTGATCTTGCAATGTCTCTGACTCGTTGCAAAACCTATATCGAGGGGCTGGGCTGATTGTCGCCTTTGGTAGAGTCGAGGATGGGCGCGGTAGCTTAGGCCATTCGGCAACGCCCCGTTTCCCATCCCCGCTCATCGAACCGGACGTGCCGATCTCCGGCATCCGGCTCTCCGACTGGCTTCACCGTGAGACACACGGAGAGCAAACTAACCGCACGCGGCTGCGGCACGGTGGGGAACTCTCCTTCGCCCCTCGACACAGCAATCTCCGGCGGCTCCTGTCTTTGATGGTGTTTGCAGGCTCATCGCCAATCACCACGACCTCGCCATCTTCGAAAGCGCACCAGAAGTCAGGGCCCTTTCCTCAGCCAGCATTACCCGGCTTCAACGGTGTCGGGTCGGAGGAGGCGCCCATTGAAGGGCTCGCCTCCGTCCGCCACTCAAACGGAACGTGCAGTTTTCCCGCATTCCGCTTTCATGAATGGCTTTGCGAGGTCCGGAGAGAAGGGATCAGTGAGACAAGGCTGACCTACCGTGTCCACCAGAGAGTGGACCTCCTGCTTCTGACCTTCGAACATCAAATGATCGGATAGTCTCCTCGAAGCGTGACGTTCGGGTTTTTCACAAAGGGAACTATCCATCTTCACGCTCCTTTCTCATCTACCTCAATCGCTCAAAGCTCGATCCATTCACGAACGTCCTTCCCCGGACCACTCTCGATCCGCCGTCGCCGGTCACGCGAGTTATTCGTCTCGCGCTTCAGGTACTATTACGTTCTCCAACTCCTGGCGGTGCATCGCTTCCCATTTCGCTTTCGCTTATAGGGTCGCTTACCTGGTTTTAAAACCAGGACACCGACAGGTCTCCTGGGGTCACGCATAAATCTTCCGTATCGTGCCGCCAGCAAACACCTTGGTGCGATGGGTGAATGAGTAACGCCTTCGCCCCCATACTGCGGGCTCGACCTAACCCCATCTTTGGCCGACCTGTTCATCAGGGATCTCTCCCATTCGATTACAGCCCGATACTTCTCCTCAAACCCTTCGGATTCCAGATCGCTCCGGACACCCTGTCCTCCAGCGAGCGAACCCGCTGGCCGGCGAGGCATTACCCCCACCTTTGGATACAGCGCCCCTCATTCGAGCGCCGGAGGGACTTGAACCCTCCTGATTCATGCGCTGCCCAGCGCACCATACGACCCCGTCCGACTCCCGCCATGGCCGCCGCCTTTCGCGACGTCGAGGTCGCTACCCTCGCCCTTGACGGGCCTCCCCCGATTACCCGAACCACCTTTCCGACGTGCCGTGCCCACTACCCCGGCGGATCGAGCGGGTGCGCGTGTCGATTGCTTCCCCGCTCATGCTGCCTTCCCCAAATGACCGGCAGGTCGGCATCCGCATTGTCACTTTCGAGGCCTGCTCAGGCTTCACTCACGTTACGGCCCGCTAGATTGCTCAACCGCCTAAAGCGGCCTTTGTCACGAGGCTCCAGCCCTGCCGGTTACCCGACCGAACCGCTCGTCAGCTACCAGATCAATCGACAACTCTCTGGGTGGAATCTTCCTCCACTAGTGATCCGCGCCTTCGGGGCGCACGGTCAAACTCAGACCTCGGGGCCGTGTCCGAGCTAGTTCCGTTCTTCCTCCAACAACAGACATGAGGCGACTGCGGCGGCATGTCCGTTCGGTGCTAAGTGCGGACATCGTGACTTGTGCCTATCGTAAATCAAATCCGGACATATTGGTGATGTAGCCCGCCGAGAATTGGGCGGCAAAGAATTTGTCCAGCCCGCTCGACGGCGCGCGAAACCGGCGCATCCTTCTCCAGGGATAGATGCGTCCGTACCTCGTTGTGATATTTCATGTATGACAGCAGTAGGTGACGGAGGTGTCGCTCGCCGAGCACAACAACGTGGTCAAGGCACTCCCGTCGGATCGAGCCGATCAGCCGTTCGGCATATCCGTTTTGCCATGGGGAGCGTGGCGATGTCGGCCGGTCGCGAATGCCCCTTGATCGAAGTCTTCGGATGAAGACTTCGCCATAGGCCCCATCCCGGTCACGGATCAGATAGCCGGGAGCCTGTTCCCAACCGCATGCTTCCGTGACCTGATTTGCGATCCATTCTGCGGTAGGATGAGCTGTAACGCCAAACCACAAAATTTGTCGTCGGCCGTGCCCCATGATCAGCAATCCATAGAGCAGGCGAAACGAGATCGTCGGCACGACGAACAGATCCATCGCAGCGATCCCATCAGCGTGATTGAGCAGGAACGTCTTCCAACCTTGCGACGGTGGTTCTCGTCTTTTGACTATATATTTGGCCACGCTCGTCTGCCCGACATCGATTCCGAGCTTGAGCAACTCTCCGTGGATCCGCGGCGCTCCCCACAGCGGATTGGCGATGCTCATCTGGCGGATAAGCTTGCGTATCTCCGGCGGTACAGGTGGTCGGCCGCCAGGGCGCCTCGACTTCCAGCGCCAATACGATCTGAAGCCGGCGCGGTGCCATTTTATGACGGTCTCCGGCTTCACAATCGCCAGTGCGTTTAGGACGGTTGGCGCCAATCGATACAACCCCGCAAAGATCAAGCGGTCCATGGCGCTGAACGTCTGCCTCTTGGGCGAATGCCGCCTCAGTATGTTAATCTGATGCCGGAGCACCAGGATCTCAGCTGCCAACGAAGCAGGTGACCGGAACAACCCGACCAACGCCGTCCAGATAAGGCTGAGAGCTTCCCTCATGGGACAGAAGGATTGGGTGATTCTGCCTCAGTTGTCAGCCCGATTGGGTTTTCGACAGAGACCGGTGTCGGACGAACTGCACCCAGGCGCGCAATTTGCATCACGCCAAATTCGTCAACCCTTGTTGACTAACGGGCAGGCGCTATCCTTGAGCGAACGAAACGCCTCGTCGCCGGGGATCACGGCGCGCAGCTTGTAGAAATCCCACTCGCCCTTCGATTCCGAGGGCTTCTTGACTTCGTACACGTACATATCATGCACCATGCGGCCGTCCTCGCGGATGCGACCGTTCTTGGCGAAGAAATCGTTAATCGGCATTTCACGCATCTTGGCCATTACCGCCTTGGCATCGTCGGTCCCTGCGGCCTCGACAGCCTTCAGATAATGTATCGTGGATGAGTAATCGCCGGCATCGCCCATATGCGGCGGACGCTTCATGCGTTCGAAGAAGCGCTTCGACCACGCCCGGGTTTCGTCGTCACGATCCCAGTAGAAAGCGTTGGTGAGCACAAGGCCCTGTGCCGTTTCAAGTCCAAGGCTCTTGATGTCGGTGATCCAGACGAGAAGTCCGGCGAGCGTCTGCCCGTTTTTCTGGATGCCGAACTCCTGCGCCGCCTTGACGGCATTTACGAAGACCGTGCCAGAGCCCGCGAGCCCCACCACCTTGGCCTTGGACGCCTGCGCCTGCAAAAGGAAGGAAGATTGATCCGACGTCTCGATCGGATAGCGCGAGGCGCCGAGCACCTGGCCGCCCAGCGCCTTGATCACCGCCGTGGTGTCGGCTTCGAGCGCATGGCCGAACGCGTAATCGGCCGTGAGGAAATACCAGGTCGTCCCGCCGGCTTTCATCATCGCGGTGCCGGTGCCCTTCGCGAGCGAATAGGTGTCGTAAGCATAGTGGATGCTGTTCGGCGTACAGGAATCGCCGGTGAGCCGCGACGCGCCCGATCCGTTGATGATGGCGATGCGGTCCTTTTCCTTGGCGAGCTGCGAAACACTGAGCGCGATCGAGGAGTTGATCAGATTCGCGATCATGTCGACCTTGTCGACGTCGAACCATTTACGCGCAATGCCTGAGGCGATGTCGGGCTTGTTCTGGTGATCCGCCACGATCAGTTCGACCGGCTTGCCGAGCACCTTGCCGCCGAAATCCTCGATCGCCATCCGCACCGCGGTGACCGCGCCTTCGCCGGACTCGTGGGAAAATTGACCGGACATATCGGTCAGCACGCCGATCTTCACCACATTGTCGGAGACGCCATCGGCGAACGCTACTGCCGATGCAAGCCCCGCTGTCACAGCCAGTGAAAGTGCCAGCGCGGTTCGACGAATGGCTGCCATGGCGTACCTCCAAATTGCTTTTGAACGGACAGGGTGGATTTTCACCTTCTTTTTTCTAACATGCATAACTAGACTTACTTTGATTTGTAAGTCAATCCGGCTGGTGTAGGATGGGCTTTAGTTGATGCTGGCACGCCGTGCCCGCGAAGGGTGAATCATGACCAAGACATTGCGCCGCGGTGCATCGTGCGATCTCGCAACACGAACAGAAGCGTGATGGCGCGCACGGCGACGGCGAAGATCAGTCTTGGACCGGCGGAAGCCGTCCTCCACCCGCAAAAGGCCTCTAGCTTGGCGCGGGGCGAGCGAAACTGTTCCGTCGCGCGCACGCTCGACATCGTCTCGGACGCCTGGGCGTTCCTCATCATCCGCGAAGCCTTCTTCGGCACACGGACATTCGAGGCGTTTCGCTCCGCGCTCGACATTCCACGCGCCACGCTGACCGACCGCTTGAGAAAACTGACGCGGCTGCAGATCTTCCGGCAGGTCGCCGCCGACACCAGACAGCGCAAGGAATACCGGCTCACTAAAATGGGCTTCGATCTCTATCCAAGCTTCATCGCGCTGATGCAGTTCGGCGACCGCTGGCTTTCCGTCGGCAAACGGGCGCCGCTCGTGCTCGTTCACCGCACCTGTGGCTGCGAGAGCCATCCTGTTGTCGCCTGTTCGCGATGCCTGACCGAGCTCGAGGTGCGCGAGGTTCAATATCGCGACGGGCCCGGCGCGGGGCGCAGGCCGGCCAAGCCCGGCCGCAATACCAGGCGCGCCTCCGACGACAGCCGCTTCATGCAGGGACGGCCAAGCTCGGTTTCGCGCGCGCTTGAAATCATCGGCGACAAATGGAGTTTCATGGTCGTTCGCGAGGGCTTTTTCGGCAATCGCCGGTACGACCGGATCCAGGCGGAACTTGGCATTGCTCCTAACATCCTGACCGACCGGTTCTCGCGCCTCGTCGCGCGCGGGATCTTTCACCGGCGCCTCTACCAGCAGGCGCCCGAACGCTACGAATATCTTTTGACCGACATGGGCCGCGATCTCTACGGGCCGTTTGTCGCGATGCTGGCCTGGGGCGACCGCTGGCACGCCAGGGGAAAGCCGCCGCTCGTCCTGCACCACACCAAATGCGGCCACGATTTTCAGGCGTCCGTAATCTGCAACGAATGCCGCAAGCCGATCATCGCCGCCGACATGCAGTACCGGCTCAACTACGATCCCAGGGACTACGGTGCTTTGGGGCCGCGGTCGGTTACGTAGCTTGATCAATCCCGCTTCAGGGCTTCCACCAGCTTGAATCGCATGATCTTGCCGGAGCCCGTGCGAGGGATTTCCGAGACGATGTGGGTGGCTTCCGGAATCTTGTAGGACGAGAGGCTGACCCGGCAATGCGCCAACAGCGACTCAACATGGAGTTCGTTCTTGTCAGCGACCACAAACAGATATGGCACCTCGCCGAGCGTCGCGTGCGGCACGCCAACCACGGCGCAATCGATCACCTGATGATGACGGATCGCGACTTCCTCGATTTCCGCCGGCGCGATGTTCTGCCCGCCCCTGATGATCAATTCCTTGATGCGGCCGGTGATCGTCAGATAGCCGTTGGGATCGGATTTCGCGAGATCTCCGGTGTGGTACCAGCCCTTTTTCAGTGCTGACGCCGTTTCCGCGGGCTTGTTGTGATAGCCCTGCATCAGGTTAGGACCGCGAACGATCAACTCGCCTTCGGCGCCGAACGGCAAATCTTCAACCGTGATCGGATCGACGATCCGCACCGCCAGACCAGGCACCGGAAGCCCGCAAGATCCCATGATGCGCGTTCCGGTCATCCAGTTCACCGTGACCATGGTCGAGGTCTCGGTGATGCCGTAGCCGTCCAGCAGCATGGTGCCGAAATGCGCCTCGAACGCCTTGTTTAACGTCGCAGGCATGATCGCTCCCGCCGAGAAACAGAGCCGCGTATTGCCGAGCTTGCGCACTCCGCTCTCTCGCGCCCGCTGCAGCAGATAATGAAACATGGTCGGCACGCCGGGGAAAAACGTAAATTTCCCGGCCTGCAAGAGCTCCAGCACCGACTGCGGCGAAAACCGCTCCAGGATGTGTTCGCTGGCACCGACCGCGAGCACGCTCAACACCGAGAGATTGAGCGCGTAGGAATGAAACAGAGGAAGCGGCGACAGTACGACGTCCTTGTCGCTGAGACCCAGAATCGGCGCCCAGCAGGAAGCTGCGATCCACAACATTCCACGGACCGACAGCAGCACGCCCTTGGCGCGGCCGGTCGTGCCTGACGTGTAGATGATGAAGGATGAGCGATCGATATCGGCGGGATCAAGCGGCCTTTCACCGTTTCCGTGCGCCAGCTCTTCCAGACTCATGCCCCCTTCCTCGGCGCTGCTTCCTGCGAACACAAACGAGACCCGGCCACCCTTCTCCGCCGTAAGCCTCTTGATCAGCTCACCGCGCGCCGGCGTCGTGATGATGAGGCCGCAATCGGCATCTGAGAGGCGATAGGCGATTTCTGCTTCGGCCGCGTCATAGCTGATGGGAACGATCACCGCGCCGGCGCGCAGGCCCGCGAGACAGACTTCCATCCAGTCGACACTATTTGGCAGATAGATCGCGATGCAATCGCCTTCGCGTACGCCGTTTTTCGACAGCGCAACCGCAATAGCAGCCGTCCGATGAGCGAGCTGGGCGTAGGTCACCGACCTCGCGGCGTCCCAGTAAGCGATTTTGTCGGGCCGCTCCCGCCGATGCCGCTCCAGCAACTCCGAAACCGGCGCGATCAAATCTGTTTGCAACATCGTCCCCTCCGCCGCTCAGACCATGCTGAATCCACCGCTGATGCTGATGACCTGACCCGTGATCCAGCTGCCGGCATCGGATGCAAGCAGCGTGACCATGGGCGCGACATCCGATGGTTGACCGAGGCGACGGATTGCGTAGAGCTTGACGAGTTTCTCGCGGTTGGCATCGACCCAGCTTCGGTCGTGCGCCGATTCGATCAAGCCAAGTGCGATCGAATTGGCGGTCGTGCCCGTTCGTCCCATTTCTCGCGCCAGCGATTTCATTAAAGCGATGTTGCCCGCGCGCGCCGCCGCGGCGATCGCGAGCCCGGATTCGCCGACGCGAGAAGAATCCCCCATAATGGAAATAATCCGGCCGCGGCCGGAGGCCTCAAGCAATGACGCGGCCGCATGGCAGCAATGGATCGCGCCATAAAGGCAGGTATCGATCTGTCTGTGCCAGTCGTGCGGCGTGGTTTCACTGAAGCGCTTGCGTAGCACGAGGCCGGCGTTGTTGACGAGGATGTCGAGGCCGCCGAAATCGGACTTCACGCCCGCGACCATGCTTCGCACCGCTTCGACATCTGCGATGTCCGCGCCATAGGCCTTGGCTTTGCCGCCACAGTTCTTGATGTTCGCAACGACCGCGTCCGCATCATCCTTCGACGAATGATAATTCACCGCGACCGCAGCCCCCGCCGCGGCGAGACCCTGCGAGATCGCAGCACCCACATCGCGGCCGCCACCGGTGACAAGGGCGACGCGCCTAGAAAGATCGTTCATTGCTTGCTTCCTTTCGCTTTGTTGCGGGCCTGCTCCAACAGCGAAAAGATTCGCTGCGGGGTCATCGGGAGGATCGTAACGTTGATGCCGAGAGGGGAGAGCGCGTCCGCAATGGCGTTGGCGATCGCAGCCGGCGCGCCGATCGTGCCGCCCTCGCCCATGCCACGAAAGCCGCCGGCGACGGCCGACTCGCTCTCGATATGGATGACGTCCATCTTCGGAATTTCGACTGCAGACGGGATGACGTAGTCGACGAGGCTTGCGCTTACGAGCTGGCCGTCCTCGTCGTACACCATTTCTTCGTAGAGCGCGGCCCCGATGCCCTGCGCGACGCCGCCGTGAACCTGACCGTCCACAATCATCGGATTGATGATGCGGCCGCAATCTTCCGCGACCACGTATTTGTGAATTTTGACAAAGCATGTTGCGGGATCGACCTCGACCGCGGCGAGATGCGTGGCGGCCGCCGTCGTCCCGTTGATGGGGTCGTAGGTGAAGCTCGCCTCAAGCTCCTGGCGCGCTTCGACCGGCAAGGTCTTCATGTCGGAATAGACCGCTTTGGCAATCTGCCGGAAAGTCACCGCGCGGTCGGTCCCGGCGACGGTGGCGCGGCTGCCATCGACGTCGATATCCTCGGCACTGGCTTCCAGAAGATGCGAAGCGACCTTCTTGATTTTCTCGCGCAGGATTTCCGAGGCATGTTTAGCCGCGCCGCCGCCAAGAACGGCGCTGCGGCTCGCGTAGGTTCCCGTCGACATCGGGACGCCGTCGCTGTCACCCTGAACGACGCGAATGTCCTCGAACTTTGCGCCAAGATCATCCGCGATGATCTGCGCGAGCGTCGTTTCCAGCCCCTGCCCGTGCGAGGCGACGCCGAAGGCGGCCGTGATCGCGCCGGTCGAATCGAGACGAATCTTTGCCGTCTCCGAGCCGGTGTTGATCGGCATGCCGGGAGCGGCGGAAATACGCGAACCGATCCCGGTCAACTCCGCGTAGCTTGAAAGCCCAATGCCGAAATAGCGCCCCTGCGCGCGCGCCCCGCGCTGCTGCTCGCGAAGCTTTTCATATGGCCCGGCGTGCGCCGCGGCTTCGAGGCATTCCACAAAGCCGGTCTTGTCCCAGATGATTCCGGACGCGATCCGGTAGGGAAATTCTTCCGCGCCCACGAGATTGCGCCGGCGGATCTCTAGCGGATCGAGTCCAAGCGCTCTCGCGCCCATATCCATCAGCCGCTCGGTGACGAAGGTGGAAATCGGCCGGCCGACGCCACGATAGGGTCCGGTCGGCGGCTTGTTGGTCGCAACCCCGCGCACCGCGCCGCGATAGGACCTAATTTTGTACGGACCAGGCAGGAAGCTTACGACCTGGACCGGCTCAAGGCCGCAGGTCCAGGGATAGATCGAATAGGCGCCGACATCGCCGATCACATCTGCCTCAAGTGCGATCGCCATGCCATTTTCATCAAAACCCATTTCGGCCTCGATGATTTCGGCGAAGGCCTGGCTGGAGCTCGAGATGTCTTCAAGCCGGTCCGCGGTCCATTTCAGCGAGCGGCGCAGCTTCCTCGCTGCCACGCACAGAAGAATTTCTTCCGGGTAGAGTGATCCTTTGGAGCCGAAGCTGCCGCCGACATCGGGCGCGATGACCCGCAGCCGGTTGCCAGGCAGATCGAGCGATTCGGAAAGAGCATCGCGCACAATGCCGGGAACGTTCGAGGAGGCGTAAAGCGTGATCGCCTCCCGCCGGTTTTCGTATTCGGCGCAGTAACTGCGGGGCTCGATCGCTAGAGGCGCCTTTCGCATCATCTGGAAGCGGTCGCGGACGCGGACATGCGAAGCCGCAAGATCGGCGCGGACGTCGCCCTTCCTGAACTCCCTCGCGATCAGCACATTGTTCGCGGCCTCCGCATGAAGGAGCGGCGCTCCTTCTGAAAGCGCGAATTCGGGATCGGCGACCGCGCCGAGCGGTGCGTATTCGATTTCGATCAATTCGAGCGCGTCCTCGGCGAGGTAGCAATCTTCCGCGATGACAGCGACCACGGCCTCCCCGACATAGCGAACCTTTTTTGAGGCCAGCGCCAGGATGGGCGTCGCGTAGTAGTTCGGCATGCGGGACACCGGGATGACCGGTCTGTAATCGCCTTCGATGTCTTCAGCGGTGAAGACGGCAACGACGCCGGAGGCGGCGCGTGCTTTTGTCACATCAATCCGCACGATCTGTGCGTGCGGCTGCTCACTGCGGCGAAACGCGACGTGAAGCGCGCGGTCCGGCTTGCGGTCGGCGGTATATTCGCCGTTGCCGGTCAAAAGGCGCGGATCCTCGGTGCGCCTGATTGGCGCGCCGACATGGCGCGGCCGCAGCAAGTCCGAAGCCTGGACGAGGCCGCCCTTACTCATATGCCTTCGCTCCCTTGCGCAAGCCTTGCCATTGCGCGTCATCATGACCGCAAATGACGGTCGCGCCCGACTTTTCGATCCGACGGATTTCGGCAAAGGATTTCAGAAGCGCCTCCGCATTCCAGGTGTTACGAGGCACGGTGTCGGCGTCGAGATTCGCGCGCAAGCTCACCGCATCCGATACAAGAAGAAACGACCCGTCCCGGTCGAGATTGACACTCGCTCCCATCGTCCCCGGTGTGTGGCCGGGCAGCGGAATAAGAACGAGCTTGCCGTCGCCGAACACGTCGCGTTCGCCATCGACCGCGTCGGTTTTCTGGCCATGATCCCAATCGGCGCGTAGATAGCCGGCCGTCTCCGCGCCGGGCGCCTTCGCTGCCTCGATCTCCCTGGTGTGCGCAAGGATGGTCGCTTTCCGGAAAAACTCGTTGCAGCCGCAATGATCGGGGTGGAAATGCGAATTTACGACGACGTCGATGTCATCGGGGGCGATGCCGACGCAAGCGAGATTTGGCAAAAGCGTATCTTGCGCGCCCATCACCGGCGTCATCACTTTCATCAACGAGCCCCAGCGTTCCTCGCCGTGCTCGACCACGGAAGGGTGGCAGCCGGTGTCGAACAGCACATTGCCCTGCTTGTGCCGGATCAGTGCGCTGGAGACGGGCGCCTCAAAGGTTTCGCTACGATCAGCGCTCCTGTCGTAGATGCTCTTCTTCAGACGCAGGCGGCCGGCGGAAATAAATTGCAGTTTCATGTGGCACTCCCGTCGCGCAGAGTCGCCGCCGCACGGATCGCGGCGACGATGTTCTGGTAGCCGGTACAGCGGCAGAGATTGCCGGACAGGCCTTCGCGGATTTCCTCATCGCTGGCTAATGGATATTTCTTGAGAAGGTCCATGCCGGTGATGAGCATTCCGGGCGTGCAGAATCCGCATTGCAGGCCATGCTTTTCGCGAAATTCGGTCTGCAGCGCATTGAGCTGATCGCGCGACCCCAGGCCTTCCACTGTCACGATACCCGCCCCATCTACACTCACCGCGAGCGTCAGGCAGGAGCGGACACTGTCCCCGTTCAGAAGGATAGTGCAGGCACCGCACACGCCGTGCTCGCAGCCGACATGGGTTCCGGTCAGGCCAAGCGTGTCGCGCAAGAAGTCGGAAAGCAGCAGACGCGGCTCGACGCGTGCCTCGTATTTGCGACCGTTCACGATGACGGCAATATCCTTTTTCACGCCTTTTCTCCCAGAGCGCGGGTCCAGGCGGCCGCGAATGCCCTTTCGGCCAGTGCGCCGATCAGATTTTTCCGGTACTCCGCCGAAACATGGATGTCGTCCGAAGGCGACACGCTGCCGCGCACGACTTTCGCAAATTGACCTGCGTCTCCCGCTCTGCCCTTGGCGCCATTCAGCGCGTCCTCGGCCTTGCGAAGCCGCAGCGGCGTGTCGGCGACACCCATCACGGCGACCCGCGCGTCGGCAATTGCGCCGTCAAGCAACGCAAAGGACACCGCAATTGAGGCCAAGGCAAAATCGCCGAAGCGGCGCGCAACTTCCTCGAAGGCCCAGCCGGTGTGTCCTCTCAAGATCGGAAAATCGATCTCGAAGACGATCTCTTCCGCCTCAAGGCAATTGGTCAAAGCGGAAACAAAAAAATTCTCGGCCGGGATTTCGCGGCGACCGCCCGGCCCCTGCGCCTTGATCGCAGCACCATAAAGCACCGCCAGCATCGGTAGCTCGGCTGCGGGGTCCGCATGCGACAGGCTGCCGCCGATCGTACCGCGGTTACGTATCGCCAGATGCGCCACATGCGGCATCGCGGCCGCCATGACCGGGAGTTTCGCTGCGATCAAGTCCGAAAATTCGAGGTCCGCGTGCCGCGTCAAAGCGCCGATCGCAACCGTGTCGTCCTTTTGGTCGATCGACGACAGGCCTGGAATGCGCAAGAGATCGACGATGACGGAAGGACGCGTCATCCGAAAATTCAAGAGCGGCGTCAGCGACTGCCCGCCAGCCATCACCTTGCCTTCGCCATTCGCCGCCGCGAGCGCGGCCACCGCGGCATCGAGGCTTTCAGGGACGACATAGTCGAAGGCCACAGGCTTCATCCTGCCTCTCCGGAACGCTCGCCAAAGCTCACACCTGCTCTCCCGTCAAATCGCATTGTCAGCGCCCGAGAAACCGTGGCGCGCGTTTCTCGGCAAAGGCTTGCCTGCCTTCCCTGAAATCCTCGCTGTCGGCGGCTTGATCGACCAGGCGCTGGGCCGCTGTCATATCCAGCGCCCCCTCCCCCAGCGACAAGCCGTTCAGCATGAATTTCGCGCCGGCTATCGACAGCGGCGCGTTGCGCGCCAAAGTACTGGCGAAGGTCATTGCTGCGCCAATGGCATCGCCGCTGACCTTGTCGACAAGGCCCATTTCCAGGCAGAGCGCGGCATCGTAACGCTCGGCGGAATAGAGAATCCGTTTTGCGTTTGCGATTCCGACAATTGCGAGCAGGCGCTGCACGCTTCGCACGCCGTACACGATCGAGAGTTTGGCGGAGGGAATTCCGAGTTTAGCGCTTGCGTCCGCAAAGCGGAAATCGCAGGCGAGCGCGAGATGACAACCCCCGCCCAGGCAATATCCCGAAATGGCAGCAATTACCGGCTTCGGCACACTAGCAATCGAGGCGGAGCACGCGTCGACCGCCACTTCATAGGCCGCGCTCTGCTCCCTGTTTTCCCGGATCAGATGGAACTCGGTCACATCCGCGCCGACGCAGAAATTCCCGCCCGAACCCGTCAAAATGATCGCGCGAACGGCATCATCACTGGCGAGGTTTGCAAAGATGCCAGCGAGATCATGCCACATGGCGAGCTTGACGGCATTGTAGGCATCGGACCGGTTGAGGGTCACGACGCCAATGCCGTCCTGGGTGGTCACGAGGATATCAGGCATTCCCCTACCCTCGGCCGTAGCCGGTCGTACACCGGACGGCCCAATCTATTGCCGTACGACTTTTGTTAGTGTGACTTGCATAAGTAGACTTCTCTTTAACTCCCTCGTCAAGCTTTGAGAGCTTCGTATCGCGATGATGCCTCGACAAGCACAGCCTCATGCCCGGCGCAGCAAAGGCCCGCGGCCGCACGCGCCGCACCGCTCATCACAGCCCGGATAGGTAGCGCGCCATGGCTTCCCGCTCGCTGTCCGTCAGCGCTTGCATGAATTCCGGCATGTCGCCGTTGTTGGTTCTTTCTTCGACGGCGAAGCTACGCATCGCTGCGACCAGGTATTCGTAGCCGCGTGCTCGTTCGTTGGTAAGCGGTGAACTCATGATTTGACAGTATCTCCAACGGAGGCAAGCGTTCGCTTTGCCGCAACCAGATGAGGGATGTCGTACATCTTGCCGTCAATGCCAAGAGTGCCCGCTTCAGGCTGGGCCGCAAAGGCCGCCACGACGCGGCGGGCATGCGCCAGATCGGCCTCCGACGGCGTGAAGCACACGTTGATTGTTGCAATCTGATCGGGGTGAATTGCGATACGGCCGACGAAGCCGTCGCGGCGCCCTATCCTGCAGCTCTCCGCGAGGCCGTCCGGATCCTTGAAATCCGCATACAGGGTATCGAGGGCCAGAACATTGGCCGCGCCAGCGGCAAACAGACATTGCGCTCGCGCCACCTGATAAGGGAACGTCCAGTCGCCGTTCGGTTCCTTGTTTGTCAGAGCGCCCAACGCCGCGCTCAAATCCTCCGCACCCCAAGTCATCGCCACAAGCCGACGAGTGGACCCTGCATAGCCGCTAAATCCAATCATTGCGGCTGGCGTTTCGGTTGCTACAACCAGTAGCTTCACATGATCTGAAGCGACACCGCTAACGACCTCAAGCACATCTACATAATGCGAAATGAGCTCGATATCCTGAATGCCATTGACCTTCGGAATCAAAATACCGTCGAGTCCTGGGCGGACAACAGCTGCAAGATCCTCAAGCGTGAGCCCGGTCCCTAGCGGATTGATCCGCACAAGAAAAGACCAATCGCGCGGTGGGCCGCCGAGCAGCTTTTTCACCATGTCGCGCGCGAAGGCCTTGCGCGCAGGCACCACGGAATCCTCAAGATCCAGAATCAATGCATCGGCGCCGCAGCCAGACGCCTTGGCGAACTTGCGCTCGCTGTCACCTGGCACAAATAGAAGCGAGCGTAACTTCATATCGGCTGCCGCATCATCAGCCCGATGCGGCGGCAATACGCCACCTCTTCGTCCAGCTGATTGAACCCACGATGCTCAAACGTTACGATTCCCTGCGTCGGGCGTGACTTGCTGTCACGAACCGCCAAAATCTTTGTCACCGCCCGCAAGGTATCCCCCGCAAAAACTGGTCGAGGAAACTTGGTTTCCTCCATGCCGAGATTTCCAACCGTAGTACCCAACGTGGTATCCTGAACCGAAAGGCCGATGATGAGGCCAAGCGTGAAGATCGAATTCATCAGCGGTTTGCCGAACTCGGTCGATTTGGCATACTCATGATCGATGTGGACCGCTGCCGGGTTATAGGTGAGTGCCGAGAACAGGATATTGTCCATGTCGGTCACCGTCCGCCGGATCTCGTGAATAAACGTCTGCCCAACGGAAAACTGCTCAAAATAGAGTCCTCCCATCTATATTCCTCCCTGAATCATTCCGGAATTTGCAGGACGACCGAACGATGACCCTTCTGCCCGCTTTCGCAACACTTTCCCGATTGTATTAGGCACTTTGTCCAACAAAGCCTAGACGTCATTGCTATGGAGATTTTCCAGCCGGCCAGACGATCTCGCCTCAGAATCTCAGCGCCCCGCAAACACCGGTTTGCGTTTTTCTCTGAAAGCCTTGATCCCTTCCTGCGCATCCACCGTCTTCGAAATTGCGGCCAGAGTTTGCGCTTCGTCCTCCAATTGGCTTTCCAGGGAGCGGTTTGGAGCCTGCAAAAACAGGCGCTTGATGCCGCCATAAGCCTCGGTCGGTCCGGAGGCCAACTCACGGGCGATCCTCTCCGCTTCCGCAGCAACCGCGTCGTCATCTACCACGAGATCAACCAGACCGGCCGACAGCGCGGTATCGGCATCCAGGGTTTCGGCTAGGAGGAAAAACCGCCTGGCACGCGCCGGTCCCATGCGGGCTGTCAGCGTCGTCGTCGACCCGCTGTCCGGGGTAAAACCAATCTTCGCAAACGCGGATGTAATACGCGCTGATTTTCCAATCACCACCAGATCGGCCGCTGCCATGAGCGACACGCTTCCTCCCGCCACATTGCCATGGACCGCGGCCACGACAGGGGCGCGCATTCGAACCATTCGCACGATGGCCGCATGAAAATCCGCCGTCCAGGTCTTAATCGTTGCCGGCAACGTCTTACCCTGCCCAGCCAGCGCGACAAGATCGCCGCCGACGCTGAACAATTTGCCACGCGCTGACAGCAGAACAGCGCGGACATCGTCGCGCTCGCTCATTTCTGCCATGCCGAGGCTGAACTCCCTGCAGAAGTCGCCGTCGATTGGATTGCCCCTGTCCGGGCGGTTGAGAATGACATGGGCGAGGCCATCGACTATCTCACATTCGAAGCTCGTTATCGGTGTCGCCAAATCCATTTTTCCGCTCCAGCTCTTACGCATCTCGCTCACCATATCGGCCACGCCGTGTGCCACAAGGCCTCCCGCCGGAAAATCTGAGGCAACACCTCACGGCAAGGATATTCGATGCTTTGTAGCGCAACTTTCGCCGGCATGGCGTTGGTTCGAATTATCGAGCGGTTGACGAAGTCTTTTGGCTGCGCCAATAATCCCCGGCGGAAGGCACTTTTAACATGAATCCGACGCGGCAGTCTTTGTTGGTTCCCGGGCTCCAGCAGCGCGTTCAATCCAAAGCCCAGCGTGCTTTCGCCCCCCGCATGCCCAGATTGAAACACGAGCTCCCGCCAGCGAAGAAAAAAAGAACTGCCCGCGATATCGCCCAGATTTCAAAATCAGAAAAGTCACGCGATTCAATTCTGGAGGCCGCGGCGAAGCTGTTTCGTCGCCAGGGATACTCGGCTACCACGCTGCGCCAGATCGCGGCGATGGCCGAGATCAAGGCTGGGAGCATCTACTATTACTTCGATTCCAAGGAGGCCATTCTCAATGAGGTCCTCCACCGCGGACTACTCAGGGTCTTCGAAGCGGTCAAGACGGCACTGAACGAAGCGGGCAAGGTCTCGCACCGGCGCCGGATCGGACTTGCCATTGAGGCGCATCTGGTGGCGCTGCTTGAAGCGAGCGATTTCACCTCGGCAAATATTCGTATCTACGGCCAACTTCCCGAACATCTGAAAAAGCTGCATCGCCCGCTGCGCCGGTCCTACGCCAAATATTGGGACCAGCTGTTTTTGGACGCGCGACGCGCCGGGGAAATTCGTGCCGACATCGAGATCGTCCCGTTACGGATATTCGTGCTGGGTGCACTGAACTGGACCATCGAGTGGTTCAGCTTCAGCAGCAAGGACGCCGTACTGAAGCTGGCCCGCCGAACCGAGCTGTTGATCTTCGACGGCGTTAAAAAAGCATAGTGCCGGGAATTCCGAAAGCGCGCTATCTCATCCGCTTTGCCACCTCTTCCAGCATCACCTCAGTCGTGCCGCCGCCGATCGACTGAACGCGGGCATCGCGGGACATTCGCTCAATCGCACTCTCGCGCATGTAACCCATGCCGCCATGAAACTGCAGGCACGCGTACATCACTTCGTTGACGAGCTCACCGCAATAGGCCTTGACCATCGACACCTCCTTGGTCGCGTCGATCCCCTGCGTCACCAGCCACGCCGCGTGATAGACAAGCTGCCGTCCGGCCTCGACCTTGGCCGCCAGCATCGCCAGCCGGTGACGGATGGTCTGCCTGGACCATAGCGGCGCGCCGAAGGTCTGCCGCTGCGAAACCCAATCTAGTGTGATCTCGATCGCAGCCAGCGCCTCACCCATCGCCATCGCGCCAATTACGATCCGCTCATTCTGAAAATTCCGCATGATCGCATAAAAGCCTCGACCTTCCTCGCCGAGCAAATTCGCGGCCGGAATCCGGCAATTCTCAAATAACAATTCCGCCGTGTCGGACGAACGCCAGCCTTGCTTGTCAAGCGCGCGGCCGACGCGAAACCCGAGTGTACCTTTCTCCACCAGCAACATCGAGACGCGCTGCGAAGGCCGCATGTCCGGATTGGTAATGGCCGCGACGCAATAAAGATCCGCGTGCACTCCGTTCGTGATGAACATCTTGGCGCCATTGAGCAAATAGCTGTCGCCGTCACGGCGGGCCGTGGTACGAATGCCCTTGACGTCGGAACCCGCACCCGGCTCGGTGACGCCGACCGCGACGATCCTTTTTCCGGCAATCACATCCGGCATGAAGCGGTCCTTCAGCGCCTGCGAACCGCCGTTAAAGAGATGTACCGACGCCATGTCGGTATGGACCAGCACCGTGATCGCTACGCCCGAGAACGTCGATCGGCCCAATTCCTCGGCCAGCACAACCGTCGCCAGTGTTTCCATATCCGAGCCGCCATATTCAGCGGGATAACGGATGCCCAGAAAGCCCAGCTCTCCCATGCGACGCAGGACGTCGCGCGGCACCATCCCATCCACTTCCCATTGAAGCGCGCGCGGCTTGATTTCCTCATTCACGAAACGCCGGATCTGGGTGCGCAGCAATTCATGCTCTTCCCCGAAGTAAGCCGAGCGAGCAGGCCCGTTGGCACTTGCACTGTTCATCCTGATCCGCCTTGTCTATTTGCCCTGCCAAACCGGCTTCCGCTTTTCGGCAAACGCTTTGGGACCTTCGATCGCATCGAAACTTGCATAGCTTTCGACATGCAGCTTGTTTGCCTCGACAAGTCCCTTCTCGCAACCAAGATCCATCGCTGCCAGGACGCTGGCTTTTGCTGCCTTCACCGACAAAGGGGCGCCCTGGACAATATTGCGGGCAAGTTGCATGGCCCGGGCGCGCACGGCATCAGGCGTGTCTTCGAGATAATTCAAGAACCCGTATTCGGCGAGCCGCTCGATTGGCATCGTCTCGCCTGTTAGGACAAGCTCCATCAGCACCGGTTGCGGCAACATCCAGAGCAGAGGCACCGCCCACGGCGATCCGCGCCCCATCTTGACCTCGGTGATCCCGGCGCGCGTTCCGCGAAGACCGACCCTGAGGTCGCACTTGATCGCCAACAGCATCCCGCCCGCTATCAATGATCCCGTCATCGCCGCGATGATCGGCTTTGAAACGGCTCGCATGGCGGTCTGCATGGGGTCGCGCATCAGGGTAAGAATATCGACCCCGTCGCGCGCTCTGATCTCGGCCGCCTGTTTGAGGTCCAGGCCGGCAGAAAATACGCCGCAGTCGGCCGAGGTCAGAACCACCACCCTCGCCTGTGAATTCTTCTCGACGCGCTCCCATGCATCGGTCAGACCGTTCATCGCCTCGACCGACAGGGCGTTCTTGCGCTCAGGCCGGTTGATTGCGATCGTCACCACGCCATCATCTAACGCATAATGGATTGGTTCGCTGTCGGACATCGGCTGGCTCTTTCGAAAAATCTAACACCTGTTAGAATACTCGCCGATAGACCGAATACAACCGGAATTCAGCAATCGGGACAGCCATGCAGCAGCTTTCGAAAATGCGCTTCGCGCCGGATCTCCTAGAGGGCAAGGTCTCCCTCGTGACCGGCGGCGGAACCGGGATGGGTCGCGCCACGGCAATCGAAATGGCGCGTTGCGGAGCACGTGTCGTCGTGCTTGGCAGACGGACCGCGCCGATCGAAGACACCGCCAAAGTCATCCGCGAGATCGGCGGCCACGCGATTGCCATATCGGCCGATATCCGCCTGCCCGACCAGCTCGAAAAAGCCATGTTGCGGATCAAGGACGAGTTCGGCCGGCTCGACATCCTCGTCAACAACGCGGGCGGACAATTCGTGACGCCGGCGCGCGAGCTTAACAACAAGGGCTTCGAGACCGTGATTCGCAACAACCTGATCGGCTCCTGGCAAATGACGAAAGCCGCCGCAGATCACTTCATGCTGGAGCACGGCGGCTCGATTGTATTCGTGACCGCTTGTGTCCGCTCTGGCTTGAGCGGTTTCGTGCATACGGCTGCGGCGCGCGGCGGCGTTCTCGCGATGATGAAGACGCTCGCTTTCGAGTGGGCAGAATTCGGCATACGTCTCAATTGCGTTGCTCCCGGCACCATCAAGACCGAAGGCATGGACCATTACCCGATCGATCCCGAGCAATGGCTGAAGCTCAACCGCAATGTGCTCGGACATATGGGAGACGTCGAGGATATTTCGGCCGCGATCATATTCCTCAGTTCGCCGCTGGGTAAATTTGTCACCGGCGAGGAATGGTATATCGATGGCGGCGAAACGCTACACCTCGCCCATGACGCGCGCCAGATGATCGATGCGGTAAAATTTTCCAGACGCGAGCCCGCTATTGTGAAGGCGAAATAATCCTTGATGCCCGCCGCGGCAACGCGGCGCGATCCTACAGCGCTTGCGCGATGCGCACGCCTTCCTCCACCGCACGCATGGCGTCAAGCTCGGAGGCTTCCTTTGCACCGCCGATCACGTGGGCCTCGATGCCAGCGGCGCGCAATTCATCGAACAGCCCGCGGTTGGATACCTGGCCAGCGCAGATCACGATCGTGTCGGCCTCGATCACGCGGGGAACTCCGTCCACCAGAATGTGCAGCCCACTGTCGTCGATCCGCTGGTAGGTAACTCCAGCGACAATCTTCACGTCACGCTTGGCGAGACTGCTGCGCAAAATCCACCCGGTCGATACACCGAGACCGAGGCCGGGCCTCGTAGCCTTGCGTTGCAGCATGGTGATCTCGCGCGGACTCTTTCGTGGCCCAAGCGGATCGCCGGTCAGCCCACCCGCCAGCGTAAGGCTGACATCGATATTCCACTCGCTTCGAAATGCTGAAATATCCTGCCCCCGCACCTTCGGTCCCTCCCCCGGCTGCGAATGACAGAGATACTCTGCGACATCGAAGCCAATTCCGCCGGCGCCGACGATGGCGACCTTATGGCCTGCACGTTTCTTGCCGCTTAGCAGATCGTTGTAAAACACTACCTTGAAATGATCGATGCCGGCTATGGCCGGCACCCGCGGATGCACCCCCGAGGCTATCACCACGGCTTCAAAACCATCGTGGCTGAGATCACGCATGGTCGGCGATGCGTTGAGCTTGACATCGACGCCGCCATCCTCGATCTGCCCGCTGAAGTAGCGCAGCATCTCGTCGAATTCGGCCTTGCCCGGGACGGCGCGCGCGAGGTTGAGCTGGCCGCCGATACAATTGGCCGCCTCGAACAGCGTGACCCGGTGCCCGCGACGGCTTGCCTCAGCCGCGGCAGCAAGGCCCCCCGCGCCGGCGCCGACAATCGCGACCTTGCGAGGTTTCGCTGCCGGACCCTCGTCGAACTCGGTTTCGCGGCAAGCGCGCGGGTTGACCAGGCAGGTGGCGCTGCGATTGGAAAAAATCAGGTCAAGGCAGGCCTGGTTGCAGGCGATGCAGACATTGATCTTGCCAGCATTGCCTTCGCGCACTTTCTTCGCGAAAAGCGGATCGGCCAACATCGGGCGCGCCATCGAGACCAGATCGCTATCCCCCGTCGCTAGAATTTCCTCGGCAAGATCCGGCGTGTTGATGCGATTGGATGCGACCACCGGAATTCCTACGGCGCGTTTGAGGCGCGCGGCCGCGAAGCGCCAGGCGCCGCGCGGGACTGGATATGCGATGGTCGGAACCCGTGCTTCGTGCCAACCGATCCCGGTATTGAGAATATCGGCGCCAGCCGCCTCGACCTTGCGCGCAAGCGACACGATTTCGTCGCCGGTGGCGCCGCCTTCGACCAGATCAATCGCGGATATTCGATAGATGATGATGAAATCTTGGCCTGCCGCCGCGCGAACCCGCGCGGTCAACTCGACCGGTAGGCGATGGCGATTTTCTGCCGATCCGCCCCATTCGTCGCTGCGGTCGTTGGTCCGCAGCACCGTGAATTCATTGATCAAGTAGCCTTCCGACCCCATGATCTCGACGCCGTCAAACCCGGCCTCTCTGGCGAGGAGCGAGCAGCGCACATAGTCCGAAATCGTCTGTTCGATCTCCGCGGATGTCATCGCGCGCGGTGCAAATCGATTGATCCGGGAACGGATGTCGGTGGGGCCGAGACACTCTTCCTGCCGAGCGTAGCGTCCGGAATGCAAAATCTGCAGGCAGATCTTTCCATCGTACCTATGCACCGCTTCGGTGATGCGCCGGAGTTCCCAGGCCTGTGCATGCTCGGTCAGGATCGGTCCGCCGGGTTCGATCAAGCCGGCGGTGTTAGGGGCATAGCCGCCGGTAATGATGAGCGCGATCTCACCCCTGGCCCGCTCGGCAAGAAACACCGCCATCTTGGCCAGCCCATTTTCCTCCATATCGAGGCGCGTATGCATCGAACCCATGATCATCCGATTGCGTAGCGTGGTTCGTCCCACCTTCAAGGGCGACAGCAGGTTTGGATAAAGCGATGTCCCTGGACTGGTCTGCATGGCATTGCCCCCGTGGCCGACGTTGCGTAATTTCTAACACTTGTTAGACTTTGTGCAGAATTTCAAGGAATTTCAGCGGGGGATCGCCATGGACTACGCGCTCAGCGAGCAGCAGCAGGCGTTTCGGACGGCAGCTGAGCGATTTGCGAAGCTAAAACTGGCTCCGCACTATCAGAGGCGGGCCAAGCAAGATCGTATGGACCGAATGCTGCTGAAGGAAATGGGCGGCCTTGGCCTGATCGGCGTCGATCTGCCGGAAAAATATGGCGGCCTCGGCGAGAGCAGCGCAACCTCGGGCGTCATTATCGAGCAGATCGCCTATGGCGATTTCAATGCCAGTTACGTTCAACTGCTGGCATCGCTGATGGGCGGCATGGTCGCGCAGCATGCCTCGCCCGACATCGCGCAGGAATGGCTGCCGCGGGTTACGCGCGGCGACGCGATCATCGGGCTTGGTCTGACCGAGCCGCGCGGCGGTTCCGATGCGGCCAACCTCATCCTGCGCGCCGAGAAGTCCGGAAATGGTTACCGTCTTAACGGCGAAAAGACATCGATGAGCTTTTCGGATCAGTGCGACGCCGCGGTTATCTTTGCGCGAACCGGTGCGATAGAGGACGGTGCCCGTGGCGTTAGCGCCTTCTTTGTCGATCTCAAACAAAAGGGGATCACCCGTACGCATTTCGATGACATCGGCACCAAGCCGGTGGGTCGGGGCTCGGTGTTCTTCGACGATGTCTTCATCCCGGCTGAATGTCTGATGGCAGAGGAGAACAAGGGATTTTCCAAGATCATGTCCGGATTCGACTACAGCCGCGCCTTGATCGGCCTCGAGTGCGTCGGACCGGCCCAGGCGTCGGTCGATGAAACCTGGCAGTACACGACTGGCCGGATCGCCTTCGAGCGGCCGATCGCCCAGTTTCAGGGCGTGAGCTTTCCGCTCGCGGAAGCCGAAACCCAGCTCACCATGATGAGGCAGCTCTGCTACTATACGCTTTCGCTACGGGACCGTGGGCTGGCCCACACCGCGGAAGCCGCGATGTGCAAATGGTACGTCCCCAAAGTGGCCTGCGAGATCATTCACCAGTGCCTCCTCACCCACGGCCATTACGGCTACACCACGGACCTGCCGTTCAATCAGCGCCATGCCGATGTGATGGGCCTGCAAATTGGCGATGGCACCGCGCAGATCCAGAAACTCGTCATCGCCCGCGAGAAGGTCGGGCGAATAGCCGTTCAGTACGCCAAACAACCTTGAGGGAATGCAGAAGGCCTCCGAATAAGCGCTGTTTGTCTCGGACGCCTTATCGCTCGCGGCCGAATGCAGCGTCACCAACCGACACCCGATGAGTGCTCGACTGCCACAGCTTCGGATAGGTGGTGCGAAAATCCCTTAGCAACTGTCCAATCAGAGGATCGGCGAACCAGCCGCGATCGTTGACATATTCCATATGGCGATGGCTGCTTGTATCGAACTCGTGAAACAGCGCGTCGCTTTTGCCGTCGAAGATCAGCCGCCTGACGCCGAATCGTTCGCACAGCTCCGTGTTGAACGCGGGCGTGACCTTGAACAGCCTTTCATCGAGCCAAAGCGCGACGTAGCCGTGGTAAATGAAAAGGTCAGTTCCCATAAGATCCGCAAGCTTCGGCGAATTCAAATGATTGCGGACATCGGCGAATCCGACCGCCGCCGGAATTCCGGCGGCGCGCAACGCAGCGGTTAGCAGGATCGCCTTGGGCACGCAGTAATTCGAAGGTTTCCCGGTGATCCGGCTGGCCCGGTAATCGTCCTCGATGGTGCCGACATTGAATGGATCATATCTGATCCGGTCACGTACGGCCTCGAACAGGCGGATGGCCTTGTCGGTAGCCGACAGACCCCGCGCACTGGCCAGACTGCGCGCGACGAACTCGCGGACCTCAGATGAGTCGCTGTCGACGAATGCTGTCGACGCAAGAAACTCGGGACGACAAGCGTTCGGCTTCATTCCCTTCCCCTGCGCTGGCAAACCGCCATTTATCTAACAAATGTTAGAATCAAAAGATAGTCAGTCCCGCCATTGACCCAAATCGCCTCCAAGCGTTAGCTTTCACCCGACCGCCCGGCTTGGCTCGAGAGACATTCGCAAGACAGCCTATGAACGATGCGACGCAGTATTTGTGGACGCCGCCGCCGGATCTGGTGGCACAAAGCAATTTAACCGGGTTCCTTCGCGCGACCGGCCAGCCGGATTACGACGATCTTGCCGCGAAGGCGGACGCCGATCCCGCATGGCTGATGGAGCAAGTTTTCAAATTCTGCGATGTCAGGTTCTATCGGCACTATGACGCGATGCTCGACCTGTCGCGCGGTCAGCCATGGGCGCGCTGGTGCGTCGGTGGCACCACCAACATCGTCCTTAACTGCATCGACAAGCATCAGGGAACCGCCGAGTGGAATCAGACGTTTCTGGTCTGGGAAGGCGAGGACAAGCGCGAGCAACGCTCGCTGACTTATGGTGAATTCGACCGCGAAGTTGGGCGGCTGGCACAGGGCTTACGCGATCTCGGCATTGGCCGGCGCGACGTTGTCGCGATCTATATGCCGAATTTACCGGAGACCTTTATCGCTTTCTTCGCCGCATTGAAGCTCGGCGCGATCGTCATGCCGCTGTTCTCGGGGTTCGGTCCGAGCCCAATCCTGTCCCGCCTGAGCCACGGTGAAGCCAAAGCCGTGATCACCGCGAGCGGGACGTGGCGGCGCGGCGTCGCGGCGCCGCTTAAATCGGTGCTCGACCTGGCGCTGGAAGCCTCGCCAACGGTCCGGCATGTGATCGTCGTTGCTTGCGACGGTCTCGAAGTTGAAACGCCCATGCGCGAGGGACGCGACCGCTGGTGGAGCGATGTCGTCGCCGGCAAAGACGGCGTCATCGCAACCGCCGAGATGCAGGCGGAAGATCCGGCGATCCTGCTCTATACGTCGGGCACGACGGGTGAACCGAAGGGGTGCATCTGGACCCACATCAGTTTCATCGGCTCGATGGTCACCCGCGACATGATCATCTGCGGGGACTTCAAGCCATCGGATCGCTTTTTCTTCTTCAGCGACATGGGCTGGATGGTGGGCGCGATGTGCGCCTGTATCCCGAGTTTCGCCGGCGGCAGTCTCTTGATCGCGGAAGGCACGCCGGATTATCCCGACACCGGACGATTTTGGCGCCTGATCGCGGATCATCGGGTGACCTACCTCGGCGTGTCGCCGACGATTGTTCGCACCCTGATGCGCTATGGGCTGGAGGTCGACGACTACGATCTCTCGAGCCTGCGGATCACCGCCTCCGGCGGCGAGGCATGGACGGCGACGCCGTGGCTCTGGTTTTTCGAGCACATCTGCAAGAAGAAAATCCCGATCATCAACATTTCAGGCGGAACCGAAGTCGGAGGCTGCATATTCACGGGCACGCCAAATCACCCGATGAACCCTTGTTCGTTCTCGCGCCCGGCGCTTGGCGTCGGCGCCGACATCGTCGACATGACGGGACAAAGTGTGCCCGCCGGGACGGTCGGCGAACTGGTGTTACGGCATTCGTCGATCGGTTTGACCAAGAGCCTGTGGAAAGCCGATGCGCGCTATATCGAAAGCTACTGGAGCACGCTTCCCGGCCTGTGGGTCCACGGCGACTTTGCGATGCGCGGCCATGACGGGCTCTACTATATTCTCGGTCGCTCCGATGACACCATCAAGATTTCCGGCAAGCGTACCGGACCTGCCGAGCTCGAGGGTATTCTGATCGCGACGGGCAAGGTCGCGGAAGCCGCCGTGTTCGGCATTCCGCATCCGGTGAAAGGCTCAGCTATTGTCTGCGCCTGCGTACCAATGCCGAATGTAGAGGGAAATAGCGGCCTTGCGCGCGAACTCTCATCCGCCATCGTCGAGGGAATGGGTGCATCGTATCGTCCCGAAACGATCCTGTTTGTCGACGACCTGCCGCGCACCCGCAATCTGAAGATCATGCGCCGGGTACTCCGGGCGGTGTTCGAGCACAAGGATCCCGGCGATCTCTCCGCGCTTGCCAACCCCGAAGCCGTCGAACGGCTGCGCGAGAAACTCGACGTCAAATGAACCGCAAACAAAGGCAAGATCGACCTCGCCTCCACACGGCGGCCGTCGCTTCTGCTGGCGACCGTCAGATCGGGCAGTCCGGCGGAAACGCCGGCTTGCGCTTCTCCAGATGCGAGGCAAGGCCCTCGCGCGCCTCGGCGCCGGTGAATCCAAGAATTTCCAGCGCAGTGGAGGTATCAAACAGCGGTCCGTTCACTCGCAGCCAGTTATTTAGCGAGTATTTGGTCCAGCGGATCGCGCTTTGCGCGCCGTTCGCGAGATCCTCGGCCGTCTCAAGCGCGATCTTCTGCAAATCCGCATCTTCTACGCACAGCGAGACAAGCCCAATCCGCTCAGCTTCAGTGCCCGAAAGAGGCTTGCAGGTCAGCAGATAATATTTCGCCTTCGCCAGCCCACAGAGCAGCGGCCAAATGATGCAGGCCACATCGCCAGCCGCGACGCCAAGACGTGTATGACCGTCGACAATTCGCGCCGACTTTCCGCAGATAGATATGTCAGCGAGGATGCCGACGACGAGGCCGGCGCCCACTGCGACGCCGTTGATGGCCGAGATGATCGGCTTGTTGCAATTGATGACGTTGTAGACGAGGTCTTTGGCCTCCTTCCAGGTCGACATGCGAGCGACCGGATTGTCGAGAATGCTCTTGATCAACTCGAAATCGCCGCCGGCCGAAAAAGCCTTGCCGGCTCCGGTAACGATGATGGCATTGATATCGGGGTCCTCATTGAGGTCGCGCCAGATGTGGGTGAGCTGGGTGTGGGTTTCGGCATCTACGGAGTTGTACGTTTCCTGCCGATCGAAGGTGAGCCGCAGAATTCGCTTCGATGGGTAGTCGATCTTCAGCTTGGTGTAGGCGGCGTATCGGTCGGACATCACGCTCCCCCTTGTCTATTGTTGGCCAACTTTGGTCCCGCGTTCGCTTGCGCGCAGCCGGTTATGGACTATTTCGAACAGATGTTAGAATTTAAATTTGATCGGAATATGCCGCAAGCGTATAGTTTTAGACAAAACCGTCGGCCGCCACACAAAAACAACACCTTTGGGGGAAACGGCAAATGACAGGCGAACCCAAAAAGGCGCCCTCACTGGTCGCGGGCGCTGTTACCACGATCGGGGAATTGTTTCGCACCTGTGCGCAGATTCACTCGGCTGCGACAGCAATCGAATATCAGGGACGACAGATCAGTTACGGGCAGCTCTCGAACCGAGTTCGAGCGCCTGACCGCGGTGCTGGCAAGTCACGGACTTCGCCGCGGCGATTGCGTGGCGCTGTTGTCGCACAACCGTCCGGAATACTTTGAGGTCGAGCTGGCCGCAGCAAATCTGGGCATCATGACCGCGTGTCTGAACTGGCGGCTGTCGCAGCGCGAGCTCGCCTACTGCATGGAGCTGGTTTCGCCGAAACTCGTGATCGTTGAAGAGGAACTCGCCGGCAATCTGGTGTCTCCCGCCGTCGAAAGCCGCGAGGTGATTGAAATCGGCGCGCAGTATGAAAGGCTGCTGCAGCAACAAACAAGTCATCCCGCGCCTATCTTGGCGGAATCCGAAGACGGCCTAGTGATCCTCTATACCAGCGGGACCACGGGCCTGCCAAAAGGCGCCGTGATCTCACATCGAGCGATGGTCATGCGCGCGCTGGTGTTCTCCTCCGAGCTGAATATTTCACATCACGATTCCTTTGTCGCTTGGGCGCCGATGTTTCATATGGCGTCCACAGACCATGGTCTGGCAACGCTTCTTCGTGGCGGGACAGTGGTGATGATCGATGGTTTTCAGATAGAGCCGCTAATTGCCGCAGTGGAACGGCACCATATCGGCTGGCTGGTCTTGATCCCCGGCATGGTGGAAGCGTTTGCCGCTGCGCTCAAGACGCAGGCAACAAAAGTCAAGGGCGTTGGTGTTTGCGGCGCGATGGCGGATCTGGTCCCCCCGCATGCCATCGCCGAAGTGACCGAACTGCTGCAGGCGCCCTACCTCAACAGCTTCGGTTCGACTGAAACCGGATTGCCCCCCGCGACGAGGGCCTTGATCCCAATCGGCGAAATTCCGATCCGCCTATGGAAGCAACAAAGCGCGTTTTGCCAGATCAAGCTCGTCGACGCTTCCGATCATGAAGTGGCGCCGGGCATGCCAGGGGAGCTTGCCATTCGCAGCGCGACATTGTTCTCTGGCTATTGGCAAGCCGAGGAAACCAACACGCGTGATTTCCGTGGCGGCTGGTTTCATATGGGCGACGTGTTCCGGCGCAATGACGACGGCTCGCTCGATTTCGTCGATCGCGCCAAGTACATGATCAAGACCGGCGGCGAGAACGTCTATCCGGCCGAGATCGAACGCGTCCTGATGAGCGATACCCGCATCACCGAGGCCGCCGTCGTGAGGGCTGCGGATCAGAAGTGGGGCGAGGTTCCCGTCGCCTTTGTGTCCTGTCGCGACGGGACGGTCACCGAAGCCTATTTGCTCGAAATGTGCCGGCGCGATCTCGCTGCCTACAAGCGTCCGCGGCAATTCCGGTTCATCGATTTCTCGGAATTTCCCCGCTCGACCAGCGGCAAGGTGCAGCGGCACGAGCTCGAGGCCCGTCTTGCCAAGGGTAACCCATGACAAGGAATAGCCTGCGCGGCAAGGCCGCCGTCATTGGCATCGGGATGTCGCCGGTCGGCAAAGTAGCCGGTAGGAGCCCACTGTGGCTTGCTGCGGACGCGGCGAAGAAGGCACTTACGGACGCCGGCATCCGCAAGAGCGAGGTGGATGGCATGCTGTCGTGCCACGCCTTCGCATCCCCGTTCCACCGCTTCAGCGTGGCCTTCAGCGAGTATTTTGGCATTCAGCCGACCTTCTCCAATACGCTGCAGGTATCGGGGGCGACAGCAGCGACGATGTTCAATATCGGCGCCGCCGCTATTCACGGCGGCCTCGCCGATGTCGTGCTCGTCGTCGGCGGCGACAGTCTCCTGACCGGCCTGACGCCGGATCTGGCGCTGCGCTCGATGACGGAAAGCCGCGACCAGCAATATGAAATGCCGTTCGGCATCCCGGTTGCGAACACCTTTGCCATGACCGCACACCGGCATATGAAGGATTTCGGCACCACGCCGGAGCAACTCGCGGAAGTCGCCGTGATCCAGCGGCGTCACGCGATGCGCACCCCCGGCGCGCAGCAGACCACGCCGATCACGGTGGATGACGTGCTCAATTCCGGCATGGTGACGACGCCCTATCACAAGCTCGATTGCTCGCTGATATCCGATGGCGGCGCGGCGTTCGTTCTGACCTCGACCGAACACGCCAGGGAGCTGGGCGCCGAGAACCCGATCTACATTTTGGGCGGCGGCGAGTGCTACAGCCACGAGCATATTTTCTTGATGCCCTCGCTGACCACCACCGGCGCGGTCGAGTCGAGCCGAAAGGCTTACCAAATGGCCGGGTATGGTCCGAAAGACATGGACGTCGCCGGCGTCTACGACTGCTTCACCGGCACCGTCATCATGATGCTGGAAGATCTTGGTTTTTGCCCCAAGGGCGAAGGCGGCCGTTTCGTCGCGGACGGCCACATGACCTATGGCGGCCAGATTCCATCGAACACCCATGGCGGACTATTGTCATTCGCCCATTCGGGAATGCCCGGATCGCTGTTCCATTTTCATGAGGTCATCGCACAATTGCGCGGCCGGTGCGGCGAACGCCAGGTGCCAGGTGCGGAACTCGGGCTGGTGCACAGCCTCGGCGCGGGTTTCGCAACCAATGCCACCACCATTCTGGGCACGGAGAACACGCTGTGATCTCGTCGGAAGACGCCTTGAAGAAGCCGCTGCCGGAGCCTGACGCGGATTCCGCCGGCTTCTGGCGCGGCTTGCGCGACGGCGTATTGCTGCTGCAGCACTGCGCCGATTGCGGCCACGTGCAATACTACCAGCAGGCGATGTGCCGGCAGTGTGGCGGCGAAAATCTCACCCATCGTCCGGCAAGCGGGCGCGGCAAGGTACATTCCTTCAGCGTGGTACACCGCGCACCGGGACCCGCTTTCAAGGCCGATCTCCCCTACGCTGTTTTGCTGATCGATCTGGAGGAAGGCCCGCGGATGATCAGCACCTATACCGGCGGCAAGCCCGAGGAGGTTACGTTCGACATGGACGTCATGCTTGTCTGCGAAAAACTCAGCGAGGATGTGACGCTGCCGCGCTTCAGGCGGGCATAGCCCGACAGGCGAAGCAGCTACATCCGAAATACACCGAATCTGGTCGGCTTCGCAGGCATCCGCCCGGCGAGATCCAGCAGCAGCGCCATCACCTCACGGGTCTCCGCAGGCTCGATCACCATGTCGCACCACAAATGGCGGGCGTAGTTATAGGGATCGGCGAACGCCTCGAAATCCCTCAGAATCGGCCGCTTGAACTCTTCGCGTTCTTCGTCGGTCCAGGAGGTGCCTTCGCGCTGATGGATGTTGTCGCGCACCATCGCGAGCGTCGTCGCCGCCTGCTCCGATCCCATTAAGGCAGCGTGGGCGCTTGGCCACATCAGCGTAGCATTCGGCTTGAACGCGCGGCCCAGCATCGCGAAATAAGCCGCAGCATAGGAGCCGCCGGTAATGATGGTGTATTTCGGCACATCGGCACAGGCCATCGCGGTCATGAACTTGGCACCATGCTTGGCAATGCCCTGACGCTCGACGGCGGACCCGACCATGAAGCCGGAGACATCGACCAGGAACAGCAGAGGAATGTCGCGCTTGCAGCACAGTTCGATGAAGTGCGCCCCCTTGACCGCACATTCCGAAAACAGCACGCCGTTATTGGCCAGGATGCCGATCTCGAAACCGTGGATGCGGGCAAATCCGCATAGCATGGTTTCGCCGTAAAGATGCTTGAACTCCTGAAAGCGGCTGCCGTCGATGAGGCGGGCCAGGATTTCTCGGTTGTCCGTCGGGATGCGTCGGTTGGCGCTGACGATTCCATAGATCTCCTCGGTCGCATGGCAAGGCGGTTCGCCCTCCTCGACCGTCCAGCGCAATCGCGGCGGCTCTCCAAGATTGGAGACGATATTGCGCGCGATTGCCAGCGCGTGGCTGTCATTCTCGGCGATATGATCGGTGACGCCGCTGATCCGGCTATGCATCTCCGCGCCGCCGAGCGGTTCGACCTCGATGGTCTCGCCAGTCGCGGCAAAAACGAGTTGCGGGCTGCCGAGAAACATCGCGCCTTGGTTGCGAACGATCACCACTTCGTCGCACAGCGCCGGAATGTAGGCGCCGCCCGCGGTCGAAGGGCCGTGAACAATGGCAATCTGGGCGATGTTCTCGGCCGACATCTTGACCTGGTTATACATGATCGATCCGGCCTGTCCTTCGTCCGGAAAGATATTGGCGATATCCGGCAGGAACCCGCCGCCTGATTGCACCATGGTGATGCAGGGCAGCCGGTGTTGCCAGGCGAACAACTGGGCGCAGGTATGCTTCTTCGTTGTCATGCCGAACAGCGTTCCGCCCTTCACCGTGGCGTCGTTGGCAATGAGCATGCAACTGCGGCCACAGACCTGTCCGACACCCGTAATGATCGTCGCGCCCGGCGGCACGCCTTCGTACATTCCCTCGCCCGCCAGATGGCCGAACTCGAGAAACGGCGAGCCGGGATCGATCAGCGCCGTGATGCGTTCGCGCGGCAGCAACTGGCCCCGCGACTTGTGCAGGGCACGAGCCTTGACCGAGCCGCCCAGATTGGCCTCCGCCCGGCGTTTGCGCAGGTCCTCGATCCACGCCAAATAATGCGCGCGATTGCGTTTGAATTCTTCGGAGCCGGTTGCGACGGCTGATTTCATCGCGGCATTCATGGGCGGCTTCTTCCGGACAGCTCGCGCGCGGACAGCGCCTTCTATTTTCTAACAATTGTTCGATTTTGAACGATTGTTAGATTGAAATCCTAGAGGCTTCTGCCTAAAGATGGCAAGCACATCAAGCCGGCACCACGACCAATTTTCCGAGAATGCACGTCGGCGATAGGGAACGCTCTTCGATGACCGCGCGGCCACCGGCGAGGGAGTTGATGCATGGACTTTGATCTCACGCACGAACAGCGACAAATCTTGGAATACGGAAACCTGGTCGCGCAGAAATTCGATCGCAAATACTGGATGGAATGCGCCGAGAAGCACGTGTTTCCCGACGCGCTGTATCAACAAGTCGCGGAGGACGGGTTCGTCGGAACGATGGTACCCGAGGAATATGGCGGTTCGGGCCAGGGCATGGTCGAAATGCACCTGTTCCTTGAAGGATTGTCGAACAACGGAATTCCGCTGCTCAATCTCGTCGTCGGCGCCGCGATGAGCCTGGGCTTCATAGCCAAGTACGGTTCGGAGCAGCAGAAGGCGCGTTATCTGCCCGACGCCTGCAAAGGCAAGACGCGCTTCTGCTTTGCAATCACCGAGCCCGACGCCGGCAGCAACACGATCCGAACGGCCACGATGGCGAAAAAGCGCGGCAACCGCTTCGCCCTGAACGGCCAGAAAACGTTCATTACCGATGCCGACGGCGCCGACCATGCGCTGGTCGTGGCGCGAACCACACCTCAGAGCGAAACCCAGAAAAAGACCGACGGCTTCACCTTGTTTGTCGTCGATCTGAAAGCCAAGGGGCTGCAGAAGCAATACATTCCGGTCAGCATCCCGGCGCCGGAAACGCAGTGGCAGTTGTTCTTCGACGATGTGGACCTGGGGCCGGAAGATATCGTCGGCGAGATCGACAAGGGTTTCAGCATTCTGTTCAAGAGCCTCAACCCGGAACGGATCCTCGTAGGCTCGATCTGTTGCGGTCTGGGTCGCTATGCGCTGAACCGCGCCGTCGAATACGTCAAGGAGCGCAAGGTTTTCAACGATGTACCGATCGGCGCCTACCAGGGATTGCAACATCCGCTGGCGAGCGCCCGGACCGATATTGAGATGGCCTCCCTGATGACCCTGAAGGCTGCATGGATTTTTGATCAGGGCCGCGAAGCCGGCGAGTTTGCCAATATGGCGAAGCTCGCGGCCGCCGACGCCGGCATCAAGGCGGTGGATACCGCCGTGCAGTGCCATGGCGGCAACGGTTTCACCAAGGAGTATGGCATCTTCGATATCTATCCGCTGGTGCGGCTGCTGAAGACCGCGCCCCTCAATCGGGAAATGATTCTCAACTATATCGGCGAGCACGTGATGGGCTTGCCGCGCAGCTATTAGGATTGCCAGCGATGGCCGTCATGAAGTCCGACGTTTCCGTAGGGAGCGACGAGTACCGCCGCAACCGGAAAGTCTACGACGAGCGGATCGCCGATCTCCAGGCGCGCCGCGCGGCCGCGGTCATTGGCGGTCCGGAGCGGGCGCGGCGGCTGCACAAGGAGCGCAAGCAGTTGCTGCCGCGCGAACGCATTACGGCCCTGCTCGACCCTGGCTCGCCGTTTCTCGAATTCTGCCAGCTCGCCGGCGAAGGCATGTATGAGGGTGTGCCGCCCGGCGGCAGCATTATCACCGGCGTCGGGATGGTGTCGGGTCGCGCCTGCATGATCATCGCCAACGACGCCACGGTCAAGGGCGGCACCTATTACGGCATCACCTGCAAAAAGCACGTCCGCGCGCAGCGGTTTGCCTGGCAGCACTGGCTGCCCTGCGTCACCATGGTTCAGTCCGGCGGCGCTAATCTGCCGGACCAGCCCAATATCTTCCCCGATGAAGGGCAGTTCGGTTCGATCTTTTACAACCAGATCCGGATGTCGAGCGAAGGCATCCCGCAAATCGCCATCGTCCACGGGCCATCGACCGCCGGAGGCGCCTACATGCCGGCGCTGTGTGACGAAGCCGTCATTGTGCGAAATCAGGGCGCAATGTTCCTCGGCGGGCCGCAACTTGTCTATGCGGCGACAAAGGAAGAAGTCGGCGTGGAAGCACTCGGCGGCGGAGAAATGCATAGCCGCGTCAGCGGCGTGACCGACCATCTGGCGGAAAGCGACAGCCACGCGATTGCGATCGCCCGCGACATCGTCGCCCATCTCGGAGAGGTCCCGGCGCAACGGTGGAGCATGGCGCCGCCGCGCCCGCCGCGCTGCGATCCCAGCGATATTTACGGACTGATCAGCGCCGACCCCCGCGTGCCCACCAACAACCGCGATATCGTCGCGCGTCTCGTCGACGACAGCGAGTTTCACGAATTCAAACCGCTTTATGGCGATACGCTGATCACCGGCTTTGCGCGCATCATGGGATTTGAGATCGGAATTCTCTGCAACAACGGCGTTCTGTTCTCGGAATGCGCGCTGAAAGCAACGCACTTCATCGATCTCTGCTGCAAGCGCAACATCCCGCTGCTGTTTATGGCCGACGTCACCGGCTTCATGGTTGGGCGCGAGGCGGAAGAAGGCGGCATCTCCAAGCACGGCGCCAAGATGATCACGGCGATGGCCAGCGCCAACGTGCCGAAATACACGCTGATCATCGGCAATGCCTACGGCGCCGGATATCTTGCGATGTGCGGCCGCGCCTTCAAGCCCCACGCGATGATGATGTGGCCGAACGGACGCTCGGCGATCATGGGGCCCGACCAGGCCGCAAATACGCTTGCTATGGTCAAGGATGAAGGGCACAGGCGCGACGGCACAAGCTGGAGCGACGAACAGCGCGAGGCCTATCGGGCGCCGGTACGCAAGACGTTCGAAGACTTCGCCAACGCCTACAATTTCGCCCGCAACACCTGGTGTGACATGGTGATCGATCCGCTCGAAACCCGCAATGTGATGGCGCTGCTACTCGATCTTGCCGGCCGCCTGCCGCAGCAGGACACCGAATTTGGTGTGTTCAGAATGTGACGACAGAGGATATCGCCCGGTGTTCAAGAAAATCCTGATCGCCAATCGCGGTGAAATCGCCTGCCGCATTGCGCGAACCTGTCATCGATTGGGGATTGCGGTAGCCGGTGTCCACTCCGCAGCCGATGCCGAGGCTTTGCATGTCAGGATGATCGGCGAGTCCGTCGAGATCGGCAATGCGGCCGCGTCCGAAAGCTACCTGCGGATGGACGCCGTGATCGACGCGGCGAAAACGTCAGGCGCGCAGGCGATTCATCCCGGTTTTGGCTTTCTCGCCGAAAATGCCGCGTTCGCGCGCGCCGTCGAGGCCGCCGGCCTTGTCTTCATTGGTCCAAGGCCCGAGACAATCGAGCGGCTCGGGGACAAGGCTTCCGCCAAGCGCGAGGCCGAAGCGGCCGGCGTGCCGACTGTCCCCGGCAGCAAGATGCCCAGCGAAGATGCCCCCGAGATCGCCGGGATCGTGCGTGAACTCGGGCTTCCGGTGATGCTGAAGGCCGCGGCGGGAGGCGGTGGAAAGGGCATGCGTGCCGTCTCGCATCTCGATGGCCTTTCCGGCGAAATCGAATCGGCCATGCGCGAGGCAAAGAATTCGTTCGGCTATCCCGGACTGATCGTCGAAAAACTCGTCGAACGTGGGCGTCATATCGAAGTACAGATCGCCGGTGATGGCAAAGGCAACGTGGTTCACCTGTTCGAGCGTGAATGTTCGCTGCAGCGGCGTCACCAGAAGCTGATCGAGGAAGCCCCTGCCGCCAATCTTTCCACCACGCTTCGCAAGAGAATGGTCGCCGACTCGGTGAGGCTCGGCAAGCGGCTGAACTATCGCGGCGTCGGCACGGTCGAATTCATCCTGAGCGGAGACATCTATTATTTTCTGGAAGTGAACCCGCGCCTCCAGGTCGAGCACCCCGTTACCGAAATGGTGACAGGCATCGATATTGTCGAGACAATGCTGCGTATAGCCGCCAGCGAGGGATTGCCTTTTACCCAGAGCGACGTGCGGTGCGATGGCCATGCCGTCGAGGCGCGAATCTGCGCGGAAGACCCCGCGAACAATTTTCTCCCCTGCTCCGGGGATCTCGCTTATGTCAAATTTCCGGCCGATGGCGTTCGCGTCGAGACTGGCGTCGAAAGCGGGTCGGCCGTCACGCCCTATTACGATTCTATGTTGGCCAAGTTGATCGCTCACGCCGAAACGCGCGACGCGGCGCTCGACAAACTGGGCCGCGCGCTCGACGAAACTTCGATATTTGGCGTTACGACCAATCAGGCATTTCTCAAACGCCTGATCGGCCTGCCAGCGACGCGGGACGCTACCTTCCACACCCGGTTGATCGACGAGCAGATCGATCAGCTTGTGGACAGGGCAAAGGGTGCGGACATCGAAGCGCTCGCGCTGGGAGCTTACTTCTGGATGGTAAGCCAGCGCCAGCCTGCGGCCCATAGCCCGTGGCAGTCGCGCGAGATGATCGGATGGCAAATGGCAGCCGGCGGCGACGGGCTGTCTCCGATCCCGATATTGCATCTCGAGGCTGCGGGGGCGAGCGCCGAGATCAGATTTGCTCCGCGGCAGGCCGATGGCGCCATGATGGTCGGCATCAATGACGACAAGCGGCTGGTCAGATTGATCCCGCTTGGAAATGACAGCTTCACCGCAATCGTCGGAGCTCGCCGAGAGACGGTGCAAATTTATCAGCATGATCAGACGGTGTTCGTCCACGATCTCCGTGGCGTCCACACTCTGACTGCCATTCCCTATCTTACCTACATCAGCGCGACCGCAGAGACGAGCGGCGAACTTCGCGCGCCGATGATGGGAATGATCCTGAAAGTCAACGTCGCGATCGGCGACAGGATCAAGGCAGGCGAAGTCGCCGCCATCCTGGAATCGATGAAGATGGAGCTGCGCATCAGCAGCGAAACCGACGGCGTGGTCACCGCCGTCAATTGCCGGGCGGGCGAAACCGTCGAGCGCAATGCAATTGTCGTGGTCGTGGAGCCGGACCGGCAGCCGTAGTTCAATTTCTGCACAGGGAGTGCGAATATGGATCTGAATCTGAAGGGCAAGTCGGTCGTGGTCACCGGCGGCGGTTCCAATATCGGCCGCGCCATCGTGCTCGGCTTCGCGGTCGAAGGCGCCCATATCACCATTGGGGACCTCGACGAGGAGCAGGCCGGAAAGGTGGCCGAGCTGGCCAGGCAGAAAGGCGCGGCAAGCGTTCAGGCCATCAAGACCGACGTGACCGATATGGATCAAGTCAAGGCCATGTTCAAGGCGGCGACTGACAAACACGGCACCGTCGATGTGCTGGTCAACGGTGTGGGCTGGGACCAGCTCATGTTTTTCACCCAGACCACGCCGGAGCTCTGGCAGAAGATCATCCAGATCAATTATGTCGGCGTGCTCAACTGCACCAAATGCGTGCTCGACATCATGATCCCGAAGAATACCGGCGCCATCGTCTCCATCAGTTCGGATGCCAGCCGCGCCGGCGAATCGCGAGAAGCGGTCTACGGCGGAGTCAAGGCCGCGATCAACTCCTTCATGAAGACCATCGCCAAGGAGAACGGACGCTACGGCATCCGCTGCAACGTGGTCTGCCCCGGCGTCACCCTGCCGCAAGGCAACGACGAAATCGGCAGGGCCAGCATGTGGATCAATAATTCCTTCTTCACCCCGGATCAGTACGAAAAGATCGCAAAGTCCTTGCCTCTGCGCAGGCTCGGCCGCGCCGAAGATACCGCCAATGCCGTGGTCTTTCTTGCATCGCCGGCGGCGGGCTATGTCACCGGCCAGGTCCTCTCAGTATCTGGCGGATACACCATGATCGGTTAAAGTCACAAAGATAATCCGCTGCAGCGACATATGATGGAGAGCGCAATGCGATTGGGAAGTGTCAACTATGAAACCAAGGGCAAGATCGCAATCCTCACGCTCGACGAGCCAAACAAGCTCAATGCGCTGAGCGCCGGCATCCGCAGCGGGATTCTCGAAGGCCTGAAAAAGGCCGATGCGGATCGCGCCATCCGAGTCGTCATCATCACCGGCAGCGGCGACAAGGCATTCTGCGCGGGTGCCGACATCGGCGACTTCGATTTCGATCCCGAAAAGGCGCGCGCCTTCCTGATCGCGGCGCTAGAGGTACTGGCCGCGCCCGAAAACACCCGCAAGCCAGTAATATCCGCGGTCAACGGCATCGCCTATGGCGGTGGATTCGAACTGGCAATGGCGTCGGACTTCGTCATCGCATCCGACCGCGCGCGTTTCGCGGTGCCGGAAATCAAGCTTGGCCTGTTGCCGGGGTTTGCGATCGTGCGGCTGCAGGAAATTGTGGGCCGCGCCAAGGCCAAGGAAATGAGCATCCTCGGCGATCCTATCTCCGCGGAGGAAGCCTGCCGCCTCGGCCTTGTGCTGCGCGTGGTGCCGCACGGCAGTGTGCTTGCGGACGCCATCGCGTTCGCGGAACGGATCGCGTCGAAGCCGCGGTTGGCGGTGCAGATGGCAAAATCGTTCTACAATCGTGGCCTCGGCGGTGACGAGATGCGTCACGCCATCGATGGCTTTCCGCTTCTTTTCATGCACGAGGACGCGCGCGAAGGCATCGCGGCCTTTCGCGAGAAGCGCGAGCCGAAATTCAGCGAGAAATAGCCGAGAGGGCCGGAATATGACGATAGTCGCATCGCCCCGGCGGCATCATCCCGCACTATCTCGACCCAACTGATAGGACGCCGCACGGTCGTCCGGCTTGCATGAAAATCTAACGTTCGTTAGCTTCGGATGTCGATCGACAAGAAGAAATGGCCGGCCTTCTGAGTTGCGCTGAGCCACTCTCGATGACGCGTGGAGGAGACAGGTTGCTTGTTGCTGGTGAAAGCGCCGGGCCGGTGCTCGAATGTCGATCCGTCGAGCGGCGCTTTGGCGGCATCGTCGCGCTGAACGGCATCGACATGCGGATCGAACGCGGCGAGATATTCGGCCTCGTCGGTCCCAACGGATGCGGCAAGACCACCCTCACCAACGCGATCACCGGATTTTATCCGCCGCAGCGGGGGCGCATTCTGCTGAACGGCCGCGACATCACGGGCTTGGCGCCACACTATGTCGCGACATTGGGAGTCGCCCGCACCTTCCAGAACCTTGCGCTCTTCAACGGCATGAGCGTGCTCGATAACATCCTGCTCGGTCGCCACATTCACATGAAGCCCAGTGTGGCACGCACAGCGCTCTACTGGTGGCTTGCCCGCAGTGACGAGACGCTGAACCGCGCTGCGGTCGAAGACGTGATCGACTTTCTGCAGCTTGAGGGCGTGCGTGACGAACTGGTCGACGGGATTCCGATCGGCCTGAAGAAACGCGTCGAACTGGCGCGGGCCCTTGCGGCCGAGCCCAGCTTCTTGATTCTCGACGAGCCAATGGCCGGGATGAACCAGGAAGAAAAGGAATACATGGCGCGCTTCATCCTGGATGCGCGCGATGAACGCAATGTCACGGTGCTGCTGATCGAGCACCACATGGACGTCATCACCGGCATTTGCGATCGCATGCTGGCGTTGAATTATGGCGCCATGATCGGCAGCGGCGTGCCGGCCGACGTCGTCGCCGACCCAAGAGTGGTCGAGGCTTACATCGGGGGCGCGCATGCCGCCCGCTGAATCTGCCTCGGCCTGGAATTTTGAAACCGATAGCACGCTGATCCGCGTTCTGGCGCAGAATGCCGGGGCCTTTCCCGACCGTGTCGCGATGCGCGAGAAGAGCAAGGGCATCTGGAAGCAGACGACGTGGCAGGAGCTGCTTGATATCGTGCTTTGCTGCGCCGCCGGTCTTGAAGGACTGGATTTCAAAGCAGGCGACGTCATGCTCGTGCTGGGCGACAACCGGCCTCGACTTTATGCCGGGATGCTGGCTGCCGGCGCTATCAATGGATACGCAATGCCGGCATTCCCCGACGCTACCCTCGATGAAATCCGCCACTTCGTTCACGAGGCAGGCGCGCGTTTCGCGCTTGCCGAAGACCAGGAGCAAGTCGACAAGATCCTCGATCTGCGCGAGCAAGGCGCGACGATCGAACATATTATCTACGACGATCCGCGCGGACTAGCCGCTTACGCCAACCCAGGCCTGATCTCGTGGGACGCGCTACAGGCAAAGGGCGCGGAATTACTCGCCCGCAATCCGAACCTGCAAAACGAGTTGATCGCCCGCGCACAGCCTGAAGGCCCGGCCGTGTTCGTGCATTCATCCGGGAGTACCGGCAAGCCCAAAGGGGTGGTGCTGTCACATCGCAACTTGCTGGCCGGCGTTCGAAATGCCTATCTAGGCGGAGCGTTCCAGTTCGGCGAGAGCATTCTGGCCTATCTACCGATCGCCTGGGTCGGCGACTTCGCAGTGACGATGGGCGCCGGGATGGCACTGCACTTCACGATCAATATTCCCGAACGGCAGGAAACCGTGCTGCAAAACCTGCGCGAGATTGCGCCGACGTTCTATCTAGCCGCGCCGCGCAGCTGGGACAATCTGTTGACTACCATCCAGGTCCGCATGGAAAACTCCTCGTGGCTGAAGAAGCGGGTCTACGATTGTTTTATGGCGTCGGCCATTTCAGCCGAAAAGCGCAAGCTCGAAGGCAGTCAGCCGACCATCAAGCAACGGGTGTTGAACTGGTTCGGCGAATGGCTGGTCTATGGACCGATCAAGGACCAGTTCGGCCTGACCCGGCTGCGCGGCGCCTTCACCGGCGGTGAAGCGATGGGCGAGGATACTTTCGTCTTTTACCGCGCGCTCGGCATCAAGCTGCGCCAACTCTATGGTCAGACCGAAACCAGTGCCTACAATGCCATCCAGGGCCTCGAAGAGGTCAGGCTGCACACCGTTGGCCGCCCCCTGCCGGGCGTGGATTTGCGGATCAGCGATGCCGGCGAAATCCTGGTCCGCTCAGGCAGCGTGTTCAGCGGATACTTCAAACAGGACGAGGCCACGCGCGAAAGCCTTGAAGACGGCTGGCTGCACACCGGGGATGCAGGTTACCTCGAGCCTGACGACCACCTCGTGGTGTTGGGGCGACTATCGGACGTCGTGCATACCGCGAAGGGAGAGCGCTATATTCCCAACTATATCGAGAACCAACTCAAGTTCAGTCCGTACATCAAGGATGCTGCGGTGCTCGGAAGCGGCCGCGATGCGCTGTCGGCCATTATTTGCATCGACAAGGAAGCGGTCGGCCTCTGGGCCGAGCTGCGCGGGATCTCTTATATTTCCTATGCCGACCTGTCGCAGAAACCGCAAGTCATCGCCCTGATCACCGCCGCGGTGAAGCACGTCAACAGCGCACTGCCGGACGGGCTGCAGTTGCGGAAATTCGTCTGCCTGCACAAGGAATTCGATGCCGACGATGGCGAAATCACCAGAACCCGCAAAATCCGCCGCAACGTCGTGGAGGAGCACTACAAGCCGATCATCGACGCCATCTATGGTCACCAAGACACGGTGATGATGAAAGCAAAGGTCGGCTACGAGTTCAGGCGAAGTCGGTATCATCGAACGCACGCTGTCGGTACGGGAGGCCTGACACATGGACTGGGCTCTGCTGTCCGAATCCGCCGCCAATGGCGCGCTCGTCGGCCTGATGTATTCGCTGGTCGCTATGGGTATCGTGCTGATCTACAAATCGTCCTCGGTGCCCAATCTGGCGCAGGGCGCGATGACGATGCTGGGGGCCTACGTCGTGCTCGCATTCGCCAACAATGCGGGCGCGCCGATATGGCTTGCGATTGCGCTGGCTATCGTGACGATGTTTGGCGTCGGCATGGCTGTCGAGCGGATCGCGCTGCGCAGGCTGGCCGGCCGGCCGATCGTCATGATCCTAATGATGACCCTTGGCCTGGAAATCTTCCTGCGCGCCGGTTCGATGACGATCTGGGGCGGCACCGGACGGCCGATGCCGCTCGGCATCAGCGATGCCCCGCTTTTTGTCGGCCCGATGCTGATTAATCGCGCTTATGCGTTCGGAGCCGCGGTCGCGGTCGTGATGTTCGGTCTGTTTGCACTATTTTTTCGAACCCGAACCGGCGTCGTGCTGCGCGCCATTTCCGACGACTATACCGCGGCCTGGTCGGTCGGTATCTCCGTCGAACGCGGCGTGGCAATGTCGTGGGCGATGTCGGCGGTTGTCGCAACGATCGCCGGCGTCCTGTGGGGCTCGGTACAGGGCGTTGATCAGTCGCTTGCACAATTGTTGCTCAAGGGCGTGACAGTCGCCGTGCTCGGCGGACTGGACAGCATTGGCGGCGCACTGCTTGCCGGCATACTGCTCGGCGTTGTGGAGGGCGTGGCGTCCAGTTTTCTCGATCCGCTGCTGGGTGGCGCTAGCCGCGACCTCGTCGATGCCGCGATGCTGATCCTGACCATCATGATCCGACCGCATGGCCTCTATGGCCGTCACGACATCGAGAGGATCTGAGAGCATGCTGTTTCGGCAGGCCGGAATCTTTCATACCGATTATGCCTCGGACCGCGCGTTGTTTCCGATCGCCGCCGACCGCTACATGATCGGCATGCTGTTGCTGTTCGGTCTGGCCGCGCCGCTTCTGTTGAATACCCTTTACCTGAGCAGTTATCTGCTGCCCTGGCTTGTATGGACTGCCGGCGCACTCGGCCTCAACCTGATTCTGGGCTGGGCGGGGCAATTCCACCTTGGCTATGCTGCGGTGATGGGAATCGGCGCGTATACGGCGGTCCATGCCACCAAAGTCGGTATCCCTTGGGAAATCGCCATCATTCTTGGCGGACTGACGGCCGCAATTATTGGAATTGGCTTTGCCTTCGCCGCACTGCGTGTCAAGGGCTTGTACCTGGCGCTTTCCACCCTCGCCTTGCAGTTCGTCATGGATTGGACGATCTCGCACGTCCCCGCAATCAGCGGCGGCACTCAGGCCACTCTGCAGGCACCGGATATCCGATTGCTGGGCTGGCCCATCACATCGGACGCCGGATTGTATTATGTTGCGCTCACCTGGTGCATCATGGTGACGTCTTTCATGCTCAATCTCCGGCGAACGGCCCTCGGCCGCGCGCTTGTCGCGGTTCGAGAAAAGGACTATGCCGCCGCCGTCATCGGCGTGAATAGCTTCTACTTCAAGCTGGTGGCCTTCGCCACGTCGTCCTTTATTGGCGGCGTGACCGGGACAATTCTGATCGGCACCTTCTATCACGCGGTCACGCCCGAACAGTTTTCTGTCGACGTCTCGATCCAGGCCCTGGCAATGGTCATCGTAGGCGGGCTTGGAAGCATTATCGGCAGCTATTTCGGCGCGGCGTTCATCCTGCTGATGCCGGGTGTTATGAACAGCTTTATTTCCTGGGCGGCGACCCGGTTTGGGTTCTCGCTCGGGATCGAGACCCTGGCTCATCTTCCGCAGGCACTCTACGGCGCACTCATCATCAGCTTTCTTTTGATCGAACCATTGGGGCTGGGAAAGCTCTACAACAACTTGCGCGACTATCTTCTTGTCTGGCCATTCGGCTACGTAAAGAAATAGCGAGAGCATCCCGCAATGACCGAGCAGATCACTGCAAAAGCACTGTCGCTAAACAACATCGAGGTCGTCTACGACCATATTTCCCTGGCCATTAAGGGCGTATCAATCGTCGTCCCCGAGGGAGGAATGGTCGCGTTGCTGGGTGCAAACGGCGCCGGCAAGAGCACAACGCTAAAATCGATCAGCGGCCTGCTCGCTTCAGAACGTGGTGAAGTCAGACGGGGTGAACTGCACTTTCTCGGCCGCAACATCGGCGCGCTGATGCCGCAGGAAAGAGTGAGGCTGGGAATTGTCCACGTGCTTGAGGGACGGCGCGTATTCGAGCATCTGACGCCCGACGAAAACCTCATCGCTGCATCGGCAGTGCGGAGCCGCCACGATTTGAATCGCAACAGGGAGCGGGTATATAGCTATTTTCCCCGTCTCTACGAGCGTCGCACCGTCGCGTCGGGCTATCTATCGGGCGGCGAACAGCAGATGCTGGCGATCGGGCGGGCCCTGATGACACAGCCCAAACTGCTGATGCTTGACGAGCCGAGCCTCGGGCTGGCTCCGTTCCTGGTTGCGGAGATCTTTCAGATCATACGCCAGATCAACAAAGACGAGGGTCTGTCGATCCTGCTTGTCGAGCAAAATGCCGTCGCGGCGCTTGAGATCGTGTCGCACGGGTATCTGATTGAGAGCGGCCGGGTTGTCATGCACGATACCGCGGAAGCGTTGAAGAAAAATCCGGACATTCAGGAGTTCTATCTTGGGGGCGCGAAGGGCCAGAATTTGCACGACGTCAAGCACTACAGGCGAAGGAAGCGGTGGCTGACCTAGTCTGGCAAAGTCATCATCTGACAAAGAAACTAAAATCAGGCAACAGGCCTGGATAAGGGAGGACTAAAAAATGAAGCTGCCATCAATTACAGCCGGCCTTGCATTGGCCGCGCTCAACATCATGCCCGCGACTGCGGCCGATCCGATGCGTTTTGCTCTCTGCTACGACCTCAGCAAAGCCTACACTTTCGTGACGCCTCAGATTGCCCAGGCCGCTCGCGACTACGCAGACCTTCTCAACCTGAAAGGCGGGATCGAAGGCCATCCGGTCGAAATGATCGTGCAGGACCATGGCAACGAGCCGCAGCGCGGCATCGAATGCTACGAGCGGCTGAAGCGCGAGGGCGTGATGGTGTTCGACATGCTGTCGACGCCGGTGTCCCGCGCCGTTCTTCCGCGCGTCATGAAAGACGGCAACGTCATGATCCAGTCTTTGGCCGGCCGTGGCGATGCCGTCGACGGGGACGTATTCAAATGGGTATTTCCGATCGGTCCGACCTACTGGGGTCAGGCCGCGAACGATATCGAATACATCAAACAGAAGTCCGGCGGAAACCTGAAGGGCGTCAAGGTCGCCTTCCTTTACGTCGATTACCCGTTCGGACAGGAACCGATTGGGATCCTGAAGACACTGGCCGCAAAGGAGGGCTTCGACCTGCAGCTGTTCCCCTATCCCCTTCCCGGCAACGATCAGGCCTCGGCCTGGACCCAGATCCGTCGCTTCAGCCCAGACTGGATCGTCAGCTGGAGCCTGTCGAACATGCACGTGATCGCGTCGCGCGAAATGAAGCGCAACGGAATCCCGATCGAAAAATATATCGCCGTCAATTGGATGAACGAGGTCGATATCAATAACATTGGCGCGGATGCGGCCAAGGGCATCAAGCGCGGCACCAACGTCGCCGGCGGGTCGAACCAGCCGTTGATCCAGGAGATCGTCAAGGAGCTTTACGACAAGGGCAAAGGAAACGGGGACCGCAAGAATATAGAAGACGTCTATTACAACACCGGTCTCGCGATCTGGTCGATCGCAGTCGAAGGCGCACGCCTTGCGATAAGGAAAGATGGCTGGCCGTTGACGCCGGAGAAAATCAAGAACGGTCTCGAGAGCATGAAGGACTATGGAGTTAACGGCCTAATGGCTCCCGTTACGGTGACCGCTCAGGATCACGGTGGCGGCGGCAAAACGCGTATCGAGATGTGGGATGGCAGCAAGTGGGTGCCACAGACCGATTGGATTGCGGCGTTCAAGGACGACGTCTGGGGCGTCGTGAAGGCGCAATCGGCGGAATACGCCAAGTCTGAGACGCAGAAATAAATCGTATCCAGTCTGATAACGTCAGGCGTGGCTGCGAACCTTATTCACGGAGACGCATTTCAGTTCGGGCAACCCAAAGCGCATGTTAATGAAGCCTCGCACCGGCGGTGCGGGGTTTCATCTAGTGATTAATTTGTGAGCGCCGTGACCTGACGATTTTGCCTGATCGAATCGCTGCGTATTTCGGCTAGAAAGGTTCAACTCAGTGTAAAAAGGCCAAAAGACGCTCGGTCAATGTGGTCGGCAGTGCCTGTAGGCTTAATTCCATAACCACTCATTCCGCGATTCTGGCATGAGCTTGCTTCGGGTTCTATGCGGACGCGCGCCTCAGTGAACACAGAAGAGCAAGCACTTAGCGCGGCGGTGATTGCGCAAAAAAGGAAGGCGAAAGAGCAGTAGAGGTGGTGCATTGAACTGATTGCAGCCACCACGGCAACATCGAGGTTCGCGGGACTGAAAACACTGGCAAAAATTGGAAGGGTATTCAGGCTGGTTGTCAGAATGAGTGTCAGAATGAGATTAAAGAATTCGCGCCAAGCTATTGAAATTGCTTTGGAGCGGGTGAAGCGCTCCGACTCAAAATTTTTGTTCGATTTTTTCTCGCTAAAACAATTACTTAAGCCTACGGCTTCATTTTCATGTTGGACGTTTTGTTGGACGTTTTATTAGACGCTTTTTTGCCTCTGGCCACTTATCGTTTGCCTATCCACATCGTCGCGGATTTCGGTGACCTACCACCGAACTTTTATCCAGTCGCGGTTAAAGGTCGCGGCCTTAGTCCGAAAGGCACCGACTTGTCGGTGCATTCGCAAGCCTATCTGAACAAAGTGGCGCGTCAGCTCAACGAACGGCCACGTGAGACCTTGCAATTTGAAACCCCGGCAGAGAGATTTAACGCATGTGTTGCGTCGACCGGTTGAGCTGGCAGCCAAAAGCGGACTTTGTGGCCGACGTTTCCGCCTCGTCAGCTATGGTCCCATAGCGCGCATGACCATCTATCACTTTCGACCGTGTTAGGTTTGCGGGTGCCTGACCGGATGGCTGCGGCAGCCGCGAATTTATTCTTTAACAAAGATATGGGACTTTATTTTCCACTGTCCGTCGGGTTGGCGTTCAAGGAGTCTCACAGTGCTGCCGGAAATTGGCGCCGCCTTCTCATTCACCATTAACGTGGCCGTGAAATGGGACGTGGTATAGGCATAGTTCCCGAGGGTTAGCAGGTTAGCACATCCACCAGCTCAAGCTTGTGATTTCTGACGCTTCGTCCCCGCCCAGCAAAGAAATCACGGATTGCCACAGGGCCGGTGACGGGCTGCGCGCCAGGCGGCATCAATCTGCCGTCAGCGGCATACAATGATAATAGGGCATCGAAGTCTGCGTTGTTAATGGCGGCATCCCATTGGGCGTTCATCGACGTCACCTTATCTGCGAGCGAATCCGCCAATGCTTGACTGGCATGACTGACGATCAGAAGAAGGGCGAACGATAAACGTGAAATGCGAGTCATCTTTGCCTCCTTTAGCTGAGATGTTTAGCGCGTGAGCGCATTCACAGCTGCCACTGGGGGAAGCGCTAGTCCAAAAAGTGGACTGAAGAGGGTATTCTCAGCTGGCTAAGACTTGATCTGCGGCTCGCAGGCGCCTCATGGCATATTTGCTGCGTGGGAACCAAGCCGGCATGCTCTTCACAAGATGGTTAGGACCGCCCATCTCGATCTTGCCGAGCTCACACGCCCGTAGCAGCGGCTGGTCGCCTATGAAAATCTGCACAAGCGTCAGCAGGCTTGCATAGAGGCTGATATCGACTTCGAAGCCGGGATCAGTCCAGCAAAGATCGACTTCCTCCTTCTTCACAACAAACCACCAGCGCTTCTGCCGGACGTCCGCAATCTCGATGTACAGCACAAAGTCGCATGGAATTTGCTTCAGATCGAACGACCGGCGCATATTCCACATGAGCCGGCCCGCGTGGAGTTCGTTGGGTGTGAGCTGGCTGTGCGCCCATTTGTGGCTCCAATAGCCCATTGCATCGATAATTGGCCAGGCTTCCCTGGCCGCCTGAGTTGGATGGTACTCCCAATGCCCCTTGTCGCCTGATTCGCGTGAGATGAGCCCTGCTTCTTCCAGCGTTTGCAGGCGCTTGGAGAGGAGGGTCGGCGACATCTGTGGGATGCCGCGACGAAGCTGGTTGAAGTGGTGGGAACCTAGCAACAGCTCGCGGAGCACCAGCGGAGTCCACCGCTCCGTGAGAATTTCCGCAGCTTTGGCTACGGGGCAAAATGATCCATAGCCTTTCATGCGAGAGTTTTACCATCACGAGGGTCAGCAGGGTAGTCCAGTTTCTGGACTAATCGCAAGCGCGTCCGTATCGAGGCTCCCTGCTGCGCGAGATTCTTGAGACAGGTACCAAATCGGAGGTTGAGGGCCGGCTAACCCACCCACAGCGCTGATTGCCGCTAATGCGATTCCTCAGCATCCACGAAAACAGCCATGCCACATTAAGCTAACCGACTCCTGCTGTTGGGCGGCTTTGGTAAAGTCGAGGATGGGCGCGGTAGCTTAGGCCATTCGGCAACGCCCCGTTTCCCATCCCCGCTCATCGAACCGGACGTGCCGATCTCCGGCATCCGGCTTGTATGGGGCTTTCTTTGTCAAGGGTGCGTGACGCCATTTTGGTCGTCCCTGCATTCCATTCTTTTGTTCGACCCGCGCCGCGAGCATTCTTCCGTCCCGACCGCATATTTCCATCGCCGTCGCGCGCAGCGGCGGTCAAGGACGGCGCTTCTTCAGCGCCGCCGAAGGCTTGTCCTTGATGGACGCGAGCACGGCGGCAGGCTGCCGGCGATCGGATGGTTGGCCGCGCGATGATCCGAGGGGAGCCTGCCATTGGCCGCGATCAATCGCGCGAACCAAGCTTGTATTCGGTTGAACCCGTATGGGGTCCCCGACCATGAAGCAGTCATACGCTTCTACGGGCAAGGCTCCGAGGCGGCGGGTCCATTCTCTCAGCGGCATTGCAGCCATAGCCGAATGCGGATTGCCGCCACCTCGGATCGTCATCGGCTACCCGGCGCATCAAGTGCCGTCAGGTGCCGAACCCTGTTTGTCCTTTCTCGTTCTAGTGTTGCTCACGCCGCCGGCCGTAGCTCGACACCGTCCGGCACCTCGCCGGTGGTGACCAGGCGCCACAGCGCGATCAGCAGCTTGCGCGCCAGCGCCACGATCATCGTCGTCTTGCGCGCGCCGCTCGGCCCCTCGGTCCGCGTGCGATACCAGCGCGCCAGCGCACTGTCTTTCTGGAACATCAGGAAGCGCCACGCCAACTGGATCAGCCCCCGTCGTACCCGCGCATTGCCGGCCTTGGCCAGGCCCTTCTCTCGGCGTTTCAAACCACTCTCGTCGGGCGATCCCGTGAGCCCGGCGTAGCGCGCCACCGCCCTTCGATCTCGAAGCTTCCGCGACAGGATCTCCCGCACCAGCATGTCCGCCGTCTCGATGCCGATACCGATCACCCTGGCGAGCAGCCGCACCATCGCATGCGGCCCTGTATCTGGTGCCCGCTCGAGCCGCTCGACACGTGTCTTCTCGATCGAGCTGATCTGCTCACGGACCAGTGCCAGCCGAGCCATGTCGCGCCGGAACTCCTCGATGATGTTTGCCGGCAGGCCCGTGCCCTCCGCTGTCCGCAGACCTGCCAGACGCTCAGGCGCCTTGCGCAGATGCGGCTTGAATCCCCGGATCCCGAGGCGGGCGAGCGCACTCTTCATGCGGTTGGTGATGCGTGAGCGCTCGTTGACAAGGCTCTCACGCTCGCGGCTCGGGCGCCTCGCATCCTCCTCCTCCATCGTCGGGATCGTCACCATCCCGCAGTGCCCCCGCTCACCGCGCAACCATCCCAGGAACACGCGCATCAACATCGCCGCATCCAGACGATCCGTCTTCGCCCGCTTGCGCTCGCGTGACACCGCAACGCTTGCCGAATGGATGACATGCGCCTCGATCCCACGAGCAATAAGCCAGCGCGCCAGCCAGAAGCCGTCGCGGCCAGCCTCATAGGCCAGCGTGATCCGGCTGATCGACCGGCCAGCACACACCGCCTCATTCCGCCACCGCTCGATCAATCGTAACAGTGCCGTCGCATCCGGCTCCAGTTTCTTCAACGGCTGGCGCTCGACGCCGGGAACGACGCCGCTCACCAGCCAGCTCGCCTTGCTCATCTCGACGACCACCACTAAGGTCGAGATCGGATCAAACGCGCTCACGCTTCGGCTGAGATCATTGACTTGGGCCACGGGCAACCTCCATCGGTTCGTATGGACGATGAAGGTGCCACGACCTCCGCCGCCCGCCCCATAGCTTCTCTCCGACTGGCTTCACCGTGAGACACACGGAGAGCAAACTAACCGCACGCGGCTGCGGCACGGTGGGGAACTCTCCTTCGCCCCTCGACACAGCAATCTCCGGCGGCTCCTGTCTTTGATGGTGTTTGCAGGCTCATCGCCAATCACCACGACCTCGCCATCTTCGAAAGCGCACCAGAAGTCAGGGCCCTTTCCTCAGCCAGCATTACCCGGCTTCAACGGTGTCGGGTCGGAGGAGGCGCCCATTGAAGGGCTCGCCTCCGTCCGCCACTCAAACGGAACGTGCAGTTTTCCCGCATTCCGCTTTCATGAATGGCTTTGCGAGGTCCGGAGAGAAGGGATCAGTGAGACAAAGGCTGACCTACCGTGTCCACCAGAGAGTGGACCTCCTGCTTCTGACCTTCGAACGTCAAATGATCGGATAGTCTCCTCGAAGCGTGACGTTCGGGTTTTTCACAAAGGGAACTTTCCATCGTCACACTCCTTTCTCATCTACCTCAATCGCTCAAAGCTCGATCCATTCACGAACGTCCTTCCCCGGACCACTCTCGATCCGCCGTCGCCTGCCGCGCGACAATCAAGGTGAGACAGCAGCGTCAATCAGGATGAGGATGCGCCGGGGCTGGACGGACGGAGCGAGGGCGTAGCCCGAGCGAAGTTCGTCCAGCCCCGGCGGCGCACTTTTCCCCAAGGGGGTCAGTGCGGTCTGGCGGTCGTGAGCGACCGGGTCAAGTGTCTGATTCGTCTCGAAATTGAGGAATCAGCGATTGCCCGGCCTTCACATCACCGACCACCAGATGAGGCTGTACATGATTTACCGACATAGCAAAGATGCCACCGTTGCTGCCGCCAAGTCCGGCTTCAGCCGTGCAACCGGCTACCGCATCGAGGATGATCCGCGGCTGCCTTCGCAGAAGAAAGCGCCGCGAGGCCGCCGGCGTCCGGACCCATTGGCCGAGGTTTGGGACGGCGAGATTGTGCCGATCCTGAAGTCTGCTCCCGGCATTCGGGCCATTGCGGTGCTCGACGAGATCCGGCGGCGCCATCCGGAGATCAGCGCCGGCATTCGGCGCACGCTGGAACGGCGCATGCGCACGTGGCGAGCCCTGGCCGGCCCCGAGCAGGATGTGATCTTCCGTCAGGAGCACGAGCCCGGCCGGTTTGGCCTGTCCGACTTCACCGACACGAGTGCCCTCGGCGTCACCGTCGCGGGTGTCGTGCTGGGACATCGGCTGTACCACTTCCGGCTCGCCTTCTCGGGCTTTGAGCATGCCCACGTCGTGCTCGGTGGCGAGAGCTTTGTCGCGTTGGCCGAGGGTCTGCAGAATGCGCTGTGGGTACTTGGGGGAGCGCCGCGCGAGCATCGCAGCGATAGTCTCTCGGCGGCAGAAAAAGCCGAAGACTGATCGACGCTCCGCGTCGATCAAAGCTTGCCAAGACGTCGGATAGCGTCAATTATCCCTCCGCTCCGCCGCCTCGTCTCACCCAGATTGACGCGCCGTTCTCATCCAGATTGTCGCGCGATAGTCGCCGGTCACGTGAGTTATTCGTCTCGCGCTTCAGGTACTATTACGTTCTCCAACTCCTGGCGGTGCATCGCTTCCCATTTCGCTTTCGCTTATAGGGTCGCTTACCTGGTTTAAAACCAGGACACCGACAGGTCTCCTGGGGTCACGCTTGAATCTTCCGTATCGTGCCGCCAGCAAACACCTTGGTGCGATGGGTGAATGAGTAACGCCTTCGCCCCCATACTGCGGGCTCGACCTAACCCCATCTTTGGCCGACCTGTTCATCAGGGATCTCTCCCATTCGATTACAGCCCGATACTTCTCCTCAAACCCTTCGGATTCCAGATCGCTCCGGACACCCTGTCCTCCAGCGAGCGAACCCGCTGGCCGGCGAGGCATTACCCCCACCTTTGGATACAGCGCCCCTCATTCAAGCGCCGGAGGGACTTTAACCCTCCTGATTCATGCGCTGCCCAGCGCACCATACGACCCCGTCCGACTCCCGCCATGGCCGCCGCCTTTCGCGACGTCGAGGTCGCTACCCTCGCCCTTGACGGGCCTCCCCCGATTACCCGAACCACCTTTCCGACGTGCCGTGCCCACTACCCCGGCGGATCGAGCGGGTGCGCGTGTCGATTGCTTCCCCGCTCATGCTGCCTTCCCCAAATGACCGGCAGGTCGGCATCCGCATTGTCACTTTCGAGGCCTGCTCAGGCTTCACTCACGTTACGGCCCGCTAGATTGCTCAACCGCCTAAAGCGGCCTTTGTCACGAGGCTCCAGCCCTGCCGGTTACCCGACCGAACCGCTCGTCAGCTACCAGATCAATCGACAACTCTCTGGGTGGAATCTTCCTCCACTAGTGATCCGCGCCTTCGGGGCGCACGGTCAAAGTCGGACCTGGGGGCGCATCAGCACGAGGTCTGCGAAATTCCGACGATTGCGACCGCCCATTCCGACGGATCGCGACCAGTGCGTCGCGGGGTGCTGACGGCACCGTTGGATGATGATGGTGGTGATGTCAGTCTCCTGGTGTTTGGTCAAGCACGTCGAGAGGCCGTCCCGGTAGTCAATAGGAGGGACCCGCGCGTGACGCGGAGTACCCCGACGGTTGACGCAGCGGCGCGCGCGGGAGGTCTCTGTTGACCCACCGGGGCGGGCGGGAAGTTGGGCACGGCGGTCATTTGTGGTCGCCTTTTGCTGGCTTGGTTGGGGAAGTCAGGGTACTGGCGGCTTCCTTTGCGGATGATCGAGCCTCAGTTTCGGCCTGCTCGGTGGCTTGGAGCTTGCGCATGGAGGGTCCATCCAATTCCAGCCGATAGGCATTGTGGACAATGCGATCGAGGATGGCATCCGCGAACGTGGGCTCGCCGATGACATCGTGCCATTTATCACGGGGAAGTTGGCTGGTGATGAGCGTGGAGCCATTGCCGTGACGATCCTCGACGATTTCCATCAGATCTCGCCGCTGGTTGGCGGTGAGCCGTTCCGGTCCCCAGTCATCGAGGACCAACAAGTCGGCCTTGACCAGGGTACGAAACAGGCGCGTGAAGCGACCGTCGCCGTGGGCGAGCTCCAGATCGGCGAACAGCCGCGGCACGCGAGCGTAAATGACCGTGTAGCCGTCCCGACATGCCTTCTGGGCGAGTGCGCAGGCTAACCACGATTTGCCGATACCGCACGGCCCGGTTACGAGCAGATTGCGGCGCTCGGCGATCCATTTGCCGGCCGTAAGTTGGTGGAACAGCGCCTTGTCGAGCCGTCGTGGTGTGCGGTAGTCGACGTCCTCGATAGCGGCTTGGCTGTGGCGCAGCTTGGCGCTTCGCAGCCGGATTTGAAAGCGCCTGGTGTTGCGGCTGGCCGCCTCGCGATCGAGCAGCAGCGCCAACCATTCGGCGTGCGAGAGCTCGGCAGCTTGGGCTTGGTTCTGCAACTCGACGAAGGCATCGGCCATGCCGTCGAGATTCAGCGTCTTGAGCTGGTCAAGGGTGGGGTGGGTCAGCATTGTGTTCTCCTCAATGGAAGTAACGGGAGCCACGGATGTTGGAGTGCGCAATCGGCGGCCCGTCCGCGGCAGGTGCAGGCCGTTTGGCTTCGAGGTTGTTCTTCAGGATCGAATTGACGGAAGTGAAGGAGCGCGCGCCGATCTCCAGCGCCCGGCCGCAGGCTGCCTCCAGCCGGTCGCGGCCATAGCTCTTGACCAGCCGGATGATGCCGACCGCGGCCCGGAATCCTTGCTCCGGGTGAGAGCGCTCGCGCTGGATGGTCTCGATCAGCGCCGCGGTATTACGCCCGATCTCGCCGGCCTGCCGCCTGATCCGCTCCGGCGTCCAGTCGGCATAGCGCCGATGGCTGCTCGGCATGTGCTCACGCACCGTGGTGTGCCGTCGGTCCGACGACGATCGCATATGAGCCGCGACTCGATTGCCGCGATGGAAGATCTCGATGGTGCGCGCCGTGATCCGTGCCCACACCTTCTCGCGCAACAACGTGTGCGGCACCGAGTAATAATGCCGCTCGACTTCGATGTGGTAGTCGAGGCCGACCCTGCATTCCTTCCATTGCGCGTAAACATAGGGATCGACCGGCAGCTTCTTGAGCGCGGGGCGCTCGATCTCCTCGAACAGCGCACGCCGGCTGGTCCCCAGATGCCGCGTCACGCGATCGTTAAGCTGCGTGACCAATTCCCGGACGGCGGCGTTGAGTTCGGCCAGCGAGAAGAAGCGCCGATTACGCAGCTTCGCGATGACCCAACGAGTTGCAACTTGGACTCCAACTTCAACTTTAGATTTATCCTTCGGGCGACGTGGACGTGCTGGAACTACTGCGGTGCCGTAGTGATGCGCCATCTCGGCATAGGTGCGGTTCACCGCCGGCTCGTAGAAGCACGCTTTCGTCACGCCCGACTTCAAGTTGTCGGAAACGATCTGCGCCGTGACGCCGCCGAAAAAAGCGAACGCCCGTGTGTGCGAGCCGATCCAATCGACAAGGCGCTGCGTAAAGGTGGCTTCCGCATAGGTATAGCTGCAGGCGCCGAGCACGGCGACGAACAGTTGACAGACGTGAACCTCACCGGTCGTCCCGTCCACCACCTCAAGGGTCGTGCCCGCATAGTCGACGAACAACCGCTCGCCGGCGACATGCAGCTGCCGCATGGTCGGTGAAAGGCGCCCCTCCCAGGCGCGGTAAAGCTCGCAGTATCGGCTGTAGCCGTAACCGTCGGGGTGGATGCCGCGATGCTCCTCCCACAACAGCTGCAGCGTCACGCCCGGCCGGCGCAGCTCGCGATGGATCGCCGCCCAGTCCGGCCGCGGTCGCCGGTCCTTCGCCGTGACCTTCGGCGGCGGATACAAAATCCGCTCCAGCGCCTCATCGCTCAGATTCTCAGGCAGCGGCCAGCTCAAGCCGGCCCGCCGTGAACGCCGAATGCAGTCGCCTGCCGCCGTCGCCCCGATCGATAGGCTGGCCGCGATCTTCCGTTTGGACATGCCGTCGGCACTTAGCCGCAGCACATCGCGTATCTTGCGCATGGGTAATCTCTGTCCTGGCATGCCCGCTCCTTCTCAAAGGGTCGTAGCAATGCCAATTCGAAGATCACCCAACGATGCCGGTTACACCCCCTCCACAGCCTGGTCGCGATCACCCGGAATGGGTGGTCGCGATCAATCGGAACGCCTGGTCGCAATCAATCGGAACCAGTGGTCGCAATCAGCCGGTACGCCCAACGAGGTCCGTTCATCCCCTGAAAGCAGACGTGCGGCGACTGCGGCAGCAGGTCCGTTTGGTGCCACTTCCGAACTCATGCGCCGCAACAAAATCGGGGCGGTTTTGGATTGCTTAGTCAGGCGTGCAGTTCACCGAGCAGAGCCTTGGCCTCCTTCAGGTCAATCGTCTCGAAGCCCTCGGTGAACCAGCCGTACACCGGAGCGAGAAGATCGTGGGCCTGCTGCCGCTTGCCCTGGTCGCGCCACAGCCTCGCCATGCTCGTCGCCCCGCGCAGTTCCCAGGACTTTGCCTGCTGTTTGCGAGCAACTGTCATCGCACGTTCGAAATGCGCCTGAGCTTTTCCCGCGTCCGGCTCCGGCGACAAGAGCGTGAGCTCGCCTGCCATTCGATGCATTTCCGCCTCGCACCACCTTTCTTTGGTTGTTTCCACCGCAGTCAACGCTTCGTCTATGCAACGCCAAGCTTCCTCGAATTGGTCCAGCGCTGCGTAGGCCTTCGCCAAATATGATAGAAATAACGGCATCCAAACTGTTGCTCTCGTTGATCGCCATCCAGTCATCCCGGAGGTAATGGTTTGGATTGCGTCTGCGGGGGTGACGCCGAACTCACGCGCGTCATGCGCGCGGTGCTGGGACGTTAGGTGGTCTCTCGAGGGAGCGCACGTCGATGCGCTCCCTTCGCTGCGCGAAGTTGCTCGTTGATGTCATAGGACGGGTCGCCTACGGCGATCATGCCTAACCACATCGACCAGAGCGGGCCCCTTGTGCGCCAGCGCGGTCTCAAGCGCGGCCTTCAGCTCCTGCGGCTTTAAACAGATAGACTGCCGGCGAGACGCGATTTCGCCCGAAGATTAAGACGTGAGCTTGATGCGATACGCCTGTACGAAAAGGCGATCCAGTCGTCTCGCACAAACGGCTTTGTCAATAACGAAGCCTTGCCTATGAACGCGCTTCGGCCTTTTACGCGTCGCGCGCCATGGAGTGCGACGTCCTCGGCCTTGCCTACGACGTCGGACGCCGGAAGATCGCCGAACCGGCAATTCCCTTTACGAGTTCACGTCGTCTCATCCCTTGCCCTCCAAGGTGCAGGATCAACCACCTCCGGCTTGCAATGCGGGGGATCAAATCAGCAATTTGCAGACGAGAATAGGCTGTGACGGACGTTTGCGCCGCAAAATCGAGTTAGGTCTGTTGATCCCTCAACAGCGGACATGCAGCAACTGCACCGGTATGTCGGTTTCGTGCCAACATGAGACGTTCGAAATGAAACTGAGGCGGCCTCACTTATCGGAGACCCAGCTCTTTTCACCACAAGCTCGGCACTCGAATGTACGAAATGTGCGCCCGGTCCGGGGATCAAGCATGTTAGTTACAACCGAGTTTCCTTGACGCACTTTGCGCTGGGCGGAGTGGCCGATTTCGTCGTCTCAGGGGTCCGTGTGTCCATAAGATCGACAAATATCCACCGTTGGACCCTGGCCACATTGACGTGAATCAAGGCAGCCTACGGAAGCCCAAGTTCCTTGACGACGGCCTCGGCGATCTCTTTCGGATCGCGAATGCCGTCCAACCCGGATACTCGGCCGTCTGGCGACGCAAGCGCATGGCATGCGGGTTCTGGTCGAGGCGCTTCTGGACAGCCTCCAGTACATGCTCATGCTCCCAGCGCGTGATCCGCCGCTCCTTGGCAGTCGTGCAGCGAGGCTTGAGCACAGTCGCGGCATGCATTTGTCCAATAGCGCCGCAGTTTCTTACCCAGAGTCCGAATTTTTCGCCCGACTGAGTCGAGACGCGCGGCCCTGGCGCGGAATTCCGTCAGATTCTTTGCGCATTCTCCTTGTCCGATCGCACGTGGTCGAGGAAACGTCCTACCTCACTTTTCAGTACGTTGGCTTGTTTCGATAACTCGCTAGAAGACTCACTGATCTGGCTAGCGGCTTGTCCAGTTTGTCTAGCAGCTAATTCAACCCCGGCAATGTTGTGCGAAACCTCCTGAGTCCCTATCGCCGCCTGATCCACATTGCGGGCGATTTCACTCGTTGCTGCCGTCTGTTGCTGCACCGCTGCAGCAACTGAAGTGCTAATTCCACCCATTTCATTGACGACTTGGGTAATCGATTGAATCGCTTTCACTGCATCGGCGGTGCCGTTTTGAACCGTTGAAATCTTGATGCCGATTTCGTCAGTAGCTTTAGCCGTTTGGTTAGCAAGATTTTTTACTTCGCCAGCAACCACGGCAAATCCATTGCCGGCATCGCCAGCCCGAGCCGCCTCGATTGTCGCGTTCAAGGCCAAAAGATTGGTCTGGCTGGCGATATCTGCAATCAAGCTCAAAATCTGGCCAATGCTCCCGACGTTCTCCGACAATCGTTCTATCAATTCCGTCGTTCGTGCAGCCTCTTCTTCGGCCCGACTAGCGACCACGCGTGAGTGTTCAACTTGACCGGATATCTGATTGATCGAGACCGATAATTCCTCGGACGCTGACGCCACCGTCTGTACGTTGCTCGATGCTTGTTTGGCAGCCGAAGCCACCGTGGTCACTTGGGCGTTAGTCTCGGTCGCCATCGCAGCCATCTGCTTTGCCGATCCCTGCAATCCGTTGGCAGCCGAAGTGACCGCCTCAATTACTGAGCCCACCTGGGTTTCGAAGTTATCGGCCAAACGCCGCAGCGCCGCCTTGCGGTCCTCTTCCGCCTGGCGCTTCTGGCCTTCCTCCCGGGCAGCCGATTCGCGACGTTCGGCAATCAACCCCGCGAACGTCTTGAGCGAGTTGGCTATGTCGCCCAGTTCGTCGCGTCGACCCAACGCGTCGAAATCGTCCATATGTTCACCGCCGGCGAGCCTCAGAGTGGCGTCCGCAATGTGCCGGATCGGCATGAGCACATGGTGCACTATGAGGAAAAGGTTCATGGCGGCGATCGCGGCGATCAGTACACCGCTGAAGAACAGCTTTGTCGCAAGGACACCAAACACGTCGCTGTCGCCCGCGCCATTGACGATGCAGAGACTTCCAAGCGCAAGAATGAACCCGGCACCCAATGTCGTAAACGCGAAGATGAGAAGCATCTTGCTGGACAGCGACAGAAATTTGTAGTCGTGCGAAATGGGGACACCAGCCGCCAACCTTTCGAGGTTGGCAACCATTCGAAGGAAGAACGGCATGGAGAAGATGAAAATGATCGGGATTCCCAGCAACCAATCTAGGACGTATTTGGTTCGGTCGAGGAATGCCTTGCCGAATAGGGCGGTATTGGGCCCGATGATGCAATAGATCGTGATCGCGACGAGAAACAAGATCGGCAGGAGTGCCAGGCTCCGCTGTGCCTGAATGACGCGCGCCGCCGAAGGTTCGGCCAGGTATGCCCTGACCCGGTTCAAATGACGCGTGGTCATGCTGGCTACGGCGCCTATGTAACCAATCACGTAGATCCAAAGGAGAGGTGTAAAGGCCAATGCCAATGTTTGTTCGAAGTTGCAGACATTGAAATACCACGAAATCAGCAGCCACATTACGGGCGGCACGACAAAGGCGCCGATTGTCCAGGCAAGCACCTTTCTTGCATAGACTCTGGTTTCCCCGGGACCGACAATTATAGTCTGCCCGGCAGCGAGCGCGGGCACGCCGACAACCTGATCAAAATGCATCACGTCTTCCCCCTCAACTGGCGTTGCGTTCCCAGCGCGCGCTCGAAGCGTCTGCGGACCGTTGCCTCCATCCACTGGCAGTCGTCAGCAGAGGTACCGGACAGGGCTCAAGCAATCGATAGACGTCTGCAAGATCAAGTTCTTTCATCTACTTGAAAACCTCGTGTTCATCGCAATCGCTCAGGATCAGGGTGAGTTCGGCTCGTTGTCCGCCAAGATCCTATTGCTCAGCTCGCGCCGCTCTTTTTGGCTCTCCCACGACGGAACAGAGATCTGGAGCCGGGCGGATAAGCTCTTGCCAACTGATTACATTCGATCCGATGCTGCGTCATCTCACGGCGGGTTTGGCGCTCATCTTGAACTAGGACGAGATCGGAGCGAGGTTTGGTCGAGCACAACAGTACAAACCCGGCCTCAATGTCTTCAGGATAGAGGGTCAGAGCGCCCTGGCGATCGACCTCGCCACTCGCTAGACGCGCCGCGCAGGCCAAACACCAACCTTGCTCGCAGACGTAAGGGGTCTCGATGCCAGCATCGACCATGCTGTACAAAAGATACTCGTCTTCGTCCGCCCGGAACGTCAGCGTTCCCTCCGGACGTTCAAGGCGCACAATGAAATTTAACGGCTTGGGTAGGTCGATCATCGCAGGTCTCCAACCCCGCCGTCATTTGCAATTTGCGGAGTCTGCGCCAAGCTTTTTCGATCTCCCCGGATCACCAACGGCTGTCGGGGAGTGCGATCGCTCCGATCCGGCCGGTCGCGTAGGCATGACTTGCTTCGACAACCCGCAAAATCGTCGCCAATTCGCGGGGGTCGCGCGGCGCATAGATGACAAGGCTCTGCGGCGGGACGGCGCCGGCCATATAGCGGGCGAACGGATGCACGGTGCCCCACCCTTTGCTCACGACTTTCTGGGCCCAATTCGGCCGCAGCATTAGGTGCAAGGAGCCTTCGGGGCGAACGATCAGCCAAAACGGCGCGAAAACATAGGACTCCGGCTGCCCCTTTGCGTGCGCGCTGTCGAGGACGAAAGCACGCCCCGGCGCGTCCAGCGGAGGTGCCTCCTCCTCAACGCCAGGAAGTTCCGAGGCGAACGAGGCAAGCCTGTCAACATACCCGTCCGGGGACTTGTCTTCCAGCTGATGGCAGGGCCACTTCGGCGCCAACCGCGGCAGCGGGCCCTGGCGCCAACCCATGCGGCGCAGGCCCGGCGCCATATTCCATGCAGGTACGTCGCGTGATCTTGCTCTAGCCGAAGCTGTCATAATGAACCTGCGTGATCGGGACCTCGGCGCACCCCAGTAGCGCCTTTACGGCATTCACCATCATCGGGGGACCCGCGACATAATATTCAGCGGCGCTGAGTTCGGGCACCGTCGCCACAACTGCATCGGTGACAAAGCCCGTCGCGTGCCGCCAGCCTACAGGCGCGACTTCCACGATCGGTAGATATCGCGCGTTGGGAATACGCCGGACCGCCTGTTCCAGTAGTTCGCCGGCCGCAAGTTCAGCCGGCGATCGGACGCCATAGATGACATGGGCTGGCGCTTCAAAATCAAACCCCTCCTCGGCCGCTTGGCAGACCATCGACAAGATCGGCGATATGCCGGTCCCGCCCGCGACAAATACCTTGCGGCCGGGTCTACGACTAAGCGTACACGCGCCGAAGGGCGCTTCTATCTTCAGACTTTGACCCGGCTGCATCCTTGCCAGCGCATTACTCCCACTGCCGCCTTGATAGCGCTTGGCGATGAACTGCAGCAGCCTGCCCTCCGGTAGATTGCACATCGAATAGGCGCGCCGCAGGTTTTCGCCGAGGTGAAGTATCGCATATTGCCCAGGTAAAAACTGCGCAGCGTGTTCGGTCTCGAAGGTGAACCGGCGGATCTCGGGACCCAGCACTTCGGTCCTTCGCAGCGTCGCCATCTGTTCCACGCACCGGACCGGCGTCCCCGCCCACTCGCCGGGATTGCGCCGTATGATCAGATCTGAGGTCGCGCGCGCCTGGCAGACCAGAATACGACCGCGACGCGCGTCGCGCTGGCTGAAGGCAGGAGCGCCGGGATAGATCAGTTCGATCTCGCCGCTGACAAGCGTCAGTTTGCAAACGCCGCAACTGCCCCAACCACATTCGTACGGTAGATCGATCCCTGCGCGACGTGCTGCTTGAAGGATGGTCTCATCCGCGCGCGCCGCGATTTCAATCCCGTCGGGTTCGATGAGGATTCGCCGCGTTGTCAGCTCCGGTCTCCCTGGCATCAGGTGGTTCGGATCGGGCGCCGAAGCTGTCGCAGCGAGAGCCCCGGCGCGCCGATCGCTTATAGATCGCATTCCGCGACGAGCCGCGTCTGGGCCGCGATTACGCGTTCGACGATGGCCTGCGCACTGTCCGCGCCCGGAGCCTTGGCTAGCGCTCCCGCGAGGCCCCGCGCCGCCGCCTGGCCCAGCTGCGACCATTTGTCGACCCAGCCGCGCAGCAGCTTTGCGTGCGAGGGATCCTTAGCCGTAGCATAGCTCACTAGAGCCTTGGTGTTCGCGACCGCATAAGCTTCGTCATAGCTGCGGAAATCGCCGTGCAGCAGAGCTAGGAACGCATCGTTATTGGCCTCCGCCAATTTCGCGATCTCAGAGTTGAAAATCGAATCGAAAATAGGGCGCAGCACCAGATTGCGGGACGCGAAGGCCTCACCCCAATCATAGGCGATCAATTGCTTTTCGATCAACTCGCGTAGACCCTGCCATTGAGGGGCCTCAGTCCAAGTCTTGCGGGCGATATTGCTGTCGGCGAGCTCTGGGCGGCCGGTATCCAGCGCCAACACTTTCGCCAAATAGGCTTGCCTCTGCACGCGGCGCATCTCGTTGCCCATCTGGAAATAGAGAGTATTGGTGATGAAGGCGGCCGGGGCCATTTGAGCCACATAGGCCGCACTCATTTGCATGGCGTGTCCGGGGAAGCGGACCGGCAAGTAATTCTCGGCCAGGAAGTCGAGCCAGTGCTTGGACAATCCCTGGAAGTGATTGCGCCGCTCGAACTCGTCGATCAGATTGTCGCAATAGACTTCACGATCCTTCTGATCCTCAACATAGCGTCGATATGTGTAGGCGCTGGGGTCGCGGTAGCCCTCCCAGTCGTCGACATTTAACTTCGAACCCTCGCGGTTCTCGAGGTAGAATTTATTGATCGACCAGCGCTCGGACATTTCGAACGGGGCCGGCGTCCGGCGGAAATGGCTGTGGAACTTATAGGTCACGGCCTCATATTCCGACGGTTGGCGCCGCTCGGTCCACAGACTCCAGGTTTTCTTGCGCTTGCGGCTAGCTGATTGAACGGCCATGTCGTGTCCTCCTTTTGTGCGTCAGCTGTGGATCGTCCAGACCCATGCCTCGTCCCTCGACTCCAACCGCCCAGCGAAGGACACCAAACTTGGCTCAATCTCGGAAAGACGGAAAGGGCGTCCGAGCGCGATCGCCATGCTCGTTTGCGTCAATCGGAACTCGCTGGCGGCTTGAACGCGCACGTATCCGCCGCGATCCTCGATAACGAGCTCGACATCGGGATTGTCGACTTCCGCGGCGGTGATGACCGCATCGATGATATCGTCGTCAACGCCCCAAATCACGGGCCCGACAAGCTTGGACGCAACTGTCGCGTTCATGGTTTCCCCCTAAGCATCCTGCTGAACTCGGTGGCGCAGGCGACGAATGCGCCCGTCGATCGGCACGCCGACCAAGACATCCTCGCCGTCTTTTCTCACTTCGTATCGGAACAGTTTGCAGCCGCGCGGATTGACGCCGCTTCCGTCTTGCAGATTGAATTGCCATTCATGCGCGGAACAGGTCAGAACGCCCTTGTCGAAGTCCAACTTGCCGTCCGCCAAGAGAATTTCCTGATGCGGACACATGCCCTGGAAGCAGCGGATTTCGCCGCCCGACAAATGCACCAGAATCACCTCCTCGCCTTCGACCTGAAGATCGAGAAAGTCACCCTCCCACAAATCGTCGAGCGTCGCGACCTTGACCCATTTGATGGCTTCGTCACTCGACATAGCCGACCTCGATCCAGTCCATTGGCTGGATGCCCGAATTCGCAATCGTCGTCTCGGACGGAACTTCTTTGCCGTTGTAATAGACGCATTTGGCCGCGTCCCGCGGGGCGACGCGAAGCCCCACAGCATGATGAGCCACCTTATCGGCGACGACGTTCATGTCGTCGCCATCGTCGACCGGAACCACGAGGACGACAAAGTCTCCCCGAAAGTTGGCTTGAAGCGGAAACAGAGCCAATATCGCCTCCCTGCTTATTTGTCTTTAGATGCGCAGCGGTTACATCCACTGCGTGCAGCTTCTCCGTCGAAATGCGACGGTAATCAGCAACTGGAATTCACTCGGCCGCGAGCGGCCGCACCATCTTGTCCCAGACGTAGCCCTCGGCGTCATTGCCGGCGACGTCGGGCGTGATACCCATATACTGCAGCGCGCCATTCAAATCCGGCGGCAGGATCTGACCTGCGAGGAACCGATCGACGATGGAGAGATGCGTGTCGTAGCGCTCGGGTTGGCTCTTCCAGACCCATTCGCAGACCTCCGAACAGAAGGTCAGCTTGCGACCGTTATGCGAAGTAATCCGAGGCGCCTTATCGATGCTCGGCGTGCAAACCGGGATGTGGCAGCAATTGCAGACCATCGGGAGTGTTTCGGGATAGGTCTTCTCGATGCGCCCGGCCCGCACGTTGTCGCTGATGACATCCCAGTATTTGCCAAAGCGCTTGTTCCAACCCGGGTATTTCTGCTCGAGCCACTCGCGCTCGCCCGCGGAGACGCCGGCATCGGGGTTCCACCAGACGGTCGGCCTCCAGAACCAGACACCGAGGTGATAGGCGTGATGAATGGAGTCGAGTTCCGGCAGGAAATGTTTTTCCCAGTACCAGGGCAAATCCATGCCCAGATCCTTGAACTGGTCCATGAACTGCCGACATATCCAGTCCTGCATGAACTCCTTGAACGACATCGTCCGGCTCTCAAGCGGCGTATAATAGTCCATCGAGATCCCGGTCAGCAGCGCGAATATCTTCCATGATCGCCAGAACATCTGATCGACCATCTTCTGTGCTTCGGCTTTCTTGCCGTTCTTGATCATGATCTTGAGCGTCGGCTCGCCCTGCTGCGAGTGGCGCGCTTCGTCAGTTTGGATCGACGAAATCAGCGCACCGAACTCGATGTCGCCGACATGCAGCGCGTCCGAGGCCATGCCCAGGAATTGCAAGTTGGTGAAACCGGTTTCAAAGGTGAACGTGAGCTGTATCGCAGTTGAGACCGCATCATTGGCGGTGAACATGTCGTCGAACAAACTCCGGGCGGCGATAACGCCCCATTCGTTGGTGTGCATCGCTTTATGCGCCCAATCGAACTGCGGATCTTTGTCCAGGAGACAATATGGGAAGTAGATCTGCGCCTGTCCGTGCCTGCATTCGTCAAGCGTCCCAAAGGTCGCCATATTGCGCCAGGCCGCGGCGCGGCCGAAGCGCACCATGCGAGCTTCGCCGATGGAGGCAAAATATTCAGGAACGGGGATGGCGCCATAGTGCGCCTTGATCGCCGACTTCCAGCCGACATCGAGATTTTCATAGAGTTTCGAACGCGCTATCGTCGAGCGGATCGAATAGATGCCAGCGTCCTTGCCGGCCTGGTTGTGCACATATTCGCGATAGGTAAGCTTGTAGGGCTCGTCCCAACTCCACCACTCGCCAGCCGCAATTCCGAAGCTCTTGGAGAGCTCTTCCGGAAAGACATCTTCGTCTTTCACGTACGAGAAGGCCCAGTTCATATCACGGGCCGTGTCGTAATAGTCTTGCCGCTGCAGTTTGGGCATGCCTACCTCCCCTGTGGCCCTGTCCACCTGTATGTCCTCGCGTACCGAGCGTTACGGCCTCGAATGAAGCCCAACCCAAAGTCAGCGTCCGGATCCATCAGCGATACTAAGGCGTCTTTGGCGCCGGCTCCGAGGGCCGGAACGAGCGATGGTTTCAAACGTAACGCTCTATCTTTGGTTTTCCTTTGGCCCGGTTTACTGCTGGGTTTGCCAGGGGCGAGGTCGCAATTGCCGCGGTAACCGCGAGTTTTCGACGGACGAGAGCGACAGCGCGTCCATGTTGCGTCTGTAACCATCGTTTTCCGCAGAACGCAGGTCGACATAAATTTATTGCGATTGCTCACAACGCCGACAATCTCCCGGCTACGCCAGCTGCGGCCAAGCCCGTCACCATGTGACCGATACAAAATATGCGTAGAGGAGTTGATTGAGGTCTGCGCGAAAGCCATCGCCCACGATGATGTCGCCTTTCAGAAGTCGGGAGCGATTGGTAGTTCGTTGTTCTCGACAATGTGCACCCGGTCACGGAGTTGAGGCTGCCATCCCTCGTATCGAAAATGCGACGCTAATGCGTGTTGGACGGTCTGCCAGAGGTCACGAGAGTGGGCCGTGACAACGACCGACGATTCAAGAATTGCGCTAGTTGGGAGCTATTGAATGCGAATGAGCAACGGGACTCTGATGCGGAGTTGCCAACGACATTCAAATTCGGCAGATACGGGAGTGGGCGAGTACGCGGCCCGAGTTCACAATTTAATGCAGGCCTGCAGATGCCGGGACGACTTGGGTTTCCCGCAAAGTGTCTGTCTATCGGCGAGGAACAACATGACCCCTAACTCCATTGTCATCATCGGCGTTGGCCACGCGGGCGTTCAGACAGCCGCAAGCCTGCGCGAGGAGGGCTGGGAAGGCGCGATTACGCTGCTCTCTGACGAAGCTGGACTGCCCTATCAGCGGCCGCCACTGTCGAAGGCTTTCCTGAAGGGCCAGACGGGCCTCGCCGGACTGCCGTTGCGCGCCGAAAATTTCTTCCACGATAACCGCATCGACTTGCGTCGGGGCGAGAAGGCGCTGCACATCGACCGCAAATCGAAACGCGTCGAACTGTCGTCGGGCGGCGTGGCACCCTACGATCATCTGATCCTCGCGACCGGCGCGCGGCAACGGGTCTTGCGCGCTCCGGGCGTCGATCTCAAAGGCGTCGTCAGTCTGCGCACGATAGTCGACGCGCAAGCGATCCGCGAGGGATTGGGGCCCGGCCGCCGTGTTGTTGTCATCGGCGCCGGCTTCATCGGACTGGAAATCGCCGCTACGGCGTTGGCACTCGGGGGCGACGTCACGATCGTGGAGATCGCGGACCGTCCGCTCGGCCGCGCCGTCTCGCCCGCGATGTCGTCGTTTTTCCTCCAGGCGCATCAGGCCTTCGGCGCCAAGTTTCGCCTGGGCGTCGGCGTGACAGCGATCCACGGCACGTCCGGCCGCGCGAGCGAAGTCGAACTTTCCAGCGGCGAGCACCTGCCCGCCGACATTGTCGTCGTTGGCGTTGGTGTCACTGCCGAAGACGGGCTGGCGCGAGACGCGGGCCTCGATTGCGCGAATGGCATCGTCGTCGACGAATTCCTCGCGACTTCCGACCCCACGATTTCCGCGATCGGCGATTGCGCGCAATTTCCGAGCCTGATCTTGAACGCGCCGTTGCGTCTCGAGTCGGTGCAAAACGCCACCGATCAGGCCCGCTCCCTCGCCCGCCGACTTTTGGGCAGACCGGAGCGCTACGACGCCCTACCCTGGTTCTGGAGCGACCAGGGCGACCTTAAATTGCAGATCGCCGGCCTTTCGCACGGCGTCGATCGCTGGGTGCTGCGCGGCGATCCCGCGACCCGCGCCTTCGCAACCTTCGGCTTCCGCGCCGGC
>CAVRKR010000001.1:0-372961 GCA_963722265.1 uncultured Alphaproteobacteria bacterium | reverse complement strand
GCGCGCCATTAAGCTTTTGACTCTGTGTCGGAGCCCGCTTTTTGCGACGAATCTGCCTTTGGCGGACTGGTCTGGCTTCAGGCGGCGACGCGGTCCTTGGACGGGCTCGGCTTGTCCACGTTTCCGAGCTCCACCTCGGCTTCCGCCTTCGCGGTTTTGAGTATTCGGACGGCATCGGCGATGTTCTTCTCCGAATGATTGGCCATGACCTGCATCCGGATACGTGCGGCTCCCTTTGGGACCGCCGGGAATTCGACCAGGTTGGCGACTAATCCCAGCTTAGGCAGGCGCTTGCTCACGAGGCGAGCGAGGCCTTCGCTTCCCATCTTGACGCAAACGATCGCGGAGGGATCGCCATAGTAGTCGAGACCAGCTTCGCATAGCCGATCTCGAAGGGTCACGACATTCATCATCATTTCAAGACGCAGCACTCGTCCTTCAACGGATTCGACTATCTCGAATGCCTTCAGAATTGTTGCGGCCTGCACGGGCGACAACGCATTCGAGAAAGTTGCGGGAGCGCTGTAGAAGCGGAGATATTCTTTGACGGCACGACTCTTGCACGCAACGAAGCCGCCATTTGATGCGAAGGTCTTGGAAAAGCTGCCCATAATGATGTCAATCTTGCCCAGCATGTCCTGGACACCGATGTGGCCTCGACCGTCGCGGCCAAGATTTCCAAGATCATGCGCAACGTCGACAACCAGGGTGGCTTTGAACTCGCGGCAGAGATCCTGAAGCGCAAGCAGATCCGGAGTGTCGGAGTCCATCGAGAACAGGCCTTCAGTCACGACCAGAATGCCGTTCTCTTTGTCCTTGGCTCTGATCTTGGTCAGGATGTTCCGGCAATATTCGTTGTCGAGGTGGCGGAACAAATGAATGTTGCTCGTGGCGGCGTTTGCGCCTTCCTGGAGACAGGAGTGCGAAAGCATGTCCATCACGACATGGTCCGCCGAGCGGACAAGGCCCTTGATCACGCCGAAACCCGCCGCCCAGCCCGTCGGGTACAGCACGATTTCTTCCATCTTCAGGAAGTCGGCGATGTTGCGCTCCAGCGCTACGGAGTGGGACGTGTTGCCGACAAGCGCGGGTGAACCGGCGCTATGCACGCCACAGCGTTCTATCGCTTCCGTCGCGGCCGCCTTGATTGCGGGGTGTGACGACAGGCTCAGATAGTCCTGCGAGGCGAAATTGACGCCTTGCATCCTGTTGCCGCTATCGTCTTGTACCCAGCAGGCTGTGCCTGGCCCGTCCTCGGTGGCGCGAGAGAACGGCCAAAGGCCGTTTTGACGGCGCAGGTCTTGCCATTTGAAAAAGCCTTCGGTGCGTCCGAGGAGGTCCGCCCCACCGGGTAAGCGGAAATCCCTCATGCTGCCAGTCAACGCGGCTGGCGGAATATGTGCGCCGTAAATGTCTGACATCATTATCCCTGTTCAATTTGTTTTCTTAATTAGATTTGTGACAACAACGGGAAACGATGGGCGAGCTACGTTAATATCAGATTGCTTTTGATCTCGCTTGAGAGGCTCAATCGCTTGGATGCAGATCAAGCTCCGTCTTTGGTTATTCAAATGCCGATGGAAATGGTTCAGGGTCGATTAATCAAACAACATAAAGGTGGGCCAACAGCGCGCGCCTCTCCGAAGGGGCGCCTTGCAAGAAACAAAAAATACCGTTGAGGCAGATTTTTAACCCGGTCATGCTTAGATCACCCCGCAAAAAACACAGGAACTGCGGTGATGAAAATCTGGTCGTTTGCCAAGCGCGCGTTCATGACCTTCTGGTATCCCTACGTGAGGACCTTGAATTCAATCTGGCCGTCGATAACGATTCAAGGGAAGCGGCTGATCATATTCGCCGACGTCTATAAGCCGTTGGAGAACGAGTTTGCTTGTGCCGAATACTGCCGAGAGGGTGACAGGGTATTGGACCTTGGCTGCGGGAGCGGCGTGGGCGCCGTCTTCTGCGCGCCCAAGGCGCGTGAATTGGTCGCCGTCGACATCAGCCCATCGGCAGTAAAGAACACCAGGGAAAATTGCAGGCTCAACGGATTGAACAACGTCACGGTCAAGCAAAGTGATATGTTCTCCAACGTCGAGGGTAAGTTCGATCTCATCCTGGCGAATCCACCATACATCGAGGCGGAATTCGAAAGCGAGACGCAGCAGTTCGCGACTTCGGTGCGCTATCTTCCCACGCTCTTCTCGCAGGCCGGGAAATACCTCGCGCCAGACGGCCGGCTCCTCATTCAATTTCCGATGTGGTTCAGGGGTCGAATCAAGAGGCTTGCTTCGGGGCAAGGCCTAAAATTGGTGGCGGTGCGCCGCTTGCCGCTGAAATCGCCGGCGCTCTTCCTTCTGAGCTTGCTTTATATGCAGGTCGGCTTCCGGTCGGCCTTCTACCTGCTGCAGCCGATATCGGCGCAGGGCGCACCGACCTCCGATGAAGCTGCCTTGAAGGTAGTGTTTACCGGCGCAATGGCCGATACAAATGCCGTCGCTGTGCACGAGGAGGATAAGGCTTGTGAACTACAAGCTTAACTGGGGCAGTCCGGTCGATGCGAAGTATCGACGTCGGCAGTTTTGACGGTTCCGCCCGGAGACGATTGCACCCAGGTGGGAGTTAGGCGACGGCTTCTTCGCTCTCAGCATGGGGCAGGCAGGCTCGGATTTTGCCGAGCAGTCGCTGCATATCGACCGGCTTGGTGTCGAAGTCGGAACATCCGACATCGACGCTCTTGTCGCGATCGCTGGCAAGCGCGTGCGCAGTCAGTGCGATGACCGGAATGTCGCATGTTGCGGGATTGCCCTTGATCAACTGGGTCGCTTCCCAGCCATCCATCTCACCCAACGCCACATCCATCAGGATCAGGTCCGGCATTTCGCTCGCGGCCATCGCAACGCCGGCTGCTCCATCGTGCGCGCAACAGACCGAGAAGCCGTGACGCTGCAGGCGCCGCGTTAACATGTCCCTGTTGATCTCGTTGTCTTCAACAAGAAAATCCTATGCATTGATCGTTCCCGCGATCGATTGCGAAACAAAATCGGAATTTGACGGCACCAGCGTAGCGGAGGCGAAAGCGTCCCCTTTCCGTCGGCCGCTGAGCAGCGGCATCCGGATGGTGAACCGGCTTCCCTTTCCGAGTTCGCTCTCGACGGAAATCTCGCCGCCCATCAGTCTGCAGAGCTTCTGGCTCAGCGCCAAGCCAAGCCCCGTACCACCATATTTGCTGGTGCTGGAGTCGTCGGCGACCGCAAATTTTTCGAAGAGATGAGTGATCTGATCCGCAGCAATGCCAATGCCGCTGTCAATGACCTGAATCACGAGTTCGTCGCTAGATGCGTGATGATTGCGCAGAGCAACGAACTCCACCTTGCCGTTTCGGGTGAACTTCGCCGCGTTATCGAGCAACTGCCCGGTCATATTAAGGAATTTATTGGCGTCACAAAGTGCCGTTCCAAGATCGGGAGCGATCCGGCAGATCATCTCGTTGCCCCCGCTCTCGACCGTCGGCGCCGCAGTCTGGACAACTTCGGCCATCAGCGCGACCAGATCGGTTTCTTCCAGGTCGAGCTCCATTTTGCCCGCCTCGATTTTCGACAAGTCGAGCACCTCGTTGACGAGCTTAAGCAGATGCTGGCCCGCGCCGTGAATCTTGTTTAGATCCGCGATACTCTGCCGATCGCCCTCCTCCTCGGCGTCTTCAAGGAGAATCTGGCTATAGCCAATTACGGCGTTGAGAGGCGTTCGTAACTCGTGGCTCATTTTGGCAAGGAATTCGGCCTTGGCGGCGCTGGCCCGCTCGGCATCCTCGGTGGCCTGGCGGAGCGCGGCGGCGGTCGCCATGTGCTGCCGCATCTCGCTTTCCAGCTCGGTCTGCGATGCCTGTATCTTTGCGTAGTAGAGCGCCATCATTGCAACGTAGAGTGACGCCGCGATGGTCGAGACTAGTCCCAACCCCTGCATTGCGTGAACCGGCAGGTCGTTCTTGAGGTGGTAACCATACAAATAGAAACTGCTGAAGATCGCCAGGTTAACGGCGAACATGATCATCACGATCAGACGAAGCGATTTGGACGGACCGAGGTAAAAGAATGCCAGCAGGGGAATGACGAGCACCCACGGCAATGTCGGGGAGGTTACCCCGCCGTAGAAATAGCAACTCCAGAGGATACAAAAAATCAGGTTCTGGATCGAGACCAGTGCCAGTGGATTGTATGATGCGCCGGCCCGCAGCACGAACGGGAAAATCCAGAAGGCTGTGATAGAGAGCGCCAGTACCGCGACCTCGTATCCTGGGGCCGGGTCAAGCACATAAAGTGCTATGGGGACGACGTTTCCGATGAACGGTCCCAGGATATGGCTGACCAGAAAAACGTGTGCTCGGTTACGCGTGTCGCGATCGGCAGCGATAGCGGGCGGAATGAAATAATTTACCAAACGGTCAAGCGCACCCAACATTTGTGCCAAGCTGCTTTTCATGGACTGGCCCGTGCTGTTTTCTCGAGTAAGGATTCGATAAATCGCGCTCGTTTGGACGTGAGGTGATTTGGTAACTAACAGTTCGCGTTTAAATTCGTATTAATCTGGAGGCGGCCAACTACACCAAATGTTAAAGGCACTTCCGATACGTTTCCATTCGGCAGAAAAGTCATCGAGGGCTGCGGAGACGTCTGATGTGGAATTTGCCGACCGCGATAATCGACTGGTTTATCCCTGCCTCAACGAAGGCAGAGCGCTCGGAACTTAGCCTGGCGAGAAATTTCGTCTTTACTCACCTTTCCGGCCCCTTGCTGTCGCAGTCGATCGCCCTGTTTCTCTATCTCAGCGATCCGCATCCAGGCTTTGCATGCTGGACCGTGATCATTTGCATTTGGTTATTCTGGACTCTGCCGTTCGTCTACCGGCTGACCGCCGATCTGTCTCTGTCGGCGCTTATTTCGGTCGAATTGCTCGCCTTCACCTCATTGTTCGGAGCCTATTATTATGGCGGAGTGAGTTCTCCGTTTTTGCCGTGGCTGATTATCGCCCTCCTCCTCGGCTTCTTTTACCTGTCTGAGCGTCCCGTCCTTGTGGTCGGACTATTCAGCGTCAACATTCTCGGCTTTTGCCTCGCCTATCTCCAATGGGGATTTCCCGAACTCGTCGCGCAAGAGCAGCTTGCACCGGTAGGCTGGATCTCCATTCTGTCGGCGACGATCTACATGTCGTGGATGGCGATCTATTACGCCAATATGATCGCAATGCGCTCTGACCTCGAACGCGAAGCGGAGCGGCATCGTGAGACCGCCGTCCGGTTGCATCAAGCCAAAGACATGGCCGATTCAGCCAACCGCGCAAAGTCGATCTTCCTCGCCAAGATGAGCCATGAGTTGAGAACTCCGCTGAATGCCGTGATTGGATTCAGCGAAATCCTCCTTGAGGGCGTCGACCTGGATGGCAGAAACGGCCACCGGAAAATTGATCTCGAGCGCATCAACTCGGCGGGGAAACATTTGTTGTCGCTAGTGACCGATGTACTGGATCTCTCGAAGATTGAGTCCAATTTGGTCGACTTGAAGATCGAGAAGTTCGATCTCAACCAGATGGTTCATGAGGTGATTGCCAATGTCCAGCCAATGGTTGCCGAGAACGGCAACAGGCTGGTGATTAAATGTCGCAGCAATCTCGGGACCGTCTCGACCGATCAAACCAAGTTGCGGCAGGCGGCACTGAATCTGATGAGCAACGCCGCCAAGTTCACCAAGGACGGAACGATCGTTCTATCCGTGCAGCGACGCAAGAGTCAGGCGGGGGACTGGATCGAAATTCAGGTCCAGGATTCTGGAATCGGAATCGCTCAGTCGGATATCGGGCAACTGTTCCAGAATTTCGGCCAAGCAAATCGGCGTACTTCCAGCAAATACGGAGGCACCGGTCTTGGTTTGGTGTTGAGTCAAAAATTATGTGCACTTATGGGGGGCGGCATCTCGGTCACGAGCGAGCTTGACCACGGATCGTGCTTTACGATCCGCGTGCTTGCATGGATGAGCGAGCAGCAAAGCGCCAATGAAAGCTACTCCGGAGGGACCCCGGAGCTTGCAAATGTATTGACGGTCTGAAAGTTATACCGATGTCTATTTCGAACATCAAGACACCGCAGGTTTCCCTGCTGCGGCCCGCGGCTGACCCGCCCGGCGCAACCGACGGGCAGTCGGGCATCAACCCTCGTCTCCTTATCGTAGACGATATAAGCGACAACCGTTCCATCCTGACGCGACGCTTCGAGCGCCGCGGCTTCGAGGTGGTGGAGGCAGACAGCGGATTCGCCGCGATTGAATTGATTGACAGGGAACCGTTCGATCTGGTGCTTCTTGACGTTATGATGCCGGGCATTGACGGACTCGAAACCCTCAAGCGAATCCGTAATTTGAAGTCTGCGTCCGTGCTGCCCGTGATCATGGTGACGGCGAAGTCCGAGAGCGTTAACATCGTCGATGCCCTCGAACTGGGTGCCAACGACTACGTCACCAAGCCCATCGATTTTGCGGTCGCATTGGCCCGCATCAACACCCAGATCAGCCGCAGGCGGGCGGAACAGCGGGTCGCGTTTGCGAATGAGGAATTGCGCAAGGCTAATGAAGACCTTGAACGACGTGTAGAAGAGCGTACCAAGCGCCTCATTGAAGCCAATCACAGGCTCAAGGTTGAGATTGCGGATCGCGAGGAGTCACAGGCCAGGTCGCAATATCTCGCATACCACGATTCGCTGACTGGACTCGGCAACCGTCTCTTGTTCAAGGAGCAGCTCGAAGAGGCGCTCAGAGATGTTTCAGTAACACCGCATCCGCTGGCTGTTCTGTTCTTGGATCTGGATGGGTTCAAGGCAGTCAATGACACCCTGGGTCACTCCATCGGTGATTTGCTCTTGAAGTCAGTGGCAGCCAAGCTTCGCGATCTTCTTCCGCGAACCGATCGCATTGCGCGACTTGGTGGCGACGAATTTGCGATTTTGCAGATCTCGGCCGCTCAGCCGTCTTCATCGATAGCATTGGCGGAAAAGATAATCGAGATTGTTGGTCAACCATACAATATAGACGGTCACGATGTAACGGTGGGCGCCAGCGTTGGAATCGCCATTGGGCTTGCCGGTGAGATAAATACAGAAAGCTTGCTGAAGAGCGCGGATCTCGCAATGTATAGCGCGAAATCCGACGGCCGTGGCACTTATCGTATGTTCGATCCTGAAATGGATGCGATCGTCCAGGCGCGCCGTATCCTTGAACGCGATATGCGAACTGCGCTTGTCCAGAACAGCTTCAAATTGTTCTATCAACCGCTGGTCAATCTGCAAACCCAGAGGGTGACATCCTTCGAGGCCTTGATGCGATGGCAACACCCCGAGCGCGGCCCCGTGTCTCCTTCCGAGTTCATACCGGTTGCGGAGGAGATGGGTCTGATCGTGCAGCTCGGTGAATGGGCACTGAGGCAGGCGTGTGCGGAGGCGATCCGGTGGCCGGAGCACATTTGTGTTTCGGTCAACCTGTCGCCTCTGCAATTCTCCAAGGGCAATCTTGTCGCCACTGTAATTAGCGCCTTGGCCTCGTCGGGATTGCCGGCGTCGCGTCTCGAGCTGGAGATAACGGAATCGGTGTTGCTGGAGAAGTCGGAGCGCAATATTGCGATCCTCAATCAGTTGCGGGACCTTGGCGTCCGAATATCAATGGACGATTTTGGTACCGGCTATTCCAGCATCGGCTACCTTCGCAGTTTTCCATTCGACAAGATCAAGATTGATCAGTCGTTCGTCCGTGACTTGCTCGTCGATGAAGGAAGCCTTGCGATCGTTCGGGCCATTGCGGGGCTTGGAGTTAGCTTTGGCATGACCACCACCGCTGAGGGCGTCGAAACGGTGGAGCAGATGCGGCGTTTGAATCTCGAAGGCTGCATCGAAGTTCAGGGGTACCTGTATAGCAAACCTGTCCCGGCTGACGAGATCGTTGGGCTTATCGAGCGTTTGGCTGAAAAATCATTGCATAACATTTCCGGCGTTTAACACCGCTTAGAGATCATCAGACAACAAATAACTCTTCGGTCGAGATATAAATCGCTGGTGGGCGTTTTTGATTGTTAGGAGCGCATCTCAGATTAGGGTCTAACGGACATGACCATCGCTTTCTAGACGAGATCGACCGCGATTGGGCCGCCCCCCCTGCGGCGTCAGGCCGCCATGCCCTCAATAATGCCGGCAAGCGTCCGCCCCGCCTCCCGATCAATCGGGCCGCGCGTGGCCTGTTCGAACCGCCGCACGCGCTCCTTTTGCTCGAGATAATGTTCGGTCGAGGCCAGCAACGTTGCCGCTTCCCGGCACAGAACCCCCACATGCATCAGTTTCGAGACATCCGGCTCGCCCGACTGCAATTGTCGGATCTGGTCGAGAATCCTTGAGAGCTCGCTCTTGGAGCGATCAAAATCGTCATCGTATTTGAGATAGTAGCCCGCGTCGCCGACGATGAGCGATCGCAACGTCCCCAATTCCTCGGCCGTGAGCGGCGTGCCGTTTTGCAACTTGGTCACGAGCGGCTGGTATGGGACATTGGACTGCAGCGATTTTTTGGGGCTGTCCTCAAACAACCCGTTGTCGAGCACACCGGCCGTCAGGTAATTCCGGATGAGCCGGAGCAACCGCCGGTCCGCGAGCGTTTCCAACTCGCCCAGTCGCTCGCCCAGAACGGAGTAATTGTCGCTAGTCTCGTTCGCCGCGCATCGAGCGGCGGCGTCGAGGGCCTGCGAGAGCATCGCGGCGAACTCCTGACTTACGGCCATGGCCGGGTCTCCCGTGGTGGTTGCTAATGTGCGGTGATAACCGCGGCCGGTAAACAATCTGTCAAATGTTGCAGGCTCCGTCGTCGGGACTGGTGAGCAGCCGTGGTTAAGAATCCTCGACGGTATCGGGTAAAAATGCCGCGCATCTTCATCGACCATGGTGCGCCATTCGTTTACCTGCGGTCGCGTTTCGATCCCGCGCGGATCATGGGCGGGGTCGGTTATGTCGCGACCACGATTGACCGCCCCGGAGTCATCCGTCAGACCGGGCCGATGCAGCGGCTGATATTCGGCGAATTCGACGGTCGTCGAGCTCGGCGAAAAGGTGGGTGTACCGACGCCGCTTAACCGCGCGATCGCCGACATCCTGGCGCTTCATGCGCAAGGCGCCAAAGCCGAGGGCAAATCCCCCGGGCGCGCCGCCGCTGCCGCATCATCTTCATCCTTCCAGCCGGCGCTGTCATGGAACCTCTCCGTCTGTAACGCGTGGCGGTGTAACGCGTTATAAGTTGGAAGGCCGGGATTTTTTTGGGTCTGCGGGGCTTCTTGGGGCGCGGGTCGCCTGCTCTTCGAAAAAAGCCGCGAAGGTGCTGATCCGGCTTTGCTGAAGGCGCGTCCGGCTTCAGCCGAACCATTGCTTAGGCGGCCGTGACGCGTTCCAAATAGCAGCGCGTAACCCATTCCGTGGCGCACTCCTCCGGGAATGTCCGGTAGGTCAGACCGAGCTTGTCGGCGGTCTCGCGTGCGAGCCACCGAAACAGCTCCATCGTGGCGAACAGCGCCCGCCACACATCCTCGGTCTCGTAGTGAGCGAACGCGCCGCCGAGTGCGGCGACGATGCGGGGATCGGCCCAGCGTTCGAGGAAACGCCCCAGCGCCCAGGTGTCCAGATCCCATCCATTGGTTGCCTTCGCGTGCCATTCGATGAGCTGAAGGGTGCTCGCCTTCATGCGGACGTCGCACCCGTCCTTTGCCCGCCATAGTTCGCCCCGCCGCAGGTGTTTCGCGACCCACACCGACCCGTGCCAGAACCTGTTGGTCACGTCGGTGAACTGCTCCTGCGACGGCTTGGCACTCCGCGGAACGGCGAGGCCGGTTGATGGCAGTGGCGACGTCAACCCGTCCTTGTCGACCAGCGCTCTGGCGCCATGGCCGAGAACCTCCGACATCGCGGCAAGCTGACCGCGAATATCCGGCGGCAGCAGATGCGCCGCGGCGGGTATGCTCGACACGAGCTGCAGCGCCAACCGGGCCAGCCGCGCGCTTCGACTGGATAGGATCGCGAAATCGACCTCGAGCGCTCCCTCAAACATCGCTCGACGTTCCGCTCCGCCGCCGACGGGCGGCCGTTCGACATTGGTCGTCCACACCAGACCGAGTTGGTCGAGCCAGCGCGCGTCCGCCAGATACACGCCCGGGTGCCTCGCCATCAGCACGATATCGACGTCCGACCACTCGTCGGCCGGATCCTGTTGCCGTGCGTGCGATCCGATTATCATGGCGGCGCGGATGTCCGGCTGAGCCGTCGCCCAGATCGTGAATTTTTCGATGAAGGTGTCATAGTTCATCGCCCACGTTTCCAAATTCGCCTCCCTGCGGACACCGCCGCGAAAATAAAGCCTGGTCTCACAATCGACATCACGACGAGGACAGCGTGTGCCGATAGGCCGTCCGAATGGGGAACAACTCGACCAGCCGAAGTGCTTCCAGCCGAGCCTGCGCGGACTTCCACTGCGCGACGGACATCGCAACCGCCTTCGTAAGCGCGTCGGACTTGACGTCCATTGCCAGTGTGACGTGAGAAACCCATGCGCCGGGGAGGTAGTGGGCGAGGCCGTGGCTGGCGAACTCGGCCAATTCCTGGTGGAGGCGGTGATGTAGCGCCAGGAGCTCCGCCGTCACGACCGGACCGAGAAAGAGCACGCTATTGACGCCGGTGAATATGCCGACATTCGCCAGACGAAGGTCCATCGGCTTCAGCGTCTCGGCAAAGCGCGCCAGCCCGGGCAGGAAGCGGTCGAGCGGTGGGTCGTCATAGACCGCCAGCGTCAGGTGATGCGCCCACATGGTTTGCAGCCCGGGGATTGCGGTCAGCCCGTCAGCCAGGGGGCGCAGTGCAGCTTGCGTTCCAGCATCGAGGTCAAGCAGTACGGCGAACAGCATGATTTTCGAACCGTCAATTTTGGGCCCGCCGATAGCGCTTCGAAACCCTTGAACGGTTAAATCCTGCGTTGGTGCCGGCGCGCAGGGCGATGCCGGCGATCAGACAGTCGAGCCCGAAGAGAAACCGCCCCTCGCTGTCCGCCTCAGTGAGCGCGTCGGCGACCACGACGATGTTCGGAAATGTAGCCGGTGACATCGCATGAAATGTCTCGCGGATGGAATTGAGATCCTTGTTGCGAGACAACCCTCTGCTTTCTAAGGCAGACAACGGTGTGTCGGAATAAAAGCATGCCCTTAGCTCACTGGATAGAGAACTAGACCACGAATCTCGGGGTCAGGAGTTCGAATCTCTTCAGGCGCCACCTTATGAAACAAGCAGCCGTATTTCCGCCCGGCGAAAAATATCCCATAGGGCAGGCGCTGCGCCGGGTTTGCCCTGCTTTTTACCGAAGCATGCTACAAAAATATTCCCTTACGAAAAAGATTTTAGAAGAGATTCCCTCTCGGCATCAGTTGCTCGACCCGCATTGCGGTTTTGGTCGTTCTCGCTAAGATTGCACCTGTCGGGTGATGGTTCCGGGCCGGGTCGCGAGAGCGCCGAGGTTAACCGAGACAACCAACGAGCCACCGTAAGCATCGGGGTTCTGCGAGCCAAAGGGGATACAACAGGGAGCGACATGATGAAGGTTTTACTGGGGAGCGTAGCCGCCGCTGCAATGCTGTTTTTGGGCGGCGTCCAAACTGTCAGTGCGGATGACACCGTGATGTGGCCGGATGCAAGCGGCAAGATGGTCCGGATCCCGATTGCGCACAATTATGACCAGTGCCGCAAGAACGGCCGTCATCTCGGGTATAGCGACGGCGACTCCCACACCTGGTGCACCCAGCACTGCGACGCCGAAAAAAAGCTCTGCCAATAACGGCGGCGCCGCGCGATCTCTTGCTACCCGCGTCGCATCAGACCATCCCCGCCTACCCTGCGTCATGGATGCGCGGGACGGGCCGGCATTCGGCGCGGCTAGCGCGGCATGGCGAGCGGCGCCGGCGGGGTGCTTCCCGTGGCGTCGCCGGAGGCGGATTTGCGCAAACGGATTTCGATGCGCCGCCGTTGCTGGACATCGCCGGGAGATCCAGCGATCGCGAGCGTCTCGTCCGTATTCACCAGCTGGGCGCCGGACAACGGAATCAATTTATATCCGGCGAGCAGCGGGCTTTGCCGCAATACGCTCACGACCGCGACCGCGCGCGCAAGCCCAAGGCCCGCGTTGTCGGCAGGGGTCAGGCTGACGACGCCGGTTGAGTTCTTCAGCACCGGCAGCAGATCGCGATCGAGATTGGAGAATTGATGCGCGCCGATCGGCCGTTCGTCGGTGTGACCGACAACCTCGACGACGTCGACGTCATACTTGTGGATGTAGTCCAGAATTTCCCTCGGCGTCTTGTAGGCGAGGGTGTCGTGGAAGGTCGGCGACAGCTCGGCGCTTCCCGACTTGAAGAAATAGCCGTCGGCTTCGCTCATCCGGATGATCGGCGGCCATTGGTGACCGCTGGGTCCAGCCAAACCTCGCGCGATAGTGTCGAGCACGGCCTGGGTAGCGACCGGCGGCGCGCCGGGCTTGGTCATCGCGCGGTTGATCGCTCCAACGATTTCCGCATCGCGAATGGCCTTGTCCACGTCGATGCCGTTGGCCCGCAGCGCTGCGACGGTTGCGATGCCCTCGCGAAGCTCCTTGACCGAAATGCTCTTCTCGATCTCGGCCACTACGGTCCGGCTATCCACCAGCTCGCGCCAGTACCGGTCGATGGCCTGCGGATCGCTTAAGCCCGACAGGCTTTGGATCTTTTCGGCGAGAGCCGCGCTCTTGCCAAGTTCGGCCACGACTTCGCGGTCGCGCTCGTTTTGCAGCTTCTGCTGTCGCAGTTCCTGTTCGGCGGCGATGCGCTTGGTCTCTTCGCGCTTGAGAAACGTCGCCATCGCGATCAGGAGACAAAATACCAGGAGGACCATGATCTCCGCCATGGTGAGGCCGAGCACCAGGCCACGCCGGTACGAGGAGCGTTGCTGCAAAATCTGTCCGTCCATGGCCGAACTCGCCTTTCTTAGAGGTTATCGGTCGCGACTCATCGAACTCCAGGGTCCCGTCGCCGAACGCCTCGTTTCCGCCGCGTGCAGTTCCCTCATCAGCTGGTTGACGGCAACGACGACGCTTTGGGTGTGCTTGAGGTTGATCTCGACGTTCCTGGCCTGGGTTTCAGTGCTGTCCTTCAGCGAATTGACCGCCTCGGTCAGCCGCTCGATCATCGGCGCCAGCCTGGTCTCGATGACCTGGTCCGAGCTCTGATGCGAGGCGAGCTGGGCGAACACGGCATCGATTGCCTTGACGATGCTGGTGGTATTTTTCGCAAGCTCCTCGCCCTCAAGTACCAGTTGTCTGGACACCTCGAGGACATCAACCGTCCTTTCGTTCAGGCTGTCGAGGGTGTCCACAGACCGCTTGGACGCTTCTTCGAATGGCTTGCTCGCGCTCACCGCGAATTTCGTTAGTTCCCCGGCGAATTGCGCATGCGCCTCCCCAATGCTTTCCTTCACCTCGTCGAGCGCGTCTGTGATCGATTGCTGGGTCATGCGCCGGAAATAGGCGAATTCGAGGATGGCGCTTTCAAGTTCGCGCTTCACCCGCCGCGATGCCTCGGCGAGCTCGAGCCTTGCGGTGGCTTCGACCTCGACCGGGTCGCGCCGCATCTGGTTGAAGAAAATCCGCAAGGTAATGCCGGCGATCGTCGAGGCGATAGCGATGCCGAAATTCTGCACGATCTGTTCGGCGGAGCCGGCGGCCGAAAACTGAAAGAGCGAAACCGCAAGGCTCGTGAGCGTGAACAGGAACCCCATATAATAAAGATTGTCGCCGGACTGGTCGTCGCGCAGCCGGAACAGGCGGGTCGCGAGCAGAAGCGCATAGCCGATCATGATCAGAACCGGGACCGCGGTCACCGCCAGCGCGCCGAAGCCGCTCAGTTTCGAAAGGATGATATAGCTGCTGCCGACCACGACGACGGCGAAGAACAACAGGCCGCTGATCAGGCCGGGCGGCAGAATGGGTCTGGTTTCATGTGCAGCCACGCTTCAGGCTCCCTGCAGCCGCTTGACGCCGCCAAACGCGCCGCGGTTGTCTTCGATCCAGGTTTTCCAGAACTCCATGTGCTTGGTGCCGTCAAGCAAAGGCTGGCCGCCGGCCTGCCGCGTCACATAGCGGATGATTACGGTTGCGCCATGCAGGTCGGTACGGAACTTCAGATAGGCGGCGGACTGCTTGTAACGCTGGAACGACAAGTCGCCCGCGCGCGAATATTGGCTGTATTCCTTCGTGTATTCGATCATGTCTGAGATGATATACAGGGTCTTTTTGGCTTTCTCGGCCGCTGTGCCGGAAAATTCCCCGATCGCGATGTCCTGGATCGCGGCCATGATCGGTGAACTGGTCGACTGTGCGGCCGCCACACTGCTTTTCACCGCTTGTGCGGCGGGCTTTCGGAAATCCTCGATCCACCGCAGCCGCGCGATCCGCGGGTTGTCGGTCCACTCGCTCAAGCCCGCACCGTCGCCCGGATTGCATTTTGCAAACAGCGAACGGCTGCGAACGCCGGCGATATCGAGCAGGCGGATGTCGAGCTTGTAGAACGGTGGGAGCGTCGTGATCATGTCGTCGAGCTGGCCCAGCACCTCGCGCCGCGTCGTCTCCGGCAAGTCGTCGGAGGTGTCGACCAGGACTACGGTAATGCCTTGCGGGCCCTTGACCGGGCAGAGCGTCTGGGGATCGAGCACCGGCTGCTCGGGCGCCGAGAAATAGAAATAGCTGAGCGCCCCGCCCGATATGATCGCGAGCAGAAGCAGCAGGGCGCCACCGAGCCCTGACCAGCCGAGCCCCGGCGAAGCGCGTTGCCGCGGTGGCCGCCTAGCCATGCTTTTTCTCCGGCAACAATTCGTCGATCTCGCGATAGGTCCGCACCGCGCCGTCGAAGGCCTCGTGGATAGCCTTGATCTGCTGGCTCAGGAGTTCCTGGGTCTCGGCGATCATCTTGCGCAAGGTCTCGCGCGCGCTGGTGTTCGGCTCGCCCCCCGCATAGCTGATCCGCTCCATGGTGTAGGGTTTTGTAAAATAGTCGGGCGCAGGCGTGGAGCGGGCCTTCCGGTTGGCTTCGCGGTAGGTTTCAAGCAAAGCGCGGCAGGTCTGCTCGATCTGGCTCTGATGCTGGTCGAAACGCTGGGCGAGGCGCGCGCGTCCCTGCAACAGGGAATCATATTCGCTGCGCCTGACCGAGAGGTCGCGCGCGGCTTCGTTCATCGTTTCCGTTGCATCCTCGCGAATATCGCGCAGCCGCTCGATCAATTCGCTTCGCGCCCTGGCAAATTGCCTTGTGGCTTCGATCCAGCGCCGTTCGAGGCCGGCATAGCCGATATAGGGATCGAAGAACAGCAGGCCGTCTGCCATTGCGATCAGCGAGAAGACGAGGCCGATGGCGAACAGAACCCATGAGTTGATGTCGGTGAGCGCCAGCGGCGCCGTCAGCAGCCGGTGCAGAACTTCCTGCCCGACATTGTCGTTCAGACTGATGGAAGGCGGAATCTCGCGCAGGTGCGACAGTGTCAGATTGAGCGCGGTGGCAAAGGCGAGGTAGGCGAGGAACGACAACAGGCCGACCAGCTTGAGGAAGTAGTTGCGCCGGTTGACGAGCCTGATCAGCACCATGCCCCAGAAGAAGCTCGCGATGATGTTCAGCGCCGCGAAAGTCACCGCCTGCGCCGCGCCGCCGAGCAGGCCGCCGAGATTTGCCTTGGCAAGAAAGCTGCCATTGATCACCACCTCGATGATGAACAGGATGGCGAGCACGCCGATCTTGAGGATGATTTTGCCGGGGCTTGCAAGCCGCGCCGGACGCTCGATGCGGTGGCGCGCGCGAAAGCGCTCGCGCTCGGTCTCGGTCTCGTTGAGGCGGCGGCGCAACACGAACAGCTCGTCGCGGCCCACGGTGGCCTCGGCGCGAAAATCGCCGACCGCTTCGGGTGCCGCCTGCTGAATGGTCGCAAAGCGCTCCTCGAAACTCAGCGCGGTCAGCCGTTCGTCATAGGTATGGACGTGGTCGAGATAGATGACGTTGGCGTCCTGCTTGTGCGCCTCGATCCGTTCGACGACCTGATGTTCGATATCGTCGAGCGTCTGTGCATCCGGCGTCGGCCGGTTCTCCGCGCCGCGCTCGCTCCCGCGCGCCACCAGCCGAAACTCGTCGGCGACGCGATCCACGCTCAGGTCGAGAAAGATCGTGGTGGCCGGACGGTAATGATGGGTAGGCTGGTTCAATAGTGCCCGAATGCGCGCGATGGCGGATGGGCGGGTTCCCGGAGCGCTCACGATGATCTCAGCCTGTGATTAGAGCCTGTACTTGCAGCAACGGTCCGCCCAAGCTTCGCAACCCGGGGGAAGCGCGCCACTGACTGCCCGATTCGTTGTGAGGGAGTATACAAGGACCCTATCCGCATTGGCTGACACCGCAACCGGCCCGCAAATCCCAGGCCGGATTTTCGAGCCATGGCAAGGCCGGCAGGCGTTGAACCGCGATTTATGTGACTGACTTTGTCGCCCTGAAGGCGGTTTTCAAAACTGCAGGTCACGACTTCCTTCAAGATGCCACCCCGCTTACGATCTTACTTGCACCTCGACAAAGCCGATGGGCGCGAGGTCGAAACGATAGTTGGCGTCTTCCGTCGGGAAGACGGTTTTCATAACGCTTCCGGTCATTACGACTTGACCGGCCTTCAGCGCCTCGCCCCTTGAGGCCAATTGGGTGGCGAGCCAGGCCACCGAATTGAAGGGATGCCCGAGGATATCGCGTCCGTGCCCTTCGCCGATCGGAGCCCCGTCTTTCGTGGCGCGCCCCAGCACGCTTTCAAGGTCGGGCCATGCGGTTGCAAATTCTGAAAGCACGATGCCGCCGTTCCAGGAATTGTCCGCAACGAGCGAGCGAACGTCGAGGCTGGCATAGTCGGCATCGCGATCGTCGACGAGCTCGACGGCGGCGCAAACCCCAGCGATATGGGGCGCGATCATCTCGGCGGTACAGGGCCGGTCATGGGCTGGGACGTCCGACTTGATTCGGACCGCGATTTCGAATTCGAGGCCGAGCCGTCCGAAATCCGAACGGTGCACCGTCGTTCCCGATCGATGCACGCGTTTGGCGAGGACTGCGCCCGCGATCGGGTGGTCGATGCCGCAAAATTTCTGCATGGTGATCGACGTCAGCCCGACCTTGTAACCTGCGGCCTTGCCGCGCTCGCCGCGGAGCAGGGCGACGTATTTCTCCTGGATATCGTAGGCATCGGCGATGGTGGCGGGCGCGTCCGGCGGGCCGATTGTTCGAAAGCGCGCGTTCGCCTTGTGCTCAGCGAGCAGCGATTTGGCTGCGCGCTGCGCCGCGATGTCCTCCATGGCTGCTCTCCCTCTTACTTTTCGTTCTCGCGCGTCACTTCCGAACCAGCCAGTCCTTGAACCGCTTGATGGCGGGATCGATGCCGCCGGCAAAGTAAGCAAAGTATGGTTCGCCCGGGAAGTTCAAATGAGGGAAGGGGCAGGCTAGTTCCTGACCGGTGATTGCGATCTGCAGCACGTTCTGGGGTGCCACCAGCGAACCCAGCCCGTCCTTTACGGCCTGTATCGCGACAAACAGATGATCGAACCGATATCCGCCCGCCATTACGGTGTCGTTGACATTGGCGCGTTTGAGCCAGGCTTGCCAATCCGCCGGGCGGGTCATCAACTCGATCAGCTCATGGCTGGTGATATCGGCCGGCCTTGCGAGCGGCTTGCGGTTCAGCAATTTCGGCGAACTCACCACAGTCATGTCTTCGCGAAGCAGGAAAATGCGCTTGCTCAATCGCGTGGAAGTCAGCGCCGTTTCACCGCGCATGACCACGAAGTCATGGCCGGCGAAATTGGGCGATTGCCCGGTCATTCGCGTGGAAACCCAAACGTCGGTCTGCGGCTCCAGGGCGCGAAAGGCCTGCACCCGCGGCAGCAGCCAATACATGGCGAATGTTGCCGGCGCCTCCACGGTGATGGTCCGCCGTTCGTGCTGACGCTGCACATAGGCACAGGCGCCGGCGATGTCTTCGAGGGCATCGCCGAGCTTGCGGGACAGGATATCTCCGAACGGCGTCAGGACCAGTCTGCGTCCCTCGAGAACGAAGAGCGATTGACCCAACCATCGCTCGAGCAATTTGACTTGCTTGCTGACGGCGCTGTGCGTGACGCCCAGCGTTGCGGCCGCCGCGGTGATGCTGCGGCAGTCGGCGACGACCGCAAATGTGCGCAATGATCCGAGCGGAAGGTCACGTAACTTCATGGAATAAAAGTTACGATTAAGCGAGAATAAGTCAATTTCTATTCACACTGTGTCATCCTACCGTCGTTGTTGCTTGTGAAAATCACAACAGAAAAAGGCTTTTCATGATCGAAGTGAACGGGCGGGCTTATGCGAAGCCGAAGCGCCCCACGGTAGTGGTTTGTCTCGACGGCTGCGACCCGCGCTACCTCAATTTCAACAATGCCGCGCAGGTGTTTCCAAACATCTCCCGGATGATGCGTGAGGGTTTTTTCGCGCTGGCGGACGCAGTGATGCCGACCTTTACCAATCCGAACAACGTCTCGGTCGTAACCGGCGCGCCGCCGCGCCTTCACGGCATTTCCGGAAATTACTACCTCGACCGGGAAACCGGCGAGGAAATCATGGTCGTTGACGCAAGCCCGATGCGCGCCACCACGATCCTGGCCGAGGTGTCGCGCGCGGGTGTGCGCGTCGGCGCGATCACGGCCAAGGATAAGCTTCGAAAAATGCTCGGCCACCGCATGAGCGGCGGGATTTGCTTCTCGTCCGAGAAGGCCGCCGGCGCCACGCTTGCCGAAAACGGAATTGAGAATGTCGAGGCGCTGATCGGACGTCCCTCGCCCGACATGTACAGCCCGGATCTATCGCTGTTCGTGCTTGATGCGGGCATCAAGCTGCTCGAGCAGGGCCGCGCCAAGCTTCTCTATCTTTCATTGTCGGATCTGGTTCAGCACGCCCACGGCCCGGGCGATCCGGCAGCGGATGCCTTCCACCGCGCGGTCGACGCGAAGGTCGGCCGGCTCACTGAGCTCGGCGCCGTGGTCGGATTGATTGCCGATCACGGCATGAACGACAAGTCGAACGCGGATGGGACACCGCGCGTGGTGTTTCTGGAGGAGGAGATCAACCGGCGTTTCGGGGACAATGCGGTGCGCGTGATCTGCCCTATCACCGATCCCTTCGTGAAACATCATGGTGCGCTCGGATCGTTCGTCCGGGTTTACCTGCGCAAAAAGCTGGACCTGGCCGAGGTCATGGATGCCGCCGCCGCAATCCCCGGAGTTGCGCTCGTGCTCGACGGCAAAAGTGCTGCCGCCCGCTATGAGATGCCGCTCGATCGCGAGGGTGATTTTGTCGCGATCGGCGACACTCACGCGGTGATCGGCTCGAGCCGTACCGAGCACGACCTGGCAGGCCTCAAGGGCCATCGTCTCAGGTCCCATGGCGGACTGAGCGAGCAGGTGGTGCCGTTCATAGTCTCCCATCCCCTCAACGCGACCTATCGGAACATCGCCGAGGCCAGACGGCTTCGCAATTTCGACATCTTCGATTTCGCGCTGAACGGCGCACAGTAAGCCTCTTCAGGAAAAGGCCAGCAGGGAATCGTCACCAGGGGGAGTTGCACGATGCTCGAAACAGGGCGGGCCGTTATGGGGTCTCTTTCCGTCACATCAGATGCCGAGGCCACCTACAGGCGTTACAAATGGGCGGCCTTGCTGGGCGTCTCGTTCTGTTATCTTTTCTATTACACCGGGCGCCAGACCTTCGGATTTGCGATCCCCGGCATCCAGAAAGAGCTCGGGCTGTCCAAGGAAATGCTTGGATGGGCGAGCGCGGCGATGCTTTGGGCCTATGCCGTGGGCCAGTCGATCAACGGCAATCTCGGTGACAAATTTGGCGGGCGCACCATGATGCTCGCGGGCGCGGTGCTGTCGTTCGCGGCGAACTGGACGACCAGCTTTGCAACGGGTTTCGTCGGCATCCTCCTGGCGTGGGGCATCAACGGCTATTTCCAGGCGATGGGGTTTGCGCCGGGAAGCAGGCTGCTTTCAAACTGGTGGGGGTACGAAAACCGCGGCTTCGTCTATTCGTTTTACGTCGGCACGTCCGGTTTTTCGTCGGTTCTGGCGTACTTCCTTCCCATCGTGATCCTCGGCGGCCTCGGTCTCGACTGGCGCTGGATTTTCCGCCTCTCGGTCGTTCTGATGCTGTTCGGCGCCATCGTCATGTATCTCACGGTTCGCGAGCGGCCCGAGGATCTCGGGTTGGCCGGCCCGGCGGACGAAAAGTCGCCACATGAAACCGAACGCGGCTCCGTCGAAATGCACACGAGCCTGCCGCGCTATCGCGCCGTTCTGTCGAATTGGCGTCTCTATGCCACCGGCCTGTCGATCGGATTTCAAAACGCGGCGAGATACGCGTTGCTGGTCTGGATTCCTGTGCATTTTCTTGGTCCGAACTGGAAGTCCGCATCGAGCGTGATCGATCCGGCGTGGATCACGGTGGCACTTCCGGTCGGCATGGCGCTGGGTGCCGGGACCAACAGCTGGATCTCCGACATCGTGTTTAGGTCGCGGCGATATCCCGCCATCATTACCTACATGGTGCTGGCTGCGATCATCGCGATCGGAATGGAATTTGTGCAGCATGGCAGTCTGGTTGGAATTGCCGGGCTCTTCCTCTGCGGCTTTTTCGTATTCGGTCCCGCATCGTCGTTCTGGGCCCTTTGCCCGGACATTTTTGGCCGCCGCCTGTCCGGGACCGCGACCGGTCTCCTCAACTTCATATCCTATGCGTGCGCGGGTCTAGGAGAGCCTCTGATCGGACGATTCATGGACCACACCGGAGATACATCCGTCGTCTTTCCCGTCGTTGCCGCACTCTGCGTCGGCAGCGCGTTTTCCGCGCTTCTCATCAGGCGGTAGCGGCGGAGGCAACGACTTTCCAGAGCAAGGTCGAATATCCGGCCTTAATGGCGACCATGGTGGGCGTGGCGTGGATTGGTTGGGCACCCGGGAAATGTCGGCTGAACGCTGGAGGTGTGACATGCGCGCGCCAATGCTGATCGTCCATGCCCGGACAGCAAAGTTGCTGGGCTTGTCCCGACTTCCCTTTTGATAAGCGCCGAGGAGGAGATCGAAGAGCGCATGTTACGAAGTTGCTGCTGTACCAAGTTTACTTCCGCTTTTCGACGACATGGCAGCCGAAATCCTGCTGGCTGGACACGGCCGTGAAAAATCCAGAACGATCATCGGCCCCACATATGATGTTGCGGCCTTGCCGGCAGAACCGTACAACTTGCCGAAGCACAGGATTGGGTGATCATCGTTGTGTGCGCGGAGGGGCGATACATGAATGTTCGGGCGTCTGGGTTGATGTTGGCGTTGCTCGGCGCGTCACTACTGCCCGTGACTGTGGCACGTGCGGAATGCCTTGCTCCTGGATTCAACCCGAGCGGAGAATTCTGCAAAGGCTGTCGCTACGAAGGTACGATGAGCACGTCGCGTGACCAGGTTTGCGAGCGTCCCTATAGACCACAAGCGCGCCCCGGCATTCCCGTCGTGCAGATAATAGGCCACCGCATCATTCAGCGCGCCAAACACGGCATTGCCGGTATCAGCGGTATCGCAATGGCATATGCTCCTGGAAACGGATTTGTCGGCAAGGACGAGTTCACCGTCGAGGTCGACTATCGCCAGGGCAGCGACTCCGGCAAATTCACCGTACACTGGAACGTCACCGTCCAATGAGTTTCGCGCGCGAACACTCGGCCAGCAAAGCCTCTTTCGTGAGCTGCGTCAGTCAGCCGCAAACCTGATCGAATAATCGGGCTTCAGAACTGAGATATTTGCTGAGCTCGGGCGTTTCGCGCCGCGGGAAGGCGGAGGTGTATCCTGACGTACAATGACGATCGAAGTTCAGCTCCTTTGAGTTGAACAGATCAGCGGAACGATGCAAGACTAGCCTTATCCCTTCTCCCATCCCGCCCCCATGCCCCTGTCCTCGATCACCCCCTCGCAAGTCCGCATCGCGCTGCTGCTGCGCGAAGAGATCGCGCTTCTCGATCTGCGCCATGAGGCTGCCTTCGCCACCGGTCATCCCTTGTTTGCCGCCAACATGGCTGCCGACCGGATCGCGCTTGAGGCGGCGGCGCGGTTGCCCCGCAAGGACGCGCCAATTGTCCTCTATGACGCCGGCGAAGGCCTCGTCCCTGAGGCTGCGAAACGCTTTGCAGCGTTGGGCTACACCAATATCCGCCAGCTCGATGGCGGGCTTGAGGCCTGGCGGAGCGCCGGCTTTGAGCTGTTTAAGGATGTGAATTCCTACGCCAAGGCCTTTGGCGAGCTGGTCGAGTTGCGCCGCCACACGCCTTCATTGCCGGCGGAGCAAGTCGCCGCGCTGATAGCGGGCAAAGCCAATATCAGGATTCTCGACGTCCGCCGGCCTGACGAATATGCGACCATGAACATTCCCGGCTCCGTCTGCGTGCCCGGTGCGGAACTGGTGCTGCGCGCCGGCCGCGTCGCGCCCGATCCTGACACGACCATCATCGTGAATTGCGCCGGCCGCACCCGGTCGATCATCGGCACCCAGTCGCTCATCAACGCCGGCGTCGCCAACAAGGTGGTGGCGCTCCGAAACGGCACGATCGGCTGGACCCTCGCCAATCAAGAGCTCGAACACGGCGCCGACCGCCACAGCGAGATCGGTCTTTTCGAGGGCGCTGGCGCCAAGGCCGGTGACAAGGCGCGCGAGGTCGCCTACCGCGCCGGCGTCAGGCACGTCAGCGTGGAAGAGGCGATGGCGCTGAGAGCGCAATCCCACCGCACGCTCTATTGTTTCGACGTCCGCGGGGCGGACGAATATGCGGCGGGCCACCTCCCGGGCTTTCGCCACTATCCCGGAGGGCAGCTCGTCCAGGAGATCGACATGGCCGCACCGGTGCGCGGGGCGCGCATCCTGTTAACCGACAATATGGGCGTTCGCGCCGACATGACGGCGTCCTGGCTCGCGCAAATGGGGTGGGAAGCCTACGTGCTTGAAGGCGGCTATGATCGCACGCTGGAGATAGGGCCGCCCGAGGTGCTGCCGAAGCCCGATCCGTCGCGCCGCTACCGGCGCCCCTATGAAGGCACCAATGCCTCAACGGATGCGATGCAGGCCTATCTCGATTGGGAATATGGTCTGGTCGAACAGCTCCGGCGCGACGCAACCCATGGATTCCTGGTGATTTGATTTGCGCTCCGCGTGCCGCCGTCCGGCCCCGCGGCTCGCCTCGATGCAAGCTCATTTTTGCGGGCGTTCGCGCCCGCATTGTTGATCCAACGCAAGACGGTAGGTAGCGACCTGGCCGAGATTTGACCAACCGATTTTGGGGAGGAATAACGATGGCCATCGCAGAGCAGGCAGCGCCGGGGGAGGGCACGGGACAAAACTGGATCAAGACCAATTGGGGACTGATCCTTGCATCCGCCGTATTGCTCGCAATTCTGTTGCTGCCGACGCCGTCGGCCCTGCCGCTCGCCGGCCAGCGCATGCTTGCCGTTTTCGGCTTTGCGGTCATCGTCTGGATCACCGATGCGCTCGACTATGCGGTCAGCGCCATCGTGATTTCGGCATTGATGGCGCTTCTGCTCGGCCTTTCGCCGAATATCGCCAACCCCAGCACATTGATAGGCACGGTCCAGGGCCTCACCACCGCGATGAGCGGCTTTGGCAATACCGCGCTGACGCTGGTCGCCGCCGCCTTGTTTCTTGCCGCAGCCATGACGATCACCGGCCTGGATCGCCGCATTGCGCTCATAATATTGGCGCGGGTCGGCACGCGAACGAACCGGATCGTGATCGGCGCGATCGTCGTGTCCACGGTGCTCGCTTTCCTGGTGCCGAGCGCAACCGCGCGCGCGGCGGCGGTGATCCCGATCATGATGGGTGTCATTCTCGCCTTTGGCGTCGACAAGAAGAGCCGCTTCGCCGGACTATTGATGATCACGACGGTGCAGGCCGTCAGTATCTGGAATGTCGGCATCAAGACTGCGGCGGCGCAGAACATGGTCGCCGTCGGCTTCATCCAGAAGATGCTTGGTCACGACATCACCTGGCTGAGCTGGCTGGTCGCCGCCGCGCCTTTTTCCATCCTGATGTCGGTCGGGCTCTACTTCATCATGATGACGATGATGCCGCCGGAAGCAAAGGAGATTCCCGGCGGCCATGCAACGGTAGAAAAATCCCTGGCCGAACTCGGCCCGATGACGGGAAAGCAAGGCCGCTTGCTGGCAATCTCCCTGATCCTGTTGTGCTTCTGGGCGACGGAGGGCGTGCTGCATTCCTTTGACAGCTCGACCACGACGACGGTCGCTGTCGCGCTGTTGTTCTTGCCCGGCATCGGCGTGATGGACTGGAAGGCTGCGAACGTGCTGATCCCGTGGGGCACGGTGGTGTTGTTCGGGGTTGGCATCAGCCTCGGTACGGCGTTGCTGCAAACCCAGGCGGCGCAGTGGCTCGCCGGTCTGATCGTGCAGTGGTTCGGGCTCAATCAACTTCCCTCGCTCACCATCCTTGCCGTGATGGCGGCGTTCCTGGTGATCGTCCATCTCGGCTTTGCGAGCGCGACCGCGCTCGCCTCGTCGCTGATTCCGATCGTGATCGCCGTCATGCAGAAGGTGCAGACGCCGGGCATCAACGTGCTCGGTATGACGCTGGTGCTGCAATTTGTCGTCAGCTTCGGCTTCATCCTTCCAGTCAATTCGCCCCAGGGCATGGTCGGCTTCGGTACGGGAACATTTGAGGCGCGCGACTTCGTGCGCACCGGCATTGCGATCACCGTGCTCGCTTACCTGCTCACGCTGCTGTTCGGCGCGACCTACTGGCGCTGGCTGGGCTACGTCTAACGACGGGAATGACCCTGCGCGGGTCCGCCAGGCAAATGCCGGGCCGAATGGTCCTGACTTGCCGCCCGGGTTAAGCCCTGGGTAACTGCGATTGGTAACTGGCCATCCACGCTTGTCACGTATCCATGTACCTATGGGAGCCAGACCATGGGACGGACATTGTTGAAACGCGGCGTCGCCGCGGCAAATGCCGCATCCGATGTGGACCTGACTGGTGCGGACCTCGCCTCTCAACGCAATCCGATCCGCGCGCTCATTTTTTGCGGCGTGCTCCTGATCTCCGCGATAGCCGTCGGCACCAGCATGATGGTCTACGGTTTTCGCGAGCGGGCGCTGCAAAGTAACCTGCGCGAGCTGGAAAATACGGTCCAGCTGCTGGCACGGCATTTTGACCAGCAATTCGACGATTTCGCCGTCGTTCAACAGGACATCATCAGCCAGATCAATGTGGGGCGGATGACATCGCCCGAAGACTTCAGACGGGAGATGTCCAGCGAAGACGCGCACCAGATGCTCAAGACCAAGATAGGTGCCCTTTCCTATATCGGGAATCTGACCCTGATCGGTTCGGAAGGAGATCTGATCAACTGGTCACGCAGCTGGCCCATACCGAAAGTCAATCTGGCCGATCGCCGCTACTTCCAGGCGTTGAAGGCGAACGGTTCAGGGGATCAACGATACGTCGATGCCGTGCACAGTCGCATGACGGGTCACTGGACAACGATCCTGTCGCGGCGGCTGGTGAGCAAAAGCGGCGAGTTCCTTGGGCTGGTCTGCCGGGGCATTGAACCGGCCTACTTCGAGAAATTCTTCGAAACCCTGTCGCTCGGCAAGGAGGCCACCATCGCGATGCTGCATCGGGATGGCACCATGCTGGCGCGTCACCCCCATGTGGACTCCCTGATTGGACATAATTTCAGTTCAGGCGCGATGTTCCGGCGCCTGTTGGCCAATGGCGGCAAGGCCTCAGGTCGCTTCGTGGCCCAGACGGATGGCGTGGAACGGCTGGCGGCTGCGGTCCAGCTGACGAATTTCCCGATTGTGCTGTTCGCGACAAACTCGGTTTCCGCAGCATTGGCCGACTGGCGCGAACAAACCCGGCTCATGATCTGCGTTGCGACACTTTCGGCCATTCTGATCGGCTCGATACTGTTTCTGATTGTCCAGCGCCTGCTGTGGCAACGCCGCTCCTCGGAGCGGCGTATTTCGCTCGAACGAGACAGCCTCGACACCGCCATAGACGCGATGTCCCAGGGTCTGGTGATGTTCGATGCGAAAAACAAGCTCGTCGTCTGCAATCAAAACTACATTTCCATGTACGGATTGTCGGAGGATGTGGTGAAGCGCGGCTGTGATCTTCGCGAGCTGCTCCAGCATCACAAGGATACCGGATCGCTGCATGGCGATTTGGACGCGCATTGTGTACGCACCTTGGAAAATGTCGCGACGGAGAGAGTCCATATCGCTTGCGTCGGAAATGGGCGCTGGGTGCAGATATCGCACCAAAAGGCGACGGACGGCGGTTGGGTGGCGACGCATGAAGACATCACCGAGCGAAGGATAGCCGAGGAAAAGATAGCGCACCTTGCCCACTACGACACATTGACCGACCTGCCAAACCGCGCCCTGTTCCGCGAACGGCTCGAACTGGAGCTTGAGCGCATCCAGCGCGGCGGTCAGCTCGCGGTGCTCTACATCGATATCGATGAATTCAAGAGCATCAACGACTCGCTCGGTCATCCGGTCGGGGACGAACTGCTGAAGACGGTGGCGGCGCGGTTAAGCGGTTGTGTCGGGGAAGCCGATTTCGTTTCGCGGCTGGGCGGCGATGAATTCGCGATCGTTCAGACTTCGATGCGACAAACCGAAGACGTAACCGACCTGATCTCGCGGGTTTATGGCGTGATGCGCGAACCCTTTGAGTGTCTCGGTCATCAGCTTTCGACCGACGCCAGCATTGGCGTCGCGCTGGCGCCAAAGGATGGAGCCGATCTTGACGAGCTTCTGAAAAATGCCGACCTTGCCATGTACGGCGCCAAGGCCGATGGGCGGCGGACCTACCGCTTCTTCGAGCGCGATATGGATGCCCGCACCAAGATGCGGCGCCTGCTTGAACAGGATCTTCGGCAAATGACCGCCGAAGGCAGGTATGCCGACGGCGGCTTTGAGATCCACTACCAGCCGGTTGTCAACCTTCGTGACAACAAGGTTTCGGGTTGTGAAGCCCTGTTGCGCTGGCGGCATCCGGTGCGCGGCATGATCTCGCCCGCCGAATTCATTCCGGTCGCGGAAGAAAGCGGTCTGATAAGCCAGCTTGGCGAATGGGTGCTTACCAAAGCCTGTGCCGAAGCGGCAACCTGGCCGAACAATATCAAATTGGCGGTCAACGTGTCGCCGGTGCAATTCAGGAACCATGCCTTCGCGCTCAAGGTTGCCGCGACGCTTGCGGAGTCCGGCCTTCCCGCGAACCGGCTCGAACTTGAAATCACCGAAGCGGTTCTGATCCGCGACGACGAGGTGGCGCTGACGATCCTGCATCAGTTGCGCGCCATCGGCGCGCGGGTCGCGCTCGACGATTTCGGTACCGGCTATTCTTCGCTGAGCTATCTGCAGCGCTTCCCGTTCGACAAGATCAAGATCGACCGATCCTTCGTCAAAAATATCGTCGAATCCGACGGATCGTGCGCCATCGTGCAGGCGGTGGTCAACATCGCCGCAGCGCGCAACATGACGACGACGGCGGAGGGCGTCGAAACCGAGCCGCAGCGAGAATTGCTGCGCACGCTCGGCTGCACCGAAATGCAGGGTTATCTGTTCAGCCCTGCCAAGCCGGCGGCGGAAGTCGTCGCCTTGTTCGACGACGGCAGCCCGCGTTCGGTGGCCGCCTGACGGCATTTTGCGGCGGCCGGAGTTTGCATTTGCACGGCGCCCGACCCGGTCAAATGGCCGGGACCGACCCGGCCGTCCGGCCGATAGTCTCAAGGTGCTTGATCCTCCAGATTTGTTCCTATCTTAAGCCGATAGGAGTAACTCATGTCCGACCCAACAGACTTGTTGGTCCAATTCTCCAATGCCCTGGTTGCCCGCGCGGCAGCCGCCAACAATACCGTCGCCGCCATCCGCCTCGGGCACGGGCGGCATGTCAGCGGCATGGTGTGGCGATCCGGCGTCGTCGTCGCCTCCGAGCAGGCGCTGCCGCGCACCGAGGAATTTGAGCTTGTCGTGCCGGGCGGCTCAGTGGTGACGGCGAAAATTGCCGGACGCGATTCCAGCACCAATATTGCTATCCTCAAGCCCACCGGGCCGATGGCCGCGCCGACGATCGTCGCGGGCGAGGCGCAAACCGGATCGGTTGCGCTTGCGGTCGGCGCGGACGGAATCGGCAGCGCGAGTGCGCGGTTGGGGGTTGTGAACCTGAGCGGCCCCGAATGGCATTCCAGCCTCGGCGGCCTGATCGACCGCCGCATCGTGCTCGATATCAGATTGGCCGGCCGCGAGGAGGGTGGGCCGGTTTTCGACGCCGCCGGCGCGTGTCTTGGCATGTCGACCTTCGGGCCGCGCGGTCAGGTCATCGTCATTCCGTCAGCCACCATCGAGCGCATCGCGCCGCTGCTCGCCAAGGACGGCCGCATCGCGCGCGGTTGGCTTGGTGTCGCGCTGCAGGCCGTCGCGGTGCCGGACGCGCTGCGCGAGAGTGCCGATCAGTCCAGCGGCTTGATGGTGATGTCGGTTGTCGAAAATGGTCCAGCGGCGCAGGCCGGAATTGTGGCGGGCGACATTATTCTCAGCGTCGACGGCACGCCGGCCCAGCGTTTCCGCAAGATCGCAAGGCATTTTGGTACTGACAGCATCGGACGAAAGGCGGACGTCCGCCTCATCAGGGGTGGTGCTGTCATGACGGTGCCGACGACGATTGCGGAACGGCAGGCCGCATGAGCGAAGCGGCGACCAGACTGGAGCCAAGGGAGCGGTTGCGCGTAGCGGTTCATGGCGTGGATGCGCTGCGCCGCGCCGCCCTTGGCCGCATGGTTGCCGAAGCCGGGCATGTCGTCGTCGGCCCAAAAGATATTGCCGATGTGGTCCTCGCGGATGGCGACGTCCCGCCGGGCGAAGCGCGGCCAGTTGTCTTGCTTGGAGGGGCGGACGACAATCTGTCCGCCGTCTTGCCCCGCGACGCGGATCCGAGTCAGATCGATGCGGCCATACGCGCCGTCGCCGCCGGCTTGATCGTCCGCCTTCCCGTGACCGGCGAGAGCGGCTTTGGCGCGATGCGCGAGACCGAGGGTCACGCGCTGCTGACCCCGCGCGAACTCGAAGTTCTTGCCTCGCTTGCCGAGGGCATGACCAACAAGGCGATTGCGCGCCGGCTGGATATCTCGCTGCACACGGTAAAATTCCACGTCGAATCGCTGTTTCGGAAATTGGACGCGCGAACCAGGACCGAAGCGGTGGCGAAGGCGTCTGAACGCCGTCGCCGCGAGACGATCATGTTGTGATCTCTTAGGCCGACACTCCTTCCAGCAGGTCCCGCACAAGTCCTCGCAGCAGATCGAGCTTGTAACCGGTCATCGCCAGTGGCTTTGCACCCAGCGTGGTTTGGGCAACCGCTTTGGCGATGGTCGTGGCGTTCACCGCTGCCCCTTGCGCTGCGGTTTCGGCAGCCGCAAGCCGGAGCGGTACCGGGGCGATTGCGCCGGACACGATGCGAACGAACTTGAATGTCCCGTCCGCGACGACGGCGCGGACGACGACTTCGACAAGCGGCCACTCCGCATAGCTGCGGCTGATCGCCCGTCGATACAGCGCGCGCTCATTTTCGGCGGGCGCGCCAAGTTCGATGCTTTCGATGACTTCGCCAGACTGAAGCGCGTTGTCGGCGCGGCCGTTGGAACCAGTGCCCAGCAATTGCTCAATGGCAAGACGCTGACGCGAATTCGTCGTGACCGTGGCGTGGTAGGCCATGAGGGCTGCGGCCATCGTCGAAGGATGCGGCGCGACGCAGGGGCCTAGGTCGAAGGCGACGCCGTAGAGATGGTTGCCCTCGCGGGCCGGGCAGGCCGAGCCGCCCTTCTTGAGGCAATCAATTTGTGGATCGCGGTAGTACCAGCACCGTGAGCGCTGGGCGAGATTGCCGCCGAGCGTCGCGACATGTCTCACCTGCGGCGTCGCTAGGCCGGCAGCGGCAGCGGCGAGCCCTGGATAGGCGGCGCCTAGTTTCGCATCGGCAGCGATCGCTGCGATGCTGGCGAACGCGCTGATCCGGACCGCGCCGCTCGCGTCCCACGCGATGTCGGATGTGCCGGAAGGCCGCACCAGATCGACAAGCGGCCCGCGCGATACGCCGCTGCGCCGCCGCTCCGAAAGATCGGTTCCCGCCGCGCGAAATTCGGCCGCGGCCGCCGATGTCGAGTTGCTGTTCATGCCGCGCTCCTCTGGTTCAGGATTGACACAAGCCGGTCAGGCCTGATCGGAAGTTCATAAGCCCGCACGCCGATGGCGTTGCGGATGGCATTCGCAATCGCGGGCGACGTCGGCACGGTCGCGACCTCGCCAATGCCAACGCTGCCGCCGAGAACGTGATCGAAGCCGGCTTCATCAAAATGCACGTCGATATTGGGCGTATCCGCGATGCCCGGGATCCGGTAGTCCTCAAGCCCGGCGGTCAGAATATCGCCACGCGATGGATCGACCTCGCGTCCTTCGTACAGCGCGTAGCCGATGCCCTGAATGATCGAGCCGGCCGCCTGGCTCCGCGCGAGCTCAGGTACGGCAAGCTTGCCGACGGCGACCCCGGTGTGGACATTGAGTACCCGGACATGGCCAAGCCAGGTATCGACTTCAACCTCGATCACCTGAACGGAACTTGGCACGCCGGCGCCGACAGCAAGATTGGAGAACCGGCGCAGCATCCAGCCGAAGATCATTCCCATGAAACCCGCTTCCTTCAGCGGCGAGCGCACGCCTGGGGCGAACTGCTTGCCATCCTCCGGACGCGTCGCGGACACGCTGATGTCGGCCGATGCGGCGATCAGTTCGCGCCACGGCGCATTGGAACCGGGCGTGGGTTTTTGCTTCGCGTCTTTCTCGATCGCCTCCTTGAGCTTCCGGATCGCAAGCAATGCCGGCGGCACGACCGAGGCCGTGGTGCGGCTGCCGCCAGATCCGGGTCCCTCGAGCAGGTTGGAATCCCCGATCCGGACCTCGACCTCGTGCGGTTCCAGCCCGAACTCGTGCGCGACCGTGTTGGCGATCACCGATCGGCTGCCGGTGCCGATGTCCTGGATCGCAGTGCTTGCGATCAGGCGCCCGCCCTTGATCGCCAGCTCGACTTTCGAGCCGGGCTGCCAAAAGTAGAGCCAATAGCCGGTGGCAACGCCGACGCCGCGCCGATAGCGGCCACTTTGCGCCGCCGCTCCCTTGGCATTGCGCCAGACTTCGAGTCCCGCCGCCCAATCATAAAGACGCCGACGATTGGGGTCGGTATCCCATCGCTGGCGCAGCCTGATCGGATCGATCCGCAGCCGCAAAGCTGCCTCGTCGATCGCCTGTTCGAGCGCGAACGCCATCGGCGGCCCACCCGGCCCGCGAAACGGTGCGCCCGGCGGCAGGTTGCTGATGACGTCGAAATCCTTCAGTTCCTTTGCCTCTGCCGGATAGATCAAGCGCGCTAGCGCTGCGATCGTGGAGTTGATGCCGGCGCCATTGTCGGAATAGGCCGTCAGCGACAGCGCCTTGAGGTCGCCTTCGCGCGAGGGCAACAGCGCAATGTCGATTTCCGTCCCCGGACGATGACCGGTGACGGACAACTCGTCGTGCCGGTCGAGGGCAACGCGAACGGGCGCCTTCGCCGCACGCGCCAGTTCGATCGCAGCGATGGTGTCGATGCCGAGGCTCGCCTTTGAGCCAAATCCACCGCCGACATGGTCGGCGATCACGCGCACCCTGTCGCGATCGAGCTTGTATCGTTTGGCAACGAGTTCCATCGTGTGGAAAACCGCCTGCGTGGAAATGTGCAGGGTCAGGCGATCGCCGTCGAAGCGGGCGACCGTGGCGTGCGGCTCGAGGCAGGTGTGTGATTGGCCTGCGGTGCGGAAGACTCCCTTGACCAGCAGCGGATCACGCGTCTCGGTGGCTGCCGCGATTGAGCTACGCACTGCCTTGGCCTTGTGCGAAAACGCCGCGGACGGGCCGCGCACGTTCTGTTTCCAGGGCGCCGGCGCCGGCGAACCCTCCGACACGTTGGCAGCCTTCTTGCGGCTTGATTTTTCAAACACTACCGCAGCGCCCGGCTTGCGCGCGGCCTCCAGCCCGACGACCGACGGCAATTGCTCGCATTTGATGCCGACGACGCTCGCCGCCTCGCGCGCGGTCTTGCGGTCCTTTGCCGCAATCGCGGCGATCGGCTCGCCGACATAGCGCACGGTGTTGTCGTCCCCGAGCAGGGAAATCGCCGCCATCACGCCCGGCATTGCGCGCGCGCGCGCAAGATCGAGTTCGACGATCCTGCCATGGGCGACGTGCGAGCGAACGATCAGTCCTTCGAGCTGACTTTCGTGGCGGATATCGACCGTGTATTTCGCGCTGCCTGTCACCTTGTCGCGGGCCTCGATTCGCGGCGGGGCGGTTTCGTCGCCGTCGAAGCGGCCGCTGCACGCTTCCGCAACCGCGCGCAAGATGTTGTCATACGCGCCGCAGCGGCAGAGGTGGCCCGACAGGGCCGCGCCGATCTCCTCGCGCGAGGGAACGGCGGTCCCCTTCGCCTTTCGCCAATTGTCGTGAAAGGCGGCGGCCTCGACAACGAAGCCGGGCGTACAGAAGCCGCACTGCAAGGCATCGAGCGCCATGAACGCGCGCTGCACGGGATGCAATCTTGCGCCGCCTATTCCCTCGATCGTCGTGATCGTCCGGCCCGCGGCCGCTTTCGCCGGCATCAGGCAGCTCACGACAGGTGCGCCGTCGAGCAATATTGTGCAGGCACCACAGACGCCGGCTCCGCAGACGAGCTTGGTCCCCGTCAGGTTCATGTTGTGGCGAACGACGTCGACCAGAAGCGCGTCGGGATCGTCGGGGAGGGTCTCAATTCGACCATTGATCGTCACGGTGCTCATCGCGATTTCCTTTGGCTGCGGGATTGGGACGTGGCCGGCGCGACGGCGCCAGCCACCAGAAGGCGAACCATCCGGTCGAGCTCACGCAGGACGGAGGCGTTCAGGCGAAGATCGTTGAAGCCGCGGATGGCAATCTGAATACAACGGGCAAGTTCGCGCGAGGTCATGCCGTGCTGCAGGGCGAGACCCTGTTTGGCACAGACACGATCGATGGTTTCGGCCCGCAAATCGGCGTTGTGCTCGACGAAACTCTGATAGAGATCGCGGGTCTGGAGCTGATGCTCGGACAACAGCTCGTCGGCCTGCGGCGATTCCTCGACGCATTCAAGCAGGTAATGAAAGCGCGCGCCGATCTGCGCAGCCAGAATGTCCGCAAGTCCCGCGCCGGCCTCCTCCTGCTCGATGCCGGCCGCGGCTTCGGCCTCGTAGGCCAATTCGTGCAATTGCTCGACGACGGCGCGGAATAGCGCTTCCTTGCCGGGGTAGTGATGATAGAGGGCCTGCCGCGTCAGGCCGGCTTCCTCCGCGATCTGGCTCATCGACGCGCGCCGATAGCCGAATCTCGCGAAGATGTTTTCCGCAGCCGACAAGATACGATCCGAGGAGCCCATTGCGACAATTTTGACAATTATTGTCAATTTGTCAAACGGCTGATCTTCTGGCTACCTCGCGCTACCCGCCTGCGAAGGGGTGTTCCCGATGTTCGCAACCGTGGCCATGCTGGGACCGCTTGCCGCTACAAGGATAATCGAGACGCGCAACCTGCGCCTCGAAGAAATAGCGCGCTGAATCAGGCTTTTCGCCGGACCGACGTGGCCGGTCGGTCGCCATGCCTTCAGGGCTGATGCCGGCGGGTGATCGCGACTTGCGCCGCCTGGGCATAAAAGGCTCGCGATCAAATCGAGCTGGATGCGTGTCGTCTCGGATTTCGCCGCCCAACCGTCGAGCGCTTCCAGCATCGGAGGCGCGGGTGAACCTGCCGTTCATGGGATCGTATTGCGCCTCGAAGGCGGCGGCGCTCAGCTTGACACAGTGGTTGCGGGGCGAACTGGTGCCGCGGGGCGTTCACGTCGCAGGAGCGATGCCCGGCGCGGTCGACACGCGGACGACCGCGGGGCTTCAGATCCCGAAGATGACGCCGGCCGAGGCCGCAGTCGAGATCTTGACGGATACGAAGCTGGCGAGGAGGAGATCTATGTCGGTGAAATGGCACGTGGCATCGCCCAGGGTCTCGCGCACGATCCGAAGGCCGTCGAACGCCAGCTGGCGTCGCCGGGCTAGGCAGACTTCTGAACCGAGAATCAACAACAGCTCGAGCGTAGGCAAAGGAGGATTCAGTGAGGACACCCAGATTCTTGATGGTCGCATTTGCGACCCTGGCAATCGGCGTACTGCCACGGCCAGCATCGGCCGATTCCATTCCGGGTCTTCGTGGCCATGACCACACCGGCATTACGGTGCCCGATGTGAAGGCCGCCACCGCCTTCTTCACCGACGTGCTTGGCTGCTCACACGCGATGTCGTTCGGGCCGTTCAAGGACGACAAGGGAACCTTTATGCAGGACGTCGTTAACGTCAATCCGCGCGCCGTCATCGATGAGATCAGCATGGTCCGCTGCGGCTTTGGTTCCAACATTGAACTGTTTCAATACGAGTCGCCCGATCAGGCGAGGACCTTGCCCAAGAACAGCGATATCGGCGGACATCACATTGCCCTCTATGTCGACGACATCGACAAGGCTGCGGCCCATCTGAAATCCAAAAACGTGACGACGATGCATGGACCGATTCCCGTCAAGGAGGGTCCTGCGGCCGGACAATCGATTCTGTATTTCCTTACACCCTGGGGTCTGCAGATGGAGCCGATCAGTTACCCGAATGGAATGGCTTATGAGAAGGGCGCGAGCTCCGTACTCTGGATGACCACGGATCCGGCGAAGTAGATCAGAGTTTTTGGCGGCGGCCAGCTCCGCCGCCTGGTTTCGCTCGAAAGCCAATATCCAATATGAAGATACCTGGGAAGGCGCCGTACCGGCGCGCAAACCCGCGGGCGTTGAAAAACGCCGCATGGCTAGCCATTTCTGTTGTGAGTTGTGACGCTTTAATCCAATCGTCCCGCGTCAAAGCAGCTACAATCCAGCTTCACCAACCCAGGCCGCCCGCCCATGAACGCCCCTGCAAGCAATAGCCCGGCACCGATCGATCCCGTGAAACTCGACAGGCTCGCGGAAGTCGCGATCAAGGTGGGACTTCAGCTCAAGCCGGGACAGGACCTGCTGATGACGGCGCCGACCGCAGCGCTGCCGCTGGTGCGCAGGGTCGCCGAACACGCCTACAGGGCAGGCGCCGGCCTTGTTACGCCAATTCTCGCCGATGAGGCGGTTACGTTGTCGCGCTACCGGTTCGGTCAGGATGACGGCTTCGATCGCGCCGCGGACTGGCTCTATGACGGGATGGCGAAGGCGTTCGCCGCCAACGCCGCGCGGCTTGCTATCGTCGGCGACAACCCGATGCTGCTGGCGAACGAGGATCCGGTGAAGGTAGCGCGCGCCACCAAGGCCAATTCGATCGCCTACAAGCCGGCGCTCGAGCGAATCGTCAATTTCGACATCAACTGGAACATCATCGCCTATCCGTCCCCCTCATGGGCCAGGCTGGTCTTTCCCGAGGAAGAGGAGAACACGGCGATCGCAAAACTGGCGGAGGCGATCTTTTCGGCCTCACGGGTCGACCGTGAGGACGCCATCGCGGCGTGGCGGAAGCACAATGCGACGCTGCGCAACCGAACCGAATGGCTGAACGGGCAACGCTTCGATGCCTTGCATTATTCCGGACCGGGCACCGATCTGACGATTGGGCTCGCCCATGGCCATGAATGGCAAGGCGGTGCTTCCACCGCAAAGAACGGGATTACCTGCAACGCAAATATCCCGACGGAGGAAGTCTTCACCACGCCGCACGCAAGGCGCGTATCCGGTCACGTCGCCAGCACCAAGCCTTTGTCCTACCAGGGCTCACTGATCGAGGGCATCGCGGTCCGCTTCGAGGAAGGCCGCATCGTGGAGGCCAAGGCCACCCGTGGCGAGGAGGTCCTCAACAAGGTTCTTGATACCGACGAGGGAGCGCGCCGCCTCGGCGAAGTGGCGCTGGTGCCGCATTCCTCGCCGATCTCGAAAAGCGGGCTATTGTTTTTCAATACCCTGTTCGACGAGAACGCCGCCTGCCACATCGCGCTCGGCCAATGCTATTCGAAATGCTTCGTCGACGGCGCAAAACTGACGACCGAGCAAATCGCTGCCCAGGGCGGCAACTCCAGCCTCATCCACATCGACTGGATGATTGGCTCCGACAAGATCGATATCGACGGCCTTTACGCCGATGGCAGGCGGGTGCCCGTGTTCCGCAAGGGCGAATGGGCCTGAGACGCTCCTGAGGGAATCGCCAGCGTCCGCAACAAAGACCTCCCAGCTTTGCACGCAGCGCTAGCTAAATGGGTGGTGCAAGAGGCCCCGACGCTGCCAATCGCTAAATATGGCCGCTATGTTCTACCGATCAAATTCGTGAGGCCACCTGGCGTTCCATTTGAAGTCGCGCTGCACAGGACCGAAACGGTTGTGCCACCGAGTCGATTTAGTACCGTTCTCACGGTTGGTAACGTTGAAGCACTACGCCAAGAGAGATTGCTCGAAACCTGTCGAAAGAAATTTCCGAAGCTGAAGGCGTGGAAAGATCACGGGGCGCGTGCGGTGTTAGTCCTTGAAGACTGCGACATTCAATTGACAAATCCGGAACGCGTGTTCCAGACTTTGACTAGACTGTCTATCGATCCAGCTGTAATTCCGGATGAAGTTTATGTCGTCGACACATGCAATGAGACCCATTGGCATGTTCACGCGCTCCGGATAGACAAATGGAATTACTATGAGCTGAGCGAAGCGGGCCAGTGTTGGACTGAGGTTGACCCGAGCGACCTCATAGATCTGACCGGACCGGCCTTCGAATACTCTCGATAAAACTGGTGCCGGAGAATCGGAGCCGGCCTAGTGCCAGCTCCGCGGCTGGTCAGCCGAGCTCCAGCCGGTAGACATCCATCGCCGTGTTCGAAAACAGCGCGGTCTTCTCGGCCTCGCTGTATGAAGCAGCGAGGCGTTTGAAGGCGTTGAAGATCACCTGATAGCTGCACTGGCCTTTATCCGGCGGAAAATTGCTCTCGAACATCGCCCGTTTCGGGCCGAAGGCCTCGATGCATGTCTCGATATAGGGACGCCAGGCGCTGGCCAGTTCCTCCGACGAGGGCGGCACCGGACGCTCGTGAAAATCAAAACCGAGCAGGCGCATGGCAAGCCCGCCGAGTTTCACGGCGACATTGGGGCATTTTGCGATCTCGTGAATCGAGCTTTTCCAGGTGGCAAAGATTTCCTCGCGCCGGTTGGCGTAGCTGCCGATACCGGCGGGACCGCCGCAATGATCGAGGACGATCCTGGTGTCCGGAAAGGCGCGCGCAAGATCGGTGAGTTCGCCGATCTGCGGATGAAACAGCCAGGCATCGAAACTCAAGGCCAGCGGCGCCAGACACGCAAAACCATTCCGGAAATTGGAATCGAGCAACAGGCCTTTCGGCCGCGTCGCATACATGCCGGCGACATCGGCGTCCGCATCCCAGGCGGAGGAATGCCGGATGCCGCGGAACCGGCCCTGGCCCGCGGCGATTTCGGCCTCTAACACGGCTTGCGCGCCCTCGCCGAGCAACAGATTGGCGTGGCCGACAATGCCGGCGCAGACGGCGGCGGGACCATAGCCGCCGCTCGCACTCATCGCCGCGGCGCCACTGGCGAATTCGACTTCGCCCACCGGACCAAAGGCTTCGGGCCCCTGCGCGCGGTACATCGAGCGGGCCTCGACATAGACGGTTGCAACGACATTGTGGCCGGAGGCGATGTCGGAGGTGATCTCCTCGATCAGGTAACGCTGGCCGCCGCGATCCCACAAATGATGATGCGGATCGACGATTTTGCGCGCGGGGTCAATAATTTCCTCCTTGCGCAGGGCGAGCCAGTCCGGCCGCGGATCGGCATAGAGGCCGCTCTTCGTGACGGGCAGCGTGCTTGAGGCCATGAAAAATTACTCCCTGAGATTTTTTGTCGAGGCCGCTTTCCGCGTCGGCGTTTCAGACACCACGGAGAATGATGACGGTCGGCGTGGCCGGCAGCGTTTCCCGCGAGATCGTCAGACTGCGCTCGGTTCGCTCGTCGATCTCGAATTGCTGGCCGATCTTGCGCATGAATTCGTCGAGCGGGGTGGCGAAGCGGTGCATCGGCAGCACCACGGAAGCGCGCAGGCGCCGCGTGATCTCGGAAATGCCGTCGAGCGACATCGTATAGGTGCCGTCGATCGGCACCATCACGATATCGAGCCGGCCGATCGCCGCGAAATGGCTGTCGTCGAGCCTGTGATGCAGATGGCCGAGATGGCCGATGCAGAGGCCGGCGACCTCGAAGATGAAGATGGAGTTGCCGTCCTTGATCATCTCGGTGCTCGAATCATCCATGAAATAGCGGCGGATATCGGTCGTCACGTTGCGGATGAAGACGTCGCCGATGCGCTCGCGATTTGCGCCGGCTTGCCGTCATCGCCCCAGCCGTGCAGCACATGGGGAATGCGCGGATCGGGGAATAGCGAGTAATGCGTGCTGTGAGCCCGGTTCATGGTGACGACATCGGGCAGCCGGCCGGTGGTGTAGGCGCCGCTGAAATCGGTCGCGATCCGCAACCCCGCCGGGCGTGTCGATGTAATAGGTCGAATGGCCGGCATAGGTGATCGTGACTTCGTCGGACTTCGCCGCGAGCCGGCGAAGACTGACCGGCGTGGCGCGCGGCGACGCTTGCGACATCGCCAGGCATTCGCTGCTGCGCGGCTATCCTGGGCCGACGCCGATGCGACCAGAGGCCCGAGCAGACCAAAGGCAATGGCAAGGAATCGCAACATGACAGGCCCGCATCCGGTGAATTCCGGCTCGGCAATGTAGCGGTGAAATCGCTGCACGTCATGGTGGCGATGGCGCATGTCTGCGCTGCCGACGGCAGCGAGAGCGGGGGTGATTTGAACTACCACTCGGTTCGAATTTCCATTTAGAATTTGCACGATCGCCTCCAGCGCAAAGCGCGAGGCGGCCGATCTCGGAGAATTGATGCCTCAGCCTGTCGATCGCCAACGCCGCCTCGTCCTCGGCGCGGCCATATCCGGAGTTGCAGCCATGGAGTTCAGCCCGACCCGCCCGGCTTTGGCCCAGGCAGCGCAAGTTGCGCCCTCGCGCGCGCTTTCCTCGCGCCGGCTGGAGCCGCTTCGGCACGTCGATGCCGGCGTGCTCGATATCGCCTATTACGAGGAAGGACCAGCGGACGGTCCGGTCGTGGTGCTCCTGCACGGCTTTCCCTACGACATTCACTCCTATGTGGACGTCGCGCCGCTGTTGGCGGCCAAGGGGTGCCGCGCCATCGTCCCCTATTTGCGCGGCTACGGCCCCACCCGTTTTCTCGACAAGGCGACGCCGCGCTCGGGCGAACAGGCGGCGATCGGCGCCGACTTGATCGCGTTGATGGATGCGCTTGGCATCGAGCGCGCGGTGTTCGCGGGCTATGATTGGGGCGGGCGCGCTGCCTGCGTGGCGGCGGCGTTGTGGCCGGATCGTTGTGCGGGCCTCGTGTCGCGTGAACAGCTATCTGATCCAGGACATCGCAAGAGCGATGGCGCCGTTGAAGCCGGAGCGCGAGGTCGCGCTCTGGTATCAGTATTATTTTCAGCTCGAGCGCGGACGGGCAGGCCTTGCCGCCAATCGGCGCGAGATCGCCAGGATATTATGGCGGCAATGGTCGCCGAACTGGCACTTCGACGAGGTGACCTTCGAGCGAACGGCGCTGGCCCACGACAATCCCGATTACGTCGATATCGTGATCCACAGCTACCGCCATCGCTTCGGTCTTGCCGAGGGCGACCGCGCAATATGCCGATCTGCAGCGTCGCCTGGCGGCGCTGCCCGCGATCACGGTCCCGGCCATCACGCTTGACGGCGACGCGGACGGCGTCGCCCCGGCCGCCGACGGCGCCGCGACCGCGGCGAAGTTCACCGGCCGCCGCACCCATCGCGTCATCCCGGGCGCGGGTCACAATCTTCCGCAGGAAGAGCCGGAAGCGTTCGCGGCCGCGGTGATGGAGCTGATCAGGGCGTAGCAAGTGCGGGCACTTAGGACAATAGCCGCGCCGACTTGCCCTGGGCCTCCATCAACCTCACAGCCTTCTTGTCGAAGGAAACGAAGGTATCCGCGCCGAGCCAGTTTCCCCCGTGGGCAATGACGCCGTCGGCAAAGTCTCCACCCGCGTCCAGCATGGCCAGCCCGGCTTCGGCCGTAGATCGGTTCACGGCAACGTTTGCGCTATCTAACAGGCCGCGAATTGTTTCGGCGATGTCGCTTGGCCGGATTTTGTAACCTTGCAGGACCCAGACCAATTCGCAGAGCGTAGGTATCGTCAGCGCAACGAGATCCGCTTTGCGCAGCGCCGACTGGGCAGCTTTGCTCTGCTCGGCGTGGTCCTCGGTCAGCGCCCGCACCAGCACGTTGGTGTCGGCGGTAACCTTCATCGCTTGCCGGCCCATCCCCGGGCGATGATCTCATTCATGTCTTGGATCGAGAGCGACCGGCCTTTTCGTTTTGTTTTCAAGGAACCGAAAACATCCGATATCTTTCCGGTGGGCCGGGCTGCCTTCACTTCGATCCGCCCGTCGGGAAGTTTGTCCACGCTGATTTTCTCGCCGGGATGGACTCCCAGATGGTCCAGCAAATCCTTGCGCAAGGTGACTTGCCCCTTGGCGGTTACTGTCAGTGTGCTCATGACGGCCTCTCCGGCAAATGTAAGGCAAATTCACCTTACGTTCAAGGTGGCTAGGTTAGGGACAAGCCGAGGACCGGCGACTTACTCCCGCCGCGGGCTCAGTTTCCAGGTCGCAGCCAGGATGCCCGCCGTCATCAGCCCGCTGACGAGCGCGGCGAGGGGAATTGCCAGTGCCAGCGCCGCGGTCGCGGCCCATCCGATCGAGGAAAAGGCTTCTGCGAATGTCGCCAGCCGCGACGAAGTCTGGCGGCGGCGAAACTGGCTGCGGCGGGCCTGCACACGGAACCAGAGCTGGATCGCGGTTGCGGAGGCCGCGGCAACGGCGACGCCGATCGCGGTGACCGCCGCCTGCAGCGGCGAGGCAAACACCAACGCCGTCACCAATGGCGCGAACAGCACGCCGATCGCGATCAGCACCACTTCGATCTTGGCGCGGATCACGCGCGAGGGGCGCAACGGCGCGGTCGCCACCAGATCGGGGGCGTCCTCGCCCGATATTGTGAGCCATCCGAGGCCGCCGGCGAGTTGGCCAGCCGCCATCACGATTACGGGCGTGATCAGCACGATGGCGATCGAACTGTCGCTGAAACTTCGCCACAGCAATCAGCGCGGGCGGCACCAGATAGAGCAGCTGCATCAGGCTCTGCGACACCAGCCAGGGATCGCGCCGCAGCAGCATGAATTCCTTCCAGCGCAGCGCCTGTTGCCGGCGAGCCCGCGCGAAACGCCCGCGTACGCGGAGCCGCGATGGGCCGGCACGGCGTTTGCCGAAGCGCGCGCCGCCGTGTCGGCAAACCTCGCCGAGAAGCCCGCCATCACGGCGCCGAGCAGCATGAGGCCGGAAGCCAGCAAGAGCAGCAACGCTTCGCCGTCGCCAAGCGCTGCGCGCGCCGGCCACCAGATGATGCTGTCGGCGTCGGGTGCGAACGCCGCGGCGGCGTCCGAAGTCAGAACCGCAAACCGCGACAGCGTGCCGTAAGACAGGATCGCGGCGACCTGCAGCGCGATGACAAAACCGGCGCCGATGATCGCGGCGAGGATTTGCGCGACCAGCCGGGTTCGGCTCGGTCCGATCGTGCGGAACAACATGATGGTCACCGCGATCGCCACCGCCGCGGCAGTTAGTCCGATCGGCGACGACGACGCCGAAGGCCGCAAACCATCGGATGCCGCCGCCGAGCACGAGGACGTCGACGAACGGCGTCGAGAACAACAGCGCCATCGCGGTAACCGACAGCGCGATCGCGGCGAGGCGCACCGAAAACACATTCGCGAGCCGCGACCGGCGAGGACATGATCAGATCGAGATCGGCGCGGGCATAAAACACCCGCGTCACCGATTCGATCGCCTGCGACAGCATCAAGGCCCATGCCAGCAAGATCGTCGCGGTGATGACGATTGAGCGCGGATTTGTCGAGCGGCGTCTGCAGGTCGGCATATCGCCCGATCACGGCATAGGCCGGCAGATGCATCAGCGCGGCAAAGACCATGAGGCCGATGATCGCCGCGCGCTTTCGCCCGCGCCGGCCGCCCGTCATCATCGCGAGCCATTCGCGCCATGCCAGCCGGATTTCGTGGCGGGCAAACCAGGTCAGTGCGGTCGAGGTCATGCGGCGGCGGCTTCGGTGTCGACCAGCGCGATGAACATGTCTTCGAGGCTGGTGTCGTTCTTGCCGTTTTGTTGTCGCAGTTCGGCGAGCGTGCCTTCGGCGACGAGCCGCCCCGCGGCGATGACGCCGATGCGGTCGGCCATGCGTTCGGCCACTTCAAGAATATGCGTGGTCATGATGACGGTGCAGCCGGCGCGCACGCGCTCGCCGAGCAATCCCTTGACGTGGCGCGCGGACACGGCGTCGAGGCCGGTCAGCGGTTCGTCCAGGATGATCAGGCGGGGGTCATGCACCAGCGCTCCGGCCAGGGCGACCTTCTGGCGCATGCCCTTGGAAAACCCCTCGCAGCGTTCGTGCAGGTTCGGCTTCCAGGCCAAGCGAGACGAGCAGCTCGCGCGCCGGGGCTCGGCAATCGACGGCTCGATGCCCCAGAGGCCGGCGACGAATTCGAGATATTCCAGCGGCGTCAGCTTGTCGTAGATCATCGGCTCGTCCGATACCCACGCGGTGATCTGCTTGGCAGCGACGGGATCGCTCAGCGCGTCGATGCCGAGGATCGAGACGGAGCCGGCATCGGGCCGCAACAGGCCGGCGACCATCCGCAAGGTAGTGGTCTTGCCGGCGCCGTTCGGCCCGAGCAGCGCATAGAATTCGCCCGGTGCGAATGGTGAGATCGAGCGCATCGACCGCGAGGCGGTCAAAACGCTTTGTTAACCCTCGCACTTGGAGGGCGGATTGGTCGGGGGTCATTATGTCGGGACGATCCTGGTTTGCAGCCGCTGGCCAACCATGGACCCAAACTGTTTCGGCGCGGTGAATCGGCCACCGCAAATTGCAGGATGCGCGCAAGCCGGTCAGGCCGCGCGCATCCGTTATCTCTTTGTTTCGATCCCGTTATTTCGGACGTACGGCGTCCGCCGTGCCCTGGATGAATGCCTGGATTTTCACCACGTCCGCATCGGTCAGCTTGCCGGTTAAGTCCGGCATGCCCTTGCCCGTGTAGGGCCCTTTGAAGACGATTGACTTCAGGTTCACGATGTTCTCGGTCGAGGTGTAGCCGAGGTTCTTGACGTTGCCGCCCTTGTCGACGCCCGGCACGCCGTGACAGGTTACGCAGGCTTCGACATAGATCGCGGTTCCCTCCGGAACGTCCTTGGGATCGTAGGTCACGCCCGAGAGCAGGTTGCCGATCTGGTACTTGGTAAATTCCGGTAACGGCGCCTTGCCACCGATGGCGAAGGTATAAACCGTGCCCGGTCCTTCCTTGTCCGTCACACGTTGCGAGATGCCGAACACGCCGCCCCAGCCGACCGCAATCGACACATATTGCACGCCGTCGAGCAGATAGGTCGAGGCCGCGGCCACTGCACCGGTGCCGGTTGGCGTTTCCCAGAGCTTCTCGCCAGTGGTGGCATTGTAGGCGATGAAGCGTGCATCGGCCGTGCCCTAGAACACCAGGTTGCCGGCGGTGGTCAGCGTGCCGCCGTTCCACGGCGCCACATATTCCGCGCGCCAGGCTTCCCTTTGCTTCACGGGATCCCAGGCAATCAGCCGGCCGAACGCTGAGTTTTTCGGCGGTGCGGCGTTGAGCGTGAACCCGATATTCCAGACGGTGGTGGCGCCGAACTTGAAGGGGGCCGGCGCATTCTGCGCCAGCGCCTTCTCGCCGGTTAGATTCAACGGCACGCCCTGCGCCGGCAGATAGACGAGGCCGGTTTGAGGATTGTAGGACATCGGGTGCCAATTATGCGCCCCGTAGGGCCCGGGGATGCTGTCGAACGATTTGTCCGGCGAACGCGAAGCCGAGACTTCGATCGGCCGGCCGTCGGCGTCGTAGCCGGTCGCCCAATTCACGTCGACGAAGTTCTTGGCTGAAATGAACTTGCCGTTGGTGCGGTCGACGATGAAGAAGAAGCCGTTCTTCGGCGCGTGCAGGATGACCTTGCGCGGCTTTCCGTCGATCCTGATATCGGCCAGTATCATCGGCTGGGTCGAGGTGTAGTCCCAGTTGTCGCCGGGCGTCTCCTGATAGTGCCAGACATATTTTCCGGTATCGGCGTTGAGCGCGACCAGCGAAGCGAGATAGAGATTGTCGCCGCCGGCGGGACTGCGCAGATTTCGATTCCAGGGAGCACCGTTGCCGGTGCCGATATAGATCAGGTTCAGATCGGGATCATAGGTGATCGAATCCCATGGCGTGCCGCCACCGCCATTGATCCACCATTTGCCGGCCGGGTCCCAGGTCATCGCCGCCTTGGCTATCGATTCATCTTCGAACGGCTTGCCGGGATCGCCCGGTACCACGAACCAGCGCCACGCCTGCTCGCCGGTCTCGGCATCGTAGGCGGTGATGTAGCCCCGCGCGCCATATTCGGCGCCGCCGTTGCCGATCAGCACCTTGCCTTTGACCACCCGCGGCGCGCCGGTGATGGTGTAGGAGTGCGAGTGGTCGATGACGGTGTCTTTCTCCCAGACCTTCTTGCCGGTCACCGCATCGATCGCGCCAAGACGTCCGTCATAGGCGCCGACATAGACCTTGCCCTTGTAGAGCGCCACGCCGCGATTGACGACGTCGCAGCAGCCCTTGTAGCCGATCTCGCGATCTACTCCGGGATCATAGGTCCAGATCCGCTTTCCCGTGCGGGCATCGATGGCGTGGACCACGCTCCATGAGGCGGTTACATACATAATGCCGTCCACGACCACCGGCGTCGCCTCGACGCCGCGGATCGATTCGAGACTGTGGGTCCACTTCAACCCGAGATTCTTGACGTTGTCGGTATTGATCTGGTTGAGCTTGCTGAAACGGTTTCGGCGTAATCGAGACCGATGGTCGGCCAGTCTTTCGATGTCGATGTATTGGCCTTGACGAAGTTGGCGTCGACCGCCGATGTCACGGCCTTGATGTGGTCGGCCGATCCTTTTTCCGTCTTCTGGGCGAAGGCGCCGGCGCAGCAGACTGCCAAACCCAACATTGCGGCGACTGTGGCACCCGTGAGATGCCTCGGCCTGGACAAGTCGATGACGGTGTCAGGAAAAAAACGGCGCACATAATTGGCGTACGGCCAGCGTATCATCTGTTCCTCCCATTTGATCTCTAGTGGATCTGTCGCAATCGTATGCCGTGAAAAAGGACGGCGTCAATCAAGGGACGCGCGAGGAGGAGAAAGATAAAAATTTTCCGCCGCCGCTTCTTCCGCCTGGCGAAATAAGCGCGCGTAATTGACGGTCGATGAGTTCCCGCTTGTCGTTCCGGCTGCGTTTTTTGTGGGGGCAGGCTGCGCCGCTACAATCCGGCGCTGACAAATCAGATCAAGGAAGCGATCACCGGGACAACGCAGGCGTAACCTTCAACGGCTGCAATCCGATCGACCGCGAATTAGGGGCCGCTCGTGGCAACGCCGACTTCAACCGGCTGCAGCGCGGTTGAGTCGCAGTGCCAGCCGCTATCGGTCTTCCGAAACGCGAATGATTTTTCAATTCGAAGACGATAGCCCACCTGAAACTCTTCCCTGCTTCCGGACGCCGGCTTCGGCTTGCCCAATCGCAAGTCCCAGCATGCGCCGGTACAGCTCGACGCGATCGGACTGCACGCCGTAAAGGGGGAGAGAACCACCATTTCAATTTCGGCGATCACGTCAGCGGTTTTCTCGGCCTGGTCGCTGTTGATTTGAAAGATGCGGCTAACCGCCAGGAAATTTCCGCAGGTGTTGGCCGAGTGGATCTGTGCGACACAAAGGTCGACCGCATCGGCATTCGGCAGCGGCGAGGAGCGCTGTTGCCCAAAGACCTTCTTCGGGTCTCCCTTGGCCGCGGTGACCTCGGCAATTTTCCGGGTGAAATAATCGGCCAGGCAGCCCTCCGACGACGATAGCTCCTGAAGCGGCACGTTATCCTTGGCTTCAAGATCGCACTTCCGGTCGCGCTCCCTGCTCCATCGTTCGAATTCGGTGAATGCCCCGTCGGCCTCGTTTTCCTTCAACTTGCCGATCAACTTCATGACCAGAGCATTGAGTTCGGTCTTTGCCATCGCCAGTGACGGGTCGCCACAAATCAACAGGCCGGCGGTCGTGTTGACGGCGAGGCAATCGAAATTCGGATCGGCCAGTATTTCAATTCTTTCCTCAGTTTCCTTCAAAAGGCAGTCTCTGACGGCCTGGATGCCCTGGACCTTGACGCTTTGCCTGCCAAAGATGCCGCAGCTTGAATTGCGGTTCCTGACCCATTCCGCGTTTTCCTCGATCGCAAGACGACGGTTTGGAATTCGGTTCAGCCGTTCGGCGACCGCGCCATTCAGTCTGACACCGGCGACGCCGAGTTCGGGGTCGCCGCAAAACAACTGACCGGCGGGGTCCTTGATCCCCTCACAATGGTTTTTGGCAAACAGGGGAAGAATATCCGCGATCGACCGGTCGGAGTCGCGCTGGTCTTCGGCACAAACAGGCTGGGCAAGTCCGATCTGGATTGCAATGATAGCCAGTGCAAATGCCCGCATCCCGATCTCCAGCGACAAGAAAAATTAAACCGTGACACGGCCATAATAACCGTTCGGACGGAACGGCGAAAATGAAATTATGGCCCGTAATTCGTGTTGTCGGTCATGATTTGATACCGGCGGTGGCTGTGATAGCATGGTTTATTGTCGACACGCCCGATCCGACGTTCACTCATTGACGTTTTGAAAACAATGATGTTTAGAGCCATGATGAGAACTTCTCAGGCTACCCCATTTGTGCGGAAGTCCTTCGTCGGGTCTCCCTTGCGGCTCTGCCTGGTTCTGATATTTGCGTCGTGGTTCGGCGCTAGCTCGGCGGAAAAGCTCGTTGATCCGGATTCCGTTGCGCCGGAGTATCGGGCGGCTGCCGAAAAGCGACGCGCGGAGCAGATCAAGCTGCGCGCATGCGCTAAGAAGGCGGACGAGGCCAAGGTGCCGCGCAGAGACCGCGCAGCGCATATCAGTGAATGCCTCGACAAGTGACCTGAGCGGGCTCTATCCGGCCGCTCCTTGAGCGCGGCCTCGGGCTTGCAGCCCCGGGCCCTCGGATTCGCAAATCGACAATCCCGTCGTCGACCGCGCGCCGTCGAATCCGCGCGGTTAGTTCGATGACGAGGTCAGGCGTATCGGCACGACAAGACTTCCCGCCATTGCCGGCGCGGATTCCTGGTGTGCCACGCTCGCAGGCCGGGCCGGCTCGTCATAGCGCATGACGCCGCGGTCATCGATGACGAACAGCGGCCGATGGTTTCTCACATCGATGTCCTCGATCATTGCCATGCGGCGATTGTCCAGCGTGAGCCAGTGATCATCCAGCCGCGCCATCGCGACGGCGTGGTCCTCGCCGCGAATGGTATCGCGCATGATGACGATCCGGAGATCGTCGGGCGAAATGCCCGCCAGACGCAGCGCGACGAATTTGGCGATCGCATAATCTTCGCAGTCCCCGGCGCCGGTCGTGAAGGTGACGAGCGGCGAACTCCAGACGTCGATCTGGCCATATTGGGCCATATCGCTCATCGGCCGGATCGCCAGGTTGATCGCGCGGTTGATCTCGCCGAGCCGGGCGCGGCCTTCACGGGCCCTTGCACTGTCCACAATGGCAAGCAATCGCAAGGCAGCCGGAGATACGCAGCGTGCGCGGTCGCCGTCGCAAAGCGCAAGTTGTACCCGCTCGTCGTCAAGCCTGCGCTCGACGCCCATCCATTTTTCCCGCAAGCCGCCGCTGGAAAGGCGTAACGCAAACAGTCCGAAGGGCTCGGCGGATTTCCGGATCAAGTCCAATGCGCCCGGCGAAATCAACGTGCCGGCGGCAACATCTGCCGCCGGTCCGAACCAGACCACCATGAAGGCGAACGCGACGACACGCCACGCCAGCGATTGACTGAAGATACCCATCCCACACCCCCTGTCCGGACTTCGGCTCGCAAGCCTGCGCGCGACCGGATCCTTTCGTCTGGGGATGATGGGCTCAAAGGGCTTTTGCTCTGCTTAAAGCCGGCCGATGCCGACAGGAAAGAGCAAAACAGGCTGAACTCCGCCTCGCCATTTTGCTGAGAATTTTACGGATCGCATCTGTGGGAAAGCGCGAAGGGCCTGCGGCCGCCAATTTTCCGAGGGATATGACTAATTCGTCGAAAATTGCGGGCTTTGTTATCTAGATCACATTCTTGGCACCGAAATTGGCACAGTATTCGTCCAAGATATGCCTGAAACAGCTATGGGAAGTATTCGTGCCGGATTCTATACATAAGAATACACGGGATGGCTCATTTTTCCGTCACAAAGACGATCGAAGACCTGAAAATTCCCCAACGAATACTTTTTCTCCTGAAGATTCGGTAGAACAAACGTCACGGTTGCCCAGGTTTGCGGCTGTTCTCCACAAGCAGGAGATGGTTTCGCGATCCGCATTCCAATGATAAGGAAGCTTAGACTACAGAAATTATATATTTATTAACCATTGCGGTGGCCCCTTGAATTATACCGGCAAATTCGACGCCAAGGTTTCCGCTGAAGGCTTGGGCGTTCATGCGAACGGCCACGTCGAAACGGTTCACGCTACCCACGCTCCTGCGGATGCGATTATCGTCCCCGACGCGCATCTGCTTTTCCAGCGGAGATTTCAAGCGCTCCGGCGTCGATCTGGTCCTCTCGAAGGACGATCGCGAGCTGGTCTTGCACGACTACTTCAAGGGCGAGAAGCGCGCGGCGCTGTCCTCGCCCGACGGCGCTCATCTTACCGGCGATCTTGTCAACGCGCTTTCAGGCCACGTCGAATACGCGCAGGCGGACGGCAACGCCAGCGCCAGCCATGTCATCGGCCATGTCACCAAACTCGTCGGCACCGCGACGGCGATCCGCAACGGCGTCTCGATCATCCTGAACAACGGCGACAACGTCGAAAAAGGTGACGTGATCGAGTCCGGATCGAACTCGACGCTCGGCATTACCTTCATCGATGGCACCGTGTTCGGCCTGTCGTCGAATGCGCGAATGGTGCTCAACGAAATGGTCTACGACCCCAACGGGTCGAACAATTCGTCGCTGCTCAGTCTGGTGGCCGGCACCATTACGTTTGTCGCCGGCGAGACCGCAAAACACGGCGACATGAAGGTCGACACGCCGGTCGCGACCATGGGTATTCGCGGCACCGCGGTTCTGGTCGAGATCGACTTTGACGTGCCCGGCCAGAATGGCACGCCCGACGCGATGTTCCAGGTGCTGGTCGAGCCGGACGGCACCACCGGCTCCTACATTCTGTTCGACAAGACGACGCTCACCCCGTTCGTGGAGGTCAAAAGAGCCAACGAGCAGTGGACCATCTCTAACAATATCCTCAGCCACTCGGATAACCCGCTGCTGACGCCTGACATACAGAAGCTCATTCATTGATACTGTTTACGCTCAAATTTGCGGACATCACAAACCCCAATTCGCTCACTAATTTCACGGATACGCTGACCCCGCAGGCGCTGGCGCCGATCAAACTAGCAAGCGGAGCCACGGCTACTCCGTTGGTCTTGTTCACCACCACGTCAGAAGGCAATTCCCCGTTTTCCTCATCTACAAACGGCCTGTTCGGCATCTCACATTGGCCAACCGCCGGTCGTTGTCGTTTCCGGGAACGCCGCCCTTACCGTGCATACCGGCACGGCGCTGAGCTCCGGGTTCGATACCGTGTCAGGCACGATCCGTTTTGCCGACATCAATGCCGGTGATCTGCCGACGGCGAGTACGAACTTCGTTTCGTTGAAACTAGCTGGACGCTCAACAAAACGACATCACAGCGACGCTGACGTCTCAGCAAATTGGAGCTATCGAAGCCCAGCTCGTGGTGACCCCCAGTCCCGGCAACAACAATAATGGTTCGGCGACCTGGACCTATAGTGCTGCAGACACGGCTTTCAACTTCCTGACCGCCGGCGAGACGCTGACGTTGACCTACAATGCGGTGGTCAACAACAATTACCTGCCGCTCGATCAGGTGGCCAGCGTCCCCTTCACGATCACTATCAATGGTACCAGCGGCGAAGAGTGGATTCATCCAACCGGAGGTTTGTGGAGCGTCGGATCCAACTGGAGTTCTGGCACCGCTCCTACCGCAACTGACGATGCTATTATTCCGGCCCAAAATATTCCTGGTGGCACCGGCCTCTACGACGTGAGAATTGAGACGCCGGCGGTCGCACGAACTTTGACATTAAACGCCAACGATACGACCGGCGGGGAGGTGACCAATGACAGCACCCTGACGATCGGCGAGACGCTGACCATTTTCAACGATGGCGTACTGAACAATTCGGGCACCGTTAGTGTCGGCACCCAAATAGAGCTTTTAAATCAAAGTTCGCTGCAAAACTCCGGTCTTATTACTCTTGGCCAAGGCGGCGATTTCGCGGATTCATCGGGCGTTACGAATTCCGGAACGATCGAGATCGCTGGCGGCACGCTCAATGTTGAGGTCGATATCGCCAATAAAGGCGGTAGCATTCAGGTTGATGCCGGGGCGATCCTGACGCCGGAAGACGGCGCCACGATCAGCAACGGCAATCTGATCATCGGCACGCTGGGCGTGCTCGACGTTGAGAAGGGCTTGGCCACGCTTCCGGAAGGCAAGCCCGACGCGACGCTGGATGGCGTTGCGGTCGCCAACGGCGGCAATATCGAGATCGGCACGGCGGGCACCAGTGATCCGACCCTGCTGCTGGACGATGGCACGGTCGTCAGCAACGGCAATTTGACCATCGGCGCGCTCGGCGTGCTCGATGTCGAGCAGGGCCCGGCCACGCTTGGCGCCGGCGTGCCAGACGCGACGCTGGATGGCGTTGCGGTCGCCAATGGCGGCAATATCGAGATCGGCACGGCGGGCACCAGTGATCCGACCCTGCTGCTTGACGATGGCACGGTCATCAGCAACGGCAATTTGACCATCGGTGCGTTCGGCGTGCTCGATGTCGAGCAGGGCCCGGCCACGCTTGGCGCCGGCGTGCCAGACGCGACGCTGGATGGCGTTGGGGTCGCCAACAGCGGCAATATCAAAATCGGCACGGCGACCGGCGATCCGACCCTGCTGCTGGACGACGGCACAGTCATCAGCAACGGCAATATGACCATCGGCGCGCTGGGCGTGCTCGATGTCGAGCAGGGTCCGAACCCGCCTGCTACCGGCACGCCGGACGCGACGCTGGACGGCGTTGCGGTCGCCAACAGCGGCAATATCGATATCGGCACGGCGAGCACCGGTGATCCGACCCTGCTGCTGGACGACGGCACAGTCATCAGCAACGGCAATATGACCATCGGCGCGCTGGGCGTGCTCGATGTCGAACAGGGCGCGGCCACGCTTCCGGAAGGAACGCCGGACGCGACGCTGGACGGCGTTGCGGTCGCCAACAGCGGCAATATCCATATCGGCACGGCGAGCACCGGTGATCCGACCCTGCTGCTGGACGACGGCACAGTCATCAGCAACGGCAATATGACCATCGGCGCGCTGGGCGTGCTCGATGTCGAACAGGGCGCGGCCACGCTTCCGGAAGGAACGCCGGACGCGACGCTGGACGGCGTTGCGGTCGCCAACAGCGGCAATATCGATATCGGCACGGCGAGCACCGGTGATCCGACCCTGCTGCTGGATGACGGCACAGTCATCAGCAACGGCAATATGACCATTGGCGCGCTGGGCGTGCTCGATGTCGAACAGGGCGCGGCCACGCTTCCGGAAGGCACGCCGGACGCGACGCTGGGTGGCGTCACAGTTGCCAACGGCGGCAATATCGATGTTTCCGGCGCGCTGCTGCTGGACCAAGGCACCACGATCACTAACAATGGCGCCGGTGCCATCACCGTCGAAATTACCGGCACGTTGACGCTCGACGGCGCGACCATCAGTGACGGCGCGACCGTCAAAGACGGCACGGTGACCAACCAGAGCGGCGGCGAGATTGATCTGACCGGCAATGCCGTGCTCGAGAGCGGCTCGCTTGGCAATGCCGGCGACATCTATGTGACCGGGATCGGCAACGCGCTGACCAACGAGACGGTGACCGCCAACCACCTGCTGGAAGTGAAGGCCGGCGGCGCGCTGACCATCGACCCCTCGACGGTCGCCAATGGCGGCACCATCCAGGTTGACGCCGCCAGCGGCGAGAATGGCGCGGGCCAGCTGACGCTGAACGGCACGACGATCACGGGCGGCACGGTGCTCGATAACGGCACGCTGTCCCTGACCGGCAACGCCGCGATCCAGAATGGTTCGCTGACCAACAATGGCACCTTCACCGTGTCGGGTTCGGGCAACGCGCTCGACGGCGAGCAGGTCGCCAACAACACGACGCTGGAGGTTCTGGGTGCGCTGACGGTTGATCAGGGCTCGACCATCACCAATGAATCCCCCACCGCCGAGATCAAGATCGACCTCGGCGGCACGCTGACGCTGGACGGCGCCACCCTCGCCACTGTCACCGGTGGCAAGGTTGATGATGAGGGCACGCTGTCCCTGGCCGGCAACGCCGCGATCCAGAATGGTTCGCTGACCAACAATGGCACCTTCACCGTGTCGGGTTCGGGCAACGCGCTCGACGGCGAGCAGGTCGCCAACAACACGACGCTGGAGGTTCTGGGTGCGCTGACGGTTGACCAGGGCAGCGTGATCACCAACGGCGCCGGCGGCAAGGTGCAGATTGATGCCACCGGCCAGCTGACGGTGAACGGCGCGACCGTCAAAGACGGCACGGTGACCAACCAGAGCGGCGGCGAGATTGATCTGACCGGCAATGCCGTGCTCGAGAGCGGCTCGCTTGGCAATGCCGGCGACATCTATGTGACCGGGATCGGCAACGCGCTGACCAACGAGACGGTGACCGCCAACCACCTGCTGGAAGTGAAGGCCGGCGGCGCGCTGACCATCGACCCCTCGACGGTCGCCAATGGCGGCACCATCCAGGTTGACGCCGCCAGCGGCGAGAATGGCGCGGGCCAGCTGACGCTGAACGGCACGACGATCACGGGCGGCACGGTGCTCGATAACGGCACGCTGTCCCTGACCGGCAACGCCGCGATCCAGAATGGTTCGCTGACCAACAATGGCACCTTCACCGTGTCGGGTTCGGGCAACGCGCTCGACGGCGAGCAGGTCGCCAACAACACGACGCTGGAGGTTCTGGGTGCGCTGACGGTTGATCAGGGCTCGACCATCACCAATGAATCCCCCACCGCCGAGATCAAGATCGACCTCGGCGGCACGCTGACGCTGGACGGCGCCACCCTCGCCACTGTCACCGGTGGCAAGGTTGATGATGAGGGCACGCTGTCCCTGGCCGGCAACGCCGCGATCCAGAATGGTTCGCTGACCAACAATGGCACCTTCACCGTGTCGGGTTCGGGCAACGCGCTCGACGGCGAGCAGGTCGCCAACAACACGACGCTGGAGGTTCTGGGTGCGCTGACGGTTGACCAGGGCAGCGTGATCACCAACGGCGCCGGCGGCAAGGTGCAGATTGATGCCACCGGCCAGCTGACGGTGAACGGCGCGACCGTCAAAGACGGCACGGTGACCAACCAGAGCGGCGGCGAGATTGATCTGACCGGCAATGCCGTGCTCGAGAGCGGCTCGCTTGGCAATGCCGGCGACATCTATGTGACCGGGATCGGCAACGCGCTGACCAACGAGACGGTGACCGCCAACCACCTGCTGGAAGTGAAGGCCGGCGGCGCGCTGACCATCGACCCCTCGACGGTCGCCAATGGCGGCACCATCCAGGTTGACGCCGCCAGCGGCGAGAATGGCGCGGGCCAGCTGACGCTGAACGGCACGACGATCACGGGCGGCACGGTGCTCGATAACGGCACGCTGTCCCTGACCGGCAACGCCGCGATCCAGAATGGTTCGCTGACCAACAATGGCACCTTCACCGTGTCGGGTTCGGGCAACGCGCTCGACGGCGAGCAGGTCGCCAACAACACGACGCTGGAGGTTCTGGGTGCGCTGACGGTTGATCAGGGCTCGACCATCACCAATGAATCCCCCACCGCCGAGATCAAGATCGACCTCGGCGGCACGCTGACGCTGGACGGCGCCACCCTCGCCACTGTCACCGGTGGCAAGGTTGATGATGAGGGCACGCTGTCCCTGGCCGGCAACGCCGCGATCCAGAATGGTTCGCTGACCAACAATGGCACCTTCACCGTGTCGGGTTCGGGCAACGCGCTCGACGGCGAGCAGGTCGCCAACAACACGACGCTGGAGGTTCTGGGTGCGCTGACGGTTGACCAGGGCAGCGTGATCACCAACGGCGCCGGCGGCAAGGTGCAGATTGATGCCACCGGCCAGCTGACGGTGAACGGCGCGACCGTCAAAGACGGCACGGTGACCAACCAGAGCGGCGGCGAGATTGATCTGACCGGCAATGCCGTGCTCGAGAGCGGCTCGCTTGGCAATGCCGGCGACATCTATGTGACCGGGATCGGCAACGCGCTGACCAACGAGACGGTGACCGCCAACCACCTGCTGGAAGTGAAGGCCGGCGGCGCGCTGACCATCGACCCCTCGACGGTCGCCAATGGCGGCACCATCCAGGTTGACGCCGCCAGCGGCGAGAATGGCGCGGGCCAGCTGACGCTGAACGGCACGACGATCACGGGCGGCACGGTGCTCGATAACGGCACGCTGTCCCTGACCGGCAACGCCGCGATCCAGAATGGTTCGCTGACCAACAATGGCACCTTCACCGTGTCGGGTTCGGGCAACGCGCTCGACGGCGAGCAGGTCGCCAACAACACGACGCTGGAGGTTCTGGGTGCGCTGACGGTTGATCAGGGCTCGACCATCACCAATGAATCCCCCACCGCCGAGATCAAGATCGACCTCGGCGGCACGCTGACGCTGGACGGCGCCACCCTCGCCACTGTCACCGGTGGCAAGGTTGATGATGAGGGCACGCTGTCCCTGGCCGGCAACGCCGCGATCCAGAATGGTTCGCTGACCAACAATGGCACCTTCACCGTGTCGGGTTCGGGCAACGCGCTCGACGGCGAGCAGGTCGCCAACAACACGACGCTGGAGGTTCTGGGTGCGCTGACGGTTGACCAGGGCAGCGTGATCACCAACGGCGCCGGCGGCAAGGTGCAGATTGATGCCACCGGCCAGCTGACGGTGAACGGCGCGACCGTCAAAGACGGCACGGTGACCAACCAGAGCGGCGGCGAGATTGATCTGACCGGCAATGCCGTGCTCGAGAGCGGCTCGCTTGGCAATGCCGGCGACATCTATGTGACCGGGATCGGCAACGCGCTGACCAACGAGACGGTGACCGCCAACCACCTGCTGGAAGTGAAGGCCGGCGGCGCGCTGACCATCGACCCCTCGACGGTCACCAATGGCAAGACCCAGGTCGACGACGGCGGCAAGCTGACGCTGAACGCGACGACGGTCACGGGTGGCACAGTGATCAACCAGAGCGGCGGCGAGATTGATCTGACCGGCTTCGCCGTGCTCCTGAACGGTTCGCTTGGCAATGCCGGCGACATCTATGTGACCGGCATCGGCAACGCGCTGACCGGCGAGACGGTGACCGCCAACAACCTGCTGGAAGTGAAGGCCGGCGGCGCGCTGACCATCGACCCCTCGACGGTCACCAATGGCACGACCCAGGTCGACAGCGGCGGCCAGCTGACGGTGAACGGCACGACCATCAAAGGCGGCACGGTGCTCATTAACGGCACGCTGGCGCTGACCGGCAACGCCGCGATCCAGAACGGTTCGCTGACCAACAATGGCGTGTTCACGGTAGCCGGGACGGGCAATGCGCTGGATGGCGAGCAGGCCGCCAACAACACGACGCTGGAGGTTCTGGGTGCGCTGACGGTTGACCAGGGCAGCATGATCATCAACGGCGCCGGCGGCAAGGTGCAGATTGATACCACCGGCCAGCTGATGCTGAACGGCGCGACCATGAAAGGCGGCACGCTCAGCGGGCCCGGCACGATCGCGACGGTGGGCGGCGCCGACACGTTCAACAACGTAGCAATCGCCGTCGGCACGACGGTTAATGTAACCGACAATACAACGCTGGACCTCATTGGTACGATCGCCAATAGTGGTACGATTGCGCTGAACTCTTCGGGCGATACCACCCAGCTGGAAATTTCTGGCAACGTCCTGCTCGACGGCGGTGGCCACGTTACGCTGACCGATAATACCCACAACGCTATCGTCAGCGGCGGGTCGGCGGCGACGCTTACCAACTCCGACACGATTACCGGCGCGGGCACGATTGGTGACACCTATCTGACGTTGGTAAACAGCGGCACTATCGATGCCACCGGGACACACCCGCTGACCATTGGCAGCCTTACGGTCACGAACAATACCGGAGCTGTCCTGGAAGCTTCGGCAGGCCACACCCTGCAGATCGATGACAATGTCCTAAACGACGGACTCATCGCTGCTGGCAATACCGGTGGCACTTCGGTCGCAGTGGTGAACGTCACCGGGAATATCACCGGAACGGGATCGATCGAGCTCTTCGACAACGCGAAGTTTGAGATCGGCGGTTCAGTTTCCTCTGGCCAGATCGTGAACTTCGAGGTCTCGAACGGAGCTGCCGAGCTGATCCTCGATGATCCGCATGGCTTCCAGGGACTGGTCGCGGGCCTCGTGGAAGCTTCTTCCGAGGCCGCTGAGAATTACATCGATCTAAAGGGTTTTGCATACACCGCTCAAACGAAAGTAGTGTCGGCTTTGTTCGATAAGATTAGCGACGTCACAGCAGTCACCATCACCAACGGTAACAGCGCAAATAATATCACGATCGACCTATCGGGCGACTACCAAAAGGGAGATATCGAGTTTGCGAATGATGGATCCGGCGGGACGTTATTCTCGGATCCGGCGGCGAATTCCGGCGCAGTAACGATCGACAGCGGCACAACGCTGGACATCGCCGCCGCAAGCACGGCGACGGTGGGCTTTGCGAACAGCAGCGGCCACACTGGCGAACTCGTGCTCGCTAATTCCAATACTTTCACCGGACAAATCGTCGGCTTTGCGGGGGATGGGACAATTGCAAATTCGGATCTGATCGACCTCGCCGACGTCAACATTGCCAACGTAGCGACGAATCAGACCAGCTATATTGACAACGGCAACGGTACCGGGACGCTAACTCTGTACAACGCCAATGGCCAAGCGCTTGACAGCATCACTTTCGACGGAAGTTACCAGCTGGCGAATTTTACCATTGAGGACGACGGTAGCGGGCATACGCTGATCGTCGATCCGCCGGTGTCTTCCGGGGCTGTGACTGTCGGCAACGGTGTTACGGCAGCAAGCACTCCGAGCTCGAGCGTGGTCGTGAATGATCCCGGCCCAGCCGTGAATTCCGTGATCATGCATGATCCTGGGCCGCAGACGAGCAGTACGATCGTCGCAAGCGTTCCGAACCAGACGTTGAGCGGGTTTGCCGCCAGCGACACCTTTGTTTTCAACTTCGCCACGGTTGGCCACACCACGGTTACGGACTTCCATCCGGGTTCTGATACGCTCCAGTTCAAGAGCCCGATCTTTGAGAGTGCCCTGGCGGCCTTGAACGCAGCCCAGGATGATGGGCACGGAAATACGGTCATTGCGATCGATGCCCATGATACCGTCACCCTGAGCGGTGTTCTGAAGGCGCAATTGCACGGTGCCGACTTCCACGTCGTTTAGAGCGTTTTCGCGCGAGAGCCTGCCCCGGACTTGATCGGGGGTGGGCACTGTTTTGCGCGAAGAAACCGCGCTTCGTGTTCGAAAAGCGTCGCGATCACGACCATCCCCGGCGATGCTGTCGCTGCATGCCATGCCGAAGGGCGCATCAGGGTCCGAGTCGCTGTTTTGAAACGCGTCCAGATTAACCGAACATCTTATGTGAGATATCAGGCTTGCGCCGCTGCTGCCCGCGGATCGCAGATGCGCGGGAGCGTTTGCTAGGTTGCTAGGTTGCGGGCGGTATTGATGAGCGCAAGGTGGGAAATGGTTGCCGGCAACCTCACTGGCTTCACAAACAATCTCAGCCGTGCCCCGCTGTGGCTGTTTCCGTTTGTGCCCCGGAAGCGCTAACGCTTCACTTTACGCAAACGAACGCCAGGTCCCCCACCATTTTCTGCAATGAATTCGACGCCTGCTTTCCTAAGGACGGTTGCAATTGCAAGCACGGCATCTTCCGACACGCGGATGCCCCCGTCAGCTTCTGCTCGCTTGACGGTAGGAATGGATAGGCCCGCAGCACTTGCAACGTCAGTCTGCGACCACCCGACAAGTGCACGGGCAGCGCGAATTTGCGAAGGGCTAAACAAAGTACTTGATCCTTATAGATCACCGTGTATGATCCCTTTGTATCAAGTTTTAGAATCGGAGCAAATCAAATGACAAAAAACACCAATTCGGTGAACGGCGGAGCTATGCGTAGAACTAGCAGGCTGTTGAAAAAGTAGCTGGCGATAGGAAACGCGATGTGATTCTGTCTTTCCGCTTTTGGGCGGAGGCTGGTGGATGCGAGGCGAGGACGAGCGGTTCGGATCCCTTTTCAGTTATGTCGATCTTGAAGCCCGGGTTGGCCAAAGCCATCCGTTGCGCGCTATCCGCACGCTTGTGAACGAAGCTCTGGCGGTGCTGGTGAGCGACTTTTCAGCGCTGTATTCGCCGATCGGGCGGCCGTCGATCCCCACCGGAGAAACTATTACGGGCGATGCTGCTGCAAGCGTTCTATTCGATTCGTTCGGAGCGTCAGTCGATGGAGCGACCGGAATTTGACCTGTTGTTCCGCTGGTTCGTCGGCCTCGGTATCGATGACGCGGTGTGGGACCACTCGGTATTTTCCAAGAACCGCGACCGGCTGCTTGAAGGCGAAATCGCCGCGAAGTTCCTGAGCGCGGTCTTGGCGCAGCCGGGCGTGAAGCGGCTTTTGAGTACGGAGCATTTTTCGGTCGACGGCACGCATTCCGGTTCCCGCCCCTCGTGCGATCCCGTGGTCTGCTCCGGATCGGTGACTGGTCCGGTCACAGGCGCCGGTGTCAAAGGCATCATTGGCGATCAGTGAGCCATCGCTACAGCAGGCAGTTCGTTTGCTTCAGCAAATTGACGAGCCTGCACGCGTCGCCGAAACCGGTCGTTCCAGGCGCTCGCTAGGCGGGGTAGTTTTTTGATTTCTTCCCTCCAAGCCGAACGTTGCTAGCGCGAGGATCCATTTTGGCCGAACGAACCCAAAATAGACCGTTGAAAAGCGTCCAATAAATATTGAGAACCAAACATCAAAAGTTACTAAAGGGTTCTGCGTGACAACTTGGTAAATACGGTCCGTCAATTGATGTGCTATCTCAAAAGGATCGCGAATTCGATTGAACGAGACATCTGAGGATACATGAAGCAGCTTTGGAGACTACGGCGCTGGTTTGCCCGAAAGTTCGGCTATGCGAGGCTGGTATGCCTGGCGCTCTTGATCGGCATCGCGGCGCTGCGCGTCGCCGATTTCGCGCCGATCGAGGAGCTCCGCGTCAGGGTATTCGACAACTTCCAGCGCTTCGAGCCCCGGGTGAAGACGGCGCGCCCCGTCACCATCGTCGACATCGACGAAAAGAGCCTGGCGCAACTTGGCCAGTGGCCCTGGCCGCGGACGCGGATCGCCGATCTCGTCACCAATCTCACGAAACTCGGCGCCGTCGTTATCGCCTTCGACGTGATCTTCTCGGAGCCCGACCGGCTCAACCCGGATGTGGCGGCCGAGACGTTTCGCAATCTCGACGAGGACATCAGGGCCAGGCTGCGCGCGCTGCCGAGCAACGATCAGATTCTCGCCGACGCCATCCGGCATTCGCGGGTCGTGCTGGGCGAATCCGGTATTCCGCAGGTGGTCTCCGAGCTCGACAAAACCATTCCGGTGACCGGAATGGCGATGCTGGGCGGGGAGCCGCAACGGTTCATGTTCGACTTCCCGGGCCTTTTGCGCAACACGCATGTTCTGGAGACCGCCGCCGGCGGACATGGCATGCTGACGATCAATCCCGAGCGCGATGGCATTGTCCGGCGGGTGCCCATGATCATGCTGGCTCAGGGACAGACGATGCCGTCATTGAGCTTCGAGGTGCTGCGGCTAGCGACGGGCACCGATACCATCCTCGTGAAGTCCGATCCGGTGGGGATAAAGAGCGTGGCCATCAGAGGCCTCGAAGTCCCGACCGACCGCAACGGCCAGCTCTGGATTTATTTCGCGCGCTACGACCCTTCGCTTTATGTCTCGGCGGTCGATGTTCTCGAGGGCCGCGTCGCGCCCGAAAAGATTGCACGCAAGCTGGTGCTGATCGGCACTTCCGCGGTGGGTCTCAACGACATCAAGACCACGCCGGTGTCGGCAGCCATGCCGGGGGTCGAAGTCCATGCCCAGGTGCTCGAGGCCGCGCTGACCAAGGCGCTGCTGGCGCAACCGCTCTATGCGGCGCTTCTCGAATTCGGGGCCGCCTTCGTCCTTGGAATTCTGGTGATCGCGTTTGCGCCGCGGTTCGGGCCGGTTACCCTCGTCGCGGTCGGCGCGATGTTCGCAACGTTCCTGGTCGGCACATCCTGGCATTTCTACACGCAGCACCGGCTGCTGGTTGACTTCACCTATCCCCTGATGTCGACGACCGCGATCTACCTCACGCTGATTTTTGCCAGCTTCGTCAGGGAGCAGGCCCAGCGCCGGCAGATCCGTTCCGCGTTCGGCCAATACCTGTCGCCGGCGCTGGTCGAGCAGCTCGCGCAGTCGCCGGAAAAGCTCAAGCTCGGCGGCGAGGAACGCGAGATGACGATCATGTTCTCCGACGTCAGGGGCTTCACTACCATCTCGGAGTCCTACAAGAGCGATCCGCAAGGACTGACCGCGCTGATGAACCGGTTCCTGACGCCGCTGACCAACGCGATTCTGGCGCGAAAGGGCACCATCGACAAATATATGGGTGATGCCATCATGGCGTTCTGGAACGCGCCGCTCGATGACAATGAACATGAGGTCAACGCCTGCAACGCCGCGCTCGACATGCTGGAGCGGATCGACCTGCTCAACAAGGAGCGCGAAGTCGAGGCGACCAACGGCGGACATCGTTACATTCCGATCAATGTCGGGGTCGGCCTGAACACCGGAGTATGCGTCGTCGGCAACATGGGCTCCAATTTGCGCTTCGACTATTCGGTGCTCGGCGATAGCGTCAACCTGGCCTCGCGTCTGGAGGGACAATCCAAGGAATACGGCTTTCCGATTATCGCCGGCTCGAAGACCGCGCTTGCGGTGAAGGACCAGTTCGCCATTCTCGAGCTCGATTTCATCATGGTCAAAGGCAAGAAGGAGCCGGAGGTCATCTATGCCATCGCCGGCCGTGACGACGTCGCGCAATCCGGCCAGTTCCAGCTCCTGCGCAACCTGACGATCGAGATGCTGGCAAGTTACCGCAGCCGGGATTGGGACGGCGCGCTGGCGGCGATCGAGCGCGGCCGCAAGAGTGACGAAGCGCGCAGTCTGGAGCTGCTCTACAATCTGTACGCGGCGCGCATTCTCGACTATCGGGAAAATCCGCCGCCGCAAGACTGGAACGGCGCCTTTGCGCTGTTGACGAAATAGTCTCGTCGTTTCGACGCTGCGCGCCACCGAAGGGAGAAGCTTCCGCATGACAAGACCCACCGCCAAAGAGGTCAAGGCGATGGCCGAAATTGCCGGCGTGCCGGTGGATACCGACGTCGCCACACGCATCGCCAATTCCATTGGACCGGCGTTCGACGCCTTTGCCGCGATCGCCGGCACGCTGCCGTTCGACCTCGAGCCCTCGACTTTCGTCGTCGTCCAGGCCGACAAGGTCGCCAAATGAGCACCGAGCCTGCCCTGATGTCGTTGACCGCGGTTGCGAAGGCAATCGCGGACAAGCGCATCTCCTCGCGCGAGGCGACGCAATCCTGTCTCGAGCGGATCGCGCGATGGCAACCCCATCTCAATGCCTTCATGACGATCGAAGCCGAAGATGCGCTGAAGGCGGCGGACGCCGCCGACGCAGCGCTTGCCAAGGGCGTCCGCAAGGGCGTGCTGCACGGCGTGCCCCTGGCACACAAGGACATGTATTACGAGGCCGGCAAGGTGGCGACCTGTGGCTCGCGCATCCGCCGCGAGTTCGTTGCCACGACCACGGCGACCGCGCTGCAGCGCCTCAAGGATGCCGGCACAATTCGTCTCGGCACGTTGCAGATGGCCGAGTTCGCCTACGGCCCGACCGGCCACAACGCCCATTACGGTCCGGTGCATAATCCCTTCGCGCTCGAGCGTATCACCGGCGGCTCGTCGTCGGGATCGGGCTCGGCGGTCGCCGCGCGGCTGACCTTTGCGGCGCTCGGCTCGGATACCGGTGGCTCAATCCGGATGCCCGCGCATTTCTGCGGCGTCACCGGACTCAAGACCACGGTCGGCCGGATCAGCCGCGCCAGCGCAATGCCGCTGTCGCAATCTCTGGACACGGTCGGACCGCTGGCGCGCACGGCCGAGGATTGTGCGGTTCTATTGGGCCTGATGGCGGGCGCGGATCCCGCCGATCCCACCGCAATCTCCGGACCGTTGCCGGACTTTGCCGCGGCGACCACGGGATCGGTGAAAGGTCTCACCATCGGCGTGCCCGCCGCCTTCTATGTCGACGACCTCGATACCGAGGTCGCAGCCGTTCTCGACGCCACGATTGCCGCTTTCAGGCGCGAAGGCGCCAATGTCGTTCGGGTCGAACTGCCGGACCAGCGCCAGCTTTCCGCGGCCGCGCAACTCGTTCTCGCGGTCGAAGCCGCAGCGTTCCATAAGCGCTGGATGATCGAGCGGCCGCAGGATTACGGCCCGCAGGTCCTGATGCGGCTGCAAAACGGGCTGGCGATACCGGCCGTCTCCTATCTCGAAGCCTTGCGCTGGCGTGGCCCGGCGCTCGCCGCACATCTGGCGGCGATTGCCGAGGTCGATGCCGTGATCGCGCCGGTGTCGCCGGTTCCAGCGCCCACGATCGCCGAGAGCGATGTCGGCAACAGTCCGGATGCCGAAGCGGTGATCCAGCGGCTGACGCGCTTCACCCGCCCGATCAACTATCTCGGCCTGCCGTCGCTCTCGATTCCGTCCGGCTTTACCCGCGCCGGTCTTCCCGTGGGCATGCAGCTGATCGGCCGCTCGTTCGATGAAGCGACGCTGCTGCGGATCGGGGCGGCGTTCCAGCGCGCCACCGATTTCCACGACAGGGTGCCGCAGCTCAAATGATCGATGAGCGACGACAAGGCGCCCGGCAATTGCTCGTTCGCGCCCACCTGCGGCTTTACCGAAGCGCGCTGTCTCCTAGAAAATCCCGCCCAACGTGCAAATCGGTCCGGACAGGATTGCAAGATGCAATCCCGCCGAACGCGCCGGGGGCTTGCAGCGAGCTGACCTTGGTTGGTTTGCGACCGCGCAGCCAGATGCGCCTGACGCCGGGAACCCGGCAATTTGGAGTCGTCACGTCCGACAATTGCCGATAGGTTTCCGACCGGCGGCGCGGGAGAGACAGCGCATGCAAAACAGGGGGAGTTGTTCCGATGCAGATATCCAGTGAAAGTCTTCTTGTTATTCTATTCGTCGGCCTGATTGCGGGTTGGCTGGCCGGAAAAATCGTGCGGGGCACCGGCTTCGGGATCATCGGCGATATTCTCATCGGTATTGCCGGCGCTTTTGTCGCCAGTCTGCTGTTTCCGAAGCTTGGTATTTCCATCCCTGTCGGTCACCTTGTAAGGGAGATCATCTATTCCGCAATCGGTGCAGTTTTGCTCTTGCTGATCGTGCGGCTGGTTCGAGGCGGCGGCCGCTGGTGACCCTGCGGCGGCCTTCGGGCCGGCAACCGTTTCCGACCGCGCTTCGGGGCCTGCATGGGGGGCCCAAGGACGGTCGACCCGCCCGACAGCGGGCTCCGCTGCCCACCTTCCCGGGGGAGGGGGCATTTAGGTTAATGTGACTTCATTAGACGTTTGCCGCGAAAATCGGTAATATTGGTGCCGCGCACCCGCTTTTTTTGGACTGGGGCGCGACCCCGCATGAAGAGATCAGGATAGATGGCAGCCGCTCCCGGTGTCCGGCGTACCGAACTCGGTGAAGCACTGCGCGCCTGCCGCACGGCCTTCATCGGCGTCGGCATCATGAGTTGCATGATCAACCTGCTCTATCTGACCGGGTCGCTGTTCATGCTGGAGGTTTACGACCGGGTGCTGCCGAGCCGCAGCGTGCCTACCCTGGTCGGCCTGATCATCCTAGCCTGCGGATTGTATATCGCCCAGGGGATCCTCGACCTGATCCGCGGACGAATCCTCGGTCGGATCGGAACCTCGCTCGACGAAGCCCTCAATGCCCGCGTGTTCGACACCGTGGTGCGGTTGCCGTTGATCGTGGGCGGGCGCAACGAGGGCCTTCAGCCGCTGCGCGATCTGGACAATGTCCGCTCGTTTCTCGGCAGCATGGGACCGGGTGCATTCTTCGATCTGCCGTGGTTGCCGTTTTATCTCGCGATCTGTTTTGCCTTCCATGTCTTGATCGGCCTCACCGCGCTGATCGGCGCGATCATCCTGGTGACGCTCACGGTCCTGACCGAGTTCCTGTCGCGCACGCCGGCGCGCGAGGCGATGGGCCTTGCGGCGCGCCGCAACGATCTGGCCGCCACCAGCCGGCGAAACGCCGAAGTGCTGGTCTCGATGGGGATGTCCGGACGCCTGACCAGGCGCTGGAGCGCGGCCAATCAGAACTATCTCGAAGGCAACCAGCGCGCCAGCGACGTCGCCGGAGGGCTCGGCGCCGCCGCCAAGGTGATGCGGATGATGCTGCAATCGGCGGTGCTCGCCGTCGGCGCCTATCTCGTGATTCACCAGGAGGCGACCGCCGGCATCATTATCGCAGGCTCGATCCTGGCCGCGCGGGCGCTGGCGCCGGTCGATCTGGCCATCGCGCACTGGAAGAGTTTTGTTGCGGCACGCCAGAGCTGGCATCGCCTCAACCGGCTGCTTGAGTCCCTGCCGGCCCGCCCCGTTCCGACCTTGCTGCAAAGCCCGTCGAGCCGCCTGTCGGTCGAGGCGGTGACCATGGTGCCGCCCGGCGATCAGCGGATCATCGTCCAGGACGTGACATTTACGCTTTCGGCCGGGAGCGGGCTTGGCATCATCGGGCCGAGCGGATCCGGCAAGTCCACGCTGGTGCGCGCGCTGGTCGGCGTGTGGCAGCCGGCGCGTGGAAAGGTGCGGATCGATGGCGCCGCGCTCGACCAATGGTCGTCCGACGTGCTCGGCCGCTACGTCGGCTATCTGCCGCAGGATGTCGAATTGTTCGCGGGCTCGGTGGCGCAGAATATTTGCCGTTTCGATCCGGAAGCAACTTCCGAGAGCATCATCGCGGCCGCGAAGGAAGCGGGCGTGCATGAGATGATCATCAAGATGCGCGAGGGCTACGACACCCAGATCGGCGAGCAGGGCACGGCACTTTCGGCCGGTCAGGCACAGCGCGTGGCGCTGGCGCGGGCACTGTACGGAAACCCCTTCCTCATCGTGCTCGACGAGCCGAATTCCAATCTCGATACTGAAGGCGACGAGGCGCTGACCCGCGCCGTCCGCGGGGCGCGTGAGCGCGGCGCCATCGTCGTCGTCGTTGCGCACCGGCCGATCGGGATCGAGGCGGTCGATCAGCTTCTGGTCCTCAAGGACGGCCGGATGCAGGCTTTCGGGCCGAAGGAAACCGTGCTGGGACAGGTGCTGCAGCCCCGGGTTGCCGCGCCTTCGCCGATCAAGATCGTCTCCGAAGGCGGAGTTTCCAAGTCATGATGGACGACGAAACGAAGGGCGCGCGCTATTCGATCCGGCGGCACTTGATCGTCGGGCTGGCCGTGGTCGCGCTCTTGGCCGGCGGGCTCGGCGGCTGGGCCTCGACCGCGCAGATCTCCGGCGCGCTGATCGCGCCGGGATCGATCGTCGTCGAATCCAACGTCAAGAAAGTCCAGCACCCGACCGGCGGCGTCGTCGGCGAGGTGCGCGCCCATGACGGCGATGTCGTCAAGGCGGGCGACGTGGTGGTGCGGCTCGACGATACCGTCACCAAGGCAAGCCTTGCGATCGTCACCAAGAATCTCGATGGCCTTTGGGCGCGGGCGGCGCGGTTGGAAGCCGAGCAACGCGGCCTCGACAAGATCGTGTTTCCGAAAATGCTGCTTGAGCGCGCCGACGATCCCGATGTCAAGAACGTCATGGCGAGCGAGACCAAACTGTTTGAGGTGCGCGTCAATGGCAGGATCGGGCAGAAGGCCCAGTTGCGCGAGCGCATCACGCAGTTGAACGAGGAAATAGCCGGCCTCACCGCGCAAGAGAAGGCGAAGGACCAGGAAATCGCGCTGGTGGAGAAAGAACTGGTCGGGGTTCGCGATCTCTACGAGAAGCACCTGGTGCAAATGACGCGGCTGACCACGCTGGAGCGCGATGGGGCCAGATTGGCCGGCGAGCGTGCGCAATACATCGCCTCGCGTGCCCAGGCCAAGGGTAAGATCACCGAAACCGAGCTGCAGATCATCCAGGTCGACAAGGACATGGTCAGCGACGTTTCCAAGGATTTGCGCGAGACCAACGACAAGATTGGCGAATTCGTCGAGCGCAAGGTCACCGCCGAAGACCAGTTGCGGCGGGTTGATATCCGCGCGCCGCAGGACGGTATGGTGCTGCAATCCACCGTGCATACGGTCGGCGGGGTGATCACCGCCGGCGACGCGATCATGCTGATCGTCCCGCAGGCCGACGACCTTCAGGTCGAGGCCAAGGTCAACCCGCAGGACATCGATAAATTGCAGGTCGGCCAGAAGACGCTGCTGCGGCTGTCGGCGTTCAACCAACGCACCACGCCGGAATTGAACGGCGTCGTCACCCGCGTTTCGCCCGACGTGACCACCGATCAGCGCACCGGGCAATCCTATTACACGATCCGCGTCTCGATGCCGCCGGAGGAAGTCGCCCGCCTCGGCGACGTCAAAATGATCCCCGGCATGCCGGTGGAAGCCTTTGTGCAGACCGGCGACCGCACCCTGATGTCGTATCTGATCAAGCCCTTGAGCGATCAGTTGATGCGGGCGTTCCGGGAGAAGTGAATTCTCTCTCTCGCGTCGTCCATATCTACGCTTGGGACAAACGTAGCCCGGATGAGCGAAGCGATATCCGGGATTTCTCTTGCTGACAGCCCCGCATATCGCTGCGCTCATGCGAGCAACTTGCGGCCGTCAAGGAGATACTATCTTGGCGGTTCTGATGACCGTGCCGTCAGTCCCAAGCCACACCACCCACCACATCGGCGCAAACCCCATCCACGTCACGCGAGTTCTGGATTGCTTCGTCGCTTCGCTCCTCGCAATGACGACTGTAATCATGTAGCCCGGATGAGCGAAGCGAAATCCGGGATTGTTAAATTCACGTCAACCCCGTATATCGCTACGCTCATGCGGGATACTTGCTGCTGAATGGTCTCACTTGTTGAATTGGCCATGTCCAGACCTTGGACCTTAAGTCTCTGGTGTTAGGTGGATTAGCTATCCGGAAACGTGAAGCTGCACGCCTGCCCGCTTTTGCAGATAGCCGATTACGCTGAAGAGATTTCTAGCCTGCGGGTTACCCCGCGGCCCGAACATGCGGATGAGACTCTTCGGCGGCGTGTCGGTCGCTTGGCCGAGTTTTTCGAACCCGACCGTCGCCTTGATGTAGTCGCGCATGATCGTCTTGCCGGTATCGAGATCGCCGCTCAGCATTGCGTCAATGCCTTCGCGCAGAAGGGCCTCGGCGAAATTCCGGTCGTCCTTGACGTGGCGTTCGACCAAATCCCTGAAGCTTTTTGTCTTTGCCATCCTCTTCTCCGTTCAACGTCGTCCACGTTTGCCTTGCTTGTAGTCCTGCCAATAGGCATGCGCCTCGTCGATGTCGCGCTGCTGGCGCTTCTTGGTGCCGCCCGTCAGCAAGATCACCAACGTTTGGCCGTCCTGTCCGAAATAAACCCGGTATCCCGGCCCGAAGTCGATGCGATACTCAAACACACCCTCGCCGACCGACTTCACGTTGGAGAAATTGCCTTGCTCCAATCGAACGATTGCGCGCGTGGCTTTGGCTCGCGCGACAGCCTCCAAATCTGCGAACCACTTGGCGAAAGGTTCCCGGCCATCGGCGGCCACGTAGTAGCGAATTTCGGGCATCCGCCAACAAGTAACACAAGTGTTACCCACCTTCAAGAGGTAATCACAGAGGCGGGGATTTCAAGAGCTTAAGAGCTGCTTCGCAGCGCCGGCGAAAACAAGTCATCACGCTGGATCGGAATCTGATCTGCGAGTTGTCATCGCGGCAGACTCTGCAGCAGAGGTGCGATATGCGCGCCGGGTCGCAGGCTCCGCGACATCCCGGATTTTCACATTGCTTCCACCCGCATATTGCATTCGCTCATGCGGGCACCTTGCTGCAGCACGGAGAGAATCACGACCGATTCGGCGGTGCAAGTCTGAGCGGCAGCCTCGGCGCGAATGCGGCGTTACCGTTCGCATCACCCCCACCGTAGTTGTGGGCGGCTCCGTCTACCGCCAAGGCTGCCGAAATCCTTATAGCAAGATTCGGGCGCCCGTTAAGGGGAGATTGTCGGGCGCTGGAACCATTCGGTGGACGTGATCGCATCCCACTTACCCGACAGGCAAATCAGTGAAGCGGCTGGCCAGGTGAATTCGGTTGTCCAGTCCCTTTGAAAAAAATATTTCACTTTCGCCGTCGGGCAAATCATCTCTACAAGCTCGCCCCGTCCCGCCTCACAAGAGGGGCGTATCGCGGTCGTCACGAACGTTGATGCGGGACGCGGTGGACGCGGGCTGTGCTGCTGACGAGAGCGCGGCCCCGCGGACGGCGAAGTCGTGTGGTCCTGACGCCCCGACGCTGGCGTCAAGTTTCGCGGGGATGATCCGCGCGGCGACGGTGGCAAGAAAGCCCGGTCACCGGGGAGAGCGCGATATAGGCCGTTAAAACCATTGCGCGGGGAATGCCGGGTGTTTCCGGTGTGACCGTGGTGACTACGCTCGTGTGCTTTGTTTTTTTCGCACGCGAGGCTGCGGCGCATTGAGCGCCCGGCATTCCCTGCGCCCTCGTACTCCGAGGCGAAGGATTCAAGTACAACTCGGACGCATCGCGCCGAGGGAATGCGAGGCCGCGTCTGCAAACGACGACGCTGTTTGAAAACTGAATCCATATGTCGTCCCTGCGAAAGCAGGGACCCATAGCCACAGGTCTTAGTGGTTGCGCGAAAGCCGTCGAACACCGTCTATCAAAATAAACGACACGGCGTATAGTTCCTGCTTTCGCAGGGACGACAACGAGCGACTGAATCCTCACCGCGACAAATCCCGCAACAGCAGATTGAGCGCACTGGCCGCAAACACATGCATGTTGCCGAGCCGGTCGGCGCTGCCGGTCTCGAGCGTCATCACCGAGGTCTCGGCTCCCGCCACCGCCATGCAGCTGTGGCCGGCGGCGTCGCCGTAGCGGTTGCCGGTCGGCCCCGTCGCGCCGGTCTCCGACAGGCCCCAATCGGTCGAGAAGAGCTGCCGGATCTGGTTCGCAAGCAATTTGGCGTAAGCTTCCGAGGCCGACCGGATTCCTTTCATCGCCTCGTCGGGAATGCCCACGAGAATCCGCCGCGCGTCGCGCGTATAAACCACCGCCGATCCCAGAAAATAGGCGGACGCGCCGGGCACGGCGAGCAGCGCGGCTGAAATCAGCCCACCGGTTGAGGATTCGGCAACCGCAATGGTTTGTTTCCGCGCGACCAGTTGGGCGGCGATCTGCTCGGCGATCGCAACGAGCTCTTTCATCGATTCTCACTCCTGCGGAAAAGGCTTTTGAGCAACGGCCGATCGGTATCCTTCTTGTCGGCGAGCGAGTGGTAGACCACGCGGATGAAGTTCTTGCTGGCGAGTTCCGTCGGCGCCCATTTCGCGTCGAGATCGGCAAATGGTTTTGCCGCCACCACGTCGTCCTCGCTCTTGCCTTCCTTCACCAGCTTCGCCATCCGGTTGCGCGCGGTGACCAGCATGGTGCGGTATTCCATCAGCGCCGCCTTGTCGGCGAGCGGTCCGTGGCCGGGAACGATCCGGGTCTTGGCATTCGTCAGTTTGAGATAGGCGTCGGCCGCCGCGATCATGCCCTTGATGTTGCCGCCATTGGCGAAATCGATATTGGGATAGCGGCCGTTGGTAAAAGTATCGCCGGTCGACAGCACGTTGGCGGTCTTGAACCACACATAGGTATCGCCGTCGGTATGGGCGTTATCGATATGCTTGAGGTCGGCGACGCGGCCCCGCAGCCTGATCTGGAACGACCCGGTATAGGTCTTTGACGGCAGCGCGGCCGGCGCCGCCGGCGCCGCCGGCGGCGTCTTGACCCTGGTGAGGCCGTTGGTGGTTCCGGCCGCGAGCCGGGTCTTGACGTTGAGCTCGGAGATCACGATCGCGCCGTCCTTGCCAAAGGGTTCGTTGCCACCGACATGGTCGCCGTGAAAATGTGTGTCGATGAGATATTTGATCGGCTGGTTGGAAATCATGGAGATCGCGGCCTTGATCTTGTCATGCAGGGCGGCGTACTGGCCGTCCACCATGATGATGCCGTCCTTGGCAACCGCGACCGTGATGTTTCCGCCCTGGCCCTCCAGCAGATACATGTGGTCGCCGAGGTCGGTGGTCCTGATCTCGACCTTGGAGAAATCTGGAGGCGGCGGCGGCGTTGCCGCGGGCTGTTGGGCGAAAGCTGCGCCGGCCAATAGCAGGCTCGTCGCAATCGTCGCTATGGGCGGTCCGAAGCATGAAATCCTCCCTCGCGCGGCCTTCCCAAGCCTTTCTAGCACACGGCTCGATCGTTTGCGCCAGTTGCCGGCCGCGAGCGGGCCTGCTTCAATGCGAAGAAACAGGCGGCGCGGCCGACAAGACAGAGATCACCGGCTTGCACAAGCCAGAGGAAACAGCGTCATGACGTCAGCGATCGCGGGAGGTGTGGATTGCGACCTGCATCCCGCCGTTCCCCATTTGACGAGCCTGTTGCCCTATCTCAACGACTACTGGCGCGACCAGGTCACTACCCGCGGCATGACCGATCTGGTGTCGCAATCCTATCCGGCGAATTCGCCGATCTCGGCGCGGCCGGACTGGCGGCCGGCGAAGGGCAAGCCCGGCGCAAGCCTCGCTGACATGCAGGCGCAGGCGCTCGCTCCCTTCGGCGTCGCTTACGGCATCTGCAATCCCCTGTTCGGCGTGCAGATGGTGTTCTCCGAGGACATGGCGGATGCGTTCTGCCGAGCGCTGAACGACTGGCTGGTGAAGGAGTGGCTCGACAAGGACAAGCGGTTGCGCGGCTCGATCGTGATTCCTGTTCAGAGCATCGAGAAATCGGTCGCGGAGATCGAGCGCTGCGCGCAGGACCAGCGCTTCGTCCAGGTGCTGATGCTGGTCATGGGCGACATGCCGCTCGGCAAGCGCGCCTACTGGCCGATTTACGCCGCCGCCGAACGGCTGGGCCTTGCCGGTCGGCATCCACGCCGGTTCCAGCTATCACAATCCGCCGACCTCGGTCGGCTGGGGCTCCTATCACATCGAGGATTATGTCGCGCAGGCGCAGGCGTTTCAGACCCAGCTGACCAGCCTGATCGTCGAAGGCGTGTTCGCACGGCATCCCAATCTGAAAATGGTGATGCTGGAAAGCGGCTTCACCTGGCTGCCATCCTATCTCTGGCGGCTGCACAAGTTCTGGCGCGGCATCCGCATGGAGACGCCGTGGGTAGACCGCGCGCCGCTGGAAATTGTGCGCAGCAACATCCGCTTTTCCCTGCAGCCGATCGATGCGCCGGACGATCCCGCGACATTAAATCGTCTGTTTGATCATATGCAGTCGGACGAATTGCTTCTATTCTCAACCGACTATCCGCATTGGCAATTCGATGGCGATGCGGCGCTGCCCGAGGGGATGTCGCCCGAGCTGGTCCGCAAGATCATGATCGACAACCCCTATGCGACCTACGGCCGCCTGAAGGAAACGGCGATCAAGGAGACGACGCCATGAACGTGCAGTTCCGCGAGCGCCCGGAGCAGGCTTCATCGGTTCATGCCAAGACCGCGATTGCCGATTGCGACATTCATCCCGCGCGCGCGACCGCGACCGAACTTTATCCCTTTCTCGCCAAGCGCTGGCACGAGCATCTCGAAACCTACGACAAGCATCCCTATCAGGGCATGATGGAAGGCCCGCCCTATCCGAAGGCGCAGCCCAACGCGTCGCGCCGCGACGCCTATCCGCCGGAAGGCGGCCCGCAGGGTTCGTCGCTGTCGTTCATGCAGCAGCAGCATCTCGATCCGAACAATGTCGTGCTCGGCGTGCTCAATCCGCTCGCCACCGGGCAGGGCTCCGCAACCACGATCTTGCCGCCGCGATCTGTTCGGCGATCAACGACTGGCAGATCGAGAAATGGACCAGCAAGGACAGCCGCCTGAAGGGCTCGATCGTGGTCGCCAATGAGGACGGCCCGGCCGCGGCCGCCGAAATCCGCAAGCGCGCGGGCGATACGAATTTCGTCCAGGTGCTGCTGCTCGAGCCGCACGGTCGAGCCGCTCGGCCAGCGCCGCTACTGGCCGATTTACGAGGCGGCCGAAGAGGTCGGGCTTCCGGTCGGCGTTCATGCCTTCGGCTTCGGCGGCAATCCGATCACCGCCTCCGGCTGGCCGAGCTTCTACATCGAGGAGATGGTCGGCCATTCGCAGTGCCAGCAGGCGGTGCTCGCGAGCCTGGTGCTGGAAGGCGTGTTCGAGCGGCACCCGAAGCTGAAGATGATCATGATCGAGGCCGGCTTCGGCTGGGCGCCGTCGCTGGCATGGCGGCTCGACAAGAACTGGCGGCGGCTGCAGAAGCGAGGTGCCGCATGTCAAGCGGCTGCCGTCGGAATATATCCGCGACCACATCTATTGGACCACGCAGCCGATGGAAGACCCCGAAAGGCGCGATCATCTGTTCGACGTGATCGACTGGGTCGGCTGGGACAAATTGCTGTTCGCCACCGACTATCCGCACTGGGATTTCGACGAGCCGTCGCGGGTGCTGCCGCCCGGCGTCAGCGACGCCAACCGCGAGGCGTTCTATCTGAACAATGCGAAGAAGCTTATACGGGTCTGGCGTAAATCGATTATGACGCGGCATGTCATCGCGCCGGTGGACGAATTGCCGCCGGGCACGCGAAAATTCCTTACCATCGATGGCGCCCGATCGCGATCTTCAACATCAATGGCGAGTTCTTCGGCCTGTTGAACCGCTGCCCGCATCAGGGCGCGGCGCTATGTGAGGGGCCGCTGATCGGTCTCGCGCAATCCTCCGATCCCGGCGAGATCGAATATACGAGACTCGGCGAGATCATCCGCTGCCCCTGGCACGGCTGGGAATTCGATATCCGCACCGGGCAATCCTACTGCGACCCGAAGCGATTTCGCACCAGGGCCTATGCCGTCAACGTCGAGCCCGGCGCGAGCGTGGTGAAGGGGCCGTATGTGGCGGAGACCATCAAGGTGTCGGTGGAAAGCGATTACGTGGTGGTGGATCTGTGACGAGTAGCAGGCCTAACGTGCTACTCTGTGATCGTTACATGAACCATCATCCGCCGCTCCCTCGCGTAACGCACCAGCGCGGCATAGCGATAGAGGCCGTGGACGAATTTGCCATAGGGCAGCGTGATGAACAGCGCGAACACGACGCCGAGATGCAGCGCCAGCAAGGGTCCCATCGCCGCGGTGTCGCGCCACAATAGCAGGGCAAGGCCGGTAAGACTGGTCAGGAACAGCATGACGATGAAGGCGACATCCATGCCGCTGCGCTTTTCGTCGACCAACGCCGGATCGCGCTTGAATTTCTCGGCCAGTAGCCCGGCGGGCCCAGCGAGAAGCCCGATGCCGCCAAGCGTGCCGAGCACGACGGGCAGGTCCCACCACGGGTAAGGCGCCTCGCGGGCGAGAAGATAATGATAGAGCGTTGCGACCGACGTTGCCGCAAAGCACGAGAGGAAACCGTAGAACGTCAGATGATGATAGATCTTGCGGTGATCAGTCGGGCGCTCGTCCTCGTTGACGCAGCCGACGCCGCCGCCGTCGAGATAGCGCAGGTTTCCGGCATCCTTCATAGCCTGCCAGAGCGAGCCCGGTTCGGCCAGCATGCCGATCGGCTCGCCGATATCGTGCCAGAACGCGCGCATACCCATCACGAGCGCGATGATCGCATACAGAAATGCCACGCCAAACAATGCCGCCATCGCGTTATGCGGCATCAGCGCGTAGAACGCGCCCGGGCCGGTATGGACACCGACCAGCACCTGCCGGTCGGCAAAGGCCGCGAAGCCGAAGATGAACGCGGCAACGCTTAAAGCGCAGATGATGCTGATGGCAAGGCCGTTGCGCGCGAACAGCCCCGAGAAGGCGCGCGGCCAGGCATAGGCGGCCCAGGATTCGGCACGCGCGATCGCCAGGATCTTCGGCACATTGACGTTGAATTCATGCGGCGGCGAGAACTGGCAGTCGGTGTAGCAGGCGCCGCAGGCGTGGCAGAGATTGGCGAGATAATTGAGGTCGCCGTCGGAGAATGAGCGGCGCATCTCCATCGCCGGAAACACCGCGCAGAGGCCCTCGCAATAGCGGCAGGAATTGCAGACCGTCATCAGACGGTCAGCCTCCTCGAGGATTGGGGTTCCGTGCATGCTGCGCTGTTTTCTCTCGATTGACGCGTCTTCCTGAAGCTCGCCGGTGAGCCCGGTTCGCCGGGAAACTTGGCTACTTTGTGAGGCCCTTGCCTTCCAGCCATTTCTGGATCAGGCCGGCGACCTCGGCATTGTTCTTGTCCATCATGATCATGTGCGAATTGCCCTTGATGCCGATCTGCGGCAGGTCGACGACATCGACGCTGCCGCCCGCGGACCTGACGGCATCCGCGAATGCGATGCCGGTGGCGCGCATCTTGGGCCAGCGCGAGTCGCGCTCGATATAGTCGCCGTAGATGATCAGCGTCGGAATGTTCTTCAGCGCGACAAGCTTGGTGAGGTCGCCGACGCCAGCCGGCTCGACCGCGATCAGCGCCTTGACCTTGTCGGGCCGCGCCTGCGCGACCTTGAAGCCGAAAAAGCCGCCCTGGCTATGGAACATGATGATGCAGGGGCCGATGCGATCGACTTCGGCAATGTAGGCGGCGAGCGTCGCATCGTCATTGGTGGTCCAGCGGGGCACGCCCTGCTTGACGAAATTGTCGTAGCCTTCGCCCGGAAACTGGCTGCCCGGCATCAGTTTTCGTTTGGTGGGATCGGGATCGTAGGAGTTCGGGCCATCGCCAATTCGAAAGCGCTCGAACGGGTTCGCCGTGGTCAAGAACACCGGCTCGCCTTTGAAGATATCAGGATATTGCGCCCAGCCGGCGCGGCCGCGCTCGACCGCGTCTGAATTGTAGACGCTCCAGCCTTTGCGCAGAAAATAGTTCAGCCAGCCTTCGCGGCCGTCGGGCGTGGTTTCCCAGGTGACGCCGGTCAGCCCGCCGCCATGCCACATCAGCAGCGGATAGGCGCCGCGTTCGTTGGCGGGCAGGAAGTACTGCACATACATCTGCTCGACCTGGTAGGTGCCGTTCGGATCGACCTTCGCCGGCACACCGCCGGGTGTGAACACCACTTCCTTGACCGGCTTGCCGCTGATTTCGACCAGGCGCCCACCGACATGGAACGAGCCCATGTCGCGCAGCGCAATCGGCTCGGAGGCCTGGGTTGATGTCGTGGCCATCAGAGCGGCGCTCGCCGCGGCGATCGCAAGGCGTGACATGGTTGCTCCTTCTCGTCGCATTTGCTAGTTCCGCGCATTCTTCGCTGCCTCCCGGCCGGCGATCCGACCGAACACGCTGCCGATGGTCATTCCGATGCCGGCCGCATAGCCCTTGCCCAGCACATTGCCGGCCATGATCTCGCCGGCGGCGAACATGTTGGCGGAAGGCTTGCCACCCTTCATCAGCATGCGCGTTTGCTTGTTCACACGCGTGCCGAGATAGGTGAAGGTGATACCGGGCCGCACCGGATAGGCAAAATAGAGCGGCGTTTCGATCCGCCGCGCCCAATGGGTTTTGGGCGGCGTCAGCCCTTCGGTGCGGCAATCGTCCAGGATAGTGTGATCGAAGGTACCGGGCCGCACAGCGGCATTGAAATCGGCGACGGTTTTTTCCAGCGCGGCCGGATCGAGTTCCAGTTTGCCGGCGAGAGCGGCAATGCTTTCGGCCTCGATTGGCGGGAATAGCGTCGGCATGAAGCTGTTGCGTGAGCTTGCGTCGAAAATGATATAGGCGATCTGGTCGGGCTGCGCGGCCACGAGCCGGCCCCAGATCGCGTAACGCTTCGGCCAGATATCCTCGCCCTCGTCGTAGAAACGCTCTGCGTTTTTGTTGACGACGATGCCGAATACCACGGAATCATGCCGTGTGATGATGCCGCCGTCGAATTTCGGCGCGCGCGCGTCGATTGCGACCGCGTGACACTGCGTGGGGTCGCCGACTTCCTGCACGCCTTTCTCGAGCAGCATTTTTAGAATGGAGCCGCGATTATAGGGTGTGCCGCGGATCAGGAAATTGTCGGCGGCTTCCCCCCAATATTGCTTGAGCCATTCGATGTTGGCCTCAAAACCCCCGGCGGCGGCGACGAGCGTCGAAGCGGCGACGTTGGCGCGGCCGTCGCCTTGCTTCAACGTGGCTGAAAGAAACATGCCGTCGGCGATTTCGAGGTCAACGACTTCCGCGTCGTAGAGAATGTCGACGCCGAGTTGCTCGGCGGTCAGATAAAGCGCGTTCAGCATGGCCCGTCCGCCGCCGAGGAAGAACGAATTGGTCCGCCCCAGGCTGAGCGTGCCGCCGAGCGAGGGCTGCCAGCGCACGCCCTGTTCGACGATCCAGCCCAATATGTCCTTGGACTCGGCAATCATGTGGCGCGCCAACTCCTCATCGGTCTCTCCGCCGGTTACGCGAAGCAGGTCCTCCCAGAATTCCTGTTCGGTATAAGGCCCGGTAAGGATGTCGGTCGCCGCGTCATGGGCGCAGCGCATATTGCGGGTGTGGCGAGTGTTGCCGCCGCGATAGAATTTCGGCGCGCCCTCCAGCACCAGCACCGAAGCGCCATCCCGCCGCGCGCTGATCGCGGCGCAGAGCGCGGCATTGCCGCCGCCGATCACCAGCACGTCGTATTTACGGGTTAAGTCGACCATGCCCGTTGTTATCTGTTTTGCATGGAAATCAAAACCGGCACACGGGCAGCCGGATGCGCTGCCCGGGCATGCCTCAGGTCGCGACCGCCTCCTGCTTGGCCGTGACCTCGCCGCCGCGATAGATCGTCAGCGTCGCGACGATGCCAAGGACGGCTGCACACATCAGCCACAAGCCGGGAGAAGCCTTGTCGCCTGTGAAATCGATCAGCAAGGTCGATGCGAACGGCGTGAACGTCCCGAACAGGCCGGCCGCGAGCGCGAAAGCCAGCGAGAAGCAGGTGGTGCGGACATGCTTGGGCACCACTTCGACCAGCGCTCCCAACATGGTGCCGCTGTAGACGCCGAAATAGAACGAGAACATCATTTCGACCGCCAGCATCTTGCCGAAGGTGGGTGCCGCCGACCAGCCAGTGCAGGGCAGGATAGGCGGTCACGAGCGACAGGCCCGCGATCGTCAGCAGTACCGGTTTTCGGCCGACGCGGTCGGACACCGCGCCTCCGACCGGATTCCAGATGAAATTGGTCACCGCGACCAAAAGCGTAACAAGGAGAGCGTCCTGGGAGGACAGCTTCAGCACGCTCCTGCCGAAGGTCGGCGTGTAGACGGTGACGAAGTAGAAAGTAGTGGTGGTCAGTACCGCGATCATCATGCCCAGCACGATGATCTTCCAGTTCACGGCGGCGGATTGGAACACCTCCCTGGTCGATGGATGTTTCTTCATCGCCAGGAATTCCGGCGTTTCTTCCAGCGTTCGGCGTAGCAGGAAGATGAAGGGAATGATGAGGCAGCCGATGAAGAAGGGAATTCGCCACTTGGCGAATTCAAGCCCCCCAAGGAATTCGATGGTGTTACCTGTCACGGCTTGGTTGAGGACATATCCGATGATCGCGGCAACGAAGATCGCAACCTGCTGGCTGGAGGATTGGAAAGAAGTATAGAAACCCCGGTTGCCGGGCGTCGAGATCTCGGCGAGATAGACGGAGACGCCGCCGAGTTCGACGCCGGCGGAAAAGCCCTGCAGCAAGCGGCCGAACAGAACGATGATCGGCGCGGCAACGCCGATGCTGGCATAGTCCGGACAGACCGCAATCGTCACGGTGCCCATTGCCATGATCGTCAAGGTAACGATCAGGCCCTTGCGCCGGCCGATGCGGTCGATATAGGCGCCGAGCACGATGGCGCCGACGGGACGCATCAAGGCGCCGAGCCAGAATACTCCGAAGGTGTTGAGCAGGGCCGCGGTCTCGTTTTCGGATGGAAAGAACGCCTTGGCGATATAGGGCGCATAAAAGCCGAACAGGAAGAAATCGAACTGTTCGAGGAAATTGCCGCTGGTTGACCGCAGAATGGCGCCAATTCGCGACTTGAGCTGTGGCGGCGGCGAACTGGACGATTGCGACATTATGAAACCTCCCCGTGGTCCGCGGCTGGCGTCGGCCGAGACATTGGCTTTCTTCTCCGGGCAATCTGCCACGTCGGGACGGCCTGACCAACCAGAAAACGTGGAGCGTAAGGGGCTCCACGCGACGGCGCCGCGCTCAGGTCATTTTCGCGCCGTTCTGGACCGAGGCCAGGAGCCACTGCCGAAACGCCGACAGCTTTGTCGAACTCGGCTCGCGCCTCCGGCGAGACCAGATAGAAGCCAGCATCAGCCGGCAGCGTGATCTTGAACGGAACGACCAGCCGGCCCTTGGCGATATCGGCCTCCACATAGGAGGTCCGGCCCATGGCGATGCCGATCCCGTCGATTGCGGCCTGCACCGTCATCAGAATCAGATCGAAGGTCAATCCCGGTTGTTTCGAGATATTCGACGGCAGACCGGCGGCGGTAAGCCATAGCCGCCAGTCGTCGTCATAGCCTGCGCTGCTATGCAGCAGCGTATGATTGGCCAGATCCTCCGGACACCGCAGCGGCCTGTCGCCTTTGAGCAGCGACGGGCTGCACACCGGAAATAGTTCGTCGGCCATCAGCCAGTCGGCGCGCAGGCCGGGCCAATGGCCGCGGCCATAGCGGATCGCGGCGTCGACGTCGTCGCGCTGGAAATCGACCAGGCTGGCCGACGTGGTGATGCGCACGTCGATGCCGGGATGGGCTTGCTGGAACGTGGAAAGCCTCGGCAGCAGCCATTTGGCAGCCAGCGACGCCAGTGTGGACACCGTCAGTACGCGGTCATTTTCCTTGCGCAACAGCCGGTCGGTGGCGAGCCGCAGATCGTTGAACGCGGCGCGAATGCCGGGAAGGTATTCCTTCGCTTCTGGCGTCAGCGCCAGGCTGCGGTTCTGCCGGACGAACAGGCGAACCCCGAGTTCTTCCTCAAGCCGCCGGATCTGATGACTGATCGCGGTCTGGGTGACGTTCAACTCGGCCGCCGCATTGGTAAAGCTCAAATGCCGCGCGGCGGCCTCGAAGGCGCGTAACCCATTGAGCGAGGGCAGGCGAGCGGTCATATCTGAGGGTGCCTATGCATGATTTTATCTCATCTGAGACAATGCGAAGTGTCGTTTGTCGAAATCCGAGATTGCATAGATATTAGCGCCAAATATTAGTTTCAGGAGATCAAAATGTCCACCTGTTCATCCCAAAAGATGACAAATCATCATGAAATTGGGTTCTTGGCCCGGGTCAACGGCCAATTGCATGTCTGGGGCGACCGTTGGCGCCAGCGCCACGAACTTTCCAACTGGACCGACCGCGAGTTGCACGACGTCGGACTGTCCTGGAGCGACGTCGTTCGTGAGGCCGAGAAGCCGTTTTGGCGGGCTTGAACGCAGCCACGCCGGCGCCGCTCCGTGGGGGGCGCCGGCGAAACTCCTTCGCAAGAAATTGGGAGAGCTCGCCATGACCGCGCTTCGCCTCGATGAGCTGCGGCAGCACACCGATATCTTGAGGTTGCGGAGCGGCAAGACGCTTGCCGTGCGCTTTGTCGAGCCGCGCGACGCTGAGGCGTTGCAGCACTACTTCCGCTCGCTCACCGTGCGCTCGCGCTACAATCGCTTTCTGGGCGCCATGAGTGAACTGCCCGAGAGCGAGCTCGATCATTTCACCCATGCCGGCGAGCGCGACCGCTTCAGCGTGATCGCGGTGATGGCGATCGACGGTGTCGAGACCATCGTCGGCGAAGCCCGCTATGGGTATGAGGCCGCCACGGCAAGTTTCGAGTTCGGCATATCCATCGATGACCGCTGGCAGGGTCAGGGCATTGGATCGGCGCTGCTGCGGAATCTGGAATGCCGGGCGGCTGCCTTCGGTGCCCGCAGTGTGTTCGGCGATACGCTTCGCTCCAACGAGGTCATGATGGGTCTTGCACGTAAATCCGGCTTTGCCTTCACGCGCCATCCCGACGACTGGAAACTGGTGCGCTTCGAAAAACACGTCGAGACAGTGCCGCAGGAGATTCCCTGTGCGAGCTGGAGGTTGGTGGCGGAGAAGGCTGAGCGAAACGCGGCGATGTGAAGGCCCGTCGTTCCGGGGCGATGCGAAGCATCGAGCTCCGATGTGCAATTGCACATCGGAGCTCGAGATTCCGGGTCTGGTGCTGGCGCACCATCCCGGAATGACGTTTGACCGCTCAAAACTTCTCCACCCAGGGCCGCAATTCCACCTCCCAGGTCCAGGCGCTGCGCGGCTGCTGCAACACGTTCCAGTAACTCAACGCGACGGCGTCGGGATCGAGCATCGAATCTGGCCGGTCGGCAGGCTCGATTCGCGCTGCGCTGCGAATGGCGCCGTCGATCACGAAATGCGCGACATGAATACCCTGCGGCGATAATTCGCGCGCCATGCTCTGCGCGAGCCCGCGCAGCGCGAATTTGCCCATCGCAAATGGCGCGGACTGTGCATAGCCCTTGACGCTTGCGGAGGCGCCGGTGAACAGGATGGCGCCGTGCTTTTTTGGCAGCATGCGCTTTATCGCCTCTTGGGCCACCAGGAAGCCGCCAAATGCGCTTACCGTGATCGCCTGCGCTACCTCGGCAGGCACGAGATCGATGAACGGGCCGCGCGCGCGGGCGCTGGCATTGTAGACGACCACATCGGGCGTCCCGACCTCGCGCTCCACCAGACCAAACAGGCGCTCGACCTCGCCATGGTCGGCGGCATTGCAGGCAAAGGCGCGGGCGCCGGTCTCGGTGCAGAGCGCGCCGAGCTTTTCGATGCTGCGCGCCGCCAGCGCGACCTTGATGCCTTCGCGGACAAATAGCCGCGCCAGCGATGCGCTTAAGCCAGCGCCGGCGCCGACGATCAGGGCATTCTTGTATTTGGGCATTTCCATGGGATGGTTCCTCGATTGATTGGCGGTGGTCTAAGCCCCGGAGGGCGGCGGTTTGCAACGAAAATAGGGCTGGGCCTTAACCCGGTAGGGCGACATTCCCGGATCGGATGTGCGATAATCCTCACCAACAAATGAGGAAGCGAACAAGAGATTTCAATGCAGCCGCGCAAGCATGATCGAACGGCCAACTCCGCCGACGGGCCGGGACTGCTTGCCCCCGACACCTCCGGCATGAATTTTTACCGTGCCGATCCGGCGTTGACCGATCTGCTTCGCATCCATCTTCCGGATGCCTTGTTCCGCCATATCGAGCCGCACCTCGATCGGCTCGGCGGGCTGGCCGGCGGTCATCTCGACGAATGTGCAAGGCTCGCCGACCGGCACGTGCCCGTGCTGCATCAGCGCGACCGCTTCGGTCACGACATCCAGTGGATCGAATATCATCCGGCCTATCGCGAGCTCGAGCGCGTCGCGTTTGGCGAGTTCGGCATTCATGCGATGTCGCAGCGCAAGGGCATTCTGGGCTGGCCGGAGAAATATCCGGTGGTCGCCAAGCACGCCTTTACGTTTCTGTTCAACCAGGCCGAATTCGGCCTGGGTTGCCCGATCAACGTCACCGATGGTTGCGGCAAGTTGCTGGCGAATTTCGGCAGCGAGGCGCTGAAGGCGAAGTATCTCGACGGCCTGACGCAGACCGACATGAGCAAGCTGACGCAGGGCGGCCAGTTCATGACCGAAAAGGAAGGCGGCTCCGACGTCGGCACGCTTACCACGACGCGCGTTGCAGGAAGGCGATCACTGGCGGCTGTTCGGCGAGAAATGGTTCTGCTCCAATGCCGACGCCGAGATCGTGATGCTGCTGGCGCGGCCGAAAGGCGCAGGTCCCGGCACGCGCGGCGTCGGCCTGTTCCTGATGCCGCGCAAGCTCGACGACGGTTCGCCGAACCATTACCGGATCGTTCGCCTGAAAGACAAGCTCGGTACCCGTTCGATGGCGTCGGGCGAGATCAAGCTCGAAGGCGCGATTGCCTATGCCGTCGGACGGCTTGACCGCGGCTTTGTGCAGATGGCCGAGATGGTGAATTCGTCGCGGCTCTCCAACGGCGTCAAATCCACTGCGCTGATGCGCCGCGCCCATCATGACGCGATGACGGTCGCCGCCAACCGCGTGGTGTTCGGAAGCCGCATTATCGATCTGCCGCTGGCGCGGCGGCAATTGATGAAGATCATGCTTGCGACCGAGCAGGCGCTGTCGATGAGCTTCTTGACCGCGGATGCGCTCGACCGCGCCGAGGCCGGCAGCCAGGACGCGGCGGCGTTGTTGCGCATCCTGACGCCGACCCTGAAATTCCGCGCCACGCGCGACGCCCGCAAGGTCTGCGGCGATGCTTTGGAGATGCGCGGCGGCATCGGTTACATCGAGGAGTTTGCGACCGCACGGCTATTGCGCGACGCCCATCTCGGCTCGATCTGGGAAGGCACCGGCAACATCGTCGCGATCGACGCGCTGACGCGGGCGGTCGGCCGCCATGGCGCCGATGCCGCGCTTGGCGCCGACCTGCATGCCAGGCTCGACGACAGTGCCAACGTGCCGCACGCCTTTTGCGACCGCCTGCGCGAACTGGCCGATCGCGCCACGGGCTTTGCCCGCGAAGTGGCCGCGCAGAGCGACAACGAAGCCGATGCGCGGCGCGCCACCAGCCTGCTCTATCATGTCGCAAGCGCGGTTGCGCTCGCATGGGAAGCAGGCCGCATCCACGAAATGCGCGGCGACGCCCGCAGGCTGCTGCTCTCGCGCCTGGTGATCGATCATCGGGTTTCCGCAGGCGATCCGTTCCGGCTCGCGGAAAACGCGACGCAGCGCGCCATCACGGACCTCCTGCTCGGCGAGCGCGGCGCCGGCATGGCCGAGGTTGGCGAATTGCTTGCCGCGGCGTAGGCTCCATGCTGCAACAGAGCCGCCGGTTCCAAGAACAACACAGTGATGGATAGGGGAGGAATTGATGAAGGCCGCCGTCCTGCATGAAGTCAACAAGCCGCTCGTGATCGAGGACGTCAGCCTGCAGAAACCCGGACCGCGCGAGGTTCTGATCCGCACCCGCGTCGCCGGGCTCTGTCATTCCGATCTGCACTTCATGGAAGGGCTTTACCCGCATCCGCTGCCCGCCGTGCTCGGTCACGAGTCTGCCGGCGATCGTCGAGCAGGTCGGATCGGACGTGACCTATGTGAAGCCGGGCGATCACGTCGTGACGTGTCTGTCGGTGTTTTGCGGCACCTGCGACAATTGCACGACCGGGCGGCCGGTGCTGTGCACCGACACCACGGTAAAAATGCTGCCGGGCGTTTCCAACCGCCTGTCGTGGGCGCGGCCGGAGAAGCTCAATCAGTTCCTCAACCTCTCCTCGTTCGCCGAACAGATGCTGGTGCACGAGAACGCGATCGTGAAAATTCGCAAGGAGATGCCGCTCGACCTGGCGGCGCTGATCGGCTGCGGCGTCATCACCGGCTACGGCGCCGTGGTGAACACTGCCAAAGTGGCGCCCGGCGAGACCGTTGTCGTGATCGGCTGCGGCGGCGTCGGCATGGCCGCGATCAACGGCGCCGAAATCGCCGGCGCCGGCCGGATCATTGCGGTCGACACCAATCCGGCCAAACTTCAGCTTGCCACCAAGCTTGGCGCCACCGACGTCGTCGATCCCCGCAATGGCGATGTGGTGAAGCAGGTGCGCGACCTCACCAATGGCGGGGTGCATCATGCGTTCGAAGTGCTGGGCCGCAAGGAGACTGCCGAGCAGGCTTTTGCGATGCTGGCGCCCGGCGGCACCGCAACCATCGTCGGCATGATTCCGTTCGGCCAGAAGATCGAGCTGCACGGTTTCGATTTCTTACGCGAACGCAAGATCCAGGGTTCGTCGATGGGCTCAAACCATTTCCGCGTCGACATGCCGCGGCTGGTGGAGTTCTACATGCGCGGCAAGCTGCACCTCGAGGACTGGATTTCGGCCAGGCTGAAACTGTCGGAAATCAACGAAGGTTTTGCCGCGATGAAGGCCGGCAAGACTGTGCGCAGCGTGATCATGTTCGATGCGTGAACCTTCCCGTCGCAAGCGGGGAGGTTCAGCGACGAATTTCAATCATCAAACATCGGCGGGGGGACGAAGCCGCCGAATTCACGCTCGATCAGTTCGGCGAGTTTCAATGGCGTGCGGTCCTCCAGCCACGGCCCGACGATCTGGACGCCGACCGGCAGGCCGTCCGGCGAAAGGCCGACCGGCATCGCAGTAGCCGGCAGGCCGGGCAAATTGGCAATGCCGGGCCATGCCAGCTGATCGGGGTAGGCATAATCCTTGCCGTCGATATCAATGCGCCGCTTTTCCTGCTCCGGCGAATGGTCGTGCGGAAAGGCCGGCGTCGGCATCACCGGGCATATCACCGCGTCAAAAATCCTGAACAATGCGCGCCATTGCGCCCGCAGCTGCGCGCGTGCGCCGTCGGCCATCACCCAGTCGCGATGGCTGAGCGCGATGCCGCGCAGACGTTCGGCTTGCAGGCTCGTCTCGTTCGCCGGCAGGTTGGCGGCGCCGGCCACGGCCCCGGCATAGGCTTCCGCCGGGAACGTCACGGCCAGGAACGACAGCAGCATCCGCATATAGAGGCGGGTGGAAGCGGCGAAGTCCGGCAACAGCCTGCTTTCGCGCTCGATCTTGACCCCGGCTTTGCCGAGTTCGGTGGCGAGCTTGTCGATGGCTGTGCGCACCACGGCGTTGGTCGGCATCACTGGGTCGCTATCGATCACAAGCACGCGGAAATTCCTCAAGTCGACGTGGCGCGGCGGCGGCAACGCAAGCTTATAGGCCTTGCCGGCCTCCAGCGGGTCGGGCCCAGCGATGACGTCGAGCAAGAGCGAGAGATCGGCTGCACAACGCGCCATCGGACCTATCACCGCCATGTCGCGGTCGAGTGGGAGGGGAGGAAATGGCGGCGGCGTGTGGCCGCGCGAGGGCACCAGTGCGAAAGTAGGCTTATGGGTAAAAATGCCGCAGTGAAACGCCGGCACCCGCAGTGAGCCGGCGAGATCAGAGCCGAGCGAGAGCGGCCCATAGCCCGCCGCGACCGCAGCGGAGCAGCCGCCCGAAGAGCCGCCGGGCGTGCGCGAAAGATCGTAGGGATTGTTGGTGGTGCCGTAGATCTCGTTGTAAGCTCTGCCAGTCGCCCAAGCCCAGCGGCACGTTGGTCTTGCCGAGAATGACGCCGCCGGCGTCCTTGACGCGGTTGATCGCGAGCGCATCCTCCGGCGGACGAAAATCCTTCTGCGCGGGATTGCCCCAGGTCGTGGGGAGGCCTGCGACGTTGTAGGATTCCTTCACCGTCAGCGGAATGCCAAGCAGCGGCCGGTTCTCGCCGCGCCCGCGCGCCGCATCGGCGGCGCGGGCGGCGTCCAGAGCGCGTTCGAAGTCGCGGACGCAAACCGCGTTGATCTTGATGTCGTGATGCTCGATGCGTCCGATTGCGTCCTGCACGAGTTCGACGGCCGAGACCTTCCGCGCGCCAAGGGCTGCAGACAATTCAACGGCGGTCTTGAAGCTCCATTGCGATTTCGCCATCTCGTTCTCCGGGTCTGACTTCAGATGTTGGGCGGATGATGCTCAGTTTGCGCAGGGGTCGCAAGAGCAATAGCTGCACAGTGGCTGATATGCCTGCGTGCTACTAGGGAACACACCATATGCCAACGTAGTCTCGTTTCACGCGGGAGCGAGACGAGACGATCAGGCCGGCGCTCGTTCTATGCGCGGGCTAACGCGAGGAAAATCGAGATCATGAGCGAAAAAAAGTTTAGCCGCCGGCCGCTTCTGACAGCCGCAGGAGGCATCCTGGTGAGCGAGTTGATCGACGCTAATTCTGGCGCGGTGCTCGATTGGCCCGCCGCGCCTCCGACCGAAGCTGGCTTCGCCGATGATTTGGAGGCGCGGCTCGACAAGGCCGTCGCCGAGAAGCGGGTATGGAATATTCACAGCGTCATCGTCGTACGCAACGGGTGGCTGGTACTGGAGCGTTATTTTGACGGGCAGGACGATGCGCGCGGCAAGCCGCTCGGCGCGGTTTCGTTCACGTCGGATACGCTTCATGATTTGCGCTCGGCGTCCAAGAGCATTGTCGGCCTGCTGTACGGGATCGCGCTGGCCGCGGGCAAGGTGCCGCCGCCGGAGCAGCCGTTGGCGCAATCGTTTCCCGAATATGCCGATCTGTTCGTCGACTCCGGTCGCAGCCGCTGGACTGTCCATCATGCGCTGTCGATGACAATGGGCACCGATTGGGACGAATTAAGCATCCCCTATACCAATCCGGCCAATAGCGAGATTGCGATGGACCGCTCGCCGGACCGCTATCGCTATGTTCTCGAACGGCCCATCGTGATGGAGCCGGGCAAACGATGGACCTATTGCGGCGGCGCCACCGCGCTGTTGGGGCGCATCATCGCCAAGGGCACGGGTAAATCCCTGCATGATTTCGCGCGCGAAGTCCTGTTTGATCCGCTCGGCATGGGCCCGACCGATTGGTTCACCGGAAGAGACGGCGAATTGATCGCGGCCTCCGGCATACGCATGCTGCCACGCGATCTGGCCAAAGTTGGCCAATTGATGCTGCGGGAAGGCGTTTGGGGCAATCGCGTCGTGGTGCCGGCGGACTGGATTGTGCGATGCACCTCGCCGGTGGTGCCGATCGATGAAGTGCGCGAATACGGCTATCACTGGTACCTCGGACGCATCGGTTTCGAGACGCCGACGGCGCCGCGCTGGAATAGATCGCGGCTGGAGCGTTACCAGAGCGCCGCCGGCAATGGTGGCCAGCGCCTGTTCCTCCTTCCCAGGCTGGACCTGGTGGTGGTAGTGACGGCCGGTAACTACGACACGCCCGAACAATCGGTTCCATCGGCCCGCATCGTCCGCGAAGTCGTGCTTCCCGCATTGCCATGAGGCGCTATCGCGCAACAAAAACGCGTTGTCCGTTCTTCTTCAAACCTCGACGCAGGCGCGACTCCAGCGATGCCGCCGGATCAGGGTTGCAGAACGCGCGTGGAAGTATGCGACATTGGATTGACGGGTCCGGCCGCATTGCGCTCGCCTTCGCCCGAATTGCTTCCGGGGACCGGAAACGCATAACCGATGATGGTCTTGATGACCCAGCGGTCGGAGGAAGGGGTCAGTCCGTAGCCAACGCCGAAGTCCACATCGAACACGCCGAGTTTGAAATCGGTAACCAGGAACATGGTGTGCTGCTGATCGGCGAGCTTTGGAAAATTTCCGACCTCGCCGAAATCCGAATAATATTCGAGGCCGAGATACGTGTCCTTGTCGAGCTTTCGCGCCAGCCGCGCCGCCGGCAAAAAGTCGAGTTCGCCAAGCTTGCCAAAGCCGGCATCGACAATCGGATTGACGATGAATTCCCACTCCGCGTTGCGCGTGCCGATGATCGGGCGGACCTCCAGCACAAATCTTGTCTGCGCGAATTTCGGCGTCATGTTGCTGAATTCCAGATTGACGCCGTAGAAAAAATCGCGCTGGTCGGCATGCGGCGAGACAAACAGGCTCCGCACCTTGAAGGAATTGGACAAGAGTTGCTCGTTCTGAACGGCGAAGGGCAGATAAAGCCCGAGCTCCCACCAGTCGGCGACGCCATAGGCAAATTCCGGCGTGCCGTTGAGGCTGTGGTTGGAGACAAGACCGCCGGGAAATGGCGGGTCCTTGAGCCCGAGCGGGATGTAGTTGAGGTGTTGTTCGATCGTGAACTGGCCGACCGCCGCGATGGCTGCGTTGTAGACCTGGATTTCGTCGGTAGCTTTCGCAGGCGTGCCCAGGGCAGCCGAAAGCGCCGCTCCGGCCAGCGTGCCCAGCAGACGGCGCGAGCCCCACCTCGACGCTCGATTGAGCATGGCTATTCTTTCTAGGCCGCCCCGATCAGAATGCCGACCCCCAGCACGATAACGCCGCCGAGCACGATCTGGAATACCGCCTGCAGGAACGGCGTATCCATATAGCGTGCGCGTATATAGGCGATCGCCCACAATTCGAAGAACACGACCACGCTGGCGATCGCGGTTGCGATCCAGAACGCATTGGCCAGCGAGCCCGGCACCAGATAGGGCATGGTGTGGCCGAGACCGCCAAGCGTCGTCATGATGCCGCAGGTCAGTCCGCGCAGCCATGGCGAGCCGCGTCCGGTCAACGAGCCGTCGTCCGACAGCGCTTCCGCAAAGCCCATGCTGATGCCGGCGCCGATCGATGCGGCCAGTCCGACCAGGAAGGTCTGCCAATTATGATGCGTGGCGAAGGCTGCGGCAAACAGAGGCGCCAGCGTCGACACCGATCCGTCCATCAATCCGGCGAGACCCGGCTGCACATATTGCAGCACGAATACGCGCCGACGGGTCTTGTCTTCCTCCGCGCGCACATCCGGGCTCAGGATCTTGTCGGCCAGTCTCGCCGCGACGTTTTCGTGGCCCTTTTCGGCTTCGGCAAGATCGCCGAGCAACCGGCGGACGCCGACATCCTGCGTCTGCTCGGCGGCCTTGATGTAGAACCGCTCGGCCTCGAACTCCATCGTCCCCGCTTCCTTGCGGATGGCGTCGAGCGACTGATTCTTGGTCAGCCAGATCGGACGGCGGCGCAAAAATCCCTTGACGTTTTCCCTGCGGATCGGCGGCAGGTTCGGGCCGAAGCGTTTTTCGTACATCTCCAGCAGCATGTGGCGATGGCCCTTTTCCTCCTCCGCCATTTGCTCGAACAGCTTGGCCGAGTCCGGATAACGCTCCGCCAGATCTTCGGCGAAGGTCATGTAGATGCGGCTGTCTTCCTCTTCCGCGGCGATCGCAACCGCCAGCACTTCCCGCTCGGTCAAATCAGCGAAATTCTTCACGGCAGGACCTTCCTGATCGATTTAGAATAGTTCTAAACCGTTATAGGCGGGCCTCGCCGCGAGGTCAATTCGTTCGGTCTCGCGCCGGATTTTCTGCGGCCGATCTGATGAATTGCAGCAACAACCGGCTCACCTCGGCAGGCTGCTCTTGCTGCACCCAGTGCCCGGCGCCGTCGACCAGATGGCAGCCGAGCATGTTGGTGCAGGCGGTTTTTTCCATCGCCTCGAACACGCCGGGGCGCTGATAGGTGCCCCAATCCTGCTTGCCAGAAATGAAACACGAGGGGACGTCGATGGTACGGCCCGACCAGGTCCCGAGCTCGGTGTTGAACGCGGCGGAAGTACTGTAGCGATACCATTGCAATCCGCCCTGGAAACCGTTGCGTTGATATTCGGCGCTGTAGAAGGCGAGCTCGTGGTCCGGCAGCCACTGATTGGTGGCGATTTGTTCGGCTGAGGGCATTTCTTCCGCAACCGTCTGGGCCATGTTGTTGGACAAATCCATCACGTAATAGGTCGGCAGCTTGGCGAGCTCGCCCGCGGACCACGATTTGAGCCGGTAGGGCTTGTTGTCCTTCCAGTCCGCGCTCTTGTGATGGTAATAGGCGCGAAGGAAATCGTGCACGCCCTGCGGCGCGTGCCACATGTCCGCATTCGCCTCGCGTGTTGAATAGTACCAATAATAATGCTTGCGCGGCCGCGGCAACGCTGCCAGCTCGCGATGCACGGGATCCTCAGGCTTTGGTCGTTGCGGCGCATCCGCGGTATCGAAGGCGAGCTGCGGCGGCCCGCCGAATGGCGCGCTCATCAGCACGACCGAGCGAAACACATCAGGCCGTATCAGCGCGCACCACGCCGCCACGGGCGAGCCGAAATCATGCCCGACCACGGCAGGGACCGAGCGATAGCCGAAGGCCGACACCAGCCCGATCGCGTCGCGCACCAGATTGGGGAGCCGGAACGAGTTCAAGTCGCCGTCGTAACGCGCGTCCCAGCCGGTGGTGCGGCCATAGCCGCGCTGATCCGGTGCGATCACGTGATAGCCGGCCGCCGCCAAAGCCGGCATCACTTTGCGCCAGCTGAAGGCAAGTTCGGGAAAGCCGTGCAGCAACAGCACGCATGGCCGGCCCTTGCTCTCAAAGCCCGCCTCCAGCACATGCATGGAGAGGCCGTTGATGTCCGTAACGAAGCGCGAGCGGATGGTAGGAGGAAGCGGAATGGCGGGGAGGTTTTCCATCACATTAGCTCCTGCATCGGGCGCACATATGGCTCACCTTGACAGTACGTCGGTTGGTACGAAAGGCTACCTTGATTGGCGTTGACGTGCGGCAAGACGTGCCTCGTTGAGTCACGGGAACCTATGACGGGCAAATGACAGACGCATTCTTCGGAGGGTGTTGGCGGATTTTTCGTCGCGTGGGCGTGATCACCATTGCGGCAGGGTTGCTTCTTGCGTCCATTGCTCACGCAACGGAAATGGAGATTCTTACCAAGGAATTGCCGCGCGCCTATCTCGGAGAATTTTTATGGGACGGCGACAAAACGGTGCAAAACGTCGTTATCGTATTCGACTCGGTGAAGCCTCTGAACGACAAGAATGCAGAAGCGATCGGATGCGGGACGTATGAAGTCAATCGCCGGGTTACGAAGATAAGAGTTCGAATGTTTGTCAGCCTGTCCGACTTGCAGGTGGAAATTCTGGAACAATCTCCCGACGGCAACGCATCTTTCGAGACCGACGGTAGCCATCGGGGTCATCTATCGAAAGATCTTCAGCGGATCGATGCCCAATGGACGACAAGAGGCTCCGGACAGCGGGGACAATTGCACCTGCGCGCAGTGCCGTCCGTCGTATGCGGTCCGGCGGTCTCGGCTTAGCGTGACCGCCTGACCAAAACGCGACTAACTTTACAGCCGCTCCACGATCGTCACGTTCGCCATGCCGCCGCCCTCGCACATGGTTTGCAGGCCGTAGCGCTTGTTGCGTTGCTTGAGCACGTTGACGAGCGTGGTCATCAGCTTGGTGCCGCTTCCACCGAGCGGGTGGCCAAGCGCGATGGCGCCGCCATTGACGTTGAGCCTGGCGGGGTCGGCGCCGGTTGTCTTCAGCCACGCGGTCGGCACCGAGGCGAAGGCTTCATTGACCTCGAACAAATCGATGTCGTCGATTGTCATGCCGGCCTTCTTCAGCGCGCGCTGGGTGGCATGCAGCGGCGCGTCCAGCATGATGACCGGATCGCCGCCCATCATGGTCATGTGGTGGATCCGCGCCATCGGCGCTACACCGAGTGATTTCAGGCCCTTTTCGTTGACGACCACCACGCCGGAGGCGCCGTCGCAAATCTGGCTGGCGCTGGCGGCGGTGAGCTTGCCGTTCTCGGCAATCAGCTTGACGCCCTTGATGCCGTCAAGGCTGACATCGAAGCGGATGCCCTCATCGACGGAATGAACATCGGTCGTGCCGTCGGCGCGGGTGATCGGCAAGGGGATGATCTCGTCCTTGAAGCGGCCGCCTTGCGTCGCGGCGATCGCGCGTTGGTGGCTGCCATAGGCGTATTCGTCGAGCTCGTCTTTGGAGAGGCCGTATTTCTCCGCCATCATCTCGGCGCCGGTGAACTGGCTGAATACGATGTTCGGGTAGCGCTTCTCGATGTTCGGGCTCTTGTAATGGCCAAACCCGTTCTTTGCCGGCAGCGAGGAGGCAAGCCCCATCGGCACCCGCGTCATCGACTCGACGCCGGCGGCGATCACCACATCCATGGAGCCGGACATCACCGCCTGGGCTGCGAAGTGCAGCGCCTGCTGCGAGGAGCCGCATTGCCGGTCGATCGACGTGCCCGGCACGCTGTCAGGCAGTTTTGAGGCCATGATGGCATTGCGCGCGATGTTGTTGGACTGCTCGCCGGCCTGCATGACGCAGCCCATGATCACGTCCTCGATCTGGTCGGGCGCGGCGCCCGAGCGCTCCACCAGGGCGTCGAGCACGGAAGCGGCGAGATCGGCCGGATGCCAGCCGGCGAGGCGGCCTCCCTTGCGGCCGCCGGCGGTGCGCGCGGCGGCGACGATATAGGCCTCGGCCATGGGCGTTCTCCCTGATTGTTGTCGGTGGGACCTGCTTGATCAGCTGGATTAAAGTGTCGCGGCCGGATTTAGTCAATCATTCAATTAACTCTTGAGTGAAACCGAGCCATGGGGTTAGCTGCACCGGTCATTCCGGGCAGGCAAGGTCATGGACTCACAAGTCGAAAGCGTCATACCGACCGGGTTACCGCCGGCGAGGAGCGCTACCGCCGACAAGCTGTTGGTGGCCGCCAGCGAATTGATGATCGAGCGCGCCTCGATCGAGATTTCCTTGAGCGACATCGCGCAGAAGTCCGGTGTCAATGCGGCGCTCGTGAAATACCATTTCGGCAACAAGGACGGCCTGCTGCTGGCGCTCTTGGCGCGCGATGCCGCTAACGAAATGGCGCAGCTCGAATATCTGCTGGCCCAACCGATTGCGCCGACCGCGAAACTGAAGCTGCATATCGCCGGTATCATCCGCGCCTATCACCAGTTCCCCTATATGAACCGCCTCATCCACTATCTGCTGCATGAAAGCAGCGCGGATGCCGCCGACGAGGTTTCAAAATTCTTTGTGGCGCCCTTGCTCGAATTTCACCGCCGCCTGCTTGCCGAAGGCATCAGGAGCGGGGAGTTCCGCAAGGTCGATCCGGTGATGTTCTACACCAGCCTGATCGGCGCCTGCGACCATCTGTTTTTCGCGCGGCATGCAATGTCGCGCGCCGCCGGCGTCGGGCCGGTGACCGAGGAAGTCTGCCGTCAATATATCCGGCACATGGAAGCGCTGATTTGCCGGGGTATGTTGACGGCAAAAGGGGGCGATTAGAACTAGCTCTTTTCGCCGCCATCAAGAAATACCCAGGGAGGGGTCGATCATGCAGTTGAAAGACGTTGCCGTTCTCATCACCGGCGGGGGTTCCGGCCTTGGCGCAGCGACGGCGCGGGCCATGGCGGCCAAAGGCGCCAAGATCGCCGTGCTCGATCAGAGCAAGGAGAACGCCGAGAAGGTTGCTGCCGAGGTGAAGGGCATCGCGGTTGTCGCCGACGTCACCGACGAGGAACAGGTCAAGGCCGCGATCGCCAAGGCCGAAGCCGCCGATGGCATTGCTCGCGTGCTGGTGAACTGTGCCGGCATCGGCGGATCGCAGCGCATCGTCGGCAAGGATGGCGTCTATCCGCTCGCCAAATTTGCCCGCATCATCAACGTCAATTTGATCGGCACCTTCAACGTGCTGCGGCTGTTCGCCGAGCGCCTGTTGACCGAAGCCCCCATCGGTGAGGAACGCGGCGTCATCATCAACACCGCCAGCGTCGCCGCCTATGAAGGCCAGATCGGCCAGATCGCCTATTCCGCTTCCAAGGGCGGCGTGGTCGGCCTGACCTTGCCGGCAGCGCGTGATCTCGCCCAGCACAAGGTTCGCGTCAACACCATTGCGCCCGGCCTGTTTCTGACGCCGTTGTTGATGGGATTGAACGAGGAAGCGCGCAAGAGCCTGGGTGCGCAGGTACCGCATCCGGCGCGGCTCGGCGACGCATCCGAATATGGCAACCTCGCCGTCCACATCGTCGAGAACGCGATGCTCAACGGCGAAACCATCCGGCTCGACGGCGCCATCCGCATGGCGCCAAGGTAGTGGTTGTTCACAAACCTAATCCGTCGTCCCTGCGAAAAGCAGGGACGACCCATAGCCACCGGTGTTTGTAATTGAGAAAGGCGTCGGCCACCATGCCAAAAAGAGAAAACACGGCGTATGGGTCCCTGCTTTTCGCAGGGACGACGTCTCTAGAACATCTGCCTCACACCATAGAGTAGCGCCATGAATTTCGATTTCTCCGACGAGCAAAAGCAGATGCGCGATGAGGCGCGGAAGTTTCTTGCCGAAAAGTGTCCGTCCAAAGCCGTACGCGCCGTCCTTGACGGCAAGGCGCCGTATGATCGCGAGTTGTGGAAAGGCCTTGCCGAGATGGGCTTTCTTGGCGTCGCGATCCCCGAAGCTTATGGCGGCGCGGGTGCAGGCCATCTCGAACTCTGCGTGATCGCGGAAGAAATGGGGCGCGCGCTGGCGCCGGTGCCGTTTTCTTCGACCGTCTATCTCGCCGCCGAAGCCATTCTGCTCGCCGGCAGCGAGGCGCAGAAACAGAAATGGCTTCCCTTGATCGCGTCTGGCGAGGCCATCGGCACGCTGGCGCTGTTCGAAGGTAAGGGCAATCCGTCGCCGCAAGCCATCAAGCTCACTGCGTCCGGCAACACCCTCAACGGCGTCAAGAAGCCGGTACCCGATGGCGCGATCGCCGACTTCGCGCTTGTCGCCGCGCGCACCGGCTCAAGCGGGCGCGACACCGACATCTCGCTGTTTCTGGTGGACATGAAAGGCGAAGGCGTCGAGGCCAAGGCGCTGACCAACGTCGATCCGTCGCGCGGGCAAGCGGAGGTCACCTTCAAGAACTGCAAGGCAGAGCCGCTAGGTCGCCCCATTGAAGGCTGGAGCATCGTTTCGCAGGTGCTCGACCATGCCGCGGTCCTGTTGGCTTTCGAACAGGTCGGCGGCGCCGACCGCGCGCTGGAAATGGGCCGCGACTATGCGCTCGACCGCATTGCCTTCGGCCGGCCGATCGGCTCGTTCCAGGCGATCAAGCACATGCTCGCCGACATGTATGTCTCGGCGACGCTGGCGCGTTCGAATTGCTATTACGGCGCCTGGGCGCTCTCCACCAACGCCTCCGAACTGCCGGAAGCTGCCGCCGCGGCGCGGATCAGCGCGACGCAGGCGTTCCAGCATTGCGCCAAGAACAACATCCAGGTCCATGGCGGCATGGGTTTCACCTGGGAGTTCGACTGCCACCTCTACTACCGGCGCGCTAACGCCACCGCGCTGTCGCTCGGCTCTCTTTCGTACTGGGAAGATGCGCTGATTGACCGCATGCGGAAAAGGAATGCGGCATAGTTACGGGTGTCCCGGACGCGGTGCGGCGTCCTTCACGCTGCTCCGCAGAGCCGGGACCCACGGTACAAATTTGATGGACCCCGGATCAGCAGCGCACCGCTTTCGCGCTGCGCAGCATCCGGGGAGCGTATTGAGAGAGAAGAGAGACGCCCATGAATTTCGACGACACCCCGCAGGAAGCCGCGTTCCGCGCCGAAGCAAAGGCCTGGATCGCCGCCAACGCGCCGAAGCAATATGAGGAGGAGCTGAAGAAATCCTCGCTCGGTCGCACCCAGCTCAAGGGCGCCAACATTCTGGAGGTGGCCAAAGCCTGGCAAAAGAAAAAGGCCGATGCCGGCTGGGCCTGCCTGCACTGGCCGAAGGAATATGGCGGGCGCGGCGCCTCGCCGATCGAGCGCGTGATCTGGCAGCAGGAGGAAGGTGCGTTCGGCAAGCTCAGTTACATGTTCATCATCGGCCACGGCATGTGCGGCCCCACCATGATGGCGTTTGCGGGCGAAGAACATAAGCGCCGTCTGCTCCCGAAGCTCGCCTCCGGCGAAAACATCTGGTGCCAGTTGTTTTCCGAACCCGCCGGCGGGTCCGACGTCGCAGGCCTCCGAACCCGGGCGGAGAAACGGGGCGACGACTGGATCGTCAACGGCCAGAAAATCTGGACCTCGGGCGCGCATTATTCCGACTATGGCATCCTCTTGACACGCACCGATCCCGCCGTGCCCAAGCACAAGGGGCTGACCATGTTCTTCCTGAACATGAAGAGCGAAGGCGTGGAGGTCAAGCCGATCAAACAGGCCAATGGCGCGTCCGACTTCAACGAAGTCTATTTCACCGATGTGAAAATCCCCGACGCCCAGCGCCTCGGCGCGGTCAATGACGGCTGGAACGTGTCGCTGACCACGCTGATGAACGAGCGCATGTCGATCGGCGCCGGCGTTGCGACCGGCTTCCCGGAACTGTTCGAGTTCTGCAGCAATTTGATGTTGGACGATGGACTTGCGATCGATGATCGCAATGTTCGCTCCCGGCTCGCCCATTGGGCGGTGCGTGCCAGCGGACTGAAATACACCAGCATGCGCGCGATCTCGGCGCTGTCGAAGGGCGAGCGCCCGGGGCCGGAGAACTCGATCGGCAAGCTGGTTGCGGGATCGATGATCCAGGATATCGCGGCGTTCGCGATGGACCTGCAGGGCGCGGCTGGTGCGCTCAGCGGGCCCGAGGACGCGGAAGCCGCCGGCAAATTCCAGGCCATGCTGTTGCGCGCGCCCGGCACCCGCGTCGAGGGCGGCACCGACGAGATCATGCGGAACATCATCGCCGAGCGCGTGTTGGGGCTGCCCGGCGACATCCGGGTCGACAAGGACGTGCCGTTCAACCAGATCCCGACCAAGGGGAGATAGTCGCGTGTCCCGGACGCGGTGCGGCGCTCTCGGCGCTGCTCCGCAGAGCCGGGACCCACAGAAACCGGTTAATGGACCCCGGATCAGCAGCGCATCACTTCGTGCTGCGCAGCATCCGGGGAACGTTCCGAAGACGAGGGCAGACCACCATGAATTTCGACGACACCCCGCAAGAGGCCGCGTTTCGCGCCGAGGCGAAAGCGTGGATCGCCGCCAACGCGCCGAAGGAGTTCGAGGCCGAGCTTTCCAAAGCCTCCCTTGGCCGGATCAAATTGAAGAAGCATGACCTCGTCGAGGTCGCAAAAGCCTGGCAAAGGAAGAAGTCCGAAGGCGGTTGGGTCTGCCTGCACTGGCCGAAGGAATATGGCGGACGCGGCGCCTCCCCGGTCGAGCGTGTGATCTGGCAGCAGGAGGAGGGCGTCTACTTCAAGCTCACGAGCCCGTTCCAGATCGGCGAAGGCATGTGCGGACCGACGCTGATGACCTATGGCAGCGAGGCCGACAAGCGGCGTTACCTGCCCAAGATCGCCTCGGGCGAGGAAATCTGGTGTCAGCTTTTCTCGGAGCCATCGGGCGGCTCCGACGTGGCCGGCCTGCGCACCCGCGCTGAAGCCGACGGCGATCACTGGATCATCAACGGCCAGAAGATCTGGACCTCCGGCGCGCATTATTCGGACTACGGCATTCTCATCACCCGCACCGATCCCGCCGTGCCCAAGCACAAGGGCCTGACCATGTTCTTTATCGACATGAGGAGTCCGGGCGTCGAGGTCAGGCCGATCAAGCAGGCCAACGGCATGCAGGAATTCAACGAGGTGTTCTTCACCGAATCTGCGCGTTCCGGACTCCCAGCGACTTGGCGCGGTCGGCGACGGCTGGAACGTGTCGCTGACTACGCTGATGAACGAGCGGATGACGATCGGCGCCAGGCTCGCAACCGGGTTCGCCGAGATGTTCGAATTCTGCAACAATATGATGACCGAGGACGGGCCTGCGATTGATGATCGCGCCACTCGCTCGAAGCTTGCCCACTGGGCGGTGAAGAACAGCGGCCTGAAATACACCAGCATGCGTTCGATCACCGCGCTTTCCAAGGGCGAGCGTCCGGGGCCGGAGAATTCGATCGGCAAGCTGGTCGCAGGCTCGATGCTGCAGGATATCGCAACCTACGCGATGGACCTGCAAGGCGCGAGCGGCATGCTGAACGATCCGGAGACCGCCGAGGCCGCCGGTCAGTTCCAGGCCATGCTGTTGTCGTCGCCGTCGACGCGCATCGCCGGCGGCACTGATGAAATCCTACGCAACATCATCGCCGAACGCGTGCTCGGCCTGCCCGGCGATATCCGCGTCGACAAAGACGTGCCGTTCAACAAGATCCCGACCAAGGGACGGTAACGTGTCCCGGACGCGGCGCAGGCGCGTGAGCGATGCGCTGCTGATCCGGGGTCCACGTAGGACGCCAAAGGTGTGGATCCCGGCTCTGCGGAGCAGCGTGAAGGACGCTGCACCGCGTCCGGGACACGAGTTCCAACAGAGGCGATAATGTAATGGACGACAAGACCAATCACGCACCCATCGATGTACTCGAGGAATTGCTCGCCGAGCGCTATTCCTGTCGCGCATTCAAGCCCGACCCGGTGCCGCGAGCGACAATTGAGCGGGTATTGAAGGCGGCGCAGCGTACCGCGTCCTGGTGCAACAGCCAGCCATGGCAGGTCGTTATCGCCAGCGGCGAAGCCAGGGAACGCTTCCGCAAGGAAATTTATGCAGCGGTCAGTTTCGGTGCGCCCGAAGACGGCGATTTTTCGTTTCCGCGCGAATACCGCGGCATCTATCTCGATCGCCGCCGCGAGAGCGGCTTCCAGCTCTACGATACGCTTGGCATCAGGCGCGGCGACAAAATGGCTTACGCGAAACAGATGCTCGAGAATTACAATTTCTTTGGCGCGCCGCACGTCGCCATCATCCACACCGACGAGGCGCTCGGAATTTATGGTGCGATCGATTGCGGCGCCTATGTCGGCAATTTCCTGCTGGCAGCCCAGGCGCTGGGTCTTGCCACCATCCCGCAGGCAGCGCTGGCGCGTCAATCCGGCCTGATCCGCCGCCATTTTGGGCTTGGTGACGACCGGCGGGTGGTTTGCGGGATATCGTTCGGCTTTGCGGATCGCGACCACAAGGCCAACAGTTACCGCACTTCGCGCGCCAGTGTTTCGGATGCGGCGAGATTTGTCGACAAGTAAAGCCGGGCCGAAGAGATCGCGCTAAAATTTCGGCGGGCGCTTTTCCGAAAACGCCTTGATGCCCTCCTTGATCTCCTCGCCGCGCATGCTTTCGCGATGGCGGCGGTCGGCGGCTTCCTCGTCGAGCTTGCCGCGCGCGAATTCGTTGATGGTGCGCTTCATGCCGCGCATCGCGGCCGGTGCGTTTCCGGCCAGCAAAGTGGCGAGCCTGTCGACTTCTTCGTCCAGCGCCTCGGCCGGCACCACGGCGGTCAGGTAGCCGATCCGAAGCATCTCGGCCGCGCCGATCTTTTCGGCGGTCAGGAACAGCTTCTTGGCGTTGTCGACGCCGAGCCGCGCCACATATCGCGCGATACCGCTCCGGTAATAATGCAGCCCCAGTCGCGCCGCCGGCATGAACATCTCGCAGCTGTCGACGCCGATGCGAAAATCACAGGCCAGCGCCAGATCGGTCGAGCCGCCATAGACCCCGCCATTGAGGCGGCAGATGGTGGGAACACCGATGTCCTCCAGCCGGTTGACGACCACTTCGAACGCCGACCCGGCGCTTTTCTCCTCAACGGCGCTAACCGCGCGCTCGGCGACGGAGTTGAGGTCGTAGCCGGCGCTGAAGGCGCGGCCGGTGCCGGTGAGGACCAGAAGGCGGATCGCGGAATCGGCCTCGATCCGGTCGAACAGGCTCCAAAGGACATCGAGATCGTCGGCCTGCAGCCGGTTCAGATGTTTCGGCCGATTGAGGCGGATGGTCGCGTGCGCGCCATTGAGTTCGAGCACCGGCGGACTTGCGGTGGCGTCCGACATTTTTCTCTCCGCTAGTTATTTTCCTGCACGCGCCGCTTGGCCTCGGCATCGATCGTCTCGGCGAGATCAGGATGCCGCGCCATCAACATGCGGAAATCCACGAGATCGAGCACGAGAAGCTGCGATACCCTCGTTGTGGTGATATTGGCCGAGCGCAGATTGTTGCCGAGCAGCGCCATTTCGCCAAAGAATGCACCCTCGGCGAGCGCGACTTTCTTGCCCGGCAAATCGACCTCGACCTCGCCGCTGGCGATGAAATACATGCAGTCGCCGACCTGGCCTTTGCGGATGATGGTGGTGCGCGCCGGCAGATCGATGGTGCGCAGCATGTGGGTGACGTCGGCGATCGCGGCGGGCCCAAGTGGTGCGAAGAACGGCACCTTGCTCACCGATTCCCAGGTCTTGAGGAAATTGTCGCGACGGGTCTCGGCGGCAAAGCCGGTGGCGAGGATACCGGTCCAGAGCCCGAACACGCCAAGGCCGCAGATCATGACGATTGCCGCAACCATCCGGCCGAGTGGGGTGATCGGCACCACGTCGCCATATCCGGTCGTGGTCAGGGTTGCGACCGCCCACCATAGTGCCGACGCCACGCTGCTGAAGCCGGCCGGCTGGACGTCGCGCTCCAGGTAATATTCCGCCACCGAGGCCAGGAACAGTACCATCAGGAAGATCACGAGCACGCTCAACAGCGGTCCCGATTCCAGCACCAGGACCCGGCGCAATTGCCGCAAGCCGGGAGTCCCGGGCATCACCTTGAACATCCAGAATACGCCAAACAGCCACGCGGATTTGGGGTTCACGCCCAGCACCATTGCGAGCGGCACGGCGGCCGCGGCACCGGCGTCTACCAGCCCGCGAAGGGATAACGCGTAAGCCCATCCGCGGCCGCTGCGAAAAGCATGGCGAAGCCGGACCACCCATTCGAACACGAAGAAGGCCAGGCACCCCCACAGCACGGCGTCGACGTAGTGATGAGCCGCCTCGTAAGCGGGATCGACTGTGAGCAGAACGATCATGGCGACGCCACAAGTGACGGCGACGTACGCCGCTCTGGTCATGTTGCGGCCGCTTGTCGCGGCCACAAATTGCGCAAGACCGGGGAAGACGAGCAGCTTGGACATCGTGACGCGGGCGCCTGTTGGTGAAAGAGATTTCAGAATGGGTCCGACAAAGTGCCCGCGCGGGAGGAGGCCGTCAACGAGCTGCGGATAATAACGTCAATGCGGAGCCCGAAGCCTTTGGTCGACGGATGTGGACGGCTTTGGCCTTCGCGGAATGTCGACAATCGAAAATGTCCTCACGCGCTGTGTGCAGTTTTGACGATGACCACATTGTCGTCATGACCGGCCTGCCGCTTCAGGCTCTCGCGTCGCATACCAATCTCGTCGCGGACGAATTCATATCCGAGCTTGAACGTGTCCAGCCCGTCGCTGGAAATGGTGCCGTCGCGCAATCCGATCACGGCGCCGCGAAGGATGGCTTCGAGTTCATCCTGCAGGTGATCGATCGCATCCATCGTGTTAGCATGGGCGATCCGCTCGCCGATGTCGAGAATCGCGGTTGCGAGTTCGCTGGCCTTCTCCGGCGCAACCCGCGTCACCTTGGTGTAGAGGCCGACGAAGATCGAGCCGATGATGCTGAGCGCGGCCGCGCCGAGATACAACAGGTCGCTATAGCGCTCCAGAAACGATTTGGCGGTGTCGTTGATATATTCGGCAACGCCCTGATGGGCGACGATGAAGGCGGTCTTGTCGACGTCGGCCGGCTCGATTTTGGAGGCGAAACCGTCGTCGAGCGCAAGCTCCGCCTTGTTCTCGTAGATGGTGCGCGCGAGCTCCCCTGCCGTTGCCGATGCTATCGCGGACTGGCCCACCAAAAGCCATTGCAGTCCGACCGTATCGACCTCGCCGTCGGGAATCTCGGGGGCCGACGACAGCATGCCCGTGGCCACCGTCTCCTCCGAAATGCCGGGATTCCGGCGGGTCAGCGCCGTCGAATCCTCGATGGCGTTCAGCGTGAATGAAGCGCGCTTGGCGGATTGTTCGAAGCTCTTGTCCTTGACGATGGCGGAGGCGTGGCCGACGGCGATCACGGCGCCATAGCCGCCGGAGGCGAACAGCTTGTCGAGCGTGGAATTCGGCGTGGCGAATTGCAGCCGTGAACTGGCCTCGGAGCCTTCCGGAATTTCGAGCAGGCTGCGGACGAGTGCGACGTTGGCGTTGCCGCTCGCCATGACCGCGATCTTCTTTTTCTTCAGCTCCGCGAGCGATTTGATCTTCTTTTCTCCCGGACTGATCAACAGCAGGAGGTCATGCTCCAGGATCGCAAGCGAGCGGGCGCGGGGCGGGATTTTGGTGTCGGTGCGCAGCACGGCAAGGTCGGCCAACTTCCGGTCGAACAGCGCCAAGGCCTTGGCATTGTCGGCGTTGGATACGATCTTCAGGTGCAGTCGCGACGACGTGGCCTTCAGCATGGCGGCGAGCTTGGCGGCAAAACGGGCCTCCGGTCCGCCTGTCTCACCGACGGCAAAGGTCAGCGTCTCGGAATTCCGCAGCCAAATGCGGCCGCCCCATACGGTTGCTACCGTCAGAATCATCGTCAGCATCGCGAACAGCAGCATTTGTCCGCGGTTGCTGGCGATAAACCGCCTGCGCGGCGCCGGCTCTCGCGGAGGCGTTGGGACTTCAGCGCTCATGGCACATACCAGCCAACCCCCAGGCGTTTTCGCCGCGATCAATGCGCCGAGGCCCGCCTGGATACCATCGTAAATACCTAAAAAAGAACGATAATTTTCCTGTTTCCTGATGATATCCGCTGAGGTGAGGATTGCAAATGAGGCGCACGCGGTAACCTTACCGGCGATGCCGCCCGTCTGGCCTGTGGCGTATCGCCGTTGGGCCACACTTGATGATTTTCTTGGTGTTTTTCGAGTTCCCCGCAGGTGCATTCTGCGCCGGGAGATGTCATAAAAGGACAAAATTGGACAAATTGTCCGGGCCTAAGAAGAAGTCGCGCTGAACGCCTCCGGTCTTTTACCCGCCACTACAGGTCAGTCTTTCGAGGGCGTCAGCTTGTCGTTTCCCCCCATGTCCGCGTCGGTTCCGGTAGGCGCGCTGATCGGATGGATGTTGCTGCTTTCCGTCAAGCACGTCATCGCCGACTTCGTCCTGCAGAATTCCTGGATGGCCATCGGCAAGGACCAAAGGAAGGGATGGGCGCTACCGCTTCTGGCCCACTGCCTGGTGCACCTGGCGGTTGCAATGGCGCTGATTCTCGTCATCGCGCCGCAATTCTGGTTTGTCGCCCTGATCGATTTTGCCATTCACATCACGGTCGATCGTGCCAAAGGGCTTGTTGCATCGCATCTTGGTGTGACGCAGGAACATCACCATCCCTGGTTCTGGACCCTGATCGGCGTTGACCAGACGCTGCATCATTTGACCGGCTTCGGCCTTTCGATTTTCATGGCCGCGAACGGCTGATCGCGTCGGTGTCCCTGACAAACACGCTGAGACGGTGTGGTCCGACGTCTCGCTCGATCGGCGACCAACCCAATCTCTCGTAAAAAGTTGAACGTGCTGGCCGCGCGCATAGGTAGGCGCGGCTTACACCCAGCGCGAAGCAATCTCGCGTCGCCCTGTTGACCAAAGCGGCGCCCACGCCATGTTGGCGCGCATACGGCTCGACCCACACGGCCGCCACCCACGGCGTGAGGTGTGGACGCTCGGCGAGGTCGGATACAATCACGGACGCGGTGCCCAGAAACGACACGCCGTCATGGGCGATCAGTGCAAACGGTATCCGGTCCGCGTTGAGATTCTCATCCCGCAAGCGCCTCGAGATAAAGCCGAGGGGATGGCCGGAATCCCTCCACCATGCCTGCCAGATGCGGTCGGCAACGGTGTCGAGAAATTCCGGGCGCTGCCGCAGGTCGGAGATAGTGAACTTAAGGGACACTGGCTGATCCAAGGATAAACATTTTAGAGAGCAGGCAGGTTCTACTTCACTCTTTCCCTCCAGGGCAGGGTAAAAAGAAACCGCTATTTGCGTCCAATGCCATGGTGCGGCATGCTTGAACAAACAGTATGTCAGCGAGAGTTCCCAAATGTCAGAACAGCCGCTCACCAAGAAGACCGTCGACGTGTTCGGTGCCCGCATGGCCTATCACGAGCGCGGCGAGGGCAGGCCTCTGCTTTTCCTGCACGGCAATCCGACATCGTCCTATCTCTGGCGCGATGTCATTCCCGAGGTGGAAGGTCTTGGCCGGCTGATCGCGCCGGATCTGATCGGCATGGGCGATTCCGCCAGGCTGCCGTCGCCGGGCCCAGACACCTACCGTTACGTGACCCATCGCAAATATCTATGGGCCTTCATCGATGCCGTCGTCGGTCCGGCCGAATCGCTCGTGCTCGTTGTCCATGACTGGGGTTCGGCGCTGGGCTTCGACTGGGCCAACCATCACCGCGGCCGTGTCCGCGGTATCACCTATATGGAGGCGCTCGTGCGGCCGATCGCCGCCTGGGACGAATGGAGTGCGTCGGCGACGCCGATCTTCCAGGGCTTTCGCTCCGACAAGGGCGAGGGGATGATCCTGGACCGCAACATGTTCGTCGAGCGGGTGCTGCCGGGGTCGGTACTGCGGAAACTGACCGAGGCCGAGATGACGGAATATCGAAGGCCTTTTCTCGGCCGCGAGGACCGCTGGCCGACGCTGACCTGGCCGCGGCAGATTCCGATTGCAGGAGAGCCCGCCGACGTGGTGCAGATAGCCTCCGACTACGCGCAGTGGATGGCCGAGAGCGACATTCCAAAACTGTTCGTCAACGCTGAGCCCGGGGCGATTCTGATCGGGAGTTTGCGCGAGTTCAGCCGCAGCTGGAAGAATCAAACCGAAATCACCGTCCCCGGCTCGCATTTCATCCAGGAAGATTCAGGGCCGGCGATCGGGCGGGCGCTCGCCGGCTGGATAAGAAGACACGCGCTTTAGCAATTGGTCGAATCGCTCCCGCGTTGCCCGATCGCGCGCCGTCGGATCAAGCGACCCGCGGCACTACCAGGTGGAGTGGTTAACCTTTCGTTAGAGAGTTGCATTGCATCCTGCGTCTCGGGGGATATGCAATGTTTTCAAGCCACGACGCCTTCGAGAACGATTCCTGCCCGGTCCGAGACGAGTTGCTCGGCGAGATGTATCGCGCCAACGAAAACGGTCTGCCGCAACTGGTGGCGAGCGTCACTCCCGACGTCCGGGCGATGCTGGCGCTGTTCTGCTATCGCCGAAGCCATCTTTATTCGCTGGCGCTTGCGATCGCCGGAAGCTGCACCGAGCAGCAATTGGTTCAGTTTGGCGGGCGCGTCGGCTCGACCCTCTACGGATTGTCCCGCGAGCCGGCGGCGCGCGCGCCGTCATCTTCTTTCAGCGGCCGTAAGCCGATCACCCTGTCGACCAAGCCGCTCTCCACCTTCGCGCCGATCGAGGACGAGCTCGACGAAGACTTCGCCGAAGCCGTGAGGGCGTAACCTCTCACGTCGTCCCCGTGCTCGCACGCAGGGGCGACGCGGAGTTAACTCAACACCGGTAAACCACGCCGCCGCCGCGCCATGCTGCATTCGATATCGCCCGGCAAACAGGTGCGACACACTTCGGGGCGAACGGCGTAGACCACGCACGAGGTTTTAACGCCAATCCGCCCCAAGAGCGCCGAGCAGCGATCGCCGTCGCAGCGCATGCCCGATTGTCGTTCGTTGACGTATTTTTCCGGGATCAGATCGAGTGCTGCGTCATCCTCGGTCGTGAAGCGCGGCCAGTTTGGCGAATAGGCGCAGCAGGCCCCGCAGGCGAGGCAAGGGCTCTCGACACTGGCTGGTTTGTCCGTTTCCATGACTTGAGGGTTTAGCGCAGAAAGGTCTGATCGGCCAGCTGGAGCATGATCCGGAACAGTGGAAGCCGGTTTTCCCTCGCGACAAACGCGAAAGCGTTTGCGCGGAGATCATGCTCAAACAAAGGGATGAGATCATGATCCGATACCATCAAATCGGATCATGATCCAATGACGCGGCACGCGGCTCAGATGTCGCTTGGATGCTCCCAAACCAGGCTTCGCCGCCACTTCGCGCGCAGCAAATCGCGCCGCTCCGGATATTTCTCGTCGAGATAAACCGCATCGACGACCCGGTCGGTTCGAAAGCTGCGAAAGTCGTGGCGCAGTTCGCACCAGGCCGCGAGCAGCCGCACGGCTTCGAGATAGCCGATCGCGATCGGCCAGATCGTGCGTTCGCTGTCGCGGCCATGTTCGTCGCGATAGCGCAGCGCGATCTTCTTGCCCTCATGAATTTGCGTTCGGGTCCGCGCCATGTCGATGCGGTCCAGTTCCTTGCGCCAGCCCGGACGGGCGCGGCTCGCCGGTTCGAGCACAAATGGCCTTAAACGCTCGGGGACGGTATCGGCGATTTTGGCGATGAGATCGGCGGCCGCGCGGGATAGAACCGCGTCAGCGTGGCCTGCAACCCATTGGGCGCCGAGCACGGCTGCCTCGATCTCATCGGGGGTGAGCATCAATGGCGGCAGGTCGAATCCTTTTTCCAGAATGTAGCCCATCCCGGCCTCGCCGCGGATCGGCACGCGCTGCTCCATCAGGGTTGCGATGTCGCGGTAGATCGTCCGCTTCGAGGTTTCGAGTTCGGCGGCGATTGCGTCCGCCGTCAGCGGCTTTCGGGTGCGTCGAAGCACCTGAATGATCTGGAACAGACGGTCGGCGCGTCGCATGGGTGTCTCTCTTGATCTTTCCAGCGGGCCGCCAACGATGCTGACAGCATGTTGGCAGCAGGTGGCAAGTATAACGGGACAACATTCAAATCGAGAGGATTTTGTCCATGATCATTCTCTACAGCCTCGATCTCTGGGCCGCGATGTGGCCGCTGCTGACACCACGGTGGCAGCAGGGGATGGCTAGCCTGAAGCGCCTGCTGAGGAACTTGGGAGCACTCTCATGATCACGCTTTATGGCTTCGGCACCGGGTTCGGCCTGCCGGAAATCAGTCCGTTTGTCACCAAGACCGAAGTCCAGCTGAAGATGGCGGGCCTCTCCTATCGCAAGGAAAAAGCAAAACCCACGGCTTCGCCGAAAGGGCAATTGCCCTTCATCGACGACGATGGCGAGGCGATTGCCGATTCCACCTTCATTCGCGCGCACCTCGAAGGCAAATATGGTTTCGATTTCGATGCCCCGCTCAGTCTGCAGCAGCGCGCCCAGGCCTGGGCGTTCGAGCGAATGATCGAGCATCACCTCTATTGGGCGATGGTCGGAGCGCGCTGGGTTGACCCTGAGAATTTCGCCAAGGGCCCGGCGCACTTCTTCGATGCGGCGCCGGAGCATTCGCGTGAAAAGCTGCGCGAGGACGCGCAATTCCGCGTCGCCGAAAACTATCTCCTCAGCGGCCTCGGGCGCCACGCCCCGGACGAGGACGTCGATCTTGCGGTCCGCTCGTTGCTTGCGCTGTCGGTCCAGCTTGGCGACAAGCCCTATCTGATGGGCGATTCGCCCTGCGGCACCGATGCCACCGCGTTCGGCGCGCTGGCCGGCATCCTGACACCCTTCTTCACGTCGCCGTTGCGGGAGCGCACCGAAAAGTTCGGAAATATCACCGCCTATGTCGACCGGATGATGCTGCAATATTATCCTGATTTCGCCTGGACGCCGCTGCGGCAGGCCGCATAAATTTAGACGCCAAATTTTGCCGGGTCGTCCACGTGTTCGCGGGGATGCATTTGGCGCACAGCGTCAGGGCACCAATCACGAGGCGGGCTGGCGCTTCAACGCGGCCAGCTTCGCCTCCAGTTCCGCGATGCGCGCATCACGCGAGGAGAGCGCCGCGGCGACATCGGCGGAATCGAACTTCTGGGGAATATGCTGCGGGCAATTGGTGTCCCATGCGGTTATGCGAAACACGATCACCTGCTCGGGACGCGCCTTGTAGGCTTTCGGCATCAGCGACTGCAGAAGCGCGGGGTCGTCATCCACCACTCGCGCCTCGCCCCAGATCTTCACCCGCCTGCGATGGGCATAGTCCATCACGAAGATGTTGGCCCTGGGATTCTCCGACAGATCGCCTTGCGTGATGTATTGCCGGTTGCCGCGGTAATCGGCGAAGGCAATCGTGCGCTTGTCCAGCACCTTGACGAAGCCCTTTGGTCCGCCGCGATGCTGGATATAGGGTTGGCCGTCGGCGGATGCCGTCGCGAAGTAGAGGCTGTCGACGTCGGCCAGAAACGCAGCGAGGTCTCCGTCGATCTCGGTGCGCCAGCCGCCGCGCTCCTCGACATGGGCATAGGTCTCGCGCGACCCCTTGCGGGTCTGAATCGCCTTCACGGCGGGCGTGAACGCGACGTCGCTGGAATAGGTGTGAACGTCTGACATCGGAAATCTCCAGGTGCGGTCTTTGATTTGGTCCTTGTCTCGTGCGGGGGTTCCGCCCTTCTCTCGACCCCAAAATGACCATTTTCCAAATTTAAACAATCCGAGGAATTGACACTTTATAATTGCAGATTATGAAATAATGCCATGGACCGCATTGACGCCATGCAAGCCTTTGTCGCGGTCGCGGACCTTCAGGGGTTCGCGCCCGCGGCTCGGAAATTGGGACTTTCGCCGTCGGGTGTGACGCGGCTGGTCGCGGCGCTGGAAGAACGGCTCGGCGCGCGGCTCTTGCAGCGAACCACGCGGTCGGTGGCGTTGACCGATGCCGGCGCGCGCTACCTGGCGCGCGTCAGGCGTGTCCTTGCCGACGTCGATGAGGCCGAAGGATCGATTCAGGATGAACACTCGCGGCCCAGCGGGCGGCTGGTGGTGTCGGCGCCGGTCGGATTCGGGCGCCTTCACGTCAGCCCGGTGATGTCGGAATATCTGAAGCGCTACAATGAGGTTTCCGGCGATCTGCGGCTGTCGGATCTCATGATCAATCTGGTGGAGGAGGGCGTCGATCTCGCGGTGAGGATCGGCCACCTCGCCGATTCAAGCCTGGTGGCGCGCCAGGTCGGGGAGATGCGGCGCATCGTGGTGGCGTCGTCAGGCTATCTTAAGGCGCATGGCGAGCCCGCGACGCCCGAGGCGATTGCGTCCCACCAAACCATTCAGTTCGGCACCATGTCCACCTCGCCGGACTGGCGCCTTGTCAGAGACGGCCACGAGGTTCGCATCGCGCCCGCACCGCGCCTCACCACCAACAGCGCCGACGCCGCGATCCAGTATGCCGCGCAAGGCGGCGGCCTGACGCGGGTGCTGGCCTATCAGGCGGCGGATGCGATCAAGGCCGGCCGGCTAAAAATCGTGCTCGCAAAATTCGAGCCGCCGCCGCTTCCGATCCACATCGTCTATCCGACGTCGCGGCTGCTGTCGGCCAAGGTGCGCAGCTTTGTCGATCTCGTCGTCGAGATCAGCGACTGGCATTTTGGCGAGGGGTAATTAACTGAACGTGCCCCGGATGCTGCGCAGCGCGCCGCCCTTGCGGCGTGGTGCGCTGCTGATCCGGGGTCCATGCGAGTGCGGCGATGGGGCCCGGCTCTGCGGAGCAGCGCGAAGAGCGCTGCACCGTGTCCGGGACACGAGCTGGATAAACGTGGGCGCTCACTCCCGCTTCTTCACCACGCGAAACGTCCCGTTCGCCCGCGCGATCGCAGCACCATCGGCCAGCACAAGGCATTGCGCAAAGCACAGCGTTCCGCCGGTCTTGATCACGTTGCTCTCGACCGTGAGCCATTGCCCGACCTGGGCGCTGCTGATGAAATCGATCGCCATGCTGACCGTCACCAGCGAATAGGTGCCGCCCATTTTGTGGCCGCAACTATGCCCCATGGCCTTATCCGTCAGCGCTGCAATCAACCCGCCATGGACGAACCCGCGCGCATTGGTATGCGGCGTGGCCAACCGAAGCCCTAGGATGATCGCGTCGGGTGTTTGCTTCGAATAGATCGGCTCCCAGGGATCAGTGAGGGGGCTGCGCCGGGTCTGGCGCTCGAAGCCATCGGGAATATCGGAAGCGGTCATAACAATACGCTCAGGGTATCTGGTTGAGCGCCCATTGAACGCGATCGCGACGCGAATTGCATCGCCTACAAAGTTTAAAACAGATTTCGGCTTGCGATTGAGTGCCTGATCGGATCGTGCGGAGGATCGGCTCCAGACGACCCATCCGAGCGATCAAGTTTGACGCCAATTGTGTCAGCCGGCTGTCATTTTCCTACCTGGCCGGGCGCGATGTGCTAAGGCTTTGGGTATTGCAAAAAAGAGTTTTTCAGAGGGCATATGCAGCGCCGCGAGTTCATCACGATCATCGGCGGCGCTGCGGCGATTTTGCCGCTTTCCGCGCGCGCTCAACTGGCATCGACCAAGGTCTTCCGGGTCGGTTTTTTGGGGTTGGCGTCGGCCGACGGATTGCCAGAACGTACCAAGGCTCTTCGCAGCGGCCTGCGCGACTTGGGCTATCAGGAGGGGAAAGACATCGTCGTTGAGTACCGCTGGGCTGACAGCCACTATGAACGACTTCCAGCGCTGATGGCGGAGCTGATCAATCTCAACGTCGATGTGATCGTCACCCACGGGACGCCGGGAGTTACGGCGGCCAAGCAGGCTACTTCGACAATTCCGATTGTCATGGCAGTGGTCGGGGATGCGGTAGCGTCGGGTTTGGTGGCGAGTCTCGCGCGCCAGGAGGAAACGTCACCGGGCTAACGTTTTTCCAACCGGAATTGGCGGCGAAACGTCTCGAACTTCTCAAGGAGATGGTGCCTGATCTGACGGTCGTCGGGGTGCTGCTCAACCCATCCAATCGGATGAACGTGCCGGCAATGCCGCAGCTTGCCCAGGTGGCGCGGTCGCTTAAGCTCGAGCTGCATTATTTTAACGTGCGTGGACCAGGGGAATTCGAAGATGCCTTTGCAGCCATGGCGGCGGGCCGCCTCCGTGCGCTCGTGGTGCTCGACGATTCGATGCTGCTCGACAACGCCGCGGCGGTGGCCGCGCTTGCGTTGAAGCACAGCCTTTATTCCTGCGGCTTTCTGGATTATGCGACCGCCGGCGGACTCTTGGCCTATGGCGTGGATTTCCCCGACATGTTCCGCCGTGTAGCGACCTACGTGGACAAGATCTTAAAGGGCGCGAAGCCAGCCGACCTTCCGGTCGAGCAGTCGACGAAGTTCTCGACCATTCTCAATCTCTCCACCGCGAAGGTGCTGGGCTTGAACGTGCCGTCATACCTGCTGCTGCGCGCCAATGAGGTGATCGAATAGGGGTCGGTAATTTCGTCGGTGCAGAAAAATCAATTGAAGGAGGCAAACATGCTAGCCGATGTTCGTCTTTACTACCTTCGCATCGCTCTGGTCGTTGTCGGCGTGATTTCCATATTCGGTGTTTATCCGTTGATTGTGCTCTGGCCGTCGGGCTTTGCGTGGGGACAAGGACACTCGCATTATGCGATGATGATCGTCGGCATCTATGCGACGCTGGGCGTATTCCTGATTCTCGCATCGCGCGATCCGCTCGCTAGCCGCAGCCTGATCTGGTTCACGGTGTGGTCGAGTATCGTGCACGGCGGTATCATGGCCGTGCAGGCCGTTTCGGACCCGATGGAACACGGCCACCTGGTCGGCGACGTGCCGGCGCTGTTCCTGATTGCGATTGTGCTGGCCGTGCTGATGCCGCGAGCGGCGCGTGCGGTCTAGACCAAAGATCCTGCTGGATCGAACTGGATCGTGAGCACGGTGCGAACGCGTCGCGCTAGAACGGCAAGCCCACGTAATTCTCGGCCAGCGAGGCGGAAGCGGCTTTCGAGCTGACGACGTATTCGAGTTCGGCGAGCTGGATGCGCGCGCCGATGGTGCCGGTGTCCGGGAACTTGTGCAGCATCGAGGTCATCCACCAGGAGAAGCGTACCGCCTTCCAGACCCGCGCCAACGCCTTTTGCGAATAATGGTCGATTCCGGCCGCCGATTTCTCGGCGTAAAATTCACGCAGCGCTACCGCCAGATAATGCGCGTCAGACGCCGCGAGGTTCAGCCCCTTGGCGCCGGTCGGCGGCACGATATGGGCGGCGTCGCCGGCAAGGAACATCCGTCCGAACCGCATCGGTTCGGCGACGAAACTGCGCAGCGGCGCAATGCTCTTCTCGATCGAGGGGCCGGTGATGAGCTTGTCGGCGGCTTCCTGGTCGAGCCTTCGCTTCAATTCGTCCCAGAACCTGTCATCCGGCCATTGATCGATATGATCGTCGAGCGAGCACTGCACGTAGTAGCGGCTGCGCCGCGTCGAGCGCATGGTGCAAAGGGCAAATCCCCGCGCATGGTTGGAATAGATCAGCTCATGGCTGACCGGCGGGGTGTCCGACAGGATCCCGAGCCAACCGAACGGATAAATCCGTTCGAATGTCTCGATCGCGGTCGGCTTGATGCTGGCGCGGCTGACGCCGTGGAAACCGTCGCACCCGGCAATGAAGTCGCAGGTGATTTCGTGGGTGCTGCCGTCCTTGACATAGGAGACGCGGGGATGATCGGTGTCGAAATCAAGCGGCTTGACGTATTCGGCCTCGTAGATGGTGGTCAGGCCGGCCGCTCGCCGCGCATTCATCAGGTCTAGCGTCACTTCGGTCTGGCCGTAGATCATCACAGTCTTGGAGGTATGCCCCGTCAGATCGATTCGGTGGCGTTCTCCGCCGAAGGCGAGCTCGATGCCGCCGTGGACGAGGCCCTCGAGGTGGGCGCGCGCGCCGGCCCCGACCTCATCGAGCAGCACGACCGTGCCTTCCTCAAGAAGGCCGGCGCGAATGCGGCCGAGCACATATTCAGGCGTGTGACGTTCCAGGATGACGTTGTCGATGCCGTAGGTGTGGAGCAGCTGCCCCAGCAGCAATCCGGCCGGGCCTGCGCCGATGATTGCTACTTTGGTCCGCAACACTTGCTCCCTGGATTGTTATAGGCTTGAACCTGGCGGGTTAGTGGGCCTTGCCGTACGGCTTGCGCTGATAATTATATCATATAACAATATCTGCAAAGGGCCATCGAAGCCCTGATGCTGGAGGAGACCATGTCGATAAGGAAAACGCTCCTGGCGCTGCTTCTAGCCGCCGGCGTGTCGCCCGCGTTTGCGCAGGAAAAGACCTTCGAACTGAAATTGTCGCACTGGGTGCCGGCGTCGCATCCGCTTGCAAAAGGCGCTGGAGGACTGGGGTGCCGCGGTCGAGAAGGCATCCGGCGGCACGATCAAATACAAGGTCTTTCCCGCACAGCAGCTCGGCAAGGCCTTCGATCACTACGACATGGCGCGCGACGGCATCGCCGACGTCACCTATGTCAATCCCGGCTATCAGCCGGGCCGTTTCCCGATCATCGGCGCCGGCGAATTGCCCTTCCTGATGGCGGACGCCAAGGGCGGCTCGATGGCGCTGGATGCCTGGTACCGCAAATACGCCGACAAGGAGATGAAGGACGTCAAGTTCTGCCTCGCCTTCATCCATGCGCCGTCGTCGTTCCACTCGCGCGCCAAGAAGATCTTGGTGCCCGACGACATCAGGGGCATGAAGATCCGCCCCGCCGACGCCACCATCGCGAATTTCGTGACGCTGCTCGGCGGCACCAACGTGCAGTCCTCGGCGCCGGAAGTCCGCGACATCATCGAGCGCGGCGTTGCCGATGCGGTCACCTTCCCGTGGGGATCGCTGGTGCTGTTCGGCATCGACAAGGTGACGAAATTCCAGATGGATGCGCCGCTCTATGTCACGACCTTTGCGTTCGTCATGAACAAGGACAAATACAACGAGATGTCCGACCGGCAGAAAAAGGCGATCGACGATAACTGCAATACCGAGGCCGCCGGCCGCGTCGGCGAACCCTGGGGCAAGTTCGAAGACGCCGGCCTCGAAAAGGTCAAGGCGGAGCCCGGCCAGGAAGTCTACACGCTGACGCCGGAACAGACCGCGCTGTGGAAGAAGGCATCCGAGCCGCTGGTCAAGACCTGGGCTGATGGCGTGCGGAAAGCCGGGACCGACCCGGACGTGGCGCTCACGGAGCTGCGCGCTTCGCTCGCCAAATACAACGCCTTGACGCAGTAAGAGCCCCTCGCATATTGACACGGCGGCGAGGTTCCGCCGCCGTGCCTTCGCCTTGCAATCCCGTCGGCCGTGTGGAGCGGAAATGAAGCGCAATTCGATGGATCGTTTCATCGATACGATCGAATGGATTGCGGCGGGATTTGTCGGCATCGTCGCCGCCAACATTTTCATCGCGGTCCTGCTGCGCAATCTCTTCAGTTATTCGATTCCCGATTCCTTCGACATCGGCCGGCTCTTGCTCGGCATTCTGATCTTCTGGGGCATCGCCGCCACCAGCTATCGCGGCACCCACATCACCGTCGACCTGGTCTGGGGCAATGTCGGCCCGAGATACCAGCGCCTGATCGACGTGTTCGCGACGCTGGTGCTGTTGTTCGTGGTGACGGTGCAGACGTGGACGCTGTTCGACAAGGTGCGCGGCACCTACAACGACCACATCACCACCTTCGACATGCACATGCCGACCTGGCCGTTCTTCGCGGTGGCGTGGGCCGGCGACGTCTCGGCCGTGCTTCTGATCGCGATCCGCACTTACCGCCTGATCTTCCATCCCGAAGAGATGCACGATCCCAAGCTGAAGGGTACGGAGTGAGCGCGGCATGAGCACCGAAGCGGTCGCCGTCCTCGGCTTCGTCGCGCTGTTCGCGCTGATGTTGCTGCGCGTGCCGGTCGGCATGGCGATGGGCCTCGTCGGCGTTTCCGGCTTCGGCTATCTGGTCGGCGGCACGCCGGCGCTGAAGCTGGTCGGCCAGACCTCGATGCGCACGGTGACCGACTACACCTTCGGCGTCATTCCGATGTTCCTGCTGATGGGCACCTTCGTCAGCAATTCCGGCATGAGCCGCGACCTGTTCCGCGCCGCCAACGGCTTCGTCGGCCATATGCGCGGCGGGCTGGGCATTGCAACGGTCGCGGCTTGCGGCGGCTTTGCCGCGATCTGCGGTTCTTCGGTGGCGACCGCGGCGACCTTTTCGGCGGTGGCCTATCCGGAAATGCGCCGCTTCGGCTATCCGCAATCCTTTGCCACCGGCGTGATCGCGGCCGGCGGCACGCTCGGCGCCATGCTGCCGCCGTCGACCGTGCTTGCGGTCTACGGCATCATCACCGAGCAGGACATCGGCAAGCTGTTCATGGCCGGCATCATTCCCGGCCTGCTCGCGATGACCATGTACATGATCACCATCGCGCTGATCGGCTACGTCCGGCCGGGCTTTCTGCCCAAGGGGTCGTACACGAGCTGGCGCGAGCGTTTCGCCGGGCTCAAGGATATCTGGGCGCCGGTGCTGTTGTTTGTGTTCGTGATCGGCGGGCTCTACGGCCTGCCGTTCCTGCCGCGTTTCACGCCGACGGAAGCGGGCGGCGTCGGCGCCACCGGCGCCTTCCTGATCGGCGTCTTCACCGGGCGGCTGGACAAGGACAAGATCCTTGCCTCGCTGTTGCAGGCGACCCGCACGGCGGCGGCCGTGTTCACGGTGCTGATCGGCGCGCTGATCTTCGGCTATTTCCTCACCGTGACGCAGACGCCGCAAAAGGTCACCGAGTTTCTCACCGGGCTTGGTTTGGGCAGCTACGGCGTGCTCGCCGTCATCATGGTGATGTATCTCGTGCTCGGCTGCCTGATGGACGCGATGGCGATGATCATCCTGACGGTGCCGATCATCTTTCCGGTCGTTTCCCATCTCGGCTTCGATCCGATCTGGTTTGGCGTGATCATCGTGATGACGGTCGAACTTGGCCTCATTCATCCGCCGGTCGGCATGAACGTCTTTGTCATCAAGAGCGTCGTCAAGGATGTGTCCTTCACCACGATCTTCAAAGGCGTGATCCCGTTTGTCGCGACCGATATCGTCCGGCTGATTATTCTGATTGCATTTCCGCTGCTGGCGACCTGGTTGCCGCAACAGATGATGATTCGCTGATCGTATCCATTTTGCCAACAAGAAGGTTCGGGTGATTTCATGGAACCTGCGCTTCAAACGCGATACGTCTTCACCATCACCGCGCATATCGGCGTCGTGACGTCCGCCGGCGACATCGGCACCGGCGTGCGCCGGATCATTCCGATCACCGGTGGCGAGGTGAAGGGCAAGGACGTCAACGGCAAGGTCTGTGCGTTCGGCGCGGATTTCCAGATCATCCGGCCCAACGAGTTGATCGAGCTCGAGGCCAAATATGCGTTTGAGACCGACGATGGCGCGGTGATCTATGTCGAAAACAAAGGCATCCGTTTTGGCCCCGTTGATCTCTTGCAGAAACTGAAACGCGGCGAGCCCGTCGATCCCAAACTGATCTATTTCCGCACCGTGCCGAGGTTCGAGACCGGCGCAGCAAAATACCGCTGGCTGATGGAGAGCCTGTTCATCGGCTCCGCCGCGCGTCACGCCGACCGCGTCGTGATCGACGTGCATCAGGTGCTTTAGCGGGCTACCCACCGGGACGACGGGAGTTATTGACTCCCCGCCACTTAGTTATAGAACATAACTATTCTGCACCGGAACCAAAACCCATGGGAAACGCCGCCGTCGCACCCGGTTCGTTCGGCCTGCTCAAGATCGAGCAGTCCGGCGCGGTGCTTTCCGCCGGCCTCAACCGCCCGGCCAAGCGCAACGCGCTCAACGACGGCATCATTCATGAGATCGGCGATTGCTTCTCGAAACTTCCCGAGAACGTCGGCGCCGTGGTTATCCACGGCATCGGCGATCATTTCTCATCGGGCCTCGATCTTTCGGAATTGACCGAGCATGACGCGACCGAGGGTCTGCGGCATTCGCAGATGTGGCATCGGGTGTTCGACCGCATTCAATATAGCCGCGTGCCGGTCATTGCGGCGCTTCGCGGCGCGGTGATCGGCGGCGGGCTGGAACTGGCCTGCGCCGCGCATATTCGGGTCGCGGAACCAAATGCCTATTTCGCGCTGCCCGAGGGCCAGCGCGGCATCTTTGTCGGCGGCGGCGGATCGGTGCGCCTGCCGCGCCTGATCGGGGTGGCGCGGATGACCGACATGATGCTCACCGGGCGGGTTTATTCGGCAACGGAGGGTGCGGCCTACGGCTTTGCGCAGTATCTTGTCGGCGAGGGCGAGGGCGCTGGCCAAGGCACATGGAACTCGCCGCGGGCATCGCGAAGAATGCGCCGCTGACGAACTTTGCCGTGCTGCAAGCGTTGCCGATGATCGCGGAAGCCAACCCGCAAACCGGCCTGTTGATGGAGTCGCTGATGGCGACGGTGGCGCAGAGCGACAAAGAGGCCAAACTTCGGATTCGCGCGTTCCTCGACCGCAAGACCGCAAAGGTAAAGCCGACCTGACATGAGCGCCAAGCCGGACATGTCCATGCTGACCAGGGGTGACGCGCCGGCTTCCGGAGGCAATGCGCATCCGCTGCGCCCGATTTCGTTCGGCGATCCCGCGGTATCGATCGAACGCGGAGCCAGACGGCATCATTTATCTGCGGCCGAAAACGCCGCTCGGCGAATATCCGGTGCGGCTGACCGACCGCCTGCATCATTGGGCGGAGGCTGCGCCCGAGCGCATCTTCATGGCGGAGCGCGATCGCCGGCGGCGGCTGGCGGCAAATCACCTACGCCGAATTGCTGGCCTCGAGCCGGCATATCGCCTCAAGCCTGCTCGCGCGCGACCTATCGGCCGAGCGGCCCGTCGTCATCCTCTCCGGCAATTCGATCGACCATGCGCTGGTTGCGTTCGGCGCGCATGTATGCCGGCGTTCCGTTCTGCCCGGTGTCGCCGGCCTATTCGCTGGTCTCAAGGATTACGGCAAGCTTTCCTATCTGATGAAGCTTTTGACGCCCGGCCTCGTCTTCGCCGACGATGCGGACAAATTCGCCGATGCGCTCGAAGCGAATGTGCCCGCGGGGACCGAAATCGCGGCTTCCTATGGCGCGCTGCCGGCATCGCGACGTGACCCTGCTCGCCGATTTGATGGCAACGCCGATACATTCCGGCCTCGAGGCGGCGCATCGCGCCATCGGTCCCGACACCGTCGCCAAATTCCTGCTGACCTCGGGCTCGACCGGCAATCCCAAGGCGGTCATCAATACCCAACGGATGATCTGCGCCAATCAGGTGATGATCCGCGAAACCATGGCCTTCCTGAAGGACGAGCCGCCGGTCATCGTCGACTGGCTGCCGTGGAATCACACTTTTGGCGGCAATCACAATATCGGGCTGACGCTTTATAACGGCGGCTCGATGTATCTCGACGCCGGCAAGCCGATGCCCGGCGGCATCGAGGAAACCGTGCGCAATCTTCGCGAGATTTCGCCGACGGTCTATTTCAACGTGCCGAAGGGCTATGAGTTGCTGCTGCCGTATCTGCGGGACGACGCCGGCGTTGCGCGCAAAATTCTTCGGGCGGCTGCATGCGATGTTCTTCTCGGGCGCGGCGCTGTCGCCTTTCGTCTGGAACAGCCTCGACGAACTCGCCGTGCAGGAGACCGGCTTCCGCGTGCCGATGCTGACGGGGCTCGGCGCCACCGAGACCGCGCCGTTCTTCATGTCGGCCAATCCGCGCACCAGCCGCTCCGGCCATGTCGGGCTTCCGGTGCCCGGCAACGAGGCGAAGCTCGTTCCGAACAACGGCAAGCTCGAGGTGCGCGCCAGGGGGCCGAACGTCACGCCGGGCTACTGGCGTCAGCCGGAGCTGACCGCAGGCTGCCTTCGACGAGGAAGGCTTTTACAAATTCGGCGACGCGATCAAGCCGGCGGACCCGCAAGATTTCTACGCCGGCTTCGATTTCGACGGCCGCATCGCCGAGGATTTCAAGCTGGCGAGCGGCACCTGGGTCAGCGTCGGCCCGCTTGCGGGCGCGCTTCATCGCCGCCTGCGCGCCGCTGGTGCGCGACGTCGTGATCGCCGGCATCAACCGCGACGAGGTGTCGGCGCTGGTCGTGCTCGATCTCGATGGTTGCCGTCTGATCAACCCGACCCTTCCGCTTCGATGATATCGCCGCTGACCGCGAGCGATCCCCTGATCCGCGAAGCGTTTCGCCAGCGATTTGCCGACTTCCTGGCGACCTCGACGGGCTCGTCGACGCGGATCACCCGCGCGCTTCTTCTCGATGCGCCGCTGTCGATCGACCGCGGCGAAGTCACCGACAAGGGCTCGATCAATCAGCGCGCGGTGCTCGATCACCGCAGCCACCTGATCGAGGCAGCTTTATTCGCCCACGCCGGCCGCAGACGTGATAACGCCTTAAGCCAACAAGAAATATCCGCGCAGGAGGGAACCATGCAGTTGAAGGATCAGGCCGCAATCGTCACCGGCGGCGCATCGGGACTGGGCGCCGCCACCGCGCGCCGGCTTGCGGCGCAGGGAGCCAAGGTCGCGGTTTGCGACCTCAACGCCAAGCTCGCCGAAACCGTCGCCGCCGAGATCGGCGGGGTCGCCGTGGTCTGCGACGTCGCGGATGCGGCCTCGGCGGAAGCCGCCATCGCGGCGGCCGCCAAGGCCCATGGTCCGGCACGGGTGCTGGTGAATTGCGCCGGCATCGGCGTCGCCAAACGGGTGATCGGCCGCGACGGGCCGATGCCGCTTGGCCGATTTCGACAAGGTGATCAAGGTCAACCTGATCGGCTCGTTCAACATGCTGCGGCTTGCGACCGCGGACATGTCGAAGCTGGAGCCGCTTTCCACCGGCGAGCGCGGCGTCGTGATCTCGACCGCCTCGATCGCGGCCTATGACGGCCAGATCGGACAATCGGCCTATTCGGCCTCGAAAGGCGGCATCGTCGCGATGACGCTGCCGATCGCGCGCGAATTGGCGCAGTTCGGCATTCGCGTGCTGGCGATCGCGCCGGGCCTGTTCCTGACCCCGCTTCTGGCCAATCTGCCGCAGGAGGCGCAGGATTCACTCGCCGCCGCGATTCCCGTTTCCGCGCCGGCTCGGCCATGCCGACGAATTTGCCTCACTGGCGCTGCACATGATCGACAATCCCTATCTCAACGGCGAGGTGGTGCGGCTCGATGCTTCGCTCCGCATGGCGCCGCGCTAGGGAAGCCTCATGTTCGTCAACCGAAGGGACGTGCAGATCCAGTGGGGCGATTGCGACCCCGCCAACATCGTCTATTACCCGCGCTACTTCGAGATGTTCGACGACTTCGACCTCGATCCTGTTCGAGGCTGCCGGCTTCTCCAAGCAGGACATCGTCAAGAAATATGGTCTGGTCGGCATTCCCATGGTGGATACGCAGGCGAAATTCTACATTTCGTCGACCCATGGCGACTGGATCACGATCGAAAGCCGGGTCGAGAGTTTCAAGCGTTCGAGCTTCGAGGTGACGCACAAGGTGTTCAAGGGCGAGCGCTGGCGATCGAGGCGTTCGAGACGCGCGTGCTGGTCGGGCGCCACCCGGACGATCCCGCCCGACTGAAATCGGCGCCGTTGCCGCAGGAGATGATTACGAAATTCATGAACGGCTGACCAGGCGGGAACGTCGCCGCGCTGGCTCAGATCTGGAATGCCAATAATAGCCAAGGGAGGAATTCATGAGGAAATTGCATCTCGCCGCCGTTTTCGCCACGGCGACACTCGCGCTGCCGGCATTGCCTGCGCTTGCGCAGACCAATGAAATCACCATCGGCATCTCGATTACGACGACCGGCCCGGCGGCGGCGCTCGGCGTTCCCGAGCGGAACGCGCTTGATTTCGTGCCGAAGGAGATCGGCGGCGTGCCGCTCAAGGTGATCGTGCTCGACGATGGCGGCGACCCGACCAACGCCACCACCAATGCGCGGCGCTTTGTCACCGAATCCAAGGCCGACATCATCATGGGATCGTCGACGACGCCGCTCAACGATCGCCGTATCCAACGTCGCCAATGAGGCGGGCATTCCCCATTTCGGTCTGGCACCGTTCCCGGTCACGCCGGAGCGCGCGAAATGGTCGGTCGTGATGCCGCAGCCGGTACGGATCATGGGCAAGGTGCTGTACGAGCACATGAAGGCGCATAACATCAAAACCGTCGGCTATATCGGCTATTCCGATTCCTACGGCGATCTCTGGTTCAACGACTTCAAAACCCAGGCCGTGCCGATGGGGATGACGCTGGTCGATGAGGAGCGCTTTGCGCGGCCGGATACGTCGGTTGCGGGGCAGGCCTTGAAGCTGGTTGCCGCCAACCCTGACGCTATCCTGGTCGGCGCATCTGGCACCGCCGCCGGCTTGCCGCAGACCGCGCTCCGCGAGCGCGGCTACAAGGGCCTGATCTATCAGACCCACGGCGCCGCCAGCATGGACTTCATCCGGATCGCGGGACCTGCGGCCGAAGGCGTGATCATGGCCTCGGGCCCCGTCATGGATCCCGAAGGTCAGCCCGACAGCGCGCTGACCAAAAAGCCGGGCCTTGCGCTCGATACCGCCTACGAGGCCAAATACGGCCCCAACACCCGCAGCCAGTTCGCAGGACATTCCTTTGACGCCTTCGAAGCCCTCAAGCGCATCATCCCGACCGCGTTGAAAACGGCAAAGCCGGGAACGCCGGAATTCCGCGAGGCGATCCGTCAGGCCTTCCTCAGCGAACACGAAATCGCCGCAAGCCAGGGCGTCTACAACTTGACCGAAAAGGACCGCTCCGGCCTCGACGACCGCTCGCGCATCCTTCTGACCGTCAAGGACGGCAAATTCGTTCCGGCGATGTGAGGGAGGGGGTTCCAGCGCACCGGACCTGCAATTGACGGAAACGGTGGCTCAGATAAGATCGCGGCTCGGCTGAAAGCCGAGGGATATTAAGGCTCGAATGCGCTGGTTTCGGCACACTAACAGGCAAGGTACGTGGCTAGCGCTGATCGCGCTGGCGATGAACCTTGGGCTGTCCTTCGGCCACTTCCACGCGATCGACGGCAAGGTGTTCGGGCGCGGGATGACCGCAGTAGCGGTCGCCATTGCGTGGCCGGATGACGGCCAGAGGCAGGGCAATTCCGACGACAGCCATGCTGACTATCTCTGTCCGATCTGCATATCTGCGACGGCGATGGCGAACGGGGTCACCTCGACGCCGCCTTCGCTGTCGCTGGACCTTGCCAACGCAACGGCCGATCGGACGATCGCGCCTGCCCTTGTGCTCCTCGAGGCGCCGCGGGCGGCGTTTCAATCACGCGGGCCACCCATTTCCTGACATCGCTGCTTCGACCCTCTCGTTGACGCCGTGCGCTGAGGCGTGTCGCCGTCACTAGTGGCCGAAGCTCCCGTTCGCCAATCGCGTAGGTCGCGCGCTTGGCGCCGCCGCAAACCCAAGTCACTGATTTTGTCTTGATTGGTTTCCCGTGCTGGCCCGCCCGGAGCGGTCGCCAGATCAGCTATCGAAGAGAGGACCGCATGTGGCATATCGCTAAAAAGCACAAGCCAGGAGGCAGACTATGCTGCGGATTGATTTTGAGGTTCGCGGGCTCTCTCGCTTGTCTTGCGATCATCGCTGAACCTGCGCTTGCGCAAGCTCCAAATCCGTTGTTGCCGCGAAACCTGTCGCCATGGGGCATGTTCCTCAACGCCGACATCGTGGTGAAGGTGGTGATGGTGGGGCTTGCCTTCGCTTCATTGATGACCTGGACGGTTTGGCTTGCCAAGACCATCGAGCTGCGGCGCGCGAAAGGGCTCGGGCAACGCCGGCTCTCAATGCTGGAAAGCGGTGGTGCCCTTTCCGAGGCGGTGCGCGCCTGCGATGGCAAGCGAGACGCTGTCGCGCAGCTTATCCTGTCCACGGCGCGGGAAGCTGAATTGTCCGACGGCATCGTCGACGACGGGTTCAAGGAGCGCGTCGCGTTGCGGCTGGAGCGCGTGGAAGCCGCGATGACGCGGCAGGTTTCGCGCGGCGTCGGCATCCTGGCAACGATCGGCGCCACGGCCCCGTTCATCGGCCTGTTCGGCACGGTCTGGGGCATTATGAACTCGTTCATCGGAATTTCCGAATCCCACACCACCAATCTCGCGGTGGTCGCGCCGGGCATTGCGGAAGCCTTGCTGGCCACCGCGCTCGGACTTGTCGCGGCCATTCCGGCCGTCGTGATCTACAATCATCTTGCGCGCGTGATCAGCGGCTACCGCACCCTACTGGGTGACGCCTCGGCGCAACTTCTCTTGATGGTCAGTCGCGGATACAGGGGCCGCGTCGCTCCGTTGCGCGTGCTGCGGGAGTGAGGTGATGGCGATGCGTCTTGGTTCACGTTCGGGCGACGACGATCTCGAAATCCAGCACGAGATCAATGTCACGCCGTTCATTGACGTCATCCTGGTGCTGCTCATCATCTTCATGGTGGCCGCGCCGCTCGCGACCGTCGATATCGGGGTCAACCTGCCCGCCAGCACCGCGCCCGAACAGCCGCGGCCGGACAAGCCGGTGTTCGTGACGATTAAGCCGGATGAAACGATTGCGGTCGGAGAGACCACGGTGACGCGCGAAGAGCTTCCGGGCGCGCTTGATGCCGCCACCAACAATCACCGGGACGAAACGATTTTCATCCGCGGCGACAAGACGTTGAGCTATGCCGGCCTGATGGGAGTGATGAACACCCTGCGCGACGCAGGATATCTCAAGCTCGCTCTGGTGGGGCTGGAGGAGCCCGCAACCAAGCCATGAACCCGTTTGCCTTGCATCTGCCCGAACAGCGCGGGTTCTTCCGTTGGACATTGGCGGGTGTGGCAATCCTGATGGCGCACGCGGCGATCATGACGGCGGTCGCGTTGTGGTATGTCCGCAGACCGGCGGAGCCAACATTCCTTCCCGCAATCGCGGTGACGCTGGCACCGGTCGAGGCCAGTTCGCCCGAGATCCAGGACCAGGACATCGCCGTCGGGCCGGCCATGCAACAGGCGGAGGCTGCGCCAAAACAACCGCCCAAGGAAGAGAAGCCGGTTGAGCAGTTGGTGCAGCAGCCGGCGCCGCCGCAGGAGGCCGAGGTCACGCTGCCGAAGGCGGAGCCGAAGCAGGTGGAAAAGCCGACGGAATCCAGGCCCCCCGCTCCCGAGACGCGCGCGCCGCCCAAGACGGATCACGTCGGGCAATTCAGCGAAGCGGGCTCCAACGCGTATGACGCGCTGGTGTTCGGACATCTGCAGCGTTTCAAGCGTTATCCGCCGGCGGCGCGCGGAGCGACCGGTATCACGTTGGTTAGGTTCGTGTTGAACCGCGCAGGTGCGGTGATCGAAAGCGTGGTGACGAAATCATCCGGCAACGACGTGCTCGATCGCCAGGCGCTCGAAATCCTCCGCCGCGCCAGCCCCTTCCCGGGTTTTCCGGACGCCAAGCCGGGTGCGGAGGAAACCTACGTCGCGCCGCTGAATTTCGCGCGGTAGCTGATCCGCCAGGAGGACCGCCGGTGAGTTGCGAAAATCACACAGGCCTTGGGAATCTTGACGGCAGGCGGATGGGCTGCGATTGACGGCGCACAATAATACTTGCGATGTTATGTGGTAACGTTGGAGCGACCCGGGTTGTCTCGGCCGCCCGATGCAAGGTACGTATCGGCATGAAGTGGTTTCGGTCGAAGCTTAGACATGGGTCGCGGGTCGCGGTTTTTGCGCTCGTTGTCCAGTTCGCGCTTTCGTTCGGACATTTCCACGGGGTCTTCACTGACGCATCGCCGGTTGCGGTCAGCCTGTCCGTTCAACAGCAGCAACCTGCATCCGATCACGATTCCAACCGTCACCCCGACGATACCTGCGCGATCTGCGCCGTTATGGCGATGGCCAACGCGGTGTTGTTTGCGACGCCGCCGGCCTTGGTGTTGCCGCAGGCTGCGGAATTCTCGCCGCTAGCCATTGACGTCGAGTTCGTTCTTGTCAACTCCGTTCGCGTTGCCTTTCAGCCTCGCGCTCCTCCGATCTCCTGATGTCGATTAAGTGTCCTTGAGGAAATCGGCCCGCGTCGTTCGCGGCCGATCTTCGGGGGAATCGAAATCGGTCCGTCGCACGTTGACGGCAGGCGCTGTTTCCGAATTCGTTGTCGACGAATTCCGCCGCGCCTTTATCGGGAGTTGGGACAATGTTAGTGTTTGCGAAACGAATGTTGGCCTCCGCAGCGGCCTCGTTCATCATCGGCGGCCTCGGCGGCACGGCACACTCTCAGACTTCAGCTCCTGCCGCTCCTGCGGGAAATGCACCCACGGTGCTTCCCGAGACCAGGGTCGAAGCGCCAAAGCAGGCAGCCAAGCCCAAGCAGAGGCCACGCGTGGTGGCTGGCGGCGCCGCGTCCCCGCCTCAGGCGCCGCCGCCGATCTCGCCAGCCGCGCAGCTTGCGGCAAAAAGCGGGGTCTTCGACCAGGCGCGCAACAACATCTACACGACCATCGGCACGACTTCCAACACGATCAGCCACGACACGATCCAGGATCTGCCACAAGGTACCAACCAGTCGGTGGAGCAAGTGCTGCTGCAGGCGCCCGGGGTCTCGCAGGATTCCGCGGCCAGCGGCTTGCTGCATGTCCGCAACGATCACGCCAACGTCCAATTCCGCATCAACGGGGTGCTGCTGCCCGACGGCGTTACCGGCTTCGGCAGCATCTTCGACACCAGCTTTGTCGGCAGCATGTCACTGGTCACCGGCGCGCTACCGGCCGAATACGGGCTGCGCACCGTCGGTCTCGTCGACATCACGACCCGCACCGACCTTTTCAACAACAGCGGCAGCGTTGGCGTGTACGGCGGCAGTCATGGAACTATCACGCCGAGCATCGAATATGGTGGGACCTTCGGCGGCAATTGCCCCACGACAACGACCACGCCGGGCTACGTCAAGGCGACACCGGCCTCCACGGATTGCTTTGCCGGCGTCCAATATTATTTCACCGGCCGTTATTCGCAGAACACGGTGGGAATTGAAAATCCGACGCCCGCCTACAATGCGATCCACGATTTCACGCAACAGGATCGGGGTTTCGCCTATATGTCGGCCTATGTTGATCCGAGCACGCGGGTCAGCCTGATCGCCGGAACGGCGTATAACAATTTTCAGATTCCCAACAATCCAGGCCAGCCGGTTGGCGTTACGGGCAGTCCGCCGGTCACCAATGTCAACGGCATTACCAACTTCAACTCGGCAGCGCTCAACGAAAACCAGATCGAGAAGACCCAATATAGCGTGCTGTCGGTACAGAAGTCGAACCCGGGTTTTGACTGGCAATTGTCCTATTTCACCCGCTACAACGAACTGCGCTTCACGCCGGACCCGCTCGGCGATCTCCTTCTCAACGGCATTGCCTCGGACATCGCCCGCATCTCCTGGGCCAACGGCATACAGGGCGATGGCTCCTTCAAACTCAACGAGTCACACACCCTGCGCGCCGGCTTTTCCGTCAGCGCGGAGCAGGCGGCGGTCGAGAATACGTCGCTGGTGGAGACCTGCATGGCATGCGACGGCACCGACAACAACCCAAATCCCGTCAGCAGAACCGACAACGTCAACGCAACCGGGTACCTCGCGGGCGTCTATGTGCAGGATGAGTGGAAGGTGACGGACCAGTTTAGCATCAATGCCGGCCTGCGTTTCGATCAGATGGTCCAGTTCGTCAGCGCCAATCAATTCAGCCCGCGCTTGAGCTTCACCTACAAGCCGTTCGAGAACACGACATTCCACGCCGGCTACGCGCGCTACTTCACCCCGCCGGTGCTGGTGGAAGCGGCGCCCGTCAACATCAACACATTCAACAACACGACCGGCGCGGTGCCGGTGAACCAGGGGAACGGTCCGGTTTTGCCGGAGCGTTCACACTATTTCGATGCCGGCGTCGATCAGACATTCAAGTTCGCCTGCGGCTCGGATCCGAAAAGTTGTACCAAGCTCGACCTCGGCGTCGATGCCTATTACAAGATCGCGCAAGACCTCATCGACAATGGCCAGTTTGGACAAGCCCTGGTGCTCAGCGCCTTCAACTATGCCCGCGGTTACAATGAGGGCATCGAATTCAAGGGCAAGCTGACCAGCGGCAATATCCAGGTTTACGGCAACCTCTCGGTGGCGCAGCAGCGGGCGAACGACCCGGTGTCGAACCAGTTCCTGTTCGGCAACGCGCCGCTTTCCGATCTCGGTGGCTTGACCCAGTTCCAGTACCTTCAGACGCATTTCATCTACACCGATCATAACCAGTTCGTGACCGCATCTGCCGGCGCGCTCTATCAATTCTGCGGCGGCCGGCCGGCGACCGCGGAGGAACTGTCGGGCGAAAATGGGCTGTCGTGGTGCGGCGTCAAGCTGTCGGCCGACGAGATCTATGGCAGCGGTCTGCGCTCCGGTGACGCCAACATCAGCACCGTGCCGGCCTACACGCAGGTCAATGTCGGCATCAAGCGCGAGTTCCTGTTGCCTAACGACCCGAAGCCCATGACCATTCGCTTCGACGTCGTCAACTTGTTCGACCAGATCTACGAAATCAGGTCTGGCTCCGGCATCGGCGTATTCGCGCCGCAATTCGGGCCGCGCCGCGGCTTCTTCCTTGGCGTCTCGAAGAAGATATGAGGCAAAGGGCGCGGGACACAGAAAGACCAAGCTTCGGGGTCTCAACCTATTCGACGACCACCTGGCTAGCCCGCAATACCGTAGCCGACCGCGCAATTGCCGCGCGAAGCGTTGACGTCCTTTTCACGCCTTTTGCGGCGATGGCGGCCTGGTGTGCTTCTCGCCCCAAAGGCGCAGTGTCCGCAGCACCGGGCGAAGTTCAAGGCCCTTCTCGGTGAGCAGATATTCGGCCCGGGGCGGGTGATCCTCGTATATCCGGCGCTCGACGATCCCGTGCTCCTCCAGCGTCTTGAGCCGGGTCGAGAGCGTGTTGGGACTCATTCGGGGAAACGCGCGTTGTAAGTCCTGAAACTTGCGCGGGCCCTCAAGAATGAGGTCACGCAGGATCAGAATGGTCCAGCGGTCGCCAATGATATCGAGCGTCCGGCCCACCGGACAAAGTTGCGTGTAATCGACGGTCATCAAGGTACCGCTTCCGAAATCATCCGGCCCGGCCCCGGCAGGGACGATCACGATCTTATCATAAGCGCCGGCGTTGATATCGTGACTTTCAAAAATATAGTGACTATTGAAATTATATCAAGTCCATAGTTTCACAATCACAAGGGAGTCACCACCATGAGCACCCTCTCTACCGGTTTCAAACCGGATATCCTCCCAACCAGCGACGATCGGGCTGGTTCTGCTGGGCAGCGCGCTGGCGGCAGCCTGGGTCGGGGTCAACCTGGCATTCCCGGGCCTTGCCCCCACCGGTATTCCGTCGGTGGCGACCCGCCTGGGGATTCATTCCGCGATCCTGATTGGCCTGTGGCTGGGCCTGTCGCGGACGGATTATTCTGCGAGCAAGCGCGTCGTCATCTGGCTTACCATCGCCGTCCCCTTCACCCTGTGGCTCGCAGTGGTCTGGAACCTGGCGCTCAACGGTGTCTTCCAGCCGAACCCGGGCGTGGTCCGCGTGCCGAAATTGCCGATAGCGATTTTTGCGCCCGTGATCATCGGCCTCTTGGTGCTGCTGCGGTCGAAAACGATGGCGAAGCTGCTCGACGCCACGCCGGCTTACTGGCTGGTCGGCTTGCAGACCTATCGAATCTTTGGCGGCATTTTTCTCGTCAATTGGGTGCACGGTACCGCCGCCGGGGCCTTCGCCTGGCCGGCCGGAATCGGCGACATGCTCACGGGCATCATGGCGTTGCCGGCCGCCTATCTGCTTGCGACCGGAGCCGCGAGAGGACGAAGCGCCGCGATGGCGTGGAATATCTTCGGGTTGCTCGATTTCGCGATCGCCATCACCATGGGTGTCCTCAGCAACCCCGGCCCGTTCCAGATCTTCGGACTGGATATTCCGGCCTCGCTGGCCGGCACTTATCCGATCGTGCTGATTCCCGCCTTCGCGGTTCCGACCTCGATCCTGCTGCATGGCCTTTCGATCCGCCAGCTCCGACGATTGGAGAGCGCAAGCCGCGGGTCCTGACGGCCTGACTGGGAACGAACAAGGCCAGCGCCATGTGGCGCTGGCCTGCATCCCTCGGGCGCGGAGCAGGGTCAACCCTAAACCGCGCCTTCGCCCTCGGGCGCAAATCCAAGATAACTCGCGGCAACGCGCGCATCGGCCGCGACTTCCTTTGCCGACCCGCTCAAGATGAATTCGCCGAGCTCCATCACAAAGGCACGGTCGGCGATCTGCAGCGCGGCTTGCGCGTTTTGCTCGACCAGCAGCACCGACACGCCGCTTAGACGCAATTCACCGATGGTGCGGAAAATATCGGCGACGATGATCGGCGCGAGGCCAAGGCTCGGTTCGTCCAGCATCAACAGCTTCGGCGTGCCCATCAAGGCGCGACCCATCGCCAGCATTTGCTGCTCGCCTCCGGATAGCGTTCCGGCCAGCTGCTTACGCCGTTCCTTCAGCCGTGGAAACAGCGCGTAGACGCGTTCGAGCGATCGCGACGCGGTGCTCTTTGCGATCCGGAACGCGCCAAGCCGCAGATTGTCCTCGACGCTCATTGCGGTAAACAGCTCGCGATGCTCCGGCACCAGACAAAGGCCCGCAGCGACACGGTCCTCGATCTCGAGCCGCGCCATGTTACGGCCGGTGAAGGCAACGCGGCCCTTCAGCGGCAGGATCCCCATGATGGCGTTCAACAACGTGGTCTTGCCGGCGCCGTTGGCGCCGATGATGGTGACGATCTCACCTTCGGCGATGTCGAGCGATACTCCGCGGACGGCTTCGACCTTGCCATAGGCGATATGCGCGTCGGCAACCTGCAACAGCGGGCCGGCGAGGGGATTCATGCCACGGCTCCCAGATAGGCGCGGATCACCTCGGGGTTGGTCTTGATCGCCTCCGGCGGGCCTTCCGCAATCCTGGTGCCGAAGTCGAGCACCACGACGCGGTCGGCAAGGCCCATCACAAACCCCATGTCGTGCTCCACCAGCAGTACCGACATCCCGCCATCGCGAAGCTCGCGCAACAGGCGCGCGAGCTCTCGCTTTTCCATTTGCCGCAGGCCGGCGGCGGGCTCATCAAGCAAAAGCAGCATCGGATCGGCGCAGAGCGCGCGCGCGATCTCGACGATGCGCTGCTGGCCAAGCGACAGGCTGCCGGCCGGCGCGTCGATATGCTCGGAAAGCCCGACCCGTTCGATCTGGCGCGCCGCTTCCGCGAGCAGTTTAGCCTCGTCAGTGCGATCGAGGCGGAACATGCTGGCGAGCGCGCCGGCGTGGCCCCGCAGATGCGCGCCGATCGCGACGTTTTCCAGGACCGTCATGTCCGGCACCAGCTTGACATGCTGGAAGGTTCTGGAGATGCCGAGCCGTGTCACCTCTTGCGGGGCGGGATTGTCGAGCTTGTTGCCGAGGACGGAGATGGTGCCGCTGGTGGCGGTGAGCACGCCGGTGATCAAATTGAAGGTCGTACTTTTGCCGGCGCCGTTGGGCCCGATCAGGGCGACGATTTCCCGCGGCAGGACGTCGAAGGAAACGTCGTTGACCGCGATCACGCCGCCAAACTGCTTGCGGGCGTTGTCGATCTGCAGCAAGGCGCCGTCGCGAGCCGCCGTGCTTGGCCGCCGGGGCAAGGCGGGCGATATGTCAGGACGTTTGCGCGTTCGCTTGAAGCGCAGGGACGCGGTGAGCCACGGCCACAAGCCTGTCGGGGCGATCTGCAACAGGATCACCAGCAGGACACCGAACACGATGGTCTCGAGCTGGCCTTCACTGTGAAACAGGACAGGCAGATAGCTCTGAAGGATTTCCTTGAGGATGACGACGACCGCGGCGCCCAGCACGCCGCCCCAGACATAACCGGCGCCGCCGACCACCGCGATGAAGAGATATTCGATGCCCGCCTGCGCGCCGAACGGGGTCGGATTGGCGGCGCGCTGGAAATGCGCATAAAGCCATCCCGATAGTCCGGCCAGAACCGCTGCGTAGATGAAAACCAGAAGCTTGGCGCGTGGGGTGTGGATGCCGAACGCTTCGGCGGCGATATGCCCGCGCCGCAGCGCGCGGATGGCGCGGCCGGTACGTGAGTCCAGGAGATTCATCGTGAGCAGCGCGCAAAGCACGACCGCGATCCAGATCGCGAAATAGATCGTTCCGGGATCGATCATCTTGAACGAGCCGATCGCAAGCGGCGGGATGCCGGAGATGCCGTCATTGCGTCCGAGAAATCCAAGCTTGCTGAACAGGTAAAACAGACCGAGACCCCAGGCGATGGTACCGAGCGGCAGATAGTGGCCCGACAGCCGCACGGTGATCGAGGCCGAGCCCCACCGCGGCGACGCCGCTCACCAAGAGCGCGATCGGCAGCGTCAGCCATGGCGAGAGGCCATAGGCCGTCGTCAGCACCGCCGTGGTATAGGCGCCGAAGCCGCAAAACGCCGCCTGGCCGAACGAAGTGAGGCCGCCGACACCGGTCAGCAGCACGAGCCCCATCGCCACCAGCGCCGAAAGCCCGATATTGTCCAACAGCACGATCCAGAACGGCGGCATGGTGGGGATGAAGGGGATCGCCGCCATCGCGGCCGCAAACAGCATGACGGGCAGCCGTTGCAACATCGCGATCAATCCTTCTCTTCCTCGACCGCGGGTGCTGCGAGCGAGCGCAGCAACAGAACTGGAATGATCAGCGTGAAGACGATGACCTCCTTGAAGTTGCTCGCATAGAACGAGGAGAAGGCTTCCACGCTGCCGACCAAAAGCGCTGCGATCGCGGTCAGCGGATAGCTCACGAGGCCGCCGATGATCGCGGCGACAAAACCCTTCAGGCCGATCAGGAAGCCGGTGTCGTAATAAAGCGTCGTGATCGGCACGATCAGGATCCCCGAAATCGCGCCGATCACCGACGCCAGCAGGAAGGCGATCTGTCCCGACAGCGCGGTGCGGATGCCGACGAGGCGCGCGCCCAGCCGGTTGACGGCGGTGGCGCGAAGCGCCTTGCCGTAAAGGGTGAGGCCGAAAAACAGCCAAAGGCCGGCGATGAGCGCGAGCGTGGCGGCATAAACGGCGATGCTCTGGCCGGTGAAGCGCAGTGGTTCGATGGTGAAGGCGGCATTCGACAGCGCCGGGCCGCGCTGGCCTTCGGCGCCGAAGAACACCAGCCCAAATCCCTGCAGCGCGAGATGGCAGCCGACCGCCGCGATCAGCAGCACCAGCACCGAGGCATGTGCAATGGGCTGAAAGGCGATGCGATAGAGAAAGAGGCCGATCGTCCCGACAATCGCAAGCGACAGCGCAATATCGACGGCGATCGGATGTTGCCGGCCGGCGAGTTCATTAGTCAGCGCCATCACGCCCAGGGGAAGCAGGACGTCGATCACAAAGGCCAGTCCGAGCAGCGCGGGACGCAGCGACCGGCGCGCCGCGAACAACTCGAAGCCGAAGGCGACGATCCCCATCGCGACCGCAAGCCGCGCCGTGCCGGGCACCTGGCCCGATGCCAAGGTGGCGTAGGTCAGCGCGCCGTAGGTGACGAACTCCCCTTGCGGAATCAGGATGACGCGGGTAACGGCGAAGACCAGTACCAGCGCAAGCCCGAGCAAGGCATAGATCGCGCCGTTGGTGATGCCGTCCTGGAGCAGGAACAGCATGATCGTCGTGTTCAAGACGGGCGCTCCCCTCGAATCGGCCGGGCCGCGCTCGGCGATGAGGCGCAGCCCGACGTCCCATAACAGCAGTTGAAACCTGCCGCCGATATTTGATATGGTGGATAACAATTATCAAATATAATCTCAAGCCCGGGCAGTTTTGCCCGGATTTCTTGAGCCTACCGGGATTGCGATCACCGAGCGATGACTGTTTCCAAAGCCGCCGCCCTTGAGACCACCAGGGCTCCCCGTCCCGCCCGCAAGGAGCTTGCCGACAATGGGGTCGCGGACACCGCGATCGAACTGGGCGAATTGTCCGAACTCCTGGGCTATTCGCTCAAGCGCGCGCAGCTGAAAATCTTCGAGGATTTTCTGCGTTGCGTCGCGCCGCTGCAACTGACGCCGGCGCAATTCTCCGTGCTGTTGCTGCTCGACCGCAATCCAGGCCGCAACCAAACCGAAATCGCCAACACGCTCGGAATCCTCCGGCCGAATTTCGTGGCGATGCTCGATGGCCTCGAAAGCCGCGATCTGTGCGCGCGGATGCGTTCGACCAACGACCGCCGCTCGCACATCCTCGTCCTGACCGACAAGGGCAAGGCGGTGCTGGTGCGGGCCAAGAAGCTCGTCGCCGCCAAGCACGAGGCGCGTCTCAACGAATTGCTCGGCCCCGCCAACCGCGCGGCTCTGCTTGCGATGCTGACCAAGATCGCGAAAGAGTTTTGAGCCCAGCGGTCGTGCCCCGGATGCGGCGCAGCGTGAAGAACGCTGCACCGCGTCCGGGATACGGGATCTCACTTAATCCACCAAAATCACCCTGACGTCGTTGACATTGGTGAGCGTCGGGCCGGTCACCAGCAGATCGCCGGTCGCGGCAAAGAACGCGGTGGCGTCGTTGTTGTCGAGATAGGCCTTCGGATCGAGCTTGAGCGATTTCATTTTCGCAAATGTCGCTTGGTCGATCATCGCGCCGGCGGGGTCGCTGGCGCTGCCGGCGCCGCCGTCGGCGCCGTCGGTGTCGGCGGCCAGCGCGGAAATGCGCTGGCTGTCCTTGAGCAGATCGGCCAGCGCCAGCGCATATTCCTGGTTGGGACCGCCGCGCCCGTCGCCGCGCACGGTCACCGTGAGTTCGCCGCCCGAAAGGATCGCGACCCGCTTGCCTTCGCGGCGCGCCTCGAGCGCAAGCCTTGCGTGATCGGCAGCGACCTCGCGGGCCTCGCCTTCGAGGTCGGCGCCGAGATCGATGGTCGCGTATCCGGCATCTGCCGCCACCTTGATCGCGGCGTCGAGCGAGGCCTTCGGCCGTGCGATCAGCTCGAACCGCGCGCGAGCAAAGGCGGGGTCGCCGGGCTTGCAGCTCTCGTTCCTGGGGTCATCGAGCGCGCGGCGCACGGCATCGCCGACGTCAAGACCATACTTCGCGACGATGGCGCGGGCGTCCGCCAGCGTCGTCGGGTCCGGCACCGTCGGCCCCGAGGCGATCGCGGAAGGATCGTCGCGGGGGACGTCCGAGATCGCCAGCGTCACGATCTCGGCGCGTTGCCCGGCGCGGGCGAGCCGTCCGCCCTTGATCCGCGACAGATGCTTGCGAACGGTATTGATCTCGCCGATCGGCGCGCCCGAGCGCAACAGCGCCCGCGTCACCTGCTGTTTTTGCGCAAAGGATACGCCCTCGACCGGCGCGATCCAGTTCGCCGAGCCGCCGCCCGACAACAGCACCAGCAAGAGATCGTCCGCGCCCGCCTGTTGCGCCAAATGCAGCGTCTCATCCGCGGCCTTCAATCCGGCCTCGTCGGGCACGGGATGGCCGGCCTCGATGACCTTGATCCGCCGCGTCGGGACGCCATGGCCGTGGCGCGTGGTGGCCAGTCCCGAAAGCCGCGCTCGGCTCCAGACCCGAGCGTGTCGAGATAATGCCGCTCGGCCGCCGCAGCCATCGCGGCCGCGCCCTTGCCGGCGGCAAGGCAGATCACCCTACCCTTGGGGATTGGGGGCAGATGCGCCGACAGCACGACATCGGGATGCGCGGCGGCAACCGCGGCGTCGAAGATCGCGCGCAGGAGTGGGCGTCTGTCGGTCATTTCTTCACGCGAAGTCAGGGATGGAAACATGCCATGCAGCTTATCCATCCGATTGCGGCAAAAGAAAACCCCCGCGGGTCATGCGAGGGTTTTGAGAGCGTGCCCCGGATGCTGCGCAGCATGCAAATGCTGCGCTGCTGATCCGGGGTCCAATGCGGCTCTGGTAGGTGGGTCCCGGCTCTGCGCCGCAGCGTGAAGGACGCTGCACCGCGTCCGGGACACGAAGGAATCAGCCGCCGACGTCGCCGCTGATGACGTTGCCGAACAGGTCCCACCGCTCGCCCTTGAAGCGCATCAACTGAAGCTGGCTGATCGGAGCAAAGTTGGTCGCCGAGGTATTGATCTTGATGCCGGGCAGCAGGACCTCGGTGCGGAAATCCTTGAGGCTTGCGGCCTGCTTCATGACGTTCTCGCGGGTGAGGTCGTCGCCGCACTGCTTGAGCACCTGAACCATCGTTTGCGCGACGGCGTAGCCGACGATCACCGAGCCGTCGAGCTTGTTGGCCTTCCGGAAAGTCCTTGGCGAGGAAGTCGAGGAACTCCTTCATCCCGGGATCGTTGTTCCACTGCGGATCGGAGACGTCCTTGAGGTAGGTCGCGGAAATGATGCCTTGCGCGTTTTCAAAGCCGGCGGGCTTCATGACGGCTGCCGATGGAGCTCGACACGTTGTTGAGGAAATGCAGCGGCTTCCACTCGATCTCGGCGATCTTCTTGATCGCCTGTGCTGCGAATTTCGGCGTGGTGATGTTGACGAAAACGTCGGCGCCGGTCGATTTGAGCTTGACGATGTGGCTGTCGATCGTGGGCTCGGTGGTCTCGTAGCTCTCCTCGGCGACGATCATCGAGGCTGCCTTGGCGCCGAGTCCGTCCTTCAGGCCCTTGAGATAGTCCTTGCCGTAGTCGTCATTCTGATAAAGCACCGCGATCTTGGCGTCGGGCTTCTCCTTCAGAAGATATTTTGCGTAGATTCGCGATTCGCTCTGGTAGTTCGGTTGCCAGCCCATGGTCCAGGGGAAATCCTTGGGGTCGTTCCACTTGGTGGCGCCGGTGGCGACGAAGAGCTGCGGCACCTTCTTCGCATTCATGTACTTGTGAATCGCGGAATTGGGCGGCGTGCCGAGCGAATTGAAGATGAACAGAACCTCGTCGCTTTCCACCAGCTTGCGCGCCTGTTCGACGGTCTTCGGCGGGCTGTAGCCGTCGTCATAGCTGATGAAATTGATCTTGCGGCCATTGATGCCGCCGGCATCGTTGATCTTCTTGAAGTAGGCGGCCTCGGTCTTGCCGATCACGCCGTAAGCGGAAGCCGGGCCGCTATAGGGCATGATGTTGCCGATCTTGATTTCGGTATCGGTGGCGCCGGTGTCGTACTTCTTCTGCGCGAGCGCACCGCTGGCGGAGGCGGCAAGCAGCGCGAACGCGGCAGCCGATGTGATTGCAATTCTGTTCGCGAATACAGGCATTACGTTCTCCCTCTGGTCCGGTGGTCTAAATGACGTGCACTTGTCCGGCTTTCTTGGTCGAAAGCTCTTTGTGAATCTGGCCGCTTGAGTACCATCTTACCCGGTTCCTCACAAGAAAAAGCCCCGTGCACGAGCCGTGAAGGGCTGCTTCTTTAGTAGGCTTTTTGCGGCAGGCGCAGCGGTTCCTCGGTTGGCCGCCGCGTCCCGCCAAAACCCCGATCAATTGCCGAGGTCGCCGCTGATGATGTCGCCGAACAGGTCCCATTTCTCGCCCTTGAACCGCATCATTCTGAAGTTGCTTGATCGGGGCGAAGTCGGTCGGCGAGGTGCTGATCTTGATGCCGGGCAGCAGGGTGTCGGGCTCAAAATCCTTGAGGCTGGCGGCCTGCTTCATGACGTTCTCGCGGGTCAGGTTGTCGCCGCACATTTGCAGCACCTTAACCATGGTCTGCGCCACGCCGTAACCGTAAACCACCGAGGCATCGAGCTTGTTGCCGTCAGGCTCGTACTTGGCGAGAAAGGCCAGGAATTTCTTCATGCCGGCGTCGTTGTCCCACTGCGGATCGGCGCCGTCCTTGGCATAGGCGGCCGAAAGAATGCCTTGCGAGTTCTCGAAGCCGGCCGGCTTGATCACGCTGCCGACGGAAGCCGAGACGTTGGATACGATATGCAGCGGCTTCCACTCGATCTCGGCGAGCTTCTTGATCGCCTGGGCCGCGAATTTCGGCGTGGTGATGCTGATGAAGACATCGGCGCCTGCGGCCTTGAGCTTGACGATGTGGTTGTCGATCGTCGGTTCCGCGGTCTCGTAGCTTTCCTCGGCGACGATCATCGAGGCCTTGGCGCCAAGCCCGTCCTTCAGGCCTTTCAGATAGTCCTTGCCGAAATCGTCGTTCTGATAAAGCACCGCGATCTTGCCGTCTGGTTTCTCCTTGATCAGGTATTTCGCGTAGATCCGCGCTTCGCTCTGGTAGCTCGGCTGCCAGCCCATGGTCCACGGAAAGTCCTTCGGATCGTTCCATTTGGTGGCGCCGGTCGCGACGAACAGCTGCGGGACCTTCTTGGCGTTCAGATATTTCTGGATCGCCGAATTCGAGGGCGTGCCGAGCGGATTGAAGAGCAGCAAGACCTCATCGCTCTCCACCAGCTTGCGCGCCTGCTCGACCGCCTTCGGCGGGCTGTAGCCGTCGTCATAGCTGATGAAATTGATCTTGCGGCCGTTGATGCCGCCCTCGGCGTTGATCTTGTTGAAATAGGCCGCCTCGGTCTTGCCGATCACGCCGTAGGCGGACGCCGGGCCGCTATAGGGCATGATGTTGCCGATCTTGATTTCGGTATCGGTGGCGCCGGTGTCGTATTTCTTTTGTGCGAGGGCACTTTGGCTGGTAGCGGCTAACGCGATCACGGCCGCCGCAAACGCGGCGGATAGAAAGTTCGGTCTTGAAGGCACTTTTCTTTCTCCCTGGCCTTTTCTTAACGCTTCCTGAGTTTGCCAACCAGATGCTGGGCAACCATGGCGACCTGCCTTGCGCCGTGCGGCACGAGGAAGATGACGAGAAACAGAATGACGCCGAACACGGCGCCGGAAAGGCCCTTGGAGATTCCCTCGGCGATGTTCGGCACGAAGATGATGAAGGCGGAACCGACGATCGACCCCGGCAGCCATCCCACGCCGCCGACCACCATGCCGAGAAACAGCGAGATCGCGAGCGTGATAGTGTAGCCGTCGGGCGCGACGAACTGCACGGCGATCGCGCCTAACCCGCCGGCAACGCCGGTGATGCCGGCGCTGACGCCGAACGCGAGTGTCTTGTAGAGCGCGACGTTGATGCCCATCGCGGAGGCCGCGATCTCGTTGTCGCGGATCGCCATGAAGGCGCGGCCCGAACGCGACTTCAGTAGATTGACGGAGAAGATATAGATCGCGATCGTGACCACGAGCGTGAAGTAATAAAGCCACATGTCCTGCGACATCGGCAGGCCGAACGGCGCATCCGGCTTGGTCACCACCAGGCCCTGCACGCCGCCGGTCCAGTGCTCGAAATAGCCGAGCTTGAGCAGCTGCGGCATGGCGGTTGCCAGCGCGAAAGTCGCCAGCGCCAGATAGACGCCGGACAGGCGCAGCGCCGGCTGGCCGAACAGAAATCCGAAGACAAAGCAGACGAGCCCGGCGACCGGCAGCGTCAGCGCGTAGTTCACGCCGACATGTTCCATCAGGATCGCCGAGGTGTAGGCGCCGACCGCATAGAACGCGCTCTGTCCCAGCGAAAACTGGCCGCTGCCGCCGGTCAGGATATTCAGCGCCAGAACGGCGAGGCCGTAGACCAGGAGCATCGTCATCTGGAAGATGATGAAGTTCTTCACGAACAGCGGCGCCACGATCAGCAGCGCCAGCATGACCAGCGAGGTTCCGGTGCCGAGCGTCATGGCCCGCTTGGGAACGGCTTCGACGCGCGGGTGCTTCGGTGACGGCTTCCTGCACTGCGCTCATGATCAAACTCGCTTCACGATGGGCCGGCCAAACAGCCCAGCCGGTTTGACAACCAGGACGGTGATGATCAGCGCCAGCGCGATCGGCAGCTTCAGTTCATTGCCGACGCCGGGGATGTAGGTGCCGGCAAGATTTTCGAAGATGCCGACCAGAAATCCGCCGATCACCGCGCCGAACGGGCTGGTCAGGCCGCCGAGCACGGCGGCGGCAAATCCGTAGAGCAGCACGCCGCCCATCATGTTCGGTTCGAGAAACACCACCGGCGCGATCAGCATGCCGGCGATCGAGCCGATCGCCGCCGCCATGCCCCAGCCGAGCGCGATCATCCATGAGGTGTTGATGCCGACCAGCCGCGCCGATTCAGGCACCGAAGCCGCCGCGCGCATCGCCAGTCCAATCCGCGTGAACTGGAAGAAGAAATACAGCGCGATCAGGAGCAGCACGGTGACGCCGATCATGCCGGCCTGATGGGTCGAGATCAGCTGGCTGCCGAGGAACGGCGAGGATCCGAACGGCGTCGGATATTGCTTGATGGTGAAGTCCCAGATCAGGCCGGCGCAGCTGTTGATGATCGCAAACAGCGCGATGAAGCCGGCGACGTTGGTCAGGATCGGCGCTTTCGCCAGCGGCTTGAACAAGCAGCCGCTCGATCACGATGCCGCCGAGCGAACGAGAATCCCAGCGTGAGCACGAAGGCGCCCCAATAGGGAACGCCCCATTGCATCAGCTGCCAGGAGATGAAGGTCGAGAACATCGCCATCTCGCCTTGCGCGAAATTGAGATGGTCGATCGCCTGGTAGATCATGACGACCGCGAGCGCCATGCAGGCATAGATCGCGCCGGTGGCGATGCCGGCCAGGATCTGATTGGTGAAAAGCTCCATGGCCGTGCTCCCTCAGTAGCCCAGATAGGATTTGCGGACGTCTTCATTGTTCGCGATTTCGGCGGCACTGCCCGACATCACGATGCGTCCGGTCTCGATCACATAGGCCTGGTCGGCGAGTTCCAGCGCCAGTTGCGCGTTCTGCTCGACCACCAGAATGGTGACCTTGTCCTCGCGATTGATCTTGCCGAGAATCTTGAACAGGTCGCGCACGATCAGCGGCGCCAGGCCGAACGACGGTTCGTCGAGCAGCATCAGGCGCGGGCGCAGCATCAGCGCGCGCGCGACCGCCAGCATCTGCTGCTCGCCGCCCGACAGCGTACCAGCCTGCTGGGTATAGCGCTGCTTCAGCACGGGAAAGTGATCGTACATTCGCTCGATATCGGACACCACGCCGGCCTTGTCGCTTCGCGTGATCGCGCCGAGCTGAAGGTTTTCCTCCACCGTCATGGTCGTGAAGGTGCCGCGGCCCTGCGGCACATGGGCGATGCCGAGGCGGACGATGTTTTCGGTCGAGCGGCCGGAAAGCGGAGCGCCGTCGAATTCGATCGCGCCGGTGGAGCGCACCATGTTGCAGATCGCGCGCAAGGTCGTGGTCTTGCCGGCGCCGTTGGCGCCGAGCAGCGTGGTCACGCTGCCTTCATTGAGCGCGAACTCAAGTCCGTGCAGCGCCTGGACCTGGCCGTAATAGGCGTTCAGCGCCTTGATGTTGAGCAGCGCCGTCATTGGTCCTTGCTCCCGAGATAGGCCTTGATGACATCCGGGTCGGACTGCACCTTGGCTGGCGTTCCCTCGGCGAGCTTGCGGCCGAAATTCAACGCCACCACATGGTCGGCGATCGACATCACCAGCCCCATGTGATGTTCGACCAGAAGGACCGTCACCTTGCGGTCGTCGCGAATGCGCCGGATCAGGTCGCCGAGCACATGGACTTCCTCGTGGTTGAGGCCGCCGGCGGGTTCGTCGAGCAGCAGGATCTTGGGCTCGGCTGCGAGCGCGCGCGCCAGCTCCACGCGTTTCTGGGTGCCGAAGGGCAGGCCCGAAACGGTGACATGGGCGACGTCATCGAGATTGAGATAGTTGAGGATTTCGTGAACGCGCTTGTTGAGCGCGGCCTCGCCGCGGCGAACCCACGGAAGCTTCGAGCGAGTCGCTGACGATGTCGCTGTTGGTGCTGCGAATGGGCGCCGACCCGGACATTGTCGAGCACCGAAAGGTTGGAGAACAACGCCACGTTCTGGAAGGTGCGGCCGATGCCGATTTCGGCGATCCGGTGCGGCGGCCGCGTCAGGATGCTCTCGCCTTCCATCAGGATGTCGCCCGCGCTCGGCTGGTAGAGCCGGCTCAGGCAATTGAAGAGCGTGGTCTTGCCGGCGCCGTTCGGGCCGATCAGGCCGAGGATCTGGCCCTGATGCATGTCGAACGACACGCCATTCAGCGCAACGATGCCGCCGAACACGACGCTGACGTCGCAAACCGCAAGCAGCGGCGATGTTTCCCTGCGCCGTTTGGGCCTGCGTCATCGCGCCCCGCACCGCTCACGCATCGGGCCGGAACGACCACGCCAATTTGCGGGATCACGACGGCGAAGGCTATCGGATCCCCTCAACCACACGCGCAACTTTCCCTCCTGCTTTCAACTTCTTGCTTTCTTCTTTTTTTGATTGCGGGGCCGCGCCCCCGAGCGCTGCCTCGATGTTCCTTACCATCGCCAAAAGACGCGGTCCAATGTCGCTGCGCAGCCGGTCCTCCGTGAAGCGGAATGCGGGCGCACCACAGTTAAACGCATAAGGACCGGTTCCGTCATTAAGCTTTAGTGCTACGCCGACCGCGTGGATGTCGTCGTGCCAGTCGCCCGCCGAGATCGCAAAACCGTGCTTTGCCACGGTCTCGCCCGGCGCGTTCGATGCCGTCGCGCATCGCTGGCCCAGCGGGCGCCATAGTGCTCGCGCATATCGCGCAGCAACGTGGCACGCTCCTCTTCGCGGCAGCGCCCAGAAATAGGCCCGGCCCATCGCGGTGGTTGCAATCGGAATCCGCGAGCCGACGTCGAGTTGAACGCCGAGCGTCATGCCGCGGCTCTGGCCGAAATAGATCATGCTGAGGCGGTCGCGGCCGCCGACCGCCACCGCTCCGCCGGTCTCGCGCATCAATTCTTCACGATAGGTCTCGGACAAATGCCGAACGCCGAGATTTGCAAGCGCCGCATAGCCGAGCGCCATCGCGGCCGGCGCGAGCTGATATTTCTCGAACCGCGGAACCGGTGTAAGGTAACCGAGCTTGGTGAGGGTATAGGTCAGCCGCGAAACGGTTGGCTTTGGCAAGTTGGTACGGGCCGCGATCTCCTGATTGCCGAGAAGCCCGTCATTGGGTTGGAATGCGCGCAACACATCGAGACCGCGGGAAAGCGCGACGACGAAGCTGCGATCGGTCGCCACTTTCTTCCCTGGACGCTTCATCGCCTGCTGCCGCTGCCGCTCGCGCGGGCCCTCGTTGACAAGGGACGTGCTTCAAAATAACCCTCCCTGTCAAGATGCGGAATTGAATTCCGCAATGCGAAATTGGGAAGAACTTGTAATAATTGTAAGAACAAGCATCGAGGGAGAGTGCCGTGAACGAAGTGGTCAAGCTCGAGCGTCATGACATCATTGCCATCGTCACGGTCAACAGTCCCCCGGTGAATGCGCTGAGCGCCGCCGTGCGCGGCGGCATTCTGGAATGCGTCAAAGCGCGCCATTGCCGATCCGGAAGTCAAGGCGATCGTGCTGACCTGCGCCGGCCGCACCTTCATCGCCGGCGCCGACATCACCGAATTCGGCAAGCCGCCGAAGCCGCCGGGCCTCCACGAGGTGCTGAGCGAGATCGAGAACTCGCCGAAGCCGGTCGTTGCCGCCATTCACGGCACGGCGCTCGGCGGCGGCCTCGAAGTCGCGCTCGCCTGTCACTTCCGCGTGGCGACCAAGGAGGCAAGACTGGGCCTGCCCGAGGTGAAACTCGGCCTGCTGCCGGGCGCGGGCGGAACGCAGCGTCTGCCGCGCGCGGTCGGTCCGGAGCTTGCGGTCAAGATGATCGTCGGCGGCGATCCGATTTCTGCGCTCGGACGCGCTCAAGAACGGCCTGATCGAGGAAATCGTCGAAGGTCCGGCCGCCGGCGGCGAGGCGTTTGCCCGCAAGGTGCTGGCCGAGAAGCGTCCGTTGCGCAAGCTGCGCGACGACGACAGCAAGCTTGCCGCGGCCAAGGCCGACCGCTCGATCTTCACCAATGCGGTCGCGGCGCTGACCAAGAAGGCACGCGGGCTGGAGGCGCCGTTTGCCGCCGCCGACGCGGTCGGCGCGGCGATCGACCTGCCGTTCGACGAAGGTCTGAAGAAGGAACGCGAGGGTTTCCTCAAGCTGGTGTCGAGCGATCAGTCGAAGGCGCAGCGCTACGCGTTCTTCTCCGAGCGCGAGGCCGCCAAGATCGCCGGCGTGCCGGAGGGGACAAAGCCGCGCAATGTCGAGCGCGTCGCCATCATCGGCGCCGGCACCATGGGCGGCGGCATTGCGATGTCGTTCGCCAATGCCGGTATTCCCGTGACGCTGATCGAGACCGGCGAAGAGCAGCTCAAGCGCGGCATGGGCGTGATGCAGAAGAATTACGAGGCGACCGCCGCGCGCGGCGGCATTCCGGCGGACGCGCCCGCCAAGCGCATGGCGCTGATCAACGGCGTGGTCGGGCTTGAGAACGTCAAGGACGCCGACCTGGTCATCGAGGCCGTGTTCGAGACCATGGCGATCAAGAAGGAAGTGTTCGCGGCACTCGACAAGTTTGCCAAGCCCGGCGCGGTGCTCGCCTCCAACACCTCCTATCTCAACATCGACGAGATCGCAAAGGAGACCAAACGTCCGCAGGACGTGCTCGGCATGCACTTCTTCTCGCCGGCCAATGTGATGAAGCTGTGCGAAATCGTGCGCGCGGCAAAGACCGCGCCCGATGCGCTGACCACGGCGGTGGCGGTGGCGCGCAAAATCGCGAAGGTGCCGGCGGTGGTCGGCGTCTGCGACGGTTTTGTCGGCAACCGGATGCTGGCGCAACGCGGCAAGCAGGCCGAGAAATTGCTGTTCGAAGGCGCATTGCCGCAGCAGGTCGATGCGGTCGTGACCAAATTCGGCATGCCGATGGGGCCGTTCGCGATGGGCGATCTCGCCGGCCTCGACATCGGCTGGCGCTCGCGCAAGGACCGCGGCATCAAGTCGGAAATTGCCGACGCGCTGTGCGAGGCCGGCCGTTTCGGCCAGAAGACCGGCAAGGGCTATTACAAATATGAGGCGGGTTCGCGCGCGCCGCTGCCCGATCCCGAAGTCGAGAAGCTGATCGACGAGACGCTTGCAGCGGCTCGGCCGCAAGCGCCGCGTGGTCAGCGACGAGGAAATCCTCGAGCGCATGATGTATCCGATGATCAACGAAGGCGCGCGCATTCTCGAAGAGAAGATCGCGGCGCGCCCGAGCGACATCGACGTGATCTGGCTCTATGGCTATGGCTGGCCGGTCTATCGCGGCGGCCCGATGTTCTATGCCGACCAGGTGGGCTTGAAGCACATCGCCGACCGGCTGTCGTTCTACGCCAAGGAAACCAACGATCCCTCGCTCGAACCGGCGCCGCTGCTCAAGCGGCTCGCCGCCGAAGGCAAGACCTTTGCGTCGCTGGCGCAGACGGCGAAAGCGGCGTGATGACCATGAACCGGATGCGTTCTGGCGGACTCCTCAAAGTGTCGTCCCTGCGAACGCAGGGACCCATACCGCGTGATTTCGCGGTTGGGCACGGTAGGGGAGGTTCTTTTTCAATATTGAGGTCAGGGGTTATGGGTCCCTACGTTCGCAGGGACGACCCCTGGAGAGACGGTGGCGCGCCTGACTGGCAGGAAGGCGCATGACCCATCCCGGCGAGCAGTTCTATCCGCAAGGCGTCCGCTGGGACGATCCGATCGCGCGCGGAACGCTTGCCGGATCTGTTGTCAAAGGCAGCGGCCGAATTTGGCGTCGCGGCCGGCGATCGAATTCCGCGACCGCGCCATCATCTTTACCGAGCTGGAGGAGATGGCCGAAGTCGCGGCGGCCGCGTTCCTGCGCGCAGGGCTCGGCAAGAACACCTCGGTGGCGCTGTTCCTCGGCAACTCGCCCGACCATCCCGTCAATTTCTTCGGCGCGCTGAAGGCCGGCGCGCGCATCGTGCATCTGTCGCCGCTCGACGGCGAGCGCGCGCTGTCCCACAAATTGAGCGACAGCGGCGCGCGAATTCTCGTCACCAGCGATCTTGCGACGCTGTTGCCGACGGCGCTGAAATTTCTGGAGAACGGCCTGCTCGACCGCCTGATCGTCTGCGAGGACGATCATTGGGGCGCGGTCGGCAATCCGCACACGCCGATCCCGGACCATCCGGCGATCGTGACCTTTGCGAAATTCGTCGAAGGCGCGGCAAAGCCCGCGCAGCTGGCCGGAGATTTCGCCCGACGATCGTCGCGCTGCTGCAATATACCGGCGGCACCACGGGATTGCCGAAGGGCGCGATGCTCAGCCACGGCAATCTGACTGCCGCGGTGTCGATCTATGACGTCTGGACCAAGCAGGCGCGGATGGAGCGCAACAGCATCGAGCGCGTGATCTGCGTGCTGCCGCTGTTTCATATCTTCGCGCTGACCGTGGTGATGCTGGCGTCGATCCGGCACGGCAATCTGGTCTCGCTGCACCAGCGTTTCGACGTCGAAGCCGTGATGCGCGACATCGAGGTCAAGCGCGCCACCGCGTTCCCCGGCGTGCCGACGATGTGGATCGCGATCGCGAGCCTGCCCGATCTCGACAAGCGCGATCTCTCTTCGCTGGCAAACTGCAGGTCCGGCGGCGCGCCGTTGCCGGTCGAAGTCGCCAAGCTTCTCGAGCGCAAGGTCAGCATGAAGCTGAAGAGCGGCTGGGGCATGACCGAGACCTGCTCGCCCGGCACCGGCCACCCGCAGGAGGGGCCGGACAAGCCGGGTTCGATCGGGCTGATGCTGCCCGGCATTGAGATGGACGTGGTCGCGCTCGACGATCCCGGGAAAGCGCTGCCGCACGGCGAAGTCGGCGAGATTCGCATCAAGGGGCCGAACGTCACCAGGGGTTACTGGAACCGGCCCGAGGAAACCGCGCAGGCCTTTGTCGGCGACCGCTTCCTTACCGGCGATATCGGCTACATGGACAGCGACGGCTATTTCTATCTGGTCGACCGCAAGAAGGACATGATCATCTCCGGCGGCTTCAACGTCTATCCGCAGATGATCGAGCAGGCGATCTATGAACACCCCGCGGTGGAGGAAGTGATCGTGATCGGCATTCCCGACGATTACCGCGGCGAGGCGGCGAAGGCCTTCATCAAATTGCGCGCCGGCGCCAGCGCCTTCTCGCTGGACGAACTCAAGGCGTTTCTTGCCGGCAAGCTCGGCAAGCATGAAATTCCAACAGCGCTCGAATTCGTCGCCGAGCTGCCGCGCACGCCGGTCGGCAAGCTCTCGCGCCATGAATTGCGTAGTCAGCAATCCCAGCCACAATCCGCGCCGCAAAGACCACAACAACTCGCAACAGGAGGTCGTTCATGACCGACGCCGTTATCGTATCAACCGCCCGCACCCCGATCGGCAAGGCCTATCGTGGCGCACTTAACGCCACCGAAGGCGCAACGCTGCTCGGTCACGCCATCGGCCAGGCGGTCGCCCGCGCCAAGGTCGATCCCAAGGAGATCGAAGACGTGGTGATGGGCGCGGCCCTGCAGCAAGGCTCGACCGGCGGCAATATCGCGCGCAAGGCGTTGTTGCGCGCGGGTCTGCCCGTCACGGTTGGCGGCACCACGATCGACCGGCAATGCGCCTCGGGCCTGCAGGCGATCGCGCTTGCGGCGCGCTCGGTGATTTTCGACGGGGTCGAGATCGCGGTCGGCGGTGGCGGCGAATCCATCAGCCTGGTGCAGAACGACCACGCCAACAAGTTCCACACCCAGGACCCGGCGCTTCTGAAGATCAAGGGCGAAGTCTACATGCCGATGATCGATACCGCCGAGGTCGTCGCCAAGCGCTACGGCATTTCGCGCGAGCGGCAGGACGAATATTCGCTGGAGAGCCAGCGCCGCGTCGCCGCCGCCCAGCAGGGCGGCAAGTTCAACGACGAGCTTGCGCCGATCACCACCATGATGGGCGTCGCCGACAAGGCGACCGGCGAGATCTCCTTCAAGGAGGTCACGCTGTCGAAAGACGAAGGCCCGCGGCCGGACACTTCGGCCGAAGGCCTTGCCGCCTTGAAGCCGGTGCGCGGCGAGGGTTTTTGCATCACCGCCGGCAATGCCAGCCAGCTCTCGGACGGCGCCAGCGCGTCCGTGATCATGAGCGACAAGGAAGCTTCAAAGCGCGGGCTGAAGCCGCTCGGCATCTTCCGCGGTTTCGTGGCCGCCGGCTGCGAGCCGGACGAGATGGGCATTGGCCCCGTGTTCGCGGTGCCGCGCCTGCTCAAGCGCCACGGGCTGAAGATCGACGACATCGATCTGTGGGAGTTGAACGAGGCGTTCGCGGTGCAGGTGCTTTATTGCCGCGACAAGCTCGGCATCGATCCGGAGAAGATCAACGTCGATGGCGGCGCGATCGCGGTCGGCCATCCCTACGGCATGTCGGGCGCGCGGCTGACCGGTCACGCGTTGATCGAGGGCCGCCGCCGCAAGGCCAAATATGCCGTCGTGACCATGTGCGTCGGCGGCGGCATGGGCGCGGCCGGTTTGTTCGAGGTGGTGCAGTAGTGCTTGTCGTTCCGGCCAGCGAGCACTTGCGAGCGCGAGCCGGGGGCCGTCCCGCAATCGTCGTCCCCGCGAAAGCGGGGACCCATACCGCGAGGTGTTGCTGTTTTGACGTTTTGGTAGACGGCGTCGCTACTACAGACGCCGGGGGTTATAGGTCCCTGCGTTCGCAGGGACGACATGGAAAATCATTTCGCTTCACAGGAGGATCCGATGGATCTCAGCTTCAGCAAGGAAGAAGTGGCGTTTCGCGACGAGGTGCGGGCCTTCTTCAGGGACAACGTGCCGCCCGCGACGCGGCAGAAACTGGTCGAGGGCCGTCATCTCTCCAAGGACGAGATGGTCGAGTGGTGGCGCATCCTCAACAAGAAGGGCTGGGGCGTGACGCACTGGCCGAAGGAATATGGCGGCACCGGCTGGAGCTCGGTGCAGCATTACATCTTCAACGAGGAGCTGCAGATGCATCCGGCGCCGGCGCCGCTCGCCTTCGGCGTCAGCATGGTCGGGCCCGTGATCTACACCTTCGGCAACGAGGCGCAGAAGAAGCATTATCTGCCGCGCATCGCCAATGTCGACGACTGGTGGTGCCAGGGATTTTCCGAGCCCGGCTCCGGCTCCGACCTCGCCTCGCTGAAGACCAAGGCCGAGCGCAAGGGCGACAAATACATCATCAACGGCCAGAAGACCTGGACTACGCTGGCGCAGCACGCCGACTGATCTTTTGCCTGTGCCGCACCGACCCCGCGGCCAAGAAGCAGACCGGCATTTCCTTCATCCTGGTCGACATGAAGTCGAAGGGCATCACGGTGCGTCCGATCCAGACCATCGACGGCGGCCATGAGGTCAACGAGGTGTTCCTCGATGACGTCGAGGTGCCAGTGGAGAATCTCGTCGGCGAGGAGAACAAGGGCTGGGATTACGCCAAATTCCTGCTCGGCAATGAGCGCACCGGCATCGCCCGCGTCGGCGTTTCCAAGGAGCGGATTCGCCGCATCAAGGATCTCGCCTCCAAGGTCGAATCCGGCGGCAAGCCGGTGATGGAGGATCAGGGATTCCGCGAAAAGCTCGCCGCGGTCGAGATCGAGCTGAAGGCGCTGGAGCTGACCCAGCTTCGCGTCGTCGCCGACGAAGGCAAGCACGGCAAGGGCAAGCCGAACCCGGCTTCCTCGGTGCTCAAGATCAAGGGCTCGGAAATCCAGCAGGCCACCACCGAGCTGCTGATGGAAGTGATCGGGCCGTTCGCCGCGCCCTATGACGAGCATGGCGACGACGGCAGCAACGAGGCGATGGACTGGACCGCGCAGATCGCGCCGAGCTATTTCAACAACCGCAAGGTCTCGATCTATGGCGGATCGAACGAGATCCAGCGCAACATCATCACCAAGGCGGTGCTGGGGTTGTAGTCTCTTCTCCCTCTCCCGGCCCTTCGCGGGGAGAGGGTTGGGGTGAGGGGCCTCTCTCCCAGTGGGGATCGTTGAGAGGCCTGTACCCCCTCACCCGGATCGCAAGGGCGATCCGACCTCTCCCCGCAAGCGGGGAGAGGTGAAGGGGCGGACGTCCGGCAGCGATTTTAGTCAGAGGAAAAAAAATAAAATGGATTTCGATTTGTCCGAGGAGCAGCGGCTTCTCAAGGAAAGCGTCGACGGCCTGCTCGGCGATTCCTACGATTTCGATTCACGCAAGAAATACATGAAGGAGAAGGGCGGCTGGAGCAAAAGCATCTGGGGCAAGTTCGCCGAGCAGGGCCTGCTTGGCCTGCCGTTCTCCGAAGACGATGGCGGCTTCGGCGCCGGCGCGGTCGAAACCATGATCGTGATGGAAGCGCTCGGCAAGGCGCTGGTGCTCGAGCCTTATCTCGCAACGGTCGTGATCGGCGGCGGCTTCCTCCGCCATGGCGGTTCGGCGGAACAGAAAGCCGCGCATATTTCCGGCATCATCGATGGCAGCAAGACCTTTGCCTTCGCCCAGCTTGAGAAGAATTCGCGCTACGATCTCGGCGACGTCACCGACTTCGGCCAAGAAGAAGGGCGGGGGCTACGTGATCGACGGCGAGAAATTCGTCGTGCTCAATGGCGAGGCCGCCGATACACTGATCGTGACCGCGCGCACCAAAGGCGGCCAGCGCGACGCTGGCGGCATCGGCGTGTTCCTGGTGCCGGGCAATGCCAAGGGCGTGGCCAAGAAGGGCTATCCGACCCAGGACGGCCTGCACGCGGCCGACATCACCTTCACCGGCGTCGAGGTCGGCGGCGATGCCGTGATCGGCGATGGCGAAAATGGCTTGCCGCTGATCGAGCGCGTGGTCGACGAGGCGCGCACCGCGCTCTGCGCCGAGGCCGTCGGCCTGATGGATGAGTCGCTGAAGGACAACCGTCGAATATCTGAAGACGCGAAAGCAGTTCGGCGTGCCGATCGGCAGCTTCCAGACCCTGCAGCACCGCGCCGCCGACATGTTCGTTGCCGTCGAGCAGGCCCGCAGCATGTCGATGTTCGCGACCATGGCGGCCGATTTCGATGACGCCAAAGAGCGCGCCACCGCGGTCGCGGCCGCCAAGGTGCAGATCGGCAAGTCCGCCAAATTCGTCGGCCAGCAGTCGATCCAGCTCCATGGCGGCATCGGCATGACCATGGAGGCCAAGATCGGCCACTACTTCAAGCGCCTGACCATGATCGAGAACACCTTCGGCGACACCGATTATCACCTGCGCCGCGTCACCGACGGCGGCGGGCTGGTGTAGTTGCCGCAAGCGTCATTGCGAGGAGCGAAGCGACGAAGCAATCCATTCTTCCCACCGCGGCGAGATGGATTGCTTCGTGGAGCCCGTCATCGGGCGCGCGTTCGCGCGACCCGTTGGCTCGCAATGACGGAGGGATAATGCCCAAGGAAACAACAGTGAAATCCACACCGTTCGATCTCACCGGCAAAGTCGCCGTCATCACCGGCTCCAGCCGCGGCATCGGCCGTTCCTCGGCCGAACTGCTGGCCAAACTCGGCGCCAGGGTGGTGATCTCCAGCCGCAAGGCCGACGCCTGCGAGGAAGTGGCCGAAGGCATCAGGAAGGCGGGCGGCGACGCCCATGTCATTCCCTGCAACATCTCGCGCCGCGAGGAAGTCGAGATGCTGATCAAGGGCGCGACCTCGCATTACGGCAAGATCGACATCCTGGTCTGCAACGCCGCGGTCAATCCCTATTACGGCCCGCTGCTCGACATCAAGGACGAAGCCTTCGACAAGATCATGGCCTCCAACGTCAAGAGCAACATCTGGCTCTGTGCGCTTGCGATCCCGCCAATGGCCGAGCGCGGCAACGGTTCGGTGGTGATCATCTCCTCGATCGGGGGCTTGCGCGGCTCGACCGTGATCGGCGCCTACGGAATTTCCAAGGCGGCGGATTTCGCGCTGTGCCGCAGCCTTGCCGGCGAATGGGGCCCGAAGGGCGTGCGTGTCAATTGCGTCGCGCCCGGTCTCGTCAAGACCGATTTCGCCCGCGCGTTGTGGGAAGACGAAGAGCGCCTGAAACGCCGCTGCGCCACCACGCCGCTGCGCCGCATCGGCGAACCCGACGAGATCGCAGGTGCGGTCGCCTATCTCGCCTCGGATGCCTCGAGCTTCATGACCGGGCAGACCATCGTGGTCGACGGCGGCGTCACGACGGCGTGCGGTGTGAGCGCTCTCGTGTCCCGGGCGCGGAGCAGCGTACTTCACGCTGCTCCGCAGAACCGGGACCCACGCTCGCGCTCTGCGACCATGGGCCCCGGATCAGCAGCGCACCGCAAGAGCGCTGCGCAGCATCCGGGGACGACGTTCGGATATTGACGAACCCTCGCCAATCCGCTTGCCTTGACGCAACCACAAACACTTGGGAAGCAACGCCGGGAAAACGCGGGGAAGAAAACCATGTCCTTTGTGCTGGCCATCGATCAGGGCACCACGTCCTCGCGCGCCATCGTGTTTCGCGGCGACATTTCGGTCGCCGCCGTCGCGCAAGCCGAATTTCCGCAGCATTTTCCGGCCTCGGGCTGGGTCGAGCACGAGCCGGAGGACATCTGGACTTCGACCATCACCACCTGCCGCGAGGCGATGAAGAAGGCGGACGTCACGGCCAGGGACATCGCCGCGATCGGCATCACCAACCAGCGCGAGACCACCGTGGTGTGGGACCGCGCCACCGGCACAGGCCGTGCATCGCGCCATCGTCTGGCAGGACCGCCGCACCGCCGACATCTGCGCCAGGCTGAAAGGCGAAGGCCACGAGCCGGCGATTTCGGCCAAGACCGGCCTGATCATCGATCCCTATTTCTCCGGAACGAAAGTCGCCTGGATCCTCGACCACGTCCCCGGCGCGCGGCCACGCGCCGAACGCGGCGAACTGCTGTTCGGCACCGTCGATTGCTATCTGCTGTGGCGGCTCACCGGCGGCAAGGTCCACGCCACCGACGCCACCAACGCCTCGCGCACGCTGCTGTTCAACATCCATACCGGACAGTGGGACGACGAGCTCTTGAAAATCCTGCGCGTGCCGCGCTCGATGCTGCCGGAGGTGAAGGATTCCTCGCACGCATTTCGGCGACAGCGCGCCCGATCTGTTCGGCGGCGACGATCGCGATTTCGGGCATTGCCGGCGACCAGCAGGCCGCGACCATCGGACAAGCCTGCTTTTCGCCGGGCATGATCAAGTCCACCTACGGCACCGGCTGCTTTGCGCTGCTCAACACCGGCGCCACGCCGGTCGCCTCGAAGAACAAGCTGCTCACCACCATCGCCTATCAGCTCGGCGGAAAGCGCACCTATGCGCTCGAAGGCTCGATCTTCGTCGCGGGCTCCGCGGTGCAATGGCTGCGCGACGGGCTCGGCATCATCAAGCAGGCCGCCGAAACCGGCCCGCTCGCCGACAAGTCCGATTCCACGCAAAGCGTCTATCTGGTGCCGGCCTTTGTCGGCCTCGGCGCGCCGCTACTGGAATCCGCGCGTGCGCGGCGCGCTGTTCGGGCTCACGCGCAACACCGGCCCCGCCGAACTCGCGCATGCCGCGCTGGAAAGCGTCTGCTACCAGACCGTCGATCTCTGGGAAGCGATGCGCGCCGACTGGCCGGAGGCAAAGGCCGCCCACATCGTGCTCCGCGTCGACGGCGGCATGACCGCCTCCGACTGGACCATGCAGCGCCTTGCCGATTTGCTCGACGCGCCGGTCGATCGCCCGATGATCCAGGAAACCACGGCGCTCGGCGCCGCCTATCTCGCGGGGCTTTCGGTCGGCGTCTATCCCGAGCCGTCAAAATTCGCCGACAACTGGCGGCTCGAACGCCGCTTCAAGCCGGCCATGAGATGCTGCAACGCGCGAGCGGAAGCTGAAGGGCTGGGCGCGAGCGGTGAAAGGGCTGCTGGCGAGCGATGAGGGGGAGGAGTTGTGATTCTCATCGGCCAATATGATTCCCCTTTCGTCCGCCGCGTCGCGATTGCGTTGCGGTTGTATGGTCTGCCCTTCGAGCACCGGCCGTGGTCGACCTTCGGCGACGGCGACAAGATTGCGCCGTACAATCCGCTGCGGCGGGTGCCGACGCTGGTGCTGGATGGCGGCGAGGCGCTGATCGAGAGCGCGGCGATCCTGGATTATCTCGATGAACTCGCAGGCGCGGAAAAAGCGATGATCGCCGCAAAGGGTGCGGAGCGCCGCCATGCGTTAAAAGTTTGCGCGCTGGCGACCGGGCTTGCCGACAAGGCGGTCAGCCTCCTCTACGAGCGCGTGCTTCGGAAGGATCATCAATCGGAGGTCTGGGTTTCGCGTTGCCAAGAGCAGATCGGCGGCGTGCTCGATGCGCTGGAAAAAGCACGCAGCCCCATCGCCTCGCCGTTCTGGTCTGGCGTGGCAATCGGCCATGCCGACATCGCGGTTGCCTGTGCGCTCCGATTCACCGGCGAGGCCCATGCCGGCGTGTTCGACGATGTGCGTCATCCGGCACTCGCAGCCCTCGCCGCGCGCTGCGAGGCGCTGCCGGTGTTCAGGGAAATCGTGCAGCCGCTGAGGCCGCCGGGCGGGGGTTGACGAGTGAGTTGACGAACATGTTTCTCGTCGTCCCTGCGAACGCAAGGACCCATAACCACCGCAGTTGGTTGACGAAAAGGTCGTCAACCACTGTGCCTAGAACGCTAGGCCGCGGCGTATGGGTCCCTGCGTTCGCAGGGACGACAATGTTGCCATTTTCGGATTTTCAGCTCGTAGCCCGGATGAGCGTAGCGATATCCGGGGAACGCCCTCGCTGTGGCCCCGCATTTCGCTGCGCTCATGCGGGCTACACGCTTTTCGCGGGGTATGACGAAACTCCAGAATTTCCGTCACCTTAGCCCAACTGATTTGCCCGACGGGTGCCTCGCGCAAATTCGTATCCAGCCCTTCCAGCAAAAATATTTCGCTTTTCACGTCGTCGGGCAAATCATCTCTACAAGCTCGCCCCGTCCCGCCTCGATAAGAGGGGCGTATCGCGACCGTCACGAACGTTGATGCGGGATGCAGTGGACGCGGGGTGCACGGCTGACGAGCGCGCACCTTGCGGACGGCGAAGCCGTGTGGTCCTGACGCCCCGACGCTGGCGTCAAGTCGGCGACGATGCTTCGCATCGTGGCTTGCGACGGTGGCAAGAAAGCCCGGTCGCCGGGGAGAGCGCGGAATAAGCCGTAAAACCATTGCGCAGGGAATGCCGGGCCAGCCCGGTGAACCTGTGGTGACTACGCTCGTGTGCTTTTCACTTCCGCACGCGAGGCTATGGGTGCAACGGGCACCCGGCATTCCCCGCGCCCTCTGTGGCGCGCGACTTCTGCGCAGCTCGGGCGTTTTGCGCCGCGAGGATGCGGAGGCGTGGCTGTGGCTCTTTGACAATTGAATCCATCCACGTCGTCCCGGGCAAGCGAGCACAGCGAGCGCGACCCGGGATCCATAACCACCGGCGCATGTTATTGCGGCGGCTGGGGCTCCAGAGTTGCTCGACAAAAACATCTGTGGCTATGGGTCCCCGCGTGCGCGCACGGCTGTCCGGGGAATGATTCATTATGTCGCGGCGCATGCCCGGTTTTGCCGGCATGAAGCAGGTACTTTCTGGTTGTCGAGACTCAGAAAGGAACCGGGCATGCGATTTTGCGATAGCATCTTTGGACGGCTGCTGAAACCGATCTCGCGTTGCCAGCTTGCGAGCACTGTGGAAAGTCACGACGGCAATGCCTACGACAAGGTTTTCAAAAGCTGGGATCACCTGGTCGCGCTGGTGTTTGCCCAGTTCGCCGGCGTCGACAGCCTGCGAGCCCTTGAGGCGATCTGGAACGCCAATTCGCATCATCACTACCACCTTGGGGTCGGCAAGCTTGCGCGCTCGACGCTGTCGGACGCCAACGCCCGGCGTCCGGTTGCGATCTTCGCTGAGACCTTCGAGCGGCTTTCGGGACTTGCCGACCGGACGCTGAAGCGGGAAGGCTCGCAGATGCTTCGGCTGATCGATGCGACGCCGATCCCGCTCGATCAGCTTGTCAATTGGGCGGATTGGAACGGGCGCACCCGCGGTCTCAAGCTGCACGTGGTCTACGATCCGGCCGCGGACCATCCGCGGTGCCTCGCCATCACGCCGTCCACCGTGAACGACGTAACGGCCGGCCAGCAGGTCCCGATCGAGGCTGGCGCGACCTACGTGTTCGACAAGGCTTATTGCAGTTATGCTTGGTGGACGCGGCTTCATAACGCCGGTGCCTGCTTCGTCACCCGCCAGAAGACGAATGCGCGCTTCAGGGCCACGCGCTGGCGGCCGCTGCGGAAGCGAAACGGGGACGGCTTCACGATCATCGACGATGCCGAGGTGAAGCTCGTTAGCGCAGGCAATGCCAAGCTTCCGATTCCGATGCGCCGCATCCGCCTCAGGCGCGATGACGGCGCAAAACTGACCCTCATCACCAACGATCTGAAGCGCTCGGCCATCGAGATCGCGACGCTTTACAAAACCCGCTGGCAGATCGAACTGCTGTTCCGCTGGATCAAGCAGCATCTAAAGCTCCGCAAGTTCCTCGGCCGCTCCGAGAACGCGATCCGACTGCAAATTCTCGCCGCCATGATCGCTTATCTGCTGCTGCGGATCGCCGCGCGCGAAAGTCGCATGATCATGCCGGCCATCCGCTTTGCCGCCCTCGTGGGTGCCTCCCTGTTCGTTCGAAAGCCGCTTACCGACATCGACCGACCTCCCAAGGTCAATCCTTCCGCCGCCCGCGATCGAGCCTCCCCAGACCAGATCAGCTTCTGCTATGCATAACTTTCCCCGGACAGCCGTGCGCGTGCGCGGGGACGACTGAGAGAGGAGCTACCCCGCCCGCGCCGCCTTCTTGCGGTAAGCGAGGTGCACCGCGCAGTTGCAGCCCGGCGGATGCGACGCCAATTCTGTCGTCTCGACGTCGTTGGCGGGCGTCGGGGAAGACGGCGGCTGCGTCGGCATCGCTTCTCGCACGCGACGATCCTGCGCCGACTGGTCCTGCGCCGGAATGTAGTTCAAGACCGGCGCGAGCCAGCGCTCGGTTTCTTCCACGCTCCAGCCCTTGCGCGCGGCGTAATCTTCCACCTGGTCGCGCTCGATCTTGCCGACGCCGAAATAGAAGCTTTCGGCATTGCTGAAATAAAGCCCGGAGACGGAAGAGCCCGGCCACATCGCAAAGCTCTCCGTCAGTTTCACGCCGCAGGTTTTCTCGGCATCGAGCAGCGCAAACAGCGTCGCCTTCTCGGTGTGATCGGGCTGCGCGGGATAGCCCGGCGCGGGGCGGATGCCCTGATATTTCTCGAGGATAAGCTCGCTCGGGCGTAAGCGTTCTCGTCCGGCGCATAACCCCAAAATTCCCGGCGCACGCGGGCATGCATGCGCTCGGCAAAGGCCTCCGCGAGGCGGTCGGCGAGCGCCTTGCACAGGATCGAGGAGTAATCGTCATTGGCGTTCTTGAAGCGGTCGGCGACCACGTCCTCGCCGATCCCCGCGGTGACCACGAAGGCGCCGATATAATCGGCCACGCCGGACGAGCGCGGGCGCGATGAAATCGGACAGCGCGGCGTTGAAGCGGCCTTCGCGTTTTTCGAGCTGCTGGCGCAACGTGTGGAAGGTGGCGATCTGCCTGCCGCGCGCCTCATCGGCATAGACGACGATGTCGTCGCCCTGGGCATTGGCCGGCCAGAAGCCGATCGTCGCCTGCGCCTTGAACCATTTTTCCGAGATGATGCGCTCGAGCATCTTGCGCGCGTCGTCATAGAGCGAGCGCGCGACTTCGCCGACCTTGGGATCGTCGAGAATGGCCGGAAAGCGCCCGGTCAGTTCCCAGGTCTGGAAGAACGGCGTCCAGTCGATGTATTGCGGCGAGCTCGGCGAGGTCGTAATCCCGGAATGTCCTGATGCCCAGGAACGCCGGCCTCTTCGGCGGCGCTTTCGCAAAGTCGATTTTGACCGCGTTGGCGCGGGCGTCGGCAAGCTTCAGGCGCTTCTTGTCGGCCTGCGCGCGGAAATGCGCCGCGGAGATTTTCGCGTATTCGGCGCGCACCTCGGCGGCATAGGCCTCGCGCTTCTCGGGCGACAGCAGCGAAGAGGCGACGCCGACAGCGCGGCTCGCGTCGTTGACATGCACCACCGGGCCGGCCGCGGTAATTCGGGTCGATCTTCACCGCGGTATGGACGCGGCTCGTGGTGGCGCCGCCGATCAACAGCGGCACTTCGAGCCCCTCGCGTTCCAGTTCGGCGGCGAGGAAACTCATCTCGTCGAGCGAGGGCGTGATCAGGCCGGAAAGGCCGATGATGTCGGCGCCCTCGCGCCTTGGCGGTCTCGATGATCTTGGTGGCCGGCACCATCACGCCGAGGTCGATCACCTCGAAATTGTTACATTGCAGCACGATGCCGACGATGTTCTTGCCGATGTCGTGGACGTCGCCCTTGACGGTGGCGAGCACGATCTTGCCGGCGGAGTTGCGGCCGTCGCCGGCGATGCCATTGGCGAGATTGCGCGCCTTCTCCTCTTCCATGAACGGCATCAGATAGGCGACCGCCTGCTTCATCACGCGCGCGGATTTCACCACCTGCGGCAGGAACATCTTGCCGTCGCCGAAGAGGTCGCCGACGATGTTCATGCCGGCCATCAGCGGGCCTTCGATGACGTCGAGCGGGCGCGCGGCGAGCTTGCGGGCATCTTCGGTGTCGGCGTCGATATATTCGGTGATGCCGTGCACCAGCGCGTGGGAAAGCCGCTTGTCGACCGGCCATTCGCGCCAGGCGAGATCCTGCTCCTGCGTCTTCTTCTCCTTGCCGCGGAATTTCTCCGCCAAGCGCGAGCAGCCGTTCGGACGCGCCGGGATCGCGGTTGAGGATGACGTCCTCGCAGGTCTGGCGCAGCTCGGGATCGATGTCGTCATAGACGATCATCTGCCCGGCATTGACGATGCCCATGTCCATGCCGGCCTTGATGGCGTGATACAGGAACACCGAATGCATGGCCTCGCGCACCGGCTCGTTGCCGCGGAACGAGAACGACAGGTTGGAGACGCCGCCGGAGACATGCGCATGCGGCAGGTTTTGGCGGATCCAGCGCGTCGCCTCGATGAAGTCGACGCCGTAATTGTTGTGCTCCTCGAGCCCGGTCGCGATCGCGAAGATATTCGGATCGAAGATGATGTCCTCAGGCGGGAAGTCGAGCCGGTTGACCAGGATGTCGTAGGCGCGCTTGCAGATCTCGGTCTTGCGCGCGAAGGTGTCGGCCTGTCCCGCCTCGTCGAACGCCATCACCACCACGGCCGCGCCGTGCCGCCTGGCGATTTTGGCCTCGTGGATGAATTTCTCCTCGCCCTCCTTCATCGAGATCGAGTTCACCACCGGCTTGCCCTGCACGCATTTCAGGCCGGCTTCGATCACGTTGAATTTCGAGGAATCGATCATCACGGGAACGCGGGCGATGTCGGGCTCGGCGGCGACGAGGTTGAGGAAGGTCACCATCGCCTTCTCGGAATCGAGCAGCCCCTCGTCCATGTTGACGTCGATGATCTGGGCGCCGTTCTCGACCTGGTCGCGCGCCACCTGAAGGGCCGCGGTGTAATCGCCCGCGGTGATCAGTTTGCGGAATTTCGCCGAGCCCGTGACGTTGGTGCGCTCGCCGACATTGACGAAGGGAATAGCCGGCGTCAGCTCGAACGGCTCGAGCCCGGAAAGCCGCAAGCGCGGTTCGATCACGGGAATCGCGCGCGGCCTGTGCGGCGCGACCGCCGCGGCGATCGCCGCGATATGCTCGGGCGTGGTGCCGCAGCAGCCGCCGACGATATTGACGAGGCCGCTGGACGCAAACTCGCCGATCAGGCGGGCCATATATTCCGGGCTCTCGTCATACTGGCCGAATTCGTTGGGCAGGCCGGCGTTCGGATAGGCGCAAACCAGCGTGTCGGCGACGCGGCCGATATCGGCGATATGCGCGCGCAAATCTTCGGCGCCGAGCGCGCAGTTGAAGCCGATGGTGATGGGCTTGGCGTGACGCACCGAATTCCAGAACGCTTCGGGAAGTTGCCCCGACAACAGCCGGCCGGATTTGTCGGTGATGGTGCCGGATACCATCACCGGCACGTCGATGCCGCGTTCCTCGGCGATTTCGGCGATGGCGTAAAGCGCGGCCTTGGCGTTGAGCGTGTCGAAGATGGTCTCGACCAGCAGCAGATCGGCGCCGCCGTCCAGAAGTCCCTTGATCTGCTCGCCATAGGCGGCGCGCAGATCGTCGAAGGTGACGGCGCGGTAGCCGGGATTGGACACATCCGGCGAGATCGAGGCGGTGCGGTTGGTCGGGCCGATCGCGCCGGCGACAAAGCGCGGCTTGCCGTCCTCGGCGCTCACGCGTTCGGCGGCGGCGCGCGCGAGTTTGGCGCCTTCGCGGTTGAGCTCGTAGGCGAGGTCCGACATCTCGTAATCGGCCTGCGCGATCGCGGTCGAGGAAAAGGTATTGGTGGCGACGATGTCGGCGCCGGCGCGCAAATAGGCGGCGTGGATGTCCTCGATCGCCTTTGGCTGGGTCAGGATCAACAGGTCGTTGTTGCCCCTGACGTCGCGGTGGAAATCGGCAAAACGCGCGCCGCGAAACGCCGCCTCGTCGTATTCAAGGGCCTGGATCATGGTGCCCATGGCGCCGTCGAGCACCAGAATGCGGTCGCGGGCGGCGGCGAGCAAAGCGGTTCGCTTCGGAGAGACGGGCACGGTCATCGGTCAGGCGGCCTTCTGTGCGCCGGCGGGGCGGATGCCGAGCAGATGGCAGATCGCGAACACGAGGTCGGCGCGGTTCATGGTGTAGAAATGAAAGGTGTCGACGCCGTGCTTGGCGAGCTTCTGCACCTGGCCGGCCGCCACCGTGGCGGCCACCAGCTTGCGGGTCTCGGCGTCGTCGTCGAGGCCCTCGAATTTTTCCGCAAGCCAGTCCGGCACCGTGGTGCCGGCGCGGGTCACGAAGCCTCGTGCCTGCCTGAAATTGTGCATCGGCATGATGCCGGGCACGATCGGAATGAAGATGCCGCGGGCGCGCACCCGGTCGAGATAACGAAAATAGAGGTCGTTATCGAAGAAGACCTGCGTGATGGCGCGGCGTCGCGCCGGCATCGACCTTGGCCTTGAGCATATCGATATCGGCATCGAAGTCGCGGCTCTCGGGGTGCTTTTCCGGATAGGCCGACACCGAGACCTCGATGTCGGGATATCGCTTCTTGATGCCGGCCACGAGTTCGGGCGAAGTCTGATAGCCGTCGGGATGGGTGGAGAAGGGCGTGCCGATGCCGCCGGGCGGATCGCCGCGCAGCGCCACGATGTGGCGGACGCCGATGTCGTGATAGCGGCCGACGATGTCGTCGATCTCGCCGCGCGAGGCGCCGACGCAGGTCAGATGCGCGGCCGGCAGCAGCGTGGTCTCGGCGAGGATGCGGGCGATGGTGGCATGGGTGCGCTCGCGGGTCGATCCGCCGGCGCCATAGGTCACCGAAACGAAACTGGGCGCAAGCGGGGCGAGCCGCTTGATGGTCTCCCACAGGCTCTTCTCCATCTCCTGCGGTCTTCGGCGGGAAGAATTCAAAGGAGATCGCGGGGTGTTTTTGCACCGCGCTGTCCATCCGGCACGGGTGGCGTAACCTCGGTCATGGCACTCACGAACTCCGCAAACGGTGGACGGCATCAGCTTGGTTGGCTCACAGAGGCTAAAATAGGCGAAAGGGGGCCGAGCATATAGCCCATCAAGTGTGGGAAATTGCCCAATACTACGAATAAGATCGCTTATTTTTGTCCTATTTTTCGAATGATGGGCAAAGGGAACGTACGGCAAAGAAAAGGATAAATACCTAAAATATATGAAGAAATTATCCATATTGTCAAAAGAGATCGGATGTGGGCAAAGTTATGGTATTAAGAAAAACACCAATAATTTGCCCACCGATAGGGAGTGCCCCAGGGTCTGCGCGTACCGTTGCGGGCCTGATCTGCGTGGTCGCAGCCTTTGTGGCCTCGACGTCGGCGCACTAGGTTAGCGCCATGATCCCGCTTTCCGTCCTCGACCTCTCGGTCGTCACCACCGGCACCAAACCAGCCGCGGCGTTGCGCAACAGCATCGATCTGGCGCGCCACGTCGATGCGCTGGGCTATGTCCGCTACTGGCTCGCCGAGCATCATAATCTCGCTTCCGTCGCGAGCCCGGCGCCGGATCTGATGATCGGGCAAATCGCGGCCGTGACCAAAAACATCCGGGTCGGCTCCGGCGGGGTGATGTTGCCGAACCATGCGCCGCTGGTCGTGGCCGAGCGTTTCAAGATGCTGGAGGCGCTGTTTCCCGGCCGGATCGATCTCGGGCTTGGCCGCGCGCCCGGCACCGATGGCGCCACCGCGCATGCGCTGCGCAGCCGGCTCGATCGCCGCGAGGGCGATGATTTTCTCGAGCGGCTGCATGAACTGACGCTTGTGGGAGACCCGCGATTTCCCGCCCGGCCATCCCTACAACAATGTGGTGGCGATGCCCGACGACACGCCGCTGCCGCCGATCTGGCTGCTCGGCTCGAGCGATTACAGCTCCGAACTTGCAGCCCAGGTCGGCATGGGCTTTGCGTTCGCGCATCATTTTGCGACCTATGATGCGATCGCGGCGATGACGAATTACCGCGCCCATTTCAAGCCGTCGGGCTGGCGCGCCACACCGCACGGCATTCTCGCCGTTGCGGTGGTAGCGGCCGAAACCGACGCGGAGGCCGAGCGGCTCGCGTCGTCGATGGATCTCAACCGCTTGCGCCGGGACCGCGGGCAATATCTGCCGCTGCCGAGCGTCGAGGAGGCGCTGGCCTATCCTTATACGGACGCCGAACGCGCCTCGATTGCGCGCAACCGTTCGCGGCTGTTTGTCGGCAGCCCCGCCACCGTGATGCAAAAGCTGCAGCCGATGATCACCGCAAGCCAGGCCGACGAGCTGATGGTCATTACCGCGGTGTACGACCACGACGCGCGCAAGCAATCCTTTAGCCTGCTTGCGGATGTGTTCGGGTTGGCCAAGAAGGCGGCGGCATAGGTGATGCTTTTTGTTCCCCGGACGCTGCGCCGCACGCCGCTCCCTGCGGCGGGGTGCGCTGCTGATCCGGGGTCCATGAGGTGGCGGAGGCAGCCTCACTCCTGCTTCTCGCTGAAGGTCGCGCGGAACGGATGGGCCGGGATAGACGCCGACGATGCGGAATTCGCGTGAGAAGAATTTCAGTTCCTCGAGCGCAAACGCAAGACCCCGGTCGTCTGGGTGGCCGTCGACATCGGCATAGAATTGGGTGGCAAAGAAATTGCCGTCGATCATGTAGCTTTCGAGCTTGGTCATGTTGACGCCGTTGGTGGCAAATCCGCCCAGCGCCTTATAGAGCGCCGCCGGAAGGTTGCGCACCCGGAAAACAAAAGTGGTGACCAAAGGTCCCGAGTCCTGCTTGGCCCAATTCGGCCTCGCGCGCCAGCACCACGAAGCGCGTGGTGTTGTGGGCTTCGTCCTCGACGTCCTCGGCAAGGATATCGAGGCCGTAAATATCGGCGGCGAGGCGCGAGGCGATCGCGGCCCGGCTCTTGTCGCCGCGCTCGGCCACGTCTCGCGCACTTCCCGCGGTATCGCCCGCGACGATCGGCTTGATGCCGAGTTTGCGGATGATGCGCCGGCATTGCCCGAGCGCGTGAACATGGCTCTCGACGGTCTTGATACCGTTCATCTTGGCGCCGCGCGGCGCCATCAGCTGATGATGGATCGGCAGGAACCATTCGCCGACGATGAAGAGACCGGACTGCGGCAACAGATGATGGATGTCGGCGACGCGGCCGGCGACCGAATTCTCGATCGGGATCATGCCGAGGTCGGCCTCGCCGGAGGCGATCGCGGCAAGTGCGTCCTCGAAGGTCGGGCAGGCCAGCGCCTCCGCTTGCGGATAGGCCTCGGCGATGGCGATGTGGGAATTCGCGCCCGGCTCGCCCTGGAATGCGATTTTCTTTGGTTTGGTCATGGCTGCCTTGTATCAGCCGCTCACTTTTTTGAAAGTATCTGGCGGGCGGTTTCGAGGTCAGCCGGGGTGTCGACCCCGCGCGGTACCGTGTCGACGATCATGACGTCGATCCGCATGCCGGCCTCCAGCGCGCGAAGTTGTTCGAGTTTCTCTTGCCGCTCCAGCGTCGAGGGGGCGAGGCCGACAAAACGCTCCAGCGCGGCACGGCGATAGGCATAAAGGCCGATGTGGTGGTAGCGCGGCCCATCGCCATAGGGCGCGGTGGCGCGGGTGAAGTAGAGTGCGCGCAGCCGCCTTGGGCCGATCGGCGAGCCGATGGCCTTCACCACATTCGGGTTCAACGCCTCTTCCTCGGTGTGGATTTCCGCGGCGAGCGTCGCGATATCGACCGCGGGGTCGCCAAGCGGCGTCAGCACGTCGCGGATATTGTCGGGCGCGATGGTGGGAAAGTCGCCCTGCAGGTTGACGACGATTTCGGTGCGGCCTTCCGGGTCGAGCTTGCCCAGGGCCTCATGGATCCTGTCCGATCCGGACAGATGGTCGGCGCGGGTCATCACGGCTTCGCCGCCATGCGCCGTTACGGCGGCCGCGATCTCCGGCGTGTCGGTTGCGACCGCCACCCGGCCGATTCCGGCGGCTTCCGCCCGGCGCAGCACGTGGACGATCATGGGCAGGCCGGCAATGTCCAAGAGCGGCTTGCCCGGCAGGCGGCGTAGCGGCCATGCGGGCGGGAATCAGTACCAAAATTCGAGGATTGGTCATCAGAGTGAGGTCTGGACCCGGTCGATAACAAGCCGGAAATAATGGGGATTGGTTGAAAGCCAGCTCATTTATACGGGTTGCCAGAGCACGGGCAAACCGATATCTGAACGTGGCTCGGGGTGCGGTGCGAAAGCCTGATTCCTGACGCTGATCCGCGGCCGTTTCTCTCCGGCCAAAAGTCGACATTTCCGGCCTGGAGCCTGATCCAAAATGGACTCCTTCGAACTGAACAAGATTATCGGGGCCATTCTCGGCACCTGCCTCGTTTTGCTGGTGACAAGCTTCACTGCCAGCGCGCTATTTGCGCCTAAGATGCCGGAAAAGCCGGGGTTCGTGATCGCTGTGAAGGAAACGCCGGAGGGCGGCGCCAAGGAAGCCGCGCCTGCCCCGTCCGAGCCGATCGAGAAGCTGCTGCAGACGGCCTCCGTCGACAAGGGCGCCACCTCGGCGAAGAAATGCGGCGCTTGCCACGACTTCACCAAGGGTGGCCCCAACAAGGTCGGCCCAAATCTTTACGGGGTCGTTGGGCGGGCGCGGGCCAGCATGGCCGGCTTCAACTACTCGGCCCCCATGAAGGCCATGGGCGGCACCTGGACCTACGACGACCTCAACAAGTTCCTCGCCAATCCCAAGGGGTTCATGCCGGGCACCGCGATGGGCTTTGCAGGTCTGCCGAAGGACAGCGAGCGTGCCGACGTGATCGCTTATCTGCGGTCGCTTTCGGATAGCCCGGTTCCGTTGCCGACCGCGGCGAAGTAGCTATCCTCTGCGGAGAACGGAATTTTTGTTGCGAACGGCCGGGCTCTTGCCTGGCCGTTTTTGCATTCCATCAGGTCCCACCGCCAACCACGTTCCCTCCCGGACGAGCTCAAGGAGCCACCCCCGCTGGTAGCGCTTTCGTGAGCGGGACTTTTCGCCGCATTACGCGTGCTATCATGAGCAAAAAGCAACTTAATCGGCCGAAACCATGCCTTATAATGCGTCCTCAATAGCGCACGTAGCACAGGGATTCTTCATTTGGCACTCAACCGACGACACCTTTTGCAGAGCGGCGCTCTTGCCGCGATCGCCCCGGCGCTTGGCGCCACCGCTGGCCTCACATTGACCGGCCCCGCGACTGCGCAGACATCGGCGGGCGGGCTGGCCTGGCGACACGGACTATCGCTTTTCGGCGACGTGAAGTATCCAGTCGGCTTCAAGCACTTCGACTACGTCAATCCCGACGCCCCCAAGGGCGGTGTCGCCCGGATGATATCGCTCGGCACCTTCGACAATTTCAATCTCGTGGTCTCGGGTGTGAAAGGCAACCTCGGTGGCGCGGTTGCGCTGATCTATGAATCGCTGATGACACCGTCGCTCGACGAAGTCTCAACCGAATACGGCGCGTTGGCCGAGGCAGTCAGTCATCCCGCGGATTTTTCCTCAGTTATCTATCGTTTGCGAGCCGAAGCAAAATGGCATGACGGCAAACCGGTGACACCGGAGGACGTGGTTTTTTCGTTTGACGTGTTCAAGAAGCATCATCCGCAATACTCCGCCTATTACCGTCATGTCGTGAAGGCGGAGAAGGCCGGCGAGCGCGATGTCAAATTCAGTTTCGATGCGCCCGGCAACCGCGAGCTGCCGCAGATCGTGGGGCAATTGACCGTGCTGCCAAGGCATTGGTGGGAAGGTACCGACGACCAAGGCCGCAAGCGGGATGTCTCAGCCACGACGATCGAGCCGCCGCTCGGTTCGGGCCCATACCGCATCAAGGAGTTCGTCGCCGGCCGCACGATCGTGCTGGAGAAGGCAAAAAATTATTGGGGTGGCGATCTCAACGTCAACATTGGGCGCAACAATTTTGATGAACTGCGGTTCGAATACTTCCGCGACTTCGACAGTGGCCCTTGAAGCCTTCAAGGGCGACCAGGTCGATTGGCGCATCGAAAACAGCGCGAAAAACTGGGCCACTGCCTACGACTTTCCGGCCGTGACGGAAAAGCGCGTGCTGTTGGAGGAATTTCCGAACCGTAGCTCCGGCGTCATGCAGGCGTTCGTTCTCAATCTGCGCCGCGAACAGTTCAAGGATGCGCGGCTGCGCCGAGCCTTCAACTATGCCTTCGATTTCGAGGAGATGAACAAGCAGCTATTCTACGGACAATACATCCGCATCAACAGCTACTTCGCCGGAACAGAGCTTGCGTGCTCCGGCGTGCCACAGGGCGAGGAACTGGCGATCCTTGAGACGGTGCGCGACAAGGTCCCACCCGAGGTTTTCACCGCGCCCTATGAAAATCCAGTCGGCGGCAATCCCGAAGCGGTTCGAGCCAATTTGCGCGAGGCCGCGAAGTTGCTGAAGGAGGCAGGCTACGAGATCAAGGATCGCAGGCTGGTGGATGCGGCCGGAAAGCCCGTTGCGGTCGAGATCCTGGTTGAGGAGCCTGCCTTCGAACGTGTCGCGCTGTTCTACAAGCCGTCGTTGGAGCGCATTGGCGTGATGGCCTCGATTCGGATCGTCGACGACGCGCAGTACGAGAATCGGCTACGCAGCTTCGATTACGACATCATCATACACTCCTGGCCAGAATCGCTTTCACCCGGCAATGAACAGCGGGAGTACTGGAGTTCGCAAACGGTCGACGTCCCCGGGTCGAGCAACTACATCGGCATCAAGAATCCGGCGGTCGATGCGATGATCGACAGGGTGATCTTCGCCAAGAATCGCGACGAACTCGTCGCCGCAACGAGAGCGCTGGATCGGGTATTGTTGTGGAATTACTACGTGGTCCCGCAATGGAATTATCCGAGGGTCCGGACGGCGCGCTGGGACCGCTTCGGTCGGCCGTCTGAAATGCCGAAGTATGGCCAAGCGGCATTTCCCGCGCTCTGGTGGTTCGATGCCGACAAGGCCGCCAGGATCGGCAAAAGGTCTTGATGGATTTTCCTCGCATGGCGCCGTTCTCCCGTCGGCACGTACTCGGCCTCGGTGCCGGAGCGTTGGCTGCTTGCTGGCTTTCCCCGGCGCGATCGGCCGATGCCGGCACCGAAGCTCATGGAATGTCGGTGTTCGGCGACCTGAAATATCCGGCCGACTTTCATCATTTAGAATACGTCAACATCGACGCCCCGAAGGGCGGAACGTTTTCGCTGGTGCCCTCGGTTCGCGCCTATAATCAGTCCTATCAGACCTTCAACTCCTTCAACGCCTATATCCTCAAAGGCGAAGGCGCGCAGGGCATGGACATGACGTTCGCAGCGCTGATGGTGCGCGCCATCGACGAGCCCGATGCGATGTACGGCCTCGTTGCCAAATCGGTGCGGATTTCTCCGGACAGACTGACCTATCGATTCACGCTGCGGCCGGAGGCGAAATTCCATGACGTCTCGAAACTGACGGCGTACGACGCGGCCTTCTCACTGACCACGCTCAAGTCCAAAGGCCATCCGCTGATCTTGCAGCAGATGCGCGACATGGTGAAAGCGGAGGCGGAAGACGACACGACGCTTGTCGTTACCTTTGCCGAAAAGCGGGCGCGCGACGTGCCGCTCTATGTCGCGGGTCTGCCGATTTTCTCGAAAGCCTACTACGCGACGCGGCCGTTCGATGAATCGACGCTCGATGTCCCCCTGGGCTGCGGACCCTACAAGGTCGGAAAATTCGAGGTCAACCGCTACATCGAGTTCGAGCGGGTCAAGGATTGGTGGGCTGCCGGCCTTCCGGTCGCGCGCGGAAGTCATAATTTCGATGTCGTGCGTTACGAATTCTACCGGGATCGCGAAGTCGCCTTCCAGGGATTTACGGCCGGGAACTATCTGTACCGCGAGGAATTCACTTCGCGGGTATGGGCGACACGCTACGACTTTCCCGCGCTGAGGGACGGTCGCGTCAAGCGCGAGACGCTGCCCGACGACACGCCGTCCGGCGCGCAGGGCTGGTTCATCAATACGAGGCGCGAGAAATTCAAGGACGCGCGCGTTCGCGAGGCGTTGATCCAGGCGTTCGATTTCGAATGGACCAACAAAACCATCATGTACGGCGCCTATGCGCGCACCCATTCGCCGTTCCAGAACTCCGACATGATGGTGAGCGGTCCGCCCTCGCCGGAAGAACTCAAGCTGCTTGAGCCATTTCGTGGCAAGGTGCCGGACGAGGTTTTCGGGATGCCGTTCGTGCCGCCGGTGTCTGATGGGTCGGGACAGGACCGTGCGCTTTTGCGCAGAGCGCAACAATTGTTGCAGGAGGCGGGACTTGCCGTCAAGGACGGCAAGCGGCTGTTGCCCAATGGCGAGGTGTTCCGGATCGAGTTTCTTGCCGATGAGCCTTCGCTCGAACCGCACCATGCGCCCTACATCAAGAATCTCGGCACGCTCGGGATCGAAGCAAGCTTGCGGCTCGTCGATCCCGTGCAATACCGCGCCCGGGTGGAGGATTTCGATTTCGACATGACAATTGAACGTTTTTCGATGTCGGCGACGCCGGGCGATGGCATGCGGCCTTTCTTTTCCTCGCAGTCGGCCGCGACCAAGGGATCGTATAACCTTGCCGGGATCGCCGACCCCGTCATCGATGCGTTGATCGAAAAGATCGTCGGCGCCGACGACCGCGCCGATCTGACGGTCGCCTGCCGCGCCTTCGATCGGGTGTTTCGCGCCGGACGCTATTGGGTCCCGCAATGGTATGCCCACACACATCGGCTCGCTTATTGGGATCAATTCGGACACCCGGAAAAGCCGCCGCGTTACGCCGCGGGCGTCGGCGCCCCTGAAATCTGGTGGAGTGATCCGGCCAAATTGGCCAAGGCCGGACAGGCGAAATAGATCATGACCGCATACATCGCCCGCCGCATTCTCCTGATGTTCCCGACCCTGTTGGGAATCCTGTTCGTATCCTTTGTCGTGGTGCAGTTTGCGCCGGGCGGACCGGTGGAGCGCGTGATCGCGCAACTCTCCGGCGCTGACACCGGCGCCATATCAAGGATTTCAGGATCATCGGGCGGCGATTTCGGCGCGCGCAGCCAGGTCGGCGCATCATCCGACGCAGTCAACTCGAAATATCGCGGCGCGCAAGGACTCGATCCCGATTTCATCAAGAGCCTGGAGAAGCAATTCGGCTTCGACAAGCCGGCGCCGGAGCGCTTTGCTTTGATGGTGTGGAATTTCTCGCGGTTCGATTTCGGCAAGAGCTACTTCCGCGATGTCAGCGTGCTGCAACTGATCAAGGAAAAGCTGCCGGTCTCGATGTCGCTCGGAATCTGGATGACGCTCCTCACCTATCTGATTTCGATCCCGCTCGGCATCCGCAAGGCGGTGATGGACGGCTCCCGATTCGACACCTGGACCTCCGCGGTGATCATCGTCGGCTTTGCGATACCTGGGTTCCTGTTCGCCATCCTGCTGATCATCCTGTTTGCCGGCGGCTCCTTCTTCAACATTTTCCCGCTGCGTGGACTGACCTCGGATGGCTGGTCGCAATTGCCCTGGTACTGGAAGATCATCGACTATTTCTGGCACATCACCTTGCCGCTGATCTCGATGGCGCTCGGCGCCTTCGCCACCATGACGCTGCTCACCAAAAATTCGTTCCTCGACGAAATCCGCAAGCAATATGTGATGACGGCGCGCGCCAAGGGATGCAGCGAGAACCAGGTGCTCTACAATCACATTTTCCGCAACGCCATGCTGATCGTGATTGCCGGATTCCCGGGCGCGTTCATTCATGCCTTCTTCTCGGGCTCGCTCTTGATCGAGACCATCTTCTCGCTGGATGGGCTGGGCCTGCTCGGCTTCGAAAGCGTATTGAACCGCGATTATCCGGTGGTGTTCGGAACGTTGTTCATCTTTTCGCTGGTCGGCCTCGTGGTCAATCTGATCTCCGATCTCGCCTATATGTGGGTTGATCCGCGGATCGATTTCGAGGCGCGGGAGGTCTGATGACGATCATCGCGCCTCCGCCGGTCGAGACCACCACGCGGCCGCCGCTCGGCGAACCCGTGCCCGCCGAGCGTCAAAGGTTCAGCCTTTCAGCGCTCAACCGCCGGCGCTGGCAGAATTTCAAGTCGAACCGCAGAGGCTACTGGTCGCTGTGGATCTTCCTCATTCTATTCTTCGTGTCGCTGTTCGCCGAGCTGATTGCCAATGATCGCCCGTTCCTGATCGAGTTCGACGGACGTCTTTATTGGCCGGCCTTCGTCAGCTATTCGGAGACCACCTTTGGCGGCGATTTCGAGACCGCGGCCGACTATCGCGATCCTTACCTGCAGAAGCTGATCGCGAACAAGGGCGGCAGCATCGTCTGGCCGTTGATCCGCTATTCCTACGACACGCACAATCTCGACCTGCCGACGCCCGCGCCGTCGAAGCCGACCTGGATGCTGACGGAAGCCGAGTGCAAGGAAGTGGTGGTGAGGAAGCACCTCGATAGCTGCCGCGATCTCGAATACAACTGGCTCGGCACCGACGATCAGGGCCGCGACGTGGTGGCACGGCTGATTTACGGCTTTCGCATCTCGGTGCTGTTTGGTCTCAGTCTGACCATCGTTTCGTCGATCATCGGCGTCGCCGCCGGCGGCGTGCAGGGGTATTTCGGCGGTTGGATCGATCTCGGTTTTCAGCGTTTCATCGAGGTCTGGAGTGCCATTCCATCGCTCTATCTCCTGTTGATCCTGTCGTCGGTTCTGGTGCCGGGCTTCTTCGTGTTACTTGGCATTTTGCTGTTGTTCTCCTGGGTTTCCCTGGTCGGCTTGGTCCGGGCGGAATTCCTGCGTGGGCGCAATTTCGAGTACATTCAGGCCGCGCGTGCGCTTGGTGTCTCCAACGCGGTGATCATGTTCAGGCATCTTCTGCCGAACGCCATGGTGGCGACCATGACGTTCCTGCCGTTCATCGTCTCGTCCTCGGTAATGACGTTGACCGCGCTCGATTTCCTCGGCTTCGGCCTGCCGCCCGGCTCGCCGTCGCTCGGCGAGTTGCTGTCGCAGGGCAAGGCCAACGTCCAGGCGCCGTGGCTCGGCTTCACCGGCTTCTTCGCGGTCGCCATCATGCTGTCGCTTCTGATTTTCATCGGCGAGGCGGTGCGCGACGCCTTCGACCCGCGCAAGACGTTCAGATAGGACGCGGGCCATGGACGCCATCAACCAGCCGCTGCTCGATATCAGAGACCTGTCCGTGGCGTTTCATCAGCCGAGCGGAACCTCGACCGCGGTGGATCGTGTTTCGTTTTCGATCCGGCGCGGCCAGTGCGTGGCGCTGGTCGGCGAATCCGGTTCCGGAAAATCCGTCAGCGCCTTGTCCATTCTCAAGCTATTGCCGTATCCGACCGCATCGCATCCCTCGGGCAGCATTCTGTTCAAGGGGCGCGAATTGCTGACGCTGTCGGAGCGTGAGATGCGGGGCATTCGCGGCAACGATATTTCGATCATCTTTCAGGAGCCGATGACCTCGCTCAATCCGCTGCACACGATTGAGTCGCAGATCGGCGAAATCCTGCAATTGCACAGCGGCGCCAGCGGGGAAATGGCGCGGGCACGCACGCTCGAGCTGCTGACGCAGGTCGGCATTCCCGATCCCAAGACGCGGCTTGGAAGCTATCCGCATCAATTGTCCGGCGGCCAGCGCCAGCGCGTCATGATCGCGATGGCGCTCGCCAACGAGCCGGACTTGTTGATCGCGGATGAACCGACCACCGCGCTCGACGTCACCGTGCAGGCGCAAATCCTCAACCTGCTTGCCGAGATTCGAAAGCGGCTCGGCATGAGCCTCTTGTTCATCACCCACGATCTCGGCATCGTTCGACGCATCGCGGACGTGGTCTGCGTCATGAACGGCGGCAAGATCGTCGAGCAGGGGCCGGTTGAGCAGGTTTTTACCGCGCCGAAACACCCCTACACCCGCGCGCTGCTCGCCGCCGAGCCAAAGCCCGACCCGGCGCCACCGCGGCCAGAATCGCCCGTGATGATATCGGCGAACGATCTGAAGGTCTGGTTTCCGGTCAAGCGCGGTTTCTTGCGTTCCATCGTCGGACACATCAAGGCGGTCGATGGTGTCAGCCTTTCGGTACGCAAGGGTGAAACGCTCGGCGTTGTCGGCGAGTCCGGTTCGGGCAAGACCACGCTCGGCCTGGCGCTGTTGCGGCTGATTTCATCCGATGGCCCGATTGTATTCCTGGGCAAGCCGATTCAGGGTTTGCGTTTCAAGGCGATGCGGCCCTTCCGCCGCGACATGCAGATCGTGTTTCAGGATCCGTTCGGCTCCTTGAGCCCGCGCATGTCGGTCGGCGACATCGTGGCCGAAGGTCTCAGCGTGCACCAGAAATCACTTTCGGAAGCCGATCGCGAGGCGCGCGTGATCCGGGCGCTGCGCGATGTCGGCATGGATCCGGCGACGCGCTTCCGCTATCCGCACGAATTCTCCGGCGGCCAGCGCCAGCGCATCTCAATCGCGCGTGCCGTGGTGCTGGAGCCGAATTTCGTCGTGCTGGATGAGCCGACCAGCGCGCTCGACATGTTGTTCCAGGCGCAGATGGTCGATCTGTTGCGCGAATTGCAGCGCAAGCGTGACCTCACCTATATGTTCATCTCGCACGATCTGCGTGTGGTGGCCTCGCTCGCCAGCCATTTGATCGTGATGCGCCAGGGCAAGGTGGTGGAGGAGGGGCCGGCTTCGGAGTTGTTCAAGAACCCGAAGACCGACTATACCCGTGCCCTGTTCGCCGCCGCGTTCCGGCTGGAAACCGCCAATGGTGGGGTTGTCGCGGAGTAGCGGCGGCTTGCGCCGACGTTCTCTCTTCAAAGAGAAGCCTAGCCCAGCCGCTTGATCGCGGTGATCTCGCTGCCGGTGGCCTTGATGCGTGCAATCGCGTCGCGCGTGTTTTCGATCACCGTGGTCATATGGTGGGCGTTGGCGTGAACGATGGTTTCGGCATCGCGTACGATCGCGACATGGCCCTTCCAGAAGATCAAGTCGCCGCGTTTGAGCTTCTTCGCCTCGCTCGGGTTCAATTCTCTGCCGAGACCGTCCTGCTGCATGTCGCTGTCGCGGGGGCAGCCGGTGCCCGCGGCGTTCAGCGATACCTGGACGAGGCCGGAGCAGTCGATGCCGAGGCTGGTCTTGCCGCCCCACAGATAGGGCGTGCACATAAATCGCTCGGCGATCGCCACGAAATCCGGCGCATAGCTGTCGATCAGACCGACATGCTGCCGCGGCAGATACCAGCCCTCGCGCGTCAGGGCGAATGCGCCTTCTTCGCGCAATAACGTCAACCTCGCGCCCATGACCAGCGTCTCGACTGGCGGGAGTTTGATGGAGGGGCCGGGAAAGGCAAAGGTCCGCAAGCTCGTGACCTTGTGGGTCGGCGGGCCCGCGGGCTTGGTCAGCGCGCGATCGGGGAGCCAGCCGACATAGCCATCGCTGTTCAATTGCCCCCAGGCCCAACCTTCACCGTTGCGGTCATAGATCATGGCGCGCTCGCCCTTGAGGGCTTGCGTCGCCAGCTCCGCGCCCGCTGACGGTGCGCAGCGCAACGGCGCTATCGCATCCGCAATCTCGAATTCCTGGCCGGCAACGAAGCGCTTCGCCTGAACCTTGCCTTCGAGATATTTCGCGGCAAGGTCTCCCCGTGCCGGCGTCAGGCGCGGGTCATCCATAGCGGTCGCTCAAAAGTTTGTAGATGGCGCGTGCGGCCTGGCATTCGCCGCCCTCCGGCCGTGCCGGCTTCGCCGTCGGCGTCCAGCCATAGATGTCGACATGCAGCCAGCTTGTCGCGGTCCCGACAAAGCGTTGCAGGAACAGCGCGCAGGTGATCGAGCCTGCGAAGGTGCCGGACGGCGCGTTGTTGACATTGGCGACCTTGGAATCGAGCCAGCTATCGTAGGGCGGCCAGAGCGGCAATCGCCACAACGGATCGTTCTCGCGTTTGGCGCAAGCTGAAAGTGCCAGCGCCAAATCCTCATCGTCGGTGTAGAACGGCGGTAAATCCGGACCAAGCGCCACCCGCGCGGCGCCGGTTAGCGTCCCGAGATCGATCAACAGATCGGGGTTCTCCTCGCAGGCCAATGTCAACGCATCCGCCAGCACCAGCCGGCCTTCGGCGTCGGTATTGCCGATTTCCACCGTCAGACCCTTGCGCGAGGGAAAGACGTCGAGCGGACGGAAGGCGTTGCCGGCAACGGCGTTCTCGACCGCCGGAATCAGAACCCGCAGGCGCACCTTGAGCCCGGCATCCATCACCATTTGCGCCAGCGCCAGCACGTTGGCGGCCCCGCCCATGTCCTTCTTCATGATCAGCATGCTGCTGGATGGCTTTAGATCGAGCCCGCCGGTATCGAAGCAAACTCCCTTGCCGACCAAGCGTCACCTTGGGGTGGGCTGTATTGCCCCAGGTGAAATCGATCAGGCGCGGCGCGCGCGATGACGCCATGCCGACGGCATGGATCAGCGGAAAATTCTGTCGCATCAGATCGTCGCCGACAACGCAGTTGAAATCGGCGCCGAAGCGGTGCGCGAGTGCTCGTGCCGCCAGCGTCAACTCATCCGGCCCCATGTCATTGGAAGGCGTGTTGATGAGATCGCGTGCAAGCGCGGCTGCGTCGGCGATCCGCGCGATATCTGTGACATCAACGCCATCGGGGGGCATCAGCCTGACCTCAGGCGCATCGGTTTTCCGGTAGCGGCCGAAGCGATAGCTGCCGAGCGCGAAGGCAAGCGCAGCCAGGCGTGCGTCGCCAGGCGCCACGTTGGCGAAGCGATAGACCCCCGGCGGCAGCAGGCCCGGTAACTGACCGGGCCGGAACGGGTCGCGAGATTTGCTGGTCTCGTTGTCCAGCCCGAACAGGACCTGCGCGATCTCGCCGTTGGCATGAGGCAGCGTTAGATAGGCGCCGGGTTTGGCCGAAAAGGCGTTGGCACGTGCAAATTCCCGCGCCTGCGCCGGCAGACCGGCTGAGATCGCATCCCACGTCGCCTTGGTCGCAAACGTAATGGGAACGGCCGGCGTCGCTTGTGCGGTCTCAAAGGCGGAATGCATGCTTCTCTCGGTCTTCAACTGAAATCGGCGGCGGCAGAGCGGCTCGTTGCGGCGCGGCCCCGCAGGCTTCCGAAGTTCTACATTGGCATATGAAGTCAAACCAGAGCGAATGAAGACGGACCTCTACACGTTTCGGCGCGGCCGTGATAGTCTCACGCCAACTGGACCAGCAGGGGAGTGATAAATGGCCAAGAAGGGTTTGGACGGCCGGCATCGCGACATGACGGGCCGCATCGACAAGAAGCATGGCAACACGCGCATCGGCTCATTGCGCAGGACCTATGGCGAACACTTCGCGAAAGGCCGGCGCAAGGACATGATACTAAAAAACCTGCTGGCCGAGACCGGCACGGACTCGCTTCACGTCCATTTGCGCAAGCACCATAAATAGCCGGACAGAGGACTGACTCCCCGTCCATTTGATGTCATGCGCGAGGCGTTTCGGACTGGATTTCTATTTTCTCGAAGACGAGGAACGCGATGGATGTTTTGTTGGGCGCAATCGCCGCCGTATGGCACGCGATTGAGCAGGTGTTGAACTACATCGAGAGCCACCACTGGATCTTTGCGTTTCTGGCGGGGGGCTATATTTTCTATCTGCACGACAAGGCGGTTCATGCCAGATTCGACGCGCTCGAAAAGCGGGTCGACGAAATCAGGAAACGTCTCGCCGTTGAGCTGTGACCGGGCGCGGCCCTGCTCATATCGGCGAGGCTCATAGGACTGGCCGCGAAGTTGACGTACGGCGTCCTGCGGCAACGGCAAATCCATTGTTCATCCCCGCCAGCGTTCGATCTCACTGTCCTCGGCGCCTCCGCCACGAAGGTCCTTGCAGGGCGGGCAGCGTTAACCCCGCGTTAGGGTTAACAGACTATTGCTGGGCACATTCGGCTCCATCAGTCGCCAGATACCGTGAGTCAAAGTGCCCATGCGTCAGCAGTCCAGTCTTGCCCGGCTTCTTGCGTCCGTGGCCTTGACGGCGATCTTGGCCGCAGGCCTTGGCGGCTGCCAGACCATGTCCGATATCACGGGGTCGATATCGCCAAAGGGCGATTCGAAGCCGGATACCGATCCGCACCGCGCGGCGGAAATCTACGGCGAGCGTTACCGCGCCGACCCCAAGAATGCCGAGGCGGCCCTGGCCTATGGTCAGGCGCTGCGGGCCTCAGGCCAGCGCAGCCAGGCTGCCGCAGTGCTTGAACAGGCCACCATAGCCCACCCCGGCGACAAGGCGCTGCTCGCTGCCTACGGCCGGGCGCTTGCCGACAACGGCAATTTCCAGCAGGCGTTCGACGTTCTCAGCCGCGCGCACTCGCCCGAAGATCCCGATTGGCGAATTCTTTCGGTACAGGGGACCGCCCTCGACCAGCTTGGCCGGCACGAGGAAGCGCGCCGATACTATGCCAGCGCCCTCAAGATTGTGCCCGGCGAGCCGTCGGTGCTTTCCAATCTCGGCCTCTCCTATGTCCTTTCGAAGAACCTGGCGAAGGCAGAAGAAGTGCTTCGCCAGGCCTATGCCAGCGGCCGGGCAGACGCACGTGTGCGGCAGAACCTTGGCCTCGTGATCGGCCTGCAAGGCCGCTTTGCCGAGGCCGAGCAGATCGTCCGGGCCGACTTGCCGCCAGACGAGGCGGCGGCCAACGTCGGCTATCTCAAGCAGATGCTGAACCGCAAGGACGATCCCCGCACGGGTGCTGCGGCGAAAATGCCGATCGCATCCCTCAACCGTCCGGAGTGACGGTTCCTTCCACCGATAGTTTGGCAATGACCGCCGGGTACCGCCGCCATGCGCGGCCGGCGGCCGGAACAACCGGCACGGATCGCCGCGCCGGCCACGTCATTGCATTGCGGCGACCTTGATGCCGGTCGGCCCGAGGATGACCACAAACAGCACGGGCAGGAAGAACAGGATCATCGGCACCGTGAGTTTCGGCGGCAGGGCGGCGGCCTTCTTCTCGGCTTCGTTCATCCGCATATCGCGATTTTCCTGCGCCATGACGCGCAGGCTCTGGCCCAGCGGCGTTCCGTAGCGCTCCGACTGTTGCAAGGCGAGACAGACCGACTTGACGCCCTCAAGGCCGGTACGCTTGGCGAGGTTTTCGTAAGCGACCTTGCGATCCTGCAGATAGGACAGCTCGGCCGTGGTCAGTGTGAATTCCTCCGACAGCGCCACCGACTGGGTCACGATCTCGACGCTGACCTTGCGGAACGCCGCTTCGATCGACATGCCGGACTCGATACAGATCAGCAGAAGGTCGAGCGCATCGGGAAAGGCGCGTTTGATCGAGAGCTGACGCTTTGAGATCGCATTTTTCAGGAACAGCATCGGCGCCTGCAAACCAAGATAGGCCGCGCCGATGCAGATGCCGATCTTGATCGTGACCGACTGCTGCATGTGAGAAATCACGAATACATACAGTGTCGCCGCGATGAAGAGCAGGATGGGGGTCACCAGGCGGAAGAACAGGAACGTGACATAGGGGGCCTGGCCGCGGTAACCCGCCATCGTGAGCTTGTCGCGCGCGGCTTCCTGGGCCAACCATTTGCCCAGATTGAAATCCTCGACCACCTTGGAAACGAGCTGCTTCGGCGTCTGGCGCAGCGAAACCTTTTCGGTCTTGGAGAGGCGCTCGCGCTCGCGCGCCCGGATCCGCTCGCGTTCGCTGGCAACCGCCTTCATGCGCTTGGCGAGCCCTTCGCCCGCGAACAGCGGCATGATCAGCGTGTAGGCCGTCGCGCTCACCGCAATTGCGGCGAGCAGCATGGTCATGAACCGCGCGTCGTGGAGCTTGTCGACCAGAAAACTAATCATGCTGCACCGTCAAAAGTCGAAGTTGATCATTTTCTTCATTACGAGGATGCCGATCGACATCCATATCGCGCAGCCGACAAGCATCAATTGGCCTGTCGGGTGCGTCCATAACAGCGAGATGTAGGCCGGCGTCGTAAGATAGACGAGCAGCATGACGATCGGCGGCAATGCGCCGATGATGCCCGCCGAGGCCTTGGCTTCCATCGACATGGCCTGGATCTTCTCGGCCATCTTCTTGCGGTCGCGCAGCACCTTGGAGAGGTTGCCGAGGGCCTCGGAGAGATTGCCGCCCGATTTCTGCTGGATCGAAATGACGATGCCGAAGAAGTTTGCCTCCGGTACCGGCATGCGCTCGAACAGGCGCCCGCACGCCTCACCTAGCGGCATGCCAATGGCCTGGGTTTCGATGATGGCCAAAAATTCGCTTCGAAGCGGCTCCGGCGAGTCGGCGGCAACCACCTTGATGGATTCAAACAGCGGAAGGCCGGCCTTGATGCCGCGAACGATCACGTCGACGGCGTCCGGCAGCGCGCGCAGAAAGGCCTTTTCCCGCCGCTTCTTGAGAAAACTCAGCATCCAGCGTGGCAGACCGAACCCGGCGGCGAACGCCATGCCGATGGCGCCAAGCGGTCCGCCTCCCGCCAGCATCGCCATGACAAAGGCGGCGGCCGCCAGGATGCCGGACACCATCATGAACTTCCGCGGTGACCAGTCCAGGCCGGCTTGCGTGAGACGGGCGGTCAGCGTGATTTTCTTGTCCTTCAGCCGCCGCGCTTCGAGTTCCTTCAATGATCCTTCGACCTGTTCGCGGCGCGTGCGCTGGTCTTTCTGAGTTTGGCGAGCTGCGACCGGTTCTGCCTTGGCCACTGATGCACGACGGCCTTCGGCTTTCTTCTCTCCCGAAAGCAGCGGATACAGAAAGACCCAGGCTACGCCGCCGATGGCGGCGGCGGCAAGAAAGGCCAGAGCGAGTGCTTGCATCTTCATGGCGGTCTCCTTCAAACCTCGCCTTTGACTTCGGCAGCGTCGAGCGCCGCGGCAAGCCGCTTCTCTTCGCCATAGTATCTTGCGCGCTCCCAGAAGCGCGGCCGCCCGATGCCGGTTGAGCGATGCCGGCCGATGATCTTGCCGTTGGCGTCCTCACCGACCATGTCGTAGAGGAACAGATCCTGGGTGATGATGGTGTCGCCTTCCATCCCCATCACCTCGGTGATGTGGGTGATGCGGCGGGAGCCGTCGCGCAAGCGGGCGGCCTGGATGATGACGTCGATCGACGCGCAGATCATCTCCCGAATGGTCCGCGACGGGAGCGAAAAGCCGCCCATCGTGATCATCGATTCGCAGCGTGACAGAGCTTCTCGGGGGTTGTTGGCGTGCAGGGTCCCCATTGATCCGTCGTGGCCGGTGTTCATGGCTTGCAATAGATCAAATGCCTCAGGGCCGCGGACTTCGCCGACGATGATGCGTTCAGGGCGCATACGCAGGCAGTTGCGCACCAGTTCACGCATCGTGACCTGGCCCTCGCCCTCGATGTTGGGTGGCCGGGTTTCCAGTCGCACCACATGCGGCTGCTGGAGCTGAAGTTCGGCGGCGTCTTCGCAGGTGATGACGCGTTCTTCGTCGTCGATATAGTTGGTGAGACAATTCAAGAGCGTCGTCTTGCCGGAGCCGGTACCGCCTGAAATCAGCACGTTGCACCGGACGCGACCGATGATCTGCAGAATTTCCGCGCCTTCCGGCGTGATCGCTCCGAACTTGACCAACTGGTCGAGGGTCAGCTTGTCCTTTTTGAACTTGCGGATCGTCAGCGCCGGGCCATCGATCGCCAGTGGCGGAACGATGGCGTTGACGCGCGAGCCGTCGGCAAGGCGCGCGTCACAGATCGGCGAAGATTTGTCGACACGCCGGCCGACCTGGCTGACGATGCGCTGGCAGATATTGAGGAGCTGCTGGTTGTCGCGGAAACGAATGCCGGTGCGCTGAATTCGTCCCGCAACTTCGATGTAGACCGTGCCGGCGCCGTTCACCATGATGTCGGCGATGTCGTCGCGCGACAACAGCGGTTCGAGCGGGCCGTATCCGAGAACGTCGTTGCAGATGTCGTCGAGCAGTTCTTCCTGCTCGGCGATCGACATGACGATGTTCTTGATCGCGATGATCTCGTTGACGATATCGCGGATTTCCTCGCGCGCCGATTCGCCGTCTAGCTTGGCGAGCTGGGCAAGATCGATCGCTTCGATCAGGGCGCCGAAGATCGTCGCCTTGACCTGGTAATAGGTATCGGAGCGCCGCGCTTCCATGGCGGGCGGCGGCGGTGCCGGTTTGGCCGGCGACAGGGGCGGAGATGATACGGCCGGCGGCAACGGAACGCGCGGCGCTGCGGCCGCGCCGGAAGGAGATTCCGGCGCGGCCGCGGCAGGCCTTGCGACCCTCGAATCGGCTTCTGTACCGCTACGCTTACCAAACACGACGACACTCCAAACGGGTCAAGTCACTTTGCCCGCAGCTTCTCAATCAGGGGTGAAAGGAACGAACCCCGCGGCTTTTTGGTCTCGCCGCGGCCCGTCAGCCGTTGTGCGATCTGCAGGAACATTTCGATGCTTCGATGGGTCGCGGAAATCTCCGCGACCATCTGGCCGTTATTGGCGGCCGAGCCGAACATTTGCGGATCGAATGGAATCGAAACAATCGGCTCGCTCTCGATCGCCTTGGCGAATTCGCTGGCGTTTATTTCCGGCCGCTTGGGAACGCCGACCTGATTGAGGCAATAAAGCGCGGTCCGGTCGTTGGGTCGCGCTGCCTTCAACAGATCGAACATATTCTTGGTATTGCGCAGGTTGGCGAGGTCGGGCGCTGCGACGATCAGGATATCGTCGGCGGCGACCAGCGCGCGCTTGGTCCATCCCGACCATTGATGCGGGACATCGAGCACAATGCACGGCATCGTGGTGCGCAGGGTATCGAAGATCGCATCGAAAGCATCGGCGCCGAAATCGTAGACCCGATCCAGCGTCGCGGGCGCCGCCAAAAGGCTGAGATGATCCGTGCATTTCGACAGCAGGCGGTCGATAAACGCGGTATCGACGCGATCGGGCGAAAATACCGCGTCGGCGATCCCTTGCGGCGGATCTTGATTGTAGTCGAGGCCGGCGGTGCCAAAAGCAAGGTCGAGATCGGCCACCACCGAATCCAACGCCAGGTCGCGCGCGATGGCCCAGGCAACGTTATGCGCGATGGTGGATGCGCCGACGCCGCCTTTTGCGCCGACGACGGCGATGATACGGCCGACGGCTTTCGCTTCCGGCGAGGAAAACAGCCCGCAGATCGATCGCACCACGTCCAGCGTGTTGATCGGGGCGATCAGGTAATCGCTGACGCCGCGACGCACCAGTTCGCGATATAGCGTGATGTCATTGATGCGGCCGACCACGATGACCCTGGTGCCGGAATCGCACACGGTCGCGAGCTGATCGAGGCCGGTGAGAATGTCGTTGCGGCCTTCGGTCTCAAGAATGATCACATTTGGGGTGGGCGCAGTTCGATAGGCCTCGATGGCGGCCGCCATGCCCCCCATCTGTATCTTGAGATGGGCCTTGCCAAGGCGTCTGTCCTCGCCCGCCGACTGCACCGCGGCGGCAGTCTCCACCGTCTCGCAGAAGGCCTGCACCGACACGCGCGGCGCGGGTGCAATGTGGTCTTCCGCGGGCGACGCGGTGACCTCCGACGGTGTTTCCGGATTCTGGCGCGCGTAACTGATCATTTGCCTGTATCGCTGAGTTTGGCTCTTTCGGCCTCGGGATAGGTGGTGGTGGTGGTGGTGCCCTTGCGATATTTTTCGAAGCCTTCCGTGCGGCGCACCGTATAGGCGGGCGTCTCAGGACGCGGCTGCACCAGGTCTGATGGATTGTCCACCATGGCGGCCATGTTACGCTGATAGGCGCAGCCGAAATTGTAATACGGCTTGTTCTCGAAATAGCCTTTGTCCTTGATCGAGGAGCCGAGATCCTCCGGCCACAATCCGCATGGTCCCGCCACGGCGGAGATTTTCGGATAGTTCAGCCGAACCGTTGCCAGTTGGCGCGGGTCGTCCGGATGGTAATGGCGCACGGTGACACCGCGCGGCGGTACGCCGGCCGCCGTGAGCATCGCCTGGGCTTCCCGGAACGCTTCTGCGGCTGCTCGCGCGTTGGGCGTTCCGACCGGCACATCGGCGATGATCGCGCCGGTTCCCTCATGGAGCCAGATTTGCGCCAGACCCATCACGTCGGCGCGCTGTTCGGCCGACAGGCCGCCACGCGCGTGACCGACAAAAATCACCACGGAACGATCGGCCTCCTGGATCGCGATTGGATGCCGCAACCGGTAATCGTCGGGTACGCTCGCTGTCGCGACCACATCGTCGGTGTGCGTACAGGCGCCGAGCGCGATTGCGAGACCGACAAGCGCGCCCGCGATGCGGAAGCCGCGTTTGCATTCGACGGGTATCGTGGCTGTCATCTTTTTCGTCCTTGTCCCGCCTTAGTCAGTGATAAAGCCGTAGGTGCCGCGATAATTTCGAGCCGGTTCGACGCGGCCGGGAATGCCATAGATCCGGTTGATGCTGCCCAGAAGATCCGTCTGCGGATCCGAGGCCGCGGCAAACCCGTCATCCGGCCGCGACAGATCCTTCTGCGCAACGGCTCTCACGATGTAGGGCGTCACCAGCACCATCAGCTCGGTCTGGTTGTTGATGTAGTCGCGGCTGCGGAACAGCTGGCCCAGCACCGGCAATTGCGAAAGGCCGGGAAGGCCGTTGATCGCCTGTTTGGTCTGGTCCTGAATCAGGCCGGCCATCGCCATCGAGCCACCGGAGGGGATTTCCAGCGTGGTCTCGGCGCGGCGGGTCTTGATCGAGGGAACCTGAACGCCGGTGATGTTGATCGAATTGTCGTTGGACACTTCGGATACTTCGGTCATCACCCGCAGGCTGATACGGCCCTCGGTGAGCACGACCGGCGTGAAATTGAGCGAGATACCGAATTTCTTGAAAGCGATCGATGGCGCGCACTGTCCGACCGCGCCCGCCGCCGTGGTTTGGCAGGTGACGCCGGTCGAAATCGGAAATTCGCCGCCGGAGATGAATGTCGCGGACTCGCCGGAAATCGCCGTCAGATTCGGCTCCGCCAGGGTTCGTACCACGCCGGCGCTCTCCATCGCCCGCACGGTGGCCTGAACCGACGGCGTCGAGCCGAACGAGGTCGTGATGGCGTTATTGGCGACGAGCGCCTGACCCGTCTGCGTGAAGGGATTAGTGTTATTGAAATTGACGACCGCGGTGCCGTAGTTGAGCTTGCCGCTCAAGTCGATGCCGAGCTGCTTGATGATCGATCGCGCGACTTCGGCGACCGTTACCTTCAACATCACCTGGTCGCGGCCGCGCACCGTGATGGAGTTGACAACCTTTTCGGCGCCGCCCACCAGCCTTGCCGCGAGATCGCCGGCCTGTTGTGCCTCGATCGGGCTCGCCGCGGTGCCGGTAAGAATCACGCCGTCGCCGAGGCCTTCGAGCTGAATGTCGGAATTCGGCATTGTCACCTTCAGCGCGCTGCGCAGACCATTGAGGTCGCGTTTCACGGCGATGTCATAGGCCGCAATCTGCTGGCCTGCGGAATCGAAGAACACGATGTTGGTTTGACCGACCGCAGCGCCGATGATGTAGGCGCGCTGCGCCGAACGCACGACGGCGTTTGCGATCTTCGGATCCGCCACCAGCACGTCCTTGATGTCGCGCGGCAGATCGATCACGAGCGACTTGCCGATGCCGAGGGCCAGGAAGCGCGCATTCATCTGCCCGTCGGCCGTGACCGGCGGGACGGGGCGAATGTCGCCGGCTACCGCCGGGACCAAAGCGGGGTTGAGGGTCATCGCGGCGGCGGCCGAAAACGACAGGGCGCGGATCAGAAAAGTCCGCACAGGAAGCCGGTTTTCCCTGCATTTCATATCGCTTGGTCCTTTGGTCACTTCTGTATTGTCGTGGGGGTGTTGACGCCGTAACGAACCACATTGATGCTACCCAGCTGGCGAGAGCGGTCGTCGAGCACGATCTCGGCCTGGTTGGCGTCGGCAATGCTGCGCAGTGCCAGCGACAGCGTGCCGGCCTGGCGCGCGGCGGCGAGAACGAATGTTTGCTCGGGCTTCAGCTCAAGCGTTGCGGTTTTGCCGACGACGGAATTCTGACCGTCCTTCTCCTTCGGCGCCTGGTCGATCGCGAGAACGCGAATGTTCGTCAGGATGATCCTCGAAACGACAATATCGGTGGCGATGGCCGGATTCGGGTTTTTCTCGCGCGTGGTAAGAAGGACGTCGACGCGGTCGTTGGGCAAAATGAAGCCGCCGGCGCCACTTTCGGGCGAAATCTCGGTGGAAATGGCGCGCATGCCGGTGGGCAGGATCGCCGCCATGAAGCCTGATCCGTTGGCCTTGATCAGCTTCGGCTCGCGGATCGGCTCGCCCGCGATGAAGGGCGATCGCGCGATCGAGCCGGCGATCTGGGTGGTCGCGTCCGGGCGCTCGCTGCGGCGAATGAAGCTGTTGCTCGCCGCTGCCGCGGGCCAGGTTTGCCACTGCATTTCGTTGGGCGTGAGCGTCTGACCGAGACCGATGTCGGATTTGGCCACGAGAACGTCGACGGTCTGCAGCTGCACGACCGGTTCCGCCGGAGGCGGTTTGCTGTCCGATCCGCTCACGAGATAGGCTGCAACGCCGCCGGCACCGAGAGCGATGGACAGCACGACTATGCGTGCCCTATTCATACGCTTCACTTTCCACATTACGCCGCGACGCTTCCGCCGCCGTGATGGGAGTTGACCAGCTATTCGTCAAAGCATGGTTAATGAGGCGTATCTAAATCGCCTTAACGGGAGTTTACCTCTGTGGCGATCAGTGAATGACGAAGTGCGTCAAGTCGACAGACTTGATCCATTCGGTTTCGGGATAGACGACCAAAGCGCCGATCGCCAGTGCGATGCCGTAAGGTATCCCGCTCTCCTTGGCGTGCAGCCTGAGCAACCATGACTGGCCCGCGAGCACATAGGGCAGGGGCCATTGCCGGAACTGGAGCAGCAGCAGCGTCAGGGCGCCACCGAACAGCGAGGCATAGAGCAGGTAATTCAGGAGATGACCGAAGCCGAACCAAAGCGCCGCGCCCGCCGCCACCTTGGCGTCACCGCCGCCGACCCAGCCCATTGCGAAGCAGGCAAAGGCTATCGCGAGCACGGCCGCGCCGGCACCGAGATGCTGAAGGAGATCGGAAAATCCCATGCCGCTCGCGAGTGCCAGCACCAAGAAGCTTGCCGCCAGCGCCAGCGAGACCCGGTTCGAAATCGTCATCGTGAAGAGATCGCTTGCCGCGGCGAACGCCATCAGGGCCGGAAACAGCAGCAGGCGTGCGAGGTCGAGGATCATGGATTTATGCGGCCTGTGCTGACGACTGGAGGTCGGAAGATCCTGGGAATCTAGCGTTCATAGGTGAACAATCGGGAAATGGCCGGACCCGCCACCGCACGCTTGTTACCAAACACTTGCGATCCGGCAGCCAAGAACGATAAGCGCCAGCGCCAGCGCGGCACAGACCACCGCCGCCGCCGAATCGCCTCTCGCGCCGGCCGCGAGCGATGCTGGATTCGCTGCGGCGGAGGCTACCTCAAAAATACGCTTGGTGTTACGCCACATACGCGAGATGCAAAAAAGGCCCCGGATCGACCGAGGCCTTTGATGTTAGATCGTAGCGGCCGCTTACTTCAGCGAGCTGTTGATCGAGTTGAACTTGGTGTTCAGGTTGCTGCCGATGCCGTTGACGACCGCGATAATTGCGAGCGAAATGCCGGCCGCAATCAGGCCGTATTCGATGGCGGTGGCGCCGGACTCGTCCTTCACGAAACGCGCGATAAGATTCTTCATAGGTAACTCCATGTGAACACGTGGCTGGTCGAACTAACTGTGGTCTCGCCGGCGTTCTCAGCACCGTGACCAAGGCCCCACCCTAAGGTCGGACAATTGCGGTGCGGTTAATTCGATCACGCAAACATCGCCGGAAGTAGCTGTTGTTGAGCAGAGTAAATTTGGAATTAAGGGCTTTCGTAAAATTCCATTCCCCCAGGATCGCGCTGCCTCGTCTGGTAACAAGAGACAAGCGCAAGCACGAAACGCTCTGGTTTACGGCTCCTTAAGCGGCGAGGCGTACTCCTGAATTCCTGATCGGATGAGGCCGCCATGTCCAACTTAGTGCTGGAAGTCGTCGAGATGCTCGGCCAGACCATCGCCAAGGTGGTGCCCATCACGATCGTGCTGGCGCTGGTGTTCTCGGTGCTGACCCATTTCTGGGCCTGCAATGCCACAGCGCCCTGGTGGCGCAAGCGCGAACTCGTCACCGATATCTGCTACTGGTTCTTTGTCCCGTTGTTCGCCCGCGTGCTGCGGATCGGGCTGCTGGTGCTCGGCGCCGGCGTGGTCTTCAACATCCACGGCGCTGACGACTTGATCGCCTTCTACGACAACGGCCACGGCCCGCTGTCGCAGTTACCGCTTTGGTCGCAAGGGCTGTTGTTCCTGATCCTGTCGGACTTCATGCTGTACTGGCTGCACCGGCTGTTTCACGGCGGCGCATTCTGGAAATATCACGCGATCCATCATTCATCGGAAGATCTGGACTGGATTTCGGCGGCGCGCTTCCATCCCGCCAATCTGTTCCTGGGAACGATTGCGGTCGACGTTATCTTGCTGATGGCCGGCATCTCGCCCAACATCATGCTGTGGGTCGGGCCATTTACGACGTTCCATTCGGCGTTCGTGCACGCCAATCTGAGCTGGACACTCGGCCCGTTCAAATACGTGCTGGCGAGCCCGGTCTTTCACCGTTGGCACCACACCGCGCTGGAAGAGGGCGGCAACACCAATTTCGCCGGGACGTTTCCGATCTGGGACATCCTTTTTGGAACGTTCCGGATGCCGGAAGACGAGCTTCCGGAAAACTACGGTGCCGACGATCGTGAAATTCCGAATGAAATTGTTGGGCAACTCGCTTACCCTTTTCGTCACTAGGTTCGCATACCGTCGGGAATCTCGGACGTATTTGCAGTTCATTCACTAATTGAGGTCAGATTTGCCCCGTCGGGCGCCGGTTCCGCTGCGTATCGCTTTTGCCGGCTTGTCAACGTCCCGGGGTATCGTATGTCGCTCAGGTCCTTGCCGTTTCTCGCGCGCGCTTGTCTTGGATTGCCGTCGTTGGCGGCCGCGATCCTGTTGTGGCCGGCAGCAGTCATTGCCGAGCCGTCGGCCAACACCATCGCGGTGAACGTCGACCAGGCAAGACTCGTCAAGCTTCCGGCCCGCGTTGCCACCATCGTCGTCGGAAATCCGCTGATTGCGGACGTAGCCCTGCAACCCGGCGGGGTGATCGTCGTCACCGGAAAGGGTTATGGCGCGACCAATTTCATTGCGATGGACCGCGCAGGCGAGGTGCTGGTCGATCGTGTCATTCAGGTCGAAGGTCCGACCGATCAGCTCATCACCGTCTATCGCGGCGTCGATCGGGAATCATATAGCTGCCTGCCGATTTGCCAGCGGCGCATCACCCTTGGCGATGGCGAGACTTACTTCAAGTCCGCAATGGACCAGGCCGGCACTCTGAGCAGCCAGGCCGGCAACAGCGCCGCGGCAAAGCAATAAGGCCAGCTAACGGTAGGTCTCAGCTCTCGCCAACGTGAGGGCGCGTCCCCGCCCTAAGTGCGGACTCACATTAGTTAACGCGCGGTTAACGAAGCGGGTCGTCCTGTTCCAATCCGGCGAAACACTTCAACAATCACTTTCCGGTACTTCTCACGGGCACACAATTGCTGCCCATATGGGGGTCTCATCGATGTCGTCGCCCGCTGCCCCAACAATCGCCGCCACGCGCATTCTCCGCCGATTCCGGCGCAATCGCCGGGGTTCGGCCGCCGTCGAATTCGCGTTCATCGCACCGCTCTTCTTCGCGTTGCTGTTTGCGACTCTCGAGACAGGCATCATGTTTTTTGCGAGCCAGGGGCTTGAAACCATGACGCAAGATGCCGCGCGTCTGGTTTTGACCGGGCAAGTGTCGAACAACCCGACCGTCTACCAGTCCGCGCAGGATTTGATCAACGCGGTCTGCTCTCCTCCGCCGCCCGCGGCTCAATCCGCCTTGTTCGATTGCACTAAAGTTTCTGCCGACGTTAAAAGCTATACGGCATTCCAGAACATCGTCATCAACAGCCAGATCGATGACACCGACAATTTCACCACAGCAGGCCTTACTTTCAGCCCCGGCGGGCCCGGAAGCATCGTGGTCGTGCGGTTTTTCTATCAATGGCCGCTCTTCGTCACTGGGCTCGGATACAATATTTCCAATTTAGCCGGCAATAAGCGGCTCCTGGTTGCCACCGCCGCGTTCCAGAACGAGCCCTAAGGCAACAGCGATGAAGAGCGCCCCGATGTCATGGATTGGATTTCGCGTAGTGCGTTCCGCCCTGGATATGTTCAGGGATCGCAGTGGTGTCGTGGCGATCGAATTTGCCCTGATCGTTCCGATGATGCTGGTGATGATGTTTGGCGTGGTCGATTTTGCCCAAGGCGTTGCGCTCGATCGCAAGGTTACGCTGGTGGCCCGAACGCTGTCCGACCTGACGTCGCAGGCGCCGTCGTCGGCGCCTCAGGCAACCCAGGCGACGATAGACGACACCTATGTGCAGAACGTCTTCACCGCCAGCATCGCGATTTTCCAGCCGTATGTGGCGACGCCCACCAGTGCCAGGGTTTCGGAGGTCTATGTCGACTCCACCGGTGTCGCGAAGATTGTGTGGAGCAAGCAGGCAACCGTCGGCAGCGGCGCCTCGCAGGCAACGCTGCAGACGTCAACCCGCAATGCGGGCGATACCGTGACAGACGTTATCCCGGCAGCGTTTTTGAACTCCAAGCAAACCTACCTGATCTGGAGCGAGGTGAGCTATCTGTACGTACCCACGATCGGTTACGTCATGGCGCCAACCGGCGTAACGCTTAGCGATTTCGCCATTTCCCGGCCACGTCAGGTCGTTTGCGTTGTCTATAATAATCTCCCCGTTCTAGTCGCTCCCGCCAACACCTGCCCGCTGACCTGAGGCGGGTTGCCGGCTCGTCGGGCAAGTGAAAAAAGGCCGCGCTGACAGCACGGCCTTTTCTGTTTGTCGGATCTGTTCAACGCGATTTTCCGTGTCCAACTCTTGCGAGCGGGACCGGATGAAATTCGCCTAGCCGGCGGCGCGCAGATTGTCGGCCGAAGACTTGCCAGAACGGCGATCTGCCACGATTTCGTAGCTGATCTTTTGGCCCTCACGCAGAGTTCCAAGTCCGGCGCGTTCGACGGCGCTGATGTGCACGAACACGTCATTGCCGCCGTCATCCGGTTGGATAAAGCCGAAGCCCTTGGTCGCGTTAAACCACTTCACGGTTCCCATGCTCACGGGATAGTCCCTTCTCAAGATAGATATATAAAAGCCCACTTATGATGGGCTGGTGAGATCGAATTTTTGGAAGGGTCGTCAGCGTCTAAACCGGCTGTACCGGTGGATAGCTAATGTCGTCCGGCCGAAAATCGATAGGTTCATATTATTCCAAAGTAGCCCCCAAAACAATCCTGAGGTGCGCGATTTTTTGATCGCGCCAAGGCTTGCACGTGGAGGTCCGCGCGGCGGCACAATCCCGTCACGCGCAATTTTGGCAAAAAGCTTCGCAAGCGTTGCCTTACCTTCGGCGGAATTGGCCGCGTGGTGGCGCGCCGCGCGGCGCACCGCTTCCGCCGGTACCGCCGGCGCCGCCGCCACCGGGACGCTCGTCCTTGTGCCGGAAAATCAGGCGGCCTTTTTCCAGATCGTATGGCGACATTTCGATCGTCACCCGGTCTCCCGCCAGGGTCTTGATCCGGTTCTTCTTCATCTTGCCGGCGGTATAAGCCACGATCTCGTGGCCCGCGTCCAATTGGACGCGGTAGCGGGCATCGGGGAGGATTTCGGTGACCAGTCCTTCGAACTGGATCAGCTCTTCTTTAGCCATGTCTCTATCTCCAGGTCGACCGACGGCTAGCGTGGCCGTTGCGTACGGTTAGGTCGGGTATTCGGGCGGCTCTCGCGGTACAAGAAGGCGACCCCCTGCAATCCTTCGGCCTTGCCGCCGCCTTGCGACGGACGGTGCGGCTCCTGCCGGTTGACTTCGCTCCGGTGGGTTGGTGTAGCGCCAATATTACCACCAGGACGGTGGCGTCGGCGAGGCCCTTTCGATGCCGGCGAGGCCTCATTTGCGCGTGCCGCATGGACGCGCGGGGAAGGCCGCCCGCCACGATGCTGCGTCGGCGCCGGTGCCGGCTCGCGATGACCGGGCGTGCGCCGGTCCTCCCTCGGCAGCGCGATGCGGATCAGCCTCTCGATGTCGCGCAGATAGGCCAACTCCTCGGCCCCTGCGACCAGCGAGATCGCGACGCCATCGGCGCCGGCGCGCGCGGTGCGGCCGATGCGATGGACGTAGGTTTCGGGCACGTTGGGAAGATCGAAATTCACCACATGCGAGATGCCATCGACGTCGATGCCGCGGGCGGCAATGTCGGTGGCGACCAGCGTGCGGATTTCGCCGGCGCGGAACGCCGCCAGCACCCGCTCGCGATGATTTTGCGACTTGTTGCCGTGGATGGCGTCGGCGCTGATGCCGGCGCGCGCAAGGCCCTTCACCACCTTGTCGGCGCCGTGCTTGGTGCGGGTAAAGACCAGCGCGCGATCGACCGTTTCCTGCTTCAAGAGCTGAGCGAGCCAGGCGGGTTTGGACGAATGATCGACCTGGATGATCCGCTGGGTGATGCGCTCGACCGTCGAGGCGACCGGCGTCACGGCCACCCTTGCGGGGTCACGCAGCATCGCCTCGGCGAGTTCGGCGATGTCCTTGGGCATGGTCGCCGAGAAGAATAGCGTCTGCCGTCTGACCGGTAATTTGGCGACTATCTTCCGGATGTCGTTGATGAAGCCCATGTCCAGCATGCGGTCGGCCTCGTCGAGCACGAGGAACTCGACGTGACCGAGCTTCAGGCCGTTGCTCTGCACGAGATCGAGCAGGCGGCCGGGCGTGGCCACCAGGACTTCGACGCCTTGCATGATCGAGCGGACCTGACGTCCCATCGGGACGCCGCCGATCACCAGTGCCGAAGTGAGGCGGATGTGACGGCCATAGGCGTTGAAACTGTCGAGAATCTGCCCCGACAATTCCCGTGTCGGGCTGAGCACGAGCACGCGGCAGGTCTTCGGCTGCGGCTTGACGCGGTTTTCCAGAATGCGGTGCAAGATCGGCAGCGCGAATGCTGCGGTCTTGCCGGTTCCGGTCTGGGCGATGCCGACCACGTCACGGCCGGCAAGTGCGAGGGGGATGGTTTGGGCCTGGATGGGCGTGGGCGTCAGGTAATTCTCTTCCTTGAGCGCACGTGAGATGGGATCGGCGAGGCCGAAATCTTTAAACGAGGTCAAAAGGTGGGTACTTTCCATTGTAAATGGCAGGCGCCCGACATCCTGGTCAGGCGCGCGCGGGATGTCTTGAGACACCCGCGTGTTTGGGGCGTCGGATTTGGTTGGGTGAAGGGGCAAGCCAGAAACCGTTGGACGGGCTCAAGAACACGCGGCTCGCGGTGACCCGATGATTTCCGGGGTCGTGCCGCACATATGGAACACGAACGAGGCGCTTTCAAGGTGCATCGGCGATTCGTCGCTCTGACGACCCTAAACAGCTGCAAAGGCTTCCCAGAGCGCGTCCGGCGGATCATATGCCAAATTTTTGTGCCCGGAAGCCCCTCGTTTGCCGCATTTGCTTATGGATTAGCCATTTTGCAAGCTAAGCATACATTTATTTCGCCTAAATATTAGGCGAAGGCCAGATCCGGTGAATTCAGCAGGCGCGATTCTTCAACGATGCCATTCGCTTAACTCACGAAGGGACCGTGGCATGGTTCTTGCGATTCCGTTAACGCAGGCGGCCGTGGGGCCGTTTAGCAGCGTTTCACGCCTGCGTCAGGGAGATGACATTTCATGCTTACACAACTTACTCACGACTTGACGGCAGTGAGCCGCCGTCGATGGTTGGCGGCGACCGCCGGGCTCGTCTTGGGCGTGGCCGCGTTCTCCAACGCCAAAGCAGCCGACGACACCATCAAGGTCGGCGTTCTTCACTCGCTCTCCGGCACCATGGCCATCAGCGAAACCACGCTGAAGGATACGGTTCTCTTTTTGATCGACGAGCAGAACAAGAAGGGCGGCGTGCTCGGCAAGAAGCTCGAGGCTGTCGTCGTCGATCCCGCCTCGAACTGGCCGCTGTTTGCGGAAAAAGCGCGCGAGCTGATCACCAAGGACAAGGTCGCCGTCGTGTTCGGCTGCTGGACCTCGGTTTCGCGCAAATCCGTGCTCCCGGTGTTCAAGGAGCTCAACAGCATCCTGTTCTATCCGGTGCAGTACGAGGGTGAGGAGAGCGAGCGCAACGTGTTCTACACGGGGGCCGCGCCGAACCAGCAGGCGATTCCCGCGGTCGATTACCTGATGAAGGACGAAAAGGTGAAGCGCTGGGTGCTGGAAGGCACTGACTACGTCTATCCGCGCACTACCAACAAGATCTTGGAAGCCTACCTCAAGTCCAAGGGAGTCGCCCCGGAAGACATCATGATCAACTACACGCCATTCGGCTTCTCCGACTGGCAGACCGAGGTCTCCAAGATCAAGGCGTTTGGCTCGGCCGGCAAGAAGACCGCGGTGGTTTCCACCATCAACGGCGACGCCAACGTTCCCTTCTACAAGGAACTCGGCAACCAGGGCATCAAGGCGACCGACATTCCGGTGGTCGCGTTCTCGGTGGGTGAAGAAGAGCTCGCCGGCATCGACACCAAGCCGCTGGTCGGCCATCTGGCTGCCTGGAACTACTTCGAGTTCGATCAAGACGCCCGCCAATGAGAAGTTCATCAAGGATTGGCAGGCTTACACCAAGAATCCCGAAGCGCGTGACCAACGATCCGATGGAAGCTCACGTCATCGGCTTCGCCATGTGGGTCAAGGCGGTTGAGAAAGTGAAGTCGACCGATGCGGATAAGGTGATCGACGCACTGCCCGGCATCGAAGCACCGAACCTGACCGGCGGCATCTCCAAGATGCTCCCGAACCACCACATCACCAAGCCGGTGTTCATCGGCGAAATCAAAGCCAACGGCCAGTTCGACGTGGTGTGGAAGACCCCGGGCCTGGTGGCCGGCGATGCCTGGTCGAAGGAGCTTGAGGGCTCCAAGGACCTGATCGGCGATTGGGTTGGCAAGAAGTGCGGCAACTACAATACCAAGACCAACAAGTGCGGCGGTCAGGGTTCCTGATTCCAGAGGCATGATCTCGAAAAATGGGGCAAACGCGAAAGCGTTTGCCCCACGATCATGCTAGACTTGAGGAATCCAATCCACGAGGCCTGGAAGGCGGCGATGTCGCCGTCTTCCGTCTACTTCTGCCGGGGTCGTCCAGTGGTCGCCAATGTTTTTGACCGTCTTCGCGCGCTTTTCCTCTCAATCTGTTTGATCGCCGTTTTCGCCTTGCCAGCATTGGCCGGCCCATTCGAGGATGCGGTCGCCAAATTCGCCAATGACGAGTTTTCCGACACCGACGAGGCAATCGGCGCCGTTGCGGCCTCAGGCAACCCGCTCGCCTTCACCATCATCAGCGCGCTCCAGGACGGCCGGCTTTCGGCCGATCCCGAAACCAAGAAAGTCTATGTCACCCAGGACGACGGCAAGATCATCGACGCCGCAACAGGTGCTGGCGTGGACAAGCTGCCGGACAATGCCGCCGCGGTCCGCCTCAACAACCGCCTGCGCCGCACCGTCGAGGCAGCGCTCGGCGGCCTGACCCTCCTGTCGCCGGATCCCGTCAAGCGGATCGCGGCCGCGCAATCGGTTTTCAAGACCCATGACGAGTCGATGCTGCCGGTCGTCGACGGCGCGTTGCAGAAAGAGACCAACAAGGCCGCGAAGCTCGCCTTTACCGAGGCGCGCGCCGCCATCCTGCTCTTCAAAGCCGACGCCACCGATGCTGAAAAGCTCGAAGCCATCGCGACCATCAAGGCGCGGGGCGATCAGGAAGCCCTGGCGCTTCTCACCGGCCTTAGCGGAGAACAGCCGCCCGCCATCGCGCGTGCCGCGGCCAACGCGACTTCGGCCATTCAGAGCAATCTTGCGCTGTGGTCGACCGTGCAGAATGCCTGGTACGGCCTTTCGCTCGGTTCGGTGCTGCTGCTCGCGGCGATCGGTCTTGCCATCACCTTTGGCGTCATGGGCGTGATCAACATGGCCCATGGCGAGATGGTGATGCTGGGGGCCTACACCACCTTCGTGGTGCAGGAGATCATTCGCACCAGCTATCCCGGCCTGTTCGATTATTCGCTGTTGATCGCCGTGCCGCTCGCCTTCGTCGTTGCCGGGGCGGTTGGCGTGCTGATCGAGCGCTCGATCATCCGTTTTCTCTACGGCCGTCCGCTGGAGACCCTGCTCGCAACCTGGGGCATCTCACTGGTGCTGCAGCAGGCGGTACGTACGACCTTCGGCCCCACCAACCGAGAGGTCGGCAATCCATCCTGGATGAGTGGCGCCTTCGATCTCGGGCAGATCACGATCACCTACAACCGGCTCTGGATTCTCTGCTTCACCATGGCCGTATTCGTGATCCTGCTCGCGATGTTGCGCTATACCGCGCTTGGTCTGGAGATGCGCGCGGTGACGCAGAACCGTCGCATGGCAGCATCGATGGGGATCGCCACCTCGCGGGTCGATGCTCTGACTTTCGGGCTTGGCTCGGGCATCGCCGGGATTGCGGGCGTCGCGCTGTCGCAGATCGACAATGTCAGCCCAAATCTCGGCCAGAGCTACATCATCGATTCCTTCATGGTTGTGGTGTTCGGGGGCGTCGGCAATTTGTGGGGCACTCTGGTTGGCGCCTTCACGCTCGGCATCGCCAACAAGTTCCTGGAGCCGGTGGCCGGTGCCGTGCTTGGCAAGATCGGCATCCTGGTGCTGATCATCTTTTTTATCCAGAAGCGCCCACGCGGCCTGTTCGCGCTTAAAGGCCGGGCGGTGGAAGCATGATGCCGCACGTGCTCGCGCGCTCGCTGGACCGCGGCGCAATTCTGTTCCTGATCGTGGTCGCCGCCTGCGGCGTGCTGATCCCGCTGTCGAACCTGCTGCTGCCGGCCGGCTCGATGCTGCAGGTGCCGACCTATCTGGTGGCGCTGTTCGGCAAATATGCCTGCTACGCCATCCTTGCGCTCGCCATCGACCTGATCTGGGGCTATTGCGGCATCCTTTCGCTCGGCCATGGCGCCTTTTTCGCGCTCGGCGGCTACGCCATGGGCATGTATCTGATGCGCCAGATCGGCAGCCGCGGCGTCTACGGAAATCCGATTCTGCCCGACTTCATGGTGTTTCTGAACTATCCGAAACTGCCGTGGTACTGGCACGGCTTCGACATGTTCTGGTTCGCAGCCCTGATGGTTGTTCTCGTGCCGGGCCTGCTCGCCTTCTGTTTCGGCTGGCTGGCTTTCCGCTCCCGCGTCACCGGCGTCTATCTCTCGATCATCACCCAGGCGATGACCTATGCCCTGCTGCTCGCCTTCTTCCGCAACGATTTCGGTTTCGGGGGCAATAACGGCCTGACCGACTTCAAGGATATTTTGGGATTCAACGTGCAGGCGGACGGCACGCGTGCCGCCTTGTTTGCCCTGAGCTGTCTGGCGCTGATTATTGGCTTCCTGATTTGCCGCGCCGTTGTCACCTCAAAACTCGGCAAGGTGTTGATCGCCATTCGCGACGCCGAATCCCGCACGCGCTTTCTGGGTTATCGCGTCGAATCCTACAAATTGTTCGTTTTCACCCTGTCGGCCTGCATGGCCGGCGTCGCCGGTGCGCTCTACGTGCCGCAGGTCGGCATCATCAACCCAAGTGAGTTTGCGCCCGGAAACTCTATCGAAGCGGTGATCTGGGTGGCCGTCGGCGGCCGCGGTACGTTAATCGGCGCAGCACTTGGGGCGGTCGTCGTCAACTACGCCAAGAGCTACTTCACGTCGGGCCCGCTGGCGCCTTACTGGCTGTTCATGCTCGGCGCCCTGTTTATCCTGGTGACGCTGCTGTTGCCCAGGGGCATCGTCGGTACCTTCAATTCGTGGTGGGAGCCGTGGAACGCAAAGGGCCCATCGGACAATACCGAAAGCGCCGCGCGCGAAGACGGCGTCAGCGAACCGGATATGGCGGAGTAGACCAATGAACGTCATGGACAACCGGGCAACCTCTGCGCTGCTCTATCTCGACGGCGTGCATGTCTCGTTCGACGGCTTTCATGCCATCAACAATCTGTCGCTCGCGCTGGAGCCCGGCGAAATGCGCGCCATCATCGGCCCCAACGGCGCCGGCAAGACCACGATGATGGATATTATCACTGGCAAGACCAGGCCCGACGAGGGCACCGTCCTGTTCGACGGCGTGACCGATCTCACAAGACTAGACGAGACGCGGATAGCTGAACTCGGGATCGGCCGCAAATTCCAGAAGCCGACGGTGTTCGAGAGCCAGACTATCGAGGACAATCTGCTGCTGGCCCTCAATGTCGACCACGGCGTGAAGGGCACCTTGTTCTGGCGCGAGGCGAGGTCGGAAACCGAGCGCATCGAACGGGTGCTGGAAACCATCCGGCTGACCGACGCGCGCAACCGGCTTGCGGGCAGCTTGTCACACGGCCAGAAGCAATGGCTGGAGATCGGCATGCTGCTGGCGCAAGATCCGAAATTGCTGCTCGTCGACGAGCCGGTCGCTGGAATGACCGATGTCGAAACCCACCAGACCGCCGAGCTACTGAAGGAAATCAACAAGGACAAAACCGTCATGGTCGTCGAGCACGACATGGCCTTCGTGCGCGAGCTCGGCGTCAAGGTGACGTGTCTGCACGAAGGCACCGTGCTCGCCGAGGGAACCATCGACCAGGTGTCGGCGAATGAGCGTGTCGTCGAAGTCTATTTGGGGCGGTGATCCATGCTGAAGGTCGATAACATCAGCCTCTATTACGGCGCGGCCCAGGCGCTGCGCGGCGTGTCGCTGTCGGCCGAGCCGGGCAAGGTGACCTGCGTGCTCGGCCGCAACGGCGTCGGCAAGACCAGCCTGTTGCGCGCGATGGTGGGGCAATATCCGATTTCCGGCGGATCGATCATGTTTGATGGCACCGACATCACCGGCTTGAAGCCGTATGAGCGGGCCCGCAAGGGCATCGGCCTTGTGCCGCAGGGGCGGGAGATCTTTCCGTTGCTGACGGTGGAGGAAAATCTCAAGACCGGCTTTGGTCCCTTGAAGCGCCAGGACCGCAATATCCCCGATGACGTGTTCTCGCTGTTTCCGGTGCTGGAATCGATGCTCGGCCGCCGCGGCGGCGATCTTTCCGGCGGCCAGCAGCAGCAGCTCGCGATCGGCCGGGCGCTCGTCATGCGGCCAAGATTGTTGCTCCTGGACGAGCCGACCGAAGGCATCCAGCCGTCGATCATCAAGGATATCGGGCGGGCGATTACCTATCTGCGCAGCCTCGGCAACATCGCGATCGTGCTGGTCGAACAATATCTCGACTTTGCCTGCGAGCTCGGCGACAATTTCGCCGTCATGGACAGGGGCGCTGTGAAATATTCCTGCGATCGCAGCAACCTCGATCCGAGCGAGATCAGCCGGCAGATGGCCCTGTAATTGACTTTTGAGGCGACCGGCAGCGGTTGCGCGCCGGTTTTGGAATGAGCTGGGGCGAATGCGGACCGATAGCGCGAGCACGACTTCGGCGATTTTCGCGGCCAACCGCGCTCACGGCGCGGTGCGTTTTGACGTGCACCGGGTCGACGGTGTCACCCGCCGCCGTCATCTCCATGAATCCGGATCACTGCGCGTACGTTTTCCCTCGCCCGAGGCCGAAGGCCTGTCGGCGGTCCTGGTCAATACCGCGGGTGGAATTGCCGGCGGCGATCGTTTCGACATCGACATTGCCACCGGAGCGGGGTCGCGGCTCACCGTGACGACGGCAGCGGCAGAAAAGATCTACCGGGCCGCGGGCCCCGCCGCCCGACTCCAAATTAACCTGAAAGCAGAGGCCGGCTCGCACCTCGGCTGGCTGCCGCAGGAAACCATTCTGTTCGACCAGGCGCGGGTGCGACGGCAGTTTGATATTGATGTGGCGGAAGGCGCCTCGTTTCTCTTGTGTGAAATCGTGGTATTCGGTCGCGCTGCGATGGGCGAGCGACTGAAGCGGGGCGAATTCGTTGACCGTTGGCGGCTGCGCCGCGCCGGCAGGCTGGTGTTCGCCGAAAATGTCCGTCTCGATGGCGATATCGGCGCAAAGCTCGCAAATCCCGCGATCGCCAAAGGCGGTGCGGCCGTCGGTACCGCGCTGATCGTCCCTGGCGACGAGGCGCTCGTCGAGCGAGCTCGCGAAGGCACGAAATCGCTTGGTGGCGAAGTCGGCATCTCCTGCTGGAATGGGTTTGCAATGGCGCGCTTCTGTGCCCAAGATGCGGGGCAGCTTCGCGCCGATATGATGGCGGTGCTCGGCCGCGCCAGCGGCTCGGCGCTGCCGCGGCTTTGGCTCAACTAGGATTCGGCTCCATTACTTTCGGCTCAACCAGAATGTCGGTTCAACCAGATCAGCTCAGATCAATCAGAGTGCCCGCATGAATCTGTCTCCTCGCGAAAAGGACAAGCTCTTGATTTCAATGGCGGCCATGGTGGCGCGTCGCCGGCTCGAGCGCGGCGTCAAGCTCAACCACCCCGAGGCCGTCGCCATCATTTCGGACTTCATCGTCGAGGGCGCGCGCGACGGTCGCACCGTGGCCGAGTTGATGCAGGCCGGCGCGCAAGTCTTGACCCGCGCCCAGGTGATGCCGGGCATTGCCGAGATGATCCATGACATTCAGGTGGAAGCGACGTTTCCGGACGGCACCAAGCTTGTCACCGTGCACGAGCCGATCAGATGACGCCAGTCATTCCGGGACGGCGCGAAGCGGCGGATCCGGAATCCAGAAGTGACGGAGAAAGATAAAATGATCCCCGGTGAACTCTTCATCAAGGACGGCGAGATCGAACTCAATGCCGGCCGCAAGACGATGACGCTGACGGTTGCCAATTCGGGCGATCGTCCGATCCAGGTCGGCTCGCACTACCATTTCTTCGAAACCAATCCGGCGCTGAAATTCGACCGAAGACGCGCGCGTGGTATGCGGCTCGATATCGCGGCCGGCACGGCGGTGCGGTTCGAGCCGGGACAAACCCGCGAGGTTCAGCTTGTGGCCCTTGCGGGCAAGCGCACCATCTACGGCTTCCGCGGCGATGTGATGGGGAAGCTGTGATCATGTTCGAAACATTCGGAGCCAAATCATGTCCGTAAAGATCAAACGTTCCGTCTATGCCGACATGTTCGGGCCGACCACCGGCGACCGGGTGCGGCTCGCCGATACCGATCTCATCATCGAGGTAGAGAAGGATCTTACGACCTACGGCGAAGAAGTGAAGTTCGGCGGCGGCAAGGTGATCCGCGACGGCATGGGTCAGTCGCAAGTCACCAACAAGCAGGGCGCGGCCGATACCGTCATCACCAATGCGCTGATTGTCGATCACTGGGGCATCGTGAAGGCCGATGTCGCCATCAAGGAAGGCATGATCAGCGCCATCGGCAAGGCCGGCAATCCGGATATCCAGCCCGGCGTGACCATCGTGATCGGCCCCGGCACCGACATCATCGCGGGCGAGGGAAAGATCCTCACTGCCGGCGGGTTCGACAGCCACATCCATTTCATCTGCCCGCAGCAGATCGAGCATGCTTTGATGTCCGGCGTCACTTCGATGCTGGGCGGCGGCACCGGGCCCTCGCACGGCACCTATGCGACCACCTGCACGCCCGGCCCCTGGCACATCGCGCGGATGATCCAATCGTTCGATGCGTTTCCGGTCAATCTGGGCATTTCCGGCAAGGGCAATGCCTCGCGCCCGGCTTCGCTGGTCGAGATGATCAAGGCCGGCGCCTGTGCGCTCAAACTGCACGAGGATTGGGGCACGACGCCTGCAGCGATCGACAATTGCCTCAGCGTTGCCGACGATTACGACGTCCAGGTGATGCTGCATTCGGATACGCTGAACGAATCCGGCTTCGTCGAGGATACGGTGAAGGCGTTCAAGGGCCGCACCATCCACGCTTTCCATACCGAAGGCGCCGGCGGCGGCCATGCGCCGGACATCATTAAAATCGCCGGCCTGAAGAACGTGTTACCGTCCTCGACCAACCCGACGCGCCCGTTCACCCGCAACACCATCGACGAGCATCTCGACATGCTGATGGTGTGCCACCATCTCGATCCCTCGATTGCGGAAGATCTGGCTTTCGCCGAAAGCCGCATCCGCAAGGAAACGATCGCAGCCGAAGACATTCTGCACGATCTCGGCGCGCTCTCGATGATGTCCTCGGATTCGCAGGCCATGGGTCGGCTCGGCGAGGTCATCATCCGCACCTGGCAGACCGCCGACAAGATGAAGAAGCAGCGCGGTGCGTTGCCGCAAGACAAGGGCAGCAACGACAATTTCCGCGTCAAGCGCTACATCGCCAAATACACCATCAATCCCGCGATCGCGCATGGCGTCTCGAAACTGATCGGCTCGGTCGAAAAGGGCAAGCTCGCCGATCTCGTGCTGTGGCCGCCGGCTTTCTTTGGCGTCAAGCCCGAATGCATCATCAAGGGCGGCTCGATCGTGGCGGCGCCGATGGGCGACCCGAACGCATCGATCCCGACGCCGCAGCCCGTGCATTATCAGCCGATGTTTGCAGCGTTCGGCAAATCGCTGACGGCCTCCTCGGTGGTGTTCTCCTCGAAGGCTGCGGTGTCGTCCGGACTTGGCCGGAAGCTCGGCATCACCAAGAAGCTCTACGCGGTGCAGAACACCCGGGGCGGCATCTCCAAAAAGAGCATGATCCACAACGGCGCCACGCCGAAGATCGAGGTCGATCCCGAAACCTATGAGGTGCGCGCCGATGGCGAACTGCTCACCTGCGCGCCCGCCGAAGTGCTGCCCATGGCGCAGCGCTATTTCATGTATTAGGGCGGCAGCCATGGTCGATACCCGATGATCCGCGCCACCGAGGTTCGAGGCCAACATCGCTGGAGCGAGCCGCCGGCCGATACCGTCGTGCTCGATTTCGACGATCGCCACCGGCGGCGGATGGCGATGACCGGCACGCGCGGGCTCGAGTTCCTGCTCGATCTGGAAAATGCGGTGGCGCTGCGGGGCGGCGACGCGCTGGTGCTCGACGATGGCCGGCTGATTGAGGTCGTGGCGGCGCCCGAGCCGCTGGTCGAAATCCGATGCAAGGATCCCGCAGCATCTGGTTCGGGTCGCCTGGCATCTCGGCAATCGCCATCTGCCGACGCAGATCACGGCGCGTGGCTTGCGCATCCGGCGTGATCACGTCATCGAGGCCATGGTGAAGGGGCTGGGCGCGCGGATCATCGAGATCGAAGCGCCTTTCGACCCGGAAGGCGGCGCCTATGCTGGTGGCGGGCATGCACACGTGCATACCGACGAATCGCATGGTCATGCGGGACATGATCATGGCGGCCACCATCATCACCACGACCATGGGCACGATCATCACCACGACGAGCATTGCGACCATGAGCACCACGGCCATTCCCATGCTCATGACCACAAATAAGCCGCCGAGGCCGCGGCGCCGCGCGCAGGCCGAAGCGGCTGCGTCAGGTGTATCCGTGCCGGCTCCCGGCGTGGGCAGCATGTCGGAGAGCGAGGCGGCTGCGCTATACCGGCTGATGACCTGGCTTTCGCCGTCCTTTCCGGTCGGCGCCTTCTCCTATTCCAGCGGCATCGAATGGGCGGTCGAGGCCGGCGACATCGGCGACGCCGCATCGCTGCAGGGCTGGCTTGCCGCCATGCTGGCGGACGGACCCGGCTTTTGCGACGGCGTTTTTCTCGCCCATACGCATCGGGCTGCGTCTTCTGATGACGATGCGATGCTCGCCGAGATCGCCGAGCTCGCATCCGCCTTCGTGCCTTCGCGCGAACGCCAGCTGGAAACCTCGGCGCAGGGAAGGGCGTTCATCGAGATCGCGCGCGCGGCATGGAATTGCGATTGCCTGGATCGGCTGATTGCCTGTTGCGGCGGCGCCATCGTCTATCCCGTCGCTGTCGGCCTTGTCAGTGCCGCGCATGCGATTCCGCTGGAGCCGACCGTCCACGCCTTCCTGCATGCGGTGACTTCGAACTGGATCTCCGCCGGCGCGCGGCTCGTTCCGCTGGGCCAGACCGACAGCCAGCGCGTGCTGGCGCAGCTCGAGCCGATCGTGGGCGCAACCGCGCGGCGCGCGCTTGCGGCTTCGCTCGACGATCTCGGCAGCGCGACCTTTCGCGCCGATCTCGCCGGCATGCGTCACGAGACGCAGTACACGAGACTGTTCCGGTCATGAGGGCGCGATCTACTCTCCACACGTCGCCCCTGCGAACGCAGGGGCCCATACGCCGCGGCCCATCGTTCGGGCACACGGGGAGAGGCCTTATCTCGTCACGAGCGCTGGTGGTTGTGGGTCCCTGCGTTCGCAGGGACGACAAATACGCAGAGAGCAACGCATATGTCTAACTCTCACGGCCCGCTTCGAGTCGGCATCGGGGGCCCGGTCGGGTCAGGGAAAACCGCGTTGATGGATCTGCTCTGCAAGTCGATGCGCCAACGCTACGATATCGCCGCGATCACCAACGACATCTATACCAAATGGGATGCCGAGTTTCTGGTGCGTTCCGGCTCGCTGACGGCGGACCGGATCGCGGGCGTCGAGACCGGCGGTTGCCCGCACACCGCGATACGCGAGGATGCCTCGATGAACCTTGCGGCGGTTGCCGACATGCGCGCCAAATTTCCAGATCTTGACGTGGTGCTGATCGAATCCGGCGGCGACAATCTCGCCGCCACTTTCTCGCCGGAGCTTGCCGATCTGACGATCTACGTGATCGACGTCGCGGCCGGCGACAAGATCCCCTCCAAGGGCGGGCCCGGCATCACCCGGTCGGACCTGCTGGTCATCAACAAGATCGACCTCGCCCCTTATGTCGGCGCGTCCCTTGAAAAGATGGAAACCGATGCGCGGCGGATGCGCGGCGAGCGTCCCTTTGTCATGACCAACCTGAAAAAGAGCGAAGGCCTCGATCGCATTATCGGCTTCATCGAGACCAAGGGCGGGCTGAGGCCACGGGCTCAAGCCTAGCGCGTTAACCCTTCTGAGAGGTCTTGAGGGATGAAACCCCGGTAGTCCGGGAACAAACCCCATCCACCGCCGTTAGCGTTCTCTGGCGCCGCCGGAATATCACGCTTGGAAGTCGCCTTGTCCTTCGTGCTATATCCCTTCCGCCACCGCTGTTGCGTATCGATGACCGCTGCTTCACTATGCCGAATGGCTGGCTCTCATTGCCCTTCGATTTACGGCCGCCGCCTGATGCTTCTTCGGCTTCCTTGCCGACATAATTCTTTTGAGTGAGCGAGTGGTTCGGCTGGGTCTCATCACCGGTTTTATCGCGCTTATCGGGGTCCTGCTCTCCGGTCTTGCGGCCTATCGTGTGCACGATCAGGAACTGACGGTTGAGGGCATCGCGCTGGCGCGGGCGATCGACGTGCATGCGAGCCTGGCCCAGGACCGGCTGACCGAGCGCGAACTGCTGGCGCGTGTCGCATCGGGCCTGTTCCGTTCGCCTTCGGTGATCAAGGCCAACATGCTCCAGCCGCTGCGCTCGTCGATCTATGCTTTCAAGACCGATTTCGTGGTCGCAGGCTGGATCGCGCGGCTGCGGCCGGACGAACTGGAAGCCGCGCATACCGAGCTTGCCAGGGCGGGATTCCCGAACCCGACCATCCGCAGTTTTGACGATGCGCCGCTGGACATCGCCGCTCTCAACCGGCCGGTCGACGTGCTGATGGATGTCGAACCCCGAAATGAACAGTTGAAGGCTTTTCCGGGCCGCGGCTTCGATCTGCATCCGATTCTGGGTCCGATGCTGGCGCGCGCCATGACCGAGATGAAGCCCGTCGCGTCCGATCCGCTGCCGTTGTTGCGCTCCGACGGCCCGATCGGCCTGGTGCTGGCCGCGCCGGTGCTGCAGGCCAGCGCGGCTCAGCCCGCCGGCTTTGTCACGTTCTCCTATGAACTGGCGCCGCTGATGCTCGCCAATGACGATCTGTCGCTGTTCTCGGTGGCGCTGAAGGATCCGCGCAACGCCAATAGCGAATTGACCGCAAAAGACCGCGGCATCGTCGTATCGAGGGCGATCCAGCAAGGTCCCATGCCGCCGGTGACGCGAACGGTTTCGTTCGGCGACCGCGACTGGACGCTGAGCTATTATGCCAAGACCAACGCGATGACGCGCGCCCGACAAACGGCCATGATCGTCGGCTGCAATCGGTCTTGCGCTGACCGCGATCGTTTGCGGGCTGTTCGGATATGTCGCCTACAACAACCTGCGGCTCAGCCGCGAAATCCAGGTGCGGATCGGCTTCGAGCGGCGCCTGACCGCGGTCATCGACGAGCTCAATCACCGCGTCAAGAATATCCTCGCGGTGATCCAGTCGATCGTGACGCGCACGCTGCGTCATGGTTCGGACATCGACGTCGCCCGCGAACTCCTGATCGGCCGGATTCATGCCATGTCGAATGTGGTTTCGCTGCTCAGCGAAAGCCAATGGCAGGGCGTGAAGCTGAAGGGATTGTTCGAAGCGCGCGCGATACCGCACTCCGAGCGCATCGCGATCTCGGGCCCCGAGATCACCGTCAGCGCGCGGGCGGCGCAATCGCTGTCGCTGTTGTTCTTCGAGCTGGCGTCGCATTCCGACGAAGGTCTTTCGCTGGTCGGCAAGCATCCTCACATCGTCGCGCATTGGGAAGTGACGGGCGAAGAGCCCGAGCACGGTTTTTCATTTTCGCTGGGAAGAGTTCAACACCAGCGAGGCGACCCGCCGCGCCGACAGCGATTTCGGCCTCATCCTGCTCGACCGCGTGGCGCCGGAGGCGCTGGGCGGAACATCGAAGCGGTACTTTACCGATGTGAGCTACGTCTACGAGCTCACCGCGCCGATGGAGACCGTGGTCGACATGTCGGAGAGAGACCGGACCGAGCAGTTTTCGGCGCCGCTAAAGCCGATGTAGTAGCTGCTTGGACGGTTGATACTATCCGCCGCTGCCGCCGATCACCGCGCGGACGGTTTCATCGGGGCCGAAATCGTCGGCGCCGTCGACATAGAGCAGCGCGGAGAGTTTCGACCGCGCCCGGTTGACGCGGCTCTTGATGGTGCCGACCGCGCAGCCGCAGATCGCCGCGGCATCCTCATAGGAGAAGCCGGAAGCGCCCACGAGGATCAGCGCTTCCCGCTGGTCCTGCGGGAGCTTGTCGAGGGCCGCGCGGAATTCCTCGAACTCCAGATGCGCGCCTTGCGCCGGCTGGGTCTTCAGGGTCTTGGCATAGCTGCCATCGGCATCCTCGACCTCGCGCCGCCGCTTGCGGTAGTCCGAGCGAAACAGGTTGCGCAGGATCGTAAACAGCCACGCCGGCAGGTTCGAGCCGGGCTGGAACGAATCGATGTTGGCAAGCGCGCGCAGCAGCGTTTCCTGCACCAGATCGTCGGCGCGGTCGCCATTGCCGGAGAGCGAAATCGCGAACGCGCGCAGACTGGGAACCGACGCAAGGATGTCGTCGCGAAGAGAATCTGCTGAGAGGCATTAATCCCTCCCGTCTTTTTTGGTCGCCTCGTCGCCCGTATTTCCCATTTGGGTATCGGACGGCGGCACATCAAGCTTTCGGATCAGCTCCACGAATCGGTCCGGAACCCCTTGGCGGACGACGTCGTCGTACATGGCGCGCAGTTGGTGGCCAATTCGGGACTGAATCTCGGCGATTTAGGCCGCCCTTGTTTTCGTGCTTCCTTCATGTCCTGTCCAACGCTTCCCCGAGGGTTAAGTTTTTGTATTTTCATGACTATTTCTCTAATCTGCCCACGCGCCGGCCGCCGTCCGCGCCATGGCTAATGCAAAGGGCGGCTAAAAGTTCCTTTAACTTGGGGAACTTTTGACAGGCCCACGCGTAGTTCACCGACTGTCAGGGGGATGCCGGTCGCCCCCGTCGAAATGGGTTTTGGCCCAAGAAGAAGGATGGAGTGGGGATGTCCCGATCACAAGCTCGTTGCCGAACACTTGCCGTTGCTGCGCCGCTATGCCCGCGCATTGACCGGAAACCAGGCGTCGGGCGACGCCTATGTCGGAGCCATGCTGGAGGCCCTGCTGCAGGATCCCTCCCTGCTCGACGAGCGGCATGGCCCACGCGCCGGGCTTTCCGCCTCTTTACCCAGATCTGGAATTCGGTCTCGATCAACGACGATCCTGACGTCGCGACCTTGCCGATGCCGCCGGAGCGGAGGCTTTCGAACATCACGCCGCTGCCGCGCCAGGCATTCCTGCTGTTGTCGCTCGAAGGCTTTTCGGAAGAGGAGGTGGCGTTCATTCTCGGCAACGATGTCGCCGAAACGCGCAAACTCGCCGACGCCGCCGGGCGCGAAATGGCCGCCGAGATCGCCACCGACGTGCTGATCATCGAGGACGAGACCTTCATCGCGATGGATCTCGAGAGCCTGGTGAAAAATCTCGGCCACAACGTGATCGGCGTCGCCCGCACCCATTCCGACGCGGTGGCGCTCGCCAAGAACAAGAAGCCCGGCCTGATCCTGGCCGATATTCAGCTCGCCGATGGCTCTTCCGGGCTCGACGCCGTCAACGAGCTGTTGCGGACCTTCGAGGTTCCGGTGGTGTTCATCACCGCCTACCCCGAACGTTTCCTGACCGGCGAGCGTCCGGAGCCGGCGTTCCTGATCTCAAAACCGTTCCAGCCCGCGATGGTGTCCGCGGTCGCAAGCCAGGCGCTGTTCTTCCAGCGCAACTCGCGCAACAGGACGCCAAGGGTCGCGTGAAAGTAGTAGCGTAGAGGCAACAAGAAAAGTAACGGGAGGAGCAATAGGGCGTGACCGGGCCATGCATAGCCGGGCCCGGTCGCGCCTCAAGTTACCTCGGCGCGTTCGCCGACGGATTGAACAATCGCTCCCCGTTCACCTGATACGCGCCGATCGCTTGCTGCCCTTCCGCCGATACCAGCCAATCCGCAAAAATCTTCGCTAACGCCAGCTTGGCGCCGGCGTGTCTTTGCGGATCGAGTTCGATCACGTCGTAGCGGTTGATCAGGCGCGGGTCGCCTTCGATCTCGACGACCAGCGAACCCTGGTTGCTGAAGCTCAGCCAGGTGCCGCGATCGGTCAGCGTATAGGCGTCCATCGCGCTTGCGGCATTGAGCGCCTGGCCCATGCCGCCGCCAATGTCGCGGTACCATTTTTCCGTCGTCGCATCCGGGGTGACGCCGGCGATCCGCCAGAGCCGCAGCTCGGCGGCATTGGTGCCGCTGTTGTCGCCGCGCGACACAAACGGCGCGCGCGCGGCGGCGATCGCTTTCAGTGCGGCGACGCTGTCGTGACCGCCGCGCACATTTGCGGGATCGGCTGCGGGACCGACGAGGATGAAATCGTTCCAGGCGATCTGCCGCCGCGTGATGCCATGGCCTTCGCCCATGAACTGCGCTTCGGCCTCGGGGTCGTGCACCAGCAACAGATCGGCATCGCCGCGCCGGGCGGTATCGAGCGCCTTGCCGGTGCCTTGCGCAACGACGTTGACCGTAATCCCGGTCTTCGCCGTGAACTGCGGCAGGATTTTTGCCAAGAGCCCTGAGCTTTCGACCGAGGTGGTGGAGGCGAGAATGATCGATTCCGCCGCGGCCGGAGCGGAATGAATGGCGATAACGGCAACCATCAACGCAAGCAGGGACCGGATTTCAATCATGCTTCATCGCTTCCCGCCGTTCTCGCACTTCCCGCCAGTGCAAACACCGTGGCGCTGATCGAAATGCTGATCCCGATCAGCACCGCGCCCAGCGCCAGCGCCAGTGACAGCTCGCCCTGGCTGGTCTGGAGCGCAATGGCCGTCGTCATGGTTCGCGTCAAGCCCCGGATATTGCCGCCGACCAGGATCACGGCGCCGACTTCCGATACGGTCCGGCCGAAACCCGCCAGCAGGGCGGTCAAAAGGTCGGCGCGGATGATACGCAGGATTTGCGGAATAGCCTGCAGGCGCGAGGCGCCGTCGCAGATCAGCTCGTCGCCATAGCGCGCCCAGGCCCGTTCGCTGGCGCGATGGATCAAGGCGGTCATGATGGGCGCGGCAAGGATCGCCTGCGCGATCACCATGGCTTGCGGCGTATACAGCAGTTGAAGGAAGCCGAGTGGGCCGGAGCGCGACAGCGCAAGGTACAGCACCAACCCAACCACGACCGGCGGCAGGCCGAAAAACGCATTCGTAAAAACGACTAGCAATCGCCGGCCCCGAAAGGCCAGGATCGCAAGTGCGGCCCCCATGGGAAGACTGACGGCCGCCGCGATCGCCGTCGCTGCTACGCTGACACCGATCGAAATTTCGACAATTCGAAGAAACTCGCCCAATTCCCCCACCACCCCAATGCAGGAAACCGTTGCTGCACGCGGATTGGCTGCGCGTCAATCGCGGCCGGCTTGGCAGGTCTCGGGCGGCCGCGCGAGGGCATACGAAAGCCCTCTGAAATCAACCGGGTAACAAAAAAAGCAGGGCGCGACTGGCATCACCACAGCCGCGCCCTACGTCGCCGGTCAATGGGGCAGGGGGGATAACCGGCTGGCGAGATGACGCGTTAGCCCCTTAAGTCGTTCCGCGGCAGGCGTGAAATTTTTGCGCACGGTTAAGTGATTGCCGGTTCCGCGAAACCTTGTCGTTTCTGCGGCGTTGCTGAGTCTGATCGCCATGGGGCGATGCGACGGCGGACAAGAAATGTTACAGCTGACAACAGGTATTTTGGGGGCGATCGCCCTCTCGCTGACCTTTGGCGCGGCGCAGTTTGCGTCGGGCCGTGACCTTCCCGAAGCGACACCGAGCCATACCCTGTTCGGGCTCGAGCCGGCCGGCGGGATCACCGTCAACCGCGCCGCGAAAGCCGACCGTGCGGCGGGCGTGGCGGGATCGCCCGTGCAATCCCAAACCATTGCGCTACGGGTCAGTGGTGTCTCGGATAGGTCCTTCCTGGTTCGGCTGCCCGTGGCCAACAGGGCGGGTAGTCCTTCCTCGCCCGACGTGATCAGGCCGGGGAATCGCAAGCCAATGGTGGCCTGCGAAGCCGTGGTCAGCCTGCTCACTGAAGTTGCCAAGCAGCTCCAGCCCGGCCGCTGCGTGACGTGAGGATTTTTCGCGGCAATGGCGGTGCGCTCCCTCTTCGATCGGGAGAAGACCTCTAACACGCCGGAGCAGCACCTATTCCGCCGGCGCCCGATCAGTTGAAGCATTGCGACTGGCCAGCAATCCCAGCGCCAATCCGCCGACCGCCAGGATCGGGATCAGCCGCTTGATCCCGATGGCGCGGACCACCTGAATTCCGGTGGCCACCAGCATCGGATCGGCAAGTGCTGCATGGAGCGTTGATTTCGTGGCTTCAGCCGCGCGCGCCCGGGCGCGATTTTTTCGGGTGACATAGAGCGCAGCCGCGATCAGCGCGACAAGGAGGAAAATCCCGGCGCCAGTCAGGCAGGCCTCGATCAAGCCGTAGGTCTGCAATACATAGACAAAGGCCGCGGCGCACAGAAACGAGATCGTGACGAACGCCGCCACGCCCACCGCGGCCGCAAGCGATGTCAGCCGCAAGGCGCTGCGGGTCGATTCCTTGAAATCATCGACTATGTACGCGAACATCCGGGCCCCCGTCCAAAAATTGCTGAATGGATTCCGGTAAGGCGGTCATTTGCGGCCGCGTATCCTTGTTTAGCGGCGCCATGTCGCACCGATCAGGAAACCAAGGCCGAGCGCAAGGCCGACGGTCGCCAGCGGACGCTGTGTGACGACGTCTTCCAGTGTTTCCTCGACCGAAATGGCCGCGTCCTGCGCGGCGCCCATCACCGCGCTGCCGCGCTCCGAAATCTCGTCCACGGCCGAATCGACGTTGGCGCGCGCCTGCTTGTAGCCGCGGCGCGCCTGCTTTCCGGCGGTGCCCGCGAACGAGTTGAGCGCGTCGGTGATCTGCTCGGTGAGGGCGGTGATATCGTTTTTCACGGCTGCTACATCCTTTTCAAGGCGTTCAAAGGGACGTGTTCCTGGGTGGCTTTGTCCGCCAGATTTCTGCATTCCGATTTCGCCATCTGTACTCGACATCAAAAGCTCCCGGCATCTCAATATCAGTTACAGCACAAACGCCCCGGCCTTGGGGAAGTTCCCGTTAGCGACGCCGCTGCGCGTATTTGCCCTTACGGCAAGTTGTGGCTCGTTCTGCGGCCACAAATGATCGCGCAGGGTCAGCGCCACGATCAAAAGCGGCGACGACAGGAAGCCACCCATCGGTCCCCACAGCCAGGTCCAGAAGGCGAGCGCGATGAATACGGCAAGCGCGTTGAGTTCGAGCCTGCGGCCGATGATGGTCGGGGTGACGAAATGACCTTCGAGAAAAGCAATTCCGGCAAAGGCCAATGGCGCGATCAACGCTGCGCCGACGCTTGAGAAGGCGATCAAGCCGACCATGCGACAGGATCACAAACGTCACTACCGGGCCGATGATTGGCAGATAGTTCAAGGTCGCGGCGAGCGCGCCGAGCCCGGCCGGATTGGGCATGCCGGCGAGCGCGCAAACGATGCCGGTCGCAACGCCGACGCCGAGATTGATCATCGTCACCGTCAGCAGATAGGCGCCAAGATGCTCCTCGATCGCGTTGAGGATGCGCAGCGCTCGCAGCCGCGATTCATGTCCGGTGGAATTCATGATCAAGGCGCGCCGCAGGTCGCGCCAGCTTGCGATGAACAAGACCAGCGTAGCAAGAACAGCAGGAATTCGGTGAAGGTCGGCGACAGGAATTCCAATGTGGGCTGCACCCATTCGAATTTCGGCATCTGGAATGGCGCGGCCGTGAAGGTGTCGGATACGCCGAGCATGTTCTGAAGCTCATGCCACAGCGCGAGCGGCCGGTCGAAGATATGCAGTTTGTCCTTGAGCAGCGCGCCGAGCTCCGGCAGCCGCTTGCTCCATTGCATCAGCGGCGAAGAGATCAGGCCGACGATGAATGTGATGCCCGCGCCAACCGCGCTCACGATCAGAACGGCCGACAACGCGCGCGGAATTCGATGACGTTCGAGAAAACCCGCGGCCGGCGACAGCATGGTGCCGACTACGAAGGCCGCAACGACGGGCAGGAAAAACGCCTTGGCGGCGTAGAGGACCGCGACCACGCAGATCAACAGCAACGAGACCAGCGCAAACGCAACGAGCTCGGTGCGACGAATGATCGGCGGTTGTTCAAGGTTGCTGTCAGGCAGCGGCGTGCCGACGGTCTCGTTCGGAAGTGGACGTTCGTTGGGCAGGACACGCAACAGGCTCTCTCCCCGCGCTACGACGAACATGGACGGTAAGCCGCTGCATCGCGCGAAAGGGCTCAGGCAGTCATAAGGCGCCGCGCGCGCGAAAGTTCCGTCGCGAAGACGTGAATTTCACTGTGCTTGACAAAGCGGTCCTCTATTCGTCCATCGCAAGGAACCGCGCAGCCCCGGCGGCGTTTGTTCAGAAGCATCAGCTTGATGCGCAACCCACCGGGGCAGATCATGACACAGACATTGGCAGGTAATCGTCGTCGAGCCGGAGCGGGGATGGTCGCTTCAAATCCTTGCGATGGATCAAAAGCCTCTGGCGCGAATGGGCCTATCGATGAATTGGTCCAATATTGTTTCACGACTCTGAATGAGCTTCCGAACCGGGCATCGTCCTATGCCTTTCATGGAGGGCAGGTCATGGCACAGGGAATCATCCTCAATCGCATCAAGCTGCGGCGCGTCCTTGACGCACTCTTGGTGGCCGGCGTTATGGCGTTGGCGCCGGCAGTTCTTTCAAGCCAGGCGAGCGCCCAGGCGCTGAGCTACGCTCCGGCGGCGCCAGCCTCATTTCCGTCGGACAATTTCATGGCAGCACCCGATTCCGCCCGGGCGGATGAAGGCGTGAGCTCCTACGTACTTCCCGAACGGCTGCGCCGCACGATTGTCGCCCTCGACACCAGCGAAGCGCCCGGCACCGTCATCATCGATACCGGCAACACCGTGCTCTATTACGTGCTCGGGCAGGGCCGCGCCATTCGCTATGGCGTCGGCGTCGGCCGCGAGGGCTTCACCTGGTCCGGCGTGCAAACCATCAGCCACAAGGCGGAGTGGCCGGATTGGCATCCGCCGGCGCAGATGATCGCGCGTCAGCCGTATCTTGCCGCGCTTCATGGCCGGCGGCCCCGGCAATCCGCTCGGCGCGCGCGCCATGTATCTCGGCTCCAGCGAATACCGCATCCATGGCACCAACGATCCCACGACGATCGGAAAATTTGTTTCCAGTGGCTGCATCCGGCTGACCAATGAAGACGTCAGCGACCTGTTCAGCCGCGTCGATGTCGGCACGCGGGTGGTGGTGCTGCCGAAGACCGGACCGCACCTCGAGGCGAGAACGATCGCCGCAGGGTCCGAGGTTCGACCGGCAACGTCGCGGTCGCGACCTGCGGTCATGACGCTGCCTTCGGGACGTCAGGCGATGAACCTTTCGGTCTCCTCGCTGTACTGAAGATCGAGCCCGATCCGGGAGACGATAGATGGTTATGCGATCGACCAGGTTGGGATGGGGCACGGCGGTGGTCCTGACCGCGATGGCATTGGCGCCGGCGGCGCAGGCCGAGGATTTTCTCTCCGCGCTGTTCGGCGCGTTCGGCGCCCGGCCACAAGCGCCGATGACGCCGTTGCCCTATGCGAGCGAAGGCAACACCGGCGCTCTGCCAAACGACGGGCCGCAGCAGCGTCCCCTCCACCCCTCTTCCGGCGGTCGCAAGCCTATTGCGTGCGCACCTGCGACGGCCGCTATTTCCCGATTACCGCGACCGGCAATCAGAGCAAGGCGGCCTCCTGCAACAGTTTTTGCCCGGCGAGCGAGACCAAGGTGGTCTACGGCGGCAATATCGAAAGTGCCGTTACCGAGAACGGAAAGCCCTATTCCGAACTGCCGAACGCGTTTCGCTATCGCAACGAACTGGTCGCGGGTTGCACCTGCAACGGCAAGGACCCGGTCGGTCTCGCGGCCGTCAAGATCGAGGACGACCCGACGCTGCGCAAGGGCGATATCGTGGCGGGCAAGGACGGGCTGATGGTAGCGGGCAGCGGTGCCGACCGGCGCGGCGCCTCGCTGCAACTCTCGCCCGCGCCGCAGTCGGTCCGTTCGCATTATGGGCGCGTGCCGGTGGTGGCGCGGGAGTAGAAACGTCGGAGTAATTGTTTTTTCATGGCCGGGCTTCGTCCGGCCATCCACGTCTTTAAACCCGGTGGCAGCAAATCGTGGATGCCCGGGTCATAGGCTAGCGGAAGCGACGCGGTCCTCCGGACGGCCATGCCCGGGCATGACGGAGGATCAAGCCGCGCGGATCTTGCGCAAGAATTCAGTGACCTGGCTGCTGAGCTGAAGGCTCTGGGTCTCCAGCGTTTCGGCGGCATGCTTGACGTTCTCGGCGGCCAGCGCCGCGGCATCCGCATCGGCTTTGACGCCGGTGATATTCTCCGAGACGTTCCTTGTGCCTTGCGCGGCGTGCTGGGTGTTGCGCGAGATTTCCTGGGTGGCGGCGCCTTGTTCTTCGACCGCGGCTGCGATTGCGGTGGCGACTTCGTTCACCTCGCCGATGATGCCGCCGATGCCCTTGATGGCCTCGATGGCTTCGCCGGCGACCTTCTGGATGTCGGCAATCTGTTCGGAGATATCGTCGGTCGCCTTGGCGGTCTGGCTCGCCAGCGATTTTACCTCGGAGGCTACCACGGCAAAGCCGCGGCCCGCCTCGCCGGCACGCGCTGCCTCGATGGTCGCGTTCAAGCGCGAGCAGGTTGGTCTGCGCGGCGATGGAATTGATCAGGCCGACCACCTCGCCAATTCCGGCCGCGGTTTTTGCCAGCCCCTGGACGGTGTCGTCGGTTTCCCGCGCCCGGTTGACGGCGCGGCCGGCAATGCCGGCGGCGTGCGAGGCCTGCCTGGCTGATGTCGTCGATCGAGGCACTCAGTTCCTGCGATGCCGAAGCCACGCTCTCCACGCTCATCGAAGCTTCTCCGGAGGCCTTTTCGGCAACCTTCACGCGCGAATTGGTCTGGCTGGAAACCGCCGACAGGCCCGCCGAGGTCGTTCGCATCTGACCGGAGGCGTCGTGGAGTTGGTCGAGCGTCTGGCGCACCAGGCTTTCGAATTCACCGACATAGCCCTCGATGGCCCGCTGACGCGCCGCCGCGCCGGCGTTGCGTTCGCGCTCCTGATCTTCGATCTTGAGCTTGTCCATGGCCTGCTGCTTGAAGGTTTCGAGCGCTCCCGCAAGCGCACCGATCTCGTCGGGCGCTGCGCATATCCGGTGTCGACCGAGAGATCGCCGGCAGCAACCTTCAGCATGGCGTCGCGCATGTTATGCAGCGGACGGATGATGCGGCGGGTCACGGCCGTCATGGTGCCGATGGTCAGGCGCGAGCGCTGCGGCCAACATCACAAGCTGGAGCGCCAGCGCGCGCTGGGCCGCGGAGTGCTGCGCCAGGGCATAGCCCTTGGCGGCATCGAGCGCGCGTTCGGCGACCACGACCGCCGAGGTCATGTGCTTGACCGAGAACGGGCTCCATTCGTTAGCCTTCATTTCGGGCTTTTCGCCGGTCACCAGCGCGTTCACGAGGCGATCGCGAAGGGCGAGAAATTGCGGCTCGAAATAAGCCGTCTTCGCTTCTGCCATCGCTTCGACAAGGCTCGGCGGCAGCTCCGAACTCGCCGCCACAGTCTGCAGCGCCGCCCAGGCGATCTCGATGCCGCCGGAGAATCTTGTGTAGTTCTGACGAAGATCGGGCGCCACGTGGCCGGACGGATGCCAGTCGAAATCAGGAGCGACGCTTCGCCGGCGGTGTTGCGCATCAGCCAGGCGAGCTGCTTGATCATCAGCATCTGATCGATGACCGGATCATCGTGATTGACGGCGAGCGCGATCTTGGCCGACAGCTTGTCGAGCGCTTCGAGCAGTGCCGCCGTGTTGTCCATGAATTCCTTGCCGAGCGTCGGCCGGCGCGCGGCCTTCGGCTTGTTCAATGCGTCCCAGGATTCGGCCTCCAGCGTGGCGAAAGCCTCGATCAGCCGGTTCAACCCGGCGAGAAGCATCTTGTGGTCGGGAAACTCGATTGTGGCAAGTGCGTCGGCGGCCGCGCGCATCGCCGGCAGCTCGGCGTCGCGGGTGAGGCGCAGATATCTCTGCATGTCCGGCTGCAGCGCGCCCTCATCGTTCAGGTTGCGGCCGGTGGTGGATCTGTCGCTGCGCAAATTGTGCATCGCCTTGAAGAGGTTCGACGAGGCATCCGCGACCACTAAAATCCGGTTGGTCGTGGCCAGGCGCTGCCACGAATTCCAGGCCGTGACGCAGAGGGCGCGGTCATGCAGGTCGCCATCAGGACGATGACCGACTTGATCAGCGAAGATACGGTGAGACGATCGAGCATCAGCGACCCCCAAAAATTCTGCCCACTTAGCCAAAAAGGGTAAATTTTTAGACAGCGGTGCTGCCGATTTTCGATCCGGTCAGGCCCGAAACCCAGGTTTCTCAGCTAGTTGTCCGATCAAGGGCATTTACTTCAGCGTCTTGAACCAGTCGTCCACATCCCTGTGAACCTGATCCTTCGCGAAGCCGTAGCGTTGCTCGATAACGTTGAGATCATCGTCGGCAAGCTTGCCCCATTTTTCCTTGGCAGCGCCCTTGAACTGTTTCCAGTTGCCTTCGATGCGGCTCCAATCCATCGCATCTCCTGTTGTGTCGGGATGACGGGCCAACGATTGCGGCATTCGATCGTTCCGGGAGCAATTGCCTCGATCAACCGGCCGCCTTGGCCTCCCGGCGCCGCGCCGTCAAAATGTATTCGGTGTAGCCGTTCGGCTGCTCGCGTCCCTTGAAGATCAAGTCGCAGGCCGCCTTGAATGCGACGCCGTCGAAGGTCGGCGCCATCGGCCGGTAAAGCGGATCGCCCGTGTTCTGACCGTCCACCACCACCGCCATCCGCTTCAGCGAATCCATCACCTGCTCCTTGGTGACAACGCCCTGATGCAGCCAGTTCGCCAGATGCTGGCTCGAAATGCGCAAGGTCGCGCGATCTTCCATCAGCGCCGATGTCGTGGATGTCGGGCACTTTGGAGCAGCCGACGCCCTGATCGATCCAGCGCACGACATAGCCGAGAATCCCCTGGCAATTGTTGTCGATCTCCTGCCGGACGTCATCGGGCGCCCAGTTCGATTTCGAGACGGGAATGGTGAGGATGTCCGAAAGCCTTGCGCGCGGGCCGCCCTTCGCCAACTCCTGCTGGCGCGCCAGCACATCGACCTGATGATAATGCAGCGCGTGCAGCGTGGCTGCGGTCGGTGAGGGCACCCATGCAGTGGTGGCGCCGGCCTGCGGGTGCGCGATTTTCTGCGCCAGCATATCCGCCATCATGTCGGGCGCGGCCCACATGCCCTTGCCGATCTGGGCGTGGCCGGGCAGGCCGTCGATCAGGCCGATGTCGACGTTCCAGTCCTCATAGGCCTTGATCCAGGGCTTGCGCCCTCATTTCGTTCTTGCGGATCATGGGACCTGCTTCCATCGAGGTATGGATCTCGTCGCCGGTGCGGTCGAGGAAGCCGGTGTTGATGAAGACGATGCGCTTCGACGCTTGCTGGATGCAGGCCTTGAGGTTGACCGTGGTGCGGCGCTCCTCGTCCATGATGCCGACCTTGAGGGTGTTTTCCGGCAGCGACAGCATCTTCTCGACTCGGGCGAACAGCTCACAGGTCAGCCGAACCTCGTCGGGGCCATGCATCTTCGGCTTGACGATATAGACCGAGCCGGTGCGGCTGTTGCGTATTTTTGAATTGTCCTTGAGATCGTGAATCGCAAGCAGGCCGGTGACGGCGGCATCGAGCAGGCCTTCCGGTATTTCCTCGCCGGCTGAATCGAGCACCGCGTCGGTGAACATGTGGTGGCCGACATTACGCATCAACAACAGGCTGCGGCCGTGCAGGCTGAGCTCTTTACCGTCCGGTGTGGTGTAGACGCGATCGGCGTTGAGCGCGCGCTTGAGCGTCTTGCCGCCCTTCTCGAAGTCGGCCGAAAGCGTGCCGTTCATCAGGCCGAGCGTGTTGCGATAGACCAGCACCTTGTCCTCGGCGTCGACCGTCGCGACGCTGTCTTCCATGTCGAGAATGGTGCTGACGGCGGCCTCTATGATCATGTCGGCGACGCCGGCCGGATCGTCCTTGCCGATCGGGTGGCTGCGGTCGATATCAATTTCGATGTGCAGCCCGTGGTTGACCAGAAGAATGGCCGAGGGCGAGGCGGGCTCGCCGCGGAAGCCGGCGAACTGGGCGTTGGATTTCAGCGCTGTGGCGTTGCCGCTCTTGAGTTTCACCGCGAGCTGGCCGCTGATGACGCTGTAGGAAGTCACATCGGTGTGGCTGCCGGTTGCCAGCGGCACGGCGGAATCGAGGAAGGTCTTGGCTTTCGCAACCACCTTGTCGCCGCGCGCCTTGTTGAAACCCTTGGCCGCTTCGCTTGGGTCGTGCGGGATCGCATCGGTGCCGTAGAATGCATCGTACAGACTGCCCCAGCGCGCATTGGCGGCGTTGAGCGCGTAGCGCGCATTGGTGAGTGGCACGACCAGCTGGGGTCCGCAGATCTTGCCGATCTCTTCATCGACATTGGCCGTCTCGACCTTCTGGGTGGCCGGTTCCGGCAACAGATAGCCGATTTCCTTCAGAAAGGCGGTGTAGGCATTGAGGTCGACCGGTTTGCCCTTGTGGGCGCGGTGCCAGGCGTCGATCTTCGCCTGCAAGGTGTCGCGAAATGCGAGCAACTCGCCGTTCTTCGGAGCGAGGTCCCGGACGATGGCCGCAAGCCCTGCCCAGAAGGCGTCCGCTGTCATTCCCGTTTTCGGCGTCGCCTCCTTGGCAATGAAATCAAAAAGAACGGGGGCAATCTTCAATCCGTGGGCATCGATACGATTCATGATGGAATTTTTCTCACGAGAAACGGCACGAAATGCGCGCCTTTCAGGGATTTCAGGGAAAAAGCGCCTTGAGGCGCGATGTTTGGGAGGCCTTTTAGCGCCAAAGTTGGCTTCAAGAAAAGCCCTACGATTGCCTATTCGGTCAGCCCAGGAACGCTCAAATATTGGCAGCCAGATCAACCACTTCTTCGAACAGGACGCCAGACCTGGTCAGCATCCGCTCGATCTCGTCGGCGGAATCGCTGACGCTGCGCGCCGAAGTGTCGAGCACGAGTTCGCAATGCTCTGGCGGCTCGTAATCATGACCGATCCCGGTGAATGACGCGAGCTGGCCTGCGCGCGCCTTGGCGTAGTGGCCCTTGGGGTCGCGGCTCTCGCAAACTTCAGCCGGCGTTGCGACGTAGATTTCGTGAAACGCGGTATCGGCGATGCGGCGCACGGCGGCACGGTCTTCACGCGAGGGCGAAACCGCCGCAACGATCGCGATGTGTCCGTTGCGCGCCAGATGGGTCGCGACTTCGGCGAGCCGGCGGATATTTTCACTGCGGTCGGACGCTGAGAAACCGAGATCGCGGTTGAGCCCCGCGCGCAGTGTGTCGCCGTCGAGCAGCACCGGCAAACCGCCCCTGCCGAAGAGCCTGCGTTCGAGCGCGCGCGCCAGGGTCGATTTGCCGGAACCCGGCAGCCCCGTCAGCCAGAGCACCGCGCCGTTGTGGCGATAGCGCGCCGAGCGTTCGTCAGGGCGCAGCGCGGATTCCACCGGCACGATATCGACGGGAACCGCGCGTTGCCCGGCATCGACCGACAGCACAAGCCCGCCGCCGGCGATGCGGCCACCTACCTCGATCACCAGCCGTCCGGTGCGGGGATTGTCGGCATAGGAGTCGGCGGCAACCGGCTGCGCCAGCGAGATGTCGATCTCGCCGACATGGTTCCTGGCGATCGATTTGTTCTCGACGCTCGAGAGCTCGCCGGGATCGACGGCCTTTTCGATCGCTACCACGGTAGCGCGGCTTTCCCGCGTGCCGAGCCGGACCAGGATTTGCTCACCCTCGGTGAGTTCCCTGTCGTGCAGCCAGAAGATGCGGGCGCGAATCCGGCGCGTGTCGCGCGGGCTCGACCCGGAATGGGCGATGACGTCGCCGCGTTCGAGGAAGAGTTCACGGTCGAGCGTGATGCCGACCGACCGTCCCGCGCTATGAGCACCCTTGACCGGCGTCAGCGGCCAGCCCTCGATGCTCCTGACTTTTGCGATTTTTCCCGCGGGCATGATCACGATCTCGTCGCCGGCGGCAAGATGGCCCGACTCGATCCGGCCCGCGACAATGCGGCGGTCGTCGAATTTGTAGATCGCCTGCACCGGCAGCCGCAGCGCGAGCTGTTGCAGCGGACGCGCCGGCTCGAGCGCCTCGAGCGCCTCGACCACGGTGGGGCCGCGATACCAGTGGGTTCGCGGCGTGCGCGCGGCCACGCCGTCGCCGTCGCGCGCCGAGATCGGAATCACCGCCAGAGGCGAAACGCCAAGACTGGTCAGATGCGCGGAAATCTCGTCGCGGATCTCGGCAAACCGCGCTGCGGAAAAATCAACCCGGTCCATCTTGTTGACGACGACTGCGACCTGCTTGACGCCGAGCAGATGCAAGAGATAGCCGTGGCGCCGCGTCTGGTCGCGCACGCCTTCCACTGCGTCGATGATCAGAAGCGCGCCATCTGCCTGCGAGGCACCGGTGATCATGTTGCGCAGGAATTCGGCGTGACCCGGCGCATCGATCAGCACCACGTCGCGCGAGCTGGTGCGGAAGCGGATCTGCGTGGTGTCGATGGTGATGCCCTGGTCGCGTTCGGTCTGCAGCGCATCGAGCAGGAAGGACCATTCGAACGGCATGCCTCGCCGCGCGCTGACGGCTTTGAGCATTTCCAGCTTGCCTTCCGGCAGGCTGCCGGTCTCGTGCAGAAGCCTGCCGACCAGGGTCGATTTGCCGTGATCGACATGGCCGACGATGACGATGCGCACCTGCGGACGAGTGGTGCCATTTGGCGTGGCTGAGATCGTGGCCGGAACGGTCATGTTCATGGTTGCGCTCAACTCATTTCCCGTCAGAGATAGCCGGCGACGCGCAGCCGCTCGAAGGCGTCTTCGGTCTCGTGGTCGAGGGCGCGGCCGGCGCGTTCAGGCACCTTGGTGCGGTCAAGCTCGAGAAGAATTTCGTCGATGTTTGATGCGGTCGAAGCCACGGGATGGGTGATGTCGGCATCGCCGAGCGAGCGATAGCGCTTGCCGTCTTTGGCGAGATAGAGCGGAATGATCGGGATGTTTTCGCGCCTGGTGTAGGCCCAGATGTCGGCCTCGGTCCAATGCAGGATCGGATGCATGCGCAGATGCGCGCCGGTCGGCGGCGAGGCGTTGAACTGATCCCAGAACTCCGGCGGTTGATCGCGCACGTCCCATCTGCCTTCGGTGCCGCGCGGCGAGAACACCCGCTCCTTGGCGCGCGTCGCCTCTTCGTCGCGGCGAATGCCGGCGATCAATCCGTCGAAGCCGTATTTGGCGAGCGCGAGCTTCAATCCCTCGGTCTTGCGCGCAGCCGACCGCGCCGCCGGCGGCAAGGTCGGGTCGACGGCGTCGATCGGCGGGCAGGGTTCGATCCTGAGATCAAGCTCCCATTCCTTGCCGTAGTGGTCGCGGAACGCGTACATCTCCGGAAATTTCTTGCCGGTGTCGACGTGCAAGGCCGGGAACGGCACGCGGCCGAAAAAGGCCTTGCGGGCGAGCCAGATCATCACGTTGGAATCCTTGCCCAGCGACCACAACAGCGCGAGCTTCTTCAGCCGCGCAAAGGCTTCCCGGAAAATGTAGATACTTTGCGCCTCGAGGGCGTCGAGGTGGTCCATCGAGGGCGCCTGAGCGAGGCCAGCGGATGAAATTTGCGCGACCGCCGATGGTCCGATTGGGACAGCCCGATCGAGTCGGTCGCTTGCGTGGTTTTCGTCGAGAAGATGCATCTACTGGCCCTTGGCCTTCGGAGGCGAAAATTCTATAGTTGCACTGCAGTAGAGAAGAAATAATTTTCTCTTTGCGGGCATTGGAAGAGACATATATAGAAAATAATTCCAGTCAACCCGAGAAGTTGGGGAAGCGAGTATCGGATGCGATTCCTGCCGGTATTTCTCGATCTGCAAAGCGGCGCAGTGCTGCTCGTAGGTGCAGGCGACCTCGTGCGGGCGAAGCTACGTCTGCTCGCTTCCGCGGGCGCGCGGGTTCGCTGGTATGCGACCGACGGAAATCATGATCTCGGCGGCCTTGCTGCGGACGATGCCGTACGGATCGAGCTTGCGGCAGGCGATCCATTGGCGGCCGATCTGAACGGCGTGATCGCGATCATCTGCGCGGGCGCTGGCGAGGTCGGTATTGCGATGTCGGCGCGGGCCAAAGCGGTTGGCCTGCCCGTGAACGTGATGGACGACCTCGAACACTCGACCTTCATTTTTCCCGCCATCGTCGATCGCGGCGATGTGGTGGTGGCGGTTGGCACCGGCGGCGCTTCGCCGGTCGTGGCGCGCCGTGTGCGCGAACGCATCGAGGCGGCGCTGCCCGCACGGATCGGCGAACTCGCCACCTTCATCGGCCGCTGGCGTAAGACCATCCATGGCCTCATTCCCGAATTCGGCCTGCGCCGCCGCTTCTGGGAGCGCGTGGTCGATGGCCCGATCGGTGCGCTGGTTCTAGCTGGACGTGCCGAGGAAGCCGAAACCGCGTTGAAGAATATTCGCAATCCTTCCGACTTTGCCGGTGGCCTGCCGTCGGGCCGCGCGGAAGGCGGCGTGACGCTGGTTGGCGCAGGCCCGGGCGATCCGGATTTGCTCACCGTCAAGGCGCTGCGCGCGCTGCAGGACGCCGATGTTGTTTTCTACGATGAGCTGGTCGCGCCGGAAGTCCTCGACCGCGCCCGCCGCGACGCCGTGCGCGTGCCGGTCGGCCGCCGCGTCGGAAAGCCCGGCATCGGCCAGCACGCCATCAACAGATTTTTGATCGAAGCGGCGAAGTCGGGACAGCGCGCGGTGCGGCTGAAGGGCGGCGATCCCTTTATCTTTGGCCGTGGCGGCGAGGAGATCGAGGCGTTGCGGCAGGCCGGCGTCGTCTATTCCGTGATCCCCGGAATCACCGCAGGTCTTGGTGCCGCCGCGCAATTCGAAGTGCCGCTCACTTTCCGCCAGGAGGCGCTGCGCATCACCTTCCTCACCGCGCACAAGGCGAGAGACGCCAAAGCCGTCGACTGGTCCACCTTGACCGACGAGAAGATGACGATCGTGGTCTATATGGGCATGACCGCCGCGCCTTCGGTGTGCGCCGGCCTATTGGCCGCGGGCCGTTCGCCGCAAACGCCGGTCGGCGTGTTTGCGCGCGTGACGCGGCCGGACGCGCAGGGCGCGGTCGGCACGCTCGATCAATTGCCCGATCTCGTCGAACAGATCGACGGCGGTCCCGCCGTTCTCATCATCGGCGACGTGGTCGCGCACGCCGCCGCCTCGCACCATCAGCAACTCGCTCAATTCGCCTCTTACTTTCAGGTCGCTGCCGAATGACATCTCCGCTGGAACAAAAAATCCGGATCACCGGTCCTTCCATCGTTACCGCCAACCGCACCTTTGACGGCGCGGTGATCTATCGCACCGCCTCGAAAGGCTGGTCGATCAGTCTCGCGGAAGCCGCGATCGTGCGCACCGCCGACGAAGCCCGCGCGCTGCTCGCCGAATCGATCGCCGACGATGTCGGCGCGGTCGGCCCCTATATCGCGCCCGTCGAAATCAAGGACGGCGGCAAGATCAAGCCCGGCAATCTGCGCGAACATATCCGGCTCAAGGGCGTCACCATCGACCTGCTTCCGGTTCCGGCATAAGGCCCGTCGACCATGTATGCATATGACGAACTCGACCGCACGCTGATCAACGAACGCGTTGAGGAATTCCGCGATCAGGTGAAGCGCCGGCTATCCGGCGAACTCACCGAAGACGAATTCAAGATGCTGCGCTTGCAAAACGGCGTCTATCTGCAGCTTCACGCCTATATGTTCCGCGTCGCGATTCCCTACGGCACGCTTTCGTCGAATCAGTTGCGGCGGCTGGCGCATGTGGCGCGGCGCTATGACCGCGGCTACGGCCATTTCACCACGCGGCAGAACATCCAGTTCAACTGGATCAAGCTTGCCGAATTGCCGGATGCGCTCGCCGATCTCGCCGAAGTCGGGATCCACGCCATGCAGACCTCGGGCAATAACACCCGCAACGTCACCTCCGATCAGTGGGCCGGCGTTGCGCCCGGCGAGATCGAGGACCCCCGCATCTGGTCGGAGCTGCTGCGACAATACACGACGCTGCATCCGGAATTCTCCTTCCTGCCGCGCAAGTTCAAATTCGCGATCACCGCATCCGCGCATGATCGCGCCGCGATCAGGATTCACGACATCGGCCTGCGCCTGCACAGGAACGCGCAAGGCGAGACCGGCTTCGAAGTGCTGGTCGGCGGCGGGTTGGGCCGCACGCCGTTCATCGCCAAAACCATAAAGCCCTTTGTGCATGGCCGTGACATCCTGAGTTATGTCGAGGCGATCCTTCGCGTCTACAACCAGTACGGCCGTCGCGACAACGTCTACAAGGCGCGCATCAAGATCCTGGTGCACGAGCTCGGCATCGAGAAATTCGCCGCCGAGGTCGAGGACGAATGGCTGGCGATGCGCGACAGCGCGCTGACGCTGGATGACGCCGTGATCGAGGAAATCCGTTCGCGCTTCAGCTATCCTGCTTACGAGAAACTCCCGCACATGCCGGAGGAGTTGAGGAAGGCTGCGCACGATCCACCGTTCGAACGGTGGCGCAAGAACTCGGTGTTCACGCACAAGGTGCAGGGCTATGCGATCGTGACGTTGTCGTTAAAGCCGGTCGGCGGGCCGCCCGGCGATGCCACCGCCGACCAGATGGACACGCTTGCCGATCTCGCCGACCAATATTCGTTCGGCGAGATCCGCGTCGGCCACGAGCAAAACCTGGCGCTGCCTCATGTCGCCAAGCGCGACCTGCCGTCGCTGTGGAAGGCGCTCGACAAGATCGGGCTCGCAACACCCAACGTCAATTTGGTCTCCGACATCATCGCCTGTCCGGGGCTGGATTACTGCTCGCTCGCCAATGCGCGCTCGATTCCTATCGCGCAGGAATTGACCCGGCGCTTTGCCAATCACGCCACCGCCGAGCTGATCGGCCGGCTGCATATCAATATCTCCGGCTGCATCAATGCCTGCGGCCATCATCACGTCGGCCATATCGGTATTCTCGGCGTCGAAAAGAACGGCGAGGAATTCTACCAGATCACGATCGGTGGCCGCGCCGACGAGAATGCCGAACTCGGTGTCCTGATCGGGCCCGCGGTGCCCTACGGCGAAGTCGCCGACGTGGTCGAGGACATTGTTGAGGCCTATCTGGCGCTGCGCGAACGCCCCGACGAACTCTTTGTCGACACGGTGAAGCGACTCGGCGTCCAACCATTCAGGGAGCGGGTCTATGCCACTCGTTAAGAACGGAACGATCGCCACCGACGCCTTCATCCACGTTTCCGATGGCGCCGAGTTGCCCGGCGACGGCACGGTGCTGGTTACGGCGGCGCGGTTTCTGGAGCACCCGGAAGCGCTGTTGACGCGCGCGGGCAAAACCGGCCTGATCTGGCCGAACAACCGCGACGTCGACGACCTCGTGCCCTTCCTCGATCGGCTTGCGGTGGTCGCGCTGGTGTTTCCAACCTTCCGCGACGGCCGCGCCTACAGCCAGGCGCGCCTCTTGCGCGAGCGCCATGGCTTTGACGGCGAATTGCGCGCGACCGGCCAGGTGCTGCGTGACCAGTTCGTGTTCATGCTGCGCGCCGGATTCGACGCCTTCGAAGTGAAGAAGGAAAGCGATGCGGAGGCGTTCGCTTCGACCTCGAAGCGTTACTCGGTCTTCTATCAGCCGACTGGCGATGGCCGTTTGACCGCGCTTCACCGGCGGATGCAACAGCGCCACTCGGAGAGCGCCGGACAATGAGTGAGCTCGCGTTGCAGGAACGAACGTCAGGGCTGCCCGATTTGGCGGTGGCTGCGAAGCTCGACCAGGCGCTCCGTCAGGCCACGCCGGCAGAAGTGATCGCAAGCGCCTTGCAGACCGTCGGCCGCGAGCGTCTGGCTCTGGTCTCTTCGTTCGGCACGGAGTCGGCTGCGCTTTTGAAAGTGATGGCCGACGTCGATCCCGCGATCCCAGTGATCTTTCTCGACACCGGTTGGCTGTTCGAGGAGACGCTGGCCTATCGCGACACGCTGATCGAAGCGCTGGGCTTGCGCGACGTCCGCTCCATCAAGCCGTTAGAAGAAACGCTGCGCCGCGAGGACCCGGATCGCGAATTGTGGTTTTCCGATCCCGATGTCTGCTGCCGCATCCGGAAAGTGGAACCGCTGCAGCGGGCGTTGGCGCCATTTTCCGCCTGGATCAACGGCCGCAAGCGTTTCCAGGGCGGCCTGCGCGCCGCAATCCCTGTGGTCGAGGGTGACGGTATCAGACTGAAATTCAACCCCTTCGCCAACGTCTCGCGCGAAGCGATCGATGCGATTTACGTGCAGGCAAAATTGCCGCCGCACCCGTTGGTAATGTCCGGTTATCTCTCGGTCGGATGCATGCCGTGCACCACCCGGACTTCACCGGATGAGGATGCGCGCGCGGGCCGCTGGCGTGGCCGGCCCAAGACGGAATGCGGCATTCATGCGGTCAAGATGTCGTAGGGTCGCCTGCATTCGGTCAGGCAGGAGCGCGCGGCAAAACAATGGCGGGTGATGCCCGCGAAAGCGGGTATTCGATACCCGAGGCTTCTCGGCCCATCGCTGGCATCTCTGGAATACCGGGTCACCGGCTTTCGCGGGTGTACGAAGGCGCTCTTGCGGCCCGAAAAAAGCCTTACCGTTCACCATTCGGCCATGGTTGGCGTGCAAACCGCCCATCACCAGAGCGCGATCAGCAAAAGCGGCACCCGATTTTGCGTCCGATCGCGCTCTAAACTATTAAATCGGCCGCATGATCTTATCGCCAAACCGTCCACACCTTGCCGGATCATGCGCGGGGGAACTCTAATCATGCGCGCCTTGGCCGCGATTATCGTATTGCTGGCGCTTGGCGGCTGCGCGTCGGATGTTCCGCTCGAACAGCCGAGCATGTATTTCAACATGGCCGAAGCGGGCGCCAAACTCGATGCGGAGGCCGCCGCCACCATGATTTCGCTCTACCGCAAGAACAACGGTCTTGGCGCCGTGGTCGTCGATCCCGAACTGATGAAGGTAGCGGAGGCGCAGTCACGCGCGATGGCAAGCCGCAACAAGCTCGATCACGACGTCAAGGCGCCGCTCCCTAAGCGCCTGCAAGCGGCCGGATATCCGGCGACGCTGGCGGTGGAAAATGTTTCCGCCGGTTACCACACGCTGGCCGAGGCATTTTCCGGCTGGCGTGACTCGCCGCCACATCGGGCGAATATGCTTCAAAATGATGTCACAAAATTAGGCATCGCTGCGAGCTATGCTCCGAATACCAAATACAAAGTGTTCTGGGCGCTGATCCTTGCATCGACACAACCTCGTGAGCACCTTGGCGTGCCGGTCCCGACAGGTGCAATCGTTGATTGACGTTACCGCGAACTGACGCCACGCTACACTTTCATATCTGGGTTGACGCCCGGGGGTGATGATGAATCCTGCCGATCCAGCGAAGACGCCCGCGAAAGCACAGCGTGTACTCGTCCTGCAGGGCGGCGGCGCGCTCGGCTCCTATCAGGCGGGCGCCTATCAGGCGCTGTGCCACTTCGATTTCCAGCCGGACTGGATTGCCGGCATCTCGATCGGCGCCATCAACGCCGCGATCATCGCCGGCAACGAGCCCCCAAAGCGCGTCGAGAAGCTGAAGGAATTCTGGGAGCTGGTTTCGTCGCCCACCTCATGGGTTCCGGCCGTGCACGGCCGGCAACGTTCGCTGTACAACGAGACCAGCGCGGCGTTTGTCGCGACCTTCGGGGCGCCGGGCTTCTTTGCGCCGCGGGTTCCGCCCGCGCCGCTGTGGCCGAAGGGAAGCCCGGAGTCGCAGAGCTACTACGACACTTCGCCGCTGAAAAAGACACTGGAACGGCTGGTCGATTTCGATCGCATCAACGATCTGAAGTGCCGGCTTAGCGTCGGCGCGGTGGGGGTGACTTCGGGCAATTTCCGATATTTCGACAATGTGGAGTTCAATCGGCTCGGCAAGCGAATTGGACCCGAACACATCATGGCGTCCGGCGCGCTCCCGCCGGGCTTTCCCTCAATCGTCATTGACGGCGAGCATTATTGGGACGGCGGCATCGCCTCCAACACGCCGCTCGACTACGTGCTGGACGCCGAAACCAGCCATGACCTCCTGATCTTCCAGGTCGATCTCTTCAGTGCCCGCGGACGGCTGCCGGAAACGCTGCTGGAGGCCGCCGAGCGCGAAAAGGATATCCGCTTCTCCAGCCGCACGCGCATGACGACCGACAAGAACCGGGAACTCCACAATGCGCGCAGGGCCATCCGCGATTTGATCGGCAAATTGCCCGACTATCTCAGGGATGACCCGTCGGCGACCTTCTTGCTGGACGCCACCAAAGAGAACACCGTCACGGTGGTGCACCTGATCTACAAGAGCAAACACTACGAAACGTCCTCCAAGGATTACGACTTTTCCCATGTCGCCATGAAGGAGCACTGGGAGGCGGGGGTGCGTGACGTTCATCTGTCGATGCGTCATAAGGAATGGCTGGAGCGGCCGCAGTCCGGCGAAACCATGGTGACCTACGATCTCTCGGGCGACGAAAACCCCGTCAAAAAGGAGTGAACGAAAATGGGTATCTTGACAGGAAAGACCGCAGTGGTGACCGGTTCGACCAGCGGCATCGGGCTTGCCTATGCCCGCGCCTTCGCCGGCGCCGGCGCCAATATCGTGCTCAACGGCATGGGCGCGCCGGCTGACATCGAGAAGGAGCGTTCGTCGATCGAGAGCGACTTCAAGGTCAAGGCGGTCCATTCGCCCGCCGACATGACCAAGCCGGCCGAGATCGCCGGCATGATCGCGCTTGGCGAAAAAACGTTCGGCTCGGTCGACGTCCTCGTCAACAATGCCGGCATCCAGTTCGTCTCGCCGATCGAGGAATTTCCGATCGAGAAATGGGACGCCATCATTGCGATCAACCTTTCGTCGGCGTTTCACGGCATCCGCGCCGTCGTGCCCGGCATGAAGAAGCGCGGCTGGGGCCGCATCATCAATACCGCTTCGGCCCATTCGCTGGTGGCCTCGCCCTTCAAGGCGGCCTATGTCTCGGCCAAGCACGGCATCGCCGGGCTCACCAAGACGGCGGCGCTGGAGCTTGCGACCTTCAAGATCACCTGCAACTGCATCAGTCCTGGTTACGTCTGGACGCCGCTGGTCGAGCACCAGATTCCCGAAACCATGAAGGCGCGCAACCTGACCAAGGAACAGGTCATCCATGACGTGCTGCTGGCGGCGCAGCCGACCAAGGAATTCGTCACCTCCGAACAGGTCGCAGCGCTTGCGCTGTTCTTGTGCAGCGACGACGCGGCGCAGATCACCGGCGCCAATCTCTCGATCGACGGCGGCTGGACCGCGGAGTAGGCAATGACGAGAAGGGACCTAATCGCCTTTCCCGAACGCCAGCATGTGGAGCCCGAGCCGCCGGCGCACGATGTAGAATAGCAGCACGGTTTCGAACGTGAGCGAGATCGAGGTCGCGGCCGCTGCACCATGGCCGCCGAAGCGCGGCACCAGGAGAACGCAGAGCACGACGTTCATGACGAAGGCAGCCGCATAGGCCAGCGCGCAGATATATTGATGGCCGAGCATGTTGAGCAATCGCTCGACCGGGCCGACCGCCGCGCGCACCACGAGGCCGATCGCGGCGACGAACATGATGTCGTAGCCGATCACGAATTGCGGCCCGAACAGCCAGAGCAGCGGCTTGCCCAGCGCCAAAAGCACGACGGTCGCGGCGAGCGACGGCCAGAACGTCCATTTGATCGCATGCGCGACATAGGCCGACAGCCGCGGCTTGTCGCCGAGCGCCTGATATTCGGCAAAACGGTGCGCCGTGGTCGCCGACATCGCGTAGTGAATGAACGACACCAGCGCCAGCGTCTTCACTACGGCGAAATAGACCCCGACCTCCTGAGAGGAACGGAATTGCTGCAGCACCAGCACGTCGGTGTAGGACAACAGCAGATAAAAGCCTTCGACCATCAGGATCGGCAGCGAGATCGAAAGCCAGCCGCCGATATCATAGGCCTTCGGGCCGGGTTCGATGTGATGGCCGAGGCGGCGATTGAGCACCAGCATCTGGCCCGACCATGGCGATCCAGACCGCGGCCGCACTTGCGAGCATCGCCGCCGTCGCGCCGAGATGGAAGCCGAGCGCGAACATGCCGGCGGTAATGCCGATGATCAACGACTGGCGCACGATGAATTGCGGCATCAATCCGAGCCGCATCCAGTCATGCGAGCGCGCGATGCCGTCCTGGGTGTTGGCGACGACGAAGGCCGGCAGCGTCATGCAGCCGATGTAGAGCGGAACGATGGCGCCGGCGTCGATCCACGGCGACAGCGATTTCACGAGCGCCGGCCAGCAATCCCGAGACGACCGAGGAGACGACAAACGTCATCCAGCGGCTGCCGGAGAGGAAGCCGCGCAGCAGCGCGTGCTCGCCGCGGGTGCGATATTCCGGAATGATCTTCTGCGCGGATGCCGAGATGCCGAAATCCATCATGCTGCCGAGCAGCAGCACCCAGGTCCAGACGTAGACATAGACGCCGTAATCGGAGCCGCCCATCCAGCGCGCGAGCAAAATCTGCGAGAGATAGGCGAGCGCCGCGCTGAAGACGCGGATGATGAAGATCGTGCCGGCGAGCCGTTTGGTCAGCGATGCTTCGCTGGAATCGCCGAGAACACCGCGCAGCCGACCGGCAAGCATCGAGCGCAGCCGCGCCGCCACACCGGCGGGCGGAGTTGTTGCGGGTAGAGCATCCATCACGGCCAATGCGGGAAGTCCTTGAGCCGCAGCGGTGCGGCGATGCTTCCGGCCTATCAACTATTCGTTAAGATTCGGTTGGGTGATCCCCGCAGCCGTCGTCCCTGCGAAAGCAGGGACCAAAACCGCAGTGCGCAGTTACTAGTGATCGCGTCCGCCACCATCCAGAACACAACCGCCGCGGCGTATGGGTCCCTGCTTTCGCAGGGACGACGAGGGAGACGAGCTATTCCAGATTGATATTGAATTCGTAGGACCGGTCGCCGCCGACCAGCGTCAATTTCAGCGCCGCGCCTTCGGGATTGGTTCCGGGCGGCACGCCGTCGAGGTCGAAGGCAAATCGTTTGACCCCGGGCGGGCCTTGTTCGAGCAGTTTCGGAACCGGCCAGCGCCCAGTCCGGTGTTGGCCCCTCGACGAACAGGCTGACCGTTCTCGCATCGGGCGATAGCACGTCGACCAGAACGGTGGACTTGCCCTCGCGCTATGACGTCGCGGATGGTCAGCGGGTTGGGATCGCCGACGCTCGCCGGCTTTGGAACCGTGTCGAGCGCTGCGAACAGCACGCTGTCCTCGGTGCTGGCGACGCTGGCGAAAGCGAGCTCGGTGTTGGCTTCGACGGGGATGCAAATCTTCTCGCAGACCGCGTAGTTGATATCGGCGCGAAGCGTCACCGGCTTGTCGATGCTTTTCGGCACGATCCGCAGCGGCAGCACGACCTGGTTGTGATAACCCATCGAGAAGCCGCCGGCGCCGTCGTCGAATTTCATCGGCGCCGGCCACAGAACGGTCACGGCCTCGACATTGTCCGATTTGGAGAAGTCGAAGCGCGGCGGCACGCCGGAATCGCCAGAGGTACGCCAGTAAGTCTTCCAGCCCGGATCAAGCTGAACGGCAATGCCGCCGAGCAACACCGGTCCGCTGCGCGATCCTGCCAGCAGCCGCACCGCGGAGTGCGTACCCTTTTGCCAGGGCGAAGCGTCCTGGGCGCGCGCCTCGAGCGCCAGGGACGAAGCCAGGGCGGTCAAGGCAAAGCCAAGCGCGGCTCGCAGCGGAACTACGGCGGTCATCAAACGTCCTTACAGCCAAGCGAGAGGGTAAGCCATTGAATTGCTTGTGATGCATTTTCGAAACGTGTCCTGCGGAGCTTGATTGACAGAACTCCCACCCAATATCAGGATAGATCACGACATGAGAGTCCTTTGCGGATGAACCCTGAAGGCAAAAGACCGAGAATGGTTCGCCGCGAAGCCGCTGGTGCCGGCGGCGAGGAGGGCCATCGCTATCTCGACGGCCAGTTGCTGATCGCCATGCCTGTGATGGGCGATCCGCGCTTCGAGCGTTCGGTGATTTATCTCTGCGCGCATTCGGCCGAAGGCGCCATGGGCATCATCGTCAATCGCCCGGCGGGCAGCATCGATTTCCCGGGTTTGCTGGTGCAGCTCGACATCATCAAGAAGTCCGACCAGATCAAGCTGCCGGAAAATGCCGAGAGCATGAGGGTGCTGAAGGGCGGTCCGGTGGAGACCGGCCGCGGCTTCGTGCTGCATTCGAGCGATTTCTTCATCCAGGATGCGACGCTGCAGATCGACGACGAGATTTGTCTGACCGCAACCGTCGATATCCTGAAAGCGATCGCCAGGGGCGCCGGGCCCAAGCACGCGATACTCGCGCTCGGCTATGCCGGCTGGGCGGCGGGACAGCTCGAGAGCGAAATCCAGGACAATGGCTGGCTGCATTGCGACGCCGATCCCGACCTGATCTTCGGCGGCGATGTCGAGGACAAATATGCCCGCGCACTGCGCAAGATCGGAATCGATCCCGGCATGCTGTCGAACGAAGCCGGCCACGCGTAGGCGGAGCGAACGCGCCCATCCACCGCAACCGAGATGTCGTCCCTGCGAACGCAGGGACCCATAATCACCGCTCGCAGTATTGGTGAAGGTTTCTCCCCAGCGTGTTCTCAATCGTGCCCAACAATTGGCTGCACGGAGTATGGGTCCCTGCTTTCGCAGGGACGACGGCCTCTTCTTGATTTGCCGCGTCTCTTACTCCGCCGCCTGCTGCGCGACGGTGGGCTCGGTGCCGGCGACCGTGGCGCGGCGCATGTCGCGCGGCTGCGACTGGTCGTAGCGGCGCACCCGGTGCATGGTCTGGCGGTTGTCCCACATCACGAGGTCATGCAAGCGTCCATTTGTGGACGTAGACGAATTCCCTCTGCGTGGCGTGCTCGGTGAGGTCGCGCAAGCAATAGCCGCCCCTCCGGCACGCTCATGCCGACAATCGCGCCGGCATGCGACGACAGATAGAGCGACTTGCGGCGATGCACCGGATGGGTACGCACCAGCCGCTGCAGCACCGGCTTGAACATCTGCTTTTCCTCCTCGCTGTAATCGAGGAAGCCCAGCGATCCGCGTGAATACATCAGCGAATGTTCGCAGATCAGATCCTCGATCTCGGCCTTGGTTTCCTCGTCGAGCGCGTCATAGGCCGCGCGCATGTCGGCGAATTCGGTGTTGCCACCCTTCGGATTCACCACGCGCGCCGACAACAGCGAGAATTTTGCCGGAATCGGGCGGAACGAGCTGTCGGAATGCCACAGGCAATTGCCGAGATTGAACAGATGCGTGCGGTGATCGCGCGGCAACGGCTTGCCGTCCTTGCCGAGATTGGAAACGTCGTTCAGCCCCGAGGTGAGCCGGTAGTCTTCCTTCTTGGTGACGGTGCCGCCGCGCGCGCGTCTCGCGCTCGCCGAAATTCAGCGCGAAGGCCAGTTGCTGTTCGTCTGATATGTCCTGGTTGCGGAACAAGCAGCACGGCGTATTTGTCCATGCCGGCTTCGATATCGCGCGCTTCCTGCGGCGTCAGCGGCTTTCGCAGATCGACGCCCGAAACCTCGCCGAAAAAATGCGGGTGAAGCTGACGGATCGTCACGGTCATGGCGTGCCTCCTGATCGGCGCTGGCGGTCTTCCCGTGTCATTTGCGACAAAAGGCTACTCGCGGACATCGCGAAGTCAACGGCTTGTGGGACGGACTGGGTTGCGTAACCGGATCGGGCTTGACCGGTTACCGCCTTGAAAATCAGCGCACGTCCGCATGCCGCCGCGCCGACGCTATCGTTGTCGACGGGTCTAACGACGTTGGAGGAACGTCAGAAATCTACCGCGTGAGGCTACCCGGCGGTGGCGGCACCGATGCCGACCGCCCGACATTGGCTGGTGGTCGCGGTACACCAGGCGCGCCCGGCGGCGGCTGCACCTGGCGCGGTGGCGGCTGGCTTCTAAGGCCGAAGAAATTCCGCAATCCCGGTGGCGCCGCTTGAACCGGCGCGGTCGGTTGACCGGGCAGGCCAGGCTGAATCGCAGCGGGCTTTTTCGGCCTCTGTCCCGCGCCGGGCGCGTTGGCCGACGGCGTTCCATCCGGAGAGACCGAGGCTACCGGCGTCTCGCCCTTGGCCGGCTCGCGCCCGACTTCGCGGCGCGGCCAGACGAAATCGTCGGCGCGGCCGGCGGGCGGCGCCAGCGGTTCGCCCTTGACCAGCGTTCGTGCCACGAGCGCATCGACCGCGGCCGGGCGCGAACCCGGACCGCCAAGCAATTGATCGGTGCCGACGGAGGAAGCCACCAGCGGCAGGATCGGCCCCGCCAGTGGACGCGGCGCGGGCTGACCCGGCAGCGCATTGGCATCGGGGGTTGCGGGCTCGCTCGGCAACGTGATCGGCGCCGAGCGCGCCGCCAGGAGCCGGGTGATCTCGCGCTCGACATAATGTGCAAGCTTGCGCGCGCCGGGCTTGGTGAAATACACGCCGTCATAGGAGCGCAAGCGGCGGATCTGGCCTTCGAAGTCGGGGCCCTGTTGCAGGAAGCGGCCGGCCTCGTCGACAAAGCCGTCCCAGACATCGACATAGGTGATGCCGGCCTTGGCCGATGCCTCGCGGTAGAGCGAATCCAGAAACAGCATGTCCGAGGTCGCCTTGGCGCCGCGCACCGCGGGCAGCCCGACCCACAGCACCGGCACGCCCTTCGATTTCAGGACCGCGATCATTTCATCGATTTTCTTGGTGTAGAGCTCGACCCAGCGCTCCTCGCGGAATTCGACAAGGCCGTTCGGCGAGCGCGTGTTCCGTTCCGGCGCCATGATCGGCGGGACGTCGCTCGTCGGCGTCGTCCGGGGACAATTCGGAATCGAGCACCTTCTCGTCGGGCTTTGTGGCCGCGTTGTCGGCGTCATCGCCTTTCGCAGGCGGCTTTGTGTCGCCCGGCTTGGTGTGGGCATCCTTCTTGTCGGTCTTCTTGTCGGCGGGCTTGGCGTCGGATTTCTCGGCCGCCGGCTCGCGCATGGCCATGCGGTCGTTGAGGCCGAGCATGACGACGATGACGTCGGGCTTTTCGGTGGCAAGGATCACTTTGGCGGCGGCGGCCCAATCCGCCGGATCGCCCTTGGGCTGATATTTGATCAGGCCGGAGACGGTCTTGTGCCTGCGGATCACGCCCATATCGGGCTGCTCGGCATAGGCGTCCTCCAGGCCATAAGCGAGCCAGTCCGCCATGGCGTCGCCGAGCACCAGCACGTTGCGCTCGGGGATGGTGTCGCGTTTTTCCGGCGGCGGCGCCTTGGAGAAATTCTCGATCCGCTTGGGCGCCTGCTGCTGGAACGGCGCGAACAGGTCGCCGCCGAACCAGCCGTCGGCTTGGCGGTGCGGATTGCGGTTGTGGCGGTCGCGGCGGTCCGCCGAAATTGAAAAATTGCGCCGACGCGGGTGCGGCGACCCCAACCAACAGCGCGACCGCCACCGCCAACACGATCAGGGGACCGGTCTCGGTGAACACCCGGAAAAAGGATTTTGTCTTGGGCATGGTCTTGGGCATGCGGCTCGGTCGCAATGGGTCGTTCGGGCAAAGGCCATAATAGCTGAATCAGGCCGCAAGCGGGCGGTTTTCGAGGCTATGCGCGCGCTGTCTGGAAACGTCGTAGAGCATGATCCGGTTGCCGGGGGAACCGGTTTTCCCGCCTGGTCCGCCTTGAGGGTTAGACAGGGGTGGTTTTTCGGCGGGAAATGCCCGGAATCACCGCCCTCGGAGCCGCTCCAGCACCTCCGAGGAGGCAAATCCGTCCGCGGGCGCCCCGATCGAGGCCTGGAAGCTGCGCAGCGCCTCCCGGGTCTCGCCGCCAAACTGGCCGTCGGGGGTGCCGCGATAGAACCCGCGCTGCGCCAGAAGTTGCTGCAGTTCCAGCCGCTCGGCGCGCGATAATTCGCGCTCCTGCCGCGGCCAGGGCTGCACGAAGGGCGGGCCGCCCCGCAGCCGGTCGGCGAAGTGACCGATCGCCAGCGCATAGGCCTCCGCCGGATTGTATTTCATGATCACCCGGAAATTCTGCAGCATCAGAAAGCCCGGCCCCTCGGCGCCGGCGGGTGCGAGCAGATAGGCCTTTTCGGAAGACTGTGGGAATGGCTGGCTGTTGGCGCGCCTGATGCCGAGATGCTCCCACTGCGCCATCGTCATCGCCTTGGCCCGGTCGGCCAGCATGTAGTTGAAGCCCTTCGGCACGACGACCTCGTAGCCCCAGGTCTGGCCGGTCTGCCAGCCGTCCTTCTTCAGATTGTTGGCGGTGGAGGCGATCAGATCGGCGGGATCGTCGACCACGTCGCGGCGGCCGTCGCCATTGGCGTCGACGGCGTAGCGCTTGAAAGCCGTCGGCATGAATTGGGTGGGGCCGAATGCGCCGGCCCAGGAGCCGCGCATCTGTTCGGGGCGCAGATCGCCGCGGTGCAGGATCTCCAGCGCCGAGAGAAACTCGTCCCTGAAATATTTCTGGCGGCGGCCGATGCAGGCGAGCGTCGCAGTCGATTGCAGAACGCTGCGGTCGCCCATTTGCGTCGAATAATTCGACTCGATGCCCCAGATCGCCGCGATCACATAGCGGTCGACGCCGTAGGCCTTCTCGGTCGCGTCGAACTGCGGCTTGTACTTGGCGAAGGATCTCGCGACCCTTGGCGAGGCGGTTGTCGTTGACCAGAATGTCGAGATAATCCCAGATCGACTTGGTGAATTCCGGCTGCGAATCCATCAGGTCCATGATGCGCAGATCGGGGTGAGGCCGGCGGTGAAGCGCTGAAAGCTTTCCTGCGAGATATTGCGGCGGGCGGCGTCCGGCCACATCGCAGCGACGCAATTGTCGAAATTCGCCGCCGCCTCGCGGATCGCGCTCGCCGTCATCAGCGGATGGCCGGAGGCGCCGTCCTCGCCGCTCCACGGCTGCGGACCGCCGCTTGCCGGTGCCGGTTGCGCCGGCGCGCCGGCGGGTGCCCTGGCTACCTTTCGAGCCGCTGAAGATGTTGCCGAGAAAGTCGAGCGGGCCAGCGGTTGAGGATTGCGCGCGCGCCTGCCCGCAGCAAAATAGCGCCGCGGCCAGGATTACCGCACCCGTCCATCCTGTCGCCGACCGTCCCGTTCGTCCCATCATGTTCCACCCGCAATGCCCGTATTGGCCCGCTTTCAGGAGGCCTTGCCCCAGTTTCCAATAGCTTAACAAAGGTGCACTTTTTGCGTCAGGGGCTTTGCGCGCTTTCGGAAAAATCGCGCGAAGAGGGAGCCGGCATCGCATATCCATCTTTGTTCCCGGCTGCAAAACGGCTACCAACATGCCATCAAGACGTTGTCTTCGTCCGCTCTCGCAAGGCAGTCCCGCACCCCATGAAAATCCGCAAAGCCGTCTTCCCGGTCGCCGGCCTCGGCACCCGCGTCCTGCCCGCCACCAAGGCGATGCCGAAGGAAATGCTCACCATCGTCGACAAGCCGCTTGATCCAGTACGTGGTCGACGAGGCCAGGGAAGCCGGCATCGAACATTTCATCTTCGTCACCGGCCGCAACAAGGGCGTGATCGAGGATCATTTCGACCGCATGTACGAGCTTGACGCCACGCTTGCGGCGCGCGGCAAGAAGGCGGAGATGGAGATCCTGGCGCGCGACCAGCCGGAGGCCGGCGCCATCAGCTTCACCCGGCAGCAGGCGCCGCTCGGTCTTGGCCATGCGGTTTGGTGCGCGCGCGATATCGTCGGCGATGAGCCGTTCGCGGTGGTGCTGCCCGACGAGCTGGTGCTCAACACGCCGGGTTGCCTCGCGCAGATGATCGAGGCGGCCGGCAAGCTCGGCGAGAAGTCGAACCTGATCGCGGTGGAAGCCGTGCCCGACGATCTCACCCATCAATATGGCATCTGCGGCGTCGGCAAGCGCACACGGCAACGTCTTCGAGGTCGACGGCATGGTGGAAAAGCCGGCCGAAGGGCACCGCGCCGTCCAATCTGTCGATCACCGGGCGCTACATCCTGCAGCCGGAAATCTTCAAGATCCTGGAAACCCAGGAGCGCGGCGCCGGCGGCGAGATCCAGCTCACCGACGCGATGATCGGGCTTGTCGAAAACGCAAAGCTTCTACGGCGTCGAGTTCGAGGGCGAGCGGCACGATTGCGGCTCCAAGGCCGGATTCCTGCGCGCCAATATCGCCTTCGGCATGGCGCGCGCCGATCTGCGCGATGGCCTGCGCGCGGAGATGAAGAAATATCTGGGGAAGTGATAGCTCTTAGGCCGCCAGCGACAGCTTTGAGACGCGCGCCAGCACGCAGCGGTTGCGGCCGCCGGCCTTGGCCGCGTAAAGCGCCTTGTCGGCGGCGTTCACGAGATGGGTCCAGTCCATGCTTGCGTCGGGCGTGAGGCTGGCGACACCGACGCTGACGGTCGTGATCGCGGTTTCTCCGCACCATTGCTCGACCTTTAGCCGGATGGTTTCGGCCACGGCGAACGCCTCGGCGGGCGACAGTCCCGGCAACAGCACGGCGAATTCCTCGCCGCCGTAGCGCGCGGCGCAATCGCCGGCCCGGTGCACCGAATCTGAAATGCAGATCGCAATGCCGACCAGCACCTCATCGCCGGCCTGATGTCCGAACGTGTCGTTGTAGGTCTTGAAATGGTCGGCATCGATCATCAGCAAGGCGAGCGGCTTCTTCTGCGCGCCGCGCGCCGCCATTCGGCGTCGATGGTGGCATCGAACTTGCGGCGGTTCCGCAGGCCGGTCAGCGCGTCGGTCGTGGCAAGCTCCTCGAGCTTGTCCTCGGCGGCGGCGCGGCGGCCGATTTCGCGTGCCAGGAACAGCGTGACGCCGAGCACGAACGCGATAAGCGCCAGCATGATCCCGCCGATCCGGGTCGCTTCGATGCGCCACAGGCTCAGTATGCTTTCCAGCGGTTTTCCGACTACGACGATCAGGGCGTTGTTGTCCGCGCCGAACATAGAGCCGCGGTGTCGAATCCACCGGTCCGACCCCTGCATACGACCCGCCTTCGGGCAGGTTGGACGGATTCCGATCCCGTCGCTCTCCCGAGATTCTTGCCGATGACGTCGAGGTCGAACGGCGTCCGCATGATGATCGTTCGGTCGCGGCGCAACACGGTGATGATGTCGCCGGGGCCGAGGCTCAGGCGGCCGAACAGGTCGTGGAAATAGGAAAAGCGGATAGAGCCGGCGACCACGCCGAGAAAGCGTCCGTCTCCGCCGGTGATGCGGCGGCTGAGCACGATCGCATAGGCGCCACGGTGCAGCATCGGCCGGCTGATGAACAGGCCAGCGTCGGGCTGGTCGCGATGAATCCTGAAATACTCCTCGTCGCTGCGATCTTCGGGCAGCGGGTCCAGCGTCGAGGCGTCGACGGTCAGTCTGCCCTTGGGCGTCGAACACCTGAATCGCGCCGAAATGTTTTGCGGTCGCGGCGTGATCGAACAGGATCAGTTGCCGGATCGGCTTGCTGACCTGGTTGATCTCCGGCGCCACCATGTTGCTTGCCACCGCGCGCAACGAAAGGTCGTAGAGTTCGACGTTGCGGCCGATGTCGGCATCGATGCCGGATGCGAGGTTCTCGAGGGTCTGGCGCGCCAGCTCTTCCTCGCCGCGGCGCATGTCGAGCATTACGCTGGCGCAGATCGCGGAAAAGCCGATGACCGTGACCAGAGCGAACAGGATCAGCAGTTTTGCCGATAGCCGCCAGGGCCGGCTGGCCTCGTCCGTGCGCCGTCCAAATCCCATCAATTGCTCCCGATCATTCGGCATGCGCCTGGAATGGTTGCCGTCGGCTTAAATCGCAATCGGCTGCGCCGTGTTGCGTTAACGTTTCGTTGCCTCCATCGGTTGGATGCGCCACAAGGGATCGCCCTGGCGGCTGGCGTGAAGCCATTTGCGCCTCGTCAGTCTCTAAACTATGAGGAGGCGCAGGGTCGGCTCGCCAAACCGTTCTCATTCGGGCCAGGTTCTATTCGAGAGGCCCGGCCGATCATTTGCCTGAGGAAACAAGTGAACGACTACGACGCACTGCGCGATTATCTGAAGCGACAGAAACTGCCAGAATTCGTGCTGAACTTTGATGAGATCGAGGAGATCATCGATGCGGCGCTGCCGCGCGCGGCGCATCGCGCGTCCTGGTGGGAGACCCTGCGCAGCCCGCAGGAAAAGATGCCGCAGCGTGAGGCCTGCCTGGCCGGCGGGTATATCGCCGCGCGCCTGCCTGACGGCAAGGGCGTGCGGTTCAAGAGGATGAGGTGAGGGGCCCACCCCATTCGTTCCGGCACTGGACGGCGCTTCACGGCGCAGTTGCGCCGCAGCACACCTCGCCGTGATCAAGAAATTAATTTTCCGGCAAGGTTGCCGTTAGTTCCGCAGCGCTAAAGTATCGCGATCGGCATGTTTTCAGATGCTGCGGGTTCGCATCGCGCGAAAACCGCCGCCGGCGAGCGTCGATCGCGTGCTGCGACGACGCTACGATGGCTTGAAGGTAACCAACGAAACGCCGGATTACCTCGTTTGCATCACAGGAACTTGGGGCAGTTCAAAACCCAGGAGAAAGTGACCATGTCAACCAAGCAACTCAACTCCGGCGTCAAACGGCGAACTCTTCTCAAGGCAGGCTTTGCCCTCGGCGCGTTGCAATTTGCGAGTCCCTTGGTTCTGAAGGCGGCGGCAGCCGAGAAGAAATATGGACCGGGAGCCACCGACAGTCAGATAAAGATCGGCAACATCATGCCCTACAGCGGGCCGGTGTCGGCTTACTCTGTGATAGGCAAGACCGAGGCGGCGTTCTTTCAAATGATCAACAACGAGGGCGGGATCAACGGCCGAAAGATCTCCTTCATCTCGTACGACGACGGTTACAGCCCGCCAAAGACGTTCGAGCAGGCGCGGAAGCTGGTGGAAGACGACGACGTTTTGCTGATCTTCAATTCGCTGGGAACGCCGACCAACACTGCGATCCACGCCTACATGAACGAAAAGAAGGTGCCGCAACTGTTCGTCGCCACCGGCGCGACAAAGTGGGACGATCCCAAGCACTTTCCGTGGACGATGGGATGGCAACCCAGCTATCAGACCGAAAGCCACATCTACGCGAAATATATCCTCAAGGAGAAGCCCAACGCCAGGATCGCGATCCTGTACCAGAACGACGACTACGGAAAGGACTACGTCAAGGGCCTCAAGGACAGTCTGGGGACCAAGGCATCGTCCATGATCGTCGGCGAGCAGAGCTACGAGACCACCGAGCCCCTGATCGATTCTGAAGTGGTCCGATTGCGGTCAACCGGCGCTGACGTGTTCTTCAATGTCGCGACGCCGAAATTTGCGGCGCAGGCGATCACGAAGGTGTCCGACATAGGCTGGAAGCCGCTGCACATCCTGAACAACGTCTCGGCTTCGATCGGCAGTGTGCTGAAGCCGGCGGGGTTCGAGCACGCGCAGGGGATCATTTCGGCGGCATATTTGAAGGACCCGACCGACCCGCAATGGAAGAGCGATGCTGACATGAAGGCGTGGAATGCCTTCATGGAGAAATACCTCCCGGATGGAGACAAGAACGATTCAAACTACATCTACGGATACAGCGTGACGCGTACGATGGCCAAGGTTCTAAAACAGTGCGGTGACGATCTCACCCGGGAAAACGTCATGAAGCAGGCCGCCGATTTGAAGAACTACCAGCCGGGATTGCTGTTGCCGGGAATAGCGATCAATACCAGTCCGACGGACTTCGCTCCGATCGAACAATTGCAATTGATGAAGTTCGAAGGCCAGACGTGGCAGCTGTTCGGCAACGTCATGAGCGGACAGGTTTGAGGTGACGGCACCGCAGGCCGGGCCGGCTTGCAGCGTCACGCGATGACGCCGGCGCGATCAGCTCGCCGCCTCGAGCCGGACCTCGGTCAATAGCCGCATCGCGGCGTCGGCGTCCATCGGCTCGCCGAAGGCAAAGCCTTGCGCGTATTCGCAGCCGAGTTGATAGAGCTCGACCGCATCCGAATCGGTCTCGGCGCCCTCGGCGACCACGTCCATGCCGAGGTCGTGGGCGAGCGCGATGATCGATTTCAGGATCACCGGGCGGGTACCGCGGCTGGTGGTGCGCACGAATGACTGGTCGATCTTGATGGTGTCGAACGGGAAGCGCTGCAGATAGGCCAGCGAGGAATGGCCGGTGCCGAAATCGTCCAATGACAGTCCGGTGCCGAGTTCGCGGATTCGCGTCAGCATTTGGGCGGCGTGTTCCGGGTTTTCCATCACCAGCGATTCGGTCAATTCGAGCTTGAGCGTGCCGCGCGCCACCGAGGAGCGCGACAGCACGGTGCGGATGTCGTGGATCAGGTCATGCCGCAGCAATTGACGCGAGGAGACGTTGACGCTGGCAAAGATCGGTTCGCGCGAGCGCATCGCGCGCTGCCAGATGGCGAGTTGCCTCGCGGTCTGGTCGAGAACGAACATGCCGAGGTCGACGATCAGGCCGATTTCCTCGGCGATGGTGATGAATTCCACCGGCGACATCCGCCCGAGCTTCGGATGGTCCCAGCGCGCCAGCGCCTCGAAGCCGGCGATCGAGCGATCCTCCAGCCGCACGATCGGCTGATAGAGGATCGTGATTTCCTCGCGCTCGATGGCGCGGCGCAATTCGCTTTCCAGCGTCAGCCGGTCGGTCTTTCGCGCGCGCATCGCGGGCTTGTAGACATCGATGCGGTCGCCGCCGATGCGCTTGGAGTGATACATCGCAAGCTCGGCGTCCTTGATGATCTCGTCGGAGAGCTGCGTCTGCGGATCGGAGAGCGCGAGCCCGATCGAGGCGGTGAGGAAAATCTCGCGGTCGTTGAAGGCGATCGGCGCGCGGATGGTCTTGCGGATGGTCTCGGCGAAGGCGGTGATGCGCGCGGGGTCCTGTTCCGACATCAGGATCAGGCCGAACTGGTCGCCGGCAAGCCGCGCCAGCGTGTCCTGGGGTTTGAGGATGCGGGTCAGCCGCCGCGCCAGCGTCAGCAGGATTGAATCGCCGACCGCGATGCCGACGGAATCGTTGACCTGCTTGAAGCGGTCGAGGTCGATCACCATCAGTGTCGGCCGCAGGTTCGGCATGGTCTTGGCGAAATTGGCCACCGCGCCCAGACGGTCGATGAACAATTTGCGGTTCGGCAGGCCGGTGAGGTTGTCATGCACCGAGTCGTGCAGCATGCGCTCCTCGGCGTTCTTGGCCTCGGTGACGTCGGTGAGCGTGCCGACCACGCGCGAAACCTCGCCGTCGGAGCCGACGACGGGGCGCGCCTTCAGCGCGAACCACATGAAGTGTCCGTCCGGCGTGCGCAGCCGGAAATCCTGCACCAGCCGGCCGCGGCGCTGGTCGAGCACGCTGTCGAGCGCGGCGCGGAAACGGTCCTGGTCGAGCGGGATGCAGCACCTCGAGCCATTTCGCGGCCGGGCCTTCCAGCGTGCCGCGCTTCAAGCCCAGCAGGCTTTCGGTCTCGGGGCTCGTGAAGACCTTGTCGGCGGAGACGTCCCAGTCCCAGATCAGGTCGCCCGAGCCGGTCAGCGCCAGCGCCCGGCGCTCGACGTCGGAGACGATGCCGGTGGTGGCGCCGCCGCCGGCGAAGGCGTGCTGCATCACCGTAAACCCGATCAGCATCACGATCAGCACGAGGCCGCCGAGCAGCGCAGGGCCGACGATGTCGTTGGTGACGCTGCCCGCGACCGTCATGCCGGCCGCGATCACCCAGACCACCAGCAGGAACCAGGTCGGGATCAACAGCACCGCGCGGTCGAAGCCATGGGTCGAGAGATAGACGATCAGGGCGAAGCCCGCGAACGCGATCAAGACCAGCGACATCCGCGCGATGCCCGAGGCGACCGCGGGATCGAACAGAGCGAGTGCCACCAGCGAGCCGAGGAAGACTAGCCAGCCGACGGTGATGTGGGAATAGCGCACATGCCAGCGGCTGAGGTTGAGATAGGCGAACAGGAACACCAGCAGCGTCGCGGCCAGGATCGCCTCGCCACCGGCGCGCCACACCCGCTCGGCATTGTTCGACATGTCGAGCACCTTGCCCCAGAAGCCGAAGTCGACGCCGATATAGACCAGCACCGCCCAGGCTAGCGCGGCGGCGGCGGGAAACATGATGCTGCCCTTGACCACGAACAGGATGGTCAGCACCAGCGCCAGAAGGCCGGAGATGCCGATCACGATGCCCTGGTACAGCGTGAAGGAGTTGACCTTGTCCTTGTAGGCGTCGGGTTCCCACAGATAGAGCTGCGGCAATTTATCGGTGCGCAGTTCCGCGACATAGGTGACGACGGCGCCGGGATCGAGCGTGATGCGGAAGATGTCCGCGGTCGCGCTCTCCTGCCGCTCGGGACGGTCGCCGGTCGAGGGCGTGATGGTGGCGATGCGCGACAGCCCGAGATCGGGCCACAACAGGCCCGACGACACGATGCGGTAATGGGGCGCGACGATCAGACGATCGAGCTGGTCGTCGGTATTGTTGGCGAGCGCGAACACCACCCAGTTCTGCCCGCCTTCGCGGGCACGGACCTCGATGCGGCGGACGATGCCGTCGGTGCCGGGCGCGGTGGAGACCTGAATGCGGTCGGTGTCGCTGCGCTGATGGTCGAGCACCGCGGTCAGGTCGATCGCAGACGCGTCACCGCGGACGCTGACAGCGTCGATCGCTCGCGCCGGCGGCGCGGCCGCAAAAATCATGAGGCCCAGCGCGAGCGGCGCAAGGCACCTGATCAAACGCAATGTCAGTTCTCCGCGATCAACATCACTGGCGGGCGAGGCCTACCGCCCGGCGCTTGCGGATAAATGACATGAATGCGAAGCAAATCAAAGGGTTTCCGGCACGAGAACGCTCGCGAGCGTTAAAGCGCTAACACAATTTTGCCAATATGTTCGCTGGTCTCCATGCGCCGGTGGGCGTCGGCGGCCTTTTCCAGCGGGAAAGTGCTGTCCATCAGGGGCTTAACGCGCCCTTCTCGCAACAGCGGCATCACTTTGGCCTCGATGGCCGCTACCATGGCCGCCTTGTCCGCATTACTACGGGGCCGCAGCGTCGAGCCGGTATGGTGCAGTCTTTTCACCATCAGCTTGGCAAAATTGACCGTTGCCTTTGGACCGCCAAGCAATGCGATCTGGACGATGCGTCCGTCGATCGCAGCGGCGTCGTAATTGCGTTCGACGTAATCGCCGCCGACCATGTCGAGAATGACGTCGGGACCTGCCCCCGATGTCATCGACCTGGAAGCTGCGACGAAGTCTTCGGTTTGTAGTTGATGGCATGGTCGGCGCCGAGCTTGAGGCAGGCATCGGCCTTGTCCTTCGACCCCACGGTGACGATCACCTTCGAGCCGAACGCCTTGGCAAGCTGGATCGCCATGGTGCCGATGCCCGACGAGCCGCCATGGATCAGAATCGTCTCGCCCGGCTGCAGCGCGCCGCGCTCGAACACGTTGTGCCAGACCGTCATCAGCGTTTCCGGCGTGGCGCCGGCTTCAAGCATCGACAGCGATGAGGGCACCGCCATCGCCTGGGCATCCTGCGCGATGCAATATTGCGCGTAGCCGCCGCCGGCCACCAGCGACATCACCTTGTCGCCGAGCTTGTGCTTGTGGCTTCCCTCGCCAAGCGCGACCACTTCGCCCGCGACCTCAAGGCCGGGCAGGTCGCTGGCTCCGGGCGGCGGCGGATAGGAGCCGGAGCGCTGGGCGACATCGGGACGGTTGACCCCGGCGGCAGCGACCTTGATCAGGATTTCGTTCGGCCCCGGCGCCGGCACGCGCGGGTTTCGGGCAGGAGCACCTCGGGGCCGCCGGGCTTGCTGATGCCGATGACGGTCATTTGCGAAGGGACTTTTTCCATGATTTGTCCTTGGCCAAACGCTACTATTTGGATGAGGCATCTGATTAGCCAGCGCCGTTCGACCTGGCAACCGCCTCACGGCCTTTGGTGATCACGGAGGGCACATGGCGATCGAGGACGATGACAAGCCGAGAAAGAAAGTCACCCACGAGATCGGGCAGGACCTCTCGCTCTTGTCGGTCGAGGAACTTACCGAGCGGATCGCGCTTATGACCTCGGAGATCGAGCGGTTGCAGGCGGCTGCGACCAAGAAGCGGGCGTCGAAGGAGGCCGCCAACAGTTTTTTCAAGTCTTGAGGGGTTGGGTGTCCCGGACGCGGTGCAGCGCTCTTTGCGCTGCTCCGCAGAGCCGAGACTCACTCTTTCGCCAAGCCCAAGGGCCCCGGATCAGCCGCGCCACGCCGCAAGCCATAGTGCGTCGAAGACGCACGTGAACGCGCTGATGGCGCTGCGCAGCATCCGGGGCACGAATGTGCACTCGGCCAATGGCCGACATGGCAAACAAAGCCTGAAAGAAACCGCTTGTTTACGATCGATTAAGCTTTCTCGGTTATGACTGAGCCCGTCCTCTTTTGGACACCGAGTGGCTCCTGTCCACTCTGTTTGACGCCTCCCTGTTATCAACTTCAAAAGCCGCCGGAAACGGCGGCTCTTTTTTTGGGGCGTCGCCGAGGCGTTCCGCCTCGACCTGCTGGAAACCATAAACGCTGTTGCGGCTGGACTCTCGTCCCCGAGCGCGCAATGATTTGTTCATCATAATCCGCCGGTCCGAAGCCGGCGGGGGTAAACAGTGGCGTGAGGCGTTGACGATGTCGGACCGTTCGCAAGGCGAAACCCCGCTCGTGCAATTCAGCGAGCGGCTGACGAATTCGGCGGCGTTTGGAACATTGTTTCGGGAGGGCATGGACCTGGTCGAGGAGACCGCGGCCTATCTCGATGGGGCCGGCCGGACCGAGGCCAAGGCGCTCGACCGTTCGGCCAGCCTCACTTACGCGACCGAAAGCATGCGTCTGACCACCCGCCTGATGCAGCTGGCCTCGTGGCTTCTGCTGCATCGCGCGGTGAAGGAAGGCGAGATGACCTTGACCCAGGCCAATCGCGAAAAGACCAAGGTCAAGCTCTCGGCCGCCGATCCCGGCCCGGACGAACTGATCGAAAAGCTGCCGTCGCAATTGCGGGAGCTGATCGCCCGCTCGATGTCCCTGCAGGCGAGGGTCCGCCGGCTCGACGCCACCATCCACACACCGCCCACCGAGCGCGCCCCGATCGGTAATCCGCTGGTGCCCCAGCTCAACCGCCTGAAAGCCGCGTTCGAGCAGTAACACTGGATCGTCGGCCGCGCGTGCGTGAAGCCGCACGCGTCGAGGAAGAATGATCCTGCCTTGCTGACACCGCTCTCCATCCTGTTGGTCTTGTCGGCCGCGTTCCTGCACGCGAGCTGGAATGCGCTGTTGCGTGGCGGAGCGGACCGTGCGCAGTCGATGCTGATCATGAACGTCACGGTCGGCATCGCCGGTTTGGCAATGATGGCGCTCGCTGGTCTGCCGACATCGGCCGCCGCTTACGTGTGCGCTTCGGGCCTCATTCATCTGGTTTACAATGCGCTCTTGGTACGGATGTATCGGAGCGGCGATCTCGGCGAAACCTATCCGGTCGCGCGCGGCTCCTCGCCGGCGCTGGTTGCGCTCGGCAGCAGCCTGATTGCCGGGGAGTGGATGAACCTGATCGGCACCGTCGGTATCGGCCTCGTCTGCGCCGGCATTTTCATGCTGGCGGCGGCACGAGCCCGACCGGCAAAAGTGGACTCCGTTCTCGCGTCCGATCGCGCCTCGAATGTGGGAGGCGGTTTGCACGCGATGAATTTGCCCTTCGCGCTGGCGACCGGTGTCAGCATCGCGGCCTATACGGTGGTCGACGGCCTGGGCGTGCGGGCTTCCGGCAATTGGGCCGCCTATACCGGCGGGATATTCGCGTTCTTTCTCGCCGTGCCGCTGTGGTATCTGGCGCGGCGCCGGCTGCGAGATGTTCGCCGTGCCTTTGGCGGAAGTGGGCAAGGCGGCCAGCGGCGGGCTTATTTCGCTTGCGGCCTATGGCGCCATCATCTGGGCCATGCAAGGAAGCGCGATGGGAGCGGTCTCGGCGTTGCGCGAAACCAGCGTGGTATTCGCGGCGCTGCTCGGAGCCGCCTTTCTCAACGAGCGTTTGACCGGATTGCGGATCGCCGCCTGCTGTGTCATCGCCGCCGGTGCTGCGTGTTTCGGCTGGCGGCTCTAAACCTCCTTGCCAAACCAAAAGCGCCCCTGACCATGCAGGGGCGCTTTGATTTGAGGTCGCGATAACGAGGCCGGCCAGCCTCACTCCTTCTTGAGGAAGCCCGAAAACTTCTTCTGGAACCGTGAAACACGGCCGCCGCGATCGAGGATTTGCTGGGCGCCGCCGATCCAGGCCGGGTGCGACTTGGGATCGATATCGAGGTGCAACTTATCGCCAGCCTTGCCCCAGGTGGAACGCGTCTGGTACTCGGTGCCGTCGGTCATTACGACCGTAATCATATGATAATTCGGGTGAATTTCGGCCTTCATGGCAATTCCTTCGGCGCGCCGGCGCCCTCGTTCCGGTTGGTGAATGGCGGATTTGGGCGGCTCTATAACGCAAGCGGTCCCCCAAAACAAGCCAGGCATTACCAGCCCGCTCCGATCCGGATTTGCCAGCAAAGGCTCGTGGGCCTATCTGGGGGTGGCAAAGCGAGTGGTTTCGAATCTCATGAGCGCAGTAGAACGGCTTGAAGACCGGCGTGACGAAAGCGCGCAACGCGATTTGGCCACCGCAGACGCGTCTTCGATCGAGGCGATGTCCGCCCTTGATCAGGCGCTGACGACATCGCCCGCCAAGGGCAGCGCGCGGCTTCGACCACTGTTGGCGCTAGCACCCTATGTCGCGCGCTACCGCGGCCGGGCGGCGCTCGCCTTCATCTCGCTGACGGTCGCGGCGATCACGACCCTGCTCGTGCCGGTCGCAGTGCGGCGGATGATCGACTTCGGCTTTACGCCCGAGGGCATCGCCAGGATCAACAGCTATTTCAGCGTGATGATCGCCGTGGTCGCGGTGCTGGCGCTCGCCAGCGCGTCGCGGTTCTATCTGGTGATGACCATCGGCGAGCGCATCGTCGCGGATTTGCGGCGCGACGTGTTCGCGCACTTGATGTCGCTGTCGCCGGCATTTTTCAATTCCTCGCGCAGCGGCGAACTGATCTCGCGGCTCACCGCCGACACCACCCAGATCAAATCCGCCGTCGGCGCCTCGGTGTCGATCGCGCTGCGTAACTTCATGCTGTTCGTCGGCGCCACCACGATGATGGTGATCACAAGTCCGAGGCTTTCCGGCCTGGTGCTGCTCGCCATTCCCGTGATCGTGCTGCCGCTGGTGGCGTTCGGGCGCTGGGTGCGGCGGCTTTCGCGCAACGCCCAGGACACCCTGGCCGATGCCACCGCCTATGCCTCCGAACTGGTCGGCGCGATCCGCACCGTGCAGGCCTATACCGGCGAGCGTCTCGCCAATGCGCGTTTCGGCGGCGAGGTCGAGCAGGCCTATGAGGCCGCGCGCAACTCGACCCGCGCGCGCGCGGTGCTGACCGCCATCATCATCTTCATCGTCTTCACCAGCGTCGTCGTGATCCTCTGGATCGGATCGAACGACGTAGAGACGGGCCTGATCACCCCGGGCCGGCTCGGCCAGTTCGTGCTCTATGCGGCCTTCGCCGCGGCCGGCCTCGGTCAGCTCAGCGAGGTCTGGGGTGAGGTCTCGGCCGCTTCCGGCGCCGCTGAACGATTGTTCGAAATCCTGCGCGTCAAGTCGCAGATCGCACCGCCGGCTTCGCCGCACGCGCTGCCCGAGCCGGCGCGTGGCGATGTCAGTTTCGAAAACGTCACCTTCGCCTATCCGACGCGCCCCGATACGCTCGCGATCGACGGCGTGTCGCTCTCGGTGCGCGCCGGCGAGAAGGTAGCGATCGTCGGCCCCTCGGGCGCGGGCAAGAGCACGCTGTTTCATCTCTTGCTGCGGTTCTACGATCCGGCTTCCGGCACGATTTCGCTCGATGGCGTGCCGGTCAAGACCGCCGATCCGGGCGAGGTGCGAAGGCGCGTCGCGCTGGTGCCGCAGGAATTGGTGGTGTTTGCCGCAAGTGCCCGCGACAATATTCGTTTCGGCCGGCCCGAAGCGGGCGACGCCGAAGTGGAGCGCGCCGCCGATCTCGCGCATGCCAGCGAATTCATCCGCCGGCTGCCCGGAGGATTCGAATCTCCGCTCGGCGAGCGCGGCGTTACGCTGTCGGGAGGCCAGCGCCAGCGCATCGCGATCGCGCGCGCGATCCTGCGCGACGCGCCGCTGTTGCTGCTCGACGAGGCGACGTCGGCGCTCGATGCCGAATCCGAGACGCTGGTGCAGACCGCGCTGGAAGAGTTGATGCGCCACCGCACCACGCTGGTGATCGCGCATCGGCTTGCCACCGTGCTGTCCTGCGACCGGATCATGGTGATGGATCAGGGCCGCATCGTCGAACAGGGCACCCACGCCTCGCTGGTTGCGGCTAACGGACTCTATGCGCGGCTGGCGCGGTTGCAGTTCGAGGGGGCGTAGGCGCTCATCGATCGGGGACGCATTTCGGCGCGAGCATCGGGACGTTAGCCCATACCCAATTTTTCCAGGAACCATCGGCCGCGACGCAGGCAGCCGACGAGGCGAGTGGCGTCAGTTCGGCGGCGTAGTGGCGGTTGACCGAGGCGGCTGACAGGAATCCAGCAGCGCCAACGGCGAAAAAAATCGCCGATCCGATGGCAAATTCGGTTCGCGTCATCCGCTCTTCGCCTTCCACTGCATCCTCAGCACCGGTCGGCCAGAGGTCGGATTGACATCCTCCCCGGCGTGGACAAAGCCGCAGCGTGCGTAGAATTGGATCGCCCGCGTATTGTCGTCGTTGACGAGCAGCGTGATGAATTCGGGTGAAAGCCGTTTTGCCTCATCGAGCAGGGCGGTCGCAAGTTTCGAGCCCCAGTGGTCGGGCGCGACCACGAGCTGATCGAGATAGCCCTCGCCGTCGATGGTCACGAACCCGACCAGCGCGTCCGCATGCTCGGCGACGACGATCGCCGCGTTCGGCACCAGTTCGCCCTGCCAGCGTTCGCGCCACCACGTCACCCGCGCGGCAAAATCAATCGAGGGATAGGCCTGCTGCCAGGTCTCGAGCCACAGCGCGATCGCCGCATCCTGGTCTTCGGCTCGATAGGGACGAAGGTGGAAATCCATCATTCAAGCGCGTCCGTCATGCCCGGACTTGATCCGGGCATCCATCTACTTCGAAAGGAGCTTTTTCGTGATGGATTGCCGGGAGCGCAGGCAAGTGTACGTAGTCTGCGCAAGGCAGACTACTATGCCCGGTAATGACTATGGTGGTACTTTTCTCCACATCGCTCCTCAGCGTTCCGTCAGCTTCAGCTCGATGCGCCGGTTGCGCCGGTAGGCTTCCTCGGTCGTGCCGATGTCGAGCGGCTGGAACTCGGCGAAGCCGGCCGCGACCAGCCGTTGCGCCGGCACGCCGAGCGAAATCAGATACTGCACCACCGAGATCGCGCGCGCCGACGACAGCTCCCAGTTCGACTTGAACAGCGGACTGTTGATCGGCCGCACGTCGGTGTGGCCGTCGACCCGCAGCACCCAGGCGATCTCGCTTGGGATCTGCTTGTCGAGTTCGATCAGCGCGGTTGCGAGCTTGTCGAGCTCGGCGCGGCCTTCGGGCAATAGCTGTGCCTGGCCGGTATCGAAGAAAACTTCGGACTGGAACACGAAACGGTCGCCGACAATTCTGATGTCGGGCCGGTTGCCGAGAATGGCGCGCAGCCGCCCGAAGAATTCGGAACGGTAGCGCGACAATTCCTGCACCCGTTGCGCCAGCGCGACGTTGAGGCGCTGGCCGAGATCGGCGATCCGGCTTTGCGATTCCCGGTCGCGCTTCTCCGAGGCCTCGAGCGCTTCTTCGAGCGCCGCGAGCTGGCGGCGCAACGCGCTGATCTGCTGGTTCAAAACCTCGATCTGCGCCAGCGCGCGCGACGACACCTGCTTTTCGGATTCGAGCGCCTTGTTGAGTTCGCCCGCGCGCCCCGCCGCATCGCTGCCGGCGCCGGCGAGGCCTTCATACAGTCCCTTGACGCGGTCGCGCTCGCTCTCGGCGGAAGCAAGGCCTGCCCGCACCTGCGTGAGCTGGTCTTCGAGGTTGATCTTGCCGAGCTTCTCCAGCGAGAGCAGATCGTTCAATTCCGCGATCTTGGCGTTGAGCTGTTCCAGCGCCTTGTCCTTGCCGGTGACTTCCTGCGACAGGAAGAACTGCACCACCAGGAAGACCGAGAGCAGAAACACGATCGAGAGCACCAGCGTCGACAGCGCGTCGACAAAGCCCGGCCAGTAATTGAAACCGGATTCGTTGCGGCGGGCACGGGCGAGGGCCATTTGGGTTCTCTATCTCTCGAGTGGATGCAGTCGTTGCGGTTCATCCCGGCCGCGAGTGGCAAACTGCCTCGATGTTGTGGCCATCGGGATCGAGCACAAAGGCGCCGTAGTAATTGGCATGGTAATGTGGCCGTATTCCGGGCTGCCCATTGTCCCTGCCACCGGCCGCGATCGCTTCATGATAAAATCGGTCGACGGTTGCCCGGTCCTGCGCCGTAAAGGCGATGTGGGCCCCGGTCTGCGGCATCTCCTGCAATCCGATCCAGAAGAAGGCTTTGGGGTTGATGCCATAGCCCGTGTACTTCCCGGCTTCCGCGTATAGCCGCTCGATTCCCAGCGGACGTAGCGCGCGGTCATAGAATTTCATCGACCGCTCGATGTCGCGGACGCCGATGGTGACGTGATCCAGCAAATTCAAATTTGCCACTAACTCTTCTCCGGCTGGCGCGCGAGCCGCTCGAGCAGTTTCTTGATCTCGCGGTTCTGCTCGCCCTGGCCGTCGGCCCATTCGCGGATCATCTGCTGCTCGGTACGCATGTGGGTGACGAGGCCCTGGATGGCTTCGGCGAGATTGGCCATCGCGGCGGTAGTGGCGCGGTTGCCGCCGCTTTCTTCCAGCGTCAGCCGCAGCCGCTCAAACGCGGCCTGAAGTTCGCCGCTTCCTCCCGCTTCGCCGGAATAGCCGCGCACGGTGGAAGCGAGCCAGTCCTCGAGATCAGTATAGAAACGGTTTTGCGCCTGACTTGATTGCAGATCGAGAAAGCCGAGGATCAGCGAACCGGCGAGGCCGAACAGCGAGGATGAAAATGAAATGCCCATGCCGCCGAGCGGCGCGGCGAGGCCTTCCTTGAGCGTGTCGAACAGGGCCCCGGCGTCGCCGCCGACCTTGAGGCCGTCGATCACCTTGCCGACCGAGCCAACGGTTTCGATCAGGCCCCAGAAGGTTCCGAGCAGGCCGAGGAACACCAACAGGCCGGTCATGTAACGGGAAATGTCGCGCGCCTCGTCGAGGCGGGTGGCAATGGAGTCGAGCAGATGCCGCATGGTCTGCTGCGAGATGATCATGCGCCCGCTGCGCTCGCCGCCGAGGATCGCCGCCATCGGCGCCAGCAGCGCCGGATGGCGGTCGATCGCAAGCCCGGGATCGGCGATGCGGAAATTGTTGACCCAGGCGACTTCCGGATAGAGCCGGACCACTTGGCGGAACGACAGGATGATTCCGATCAGGAGCACCAGGCCAATCAGCGCGTTCAGCCCGGGATTGGCGAAAAAGGCGGTGATGATCTGCCGGTAGAGGATGATCATCACCAGCGCGCACAGCACGAGGAACACCAGCATCCGCACCAGGAAAATCCGTGGCGAGGAGAGCTTCACCGGTTCGATCTCCATCGCGGAGCGGGAAGAGGAGCCTGAAGGCATTGCCGACGTCATCCGTTGCGAGAAGTCGCTTTTCGGCCCCAATATGGCACAGCACGCCCGAGAAAAAAGGCCGCATCCCATCAATCGCCGCCGACACTCGGGAACTTCCGCGTGAAACCGGTCCGCCCCGCCCCACGTATTTCTGCAAAGTTCTGATGCCTCAGGCGGTTAAGAGGGATTTTCAATGATTTTGCACCTGGAGGCGCTGGCCGCGATCGCGCTGTCGCTCTCGATCCTGATGACGGGGGCGTGGATGGTGCAGCAGCGCACCGGAAATTCCGGCTGGGTCGATACCATCTGGACGTTTTCGGTCGGGCTCGTCGGCGCCGGCGGCGCGCTGTGGCCGGTCGAAGGCACCGCACCGAATGCAAGGCAATGGCTGGTCGCAGTCCTGGTGGCGATCTGGTCGCTCCGGCTCGGCGCTCACATCGCGATCCGCACCAAAGGAATTTCCGACGATCCGCGCTATGCCGCCTTTGCCCGCGAATGGGGCGCTGATGCGCCGCACAGGATGTTCCTGTTTCTGCAGAACCAGGGATTTGGGTCGATCCCGCTGGCGTTCTCGATCTTTGTTGCCGCGCATTTCCCGTCTCCCCTGCTGCGCCCGCAAGATTACCTGGCCGCGCTGGTGCTGGCGGTCGGGATCGCGGGCGAGGCGCTGGCTGACGCGCAGCTCAAGAAATTCAGGGAGCACCCCGGCCACCAGGGCCTCGTCTGCGACGTCGGCCTGTGGCGCTGGTCGCGGCATCCGAATTATTTCTTCGAATGGCTGGGCTGGTTCGCTTATCCGGTGATCGCGATTTCGACGGACTACCCTCTTTTCTATCCCTGGGGCTGGGCGACGCTGCTGGCGCCGGCCTTCATGTACTGGATCCTCGTGTATGTCACCGGCATCCCGCCGCTGGAGGAGCAGATGCTGCGCTCCCGTGGCGAGCGCTACCGCGACTATCAGTCGCGCACCAGCGCCTTCTTTCCACTGCCGCCGCGGCAGCGAGCCGCGACGTGAGTTCTGTTTCTTTGCTTCGCTCGACGGCGGACATGCCGATCGCCCCGCACGGATGCGGAGGACACCAGATCAGTTGGCAAACACGTTGCCTTCGCGAATGCCGCAAGAAACGCTGCCGACTTAAATCGACTTGATTTCGATGTAGCGCTGGATGATGCCGCTGTTGTTGCGGATGACGGTTCCCTCGGATTCCTTGACGCGTGTGACCTGCGCGCTGCAGCCGCTGAACGCTGCATCTAGCTCCGCGGCAATCCGGGTGGCTCCCCCTTGCCCATGGGGCATCAGGATCAACAGCGCATGGCCGTTGAAGTCGATCGAACGCTTGCCCGATCCCGCAATCTCGCCCGGGCGTTCCGCACTGCCGCGGCGCGTCGAATACACCAGATTGTTGAAAAGACGCCCGGCCTCGCTGACATAGATATTCAGCGTCTGGGTGCCGACGATCTGGCGCCAGGCTTGCTCGCCCTCCGGGCGCTGCTCGCGGGTTTCCGTCCAGGTGATGCTGACGGACTTGCCATACAACTCTTTTGGCGCCGCGGCGTACGAAGCTTGTGGGAGCAACAGTCCAAACAAGACAAAGACGGCCGGTCTCAACATCCTCAAACTCCGTGGGGGTTGCGACGTGGCGTGCGGAGCGACGGCTAGCTCGGCCTGGTGCCATCAGCAGTGGCCACGGTATTTTATCCTCTGCGCTTTGCCATCATCTTTAACATGGCGATTTGTCGGAAAAAGCTTCTCTTCGGCTGAGCAGGGCTGCCGAGGACTTTGGAGCCTGGAGCCATGTCGGAAATAACGCCGGCCTGCGCTCCGATCTCGGCTCCCTGGCCGATCCGAAGATGTCCTGCCATCGCCGCTTGCCCTCCGACGCGGACGAAATCTTCAAGCACGGTTGAACCTGATATGCCGACCTGTGCGACGACGACACAACACCGACCCAGGACAACATTGTGGCCGATCTGCACGAGATTATCGAGACGGGACCCAGCGCCAACCACGGTGTCTCGCGATGAACCCCGATCGATTGTCGTATTGGCCCCTACCTCGACGTCGTCTTCAAGCACCACTCGTCCGAGCTGAGGGACCGATAAAAAACCGTCCGGAGTTGAGGCGAATCCAAAGCCTTCCTGTCCGATCCGCGCACCGGGATAGACATATACGCGCGCTCCCAAAACCGCATGGCTCAAGCTGACATGCGCGCCAATCCGGCAATCCCGACCGACGACCACGCCGTTTCCGACAACTACGCAAGGTCCGATACGACAGCCAGGGCCTATTTCCGCGCCGGCTTCGACCACTACCAGGGGTCCAATCTCCGCCGATGGATCGACCAGCGCGCCATTCGCGACGATGGCTGAAGGGTGGATGCCTGGAGAAACCGGGGGCGCGGGATGGAATAACGCAGCGACCCGCGCCCAACCTGCATATGGTTCGTTCGTCAGGATCGTGGCTGTCGCCTTTGGCACCCTCTGAGCCACATCAGGGTGCACAATCACAGCACCGGCCAACGTCTGATCAAGAGCCGGCAAGTAACGTCGGTTGTCCAAAAAACTCACTTCGTTGGGGCCGGCCGTTTGCAGCGGGGCTACGCCCTTGAGGAGCAGATCCAGCTCATCGGCAATCCCGCCCGCCGCTCCCGCGACGATTGCAAGAGAATATGGCCCACTTCGGTTGAAGAATCTTGGATTGCCAGCAGTTGCTTCGGCCATAATGACGCTTTCCCTGCCGGTAATATAACGGTCCGGGCCAAATAGTGCGCACCCAAACAGTGCGCACGCTGCCTTTTAACTACAAGCCGCTGGGTCAAACATCGGCGCTGAGGATTACTCAATCTTCCGCCTTTGCAGATAGTGACGGCAAGGCGCCGTCACTACCCCAACGGCTTGAGAATCTTCACCAGTTCCGCATGGATGAATTCGTTGCCGCAGATCACGTTACCGGTCTTCAGCGGGTCGTCATCGCCCGCGATGCCCGAGACGATGCCACCGGCTTCGCGCACCATGATCTGGCCGGCCGCCATGTCCCAGGCTTGCAGGTTACGCTCCCAATAGCCGTCGAGACGGCCGGCTGCGACGAAGGCCATGTCGAGCGAGGCCGCGCCAAACCGGCGCAGGCCCGCCACCTTGTTCTGGATTTCGGTCATCTCCGCGCGCGACAGTTCATGGTCGCCGCGTCCGATATGCGGCAGTCCGCAGGCGATGATGCATTCGGAAAGCTTGCGGCGGCCGGCCACGCGCAGGCGCTGATCGTTGAGGAAGGCGCCCTTGCCGCGTTCGGCGGTGTAGAGCTCTTCATTGGCGGGATTGTAGATCACGCCCGCAATCACCGTGCCCTCGCGCTGCAGCGCGATCGAAATCGCAAATTGCGGAATGCCGTGCAGGAAGTTGGTGGTGCCGTCGAGCGGGTCGACGATCCAGGTGTGGGTCTTGTCATCGCCGAGGCGGTTGCCGCCTTCCTCGCCGATGAAGCCATAACCCGGACGAGCCCTGGACAGATCCGAGTAAAGCATCTCCTCGGCGCGGCGGTCCGCCATGCTGACGAAATTGGCCGGTCCCTTCAGCGATACCTGGAGGTTTTCCACCTCGCCAAGGTCGCGCTTGAGGCTGCGGCCGGCGCGGCGCGCCGCCTTGACCATGACGTTGATGAGGGCTGAATGCAGCATGATCTCGGCTTGCGGGTTGACGGTTCGACAGTGAGGCGTGCTCTCCCAACTGGGGAGAGATTAGGACAGTGCGTGCCCTGTGGCTGCGGTGGCGTCAAGGCGGATCATCAAAGGCGGATCATTTGACGCCGAGCCACTTGCGTACCTCGTTTTCCGCCTTGGCGCGATCCTCGGGACTGAGCTTGGCCAGGGCAGCGTCGAGCCCGGGATCGCCCTTGCCGGCGGTCTTCGCAATGGTGTGCCATTTCAGGGCCTCGACCCTGTCGGCCGGCGTTCCGTTCGCCAGCACGCGGGCAAGGCGGTTTTGGGCGATCGGATTGTTTTGCCTGGCCGCCCTTCGCAACAGGGCCACCGCGGCGGCTTCGTTCTTGGGGACGCCGGTGCCGTTATAAAGCGCGATCGCATATTCGACCTCGGCATCGACATTGTCGGCAATGGCCGCCGCCTGCAGCAAGCGGGCGGCCTTTTCCGGGTCTTTCGGCACCCCGGTGCCCTCCTTGTAGAAGGTCGCCAGCGCGTATTGGGCTTCCGGACTGCCGGCATCGGCGGCGATGCGAAGCAGTTCTGCCGAGCGCCTGAGGTCCTGCGGCAGCGTCTGTCCGTCGAGATAGAGCAGCGCCAGATTATAGGCCGCCTTGGGATTGCCGAGCTTGGCTGAGGACGCCAGCAACTTCGCGGCTTCCTCACGATTGACCGGACCGCCGCGGCCGGCGAGGCGAAGCATCGCCAGTTCGAACATGGCCTCACGGTCGCCGCTGTCGGCGGCGCGTTTGTACCACTCGGCGGCCTTCGCATCGTCGCGCTTGACGCCGAACGCGTTGGCGTAGAGCTCACCGAGCATGGTCATCGCCTTGGGATCGCCGTTCTGCTGGATGCGCTTGGTCGCAAGATCGAACGTGGTCCTGTAAAGTCCGCGCTGATAGGCACCGTAAACCAGATCGACATTGGGATCGTCGGGCGCGGGGGCAGGCACCACCGTGGCCGTCGGCACCGGTGTGGCGGCAGGCTTCGGAGTCGCGACGGGGGCGGCAGCCTTCGGCTTTGCCGCGGGCTTGGTCGAGGGCTGCGGTGTTGGCGCGGCTGGTGGCGTCAGCGAGACCTGCGCCGCCGCGCTTGCCGTCAACATCAAGAAAGTCGCCAGGCCCAGGATTGGACGCAAGATCTTCATTTCCGCCCGCTATCCCTGCCGAGCTTTGGCTGTCGCGGCCGCTTGCGCATATGCCTGCCGGATCGCCTGCTCGGCCTCTCTCAGAGCTATCATTGCGCCGCGCGGATCGGCCCAGATGAAATCGCCGGCGAGCACGAAATCCGCGCCGCTCGCCGCGAACTTGCCGACCTCGTCAAGCGTTCCCGCAAAGCCGACGCTGGGCGGCTCGAACAGTTCATCCCACCATTGCAGGCGCTCGGCGATCGCCTCGACCGACGGCCGCTCGCCGCGCGCGTCCGCCTCGCCGAACATCACATAATCCGCGCCGAGTTCGCCCGCCGTCATGGAATCATGTCGCGTCTTCAATCCGCCGACGCCGGCGATGCGGTCGGGCTTCAGTGCCGGCAGCGCCTCGGCAAGGGCGTCGATGCCGGTTAGATGCGCGCCATCGGCGCCGGCGCGCGCAACCAGTTCGACATGACCGTCGAGCAGCAGCGCCGCGCCCTTGTCCTGGATCGCCGGCGCCAGAGCCTTGATACGTGATATCATGGTGCGCGGGTCCGCTTGTCTTGAGCCGCACCAGTATCGCCGCGACGTCGGCCTGCGCAAGCAGTTGCGGGAGGCTTGCCAGCAGGTCCTGGGGATCATCGATAACCGGCGTCGCGAGATAGAGACGCGGCATGGGGCGCAGCGGAACAGGTTTGGTGGCCAAGTCTATGCCGCCTTCTTTGCTTCCAGATCGGGCTTCCATTCGCCCTTGCTGGCCAGCGAATTCATCCGCGCACGGTGAGCGAATGCACGCTGGCCCGCGGCGACATTTTCGGCCTTGCCCGACCACGCCTTCTGGGGCGCCGCCTGCAACGCGCGGCCGTAGGAGAAGGTGAGGCGCCAGGGCAGGTTGCCGATCCGGTTCATGGCGTCGAGATGCGCGGTAGCGTCCTTATCGGACTGGCCGCCGGAGAGGAACGCGATGCCGGGTACCGCCGCCGGCACGCACGCCTTCAGCAGCCGAATGGTCTTCTCGGCGACCTCCTCGACGGATGATTGCCTCGGGTTCTTCTTGCCGGGGACAACCATATTCGGTTTCAGGATCATGCCTTCGAGCGCGACGCGCTGAACCCGCAATTCCTGAAAAGTCTTGTTGAGCACACGCTGTGTGACCTCATAGCAGCGATCGATGTCATGGTCGCCATCCATCAGGACTTCCGGCTCGACGATCGGAACAATCTGCGCAGCCTGGCACAACGCGGCGTAGCGCGCGAGCGCATGGGCATTGACGTGGATCGCGGTCATGGTCGGGATTTGCCCGCTGCCACCGATGTCGATCACCGCGCGCCATTTTGCGAAGCGCGCGCCGCGATCGTAATATTTCTTCAGCCGCTCGGCGAGATTGTCCAATCCGGCGGTGACCAGTTCGCCAGGGCAGGCCGGCAAGGCCTGCGTGCCCTCATCGACCTTGATGCCGGGAATGGCGCCCGCCTGTTCGATCAGCCTGATCAGCGGCGTGCCGTCCTTCGCATTCTGCCAGATCGTCTCGTCGTAGAGAATGACGCCGGAAATGTATTGCGTCATCGCGTCAGCGGTGCGGAACAGCATTTCGCGATAGTCGCGGCGCGATTCTTCGGTCGATTCGACATTGATGGCGTCGAAGCGCTTCTTGATCGTGCCGGAGGATTCGTCGGCGGCGAGCATGCCCTTGCCGGGTGCGACCATGGCCTGGGCAATCTTGTTGAGATCGGCGAGGTTCATCGATGCCTCCTCCGAAAGGTGCGAATTCTTAGCCGGTCAAATAGACCGTTCCCGGGCAACTCCAACGATACCGGACAAGGATACTGCTACGGAAGTTCCGGTCAAACGCAAGAAAGCGGGTTCCGCCTGCGCCCAAGATCATGATCCGATTAAATTGAAACGGATCATGATCTCATATCTTTGATTGAGCATGATCTTTTCGGAAAGCCGGCTTCCGCTTTCCGCTAACGCGGCCCTTCGGGTCCGGATCATGCTCTAGCGGCTCACGCGACCTTTGGATCGAGCTCGCCCTTGGCGTAACGCTTGGCCATCTCGGCGGTGGTCAGCACCGTCTTGATCTTGCTGGCTTGGCCCGCGGTGTTGAACTCCTGCAGCCGCTGCTTGCACAGCCTGGTCATCGCTTCCATCGCGGGCTTGAGATATTTGCGCGGATCGAATTCCTCGGGATTTTCCTTCAGCACTTTGCGGATCTGCCCGGTCATCGCCATCCGGTTGTCGGTGTCGATGTTGATCTTGCGGACGCCGTTCTTGATGCCGCGCTGAATCTCGGCAACCGGCACGCCCCAGGTCGGCTTCATCTTGCCGCCATTGGCGTTGATGATGTCCTGCAGGTCCTGCGGCACCGAGGATGAGCCGTGCATCACCAGATGCATGTTGGGCAGCTTGCGGTGAATTTCCTCGATCACGTTCATGGCCAGGATGTCGCCGTCCGGCTTGCGGGTGAATTTGTAGGCGCCGTGCGAGGTTCCCATCGCGATCGCCAGCGCGTCGACCTTCGTCTCCTTGACGAACTTCACGGCTTCGTCGGGATTGGTCAGGAGCTGGTCGTGCGACAGCTTGCCCTCGGCGCCATGGCCGTCTTCCTTGTCGCCCATGCCGGTCTCGAGCGAACCGAGCACGCCGAGTTCGCCTTCCACCGAGATGCCGCCGAGATGGGCCATGTCGGTGACCTTCCTGGTGACGCCGACATTGTAGTCCCAGTCGGCGGCGGTCTTGCCGTCGGCCTTCAGCGAACCGTCCATCATCACGGAGGTGAAGCCGGCCTGGATCGCGGTCATGCAGGTGGCGGGCTCGTTGCCGTGATCGAGATGCACGCAGACCGGAATCTGCGGATAGATTTCGGTGACCGCATCCATCATGTGCTTGAGCATCACGTCGTTGGCGTAGGAGCGCGCGCCGCGCGAGGCCTGGATGATGACCGGCGCGTCCAGCGCTGGAGGCGGCCTCCATGATGGCGAGCGCCTGCTCCATGTTGTTGATGTTGAAGGCCGGCACGCCGTAATCGTGCTCCGCCGCGTGGTCGAGCAATTGACGCAACGTGATCCGAGCCATGGGTGCTTTTCTCCGCGTTTGGGTCAAGAATGCCCGATCCGGTGATCCATATTCCTAACCAGATCATGATCCGATTAGATTGAATCGGATCATCATCTCCTTGTTTGAGCATGATCTTTTCGGAAAAACCGGCCCTCCACTTTTTCCGGATCATGCTCTAGCGTATTCTGAGAACCTCGACACCGGGCAACGGTTTCCCCTCCATCCATTCAAGAAACGCGCCACCGGCGGTCGAAACATAGGTGAAATCGCCGGCCACGCCGGCCAGGTTCAGGGCCGCCACCGTGTCGCCGCCGCCGGCGACCGAGACCAGCTTCTTGGCTTTGGTGCGCCCGGCCGCGTGCCTCGCCGCGACCATGGTGCCGCGGTCGAACGGCGTCATCTCGAATGCGCCGAGCGGGCCGTTCCAGACCAGCGTCGCGGCATCGTCGATCGCCGAATGGATTCGCGCCACCGATTGCGGCCCGACATCGAGGATCATGCCATCGGCCGGAATCGCATCGAGGCCGTAGGCATGGGACGGCGAATTGGCCGCGAAGTGGAACGCCACTACCGCGTCCACCGGCAGGATGATGGCGCAATTGGCGGCCTTGGCCTTTTCGAGGATCCGCAGCGCGGTCGCGGCGAGGTCCTTTTCGGCGAGCGACTTGCCGATGCCTATCCCCTGCGCATGCAGGAAGGTGTTCGCCATGCCGCCGCCGATCACGAGCGCATCGACCTTGCTGACGAGATTTTCCAACAGATCGATCTTGGTGGAGACCTTGGCGCCGCCGATGATCGCGATCACGGGCCGGGTCGGCGCCTCCAGCGCCTTGTTCAGCGCGTCGAGTTCGGCCTGCATGGCGCGCCCGGCATAGGCGGGCAGCTTGTGGCCGAGACCCTCGGTCGAGGCATGCGCGCGGTGCGCCGCCGAGAAGGCGTCGTTGACCCAGATGTCGCCGAGTTTCGCCAGCTCCGCGACAAAGGCCGGATCGTTTTTTTCTTCCTCCTTGTGGAAGCGGGTGTTCTCAAGACAAAGAATGTCGCCGCCCTTCATCGCAGCAATCGCCTTGCTGCGCGACCTCGCCGATGCAATCTTCAGTGAACGCGACGGGTTTCTTGATCACCTGCGAAAGCGCTGCGGCGACCGGCTTGAGCGATTCCTTGGGATCGGGTCCCTTCGGCCGGCCGAGATGCGCGAGCAGAATGACCTTGCCGCCCTTGGTGGAAATCTCGGTAATGGTGGGCGCGACGCGCTCGAGCCGCGTGGCGTCGGTGACGCGGCCTTGTTCCATCGGGACGTTGAGATCGACGCGCAAGCAGCACGCGCTTGCCCTTTACGTCGACGTCATCGAGGGTGCGGAATTGTTTTGCCATTTCTTGCTCTTGTCCCGGGCGCTACGCAACGCGAAGCGGTGCGCTGCAGAACCGGGACCCATTGGTTGGCCCCGATATTGGTCCCGGCTCAGCGGTGCAGCGCAAGGACGCTGCACCGCGTCCGGGACACGAGACTTACAGCAGCTTCCCCATCGCCACGGCGGTATCGGCCATGCGGTTGGAGAAGCCCCATTCATTATCGTACCACGACATCACCCGCACCAGCGTGCCGTTCTGCACCTTGGTCTGGTCCATGTGGAAGGTGGAAGAATGCGGGTCGTGGTTGAAGTCGATCGAGACGTTGGGCGCGGTGGTGTAGCCGAGGATGCCCTTGAGCTGCTGCTCCGAGGCGCGCTTCATCGCCTCGTTGATCTCTTCCTTGGTGGTCTTGCGCGAGGCCACGATCTTCAGATCGATCACCGAGACGTTCGGGGTCGGAACGCGGATCGCGACGCCGTCGAGCTTGCCGTTCAGTTCCGGCAGCACGAGGCCAATCGCCTTGGCAGCACCCGTGGAGGTCGGGATCATCGACATCGCCGCCGCGCGGCCGCGATAGAGGTCCTTGTGCAAGGTGTCGAGCGTCGGCTGGTCGCCGGTATAGGCGTGGATCGTGGTCATGAAACCGGTCTCGATGCCGACGGTGTCGTTGAGCACCTTTGCGACGGGCGCCAGGCAATTCGTCGTGCAGGAGCCGTTGGAAACGACCAGATGCTCCTTGGTCAGCCTGTCATGGTTGACGCCGTAGACGATGGTCGCATCGGCGTTTTCGGCTGGCGCCGACACCAGCACGCGCTTGGCGCCGGCGGCAAGATGCAGGGAAGCCTTGTCCTTGGCGGTGAAGATGCCCGTGCATTCCAGCGCGATGTCGACGCCGAGCGCCTTCCAGGGAAGCTTCGACGGATCGCGCTCGGCGCTGACCTTGATCTTGCCGTTGCCGACGCTGATCGAATCGCCCTCGACCGTCACGGTACCGGGGAAACGTCCGTGCACGCTGTCAAAGCGCAACAGATGCGCGTTGGTCTCGACCGGACCGAGATCGTTGATCCCGACCACCTCGATGTCCTTGCGGCCGGACTCGGCGATCGCCCGCAGCACGTTGCGGCCGATGCGGCCAAATCCGCTGATCGCGACCCGGACTGCCATGCTCGTTTCTCCTCTAAAGCTGATGCCGTCCCCGCGAGGCGACGACGCCTGCGGAGATTTGGACGGCGGATCGCCCGGTTCGGCCGGACGAGTACGGACTAGATGGAGTTTAGCTAGTCCTTTTTCCGGTCAAGCTCAACCTTCAGCCGAGGCGTTTCAGAGCTGCGTTGACCGCAGCCTCGGCGGTAATGCCGAAATGCTTGAAGAGGTCCTTGGCCGGCCCGCTCTCGCCGAAACCATGCATGCCGATGAATTCGCCATCCTGTCCGATCACGGCGTCCCAGCCCCAGCGCACCGCGGCCTCGATTGCGACCCTGACCGGAGCGTGGCCGATAATGGCCTTGAGCTTTTCGGATGGTTGCGCCAGCAGCAATTCGAGCGAAGGCACCGAGACCACCCGCGCCGCAATGCCGCGCCCGGCCAGTTGCTTCTGCGCGGCGACCGCGATCTCGACCTCGGAACCTGAGGCGAACAGCGATACCCTGGCCTCGCCCTGGGCGGCGACCAGTTCGTAGGCGCCATGGCTGCACGGGTTGTCCGCGGGCGCAGTGGTGCGCAGCTGAGGAACGTTCTGGCGGGTCAGCGCCAGCACCGTCGGCCCGTCGGTGCGGTTGAGCGCGAGCTCCCAGCATTCGGCGACTTCGACCGCGTCGCAGGGTCGAAACACCCGCATATTGGGAATAGCGCGCAGCGCCGCGAGATGCTCGACCGGCTGATGCGTCGGACCGTCCTCGCCGAGCCCGATCGAATCATGGGTCATCACATAGACCACGCCCGTGCCCATCAGCGCGGCGAGCCGCATCGCCGGACGCGCGTAGTCGGTGAACACGAGGAAGGTCGCGCCGTTCGGCGCAAAACCCCCGTGCAGGAAGATGCCGTTCAGCGCGGCACACATGCCGTGCTCGCGGATGCCGTAATGGATGAAGCGGCCCTTCGGCGTCTTGGCGGAAAACGCCACCGCCGATTTCGCCTTGTTGTTGTTGGAGCCGGTGAGGTCGGCCGAGCCCGCCAGAAATTCCATCGGCATTGCGGCGGCGATCGCCTCGATTGCGGACTCCGACGATTTGCGGGTCGCGACATTTTGCGGGGTTTCGAGCAGTGCCTTCTTGTGGGCCTTGAGCGCCTTTGCCAGCGAAGCCGGCCGCTCATGCCGCAGGCGCCGCTCGAACTCGGCGCGCTTGCGGTTGCCAAGTTCGGCAAAGCGCGCTTCCCATTCCTTGCGGGCCACAGCCCCCCGGCTGCCAACCTCGCGCCAGGCCTTCAGCACGTCGTCCGGCACCGAAAACGGTTCGAGCGAGATGCCGAGTTTTTCCTTGGCGCCCTTGAGTTCATCGGCGCCGAGCGCCTCGCCATGGGCCTTGTTGGTGCCGGCCTTGGTCGGCGCGCCATAGCCGATGGTGGTCTTGCAGGCGATCAGCGAGGGCTTGTTGGATTTCTGCGCGCGGGCAATCGCAGCCGCGATCGCCTTGCGGATCCTGGCCGTCGATCAGCTCCGCCGCCCAGCCGGCCGATTTGAACCGCTTCACCTGGTCGACCGAGTTGGCGAGCGAGATCGGGCCGTCGATCGTAATCCCGTTGTCGTCGTACAGCACGATCAGCTTGTTGAGCCGCCAGTGCCCGGCCATGGCGATCGCTTCCTGCGACACGCCCTCCATCAGGTCGCCGTCGGAGGCGAGCACATAGGTGTGATGGTTGACGATCTTCTTGCCGAATTCGGCGGCGAGTATCCGTTCCGCAAGCGCCATTCCGATCGAAGTCGCGATGCCCTGGCCGAGCGGCCCGGTGGTGGTCTCCACGCCCTTGGTGCGGAAGTTTTCCGGATGGCCGGGCGTGAGCGAATCGACCTGGCGGAAGCGCTTGATCTGGTCGAGCGTCATCTGCGCATTGCCGGTGAGATAGAGCAGCGCATAGAGCAGCATCGAGCCGTGGCCGGCCGACAGCACGAAGCGGTCGCGATCCGGCCATGCCGGATCGGCGGCGTCGAATTTCAAGAATTGCGTGAACAGCACGGTGGCGACGTCGGCGGCGCCCATCGGCAGGCCGGGATGGCCGGATTTCGCCTTCTCGACCGCGTCCATTGCGAGCCCCCGGATCGCATTGGCCATACGGGAGTGATCGATATGCGTCATGATGAAAATCCGCCTGAAATGAGATGCTTGGTGGCGATCCGCCGGGAAGCGAATTGCCTCGGATGGGGCCTGCCGGCAATGGAAGTTGAAGGGGTGGATAGCACCTCATTTCCAGGAGTCCAAGGCGAGGGAACGCTTCGCATCGCGGAAAACTTGCTTAGCGGTGCATAGTTCCGAAGCGAAGTTGCGCTCGCCTCGCTTGCCACGTAAATTTCCCCTCTTAAACGCTTGCCGAACCGCCGATTTTGTTGCGTCCGGCTACGGAGGTTTGCGCCGCCAGTCATGAGCGATCAACCTGTCAACGGTTCGGGCCCTGCCGAACCAGTGGTCGATATCGATGCCGCGACGAGCCGGCTGATGGCGGCGCTCGACGCGCTGGAGCGTGCCGTTGAGCGGCGGCGCGAGGCTGATCGCGACGAGGATGAGCTGGCGGCCCGGATCCAGGCGCTGGGGGTTGATCGATCGCGGCTTGCCGACGAACTGGACGGGTCGCTGGTGAAGTCGCGCCGGCTCGAACGCGCCAATCGCGAGATCGCCGAACGGCTTGACGCGGCGATCGGCACCATCCGTTCGGTGCTCGATGCGGGAGAGACCGAATGAGCCATATCAACGTCACCATCAACGGCCGGCAATACCGCATGGCCTGCGAGGAAGGGCAGGAGGTGCGGCTGCTCAAGCTTGCCGAGAGTCTCGAGGCACGGATCGAAAGCCTGCGCGGCAAGTTCGGCGAGATCGGCGACGCCCGCCTGACCGTGATGGCGGCGCTCACCGTGTGCGACGAATTGGTCGACGCCAACAACCGCATCCGGGCGCTTGAAGAGGAGCTCGTCGCGCTGCGCGATGTCCGCGTCGCCGCCGCCGATCGCTCCAAGGCGACGCAGGTCGCGGTTGCCAATGCGCTGCACGCCGCCGCCGAACGGATCGAGAAAACCACGCAAGTGCTGAACCGCACGATCGGCGGCGGCGTCGCGATTGGTTGACCATAGTCTCGTGTTAACGCTGGCGGTTTGACGCAGCGACGGTTACATTGTCACCGCGAGGCTGTGTCGCGCGTCAGGAGCCATATATCCCCGGGGCCTTATCGATCCTTTAGGGAACTGTCCCTGGCCGGGTCCGTGGACCCGGCCATATGGTGCCCACCTACTTTCGTAGGGAACTCCGGGATCGAGTGCTCCAACGGCTATCGCGGCTTCGCACTTTTCACCGTTCGTCGTCATGCCCGGGCTTGTCCCGGGCATGAAGCGACGCCGTCCTTCAGACGGCTATGCCGGCCATGACGTTGGTGGGGGTCAATTCCTTGGATTCCTCTGGCCCGTCCAAAGCTGATCTGCGCGCCGCGGCGCTTGCGGCGCGCGATGCATTGAGCGGCACACAGCGTGCCGCCGCAAGCGAAGCGCTTGCCGTGCGCGGACTGCCGGTCGAAATCCGGCCCGGCACGGTCGTCTCCGGCTATTCGCCGATCAGGAGCGAGATCGATCCCGTTCCGCTGATGCGGGCGCTGGCCTTAAAAGGCGCGCGGCTCGCCCTTCCGGCCGTGCTCGCGCGCGGCAAGTCGCTGGCGTTTCGCGCCTGGTCGCCGCATGACCGGCTGATGCTCGGCCCGCTCGGCATTTTCGAGCCGTCGCCGGCCGCCGCCGAAGTCATCCCCGAAATCATGCTGGTGCCGCTCGCGGCCTTCGACCGCCTCGGTCACCGCATCGGCTATGGCGCCGGGCATTACGACCATACGCTGGCGCATCTGCGAAAAGTCAAACCTGTCGCCATCGGGCTGGCCTTTGCCGCGCAGGAAATCGAAGCCGTCCCGGCGTTGCAGCACGACGTGCCGCTCGATTTTGTGCTAACGGAACAGAAAGTGTTCGATTTCCGGAGTTCGTGATTTGCGTATTCTCTTCGTCGGCGATGTGGTCGGCCGGTCCGGGCGGACCGCCGTCTCCGAGCATTTGGGGGGCCTGATCCGCGACTGGTCGCTCGATCTTGTCGTCGTCAACGGCGAAAACGCGGCCGGCGGCTTCGGCATCACCGAAGCCATCTACCAGGAGCTGATCGACGCCGGCGCCGATGCCATCACGCTTGGCAATCACGCCTGGGACCAGCGCGAGGCGCTGGTGTTCATCGAGCGCGCGCCGCGGCTGGTGCGTCCGGCGAATTTTCCAAGGGGAACGCCGGGCCGCGGTAGCGCGCTGGTCGAGGCAAGGGACGGCAAGCGTGCGCTCGTCGTCAACGCCATCGGCCGCGTCTTCATGACGCCGTTCGACGATCCCTTTGCGGTCGTCAATCGCGAACTCGAAGCTTGTCCCTTGGGCACGGCGGCGGATGCGATCGTGGTCGATTTTCACGGCGAGGCGTCGAGCGAAAAGCAGGCCATCGGCTTTTTCTGCGACGGCCGCGCTTCTCTCGTGGTCGGCACCCACACCCATGTGCCGACCGCCGATCACCAGATTCTCCCCGGCGGTACCGCCTACATGACCGACGCCGGCATGACCGGCGATTACGACTCGATCATCGGCATGCAGAAGGAAGAGCCGCTGCGGCGTTTCACGTCGGGCATTCCCTCCGGCCGTTTCGAGCCGGCGCTGGGGCAAGCGACGTTCTCGGGCGTCGCACTCGAGACCGATGATGCGACGGGCCTCGCGCTGAAGGTCGCGCCGGTGCGCATCGGCGGTCGGCTCGAGCCGGTGCTGCCGGGGTTTTGGGCGGGGTAGGGCGGCCGCGGTCGGAATCGAATAGCGCTCTTCCTGCCTAGGCGACCTCTTGCACCTTCTCGCGGAAGCTGCGCGGCGCCACGCCCGTTTCCCCACAAAACACCCGGCTGAAATAGGCCGGGTCGTTGAAACCGAGCGCATAGGCGATCGTCGAGATCGGCAGGTTGGTATAGACGAGATTGCGTCGCGCCTCGCGGATGACCCGCTCGAGGATCAGATGCGAAGCCGCAAGCCCGGTCGCCGAGCGGGCGATGCGGCTGAGATGAGTTGTTGTGATCGACAGCGCCGACGCATAATCGGACACGGTCCAGTGCTGCAGGAAGTGCTGTTCGAGCAGCGCCTCGAACCGATCGTTGGCTGAAAATTATGTGGGGCTGCCGTTCTAGCAATGCAGCCCTGCTTGCTTCGAATTTGATCCAGGACAAATCGCGCGAGCCAGCGATCATATAAAGATCATGTGAAAGCCCATGCCGGAACCGACGGCATGGGCTGTGCGCGCTCGATCAAGGCCCGTACGCGGAAACATCGGCTCAATAAAGCCGCTGGAGACAAGGAAGGCGCGTCATGGCGCAAGAACGCGAAATCGCAGGAACCACGCTGTTCGACGGCGAGCAGGCGGCCAAGGGCTACCAGCTCAACAAGATGTGCTACTCTTTCAACGACCCTGAAAACCGCAAGAAATTTCTCGCCGATCAGGGCGCGTACTTCGACAAGTACAAGCTGACGGCCGAACAGCGGGCGGCGCTCGCCACCGGTAGTGTGCTGAAGATGATCGAGGCTGGCGGCAACGCCTATTACCTGGCCAAGCTCGCGGGCATTCTCGGCCTCGGCGTTCAGGACATCGGCGCACAGCAGACCGGCATGTCGGTCGAGGCTTTCAAACAGAAACTTCTGGACGCAGGGAGGCAATGATGGCTCGGATCATCGGAGGTTTCTTTACGTCGCACGTCCCGGCGATCGGCAACGCCATTGCGAAAAGGCAGCAGAACGAACCGTACTGGAAGCCGTTCTTCGACGCGTTCCCTCCGGTGCGCGCGTGGATCGGCCGGGAAAAACCCGACGTGGTCGTGTTCTTCTATAACGACCACGGCCTCAACTTCTTCCTCGACAAGATGCCGACCTTCGCCGTGGGCGCAGCGTCCGATTACGTCAGCGAGGACGAGGGCTGGGGCATTCCGACGACGTCGCCATTCAAGGGCGATCCGAAACTGTCGTGGCATATCATCAATGGCATCGTCGCAGACGGCTTCGATCCCGTCATGTGTCAGGAAATGACGGTCGATCACGCGATCACCAACCCGATGCTGTTGATGTATCCGGACAGCAAGTGGCCGGTGCGCATCGTGCCGATCGCCATCAATTCGATCCAGCATCCGCTGCCGGGTCCGAAGCGCTGCTACGATCTTGGCAGAGCGGTCGGCCGGGCGATCGAATCCTATGGTGAGAATTTGAGGGTGCTCGTTCTCGGTAGCGGCGGCCTGTCGCACCAGCTTGACGGCGAGAGGGCGGGTTTCATCAACAAGGATTTCGATCGAGAATGCATGGATGCGATTGCCGGCGACGTCTCCGCGCTCAATAAATATTCGGCGCTCGACGTCGTCGAGAAGGCCGGTGCGCAAGGCGTGGAGCTGATGTGCTGGATCGCGGCGCGTGCGGCGATGCAGGGGCGGGTGAAGGAATTGCGCCGGTCCTATCACATTCCGATCTCGAACACGGCGTCGGCCGTCATGCTGTTGTCGAACGAACCGGTTGAAGCGGCCAAGGCTGCCTAATACTTTCTTTCTTCCCGGGCCGCATTGGCCACCTGACTGGCTCGCCAAGGCGAAGCCGGACGTCGGAGGTCTCGTTTGACGATTGCGCTGGAAACCGTCGGACTTGAAAAGCGGTTCGACGGGTTGGCTGTTACCAGGAATCTCTCGCTACGCATCGAGGCCGGCGCGCGTCATGCCCTGATAGGGCCCAACGGCGCGGGCAAGACGACCGTGATCAATCTCCTCACCGGAGTTCTTCGTCCCGACGCCGGCCGCATCTTGCTCGAAGGCAACGATATCACCACGGTCCCCACCCACAATCGCGTGCTGCGGGGATTGTCTCGGACCTTCCAGATCAATCAGCTGTATCCGGATCTGACTCCGTTGGAAACGATCGGTCTTGCGGTTTCGGAGCGCGCGGGGCACGGCGGTGACTGGTGGCGCAGAATGGGCACGCGGGTCGACATCAACGGAGAAATTGCCGACAACCTCGCGCGGTTTCATTTGCTCGACGTCATGAGAGAGCCGACCAGAACGCTGCCTTACGGCAAGCAGCGGCTGCTCGAAATTGCGCTCGCCATTTCGACGAAGCCGCGCGTTCTGCTGCTCGATGAACCAGCTGCCGGCGTTCCCGAAAGCGAGCGGCATGACATCCTCGCCGCAGTGGCAGGCCTGCCGCGAGACGTTACGGTTCTGCTGATCGAACACGACATGGATCTTGTATTCAGTTTCGCCGATCGCATTTCGGTCCTGGTCGCCGGAGCGCTGCTGATGGAGGGATCGCCTGAGGAGGTAGCGCAAGATGCCCGCGTCAAGGCGGTGTATCTTGGCGAGGCGACCCCTCAATGCGCGTGACAATAGCCCATGGAATTTCCGCTTGATGGACCTGGGCCTGACGCCTGGCCGCGCCGCGGTCGATGCCGACAATGCGACAGGGGACGCCTACATAAACGAAATTTTAGGTAGATCGCCGGGTTCCATTTTCGAAACCGGGCGTTGAGTAACGTCGGCGATCCGAAACTGTCTTGCCGCCTGGTGTTTGCAAAGCCTTATGGCTTTCGCGGGTCGCGGTTCCCTCGACCAGGGGGCCCGCACGGTCGCCGCCCCTGTCGCGCCGCGTCAGGGTCTAAAGGAGAACGACCATGAAGAACTTCACGCTGATTGGCGCCGCCGCCCTTTCCCTGGTGCTCGCTGCGCCTGCGATGGCGGCCAGCAACGGCCATCGACTGGCCGGCGCGTATCACGAGCCCTATGGCCCGGTGATGCATCGAATGACGGCACAGGACTTTGATCATTTGGACCTCGGCATCGCGCGTCCAACCTATCCCACCGGGTGGAGTGGCCCGTATGGGGACGGTCAATATCCCGGAAGCATCGACGCCAATATGGGGCCTCCATATTGGGGACGCCGGTAGAGAGATGACCGCGCCGGCGCGCGGATAGGATGATTCCAACGAACGCATGATCGCGTTGGTGCCAGGCGCAGGTCGAATGAGCGAAGCGGAAGCGCGATCCGCCATTCGCCGCCGCTTTGCTGTCGCAGTCGTTGGCTTGTCGAGTTGACATCAAGATGCGCGGTGAGGCCGCGGATTCCTTGATTTGCCCGTCGTGCCAATTTGTCGCAACCCGACGGGATTGATCTCAACCCCAAATCAAAAGCATTTTCCCGCGCTGTCCCGCCTCACCAAGAGGGGCGTATCGCGGTCGTCACGGACGTTGGGTGCGGGATGCGGTGGACGCGGGGTGCGCGGCGGACGAACGCGCGCCTTCCGTCTTCGCTGAAGCCAGCGGCGGGCTTGCACGCAAGCCTGACCGAAGTCTTTGGCGCAGACGGGTCGCGGACGGCAAAGCCGTGTGGTCCTGACGCCCCGACGCTGGTGTCAAGTTGGCGACGATGCTTCGCATCGTGGCCTGCGACGGTGGCAAGAAAGCCCGGTCACCGGGGAGAGTACGAAGTAAGCCGTAAAACCATTGCGCGGGGAATGCCGGGCGTTTCCGGTGTGACCGTGGTGACTACACTCGTATGCTTTGTTTCTTAATGCATGCGAGGCTGCGGGCGCGTCGCGCGCCCGGCATTGTGTTGGAAGTAGACCGATGATCGGCCGGCCTCAATCGGGATAGGGGGGCATCTCGCGATGCCGCCCCTCCCACACCACCGGGCATACGGGTCCGTACCACGGCGGTTCGGCGGATCAAGCGGCCACCAGCTTTTCCATGGGAAGCAAACCCAGACGTTTGAAGCGCGCGTTGGTGAAGGCGCGGTGCAGGGCGTTCGTGAAGCTCATTCGCCACGGTCCCTTTGGGCTGAAGACGGCCTCGCTGGCCGCTGGCCCGGGTACTCCGAGGCGCCGGAGTTCATGATATCGCCTGCCACGCGTCTTCCACTGGACCCAGGCGACGCAACGAATGCGCCGCCGAATCCAGCTATCGAGGGATTGCAACTCACGCCACTGGCTGAAGCCGAAGTAGCCAGCCCATCCCCGCAGGTATGAGACCAGCTCGCGGATCATCCGCTCCAGGGTGATGCCCCGATGTCGCCGCGTTAGCTCACGCACCCGGTGCTTGAACCGGATGATGGCCTTGTCAGCGATGCATCGCCGGAACTCCGGTTCGTTCCTCACCGTAAAGCCGAGGAACGTCCGGTGCCACGGTCGGGCAACGGCACTCTTCTCCGCGTTGATCTGAAGCTTGAGGCGCCGTTCGATGAAGCGGGTCAGGCTCTCCATGACCCGCCGGCCGGCCTTTTCGCTGCGCACGTAGATGTTACAGTCATCCGCGTAACGCACGAACCGGTGGCCGCGACACTTAAGCTCGCGATCCAATTCATCCAGCACGAGGTTCGAGAGCAAGGGCGAGAGCGGGCCGCCTTGCGGGGTCCCCTCCCGGCTGTCCTCAAACAACCCGTTTTCGAGCACACCGGCCGTCAGATAGCTCCGGATGAGCCGGAGCAACCGCCGGTCCGTGACGCGCGCCGCCACCGCGGCCATCAGCCGGTCGTGATTGACCCGGTCGAAGAATTTGGCCAGGTCAATATCCACGACGAACCGATAGCCTTCGATGATGTAGGCTTGCGCCTGCGCCACCGCTTGGTGAGCGGAGCGGCCCGGCCGGAAGCCGTAGCTATGCTCGCTGAATGTTGGGTCCCACAGCGGCTGGAGCCGCAGCAGGATTGCCTGCTGGATCACACGATCAATGACGGTTGGAATGCCGAGATTGCGCGTCCCGCCGTCCGGCTTCGGGATTCTCACCCGACGCACCGGTTGCGGCTGGTAGCGCCCCTGCAGTAGTTGATCTTCGATCTCCGGCCAGCGCGCTTTGAGAATGTCCGGCAGTTGTTTGACGGTGATACCATCAATGCCGGGCGCTCCCTTGTTGCGCACCACCGCATCCAACGCAGCTTCTATATTGTCTGGGTCACAGATCGCCTCCATAAGATGTTCTGTGGATGCCGGGCTTTTGGGTTCGGCCGTTGCCACGATCGTTTCGACCTCTTGCGCGTCCCGACGCGGGGCTTCACCCCGCGTGGGCATCGGCAAGTCCAACTCAAGTTGGTATGGCGGTCGCGATCCGGTCATGAGACGTCCGATCTACTTGCCCTTTCCTTCAACCCCTCATCGGGGACCGTTCGGGCCTTCAGCCGGTTGTGGCAGGGGAGACGAGCTCGCAAAGTAGGGTCGCTCAGCTCACTACGTAGCGGCTGGGATCCCATTTTTGCCGGCGAGCGATCATGGTGTTGAGGAGGATGATCAGCTTGCGCTGTTTGAAAATTGAATCAATCCGGATTGTCCCGAACAGGCGGGCGTGATCCGAAATCCATCACCGCCGATGCAAGTGGCCTGGTCTGAAATGAGCGTCGGCCTGGTCTGAAAACCGAACACGGCGACCGCCAACGCCCCAAAGCGGCTTTGACTTCAATTGGCAAAGATATTTCCGTCGATGATCGAGCAACTCATGTTTGTGACGCTCGGCGTCCCGGCCAGCGTGTATTGTCGGCCGTCGGGACCGGTCCAACGAAAACCCGTGGTGCCGGCGCGGCCCAGGATAACATCTGCGCTACAACTCCTGTATCCACCGTCGAAGGATACTTCGATTCTGGACGCTCCAGTTATCGCCGCCTGAATCGAGATAATCTTGTTGTTCTCGAAGTGGTAGCTTCCACCCGGAGCGACATTATCGATCTTCGTGTTCCTTTCGGAGCTGCGAATCAAACGCGAGAAGAGACGCCCCTGAGAACTCACGTAGAACTCTCGTGTCTGAAAAGACGGGCGATCGCGTCCGATACCTTCCACGGTCGGCGCCAGGATATTATACGTGACCCTGATTGACTTATTGAGAAGTGCGCTCGGTGCGCCGCCGGCTGCGAGGACCCGCAGAGGGAGAAAAGCCATCACAATTGCCGGCAAAATCCATGGCTTTTTCAAGAATACTCTCCCTGATCCCTCTACCATGTCAGGCGCGCGCTCAATTGCCGGGTCGTTTCTGTTTGCTAGCAAGCGCGAAACTGCGCTCGCGGCAGCGACTGACTCAAATAGCTGTTTAACAATCGGATCGGAGTATTGCGCGATGGATGCCCCGTTGCAACCGAACGCAACGCGCCATAGTCTGTCGGTCCACGACTTCACGTCGTGAAGGGGCGGGCTGTGAGAATTCGGGTTTGTTGGCTGACGAACTTGACGGCAGCGGTGCTCGTGACCGCCGTTGGCTTTGCTTCGCAGGCACGCGCCGACAAGCGCGTCGCACTCGTGGTGGGAAATTCGCACTATAGAAATGTCACGCCCCTCGACAATCCGCGGAACGACGCCAAACTGATGGCCGATACGCTGCGCGCGCTCGGTTTTGCGATCGTTGGCGGCAACGCCCAGCTTGATCTCGACAAGGCGCAGTTCGACAGCGCGGTGCAAAGCTTCAGCGATCAGATTCAAGGGGCGGATGTCGGCCTGTTTTATTATGCCGGGCATGGCGTCCAGGTTCGCGGCGCGAACTACCTGGTGCCGGTCGGCGCCAATCCGACGCGTGAATCCGATGTCGATTTTCAAATGGTCGATACCGCGCTGGTGCTGCGGCAGATGGAAGGTGCGGGCACCAAGCTCAACATCGTGATCCTCGACGCCTGCCGCAACAATCCGTTCGGCGGCCGCGGGCTGCGCGCGACCGACGGGGGGCTGGCGCAGATGCGCGCGCCGGAGGGCACGCTGATTTCCTATGCCACCCAGCCCGGCGCCGTGGCGCGCGATGGGTCCGACGGCAACAGTCCCTATACCAGGGCGCTGGCAGAAGCGCTCCGCAAGCCCGGTCAGGATATTTTCCAGACCTTCAACGCTGTTGGGCTGGCGGTGAAGCAAGTCACGGCGGGATCGCAGCAGCCCTGGGTGTCGTCGTCGCCGATCGCGGGCAATTTCTATTTCGCGGGCCAATCGGCTGATGTTCAGAAGGTAGCGCCGTCATCGCCGCAGCCCCCGGCGCCGGCCGCTTCGATTGTGCCGGACGAAGCAGGGCGCGCCTGGTCGGTGATCCAGAATACGACAAGCGTCGCGGTGATCGAGGACTTCATTCGCCAGTTCGGCAGCACCCCATATGGAAGCATGGCGCGCGCGCGGCTCCAGGAAATAAAGAAAACTCAAGTTTCGGCGGTCAGCCCGAGGCAGATCCAGAGCGAGCGAAGTCCGCTGGCAAGCGGAAGGTATGACGTCGATGCCAGCGGCTATGCCTCTACCTTCACACTCACCGTCACCGGCTCGACGTTCTCCGGCTCCTCGAAATGGACGTGTTGTCCGGGGCCGCGAACCGACCCGATCATCCAGGGTGCCGTTCAAAACGGAAGGATCAGTTTCGTTCGCGATTGCACCGGTCAGGGATATCCCGGCGAATGCAAGCAGGTCTACACCGGGTCGATCACCGAAGATGGAGCGGCCGGTCGGTGGTCCGGAACGGGAGGCGGCGGTTCGTGGACCTTGCGCAAGCGCTGATCGCGCCTCTTTATTTGAGAATGATCTCCGCGCAAACGCTAGGCGTTTGTCGCGATGGAAAACCGGCCTCCACCTTTCCGGATCATGGCTCTAAAACCCGAAGAACTTCGTGCGCAGCGCGTCTTCGTATTTTTCCTTGGCCGCCTTGACCGTGCTGCGCAGGTCGTCTTCCTCGAAATGCGCCGCTTCCCACTTGTCGACGTCGGCGACGTCGTGGTTGACGGAAGCCAAAGCCTCCTCCTTGCGGATCGCGGCGATCCAGACCTCTACCGCGTCCTTGTAGGCCGCCTGCAACTCGTCAAGTTCCGGATGCTCACCGCTCATGATTGCCCTCCCGCCGATATATTTCGCAACTCCGCGCGTTTATAGAGGGATCGAATGAACATACGACGACATTGCGAGCGGAGCCGCGGGATGGCGGTTGCGCCGGTAACAGCAGTCAGAAGTCATGGCGGATAAGGACGAGCCGGAATCCACCTTTTCAGGGTTGCGCGAGATTCCACCGACGGTGTGGGCGCTTGGCTTCGTCTCGCTGCTGATGGACACGTCGAGCGAGATCATTCACGCTCTGCTGCCGGTCTATCTCGTTCAGGTACTCGGCGCTTCGATGGTGACCGTTGGACTTATCGAGGGCATCGCCGAGGCAACGGCCTCGATCACGAAGATATTTTCCGGTGCGGTCTCGGACTGGTTGGGCAAGCGCAAATTGCTGACCGTTATCGGCTATGGATTGGCCGCTGCCAGCAAGCCGATCTTCCCGCTCGCCCCGTCGGTCGGCTGGCTGGTCGCGGCACGTTTCATCGATCGTATCGGCAAGGGTATCCGCGGGGCGCCGCGCGATGCGCTGATCGCCGATGTCACGCCCCAACATCTGCGCGGGGCAAGTTTTGGACTGCGTCAGTCGCTCGATACGGCCGGCGCCTTTATCGGCCCGGCGCTCGCCATCGGGTTGATGTGGCTGACGGCGAATAATTTCCGGAGCGTTTTCTGGGTGGCCGTTATTCCCGCGATTCTATGCGTCGCGCTGCTCGTCTTCGCGATCGACGAACCTCACCGCCCCGCCGCGCTTCGCAAGGTGCGCTCGCCACTCAGCGTCGCCGAACTGAAGCGCCTTGGCCTCGTCTATTGGTTTGTCGTCGGCATTGCGGTGGTGTTTTCGTTGGCGCGCTTCAGCGAGGCCTTCCTGATTCTCAGGGCCCAGGCCGTCGGCCTGCCCGTGATGCTCGTGCCTTTGGTGCTGGTACTGATGAATCTCGTTTATTCGTTGGCCGCCTATCCGGCCGGGGCGCTGTCGGATCGCGCCAATCGCATCGTCATTGTCGGCATCGGGTTCGGCTTCCTGGTGGCCGCCGACCTGGTGCTGGCATTCACCAGCGGCCTTGGCGGCGCCGCCGTCGGTATTGCCCTGTGGGGATTGCATCTCGGCTTCACGCAGGGACTGCTGTCGACCCTGGTCGCCGACACCGCTCCGGCCGAGTTGCGCGGGACGGCGTTTGGAATGTTGAACCTTCTCAGCGGAATTTCGCTTCTGATCGCAAGCGTGCTCGCCGGCGCGCTATGGGAGCACATCGGGCCGCAGGGTACCTTCCTTGCGGGCGCAGCGTTCACGGTCCTGGCTCTCGTCGGTCTTGCGGTGGCCCGCCGCATTGCGCCCGCTCTCGGCGAGGGCGCGAATTCCAGTTAGCGCGAAGGCGGCGATGGGCGTCGCGTTGCGAAACGCATCACGTAGGGACCGCGACCATCCGGGCGCGGCGGCGGATGGCGATGGTTCGCAGGGTGACGTAGCCGATCAGGAACAGGACCAGTTTGCTGACGATGCCGTAGACCGACATGAACGCCGCCCAGGTTGCAACGTTGAAGTTGAAAGCCACGATCAGGTTGAGGCCCGCGGAAAAGAACATCAGGCCCGCCCAGGCGTAACTGAAAATGATGGCGATGTCGGGTATCAGTTCGATCGCGACCGGCGGCAGATAGCGGTTCATCCACCCCTTCTTCAGCATCACGATGCCGACGATGCCGTAGATCAGGCTGGGCTTGATCATCACAAAGCGCGGATCATTGGTGAGCAGCGTGGCTGCGCCCGCTCCGAGTACCAGAAACAGGCTCAACCACTGCATGGTGTCGATCGGTTTCTTGCGCGCGAACTCCCAGCCGATCTGAACGGCGCCCAGCGCCATGCCGAGCAGAACCGAAAGCGTGATGTTTTTGGTCAGGAGATAGAGGAAAAGAAAAAAGAACGTCGAAGCGAGGTCGAGGAGGAGCAACTTTCCAGCGTCGAACAGGCTCTTCATGGCGCACGCAACTCCGCTCGAGGTCCAGCAATTACTACACCCGGCAAAAGTTTTCGGCGAGCGGCCTTTGGTCGCGCCGCCTCAACCGGCTCTGGTGTGGCGAAAGCCCATGCGGAACGCGCCCCAGTGGCGGCCGCTGGATGAAGATCGGCGAGGAGACATCCTTCATCAGGACGAAATTGCCGCCGCCCATGTCGCGCCGGTAGGTTTGCAGGAGGAACGGCTTCTTGTTCGCCGCCACCTTCTTCACCGCCCGGTCGTTGAACAGCCGCCGGTTCCGGCAATTGGCGTTGTTCCAGACTGGATCGCGCCCCTGCGGCAGGCGGTAGTTCGGATTGTGGGTGGGAAGATAGCCGCCCTTGGCCCAGGCGACGCAGAACACAATGCGGGGATCGGCCTTCTGCAGCGGGTCCTGCATCGGCGGCAGGAGGCGGTCGGTGAACTCGACATATTGGGTGAGATATTGCTTGGGGTCGGTGCCCGGAATTTCGCGGTAGTTCTCGTCCATCAACTGATCGAGGGTGATTTCGCCGCGCGCGATCGCCGTCTCGAACGCGACGGAAATCTGTTTGGCCTTCTCGACCACGGCGCGGATCAGCGGCGCATCCGAGGTTTCCACACCACTGTCGGCGATGAGTTCGATCAGGTTCTCGGACAGGTCGAGCAGCTTGGCGACGCGTTCATCGGCGTGCTTGAGGTCGCTCGAGGACAGATCGACGCCCTTGGCGAGATGGCCGAGTTCGTCGATCACCATGTCGCAATGGGCAAGGTTCGAGGTCGCCGCCTTTGCGACGCCGTCGATCTCCTGGCTGACCGCGGTGAAGCCGTTCTGAACGCGAACGATGATGCCCTGGATCTGTCCGGCGCCTTCGCCGGCATTCTTTGCCCGCAGCGAGGCGTCACCGCTCTCGCCGATCAGGCTGCCGACCTGGCCGTCGAGATCGCGGACTGTATCGCCGATCAGATGCGTCGCCTGGCGGGTCGCTTCGGCAAGGCTCTTCACTTCGCTGGCAACGACCGCAAAGCCGCGTCCCGCAGCACCGGCGCGGGCGGCCTCGATCGTCGCGTTCAGCGCCAGCAAGTTAGTCTGCTTGGCGATCGCCTCGATCGAGCCCGATACCTTGGCGACCTGCGCGAGCGCGGTTCCGACGGCACCGAGGCGCTGTTCGATGCGGCCGACCGCGTCGATCAATTCGGCGATATGTTGCACGGCCGTTTCCACCACAGTGCGCGATTGGGTGATTTCGCCGACGGCGGCCGATGTCGCCGTTTGCACCGCGCGCGAGGCGGTGGCGATGTCGTGATTGGCGGAAACCATCGTCTCGGCGGTTTTCTGCAGATGCCTGAAATGGTCGGCCTGGGTGGCAACGCGCCCAGCAACTTCCTGCAGATTTCCCGCGACGTCAGCAAGCTCAACCCCAAGGCCGTCGATGCGGTTCGAAAGCTGGTCGACCAGCCGTTGGCTGTCAGAGGCGGCAGCATCAGCGCCGGGTTGTGTTTGGGCCTGAGCAACGGACATCGTCGCAATTCTCCGGATCGGCGTTCAAAAGCGATCAGTTTATTCCTAGAGCTTGTAGGCGGTGCGGAAGCCACCCCAGTGGCGGCCATTGACGCGAACAGGGACGTCGATCTCGCGCATCATCACGGTCTTGCCGTTACCCATGTCGCGCGCGTAGCTCTGGATCAGATAGGAGCGCTGGTTGCGTCCGGCGGCAAGGCCGGCGGTGTCGTTGAAGATCCGGCGGTTGCGGCTGTTGGCGGTGTTCCAAGCGACATCGCCGGGGCGTTGCGGATGGGAATAGATCTTGTTGTGCACCGGCAAATAACCGTTGCGGTCGATCACCACGCAAAACACCATCCGCGGGTCCTTGGCGAGAAAGGCCTCCTGGAACGCCGGCAGGATACGATCCGCCCAGTCGAGAATTCGCGTGCGGTGCTGCACCGGGTTGGTGCCCTGTATCTCGACATAATCCGTGTCGAACATCTCATCGATCGAGATCGCGCCGCTTCTGACCGCATCTTCGAAAATTTTGGTCAGTTCGCGTGCCTGCTTCCATCGCGCGGGTGACGAATTCGGTGTTCTCGTCGTGGATCGACCACAATTTGTCTTCGATTTTTTCGGTGAGTTCGGCGCTTCGTGTCTCGAAGGCGGCCGGAACGCCGGCCTTCGCCCGCTCGGAGGTACGTATCCTGCACGCGCCGATGCTCTCTATCGTGGCATGGAGGGTGTGGTTCAGCGGCACCTTCTCGGCCTCCGGCCCGCCGATCAGGATGCTTTCCAGGGAAATCTCGTAGACCGCTGCCGCGATCGGGCCGCGCGGGGTCTGGATTTCGATCCTGAGGTTGCACGGCAGCGGCGCGCGCTTGCGCTCGCTCGCGCGCATGTTCTGGCCCAGCAGCACCGCGCAGCGGGATTTGAGTTTCTCCGCGAACATGGTGACGGCCTTGCCGGCATCGGCGACATGTTCGCCATGGGACTCGGCTTCTCTTGCCGCGGTGTCGATCTCGGCGGCGCTGTCGCCGACCGAGGCGATGAAGTGCGAAGCGGTGGCGACGTTCTCGGACATCTCGCCGGTGGTCTGGTTCTGTTCGGCTACCGCGCCGTTGACGTTTGCAAACACCGGCCGGATTGCCTCGATGGCCTGCGAGATCCGGTGCACGGCATCGACGGAGCCCGCGGCATCCCTTTGCAGCGCGTCGATCTTCTTCTTGATCTCCTCGGTGGCTTCTTGCGTCTGCACCGCGAGCGCTTTAACCTCGGAGGCGACCACCGCAAAGCCACGCCCGGCGGTGCCGGCGCGAGCCGCCTCGATCGTCGAGTTGAGCGCAAGCAGTGTCGTCTGCCTCGCGATTTGGGCGATCAGGTTGACGACGTTGCCGATGGCGGCCGAGGATTCCTTGAGGCGGTCGACATTGAGGCTCGCTTCATGGGCGGCCGCACTGGCTTGATCGGCGAGCTTGCCGGCGTCGCGCACCTGAGATCCGATGCCTTCAGCCGAGTGGGTGAACTTGTCGGCCGCCTGCGAGAAGATGGTCGCAGTGCTTTGCGCGGCACCGGAGCGCCCGGTGAGGACGTCGGTGCGCTGGCGAATGGCGGAAAGTGTGGCTGCGGTGGCTTCCGCGCCGCCGGCAACCGAGCTCGCCGCACGCTCAAGCTGGCGGATCAAGCCGCCGAGTTCGAGTTCGAGCAGTTCCAGGATTTGTTGGGCTGAATCGGCGTCGGACGGTGCGGAAGTCTCGGTGACCGAGGCGGGCTTGACGACCTGCGGCTCAACGGCCGGTATGGAGCGGTCAGGCAGCCGCTTGCGAAACAGTCCAAACGCCATGAGCTCTCTCGGCCACTTGAAGAGGAAGAGGCCGCCATCCTCCCATCGCGTCGTGAAATCATGGTTAACAATTGCCTGATTCGCGGGCAGTCGGCACTACTCTTGTACCGAAAACGTGGTCGAATCTTTGATTTTGGCAGGTCTACAGCCTATAACGCCGCGCTTTCCACCCCATCGTCGGACGAATCCCGAAAGATCACGCATGGCCGGCCATTCCCAATTCAAGAACATCATGCACCGCAAGGGCCGCCAGGACGCCCAGAAATCGAAGCTTTTCGGCAAGCTGGCGCGGGAAATCACGGTCGCCGCGAAGCTTGGAACGCCCGATCCTGCGATGAATCCGCGCCTGCGCGCGGCCGTGATCGCGGCGCGCCAGGAGAATATGCCGAAGGACAAAATCGAGCGTGCCATCAAGAAGGCGATTGGCGGCGACAGCGAGAATTACGATGAAATCCGTTACGAGGGATACGGTCCAGGCGGCGTCGCCATTATCGTCAGAGGTGCTCACCGACAACCGCAACCGCGCCGCGTCCGACATCCGCTCCTACTTCACCAAGTCGGGCGGCAATCTCGGCGAAACCGGTTCGGTCTCGTTCATGTTCGATCGCACCGGGATCATCGAATATGACGCCAAAGTCGCTTCCGACGACGCAATGCTCGAAGCGGCGATCGAGGCCGGCGCCGACGATGTGGTGTCGAGCGAAAACGGCCACGAAATCTACGCTTCGCAGGAGACGTTCCGCGATGTCGCCAAGGCGCTGGAGGCAAAATTCGGCGAGGCGCGCAAGACGGCGCTGATCTGGAAGCCGCAAAACACCGTGCCGGTGGACGATGAGACCGGCGAAAAGCTCTTGAAGCTGATCGACATCTTGAACGAGCACGACGATGTCCAGAACGTCTACGCCAATTTCGAGGTCTCGGACGCACTGGTCGCCAAGATGGGCGGGTAGCTCGCGCTTCACCAATCGCCGCCTGTCATTGTCCGGCTTGACCGGACGATCCAGTACTCGGCGAACTCGAGATTCCTCGCAGACGGCGCGGCGTACGGGATACCCCGCTTTCGCGGGGTATGACGACCGGGTGCGCTAGGCGTGAGACTCCGGCATGGGTACAATTGCCCATGACCTCACAGCCGATTCGCTCCCCCGTCCGTATCCTTGGTATCGATCCCGGCCTGCGCCGCACGGGTTGGGGGGTGATCGAGATCGACGGTAACCGCCTGAGTTATGTCGGCTGCGGCTCGGTGGAACCGCCAGAGGGCCTGCCGTTGGCAAGCCGTTTACTGGCGATCCACGAAGGTTTGGCCGCCGTGCTCGGCGACTTTCGCCCGGCGGAAGCCGCCGTCGAACAGACCTTTGTCAACAAGGACGGTGTTGCCACGTTGAAGCTCGGCCAGGCGCGCGGCGTCGCGATGCTGGCGCCGGCGATGTTTGGAATATCGGTTGCGGAGTACGCGCCGAACCAGGTGAAGAAAACCGTGGTCGGCGCCGGCCACGCCGACAAGAACCAGATTCTGGTGATGCTGAAGATCCTTTTGCCCAAGGCCGAACCGAAATCCCCCGACGCCGCGGACGCGCTCGCCATCGCGATTACGCACGCGCATCATCGCCAGAGCACGATACTGCGGCTGAGGGTGGTGGAGGTATGATCGGCAAACTCAAGGGCCTGATCGATTGCTACGGCGAGGACTATGTCATCCTCGATGTCGGCGGCGTCGGCTATCAGGTACATTGCTCGGGCCGCACGCTGCAAGCGCTGCCGGCTCCCGGCGAGGCGGCAGTGCTCTCGATCGAGACTTACGTGCGCGAGGATCAGATCAAGCTGTTCGGTTTCCGCACCGATATCGAACGCGAATGGTTTCGCCTGTTGCAGACAGTGCAGGGTGTCGGCGCCAAGGTGGCGCTGGCGGTGCTTGGTACCTTGCCGCCGGCGGAGCTTGCGAATGCGATTGCGCTGCGCGACAAGGCCGCGGTGACTCGCACGCCGGGTGTCGGACCAAAAGTCGCCGAGCGCATCGTCACCGAGCTGAAGGACAAGGCTCCTCATTTTACCAATGTCGATCCGGCGCTGGTGCATCTGTCTGGTGCGATCGACAACGATCGCGCGCCCCGCCCGGTTACCGACGCGATCTCGGCGCTGGTCAATCTCGGCTACGGCCAGCCGCAGGCCGCCGCCGCGATCGCCGCGGCCTCGCGCAGCGCCGGTGAGAAGGCTGAGACCGCGCAGCTCATCCGCCTCGGGCTGAAGGAGCTGGCGAAGTGAACCCGCCCTCCCGCATCGTCACGCCTGAGCGCCGCGCCGATGATGGCGGCGACACGGCGCTGCGCCCGCAACTGTTGTCGGAGTTCGTCGGCCAGGCGCAGGCGCGCGCCAATCTTTCGATCTTCATCGAGGCCGCGCGCAAGCGCGGCGAGGCGCTTGATCACGTGCTGTTCGTCGGTCCTCCCGGTCTGGGCAAGACCACGCTGGCGCAGATCGTGGCGCGCGAACTCGGTGTCGGCTTTCGCGCGACCTCGGGCCCGGTGATCGCCAAGGCCGGCGATCTCGCAGCCCTTCTCACCAATCTCGAAGAACGTGATGTGTTGTTCATCGACGAAATCCATCGCCTCAGCCCCGCGGTCGAGGAGGTGCTGTATCCGGCGATGGAGGATTTTCAGCTCGACCTCATCATCGGCGAGGGGCCGGCGGCGCGTTCGGTCAAGATCGAACTCGCCAAATTCACGCTGATCGGCGCCACCACGCGCGCTGGCCTTCTGACCAATCCGCTGCGCGACCGCTTCGGGATTCCGGTGCGGCTGAATTTCTACACCGAGGAGGAGCTGGAGAGGATCGTCACTCGCGGTGCCCGCGTGCTGCAGATCGGCATGACCGGCGACGGCGCCAACGAGATCGCCCGCCGCGCCCGCGGCACGCCGCGCATCGCCGGACGGCTGCTGCGGCGGGTGCGTGATTTTGCTTCCGCCGCGGATTCAGCCTCGATCGATCGCGCGATTGCCGACAACGCGCTGAGCGCGCTCGAAGTCGATGCGGCGGGGCTCGATGCCATGGACCGGCGTTATCTTTCGACGATTGCGGTGAATTACGGCGGCGGTCCGGTCGGCGTGGAAACCATGGCCGCGGCGCTGTCCGAGCCGCGCGACGCCATCGAGGACATCATCGAACCCTATCTGATCCAGTGCGGCTATCTGCAACGGACCCCACGCGGGAGGTTGTTGACTTCGCATGCCTTCCGCCATCTCGGCCTCGCCGAGCCCGCGCGCGACCCGGCGCAATTCGGACTGTTCGGGAACGGCAGCGAGGACGAGTAATGGAAGCCGGCACCATCAAAATCGTCGCGGCGCTGATTTGCGATGACGCGGGCCGGGTGCTCGTGGTGCGCAAGCGAGGCACGGTGGCGTTCATGCAACCCGGCGGCAAGCGCGACGCGGGCGAGGACGACATCGTCGCGCTCACCTGCGAAATCGCCGAGGAACTCGGCTGCGACCTGATCCCGGCCTCGATCGAACCTCTCGGGGAATTCGACGCGATCGCTGCGAACGAGCCGGGCTTCCGGGTGCATGCCAGTCTCTACGGGATCGATGTGAGCGGCGATATCCGGCCGAGCCAGGAGATCGATGAGGCGATCTGGATCGATCCGGCGGCGCCTCCCGATATTTTGCTGGCGCCGCTGACGCGCGAGCATGTCTTGCCGCTCGCCTGTGCGGGAAGGGTTGCGGTAAATGTCCGATGAATTGTCGTCACTCGACGGCGTGATCCGCGACGGCCGTCATCATATGCGAATTCGCGTTTACTACGAGGACACGGATTTCTCCGGCATCGTCTATCACGCCAATTATCTGCGCTTCATGGAGCGCGGCCGCACCAACCATCTGCGGCTGATGGGTGCGGAGCAGCACGCGCTGTTTGCGGAAGCGCAGGCGGAAACGCCGAGATTTGCTTTCGTGGTGCGCTCGATGCTGATCAATTTCCTGAAACCAGCGCGGATGGACGACGTCCTCGACGTGGTGACGTGGCCCGTAGCGGTAAAGGGCGCCTCGATCACGCTGGCGCAGGAAGTGCGGCGCGGCGAGCACGCGCTGGTCAAGGCCGAGGTGCGAGTCGCCTTCATCAGCGAGGGAAGGGCGCAGCCGATTCCGAAATCGCTGCGGCTTTTGATGAAGGCCGATCTGAATTAGTTATCGGCCGATAGGCGGACGGCCATCGACTTGGCGTAGCGCTGCGATAGAGTTGCGGCCTCACCGAAATTCCGAGGCCATCATGTCACGCCCACCGCTTCCGCCATTCACCCGCGAAACCGCCGCGCAAAAGGCCCGCATGGCGGAAGACGCCTGGAATTCGCGCGATCCCGCGCGCGTGGCGCTGGCCTATACCGAGGATAGCCGTTGGCGCAATCGCTCTGAATTTTTCGAAGGCCGCGCTGCGATCGTGGCGTTTCTCACGCGCAAATGGGCGAAGGAGCTCGACTACCGTCTGATCAAGGATCTCTGGGCATTCGACGGCAACCGCATCGCGGTGCGATTCCAATACGAATGGCATGACAATGCTGGGCAGTGGCACCGCTCCTACGGCAACGAGCAGTGGGAGTTTGACGAGCACGGCCTAATGCGCCGGCGCGAAGCCAGCATCAATGACATCGCCATCACCGAGAATGATCGCCGTTTCCACTGGCCCGCACCGGGTCCACGGCCGGCGGATGTGCCCGGGCTGGACTCGAGTCCGTTTTGAGAGTGAGGTTTGCAGCTTGCGTTCCCCGGATGCTGCGCAGCGCATTAGCGGTGCGCTGCTGATCCGGGGTCCATGCTGTTAGCTACGGTGGGTCCCGGCTCTGCGGCGCAACGCCGAAGAAGCGCTGCACCGCGTCCGGGACACGAGTCCGGCTAAGCAGCAGCCCGGTGGCGCGCGAGTTCGGCCTTGTAGAGCTCGAGCTCCTCGGCGAACGCTTTGGCGACGCTGGGACGTGTGCTGAGCCGCTCGTAATAGGCTTTCACGACAGGCCATTTTGCCAGTTCGATTTGCGGCGTCGCTTTGCTCCAGTTGATGGCGGTGACGAGATAGGCATCTGCTACCGTGAAATGGTCGAGCAGGAATTCGCGGCCCTTGAGATAATTATCGAGATGGTCAAACCGTGAAGCGCTCTTGCCGAGGACATAGTCCTTCACTTCCGGCGGCGCCTTCCTGTCGAGCATCGACGAAAACAGGCCCTTGTGCAGCTCGGTGCCGATGAAGCAGAGCCATTGTTGGAGCCGGGTCCGTTCGATGCCGGGTCCGGCCGACATGCCGGCCTTCGGAAAACGATCACCGACATATTGCAAGATGGCCGCGTTCTCGGTCAGCACCTGGCCGTCGTCGGTGCGCAAGGTCGGCACCAGCCCAAGCGGATTGACCTCGCGAAAATCCGAACCGTCCTCCTGCACCACCTTGGTCCTTGGATCGACCTCGAGATAATTGACCTTTGCGCCGGCCTCGTAGAGCGCAATTCTGGTCGCCATCGAGCAGGCGAGCGGCGAGAAATACAGGTCCATGTGGTGCCTCCTTGGCGGTTTGGCTGAAGATTTCTGAGTCGGGTTGTTTTTTATACTGTTTCGCATAATATAAGCCGCGTCAAGGAATTTTTTGCGAAATGGTACAAAAAACTAAAACCCCGCCGGCGTCCGGCTCTGATGCTCCCGGACCGAAGCGTCGTGGTCGCCCGCGCGCCTATCAGCCCGACGTCGCGCTCGCCAAGGCGCTCGATCTGTTCCGGAAGGACGGGTTTGCCGCGACCTCGCTCGACGAGCTCAGCGCCGCCACGGGCATGAACCGTCCAAGTCTCTATGGGGCGTTCGGCGACAAGCGCGAGCTCTACATCAAGAGTTACCAGCGCTATCGCGACGATGCCCGCGCCGCGATGCGCGACATCTTCAGGCAAGAGATGCCGATCCGCAAACGGCTGCATCGGATCTATGCGGTGGCGCTTGACATCTATCTCTCCGGTGAAGCGGGTCCGCGCGGCTGCTTTACGGTGATGACGGCGGCGTCCGAAGCGGTGGCCGATCCGGAAATCCGAGCGATGGTGCTGGAAGGATTTGCCGAACTCGACAGGGCGTTTGCCTCCTGCTTCCGCCTTGCCAGGGAGAAGGGCGAGCTGCCGGCGACCGCCGATCATGCGGCGCTCGCGCAAATCGCATCGGCGACGATGCACTCGATGGCGATCCGGGCGCGAGCCGGAGTGCCGCGCAAGGAACTGGAGGCGATCGCGAAAGGTGCGATCGACGTGATGTGCGGGGCCAGCCGCTAATAACCACGCGCGGGATCGACGACATTTTCAAGCCGCTCGCCGGCTTCGAAGCTCGCGATCTGGCGCGCGACATATCGCGATATTTCGTCGGGATCGGTGTCGGCAGCGTTGTGCGGCGTCAGCACGACCTTCGGATGGACCCAGAACGGGCTGCCGGGCGGCAGCGGCTCGGTGGCATAGACGTCGAGTGACACCGCGCCGAGCGTGCCGTCATCGAGACAGGCCAGGATATCGGCTTCGTTTTGTAGCCCGCCCCGTCCGGCGTTGATCACGACCGGCGCTCCCATTGGGCTGGTGCGGTTCAGTTTCGCAAAAACTTCGCGACTGAGGATGTGCCGCGTGTCCGGTGTTAGCGGCAACAAGCAGACCAGGATATCGGTCCGCCGCAGGAAAGAATCGAGCTGCGATTTGCCGTGAAAGCATCCGACGCCTTCGATCATCTTCGGGCTATTGCTCCAGCCTGCCACGCGAAAGCGCAGCCGATTCAAGACGCCGGCGGCGTCGGCCCCCAGCGTGCCGAGACCCAGGATGCCGACCGAAATCGCGCTCGCCGGCCATTGAAACTTCGGCTGCCAGCGTCTTTCGCGCTGACTGGCGCGCAAATATAGCTCCTGCCGGTGATGCATCAGCACGTGGAGGGCGACATACTCCGTCATTCGATGGGTGAGGTCGCCGACCGCGACGCGAACCAACGGTACCTTCGGAAGCGACCTATCCGCCATCAGCGCATCGACACCCGCGCCCAGGTTGAAAATGATGCGCAGGTTCGGAAAACCCGCAAGCTCGCCCGGAACCGGCTTCCAGACCGCGGCGTAGTGGACATCCGCCCGCTCGCCATGGTCTTGCCCTACGAGCCAGACCGGGCGGTCGGCGCACACCTCGTCAAACCGGCGCTTCCACCGCTCGGGCGACCAGTTTTCGGTCCCGCCGTGAATGAGCAGGGCGAGCGTACCTTTGTTCATTGCAATCTTGCCTTCCAGCTTTGAAATATTAGCGCGACCTTACCGGGGCGCGCTTGGCCCACAAAATATTTCCGCTTGGCTGTCGGCCCCGGGCATACTCGCTCGTCCTTGGACCAAAAGGGAACCCTTGCCCATGCTGTACGCCATTCTTTGTTACCACGATGAGGACGTCGTCGGTTGCTGGACCCCGGACCAGGACGCCGCCGTCATGTCGAAGCTCGCCGTCGTCCAGGACAAGCTAAAGAAGGAGGGCCGGCTCGGCCCGGTGGCCCGGCTGCTCCCGACCACGGCGGCGACGACGCTGCGCAAGGACGATCCGCCGGTGGTGCTCGACGGCCCCTATGCCGAGACCAAGGAGCAGCTACTCGGCTTCTACATTGTCGATTGCGAGAGTCTCGACGGGGCGCTCGACGTTGCGCGCGATCTCGGCGCCGCCAATCCCGGCGGGGCTTACGAGATTCGCCCCGTCGGCCTGTATCAGCCCGGGGGCACCGTGACGTGAGCGACACCGATACCGCCTGGATCGATGCCGCGCTGACCTCGGCGCGTCCCCAGGCGGTCGGCGCCCTGCTGCGCTATTTCCGCAATCTCGATACCGCGGAGGAAGCCTTTCAGAACGCCTGCTTGCGCGCGTTGAAAAGCTGGCCGCAGAACGGTCCGCCGCGCGATCCGGCAGCATGGCTGATCATGGTCGGTCGCAACGTCGCGATCGACGAGGTGCGCCGGACCAGCAAGCAGGAGCCGCTGCCCGAAGACGAGGCGATCTCCGATCTCGACGATGCCGAGGATGCGCTGGCCGAGCGGCTCGATGGTTCGCACTACCGCGACGACATTTTGCGGCTCCTGTTCATCTGCTGCCATCCGGAACTGCCGGCGACGCAGCAGATTGCGCTGGCGCTCCGGATCGTCTCCGGCCTTAGCGTTAAGCAGATCGCGCGCGCGTTTCTGGTCTCGGAGGCGGCGATGGAGCAGCGGATCACCCGCGCCAAGGCGCGCGTTGCCGATGCCGGCGTGCCGTTCGAGACGCCGGGCGCGGTCGAGCGCAGCGAGCGGCTCGCGGCCGTCGCCGCGATGATCTACCTGATTTTCAACGAGGGTTATTCCGCCAGCGGCGAAACCAGCCGAGATCCGCAAACCCCTGTGCGAGGAGGCGATACGACTGGCGCGGCTGTTGCTCCGGCTGTTCCAGAGCGAGCCGGAAATCATGGGCCTGACCGCGCTTCTCTTGTTGCAGCACGCCCGCGCCGCGGCGCGCTTTGATGCCGCAGGCGAGCTTGTGCTGCTCGAAGATCAGGATCGCACGCTCTGGAATCAGAAGATGATTGCCGAGGGGCTGGCGCTGATCGACAAGGCGATACGCCATCGCCGCAGCGGACCGTATCAGGTTCAGGCCGCGATCGCAGCCCTGCATGCGCGCGCCGCAAAGCCTGAAGATACCGATTGGACCCAGATCGATCTGCTCTATGGGGCGCTGGAGGTCATGCAGCCGTCGCCGGTGGTGACGCTCAACCGCGCGGTGGCGGTGTCCAAGGTCCGCGGGCCCGAGGCCGCACTGCAAATGATCGAGCCGTTGGGCGAACGGCTTTCGAGCTATTTCCATTTCTTTGGGGTGCGCGGTGCGTTTCTGATGCAGCTTGGGCGCAACGAGGAGGCCCGCGTGGCGTTCGACCGCGCCATTGCGCTCGCCAATACCTCGGCCGAAGCCGCCCACATTCGCACGCATCTCGACCGGCTGATCCGCGACAGCCAGGGGACCAAGGCCTCAAAAAAATAATCGGCCGCCTGTCGGTTCGCACTCCCCTCGTTCGTCCCTATGGCATGACCGCCTGTTGAAGAGGGCACGAGCGATGAACATGCAAACCATCCAAATCTTATTCCTGCTGCTTGATAGTGTGATCAAGCTGGCACCGTGGCGGGTCGTCACGGAACCGTTGGAACGGATCGGATATGGCGCGAGTGAAAGTCTTGCGCGGAGTCTGGGCGTCGTCGCCGTTTCCTGTGCCGGTCTCTGTGCGTTCCCGCCGATCCCGGTCATCGGGCCGTTGATGCAGATCTGCCATTCAGGTTGCGCAACGGAAGCGTCTGCGCATATCGACGGTCCGCTATTCGGTCTCATCCTGTTCGGCTTTTGCCTAGGCGTGGCGCTATTGGGCGGGTTCTGGTTGCGCGACGGAAGACTACGCGCATAAATGCCGCGCCCAAGCCAACCGGTTTCGCCGACAGTCAAGGAGAGGGACGTTCCATGTTTGAGATCATTGCCATCATCGCCATCGCGGTTGCGATCGCTGTCGCCATCGTGCTCATCCTCGCCTCGACCAAGCCGGATACTTTCAGCGTCAAGCGCGCTGCCGTGGTGAAGGCGCCGGCGGAAAAAATCTTCCCGCTGATCAACAACTTTCATCAGTGGGCGAACTGGTCGCCGTGGGAGAACAAGGACCCGGCGATGAAGCGCACCTATGACGGAACCGAGAGCGGCAGGGGTGCGGTCTATGCATGGGACGGCAACAAGAATGTCGGTTCGGGCCGGATGGAAATTCTCGATGCCACATCGCCGTCGAAAATCGTCATCAAGCTCGACTTCTTCAAACCGTTCCGAATTTACCATGCTGCCGCAGGGCGATAACGCCACAACGAACGTTACGTGGGTCATGCGTGGTCCCGCGCCCTTCATGCATAGGGTGATGCAGGTGTTCATGAATCTGGACAAGATGATCGGCAAGGATTTCGAAGCCGGCCTCGCCAATCTGAGAAAGCTCACCGAGAAGTAGGCGAATACTCGACGAACTTACCAGCAAGGAGCAAACGATGCAGATCAATCCTTATTTGTTTTACGACAGCAATTGCGAAGCGGCGTTCAAGTTCTATGAAAAGGTGCTCGGCGCCAAGATCGAGATGATGCTGCGAAATGAAGACGGCCCGGAAGGGATGTCTCCGCCGGAGCGCAAGAAGAAGATCATGCACGGCCGGATTACGATCGACGGCCAGGTATTGATGGCCTCCGATGCGCCTCCCGATCATTTCCACAAACCGCAGGGTTTTTCGGTCTCGCTGACGGTCAATGATCCCGCGGAGGCCGAGCGCAAGTTCAAGGCGCTGTCGGAGGGCGGCAGCACGAACATGCCGTTCGGCAAGACGTTTTTCTCCAAGGGATTCGGGATGTGCGTCGATCAGTTCGGCATTCCCTGGATGGTGAACTGCCCGCCGGAGGGTTGATCGCGCCCTAGCGGCACCTCGGATAGAGTTCCGCGAGTTCGTGCCCGCGCAGCAGAAGCAGCCGCGAAGTCAATCCGCCGCGGCTGCGAATCCAGCTCTGCACACCTTCGGGATAGGTCTCAAGTACCAGTTGGGAGGCTTCCGGCTCCGCATATACCCGGCCGCGGCGGTCGATCGACCGCGCGGCATGAAATCCCAGTACCGCGCGACGCGTTACGCAAATGCGCTCGCTCGGCACCATGCTCAGCACCAGCGTGCAGGCCGAAAGGCACGGCCCGTCGATCACGACGCGCTCACCAGAGGCCCGCACGCGTTCGAACAGGTCGAGGAACGGACCGACCCGCCCGCCCGGACTCGCTCGGATGCGCATCTCGGCTTGGGCGGCCGGCGCTGCGAGCGCGCTTGCGACGATGGCGATGGAGACTATTTTCAGGATTGCGGTTCGCACCATAGGGTAGCGCTTTCTGACACGTTTGACCGGATCAGATTATCAACGGCAATTCGGGCGGCAAGGTTCCGTCGCCGTCTCTTCGCAGTATTTTGACTTGGTGCAGCGCAATTGCGCGCGCGCCCCGGGCCGAGGCGCGCGCAGTCGTTGGTCATTGGCTGACCTCAAGCTCGCAGTCAGGCTGTCCGGCTCTTGATCGCGCCGACGATCGCGGTGAGAACGGCCCCCGCAACGCCGCCGCCGGCCACCTGGCCAATGATGCCGCCGATATCCGGGGCGGATGCGGAATTGGCGAGCATCGGAATTAACATGCCAAGGAGTTGTCCCCCGACGCCGCCACCGATCGCACCCGCGATGGTGTTTCCGATTGTCCCGAGATCGATGTTCTTGGCTGCGCCCGCGACGACGTTTCCTCCGACGGCGCCGCTGATAACCTGGATGATAAGGTTGATGAGTATTCCCGACATGGCGCGAAACTCCCCGATCCGGTTGTTCAGTTTCAGCGTCGTCAACGGCGCCCGGACCAACGCTGTGCCTGCGCAGGTTAGGCGCCGGAGCCCGCGAGGTCATGTCGAAAAAGCGATGGCTCGTCGCGATGCAAGATGAAGCGCTAGTCGTTACGCCGGGTGCCGCGCAGTGTCGGCAGTCCTATGCCGGCGGCGTCGAAGCCGCCATCGACGGCGAGAATCTGTCCGGTGATGTAGCTCGCGCGATCGCTGCACAGGAAGAACACGGCCTCCGCCAGTTCTCCCTCGAGGCCGTACCGGTTGAGCGGGATCGCATCATGATAGTCGGCGCGGATTTCCGGGCTATGGACCGCTTTCGCCATGGCGGTGTCGACCGGGCCGGGTGCGACGGCGTTGACGCGGATGCCGAGCGAAGCCAGTTCGACCGCGAGTTGTTTGGTCAGATGGGCAAGCCCCGCCTTGCTGGTACCGTAGGCCGAGCGCAGCGTTGAGGCACGCACCGCAGAAATTGAAGTGATGTTGACGATCGCGCCGCCGCCATGCTCGCGCATCAAGGGCACGGCCGCCTTGGTGCACAGAAACGGGCCGGTCAGGTTGACTTCCAGCACGCGACGCCAGTCCGCGTCGGAGGTTTCCAACAGCGGCGCGAACACCGCGATGCCGGCATTGTTGACAAGCGCATCGAGCCGGCCGAAGCGCCGCTCGATGGCCGCAAAGGCAGCAGCGACGGCGTTGGCGTCGGACACGTCGCAATTCAGTCCCAGCGTGCGTTCCGGAGTCGCCAGCGCCTTCACGCTCTCGCCCAAGAGCTGCCCCTCGATGTCGAGCAGCGCCACGTCCCAACCCTCGGCGAGGAAGCGTTTGGCCACGGCAAGCCCGATGCCGCGCGCGGCGCCCGTCACCAGGGCGACCTTTTGCGAGGAAGAGGTCATGCGTGTTCCATCATCTGATTGCCGCCTTGTCTCTAGCACGGAAGACGCGCGTCTGCTCTTCTAACGATACCAGCAAGACGAAGGACCGAAAGTGATGAAGGTCAATGACCCCGAGCAAATGCCGACCGAACATTGGCGATCAGGTGTCGAAACCCGCATGCTGGTTTCGGCCCGCAATGGCGCGGCGCAATTGTGCATGTTCGAACAATGGGTCGCGCCGGGGAACGGCGCGCCGACCCATTCCCATCCCGTCGAGGAGGTGCTGACGGTGCGCGCGGGCGAAGCCGAGATGTGGATCGACCAGGAGCGCCTGGTCGTAACCGCCGGCCAGTCGCTGATCGTGCCCGCGGGGCGAAAGCACGGCTTTCGCAATTCCGGCAATGTGACGCTGCATCTTCATGCCGTGCTGGCATCTTCCATATTCGAAGCGACGCCTGAAGGTGCGACCGAGGTGGTGCGGAGGTGGGAAGCGGCGGCAAACTGAGAACGGGCCCAAAACGGCGCCTGCTTTGTTCTCAGTGAGCGAAGTGTTACCGTTTGAGGTCACACCACCTTGAGATCTATATCGCCGCAAGGGGTGGCACATCTGATGCGCGCGTCCTGAGGGAAGCGGAGCCCTGTTTTTCGATTTTTCCCGAGGGAGGAATGATGCCTACGACCGAAACGAACCGATTTTCGAAGGCACGGCTTGATCGCGTCCACGAGGTCATGACCGGCCACGTCGAAAGCGGCGACATGCCGGGCCTGGTGACGCTGGTGAGCCACCATGGCGAAATTCATGTCGATACGATCGGTCGTTTAGCCTTCGATGGCTCGCCGATGACGCGCGATACGATTTTCCGCATCACCTCAATGACCAAACCGATCACGGCTGCGGCCGCCATGATCCTGGTCGAGGATGGCAAGCTACAGCTCGACGATCCCGTCGATCGCTGGCTGCCGGAACTGGCCAATCGCAAGGTGCTGCTCACGATCGACGCGCTGATTCATCAGACTGTGCCGGCGCGGCGCGCGATTACGCTGCGCGACTTGCTGACGTTCCGCTGCGGCTACGGCATGATCCCGGTGTTTCCGGAGCGCTATCCGATCCAGAGGGCGATGGCGGAGGTGGGACTTGCGCCGGGACCGGTATTTCCCGCCTTTCCGCCCGACGATTTGATGCGGCGCTACGGCAGCCTGCCGCTGGTCTATCAGCCGGGCGAACGCTGGCTTTACAACGCGGGAACCGAAATCCTTGGCGTGCTCATTGCACGGGTAGCCGGCATGACGTTCGGCGAATTCCTGCGCGATCGCATTTTTGCGCCGCTCCGGATGAAGGACACCGCGTTCTACGTTCCCAAGGACAAACAACATCGGTTCGCGACCACCTATGCGCGTGATCCAGCAGCGAACAAGCTGAAAGTCTTCGATCCTCCGGTGACAGGCAAATTCTCAAGCGCGCCGGTGTTTGAGAATGGCAGCGCGGGGCTGGTCTCGACCGCCGATGATTTCAATGCCTTCGCACAGATGATGCTCAATGGCGGCAATCTCGGAAGCGAACGCATCCTGTCGCCGAAGTCCGTCGAGTTGATGACCACTAACCATATTTCGGCGGATGAAAAACGCGAATCCCAATTGTTTCTCGGCAACACCAGGGGGTGGGGTCTTGGAATGTCCGTCTTCAGGGGTCTCGACGATCCCGAGACCGCGCGGGGCCGGTTCGGTTGGGACGGAGGCTATGGCACTTCCTGGTATTCCGACCCAAGCGAGCAACTCACCGGCATTCTGCTCACGCAGCGCATCATGGACTCGCCGAAGCCGCCGCGTGTCATGGTCGATTTCTGGACCACGCTTTATCAGGAAGGTGGCGGTTGAGCCGTACTGGTCCGCGGCCTGCCGATAGCGCCCAGAGCGACGCAATACCTCCGGAAAATTTCACCGGCCTTGTCGGAGCGCCAAAACCCCAATCGTCTTTTTCTAGGAGCGACGGCTCATCCGGGGCCTGTCGACGGAATAGGGAACGGAGAGCCGAAAATGCAATTCATGATGCTGATGATCCCGGCGGGTTACGAGACCGCCGCACCTGGCGCGATGCCGCCCGCGGAGGCGGTGGCTGCGATGATGAAATACAATGAGGCGCTGAAGGAGGCCGGTGTGCTGATCACGCTCGACGGGCTGCACCCGCCCTCGATGGGCACGCGGGTTTCGTTCGAGGGCGGCAGGCCGGTGGTGACCGACGGCCCCTTTACCGAATCCAAGGAAGTGCTGGGCGGCTACTGGATGATCGACGTGAAGTCGAAGGAAGAGGCGATCGCCTGGGCCAAGCGCTGCCCCGCCTCCAACAACGAGATCATCGAAATCCGCCAGGTGCAGGAGATGGCGGACTTTCCGCCCGATGTCCGGGAGGCCGCGGCCGGGTTTGCCGAATTGCAAGGTAGGTCCGGGCGTTAACGCTGGTAATCCTAGTGACCTTTGCGCCCGGCTCATGTAAAAGTCTTTCACATGAGCTGGCGCAAGGAACAGCGCCGCGCCGAGCGCGGCTATCACCACGGCAATCTGAAAGAGGCGCTGCTGCAGGCAGCGCTCGGGCTGATTGCGGAAAAAGGCGCGGCCGGCTTCACCTTTGCCGATGCGGCGCGCATGGCGGGCGTCAGCCCGGCCGCTCCCTACCGGCATTTTCGCGACCGCGACGAGCTGCTTTCCAGCATCGCCCAGCGCGGCTTCGAGCAGTTCGAAGCGGCGTTGACGCAGGCCTGGGATGACGGCCGTCCCGACACCGTCACGGCGTTCGAGCGGGTCGGCAAGGCCTATCTTGCCTTCGCGCGCGAGGAGCCGGCGTTCTATTCGGCGATGTTCGAATCCGGGCTACCCGTTGATGTTAACCCCGCATTGCAGGCGGCGAGCGAACGCGCGTTCGCCGTGATCAGGGCGGCGGCCGAACGGCTTGCCGCACTGGCGCCGCCCGGAACGCCGCGGCCGCCGGCACTGATGATGGCGCTGCATATCTGGTCGATGTCGCACGGCGTGGCGTCGCTGTTTGCGCGCGGCGATGCGGCGCGGCGCAAGCTGCCGATGTCGGCGGAGGATTTGCTGGAAGCCGAAGTGCTGATCTATCTGCGCGGCCTCGGCTTTTCGACCGACCGCCGGTCGCCCAGCCAGGATGCGGCCGATAAAAAGCCGCCGGACCTGCCGTCCGGCAAGCCGTCGGGTCCTTGGGGTACCCCAAAATAAATTGGCGGGCGCGGCTTGCGCCCGGCTTGACAAAAATCCGGGATGGTTTACGTATGTAAATGTTATTTACATTCACAACGGCGTGATGCCGTCATGGAGAGGGAAATGGCCTACACCGCAGATGTCAATCGATGGCGCGGCCCCGCTGAAGAGCCCTACCGCCCCCATATGCTCGATTCACCATGGCACCCCGGCTGGATCGCCGTGACCGTGCTTGGCTTCATTATCTGGTGGCCGATCGGCCTTGCCCTTCTCTTTTTCACACTCGGGAGCAGAAAAATGGGTTGCTGGAATCATCAAGAGCGCTGGGCGAACAAGATGGAGCGGATGCAGTACAAGATGGAGCGGATGCGCAACCGCATGGAGCGCCGCGGTTTCCCGTTCGGCCCGCCTTCGAGCGGCAACCGCGCCTTCGACGAATACCGCATGGAGACGCTGCGGCGGCTTGAGGAAGAGCAGACCGAATTCAAGGATTTCCTCGATCGCCTGCGTCACGCCAAGGACAAGGAAGAGTTCGACCAGTTCATGGCGCAGCATCGCTCCCGTCCGACGCCGCCACCCGACGGCCAGCCCCAGGCCTGAGATCGTTACCGCTAGCCTCAGGTGTAATGCCCCTTAAGATCCTGATGGCGATAGAGCCGCCCGTTTGCGAAGCAGACGGGCGGCTTTTTCGATTCCGACCCTAAAATGGCCCCTTCCGGGCGGCTTTCCGGCCTTCCCGGCGCGCATTTCGGGCAGCGAAAATCCCCTTTGGTAACCGGACGTTAACCATGATTAGCGTCTGGTTAGTGGCGTAAGGACGCGCCGATAGCCCTCGTTTTGACACGTTGGCAGGGGATGCAAGCCTCGGCTTTGGACGGGCCTCCCATGCGACACAGACACGGCTCTCGCGCTGGCGCTTACCGCCGCGCCTTTTCGTGCGGCCGTGGAACCGGCAGCCATGTTGCTCCCGGAGGATTTGGGACATTTGCGTTGAGAGGATACCGCTTATGAATCCGGCCGACGTGGCGCAGTCAGCCTTGCCGACCGCATCCAGCTGACGTCTCGCTGATCGCCCTGTTTCTGCAGGCTCACTGGATCGTGAAAACCGTCATGCTGGGGCTGCTCTCCTGTTCGGTCTGGGTCTGGGCGATCGCGATCGACAAGATCTTCCTCTATTCGCGCACCAAGCGCGCCATGGACCGCTTCGAGCAGGCGTTCTGGTCCGGCCAGTCGATCGAGGAACTCTATCGCGCGCTGTCGGCCAAGCCGACGCAATCGATGGCGGCCTGTTTCGTCGCGGCGATGCGCGAGTGGAAGCGCTCGTTCGAAAGCCAGGCGCGATCCTTCGCAGGCCTTCAGATGCGGATCGAAAAGGTCATGAATGTCTCGATCGCCCGCGAAATCGAGCGGCTGGAACGCCGGCTCCTGGTGCTGGCGACGGTCGGCTCGGCGGGGCCTTTCGTCGGCCTGTTCGGCACGGTCTGGGGCATCATGTCGAGCTTCCAGTCGATCGCCGCCTCCAAGAATACCTCGCTGGCGGTGGTGGCCCCGGGCATCGCGGAGGCGCTGTTTGCCACCGCCATCGGCCTTATCGCCGCCATTCCGGCGACTATCTTCTATAATAAGTTCACTTCCGAGGTGAACCGGCAGGCCCAGCGGCTGGAGGGGTTCGCGGACGAATTTTCGGCCATCCTGTCGCGCCAGATCGACGAGCGTGCGTAACGGCCGATATCGATATAGGGTGAAGCCCACTGTGAGCACCAGAACATGGCGATGAACATGGCAGGCTCGCCGGGCGGCGGACGCCGCGGCCGGCGTCGCGCCGTGATGGCGGAAATCAACGTCACGCCGATGGTGGACGTGATGCTGGTGTTGCTGATCATCTTTATGGTGTCGGCGCCGCTCTTGACGGTCGGCGTGCCGCTCGATCTGCCGCAGACCCAGGCCAAAAGCCTGGAGCAGGACAAGACGCCGTTGCAGCTTTCGGTCGACATCAAGGGGCGGGTATTCATCAACGACACCGAGGTCGCGATGGACGGATCTGGTGCCGAAATTAAAGGCGATTACCGATGCCCGCGGCGGCCTGGACGAGCGTATATTCATGCGGGCGGACAAGAAGGCGGATTATGGAACCGTGGCGCAGGTGATGGGGCGGCTGTCGGGCGCCGGGTTCAAGCGGCTGGCACTGGTCACTGAAGTGGAGCAGGGGTCCTAGAGCGTGAAGGTCGACAAGACACTGGTTGCGTCGGTGGCCCTGCACGTCCTCGTGATCGGGTGGGGACTGGTGTCGTTCTCGTCCAAGGCTTTCGAAGTCGATGCCGGAAGAATCCTTGCCCGTCGATATCATCTCCTCCGACCAACTCGCCCACGTCATGCCGGCATGAAGACCGGCAAAAAGGAAAATCCGAAGCCGCTGGTGGAGAAGGTCGCCGAGGCCAAGCCGGTCGAGGATGCCGTCGGCAAGATCACCGAGAAGCCGCCGGTGGTGACCGACACCACGCCGCCGCCGCAGCCGAAGGTCGAGGAAAAGCCGGTCGAGAAAAAGCCCGATCCGCCGAAGCCGGTCGCCGAGAGCAAGCCGAAGGAAGAGCCGAAGCCGATCGAGAAGAAGCCGGATCCGCCCAAGGTCGATCCGATCGCGGAGGCCTTGAAGAAGGAAGAGAAGAAGCCGCCGCCGAAGCCGCAGGTCCAGGCGGCGACGCCACCGCCGCAACCGCAGAAGCCGAAGGAACGCACCTTCGACCAGTCGAAGATCGCAGCCCTGCTCGACAAGCGCGATCCGGCCCGGCAGGCGACCACCGGCGACACGCTGAATTCCAATGCCGCGCTCGGCCTGTCCAAGGGCAAAGCCGCGGACAATTCCGCCACCTGGGGCTCGATGTTCCAGTCGCAGGTCGAGCGCTGCTGGAAGAAACCCTATGGCGGGATCGAGAGCCAGAATCCCGAGGCCGCTTTCACCATCAGGCTGAAGCGCGACGGAACGCTGGAGGGAATGCCCGCGCCGGAAGGCACGCCCGCGACACCCTATCTGCGCGTCTATCAGGAGAGCGCCTTGCGCGCGATCATCGAATGCCAGCCGTATAATCTGCCGGCGGCCTATTTCGAGGAGTGGAAATATTTTGCGCCGGTATTCACCGAACGAAAGACCTGATGGTTGGCCGCTCCTCGATCGCAGACATGAAATGAAGCCGTGCAAATGACCGACAAAGATCTATCGCTGCCGTTTCGCCTGAGCCGCCGACAGCTGATTTCGGGCGTGGCTGCGCTCGGCGTCCTGACGGGAAGCCCCCTCCGCAACGCTTTCGCACAGAAACACGTGATTATTCCCGAGGGCGACTTCGCGCCGCTGCCGATCGCGATTCCGAATTTCGTCGCGGGCACGCCCATCGGATGGCGAGGTCGGCATCGGCGTCACCCAGGTCATCACCAACAACCTCAAGCGCAGCGGCCTGTTCGCGCCGATCGATCAGGCGGCCTATATCGAGAAGGTCGTCAACATCGACGCGGCGCCGCAATTTCAGAACTGGAAGACCATCAACGCGCAGGCGCTGGTGACCGGCCGCATGACCCGTCAGGCCGACGGGCGCCTGAAGGCCGAATTCCGCCTCTGGGACGTCGCCACCGGCCAGCAACTGGCCGGCCAGCAATATTTCACCTCGCCGGAATACTGGCGGCGGATCGCGCATATCATCTCCGACCAGATCTATGAGCGTCTGACCGGCGAGAAGGGCTATTTCGACAGCCGCGTGGTGTTCGTCGACGAGACCGGCGCCAAGGAGCGGCGCGTCAAGCGGCTTGCGCTGATGGATCAGGACGGCGCCAATGTCCGTTATCTGACGCGCGGCAGCGATCTGGTGCTGACGCCGCGCTTTTCGCCCTCGACCCAGGAAATCACCTACATGGAGTTCGGCCAGGGCGACCCGCGCGTCTATCTGCTCAATATCGAGACCGGACAGCGCGAGATCGTCGGCAATTTTCCCGGCATGTCGTTCTCGCCGCGCTTTTCGCCCGACGGCCAGCGGGTGATCATGAGCCTGCAACAGGGCGGCAATTCCAACCTGTTCGTGATGGATCTGCGATCGAAATCGACCACGCGCCTCACCGATACGCCGGCGATCGATACCTCGCCGTCCTATGCGCCCGACGGGGCCCGCATCTGCTTTGAATCCGACCGCGGCGGAAAGCCGCAGATTTATGTGATGCCGGCGACAGGCGGGCCTGCGCAACGCATATCCTTCGGCGAAGGCAGCTACTCGACGCCGGTGTGGTCGCCGCGCGGCGACTACATCGCCTTCACCAAGCAGGGCGGCGGACAGTTCTCCATCGGCATCATGAAGCCCGATGGCTCCGGCGAGCGGATTCTTACCTCCGGATTCCACAATGAGGGGCCGACCTTTGCGCCCGAACGGACGGGTGCTGATGTTCTTCCGCGATCCCGGCGGCAATGGCGGGCCTTCGTTGTTCACCGTGGACATCTCCGGGCGCAACGAACTGCGGGTTCCCACTCCCGGATTCGCGTCCGATCCGGCGTGGTCGCCGCTGCTTTCGTAGGATTAACATGGCGGCTGCAGCGAGGGCGGCGATCTGACCGGCAAACCTTGCCTAGCCTGCTGATTTGGCGGGCAGATTCTCGCTTTTCCGCGCAAAAGAAAACGGCGCGGTAACGATGTTCCCTCAGAAAGACTTCATCAGCGGCGGGTAAGACTTTCGCCGGCAGAGGACGCGTGCGCACGATGCAGTTGGCGAACCACCCACCGGAAACCGACAAGGAGATATCGCCGTACCTTCGCGCGGCGTTGATCGATTCGCTGTTCGAAACTCCCGGTCCGCTGCTTACGGGTCTCGTGTTCGGTGCCATCGCGGCGGCCATGACCGCGCTGAAGACGGAAGAGCCTCTGATCTGGGCGTGTGTCGCGCTTCTCATCGTGGCCGGCGCCGTGCGCGCGTTCGACCTGCAGCGGTACCAGGCGCGCAAATCGACCCTGACCGCCGACGAAGCTGCGCGGTGGAAGCAGCGCTATCAGATCGGGGCGATGATCCAGGCGGCTGCGGTCGGCATATGGTGCTCCACCACGCTGCTGGTCAGTGACGACGCCGTGGCCCATATGATTTGTTTATCCGTCGACCACCGGGATCGTGGCGGGAGGTGCCGGCAGGGCCTATGGACGGCAGTGGATATTCCAGCTGCAGGTTGCACTCGTCTTCGGTTCAACCGTGATCGCGCTGGCGTTGCGTGGCACGCCCTATTACATCGCCATGTCGGTCGTGTGCGCCGCATTTCTTGTGGCCGTCATGCAAATTTCGGCCAATCTGCACAGGATATTCATGCAGGCGCTTTTGGCGCGCGAGCGCGAGGCGGCGCTGGCCGGCCAGTTCGACACCGCGCTGAACAACATGCCGCACGGCCTGTGCATGTTCGGCCGCCGACGGGCGCCTTGCGGTGATGAATCATCGCTTCAGCGAGATGATGAATCTGCCCGACGATCTCGTGCAGCGCGGCGCCACCGCGTCCGAGATCGTTGACGCCTGCGTCAGCGCCGGCTCGATATCGGCGGCGAGCGGAAAGATCATCCTCTCGGAAATCGAGAATTCGCAGGCCAAGGACATCATCACCACCGATCCCGACATCAGCAGGGACGCGATCGCTGTCATGGACGTTCCAGCCGATGGCAGGCGGCGGCGCGGTCGTGCTGCTCGAGGACATCACCGAACGGCGCAATGCGGAAGCCAGGATCACGCATCTGGCGCGTTTCGACGAACTGACGGGGCTGCCGAACCGGGTCAATTTCCGCGACGAGATCGAGCATCTTCTGGCGGTCCCGCACAATGCCGAGCAATTGTCGGCGTTGCTGTTCGTCGACCTCGATCAATTCAAGCAGGTCAACGACACGCTGGGACATCCCTGTGGCGACCAGCTGTTGTGCGCGGTCGCCGAGCGGTTGCGCGCCATGCTGCGCCCGGAAGATTTCGTGGCGCGGTTCGGCGGCGACGAATTCGTGGTGTTTCAGCAGAACATCAAATCGCCGGATGACGCGGCGGTTCTTGCCCGCCGCATCGTCGATCACCTCAGCGAGCGTTACAAGATCGACAATCACCTGGTCGAGATCGGCGCCAGCGTCGGCATCGCGATGACGTCGCCGGCAAGCATCAGCGCCGACACGCTGCTGAAGAACGCCGACATGGCGCTTTATCGCGCCAAGGCGGACGGCCGCGGCACCTTCTGCTTCTTCCGCGACGAAATGGCGCAAACCGTCGAGGCGCGCCGTATCCTCGAGCTCGACCTGCGCAAGGCGCTGGCGAACGAGGAGTTCGAGCTGTTCTACCAGCCGCTCGTCAATCTGCAGTCGGGCAAGATTTCGACCTGCGAGGCGTTGCTGCGATGGAATCACCCGGTACGCGGCACGGTTTCGCCGATCGATATCATTCCGGTCGCCGAGGACATGGGCATGATCGTCGACCTCGGCCGCTGGATCCTGCGCAAGGCGTGCATGGAATGCATGCAATGGCCGGAGGCCGTCAGCGTCGCGGTCAATTTCTCGCCGCAGCAGTTCCATCAGCGCGACGTGCTGAGCGAAATCCGTTACGCGCTCGAAGTTTCCGGATTGCCTGCCAATCGCCTCGAAATCGAGATCACCGAATCGTCGCTGTTGCGCAATACGCAGTTGACCCATGACGTGCTGGCGCAATTGCGCGCGCTGGGCGTGCGCATTTCGCTGGACGATTTCGGCACCGGCTATTCGAGCCTCAGCTATCTGCATAATTTCCCGCTGCAGAAGGTGAAGATCGATCGCTCGTTCCTGGAAGGCATCGACACCGATCGTCCGCTGAGGCTGTTGCGCGGCGTGGCGCGGCTCAGCGCGGACCTCGGAATGTCGGTCGTGGTCGAGGGCATCGAGACCAACGAGCAACTGGAACTGATCAACGCCGACGGTACGGTGACCGAGGCCCAGGGTTATCTGTTCAGCCGCCCGGTGCCCGCGCTGCGGGTTCGCCAGCTGCTGAACGCTTCCCACGGTCGGCGGGTCGGATGAGGGGCTTCTCGCGGCCGCCTCGCGATCGATCGCCTGAGGTAAATTGCCGTAATTTCACCGATTTCGAGTGCGCGCCCACGGCCTCAAAGGTTAACCCTAACCTGCCGATAGCTTTGCAATTTCGTTAAGGCGCTGTTAATCTTTCCTCTACCCGCAATGGTTGTTTGTCAGCTTTTCAGTTGGGGAGTAGTGGATGAAGTCTGGAGCCGAGCCGCGCGCTTCGCTCTTTGTGCGGGGAGGCGCGTTGTTCGATCGCGTCGATTACCGACTTATCGAAACCCCTGAGGAGAAAGACACCCTCTATTTGATGCGCTACCGTGCCTATCTGCACGGCGGATTGATCTTGCCGTCAGAACTCTCTGCGCGTCAGCGATCATTACGACGAGGCGCCCAACGCCTGGACGCTTCGGAATCTATGTTGACGGAGAACTCTGCAGCTCGATCCGCCTCCACGTCCTGACGTCAGAATGGCGGATGTCCTATGCCACCGAGTTGTTCGGCGATATTCTTCATCCTCGTCTCGATCGCGGCGAGATTTTCATCGATCCGGCTCGTTTTGTTGCGGACCCCGAAAAGGCGCAGCGGTTTCCCGACCTTGCCTATGTGACGGTGCGGCTGGTTTTTCTGGCATGCGAATATTTCAATGCCGATACCGGGCTTGCGCTGGTTCGTCCCGAGCACCAGGCGTTCTATCGCCGGGTCTTTCTGAACGAGACCATCGCCGAGCCGCGCGCGTTTCCGAACGTGTTGAAGAAGGTCGCGTTGATGGCGTCCGATTTCCGGATCGTGCGGGAGAGGGTGTTGACCCGCTTTCCCATCATGCGTTCGAGCGCGTTCGAGCGGCGCATGCTGTTTGAGCGCGGTAGCGACCAAATGCCGGTGATCGACCTGCCCGAATTCACCTTCGAGCGCGCAACGATCGTCCCGCGCGTCCTGACGAGCGGTCCGGCGGCTGCATCCGACAGGAAACTGCTTTTCGCGGCGGAGTTTTGCCCATCAGTACCCGCGGAAGGGACCCGAAACCCTTGGAAAACGGCCGATTTCGACCGCATCTCCCGCTTGCCTTCACCCTCGCGCCACATTTACAACCCATTAACTATCGCGGTTGCTTTTCGCCGTTTGGTGGCATTTGATCGGGTCTGGCAACGCCCCATCAAGGTTGACGGAACGTTCGCTTAACCATCGCCCTGTAGACCGGATAACAGTCGAAAAACGTGAGCGTGGAGGCTCCGGAATGAAACATCCGATGCGTATCCTCCAGGGATTGAAGCTTGCCGCGGTGCTCGCGGTGGCGCTGTCGATGGGCGCCTGCGCAAAAGAACCCGCTCGCCGATGGCGCGATGGCCAGCGCGGCCACGCCGGGCAGCCAGCAGGATTTCGTGGTCAATGTCGGCGACCGCGTCTTCTTCGAGAGCGACCAGACCGATCTGTCGCCGCAGGCGATCGCGACCCTGGAGAAGCAGGCGCAGTGGCTGCAGACCTACAACCGCTATTCGTTCACCATTGAAGGCCATGCCGACGAGCGCGGCACCCGCGAATACAATATCGCGCTCGGTGCGCGGCGCGCCCAGTCGGTGCGCACCTTCCTCGCCTCGCGCGGCATCGATCCCTCGCGGATGCGGACGATCTCCTACGGCAAGGAACGCCCGGTCGCGGTTTGCAACGATATCTCCTGCTGGTCGCAGAACCGCCGCGCGGTCACGGTGCTGAACGCCAGTTCCTGACCGTCGGTCATCTTTCAAGGCTTTTTCGCCGGCGCCCCTTGGGCGCCGGTTTTGTTTGGCGCGCCAGGCAAGGGTGGTCCGGTGGCGGGCCTTTCCGCCTGATTGTCTCAGTCACATTTTTGGCGTACTCCGTCTCTCAATGTGATGCGTTTTCGCGCTACCTCGTTCGTCAGGCCAGAATGTCATCCAGATTTCATAAAGTTGCGCGCGCCGCGGCGTTGTCCGCGATGCTGGCCTTGGCTCGCAGGGCCTCTACTCGCTGGCTTTGGCGCAATCGGACGATGTCGATCCCGGAGGTCCGCATTCAGCAGCTCGAAAACCAGCTGCGGCAGCTCACCGGGCAGAACGAGGAACTGCAATACCGCAACCGGCAGCTCGAAGAGCGCCTGAGGCAGCTTCAAGGAGGGGCGCCCGGCGGCTCCCGGCGGATTGCCGGCCGCCGCGCAGCCCAATACCGCCGCCGCGATGCCCCCGGGCGCCGGCTATCGGCCGCCACAGCCGCAAGCAGGCCATGAGCCGCAGGTCGCGGCGCCGGCGCCGATCGCACCCATCGTCCAGGAGCCCGCCGGAGCGTCGCCACAGGGCCGCCGCCGTGGCGATGCCTTCGATCCCAGCCAAAATCCGAACGCGCCGGGCGCGCCGCGTCGCGCTCGGCGGCGGCCAGCTCCCGATACAGGCCGAGGCGCCGATCGGCGCGCCCGGCGGGCGAGACCCGGGCGAGCCGCTCGACCTTGCGAATACCGCCGGTGCCAGTCCGGCCGGGGCTCTGCCGCCACCGCCGCCGCGCAATACCAACGCGACGGGGGCGCTCACCACCTTGCCGCCATCGGCAACGCCGAGGGACGAGTTCGACCTCGGCGTCGGCTATATCCAGCGCAAGGACTATGCGCTTGCCGAAGAAACCATGCGCAATTTCGCCAAGAAATATCCGAGCGATCCCTTGATCGCGGATGCGCAATTCTGGCTCGGCGAAAGTTTCTTCCAGCGCCAGCTTTATCGTGACGCCGCCGAAGCCTTCCTCGGCGTGACGACCAAATTCGACCAGTCGGCGAAGGCTCCGGATGCCTTGCTGCGGCTCGGCCAGTCGCTGGCCGCCCTGAAGGAGAAGGAGGCCGCCTGCGCCGCATTCGGCGAAGTGACGCGGAAATATCCGCACGCCTCCGGCAGCATCAAGGCAGGCCGTGGACCGCGAGCAGAAGCGGGTCAAGTGCTAAGGCATCATTGACAGCGCCTCGGTGGCGCGCGAGTCGATTGCCGGACTTGGAGTTTGGCCGGCGGCATCATGCCTGACGATGACAATTCCCCGATTTCGGCGCAGCTTGCGAAGAGCCTGTTCGCGGACTGGAAGCGCGCTCCCGCAATCGTCCTCGCCGTTTCCGGCGGGCCCGATTCCGTCGCCTTGATGTGGCTCGCGGCGCGCTGGCGCCGCGCGCTTGTCACGCGGACCGCGCCTGCTGGTCGCCGTCACGGTCGATCATGGCCTGCGCGCCGAGGCGGCGCGCGAGGCGCGCGACGTCAAGCGTCTGGCGCGCACGCTCGATCTGCCGCATCGCACGATGCGCTGGACCGGCGCCAAGCCCAAATCCGGCGTGCCGGCCGCGGCGCGGATCGACGCGCTACCGCCTGCTCGCCAAGGCGGCGCGGCGAAAGCGGCGCCACCCACATCCTCACCGCCCATACCCGCGACGATCAGGCCGAAACGTTGTTGATGCGTCTGCTGCGCGGCAGCGGCATCGCCGGCCTTGCGGCGATGGCGCGCGAGACCGAACGAGAGGGCGTGCGTCTGGCCCGTCCGTTTCTGAATGTTTCGAAATCGCGGCTGATCGCGACGCTCAAAAAGGCAGACGTTGCCTTCGCCGACGATCCGACCAACCGCGATGTGAACTTTACCCGGCCTCGTATCCGCGCGGTGATGCCGTTGCTTGCGGCCGAGGGCGGCGACGCGCGCAACCTGGCGCGGCTGGCGTCGCGGCTTGCCCGGGCCAATGCGGCGATCGAAATTCTGGCCGATGGCGCCGAGCGCTATCTGGCGCTCAGGGGTCGCGAGGCAACATCGCCCGCAGGCGTCGTGGCTGCCCGGAATTTCGACGCAAGAGCCTTCGCCGCGATGCCAGAGGAAATCCGCTTGCGGCTGTTGCTGCGCGCCATCGATCGGTTCGGTCATGAAGGACCGGCGGAACTTGGCAAGGTCGAGGCTTTGCTGTCGGCCTTGGACCGGGCCATGTCGGAGGCGGGCGATAAGCGCCTGCCGCGGTTGAAACAGACCCTTGCGGGCGCGCTGGTCAGCCTGATCGGTGATCGGATCAGCATCGCGCCGGCGCCCGCCCGCCGCCGTCGAGCGGATTGACGTCGAGGCACCTGTCGCAAATCCGGCTCGGGAGTTCTTAACCACCCCCGAAAACACCCATTCCAACGCCATGATTTGAACCGGAATCAAGCTAAGATAGGCTAAATAGTCCTATGTGGTTCCCTTGGCAGCGACCGCGTCGGCACCTAAATTGCAATGCAGTCGCCTGGGGGATTCCCTCGCGCCTGCCCAAAGGAATAAGGCCGCGATCCGCGCGACCACGAAGGAAGATCAATGAACGCCAATCTGCGCAATTTCGCCCTCTGGGTCATTATTGTTCTGCTGTTGTTGGCCTTGTTCACGCTCTTCCAGAATCCTGGTCAGCGCACTTCCTCGCAGGACATCTCCTTCTCGCAGCTTCTGACCGAGGTCGATCAGGGCCACGTTCGCGACGTCGTCATCCAGGGGCCGGAGATTCACGGCACCTTCACCAATGGCTCGAGCTTCCAGACCTATGCGCCGAACGATCCGACGCTGGTCTCGCGCCTGTATAACGGCAAGGTCTCGATCACCGCGAAGCCGCCCGGCGACAACGTGCCGTGGTTCGTGTCGCTGCTGGTCTCATGGTTGCCGTTCATCGCGCTGATCGGCGTGTGGATCTTCCTGTCGCGGCAGATGCAGGGCGGCGCCGGCAAGGCGATGGGTTTCGGCAAATCGCGCGCCAAGATGCTGACGGAAGCGCATGGCCGCGTGACGTTCGAGGATGTCGCCGGCGTCGACGAGGCCAAGCAGGATCTGCAGGAGATCGTCGAATTCCTGCGCGACCCCGGCAAGTACCAGCGGCTCGGCGGACGAATTCCGCGCGGCGTGCTGCTGGTCGGCCCTCCCGGCACCGGCAAGACGCTGATCGCGCGCGCGGTCGCGGGCGAAGCCAACGTTCCCTTCTTCACGATCTCGGGCTCGGACTTCGTCGAGATGTTCGTCGGCGTCGGCGCCTCGCGCGTCCGCGACATGTTCGAGCAGGCCAAGAAGAATGCGCCCTGCATCATCTTCATCGACGAAATCGACGCGGTCGGCCGCCATCGCGGCGCCGGCCTTGGCGGCGGCAATGACGAGCGCGAGCAGACGCTGAACCAGTTGCTGGTCGAGATGGACGGCTTTGAGGCCAATGAGGGCGTGATCCTGATCGCCGCGACCAACCGGCCGGACGTGCTCGACCCCGCGCTGCTGCGCCCGGGCCGCTTCGACCGCCAGGTCGTGGTGCCGAACCCGGACGTCGTCGGCCGCGAGCAGATCCTCAAGGTTCACGTCCGCAAGGTGCCGCTCGCGCCGGATATCAACCTCAAGACCATCGCCCGCGGCACGCCCGGATTCTCCGGCGCCGACCTGATGAACCTTGTCAACGAGGCGGCGCTGACCGCGGCGCGGCGCAACAAGCGCATGGTGACCCAGGCCGAGTTCGAGGAGGCCAAGGACAAGGTCATGATGGGCGCCGAGCGCAAGTCGCTGGTCATGACCGAGGAAGAGAAGATGCTGACCGCCTATCACGAAGGCGGCCATGCCATCGTCGGCCTCAACGTGATCGCGACCGATCCGATCCACAAGGCGACCATCATTCCGCGCGGCCGCGCGCTCGGCATGGTGATGCAGCTGCCCGAGCGCGACAAGCTGTCGATGTCGCTGGAGCAGATGACCTCGCGCCTCGCCATCATGATGGGCGGCCGCGTCGCCGAGGAGCTGGTGTTCGGCCGCGAGAAGGTCACCTCGGGTGCCGCCTCCGATATCGAGCAGGCGACGCGCCTGGCGCGCATGATGGTGACGCGCTGGGGCCTGTCCGAAGAACTCGGCACCGTGTCCTATGGCGAGAACCAGGACGAGGTGTTCCTGGGCATGTCGGTGTCGCGCACGCAGAATGCCTCCGAGGCAACTGTGCAGAAGATCGACACCGAGATCAGGCGTCTGGTCGAGGAAGGCTATAAGCAGGCGACCAAGATCCTGACCGAGAAGCGCGCCGACCTTGAGGCGCTGGCAAAGGGCCTGCTCGAATACGAGACCCTGACCGGCGATGAGATTCAGGACCTGCTCAAGGGCAAGAAGCCGAACCGCGAGTTGGTGCTGGAGCCCACCACGCCGCGCACCTCGGCGGTGCCGCCCGCCGGCAAGCCGCGCCCGCGTCCCGATCCGGATCCCGGACTGGAGCCGCAGCCGCAGGCGTAATGTCGTAGCCGAATGGCTGGCTATTCCGGCAAACCGATTGTGCAAAAGCTCGGCATCAAGCCGGGCTTTTTCATTTTTGTCGACGGCGCGCCGTCCGCTTATGGCGACATTGTCGGCGGACTGCCGCCCGATGTGACGATGAAGGCCCGGCCGGAACCACCCCTCGACATGGTGCATGTGTTCGCAACGAAAACGAAGGGACTTGCCGGCCGGCTGCGCGGCTACCGCGCCGCGATCGTGCCGGACGGCATGATCTGGGTGTCATGGCCGAAGAAGTCCTCACGCGTCGTGACCGATCTGACGGACATTGTCGTGCGCGACACCGCGCTTCCGCTCGGGCTCGTCGACATCAAGGTCTGCGCCATCGACGAGGTTTGGTCCGGATTGAAATTCGTGATTCCGAAAGATCGGCGATAGGGTTAGCGGCAGCGCTCGGAACAGTGGGCCGTCATTCCGTGGCGTATCGAAGATGCGAACCCGAAAATCCTGAGATTGCGGCGCACCAGGAATGACGGCACCAGGAGCCGCCCGCTCTTGGCGCGGGACTTGCTTGAAAAAATCTGTCAGTCTTTCGTTGTCGAGCAAAGGAGCCGCCGATGTCAGGTCATGCGAATGCCTCGCCCGTCATTGCCATCTCAGGTGCCGACCCGCGGCTCTACAACCACGATCTTGCGCCGGTGGCGCCGATGGGGCGAACCTGGGGCGCCTTCAGCATCTTCGCGATGTGGATGTCGGACGTGCATTCGGTCGGCGGCTATACCTTCGCGGCCAGTCTGTTCTTCCTCGGATTGACGGGGTGGGAAGTGCTGCTGGCGATGATCGCCGGCATCACCGCGGTCTATTTCCTGATGAATCTGATCGGGCGTCCCTCGCTGAAATACGGCACGCCTTTCCCGGTGGTGGCGCGGATGTCGTTCGGCGTGATGGGCGCCAATATTGCCGCGAGTTTGCGCGGTATCGTCGGTATCGTGTGGTACGGCGTGCAGACCTATTTCGCGTCCAAGGCGGTGCAGGTGCTGGTGCTGACGTTCTATCCGGCTGCCGAGGCATTCACACATTCGGAGTTTCTCGGTCTTTCGGCGCTTGGCTGGTTTTCCTTCCTGTTCATGTGGCTGTTCCAGCTCCTGATCTTCCTCAACGGCATGGAGACGATCCGCAAGTTCATCGATTTCTGCGGGCCCGCGGTCTATGTCGTGATGTTCGCGCTGGCGATCTGGATCCTGACGCAGACGGGCATATCCAGCCTGTCGTTGCAGCTCAGCCCGCGCGCCGAAGGCTCGATGATCGGCCACATGGCGAACGCGGCGATGCTGATAGTCGCTTATTTCGCGGCACTGCTGCTCAATTTCGGTGACTTCTCGCGCTTTGCGCAAGACGGCAGGGCGATGAAACTCGGCAATTTTCTCGGGCTGCCGGTCAATTTCATCGTCTTCGCCATCATCACCGTCATCGTCACCGCGGGTACCGTCAAGGTGTTCGGCGAGGCGATCATGGACCCCGTCCGCATCGTCGAACGCATCGGCAATCCTTTCGTGGTGGCGGTCGGTGCCATCACCTTCATCGTTGCCACCATGGGCATCAATATCGTCGCCAACTTTGTTTCGCCGGCCTACGACATCTCCAACCTTTATCCGGAAAAGATCGACTTCCGCCTCGGCGGCCTGATCGCCTCGATCCTGTCGGTGTTGGTGTGCCCGTGGATTTTCGTCTCGAGCCCGCAGGCGATCACGATCTTTGTCGGCATTTTCGGCGCTGCGCTCGGCCCGATGTTTGGCATTATGGTGTCCGACTACTATCTGGTGAAGCGCCAGCATATCATCCTTGAAGACCTCTACAGGATGTCGCCGGAAGGCTCGCTGCATTTCCAGAACGGCTGGAACCGGATGGCGCTGATCGCACTCGCGCTCGCAGGCTCGATCTCGATCGGGCTGTCGCTGCTCGGCGCCTATGCGGTGATCATCAATGTCGGGGATTGGGGATGGCTGATCGGCGCCGTCCTCGGGGCCTTGTTATACACCGCGCTGATGCGGCGCCGCGACGCGCCATCGCTGTCACGGCCCGGTGTCGCTGCGTGAGAAAGCCGGGATAGACCGGTAGTCTCGATCCTCATTCCGGAGTGAGGCGCTCTACGCCCTTAAGATTTCCGGGGGCGCGCGGAGCCAAAACTTAAGATTTCCTCAAGCCTGTCCGGCCTATTGCTAGCAGGATGCGCGTCTCGTGACCGCGCGCAAGAGGACCCCGCATGGTTGCTCCCACAACTGCCCCGACGGTTGGCTCGAAGACTGGCGCGATCCCGCCTTCGCTATTGATCGCGTGCCTGGTGCTGTGCCTCATCAACGCGTCGCTTCTTCAAAGCGGCTTCACTGCGCATTGGTGGATCTTCGACGAAAAGGGCCTGGGCATCCCGACCGACTTCGTCAATGTCTGGTCGGCCGGCCGCCTTGTGCTCGATGGCCACCCCGCATTGGCCTATGACTGGGACATTCAGAAGCAGGTTCAAATCGCCGTCCTCGGCCAGAGCTATGAGGGCAACTTCGCCTGGCACTATCCGCCGCCGTTTCTGTCCGTCGCTGCTGTGCTTGCGCATTTTCCCTATGCTGTAGCCTATATCGGCTGGGTCGCCGTCAGCTTCGTGCCCTATCTCGCCGTCATGCGCGCGATTGTCGGACGCGCCTTCGGTCTCTTGCTGGCGGCGTCGTTCCCGGTGGTGTTCACCAATGCGCTGGTCGGGCAGAACGGCTTTCTCACGGCTTCCCTGATCGGCGGCACGCTTTATCTGATGCCGACGCGTCCGATCCTTTCGGGAATTTGTCTCGGGCTTTTGAGCTACAAGCCGCAATATGGATTGCTGTTTCCGCTGGTGCTGATCGCGGCGTCGCAGTGGAAGGTATTTTTCACCGCAGGCGCCGTTGCGATTGCGATGGCCTCAATGTCATGGCTCGCCTTCGGCACCGAGAGCTGGCAGGCGTTCTTTCACTGGATGCCGATGTTCAGCCAGGCCTTCCTCACCGAGGGGCGCGCGCCTTGGGGCAAGTTGCAAAGCATCTTCGCGCTGGTTCGTTATTTCGGCGGCACCGAACCGCTTGCCTGGGTGTTTCAGTGGATCATGACTGGCGCGGTAACCATCGTGCTGGCCTTGATGTGGCGCAGCCGCAGCGTCAGCTATTCCCTGAAGGCCGCAAGTCTTGCGGCCGGTGCGCTGTTGATTACGCCCTATCTGTTTCTCTACGACCTGATGGTGCTGGCGATTGCGGTGGCGTTCCTGGTCCGGATCGGATTGGAGCAAGGCTTTGCCCGTCACGAATTGCCAGCGCTTGGCCTCGTCGCTGCGCTCTTGATGATCTATCCGCTGCTTGGCGCGCCCACCGGCTTCGGCGCGACCCTGGTCGTCGCCGCCTTGATCGGGCACCGGGTGGGTCCATGGTGGCGAGGCGAAGCTGCGCCGGTGCTGGCAGCCGTTAGTTAGGCCCCAAATCATCTTATTTACTTCTTGTCATCGGGCCTGAACTGTAGTTCAGTTCTTGGTGCGATTTGTCGTAAATCGCCAAAAACTGAACACGCGCCTCAACGAGCCGGTAAGGCCGAAAAGCGCGCTCGGGATGAGAAACGCGTCATGGTCTACCGACGGACCCATCAAGTCGTCAAACGCCTGGCCGCGCGCCGCAGCGCGATTCTGGCGGCCGCACGCGATTCGGCTGCCGAGGGCGGCATGGCCGCGGTGCAGATCGCCCCGATCGCCATCCGCGCCAATGTCGCCGCCGGCACCGTCTATCGCTACTTCCCATCCAAGGCCGATCTGATTTCCGAACTGATCGCCGAAGTCTCGCGCGATGAACTGGCCGCGATCCGCCGCGCCGCGGATGCCGCTCCCGGTCCGTCGTCGGCGCTGGCGGCCGCCGTCACCACGGTTGCGGTGCATGTGCTGTCGCAGCGCAAGCTCGCCTGGGGCATCCTCGCCGAGCCGGTCGATGTCGATGTCACGGCGTCGCGGCTCGCAAGCCGCCGCGAGATCGCCGGCGAGATCGCAAGCCGCATCGATGCTGCGGTCCGAGCCGGGCATCTGCCCGCGCAAGACACTGCACTCGCCGCAACCGCTCTGCTCGGCGCGCTGCATGAAGCTCTGGTCGGGCCGCTGGCGCCCGACAACATGGACGACCCGGGAAGGCTGCGCGATGCCGTTCAAACCGTGACGCTGCTCGCCCTGCGCGCCGTCGGCGTGATGGATGCCCGCGCGCGCGGCCTTGTGGTGCAGGCAGCGCTGCCGGCAAAGGCGCTGGTCGGGGCGTAGGACGCCTGGCCCGAACTCACTGCGTATGCGCTACGGCGCGGTCAGCATGTATTCGATACAGTCCATGACGAGGTCGACCTCAATGGGCTCATCGCGCCAGCCGGTCCATACGAAGTGGTAGGTATGCCGGGACGTCGTCGTGGACTTTTCGCGGGTCCCGACATTTCCCGTTTCGGTCGAGATTGTCTTCGACGATTTTTCGGTCAGCACGATTTTCTGATCGGGATAGGCGCCGCGGGCGAATTTCATCACGGGCCGGAAACCGGAATTATTGTCGTCGGCGTCGAAGGCGAAGATTTCACCTTTGACGAGTCCGGCGATGTCCCCCTTGGCAACCGCCTTCGGCATGATCAGCAAGTTGCCGCGGTCAAACAGGTAAGTGTTGCCGCCGAGGCTGCCCGCGCAGCCGTAATTCCAGTAGCCGGCCGAGGCCGGCGGTGTGGCCGCCAGCATCCAGCACAGGGTCATCGCCGTGACCCCAACCCATGGTTTCATGTCGGCCTCGTGAATTGACATATTCCGCCGTATTGGTCGCTTAAGAGAACTCAATCGTTCACCCCAACCCGTGGAGCCTCGAATGACAACGACATCCGGATCAGCCAAATGGCAAGGCGGCATCAAGGACGGCAAGGGCGCGATCTCGACCAAGAGCGGCGCGCTGAAGGATTACCCCTATGGCTTTGCCAGTCGCTTCGAGGGCAAGCCGGGCTCCAACCCGGAGGAACTGATCGGTGCGGCGCATGCGGCCTGCTTCACCATGGCGCTGTCGCTGATCCTCGGCGAGGCCAAACTGACCGCGGAGCAAATGGAGACCAAGGCCGACGTCACGCTCGAAAAGGTCGGCGAGGGTTTTGCGATTACGTCGGTGCATCTGGCGCTGAGCGCCAAGATCCCCGGCGCCGACAATGCGAAATTCCAGGAGCTTGCGGGCCTGGCCAAGGCCGGATGCCCGGTGTCGAAGCTGTTCAACACCAAGATCACGCTGGACGCGAAGTTGCTCTGATGAGAGCTGTCATTCCGGGGCGCGCGTTAGCGCGAACCCGGAATCTCGCGCCATAATCTCTGGATTCCGGGTTCGCGTCTCTCGACGCGCCCCGGAATGACTATGCCGATCTCACATATCCGCGTCGCCGTCGGGGCCAACGGAGGCGATGCGCAACATGTTGGTGGTGCCGGGCGAGCGCAGCGGCACGCCGGCAACGATGATGACGCGCTGGCCGGCTCGCGCAAAGCCGTCGCGAAACGCGATGCTGCCGGCACGGCTGACCATGTCGTCGAGATCTTTCGCGTCTTCCGCGACCACGCAGTGCACGCCCCAGACCGCGGATAGTTTCCGCCCGGTCGAGATGTTCGGCGTGATCGCCACCACCGGCGGCTTGGGGCGTTCGCGCGCGACCCGCAGCGCGGTTGATCCCGAACTGGTCCAGCAGATGATCGCGGAAAGATCGAGCGTTTCGGCGATCTGCCGCGCCGCGTCCGCGATCGCATCGCCGACGGTCGGCTCCGGCTCGGCGCGCTGCGCATTGACCACGCCGCGATAGGTCGGGTCGCGCTCAACCTCCTCGCCGATGCGATTCATGGTCGAGACCGCCTCAACCGGATATTTGCCGGCCGCCGATTCCGCCGACAGCATGATGGCGTCGGCGCCCTCATAGACGGCGGTGGCGACGTCGGAGACTTCGGCGCGGGTCGGTACCGGCGCCTGGATCATCGATTCCAGCATTTGGGTCGCGACCACCACCGGCTTGCCGGCGCGCCGCGCCAGCCGCGTCATCTGCTTCTGCAAGCTCGGCACCCGCTCGAGCGGCAGCTCGACGCCGAGATCGCCGCGCGCCACCATCAGCGCATCGGAGGCCTCGATGATTTCGGGGAGGCGGTCGATCGCCTGCGGCTTTCTCGATCTTGGCCATCACGGCGGCGCGGCCGCGGATCAGTTTCTTGGCCTCAAGAACATCCTCGGCGCGCTGCACGAAGGAGAGCGCGATCCAGTCGACCCCGGTCACCAGCGCGGCCTCGAGGTCGGCGCGGTCCTTTGGCGTCATCGCGGAGACGGGAAGGTCGGTATCGGGCAGGCTGACGCCCTTGCGATCCGACATCCGGCCGCCGATCACGACCCGGGTGACGGCGCGCTCGGGGGAAGTTTCCTCCGCGATCAGACGCACCTTGCCGTCGTCGAGCAAAAGCGCATGGCCGGGCCGAAGCGCGGCCAGGATTTCCGGATGCGGAAGCTGCACGCGGGTGTTGTCGCCGGGCGTCTTGTCGGAATCGAGCACGAAGCTTTGGCCGTTGTTGAGCTGGATCGCGCCCTCAGCGAACGAACCGAGCCTTAGTTTCGGCCCCTGCAGATCGACCAGAATGCCGATCGGCCGGCCATAGCTACTCTCGACATTGCGAATGGTCTTGACCAGTTCCCGCATCTTGTCGTGCGGGGTGTGGCTCATATTGATGCGGAACACGTCGGCGCCGGCCTCGAACAGGCGCCGGATCATCGCGCTGTCGGAAGAGGCTGGGCCAAGCGTTGCAAGAATCTTGATACGGCGCAGGCGCCTCATGGCTTGGTCCTGGGCGCTGCGGCTGGCGGCAGACCAGTCGCGCCCGGAGGCAATCCGCCCGGCGAATTGGACATGCCCGGAATATTTCCGGCTCCGCCCGGTCCGATCGTGCCCGGAATACCCGGCACGCGCTGCGCAGGCTGTTCGTTGGATTCGGTGAGTTGCACGGTCCAGGCGCGCTGCTCGCCGGTGTCGACTTCAAAGAAGCCGGTCCGGTCGAAGCCGCGCGCCAGGCAATTGTCGGCGCCCTTGATGGTGAATTCCTTGTCGCGAGAGCACATGAAAGCCTGTCCCGACCATTCGCCGCCACGGTCGTAATCGAGCGCATAGATATAATAGTACCGCGCGACCAGCGTGCCGCGCAGCAGAGTCTCGCAGCTTCGCGAGGACACGTTCCACCAGCCTTCGGTGGTCCAGCCCTCGGCGTCCTTGTAGCCGAGCGCGATGCCGACCCGGCTCGACGTATTGTTGCAGAGACGAAAGTCGGCGGCGGCCGAACCGTTCCACAGGCAGGCCATCACGAGCATCAGCGCCGGCCATAATCCGGCGGCCATACGCCTGGAGAATCGGGCGGGACGGTGAGAATCTCTTGCGGTCATTCAGCGAAGCTATATCAAATTATTGACGATTTCGCGTGAGGGCACCGGGCGGTCAACGGCCAATGCCGTTTTCAGGCCATTGGGATAGCCCGTATTCTACCCGCTTGGGTTAATGTTTGCGGCGGGATATGGAAAAATCTGTGACAGTTTCCCACCTATTGGCTTGTATCACACGAAAAACAGCGAGAGCGGGTCATGGCGACTGACGACAAAACCAGAACGGAACTTGAAGCAGCCGTGTTCCGGCGACTGGTCGAACATCTGCGCTCCCGCACCGATGTGCAGAATATCGACCTGATGAATCTGGCGGGCTTCTGCCGTAACTGCCTGTCCAACTGGCTCAAGGATGCAGCCGATGCCAAAGGCGTGGCCATGAGCAAGGACGAGAGCCGCGAGGCCGTCTACGGCATGCCGTACGAGACCTGGAAGGCGACCCATCAGGGAACGGCCAGCCCCGAGCAACTCGCGGCGATGAAGAAGGCCCATCCGGGGCATTGAGTTTTTCCACTGTCATTCCGGAATGACGCGTCAGCACCGGACTCAGATGCGCAATTGCGCATCGGGGAATCTCGAGATTCTCCGATGTGCAATAGCACATCGTGGTTCGATGCCTTGCATCGCCCCGGAATGACAAAGGAGAGAACAGTTCCACTTCTCCTGTGGGCGCGCTGTGGATGAGCAGTGCTGCTGCCTTGACGCGAGGCGCCCCAATCCCGAGGGTCATTCTTCAAGGATGCGGTGCGTGATGAAGCGTGCGGCGCTTCCTCCACCCCCAACCCCTTAGTTCATTCAGGAGTATCCGATGGCCACCTCTGCCGCCGCCGTCAAGGAAGCACCAGCGACGAAATTCGCCAAAGACCAGCTCAAGGCCATCATCGAACGCATCGAACGGCTGGAAGAGGAGAAAAAGACGATCTCCGACGACATCCGCGACGTCTATGCCGAGGCCAAGGGCAATGGCTTCGACGTCAAGGCGTTGCGCGCCATCGTGCGCCTGCGCAAGCAGGACGCCAACGAGCGTGCTGAGCAGGAGACCATCCTGGAAACCTACATGCAGGCACTCGGGATGCTGTGACGGGCTCGCCGAGGCAGTTTTTTCGGCGTGCCCCAAGCTTGGGTTGGGACCCCTCATCTGTTAGACTTTCGGGCATGGAAGTGCCCGGACCAGAGCGTAGGCTCGCGGCGGTGCTCGCCGCCGACATGGTCGGCTACAGTCGACTCATGGAGGTTGACGAGAGAGGAACACTCGCGCGCCTCAAAACCCATCGGCTCGAACTCATCGACCCGGCCATCGCGAAAAACCACGGCCGCATCATCAAGACCACCGGTGACGGCATGCTGGTCGAATTCCGCAGCGTCGCCGACGCGGTGCAGTGCGCGGCTGAGGTGCAGCGCCGGATGGCACGACGCAACGCGGATGTTTCCCCGTCGCGATGGATGCAATTCCGCATCGGCGTCAATCTGGGCGACGTGATCGTCGAAGACAACGACATCTTTGGCGACGGTGTCAACGTGGCGGCCCGCCTCGAAGTGCTCGCCGAACCCGGCGGTATTTGCGTTTCCGGCGCGGTGCGCGACCAGCTCGGCGACCGACTGGACGACATCACATTCGAGGATCTTGGCGAGCAAAGCGTCAAGAACATCACCCGTCCGATTCGCGTTTTTCGGGTCCGGCTTGAGCCAGACCCGAAAGCCGCACCGGAGGGTGCGACGGACGCCGCGGTTGCGGCAAAGACCTCGAAAAAGCCGTCGATCGCCGTACTGCCGCTCGTCAATATGAGCGGCGATCCGGAACAGGAGTTCTTCGCGGACGGCCTGACCGAGGACATCATTACGGAGCTGTCGCGGTTTCGTGACCTGCTCGTCATCTCCCGCAATTCGACCTTCGTGCACAAAGGCAAGGCCGTGAAGGTTCAGGAGGTCGCGCGCGAATTCGGCGTCGAATACGTCCTGGAGGGCAGCGTGCGAAAGGCGGGCGGTCGAATCCGCGTCACCGTGCAGTTGATCGACGCTGAAACCGACCGGCACATCTGGGCCGAACGCTACGATCGAGAGCTTGAAGATATCTTTGCCATCCAGGACGAGATGACACGCGCCATCGTCGCGACGCTCCCTGGACGCTTGGAGGCCGCCACGCATGATCGGGCGAAGCGCAAGAATACCGACAACATGGCGGCTTACGAATGCGTCCTCACGGCCAGAGTGCTGCACCACCGCTCCATCCGAGAGGATAACGCCGAGGCGCAGCGACTGCTCGACCGCGCCGTCGCGCTCGACCCGAACTACGCCCATGCTCACGCCTGGAAGGCCTGCGTCGTGGGCCAGTCGTGGATTTATGGGTGGTGCGAGGACAACGAGGCGGCCCTCCGGCAGGTAACCGCAGAGCTGGAGATCGCGCTGGCACTTGATGATAACGACAGCGACGTGCACCGCATACTGGCCGCACTAAACTTGACGCGCAACGATCACGACAAGGCTACTTATCATCAGGAGCGGGCGCTGGCGCTCAACCCCAACTATGACCTCGTCGTCGTGCAGCAGGGCGAACTTCTGACCTGGCTTGGACGGCCGGAGGAGGGCATCGACTGGATCACGAAGGCGATGCGCCTCAACCCGTACCATCCGGAGCGCTTCTGGAGTCACCTCGGGCGCGCCTGCTATTGCGCCGAGAAATACGCCGAAGCCGCCGAGGCTTTCTCGCGAATTACGCGGCCCGACCACACGCATCATGCCTTCCTCGCAGCCACGTTTGCGCAGATGGGCAACGCTGTCGCGGCCGCAGCGCACGCGGCGGAGGTCCTAAAGCGCGAGCCGCAATTCTCGGTGGCCAACTACCTCACGACCCAGCACTACAAGTTCGACGGCGACCGCCAACGCCACCAGGCTGGACTCCTCAAGGCAGGTCTGCCGGGCTGATGAACGCCGGCACGGAGGGGCCTCGCGAGGTGAGGTATGCACGCGATCGGTTGGCTCGACCTAGGATGGATTAGCGATGATTATTAGTCAGGACGAAGGCTACGCCCTTAGCGCAGCGACGCCGTCCGCAGCACGAAGGATTGCATCGTCAGCGTGGCGATGGCCGATCCGGTAAAACGGTCGCAGCTCAGGCCCATTTGCGGATCGTCGGAGAAGCCCATCGCGATGACGGCCTGCGGTTTGATGAAATGCGCGCTCATCAGGCTCAGATCGGCATCGCCGAGCACGGTTGTGGACATCGAGGTGCTAGCGCTCGGCGCCAGCATCATGACGCGCATCCAGGCGTCGTTGGCCTTGGAGGCGGTTATTCGCGTCGAGGTCGCCACCAATCCGGCCTGACCCTGCGCGCCCTTGGCGACGACGGTAGTGAGGTTGGTGACGGCCATGGAGTTATGGCTCGCGGGAGCCGGCCGCGCGCTGCGGGGGATCGGCGCGCTGGCGGCGACGATATTCGCGCGGTCGACGGGTGGGGCAGCGGCCGGCGCATAGGCCATTGCCTCGTATGCGGCGGGGACGCTGGCGGTCGATTGCGGATCGCCCACCGCACGACGCGCGTTGAGGGCGGCGACTTGCGCAGGCGTGGCCTGTTGCGGAGTTGCGGGCGCATCGTCCCAGAAGCCGCGGGCGTTGATGATGTCAGCCGGCGTCTGTGCCTTCGGTTCGGCTTTCTCGGCAGTTGCCGTCTGTTTCGGCTTTGCCGGCTGCACCAGCTGCACGTCGGCCGAGGCCAACTGGAGGGTCGAGGCCGCAGGCTTTGCCCGCGGCATCGGCACCGGATCGGCGGACTTGGCGACGACCTGCGCAACCGGGGCGGCGGCCTTTTCTCGCGTTGCCGGCGCCGCAGAGCCCTCATCCTCTTCGTCGTTCGATTTGCCACCGAACAGGCGGGCAAACAGGCTCGGCTTGTTGACGGTCGCAGCATCATCGCCATCGCCGCGCTTCTCGATGTCGGCGCGGGCGAGTTCATATCCCTTGAGCGGGGTGCCATCGGAGGGAATATGCACCGTGCGCCCGTCGGGGAAGACGCGGACCAACTGGTCGTGGGTCATGCGCGGCCAGTGGCGGATGCTGCCGGTGTCGAGATGGACGAAAGGCGATCCCGAAGTCGGGTAGAAGCCGACGCCGCCGCGCTGCAGCCGCAACCCGGCGTAACGGATCTGCTCAAGCGGCACGTCCGGAATGAAGAAATCCATCGCGTGGCCGAGCATGTGCTGGCTGAAGCGCGCCACCCCTGACGAGCGGCGGCGGAGCATGGCGTTGGTGGCGGGAGAGCGGTAGGCGGAAATTATCTGGATCGGCTTCTTGCCGTCGACGTCGCGGTAGACCTCCCAGAGGATGTCGAACAAATGACGATCCATCGTAGTCTGGTCCTGGCTGCGCCAGTCGCGGAGATAGTGGTTGAGTTGTTTCAGCGCCTCTTCGTCGTAGCGGCCGTCGCGCTTGAAGGTGACGGTGAGGTCTTCGTCGGAATGGGTGTGGTGGAAGGAAAGGGTGCGGGTTTCGTTCAGGGCGGTGGCGTCGTGGACGGAGCCGGCTCCGGCAAGGAGCAACAGGGAAGTCAGTCCGAATTGATATCCGGCCTTAGGCAGAGACGACAAATTGAATTGGCGTGCGAAACCAGCCAGCACGAATACCCCACCCAAAGACGACCGATCGGCCAACTCTTTCGCGACCCCGTGTGGCGAAAGAGGGTAAATGCACTCTTAATGCGGGAGGGTTAATCGAATTTAACCCTTCCCCCCAAATTAGAAGAAAGCTAACCCGCCGAGTGTGGCGAAAAATAGCCCTTTGGTTAAATCTGGGTGGACAATGGTTAACGTCAAAGCCCCCGTCCGAAGGGAGGAGGCCTTTGATTGTATTGAGAATTCAGACCGAATCCCGTTCCCGGCCGTTAACGGTCATACACACGTCGCTGCTGCTGGCGCCGGCCCACAGGTTGGGGAGGCGGGTTTGGCGCGCCGAAAAGGCGTTCGAAGAATGACGGGCCCGACGACGACCACGAGTTGTTGGCAAACCTGACCCCATCCGGCACGTTGCCGGGTGGACGTACATAGTTCGGCTGGGAGTGGGCGATCACGTTCTCCAGCTCGCGGCTCTTGCCGGCGCGGAGCAGTGACAACATGGTGGCGTCGCGGCCATAGACGTCCTTGCGGAATTGCAAATTGCCCGCGTCGTCCACGAACGCCGTCTGGTAGGTGATGTTGACCGGAATCGGCGTGGGGAATTTCAGATCGATCTCGCTTTGCCCATACATGCTGCGGATCTTTTCCGGCGTGAAGTGCCCGTTCGGTTCGGTGATGTTGAGCAGTACCGATGCATATTGATCGGGATTTTGCACCCGCATGCAGCCATGGCTGAACGCGCGGTCGTCGCGCGCGAACAGGTTCTTGTTCGGGGTGTCGTGCTGATAGACCAGGAACTTGTTCGGGAAATTGAAGCGGATGCGGCCGAGCGCGTTTTGCTCGCCGGGCGGCTGCGAAATGTGGATGCTGCCGTCGCGGGCCTGCTCGAGCCGCAGTCCCATGCGCTCCAGCACGGTCGGGTCCTGCTGCAACGCCGGCAGATATTCGTTGTAGATGATCGACGGCGGGACGTTCCAGGTCGGATTGACCGTGATGAACTTCATCGTCTCCGTCAAAAGCGGCGTCGCGTGGACGCCGGGCTGGCCGGTCACGACCCTCGTGGTCCAGACCTGCTCGCCGTTCTGCATCACCTTCAGCGTGTAGTCGGGGATGTTGAGAATGACATAGGCATTGCCGATCGAGGGCGCGCCGAGCTCGCGCGGCAGCCAGCGCCACCGCTCCATGTTGACGAGCACGATATCGATCTGGCGATCGCGTTTCGGGCTGTTGATTGCCTTGATCGTCCTTTCGTCCAGCACGCCGGTCGGCTTCAGTTCGGCACCAACCTGGAACTTGCGTACGGCCTCGGCGACGTTCGCATCGTAATGGGTGTCGTCGGCGTTTTCGCTGATGCCGAGCTTCTTCCGCAATTGCGGAACGCGCTCGTCTTCCATCGTGACCTCGGGCTGCTTCTTGCCCCGCGCAGGCGCGAATTTGAGCAGCGGTCCGTCGCCGATCTGGATCACGGGTCCATCGCCCTGACCGCGCAGTTCGGCAAGCTTCGCCTTCAATTCGCGATAGAGCTTCTGCGGCGGGTTGTAACTGTCGAGCGTGGCCGACGCATCGTTGGCGGTCGTGATGTTGCTCAGCACTTCCGTCGGATCGGTCGGATGTTCCGGATATTGTATGTCGGCTGAGACCTGCGACCAGTGCATTCGGCCGCTCTGGGCTTGGCGCGCGTAGTCGAGCATGCTGGAGGTCAGTTTCAAATCGGCTTCAGCAAGCGCATCCGGCGTGGTGGCGAGCGCAAAATCCGGCACGGGATAATCCGACGGGTTCAACCCGTCGGATGCTGCGTCCTTCAGCCGCGCGATCACGCCCTTGGCGCTGTCGGTCAATTTGCCGGCCTGCGTCCAGATCGGCGCGAAGTCACGCGCAACGTAAAACTTCTCTGTCGAGGTTCGTTCCGCCTTGCGGTCGAAATAGCGCTGCGATTTCCCACCCAGCATGTCGCGCAGCTTCTCGGCAACCGGCTGGTCTTCGGGCGCAACGTTGCTTGCCGCCTTGACCGGCTCCTGGGCAGGCTCGGGCGCCGATGCGGCCGCGGCCGGGGCTTGCGCGGGTGCCGCGGCTGCCGCGTCGTTGTTGGATGTTTCACTCTTGGCGGCCTCGTTCTTGCCGCTCTCATTCCTGCCGCTCTCGCTCTTGCTGGTCTCGATCTTTGTTGGCTCGGAGATCGGCACGGTGGCGACGTCGGCTGGTTTGACCGGAGGCTTTGCCTCCGGCGCGGCGGTTTCGGTCTTCTTGGCTACCTCGGGCGTCTTTGCCGCCTCGGGCGCCGCAGCTACCGGGTCCAGCTTGAAATCGTTGGGTGTTGGAGGCGGGACATTGGCGGGTTCGGGGCGAGGGATTGCGGCATCGATTGCGAGTTCCGCAGCACTGTTGCGGACCTGATCGCCCTGCGCCAGCGCCGAGGTCGCCGACACCGTGAGGAAAGTTGCCGCAACCGCCATCAAGACGCGGTCATATCCAGCACGGTTCTTCCAACAGTCACGCATTCTCACACCCCTTGGGTGAACCGCCCCGGTCCCGGAGCAGCTTTGGTTTGTCCGTCAAAGCTTTCGCGAAAACGCGGGCCTTTCGGGTTGTGAAGCGCATCAGGCAAAATGTGCTCCAAATCTCCAAGTTGGCACGCCTGCCGAATTGAATCATACGCAGACGATACACGCGCGCCCCTCATGCAGCCAGCGTCACAAAGGGCAACTCACGACAAACTGACCTCATCGATTTGCCCGTTATTGCCACGCCGGCTGCCTTTTGTCTGTCACCTCCTGGCAACGGTTCAAATGTTCCGGAACAGCTATTTCTTCAATTGCCTTGCTTATGCCACACCTAAGAGACCGCGATCGCCGCGTTAATTCTTAGTCCGTCCGATCCGTTCCGTCGGCTGACGGATGAGTGTCGGCGGCTTCGTCGAGCTTGCGGTAGAGCGTTGAGCGGCCGATTTTCAGGCGGCGCGCCACCTCCGACATCTGGCCTCGATAGTGCGAGATCGCGAAGCGAATGATCTCGATCTCAAGCTCCTCAAGCGGCCGCACTTCCCCGGCATTCGTCAGTAGCGGCAGCGTCCCTGCCGAAGAAAGGGGCGCGATAGGTATTTCGTTACCGGAAACCATCGCCGGCGCGGCGGAATGGAAGGCCGGTTCGACCACCAACGGCTCGCTGTTGGCTTCTGGCGTCAGCGGCGACGGAACGCTGGGCGCCTGTGGGAAGTCCGACAGCGCCAGCTGATCGCCCTCGCTCATGACCACGGCGCGATAGACCGCGTTCTCGAGCTGCCGGATGTTGCCGGGCCACTCCAACTGGGACAGGTGCGCCATCGCCTCACCGCTGACGCCGGTGATGTGGCGGCTCTCCTCGGCGCAGAACCGCGCCAGGAAATGCCGCACAAGATGCGGGATGTCCTCGCGGCGCATCCGCAAGGGAGGGATCGTCAGGGGCAGCACGTGCAGGCGATAGAACAGGTCTTCGCGAAAATGCCCGCTCTTGACGCGGTCGAGCAATTTACGGTTGGTCGCCGAAACGATCCGCACGTCGACCTTCACCGGCTTCCGCCCGCCGACCGCCTCGACCATGCCTTCCTGCAAGGCGCGAAGCAGTTTCACCTGAGCTGGCAGCGGCAATTCGGAGACTTCGTCGAGGAACAGCGTGCCGCCGGAGGCCTCGACGAATTTGCCGGTGTGGCGTTCGGTCGCGCCGGTAAAGGCGCCCTTCTCGTGGCCGAACAGGATCGACTCCACCAGATTGTCGGGGATCGCCCCGCAATTGACGGCAACGAACGGCTTCGATTTGCGCTCGCCGCTGCCGTGGATGGCGCGCGCGAACAATTCCTTGCCGACGCCGGACTCACCTTCGATCAGCACCGGGATCGTGGAAGCGGCGGCCTTCTGCGCCGTGTGCATCACGCCCGTCATGGCTTCGCTGCGGGTGATGATGTCGGCGAACGTCAATCGGCCTTCGCGGCTGTGTCTGATGCGCTGAAGTTCGCCCTTCAGCGCGCTGGTATTGAGCGCATTGCGCAGGCTGACCTGCAGCCGCTCCATGCCGACCGGCTTGACGACAAAATCCTGCGCGCCGGCGCGCATCGCCGACACCACATTGTCGATGCCGCCATGGGCGGTCTGCACGATGACGGGAACTGAAAGTCCGGTGTCGCGGATCTTGGCGAGCACGCCCATGCCGTCGAGGCCGGGCATCACGAGGTCGAGCACCATGGCGTCGATGACGGGCGCGTCCGCGGCGGTCAGAAGCGCGATCGCCGCGTCGCCGGAATCGACCACGAGGGCCTCATAGCCGCATTTTTGCACCATATTTTCAACCAGGCGGCGTTGCACCGCGTCGTCATCGGCGATCAAAATGGTGGCAGCCATGGCATTCCCCGCACTCTACAACTATCTGTCTCGAATCGGGGCACTCTGGCCGATGCCGATTAACGCCCGCTTAAACCCTTGACGTCCCGCCTTTGCTTCGCATCCGCAGCCGTTCAGATCGAACACAGGTTTCGCACAAGATGACCTCGCGCTCCCCGTCCGCCCTCCGCAAAACGACCGCCCAGCGTAAACCGAGCCCAAGAAAATCCGCCAAGCCGAAGGCGGGGAAGCTGCCGGAATGGAACCTTTCCGACCTCTATTCCGGGATCGACGCGCCGGAAGTCACACGCGACCTGGGGAAGATGGATGCCGAATGCGTCGCGTTTGAGACGGACTACAAGGGCAAGCTCGCGGAGCGCACCGCGGCCGAGGGCGGCGGTACGTGGCTCGCCGGGGCGGTCCGACGCTATGAGGCGATCGATGATCTCGCCGGCCGCCTTGGATCCTATGCCGGCCTTGTTCACGCCGGCGACAGTGTCGATCCCGCGATCTCGAAATTCTACGGCGACGTTTCCGAGCGGCTGACCAATGCGTCGGTGCACCTGTTGTTCTTTTCGCTCGAACTCAACCGCATCGATGATGCCGTCATCGAGCGCGCGATGCAGACGGCTGAACTTGCGCATTATCGCCCATGGATCGAGGATCTGCGCAAGGACAAGCCGTATCAGCTTGAGGACCGCGTCGAGCAGCTCTTCCACGAAAAATCCCAGAGCGGATACGCCGCCTGGAACCGGCTGTTCGATCAGACCATCTCCGCGTTGCGCTTCAAGGTCGGCGGCAGCGATCTTGCCATCGAGCCGACACTGAGCCTGTTGCAGGACCGTTCGGCCGCAAGGCGAAAGGCGGCGGGACAAGCGCTGGCAAAGACTTTCAAGGCCAATGAGCGGACGTTCGCCCTGATCACCAACACGCTTGCCAAGGACAAGGAGATTTCCGATCGCTGGCGCGGCTTTAAGGATGTTGCGGATTCCCGCCATCTCAACAACCGCGTCGAGCGCGAGGTTGTCGATGCGCTGGTCGGGTCGGTCCACGCGGCCTATCCGAAACTCTCGCATCGCTACTACCGACTGAAGGCGGCTTGGTTCAAAAAGAAGAAATTGCCGCATTGGGATCGCAATGCGCCGCTGCCCTTTGCCGCGACCGGCAGCATTGCCTGGCCTGAGGCCAAGAACATGGTGCTGACGGCCTATCGCGGCTTCTCTCCGGAAATGGCCAGGATTGCCGAGCGGTTTTTCACCGACCGCTGGATCGATGCGCCGGTTCGGCCCGGCAAGGCGCCGGGCGCGTTCTCGCATCCGACGACGCCGTCGGCGCATCCTTATGTGCTGATGAATTATCAGGGCAAGCCGCGCGACGTGATGACGCTCGCGCACGAGCTCGGTCACGGCGTGCATCAGGTGCTGGCGGCAAAGAATGGCGCGCTGATGGCGCCGACGCCGCTGACATTGGCCGAGACGGCTAGCGTGTTCGGCGAGATGCTGACCTTCAGGCGGCTATTGGGGGAGACCGGAAGCGTCAAACAGCGCCAGGCGCTGCTCGCCGGCAAGGTCGAGGACATGATCAACACGGTGGTGCGCCAGATCGCGTTCTATACTTTCGAGCGCGCCATCCATACCGAGCGCAAGAACGGCGAACTGACTGCCGAACGTATCGGCGAGATCTGGCTTAAGGTGCAGGGCGAGAGCCTTGGCCCTGCGATCGACATCCGGCCGGGATATGAGAATTTCTGGATGTACATTCCGCACTTCATCCATTCGCCGTTCTATGTCTACGCCTATGCCTTCGGGGATTGTTTGGTGAACTCGCTCTATGCGGTTTACGAAAACGCGCAAAGTGGGTTTGCCGAGCGTTATCTGGCGATGCTCTCGGCCGGCGGCACCAAGCATTATTCCGAGCTGCTCAAGCCGTTTGGGCTCGACGCCAGGGACCCCAAGTTCTGGGACGGCGGGCTTTCGGTGATCGCGGGCATGATCGACGAGCTGGAGGCGATGGGCTGAGGCCGGGAAGGGCGTAAAACATCTGTTGAACGAATTCAATAGGCCCAAATGACCTGATAAGCCGGGCAAAGCCGCGCGTCCGGCGTTGCCCTGCCGAGGGGATTGCGGTAATTCGACGGCGAGACGAGATTCACTGGGGAGACCGATGGCAGAACATAGCGAAGTGGCCTACACAACCGCCGACGGCAACGATTATGTGGCTCATGAACAAACTTATGAAGGCTTCATCAAGCTGGTGAAGTACGGTACCACCTCCGTTGTGATCATCCTCATCTTGATGGCGATCTTCCTGACCTGATGCATCGACGCTCGCGCCGCCAACCGGCGGCGCGATTTGACCAACGCGCCGCGTTCCGGTTGCAAGACCGGTTCCACCTTTGCGAAGTTAGCGCCAGTTGCACGCGCGAGCTTTCCGCGCCGCCGGAGGCCCCATGAAGATTGCCGTCGCCAAGGAAATCGATCCATCCGAAACTCGCGTCGCCGCTTCGCCCGACACGGTGAAAAAATTCAAGGCGCTTGGCGTCGATGTCGCCGTCGAGCCGGGCGCGGGGCTCAAGTCGGGGTTGCCGGATTCGGAATTTACCGCGGCCGGCGCCAGCGTCAGCGCGGACGCGGTCAAGGACGCCGATGTCGTCATCAAGGTGAAGCGGCCGGAAGCTTCCGAGCTTGGCCATTACAAGCGCGGCGCTCTGGTCGTCGCCATCATGGACCCCTACGGCAACGATGCCGCGCTCAAGGCGATGGCGGATGCGGGTGTCGCGGCATTTGCGATGGAACTGATGCCGCGCATCACCCGCGCCCAGGTGATGGACGTGTTGTCGAGCCAGGCCAATCTTGCCGGCTACCGCGCCGTGATCGAGGCTGCCGAAGCCTTCGGCCGGGCCTTTCCGATGATGATGACGGCGGCCGGCACGGTTCCCGCGGCGAAGGTGTTCGTCATGGGCGTCGGCGTCGCGGGCCTGCAGGCGATTGCGACCGCGCGACGGCTTGGCGCGGTCGTCACCGCGACCGACGTGCGGCCGGCGGTGAAGGAACAGGTCGAAAGTCTTGGCGCCAAATTCCTCGCGGTCGAAGACGAGGAGTTCAAGCAGGCCGAAACCGCCGGCGGCTACGCCAAGGAAATGTCGAAAGAGTACCAGGCCAAGCAGGCCGCGCTCACCGCCGAGCACATCAAGAAGCAGGATATCATCATCACTACCGCGCTGATTCCGGGCCGGCCCGCGCCGCGCCTCGTCACGCTTGAGATGGTGAAATCGATGAAGCCGGGCTCCGTGCTGGTCGATCTCGCGGTCGAGCGCGGCGGCAATGTCGAGGGCGTCAGGAGCGGCGAGACCGTCGAGTTAGAGGGCGTGAAGATCGTCGGCATCCCCAATCTTGCCGGCCGCGTCGCGGCTTCGGCCTCGAACCTCTATGCCCGCAACCTGTTTTCCTTCATCGAGACGCTGATCGACAAATCGACCAAGGCGCTCGCGGTGAAATGGGACGACGAGCTGGTCAAGGCGACCGCCCTCACCAAGGACGGCGCCGTCATTCACCCGAACTTCCAGCCGAAAGCATAAGGAGAGCCGCCATGGATCATCTCGCCCAAGCCGTCGATCCCTTCGTGTTCCGGCTGTCGATTTTCGTGCTCGCGGTGTTTGTCGGTTATTTCGTGGTGTGGTCGGTGACGCCGGCACTGCACACGCCGCTGATGTCGGTGACAAATGCGATCTCCTCGGTGATCGTTGTCGGTGCGCTGCTGGCGGTCGGCGTCGGCATGATCTCGAGCGGCAGCGGCTGGGCGCGCGGCTTCGGATTCGTCGCTTTGGTCTTTGCCTGCGTGAATATCTTCGGCGGCTTTCTGGTCACCCAGCGCATGCTCGCGATGTACAAGAAGAAGACCAAGTGAACGGCGTGCACCTCCTGGTGACGAAGAAAATGGGGACCTGAGATGAACGCCAATCTGTCCGCAGTTTTATACCTCGTCGCGGGGATCCTGTTCATCCTCTCGCTGCGCGGCCTGTCGAGCCCGGCATCGAGCCGCCGCGGCAACTTCCTCGGCATGGCCGGCATGGCAATCGCCGTCGCAACGACGCTCGCCAGCCATCCGCCCGCCGACGGCATCGCCTGGGCACTGGTGGTCCTGGGCGTCGTGATCGGCGGGACGATCGGCGCGGTGATCGCCCGTCGTGTGCCGATGACGTCGATGCCGGAACTGGTGGCGGCGTTCCATTCGCTGGTCGGCATGGCCGCGGTGCTGGTCGCGGCCGGCGCCTTCTATGCGCCGGAGGCCTTCGACATCGGCACGCCCGGCCACATCCATCCGCAAAGCCTGGTTGAAATGTCGCTCGGTGTCGCCATCGGCGCGCTAACCTTCACCGGCTCGGTGATCGCATTTCTGAAATTGTCGGCCCGCATGAGCGGTGCGCCGATCATCCTGCCGGCGCGCCATCTCATCAATATCAGCCTCGGCATCGCGCTTGTGGTGTTCATCGTCGGCCTTGTGATCACCGGTGCCGCGATCGATTTCTGGCTGATCACCATCATCGCGCTGTCGCTCGGCGTGCTCATGATCATTCCGATCGGCGGCGCCGATATGCCGGTCGTGATCTCGATGCTCAACTCCTATTCCGGATGGGCCGCTGCCGGCATCGGCTTCACGCTCGGCAATTCGGCGTTGATCATCACCGGTGCGCTGGTCGGTTCATCGGGCGCGATCCTGTCCTATATCATGTGCCACGCGATGAACCGCTCCTTCATCTCGGTGATCCTCGGCGGGTTCGGCGGCGAGACTGCCGCGGCCGGCGGCGCGGCGGCCGAAGCGCGGCCGGTGAAACTCGGCTCAGCCGATGACGCCGCCTTCATCATGAAGAACGCGCAAAAGGTCATCATCGTGCCGGGTTACGGCATGGCGGTGGCGCAAGCGCAGCATGCGCTGCGCGAAATGGCCGACACCCTTAAGAAGGAAGGCGTCGAGGTGAAATACGCCATTCACCCGGTCGCGGGCCGCATGCCCGGCCACATGAACGTGCTGCTTGCCGAAGCCAACGTGCCCTATGACGAGGTATTCGAGCTCGAGGACATCAATTCGGAATTCGCGCAGGCCGACGTCGCGTTCGTGATCGGCGCCAACGACGTCACCAATCCGGCCGCCGAGGAAGACAAGACCTCGCCGATCTACGGCATGCCGGTACTGCAGGTGTGGAAGGCCGGCACCGTGATGTTCATCAAGCGCTCGCTTGCCTCAGGCTATGCCGGTATCGACAATCCGCTGTTCTACCGCGACAACACCATGATGCTGCTCGGCGACGCCAAGAAGATGACCGAGAACATCGTCAAGGGGATGTGAGGCCGCCCGATGGCCTTGAACAAGGAATGGCATCAATCTCGTGCGATACCGCCCGGGGCGACGCGGGAGCAGCGCATCAAGTGGCACGCGGCGCATGCAGTTGCGTGCGGGTGCCGCGCCGTACCCCAAAGCATCAAGGCGGACGTTGACAAGCTGTTGAAGCCGCGCCGCAAGCGAACATAAAGCCATGCCGTGACGCGCCGTCATGGCGGGTCGCAGTTCATTACGCTTTTAGGGATGCAGATATGAGCGCACACGGCCCGATGCCGCGATCGGCGTGGATTTTCCCCGCGCTTGCCGTCCTGTTGTTTGCTTGTGTCTCCGCGCTTCACTACAGCTTCACGTCTTCAGCCGCGGGGCTCGCGTTCGCAGGCGTGCTGCTCCTGATTCTGTTCGGCACGGTGTTCGCAGCCGTCCATCATGCCGAAGTGATCGCCGAGCGGATCGGCGAGCCTTTTGGCACGCTGCTGCTGACGCTCTCGGTGACCATCATCGAGGTGGCGCTGATCGCCACCATCATGTTGGGCGAGCAAGGCGTGACCACGCTGGCGCGCGATACCGTGTTCGCGGTGGTGATGATCGTCTGCAACGGACTGGTCGGAATCTGCATCCTGGCCGGCGGCTTGCGTTACCGCGAGCAGGATATTCAGGTCACCGGATCCAACCTTTATCTCAGCGTGCTCGCGGTTCTCGCCACGATCACGCTGATCATGCCCAATTACACCCTGACGACACCGGGGCCGGTCTATTCGACGGCCCAGCTCGGTTTCGTCAGCGCCGCCACCATCCTTCTGTATGGGGTGTTCCTCTACACCCAGACCGTCCGGCACAGGAATTATTTCGTCATCGATTTCACCGGCGCCGCGGGCGAGGGACCGCACGCGTCGAACCGGATGATGGTTCTGAGTTCGTTGTTGTTGCTGGTCTCGTTGTTGGCCGTGGTGCTGCTCGCCAAGAAGTTCTCGCAGGTGGTCGACGCAGGTGCGGAGCTGATCGGCGCGCCGCCGGCCTTTGCCGGAATATTGGTGGCGCTCTTGATCCTGCTGCCCGAGAGCGTCGCGGCGGTCGGCGCGGCGCGCAAGAACGATCTGCAGAAGAGCATCAACCTCGCGCTCGGCTCCTCGCTTGCAACCATCGGGTTGACAATCCCGGCGGTCGCGGTGGCCGCCTATGCGCTCGACAAGCAGCTTGTGCTTGGGCTTCCCGCCCAGGATATGGTGCTGCTGGCCCTGACGTTGATCCTTTGCATGCTGACGTTGGGCACCGGCCGGACCAACATCCTTTTCGGGCTGGTCCACTCTGTGGTATTTGCGGTATTCGTATTTTTGGTGTTCGTGCCCTGAGCCCGAGGGAGAGAATAGGCAATGATCAGCGCCCGGTCCGACGTTCAGGTCGAAACGCCCGAGGTGCGCGTTACCGAATGGCGGCTGGCGCCGGGCAGCGCCACCGGACATCACATTCATGGGATGGATTACGTCATCGTTCCCGTCACCGCGGGCGAAATGACCATCGTGGCCCCCAACGGGGAACGCTCCAGGGCCCAACTTAGCGTTGGCAAGTCGTATTTCCGCAAGGCGGGCGTGGAGCACGACGTGCTCAACGAAAGTGCGAGCGAAATCGTGTTTCTCGAAGTGGAGTTGAAGCCATAACCCCGCCGTTTACCGAATTGCCACCGATCTGCCTCAAAGCTCCGCCATCAGAACCTGCGCGGGAGTGGTCGGCATGCTGAAATTGGTCTCCAAATTTGCCATGGACATATTGCCGTCGGTGATTGCGACCATCATCGGCGCCTATATCGTTAACCACTACATCAATACCAGACCGCCGGCTGCCGATGCGGCCGCAGCCGCGATGTCCACCGCCGCCCCGAAAAAGGCCAATTCCAGGAGCGATTCCAAGCCGGTGGAGAGGTCGGCTGACCTCGGCAACATCCCAGAGCCTGGGGTGAGAGCCAAGGGCATGAAGGCCCCGCCTGAGATCGAGAAACCGGTCGTTGAAAAGCCGGCGGAAAAGCCAGCCGACAAGGCCGACAAGCCGTCCGAAACGGCTAGCATTCCCCCGAGCGCACCGGCGGAAACCCGCCGTCATCAGCCGTCGTCGCGCGACAAAGCAACAGCCAGGACCGCTCCCGCGACGGTCCCGGCGCCCGCTGCCGAGCCCGTGGTTGCTGCCCCAGCGGTCGCTCCGCCGGCCGAAAACGTTCCGGACGCCAACGATCTGGCGCGGGCGGCAATCGAGCGCCTGCGTGTTGCGCCTGAGGTGTCACGTCCGCAGGAGGCCGCCCGGGTTCCTGAGACGCCCCGTGTCATCGCAGCCCCAGTAGCCCCCGCGCCAGTCGCAACCGCGCCGCCGGTCCAGCCCCTGCCGCCGCCGATCATGGTTTCCACGCCGCCAGCAGATGGCAAACCGCCCTATCCGCCTACGGCGCGGGTTGACGATTCGACTCGTCCGACCCCGCCGGCCGATATTCCCGACCCGCGGCCGCCGCTCGATCTGCGGGCTGACGCGGCGGATGCCGGCGCGCACGAGCGACCGTCCGTTGCCGAAGACATGCTTTCGGCGGCGAAATCGATGTTCCGCTCGGTCTTGCCGACGAAATAGCTTCTCGCTTGCTCTGAACGGCACCGCCCCGATCAACTCGGAGGCGGGTTTGCGCTCGAAGTGATCTCAGAACGTCTCATAGGCCTGGCCCGGCTTGCCGCCGACGCGGGCAAACCCGGCTCGCGCGGTTTCATCCTTGGGGCGCAGGTTGACGGCGCGGCCATAGGAACCGGCGGCCTTGTTCTTGTCGCCGAGGCGTTCATAGGCAAGGCCACGGGTAATCCAGATCTGCGCGTTCTGCGGATCGTCCTGCACCGCTTCGTCGAGATCGGCCGCGGCCTCCTTGGCCTTGCCCAACGCCAGATTGCTCAGCGCACGGCCGAGCAGCGGCTCTGCCTGTTGCGGCGTCAGACCGTTCGCCGTGGTGAAATCGTCGATCGCGAACTGATGCTGCTTTTCGCTCTGATAAAGCAAGCCGCGATTGTAATAGGCATCGGCGTCGTCGGGGCGAAGCGCGATCGCCTTGTTGAAATCCTGGAGCGCTTCCGTCGCCTGGTTGCGCGCCTTGTAGACCATGCCGCGGCCAAGCCAGGCCGGCGCGTAGTTGGGATCGAGTGCCAGCGCGCGTTCATAATCGCTCATCGCCTGGTCGAGCCGCTTGGTCTTGCGATAGATCAGGCCGCGATTGGCGAACGCCTGTCCGTAATTTGGATCGAGGCTAATGGCCTTGTTGAAATCGGCCAGCGCTTCCTCGGTCTTTCCGGCCTGCGCCAGTACCGATCCGCGCATGTTGTAGGCCTGCGGATTGTTGGGGTTGGTCTTGATGGTCTCGCTGAGCGAAGCGATGTTGGTCGAGGCCGCGAGCTGCGCGGGTTCCTCCTTTGGCTGCGACGATCGTGTCAGCGAATCCAGCGACATCGTGCAGCCGCCGAGCGCGATGGCGATCAATGCGATCGCCGCGGGCGCGCGCGGAACCAATCGCAAAGTCGCTGAACAAGCTCCAGTAACCGGGGCGGCCATAATGCGAAACACTCACGCCTTTACTCGGGTACTGGTAACCTGCCGCGCCACGAAATGCATCGGTCAAAATGGTTGTGCTGGCAATGGTCCCATTAACGATTTGCAACTTGGCGGGCGTGGCGCTCGACGGAGTGCCAAAAACTGCTCCCCGGTTCAACAGTTCCACCATAGGTTATAACGCTGGCTAAGGTAAAGCCTTGGGAGGAACCAATGTCCGATGCACACGCGTCCGGCTCCGCCGGGAGGGGCACCGTCGATCCCTGTACGCTTTCGGCAAGCGAACTTGCGGGGCGGATCGCACGGGGCGCTGTCACGGCGCGCGGGGCGGTCGATGCCTACATCGCGCGAATCGAGCAAGTGAACGGCGCGCTGAGGGCGGTCGTCGTCAAACGCTACGATGAGGCGCGCGCCGAGGCCGACGCGATCGACCATCGCCGCGCACAAGGCGAGACTTTGCCGCCACTGGCTGGTGTGCCGATCACCGTCAAGGAATGCCTCGATCTCACAGGCACCGCTTCAACCTTCGGTCTGCAGGGCCGTGTCGCGATGCGCGCAAAAACCGACGATCCGTATGTCGGGCGGTTGCGGGCCGCAGGTGCGATTGTCGTCGCCAAGACGAATGTCGCGCAGCTCCTGATCTTTACCGAAAGCGACAATCCGGTTTACGGCCGGACCAACAATCCCTTCAACCTCGAGCGGTCGTGCGGCGGCAGTAGCGGCGGCGAGGGAGCCATTCTCGGCGCCGGCGCCTCCGCGCTTGGCCTGGGCACCGACATCGGCGGCAGTGTCCGAATTCCAGCCGCGTTCTGCGGGATTTCATCGCTGCGCCCGACCGCCGGGCGCTGCCCCGATGTCGGGCGAGGCAGTATTCCCGTCGGTCAGCGCGCGGTGGTCAGTCAGGTCGGGCCGATGGGGCGCTTCGTCGAAGACCTCGCGCTGGCGCTTCAACTGATCAACGGAAGTCACGGCATCGATACGCTCGCAACCGTTCCTCTCGGCGATTTCCGAAAAGTCGATGTCGCGGGACTTCGGGTCGCGGTGGTGAGTGCCGATGGTGTCATGGCGCCATCGGCTGCGGTCGTGCGCGGTGTTGGTGAAGCCGCGGAAATCCTGCGTGCCGCCGGCGCTCAAATAATACCCTGGAGCGCTCTGTCCGGCGCCGAAGCCGTGGAGCTCATTCTCGGCAGCTTCACCGCCGACCGCGGCCGCGGCCTGCGCGATCTCCTCCGCGGCGGCAAGGTCGATCCGCGCGTGGGCCCAAACCTGTTGCTGGCGCGTTTGCCGCGATGGTCGCGCCGGGCCATTGCCGCGATGCTGTCGCTGGCGGGACAGAAGCGGACGGCCGCCGTCGTCCTGAGTTTCGCTTCCGGATCGGCTTTCGATTTTTGGCGGGTCACGGAGCGAGTGATGGACTTAGAAGCACGCTTTCGCGACGAGCTTGACCGGGCAAAGGGCGGGCCGATCGATCTCGTCCTGATGCCGGCATATGCCGTGCCCGCTGTCCCGCACAAGGCCACGATCAATATGCCCTTTGCCGGTTCTTACGCCCTATTTTCTCCGATTCTCGGCTATCCCGCGGGCGTCGTGCCGGTCACCTGCGTACGTCCGCACGAGGAGGCAGGACGCCGCAAGACCTCCGATGTCGTGGAGCGAACCGCATTCAAGACCGATCGCGGCAGCGCGGGCCTGCCGATCGGCGTGCAGCTCATGGGCCGGCCGTGGCGCGACGACGTGGTGCTGGCGGCCATGCATACGATCGAACAGGCTGCGCGCCGGCGAGCGGATTTTCCCGTCGCGCCGAAACTATCGACCGGCACCTAGCACGCCGTGGCCAAAACGCTAACGCGAGCCAAGAGGCCCGCGTCATCGAAAATCAAGTCAACGGCAATACCGATCAGCCGCGCGATCCGCGGCCACCGGGGCCGCCGCGGCCGCCACCCGGACCGCCGCGCTCCATGCCGGGACCTGCGCCGCCGAATACAGGCTTTGGCTTCATCGGCAACAAGCCCTCCCGCTGCAACTTCTTGCGGGCGAGCTTGCGCGCACGGCGCACGGCTTCGGCCTTTTCGCGGGCCTTCTTTTCGGAGGGCTTTTCATAGTGACCGCGGAGTTTCATCTCGCGGAAAATACCCTCGCGCTGCATCTTCTTCTTCAGCGCCTTGAGGGCTTGATCGACATTGTTATCGCGAACGAGAACCTGCACGCGGCATCCTCTTTCCATTAATCGGATTGGATTCTGGTAAAGCCAAAGGGCCGGCAAAAGGCCGAGCCCCTGACCTTGAGCGCGCGGATGTATCAGACAAAGGCAAGAATGTCCACCGGAGGAAACGCCAGCGCGCGTGCCAAATGCGGCCAAATCCTGTCGGGGCGCCGATCAGGCGGTTTTTGGCGGCTCGGCGGCGTGCCTAACCTCGGTGACGTGCCCCATCTTGCGGCCCGGCCGTGCCGCGCCCTTGCCGTAGAGGTGGACGGTGGCACCCGGAACCGTCAACCATTGCTGGTAGCTGTTGATCTCGTCCCCGATCAGGTTGGTCATGGTGACCTGACCATGACGGACCGGCTTGCCCAGCGGCCAACCGGCGATGGCGCGGATGTGCTGCTCGAACTGCGAAATCGACGCGCCGTCGAGCGTCCAGTGCCCGGAATTGTGGACCCGCGGCGCGATCTCGTTGACCAGAACCTTCGGCCCGCCATCCCGCTGCACCACGAACATCTCGACCGCAAGCACGCCGACATAGTCGAGTGCTTTGGCGATCCGCTCCGCGATCGTTATCGCCTGTGCCGCCACCGCCTTGGAGATCGCGGCTGGCACGCGCGAGACCTTGAGAATGTGATCCCTGTGTTCGTTTTCAGTGACGTCGAAACATTCGACCTGACCGTCGGCCGAGCGGGCTGCGATCACCGAAATCTCGCGCTCGAACGGAATAAAGGCCTCCAAGATCGCCGATTTGGTGCCGACGTCGTGCCACGCCCGTTCAAGACCGTCGCCGGCACGGATGATCGTCTGGCCTTTGCCGTCATAGCCGAAGCGACGGGTCTTGAGCACCGTGGGCAGGCCGATCTTTTCGATCGCAGCACGCAAGCCCTCCGGCGACGACACGTCGGCATAATCGGCGGTCCCGATGCCCAGGCGCTTGATAAAATCCTTCTCAATCAGGCGATCCTGGGTGATTTCCAGGATTTTCCGGTCGGGCAGCACCGGACGCCGCGTCGCCAGGATCATCGCCGAAGCCGCAGGCACATTCTCGAATTCATAGGTAATGACGTCGACGTCGCTTGCGAACAGTTCGAGCGCCTCGACATCGGCATATTCGGCGCAGCTCGCATTCGCCACGACGTCGAAAGCCGGCGAATCCGGATCCGGTGAAAATACCTGGCAGCGCAGGCCAAGCCGTGCCGCGGCCATCGCCAGCATCCGGCCCAACTGTCCGCCGCCGAGAATTCCGATGGTGTCACCTGGCTTCAGCTTCACCTGATTAGCCGCCGTCACGCAGATTCCTCCGGACGCTCGGCGACCGCCTCGGTCTGCTGTTTGCGCCAGCTCGCCAATCTCTCCGACAGCGCCTTGTCGTGCAGCGCCAGAACGCTTGCCGCCAGCAACGCGGCGTTGATGGCGCCGGGCTTGCCGATCGCCAATGTCCCGACCGGAACGCCGGCAGGCATCTGCACGATGGAGTAGAGCGAATCCACCCCCGACAGCGCCTTCGATTCGATCGGTACGCCAAACACCGGAAGTTCCGTCATCGACGCGGTCATGCCCGGCAGGTGCGCCGCACCGCCGGCGCCCGCAATGATGATCTTGAAGCCGGCCGCTCTCGCGCCCTTGGCGAAGGCGAACAAGCGGTCCGGGGTACGGTGCGCGGAGATGATGTGCTTCTCGCTGCCGACGCCGAGCGCATCCAGGGTCTTGGCGGCATGGCGCATGGTGTCCCAGTCGGACTGGCTTCCCATGATGATGGCTATCGGCGGGCGCATGAAGTCAGTTCTTTTCGGGAATCCAGCAAGCCAGGCCGGATTATAGGATCGGCCTGCGGCTCGGCAAGGCGTGGCAAGGGGTCGGCAATGAACTAGCCTTTCTTGGTGCAGACCGGCAAGTCTTCTTGGAGCATGATCTAGACCGGAACCGCCGCGTTAACGTAAACCGCGCGGTAGCCGATGCTCGAAAAAGTCCATGCCCAAGCCAAAAGGCACGTGAACCGTTTGATTAAAAGCCCGATCCGGCCCCGGGAGGCCCATGAAGAAGAAGTCAACGACGGCAGCCTCGAGGGCATCGAAACGCCGCAAAGGCGCCTCGGCAAATCGAAAGGCGCGGCCACCACGTCTCTCATCAGCGTCACAGCGGTCGGCGGCATCCGGCGATGCCAGGGTCGAGATTCGCCGGCTGAAGAGGAAACTCGCGGCGGCGCAGGCGCAGATCGAGCAATTGCAGGCATCGGCCGACACCGATTTCCTGCTCGGGATTTCCAACCGGCGCGGCTTTGAGCGTGAACTCGGCCGCGCCATCTCCTTCATCAAGCGCTATGATGCCAACGGTGCGCTGATCGTGCTCGACGTCGATCGCCTCAAGCCGATCAACGATAGTTTCGGGCATGCGGCGGGCGATCAGGTGCTCAAGGCCATCGTCGGCATACTCTCGCGCCAGATCCGCGCCTCCGACGTGATCGGACGGCTCGGCGGCGACGAGTTCGCGCTGCTGCTCTGGAATCTCACCGAGGCCGACGCGCATGCAAAGGCCGCGGCGTTGGAAGCCGACATCGATCGTCTCAGCTTCGTGTTCGGCGGCCACACCGTCGCCGCCGGCGCATCGGCCGGAGTTGCGATTCTTGGACCGCATTCCGAGCCGGGCCCGGCGCTGGAAGAGGCCGATGGCGCGATGTATCTGCGCAAGGCGCAGCGGCGCCGTGTAGAGTGATGTGCATGACCTGGGATTTGTCGCCGCTCCCTCCAACCAGCCGAGCAGGACCATGATCAAGCCGACCCCGTTCACGCTTCGAATACCGGACGCCGATATCGCCGACCTGCGCGATCGCCTGTCCCGTTCGCGCCTTCCTGATTCTGCGCCCGGCGAGGCATGGGCTTACGGCACCGACGTCGCCTATCTGCGCGAGCTCGTGGATTACTGGCGCAGCCGCTTTGATTGGCGCGCGGAGGAAGCCGCGCTGAATGGCTTGCCGCAGTTCCGCGTTCCGATCGACGGTATCGAGTTGCATTACCTGCATGTGGCCGGCGTCGGTCCGAACCCCATGCCGCTGCTTTTGCTGCACGGCTGGCCCGGCTCGGTGTTCGAATTCCTCGAGATCATCCCCCGCCTCACCGATCCCGCGCGCTTTGGTGGCGATGCCAGGGATGCCTTCACCGTAGTGGCGCCCTCGTTGCCGGGCTACGGACTTTCATTCCAGCCGGGCCAGAAGCGCTACGGCGTTCCCGAAATGGCGGACTGTGTCGCCACACTCATGCACCATGTCCTCGGCTTTTCCCGGTACGGAGCGCAGGGTGGCGACTGGGGCGCCGCGGTGACCAGCCGGCTCGGTTACGCCTATGCGGATCAGATGATCGGCATCCATATCAATCTGATGATGGCGGCCGGCCGCGACCCCGCCGCCTTTCAGAATCCGACGGACGAGGAGAAGCGATATCTCGCTGAGCTGGCGCACTGGATGCGCGAGGAGACCGGCTATCAATGGATTCAGGGCACGCGCCCGCAGACACTCGCTTTCGCGCTGACGGACTCACCCGCCGGCCTTGCGGCCTGGATCGTGGAGAAATTCCGTGCATGGTCGGATTGCGGCGGCGACGTTGAACGGGCGATCAGCCGCGACCGCATGCTCGCCGATATTTCGCTCTACTGGTTCACAGGCGCGATCGGCTCGTCGTTCTGGCCCTATTATGCAAGGCTTCACGGCTCGGTCATTCTGCCTCCCGGCGAAGCGATCTCGGTGCCGACCGGATATGCGCAGTTTCCGCGCGAAATCCTCAAACCCCCGCGCCACGTTGCGGCGCGCGTGTTCAAGGATATCCGCCGCTGGAGCGTCATGGAGAAGGGTGGACATTTCGCAGCCCTTGAGCAGCCGGAATTGCTCGCGCAAGAAGTGCGCGCCTTCTTCCGCGAGTTGCGATGATGCAGGCAATTAGCAGTAGGGTGGGCTAAGCGAGTCCCCCATCTTGTCGGCAATCCTGACGATGGTGGGCACGGCGCAGATGCGCCTTTGCCCACGCTACGATGAACGATTGCTGCTGCTACAGTCCGCTCAGGTCATCCGGCACCTGGCCGAATTTCCTGAGCAAGCGCGCATCGCCGAATTCGCCGATCATGGGATCGCCGGTGCGGCTGAAGGCGACCGCACCGATGCTACCGGCGGCACGCGACATGGCCTCCGCACGGCGCAACGCGCCTGACGAAGTTTGGCACTCTTCGGCGGCTCCCGCGACCGGCGAGCCGGTATCATCCTGCAAAAATGGCATTGCGACGTAATAGGTAACAGCGGCCATTATCGTTGCTCCGTCTGATCGATCAGGCGGCCTCCTCGCCCCCTTGAGACCGCGGCCGCACGCGGCTGGTTGAGGTTGCCGTCTGCAATTCCCTCAATTCCATTTCGAGATATTCGTTCGCCATGATTAGCGCCTTGATCGTGCTGCGCAGATTTCCATCGCACATCGCGACCGCCTGGTCGCAGGCCCGTTCGTAACGGTCGTGGCCAGACATCGAAGCAGCTTCGGACATGACGAAATCCCTTGAGAAGTTGGCGGCGATGGTGATGTTCCTCTTTTGTTCTATTTGAGTCAAGAGATCAAATCAGGTTGGTCCACGGTTCCCGCAACCCCTCGATGGCCGGACGGCGCCGGGCACCTTCCTCAATGGCTGGTGGCCCGCTCAAGGGTGCCGCGCGGGAACGAAAACAATATCCGGCGCTTATGCTTATCGACAGGGAGAGGGACGTATGGGTCTTTCAGTATCCAGGAGACCCGTGGTGCTGATCGTTGAGGATGAGTTTTTGTTGAGAATGGACGCGGTCGAGATGATCGTAGGCGCCGGCTTCGAAGCGGTCGCAGCCGCCAATGCCGACCAGGCCATCGAAATTCTCGAATCCCGTCGCGACATCACTGTGGTTTTCACCGATATCCAAATACCAGGTTCGATGGATGGGCTGAAGCTCGCCCGCGCGATCAGGGGCCGCTGGCCGCCGATCAAGATCGTCGCCACTTCCGGCCGCGCTATTGCCGAAGAAGTCGATCTGCCGGAGGGCGGACGGTTTCTGCCCAAGCCTTATCACCCGCTTCAGGTGGCAGGCATTTTGCGCGAACTGACCGACCGGGACGGGTGAATGGGCCTTGTCATCCCGGTTCGCGTCGGATGCGTCTCCCCCGGAAATGATGCTTCTAGGAGCCCGTCCAGATAGGTATCGCGACCGATCATTGTTGCAGGTTAGCCAGCTCAGGCTGCCTTTGCGAGGGTGAACAGCTTCAGCAGGTTGTGGGTGGTACAAATCATGGCCCATTCGGCACGCACTTTCTCGACGCCTCGCAACAGGAACTGGCGGAAGCCGCGTGCTTGTTTGATCTGTCCGAACACCGGTTCCACCACTTGCTTTCTCAACCGGTAGGGCGTTTCGAAGCCGCCATCGTCGATCTTCTTTCGCATCTGTTGGGTCAACGGTCCGCCAATTTTTTCGTTCACGGCGGTCGGGTGCTTGGCGCGTCCGGGCGCGACATAGCCGTCGATACCGTGGGCTTCGAGCGCTTCGAGATTGGCTTCACTGCAGTAGCCGGAGTCCGCTGAGGCCTGCTCCGGCTTGCGGCCGAGATTGTTCTCGATGGCCTTGATCAGGGGCACCAGCTGGCCCTGATCGTTGCCGCACTGCGTCAGTTCGTGCGCGACGATGATCTGGGCGCCTGCGTCGACGGCGGCCTGCGCGTTATAGGCCTGAACGAAACCATCCTTCGACTTCATGATGCGGCTTTCCGGATCGGTGAAGTTGCGTTGCGACTTGGGGTCAGGTTGGTCCGATGGCGGCGCCGCCGGTTTGCCCGGCTTCTTGCGGCCATCGGCCTGGCGCTGCTGTTCCTTTTCGGCCTCGATGCGGCGCTCTTCCTCCGCCGCCAGCCGGGCCTCGGCCTCCAGCGCCGCCATCGCCTGCTGGATCTTCGCCAGCCGTTTCTGCTTGTCGCCGGCCCAGTCCGGCATCTCGTCGCCGCGCTTGTCCTTGCCGAAAGTCTCGTCCTCTTCGGCATCCGCCGCCTCGGCGGCCGCCAGCATGCGAGCGACCTCGGCTTTCAATTCCGCCTCGCGTTTCTTCATGCGCTCATAACTCATCGCTTTATGTTTCGACGCGTTCGCTTTGATCTTCGTGCCATCAAGCGCGACATGGCCGAGTTTGACCAGCCCTGCGGTCTCGCACAGCTTCAGAACCTGCAGGAATAGCGCGCCGAGCGCCTTCAAATGCCGCTTGCGGAAGTCGCTGATCGTACGAAAATCCGGCGGATCGAGCGCCACAATCATCGCAAAATCGTTCCGCTCGCGGCAGGCCCGGGCAACCCGCCGCGACGAATACAGCCCACTCGCATAGCCGTGCAGCAGAAGCGCCACCATCATCCGCGGGTCAAACGGCGGCTGCCCGAGCCCGCTCACATAGCTGCCCGTGATCTCCTTGAGATCGAGGCTCTCCCGCACCAGCTCAACGATAAACCGCGAGACATGGCCTTTCGGCACGAAGTCCTGCACATTCGGCGGCAGAAGCAGCGTCTGATCGATATTCCAGGGGCGAAAATACTTGCTCATAGCCCAAGCTTAAATCAAACTCGCTCAGAATTGAACAGGGACTATTCGGACAGGCTCCTAGTCTTACTGCGTCATAAAATTTTGTACTTCGGCAGGTTCCTGATCGGAGCGGCGCAGCACGGACATCGCGGCAAGTTTTTGACGAGGGCGAGAACGAGCCGTCGGCGCATGGTCGCAATCGAGTTTGGAATGTGCCGCTCGGGCCGCAGCGGTGGAGCCTCTGGGTCTGTAACCTTTGGGAATGGCAGGCGCCTGGAGCACCGCGGTGGAACGAGGTGCTGAGGGGGGAATTGTCTCCCTTTCGGAGATCAGGAATCCGTAGGCCGCGATGCAGAGTGTGGCGTGATGGTGGAAGCCGCGCCATCCTCGCCCTTCGAAATGCCCGAGCCCGACCTCCTGCTTGAGCTCCTGATAATCGCGCTCGATGCGCCAGCGTAGCTTGGTGAGATCTACCAGGTTGCCGAAGGTGATATTTTGCGGAAGCGTCGAGAACCAATATTTTGTCGGCTCGGCCTCACCTTTCGGCCACTCGATCAACAGCCATTCTTCCGGGCGGCTCTTGGTAAGATTGTAATCGCGATGGGCGACACGGATACGCAACCGGGCAAAGCGCGAGGACAACTGTTCGGCCGAGCCTTCGCGCCACGCGATCTTGCGCCAGGCTTTTGCCGGCAAGCCCAAAGCAAGCTCCTTGACTGAGGTCGGCCGATGATTGCGATCGCGCCGTATCAACTTCGGCGGACGTCCGTGGCCCGACCAGGTTTTGGGATGCAAGGGCGCCATGCCCGGCGCCCATACCGTGGTGTTCGGCAAGATGCCGGCCACATAGGTCAACCCCAGTGCGCTGATGCTGCTGCGCAGTTCCGTGTTGCAGCCATATCCGGCGTCCATCAGCACCACACCGAGCGGCAGGCCGGCTGTACTGGCCGCACGGATCTGCTCGAGCGCGATCTCGGGCTTGGTCCTGAAGCGGATATCCCCGGGCACGCCTGTCTTGCGCCGGCGTTCATCGTCCGCCGCCCACTGTTCCGGCAAATACAGGCGATACCCCACCGGCAGGCTGGCGTGGCGATTGGCAATCGATAGCGACACCGCGACCTGGCAATTGTCCTGCTTGCCGAGTTGACCACAATACTGCCGTGCCACCCCTACCGAATGCCGGCCCTGTTTGGGGAAACCCGTGTCGTCGATAATCCAGGCCTCGATCTGCCCATGGCGCAAGATCTCCGGCAGGACCATCTCGCGCACCTTGGCCAAGACCTTCTCGTCCGACCAGCGCCCTTCGCCGACAAAATGCAGGAGTGATTGATGCTGCGCTGCCGTCCGCTCAGGTGCGGTCATCGCCGCCATAGGCTCTACGCTCTTGCGCTCGCATGGCATCATCAGCCCAACGCAGTAATCCCGCAGCGGCCGGGCACGGTCCGCATGGCCGATCACGCTCACAAGTCCCTCGACATATGCTTCAAATCGCGATGCACTGTCAGCCACTATTGGGTGATCCATCTCAGCTCCTCATGCCGAAAACCGAATCTCCCAAAATTATCAAGGATCCCAAGCTCCCAAAATGCGACTTTCTGACTCAGTAAGACTAGGCGATAATGTCCGGCGTGATCTGATCTTCGATGAAGGCGATGCGGTCGCGCAATTGCAGTTTGCGTTTCTTCAGCCGTTGCAGCCGCAACAAGTCCGGCGCGGGCGATTGGTGCAGGGCATCGATCGCCGCGTCGAGGTCGCGGTGCTCTTGTTGCAAACGTGCGAGCTCGGCTTGGAGTTCGCGCTCATCTTCGTCGGTCATGGTATACTTAATCGAAAAACGCGGATGAGATTGCGAAGGGTTCCGTAAGGCCGGAGAATGAATATCCTCCCTGGCAGCCCCGTCCGCAAGCAAGTTCGCGACCAGCCGGCCGGGACGATTTGGCTGGGCGGGACCCCGGCAGGCCGACCAAAGTCTGAGCCCGGCGAACATCAGAACCAAGCCTCTAAACTTTTGTTTTGACGCGCTTTCCTTGCGCCGGCCGGCATCGGCTTCGGTGCCGACGCCCTTTCGGTTCCCTACTCACAATTCGTTACAGATAGCGGTGAAATATGAGGATGTCGTTTTCGATACCCATCGACAAATTCGGAGCTTCGTGTAGACTTGGCTGTCCGGATCGAATTTGAGGTCTAAATTCAACCGAGGAGGTTTCGAATGGCAATTCAGGCGCATCTCGTTGAACTGGAACGGAAACACAAAACTCTCGAAAACGAATTGCACGAAGCTTTGGTGCACCTTTCAACGGACGATCTGCAAATTGTCGAGTTAAAGCGCCGGAAGTTGATGGTTAAGGACGAGATCCAACGGCTGAAAAATTCCGCAAGCGAAACACTGCATTAGCCGAAGCGTTGACGCTTTCTGCTCCCGCCAACGGGTCGGCGTCGCCGACCCGTTGTTAGTTTGGGCGTTGCGTATTGCCACAGCATTGTTGCGGTCACCGCCGGCCAAGCCGAGGTCCGCGTTGCGTTCGAGGCGCTTATGCCGCGGCCAATTCAGCGATATGGTCCGCGATTGCCAGTGAAGATGTCAGTCCGGGCGATTCTATTCCGAACAGATTGATCAGCCCGCCGATGCCGTGATCCCGTGGCCCCTGGATCAGGAAGTCCTGCACCGCCACCGCCGGTGGCACGATCTTGGGTCGCATTCCCGAGTAGCTCGGCATCAGCGCGCCGTCCGGCAGCGCCGGCCAATAACGTCGGATCGCCGGATAAAATCTCTCCGCGCGCGCGGGATCAACCGCATAGTCGATGCGGTCGACCCACTCCACGTCGGGTCCGAACCGCGCCTGTCCCGCCATATCGAGGGTGAGGTGCACGCCTAGCCCGCCGGGCTCTGGCACCGGATAAATCAGGTGCGAAAACGGCGCCCGCGCGCTGCAACTGAAATAGTTTCCTTTCGCCAGATAGGCCCGCGGGATCATATCGATCGGCATGCCGTCGATGCTGCGCGCAACCGCGAAGGCGCCAAGCCCGGCGGCGTTGACGAGAAGCCGGCATTGCAGCGACATCGGTGCGTCGCCGCCTGCGTCGAGCTGGATACGACCGGCATTCGCCCTGCCGCCCAGGAACGGTGTGTGAAAGGCAAAGGCTGCGCCCGCGTCTTCGGCCTCGCCGCGCAGCGCCAGCATATAGGCATGGCTGTCGATAATGCCGGTGGAAGGCGAGAGCAGAGCGGCTGCGCAATTCAGCGCGGGCTCCAACGCGCGCGCGGCTTCGCCGGTCAGCGTTTGCAAATCGTCGACACCGTTGGCCTCGGCGTGCGCCTTGATCGATTGCAGCTTTTCGCCTTCTGCCGGCGTCGTTGCGACGATCAGCTTGCCGCAATTGCGATGCGGGACGCCGTGGTCGCGGCAGTATGCATAGAGGGCGCGTTTGCCGCTGACGCACATCCGCGCCATCAGGCTCCCGGCCTTGTAATAGATCCCGGCGTGAATCACCTCGCTGTTGCGTGATGAAGTGACGGTTCCGATCCCCTCGGCCAACTCAAGGACGACGACCTCGCGGCCCGCCTGCGCTAGCCGCCGCGCGATCGCAAGACCGATCACCCCTGCACCGATGACAACGCACTCGAGCTTATCCATTCGAAAATTCTGATCCGGATTGGTGGACTATTTGGTCCGGCGAGGATTGGGGGGCATGCTCGTTTTTGGAGCCATTTCGGGACCGAACTATCGCTCCGGTTGCGTCTGTCGCCTACGCACAACTTGTTGGATTCATTTCGGAACTCTGCCGAACGGGACCGTTAGTGCCTCATTAATCATGTCAGGGCAATTGCCGTATTTCAGGCCGCAATTTTGGATGGCTTGGGTAGGCATTTACCTGATCCAAACCCGTGAAGCCAGACACTCGGCCGCAGAAATCCGCGGGTGTTTGATGGCTGAAAAGAATTGGCAGGCAGGCGGCGGAATCACGATTCCCGCAGGGGTCGTGATGTGCCTTCTTGCCACGGTTGCGCCGTTCGGCGCAGCCTTTGCGGCTGGCCCGGAATCTGCCTTGTCGGAATTCATCCGCTCCGCCGATCCCAGTGTGGTCTGGGAAGCGCTGATTGGCGGTATCGTCGTCTGCTGCTTCGCTCTCTCGATCGCGTTGTGGATCCTGTCGGCGCTGCGCAGGGTCAAGCGCTCGCAGTTGCGCAGAAGCGCGTTTGTCAGTTCCGCCCTGAATAACCTCAGCCAGGGCGTTGTGATTACGGACTCGCGAAAGCGGGTCGTTTTCTGCAACGACCGGTATCTCGAAATGTACGGCCTCGTCCGCGCGGATGTTCCCCCGCTGATGGACGGCTCGGAACTCCTGGAACTGCGTCGCAGGCGCGGCGTGCTTGACGTCAGCGTGGAGGATTTCTTCACCCTTGCCAGCGCGCCCGGAGGTCACATCACCGAGCTGCCCGACGGACGTTCCATTCTTGTCAAACATTTTTACCTGCCGAACGGCGGTTCGGTGTCGACGCATGACGATTGCAGCGAGCAACGCAAACTTTCGAGGCAGCTCGCTTCGACCAAGCAGTTCCTGGAATCGGTGATCGAGAACGTTCCGGTATGCGTGGCCGCCAAGAACATCGAAGACGGTCGCTACATCTTTGCCAACCGCGCGTTCGAGCGCTTCTCGCGCTTCTCCCGCGATCGTATCATCGGCAAGCGCGCTGACGAGATTTTCCGGCCCGAGACCGCGGCAAGCATCGAGGCGGCGGACCGCGCGGCCATTGGCGCACCCGAAGGCCAGTTCCGCAACGAATTCGTCGTCGAGCGCGGTTCCGAGAAACGAGTTCTCGAGAGCAATCGCGTGATCGCGCGAAATCACAAGAACGAGCCGGAATTCCTGATCGCGTTGTTCGATGATGTCACCGAACGCCGATCGCTCTCCATCGAGCTTGAAAACACCAAGAAGTTCCTCGAACTCATCGTCGACAACATTCCGGTGTCGCTGACCGTCGAACGCGTCCGCGACGGGAAATACCTTCTTGCCAACCGCGGCGCCGAGATCATCCTCAACCGCAGCCGCGAGGAAGCCACTGGATTGACGGCCACCGATATTTTCAATCCGCGGGAAGCCAAGCTGATCGTTTCGCGTGACGAGGCGGCGATCAGGAAGCGCGGCCTTCTCACCGAAGAGCACCCGATCAGCACCAGGGACGGGTTGCGGCTGTTCCTGACGCGGCGAATGACGGTGCTCGACGACACGGGCGAGCCGCAATATTTGATCAAGACCCATGAAGACGTCACCGACCGCCGCCAGACCGAGTCGCGCATGGCCCATATGGCCTATCACGACGGCCTGACCGATCTGCCGAACCGCGCCGCCTTCCTGCAGGCTCTCGCGCAGATGATCGAGGCTTGCAGCGGTACCGACGAGGAGTTTGCGGTGCTGTCGATCGACCTCGACGGCCTGAAGGAAATCAACGACGTATTCGGGCATGCGACCGGCGACAAGTTGCTGATCGAGGTAGCGAAGCGGTTGCTGGCTTCGGCGCGCGGCGGCGTGGTGGCGCGGCTTTCCGGCGACGAGTTCGGATTGATCATCGATGGCAAGCAGCCCGTCGCCGGAATGCTCTTGGCCGAACAGCTTGCCGAAACGCTGGCCAAGGAATTCCTGATCGACGGCAAATCGGTTCGTACCGGAATCACGACGGGCATTTCGATCTTCCCGCATAATGGCGCCGACGCGGCTTCCCTGCTTGCGAACGCGGGAGCGGCGCTTTTCCGCGCCAAGGCAAAATCGCGCGGTTCGATCAGCATCTATGAACCCGAGATGGACCAGCAAATTCGCGACCGTCGCGTCTTGCACCAGGACATGTCGACAGCCGTCAAGAACGGCGAACTCTCGCTGCATTATCAGCCGCAGGCACTATCGCGCCAGGTCGTCGGCAACGGCGAGGTGATCGGCTTCGAGGCCCTGGCGCGATGGCGGCATCCGGCGCGCGGCTTTGTGCCGCCTTCCGAGTTCATCCCGCTGGCGGAGGAGAGCGGCCTGATCGTCGAGATGGGCGAATGGATTCTGCGCGAAGCCTGCCGCGAGGCCGCCTCCTGGCCGCTGCCGCTGCAAGTCGCGGTGAACCTGTCTCCGGTGCAATTCATGCACGGCGATGTCGTCAGCCTTGTGCATTCGATCCTTCTCGAAACCGGACTGCCGCCCGGCCGGCTTGAACTTGAGATCACCGAGGGCGTGCTGATCGAGGATTTTGACCGTGGCCTTGGGTTGCTGCGGCGGTTGAAGGGGCTCGGGGTGCGCATCTCGATGGACGATTTCGGCAGCGGTTACTCCTCGCTGAGCTATCTGCAGGCGTTTCCATTCGACAAGATCAAGATCGATCGCGCTTTTGTCATCAATCTCGGGCGCAATCCGCAATCGGCGGCGATTGTTCGCGCGGTCATTGGGCTTGGGCACGGCCTGGAAATGTCGATCGTCGCCGAAGGCGTGGAAACCCAGGAACAGCTCAGCTTCCTCGCCGAGGAGGGCTGCGACGCGGTGCAGGGCTATTTCATCGGCAAGCCGCTGCCGATCGCCAACTACGATGCGCTTGTCGGCCGCGCCGTTGGCGATGCGGCGGCACCCACGCGGAAGGCCGGCTGAGGCATTCGTCTCTGACGCGTTCCATCTAGCAAAATCATCCCTTCCCGCATCAAGTGCAGGACAATCTTGGCCTGAAAACGCTATAGCTACCGCATGGCGGACTACGACCTTGCGATCATCGGCGGCGGCTTGAACGGCGTCAGCGTTGCGCGTGACGCCGCCGGGCGTGGGCTGCGGGTCATCTTGCTCGAGCAGGGCGACCTCGGCGGCGCCGCCTCCGGTGCCACCGGGCGACTGATCCAGGGCGATCTTGGCGTGCTGGAGCGGCGAGCGTTTTCCAGCCTGCGCGCGGCACTGGCCGAGCGCGACGTCTGGATGCGGATCGCACCACATCTGGTGCGTCCGGCCCGGTTTGTGATCCCCGCTCATTCCGACGAGCGTCCACCCTGGCTGCTGCGGCTTGGGCTGTTGCTCTACGACCGGCTGGCTCCGCCCGGCGGCCTGCCACCGGCGGCAACGATCGACGTCACGCATCATCCGATCGGTAACGCGCTGAAGCGGCCGTTCGGCGTTGCCTTCGAATATTCCGATTGCCTGGTGGACGATTCGCGGCTGGTGATGGCGGCCGCTATCGACGCCGCGGAGCGCGGCGCGGTGATCCGCACCGGCGCGCGCTGCGTTCGCGCCGACCGGTCCGATGTCTGGCGGCTTGCAGTGGTCGATCGCGGCCATCGGCAGGTGATGACGGCAAGGTCGCTTGCCAACGCCGCAGGCGCCTGGACGGCTACGGTCGCGGAGACCGTGCTGCGCACCCCGCCGCCGCGCGCTGCGGCGATCAAGCTCGGCCAGATCATCGTCAGGCGATTGTTCGAAACCGACAATGTCTATGTCTTCCAGAACCGAGACCGGCGACTGATCTTCGCCACTCCCTATTTGCGCGATTTCACGATGATCGGCACCGTCGCACGGTCATTCAAGGGCGACCCCGCCGCCGTGTCGATGGCCGCCGACGAAGTGACCTATCTCTGCGACGCGGCCAACCGGTATTTCCGTGAGCCGGTCGATCCGTCCGACGTGATCAGGTCCGTCTCCGGCGTCAACCTGGTTACGGGCCGCCCGGGCAGGCGGATCGCACGTGAGGGGACGATGACGTTCGATGCCCGCCGAGGCAAGGCGCCGCTGCTGACCATCTTTGGCGGCGACGTCACAACCTCGCGGCTGCGCGCCGAGCGAGCCGTCTCCCGGCTCTCCCCCTTCTACCCGATGTCGCCGCGCTGGACCGCGCACGCCGCCCTTCCGGGCGGCGATTTTCCGCACGAGCGCTTCGAAACGGAGGTCGAGCGCACGCGCGAGCGCTGGAAGTTCCTGACCGGGGATCAGGCTCTGCGTCTCGTCTCGGCCTACGGCTCGCGGCTTGATGCAGTGCTTGGGAACGCCAAGGATGCCGCCGATTTGGCTCCCACCTTTGGTCCAGACCTGACGGGTGCGGAGGTACGCTATCTCATGGCGAGGGAATGGGCGCGTTTTCCAGACGACATTCTCTGGCGCCGCTCGAAGCTCGGCCTGACCATGGGGCACGCGGATCGTGAGCGGCTTGCGGCGTTCATGGCGACGGTAACGTGATGGGCCTATATATGTGCGGCCATCCACAGCGGAGCGGTTGAGCCGGGGCGGTTCCGCCGCTAGCTTGCGGTGATGGGGCAGGTTGGCATCATGACCGAGGACGTTGCGAAGTCCGCTGGTGATGCGGATTCGCCGAACGGCGAACCGCAGGCAGCGGCCGATGTGCCGCTGTTGCGGTTCGAGGCGGTGGTGAAGAAATTCGGCGTCTTCCGCGCGGTCGACGGGCTTTCGCTCGACGTCCACGCCGGAGAATTCTTTGCCCTTCTCGGCCCGAGCGGCTGCGGCAAGACCACGCTCTTGCGGATGCTCGCCGGATTCGAGACGCCGGACGAAGGCCGTATTCTGCTGGACGGCAACGATATCGCGCAGGTGCCGCCGCACGAGCGCCCGCTCAACATGATGTTCCAGAATTACGCGCTGTTTCCCCACCTCAGCGTACGGGACAACATCGCCTTCGGATTGAAGCGCGCGCGGATGCCGGCTGCCGAGATCGAAACCCGCGTCGACGAGTTGGTCGCTTTGGTCAAGCTCGAAGGCCTGGAAAAACGCAAACCGGATCAGCTCTCCGGCGGCCAGAGGCAACGCGTGGCGCTGGCGCGTTCGCTGGCGCGGCGTCCGCGGGTGCTCTTGCTCGACGAGCCGCTCGCGGCGCTGGACAAGAAACTGCGCGAAAGCACTCAGCTCGAACTGTTGCAATTGCAACGCCGCCTCGGCCTGACCTTCATCATCGTCACCCACGATCAGGAGGAGGCGATGACGATGGCGGCGCGGATCGGCGTGATGGATGCGGGCCGTCTCGAACAGGTCGCAGCGCCACGCGAGCTCTATGAAGCGCCGCGTTCGCGCTGGGTTGCGGAGTTTGTCGGCGACATCAATCTGTTCGAGGGTCAGCTCGAAAGGCGCGAAGGCGGCCATCTGACGATGGCGCCGCGGCTCGCGATCGCGACGCGCGAGGCCGGCATTCTCCATGTCGCCGAGCCGCGCCAGCCGGTCACCAAGGAAAATCTCTGCGTCGCGATCCGCCCCGAGAAGGTCAAGCTGTCGCGCCGCGGTCCGGCGGTGTCGGACAACACCAATGCGCTCAACCGGCTGGAAGGCGTCGTCACTGACGTCAGCTACCTCGGCGGCGTGACCGCCTACAAGGTGAAGCTCGACAGCGGCGCCCTGCTGCGCTCGTCGATGGCCAACACCGCGCGGCTCGATCTTGACGCCTATGCCGTGGGCCAGCGCGTAGTGGCGTGGTTCTCGCCCGAGGATTGCGTGGTGCTGGAGCAATGAGCTCACCCTCGATCTTCACGCGTCCGGCGCGCCTTGCAGCGATTGCGCCTTATCTCTGGATGGCGCTGTTCTTCCTGGTGCCGTTTGTATTTGTCCTGAAGATCAGCCTTTCGCAAACCGCGATCGCGCAGCCGCCCTATGTGCCGGTGTTCGATCCGGCCGAGGGCTGGGAGGCCATCGAAACGGCGTTCGCCGCGCTCTCGCTCGATAATTTCAAGCTGCTCGTCACCGACGATCTCTATGTCCTTTCCTATTTGCGCAGTCTCGTCGTTGCCGCGGTCGCAACCGCGATCCTGCTTCTGATCGGCTACCCCATCGCCCATGGCATGGCGCGGCTGCCGCAGCGCTGGCAGGGCGTCGCGATGATGCTGGTGATCGTTCCGTTCTGGACCTCCTTCCTGATCCGCATCTATGCCTGGATCAACATCCTGCAGCATGACGGTCTGCTCAACCAGATCTTGCTGACGCTGCATCTGGTCGCAACGCCGGTGGTGTGGCTCTCGACCGACAGTGCGATGTATCTCGGCATCGTCTATTCTTATTTGCCGTTCATGATCCTGCCGCTCTATGCGACGCTCGCCAAAATGGATCCGGCGCTTTTGGAAGCGGCACACGATCTCGGCGCCTCGCCGCTTCGCTCGTTCTGGCACGTGACGTTTCCCCTCTCGCTGCCGGGTGTCGGCGCCGGCGCGCTGCTCTGTTTCATTCCCATCGTCGGTGAATTCGTGATCCCTGATCTGCTCGCGGGTTCCAACTCGCTGATGATCGGCCAGACGCTGTGGCTGGAATTCTTCACCAACAAGGATTGGCCGGTGGCATCAAGCGCCGCCGTGATCCTGCTGCTCCTGCTGCTCGTCCCGCTGTTGCTGTACGACCGCCTGCAGCGCCGGCAATTGGAGGCGCGGTGATGGCGCGTGCGTCGAACAGGCTTTCCGCCTTCAACATTACCGCGCTGGCGCTGGGGCTCGCGTTTCTTTATCTGCCGATCGTGATCCTGGTGGTCTATTCGTTCAACGCCTCGCGGCTGGTGACGGTGTGGGGCGGCTGGTCGCTGCGCTGGTATTTCGAATTCTTCAACGATGAGGCCATGCTCGACGCCGCCTGGATGAGCCTGCGCGTGGCGGTGAGCGCCGCGACGCTGGCGACGCTGCTCGGCACGCTGGCAGCGGTGGCGCTGTCGCGCGGCGCGGACTTCAGGGGACGGACACTGTTCTCCGGCATGCTCTATGCGCCGCTGGTGATGCCCGAAGTCATCACCGGGCTCTCGCTGCTGTTGTTGTTCGTGGCGCTCAGCGCCGAGCGCGGCTTCTGGACCGTGACGATCGCCCACACCACGCTCACCATGTGCTTCGTCGCCGTGGTGGTGCAGGCCCGGCTTGGCGCGCTCGATTCGAAGTCTCGAGGAGGCGGCGATGGATCTCGGCTGCGCTCCCTTGCGCGCGTTCGTCGCGGTGACGCTGCCTTTGATCCTGCCCTCGATCGTGGCAGGCTGGATGCTGGCGTTTACGCTGTCGCTCGACGATCTCGTGATCGCAAGCTTCACCACCGGCCCGGGTTCGGCGACGCTGCCGATCCGGATCTATTCGGAGGTGCGGCTCGGGGTAAAGCCAGAAATCAACGCAATTTGCACGCTGGTAGTGGCGCTGATCGCGGTGGTGATCATGGTTGCTTCGGTGGCCGCGAAGCTTTCGGATGCGCGAGGCAAGGCTGCCGCGCGGCTTTAGCGTCCCCGTCATGCTCACGACTTCACCGCGCCCGCGGTCAGCCCGCCGACCATGTAGCGGCGGAAGGCGTAGTAGATCGCGGCCGGCGGCAGCGCGTAGATGAAGCCGGTGGTCATCAACAATTCCCACGGCGAATTGTCGGCAGAGAGGAAATTGCCGAGCGCCACGGGCAAGGTAATGTCGTGGTCGTTCGAGAGCAAAAGGAACGCGTAGAGATATTCGTTCCAGGCGAGCAGCACGGCATAGGTGCCGATCGCGACCAGCGAGGGCATCATCAGGGGAATGTAGACCAGGCGGAAAATCTGCAAGCTGGTGGCGCCGTCCATCACCGCGGCTTCGTCAAGTTCCACCGGCAGCTTGTCGGAAGCCTGTTTCAACACCCAGATCGCGTAGGGCGAGGCGATGGTCACCATCGCCAAAATCAGGGCCCAGCTGGTGTTGAGCAGGCCGTAATTGCCCATGGTGCGGTACATCGGCACGGCCAGAAACGCCGCCGGGATGAAGTAGGTGAACAGCGCGAGATTGAGCACGATCCGCCCGCCCGGCACGCGCAGCCGCGAGATCGCAAACGCCGCCGAGGTCGCGATCACCAGCGTCAGTGCGCCGACGGACGCCGCAATCACGGTCGAATTGGCGAACTGCACCCAGAAATCCCGCAGGAAATAATGCTGCTGACGAAACACGATCTCGAAATTGTGCAGCGTCGGGTGGTCGGGCCATAATTTGCCGGAGAATGCATCTTCCTTCGGCGAAATCGCGAACACGAACATGTGGTAGATCGGAATCATGGTCCAGATGAACACGGGGATGCCGATCAAGAGCAGCCGCGCCTCGGTCGTGGTCTGGCGTAGCGTCGGCCACTTCATCGCGACAACCGTTTCATCATGAAATAGACCAGCGGCAGCACCAGCGGCATCGCGCAAACGATCGAGGCCATCGCCAGGTTGAGCTGGTCGAGCCTCAAGTAACGAATACCGAGCGTCGACAGCACATGGGTGAGATCGGCCGGACCGCCGCCGGTCAGCAAGTACACGCTGTTGAAATCGCCGAGCGTCCAGATCATCGAGAGCAGCGTGCAGGTGAGATACAATGCCTGCATCGACGGCCAGGTGATGAAGCGGAATTTCTGCCACCAGCTCGCGCCATCGACGTCGGCGGCCTCGAACAGGTCCTGGGAGATCGCGAGCCTTCCCGTCATCAGGATCAGCGTCCAGAACGGCAGCGATTTCCAGATGTGCACGCCGATCGCCATCGCGAGCGCCACCGCGGGATCGTTGAGCCAGTTTGGCCCGTCCTCGCCGGTGAATTTGAAGATCAGCTGGTTGACCATGCCCCATTCTGGATTGAGCATGAAGCGCACCGACAGGATGGTCGGGATCGAGGGCACCGCCCAGGGCAGGATGAAGATCACGGAAAGCCATTTGATCCAGCTTCGCGACTGGACGAAGAAGCCGGACAGGAACAGCGCGATCAGCATTTTCAGATTGATGCCGACGACGAGGAAGATCAGCGTGTTGACGGCCGCGCGCGCGAAGATCGGATCGTGCGCCAGCGCGACGTAACTCGAAGGCTGCCGCGCCAGCCAGAAACCGTAGCACACCGGATAGACCACGAAGGCTGCGAACACGAGCAGATACGGCACGACCATCACGATGCCCCAGACCTGCGGCGTCGACAGCCGCGGCGATAACGGCGCGGCTGGCGCTGTGTGGTCGGATGCTGAGATCGTGATCGCCATGGTCGGTTAATCTTGGAACGGCGTTGCGAAACTTCGTGCCCCGGATGCTGCGCAGCGTTTACGCGCGTCTTCGACGCGCTATGGCGGTGCGCTGCTGATCCGGGGTCCATTCTGCAGTCTGCATCGTCTGGGTCCCGGCTCTGCGGTGCATCGTGAAGAACGCTGCACCTCGTCCGGGACACGGAAAATACTGTAGCAGTGGTCGAGCCACAGCCCGCATCCTACCCCGCGACTTCCTTGATCCGCGCGATCATCTCGTCCACCGCTTTCTCCACCGGCACCTTCTCGCTGACCACGCGGTTCATTGCCTTGGCCCAGACGTTCTCGTTGTTCAGGATGGTGAACTTCCAGTTCTTGGTAAAATCGAACGGCTGCGTGCCGCCCATGAACTGGTTGTAGACGGCTTTGCGATGCCGATCCGCCTGCCAGAACGGGCTTTGCTGGCTTGCTGATGTCACCGGGAACCATCGGCCGAGCGCGCCCTCGACATAAGGCCTTAAATTATCCTCCTCCATCATGAACTTGATGAACTCCTTCCCCATCGCCTTGTTCTTCGCGGCGGTGAAGATCGCGCCGGTCTTGACGTCGGAGCGGTATTTGATCGGCGTGCCGTCAGGCTTGAGCGGAAATGAGGCGGTGATGATGGTTTCCTCGTAGGCCTTCTTGCCGGCGGCGCGCTGCTCGGGGGTGAGCGCCGGATTTGTGGAGTCCTCGAACCACTTCGCCGCGATCGAGATCGTGAAATTGTGCGTCATCACGATCGTCTTGTTGTGGAAGGCGACGTTGTTGTCCGGGTCCTTCCAGGTGGTGGAGGAGGGCGGCGTGCAGCCCTTGATGTAGGTGTCGGTGTAATCCTTCAGCGCGTGGATCAGGCCCTCGCGCACCTTGGGGTCGTCGACCAGGATCTTGCCGTCGTCGTCCACCAGCTTGACGTTGTAGGCATCCATGAAGGTGTAGAACGACTGCAAGCTATCCGTGGATTCCACGCCCATCGGCTGGCCGATGCCGTAGATGCGCTGGCCCGTGGCTTTGCGGATCGCGGGCTGAACCTTATCGCACCAGAACGACCAGTAATCCGCCCATTTGGTCGGGATGTCGCTTTGTTTGAATCCGGCCTGTTCCAGAAGGTCGCTCCAGATCTGCACATGCATGCTCTGCTGCTTCATCGGGAAGCCGTAATAGTCGCGCTTCTTGGTCTGGTCGTTGTAGAGATAGGTGGTTTCCAGCACGTTCGGCGCGAATCTCGATTTCATCGGCAACAGGATGTCGGAGAGGTCTTCGAGCTTGCCTTCGAACGCCCATTTGCCGGACGCCTGCACGTCGTAGCTATCGGAGAAGGCGACGTCGGGCACGGTGCCGGAATCCAGCGCTGCGACGGTTTTGGGAATCATGTCCTGGATCGCGTATTGCGACAGCTCGACCTTGACTTCGGTTTTTGCCTCGAACTTCTTGATCGCGGCGATCAGCGCGTCGTCCTCGGACTTGTAGAAGCCCTTGCTCCACCACACCGTGATGGTGTCCTGCGCCATCGCGGGCGCCGCAACCAGCAACATCGCCGCGGCGGCGGCAAGCCTGACCACTCTCCCTGAACTCACATCACTCTCCCTGCCTGGTTCTGTCTCGTTCTTGCTGTTTTTGGCGGCCGATTTTTTTAACCGGTTGGGTGAAAGACTAGCGCAGGGTCGCGGGACGATCTAGCGGCATCTTGTCCGGGGCAGGTAGCGGCGTAGGTTCGCGTCTTCGCAGGGTCCTATCCACTCGTCATGCCCGGCCTTGTGCCGGGCATCCACGTCTTTGCTTTGGTCAAGCAGTAAGGCGTGGATGGCCGGGACGAAGCCCGGCCATGACGAAGATCCCCGCGACGCAAACGCGCCCGAGCTTTGCATGATAGTTCCGCCCCTTGAGGGCGTGGGGAATGCCGGGTGCCCATTGCACCCGCCTCGCGTGGGAAAAATAAAAACCACACGAGTTAGTCACCACGGTCGCGCCGGGCCAACCCGGCATTCCCGCACGCGAATGGTTTTAACGGTTTCCTTCGCGCTCTCCCTGGTGACCGGGCTCTTTTGCCACCATCGCCTGCGGGATACCTCCCGCACGCTTGACGCCAGCGTCGGGGCGCCAGGACCACACGACTTCGCCGTCCGCCTCCAGCGCGCTTCGTCGTTGCGCGCCGTCGGCGTCCATCGCATCCCAAGCCCAACGTTCGTGACGATCGCGAAACGTCCCTCTTGTGGGCGGGACGGGGCAGCTTGTAGAGATGATTTGCCCGTCGAGACTGAGCAAGAATTACGGTCGTTTTCGGGAGTTGATGTACGATTCGTTTTATGACGAATCACACATTCAAGTCCGGCGAGAGCCGAGAGCAGGCTAGCCTCCTTGCGCGCCGGATTGAGGACTATGTGGGGCCGGACAATCCGGTGCGAGCGATCGAGAGCTTTGTTTGTGCTCTCGATCTAGCGAAGCTGGGGTTCCGCCATGCGGATCGTGGCGTTGAGGTGGGACAGCCGCCCTACGATCCAGCCGATCTGTTGAAGCTCTATCTTTACGGCTACATCAACCAGATCAGGTCGTCGCGGCGGCTGGAGCGGGAAGCCTGCCGCAATCTGGAACTGATCTGGCTATTGAAGAACCTGAGGCCGGGCTATCGGACGGTCGCCAACTTCCGCAAGGAGAACTGGCATGCGCTGAAGGCGACGAACCGCAATTTCGTGCTGCTGGTTCGCGAGCTTGGCCTTGTCGGCGGCACTGTTGTAGCGATCGACGGCTCGTTCTTTCATGGCGACGCCAGCAAGGCGAGCATTTTTACGCGCAGAAGACTCGCCGAACAGATCACAAAGCTGGACCAGGAGATCGAAGCTTACGGCCGGTCACTTGAAGACAATGATGCGGCGGAGGCCAGGGACCGAACCAACGATCGTCCTGACGGTCCGGGCGTTGGCGGGAGCGGAGATGGCGGCGATCTTGGCGCGAAGGTCGCGGCGCTGATGGCCAAGCGCTCGCGCGCGCAGGCCGATCTAGCTCGGCTTGATGAGAGCGGCGAGACGCAGCAGTCGCTGACCGATCCGGACGCCCGGCTTCTGGTCAAGAACGGTCAGGCTGTAGCAGGTTACAATGTGCAGGTCGCCGTCGACGACAAGCACAAGCTCATCGTCGCCAGCGAGGTGGTGAACGACAGCAGCGATGTCGGTCAGCTCCATGCGATGGCGAAAGCGGCAAAGGAGGCTCTCGACGCCAAGACGCTGCAGGCGCTCGCCGATGAGGGCTATTACAGCAGTTCTGAACTGAAGGCGTGCGAGGACGACGGCATCAAAGCCTATGTGCCAGCGTCAGAAGGCAATGGCCGGCTCGAGAAGCAGGGCCGCTTTGGCCTCAAGAGCTTCAGCTATGACGCGGCAGCCGATGCCTACACTTGTCCCGCCGGCCAGCTGCTGCATCGGATGAAGGGAAGTTGGAAGAACGTCAGCGGCCGTATCGAGAACCGTTATGCTGGCCGCAAGGCGATCTGCCGAGCGTGCCCGCTAAAGGCCCGTTGTCTCTCTCCGAAGGCCGCCACCCGGACCATCGGTCGCTGGGAACACGAAGACGTTCTGGAACGTCATCGCGCGCGGATGCAAGGCGCAGGCGAGCTGATGCGCCGTCGTTCGGGGATTGTCGAGCATCCCTTTGGCACGCTCAAGTGCCGCGCCGGCTATCGCCACTTTCTCGTTCGCGGCTTCGACAAGGTTCGCGGCGAATGGAGCTTGATGGCACTCTGCTACAACTTCACCCGCGTGCTCAATATCCTCGGGTTCGAGGGATTTGTGGCCCGCATCGCAAAGTTCCTCTTATGGCTCCAATGCGCTCTCAAAGACGCCCTGCAGTGCATTCGGATCGTTCTGGAGCCATGCCGAACACACATCGAGCCACTGTTCGCAATCGGCCGCCCCGCACCTCGATAGAAACAATTCTTGCTCAGTCTCGACGGGTTAAGCGAAATATTTTTATGCCAAGGACTGGACAGGTAGCATCAGCTTGATCGGGTTAGGTAAATTCGCCGTTTGGCGCAACGGCGGGACGCCGGTCAGCGTGGCGATTTTCTCTCCGCCGTCATTCCGGGGCGATGCGACGCATCGAACCCGGAATCTCGAGATTGCAGGTCCGCTATCTCGAACTCCGGCGCGAGCGCGTCGTACTCGGCCTTCACCTTCGGGTTGACGAGTAACCTCGTTTTCAGTTTTTCGAACTGGATCGTCATCTGATTCCCCTCGAAGCAAAATAATCTCGTAGATCAATCGCGCGAGGTTAGCGTTACCTTATGAGCGCGATGCCATGCGGCGAAGGCCTCGATGACCTGCTTGAAGAATTGTGGCGGCAAGAAGCCGTAGTCGTAGCGATCGCTGCGGCCGATTTTCCTGATGTCGTAACCGGGCCAATCGAATTCGTTTCCTTCTGCGACGAAAATCCAGGAGCGCTCGTCATCCAGCCCGAGATGGCGCTTAACCGCTGTGGGTATTTCGATGGCGCTAGCGGGATGGGCCGGAGGAGAATGCGTGATCGGCAGAACCACAACGATCGTCGTATCGTTCGCGGAGCGCTCGACCGCCAGCACGATCACGCTCGGGCGATCTTTGCGCCCTTCTTCCTGGCCTGTTTCGCGCTCGTGATGCCACAGATAGGCATAGGAAATGACGAGACCCGGCTCAGGCGTGGGTATCGGCACGCGTCCGCGCTATTTCTTGGGTTCAAGCATCGAATCGAGATGCGCATGCCGCTCGTCCATGCGCGAGGCGCCGATCGCCGCAACCCTCTCGTCGGAAAGCTCCGCCGTTGCGAAGCTGCGGCGACGCTGCTTGAAGCGGCGGAATTCCTCGTACTCATCCGGCGCAACGAAATAGCCTGTAATCGAACCGTGGCTCGATACGGCCACGGCCTCTCGCTGCGCGAGCATTCGGTAGCGGCCAAAGTTCCGAGTGAACTCTGAAGCCGGGATGGAGTGAGCCATGTCTGGTGTCCTGTGTTTTGGCGCCTAATATACGTAATTTATGTGAAAAGCGCAACTTGCGCATTCCGTATGCGGCGATCACAGCCAAGGTAAAGAAAAGTACCGCTAAGGGATTTGCTAATATCGCATCGCGAATTTTTCCCAACAGGTCACTCATAAAACGGCCCCTTGGCAATCGCCGTTCAACACAACACAAGCCATCAGTGCAATGGGTACAGGTGCAACGGAAGTGAAGAGCGAACTATGTCTCAATAAGACTTCTTTCCAAGCTGATTTAGACACGTCAAGTTCCCCCTCCTGCATATCTCAGTCCTTAGCCTTTTCATCTTGCTGTCAAACCGCCACCGACCTCGGATCGCGCACGCTCCAGCGACCGGCCTCCACCAGCGCGATGAAGCGTTCGACTGTTTCGTTGAACAGCGCCGGCTCTTCCAGATTGAGCACGTGGCCGGATTTGGGGAACATCGAAAGGCCCGAGGCCGGAAGATGCTTCTTCAGGAACAGGCTCGGTTCGACGCAGGGATCGTCCTCGTCGCCGCAGATGATCAGCGCCGGCGTCGGCACCTTCCTGATGGCATCGCGCATGGTGTAGATCGAGGGCCTGCCGCCTTGAAAGCCGCGCATGGTGTTGGCCGAGCCTTTGGCGTCGTGGCGGGAAAGCGCGCGGTAGAAGTCGGCGTGCCCGCGCGGGTCCTTCACCAGGAACGGAATCCGGCTCGGCGCCTCGCGCGTCACTTTCGCGACTTCGATCGAGCCGAGTGTCTCGATTTGTTCGGCATTGGCCCGGCATTGCTTGCGGAAGGCCTCGAGATTTTCGAGTGCCGAGCCCGAACCAACGCCGGCGAGCGTCATCGACAGCGCGCGCTCGGGCGCGTTGAGGCCGACCTGGAGCGAGGAGTAGGCGCCCATCGACAGGCCCACGAAATGCGCTTTCGCGATGTTGAGATGATCGAGGACGGCGAGGGAATCCCTGTAGAAATGCTCGTAGGTGTAAGCGTCCGGCGACGGCGTCACGTCGGAGGGGGTATACCCGCGCGCGGAATAGGCGATGCAGCGATGCCCGCGCGAGAAATAGCGCATCTGCGGTTCCCAGTTGGTATGGTCGGCCGCAAATTCGTGCAGGAAAATAATCGGCGTTCCGACTCCCACCTCCTCGAAATAGAGGCTGACTTTGTCCTTCGTGAAGGCGTGGGGCATTCGGCTTTCCTTCTATTTTGGCGTGTTCTAGAGCACGATGAGATTAGATTGAGTTGCAGCAGCGATCGACCATTGCTCCCTCTCCCCGTTCTTCACGGGGAGAGGGTCGGGGTGAGGGGTCTCTCTCGACAGACCCGGACTCGCGGAGAGTCCCCCTCACCCGGCGCTTCGCGCCGACCTCTCCCCGCAAGCGGGGCGAGGTAATAACCCGGGCATGAGCCGATTTAATCAAGCCCTGGCGAGCCGGTGCCGGCCTGGAAACCACCTTGTCCCAAAAATCGCAGTTAATGCTCGCGGCCGCAATGAGGCAGAATCGATTCTTTTTCGTCACGAAATGATCGCGGAATCACCAGGGAATTGATGGCGCGCTGCCGCATCGCGTCTTGCTCTCGCCACACCGCAATTTTTAACGGGGCGCGGATGTCGGCCATCACGAGCCGGCGGGGATAAAGGGGGTGCAAAAAAAGGTAAGTTAAGTATGCTTGAATCATCCGCGTTCCGCCGGTCGCTTGTTGCGCTGGCACTCTGTTCCACGGCATATGCCGTTTCTGTAACCCCCGCTTCAGCAAGGTCGCATCATGGCGCAAGGCGGCATGCGCATGACGTCGTCCATCACGCAAGGCGGACTTACGCATTTCATCATTATCGCCACGTGGCCCATCGATACCGGCACATGGCGCGCAACCAGTACCGGCACATGTCGCGCTGGGATGCGGGCGTCGCGCATATGCGCTCGCGTGGCCTTGCCGATGCCCACGCCAGCCTGTCGACAAGCACCCTCGTCGGGGGCGAGAGCCCGTCTGGCGGTTTCGGCTCGTCCAATGTGGTGGCCGACGCGCGCCGTTACCTCGGCGGCAATCCGACCGGCCGCGGCAGCCTGTGGTGCGCGCGTTTCATGAACATGGTTCTTCAGGAGTCCGGCTATCGCGGCACCGGCTCGGACATGGCAAGCTCGTTCATGCATTACGGACAGCGCGTCTCCGGACCGCAGGTCGGCGCCATCGCCGTGATGGGCCGTCGCGGCGGCGGCCATGTCGGGATCATCACCGGCATCGACGCCAAGGGCAATCCGATCATGATCTCGGGCAATAACGGCAATCGCGTCCGGGAGGCGCCGATCTCGCGCGGCCGGATCTACACATATGTGATGCCGACGAGCTGATAGCTGGTGGCTTTTCACCTCGCCCCGCGTGCGGGGAGAGGTCGCCCGGCGAAGCGCAGCGAAGTCGGGCGGGTGAGGGGGAGTCTCCGCGAGTTGCGCTCGTGGAGAGAGCCCCTCACCCCACCCTCTCCCCGCGAAGAGCGGGGCGAGGGAGGGAGAGAGCGTACCGCTACAGCTCTGGCTCTTCGGTCCCAATCGCGTCGCCGACGTTGACCGTACCGCCGGCGACGACCTCGGCGTATACGCCGCACTCGTCGTGGCCGAGCCGGCGCTCCAGCGTGTGCGGGATGTCGAGGTCGCGCATCGCGGTTTCGGGATCGACATTGACCGCCGCGCAACGGACGATCGTCTTCACCACCTTCAACCGGACGTCGCCTATGGAAATCGTTCGGTCGAGCAATTCGAATTCGTGCCACGCGGGCCAGCCCGCGACATACAGATTGGCGCGGAAGCGCAAGGGGTGAACTGGCTGGCCGACGATCCCTTCGATCGCGGCGAGACTCGCAAGGTTGATGATGGAGACGACCTTGCGGGCCACATCTGAAAAGCTGTGGTCGTGGCCTTTAAGGATCTTGGGCGGTCCCTTGAGGTCGGGCGCAAAATTCGTCGCGAAAAACCGCTCGATGGTTGACCTGCCTTCCGCCGTTTCCAGGTCGCCGCGGGCGACGATCTCGCCGCCTTGCCGAATGGTCAGGAGATTGGTGCGGTCCTCGAAATGAGTCTCTAGCCCCGCGAGACGCTCGTTGCGCATCAGCATCAGGAAATAGGATTTTGGCAACCATTTCGGCGCTTTTGGATCAAAGCCGCTCGGGCCATTTTCAATAGCGTAGCGCCGGTCGGCGGGAAGGGTTTGGCCGGCCTCCAGGGTGACGCGGGAGAGCTGCTCCGGCGAAAGGCCTTTGACGGGGTAACGATAAAGGCTCGCGACTTTGGCCTGGGTAATTTGGGCTGGGTGGACTGGTGGTGCCGACATCCGGTTTTCTTAGGGGATTCCGGCCCCCGAGGCTACCGCACACGAATTTGTGAAATCGCCTCTTCCGTTTCAAGGGACCCCTTCCCACATTTGCCCCAAGCCGGCGGCTAGTGGACCACATTAGCGTCGGCGACGACCGCGCCGGGTTGAGGAATGTCAATGCGGGCCGCGGAACCCCAATGAAGATGCTGTCTTTGTGCTTTCGGGGCAGGGCGGCAGGCTTAAGGGATTCACATGAATATCGAAAAATATACCGAGCGCTCGCGCGGGTTCATCCAGTCGGCGCAGTCGCTTGCGACGCGCGAGGGGCACCAGCAATTTTCAACGCTGCATTTATTGAAGGTGCTGCTGGATGACAGCGAGGGCCTTGCCGGCGGCCTGATCGACCGCGCGGGCGGCAACTCGCGCGCGATCCTTAAAACTACCGAGGACGCGCTGAAGAAATTGCCAAAGGTTTCCGGCAGCGGCGCCGGGCAGGTCTATCTCGCAGCCGATCTCGCGCGTGCCTTTGATGCGGCCGAGAAGGCCGGCGAAAAAGCCGGCGACAGCTTTGTCACCGTCGAGCGGCTCTTGCTTGGGCTAGCGCTCGAGAAAGACAGCGAGGCGGGCTCCATCCTGCGAAAGGGCGGCGTCACGCCGCAAAATCTCAACGCCGCGATCGAGGGCTTGCGCAAGGGCCGCACCGCCGACAGTGCGACGGCGGAGAATGCCTATGACGCGCTGAAGAAATATTCGCGCGATCTGACGCAGGCGGCGCGCGACGGCAAGCTCGACCCCGTGATCGGGCGCGACGAGGAAATCCGCCGCACCATCCAGGTTCTTTCCCGCCGCACCAAGAACAATCCGGTGCTGATCGGCGAGCCCGGCGTCGGCAAGACGGCGATCGTCGAAGGCCTCGCCTTACGGATTCTCAATGGCGACGTGCCGGAGAGCCTGAAGGACAAGAAACTGCTGTCGCTCGACATGGGCGCGCTTGATTGCGGGTGCAAAATACCGCGGCGAGTTCGAGGAGCGGCTCAAAGCCGTGCTGCAGGAGGTTACCTCGGCCGAAGGCAGCATCATCCTGTTCATCGACGAGATGCATACCCTGATCGGCGCCGGCAAGGCCGATGGCGCCATGGACGCCTCCAATCTCCTAAAGCCCGCGCTGGCGCGGGGAGAATTGCATTGCATCGGCGCCACCACGCTCGACGAATACCGCAAGCACGTCGAAAAGGACGCGGCGCTGGCGCGGCGGTTCCAGCCGATCTTTGTTTCCGAGCCGACGGTCGAGGATACCATTTCGATCCTGCGCGGCCTGAAGGACAAATACGAGCAGCATCACGGCGTGCGGATCACCGATTCCGCGCTTGTTGCCGCGACCACGCTGTCGAACCGCTACATCACCGACCGCTTTCTCCCCGACAAGGCCATCGACCTGATGGATGAGGCGGCGGCGCGGCTGAAGATGCAGGTCGATTCCAAGCCGGAAGAGCTCGATACGATGGATCGGGAAATCATCCGGCTCAAGATCGAGCAGGAAGCCCTGAAAAAGGAGAGCGACGCCGGCTCGAAGAGCCGCCTGCAGATGCTCGAAAAGGAGCTCGCCGAACTCGAGGAGAAGTCGGCTGCCTTGACCGCGCGCTGGAGCGCGGAGAAGAACAAGCTGTCCGACGCGCAGAAACTGAAGAGCGAACTCGACGCGCTGCGGATCGAACTCGCCAACGCGCAGCGCCGCGGCGAATTCCAGCGCGCCGGCGAGCTTGCCTATGGCCGGATTCCCGAGCTTGAGAAAAGGCTCGCCGAGATCGAGGCCAAGGAGAACGCCGGCGAGATGATGGAGGAGGCGGTCACCGCCAACCACATCGCGCAAGTGGTCTCGCGCTGGACCGGCGTGCCCGTCGACAAGATGCTGGAGGGCGAAAAGGACAAGCTCCTCAAGATGGAGCAGAGCTTGGGCCAGCGCGTGGTTGGACAGGCCGAAGCGGTCCATGCCGTGGCAACCGCGGTGCGCCGTTCGCGCGCGGGCTTGCAGGATCCGCACCGCCCGATGGGCTCGTTCATGTTCTTAGGGCCGACCGGCGTCGGCAAGACCGAGCTGACAAAGGCGCTCGCCGAATATCTCTTCAACGACGAGACCGCGATGGTGCGGCTCGACATGTCCGAATACATGGAGAAGCACTCGGTATCGCGGCTGATTGGCGCGCCCCCGGGCTATGTCGGCTATGACGAGGGCGGGGCGTTGACCGAAGCGGTACGGCGCCGGCCCTATCAGGTCGTGCTGTTCGACGAGATCGAAAAGGCGCATCCCGATGTCTTCAACGTGCTGTTGCAGGTGCTCGACGACGGCCGCCTGACCGACGGCCAGGGCCGCACCGTCGATTTCCGCAACACGCTGATCATCATGACCTCGAATCTCGGTTCGGAATTCCTGGTCAACCAGCCGGAAGGCGAAGAAACCTCGGCGGTGCGCGAGCAGGTGATGGGCATGGTGCGCGCGCACTTCCGCCCCGAATTCCTCAACCGCGTTGACGAGATCATCCTGTTCCATCGCCTGCAGAAGAGCGAGATGGGGCGGATTGTGGAGATCCAGTTCAGCCGGCTCTCGAAGCTCCTGGAAGAACGCAAGATCACGCTCACGCTTGATGCCGCGGCGCGCGATTGGCTCGCCGCCAAGGGCTGGGACCCCGCCTATGGTGCGCGGCCCTTGAAGCGGGTGATCCAGCGCAATGTGCAGGATCCGCTGGCCGAGATGATCCTGGCGGGCGAGGTTCGCGATGGCGATCGCGTCGCCATTTCGGCCGAGGGCAATGTGCTGACGTTCAACGGCAAGGCGCGGCAGACCGCCGAGATCGCGCAGTTCGAGGCGCCGGTGCCGAAGCGGAAGCTGAACTGAGGCAAGGCGATCGCTCTCTCGGGGACGCGAGGGGGCGGTCGGATCGCGCCGATACCTCCCTGAAATATCTTGCTGCTCCATACACCCGTAGCACGCGCGGCAATCTGCCGCGCGTGGTGCGGGTGTTGTCTAAATGCGACACGTAATGCGATTTCGAGTTCAGAACGCAAAAATAGATTGAACAAGCGAAAGCTTCGCCGTCACAATACCTCTTCGGGCTCTCAGGGGGCGTTTCGATTTAACTGGGTCCTGACTTCGCGCGATTTGTTGAAGGGATACAATTGTAAGTTGAGGTCCCGATTTTTGTGCGGCAAACACGCGATTTTGCGAACACTGAAAGCGGACTGGTTGAACGGCGTCGCCAAGGATGACCAGAAGGCCAAAGCCAAGTCGCTCATTCAGCTCAGCCTGTCGCACGTCGATGCGGCTGCCCTGGCCAATGTCGCCGCTGTTGATCCGGGCGAATTACAATCGGCCGTGCAGAAGAAGGTTAGCGGGCAGGACGCTGCTCCCGAGGAAGCCAGCGCCCTCAAGCAATTCGATGCCGTGCTCACCGCTGTGATCGACACCGCCTACGAGCGCGGCGAGCAGGAATATCGCAATGCCGCCAAGTTTCTCGCGATGGTGACATCTGTCGTGCTAGGAGGGATGGGCGGCCTTATTGTTTTTGGAGCAAATCTGACGGATCGAACAAATCTAACAGACTTAGCCTTTTGCTTGCTCGCGGGCCTCGTCGCTACGCCGTTAGCACCTGTCGCCAAGGACTTGGCGAGTGCACTTCGGACTGCAGTCGCCGCCGCGAGTGCGCTCAAGCCCGATTCCGGCAAAAAACAACGTGCTCTAGGAGCCCGTCCAGATAGGTATCGCGACCGATCATTGTTGCAGGTTAGCCAGCTCAGGCTGCCTTTGCGAGGGTGAACAGCTTCAGCAGGTTGTGGGTGGTACAAATCATGGCCCATTCGGCACGCACTTTCTCGACGCCTCGCAACAGGAACTGGCGGAAGCCGCGTGCTTGTTTGATCTGTCCGAACACCGGTTCCACCACTTGCTTTCTCAACCGGTAGGGCGTTTCGAAGCCGCCATCGTCGATCTTCTTTCGCATCTGTTGGGTCAACGGTCCGCCAATTTTTTCGTTCACGGCGGTCGGGTGCTTGGCGCGTCCGGGCGCGACATAGCCGTCGATACCGTGGGCTTCGAGCGCTTCGAGATTGGCTTCACTGCAGTAGCCGGAGTCCGCTGAGGCCTGCTCCGGCTTGCGGCCGAGATTGTTCTCGATGGCCTTGATCAGGGGCACCAGCTGGCCCTGATCGTTGCCGCACTGCGTCAGTTCGTGCGCGACGATGATCTGGGCGCCTGCGTCGACGGCGGCCTGCGCGTTATAGGCCTGAACGAAGCCATCCTTCGACTTCATGATGCGGCTTTCCGGATCGGTGAAGTTGCGTTGCGACTTGGGGTCAGGTTGGTCCGATGGCGGCGCCGCCGGTTTGCCCGGCTTCTTGCGGCCATCGGCCTGGCGCTGCTGTTCCTTTTCGGCCTCGATGCGGCGCTCTTCCTCCGCCGCCAGCCGGGCCTCGGCCTCCAGCGCCGCCATCGCCTGCTGGATCTTCGCCAGCCGTTTCTGCTTGTCGCCGGCCCAGTCCGGCATCTCGTCGCCGCGCTTGTCCTTGCCGAAAGTCTCGTCCTCTTCGGCATCCGCCGCCTCGGCGGCCGCCAGCATGCGAGCGACCTCGGCTTTCAATTCCGCCTCGCGTTTCTTCATGCGCTCATAACTCATCGCTTTATGTTTCGACGCGTTCGCTTTGATCTTCGTGCCATCAAGCGCGACATGGCCGAGTTTGACCAGCCCTGCGGTCTCGCACAGCTTCAGAACCTGCAGGAATAGCGCGCCGAGCGCCTTCAAATGCCGCTTGCGGAAGTCGCTGATCGTACGAAAATCCGGCGGATCGAGCGCCACAATCATCGCAAAATCGTTCCGCTCGCGGCAGGCCCGGGCAACCCGCCGCGACGAATACAGCCCACTCGCATAGCCGTGCAGCAGAAGCGCCACCATCATCCGCGGGTCAAACGGCGGCTGCCCGAGCCCGCTCACATAGCTGCCCGTGATCTCCTTGAGATCGAGGCTCTCCCGCACCAGCTCAACGATAAACCGCGAGACATGGCCTTTCGGCACGAAGTCCTGCACATTCGGCGGCAGAAGCAGCGTCTGATCGATATTCCAGGGGCGAAAATACTTGCTCATAGCCCAAGCTTGAATTAGACTTGCTCAGAATTGAACAGGGACTATTCGGACAGGCTCCTAGTCTTACTGCGTCATAAAATTTTGTACTTCGGCAGGTTCCTGATCGGAGCGGCGCAGCACGGACATCGCGGCAAGTTTTTGACGAGGGCGAGAACGAGCCGTCGGCGCATGGTCGCAATCGAGTTTGGAATGTGCCGCTCGGGCCGCAGCGGTGGAGCCTCTGGGTCTGTAACCTTTGGGAATGGCAGGCGCCTGGAGCACCGCGGTGGAACGAGGTGCTGAGGGGGGAATCGTCTCCCTTTCGGAGATCAGGAATCCGTAGGCCGCGATGCAGAGTGTGGCGTGATGGTGGAAGCCGCGCCATCCTCGCCCTTCGAAATGCCCGAGCCCGACCTCCTGCTTGAGCTCCTGATAATCGCGCTCGATGCGCCAGCGTAGCTTGGTGAGATCTACCAGGTTGCCGAAGGTGATATTTTGCGGAAGCGTCGAGAACCAATATTTTGTCGGCTCGGCCTCACCTTTCGGCCACTCGATCAACAGCCATTCTTCCGGGCGGCTCTTGGTAAGATTGTAATCGCGATGGGCGACACGGATACGCAACCGGGCAAAGCGCGAGGACAACTGTTCGGCCGAGCCTTCGCGCCACGCGATCTTGCGCCAGGCTTTTGCCGGCAAGCCCAAAGCAAGCTCCTTGACCGAGGTCGGCCGATGATTGCGATCGCGCCGTATCAACTTCGGCGGACGTCCGTGGCCCGACCAGGTTTTGGGATGCAAGGGCGCCATGCCCGGCGCCCATACCGTGGTGTTCGGCAAGATGCCGGCCACATAGGTCAACCCCAGTGCGCTGATGCTGCTGCGCAGTTCCGTGTTGCAGCCATATCCGGCGTCCATCAGCACCACACCGAGCGGCAGGCCGGCTGCACTGGCCGCACGGATCTGCTCGAGCGCGATCTCGGGCTTGGTCCTGAAGCGGATATCCCCGGGCACGCCTGTCTTGCGCCGGCGTTCATCGTCCGCCGCCCACTCTTCCGGCAAATACAGACGATACGCCACCGGCAGGCTGGCGTGGCGATTGGCAATCGATAGCGACACCGCGACCTGGCAATTGTCCTGCTTGCCGAGTTGACCACAATACTGCCGTGCCACCCCTACCGAATGCCGGCCCTGTTTGGGGAAACCCGTGTCGTCGATAATCCAGGCCTCGATCTGCCCATGGCGCAAGATCTCCGGCAGGACCATCTCGCGCACCTTGGCCAAGACCTTCTCGTCCGACCAGCGCCCTTCGCCGACAAAATGCAGGAGTGATTGATGCTGCGCTGCCGTCCGCTCAGGTGCGGTCATCGCCGCCATAGGCTCTACGCTCTTGCGCTCGCATGGCATCATCAGCCCAACGCAGTAATCCCGCAGCGGCCGGGCACGGTCCGCATGGCCGATCACGCTCACAAGTCCCTCGACATATGCTTCAAATCGCGATTCACTGTCAGCCACTATTGGGTGATCCATCTCAGCTCCTCATGCCGAAAACCGAATTTCCCAAAATTATCAAGGATCCCAAGCTCCCAAAATGCGACTTTCTGACTCAAGTAAGACTAGGCTAGCGGCCACAAATGACATGCCGCGCAGTAGCGGAATGCGCTAGAAATAGTTGGGAGTTGGGTGCTCACCGGCCTCCGATCTGCCTCGCGCCGCCCGTGCTGG